>NZ_CP034141.1:0-212500 GCF_003856555.1 Paenibacillus sp. M-152
CCTTGGATATACCCCCAAAGCGTAACTCCCTTCACTGAGGGGTTTTGCCAAAGGACTGGAAACTTCTCTTTGTATCTGGCAAGTTGAGTATTATCATCCCCAGTTATATCCAGTTCCGACACATAGATCGGTAACCCGGTCGCCGACAGCTTATTTAGTACAGTATTCATCGTGTTGACTGAGACGTTGTCCATACTGAAATGGTGGCATTGAATGCCAATACCGTCAATCAGGCCTCTACTCTTGAGCTGATTAATAATATTGACATATTGGTCGGCTAAAGAAGGGTCGTTGATAATACCATAATCATTTATATGCAGTTTGGCATTCGGGAAAGCTTGTCTAGCCTGTTGAAACGACCATATGACCCAATCCCATCCGGTCGACCCGTCACCACCAATGGCATTGCGGTAGGACGGCTTCTGATGCAACGGCTCATTCACCACATCTACAAACGCCGCATTCGGATAGCGCTGACCTGCTGCTTTAATCCACTGAGTCACTTCCGCTTTCTGATCAGCAGCCGACAGTCCTTTAACCCATCCTGGCTCCTGGGCACCCCATACCAACGTATGGAACTTGAACGGGAAACCATTGCTACGGGCATAATTGTAGGCGGTATCCGCCTGCGACCAGTTCATGTTGTTACGACTGCCTTCAACCGATTCCCACTTAGTCGAGTTCTCCGGCGTCACTTGATTCCAGTATGTCCCGTAACTAGGAGGGACACTGCCCGCAATGATATTCCCCAGAAATTTGCTTCCATTTGCCAGGCCAGCATCAGCCTGGTTGACCAGAACAGATGATAACAACACACCCGCCAACGCCAAACTGCTCACCAGCTTGCCCACTTTAGTTCTTAACATAAAATCTCCTCCTCACACGTATAATTTGATAATACTCTTACTCAATAATTTAAGCGCTTACATTTCCAATTATAAGAATGAATAGTTGTTTTCTGCTACATGTGAAAGTATAGATTTTACCCGAAAAATCTTACATCATTGCAGAACAGCCACAACACGAATCCCAAACAACTCTGAAACGAAAAGAAAAGGCTGCTGCGAAAAGTGATATACCCCCTTCACAGTAGTAGGTTTTATTATTCAACCTGTCTATCTTCTTGGGAGCATATCACCTGAAGACCGCTCCTTAATTATTTAAGGATTAAGCGCTCTTGCAATCGCGTCTACATAACTTTGGCTGGCGCGTTGACTTACTTCTGCTTGAGGAACCATCCCTTCAAAATTGTGGAATGTGCCGGGATACAGATGAAATTCGACGTCAACGCCCGCTTGGGCAAGGCGTGCCACATATTCGATCGTCTCATCTCGGAATAGATCGAGCTGCCCTACGCACGTGTAGGTCGGCGGCAGACCAGCCAAGCTTTCTGCTCTCGACGGCACCGCATATGGGGAAACCTCGCTATCTTCGGTACGATTACCCAAGTACATGTTCCAGGCCGTCAAGTTGTTCTTCCGGCTCCATGGTGCATTATCGGCCGTAATTTCATGACTTGATGCCGTAACATTGCGGTCGTCGATCATCGGATATAGCGGCATTTGGAAGATAAGGGCTGGTCCGCCTTTGTCACGAGCCATTAAAGCAAGTGCTGCGGTTAGACCGCCACCCCCGCTTGCACCAGCAATTGCGACCCGGTCCAAGTCGATGCCCAGCAGCTCAGCTTCATCGGTCATCCACGTCAAAGCGGCATAACAGTCATCGATGGCAGCTGGGTAGGGGTGCTCGGGAGCAAGTCGATAATCGACCGATACGACGACGCAATTAGCCGCCTGCACGAAGCGTTCGCACAAAGCATCGTCCATATCAGGATGCCCCATTACATAGCCTCCCCCGTGAATCCACAGCATGGCCGGAAGCTTAACGTCAGTTCGCTGGGCAGGTTCGTAGATTTTGACTAATATCTCGCCTGCAACGCTCGGAATCATCCGGCTTGTCGTGCGTACGTGTTCCGACTGCTCAATAGGCGGACTCGACAAATAACTTCTGCTCAGTTCTAAATTCTCCTCCAGTTGGAAACCGGGGAATTGTGCAATTACTGACCTTAGTTCTGGTAATAAACGATTTTCAAAATCCATGCGAATCACTCCTATGTTAGGTTATTTTATAGTCTTTTTTCCGTCTCCGCTTCCCACTTGGCTATTTCCTTCCGCACTCGGGGTGCTACCTCTGTTCCAAGTAGCTCAATGGCTCTCATCACCTCGGCATGCGGCATCGTGCTTAACGGAACATACAGCATAAAGCGTGTAACACCTACATGCTTGCGAAGATGAATGATCTTCTGAGCAACCGTCTCGGGATCGCCAACATACAGCGCACCTTCAAAGCTGCGCGCGGCATCATAGCTGGAACGATCATAATGCGCCCAGCCTCGCTCCCTGCCCAATCTATTCATACCTGCCATCGTAGAAGGGAAATATGTATCTGCCGCTTGCTCATTATTCTCTCCGACAAATCCTATCGAGTGCGACCCAACTCTAAGCTGCGATTCATCATGACCAGCGTGCGCTGCTGCTTTCTTATAAAGCTGGACAAGCGGTGCAAAATTTATCGGGTTTCCTCCAATGATCGCCAGCATCAAGGGCAGTCCTAACAGACCTGCACGAATAGCAGAATCCTGCCTTCCCCCGCTGCCTACCCATATTGGTAAAGGGTTCTGAACTGGCCGTGGATACACGCCCAAATTGTTAATGGCTGGCCGATGTCCGCCCTTCCAGATTACCTTTTCGGACTCCCGTATTTTAAGGAGAAGTTCCAAATGTTGTTCAAACAGCTCATCATAGTCATCCAAGTCATAGCCGAACAGAGGAAAAGACTCAATAAAAGAACCCCGACCCGCCATAATCTCGGCACGTCCATTTGAAATACCATCCAGCGTAGCAAAGTCCTGAAAAACGCGCACCGGATCAGCTGAAGAAAGCACCGTCACTGCACTGGTTAGCCGAATCCGTTGTGTCTGCGCTGCAGCCGCGGACAGCACCATTGCTGGTGAAGATGCCGAATAATCCTTTCGATGATGCTCACCTACACCAAACACATCAAGTCCCACTTGATCAGCAAGGATAATTTCCTCGACAACTTCACGCAACCGCTGTGCGTGACTTATCACTTCGCCTGTCTGAACATCAGGCTTTGTCTCTACAAACGAGGTAATACCTATCTCCATGGTCTATCTCTCCCGTTCTAATAGCTTTCTTTGTGTGCCAATTGAATAACAATAAAATATCATACCAAACGGTATGTTATTTTCCCTAGTAAATATAACTCACAAAAAAGAATACTGTCAACAATCATAGTAAATCCACTTTGATTATTCTTTCATATGCACCTCCTCTTTTCGGGAAAGACCAACCTTCATTTGACAATTTTAAGGACTAATTATAAGATAATAACGTACCAATTGGTAATAAAATGAATGTCACTGAACATTATAATCAGATACATGGAGCCATTAAGAATAAAATCATGAGTAACGAGAGGTATTGTTATGGGACGAATCCGCGAATTTGACGAAGAGAAAGTTTTAGATGCAGCTATGCAAATATTTTGGGAAAAGGGATATGAAGCCACCTCATTAAGTGATTTAACTTCCAGAATGGAAATTCAACGCCCCAGTATATATTCCACTTTTGGGGGCAAAAAAGAATTGTTCGAAGCCGCGCTACGCAAATACACGATGTCCCGTGCTTCTTTAATCCGAACCAAACTTCAAAGCATTCCATCTGTAAAAGAAGCATTTCGTACTTTTTTTGAGGGTGTGGTTGAAGAGGAGTATGCGGAAAATCCTAGAAAAGGATGCTTTTGCATTAATACAATGGTTGAACTTGCGCCCCATGATGAGAAGTTTGAAATTCTTACAAGGGAGCATCAAATGTACCTGGCGGTCATTTTTCAAGAAACCATTGAACGAGGTATACAATCAGGTGAGCTTGAGATCGGACTAGATGCGAAGGCTGTATCACAGGCATTAGTTGTATCGTTAATTGGTCTGACCGTCATGATAAAGTCTCGTCCAGAGCGATCATTTATTGATAATACAATAGAAGTAACACTGACACTGCTTAAGTAATTTGGAATGGATTCATTTTAGCGGATACCAATCTCTATACGACAGTTTAAAGGGCACCCAGTCGGGTGCCCTTTGTGTGTAACACATGTTTTCACATATGCCGAGATAAAACATGCGTTACAATTCCGGATAAGGATGGAGGTTTTATTAATGTCCGCGATGTTTTTCCTTCGCTTTTTTCTCCTTTAATTCCCTTATCCGTGCCTTCATAGATTCCCTTTGCTGTTTAGAGTAGGTACGTTTCTCCAACTTGCGCTTCTCATACTCTAACTTTAAAGCCTCTTGTGCGTTGGAAGAGACTCCCTTCCGCCTTAATTCATACGCTGCCTGCCTTGCTAGCCGCTTCGGATTGACCTTCTTCGTTTCAGACCACTTTATAGCCACCTCTTGTGAAAGCCGACTAACAAGTTCCCACATTTCCTCACGGATAAAATGGAGAATTTCTTCGTCTTTAGGCTCTGTCCCAAAAATGTACCTAGCTGCCTTCAATTTCCCCTGGTCCTGCTCCTCCACGACTCCAACCCAATACTGTCCATCATGATAAATCGTAAGCTTCATTTGAATCCCCCTCATTTTAAATCGAAACGATGGACATCCCGAGGGGGGAAGGTTACTGACATGGCACTCTTGCAATTATAGAGTCTTCCATGCGCCTGGACTACCAACCAGACTGTGTTTTTTCGTCTCAGAAAAAGTATAGTTGCCTTACTGGAAAACAGCAAGTTAATCGCTGATATGTATTAGAGTGTAGCTGGAATAGAGTATACTGGTTGAGTATAAGTTCGATACACGATGACATGATATATGTAATGGTACTTAAATACAGCGCAGAAGAGGTTGAGAATGAGTCAAAAGCATTTTGCAGATTACCCATTAAGTGAAGAAATTGTGAGGGCTCTGGATAGCCTGGGCTATGAGACGCCAACAGAAATTCAAACGGAGGTTATTCCCGTTGCGCTTGAGAAGAAGGATCTTGTGGCCAAATCGCAAACAGGCAGCGGCAAAACAGCAGCATATGGTATTCCACTGTGTGAGCTAGTAGATTGGAATGAGAATAAACCCCAAGCTTTAATTCTGACACCAACCCGTGAACTCGCATTACAGGTTACTGAAGACATCACGAATATCGGACGCTTTAAGCGGATAAAAGCAACGGCTCTTTATGGGAAACATCCTTTTCATATACAAAAGGCCGAGCTAAAACAAAGAACACATGTGGCTGTAGGTACGCCCGGACGTGTACTAGATCATATTGAACGAGGCACACTATCCTTAAATCGAATTGCCTATCTCGTGATTGATGAAGCTGACGAGATGCTGAATATGGGCTTTATCGAGCAGGTTCAGTCGATTATTCAGGCACTGCCTAATGACCGAGTTACGATGTTATTTTCCGCTACTTTTCCCGAAGATGTAGCCAAACTGTCACGTAAATATATGAACGATCCTGTGGAAATTGAGATCAAGGCGACAGGTGTAACCACAGCCACGATTGATCACTCTCTTATTCAGGTGCGGGAGGCGGACAAGCTGGCTCTGCTACAGGATCTGCTCATTGTTGAGAACCCTGACAGCTGCATCATTTTCTGTCGTACGCAGGAGCATGTAGATACACTATTCAGAGCATTGGCTGACCTCGAATATCCATGTGATCGCATCCATGGCGGCATGGAGCAAGATGAGCGATTTGAGGTAATGAACGCATTCAGAAGGGGACAATTCCGTTACTTGATCGCAACTGATGTAGCCGCCAGAGGGATTGATATCACGAATATCACCCATGTCATCAACTACGATATTCCCCTTGAAAAAGAAAGCTATGTTCATCGTACAGGACGTACAGGACGTGCTGGCAAAACAGGGAAAGCCATTACTCTAATCACTCCTAAAGATAGCAAACGTTTAGCTGATATCGAAGCATACATTGGATTTGTAATTCCGCAAATAAAGGCTCCCTCAGAAGGGGCTGTTGATCTTCACAGAAAAGATTTCGAGCGGAAACTACATGTAAAAACTGTACTCAAAAACGACAAACGCGAGCAATTAAACCAACAAATTATGAAGCTCAATTTTAATGGCGGTAAGAAGAAAAAACTTAGAGCTGTCGACTTTGTGGGCACCATCGCTAAGCTGGATGGGGTAACGGCAGATGATATCGGGATCATTACGATTCTGGATAATGTGACAGATGTTGAGATTCTGAATGGCAAGGGCCCACTGGTGCTTGAGATTATGAAGAATACTACCGTAAAGGGCAAGCTTTTAAAGGTACGCAAAGGTCATAAGTAGAAGGTACGCTGTATAAAAAAGAGTGAGGCAATCCCGTTCAGTACGGCCGATGGCTTTCGTAAGCTATACAGGCGGGATGGCCGAGTTCATCTCTTGCTCCTCTAATTCATCTTTCCATTTATCGATATTATAAATCACTTTGAATTTCTCTTTTAACTGAGTAACATCTTCAACTGGCACATAGCTGTCCAATTCCATATGGAAGTCCGAAACATCTTTTTTTTGGTTATACATCTCTTTTAAAATATCAATGATTGTGGAAAGTATAGATTTAAATGATAATTTACAATTATCTTCGTCCTCGTCGAGTATACATAGATTTTCTACCCCACTAAAAAAGGAATTTCCTTTAAAATATAGCTTGTTACAGGTCATATGGACCTGCATCAATGGTTCGCATATTTGCCAATCTGCCTCAAGCATAGCGGTTTCGAGCGATGCATGTGCTCCATTAATGTAATAATAATCTCGATAAAAACACATTGAACAAGAGGCCTTCATTATTTTAATTTTTGAATCTACAGCAGGATACCCTAATACAAAACCTTCAGCTAATAATTTCTTGGAGAAGTAATCCAACGATTTTACAAATAATTGGTATCCAAGCTCCTTACCTTCCTCATCGTCTTTATGACAGCAATAATGAATAATATCTTCTTTCACTTGTTTATTTTCATATTGATATCCCATTCCAGCCTCTAAATGATCAATATGAATTTCAACTCCTGCAAATAAGTCATTTAAACTTGTTATTCTGGAATGATTGCCTTTTAAATTTATATTCAAGTCAGCAGTACATTCTCTATAGAGTATACAGGTGTCTTTGATATCCAGTTTAATGTCTTGTCTTTTCATAAAATCAGCGATTTTCTTTAGATGCAAATAATCCGTTCCTATAAAAACTATTTTCTTATATTCAATAGTCCCAGCATCAGATTGATTAAAATGAACAGCAATACAAACGTCCTCATCGTATGCTTTCAATGTCTCAGTACTTGCAATAATCCTACTTCGTAGCGCAGCTTGTCGAGGAAATGGCATGGTTAATCCAATATATTTTGATTCTAAGTTAGGTAGCAGCTTCATTTGATCATGAAGGTAAAGCATCACATTATCAAAATTATATTTCTTAGCATTTTCATTCATTAGAAACTGTGTCCTCTCCTATTTATTTACGAGATGGGCCTACTATTACTGGAATATCTTAATTTCATTTTACCATCCCCTCACTTCCACAATATACCTTTAACTCTATAAAACTAACCACGTGGGTGATAATTGTTCTGCTTTATCGTATTCTCTTAGAGAGTTGATAGAACACTTAAAAAAATTTAGACAAAGTGTCCCTTTCGGTCATCTTCGTTTGTTATACAGATATAATTTTCTTTTTGATCAGAGGGGGTGCCTACATCTTTGAATGAGGAAATCGAATACAGAATCAAACAAGTTCAAGCTGGCGAGATCCAGGATTACGCCTACATTGTAAAGGAGTATCAGCGTCAGATTTTTGTGTACTGCTGGAGGCTATTAGGAAGTGAGCAGGAGGCGGGAGAGGCTGTGCAGGATATTTTCGTCAATGCTTTTGAGAAAATTAGCAGGTACAAGCCGACAGTGGGCTTCTCCTCCTGGCTGTATAAAATGGCCTATCATCGCTGCCTGAACCTGATTCGCAGGAAGAATCTACAGCGCAAATTTAAACTTAGCCTGTTCACCTCAACTAACATGATTTCAGACAGTGCAGCGCAGGTTATGGAACGTCAGCTTTTCAGTGAACCGCTGAGCCGAGCGTTGGACCAACTGAGCGCGGAGGAGCGTAACCTGCTGGTGCTGCGCATTTTTGAAGAGAGAACGTTTGGAGAAATCGGGGAAATCATGAACAAAAGCGAGGAAGCTATCAAGAAAAAATACGGCAGAACAAAAACAAAGCTCAAAAAAATAATGGAGCCCCTAAAGGAGGACCACAAATGCGTGAGTTACAAGACAGAACTCAAAAACAAAGCCTGAAATACACCGATCTGCAAGACAGGGGATTCAAAAACATGGACAAGCTAACCGAGCCAGAGAATGCCTTAAAAATCCAGGCTTTTGACGTCTCTGACAAAGTGATGGAACAGGTCTACCAAAAGGCGACGCCCAAAAAGGGGAATATAGGAAAAATCCATTTCCAGCCTCGCATCACCGTCCCTATCATGATTTTGCTTTTTGTAGTAGGGGCCTCTGTGACCGGTTACGCAGCTTCACAATATCTTGAATTCCGCAACAGTAAGGGCGACGTTGTATTAAATACCGCCAAAACACCTGCCGAAACGGACGCCTCCAAAACGTATTCCTCCACCTACACACGGTGGAACGAAGAGGTGAAGAACCGTTTGCAACCAGGAGAGTATGCCGCTTATTACGTCAAAGACGATTCTATGAATCAAAACAACCTATCTAATCTGGCCCTGTTTGCGTACAAACCGGCTGAACTTTCAAGTTTCAACAGCTTACAAGATGAAATCAAGCGAACTGAGGCTCCATTATTCAGCAATCCCACTCATCTACCGGATGGCTATCAGTTTGAATTCGGATACGTCTATCCAATCGCTGCATATCCTGGGATGATGGATAAAAAGGAATATCGAGCTTTAACCGATAAACTGATGCAACAGTCCAAAGCTGCACCGAAGGGTGAAAATCTATTTATTCAAAAGCTGAGCTGGAACAAGTCAGACTCCTCCTTTGCCCGATATGCGAGAGGAAACGACTATGTAAACATTACCGTCACCAAATACACTCCTGAAGTCACAAAGACAACCATCATGCAAAATGAACAGGATTCGGCTGAGCAATTGACAATCAAAGGAACCAAGGCCTATTACATCAGGGCAAGTGAAGCAAGCAGGCCCTTGGAAGCAGGAAAAAATCGACTGGGATGGATCGATGAAAAAAGACATTTACACTACAACATATCCGATAACCAGGACAGCCCGCTGACCAAAGATGATTTGGTTAAAATAGCTGAGGATTTGCTTAATGCTTCATCGTAATAGATGTTACAGAAAGGTTTTGAAGAGAGACTATCCTGTACTAAGGACGGTCTCTCTTTGAGCAACGTTTTCGTACCTATTTCTCCCGTAACATTACGGCGTATACCACAATCTTTTAACTTCTATTAACTCCTGACCGTTGAACTTCATTCTGTATACATCTGGTTTGGATGTGTGTAGTAGAAATTTTAAGTCGTACTGCTTGTCATAATACCCCATCATTAAAGCCATTACAGCCCCATGAGTGCCTAATGCAACTTTCTGTCCTCGATAGATTTTTAACAATTCTTTTAGAACTGCTATACTTCGGTTCTGACAAACCGTATTAGACTCTCCTCCCTGTAAAGCAAAGTTTGGATCAGAAAATGACTTATCTAACAAAGGAAATAATTCCGCATCGGGCATTCGGTGGTCTTCATTCAAAAAGATCCTTTCTTTAAGATCTTCGAATACCAAAACTTCTTGTCCTGAACGCCGAGCCAGCTCTTGAATGGTGAGAATTGCTCGTTGATATGGACTTGAAACGAAAACCTCGATCCCTTCTCCCTTCAATAATTCAGTTATTCGATAAGCATCTGATTTACCTTTATCCGTTAAACCTCTTGTTCTTTCATTTCCTTCCGTCTTTGGTGACTCGCCATGTCTCACCATGTAAATGAAAGTTTCCAAAATAGCCTCCTTAAAGGATATCGTTTTGTTCTCGTAATTCCTGAAACCTCCCATTAATTATAATTCTTGAGCAAATCTTTCGTTATGACCAATCAGTCTGCACTCACCATACACGAATTGATAATTGCTGTTACGATGTCATATAAATCTTTTTCTTTCAATAAATAAAGCTTTACCACGGAAGCTGATCATCCATGTAATAGAATCCGCCTGTTGGACCCTCTTCCGGCAGGGTTGCCAGTCGGATCGCCGTTTTTGCTCCATCCTCCACCGACAGCTCCGCCTTTTCCCCACCCATTTGCGTTTTGACTAAGCCGGGGTGTACGGAATTGACCTTCAGATGTGTCCCGCTATTTTTTTGCGCCCAGTAGGCCGTCAGCATATTCAAAGCTGCTTTAGATGCCGCATAAGCCGGGGTAGCAAGACGCTGCACCCGTTCATTGGTCAACTGGAACTGAATCGAGCCTATAGCGCTGCTTTGGTTGACGATTCTGCCTGCTTTGCTCTTTAGCAGTAACGGCAACAGTGCTTCTGTAATCAAATAGGGTGCGAACGTGTTCACCTCAAAAGTATCTCTGAAAGCATCCCCGTCATAACCCGCTTTTTCTGCCAAAATGCCCGCATTGTTGACCAATATGTCCAGCCGTCCGTAAGTATCTTCGATGAATTGGGCCAATTCTGCGATATGTGCAGAATTCGTCACCTCGAGCTTCACGCCGACTGCCTGAATGCCTTCTTGCAACAACCCGGCGGCGGCTTCATCTGCTGCTGTTTTGGTACGTGCAGCGACTAATACCGTTATACCTTGCTGCCCCAGTTGTCTAGCAACCTCCAGTCCGATTCCTTTGCTTGCTCCGGTAATTAATGCGATTTTATTTGTCATGATTCATTTCCTCCTCGATTTTTATTTATTGATTGTGATCAAATCAGACGTTTGGACATGACGCACGGTCGCCAGATGCTGGACATATGCAGCCTGGCTCGCGGTAATCTGCTCATCCGTCACATGGTTCGCATTATGGATAGCAAAAGGCGGCAGATAGTGGGCACTCACATAGTTGGCCAGCGCCTCCATCGGCTTCGCGATGTCCCGAATCGTGAACAGGTTGTAGCCGCCGGGCTGATACGAGGCTGCAGTTCCTGCCGTCGAGATGGCGATGCCAATTTCCTTGCCCTTCAAGTGCTCCCCGCCGGGTCCAAAAGCCCAGCCGAATGCCAACACTTCATCGAACCACTGCTTCAACAAAGGCGGCGTACTATACCAATAGAGCGGATACTGGAAAATGATTCGATCATGGCTGTCCAGCAAAGCTTGTTCATGGGTCTTATCAATCTTCTGATCAGGATAGGCTTCATACAACACATGTACGGTCGTTTCAGGCTGCTGCCTCATGGTTTCCGTCCAGGCCCGATTAACTCGGGAGCTTTGCAAATCCGGGTGGGCAACGATGATTAATGTTTTCATACTAACTCTCCTTTGTTATTTCAAAGTTTATGAGAACGATCGTTCTAAAACCATGAAAAAAATTTGTTTTCGGTTATCGTCTATGTCTCTAAAATGCGTAGGTTTAACTCAGCTATCCGTTGCAGCTTTTCTTTCGGAACAGAAGTCCGCACCATAACCCTTAGTCCCGTTAAGGCATTTTGCAGATACTCAGCCAATTCCTTCGCTTCGTATTGCTGTGTAAATTCGCCGTTTTGCTGTCCCCACGTTACGATTTCTGCAAGCAGTTCCTCCGATTTTGCAAAGGCCTTTGTCGCTACCGCATCAATCTCCTCATCCCGTATCGCTAATTCGACAGCCGAATTCACGAACATACAGCCGGGAGGTACGTCCTCTTCACCGTTAATGATGAAGTCAAAAATGAACTGAAGTGCCTGCTTAGCCGTCCGAGATTGCTTGACCCCTGTCGCCCACCTACCGTTAATACGCTCTCCGAATCGGTCCATCACTTTGAGGAACAAGGTGTGCTTGTCGGTAAAGGTATCATAGATACTTCTTCGGTGAATCCCCATATGTTCGACGAGATCATTCATCGAGGTTTTCTCATACCCTTGCTCCCAGAACAGCTTCATGGCCTTTTCCAGAACAACGTTTTCTTCAAATTCTTTGCTCCTGGCCATTGTATCTACCCCCTGACCACTTAGAATATCTTTGGATTAATTTGCATGACCTTTTGGAAACGATCGTTCTACATTGGTCATCGCATATGTTTTTCTTCTCTGTCTGGCTTTATCCTAACATATTGGGAACGATCGGTAAAGAATTATTTATTTTTCCCTTTATAACCCGTTCCATAATTACTGCAGTCACTATAGCAGATACCGATAAACACAGAAGCATTACAAAGTTTTGCACTCGTAAACAATCATTTTAGCGGTGGAGAATTCCCCACCGCTTCAGATTGTTACTTATGCGACTTGAACACGTATCGTAAGATTACTGTGCAAATATTATAATAATTTGGATGATCGATTTACTAGCCATGTAAAATTAATGATGCAGCGGTTCTTTTTCTCCCAGACCCAGCACTTCTGTTGTGGTATTATAAATTTCTTGGTAAAGCTCTGGGTTTTCCGCTAGCGACAACCCATAAGAAGGAATCATCTCTTTTATTTTTGGTTCCCACTCTTCCATATGCTGTGGGAAGCATTTCTCTAATACCTCCAGCATAACGTGAACAGCAGTAGAAGCACCCGGAGAAGCCCCAAGCAATGCAGCTACCGATCCATCGGCGGCACTAACCACTTCCGTACCAAATTGAAGGGTTCCTTTACCGCCCTCTGTATCTTTGATCACCTGCACACGTTGGCCTGCTACCACGATCTCCCAGTCCTCGATTTTGGCGTTGGGAATAAACTCGCGTAGTTCCTCCAAACGCTTTTCATTCGATAACATCACTTGCTGGATCAGGTATTTGGTCAATGCCATCTCTTTTGCCCCTGCCGCCAACATCGTAATGAGGTTATTGGGTTTTACGGAACCAATCAGGTCCAAGTTTGAACCCGTTTTCAAGAACTTTGGTGAGAAGCCGGCAAATGGTCCAAACAGCAGTGCTTTTTGGTTACCAATGTATCTTGTATCCAGATGCGGGACAGACATGGGAGGAGCACCAACCTTCGCTTTACCGTATACTTTTGCATGATGTTGGGCGACCACTTTAGGATTGTTACATACCATAAATAGTCCACTTACCGGGAATCCCCCGATATATTTGGACTCAGGAATGCCGGTTCTTTGCAGTAAAGGTAGACTTCCGCCGCCACCACCGATAAAAACGAATTTGGCAGTATGATATTCGATTTTTCCGTTATCCAGATTATGCACTTTGACTCTCCACGAGCCGTCGCTCGCACGTTTAATATCCTTTACACTATGCTTGTATTTAATCTCGACATTTTTGCTTTTTAAATGGTCAAACAACATGCGTGTTAAAGCACCAAAGTTGACATCTGTTCCAGAGTCGATTTTGGTTGCCGCAATCGGTTCATTCAATGTACGACCTTCCATAATCAGCGGAATCCATTCCTTTAGCTTTTCAGGGTCATCGGAAAATTCCATTCCTTGAAACAGGGAAACACTTGAAAGCGCTTTAAAGCGCTTTTTTAAAAAAGATACGTTTTTCTCACCCATTACCAAACTCATATGGGGTATTGGCCTGATAAAGTCCTGTGGATTACGAATCAAATTACTGTTGACAAGAAAAGACCAAAACTGTCTTGAGAGCTGAAACTGTTCGTTGATATTAACCGCTTTACGAATATCTATAGATCCGTCTGATTTTTCGGATGTGTAGTTCAGCTCGCACAGTGCAGCATGACCCGTGCCTGCATTATTCCATTCGTTAGAGCTTTCTTCTCCTGCACTTGCCAGTTTCTCAAACACTTTAATTTCCCATTCCGGTGCTAACTCTTTCAGCAATGATCCCAGAGTCGCGCTCATGACCCCGGCACCAATTAAGATAACGTCTGTATTTTTCTGAATACTATTCATAAAAACCTTCCTTATCTCTTATATTTGCAAAAAAGAGCAGGCCCTCCTGCTTAACTGACTCAAGAAGCAAGGCTCCACTCAGGAACATACCTTTTCTATCTCCATTATAACTTAAATATAATCATTTAAAAATTATATCTACTTTTATCTGATAATTATAAATCATTTCTGCTAAAAAGTGAGAATTTTCTTTGCGAAAATAAGAATTGAACTCAGTTTTTTTATAAGAAACCTAGCTGATTTTGTTACTCCCGTGGATTACAGCTTCCCAATAATTAAATCAACAGTTTATGTATATGAATAACCAGGAATTGTTATGTAGGATTTCAAGAATTAACACGTGATTCATCTAGAGCCCGTACGCCAACTGTACAATGCGTAGAAATCAAGTAAAATAAGGGACATGAGGCGAAGATACCCCATGACCTGGACTATTTTTGAAACATTTTTTTTGTCAGGTAAGAACGGCTTCCGGACTGAAATGCTAAAGAAGCAGAATCCGCAATGAATCTGCCATCCTTGTAGGAATGGAGACTAGAGTGCTATGAGGAGAATAGTAGTTAGTGGAAATACGTATTTGTGGAATTATAGAACGGTCAGAGATATTTACTGTAGATCCAAGTTGACTATTATTTCTGAAAATAAAGATATAAAATTTATAATTCTGTTTACTACTAAAGATACAATTGTCACTGGTAGCCCTTTGAATGATGGATTACGGGTGATGAAAGAGGATAAACAATATTCTATTAATCTTAACCAACCTAAGTATGTTGCTGAAGTGTTGCAGTATATACTTGGTATGGAGTTAGATGTGACAGTGAAGAAAGTGCATGAGCTAAATGGTAATGAATTGTTGGTTAGTATGGGGTATCAGGATGTGACCGGGCTTTTGATATAAACTAAGCCCGCTCTACATCCAGAACTTGTTGTCATTTATGATACGGTTCCGTATACACCAACTGGTTTCTCTCTGAATCCCAGCGCCATGCTAAATCACCTTGCAGCCACAAGCCGCCATACCACTCGTCTATTCCCTTCATCTTCACCCAGTCATGTGCCCCCGCCGTTATATTTCTCCCTACTTCCGTTAATGCAACAACGCATTGGTCAAAGGATGGAGTTGTTTTCTTTTGATGATCAGGAAATGAGTGGGGCCCTTGAATCTCTAATAGTGCATGTGGTTGTTCCGACATATTCCTTAAACGATACCAAAATTCCAAATCACCCATTCCTAGACCACTCATTCGGTTCCCGATCTGCTTAAACAGCTCTTGTGGAGAATTCACTCCTTGCTGGACGAGTTCCAGGGTTGTCTGCTCTACGATGCCCAGCCCATTCATGGTGGAAGGTAGACGAGATAGGTGCAGTTCAAGTGCCACATGAGCAAAAGGCAGGGCAAATGTATCTTCACGTAAAATGTCAACATGCCGCGTTATATCCGGGGAAGTATATGCCTCCCAGATTTTTTTGCCCGTCTCAAGCTCCTGCTGACCGATCTGCTGCCACGTGCCTGACAATTTTTCTAACTGCTTCGTTGTAAGCTGTCCTAAGCCCCTAAACGGATCAATACCGGGGTAGTTGCCGATACACAGCAAGCTCAGTTTGGTTTGACCTAGGGTCTGCGTCGAAAACCAGTGCAACAAGTAGCTTAGCATCAGCTGGTCGAACAAATCGTGCTCGAACCATAGCACGACTTCGTCATACTTATGAAAGTTATGCAGAACCTGCTCCTGAGTCTTGCAATTGGACACATAGTCTTCCCCTGGGATACCGAGAGTTTTCTCTAAATATTCCACTCTAGCTGCTCTCGATGAGTGCTCGCTCATTTCAAGGGAAACCGGACCTACCGGATACACTTCTCTCCAGACCAAGATATCCCCACGAATGGTCCCTTTCCTCAGCTTGTCACCGACATGATCTCCGTTAACTATATGTAGCACCGACTCTCCTCCTTCATAAATATCGTTAAACATGGATACAAAGTCGGTGACAAGTAGTGAAGCTCTCAGCTTATTGCGGGCATCAAACAACCGTTTTTTCAGCACAGATGGAGATACGCTTAGATAGCTTGATATTTCACCGATTGAGTACCCTTGAAAATAGTACAGCTGAACCGCCAGTTTTAACTTGTCAGATAAACCCTCGACGGATTGATGAAGCTTTTGATGCCATTCCCTTCTCTCTGCGATGAGTTCCACTTCATATTTCTCCACATCCATTACTATAGTTTCGGCCAACGGCATCATCGTGGGCCTCTTCCGGCGCAAAAGACGATGACATTGACGTTCGACAATGATCTTGAACCATCCAGGGAACGCCTCTGCTTCCTGTAATTTATGGAGATTGGCAAAAGCCTCAGCGAACGCCTCCTGAACTGTATCCTCTACCAGACTCCAGTCCCCCAACCTCGTATATGCTACTGAAAAAGCCATCCCACTGAAATGCTGCACGATCTGCTTCCAAGCATTTTGATCGCCTAGCCGAGCTTCCTCAATCCAACACTGCACCTCTTGCACCTCCTCTGTATGCAAATTCTATATATAAGTGCCGGTATTGCTGCAAATGGTTACTTTGTTTGATTGAAGTTGCGAAAAACCTATAGCAAGTTTAGAGCCATCCCTTATAGGATGGCCCTCTCTAATTAAACTATCGTTTCCCGTAATTATAAATACTTCATCATGATGTTTGAAACGGTCTGTTGTTGATTCCCCCAATCATAATCGGAGTTATCCAGTATAAAGGATTGAAAAGGAAGTTGCTCAATAATGTGCAATTCTAGCTCTCGTCGATACTCAAGGAACTGAATATATCCTTCGTACCCGTGCAGCCCTTTATTCTTTCCATAATTCTGCTCTGTATGGTACCAAATCACAAAATCCAGCCACTCTGGAGACCTCATCGTTTTCACTCGCTCAATCGTCTCACGGACACTAGGTTGCTTCAAATAAAACAAAATTGGATTTAGGTCTTGAATTTGCTCCGCAATCTGTAATACATGCTGAACAAATCGATCATTTCCAGCATCGTGTCGAGCGAGTAATGCACACCCTGGATTCTGTAAAAAACAGCATTCGAGTATGATTAGCTTTTCCTTTTCTCGCTGTTCTTTAGCAAAGGAACCCCAACGTTGAATCATCAACTCGCAAAATTTTTCTACAGGTATTCCATCGTAAATCTCATAACGCTGGATTTCCTCATACAGGCTTGCGGGAATTCCATTTTGAGCTGATTGCTGCGCAAGTGCATATGCGATTAAAGAGTCGTTACCGTGCAAAGATACAAACGGATCAATGTAATGAAACACATCGGAATAGCTAGACCGTAGTCTATCAAGTTCTTCGTTCGGCACACATGCAACCGATTCATAATCAGCGGGATGTCGTAAGTTCCCTTCTAAAAATAATTCCGTTTCTATTTGATGCAGGTTTAACATGTCATGTATGTATCTAGATAATGTGGATTTGCCAGAGCCAGGTATGCCTTCAACGATAACCAATTTCGTTTTCGTAGCTGGTAAATTCGTCATAGTATCACGCCCTTATGAATTAAAAATCCTCTGACGAGCAATAAAAAAGCATTGGGTCTTGAGGACTGACCCAATGCTTTTATCGATGAACTATAATTATTTAATTATTACGTATTCCAGGTTAACCAGTTTTGCATAAGTAACAATTTGGTCTGTGGTTAGATTCAAGGAAACCACGGTATGGTGACCGCCACCGTTCTCAATCCATGCTTTAACTCCATCTTGGAAGTTTGGCTTCACGTTCCACAGTACACGAGCCACTGGAAGTTTTGGAGCAGGAACTGTTGGTTCAAATGCAGTAACCTCATTGATCAGCAGTTTATAATGGGTGCCAAAATCAGCCATGGAAACAACTACACCGTCTCCTGCCTTACCGTCAAATACCAGACGGGCTGGATCTTCACGATCGCCGATACCTAACGGAGACACAATGATTTTAGGCTTGTTGCTTGCCAACGTTGGGTCAACTTCAAGCATATGGGATTGAAGGATCGATTCCTGACCCGCTGCTAATTCATAGGTGTAGTCTTCCATAAAGCCAGTGGATTGGTTATGGCTCATGACTTTAAGCAGACGATCGAGCGCTGCAGTCTTCCAGTCTCCTTCACCCGCGAAGCCGTATCCTTGTGCCATCAAACGTTGAACGGCAAGACCAGGAAGCTGTTTCATACCATAAAGGTCTTCAAAGTTCGTAGTGAAGGCAGTATAGCCGCCATCATCCAGGAATCGCTTAATAGCAATTTCATAGCTTGCTTGCACTTTTACGCTGGATTCCCAAGCTTCCTTGCTGTAAGTACCATAATCAAATTCATAGAGTTTGGCGTATTCCGCGAACAAAGCATCAATTTCTTCTTCCTTCACAGCATTGACGTACTGAACAAGGTCGCCAATTCCGAAGTAATCAACAGTCCATCCAAATTGGATTTGGGCTTCAACCTTATCGCCTTCCGTAACACCAACGTTACGCATGTTGTCGCCGAAGCGGGCAACTTTGATATTGAAGCTTTCGTTATAAGCAACCGCTACATCCATCCACTCTGCGATTTGCTTTTGCACTTCTGCACGTTCCCAGTAACCTACAACCACTTTATTCTGTTTCTTCAAGCGGGCGTTGATAAATCCATATTCACGGTCACCATGAGCTGCCTGATTGAGGTTCATGAAGTCCATATCAATCGTAGCCCAAGGAATGCTTTCATTATACTGTGTAGCCAAATGAAGCAGCGGCTTTTGCAGCAATTTAGTACCACGAATCCACATTTTTGCAGGTGAGAAGGTATGCATCCACGTGATGACACCAGCAACCTCGTCGCGATAGTTGACTTCTTTCATAAGGCTAGTGATTTTGTCTGCACTAACTGCCAGATCCTGCAATACAAGCGGATAAGGCAGAACGCCGCTCTTATTTAGGGCATCGGTCATTTCTTGTGCGTGTGCTTTGACTTCTGCTAATGCTTCTTCTCCATACAGATGTTGTGAACCTACGACAAACCAGAACTGTTTTGTACCTACTGTTGACATAACATTCATCCTCTTTTCTTCGTTTGTTAGTTTAGTTGGTCTTATTTTTGGCCGTAGTAAGCGTCTTTCCCATGTTTGCGTAAATAGTGTTTATCCAGAATGCGCTGCGGCAATTCTTCGGCAAAATGATTTAATTCCCGTGCGAATAAGTTCATTTTCGAAACTTCTTCCAACACGACGCTATTCATAACTGCGGATTTCGCATCTTTCCCCCAAGTGAAGGGAGCGTGACCCTTAAGCAGGACACCCGGCACTGCTAAAATATCCAGCCCGCGCTGCTCAAAAGTTTCGATGATGACACGGCCGGTTTCGGCTTCGTAGCCACGATCAATCTCCTCTTGTGTCAGGAAACGAGCACAGGGAACAGAACCATAGAAGGTGTCTGCATGAGTAGTCCCCATTACAGGTACATCCAGGCCCGCTTGGGCCCAAATCGTCGCCCAAGTCGAATGCGTATGCACAATACCGCCGATCTCTGCGTAGTGCTTGTAAAGTACGGCATGAGTCGGTGTATCCGATGAAGGTCTCATCTCTCCTTCAACAACATTGCCGTCAAAATCAACAACTACCATATCGCTAGGTTTCATCGTGTCATAACTAACACCACTCGGTTTAATAACGAATAAGCTGCGTTCACGATCAACCGCGCTGACGTTACCCCAGGTGTATTTCACGAGTCCATGTTTAGGCAAATCCAGATTGGCTTGAAATACTTCTTCTTTCAGCTGCTCTAACACGTCAATTCCTCCAGTTTTCCACTAGATTATCTACAGCAGCCTGCTCAATCGCCAGGCCTTGTGTGTAGCGTTCTAGGAATGTTTCGAATCCCTTAACATCGGAACGGTCAGGATGAATTTCTTGTCCCTCAACATCTCTGAATACTTTTTGGTCGAGGAAGTCTTCCAGACTTTCTTGTTGATCCTTGTTCATCATGTAAGAAGCCAGAATAGCCATACCCCACGCTCCGCCTTCTCCAGCTGTTGCCATCACTGATACCGGAACATCCATGGCTGCCGCAACAATCTTTTGTCCGACGATAGGGGTTTTAAATAGACCACCGTGAGCTAGAATGCTGTCAATTGCGACGTTTTCTTTCTTTGTCAGAATATCCATCCCGATTTTCAGAGCAGCAAACGCAGTGAACAGATGAGTGCGCATGAAATTGGCCAAATTGAAACGGCTCTCAGGGGAGCGGACAAACAATGGCCGGCCTTTCTCTATTCCGGTGATATTCTCTCCTGACAAATAGCCGTAGCTAAGTAAGCCGCCGCCATCTGGGTCTGCTTCCAAAGCCTTGTTCAGCAACACACTGAATAATTGATTCGGGTCTGCCTTTTGCCCCATGGCCTCATAAAATTCACGGAACAAGCCCAGCCAAGCATTGAGATCACTTGAGCAGTTATTGGCATGAACCATTCCGACCGGATTCCCGTTCGGTGTAGTCACCAGATCAATTTCCGGATATACCGCCGAAAGATCCTTCTCTAATACAATCATGGCAAAAACTGAGGTTCCCACAGACACGTTGCCAGTACGTTTTCTCACACTATTCGTAGCGACCATTCCTGTTCCCGCATCACCTTCTGGAGGACAAAGCGGAATACCTGGTTGTAAATCGCCGGATTTATCTAAGATTTTGGCTCCAGCTGCGGTTAGTACACCTGCCTGCTCGCCCGAGATATGAACTTTAGGAATAATGTCTTGTAATTTCCAATCGTAGCCTTTGGCTGCAATGAGTTCATCAAACTGCTTAACCATCGACTCGTTATAATCATGTGTAGTCTCATCAATTGGGAAAATACCCGAAGCGTCTCCGATACCAATTGCTTTGTTGCCAGTCAGCAGCCAGTGAATATATCCAGCCAACGTCGTCATAAAATCAATATGAGGAACGTGTTGTTCTTCGTTCAATATCGCTTGATACAAGTGAGCAATACTCCATCGCTCAGGAATGTTGAATTGGAATTTATCAGTTAAAGCTTTTGCTGCAGCCCCGGTTGTCGCATTCCGCCAAGTCCGGAACGGAACAAGCAACTCACCCTTGCTGTCAAAAGCCATATATCCGTGCATCATTGCAGAGAATCCTATAGAACCAACCGTATGAAGGGTGACTCCATATTTTTGTTCAACCTCTTGTTTCATTTCACTATAAGCCTCTTGCAGACCCGTAATGATAGTCTCTAAGTTGTACGTCCAATATCCGTCTACCAAGAGGTTTTCCCACTCATAGCTTCCAGATGCGATTGTTTCAAAACGATGATCAATCAGCACTGCCTTGATACGTGTGGATCCAAATTCGATACCAAGTGAGGTTTCTCCCTTAGTAATCGCTTGTTTAATGTCTTGATCCATGCTCACGTTACTCCTCTCTCTGAACAACTGTTATAACTGCAATAATCAAAGAAGGCGCTTTCTTTTGTTTACAGCCTTAGTATATTTTTTGTGCGTACATTTGTCAACACTAAAACATAGTTATGCCTACAAATAGTATGATGAACCGAGTATTTTTCTATTTTATCTTTAGTATTTATACAGATAGGACAATAGATTATAATAAACTCATAATTATGCTAAAATATGTACATACAAATATTATGGATGCATCAATTAGTATTAGAACAACTTGGAAAGAAGGAATAAAGTGAAACCAAAGTATCAGGTTATCCTTGAGGATATAAAAAGCAACATTCTTTCAGGAGCATACAGCGTAGGAGAACAAATTCCAACGGAATTGGCTTTGCAGGATAAGTATAAAGTTAGTCGCCAGACGGTTCGCAAGGCTATTTTAGAACTATCCAACGAAGGTTTTTTAAGAAGTGAAAAAGGATCGGGCACCTATGTCAGCAACCAATTCCGATCAAAAACCGGTGGGAATTCCAGTAATAAAACCATTGGAGTCATCACGACCTACATCTCTGATTACATCTTTCCCTCTATTATTCGCGGAATTGAGGCCAGATTAAATGAAGATAATTATTCATTACTATTAGCGAGCACCAATAATGATGTCGCACAGGAAAAGAAAGCTTTGGAGATGATGTTGTCCTTTGGTGTAGACGGTTTGATCATTGAGCCTACGAAGAGCAATCTATATAATCCCAATATCGCTTACTACCTGACGTTCAAGGAACAGGATGTTCCATTCATCATGATTAATGCTTATTATGAAGAGTTGGAAGTGCCTTTCTTTTGCCTCGATGACGTACAATCCAGCTATCTGGCAACCAAAGAATTGATCGCTAACGGACACACACAGATCGGCATCATTGCCAAAATGGACGATTTACAAGGAAAGTATCGAATGAAGGGCTATATCAAAGCGCTTGGAGAAGCCAAATTACGGTTTCACCCAGAGCAAGTGCTCTCATTCTATACAGAGACAAAGCAGGACCTATCCACCAACTTGAAGAAATTCCTGACCGAACAAAGAGACGATTTAACCGCAATTGTCTGCTATAACGACGAGGTCGGATTAGAAGTTGTACATGTATGCAGACAACTTGGAATATCCGTTCCCGAAGATTTGTCCATTATTGGTCAAGATAATTCCTATATTTCCAAAAATGCGAACATCAAACTCACGACATTGACACACCCACAGGAACAAATGGGCCGTGATGCCGCCGATTGGGTAATTAAGAAACTGCAAGGGAAAAAGGATCTAAGCAACAACACCTATTACCAGCCCGTGTTAATCGAAGGAGAGACAGTAAAGAAGAAACTGAATTGAAGGGGTTCATAGCCCCTTTAAACCTAGTGCCTAATTGTCATATGACACTTTGGAGTGATTTGGTATGGTGGGTGACGAAATGTAACTTGTTGGTATGACAAATCCTTTGCCATACTGGGTTTTGCCGGACGCATAAGGCAAAAATACATTTCAAGGAGAAACCATTCATGGAAAAAATGATTTACACCATTCTCGCGGTTCTACTATTATCTACTACGATAACTACCGCATGTATGGCACCCAACGGCGCGTCAGTTGCCGCACCCGTTAACATACCAGTTGCATCTGAAAAGGCTAGCTTGGAGGGGCCGCGAGATGCCAAGGAACTAGAAGCTTTTGCAGATGGTGTTTTTGCGGACAAGATGAAAAAGTTTAATACCGTGGGTTCTAATTTTGTGGTCGTCGCAGGTGGGAAAGTGATACTAAGCAAAGGTTACGGGTATGCCGACAAAGGCAAAAAAATCCCTGTTGATAAAAATACCGTTTTTCAAATCGGCTCTGTTACAAAGTCATTCACTGCATTGGCAGCTATGCAGTTGGTTGATAAAGGAAAAATGGATTTAAAACACGATATCCAAGAGTATTTAGGAGGAATAAAGGTTCCGAATAAAACAGGAAAAAAACTGACGATGTTTGATCTACTTACATATTCAAGTGGATTTGATGAACCAGATATTCTCATGGAGATGCATCCAGAATACGCGGACAAATATTTTCCAATGAAGAAGTACATTGCATCAAATATGCCAACTGTGGTCAGGCCCCCAGGAGAAGCGTACACTTATGACAATTTTGGTTTCATGCTAGCGGGATATGCAGTAGCAAACGTAACGGGTATGTCATATTCCAAATATATGGAAAAGAATATTTTCAAACCGTTAGGCATGAATTCGACGAGTGTGCGGTTTACCCCCCAATTGTTAAGCAGAATGGCTGCTCACTATGGACCAACAGGTGAACTGATTCCCTTGGACGGGTTTAAACCAACGGAAAAACCTGAAGGCGGTATCGTTTCAACCGCAGATGACATGGCAAAGTACCTCATTATGCACCTGAACAAAGGCAAGTACAAAGGTAAAGAAGTGGTGAGCCCAAAGAGCATAGAGCAAATGCACACATACCAATTATTCCCTGACAAGGAGTTCCCGGTTACAACAATTGGATTCGAAGGCTACTTCAAAGAGAAGATGAATAATCAGCATGTGATTCTAAAAGGAGGGAATGTTACAGGGCATTCTTCCTTGATTGTTATTCTGCCTGAGAAGAATACAGCGATGTACATGTCCTACAATAACGACTCCATGATGAGTCTTGACGTGTATGAAGAATTTATGAATCATTATTATCCGAGAAAATCGGAGGTTCCAAAGTCAACCTACGCGACATTAAGTGAGCAGCAGGCCCAAGACTACGTGGGATTATACCAAAACACGCGTATCGCTGCCTTAAGGACGAAGGTTTCGTATTCGGACGGGAAATTAATAATGGAGACAGGAACATCAGGCAAACATACACTAAAAATGATCCACCCTTTATTATTTGAAGATGAATCAGGTAATAAATTGACGTTTAATAAAAATGAAGCAGGCCATATTGCATATTTGTATTACATGCAGCTCCCAGACCTCGTTGCTTATGCGCAAAAAGTAAACATTGATTCACCATTTTCTGATGTACCTGCGGATAGTAAATATATTTCATATATAAACAACCTTAATGCTTTGGAAGTCATGAGCGGAAAGTCAGCCAACCTCTTCGATCCGAAAGGAACGATGACTCAGGGAGAATTCTCAGAAGTGCTACTGCGCGCCCACGGGTGGTATAAACAACCTTTCATGATTGAACCGAATAAGAAGCAGATGATAGCGGGACTACGTAATTATCAGCCTAATTCTCCTATCACTAGACAAATGGCGGCGGTAATGATCCAGAACCTGAAACAGGTTGAGCCTGGAATTAAGGTTAAATTGAGTGGCGAAACGGATGCTTGGGCAGTTAAAGCAGTCACAGCTTTGGTTTCCCAAGGTATCATGGACCCGAATACCAAGATCAATGTAGACGGCTCCATAGACTTCCGCTCCAAACAGCTTTTGAAGCGTCAAGAAGCCAGTGCCTTGTTGGATCAAGCATTTAATTACTATACGTTGCCAATCAGTCACTAATTCAAAAGATTAAATAGAAAAAGTAAAATAATACTCCTAATATACAAAAACGCTACTGACAACGGAACATCAGTAGCGTTTTACATTTTTCGGATTCCTCGTAAATCCGATTTCGGAATGTTCAGGCTCTGCCACGCCATAATTAAATCAAAGGTGAGTCGCAGGTGCCGATCATCTTTTAACCAACATATAGTGAGGGGGAAAATAATGAAAAGCCAATTGAGAAATATTACGGTTGACGGTTATGCATTCGTTTATTGGTATACAGGCGGGTCTAGCTTCATCTTAAACCTATCTCCGAAAGAAAATAAAAACATCAAGATTACGTTAATCTTCCAGGCAGACCCTCCTGAAGAAGAGCCTCACACTTCTTGGTCCTTTTATGACATTCCAGCACAAATTAATGGAATGGAAACTGTTATTCATCTGGGTAAACCCAAGCATATCGCTGAAATCATCTCTTACTTGATAGCAAAACGACAAGAGCTTTGGATTCAGGGGAGACCTCAAGTTCTGGATCATGCCTGGGATTTACTAAAAGAAATGGGTTATTGCGAGTTTAAGCCAATCTGGATTAGACAGTGGTAGTCGTAATGGCTTGTGGACTAGCCCCCTCTGACCACCCAAAGGGAGCTTAAAGTCCACAGGTTAACGATTATTCGTTATTCGGCGTGGTCGGACTAGCCGAGGGCATCAAGCCTTTAACGGCGCCGAGAAATGGGCGAATGGACTTGATCATACCGTAGCCCATCTTCACAACAGGGACAAATTTCTGGATCATACCGAACAGCCGTAGGCCGCCGCCGAGCATACCTCCAAGCCCTCCTGCGCCCGCAGTGGCACCGCCAAGTCCACCAAGTCCGCCGAACAGCGAGCCCATCATCGGTAGGAATGCCGACACCTTGGCATCCGGCTTGCGGGAGCGCGAACGGCCAGATGGTTTGCGTGCGCCGCTTCTCCGGTTGCCGAGACGGACGCCTGGGGCATGCGCACCAGCTCTACGTTTGAGAGATCGGGAATCTTGCTTCCCGGAAGAAGCACGTGGGGGAGCTCCAGTACTCGCAAGTACCAACCCGCCACGATTAACGTCAGTGATGTAGCCGACGTAAGTCTCTCCGTTGTGCAGGGTGACACAGACCGGACGGCCTTGAAACTTCTTAGCCCGTGCACGCATCTCTTTGGATTGTGCCATGGAAGTTCACCTCGCTCACTGATTATAATTCAGTTTACGCCAGGGGCGGGCTGCCTGCTTGTGCGAATGGGGCATATGCACGCCGAAAATCGTTGGATGGGCTCACCGCCGTTCAAGTCCTCCTAAAGGTCCCCACGCTATATCAAGAGAATTGCCAAAAACCTGCTACTGGATGTTGTATCTCAGTCGTCCCCATTTTGGCGAAAATATATAGTGATCCAAAACCAAAAGGATAATTGTAATCCTCCTGAAGCAACGTTTCGGGGTAGCCATCTTCATCTACCTGAAATAAAAAAGAGAGTGATTCCTCCTTCAGCTTCGTAAAATAATAGTCTTCATTTTGAATAAGTCTCGGGTTTCCGCCTACTTTGATTAAAAAAGACTGATCCATCGATTTTTCGTCATGGCTTAGCTCCCCGTTTGAAATTGCATGCTTTGTAAGACCTGGGTTAGTAAACATATCTTTGACGCTTTCAGTCGAAATGGGATGCTCAATCACCTTGATCGAGCAATTAGGATAAATGTTATTTTCCAAATACTCCTCATAGTCTTCAGGGATGAAGACCGAAATCATACTCTCAGGTTTAAAGGGATGGACGAGACTCAAGTAAAAAACATATTTTTGGTTACCTTCGTGAATGAGGTCTTCTTGATCATCAAAAAATTCAGGTGCATTCCCACCGATCCAGCCTGCACTATGTTCGTTCAATAGGGCCGATCCCGCATAATAAAGAATACAATTTGTTCTCTCAACTAAAATATTCTTTTGGTTTTCATTAGGCATTTTACAACTCTCCCTCAAGAAACTTAACGAGGTGCTTAAATGCGAATACCCTTACTCTGCCGCTTCCGCCAGCCATGCTTGCATAGCCGGAGACTCCGCCCGATTCAAACGTAGGGCGATTTCGGTATTGATCTCATCTGGCGGCATAACCTCGACAAGGACGCATACAGACTCTCGCGGTTGATTCAAGGCAAATACGCCTTCATCATCGAGCCTTTTCATCGCTAGCTCCATGGCCTTCAGCCTCGAATCAAATTCACGATTCCATTCGTCAGCTTCAAGTTCCGCAATGGAAGGACGCTCCATAAACAATTGTTTAACATCATCGAAGTTCTCATCTCTAAAACAACAATAAGGTGAATCGGCATAGGACCATTTGATGAGTTCCGCAATCGTTGATTCCGGTGTGTCGCTTTCTTCTCCTTGCCTGGCCGCTTCTCTCTCCAAGGCCTCCCATGACCAGGCGGAGATACTTGGCGCATGTCCCTCTCCAGTCGTAAATAGCGTGCAGTAATAGTAACGTTCGCCATTTTCAAACAGAGTGCGAAAGGACGTCCTAGCCACATCGGCAATCTCTGCCGTCAGCGCCTCTATCTCTTGCGTCGGTTTCATGACATTCGCCCCTTAGCCCCATAAAATATATATCTTATTTCCATTATAAAAATTGTTTGTCCTAAATCTACCTACTTCTTGCCTGAATCCTGGAAATAAGCGCTTAAAAACAGAGTTGGAGAAAAAAATGAAAAAGGGGCTGGCACAACCAGCCTCTCTCCTTTAATATTCTCGTCAATCTATATATCCTGCTTGAGCTAAATCTCTTTCCACTTCTCCTTCAAAGCTTTCAAATCTTCTACGAAGAACCTAAGTAGATTGGGTCGTCTTCTTACTGCAAGCGGGTGATAGGTGAAACTGATGGGCGTACCCTGTAACTCATACCAGGTGTCTCGTAACTCCTTGACACTGGCACCCTCCTTATTAGAGAATATGGCTTCCACTACGACATTACCAAATCCAAATAATACAAGCGGCTGCTTCTGAAAGAGCTGCAACTGTAGATGAGGGAGACACGCGGCTCTAGCCTCGGGTTTATTATAGGCACGCATCGGTCGGCATTTTAGCAAATAGGTGACATAAACATCATTTACGTCTATCCCAGCCTCTCTCATGCCGTATTGTAGTGTTTCTCGGGTACCGCATAAAAACGAATTTCCTTCCCGATCCTCCCGGGCTCCGGGATTATCCAGAATCATCATAAGTGGAGCTTTCGGATTTCCTTCACCCCAGATGACACGATTCCGCTGCTTGGATAGCTCGCAAATTTCACAATGCTCTATACCATCGGGTGCTTGTTCTTCAGGTAAAATTACATAGGGATGATCCATTTCCTTGTCGTGTAGCCCCTTCCTTTCACACACAATGAATCTATTATGCCCACCTCAAGCAAAAACTTGCCTAAGGTTCAGCATAACGGGTCCATCGGAAAAAGTAAGGGCACCTAAACTGGATCAAAAGAAGCGTAAAAAAATCGCGTCCTCCAGAGGAGAACGCGATATAAACCAGCTTGACTCCGTATTTCAACATCGTCATTTAAGCTTTCGAGCGACCACCGCTAACCGACCGTTTTCGGTCGAGTACTCACACGTAGACAGTACAATAAGCTTGTCGCCATAACGAGGGGTCACACCCGTTTCATATAGAGCAAGTTTTTGGATGTTCTGAACATACGAATCGAACTCGGCGGGCGTACTTACTTTCTCAATCTGGTAGTATTTAAATACATCATCTGATTTGCGATAAACCTGTGACAGAATAACGGCAACAACCTCATACTCTTCCTTTTCATAAAGTGTACTGAACTGGAACGTAGCATGCTCCTTATAGAAGCTTTCTTGCTTATACTTCATCAAATCTTTGAACATCCAGCCGTTTTTCATATGATGTCCGTGAATCAGTAAAATATCGGAACCGTTGATCCGGCTGTGCTCGTCCAAAAAGGGGAGACCGAGTTTGCTCTTCTTTTTATCGAAATCATGATTGAGATAGTACTGCTCATCTTGTGGATTCTGCATAACCGGGTACTCAATTCGGGTGCCGTTAATCTTCAGCCAACCGACGATGTCCGGGTTTCTCTCGTAAAGCTCTCGAAATTCGGGAAGCATGACCGGCTCATTCGCTTTCGTAATCAAAGGGGAGGGGATCGCCTCCCCTCCTCCTTTGTCCGATTGTTCCTCCCAAACTTTTGCTAACTCTTCGATTTTCACTTGATCGGCATAACCCCACAGGAAAATTCTCGCTATATTGGCGAGAGAGAATACCAACACAAGGAAGGAAACGGCGATAAGAACTTTTTTAGTTTTACTCATTTTCTTACCGCCTTTCCGGTTACTGAACATGCTTTTTCTTCTTGCTGCTGAGTAAACAGAATCCAAGCGTAATCAAGGATATCAGCGCCAAAACCATATAGAAGATTGGCGATGGACTGCTATCCCCTGTTTTCGGAGCATCGTCCAGCTCGTAATCGCCATTGGCGACTTCATTGTCGACGCTACCGCTTGCGTTGTTGCCTTTGTTGATTTCGTTGTTCACGTTGCCTGCTCCGTTATTAACGTTGCTTGCTCCGTTGTCGACGTTGCTTGCTCCACTGTTAACGTTGCTTGCTCCGTTGTTCACGTTGCCCGCTCCGTTGTCGACGTTGCTTGCTCCGTTGTTCACGTTGCCCGCTCCGTTGTCGACGTTGCTTGCTCCGTTGTTCACGTTGCTTGCTCCGTTGTTCACGTTGCTTGCTCCGTTGTTCACGTTGCTTGCTCCGTTGTTCACGTTGCTTGCTCCGTTGTTCACGTTGCTTGCTCCGTTGTTCACGTTGCTTGCTCCGTTGTTCACGTTGCTTGCCCCGTTGTTCACGTTGTCTGCTCCGTCGTCGCTGTTATCGGTACCGCTACTGCCACTGCCGGACCCAGTTCCGCCGCCACTGCCGCCACCTCCGCCGCTAGAACTTATCGGCTTCAACTGTATATCGTGGCGTACGATGTCGCTTCCGACCGAGATAGTTGGGCTTGTGTACGCATCATACCCGGCTTTGGTTACAACCAGATAGTAATCCGTGTTCGGGAATACCATGTATGCATATGCGCCGTTTACGTCACTGTTCTGACTTGGGCTGGCGTTATCATTCGGTGCAAAGCCCGGAATCGCTGGCAGCGTTACTTTCGTGCCCGGCACGATGCCGCTCGCTGTGTTTCCTGGCGTATCAGCATAATATAGCGTCACTTCAGCGCCTTCAATCACCATGCCGGTTGTTGCATCCGTAATGATGCCATACGGGTCAACGAGCCCCTGGGAAATATTCAATTCCCCGTTGGCCTTCACATCCAGATCCGCTTGAAGGACCGTTAATTCTTGACCTGGCGCCACTTCGTAGCGCACTTCCATTTTGTAAGTCTTCGCGGCTAAACCGTCCGCTGAGAAGACGCCGTTCGACTCTAGGTTGAACGCTTTGGGAGCGCCATTCTTATCCACTACATACTGGTTGCTGGCATCCCGCAAGTAGATGTGCATCTTGCCAGCGAGCTTGCTGTCCAGCAGCGAAGTCTGCCCTTCAGGCTGCTTCAGAAGCACAATACCTACCGCCGTAATATCAGCCGGAACGGTCTCGTCCGTCACACTGCTGTCCACATTTGCTTTTTGCGTGAACTCGACAGGCACATCCTTTCCGCCTACCGGATACCACTTCGTAAATGTGATCGTGTAGTCGGTAGCTGCCTCGGCAATGACCGAATACTCACCCTTCTCATTCGTCTGAATCGTCTGCTTCTCGCCTGTCTTCAGATTGGTCACTGTGATGGACGCATTCGGAATGACTTCTCTTGTGTTGTTGTCACGGAGCACGCCTTCCAGAACTGGAAGCTGGCGGGTATTCACAAAGCGTGCTTCAGCCGCGCTTTTCACCGGAATGGTACCCGTGCGAATGAGACTAGCAGGATCTGTCACATAGCCGTCGTCCGTGTAATTATCTTCGGTCACCGTATATTGGAGATACGTAGGAAGTCCTTCCACAATGAAGAGTTCCTCATCTTTAAGCTCAAAGGTATCCCCGCTTTTGATGGTGCCCTTACTACCGTCCGACTTCTCATAGGAGTAGGAGCCGTTTGCTCCCTCGCCTGTGAAGGTGACCTTGTACTTGAACGCCTTCGTTTTGTTACCGCCATTACCTTGAACCTTGTTGCTGATTAGCAGGCTCCCCGTCATGACTCGCATGTTCTTGAATGGGGCAACTTCATCTTTACCCTTCATGACTCCGGTATAGTACCGCTCCCCAGGAGTAGTCATGTATTCATCGGTTGTGTAGTCTTTCTGGGTAACTGTGTAAGTTAGATTCTTAGGCAGGTCCAAAACATCCAGTGTCTCTCCATCCTTGAGCCGAAGGGTACCGCCGGACTTGATCGAACCTTTGTCGCCGTCCGACTTCACGTAAGAGTAGCTTTCATCCTTACCTGCACCCGCAAAGCTGACGGTGTATTCGAACTCTTTTGCCTTGTCGCCGCCGTTGCCCATGACCGTATTGCTGATGGTCAGCTTGTTGACAACCCGTTCATTAACAAAGTCCGCCTTGTGGTCGCCTTTATTCACAATTGTCCCGGACCATTCTCTCGTCTCCGGATCAGTCGTGTAGCCGTCAACGGTCGTATAATCGCCCTCGGTTACGGTATAAACCAGACCCGCAGGCAATATCGGCAGCATCGCAGTTTGTCCGTGCTTGAGGGTAATCTTGTCACCGCTTTTGATCTTGCCATACGTATTATCTGGCTTCTTATAGGTGTACTCTCCGTCCTTGCCTTCGCCGTTGAAGGTCACGGTGTACTCAAACTCTTTGTCCGGGTCGCTGCCGTTGCCTTCCACCTTATTGCTGATGGTCAGCTTGCCTTCGGCCGGTGTAGGAACGATCAGCGGATTGTTCGATTCCACCTTCTGTCCATCAACAAGGACAGGCTTGCCGGGCGCATCGATGACACGTACCCGGTATATCGTAGTCGTAGGCAAGTAAGTGAGGAGATCAATATATGTCTGTTTGAGCAAATAATCCCCTGGCACCTGAATAATGAAATTCGTTTTGCCGTCCGTGCCCGTCATTTTTTCCACCATTACATTATTTTCTTTATCCCTGGCCGGTGTACCGTCAGGATTGAGCAACTGAAACTTTACATCCTTCAGCGGTGTTGTACCGTCGGGACCGACCTTCTTGAGGAAGAGCAGGCCGTTTTCATTGGCACTTCCCGCTACATCGTTCGCGTCCAGCATAATACTGCTCTGCGCTCCGATCGGCGGAAGGGAATCATCACCCATCAGCTTGATGGAATTCCCAGCCGTTCCCGGCTGCATGCCCTGGGATTCGGTCTGGTAAACGATCTGATAAAACTTGTTCGGATCGACAAAATCAAACCTAAGCGTCGACCCCCCGGTTGCCGGGTCTGTGCCTGCGGTGACTTTCACCTCACTATTCGGATCCGCAAGATTCAGCGGTCCTCCATCACGCTCCAAAGTGCCATCCGGCTTCAACTTGCCGGGATAGACAGCGATGTCGGAAGGTTCGAGAGATAGGCCACCCTCCGCATTTTGGCGCAGCTTCAGACCTTTGGCGAGAGTATCCAGCAAATAAACGCCCGGCTTCATCTCGAACGGAGGCGTGTAATTTACCGTCCATTCCTGTACCCCAGAAACAGGCTTTCGCGCCGTCTTGCTCAGAGACTGCACAGGCACAATGATTCTGTGAGCTTCGGTAGCACTATACGGCTTGTCTCCCCACTTCATGGAGAACACAGCCTGATTCTCCCCGGCGTTATTATTGCCTAGCTTGTAATTGGCAAGCGCGGCATTGGTTGGACGCGCCTTCACCAGAATGACGTAGGGACTCTCCAGCTTGGAGAAGGTGAAGGTTCCTTCATTGTCATCCTTGGTAAAGCTCACCACATGCTGAGGCGTACCCGGCGCAATGACTGAAACGGCCTGTGCATATCTACCACTTCCGCCTTTACTATCGGTTCTATAGCCGGTACCACCTTTATAAAGTCTATAAGCCTCGCCCGGAGCATAATCTACAAACTCCCAGCCTTCCGGCAATACATCCACCAGCTTGATGTCGCTGGCTACACGGGTGCCGCCATCCTTGGCCATCTCCTCCGTATTGAAGCCTGGCATGTTCACCGCCAGCCGGAAGGTGACCGTTCTATCCTTGCGGTCATAGCCTGCCAGGATGTAATTGTCAGGACGGGAGTTGTCCATATACCAATTCGGGTCGCTGGCCACGGGCGTTCTTTTCCATATGCTGTCGCTCCATTGGCCTGAATAGTTTCGGTTCCAATCGGCTGCAACCCCCTCTAAACCCGCCGTGTTCGCATACAGCATCTCCTTGTTCAGCATCCGCACAAGGTTCGAGGTGTTGGCTTCGGCGCGACTCACATAATCGTCACCGTCGAAGAGCAGTCCCCGGTTGCTCCATGTGTTTCCAGCGTTATCCTGGCGGAACAGGTTATCCGGATTGGTAGTGACAGACTCAAAGGAAACGCTCCCTGGTACATCTCCTTTGTACCCGGTAACTTTGATAAGGTCCGCCACCCGCTCGCCGTTCACCGTCAAGGGGATCACTTCACCATTCAACCCATTGCTCACAGTCAACGTATTCTCGCGGTATTTTTGCCAAAGCTGCTTGGTGTCGATCTGGCTCTTGATTGCTTCTAGAGTTGTCGACGTTACCTTAGGATTGGCATCCAGATTATTCAGTACATCGAGAGAATCGCCGTGAACCAGCAAGTCATAGACGACTGGAGCATCCAGATTGTACTGCAGCGTCAAGTTTATCGTCCACTTGGTGCCTGCGACGTTGTGCAGCGCGGTGGTTGTGGTCGCACTTTTCGTGAAGGCATGTGCGCCAATTCTAACCTGTGCAGTGTCCACAACGGCAGCAGGAGCGACCCAGCCGGTTGCATCGTTGTTCTGGATGGCAGTTCCTCCATCCTTCACATCCAATTCCCAGTTTGCGCGCGCTTTGTAATCGAAGATTGACTTGCTGCTGTCTGTCACCTTCGTCACAACTGTCATATAGAGGGGCCCGTCCAGATTCCCGCCGATGGCGGTTCCGATCTCGTACTCCCCTGCGGCGTTACGGGTAATTGGGGTATCCGTACCGCTGTCCCCATTCTTATAGGTTGCGGAAACAAACTCCGTCCCGTCGGGCAGGACGTCTGTAATCTTAGCGTTCTGCAAGCCGGTTCTGGACAGTACACCGTTATTGTTAATCCTTTTGTTGACCTCAACCGTCCACGTGATGAGCGTATCGTTTCCACTCTTGCCCGGCTTGCCGCTCGCCGCAATCCAGTTGGGGCGTATAGCAATCCGATGGGTATTTGATGAAGCCTTCACATCGGTAGCGTCACCCAAAAGCTTTGCGGTATTATCAATGCGGTTCCATCCATACTGATCAGCAAAATTTCCATTCTTTTCGTAGTAATAACTATTCTTAGGAATCCACGTTTTGAAAGTAATAGTCGCCGTGCTTTTGACGTTATCTACAGTGGATGCATCTGGGAACTTATAGAAAAGTGTGCGATCAGCAGAATAATCAGGATCTGCCGCATTTCCATCCACAGTGAAGGACCCAGGCACATATACACCGACGTTCGCAAGCTCATCAGAGAAAGTCAACCCGTCCAGCCGCATGGGGATGGTCTTATCGTCCGTGTCAGTTGCAGTTACTACCGCTCGCCACGTAATGGTACCCTCTTGAAAAGAAGGGCTGTTAATCCCACTGTCATAGCCGCCGTTGCTTAAGGAGCTTACAGTAATGGTATACTCGGGCACCAAATCCGAGTTTTTAAACTTATAGCCATCTCCGAAAATGGTCGTATCCCCGCCACCGCCAGGGGTCTGATCTGCTGCTCTAGCAGCAGCGGAAAAGCCGATTTTGACGTCGCGTCTACTGCCGTCATATACCCCTGCGCCATCAAACGTAATTTTGATTGAATCGGCAAAAAATTGGACGGTAGCAATTTTCAGTCCGCCCTGATTGATTGGCATAGGAGCTGTAGGCGCCAAATTCACACCAGGGAAGTAGGTTGCCTTATCCAGGACGGCATAATCCCCCTGCTGAATCACACTTTCGGGCGGAGCATTGAGATCGTCGCCCTTGGTCGGCACAGCGATACTATCCAGTTCAAGGGTAAAATTCTCCCGGCCGTTAATCTCGCCCCCTGCCGGAACCACAGCTTCAGGGTTACCCTGCTTCACTGTAAGCTTGAACGTCGGATTGGCGTTCGCCAGCACCGCCGTTTTGTCCGTCAGATTTGCCGTCAACGCCGCGAAAGTGAGCAGCGGAGCGTACACCGCCTCAGTTGCCGACGACGGTTGGTCTGGCGCGCCGTACACCGCCTCAGATACCGAAGGCGATTCAGCCGCATTCTGCGAGCCGGATTCGTCATCCGCATATGCAGCAGCAGGGAATACCACTGTCTGCAAGACAAGCAAAACTGCCAGGCAGAAAGATAGCATAGTTTTACCTAAACTGCTTTTTTGTTTCAATACGAAAATCTCCTCCATTTCTAAAATTTTTTTTGGGAGCGGCCAGTAACTTTTCCCTCTCATCTTTGGTCATCTTTCGCTGTTTACAACAGAAAGTTACCAAATTCGCCATATTTATATGGCGTGTCCGACCATTATAATATAGAGACCTAGACAAATTCTAAACAATTGCCAGACTTTAGACCCGATTTGATACAAGTCTAAGGAACTATACATAGTAAGCTAGACATGGATTCCTCCCTTCTTTATTTCTCATATTACCTCCCTCTGATGCTGCATCCACCAGTACTATGAGATTTTTAATAGACTGCGTATGGTAAGATTGACCATTCTTATTTATCGGATTTTTATTAATTAAAATTTAATATTTTTAAGTTCAAGGATCCTTTCATTGGCTAAAAGTAATACTCTTGACCTAAGAGTCCTCATTCAAAAAATCTGTAAATAAAACATAAATATATTTATCATATACAAACTATGTAATCTTCCTTCTAAGTTGGTAAGTGTATTAGGAAATTACTTTTTCACATACCAAAGGAGTCTAAAATCGCTTGCGAAAGTTCAACTTTTTCGGCGTCTCTTAGGAACGGTTCAGCTTATCGTCGCTATCAGCGAAATTGCTAAAGGAGCTGCCGTCGACAGCTCCTTGTTTTAATTCGATCTGGTGTGCGTATTGTTATTTTCTGACCTGTTTACCCACCGGAATACTCTGAGCAAAACGAAACACATTATGAGGATCTTACTTTCGTTTCACCTGCTTCAATCTGCCAAAGTTCTCGCCATAATACGCCTTGGGCCAGTTCTTAATCTGCAGATCGGGGAAATTCACATAATCCCCTTTAACAAAGGGACGCAACGCTCTGCGGAACCTTTCCACCCACTGAATATTCCGCTCCTGCTCCTCGTTGTTTCTCCAGCGGGCTGACAGTTCGTAGATTATCTCAGCCTTCCGATGAGGATAGGCCGTTGCAGTAGGCGATACTCGACTTACCGCGCTTCTTGCACCACCTAGCTCTGACTCCACACGCTAGAATGCCGGTTGGGTGCTTTGGCTAAAAAGTCGCGTATAATCCGTACTCCTTCAGGCGGCAAAGGTTGGAATCCGTAGGCCCCGGTTATTTTAAACTTTGGTTCTAAATTCAGGTCCGATTCGGCAAAAAAATGGGTTGCTTCAATAAAAGGTACTGTCTTCACCATCACCTTCACCGGAGTGCCTGCTCGCAAGAGCGGTCTAATCAATCGACGCAGCTCCTCTGCACCGCCAAGCAATTGCCCGGTAGATACAATGGTTTCCCACCTGCTTTGCAGCCACCTCAATGGTTGAGGTTAAGCTTGGAAATTTGGAAAAGCGCCTATTGAACTCCATTCTGGCCGTATTGTATGACGGATTACCCGGAAGTACGATCCTTCCGGTTAATCGTGTACGTTTCTTTTGCAACTTTTGTGCCATCTACTTTACACCATCCCCGCTCATGACATAAGCCTTTCTCATCAGCTTATTTCTATGTAGGGACACCTGTCCTAGTAACGGCAACTGCCCAGTTTATATTGTAAAAGTAGCACAGTATTAGATGTACTACTCACGATAATTTCTTAATTGCTTAGTTTCCTAATAAAGATCATTCAGGGTTCTAATTCAAGGTGCATCTTGGCTTCCGCCTCATCCCATGGCACCGAGTAACCCGCCCCTTTGGCGCAAAAGATGGAGGAGGAGGTATACAGTGGGTCTGCCCCTTTATAGTAGCCCATCCGTTCTATGACTTCCTCCGTATTATGGCAGCGGTCATAGCCACTGAACACGCAGCGAATACTGCCTCGTCCATGCGTAAAGGATGCGAATTCGGCACTGTAGTTCATGAAAGTCGATACAGGCACCCTGCCCGTGATCACCGCTTGCGTTCCGATTGTCTGCGGCGGATTAAAAATACCTGAAGCACGCTGAATATCGGACAGTACTCTGCCCATTTCATCGATAGTGACTTTGATTTTGAAATCGTAATAAGGCTCCAGCAGCACGTTGTCCACCTTCTCCAGACCCTGCCGTAGTGCTCGAAAGGCAGCCTCACGAAAATCGCCGCCATGGGTATGTTCTTTATGCGCGCGGCCCTTCAGAAGCGTAATGTTCACGTCGGTGACCGGCATGCCGGTCAGCAGTCCGTGATGCTCCCGTTCGTAGAGATGATTCCGAATCAGATTCTGATAGCTGACATTCAGATCATCGGCATGACATCTGCTATCGAACATGATGCCGCTGCCCCTTTCTCCCGGTTCAATCAGCAAATGCACTTCCGCATAATGCCTGAGCGGTTCAAAGTGGCCGTACCCTTTTACAGCCGATTGAATCGTTTCCTTATACAAGATTTCCGGTTGTCCAAAAGAGATAGCCAAGCCAAACCGCTCTCTAACAAGCTGCTCCAGCACTTCCAGTTGAATCAATCCCATGACGCGGATAGAAATCTCCTGCAATTTTTCATCCCAAACGACGTTTAGAGACGGCTCCTCCGCCTCCAACGTGCGAAAAACACCGAGCACCTTCTGTACATGTATCGAATTGTCGAATAATACCTTCGATTGTAACGTCGGCTCCGAATCGTAAGCTAACTTGTCTGATATCGACCCCAGGCCTTGTCCGGCCTCGGCGGCAGACAATCCGGTAACCGCAAACAAATCGCCGGCTTCTACTTGTTCCACCGGCTGCGATTTAAGTCCGTTAAACAAGAAGAGCCGCGTAATTTTTTCGTCATACTGAACCCCGCCGCTCTCGTAACTAAGCTGTTCTCTCACCTTCAGCCGACCACCCAGCGCCTTAATGAATGTGAGTCTCGCTCCACCTGCATCGTGCCGAATTTTATAAACCCGCCCCTGGAACGAAGCATTCTCATCATAAGTGGTTGTCGCCAGCAGATGCAGTTGATCCAGAAATTCAATGACGCCTGTATCCTGAAGCGCAGAGCCGTAAGCACAGGGGAAGAGAAGACCCGCCGCTATCATCCTCTGCAAAGCCTCCAGCCAGAAGCCGGAATCCTCTCTCCCCTCCAGGAATGCTTCCAGCAGGGCTTCGTCCCGCTCCGCCATGGCCTCCCGCAGCGGCTCGCCGACTATGCCGTCAGCGAAGCTCTGTGTAATGCAATATACTTCCCCCGTCAATTGCTGACGGATATCCGCCTCGGTTCTGCCTGCATCCGCGCCGATCCGATCTGTCTTGTTGATAAAGAAGAACGTCGGAATCCGATGGTTGCGCAGCAACTGCCAGACCGTCTCCGTATGACCCTGGACACCTTCAACTGCGCTTACAATCAGGATGGCATAATCAATGACCTGAATCGCCCGCTCCATCTCCGGGGAGAAATCGACGTGTCCGGGCGTGTCTATTATGTAATAGCTATCTCCCTTATATTCTATTACCGCCTGATCTGCGAACACCGTAATACCTCTTGCCCGCTCGATGTCGTGGCTGTCCAGAAACGTATCCTGATGATCCACCCGCCCCCGCGACCGGATACTGTTCGTATGGTACAGCAGCTGTTCCGCAAAGGTTGTCTTACCTGCATCCACATGGGCGAACAGGCCAATCGTTAGTCGCTTCATAGAACCCCACTTTCAACGCTTCTTGTTGATACTGCTCATTTTATTAAAGCATAGAAATCGGGAGAGTGGGTAGGAGTTGGTTTTGAGATAGGGTCTTTTTTCATAGACGGAAGATAAAAATAACGAATTGCATTTATACTGAACGATTTCTCCAGATTAAAATATAATTAATATACTATTAAAGGAAACTACCCTTCGAATCTACTCCAACTTGGAGAACTTCGCCTAACCATCATTCCCGACCTTATTATTGTTATAGTCGTCAATAATTGACATCGTTTTATTTGCCACTTCACTACCGAGTGAGGCATACAATTTCTTATCGCCAATCACATAAAATTCTTCTTTAGCTCGCGTCGCTGCAACATTCATCATATTGGGATCAGAGACAGCCCATCTTGCTGCCCCACTGCTATCAGAATCCGCGCCAAGAACAAAGTAGACGACCTTGGCTTCTTTCCCTTGAAAAGTATGAACTGTACCAATATTCGTTGTCTTCCCGTTTTCTCGTTTTGTGAATTTAATTTCGTCTAAAATCTGAACAAGCTTATAAGCCACATTTCTAAATGGGGTGATCACATAGATTTCATCCGCTAAATCCGGATCTTCCTGCAAACGTTTATCAATCATTTTTTTCAATAAATCTATTGATTCAGGTTCCTCAGCGACACCTCTGTAGGTCCCAGTCTACTTTTTCTCTTCTTGTAAGGCGGCTGCCCCGCCTATTAAACAGGGAATCTCAATATCATCAATGTCCATCATCTTATCTTTCTCTGCATCATAATATTCCCCGAATAAAAACAATGACTCATTTTTCCTATTCAATAAATAGGGGATAATTTTTTCACAAAATTCTGTAACACTTTTAAACATACACTCTGGAGCAATCCCCGATTCATCGATAACCAACAATTCCTTGTGTTCAATACGAGTAGGGTTACGATTTAAATGATACAGTTGAAAAGAAGTACCCTCACGATACGCTTTATAAATTGGAACTTCTATGGTTTCCATGAAATCTCCATCCGTATAATTCAAAGTAAACTTTACGGTCATCTCTATTCTCCTTTCAACAAACCTCATCATTGTTATAGTCGTCGCTGCTTTTCAACTTCTTGGACTCAGCTTATCGAAGATTTCGTGATTCATAAAAACGATCTATCATTTGCTTTATTTTCATCGGAGTTCTCAACGAAACTTGCTTCCCATCTTCATCAAAGGTCAAATGCCCCTTAAATGCTTCTGGCATATCCTGATATTGTTTCTCGACTTGTTGATATACCTTTTCAAAACAGGAATACCCGTATTTTTTAATTAGAAGAGGAAACCCGAAAGCAGACCTTAGAAACTCATATTCATAGTAGTTATAAGGAGTAGTCTCCGGCCTCTTTATCAAGATCTTAAGAAAATGGTCCGTGACCTTTTCGATCTCTTCTTCTGGCGCATACTGTACTAATCCATGGATCGCGAGCAGCCTCATATCCAAATATCGTTCTTTTTTATAGGCTTTCTGAAAGAAATCCTTCAGTTCCAAATTCCTGCACCGGATTAAACCATACAGAATCTTATTTCGTAGGGCAATATTCTTCATTTTAAAATACAGTTGCTCTATCAGACCTACTTCATCTGTGGTTAAAAGCTCATAGGCTACATCACTTATTACGCAGCTAAACTTAGGATCATTTTCGCGAAGGGGGGCAGTCGTTAGGTACTTAATCGATTCCTTGTGAAGCTGTTGTTTATCATTTGGCATCTCTATCATCCTTTCTTCTAAATTATATCAAGCCATTTAAAATACTACATGCCATGCATGGCCCCTTTGAAAATAGTACTCACATAAACTAGAACGCACTTTCAATCTATGAATAGGCTTAAAAATTTGGTAGACTCTTCATATGATTGCCTGAAGTCAAAGACTGTGTCGAGCGCATTCGCTTCATATTCCCGCCTGATCATGGAGAAGAATTTACAGATCATATCATTTGGGCGATAGGCTATTTATCGGCAATACTGGACGCCACCATTTTTGATGAAAGCCAACAAACGATCATTGGCTAAAACTCCTTAATCCAATAGAACAGGAGAGATCACTTTGCAGCTCTCAGATTCCACTTATTCCGCAATTAGGGCTCTATGTAAACAAGGCGATGACTTAGTGAAGGCAGGCGATCTTGATGCCGCCAAGCAAAATTATATTGCCGCCCTCCGTTTATTGCCTGAAAATCATCAAGAATGGGAGGCCGCTACTTGGATATATGTAGCTATTGGGGATGTCCACTATCGTATGAAGAATTACGATAAGGCCTTCAAGTGCTTTTTTAATGCCGTACAGTGTCCGAAGGGGTTGGGTAATCCGTATATTCACCTTCGGCTGGGGCAATTATATTATGAACAGGAAAACTTTGAAAAGGCGGTTGACGAGTTAACCCGGGCTTACATGGGCGCCGGTATTGAGATTTTTATGGAAGACGACCCAAAATATCTTGAGTTTTTGGAGACAAACATAGAGATTTGAAATTTCAGACTACGCAAGAGCTGATTACGGTACTTTTATATTTTTTCACCTTCAAACCATTCCATAATATTATTTTCGAATTCAACGGCGAAATCAAAAAAACTCACTCTCCATCGCTTTGGTAAAATTTCGCAGGTGCACGAATAAACATCCTGTATGCCATCCGGTGCAGACCTGTTGTATAAAAGTTCTGGTTAGCTATCGTATCCATTATTCTTCTGAACGGAGTTTCGCCCTATCGTTCTCTGGCTCTTTGCAAGGCGCTGTCAACAGCGGCTGGCGTCATTTCTAACGATTTCTACAATCTGTTTGGAGTCATGAATAAAAGGATAGTTAAGGCTGGTCAATGTGCCCTAACTGTCTTTTTACTAACTAAACCAAACTGTTACTGAAAATCCACCAACTAAGTATGTTATGTTCGTTTTTAGTAAGGTTGGCGGAGGCGTTGGGAGTCGACCCCCTGTCCGAAGATTAGGTCCCAAGTTTCGCATTATTTGTGATACGGTTCACCGTATCGGGTCTAACGGCAAATAAAAAGGGTCTCTTTACAGTGTCTCGCTTAAACAACCACTTTAGAGCAATCCTGTGAGTCATTAATCCGAACGATGAGACGACCGTTACGTTTGCTAGGTCCATGCGCTGACGATTTTAGCCATATCCCCAACTCACCCACTTGAATTTTTTTACAAATTGGAATCACACTAACATCACGATGTTCGTTCATTATTCCATCCCCGCTAAAGAAAGGTCACCTGCCAAAATGGAATAACTTCAACGGACGTGGCAAATGCTGAATTATCGATTAACCGCAGAAAGAAGTTTTCTCATTCTTTCAATTGTTGGGGTATCCAAAGGAATATTAACTGTAACCTGGAGGTCAACGGAGTCCATAGCCTGGAAGGAAAGATGACCAAAACGAAGGGAACCGACAACAGGATGATTAAGCAGCTTTTCACCTTCCGGCACATTTATAACTTGATGCAACGGCCACCATTCCTGGAACTCCTTACTTTGCTGGTGCAGGTCCTCAATAAACTCTCCCCACCAAGGATCCCCGACTGTATTTGCATAGTTGGCCCGAAACTGGGCTAACCGATGTTTGGCGTTCGCTTCCCAACTGTCACCCAGCATCCGCTTCGCATTATTCGTAGTGAATAGGCGCCATATCGAATTTCTGTCTCTTGCCGACATTGCTTCGTAATCTCCAAAAACAAGAATCGCGGCCTGGTTCCAGGCTACGACATCCCACCTTGAATTTACCACAAAGGCAGGGCTTTCCCCCTGTCTGTCCAAAAAATCCTGCAGTAGCCGGCTTACCTTGTTCTGTGGCGCTTGATTACTCGGGGGTAAGTGTCCTGCAGCGAGCAAGAAGAGATGTTTTCGCTCAATGTCGTTCATTCGCAGCGCACGGGACAAGCTATCAAGCACCTGGATGGATACCTGAATGTCTCTACCCTGCTCCAGCCATGTATACCAATCCACACTGATACCAGCGAGTATGGCAACCTCTGCCCTTCTAAGACCAGGTGTCCGCCGTCTTTCACCGGAAGGCAAACCTACCTGCTCCGGAGTCAGACGGGCCCGTCGGGTACGGAGAAATTCAGCTAATTCTCCGGTCTTTCCGCGTTCCTCCTGCATTTCAGCTCATTCCTCCAGTATTTCTTTGTATTCTGGGAGTAACGCTCCTAGGTTAATTCCCTCTCTCGTTATTCTATATCATCGATTATATACTGACGTAGTCATCATTTTATTACAAGATAAGGTTAGGAGGAGATTCTATATGAATCAACTAAATGGCAATCATTTGAAGGGTGAGGAACGAGCACCGTTATTGGATTGGAACAAGACTTCTCTGGTCGTCATTGACCTCCAAAAATGGATTAGCAGTCAGTATGCTCCTTATTCTGCCGAGATGGTCATTGCAAATTCAGCTAAGCTGGCCAATCTTTTTCGTAACAAGGGGGCTTTTGTGAATCTTGTACACGTATCCAGTAAAGACTTCAAGGATATACCTTCTCCCAAGCTCGATACCACGGTACCTAGACTGAACCTGATAGAGGGCTGGGATGAATTTGTTCCCGAGCTCGGAGTGACCGAGACAGACCATATCACCTCCAAAAAACAATGGGGGGCTTTCCATGGAACAGACCTTGATCTGCAGCTGCGCCGCCGAAATATTGATACGATCGTTTTATGCGGTATATCCTCAGGTATCGGAGTCGATACAACCGCAAGAGAGGCATTCCAGCACGGCTATCAACTTATTTTTGCAATTGACGCCATGACTGGGTTCACCAAGGCCGAACATGAGCATGTACGGAACGTTATTTTTCCGAGGATTGGCCGGATTCGCACAACGGAAGAGATCCTAGAAGGGATTTAGGTTCGCTTTAAAGGAAACCCGATTGTGTCTAGAATCAAAAAATGCTTTTAAAAATATGGTTGGCTATGGCTAGCCATATTTTCTGCCATTTATTCACCAAGTTCACACCAACCTACTCCGTCACAGTATGAGGTCGAATGTGAAGCGAATTTGCGTCATTTGTGATAGGGTTCTCCGCACTCTCTGTAACGGCAAGTTTTTTGTCTCTCTTATTCCTCGGGGTTATGGAGCTGCACGGCGGACATGACAAGAATTTGATTCGATAATTAAAAAGCCTTCGATATGAGGACTTCATTTGGGCAATGTTCTTGTCACCTGACTTTCGGCGCCGCAATAATCAAAAACTCTGTCAGTACTGACAGAGTTTTTGATACACCTCATAAACTGCGAGCACCTGCTCCACAAAGCCTTTCTCGGCACTTTCAATCCATTTGATAAAAGCCATGTGAAAAATTTCAACCGCAAATCGTGCGGCAAGCTCTGACAGCTCGCTATCATATTTGACAGACAAGACGTTTGTGACAGACTCAATCAGCGCCTGGCTTTTTAGCAGCTCACGCTCCTGCAAATCAGGGTTACTTTGAATAATTTGATTCCGCGCCAGCACCCTCTCCCGCTCGCCATCAAAAAAACTAAAAACCGAGGCAAAGCCATCAACCGCAAGCTTCAGCGGCTTTTGCTCGACGTCAAAATGGTCCGTGATAAAAGCCGCGACTTGCTGCCCCATCTCATTTTTTGTGTCAAAAAGCACGTCAGACTTGTCCTTGAATTGCCGGAAAAAGGTTCTCTCCGTCACACCTACAAGGCTTGCAATCTCTTGCACCGTCGTATTTTCATAGCCTTTTTCCATAAATAATTTCGTGGCCGCCGCCTGCAGTTTCTCTTTACTATTCATTTTACCATTCCCATTTTTGTAGTTTTTTACAATTTATCAAAAAGGTCAGTAACTGACATTTTTTCTTGACAACAGTATCCAGCAAGCGCATAATGATCTCCAATGTCAGTCACTGACATCACTTTATCAAAAAGAAGGGGAGAACACAATGAAAATCACAGTTCTCGGCTCACTCGGCAATATCAATCGTGTCTACCTTCCACGCCTCATCTCAGACGGTCACGATGTCACCGTCATCACAAGCTCCAAAGATCGGATCGCCGACATCGAAGCGCTCGGCGCCAAGGCTGCTGTCGGCTCAAACCGTGACGTCGACTTCCTCACCAAGGCTTTCACAGGCAGCGACGTCGTTTACCTCATGATTTCTGGCATCAATTTTGCCACTGGCACGGATATGTGGCAGACCTCCATCGAGCTTTCAAAAGATTACAAGACTGCCGTTCTAAACTCAGGCGTGAAGAACGTCATCAACCTCAGCTCAGTCGGCGCTGACAACCCCAACGCCGGCATCCTTTACAGCTATCATTTTGCAGAAGACGCGCTCAACTCGCTCGAAGGCGTGAACGTTGTTCATATCCGCCCTGTCGGCTTTTACAGCAATCTTTTTGCCGACATGCAAAGCCTCAAAGCCCAGCGAATCCTCTTCAGTCCAATTTCAGCCGACATCCCGCAAGGGTGGGTCAGCCCAGTTGATATCGCGGACGTCGCTTACGCTCTCATTTCTCACACCCCAGCGGGAAAAAGCACGAAATTCGTAGTAAGCGATTGGGCCACAAGCAACGACTGGCTAAATGCTCTTGCTGAAAATGATGTCGAAGCCAAATTCCAACAAATTCCCGTCGAAGCTCTCGCTGAAAATATGAAGAAAATCGGCTTCCATGAAAATACCGCCAACGGCTTCGCCCAATTGTACCGCGCGGGTGAAAACGCCGACGAATTCTACGCCAGCCTCCGTGCCACCGACTACCACCTCGGCAAAGTCAAGATTGGAGACTTTGCAAAGGTTTTTGCAGATGTATATAAAAAATCAGTTTAAACCATTTTGGAGACTGTTTAAGGAAGAAAACGCGCCATAGCGCGTTTTTCCTTTCGTTAACAGCTAATTTTTATTTTGGATTACAAACCGTTCTTAATACCTCCACAAAAACTTGCCCTTATTTATGGTACGGTTCAGCTTAACACCTCTATCGGCGAAAATAAAACTCTTCTTGGAAAGACCAGTCTCCATGAAGAGTTTTATTGTTAAATGCTGTCTATATGATTTACTGTTGGTGATCTTCAATTGCATCGAGACTCTAAGTCAAGAACCGGATCCCGTTATCAGTGCCTTTTTGGTTTTGACATACGTTCCATGATCAAAGCCACCCTACGCCTGCTGAAAAGTCGGATCATTAGAGCCATAAAGTAATTGCTACGGCCATCGATGATATAGCTGCGCCCTTGGTCAATTCCGCGGAATCCGGCCTGTACAACCTTTTCCGGGGTCGAGAGCTTCTGACCTGCTCCCATATCCTCGCTGCCGACCGCATCGAAAAATCCCGTCTCTGTTGCACCCCGGCACAGTGCGAGCACACGAATACCACGCCCGCGCGTCTCCGCCCATAGCGCCCTCAGAGAAGGACAATACAATTGCTTTGGTACCCCATAACTCGTTATGGTTCTCTTTTGTAGAAACGGCATTCAACAGAGATTATAATAATCATATATAACGTTCTTTTGGTCCATTTGGTACTAGCAATCTGCATCTTCCCTATGAGTAAATAGATAAGTAAATAGAGGTGACCCACTTGAAAAAGAACCATTCTCCATCCGCATTGGGTGACTTCCTTAAATCGCGCAGGGAACGGTTACAGCCTTCAGAGGCAGGGATCCAGCCGCTACCCGGACGAAGACGCACTCCGGGGCTTCGAAGAGAAGAGGTCTCTTATCTTGCCCATATAAGCGTGACTTACTATGCCTGGCTGGAGCAAGGCAAGGAGGTTAATCCTTCGCCGGAAGTGCTGCTCAGTATCGGCAAAGCACTTCAGCTTGACGATGATGAGCAGAAGCATCTGTTCGATCTGGCCAATGTAGACAAGACAAGCGTCGTCACAGTGCCAAATAGCGAAGGGCCGAATACGAGAGTTTTGCAGCAAATCGTAGATCAGCTGCATTATCCTTCTTTTATCACGGACGAAGGTACGGACGTTATCGTCTGGAATCGAGCGGCAGAACTGATCGTAGCCAATTTCGGCAGTCTGCCGGATAACGAACGGAATATGATGGATATTATGTTTTTAAAGCCGGATTACCGCAACAGACTGGTGAATTGGGAAGGCGCTGCCCGTTACTCTGTAGCCGTTCTGCGGGCAGGCTTCGATCTTTACAAGAACAACCCGTTATATATGGAACGGTTTGAACGCTTTAAAACTTGCCCTTATTTGTGATACGGTTCACCGTATCATTTTAAAAACGAAATCAAAGGCACTCAACCGGGTGCCTTCTTTGCATAAATTTCTATGTCCATTAGAGCCTGCGGCTTTTCGGACGCAACGCCCAGGAGGCAATGCCAAGCGCGGCATAAAAGCGGAAGGATGAGATTGAATCCGTAATCGCCGTAATCATTAGCGAACGCATGAGATAAAGCCGCTCCGGTCATTAGAAAAAATACCGCTATACGCCCATTCCTTAAGCCGAGGCAAGCCTGGCATTACGATCGCAATGACTCCAAGCAACTTCCAAACTCCAAGAATATTTGTGATATATAACGGGAAACCAATACCGGTCACTAGATCGACATTACCTCCATATCGCATCAGTTGCCCGATACCGCTTAATGTAATTGAGAATGCGAATATAATTGTGACCGTCCAATAAGCGGCCAACCTTCCAACAGGGCGGGATTCTACTTTCGCGTTTTTTTCATGTGCCATAGTAGTACTCATTTTCATTCCTCCTTTGATCTTGTTTTATTTTTTAACAACCGAAATCAGCCTTCATCCTGTTCCACTATCCGCCAAAAGCTTTCCTTCTCCTTGTTCATTCCGGCATAATCCTGGTAATCACTCTTCAACTCCGTTCCAATACCTAGAACGATTAAGTTGTCTTTTTCTTCAAGTGCGTAAGCTGCCATCATAAAAACTCCTTTTTTTGATTTGGTTAATGTTTTTCCTATTTGATGTGTTTATAATAAACATTAATCATTTCAAATTATGATACCGTTTAGGAAACTAATTACATTTTAACTATGACCCTAACGTTCAACATGTAGAAAAATGAACCTCATTATGTTACCATGTAAGGAAGTACTTCGATGCACGTCTTACTGATATCCATGAGAAATACGGCAGGCATAGGGATTAAAGGGCTCGTACACGAATTCGGTCTTCATATAGCGCAAATGCATTTTAAGGGGAATTTCTTATGTCCAAATTCAGTTCAGTAATGAACTTAATAAAAGAAAAGCCTGGTATGTATTTAGGAAAGAAAAGCTTTACTATGTTATATGGATTTATTACTGGTTTTTTATATGCAGAGGAAGATAATAAACTTGAAGATCATTCAACATTATTTCCTTTACCTTTTTGGTTTTTTCATGAGTTTGTGAAGGTTAAGTTAGGTTATTATGAGTCCACATCTGGTTGGTATAACATGATTTTCGAGAAGAACAATTATGATGAAGATTTCAGCGTTGATGTATTTTTTCAACTTTATGATGAATTTAATAATCTAAAAATACAAAGCTGTATAAGCGCCATACTCTCGGAGGAAAATAAACATTTCCATATTCACGACCCATCCACACCTAAACGGTTGACTGGCTCTGATGAAAACGGAAATCCATTATATGAACCTTATTTTTCTGACCCGGAACAAATATTTTTAATAAAGATGTCAAATGGTCTTGGCTACCTACGAGTGATTACCACTAAAAAAACATGCTTTCTGGTATTTAAATTTAGTAACCATGAAAAGGAGTCTATCGAATACTTCCATAGATCTTTTGGAGAGAATTTAAGTTGGAAGAAAGATGAATGGAAGAATGAATTGTTAAACAGTAAAGAATTAACTTGGACTTAGGATTTGCCCCGCTACCCAAAAAGATCAAAAAAAGGCGAAAGGACCACTCACGTGGCCGACCTTTCGCCTCTTCTGTTTCGTCTAAGAGTTCCGCCCTACTTATGGTACGGATCTCCCTACTGTTCCTAACGGCAAGTTTTTTAAGGCCATCCTTTGTAGGATGGCCTGTAAATTTATTATAGAATGCTACTCATCATTATCCTTTTTGTCGCGGATCATAAACAAGTATGAAGGTGACAGCCCCTGCAGACGAAACTGCAAAGCCAGCCGCAGCAAAGAAATAGAGCGCTTGAATGCCCATCGTATCGGCAATCCACCCGCATAGTAATAACGATACCCCATAGAGGAGCGAAATAAGCGATGATTGGGCGGCGAAAATTGGCGGTAACTCAGAAGTAGGTACGCTCGTTTGAATTAACGTACGTTCCGCCAAATCCTTCACTGATTGAGAAGCACCTAGAATAAGCATGACGCCGAGCGCTACAAGAGGACTAGATGTGTAGCCAAATCCGAGTGTTATTATGGCATAACAACCGCTGCCTACTGTGAGCATCATACCCAGATTTGGCATTTGCCTCGACAAGCGGCTTACGAGAAGACTAACGATTGTAAATCCGCCCAAGTATGCGCCGTTTATCCATCCCCACCATATCTCCTCAGCATGCAGACGCTTGCCCACGAACACAAGGAGGAATGCTCCTGCAAACACAGCTCCGAACAGCCCTTCCCAAGTATTCATCCAGAAGAGGAGGCGCAACTTCGGCACACGAAAATACTGTCGCCATCCGGCCTGGATGGAACCGAACCACGAATTGGCATTAGAGGCTTCGGGTGTAACAGGACCGTTTTCGCGGATAAGAGAAGAAACACTCCAAGCCACGCCAAGCAACAATGCCGAAATAATTACTACTTGGCCAGCACCAAGCCACGAAACGATAATAGATCCAAGTGCCCACCCGGCAAGCGAGCAAGTTTGTACGACTCCTGCTAGAACTCCATTCGCTTGCAATAGGGAAGTTTCCGGTACGGTTAGCGGAACTAATGACGATCTTACCGGACCTGCAATTCCTTCAAGAATGGAGATAAAGAATACAATACCGACCAGTAAGACAACACTCAGCTGCTCTTTGCTGCACACGAGAATGTACATTGCAAGTAAACCGAGACCAAGAGTTTGCCCTCCGAGGCAAATGTTCAGAAGACGGCTCAAACGGAACCTAGGCGTGATGACAGGAGAAAAGATGCTTCCCACTGTCATACCAGTTGATCTAAGCAAAGGGTACAAGGCGGTAACCAATGCCGAACCGGAAAGGTTGTATAGTGTTACGACCAGCGCCAAAATGTACCAGATATCTCCTAAAGTCGATAGAGCCTGGCTAAACCAGAGTCTATGGAATGATTTTGTAAGCATATGCCTCATCCTTCACTATATTCAGTTTTCATGTTGTGGAAGGATTGAGTGCTTACAACGGGCTAGCCTCCGATCGCAAAATTTAAATAATTGTAACATATGATGTCTTTCTCAGTAAATGCCAGTTGGATCTAATTGAATATTGATTCAATGGTAAAAAAAGTATCAGTCCAGAAAGGCTAAAAACTTAGAGGTATTGAGCTAAAGTTTGACGAAAAGGTACGAAGTTGTTTTTTAGCCGTAGCCCCATCCATCAGTTAGGTGGCCGGGGCTATTGCTTTGTCTAAGCAAAAGCTCCCACAACTTCACCATTGTGATTTAGGTTCCTTTCCATCAGTAGCCTCAGTGGCCATTGACGAACCTACACTACTGACACTTTTTTCAGTCAGTACCCTCTTATTTTAAACGTGGGTTGTGATACGGGTAACTGCAACAAAATTAGCACCATTCGAACGAGGAAATAGACAGTTTTTAAGAAGGTGAGGCCGGGCTCAGTGAAATATTTTAACTTTTTCATCAGAATCTCATGCGCGGCAAGCAATCTCGCCCGCCCCCACCCAAAAAACTTGCCGTTACTTGTGGTACGGTTCCCCCCGATTAATCTTCACCGCCCGATAAATCTGTTCCACCAGTACCAATCGCATCAGCTGATGTGGCAAGGTCATCCGTCCGAAGCTCAGCTTCTGCTGGGCACGGCGGAGAACTTCGTCAGAGAGACCATGGCTGCCGCCAATGACGAAGACAACATGGCTTGTACCGTAGGTGCCGAGCTTGTCCAATTCCTCTGCGAGTTCTTCCGAACTCCACAGTTTGCCGTCGATGGCAAGTACAATCAAGTGTGCTTCACTTTTCACATGGGCTAAAATACGCTCGCCCTCTCGCTCCTTAACCTGTCGGACTTCCGCCTCGCTCAGTGTGTCTGGAGCCTTTTCATCGGCTACTTCAATCATTTGGAACTTGATGTATGGCCCCAGTCGTTTAGCGTATTCCTGAATGCCCATGACCAAATACTTCTCTTTTAACTTGCCAACACCTATAAGTTGAATAAACAAATTCCATACCCCTATCTATATCGAATGATAATGTAAAATTGTATTTACGATCCCTAACTTAAAAACATACCTGTAACATAGTTATTTTAGCACCTGAAACGTCTCTTACCTATCTATTTCCTCTCCGTTACGAGCCTATCCCCTGTTCAGGTTATAGCGGATCATTCATTTACACTCTTCACAATGGAATGCTCTCAGTTCCGTATTCATCAAGACACTGCATTAGCATCTGTCGATATTCGCTGATTTGCTCCGCTGTCGCTGACTCCCGTAATGATTCAAACAATGCTGTACATTTCTTGAAATTACGATCGTTACCCGACTGATCTGCTAGTTGGATCGCTCGCACAGTAAGTATCACTGCATCCTGTAATCTGCCACACTTTCGATAGTACAAAGCCAAATGATAGCAGTAACTATAATAGTAAGATATGTTCTCTGCGTCTTCATAACTCTCGAATTCATCAATCTGCTCTGCAAACGTATGTAAGATATCTGCCACATCCAAATGATACATAAGCGCTGCCTGTAATATGGTATTGAGCCCCGGTAATATTTCCTCTAGATTATCCTGCAAAAAGGCTACATATTCCTCAATCAGCTCTATATTTCCAGACAAAATATCCACTGCATATAAATTAGTCTTAGCTAAAAACCTGAATTCCTCGACAACCTGAATATCTTCACCCTTTAGATCCTCCATCCACCCCAGCTCAGCATACTTGTAAATGCATTCCCTTGCCTGCTCATATGCACCCTGGTTCTGGTGAGCCATTCCACACATCAGGTGACTGAGCCCAAAATAATATACCAACGGACGCTCTAAATTGACATGCGGGATGGGTAATTTCATTGCTTTATGATACTGCCGCTCTTCGTAGATACGCTGGACACGGCTATATAAAATGCCAGATGTAGTCTCTACCTGAGTCCAGTTTTCGAAGGAATAAGCCATTTTTAACAGTTGTACAATCACATCTGGTTTGAGTGATTTAAGAATGTCCTCCTGCAAAAATATTACCTCCTCTAGTATATCCTCTTTATCGATTTAGAGCTGCTAACCACTCGTGAGGAGTGACTAAACAGACTAATTATACTACTTAATATGCGTAATATAAACCATTTTTACTATATATTTTGACCTGACTTTTACACTTCATCTTCCATAAGCTTGTTATGAGGTGGTAGTATGGCTGAATTACGCAAGCAAATCGGTACAAGAATCCGGGCTATTCGAAATGCAAAGGGACTTACACAGCAAAAACTAGCTGACATCGCAAGCTTGGACTATAGATATATTGGTGCATTAGAAAGAGGAGAAAGAAACTTTTCGATTGATACCTTGGAGAAAGTGCTAACCGCCTTAAACGTGTCTATCAGTGAGTTGATGTTTTCCGAAGAACATATGACTACAGACGAAATGATTCGGCAAGAGGCGATAGATGAGTTTGTAGCGTTGACCAGCAGATTAAATGATGAGCAGATCAGCATTCTTAGACGTGTTAGTAAAGAAGTTTCACGCGCGTTCGACTAAGTCATTTCACCCTAAAAAGCCTTGAATAAAACCAAAAAAGAGCACCCAACAGGTGCCCTCCAAACCTTTTTATATAAAAATACTCAAGCATACAACATAAAAAAGCTCACTTCATGTCCCAGTTGCTTTAGATAATTATAGATCTGCGAGCGGTGATGGAATACGTGGGTCACGGTCTCAATCTGCCATTGAACCTGTAAATGCCCATGCTCCATATAAAAGGCCTTCGTTGAACGATTCAGATAATCGTCCTCGCTGAGCGAAAGAATGTAAGCCTTATAAGCCCCAAAATTCTGCCTGAAGGTCGCAGCTAAACGCTCGGGATCTTCCATTCCGGACAGGCTATTTTCGATGCTTCCCACTTCTGCCTCGGACTTCTCCTGCATAATCGCAAGATCCGAAGCCGGAATAAGCACAAAATGATGCACTAACTCCAGCAACGAGCGGAAATTGTCCTGTGGGCGAAAGCTCCAATCCTCTGGGCGTATTTTACGAATCAAGGCTTCCCCCGTCCGTACTCCGGTCTCCAGCTCATTCAGCAGATGATCGCGAACTTGCAGTGTTCCACTCATATTCTCATCTCTCCTTTGCTATTCTTCTTCATATTTTGAGTATAGCCGTGGGCTCCGAACGTGTATTGTAAAAATCGGACAACTTCCGAAAGTCTTTAGCCGCAGTAAGCGGAGAAGCTCCATAAAATCTACGAAAATCACGGATCAGATGCGCTTGGTCAAAAAAGCTGTGCTTTAATGCCAGCCCCGTCCAATCGACGGAACCACCACTCTGAATACTGTGGAGAACGCTCTGAAAGCGGACGACTTCACTGAACTTCTTGGGGCTGATCCCGATCCATTGCCCAAATTTGCGGTTGAGCTGTCTTTCACTGATCGTCTCACGCTCCGCGAGCTCCTTAACCCCCACACTCCCACCGCTCACAAAGATGCGATGCAGCAGGTTTTTCATCAGGTCACAATCGCTTTTCCTACGACTCAGTAGCAGCTGGTTGAGATACTGATCCATTATGCGCACCCGTTCATTAAAGTCTCGTGCCTCCAAAATACGCTCACCTATGATCTCGACATTCTCAGGCCATATTTCTTCCAAGCCATAATTACCACCTGTAAACAAATGAGTCGGCATGCCGTGAAAATAATGTGCTCCACCGGGGAAAAATCTTACTGCAAAAATACGTGTCTCGGACCCTGCTTGTCTGGTAGACACGAACGGATGCGTAAATGTCCCGCAATATGAGAGTTCCTGATGCTTACTCACCGGGTCGTATTCTAATAGAATATCCGTACAACCGTCAGGTAATACTCGGTCCACTGCCTCTCTACCCGATACTCTCATATTCTCTTCAGGGACTTCTTTAGTAACCGGGCCAGACTCCCAATAACAGGCTACGTAGGCTCTCAGCGCAGCAGACGGTTTTTGCTCAATATAATATGTATAGGGGTCACTTCCATTGACTTGAAGAGGACGAAACAGTGAATGCAGCAAAGGGTCCATCCATCGTTCACTCCTGTCTCAGATGTGGTAGAAATAAATACAAAAAGGACGTTTCTCCCCGAAACGCCCGTGCTTGTTTTTTAGACGACCAAAAACTCGGCTTTCTTCTCACATTCCTTGCACTTCACTGGAGGGTCCCAATCCGAAAATTTCGTTTCTTTGAGATCGACGACATCCGGTGCATCCTCGTATTCATCGACGAACATATCAATTGCCAGTTCCACATGCTCTTTACATACCACGTACATTCCAGTTGCATCCCTTTCCGTTTGAAGCTCTTCCTGTTGTAGGTGTGTCAAAACCGCCTTCTTTTGTTCTACCACACTTGACGCGGAAAGGAAAGGGCTTGCCCACTATCCCTGACGTTTGGTCTTAAAAATGAGGAAATTACTGACGTTCAGGTCTTCACGGAAATGAGGATATTTGTCCAGCATACCAGCAGACGGCTTCGGTTCGATCATCCCTTCCAACAACAAACCCGCCTCCACAATGGTCTGTACATAGCTGCCCAGCGTACGGTGAAAATACAAAAGTTTTTCCTCCTGATCATAAGGAATCGCTTGCTCCAGGGGACCTTCGTTGAAATACTGATCCACTTTCCAATACAGCTTTTTCCCTGTCTCATCCTTCACCCATCCACTCTGCGGTGTCAGAAAACACGGATGCAGAATAGAAAAAATAAAGCTGCTCCCTGGAACTAATAACCGCCGCATTTCGGCAATCGCCAGCTCATAATGAGCCAAATCCTGAATGACCATATTGGATACGATCAGATCAAAACTCTGGTCTTCGAACATCTCCAGCCTCTCCAGATTGCCGTGGTGATATGTAATTCCCATTGCTGACGGTGTCCGCTCTCTTGCAAGCTTCAGCATCTCTGTCGAGTAATCGATAGCTTCCACCAACGCGCCCTCCTGAACCATTTTCCGGCTCAGGTAACCTTCGCCACACCCGGCATCAAGCACTTTTTTACCTGCGATCAGTCCCATACACTCTTGCAAAGCAGGATTTAGCAGCACTTCACGAGACCGATCCCCTTCTTCGGTGTACTTGGCAGTAAAGTTTTCTGCATGCATGTTCCAGCGTCGAATGGCCTCTTCGGTGTTCCACTTATTCATATTCATCTCCTTCTTTCTTTTGGTATTTGAGGGGGCCATAGATTCTACACTCATTTCTGTATTTTTTCAATAATAACGCTTACAAAATTAAAATATCTAATTAGCACATGATTTTTACATGAATTATACAGGTATTCCATATTAAAATAATATGATAGTGTTTAATAGAAAGCGCTTTCAAAAATAACTTTGTAAAGGGGCCTGTTATGTTAAAACGAAGACCCATTTCATTGCTGTCGTTGACGCTTGCCATTATCTTATTGTTAACCTCGTTCGCATCCGTTGCCGCTGCTGTTGAAACGGACGGACAAGCACAGCCAGCCGCTGCCACCGGCAATATGCAGTCATATGTGGAAGCCATGCAGCCCGGATGGAATTTAGGAAATTCGCTGGATGCTGTCGGGGCGGACGAAACAGCCTGGGGCAATCCGCGCATTACCCAAGCTTTGATCCAGCAAATTGCTGCCCAAGGGTACAAAAGTATTCGCATTCCCGTCACCTGGGATAAGCACATTGGAGCCGCACCAAACTATACGGTTGAGTCTGCCTACATGAACCGTGTGGAAGAGGTTGTTCGCTGGGCACTGGACGCCAATCTGTATGTCATGATTAATGTCCATCATGATTCATGGACGTGGGTAAGCAGTATGGAACCCAAGCATGATGAAGTGTTAGCTCGCTATAACGCATTATGGACACAAATTGCCGACCGCTTTAAAGATCAGCCTCACAAGTTGATGTTTGAAAGTATTAATGAGCCCCGGTTTTCTGAAGGGGGAACCACGGATGAAGCGAAAATGAATCAGATGCTTCATGAGCTAAATGTATCCTTCCACAAAATCGTTCGCGCCTCCGGTGGTAAGAATGCCACTCGTCCTCTTGTTCTATCCGGTCTGGATGCTTCACCTGCCCAAGCCAAGATCAGCCAGCTTTACAACACAATTACTGGGCTGAACGATCCCAATCTGATTGCGACCGTTCACTATTATGGCTTTTGGCCTTTCAGTGTAAACATTGCCGGGAATACAACATTTGATAAAGTTGCCCAAGATGATATTATTCAAACGTTTGATAATGTCTATAACACCTTTGTAGCCAAGGGAATTCCGGTTATTGTCGGTGAATATGGCCTGCTCGGCTTCGATAAGCATACAGGTGTTATTGAACAGGGCGAAAAGCTGAAATTTTTTGAGTTTGTGACCTATTACATGAAAGAGAAGAAAGTAACAGGTATGCTCTGGGATAACGGCCAGCACCTGAACCGGACAACGTACAAGTGGTCTGATCCTGAACTCTTTAATGTTATTAAGGCCAGCCTGAAAGGGCGTTCCTCCAATGCAGCTAGTGATCTCATTCATTTGAAGAAAGGCTCTCCTGTTCAGGAAACCAAGGTCACTCTAAACCTGAACGGCAACCAGTTAAAATCACTCCATGCCAACAGCAAGCAACTGAAACAGGGGACCGACTACACGCTGAGTGGAGACACATTAACCTTCAAAGCCAGCTTGCTCACCAGCCTAATAACTTCCGGTAAATATGGTGAGAATGCCGTAATGACCGCCAAGTTTAATAAGGGGGCGGATTGGAATTTTAGAGTCGTTGTGTATGATACACCAAAATTAAGTGCTGTCGAAGGGACTACTCAAGCTTTTACCATTCCAACAGACTTCCGTGGTAGCCAGCTTGCGACGATGGAAGCCGTGTATACGAATGGTGGCAATGCCGGTCCACAGGATTGGACACCTTATAAAGAATTTGGCAATACTTTTGCCCCTGCCTATGATACCCATGGCATCAAGCTGCTGCCTGAATTCTTCAACAGTGTGAAGGATGGCGAAGTCACACTGAAGTTCCACTTCTGGAGCGGAGATGTGGTGACATACAAAATCACCAAGAGCGGAACCCGTGTGACGGGCGTGACGTCTTAATCTAAGGCACAGCAGAAATTGAAAAAAGGCGTTCCCGGAAATAAGCCGGAGAGCGCCTTCTTTATAGTTAAGCCTATCATTCAACCTTAGCCTTCCGGCTTATCTGTTAATTTTAACGTCACCGACTCTTCCTTGCCTGCCCGGTAAAAGGTAACTTTCAGCTCATCGCCAATCTTCTTGTTATCGTACAGGTAGCGACGCAAATCAAGCGTAGAGTTAATCGGTTCGCCATCAAACGCTGTAATGACATCGTTCAGCTTCAAGCCGCCCTCCTTGGCAGGACCATGGGCCTCCAGAACAACGGCCCCATCTTTCACGCTGTCAGGCAGCTTGAGTTCCTTGCGCTGAGTTTCATCCAGCGGTGCATATTCATTATTAAGATCCACCGTGTACACCCCCAGATAAGGGCGGGTGATCTTGCCGTCCTCAACCAGTTCATTCACCGTCTTCATTACTTCATTGGCGGGAATGGCAAAGCCCAATCCTTCCACACCTGTATCGGCGATTTTCATCGTATTGATGCCAATCACCCGTCCGTCCAGATCGACCAGCGCTCCGCCGCTGTTTCCTTCATTAATCGCTGCATCGGTCTGAATCACATGCTGTTCCCAGTCATATACACCATCCTGATTGATGGAAATCGGAATAATTCGATTCGTATAGCTCACAATGCCAGAGGTCAGCGTGTCTCCCAATCCGAGTGGATTTCCAATCGCAATGACCGTCTCGCCCAGACGAAGTTTGCTGGAGTCCCCGATATCCGCTACTGTGCTAATGCCTTTATCATCAACGGCCAGTACAGCGATATCACTAATGCGATCCTTTCCGACCAGCTTCGCTTCTTTTCTGACACCGTCTACGGTTACAATATCCAGATCATCCGATCCCTCAATGACATGGTTGTTCGTCATAATAAAGGCTTTGCCTGAGCTCACGCGGAAAATGACGCCCGATCCAAGCGCTGATTGTTCCGTACTGTTACCGTCTTCCCCTTTCAGGTTTACGATGCTGACGACAGCTGGGCGTATCTTAGCTGCCGCTTGCACAATCCGGTCATACGGATCGCCCGCTGCTTGCCGCAAGGGATAATGACTTGCTCCGGTTACTGCTGTAGTGGAGGGAAGACCTGTAATAAAGCTGAACAGCAGCACGGCAACCACTGCACTAACCGCACCGCTGATGACAGCAGCCTGCACCGGACTTACCCGGCGATTCCTGTGCGGCCAACGTCCCCGTCCTCCGCGACGTGCTTTAAATGCTGTTTTTTTAGCCGCACGTGTGGACACCTTCGTTGAATAAAAATCATCTTCAAACAAGCCCATGCTAATCCTCTCCCCTTCGTTGTCATGCACCGACACTCACTAAAAAATTAGGGCTATTCGGGCTTGCGCCAACCTATGCTACAGAGAACCTGCTCCGTTGAACATCACAAATGGATTGAATATCCCCCACCATCGGAATTCAGCAACTAATCGTTTTGGTCTACTTATTAATCACCACAAATAGCACTTTCCTAAGCAACCAAATCTCATAAATTAGCATACACGCCAAATTTGACCCCGAATAGAGGGAAAAAGAGGAATGATTTCCAAACCAATGGACTACAATAGTAACAAGTCTTCTATTCTATTACAAAATGATCGTCTCATAGAGACGTTCTGGCTTGTTCCCGTCCGCTTAAAGCAGCCTATACTTTCGATGAGAGCCTTCCTTCAGAAAGCTTTCTGCTGTTAGCTTTATTGTATCACAGCACCGGGCAAAACCACAGGCAGAACCAAGCTTATTGCACGCCATTTTAAAAATATTTTTACAGGAGGAATATAAGATGAATTCCCATCGTTCCGCTATGGATGAAGTTCGCATGGCTGCCAAGCTTGCGGATTTGAAAGACGAGCACTACCGGAATACACTGGCACTAAGTACATTGATTGAACTACTGATAGACAAAGGCATAGTGACCCGTGAAGAGGTCGAGCGCAAAGCCGCCGAGCTGGACAGCTTTATGGCTCACTTACCTTATCCCAAGGTGTAGGACGATCATAATACGTATCACACAATCGAAACTCACTATCCTTGTAAAAACAGCCGCGGTCTTCCATCGCATCGCGTACAGTCATCTTCGCAAGTTCCATCATATTGTGGTCGCGGCTCAAGTGTGCCAGATACGTTCGCTTTGTCCGTCCGGTCAACAGCTCGCTAAGAATCGCTCCTGCCATCTCATTGGATAAATGGCCGATATCACTGAGAATACGGCGCTTGATGTTCCAAGGATAACGGCCCATACGCAGCATTTCTACATCATGATTAGCCTCCAGCACCAATACATCTGCATCTGATATCGCTTGTTTTACCTTATCACTGACATAGCCGAGATCGGTTGCTACGCTAAGCTTCTCTGCCCCATCATAAAAGCTGTACCCTACAGGCTCAGCCGCATCATGGGAGATGCCAAAAGACTCTACACGCAATGACTCAAATTCCCGTGTCGCGCCTGTCTCCAATATTCTGCGGTTATCGTCCGCAATTTGCCCAACAGCGTTGCTGATGGCAAACCATGTCTTCTCGTTAGCATATATAGGTAAATTATATTTACGCGCCATGGCGCCTAGTCCTTTAACATGATCGGAATGCTCATGTGTGACCAAAATACCATCCAACTCTTCTCCGCTCAGATCGCGTTCTTTCAGCAATTCGTCAATACGCTTTGCGCTGAGACCTGCATCGATGAGCAATGTCGTGTCTTCGTTCCGCACAACGGTAGCGTTGCCGGTCGAACCGCTCGACAGCACGGTAAAAGAAATCCCCATATCTGTTCAAGACCCTTCTGTATGTTCTGTCTTTGGACTAATGACATCTCCGTTCATCTGTACATAATACACACCTTTTCCGTTGTCCAGCATAAACCGCCACACCGGGGCAGCCACCTGGCTATCGGAGTTAAAGGTCTGCCCATAATATCCGAGCCGGATATCCTTCACTACGGAGTCACGCGGCAAATAGCCGTCGATCAACCTCGCCAAGGCTTTGGACGCAGGCAGCATTTTCTTTGCCTCATCCGAGGGCTGGAGCTCCACCTGAATTTTGCGATACCCTGTAATCTTCTGATTGCTGTAAAACAGAGCCAGCTTCACATTAAAGAGCGGCCACTTGCCCTGTACCAATGGATGCAGCACAAAAGCATCTGCCTGTCCGGATACGAGCTCCTCCTGAACATCCAGCGGATCATACTGATAGCTATCGATATCCTTGATTTGCGGTTCCAGTGCCTCCACTAGCGCATCATGAGTAAATACCAGCTTGCTGTCCACCGGTCTCAGCAGCTGCACAAGTTCATCTTTCTCTCCACTATGGACATAGGTGTAAGACAGCTTGGGCAGCTGCGGGGTATCTCCGGGAATCGGAGCCAACACCTGAATGCTTTTCTCTTCCATTAAACGCTGCGTGTTTTCATCCAGTGAAGTAAAATCCAGATTCGGCCCGGCCGTTTCCTGCGCATCATGCCACAGTTGATAACCCAATACCACATTGAGCAGCAAAAATGTACAGATCAGTACGTTTTTAGCGCGGCTCCAATCCATTCCCGTTCCCCCTTCCTATCATCGCTTTGTCTCTTGGTCTGATTTCGTTGGTGTTGTATTGGATGCTGTCGTTACAGGAACAGCATGAATCTCTGCCGCAAAACCATCGCTGAACGTAACACGCCACTCAGGGACAAGCTTCAACCCGTCATTGATCAGCTCCGGCTGATATACAGGAGTCAGATCCCTAATCGACTTGCCATCGCCTACCACTTGCAGTTGCTTCTCCAAGGCTTCACCACCTGGCAGCAACACCTTTTTCGAGGATTGCTCCCCGCCCTTGAGATACAGCAACGAACGATCATAGACAGATGCAGTCTCCTGCTGGATTTGCAATGAAATCGTACCAAAGCGGAACGATGGCGTGTCCAGCACCGGGTAAGCACCATAATACTGCTGGAACATCACACTTGTGCGATTTTCATCGCTGCTCCTCAATTTCATCTGATATGAAGCATCCCAACCGCCATGCTGATTTACAAAATCAACTGCGGCCAATACGTCCCTAATCGGACTGCTTCCATCTGCCCCTGGTGCACTGGGATCGGTATAGCTCATCCAACGTTGATCCTGCTTGATCTGTAGACTACGCTTGCTATCTGTATAAATTTGGGAACCATCTTTTTCCTGAATATTGCGCGTAATGCCTGGATCGAAAAATAAATTTCGCTGCATCTGTTCCGTCGTAAACAACCCGGCATATACCACAGGCTGTACAGTCTCCAGGTCATTCACGGGAATGTAGTACTGATTATTCACCAGCTTGTACAACGGAGCATTTTTCCCAAAATTCACATGCTGCCGAATGTCTTCTACCGTCATATCGAACTGGTTCGCCTCATACACCACATCGCCTCTGGCACTAAAAAAAAGCGCGTGCGGCTTGGCATTCTTTTCGTCGATATAGATCCAGATGCGGTTAATCGTCTCTCCCTGAAACACCGAATCCGGCGTCAGACGCATAACCCGTTCCAGTAATGAAACCGGAACTCCGCCTGAAAATGATAGTTCGATCCCCTCATTCTCACTGCGGATCCGTGCCCAGTCCGCTGATTGGATACTCCGACGTTGGAAATTGTTAAAACTTCGACTTTCCAGCCGTGTATAAATTAAATCGTAAAAAGTAACCCCCGGATAAAAAACGGTATGTTTCTTCTCACCTTGATGAATTAGCATCCTATCAGGGAATACAAGATTTTCAATCTTTTTCTCCTGCCCCATGCTTTCGGTTTTGACATAGTTCGTTTCTGAGGTGATTACAGAATCACTACCCGGAAGACGGTAGATCAAAAAATAAGTCTGAACTAGGCTGGAAGCCACCAGCAAAACAAGCGTCCAGGACTTCAAACGTTCCTTCACTGTGCTTCCCTCCCTTCACCCGACATAGGCAGCGTAAAAGTCGTACAAGTTCCCTGACCATATTCGGACTCCAGGAAAATCTGGCCTCCATGGGCCTTTACAATTTCCCGGGCAATCGACAGCCCCAGTCCCGTGCCACCCATATTGCGCGATCTCGCCTTGTCCACACGATAAAACCGTTCAAAAATCCGGTCCAGATCTTTTTTTGGAATACCAATTCCAGTATCCTGCACCGAAATAGCCAGCATGCCCTCATTGTTGCGGCGAGCCTCGATCCGAATACTTCCACCTTCTGGCGTATATTTCAATGCATTGGACATCAGATTGTCCAGCACCTGATCAATCTGATCGCGGTCGATTACGACCTTGCCAATCCCCTGCTCTACGAACATGCCTGAGCGAATGTGATTTTCCTTCATCTGAAAAGAAAACCGATCCGCGACCTCGTCCAGCATCTCCATCACATCGGCAGGCTGCATCCGCAAAGGCGCTTCATTGGAATCGAGCCGCGATAGATGCAGCAAATCTGTAACCAACCGGATCATACGCTCCGTCTCATTGCGTATAACACCCACAAAACGCTCTGCGAGCTGCGGCTCAGCCATCGCGCCGTCATCCAGCGCTTCAGCGTAGCTGCGGATCGTCGTCAGCGGTGTGCGCAGCTCATGGGATACATTAGCGACAAATTCACGCCGCGTCGTCTCCATCTCCTCCTGCTCTGTCACGTCTTGGAGCACGGCAATCGTACCCGTAATGCCAAATTCACGCCGATGAATCGGCGTAAAGGTCACACGGATGACGATGGGTTCATCCTGACCGGCTGGCTCCAGCTGCAAGAGCGTAGAAGCGGACGAGCCGCTGTACAGAGCCTCAGTTTCCTCGGGGTCGATCCCCAGTAGTACCGCAATATGTCTGCCAGTCATTTCATTCTCGTTCACGCCCAGCATGGCGCTGGCCCGGCGATTGACCAGAATGACCCGGCCATGATCGTCAGTAGCGACCACACCGTCGCTCATATTGGTCAAGATGGAGGAGAGCTTTTCCTTCTCCTCCTCATTCTGCGACAATGCCTCACGCAGACGTCCTGTCATATAGTTAAAGGCCACGCTCAGCCTACCGATTTCATCTTCGCCAAACACCGGCATCTGCTGGTCAAATTTGCCCTCAGCGACCTCTGTTGCATGACGTGTCATCACTTTGATCGGATGCGTAATCGTGTGGGCCAATACCACGCCCAGCACAGCCGTTAATGCGAGCGCAATCAGCATACCTGAGAGAAACACATTGTTAATGCGTTTCATCGTATCGTACAGCTCAGCCATGGAAGCAGCGATGTACACTGCGCCGACGATTTTGCCTTGGCTGATGACAGGCTTGGCGACGACTTTCTTGCGGACGTTATCCTCGTCCACCATATATTCCTCGTTATCACGGATTCCTTGAAGTGCGCGGCTAACCACTGTCTGCGTATTTTTACGTCCGACATAGTCAGCGTGGGAGCCTTGAGAAGTAATCAGTACTTTGCCGCTGGCATCCAGCACCTGAATTTCCGCGCCGCTGAAATCAAACAAGTTATTTACGCGTGCACGCAGACTTTCGACGCTATCTTCTTCCATTTTGCCATCACTGCCGCTCAGATCCTGCTCCGCCAGCACGGACAGCATCTCCGCCCGTGCTTGCAAATCCTGCGTAAAATTACTCGTCAAAGAGTTCTTCATCGAGCTGACAAAATAGACTCCAATCAACTGCATGGCCACCAAAATAAGTAGTACATAGATAATAATCAACTTGGCATGAATGGTGCGAAAGAAAGACAGCCATCTCATGCCCGCAGGCCACCTTTGCCCCCGCTAACGATATATCCGAGGCCACGGCGTGTCAGGATGGTCTCCGGCTTGCTCGGGTTTTCCTCAATCTTCTCGCGTAGCCGCCGGATCGTCACGTCTACCGTCCGCACATCCCCGTAGTATTCAAATCCCCATACCGCTTGAAGCAAATGCTCGCGAGTCATGACCTTGCCTGCATTTTTCGCCATATAATATAGAAGTTCATACTCGCGATGCGTCAGGTCAAGTGGAGTTCCGTTTTTATAGGCTGTATACATATCCGCATCAAAAAAGAGATCGCCTACGCGCAGCCCCTGCTTATCCTCCTGTGGGCGGCTTTCCGGCGTGCCCGCCACGCCGCGTTGCTGTCTACGCATCTGTGCCTTCACCCGTGCCAGCAATTCCCGTGTGCTGAACGGCTTCGTCACATAATCGTCCGCGCCCAGCTCCAGCCCTAGCACTTTGTCGATTTCCCCATCCTTCGCAGTCAGCATAATAATTGGCGTCTGAAGCTGATGTCCACGCACCTCGCGGCATACGTCCATACCATCCATGCCCGGCAGCATCAGGTCCAGTAAAATCAGGTCTGGCTGTTGCTTAACCGCAATATCCACTGCACTGATTCCATCGAAGGCGCAAATGACCTCGTAGCCCTCTTTTTCCAAATTAAATTTCAAAATATCAGCGATAGGTTGTTCATCATCCACTACTAGAATCGTCCCCTGCATACAGCGTTCACCTCTTCTCACGGATCATCATCTATCATTAACTTTTCGTTTGTTAGCGCCCATAAGATGCTTATTCTATTCTATCATACCCGTACGCTATTCCATTACTTTTCCAGCCCCTTTTCTTTACGCAGAAAAAAACCATGCCTGCACCTGCTGTTAAGCATGCAGAAAAACATGGCCTTTCTCCTTGTTCTTCGTCAATCATGTAGCTAACGATATAAGCATCAAATCTATCTTAAATACGTCATGGGATTGCGTGCCGTATTATCCTTGCGAATTTCAAAATGCAGATGCGTTCCTGTTGAGCGTCCTGTGCTCCCCATAACTCCGATCGACTCGCCTTGTTGAACAACCTGTCCTACATGAACGCCAATGCTGCTCAAATGCCCGTACACCGTCTGGTAGCCGTTGCCATGATCGATCATAATGACATTGCCGTATCCATTCTGCTGACCTGCAAATGACACCACACCTTCATCAGATGCGTGAATGTCAGGACTGCCGACTAAGTCGACCCCCTCGTGCATACGTCCCCAACGTGCGCCAAAGCTGCTCGACATCGTAGCACCGGACACTGGCCAAGCGAACTGTCCAGAGCCCTCTCCCATAACCTTCGTTCCTCTAAGAACCACCTCAGTTACAGACGGTTGCAGTACCTTTTGGCCGAGCCATTCCTCTTGTATAACTTCACCGTTCTCTTTGGTCAAACGATAGTCCATCTCTTTAAGACCTGCTTGTCCCGGTCTAACGACTTTCGTAACCCCTGCCTTCAATTCATCGCTCTGGCGAATCTCCACCTCAGGCTCAATAGCAATCTGCTCAACGACCTTTTCTACCGTTCGTACCGTGACAGGTACCTTTGGAGCCGTGACCTTTAACTCGTCCCCAATTTGCAAATACAACTCACGCAGACCGGGATTGTTCTGCTTAATCTCCCAAGCCGTCGTATTGAACTTGGTGGCAATCGACGACAATGAATCGCCTTCCTGCACCGTATAGGTTGTAGGAGCTTCACGCCCTTCGGTCAACACTTTAACCGCTTCTTCCTCCGTCAGCACCTTGTTGGGATCTGCTTTTACTGGCTCATACGCAATTTTTTCTCGGATACTGGCAGACTCCAGCCATGCCTTAGGCGTTTTAGTGCTTGCGCTAGCATGACTACTACCCACAGATGCTTTGCGAACCAGCCCCTTGATGCCTGTCGCCGTACCTTCACCTGCAGGTATGTATTTCTTCTGCACTTGCTTTAAAGCCGCTTGTGCAGTCGCTTTATCCTTTACAATGCCAACCATCTGTCCATTGACCTTCACTTTTACTCCTTTGGCATAGGCAGTCAGCATGCCGTCCAGCTTCTTCAGCGTGGCTGCGCTATCGATATCCGCCTTATATGCCTTTTCCGTGCTCGTCGTTACCGCGCTCGTATTGAGCACCATTTCCACGTCAGGATATTTGTCTTTATACTGTTTGCTCTTCGTTGTGTACAGCTGCTTAAGCTGTTGTTCATTCAGGATACTGCCGACCTCAACGCCTTTAACATATACTTTATAATAAGGAACTGTATTGGCTCCAACGTACTGATTGCTAGCAAAAATCAGACCGCCAACAATCACAATGCCGCCTGCCGTCCAACTCAACCATCTTTTCCGTCCGCTCCACCATGTTGCTATTTTCCCTGCTTTATCAGCAGAATTGCCCTCAACACTTGAATTTCCACTCCTGTGGTCTGGTGATAACTTCCCCTTAGAAACCTCCATGGTTCTCTCCTTTTCAGCATATCCTATCTCTATTAAATGCGTTCATTATTGTTTTTTTACATGATAAAAGTAGCCCTTTTACAAGCTTATCTATGATAATAGTCGCTATCTAGCATTGCATAGTTACGTAAAAGGTTTCAAAAAATTAACCTTTTCACAACACAGTTTACTTTAACATAGCTTTTACAAAGAATTCAACTACACCCCAATTACTTCCTTGAACGCAAAAAAATCCGCGCCTGGCGCGGATTCTACAGTCCTGTTTTGAGCATTAACATTCCCCATACATTTATGCTTTTTATTTATGCATTATTTAAGCATACCCATCAACTTGTTATATTCCTCTTTGGTCAAATACTTCGCAAGCACCTGCTGAATATCTTGCAGCTCCTGCTCGGTGAGACCGCCTTCCATCGCGGCTGATATTTTCTGCATCTCCTCCGGCGGTAGTTTATTCATGAGAATCGTAAAAATCTCCTGCTTCTGAGCCGCCGGTAAATTGTTCTTTTTCTCTGTCAGATGGTCGGGCGTAATGACCAAATCATGACCTTCGATACTCGTTTCGGGTGTAGCTGTACCTTCTGCCTGCTGACGCGACTCGCTGCCTGGTGTTCCCACCGATGTGGCCCCTTCCTGAGATTCCTTTCCATTGGATGAGCCACCAGCTTCATGTCCTCTTTCTTCTAAGCCCTGTCCCATGACAGGCAAAGCATTATCAGGCGGTGTTACACCTCCAGAGTCGCTCCCTGTCGTCTTGCTCTTCCCTGTGCCTGTACTTTGGTCAGTACCAGCGCTGCCTTTTAGCCAACTCCATCCCCATATCGGCTGGTGATCAAGCTGAATGTTAAACTGCCGCAGCAGTGATTGAACATAGGCATTCACGACCACACCGGTCACTGCCAGTGTCAGCGCGCTGACCAGCACCACCGTCATTCCTTTTTTAAGCAGCCATCCAAGCCACCTCATATCCCTTTACCTCCTTATACGCATCTTGCCATGTGTACATCATGAAGTGCATATAGACCAGTATTGACGAGATATGACGATTTTTAACCCTTGGAATATGTAAAACTAGCACAAACACAACTACACAGAAAAAAGGAGAGAAAGGAATTAACCACCTCTCTCTCCTAATCGTGCAGGAATAGCTATATTTTAGAACAGGCATGACGCCTTCATAGAATCCTATAGATGTCTTACAAATAAATTGGAAGCACTTGGTTCGTTTGATCGCGGTTACGACCAACCGAGAAAATAGCGATTGGAATGCCTGTCAGCTCGGATACGCGTTGTACGTATTTGCGTGTATTTTCAGGCAGTTCCTCCAACGTTTTTACGCCAGTAATATCTTCGCTCCAACCTGGCAATTCCTCATATACCGCTTCGCATTCCGCCAGCATTTTCAAGCTAGCTGGATAATGCGTGATGATCTCACCGCGATATTTGTAGCCTGTACAGATTTTAACTGTTTTTAGGCCTGTCAAAACGTCCAGCGAGTTCAGGGAAAGACCCGTTAATCCACTGACACGACGGGCATGACGGACAACGACGCTGTCAAACCAGCCAACACGACGAGCACGTCCTGTAACCGTACCGTACTCATGACCTGTTTCACGAATGTAATCGCCGACTTCATCGTTCAACTCCGTTGGGAAAGGTCCATCACCTACACGAGTTGTGTATGATTTAGCTACACCGATCACTTGTTGAATTTTGGACGGGCCTACACCGGAACCGATACATACGCCGCCAGCCGACGGGTTAGAGGACGTAACATATGGATACGTACCTTGGTCGATATCGAGCATAACGCCTTGCGCACCTTCAAACAACACCTTACGATTAGCGTCGATTGCATCGTTCAGCACAACAGACGTGTCCGCTACATAAGGACGGATAAACTCAGCATATTCCAGGTACTGTTTCAATATTTCTTCAACATCCAGCGGCTCGCCGCCGTATACTTGCTCAATCACTTGATTCTTTTCCTTCGTTAGATGGCGCAGTTTCTTTTCGAATTCCTCTGCATCCAGCAAATCAGCAATACGAATACCGTTACGTGCAGCTTTATCCATATAAGCAGGACCGATCCCTTTACGGGTAGTACCAATTTTGTTAGGACCTTTGCGGTCTTCTTCCAGCACATCCAACGTCATATGGTAAGGCATAATGACATGTGCGCGGTCACTAATGACCAAATTTTTTGTGGAAAATCCATTATCATGAATATAAGTAATTTCTTCAATAAGAGCGGCTGGATTCACTACCATGCCGTTGCCAATAACACACTTTTTATCTTCATAAAAAACGCCGGATGGAATCAGGCTCAGCTTATACTTTTTACCGTCAATGAGAATCGTATGACCAGCATTGTTTCCGCCTTGGTAACGGGCCACCACTTCAGCGCTTTCCGCCAGATAGTCCGTGATTTTACCTTTGCCTTCGTCTCCCCATTGTGTTCCCACAACGACTACAGTTGACATGTTTCATTCCTCCGTGGAGTGCCCACAGACACTCTGATTTTGAGCTGACGCGCTAACACATATCTGGCTTCAGCCGCCTCAGCGGGCAGATATGAAGCGTTCTCGGACAGCAGGAAAAAACGTCCGTCGCAGACATTCCACAAGTTCGGAAAGCCCCGGGCGTAATGATCTCCCGCTACGTTGAAGCAGCACTATAAGTGTACCAGTACCATTTTTCAAAGTCAAATAAAAAGCGAACATTATATTACATGAAAATAGTATTGTTCGTAATTGAGAGTTTCAATCGTTCTATGAAAATATATGAATTCTATAAAAAAGACTCTCTCGAAATCGCGATACCCGCGTCGAAAGAGCCTTTTCTAAACATACTAATATATTAACCGGCGAACGCATCCGAATGGGCACGCTCGTAATTAGCGAATTTATTATAATTTTTAAGAAATACCAACTCTACCGTACCGACCGGGCCGTTACGCTGCTTGGCAATGATAATTTCAATAATATTTTTCTTTTCTGTTTCCTGATTATAGTAATCATCCCGGTACAGAAACGCAACGATGTCAGCATCCTGCTCGATGGAACCTGATTCCCGCAAGTCACTCATCATTGGCCGCTTATCTTGACGCTGCTCTACACCCCGACTCAGCTGGGAAAGGGCGATTACAGGCACTTCAAGTTCACGGGCGATTTGTTTCAATGTCCGTGAAATTTCGGATACCTCCTGCTGCCGGTTCTCGCCCGCTTTGCCGCGTCCGTGAATGAGCTGCAAGTAGTCAATAACGATCATACCCAGTCCCTTTTCCGCCTTGAGACGGCGGCATTTGGCTCGGATATCAGCCACAGTGATGCCGGGCGTATCATCGATATAAATTTCCGCCTCTGACAAGGCTGCAATGCCCATCGTCAGCTTCGCCCAATCGTCATCGCCCTTAAATTCACCTGTCCGCATGACGTTCGCGTCCAAGTTAGCCTCGGCACAGATCATCCGCTGCACGAGCTGAGCCGCCGACATTTCCAGACTGAAGATGGCAACCGTCTCTTTTGCCCGTACTGCAACGTTTTGTGCAATATTCAGGGCAAATGCCGTTTTACCTACAGATGGACGAGCAGCCACAATGATCAGGTCATTGCGCTGGAAACCCGCTGTCATCTTATCCAAATCAACAAAGCCGGACGGAATTCCGGTCGTGTTGCCCTTGTTCTGATGCAGCAATTCAACGCGGTCAAACACTTCCATCACGACATCGCGGATGGCAATAAAGCCACTGCCTGAGCGCCCGTTGGAGATTTCCATAATCTTGCGCTCAGCATCGCTCAGCATGCCGGCGACATCCTCGCCACTGCTATAGCCTTCGCTCACAATCTGTGTAGCTGCACGAATCAAGCGACGAAGCATCGCTTTTTCTTCAATGATCTGGGCATAGTAATCCACGTTAGCCGCTGTTGGCACCCCGTGAGCCAACTTCGCCAGATAACTGACACCACCGATATCCTCTAGCTGTCCCTTGTCTTGAATTTTCGAGGTCAGCGTAACCAAGTCAATCGGCTGTCCGGATTCACCCAGCTCAATCATTGCTTCGTAAATCATCTGATGAGCTTTATCGTAAAAGTCCTCGGTCTGCACCCGCTCCATTGCGGTAATCAGTGCTTCGGACTGAAGTAAAATAGACCCGATAACCGCCTGTTCAGCCTCCAGATTTTGCGGAGGAATCCGATCAAAAAATTCGCCGCCCATAATTATTCTTCAGTCACCTGTACTTTCAGCGTAGCTTTGACCTCAGGATGAAGCTTGACGGTCATTTGAGTCACGCCCAACGTACGAATCGGTTCTTCCAGCTCGATTTTGCGTTTGTCCAGCTTGATGCCTGTTTTAGCAACAGCCTCTGCGATTTGCTTGCTTGTAATTGCGCCGAACAGACGTCCACCTTCTCCAGCCTTTGCTTTGAGCTGAATTGTAGTCTCTTCCAGCTTTTTGCCGAGTACTTGTGCCTCTTCCTTTTCCTCTTGCTTGCGTTTTTCCTCAGCAGCGTTTTGGTTTTCCAGCGTCTTCATATTTCCTTCCGTTGCTGGGCGGGCAATCCCACGTGGCAACAGGAAATTCGCTGCATAACCGTCCGACACTTCCTTAATCTGCCCCTTCTTACCTTGGCCCTTCATATCTTTAATGAATATTACTTTCATTCAAATAACCCCTCTTCCCCATCAATTTCGGCCAGAACGTCGACCACTCTGCGCTTAGCTTCCTCCAGCGAGCAATCCAGCTGAACCGCTGCGTTTGTCAGATGTCCTCCGCCGCCTAGCCGTTCCATGACGACCTGTACGTTCATGCGTCCGAGTGAACGGGCGCTGATCCCCACCAGGCCGTCAGGACGTTCACTGACCACAAAGGAGGCCAGTACATCCGTCATATTGAGCAATGAATCCGCCACCTGAGCAATCAGGAGCTGCGGTATTTTTTGTCCGGGCTCGGTCACCGCAATTGCGATATGCCCATATATCATTTTAGCATGCTTAATAATTTCCGCCTTAGCAATATATTCATCCAGGTCCTCTTTTAACATGCGCTGGATCATGACTGTATCTGCTCCACTACGTCTTAAGAAGCCAGCAGCCTCAAACGTACGTGAGCCTGTATGCAGGGAAAAATGCTTGGTATCCACCGTAATCCCCGCCAGCAGTGATGTTGCCTCCAGCGGTGTCAGCTGGACCTTCTCATGGATATATTGCAGCAGCTCGGTCACCAGTTCACAGGCCGATGACGCGTATGGCTCCAAATAGATTAGAACAGAATCATTAATAAATTCCTCGCCCCGACGGTGATGATCCACAACCACCACCCGGCTGGCCGTCTGCACCAGACGAGGCTCAATCGTCATTGAAGCCTTGTGCGTATCCACCACAACCAGCAGGCTGTGCTCGGTCATCACCTGAAGCGACTGCTCCGGTGTCATGAGCGCTTGCGACAGCTTCTCATCCTTGTTTACCTGCTCCATCATTCGGTCAATAGACGGATTGGATTTGTCCAGTACGATATGGGCCTCTACATTGTAAAGTGCCGCGGCCTTCCATACACCGATAGCTGCTCCTATTGCATCCATGTCCGGTATTTTGTGTCCCATAATCAGCACGCGGTCGCTCTCCTGCATCAGATCACGCAGCGCATGTGCAATGACTCGGGCTCGCACCCTGGTACGCTTCTCGACAGCATTGGACTTGCCTCCATAAAAGGACAGGCGCTGTCCCGCTTTCACTGCTGCCTGATCCCCCCCGCGTCCAAGCGCCATATCTAGACTGGACTGGGCCAACTCGCCCAGCTCCTTGATACTCTCTGCGCCGAAAGACAAGCCAATGCTCAATGTCATCGGTACTTTCAAATCCGCCGTCATTTCCCTCACGGTATCCAAAATGACGAATCGGCTCTGCTCTAGCTCTTGGAGTGCTTTATGATTCAGCATAATCAGATAACGCTCAGATGACAACCGGCGCAAATAAATATTGTACTGATTGGCCCAGGACGTAATCTCGCTGGAAACCTTCGCAATAAGCGCGGTGCGCTGCTGATCGTCCATTCCCTGAGCAGCCTCGTCCATATTATCAAGCATGACGATACCAAGCGCCAACCGCTCGTTCTCATACTGCTTGCGCAGTACCGCGAGCTCCGTCACTTCATACAAATATATCAGACGCTCATCAGGCACGATTAGAAACTGATAATGACGCTCATCATGCTGTAATTCCACCTTTAGTTCACGAGCAGGTTCTTTCGTTTCTTTTTTAGTGCTTAGAGCATTTGCGAGTTGAGGAAACAAATCTTGAAGAGGCTCTCCAATCAATGATTGCTCCTCGAACATCTCACTGGCAAAGCGATTGTGCCATTCTACGGTTCGATTTTCACTGTATAAAATGATACCGAACGGCAGTGTACTGATCGCTTCTCCCTCCACCCGCTTAATCCGGAAGGAAAGACCACTGATATATTGATTCAGTTCCCGACGAAAATCCAGCTCCGTCTTCAGCATCAGTCCGCCGAGCAAGAATGATAGCAGCAGTCCTATCACACCCAGTTCCCAGTTGTACATGGAAATACATATGACAAGCACCAGCAGCAGTAAAAACGCCCAGACCGTCTGATAGCCGTGCCAGCGTTTTTGTAGAAATTTAGGCATGACTGTTCACCCTATTTCTTTGATCTTGTAATAGCTTCACGCAGCGGAAAGGCCAAATCAATAATACCTATAATGCGGAGCGGCTGGAACACCAGAACGACGAGCGACAGCAGCAACGCAATCACCGGGCTCTTTTTACGGCTATGCGTCCAGAAGTATACAAAACCAATTGTCTGGATAATAAAACATGCATGGATCAGCGGTAGCATACTAATGGAGACCGTTTGAATCCAGCTGCTATCGGAAGAATCCGCTATCCATCCAATTACAATTGCCAGCAGATAGTACCAGATCAGCGTACGCGGTAGCATCCACTGGCGGGCAGGCTTCATTTTACGTACCGGCACATCGAGACTACTCAACGCTGGACGTGCCAAAGCATGTGTGATCACTGCCAGTATGAACGAGCTGACAATCATCACATATGGAACTTTACCAATCAGCATTGTACCGAGTTTCTGCGTATCTTCAGCTGTCCAGCTCATATTCGCAAACATCGGATTCGCACTCAAAATCTGCTGTACAATACTGGCCGACATCTCAGCCTGATCACGAAGGGACTGTGAAAGATCAAACCCGAAGGAATACGTAGCGATAAACAGTACAAACAACAATTCGGCTAAAATAATGCCCGTTCCGGTCATCAACGCCTGAAAGGCAGATCCTCCCTTTTTATATACCCGTCCCATCAATATAGAAGGAATCAGAAAGTAAATCGCAGGAAGCAGCGAATACACATCGAGTAGCGCTATAATTAAAAGCACCGGTATGACGTGAACCAGAAAACCTTTGAAAGGCAGCGATGAAAACAATACAGCGCCAGGCACAATCAGAAAAAATACGGTAATAATTCTAAATGGTGTCAATAGAGTCAGCAGCAGAAGCAAATAAATAACGCTCCATGCTACAGTGGCCAAGCGGAATTTCAACGTTTTCACCTCTTACGCATATGTTCTTCCAGTGCGGAAATGTCCTGATACCAATCCTCCAACTGGTGTCCTTCTTTTCTGTGCTTTCTTAGCTTGTCGATGAGTAGATCATCCAATTCACGGTAAGACACCCCAAGACGCCTCCCCAGAATATAACTGCTCATCACCAGGCTGGCCAAACAATCACCAATACGGACTGTACTGCCTTCCCACATCGCCTTAAACAGACGGGAGACTTGGTCAAGCACCTCTGTTTTAAGCCATTCAATAACCTTGGCTCGTTTAACTACATCCATTTCTTTAGGCATATGATGAAGAGTCACACCCCTCTGAAAAAGCTTTATTCTCCATTATAGCATATCCTATTTTGAAAATAACTGTTACCCCATAGGGTAAATCGTTATTTCATAGCAGCTCTGCTGCTTATTTTAGCTTGAAGTATTAAGCGATTCCTTAGACACAAATTTCTCACAATACTCAATAATTTGGCTGCGGCGCACGATACCGATAAACCGCTCCATATCATCCACGACGGGCACAAAGTTTTGTACCTTCGCCAAATTAATCAGATCCTCCATATTGGCATCAATGGATACAGGTTTCATCGAAACCCGCAGCGGAACGTCCTTGAGCATAAACTTAGAAGCGTTTTCAAAGGTGATTTTCCCCTCAGACTCTTTCATATGCCACAATAGGTCGCCCTCTGTAACCGTACCCGTATATCTACCTTCCTTATCCAAAATAGGAACCGCTGTGAACCGGTGATATTCCATTCGTTCCAATGTTTGCCGTAGAGTAGCATCCGCCGTTACACAAGCGACCTCTTGTTTGGGAAGCAAGAAAAAAGCGATATTCATGAGAAACGAATCCCCCTCAAAATCAAATATAAATCAATTGATTACTCACTGAATGTCCTGCTTGTCGGGAAGCCTCAGCGTCTGCGGGGTTGTATCAGAGTCTAGCCAGTTCGCAATCATAAGTCTGGCATATTCAAGCTCCTGTTCATTAGCCCGGTCATAGTACAGACCCTTTTTCTTGAACCCTTCCCCCGTAATCGTAAAACTTGAAATTTGTGGATTCCCCTGTGAAATAGCTTGCTTGCCAAGCCCAGTAATAAAGGCAGGTTCCATATCCGTTGTGAAATTGGCCCCCATAATATCGAGCAACTCCGGGATCTTGGTGATTCCATCGATATTCAGCAGCCTATCGGCCATAGCGTTCAAAAAAATTTGCTGACGTTTTGTACGGTTGAAGTCGCTATCTTCCCGATACCTAACATAATACATGGCTTCTTCACCATTATAAAGCGGCTTGCCCGCCTCAATACGGAACTTGATATGCAGCGGGTTTTTATTCTCGATGGGCTGATCGATAGGAAGCACAACTCCACCCACTGCATTCACGGCATCCTGAATACCCTGGAAATTAATCGTAGCATAATAATCGACCTTATGCTCCATCAGCTTCTCTACGGTGGCCATGGACATATCCTCGCCTCCGAACGCATAAGCATGCCCTAACTTATCAAAATCATCCTCGCCATCTCGATTGGAATCATGTCCGGCAATCTGTACATACGTATCCCTTGGAATGGAGACCAAGAGCACACGCGATTCTGCGGGCCGAACAGCAGCATATATCACCGTATCTGAGCGACCACGTGCCTTTTCGTTTGGCCTTTGATCCGTTCCCAGTAGCAACACCGAAAAAGGCTCCTTTTGGTAAGCCACCTTCTCTTGCGGCTGCTGTTCCGCGGATTGACGAGGCTGGTAGGATTTCTCCAGTTTGCTTTCCAGCGTCGGTGACACAAACCAGTCGAAAGCCACGAGCGTCAACTGTTTGCGGAATAGATAGCCCCCTACTGCAACTAAAAGCAAGACAATACATGAAATATATAGAGCGGTAAACCTCTTTTTCTTTTTGGGCTTTCCACGGGTCCTTCTCTTATGTCTTCTCTCCATCATGGCTTCCTTCCTTCTTTCGTCCACAAATCCCATCTCTTCATTAAACCGGATGGGTCCCTCATGAAGCGGAAACTTCCCCTCAAAGCATAAAAGGTCAGCTACCTTGTTGTCAAAAGTGCCATGGCGTGGTCAGTTCCTCAAATTCATGACGAAAAAGGCTTCGCCCTTACGGTCAAAGCCCTCAGTAATGTATATATAAGTATTCTATGTAGCCTTCAAAGTTATCTTTTATTTTTAATGCGGAGCCAATTTCACCAAATTTTGCAAACGCACAGGAAAAGAGGTGGACAGAGAAAAACCATAATCGAACAACTTCCGTGTCTGCTCGAAACGCTCCTCCTTGCTCGGTGCACCCAGTACTACAGCAACTAACCGTTTGCCATGCTGCTCAGCTGTACCCGTGAAACAATATCCAGCATCGCTTGTGTATCCTGCTTTCAATCCGTCCGTGCCCGCATAAGAGTACGGTCCAGCCAAGGAAGGCAGCATCCAGTTCGTATTGCTGATGTAAATGCCCTTATCCTTCAATTCCATCTGTGTACGGCTGGACGTTCTGAGAATCTCAGGATGTGATGTAATCAAGTAAGAGGCCAACTTTGCAGTGTCGCTTGCCGTCATCTTCGTTTCTCCGCGAATGTCCTTAGGATGGTTCGGCCCTAATTCACTCTGACCTGCCCCAGAGGCATTACTAAAGCGACTATCGGGCGACAACCCAATTTGGGCAGCTTTTTCATTCATGCGCTTTACAAAAGCGTACTCATTCCCTGATGAACGTTCCGCCAGTGCCACAGCTGCGTCATTCGCTGAATACACTACCATACTTTGAAACAATTCAGATACGGTCATTCTTTCTCCATACCGGAGGGATAGATTCACACCACCCACCGTACTGGCATAACGACTAATGCGCACCTCATCATTCCAGCCTAACCGTCCGGTCCGAATATCCTCCAGTACCAGTAGCTCGGTCATGAGCTTGGACATATTTGCGGAGGGCATAGGCTTATCGCCATTCACATCCATTAGTAATTCCCCGGTATGCATGTCCATTAGCACTGCAGCGTCTGCATCCACATTCGGCTTTCCGATCAACAAGCGGGGTCCAAGTGTAATAAAAATCAATATAATAAGTACCGGGACGACAATAGCCCAACGTAACCAATGTTTTTTCATCATCGTAATAACCTCCATACCTTATTAGACGATGAAAAATCCATTTTGTCTGCAATTTTTCGAAAAAAAGATACAATTTTTTTACCTTTTTTTATTTCACAACAAAATACCCGCCAACCCCTGTTACAGGAAGGCGGATATTTTGCTTCTTCAGTATGACGTATTAAGCAAAATGACAGGCTACAAAATGCTGGTCGCCCGCATCTCGATATACCGGAGCCTCTGTTTTACAGCGTGCTTCTGCCATAGGACAGCGTGTATGAAACTTGCATCCTGACGGCGGATTAGCCGGAGATGGGATGTCCCCTTTTAACACAATCCGCTGTCTTTTGATCGTCGGATCTGGAATCGGTACTGCTGATAGCAAAGCCTTGGTGTACGGGTGAAGCGGATTGCTGAACAGCTCCTCCTTGGAGGCCAACTCTACCATTGAGCCCAGATACATCACACCAATCCGGCTACACAGATGCTCGACCACACTCAGATCATGCGAGATGAACAGGTACGTCAGTTGGCGTTCCTGCTGCAAATCGCTTAACAAGTTAATGATCTGGGCCTGAATCGATACATCCAGGGCAGATACCGGCTCGTCAGCCACAATAAAATCAGGATTCAAAATCAAGGCCCGTGCAATCCCGATCCGCTGCCGCTGACCGCCAGAGAACTCATGCGGATAACGATCATAGTGATACGAGGATAGACCGCAAATATTCAGCGTTTCGTTGACCTTTTGCCGCAGCTCATTACGATCAATCAACCCGTGATCCAGCAAAGCCTCTCCGATCGCCTCACCAACCTTAATTCTCGGGTTCAGTGAGCTAAAGGGGTCCTGAAAGACGATTTGCAGCTTTGGACGAAGCGCACGAATCTGCTCCTTGTTTAACGCGTGCAAGTCTTCGCCCTTGTACCGTACTGATCCCTCCGTCTTATCCATTAATCTGAGAATCGTGCGCCCAATCGTACTTTTACCGCAGCCAGATTCTCCTACCAGACCAAAGGACTCACCCTTATGTATGTGAAAGGATACATCATCGACCGCCTTTACATGTCCGACCGTACGCTGAAACACCCCGCCTGTGATCGGGAAATACTTTTTCAGCCCTTCCACTTGAATCAAAGGCTCGCTCATACCCGTTGCCCCCCTTCTTTCTCATATAGCCAGCAGGCAACCTTATGACCATTTTCCTTTTCATTCAAGGGAGGAGCCTGATCCTTGCATATTTGCATGCAATGTGCGCAGCGATCATGAAAATGGCAATTTTCACCCAGCTCAATGGGGTTTGGAACCTGTCCTGGGATGGAATACAGCCGATCCATTTTCTGATTAATGACAGGTTTAGCCTTTAATAGCCCTTGAGTATACGGATGCTGCGGATTTTTGAACAGCTCAATGACAGGAGCCTCTTCAATAACGTTCCCGGCATACATAACGACCACATAATCGGCCATTTCTGCCACGACACCCAAGTCGTGCGTAATCAGCATAATGGACGTTTTAAGCTTATCCTTCAAATCCCGCATTAAATCAAGAATCTGCGCCTGAATTGTTACATCCAGTGCCGTTGTCGGTTCATCCGCAATCAACAGCTTCGGATTGCAGCTTAAAGCAATAGCAATCATAATCCGCTGGCGCATACCGCCACTCAATTCATGAGGATAGGAATGGAATATTTCCTCCGATCGCGAAATGCCCACCAAATTAATCAGTTCAATTGCCCGGGCGCGTGCTTCTTTTTTACTCATTAATGTATGCATCAGCAACGGCTCCGTAATCTGTTCTCCAATCGTAAGCACTGGATTCAGCGAAGACATCGGTTCCTGAAAAATAATCGAAATGTCATTGCCGCGAATTTGCTGCATTTGACCTTTATTGAGTTTTAGGAGGTCTTTGCCCTCAAACCAGATTTGTCCGTCGGAGGTGTGGGGAGAATCAATCAACCGCATCATCGTCATCGCAGTTACACTCTTACCACAACCAGATTCTCCTACCACACAGAGCGTTTCACCCTCACGAATTTTAAAACTGACGTCATTGACCGCTTTGACAGTTCCGTTAGAGGTATGAAAGTGGGTTTTCAGGTTACGAAATTCAATCAAAGCATTTTCCATAAACGTTCGTCTCCTACTTCTTCATTTTAGGGTCCAGCGCGTCCCGCAAACCGTCGCCAATCAGATTAATCGCTACAACAGTAATTAGAATACACATTCCCGGTGGTACCCATATCCAGGGCCGTTTGCGGAAGTCAATCAGGTTATTCGCAGCCGATATCATGTTCCCCCACGAAGGTGTGGGCGGCACAACGCCAATCCCCAAGTAACTGAGCGCAGATTCTGTAATAATCGCACCAGCCACTCCAAGCGTAGCCGTAACAATAATAGTAGGAATCGTGTTCGGCAGCAGATGTCGGAATATTTTACGGCGGTCTCTCAACCCCAGTGCTTCCGTCGCCTGCATGAACTCCTGTTCACGCAGCGTAAGAATCTGCCCTCTGACCAGACGGGACAAGCTCGTCCAGCTCAGGATTCCGATAATAAGCATCAGAAAATAAATACGGTTCGACGGATCAACCTTCAAATCCGACAGAACAGCACCTAAAATAATAAGCAGCGGCAATGTAGGCAGCGCCATGAAAATATCGGCAATCCGCATAATAACCGTATCCACGCCTTTACGATAAAACCCTGCCAGCGCACCCAACGTCGCCCCGATCATGACCGAAATAAACGTGGCGACCAGCCCCACTGTCAAAGAAATACGGCCGGCCAGCATCGTACGCAGTAAAATATCTCTACCAAACTTATCCGTACCAAGCCAGTACTTCGCATTAGGGGATAAATTTTTGTCAGATAGCTTGTAATCATCTAAATGATAAGGTGAAATCATGGGGCCAAATACACAAATGATAACCATGAGAATTAATATAACGAGACCTGCCAAAGCCAGGCGGTTTTGGTTAAAACGACGAATGGCGATTCTCCATGGAGACGCTTCAGGACGGATCGCCGCCTTTTGATTCGTTTCAATCGTGACTGTTTCTGCGGACAATAGTATCCCTCCTACTTCAAGCGAATTCTTGGATCTGCCATGCCATACAATACATCAGACAGTAGATTGCCAATGAGCGTGAGAACAGCCAGAAAAATGGTGAAGCCCAGCATAAACGGATAATCCCGCATACTAATCGACTCCAGATAAACCTGCCCCACACCTGGCCATACAAATACCTTTTCCAGGATCATCGCCCCACCAAATAAGGCTGGAAGCTCGAACCCGAGCAGTGTGATTGCTGGAATCAGGGCATTGCGCAGTGCATGTTTGAAAATAACCGTCCGTTCCTTTAAACCCTTGGCGCGTGCGGTACGGATATAATCCTGACGGATGACCTCCAACATGCCTGTACGGAAATAACGAGTCAGGCTTCCTGTACTCAGCATCGTAAGTACGAGTGTCGGCAGGAACATATGCTTGAGGACATCCACCATATACGCCCACGAACCTGCTTCCATCCCTGCTGTAGTCATACCCCCAACCGGGAGAATTCCCCATTCAAGGGCAAATATTTTGATGACCAATAGACCAATAAAAAATGAAGGCAGCGACATACATAAGAAAATGAATAACGTAACGAACTTATCGAATAACGAATATTGAAACTTAGCTGAAAATACCCCTGCAACAACTGCAATTAGCCAGCTAAAAATAAGACTAAAAAAAGCGATAATAAAAGAGTTCCATACATAATTGCCAATGACCTTCGTTACTGGCTGCTTATGCTGCAATGAATCCCCCATATTTCCCTTTAACATATTACCGGCCCATATAAAATAACGTTGGTATTCCGGTTTATCCAGCCCGTAGATATGTCGTAGCTGCTGCGCCTTCTCGGCGGTCATATTCGGGTTCTGCTTGGCTGTAATATAATCACCCGGCACCATGGCTGAAATCGCAAAAACGATAATGGATATGCCAATAAGTGTGGGGATGAGTTGCAGCAGTCTTCGAATAATGTACTGCTTCATATTCATTCCTCCAGACGAATAAAGTGATATGCCCAGCTCGTGAGAGCTGAGCATACAATTGGCAACCCTTATTGAGCGATTTGAGCGTTATGCAGAGTGAACTCAAAATCTTTGTATGGTGTAATTTCTAAGCCGGATACACGTCCATTCACTGGCCACATATCTCTGCGTTGGTACAAAAAGATAGTTGGCAGATCTTTGTTCAGCTCTTGATAGAGCTGTTTGTAAATCTGTTTGCGTTTTTCTTGATCCAGTTCATGCTTACCAGCAAGTGTTAATTCATCAACCTTTTTATTGGAATAGCCGATATCATTTTGTGCACCATTCGTAATAAAAGTCGTTGTGTCCGGGTCTGGAGTTAAGCCCCAAGCCGCAAAGAACATATCAAACTTGCCCGTATCCTTTTTATCCATAATGGCGTTAAAATCTAAAGTTTCAGAAGTTAGCTTGATGCCGAGCTCCTTATAGTTATTGGACATGATCGGTAGCAAGGCCTCTACTACTGGATTATCAGCAGTTGCGGAGAAGTTAATGGTCAGCTTTTCTCCGTCCTTTTCGCGAATTCCGTCAGCCCCAACCTTCCAGCCTGCCTCATCCAGCAAAGCCTTCGCCTTCGCTGTATCAAACTCATATTTATTGATACCTTCATCCGTGTAAGACCAAGATTCTGTAGACTGTGGAATATTAATGACATTCGCATATGGCCCATACACGCCCTGCACAATCTCTTTACGGTTTAAACCAATAGTTAAAGCTTGACGTACTTTAGGGTCTTGAAATTTCTTTTCCTTGTGATTAAACGCAATATATCCATAGCCATTTGTCGGCATAATATTCACGTCCAAGAAGCCTAGAGCCTTTAATTCCTCTACATTGTCTTCCGTAACTGTGATATTGTCCATGTCCGTTTCGCCTGTTTGCAGCATAGACAGGTTTGTTTCTTCTGTTGTCGTTTTGAAAATAACTGATTTCACCTTTGGTGCACCTTTGAAGTAGTTTGGATTCGCTTCAAGTACGACTTGTTGACCTGGGGAAAAGCTCTTTAGCACATACTGCCCGGAGCCGATTGGTTTATTATTAAGCGCCTTGATGCTGTCCAGATTACCCTTCTTGAACCCTTTTCCGTAATAAGCTTCTGGCATAAAATAAACCTCTGCGCCTAGAAAATCCCTCGTATAAGCTGTTGCTTCTGTAACGGTTACCTCTACTGTGTTATCATCAATGACCTTGATCCCCGAGATATCATTCGCTTTGCCATCGTGATATTCCTTACCACCTTTAATCTTAAAAGATAATACATCGGTTTCTCCATCATAATTCGGATCATGCAGCACTTTGAGAACAAAAGCATAATCCTTTACGGTTACTGGAGTGCCGTCACTATACTTCACACCTGGTTTCAGATGGAATGTGTATTTTAGACCATCCGGCGATACATCAACCTTTTCAGCCAAACTATTTTCATATGTACCATCTGCCTTCACCTGTAAGAAGGAATCAAATACTGTTCTGACTACATATAAATCGTAAGTTGTTTGCCAGAATAGCGGGTTAAATACCCCTTTAGGTGACGTCATACCTACTACAATGTTATCTTTCCGATTCGTTGCTCCTGGAGGATTTTGCGACAAATCCGTCGCTTTAATAACACCCTCTGTAACTGGTGCGCTTGCTTCATTTCCCTCTGTTTTATTATCCGCATTGCCTTGCTGCGGCTGTGCCTCATTAGCACCTCCACTACATCCTGCAAACAGAACACCAACGATCGTAAGCACCATAAGCAAAGAAACCCATTTCTTCGTTTGCACCATCCTGTTAATCCCCCTTAGTCGGTTCTTTATTTAACAGCCTGTCTCATTCCTGCGGTGATTCGTTAAAGCTCGAGGTTCAAAAATGAAGTTTTGCACATCCTCCTTACTGTTCCTAATGATAGTGTAGAACACATGTTTTAGACCCTTGGTCAATTTTGTGCACTGACAACCATTACATTTTTATTAAGGTTTATCTTAAGTGTAAAATAATATCACGTCAATATCTTTTTTTATGTAATATGCAATTGCAAAACATCTATTTTTGTAAAGTTTATGAAATTTACTTGTGGAAAATGACAGAAAATTGAGTGTTATGTAATATAAAATAACATTTCGAATGACCGAAATGTGTACTCTGGCGAGTTGGGGAGCTTGTAATTTCTTAAGCCACTAAAAGGTGATTTATACTTAATGGGTAAACATGGATTGTATTATTAGTAAGTTACAATAGATGGCACTTGTTGTCAATAAAAAAAATCATAAAAAAGGATGTCCCCAGAATTGGGGACATCCTTTCTTTCCACCCACTACTATTCAGTAGTGTAAGGAAGCAATGCGATTTGACGGGAACGTTTAACAGCGATTGTCAACATACGTTGATATTTCGCGCTTGTTCCAGTCACACGACGAGGAAGAATTTTTCCACGTTCGCTGATGAATTTTTTAAGCAGGTCTGTATCTTTATAGTCAATGTGAGTAATTTTGTTCACAGTGAAGAAACATACTTTACGACGTTTGTTGCGACCACCACGACGAGCTGGTCTTTTGTTATCGTCTCCGCCTTCTCTTTGTCTGAAGCCCATTCTTTGTCAGTCCTTTCCCAATTAAAATGGTAGATCATCATCCGAAATATCGATCGGTTTTCCGTCATCGGAAAAAGGATCCTGATTGTTTCGCGAGTTATTATTCCCGCGCCCACTATTGCTGTTACCGCCTCCGAAAGGAGACTCCTCACGCATACCTCCACCGCTATTGCCGCCACCGTTGCCGCTATCGCGGTTAGATTCCAAGAAACGTACATTATCAGCAACAATTTCAGTCACGTATACACGTTTTCCTTCATTGTTCTCATAATTACGCACTTGTACACGGCCTTCAACAGCCGTCAAACGACCTTTACGAAGATAGTTAGCGCATGTTTCAGCAAGCTGACGCCAGGTTACGATCGGCAAGAAATCCGCTTCCCGTTCGCCGCCTTGACTTGTAAACGGACGGTCTACAGCCAGGGTGAACTGGGTTACTGCTACACCAGACGGTGTATAGCGCAGCTCTGGATCTTTGGTCAAACGACCGATCAGAATGACACGGTTCAACAATCCAATCCCCTCCTTTGAGCGTTGTTCATTACATAATCACGTACAATAATTAAGCTACGTCGTTCGTAATGAGATAACGAATTACTTCGTCAGAAATTTTCATGATACGCTCAAGCTCAGTAACAACAGCAGGTTCTGCTGTGAAGTTTACCAGAACGAAAGAACCATCACGGAATTTCTTGATCTCATACGCAAGACGGCGTTTAGTTACATCGTGATTCGTAATTTCGCCACCGCCGTTAGAGATGATACCTTGGAATTTGTCGACTGTCGCTTGAACAGCTTCTTGTTCAATGTCAGGACGAATAATGTACATCACTTCATATTTGCGCATTCTTTACACCTCCTTATGGACATAAGGCCCTCAATCTCAGTTGAGAGCAAGGAACGAGCCTAAACTCGCACTAAAACAGTTTACCAAATCGAGCACCTGAATGCAACCTGCAATTTCGAGCATAAGGCTAAAAACTGCTCACACACATCATATCACTGGTTTTATACAATTTTATATCACACCAAAAATTTTGCATATATAAAGGAAATAATTTTTGATTAACTACTATCTGTATGCCCTAACTTCGCATGTTTCTGTTTAAGACAGCGCACAATAACCGTTGCAGTCCAAATTCATTATCTAAGGAGGCACAACCGTATGGGTGAAAAGACTGAGTTCGTACCCGGGGATAAGGTCCCAAACGACGGCGTATATATGGAGGTTGGAGAAAAAAGCTTTCATACTGAAATCCAAAACCCGCAGCAAATAACGTTGGAAAGAGGCGATTCTTTTCCGAAGACCACCAATCATAATCGCAAGTGGAAGAAAAAAACGAAAGCTCGCGTCCACTAATGTATATTTCTTCGGAATCCTGGCCATATTATGATTAGGCGATACAACAGAGAGGTGTGGTTCCGTTGGACAACGTAGCCTTACAAACTGTTAGGAGATCCATTCCGGGCATTAGAAGCGTTAGGTTTGTGTAAAAGGACACTGTCTTTTCAACACGGTATTGCTAGTCAGTACACCGAGTTTCATGATGTGATTGGACAGATCGTATCCTGTTAAAAATGTATCGCCTACGATGGAGGACCTTTGTGGTCCTCCTTTGTTGCATTATCGGACTTTTTGCATATACTGGTAAAATGCAGATTAATTCAGCTCCTTCTGCTAGAATATATCCAAGTACAAAGACCTACTATTTACGGAGGTTTAAAGATGAGCTATTCTCGTATATTAAAGTGGATATCAGGTATATTCGAATTGGTGCTGGCTGTACCGATTGTGGGAGGAGCTATTGTCATGGGGACTGGCTACTCAGCTTTAGGGTTTATGCTTGTCCTGCATGCAGTAACACTTATCCTGTCGTTACGCAATCAGGAAGCGATCTACGGTTCTGTCTGGGGAGTAATCACTTCCTTGCTAGCCTGGATTCCTTTTGTAGGCTGGGCACTCCATTTGATTGCAGCCATCCTTCTGATGATCTCTGGCTCAAAGAGAACCAAACGCTATCATTACCCGCCTAATCAGCTATAACAAAAGAAAGCTCCTGACAGCAATTATTTCAAATGCTGTTAGGAGCTTTCTTTTGCTCTAACGCCTTATTCATTCACCAAAAGATTCTTAATCATTTTTTCGATATCGTTACATTCATTTTTAGTAATCTGATTTATTTATTGCCATAAAACAAAAAATCCCCTACGTCAGCAGACGTAAGAGATTGATTTAGTTCATAAAGTTAGTGGCGGAAAGAGTGGGATTCGAACCCACGCACGCCTTGCGACGCCTAACTGATTTCGAGTCAGCCCCCTTGGACCTCTTGGGTACCTTTCCGCAGCAAGGATAATTATATCATCATTGCTTTCATGACGCAAGCTGATTTCTTGTTCACCATGATCCACTTTCTCTGCTCAAATGGTTTCCGAATTCTGCTCGTCACCACTGGACTTTGAGCGCAGCACTTTTTTCATATTCTTTTCGAACTTGGCACGCGGAATCAGCACACTATGCTGGCATCCGACACATTTGATTCGAATATCCATCCCCATCCGGATGATTTCCATCTCGTTCGTTCCACACGGATGAGGCTTCTTCATCTGCACAATATCCCCTAGTTCAAACGACTTACGCTCCACCCTTCTCTCCCCCTTTTCTTCCTGGCTCATCTTCTTTTTCAAGGGTGATCGCCGTTTCCAGTGCGGCCTGACGATGTTCCTCGTCCTCCAGAGCCCTCTTGATATTATTCTGAATATCACGCTCTACCAAGGCCCCTGTGTTCGGCATACATTCCGCCACAACACGTACGATATACTCTGATGTAGTCATGGACTGAACGCCTAACACATCCGGCATATTAAGTATCTGCGCATTGGACTCTTCAATGCCTTGGATCGCCTGTTTTACCAAGCTGACGGCTTCCTCCAGACTACGCTCCGCCTTCATTGGCACATCTACCACCGCCAACGCGTTGGACATGGAGAAGTTCGTTACTGTCGTAATGGAGCCGTTCGGTAAAATGTACACCTCACCTTTCCAGCTCACCAGCCTGGTTGTACGCAGCCCAATCATTTCTACCGTCCCCTTGAAAGTTCCCGTCTGAATGACGTCTCCTACGGCAAATTGATCCTCAAATATAATAAAGAATCCGGTAATTACATCCTTAACCAAGCTCTGTGCCCCAAAACCTACAGCCAACCCAAGCACTCCAGCTCCAGCAATCAGAGGGCCTAGATTTATACCCATTTGCGATAGCACCAGCATAATTAAGATGAAATTGAATACAATATTTGTTACATTTTTTAGCAGTTCCCCAACAGTCGTTAACCGTCTGGTATTCAATCGGAATCTGCCGTTATCTCCCTTTTGCTCCATCGACTTATCTATAATTTTATTAATAACTCGAATAAAGATACGTGTAATGATGAAAATAATTACAATTTTCAAAATCACAAACAAAAAGGTCGACCACATCGCACTATCTGTAAGCCATTTCCATACAGCATCCTTCCAATGAATCGCACCTTGCACTACGTCATCCGTGTCTAAATTACCGGCCAACCAATGTATAAAGGTCATGCTGTACTCCTCCTCAAACCAGGGAACTACTCTTTCTATTTCCCACATTCTATTTCCTATCTATATAAGCATATCTCCCGACTTCAAACAAATGGCTATGAATAATCTACTTTTCCCAAGTATAAAAGCACAAGTTTATCCATATACTAGCTACTATCTTGAGAATAATTGTTACCCGCAGGCCAAGTATATTCTTAAAGGTAGGCGAGCATAACCTGCACACTCCATTACAGGACGAAAGGAAGATTCCATGACTTATCCATCTGACTTCATTCCGGGGCAAGAACCCCTAAGCTTAAAAATATCACACACCGATCCCGGGATCCAATCAGCCATCATCCATCGTTTGCTGTTCCATCTGCATCAGGCGCGGAGTCTACAAAATATCGTCATCATTTGCATCGGCACCGACCGTTCTACTGGAGATTGCCTTGGCCCGCTTGTGGGTACCCATTTGTCCCGCTACAAAAGCCCCCTATTTAATCTGTATGGAACATTAGATGAGCCTGTACATGCTATGAACCTGCAAACGACGCTGAACGGCATACATGACCGATACGAACAGCCTTATATCATTGGCATAGACGCATGTCTTGGACAAACCTCCAGTGTTGGATGCATTCAGGTTGCAGAGGGTCCTCTCAAGCCTGGAGCAGGTGTAAATAAAGAATTACCGCCGGTCGGCGATATCCATTTGACTGGTATCGTTAACGTCGGCGGCTTCATGGAATACTTCGTGTTACAAAATACGAGACTAAATTTGGTCATGAAATTATCAGATATCATAGCTAGTAGCTTATACTCCGCAATTAGGGAGTGGCATTACCGGTCTGTCCTACTTGCTGCGCAAGAGTAATAGCTTCTTTCTCTTCAGGTGATAAGGAATAAGCGGATTGTCCCGCTTCCAGAGGCTTGGCATACACATATGAGCCATCCCGGTTATAAATACCGGTCAATACTATTCCGTCCTGATTATCGTCTACAATAGCCAGAGAAAAGCTTAAATCGCTCCCTCTCTCACCAAAGGCATTATAGCGTTTGATGCCTATATGTCCCTTCAAGCCAGTCAGTTTGCTGCGTAGTGATTTCATACTTGCACGGTGGGCTTCCTGCTCGTCTTCAATCGTATCCATCTGTACCTTTAAATCAATCAGCAGCGTTTCCAAATTCTCAACCCCGCTGCCTGCCATCATGGTTTCATACTTTCGCCGCATCTTCTTCAGCTTTGATCCCTGTACAATAATAACAATCAACAGGATAAGCAAAATAAGCACGATCCCTGCAACAATTCCAGCAAGCTGCTCCATGATTAGTCCATTCAATTCAGCCATATGTTTGTTTCTACCCCTCTACCTCAAAAATCATGTTACTGCTTTGCTTACCTTTTATTTTAAACGTTTGAGAACAGCGAGACAAATAACACAAGGCTATTAGTTTATCCATCAAAACCATTCTGATTCCTGCAATTCCAGACAAAGCAAAGACATATCTCACTTTCCATTTCACTCAAGGAGACATGTCCATATTTTTACGGACTACTGTAATAGCTCCAGTAATCTTTCCAAATCCTGCTGGCTGTAATAATTCAATTCGATTTTGCCTTTATCTTTATTGTGCTTGATCTTCACAGTTGTTTTAAAACGCTCGCGTAGGGACTCTTCCATATGGTCAATATAGGGGTCCTTTTTTCGTACCTTTGCTTTAGCTTTTGTTTCTCCAGGCTTATGATCCAACTGCTGTACGGCTTCCTCGAGTTCACGAACACTCCACTGTTGCTCAATGCATTGCGAGGCTAGTTGTTTCACCATGTCTGGATCTTTGAGCCCAACAATTGCTCTAGCATGCCCCATAGACAATGTTCCACGTGAAACATGATCTTTAACCTCCTCAGGCAATGCGAGCAAGCGAAGGAAATTGGCAATGTGTGAACGTGATTTTCCCACTTTCATGGACAACTCTTCCTGAGTTAAGGAGAATTGATCCATTAACCCCTGATAAGCTACTGCTACTTCCATTGCATTTAAGTTTTCACGCTGCAAATTCTCAATCAAGGCAATCTCCATTACCTGCTGATCTGTAAAATTGCGAACAACCACAGGTATGGTCGGATTCCCACAAAATTGAGATGCCCGAAACCGCCTTTCCCCGGCTATAATCTCATATCCTCTCAAGACACTACGCGCAATAATGGGTTGGATAACACCGTGCTGACGAATGGATTCCGCTAATTCCTTAATAGACTCCTCATCAAACGTTTTCCGAGGCTGGTATGGGTTCGCCCGCAACTGGCTGAGCGGAATGTCAACAACCTTATCCTCTTCACTGACTGTAAGGGAGGGAATAAGTGCATCCAGTCCCTTTCCCAACCGTTTACTCATAAGATACCACTTCCTTTGCCAACTCAATATATACCTCTGCCCCACGAGAACGGGGATCATACGTAATAATGGACTGGCCATGTGATGGTGCTTCGCTGAGTCTCACGTTGCGTGGAATAATCGTCTGATAAACTTTGCTTTGAAAGTACTTTTTCACTTCTTCAATGACCTGAATGCCCAAGTTTGTGCGAGCGTCAAACATGGTTAGCAACACACCCTCAATTTGCAAAGAGGTATTTAAATGTTTTTGTACTAATCGCACGGTATTCAACAATTGGCTTAATCCTTCCAGAGCGTAATATTCACACTGGATCGGAATAATGACTGAATCGGAAGCCGTCAAGGAATTGAGCGTCAAAATACCCAGCGATGGAGGGCAATCTATTAATATATAATCATAATTATGCTTGACGAGCTGAAGTGATCTTTTTAATCTCAATTCGCGAGAAATAGTTGGTACCAGTTCGATTTCAGCACCTGCTAATTGAATGGTTGCCGGGATAATATCCAATCCCTCGACCTGTGTACTGATAATCGCCTCGCTAGGGTCAACCTCGTTAATGAGTACATCATAAATACAATTTGCCACATCCGCCTTATTGATACCCACACCGCTGGTTGTATTACCTTGCGGGTCGATATCCACGAGCAATACCCTTTTGCCGAGGGAAGCAAGTCCGGCGCCCAAATTCACGGAAGTAGTCGTTTTGCCTACTCCGCCCTTTTGATTGGCTACGGCTATTATTTTTGACACTTCATTCACCTCATAATTTAATCGGAATCCTGCTACGTTCCATGATTGCAAAAGCTCTATGAAGACGTTACTTAGTCCTTAACTTACGGATAACGGCAATTTTCAAAATAGAATACGAGTATGCTGCGGTTTTATGTTGGCGTTAGACAGAAAAAGCGGCAATTGCTGCCGCTGTACGCTTCATCCCTTACTTACGTTTGGGAATTTGAATGACAATCTCATAGTGATCCTCATGATCAGATTCCTTTGTTTTGATATCCAACCCTGAGCCAGACACCATATCAATGGATTGACGAATCGTATTCAGCGCAAGCCGGACATCCTTAGTAAAGGAAATCCGCTTTGATTTCTTAATCGTGGATACTTGTTTATAAAAGGCAACTCGTGCCTCTGTCTGCTTCACATTGAGTTCCTTAGCAATTACTTCATCTAAAACCTTGTACTGTAATTCTTCGGTCTCTAACGACAATAATGCACGGGCGTGACGCTCGGACACCTTCCGTTCCATTAGGGCCTCTTTCACTCTCTCCGGCAAATGAAGCAGCCGTATTTTATTAGCAATAGTGGATTGGCTTTTGCCAAGTCGCTGAGCGAGGCTTTCCTGGGTAAGTTGATGCAGGTCAATCAGCTTTTGATAAGCTACAGCCTCTTCAATCGCAGTTAGACCCTCACGCTGAAGATTCTCAATCAACGCGATGGATGCAGCTTGTGAATCATTAAACTCACGAACAATGGCTGGAATCGTCTCCATACCCAGCTTGGTGACAGCTCTCCAACGACGTTCCCCTGCTATAATTTCATATTGTCCATTACGGAAACGAACGACAATCGGTTGAATTACACCATGCGTCTTAATAGTCTGGCATAGCTCATCAATCTTCTCGTCGTCAAATATGGTGCGGGGCTGATAAGGACTGCTGACAATATCCCGAACTGGAATTTGTTTTATTTCGTCCCCATTGGATCGCTCCGTCAAACCAAATAGCTTGGAAAATTGTTCTTTCATTCCGTATAATACCACCTAATTTCATAATAGCACCATACAAACAGCGCTTCGTGAAAAACAGTTCCTTACGGGGATTGTAGACCCTTCTATATGAAACAGCGCCGTAAGCGGGTACACTCCACGTACTCCCCTGACATTTGTTGTCCCACTCCCCTATATGTATATCTGAAATCATGAGTACGGGAAGCAGCCAACTTACACTAAAACGATTATCTCTATTCTATCACTTTTCCAGTCATAATCCTATCGTCTCTACCAGCTTTTCGAAAGGATAAAAGAATAAAATTATGTAGAGGGTATTACGCAAGGAGTCTTCTTAAGCAAAGATCTATAAACCATAAAAAAAGTGAATGTTTCACGTGAAACATTCACTTTCTTTCAAACATTTACACTAACGGAGCCTTCAAAGGAGTACCTGGCTTACGCGGGTATTTCCGTGGTGTAGCTGCTCTTTTTTCAATAATAATCATATGTCTAGCTGCATCCTCAACAGGTAGCTGGAAGGCCTGAACATGCTTAATTCTCCCCTTCAGCTCTTTCAAACTGTAGGAAGCTTCCTTGATTTCTTCGGTTGGATCGCTACCCTTCATCGCTGCAAAGTGCCCTCCTTCACGGACAAAAGGCAGACAAAATTCATTTAGTACCGCGAGACGGGCAACGGCTCGGGCTGTGACCAGATCATAGCTATCACGATATCCTGCTTTGCGCCCCAATTCCTCTGCCCTGCTGTGAATCAGTTCGACATTTTCCAGTCCCAACTGCTCTACAACATGCGCTAAGAATTGTATGCGTTTGTTCAATGAGTCTACAATGGTCAATTGAATATGTGGAAAACATATTTTCAAAGGGATACCAGGAAAACCTGCGCCTGACCCAATGTCAGCCAGGCTCTCCACATCATTTAACGGAACATAAAAGGCAAGTGAAACAGAATCGTAAAAATGCTTGGTGTACACCGCTTCTCGCTCAGTAATACCCGTCAGGTTCATTTTTTCATTCCATTCAACCAGCACACGGTAATATGTTTCAAACTGCTCTAACTGACTGTCATTAATCACAATGCTATGCTCTGCCAGCCGCTGCTTGAACTGCTGTTGTATCGCGTCCATTAAGATCCCCTCGCTGCCGTTACACGGTTATAGTGCTCCAAATAAACCAGCAAAATGGAAATATCCGCAGGAGTTACACCGGAGATACGGGATGCCTGACCAATGGACATCGGACGAATCTTCTCAAGTTTCTGCTTGGCTTCAATGGCCAAGCCTTGAACTTCATTGTATGCGATATCCTCTGGAAGCTTCTTCTTCTCCATCTTTTGCAGGCGTTCTACATGCATCAACTGCTTTTCAATGTAGCCCGCATACTTAATTTGGATCTCCACCTGTTCTTGCTCTTCCTCAGTAAGGGCTACAGGTGAAGGTGAAATTTGTGCCACTTGTGCATAGCTAATCTCAGGTCGACGCAGTACCGTTAACAAATTACTGCCGTCCTGTATCGGTGCAGATCCACCTTGCTCCAGCATCTCATTTACATCAACTGGACGAACTTTAGCTAAACGCAAACGCTCAATTTCTTGCTCTACCTTTTGTTTTTTATCCAAAAAGCGCTCGTATCGTTCATCTGTAATCAGGCCAATATCATGCCCGATCGGAGTCAATCGCAGATCCGCGTTATCATGCCGCAGCAACAGACGGTATTCTGCACGGGAGGTCAGCAAGCGATATGGCTCATTTGTACCCTTCGTCACTAGATCGTCGATCAGAACCCCAATATAACCTTGAGAACGATCCAGGACGACGGGCTCTTTGCCCTGCACCTTGCGAGCTGCATTAATCCCAGCCATAATTCCTTGACCCGCAGCTTCTTCATAACCGGATGTCCCGTTAATCTGACCTGCTGTGAACAAGCCAGGTACTTTTTTCGTTTCCAAAGTAGGCCACAACTGAGTAGGTACCATCGCATCATATTCAATAGCGTAACCATTACGCATCATTTCTACCTTTTCCATCCCTGGAATGGTACGCAGTACTGCTAATTGCACATCTTCTGGCAAGCTTGTCGACAAGCCTTGAACATAGTATTCAGATGTGTTTTTACCCTCAGGCTCCAAAAAGATTTGGTGCTTCGGCTTATCACTGAAACGCACCACTTTATCTTCAATAGATGGGCAATAACGTGGTCCCGTTCCTTCAATCAGACCCGAGAACATCGGTGCACGATGCAAATTATCATTAATAATCTGATGTGTTTCCACTGAAGTATACGTCAGCCAGCAAGGAAGCTGCTCATTATCCGAGGACTTCGTTTCATAGGAGAAGAACTTCGGCTGATCATCGCCTGGCTGTATTTCTGTTTTACTAAAATCAATTGTATCCTTATGCACACGTGGTGGTGTTCCTGTCTTAAACCGAACTAGATCAAAACCAAGCTCTCTCAAATGTTCAGAAAGTCTCAACGAAGGCTGCTGATTGTTCGGACCACTCTCATACATCAGCTCACCCATAATGATTTTCCCGCGCAGATAGGTGCCAGTAGTCAGGACAACTGCTTTACTACGATACTCTGTGCCCGTCTTCGTAATTACACCTACGCATTTACCGTCTTCTATAATCAGTTCTTCAACCATACCTTGGCGTAAGGTCAGATTCGGTTCCTTCTCCATCGTTTCCTTCATCGCATGCTGATAAGAAAACTTGTCTGCTTGCGCACGCAAGGCATGCACGGCAGGACCCTTACCAGTATTTAACATTCTCATTTGGATAAATGTCTTGTCGATATTCCGACCCATTTCGCCGCCCAATGCATCAATTTCCCGTACTACATGACCCTTTGCGGGACCACCAATAGACGGGTTGCAGGGCATGAATGCGACCATATCCAGGTTAATTGTGATCATCAATGTACGACAGCCCATCCGTGCTGCTGCCAAGGCGGATTCTACGCCCGCATGGCCCGCACCGACGATAATCACATCATAGTCGCCTCCTTGATATCCCATACCTCTCTTACCTCCTTATACATTCGAGTCTTCACCCAATATGTTCTTGTGTATCTATAACGATAGCAGGCTTAAAACAGCCATGCTTGAATGTTCTACTTACCCAGACAGAATTGTGAAAATATTTGATCTATTAACGCATCATGCGCAGTATCGCCTACAATCTCACCCAACTGCTCCCATGCCAGCCTTACATCAATCTGGATCATATCAATCGGAACTAATTGATCAGCGGCTTCATAGGCATCTACCAATGATTGGCGCGCTTTCTTCAGCAAAGCAATATGCCGTACATTGCTGACATACGTCATATCCGCTGATTCCAGCTTGCCGCTAAAGAATAAATTCGATATAGCCTGCTCCAGCCGATCTGCTCCCTCATTTTCCTTCACAGACATCGGCACAATAAGCTCTTCAGGAACATAGCGCAGCAACAAATCCCGGTCTATTTGGGCCGGTAAGTCCATTTTATTCATAATAACAATCGCTTGTCTACCGCGGATTTGTTCCATTAATGCCATTTCATCCTCGTGCAGTGGTTCGTTGGCATTAATGACGATGAGCAACAGATCCGCTTCACTCACTGCCGTTCTCGAACGCTCTACCCCGATCCGTTCCACGACGTCCATCGTTTCGCGGATTCCAGCTGTATCCAGCAACTTGAGCGGAATATTATTAATCGTCACATACTCCTCAATAACGTCACGGGTCGTACCCGGAATATCGGTCACAATCGCTCGTTCGCCCTGAGCCAATGTGTTTAGCAGTGACGATTTGCCTACATTCGGCCTTCCGACAATCGCTGTAGTCAGCCCTTCACGCAAAATTTTCCCCTGCTCCGCTGTATGCAACAGCCGATCAATTTCCGCCATGACCTGGCTGCTTTTATCCTTGATTAACTCAGACGTAAAGGATTCTACATCATGCTCAGGGTAATCAATATTTACTTCGATATGAGCAAGTGTCTCGACCAAAACATGACGCAAACGACGAATATTCTGGGACAGTTGCCCATCCACCTGCTTCAAAGCCATCGAAAAGGCTTTATCCGATTTGGAGCGAATTAAGTCAATGACGCCCTCCGCTTGACTCAGATCAATACGACCATTCAAAAAAGCACGTTTCGTAAATTCACCTGGCTCAGCCAGTCGTATATTTTGCAGCAGTAACAAATCCATCACTCGTTTAACGGCTACCACCCCGCCATGAGTGCTGATCTCTACCACATCTTCTGTTGTAAAAGAGCGTGGTGCCCGCATCACTGTAACTAAAACTTCCTCCACCTTCTCTTGGCTTTGAGGATCTATAATATGTCCATAGTGTACCGTGTGCGTCGGAACCTTACTTAAGGGCGTTTTACTACGGAACAAAGCCTCCACTTCCGTGACCGCTTCTGGACCGCTGACCCGCACAACTGCAATGCCGCCCTCGCCGACAGCCGTTGCAATGGCAGCTATGGTATCGCTCAGCATATCGTTTCTACCTCCTATCAAGTATAAACGGCATTGCCGCCCTTCATTAAGGACGGCACCCGTTCAGTGTGAAATATAAGAAAAAAAGCAATGGCTTCTGCAGCTTGCAGAGAGCCATTGCGTCGGATTATTTCTTGGCAATGACAACGCGCCGATTAGGCTCGTCCCCCTTGCTGTATGTTCTAACCAGCGCATGCTGCTGGAGCTTGGCGTGAATCAGCTTCCGCTCCTGGGACGGCATTGGCTCCAGTACCACTTCCTTGCCATAGCGAACAGCTTGGTTCGCTAATCGTTCCGCCAAATCCTCCAGCGTTTTCCGCCGACGTGCACGAAATTGCTCGGCATCCAGCACAATTCGGATAAATTTATCAGAATGACGGTTAGCAACAATATTCGTCAGGTACTGCAAGGCATCTAATGTCTGTCCTCTGCGGCCAATTAGCATACCGAGCGATGGACCGGAGATATCCAGAGTACTTTCATCCTTGCGATGACGGACATCGACTTCGACGTCCAGTCCCATGCCTGCAGCAGTTTCACGGATGAAACGCACCGCCTCTTCATAAGGATCTATATGTCCCCTGGATGCTTCCATGTTCCTCTGCGCTTCCTGCGCAACAGACCCAGCTTGTGATACAGCCTGTCCCACGTCAGAAGGTGCTTCAGCCGATACATGAGGTTCAGCCGTGTGTGTGGTTTCAGGAGACGGCTCAGAAAGCAGCGTAAGCTCCACCTTCGCCTTTTTGACCCCTAGCCACCCCAGGAATCCTTTTGACGGCTGTTCCAACACGTTTACGGTTACCCGTTCACGGCTTACTCCCAGCTGGGAGAGTCCTTGTCTTACAGCATCTTCAACGGTTTTTCCTGATGTCACGACTTTGGTCATCTCGACTTTTTAGCCCCCTTCGTGTTTTTACCACTTTTTTTCTTACCATTAGAGGAACCTGTTTTCGTGAGACTGGCTGTTTTCACATTAGCCAATGCTGCGTCCTTATCATTATTCCGATAAAGGAAATAGTTTTGAACAATCGTGTAAATATTACTGAAGAACCAGTACAACGGCAAAGCAGACGGGAAGTTATACGACATGAATAGAATCAGCACCGGATAGACATACAGCAAAAATTGCATTGGTCCTTGCTGCGGTGTCGGATTCATTTTCATCATCATCCAAGTTTGGATAAAAGTCGTAATCGCTGCTAGAATCGGCAGGATAAAGAAGTGATCCGGTTTACCTAACTGGAGCCACAAAAAGTCATGATCCCGCAATGCCGAGTTATAATAAATGGCATTATAAAGCGCGATAAAAATGGGCATCTGTACTAACAAAGGCAGACAGCCCGCCATTGGGTTAACCTTGTTTTCTTGAAACAATTTCATCGTTTCTTGCTGGACTCGCTCAGGTGTATCCTTGTATTTCGCTTGAATTTCTTTTAATTGCGGCTGAATAGCCTGCATTGCTCTGGAACTGCGTACTTGCTTGAGTGTAAGCGGCAAAATAATAGTACGCACGATGATCACCAGAATCAGTACGGCCAGGCCATATTCTCCAGAGAACCATTGGGCAAATGTATCCAGCGCATACGAAAACCAGTAAACGACATATCTTTGCCACCAAGATCCATTGGCCAAGTCTGCCGTCGTGTAAGAATTGTGAGCCGCCTGGGTACATCCAGACAGCACAGCAACAAGTGCCAATAAGGCAATCAGGAGGAACCATTTTCCCCGTTGAGTCTTCAAACGCGACACTTCATAACCCCTTTCTTAACCAATCCATTCCAACGTAAATCATACCATATCCTGTAGGACAAAGATACTGATTATCGGCGCGTAGACTTGAGCAGCGAGGCTTTGCGCAAAACGTGCAGCACGCTTTTCTCCAGCTCTTGATACGACTTTGTAACCGCACCCTTACGAACGATAAAAATCAGGTCAATCTGCTCCACCAATTCCTGCTCATGATGGCGCACGATTTCCTTAACGATCCTGCGCATCCGGTTGCGGACAACTGCATTGCCGATCTTCTTGCTAGCCGAAATTCCGACGCGGAACTGCTCTACCTCTCTGCGGCGGAACCAGTACACCACAAACTGATGGTTGGCAAAAGATTTGCCATGGCGGTATACGCGCCCAAAGTCCGCCCGGTTTCGTAGACGCAATTTTTTTTGCACGGCGCTTCTCCTTGCTCATCTCTTTTACACATATCGGTAAGCAACCCTTACCTCTTATATAGTAAGAAGTATGGACAATATTCCAACATGGTAATCTCGCTTATTTTATATCCGTTTTCAAAAACTTCATCTAATATAGAGCAGGATGCAGGACTTATCCCTCTTTTTACACTACATTTCTACAATTAGAAGAAGCAATCCGATCCATAAATACTTCAATTATGAAAAAAAAGACCACCGTAGTGGTCTTTATGCACGCATTACGCACTCAATACTTTTCTACCTTTTTGGCGACGAGCTGCCAAAACTTTACGGCCATTCTTCGTGCTCATTCTTTTACGGAAGCCGTGAACTTTTTTACGTTTGCTGACATTCGGTCTGAAAGTCGGTCTCATTGTGCTGCACCTCCTTACAAGGAATACGTTTTATATGGAATATACCTAACATAGCAATCTCCACAAAAAACACCTTTGTACATTTAACCACAAATAGCGGCCAAAGTCAATGTACTTCTGAATTCTCTCCCTCTTTTTCACATTCAAAAACCCTCTCCGTCTTTCCCCATCATTCACTCTACTCTTTTCTTCCCCTTTATTCCTGATTTTTCGCTTCTTCTCCATGATCAAGATTCATCAACATTTTACTGTGAATTTCGTCCCTCACATATACTGCTCTTTTAACTGCTTTTTTTTCATTTATTTATTTCCGCATTTGAACCCACGTCGTTTCAGATCCCCACCATCTGATTTACCAAAAATAATGTCGGAAACGTTACCGGAAATTTTCAACACAAAAACAAGCCGCTGTAACCAAAAGGCAACAGGTGTTATACACAGATCCACAAAAAGAATGGAATTGTGATTTAAATGGTCATAACCTGTGCATAACATTTTAGAGTGAAAAAGAGTTATTGTCGAAAACTGAACAAATTATAAACAATATCTTGTGTTGTGAATAAAAATTGTACACAACAGATTGAATTTGTGGATAAATAACCACGAGTCATTGAAATACAAGGCTTCTTTTGCTATGATGATATTACTTTTGAATGTGAATATGTTGTTTTACCCTCCATATTATCAACACCCTGTGGATAAAGTTGTGAACAAGTTCAATTTATCCATCTTTTTATTTTTGTGCGGATTCGGGATTCTGGGGATATATTCTACATTTTTCATTTGATTTCGACATATTGCTGTCCCGTTTTGGCCTGCGGGATCAAGAGAACGGATCGTGCCGCACATTCCCTCCTGAGAAATATCGCCCTTCTTCTGCTGATCAGCAGTGGAATTTTCCATTACTATTTTTCAGGGCATTTTGTGCTGCGTTCTCTCACTACACTGCCGCATGATTTAGGCGGCGGTATGTCTTTTTATGGCCTTCAAACAATATTTTTGTGATTTTAGGCGTTTTGCCGAAGCGCCGAGAGCAGCTCTCTGCAGCTTAATTCGGTAAAATGTCAGGATTTAAAAGGAGTGACGTCTGTGGACAGCCATACCTCTGAACTATGGCAGCAAATTCTATCCATTATACAAACCAAGCTGAGTAAGCCGAGTTACGATACTTGGTTTAAGGCTACCAAGGCAGCGAAACTAAATGACCACTCCATTGTGATTTCTGCACCGACAACTTTTGCCGTGGAATGGCTTGAAAGCCGCTATACCAAGTTAGTCGGAGCAACGGTTTATGAGATTTTGGGCAAGCATTTAGAGGTCAAGTTCGTTATTGAAGAGAACAAGCCCGCCGAGGTCGACCTTCAGCAACAACCTCAGCAGCAGCCAGTCGTTCAAGAAGAAGCTGTGTCCCATATGCTGAATCCCAAATATACATTCGATACATTTGTCATCGGATCGGGGAACCGTTTTGCCCATGCGGCATCGCTGGCCGTCGCCGAGGCGCCGGCCAAAGCTTACAATCCGCTGTTTCTATACGGTGGTGTAGGTCTGGGGAAAACGCATCTGATGCATGCTATCGGACACTATATTTTGGAGCACAATCCGACCAGCAAGGTCGTTTATTTATCGTCGGAGAAGTTTACGAATGAATTCATTAATGCCATCCGTGACAACCGTGGAGAAAGTTTCCGGAATAAATATCGCAACATTGATATTTTGCTCATTGATGATATTCAATTCATTGCGGGCAAGGAATCGACGCAAGAGGAATTTTTCCATACCTTCAATGCGCTTCATGAGGAACGCAAGCAGATTATAATCTCAAGCGATCGGCCGCCTAAAGAAATTCCAACGCTGGAAGAACGGCTGCGCTCTCGCTTCGAGTGGGGACTGATTACGGATATTCAACCGCCGGATTTGGAGACGAGAATTGCTATTCTTCGGAAAAAGGCGCGGGCGGAAAACCTGGATATTCCTAATGAGGCCATGATGTATATCGCGAATCAAATTGATACAAACATCCGTGAGCTGGAAGGAGCGCTCATTCGCGTTGTCGCTTATTCTTCCTTAACCAATCAGGATGTATCAAGCCATCTCGCGGCTGAGGCGTTAAAGGATATTATCCCATCCAGCCGTCCAAAAATGATCACGATTCAGGATATACAGCATCAAGTCGGGGAATTTTATAATCTACGGCTGGAAGATTTCAAAGCGCGTAAACGGACGAAGGCTGTGGCTTTCCCACGGCAGATTGCCATGTATCTTTCCCGTGAGCTAACCGACTATTCTTTGCCGAAAATCGGTGAAGCTTTCGGCGGACGTGATCATACGACTGTCATTCATGCGCACGAAAAAATCTCCAAATCCATTCAAGTGGATCAGGATCTATTTAAAGTTATCAACAACCTAATAGAAAAAATCAAAAATCCAACCTGAACAAGTTCAGAGCCTATACACAATTTATACACATGTGGATAGGCTTGATTTTATTAGGGTCACAGATAGTTATCCACATATTCAGTGCGCCTATTACTATTACTAATATATTTTAAAGATATACATCACCTATATAAGGCCCGCGTCAACGCGTGCTTGAAGGATTAAAACCCGTAGGAGGAACTTATGAAGATTAGCATTCTGAAAAACGTTTTGAACGAGGCCATACAACATGTATCCAAAGCGATATCCAGTCGAACGACAATTCCAATTTTGAGTGGTATTAAGCTGGATGTGAATCACCAGGGAGTCACACTGACCGCCAGCGATACAGACATCTCTATTCAATCCTTTATTCCGATGGAGGATGGTGACCAAACGGTCGTTCAGATCGAACAACCCGGCAGTGTAGTGCTACCCGCTAAATTCTTTGTCGAAATTATCAAAAAGTTGCCGTCTCAGGAGATCCGTATGGAGGTAAAAGACCAATTCCAAACCTTTATCTCATCCGGTGCTACTGAAATTCAGATCGTTGGTTTGGACCCTGAAGAATTTCCGGTGCTTCCCAACATTGAAGAAAATCAAGTGATCTCTGTGCCAGGTGATTTGCTTAAAAATATGATTAAACAGACGGTATTCTCCATCTCTACCCATGAAACGACACCTATTTTGACTGGTGTATTGTGGAATCTGGCTGAGGGCGAATTGAAATTTGTCGCAACGGACCGCCACCGCCTTGCCACCCGCAGCGCTCATTTGGAGACGTCTGAAGGCTTGCGTTTTAGCAATGTTGTCATTGCAGGCAAAACGCTCAATGAGCTGAGCAGAATTATTCCGGATCAAAATATGCTTGTGGATATCGTCGTAGCGGACAATCAGGTATTATTTAAGGTGGATCGCGTGTTATTTTACTCTCGCATCTTGGACGGCACCTATCCTGATACTTCTAGAATTATTCCGACTTCCTACAAAACAGAACTGATTGTGGACACAAAAAGTTTGAGCGAGTCTATTGACCGTGCTTATTTGCTGTCCCGTGAGGAAAAAACGAATATTGTAAAAATGCAATCGTTGGAAAACGGTGATCTAGAGATTTCCTCCAGCTCATCTGAACTTGGTAAAGTGCGTGAGGAAGTAAATGTATCCAAATTTGAGGGAGAGCCACTCAAAATCTCGTTCAACTCCAAATATATGCTCGACGTGCTGAAGGTAATTGACAGCGAGCAGCTGACGATTGCTTTTACCGGCATTATGAGCCCCATTATTTTAAAACCGGCAGATTCCAGCAATGCGCTGTATATCATCCTGCCATATCGCACAACCAACTAGCGTCACCCACCCGAACAAGCGAAAGGATGAACAGGCCTTGAAACCAATATCTATACAGACCGAATACATCAAGCTCGACCAATTTTTGAAATTAGCCGATTGTGTGTCCACAGGAGGCATGGCTAAAGCCCTACTGCAGGAGGGGCAAGTCCGCGTTAATGGTGAGCCAGAAGAACGTCGCGGAAGAAAATTGTACCCAGGCGATACCGTAGAAGTAGAGGACATTGGACGTTTCGAGGTTACGGCAGGAGCATGATCGCCTGAACGGCAAGGACTCCTTTTAGGTGCGGAATAACAAGGGGGACCCTATGTGTTTGTGAACAACATTGTTTTGCAGCAGTACCGGAACTATAAACAGCTGGAGCTGAATGAATTCGGGCCCGTTAATTTGCTGATCGGACAAAATGCGCAAGGCAAAACGAATCTGGTTGAGGCGATTTTTGTATTAGCCTTAACTAAAAGTCACCGAACGTCCCGTGACAAGGAATTAATTTCTTTCGGGGCTACTTCCACACATCTAGCTGCTGATGTGGATAAGAAATACGGGAAAATCAGATTGGATCTCTCGTTATCCACACAAGGCAAAAAAGCAAAGATCAACGGGCTAGAGCAGCGAAAGCTGAGCGATTTTATCGGTTCGTTAAACGTGGTCATGTTTGCGCCCGAGGATCTGGAAATTGTCAAAGGAACACCGGGGGTTCGCCGCCGGTTTCTTGACATGGAAATTGGACAAGTTGCGCCAGGATATTTGTATCATTTGCAGCAATATCAGAAAGTGCTGGTTCAGCGGAATAACCTGCTCAAGCAAGCTTGGGGGAAAGATATGGCGTCCGTGCAGCTGATGCTGGAGGTATGGAATGAGCAACTTGTTGAGCATGGTGTTAAAATTGTAAAAAAGCGGAAACAATTTATAACAAAGCTACAAAAGTGGGCCCAAGCCATTCATGAAGGGATTGCAGGTGGGACAGAAGAGTTAAAATTAGCCTATGTTCCCTCTTTCGGTGAGCCAGAGGAAGAAGATGAAGCTGTCTTATTGGAGCGATTTATGATAAAGTTATCCCAAATGAGGGAACAGGAAATCCGCCGTGGCATGACTTTGGCGGGACCCCATCGTGATGATTTGGCCTTTGCCATTAACGGCAGAGAAGTGCATACGTATGGCTCTCAGGGGCAGCAGCGGACGACGGCCCTGTCTTTGAAGCTGGCCGAAATAGAATTAATTCATGAGGAAATTGGGGAGTATCCTATCCTGCTGCTGGATGATGTATTGTCCGAGCTGGACCCCTATCGTCAGACTCAGCTGATCGAGACTTTCCAAAGCAAGGTACAGACCTTTATCACGGCAACCGGGATTGAGACGTTGAACGCAGAACGACTTAAGGGTGCCCATATTTATCACGTCCACGACGGGCATGTGGAACACTAAGGAGTGAGTGACCGGTATGTATATTCATCTGGGTGGAGAAAAGATCATCCGCTCGTCAGAGCTTGTGGCTATTTTCGATATCTCGATTGAAAAATCCTCTAAAATCTCCAAACAATACGTGAACCACGCTCAGCAGCAAAAGCATGTCGAGATGATTGGCGAAGAGGAAGCCAAGTCCATCGTAGTGACTCAGAATACGGTGTATTATTCCCCCATCTCCTCAACAACACTCAAAAAGCGGGCAAACCAGTTTGTTGCCAATGCTTAACCATAGAAATCTATAGAAGTAGGTGAAAGGCATGTCTATGAATCAACCGTCTTATGATGCGGGCGAGATTCAGGTCCTCGAAGGCCTGGAAGCGGTTCGGAAACGTCCCGGGATGTATATTGGCTCCACGAGCGTCAAGGGGCTCCATCATCTGGTCTGGGAAGTTGTGGACAACAGTATTGACGAAGCGCTGGCGGGTTATTGTAACAGCATTCAAGTTGTCGTTCACAAAGATAATAGCATTACCGTTACAGATAACGGCCGCGGTATTCCGGTAAGTGAACACGCCAAAATGAAAAAATCAGCGCTGGAAGTCGTAATGACCGTACTTCACGCAGGTGGTAAATTCGGAGGCGGAGGGTACAAGGTGTCTGGTGGTCTGCACGGGGTTGGTGTATCCGTGGTGAACGCTCTCTCCAGCAAAATGATCGTTCATGTCAAACGGGATGGACATGTATATGAGCAGGAATACCATCGTGGTGCTCCACAGTATGATGTCAGAGTCATCGGTGATACAGAAGAGACAGGTACCCAAACGACCTTCTATCCGGACGAACAAATCTTTACCGAAACGACCGTATATGACTATGATACGCTGCAGACGCGGATTCGTGAGCTGGCTTTCCTGAACAAGGGCATTGCAATTAGCTTGACCGATGAACGGACAGGCGCCAGCGATACATTTCACTATGAGGGTGGAATCAGTGAATATGTGCAGTTTCTGAATCAAAAAAGAGAAGCACTGCATGAACAGCCGATTTATGTCGAAGGCTCTCGTGACATGATTCAGGTCGAAGTTGCATTGCAATATAACGACAGCTATACCGAGAATATTTATTCTTTTGCCAACAATATCAACACCCATGAGGGCGGAACTCATGAATCAGGTTTCAAGAGTGCATTAACCCGGATTATTAACGATTATGCACGCAAAAATGGCTTGATTAAGGATAACAACGCCAATTTGACTGGTGACGATGTACGCGAAGGTTTGACAGCGATCATCTCCGTCAAAATCCCAGAACCACAGTTTGAGGGTCAGACTAAAACAAAGCTCGGCAACAGTGAAGTGCGAGGAATTGTCGAGTCTCTGTTCGCAGAGAAACTCCAGGAATTCCTGGAGGAGAACCCGTCCGTCTCCCGCCGTGTGGTTGATAAATCATTACAAGCAGCTCGAGCCCGGGAAGCAGCGCGCAAAGCGCGTGAACTTACACGTCGCAAAAGTGCGTTGGAAATTAGTTCGCTCCCAGGTAAGCTGGCGGATTGCTCCTCTAAGGACGCTTCGATCAGTGAATTGTACATCGTCGAAGGTGACTCAGCAGGGGGATCGGCCAAGCAGGGGCGTGATCGTCACTTTCAAGCGATTTTGCCAATTCGCGGTAAAATCCTGAATGTTGAAAAGGCACGCTTGGACCGTATTTTGTCCAGTGATGAAATACGTTCGATGGTAACAGCAATGGGTACAGGGATCGGAGATGATTTTGACATCACCAAAGCCCGTTACCACAAGGTCATTATCATGACAGATGCCGATGTCGATGGTGCTCATATTCGCACATTGTTGCTGACGTTCTTCTATCGCTACATGCGCAAAATCATTGATGCGGGCTATATATACATTGCTCAGCCACCACTATTCAAAGTTGAGCGTAACAAAGTTGTTCGTTATGCGAACTCTGAGGCGGAACGTGACGAGATCATTAAGGAATTTGGAGAAAATGCGAAGTACAATGTACAGCGATATAAAGGTTTGGGTGAGATGAATGCCACCCAACTTTGGGAAACCACGATGGACCCAGAGAGCCGTACAATGCTGCAGGTAACTGTCAGTGACGCGATGCTGGCTGATACGCTGTTCAATACCTTAATGGGTGACAATGTAGAACCTCGCCGCGACTTTATCCAAGAACATGCGAAGTACGTGAAAAACCTAGATTTCTAATGTGTGTTATTCCATCCTGATGGCTATGTTATCTGTTCACTAGGATTGTATAGGAAAGAGTGCACAAGGGGCGCCCAAATGGGGCGTCCCTTTTCTTGTCATTAACCAGCCCGGATGGATTTGAATATTTAATTTCAATGTTTTAGGCCTTTTTCTTAGAGCGTACAGGTTTACCTGTGGATGCCGTATACCGGCCGTAGCCTACTGCATATCTGAATATTTTATGATAGAGGCTTTTGTTTGGGAGAGAAGCGAACACTTTGATGGCTGGTCTTGTATTGACCTCCAAAATCCACGGATAGTTTTGCTGGTCCAATCCTACATCTAACCCGATTTCCCTTAAACGAGGGTATCTTTTTTGTAGCTGCCAAGCTACTCGCTCGCCCATTTTCGATAATTTTTGCTCCAGTCGAACGGCTTCCTTTACATCCATGTATGGAGCCACCAATTCATTGAAAAAGCGCGTTGTCCCACCGCTGTGATGATTGGTGACGACTTTGTCAGGAGCAGCTACACGTCCTACAATAAGCGTTGTTTCCCATTGACGCCTCAAGTTCATCTGGGTTAATACCCTCAGATCGAAGGGACGGGCTTCATGCTGAAGAAGAGGAATTCCGCGCTGTATTAGATATGGACGTTTCTTTATACGAGAAGAAACCACCCTATGCAACTCATCCAGACTTTCAAAGGTGAGGATATCTACTTCATAGCGAAGCACATACCAAGTTCTCTCCTCGATGATTCCTTCTTCTGTCGGCGGAAGCTGCTCTGTCTGCCTTTCTGCGCGCATAACCCCTTTACCATAAGTACCATTATCCGGCTTAATATAGACAGTTCCATACACCGCCAACATTTCATTCAGGTGCTCAAACGTGTACAAACGTGTTTCCGGTATATAAGCGGCCAATGTTGGATGGGGAAGAATGGCATTTGTTTTGGCCCACTTACTGGATACTCGCTGAATAGACAAGTATTCTCATCCCTTTCTTTTCGAAATATGAGTCATGTACCTGGAATTCACACCCTTTAACAAAACAAGGGAAACTAAAGGACAAGCGCGTAAAACAATGATATAATAGAGAAATACGGCGTTTTTCGGAATTTTGCTAAGTAGAACCCTGACCGTATACGTATTGTATGTGGAAAAGGCCCTTAGGGTGGGGGCTAATCCCCAGTTCAGGGGAATTTGTTATAATCAGGGCTTGTAAGTTGTACAAGAAAATAGCAATCTGCTACAGGCAGAAGGGGAATGACGAGGGTTTTACGCTGTAAAGAGGACAAATGCGTTTAATTGTGCTCTTTTTGTGAAAGTAATATAATTATACAGATGAGGATTTCAGCCAAAATCCTGCGCAAGGAGCGGAGTATATAGGCAGTGTCTTGTTAGGCTTTTCACATAGAGAGCGCTGTATTGAAGGATGAGAAGGAGGACCAGCATGGCGGATCAAAATAACTCGCAAATCATCAATAGGGATATCGGAGTGGAAATGCGCGAATCCTTTATGGATTATGCCATGAGTATTATTGTTAGCCGTGCCTTGCCTGATGTGCGGGACGGACTGAAGCCGGTACACCGTCGTATTCTGTACGCGATGTCCGAGCTAGGCATGTCGCCAGATAAGCCTTATAAAAAATCGGCAAGAATCGTCGGTGAAGTTATCGGTAAGTACCACCCTCATGGTGATACGGCTGTGTATGATACGATGGTGCGGATGGCGCAGGATTTTTCCTTGCGTTATATGTTGGTGGATGGACACGGTAACTTTGGCTCCGTGGATGGAGATATGGCAGCAGCAATGCGTTACACTGAAGCACGGCTGTCCAAGATAGCCATGGAAATGCTCCGTGATTTGAACAAAGAGACCGTTGATTTTATGCCTAACTACGATGGTGAAGAGAACGAGCCTGTCGTATTGCCTGCACGTTATCCTAACTTGCTGGTTAACGGTGTCGGCGGGATTGCAGTTGGTATGGCAACCAATATTCCTCCGCATAACTTGGGAGAGGTTATCGATGGTGTACAAGCGCTGATCGAAAACCCTGACATTACGCCGATGGAACTTATGGATTACATTCAAGGGCCGGATTTCCCGACAGCAGGTTATATCTTAGGTCGCTCAGGCATTCGCCAGGCGTATCAGACTGGCCGCGGATCTGTGACCATGCGTGCGAAGACCACCATAGAAGAGATTGGCAATAAAGCACGGATTATCGTGCATGAACTGCCTTACCAAGTGAACAAGGCTCGCCTGGTCGAGAAAATTGCTGAATTAGTACGTGACAAGCGTATTGAAGGCATTACGGATCTTCGAGATGAATCCGACCGTACGGGTATGCGTATCGTTATCGAGTTGCGTAGAGATGTGAACCCGAACGTCGTTCTGAATAATTTGTTTAAACATACAGCCATGCAGTCCAATTTTGGTATCAATATGCTTGCGATTGTAAACAATGAGCCGAAGATTTTGAACCTGAAAGATGTCTTGTATTATTATCTCAAGCATCAGGTTGAGGTTATTCGTCGTCGGACAGAATTCGATCTGAAAAAAGCCGAAGCTAGAGCACACATTCTGGAAGGCTTGCGTATTGCTCTTGACCATCTGGACGAAGTTATTTCCTTGATTCGTTCTTCCCAAACTGCAGAAGCAGCCCGTGAAGGACTGATTGAGCGTTTCTCGCTGACTCTTGAGCAGGCTCAGGCTATTCTCGATATGCGTCTGCAACGCTTAACCGGTTTGGAACGTGAGAAGATCGAGAACGAATATAACGAGCTAATTCAAAAGATAATGGAATACCGTGAAATTTTGGCGAATGAGCATCTGGTACTCAACATCATTAGCGAAGAGCTGAATGAGCTGAAAGGACGCTTCGCCGATGATCGTCGCACTGAGATTACAGTGGGTGAAGAAAGTATTCTTGATGAGGATCTCATTCCGCGTGAAGACGTTATTATTACTGTAACCCATACAGGATATATCAAACGCCTTCCTGTTACTACGTATCGCAGTCAAAAACGTGGTGGTCGTGGTGTAGTAGGTATGGATACCAAGGATGAGGACTTCGTAGAGCATTTGTTCATTACGAATTCACATCATCATTTGTTATTCTTTACGGACAAGGGCAAGGTATACCGGATTAAGGCCTATGAGATTCCAGACTTAAGCCGGACAGCTCGGGGGACACCGATTATTAACCTGATTCAGATTGAACAGGGTGAGTCGATCAATGCGGTAATTCCAATTGAGGAATTTGTGGAGGACAGTTATCTATTCTTTGCGACCCAACATGGGATTATTAAGAAAACACCTCTTGATGACTATGCGAATATCCGCAAAGGCGGCCTGATTGCCATTAACTTGCGCGAAGATGACGCCCTGATCGAAGTGAAGCTGACTGATGGACAGCAGGAAATGATTATCGGCACAGCACAAGGTATGTCTATCCGTTTCCCTGAAAGTGATGTACGATCTATGGGACGTAGTGCTACAGGAGTTAAAGGGATTAGTCTTGATGAAAGTGATGCTGTAATCGGCATGGATATCGTCAATACCGACCTGGATATTCTGATCGTAACAGCCAAGGGTTATGGCAAACGTACCCCTGCTGTGGATTATCGTATCCAGAGCCGTGGGGGCAAGGGGATCAAGACGATTAACGTTACCGATAAAAATGGTCCAGTTGTCGGCCTCAAGGTTGTAAAAGCCGAAGAGGACTTGATGATTATTACAGCTAGTGGCACCTTGATCCGGACTAGCATGGGGGAAATCTCCACGATGGGTCGGAATACGCAAGGGGTAAGACTGATTAATATTCGCGATGATGATTCGGTTGCAACGGTTTGTCGTGCGAACAAGAATGAGGAGCAAGATGAACTGCTTGAGGATTTATTAGAGGATGGAGGAACTGGTGAGGAGCCAACTCTATCATCTGCTGAACCAACTCTTGAAGTGAATACAGAAGATACGGAAGGTAACGATTCAGAATCTTCTGAGAACGAATAAGCCCTGAATATAGAAACAACAAATGTAGATTGAAGAGACTCTCTGGCTATTTGGTCAAGAGAGTCTTTTTTTCTTGTTCAGGCTGACCAATTCAGACCAGTACGTTTTTAAATGGCATAAAATGAATGTACAGGATCATTTCCAAGTAATATAATGACATCATAACTGGCAGCTGGAGCAGCTGTTGTGAGAACAGAGAGGTTGACCATGACAACTGTACCCGTATCCGAATTAAAAGCAGGACTTAAATTGCAAAGCGACGTTTTTACTGAAATGGGCAGCTTGCTACTACCGAAAGGGCGAATTCTGCTACCACGTGACTTAGAGATTTTAGAGGCGTTCCTGATTCAACAAGTAGAGGTAGGGACGGATGATATTGCAAAATCCGGTAGCGAGCCTACCACTGTTCGATCTGGGACAGCTGAATCGCAGGGAGCTTCGTTAGATGGGCGAGATGAATCTGAACAATTCCAGGATGAGTATGACAAAATGGTGATGCTTGTTAAGAATGCGTTTCAATCAGTGCTCGTCTCTAATTTATCTATATATGAGTTGCGGGGACAACTAGAGTCCTTGCTGGCGCATATCCAACGCTATAATGTAATGACCTATACTCCGCCTGCTATGATCGAAGTGGACTATATTTTTCACAATGCCGTGCTAACCTCCCTTACCTCTTACTCCATTGCACAATGGATTGGGTTGCCTCAAAAGGATTGGATGCAGGTGGCTTTTGCCGGATTGCTTCATGATATAGGGAATGCTAAGATGGACCCGTCCATTCTGTACAAGCCCTCCCAACTAACGCGGGAAGAGCAAGAAGAAGTACGCCGCCATACATCACTAGGATACCAATTGCTTAAAAATGTGAAGGCTATTAACGAAGGTGTGCGTTTGGCAGCTCTTCAGCATCACGAGAAAGTGGACGGTACTGGATATCCATTGCGTCTTAAAGGGGAGCAAATCCACATATACGCTAAAATCGTAGGGGTGGCTGATGTATTCCATGCCATGACTCTGGAGAAAACATACCGACCTGCCCAATCACCGTATCTGGTTCTAGAGCAAATCAAATCGGAATCATTTGGAAAGCTGGACGCAAGTGTCGTGCAAGTCTTCATTCAAAAGCTAACCCAATTTAATAATGGGACCAAGGTGCGTCTCAATGATAACCGTACAGGGGAAATTATATTTGCTGATCGAGACCACCCGACTCGTCCGTTGATTCAAGTAGATGGCGAGATCATTAACCTGATGCTTCAAAGAGAGCTTTATATCGAGTGTATTGTTACTTAACTGAGTTTTTTTAAAAAAACAGTTGCACAATATAGTGGATTTATGATATATTCTTTCTTGTCGCTTCAAGTGTTGAAATAAAAGAAGCAGAAAACACTCTTAAAAAAAGTGTTGACACAAACCTGAATGACATGATATACTATAAAAGTTGCTGAGGGGAATGGAAGAAATCCTGAAGCGGACAAAGAATGTTTGATCTTTGAAAACTGAACAACGAGTGAGTGAACTGATTTTGTTCGCAAAATCAACATTGAGATATTTTATCTCGTCAGTTTCAAATGAGCTAATCGCTCTTTCTATAACCAACTTCGGTTGGTCTTTAATGGAGAGTTTGATCCTGGCTCAGGACGAACGCTGGCGGCGTGCCTAATACATGCAAGTCGAGCGGGATTATTTAGAAGCTTGCTTCTAAATAATCTAGCGGCGGACGGGTGAGTAACACGTAGGCAACCTGCCCACAAGACAGGGATAACTACCGGAAACGGTAGCTAATACCCGATACATCCTTTTTCTGCATGGGAGAAGGAGGAAAGACGGAGCAATCTGTCACTTGTGGATGGGCCTGCGGCGCATTAGCTAGTTGGTGGGGTAATGGCCTACCAAGGCGACGATGCGTAGCCGACCTGAGAGGGTGATCGGCCACACTGGGACTGAGACACGGCCCAGACTCCTACGGGAGGCAGCAGTAGGGAATCTTCCGCAATGGGCGAAAGCCTGACGGAGCAACGCCGCGTGAGTGATGAAGGTTTTCGGATCGTAAAGCTCTGTTGCCAGGGAAGAACGTCTTGTAGAGTAACTGCTACAAGAGTGACGGTACCTGAGAAGAAAGCCCCGGCTAACTACGTGCCAGCAGCCGCGGTAATACGTAGGGGGCAAGCGTTGTCCGGAATTATTGGGCGTAAAGCGCGCGCAGGCGGCTCTTTAAGTCTGGTGTTTAATCCCGAGGCTCAACTTCGGGTCGCACTGGAAACTGGGGAGCTTGAGTGCAGAAGAGGAGAGTGGAATTCCACGTGTAGCGGTGAAATGCGTAGAGATGTGGAGGAACACCAGTGGCGAAGGCGACTCTCTGGGCTGTAACTGACGCTGAGGCGCGAAAGCGTGGGGAGCAAACAGGATTAGATACCCTGGTAGTCCACGCCGTAAACGATGAATGCTAGGTGTTAGGGGTTTCGATACCCTTGGTGCCGAAGTTAACACATTAAGCATTCCGCCTGGGGAGTACGGTCGCAAGACTGAAACTCAAAGGAATTGACGGGGACCCGCACAAGCAGTGGAGTATGTGGTTTAATTCGAAGCAACGCGAAGAACCTTACCAGGTCTTGACATCCCTCTGACCGGTCTAGAGATAGGCCTTTCCTTCGGGACAGAGGAGACAGGTGGTGCATGGTTGTCGTCAGCTCGTGTCGTGAGATGTTGGGTTAAGTCCCGCAACGAGCGCAACCCTTATGCTTAGTTGCCAGCAGGTCAAGCTGGGCACTCTAAGCAGACTGCCGGTGACAAACCGGAGGAAGGTGGGGATGACGTCAAATCATCATGCCCCTTATGACCTGGGCTACACACGTACTACAATGGCCGGTACAACGGGAAGCGAAGCCGCGAGGTGGAGCCAATCCTAGAAAAGCCGGTCTCAGTTCGGATTGTAGGCTGCAACTCGCCTACATGAAGTCGGAATTGCTAGTAATCGCGGATCAGCATGCCGCGGTGAATACGTTCCCGGGTCTTGTACACACCGCCCGTCACACCACGAGAGTTTACAACACCCGAAGTCGGTGAGGTAACCGCAAGGAGCCAGCCGCCGAAGGTGGGGTAGATGATTGGGGTGAAGTCGTAACAAGGTAGCCGTATCGGAAGGTGCGGCTGGATCACCTCCTTTCTATGGAGAATCGTTTCCTGCAATGGAAACATTCAAATATGAAGCGTAAGCTTCAAAAACTACTCACTCGTTGCTCAGTTTTGAGAGTTCAAACTCTCGAATTGCACCTTGAAAACTGGATACCGAAACGAAATTGCGTTTTAGAATATTCCTTTAAGCTGATCTTGTGTAAACAAGTGAAATAAAGGTAGCAGATAAGGAAAGATATTTTGCTTGTAGCAAAAATCATTTTCTTATTAAACATCGACATTTTCTTTCTGCGAAAGAAAAGTCTAGGTTAAGCTACAAAGAGCACACGGAGGATGCCTAGGCGCCAGGAGCCGACGAAGGACGTGGCGAACAACGATAAAGCCTCGGGGAGCTGTAAGCAAGCTTTGATCCGGGGATGTCCGAATGGGGAAACCCGGCTGTCTTCATCGACAGTCACTACTCACTGAATTCATAGGTGAGTGAGAGGCAGACCAGGGGAACTGAAACATCTAAGTACCCTGAGGAAGAGAAAACAATAGTGATTCCGTCAGTAGCGGCGAGCGAACGCGGATTAGCCCAAACCAAGGAGCTTGCTCCTTGGGGTTGTGGGACGTCTCACATGGAGTTACAAAGGAACCGGTTAGATGAAGAGGTCTGGAAAGGCCCGCCAGAGAAGGTAAAAGCCCTGTAATTCAAAACTTGTTCCCTCCGAGACGTATCCCGAGTAGTGCGGGGCACGTGAAACCCCGTATGAATCCGGCAGGACCATCTGCCAAGGCTAAATACTCCCTGGCGACCGATAGTGAAGCAGTACCGTGAGGGAAAGGTGAAAAGCACCCCGGAAGGGGAGTGAAATAGATCCTGAAACCGTGTGCTTACAAGAAGTCAGAGCCCGATCTATGGGTGATGGCGTGCCTTTTGTAGAATGAACCGGCGAGTTACGTTCCCGTGCAAGGTTAAGGTGAAGAGCTGAAGCCGCAGCGAAAGCGAGTCTGAATAGGGCGAATGAGTACGTGGACGTAGACCCGAAACCGGGTGATCTACCCCTGTCCAGGGTGAAGGTGCGGTAACACGCACTGGAGGCCCGAACCCACGCATGTTGAAAAATGCGGGGATGAGGTGGGGGTAGCGGAGAAATTCCAATCGAACCCGGAGATAGCTGGTTCTCCCCGAAATAGCTTTAGGGCTAGCCTCGGAAAAAAGAATCGTGGAGGTAGAGCACTGATTGGGTGCGGGGCCCGCAAGGGTTACCAAGCTCAGTCAAACTCCGAATGCCATAGATTTAGTTCCGGGAGTCAGACAGTGAGTGCTAAGATCCATTGTCGAAAGGGAAACAGCCCAGACCATCAGCTAAGGTCCCCAAGTGTGTGTTAAGTGGGAAAGGATGTGGAGTTGCACAGACAACCAGGATGTTGGCTTAGAAGCAGCCACCATTGAAAGAGTGCGTAATAGCTCACTGGTCGAGTGACTCTGCGCCGAAAATGTAACGGGGCTAAACACACCACCGAAGCTATGGCTTGATGCTTTGCATCAGGGGTAGGGGAGCGTTGAATGCGGGTTGAAGGTGTACCGGAAGGAGCGCTGGACTGCATTCAAGTGAGAATGCCGGTATGAGTAACGAAAAGATCTGTGAGAATCAGATCCGCCGAAAGCCTAAGGGTTCCTGAGGAAGGTTCGTCCGCTCAGGGTAAGTCGGGACCTAAGGCGAGGCCGATAGGCGTAGTCGAAGGACAACAGGTAGAAATTCCTGTACCACCGTAATCCGTTATGAGCAATGGGGTGACGCAGTAGGGTAGTGACGCGGACTGATGGATGTCCGTCTAAGCAGTGAGGCTGATGTGTAGGCAAATCCGCACATCGTGAAGGCTGGGCTGTGATGGGGAGCGAAAATTATAGTAGCGAAGGTCATGATCTCAGACTGCCAAGAAAAGCCTCTAGCCAGGAGAAGGTGCCCGTACCGCAAACCGACACAGGTAGGCGAGAAGAGAATTCTAAGGCGCGCGGAAGAACTCTCGTTAAGGAACTCGGCAAAATGACCCCGTAACTTCGGGAGAAGGGGTGCCTCGGTAGGGTGAATAGCCCGAGGGGGCCGCAGTGAAAAGGCCCAAGCGACTGTTTAGCAAAAACACAGGTCTGTGCGAAGCCGCAAGGCGAAGTATACGGGCTGACGCCTGCCCGGTGCTGGAAGGTTAAGGGGAGTGGTAAGCCTTCGGGCGAAGCTATGAACCGAAGCCCCAGTAAACGGCGGCCGTAACTATAACGGTCCTAAGGTAGCGAAATTCCTTGTCAGGTAAATTCTGACCCGCACGAATGGCGTAACGACTTGGGCGCTGTCTCAACGAGAGATCCGGTGAAATTTTAATACCTGTGAAGATGCAGGTTACCCGCGACAAGACGGAAAGACCCCATGGAGCTTTACTGCAGCTTGATATTGAATTTGGGTACGATCTGTACAGGATAGGTGGGAGCCGTAGAACTTTGAGCGCCAGCTTGAAGGGAGGCATCCTTGGGATACCACCCTGATCGTATCTAGGTTCTAACTTGGTACCGTGATCCGGTGCGAGGACAGTGTCAGGTGGGCAGTTTGACTGGGGCGGTCGCCTCCTAAAGAGTAACGGAGGCGCCCCAAGGTTCCCTCAGAATGGTTGGAAATCATTCGAAGAGTGCAAAGGCAGAAGGGAGCTTGACTGCGAGACCTACAAGTCGAGCAGGGACGAAAGTCGGGCTTAGTGATCCGGTGGTACCGCATGGAAGGGCCATCGCTCAACGGATAAAAGCTACCCTGGGGATAACAGGCTTATCTCCCCCAAGAGTCCACATCGACGGGGAGGTTTGGCACCTCGATGTCGGCTCATCGCATCCTGGGGCTGAAGTAGGTCCCAAGGGTTGGGCTGTTCGCCCATTAAAGCGGTACGCGAGCTGGGTTCAGAACGTCGTGAGACAGTTCGGTCCCTATCTGTCGTGGGCGTAGGAAATTTGAGAGGAGCTGTCCTTAGTACGAGAGGACCGGGATGGACGTACCGCTGGTGTACCAGTTGTTCCGCCAGGAGCACCGCTGGGTAGCTATGTACGGAAGGGATAAGCGCTGAAAGCATCTAAGCGTGAAGCCCCCCTCAAGATGAGATTTCCCAGTATGTAAGACCCCTTGAAGACGACGAGGTAGATAGGTTGGGGGTGGAAGTGCAGTAATGCATGGAGCTGACCAATACTAATCGGTCGAGGGCTTATCCTAAAGATAAGGCGCAAGGAAGTTTCGGATCCAGTTTTCAGGGTGTAACCTTGAAGTTAGAATTTGCGAGGCAAATTCATGTTTGGTGGCGATAGCGGAGGGGTTCCACACGTACCCATCCCGAACACGACCGTTAAGCCCTCCAGCGCCGATGGTACTTGGACCGCAGGGTCCTGGGAGAGTAGGACGTTGCCAAGCAACAAGTAGAGAACCATGATCTTATTAAGATTATGGTTCTTTTTTTGCATATAGATGTAATTTGGAAATATCCTTACAAAAGGAAGGTAACATTTTTGTTACGGAATGTAAGAGCAAACCCTGTATAATATAGGTATTGAATCCCATACACATACGCTGCTATATTGCAGAATTATGCAAACTCCATTATAGGATTTTGTATAGTCAATCAGGCTGGTAAGGAGGGAAGATCATGCGGCGAAATAAATGGCTTGCTCTATTGGTGCTATTCAGTGTCGCTGTCGCGATTCTTACCGGGTGCGTGGAAGAGGAGCCTTCTTGGACATCGTTTGAGGGTGCTGCTAACGAGAAGACGTTTCCGGTTCCCAAAGAAGCTAGTAAAACCGATCGGGCCAGCAGCAATTCGGACATGGACTATGTACGCTATGCACTGCCAGCGTTGAAGGAAAGCGATAGTCTACCTGCTCCTTATCTGGAGGAGATTGCAGCCTGGGGCTGGACTGAGGAACCGAATTTATCTACCTCGAATCAGAAGGTGTTCCAGAAAAATAAACACATGGTGCATTTGTCTGTGCATGATGGTTCTTTTACCGTATTGGTTCCAAAAGACAGAAAAGCTACCGTGAAGAGTAAAAGTGTAGACCTTAATTAGGAGTGCGATTTTCACTCAAGTATGCAACACAAGATGTATTGTGGGGTCATAGTTAACTCATAGTGTATTGGTTGCTGTACGGATAATGATGAATGATAAGATGGGGAAGCACTTGAAACTGCCGTTGTGTAGAGAGTGGCTTCCTTTTATATATTTGTGTATAGATTGATTTACTAATTTAACGACATATATAATGTGGATAAAGTCTATTTAGTGAGAGAATAAAGGGATTATAATTGTTAAATTACAAAAAAGGAGCAACCCGGGTCGGGTTGCTCCTTTTTATTATTCTTAGGCTGAAGCGTTGGAGATACATTAGTTGAAGTTTCGATCTGTACAGATAGGAGGTGAATTGATTTACTGTTGATAGTAGGAGGCTTCTTCATCGGTGAACTTCAACATGCCGTCTTTTCTCTCCCCTGTAAGCCGACTCAAGACGTATAAACGCGGTGCAATGAGCCATAAGTGCCAGAAGAGTAAGGATACGGTAAAGGCTGGTGGAGACCAGAGAATGAATACGGCAGATAAGCAGATACCAATCCAGAGTGTATGTATGTGCACACGACGAAAAATCCTATAGCCTATGTACTGGTCTGTCATATAGCCTAGCCAAGGCAACCTGCGCTGGAATGCCCAGCGTTTGCGGAAGGCTGTCCCACCACCTATGTATAGGACAGATCGCGAGATTACGAAGTGTACCCATAAGGTTAGGAAAAAGGCAAGAGCAAACAAAAATACACTGGTCCAGGAAAAGGCAAGAAGCAGAAAGAGAAGCATAATAACAGGCAGTGTGAGGTGACTCCATATCAGCTGACGCGGTATATTGATTTTTTTGATGAGCTTGTAGTGATAGTAGGTAGCTTTGGTTCCGGTTTCCTCTGTCATGCGAACAGTCCTTTCATTAATCTACTGCATCACAAGTGGCTTCCCGTCCACAGCCGGAAAAAGGGACGGTACTTCGCTCATGCCGCTTTAATAAGCATCAATTTTTTTTTGTAAGAGTATAGAACGACGACATCTAGCGTTAGCTAACCTATTCTATAATTACAGGAAAAGCTCACTGATGAAGTGTACAAAGGCTTCGATGAAAGGGCATCCATACTATAGAAGCTTTTCTTATTATATCGGCATATGCGGCTGTTTTTTTAAACATACGGGGTACAAACACCATAATAGCCCAAGTGGAATATATATAGAGTATATCGTCGAACTGGGCTATGAAAAGGTTTAAAATAGTAGAAAGTGACCCATACTAATAGTAAAAGAAACAAGGTGGGATGGATATGCATGATCAAGGTGACCACCGCTGCATCATATGCGGACAACACAAACATGAAGGCATTTTTATCGTTTCCGAGTTTATCTGTGATACGTGTGAAGCGGAAATGGTGCACACGGATGCAACTGACGCCAAATATCATTTTTTTATTGATCAACTAAAGCAAATTTGGGTACAGAAAAATGCATAATATCCTTCGCTAGCTAGTGTTTGAAGGATAGGCATTCCAAGGTCTGTCGATACGGGCCTTTTTTTCTGTGAGTAAAAGTAGGATTCCGCTTGATTTTACGATAAAATAGGGTAGATATAAAGCTTTGTTTGGAAGGATTGCAGAATGATGGGGAAAAAGACGGTTCATGCACCATTAGTGGAAGCTCTAATACGTTACAGTTCTCAGGGAAATGCTTCTTTCCATGTACCCGGTCATAAAAATGGACAAGTCTATAGGCATGAAGAAATGGCGTCTCTGTTGCAAGAGGTGATGTCTATTGATGCGACGGAAATTACCGGACTGGACGATTTGCATCACCCAGAAGACGTAATCCGTGAAGGTCAGGAGCTGGCTGCGAAGTGCTTTGGTGCAGAAGAGAGCTTTTGGCTTATTGGAGGCAGCACAGTCGGTAATTTGGCTATGATTTTGACCGTATGCACGAAGCCAGGAGATGTACTATTGGTACAGCGAAATGTACACAAATCTGTACTGAACGGTCTCATGCTATCAGGGGCCAAGGCGGTATTCCTAGATCCAGAAATAGATACACTAAGCGGGCTAGCGGTTGCTCCATCGACAGACACGATAAAGGCTGCACTCAAGGACTATCCTTCGGCTAAAGGAGTGTTACTTACGCTGCCTAACTATTATGGGATGGGGCATGATCTGACTGCTACAGCTAAAGCTTGTCATGCGGCCGATGTGCCGTTGATGGTAGATGAAGCACATGGTGCTCATTATGGGCTGCATCCTTGTTTGCCAGTCTCTGCTCTTTCCTGTGGGGCTGATGTAGTCGTCCAATCGACACATAAAATGCTTCCAGCTATGACTATGGGCGCCATGCTACATGTGCAAGGACGGAGAATTCACCGGGAACTGCTCCGTCAGCGGCTGGCTATGGTGCAAAGCTCCAGCCCTTCATATCCATTAATGGCCTCGCTGGATTTGGCAAGATGGTATATTGATGCTTATGGCACGGATGCCTTTACAGAGGGCTTAGCGGCAGCAGACGCTTTTAGAAAGGGCCTGGCGCAGCTCCCACGCTTTCGCTTGGTAGAGCCTACACAGCAGGCAAGTGAAAAGTGTGACGCTCAGAAGGGGATCTCTGAGGCCCTGGAAAGGGCTGAGGAGAGGACAAATGGTTACTCAACTCAGGACCCTTTTAAAATAGTGCTGTATGATACATGGGGTGTACTAGATGGGTTTGGATTAAAACGTGAGTTGGAGACTTACGGATGTATTCCAGAGATGAGTGACGAGAAACATGTGGTTTTATTGTTTACGTTAGGCTCTATAGCTAGGGATGTGAGTCACCTGTTGCAGGCTCTTGTGCATATAAATAATGATATAAGATTTAAGGGGACGGCGGAGGAGCCGGAGTTAGCGGGGAAAGAGCAGCAGAGGCTAGAATTAGATTTTTCCACGTGGAACAATGATGGAATGAAGGCTTACTCTAGTCCGGTGCAGTTTGGGCTTCAACCGATTGATCCGGATCAGATGGAGATCGTGCCTGTAGAGGAATCAGCTGGTAGGACAGCTGCTGAAATGATTATTCCGTATCCTCCAGGCATTCCACTGCTATATGCAGGGGAAATGATCACAGAAGCGATTGCTCTGCGGATGGTTCGTCTACGTGAGCTGGGAGCTAAATGGCAAGGGGTAGCAGATGAAAGTATGCTTACGATTCGGGTATTCCGTTTACAATAAAGATTAATACTAGAGAATTAACAAATACAGAAGACTGGATAAAAGAAGCATACGCAGCCTGTGGGTGACTTTTATTTTTCAGGCAGGAAAGCAGGGAATAACATGAATCGCAAAGGCATTTTTATTACGCTGGAGGGGGGAGACGGCTCCGGTAAAACAACCATGATCCAACGACTGGCAAAGTATATGGAGGAAGAAGGCCATCCAGTCGTCACGACGAGGGAACCGGGCGGCATCGAAATTTCTGAAAAGATTCGTTCTATCATTCTGGATCCTGCTCATACCAGTATGGATGCCCGAACAGAGGCACTTTTATATGCGGCGGCGCGGCGCCAACATTTGGTGGAGAAGGTAAAGCCGGCTATTGAACAAGGAGCTATCGTATTGTGTGACCGTTTTGTGGACAGTAGCCTGGTCTATCAAGGGTTTGCAAGAGGAATCGGTATTGAAGAGGTAGCTTCGATTAATCGCTTTGCGGTAGATGATTGGGAGCCAGATGCCACGTTCTATCTGGATATTGAGCCCGAATTGGGGTTGGCAAGAATTAATGCGTCACGGGGAGAGGAAATGGATCGCCTCGATATGGAGAGCATATCGTTTCATCATAAGGTACGAGAGGCTTATCTGGAGCTTGCTCGCAAATTTCCGGAACGAATTACGATTGTGGACGCATCTCCCGCACCAGAGCAGGTAGAGCAAGTATTGAAGGATTTGCTAAAAAAGCGGTTTATTCAGAATTTTAGCGTATAATTGTCGAAGGATATACGGTAAAATTGAGCTAGGGACAAGGTGTCCCTAGTATGACTTGAAGGAGGAATACAGGATGAAGCTGATTATTGCGATTGTACAGGATAAGGACAGTAATAGATTATCCAGCGGACTGGTGAAGGCTAACTTCCGTGCTACCAAATTGGCCAGTACAGGAGGATTTCTGCGTGCAGGCAATACGACATTTATGATTGGTGTTGATGACAATCAGGTAGACTCGTTGATGAATGTCATTCGCAGCAGTTGCAAGGTACGTGAACAGCTGGTCACACCCGTTACCCCTATGAGTGGGACGACGGACTCCTATCTACCGTTGCCTGTTGAAGTGCAGGTGGGTGGAGCGACAGTTTTCGTGATGCCTGTAGACCGTTTCGAGCATTTCTGAATCTACACAATAGAACCTATTTTGCCGATATGATAGTGGAAATGCCTGTTTCTCGCTCATGATGGGAATGAGGAGCAGATCCACTAAAACGGCAGCGCTACAGCGCAGCCCCCGGAAAGCCGAAGAGACTCCCGAGTTCTCTATTGAACTGTTCGTTGAAGGGAAAAGGGAAGCATCCGGGGAGAAAGCAGGTTTATATGAAAATAAATCCGGGCTACCGCCCTTTACACAGTACATTGTCTACAAATGAAACGAGTGCTAAGCCAATTCAACCGAAAAGCTTCTCCGATGTTATGCAGCAAAATGGGGAGCAGGCTTCGAAGGAGGAATTGAACCGGCGCTTTAAGGAAATTCAAATGCAGGGAGATCGTCTTGCTCGCTCAATGACGATTCGTGAGTTGAAGGCCTATAAGATGCTGGTCAAACGGTTTTTGGAAGATACAGTTCGGCGTGGCGTGTCTATGAAAGACACAAAGGGATGGGATCGTCGGGGACGCAGCAAGCGTTATAAACTCATTGATGAAGTGGATGAGCTATTGCTCAAAATGGCAGATGAGCTGCTTGATACCGAGCAAGGGAAGATTGAGCTTTTGCAAGGAGTCGGTGAGATTAGAGGTTTGTTGATTAATCTTTCATTTTAAAATGCAGTCTTATGTTATAAATGAATACAGACGGGCTGTTGCCACGATGAAATAATCTGCTTGCTGATCATGCTGGCAGATTATTTTTGACTATGTACATGTGGGCAAACGTAGTATGCAAACAGCAGTACAGTTATACTGAAGAACCATGATTTGAGGGTGAGATCATCGGACCAGCAACAAACTCGCCCGGGGAAACAACGATTAGCTGATGGTTCATCGTTGTTTTCAGTGGAGAAAGTGAGGAAATATGTCTTTCCAACATATATTGGGGCAGGATGTAGCCAAAAAAATGCTGCAGAGTGCATTGCGGAATCACACAGTCAGCCATGCTTATGTTTTTAGCGGACCGCAGGGAAGCGGACAGATGAACATGGCACAGACCTTTGCCAAGGCTTTATTCTGTGAGAAACAGACGGATGATGCATGTGGGGAGTGCTTGTCATGCCGCAAGGTAGAGCACGGGAATCACCCGGACTTGCACATTGTAGAGCCTGATGGGGCAACGATTAAAATTGATCAGATTCGTGGGCTTCAACGAATATTTTCATACAAATCTGAAAGCTCCAACCCTAAGGTATATATCATTCGGCAGGCGGATACCATGACAGTGCAAGCTGCTAACAGCCTGCTTAAATTTTTGGAGGAGCCTCAGATTCCTGTGGTCGGTATACTCATTTCTGAAAATGGACAGGCGTTGCTGCCTACGATTCAATCGCGGACACAGCAGGTACCTTTCCACGCTTTACAGCCGGAAATGATGATGCAGGCGTTAATTGGGGAAGGCTATACGGCAGGACTTGTCCGGTCAGTGGTTCATATGGCTTCCGGACTGGAATCATGTAGAGAAATTCTCCAGCAGAATTGGTTTGCAGAAATTAGAAACGTAGTGTTACAATTAGTGAAGGAGTCCATGAGCCGGGGGAGTTCGTCAATTATTCTGGCTCAACAGAAGATTTTTAAAACTGGACTTTCTGATCACCTGGATATTCTGTTTCATCTGTTTCATTTGTGGTTCAAAGATATGCTTCATTTCCGTTACGGAAGGCACGAAAGCATTGTTTTCATAGATCATTTGGAGTCCGTCTCCAAATTGGCAATCACCCGCAGCACGGAACAATGGGTCTCTTATATGGATTTGGCCGCGAATTGCAGGAAGAAGCTCCGTTTTCACGTCAACGGACAATTATGCGTGGAGCAGCTTCTGATTGGGTTGTCCGATACAAGCGGTTCTATCACCGGCTAACAGGAAGGCGCGCTTGTTCCACTCTGCACAATCCGCGACGCCAGGTTCCCGGTTTGTGCGACAGTGAGACTTCAATTGCGGCCATTCGTACAATGTCGGCTACAAATGAGGTTTAGTGGCATACAAGGGGGTTAATTTTTGTATAGTGTAGTGGGTGTCCGTTTCAAGAAGGCGGGCAAGACTTATTATTTTGATCCGCTGGACCTTCCAGTGGAGAAAGAAAACTGCGTCATAGTAGAGACCGCACGCGGGATTGAATATGGCAAGGTTGTGGTGGGCAAAAAAGAAGTAAATGATTCGGATGTTGTCCTACCCTTAAAAAAAGTCATTCGTATTGCCGGAGATGATGACGCTCTTGTTGTAGAAGAGAATAAATTGGCGGCCAAGGATGCATTCGGTACGTGTTTAAATAAAATTAAAGACCATAACCTTAAAATGAAGCTGGTAGATGTGGAATTTACATTTGACCGCAATAAGATCATTTTTTATTTTACGGCAGAGGGTCGAGTTGATTTTCGAGAGCTTGTAAAGGATTTGGCCAGCATTTTTCGTACACGAATTGAGCTGCGGCAGATCGGAGTACGGGATGAGGCTAAAATGCTTGGTGGAATTGGACCTTGCGGACGTATTCTGTGTTGTTCCTCATGGCTGGGGGATTTTGACCCGGTATCTATTAAGATGGCGAAGGATCAGAGCTTGTCGCTGAATCCGACGAAAATTTCCGGGTTGTGCGGAAGATTGATGTGCTGTCTCAAATTTGAACATGATAACTACGAGAGCATGCGAGAAGAGCTACCTCAGGTAGGTAAGATGGTTATCACTTCTCTGGGAGAAGGAAAAGTGGTAGGTGTCAATGCAGGCCATCGTACGGTACATGTTCAACTGTTTGAGATCAGTAAGGTCAAGGAACTTCCAATGGACGATGTAGTCGTCAAGTAAACCATTAGGTTGCTTCGGGGTGGAAACTTGGATAAATTAAATGTTTTTGCGCGTATTCACGAAATGGAAACCCAAATGGGACAGTTGCATAGCGATCTGGGTGAATTGAAACTGGCAGTAAAAGAGCTGCTGGAGGAAAATCAACGACTAACGATTGAAAACGAACAGGTGCGCAAGATGCTCAAACGTGAGACCTCTGGAGAAGAAAAGACGGCAAGCAAGCCGAAACTTCCTCCTCCGATCGTCGTTAAGGATGAAGAGGAAACGGGTGAGGTCGTGGGCGAAGGCTACGACAATCTGGCAAGGCTGTATCATGAAGGATTTCATATATGCAACGTGTATTACGGACATTTGCGAACAGAAGGCGATTGCCTCTTCTGTCTGTCATTTTTGAATAAATAAAAACAAGCCGTAGGAGCAAGATGCCTACGGCTTTTTTGTAAGGAAGTATGAGTAAAAAGCGATTTAGGTTATAGGATGGGAGAGCATTATGTACGAAAATGGAAAGAAGTCTGAACGAATTGATGATCTGCTTTCACATAATCTGCGTATTATCCAAAGTGATGAAGTGTTTAGCTTTTCGATGGATGCGGTCTTGCTGGCACGGTTTGCAGGTATTCCGCTTCAGCGTGGGAAGATTCTCGATTTGTGTACGGGCAATGGGGTTGTTCCCATACTGTTGACGACACGCACCAAAGCATCTATTGAAGGAATTGAGATTCAACCACGCCTGGCGGATATGGCTAGACGGAGCGTGAGTTTGAATGGATTAGAAGATGCGATTGAGATTCGGGAAGGAGACTTGCGTGAACTGGTTCAAATCACGGGACATGGCGCGTATGATGCAATTACTGTGAATCCTCCCTATATGCCGCTAAATGGTAGCGATATCAAGCTGAACCCTCACCAGGCCATTGCGCGTCATGAAGTGAACTGTACACTGGAAGAAGTCATTCAGGCATGTTCTCGGCTTGTCCGAAATGGGGGGAAAGTATCAATGGTTCACCGCCCACAGCGGCTGGCTGAGATTATATCCTTGATGCGCAGTTATAGCCTGGAACCCAAGCGGATACGTTTTGTTCACCCACGGATTCATATGGAAGCGAATATGGTACTTGTTGAAGCGATGCGTGACGGCAAACCGGAGGTTCGCCTATTACCCCCACTCATTGTATATCAGGAAGATGGGAACTATACTCAGGAAATAAGAGAAATCTATGGAGAAGTAAGTAAGGGGGATTCAGTGTGACAGCAGCTGTACAAAAAAGCTTTAGTAACCGTGAAGAGGAACGGGGAAAGTTATATCTCGTTGCCACACCGATTGGCAATCTGGATGATATGACCTTTAGGGCAATTAACACCCTAAAGTCATGTAATATTATCGCTGCCGAGGATACGCGACAGACACGCAAACTGCTCACACATTTCGACATCACGCCGGAAATGCTCTTCAGTTATCATGAACATAATAAGGCTGCCAGTGGGCCTGAACTGATACGTTATATAATAGAAGGAAAAAATTTGGCACTGGTTAGCGATGCAGGTCTACCGGCCATTTCTGATCCTGGTTCGGATCTGGTCAAGCTGGCACTTGAAGCAGAAATCAGTGTTATTCCTATCCCAGGGGCAAATGCGGCACTATCAGCTTTAATTGCCTCAGGACTGGATACAGAGAGGTTTACCTTCGCTGGTTTTCCACCAAGGGAAAAAAAGGATCTAGAGAAGTTATTGTTATCATTTCAGGTATCCCACGGCACGATTCTTTTTTATGAATCGCCTCACCGTATTGTAAGGACATTGACAGTATTAAAGGAAACATTAGGATCACGCAAAGTGGTGCTTGCCCGTGAGCTGACCAAGTTGCATGAAGAATGGGTGCGTGGAACGGTGGAGCAGTGTCTTGCAAAATTAGAGGAAAATCCGCCGCTTGGTGAATACTGTCTGGTTGTTGAGGGGAAAAACGAAGAGGAAGAAGAACAGGAGCGGCAGGCATGGTGGCAGGACTTATCTTTGGAGTCTCATGTCGCGCATTACGAGTCAGAGGGGCTTACTCGCAAGGATGCCATGAAACGTACAGCCACAGACCGTTCAATTTCCAAGAGGGACGTGTACAACGCACTCTTATGAATACGTGTCTAAACAAAAAAGGGCCTTCCAACGGTTGGGTTCAAACCGTGGAAGGCAACAAGGAGTATATATGAAAAAGGTTAGAATTAACAATCTCTGATAAGTCTATTATATACTAAAATTCTCAGTTTGTCACAGGTGTTGGGATTTCAGAAATGCAATCTTGGCAAACAATTTTCCCTTTGAAGTAAATTACGTTCTCAGCATTGCCACAGAAGATACAAGCAGGCTCGTATTTTTTAAGCATGATGCGCTCGCCATCAACGTAAATTTCCAAAGCGTCTTTCTCTCCGATTCCCAGGGTACGGCGCAATTCGATTGGAATAACAACACGTCCGAGCTCGTCAACTTTTCTTACAATACCAGTGGATTTCATCATAATAAATCAGGCTCCTCTCGCCGTTTAAAATAATATAAGTGTCATGATTCGACAAAATTTTCTCTTTTCTGATATTTACTATACCAACGATTCCCAAAACAGTCAACCTAAAAAAAGTAGTAACAGCCTAATTATGCAAAAGTATTTAGAACAAAGAGCTTTATCCATGTACCTTACCTTATTTTACGGATGATTTGCCTTATTGTAGATTTGGAAATGTCGAAAAGTGATAATTCGACAAAAAACGACAAACGATGTCGAATAAGGGAGGGCGTTTAGGATTTTATTGTATTTTAATCCATTATTCCGAATATTAAAGGAGCTGATATCTTGCACCAGCCACTCAGTGAAGAAAAAGTTTTTAAGGACCCGGTACATAATTACATCCATGTTCAGGATACTGTGATATGGCGATTGATCAATACGCCGGAGTTCCAACGGTTACGACGCGTTCGGCAGTTAGGCACATCTTATCTTACGTTTCATGGAGCGGAGCACAGCCGGTTTTCACATTCACTGGGCGTATATGAGATTACGAGACGTATTATTTCTCAATTTGAACGTGGAGATTTTCCCGACTGGCCCAAGGAAGAAAGACTGATTGCTCTGTGTGCCGCTTTGTTGCACGATGTGGGGCACGGTCCATTTTCTCATTCAATTGAAGAAGCCTTTCATATGAACCATGAGGATTGGACATGCCGCATTGTACTGGGGGACACGAAGATCAACGCTGTGCTACGGCAAGTTGATGAGATGTTGCCCCACAAGGTCGCGGCGGTTATAGCCAAAACGTATGATAAGCCGATTGTTGTCAACTTGGTAACAAGCCCGCTGGATGCTGACCGTATGGATTATTTGTTGCGGGATGCTCATTCAACAGGTGTTAACTACGGAACAATTGATTTGGATCGTATTTTACGTTTGCTGCGCCCTCACAATGGGAGAATTGTCGTAAAAGAGTCGGGTATGCATGCAGTAGAGGATTATCTAATGTCACGCTACCAGATGTACTGGCAAATTTATTTCCATCCTGTAACACGCAGCTCAGAAATCCTGTTACGTAAAATTTTCAAGAGAGCTAAGGAATTGTTCAAAAACGGATATGAGTTTGGTTTTCTGCTGGATCCGCTGCCAGATCTATTAAAAGGAGAGCTAACAGTAGAGCAGTATTTGATGCTGGATGAGTCTTTGATTCAGACGGTATTTAGCCAATGGAAACGAGAAAAGGACGAAATTTTAAGTGATTTGAGCAGCCGTTTTATGGATCGTAGATTGTATAAATATGTAGAGATTGAAAATATGGATACAGATACCGTTGACCATATTCGAGAGGCTTTGGAAAAGGCTGGCTTGCATCCTGAATATGATCTTGAAATTGATTTTCCGACAGATCTTCCTTATGATGTGTTTCGGCAGGGCGGTTCAACGGACAACCAGATTTTACTGCTTGGACGTCAGGGCGAGGTACGGGAAATATCCGAAGTTTCAGAAATTGTACGCTCAATAAGTGGCATTCACCGAGGAAAATATCACATGTATTTTCCCCAGAATAAATTGAACGGGGTAAAAGAAAGGCTTCCTGCCGAAATAAGGAATTATTTTGTCAAACAATAGACAAATATATTGAAATGTAAGTAAGAAAAGGAGATGAAAACCTTGGATTTATTCGACACTCATACTCACCTAGATGCGCCACAATTTGACGAAGACCGTGAAGAAGTTATAGCACGTGCTGTCGAATCAGGAGTAACACGGATGATCAATATCGGATTTAATCGTGAGACCATTCCATCCACCATGAAGCTGGCTGAGACGTATGATTTTATTTATGCAGCCGTTGGATGGCATCCGCAGGATGCCATTACAATGCAGGAGGGTGATTTAGAATGGATTGCATCGTTATGCAGTCATAAAAAGGTTGTAGCGATCGGAGAGATCGGTCTGGATTATTATTGGGATACATCACCAAAGGATGTGCAGCAGCGGGTACTTCGAAATCAAATTGGCCTGGCACGTGAGCTCAACATGCCAATTGTTATCCATAACCGGGATGCACATGAAGATATTGTGAGGATTTTACGTGAGGAAAAGGCGGGCGAGATTGGCGGAGTCATGCACTCCTTTTCTGGGAGTTGGGAGACAGCTAAAATGGTGCTGGATATGGGTTTCCACCTTTCCTTCGGCGGGCCCATAACGTTCAAAAATGCCAAGCAGCCAAAAGAGGTGCTGGCCCAGGTACCGTTGGACCGTCTGCTTATTGAAACGGACGCGCCTTACTTGACGCCTCATCCGTTTCGTGGGAAGCGAAATGAGTCGGCACATGTGAGATTGGTGGCAGAGGCAGCTGCCCAAATTAAGGGAATTACGGTGGAGGAATTGGTATCCATTACGACCCAAAATGCCTTGGAACGATTTGACATTCAGTGAAAAAGCGAAGAAATCAATCAAAATAAAGAGATAGACGGAGCTAATTATGATTTTGTTGCAGGAAACTCAAGAATATTACAATTTTTTAACCGAATATTTTGAAAAATGTACTTGAAACCTGCTTTACAACATGCATGGAAACAGGATATCATCTTTTCAGTGAATTGTTGTTGAGTGTAAACATCAACAAATCATTTCATGAACCAGTCTCGCTGAGTCCCTTTTACAGGGAACGGGGGAACCGATATGGCTTACAGTACGTCCGGCGTATGTGCAAGAGATATTATCTCTTCAGTAGCCGGCTCGACCGAAATTCATTTCCTGGATGGGATTGAACAGGTAGAGAAGCCGTATTTCGATTTCTTTCTGGGTCTTCGGGGTGAATGTGAAGGCGACCGCCATGAGCGGTTGACCTAAGCTAGGGCGACTCTCTACGTCCGAACCCGACAGCTAACCCCGTAAGCGTAACAAGAGAGAAGCCATCTCGTGCATGAGTTTTCCCGCATATTCACACATGTCGGAAGCCACGAAAGAGCTCTCTAGTCTCTTTCTTTGGCTTTTTTTGTTGTGAATAAAAGAAAATCTGTCATCATACTGTGGTTAAACAGGGGAGGACAGCATGCCGCGAAGACGGGTACATGGTGCAGGACAGTCGCAGTACGGGCTTGTCTTGTAGAAAATCTGTTATAGTCACGTCAACGATCAACTATGTCTTACTCCAGACGGCGGGCTATGTAAGGAGGACGGAGGAAATGGGCATTTTCCGAAAAGAGGAGACCCATGAGTCACGCTCATCCAGCATGTCTTACGTATTACGTTGGAAGCAAGAGAATGTGCGCCAGGCTGCTTTGGTTGCTATTTTTCTAATCGCACTAACGATTATGATTTCAATTCTGATGTACACGCAATCTAAAAAACAAGTCTTTTTTGTCATCGATGGTAAGGCATCTGCGGTAGAAACCCGGGAATCCAAGCTCCAAGATTTGCTCAATGAGCATTCTATTTCACTTCAGCCGCATGATACAATTTCCATGCCGCTAAACGGGGCAGTACAGGATGGGGATCGCGTAGTCATTAAACGTGCCAATCAGGTTAAAGTATCCTCAGGCAATGAGACGAAAAAGCTGTACACAACAGAAAATACAGTAGAGGGTGCCATTCGCACTTCGGGCTATAAATTATCATCAACGGATAAAGTTTACCCTGCGTTGGATGCCTCTGTTTCAGCTAACATGGACATAAAAATCGTCCGTGTGAAGAAACAGCAGGTCGAACAGAAAAAACAAGTGCCTTATCAGGTCATCAAAACGGCAGATCCAAGTCTCTATAAAGGCGATAATCGAGTCATTCAAAGTGGCAAATCGGGTGTGGTAGTCCAGCATGTTCAAAAGGTATACCATGATGGAAAATTGGTGTCCAAACAGCTGGTCAACAAGGAAGTCGCACAAAATCGTGTGGATAAGGTAATTGCGGTAGGGACGAAGAAAAAACCGGTCGTTCTAGCTGCTTCCATCGGCCCTAAAGATGCGGTTAAGGCTACAAAGGTTAGTTCGGGCAGTGCTGTCCGTAAAGCAGGTATTAATTTTAATTATAAAAAAGTTTTACAAAATGTCTCCATGACGGCGTACTCTGCCCAGGAGCCAGGTATTGGTACACGTACCGCCTCCGGCACGCGTGTCACGGAAGGACGCACCATCGCTGTCGATCCGAATGTAATTCCCATCGGCTGGTGGGTGTATATTGAAGGGGTAGGCTTCCGCCGTGCGGAGGATACCGGTGGCGCGATTAAAGGCCACAAAATCGATGTGTATTATGAGAGTTTAAGCCGGGCTAACCAATTTGGTCGTAAGCACGGTAAAACCGTATATGTTATCGGACCTGTAAAGCCGGAAATCAACTAAAACAGGTTGTGTATGTTGAGGACAATGCGATAGTATTAACAACATAGTTATGCCATGCTAAGAAGAGGATATCCTCTTCTTATTTTGTTTTCAAAAGCAGGGAAAGATAATATATGTTGCTGTATAGCAGTGGAGGGAAACGAAGATGATCAAGGAAGTGATCGTGGTGGAAGGCCGGGATGATACGGTAGCCATTCGCCGTGCTGTCGAAGCAGATACGATAGAAACTGGCGGTTCAGCCATTAATAAAATGACGCTGCGGAAAATTGCATTGGCACAGGAACGGCGGGGGGTCATTATTTTAACTGATCCCGATCATGCAGGGGAGCGTATCCGTAAAATTATCGCCTCCAAGGTCCCCGGCTGCAAGCAGGCTTTTATACCTGAGGCAGAGGCGACACGCAAAGGGGATATTGGCGTGGAGAATGCCTCCCCGGAAGCCATCAGACACGCTCTCGCGCGGGTACATACGACAGTGGAAGGCGCCGAACCGCTGATTGAAATGGCGGACCTGATTGACGCTGGACTTATTACCCACCCCAATGCTGCTGCACGCCGTATGGCCTTGGGGAATGTACTGGGTATTGGCTATTGTAACGGAAAGCAGCTACATAAGCGGCTCTCTGTCTTTCAGATCAGTCGTGAGGAATTTGCCAGTGCGCTGGCACAAATCGAAAGTGAAGGATTGTGATATCCGTATGACAGGGATTCAAGATATAGCAACACCGCGGCGTACGAAGGAAATTATTCAAAGGCACGGTTTTTCGTTCAAAAAGAGTCTGGGACAAAACTTTCTGATTGATCAAAATATTCTGAGCAAGATCGTAAATGCTGCCGGATTGGATGATACAAAGGGCGCGCTTGAGATCGGTCCGGGCATTGGAGCTTTGACCGAGAAGTTGGCACAATCCGCTAAGGCAGTTACCGCTGTTGAGATTGACCAGCGGCTGTTGCCCATTCTTGAAGAAGTGCTGGCCCCTTACGAGCATGTAAAGGTTCGCCATGGAGACGTGTTAAAGCTGGATTTGCGTGAAGTGTTTGCAGTCGATTTTGCAGACGTGGGCAAAGTGAGTGTCGTCGCTAATCTGCCGTATTACGTCACTACACCGATTCTGATGCGTCTACTGGAGGACAAGCTTCCTTTGGAGAATATCGTCGTTATGATTCAAAAGGAGGTGGCTGAGCGCATGGCTGCGTCTCCTGGTACGAAGGATTACGGCAGCTTAAGCATAGCCGTGCAATATTACAGTGAGCCTGAGTTAGTCTGTACGGTGCCGAATACAGTATTTATTCCGCAGCCGAATGTTGATTCGGCAGTTATTCGGCTGCGTGTACGAGAAGTCCCTCCGGTGGAAGTGGTGGACGAGAAGCACTTTTTTGAAGTGGTTCATGCCGCTTTTGCCCAACGCCGTAAAACCATTTCAAATAACCTAAAAAGCCGCTTCTTCACCAAAGAGAACAGGGACACGCTGGAGCCGCTGTTGCAACAAGCTGATATTGAGCCCTCCCGTCGAGGGGAAACGCTGAGTATCGAGGAATTTGCGCGTCTGAGCGCCGTGCTATTGGAGGCTGGTATATCCTAAGTTGGAACCAAACTGTGCATTCACCCATACGATATAGGAGGGGTGATACAGTGTGATGAGTTTAGGAGACTTGGTCGTTCGGAAATCGTACGGCGGTGATGTCACGTTTCGCGTTGAAGACATCCAGCGGGATAAAGCGATCATTAAGGGGACGGAATTTCGGCTACTGGCCGATTCCCCGGTGAACGATCTGGTCAGAGTGCCTGCAGACCAGATTAGCGGTAAGACTCAACAGGCCCACATTAAGGCCGGGGAGTCTCTTAATCTTTTGCAACGGGCACGCCAGCAGCAAGCTGCCCGTAGCCAGGCGGCTCTGATTGGAGAGTGGAGTGATCCGGTAGAGTCGACGTATTTTGAAATGCCAGGAAAGGTTCTTCATCTGGATGGAGATCCCGGCTATTTAAGAAAATGTCTCAGTTTATATGAACAGCTCCGTGTTCCCGCTGAGGGACATCACGTTCACGAATCGGCAATGGCGGATACGTTATATCGACTGCTTCCCCGCATTCGTCCTGATATTGTAGTCATCACCGGACATGATGGTGTGCTGAAGCAGCCGCAACCTTACGATTTGTACAGCTTGAAAAGCTACAAGAATTCACAAAATTTTGTGGCAGCGATTCAGGTAGCCAGACAATATGAGCGTCATCTGGATTCACTGACAATTGTAGCGGGGGCATGCCAGTCCCATTTTGAGGCGCTGCTACGTGCGGGAGCCAATTTTGCCAGCTCCCCAGGGCGTATCCTGATTCACGCTCTGGACCCCGTTTACGTGGCTGCCAAGGCCGCATTTACTTCAATCCGTGATACAGTCAATATGGGAGACTTATTTCATCAGACCATCAGTGGCAGCCGCGGAGTGGGTGGAATTGAAACAAGGGGAAGCTACCGCATCGGTTTGCCGAAGCTTGAAAATTTGTCAACGCTTAAAGTAACGCCTTCAGCGATCTGAAATTCAAATGTGCCCGATAGGATATATCTGAACAAAAGCCTCTTTTTAGAGGCTTTTTGTCATTTTTTATGCATATTATTCCTGTTCGCAAAAAATTAAATTGACAACTTATTTTTCGTGTTGTTATAATATTTAGCTTGATTTGACAATCCCTCTAAAATTCGTTATAATGGACAAGGAAAGAGGTGGTCGTTAGGCAATGGCTAAAAATACGCTGTTGGAAATCAAACGCAGTCTCGACGCACATGTAGGGCAAAAAATTTTGCTGCGGGCTAACGGCGGACGCCGTAAGACCGTCGAACGAACTGGTGTCTTGGAAGAAACGTACCCTTCTGTTTTTATTGTCAAGCTGGATCAGGAGCAACAGACGTTTAAACGTGTCTCCTACAGCTATGCTGACATTCTTACCGAGTCGGTGGAGGTCAGTGTATATGATCCCGACTCCCACACAAGTGTAGTCGAATATTTCGAAACACCTTAATTCTTTTTTACGTGATTTATACCAGCTTTGCAGGTTTAACGGCGACCTCGTCATTTTTAATGGCGGGGTCGTTTTGTATTTACAGAGCAGGATGAAGCATGATATCTCTGCACATACTAAGGCGGGAATGATCTTCCTTATTCCATTGCCGAAGGAGGCGTATGCATGAGCCGAAGAAGACGGAGTGTTATGTCGGAAGAGCTGAAGTATGAACTGGCCAAAGATCTTGGGTTTTACGACACGGTTAAGGAAGAAGGCTGGGGAGGCATTAAAGCCAAGGATGCGGGCAATATGGTCAAGCGGGCCATTCAGCTTGCAGAGCAGGCGGCTTCTCGCAAATCGTAGCCATCGGTGGTGCTGATAAAAAGCGGGGATATCCGGGGTCATACCGGGGCATCTCCGCTTTTTTGAACCTCATGACTTGACAGGCTGAGTCTGATATAATATGTTAAGCTGTCTTGAGGGAAAAGTTGAAGGTGGGTGAACGCCTTGAAAATATATGAAAAAGCACCGGCGAAAATTAATTTAATGCTTGATGTTCTACGTAAGCGGGACGATGGTTATCACGAGGTCGAAATGATTATGACTATGGTCGATCTATCCGACCGATTGACGATGTCCGAGTTACCGCGTGATACCATTATTATTTCAAGCCAAGCCGGGTACATACCGTTAGATGAAAAGAACTTGGCTTTTCAGGCTGCGCGTCTGATCAAAGAACGTTATAACGTGTCTACAGGCGTCCATATCCATCTGGATAAGCATATCCCGGTGGCTGCAGGATTAGCAGGCGGAAGCAGCGATGCTGCCGCAGCATTGCGTGGGCTGAACAAGCTGTGGAAACTTGGTATCTCGGATGCGGAATTAAGGGTACTGGGTGCTGAATTGGGTTCAGACGTACCTTTCTGTATTACAGGGGGCACAGCTTTAGCGAGCGGACGTGGAGAACTGCTTAAACCACTGCCGAATCCGCCACAATGCTGGGTGATCCTCGCCAAGCCGCCGATTAATGTATCGACAGCTGAAGTGTATGGTCGTGTCAAAGCGGATCAGATTACGCACCATCCGTCTGCCCGGCAGATGGAGCAGGCGATTCGTAATGCTTCTTTTACCGATGTATGCAATGCCCTGGGGAATGTATTGGAGGATGTGACATTAAAGCTGTATCCAGAAGTGGAGCATCTTAAAAACTCCATGATTCGTTTGGGAGCTGATGGGGTGCTGATGTCAGGTAGCGGACCTACAGTGTTCGGACTGGTATCGAAGGAAGCCAAAGTGCCACGGATCTATAACGGACTAAGAGGCTTTTGCAAAGATGTTTACGCAGTACGACTTTTGACCTGATTTTAGATATTTTTTTCATATTATAGTGGCAATTGTTGTACAAATACGTACGAAGATGATATATTTACTATTAAATATTCGGATTTTACTATATCACTTACATTCCGCCAGCAACCGGCCAGTCCGCCGGTGCTTTATTGTACGAAGCGGGCGGCAGGAGAATAGATCGCGAGGAATTGTTGTGAAAAAACTTAAAAGAAGCTCACGATTGGTGGAAATGACGCAATTTTTATTGTCACGGCCGCATACATTGGTGCCTCTTACTCATTTTGCAGATCGATACGGGGCAGCTAAGTCGTCGATAAGCGAGGATCTGGCTATTATCAAAGAAGTATTTGAGGACGAGGGTACTGGCGAGCTTCTGACACTGGCGGGAGCGGCAGGGGGCGTCAAGCTGATCCCTAGGCTCTCCAAGCAACATGCGCTTGCGTTTGCGAACGACTTGTGCGCGCAGCTGGAGCAGCCTGATCGCATATTACCGGGAGGGTACTTGTATCTGTCCGATTTGCTGGGCCAACCAGCGATGATGAACGAAGCGGGTAAAATATTTGCGACCGCTTTTGCCGATCGTCAGATTGATGTGGTTATGACCGTGGAGACGAAGGGCATTCCGCTCGCATATGCAACCGGAGCACAGCTTAATTTACCAGTCGTGCTTGTACGGCGGGACCATCAGGTGACAGAAGGCTCAGCTGTAAGTATTAATTATGTTTCTGGATCACAAAAGAGCCTTCATACGATGTCTTTATCCAGACGTGCAATGCGTGAGAAATCGCGTGTGCTCATCGTAGATGACTTTATGAAGGCTGGCGGCACGATACAAGGAATGGTCGACTTGTTAGCAGAGTTTGATGCTGAGGTAGCTGGTGTCGGTGTGCTGGTAGAGTCGGGCGAGGTGGAGAATGAAGAGCGCCTGTTGCACGATTATATTTCACTGGCAAATCTGACTGCAGTCGATTCTCGAAGCAAGCAAATAACAGTCAAGCTAGGGAATTATTTTGATGAGTTAACGGGGCAGTAAATTGTCACAATTCATCATAAAATACCTAAATATGTCGAAAAGAAATCTTTTCAAAAAAATTACCTGAATTTAGGATACGAATTGTCCAAAAAAAGAAGGAATTCGAAATGCTGTGTGGAATGTATACACCAAGTCCTATTTGGAAAAAGGTGGTGAAACACACATGCAGATTACGGATGTTAGACTCCGCCGAGTGAACTCAGAAGGAAGAATGAAGGCGATTGCATCCATTACAATTGATAACGAGTTTGTTGTCCATGACATCCGAGTTATCGACGGTAATAACGGGATGTTCGTAGCTATGCCAAGCAAACGAACCCCTGACGGAGAGTTTCGCGATATCGCTCACCCGATATCTTCAGGAACCCGTGAAAAGATTCAAGCTGCTGTATTGACTGAGTACGAACGTGCAGCTGTTGATGAAGAAGTTGCTATTGAAGAAGGCGCTTAATTCGCCTAAAGCAGGATTGGGGTACAAAAGAAAAAGAGAGCCACTAACTGTGGCTCTCTTTTCTTTTTGTCTGGAATGAGATATATTCTTTAGTGAGTTAACAGTCAGTTTTAAGGCAACTTGGAGCCATCCGGGCTGCCGAAGCGGCTTTTTCATAAGACAGGGACTAGGCAGCGATGCGTCCCGGGGATGAACGTCCAGCACAAGCTGGCCTGAAAAAATAGCCATTAACCAAAGGTTCGCCGTTATTTTTCAGGAGGATTGTGAAAAGTTAAGCAAAATCTGATCTGGGAATTAACGTTTTAGCCAAGGGGTAACTGTTATTTTCAGGATAGGAGGTTGGACTTGTTGGAAAGGTTGGCAGTCATTCTTGCCGCAGGGCAGGGAAAACGTATGAAATCCAAATTATATAAAGTTCTGCATCCGGTGTGCGGAAAACCGATGGTCGGACATGTGCTCGACACGGTTCGTGAAATCGGTGTGTCCCGAAGTGTAGTCGTCGTGGGTCACGGAGCAGAGGCGGTACAGTCTTATTTGGGACCGTCGGCAGAATATGCGCTTCAGGCAGAGCAGCTGGGAACGGGTCATGCTGTCAAGCAAGCCAAGGACCTGCTCGGCCAGGAACAGGGCACCACAATTGTCATTTGTGGAGATACTCCGTTGATCACAGCGGAAACGCTGGAAGGTTTGGTGCAACTGCACGAAAGCCGCGGAGCGGCAGCAACAATTCTGACCGCTGAGTTGGACAACCCGAAAGGATATGGACGAGTTATCCGTGATACTTCCGGGGCCGTGCTTAAGATCGTGGAACAGAAGGATTGTTCACCTGAGGAAGATGCTGTCCGTGAGATTAACACAGGCACGTATTGCTTTGACAATGCCAAGTTATTTGCAGCGCTGGACAAGGTAACGAACACCAATGCACAGCAGGAATACTACCTGACCGATGTCATTGGTATTTTGCATGGCGAAGGTGAGCAGGTTGAGGCGTATTTGACCAATGACGTGTCGGAATCTATCGGTGTAAACGACAGAGTTGCTTTGTCGGTTGCTGAAGGTTATATGCGCGAGCGTATCGTTCGCAAACATATGCTGAATGGTGTCACCGTCATTGATCCGTCTTCTACCTACATCGGGAGCGATGTTGTCATTGGTTCCGATACAGTATTGCACCCAAATACATGGCTGCATGGTCAAACACAAATCGGAGAAGATTGTGTGATTGGCCCGCAGGCAGAGATCCAGAATACGGTTATCCACTCAGGGGCAACAGTGAAACATTCGGTGTTGAACGAAGCGGAAGTGGGAAGCAGTACATCTGTAGGGCCGTTTGCTTATCTGCGTCCAGGCGCGAAGCTTGGCGAACATGTGAAAATTGGTGATTTTGTAGAGGTGAAGAATGCGACTATTGGAGATCATTCCAAGGTGTCTCATTTGAGCTATGTCGGTGATGCCAAGGTGGGTACAAACGTAAATATTGGCTGCGGGGCAATAACGGTCAATTATGATGGATATAATAAATCCATTACAGAAATTGAAGATGATGCCTTTGTTGGCAGCAATGTGAATCTGATTGCCCCAATTAAGATTGGAAAAGGTGCCTATGTTGTCGCAGGCTCCACTGTAACACATGCTGTCCCTGATAACGATCTGGCCATTGCCAGACCACGTCAAGAGAACAAAGCCGGATATGCGGACAAAATCCGCGCGCGTGCCAAAGCAAAGAAAAAAAGATCGGAATGACCTTAATCAGCAAGCTGTTGAATCTGTAATGAATGAACCAGCACGGAGGGTTTCTATTAATGACTTATTGCGATTCCAAACTCAAAATATTTACTTGTAACTCCAATCCGAAGTTAGCCCACCAGATTGCGGACTACATCGGAATCCCAATGGGGGAATCCCATACCACATCGTTTAGTGACGGTGAAATTCAGGTTAAGCTGTCGGAAAGTGTTCGCGGCTGCCATGTGTATATTGTACAGTCCACTTGTCTGCCAGTTAACGACAACTTGATGGAGTTATTGGTTATGATTGATGCACTTAAACGTGCTTCTGCCAAAAGTATCAATGTTGTTATGCCATATTACGGTTATGCTCGTCAGGATCGTAAGGCTCGTTCACGTGATCCGATTACAGCGAAACTTGTCGCTAACTTGATTGAAAAAGCGGGAGCTCACCGCGTAATCAGTATGGATTTGCATGCGATGCAGATTCAGGGATTCTTTGATATTCCAGTGGATCATATGCTGGGAGCGCCAATTCTGGCCCAATATTTCCGTTCCAAACAAATTGAGAACCCGATTGTTGTTTCACCCGATCATGGTGGGGTTGTTCGCGCGCGCAAGCTGGCGGACTTCCTGAGTGCGCCGCTCGCTATTATTGATAAGCGTCGTCCAGAGCCAAATGTCAGTGAAGTGATGAATATCATCGGGAACATTGAGGGTAAGACGGCTATTTTAATTGATGATATCATTGATACAGCCGGAACGATTGTATTGGGTGCAAATGCGCTTAAAGAAGGCGGCGTAAAAGATGTGTATGCATGTTGCACACATGCCGTGCTGTCTGGTCCTGCGATGGAAAGACTGGAGAATTCGCCATTAAAAGAGGTGGTTGTGACGGATACAATCCCGATCGTTCACCCAAATCCGACAAGCAAGCTGAAGGTACTGTCTGTGGCTCCATTAATGGGAGAAGCCATCATCCGTGTGCATGAGGAATTGTCGATCAGCAAATTGTTTGAAATCGAATAAGCACTGGCTCATTAAAAAAGGGGTTGCTTTTTCCATATGGAAAAGGTAACCCCTATCAGCATGTCAGGCTAAAAGCCTGGCCGAGATATGAATGTGAAGCGTTGACGATTGTATAGTGTGTCCTCGATTTCGACGAAATGCTCATTAAAACGCGCAACGATGCCAATTTGAACATGTACATTCCCGTCATAAATTTGGACAGGAACGGAATGTTTTAAATGATATAGAAAATGGCTGTCATATAAGAGGATATCACCTTGATTGAGCATATCGGCACGCACCTTCCTGTTCACTACAACTATTTTACCAAAAAATCAAGACTTCGAAAGAGGGTGTCAAGGTTAATGAAGTGGATTGTAGGATTGGGCAACCCCGGTCCCCAATACGAGAAAACGAGACATAATGTCGGATTTATGGCCTTAGATGCACTTGCCTCACGCCATAATATCCAGATTACCCAAAGCAAATGTAAGGCGTTGATTGGTGAGGGGCACATTGGTGGCGTGAAAACGGTACTGATTAAGCCTATGACATATATGAATCTCTCAGGCGAGTCTCTACGTGCATATATGGACTACTATAAGGCCGATATGGAAGATCTGATTGTCGTGTACGATGATCTGGATACAGAGGTCGGTAAAATAAGACTGCGTTATCAAGGTAGCGCAGGCGGTCATAATGGCATTAAATCGATCATTCAGCATACAGGGACGCAGTCCTTCAACCGGATTCGTATGGGCATTTCCCGTCCAGAGCCTGGACATGCTATTGTTGATTATGTTCTGGGCACCTTTCCAAAGAAGGAAAAGGAACTATTGACCGGAATGATAGAAGATACGTGCAACGCTTTAGAATACAGCTTGAATCATCCGTTTGAGCGGACGATGGCTGAATTTAACAAGTAGGTTCTGACGTTAGGTAGACGGGCTTAAATGGAAGATTGTTGGACATACTGAAAGGTATAGAAAACTTTCAGGAGGCATATACATTACATGGTTGTTAATTATGTATGCAGACATTGTCGAACTTTCTTAGGGCGAATTGACTCCGCTGTAATAACCGAAGAAAGGTTGGGCTTCCATTCCTTGACCCCTGCTGAACGTAGAGATATAATAGCGTATAATTCGGGTGGTGAAGTGACTGTTAAAGTCATTTGCGAGCATTGCAGTCAGGCACTGGAGAATAATCCGGAGCTGAGTCTGCTCGTAAACCCGCTCCAATAACAGGTATTCAACTGGTCTGATGTACCAGCTTGAGAGGTGAAGCGGTAGTTCCGCTTATGGAGCCTTGGCAGCATTGCTGAGGCTTCTTTTTCGGTTTACATGTAACTATTTATAAGCATAAAGGGGTGCCTTTTTTGTTACAAGCACTTATTCAGGCTTTTACGAAGGATGCTGATTATGCATCCATTGCGGCAGGTATATCCTCAGGCATGAAGGAACAGCTTATATCAGGCTTGTCAGGCTCTTCAAGACAGGTACTGATGGCCGCACTTGCTGAAGATACTGGACGACCATTGATGGTCATGACGCACAATATGTTTGCCGCTCAAAAAATAGCAGATGATTTGCAGGAAGCGCTTTCTCCTGATCAGGTTTTATTGTATCCAGCCAACGAGTTAGTAGCTGCTGAAGCTGCCATATCCAGTCCAGAGACATTATCCCAACGAATTGATGTATTGATACGATGCGCCCAGGGTTTTCGTGGGGTTGTTGTCGTGCCGTTTTCTGGGGTCCGGCGTCTACTACCAATCCCGGAAACATGGCGTGAGGCTCGTGTTGAGCTGAAAGAGGGAGAAACGATTCAGCTGGAAGCATTTTTGCTGCATATGGTTGAGATGGGATACCAGCGTGTAGAACGTGTTGAATCCCGTGGGGAGATGAGTGTACGCGGGGGAATTATTGATTTTTATCCAATGACCACCCGTTGGGGCTATCGTGTGGAGTTGTTTGACGATGAAATTGACTCCATCCGTATGTTTGATCCGCAAGATCAGCGTTCGGTGGAAAAGGTACAGGAAGTTACTGTAACGCCATGTAAGGAAGTTATTGCAAGCCACCAGCGTATGGACCAAGCTGCCGATGCCGCTGCTATGTTGTTGGAGGAACAGCTGGACAAAATGACAGATCGTCAGGCTAAGCAGCATCTGAAAGAGGAAATTCATCGTGAAATTGAGCTGTTGCGGGAGCATGTGTATTTTGACGAAATCTATAAATATATCTCCCTGCTATATCCTGAACGTAAAACCTTGGCTGATTATATGCCGGCAGATACGATTCTGATCATTGATGAACCAGCACGGATGCTAGAAACAGCTAGGCAGCTAGAGCGGGATGAGTCTGAGTGGAATCTGCATTTGCTTCAAAACGGTAAAACTCTACCGCAACTGGAGCTATCGGATAACTCGGATAATCTGCTGTATAATCGGAGATTTCAAACGCTGTTCCTGTCGATCTTCCTTCGCCAGGTTCCGCATACGCAGCCGCAAAATATTTTGAACTTCATTTGCCGGGGCATGCAGGATTTCCACGGTCAAATGAATGTACTCAAGGCAGAGATGGATCGTTGGCGCAAGGCAGGCACACAGGTTATGATGCTGGCGAGTGGAGATGAACGTCTGGATCGGATGCGGCGAGTGCTTCAAGACTACGGTATTGATGAGCCGACTATGGCGATTGGTAATCTGCAAAGCGGTTTTGAGATGCCGTCTATTCATCTGGCGGTGATTACCGAGGGTGAGATGTTCTCCCAGAAGCAGCGGAAAGCACGTAAGCAGGGCCGACATGTAGACAATGCAGAGCGGATTAAGAGCTATAGCGAGCTGAAGGTGGGCGACTATGTCGTACACCAAAATCACGGGATCGGGAAGTATATGGGAATCGGTACGCTGGAGGTTGGCGGTATCCATAAGGATTACATGCATATCCTCTATGCAGGCGGAGATAAGCTGTCTGTACCGATTGAACAAATTGATCTGATTCAGAAGTATGTGGGCTCAGAGGACAAGGAACCCAAGATTTACAAACTGGGCGGCAATGAGTGGACACGTGTTAAAAGTAAGGTGCGCAGCTCGGTTCAGGACATCGCAGATGACCTGATCAAGCTATATGCGGAAAGACAGTCAGCACCAGGCTTTGCTTTTGAAAAGGATTCGCCGGAGCAACAGGAATTTGAGGATATGTTCCCGTATGATGAGACACGTGACCAGGTTCGGGCTATTGAAGAAATTAAGAAGGACATGGAGCAGAGTCGTCCAATGGATCGTTTGCTGTGCGGTGACGTAGGCTACGGCAAGACTGAGGTGGCTATTCGTGCTGCTTTTAAGTCTGCTATTGAGGGCAAACAAGTGGCTGTGCTGGTACCGACGACGATTTTGGCGCAACAGCACTATGAGACATTCCGTGAGCGCTTTTCTGGGTATCCGTTCAATATTCAGGTATTGAGCCGTTTCCGCTCGCGCAAAGAGCAGAATGAGACGACCAAGGGAGTTCGACAAGGTACGGTTGATATTGTCATTGGTACTCACCGTCTACTTTCACAGGATCTGGTGTTTAAAGATCTGGGGCTGCTTATTGTCGATGAGGAGCAACGTTTTGGTGTCACGCACAAAGAAAAGCTGAAAAAACTGAAAACGAATGTAGACGTGTTGACGCTAACGGCTACACCTATTCCGCGTACGCTGCATATGTCCATGCTGGGTGTACGTGATTTGTCAGTCATTGAGACGCCACCGGAAAATCGTTTTCCAGTGCAAACTTATGTCGTTGAGCATAGCCAGACTCTAGTTCGTGAGGCCATTGAACGCGAGATGGCACGCGGAGGGCAGGTTTATTACCTGTATAATCGCGTGCAGGGCATTCAGGAGATGGCTGCCGAGATCAATGCACTTGTCCCAGACGCCAAGGTGGGCGTAGGCCACGGACAGATGTCTGAAACGGAACTGGAGAAAACCATTTTGGATTTCCTGGATGGTGAATATGATGTACTGGTTAGCACGAGCATTATCGAAACCGGTGTGGATATTCCCAATGTGAATACACTCATTGTGCATGATGCCGATAAAATGGGGCTCTCCCAGCTTTATCAGCTGCGTGGGCGTGTAGGTCGTTCCAACCGGATTGCCTATGCTTATTTCACGTACCAGCGAGATAAGGTGCTTACAGAGGTGGCGGAGAAGCGACTTCAGTCTATCAAAGAATTTACAGAGTTGGGCTCCGGGTTCAAGATAGCAATGCGTGATTTATCCATCCGCGGAGCGGGTAACTTACTTGGCGCCGAGCAGCACGGATTCATCGCATCCGTCGGTTTTGATCTTTACTCACAAATGCTGGCTGAGGAAATCAATAAACGTAAAGTCAGTGTGCTTGGAGAAGAGGATCAATCCAACCGGAATTGGAGTACATCGATTGATTTGAGCGTCGATGCTTACCTGCCGGGAGACTATATTTATGACAGCATTCAGAAGATTGAGATTTATAAAAAGGTTGCGGCAGTCAGTACCTTTGACGAGGCTTCCGAGCTGGAGGACGAACTGGTCGACCGGTTTGGCGATCTGCCAGAGGCAGTGCGTCATTTGCTGGCCGTGGCCCGTCTCAAGGTGTATGGACGGATGTATGGCATCGAGTCCATTGTTCAACGGGATGACAATATGATGTTGAAATTTCACGAGGGGCGTCAGCAGGCGCTGCAGACTGCCAAACTTGCCGAGATTGGCAATCGCTTTGAAAGACGTGTACAATTTGAACAGGGTACTTCTATGAGCGTACGCATAAAGGGTAAAGGTCTAAATGATGCACAACTGCTAGAACTGCTGGAGCAATTTTTGAGTGCATTGAAAGAAGCATTCACATTGAAGGAGGAACTGCAAAATGTCACAACTAAATAAAAGAAAACCTTGGAGAATGCTCTCCTTGGGCATGGCAGCGTTGCTAGCTATATCGGTGCTTGCAGCATGTACGAAGCAAGCGGATGAGAATAAGGTCAAGGATGAGCCGAAAGACAACAGCAAGGTTGTCGTGACCTATAAGGGTGGAACGATTACCGAAAATGAGTTCAACCAAGAAATCAGCATGATGAAATTTCTGTACCCAGAGTATGAGGCTGCTTTAGCTTCTGATCAGGTACGTGAGCAAATTGTAAAGCAGGAAGTAGTGTACAAGCTTTTGGCAGCCAAAGCGGACGACAAAGCCAAGGAAGAGGGCGCCAAACAAGGAAACGAGCAGTTGGAGCAGTATAAAAAGTCGGTCGGAGAAGATAAGTTTAAGACATTTCTAAGTGATCAGAAGTTGACCGAACAAGGTGTGAAGGATTACTTCACGCGTGTAATGACGGTAATCAACAGCGAAACCAATAAAGTAACGGATGATCAGCTGAAACAGGAATTTGAAAAAAATAAAGATCAGTTCACGACGGCAACTGTACGTCATGTATTGATTAATTTTGAAGATCCAAAAACAAAGAAACAGCGTACAAAAGAGGCTACTCTCAAGCTGGCCAAAGAGGTAAAGGCAAAATTGGATGGTGGAGCGGATTTTGCAACGATTGCTAAGAAGTATTCGGAAGACCCAGGTTCCGCATCTAATGGCGGGCTGTATGAGAATGCATCTGTAGCGCAATGGGTACCTGCTTTTAAAGAGGCTGCCGAGACTCAACCAATTAACAAAATTGGTGAACCCGTGGAAACAGAATACGGATATCACGTGATCAAAGTGGAGTCCCGCAATGAGCCTACATTTGATAAATTGAAGGACAACGAAAAGGCTGCCCTGAAAAATAAACTAGCTGGGGAAAGTATCCAAAACTTTACCGAAAATGATTTGACGAAGCTTGATTTGAAAATCAATCTGCCGAAGGCACCTGCTACGCAAGAGAAAAGTGGTGCAACGTCCGGTGCGGGCAGCACAACTACGCCGAGCGGAACAACAAGCGGTACGGGCGATAGCAAAGCTGGAACAGCTAAAGATGGAGCTGCAAACGAAGGTAAATAACTGAACATGCATAAGGAATTGGGAACAGATGAATACTATGGTCAGATATCACCATAAACACCATGACCGCGACGTTCTTCGTGACCGCTTCTGGGGGAGTGGAAGCGTCTTTCGATACCGTCAGTAGTTTACTAAATTCTTCTTGAGAAAGTGGGGCAACATGTGAAATGAAAGCTACTGGTATAGTTCGCCGTATTGATGATCTTGGGCGGGTAGTTATTCCAAAGGAGATTCGCCGCACCTTGAGAATTCGTGAAGGAGATCCGCTTGAAATTTTTGTGGATCGTGACGGAGAAGTCATTTTGAAAAAGTATTCACCTATTGGTGAACTTGGTGATTTCGCCAAAGAGTATGCTGAGTCCCTGTTTGAAAGCACTGGCCATATTACGATGATTACCGATCGTGACACCATTATTACGGTGGCTGGAGGCTCAAAAAAAGAGTTTCTGGACAAGCAAATCGGTAGCATTATTGAAGGTAGCATGGATAATCGCAAGACTGTGCTGGAGACAGCCAGCGGCTCTTACGAGCTGACGCGAGACCACGAAGAAACACTCTCGTCCTTTGTGACGGCTCCCATTGTTTCGGGTGGTGATCCCATTGGTTCTGTTATATTGTTGAACAAGGATGAAAATGTAAAAATGTCCGAAATGGAGGTCAAGATGGCTGAAACAGCCGCTGGCTTCCTGGGCAAACAAATGGAACAGTAACACCCCGTTTCACCCCTGTATGACGTACAGAACGGACAAAGCCGTTCAACGTTGTACAGGGATTTTTTTCTTTCCGGGAGAAGAGACGGTATAATAGGACTCGTAAAAACGCTTATTCCAGGTGGGAGTGAAGACGGAGAATGCAGGAAAATCGCGCCGCTTCGCGGCTGCTACGAGGCGCTGTCATTTTGACACTGGCAGCTGTAGCAAGCAAGCTGATCGGCACATTGCAAAAAATCCCGCTGCAAAATATTGGCGGCGATGGCGTATTTGGCATTTATAATACGGTTTATCCTTTTTATACGCTGTTCATTACCATTGCAGCTGCTGGATTCCCGGCGGCTGTATCCAAATTTGTAGCTGAGTATGAGGCTGTGGGAAATCAGGCAGCGGGGCAACGTGTTGCCCGGCTATCTTCGCTTGTATTGGGCATATTCGGATTGTTTCTGGGGCTGCTGATGTATACGTGTGCGCCACTAATCGGCCAGTGGATCGACAATGCTCACGTCATTCCATCGGTGAGGGCGGCGGCGATTGCCTTCTTGTTCGTGCCGATTATGGCGGGACTGAGGGGCTATTTTCAAGGCTTGCAAAATATGATTCCGACGGCTGTCTCCCAAGTGACGGAGCAGGCGATAAGGGTAAGCGTGATGATCATATTGTTGCTGTTCATGCTGTCACAAGGAGCAGGGGCGGATATGATTGCCGCCGGAGCAGTGTTTGGTTCAGCAGCAGGCGGAGCAGCGGGCCTGGTGATCATGCTGCTGTATTGGCGAGGCCACAGAAAGAGACTTAGGCGGCAAGAGACGGTCATGACAACAGTGCAGGCACAGACTGGTGAGCTTCACCCAGCGGAAAGCAGTGGTGCTTTGCTAAAGGCACTGCTACGTTATGCTCTGCCTGTTTGCCTTGGAGCGCTAGCCGTTCCGTTAATAAACCTGGTAGATACATTTACCGTCCCTCGCCTGTTAAAGCAGGAGGGCTTGGATGATACGGCGGTTATGGTGGCCTTCGGCGTGTATAACCGGGGGCTTCCGCTAGTACAGCTGGTCATGATGTTTGCCACCACATTGTCGGCATTGTTCATACCCTCGCTGGCTGAGGCACGGGTGACCGGAGGTACGGAGCTGGCACGTCGTCAGTGCGAGCAATCGCTGCGCTGGTTTTGGCTGCTGGGACTAGCCGCTGCGACAGGTCTGATCGTGCTGGCCGTGCCCGTCAATGTGATGCTGTATGCAGACGACACGGGCAGCACGGTTATGCGCTGGATGGCGCTGACCGCCGTAGGCGGCACGCTCAGCATCATCTCGGCTGCGCTGTTGCAAGGTCTTGGCGCGGTTCGTGCGCCAGCCCTGGCTATGCTCGCGGCCGCTGCGGCCAAGGCGCTGCTAAACTGGCTGCTCGTGCCGCAGCTCGGCACGGCGGGCGCCGCCATTGCGGGGGCTGTCGCCTATCTGCTGGCGGCTGTGATCAACATCGCGCTGCTGGCCCGCTTGGTGGGGCTGCGCGGGAGCTGGTCCGCCAGTGTGCTCAAACCGGCGGCATTGCTTGTCGCCTTGGCTGGTGCAGCCGGGGCGGCGATGTGGGGCACCAGTGCTGTGCTGGGTGCCCTGGGCTGGGCTGCCGGAGGTCGTGCCACGGCAGCGGCGGAGAGCCTGCTGGGTGTAGCGGCAGGCGCCGTGGTGTTCGTGATCGGCCTCGCACGCCTGAGGTTGATCACGGAAGCCGAGCTTGTGGCAGTGCCCAAGCTCGGACGCCCGCTGGCAGCTGTGCTGCGCAGACTGCGTGTACTGGCTTAGCCCGGGGTTATACGGCTTGCCGCGTGAAAGCTGCACAAGCCATTTTATGAGCCTATACCACTTTGTGGTATAGTAAATGCCAAAGCAAAGGAAGCGGAAGCTGGGCTATGCCGGGTGTTTTTTCGGAGCATGCATCCTGCTTTTGCGGAACGGAGGATTGGATATGAGCGTAACATTAACGATCGTAGGTCTGGGCTCGGGAGATCCTGATCAGCTTACGATAGGGATATTGAACAAAATGCGGGGCGCTTCAGCTCTCTATCTGCGAACCAAGGAACATCCGGCGGTTCGAGTGCTGGATGAGTTTGAGGTGGCTTTTGAGTCGTTTGATGCGGTATATGAGACAAAGGATTCTTTTCCAGAGGTATATGAGGAAATTACCAGTCAACTGATGGAAAAGGCTGCTAAGGCGGCAGACGGGAGCGAAATCGTCTATGCAGTTCCCGGTCACCCGATGGTGGCGGAAGCAGCGGTGCAGTTGCTCAAGGAGCGTTGTCCTGCGCAAGGGATTGAACTAAACATCTTGGGTGGAGAAAGTTTTCTGGATGAGGCTTTTGTGCGTCTTGGTTTTGATCCGATTGAGGGTTTTCAGCTGTTAGATGCAGGCACACTGGATGCCAGCTGGCTTCAGCCCCAGTTGCATACGCTGATTGGACAGGTATATGACACCTTTACGGCTTCCGATGTGAAGCTATGCTTGATGGAACGGTATCCTGACGATTATGAGGTGTATGTCGGCCACGCGCTTGGGGTAGAAGGTGAGGAGGCGGTCCACAAGGTGCCGCTATACGAGCTGGATCGAGTAGAGGGCTACGGCAACCTATCCTTGGTATACATACCTCGCAGTGAAGATGAGGCCCTGAAACGGCGTTCTTTTGACCGTCTACATGAGATTGTCGATATTTTGCGCAGTCCGGAAGGCTGTCCATGGGATCGTGAACAGACACATCAATCGATCCGCAAAAATCTGATCGAGGAAACGTATGAGGTCATTGAAACCATAGATGAGGATGATCCTGAGCATATGAAGGAAGAGCTTGGCGATCTGTTGTTGCAAATTTTGCTGCATGCCCAAATGGAGGAGGAAGTCGGAACCTTCAATGTGTATGATGTGATCCAGGGACTGAACGATAAGCTTATTTTCCGTCATCCGCATGTATTCGGTGACAATCAAGCCAATGATGCGGAAGAGGCGCTGCAAAACTGGGAACAGATGAAGGCAGAGGAAAAACGGCTAAAAGGTACGGCGGCAGCCAATCCTTCCGTACTGGATGGGGTTCCCCGTGATCTGCCAGCTCTTATGAAATCGTATAAGCTCCAGAAGAAGGCAGCTAAAGTAGGCTTTAACTGGGATAGCATTGAAGGCGTATTTGATAAATTGGACGAAGAAGTGGCTGAGTTGAAGGAAGCGGTTCGTGAAGGGCATTCCATGGAAGCTCAGTTGCTGGAGTTGGGGGATGTTCTATTTGTTGCCGTGAATGCGGCCCGGTTCATGGACGTAGATCCGGAGGAGGCGCTGTCAGCCACTAATCGCAAATTTGTAAGCCGCTTCCAGTATATTGAGCAGAAACTACGCGAGCAGGGGCGTCGTCCTGAGGACAGCAGTGTAGATGAAATGGAGACCTACTGGCAGGAAGCGAAAAAGCTTCTTGACAGAGATTGATTCCATAGATTTGATCTTTGGCTGTATTGGACAGTAAAATGAGTCATATGCAGGGTTGAAAATACGCCCGGCTTGAGCAGACTTGCCAATGGGCAGGATTTTGTAGTAGGATGTTGGCTTAACTGGGGTCGAATAAAAAAACGCCTGTCATTGCAGGATTTTTAAGGACAAGCCAGAATAACTTGTAGTAATTCTGAAAATAACTGTAGCTAATAGTTGAACATGTTACAGTGGTATTCAGGAAGGGCTTCGGCCACAGTTGGACCTCACGTATGCTCCATTTAAGGACATGTAGCGTGATGATTATTTTTTGACATTTAGGAGGCTTTTATCTTATGAACAAGACAGATCTGATCAACAATATTTCCAGCAAAAGCGGTTTGAGCAAACGTGACGTTGAAGCTGTATTGAATGGCGTTCTTGGTGAAATTACAGATGCACTTGCTAGTGGTGACAAAGTACAACTGATCGGCTTTGGTACTTTCGAAACGCGCAAACGTTCCAGCCGTACAGGTCGCAATCCACAAACCGGCAACACGATTGAAATTCCAGAATCGACCGTTCCTGCTTTTAAGGCTGGTAATAAGCTTAAAGAAGCCGTTAACTAATGCGTCTTGATAAATTCTTGAAAGTCTCGCGGCTGATTAAGCGTCGTACAGTAGCTAAGGACGTCTCTGAACAAGGGAGAGTCGTGGTGAATGGACGCGAAGCCAAGCCGAGCAGTGCGGTCAAAGTAGGCGATGAAATTACCGTCCAATTTGGCCAGAAGCTGGTGACCGTGCGAGTGGAACGGCTCGCCGACACTACACGCAAGGACGAGGCTGCAAGTATGTACACTTTGGTAAAGGAAGAGCCTATTGCCAGGGACAACGGTTTGAACTGGTAAGCAGACATCTGATTTTCTCATAACGTTGTACATAGAAGCATTCCTTCATATTGTATGAAGGAATGCTTTTTTTTATATGAGGAGCTTTTGTCTAATTGTCTAATATATGCTCGTGAATAGCCAAAGCGGTTCTAAATCATGCCCACCCCTTCATAAGCTAAGAACAGAAGGAGGGGTACATGCCATGATTGAACAAGGGAAGTCCAAGCACCATGATCTGCGCATGCAAAGCCGCAAGCAGCTCGACATTTCAGGCGTCAGCAATGTGGAGAGCTTTGACAGTGAAGAGTTTTTGCTTCAGACCGAGCTGGGCCATCTCACCATTCGCGGACAACATTTACATATCAAAAACCTCAGTCTGGAAGAGGGGCTACTGTCCATTGAAGGTCTGATTACTTCCCTCGTCTACCTGGAGCCTGGGGCCCCGGCCAAAAACGGAAAAAGCCTATTCGGCAAGCTCTTCAAATGAACCCTTACACACAATGGCTGACATTGACGTGGATGCTATTGTCGGGCATAACCATGGGAGTGGTATTTGACAGCTACCGGGTGCTGTCAATCCGCTTTCATTTTGCCCGTTGGAGTGTTCATTTGTTGGACGTGCTGTATTGGGTGGCCTCGGCTTTGTTTATTTTCCGTGTGCTGTACGCGAGTAATCGCGGTGAGCTGCGGTTTTATGTCTTTTTAGGACTACTTTTGGGGGTTTGGCTCTATTTTTGGGCCTTTAGTGTTACAACCCAACGTTTTGTGGTAATGTTAATAGAGATCGTTCGCAGACTGACGTTGATCGTGAACAGCATACTGCGCATCCTGATTGTTCTTCCGGTGTTAGCGCTGTATCGGCTGTTACGCAAGCTGGTCGGATGGACATGGGCACTTATTGTGTTCCTAGGAAGGATGCTGATATACATCCTGATGCCGGTTTGGAAGCCGATTCTTTGGTCGATCCGTCCGCTTATAGCGCGTTGGAAGACGCCAGATCCGCTCGTAAAGCTGGGTATCAGACTGAAAAATACAGCAAAAAGATGGTTTGGAAGGGGGTAGTATCATGCGTAATTCGTCTGTAGATCGCCATTCATCTCCTACGTCCAAGTCCAATGCGGGCGGGCGCAGGCGAATCATGATTTGGTTGCTATCGCTTGCCGCCTTTGGTAGTTGGGCCATATTCACCTTTTTTTCTCAAGGCATGATCATGGCCGATCGAAGTGAACAGCTCACCCAGAAGGAAAAACAGAAGCAAGCTGCTACACAAACGGAACAACAGCTTCAAACCGAAGTGAATCGTCTCAAGGACCCTGAGTACATTGGAGAAATTGCTAGAAGCAAGTACGGTCTTTACAAACCGGAAGAGACGCCAATTATCGGAGATCAAAAATAGAATCATTATCGGGCCAATGCTTAGTTGACCTTGGTTCCGCCATTTTGTATAATCAAATCACCACAGCGGGATTTTTTTGCAAAAAAATCGGTTGTATATTTTAAGGGAGGATCATTTTATTCTATGGCAATTGAAGTGGGCACCAAGTTAGAGGGCAAAGTGACAGGCATCACGCATTTTGGAGCATTTGTGGATTTGTCTGGAGGTGTCACGGGTCTCGTTCACATCTCGGAAATCGCCGATAATTATGTTAAGGATGTTAACGACCACCTGAAGATTAATGATGTTGTGACGGTGAAAGTCATTAATGTTGACAAAGATGGCAAAATCGGACTTTCCATTAAGCAAACGATTGATAAGCCGGCAAGTGAAGCCCGTCCCCCAAGAGCTCCAAGACCGGAGCGTACAGGAGGACCAGGCGGAGGAGACCGTTTTGGCGGCGGAGGTTCAGGTCCAAGTCAGGGACGCGGTGGTGGTTTCAACCGCGATCGTGGAGGCCGTTCTTTCAAGCCTGCACCGGGTAAACCTTCATTTGAGGATAAAATGTCACGCTTCCTGAAAGATAGTGAGGAACGCATTTCGTCGCTGAAAAAGAACACCGAAGGTAAACGCGGAGGACGCGGCGCGAAGCGTGTTTAATTCACTTTGACAACCGTATCAACCATACACGGAAAACCGTACAGTCGAAAGACTGCTACGGTTTTTTTTGCGTTCTACCGACAAGAGATGCGACAAGCCGTAGCTACAGGCAATACATTTGGGTGGAGTTGTACGGGCACATTTTTAAGATTAGTAGTTTTATGAAGAAGAGAAGAAGCATCTACTGAAATGTTGGATGTTTTTTTTGTCGTGTGGACATAATCGTCCGACAAACTCCAACGGTTTTCCGTCTATCTTCTGTGCAAATCGCTAGATTTGGTATCAGGATGACTGACATAGAGAGGTCGCCCAAAGCGTAGAGAGAGACAACTTCCATCTGCTTCCATACGGGCGTAGCTTGAAGTACAGGGGAATGCTCTGTCCTTTCGCGCGGCACGTTTTTTTGTCGGAAATTTCTTGGAATAAGACGTGAGGTTCTGACAAACTTTCTCAATCGTTCCGGTTTAAGATGGGAACATCAAATTGATGAATGGGGTGCCTGACGCATGATGGAGAAATGGAACGTGGTACATTTTCCGGGGTTAAAATCTAGAAAGTCCAAATCCAAAGAGCGTACGGAAGGTTGGCCTTCCAGACTCAAGAAACGGCTCAATTCACATAAAGTAGTGCAATGGGTAACCGCGCAAAGATGGATGCTGCTATTGTCAGCTATGGGAGTTTTATTGGGACGCGCCACTATTTTGGACGAGCTTTCTCCTTTTGCCCTCGCTTATTTTGCGGTCATTACGTTCCTTCGGCGTGATCTGATGCTGCCTGTAGCTGTATCCGTTGTGCTAGGCAGCCTGTTAGCTCCTTACCCATCGTTATTCATGATTGGTGGTGAGTTAATCGTATTTTATCTCCTGTATCGCGGGCTACGCACCTTCGATCGTCTGGAATTATCCTATGCCCCGCTTATGGTCTTCTTGTCTGTGTTTATGGTCAATTTATTTAACGCCGTGATGACTCCAGCTTTTACATGGTATGAGCTTGTCATTGTGGGAACGGATGCGGTACTCAGTTTTATGCTTACATTGGTGTTCACCCAGGCCATACCGCTGTTTACGTACCGCAAGAAGGCAAGCCAGCTCAAAAATGAAGAAATTTTGTGTCTTATTATTCTATTAGCCTCTGTGATGACGGGAGCAGTAGGATGGACCGTTCATTCACTGTCTGTCGATCATGTACTTTCACGATACTTGGTCTTGGTGTTTGCTTTGGTGGGAGGTGCTTCCCTGGGTGCTTCGGTCGGTGTGATTACCGGTTTAATTTTGAGCCTAGCCAATATGTCTGCAATTGTGCAGATGAGTCTACTTGCTTTTGCAGGTTTGCTGGCAGGAATGCTGCGTGAAGGGAGAAAAGGTGCAGTGGCACTTGGCATGCTGCTGGGCTCTTCCATTCTGACGATCTATTTGGATGGGACTGGGGACGTGCTGACATCAACCTGGGAGAGCTGCGCGGCAATCCTATTATTTTTAATGACTCCAAAAAGTTTCTTTAAAGCGGTTTCTACCTATGTCCCGGGTACGCAGGATCACGCCAAGTCACAGCATGAATATGCCAAAAGGGTTCGTGATCTCACCGCCGAGCGGGTGACGAAATTTTCCCGTGTATTCAGCCAGCTATCCCGCAGCTTTCATCAAATATCTGCGAGTGAGGGGGCAAAACCGGACGGAGAAATCGAACACTTTATGAATGCGGTGGCGGAAGGAACATGTGCCTCTTGCTTTAAGTGCGAGCAGTGTTGGGACGGCAAGTTTATGCAAACCCATCAGTATATGACGGAAATGATGAGTGCCATTGAGGACAATCCTGATTTGGAGCCAGAGCAAATGCCGCCGCAATGGAGCAAGGCATGTGCCAAAACGGGCGCTGTCTTGCAGGTAATGAAACAGCAGTATAGTCTCTACCAACATAATATGCAGTGGAAGCGCCAAGTATACGATAGTCGCCAGCTTGTTGCTGACCAGCTATCAGGTGTATCGCAAATTATGGAGGATTTAGCGCGGGAAATTCAGCGGGAAGGGCAGACCATGCATCGGCAGGAAGAGCAAATCCGAGAGGCTCTTGATAGACTGGGCTTGTCCATCCAATCCATCGAAATTATTAGCCTGGATGCAGGCCAGGTTGAAATTGAGATTGTCCACGCCTATACAAGGGGATTTGATGAATGTCGGAAAATCATTGCTCCACTGCTGTCGGACATACTAGACGAGCATATAGCTGTCATGCGCGAAACGGCGGCAGATCGCCGCCAAGGCTTGGCTACAGTCATGTTCGGCTCTGCCAAAACATATGAGATTGCTACAGGAGTAGCTAGTGCCGCCAAAGGAGGCGATTTCTTCTCAGGAGACAGCTACAGCATGATGGAGCTAGGGAATGGGACTTTCGCAGTCTCTTTAAGCGATGGTATGGGAAACGGAGAGCGTGCGCAGCAAGAGAGCAGTGCAGCACTTAACATTTTGGAAGAACTACTGCAATCGGGTATGGACGAAAAATTGGCGATCAAGTCGGTTAACTCTGTCCTGATGCTCCGATCACCTGAGGAAATGTATGCTACGGTGGATATGGCGCTGATTGATCAGTATACGGCCCGGACAACCTTTATGAAGATTGGATCTACACCGAGCTTTATTAAAAGAGGGGAGGAGGTTATTCCCGTATCTGCCAGCAATTTACCGATTGGCATTATACAGGATATCGAGGTTGATTTGGTGTCACTGCAACTCCAGCCGGGGGATATTCTCATCATGATTACAGACGGTATATACGATTCACCGGGTTATGCAGTCAATAAAGAGATATGGATGAAACGCATGATTCAGGAAATTGAAAGTGAAGATCCACAGCAACTGGCTGACTGTTTGCTAGAACGGGTTATACGATACCAACAAAATCAAATCTATGATGATATGACTGTAGTTGTTAGTAAAATAGATCATTTTCACCCAGAGTGGGCAACTCTCCATGTACCCGGCATGAGGTGGTTAGAACGTCCACGGACGGTGAGCTAGACTGACATTGCCCGGGAAATTCCTTATACATTTTTAAAAATCCGCCTCCTTCGTTTGAATCGTTCCGGATTAGGCAAAGATAGAATCTATCGGAATAGATTAAGAGGAAGCGGAGGTCAAAAAGCGATGAAGCAAATTTTGATCATTACAGATGGATGCTCTAACGTAGGTGTTAGCCCGGTTATGGCGGCTGCCCAAGCTTTACGGGAGGGAATTACAGTGAACGTCGCTGGAGTCATAGACTACGGAACCATCGGCGAGCTTGGGAGCGCAGAGATTCAGGAAATTGCTAAAGCAGGGCGAGGGTTTAGCCAAATCGTCGGTACGAAGCAGTTGGCGCAAACCATGCAAATGATGACGCGCAAAACAGTGGTTCAAACGATTCAGCAGGCGGTTAATAGAGAGTTAACGCACATTTTGGGTGAGGGCGGTGCCCGGCATATCGGTGAACTGCCTCCGGCCAAACGAGCCCAGGTAGTTGAGGTAATGGATGAATTGACAGAAACAAGCCCTCTGGAAATTGCTTTACTCATTGATGCAAGTGCAAGCATGAAGCCCAAGCTACCTGCTGTAGAGGACAGTATCCGCGATTTGCTGCTCAGCTTACAGTCCAGAAGCGGACTCAGCCGTATATCTGTATTTCATTTCCCGGGCGGACGAATGGGAGAAGACGCAGTCATGGATATCGGGTGGACCTCTGAGCTTGACCAGATCAAATCGATATTCGGACGCTTACGGATGAAAGGAGCGACACCGACAGGACCGGCCATTTTACAAGTGATTGATTATTACCGATATGTTACACTAGGGGAACAGAAAGATCTGGAAGAATCCTATAGCAAAGGAGAAGGGATGCTCGGTGACTACGTCGTCTGATCCCGTTCTTGCACCCGGAACGGTCATCAAGGGCAAGTGGAAGCGGAGTAGCTATGTCATCCAGCGCTTGCTGGGCCGGGGAGCGAACGGAACTGTATATTTGGTAAAAGAAGCACAGGCCGATCGGCAATTTGCTCTCAAAATGGGAAAAAACACGCTTGATCTGCAATCGGAGATTAATGTGCTGACCACATTACAGTCTCAAGGGACTCAGGCTGCTCTCCAGCGTAATGGAAATCCTTCCTTCTTGTTTGAGGTGGATGATGTAGTGTTACGTAGTGGGGAGATCCCCTTTTATGTTATGCGATACGTCAAAGGAGATCCGCTTCATAAATTTGTGGCAGCCAAAGGGTCTGAGTGGTATGGTGTGGCTGGAACCGGCATACTGAATCGTTTGGCCGATCTCCATCAGGCAGGATGGGTGTTTGGCGACCTGAAGCCTCAAAATATATTGGTCAATGCCTATGGAGAGGCTGAGTTGATTGATTATGGCGGGGTGTCCCTTGCAGGTCGGAGTGTTAAACAATTTACAGAATGGTACGACAGGGGATTCTGGAATGCTGGTAGCCGAAATGCTGATCCCCAGTATGACCTGTTTGCCTTTGCTCTTCTAACGATTCATATATTAGAGAGCGAATCGTTAAAGGTAGCTGCGAGCAGGCTACCACAGCTACGTAATACGGCAGAATTGACAGTCATCATTCGTCGCAGCCGTATATTGCGCCCCTACGCCGAATGGCTGCTGGGTGCAGTGCGTGGAGAATATTCCGATACTCGTGCAGCGGCCCGAGCTTGGTCGCGTCTGGCTTCCGCACATGTCAGGCAATCACCTGTCAAAAGGGGAAATCCACGCTGGCTGGGATATGCTTTTACGGTATCGCTTTTGCTGCTTGCCGGAGCGCTCTGGATTGCGTTAAGGTAGCAGCATGACTTACATAAGATAACAAAGGATCATCATTTTTACGGTCGGGAGAAAAGAGGGTCGTGAATGGGAACAAAAAAACCGACCGGTGTTGTACAGGAAGTACTCGCTTTGGCGCGAGAACATTCACTGTGGAGCCCCGGAGACCGCATTGTGGTTGCTGTATCCGGTGGACCGGATTCGGTGGCCCTTTTGCACATTTTACATGAAATATCCGTTATACATATGCCATTACAACTCGTCTGCGCTCATGTTCATCATGGCTTCAGGCCAGAGGAATCGGATGCGGAGGCTGAAGAGGTACACAATATTGCCCGAAAGCTCAAGCTTCCATTTGAAATGATTCGGGTGGATGCACCCGCTTATATGAAGGAGAGCGGTAAGGGTCCACAGGAAGCCGCCCGTGAGCTACGGTACAGCTTTCTACATGATACGGCTACGAAGTGGGAGGCACAGCATATTGCTATGGCTCACCATGGCGATGATCAAGCGGAAACAGTTCTCTTGCACTTGCTGCGCGGTAGCGGACCGGCGGGTTTGGCGGGTATGCGTTTGGCACGCAATGAAAAAAATGTGCAACTCATTCGCCCGCTACTTCGTATGTACAAGGCTGACTTGATTGCGTATTGCAACTTTCATGGTCTTTCCTATGTGACAGACAGCACTAATTTATCGTCTAAATACCGTCGTAATGCTATCCGCATGGATGTGCTCCCTTTTTTGGGGCAATATAATGAGCAACTGACACCGTCCCTGAATCGGCTGGCCGAAACGATGGCTGACGAAAATGATTTTATGGAGGCAGCTACACTGTCAGCATATGAGAAAATGGTGCACTTCAATAATGGCAGGTATATGTTTTCCATCGCTTCATATCGTAAGCTATCCGTTGCTTTACAACGGAGGTTGATTAAACTAATATTAAATTATCTGCCTTCGGGCAGTGAAAATTTTGATTTTCGTAAAATTGAGACCGTTCGACTAAGACTTCTCCAAGAGACATCCTCTACATGGAGCTTGGACTTGGGCGGCGGTGCGGTTGGAGTCCGCGAATATGACCAGGCGGTTTTGTTTGACCGTACGCAAGTCGTTATGGGTGAATGGAGCTATGGACTGAGCGTATTGCCTATTTCCGGTGAGCTTGAGTTGCCTGAAGCGGGTGGTATACTCCGGTGGCGAAGAGCTTCCTATTGGGATGGACACCATCCGGCGAATGAGGAAGAAGCATGGTTCGACGCAGACGAATTGACTTTGCCGTTGACTGTACGTTCGCGATTACCTGGAGATACCATGTATGTAATGGGATTAAACGGAAGAAAAAAGGTTAAAGATATTTTTATTGATGAAAAAATACCTCCTTTAATGCGTTCCGTTATTCCTATCGTCTGCGACCACTCTGGAGTTGTTCTCTGGATTCCGGGCGTACGACGTTCTGTACATGCTGCGGTGCAAAAGCACACGTCTTCGGTTATATATATGTCATGGCAAAGACGAGAGAGTCCGGGGCACCAGTAATTGCGCAGGAACGGCTTTCATAGTATAAACTTAGGAGGTTTACACCGTTGCAAAATGATATTCAGGAAGTATTGATCAGTGAAGAAGAGATTCAGAGTAAAATCAAGGAATTGGGCGCACAGCTCAGCGTGAAATATGAAGGAAAAAATCCATTGGTGATTTGCGTGCTGAAAGGTGCGTTTATCTTTATGGCAGATTTGGTTAAATCCATTACAGTGCCGTTGGAACTTGATTTCATGGCTGTATCTAGTTATGGAGTATCCACCAAATCATCGGGCGTTGTTAAAATCATCAAAGATTTGGACGCTTCAGTGGAAGGACGCGATGTTCTGATTGTCGAAGATATTATCGACAGTGGTCTGACGCTGACACATTTGATTGAATTGCTTAAGAATCGTAATGCCAATTCGGTATGTGTCGTAACTTTGTTCGACAAGCCTGCACGCCGGACCGTTAATCTTGAAGCTGATTACACCGGATTTACACTTCCGGATGCGTTTGTTGTCGGCTATGGTCTGGACTATGCCGAGCATTACCGGAACCTCCCATACATAGGGATTTTGAAGCCGGAAATCTACACCAGCTAATCTCAGCCTCCAGTCCTAGGACTAAATAGGGTCCTTTGTTGAGAAGGGCTTACAGGCTATGGTAAAATAACTTAAGTGTCTCGAGAGGAGGTAGGGGATGAATCGGTTCATCCGGAATTCTGGTTTTTATTTGATTCTTTTTTTAGTTGTGGTGGGTATCGTTCAGTTTGTTAGCAACAGTAACGAAGCCTCCGATCTCCCTAGATATGACCAATTACGGCAAGAGGTTAAAGCTAATAACATCTCTAAAGTAACGGTCCAATTTGACGGTTACGCCTATCTTGTAACCGGTGCATATAAGAAGCAGCCGGCTAATGCTAAATCAACCAATTTTTCCGTATACGTTCCGCCAACGGATCAAGCACTAAGTGAACTGGTGAATGCCAGCGAAACGAACGGGTTTGAATACGTGCAGAAGAAAATGGAAGGCGAAAGTATTTGGCTGACATTTTTGACTTCTATCATTCCTTTGGTGATCATGTTCCTGTTGTTCTTCTTCCTGTTTAATCAGGCACAGGGCGGTGGCGGCAAAGTAATGAACTTCGGCAAGAGCAAAGCCCGTCTGTATAACGAAGAGAAGAAGAAAGTTACCTTCGAAGACGTAGCAGGGGCTGACGAAGAGAAACAGGAGCTTGTCGAAGTCGTAGAATTCTTGAAGGACCCACGCAAGTTCGCAGCTGTGGGTGCTCGTATTCCAAAAGGGGTTTTGTTAGTAGGCCCTCCAGGTACGGGTAAAACACTCTTGGCGAGAGCTGTTGCAGGTGAGGCCGGAGTGCCGTTTTTCAGTATCTCGGGTTCTGATTTTGTAGAAATGTTCGTCGGGGTCGGTGCTTCCCGTGTTCGTGACTTGTTCGAGAATGCGAAGAAGAACGCACCTTGTATCATTTTCATTGATGAAATTGATGCCGTTGGACGTCAACGTGGCGCCGGATTGGGTGGCGGACATGATGAACGTGAGCAAACGCTCAACCAATTGCTCGTAGAGATGGATGGATTCGGCGCAAACGAAGGCATCATTATCGTTGCTGCTACTAACCGTCCGGATATTCTAGATCCGGCCTTGCTTCGTCCAGGTCGTTTTGACCGTCAAATTACGGTTGACCGTCCAGATGTTAAAGGTCGCGAAGCAGTATTGCATGTACATGCACGCAACAAACCATTAACGAAGGATGTTAAATTGGACGTCATTGCGAAACGTACAACAGGCTTTACGGGCGCTGATCTGGAAAACCTGTTGAACGAAGCTGCCTTGCTGGCGGCTCGTCGCAACCGCAGAGATATTTCGATGCGAGAAGTAGATGAAGCGATCGACCGCGTTATCGTAGGTACTGAAAAACGCAGCCGCGTAATCAGTGACCGCGAGAAACGAATTGTAGCTTATCATGAAGCAGGGCATACGATTATCGGTTACTTCCTAGAGAATGCCGATATGGTTCACAAGGTAACTATTATTCCACGTGGACGTGCAGGCGGATATGTCATCATGCTTCCGAAGGAAGACCGCATGCTGACAACCAAGCAGGAATTGCTGGACAAAATCACTGGATTGCTGGGTGGACGTGTTTCCGAGGAGCTGTTTATTGGTGAGATCGGAACAGGGGCTTATAGTGACTTCCAGCAAGCGACAAGCATTGCGCGTAGTATGATCGTAGAATATGGTATGAGTGAGAAGCTCGGCCCGATGCAGTTTGGAACTTCCCAAGGTCAAGTATTCCTTGGACGCGATATCGGTCATGAGCAGAACTACAGTGATCAGATCGCTTATCAGATTGACCAGGAGATGAATCGCTTCATCACTGACTCTTATGAGCGTGCTAGAGAACTCTTGACGAAGTATTCCAAAGAGGTTCATTTGATCGCTCAAACATTGCTGGAAGAAGAAACCCTGGAACTTGAACAAATCAAACGTTTGATCGAGACAGGTTCTTTGGACGGCAATACGAATGAGGGAGAAGGAACACCAGAAAACGGTGAACCTGTGATCGATAATATCGGAGATGTTCGTGTACGTATTCAAGGTAAGGATGACGAACCTAAGAATACAACGGATCAACCAAACGATATCCCTAATCTGAAAAAGCCAGAGGATGATAACAATTCAGGCAATTCCGGTGGTACTCCACCGACAACAACCTGATCATCTGATGGATAGTTGAATAAGCATATATGTAAGCTTCGGGGAACCAGATCCTATTGGTTTTCCGGAGCTTTTTTAAATATGGAAGATTATTGCTAACGTGATTTGACAGACAAAGGAACGTTGTGTACATTTATTGTTAAATAAACGGCTGTCGCCTTTTTAGCTTAAAAGGCCAACAGTCGTTGCAATCGACTTACTATCATTTTGAACATATTCCGTGAGCGCATACTGTACAATCTATGGTGTGCGCTATTCTTCTGTGAAATCAGGTGAAGGCATGATTCCAAGATATCTAGTTGATTTTGATGTAGCGGAATTGACCCAATACGAAGCCGACGTCTTGATTATCGGCTCCGGCATTGCGGGCTTATATACGGCGATTAAGGCTGCGGAGAATCGGAAAGTGTTGCTGATTACCAAGAAAACTTTAATGGAAAGCAACACACGTTATGCTCAAGGCGGCATTGCTGCTGTCACATCGGACGAGGATACACCGGCTTATCACATGCAAGATACTCTGATTGCTGGTGCAGGTCTGTGTGAACCCGAGGCGGTCAGAAAGCTTGTTCATGAAGGCCCAGATGGCATTAAAGAGTTAATACGATTGGGGACAGCCTTTGACCGTGTGGATGGTGAACTAGCGCTGACCCGAGAAGGGGCGCATAGTCATCGTCGCATTTTGCATGCAAATGGAGATGCCACCGGTTATGAAATCGTGCGTGCCTTATCACAGCAGGTTGCTGCCCATCCCGGTATCGAGGTGTGGGAAGAGTGTATGGTCATTGACCTGCTGACTGAGCATGGTGAGTGTATTGGGGCCCTCGTCCAAATGCCAGATGGAGAAAGGTCGTATATCACTGCCAATGCAACCATTTTGTGTTCAGGAGGTAGCGGGCAATTATACCGTTATACAACTAACCCGGATATCGCAACTGGGGACGGTATTGCTATGGCATATCGTGCTGGGGCGGTTGTACGGGATATGGAGTTCGTACAGTTTCATCCTACGGCATTGTGCCATCCGGGCGCTCCAAGGTTTCTAATTTCTGAAGCCGTGCGGGGAGAAGGTGCCGTGTTACGCAACATTCATGGAGAACGCTTCATGGACAAGTATGATTCCCGGCAGGAGCTTGCACCCAGAGATATCGTAGCTCGTGCGATCATCCATGAGATGGAACGCACCCAGGCTACGTTTGTATACCTGGATATTACACACGAGCCGCCTGAGCGGGTAAAGCAACGCTTTCCAACGATTTATCGGACGTGTCTGTCATATGGTTTGGATATGACGACAGGCAGGATTCCCATTGCTCCTGCTGCCCATTATATGATGGGTGGTATCCAGACTAATCTATACGGGGAAAGCTCCATTAGGCGTTTGTTCGCCTGTGGTGAGACCTCTTCCACAGGTGTTCACGGCGCTAATCGTCTGGCGAGCAATTCGTTATCTGAAGCTATTGTGTTCGCCAGCAGGATTATCGAGCGGCTGCATTCATTGCCACCGCTGGTTGGCCATACTTTGATATCTTACAATGATAACCGTGCAGAGTTTCAGGCTTCATCCGTCGCGGAACAGCGGTATAAGCTGCAAGAAACGATGGTTCATTATGCTGGAGTTCGTCGGCATAGTGAAGGGCTACAAGCAGCTTTAGAAGAGCTGCGCGGGCTAGTGACTGCCTTTCAGGCTGTGATCACCAGTCGGGAAGAGATCGAATTCGCCAATTTGCTCACCTGTGCTTTATTAGTAGCAGATGGTGCGTTGCTGCGTGAGGAGAGTCGGGGGGCACACTATCGTGAGGACTTCCCTGAGACAGATGATTGCAAGTGGCGAAAGCATGTTCAGCAGCGACGTGAGCAAGGCATAACGGAGGAGAGCGTTCATGACATCTAACAGCGAGCTTTATGGAGAGTTTAGCGGATATCAGGAGGAACTGACGGCACAAATTCGCAGCTGGCTGCGAGAAGATACAGGTTCTGGCGATGTGACCACACGTTGGACGATTGAGCCGGGCCACCAATCCAAGGCTGTCATTCATGCCAAGGAGAGCGGCGTGATTGCGGGTTTACCTGTGGCGGAAATTGTATTTCGGGTAGTGGACCCTTCCTTGTCGTTCACTCCGTTGGTGACCGATGGTCAGTGGATTGAAAAGGGGAGCGTTTTGGCAGAAGTGAGTGGAAGTACTCATGCGATTTTGACCGGGGAGCGATTGGCGTTAAATTTACTCCAGCGGATGTCCGGTATTGCAACGCGGACGCGAACTTTTATAGATCAATTGCACGGACTTTCCACGCGCTTGGTGGACACACGTAAAACAACACCAGGGCATCGACTGTTGGAGAAGTATGCTGTGCGTGTAGGTGGCGGCTCGAATCATCGCTTTGGTCTATACGATGCTGTTATGATTAAGGATAATCATATTAAGGGCGCGGGTGGGATTGCACAGGCGGTGAGCCGAGCGCGCGCGCACATACCGCATACAATGACGATTGAAGTAGAGACGGAAAACATGACGCAAGTCCGGGAAGCCCTGGAGGCTGGGGCGGATATTATTATGCTGGATAACATGTCCGTCCCAGATATGAAGGAAGCCGTTCGCTTCATTCGTGAACAGGCCCCACACGTCAAGACAGAAGCCTCAGGCAATGTATCGCTGGATACAGTGCGTGAGATGGCTGAGAGCGGCGTAGATGTGATTTCTGTAGGCAGGCTGACATACTCTTTTCATAATCTGGATATCAGCCTTGACCTTAACGCTAAGAAAGATAGGTGACACCCATTGATTCTTGTAGTGGATGTAGGTAATACCAATATTGTTCTGGGGATCTATGAAGGGCGCGAGCTGTTGCATCACTACCGGATCAGCACCTCCAGACAGGCAACCGCAGATGAATACGGCGTACTCATACATAATCTTTTTAGTATGGGCGGCGTATTAAAGGATGACATTCAGGGAGTTATTATTTCCTCTGTCGTTCCGCCATTGGTCCGTGTATTAGAGGAAATGTGCGATAAATATATAGGCAAAACGCCGTTAATCGTCGGACCGGGAATCAAGACCGGTCTTAATCTGCGTTACGAGAATCCGCGTGAAGTAGGCGCGGATCGGATCGTGAACGCTGTTGCGGCTGTAGAACGATTCGGTGGACCTCTCGTTGTGGTGGATTTTGGAACAGCGACCACGTTTGATTGTATTGATGATAAGGGAAACTACCTGGGTGGAGTCATTGTGCCCGGTATCGGCATTTCGACGGAGGCACTGTATCAACGGGCTTCCAAGCTCCCTCGTATTGAGTTGGAAAAACCCAAAAAGGTTATTGGTCGGAATACAGTCCACGCCATGCAAGCCGGGATTATTTTCGGTTATGCTGGACAAGTCGATGGCATTGTGAGGCGCATTAAGGAAGAAATGCAGGTGGAACCCACGGTTATTGCCACCGGAGGTCTTGCAGAGCTAATCGCATCAGAGACAGAGAGCATTCAGAAAGTGTTGCCGATGTTGACGCTCGAAGGATTACGCATCATTTACCAACGTAACGCCGACTAAAAAGTGGATATAAGCTGCCGCTGAGTCAATCCGATGATCTTATCGGTTTGGATTAGCGGCGTTTTTCGTCTATACTGAAATATGTTACGTTTTTGAACAATTCGCGTGATCTGTAGATGCAGGTTGTTTATATAGTAGGAAATGATGCTTCAAGGATGAGGGAATACTAACGAAAATAAGCAGCATGGCTGCTTTGGATAATAGGGGAGGATATCAATATGGAAAATAAACAGGATCGACTTATTCGCGGCACAGCCATGGATGGAAGGGTCAGAGCTTTTGCAGTTCGGACAACTCAATTAGTAGAGGAGTTGCGGAGAAGACATGATACTTATCCTACGGCAACCGCTGCTTTGGGACGAACCCTCACAGCGGGTGCAATTATGGGTTCTATGCTAAAAGGCAAAGAACGATTGACCATTCAAGTCAAAGGCGATGGACCGATTGGGCAAATTGTCGTTGATGCCAATGCTGTAGGAGAAGTGCGGGGTTATGTTACTGAACCACACGTGCATTTGCCGAGCAATAGTATGGGCAAACTGGATGTAGCGGGTGCCGTAGGTACAGAGGGATTCATTCATATTATCAAGGATTTGGGGTTAAAAGAACCGTACCGCGGTAGTATCCCGATTATTTCCGGTGAGCTCGGTGAGGACTTTACCTATTATTTTGCCAAATCTGAACAGACTCCGTCAGCGGTGGGTTTGGGTGTGCTGGTAGATACGGATAACTCCGTTATTGTGGCCGGTGGATTTATTATTCAGTTGCTTCCAGGTCTGAATGATGATGAGATTACTGCTATCGAAAATGCAGTTGGCTCAATTCCACCCGTTACCGCTCTGCTGGATCAAGGGCTGGAGCTTGATGAAATGCTGCGTTGGATGCTGCCGGACGTTCGAGTTCTGGATGAAATGGATATCCATTTTCAATGTGAGTGCTCACGCGAGCGCGTGGAAAAAACATTGATCAGTCTGGGAGAAAGTGAATTAAAGCAATTAATTGAGGAAGAAGGACAGGCTGAGGTCGTGTGTCACTTTTGTAATGAGGCTTATCAGTTTAATAAGGATGAATTGCAAAATCTGTTAGATCAAGCCAAGGCCTAACCGGATAGGCGGTGCATGCGATGACTACACGGGAAAAGGGATTATGGACAGCTGTCATTATTCTGACCGTTAGCGTCGCCGCCTTAGGTGGTCTTATCATGCTTCGGGGGCTGTTAAAGCCGGGTGATGTAAGCAAGGATGACGGCGATCATACTGTGGCGGAGATGGGTCAGGAAGGCATATCGGAAGAACAGTGGGTAGCGGAACTGAAAAAGCGATATGGAACTAATACGCTGTTGCAAATGTTGAATCGTAAAGCCGTGCAGGCTGAAGCCAAGCGTCTCGGTATTAAGATCACCCAAGAGGATTTACAGCAAGTGCTGGAGCAGGATAGTAAAGGGTACGACTCAGAACATGCCTACTTTGAGGAAATGCAGCGACAGTTTGGCTTAAATCCGGTTGACTTGCGGAATGAAGCGGAGTACCGGATTGGCTTGGAGAAAATAGCCACCCAAGGTATTCAGGTTGAGGAAACGGAGATTGACGAGTATTGGGAACAGCACCCCGAAGAGTTTGCCGTTGGTAAGCAGATCAAACTGGCAGCTATTTATGTGGCTAAAGCAGAGGAAGCAGAGACGTTGCTCGATCGGGTCAAGCAAGGAGAAAGCTTCGACATGCTGCTTCGGGAGCATTCAGTCTCAGGTAACCCTCTTGGCGAGGATCACAGCGGACAGTTGGGATGGTTGGATGAATATGATCCATTTCAACCAGAGGCAGTCATGAAGGCGGCGAGAGAACTAAGCTCCGGGGATGTTGCAGGTCCCATCTCTGTTAATGATGGCTATGCGGTCATTTATGTACAGGATGTCAGACTAAAGAATTCTCCCGATAAGCAGCAAATTCGTCAGCAAATCCGCCGCTCTCTTGCGCTTGCACAAGCCGCTCCTTTGGACGAGGTCGAAAAGAGTCTGCGTGATAAATATGGAGCTCGTATTTTATCTGGGAGAGAGGCACCCTCTGCTTCTCTTTAGCATAGTGAAAGGATCTTGCTTTTGATGAAGATACGGTGCCGATAACGCGGGAGAACAGCCTATTGGCTTATTTACTTGTATTGACATTGGAATTGAAGATTGTTATGATTAGCGTATAAAACCAACTATTTTTATCGGAAATTAAATGAACGGCATAAAACTAAGATAGATTTACCTAGAATCATCTACAATATGTTTTCGCAATTTTTAATATATCATCTACAGTCAGGGAGGAATTATCATGGCTAAAGTTGTTAATAACATCACCGACCTTATCGGGGAGACTCCCCTCGTTCGCCTCAACCGGATCGTACCGGAAGATAGCGCCGAAATTTATTTGAAACTCGAATATCAGAACCCGGGCTCCAGTGTAAAAGACCGTATTGCGATTAGTATGGTGGAAGAAGCTGAGCGTGAAGGTCTGCTTAAGCCGGGCGGTACCATTATTGAAGCAACTAGCGGTAACACAGGAATCGGCCTGGCTATGGTTGCTGCTGCGAAGGGATATAAAGCAGTAATTGTTATGCCAGAAACGATGAGTATAGAGCGTCGTAATTTGTTGCGTGCTTATGGAGCCGAACTTGTGTTAACACCTGGCTCAGAGGGTATGAACGGATCTGTTAAAAAAATGGAAGAGCTATTGAGCGAAAACCCGGATTATTTCGCTGCCGAGCAGTTCAAGAACAAAGCCAATATCAAAATTCACCGTGAAACGACGGGTCCTGAGATTGTAGAAGCGATTCGCTCCATTGGCGGCACGCTGGATGCTTTTATAGCAGGTATAGGGACTGGTGGAACCATTTCCGGTGCTGGAGAAGTGCTTAAAAAAGAATTCCCTGATATTAAAATCGTCGCTGTAGAGCCCGCTTCTTCTCCATTGCTAGCAGGCGGCAAGCCAGGACCTCACAAAATTCAAGGGCTGGGTGCAAACTTTATTCCTGAAATTCTAAATCGCGATATCTATGATGAAATTTTTCATGTAGAAAACGATGAAGCTTTCGAGGTAGCGCGTAGAGTGGCCAAGGAAGAGGGCATTTTGTCCGGTATTTCTTCTGGCGCGGCTGTTCATGCGGCCTTGAAGCTTGCTAAGCAATTGGGCAAGGGTAAGCGGATTGTTGTCATTATTCCAAGTAATGGCGAACGTTACCTGAGTACACCACTATACAATTTCGAGCTGTAATTATGTCGTAATTGTGTATACTATACGTAAGGAAACCCTCATTTCCCTGTAACCGGGGGGATGAGGGTTTCTTTGTAGGAGAAAATGCAGACTTTTGGCATAGTAAGGGAAGGGGTAGCACACACAGATGAAATGGACAGCTAGAGTGACGGAGGGGCAGTGGCAAACCTGGCAGAAGGAAGGCTGGAATGTACTTCCCTATATTGCTGAATACCCTTTGCCCGTAGGCGGTTTACCTTCATCGTGGCGGAGGGCTTGGGAGGATTCGTCGCCATATGCCTTCTTGCTGGAGAGCGCTAAAGGTGGAAGGTATACCTATCTGGCCTTGAATCCGGTTGCTATATTGGAAGGCAAGGGAGAACAAGCAGTTTGGACTGATTTGCAAAGCGGGGAGCATGGTGATATACATGGACAACCTTTGACAGTCATGAACGATTGGATCGCTTCTTACCGTGCGCCGCGTGTGCCTGGCATGCCTTTTTTCTCTGGGGGATTTGCGGGTTATCTAGGCTACGATGTAGCTCGCTCGTTGGAGCGTTTGCCAACTCAAGCTGCAGACGACACGGATATACCTGATTATGTGTGGATGCGGGTGAATGAGCTATGGATTTATGATCACGAAACATCATACCTATATTGTGCTGTTCATATCCCCAATCCTGCCCGCTCCGGTGAATTCAGTGGCCAGACTGATTTGGCGAATGAGCTTATGGTGGATGAGACCACATCGATACTTGGCAAGCTTTATGCGGAAGCGGTCCAACGTGCAGAACGCATGCTGACTCAGTGGAAGGACATCATACATGCGGGAGAGACTGATCCAGCTCATCCTCGTCGTTATGCTCGGCTGTCCGAAAAAGGATTAGAGGCTGCTCATCAAGAATCTGAAGGCTGGAAAATGGCATTCAGTCAACAAGATTTTGAACATGCCGTGAAACGTGTGCAGGAATATATTGCCCAAGGAGATGTATTTCAGGTTAACTTGTCGATTCGCCAGCAACGTACGCTTGCAGCCCTTCCTGAGAATATATATGAATGGCTTCGTCTGCTGAATCCATCCCCTTATATGGGGATGCTGCGTATGCCAGATTTACGGATCGTCAGTGGCTCACCGGAATTGCTGGTGAAGCTGGAGGATGGACGTGTGAGCGCTCGACCTATTGCAGGTACGAGAAGAAGGGGGCTAACACCTGATGAAGACGCCGCTATGGCTGCAGAGCTTCTATCAAGTGAAAAAGAACGCGCCGAGCATATTATGCTCGTTGATCTGGAGCGTAACGATATCGGACGAATTGCTGAATACGGATCAGTGCATGTTCCTGAATTGCTGACTGTCGAATACTATTCGCACGTTATGCATTTGGTTTCTCAGGTTGAGGGGAAGTTAGCCTCGGGTCGGACAGCTATAGACGTAATTGCTGCTACCTTCCCGGGCGGGACTATTACCGGAGCGCCCAAGGTGCGCACGATGGAAATTATTGAAGAATTGGAGCCCGTCCGTCGGGGGCCTTATACGGGGTCCCTTGGATGGATTGACTATAATGGTAATATGGAATTAAATATTATAATAAGAACACTAGCTGTTCAGGGCAATACCGCCTATTTACAGACAGGTGCGGGTATCGTCATTGATTCAGACCCGTACAGGGAATATCGAGAGTGTCGGAACAAGGCCAGAGCTGTCATGAAGGCGGTACAATGTGGGGAAGAAGAAGCCGCTTTGAACAGGAGCGGTATCACAGGAGGGTGAGTCAAATGATTTTGGTGATTGATAATTATGATTCATTTACGTACAATCTTGTTCAATATCTGGGTGAACTTGGCGAAGAAGTAGCCGTAAAACGGAATGATGAGATTGATGTGAAAGGCATAGAAGAGCTGGCACCAGAGCATATTTTGATCTCGCCAGGTCCATGCACACCAAATGAGGCGGGAATATCGCTGGATGTAATCAACCATTTTAAAGGCCGGATTCCGATTTTTGGCGTGTGTCTCGGTCACCAGGCCATCGGACAGGCTTTTGGCGGTAAGGTGATCCGCGCTGATCGGCTCATGCATGGCAAAACATCACCGATTCTCCATCACAATACCTCAGTATTCGAAGGCCTGCCTTCTCCATTTACAGCCACCCGGTATCATTCATTGTTGGTAGAGCGTGAGAGCCTGCCTGAATGTCTAGAGATTACAGCTGAAACCGCAGAGGGTGAAATTATGGGTTTGCGGCATAAAGAGTTTGCCGTAGAAGGAGTTCAGTTCCATCCCGAATCCATTATTACGGACTACGGGCATCAACTGCTGCGCAATTTCCTAAAACGCAAGGTAGGCGTCTGATTTATGAGATATATTGGAGTCAATGGCGTCCTCACGGAAGCCGCAAAAGCCGTGATTCACGTAAGTGATCACGGCTTTTTATACGGTATGGGCTTGTTTGAAACATTCCGAACTTATAAGGGTGTTCCATTTTTGCTGGATCGGCATCTGCATCGACTGAAGGAAGGCTGTCGAATGCTTGGCATTCCTTTTCAACCGGATGAAGAGCAGCTTACAAAACACATCCAGCATCTGATGGCGGCAAATGGATTGAATGAAGCCTATATCCGCTACACTGTATCCGCAGGTGAAGAGGCTCTGGGCTTGCCATCTGGTGACTACACGCGGCCCAACCATATTTTGTTCGCCAAGCCGTTGCCCTCTATAAATACACAACCCGGGCAATCATCGGCGCTTCAGTTGCTGCGAACCCCCAGAAACACTCCGGAGGGTGAGGTTCGATTAAAATCGCTCCATTATATGAATAATGTTCTTGCGAAGCGGGAACTTCAGCAATATGCTGAGGCTGTTCGTTATAAGGCTGAAGGAATAATGCTTACAGCCAACGGTTTTCTAGCAGAGGGAATAGTTAGCAATCTGTTTTTTGTGCGGAATAATACGCTGTATACCCCTGACTTGTCTACAGGAATTCTGCCAGGCATTACACGTGAGTTCATTTTGGAGTTGGCGGACTTGCGGGGCATTCCATGGGAGCAAGGGCTATACCACTGGGACGAGCTGAAACAGGCTGATGAAATTTTTATGACCAACTCTATACAAGAAATACGACCTGTGGATTTATTGTTGGAGCCGGGAGAAGTGGCAAGCCATTTATCGGTTCCTTTGGCGCAGACCGAGTCCATAACAGCTTTGCTGTTGCACGATTATAGGCAGAAAGCAGGGATGAAGTGAATATACCAACTCTTTATCAACGTAGCTATCAAATGGGGGATGCCAAGCTTACACTCGGACACTCCACCCAGATTATGGGCATCCTCAATGTGACCCCGGATTCTTTTTCTGATGGAGGATTACATTATAATCCAGAGATAGCTGTTTTACATGCATTGAAACTAGTGGAGGATGGAGCGAATATCATTGACATTGGCGGGGAGTCTACTCGTCCGGGCCATGAACCAGTAGGTGTGGAAGAGGAACTGGCTCGGGTCATTCCGGTCGTCCAGGCGATCCATCGTATTGCACCGCACATCCCATTATCTGTGGATACTTACAAAGCAGAAGTAGCCAGGCAGGCGCTTGAAGCAGGCGCACACATCATTAATGATGTGTGGGGCTTTAAGGCAGATCCCGATATGGCACGTGTAGCTGCGGAATTCGATTGTCCGGTCATTTTGATGCATAATCGTCACGACCGTAACTATAGCGATTTGGTTTCTGATATGCTGTCCGATTTAAAAGAAAGTATCCAATTGGCGCTGGATGCAGGGGTCCGTAAGGAGCAGATCATTTTAGACCCAGGCATCGGTTTTGCCAAGGATTACGATGAAAATATCCATGCTATGACTTCTCTCGATACATTGAGTCAGCTGGGGTTTCCGCTGTTATTGGCTACATCGCGCAAAAGATTTATCCGTACAGCACTGGATTTGCCTGTGGATGATGTGGTGGAGGGAACTGCGGCTACCGTGGCCTTTGGCATTGCTCAAGGGTGCCAAATTGTACGTGTGCACGATGTGGCACAGATCAAGCGTACCGTACGTATGTGTGATGCGATGGTGTACGGGGCTAAAAATCCACTGAGTTATGGTGGGTGAAGCCCGCTTCACGAATCCTTTGATTCTACGATCGCTGTTGCAACGGGATTCTTTGAATTGATAAGACATATGATTGTAAGAATCCCGTTAAGTATATGCTTACGATGTAGCTTTTCCTTGAAAAGCTTTGGAGGCGAGCGCTACGCTTCTTCGAATTCAAATGATTCGCTCCGCTACCACCAGCATAAAGTCACTGTATTTTTAGGGAGAAGTTTATGTAGGATGAAGGAAAAAACCATCTGACTGCGCAGTGGCACGATATTGAATTTTTAAGTGGAGCTTATATAGATAAAATCAAAAAAAAGGGGACTTACCTACAATGGATAAAATGAAATTGCATCGCATGGAGTATTACGGATATCACGGTGTTTTTCCAGAGGAGCGTAAGCTGGGACAGCGTTACTATATTGATTTGGAACTGGAGCTTGATCTGCGTGAAGCAGGGGAGCAGGATGCTTTGGACAAAACGGTTAATTATGCTGAGGTGCATTACACCGTGAAAGATATCGTAGAAAAGGAATCTTACCAATTGATTGAAGCTTTGGGCGAACGTATTGCATCTTCCCTACTGGACACTTATACTAGTGTCAATGCACTGACTGTCAAAGTGACAAAGCCACATCCGCCGTTTGATATTCATTTTCAGGGTGTGACGGTTGAGCTTTATCGCGCAAGAAAGTAGGAACGATACATGAATGCACATTCGACCTCTGAGGCATCAGAGGCTTATATTGCTTTAGGGGCTAATTTGGGGGAGCGTGAGCATACCCTGTATGAAGCCATTACCGCACTGGACGAACATCCTGCGATACGAGTGGTGCGCTGCTCCAGTTTGTACGAAACAGAGCCTGTTGGATATCTGGATCAGCCTTCTTTTTTGAATATGACAGTAGCCGTCTCTACAACACTTGCTCCAGAGGAGCTTTTGTTTTATATGCTAGAGGTGGAGAGTCGTCTGGGGAGGGTAAGGCATATTCCTAACGGTCCACGAACCATTGATCTGGACTTGTTGTGGATGGAAGCGACACAACTGGCTACGCCAGATTTGGAACTTCCTCATCCTCGTATGCTGGAGCGTGCTTTTGTGCTGGTTCCTCTGGCTGACATTGTTCCGAGCCAAGACTCGTCCGGTCTGTACAGTATCGTGCATACAGCATTGAATTCTGTGGATGGAAAGGACGGCATACAGCTTTGGAAAACTTGCAGCTGGCGCAACGACTCCGCGCCTTTCGGAAGCTAAAAGGGTTCACCCAGCAGGAGTTGGCAAACCGAACCGGCATATCTTTGACTGTATTAGGTGCTGTGGAGCGAGGTAATCGTACAGTAGAAGCAGATATGCTGAACATCATCGCCCAAACGCTAGAAATTGAAGTCCGGGAATTGACGGATTGACGATAAGTATACGATATAAAAGAAGGAATAAAGGGGTGAACAGATATGTTGAAAATCGGCGATATTGAAATGAAAAACCAAGTCGTCTTGGCACCCATGGCAGGCGTGTGCAATCCTGCTTTTCGCTTGATCGCCAAGGAATTTGGTACAGGCTTGGTATGTGCAGAGATGGTTAGTGATAAAGCCATCATTCACGGCAACAAGCGTACACGTGAGATGCTGTTTGTAGATGAGCGCGAGAAGCCGCTTAGCTTGCAAATTTTCGGAGGCGATCGTGAATCTTTGGTGAAAGCGGCGAAGGTCGTAGACCAGGAAACGAATGCAGATATTATTGACATTAATATGGGCTGCCCGGTTCCCAAAGTGACCAAATGTGATGCAGGTGCTCGGTGGTTGCTTGATCCAAATAAGATTTATGAGATGGTATCGGCAGTAGTAGAATCGGTGAGCAAGCCAGTTACCGTGAAAATGCGTATCGGTTGGGATAGCGAGCATATTTACGCTGTAGAGAACGCTCGCGCTGTTGAACGTGCCGGAGGTCAGGCCGTCAGCGTACATGGCCGTACACGGGAGCAACTGTATACGGGGCATGCGAATTGGGATATTATAAAAGAAGTTAAAGAAGCAGTATCCATTCCTGTCATTGGAAATGGTGATGTTGTAACACCGGAAGATGCTCGGCGGATGTTGGATTTGACCCATTGTGATGGCGTTATGATTGGACGCGGCGCGCTGGGGAATCCATGGATGCTGTACCGTACGATTGAGTATTTGCAGACGGGTAAGCTGTTGCCTGATCCATCACCGGAGGAAAAAATCCGTATTGCCATTCTGCATATGGATCGACTGGTGGCGCTGAAGGGCGAAGCAGTAGCTGTTCGTGAAATGCGCAAGCATCTGGCTTGGTACCTCAAGGGCCTTAAAGATTCTGCACGTATTAAGGATTTAATTATGGAAGAAACAAAGCGCGACGATATGGTACGTATTTTGGATCAATTTGTATCTCAATTGCACATGGTGGAAAACGAAGGGCCTTCTACAAACGCTGCTTCTCTTGCTACTGTTGCGCAATAAGGAAGCTGTTCCGGCCTGCGCACGCGATTGACTTTTCCAATTGCTTGCCCTATAATCGTTCAGTATAAAATCTTGATGTATACTACAAATTGTATGCAGCTCTCAAGACAACAGCAGGAAATGTTCTCATTCCCTCAGAGTGGCATATTATGTTTTGAAAGCGTGCATTCCGATGCACTTTTAAACTTTTCCCATGACAGGAGAATCGGTTGAGATGAGCGATAAAGAAGTCATTCTGACACAGGAAGGCCTTAGAAAGCTCGAAGATGAGCTTGAAAACTTAAAGTCTGTCAAACGCCGCGAAGTGGCTGAACGGATTAAAGTAGCCATCGGATACGGAGATATTAGTGAAAACTCCGAATACGAGGATGCGAAGAATGAGCAGGCCTTTATTGAAGGCCGTGTAATTACGCTGGAAAAGATGCTACGCAATGCCCGTATTATCAATAGTGATGAAATTGACACCGATGTTGTGGGAGTAGGGGCAACTGTAACCGTTGAAGACTTGGAATTCGGGGATATTACAGAGTATGCTATCGTAGGTTCTGCTGAATCCGACCCGCTCCAGAACAAGATCTCCAATGAAAGCCCGGTTGGCAAGGCCATTCTCGGTAAGAAAAAAGGAACTGTTGTAGATGTAAACGTTCCAGCAGGTGTTATTCAATATAAAATCGTGGATATCAAGAAATAAAAACACGGACTTAGGAATTTAATGTAAAAGCTTCCTTGTGGAAGCTTTTTTTCTCTACACCCGAGACGGACCCCGGCCCGTCCATTCATATTGAAGGAGCTGATTTAGCACCATGTCGGATGAAACTACTAACCAGGAATTACAAGAAAATCGCGAGGAATTAAGTGAATTATTGCAAATTCGTCGTGCCAAATTGGACGAGCTTCGCTCATTGGGCATTGATCCTTTTGGACGCAAATACATACGCACGGCTGAAGCGGGCGTACTACTGAGCAAGTATGACAGCTTGACCAAGGAAGAATTGGAAGAAAAGAATATTGAAGTTAGCATAGCAGGCCGCATTATGGCTAAACGAGTTATGGGGAAAGCCAGCTTTGCTCATATACAGGATCTTAGCGGACGGATCCAAATTTATGTTCGTCAAGACACTGTACCTGAAGCAAATTATAAAGCATTTGGTATTTTGGATCTCGGCGATATTGTTGGTGTTAAGGGTGTGCTCTTTAAAACCAAGACAGGCGAAACGACGATCAAAGTGTTGGATATTGAAGTTTTGTCCAAATCCTTGTACCCATTACCGGAGAAATACCACGGTCTGAAGGATGTGGAATTGCGCTACCGTCAGCGTTATGTCGATCTAGTTATGAACCCAGAAGTACAAAAGACGTTCATTACGCGGTCCCGTATTATTCAATCCATGCGTCGTTATCTGGATTCGCTCGGCTATTTGGAAGTTGAAACTCCAACGTTGCATGCCATTGCTGGCGGGGCGGCGGCAAAGCCATTTGTTACGCACCATAATGCATTGGACACGCAGCTTTATATGCGTATTGCTATTGAACTTCATTTGAAACGACTAATTGTTGGCGGAATGGAGAAAGTATATGAGATCGGGCGTGTATACCGTAATGAAGGTGTTTCGACCCGTCATAACCCTGAGTTTACGTTGATTGAGCTGTATGAGGCGTATGCTGATTATAAAGATATCATGCAATTGACGGAAAACTTGATTGCACATATTGCGCAGGAAGTACTGGGCACACAGCACATTCAGTATCAAGGTCAGGAAGTGGATCTGACGCCGCAATGGCGCAGAGTTTCCATGGTCGATGCTGTTAAAGAAGTAACAGGTGTGGACTTTAGTGCGCAAATGAGTAATGAAGAAGCTCATCGCCTTGCGAAAGAGCATAAGGTTCCGGTTGAACCGCACATGACATTTGGTCATATCCTGAATGCATTCTTTGAGCATTTTGTAGAGGAAACGCTCATTCAGCCAACCTTTATTACAGGACATCCAGTTGAAATCTCGCCATTGGCTAAGAAAAACGAACAGGACCCGCGTTTTACGGATCGCTTCGAGCTGTTTGTGGTCGCTCGCGAGCATGCGAATGCGTTCACTGAGCTGAATGATCCAATTGACCAGCGTCAACGTTTTGAAGCACAATTGCTGGAACGTGAGCATGGTAATGATGAGGCTCATCAAATGGATGATGACTTTATCCGCGCCTTGGAATACGGTATGCCGCCAACAGGCGGGCTGGGCATCGGCATCGATCGTTTGGTGATGTTGCTGACAGATGCACCTTCCATTCGCGATGTGCTGCTTTTCCCGCATATGCGTAACCGTACCGTAGAATAACATAACATTATGAATATAGAGGATCAGCCGGGGTTCCCGTGTCTTGTTCCTCTTTTTCATAAGAACGGATGGAGAGGAATACTTCTGATGAAACGCAGCGTCAAGCTTAGTCGGTTCGCATCGCCTCCTTTTATATTGGTCATCGGATATGTATTGATTATTGCATTGGGTACTTTACTGCTGATGCTTCCTATTGCCAATCATGGTGGACATGCTCCGCATTGGATTGATTCGCTTTTTACGTCCGTCTCTGCTGCTTGTGTCACAGGATTGGTCGTTGTTGACGTCGATTCGACCTATACGGTATTTGGAGAAACCGTCATTTTGGTGCTGATGCAGCTAGGCGGGTTGGGGTTTATGACCTTAGCGACCCTGTTTGCGCTGTTATTGGGACGACGGCTATCGTTGAAGGATCGGCTGCTGCTTAAGGAAGCGATTAACGCCGATAGCATGGAAGGGATCGTGCGCATTATTCGCAAGGTGCTGATCTTTTCTTTTACCATTGAAGCAATTGCGGCTGTCGTCTTAGCTTTGCGGTGGATGCGAGAGATGCCGGTCGGACAGGCGATATATTATGGGATTTTTCATTCCGTATCCCTCTTTAATAACGGGGGATTCGATCTGTTCGGAACCAGCTTTCAGCAATACGCAGGAGATTTTGTTTTCAATATGATTGCATCTGTGCTTGTAATTTCGGGAGGATTGGGTTTCCTTGTACTAAGCGATTTGTTCGACTTTCGTCGTGCCCGGAGACTGACTTTACACTCTAAAATGGTGCTAAGCGTGTCGGGAGCGCTCATTGTAATTGGTGCGCTGGTTATATTTATTTTTGAGTTTACCAATGCACGAACCTTGGGTGGACTGAACTGGGAAGGCAAAGTATATGCCGCTGTCTTCCAATCCGTCTCCACGAGATCATCGGGTACAAGCACAGTCGACATCAGCGGGTTAAGGCAAGCCAGTCAATTTTTTATTATGCTGCTGATGATTATCGGTGCTTCTCCAGGCTCTACTGGAGGAGGAATTAAAACAACTACGTTTCTGCTTATGGTAGGTGCGTTAATCGCCGTCATGCGAGGACAGAAGGAGATTGTGTTTTTCCGTCATAGGGTTCCTCAAGATATCATGATGCGGGCGTTGACCATCATTGTAATGGCGCTATTTATATTCTCGATTGTGGTTATACTGCTCTTAATGACAGAGGATGCTCCATTTCTCTCTCTTGCCTTTGAGGCGGCTTCTGCAATCGGAACGGTAGGGTTGTCTGTAGGAGTGACGCCAGGATTGTCTGACGCAGGCAAGCTGATTATTTGTGTGACCATGTTTATTGGTCGAATCGGTCCTCTTACGATCGCCTATGCCATTCGCCCACGTTCGACCAAGACGTTGTACCGTCGTCCTGAAGGACATATTGTAATTGGATAGCTTTTCTATATAAAAGATGCACCCGTGCTGATGACAGGGGTGCATCTTTTTTTATTGCACATATCATAATCCTTTATTTGCAGCATATTATGAAAAATGCCCAATTTGAGAATAAGAGGAAATGGACTAAATAACCAAAATTCTTTTGTAAAAAAACGGCTATTTGTTTCCTTTTATGTAATTATAGACAAAATACTAGGAATATTATGTATAATATTGTATGATAGTGGGCATGAAGGGGGGGACTTAGGGGAATACCAATTTCAAATTTGAAAGGAATCGTCCATTATGTATTTATTTATTATTAGTGCTGAGGTTTTGTTTTGGGTTTTTGTTGTTGCAGGGTTAGTCGCAAGGTATATGTTTGGGTTGAAGAAATTAGGGGGCCTTCTTTTACTCTTTACCCCAATTATTGATATCCTGTTACTGATTGCGGTGTTCATCACGGTGAGAAGTGGCATGGAGATTACGACTGCTACTGGCCTGGCAGCCTGTTATTTTGGTATTACCGTAGCGTTTGGTCATAGGTTAATTAAGTGGGCGGATGTACGATTCTCTCATTGGTTTGGTAAAGGACCTAAGCCTGAACGCAAGTATGGTGCTGCGCATGCAAAAGAGGAACGGATAGGTTGGCTGCTTCACCTCTTGGGCTGGGCTATAGGCAACGCTTTGTTGCTCGCCATCATTGTATATGTAGGTGATCCGCAGCGTACGGCGGCATTGGAGGGCATTATGCAAACATGGGCGATCGTTCTGGCAATCGACTTTGTTGTCTCCTTTAGCTATACGGTAGCTCCTAAAAAACATAAACATAAGGCTTAGCGAAGAAGAATAGAGCCTCAAGCTTGAACCGAATCAGGCTGGTCACTCAGAATGTTCAAATCGGGAGAGTCATTGCTGGTGAAAATGAAGTGATTACTTTCGATAATGGGATGAGTCTATCGCTGGAATGGAAATATTTATAATAGTATGATATTTTTATGTTAAAATCACTTTGACAGTCACCTTATTGTTGCCTCTCTACTTTTTTCACACGCATGGACTCCTTTCGATTTGGACACAGACCAATAAAAACAGCATTCACAATTTTTAAAATATTCTTGGCATCTGCCTAAAACGGCGCCTATATAAGTTTGGCAACTGACGAGATAATATTCCAGGAAAGATTATATATGTCTATATATGTAGACAAACTCAATTAAGTTGTTATTATGTTTAAAAATGTAAAAAAGAAAGGTGGTTTCTGTGGCAGTACTACTGAGTGGAAAAAACATTTTGATTATGGGTGTAGCTAATAACAGGAGTATTGCCTGGGGGACAGCCCAATCTTTAGCTGCGGAAGGAGCAAATCTCATTTTTACTTACGAAAATGAGAGGGTTGCAGAACGGGTGCTAAAGCTCGCTGAAACCATTCCGGGTTCCATTGTCTGTCCTTGCAATGTACAGAGCGATGAAGAATTAGACGCGCTGACGGATTTTCTTAAGGAGAAGGTAGGCGTCTTACACGGATATTTCCACAGTGTTGCGTTTGCTAAGGCTGAGGATTTGGAGGGCTTGTTCGTCGACACTTCTCGCGAGGGATTTGCAGTTGCTCAAGAAATCAGTGCCTATTCTCTGGCTGCTGTATCCCGCCGCGTATATCCGCTGATGACTGAGGGTGGAAGTATCGTCACCATGACGTATATCGGTGCAGAACGAGCCATCAAGAATTACAACATTATGGGTGTAGCAAAGGCTTCACTAGAAGCCAGCATGCGCTATCTGTCGAATGATCTGGGTACTTATGGCATTCGTGTAAATGCAATTTCGGCTGGTCCTATACGTACTTTGGCCGCCTATGGCATTAAAGATTTTAACACAATGCTAAAGCATATTGAAGAAACTACGCCCCTACGCAAGACGGTCGATACGTCCGAAGTCGGAGATACGGCGTTATTCCTATTTTCCCATTTATCGAGAGGCATTACGGGTGAAGTGATCCATGTAGATGCTGGATACCATATTACGGGGATGTAAGGAGGGAACGTTGTGCTTATTACGCATACGGATTGCCGTATTATCTCACCTGAAGGAATTATGAGCAGGGAGCGCCTGGAACGGGACGTGGCGATCTTCTCACGGATGTTGACTCTCAGAGGAATTCCTGAAGACGGTAGAGTGATTCTAAAAGCGGCCAATTCCTATTGGTTTGTTGTATCTCTGTTCTCCCTGTGTCATCTCGCAGTCTCGGTAACTGTGGTGGACGAGCAGACTGTAATTGATGAGGTGGCCCAAATCTATGATGAAGCGGGTGCCTGTTGCATCCTGACGGATTCCGATTTAGAACTTCCTCATGCTCTCGTTATTCTGATTCAAGATCTCATTCAAGAAGAAGCAGTACACCCGTATTGGGTGGGAGAGCCAAAGTCCGAAGCCCTCGACTTTAACAAGTGGTGCGAGAGATCTGATGCGCTCATTCTGTATTCTTCAGGTACGACGGGAAAACCCAAGGGAATCGTGAAAGCTGGTTCAGCTTTTATGGAGAATATCAGGCATTCTATACACGCTATGAACTACATACCGTCTGACCATATGCTCCCTGTGGTGCCTTTCTCTCATTTTTATGGAGTTTCACTTATCTTCTCCTGGTGGTTAACCTCATGTTCTCTCATCATCTGCAATCCAAAAAACCTCTGGAGCGTCATTGCAAGTATTACGAAAGACCGGGCGACGGTCGTAGACGCTAACCCCTCTGCTTTTTACACCTTGTTGCGTATGCTAAGCCGAAAACCCGAACAGCTGGAATTGATCAAGCAATCTCCAGTCCGCATGTGGTGCGTAGGCGGTTCTCCACTTACCCAAGACCTCGAAGAGAAATTTAACAACATATTTGGACAGCCCCTGCTGAATGGTTATGGCCTTTCTGAACTGGGCAACGTTACGCTGGGGACGCTGGATTGTCCGAAGGGTTGTGGCAAACCATTACCCGGTGTGGATTTGAAAATACTTGATTCTACAGGCAACCAGCAGGCAGACGGTATCGTAGGCGAAGTGTGGATACGAAGTGCCGGATGTATGGAAGGTTATCTGAATCGTCCAGACCTGACACAATCTGTTCTACAGGATGGCTGGTTCAAGACGGGAGATCTAGGCTATCTGGATGACGGAATGCTGTATGTTATTGGTCGCAGCGGTAAGACGGTCAATCGGATGGGCTACATGGTCTCTCCAGTCTATATCGAAGACCGAATTGGTTCGCTAGGTTACCGATCCTGCGTGATTACTTTGGAGGATGAGGCAAAAGGGACTTTGCTTGTTGCATTCATCGAAAGTGAATCCCCACAGGTCTTACCTGTGCTCCGCAAAGAGATGAATCGGGTGCTCCCTTCTTACATGTTTCCCGATCTTTTGCTTCCACTCGATCATTTTCCTTTAAATCGCAATGGAAAAGTAGATCGTCTGGAGATGGAGCGAACTGCTCTAGAGAAAGCTGCTTCTCGCAAAGCATAACAAAATATTTATCAAAATCGCATATAGGAAAGGGAGAATGTGCCATGAGTATAAATCCAGAACTGGCAGAAAACACGCTGTTTTTGAAAAGGCATGAATCTATTCTGAAATGCCTCAATTATTTGATTGAAAATCGGCAAGAAGTGATGGATATTCTCACGCAGTTTTCATCCTATCGGGCCGCCAATGCAGAAATTGACTCCACGATCCTCACACTTCAAGGTGCATTGCAAGAAGTGCAGACCCATCAGCCAAGCTGGCAACGATCTATGGCTGTATTCATGCCCTCCAACGTCATTTTGTACTCTTATGCATTATACCTCTTGATTCCATCCCTGTACGTTGAAAATATAGACTTTCGCCCTTCTTCTCACGTAAACGAGTACGTCAATATGCTGCATGAAAAGCTCCAGGCTGTACATGAGTTACCCATCTATATTCGTAAAGTTAGCCAGAAGGTGTTCATGGAAAACTCCGTGATGCCGGCTGATATTGTGGTGTTTACCGGAAGCTACACCAATGCGGAGAAGATCAAAAAGCAGATCCGCAAAGATCAGCTCTACATTTTTTATGGGCAAGGGATCAATCCTTTCATCATTGGGCCAGATGCCGATCTGGAGCTGGCGGTTACTGATGTGATCCGCATGAGATTGTTCAACTCTGGACAGGACTGCCTGGGACCTGACATCATCCTGGTACATCAAGAGGTGAGTGAGCCATTCAAAAACTTGCTGATTCAACGGCTTGACGAACTCGTATTTGGAGCCAACAATGACCCGAATGCGAACTACTCCCCTATATTCTATAAAGACACGCTATATTCGGTTTCTGAATATTTTAATACAAACGATAAGTTTATTATTTATGGCGGCGGCATTGATTTCCGTACGAAAAAGATGGAGCCAACGGTTGTATATAGCGAATTGGATCAGAACTTGGAGATTATTGAGTATTTTTCACCAGTGTTCAATGTAGTTAGCTACCAAGACGACGAGCAATTGATCAAACGCATTTCCTCCAGTTATTTCAGCGAACGGGCAATGGGTTGCAGCTTATACGGGTCGGAGCATCTGACTGATGTTCTACGAAAGAAGCACACATTGACCATTAATCAAACACTTGAGGATGTGGATCAAGGCAATAAGCCTTTTGGTGGCTATGGCACGATGTCGAACTATATTTTTTATGATTATAAGCTCGTTTCGAAGCCGATCTTGATCTCGGAAATTGTCGCAGAATATTTGTCAGAAAAGAGGAGTTTGGTATGACCGCAAGTATATCCCCCTGGGATGCCATCATTGGCTACTTACAGTCGGCTGGGGTTCAGCACCTCTTTGGATTACCAAGTGACGATCTCAATATCGTAGCGTCACTCCCCTCATCCGGTATGGATTTTATTCTCTGCAAAGATCAGCGTAATGCTGTATTTATGTCCGCAGGCTATGCGCTCACAACTAACCAGATGTCCGTGTGTGTTGTGGGGAAAGGTCCTGCGCTTAGCAATACACTTACGGGGCTGCTGGAAGCCAAGAACCTGGGTGCCCCGCTACTGCTTTTGGCGCTTGGCACCGGAGGAGACAAGCTGGGTACCCGATCCTTTCAAGAAGCCGATCAAATCTCACTCGTGAAGCCACTCGTAAAATGGGCTTACCGTGTCGAGCATGTGGATCGGCTTGTATGGGCAATGGAGCGGGCTGCCTTTTTGACTATCAATGGAGCACCGGGACCTGTCTATATCGAACTACCCGAAAACCTGATGGACCAGCCTGTGCCCACAGAGCTTCAGTTTGCCCCGCCAGAAAAGCTGTCGTGCTCTCCATCACTTCGGGAGTTGGATGCGGCATGGAGCATTATTGAGACAGCCCGCAGGCCACTTATTCTAGTGGGAGGCGGAATGAAGTCAGGAACAGGTGATGTCATTGAGCGGTTCGCAAGCCAACATGGAGCAGCCTTGTTCGCGACTGCCTCGGGAAGAAGCGCAATTAATGAAGATCATGCACTTTTCTGTGGTGTTGCCGGGCTTTATACCGATCTGAGTCTGAGGCAAATCTGGAATGAATCTGATGTAGTTATTACCCTGGGCAGCCGATTGGAAGAAACGGCTACATTCGAGTGGGATATTTTGCTGCAGGATACGCCTTTGATTCAAGTCAATGTAGAGCTGGAGGATTTCGCTCACGAATTCAGGGGCATTAAGTTGCTTGGTGACGGATATGCGGCAGTGGAGCAATGGCTTGAACGACGCGGGCAAGAGCCTGATGAGGCATGGCTTGAAACGATCGGGAGATGCAAACAGAAGGCTTTTTCTCAGAGGGCTAATTATCTGGAAGAGCTGAAAAGGGCCCCCGGCATCCACGTTCCAGAGCTGTTGGACATGATTCAGGCAGAGTTCCCTGAAGACCTGGTGCTTTTACAAGAGAACGGATTGCAGGATATGTGGTCTTACTTTTATCCATATTTCCGTTTTGCCTCAGGCTCACTTTCGATTGTTCCCAGTGATCAAACGAGTCTCGGCTTCGGTGCGGCCGCTGCTCTGGGGGCAAGTGTGGCGACAGAACGCCCGGTAGTAGCGCTTGTAGGTGACGGTGCATTCAATCTATTTTGTTCAGATTTTATGACGGCGGTACAGTATCAAATACCAGTAATTTATCTTGTACTTAATAATGGCGGCTACGGTTGGCTGCAAAATCAGATGAATTATAAGCATATCTCAGGACAGGACTTCCCATTTGTTTCGGAGGCGGTCAAAACAGGAATCCAAATTCCCCAGTATGAGTTTGTCGAAAGTCTGGCGATCCGGAGCAAGGGGGAGGCTCGGGAACAGCTTCAGCTTGCTTGGCAAAAGTACAAGGAGAACAAGCTTGTGGTCGTCGAGGTATTTGCTGATCTTGCAGATGTGCATGAGAAAATTAGTCATGTATATGGCGACTTTCCTCTCTACGAGCAACAGGCTTCCAAGAATTAATTTCAGCGAAGGACGTGGGTATGGTGAGAAGACGTGTTGTAGTGACAGGACAGGGAGTCGTAACGCCGGTCGGGCTTCATCTTACAGATTTCTGGAATTCATTGCTGGAAGGAAAAAGTGGAATCGGACCTGTCACTGTTTTCGATACAGCAAATATACCAACAAAAATTGGTGCGCAGGTTACGGGCTTTGACCCGTTGGAGTATATGAGCAAAAAGGAAGCGCAAAAGGTTGCACAGTTCACTCAATTTGCCTTGGCGGCTGCCCGCCAGGCAGTCGAGCAATCGAAGTTAGTCATTGATGAACGGAATGCAGGCCGTGTGGGTGTTATCGTCGGTTCTGGGGCAGGCGGTCTCGATGTCATAGAGGAGAACTACCGGAAACTAACAGAGCTGGGTCCTAAAAGGGTTTCGCCTTATTTTGTTTCCTCAATGATGATTAATTCTGCGCCTGGCGAAATCTCTATTGCTATTGGAGCAAAGGGACCCTCGTTTGCCGTAGTTACAGCTTGTGCTACAGGAAGCAATGCCATCGGCGAAGCATTACGTACGATCCAGTATGGCACGGCTGATGTCGTAGTAGCTGGAGGAGCAGAGGCCAACTTTAGTCAGCTTGATTTGGCATCTTTTGCGAATATTCACGCTCTCTCCAGACGTAATGAAGAGCCACAGAAGGCCAGTCGCCCGTTTGATACGGATCGCGATGGCTTTGTCATCGGTGGAGGAGCAGGGGTTCTAGTGTTGGAGGAGTTGGAACATGCCTTGAACCGGGGGGCCACCATTTTGGCTGAAGTGGCGGGTTACGGATGCACAACAGATGCATATCATATCACGGCTCCAGATCCCTCAGGCTCCGGCCCGGCAGAAGCGATTAATATAGCACTGCAAGATGGCGGCTTGACACCGCAGGAGATTGACTATGTCAATGCCCACGGTACGAGTACGCCGTTTAATGACCGAATGGAGATTAACGCTATTCAAAAAGTATTTGGAGAGCATGCTCCCCGTTTGGCGATATCGTCTATTAAATCCATGACAGGCCATTTAATGGGCGGTGCAGGGGCAGTCGAATTAATTGCAACGGTACAGAGTATGATCCACAGCAAAGTACCACCGACACTCAATTGCGACAATCCCGAAGCCCCTGAACTGAATTTTGTACCGCATGTATATCAGGAACGTGAAGTCCGTGCGGCGATTAGTAACTCTTTTGGCTTTGGAGGGCACAACGTCTGTCTTGCCGTTCGTAAGTGGGAGGGGGTATAAGCCTGTGAGCGAAGAGCTAATCCGTATTGAGGATGTGCTTCCGCACAGGTACCCATTTCTTCTGCTCGATGGCGTGACCGGGTACGAAACGTCGCAATGGGCGAAGGGGTACAAGCTTGTTACCCGGAGTGAGTGGTTTATTACAGAGGCTAATCCATACATGCCTCCTATGCTGATCGTGGAGTCGCTTGCACAATTAGCGGCATTCGCTGCGATTGACAAAAGGGGTATTTCATATCTGACCAACCTCAATGGCGTTCGTTTCCATAGCTTCGCGAAGCCTGGGGACCGAATTGACCTCTATTTTGAAGTGGTCAAGCGTCGGCGTGGTTATATTCTCGGAAGTGGTCGGGCTACCGTAGGCGATCGACTGGTGGCTGAGGCGGAGGAAATTGTTTCACTTGATCAATGACGGAGTGGAAGCGCGCGTTAAACTGTCTTTTTGTCCTCCTGACTGCCAAGGTGCAGCGGGAGGATTTCACATCACGGATATAGGAGTGAAATGAGATGAATAACATGCAGTTATTTGATTTAACGAATGCGCAAAAGCGTATATGGTATACCGAATTACTCTATCCGGATACATCTGTGTCACAGCTATCTGGTACAGCCAAGATGAAGGGTCATATTCATATCGCTGCCTTCATGCAGTCTATCAATTTGATTATCAAACAGTATGATGCGTTCCGCATTCGTATTACCTCAGTGGATGGAGTACCTAAGCAGTATGTCGTTCCTTATGAAGAGAGACAGTTGGAGTGTCTGGATCTTACCCACATCGAAAGCATTTCCGAGGTCGAAGCCTTGCTTGAGCAGCACAAAAGCAAACCTTTGCCATTATTGGACTCTGAACTCTTCCAGTTTTTAATTGTAAAGATTAGTGAGGAAGAATATTGGATTAATATCAAAATGCACCATATCATTTCTGACGGGATTTCTATGGTGGTCTATGGCAATCAACTGATAGCCTTTTATATGGATTTAATTCAAGGAAATGAACCTAAGCTGAGCGATGATTGCTCTTATATTGAATATATTGCAGATGAGAACGCCTATGAGCTTTCTGATAGATACCAGAAGGATAAAGCGTACTGGCTGGACAAATTTTCTGATTTGCCTGAACTGACAGGTTGGAAATCATATAATCCGTTATCGCTAAGTACCCAAGCTGTTCGGGAGCATTTTACTGTGCCAGAGGCGCTATATCGTGAGCTACAGGCATTTTGCCAGCAAAACAGGATTTCTCTGTTCCAATTCTTCATGGGTGCGATGTATATCTACATACACAAAGTGACGAATCAGCCAGATGTGGTGATCGGCACCTCGTTCGCTAACCGGGGGAACAAGAAAGAGAAGCAAAAGATCGGTATGTTTGTCAGCACGGCCGCAGCCAGAACATATGTTGACAAGGATGTAGAGGTGTTGAGCTTCCTGCAGGACGTAGCTAGGGATCAAATGTCAGTCTTGCGGCATCAGAAATATCCGTACAATCAGTTAATTCAGGATCTTAGAGAAATGCACGGCAACAAGGATATTCAGCGGCTTTTTGGTGTTTCCATGGAATACCGCCTTATCAACTGGGTTGATTTGGATGACGTGCGCATTTTGACGGATTATGATTTTTGCGGCGATGAAGTGAATGATTTCGTGCTTCATATCGTGGAGATCTTGGATGAAGGCGAGCTGGTACTGGATATCGATTATCGGACGAAGCTGTTCGAACGCAGTGAAGTAACGGACATGGTGTCCCAGCTGCTTACGATCGCCGAGCAAATCATTCATACACCGCAGCTTACCATCGCAGAGGTAAACCTCTTGGGAGAAGCAGAGGAGCAATCCATTCTGGCTCTTTCGGAAGGTGATGTAGTGGATTACCCGCGTGAGAAAACGATTCATGGCTTATTCGAGGAACAAGCCGCGCGCACGCCGGACCATGTAGCTGTTCAGATGGGCGAGCAGAGCATTACATACCTAGCTCTAAACGAGCAGGCTAACCAGCTTGCGAGATATTTACGCACCGAAGGTGTGGGTGCAGATGTACTCGTGGGGATTATGGCTGATCGTTCCCTAGAGATGGTCATCGGCATGTTGGCGGTTTTGAAGGCAGGAGGGGCCTATGTGCCAATTGATCCTGACTATCCTGAAGAACGTATTCGTTACATGCTAGAGGATTCAGGGGTCCGCTTATTGCTCACCCAAAGCCATCTATGGGAGAGTACCACGTTTGACGGGAAGCTTGTGAGTTTGGACGAAGCCGCAACGTATACAGGAGATGCTTCCAATCTGGAGAGCATTTCGGGACCAAGTCATTTGGCCTATGTTATCTACACATCGGGTACAACTGGCAAGCCAAAGGGAACGCTGATCGAGCATAAAAATGTAGTTCGTCTGCTCTTTAACGATAGCAATTTATTTGATTTCAGTTCCCAGGATACATGGACGCTGTTCCATTCGTTCTGCTTCGATTTCTCTGTATGGGAGATGTATGGAGCGCTTCTTTACGGAGGGAAACTGGTAATTGTCCCAGCCCTTACAGCCAAGAGCCCGGCAGCTTTCCTGGAGCTGTTGAAAGACAATCAAGTTACTATTTTGAATCAAACGCCGACCTATTTTTATCAGGTGATACAAGAAGAGTTAGCACACTCATCCACAGAGCTCAGTCTTAGAAAAATTATTTTTGGCGGAGAGGCCTTGAGTCCGTCTCTTCTGAAAAACTGGCGGGCAAAGTATCCTGGTGTGCAACTGATTAATATGTACGGAATCACGGAAACGACGGTCCATGTCACTTACAAGGAAATCACTGAACATGAGATCGAAGCGGGCAAAAGCAATATTGGTAGAACCATTCCAACGCTTAGCGCTTATATTTTTGATGAACACAGACGCCTGCAGCCTGTCGGAGTTCCAGGGGAGCTATACATCGCCGGGGACGGTCTGGCCCGTGGGTATTTGAACCGACCAGATTTGACGGCTGAAAAATTTGTAGAACATCCGTATCGGGCGGGTGAACGCTTGTATCGAACCGGGGACCTGGCTCGCTGGTTGCCTGACGGCAATATTGAATATTTGGGCCGGATCGACCATCAGGTTAAAATTCGCGGCTACCGGATTGAGCTGGGCGAGGTCGAAGCCCAAATTCTCAAGGCTCCGAACGTACGGGAAACGATTGTCCTCGCGCGGGACGACGAACAGGGACAAAAATTGCTGTGCGCCTACTATGTAGCCTCCAGCGATCTTTCGCCAGGGGAATTGCGGTCTCAGCTGGCAACGGAATTACCAGCTTACATGATTCCCACTTATTTTGTCCGGCTGGAGCAAATGCCGCTTACACCTAACGGCAAGCTGGATCGCCGTGCGTTGCCGGCTCCTGAGGGTAGCGTACAATCCGGCGAAGATTATCTGGCTCCAAGAACGGCAGTGGAAGCACAGCTGGTGCTCATCTGGCAGGATATCCTGGGAGTTGCCCGCGTGGGCGTCCGCGATAATTTCTTTGAGATCGGTGGTCACTCTTTGCGGGCGACATTGCTCGTTACGCGGATTCGCAAAGAGCTGGGATGCAGCATTTCGCTGCGTGAAGTATTCCAGTCGCCTACGGTTGAATCTCTGGCGCGACTGGTGAAAGAACGCATTCCAACCGTGTACGAGTCTATTCCACAGGCTGAGAAAAGCGAAGCATACCCAGTGTCCTCAGCGCAAAAGCGGTTATACGTGCTGAGACAGATGGACGGGGGAGAGCTCAGCTACAATATGCCGGGGGCCTTCACCGTGGACGGACCGTTGGATCGCGTGCGGCTGGAGTCTGCGTTCAAAGCACTGATCCAGCGTCATGAATCGCTGAGAACCGGCTTTTATATGCAGGATGGAGAGCTTGTTCAACGTGTGCATAAGAATGTTCCGTTTGCGTTGGACTACACAGAGGCGTCGGTGGAGGAAACGGATACGCTCATTCACAGCTTTACCCGTGCCTTTGATCTGAGTCAGGCTCCATTATTGCGTGTTGGCTTAGTGAAGCTGCAGGAGGAGCGTCATCTGTTGCTGTTTGATATGCATCATATCATTTCAGATGGTGTTTCCATTCAAATACTGGTGGAGGAACTCACGCAATTGTATCAAGGAGAACACCTACCAGAACTGCATATTCAATATAAGGATTATGCGGTATGGCAACGGGAACAGTCTGAGAGAGAGTGGCAAGACCTTGAAGCGTATTGGCTGCAAGCCTTTGAAGGAGAGTTGCCGGTATTGGAGTTGCCTACCGACTTCCAGCGCCCTTCGGTTCGGAGTTTCGAGGGAAGCCGAATTGATTTTACATTGGACGAGTCTGGCAATAAGGCGATACAAGAGCTTGCATCCCGTACAGGTACTACACTGTATATGGTATTGCTGGCGGCTTATTCGGTGCTGCTGCACAAATATACGGGGCAGAAGGACATCGTCGTAGGATCTCCAGTAGCCGGCAGACCACGGGCGGAGCTTGAGGGCATCATTGGGATGTTTGTCAATACACTGGCCTTGCGCAGTTACCCGGCAGGAGAGAAAACCTTTCAGGATTATCTTCTGGAAGTCAAGGAAACAGCACTCAAGGCGTTCGAGCATCAGGATTACCCTTTTGAAAAATTGGTCGAAAAACTGGGCGTAGGACGTGATGTGAGCCGCAATCCGATCTTTGACACCCTGTTGGTATTACAAAATACGGAGCAAGAAGAGCAGGACATGGATGGAGTGCACTTTACTCCTTACCCAATGGACACCGTCACAGCCAAGTTTGATTTGTCCCTTAATGTAGAGGAGAAGGGTGCTGAACTAGCCTTTGGCCTTGAGTATAGTACGGCTTTGTATCGGCGGGAAACTGTAGAGCGATTGGCAACGCACTTGCTTCGGGTTCTGCATGCAGTCGCGGCTAATCCTCAGTTGCAACTGGCCGAGATTGAGATGATCACACCAGAGGAGAAAGTACAGATCATTGAAGTATTCAACGCGACAGCTACTCCTTATCCAAGGGATAAGACTATTCATGAGTTGTTCGCTGAACAAGTCAAGCGTACACCGGAGCAGACGGCACTGGTATTCGGCGATGTCCGATTAACGTACCTTGAATTGGAAGATAAGGCACGCCGATTGGCCCAAACACTGCGTCGTTTGGGGACACTAAGGGAGCAACCAGTGGCTATTATGGGCGGACGGAGTATCGAGATGGTGGTTGGTATGCTCGCAGTGCTTCAGGCTGGTGGAGCCTATGTGCCGATCGATCCTGATTACCCGGAAGATCGGGTTCGTTATATGCTCGAAGATTCCGATGCCAAGCTACTACTGGTACAAAAGGGCGAGCTTATAAATGTAGACTACGGTCTACCGATTGTTGACCTCAGCAGTGCAGAGGCTTATGCGTCTGAGCCTGTCCAAGCTGAGGAGGTAGTTCAGGGACCAGAGGGACTCGCTTATGTTATCTATACATCGGGTACGACGGGTAGACCGAAGGGCGTTATGGTTGAACACCGGAACGTGGTCCGTCTGGTCAAAGAAACCAATTATGTGGAACTAAACGAATCCACGCGAATTTTGCAGACAGGAGCCGTGGCCTTCGATGCCTCGACCTTTGAGATATGGGGGGCATTGCTTAACGGCGGACAGCTTTATTTTGTGGAGAACGATGACATCCTGATTGCCGATCGGCTCAAAGCAGCTATTGCCAAGTACGGGATTACAACCATGTGGCTTACTTCACCGCTTTTTAATCAGCTTTCACTGCAGGATGAGTACCTGTTCAGAGGACTGAAAGCATTGCTGGTAGGTGGTGACGTACTGTCCATATCTCATATAAACCGTGTCATCGAGGCTAATCCTGATCTTGTCCCTATCAATGGCTATGGTCCGACAGAGAATACGACCTTCTCCACCACCTACAAGATTCCGGGTCGTGTTGAAGGGGGCGTGCCGATTGGTCGCCCGATTAGTAACTCGACCGCTTATGTAGTGAATGAATCGCTGCAATTACAGCCCATTGGTGCTTGGGGCGAGTTGATTGTCGGCGGTGAAGGTGTAGCGCGCGGATATCTCAATCGTCCTGACCTCACAGCAGAAAAATTTGTCCCTAGTCCTGTTAAGGAAGGGGAACGCTGCTACCGAACTGGTGATTTGGTTCGCTGGCTTCCAGATGGGAACCTGGAGTTTAAGGGAAGAATTGATGAGCAGGTCAAAATACGCGGTTACCGTATCGAACTCCCCGAAATCGAGGCTCAATTAGCCAAGGTGGAGTCAGTAGTTGAAGCCGTAGTCGTCGTTCGTGCAGATGAGCTTGGAGAGAAGCAGCTTTGCGCTTATTATGTGGCGGACCGTGCGCTCACGGCAGGCGAAGTACGCCTTGCCCTATCGCAGGTACTTCCGGGCTATATGATGCCATCCTACTTTATCCAGATGGATCGTATGCCATTAACATCAAACGGAAAAGTAGACCGCAGGTCTCTGCCAGCTCCGCAAGTAGGTGCGCATACAGGACGGAAGTATACAGCTCCTCGTACACCGGCTGAAGAAGCTTTGGCGTCTGTCTGGCAAGGGGTGCTGGGTGCTGAACAGGTAGGTATCCATGACAATTTCTTTGAATTGGGCGGAGATTCCATCAAGGCCATTCAGGTGTCGTCACGGTTACTGCAGGCTGGCTATCGGTTAGAGATGAAGCAACTGTTCAAATCCCCAACCATTGCCGAGCTAGGTGTAGAAATACAAACGGCTGTGCATATGGCTGAACAGGGAGTTGTGCGTGGAGCGACTCGCTTGACTCCAGTCCAGCAGTGGTTCTTTGGGCGGAAGCAGGCAGAGCCTCATCACTTCAATCAAGCGGTCATGCTGTATCGTGAACAGGGATTTGAGGAAAAGGCTTTGCATCATGTGCTGAGAAAATTGGCCGAGCACCATGACGCCCTTCGTATGGTTTTCCGTCAGACCGAGCATGGCTACGAGGCTTGGAACCGTGATCTTGAAGAAGGAGAGCTGTATAGTCTGTTCACTGCTGATTTACGGAACGAACCCAATCCAGTTGCAGCCATTACAACGCTGTCGGACGACATCCAGCGCAGCATCAATCTGGCAGAAGGTCCGCTGATGAAGTTAGGGCTTTTCCATTGTCAGGATGGAGACCACCTTCTGATTGTCATCCATCATTTAGTGGTGGACGGAGTATCTTGGCGGATTTTGTTCGAGGACTTCGCAGCAGGCTATGAGCAGGTGATTCAAGGACAAGCACTGACATTCCCGCAGAAGACGGATTCCTTCCGTGACTGGGGAGATGCCCTTGCCCGTTATTCGGAAAGCCCAGAAATCGAGATTCATCGGGCATATTGGAGAGAACTAGGGGATCAGCCGCTCGAGCAGTTGCCGAAGGATGAGGCTGTGGAAAGCCTTTTACTGAAGGATAGCGAAATGGTGACAGCAGAGTGGACTGTGGAAGAAACCGATCAACTGTTGAGAAAAGCCCATCGTGCTTACCAAACGGAAACGAACGATCTGCTATTGGCCGCTCTGGGCATGGCGGTATCTAAGTGGTCTGGCATTGGCAAGATTGCTGTGAATCTTGAAGGGCATGGTCGTGAACCGATTGTGCCGAATATCGATATTACCCGTACTGTCGGCTGGTTTACAAGTCAGTACCCAGTCATTTTAGACATGGGAAATAATACTGAATTGTCAGCCTTGATCAAGTCTGTGAAAGAGGGGCTACGCCGTATTCCGAATAAAGGTATCGGGTATGGGTTGCTCAAAACGATGGCCAGTCAGGAGGACGCAGACAGTTTCAACTTGCAGCCTGAGATTTCTTTTAACTATCTGGGGCAGTTTGATCAGGATTTGCAAGAAAGCTCGTTGCAGGTTTCTCCTTATCCAACCGGAAGCGCGCAAAGCTTGCTGGGAGAGTCAGCCTATACGCTAGATATCAATGGTATGGTGACAGACGGAGCCTTGACTCTGACGATGAGTTATAACGGAAAACAGTATAAGTCATCCACAATGAAACAGCTCGCTGGATATATCGAAGAAAGCCTACGGCTGCTGCTTCAGCATTGTGTAACCCAGGAAAGAACTGTATTGACGCCAAGTGACGTGCTTGCCAAGGGACTGAGTATTGCTGATCTGGAGGAGCTTTCTAAGCAGACCAATCACATAGGCGATATTGAGAATGTATACAGTCTGACGCCGATGCAGAAGGGCATGCTGTTTCATGATATGTTCGAGCCGCATACAGGGGCTTATTTTGAACAGGCCGCCTTTGACTTTAAGGGTAGCTTTGATCCGACCGCTTTCGGACACAGTCTGGATGCAGTGGTGGAGCGCCATGCTATCCTGCGTACGAACTTCTACAGCGGATGGGGCGGTGAGCCTTTACAGGTTGTATTCCGGCATAGAGGCGCCAAATTGGTGTATGAAGACCTGCGTGAGATGAATGCATCGCAGCGTGAAGCTTACCTGAAGACATTTGCGGCTAAGGATAAAGCGCAGGGCTTCAACCTGGCTGAAGATGAGCTTCTGCGTGTATCGATTCTGCACACAGATGAAGAGAGCTTCCGTCTCTTGTGGAGCTTTCACCACATCGTCATGGATGGGTGGTGTGTTCCATTAATTACACAGGAGGTGTTTGAACACTATTTTGCCCTCCTGGAAGGAAGAGAGCCTCAGCTGGCAGAGGTTCAGCCGTATAGCCGGTATATTGAATGGCTGGAACAGCAGGATGAGACAGCTGCGGCCGACTATTGGAGCCGATATCTGGCCGGTTACGAACAACAGACGCTTTTACCTCAAGTCGATGGAGCAGCTAAAAGAGAAGGTTATGTAGCAGAGAAGCTGAATTATCCTGTCAGCAGGGAATTGACTGAACGCCTGGAAAAGGTGGCCAGAGATGCTCATGTTACGATGAATATATTGCTGCAGTCTATCTGGGGCGTTGCGCTTCAACGCTATAACGGTAGTCGGGATGTTGTATACGGAAGTGTGGTATCAGGCAGACCAGCTGAAATCCCAGGTATTGACCGGATGATCGGTCTGTTCATTAATACCATTCCAGTTCGTGTGAAGACGGAAGAAAATCTCCCCTTCACAGTTCTGATGAAGCAACAGCAGGAGCAGTATATGGCTTCTCATATGTACGATACCTACCCGTTGTTTGAAATCCAGGCTCAGACGGACCAAAAGCAGGATCTCATCTCTCATATTATGGTATTTGAGAACTATCCTGTGGAAGAGGAAGTAGAACGTCTGGGAGGTGGCGAGGCTGCCTTTGAGATTGAGGAAGCGGAGCTTCTTGAACAAACGAATTACGATTTTAACTTAATTGTTCTACCGGGCAAAGAGATGAGATTGTTGTTCCAATACAATGCGCTCGTCTATGATCCAGCCACGATCGAACAAATCAAGGGCCACTTGTTCCACCTGATGGAACAAATTGTGGAGAATCCTGCAATTTCCGTGGATGCTCTGGAATTGATTACACCACAGGAGAGAGAGCAGATTCTGAACGTATGGGGAGACACGGGGGCCAGTTCCAAACACCGTACTACGTTTCACGGGCTGTTGGAGGAGCAGGCAGGTCGAACGCCGGACGCCACGGCCATTGTATTTGAGAACGAGGTACTGACCTACGCCGAGCTGAACGCAAAAGCCAATGGATTGGCGAGAAGACTGCGCGCTGAAGGAATCAAGACGGGAGACCTGGTGGGGCTGATTGTTGAACGGTCAACGGATATGATCGTTGGGATGTACGGCATTATGAAAGCCGGGGGCGCCTACGTTCCTATTGATCCAGAGTATCCGAAAGAGCGGATCAACTACATGCTTGAGGATTCGGGGACGAAGATGATTCTTGCACAAGCTCATCTGCTGGAGCATAGAGGCTGGACGGGGAATGTCCTGTTGCTGGATGAACCGTCGACCTATGATGCCGACACTTCGAATTTGAAGGATACGGCCGACCCTGATGATTTGGCTTACGTGATCTATACCTCAGGCACGACAGGTCAGCCTAAGGGCGTATTAGTGGAACACCGGGGACTACAAAATCTGTCGGACGTATACCGCGGACTCTTCGAAGTTACACCGCAGGATCGGATTGTTCAGTTTGCAAGCCTGTCGTTCGATGCATCGGTTTCGGAAATTTTAACGACATTGAGCCACGGAGCTACTCTGTGTATTCCTTCTACACAAGAGATTTTGGATCATGCTCTGTTCGAGCAGTTCATGAACGATAAGGGGATTACGGTAGCGACTTTGCCACCAGCCTACGCTATCCATCTCGAGCCAGAGCGTCTGCCGACACTGCGATGCCTGCTAACAGCTGGGTCAGCCACATCGGTCGAATTGATCGAAAAGTGGAGAAAGCATGTACAATACTTCAATGCATATGGTCCAACTGAGGACTCCGTATGCACTACCATATGGAATGCCCAGAACAGTAAAGAAACCGTAGGAATCGTATCCATTGGACAACCAATTGCCAACCATCGTGTGTATATCTTGGATGGCCATTTCAGATTGCTGCCTGTCGGCGTAGCTGGAGAACTGTGCATTTCGGGTATCGGGTTAGCACGGGGGTACCATAACCGCCCTGAGTTAATGGATGAGAAATTTGTGGACAATCCGTATGCTCCAGGAGAGCGTATGTATCGGACAGGCGACCTGGTTCGCTGGTTACCGAATGGAACCATCGAGTACTTGGGTCGAATAGATCATCAAGTCAAAATTCGTGGCTATCGGATCGAGCTGGGCGAGGTCGAAGCATACATGCTCAGAGTGCCGTCCGTACAGGAAGTCGTGGCCTTGGCTGTGGAGGGCGATGATGGCTACAAGGATCTAGTCGCTTACTTCGTAGCTGCTCAGAAGCTTGAGGTATCCGAGCTCCGGGCAGTTCTGTCGGAGATGTTGCCTGGATTTATGATCCCTTCTCGCTTCATACAACTGGAGGACATGCCTTTAACGTCGAACGGAAAAATAGATCGAAAAGCGCTGCAAGGCGAGCGTGGATGGGCAGTGACTTCATCTGAGGCTCCAAAGACACCTGTAGAAATCCAATTAGCCGAAATCTGGCAAGAGGTGCTGGGTGTAGAGAGCGCGGGAGTAAAGGATAATTTCTTCCATTTTGGAGGCCATTCACTGCGTGCAGCTTTGCTAGTCTCACGAATTCGTAAGGAGATGAATCGAGAGATTAGTCTAAGAAAAGTGTTCGAGTCGCCTACCATTGAAGGATTGGCTCGGGCCATTGAAGCCTATACACCGCTGAATTTCGAAGAAATTTCTACAGCCGAAGCACGCGAGCACTATCCATTGTCCTCAGCCCAAAAACGGCTGTTTATCCTTAGTCAGCTGGAAGGTGGAGAGCTGAGCTACAATATGCCAGGTATCCTTACGGTTGAGGGAGACCTGAATCGGGAACGGCTGGAGCAGGCATTCCGTCGTCTGATTCGTCGTCATGGTTCACTGCGCACCCGTTTTGTGACCGTTAACGGTGAACCTGTACAGCAAATCCTACCGGATGTTCCGTTTACGGTGGAATATGCGGAGTTGAGCGAGTCAGAGGCAGAAGCTACCCTTCAGCAATTTGTCCGTCCTTTCGATCTTGGTGAAGCTCCATTGCTGCGGGTGGGTCTGATTCGTATTGCACATGAGCGCCATTTACTATTGTTTGACATGCATCATATTGTCTCAGATGGGGTTTCTATGAATATTCTCATAGAGGAGTTTCTCCGTTTCTACCAAGAAGAGGACGTATTGCCTGCGCTACAAATCCAGTACGCAGATTATGCGGTATGGCAGCAAGAGCAGCTCGGAAGAGAGCGTCTCAAAGCCCAGGAAGCTTACTGGCTGGATGCATTCCGCGGAAGCTTGCCAGTGCTGGATTTGCCAGTGGACGAAGTTCGTCCTGCGGTACGAAGCTTTGCGGGAGATCGGATTGACTTCCAGATTGATGCTTCTCTGAGCGCTTCACTTCAGGAGCTGGCTACCCGAACAGGTTCTACGCTGTTCATGGTGCTGCTGGCAGCCTATACGACGCTCTTGCATAAGTACACGGGTCAGGAAGATGTCATTGTCGGTTCACCAGTGGCGGGAAGATCCCATGCCACACTCGAAGGTCTCATCGGTATGTTCGTAGGCACAGTGGCACTGCGTACTTATCCAGAGGGCGAAAAGTCCTTCGAGGCTTACTTGCAGGAAGTGAAGGAAACAGCCCTGCGGGCCTATGAAAACCAGGATTATCCGTTCGAGGAGCTGGTAGAGAAGCTGCAGCTTCAGCGTGACCTAAGTCGCAACCCACTATTTGATACCATGTTTGTTCTGCAAAATATCGAGCAGGGAGAACAAGAAATCGAGGGATTGCGTTTCACTCCTTACGATCATGTACATCCTGCTGCCAAGTTTGACCTCACACTGACGGTGAGCGAAGCGGATGGGACATTGAACTGCACGCTGGAATACGCGACTGCAATCTACAAGCGGGAGACCGCTGAGCGGATGGCAGCCCACTTTGTACAGCTTATTCAGGAAGCTATCGCCAATCCGGGAATGTCGTTGTCATCCCTGGATATCGTGACACCGCAGGAAAAATCGATGTTGATGAAAGATGCGGACGAAGCCAAAGCAGATTATCCTCGTGACAAAACGATTCATGCACTGTTCGAGGAACAGGCTGTTCGTAATCCGGATGCAATAGCAGTCGTATGTGAAGAGGCAACCCTGTCTTATAGCGAGCTGAATGAGCGGGCCAACGGACTTGCCAGAACACTGCGCGAGCGTGGTCTGCAACCAGATGGTCTGGTTGGAATCATGGCGGAACGTTCCCTTGAAATGGTCGTTGGGATTTTAGCCATTTTGAAGGCGGGCGGAGCTTATGTCCCTGTGGACCCTGAATATCCAGAGGATCGCGTTCGCTTTATGCTTGAGGATTCGGGAGCTAAGCTTCTGCTGACACAAGCACATCTGGAGACACGTGTCTCCTTTACCGGGGACGTCATCAATCTGGATGAGCCGGCTTCCTACAAGGAAGATGTCTCAAATCTGGAGCCTGCAGCTGGACCGAATCATCTTGCCTACGTCATCTACACATCGGGTACGACAGGCAAGCCTAAGGGAACACTGATCGAGCATAAAAATGTAGTCCGCTTGCTCTTTAATGATAAAAATATGTTTGACTTCGGTTCTCAGGATACGTGGACGCTGTTCCATTCGTTCTGTTTCGACTTCTCTGTATGGGAAATGTACGGGGCATTGCTGAACGGAGGTCGTCTGGTCATCGTTCCGTCGTTGACCGCGAAGAGCCCTGAGCGTTTCCTGCAATTGCTTAAGGATCAGAAGGTTACCGTGTTGAACCAGACGCCAACATACTTCTACCAGTTGCTACAGGAAGAACTTAGTCATCGCGCGGCAGAGTTGAGCCTCCGCATGATTATCTTTGGTGGAGAGGCATTAAGCCCGGCCTTGCTCAAGGACTGGAGAGCGAAATATCCGCAAGTGCAGCTCATCAACATGTATGGCATCACGGAAACGACCGTGCATGTGACCTATAAGGAAATTACAGAACTGGAAATTGAGCAGGGTCGCAGTAATATCGGTATCCCGATTCCGACACTACGTGCGTACATTCTGGATGAACAACGCCGTCCACAACCGATTGGCATTCCGGGTGAACTCTACGTTGCGGGCGAAGGGCTGGCGCGTGGCTACCTAAATAGACCGGAATTGACGGAAGAGAAGTTTGTAGCTCATCCGTTTGAAGCGGGCGAGCGTATGTACCGCTCAGGTGACTTGGCACGCTGGTTGCCGGATGGCAGCATGGAGTATCTCGGGCGGATTGACCATCAGGTTAAAATTCGGGGTTACCGCATTGAGCTGGGCGAAGTGGAGGCGAAGCTGCTCCATGCTCCGTCTGTAAGGGAGGCCGTTGTGCTTGCCCGAGAGGATGGAAGTAGACAAAAAGTGCTGGTCGGCTATTTCACTGCGGATCAGATGCTGACGGTAGGCGAATTGAGAAAAGCCTTGGCTGCTGAACTGCCGGCTTATATGATTCCATCTTACTTTATGCAATTGGAACAGATGCCGTTGACGCCAAATGGCAAGCTGGATCGCAAAGCGCTTCCGGCTCCAGAGGCCAATGTGCAGACTGGAGCGGTGTATGAAGCGCCGAGGAACGCAGCTGAGGAAGCTTTGGCTTCCGTATGGCAAGGTGTGCTGGGAGCACAGCAGATCGGTATCCATGATCATTTCTTCGATCTGGGCGGTGACTCTATTAAGGCGATTCAGGTATCCTCCAGATTGTTCCAGTCCGGATATAAATTAGAGATGAAGGATCTCTTCAAATATCCGACCATTGCCGAGCTAAGCCCGTATCTTCAGGTAGCCGGACGCACAGCAGAGCAAGGTGAGATCAAGGGTGCAGCGGAGTTAATGCCAATTCAGCGTTGGTTCTTTGAACGCCACACAGCAGAGCCGCATCATTACAATCATGCTGTCATGCTCCATCGGAAAGACGGCTTTGATGAGGCTGCACTCCGGTTGACAATAGACCAAATTGCGATCCATCATGACGCGCTTCGTATGGTTTTCCGACCTACAGAAGCGGGATACACGGCTTGGAATCGGGGAGTTGACGAAGGTGAACTCTACACATTGGACATCGCCGATATGCGGCAGGCAGATGACGAGGTAGCTGCTGTTCAAGCCCAGGCCGATGCCATTCAGGCGAGCTTCCACTTGGAAGACGGCCCGCTGTTCAAGCTAGGCTTGTTCCATTGTAAGGATGGCGATCATTTGTTGATTGTCATTCATCACCTCTTGGTTGACGGCGTGTCCTGGCGCATCCTGTTTGAGGACATTGCAACAGGATACGAGCAGGCGTTGAACGGACAAGTGATTGTTCTTCCGCAAAAGACCGATTCGTATCTTGTATGGTCCGAGCAAGCGGCGAAGTATGCAGCAGGCCCTGCTCTGGACAAGGAACGTTCATACTGGCAGCAGATTGAGGAGACGATTCTGACTCCACTGCCAAAGGATCAGGATCAGGAGCCGGGCACCATTCGGGATACCGAGTCGGTTACGGTAACGTGGTCTGCTGAAGAAACCGACCTGCTGTTGCGACAAGCAAACCGGGCTTATCATACGGAGACGAATGATTTGCTCTTGACTGCTCTGGGAGCAGCTATTCAGCGCTGGACAGGCGTGGAGCAGGTTCTGGTTAACCTTGAAGGGCATGGCCGGGAAATGATCATACCAGATCTGGATATTACCCGTACCGTGGGCTGGTTCACAACTCAGTACCCTGTTCTGCTGAACCTGCAAGATGGGCAGGAAGTATCTACCCGAATCAAGCGCATTAAGGAGAATTTGCGAGAGGTTCCGCACAAAGGCATCGGCTACGGTCTGCTGAAGTATATGGCACCGGAAAATGGCGCTCGATTCAGCGTAGAACCGGAAGTTTCCTTCAACTACCTTGGACAGTTTGACCAGGACTTGGAGGGCAATGCTCTTAGCTTGTCTACACATTCAGTCGGTAAGGCGGTCAGCGATCACACACCACAGCAATATGCTCTGGATGTGAATGGCATGGTTGCCGAAGGCCAGCTATCACTGACGATTACGTATAGCAATAGGCAGTACCGTAAGGAGACGGTGAGTCATTTTGCTGAATTATTACAGTCAAGCCTTAGCGAGGTCATCCGGCATTGTGTGGTTCAGGAGCGTGCGCAGCTTACGCCAAGTGATGTTCTGTTCCAAGGTCTGACCCTGGAGCAGCTTGATCGACTCACAGCCCAGACGGCCCATATTGGAGAGATTGAGGATGTGTACAAGCTAACGGCAATGCAGAAGGGCATGCTCTTCCACAGCTTGCTGGAGCCGGACTCCTCTTCCTACTTTGAGCAGGCAACGTTTGAGCTACGTGGCAGCTTCGATGTAGATACCTTCTTCGAGAGCTTCCAGGCTTTGGCGCAACGACATGCCATACTGCGTACCGGTTTTTACAACAATATTACTGATGTACCGCTGCAAGTTGTCTTTAAGCAACGGCCTATCCCTCTGAACTACGTAGATTTGCGTGCCGCTACGTTGGAGGAGCAAGAAGCCCAGATTCAGGCTTACACTACTGAAGATATGGCTAAGGGATTCAGCTTGTCAGAAGATCCGCTGATGCGAGTGACTGTCTTGCAAAAAGAACAAAGCCACCTTGTATTGTGGAGCTTCCATCATATTGTCATGGACGGCTGGTGCATCCCGATTATTACACAGGAGCTGTTCGATTATTATTCTGCCCTGCGTCAGCAAGTACAGCCTGTACTGCCGCCGGCTCAGCCCTACAGCCGTTATATTGAATGGCTTGATGCACAGGACGATCAAGAGGCTTCAACATATTGGAGTCAATATCTCGAAGACTATGACGGCAATACGGTATTGCCAGAAGCTAAAACGAAATCTCAAGCTAAAGAAGAGGGCTACGTTCTGAATGAGCATGTTCTCCATTTGGGTACAGCCTTGACCCGCAAAATGGACGTTGTCGCGAAGCGCAATCATGTGACGGTCAACACACTCATGCAGACAGCCTGGGGACTGATTCTCCAGCGTTACAATGCCAGCTCGGATGTAGTTTTCGGCGGTGTTGTATCGGGTAGACCTGCTGAGATTGCAGGGATCGAGAATATGGTGGGTCTGTTTATTAATACAGTACCTATCCGTGTACAGTCATCCAAAGACGAGGCCTTCGTCGAGGTGATGAAACGTACACAGGCACATTCGTTGGCTGGTCGTGCCTACGACACTTATCCGCTGTATGAGATTCAGGGGAAAACAACTCAAAAGCAAGACCTGATTTCTCATATTATGATCTTTGAAAATTATCCGCTTGACGAACAGGTAGAACAGTCGGGTAATCAAACAGAGGACAATCTCGAAGTGGCCAACTTCGCCATGTTTGAGCAAACTAACTATGACTTTAACCTGGTTGTCATTCCAGGCGAGGACATTAAGGTCTGCATTCGCTACAATGCTTCGGTCTACGAGCAAGAAAGCATTGCGCGAATCGGAGGACACTTGTTGCAAATGCTCGATCAGGTAGCTACTCGTCCGCAAGCGACGATACAGGAGCTGGAGATTGTAACACCGGATGAACGGACGAAGCTGCTTGACTGGGGTGGCAAGGCTCATGTCTATCCAAGTGATCAGGGTCTGCACACCTTGTTTGAAGAACAGGTTGCCCGTACGCCGGATAAGATCGCGGCAATAAGCGGTGACATCCAGATCACGTATCGGGAGCTGAACGAGCGGGCAAACAGACTGGCTTCGACCTTGATAGCCCAAGGACTGCGGAGCGAACAAGTAGTGGGTCTATTGGCGGATCGATCAGTGGAACTGCTGGTTGCCATTATGGGCGTGCTCAAAGCGGGCGGAGCCTATGTACCGATTGATCCTGAATATCCGCAGGAGCGGATACAGTATATTCTGAAGGACTCTGGCGCTGAGATTCTGCTCACACAGAGCCACCTGACGAAGCTAGCGTCCTTTGAGGGAATGGTTATGGAATTGGATTCTCCGCACATCTACGGAACTGGAGTGAATAATCCTAATATTCCTGTGAGAGGAAACGATTTGGTGTATTTAATCTATACTTCGGGTACAACAGGAAATCCGAAGGGAACCATGATTAACCATAAAGGAATCGTGAACTACATCTGGTGGGCCAATAAAGTCTATTGTGCAGGGCAACCAACGGACTTCCCGCTGTATTCATCCATATCGTTTGACTTGACGATGACATCAATGTTTACTCCGTTAATAAATGGAGGAATAGTACGGATTTATGATGGTATAGATAAAGCGGAGGTTGTTCAGCATATTTTGCACGAAAATGCGGTCGATATTCTCAAGCTGACGCCGACACATCTCAGTCTCATAAAAGACATGACCATTCCAGCGGAAAGTCGCATTCAGCAGCTCATTGTGGGTGGAGAGAATCTGACCACGCATTTGTCAAAAACGATTACCGACCTCTTTGGTGGCAACATCAAGATTTACAATGAATACGGTCCAACCGAAACCGTCGTCGGCTGCATGATTCACCTGTACGATCCTGCGAAGGATACACGAGAATCCGTACCGATTGGATTGCCGTCCGATAACATATACATTCATATCTTGGATGAACAGCTTCGTCTCGTACCGTTAGGTGTGGAGGGCGAAATGTACATCGCCGGGGACGGAGTAGCCCGTGGATACCTGAACCGTCCGGATCTTACCGCTGAAAAATTCATTAGGAATCCGTTCGCCGCGGAAGGAAATATGTATCGGACCGGAGATTTAGCTCGTCGCCTTCCTAATGGAGAGATTGAGTACATTGGGCGTATTGACCATCAAGTCAAAATCCGGGGCTATCGTATTGAGCTTGGTGAGATTGAGGCCAAGTTGCTGGATATGCCACTTGTTGAGGAAGCTCTCGTTGTTGCGTGGGCAGATGCCAATGGACAGAAGTCTCTATGTGCTTACTTTGTAGCGGATCGGGAAATGTCTGTCAGCGAGCTGAGAAATGAACTGTCTGCTGAACTGCCTGCATATATGATTCCGTCTTACTTTGTCCAAATGGACGTAATGCCTTTGACACCGAATGGCAAGCTGGATCGCAAGGCACTGCCTGAACCAAACGTGGGTGTGAAGGCAGGAGCCGCCTTTGCTGCTCCGCGGACGGATGTGGAGAACATTTTGGCTTCGATTTGGCAAGGTGTGCTCGGCGTGCCGCTTGTTGGCATACATGATAATTTCTTTGAACTTGGAGGCGACTCGATCAAATCGATTCAGGTTTCATCAAGACTTCTCCACGCAGGTTACAAACTGGAAATGAAGAATTTGTTCAGCTATCCAACAATTGCGGAACTGGCTCAGCGCGTTAGCGCAGTCAGCCGAATTGCAGATCAGAGCGAGGTACACGGAACGGTAAAACTGGGACCTGCCCAGCGCAGATTTTTCGAAGAGCAGTCAACGGATCTTCATCACTTTAATCAGTCGGTTATGCTGTACCGACGTGAAGGCTTTAATACCGATGCGCTCGCCAAGGTTATTCAAAAAATTGCAGAGCACCATGATGCGCTGCGACTGGTGTTCCGCCAAGGAGAGCACGGAGTAGAAGCCTGGAACCGTAGCTTGGGCGAAGGTGAACTGTACAGCCTCCAAATCCACGATTTGCGGGATGAAAAAGATCCGGCTTTGGCAATAGAAGCAGGTGCAGAAGCCATTCAGCGCAGCATCTCTCTGGAGGATGGACCTCTCTTTAGACTAGGTCTATTCCGCTGTACGGAAGGCGAACATTTGTTGATCGTTATTCATCACTTGGCTGTGGATGGCGTATCCTGGCGTATTCTCTTTGAGGACCTACAGGAAGGCTACGAGCAGGCAGGACGTGGAGAAGCGGTCAAACTTCCACAGAAGACGGATTCGTACCGTGCATGGGTTGATGGAATCACGCAATACGCCAACAGCCCGGCGGCTGAACAAGAACGCAGCTTTTGGGCAGAGGTGGAAGGAGAGGGATTTGCCCTTCTTCCAAAAGACAAGGTGGACGGCGCTCTTCTTATAAAAGACAGCGAGGCTGTTACGGTAACATGGTCGGCAGAAGAGACAGAGCAGTTCTTGAAAGAGGCGAATCGCACTTACAATACGGAAGTTAACGATCTGCTCTTGACGGCCCTCGGTATGGCAGTTCAAGAGTGGACAGGGATCGAACGTGTAGGCATCCTGCTGGAAGGACATGGACGGGAGCCTGTAGTACCAGAATTGGATATCACTCGCACGATAGGCTGGTTTACAAGTCAGTATCCTGTCGCCCTTGAGATGGGAGGCGAAATGGAGATCGGCGCCAGAATCAAGCGTATTAAGGAAGATCTGCGTCGTATCCCGAACAAAGGTGTAGGATATGGTATTTTGAAATATTTGAGCGACGTATCGGATGGCTCCTCCTTCTCGGCAGAACCGGAGATTACCTTCAACTACCTGGGGCAGTTTGATCAGGATCTTGCAGAGGGAACGATGGAGGTATCACCTTACTCGGCAGGATCTGAGGTCAGTGAGCAGATGGTGCAGCATCAGGCATTGAACATCAATGGGCTGATTACCGAAGGACAGCTTCAGCTTTCGGTCAGCTATAACCATCAGCAGTTCCATGCAGATTCGGTAGAGAAGTTTGTCGGTATCCTGAAGGAGCGTCTCAGTGAAGTTATTGGGCACTGTGTGCGCAAGGAAAGAACCGAACTTACACCAAGCGATGTACTCCTCAAAGATATCAGCTTGGAGGAAATCGAGGAGCTGGAAGAGCAGACACGGCACATCGGTAGCATTGAAAATATGTATAAACTGACACCAATGCAAAAGGGAATGTTGTTCCACAGCTTGCTGGAGCCTCATTCAGAGGTCTACTTTGAGCAGGCCACATTTGAAATTCAGGGAGTGTTCTATCCTGAGGATTTCAAACGCAGCTTACAGCATCTGATGAAACGGCATGCCATATTGAGAACGAATTTCCATGCCGGATGGGGCGATTTCCCCATACAGATTGTGTTCAAAGAAAGAGCATGCGATTTCGTATACGAGGATTTGCATGAGCTGGAATCCAGTGAAATAGAAGCGCGTCTTGTAGCTTACATTGCCCAAGACAAAGCAAGAGGCTTTGATCTTGCGAACGAAGCCTTGCTGCGTGTTGCTATTCTACGTACTGCAAAAGAGCATTACCATCTGTTGTGGAGCTCTCATCACATCATTTTGGATGGCTGGTGTATGCCGCTTGTACTTCAGGAAGTGTTTGAAACATACGGAGCTCTACGTGAGCAAAAGGAACCTGAGCTTCCTGCAGCAGCATCGTACAGCCAGTACATTCAATGGTTGGAGAAACAAGGCGAGGAAGAGGCATCCTCTTACTGGAGAGGATATCTGGAAGGCTACGAGCAGCAGACGAAGCTGCCACAGGCTTTTACACAGCCATCGGCCAAAGCAGAAGCCTACTTGTCAGAGAAGCTGGTATTCACGTTGGATGCGGAATTGACCGAGCGCCTGGAACAAGTGGCCAAGCAGCACCAGGTGACGATGAACACACTGATGCAAGCAGCCTGGGGAATCGTGTTGCAACGCTATAATAGAAGCCAGGATGTCGTCTTCGGAAGTGTGGTATCGGGCAGACCTGCCGAGATTCCGGGTATCGAAAGCATGATCGGTCTCTTCATTAATACAGTTCCAGTTCGAGTTCAAGCCGAAGGAAGCGAATCGTTCTCGCATGTAATGAAGAGACAGCAGGAATTATATTTGGCAGGACATGCTTATGATTCCTATCCGCTCTATGAGATTCAGGCACAGAGTGAGCAAAAGCAAGATTTAATTTCTCATATTATGGTATTTGAAAATTACCCGGTAGAAGAGCACCTGGAAGAGAAAATTGCCAATGATGAGGCTGAATACAAAATTACGGATGTTCAGATGTTTGAACAGACGAATTATGATTTTAACCTCATTGTGCTGCCGGGACGTAGTCTAGAGTTCTTGTATCGTTATAATGCTCGTGTCTATGACCGGGAGAGCGTGGAACGGATTCAAGGACACTTGACGAAAATTCTGACAAGCGTATCTGTACAACCTGCTATCCGTATTGATGAGCTGGAGCTGATTACGCCAGAAGAGAAATCACAAATTATAGAGGTATGGGGAGACACAGCAGCTCCTTATCCGCGTGAGAAGACCCTTCACGGTATATTTGAGGAAAAAGCTGCGCTCACACCGGATCATACAGCACTTATTTTCGGCGAAACGGAGCTTACCTACGGAGAACTTCATCAGCAGGCCAACCGCCTTGCACGTACGCTGCGTGCGCAAGGGGTCAGACCGGATCAGCCAGTCGGCATCATGGTCGAGCGTTCGCTTGAGATGATCATTGGCATCCATGCCATTCTAAAAGCGGGCGGCGCCTATGTACCGATTGATCCGGAATTCCCTGAGGATCGTATTCGCCACATGCTGGAGGATTCGGGAGCGAAGCTGCTGCTGACGAAGAGCCATCTCACAGATCGTTTCCCATTCACTGGCACGATCCTGGCACTGGATGATCCGCAGGCGTATCATGCGGATGACTCCAATCTGGAGCCAATTGCAGGGCCAGAGCATCTGGCGTATATCATTTACACGTCGGGTTCAACTGGCAAGCCGAAAGGTGTAATGATTGAGCATCGCTCCGCCGTCCATACACTGAGTCAGTTGGAAGCTGAATATCCGATGTTGGCAGGTGATCGATTCCTGCTCAAAACGACATTCACCTTTGACTTCTCCGTGCCAGAGCTGTTCTGCTGGTTCTTTGGACAGGGGACGCTTGTGATCCTGCCGCCGGGCGTGGACAAAGACCCAGTGGCACTGCTGGAGGCTGTGGATACGAACCGAATCACGCATCTTAATTTGGTACCTTCGATGCTCAGCGTGCTCGTTCAATATTTGAAAGAAAGCAGTACCCAAGGATTCCTTACTCTGAAATATCTGTTTGCCTGCGGCGAGACGCTGCCTGCCAAACTTGTGGAAGAGTACTATAAAGTGTCTCCTTATGCTGTACTGGAGAACATCTACGGTCCTACGGAAGCGGCTGTATATGCGACTCGATATACAACGAGTCCTGAGACTGCTGCTCTAACGCATGTGCCTATCGGCAAACCGTACGCTAACGTCCAAGTATGGATGATGGATAGCGCTGCTCAATTATCACCAGTAGGTGTGCCGGGGGAACTCTGTATTGCAGGTGAAGGGGTAGCGAGAGGGTACTTCAACCAGCCGGACCTGACGGCAGAGAAGTTCATTCCTCATCCATACAAGCCAGGAGAACGGATTTACCGAACAGGCGATTTGGCCCGGTGGTTGCCAGACGGGAATATTGAGTATTTGGGACGGATCGATCACCAGGTAAAAATCCGCGGTTACCGCATTGAGTTGGGAGAAGTGGAAGCACAAATCCTGAAGGTGCCGTCGGTGCAGGAGGCAGTTGTTCTAGCACTGGCTGACTCCAGCGGAAGTACTCAGCTTTGCGCATACTTTGTGGCCGAGGAAGGGCTCGCAGCGGGCGTCCTACGCGAGGCACTGGCCAGCGAGCTGCCAAGCTACATGATTCCATCTGCTTTCATACAGCTGGGACAAATGCCACTGAATCCGAATGGCAAATTGGATCGCAAAGCGCTACCAGCACCGGAAACCCTTCTGCGGAGTACGGCGGAGTATATCGCGCCGCGTACGCAGACAGAAGTAGAGCTCGCTCAGATTTGGTCCGAGGTGCTCGGTGTACAGGAAATCGGAATCAGGGATCATTTCTTCGAGCTTGGGGGCCATTCCCTGAAAGTATTGGGCTTGATTCAAAGGATCTCGTCCAGTATGGGCGTCCATCTCCCGCTCCAGGCCGTGTTTAATCTGCCGACAGTGGAAGAAATGGCACATGAAATTTTCAAGCTGCAGGCAACAGCTGCTGCGGATGAACAAGAAATGGAGATTATCCGCTTCCCAGGGAAAGGAACACTTAAAGTATTTTGCTTCCCTCCACGGGTAGGCCACTCTTTGGGGTACTATGAGATGGCCAAGGAGCTGGAAGGGCTTTGCGAGGTGTACGGGATGGAATTTATCGGCGATCGGTACCAGGGTCAGGATATGCTGGATCGATACATCGATGCCATCGTGGATATTCAAGCAGAGGGTCCATATGTATTCCTGGGATACTCACTTGGAGGAAATCTGGCCTTCGAGGTAGCTAAAGCCATGGAAATGCGAGGGTACCATGTTGGCGACATTATTATGGTAGATGCTATGAGAAAGATGTCCAAGGATGAATCGACACCAGAGGAGCTTGAAGAGATTGTCGAGACAGTGTTGGACAGCATTAGAGAGCAGTACAAAGCATTCCTCGCAGATCCAGCGGACAGGGAGCGAGTCATGGAAAAAATGCTAGTTTACTCCACCTACCGCGATGAACTTATTAACGCAGGTGAAGTTCATGCAAATATCCATGCTCTGATTGCAGAGGATGATAGTATTGGGCCGGATACATCATTAGATAAATTGTTATGGCAACAGGCAACACTTGGCCAATACAAAGAATACGAAGTCATCGGAACGCATGATGTGCTGCTTGATTCCGGTTTTGTCGGGGAAAATGCTAAAGTACTGAGACAAATACTTGGTAAAATTGCAGAAGCCTCATCTAAAAACAAGCCTATTTTGTCCTAAGATCAAACAACGAGAGTAGTAGTGAGCAGCAAAGACGCCCGGGTTCCTTTATGTAGGAGGGACCCGGGCGTCTTTTTTATTTTATGAAATCCTCAATATGCAGAGAGTAGTGCCTCTAATGATCAGTGTTTGTTTTAGCAACGGTTGACCGAGAATAATGGATATTGGAGCTGAGCTCACGGATGACTTGAATGACAAGCTCTGGTTGATCATGAATAATCATATGCTCGCTCTTCTTGGCAACAATAAATTTACTATTGGTAGAGATATTGAGCATCTCGCGTTGCCCAATTTGCCAGCTTTGTTCGATCTGATCATTTCCACGCTTGCTAATACCAAACTGAGTCAAATCTTGCTGAATGCCTCGGGCTATCACACGCACAGGGAGGTTACCCAAATGCTGGCCGCGTATGGCATCTTCGGTAGTGCTCGCCAGATCACCCTCCTCGGCAACAGAGCGGAAGTACTTAGGGGAAGCAACAATATTCACAAAAGATTTTCTATCTCGATACTCCACCCGTCCGTTTAGCATAAAATTGGGAAACAGACGGAAAGCCCCTGCTTTTTCTAGGAGAATGGATATGAGTGGCGAGGGATTGCCCTTAGGTCGTTCTTTGGCATAGATCTTATTGGTCCGGCGAGCATCATTCTCAGGCCTAGCATCCACTAGAACCAGTCCTGCTACTTCGTTTCTGTATGTTTGTGCATAAAGCCTTGAGTACATCCCCCCGAGAGAATGACCTACAAAGATATAAGGAGGTTGGATGTCTGCATTCTTTAGAGCAGTATGAAGCTCCCGAACGATGTTTTCACCGGTGCGTGGTGTATTTGCCTCCTCGCTCCATGCATAGCCTGCCCGATCATAAGATACAACGGTGGCAAAGGATGACAGCTTCTCGGGAATATCCCTCCAGGACAGGCTACTTTCCCCGCTTCCTGATTCAAGCACGATCGTCGGAGAGCCAGCACCTATTTTATGAATATGGAGACGATAGCCTCCAGCGTCGACCATTCTCCCCAGAGGAGGATATTGCGACTTATCGTGTTTGGATGCAATCGACTCATACACAAATCCAGAGATAACGACAAGCAGTAAGCAAGAGATAACCCCAAATACGACTCTCGTCCAGGTTGGCCTTCGTTGTTTCATTTAAAATCTACTCCTCTATAATGTCATTATTTAATTAATCATCATCTATTTC
>NZ_CP034141.1:215000-282500 GCF_003856555.1 Paenibacillus sp. M-152
CTACTCACTGAATTCATAGGTGAGTGAGAGGCAGACCAGGGGAACTGAAACATCTAAGTACCCTGAGGAAGAGAAAACAATAGTGATTCCGTCAGTAGCGGCGAGCGAACGCGGATTAGCCCAAACCAAGGAGCTTGCTCCTTGGGGTTGTGGGACGTCTCACATGGAGTTACAAAGGAACCGGTTAGATGAAGAGGTCTGGAAAGGCCCGCCAGAGAAGGTAAAAGCCCTGTAGTTCAAAACTTGTTCCCTCCGAGACGGATCCCGAGTAGTGCGGGGCACGTGAAACCCCGTATGAATCCGGCAGGACCATCTGCCAAGGCTAAATACTCCCTGGCGACCGATAGTGAAGCAGTACCGTGAGGGAAAGGTGAAAAGCACCCCGGAAGGGGAGTGAAATAGATCCTGAAACCGTGTGCTTACAAGAAGTCAGAGCCCGATCTATGGGTGATGGCGTGCCTTTTGTAGAATGAACCGGCGAGTTACGTTCCCGTGCAAGGTTAAGGTGAAGAGCTGAAGCCGCAGCGAAAGCGAGTCTGAATAGGGCGACTTGAGTACGTGGACGTAGACCCGAAACCGGGTGATCTACCCCTGTCCAGGGTGAAGGTGCGGTAACACGCACTGGAGGCCCGAACCCACGCATGTTGAAAAATGCGGGGATGAGGTGGGGGTAGCGGAGAAATTCCAATCGAACCCGGAGATAGCTGGTTCTCCCCGAAATAGCTTTAGGGCTAGCCTCGGAAAGAAGAATCGTGGAGGTAGAGCACTGATTGGGTGCGGGGCCCGCAAGGGTTACCAAGCTCAGTCAAACTCCGAATGCCATAGATTTAGTTCCGGGAGTCAGACAGTGAGTGCTAAGATCCATTGTCGAAAGGGAAACAGCCCAGACCATCAGCTAAGGTCCCCAAGTGTGTGTTAAGTGGGAAAGGATGTGGAGTTGCACAGACAACCAGGATGTTGGCTTAGAAGCAGCCACCATTGAAAGAGTGCGTAATAGCTCACTGGTCGAGTGACTCTGCGCCGAAAATGTAACGGGGCTAAACACACCACCGAAGCTATGGCTTGATGCTTGCATCAGGGGTAGGGGAGCGTTGAATGCGGGTTGAAGGTGTACCGGAAGGAGCGCTGGACTGCATTCAAGTGAGAATGCCGGTATGAGTAACGAAAAGATCTGTGAGAATCAGATCCGCCGAAAGCCTAAGGGTTCCTGAGGAAGGTTCGTCCGCTCAGGGTAAGTCGGGACCTAAGGCGAGGCCGATAGGCGTAGTCGAAGGACAACAGGTAGAAATTCCTGTACCACCGTAATCCGTGATGAGCGATGGGGTGACGCAGTAGGGTAGTGACGCGGACTGATGGATGTCCGTCTAAGCAGTGAGGCTGATGTGTAGGCAAATCCGCACATCGTAAGGCTGGGCTGTGATGGGGAGCGAAAATTATAGTAGCGAAGGTCATGATCTCAGACTGCCAAGAAAAGCCTCTAGCCAGGAGAAGGTGCCCGTACCGCAAACCGACACAGGTAGGCGAGAAGAGAATTCTAAGGCGCGCGGAAGAACTCTCGTTAAGGAACTCGGCAAAATGACCCCGTAACTTCGGGAGAAGGGGTGCCTCGGTAGGGTGAATAGCCCGAGGGGGCCGCAGTGAAAAGGCCCAAGCGACTGTTTAGCAAAAACACAGGTCTGTGCGAAGCCGCAAGGCGAAGTATACGGGCTGACGCCTGCCCGGTGCTGGAAGGTTAAGGGGAGTGGTAAGCTCTTCGGAGCGAAGCTATGAACCGAAGCCCCAGTAAACGGCGGCCGTAACTATAACGGTCCTAAGGTAGCGAAATTCCTTGTCAGGTAAATTCTGACCCGCACGAATGGCGTAACGACTTGGGCGCTGTCTCAACGAGAGATCCGGTGAAATTTTAATACCTGTGAAGATGCAGGTTACCCGCGACAAGACGGAAAGACCCCATGGAGCTTTACTGCAGCTTGATATTGAATTTGGGTACGATCTGTACAGGATAGGTGGGAGCCGTAGAATCTTGAGCGCCAGCTTGAGAGGAGGCATCCTTGGGATACCACCCTGATCGTATCTAGGTTCTAACTTGGTACCGTGATCCGGTGCGAGGACAGTGTCAGGTGGGCAGTTTGACTGGGGCGGTCGCCTCCTAAAGAGTAACGGAGGCGCCCCAAGGTTCCCTCAGAATGGTTGGAAATCATTCGAAGAGTGCAAAGGCAGAAGGGAGCTTGACTGCGAGACCTACAAGTCGAGCAGGGACGAAAGTCGGGCTTAGTGATCCGGTGGTACCGCATGGAAGGGCCATCGCTCAACGGATAAAAGCTACCCTGGGGATAACAGGCTTATCTCCCCCAAGAGTCCACATCGACGGGGAGGTTTGGCACCTCGATGTCGGCTCATCGCATCCTGGGGCTGAAGTAGGTCCCAAGGGTTGGGCTGTTCGCCCATTAAAGCGGTACGCGAGCTGGGTTCAGAACGTCGTGAGACAGTTCGGTCCCTATCTGTCGTGGGCGTAGGAAATTTGAGAGGAGCTGTCCTTAGTACGAGAGGACCGGGATGGACGTACCGCTGGTGTACCAGTTGTTCCGCCAGGAGCACCGCTGGGTAGCTATGTACGGAAGGGATAAGCGCTGAAAGCATCTAAGCGTGAAGCCCCCCTCAAGATGAGATTTCCCAGTATGTAAGACCCCTTGAAGACGACGAGGTAGATAGGTTGGGGGTGGAAGTGCAGTAATGCATGGAGCTGACCAATACTAATCGGTCGAGGGCTTATCCTAAAGATAAAGCGCAATGAAGTTTCGGATCCAGTTTTCAGGGTGTAACCTTGAAGTTAGAATTTGCGAGGCAAATTCATGTTTGGTGGCGATAGCGGAGGGGTTCCACACGTACCCATCCCGAACACGACTGTTAAGCCCTCCAGCGCCGATGGTACTTGGACCGCAGGGTCCTGGGAGAGTAGGACGTTGCCAAGCAACAAGTAAAAAGGACCATGATCTTATTGAGATCATGGTCCTTTTTTGCATGTAGTTGAAATTACTTATATTCTTACTTCTCTGTTGCTTACTCAAAGTAAAATATACTTTTGTAAGTAGATAGCTATCCTTAAAACCGTTTGTTTATAATGGTTGTCCTTCGTAGGAGTACAGTTGTTTGTACAGGGGAATACTACGGGTTAGGGCTGTTGATGAAGGCTTGACACCCCTATACCGCTTTGCTAAGATTGCAATAATATATTTTCAGAGAGCCTTGATTTGTCCATGTCGGACAGACAACAAGACCAATACAGACTAAACATTTTGAAGGAGGATCATCTTGGTGTGGGAAGATAAATTCGGTAAGGAAGGCCTTACCTTTGACGATGTTTTGTTGGTACCTCGTAAGTCGGTGGTACTGCCCAAAGAAGTAAGCGTAGCGACTCGTTTGAGTGATAACGTGAAGCTGAACATTCCTTTGATGAGTGCTGGTATGGATACTGTTACTGAGGCAGTGTTGGCAATTGCAATGGCTCGTGAGGGCGGTATCGGTGTTATTCATAAAAATATGTCGATTGAGCAGCAAGCGGTAGAGGTAGATCGGGTTAAACGCTCAGAGAGCGGTGTTATCACCAACCCGTTCTCATTAACTCCGGATCATTTGGTGTCCGATGCTGAGGCTGTTATGGGTAAATACCGTATTTCCGGTGTGCCTGTTGTAAACGAAGAAAACAAACTGGTGGGTATTATTACTAACCGTGATCTTCGCTTTATTCACAATTTTGATCTTAAAATTAGTGAAGTCATGACAAAGGAAGAATTGGTAACTGCACCAGTAGGCACGACTTTACAGGAAGCGGAAGTCATTTTGCAAAAGCATAAAATTGAAAAGCTTCCTCTGGTCGATGAAGGGAACTACCTCAAAGGTCTGATCACCATCAAAGATATTGAGAAAGCTATTCAGTTTCCGAACGCAGCGAAGGATGCACAAGGGCGTCTTCTGGTCGGTGCGGCTGTCGGCATTTCCAAGGATACGTTTGAACGGACTGAAGCACTTGTAAAAGCTGGTGTGGATTTGATTGTTGTGGATTCCGCTCATGGCCATCATATTAACATTATTGAAGCAGTCCGCGAGTTGCGTAAAACTTATCCTGATCTGACGATTGTAGCAGGTAATGTAGCTACGGGTGATGGAACGCGCGAATTGATTGAAGCAGGAGCATCGGTCGTTAAGGTTGGTATTGGCCCAGGCTCTATCTGTACAACACGCGTAATTGCAGGGATTGGAGTTCCGCAAATAACAGCTATTTATGATTGTGCAACAGTAGCACGTGAATATAATATTCCGATTATTGCAGATGGAGGTATTAAATACTCCGGTGAAATTACAAAGGCCATTGCGGCAGGGGCTTCTGCAGTAATGCTGGGAAGTCTTTTTGCAGGTACGGAAGAGAGCCCAGGCGAATCGGAAATTTATCAAGGACGTCGCTTCAAAGTATATCGTGGTATGGGCTCTATGGCTGCGATGAAGCAAGGTAGTAAAGATCGTTATTTCCAAGATGACGACAAGAAATTGGTACCGGAAGGCATTGAGGGACGCGTTGCTTATAAAGGACCACTATCCGACACTGTTCACCAGCTGTTGGGCGGTCTTCGCTCCGGTATGGGATATTGTGGTACTGCTAATATTGAAGAGCTTCGTAACGATACAAGCTTTATCCGTATTACAGGTGCAGGTCTGCGCGAAAGCCATCCGCATGATGTGCAGATTACGAAAGAAGCGCCAAACTACTCTCTATAAAATTCAGCTGTATTTGACTTGACGACAGGCAGAGCGCATTTCGCTCTGCCTGTCTTTTTTTAGAGATACCCCTGTGATAGAATAGACAAGTGTCCGCCTTCTCATGAGGTTATTGATGAATTAGGACGCATAGGTATTTTGGATGATTCCTACCAGTTAAGAAGATTCGAGCACAGAATGCTCATGACAAGCTATATCTTAGGAAACGAAATGACATTAAATTGTATAACACTAAAACATTAATTCTTTGGCCGAGTAAAGGCTGTAACCACCGTCTCGTTATATATAGCGGATCGGGTTAAGGTACGAGAGGAGTTTGTATTCATTTGAAAGCGAACAATTTTAAAAAGAATAATAAACGCAGCATGATTAAAAAGAGTGTGACTGCAGTCATGGTGCTTAATATGATGTATATGTCGTCCTTGCCTGTTGTAGGCAATTTCGATTCAAGCGTGGCTACTTTTGCTGCTGGAGCGGCAACAGAGGCAACGAATATCACGGGAACAGGTTCCATTACCCCCCCTAGTCTGGCACTTCGTTCGGCCATTTTGATTGAGCCTTCCACTGGGCAGGTTTTGCTCTCTATGAATCCAGATGAGCCGCTCCCGCCAGCCAGTATGACTAAAATGATGACAGAATACATTGTGGCTGAGCAGGTTAAGCAAGGCAAACTTAAGTGGACGGATAAGGTTACGGTTAACGAGAATGCTTCTAAGAGTATTGGATCACGTATTTTTTTGGCTCAAGGGGATCAACATACGGTAGAAGAGCTTTATATTGCCATGGCAGTAGGTTCTGCCAATGATGCCACAGTAGCTCTTGCTGAACGCGTATCTGGAACCGAGCAGGATTTTGTAAAACTAATGAATGAAACAGCTCAGAGAATGGGTATGAAAAATACGTATTTTATCAACTCGACTGGCTTGGACCGTAAGGATATGCCTACAGGATTTCAACCGGACACTGACCGGGAAACTGTGATGACTGCGAGAGATGCAGCTACTCTGGCAGGTTACATCATTAAGGACCATCCGGATTATACACGGTTTACCACAATTCAATCGTACAAATTCCGTCCAACCGACAAAGCACCGATTATTAACTATAACTGGATGCTAGAAGCGAACAAAAATATTACTAACTTTAGAAAGTTTGCTTATCCAGGTTTAGACGGAATGAAAACAGGTCATACGGCTAATGCTGGAAACTGTTTTACAGGTACGGCTGAACGTAATGGAATGCGTCTCATCAGTGTAGTTATGGGCGCTGACTCTGATGCACACCGTTTTACAGAGACGGCTAAAGTGCTGAACTATGGCTTTGATAACTTTGAAGTGAAGCAGGTTGTTGCTCCAAAGACGGTGGTTAAGGGCGTTGAGAATGTGCCTGTAACCAAAGGTACGGAAACAGAAGTGCCGATTGTCACAAAAGATGCAGTAAGTTTTATCGTACCTAAGGGTGCAAGCAATCCTAAGGTAACCTTTACAACGAACATAACACCAGCAAGCTCTCTCGTGGCACCTTTGAAACAAGGGGCTAAAGTCGGTACGATTACGTACACATACAAAACGGATGGCGTGGATAAAGGCCAGACGAAAACTGTTGATTTGGTTACAACCACGGCAGTAGAAGAAGGCGGCTGGTTCCGAATGCTTTTCCGGGCAATTGGTGATTTCTTCGGCGATTTGTTCCAGGGAATTAAGAATCTCTTCTAAAGATGAAATGCTAATCGACCTAACGTGTCCTGCATTACTTATTTTGTAACTTGAAATGATTGTGTATTTGGCGTTCGTACGGTAAAATCTTAAGTTAGAATCTAAACGTAACCCATACAGGAGGCAACGACATGGAAACGGGAACTTCGCGTGTAAAAAGAGGTATGGCAGAGATGCAAAAAGGCGGCGTAATCATGGATGTCATGAACGCTGAACAGGCTAAAATTGCAGAGGCAGCAGGCGCTACAGCCGTAATGGCTCTTGAACGAGTGCCTTCGGATATCCGTGCAGCTGGTGGGGTTGCTCGTATGGCTGACCCTACGATTGTGGAAGAGGTTATGAAGGTTGTTTCTATTCCTGTTATGGCTAAGGCTCGTATTGGTCACTTTGTTGAGGCAAAGGTACTCGAATCTCTCGGTGTTGACTATCTCGATGAGAGTGAAGTATTGACACCTGCAGATGAGGTGTTCCATATCGATAAGCGGGAGTTCACCGTTCCATTTGTTTGTGGAGCCAAAGATCTAGGGGAAGCATTGCGTCGTATCGGTGAAGGCGCATCTATGATCCGTACAAAGGGTGAACCGGGAACTGGAAATATTGTTGAGGCTGTTCGTCACATGCGGTTTATTAATGGTCAAATTCGCAAGGTGCAAAACCTGTCGAAGGACGAGCTGTATGCAGAAGCGAAAAACCTCGGAGTTGCTTATGAACTGCTGTTGGAAGTGCATGAGCTTGGTAAGCTACCAGTGGTCAACTTTGCAGCAGGCGGTGTAGCAACACCTGCGGATGCTGCGTTGATGATGCATTTAGGCGCTGATGGTGTTTTTGTAGGCTCTGGTATCTTCAAGTCGGACAGCCCTGAGAAATTTGCACGGGCAATTGTGGAAGCGACCACTCATTACACGGATTACAAGCTGATTGCAGAAGTGTCCAAGAATTTGGGAACTCCTATGAAAGGCATTGAAATTTCCAAACTGGCATCGCATGAGCGCATGCAGGATCGTGGTTGGTAAGAAAGAAGGGGCCGGCATGAAAATAGGAGTATTGTCGCTGCAAGGCGCTGTGGCTGAGCATATACGAAGCGTTGAACGTGCAGGTGCTGAAGGTATAGCAGTGAAGAAGATCGAACAGCTCGATGAGCTGTCCGGTCTTATCATTCCCGGTGGTGAGAGCACAACTATCGGCAAGCTAATGCGCAAGTATGATTTTATAGAGGCTATACGTCAATTTTCCAATCAAGGCAAGCCTGTATTTGGCACTTGCGCGGGATTGATTGTACTGGCCAAAACGATTCAAGGACAGGAAGAAGCACATTTGGGACTAATGGATATTACAGTATCGCGTAATGCTTTTGGTCGCCAACGAGAAAGCTTTGAAACAGACTTGAACATTAAAGGGATTGAGGAGCCGGTTCGTGCGGTGTTTATACGCGCGCCTTTAATACAATCTGTCGGAATGGGAGTAGATGTGCTGTCTGAGTATAACGGCGAGATTGTGGCAGCCCGTCAGGGTCATTTGCTGGCTTCATCCTTCCATCCGGAATTAACAGACGATTTCCGGTTACATCAGTATTTTGTGGATATGGTCCGCGGATAGCGGAAAGTCAGGTTTGTAGTGTAGGAGGGATCACCTGTGTTAGATATAAAGATTTTGCGTAATGAGCTTGGTCGGGTTGAGAAAGCTTTACAGAACAGAGGTAAATCTCTGGATCTGATTAATGGTTTTACAGATCTGGATGTAAGCCGTCGTGAGTTGCTTCAGGAAAGTGAAGGACTCAAAAATCGTCGGAATGTCGTATCTGGTGAAGTAGCCAAGTTGAAGAAGAATAAGGAAAATGCGGATGATCTTATTGCTGAAATGCGCCAGGTCTCCGATCGTATTAAAGAATTGGATGAGCAAGTGCGTGAACTGGAAGTTCAGATCGACGAACTGGTCATGTCGATTCCTAATATCCCCAATGAGACTGTGCCTGTAGGCGCTTCGGAAGAGGACAATGTGGAAATTCGTCGCTGGTCAGAGCCACGCGAGTTTTCTTTTACACCCAAAGCACATTGGGAGTTGGCTCAGGATCTAGATATTCTTGATTTTGAGGCTGCAGCTAAGGTGACGGGTTCTCGTTTTACGTTCTATAAGGGACTGGGAGCGCGTTTGGAACGTGCGCTAATTAACTTTATGATGGATCTGCACAGTAGTGAGCATGGTTATGAAGAAATGCTACCTCCATACATTGTAAATCGGGACAGTCTGTACGGAACGGGTCAGCTTCCAAAGTTTGAAGAAGATTTGTTTAAATTGCGTGATACTGAGTATTATCTCATTCCTACGGCCGAAGTTCCGGTAACGAACTACCACCGTGAAGAGATTATGAATGCAGATCAGCTTCCTAAATATTATGTGGCATACAGCTCTTGCTTTCGCTCAGAGGCAGGATCTGCAGGACGTGATACACGTGGCTTGATTCGTCAGCATCAGTTCAATAAGGTGGAAATGCTCAAGCTGGTCCACCCGGATACCTCTTATGAAGAATTAGAGAAAATGACGAATAACGCTGAGCGTGTTTTGCAGCTGCTCGGACTTCCATATCGGGTGCTGGCACTTTGCACAGGGGATATGGGGTTTACGTCTGCCAAAACGTACGATCTGGAAGTATGGTTGCCTGAGAGCGGCATGTACCGTGAGATTTCTTCCTGTTCCAACACAGAAGACTTCCAAGCACGTCGTGCAAACATCCGGTTTCGTCCAGATGCGAAGGCAAAGCCTGAATTTGTACATACGCTGAACGGTTCAGGATTGGCTGTAGGGCGGACTGTAGCTGCTATTTTGGAGAACTATCAGCAAGAGGACGGAAGCATTGTGATTCCCGAAGTGCTGCGTTCATATATGCGAGGCATTGAGGTTATAACTCCTAAATAGTAAGCCTTGCATTCTTAAAAATTCTGTGGTAAAATAATTTTGTTGCGCCTGAGTTGTTTGATAGAGGGAAGCAGCTTTATCCATTTACCACCTGGAGAGGTACCGAAGCGGTCATAACGGGGCGGTCTTGAAAACCGTTAGAGTGCAAGCTCACATGGGTTCGAATCCCATCCTCTCCGCCATATTCTAAATAAAACCAAGCCATTCAAATACGATAGCTGGTACATTAGGTTCTATATGCTAATGATCAGGAATCGTGAAGAATGGCTTTTTTGTTGTATAAAAAGCCTGTTTTTTTCACACGTTATCAGATGTGGAGGTGCTGGCATGAATCGAGAAATGACAGTAGATCAGCAAAAGCTGGTAGAGGCCTGGCAGGAACAACTGCCGATTCTTTTGAATTCAGGGGATAAAACACAGGTACAGGCAGATGAAGCCGATAACCGGGCTATACGAATCCATATCGAGGTAGAAGGCCGACAAATGTACTCCTTTGATTTTGCGTGTACGTATGTAGATTCCCGGGAAGTACAGGTTAGCTTAGTCGATGTAGAGCGTGACGGGCGGTCTGTGGATGAACGAACAGATATCATTCAACAGCTGGTGTCCGATTATACTCGGCACATTCACCAATGTGCCCAAACATTACAGTCATTAACGCACTCGTAGTCATGAAGGAATGAGGAGGAAGGCGACATGACAAAGGCCAAAAATGGAATGGATAAAAACCTGTCCAACATTGTCGATGATTTGGAGCAACGTCCAGTAAATAGTCATCAGGCACAGCAAGTGCAGCAGGATCGTAATGATCGTCGTCATCAGGATTCACTGAATCACGATAAAACGGAAGATCTGACCCATCTATAGTCCTATTTTAAATGGTAATAAACGGATTTGTTGATGTACCAATAATTTAGACTTAGAATGGAGGATGCGTAAATGGGCAAGCCTAGAGCTGTTCCTGTTCCCGAGGCCCAGGATTCTGGCGGAAGTAATGAAAAGCGTGAGCGTACTCATCAACAAGAGCCCCTATCCGGTTCCAAGAAGGTGAAACAGCGGAATCACGTCGATCACCACAACAGACAAGGTTCATAAGCAGTCAGACTTTTCTCCTAAAAATATTACAAAGTATAGTACACCCTGGTTAGAGAGCCAGGGTGTCTTTGTGCTTATTGTAAGAAAATTTTCCAATAAGTGTTTCGCCGTTTGTGAATATGAGTTAAAATAGAAGGTGTGTATTTTTTTATAGCATAAAAAAAGGGGTTAATTTGAGAGGAGAGAATCTACACAATGAGTAAAAAATTATCCGTCTTGGTCCTCACTATGGTGTTGCTTATGACGGTAGCGCTGGTAGGTTGTAGCAAGAAGTTAGAACCGAAGGAAGCTGTTACGACCGGTACAGCAAATGCTATGAAGCTGAATTCCTATGAATCCAAAAGTCAATTTACCGTTAAGGAACTGACAATTACCTCTGCCTCTGTTCCAGCTGAGCAAAGTGCAATGGTAACTAGCATGCTGAAAAATGCTGATATTACAATGGATGGTGTATACCAAAAAGAGCCTTTCCAATCTGAAATGACGCTGGGCATTCATTTGAAAGGTGATCTTTCTACCAGCTTTACGATTCCAATGGTAATGACTAAAGATAAATTGTACGTTAAAATTCCTAATATTCCATTTTACCCGCTTCCACAGGATGTTGTAGGTAAATTCCTACTCATTGATCCACAAGAACTGGCTAAACAATCAGGACAAGAGTTTAACCCTGCAACTATGGATCAGGAAAAATCGCAGAAATTTGCGAACGAAGTGATTGCTGCGATTATGAATGAGTATGATCAAGCTACGTATTTCTTTGATATTGATCCTAAAGATGCTAAATTGCCGCAAGGCGTTGAAGCTAAACAAGTGGTTCAATTTAAAATCACGAACGACAATGTGAAGCAAGCGACTAATACATTTATTACTAAGGCGCTTCCTAAGGTCCTAGATATTATGTCTAAAGACGAATATGCTAGCATGCTTCAAGTGAAGAAGGAAGAACTGGCTGAAGCGAAGAAAGAACTGCAATCCAACACCAGCGAAGTCAGCAAAAAGCTGGATGAGTTGAAGAACTATTTGACAGTGAAACAGTTTGACATTAACACTGCTCTGAACAAGGATAACGTTCCTGTGTATCAAGATCTGAATGCGAACGTGGAAGTGAATGATCCTTCTACGAAAGACAATGTGAAATTGTCTGTAACAGGCTACTCGCAATACAGCAAAATCAATGAAAAAGCAGCATTTAAAGTGGGTATTCCAACAGCTGATCAAGTCCTGACTATTGAACAGCTACAACAAAAAATGCAAACTGTATCTCCTTAATTAGGAGGTAACATGATTACAAACATCATTCCTTCGAATGTGATGTAAGAAAACCGCTCGGCGTAGGCCGGGCGGTTTTTTTTGTTTATGAATAAGTTATCCTCCGTGCGGTTATTGAGATTCGTCACACGTGATCCTCAGCTAGAATTCCGAACATCTGATGATCCTGCCATTCGCCCTGAATCTGTACCAGCTTGCGAGCAATACCTTCTGGCTGAAAGCCACACTTCTGTAATACGCGTTGTGAGCGATCATTATGGAGAAGGGTGCCTGCTTGGAGGCGATGTAGAGATAAGGCACGGAAGGCATACTGTATGATCAATTTTAAGGCAGCCGTCATATGCCCTTTTCCCTGCTCATGTTGATCCATCATATAGCCGACATCGGCGAATTGTCCAACTCCACGCACCAGATTGGAAATAGAGATATAACCTATCAGCCGTTCTTGTTTTAGGAGAAAGATACCAAACAAGTATCCTCGATCTTCTTCCGCTTGGCGCAATCTCTCACGGATGTAATCCTGCTGTTTCTCTAAAGTGAAAAATGAATCCTCATACAGCGGTTCATAGGGCGCATGAGAGTCCCTATTTCGAAGCCTAAGGGCGAGAAGAGCTTCTCCATCCTCCAAGCTTAGGGGACGTAAAAAGATACCTTGAGGCGTATTATACAAGCTCATAGGCATGGGATGATCTCCTTTCATGAGGAATTAGCAGTGAGATGAAGAACTTTAGACTTTTCCTCCTCAGGATGGAGATGAAGGAGGAGACAATTTGGCAGCCGCTCTTTTTTGCCGGAGCTGCCGAAAAAAGTTTGTTAGCATGGAGGCACATTCCTCCTGAAGTACACCACTGGTTACTTCTGTACAATGATTGAACCGAGGCTCCTGCAATAAATTCATTAGCGTGCCTGCGCAGCCCGCCTTGGGATCTGTGGTGCCGTATATGAGATGGGGGACACGTGATTGCACAATGGCTCCAGCGCACATCGGACACGGCTCCAAAGTGACATACAGCCTGCAATCCAGCAGGCGCCAAGCTCCCAAATGCTCACTGGCCTGCCGGATGGCAACCATCTCTGCGTGTGCAGTTGGGTCGGTGTCGGTCTCGCGCAAATTGTAGCCGCGACCGATGATTTCATTATCTTTTACAATGACAGCTCCGATGGGGACTTCACCCAACGCTTCTGCCTTGTACGCTTCCTGAATGGCTTCTCTCATCCAATAGGCGTGATCCATAATGGTCACTGGGAAAATGCTCCTTTCAAACGCGGAATTATCCAACGAACAAGTATTCCGTTGTTAACATGATGTGAATAAAATTGTGGATAACACCATACTTGTCCACAGGTTTATCCACAGTTTATAATAACATCTGTGTATTTGTGGACTATATGTGGATGATTATCTTAATACATTGTAGGTAAATGCTCGCCTATTGACAACATTGTTCACAGGATGTGTATTTATGTATATCCGGTAAATGTAAATGCTGGTATCCCAGGCACTATTACGGTATCATTGAGTTAGCAATTGCCAGTAATCGCCAGCATACGGCAAGAGGTGAGAAATCAGTGTGTCGATAAAAATCAGAATAACGATCATTTTGTCGGGGTCGGTCCTGTTTATCCTATTGTTAAACATCGCACTCAATTACTACACGACCCACGAAAATCTAAGAAGTGACAGTGAAACCAAAATGGTTCTGACGGCTAAAATCATCGGAGGAGCTATTGAACAAACCCGACATAGTTGGGAGGCTGTTGACAAGCAGCTCGGATATAATCTGTGGCTCTCTGCTACGTTGGCTGCCAATCAGCTTGATCCCGACATCCGAAATATCCAGCAGGAACAGCTACAACAGATAGCTACACTCCACAGGGATATTAATATCTCTTTGATGATCCGAGATGGACAGGGGTATAAGGTTGTCAAATCTTCGAATCCTAAAGAGCTAACGTCATCCGATCCATTAATGGGGTATTGGAAAAATGCAGTTGACCAATTATATGAGCATGGACAGGTGGCCATGGCGCATGGTCAGAATCTGGATCATTTTTGGACCAGTTCTTTTGATTACACAGATTCAGCCTCCTCACATATTAATAAATGGGGATTTTATTATGACCAAAAACGCAATTACTTAATTCGAGTATCCTTCCAGGATACTTCAGTCCAGGATTTTATACCTATCTTGAGTCCAGCTGAGATTGTGAAGCAGACTCAGCAAGTGGATTATCGCATTTTGGAGATAACAGGAATCAACCCTGCAACCTTTGGTGGCGCTACGATGGACAAGAACGGTAACGACCGAAAACACTATTACATGTACAACGAACCGATTCAATTCGGCACGTATCAACTAGCGAGAGTGCCTGAGGATCGTTTGGCCGTGTCAAGGGCGATCCTTTCGGGAGAGAGTATCGTACAAGATTGCTATATTAAAGGCGAACGAGTGCTTGTCAGTTACATACCTTTTTATCCGACAAACCGTGATGCCTATGTCATTCGTATTGTCATGAATTATGATACAATCGCTTCTGTTATATCTAAGCAATTGATTAGTTTAGTTGCTATTTCCATTGTTCTATTGGAGGTTGTGATCATTGGAAGCTATGTGCTCGCCAGCCTATTTGTCCGTCCGATTCAGTCGATTTTGGGAAAAGTGAACGAGATGGCTGACGGCCATTTTGATACACGGCTAGAAATTAAGGGCGGCCATGAGCTTGCACGGCTGGGTGAGCGCATCAATGCGATGGCCTACAATCTGGGGATGTATACGAGAAGACTTGAACAGATGTATGAAGAAAACCGTTCTGTAAAGGAGCATCTAGAATCGGTTATTAATCAGACGGCAGATGCGATTCATGTAACCGATCAGGAGGATCGTGTTATTCGGGTTAACCATGCCTTCGAAGCTTTGTACGGATGGACTAAGAAGGAATTGGTTGGCCGTAAGCTGGAGTTTGTACCTCCGCAGCAACAAGAGGAGTATGAATTTCAGAAGGAGAGCCTGCTTCAGGGAGAAAGCATCGTATCAAGTGAGACCCTACGAATGCGTAAGGATGGAAGTACAGTAGAGATTAGTATGAGTACGTCCCCTATTCTGGATGAACAAGGCGAAATCTTAGGCTTTATCTGTGTTTCGCGTGATATTACGGGGCGCAACCGGATGGAAGAACTGCTGCGTAGATCAGAGAAGCTGACAACCGTAGGGCAACTGGCGGCAGGCGTAGCGCATGAGATTCGTAACCCATTAACCACGCTACGTGGCTTCCTACAACTACAGCAGCAAAATCAAGTGTTGAATATGAAACACAACGATATTATGATGTCTGAGCTGGATCGCATCAATTTGATCGTTAGCGAGTTTTTAATACTGGCGAAGCCACAGGCAGTGCATTTTCAGAAAAAAGATGTTCGTTATATTGTGAGTGATGTTATTTCTTTACTGGATAGCCAGGCGCATCTGTTGGGTATTGTATTCAACCTTCAGGTCACGGACGAGCCTGCCTTGGTATATGCTGAAGAAAATCAGTTAAAACAGGTATTCATTAATTTACTTAAAAATAGCATGGAGGCTATGAGTAAAGGTGGCATCATCACAATTCATTTGTTCTTAGAGGGAGAAAGCGTTAAAATCTTCATACGGGACCAGGGAACGGGTATTCCCGCAGAAATGCTATCCAAGCTGGGAGAACCTTTTGTCACAAACAAAGAAACAGGTACAGGACTAGGGCTTATGGTCAGCCAGCGTATTATACAGAGCCATAAAGGCACACTGGATATTGAAAGCACAGAGGGAGAGGGAACAACCGCCCTCGTGCAGCTTCCGATCGCCAAGCCTGAGTAATGAGCTGGGGGCAGAAGGAAGTGTGTTCGTAGAAATGGAGGGTACACAGGTTGCGCATTAACAAATTTATCAGCGAAACTGGCTTTTGCTCGCGCCGGGAGGCGGACAAGCTGGTAGAGAGCGGCCGCGTGACGATTAACGGCGAAGTGGCCGTGCTGGGCAGTCAAGCGGAGGAAGGCGATGACGTCCGTGTGAACGGCAAGCCACTGCGCGATAAGTCCGATCACGTCTATATTGCATTGAACAAGCCAGTGGGCATTACAAGCACGACAGAGAGCCACATTAGAGGCAATATTGTCGATTTTGTGGGGCACCCGCAGCGGATATTTCCAATTGGACGCTTGGATAAGGATTCGGAAGGTCTCATTTTATTAACCAATGATGGGGACATTGTGAATAAGATCTTACGGGCAGAAGGCAAGCATGAAAAAGAGTATATCGTAACAGTGGATCGTCCAGTCACACCATCCTTTGTGCAGGGGATGTCCAGCGGTGTAAAGATACTCGGTCATCGAACGCTGTCCTGTGAAGTAACACGTGTATCTGAGTATGTATTCCGTATTATCCTGACAGAAGGGAAAAATCGTCAGATCCGACGTATGTGTGCTGCCTTCGGTTATGAAGTTAAGAAACTGCAGCGCCTACGAATTATGAATATTCGTTTAGGATCCCTTCAGAAAGGCGCCTGGCGTGATTTAACAGAGGCTGAAAAGCTGGAACTGGGCCAGATGCTTGATTATACACTTAGCTAATGCCAGAGGCCTTCTTATAGCCTACAGCGCTTGTCCCTCGTATATGACAGGGCTAGAGAACAGAAATCCCTAAAGTAAAAGGCACCAGCTGCATAAAAAATGCGGCGGTGCCTTTGTTCATATAACATATTCATGATGATCAACCTTCATTCGAGCTTGAGGTAGGACTAATAACTTGTGTACCGTTCTGATATTTGCGAAGAACGGAAATTTCGACACGACGGTTTTTGGCACGTCCTGCTCCAGTTTGATTGCCTGCCAATGGTCGATACTCGCCATATCCGATGGATACAAACTTGGTAGGATCAAGCTGAGGATTGAGCAACAAAATACGCAAGAAATTGAGCGAACGCTTGGCACTCAAATCAAAGTTGGACGGAAACTGACTATTGGAAATAGGTACATTGTCCGTATGACCTGATACGATAACGTCATAACCAGGAAACTGTTGGAGCATGCTGGAAATGGATTTGGCCAGCTTTCTCGCTTCTGGCTTTACTTCGGCCTGCCCGGATGAAAACAGGGCATTATCACTAATGGTGATCATCAGCTGGGATTGGTTCAGCTTGGTGTTCAGTAGGGTGGACAGGCCGTTATTTTGAATATACTGATCCATTTGCTTTTTAAGCTTCTTTAAATCTTCTTCTTCCCGCTGGGCGAGTTGCTTTTGCAGATCAGAGGTGGAAGTGGCTTTCGATTTTAAGGGTTGTGATACCTCTTCTTTATTTTTGCCCATATCCATGGATTGTGACGACGGATTCGCGGCTGAGTGATCCAGCACGCCAGTACCGCCACTAAAAGCTGAACTCAGGGATTGAGCCATAGTTTCAAATTTTTTGGCATCGAGCGAGCTCATACCGAATAAGACAATGAAAAGAGCCAACAGAAGGGTCATTAAGTCGGAATATGGCAACAGCCAGCTTTCGTCAGCATGCTCTTCATGCGGTTCATGTCTCTTTTTACTCACTGGAATCGCCATCCTTCTGGGTCATCGAAGCCCGTTCGGTTGGAGTTAGGAAGATTGCTAGCTTCTGGCTGATGGCAATCGTCGAGATACCAGATTGAATGGAAAGCAGACCTTCGACCATCATTAACTTAAGTTCCACTTCTTTCTTGGATAGCCGTTTCAGCTTGTTGGACATTGGATGCCATAGGACATAGCCTGTAAAAATACCGAGCAACGTTGCAATAAAAGCGGCTGCAATGGCATGGGACAGTTTTTCCATGTCACTAAGGTCGGCCAGAGCGGCGATCAGACCTACAACCGCACCAAGTACCCCGAGTGTTGGAGCGTACATACCGGCTTGGGAGAAAATCAGTGCGCCAGCGCGGTGTCTATCTTCGGTAGCGTTAATGTCTTCCATCAGAACATCGCGTACGAACTCCTGATCATTACCATCGATAATCATTCGCATACCGCCGCGCATAAAGGGATCGTCGATCTCTTCGACCTTGGATTCCAGCGCGAGCAGACCTTCACGACGGGTAATGGATGCCCATTCGGTAAATGTACCGATAAGCTCCTTGCGATCCAGCAATTTCTGCTGGGTGAAAATAATTTTAAACAGCTTTGGCACCCGTTTCATGTCATCCATCGGAAACGCCATGAATATACTTGCTGCTGTTCCGACGAAAATAATCATGTAAGCAGCGGGATTATTGACCAGATTGACGACTGGCGCGCCCTTCAGGATCATCCCGACGACCAGTGACAAAAGCCCGAGCACAAGTCCAATAATGGTTGTAATTTGCATGATACACCTCATCCATGAGAATAGATTTTGAATCCTTTCATGCCGCATGGGTCGTCCTTGCCCCAAGCGCGTCATTATGAGACGGATTATAGTATTTATCGACAAAACTCTCTTTTTTGTTAAGGGCCAATTTCCGGTATAATAAAGTGATTATGTATTGAATCGCTGAACCATTGGAGGAAATAGCATGGGAGTAAAGCATGGGCGCGAGTATGAACAAATTTTGAACGATTTGACAGAGGCTGTGGGACGCATCCCAGATAGCTATGAATTTTTTGAAATGGAAGCAGAAGATTGGGACAGGCTGAACCCGATGGGGCGTCAGGAAGTCAATGAAGCTTTGGCAGAAGACCTATTTTATGCACTGGGTACGGAGCCAATAATCACTGTAGGCAGCGGCGTTGTGATTTATGAGCCGGAGCAGCACCGGATCTATGTACTCATCGGAGATGAGGAGCTGACGTCGGTCCCTTTGATTTGAAGGCCGTCTTATGGATTTATCAACGGGGCCGTGGTAATATGTACACCAATATATCGTAGTTTTGGCCGCATGTAAGCGGCTAAAAGGCTTCCGTATAAACGGGGAGGAGTTCGTAACATGCCTTTTACACAAGAAGAGATTGAAGCACATCTGGAGAAACTGGAGGGCTGGGAACTGGAGGAAGGACGTTGGATCGTTCGGAAATATAATTTTTCCAGTTTTATGAAGGGAATTGCATTCGTGGATGAAGTTGCCGCTATATCTGAGGCATTCAATCACCATCCATTTATTACGATTGATTACAAGACCGTGACTCTGCGTTTGACCTCTTGGGACGATGGCGGTATTATGGCCGTAGATATTAAGGAAGCCCAACAATATAATGAAGCTTTTGAAAAAATGCGCAGCAGTCATTGATTTTATAATGATCTGTTGTATATATTAAGAGCGCCTTCGCTATACAACATCGCGGTTGTATAGCGAAGGCGCTCTTATTTATAGAACCCGGTTCTGTTGTTCAGGACGATATACCATACAATAGAACGGTTTTCTGCCATCTGGAGTCTGACGTTCATAGGTATCCGTCAGCTCAAATCCAGCTGCCTTGTAGGCTCGTATAGCCCGCTGATTCCAGGTGAGAACCTCTAGGTCAATTTCATTCTGTGGATGACGTCGTCTGGCTTCCTCGGCAATGGCCCGGACAAAGTCGGAGCCTGTGCCATGTCCGCATCTTTCGGGATGCATTCCAAGACCCAGCCGGGTCACACCGACCATAGGAAAATATTGAGCAAATCCCGTCAGCTCATTCTCTTCGTCCAGTACGGCAACATATTGCTCTTGGCGAAGCGTGGGACTTCCAAATTCGACTTCAAGTGCCTTCATTTGTTCCCAGGGAAGCCAGCCGTATATGTTGTAGGGAGGATCATAGCGCCACTCACAGATTTCAGCCGCTTGATGCTCGTCCATCGGTACGATCCGGTAGTTGGATATTGAGGCCGGCACTTTTTCATTCCTCCTTATGTAGGTACTTCAATCATTAACCACAGATTGTAGACAAGTTGTAGGAGAATGGCAAGCGTGTTTATTTCGTACCTAAGTCGGGTATACATTCAATAAGAAGGATTTACTGCTCATATGCTCCCCCAGCGGTGGCGGTAAAAACGACGATGTTCGCTAAAACTGAAACCTTTTGAGGTGTCAGTTCGTCAGTAATGATAATAATTACTGATGTAGTGGACATAAAAAACCGCAATTCGATTCCGGCCAGAATCAAATTGCGGCTAGGGTTAGCTTGCTGTGCGGTAGTTATTCTACGTTGTCGTCATCAGGAATATCTGAAGCTACAGAATGGTAAGCGTCTGTGCTCATAATTCTTTTTGCACCGACATAACGGTTAGCGTAATAATTTTCGTTCAGTGAGCTAACTACTACACCACGTGAAGTCGAGGAGTGGGCGAATTTCCCTTCACCTACGAAGATACCTACATGGGAAACGCCTCTTCCTGTGGTGTTGAAGAACACCAGGTCGCCTGGTCTCATTTCATCGCGGGATACAGAAGCTCCCATTTTGAATTGTGATCCAGATTGATGCGGCAGTTTAATTCCCAGTTTGTTGAATACATACATTGTGAAGCCGGAGCAATCGAATCCCTCGAGTGTAGTACCTCCGCTTCTATAGTTCGTTCCTTTGGCATCTTGGATGACCTGGTCCATCTTAGAGTCTGCAAATGCACTGCTGCCACCGAATGTAAAAGATGTAAAGGCAATGGCGAGACCCATGGCTGCGATCGTTAGCTTCTTCTTCAAAAAAAATATACCCCTTCCAATGCCTGCGAGGTTAGCTTAAGGATTCGGTAGAAGGTTCCCCTATGACCACTCTGTTGCGAGATCAATTCACCCAAACTGGTTCCCCCGCTTCCTAGGTGCCAGGAATTAGGCTTAACTTAAGATGTGCACCTTGGAGAGCAGTATTCACGACAACGATGTTTTTAAGATAAAGGTTACAATAAAGATTACAAAGTTGTTACTATCAGTTCACTGCGATTATTGTAACAAAGACAGCAGGCTTTGGCAAATGTTTCATCGCAAAAAGTTACAAAAAAAATCTGTTCCTAACGCCCTAGGAACAGATTCTGTTAACAGTATTCAGTTATGTGCCGTTTGCACGGGAAAGAAAAAAGTTTTTTCGACAGCTAAAAATGCAGGAGAAAGCATAAAGAGAGGGATTAGCCTCTGCTGGAGATATCGATGTGCCATAGACGATACTGCGAACTGATATGCCACAGCCTGACCAGACTGGTAACAAAATGATACGATTGCTGGAGAATTAGCGCCAACATACCAGTCCAAATCATCGCTACGGTGCCAAATAGACCGAAGACCAGCAGCACACAAGCACCAAGCAAGAGAGATACGCTTACAGCCGGAAGAAGCTGGCGAAAGAAGGCGAGCAGGGACGATAGTATGGCGTGACCACTGACCGTGCCCAGTTGCATATACAGGATGCACTGCCGAATGAACCAACCGTAAGCCACCCACCCAATGGCATAGGGCAACAAATGCAACAGGTAAGAGGAAGATTGCAGCGTTCCTGCTACAATAGGATAGAGTCTCGGTACCACCCAGAAGGCGGGAAGCAGCAGCAAACCCAACTCGATGATGTAATACAACAGAGATGACATACCGTGACGTTTCATCCCCTTGAAGAAGGACAGGCTTTGCGGTTCAGACGCATCGGTATACAGGCTTTGATATATGCCAGCTCTAATGAAGGGAGTGATTAGGACGCGCAATACGGTCGCCCCTAGTAGTATCCATAAATATACGTGTACTTCCCGGCTGTCCATCAAAGCGATCTGGCCCTCCATCCAAAACAAGGTCTTTCCCAGCTCGTTTTGGCTCTGATCAGGATAACGCAGCAGCAGCGGGACAACGGCCGACTGTACCAGCCGATAGAGAAATACTCCCCACAGCAGACGATACAAAAATAAAATGATAACGATATAAAAGCGTATGCGCACTAGCGCCCAGCCTTCTTTTAAAACAGTCCGCATCTATAGACACCTCACCATGACAGACTTCCAAGCAGTGTCTCCAACAGCTTGGTTACACTCACACTCCAACGGGTTTGTTGCTTTTCGTCCAATTCAGCCTTCAGGCTATTATTAATATGCTTGTTCTCCAGTGCAATAGTGTATAGAGGATCAACGGTCACATAGGACACGGGAGAGGTGCTTTTGAGTCGGAAAGATGTACTTTTGCCCGTACCGTCCCATGCCTTAAATATTGTGGTGCCATCCTTGAAGGTAAATTGAACAGGGATCTTGGGATAATCTGCTCCTTTTTTGCTGAGCGTCACGACTGCTTCATATCCATTCTCCAACTTGCGGTTCGTGATGCGATCGACAGAAAAGTCCGCCATCTGGCCGTCATATACATATTGTTCAAAATAGTGGCTCCATGAGCGTCCAGTCACCCTCTCCACGACACGCTGAAAATCCTGTGAGGTCGGATGCTTGAATCGGTAGGTCTGGACATAGGTTCGCATAACCCGGTCCATTTTTTTCGTACCCACCTGACGTTCAATACCTCGTAGTACCAGCTTGCCTCGTGAGTAGGCATTTTGTGCATACTCAGCCGACGATCCGTACTTCCAGGATTCGCGGTTTAGGGGCTGTGGAGAAGCTACCTGTCCGGATTGTAATGGCAAGTTGGGGATAAGCCCATATTCTTGCTCCATGAGCCGTTCTTCTGCATAGGAGGTGAAGCCTTCATCCAGCCAGGGCTCCTCAAATTCATTATTGGCTACCATTCCGTAGAAATATTGATGCCCAATCTCATGAACCAGCGTCCGTTCCAGATTATAGCCGGGATTCAGTTGGTCCGCAGCTGCGGCCGTGATGAGTGTCGGATATTCCATGCCGCCGGCTCCACTGCCTGTTTTGGGTGGAACAACGATAGATAGAGTGGAATATGGATAAGGCCCGTACCATTTGCTGTAGTACGAAAGGGCGGCCTTGGCTGCGCTCATATAACGTCCTTTGAGTTCCTTATGGGACGGGTCCAGATAGAGCTTGATTTTGACACCAGGAACTTCAGTAGAAGAAAAGGGTTCTTCTACGGCTACAAAGTTGGGTGAAGCGGACCAGGCAAAATCGTGTACATCATCGGCATAAAATTGATATATTTTCTGGCCGTTCTGTCGTACTGCACCACGGGTGGGAAATCCGGTCGCTGCTACGATGTGTGTTTCAGGCACCCGAATTCGTATGCTGTAAATTCCAAAATCGGCATAGAACTCGGAGTTGCCATGATACTGATGGAGGTTCCAGCCCTCGTCGGCGCGTCCACGTTGTCCTGCAGTCTCATAGACGCTGAGCTTTGGAAACCACTGTCCAGCCATTACAAAATCATCTGTCACACCCATACGAGCAAAAATGCCAGGCAGTTTGACTTCAAACTTCATATATAGTGTGATTTCTTCGCCACCTCGTACTGGCTTGGGCAGACGTACCTTCATGAGCGAACGGTCACTTGCGTTACCGTCATCTGGTTGTACATATTGAGTACGGTGCATGAGAGATAAACCATCTTCTGTCTTTAGTTCGGTCAGCGTCATGGAGCCAAAGCCGTCCTTGGGCATGGTGTCTCCGCGCAGCTTTCCCCCGGATTCTTTCATAAAGGTGGTTTCCATGGAAGAGAAGGCATTCGGGTATAGATGAAGATACAGATCATTCACAGTTTTCTTGCCCGGATGTCTCCAGGTCAGTGTCTCAGTGCCTCGCAAAACCCGTCCTTTTTCCAGAGATACATCAATGTGATACTCCACCACCCGTTTGCTGAGAATTTCCGAAGCGGGCTGTGGAGGGTTCTTGGGCAGGTCGGGCATGATGTTGGCCCCTAGAGGCTTGCCCATATCTGGCGCAAGCGCAGACTCAGACTCGGAGCCGTATAGTAGTTTGCCTGCAGACTGAGGGGCGGATTGCGATTGGGGTTGCCAGGCAAACCATAACGTCCCTGCGAGGAGTCCGAGGGCTAGTGTAGACAATAAAACGATTTTGGAGCGTGCTGGGGTCATACAATGGATACCTCCCGTTGACAAGCATCTACAGCATGTATATGTTTGCTTTCGGGAGATTATTAGTTAAAATATTTATAGTGTAGAATGAGTGTGAAGACGGAAATTGGAGGCCTAGTGACGCATGAGTGAAAATCAGCCGGACGGCAAAAAGCAGATTGCACTGAATATTGTCAGTGGCAAGAGTAAACATAAGGGCTTCGGCGCAGGCTCAATCGACCTGAACAGCATGTCCCCGGTCATCATTGACCGAGGAGAGGCGAAAATTGATATCGGTGCCATGCATGCCAAAAGTAAAGTGGAACGTGGAATCAAGTTCTCTACGAATAAAGAAGACGTACCGAACGGACGCCAGGTATGGCTGGTATGGGTAGCTGTGGACCGTACGCCTGAAGGACGTATGTACGGTGGCGCGACAGCCTGCGAGATGCTGATTGACGACGAAGCAAAACGCGGCTGGAAAATTCTTGCCGATCATGTTAACCGTATGGATTATGCACTCAAGCGCCGTTTCATGCTGGATGATCTGGGCAGCGAAGATAAAGCAGCGCTCAAAAGCCTGCTGATTTCGCATAATCAGGAATGGTGGGACGCTTCGCCAGAGGAATTGAAGCAGGCGCTAGAAGGGTAAGTAGAAAAAAGGACGATTAAACTTAAGGCAACTTCTTGGTTTGGTGAGTGGTTGCCTTTCGTGCGATAAGCATTCAAATTAAAGGTTACATAACTTTAGAAAATGTAAGGAGGGAATCTAAATGTCTGATCAGATTGAACTCATGGGTGAGTGGTGGCTACCGGATAATCCTGATAGCAAATTATATGGAACATTAAAATATGATCAAAAGAAGATAGAATTAATTATTATGGGTCAACTTAAAAAGACGGAAGGGTTTTCTTCAAAGGTAGATAACAGCGTCGAAGTGATTCAAGGGTTCACTACAAATGGGAAGAGAGTGAGCTTAATAGATTGTATACGTGTGGGGCATAAATTTAACATACCTGGGACATTTACTGAAAAATATTCCCCAGAGCTTTTATTTATAGGTACTCACTTCAATACAAAAGAAAATATTGCATTCACAAGTGTAAAGATTTCCTATCAAAACCTTGAGCAATGGTTATCTCCTTCTTCATACGCTGTGTCTTATAATGATGACGAAAAAAGTATGATAATAGAGTATTCTCTACCGAAATCTATAAAAGCTAATTTCAAAGATGTAGAAATATCTTTTGAATATAATGCAGAGTCGCGGGGAAATAGTTATAATAATTTTTCTATTCAACAAACTGCTTGGATTAAGTTTAGTAGAATAGGGCAAGGAATCAGTTATTTATACATGCACGAGTTAATTGATAATTTCTCGAACCTACTATCTATTTGTGCCACTAGATACATTAGTCCAGCAAAAATAATAGTATCTACAGAAGAAGATAAAAAGATAGAACTTATCTATATAAGTGAGAATAATGAAGTTCTTAATGAAGATTTAAAAAGTCATGATTTCATATTTAGATATGTAGATATTGAAAGTGACCTTCAAAGTTTCCTCGATACATGGACTAATAAATATGAATTGTTAGAACCTGTTATAGACTATTTTGTAGAATCTCATAAGAAAGAGGTATTTACTCCAATTTCCTTTTTAAAGCTAGTGCAATCATTAGAGACGTTTTCAAGGAGGATTAGGCCGAATTGGGTAGAAGATCAGACTAACTATAATACAAAAATTGAACAAATTTTGGAGGATATTTGTGAGGTTGAAAATAAGGACTGGCTTAGAGAGAAACTAAGATATAGCAATGAACCTACTTTAGCTACAAGGTTAAAACTCTTATTTAAAGAAATTAATTTCCTTTTGGGGCTAAATTCAAAAAAAATTTCTAGCTTCTCATTTAAAATAACGGAGACAAGGAACTACTATACACACTTTGATGTAAGTAAAAAAGATAAGAGCTTAGATATTCATGAAATGTTTTATTTCGGGAGATTATTCATTTTGATGTTAAGGGCTTTAATTCTTAAAGAATTAGGCTTCAACCAAGTATTTATTGAAGAACATGTGGATCAGAAACATGGTTTAGATATTATAAAACAGGAGCTTAAGTTCTAATCGAAAACAAACGTAAGAATACTTTTTGAAAACCCCTGTGAAACTAGCAGCCAATATTTAATATCGCTTAAATATTGGCTGACATATACCTAATTGAATTCAGAAATTACTCTTTGTAATATTTGAGGATAGATCGTTATCTCGGCGAGGACGGTCTATTTTTTTCTGTGAATTTCCTGAGAGTGAAAAGTAAAACAGAAACTTCGAGAAGGTTTTTAATCCAGATTATTTTTTACCTCATCAAAAAGGTGAAGAGCATCTTTAAAACCTTGTAAGTATATGCTATTCTCAAGAATGGCTTGTAGTGAAATCTGTGTATCTTCATAAAGAAATATAACATGCTGAAGATTGTCTGGAACGGAATCACGAATTTGTTTGAAATATTGATCACATGAAGTAGATAAGTCTATGTAGTCTGATTTTGTTTTTAGAAGATTGGAGTATAATACTTCTAATCGTGTGCGAATAAGGGGTTCAATTATAACATCTAAGGAATACATCATAATGTACATAACTCCTTTTCATTAACTTTATAGAGTTATTATAAGACCTTACAGAGTTAATGTAAAGTTGTTTTTTAACCTTAAAAAGTTAATGAGTATACTTATGGAGCATAAATTAAACATATCAGATATAGGAGGGAAAATAATTTGCTGAAGTGTAACATTCGGGCGCTTATGGCTGAACACCGAATAGATGATATCACGGAGCTGATGAGTTTATCGGGACTTAGCAGAAATTCAATCAATAAATTATATCGCGAGACAAATATAGAAACAACCAAATTGGAAACATTATTTAAGCTTTGTGATACCTTCAATTGTAAGCTTTCAGACCTCATAGAATATGTACCGGACAAATAAAATGACAGAGCAATCAGTAAAATATTTGAAGATAAAAGCTGTATTTACGTTATAAAATGAGCTATACTGAGGTAAGAATAGTAAAGGAGTCGTGCGTCAACACGACCCCAGCATACAACAACTGCATAAAGAGCAGTCGGCCGGGTAAGATAAGGTCGAATATAGACCGTATTCCTTAGTCAGAGCGGTCTATTTCTTTTTCACGTAGGTAAGCAATGCCAGAATGAACATGCCAAACATGATCATCAAGGAAATCGCGTCTTTAACCTCCATGGGCATCACCTCCCTTCGGGGAGACTAGCCGACCGCCCTTTTAGCCGTATGTTGTACTAGCAAAGTATACCATAAAACAATCGCTTTTAAGAGTGAAAATACTTAAATGCGTAATTACGATAATAAATGACCCGACTAAGATGAACATCATCGCCTTGACATCATGGAAAGGCATTCACTATAATTCAAATAGAAATCGGTTTCACTCCGGTTTTATTTAATGAATTCGTGGAACCGGTTCCTAAAAGGATATAGTTTTTTTCCTATCGCTGTTTATGAATGTAATCTCTAAATAAGGTGGCATCGTTATGTTTAAATGGTTGAAAAAGAAGGCGGCTCCCCGTATTGAAGAATTCGACATGGTAGCGCCAATTAAAGGAAAAGTGGTTTCTCTAGAAGAGGTTCCAGATCCTGCGTTCTCTACAAAAGCTATGGGGGATGGCATCGCTATTCATCCATCTGAGGGTAGGGTCACCGCTCCTTTCGCGGGAAAAGTTGCCCATGTCATGGAGAAAAGCAAACACGCTCTGATTATTGAACATGAATCTGGCGTACAAGTTTTGATACATGTCGGGATTAATACCGTCTCTCTCAAAGGGCAGGGGTTTAACCCTCATGTCAAAGTAGGAGATAGCATTAAAGCTGGACAATTATTGATGGAGTTTGATCTGGATGCGATTCAACAGGGTGGATTACCTGTAATTACTCCAGTAATCGTTCCAGACGGGCAAGATATGATCAGTCATGTGGAGATATTAGAAAGCTCATCTGCTACTTCAGATGTACCTGTATTAAGGGTTCATTTAAAAGCCTAGCTTTCATTCAGAAAAGACTAACCAGGAATTCCTGGTTAGTCTTTTCTTTAGATGATTCACTGACTGGTCAAGGGACTGGTATGAACATGTGAACAAAAGCTAGGATTCACATATTTCAGATATCCGCTGATTACAATTGCCTTCGTATAGCCCTCCATGAAAACAAATCACTTTTTTAATATCATATGGCAGCAGGTTTTTAAGAGATTCTTTGGCGATATTGAAATCACAGCAGTATTGCGGGTCTGGAGCCAGTAATTTGCCGCTTACTACACGTAGAGCATCTCCTGCAATCAGGGTTTGACTGGATTTATGATAGAAACTTAGGTGTCCTGGTGTATGTCCAGCAGTATCTATAACTAAGACCCCCCCACAGAAGGGCAATTCCTCTCCAGCAACGATGGTGGAGTTTACAATAGCCTTTGGGGGATTTTCAAGTGTACGCCGGAATGCATGTCTCCACTCTACCGGAACGGATTCAGGCATGGAGCTTACAGCTTGATCTATTGCTTCTGGGGTTAGCTTTATAAGCTGTTTTTCTCCCTGTATATAAGGCTTTTCGATAGAACTGGCTAATACTTGAACTAGGGAGGAAGAAGCCTGGATTATATCTGCTAAACTGCCAATATGGTCAAGATCCTGGTGTGTTATTAATATGGAGGTAAGTTTATGGATTGCTAATCCGGTACCTAGAATAGCTTCATTTAAAAGGGAGAGTTGCCCGGGGTAAGCTGTATCAACTAAAATCATATTGTCTTCGTCCCACATTAAGGTGGGGTGAATGCTCTCTATACTTCCCATGATATTAGCAGAAACCTGGAGCATGTGTATTCCTTTGTCTAATTGCATCGAATCCCTCCCATAAGAGTTGATGTAATACAAAGGAATCTTATCATGAAATCCAAGTATGTAAACATAAATTATAACATAAAAATAATTATTTGCAAATATGTATAATGCTACATTTGTGTGACGGTTAGGAGCGATGACGTGAAGAAAATTTATTTTGTTAGACATGCCCAAGCAACTGGACAGGAACCAGATGCCCAACTCACCGATGAAGGTAACCTACAAGCTGAGCAGTTGGCTGATTTTATGGAGAATGTAGGTGTGGAATATATTGTGTCCAGTCCATGGAAACGGGCCGTGCGAACCATTCAGCCCTTGGCTGAGCGTAGACATTTGCAGGTATATACTAATCTACGTCATTCACAGAGTGTGGAATATGGGTGGAAATAAGTAAGGCGCGTTCACTATAAGTGCAGAATGGTTTCGAAAGGGGAGACGCATATTGAATGCAAACCGTTATTTAAAATTAGAAAAGGCATTGTTTCAGGCTTGGTCTTTGGAGTCTAGCTCTAAATGGACAGCTAATAATCCTGCAGCCGGACAATGTGGAGTCACAGCGCTTGTCGTTCAGGACAGGCTTGGTGGTGATATTTTGAAGACCTGGCTGGATAGCGGCTGGCATTATTACAACCGAATCGGTGAGGACATTATAGATTTTACAAAGTCGCAATTTTTAAGCCTTCCACAGTATCAGCATGTACACTCCAACCGAGAAGAAGCATTCTCAGACACCAATGCAGAGCAGTATGCAGCCTTAAGCCGGAGACTAGGGGAATCTCTTAACGAAAAGGTATAAGGGTATTTAAAATGTATCCATAGCCAAATAGTTTTTAGGGAGTAAGGAGGGAGTGCAATTAATAAATATTTAGCAGTTGCGGTGATCCTTCTTGCGATTGTGTGTGGCTTGCTACTGAATCCTTCTAAACAAAACCCAATACCATTGGATCAACAGGAATCAACCCCACAAAGTAAAAAGTATTCAGGCGAGAAGTATGTATCGAAATATAGTTATAAAAAAGTTAATGATCCAAAGACTGTATTGATGACATCCAATATTCTTCATGCTACATCGCTGGAGGAGGAGAGCAGTGCTCAGTTTAGAGGAGCGCTAATTACTTTATTCGGACAGCCTCAAAGGACATCGAAAGATTTGGAAGAAGCTTATGGGTACATAATTAAAGCAACAAATTCGACTGGACAGAGTTGGATATTGACTGCATACGAAGGACCAGGCGGTCCTGCTATAGGGGGAGATACTGAGAAAGACTCTATAACAGAAGTTGCGCAGGATCTGTTGAATCTGATTGCAGCTACAAAGCCCGCAGATTTCGAAGATGTGGGTTATTATGAGGATACTGGATCTACTATTCATTATGGATGTAAGGAACAAGTCTGTTTTTATCAGGAAAGCACTACAGAGCAGCATGCGACGGATGAGTAGAATGACGGAGTAAACAGTAAAATTTAGAAGTAGATCGGTACCTTGTCGAGGGCGGTCTACTTCTTTTTTCATATAGGTAAGCAATGTTGCTTTAGGGTAAAATCTAATTTAGCCAATGGCTGGGAAAGCTTAGAGAAGGGGGCAGTTTGGTTTTGCTATTGCCTTTAGCCGAATTTAACTGCGCTTGTGTAAGAAAGATACTTCCTTCCAGATTAGCCCCACTTAAGTCAGCATCTCTAAAATCTGCACCGATAAGGTCAGTCATGCTCAAATCAGCCTCACGTAGGTCAGCAGCAATCAGTAGAACGCCTCTCAGGTTGGCACCTCTCAGATTAACGCCTCTTAAATTGGCCCCGATAAGGTCTCTATTCTTGATTTTTTTACTGAGTTTATGGTTCTCCATGTTTTTCTTGAATTTTTCTCGCACTAACTCACTTGTTTGTACAAGTAAATCATTAACTAACGCCCTATGGGTGGGTACATGAAGATCTATAAGGGATTTTGGAGCTTGATCCGTAAGCTGCTCGGTTTTTTCCATCGCTTTATGTAACTCGGTATAAATGGAGTGAGTTTCTTTTAAGCTAAGGGCTTCGTTTAGGTAATACAGCATTTCATGAAGCTGTTGCATGATGGGAAATAGATTGAACATTTCATCAGCTATTGCCGGGTTGTCTCGCCAGCTTTTTCCGTTGTATACAACTTGGGATATTTTTTGACCTGCCCCAAAGCAATCATATACTGTACAGCCTCGCAAGCCGTTATTTCTTAGGTTCTTATGAATGTCGCAGCGATAATCCGCATTTAGGTGTTGACAGGGAGTTCCTCCATCCTTGTTAAAGGCAAAATCAGCAGATTTGGCATAAGGCAAGGCGACACAGCATAAACCAAAACATTTTTCACAATCGGCGGTATACAATAAACACACATCCTTTTATTAGCACCTACTACATGTAATAGTACCAAAAAAAGATGAAGGAGTGTATTGCTAAGTAAAATAGTCGGTTACTCTTTTGCCAAATTTAATTGCCATGAAACACCGTACTTGTCTTCGACCCAGCCAAATTGTTGGCTTACGGGCGAGGCTTCAAGGGGCATTAAAACTCGGCCTTCCTGAGATAGCTGACCAAACACACGATGGATTTCTTCTTCCGAATCACAAGTGACGAATAGCGATAGGGCTGGGGTAAAAGGGTGTTTGTCCTGATGGTTATAGTCTATGGCCATAAAGGTTTGCCCTTTGAGGTTGAATACGGCATGTAACACGGTCCCATCTTCCTGATGAAAAATACTCATGATACCAGACGGCTTAAATACAGAGGTATAATATTGCATGGCTTCCTCTGCTTGACCGGGAAACATGAAGAAAGTTGTGATTTTTGAACTAGAATCCTGCATCAGATCAGCTCCCTTGAGTGGATTATAGATGATAACATTTTTTCTCTTTTATAATAGAAATATTCACGATTAGAGAAGTACTTCATAAAGAAAGATAGGCATAACTGAGAAAGGGGAAAACTGGATGATAGGCGCGACAGCAAGGATTATTGATATGTTGGGCTCAGGCAATAAAGTGGATGCCAGCATCATTTCTGCCTATACGGATGTAGTTGCCCAATATGGAACCGTGAAGGATGCCTGGGAGTTATATAGGCTTTTTGTAGAAGATCCTCATCATTATATTAGGGGGCTGCTTCTTCAGCCGATCATGAGATGCGGAGATGTTGCTTTGGCGCAGGATATGTACGAGCGTTATGTTCGAAATCAGACATCCTCGGAACATATACCTGATGGTGTGCTGCATGTGTTAGGTTATTTGGGTTATGTGGAAGCTGCGGCTGATCTCGTCGCATGGGTGAACGGGCCATATGGGGCAGCATCTGTGGATGCTTGTTTGGGGCTCGTACATCTTCCATGCGAATCGTTCCGTGAACGACTGGCGACTGAATTGGAACAAGCAGTGGATCAGCATCTGTTTGATGAATTCTTACCCCTACTAAGCTTTAAATGTACTACTGAAGATATGATTCCACGATTGGTGCATTGGGGAGAGCGACATGCTTCCGTAGACTGTAATGCAGGAATTATTGCTGGAATTGCTTTGTTTGGAGAAGAGCAGAAGGATACAATTCGGTCTATTTTGTGGAATCCGCTTTGGGAGGCTCATGGAACAGCTACGGGAAGTTGTGTGTGGTCTTATATTGCTATGCAGCATGTAGGGTTGACCTTTAGAGAGCTTATTCAGGATATAAAAAGCTACGATGCATCCAAAGCAGGTGTACAGGACTTGGAGTACCGTTTGGAAGTGTTGTATGAAATGTTGGAACTGAAGCTCAGCTATAGAGTTCAACCGATCCGGTTCGCTCGCCGTAACGAGGAATCATTTGCTCAAATCTATAGCGATTTGTTTAGCTGGTCCACGGAGCATAAGGATGACTCTATTATAGGCTGGATGAACGACAATTTAGGGTATAAGCACCGGCTGCTGAAACAGTATGATGAGCTCAGGAAACGAGTCGAGATTAGAATGGTGCATGAAATTGAGCTGGAGCATGTCCAGACGGGGAGTTAATCCGGTCAAGATATAAGAATTTTTGATATAAAAGGACGAAATGACGGAGTTTGGCGGCGATATGGGGATTCGCCCAGTCCACGGGCTGATGTCCCGCATAGGATACATCAGCCTAGAACACAAGGAGTGAAACACATGTCTTTACTGCCACAAGTTCCTTTCGGAACGCAACCGGGTACTCCGGGTCCATTCACACCGTCAGGTCCTTCAATTCCACAATTTCCTGATATGCAGGATTCGTTCCCGTCTCCGGTAGGTCCGCCACCAGGCCCAGGCCCCTTTTCGCCACAGCCGTTCTCCCCGCCACCGCAAGGGCCGTTCGGTCCGCAAGGTGGGCAGCAAGCTCAAGCACCAACTTCCCCACCACCGCAATTTACGCCACCGAAACCGCTAGTTTCGGCCTATGCGGTTGACCCAGGAGCCATTTTCGGTTGTTTGTACCGCAACACGTTTGTATGGCTGACGAACGGAGAGCGCTTCTGGATGTACCCTGTCTTTGTAGGCAGAACATCCGTAGCAGGTTTTCGGTGGAGTGGCCGCTTTTGGTTTTACTATGGTGTAGACACCAACCGTATTGAGTCATTTAGCTGTTTTTGGTAATAGCGCAGCTTTAGGAAAGAACGGGGCTTAACTGTGTAATGGCTGATGGCACTGGCAAGAGAGCTAAAATGGGCGAATAAGATAATTGAAGTAAAGATAAAAAAGACTGGGAGAGCGCATCATGGCGTTTTCCAGTCTTTTTTTGCTATTACTCCATCCACCATCGCTTAAAATTGCCCCACCAGGATTTTTTTTCGGCCTGTCGTTCCGCTTGGTCAGTAGGTGTCGATGCCTGTGGGTTATTCTGCCCCGATAGGGTCTCTTTCGGCTCGGTACCGCTAACGAATACCTCCAGCCGCTTGTCGGGACTGTCCGGCGCAGCCAGCTTGCCGCTAGCCGGATCAATATAGGCGCTGACTACGCCGTCAGGGATCGGGAATATTTTGGGCGGCACATTCTCCAGCGCTTTTTCCGTATATTGTGCGAAAATTGGTGCCGCCCGCCGGGCATCCTGCGTGCTGATGGCCTTGCCCTTGTCATATCCGACCCAAACAGCGGTGGATAGCTCCGGGGTGAAGCCGACCATCCACGCGTCCGTATTGGTCGTGCCGCTTTTGCCGGCAACCGGGCGCTTGATCAACTTCGCGACCCGATTGCCGGTGCCGCCTTCTTCGAACACGCCTTCCATGAGGCGTGTGAGGACATAGGCAGAGGCGGGCTTTACCACCTGAACGGGTGCGGCTTGCGGCGCTTCGTACAGCGATCGACCAGCCGCATCGGTGATGCGCAGCACCGCCACCGGAGCTACCTTTTGCCCGCCACTGCTGATGACTGAGAAGGCCGAGGCCATCTCAAACGGGCTGACGGGTGACACGCCCAACGCCAGCGAAGGCACGGGCTTGAGCTCGCTCGTAATGCCCATTTTGCTGGCGAGGTCCATGACCTTATCCGCTCCTACCTGCAGAATGGTGCTGACGGCATAAATATTATCAGATGCCGCAATGGCGCGCCGCAGATCTATTTCACCCAAATATTTATCTCCAAAATTTTTGGGCTTATAAGTTTTGCGGTTGTTGTCGTAGTGGAACAACGTCGGTCGGCTTTCGAATTTGGACGTACTCGTCAATTGGCCGGAATCCAGCGCGCTGAGATACATAATCGGCTTGAAAGACGAGCCTGGCTGCCGGGTTGTGGCCAGTGCATGGTTGTATTGATTCCCGACATAGTTCGTTCCGCCGACCATGGCCTTGACATGTCCATTGCGCGGGTCCATGGAGATTAGTGCAGTTTCCAGTCCGTTGCTGTTCTTCATGCCCTCATTGACAGCCGCCTCGGCTGCCTGCTGCATGTGCATGTCCAGCGTCGTATAAATGCTCAGCCCGCCATGCTCAAGCACCGCTTCGCTAATCCCAAATTGATGAGTTGCTAGCTGGCGAACATAATCGCGAAACCAGGGAGCAGCTTCCACTGTCCGACGCTGGCTCTCGGGCCGCAGGGCCAGTATTTCCTCATAGGCCTTGCTGGCTTCAGCCGGTGTAATTTTACCGATGAGTGCCATGGAGTCCAGTACAATTTTCTGCCGATCCTTTGCGTTTTTCATATGATTATATGGTGAATAGTAGGTCGGACCTTTCGGAATACCTGCCAATAGGGCGCTTTCGGCCAAATCCAGATCCTTTGCGGATTTACCGAAATACATTTGCGAGGCCGCCTCAATGCCATAGGCGCCATGACCATAGTAAATTTCATTTAAATACATTTGCAGCAGCTCATCCTTGGAATACTTCATTTCAAGCTGTGCAGTATAGATGGCTTCCTTGGCCTTGCGCGTCCACGTTTTCTCGTGAGATAAGTACAGATTGCGCGCAAGCTGCTGAGTCAGCGTGCTGGCCCCCTGTGACATATCCCAGCGGGTCAAATTAACGATTACTGCCCGGCCCAGACCTTTGAAATCAAAGCCAAAATGATCGTAAAACTTCCGGTCTTCCACAGCCAGTGTAGCTGCTATTAAATCGGGCGAAATGTGATCAAGCTGGACAGGAATAGATTCCTTTCCTCCGGCAGAGAAGGTAGCAATGACTTGCCCCTGACTATCGAGCAGACGGGAATTCCGGTCTGTATCGGCGAGCGGAAGGCTGGTTGTGTACAAATAGGCGAGCAGAATGCAGGCGGCGATGACCGTCAGAATCGTGAGAGACATCAGCCCTTGAAAGCATCGAAGCCAAAGCGGTTTACGCTTGGAGGATCGCCCGGTAGTATCGGTCATCATGCCACCTCCTTCCATAGTTCATGTTCTCAGTATAGTCAATCCGAAAGCGTCTATTCATCAGATGCATATACGTATCTATTTTAAACAAGATTAAGCCCTAAAAATGCTTTTACAGTCCATTCGGGTATCGCTTATAATGCAAAAAGTGTGAAATTCAAGTGTGTTTGGTACAATAAATATAGCAAACTCGGGGTTTGCGTGTTGCAGTTATAAGGAAAGTCCATGTTTATGCTACCGGATTGCCGGACACATACTTTGATCAGAAAGAAGGTTGGAATGATGGATTTGTGGTTTACGGAGAAGCAGACTCCCTCTTTCGGCATTACAGCAAAAATCAAACAAACCTACGTCTCTGAGAAAACAGATTTTCAGGATCTGGCAATGATCGAGACGGAGGAATTCGGCAATATGCTTGTTCTGGACGGCATGGTGATGACAACGGTTAAGGATGAATTTGTATATCACGAAATGGTAGCACATCCGGCTTTGAATACACATCCGAATCCGAAAAAGGTTTTGGTTGTGGGCGGCGGGGATGGCGGCGTTATCCGTGAGGTCATCAAGCATCCTGAAGTGGAAAAGGCTGTATTGGTGGAGATTGACGGTAAAGTCATTGAATATTCTAAAAAATATTTACCTGAAATTGCTGGGAAGTTGGACGAGTCCAATGTGGAAGTACTGGTCAATGACGGCTACATGCATATTATCGAACACAAAAATGAATACGATGTGATTATGGTCGATTCGACGGAGCCGGTTGGTCCGGCAGCGCCGCTGTTCGAACGTGGGTTTTACCAAGGTATTTTTGAGGCGCTGAAGGAAGACGGCATTTTCGTGGCGCAGACGGATAATCCTTGGTTCAAGGCTGACCTGATTCAGAAGGTCAACAAAGATGTAAAAGAGATTTTCCCGATTGTGCGTGTGTACGGTGCAAACATTCCAACCTATCCGAGCGGTCTTTGGACATTCACATTGGGCAGCAAGAAATATGACCCGCTCGAAGTGGACGAGAACCAAATTCCAGAGATGGATACCCGATATTACAGTCCACGTCTGCACAAAGCGGCATTTGTACTACCTAAATTTGTGGAAGATTTAACAAAGTAAACATTTTAAGAAGCGTCTTAGTGATCTTTATCGCCAGTATAGAGCGAAAAGAGCGCTATAGACGCTTTTTTTTGTGTTAAATCAGATTGTAGTAGGCATGAAAATATAGTGGACACTGAATTTCCTTTTAAGATAAAAGAAGGAAATTTAAGGGTATATGTAGAACATACAAAAAACCGGACATTTAACAGATTTGTAATCGACAGGGGAGGTTTGGTTATGGAAATACATAAATTGGCGATATACCAAAGAGGGGGGAACTTTTTTGATCAGACGCTCTTTTTATTACCTGTGGGGGTCTCAGACGATTTCCAACGCAGCAGATATCATCTACATGTTGAGTGTGGTGGTGTTGGTATTCAGTTCAAGTAATTCCTTAATGACGACTATTTTAATCCCGTTGTTTCGTTTGTCAGCTCAAGTGATTAGTGGGCTTGTTGCACCGATCGTGCTCGGTCGATTTCGGCTGACGCAGGTTCTGCTATTTTCCCAGTTTGGGCAGTTTATCATTTTTACGTTGCTGCTGCTTTATTTGTGGATCGTACCTGAGCAGAGGTCGTTTCTGTTTATTTTTGTGATGGTTTTTGGCATGTCTTTTTTGGATGGATGGACCAATCCTGCGCGTAATGCGCTTGTACCCCGTTTGGCCACTGGTGAGGGACTCATGCGGGCAAACGGTATGGTAGCGGTCAGTGATCAGGTGGTCAAGTGTGCAGGCTGGGCGTTGAGCGGAATGATTGTCGCTTGGCTGGGTTCCCTGAATACTCTTGCAATTGCCTCCTGTTGTTATCTCGTGGCTGTAACTGTCACGTCCTTCATTCGTGATCCGCTGGATCAAAAGGAATCAAACCCCGAATCTCCAGAGTCCTTAACAGATGCAGTAGAACCCGCAAAGGAAAAAGGCTCCCATTGGAAAGAGCTTGGGGAAGGATGGAAAATCATTTGGCATAACCGTCGTATTCGTTCTCTAATGATTGTCGACAGCGTGGACAGTATTGGGGGAGTCTCTTGGCTCGGCGTATTTATTTTGGCGTACGTCAGTCAAGTGCTGCATCGGGATGCGAGCTGGTGGGGCTTCATGAATGCGTCCTTTTTCTCCGGCACCATTTTGGGTGGATTAATTGTCGTTGGCTTGGTCAAGAGATTGCAAAAGAACAGCTTTTTGTACATGCTCGGAGCGTTGCTAGTGTATGTACTGATTACCATTGTATTTGCGCTGAATACCATTCCCGTGGCTGCGCTTGTTCTTTTTGCTGTGTCAGGCTTACCTGTTCAAATGGCAGGCATTATTCGCCGCACCTTGCTGCAAACCAGTGCACCGCCAGCCCAGCTGCCCAAAGTAATGGCAGGAATTGATGTGCTTACCAATCTCGCTTTTGGTCTGGCTTTATTATTTATGGGCTGGTATGCTGACCGATTTGGTATGGTGCAGGTGTATTTGCTGGCTGCGGCAATGACTACCATTGCTGTTCTGATCGGCTGGTGGTATCGACGTGACTTTCAGGAAAATGAACCTGTTGATCATCCGACCGCTACGGGAGCAGGGATTTAAGATTGGCGTTCTCGTTAGGCATGATATCATTCATTGGATGACTACATAATTAAATGCAGGTTTAAAATCGACTGTGACGATTGGGGAGAAAGTCTGCCATTTTCGTTCAATTTACAGGAACACCACTGGAATACGTTGACGGTGGTGTTCCTTTTAAAATTATATAGTACGTCTGCTGATCGAGATGCGCCATTCCTAATGTCAGACCCGTTTGCTCGTAAGATATGTTTTGACGGAAGGAGGAGTATAATTAGTGAATTTATGTAGGATTCCTTGTGGAGTCGTATCCGTAATTACCATCGAACGATATTTTTCCTGCATAAATTGTTCCGCGGCCATACGATCAAACAAGGAAATAAGAGGATCGTAATAATGGTTAATATTTAAAAGCCCACATGGCTTTTCATGCAAGCCTAATTGCGCCCATGTGAAAATTTCAAAATATTCCTCCATCGTACCTGGACCACCTGGTAAAGCAATGAAACCGTCCGCAATCTCTGCCATTTTAGATTTGCGTTCGTGCATGGAATCAACAATGATTAATTTGCTCAGGCCATTATGTGCAATTTCACGGCTTTGCAAAAAGTAAGGGAGCACACCAATGACGCGACCTCCTGCATGAAGTGCTGCGTCAGCCACTGCACCCATTAGACCCACATTTGCTCCTCCATAAACCAGGCTTATTTCCTGTTCGGCAAGTGCCTTGCCCAGAGCAACAGCATGCTCTCGATAAACCTCAGACGCTCCATTACTGGAACCGCAAAAAACAGCGATACTTTTCATATGAGATTCTCCTTATGTATATCTTTTTGCAAGTTTTTGCTGGTGTGTTTGAAATATATCCTCCAAGGTGATGTCATACTTGTTGGCGATCACGATGAGATTACCCAGTACGTCTCCAAGTTCTTCGGTTAAATGTTCCTTGTTCTCCTCGAATGAACCGTCGATCTCATCCGGCCGGTCTCTGCCAATTTCCAGGGCGCGAATAGCTCTCGCAACCTCCCCCGTTTCCTCTGCCAGGAAACCGATTCGGACAAAGATATCCAAGTCTGACCAGTTTCTATCCTGATAATATTGCTTTACCCACTTTTGAAATTCATTAATGTCCATATTCAGCCTCCCAACTGCAACTCCATGCATAAATGTTGGCCACTCACAAAACCATAAGGTTTAGATGGAATAGAAACATTTGTTCGTGTTTTTATTATATAATATAAGGTGGGATTTATCAAAGAAAAATAAAAAAGCCAATTGCTTAAAAAGCAATTGGCTTTTTTAAGACGTTGAGCTTATTGATGTGACCGTATCTGCTCAGCCTTTTTAAGCCGTAGTGAACTGGCTGTTATAGAGCGAGGCATAGTGGCCACCGCTTGCGAGTAGTCCTTCATGAGTACCACTTTCGACGACATCGCCGTTTTTCATGTATAGAATCAGATCTGCTTCGCGGATGGTTGATAGCCTGTGGGCGATGACAAAGCTGGTGCGTCCGTCGATCATTTTCATAAAAGCCTTTTGGATCCGGGCTTCTGTAAGGGTGTCTATACTGCTGGTTGCTTCATCCAGAATGAGCATAGGTGGATCGACGAGGATCACCCTTGCGATAGTGAGCAGCTGCCTTTGCCCTTGGGACAGGCTATCGCCCGATCCACTGATGACCGTATCGTAACCATGAGGCAGGCGCTTGATAAAGCTATGCGCATTGGCAGCTGTCGCAGCCGCAATGACTTCTTCGTCCGTGGCCTCTGGCTTTCCGTAAGCGATATTGTCCCGGATCGTTCCGCTGAACAGCCATGTATCTTGAAGCACCATACCAAAGTTAGTACGTAGGCTGTCCCGGCTCATATCGTTTATATTCACTCCGTCGATGGAGATCGAACCGCTGTCCACATCGTAAAAGCGCATGAGCAGGTTAACGAGTGTTGTTTTGCCTGCTCCGGTCTGTCCGACAATAGCTACGCGAGTGCCTGGCTTGACCTCCAAACTAAAGTTCGTAATGAGTGTTCGTTCCGGATTATAGGAAAATTTCACATGTTCAAACAGAATTGTACCTTTACTGCGCTCCGGCTGCACGGCGTTCGACTTTTCCGGTTGCTCCGGAGGTGAATCCAAAATAGCAAATATACGCTGAGCAGAAGCTGTAGCGGCCTGAAACTGAGTCAGCACACCTGTAATTTCATTAAAGGGCTTGGCGAACAAATTGGTGTAAATGAGAAAACTCGATAAACCGCCTACCGAAATCCCGCCCAAAATGATCGAAATACAGCCAATCATAGCGGTGACGGAGAAAGTCATGTTGTTGACCAATCGAGTGGAAGGGTTGGACAAAGATCCATAAAACTGCGATTTCACTCCGGCTTGATATAATTGTTCGTTTCTGGCGGAAAATTCCTCAAGCGAGCGGTTTTCATAGTGAAAGGCAGTAACTACCCGCTGTCCGCCGATCATTTCCTCCACATAACCGTTCAAGCTTCCCAAAATTTTGGCCTGTTCACGGAACATGCGTTGCGATTTTGTAGTAATAAACCGTGCAACGACATATGTGATTGGGGCAGACACCAATACCACCAACGTCATCACTGGGCTGATATACAGCATAAGTACAATCGAACCAATAATGGTAATCAACCCGGTGATCAAGGTGGAAAAGCCCTGCAATAATCCATCCGATACGGCATCCATATCGTTCACAAAACGGCTAATGCTATCTCCTTGCGGATGATTGTCATGAAAGCTTAACGGAAGGATATTAAAATGATCGAATAACTCGCGCCGCATATCATTTACAGTCTGAAAAGCAATGCGGTTCGTCAAATATGTGAGCAACCAGCTAAATAGACTGCCTACAACATATACAACGCCTAGTCCATATAGAATCTGTGCGATACCTCTAAAGTCTACCGCTCCCTGATTTACCATATGGTCGATAGCCCGGCCAATCATATAGGGTCCGACCAGACTGGCAAGCACGCTGAGAATCGCACTGATGATGACCCAAAATGTTGTTGTTTTATATTGACCGACATAGGTTAACAATCTTCTCCAGGTTTCCTTGCCACTCATTGGTCCACCTCCTGCGTTGAGAGCTGAGAGCGATTAATTTCCTGATATACCTCCGAGCTGCTCATCAACTGATCATGTGTGCCGATTCCGACAATCCGGCCTTCATCAAATACAATGATTTTATCGGCATGCTGTACACTGCTTACTCGTTGCGAGACCAGCAGGACAGTCATGCGGGTGCTATTTTCCCGTAGCGATTTCCGGAGGGCGGCGTCAGTTGCAAAATCAAGTGCGCTTGAGGAATCGTCCAAAATCAGAATTTCCGGATTGCCTACAATAGCTCTGGCAATGGTAAGTCGCTGCTTCTGGCCGCCTGATAGATTAAGTCCTCCTCGGGTGATCGGGGCATCGAATTTTTTCGGCAAGTTGGAAATAAACTCATCCGCTTGCGCGATGGCTGCGGCCCGGGCGACCTCCTCATCGGTGGCATGTTCATGTCCCCAACGGATATTATCCGCTATCGTCCCAGTGAACAGCAGTGCTTTCTGTGGAACAATCCCGATTTTCTGCCGCAATTGCTCCAGCTTATAATGCCGTACGTCGATGCCATCGACCTGTACACAACCTTCTACTGCATCATAGAAGCGGGGAATCAGATTCACGAAGGTAGATTTTCCCGAGCCTGTTCCTCCTATGATTCCAACCGTTTCACCGGGATAAATGTCTACAACTACATCGCTAAGTGCCAGTTGTCCTGTCTTATTGTAGCCAAAGGAGACATGATCAAAGGAGATAGCTGGTACAGAGCCGGTCTTACTCGTTCTTTCCTGGTCTAATGATACAGGATTGGCAGTATCGGAAATCGAAGCTTCGGTGTCCAGAACCTCCTGAATTCTCGCTGCTGAAGTGGCCGCCTTGGTGAACAGAATAATGAGATTCGTCACCACAATCAGGGCCAGTAAAATCTGCGTAATGTAATTAATAAATGCAATAATCTCTCCTTGTGTAAGAGATCCATATTGGATATGGATACCGCCGATCCACAGAATGGCGATAATAGCTCCGTTGACCACCAGTAAGGTGGCTGGGCTAAGTAGAGCAGAAATCCGGCCGACACGAATAGCGGTTTGGGTGAGATCATCTGAGGCGGCATTGAACTTTACTCGTTCAGCTCCTCTTTTGGCAAATGCACGTATAACCCGTACACCTGTGAGATTCTCGCTTAGCACCAGAGCGATTTTATCGAGCTTTTTCTGGTATAGCCGGTACAGCGGAGAAGCCTTCGTAATGACCACATACAGGATCAAAGCCAGAACGGGTGTAGCCGCCAACAGCACCAAAGCAAGGCGGAAGTCCAGAATCATGGACATGATGATCGCTCCGATACAAATAAAAGGAGCACGAATAACCAGACGAATCAACATCGCTACAGCCGTTTGCAGCTGATTGACATCATTCGTAATTCGGTTGATGAGAGAGGGCGTACCAAATTTATCAAGATCTGCATAAGAAAACGATGAAATATGCTTAAACATAGTATTGCGCAGTGTGGTTCCGAATCCTTGGGAAGCACGGGCTGCGTAAAACTGACACACGAGAGAACTGCCAAAGCCCAGTATAGTCATGAGCAACATCAAAAGACCCATTTGCCAAACATAATGGGTGTCTCCCTTACCGACGCCATGATTAATCATTAAAGCCACCATAGTAGGCAGCAACAATTCCAGAATGGCCTCAATTAGTTTAAACAGAGGCCCAAGAATCGTTTCCTTTTTATAAGGTTTCAAAAAAACAGCAAATTTCAGCAAATAAACCATCACCTAACCTAAATATTGTATAAACTTTCCTATTATAATTGCATATCTGAATATGATTATGGCATATCCCCAACCATATGAATAATATTTAATATATATTAGAGATATAGGTTTTACATATATCAGGACCGGAGGTTCATGATGGAATTGAGACATCTCAAGTATTTTTTAGCGATTGCAGATGCTGGACAGATTACAGCGGCAGCCAAAAAACTGCAAATCGCACAGCCTCCCTTAAGTCAACAGCTTATGCAGCTGGAGGAAGAGCTTGGTGTAAAGCTTGTGCATCGAGGCTCACGAAGCATTCAATTGACAGAGGCCGGAATCATTTTACGGAACAGGGCCAAGCAGATTTTGGAGCTGACGGATGCTACGACAAGGGAAATAAACGATTTTGCCATGGGGATGAAGGGGACGCTCACCATTGGGACGGTTTCTTCCTCTGGGGCGACCCTAATGAAAGACAGGCTTTCCGAATTTCATAAAACCTATGCGGGTGTAAAATTTGAAATACATGAGGGGAATACCTTCAGGATTCTCGATCTTTTGAACAAAGGAATTGTAGAGGTCGGTATCGTCAGAACCCCTTTTAATACCGCCGGTTTAGGGTGTAGATATGCGTCCACTGAGCCAATGATAGCAGTGATGACGGAAGAATATGATTGGAATCCCGAAAAGAAGACCATTTCATTGGCTGAGTTGAAGAACAGACCACTCATTATATATCGCCGTTTTGAGCAATTGATTCACGATACCTGTATGAAGCATGGCTTTGAGCCCAATATCTTTTGCAAAAATGACGATGCCCGCACTACGCTTCATTGGGCCAATGAAGGGCTGGGTATTGGCATGATTTCGCGCTCCGCTTTATCTTTAGGCAGCAATAATCATTTAATCGCTAAGGAAATTAGTTGTGAAGAATTGCACACTCGTGTGGCGGCTGTCTGGTTGAAGGATAAATACATGTCTTCATTGGCTTCCCGGTTCATTGAAAGTTTTAGCCAGGCATCCAGTGCTGCTGACCTACAGTAGTTGAATTTTTTAAGTGTGAAAGCATCTTTTTGTAAAAACTCATTTGAATTGCAATCGGGAACTGGATATAGTAGTACAGTAGGATAGCGATAGAATGGAGTTTGAACACATGCCACACAATGCAAAGGTTCGAATCCGTCTTCATAGTCATCATGACGGAGAAGATGTGGTACAGGAGCTTCCTGGAGAAGCAATCGTTCGCGGGAAGCATCTATATATAAGGTACGAAGAGCCGCAAGAGAGTCCTGAGGGCGGTACGACACGGAACACAGTCAAGATCGGACCAGATGAGCTAAAGCTGATTCGTCACGGTGAGGTACAATCGGAGCAGTCGTTCGCGCTGGGACGCAGGTTGCCTGGATTTTACCGCTCGCCTTATTTAAACCTGAACATGTCTGCGCATACGCAGAAGCTCGATATTCGGATGGATGGATTCACCGGACATGTGAGCTGGACCTATGATCTGTACGTATTTGAGGATTTCTCGGGGCATTTTGCCATTAGTTTGCATATACAGGAGGAGCAACAATCATGACAAGCAATCCACTGGAACTTATTAATCAAAAGGTGACCTCAGCAATCGAGGCAGCGGTGCTGGCTACCGGAATCGTGAGCCGTGAAGAGCTGCCGACGATTACGCTGGAGGTGCCTAAGGACAAGTCACATGGTGACTTAGCTACCAACGTAGCAATGCAGCTCACTCGCATTGCGAAGAAGAATCCGCGTCAAATCGCTGAAGATTTGATCGCAAATATGGACTTAGCTTCCGCTTCTATTGAAAGTGCAGAAATCGCCGGACCGGGCTTTATTAACTTTCGCCTGAACAAGAGCTACCTCTATGCAGTGATTGGACAAGTACAGGAGCAAGGAGTAGATTACGGACGTGTACAGGTAGGTGCAGGCAAAAAGGTACAGATCGAATTTGTCAGTGCCAATCCGACGGGGAGTCTTCACTTGGGTCATGCACGTGGTGCAGCCGTAGGGGATGCGCTCTGTAACGTGCTTGATTTTGCAGGATATCAAGTCACTCGTGAATATTACATTAATGATGCGGGGAACCAGATTTACAATATGAGCCGTTCCATTGAAGCGCGTTATTTGCAGGAGCTGGGACAGCCTGCAGAGATGCCGGAGGACGGATACCATGGTGAGGACATCATCGGGTTTGCGAAGGAACTGGTGGCTGAGAAGGGCGATTCTCTGTTGTCCATGGAACCGGGAGATCGTGCCGCTTATTTCCGTGAATACGGTTTGGAAAAGGAACTGAATAAGATCAAGCGTGATCTGGAGCGGTTCCGTGTACCTTTTGATTCCTGGTTTAGTGAAACATCACTGTATGATAACGGTGAAGTGCTTAAAGCGCTGAATGAGCTGCGTGACCGTGAGGAAATTTATGATAAGGACGGAGCTACTTGGCTGAACACGACCAAGTATGGCGACGATAAAGACCGTGTATTGATCAAAAATGACGGCACTTATACGTACCTGACTCCGGATATCGCCTATCACCGCGACAAATATGCTCGTGGGTATGACACGATCATCAACATCTGGGGAGCGGATCACCACGGCTATATTCCACGAATGAAAGCGGCAATGGAAGCACTGGGCAATGACCCGGATAAGCTTAAAGTACTGATTGCCCAAATGGTCAGCTTGTTCCAAAACGGGGAAAAAGTAAAAATGTCCAAGCGTACTGGCAAGGCCGTAACGATGGAGGATCTGATGGAAGAAGTGGGCGTAGACGCGATCCGTTACTTCTTCACCATGCGTAGTATGGACTCACATCTGGATTTTGATATGGATTTGGCGATTTCCACTTCCAATGAGAATCCGGTATTCTACGTGCAATATGCACACGCACGTGCATGCAGCGTATATCGTCAAGCCGAAGAGCAGGGTATTGCTGTACTGCCATTGGCAGAAGTTGACTTGTCGAAGCTGACGGCTGAGCATGAATACGATCTGTTACGCAAAATTGGCGAGTTGCCAGAGGAAGTATCGGTGGCAGCTGCAAACTTTGCGCCGCATCGCATGATTCGCTATGTCTACGAGCTGGCATCCATGTTCCACAGCTACTATAAGGCAGAGCGTGTCATCACGGAGGATGCCGCTCAAACGCAAGCTCGCTTGGCCTTGTTTGGCGCGGTCCGCACGACCATTGCTAATGTACTGAAGCTGGTGGGTGTGTCTGCACCGGAACGTATGTAAGTAAAAAACTGCAACATAATGACCCTGTAGTCATATGTATATTAGTAAAAAGGAACCGTTCGTGCTGCCCTCTATAGGGAGGCCCGTTCGGTTCCTTTTTTAGGTTTGAGTACTTTTTAGGTTCGAGTGCTTAATAGCGTTCCAGTACCAGATTCGTTTTCAGAGAATCGGCAGGAATCAGCCATCCTTTGGATTGTAGCAGGTTAATCAGCTTGGCACGGTTGCTTGCGGCAGTATTGTAATCCGAAGTTTTGAAGGAGATTTCGATGATATTGTCGGTACCCGATCCGTTTGCGCTACGAATAGGCCATACTTCAAGGTCAGTATCCAAGCCCTGAAAGCTGCCCTCATATTTGCTGACCTGTACAGGACCGCGTACTCTGGAGTTTGCCAAGGTATGTTTGCCCCAGTTGCTGCTTTTCCAGTTTTGCAGCTTGCCCGGAAGATTGTCCTGTAATTGTTTTAACGCCTGATCCGGGGAAGGCAGAGCTAATCCTTTGGAGGCGTTTGTTTTCTTGTCATTGGAAAAGCTTAATGTCTGCTTGCTGTATCCCCAATCCACCTCAGCCTCATAATTATCATCAGAGGCACTGAAACCTTCTTTATTCGCTTGGGTGAGTGCTGCATCGATATTCCCGTTTGTGATCGCATAGCGCTTTTTGTAGGTTAACTCATAGTTTTTTTTATCCTCTTTTTTGCGAAATCTAACGTTCCAGCCCTCGTCATTCAATTGCAAGGAGTCTGTATCAAAAAACTCGACGCTTAATCGTTGCGCATCTTCGCTAATTCCGAACTCATTTACGATGCCGCTTTTTAAAGAGCCATCCGCATTGAGGACCTGAGCTGTATCCAGCAGCAGCTTAACCTCATAGCTTGGCGTGGCATTGGCAGCCGCTTGTACGGGCTCTGCACCTTTCCATCCTGTTGCGAGCAGTACTGCACTCAGAGTTACTACTGACATGAATTTAGTGATACGCAGGCTTGTTTTCATTTTATCCTCTCCTGTTCGTCCGAATAGGTTACACGCTTCACTTTACGGGTATTTTGTCAGTCGTATGTCAAGACAAGAGGGTACTCCGGTTAAAAAATGCCATAATTTTTATATGACAGCTAAGATTTAATCTTGGTTCCATCATAAATATTCAGTGAATCTGTGGATCAGCGCAGAGCGATGACGATCTCTGTTGCTGACCATATAAATGTGCCTTTCAACAGGCTGTCCCGGAATAGGCCTTACAACCAGTAAACCCCGTTCAACCTCTGATTGAACAGCAATACGAGAGACAAAGGAGATGTGTTCTCCCAGCATAACCGCCTGCTTGATGGCCTCCAGTGAATCCAATTCCAGATAGGATGGAAGCCGGCGCCTCCCGCGCTCTAGCCATTTGTCAGTCGCGTGGCGTGTGCTGGAATCCTTTCCATGCAATACAAAAGAGGAAGAAGCGATACGCTCGGATGTCAAATCGGTTTCGCTAGCGAGCGGATGAGTGGGTGAGCAGATGAGCACCAGTTCATCTTCCCCCAAGGATTCTGAGAGCAGCGTGGGGGATTGAAACGGCTCTGCCGAAATAATGCCAAGGTCAATTTCGTGGCGAGCAAGCATGTCCTTGATCACGGGCGCTGTTTTCACGGATAAGGCGATGTGAATGCCCGGATGCTCGCGGGCAAACCGATGCAGCACGGCAGGAAGCAGATAGGTAGCAGGTACATAGCTTGCGCCAATACGTATGCTGCCTCGTTGGAGTGTATCGAACTCACGGACAACCCGCTCGGCCTCAGCCGCAAGTGCATTAATCTTGGTGGCATAGTGCAGTAGGGCATTTCCGGCATCCGTCAGGATGATTTTGCCCATACGTGTGTCAAACAGCTTTACTCCGAATTCACGCTCCAGATTTTTCATATGAAAAGTAACAGTAGGTTGCTTTAGGCCGAGAAGCTCGGCTACGGTGGTAATTTTATGGTGCTTGTTCAGCAGCTCTACAATATGTAACTTTAGAAGACTTAAGTTCACTTAGAATGCCTCGCTTTCAGATTGGTCAAACAATCGTGCTTATTCTTTGGGCAGCAGCATCAATCGCCTCTATATAGATTAAATCTATGAGTGTTAACACAATTCATTGAAATAATTAATTTTGTTTTAACTTTCCAATAACACAGGTTGCGAATTCAAGTTTTACACTGGGGTCAGTCATAAGAACAGGCAGGTAATACGATGAATCAGGATCTATATATTCGCGGAGTAAGTAAAACCTTCAGCCAAACCACCGCGTTGCATGAGACGAATCTGATCGTACGACAGGGCAAATTCACCACATTGCTCGGACCGTCCGGCTGTGGGAAGACGACGCTCTTGCGCTTGATTGCTGGTCTGGAGACACCGGATATCGGCACAATCACGATGGGAGAGGAAATTCTCTTTTCAGCTGAACGCAAAAAGGATGTTCCCACACATCTCCGCCACTTTGGTATGGTCTTTCAAGATTTCGCGCTGTGGCCGCATATGACGGTGTTTGAAAATGTGGCCTTCGGCTTGCGAGCGAGCAAACGGGGGAAAAGGGCTGTTAACGCTCAAGGCAAGGAACTGCGGGCAGTGGTGCTGGAAGCGCTCGATAAGGTGAGGTTGTCAGGGCTGGAGGATCGTTACCCTCATCAACTATCCGGTGGTCAGCAGCAGCGGGTTGCTTTTGCAAGAGCAGTTGCTATCCGGCCTCGACTGGTTTTGTTCGACGAGCCGCTTAGTGCGCTGGATGCCGTACTACGGGAGGAGATGCGCATTGAGATGATATCGCTTGTGCGCGATTTGGGGCTAACCGCCCTATACGTCACCCATGATCAGATCGAGGCCATGTCCATGTCTGATGAAGTGGTGGTTATGAAAAGTGGACATATTTTGCAGACCGGAACACCAGAGGTGATCTATAGTCGCCCAGCTCATCCAGAGGTGGCAAGGTTTATCGGTAAATCCAACTGGATCGAGTTGGAACGGACACTATTCCGACCTGAACATGTCCGTTGGGAACAGGAGCAAGCGGATCAGCACACTTTTACAGTAGAGATCCTGCATGTCAGCTATGTTGGCGATCGCTATGAAATCCGTCTATTAGCCGAAAACGGTGAGCAATGGACTGCGTATCACTCCACCCGCTTGCCCATAGGCGAACAAATGCATATTTGGGTATCACCGCAATACATCCACCAACTTGAAACATAGGGAAAAGGGGTTATATAAGATGATGAATAGGCGTGTTTTTCGTACAGGATGGAAAAAAGGGGCTATGCTTGCTTTAACATTGACTTTTGGACTGGCTGTGGCAGGCTGCGGAACGGCTACGACATCCAAGGATGGGGCACAAGCAGATGGAACAGCAAAACCAGCGGGAGCAGCGGCGTCCACCGATCAGAAGCTGGTTGTTTACAGCGCAGGCCCGGATGGACTGGCGAAAAAGCTGGTAGCGGGGTATGAGGCGCAGAGCGGGGTTAAGGTAGAGTTATTCCAGGGAACGACAGGTAAGATTTTAGCCCGCATGGAAGCGGAGAAGGCGAATCCGGTAGCGGACGTGGTTGTGCTGGCATCGCTTCCGTCTGTACAAGGCTTGAAAAAGGAAGGACTCACGCTCCCCTATCCGAATGCCAAAAATGCCGACAAGCTAAACCCAGACTGGTCCGATAAGGAGGGTAACTATTTCAGTACTAGTGCTTCTGCTCTAGGCATTGCATATAACACGAAGTTAGTGAAGACACCACCTACTTCATGGGCCGATTTGGCGAAGCCTGAGTACAAGGATCAGGTTAACATTCCCGATCCATCGCTGTCTGGCTCAGCGTTGGATTTTATGACAGGCTATCTGAGTGCCAAGGGCGATGGAGGCTGGACGTTGTTTGAGCAGTACAAGGCAAACGGTGTGGCCATGGCCGGTGCCAATCAGGAAGCGCTAGATCCAGTGATTACGGGGGCTAAAGGTGTAGTCGTCGCTGCGGTCGATTACATGACCTACAAGGCTAAAGCCAAAGGGGAGCCGATTGACATCGTCTATCCGACAGAGGGAACGGTTATTAGTCCGCGTCCTGCCGCAATCCTCAAGTCCACACAGCATGAGCAAAATGCCAAAGCGTTCATTGACTATCTGTTGTCGGACGAGGCGCAAAAACTAGTAGCAGATGCTTCCCTACTCCCTGGACGCACGGATATCAAAGCTGACAAGCGTGCCAACCTGGACGAGATCCCGTTGCTGAAAACCAATTGGGAATGGATGGGTGAGCACGGATCAGACGTGACGGAAAAGTTCACGCAAATGTTCAAATAAGCCGATGGGAGGTTTGTCTGTTAAACACATCAGGGGATGGTCCCTGATACTTGCTCTGATCGCGCTTCTTTTCCTAATTTTGCTGCCATTGCTGCAAATCTTCATCCAAAGTGTGTATGTTGAAGGAAAATTTCAATGGGCAGCGCCTTTTCGAACGTTAGCTGCTTCTCAATTTGCAGGAGTGCTATTCAGCTCAATTTGGCTAGGCATCTGCGTAATTGCAGGAACGACTGCCCTTGCACTTCCGTTAGCCTGGATCATGTCCAACACCCGACTTGCACACTGGCGCTGGTTGGATGTCGTGCTGCTGATTCCGTTTATGACTCCGCCCTATATCGGGTCCATGGGATGGATTCTGTTTATGCAAAAAAACGGGTATCTGGAACAGTTGTTCCCGGACCTGCATTTCTTAACGGCTTCCTTCTTCAGCCTTGGTGGCATGGTGATGATCATGAGCCTGCATCTATTTCCATTCCTGTACTTGCTGCTGCGCGGGGCGCTGGTGAGGATTGGCGGCAGCCTGGAAGAGGCAGGTGCGGTCATGGGCGGGGGATTTCTGTACAGGTTCCGTCGAATCATTTTACCGTTGCTGTTATCGGCATACGGAATGGGTGCGCTGCTCATTTTCGTTAAAACGATTGCTGAGTTTGGCACACCTGCTACCTTTGGTCGCCGTATCGGGTATGAGGTCATGACTTCTGAAATTCACAAATATATTTCCAGCTGGCCCATTGATTTTGGCAAAGCAACATCAATGGCTTCGGTGTTGTTAACGGCCTGCCTGCTTATGTGGTACGTGCAATCGGTGATCAATCGAAAGTTCACATACAGGCTGGTAGGGGGTAAAGGTTCGCGACCTTCTCGTCTTCGTGTATCCAGCTGGACTACAGCACTGAGTGTCGCATTCATCCTATTGCTGCTCATCGCAGCTATTGGTATCCCTTATTTTTCAATTATCGCGGCTTCCTCCATGAAGCTGCGGGGAATCGGACTGGCATGGAACAACCTTACACTCGACTATTACAAGGAACTGCTGTCGTGGGGCTCAGAAAGCATGGAAGCGCTACTGAATAGTGTATTTCTCTCTTTGGGTGCATCGACGATTGCTGTGGTGCTGGGCACCTGGTTTGCGCTGGTTATCGGTTGCTCACGCACGAAAATCCAACGGACAGTTGATGCATTCAGCTTGCTTCCGAATACAGTGCCGGGAATTGTTATGGTGGTGGGTCTGATTTTGTGGTGGAACTCGCCGTGGATGCCGATTCCGTTGTATAACACATACGGTATGGTCATTCTGACGTATGTTATTTTGTTTGTCCCTTATACAGTTCAGTATGTCAAAAGCGCTTTTACACAGGTGGATCATACTCTTTTTCAGGCGGGACAAGTATTTGGCGGGCGACCGTCTTACATATTCCGCCGGATTGTATTGCCGCTAATTGTACCGGGAATGCTCGCTGGTTGGATGATGACCTTTACCATTGCTTCACGGGAGCTGGTAGGATCATTGCTGATTTTACCGCCGTCCGTCCAGACGTCTGCAACCTATATATTTGCCCAGTTTGAGCAGGGACAGGTGTCGCTTGGCATGGCGATGGCTGTTATATCGGTTGGGTTGACCACACTGCTACTAATCTTAATGGAAAGCTTAAACTCGCGAAGAAAGTGGAAATGATGATGACCAAGCTTAGGATTTGGGGCGGAGCGGGCGAACATGGCCGCTCCTGTTATGTTTTTGAAGGAAAGCAGCATCATATCATGCTGGATTGTGGCGTAAAAAAGGAAGGAATCGGGCAATATCCGATTTTTCCGCCACAGAAGGTGAAGGAGCTAACTACTGTTTTGCTGTCTCATGCACATGAGGATCATTCCATGGCGCTCCCCTTACTGTACAAGTATGGATACCGGGGAGAGGTTTGGACGACCAAGGCCACCGCTGAGCAGCTGGGCTCCTATTTTCGCTCCTGGCAGACTTATGTTGAATCGAGAGGTGGTGAATTGCCTTACAGTGAACAGGATATCCAATCCATTACCTATCGCTATCTAGAAGATGGAGCGCCTTCAGGAGTGTGGTGTGAAGCTTGTCCGGGTGTGAGAATGATGTGGGGACGCAGTGGACATTTGGCTGGTGCAGTGTGGTATATCATAGAAATGGAAGGGAAGCGGTTGTTCTTTTCTGGAGACTATAGCCGTGAGTCTGAGCTGCTTGCTGCCGATGCACCGGACTTGTGTATGGGGGAGGGGATAAATGACCTTCCTGAATGCAAGCCACAGTCCTATCTAGTGGACATATCTATCATGGACAATGCCTATGGCATGGATATAGACCCGCAGCCTGTTAAGCTGGAGCGGCTGAGGGTCGAGATGGAGCAGATATTATGGTCTGGCGGTCATGTGTTGTTGCCAGTGCCTGCCTTTGGCAGAGGACAGGAGTTGATCGTATGGGCCAGTGAGCAATTCCCCGAACAAGCAATAATTGTAGAGCCTGACCTGTGGCACGGATTGAAACAGTTAAATCGCTGGAGAGAGTGGCTTCGGCCGGGAGCTTCCACGCGAATAAAACATGTGTTAAACAGTGACAGGGTGTTCGTGCCTCGTGATGCTGCGGAACGAATAAGTCTGCTAGAACGGAACACGGCCACTATTATTGTAACAAGGGACGGCATGATGGATTCCCCGCAGGCACGTTGGTATTATCAATATCTGTCGGATAACCGCCATATGCTGAATGATATGGACAGCGGAGAAAACATTAGGAACAGTGTGATATTGACCGGTCATGCTTCCAATGGTTCTTTTGGAAAGCATCTGTTGGAACGTGCGGACTCCAATGACATCTGTATAGCTCGGCATTTGACTTACAAGGTGCATCAGGGATTATCGGATGTGAGGCAAATGTTGAAGGATCTGCCTAGCAAACAGGCTGTACTCGTTCATGCACCAAAACCGCAGACCGACCTTGTACGAGATGTGTTGATAAGAGAAGAAAATAATGCACATGGAGGTCCTGCCAGAGAAGTTCATTCTGTGGAGCCAGGTTCAACGATAGAGGTCTAGCATCATCAGATCGTGGTTCACTTTGTGCCCTCCTGCATCAATCGGAAGGCATCCACTTCTCCAAGCTTGGTGGAGATGGAACTGCGTCCGGCGCTTTTACGAAGGCGTAGCGGTGTGGCGGTGCGTTTAAGCAGTGCTTTAACTTCTCCAGGCTCCAGCTCCGGTTTCAGTGAAAGGAGAAGTGCGATGCTCCCGGTCACATGGGAAGTAGCCATAGAGGTGCCGCTCATTTCATGATGCTTTCCATGAATCCAGGAGGATCTGATCTTCTCACCAGGTGCATACACGTCTACGAATTGCCCCCGATTGCTGAAAGGAGCGATACGTCTGTATTTGTCGGTAGCTCCGACTGAAATCGTCTGGGAATAGCGGGCTGGATAGTCAATACTTCGACGCTTGCCCTCATTTCCCGAGGATGCTACGATTACAATGCCGTTATGATATGCTTTATTCACCATATCAAGTAGTGCCTTGCTACGCGACTTCATACCAAAGCTCATATTAATAATATCGACACGATTTAATACACACCAGTCGATACCGAGAATGATGTCAGAGACATAGGCGGCTCCATTATGATCAAATGCTTTTACAGGATGAATTAAAGCCCGTGGTGCTACGCCAACCATACCTTCATCATAATTAGATGCCGCGATGGTTCCAGCAATATGAGTACCGTGGCCATTGTCGTCATAGGGTAGCATGGTCCGGTTCAACAAATTGATACCTCTGGCGAGGGAATGGCGAAGATCAGGATGATGAAAATCCGCTCCTGTGTCGATCACACCGATTCTGACCCGATTCCCTGTCGAGGAAGGCCAAGCCTTGTATGCACGTACCTGTTTAACTCCCCATGGCATGGAAAGGTTTTTCTCTGCTTTCGGCATATAAGCCGTTTCTGCGTGAACCTTTATGCGGGTATCTTCTTCAACAGTAACACCGTGGTGATATTTGCCCAGCCTGTCTCCCCCTGAAAGCGGAGCGATGAGAGCACGGATTAGCCTAGCCGGTTGTACTTGCCGTAATCCCACAAGCTCAGGTTTCAGCTTCCTGAGATAGGACAAACATTCCCGGTATTGGTGAGGCTTATCGAACGTGATAATCTGTTTGTTCCGTCCACTGCCGGACGGCTCCGAAATACCCTCATGCAAACGCTGCAAAAAATCCGGATAGTCCATTTGAGACGGTCCCCCTCCGATGAGCCATGCTGAGGTATTGTATGAGCAAGCGTCAGCTACGGCATGGGAAACTTGCCCCTTTTTTATGGAAATAGGCCTGCTTGTCGTGTCAAAGTAGCTGTGGACACATACGATACATGGAGGGCATAAGCTCTTGTGCAACAACTTTGGGAGGCCTCTCCCGGAGCGGGTACAGTCGGAGGCGGGGGGAACCCCGTCTTTTTACGTGTGCCGTCTTGTGCAGAGGGATATTCTTGGAAATTATGACGATACCCATGTTTAACTTGCAATTTGCTTCCAAATAGGTTTTACTTAGTTTTGATAATGGATATGTTAGTATTGCATGTATCGTGTATGCTCTGAAACATGTTCTTGTGAATTACGTGTGAGAGGAAGTGTCCCTAGGTGAGTACACCACTCAACTTGAAGATTGACCCGGAGAAAGTCCACGAGACTCCAATGGTGGATTTGGCATTTATGGTATTGAAAGCAGCCAATACTCCATATTATTACCGTGACCTGATGAATGAAGTCGCCAAATTGCGCGGCTTGTCCGACGAAGAAATTAATGACGTTATTGCTCAGCTATATACTGAAATCAACATTGACGGGCGTTTTGCCTGTGTCGGTACGAATTTGTGGGGCTTGAAACGTTGGTATCCGGTAGATAAATCCGAAGATGCCCTGACAGGCGCCAAGCGTCCTCGTATTATTAACGATGAAGACGATGACGATGAAGATGACTATCATGAGGAAGAAGAAACATACAACTCCGATGACGACTTCGATGCAGATAGCGAAGACGAGGATGGCGAAGACGAGCTGTTCGACGGAGAAGATGACGATGATAGTGACGATGACGTAGTTATTGACGATGAAGACCTCAGTGATGAGGAAGATACAGATGATGAAAATGATGATGAGTCGATCGAAGACGACGACGATTCACTTCGTTAGGAACAGGTTGAAAGGGGAGATACGCTCTCCCCTTTTTCATGACCGTTTTCTTGAAACCCCTGCTGATTTATAGCTTTCAGATAGATTTATTCCAATCTGGTTCAATGGACAAATTAACACAGATAACTTCCTTGACAGCGGATTGGACACGGGGTAAACTATTGCTTGGGCTTATGATTGATTCACTTATATGTTTGCTTTTTGTATAAAAGTGCCCCGTACTACGGGAGTGCTTTTTTGTTTTTTATAGGGGTGTTTTCACTCATGAAAGAGGGCTAAGGGCGGCGGATTGGAAAATATAACCGCTGCCTTCTTCATGGATGATAATCCGTGCAAACGGGTTACGATAACATCATAATGTCGCCTGAATTTTTGCATCTTATCTAGGAGGGTTTTGAACAGTGACGAAGTATATTTTTGTGACAGGCGGGGTTGTGTCTTCCTTGGGCAAAGGGATTACGGCAGCTTCACTGGGGAGGCTTTTGAAGAACAGGGGACTGAAGGTAACGATTCAAAAATTTGATCCTTACCTGAATGTCGATCCGGGTACTATGAGCCCTTACCAGCACGGTGAAGTGTTTGTAACGGATGATGGTGCGGAAACGGATCTTGACTTGGGACACTATGAGCGCTTTATTGATATTAATCTGTCCAAGAACAGCAATGTCACAACAGGCAAGGTATATTCCAGCGTAATCAGCAAAGAGCGTCGCGGAGAATATTTGGGCGGTACAGTACAGGTTATCCCTCATATTACGAACGAAATCAAGGAGCGCGTGTACCGTGCAGGCCGTGAAGCGGGTTCGGATGTCATTATTACGGAAATCGGCGGTACTGTAGGCGATATTGAAAGCTTGCCATTTTTGGAAGCCATTCGTCAGCTCAAAAGTGAAGTTGGGCGCGAGAATGTGATGTACATTCACGTAACGCTCATTCCTTATATTAAAGCTGCTGGTGAGGTTAAAACCAAACCAACTCAGCACAGTGTAAAAGAACTGCGCAGTATCGGCATTCAACCGAATGTTATTGTTTGCCGTACAGAGCATGAATTGTCCTCCGACATGAAGGCTAAAATTGCATTGTTCTGCGATATTGATGCGAATGCAGTGGTAGAATGCCGCGATGCTTCGACTCTCTACGAGGTTCCGTTGAACCTGCGTGAAGAAGGTTTGGACGAAATCGTAGTTAACCACCTGAAGCTGACAACACCTGTACCAGATATGACCGAATGGGAAGGGTTAGTTGATCGAATCAGCAAGTTGGACAAAACGGTTGAAATTGCCATTGTTGGTAAATATGTTGCGTTACATGATGCGTACTTAAGTGTTGTCGAGTCACTTTCCCACGCTGGATTTGATGCAAATGCGGACGTGAAAATCCGTTGGGTGAACGCTGAAGAAGTAACGGACGAGAACGTAGCTGACATGCTGGGCGGCATTGGCGGTATTCTCGTACCGGGTGGCTTCGGCGATCGCGGAATTGAAGGTAAAATCAGCACCATTCGTTATGCACGGGAGCAAAAAATTCCGTTTTTCGGTATTTGCCTGGGTATGCAGGTATCTGTTATTGAGGTTGCTCGTTCCCTGGCTGGTCTTGAAGGAGCCAACAGCTCGGAAATTAACCCGGCTACCGATTATCCTGTCATTGACTTGCTTCCTGACCAAAAAGACATCGAAGATTTGGGCGGTACCATGCGTCTTGGCTTGTATCCATGTAAACTGGTGGAAGGTTCCCTGGCATCGGCTTGCTACAACGACGAGCTGGTATACGAGAGACATCGTCATCGGTACGAATTCAATAACGAATATCGTGAAGTTATTGAAAAAGCAGGCCTTCGTATTTCTGGTACTTCACCGGATGGACGTTTGGTGGAAATTGTGGAGCTTCCTGAGCATCCATGGTTCCTGGCGGTACAATTCCATCCAGAATTTACTTCCCGTCCGAATCGTCCACAGCCTTTGTTCCGTGAATTTGTAAAGGCGGCATTGCAGCTTCAAGGTTAATGCTTCAGCTTGAAAGACCTCCTTTGGGAGGTCTTTTTTTATCCCATGCTTCCTGATTATGAAAGAATATTCCACAATTATGTATATGAGAAGGATTTTCTTTTTGCAGGAGCGAATATAGTTTTAGGTATGGGACGGATATTGTACGTCATCGGACGCTGTTATGGCAATAGCTGCATGATCCTCGTTTTAAGATCTTAGGAGGTTAAAACATTGGAAAAGAAAAAAGTATTAATCGTCGATGACCAGAATGGAATACGGATTTTACTGATGGAAGTGTTCGGAAGTGAGGGTTATGAGACCTTTCAGGCAGCGAACGGGAAAATTGCTCTTGAGATTGTTGAGAAGGAACCACCTGATCTGGTTCTGCTCGATATGAAAATTCCAGGTATGGACGGACTCGAAATTCTGAAGCACCTAAAAAGCATGAATCCCGATATCAAGGTTATTATGATGACAGCGTATGGAGAACTGGACATGATTAAAGAGGCGACGGAGCTAGGTGCACTTATGCATTTTACCAAGCCCTTTGATATTGATGAAATGCGGATCGCCGTGAACAAACAACTCAGAGGTGACTAGGTAAGTCATTTTGGTTGAGAACTCTGTTAACAAAACAGGGTTTTTTGTTTGTGATTATGGGAAATACTGAAAGTAAATCCTCTCATTATACAATTCTATGGAAAAACGGCGTCCTGGGCGTGATTTTTGTATGTGTTGATATGCAAAAGCTTGTTTAGTATTTAACATGGGTTGTGGTATAATAAGCCCGTATGTGATGTCGGCTAAAAATATAGACAAACCCAAACACCTTTAGGAGGACTGTAACCATGCCATTGGTATCTATGAAAGACATGTTGAACAAAGCACTCGAAGGAAAGTATGCAGTAGGTCAATTCAATATTAATAACCTAGAGTGGACTCAAGCTATCTTGGGCGCTGCTGAAGAAGAAAAATCCCCAGTAATCTTGGGTGTTTCTGAAGGCGCAGCACGTCACATGGGCGGATTCTACACTGTTGTTAAAATGGTAGAAGGTCTTATTCATGACATGAAAATTACGGTTCCAGTTGCAATTCACTTGGACCACGGTTCTAGCTTTGACAAATGTAAAGAAGCGATCGACGCTGGTTTCACATCCGTTATGATTGACGATTCCCACAGCCCAATCGAGAAAAATATCGAAACAACGAAGAAAGTTGTTGAATATGCACATTCCAAAGGCGTTTCTGTTGAAGCTGAAGTTGGAATGGTTGGCGGTCAAGAAGATGATGTTGTAGGTGACGTAATGTACGCTAAGCTGGACGATTGTGTACGTATCGTTAAAGAAACAGGCATCGACACACTGGCTCCTGCACTGGGTTCTGTTCATGGACCATACAAAGGTGAGCCAAACCTGGGCTTCAAAGAAATGGAAGAAATTCGCAATGCTGTGAAACTGCCACTCGTTCTTCATGGCGGAACAGGTATCCCTACACATGACATCCAAAAATCCATTTCCCTGGGTACTTCTAAAATCAACGTAAACACTGAAAACCAAATCGCATTTGCGAAAGTGGTTCGTGAAGTGCTTGCTGCAAAACCAGATGCTTACGATCCACGTACATTCATCCAACCAGGTCGTGAAGCGATCAAACAAACCGTTATCGGTAAAATCCGTGAGTTCGGTTCCAACAACAAAGCATAATAATGTTCCAACTAGTCATGCGACTGCATAGACTGAATGCATTTTTTTTCATTGTAGCTGTATTTATGCTGCACAAAACATTTAAATCTGTACAGTTGAATAGTTTGGTATGGAAAGCACACCGCTTAGCCGGTGTCTTTCCATTTTAACCACTTAAAAAGTTGAAAGTTTATGGTTTCAGTTCATTGTTTGACCGACTGCAAAACACGTAGGGGGACCCTCAAGCTTATGGAAAAATTGATGATCACCGGTGGACGGCCGCTTCAGGGTACAGTTTCCATCAGCGGTGCCAAAAACAGTGCCATCGCCTTGATTCCCGCAGCCATTCTGGCAGAGTCGGAAGTCATTTTGGATAATTTGCCGCTGCTCAGTGATGTGGCGGTGTATTCCGAGATATTGGAGGAGCTTGGCGCAAAGGTTGCCTGGGAAGGTAGCCAGATGAAGATAGACCCTTCCTCCATTAAATCCATTCCTATGCCGAATGGACCTGTTAAGAAATTACGAGCCTCTTATTATATGATGGGGGCCATGCTGGGCAGATTCAAGGAAGCGATCATCGGTTTGCCAGGAGGATGTAATTTTGAACCCCGGCCCATTGATCAGCATATCAAAGGTTTTGAGGCGCTGGGTGCCACGGTTACGAACGAGCACGGCGCTATTCATTTGCACGCCAAAGAACTGCGCGGCACCAAGATTTATTTGGATGTCAGCAGTGTAGGAGCAACCATTAATATTATGCTGGCGGCCGCACGTGCCAAAGGCGCCACAACTATCGAAAATGCGGCTAAAGAGCCTGAGATTATAGATGTAGCAACTCTGTTAAACTCCATGGGGGCGATTATTAAAGGCGCTGGAACGGAGACGATTCGTATTGAAGGTGTGTCGGAGCTACATGGCTGCCGTCATTCCATCATACCTGACCGTATACAAGCAGGCACATATATGATTGCTGCTGCGGCAACCCGTGGAAATGTATTGATTGACAATGTAATCCCCAAACATATGGAGGCTCTCACTGCCAAAATGCAGGAAATGGGCATCGGCATCGAGGAATATGATGAAAGTATTCGCGTACTGGGTGCACCTTCCTATGGGCATGTCGACGTTAAAGCCTTGGTATACCCCGGCTTCCCCACGGATTTACAATCTCCCATGACCAGCTTGCTAACCCAGGCTCAGGGTGTCAGTGTGTTGAGCGATTTTGTGTACAGCAATCGTTTTAAGCACGTCCCTGAACTGGTGCGAATGGGGGCTAAAATTCGCGTAGAGGGTCGGTCTGCCATTATTGAGGGTGGTCAACTGAATGCGGCTAAAGTGAAGGCTGCAGATCTGCGCGCTGGAGCGGCCCTTGTCATTGCTGGACTTACAGTAAGCGAAGGGGTAACCGAGGTGGCAGGTGTCGAGTATATTGACCGTGGTTATGATCACCTCGTCTCCAACCTGCGCCTTCTGGGCGCAGATGTATGGCGGCAGACTGAGTAATTAGACCATGTCTGTCCTTTGTATGAACTCGTCGTAACCAAAGCGATAAAACGGGTAACACCTATGCAGCCGCTGCTTGATATAAGATTTGGTTCATACCTAACAATCTTTTATCAAAAAACCGGAATAATTCGGTATAATCCAGGCAGTTGGCTGCATAACTTTATTTGTTTTGGTTAAAATTATGTTGATGGTGTTTATGATATCATTGTCTATCATTTAAATGTATGAATGGACTTAATAATTGAATAGGTGGTTATTATATGGATCTGCAAATTTCCGATCTGGAAGAAATGAAGCTGACCGACCTGTACAAGCTGGCCAAGCAATACCAGATCCCGTACTACGGAACGCTCAAGAAGAAAGAATTAATTTTCGCCATCCTGCGCGCACAAGCTGAGAAGAGTGGATTAATGTTTATGCAGGGTGTTCTGGAAATACTTCCTGAAGGTTACGGCTTTCTGAGGCCGATCAATTATCTCCCGAGTACCGAAGATATTTACATCTCTGCTTCACAAATCCGCAAGTTTGACTTGAGAACAGGCGATCTTGTTTCCGGTAAGTGCCGAACGCCAAAAGAAAATGAACGGTATTTTGGATTGCTTCAAGTTAACGCCGTCAATGGAAGAAGTCCTGAGCAAGCTGCTGAGCGGCTACATTTTCCTGCACTGACTCCACTGTATCCGCAAACCAAATTAGTCCTTGAAACTTCCCCCAACCATTTGTCTACGAGAATTATGGATGTACTGGCCCCTGTCGGACTTGGACAGCGCGGACTTATTGTGGCACCTCCCAAAGCTGGGAAGACGCTTCTCCTCAAAGAAATTGCCAATAGCATTTCTACCAACAATCCCGAGATTGAGCTATTTGTCTTGTTGATTGATGAACGCCCTGAAGAAGTGACGGACATGCAGCGTTCTGTCAAAGGTGAAGTTGTGGCCTCTACATTTGATGAACTTCCTGAAAATCACATCAAAGTGGCAGAACTGGTGTTGGAGCGTGCACTGCGTCTCGTAGAACATAAAAAGGATGTTGTCATCCTGTTGGATAGTATTACACGGTTGGCTCGTGCGTACAATCTCGTTATCCCTCCTTCTGGTCGTACTTTGAGTGGGGGTATTGATCCGGCAGCATTTCACCGTCCAAAACGCTTTTTTGGTGCAGCTCGGAATGTGGAGGAAGGCGGTAGCTTGACGATTCTTGCCACAGCGCTGATTGATACAGGATCTCGTATGGACGATATCATTTATGAAGAGTTCAAAGGCACAGGTAACATGGAGCTGCATTTGGACCGCAAACTGGCAGAACGTCGTATCTTTCCTGCGATTGATATTCGTCGTTCCGGTACACGTCGTGAGGAAGTACTGTTGAAAAAGGAAGAATTAGATACGATCTGGGCTATTCGTAAAAATATGACGGAAAGCCATGACTTTGTGGAAGGCTTCCTCAAAAAGCTGCGTAACAGCAAAACTAACGCTGAGTTTTTAGCTTCTTTTGATTTGACAGCACCTTCTTCCAGCGGTTCGCAAGGTAGCTCTGGTGGTCAACAACGAAGAACTACGCGTTCTACCACAGCGTCGGTTCCCGCCACAACCAATTAAACCCAATTCATGTATTTTATCTGTTCTGTAAGTAGACAGCCATTACCATTCTTTTGGTTAATGGTGCGCTTAATGGAACGAAAGGAGCTCCATAATGTATTTGGTGTATGCCGACGAAAAAGGCAATGTATATGATCATGCTTCTTTGTATGGGCTTGCCCGTAGTGCAGACATGATTGTTGAAATCATGGAGGATGAGCTTATTCCGTTGCCGGAAGGAGCCACACTGGTAAGCCTGCCCAGCACCCGCCCGGTCGGTATGAACCCTGAAACAGGGGAAATGGTCTCTCTTCCGGGAGATGTGCAGGCAGTAGGGGCTTTGTTACCGCAAGGTTTTACACGCCTGTGTCTGCCGGGATATGTGAAGACAGATAAGGATTATAAACTCCCCTTGTTCGGTTATTCGGCCGTTGTCTGGAAAGATGGGGCATTTTATGTAACAGCAGAGCAGAGTGACAGTCCTTCCAAATGGAATCCCGAAAACTGCGACCGCAATCAAGTTAAATTGGGAGTTCAGCGAATGACAGAACAGTATCCCGAAAATAGGCTGTACCAGCATTTGTCTAACTGTGCGCTGGGGTACGAATGTCTTACTTCTTCGAATACGTTCCTGAATCGCTGGGAAGGGGGAGTTCCGGTATCTTATTCTTGTAATGCGGGTTGCTTTGGCTGTATATCTGAACAGCCGGATGACAGTGGTTTTGTATCTCCGCAGACAAGAATGAACTTCCGTCCCCGCGTGGAAGAGATTGTAGAAGTTATGTTGGAACATTTGAAGACACCTGAGTCTATCATCAGTTTTGGGCAAGGTTGTGAAGGTGAGCCCTCCACTCAAGCCAAACTGATTATTGATGCGATCAAAGAAGTACGTTCCGTTACAGATATGGGGTATATTAATATCAACACGAATGCGGGACTGAATGATCATATCCGGGGAATTGTGGATGCGGGTCTTGATCTTATGCGAGTAAGTACAATTAGTGCATTGGACGACCATTACAATGCGTATTACAAGCCGCGCGGATACACGCTGGCTAATGTGGAAAAGTCACTCCGTTATGCGTCAGAGCAGGGAGTGTATACGTCCATCAACTATTTGATTTTTCCGGGTGTAACAGACCGGGAGGAAGAAATTGAGGCAATGATTGAATTTGCCAAACGCACTAAGCTCAAGCTGATTCAAATGCGTAATCTGAATATTGATCCTGAAAGCTATCTGGAATTGATTCCACCGGCTCAAGGGGAGATACTTGGTATGAAGCAAATGCTTGAGATTTATCGTGAGGAACTGCCGGATGTGGTTATCGGTTCTTACACTCATGTGCCGCCGCAAGGGCTGGCACGTCCCAAATTTGCCAGAACCTAAACGGTCGGAAGATATTTAAAACACACTGATCTTACACTGTTTTGTGTACTAAAAAGATGTTGAAACACTTATATTCAAGTGCTATAATTTGAACATGTGTTCATACAACTCTGGGCTGATAGGACGTTCAGGGCGGAAAGAGGTGAAAGTTAATGCAACAGGCTATTCAACCGAAGTATAACGTAACTAATGTTACTTGCGCTTGCGGGAATACGTTTGAAACTGGTTCTGTAAAAGAATCTCTGCGTGTAGAGATTTGCTCCGCTTGCCATCCGTTCTTCACAGGTAAGCAGAAGTTTATTGATGCTGGTGGACGTGTGGATCGTTTCAAGAAGAAATACGGTATTTAATAAGTTGCCGCAAGAGATAAAGTTATTAGAGCCTTCTGCAATTGCAGGAGGCTCTTTTTGTCGTTATTTGCTATTTGCATTTTGTGCAACCATGCGATATACTTATTTTCACCGTGCTAGATGGGGAGGTAGCGGTGCCCTGTAACTCGCAATCCGCTATAGCGAGGTTGAATTCCTGTTAGAGGTGTTGTTGATGTGAGGCTGGTCCCTGCGCACAATGTTGACGGTTGGGTCCTCCGCAATGAGTACTTGTGAACCTGGTCAGGTCCGGAAGGAAGCAGCCATAAGCAAGCCCACTCTTGTGCCGGAGGGTTGCCTAGCCCGAGTTGTTGTTCAGGGTTGCCGCTCGGATCACAACGATCAATAACAGGTGCACGGTTTATATTAGTAATTAGAACATCTTGGCAATTATGCGAAGATGTTTTTTTGTATTTATAAATTGAAATGTGTCTGGTTTAGATTCGGACGGGAGTATAGTATAATGAAGTGACCATAAATGGTCATGAAAGTGAATGGGAAAGAGGGAACGCGCATTGGAACATATAGCGTTGTACCGTGCTTGGCGGCCGCAGGCTTTCAAGGACATGGTAGGACAACAGCATATTATCCAGACATTGCAGAATGCCATCCGCGAAAATCGCACGTCCCATGCCTACCTGTTCAGTGGTCCGCGAGGAACGGGTAAGACCAGTGCGGCCAAAATTTTGGCCAAGGCAATCAACTGTGAGCATGGACCTGCGCCGGAACCTTGCAACGAATGCGAAGCCTGTAAACGGATCACGGCCGGAGCGGTCATGGATGTACAGGAGATTGACGCAGCCTCCAACCGGGGCGTTGAAGAGATTCGTGATTTGCGCGATAAAGTCAAATATGCGCCCACAGAAGTGCGGCACAAGGTTTATATCATTGATGAAGTGCACATGCTGACGACGGAAGCGTTCAATGCGCTGCTCAAGACGCTGGAAGAGCCGCCGCCACACGTAATGTTTATATTGGCTACGACAGAGCCGCATCGGATTCCCGCGACAATTATTTCGCGTTGCCAGCGTTTTGACTTCCGGCGAGTATCGCTGGAGGAGCAGACAGAGCGGCTTGACCTGATATGCCAACAGGAGAACATTCAAGCTGATTTGGATGCACTGCAATATATTGCACGTCTTTCAGATGGCGGGATGCGAGATGCGGTTAGCGTTTTGGATCAGATATCCTCGTTTACTGATGGCCGGGTTACGTATCAGCAGGTGCTGGATATGACGGGTGGGATCGCATCCGAGCAATTCGGTAAATTGGCCTTGGCATTACTGAAAGAAGATGTAGGCACAGTGCTCCAATTGATCGAGAACTTTATGCAGGAAGGGAAAAGTGCAGATAAGTGTATGGAGAATCTTCTGTACTATTTCCGAGACCTGCTAATGATCAAGATGGTGCCGCAGGCGACCAAAATGACGGAGCGAGTGCTGAATCCGGAGCAGTTTAGGGAAGTGGCGGATGCTTTTACCAAGGAGCAGCTCTTTGCAATGATCGACACCCTTAATCGTTATCAGGGCGAGATGAAATATGCGGTTCAGCCCCAAACTTTATTTGAGGTAGCTCTATTGAAGTTATGCAGCATTCCGGGGGAAGCAGGAACTGCTGCCCAGCCGACTGCACAGCGCTCTGGTGCTGCAACTGGCCAGGAGGATGTGGCTATGTTAAAGCGCCAGCTTGCTGAGCTGGAAAAGAAGCTGGAACGTGCAATGCAAGGTGGTTTAGCTGTTGGAGTGGGTCAGGAGGCATCGTCAGGCGGTCGTCAGGCTTCTGCTGGTCGTGCCCCTGCTCCACGTCTTTCAGCGCCGGCTAAACTCCCTTCTCAGTTGGATCGCTATATTGCTGAGAAGTCAAGCGAAGCATTCGCAGCGGTGGGGCGTAAGTGGAGCCAGATTTTGCAAGGGGTGAAAGAGGCGAAAGTTACGGTTCATGCTTGGTTTATGGATGGTGAGCCGGTTTCTGTGTTAGAGGACAGTGTATTGGTCGCGTTTAAGAACAACATTCATCGTGAAACTACCGAAAAACCTGCCAATAAGCAGGTCATCGAGAAGGTTTTACATGAGCAGTTGGGGCATCCTTATCGTTTGGTAACGATGATGCAAAAGGATTGGAATGCTGCGATTGAAGGAGTTTCTGACCAGCCTGCCGAAGAATTGCAACTGGAGCCGGAGCATGATGCGCCGGGAAAGTCCAAGGAGCCCTGGATTGATGAAGCGATTCAGCTTTTCGGGGAAGATCTGGTAGTCATTAAAGAATAATCAAATGTAGATGTATACTTCATTAAAGGAGATGATGAAATGAACAATATGAACCAAATGATGAAGCAAGTGAAAAAAATGCAGGAACAAATGCTGAAAGCCCAAGAGGAGCTTGGTGGGAAAGTAATTGAGGGTTCTTCTGGTGGCGGTGTGGTAACTGTAGAGGTAAGTGGACATAAAAAAGTATTGTCTATCACAATCAAACCGGAAGCTGTAGATCCTGATGATGTAGAAATGCTGCAAGATCTCGTACTCACTGCAGTCAATGATGCTTTGTCCAAAGCGGATGAACTGGCTAATGATGATATGGGTAAATTTACAGGTGGTATGAAAATTCCGGGCTTGTTCTAGTCTGCTCATAAAGGAGAAATACGCTATTGCATTATCCCGAGCCGATTGCAAAGCTGATTGATGCTTTTACGCGCCTGCCGGGAGTAGGCCCCAAAACAGCTGCCCGGTTGGCTTTTCACGTACTGAAAATGAAGGAAGATGATGTGATTGATTTTGCCAAAGCGCTGGTCAATGTAAAACGCAATCTTCACTTTTGTTCAGTCTGCGGTAACATTACAGATACGGACCCTTGTAGGATCTGTCAGGATAAGACGAGGGATGCTTCCGTCATTTGTGTTGTTCAGGATGCTAAGGATTTAGTCGCTATGGAGCGTACCAAGGAGTTTGAGGGTTTGTACCATGTACTTCACGGGGCAATCTCTCCGATGGAGGGAATTGGCCCTGAGGATATCAAACTCAAGGAGTTGCTGACCAGGCTAAGTGATGAACGTGTCAAGGAGTTGATCCTGGCTACGAATCCGAACATTGAGGGAGAGGCCACGGCTATGTACATTTCGCGGCTAGTGCGTCCTTTTGAAATCAAGGTTACTCGTATTGCTCACGGTTTGCCCGTGGGCGGGGATTTGGAGTATGCCGACGAGGTCACCCTGTCCAAAGCGCTAGAAGGCCGCAGAGAGCTTAATTAGTAGGTGTAGTTATACGTTATAATTTATGAGTCTGAAATGTCCTTGGGACATCCTTGACTCGCTTAGGGAGCCGTTATGGCTCCTTTTTTATTTGCAGTAATAGATGCCTTTATAGACGTTCCCAGTTCT
>NZ_CP034141.1:287500-495000 GCF_003856555.1 Paenibacillus sp. M-152
AAGGCCCAAGCGACTGTTTAGCAAAAACACAGGTCTGTGCGAAGCCGCAAGGCGAAGTATACGGGCTGACGCCTGCCCGGTGCTGGAAGGTTAAGGGGAGTGGTAAGCCTTCGGGCGAAGCTATGAACCGAAGCCCCAGTAAACGGCGGCCGTAACTATAACGGTCCTAAGGTAGCGAAATTCCTTGTCAGGTAAATTCTGACCCGCACGAATGGCGTAACGACTTGGGCGCTGTCTCAACGAGAGATCCGGTGAAATTTTAATACCTGTGAAGATGCAGGTTACCCGCGACAAGACGGAAAGACCCCATGGAGCTTTACTGCAGCTTGATATTGAATTTGGGTACGATCTGTACAGGATAGGTGGGAGCCGTAGAACTTTGAGCGCCAGCTTGAAGGGAGGCATCCTTGGGATACCACCCTGATCGTATCTAGGTTCTAACTTGGTACCGTGATCCGGTGCGAGGACAGTGTCAGGTGGGCAGTTTGACTGGGGCGGTCGCCTCCTAAAGAGTAACGGAGGCGCCCCAAGGTTCCCTCAGAATGGTTGGAAATCATTCGAAGAGTGCAAAGGCAGAAGGGAGCTTGACTGCGAGACCTACAAGTCGAGCAGGGACGAAAGTCGGGCTTAGTGATCCGGTGGTACCGCATGGAAGGGCCATCGCTCAACGGATAAAAGCTACCCTGGGGATAACAGGCTTATCTCCCCCAAGAGTCCACATCGACGGGGAGGTTTGGCACCTCGATGTCGGCTCATCGCATCCTGGGGCTGAAGTAGGTCCCAAGGGTTGGGCTGTTCGCCCATTAAAGCGGTACGCGAGCTGGGTTCAGAACGTCGTGAGACAGTTCGGTCCCTATCTGTCGTGGGCGTAGGAAATTTGAGAGGAGCTGTCCTTAGTACGAGAGGACCGGGATGGACGTACCGCTGGTGTACCAGTTGTTCCGCCAGGAGCACCGCTGGGTAGCTATGTACGGAAGGGATAAGCGCTGAAAGCATCTAAGCGTGAAGCCCCCCTCAAGATGAGATTTCCCAGTATGTAAGACCCCTTGAAGACGACGAGGTAGATAGGTTGGGGGTGGAAGTGCAGTAATGCATGGAGCTGACCAATACTAATCGGTCGAGGGCTTATCCTAAAGATAAGGCGCAATGAAGTTTCGGATCCAGTTTTCAGGGTGTAACACCTTGGAATTACGCTTGATATTCAAATTCACTTTGCTGATAATCTGAATATCTTGTAGAATTTCACTAAGCGAGTCCATTCATATGGAGAGATACCCAAGTGGCTATAAGGGGACCCTCTGCTAAGGGGTTAGACTGCGAAAGTGGTGCGAGGGTTCGAATCCCTCTCTCTCCGCCATTTAGGACAAGCTAGTGAATTATGTTATGGCGGTGTAGCTCAGCTGGCTAGAGCGTACGGTTCATACCCGTGAGGTCGGGGGTTCGATCCCCTCCGCCGCTACCATACATACCCAGGAGGCTTAGCTCAGCTGGGAGAGCATCTGCCTTACAAGCAGAGGGTCGGGGGTTCGATCCCCTCAGCCTCCACCATTGTGCCGGTGTAGCTCAACTGGTAGAGCAACTGACTTGTAATCAGTAGGTTGGGGGTTCAAGTCCTCTCGCCGGCACCATTTTTTTGAAAAATATAGGGAACTGTGGTGTAGAGGCCTAACATGCCTGCCTGTCACGCAGGAGATCGCGGGTTCGAATCCCGTCAGTTCCGCCATTTTTCAGTTTAATATTTTCACCGTACTAAAGTGGGAAGGGGTATCCCTCCGCACTTTATTTTTTTGTCAATGGATATGGCTCGGTAGCTCAGTCGGTAGAGCAGAGGACTGAAAATCCTCGTGTCGGCGGTTCGATTCCGTCCCGAGCCACCTTTATATGGAGGATTAGCGAAGTGGCCAAACGCATCAGACTGTAAATCTGCTCCCTTACGGGTTCGGTGGTTCGAATCCATCATCCTCCACCAGTTTTATGAGCCATTAGCTCAGTTGGTAGAGCACCTGACTTTTAATCAGGGTGTCGAAGGTTCGAGTCCTTCATGGCTCATCAGAAGTCATCAACTATAAGTTGATGGCTTTTTTTGTGTTGTTTTAAGTTATGTTTTTATATAGCTTTTTGTTTTAAGGTATCGACAGGTTATAATAAGTTCATTATGTTCGCTTAGTGTTTATCTATATTCTAAAAAAAGTGAAGTGGTGATCGCGTGACTTTGGATACAGAGTGGATTCAGCAACAGCTTCAGAATATAATTCAAGCGCCTTTTACCATAGTGCCTTGGTGCCCAGAAATGATGGCAGAAGGAGAATCAACCGATTCAGTCATACCGGATAGATCATTTGTTAGTGAAAATAAATTATATTTTCCGTTTCGTGCATCGGTAGGTGAACTGGCTGCTTTTGCGGTAGAGGCCAGATACTTGTCGGATCGAGAACGGAAGTTGATAGAAGCGCTACTGGGGAACATGGAACAAGTTTGGCACAATGGTCCAAGCTTGTCGGTCAACCGGGCTTATAGCGAGGAAGAGCGGATGAATCATTTTGGACAATGGCTCATACAGCAGGCTGCCAACCTAAGCAGTAAAGAAGAGGTTCCTGCTGAATTAGAACTTCGTGATCCGCTATCAGCGTGTATGGTGCCGTTTTTGCTAAATGGTGAGGGAACACAGGATGGGGCTATTACCTATACGCAGCTTCATCGATTGTTAGCGAGCTATTTTGGAGGGAATGTGCTGCTTACTCCATTAGACGAACAATCTTGGCTGATTCTGGCTAGAAAGGAGCTTTTATTAGGAGCCGACGATGAACGGGATAAAGATACTGAGACCAGGGAGACAGATTTTGCGGAACCGCTGGAGGAGGTACTTACGGCTTTTAGCTTGGGGTTATATGAACTTATCGCGAATGAATGGGTCGGTGTATTCCATTTGGCGATTTCCAAGCCCTCGATCCCTTTGCAAAGTCTTCCCCACGAGCTGAATTTATTATGGGAGACAATCCATCTTGGCAAGCTTTTTCATGTAACAGAGCACATCCACCTTTCATGGGAGCTTCATTTGGAGAGACTGTTAAATCGCATTCCCAAGGAGCAGCGTGTACTATTTTTGGAGCAAGTAATGAAGTCATCTGTCATACTGGAAGACTCAGAAACGATGGCTACATTGGATATCTTTTTTCAACTGGATTGTAATGTGAGTGAAACAGCCAAGCGTCTGTATGTTCACCGAAACACGTTGATTTACCGTTTGGACAAGATTAAACAGGAGACCGGATTGGACGTGAGGACGTTTAATGATGCGGTTTTGGTCAAACTATATCTACTATTGTACAAAGTGACAAAAAGGAAATAGCATTTTTGTGCAGTTTGCGAATAGTCATACTTTGGGTACTAGGGTAAGATACAAGTAGAAAATGTATTCGATTTCAAAACTTGACCTTGGGGAGGCAAAAGCTATGGCTGGCGTACGTTTAGAGCATATTTTTAAGAAATATCCAGGTGCAGAAAAAGCTACGGTTGTTGATGTCAATTTGGACATTCAAGATAAAGAATTTCTCGTATTGGTTGGTCCTTCTGGTTGCGGGAAATCTACTACACTTCGTATGATTGCTGGTTTGGAGGAAATTTCAGACGGTAAATTGTACATTGGTGATCGTGTTGTGAACGATGTGGCTCCAAAAGACCGCGATATCGCGATGGTATTCCAATCCTATGCCTTGTATCCGCATATGAACGTATACCAAAATATGGCCTTTGGTCTGAAGCTCCGCAAGGTTAAAAAGGAAGAAATTGATAAACGTGTACGTGAAGCGGCTAAAATCCTTGATATTGAGCATCTGCTGGATCGCAAGCCGAAAGCGTTATCAGGCGGTCAGCGTCAGCGTGTTGCCTTGGGACGTGCGATTGTACGTGACCCACAAGTCTTCTTGATGGATGAACCGCTGTCCAACTTGGATGCCAAGTTGCGTGGTCAGATGCGTGCGGAAATCACGAAGTTGGCTAAGCGTCTGGAAACGACCGTTATCTATGTAACACATGACCAGGTTGAAGCCATGACGATGGGTGATCGGATTGTAGTTATGAAGGATGGTATCATTCAACAAGCTGCTTCCCCGGATGAACTGTACAACCGTCCAGTGAATCTGTTCGTAGCTGGTTTTATCGGCTCTCCTACGATGAACTTTATCTCGGGTAAGCTGGTTGAAAAAGAAGGTGCGCTGCATTTCGCAGCACCAGGTCTGGATCTGTTTGTACCTGAAGGTAAGGGACAGATTTTGAAAGCGAAAGGCTACATTGGCAAAGAAGTGATCTTGGGCATTCGTCCTGAGGATATTCATGAAGAGCCTGTATTCTTAGAGGCTTCTCCGAACACGATCTTTACATCCACTGTGGATGTAACGGAAAACCTCGGTCATGAAATGCTGTTGTACCTAAGTGGTGCCGGAAACGATACGATTATTGCCCGTGTAGACGGACGTTCCAATACTCGTGATGGTGTCAAAGCGAAGTTGGCTGTTGATATGAACAAAGTTCATATTTTTGATAAGGAATCGGAATTGAGCATTCTGGTTGGCGAATAAGATTAGCCTCTGGAAGAGAGTCGCAGTTTTCCCCAAGCGGAGAACTGCGACTCTTTTGTATATGATATCCGCTACTAGCTTTGGCATTGCATTCAATGGAAAATTCCGATACGATGGGTGTACAATGGTGCAGGTTTAGATTCAGACAAGGTTCGTTGGCATAAGTCCTAGATTGGTGGGGCTTGGAGGTCCAACTGTCGGGATAGGGATAGCCTGGAATCCTATTGTTAAATCAAGTCAAGTGTGGACTCATTCAGGATAGACTGTGTGGGCTTGTATGGTTAATAGAATAATGCTACATAAATCAAATGGCGTATAGAATCCGGTTTTTGCAGATGAAGGAGAGAATACAATGGCTAAACAGGTAAAGGTATCCGAGCTTGTACAGCAGTTTCAAATGGAGGTTATTTCCGGTGAAAAAGGTCTACGCAGACTGATCACCGTGGACGATTTGAATCGCCCAGGCCTGGAGATGGCCGGGTATTTTGAATATCATACACAGGAGCGGGTACAGCTTTTGGGAAGGTCTGAGCTAGCTTTTCTGGGTATGCTGCCTCCTGAGGAGCGACGGGATCGGATGGAGCGTTTGTGTACAGAGCTGACTCCATGTATTATCATCACACGTGGCCTAGAGGTACCGGCCGAGTTAGTGGAGGCAAGCGCAGAGCGAGATATTCCTGTACTGCGAACCAATATGGCGACGACGATTTTATCAAGCCGGATCACAGGTTTTCTGGAAAGAAAGCTGGCACCTACGGCGACTATTCATGGTGTACTGTGTGACGTGTATGGCGTGGGAATGCTTATCACTGGCAGTAGTGGAATTGGTAAGAGTGAAACAGCACTGGAACTTGTTAAACGTGGGCATCGCTTGGTAGCAGATGATGCGGTAGAAATCCGGCAAACGTCCGACTTTCAGTTGCATGGAACAGCACCTGAACTAATTCGTCACCTGCTTGAAATTCGTGGCGTGGGCATTATTAATGTGATGACACTGTTTGGTGCTGGTGCAGTTCGTAATAATAAGCGGATTACATTGGTTGTCCGTCTGGAGGCATGGCAACAGGACAAGCAGTATGACCGTCTCGGTCTCGATGAAGAAACCACACGCATTATTGATACAGATGTTCCACTCGTTACGATTCCAGTACGTCCGGGCCGAAATCTGGCTGTTATTATCGAGGTAGCGGCCATGAACTATCGGTTGAAACAAATGGGCGTTAATGCAGCTCTGCAATTTACAAACAAGCTGACTGCGACGATTTCTGAAGATATGGAAGAGATGGATTAAGGTTCGTTCGGTTGCAAGGAAGAACAAGGAGTGAGAGAAACATATGTCAACGGCAACATTACTGCTGAATCCGATTGCTTTTTCAATCGGGGCAATCAAGGTCCATTGGTATGGGCTTATTTTGGGGCTGGCGGCACTTGTGGGTTTATATCTCGCCATCCGTGAGGGAAAAAGATTCGGTATTTCGCAGGAATTCTTTATGGATATGCTGCTTCTGGGTGTTCCATCGGCCATTATTGGAGCGCGTATTTATTATGTAGCCTTCAAATGGGAAGACTACCGAGATAATCTATGGGATGTCTTTAAAATTTGGAACGGCGGTATCGCGATATATGGTGCTTTGATTGGTGCCATTATATGTGCGGTTATTTATTTTCGCTATAAAGGGTATAACTTCTGGCGTATCGCTGATATTTGTGCGCCGGGTCTATTAATCGGTCAAGCGATTGGACGCTGGGGTAATTTTGTCAATCAAGAGGCTTACGGTGGACCAACAGAAGAGACTTTTTTGCGCAATCAGCTACATCTACCGGACTTCATTGTGAATCAGATGAACGTTAACGGGGTGTTTCACCACCCTACGTTCCTGTACGAATCGCTGTGGAGTATTGTAGGCGTGATTTTGCTGCTTGTGATTCGCCGGATGAAATTTGTACGTGCGGGTGAAATGTTTGCATTTTACTTCATTTGGTACTCTATTGGTCGCTTTTTCATCGAGCGGGTGCGGACGGACAGCTTGGCCTTTCAGGGACCGGACTGGCTGGCTTCCTTTGTGAATGCTCTGTGGTCCCCTATGGTATGGCTAGGGTTTGAACCGGGGTACTTGGATCCGAATTACGGTAACGTACGGATCTCACAGTTGCTTGCTATTTTCATCATTGTAGCTGCTGTGATTTTCATCTTGGTTCGTCGTCGGAAGGGCTCAGCCGTTGCGAGATATAGCGACCCGATTGTCTCCAGCAAGACAGGGATTGATCAGGTGCCTGATGTGACGCCAGAACAGGTGTCCCGTCCTGGACAGGATGCGGTTTCTCCAACTGCCACGGCGGATAAGCTATCTAAGGAAGACACGGATGAGGACAAGAAGGAGCATCTATGATAAATACGATTTTGTTTGATTTAGACGGTACCATTATGGATACGAATGAGTTGATTATCAGCACATTTTTACACATTTTGAACCATCCAGATGCTGATCCGCTAACGCGGGAGCATATTATTCCTCATATGGGGGGAACACTGGACGATCAACTCCGTACTTTTACGGGATTAACGGATGTATCTGGGCTAATCAAAGACTACCGTGCTTATAATCAAATTCATCATGATCAAATGGTGAAGCCATTTCCACATGTTATTGAGGTTATTCAGGAGCTGCGCGCACGAGGAATTAAGCTAGGGGTTGTAACAACTAAAATACGACCATCCACGATGCGTGTACTTAACCTGTTTGATCTGACTTCGTCTATGGATTACATTGTGACGGTAGACGATGTGGAACATCCGAAGCCTCACGCGGAGCCAGTGCTTAAGGCCTTGGCAGGTCTGAATGCTGAAGCGGAACATACGTTGATGGTTGGAGATAGCTCCTTTGATATTTTGTCAGCTCAGGCGGCAGGTGTGAAATCTGCGGGAGTGGCCTGGTCGCTCAAGGGTGAGGAAACTCTGCGCGGATATGGACCAGACTACATGCTATATGATATGAGGGATTTGCTGAAGCTGGAGCTTCAAGGTGTCAATGTATCGTGAGAAAGGTGAACCGCTATCCTGTAGAAGGTCCCAATGCGTTGTGGCAAATTTATCGGACGGTGAGCCCTTGGAAAGGCGTTAAGAACTTCATTTTTATACAGATTGCCCGGTATTGTCCTGTGCTTTCTCTGAAAAATGTTATTTACCGCAGAATGCTGGGGATGAAGGTTGGGCAACATGCAGCCTTCGGTCTGATGGTGATGGTGGATGTTTTTTTTCCAGAGCATATTACAATCGGGAACAATTCGGTCATTGGATATAACACGACCATACTGGCTCATGAATACCTTATACAGGAGTATCGCATCGGTAAAGTGGTGATCGGGGATCGTGTGCTGATCGGCGCAAATACAACCATTTTGCCGGGTGTTACCATCGGTGACGGAGCAGTGGTAGCGGCCGGAGCGGTTGTGCATAAAGATGTACCAGCAGGTGCATTTGTAGGTGGTAATCCGTTGCGTGATTTAAGACGCTCTGGTGTGGATGAAAAGTAAATAGCACGATGAGAAAGACCCCTTATGTATTAAGGGGTCTTTCTTGTGCTGTTTTTCTGTATAATAAGTGGGGTAATGCATGTTGGTTATGTTTAAAAGTTGATAATAAATATTTTTGCAAGGCGATATGGGAGCGTGTTGATTTGGTCAAAAAAGAACGTATACCAGAGCTTGATATTTACAGGGGAATATTAATTGCGGCCGTCATTACCATTCATGCGACTTCAATGGCATTGATTGATGCGCGTCATTCTCTATTGTTTTACCCCTTTTTATTTTTAAATATGTTTAGCAGCTTTGCAGTGCCTGTATTTATTTTTGTGAGCGGTTTTGTTTTATTTTACAATTATGTCGATCGGCCACTTCGTGGAAAGAGTATGCTTTTGTTTTTTCAAAAAAGACTGATGTTTATTGTGTTACCCTACGTTTTATTTTCTCTTATGTACTATTTGACCTTGGTGACACGTGGGTTGATGCCGCTTAGTGATCTTCCGCTCGTGCTGCTAACGGGAAAGGCGTATACGCATTTGTATTATGTCATTATTATCATCCAATTTTATTTGGTCTTTCCGCTACTGTTGTGGGGAGTGCAGCGTTTACGTCATTGGATATCGAGTCCACGGAGAGCAGCTTTTGTCATTTTGGCAGTAGGGTTGCTCATTCAATGGGGGTTTGTACTGCTGAACAAATATGTTTGGCAAGAGGAGAGAGGAAGCCTTGCGATTACGTATATCAGTTACTTTGCCTTGGGTGCCGCTGTAGCGATTGGATATGAAGGGTTTAAAAAGTGGCTTTTTCCAGTCCCAGGTACGGTAATGGGTCGCGGCCAGTTGATCAGCTGGTGGGCCTTGTGGGCGGCTTGGTTATTACTCGGGATCGTTTATGTACAAATATGGTTTATAGCCTACCGCAAAGCCATTTATGCGGACTCGCTGGTCTATGAACTGCTACATAATGCATATGCTCTCGTATCTGCATTGGTGCTGTTTCAGTTATCGGTTTTATTATATCGTCATACTAGTGATAGACTGCGAATGTTCATTAGTTGGCTGGGAGCATGTTCTTTCGGTATATATTTACTTCATCCGGCGTTATTACGAGTGTATCGCAAACTGGATTTGCATGGTACACCGATAGAATATGTCTTCTCTGTTGCTGGCGGATGGGTGTTGGCGCTGTTTGGATCATGGCTGATTGTGACGTTGTTTTTTCGATATGTACCATTTTCATGGATCGGTTTGGGTACAGTTCCGAAGTTTCCGTTCCAGAGTAAAGATAAACAGGCAAATTGTTAAGTATTTTGACTTAGACTGTTGGCTTAAGGCTGACAGTCTTTTTTTTAGGATTCATGCATTTTGCATTGGATAAAATATGGAGAGGGGCAGCGATTGTCTAAGCTGTAAAAATGGGCTGCTTCGTTTGGTTGACGTTCATAAGTAGGGCATGATAATATATCGAATATACTTTAGTTTATTAGCACTTTACCATGATAAAGATATTGAAATCATGAGGTGATAGAGATGTCTAAGCCAAAAGGATTCGAGATTCCTATAGGGGTTCGGGATTACCTTCCACGTGCAGTGTCGAAGCTGCGGGCCATTGAACTGAATGTACTCGCATGTATGGAACGTTGGGGTTACCGTCAGATTATGACGCCTACGATGGAATACTACGATACGGTAGGAGTAGCTAGCTCTACTTCTGATCGGAAGCTGTTTAAATTGCTCAACAACCGAGGGACTACGTTGGTACTTCGTTCTGATATGACTGCTCCAATTGCACGGGTGGTATCTTCGTTGCTAAAGGAAGAGGAAGTACCGCTTCGCCTTTCCTATCACGCCAATGTATTTCGAGCGATTGAGGAAGAGGCAGGAAGAGAGGCAGAGTTTTTTCAAACAGGCGTGGAGCTGGTAGGGGATGACTCGCCTGAGGCTGATGCAGAAGTGGTAGCATTGGCCATTGCATCATTGCAGGCAGCGGGTGTTACCTCTTTTAAAATTGCCATGGGACATGTGGGATTCCTGAACGGGTTATTTGAGGAGATCATTCCAGGTCGCCAGGCTGAACAGCAGGCGCTAAAAGAACTGTTGCTCAATCGTGATGTAGTGGGCTACCGAACGGCGATTGAAGCTTTAGGTTTGGCGCCCGAGCATCGCGATAAGCTGGAGGCCATTCTTCGGCTGCGTGGCGGGAAGGAAATTTGCGAGCAGGCTACCCGCCTTAGTGTAGAGCAGCAGACGCTTCAAACCATTGCACATTTGTGCGAGGTGTGGGAAGTCCTGGAGGCATACGGCGTATCTGAGCATGTGTTAATTGACCTTACCATGATCGGGGATTTTTCATATTATACAGGAATGACTTTTGAGGGCTATGCAGCGGAAATCGGATTCCCGGTATGCAACGGAGGTCGTTATGACAATCTGCTTCAGCAGTTTGGGCGATCTGTACCAGCAACGGGATTCGCATTGAAGACGAACCGAATCGTCGATGGTGTGGATGGTATTGCAATTGAGACGAAGCGTCCTGTACTTATTCGTTATGACGAGCAGGAACGTCGAAAGGCGTTATCTGCAGCGGCACAGCTACGTGCAGAGGGGCTTACTGTGGTGACAGGACTCGCGGGGGGGCCGGAAGATCGACGTCGTGAGCAGCAGGATCTGTACGCAGAGGTATACAGCTATACAGCTGAAGGAAGACAGCCAGTACAAAGGAGGGAATTGCCATGACGGAAACATTGAAGGTAGCCATGCCGAAGGGACGGATTTATAAGCAGGCTTCCAAGTTGTTTCGCCAGGCAGGGGTTCCAATTCCACTGGATGTGGACGAAACCCGCAAGCTGGTCATTCCATTGCCTGAACTGGGGATGGAATTTATTATGGCGAAGCCCGTCGATGTTCCTACGTATGTGGAGTACGGTGCAGCTGACATCGGCATTGTAGGTAAGGATGTGTTGCTTGAAGAAAACAAGGATGTATATGAGCTGCTGGATCTGGGGATTGCCCGTTGCCGGATGTCGGTGATTGCTTTACCCGATTGGCAACCAGGTATTCGTCAGCGGGTCGCAACCAAATATCCAAATGTGGCTTCCCAGTATTTTCGGGAGCAAGGTCAGCAGGTGGAGGTCATTAAGCTGAATGGTTCCATCGAGCTGGCGCCGTTAATTGGTCTGGCAGATCGCATTGTAGATATGGTGGAGACGGGGCAGACCTTGCGGGAGAACGGATTGGTTGAGCAGATTAGCATACTGGATATTACCAGTCGTTTGATTGCCAACCGGGTCAGTTACCGGATGAAAAATGGTCCGATTCAGGCATTGTGTGATCGATTGCATCAGGTGATTCCAACTGAAGTAGTACCGAAGGGTTAAAGGAACGGAGCAACGGTTAAGGAGCATTCTGCAAGCAAGCAGCAGGTAAGGGGGAATGAGCAAATGAAGATCGTAGCAGCCCGTGATTTCAATCTCCAACGAGAGGTAGATTACGGAACACCTGAGCAAAACGAGGCTGTGCGTACGATTATTCAATCGGTACGCCAAGAGGGAGATGAGGCTGTCCTGCGGTATACAGAAATGTTTGACGGTGTATCGCTGACAGCGGAGCAGCTTCGTGTGACAGATGGAGAATTAAAGTTGGCCTATGATAAGGTAGAGCCTTCATTTATACAGGCGATTCGAGAAGCGGCCGCTCATATTCGCGCTTTTCATACCAAGCAAAAGCGTAACTCATGGATAGATTTACAATCAGATGGTAGCTTGCTTGGTCAAATCATCCGACCCTTGAAACGTGTAGGCGTGTATGTTCCAGGTGGTAAAGCTGCCTATCCCTCCTCGGTATTGATGAATGTTATTCCAGCTCAAGTGGCTGGAGTACCGGAGATCGTCATGGTGACACCCCCGGCGACAGGCGGCAAGGCAGGGATCGACCCCTATACACTGGTAGCTGCGGCAGAGGCTGGTGTAACGGAAATATACAGGGTTGGCGGAGCGCAGGCTATTGCCTCTCTTGCATACGGGACACATAGTATTGAACCGGTTGATAAAATTTGCGGTCCCGGCAACATTTATGTAGCGCTGGCGAAGCGAGAGGTATACGGTGCAGTGGATATCGACAGTATTGCGGGACCGAGTGAAATTGTCGTATTGGCAGACGACACGGCGAATCCCTCTTATGTAGCGGCCGACCTACTTTCACAGGCGGAACATGACGAAATGGCCTCAGCCATTCTGGTTACGCCTTCGCAACGCTTGGCCGAAGAAGTATCAGCCGAGTTACATCGCCAATTGGCGGAGTTGCCGCGCAGAGATATCGCTGCTGCATCGGTGGAGGCATACGGAGCCATCATTGTCGTTGACAATTTGGAAGAGGGCATCCGTATTGTCAACCGGCTTGCGCCAGAGCATTTGGAGATCATGACAGAGCAGCCGATGGAGCATATGGGGCTGATTGAAAATGCGGGAGCTATTTTTCTGGGAGCGTACAGCTCAGAGCCGGTAGGCGATTATTTTGCCGGACCTAACCACATCATTCCGACGAATGGAACAGCACGCTTTTCTTCGCCAGTGGATATTGATGATTTTATCAAGAAGTCGAGTATGATCTATTACAGCAAGGAAGCACTGCTGCGCAATGGAGAGACCATTATGCAGCTTGCCCGGCATGAAGGGCTGGAAGGCCACGCACGGGCGATACAAGTTCGATTGGACAATGAGAAGAAGGCGGTGGATGGCGATGGGGAACGAAAATAGCAAAGCAGAGCGTACAGGCAGTGTCAGCCGGAAAACGAACGAAACAGACATTCAGCTGTCATTTGCAGTAGACGGGACAGGGCAGGCCGAGATTGAAACGGATGTTCCTTTTCTGAATCACATGCTGGATTTGTTCACCAAGCACGGACAATTTGATCTAAATGTACAGGCCAGAGGGGATGTGGACATTGACGATCATCATACCGTCGAGGACATTGGGATCTGTCTGGGGCAAACCTTGCTGGAAGCATTGGGCGATAAAAAAGGTATCAAGCGCTATGCCAGCGTCTTTGTACCGATGGATGAGGCACTCGCGCAGGTTGTTATTGATCTGAGCAATCGACCTCATTTTGAGTATCGCGCAGAGTACCCGTCTCAGCAGGTAGGCAGCTTCTCGACAGAGCTGGTGCATGAATTTCTATGGAAATTTGCATTGGAGGCTCGCATGACGCTGCACGTCATTGTTCACTACGGGCAAAATACCCACCATATGATTGAGGCGGTGTTCAAAGCGCTGGGGCGTGCTTTGGATGAGGCGACCTCCATTGATCCGCGGGTGACAGGAGTGCCTTCAACGAAGGGAGTGCTGTAGTCCATGTCCATTGCCATTGTGGATTACGGCAGAGGGAATCTGCATAGTGTGAGCAGGGCGGTTGAGCGCCTTGGCTATGAGGCTGTAGTGACAGGAGATGCTCAAGTGATTCGTGCCTCTAGCGGTGTAATTTTGCCGGGGGTAGGGGCTTTCGGGGATGCGATGGAACATCTGCGTTCCAGCGGATTGGATCGGGTTATTCAGGAGGTTGCAAGTGCTGGACAACCGCTGCTCGGTGTTTGTTTGGGAATGCAGCTATTGTTCACTCGTGGTGAAGAGTACGGCAGTCACGAAGGACTTAATATATTACCAGGCGAGGTCGTTCGGTTTGCTCCTGATCTGGGCGTTAAAGTGCCACATATGGGCTGGAATCGTCTGCATATCACCCAGCCAGAGCATCCGTTATTGCAGGGTCTGGAGGAAGGACATGTATATTTTGTGCATTCCTATCATGCAAAGCCGGAGATCGAAAGTGACCTGCTGGCAGTAACCGACTATGGTGGACCTGTAACGGCTATTGTTGGCAGAGGACATGTATACGGTATGCAGTTCCATCCGGAGAAAAGCGGAGAAATGGGGATGCGTCTGCTTCGTCAGTTTTTGGAATTGGCGGAAGCGGAAAAGCGAGCATAACTACTTGAGCGTTTGTGTTAGTAGGCTCAAATTTGGGCGTTGATGGGTGTGAAGGTATATAGCTGTTGATTAGTTCATAAGGGGGTCATACTTTGTTCACGATATACCCGGCGATTGATATTCGCGATGGCAAATGTGTACGACTGGTACAAGGTGATTATAACCAGGAGACAATATACAACGAAAATCCGGTGGAAGTAGCACGAGAATGGGAGCGCTTGGGCGGCTCCTACATTCATTTGGTTGATTTGGACGGTGCCAAAGCAGGTCAACCGGTGAATGATGCGCTCATTGGACGGATTGCTTCTGCGGTGCAAGTACCTGTACAAGTGGGCGGTGGCTTACGTACGCTTGAGCATGTGGAGCGGCTGTTGTCGCTGGGCGTGAGCCGAGTGATTTTGGGCACGGCAGCTATTGAGGATCGTGCTTTTACGGAAGCGGTATTGGGTACCTACGGTGATCGGATCGCCATCGGTCTAGATGCGCGAAATGGCTATGTGGCTACGCGTGGATGGCTCGAAACCTCGGAGGTTCGAGCAGATGAATTGGCTGCTGAACTGGCCTCCAAGGGAGCTGAAACATTTATTTTCACAGACATTTCTCGCGACGGCATGATGCAGGGCCCGAATGTAGAGGCCATTGCAGCGCTTGCCAAAAGCAGTGGACGAACCGTGATTGCATCCGGCGGAGTCAGCAAGATGGATGATCTAATCACACTGAGCACCTATGCGAAAGAAGGCGTGGGCGGAGCTATTGTGGGTAAAGCATTGTATACAGGGAGCATTGATTTACAGGTTGCCGTACAAGCTGTAGCAAAGGCATAGGGGGAGTAGGCATGCTGGCTAAACGTATTATTCCCTGTCTGGATGTAAAGGATGGCAGGGTGGTTAAGGGCGTTAATTTTGTGAACTTGCGCGATGCAGGTGACCCGGTGGAGCTGGCTGCGCTTTATGACCAGGAAGGGGCGGACGAAATCGTATTTCTGGATATTTCCGCTTCGGTTGAAGGTCGTGCCACGATGGAAGAAGTAGTTCGCCAGACAGCCGGAGAAATTGCTATTCCTTTCACCGTAGGTGGCGGGATATCTCATGTCGACGATATGAAACGCATTTTGCGGGCCGGTGCTGATAAAATCGGCGTAAATACGGCGGCTGTCCGCAACCCACAGCTCATTGCGGAAGGAGCGCGCAGCTTTGGTTCACAATGTATCGTTGTTGCCATCGATGCCAAGTACAATGAGGCGTGGGGCGAATGGGAAGTTTACACGCACGGAGGCCGCACGCCATCGGGCATTCGCGCCTTGGCCTGGGCCAAGGAAGTAGAGCAGCTGGGGGCCGGTGAGATTCTGCTGACCAGCATGAATGCAGACGGAACTAAGGATGGCTTTGACCTGCCGCTGACTTCCGCGGTTTCGGATACCGTAGGGATTCCAGTTATTGCTTCCGGCGGAGCAGGCAAACAGGAACATTTCTATGACGTGTTTACGTCAGGTAAGGCGGATGCTGGATTAGCAGCAACGATTTTTCACTATAAAGAAATCGGAATCCCTGAGCTGAAACGGGATTTGAAGCGCAGAGGAGTGGAGATACGATGAGCAACGAATTGAACCAACAGCTATCTCTGGAGCAGATACTGGATAATGTCCGCTGGAACGAGGCGGGGCTTGTCTCGGCGATTGTGCAGGATGATGCTACACTTCAGGTGTTGACGCTGGCCTATATGAACCGCGAGTCGCTGAAACGGTCTTTGGAGTCAGGAGAGACCTGGTTCTGGTCACGTTCCAGACAGGAGCTGTGGCACAAAGGAGCAACTTCTGGGAATACGCAAAAGATCTCCTCCATCCAGCTGGATTGTGACGGCGATGCTCTATTGGTGCGTGTCATTCCGAGCGGTCCGGCCTGTCATACAGGCACAACGAGTTGCTTTTCTCGTGATATTTCCGTGCCAGGAACAGCTGTAACACCTGTGGCAGGAAAAGCAGGAGCTCAAGTGTCGGTAACTCGTACCGATGCTATTCCCATTGCTTCAGAAGGCCGCTTTGAGGTGCTTGCCCAATTGGAAGCAATTATTAAGGAACGCGAGGAGACGCGTCCTGAAGGAGCCTACACGACCTATCTTTTTGATAAAGGTGTAGACAAAATCCTGAAAAAGGTTGGCGAAGAAGCATCTGAGACAATCATTGCAGCCAAAAATAAAGATAATGAGGAGTTGCGTCTGGAGGTCAGCGACCTGATTTATCACCTGCTGGTGCTGTTGCAGGAGCGCAAGCTACCACTCGATGACGTGCTGGCTGAGCTGAATCGCCGTCATGAACGCCCTCGTCGTGATTAGGACGGCTATTGTAGGATTTGAAAGGGGGAGGGCTGCATGAAAATTGACTATCATACGCATCATTCCCGCTGCGGGCATGCGATAGGAAGTCTGGAGGAGTATGTGCAGCAGGGGATCCGGCTGGGGCTGGATCAGCTCGGCTTATCCGATCATATGCCGCTGCTGCATGTAGAACCAGCCAACTATTATCCAGAAATGGCGATGCCTATGGATGAGCTGCCCCGATACGTGGAAGAATGCTTGGATCTGAAGGAGCGTTATAAAGGGCAAATTGATATTCGTGTTGGTTTGGAAGGCGACTATATCGAGGGCTGGGAACGCGAAATCGAAGATATCGTCCATGCATACCCATGGGATTATGTGATTGGTTCCGTCCACTTTCTCGGTGAGTGGGATGTCACCGACTTCCGTCAGGTACACCATTGGGAAGGTAAAAATGTGCTAGAGGTGTACCGCACATATTATGATGCGGTTTCCAAGGCGGCCGCTACGGGGTTGTATGACATCATGGGTCATTTGGATGTCATTAAGCGCTTCGGCTATCATCCGAAACCAGAGGAAGAGGAGGAGCTGCGTGAATTGGAGCGCTCCGCACTCTCAGCCGTAGCCCGCAGCGGTCGGGCAATGGAATTCAATGCATCAGGGCTTTCCAAACCCTGTGCCGAAATGTTTCCGAGCCGCCGCATGCTGGAGCAAGCTTTCACGCTAGGTATCCCGTTGACCATCGGCTCGGATGCCCATGATCCAGCGAAGCTGTCTGAGCACTTGGAGAAGGCGCGATCACTTTTATATGAAGTCGGCTATCGCGAGCTTGCCGTATTTCAGCATCGTGAACGTTCACGGGTTCCGTTAACGCTATAATACTTATTTATTGGATCAAAATGTTATATCTAGTTGCTAGCCGAACGCGCCTTTCATACAGGGAAAATGCGCTCGGCTATTTTGCGTATTTTTGCATATGTATCTATCGAGGTACGAGCACAGAACCGTTTTTTGGAATGAGGTAGGATCGACTGTCAAGTCGTTTTGAAGTTGTGGTATACTGAAGGGTATGAACATGCCAGTTACTTTTAAAGGAGGTGCCTTGGTTATTTATGAAAGGGAAACATCTGCGAGTTTCGGAGCCTAGCCCTAAGATTATTGCTTTGCGTTTCGACGCATCTTTCTTTTTTGAGAAAGCTGTGCGCTCGCTTGATCGCAATCATTATGACAAGGCATTGAAATATTTTCGCAAAGCCGTTGAATATGAACCGGATAATCCGGTGAATCATTGCAATATGGCGGGTATATTATCAGAGATGGGGGATTATGCAGGTTCGAATGAGATCCTGTCCTCTGTTCTGAGTGACGTAGACTCGTCGATGACAGAATGTTATTTCTATATGGCGAATAATTACGCTAATATGGAGCAGTTTGAAGAAGCGGAAAAAGCATTGGTCACGTACCTGGAGGAGGACGAAGAAGGCCAGTTTCTTGATGAAGCCGAGGAAATGATGGAGCTGCTCTATTATGAGCTGGACCGTCCGACGAAGTTGAACCGCATTAAGGCCCGGCAGGGAGTGGTTGAGCATGATCAGGCCCGTGTTCTGCTGGAGGAAGGGAAATTTGCTCAGGCAGCCCAACTGCTCAAGCAAATTTCTGAGGAGCAACCAGACATGTTCGCTGCGCGGAATAATCTCGCGCTAGCGTATTACTACATGGGATTGTTCCAAAATGCTAAGGCTACCATTATTCAAGTGTTGGAGGATGAGCCAGGTAATTTACACGCATTGTGCAACTTGGCGATTTTTTATCAGCACGAAGGCGGCGGTCCGGAATTGGATCGTCTGGTTCAAACCTTGGCGGTCACTATACCGTTTCAGGAAGAGCAGGTATTCAAGCTGGCGACCACTATGGGGATTCTCGGACGTCATGAGGAGGCCTACAGACATTTTCGCAGGTTGCTTCATGGCAATGGAGAGAACAATGCGGACGCTTCTTTGTACCATTACACAGCGGTAGCTGCCAGCAATACAGGAAGATATGCGGAAGCTCGGCGGTTATGGAGTCATTTGCAAAAGCAGGATGCTTCCTCGGAGGTTCCAAGATTTTTCCTGTCCAGATTGGAAGAGCTTCAGCAGGAAGGTACACCGCTGCAAGTGCTCAGCTATCACTATCATCTCCCGTTTGAGGAGCAATTCCGCATGTGGGAGAAGTTTGGCGCTGAGCAGGTACCGGACAGTATGAAGAAGGACCCGCTAATCCGATCATCTTTCTTCTGGGCCTTGCGTCACGGAGACCGGGCGACTCAGCTTCAGGTCATTCAGGCGTTAAGCCTGATCGGTGACGATGAGGTTCGCCAGGCACTGGAGTCCTTTGTAGAAGATCCGGTTCAGGATAGTGAACTCAAACGCCGTGCTTTGCAAGTATTGCAAGAGCTGGCAGAGCAGGAAGTACAGAATACACACGCGAAAACGGAGCATCCTGAGCGGTTGGAGGCTGAGAAAGATCCGTATACAACCGAAGGTGATATCTCTGCTTCGCCAGTTGATCCACAATGGCAGGCCGTGCTGGACAAGGTACTGACCGTCATGAGCAAATCATCCGATCCGGCCATGCAGCATGATTTGAGATCACTTTGGCAGGAGTATCTGGATCGGCTTGCTCCAGAAGTCCCGATGGTTCAGCATACTGAGGGATGGGCAGCTGCGCTGGAATATTTGACAGCCAAAATGCATCATCATTCAGTCACCTATCAGGAAGTAGCCGACCGCTATGGTATTTCCGTATCGACCGTAAGCCGCTACGCACGTCAAATTGACAGCGTGTGTGGTATCAAACAGAAGCTGAAGCAGCCGCTCTCCACGTTTAAAAAGCAGGTCTGAGACCTGCTCCAAACATCACTTAAAGGAGGCAACAAACGTATGTATAAATCCATAATTATTGGTACAGGTCCTGCAGGCTACACAGCCGCTATTTATTTGGCACGCGCCAACATGAATCCGCTGATCATTGAAGGAATGCAGCCCGGTGGGCAGCTGACCACAACGACTGAAATTGAAAATTTCCCGGGTTTTGAGCAAGGTATCCTCGGACCTGAGCTGATGGATAACATGCGCAAGCAGGCCGAACGTTTTGGCGCTGAGTTTACTTCCGGTTGGGTAGAGGAAGTCGATTTCAGCAAGCGCCCTTTTAAAGTGAAGGTAGAGGGTAAAGGTATCATTGAGGCGGAGTCGGTTATTATTGCTACAGGTGCGTCCGCCAAATACCTCGGCATTCCAGGTGAGCAGGACAATGTAGGTCGCGGAGTTAGCACATGCGCAACTTGCGACGGCTTCTTTTTCCGTGGGAAAAAGATTATCGTGGTCGGCGGTGGCGATTCAGCCATGGAGGAAGCGAGCTTCTTGACCCGTTTTGCTTCCAGTGTAACCTTGGTCCATCGTCGTGACGAATTGCGGGCATCTAAAATTATGCAAGACCGCGCACGCGAAAATGAAAAAGTACATTGGGCATTAAACCGGACTCCTCTCGAAGTTGTGACGGGAGAAACTGGCTTAAAGGGCTTGAAAGTACACAATAATGAGACCAACCAGGATGAGCTAATAGAGGCAGATGGCGTGTTCGTGGCGATTGGGCATACACCGAATACAGGCTTCCTGAACGGACAGATCCATACCGATGAGCACGGCTATATTGAAGTGAAGCCAGGCACGACGGAAACGAATATTCCGGGTGTTTTTGCCTGTGGGGACGTGCAGGATAACCGTTATCGACAAGCCATTACGGCTGCGGGAACGGGCTGTATGGCGGCTATGGATTGCGAGAAGTATCTTGAAGGCAGCGCTGTCCACGACTGGAGCGAAACACTGGATCAATAAAGGGTGTCTATAATACACAAAGTGGCTAATGTGAGGGGCTAATGGCCCTCTGTTAAGCTCCGTTGTTTGTTCAGGAAGAGAAAGCCTGGTGCATTTGCACAGGCTTTCTCCTTTTTATGATTAAAGAAAAATTTCCGTTAAGCGTGGTCTGGCTTCCTTGAAAGTACGTCAATAGACGTTTTTCTTATGGAGGCATGAGGTTAAAAGTTCAGCTAATCGTACATTTTTCAACAGGCAAGTGTCCTTGACCGTAACGGGGGCTTCAATTATAGTTGGAACGTAGGATTACTATTATGAGGCAGGAATTTTAAGCTATATTTCATACCAGATTTTTAAGTAAACATAAAAGGTGGCTTGGAACATGTCTGAAAGTATCTATGTAGGTGTCGATTTGGGCGGTACCGCGATTAAAGTCGGCATTTGTAATGAAAACGGACAGCTTTTGCACACATATGAGGGACCAACCGAAACCGATAAAGGTGTAGACGTTGTCATTGGTAATATCGAAAAATATGTGCGGCACATTGTTGAGGAATCTCCTTATGAGTGGGATCAACTAAAGGGTGTCGGTGCAGGCGTTGCAGGTTTTACGAATGTTCGTGATGGTATTATTGTCCTCGCTCCTAATATTGGCTTTCGTGACGTACCGATCCGTGCGCTCCTAGAGAACCGGATTGGCAAGCCTGTGAAAATAGACAATGATGCGAATGTTGCTGCGCTGGGTGAGGCTTGGGCTGGTGCAGGCAAAGGCATTGAAAACTGCGTATGTTATACCCTGGGAACAGGCGTAGGTGGCGGTATTATTATAAACGGTAAAATATATCAAGGTTCTTCGGGCATGGCTGGGGAAATTGGCCATATCAGCGTCGTGCCTGATCTGGAGGCTATTCAGTGTGGATGCGGCAAAATGGGTTGCTTGGAAACTGTATCTTCCGCAACAGGCATCATTCGTATGGCCAAGGATGCTGTGGAACGTGGCGACCGGACCTCTCTGGCGCTGGAAGATCACATTGCTGCTAAGGAAGTATTCGATGCTGCTAAAGCCGGGGATGAAGTCGCACTGCGTATCGTGAACCGGGCTGCCTTTTATTTGGGGAAATCGATGGCAGCTGTTGCCGCTGTGCTCAATCCAGAATTGTTTATTATAGGCGGCGGTGTTTCTAAAGCAGGCGACTTTTTGTTTGAAGAGATGCGTCGCGTATACGCCAAGCTGGCTCCTGAACCGCTTCAAAAAGGTGTATATATCGTACCAGCAGTGTTAGGCAATGACGCGGGTATCGTAGGGGCTGCAGGGTTGCTGCTACGCTCCTAATCCACAGGTTGATGATAGGGGTACTGGCATAGAGCGAAGAAGCAGAAGGAGAGGGAAGTCCATATGACAGACAATCTAAAAAATGCTGCGCCGTGGGCAACGCTCATTATTATTACGGGGATGTCAGGCGCAGGGAAGACCATTGCGGTGCAGAGCCTTGAAGACTTGGGCTTCTTCTGCGTTGATAATCTGCCCCCTGTGCTGATTCCCAAATTTGCCGAGTTGATTGAGCAGTCTAACGGTAAAATAGGCAAAGTGGCTCTTGTCATTGATTTACGCGGACGAGAATTTTTCACCGCCTTGTCGGAATCGCTTAATTATATTAAAGATCATTTTACGATTCATTGTGAAATTTTATTCTTGAATGCGAATGACGGTGTTCTCGTACAGCGGTACAAAGAAAGCCGTCGACGGCATCCGCTTGCTCCAGATGGTATGCCTTTGGATGGGATTCGTTTGGAGCGTAAGATGTTGGAGGAACTCAAAAGCTCCGCTACACAGGTTATTGATACAAGTACGATGAAGCCCGCAACCTTAAAGGCGAGGATTATTTCGAGATTTTCTCATCTGGAGAGCAGTATGCTGTCCGTGAATATTACTTCTTTTGGCTTCAAATATGGTATTCCCATTGATGCCGATCTTGTATTCGATGTGCGCTTCCTGCCTAATCCCCACTATGTGGACCAGCTACGTCCACACACGGGACAGGATAGCGATGTATATGATTATGTCATGAAGTGGCCGGAGACTCAGGCGTTCCTGACCAAGTTGCTGGATATGTTGCACTTTTTGATTCCGCAGTATCGCAAAGAAGGTAAAAGCCAGGTCATTATCGGTATTGGCTGTACTGGAGGTAAGCATCGTTCAGTTGCAATATCGGAGTATTTAGGAAAAATGCTGGGTGCCAGCGAGACAGAATCCGTTTCTGTTTCGCATCGGGATGCTGATCGGGACCGGCATTAATGAGGTGAAATCATGAAAGAGACCGGATCACAACGGGAGCGCCCACGTATTGTTGTTATGGGCGGCGGAACCGGCTTGTCCGTCATGCTGCGGGGCTTGAAGCAAAAGCCGCTGGATATTACGGCTATTGTTACAGTCGCTGACGATGGCGGAAGCTCCGGGATATTGCGCAGTGAGCTGCAGATGCCCCCTCCAGGGGATATCCGCAATGTGCTGACTGCCTTGGCTGACGTGGAACCAGTAATGTCAGATATGCTAAAATACCGTTTTGGTGCTGGATCAGGGTTGTCAGGCCATAGCTTGGGGAATTTGATCTTAGCAGCGATGACTGATATATCGGGGGATTTTGTAACGGCGGTGCGTGAGCTTAGCCGTGTATTTGCTGTCCGAGGGCGTGTACTACCGGCGGCTGAGGAAGGCGTTGTGCTCAGCGCCGAGATGGAGGATGGCACGGTGATCACCGGGGAGTCCAAAATCCCAGAAGCGGGCGGACGAATCAAACGTGTTTTTCTTGAACCGACTCACGTGGAGCCGTTGCCTGAGGCTGTGGAAGCCATTAATGAAGCCGATGCGATTCTAATTGGTCCCGGCAGTCTATATACCAGCATTTTACCGAATTTGCTTGTACCGAAACTTGCTGAGGCTGTGGTGAAATCAGATGCTATCAAAATATTTGTCTGCAACGTGATGACCCAGCCGGGGGAAACCGATGGCTATACAGTGGGAGATCACCTGCAAGCGATCTATGAGCATGTAGGGCATCATCTGTTCGACTATGTCATTGTAAATAACGGAGAAATTCCACCCCAAGTACAGGAGATGTATGCCGAGCAGGGAGCTAAGCCTGTTCAAGTAGACATGGGCGAGCTGGCTGATCGAGGATATAAAGTAGTGGCAGATACGTTAGTTCTGTTCCGCACGTATTTACGGCATGACGCCGACAAACTGAGCCAGCATATTTACCAATTGGTACAAAACTGGATGTTAAGAAGGAGGTGAGTCCCTTGTCCTTTGCGGCACAAACGAAAAAAGAGCTTACGATGATTGAAAGCCAGCCCTGCTGTGAAAAAGCGGAACTGTCTGCGCTCATACGTATGCTCGGATCCGTACAACTGTCGAATAAAAGGGTGATATTGGACGTGTCCACAGAAAATGCCGCGATTGCAAGGCGGATTTACTCCTTGATCAAAAAGCATTTTCAACTTCACATCGAACTGCTTGTACGGAAAAAAATGCGCTTGAAAAAAAATAATGTGTATATTGTCCGCATTCCTAATGGTGTACAAGAGCTGCTAAAGGAGCTTTATATTGTCTCAGAAGGTTTCTTGTTCACTGACGGGATTAATCGGGATATCATTCGGAAAAACTGTTGTAAGCGGGCTTATCTGCGGGGTGCCTTTATGGCAGGTGGCTCTGTGAATAATCCAGAGGGATCGTCTTACCACCTTGAAATTTCTTCGATGTATGAGGAGCATTGTCAGGCGCTAGTTGATCTCGCTAATGAGTTTCATCTCAATGCCCGCTGTATTGAGCGAAAAAAAGGCTTTATCCTTTACATCAAGGAAGGCGAGAAGATCATTGAGCTGCTTAGTATCATTGGGGCGCACCAAGCCTTGTTCAAATTTGAAGATGTACGTATCATGCGCGATATGCGCAATTCCGTAAACCGTATTGTTAATTGCGAAACAGCTAATTTGAACAAGACGATCGGAGCTGCTGTCCGGCAAATTGAGAATATTAAGTTGCTGGAGAGGGAAGTTGGTTTGGAGACCTTGCCAGATAAACTGCGTGAAGTGGCAGAAATTCGGCTCGCTCATCCCGATTTGAATTTAAAAGAAGTCGGGGAAATGCTCAAAGGGGTCGTGAGTAAATCGGGTGTAAATCATCGACTTCGCAAAATTGATGAGATGGCTGACAAAATCAGGGGGGAAAACGGCCTGATTCCGTAAAAGAGGGTCTGTGGGGCTTTTAGAACCGGTTTTTTTAGTTTTTTTTCTAGTGTCTGTCCCGGGTTAATGTTATAATGTGATAAATAAAATGGAGTAAATAGCGTCCAGATTTATTTGATGAGGGGGTAAGCTGACATGTCAAAACATCCAGTAGTCGTACGCTTGAAAACAGGACTGCACGCCAGACCTGCTGCGTTGTTCGTACAGGAAGCGAATAAATATTCATCTGAAATTTTTGTGGAAAAAGAAGACAAAAAGGTTAATGCCAAGAGCATCATGGGTATTATGAGCCTCGCCATCAGTACAGGTACTGAAATCAATATTAGTGCTGAAGGTGCGGACGCCGAACAGGCTGTAAACGCTTTAGTAAGTCTGGTTAGTAAGGTAGAGCTGGAAAATCAATAAACGAACATTTGCTTTGTGATATGATGTATGCTCTTAGTGAAAGCCCCCTCGGGGGCTTTTTTTTGTATCCAGAAAAAGCATTCAACCAGCCCCGCCATTAAGCTATTTATGTATATTTATTTGAATATAGCGACCGCGTTAAGTCCAAGCTACAAATAATTAAAACCCCTGGGTAATGCTCTGTTTCGGAAATTTATACCGCTTGACTGCAACCTTTTCCCGTTTTTTCCGTCTGGAAAGTACAAACATTTTCAAGAAAGAGGCTGACTACAATGAGAGTTTGGACAAAAACAGTAAGCACAGCAATTCTTGCAGGAGCATTATTAGCTGGAGGAGTAGCAGGAGGGCTGTGGACGGGAGCTGATCGCGCTTATGCAGCAACGGCGACGACGGCGAATGGTGTAATTAACGTGAGTGGAAGTGGTGAAATAATGGCTAAGCCAGATATCGCTTATCTCTCTATTGGTGTGCAATCGGAAGGAAACACCGCTGCTGCAGCTCAAAAAGCCAATGCTGCGAAAATAAACAAGGTTACACAGCTGTTAAAAGAAAAATGGAGCATTAGTGCAGACGATATTCAGACAAGCCAGTTCTCTGTACAGCCTAACTATACCTATAACGAGAAAGAAGGACAGAAGCTCAAAGGCTACATGGCCAACCATACACTTTCAGTGAAATATCGCAATTTGGATAAAATTGGTCAACTGTTGGATGAGGCTACAAATTCCGGTGCAAACAACGTAGATAATATACAGTTTTCCGTAGAGAATCCTTCCGCTTATGAGGAAGCAGCAATTGCAAAGGCGTTGGATAATGCTCAATCCAAAGCAAGTGCCGTAGCAAAATCAGCTAAACGCGGTTTAGGAGCTCTGGTGAATGTGACAGTAGATGGCGGGGAAGCTCAGGTTTACACACAACGTGAGAATGCCATGTCCAAAGCGCTCATGGATATGAGTGGCGGAACAGAGATACAGTCGGGTCAAGTAACGGTGAAAGTCCAAGTGTCTGCCCAATATGAGATGAACTAGTATAGACCATTAAGCGGAGCCGCAAGCGCCTGCAACATTGCAGGATGACTTGTTGGCTTCTTTTGTCTATTGAAACCGTTTTGTAATGAGTCTGTCATAGCTAATGGCTGTTAGGTGTACAGATTGAAATCAAGGAGTGTACAGATTGTAAACTACATACAATAGGGTATAGATATAATAAGAAAAGTGATCAAAACACATAGATTATACAGATTTGCAATAGGAGGAATACTTACGATGAACAAACATACAAAAAAATGGGGCTCAGCATTGCTGGCAGCGGGAATTTTAGCAGGGGTTGCGGTTATTCCCGTTTCCTATATTGGGGCAGCATCGACCAAACAGCAGCAAGCGACAACACAGCAACCAGGGATCGCCATCCAATGGAATGGTAAAACGTTGGCCGCTAAAGGTATTCAAGTGAACGGGAACACCATGATTCCAGTGGCAGCACTGCGTGACAGCTTGGGAATTCCGGTGAGCTATGACACCAAAGAAGGGACATATACAGTGGGGAGTGGGTACAACAAGCTCTATATCGTGGTCTCCTCCTCGGATGCCTATGTCAATGTGAACGGAATCAACACGCGCAGCATGGATGCCAAAATGATCGCCGGGAAGCTGTACATTCCTATGAGTCTGCTGAAAGACTATCTGGGTATCGATGCTCAGTGGAATGCAGCTCAGAAAACCGTAACATTGAGTAAAAGCCAGCTAAATCCAATCACAATTGCATCTCAGACGCTTCCAGCTTCGAGCAATGCAAAGGTATCTTATAAGATTAAGTATCCACAAATCAGCGGCAGCCAGCTGAATCCTGAGGCTCAACAGACCATTAATAATGTGCTAAAAAAGCATGCAGAGACAGTATTGGCAGCAGGCAAAAAGATGGTGGCAGAGGGAGAGGTTACAGCAGAAAGACCGTATGATTTCGAGAATGATTTTGCAATTGCCTATAACAAGGACGGTATTCTAAGTGTGATTATGCAGGACTACTCGTATACAGGTGGCGCACATGGCATGACGGCGCGTAAAGGATACACGTTCTCGCTCGCTGATGGCAAGCTGCTGCAATTGTCTGACGTATTGAAGGCAAATCCGAACTATAAAAAATTTTTGAATGCTGATTTGAAGAAAAAAATTGATGCGCTCCAGGCTGGCGAAGGTTTTGAAAAATTTAAAGAGTTGGCCGCAGATCAGAATTTTTATGTGACCAATAGTGGAGTAACCATCGTGTTTGATTTGTATGATTATGCCCCATACGCGTATGGAATTCCGGAGTTTACTTACTCGTTCGCTCAACTGCTACCTCAGGGCGGAAAGCCTTTTGCGGGACAAAATCAATAATTTGGATGACCTATATTTTTAAAAAATAGCAAATCAAAAAGGCTGCCTACTGGATACAAAAATCCGAGGCAGCCTTTCTATTTACCAGCTATTCAGAAGTAAACCACTTTTCTTATACACCTTCTGGAGAGGAGCTAGTTAACACTTTATCAATAATACCGTATTCTTTGGCATCATCAGCGGACATGAAATAGTCACGGTCTGTGTCTTTTTCGATGCGTTCCAGTGGTTGACCTGTGCGATCTGCGAGAATGCGGTTCAATTTGTCACGCATTTTCAGAATGCGACGGGCGCGAATTTCGATATCCGTTGCCTGTCCTTGTGCACCGCCCAGTGGTTGGTGAATCATAATTTCACTGTTTGGCAAGGCAAAACGTTTGCCTTTGGCACCTGCATTCAGCAAGAAAGCACCCATGGAAGCAGCCATACCTACACAAATGGTAGATACGTCAGGTTTAATGTATTGCATCGTATCGAAAATGGCCATACCAGCTGTGATGGAACCGCCAGGACTGTTAATATACAAGTGAATGTCTTTTTCAGGATCTTCAGCAGCCAAAAACAGCATTTGTGCAATAATTGAGTTGGCTACAACGTCATTGACGTCCGAGCCCAACAAAATAATGCGATCCTTCAACAGTCTGGAATAAATGTCATAGGCGCGTTCGCCGCGGTTACTTTGTTCTACTACCATAGGAACATAGCTCACGTCAAAAAACCTCCCTTAAATATCGTTAGTGGATTTGGTGGATATGCCGATTACACATCCCTATTTATAAACTGTTACCGTATTAACCACATGATAAACAATTTCAAACAAAAAGTCAAAGAAAGTCAAACTATTGATTAAAAAAAGAGCGCTCAGCGCTCTTTTTGGTTAAAAACATTATATGGAACATTTAGCCAATCATATAAAACGACGCGCCCGCGAGGAATCGAACCTCGATCTCAGGCTCCGGAGGCCTACGTCATATCCGTTGGACCACGGGCGCACAGATGAACATTACAAGCAACTAACTAATTAATTTGGAAACAAAGATGATTATATGATATACGGCATTGAATTGCAAGCTTTTATTACGTGCGCATATTCACATAAAAAGTTGAGAAATATAGGTTCAGATAGACTTGCATGTGAAGCAAATATTGGGTAAGATATACGTGGGACTTAAAAAGTTATCCCGGGACATTTTAAGACCAGTTAGAGATATAGCATAGAGACAGAACTTAGAAGTGTGCGGGAGTGGAAAGCATGCGAAAGATATTAGAAATACAGAAGCAGCTTCTGCCCGACCTCATGGATGTTTTGAAAAAAAGGTACACGATCCTGCATCAGATTATGCTGTCCGAAGTTATTGGACGCAGAACACTGGCAGCTTCACTGGATATGACCGAGCGCGTACTGCGCGCTGAGACTGATCTCCTTAAAGCGCAAGGGCTAATTGAGATTGAGAGTGTGGGCATGAAGGTGAGCAAAGCAGGACTGGATCTGCTGGAACAGCTGGAGCCGATTGCGAACAACTTGTTCGGCCTGTCCCAATTGGAGGATCAGATTCGTCAAGCCTACGGTTTGAGGAAGGTGATTGTCGTTCCAGGGGATTCGGATGCTTCACCGTTAGCGAAGCAGGAACTGGGCCGTGCTGGCGCAAAGGCGCTGCTGAGTGTTATGGATGACGAGGACGTGGTCGCTGTAACAGGTGGCACGACGATTGCAGATGTGGCGGAACAACTGACATTACCTGCTAACGGCCCGCTTAAAGGCGGATGGTTTGTACCGGCACGCGGGGGTTTGGGAGAGAGCATGGAAATGCAGGCAAATACAATTGCTTCCACGATGGCTCGCAAGGTCGGCGCTCAATACCGTCTGCTCCATGTACCGGATTTGCTCAGCAATCATGCTTACAACTCCTTGCTTGAGGATACGAATATTCAGGATATATTGAGCCTGATTCGAGAGAGTCGTATTATCATTCACGGGATAGGCAACGCCATAGCAATGGCCCACAGACGCAAGCTTGACCCTGAAACCTTTGCCCAGATCAGCAATGAGGGCGCGGTCGCCGAATCGTTTGGTTATTATTTTAACGAAGACGGCGTCGTTGTTCACAGAATGCTGACGCTTGGACTCCGTTTGGAGGACATCAGGCGCACGGAGACGGTGTTAGGTGTGGCTGGAGGCAAGAGCAAGGCGGCTGCTATTCATGCGGTATTGCGTTTCGGACAGGAAGACATTCTTGTCACCGACGAAGGCGCTGCTGCCGAGATTGTAAGCCGTTATTTAAGAGATTGATAAGGTTTTTTAATTGTGTTGTCTTGACGGGCTTTCGGGTCTGTCTTGAATATATAAAACTAAACTAAACGAACTTTGGGAGGAACTCACTCATGACAGTTAAAGTTGGTATTAACGGTTTCGGACGTATTGGACGCCTTGCTTTCCGCCGTATTCAAGACGTAGAAGGTATTGAAGTAGTAGCAATTAACGACTTGACAGATTCCAAAATGCTGGCGCATCTGTTGAAATATGATACAACACAAGGTACTTTCCAAGGGGAAGTAGAAGTACATGATGGTTTCTTCAAAGTAAACGGTAAAGAAGTTAAAGTTTTGGCTAACCGTAACCCAGAAGAATTGCCTTGGGGAGACCTGGGTGTAGACATCGTTCTGGAATGCACAGGTTTCTTCACAACTAAAGAAGCTGCTGAGAAACATTTGAAAGGCGGCGCTAAAAAGGTTGTTATCTCCGCTCCAGCTACTGGCGACATGAAAACTGTCGTTTACAACGTAAACCATGAAATTCTGGACGGATCTGAAACTGTAATTTCCGGTGCTTCTTGCACAACTAACTGCCTGGCTCCTATGGCTAAAACATTGCAAGACAAATTTGGTATCGTTGAAGGCTTGATGACTACAATTCACGCTTACACTGGCGACCAAAACACTTTGGATGCTCCACATGCTAAAGGTGACTTCCGTCGTGCTCGCGCAGCAGCTGAAAACATCATCCCTAACACTACTGGTGCTGCTAAAGCAATCGGTCTGGTTATCCCTGAGCTGAAAGGTAAATTGGATGGCGCAGCTCAACGTGTTCCAGTACCAACAGGTTCCCTGACTGAGCTGGTAACAGTTCTGGAGAAAAACGTAACTGCTGAAGAAATCAACGCAGCGATGAAAGAAGCTTCCGATCCTGAAACTTACGGATACACTGAAGATCAAATCGTTTCTTCTGACATCAAAGGTCTGACTTTCGGATCCCTGTTTGATGCAACTCAAACTAAAGTTCTGACTGTTGGCGACAAACAACTGGTTAAAACTGTAGCTTGGTACGACAACGAAATGTCCTACACTGCACAATTGATCCGTACTTTGGAATACTTCGCTAAATTGGCTAAATAAGAATTTCCTTATCGAGCAACATCATAGAGCGGAAACAGGTGTTATTGTTTCCGCTCTTTATATATCAAAATGTGCCTTAAATTCCTGTTTCGTAAAATTATAAGGGTGCGGAGGAATATGGAGATGAACAAAAAGAGCGTACGTGATATAGAACTGAATGGAAAACGGGTGTTTGTTCGTGTAGATTTTAACGTTCCGGTTGAAGATGGTAAAATTACAGATGACAAGCGTATTCGCGAAACCTTGCCAACCATTAACTACCTGATTGAAAAAGGTGCAAAAGTTATTTTGGCGAGTCACTTTGGACGTCCAAAGGGTCAAGTCGTTGAATCCATGCGTCTGACTGCTGCTGGTGTACGTTTGTCCGAACTGCTGAAAAAGCCAGTTGTTAAAGTGGACGAAGCAGTTGGTGAAGCTGTTAAAGCGAAAGTGGCTGAACTGCAAAACGGCGATGTGCTATTGCTTGAAAATGTACGCTTCTACCCAGGAGAAGAGAAAAATGATCCTGAACTGGCTAAGCAATTTGCTGAACTGGCTGACATTTTCGTGAATGATGCTTTTGGTGCAGCACACCGTGCTCATGCTTCTACAGAAGGTATCGCGCATTTCCTTCCGGCTGTTTCCGGCTTGCTGATGGAAAAAGAGTTGTCTGTTATTGGTAAAGCTTTGTCGAATCCAGATCGTCCTTTTACAGCCATTATTGGTGGTTCCAAAGTAAAAGACAAAATCGACGTAATCGACAACCTGCTGAACATTGCAGATAACGTAATTATTGGCGGCGGTTTGACTTATACATTCTTCAAAGCTCAAGGTCATGAAGTGGGTCAATCTTTGCTGGATGAATCCAAACTGGACGTAGCTCTTGGATTTATTGAAAAAGCGAAGAAGCTTGGCAAAAACTTCTACCTTCCTGTGGATATCGTTATCTCTGACGATTTCAGTGCTACAGCGAACACGAACATTGTGGACATCGACGGCATTCCTGCAGATTGGGAAGGCGTGGATATCGGACCGAAAACTCGTAAAATTTATGCAGATGTTATCAAAAACTCCAAATTGGTTGTTTGGAATGGACCAATGGGTGTATTTGAAATCGAGCCTTTCGCTGGCGGTACTCGTGAAGTAGCGGAAGCTTGTGCTACAACAGAAGCATACACCATCATTGGTGGCGGTGATTCTGCGGCTGCGGCTGAAAAATTCCACTTGGCTGACAAAATGGATCACATCTCCACTGGCGGCGGCGCATCCCTGGAATTCATGGAAGGCAAAGCACTTCCGGGTGTTGTTGCACTTAACGATAAATAATCAAACGCATTACGCGTAATAAAGGCTTTAGGGCACCTAATAGTTAGGAGTTGAAACCATTGAGAACACCGATTATCGCGGGTAACTGGAAGATGTTCAAAACCGTACCAGAAGCTAAAACCTTCATCGAAGAGATCAAAGGTAAAGCAGAGGTTGCAGGAGTGGAGAGCGTTATATGTGCTCCATTTACAAATCTTCCTGCTCTGGTTGAAGCAGTAAAAGGCACATCTATTAAAATCGGCGCACAAAACCTGCACTTTGCAGAAGATGGCGCATTTACAGGTGAAATCAGCGGCGGAATGCTTAAAGATCTGGGCGTAGACTACGTTGTGATCGGACACTCCGAGCGTCGTGAGTATTTCAACGAAACAGACGAAACGGTGAACAAAAAGGTTCATGCAGCATTCCGTCATGGCCTGACACCAATTGTATGTGTAGGCGAAAAGCTGGAAGACCGTGAAGCAGGTCAAACCAAAGAAGTTGTAAAAGTGCAAACTGTAGCAGCTTTTGCTGGTCTGGCTAAAGATCAAGCAGCACAAGTCGTAGTTGCTTATGAGCCAATCTGGGCCATTGGAACAGGCAAATCCTCCACTTCGCAGGATGCGAATGAAGTGATTTCCTACATCCGTAGTCTGATTAAAGAGCTGTATGATGAAAATACAGCAAATGCTGTACGTATTCAGTACGGTGGTAGTGTAAAACCTGAAAATGTTACTGAGTACCTGGGTCAAAGCGATATCGACGGCGCGCTCGTGGGCGGTGCCAGTCTTCAACCGGCGTCGTACATCGCGCTTGTTGAGGGGGCGAAGTAAGATGACAGCACCAAAACCGGTAGCTTTAATTATTATGGACGGATTCGGACTGCGTGACACTGTGGAAGGCAATGCGGTTGCACAGGCCAACAAACCGAATTACGACCGGTATTTAAAACAGTATCCACATACCACGTTGACGGCTTCTGGTGAAGCGGTGGGTCTGCCGGAAGGACAAATGGGTAACTCCGAAGTAGGTCACTTGAATATCGGCGCAGGTCGAATTGTATATCAAGATTTGACTCGTATTTCGAAGTCCATCCGTGAAGGCGAGTTCTTCGACAATGAAACATTGGTTAAAGCCGTGCAACATGCGAAGAAGAACAACACTAAACTTCACCTGTACGGACTTCTGTCCGACGGTGGTGTGCATAGCCATATCAGCCATCTGTTCGCTATGCTGGATCTGGCTAAAAAAGAAGGATTAACTGAAGTGTACATTCATGCTTTCATGGATGGACGTGACGTTATGCCTGATAGCGGCGTAGGCTTTATGCAACAACTGGTCGCTAAAATTCAGGAAGTGGGCATTGGCCAAATTGCAACCGTACAAGGGCGCTATTATGCAATGGACCGCGACAAACGTTGGGAACGTGTTGAGAAGTCTTACTGTGCAATCGTATACGGTGAAGGTCCTCAATACACCGACCCACTCGAAGCATTGAAGGAATCGTATGAAAAGTCAGTGTTCGATGAATTCGTGGAACCAACTGTTATTGTGAAGGCTGATGGAAGCCCTGTAGGGCTGGTCGAAAGCAATGACTCTGTCGTATTCCTGAATTTCCGTCCTGACCGTGCGATTCAATTGTCTCAAGTATTTACCAATGAAGATTTCCGTGGTTTTGACCGTGGGCCAAAATGGCCTAAGGATCTGCACTTTGTTTGCCTGACCTTGTTCAGTGAAACGGTTGGAGGCTTTGTTGCCTATGAACCGAAAAATCTGGACAACACGTTTGGTGAAGTGCTGGTACAAAACAACAAAAAGCAATTGCGTATTGCTGAGACAGAAAAGTATCCGCACGTTACTTTCTTTTTCAGTGGCGGACGCGATGTGGAGCTTCCTGGCGAAACTCGTATTTTGATCAATTCGCCTAAAGTGGCTACATATGATCTGCAGCCTGAAATGAGTGCGTATGAAGTAGCGGATGCTGCTGTTAAGGAAATCGAAGCTGACAAGCATGATGCGATTATCCTGAACTTTGCCAATCCGGATATGGTTGGACACTCCGGTATGCTGGAACCAACAATTAAGGCAGTAGAGACGACGGATGAATGTGTTGGACGTGTTGTAGATGCAGTTAAAGCCAAAGGTGGCGTGGTAATTATCATCGCTGACCATGGTAACGCGGATATGGAAATTGATGAGCAGGGACGTCCGTTCACAGCTCACACAACGAATCCGGTTCCGTTCATTTTGACTGACGAAAATATCGTTCTGCGTGAGCATGGAATTCTGGCTGACGTAGCTCCAACGCTTCTGGATTTGATGCAACTTCCGCAACCTGCGGAAATGACAGGAAAATCTATGATTGCATCCCGCAAGTAAGCTTGATTTAATAAGTATAGGCTTGTCCAATAAATTATGAATTACAAAGGAGATTAAGTACAAATGACTATTATTTCTGACGTGTACGCTCGCGAAGTCCTCGACTCCCGTGGTAACCCTACGGTTGAAGTTGAAGTATATCTGGAATCCGGTGCGATTGGTCGCGCTATCGTTCCTTCTGGTGCATCCACAGGCGCTCACGAAGCTGTAGAGCTTCGCGATAACGACAAATCCCGTTACCTGGGTAAAGGCGTTCTGCAAGCTGTTAAAAACGTGAACGAAATTATTGCTCCTGAAGTAATCGGCTTGGATGCTGTGAACCAAGTAGAAATCGATACATTGATGATCAAATTGGACGGTACTCCAAACAAAGGTAAACTGGGTGCGAATGCAATTCTGGCTGTATCCATGGCTGTAGCTCGCGCTGCTGCTGAAGCTCTGGGCTTGCCACTGTACACTTACCTGGGCGGATTCAACGCTAAACAATTGCCAGTACCAATGATGAACATCGTTAACGGTGGTGCTCATGCCGACAACAACGTTGACGTACAAGAATTCATGGTTCTGCCTGTAGGCGCTCCTACATTCAAAGAAGCTCTGCGTGTTGGCGCAGAAATCTTCCACAACCTGAAATCCGTACTGAATTCCAAAGGCTTGAACACAGCTGTTGGTGATGAAGGTGGTTTTGCTCCTAACTTCAAATCCAACGAAGAAGCTCTGTCCACTATTATCGAAGCGATCGAAAAAGCTGGTTACAAACCAGGCGTTGACGTATTCCTCGGTATGGACGTTGCTTCCACTGAGTTCTTCAAAGATGGAAAATACACTTTGGAAGGCGAAGGCAAATCCTTCACTTCTGCTGAGTTCGTTGACCTGCTTGCTTCTTGGGTTGATAAATACCCAATCATCACTATTGAAGATGGTTGCTCCGAAGATGACTGGGAAGGTTGGAAATTGCTCACTGAAAAACTGGGCAACAAAATCCAATTGGTTGGTGACGACCTGTTCGTAACTAACACAGAGCGTCTGGCTAAAGGTATCGATGAAAACATCGGTAACTCTATCCTGATCAAAGTAAACCAAATCGGTACGCTGACTGAAACATTCGATGCTATCGAATTGGCTAAACGCGCAGGATACACAGCTGTAATCTCTCACCGTTCCGGTGAATCCGAAGACAGCACAATCGCTGATATCGCTGTTGCAACAAATGCAGGCCAAATCAAAACTGGTGCTCCTTCCCGTACTGACCGTATTGCGAAGTACAACCAATTGCTCCGCATTGAGGATCAACTGGGTGAACTGGCTCAATACCACGGCCTGAAATCTTTCTACAACCTGAAAAAATAATATTGCCAAAAATGCTGGTGGTGTCTCGGGCCTATGATTTATCATAGGGTCAGGACGCTCGAAGCTTTTGCGCATAATAAAACAGACCTGCTCGCTATATGCAAGCAGGTCTGTTTTTTGTTATGGATAATCTATTATCTACAGAAGCTTAATGGCTAAGTGTCTTGCTGTAGCTGTTGTTATCTACTGGAAGCTGTGGTAGAATGAAAATAGTGTTTTGCGTTAATTTCCGGCTATTTAAAGCATGATATGTGCATGTTTTCATAAAAGAGGCTGTGTTGTTTTGCAAAACAGATGTATAAGCTCAGGAGGTGGGATTTTTCATGGAAATCTTTTTGAAAGTGCTGCTCGTTGTGTTCTCGATTGCTGTTATTGCGGTTGTGTTACTGCAAAAGGGGAAAAGCGCAGGTTTGTCCGGTGCCATCTCTGGCGGTGCTGAGCATCTGTTCGGCAAGACCAAAGCTCGCGGTATGGATTTGATTTTACAACGCGTAACTGCTGTTTTGGGTGCATGTTTTATGATCGTTTCCGTTTTGGTTGCATTTTTCGCAAAATAAGATAAATATACACCTTAAGCCTTCGTTTCACGGGAAACGGGGGCTTTTTTGGATTTTGGACAGGCAGGGATGCCGTCGATTAAATTCGTGTATACTAGGGTATGAGTATATAAAGAGCCTTGTATCAGGAACAAGGAACATGCGGATTTATTACTGAAAATTAAAGGTCACCCGAGGTGGACAAAATTATGATAACAGAGCAACAACTACTTGATTTCATGCGCGAGACCGCATACAAGCCTATGACATACCAGGAGCTGGAGCAACATTTTGACATTAAGGATGCAGAAGAGTTTCGTGAATTTCTTAAGCTCTTGAACGCATTGGAGGAAGACGGGAAAATTCTGCTGACCCGTACGAACCGTTATGGTGTTCCAGAACGGATGGATTTGCAGCGCGGGCGTTTGCAGGCCCATGCCAAGGGCTTTGCTTTTTTGATTCCAGAGGACCGGGAGCACCCGGATGTATACATTCATGCTAACGACTTAAAGAGCGCGATGAATGGAGATACGGTACTGGTAAGAGTAACATCAAAGGGACCTGCGGGTGGCCGACTAGAAGGCGAAGTTGTGCGAATCGTGAAGCGCGCAGTGCTTCAGGTAGTCGGTGTGTTTCAGAGCCACGAAGCATACGGTTTTGTTTTGCCGGATGATAAACGTATTAACCGGGACATTTTCATTCCTAAGGACAGCTTTAACGGAGCTGTAAACGGACAAAAGGTCGTCGTGCGTATTGTGAGCTATCCGGAAGGACGTGCAGCGGCAGAAGGCGAAGTGCTGGAGGTGCTGGGTCATAAGGATGATCCGGGCGTTGACATCTTGTCCGTTATTCGCAAGCATCAGCTCCCAGAAGCTTTTCCGGATGAAGTGATGGCGGAAGCGGATGAGGCTCCTGATGCGATTACGGAAGAGGAGATTATACGTCAGGGACGGCGTGATTTGCGCGATAAGATCATTGTCACCATTGACGGGGAGGATGCCAAAGACCTCGATGATGCGGTTAATGTAGAGCGTTTGCCGAACGGAAACTATCGTCTGGGCGTTCATATTGCTGACGTAGGGTATTATGTGCGTGAGAACTCAAAGCTGGATCTGGAGGCATATAACCGCGGTTGTAGTGTGTATTTGGTTGACCGTGTCATTCCAATGCTTCCTCATCGACTTTCAAACGGAATTTGTTCATTGAATCCTCAGGTGGATCGACTGACTTTATCCTGTGAGATGGAATTCAATGAGCATATGAAGGTCGTAAAGCATGATATTTTCACCAGCGTGATTAAAACGAAGGAACGGATGACCTATACTAACGTTCGCAAAATCCTCGAAGAGGAAGATGCAGAACTGATGGAACGGTACAAGGACCTGGTTGATGTATTCCGTACGATGAAGGATTTAGCATTGAAGCTGCGTGCGAATCGGATGCGCCGCGGTGCAGTTGATTTTGATTTTGATGAGGCCAAAGTGATTGTAGATGATGAAGGCAAAGCTGTCGATATTGTGAAGAGGGATCGTACGATAGCCGAACAAATTATTGAAGAGTTTATGCTGGCGGCCAATGAAACGGTAGCCGAACATTTTCACTGGCTCAAGGTACCGTTCTTGTACCGGATTCATGAGGACCCCGACCCAGAGAAGCTGCAAAACTTTATGGCTTTTGCAGCTAATTTTGGTCATCAGATCAAAGGCCGAGGAAATTCCATTCATCCGCGAGCACTGCAAACATTGTTAGAAGACATTCAGGGTACGAAGGAGCAAACGGTGCTTAGCACAATGATGCTGCGTTCGATGAAGCAGGCAAAATATGATGCGGAGTCTACAGGACATTTTGGACTGGCTGCGGAGTATTACTCTCATTTTACATCACCGATTCGTCGTTACCCTGACTTGGTAATTCACCGTGTCATTCGTGAGGTATTGGAGAATGGCGGGGCTTTAACAGACGAGCGTCAGGAATATTTGACTGCACGCATGCCAGATATTGCTCAGCAATCCTCCGAGCGTGAACGTGTGGCTGTGGATGCAGAGCGCGACACAGAGCAAATGAAAAAGGCTGAATACATGCTGGACAAGGTTGGCGAGGAGTTCGAAGGGATCATCAGCAGTGTAACCAGCTTTGGGATGTTCATTGAGCTGGACAACACAGTCGAGGGCTTAACGCGTCTGAGTGCACTTACGGACGACTATTATCATTTTGACGAGCAGCATATGGCGTTAATCGGAGAACGCACCTCTAAGGTATTCCGCATTGGGGATGAGGTTAAGGTTCGCGTCGCGCGTGTGAATATGGAAGATTACACAATTGACTTTGAACTCGTCGATATGAAGCAACGGCAACGTCGCGAACGGACGGGAGGCTCGGGCCAGGGTGGAGATTTTGCACGTGGCGAGGGCCGTGCTAAAGGCAGAGGCCGAGAAGGACGTGATCGTAAGGGCGGTAAGGACAAGGCTGGTAGAGAGCGTAAAGGCGGTCGTGAGGCGGCTGGAAAGCCTAAAGAGGGCGGCAACGGAGGAATCAGCACCACAGGTCGCGCAGGTCGCGGTGGTGGAAACGGTGTCGGTACAGGCTCGCCAGGCAGCTTCGGCTTTGGTAGTGGCAAGGGCGGATACAATTCGCCAGCAACGGGTGCAAGCAAGCGACGGAAGAAGACGTCTGCCAGCGGGATATTCATTGGTGATGCAGCTACCCCAGGTAGTGATGCCAGACCAGGTGGCGAAGGCGCAGCACGTCGCAAACGGAAAAAAAAGGGCGGTAACGGTGGGAATAGCACCGCTGGGTTTGTACGGAAAAAGAAAAAGTAGGTTGATATAACTTACTTGTTAGGAGATTGGGGCTTCCGAGAGCAGTGAATGAAGCTTAAGGATGCTTAGAATATGAGCGGTTTCTGTCTGTAGTAATGGATAGAAGCCGCTTGGTTTTAGTGTGCAATAAGTGTAATGAGAAATGTAAAAGGCTTGACCTTTCTTGCTTTTACCCTCCGAAATTTGTTACAATATATTTCTAGGTAGCTCTTTGTAGCAGGAATTCTAGATTGAATCTAAGTTATTCATAAGGAGTGGTATTCATGGGTAAGAAGGCAGACGGGAAAGTGCTCGCCCAGAACAAAAAAGCTTCCCATGACTATTTTATTGAGGACACCTACGAGGCGGGCATGGTGTTAACGGGAACGGAAATTAAGTCTCTGCGGAATGGTCGCTCTAATATAAGCGATGCTTTTGCTACGATCCGTAATGGCGAAATTCATATTCACAATATGCATATTAGCCCTTTTGAACAAGGTAATCGTAACAATCCGACCGATCCGACGCGCACGCGTAAGCTGTTGCTGCATAAAGAGCAGATTCGTAAGCTTATTGGTCTCTCCAAACAGGAAGGCTACACCATCGTGCCGCTCAAGATATATGTTCGCAACGGTTATGCCAAACTGCTGCTTGGACTGGGTAGAGGTAAAAAGCAGTATGATAAGCGAGAAACAGCTGCTAAACGTGATGCACAGCGTGATATCCAACGTGCTCTGCGCGAGAAGCAAAAAATAGCGAGATAAGCAGTTTGCTTACTCTGTATGGTACAAATTACGTGGATAAGTTACTTGTTCCTGTAATGGTGCTATTTTATCGAGCTAGAATGGCTTTAATCCGTTTCGTTATGACATGTAATATGTTATACTAACGAAGTAGTAAGTTTTCAAAGATCTTGGATTTAACTTGATTCGAGTGTTGGATCTTAGGATTCAGCTTTTGATATTATGCACTTATGCTCCGGTATTTCCGGATTTATCCGTGGAGCCCTTTTATAATAAGGGGGCGTTTATGGATTCGACGGGGATAGTTCGAGCATGGGTAGCGGGTAGTGGGGACGCGTCCACTTCATCAACGCTAAAGCCTATTAAACGGCAAACAACAAAACAACTACGCTTTCGCAGCTTAATAACCTGTGAGCGTGCTCCTCTCCTGTATCGCCCATGTGCCGGATGTAGGGGCTAACCTATAGTGGGATACGCTGCCACATCTCCGCCTGGGGTGTGCTGAAGAAGACAATCAGGCTGACCCAACGTATAGCCGGTTACGGGGCGATACTCGGGTGACATCAAAACTGTGACTACACCCGTAGAAGCTTATGTGTCGTTATCTTCGGACAGGGGTTCGACTCCCCTCGCCTCCATATGTAGTATTATGAAAAGCGGCCTTGATGGGTCGCTTTTTTGCTTACTTTAATTTCCCTGTCGCATAGTCCAAAGTGAGGTAAAATAAATGTTGGCAGTCTTATTGTATTTGACTTCTAGCTTGTCAACAGATTGGATATTGAATACTTAGATCTGCATTCCTTAAAAATGAGTTTATGTTAAGGAGTTCTGCTATCTTGAAGGAGTTGTTGGAGTTCTAATAAGATTTGAGGAGCTCTCTATTAAACAAGCATTTATAGATAGCTTGATGATGAATCACTCAAGTTATACCGAAAAGTGATTTGCCTACCACGCCGGACGTGAGGGACGATTCGATATATTAGCGAGTGAGCCAATGTCAATTATTAACCGCCAATTGAGCCATTTCAATCATCGCAGAAATGCAAAGCCGGTTTGTTGAAAATATGAAATGCCATTGCCTCGCATCCAGGCTATTTAAAATGCGTCTAATCTTCCTTGTGTATGCTGCCGATAATCATATTAAGCGTTGAGCTTTGGGATTGACAAGATTGATTCCTAAGGAGGAATAGAGCCATTTATACAGACCATGAATAATTTTCATCGTAGTACCACTATCTATGTAAAACATTGGAGGCTCTTAAATGGTATTGGTAGACGTGCATGGTTCATGCTTAAGCAGAGATATTTTCAACGTTAATAAAGACACTAATATATCAGTTAATAGTTATTTAAGCAGAAATAATATTGTATCTAGTATGATGCCTCCTGCAAATATTTCTACAAGATCTGAAGAGTTGCTTTTTTTTAATAGTGAGTATTCTCATCGTTGTTTACGAAACGGTATTGAAAAAAACACTGTTCCAATCCTTCTGAATTCTAGTGCTGATTTCCTAGTGATTGATTTTTTTGACCTTTGCCAGCCGGTAGCTGTATATAAAAATACGACTTTCTCTACTTATGATTATTCATTTTATAATACGGCAGCCTATAAAAGTGAATCGGAACAATTCCAGTCCATTAATTTCTTGGAAATTCCAAGTTGGTTATGGTATGGATATATAGATCTATATTGGGAGAAAATGATTGAGAAATTTGGAGGAAATATAATACTGGTTAGAACTAGAGGTTGTAATCATTATATATCGAGAGATGGAGAGGTTAAGGATACTCCTCCTGCGATGTTGCATTTTGGAAATGCGATTTATAATAAACAACTTTATGAACTCGAAGAGTATGTTATAAATAAATATAATCCCTATGTTTTAGATGTTTCAAAATATTTTATTGCCGACGAAGAGTATAATCGGGATGTAACACCCGTTCACTTTGAAGAAAACTATGCCATAAGTTCTTGGTCATTGATGCAAAATATTATCCTGAATAAACCGAAACAAAGATACTATGATAACCTTAGGCCGCAGGTGGTTGCCGACCTATTGGGAAGAAGGGTTGATGAGAGAAATTTTGAGGTGATCTGGAGAGAAACAGAGAGTTTTTTTGTTTCAAACGATCTTCTGGATGATATATGTTTAGAAAGTGCTTCAATAGATATTATTCAAAACAGAAAATGGTTAGCCACCCTTTATCAAAAGGTGGATGAAGTATATTCAACCTTCTCTGATATAAACATGGATGAAAAATTAACATTTATAAATGAATTCATCAATGGAATTGAACTATCGGAAGAAGATAATGTGTTTCAACGGTATTATTTAAATAAACTAAAAGAAAAACAGGAGTACTTAAATCTACCTGTTGAGCATTTGGTGGAAAGTTTTACAGAAGCATTAGATAAAAATGACTTAAGATGGGTTCAAATGCTGAATTGTTTGGGTATATTGCTTCCAGAAGATGAAGCGGTTATGTATTATCATTTGCAGTACTCTATCGCTGTTGATAATAAATTGATGATTACTAAGCTTAAGCAACGGCTAAATTGTGTAGAATAAACCCGTATGACTAGTCTCCAGTGGAAGTGATATCTGTCTGTAACTACACCCGTAGAAGCTTATGTTACGTTATCTTCGGACAGGGGTTCGACTCCCCTCGCCTCCATCGATCAAATCCACAACTTTGTAGCTTAAAGATGACTTCTATGTTTTCCTTGTAGCGGTCAGCTTTTATACATAGCCGCCGATGAACTACTTGATCTCAAGATGGTTCCAGCTGGTGATGTGGTCCTGAAAGACAAAAAGCAGCCATCACAGATTTTCTTCTGTTGATGGCTGCTTTTTCTTTTAATAGCTTTTATTCTATTGCATTCACATCCAAAGCTTGTATTTGGCCTATTTTAGATATAATACTTAGATGAAAAATGACAATTTATAAAGTTATAAGATGGAGGGGAAATCTTGCGTAGTTGATACAAAAGAATTTGATAAAAAAATGATAACCGATTTTTTTATTTGTAATTGGGGAACTCCACAAATGGTGATTTCTAGCGGGATCTATCAATGTGATGAGTTAGATGGATTTGCTGTCGTAGATCATAAAGAAAAGATTATGGGATTAATCACTTATGTTATAAGTGATAATGAATGTGAAATCATTTCTTTAGATAGCAAAGATGAAAATAAGGGAATTGGTACTGCGTTATTGAATGAGGTGGAAGCAGTATCAAAAAAGAGCGGATGTTGCAAAATAAAATTAGTAACAACTAATGATAACTTGCATGCTTTTTTATTTTATCAAAAAAAGGGTTATCAAATTGCGAAAATATTCCCAAACTCTGTTGAAAAGGCAAGGATTATAAAACCTAATACACCAAAAATATCAAATAATGGTATTACAATTCGTGATGAAATTCTATTTGAGAAAAGCATATTATGAATATTACAAGGACAATTTGAATTAACTAAAATTATTTTGTGTAGTATTCTTGAATAGAGGTGGTACGGACTTCGCGTTGAATGATGCTTTCGTCGGCACTGGCTTTTTTTTGGTTTGAAGGGCTACTCTCTCATTTAATTGCATTAGTTTCAGTTTAGATCCGTCGCCACTTCTCCGCTCTATGAGCGGGTTTTTGCTTTTTAGTAGGTTCGAATCCGGACCAAGTATAATTTTAACTCAACAATCTCCCATTATCCAAACCACTTGATAAAAATCATTTGTATTATGGTAGCTGCCTTTCCAAGTCATAATACCTGCTTTCATTCTGAGCAAGGATGGATTCAATTCGATCCATAGTCCGTTCCGATCAATCCTCTTATCCATATTGATTTCAGAAATATACATTGAAAATAACGCATGCTATGGTTCTTTCTGTAAACAAAGTCTCGATTCTGGCCGATACATACATAAGATGGGTTATTGTTAAATATGCCCTTTTGCTTTTATATTTTGAATTAAATACTCATCTTTTTTAAGAAGAAGGGACTAACCCTATGAACTATATGGACGAGCATATTTTAAGTCTTAAAAATAAGCTTAATTATGATGTTGCATCTAATAACGTAAATACGAGTCTTTCTCAAACTGTTATTTCCGAACAGGATCACTCCGTTTCTGAGAAAAATTTGGCGTTACGGTTAGGTGATGAGCTCATTCCGCTGGAATTAAGGGTGATTTTGGACGGAGAAATTGAGGTTAGCGTGCCGAAATCCTTTAGCTTGATGCCACTTGAACAGACCAAATTTAAATATCCTTCGGAGCATCGTCCAGAGGTCATTTATACCTCGGAGGATGGAACGGTGAATATCACCTTTAGTCGGACAGAATCATTTTTGGCGGACGAGGAGCTTCCTGAGTTTGTGGAGCAAATGGCGGACGTTTTGCGATCTGTACAACCAATCCGTAATTGGCTGGGCACTCAAGTGATCGTGAATCATTCTGGTCTATCCATTGGGATGATCCGTTTTGTTGCTGCAGGCGTGGATACGAATTTGTACAACGAAATCCTGCTGTTCACCCATGCAGGACAGGTGATGATGGGAACGTTTAATTGCATGGAATCGGACATGGAGGTATGGCTGTCTGTAGCGGAAAATACAGTACAATCGCTCCATGCAGTTCCATTGCTTTTACATCCTACGCTTGAGAGAGGAGTGGATTCGCTATGAGTCTGGGCTACGACAATATCCAAATCCATCCCTATGAGTTGGTTGAGCTGGAGCACCTTACCCTCGCGAAGAAAATCAACGAGCATACTCGGCTCTATTTTACAGGGATCATCCCGGAAGAAATGCAGGACAGCTATGTGGAAACGACGGAAAAGAACACGGTTATTGAGGTAAGCCAGCGCAATGAATCGGGTGAAAGTAAGCCGCTATTCAGCGGAATTGCGCTATCGGTCGAAGTGAAGGTTGTGCGGGATGTGTACTATCTGGAGGTAGAGGCCATCTCCCATACTTATCGGATGGATGTTCAGCAACGCACCCGTTCTTTTCAATATACCAAAATGACAATTCCTCAGATGCTGGAGCAGATTGGTAAGGATTATGAGGGATTGGATGTGATTGATGGAGCGACCGGTGGAGAGCCTATCGGACGGATTGCCATCCAGTATCAGGAGACGGATTGGGCTTTTTTAAGACGCATGGCTTCCCGCTATCATACGAGCCTGATGCCTGTGTCGCGTTTTGATAGTCCCAAATTTTATTTTGGCATTGAAGACAGCCCTGCACAGGCAGTACTGGATCATACCCGTTATACGGTACGCAAGCAGATGCTGCCTTTCCGCTACTTTCAGGAAAATGAGCAGGCAAAGGTAAACGAAAATGACTTTATTTTTTATGAGGTGGAGACAGACGAGGTGCTGGATTTGGGCGCTCAGTTGACCTTTCAGGGACACAGTTTGTATGTCATGGAGGCTTATACGGAAATGAGACAGGGTCTGTTGCGGCATCAATATGTGCTTGCCTCGTATAAAGGCTTACGGCAGAAAGGCTACTATCAGGAAAAGCTGGCGGGCGCTTCATTAGGAGGGGTGGTCGTGGACGTGCGTCAGGATCAGGTACGTATCCATCTGGATTGCGACGAGAAGCAGGCGGTCGATCAGGCGCATTGGTTCAATTATTCGACGGTATATAGCGGCGGGGGACATACAGGCTGGTACGTAATGCCGGAAAAAGGGGACCCGGTTTCACTTTATTTTCCGGGCAGCCGTGAAGAGGATGGGGTAGCAGGCAGTGCAGTCCGACGTGCAGACAGAGGGAGCGGACATAACAAGCTTTCCAATCCGCAGATGAAAATATGGCGAACACCTCATGGAAAAGAAATTCGTTTGGGACCGGATGAACTGGTCGTGACGGGTAAAGATGGTGCTATTTTTATCAAGCTGGACGACAAGGAAGGCATTCATATTGTGAGCAATAAACAGGTAAGTATCTCGGCGGGTGGTAATCTGAGCTTGTCGGCAGGGAAAACGATGAATTTGTCGGCAGGCAGCGAGCTGCGTATGGATTGCAATGGCAGTCATATTCAATTGAGTGGATCAGCGGACATGAAGGGCAGTGAAGTAAAGTCGAATTAGGCTATAGGGCAGCGGGTGAATGGCGTCAGCCTGAAGACATAAATTTATGAAGAGCTTTAGGTGGTGGTTGGGTACAAATGGAGAAGTCTATTGATGAGTTAGAACCGCAATGGCATGCCATTTTGAATCAGGCGTGGCTTCTCATCCGCAGAGACTGGGCGCTGAAGTTCAAGGTGACGCAGGAGCAACGGGTTCAGGCTTGTGTCGAAGAGTTCCGGGGATATTACCAGCACATTCGGCGAGAGCAGCTTCAAGGAAGAAAGGGAAGGATCGGTTATATCACGTACTCCATGCTACGTACCGCATGGCTGGAAGAACGGCCTGCTTATCTCGTAGAGGCTTCCGATGCTTTATGGATGCTTGATCCGCAGCCGATCCGATTGGAATGGGATACAAGCTGGGCATATTCCTACTGGACCGATTTGCAGCGACAATTGCGAAGGGAGGTAGAGAAGCAGCATGTTTCTCTAACGGAGCTTGAATGGGAGCAGGTTATGCTGGAGGCAGCGGTACACATTCATGCGCTCGTTGTGAATGTGGTGCGCTTGGCGATGAAACAGGCGGTGTGCTTACCGGAGTTTCAAGAGCTGGAGCGGGAAGAGACGTTCGAGATTCGTGTGGGTGAATTTTTGGATCATAGTGTGTCAGTATATCGAGAAGATCGCAGAGTCATGGAGGCAAATGATATCCGGTCATGGTTGGAGGAAAAAGAAGAACATGCGTACAGCTATCAGGCGTTGACCCAAGTTCAATTGTCAGATGGGGATTATAGCCTGTTGGATTTTCGTTATACAGCCTTTCGCCAAATCAGGATGGAACATAGTCGTCTGCATGGCTGTATCCTGGTAGGAACGGTGTGGCAGGAAAGTGAGTTAAATGGAATCGATTTGACATACAGCTTGCTTCATGGAGCCAATTTTAGCGGATGCTCGATGAAAGGGGCCATATTGGATGTCGTTATGGGTAACGCCGGATATGGATCAGATGCTTCATTGGATTGGGAGGCATTGGGTTTTGCTGGCGTAGATTTCACAGGGGCGAGCTTGCAGGGAGCCCGTTTTCATGATGCACAGTTACGAGGAGCCATTTTTCAAGAGGCGTTACTACAAAAAGCGTCCTTGGACGGGGCAGACCTCACGGATGCCTGCTTTGTTGGAGCAGATGCGACAGGTGCATCCTTTAAAGGGGCTTGTTTGATCGGAACCGATTTTACGGGTGCAAACGTACAAGGAGTCATTTTTACCGATGAGCAGCGTAGAGGAGCCATTGGTTTGGAGTGGTCTACACAGGTAAGGGGTGATGCTAGCAAAAAGGAGTGGCTGCATTGAGATATTTTCGACTGATGATAGACGAGCGGGTAAAACATCGGGTGGAGCCTGCTGCGCTGTCTCCTTTGCAAGTAGAGAAAATCCTGACAGAAGCTGAGGGAGATCAACAGAAGGATGATCCTCTTTTTTTGGCTGTACATAGCGATCCACGAACAGTGTACCCGGATTTTCTGGAATTTCCCCTGCCGCTGGTGTCTGATCGGATGAAAGTATTATTGGAGAAATATATGCCGGGACTGAAATGGAAAGCGGCCATCCTTACCGATTTCCAGCAGGCCAGACAGGAGGTATACTGGGTGCTTCGTCCGCCGATGGTGGACTGTTTGTCCGCACAAACGGAATGGTATCCCAATGGTACGTTGAAGCGTTTGATACTGAGACAGGGGGAGATAGAGCCCCTTGTTTTTCGGATTGAGGGACTGATCGAACCTCATATCTATATCCATTTGGCTGTGGCAGAAAGCCTGCTGCGCCGATCTTTTACAGGCATTCGAGTGCAAAGAGTCGAGATGGAAGCACTAAGGAGGATGGGGTAAGTGGAAGAAGCCCAAGTGAAACCGGGAACGGGCGCAAAAAAAAGCTATGTCGTGGCAGGAGCGATCTTAAGTTGTAGTTATGGCACACAACCTACCCGTTTGAAAAGACCTTTTAGCCATGGTGTCTACGTAAAAAACAAAGCACAAATGAACATTGGAGATTACGTTCCAGGAGTGAACATTCAGTCTTTTGGAAATTGCTCCAGTCCTTTAAATCCGGCTGTACAGGCTAGTGAGATGGTGGACATCTATGGCGTGAAAAAGGCTCCGTGTGTTCCAGTTCTGACCATGCCGTGGCTGAATGGGAAAAGTGATGTGAAGATCGAGGGACAGCCGGCCTTGACACAAAACTGTACCCATCAGTGTCTGTATTGTGGTCATATCCAAATTGAAAATGATGGACAGGAGCTGGATTAAGAGTCTGTTTCAAAGCCGTTGGGTTTTGGATTCGGGACGTGTATACAGTTGAACTGAAGGGTGCTTCGCATTCGTACTAGATGGATATCCAGATGAAGAGACGATCTTATCAGGATATCCATTGACCTACGATGATCTGGTCACTGCGATGGTACAAAAATACCAGTATTACCAGCATGGAGATAGCATTGATATTAGGGGGAGAAGCAACTCAAAGATTCATTTTCTCCTCTCTTTAATAAAGTGTTGACAAGAACAATAAAATATTATATCTTTATATCAAGATAAATAAATTAAAGATAAAACAACAGCAAATTTTGAATAGGGAGGTATACACATGCTTGCGATTTTAGAAAGAATTAACCAGTTGGCAAACAAAGCAAAAGAAGTTGGGTTAACTGAAATTGAAAAAACGGAACAAATGGATCTTCGCAAAGAATACCTTCAAATCTTTCGAGGCTCTATCAAAAGCATACTTTTGAATGCTACGATTTATGATCCGAATGGAGATGATGTTACTCCTGAAAAATTAAGAAAAGAACAGGCTCAAATCGTTAAGCCATGAATTTAATTTTGTCTAATATCTCTAATTTAAAAATCTTTAAATAATAAATATAATATGGAGAGTGATTTTATGTTGGCGAGTGGATTGTTGTTAATACGTTTGGTGGTTGGATTGCTATTCGTGGGGCACGGGGCTCAGAAGCTTTTTGGCTGGTTTGGCGGCTATGGTCCAAAAGGTACCGGTGGTTGGATGGAATCAATCGGGATCAAGCCTGGGGTATTGATGGCTGTGGCCGCTGGATTGATGGAATTGCTGGGAGGGGCTCTATTTACTGTAGGACTGCTCACTCCACTGGCTGCACTGTTGATTACGATGGCGATGCTCGGAGCGATTGTCAAAGTGCATGGTCAAAACGGAATCTGGGCAACCGCTAATGGCTATGAATATCCACTGGTTCTTATTGCTGTCGTAATCGGGATTGCGTTGACAGGTGCAGGTTCATATTCCATTGATGCAATACTTCATTAATACATGAACTTAGATCATTAAAAATTGAACGATAATGGAAAATAAGGATTTCTACGATTTAAAGGAGGGTTTTATATGTCACTTCAAACGACAGGTATCCATCATATTACAGCTTTTGCCGGTAATCCGCAGGCTAATGTCGATTTCTATGCAGGTATTCTTGGACTTCGGTTAGTGAAGAAAACCATCAACTTCGATGCCCCCGAGGTTTACCACTTGTACTTTGGTAACGAGGCAGGGAGCCCAGGAACGATCATTACTTTTTTCCCTGCACCGGGAACTCCCAAAGGGCGAATCGGAGGCGGCCAGGTGGGTATAACCTCGTATGTGGTACCGCTAGGTTCGCTTGATTTTTGGCAGCATCGTTTGAAAAGCTTTGGTATTCAAGTTACGAAAACAAGCCGTTTTAATGAACAATACCTTCAATTCGAGGATAATGAGGGCCTACGTCTTGAGCTTGTTGAACGTGCGGAGGGATCGAACAGTACCTGGTTTTACGATGGCATTTCGGCTGATAAAGCAATCAAGGGGTTCGGAGGTGCAGTGCTATTTAGCGCCAACCCACAGAAAACGATGGATGCATTGGAGAGCATACTCGGATTTACGAAAATCGATGAAGACGCCGAATATGCTCGTTATCAGTCCGCTGGAGAAATCGGCAACATTGTGGATGTTCCGCTCGTCAAAATGGGCTTAGGCTTTGGTGGAGCAGGCACGGTACATCACATTGCATGGCGCGCAAAAGATTTCGAGCAACATGAAGAGTGGAGAAGCGCAGTTCAGCATTATGGCTATCAGCCAACTCCAATCATCGACCGCCAATATTTTAATGCAATATATTTCAGAGAAGCGGGCGGCATACTTTTTGAAATTGCTACAGATCCACCGGGATTTGCTAACGATGAACCTGCAGAATCTTTGGGGCAGAAATTAATGCTGCCAGAGTGGTATGAACCGCAGCGGGCTCAGATCGAGGCAAACCTGCATCCTATTGAAGTGAGAACATTAACAGATAAACAAAAGTAAACGAAATCAAACGAAATAGCTGCTGTTTTGCATCCAGATGAAGTCACATAAATCCACAATCTCATTCGATTGTGGATTTTTCATTTGATAGGTTACCACCTGAAAATGAAATCCTCCGCAATTAACCTATATTTATGATTTGACTAATCTAATATACGACATTATCTATCCAGGACAGAATCTGCTTCCAGGTATGTGTCTCGTGTGCTACCGTCCTCTTGTTATTCCAACAGCTTTTCAGACTTTACCAGCATTTCTCGTAACACGTGGGCGACTCGGCTTTTCCGGTTCTCTGCTTTCTTTTTTATCGCTCGTAATGATTGCTGGTATGCTGGGGTATTGTTGTGATAATAAAACTGCTTGGCAGCAATGCGTAGTGTCCTTCTCAACAACATAGCCGATGAACGTGTTAACCTAGAACGGAGTCCCCTGCGTAATACGCGCAGCGTATTTTTGTAGGTCTCAAAATCCTCGGATGGAGGAATTAGAGCGAATAAATTTAACGAGGAGTCATTGAACCCGTAAGTTTCATACATGATTCTCAGATTTTCCGTATTTAAAACGTTACCTCTAAGATGGGTTGGATGTTCCTGATGATATCCGACCAACTCTTTGATGCAATAAAAAGGGATTTTTAAGCGATGCAGTCTATAGCCCAAGTCCCAGTCTTCGAGTCCGTACAGCACAAACCGTTCATTGAAACCTCCAATACGAATCAAGTGGTTGCGTCTGATGGCTACACAACGAGTTACTAGCATCATCCAGGGAGCTACGTCCGTTGAGGCAAATTGTTTTTGAGTACTGGGCGGAACCCTGGTGGGGCTAACGACTTTAGACAATGCACCCGTTTGATGCAGGACATCATCAGGGGTGATGATCGGGATAATTTCATTCGCTGTTTCAAAGTCGGGATTCCATAAGCCTGATTGTGTAAGTATGCTCCGACAATGTTCTTTTTCTTCCACAGAAAAGTCAGGGTGATAATGGGTAAATGCATCGTCCCACGAGTGAGGAATGCCTGAAAGCACGGATTTGGGATACTTGCGGTGATAACGACTCACGGTTTTAATGAAATGAGGTAGCACCAAAAAGTCAGCGTCGCAGAAAATGATGTATAGCCCTTTTGCTCGGCGCAGTCCCAAATTTCGAACGGCAGATCGACCGCGTTGTTCCGGGTGTGACACATAAGTAAGAGGATAGGATGCTTTGAAGCCTTCGACCACTTCTTTCGTCCCATCTGTAGAGCCGTCATCAGCTACAATCACTTCGAATAGTTGCTTGGAATAGGTTTGCGCTTCAAATGAGGCGAGTGTGAGCAGCAGCTGCTGGGCTCGATTATAGGTTGGAATGATGACGCTGTAGCGGATAGCCAATGTGATCTCCCCCCATCATTTTTATTAGAACACGTTTGAACAAGATAAATAATAACAATGTATTCAAGGATTTTAGCCTGGTCTGGTCAAACACCCCTCAAGGTGCGAAACAGGCTTGGTCATATTGAGGATGTTAAGGTGGAGGTTCTGTAATTTTTGCTATTTTGCAGGTATTTTCAGTGGTGTGATGTATATGTCATGGCAGCATTACGCATAAGGATGTAAAGTAAAAGAGATACAAACAAACATGAGATGAAATGGACATGTTTATGGTAAACTATATGGAGTTATAGAAGACCTGAAAGAGGAGTACTATATGACACAATTTGTCTATAAGCAAATTATTGACGATCTTAAAATGAAAATTTTCGCTGGAAAGTTTGCAGATATGAGATTGCCAGATGAACGTAGTCTTAGTGAGACTTACCAGGTTAGTCGTAGTTCCATTAAACGCGCTCTGACTAAAATGGAGAGTGTCGGAATTATTTTCAAAAAACAAGGCTCCGGGACATTTATTAATCCCTTATACATAAGAAATGAATCGATCTTTAACTATGAAGGCTCTAATCTAGGAGTTACTGATAATTTTCAAATGCATGGCAAAAAGCCAAAAATCAAAGTATTGAGTTTCGAGGTCATTCCACCGACAGAAGAACTACAGCGCGATTTGTTCTTGGATACCCATGATTTTGTTTATAAAATCGTTCGTTTGCGTCTGTTTGATGACGATCCCTTTATGATTGAAACGGGCTACATCCCCATTAAAATTGTCCAAGACTTAAATCAGACGATTATTGAGGGTTCCATTTTTAATTATTTGGAAGACTCGCGGAACCTGGCCGTCACCAAATCTTTTTTATCCATTTTTGCAGAACCGTCCCAAGAGAATGACCAAAAGCTACTACAATTGAAAGAAAATGAACCGGTAGGCATTATGGAGGGTGTTTTCTTTTTAGATAACGGCACGCCATTTGAATTTTCACATATGCGGTTTCATTACAAATATTTGAAATTTAATACCTTTGTATCGGTACACTAACGAAAAGACTGGAGAATTCTCCGGTCTTTTTTTATGGTTTTGAAAAAGAATTAGAGTCTGCAAACCTTTCATTTATCACAAATTTTATTGGTTTATCTTTCTATATATTTTAATGTAAGAGCTTTTTTACTGTCTTTTTAATTTATATTTCATAGTATGTTCAAGATTTCACAAAATTGGACCGTATCACTTGTGAAAAAGGTTGAATTAATTTAGCGTAGCGTTATGATGTACATGTAGATGAAATTTCCGGAAATAAATTACAAACCAAATTACTAGGGAGTGGACACCATGGCCTTAACACCCGTGTTAGCAGAATACTCATCTCAAACATATTTGAAAAAACTTGATGCATACTGGCGTGCAACCAACTACATTTCAGTAGGTCAGCTTTATTTAAAAGACAATCCTTTGTTGAGAGAACCTTTGAAAGATTCGGATGTAAAGGTGAAGCCTATTGGACACTGGGGCACGATTCCAGGCCAAAACTTTATTTATGCTCATCTTAATCGTGTTATTAATAAATATGATTTGAACATGCTTTATATTGAAGGTCCTGGTCACGGCGGCCAGGTGATGGTTTCAAATTCATATCTTGATGGAAGCTACACTGAAATCTATCCACAAATCACTCAAGATATCCCAGGCATGAAGAAACTGTTCAAACAATTTTCGTTCCCTGGCGGTATTGCTTCGCATGCTGCTCCTGAAACACCTGGATCTATCCATGAAGGTGGAGAGCTGGGCTATTCCCTTTCTCATGGTGTAGGTGCTATTTTAGATAATCCGAATCTGATTTCGGCTGTTGTTATTGGGGATGGTGAAGCTGAAACGGGTCCATTAGCGGCTTCGTGGTTCTCTAACAGATTTATCAATCCAATCACGGATGGCGCAGTGCTGCCAATCTTACACTTGAATGGCTTCAAAATTAGTAACCCAACGATTATGTCTCGCCAATCGAAAGAAGAGTTAACTTCGTTCTTTAAAGGTTTGGGTTGGGAACCGTTCTTTGTTGAAGGTGAAGACCCTGATCACATGCATCCAGAAATGGCGAAAGTATTGGATACTGCCATCGAGAAGATCGAAGCTATCCAGAAGAATGCGCGTGAAAATAATGACCTTACTCGTCCGGCGTGGCCAGTACTTATCTTCCGTTCACCTAAAGGCTGGACGGGTCCAAAGGAATGGGACGGAGTGCCGAATACAAATTCGTTCCGTGCCCATCAGGTTCCAATTCCGGTTGATCAAAAAAATATGCAGCACGCACCTGCCTTATTAGAATGGCTGAATAGCTATAGACCAGAGGAATTGTTCGACGAAAACGGTCGTTTAAAAGCTGAGATTGCTGAAATTCTGCCTACAGGCGATAAACGAATGGGAATGAACCCTGTTGCGAATGCGGGTAACCTTATTAAAGACTTGAAATTGCCAGATTTCCGTAACTATGCGCTGGATAACTCCACGCCTGGTAAAGTGATTGCGCAAGATATGTCGGTTTTGGGCAAATACGTTAAAGATGTGGTTGTATTAAATGAAGAGAATCGCAATTTCAGAATCTTCGGACCTGACGAAACGATGTCTAACCGCTTGGCTCCTGTTTTTGAAGTAACCAAACGCCAATGGATGGATCAAATTATTGAGCCTAATGATGAATTCTTGTCATCTTATGGTCGTGTCATTGATTCCCAATTGTCTGAACACCAAGCTGAAGGTTTACTGGAAGGTTATGTGTTGACAGGTCGTCATGGTTTCTTTGCAAGTTACGAGGCCTTCCTGCGTGTGGTTGACTCGATGATCACTCAACACTTCAAATGGCTGCGTAAAGCAACGGATCAAGGATGGCGTGCAGACATCCCATCATTGAATGTTGTAGCTACTTCAACGGTCTTCCAACAGGATCATAATGGGTATACACACCAAGATCCAGGTTTGTTAGGTCATTTGGCTGATAAGAAACCAGAATTTATTCGTGAGTATCTGCCAGCTGACGCCAACTCTCTGCTAGCTGTTTTTGACACCATTTTAAATGACCGTCAAAAGATCAATTTGGTTGTTTCGTCCAAACACCCACGCCCACAATGGTTTTCTGCTGATGAAGCGAAGGAATTGGTGGACAAAGGGTTAAAGATTATTGACTGGGCAAGTACAGATCAAGGTGGAGAGCCTGATATTGTTATCGCTTCTGCCGGTACAGAACCAACGATTGAAAGCTTAGCTGCGATCTCTATCTTGCATAAAAAACTGCCTGATTTGAAGATTCGTTACATCAACGTAGTAGACTTACTGAAGCTGAGAAGCCAAAAGTTAGATCCTCGTGGATTATCTGACGCTGAGTTTGATCAATTTTTCACAAAGGACAAACCAGTCGTATTCGCTTTCCATGGTTACGAAGGTCTGATCAAAGATCTGTTCTTTGATCGTCACAACCATAACCTGCATGTACATGGTTACCGTGAAAATGGCGATATTACGACACCATTTGATATGCGTGTATTGAATCAAATGGACCGTTTTGATTTAGTGAAGGAAGCTGTTCTAAACTTACCTGACGCTGGAAAGTACGCGAATATTGCGGATGAAATGGATGCAATGGTTAAGAGGCATCATCAATTCATTCGCGAAGAAGGCATTGACTTGCCAGAGGTAGAGAACTGGGTATGGGAAGGTCTGAAATAAAAAAAGTACAGTACATTTTCAGCTTTGTGTTGGACAACCAAGCAGTCTAGCATGAAGTGAAATATATGATTTGGTAGCAGAATAGAAGTGCCTGACCCCCTTGATTTCAACGGGGATCAGGCACTTTTTGATGTAGCACACAGAGAATTTAATAGGGAAGTCACGAGCAAGTGGGTAATAAGTATATGGGGAACTGAATGGTTCGCTGCATTTTGTCTGAATATTGAAGAGGTGTTATGGTATAAGAGAATAGGAGAGGAGGCTGTTAATATGAACCATCCAATTCCGGAGAAGGTATTGAATGATGGCACTAAGGTGCCTGTCATTGGGTTTGGAACTGCTGGATTGAAGGGGGCAGATGGAGTAACAGCGATAGCTAGCGCGATTGATGCAGGTTACCGTCTGATTGACACAGCTTTCAACTATGAAAATGAGGGTGCTGTCGGAAAGCTGTCCGGCAGAGTTCTGTACCCAGAGAAGAATTGTTGATTTGCTCCAAACTACCGGGTCGTCGACATGCGTATCAGGAAGCCATTGTCACGATCGAAGAGTCATTATATAGAGGCGGTTTGGACTATTATGATCTGTATTTAATCCATTGGCCGAATCCCCAAATTGATCGTTATGTTGAAGCCTGGCAGGCGTTGATTGAGGCGAAGAAGCGGGGCTATATTCGTTCCATCGGGGTCTGCAATTTTCTGCCTGAGCATAATGAACGTTTGATTCGGGAAACAGGTATCGCGCCGAGCATCAATCAAGTTGAATTGCATCCATTGTTTAACCAGGAGCATCAGCGTGCAAAAGATGCTGAACAGGGCATTGTGACGGAATCGTGGAGCCCTTTGGGTCGCGGTCACAGCATGATGGAAAACGAAGAGATTGGGGAAATTGCTGCTGCTCATGACAAAACCGCGACACAAGCGATTTTACGGTGGCATATTCAACTAGGAGCGATCCCGATTCCCAAGGCCTCTTCTGTAAAACATCAGACGGAAAACCTGAATACTTTTGATTTTGAGTTGTCGCCTGAGGAAATGAACGTAATCTCGGCACTTAGCAGGGAAGATGGACGGCTATGGGGGCAGGACCCCAATTCCTATGAAGAGCTATAATCTATAAGAATGAATGAGAAGGGTTCAAAAATCTGTGGAAGGTTTTTGAACCCTTCGCTTTTAGTAATAACCGAAAGCATGCGATAGGTCCGTATATAGATATGATGAATGATGAACATTTTTAATCGGATTTGATGTATGATATGGGGGAATGTAGTCCTTTCGAAGGAGGTCATCATGGGGATTTTGTCAAGGTTTAGGGATATTATGAAGATGAATATCAACGCCTTAATGGATAAGGCGAGTGATCCGGAGAAGACGATTGATGATTATATGCAAAATCTAAATAGTGATCTAGGCAAGGTGAAAGCGGAAACGGCCTCAGTGCTGGCTGATGAGAAAAGGGCGAAAAGAGCACTGGATGAATGTAGAACTGAGATCAAAAAGTTCCAGCATTATGCAAGTAAGTCTGTGGAAGCTGGCAATGAAGAGGAAGCCCGAAAGTTTTTGGAGCGTAAAGGTTTGCAGGCGGAGAAATTGGAATCGTTACAGACATCCTATGACTTAGCTTCGGCAAACGCCGTACATATGAAACAAATGCAGGAGAAATTGGTGTCCGATATAGGGCAACTGGAGTTGCGGCGTGCCGAACTTAAAGGGAAGCTGGCGATCGCCAAAGCACAGCAAACCTTGAATTCTATGGGCGACCATGATTCTGTTTTCGAGGCCTTGGAAGAAAAGGTGAACAGGGCATATGATGAAGCGATGGCGATAGCCGAGCTCCGAACAGGAACGAAGGACGACCTGGATGCGTTATTCGCACAATATGAGAAGAGTACCAATCCAGAAGATGAGCTGGCTGCAATCAAGAAGAAAATCAATCCCAAAGAATCATAATAGTTTCTACATGAAGAGGTGAGCAGATGCCGGTTATCGAATACAAATGCCCCAACTGCGGCAGCGGCATGGTCTTTGACAGTGAGACAGGAATGTTATCTTGCCATAGCTGCGGAAGAGAGGACAACATCGATACGATTCCTGATCCTCTGACTAATCGTATTTTTTCAGAAGATGAAGCCCATGAGTATCATTGCAATAACTGTGGAGCAGTGATTATGACCGAAGTGGAGACGAGTGCAACGGTGTGCAGCTTTTGTGGTTCTGCCGTGGTGCTGGGTGATCGACTGACCGGAGAGCTAGCTCCGGCGCAAGTTATTCCTTTTTCGATCAGCAAGGAAGAAGCCATAGCTGCATTCAAAAAATGGTGCAAGAATGGCCGTCTGACACCGAACCGATTCATGATGGCCGACCGAATCAAGGGAATAACTGGTATGTATGTCCCCTTCTGGTTATATGAATTACATAATCATATTGAGGTTCAAGGTGAGGGTACCCAAGTGAGAACCTATACAAGCGGAGATTACGAATATACAGAAACGAAGCATTTTGATGTATATCGGAAAATCCGTTTAAATTATGTGAAGGTTCCGATTGATGCTGCGGAGAAAATGAATGACGAGCTGATGGATAAATTGGAGCCTTTTCCCTATGATCAACTCAAGCCTTTTAAAACGCCATATCTAGCGGGTTATATTGCGGAAAAGTATAGTTATAACGAAGAAGAGCTTTTCCCGCGAGTAAAAGACAAAGTGAAGGAATATATTGATGCTTATATTCAGTCTACGGTGTCAGAGTATACGTCCGTGAGTTACACGGAAAAGCAAATTGATACTACATTAAAACAAGCGGATTATGTCCTGCTCCCGGTATGGGTCATACACTATGACTACAATCAATTGGAGCATACGTTTGCGATGAACGGTCAGACGGGCAAGGTAGTTGGTAAACCTCCGATTAGCAAGTTCAAAGTGACAGCTTGGTTTGCAGGCATTTTCGGCATAACTCTCTTTTCATTAAGGTTAATCACTTGGCTAATCATGGGAGGAGAATTCTATTGAAAAAATATAGAGCCATTGTGGCTGTTTTGTTGTTCTTTGCCGCTTTTCTAGCGGTTCCTATGGAAATGAAGGGCGAAGCAGCAACGACAAAAATGAAGCCATTGATTTTTGATGAGGCGGGGCTGCTTAATCAGGAAGAGTATGATGTGTTGAACACTATGGCTAACCAATACGGAGCCGAAAGAGAAACAGACATTATTGTTTATACGACCAACAACCCCGACAATATGGATGTTATGAAAATGACGCAGGATTTTTATGATGACCATGGCCCGGGGTATGACAGATCCCATGGGAATGCAGTCATTTTAACGATGGATATGAGGAATAGAGAGGTTTATTTAGCTGGCTTTTACAAAGCAGAACGATATCTGGATGACGACAGGCTTACTAAAATCCGGCATGAGATTACCCCGGATCTGACGAACGGTAACTATGGGCTTGCATTTCAGAAGTATATTCTGGGCGCGCACAAATATTTGGCCATCCGCCCAGGCGTGAATCCGGACAGCATATTTTTCAAAGGCTGGCTTCATTTGGCGGTTGCGCTGGGATTGGCGTCGATTATTGTAGGTAAGATGGTTTCGAGTTCCGGCGGTCGGGTTACGGTAAATCGGCAGACCTACGAGGATGCAAGCACGTCAGGGGTTCTGGCACATCAAGATCTGTACACTCACACAACGACAACGAAGCGGAAGATTGAAAAGAGCAGTAGCAGCAGCTCATCAGGCGGAGGAGGCGGAACCACCAGCGGCGGTCATTCGCATAGCGGCAGCAGAGGATCATTTTAATGGAAGGGATGGATACAGCACATGGGGTTCTTCAGGAATCAATTTGCAAATGTTGTTGAATGGGAAGAATTTAGGGATGATATGATTTTTTGGAAGTGGAGCAATCGTGAAATTAAAAAAGGCAGTAAATTAATCATTCGCTCCGGCCAGGACGCCATTTTTGTAAATAACGGCAAGATCGAGGGCATTTTTGAGAATGAAGGGTCATATAACATGGACTCGGATATTATTCCATTTCTATCGACATTAAAAGGATTTAAATTCGGCTTTAACAGTGGCATGCGGGTGGAGGTCTTATTCGTTAATACGAAGGAGTTTACGGTCAAATGGGGAACACAAAACCCGGTTTTGATCCCTACTCCCCAACTGCCAGGCGGGATGCCGATTCGTGCCAACGGCACATTTAATTTTAAAGTAAACGATTATGTTACGCTTATTGATAAGATTGCCGGGGTAAAGGACAGTTATCTTGTTGAGGATGTGAAAATAAGGATTACTTCGGTGTTGGATCAGTTATTGATGAAGTGGATCAGCCGAGAAGGCAAGGATATGTTTAATCTACAGGCAAATGCTTCTGATATTTCGAAGGGCATTCAGGAAGATCTGGATATGCAAGTGATGGACAACGGTATGACGATTACAGGGTTTCATGTGATGAGCTTCAATTATCCTCAAGAAATCCAGGATATGATTACAAAGACAGCTTCTCATGAAATGATCGGTAATCTACAAAAGTACCAACAAGTGACGATGACCGACGGTATGGCATCGGGGAATGTAAAAGGCGGCGGTGCTGCTTCAGATATGGCGAGTATGATGATGGGCATGAATATAGCGAATGAAATGATGAAAAACTTGAACCCAAGCCAGAAGCCCCCGGCTGAGACTCAGCCTGCATCCGATGCTCCCACTCCTTCGGGTGACGGTAAAAGACCTAATTTTTGTCCGAATTGTGGCACAAAAAACGAGGGAGCTAACTTTTGTCCGAATTGTGGACAGAAATTGAACGGGTAGCCATAGCTAACCGCTGAACTGTTTCCTTTCAGGAAATTGCCGACTGGCTAAGTAATTCTATAAACCAAACAGCAGTTGTTGCAGAGTATTCTCTGTGATAACTGCTTTTTTAATATAGATTGTTCAAGCATTTTCTTTATAAATCCGATTTGTTGGATTGAAAAAGGTACAGAGGATAAGGTACTATAGCTATATAGTACGTATTTATATTAACTAATTAGGTGTTACATTAATAAACTATAGGTATAGGAGCCATAAAGATGACCAAATTCCAAGATCAAATCATTGCGCGGTACAAGTTTGATGATGCAGAGAATGTCGGCAAGGATAGCTCTGGACAAGGTAATGACGGGATTGCTTCAGGCACAGCAGCACCTACGATCTCCCATACTACCGGAAGAGCGGCTTTGGCACTTGAAGGAGGACCCAACGGAACATCTTATATTCAGCTACCTTCTGATCTGTTTAAAGATGTAAGCGATAACACTGGTGTTACAGTGACGGCTTGGGTAAACTTCGGCAGATTCACGGATATGTGGGAACGTGTTTTTGACTTTGGTAAATCCCACACGGGTCCTTATATGTTTATGACACGGAATCTGCGTGGAACTCTTTTCACTGAGGCTGACTTATCCGTAGACCCAGGAAGAGGTTTTGTCAGAGATGAATGGATGCACATAGCCCTGTCTGTAATCGGCACGGAAGGGGGCACATTAAGTAGTGCGGGACCGGTGGTATATGTCAATGGTGAAGTGGCAGCAGACGGTTCCATCAGCCAAACCTCCAGCGGCAACTATGCCAAGCTGCGCAAATGGTTCGAAACGTTTGCAGATTCGACCAACTATAGCAACAATTTTATCGGTCGTTCCCAACATGCAGCGGATGTAGACTTTGCTGGCTTGGTTTCGGATTTCCGAATTTATAAAGCAGGCTTGACGGCGGATGAAGTCATTGAGGTCATGTGCGATTCATTGACAGATGAGGAGATTGTGAAGCTTGCCCGCGATAAGTATTTATCATTTCCGACGACAATTATAACCAAAGACATATCTCTACCAACGGTTCTGATGGGTGGAAGAGTAGAAGTGACCTGGAAATCCAGCCAACCTAGCATACTCTCTGACAATGGACAGGTTCAGGCGATTACTTCCGCAGAGGGGGTCACCGTTACGGCTCTCTTGACCAGAGGTTCAAGCCGGATTGAAGAAAGCTTTGAAGTATCCGTTCTCCCAGAACAATTGCCTCCATACACGCTGACCATTCATGGGAATAAAGAAGTTGTGGATGTCAGCGAAGTGATGTACGGCTTATTCTATGAGGATATCAATAACGCCGCAGATGGCGGGATATATGCAGAACTTGTACAAAATCGCTCATTCGAATCCTTCGAGTTTGATACGTATTCCCATGCTTCGGGTGAATGTGGATGCTCTACAGGACGGAATCGCAATCCGCTGTTCGCCTGGTCTGGTGATACGGACAAGATGACTCCACAACATAGCGGTGGATTGAATGAGTTTTTGGGCGCAAAGGATAAGGATGTGAACTCTTATTATGTGACGGTAGCGTATGGGGCAACGATCCGGAACAAAGGCTTCTCCGATTCTAACCAGAATTGTGCCATGTCCATCCAAGAGGGTGCCAAGTATGAGTTCACCATCTGGGCAAAGGCTGATTCGACGGGTACCATCACACTGCAACTTCAAGACTCGAAGGAAAAGGACATCAGTGATTCGGTAACCGTACAGGTGGAAGGTGGCAGCACGTGGAAAAAATACGGGGTCGACTCCAAGCTGGTGCTGACAGGTACAGCTACGGTGCTGGGACAGCTGGCACTTACATTTGAAGGGGACATTTCCATTGATATGGTTTCCTTATTCCCACAAGATGTATGGGGAGCAGGAGAGGAAGAGCAATCCCCGTCGGCACACGCCAACTATCAGGGTAATCCGAACTACCGATTGAGAAAAGATCTGGTGAACGCACTGGTTGGCATGCATCCGAAGTTTTTGCGTTTTCCAGGTGGTTGTATTTCCGAAGGATCGTTTATATGGGAAAATGTATACGACTGGAAGGAATCCATTGGGGATATCGAGCTGCGCAAGGAAAACTTTAATGTATGGGGCTATATGATGACCATGGGTCTTGGTTATATGGAATACTTCCAGTTGGCAGAAGACCTCAATGCAGCTCCGCTCCCGGTTATGGCCTGTGGTGTGCTTTGCCAAGCCCGCTCGGATTATGCTCATCCGGCTGGAGGTGCACTAAGAGAATACTATATCAAGAATTTTACGGATCTGATCGACTTTGCGATCAGCGTTGATTTTGAACATAATGAATGGGCCGCCATGCGTAAAAAAATGGGCCACGAAGCACCGTTCGATTTGCGTTATCTGGGCGTGGGCAACGAAAACTGGGGTACAGAGTTCTTCGCCAACTTTGAGGTGTTCAAGACATCAATTGATGAGTACATGGAGAAAAATTATCCGGGATATGAACTGCATATCATCTCCACGGTTGGCGCTCAAGCAGACGACGATGCTTATCAGCAGGGCTGGAAGTTCCTGAGCGGTAATATGAAGGGCTCAGCCAAGGTTGCTTTTGCAGACGGTAACCAGGTGACGGAAGAGACTGTAACCTGGTATGAAAAGCAAAAAGACTATATGGACACCATTGCCGATGAACACTATTACCGTTCTAATGAGTATCTGTTGAATAATGTGGACCGCTATAATTACTACTATAGAGCTTATAACGCGGATGGCAGTGTCAACTGGAAAGAAACGTCGAAGGTTTTTGTTGGGGAATATGCCTCGACAGATAAAAATACATTGGCAGGCGCAGTAGCAGAAGCAGCAGTGATGACGGGCTTCGAAAATAATGCCGATGTCGTCCGGTTGGCTGCCTATGCGCCGCTGTTTAACAAAGTCCTGACGGACGGAACTTACAGATGGACACCGGATTGTATCTGGTTCGATGACGAAACCGTGTGGTTTACACCAAACTATTATGTGCAGCAAATGTATGCCCAATATTTGGGCGATAAAGTATTGGCCACTTCGTTCTCTACTTACAAAAATGGCAAGCCGATCGACCTCATTCCTCAGGGTGGAATCGAAATCGCGACAGGCAACGCCGAGGTTGTAGTTAAGCATGTGACCGTTACCTCCAATAAGGATGGCAGTGTACTGCTGGATCAAGATTTTACTAAGGAATTGAATTCATTATGGAAAGTTATTCCTGGTTCTGTAGGATCTACGTTGGAGGAAGGCAAGGGACTTGTCCTCAAAGCTCAGGATAGCGGTCTGAATGGCTTGTACATCTTGAACGACAGTTGGAACAACTACAAGGTAGAGGTGGTTGCTTCCCGCCTTTCCGGCACGGACGGTTTTTATGTGGGTGCAGGCCTCACGGATATTACCACTGAGAAAAAGAACGTCATCGAATACGCGATTGGCTATGGCGGCAATGCTACCGGCGTGAAGGTTTACAAGCAAGGTATAGAAGGCTATACCATGGGTGACTACTCTTCCAGTACAGCGGCGGGCAATCTGAGAGCGGCGAGCTATGAAGAGTTGGCCGACAACACCGACTACACCATCACGATGAACTATGGGGGAGAAACGGGCAACAACCTGATTTGCTCCTACACCGACGGCAAAACTACCAGTAAAGTGCTGGACTACAAGTTGGAGGCTTACAACAGAGACGTGTTTAATTCGGTGACCCAAGATGCTGAACATGTATATGTGAAGCTTGTGAATGCCGATAACGTAGATAAGGCAACACAGCTGAATCTGGAAGATTTGAATGTTGAATCCAGTGCCAAGCTGATTACACTAACCGGCGATTCCTCGCTTGTTCATGTACCTAACGTGAATAAGAAAAATGATGAAAAGGTAGTGCCTACCGAACAGCAGGTCACACTTCATACGGATTCTGTCCTCTTACAATTACCGGCTAACTCGGTAAATGTATTGGTACTGGATCTTAAAGCGTAAACAATTAAAACCCGCTCATTGAGCGGGTTTTTCTATGGATCAAGTCAGAATGTTGTTGATTTTATTTCCCTGACGGGCATTACTTCGTGCTTCTGTTCACCAGTTCACGCGGATTGGTGCCATCGTCTATCGTTAGCGGGGTAACCGCACCTGTAGCAATTCGCTCCCAAGGTACCATTTTAAAGTTCTGATTTAACTTCTTGCCGTTTTGGAGATTTTCGTCATCTTGTGCAACGAAGATACCATGGGGGAAATTCTCGCCTAATCCGTAACCCAGAACATCAATACCGTCTGTGACAGACGTACCATCTACGGTAGGGCTGTCGCCGATTGTGAAGTTGCTTATATACGCATTGTCGCCTTGTCGTTCATAGATCGCATAGCTGCTGTTGCCTTGGCTGGAGGCCATGAGATACCCCTTGCCATCTTTGCCGTAATACAATGTGAGTCCCTCTATGTCATCGTGAAGTCTACGTCCATCTGCAATATCAACACGTCGCAGCGGCTTGGATGAACCGTCTGGCTCGGCACTATATTTCCAAATGGCGTAATCCTCTTCAGCAATGTAGAGCGTACCATATTCATCATCAGCGACCATGCCCTCGGATTGCGTAGCCAGCTTAAATTGGCGGACAAGCTTGCCGGCAATTTTACCGTTTCCATTGTCAGTCAGCTCATATTGCTCAAATTCACCCTCTTTGCCCAAAACGAGCGCATAAAACTTATCTGTCTTGAGGCTATGGTACAAACTGAATCCATATACTTCTTTCATGGTTGCTTTAATAGGTTTGTCAACCACATTGGTCAACGTTCCTGATACACCATCAATGGTAAAGATATCGATTGTGTTGTTGGTTCGATTGGTTGCACCTGCAATATCGACTTTTTTACCGCCCAATGTGAAACCGTAACGAAGATCCACGTTGTTCATTTTTCCGACTTTCATGTTTTGCAGTTGCTTGCCATCCAGGTCATAGACTAAAATTCCGCCGCCCTTATTGGTAGCTAAAATTCTGCTTTTATCCGGATCAACCGGACTAAGCCAGATTGCAGGGTCGTCAGCTGCATCTTCTCCATCCTCCACGGCTTCTGTTTCGACAGAGGGGAGCACTTTATAGGTGGGGACTGCGTCCTTGGGATCTGTATATTTGCTGTTCTCTGCTTCAAGCGTAGTAATCACTTTTGTAGGAAGATATACATTTCCATTGATCATCTTAATTTCTCGGTCTGCTTTTCCGCTTTGGCCAGCTAGACGATATTGCTTCTCACCGACTGTAAAGGTTCCGACAATGCCATTTTTCAGCTTGATCAATACTGAATGGTCATCACTATCCCATGTAATGGTTGCCCCCATTTTATCTGCTTGTGTTCGTAGTGATGCGTACCCGGATGGCTGAGTGTCTGCCGCATGGGTCAGTTCTGGTGATACCAGAATCCCTGTTAACATGGTTAATAATGCTAGTTTATTTACCTTCATATGTATGCCCCTTTTCTGAAGCGAAAATGATATAACCGACTCAGTATAAAGTGACAATATCAAAAGAATACAATCAAAATGTAAAAGAGACGTAAACATTCAATTGGCTGGTTTCCAGTATTGTTGTCTGTAATTTTTCGGTGACATTCCAAATCTCTCTTTGAAACACTTTGAAAAATAGCTGGCTTGAGAAAATCCTGTTTCCTCCGTAATTTGCTGGATGGACCAGTCGGTTTGCAGCAAAAGACTGCGTCCCTGATCCAGACGATAGTCCATCAAATATTCAAGTGGTGTGCGCTGGAAGGTGGCCTTCATGCATCTGGCAAGATAGTTTTGATGTACGTGAAAATGTGCCTCCAGGTCTTTATTCGTGATGGCATTTCTGTAGTTTTGTTTTAAGAATATTTCGATTTGTTCAGCTAACTTGGAGGAACTGCTTTTGTAATTCTCATCATATTCCAAACTCTGAAAAATATTCACAAATGTTTGTTGAGTCTCCCATAGAGCCAGCTTTCGAGTTTTTAAAGTAGAGGCTAGTAAATAGTCCAATTTGGAGAACAGCTCATGGGGATTAATTAGTTTTTGATATTTGGGTAGATGGATGGTGGTATGTTCTGAGTGAAAATGCAGCTCAGGAATGGGGGTGCTAGGGATAATAAGATTCGGCGAGGATTGGGCGCACCACATACTATTAGTTTGAAAATGAAACCAGTAAAAGGAGGTTTGTTCTGTACATGCCTCTATGGGGAAATGGTGCTTATCCGGCTCAAGAATAAGTGCATGATTTTCAGTTATCTTCCACGACTCATCCTCCTCACCGATGTGCAGTAGTCCTTCTTTAATAATAATTACGTCAAAATATCCCAAGTTATAGCGATTCGGATGCCAGTCCCCTTTTTGGTATGTAGTAAAATTCCCCTCAATGAAATAAGGCAATGGAGGGACAAGGAAAGATAGAAAGTCTGTTTTGCTCATGGAAGTCAGCTCCTTTGTGTGTGAAATCGTATAAGTTTTAGTTAAAGATCGCGATTTTTTTTATAAATTCAGGTTGATAAAATAAGGACTGTAGCAAGGGGAGTTCAGGTTAGCTTGTTCGATATTATCATTACTTTATCCTTATTTTTTCAAAAATGAAAGCGTTCTATTTTCAGGAAGGGATGTTTATCCAATGAAAACGGCAAAACCAGTGAAGCATGTCATCGTCGATGATTCATTTTGGAAAAAGTATAAGCAGGTTGTGGCGGAAGAGGTTATTCCTTATCAGTGGAAAGCATTAAATGATGAATTACCAGATACAGAACCCAGCCATGCGATTGAGAACTTTAGAATTGCGGCCGGGGAATCTAGTGGAGAGTATTATGGAACCGTTTTCCAAGATAGTGATCTTGCCAAATGGTTGGAGACGGTTGCTTTTAGTTTAAGGGATCATCCAAATTCTGCGCTTGAAGAGCGGGCTGATGAAGTCATTGATCTATTGGGAAGAGCACAAGCTGAGGATGGATATCTGAATACGTACTATTTGCTGAAGGAACCTGACAATCGTTGGACAAACTTAAGGGACAATCATGAGCTGTATTGTGCGGGACACTTTATAGAAGCGGCTGTTGCTTATTACGAAACGACGGGTAAGACGAAATTCCTCAACATTATGGAGAAATACGTAGACCTGATTCAGCAGATATTTGGTACAGAAGAAGGGAAGCGGAAAGGCTATCCGGGGCATGAAGAAATTGAGTTGGCCTTGATCAAATTATACGACGTAACGGCTAAGGATCAATACCTCAAATTAGCGCAATATTTTATCGAACAGCGGGGACAGTATCCTATTTATTTTGTGGAGGAGCAAGAAAAGAGAAAGCATATTCAAACAGAGCCCACCTGGAATGATGATAACAATATTAATTTTGGCCTAGGCTTCGAATATCAGCAGGCACACCAACCTGTGCGAGAACAAAAAGAGGCCGTTGGTCATGCGGTAAGAGCAGTGTATCTGTATATTGCGATGGCGGACCTAGCTGCAAAAACGGGAGATGCTTCTCTGCTACAAACCTGTGAAACGCTGTGGGATGATGTCACGAACCACAAAATGTACATTACTGCCGGAATCGGATCTACGGTGAACGCGGAAGCATTCACTTGCCATCATGATCTTCCCAATGACAGCATGTACTGCGAAACTTGCGCCTCTGTAGGGCTGGCTTTCTGGGCCAATCGTATGCTGCGCTTAGCGCCGGACCGGAAATATGCCGATGTTCTGGAGCGTGCGCTCTACAATGGAACGATTAGTGGAATGGATCTGGATGGGAAACGGTTTTTCTACGTGAATCCGCTGGAAGTCAATCCTTTTCAAAAATCGAGAAAAGATCAGGAACATGTAAAAACAGAGCGGCAAAAATGGTTCTTCTGCGCCTGCTGTCCACCCAATTTGGCGCGAATGATTGCATCGGTGGAGGACAATATGTACACCCAGACCGAGGATACGTTGTATACGCATCTGTATATTGCCAGCAAGGTGAACATGACTTTATCTGGACAAGAGGTTGAAATTACACAAACCCATCATTATCCGTGGGATGCAGATCTTGCTCTTTCGATCCATGTAACAGAGCCAACTGCATTTAAATGGGCACTGCGAATTCCAGGGTGGTGCAAGCAGGCAGAGGTCAAGGTGAATGGGGAAGTCATATCACTAGACCATCTTGAAAAAGGCTATGTCGAGATTCAGCGCACTTGGAAGGATGGGGATATGGTAACTTTGCACTTGGCTATGCCGGTGGAGCGTATTCGGAGCAACCCGCTTGTCTCCATGAACCAGCAGCAAGTTGCTCTTCAACGTGGTCCAGTTGTGTACTGTCTGGAAGAAGCGGATAATGGGGCGAATCTGGCAGGATTAAGATTACCAAAGGATAACCCCGTTACAGAAGAATTTAGCGAAAATCTGCTGGGTGGCATTGTAAAGCTGACCATAGAGGGATATCGGGTAAAAGGTTCAAATGCATTATACAGCTCGGAGCCCCCTGAACTTGTTCCTCAACAAATTACCGCCATTCCTTACTACGCCTGGTGCAACAGGGCCAAAGGGGAAATGCGTGTATGGGTTTATGAATTATAATTCATTCGCATGGGGAGAGGAAAGATCATGAGTACGAGAATTGTGAGTACGGAACCACCCGAAAAAGCAGCCAGTACCGTTCCTTTTCATCGTAAAATCAGCTATTCGTTAACGGATACGGCAGGCAATCTACTATACTGTGTCATTTCCAGCTATCTACTATATTTTTATACGGATGTATTCGGTCTTTCTATTGGGATTGCCGGAACATTACTATTTATCACCCGTTTTATTGATGCCATTGATGCCCCGATCTGGGGCATCCTGATTGACCGAACCAAATCAAAATACGGCCAGAGCAGACCTTATTTTCTATGGCTAGCTGTTCCGTTTGCCGTGTTCATGGTCCTTACGTTTACGACGCCCAATTGGAGTGAATCGGGGAAAATTGCATATGCGGCCATCACTTATATCATAGCGGGTATTTTGTATACGGGAATCAGTACACCGATTACGTCTATTCTGCCTAACCTGAGCACCAACTCCAATGAACGTGTGGTTTTGAACTCTTTCCGTATGGTGGGAGGAAATGTTGGCTTCTTCATCGCCACCACGTTCACTTTACCTCTGGTCGCCTTCTTTGGACAGGGGAATGACCAAAAAGGATTTTCTCTAACGCTCGTTTTATTTGGAATTATGGCGATTATTATGTTTTTCATAGCGTTCGCCGATTTGCGTGAAAATGCGGCAGTGAAAACGAAATCTGTTCCCATTGCTAAAAGCTTTACAGCCATCAAGCGAAACTGGCCCTGGATGCTCGTTGTAGCTGCTAACCTGTGTTACTGGATCGGTTTGAATATTCGTTCTGCCACGCTTATCTTTTATCTGCAATACAATCTGGACAGTAAGGACTTGGTGCCTTTAATCAACGGACTGACCTCTTTGCAATTAATCTCTATGGTTCTGATTCCGTTGTTTGCCAGAAAATTAACTAAAAATACGATCATGATTATCGGATTGATATTAGCTGCACTAGGTCAAGTTGTGATTTTAATGGGAAGTACAAACTTAACCCTTATTATTGCTGGCTGGATCATTGGTGCATTAGGATCAGGCTTTGCGTGTTCTATGCCATTTGCCATGTTGTCCGATACGGTTGATTATGGGGAATGGAAAAATGGAATTCGGGCAAGTGGATTCCTGACTTCTATTGGAAGCGCATTCTGTATTAAAGCAGGTAGCGGAATTGGCGGATTATTGCCAGCATGGGTTATGGGTAGCACGGGCTATATTGCTGGAAAGGTTCAGACCCCGACTGCTTTGTCTGGCATTCAGTTCAGCTTCATCTGGCTGCCGTTTATCGTCTTCTTGATCGGAATTATCCCTATGTTTTTCTATAAGAAATTCGAAAAGAATGAAGCTTCTATTCAGCAAGACTTAATTGCGAGAAGATCATAGATATTCTCTTAACAAGGTGTTATAAATACCGAGGGATGGTGTAATCCTGTTTCAAGACCTGTTCACCGAGCTGAGCAGGTTTTTCACCTTTTTTCTATTCTAATGTGAGCAAACGCATTGACAGAATTTTCTTTTGGAGTGATACTTCTATGTAGAGAAAAGTGTACAGAATCAAGAGCCAGAGACATCTAGCCTTGCAACTTTATACATTTTTTCGCCATGAAAGACTCTTCTGTTGAAGGGTTTTTTTCAATTTGATAAAAAGAATGTGATGATATGAGTCAACTGAGTGTAAGGATGAGAACGCATGGCTTTCTGAATAGACATTTTTCAGGAGAGTCTATTGATTATCGGCAGATGATTGCCTTGTTTATCCCGCTTCTAATTGATCAGGCTTTTATCGTGGGTCTTAATTTGGTGAACACAGCAATGATTAGCTCGTCAGGGATGGCGGCGGTCAGTGCCGTAAATATGATTGATTCATTAAATATTTTCCTAATTAATGTGTTTGTGGCAGTGTCTACCGGGGGTACGGTTGTTGTAGCGCAGTATAAGGGGAGCGGCAACGATCTTATGGTCTCTAAAGCAACATCCGGTACTATATCCTCCGTTTCCTTGCTGGCCTTATGTATCAGTCTGTTTATGATCCTGTTGTACAATCCCATTTTAAGCGTCCTGTTTGGCTCTGCCTCGGCTGATGTATTGGCTAACGGCAAGGTGTACCTGCTGGGAAGCTGTATGTCTTTCGTGGGGATTGCGATCGTTGAGGCCGTATGTGGAGCGCTGAGAGGGATCGGCAAGACGAGGGCGTCGCTGGCTCTTTCGCTCATCATGAACCTTTCGTATGTGCTGCTGAATGTCGTATTTATTAACTTGTTAGATATGGGTGTACTGGGCATGACGATTGCAGTCAATGTGTCCAGATATGCAGGGGCTGCCTGCGCGTTGATTTATTTGGTTAGGGTAGATGACGACTTGCGTGTTCAGCTTAGAGATATGCTTTATTTTAATCTAGCCATGCTTAAAAAGATCCTGTTTATTGGTCTTCCTTTTGCAGCGGAACAGATGTTTTTTAATGGAGGTAAAATTTTAACGCAAATCTTTATTGTGAACCTGGGGACCAATGCATTGGCGACGAATGCCATTTGCTCATCCCTGGCTAACGTGTTCCAAATTCCTGCGAATGCTTTGGCTCTTACGATTGTGACCGTGGTGGGTCAATGCATGGGACGGCGAAATGTACACGATGCCCGCAAGTTTACCAAATCGTTTATTTGGCTGTCGTCCGGTTCGTTTATTGTAATGGGGCTAATCCTAATGCCTTTGTTTAAGCCGATGGTGGGGTTGTTTCATCCACCTGCTGAAATTGTAGATGACATTTTTATGGTCATGCTGATTAATACGCTGGCCCAGATTCCACTCTGGTCCATCGCCTTTATTACACCCTCTGCGCTTAGGGCAGCAGGTGATTCCAAATTTACGTCCCTCACCTCGATGCTGTCCATGTGGTTGTGTCGGGTAGTGCTCGGGTATGTTTTGGGCATTGTGTTCAACTTGGGGATTGTTGGTGTCTGGCTGGCCATGGATATTGAATGGGGTGTGCGGGGGATCGTTTTCCTCTGGCGCTTCCGTGGCAACAAATGGGTCCAGCATCGTTTGATCGACTGAATAGGTCCACTACTATAAAATTGACCTCGGGATGAGGCACTTTATAGTAGTGGATTTTTTTATAGACGTTTAAAGTTACGTACGCCTTATTCTATTCTGATCCCTATATTGCCTAACTGCACTCCCTGCTGCATACGGTAAAAGGCTTGCGCTGTATCTTGTAGAGGGAAGACGCTATCTATAATGGGATGAAGGGAATGGCGCTCCATGAATTGGAGCATATCTGCGAATTCCTCACCGCTCCCCATAGAGGTACCGATGATGCTAATCTGTGGGAAAAATATAGAACGCAGCGGAATCTCTATGTGATCTCCTGAGCTTGCGCCAAATGTAATGATCCGGCCATCCGGTTTGATGACATCCAGATATTTGTCGAACGTAGCGGGTCCGATGCTGTCAAGGATCAGATCCACGGTGTCTCCGTTCATGCTTTCTTTCCAATCGCTATCACTGTCGAATGCATGATGAGCGCCATGGGCGAGGGCAGCTTGTTTTTTTGCTTCGCTACGTGATGTGACGCTGACCCGTGCGCCCGCCGCTAAAGCCATTAGCATGGCATACGTGGCTACACCGCCGCCAATACCGGGAATGAGGACATGGTCACCCTGCTGTAATTGGCCTCTAGTGAAGAGAGCGCGGTAAGCGGTCAAGGCAGACAAAGGCAGTACCCCTGCTTCTTCCCAGGATAGGTAAGCTGGCTTGCTGACGGCATTTTGAACGGGAATGATAACCGATTCGGCCAATGTCCCGTCTGAAGGAACGCCCAGAATGGCAGGAATCAAGGGAACGTGGTGCGTCTTCTCCCATCCGATACATGGATTGATGATTACGTCAGTGCCTACCAGTGAGGTTGGGACGCCAGCGCCCACAGCCTCGATCACGCCTGCTCCATCCGATCCGAGAATGAGTGGAGCATCGTTGGCGGTTCGATCCGCCATGAGGAACAGATCCCGATGGTTCAAGCCTGCAGCTTTGAGTCTGACCTTCACTTCGCTGTGCCCCGGCTGTCTGTCCGTAACGTCCTTATACATCAGGCCCTCAAGGCCGTGTTTGACGGTATGTATTACAGCTTTCATTTTAAAGCCTCCTGTGGTCGAATTTAGATGCATTTGCATGTAACTTGAATTGTACAGAGCGGCAAGCATCCGGTAAAATGAACAAAATCGAACGTCAGTATCATAAATGATCATACCAAGCAGGTGATGTATATATGGAAAGCAGTGATTTGAAAATTTTTCGGGCGGTTGCTCGCGAGGGCAGTGTCACAAGGGCTGCGCAAGTGTTGAACTATGTACAGTCCAATGTGACCTCGCGGATTCAGCAGCTTGAGGCACAATTGAACGTACCGCTATTTCGCAGATCTAATCGCGGAATGACACTAACGTCGGCAGGAGAGAATCTGCTGGAGTATGCGGAATCCATATTGACTTTGCTCGACGAGGCAGAGAAGTCTACTCAATATTCGGACCAGCCTGCGGGACCGTTGCGATTGGGTTCGATTGAGACGACTGCGGTTACGCATCTAACGACTTTATTGACGGGATATTACGCTGAATACCCTAATGTGCAGCTATCGCTGATGACCGGGGGGACGCATGCCCTTGTACAAAAGGTATTAAATTACGAATTAGATGGGGCATTCGTCTATGGCCCTGTCGATGATCCGAATATAGAGCATGTTGCTGCGTTTGAAGAGGAGTTGGTGCTTATTTCGGAACCGGGAGAAAGTGATATGAGCAAGTTGCTTGCCAAGCCTATGCTGTTCTTCGATGTAGGCTGCACACATCGGGCAAGAGCGGAAAGTTTTCTGAGCGATGCAGGTGTGGATGCGTATCAGATTATGGAATTCGGAACATTGGAAGTCATTTTAGGCGGTGTAGCCTCTGGTCTGGGGGTGTCCATGCTGCCACACTCGTCAATTGTAAAGGCGAAGAAGGAGGGAAGTATTGCTTCGCATCGTTTACCCGAAACATATCGTAAATTAGAGGTGTGGTTTGTTCATCGGCGGGACTCGGTTTACTCCAGTGCGCTGTCAGGATTGCTCCACTGGATGAAAAAGGATGTTATACTTAACTGGGATTAAATTGACATCAGGGGTGTATCATTTGGAAGAACATAATTTATCGAAAAATCCATCTACAGTAGCTCCGGGAGAATTTGTGAGGAATGGCGGTTATCAACGACGAGAACCAGATAGGATGGCGGTATTATCAGAAACATACGGAGCCTCTATCTTTTTCAGGAGATGGGCCGCCTGGATGATTGACTTCATTCTTATCGTCTTTGGGTATGGTGGGCTTGTCTATTTTATAGCGAAAAAAGTAGCTGAAGCGGAAATCCTAAATATGGGTATGATAGTGATACTCTTCTTGATTGGCTCTTTCTGCTATTATCTGTTGCTGGAAGGACTTACAGGCTATACGCTGGGCAAGTTTGTACTTCGCATTCAGGTCGTGAATGGAGAAGGAATGCCGCCAGGCATGATTAAATCGTTGATCCGTACGCTCATACATCTGGTGGATACGAACCCGCTGCTTTTCTGGGGGCTGCCCGCCGGTATATGTGTGCTGGTGACACCTCGGAAACAACGAATTGGAGATATGGCCGCCAATACATATGTAGTTAGGACACGGGATTTGGGGAAGGTGAGCAAAAAGAAAACCGGGATTATTGCAGGAGCAATCATCCTGATGACGATCACTTCGATTGTCTTTGCTGTATCCTTAATTTCTACGCTCATTACTCAAATCGTGAAGCCTGAGGTATTTACCAGTAAGGATAATCAGTTTGCAGTTACGGCTCCGTGGAATTGGTCACGAGATAATAGGATTAATGAGGAAGCGGATATTTCCATTAAAAATGAATTTACCGATAGATATTTGATTGTATTGTCTGAACCGAAAAGCGACTTTGACAGCAGTATGACCCTTCAAGAATATAAAGGAATCATTGAGGATCATTTGGTGTCAGGAATTACGGACCCTGAATTGGGGACCGCTTCAGATATGGTGGTGAACGGATATCCTGCCATTGAGTTTACCCTAAAAGGAGAAATAGACGGGAATCTGGCCATGTATAACGTGACCACAATTGAAACACCTTCGCATTATCATCAGGTGCTTGCCTGGACCTACGCCTCGCGATACAGCAGGGCACAGCAAGAGCTGCGCAAGATTAGAGACAGTTTCCGTGAAATGAACATGATGTAAAGTGAACATGGAGCAATAACGATGATTCAAATTATAAGACGGTAAGCAGAACAAGCAGACAGCTTATAGAAGCGTCTGCTTGTTGTTATATAGGCGGGATAGTGCTACGGAATGGTGCTATAGATGACTCTTGATCACTCGCAATCCAGCCACCCTCGCCACCTTGCCTTGTGGCTGGGCTGTGAATCGAATCGTAACTTCATTCTTTTCATTCGTCACAGACAGAGGCAGCTCATAGATAAACGTCTCGAATTTATTCATTTCCTCGGATTCCATCTTGCCTTCTCCTAAGTTCTGACCATCTGCAGTGATGTCAAAGTCACGATGAGAGCGGTCGGAGTCCTTCAGATAGGTCACTGCTAATTGGACAGGCTCATCAGGGAGCACCTTCATGACAAAAGAGAACCAGCCCCCAGACCATGTGTCGCGATATTTGCGATTATAAATGGACCCCAGGCCAACGTGTTCTCCAGTGAAGGCATGATCCCGTTCAGGCTGCATTTCGGCAGGCTGCACAACATCCACTGTAAGTCGTTCCAGCTCTAGCTGGTACGCTAACGCGGTACGGTATTCTGCCTCTGTTGATACCCATTCCTCCTTGGAAAAGAGATCCCAGTAGACGGTATAAGAACGATCATATATCTGATAAAACGGACGAAGCTGCAAGTCTCCGATATAGCCCAGGTCGTTTAGATGGAATGTATTCGGCTCCTTCTCATCAGCAATCAGCTTGGCTGTCAGGGAATCGGCCGATCCAATCAGAACAGATGCCAGCAGACGTTCCTCGTTGGACTCCTGTACAACAGGACCCAGATCTCCAGCCAGCACAAGTGGGCCATACATGAATGCAATCCGACGCGGATTATCCGGCATTTCCTCAACTCTTACTGTCATAGGAATATCGTATTCGACCGTATCCCCATCGTTCCATTCCCGTTCAATTACAATATAGCTGGTAGGACAAGCCTCAGCGGCATACTCTTCTCCGTTGATTTTAATCTTCATTCCCTGCTCCGCCCAGTGCGGGCATCTTAGTTTAATCGTGAAGAACTTGGGCTCCTTGCTTATGACATGAAGCGTTCCCCGCCCATTTTGCGGAAAGAGGGTTTCTTGTTTGAGCTGTATGTCCATCTCATCCCACGTCACGGTAGAAGGGACATATTGGTTGACATAGATTGTATTTGCCGTGTGAAAATAAATCGCCGTGCCGTACATGGAGTGACTCTCCATACCGGACCCGACACAACATGTAAAATCCTCATATTGAGAATTGAAGGACTTGTGTCCTCCCATTTCCAGCGATACAAAATAGCATACACGTCCATCTACAGGCTGCTGTGAAGCCAGAATATGATTGAACATTGCTCGTTCATAGTAGTCGGCATAGGCTGCGTACGCGTCCCATTCGAACATATGTCTTGTTAATTTCAGCATATTGTAGGTGTTGCAGGTTTCACAGGTGCCTTCGCCCAAACGATCATTCAGCTTGCCGGGTTCACCAAAATGTTCATTATAGCTATTGCCGCCGATTACGTAGGAATGCTTGTGAACTACCCGATCCCAGAAAAAGCGGGAAAGGTCCGCATATAGAGGTTTGCCTGTCACTTCGAACTGCCGTGCTGCACCAATGATCTTAGGAATTTGCGTATTAGCATGTCGTCCTGCCAGCGTATCGCGACTGTCTGCCAGATCATTGAGCACCTCTCCATGATAAAAGCGTTCCGCCAGGTTCAAAAAGCGCTTTTCTCCGGAATGTTCCGCCAGATCGGTCAGCACCTCGTTCATGCCGCCAAACTCGCAATGGAGTACCTGTTGCACCTGTTCATCGCTCAGTCCTTGGAATACATCCTCCAGCCAGTCGCCGAGTTGGATTTCCATCGCTAAAGCCTTGGGATGATGAGCGAGCAGGTGGGCATCACGCAAGCCTGCGAAGAGCTTGTGCATCGTATATAGCGGAACCCAGCCTCCGTTAAGATCAAAGCCCTGGGAACGAATATCTCCGGCTTTGACTTCTTCAAAAATCTCTTTCCCACGCGGGATGCCGGAAATGTATCCGTTTCCATGACTATTTTGGCATATTTCCAACTCGTCGATCACATAGTTTACTCGTTCCAGTAGTCTTTTGTCGCCTGTGGAGGCAAACATTAGTGCACAACCAGACAGGTAGTGACCAAGTGTATGTCCACTGATGCCGCGTGCCTCCCAGCCCTCATAATGAGCCGCTTTGGGCTCCAATCCCGCATATTCACGAAAACGTGACAATAAACGGTCAGGTTCCAAACTCAGCAGATAGGTCGTATTCAGCTCCATAGCGTGGTAAAGTGGGCCGGAATCAATGCTTACTTTATGCAAGTCAAAAGCTTGTGCTTTCAAAATCATCGCTCCTTAGCTAAGATGAAAGTGTATATTTCTCCACTACATTAGCATTGCAACCGCGGTATGTCAGTAGCTTAACCATACAATAGGTGGACAAATCCGAACATGAATCTAAAGAGGCGATAACATGACCTATCTGAAAGTGAATGTAGACGCTCCGATCCAACTGATCTCGGCAGGCGAGTTCGTTTCCGAGGTGCCATGGAAACATATGAGCCGTTCCATTGAGAACTTTGAGCTGATCCTTGGTGTCCAAGAGACGGTATATATACGGGAGGAAGAGGAGGATTTTGAAGTAGGGGAAGGAGATATTCTATTGCTGTACCCCGGTTGTACGCATCGAGGATACCGGGAATCGTTGCCTGGGGTTAAATTTTATTGGTTTCATTTCGATGTACCTGCGACCCCGAATGTATTATCTAGTGAGGAAATGAAGCAGGAAACAAGTGCAATGGACGGGCTTGTACAGCGTCATGGCGTGATACGCGATATCTATTTGCCGCAAAGTGTACAGGCAGATAACGGAGATCGAATTCATATTATCGTCAATCAAATCTTGCATGTCGCCAACTCGCATTATCTTACGTATCACAGTGCTAACTATTTGTTCACCTCACTGCTGATCGAGATATCCGAACTGGCCCTCAGTCGCTTGATCTCCAATCCTGTCCATTCACAGGGGAATGTGAGCATGAACAAGATTATTGAGTGGACTCGAATTCATGCTGGAGAACCGCTGACCGTGACCGATTTGGCTCAGAAGTTCAATTACAACAAGGATTATATATCCCGTTTGTTCATGCAGAATACGGGCATGCGTCCATTGGAGTTCATTCACAGTATTCGAATCAACAAAGCTAAGGAATTGATTTCCCGTACAGATATGAGCATTAAGCAGGTAGCGGAAGAAGCAGGATACACGGATGAGAAGTATTTTATGCGGTTGTTTAAAAAGAGAGTACATATGACTCCTTCACAGTATCGGAATGCCTATCACAAAACATTTATGAACAATGTCTAGTCTATTTCCGCTTCACAGCAGCATAGCTTATCAGACCATAATTTGATAATCTGATTTAAGAGAGATTGAATGAGAGCAATCAATACATAATACTTTGTCAAAAGGGGCGAGTGAGATGCTGCAATCACCATTAAAGGAAGAACTGACTCGAATACTCGAAGAGCATTCACTTGATGATGAGTTAAAAGAAGAGATCTATCAGGCAGCCGAAGCTACTATACAATTTCAGCTAGAGCATGAGGAAAACTATGAAAACGTTGGGAATAGTCGGATCGCCGGCTATCCAGATCTGCCGCCCACAATAGAGTGGCCGTGTAATTCAGACGGAGAATATTATACGTTTATTGCTCAGATCAATTTAAGCGAGTTGCCTTTTTCACCATTTGAGGGATTGCCTCATCAGGGCATACTATACTTTTTTCTTGGGCTGGATGAGCCAGCTTACGATATTGAGCATAAAATCTTTTACTATAACGGCGACAGCAGTGCTTTGCAGAAAACATTACCGCCCGCTGGGCGCGTAGAGGTGTCGGTGGAGCAACGGGATTTCACTGCGTATGCAATTTCTTTTCATCCGATCCTGACGCTACCATCGGAGGGTGAGCTAGGAGATATTCTATTAGATCAGTACGAAGAGCTTTATGAGCTTTTATATGAACATAGCGACACGGTGTGGGGACAGCATCAGTCTTTTGCCGGGAACACTCGTCGGGATGCTTATCTGTGCCGTAACGGGCTAAAGGGTCTTCTGTTTAATTGGCATAAGAGTGAGGGTCAGATCCATCAGGAAGCCGAGCAAGCTATGCATAGGGGAAGTACGGAGTATGCGGAGCATTTACGATCCGAAGTGCTGCCTCAGCTGCAAGAATACCAGGCGAATCGGGAAAAGCACGATCAAGCTTCGGAAAATTGGCATGTTTTGCTCTCTGTATCATCCTTGAATGAGGTTGGTATGTGCTGGTGGGACGCAGGGTATTTGGAGTTTTTTATAGATCAAAGGGACTTGAAGAACCTTGATTTCTCGCGAACATATGTTAATCTGGCTACAAGCTAGCCGGGTCGCCAGGACTCATGTTTATTTTGGAGGCTAATGACAGGGGTTAGAGCAGGGTGGTTTTTTTGATTGATAAAAGAAGTGAATTGAGCATGTGGCACAGTATCCGAGCGTTGGGAATTGAACGATCAATAATAGGTGGTCCTATATAGGACTGCCTTTTTTCGATGTAAATGAACGATTGTACTCCGTTAATAGTCTTAATAGATGAGACCACAACAAGGGAGGTGCACGTATATGACTGATCGAGAGCTGTTTGAACTATATAAGGAACAGATATATTATTTTTGTTATTATCTGATGCAAAATCAAGCAGATGCAGAAGATGTTTGCCAGGAGGTATTTGTCAAAGCAATCTTGGCCGACAGGTCCAAAGTACAAGATCTCAAATCATGGATTTTACGAATTGCTTCCAATGAGTGCAGCAATGTGCTTAGAAGGCGAAAAACTGGGCTGATGAAGGAAATACGAACTTTTTTATTGTCACGTCCTCATTCATTTAATCCGGTGGAAGAGAGCTTATATCATCGAGAAACTAAGACAGAGCTACACCAGCTATATAACAAGCTTCCAGATAAAATTCGAATGGTCGTGGTCCTTCGTTATGTAAACGAATTGACTGTGCCGGAGATCTCTAGAGTTATAAATATACCCGAAGGAACAGCTAAATCCAGATTAAATCGAGGGCTTAAACTGCTAAAAAAAATGGTGGTATCCCAAGTAAAGGAGATGAATAGCAGTGAGTCGGTATTTTGAGAAAGAACAGCACATTCCTCAACCCGAATATGATGCAATGTGGGTAAATATAGAACAGGAAGCAACCAAACGAAAAGCAACTCTGCAACAGTCACAGGAAGCACCTATGCATAGAACAAAAATTGTTCCTGCGAGTATTGTATTCTCATGTTTTCTGCTCATTGCCATCCCTGTATTCGCTAGTGTGACTATCAATTGGGATAGAATAGGCGGACGTAGTGTAACCAACGCGATAAATAATGGTATTGGTCAGCGGTATGATCTAAAAGTAACCGATGCAGGCATTACGATGAATTTGAATGGTGTTGTAACAGATGGCGAAAAAATGAAAATGCTCATCTCTCTGGATCCGGGAACCGACCCAAGCAGTTATATTGGGTTTGCTATAGAGAAAACTATGGTAACTAGCAATTCTAATAACAAGGAACGAGCACACGGATATTTGAATTACGATCCTAAAAGCCAGAAACTCCTAGGCATTTATGAAACTGTTGATACATTAAAGGATCGTAAAAAAAATTATACACTTGAGGCACAGAATCTAATTTTTTATCGTAATCAGGATATTCCTTTAAAGACGAATCATCAAGCTGGGGATACCCTCGTTACGGGGACCAAGCAGTATCCTAACATATATATAGAATCCGTTCGACAAACCAATAACAAGACTGTTGTCCGCTTTAGAGTTGCTGCAGCTCCATCCGATTTAGGACGTGGGAACCCGCATTTGGTAATGAAAGTGGGAGACAAAGAAATAGACGCCATCCCAACCATTCTACCTAGTGACAGCCCAGAGTTGCATATTGAGCAGGTATTCAACATGACTGCACAAGATTGGAGAAAGGCAAACCTTCATTTCTGTTACATTGAGGAAGCAAAACGAATTGAAGGTACTTGGAAGTTCGAATTTGAAGCGGATGGAAAAAAAGCAAGTGAAGCGATTTATTCTAAGAAGCTGCATAGCAGCGCTGAATTCCGGGAAAATACAGGCGCTACCTTAGACCAACTGATTATTACCCCCTTGGATATTGAAATTCTAGTAACAGAGCGTGATTCACTTAAAAAAGGAAATGTCCATTATAAAACGGCTCAGTTGGTTGTAGGTGATAAAAAAATTAACGGAGGATGGAATCTTAAAGGGGCTGGTCCTGAAAATTATCAACACTTATATCAATTTGAATCCTCAGAGTGGTATAAGGACTGGTCTGATGTTCCAATGAAACTTATATTGAAAGATGCTGTCATCCAGAAACGTGATACTTCCAAGAATTGGATTTCTCTTCATAAACCCAAAGAAGAAAAACAGTTCGCTGAGCTTAATGTAGACGGTTATCAAATTGATTTCACATACTATACAGAGGGAAAAGATTTGATTGTCGAATCGAAATCCGGTTCCCCTGGCTTCAAAGGTGTCAACCAAACAACGATGCGAATTAACGGCAAAGAAGTAGTACCTGAGATCATTGCGAAGGGTATGGTATCCACAGGAGTTAATGTTGACCGTTATAAAGATATTGAATTAGACGGAAAATTGGAACTAAATCCTGGCCTCTACAAGTACAGCGATCCTGGACGTAATATTGAAGTTGTTTTGAAATGATAGGGCGTTCACCGCCTATTCTACAGGTAAGGTCAATTTAGGAAGAGTAGTCCATACGATTAGGATAAGTACAACTATTTGGTACGTAAATACTAAAGCCCTTCCGGCTTTCCATCAGGGAAGCAGCGGAAGGGCTTTTATTACATATACTTGTCTATACGGAGAGTTTATTTATATCCGCTGCACGGTAAACTCGAATTCCAGCTTTTGATCAGCCGGAATTTGATATTCCTCATGTACCGGAGCACCCCAGCTGTCGTCGCCGCCTACGCCCATTTGCTTGCCAGCTACGGTGACAACGGTGTAATACACATTGGGCAGTTCATACAGATGGCCTGCACTTTCCAGCTCAAACGCTGTATACGGCGAAATATTGCATTCCACTGGTGCGGTGGCAGGTGCTGTAATGCGAATGCCTCGCTGGGAATCGTCGGTAATATCGACCCGGCGCACGCCTGTACGGTTGCCGGATTCCTGTGGCACGACATACCCGGACACATTATCCGCAGCTTCGTTGCGGAATACGCCGAGTCTAGCACCAAAGGCTCGGTCAATGTAATTCTCCTCCGGTCCCATCGCATACCAGTCCAGATGGCGATAGTCCGCTGGAACCTTGAACGAAAGGGCAAAGATTGGCAGGTTAGGCAGCCCTGATACACCTTCATAGGTGGATTTTACGTTCAGACTGCCATCCGCCAAGACGGTGTAGGCTACCGTTACCTGTACATCTGCATGAATGCTTAGGGTGTAGCGGAACGTAATGGTCACACGGTCTGTCTGCTCTTCCGTAACCTCGATATCCACACATTTACGCGTCAGGCTTGCGGCGAACCAACCACCAGCTTCAAAACCCAGTGTCGTTCCCCGATCATTGTCTGTGGTCGCTCGCCAGAACAGCGGGGCAGGAGGCGTAGCGATCATCTCACGTCCAGCGTAGCGAAGTGAAGTCAGGCTGCCTGCTCCTTTGGAGAACATGATGGTGAAATCCGTACCGTGAACGCCAATATTTACATCACCATGCACCACTCGTAGGGCTTCACCTATTGGAGCTTTCAGCGGATTTGGATCTTCCACAATGAAAATATGTTGTCCAAAGGCCACTTCATGCCCAGCCTTAGCCCAGAGCGTCGCTTCCTTCAATACAAGCGCCGTGTGAATGACATATTCCCCAGGCTTCTCGTCTGTGCTTGGGAACGTCAATGGAATATAGGCTTCGGTCTGAGCCGCCACATCCACATGACTCACATTTCGCGCGATCTCTTGACCTTCATGCAGCAGGCTGTATACCAGCTCGTATTCCCCTGTACCCTCGAACAGGTTTTCGTTGCGAATGGTCACACCTTTGGTATCCGGGATGAGCTTCAGATTTTGGTACAGGAATTTGACCTCCTGCATCTTCGGTGAAACCTTCCGGTCTGCATAGACAATTCCGTCTGTACAGAAACCATAGTCTGTTGGACGGTCGTCAAAGTCGCCGCCGATCGCGAGGTACTCGCGTCCGTAGCGATCTTTTTTCATAACCGCCTGATCGATATAATCCCAAATGAAACCGCCCTGATACAGCTCATATTTGTTCTCCAGCTCGGTATACTTGTGCATGCCGCCTACGGAATTGCCCATTGCATGCATGTATTCGCAACTGATATACGGCTTTTGTGGATTGTCGTTTAAGTATTGCTCAATATCTGCGGGCTTGGCGTACATCCGGCTCTCCATATCGCTGGTATCATCGTACGTACGATTGTGAAACACGCCTTCGTAGTGTACCAGACGGCTCGGATCGGTGGACCGGAAATAGTTAGCGACATTGCGCAGCACTTCACCTGCATACGACTCATTTCCGCAAGACCAGATCAGAATGGATGCATGGTTTTTGTCCCGTTCCAGCATGGAAATGGCGCGATCCATAACGATATCCTGCCACTCCGGCAGATTGGCCGGAATATTCCACGAAGGCTCGACTGCGCCGAGTTTTTGCCAGGAACCGTGTGTTTCCAAGTTCATTTCGTCAATCACGTATATCCCGTATTCATCGCAGAGCTCATACCACAGTGTCTGATTCGGGTAATGAGAGGTACGGACAGCGTTCATATTGTTCTGCTTGAGTGTCCGAATATCCCACAGCATATCTTCACGGGAAATCGCACGTCCGGTACGAGCGTTGAATTCATGACGGTTCACACCTTTAAAGACGATGCGTTTGCCGTTCAGATGCATAACCTTGTTGACCATCTCGAATTTGCGGAAGCCGACCTTTTGTGGGATCACCTCGACAAGTGATCCATCAGCATCATAAATTTGAATGAACAACGTGTACAAATAAGGTTTCTCCGCGCTCCAGCGCTCTACTTGCTCCAAGGTTGCCGACAGCGAGGCGATGCCATCTGTAAAGTCAGCTTTTAAACAAGCTACGATATGACCGGCGGCATCCTTCACATCGACAGTTGTATGGGCCGTTGCCGGTTGTTCCAAAGTCAGTTTCAATTCTAGCAGGCCCTGCGTGTAGGTAGCATCCAGATCCGCCTTGGCATGCAGGTCGCGTACGTGAACAGTAGGGATCGTGTACAGATATACGTCTCTGAAAATGCCGGAAAAACGCCAAAAATCCTGATCCTCCAGCCAAGCTCCTGTACTTCTTTGATATACCTCGACCGCCAGCTTGTTTTCACCAGCTTGCAGGTAGGGTGTTAGCTCAAAGTCAGACGGTGTAAAACTGTCCTCGCTGTAACCGACAAATTGTCCGTTCAGCCATACATAGAAGGCCGACTCGACACCTTGAAAAGAGATGAACACAGGTTGCGCGTCAGAAGCCATATTTTCGGGCAAAACAAATCTTTTGATATAGCTACCGACCGGATTGTGGTCTTCTGGAATATGGGGTGGACGAACGTCCGAATGTCCGTCCCACGGGTACATCGTATTGGCGTACTGCATTTGGCCGAAGCCTTGTGTCTGAATATGACCTGGTACCTGAATATCGCTCCAGCCGCCATACTCAAAGTCAGGGGCATAGAATTCTACTGGGCGAGTGGCCGGATTCGTCGCATAGTTGAACTTCCAGCTCCCATTCAGGCTGTGACGCCAGGCCATATCGGCCTGGTGCTCTGCTTCCTGAAGCGTGGCGTAATACTTATGGTCGGAATAGGCAGGCAAGCGATTTACCGCGAACTTGGTCACATCGGTGAGCCAGTCCAGACTAGGGGTATGAATGGTCAAGGCGAACACTCCTTATTTTTAAATTGAATGAAGACCGTACACACAAATCTATTATTTTACCGAGCCGACCATACCTGCGACAAAGTGCTTCTGCATTAGGAAGAATACCAGTGCAGTCGGCAGTGTGGACAGGACAATGGCGATCATAATAACGCCGTAGTCCGGTGCATAGCTGGAGCCGAGGTTCGAGATCAACAGCGGGATGGTTTGATTTTCTGGCGTTTGCAGTACAATCAGAGGCCAGAGGTAGTTGTTCCAGCTGGACATGAACGTGATGATTGCGGCAGCGGCATAGGTTGTTTTCATCGTAGGCATATACACCCGGAAGAACAGACCCAGCTCGGATAATCCATCCATCCGGCCAGCTTCCAGCAGATCCTTGGGAAACATCTTGGTGCTTTGACGGAAAAAGAAGATCAGGAACGCCGTAGTTACAGTCGGAATAACGACAGAAGAGAGCGTATCAATGCCGATCCATGGTATGACATTAGAAATGCTGCCGAACATCCGGTAAAGCGGGATCATGATTGCCGCAAACGGAATCATCATCGACATCAGCAGGATATTGAAGACAACGTCTTTCGCTTTGCTTCTGTAAATTTCAAAGCCATAGCCAGCCAGTGATGCAATGAGCATAGCTAGCAACGTCGTTGAGATGGAAACCTTTGCAGAATTACTGAGTGCAGTAACGATGTCTACTTGTTCCAGCAGATTGTGCATGTTATCCATCAGATGGGAGCCAGGCAGAAGCTTGCCTTTGGTCACATCGACTGACAGGTTCGTGGAGCTGGATAGCATCCACAGGAACGGGAAAATCGAAATGAATGATACAAGAATCAGAAAGGTGTACGTAAATGCTCTTTTTGTTTTCATCATTTTTTCTCACCTGCCACTTTAAACTGGATAATCGACAAGATAATGATCATAATGACGATGGAATAAGATACGGTCGCCGCATAACCAAAGTCGGATGAATACTTGAAGGACAGATTATAGATATATTGCGAAATAGAAGATGTCGCGTTACCGGGCCCACCCTTCGTAATATTCATAATTTCATCGAAGAGCTGGAGTGTACCAATCGTCGATGTAATCGAGGTGAACAGGATAATCGGCTTAAGCAGTGGAACGGTAATGCTGAAAAACTGCCGAATCGGGGAAGCTCCGTCAATGCGGGCCGCTTCGTAGATAGAGCTGTCAATGTTCTGAAGACCCGACAGATAAAAGATCATGTTGTACCCAGTCCAGCGCCATGTGATCGCGATAATAATTGTTACTTTGGCCCAGAAAGGATCTGTAATCCATTGGATTGGCGTACCAATCACATGCAGATTCAGCAACAAGGAGTTTACCAAACCGTCAGATGAGAACAGATACTTGAAAACAACCGAATAGGCTACAAGAGATGTGATACACGGCAAGAAGATGGCAGTGCGGAAAAAGCCCTTGAATTTCAGGTTTTTATCGTTCAACAATACGGAAATGAACAGAGCCAGAATGACCATTAAAGGTACCTGGAAAATTAAGTAGATAAACGTATTCTTTACGGCGGTGATGAACATTTTGTCGGTGAACAGGCGCTTATAGTTATCAATGCCGTTAAAACTCAGATTAGACCCTGTACCCGTTTTAAAGGATAAGATCAGCGCCTGAATCATCGGATAAAAATAAAAGGCGGCAATCATGATCACTGCGATGGATATGAACAACCATCCTGTCATACCTGCTTTGAGACGTGTTGTAGTCATTTTGGGCGCGGCTGTCTTCATACCATGTCAACTCCCTATGCAGCAATAAAACCTTGAACTCGCAAGCCCAAGGTTTTAAGTGCTTATCGTTTTATTGTTTAGCCTTGGCTAGATGGACTGTCTTATTTAAGCTGTGCTTCCGCTTGTCCTTGAGCGTCCTTCAGAACTGTGTCTACATCTTTCCCGTTCAGGTAGTTTTGAATTTCAACGGTCATGATGTCCTCAATGGCATAAGTGTGCAGGCCATAATTGACTTTTGGAACTTGCTTAGTCCAATCAGCAAACTTCTTATACACTTTGTCGCCACCGAAGTAAGCATCTTCCACGTCATAAGCTTTACCGCTGGAAGCAGCGTTCAGTGAACCGACAATTCCGATTTTGCTCAGCATATCTTGATACAGCTCTGGATCTGAACCGAATGTTTCTTTCAGAAAATCAGCAGCGGTATCTTGACCGTCCGAGTTGAGGACATACCAGGAGCTGCCGCCGAGGCTGGAAGCATTCACGGATTCAGGTATATTTTTCAGCTTAGGGAAAGGAACTACAGCCCATTTACCGGATTGCGAAGCTTCAGCTTTAATCGAAGGCGTAATCCAGTTACCTGTAGGTACGGAAGCAACTGCACCGCTGTTGAACGCGGCCAAGAATTGACTCCAGTCGGCATTCATTTTAACAATATTAGCGTCGAACAAGGATTTGTACGTCAAGAGTGCTTCTTTTAGAGCTGGATTACCAGCCAGGTTTGGTGTTTTACCGTCTTCTTTCAGGTACCAAGAACCTGCAGTTTGGATCATGCCACGGATTAGACCCAGGTCATTCGGATCTTGAGTCAGCATATCTTTGCCTGTTTTCTGTTTTACAGCTTTACCGATTTCAATAAATTTGTCCCAATCAATATTGGTCAAGTCCGCTACTTTGTAGCCGGCTTGTTCCAGATAATCCGTTCTTACATACAATCCCATAACGCCGGAGTCGAAAGGAACTCCATACTGCTTGCCGTTGTAGCTGGTCGGCCCGATTTTATAATCCGCGAAGTCGGATGCTTTGATCGAATTAGTCATATTATGGAAAGAATCGGGATAGGCTTGCAGGAAGTTCTGTGCCCGGTAATCCTCAATTAGAACCACGTTCGGCAATCCTTTAGTAGAACCGGAGTTGAGGCCGGCATTCATTTTTTGTACGATATCATTTTGAGCATATTCAACAATGTTTACGGTTACATCTGGATGTTTGGCAACATAGCGATCTTTTGCCAGCTTCAGGGCTGCGATATTAAAGTTCGGGTCCCAAGCCCAGACTGTGATTTCTTTCTTGCCTGAATCTGTGGTCGTAGCTGCTTTCTCGGAATTGCTGGAGCACGCGGATAGCAAGATCAAGCTTGCGATCAGCAGAAGGAAAGACATTTTTTTCATTTTGTTCAACCCCTACTCTTTTTTTATATGTTGCTAATCATGTAAAACTTTTTTTGAAAGCGGTTACCTTGTTTATGAATTTAGTTTATCATCCTTGCTTTGCTGGCAGTTAGGAATATCTTTATACAGATTGGTCTTATTATTATGATTTATCTAAAAAGGTACCGCTTACATTTGTACTTTCTTTAGTTTTAGGTACTTTTTATAGACTGAACTAAAGTTCTTCACGAAGCATCATTCCGCCCACTCCGTTCTTGTTTCACCTTCTTTGTTTAGTTCAGCCTATATTTTTATGGGGTAGGAGGGACGGGCTTTAGAATCAGTGGCAGGGTGATTCTTACTTTGGTGCCCTCGCCCTTCTTGCTAGAGATGGTTACGCCATATTCTTCTCCATACAGAAGGGTAATGCGATTGTGTACATTCTGGATGCCGATGCCCGTAAATAGTTGGCGTTTGCTCTTGGGATTCGGCAGTCCGTCTTGCACTGTATGCCCATCCAAATCCATACCGTCCCCATCGTCGACCACTTCACAGATTAATGTATCCTCTGTTTTAGACACCAATATATAGATGTGCCCTGCATTCTTCTCATTAAACGCATGGAAAAAGGAGTTTTCGATGAAAGGCTGAATGATGAGTTTGGGCACATGGTACTCCAGACAATCGGGGGATACAAAATAATTCACTTGTACCCGTTGCCCGTAACGTACATGATTAATAAATACATAATTTTGCATGTTGGCCATTTCCTGCTCGATGGTGATCGTTTCGTTCACATTGCTGATTGTATTTTGCAGCTGGGAAATGAGCGCATTAATCGTCTCGGCGGCGGTTTCCTTGTTTCCTTTGAGCACTAGCATTTTGATGGAAGCCAATGTATTGTACAGAAAATGTGGATTGATCTGCCGTTGTAGTGCAGCAAGCTCTGCATTTCGTTGGCCTTTTTGCGTTTCTAAAAGCTTATGAATATAATCATTTAGTTCATCGAGCATGTAGTTGTAAGCATGACTTAATTGTCTGACCTCGTAGCTGCCTGTGACCGGGATATAATTATCAAAATTTTTCTCGCGTATCGTCGACATTTGCTTGACCAGCCGAGTCAGTGAACGGATCAGGCGACGGGAAATGAGGAAAACAATCACCAAAGCAATCAGTACAATGGCGATGCAGATCCATACTACAGATTTAACGTCAATAATTTGCCCAACCGCCGTTTGTCTATCGATCATGTTCACCAGATAAAAATCAAATGAAGGAATGTAGTTGGAAAGAACGATACTCTCCTTATTCATCACATCTGCATTAATATAGTTCAGTCCCTGTTCATTGATTTTGGTGGCATAGCCCAGCAGCTCACTGGAGCGTTGTCCGATTAGGTCCTGACGGTTGCTTGATACAATCAGTCCCGTTTTGTCCAAGATCAGCACATCATTACCGTTACTCGTGAAATTGTTATAAAAACGCCGAAATTCCGGCTCTCGGATAGCGATGTAGATCATACCGTACATGGTGCCGCTCGTTCGTTCCATAAATACTTTGGAGGCAATAATATAGGGAGTTGGCTTCTGTGCAGTGCTATTCATTTGTTGATGAAACAACTCCGTATCCATTTGATACATAAGCTGTGCTGGTCGTGCCACGCTTCGGGCTGTAATGGCACTGCTCTTAAGCTGTTCCGCAGTTACAGGCCAATAGGACGAGTCGGAGTAAAAGCTCCGACCGTTCATCCCTGTTACAGTGACACCGACATCATAAGCATCGACGTTCGATTTAATTTGCTTCATTTGCTGTGCCATACCAAAGTAAATCCTTGCCGAGTTAATCGAGTCAGATTGGCCGCCAGTCAAATAGTTTTTGACGGTTCCATTTTCCGAAGCGTGGGTTACAGCATTCACGATAGAGTCATTGAAGGATTCAAAGCTGGATTGAATCTGGCTAAGTACCTTGGCATTCGTAATACTGAATGTCTCAGCGAATAGTCGTTCAGACATTCGAATCGTCACCAAAGAGGTCAGCAAGGACACCGCAGTGATGCTGACCACCATAACAATAAAGATTTTGAAGAACAGACCTTGATATTTGATCTTGTGGATATATCTTTTCATATTTAATCTCTTTTCTGCTGGCAGATATGCGCTTGCTCTCTAATGGAGATGCTCCCGGCGGTACTGGCTGGGTGAGTAGCCCTTCACTTTTTTGAACACTTTAGTAAAATAGCTGGGGTCCGAATAACCTACTGTACTACTAATATCTGAAATGGGCAGCGTCCCCGATCGCAGTAATTCAGCAGCCTTCTCAACCCGGATTTTGTTCAGATACTCGCTAAATCCCTCTGTATGGTGTGCCGTAAAATAACTGGACAAATAAGAGGGGTTAAAATGAAAATATTGCCCAAGGGTCGTCAAATTGAGTGTTTCAGCATGATGTTCCTCAATATACTCCAGCAGTTTTTTCATGCTTGCACTACTTCCTTGCTGTGTTTTGGCCAGGATCTGTCGGTTCGCTTCCTCCAAAAAAGTCTCCAGCAACCGCACGGCTTCATGTACATGAGGAGCATCATTAATTGTTTTGAAATACGAATATTTCGCCGCATCCAGCTCCTTCATATCATACCCCTGATTCCCGAGCAAAATTGTAATGTTGAACACGATATTTCCGAGCAGCGATTTGAATTCAAAAGCGGTAGAGGTATAGTTGCCGGACATGGCGGCTACATAGGACCTCAAATCCTGAAAAGCCGTATCAAAATGCTCACGCTTCATCTCTTCCGTAAACTGTTTTAGGTTAAACGAACTATTCACCTGAACAGGCTGAGGGAGTTCATCTTCCATCAGTAGCGCTGTCTCTGGGAAATAAAAGCGGTAACTCAGTAATTTGGGAAGCTCATCCTGATAGACATTGCTAATCTGGTTAAAATCATCAAATAGATGGCTGACCGCCCAGCCTGTCTGTGGCTCGACCTGCTTCGTCTCTTGAGCAACTTCCCTAACCGCAGCCATCCAGGCGTCTAATTCCCGTGGCTCCAAATTGGCTAAAAAAACAGCTGTATAGACATCAGATGGCAGTTGTCGCAGAACCATGTGTTCACAGGCAGAGGCTAACCGATCTGTAAGCTTGGAAAATAGGTCCGAAGCAGAGGTAGTAGTAGAGCGCCCCTTATCTTGCTGTACCGACTGTTCTATACCTATGAGCGCAAAACGGGGATAAGGAAATGCTTGCTTCAGCAGTTCAGCGTCATAATCTATGCTATAGCCGGAAGTCAATTTTTCGATCACATGATCTATCGTAATTCGATTATTCCCGGCATCTTCCTGATACTGAATGGATGGGATTTTGCGGGCCGTTCGCTGAAGCACTTGAAGCAGCTCATCTGTGTCCAACTTGGGCTTCAAAATATAGTCAGCCACACCTTGCTGAAAGGTGGAGCGTACGTAATTAAACTCGCCGTAGCTGCTGAGCACAATGACCTCGATATCTGGATAGTTCTGTCTGACTATGCGTGTCAGCTCCTCGCCGTCCATGATCGGCATCACGATATCCGTTATGATAATATGAGGACGTAAGGCTTCAATCAGCTCCAGCGCCTCTTTCCCGTTGGAGGCCTCACCTACAATTCGAAATCCGTATTGTTCCCACGACAAATGATGCTTGATCCCTTGCCGTACCAATATCTCATCATCTACAATCAAAATGTTGCATAGCTCATTCATGACAGCACTCTCCATAATTATATCTATTCAAAAAAGACGCCATTAAGGCGAGGGCCTAATCACCTGCCGGACACAGTTGATAACGCTTCCAACTTTAACTAAAAACGAATGCATTTAATCTTTACATGCTAACATAAACGACAGGGTGATTCCAAAGATAATTTAGTTCCAATGGCATATAAAAGACAAAAAGGCCGCCGAGAAAATCTCGACAGCCTGAACAACCGGGATTACTTTATACAGTACCCCATGTCCGATCTCCTGCCAAATATTTTTCAGTCAAAATAGACAGCAGTTGAATACCGACCTCGTTGTGTCCTCCCTCAGGAAGGATCAGGTCGGCGTATTTCTTGGAAGGCTCAATAAATGCCTCGTGCATTGGCTTAACCGTCGTCAAATAGTGATCATGGATCGAATGGATGGTGCGACCGCGTTCCTCAATATCGCGAAGAACCCGACGAAGAATGCGCACATCAGGATCCGTATCCACAAATACCTTAATATCAAGCAGACTGCGGAGCTTTTCGTCTGACAGTACGTGCAGACCTTCCAACATAACGATATGATTTGGTAAAAGCTCTACCGTCTCGTCCGTGGAGCGGGCATGAACCGTAAAGTCATACACGGGCGCTTGAGTTGCTTGTCCTTTTTTTAGACATTGGAGATGCTCAATCAGCAAGTCGTTGTCAAAGGCAAACGGATGATCATAGTTGACCAAAGCACGTTCGTCATAACTCAGATGTGAATGGTCTTTATAGTAGTTATCCTGAGATATGAAAGTCACTTTATTAGATCCCAGACGCTCAACGACGGCGCGTGCGACCGTCGATTTACCGGAACCTGTACCGCCGGCAATACCAATAATAAGCATGGCGTTTCACTTACCCTTCCCTAAATGTATCCCGATACAACTAAAGTATTGTAGCACAATGCACACTTTTTTTCATCACTGTTGCGCGTTGTATTTCTTCCATTTCCGTATCTTGGCTCTGAATGTTTTAAACGGTGCTACAGAGTTGATGTGAATCCATCTCGCCATAGGCCAGTTCGGATTAGTGCCTGTCCACTTGTGAACGCCCTGGGTAAAGAGTTCTTCATGACTGAGTGTGTCCACCCAATCCAGCCACGTTTGCTCAGCCAGCTTGAGCATATTTCGTAATTCATATAGAGAGTGGTCGGAATAGGTCTTGTAGAATGATTGGTATAGTTCGCCTAGTCTATTCCACTTATAATTCGGGGCGGGCATGATGACGGTTTTTCCCTCCCGTTCGTCTCTGTCCCAACTCATGACAAGATGAAGCCATCCGAGCTGGTAGGCAATCATCTCTGCGGGTGTTTTATCGACTTCGTCGATTCGAGTATCCTTGTGGCTTTCGTCGATCTCTTGGAACTCACTGTCAAACCGTAAGTAGGAGGTATGAATGGCTTCTTTTAACTCCAATTTGGAAGCGTAGTCGTAGCTAGACATCTAATCGCTCCTTTACATGATATGGGTGATACTAACTCCTTTATATGTACCATTCTCAATATGACAACCGTATGTCTTATTCAAAAATAAAAAAATCTCATTTTTTGTGATTTTATGAAACATCATTTGGTGTGTTCGCGAAAAAGAACGAAAAATTAATAGAAAAATTAAGACAAAAGATAAGTAATTAGACATATTTTAATATTTATTTAAGTGCCTATAATTATTGGAGTATAGCGATTAGGGCCCTCATTGGTGTGTGGATATGATTCCATCCATCAGTACGTTATATACCGTTTGCTTTAGTATTCATGAATCTAATTGAGAAGGGAATTGTGATATGAAATCGAGTTTGTTAAAAAAATGTGCAAGTGTAATGTTAAGCAGTACGTTGGCACTGTCTTTATCACTACCGCTTTTAGGCCATGCACAGGCTGATGAGAATGTACAGGTAAGTGATGATTTTGAACAAGGAGAAGCTCAAGGATGGTCTGCAGGTTCAGGGAACTGGTCTGTGGTCAAGGACGGGAATGGTTCTACATACCAACAATCTAGTCGAAGCGAAAGCCATTCCGTTAAAGGCAATACCTCATGGACGAATTATAGTGTGCAAGCAGATGTATATGTAAATGATTTTAATGGCTCTAATCGAGTATATGTGGCAGGTAGATACACAGATTCAAACAATTTCTATGCAGCATCGTTGTACAATAAGAAAGGCGGAGCCCTTGAGATTCGTAAAAAGGTTAAAGGCTCTATGAAGACATTGGCTACCAATAAAAAATACAAACTAGACACCAATACATGGTACAGAGTGAAGCTGGAGCTATCCGGTTCGGAAATCAAAATGTATGTTAATGATCAGCTGGAGTTGTCCGCCACAGACACTAGTCTCACTGCTGGAGCTATGGGTCTGGTAACGTCTAAAGCAGTTGCCCAGTTCGACAATGTGATTGTATCGGGTGCTTCTTCAGAAGGGAATGCAAGTACACCACCTGTGAAGCCGACACCGGGTACAGAACAACCAACTCCAGGGATGGACCCCGGTGTAACCTCCAAAAATAATTATAATTTGACTGGCTTTTCGTATGGTAATACAGGTGGTGGGAACATTACCGATACCGATGCTAATTACAAAAAGGTGTACAATGCTGTAGATCTCAACGAAGCACTGAAAAAAGGCAGCAAAGTTAAAGTGATTGAAATTATGAACGATCTGGACCTTGGCTGGAATGAAATCCCTAGCGCTGCGAAGGCAATGCCATTTAGCGCCAACAATCCTGTACAAACACATCCTGTTCTGAAAAAGACAGGGGTGAGCAAAGTCTATATCGAGAATATGAATGGAGTTACGATTTTCTCGGCCAATGGTGCGAAAATCAAGCATGCCGGTTTTGTCATCAAACGAAGCTCTAATTTGGTTTTCCGCAACCTTGAATTTGATGAACTGTGGGAATGGGATGAAGCAACCAAAGGAAACTATGACAAGAATGACTGGGATTATATTACCATCGAAGGTGCAAGCTCTAAGGTATGGATCGACCATTGTACATTTAACAAAGCCTATGATGGCCTGGTAGATGTGAAAAAGGGCAGTAACGGAGTTACGATTTCCTGGTCCTTGTTCAAAGGAGATGACCGCAGTTCCAACAGCTGGGTAACCCAACAAGTCAATGCCATGGAAGCAGATAAGTCCTCCTATCCTATGTACGCTTATTTGAGAAGCAGTGCAGTGGGCATGAGTAAAGAAGATATCATTGATATTGCAGCAGGACAAAAGAAAGCGCATCTGGTGGGTGCCACGGAAATGGCAGGCGACAATGCGGATTTGGAAGTGACGCTGCATCATAATTACTATCTGGATATTCAAGACCGTATGCCACGTTTGCGCGGTGGTAATGCTCATGCATATAACATCGTTATGGATGATGCTGGATTGGCCAGAGCTAAAAAAAGAATTACGTCCGACATGGCCAAAGCGATCGCTGCCAAAGGGTACCATTTTGACGTCGTGGGTAATGGTGCGATTTCAACAGAAAACGGGGCGGTGTTGCTAGAAAAATCGTATTTAATAGATGTGTTTTCTCCAGTGCGTAATAATCAAAAAGACCCTAACAAAGCGGATTATACAGGTAAAATCAAAGCCGAGGATGTTATCTTTTCGGACAACGGTGCCGTGTTTAGAGGAGGCAGTGACGCTGCGAATAGCCCGGTAGCTCCTTATCCAGCGAAGGCTAAGAGCTTCTCTTGGAATGGGTTCACAACGTTGCCATACAGCTATACAGCCGAAGACCCTGCCAACCTGGTTGCTCAATTGCAGGCCAAGGATGGAGCGGGCGCAGGCAAGCTGAACTGGTCGAGTGAGAACTGGCTCAAAACGGTGTACAATACAGCCGCTACGAAAGACGTACAAGTAGAAGAAGATTCTGAGTAGGTAGGTAGTTTGAAAAAAGCAGTCAGGACAGATAGGGACTGACCCCCGTTTGTGAGACAGGGATCAAAACACCTTCCAAGTTTAAGCAGCCAGTTGTCGGAAATGAACCGGCGACTGGTTGTTTAGTTTTGTTTGAATGCGAATTGAGTTATAGTAAAGGATGTACTCTCGAACGGTCTGCTCGACGATTGCCGTCGTCGTACAGGTTAAACCTTCGAGGTAGAACGTTTCAGACTTTAGTGTGGAATGAAACGATTCGATGGGGGCATTATCAGCAGGCGTTCCCTTACGGGACATGCTCATGGTAATGCCTTTTCCTTTTACAGCTTCCTGGTAGGCCAAGGATGTGTAGACGCTGCCTTGATCGCTATGAAGTATTGCACCTGGTAGAGATGGCAACTGACGAAGGGTATCGAGCACAAATGCGGTATCCTGCTTGTCAGCTATACTGTATGCCACAATCTCTCCGTTAAACAAGTCTAAAATACTCGACAGATACAACATTCTTCCTCCAAATGGCAAATACGTAATGTCCGTTACAAGTTTTTGCATAGGCGTATCTGCTTCAAACTGTCGCTTTAGCAGATGCTCCGCGATATGAATGGGTTGCCCAGTAGGTTTCCGTTTCTTCGCTTTGACACGACATTGCAGCCCTTCACGCTGCATAATCCGTTGCACGCGTTTGTGGTTTACCATATACTCCCTCCGAAGCAAGGCGGTGATTTTCCGGTATCCATAACGATATTTATGCTGGATACAGAGTTCGCGGATTTTCTCTACCAAGTGATCCTCAAGTTTGCTCGCATACTCCGCCTTCCAGCGATAGTACGTGGCGCGAGGGATTCCTATCCATGCACAAGCTTGCTTCACACTCACTTCCCCTCGGATCGACTCTATCCACTCCATTACGATCTTTGACGATACCTCCTCTCCAGTACGCTGTACTTTTTTAGCAACTCTAGTTGTTGTCTCAAAAACCTGTTCTCAGCCTGGACCTTCTCTAATTCCGAAGTGTATTCGGGCCCTTTACCGTAGCTGTATTGTTTACCTACAGGCTGCTCTAAACGGTTCTGCTCGCCATTACGGTACCATCTCATCCAAGTTTCCACTTGTGTCTTGTTTCGTATGTTTAATTGCTCCATGATTTCTTTGACCGGTATACCAGCAATTCTCATTTCAATCGCCTTCATTTTAACTTCTAATGGATAACTGACTCTTGTTGCCAACGAAAAAACACCTCCAAGGTTGTCTCCATATCTTACGACATGGTTGCATTCTCTTGAAGGTGTTTTGATTTGTCTCACGTTAAGGGGTCAGTCCCATACGCTCTGTTCCTGACTGCTTTTTTTGTTAACTACGTCTAGGCTGCGTTCGGTACGAACTTAACCAATAACGACAAATGAGGATACGCCAGCAGGTACGGATCTAACGCGGAATAATACTCCATCATCTCTAAAAGTACGCAGAATATAAGGCTGGTTCGTAGGTGTGCGGACTCTGTTGAATCGGGCAGTACCAAAGCGGTCGAAGCCTGAAGCTTGAACAAAGGTTCCATCTAAACGCCGGAGTGTTGCAAAAAATCCAGACGTGTTAAAAGGTACACCATCATTGTTAGCCCAGATAACTGTAAATCTACGAAGGGTTTGTGTTGGACTCACATTGCGATATCTCGTAACAGGAACCTTTCTGCCCGTAGATTTCAGCGTTTGTGGAGGACGAATGGCCACTTCAAATCAACTCCTTTGTTGTGATGAGATATTAAATGCACACAAAGGAGCTTTGGACCGTGCTATAAACTATGGCTTCCTAAAAATAGGCATGTAGTGAACTCAAACTGGTACTTCATATACATTATAGTTCGATTTGGGACATCATTATGCCCACTCACGCCGTAGTGTAAAGAGGTCTTTTAACGCGTCTGTAGACAGCTCAGTAATCCAGCCCTCGGTGCTGGTGATAATTTGGTCGCTGAGCTGCTGCTTGCTCTCCAGCATCTCGTCAATGCGTTCCTCTAGCGTACCCAACGAGATAAATTTGTGAACCTGTACATCTTTGGTTTGTCCCATTCGGTAGGCTCGGTCCGTAGCCTGATTTTCAACAGCCGGATTCCACCAGCGATCAAAGTGAAAGACATGGTTGGCAGCTGTCAGGTTGAGACCCACCCCCCCGGCTTTGAGCGATAAAATAAACACAGACGGCTGCTCGTCAGGAGAGAGCGTATGCGATTGGAATTGATCAATCATTCGGTCACGCGCAGTTTTGGATGTACTGCCGTTTAGATAGAGCACAGGTTCTTGGAGCTCCTGAGCGAGTACCTGCTGGAGCATCTGACCCATACCAATATACTGCGTAAAAATAAGGCAGCGCTCGCCCTCTTCCCGTAGCTCCTTGACCATAGCCAGAATGCGCTCCAGTTTGGATGAACGGCTAATGATCGCCTCAAGATCGGGCTGACTATAACCAGAAGCTACTGCATCCAGAAGCGCCTCCTTGGTTAAAAGAGCAGGGTGGTCACAAAGCTGCTTCAACTGGGTCAGAGCTGACAAAATAGCTCCTTTGCGCTCGATCCCCTCCAGCTTCTGCATCCGTTCCATCAGTTCTTTAACAATCTGATCATAGAGCGCACCCTGCTCGGAGGTAAGGTGAATGTATGTTTTCATCTCGTTCTTGTCAGGCAAATCAAGTTGAATCGCAGGGTCCTTCTTTTTGCGCCGCAGCATGAAGGGCTGAACCAGCTTCTGCAAATCCATCGTGCGTTGCTCATTATGTTCTTTTTCAATAGCATTCATAAAGCGATTGCTAAAGGCGCGTGAGCTGCCCAGATAACCTGGATTGATAAAATCATAAATGGACCATAGTTCGGACAACCGATTTTCAATAGGTGTTCCTGTCAACGCGATACGATGACGTGCAGGGAAACTGCGCACAGCTGTGGATTGCTTGGTTTGCGCATTTTTAATGTTTTGCGCTTCATCCAGACAGATCGAATCCCAAGTCATGCTTTGCAGCAGCTCTTGATCCAGAGTTGCTGTAGCGAAGGAGGTCAGGATGACATCGGCCTGCTCGACTTTTTCGCGGAACAAGTCTCCTTGTTCCCGCTTGCTTCCATAGTGCAGCATGACTCTTAATGAAGGAGCGAAGCGGCTGAGCTCTTTCTGCCAGTTGCCCAGCACCGACGTCGGGCAAATCAGCAGCGAACTGGAGCGGACACCCGTCTCAGCGGCAATTTCCTGTAGGTGCAGTAAATAAGTAATAAATTGTACCGTTTTGCCGAGCCCCATATCATCGGCCAGACAGGCGCCCAATCCGAAGCGCCGTAAAAAGGCAAGCCATGCGTATCCGTCCCGCTGATATGTCCGCAGCTCGGCTTGCAGTCCATCCGGCACGTCCAGAGCGGGCCATTCCGATTGCCGTCCGAGCTGGCTGATCAGCTTCAGTAGATAAGCGTTCAGCTCTACTTCCAGTCGGAAGCGTGCCGGGTCCTCCGGCTGCTCGCCTGAGGCATCGCCTTCAGGCTCGTCGGTGTTGCCAAGCAGATGCAGCTGCAGAATGTCCTGAAAGGACAATCCCTGAGCGCTGTCGATTCCGTCCATGGCGCGGCGGATTTGCGCCAGCAGCGCAGGGTCGAGCGCGATCCATTGCCCGCGGAAGCGCACCAAGCGCTCGTTGCGAGCCACGAGCTCGGCGAATTCCGACTCGCTCAGATCGGCATCGCCGATGGCCACACGCCAATCGAACTGGACAATCGAGTCCAGTCCGAACAGCGAGCTGCCCTTCGAGCGCTCTCCCGCTCCCTCGCCGGGGCGAACCTTGGCCCGCAGCTTTGGCTTCTTGCGAGTGGCTGCCTCCCACCAAGCCGGCAGCAGCACCTGCCAACCACTTTCCAGCAGGCGTTGGCTGTCGGTCGTCAGGAATTGCCACGCCGCTTCGTCGGAGAGCGGGCGATTCAGCACGTCATCGCGGCTTCCGGCACGCTGCCCTGCGGGCAAAATAGCGGTCAAGCGTTCCAGCCATCCGCCTGAGCGCTCACGCACATGCACCGTCCACGCATCGGGCCATGAGCCGGATGCATATCCATCATCGGCGAGCTGTACAGGCACCAGCAAGGCCGGGTCCTGCTTGTCCTGCAACACAAGCTTGAGCTTCCAAGATGGCTCGTCGTCCTCCAGCTCTGGCTCCAGCAGTTGCAGAAGCGGACGAAATGGCGCGGTATCTGCCTTCCATCCAATGGCGATAAGCCATGCTTGGGCATCCAGGCCTGCCGCGACCTGGCGTTGGGGAGCGAAGAGAATCGGATATTCTCTTCGCAAATCAGCGGCTTCCGCTTCAGTGCCGTACCAGCGCTGAAATACAGCGGCCGAGAACGCCGCTACCAGCCCATCGCGCTCGTTCTCATCCAGGCTGTCCAGCAAAGCAAGCTCTGCTGGTTGGATGTTTTCCAATGCTTCTGCATCCCACTTCCATTGCAGCTTCCCTGCCTGGAACGACGTGAAGTTGGGCACATAGGCTTTCGTTTCAATACAGTGAGCCAATAGAGGGATCAGCCGAAGCCACGGGGCATTGGCCTCGTCCCAGATCCATTCGATATGCTGTAGAAGCTCCGGCTCTGCCAGAAAAGGAATTACTTGCTCCGAGGGCAATACGATAATATCTGTGTCTTGAACATGCTGAATCTCCAGCTCGGTGCCATAAAATGAAGCCTCATGCCAAGCAAACAGACGTTGCTTCAACATTTGACCGGAAATGCTATAGTTCATGGAGGAATCGCCATAGATCAGCGCGTCCCCATAGGTAGTTAATTGAATATGCACCGTAATCGTTTCGGTATATTGGCTCATGATAACAATTTCCCTTTCCGCAATTCCTCCTGCAGCGCCCGCAGGCGGCTGTGACGGCTGGTAAAGGTCGTGAAGAACAGCTCCCAGCGTGTTTCTTGCTTCATTTTTTTGTACAGCTTGAACAATCGCTTTAACAGCTTAACTGCTGCTTTATAGCTAGATCTGTTTTTTTCCAGCACATAACGTTCTACCGCTTGATGGTAAAAGGGCAGCAACAACTCAGGCGCGTTCTTTTCAATCGGTTGCAGCACGCTCACCCGAAAACTTAAAGGTTCACTGCGTATGCTTAGCTGATAGTCGATCCATTGCCGCCATTTTTCATGAGCAAGTAGAGCCTCTTCATACATTCCACCCGCAAATGGAAGCATACCCTTCAGCGTGTCCCACATGTCCTCCTCTGCTTCTGGAAGGTGCTGCAAAACCAGCTCCCAATCATGCATATAATCCTGTAAATGATCATCCCGATGACTGTGAAGGAGGGGGCCGATATGTCGCAGTCCGTCTTTGAGACGTACCCAATCTTCGGCCTGTCGCAACGCATGTAAGAACAACAGCAATTGGCTGGAGGAGATTTTTAGTGGAAAAGCCCGTTCAGCCTCCTGTAGCAGTTCCCAGGCTTTATGATCCTGCGCTTGGTAAACATACATCCAGCTCTGAGCGATTATCCACGGAAGCCGTGCCAACGTTGCACTATGCTCCTCCTCAGCTGCATGTAAATGCTGCAATTCCTCCGTATATATGTTGGAGTCCTGCCTTGCAGGATGCACCCAGTGTAGCCAAAACTGATAATACGCGTCTGAAAAATAAGTACCGTTCCGCGACTCTGTCAGCATTTTTCGGCGCAAATAAGCTAAAGTTTCTGCCATACGGGCCTCATGCATCGGTTCATCAGTCAGCTCCAGTGGACTTTCAAAATCACGCTCAATCGCTTCTTTAAGCTCATCTGCGGCAATTTGTGTGTAGTAACCCATATAGGTATGAGTAGGGTAACCTGTCATGGGGGCCTGAGGCACCAGCTTTTCCAACACACGCAGATGAGCATGCAGTCCATATAGCTGCTGCATGCCAGGTGAAAGCGGCGGCTTCACAGCATAGATCGAAGCTAAAGCACTTTGGACATATTGAGAATTTTGGGTGTGCACATGATTAAGGGCGATACACTGATCAAACAGATCATGCCATTCGGAAACGGGCATGTCCGGTATGTTGCTTGCTGTTTTACTGAGAGCATCTCGTGTTGTTTCCTTGTGCTCCAGCGAAAGGTTCGACCGGAAAGTAGGTGGGGTACGGGTGTCTGCTTTTGCAGCCAGCCGAGTGAATCCCGCCGAATGAGCGTTCACTAATGCATGAACGGAACGTTCCTGTTCATTCGCGTAATACAGCAATACGGCGATCATATGCTTGCAGTTGGTGCGAACAGGGCATGTACATCTGCTAGCAGCAAAAGCACTCAAGTGGAGATCCACTTCGTAGAGCTCATTCCCATCCACGACAGCCGCAATATGGTCAGCATCAGGCATTGCGAATTCTTTTACCTTTCCCTGCTTAAAGTACTGAAAACCTCGTTTGATTGTCACATCATTAAAATGGTCAGCCACGTTTTGAATGAGCTGCTGCCACTGTATATCATCCATAAGATAGGTTGGTTTCATATGCAATAGTCTCCTAAGAGAGAATAGTTGATCTGATAATAGCTTAACTCTTCCATTATATCAGTTCACAGATGTAAATTGAGTGGAGGGAGCAGTTGGAAAATTCCGAAGAATAACCGCAGGGAGAAAAGTGAAAATCCCCTTACGCTATAGCATAAGGGGAGGAGTCATCGGGAAGAGCGAGGAGATTCCTTTACTGTTTTCCATCCGTTTTTTCTGTTCGATGGAAGACCATAGAGATGACAAGAAGCACCGAAGGTACTGCTGCACATACAACAATTCCAACATAACCTATTATTTTATCGAAGTTGCCTATTTCAATAAAATTTTGGGGATACATGCTCAGGCAAAATAATATAATTAACGGGAGATAACAGATATACCTGTTCCACTTTTGGGTGAGCTGGCTGATTCCAGTAACAATATAGAAATAATAATTTGAGGCGGTCATGAAGATTTTGATCGTCCACAAAATGATAAATAATATTTCAAATCGTTCCAGGAACGCGCCGGGGAATTCAATTTGCTGTGCAAAAGAAACGACGGGCCACTGCAATCGGGAGACTTCTTCTACTGACATACAGCCAATGACCATCGTTACCATTAAAATATACAAACCCATTGCAATCGAGTAGCCGATCCATCCAGCTTTCCATGCTTTTTGTGGGTGGGTCATCACATTAGTTAATATAAGAATGGACTCAAAACCCATAGTAGAGAAAGGTATAACTTTAAGTGATTCAAAGATCGGACGCCAACCTTTATGGAAAACAGGGCGCAAATTATCAAGATTAAAATGGTTGATATTAAGAATGATCAACAATAAAAAAACAATAAAGGTTAAAGGAAAAAAAAGCTCGATCAATCGAACCATTGCATGGAGACCGCCCCAGGTCAAATACCCAATAAGTAGAAGAAACGGCAAGAGAATCATGCTTATCGGGGTTCTCTCCAGTGCAAGACCTTTGAGGAATTCCGCCATCATTCTACATACAAGAGAGCAGATCATCGTGCAAAATACAATAAATGCGATATTGATCAGAAAGCCGATGAATTTACCTGCAATTACAGGATTGAACTCATAGAACGTCTTCCCTGGAAATCTGTGGCACAATTTAACGTGGATAAAAATGACGCCGATCCCAAGCAGAGTTGCCAGCAAAAGTCCCTGCCACACGTCGGGTGTTTGCGTCTTCTCCGCAATGGTTCTTGGTAAACTGACAATACCCACAGCATACACAGTCGAAGTGACGGTAAATAAGGCTTGCATGGTGGATATCTTTTCCTGTTTCATGGAAGGTATGTTAGACATTTACTCACCCTCTTCTTTTGAATAGGCACCAGTTCGCTCTATCTGTACTTTAGCCTTAACATCGATCGGTATTTCACTGAATGTATCTTGCCAATTTTCCTTTACCCGATCCCAGTAAGCGGGATATTTCACTTTTACTTTTGTACCAAAACCGACCACATCTGCTCTCATTTCTTTCTGGAGTGTGTTTAGCGATTGGGATACGGTCTGTTTGATTTCATCCTGTGCCTCTTGTTTGGCGGTTTGGATGAATGATTCCTTCAGAAAGTCTTCAGAATTAACCGTGCTTTCGTTTAGTTTGATATCTGTTTTAATACGAACTGTGAATGAGAGGTCCTGCCCGTTGAGGTGGGGAATAAGTTTTGTATGGACATCCTCAACTTCAAAGACCATAGATTGATTTGACTTTGAGCTCTCAGTTCTAATAATTGAGCCCTTCGTTTTTCCCAGCATCCAGTTGATTCCGATGACATCCTCTTCGTCCAGCCAATAAGCAAATTTCTTCGTTTTGCCGCTGACCAGAGCTGCGCCTGAGAAGTGGTTGCCTCCATTGGTTTCTAGACATTGAATAAGGAAGTCAGCTCCTTGTGAGATATGCGTAGAAATTTCTCCTAAGGTTATTCTATAAGGTATTTTTGAGTTTAAATTGCTGTTTTTAGCCATTGCTTCAAGGTCAATAGAAGGTATCTCTTGATGTTTACCGATCTTATTGAGCGCTTCTTTTGCATTGCCTTTTATGATCATAACAAGTGATTTTCGACTTGGTTTATAGGAGCGAGTAAACGTATCTAACAACTGGTCGATTCTTCTTTTTTGTATAGCTTGATCACTAATCAAAATCAGACGAATAAAACTATATAAAGGAGCACGGGATATCTGCTTGGCCTGTTCCCTGGAAGCAGATTGGATGGAATCTTTGTTAAAGGTTGTTACGTTGCTGTACATATTTTTTCTGGATTTCTGCGCGATTAAGTGCTGGTAGGTAAGTTCCAGCATATCCTGCTGATCCATATCAATGGCGACACCTTGAATAATACTCAAGTTATCGATCTCTCTGCTATCCCAACAACCGGTGAGGAGAGTACACACGATCCATGCGGCAAAGCATTTTTGCACCCAGAGGGTGCGACGAAACAGAAGGCCGTAAGAAATCATAGTTTTACTTCCTTTTCCTGTTAGAGTGTGTTTCGTCCTGTGTTTTTAGCATCATAGGACGTTTTCTGAGATATTTATAAGGAACCCGAACCAAGGTGTCTTGTTGATCTCTTAGCCGAACAGGGGCTAGGGGTGACATGTAAGGAACACCAAAGCTCTTGATCTGGACCATGTGTACACCTAAACAAATAAAGGCTAAAATTACTCCATAAAGCCCAAAAACCCCTGCGATCATCATAATGGGAAAACGAAGAAGCCGAATTCCGATACTGCCGCTGTACTGCGGGCTTGCAAAAGACGCAATGGCAGTAAGACCAACAACAATAATCAGAAAAGCACTTACAACCGCCGCCTCGACAGCTGCTTGTCCAATAACAAGACCGCCTACAATACCGATGACCTGTCCTATCCCTTTGGGTAGCCGCAGACTGGCCTCGCGCAATATTTCCAATGCCAATTCCATAATTAAAGCCTCCACAAAAACGGGAAAAGGGATTCCCTCCCTTGAGGCAACGATAGATATGACCAGCTCAGGCGGGATTAATCCAGGATGGAAAGAAATCAGTGCAACGTACAACGAAGGCAGGAATGTTGCAATGAACAAAGCCATTAAACGAAGCATGCGGAAAAATGTCCCTAAGGGGAAACGCTCATAATAATCTTCTGGCGATTGAGCCAGCATCCAGAAGGTCATGGGAGCAATTAGGACAAAAGGGGTGCCATCTAGCATAATGACAACTCTCCCTGACATTAAGGCCGTTATAGCTTTATCTGAGCGTTCAGAGGCTTGAATCTGGGGAAACGGAGACCATGGATGTTCCTCGATCCATTGCTCAATAACCCCGGTATCGGAAGCATCATCCACATCAATCGTTTCGACTCTTCGCTTAACTTCTTGAACTAGCTCCGGATTTGCGATATCCGATATGTACAAGATTGCTAATTTACGGGAAGATCTCCTTCCTATGGTTATTTTGTCTATTCTGAAACTAATATCTTTGATGTGCCTTCTAACCATTGCCAGGTTGCTTTCCAAATCCTCAATAAAACCTTCCCTTGGTCCTCTAACCAAAGTTTCGGTGCTGGGTTCCTCAACACTTCGCGAAGGAAATTTGCCTGTAGAAGCAAAAAAAACATCATCAGTCCCTTCGATCAGCAGACAAGTATATCCCGATAATACTTTGCTTACACACGTCTCAAGGTCTGTCCCTTCTGTCATATCGATCGTAAATGCTGTCTGCTGTATCAACTCCTCCTTTATTTTGTCAGGATTAACTGGGGAGTGGTTTTCACGGATTCCAGTTAAAATGAGCGGCTTGACGATTTGTTCGTTAATCATACTTGTATCCGCAATACCGGAGAGATAGATCATAATGACATGAATTCCCGTTTGGCCTACATTCATTTTTTTGAAGACGACATCAGGAAGATGACCCAGAGTCTTTTCAAGATAATCTAATTTTGCCTCGAGTGGTCTTGCCAATGACGTTTCCCCCTTCAAAAAACTTAAGCATGATATGCATGTAATATGTGTAAAATAGTGATAAATATTCATGAATCCTTCTTTCCGCCACAAGCAAAAACGAACACCTAATGGTGTTCGTCTCTAGTCATACATAACGCTATATGAACTTAATCAGAATGGGATCATTTTTTGAACTCGTAAAAATGTTCCTCCAGCATGCTCAAGGAAAGCTCGGCTGTAGTGGCTACCACGATATCTGCACCTTGCATTTGCGAAGGTGTTCCTACACCGACCGCGAACATCCCGGCACCCTTGATCGCCTGTATGCCTGCCTGTGCGTCTTCTATGCCGATACAGTCGGCAGGCTGAACGCCTAGATTCGCAGCTCCGGCGAGGAAAATTTCCGGGTCAGGTTTTCCATGCCGAATGGCAGTAACATCTACCACACTGTCAAAATAGTGCGCTAGCTCCAGCCGATCCAGTATAAACGCTGCATTTTTGCTCGCAGAGGCCAGCGCGATGCCAACTCGGGCTTCACGCAGCTCCTTCAAAAGCGCTTGAATGCCCGGAAGAACGTCTGAGGGAGTCAAGGCTGAGATGAGCCGCTGATACTCGGTGTTTTTTTGTATAGCCAGTTCTTGCTTGCCTTCTTCTGATAACGTATTGGACAGGTTACCGCGTGCCAGTATTTTGTCGAGCGATTCCGTACGGCTGATTCCTTTTAACTGTTCATTAAATTCCCGGTCAAAAGGGATGCTGAGCGCTGCCGCCAAGCTACCCCATGCCTGAAAATGATATTCGGCGGTATCTGTAATGACTCCGTCCAAGTCGAAAATGACTGCCTTCATTTGCTTACCCCCTGGTTGGTTCATTTATGAAGCACTGCTCGCCATTAACGGCTGCCCGCTGGTAATGTGCGTCGGCTGTCCATACAGCTCCAGCGTGAGCGGTTCTCCGTCCAGCAGGGTAATGACTACTTCACCCTCCTGTACGAGAATACTTAGCAAGCGGCCGCGATAGTTGATTTTAAACGTATATTTGTTCCAGTCCTTCGGCAGAAAAGGGGAAAAGCTGAGTGTTTCATTATAGGTTCTCATCCCGGCAAATCCCTGTACAATCGCCAGCCAGCTTCCTGTCATGGAAGTGATATGAAGTCCGTCTTCGGTGTCATTATTATAGTTATCCAGATCCAGACGAGCCGTCCGTTTATACATTTCGACTGCCTTATCCTCCATTTTGAGTTCAGCGGCCAGCACGGCATGAATCGAAGGAGACAGACTGGATTCGTGAACGGTCATCGGCTCGTAAAAGGCAAAATTGCGCGCTTTTTCCTCCAGCGTGAACTGGTCTCCAAAGAAATAGAGCCCTTGCAGTACATCCGCTTGCTTAATGAAGCAGGAACGCAGGATTTTATCCCAAGACCATTTCTGATTAAGTGGCAGATTGCTAGGATGCAAAGTGGATACAGGCTGTAAATCCTTATCCATAAAGGTATCGTGCTGAACGAAGACGCCCCGCTCTTCATCATAAGGATAATACATGTTGTTGATGATATCTTGCCAATGTGCACGCTCATCAGCTGTAACGGCCAGGCGCTGCGATTTCTCAGTCGAAATTTGAGGCAAGACTGATAATGTATATTTCAGAACCCACGCAGCCAGCGTATTGGTATACCAGTTGTTATTAACGTTATTTTCGTATTCGTTTGGCCCGGTAACCCCGTGGATCATATACTGCTGACGGCTCTTGGAGAAATGAACTCGATCGGCCCAGAAACGGCTAATTTCGACCAGTACGTCGATCCCGTAGTCATGCAGATAGGTCAAGTCCCCCGTATAATTGGTGTAATTGTAAATGGCATAGGCAATTGCACCGTTACGATGGATTTCTTCGAAGGTAATTTCCCATTCGTTATGGCATTCCACGCCTGTAAAAGTGACCATAGGATACAGTGCCCCGCGAAGCCCTTGCTGGGCTGCGTTATGCTTGGCACCCTCCAGTTGTTGGTGACGGTACAGCAGCAGATTTCGCGTTACCTCCGGGTCGGCAAGCGCGAGGTACATAGGTACGGCATATGCTTCTGTATCCCAATAGGTGGCACCGCCATATTTTTCACCCGTAAAGCCCTTCGGTCCGATATTTAGACGGGCATCTTCACCGTAGTACGTAGAGAATAGCTGGAAAATGTTAAAGCGTATTCCCTGTTGGGCCTCCGTATCCCCCTCAATTTCAACATCTGCCTTGTCCCAGCGTCTGGCCCAAGCGTCGATATGCTCTTGCTTAAGAGAGGTGTAGCCTTTGTTGACAGCTTCCACGGCGATGCGTTCAGCTTGCGGAATCAATGCATCCTTTTCCATATCGCGTGAAGTGGTGACGGCTACAATTTTTTGCAGTTGGATACGGTCACCTGGCGAGACGTTGTATTGATAGTGGCGTGCAGCATACAAAAAGCTCTCTTCCGTCGTCTGCTCATCTTGTCCCTCGGTTACAATACCCATGGTAGCGTTTACGGTAAAGCGCGGAATACCGAAGGGATTATCTATCGTCGTTGTAGACAGGCTGATGAATTGCTCTTGAACCTCACGGGCTTCTTCCAGCCAAAATACCTCGTCATAATTTGTGTCCTCATTTTTCGTATTGCCATCCAAATAAGGAACAAGCTCAATGCTTAAAGGCTGATCGCTTATATTTTCGACCTGATAATCAATCAGGCATAATTCACGTGTAGTAATGCTCAGAAAACGCTCTGTAGTGATACGAACCTGGTCGTTCACAGTACAAGCGCGCCGCAGGATTCCCTGCTTCATGTCCAGTTCCTGCACAAAATCGCTGATCTGTGCCGTAAATAAGTCCACTTCCTCTTGGTTTACAATCAGACGGATGCCGATGAAATTCATGGCATTGATGACCTTACCAAAATATTCAGGATAGCCGTTCTTCCACCAGCCTACCTTTGTTTTGTCAGGGAACCATATACCGGAGATATACGTTCCTTGATGATGATCACCTGAATAAGTTTCTTCAAAATTGCCGCGCATGCCCATATAACCGTTGCCTATGGACGTTAAGCTTTCCTGTAATCGCATGTGTGTGCTATGTAGAGTGTGTGTTGTCAGCTTCCAACTATCTACGTCAAATAATCGGTTGTAAACCATGATTGCGTACCCCTCTCGGAAAATGAGATCGTTGTTTTAACGGAACCAATATATGAGCGAGTTCAGTATATAGTGCAACCGTTTGCCCTGTCAACGCAAAAAAACTGATTTTATGAATATCCATAAAATCAGTTCTTGTTCATTTCTTAGAGATTCATAGTGTCTGGCTTGATTTGCGCTCTACAATTCGGTGGGGAACAATGATGTGCTTGGTCAATTCTTTCGGGTCTTCAATTTTTTCGATCAGACTTTTGGCAGCCTGATAACCAAGGCTGAAGATATCAATATCCACGGAAGTAAGTGGGGGATTCATCAGCTCAGCCAGCATCAAGTTATTGAAGCTCACCATGGACAGCTGCTCTGGCATGGATACGCCTAACTGAGCAAGCATTTTCTGTACGGCCATGGCTACAAGGTCGTCGCTAACGATCATCGCAGTAGGCGGCGGGGTAGCCTGCAATAACGTGCGCATGTCCTCTAGATTAAAGGGCTCCCTGACCACGTATTCCTTCGGTAGAGGCAAGCCGGCTTCTCGTAGTGCGTCTTGGTAGCCTCGGAGTCTTTCAAGATTTACGATGTGTTCCTGATCACCGCCAACATAAGCAATGCGCTCATGATTCAGCCCCGTCAAATAAGTGACCACATCTTTGGCTGCCTGGTAGTTATCGTTGTCTACATGGGTAGTTTCACTGACAAACTGCTGAGGCTTGCCGATAACGGTATAGGGAATTTTCTCTTTATGAAGATACTCCACGATGCTATCCTTTTGCTTGGAGTACAGGACAATGTAGCCGTCAACGCGTCCGGTCCGGGTCATTAGCTTTACGCGGGATAGCAATTCATCACTCGTTTTGCCTGTGACAATCGACAGTGTATAGTTGTGCTCGTTTACCCATTCGCTGATCCCGCGTAGGCTTTCCGGAAAGAAAGGATTCTGAAAGATCGCCACGTCCGATTCAGGCATAATAATGCCTATTGACTGTGTGACACGGTTAGCCAGGCTTTGAGCGGAATAGTTGGGTTCATAGCCAAGCGCCTTCATTTCTTTACGAACGCGTGCCTTGGTGGCTTCGCTGATTTTGGGGCTGTCTTGAATGACACGGGATACGGTGGAAGTAGCAACTTTAGCACGTTTTGCGACATCTTTGATGGTTACTGCCATCGTCTTCGTCTCCTTTTGCTATCTCAAGCAGAAAATATTATGTTCTATCATACGATATTGCTCCAATTTCAACAAATTAGCGGCTTTTTCGAGTATTTCTATCAGCATTAACCAAGATATTTATAACTAGGGTATTGCCAATAGAAAGCGATATCATTATAATAATCGTGCAACCGATTGCATAATTTTCTTATTGAGCACTACCCATGCTATACATACTATAAGGGATGGAGACTGAACGAGCATGAAAAAACTTCTATCATTTGATTTTTGGCAAAAGCTTGGGAAGGCACTTCTTGTGGTTGTTGCTGTCATGCCAGCAGCCGGGATTATGATTTCACTTGGTAAAGTAGTGGCGATGTTGGCTGGCGATATTCATTTCTGGGTGACTGTCGGCGGGGTCATGGAGAATCTGGGTTGGGGTATTATCAACAACTTACACATCCTGTTTGCCGTGGCGATTGGTGGTTCCTGGGCTAAGGAACGGGCGGGCGGAGCTTTTGCGGCCTTAATTGCTTTTGTTCTCATCAATATATCAACAGGAACGATTTTGGGCGTATCCTCGAAGATGCTAACCCAGGAAGGAGCAACCACTCATACTCTTTTCGGTGCATCGATTCCGGTCAGTGGTTATTTCACCTCTATTTTGGGGGCTCCTGCACTCAATATGGGTGTGTTTGTCGGTATCATCTCCGGCTTTGTCGGGGCCGTGGTGTTTAATAAATACTATAATTATCGAAAGCTCCCCGATGCTCTAGCTTTTTTTAACGGTAAGCGCTTTGTTCCGTTTGTCGTGATTCTCTGGTCTGTGATCGTGAGTTTGATCATGTCTGCTGTCTGGCCATTTGTCCAAGGCGGGATTAACCAATTTGGCGTTTGGTTGGCGACTTCAGGAGAGTCGGCTCCTTTTATAGCGCCATTTGTCTATGGTACACTGGAGAGACTGTTGATTCCTTTTGGTCTTCATCATATGCTGACCGTTCCTATTAACTATACTCAACTTGGTGGCGTTTACACGGTACTCACGGGTTCTGGAGCAGGAAGTGTTGTTGCTGGGCAAGACCCGCTGTGGCTGGCTTGGGCTAGTGATCTCAGTGCGCTTCGTGGTACCGATCCGGCAGCCTACAACAGCTTGCTGGGAGGCGTGACGCCTGCCCGTTTCAAGGTAGGACAAATGATCGGCGGAGCGGGCATCCTTATGGGGCTGGCAGTAGCAATGTATCGCCGTGTAGACAAAGATAAACGCGGCAAGTACAAGTCGATGATTTTCTCTGCAGCAGCAGCCGTTTTTTTAACAGGGGTGACGGAGCCGCTGGAATTCATGTTTATGTTCGTGGCGCCTGTATTGTATGTGGTTTATGCTATTCTTACCGGCATTGCTTTCGGAATGGCTGATATTATACATTTGCGTTTACATTCGTTTGGTATGATTGAGCTGCTGACTCGCTTGCCATTGTCTATAAATGCAGGGTTAGTGCAGGATATCATTAACTTTGTGCTGACTTGTGTAGTGTTTGCGGTAGCAACCTACTTTATCGCTTATTTTATGATCGGCAAATTCAAAATGGCTACGCCAGGAAGACTCGGGAATTATACAGATGAAGAGCCTCAAGCGACTTCCGAGGCAGAGAGTACAAAAGCCGATGGTTTGGCAGCGGTTTCAACTAAAAATCAATTGGCTGCGGATATCATCAAGACACTTGGGGGTGAGCAGAACATTGTCGAGGTGGATGCTTGCATGACCCGACTGCGTGTAACGGTGAAGGATACAGAAGCCGTCGGGGATGAAAAGACGTGGAAAGCGTTAGGCGCCTTGGGCTTAATTAAAGTAGATAATGGGGTACAGGCGGTTTACGGACCAAAGGCCGATGTGCTTAAATCAGATATACAAGACATACTCAATAGGTGATTAGCTTGAAATTATTAACCTTAAATGCACATGCTTGGATGGAAGAAAACCAACACGATAAGCTGAAGCAATTGGCTGCTTTTATTGATGAACAGCAGTTTGATGTCATTGCTTTGCAGGAAGTCAACCAGTCCATAGAAGAGACTCCGTTGACACCGGACGATTTGGGCGCGTACTATAGTGCAGATCCTGAGGTTGTCATTAAACGCGATAACTATGCTTATGTGCTGAACGGTCTATTGTCCGATGCTTATCACTGGACGTGGGCTCCCGCGCATATTGGTTTTGCCAAATATGACGAGGGTTTGGCGATTCTGTCCAAAACACCGATTACAGCGACGGTGAACGAATATATTTCCTCAATGCAGGATTATGACAACTACCGCTCGCGTAAAATTGTAGGCATTCAGACTGTGGTGGACGGAGTACAGGCCTGGTTTGTCAGTGGGCATTATAACTGGTGGAATGATGAGGAATCCTTCCGCGGACTATGGGATCGTACAACCGAAGTGCTCGATCCTTTAGCTCCGGCTCCTGTATTTGTGATGGGGGATTTCAACAACGCGGCTGAAGTGCGCGGAGAGGGATACGACTATGTAATGCAATCCGGTTGGTCAGACACCTATTCGAACGCTGCAGTACGTGATGCAGGACACACAGTTATCAAAGCTATTGCTGGCTGGGAAAGTAATGCGGAGCCGCTTCGTATTGACTATATTTTCTCCAGTAAGGCAGCGCAGGTTCAATCCTCAGCAGTTGTACTGAATGGGAAAACAGGACCGGTTGTATCCGATCATTTCGGCGTTGCAGTCGAGTTGGAACTGTGATGAACACACAAAGGAGGCCATTTGCTTATGCAATTGGCCTTTTTCTTACGGATTTCGATTTTAATCGAATGGTATATTGAATAACAATCGCAATCAATACCAAAATCATATTGTAATAAAAGGGAGTATTGAGGCTAAAACAGTCCATGAGCGCGCCTGCAATGATTGGAGACACAATGGCCCCCAATTCGGACAAAGATATGACGTTGCCGATAAATGAGCTTCTATTTTCTTCAGGAATAACATCCCCTAGCTGCGAGTAAAAGGAATCCAGATAGCTGGCTCCTCCTATACCTCCGATGAACATCCCCAAGTATACAATCCACGGTTCTGTGAACCATAAAAATAAGATAATTTCCACCATGATTAATAATAGACCGATGATACATAGCAGCAAGCGATCCTTGAGCATATCAGATATTTTACCAATAAAGGGTGCTGATACAAAGGTAGATATGCCGATGATTGTAAAAGCTAAGCTGATTTCTGCTGGACTCCAATGGAGTTTGTAGGTTGCATACACAGAGAAGTATGTTAAAAATATAGCAAATGCACTCATTTCAAGGAAATGAACGGTGGAATAAAGCAGCAACTGTTTTGTTAATATGATTCTTCTTTGCGGTTTTTGAAGGGGGGGATGCTGTTGCTGTGGCTTTAAGGGAGAATTAGCGAAAGTCATTCTTGAAACGGCAATGAAGGATATACATGCAAAAATAGCAACGAAGTAAAACGGTACGGATAAAGAAAAATAGGAAACAATGACTCCACTTATAAGAGGGCCTAAAATCATACCGGCACCTTCACTGCTGCTAATATATCCATTTAGCGTGCCTCGATTCTCTGCGGTGCTCATGTGATTGACCGTGACTCTTACAAAGACGGTTAGCCCTATAGCCACCAAGCCTTGAAGAAGTCTCAGTATGGATAGAATGATGAAGCTTGTTGCAATCGGAAACAGGAGCATACAAGCGATTTCAGCGATGAGTAAGCCTAACCCCAAGCGTTTTGCGCCTATCTTTTCATAGATTCGTCCTGCCATGCCTCCACCAAGAAATCTTCCCACATAAAACAAAGAAAATAAAATGCTCATGCCAAGTGTAGATATTCCGAATTGCTCTACATAAATAGCAAAGAGTGGAAGAATCATACTTCCACTCATGTTAGCAATAAGGCTGATCACGATCATACAGGCAATATTACGATTTAAATATAAGTTTCTTACCATATCCTCGAAACCTCTCTTTGAGCTTGCATCATGGGGACCGTTTTTTTCGATGACTCTTTATTATGAATGAACGGCTTCCATTCGAGCTAGTGGGTTCCTTCATAGGATACGCAGGTGTACTCCACGCTGTGCCTAAATCCCAGTGCAATTTTGGAGGTGTGACACGTATGGCAGGGGAGTGGCGTAGCCTTTAAGCAGGGAAGCCGCCTCCTGGGGGTGGCCAAGCTCCATAAATCCGGCGCAACAGTACGATTTCACCCAAATGATAGGAATTGTGGGAAGCGATATTCCGCAGCAATCCCGCTTGTGTTTCCCCTGGGAAATGAGCCAGTAATTCATCCAGTTGCGCGGTTTCAGCAATTTGCACAGCCCGATCCACGCCCTGTAAAAATTCATTAATGACAGCCTGCCATGCCTCTTCACTTTGCGGTCCAGTTTCTTCGGGCCAGCTTTCCATGACATTGCCTGGAAGCTGGGGCTTCCGTCCTTCTAAATGCTCCAGCATAAATTGCTGCCAGTAAATCATATGCTTCAGCAGTTGATAAATGCTGTAGGGCACTTCCGCGTTTTTCTTCCCTGCCAGCTCGACGTCAATGTCTGGCAAAGCCCGAGCCACTCGAATATGTCCACGTTCCCCGACCAGTGATTTAACCAGTGCTTGAGCGAATAATTGGTTGGCATCCGACATGTATAATCATCCCTTCTATGGAGAGCTTGTTTCTTGCTTAGTCTTATTTAGCAATTATACAATTATATTTTTCGAAATGGAAATAAATGCGTGGTCTAAAGTAAAGGACAGAAATCATTTTAATAAAGTAGTTGATAATTGTTATCAATTAAATTACAATAATATTGTTTCAAGAGAAACAATAAAAGACATTTGTATATGTTGTTTAATATATACGGAAATGTTAAGGGGAGCTTTTCGTATATGTATATTGTTTCTTTAGAAACAATTAGGTGGCGAGAATAAAGTTTTTAAATAAGGGGTGTGAACATGGATTACGAAGTGATTGTAGTAGGCGGCGGACCTGTTGGGATGTGGTTAGCTGCTGAATTGGCATTGGCGAGGGTAAGCGTATGTGTAATTGAACGTTTAGAGGAGCCTATTGGCCAGTCGCGTGCGCTTACGCTACATCCACGGACGCTTGAGATGTTTGATATGCGTGGATTAAAGGAGCGGTTTATGAAGCGCGGCAGACCTATACGTACAGGTCACTTTTCAATGCTGAATACCCGCTTGGACTTTTCTGTGCTTGATAGTTCCTCCAATTATACGTTGTTTATTCCACAGGTGATTACAGAGCAAGTGATCGAGGAGCATGCGCTCAAGCTGGGAGTTGTCGTTCACCGTGGTATGGAAGTGGTATCTGTGCGAGAGCAAGGGCAGGGCGTAGAGGTGGTTAGTGTATGTGCATCTGGAGCACAAGCCAATGTATCGGTGATGACTGCTGCCTATGTCGTAGGAGCGGATGGGGCCGGGAGTATCGTGCGAAAACAAGCCGGGATTGCTTTTCCGGGCACGGATACGACTCTGACCGCTGTATTAGCGGATGTAGAGTTAGCCAATCCGCCTGAAAATGGCGTACATTCCGAATATAGTGAACGAGGTGGGGTGATGATTGCCCCTGTGTCTCCAGATATTTATCGGGTTATTTTGACTACACCTCGACTGATAAATGTCCCCAAAGACGTACCTGTGACGCTGGAAGAAGTGCGGACAGAACTGCGCGATCTGCTTGGTACAGATCTTGGCGTCACCAATCCTCGCTGGTTATCCCGATTCGGGAATGCAACGCGGCAAGCGCAGACATATCGAAAAGGAAGAATCCTACTAGCAGGTGATGCTGCGCATATTCACTTCCCGGCAGGTGGACAGGGAATGAATGTTGGCTTGCAAGAGGCGGCGAATCTGGGATGGAAGCTGGCAGGAGTGATTCGTGGCTGGGCTCCAGACACGCTGCTGAATAGTTATCATGACGAACGTTATCCGGTTAATACGCAGTTTTTACGGAATACCGAGGTTCAGACTCGCTTATTGGATTTTACGCCTGCTGTATTGGCACACCGCCAATTACACGAGGAATGGTTCCGCCATCCGGAAATTAATCGGTCTATGGCAGAGCAGATTAGTGCACTGGATGTATGTTATCCAGCGGCTGGCAATATACCGCAGCATCCGCTGAACGGAAAACGGTTTGCGGATTTTGAATTGCAGTTGCCTGACGGAGTGACATCGTATGCTTACGATCTTCTTCATGAAGGCCGCTTTGTACTTCTCCATCTTGCACAGGATTCTAAGGTATCGAATGAGTTTCGCCATATCTTCCTTTCACATATTTCATATGTGGAGGCCATAGCCGAAGAATTGCCCGTTGGATGGAGAGGTGTGCATACGGTTTTCATCCGTCCCGATGGGTATATCGCCTGGGCCATTTCGGTGGAACAAACGGATATAGCGAGTGTTATTAAGGATGGCATTGTCACGTTAATATAAAGGAAAAAGGTATGATCATGACCATATTGTTTCCTGTGAAACAAATGTGGGCTATAATGAAAGGAGGAGTATGCCAAAGGAGTGACTACTTGTTCGTATGGAGAAGGCGACATCGGTTCAGCATGTCTATGATTTGCTTATTAAGATGAATCACCAGCTGGAGCAGCATCAGCAGAGAGAGAGCATGACCTTTCTCGAAGAAATCCGCGAGCACTTTGACGGAATGACTTCGCTCAATATGACGGATGTGCACGTTATGGATTGTATTGGGAGGCATGAGCCGATCAATGTTACGACATTAGCGGAACGAATGGAGCTGAGCAAAGGTACCATTTCGAAAGTTAGCACCAAGCTGCTCAAGGAAGGCTGGATTCGCAGAACCCAGCTGAACGACAACAAGAAAGAAATTTATTTTCGGCTAACCCCGTTAGGGAAAAAGCTCTTTCTTGTACATGAGCGGCTGCATGCTAAGGTACAGCATCAGTTATTTCAATTTTTAGATCGTTATAGCTCGGAAGAACTACATGTCTTGAAGCGTCTGCTGTCCGATGGCGTAGGTTTCTTGGAAGCTATGGAGTAGCAGAACAAGAATCTTAATACAAGAGACATTTAAATCATCGACAATGTGCACCTGTTTCATCTCTGTGTGATAGCCACATGGGGAGATGCAGGTGCTTTTCTTTTAATGCAATAGTCGTTTTGCTTCCATATAGAGCACCTGGACGAACTTTTTCGTATTAATGCGGGCTTGGGACAGTGAAGGCTCCACATTGTTTTGCAACTCCAGCATTTTTTTGCGGATTTCTGTAAAATCAAAAAATTTGGATGCATAATTTTCAAACTTAGGATGGGTATAGTCGGTCAATCCGAGCGATACTATATGGCTTAATGTCTGGAAAATGGCGCGGCGGACACGCTGCTCCGATGCCTTGATTTCCTTGCTCAACTCTATTGCTGAGGCCGAGTCTCCTAATCGTTTGGACGCTATATTCGCAAATATATCCTTTAGCGAGGGAAACAGATAGGGCGATAGATTGCCGGTTTCTTCCTCATATTGCTCCAGATATTCCAGCATATCCAGTAAATCCACACTTCCGGCTTCGCCGATCATTCCCATCTCGGAGAGCAGAAACTGCCCTGAACTGACAATGTTTCGGGTCGGTTCCAGTGTCGCTGATGGGCTATTCGATGTGAACATCGACAGTCCTTGCAGTGTGCGCTGGATATCTGTAATGGACTGTTGCATGCGCAGGCGTTCGGTCACCTTTTGGATAACTGCAATAATTTCCAGTCGATTCAAGGGCTTGGCAATATAATATTCAATACCTAGCGAGTATGCCTCACCGATCATGTTTTTGGATTCAATCCGAGAAATCATAATGATTTTTCCGCTAAATTGATCACCAAGTGCACGCACGGTCTGAATGCCGTCACGAAGCGGCATCAGCAGATCAATCAGTAACACATCAATTCGGTTCAACTCCAGCAGGCTGCTATTCACGTAGGAACCGTCCTCCGCTTCCCCAACGACCTCCCCTAAACCCTCGTCTTCAATAATGTCTGCCAGCATAGAACGAATCCCCTGATCGTCATCTACTATATAAAAACGCATCCGGGCTATCTTCCTTTCTCCGTCAGTTTCCGTAAAGGCAATATGACTCTAAAAGTGGTCTGTGATCTATCTGTGTGCTCATCTTCATTTTGTAGTAGTTCAAGCGTTCCATCAAGGCTCTCCGCGACTTCACGCACATAAAATAAACCCATGCCGGTCGAAGGTTGTCCTCCCTCATCATACTTGGTCGTGTATCCCGGTGTGAAGATCATTTCCCGTTTACGCTGAGGAATACCTGGACCGTTATCGGTGACACTAAAGGATATTATATCCTCTTGTCCCGGTAGAAAATGAATGGAAACGTCAATCCTTCCGCTGTCCTTCATCGCTTCCACTGAATTGGATGTCAGATTGTTAATCAGCGTGAGAACTGTATAAACATGCAGTTTAGGCAACAAAGGATCGAAATTCAGCGTGAAACGGATAGACTTGCCCAGCGATTGGGCGTATTTGCTGTTCGTTCGGACGATCAGCTCACCAAGTTCCTGTGAAGTCATATAATGCACGTCGCTTTCCGAATCAATGAGCTTGGACAAACCGGCAAAGATCCGCTGGCTGTCTTTTTTAATCTCATGGACCTGTCCGGAAATACGTAGCGCCTGTCTGGCGTAATGCTCTCTATCTTTCAGAGATTCATCCTGCTGCAGTTCACGGTAGAGTTCATAGCTTTCACGGGTAATCCGCTCTGCGTGCGATAGAGTTTTGCCTAACTGGACTGACTCCTCGTACAGGTCCGACACCAGAAGTAAAATTCGCTCTGTCTGCTGTCTTTGTGCCTCTTCATGCTGAACAGATTGATTTAATCGAATCATATTATAGAACCCAAGCACGAAGAAGCTGCGGATCATGGCCATAAAAGCCACTTTGCTGATCTTCATGATGTCCCAGAAATCGCCGTCAATGCTTCGCCGGACACTAAGTTCCGCCACACTTGCGGCAACCTCAATCCCCACCGAGAGGAGGCCTACGCGCAGTGCGCGGTAAGGCTCGGCATTAATGTTAAGGACCTGAAAGAGCAGGCCATAAACCATGTAATAAAAAAAGGTAGGTCCATGCAAGGTCACCAACGCTTCAAAGGAAGACCCGGGATGGAGATAATGATTGAGTGAAATGCGAAAAGCGACTACTGCGATCCCGACAAGCACACCCGAGAGTGCAGGCGGAATTTGACGTATGGATAACAGAAAGAAAAAAAACACAGGCGTACCGAAGCTGAGACGAAATGTATTATCGAACGGGTGAATATTCAACTCACCTGCCAGTGGTACAAAGATAAGCATCAGCAGGAAAAGAAGGGTATTTAGCTTCATCCCAATTCACCTCCGGATATTTGTTTCAGAAAGGCAATGTAAGATAAATTCACAGGCTCAACATTAATGTTTGTGAATTTATAGAAAAAAAGAAATACATGTGTAGATAACTGTCGGTTTTTATAGTTCGGATTGTAGTATAAATAACATCATTTGAATATTAAGAGCTGCATACTGCAAAAATATACAAACCAGCCAGGGGGGACATGAAGTGAAAAAGATTAATTTAACAATGCAAATCTTTATCGGTCTGGCTTTAGGTATTATTGTTGGTGCCTTATTTTACGGCAATTCAGGGGTGGAAGTCTACTTAAAGCCGATCGGTGATATTTTCATCCGCTTAATTAAGATGATTGTCGTACCTATTGTGATCTCAACGCTCATTATCGGTGTAGCCGGCGTCGGAGATATGAAGAAACTGGGGAAACTCGGCGGGAAGTCGATTCTGTACTTTGAAATTGTAACAACCATTGCAATCCTATTTGGTCTGCTTGTTGCCAATCTGGTTCGACCCGGTGAGGGCGTGGACATGTCCCACCTGGCCAAAAGCGATATCCATTCCTATGTGGAGACTGCAGAAAAGTCTGGCCATAACTTTATAGATACAATTGTGCATATTGTACCTACCAATGTTATTCAAGCTCTGGGCGAAGGAGATATGCTGGCTATTATATTCTTCTCCGTGTTGTTTGGACTAGGAGTAGCTGCGATTGGTAACAAGGGCAAGCCTGTGCTGAACTTCTTTGAAGGTGTAGCCGACGCCATGTTCTGGGTAACCAATCAGGTTATGCGCTTGGCTCCGTTTGGCGTATTTGCACTGATTGGAACGACAGTGGCCAAGTTTGGATTAGCTTCGTTATGGCCGTTATTGAAGCTTGTCCTGTCAGTGTACGGCTCCATGTTACTGTTCATTGTGATTGTTTTTGGAATTATCGCCAAGCTTTGCGGTACCCGTCTCTGGACCATGGTTAAAATTTTGAAAAGTGAGCTGTTGCTTGCGTATTCGACGGCCAGCTCGGAAAGTGTCCTGCCTAAGATCATGGAGAAGATGGAGAAATTCGGATGTCCGAAGGGAATCACGTCCTTTGTCATTCCGATCGGATATTCTTTTAATCTGGATGGCTCCACTCTGTATCAGGCACTAGCTGCCATTTTTATTGCCCAAATGTATGGCATTGATATGCCGATCACGACCCAAATCACGCTTGTACTCGTACTGATTATTTCCTCCAAAGGGATTGCTGGTGTGCCGGGTGCTTCCTTTGTCGTGTTGCTCGCTACGCTGGGAGCAGTGAATCTCCCGCTGGAAGGTCTGGCCTTTATCGCTGGTATTGATCGTATTCTGGATATGGCGCGTACGGTAGTCAATGTTTTAGGGAACTCACTTGCGGCTGTAGTCATGTCCAAATGGGAAGGCCAATATGATAAAGAAAAAGGCGAGGAATACGTTGCCTCAATTAAATAAGATACATTGAACCGTATAGTGGATAAAAAGAGCACCTTTGCGAAGTAATGCAGAGGTGTTCTTTTTGTTTCCAGACTTGTTAACACACTTCCTTTTTCGACATTTTTCGATGTTTTTTGTATGGATATATAGGTATATGGGCATGAAAAATAAGCCTTAGTACCTATGTGATTATAGAATTATTTATAATGATTCTTAATAAAATACCGATATTAAATTATACCGTTTTATATATTGGCTTAGAAGGGAAGATCATGCATGTTTCTCAAGAAAAATGAGTCTCAATCACTTGCTCCTTTAGTAGAAGAAAGCCGCAAACTTTCACAGAGAATACAGCAAAAGGATTATGCTGCTGCAATACAAGTCTCCTCAGCATCTCCTGAGGTTCAAGAAATCGCAAACAATGTTAACCAAGCGATAGAGTCCATGAAAAATGATGCTCAGCATGTTGATATCCGTTTGAAGCTTGTTACCAAGGCGATAGAGATTGGATTATGGGACATGGAGGTCATTGCGGGTGATCCTGTCAATCCCAATAATACGTTCACATGGTCGGAAGAATTCCGTTCTATGCTGGGATATCAGAGCGAAAAAGAATTCCCCAATGTATTGGACAGCTGGTCATCTCGACTGCACCCCGAAGATTATGACAGGTCTTTGGCAGAATTGTCTGATCATTTGCTGGATTTTACGGGAAAGACGCCATATGACGTACAGTATCGTTTGAAGCTGAAGCATGGAGAATACCGCTGGTTCCGGGCTACCGGAACGACGATCCGCGACGAGAAGGGAGTGCCGCTTCGGATTGCGGGCGCTCTGCTGGATGTGCACGATCAGAAGATTAAGTCGGAGGAGCTTCAGGCTCTAGTTACAAGATACGACCTCATTAACCTCGTGTTGGTTGAAGCTCCTTACGATGTAAATATTATCGGAGGGGACATAGAGAATCCGGATAATACATTTTGGTGGTCACCGCAATTCCGCGAAACGCTGGGTTTTAAGGACGAGCAGGATTTTCCAAGCAAGCTTAGCAGCTGGGCTTCAATCCTGTATCCTGAGGATGCTGAAATGGCGATTAAAGTTTTGAATGATCATTTAAATGATTATACGGGGCGCACACCGTACGAAATGGAATGCCGTTTAGTGCGTAAGAATGGTGAACATCGCTGGTACTATTGCAGTGGGAAAACATTGCGCGATAGCAGGGGAGTACCTATTCGCATTGCCGGAACAATCCGTGATATCACAGTGGAAAAGGAAAAGCAGGCTGTGGCGGATGAGCTTACGCTCAAAATTCAGCATCTCTCTGATTCCATTACAGAAATGGTGAACGGTGTTAACTCGGTTAGTAACCAGGCACAGGAATTGGCTACCGCTCAAGAGCAATCGACAGAGGCAGCGAATCAAGCCAAAGTCAGTGCAGAAGAGACGCAAAACATTTCGAACTTCATTAAAGAGATTGCGAATCAAACGAATCTGTTGGGTCTGAATGCTGCAATCGAGGCATCGCGAGCAGGCGAGCAGGGACGTGGTTTTGCAGTAGTTGCAGATGAAGTGAGAAAACTTGCCATCCATAGTGCTGATGCGACCGGGAATATCGAGACCAGCCTGGACGAAATGAAAACACTCATTGAGCGAATTCTGCACAACATCGGGAACATGTCTACGCTGACACAAACACAAGCCGCGCTAACGCAGCAAGTGAATGCATCTACGGACGAGATCAACAGTATGTCCAAAGCTTTGTTGGATTTTGCGAGAACGATGTAAGGTTTTAGATTTCAGGTGAATATTAGACCGGGCCATAGGCTCGGTCTCTTTACTGTTTTTGGTAGATGAACTATACTTTTGACGATCGATCTAAAAATGACCTCATAGTAACTTCATGTGGAAAAGAGGAAACGATTTGAGCCTACTTAGTTCAATATTGGTTGGAATTGTAGCGCTGGAGCACGTGTACATTTTAGTGTTGGAAATGTTTCTGTGGACGACTCCACGCGCGATTCGTACGTTCGGTACCTCGAAGGAACTGGCAGGAGTGACCAAATCTCTGGCAGCCAATCAGGGGCTGTATAACGGATTTCTGGCTGCTGGATTGGTCTGGGGCTTGTTCTATCCCGATCCTGTGATCGGGCGGCAAATCCAATTATTTTTTGTCATTTGCGTGGTAGTGGCTGCGGTGTATGGTGCATTAACTGCCAATAAATCTATTTTACTAAAGCAAGGCTTGCCTGCCATTCTGGCATTAATCAGTTTGCTGGTCTTCTAAATGACACTCTTAACGGGTGTCTTTTTTGCTCATTCGATCACATTTCGTTCATTAAAATGGGCATGGGACAAGGATAGCAGCGATACCGGCGAGCTGAAAGAAATTAGTCCCGGCCATTATGTGGCGTACCCGGTTGGCCGTTAGGTTAAGATCGATGGTACGGTGCACATAACCCATAGGAGGTAAAAAACGATGACTGAATCGACGAAAAGAGTACGTATTTCCCAGTGGGACGCGCTCATGCTGGAATCTTTACGTTCATTAGGCTGGTCCCATGAGGAACTCATCCATCGGGCGCAGCAAAATGAGCTGCCAACGGACGGACAGTTTGATTATACGGAACTGGCCACCGGGCTGGCGTCCAAAGAGCCGGAGGTGTTTGTCAACGCGGTAACAGACGGGTATCAGATCAAATATAATACGATCCGTGGCATTCGTTCGTGGATTGCCGTGGCGCCCGGACGTGAGCCTGAGCTGTCTCTGGAAGAAGGAAGCGAAGCTGTGACATCCGAACTGACGCAGGCTGAGTATGATCGGCTGGAGCAGGTGCTGTCGTTAGGCTGGGTCATTCAGGAAGCACGTCCCGCGACTGGCGATACTGCAGGATTGTACCGAATTGTGCCTGCTGCAAAGACGAATTAAATCGTGGGGAGGGAGTAACCCACTTTACCAGAAATTGAAACGAGCTGGCCAGGGAGGCCAGCTCGTTTTTTAATGCGATTCTTCTTCATCATTTTCATACTTGAGAAGATACGGTTACGGCTTGGCGCCTCATTCACAACCTTTCCATCTTTTCTCATACGGATATCATCGATTGAAATGATTAGAAAGGTTACATTTTTCACCATATATGACCGATAAAAGTATAGTAGTATTTATATTTTATGGAAAGTGAGGAAAGGGGATATTTTAAAACTGATGAGTGAACAAGAAATACATAGGAGTGAATATGGAGGTGGGACGATCGTCGCTGAACCGAACGCAATTTCACCACGTCCACAAAGAATTGTTTTGACCCTGGTTGCAGGATTGGCTTTCTTGATCTTTAGTTTCTCCCTTTCTCTAATCACAGGCATATTCCCTATCAGCTATGCGGAGTTATGGGAAGTTTTGTTTTCTTCCAATCCCGATCCCATATTAAAGGAAGTTGTATACCAAACTCGTATGCCATTTGCCTTGGATATGTTGTTGCTCGGAGGATGTCTGGCCGTATCAGGAACTCTTTTACAATTACGAACAGTTAATCGATTTGCATCACCAACCTTAACCGGACTTATGCCTGGGGCAATGGTGGGGCTATGTGTTGTCCTTTTATTGGGATTAGACATAGACTCTTTTGGTAGTATGGCCCTTTGTATTGCAGGAGCGGTATTTGGGGGATTCATTGTATTTAAATTAAATAGAATCCGTTTCATTCGAGGGCGGTCTGCGGGAATTCATTTATTCATGATTGGTTTCATTATGGATGTAGCCCTTCGTTCAATCTCTGGGTTTATTGTGCTACTTGGAGAAAATCAGCAAGAGTGGGCAATTTCTGTGGGAGGCTGGGGAATAAGGGAAGGATCATTCACGTTTTGGCTTGCCTTGGTTACACTTCTCGTTGCAGGATCTGTCTCCGCATTCCCCAAGCAGCTTAGACCACTGTACATTCCCTTTGCAATGGTGTTGACCGCCGCTACGGTGTGGGCGTGTGGTGCCATCGGATATATAGGACTTATTGTGCCTTATTTCATGCGTTGTATGATAGGAAACCGTCCGCGGCTTCTCATTTTGGGCTCCATCCTTTGGGGGGGAGGCCTATTAATGCTGGCCAAAGTCATTTCCGCTAGAATCAACGAGCCGGTTGGGTTGCCCTTAACCCCGGTGCTGGCCTGCGTTGGCATACCCTTCTTGGTCTTTATGGTGCGGGGAGAATGGAAAAGAAGCTCTCTGCTTGAGAAGTACTAGATTATCAAACGTAATATTTACCGGACAGCTAGACTGTTATCATACTGCTCTGCCAGCTCATCATACTCTCTTTTTTATGCTATATTTTATACATTAATAAAATAATCAGAGGGTTGAGGTGCAGCATGACATCAATGACTATTGTCGATCCATCCGTCAAACCAGGATTAACAGCTTTTCAGGCAAGTGCTGAAGATCAGGCTGAGGTTCACGAATTAATTTTAAAGACGGCTAGATGGCTGCACAGCAAGGGCTCCACGCAATGGGGCAAATTACTAAAAGGAGAAGATGATCACAATCTGGGTGGTGCTATTGCACGCGGAGAAGTGGTTATTTTCCGAACGTCAGAGGATCATCGCTTGGCAGGTGCAGTAATTTTGCAGCAGCAGCCCAGTGCTTGGGATAGTAGATTGTGGGGATTAGAGGAGACAGATTCTGAGGAAGGAACTTCCGTATATCTGCATCGTTTGGTTGTAGATCGAGATAATAGTGGGAAGGGACTGGGCCGTGAGCTCATGCAGTGGATTGAGCAAGGCATCCGTTTTGCAGGCAAGGATCGAATCCGTCTAGATTGTATTGCGGGCAATGACAAGCTTAGTGGGTTTTACAAACAATGCGGCTATACTTATATGGGCGAAACGAATGGCTATAACACTTTTGAAAAGATGCTAATAAAGTCATAGAAAAACGAATCCTAATTGAAGGAATACAAAAGAAGGAAGCAGGTGATCTGCATTCTTCTTTTTTTGTTGTGCAGACCTTTACGTCCTCGTGATGTCTTTCTTCTGGATTGCTGTCATATCAGATCCACTCAAAAGAAAAAAAATTATATAAAAATGAAAATGGGGATATCGCGCTTTCTCCTTCTACATATGATGATAGGGAAAGTTTGTAAGCGCTTCAAATGAAGGGTGATATACAACCATGCGAAGCTACAGGAGGCGGTTAAGGTGGATAATTACATGAGCTGGATAAAGATTGGATTTTTCCTCAGCGTTCTGTTTTTACTTGCAGCGGCATGCAGCACTTCTCCCAAGATAGAGAACACAGCTGGGCAAAAAGTGCGGCTTACGATGCAGGTTTGGGGTAATCCTGCGGAGGTGAAGGTGTATCAGCGGGCACTGGATGCATTTGAAAAAGAGAATCCGAATATCGAGGTTAAGCTGGTACCTGTACCAGGAGACCAATATGAGCAAAAGCTGTTGACACAGTTACAGGGAAGCCGCGGACCGGATGTCTTTTATTCCTATGAATCGACGATGGCGCGTTTGATCGGAGCAAAACAGGTGCAGCCTTTGGGTGAATTTTTAAAAAGTGACGCAAGTGACGTGAAGGCCGAGCATTTTCCGGAAGGATTATGGGGGCCGGCCAAGCGTGATGGGGAAATCTATGGAGTCACTCCTGACTCCAACCCGATGGTCATGTACTACAACAAAAAAGTATTCAAGGAAGCAGGCGTGAAGACACCGCAGGAATACTATGATGAGGGCAAGTGGAACTGGGACGCCTTTGAGGAGGTTACATCCAAGCTGAAGGCCGCCGGAAAGCAGGGCTATATTGCGGAAAACTGGTGGGCTCACTGGTATTCATGGGTGTGGTCGAATGGTGGCCGGATCTTTGATGAACAAGGCAAATATGTGCTGGACCACAATGAAAAGGGTAAGGAAGCCTTCGCTTTCATGCACGATATGGTGAAAAAGGGAAATGCGGTATACCTTGGTTCGCTTCCGAAAGGGCAGGGGGCAGATGCGATGTTCATGTCCAATCAAGTCGGCATGCTGGCGGCAGGAAGATGGCTGGAGCCCTTGTTTAGCCAAAATAAAAGCCTCGACTTTGATTATATCTACTGGCCCTCTAACACCGGTAAAAATGAACCTGTTGCCATTCCGGTTGCATATGTAGCTGTAAACAAAAATAGTCCGCATGTGCAAGAGGCCATGAAACTGGCAGCCTTCTACGTCTCTGTGAAAGGGCAGGAGGAGCGGCTGGTTGAAGGTGGCAATGCCATGGGTACGCTTGCTGCCGCAGACGAGAGCATCATGAAAAAGGCGACGATTGAGCACTCGGGCTATCTGACTGAGGGACGAGATAAAGGGCATGCTTATGGTTCTGCATTGGCGTATGATGCACAGGTGCCGGGGTTGAACTCCGATATCACGGAAACCATTGACCTGATGTTCCTGGGCAAGCAGGATGCTGCGACAACCATTGAAAAGTTGAATCAGATCATATCCAAGGCGGTCAAGTAAACACGGGATCGGCCGTGACCAGGGAGGAAGGTGACAAGATGCAGAAAAAGTATCAAGCGCTGTGGGGCTATCTGTTCATTGGCCCCCAGTTTCTTGGTCTGTTATGTTTTTCGCTGTTGCCCTTGCTATATGCGTTTTACTTAAGTTTTGTAAATTGGGATGGTTTCGGGGTACCTTTGTTTGTCGGCTTGGACAATTTTAAAGGTCAATTATCTGATCCTGACTTTTGGAAGGCACTTATCAATACGGTCTACTATATGGTGCTGGTCATTCCGGTGGGGATTGTGTTGGCTCTGCTCGTAGCCATCGTACTCAATAAAGTGAAGGGCAGGGAAATCTATCGCTTGTTTTTTTTCATGCCTGTCGTAACCAGTTCGGTATCGGTTGGGGTCATCTGGATGTGGATACTGAACGGCGAATTCGGCATTTTAAACCACTTGCTGCGAACGATTGGGATTGTAGGCCCGATGTGGCTTACCGATACGCATTGGGTAATCCCATCGATTGCTCTACTTAGCATATGGCTGGGACTGGGATACAACATGGTCATTTTTTTGGCAGGACTTCAGGGCATCTCCAAAAGCTATTACGAGGCAGCCGAAATTGACGGGGCCAGCAAGTTCCAGCAGCTAAGGTATATCACATTGCCGCTATTATCACCAACAACCTTTTTCGTCACCATTATGATGGTCATCAGCTCTTTCCAGGTGTTCGATCAGGCGTTCGTCATGACAAATGGCGGGCCGGCCAAAGCAAGCTATACGCTTGTGTATCACATTTACGATCAGGCATTCATAGATTTCACGATGGGAGAAAGTGCGGCAGCGGCAATGATTTTGTTCGTGATCATTCTCATATTTACACTGCTGCAATTTAAAATGCAAAAGAGGTGGGTGCACTATGGAGATTAGTTGCAGAGGCAGGATGTTCCTGCGCCATGTGCTGCTCGCTGTCGGCTCTTTAATCATGTTTTTTCCATTTCTGTGGACCATCCTCAGTTCTCTAAAGGATATCTCTCAAATTTTTGTCGTTCCGCCGCAATGGATTCCCGATCCGTTTGTATGGAGTAACTATCCGGCTTCGCTAGAGGCCATGCCCTTCGTGCAGGCTTACATGAATAGCTTTTACATTACGTTTATCATCGTGACAGCAACCCTGATTAGCGCTTCTATGGCGGCGTATGCTTTTGCTAAAATCCGTTTTCCAGGTTCAGATATATTGTTTATTTTGTTCCTCGCTACGATGATGGTGCCTAAGCAGGTAACGATGATTCCGTTATACTTGGTGATGGATCGTATCGGTTGGCTGGATACGCATTGGTCGCTGATCGTACCTGGAGCCTTGTTTAATGCATTCGCGGTCTTTTTGCTCCGTCAATTCGTCATGGGTATTCCACGCGATCTGGAGGAAGCAGCAGTCATGGACGGGGCGGGATACATTCGCATTTACTGGAGTGTCATTCTGCCACTCGTTCGTCCAGCATTGGCGGCGATCGGAATTTTCACCTTTTTGGGTGCCTGGAATAGCTTTCTTGATCCGCTGATCTATCTCAATACACCGGAGAAATTTACGGTTCCGCTTTTGCTCAACAATTTCAAAGGACTATATACCGCCGATTGGTCACTGATGATGGCAGGCACCACCATCTCTGTCGTTCCAGTGCTCATCGTCTACATCATTGCCCAAAAGCAAATTATTGAAGGCATTACCTTAACAGGCATCAAGGGGTAGGGGCGTTTCCCTACTCCTTTTTGTGCGATTTCCGATACTGTAACGGAGTACGCCCGGTGAAATGCTTGAATACACGGCCAAAGTGAGCGATGCTGTCAAAGCCCGTTTTTTCAGCAATGGCGGTCACTTTCCAGTTTGTTTCCTTCAAATATGCCCGAGCCTGCTGGACCCGTACATCCTGAAGATACTCGACCAGGGTAAAACCTGTGGTCTGCTTGAAGATGCGACACAGATATGTGCTGCTAATATAAAAATGTCCTGCCAGTTGCTCCAACGACAGCTTCTCGGCATAGTGGGCATGCAGGTACTCAATCACCGAGTACACACGTTGCTGCTGCTCGCTGCGTTCCGGCGCTATGGTGTCAGGAGCCGCTGATTGTATGCGGCGGATTCGGATCAGTAGCTGTAGCAACAGGCTTTGAAGATACATATGACGGTATGCATGCTCTTGATGGTATTCATCCAGCATTTGCTGGAACAGATGCTCCAGCTCGCGTTGTTCTTCCGCGGAGGGGCGAAGCAAAAAGCTTTTTTCAGGCAAAAGCAGGTGGCTCTGATCGCTGGATGGAGTAACAGACGTGGACGAGGCTACAAACGCTTCATCAAAGTTGATTAAAATTCGCTCATGGCTGCCGCTCCCCTTGTTACTCGTACGGTGAAAATCATGTTTGCTAATCCAGATCAGATCGCCCTTTTGTAGCGCGTATACACGTTGATTAATGTAATAGTAGCGCTCTCCTGCCAGCAGATAATAGATTTCATGCGCTTGATGGACATGGTCGGCAGACATGCTAAAAGGCACCATCCGAAGCGCTCGCTCGATGGCAAAAAGGGGTGTAGCGATCATAGCAGCGTTCTCCTTTATGAAAGCATTCATGAGAATAATATATGCATACTTTTTGGATGAATTCACAATAAAAGTGAAGATTTTGCTCTTTCTTATACTATAAAATATAAGTAATTCATGTAAAGGGTGTGAACCAATTGGCTAAAATCAAATATGCGCTTGTGGGCACCGGAGGAAGAGCTGAATTTTTTTACGGTGAAGTTGTTACCGTTTTCAAAGATACATCAGAGCTGGTCGCGTTCTGTGACGTCAATCAGACGAGAATGGATTATGCCAATCGGCTGTTGCAGGAGAAATACGAACACCATCCGATTCCAACCTATAAAGCCCACGAATTTGACCGAATGATCGCGGAGACGAAGCCGGATATCGTCATCGTCACCACCATTGACCGGGTGCATCATCGGTATATTATCCGGGCGATGGAGTTGGGCTGTGATGTCATTTCCGAGAAGCCGATGACGGTCGACGAAGACAAATGCCAAGACATTCTGGATGCCATAGACCGCACGGGACGGAAGCTGCGCGTCACCTTTAACTATCGCTATGCCCCGCATAATACGAAAATCCGTGAGGTTATCATGGACGGGACGCTGGGTGACATCTTGTCAGTCAATTTTGAATGGCTGCTGAATACCCAGCATGGCGCAGATTATTTCCGCCGCTGGCACCGGGACAAGCGCAATAGCGGCGGTCTGCTGGTGCATAAATCGACGCATCATTTTGATCTGATGAACTTCTGGCTTGGCTCAAAGCCGGAGACGGTATATGCGATGGGCGACTTGAAATTTTACGGCCGGGAAAATGCGGAGCAGCGTGGCGTGACGGAGTTCTATCAACGCGCTTACGGCAGCAAGGCGGCGGAAAATGACCCATTTGCCTTACACTTGGATCGTAACGAACATCTAAAAAACATGTATCTGGATGCGGAGCATGAGGATGGGTACGTGCGGGACCAAAGCGTATTTGGCGACAATATCAGTATCGAGGATACGCTGAGTGTCATGGTGAAGTATCAGAATAAAACGGTAATGAACTACTCACTGAACGCTTATATGCCTTGGGAGGGCTTTATCATCGTATTTAACGGCACCAAGGGACGGATGGAAGTTCGGGTATCCGAGCAATCCTATGTCAATTCCGGTGGCAGCAAGGCAGATGAGGGGGCGTTAAAAGAGAAAACCATCACGATCTATCCTCACTTTGCAGCACCTTACGAGGTCGAAGTAGAGGAAGGCGTGGGGGGACATGGCGGAGGAGATCCGGTCATGCTACGGGATATTTTCGATAAGCCGGCAGAGGATCGGTTTCATCGTGCGGCCTCTCATATCGACGGCGCGTGGTCCATTTTAACAGGCATCGCCGCCAACCGCTCTATGCGTACAGGCCAGCCGGTGAAGGTGGAGCAACTGGTGCGATTATAACGATTGTAAGCTAGGAAGCACCTTTAATAACAAGAAGCCCCTCCATTCAGATGAACAGAGGAGGCTTCTTGTTTGTATTAGATATAAATGCACTTTACATCGTAGGGCACTATATTTTATTATTTATCGGCCTTCAGCTCACGGGTTCCCAGTTGTTGTACAGGACGATGGTTATCGGGAAAAATGGCAGCAAACTGTTTAATTTGGTCTGCCGACATTTCAATAGGCTGTTCCAATACCGTCCAATTTACATGTTCTGTGCATGGCGGGGTAGTCAGCGACCCGTTGTAGCGAACGGAGTGCAGGTCTTTTGGCAGCAGCGCAGCGAGATTTACATCCTCATCCAGAACCGCTTCTTGGGAAATATCTTTTGGCAGTTTGGACCAGATGCGATTGAAAGCCTTGTTTTCTTTGCCGCTTTGAATAAGAACGCCTAAGACGGCTGTGCTTCCGGTGTCGCTTTGATGAACAAAATGAAGCTCCATTTCAGCATTTTTGCCATCTATTTGATGTTCGCTTGGATGATGAAAATGAAACTGCTTTAAAGTGAATGTAGTGCCGTCCACGACAATATCATTGCTGGGACTAGCTGCATTGACTTGGACGGTGTGCCCATTATTCAGTATGGATACTTTAGTGGTTGAATAATGAACCTGTAGCGGTTGCTGCGTATGCGAAGCTTCTAGATGGGAATGCTCTATGTTGATGGGAGACTGTTCCTGACCATTACCACAAGCAACAAAATCCTTTTCCAGCTCCCCCCAATGATCGGGTCCTTCATCCCCTTCGTAGGACCAGTGCGGGCTTTTCTGAACAACTGCATGTACGTTGTTAGCGGATGATGATGATGTTGCGCTAGTAGTACGAGAAGTGGCGGATGGTGTACATCCTGTTACCGACAATGCCAAGATTATGGAAAATATGCTGAACAAGCAACCTCTCCAGTGTTTTTTCATGTTTCTTTATCCTTCTTCCAAATAGATTATGTGAAACTTTTTACATTGTAAATTATTGTACAAAGTTCCTGCAAGGGTACAAGGACTTAGGAAAAAGGTAGAACTGGTTGCTTATTATTACCGGGTGTAGAGAGAATAATGGAGTGGTGAAATATTTGTTTGTCCTCTTTGGGGGAAGTAACTATAATAGTGGGGTGTGCATTACAAATTAATTCCATATCCACTCAAAGGAGAGATCTACATGAAAGCAGCGATTGTTACAAAAGACAAGAAAGTTAGTGTAGAAGAGAAACCTTTGCGCTCCCTGAAACATGGGGAAGCGTTAGTCCAAGTTGAATATTGCGGGGTTTGCCACACAGATTTACACGTAAAAAATGCAGATTTCGGTGATGTCACAGGCAGAGTTCTGGGACATGAAGGTATTGGGAAAGTCATTGAATTAGGTGAAGGAGTAACCAGCCTTAAAGTTGGCGATCGCGTAAGTATTGCCTGGATGTTCGAAAGCTGCGGTCACTGCGAATATTGTTTAACCGGACGAGAAACTTTGTGTCGTGAAGTTAAAAATGCCGGATACACGGTAGATGGTGCAATGGCAGAACAATGTATTGTCACAGCTGACTATGCGGTCAAAGTACCAGATAATCTTGATCCTGCTGCTGCAAGCAGTGTAACTTGCGCAGGGGTTACAACCTATAAAGCTGTTAAAGTGAGTGATATCAGACCAGGGCAATGGATCGGTATCTTCGGTATTGGCGGTTTGGGTAACCTGGCTGTACAATACGCCAAAAATGTGTTCAATGCTAAAGTTGTAGCCTTTGACATCAGTGATGAAAAACTCGAACTGGCCAAAAAAATTGGTGCTGACTATATTGTTAACAGCATGAAAGAAGATCCAGTCGCCCGAGCTAAGGAATTAACCAACGGTGCTGGTCTGGATGCAACCGTGGTTACTGCTGTTGCCAAAACACCTTTCAACCAAGCCATTGACGTTGTAAAGGCTGGCGCGCGTGTCGTAGCTGTAGGTCTTCCAACTGATAAGATGGATCTCGACATTCCGCGTCTGGTTCTGGACGGCATTCAAGTAATCGGCTCCTTGGTCGGTACTCGTGAAGACCTTAAAGAAGCATTCCAGTTCGCTGCAGAAGGTAAAGTTGTACCTCTTGTACAAAAACGTCCGCTTGAAGACATCAATGAGATCTTCGAAGAGATGGAGCATGGCAAAATCCAAGGACGTATGGTCATTGATTTCACAAAATAAAATGATGTCCAATTCGTAACTCTTGGAATTCTAAGAGAGAGAAAGCGCCTGCTGATCTATTGCAGACGCTTTTTTTACTTTACAGCTTATTCAGAATATTATCCTCCAAAACCGCGGATTTATCCCCGTATTCTTTAATAATATGTCTTTCTCCCCAGGCACAAAGTGAATCCAAAATGCTTTTCAAACTACATCCATATTCACTAAGCTCGTACTCCACTTTGGGTGGAACCTGATTATAGCTAATTCGATTGACAATGCCGTCTTCCTCTAATTCACGAAGCTGTTGAGTCAGCATTTTTTGTGTTATAGAAGGCATCATTCGCTTTAATTCACTTGTCCGCATTTTTCCATGGGTCAAATGACACAGAATCACACACTTCCATTTTCCCCCGATTACCTCTAATGTCGCCTCAACAGAGATATTGTATTTTTTCTTTCCCAATGCCGATCCCTCCGTGTATGTCACCTGTAGGGTACTTTTTGGTACCTATATCACTAAAAAGTACGTACTGTTCATAATTGATTGAATAACTCATAATAACATCTGCTGGTCGAAGATTACTATAGATAGGAGTGAAAAACATGTCGCCAGAATCCAAGCGAAGTATCTGGCCATTACTGGCTTTAGCCGTAAGCGCCTTTGCCATTGGGACAACTGAGTTCATCAGCGTAGGACTGCTTCCCCTGATCGCTGAAGACTTGCACATATCCGTAACGATGTCCGCACTAACCGTAACGCTGTATGCATTAGGGGTTACCATTGGGGCACCTGTGTTGACCTCATTAACATCGAGTGTTCCTCGTAAAACGCTGCTGCTGTGGATCATGATTGTATTTATAGCAGGCAACAGCCTTGCTGCGGTTTCTAGCGGAATCACCCTGCTGCTGATTGCACGTGTAATCTCGGCGTTCTCCCATGGGGTGTTCATGTCCATCGGGTCCACCATCGCGGCCGACCTTGTTCCCGATGATCGGCGGGCGAGTGCTATTTCTATTATGTTCTCTGGCTTGACCGTTGCCACCGTCACAGGGGTACCGTTGGGCACCTACGTTGGGCAGCAATGGGGTTGGCGGGCTGCATTTATGGCTATTGTGGTCGTCGGTGTTGTGGCCCTCATTGCCAATCTGATTCTGCTGCCCTCTACGCTTCGAAAAGGAAATAAGACTCCTTTCAGCGAGCAGGTCAAACTGGTTACGAATGGTCGCTTGCTACTTGCATTTATCATTACTGCCTTGGGATATGGTGGCACATTCGTCGTGTTTACTTATTTATCTCCATTACTTCATGACATAACCGGTTTTGGACAAAATACGGTAACGTTCATTCTCTTATTGTATGGAATCGCCATTGCTATCGGGAATGTTATCGGTGGAAAAGCTGCGAATCGCAGACCGCTTTCAGCTTTATTTTATATGTTTCTCATTCAAGCCGTGATCCTGTTTCTGCTGTGGTTTACCGTGCCATTTCAAACAGCAGGCCTGATAACGATTTTCTTTATGGGATTGCTTGCGTTTATGAATGTGCCTGGTCTACAGGTATATGTAGTCATGTTAGCCGAACGTTTTGCACCCAAAGCTGTCGATGTCGCCTCTGCTGTTAATATTGCGGCCTTCAACGCAGGGATCGCAATTGGAGCATATGTGGGAGGAATGGTGACGGATTCACTGGGTCTTATGCATACGACTTGGGTCGGTGGGGTAATGGTTTTTGTTGCGGTTCTACTGACAGCCTGGAGTCGTTTGCTCGAAAAAAGGGATACAACCGCCTTGGCAGGCTAAAACTTTTAAAAAATAGAGAGGAAGATACACAATGACACAAAACCTACAAAGCACAACAACATTGCACAACGGAGTTCGCATGCCTTGGTTTGGCATCGGAGTATTTAAAGTGGAAGAAGGTTCAGAGCTGGTCAATGCTGTAAAGGCTGCTGTAAAGCATGGCTACCGCAGTATAGATACAGCGGCAATCTATGCGAATGAAAACAGTGTAGGACAGGCTATTCAGGAAGCCCTCTCGGAGAATAATCTGTCGAGAGAAGATCTGTTCGTCACGTCCAAAGTGTGGAATGCAGATTTAGGCTATGAAGAGACACGAGCAGCTTATGAAGCGAGCCTGGACAAGTTGGGACTGGACTATCTGGATCTATATCTAATTCATTGGCCGGTTCAAGGGAAGTACAAAGAAGCATGGAGAGCGTTGGAGTCCTTGTATAAAGAAGGACGGATTAAGGCAATTGGACTCAGCAACTTCCAAATTCATCATTTGGAAGATCTCATGAAGGATGCAGAAATCAAGCCAATGGTCAATCAGGTGGAATTCCACCCGCAATTAACTCAAGCCGAGCTGCTGCAATTCTGTCAAAAGAACAACATCCAAATGGAAGCCTGGTCCCCGCTCATGCAAGGCCAATTGCTCGATCATCCGGTACTGCAAGACATAGCGAACAAGTACGGTAAATCGGTGGCTCAAGTGATTTTACGCTGGGATGTACAGCAAGGAGTCGTCACTATTCCCAAGTCCACCAAGGCACATCGAATCGTCGAAAATGCCGATATTTTTGACTTTGAATTGACGCGTGAGGATATGGATCAAATTCAGGCGTTAAATGCCAATCTTCGGGTAGGTCCAGATCCGGATAACTTCGATTTTTAAATTCAGTTCATCATGAAACGCCGTTTCCTTCTTCATGGAAGGGACGGCTTTTTGTGTATGATGAGTTTGGAGCTACAGCAATCCAATCCCGCCATATGGTATTATAGATTTATGTAAAATGAGAAGTTTTGGACACTTATGAAAATGAAAATCTCCGGGGGACCTCATGAATAAGACGATTGCAGATATAGCCCAAATGGCTGGTGTATCCAAAAGCACCGTATCCCGCTTTTTGAACGGCGGATCTGTCAGCCTGGATACAAAGCGTAAAATTGAAAAGGTGGTCAAAGCCACGGGGTATGTGCCCAATACCTTTGCCCAGAGTCTAAAGGCAAAACGAACCAACATTATCGGAACCGTCGTGCCACGGCTGGATTCTTTTGCCACATCTCATACGTTAATGGGGATTGATGAGGAGCTGCGTTCCCAGCATTACCAGATGTTGATCTCTAATACGAGTCAGGATGTAAAACGTGAAATCGAAGCGATCTATGAGTTCGCACGGCAAAAAATTTCAGGTATCATTCTGCTGGCTGCTCAAATTACAGACGACCATCTGACCGCGATTCGAGACATCAGTATTCCGGTATTGCTGGTGGGCCAACAACATGAGCAGATCCATAGTCTTATCCATGATGATTATCGTGCCGGATATGATATCGGTGCATATGTCCTGTCACAGGGCCACCGTGAAATTGCCTATGTCGGTGTGACTGAAAGGGATGTTGCTGTCGGTGTACAACGCAAAGAGGGCTTTAGGCAGGCTGTTCGCGATGCATTACCTGCTGCGTGTTATACGGACGAGGCGATGCGAGCCGCAGGATATGATATCAGATACTATGAAACCGGGTTTAAAATGTCCGATGCACGGATTGCTGCATCCGCTATTTTGGACAAATTCAAACCATCGTTAATGGTGTGTGCTACAGATAATATCGCGCTTGGGGTAATCAACGCGGCTTATTCCAGAGGAATTACCATTCCGTCGGATTTGTCGGTAACTGGCTTTGGGGGATACGATATTACGGAGGTCATTCACCCTGCGCTAACAACTGTTCAATATCCGTATATGGAGGCTGGACGTGTAGCAGCACAAAATATTGTACGGCTGGTAGAACATAAAACGGTAGAGCAAGTAACAGTCATGGATTATTCCCTTATTGAAAGAGAAAGCGTTGACAAACGTTAAACAAGTGGATTATAATTTCTTCGAAACCGGTTCCATTTTACTCTTGCAAATTGGAATCGGTTGCAAATCCATGGATGAGTATTTTTTTAATCGTATAGGAACCGGTTCCGTTATAATATTTTTTTCGTTTATTTGGAACCGGTTCCCTAAATCTAAGTTTTTAAAAAATGAGGTACACCTATGAAAATGACAAAAGAACAAAAGTATCGATTGATCGAGCAGGCAGAGCCTGGCGAAATAGCAAGCTTGCAGAAAAAGGTGGAGCAATGTCAGTGGCGACAGTCGTTTCATATCCAGCCACCGACAGGTTTACTCAATGATCCGAATGGATTTTCATATTATCAAGGTGAATACCATTTATTTTATCAGTGGTTCCCGCTCGGAACCGATCATGGGATGAAATATTGGTATCATTTGAAATCCAAAGATTTGGTCACATGGCATAGTGCAGGCATTGGCATCACACCTGGGGACGATTTCGACTCGCATGGGGCTTATTCCGGCAGCGCGCTAGAGCATGAGGACAAGTTATACATGATGTATACAGGAAATACAAGAGACGAAAACTGGATTAGACATCCTTATCAATGCATGGCTGTGATGGATGAGAGCGGTCGCATTACCAAGTGGGAGCATCCTGTTATTGACCATGTACCAGAAGGCTATACAGATCATTTTCGTGATCCCAAGCTGTGGAAGGACGGCGATAGTTTCTATTGTGTGATTGGTGCCCAGAGAACGAATTCAACAGGCTGCGTTGTCCTTTACCGTTCAACCGATCTTCATACTTGGCAGTTCGAGGGGGAACTGAACACTGGGCTGGAATTGTTTGGATATATGTGGGAATGTCCGGATTATTTTGAACTGAACGGAGCAGGGGTCTTGGTCTTTTCTCCACAGGGCTTGGAGCCTTCAGGGGACGAAAACCACAATATTTATCAATCGGGCTACGTCATCGGCAAACTGCTGAATACAGAGACAAGAACACTGGAGCATGGCGCATTCCACGAGCTCGATAGAGGCTTTGATTTCTATGCACCACAGACGATGATTGACCCGCAGGGGCGGCGTATTATGGTGGCCTGGATGGGGCTGCCGGATATCGAATACCCGACAGATCCGAACGGATGGGCCCATTGTCTGACGTTACCGAGAGAACTTACGCTTCATGAGGGAAAACTCTTGCAGCGGCCAATCCCAGAACTAACCACATTGCGTAGAAATAGTGAGGATCGGGTAGCTGATACGTTGTCTTCAGAGAGCAAAACCTATGAAGGATTTAAAGGTACAGCGTATGAGCTGATCTGTGAAGTAGATCTTTTGGATGCGAAGGCATTTGGTATCGAATTCCGTGCGAGTGAGACGGAGAAAACGGTGATAAAATATAACGCCGTCAGCCGCAAACTTGTATTGGACCGTTCGCAATCGGGTGAGCCTGTAGCCGCTGAGTATGGTGAAGTGCGGCAGTGTGCATGGGATAAAGATCATATCAAACTTCATCTGTTTGTAGATACATCTTCGGTTGAGATTTTCATCAATGATGGGGAAGAAGTGTTCACCAGTCGTATTTTTCCGCACCCAGAGAGTGACGAAATACGCTTTTTTGCCGACAAGGGAGAGGCTCTCTTCCAAGCGGTAAAATGGAATTTTACATGAGTAGGCTAATTCATCAAGTGGATCGTTAATCATCAAACATAACGGAATGAACGAGGGGATGAACATCATGGCGGAAAACAGAGAGATAGCTAAAGAAGTGATCGAGGCGATCGGTGGAAAGGAGAATATCGCTTCGTTTGCTCACTGTGCAACGCGCTTACGGATTATGGTGCATGATAAAGAGAAGATTGATCAGAAAAAAGTTGAAGAGATCGACAAGGTTAAGGGTGCTTTCTTCAATTCAGGTCAATATCAGATTATTTTTGGTACAGGAACGGTAAATCGGATTTTTGAAGAGGTTGAGAAGCTTGGCGTGACGGGTTCATCTAAAGAAGAGGTGAAGAGTCAGGCGAAAAAGGAGGGCAACGTCTTCCAGCGGTCCATTCGTACCTTTGGCGATGTGTTTGTACCGATTATTCCAGTGCTGGTCGCTACGGGGTTGTTCATGGGACTGCGCGGTTTGCTTACTCAGCCGCAAATTCTCGCTCTGCTCGGTATGACGCCGCAGGATATTTCACCTAACTTTTTATTATATACACAGGTATTAACGGATACGGCTTTTGCCTTTCTGCCTGCGTTAGTCGCATGGTCAGCCTTTAGAGTATTCGGCGGTAGTCCGGTGCTGGGTATCGTTCTCGGTCTGATGCTGGTAAACCCGGCTCTCCCTAACGCGTATAGTGTTGCGGACGGCTCAGCTCATCCGTTGACGATGTTCGGATTCATTCCAGTGGTGGGCTATCAGGGCTCAGTATTGCCAGCCTTCTTCGTGGGTTTGATCGGAGCCAAACTGGAGCGGGCGCTGCGTAAACGGGTGCCTGAAGCGCTGGATCTGATTCTGACACCGTTTTTAACACTGTTGATTATGATCACTTTGGGACTGTTTGCTATCGGTCCAGTGTTCCATTCACTTGAAGAATGGGTGCTGCACGGAACAATATTTGTACTTGATTTGCCTTTCGGTATTGCAGGGATCGTCATCGGCTTTTTGCATCAGATTATCGTCGTTACAGGTGTGCATCATATATTTAATTTTCTGGAGATCCAACTGCTTGAAAAGAACGGCGTAAATGCCTTCAATGCTATTATTACCTGCGCAATGGCTGCACAGGGAGCTGCCTGCCTGGCGGTTGGTCTGAAAACGAAGGACAGCAAGCTGAAAGCGTTGGCGCTTCCTTCTTCGTTCTCTGCTTTCCTGGGGATTACAGAGCCGGCTATCTTCGGAGTCAATCTGAGATATATGAAGCCTTTTGTCATGGGTCTCATCGGCGGAGCGGTTGGTGGTTTTATTGCTTCAGTCTTCCATTTGGCGGCTACAGGGATGGCGGTTACAGTTATTCCGGGTACGTTGCTCTACATGAACCATCAGCTTCCGCTTTACATTTTGGCGAACTTGGCTGCTATGGCTGTATCTTTTGTCCTGACTTGGATGTTTGGCTTTAGCGATAAAATGCTGGATAAAGTCAAAACAGCGGGTTCCTCCAAATAATATCATCCAGTCAGCCCAAATACACGCAGATTTATCGCGTAAGTATAATGATAATGGTCGCTTTTACATGAACTCCATGTAGGGCGACCATTTTTTTATCTATGATATTCCGCTTCAGGCTATCAGATTAGACGATGGAGGAACGTTCATCCAGAAATTCGGACGGCGAGCAGCCTGTTAAGCGTTTGAAGATCCGATGAAAATAGGAAACATCGCTATAGCCCACATACTCCGAAATTTCACGAATCGTTAGCCGCGACTCGGTTAGCATGTAGATGGCGGTTTTAATACGTTGCGTATGTACATGCTCGCTAATCGTTTGGCGTGTGACCTCACGCAGCAGTGTCGCCGCATAGTTGGGGGTTTTGCGGATGGCGTCGCCAAGCTCTTCTTTGGTTACCTTTTCCCTGTAGTGATTCTGTATATACTGTTTCATATGTTCCACATGCCGCTCTTTATCGCAAGAAATGGCGCCTTTGTCCCATTCCTGGTTCATATAAATCATGGCCTCGGTCAGCAGACAGTCAGCCATCAGAGTATAGTAGCTTGGGTGTTCTGTCCATTGATAATACATCGATTTGATCCGTTCATGCAGCATATCGTAGCATCCTGGTTTGATCAATAACGGCTGGTCTGTATTCAGTATGGGAAGTGCGCTGTTCGTACATGTTTTGCGGCAATGTATCACATACTTGGTATGGAAAAGCGTAGGGATACTCTTACCATAGTAATTCAGATGAGCGGGTAAAAGCAGTGCTTCACCCTTGCCAAGAATGAACTTGCAATCGTTCACCCAATATACACATTTGCCAAAGGTGACCAAAATGAACAGTAAGTCATCGTGGCCGCTATTTGCACCAGTCTTTTCATACCAGTCCACACCGTTGTCCTGCCGTATATCCACCAATGTAATCACGAAACTCACTCCCCGATGTCTTCAACATTCACTATACTGTAGTACATTCATCATACTATAGTTCATAGTCTTGGTGCACGGGTACAGGTAGAATAGAAGCATATAAGTTTAATGTAGATAGAGAAGCAAAGTGGAATAGAAGCCATACAGTAAAGACATTCAGGAGGATGACATTACTATGCTTAAAACGAAAATTATTTGTACTATGGGACCTGCCTGCGACTCCATTGATTTGTTAAAAGAAATGATCCAGGCTGGTATGACGGTAGCTCGCTTAAACATGGCTCATGGGGAGCTGGAGGATCATGTTAAACGTATTGAAAATGTAAGACAGGCAGCGAAGGAAATGAATACCTGTATCCCTGTCATGATGGATATTAAAGGACCGGAAATACGGATTGGCAAGCTGAAAGAGGCATCTGTTCTACTGAAGCCAGGCAGCCAGCTCATTCTGACCACGGAAGAGATTTTGGGGGACGAGCATCGTATTTCGGTGAATTACCCAGATATGCCGAAGGATATCAAAGCAGGTGACCGCATTCTCATCGACGACGGTTTGGTTGATCTGACTGTAACCTCCATCGAAGGAACCGAGATGATTTGTAATATCGTAAGCGGCGGTATTTTGAAGCCGAGAAAAGGTGTGAATCTGCCAGGGATTCATACAACTCTTCCAGGCGTGACAGAGCGCGACGTGAAGCACATTCAATTTGGGGTGGAGCAGCGTATCGAGCTTATTGCGGCTTCTTTTGTGCGTAAAGGCGACGACATCCGTGAAATCCGTGAGATTTTGAAGGGACATCATGCCGAGCACGTACAGATTTATTCCAAAATTGAAAATGCCGAGGGCATGGAAAACCTGGATGATATCATCGAAGCTTCGGACGGTATTATGGTAGCTCGTGGCGACCTGGGCGTGGAAGTGCCGATTCAAGACGTGCCTGTGATGCAAAAAGAAATGATCGACAAGTGTAATCTGGTCGGTAAGCCCGTTATTGTCGCTACTCACATGTTGGAGTCCATGCAGGTGAACCCGCGTCCGACGAGAGCTGAAGTTAGTGACGTGTTCAATGCCGTTATGCAGGGAGCTGACGTAGTGATGCTGTCGGGCGAATCTGCTGCAGGTAAATACCCTGTTGAATCCGTACGGACCATGGCTGCGGTAGCTGCCAGTGCAGAATCCCAATTGGATTACCAGGAGCAGTTCGATAAGCGCAGAGCACGCCAAAGCACCAACATTACTGAAGTCATTAGTCAGGGTGCGGTGAGTTCGTCTCTGGAGCTGGATGCCAAAGCGATTATTACCTCGACTGCCAGTGGATTCACGGCTCGTATGGTGTCCAAATATCGTCCGAAGGCACCGATCATTGCGGTTACTCCGAATAACACAGTATTCGCTAAAATTTGCCTCTTGTCCGGTGTATTCCCGATTAAAGGGGATAAGGTAGCCACAACGGATGAAATGTTCGAATCTTCCATCCGTAACGCGCTGAATGCAGGCTATATCCATAAAGGAGATACTGTAGTCCTGTCAGCAGGTGTTCCTGTCGCTGAGGCGGGCACTACCAATCTGATTCGGGTATATCAAGCGTAAGTTACATCAAATACAAAAAAAGGCGCTGATCCTCTATGGATTCAGCGCCTTTTTTATGTTCGGTCGTGTCCTAGGCTTATAGGCCGAACACACTTTTGGCAACGACTTGTGTCAGTTCTGCCTTATGGGCTTGGTATTGCTCAAGGGTAATGCTCTTATTGGCCAGTCGTTGATCCAACTGCTCCGTCAACTGAGCTACCTGTAAATCAACGATAGCCTGAGCATCCTGATTATTGGTTTGTGCAATATCAGCCAAGGTTTGACCATTATATAACGCATCATATAATTGCTCATCAGAGGATATACCCAGTGTTTTCAACAAGTCATCATCCTTGGAAGCTTCATTGTCCTGTACATGAAGGGCTCTCTCTGGAGCCAGTGCAGCAGCATTAGTCCGACTTCCCCAAGTGGATGACTGCCCAATAGATAACGCCAGCAACAGTGTGCAGATGACCAACATTCGTTTTCGATTCATAAGTGTAAATCTCCTTTTGTGTTTCATTAAATTTCTGACGGGGTGGAACGGTATATGGATATCCAACGGGAGTGATGTTTATGCCTTTAGCCCATCCGGCCTATGTAGTTACCAGATTCTTAAATACATCATACACGCCCAATCTTAGCGCCAGCTTAATACTCGTTTAAAATAAACTAAAAGAGAAGATTGTAAACAGGTAGCGCTAAAAAAATTCGCAGATGACAAAAAGAGGATATGAAAAAAACCTCCTTCACAAAAGTGAAAGAGGTTTTAGACAACTACATCAAATTACAATTTAGGGTTTTGCCCATACTTATTGTCGCCAGGCTGACTGTCTAGACATGTGAATACAAGCAGCACAATGCTCCCAAAAGGAACCAAAGCGATCAGAATCCACCACCCGGTTTTGCCCGTGTCGTGTAGTCTGCGGAAAAGAACTGCCAGAGACGGTAACAAAACAGCCAAGCCATAGATAAATGACAATACGAAAGGAAGTCCTAAGAGGAAATCCAACAAGTATAATACCAGGCCAGCTATCGCATTGAACAAAGTAAACATCCAGTATTCTGTACGTCTTGCTCTACCTTGGAATCCTACATAGTTTTGCAGCACTTTTAAATACCATTGCATAAATTTTCACCTCCTCATAAAATGTAAATATTTGTATTACAATTATCATAAAACAGTTATTTTTAAATATATCGGCAGGTAACATATAGGATTTTACTTGTCAAATTATAACTTTAAACTAGGAATTAAAGCAACACATTTATTAATGTTAATAATTAAATGAATTATTTATAAAAATATAAAATTACATATTGAATTTTCTATACCCATTGAATAATATAGAGATACGATTACCATCTGGTTTGAATCGTCCTTCTTAATAGAAGGAGGTTTTATTTTTCGAATTATTTGAAAGCGCTTTAATACAAAGGAGGAGATGATCAACATTTAATTTGAGAGTGAGGAAGTTAATACAAACATAATCCTGACCGTCTTATTCATTATTGTTTTATGTTATCAGGAATGTTCAAAACGAGAGGAGATTGATTTATGAAGCAATTATTTGTTCGTAAAGTAACGGCCGCTTCTCTGGCAGGTGCGCTGTTGTTGCCTGCTTCTCTGGTGGGCGCCGAGTCAACACTCAATTCAGATACAGCTGGGATTCAAAGTGTAGAGCAAACTTCCCTTCAAGCTCAAGGTCTGGAAAATGTTTTAAGCCAAAGTAAAAAGGCCGTCTCCTTCAAGGAGACTTCCGTACATGATCCATCCATCCTGAAAGTGAAAGACACATTTTACATTTTTGGCTCACATCTGGCGGCTGCCAAGTCCAAGGACCTTATGAATTGGGATACAATTGCGACAGGTGTGGCAAATGGTAATGCATTGATTCCCAACGTCAAAGAGGAATTAAAGGAAGCGCTGGATTGGGCGCAGACAGACACGCTGTGGGCAGCTGATGTCATTCAACTGGCGGATGGCAAGTTCTATATGTACTATAACGCTTGCAAAGGTGACTCCCCGCGTTCAGCTATGGGCCTAGCAGTTGCTGATAAAATTGAAGGACCTTATAAGAATAAAGGGATTTTTCTGAAATCCGGCATGTGGGGTCAACCGAGTGAAGATGGGACGATCTATGACGCAACCAAGCATCCCAATGCCGTAGACCCTGACACTTTCTATGATAAGAACGGCAAGCTGTGGATGGTATATGGCTCCTACTCCGGAGGCATTTTCATTTTGCAGATGGATGAAAAAACAGGGAAGCCTCTGCCAGGCCAAAGCTACGGGAAAAAGCTGACGGGCGGTAACCATGCTCGTATGGAGGGGCCGTACATACAATACAGTCCACAAACGGACTACTATTACTTGTTCCTATCCTATGGCGGATTGTCAGCGGATGGCGGATACAACCTGCGTGTGGCTCGGTCCAAAACACCAGATGGCCCTTTCTACGATGCTGAGGGCAACGACATGATCAAGGTTAAAGCGAATCCTGATAAACCTCTTTTTGATGACGCTTCCATTGAGCCATATGGTGTCAAGTTAATAGGTAATTACTTGATTCCAAGAGAAATTGGCGATCCGGGAACAGGGCTGGGTATGGGCTATGTGTCGCCTGGACACAACTCGGCTTATTATGATCCCAAGACGAAAAAGCATTTTGTCATTTTTCACTCCCGTTTTCCGGGGAGAGGCGAGCAGTTTGAAGTACGTGTACATGAAATGTTCATGAACGCCGACGGTTGGCCTGTAGTTGCTCCTTATCGCTATACAGGAGATGAGGATTCACTGAAAAAGCTGTCAGAGAAGGATGTCATCGGTCAATACTCGTATGTAAATCACGGGAAGGAAATTTCGGCCAATATTAAGCAAGCTGTTACCGTCAGTCTGGATCGCGGTGGCAAACTGTCTGGCGGAGTGAACGGTACATGGAAGCTGGGGGCAGACAATCAGCTGGAAATTACAGCAGATGGTGCGAAGTACAAAGGGGTATTCCTGCGGCACCGTGATCCAGACACGGGAGCCAAGACGCTTGCTTTTACCGCATTGTCCTCCAAGGGTGTTGCGGTATGGGGTTCGCTAAAGCCTGACCTGAAGGCCAGCAAGATTGTAGCTGCGGTGCAGAAGGATTTGAGCCTAGGCGATACGAGCAACGTTTTTTATGATCTCACGTTACCTACTCAAGCTGCACAAGATACCACTATTTCGTGGGAATCTTCCCGCCCCGAGATTATTTCTGTCACTGGTGAAGTGTACCGTCCAGAAGCTGGTTCCCAGCCTGCAGCAGTTACATTGACAGCGACTATTAAAAAGGACAAAGCGACTGCAAAGAAAAGTTTTACAGCCATTGTTCCTGAACAGGCTCAGGGTCCTCAGCTCGCATGTTACTCGTGGAGTGAGGATCAAGGCACCTCGGTTGTTGACAGCACATACAACCAACTCGACGGTAAGACCTATGGCGGTGCCACATGGGACAAAGACGGGAAGCTTGGCGGTGCTCTTGCCCTGAACGGCAAGGATGGTTACGTGCAGCTGCCCAATACGGTAACGGATGCGAAAGACTTTACCTTTTCCGCTTGGGTGAACTGGAAGGGCGGAGCAGCTTGGCAACGGATTTTTGACTTCGGCAACGGCCAGGCTCGCCATATGTTCCTCACCCCTTCTCAAGGAAGCGGTGTACTCCAGTTTACAATCCATGAAGGTACGGATCAGAGCTTGCTTTCCAAATCATCATTACCTCTAAACCAGTGGACCCATGTGGCGGTTACACTGGAGGGGAATACAGGGAAGCTGTATGTAAATGGTGAAGAAGTAGCTGTAAATGACGGTATTACCTTTAACCCCAATGAGTTGCTGACGAACGAGGCGTATCTTGGTAAAAGCCGCTTTGTTGCCGATGCCTACTTTAACGGTAGCCTGGATGAGGTACAGTTATATAACAAAGCGCTGACAGCAGAGGAAATTAAAGCACTGGCGGATTTGTAATTAAAATGAGCAAATAAAGCAGAAGATGAACTTTTTCTCAAGAAGTTCATCTCCTGCGCAACGTTGTGTATATTTATTTCTTGATTACTGGTATAATAGGAGGTAATTGCGGATATAATGTTTTAAGTAGGCGTTGATGATTCACTCTTGTCTGATGAAGACAGGTTGAAGCAGCAATAGATGACATGAGCACTCTGCATAAATTAAATTCTCCAGTGCTTGCGTTTTCAATACACTTATGGTAATATGAGTATATTGAAATTGTGACCTGAGATTCACATATTGTAGAGGGTTATTGTTTTAGGTTGAAATAACCTTGTGCAATATGTGAATTTTTATTTGTAAAAAATAAAGGTCATATAAATATATTTTGGAGGTAATTCCATGCAAACAGGTACAGTTAAATGGTTTAACGCAGAAAAAGGTTTCGGTTTCATCGAAGTTGAAGGTGGAAGCGATGTATTCGTACACTTCTCCGCAATCCAAGGCGAAGGTTTCAAATCTTTGGACGAAGGCCAACGCGTAGAATTCAACGTAGTTGAAGGAAACCGTGGACCACAAGCTGAGAACGTTGTAAAACTGTAATTTTAAATTACAGCCTACTTCAGATGCCCCGAACATAGCGTTTGGGGCATTTGTTTTTATCTGTTCACAAGACCGTTTTTGAACTGATTACATCTTATCGCTTTATAAATCATGAAGAAAGAGGGATGTTTATGTACAATTCACGGAAAAAGCCAATGGATGAGATTCCTGAGGAAATAACAACAGTTTGGAATTGCGCCAGTGATACATGCAACGGCTGGATGCGGGATAACTTCGCTTTTTCTGTCGAGCCGACATGCCCCATTTGCGGTTCTGCCATGGTGAAGGGCGAGAAAAAGCTGGCTGTTTTGAATAATACGAGCTTTAATCATACCAAACAATCCTAAGCGGATACATGTTTGTAGTGAAAGATGCCCCATAGCCATAACGGCGCTGAGGCGTCTTTTTTGTTTTTCTGAGAACAGGCTTTCAATTAGGGTGTAAAGAGGATGGGGATAGTATGCTCAGTAAGGTGGAATTAAATTCAGGTAGTGCTTCATAAAATACACCATGACCACTTCGTTCGAAAGGAATAAGCCTGGAACCGGCAATTCCTTTTTGAGTTTGGATCGCTAGGGGGAAGGGGCAGACTCGATCCAGCTTGCCGTGCAGAATCCACGTAGGCACGTGTATACATGGCAAATCGGGCCGTAAATCAGAGTCACGCAGTGAATACAAAGTACAAGCCATGCTATGAACCGAAGCCGCAAAGCCCTGATCACGTAACCAGTCACGTAAACTCTGGCTGACAGGATTGGCGAATAACATTTCGCCAAATGATGTTACCAGTTGCGGGCGATCTGTATAGGCTTGTTTGATGAGTTTATCTACCTCAGCGACAGGAGTACCGTAAGGAAAGTCGCTGGTTGGGGTGAATCGAGGCGTGGCAGCTCCGATCAAAATCAGCTGGTCAACACCCCATCCCCGGTGCCTACTCATGTAGCGCGTAACAATAGCTCCCCCCATGGAAAAGCCGATCAGTCGTATATGGCTTAATTGAAGGGCCTGTATAACAGCCAGGAGATCGTCTGCCAGTCGATCATAATGGTAGCCATGCCATGGTCGATCAGACTTCCCGAACCCCCTAAGATCTACTTGAATACAGCGGTATCCGTAAGCAGGCAACAGGGCGACCTGGTATTCGTACATTCGATGGTCCAGCGGCCAGCCGTGCACCATCAGAACAGGGATGCCTTCTCCTATATCTTCTACATACAGCTTAACGCCACGTTCCACTTCAATATAATATCCCATGATGCTCCCCCCTTTAAAAATCACGAAATTTCGTTCTCTCTCACATATATGTAGCCAGGGCTTAGCTCATTCGAAAAAGGGGTGAGATCGTCGCTATGCAGGTATGAAATTAGTAAAATATGTATGTCATCCTGCATGGGGATAGGATATACTTATGGAATGAAACAGCATTGGGAGAGTGGAACAATGACACCATCAAAAACATTAAAATGGATCACAGGCGGATTGGAGCTATTTTTTGCTATTCCTGTTTTGGGCGGGCTGCTCGTCATAAATTCTGCGTATACTGTATTGTTCTTTATGTTGATTTTCCACATTGTTACGTTGGTGCTATCGGTGACTAATAAAGAGGCTTATTATGGATCTATTTTAGGGATCGTGACCTCAGTTGTTGGGTGGATTCCATTTGTGGGCTGGTTAATGCACTTGCTCTCAGGCATATTTTTGATGATTACCGCAGCCCAACAGCCGCGAGATCACTATCGTAATCGCAATCCCTACGATGATTATCGCTACTAGGGTCAATATCGCGCCGAAATGATGAAAGATCCTGTGGAACAGGATCTTTTTTAGTTATGAAATCTTCCCATGATTATGGTGTTGTAGTATTGACCATCTGAGAGAATCTTGTCGTTTTTTAATAACCCTTCGATTTCAAACCCATGCTTTTTATAAAGCTCAATAGCTTTATTATTGGTTTCCAAAACTTGTAGAGTCATTTTCTGGATACCGTTGGAGTCTGCCCAGGAAATAGATTTTTTCAAAAGATTCGTACCGATTCCATAACCCCAGAAATCCTTTAGTACACACACACCGAATTCAACTTTATGAGCGAATCGACGCAGAAGATGACCTTCACATCTTGAAAATCCAACGACTTTATCATGAACGACCGCAACTAAAAATAGATTTTTGGCATGCTCTGTATCGGCTTTAATAAGCTGTTCAAAACCGGATGTACTTATGAATGCTTCTCCCTTCTCTCTGTCTAAATTTTCAGTCTCTCCATCAATTAGCACGCGGATTTCCGACAAGTTCATCGCATCCTGAATCATAGCCGATCTGATGGTATAGCTTACTCCTTGTACATTAAATTCCTGTTTATTTATTTTCATTACATACTCCCTTTACCTGAATCAGGATAAAAAATGTGATCTCTGGTTTATGTTAGTTTACCACATATTGTATGTAATGCATGAAAAATAAGCCTGTCCTCTTCTGTTGTATCGCAGTAGAGGACAGGCTTATTCATTCTCGATCCGTACAGGGAAGCCGGATGGAGATTTTATTATTATGGAGTGGCTGTATCAGATTAACAAATGGTTTTTACGAATATGACTTATCGAGCTACAGCTTTTGGAAAACAGAAGCTGTAGCTATTCTTGCTTAGCAGAGGCTTTAGCTGTATTTGTTTTGGCGGGAGCCTTGGCCGCCGCATCTGTTTTAGCAGGAGCTTTACCTGTTTCTCCTTTAGCCCCGTCTACTGGTGGCTTAGAGGGCTTAACGCCATTCACCATATCGGTAATCATTTGCTTCAGGTTGGAAACACGTTGATTATATTCGCTTGCGGTAATCTTGCCGTTTTGTTTTTCCGTAGCGAGTTTTGACTTCATATCCGAAACCATCACATCAATCACGGAGTTTACGCTCACGCCTTGTGCTTTGGCGATCGTAGCAAGGGATTTACCGGCTTTCAGCTGTGTATCCAACTGACTGGAGGACAATTTTAATAGTTTCAGGAGAGCCTTTTTCTCAGCATAGTTTCCTCCTGCGATTTGTGGACCGTTAGCATCACCGGGGTTTCCCTTAGGTGCCTGTGCTTTGTTTGCAGTGGAAGCCTTATCAGGTGTAGTTGAAGCAGCATGGGCTGCGCTTGTGGAGTACAGCGCTCCGCCTCCTAAAAATGCCAACGCCAACGTTCCGGCCAAAATTGCTTTCTTGGTGCTCTTCATCTTCATTTTCCACCTTTCGGTTATGGTTTGTTTGGTACGTGATACATCATAAGGGATTAACTTGAATGCTATCTGAGCGCAAGCTGAGCATTTACTGAATGAAATTTGGATGGCAGGACTAACTAACATTTTAACGAATTGTACTTGTATTAAGTGTATTAAGTGATATAATACACTACAGGCACGATAGATACAGCCTAATTAGGGGGAAACACCCATGGAAGAACAACGGGTTGGCTCGTTCCGATTTTTAATTGACTTTAGCCAGCCATTATATGAACAAATATTAAATCAAGTACGAAGCTCCATTGCTAAAGGGGAGATCGAAATGGGAAGCAAAATGCCATCTGTTCGTGATCTGGCGCAGGAATTGCGTATGAATCCGAATACTGTGATGCGGGCGTATCAGGAGTTGGAGCGGGACGGATTGACTGAGAAGCGGCGCGGCCTGGGTACGTATGTAACTTCGTCCAGTGAACGGATTGCCAGCTTTCGCGAACAATTGGCTATGACGTATATAGACCAGTTTCTCGGACAGATGAGCAGCCTGGGATTATCCTGGGAAGATGTACAGCATTATATAGAAAGCCGACAGGACGAAGATCACGAGGAAGGAGGCAAAAAGGCATGACAGAGTCTGTGGTAACCGCAAAGAAGCTGATAAAGCAATATGGAAATAAAAAAGCATTAGACCAACTGGATGTCGTCATTCCGACAGGACGTATTGTAGGTGTGCTTGGGCCCAATGGCTGCGGGAAGTCCAGCTTCTTTCGAGCCATCACGGGGTTGATTCAGCCGGACGGGGGCGAGCTTCAGGTGCTGGGCCAACAGCCAGGCTGGGAAACCAACCGGAATATATCCTATCTTCCTGACCGGGCACGCTGGTATCCCAATCATACAGTTCAGCAGACGCTGGAATGGGGGAAGTCCTTTTTGCCTGGCTTCAATATAAAGGATGCCTATAAACTTGCTGACCATATGGATGTGGAATTGGAGCTAAAGATGGCCGGGTTGAGTCGCGGACAGGAGGCACGTGTGCTGCTGATTCTGTGCCTGGCACGAGAAGTACCGCTTATGATCCTGGATGAACCTTTTGTAGGCATAGATGTTCTCTCTAGAGAAGCGATCGTAGCTGGGATTATTGATTATTTGGAGGATCGGCAACAATCCATACTCATTAGCACACATGATATTCAGGAAGTGGAAGGCTTGTTTGATTACACGGTCATGATGGACCGCGGGCGAGTGATATGGTCTGGTGAATCGGATGATCTGCGTGCAGAGCATGGCTCGCTGAATCAGGTGTTCCGCAATTTGTACAAAAGGGAGTGGAAGGCGTGAATTCATCCGGGCTGTTCAAAGATTTAATACGCCATGAATTTCGGAATAAAGGAAGTTGGAGAAAGCAAAGCCGTAATCGACTGCCCAGATCGTGGAGACTTGTATATTTCTCACTATTTCTAATTGCGGCGTTCGCGATTTCCTTGTACTTCGCTCTTCACAACCAACTCGAATTGACAAGGCTGTGGTATGTCACCCTGGGCCTGCCGTACATGATCGTTTTTATGGGTGTGGGAACACTCAGAAGAGAATGGGAAAATGATACCTACGGCTGGTGGCTGACCCTTCCTTATCCGCGTATGTGGTTGATTAGCGCCAAATGGATTGCTGCTATTTTACAAACCATTGTCGTGATATTGATCCTGTTTGTGGTAGGTTCTCTATACGCGCTGTTTATCTCATCGACCATACAGGCTTATACGTTTGCGGATGCAGCGTCTTTTATGATAGCCGGCTTGAACTGGTTTGTGATGATTATTGGTTTTACTCCGTTGGTTATTGCGGTGGGTCTGCTGACGGCTAGTACCAAATACAGCACTTTGCGGCCACTTAGCCCGATTCTGTGGATTCTTTTGATGGGTGGAGGGAGTATCTTTTATTGGTCAGGCGATCAGCGGATTTATGAGCAGTTTGATCGTGTCCAAAACGGACATTGGTTTCCTTTTACCTGGCATTTCCCGGTTGCGGTGTTGATTAGTTGGGTTGCTGCATATGCATTGATCCGCTTGAACGCTTATTTGCTGGAGAAAAAGCTGTCGATTTAACTTTGGATAAATGACTATATATTAGAAAGGAATTTCACCATGACGACAATCTTTATTTATGCGTTGATGGCTGTTCTGGTGGGGCTAATGATCTGGTTGAGAACCAAGAGACGAAGGGGCCCGGTAAAAGGAAATGGATTCCGGATTTTGCTTCCCATGTTTATTGCTTTCCCAGCTATGATGATATCGGTATATCAATTGATGCATATTCCTGGTCAAACGTACGCGCTCCCCGCCTTTTGGGAACTGTTGGTTGCTGGGTTATTAGGGGCTCTGTTTGGCTACGTTATTTTGCTGCATACGGCCTATGAAAGACGGGATGACGGTCTCATCTATCCCAAGCCGAACCAATATTTTAAATATATTATTATCGCTATTATTTTGATTCGCGTTGTTCTGACCCAATACCTCAGTAGTCTGGGTACGACCGAAATTAGCATGCTGGCTATTACGATGGCGCTGGTATATATCTCAATCTGGCGAATTGGGAGCTTTATCAAGTTCCGGAGAACGTTGTCCGTATAACAATATTAATGAGGTTAATAGCGGCTTTCTATTCAAAAAGCGTCTATTCGCTTGGTGATAGGAGCCGTTTTTTTGAGCTAACTTTATTAGTGCATGTTATTCATAATAAAATTATGGAGAGTATCATACATTGTTATTGCTTTCCATATCCTTTATTCTAAGGTTTGTGATTTGCGTGGCAACAGTCATAAGTATAAAAATTCAAAGGAGGGTTATTAAGGTTTCAAATGATTTAAATGGGGTTTAAAGTTAGATAGGGGGGAATGTTTATACTTCCGCGGTTAACTGCAACTATATTGATTACATAAAATTTCATTTCATACTCTATTTTACAGGTTGAGAGGGGCTTACATTCATGAAAAAACATACGGTTACTGCTGCACTTGCTGGCTTGCTTGTTCTGTCTTCTGCTGTACCGGCTTTAGCAGCCGACGTAAAACCTGCTACGGGTATCCAGGTTTGGGTAGATGGCAAGAAGGAGGCTTACAAAATTGCGCCTATCGTGAGAAACAAGCAGGTGTTGATCCCCCTGAGACAGTTGGCCACCAGTTTAGGAATTCCACTGGACGCCAAGCATATTACATTCAATACGGTGCGTCAAAGTACGACGATTCGTTATGATCAAGCGACGGTTGTACTAGTATCCGGCAGTCCGGAAGCACAAATCAACGGGATTAAGGTACCACTGTCCACCTCGACCATCTTGACCAAGCAAGGGGTAACCTATGTGCCGGTCGATGTCGTCAAAGAAGCGTGGGGCAAGCAAGTGATTTGGGATCCGGCCAGCCAAACCTTGCAAATCGGGGTGAGTAATAAGGATAAGGTTGTAGAGATTCTGAAAAGCTTTGAAACGGGTGATACGAAAGCAGCTGAGGCTTGGATCAGCAAAGATCAGTACATTCAGCATAATCCGAGCTTTGCTAGCGGGAGAGATGCCTTTTTGCAAGGGATTAGCCAATCGAAGGGAGCCAACGTACTGGTTGAAGTCCAGCGGGTTATTCAGGACGGCAATGATGTAGCAGTACATTATAAAAAGTCTATTGCAGGGAAAACGAGTATTGGTTTTGATATTTTCCGCTTCGATAGCAATGGTAAAATTGTTGAGCATTGGGACAACATGCAGGACTCAGCTCCAACCAATCCAAGTGGACATACCATGATTGACGGAACAACACAAATCACGGATCTCAACCAAACCGAGACGAACAAAACGCTGATCCGCAAGTTTGTAGATGATGTGCTGGTTGGCAAAAATCGTGCAGCATTGGAAAGCTATTATAGTGGGGATCAGTATATTCAGCATAATCCTCTTTTTGGTGATGGTGTATCCAGTCTGAAGCAAGCATTATCGGCAGCAGGTCAGGGAGCTTCTATTGGATATGATCAGGTGCATATGGTTCTTGGAGAAGGCAACTTCGTGCTGGTTGTAAGTGAATTGAAATCTCCTAAGGGGACTTCAGCTGCTGTCTATGATCTGTTTCGTGTGGAGAACGGCAAAATAGCCGAGCATTGGGATGTAGTTCAGGAGATTCCAGCTAAAACAGAGTGGAAAAATACGAACGGTAAATTTTAAAAATTGCCCATATAGTGCGATCTGATTGGCACTTTCCAGACCGTCCTGTTCTTGTTAAAATGATGCAAACATAGATCAGGGGGATGACGATGGAAGGTTTGAAGGAACGTGTGGGTTGCCTGCATGCGCATCACTCGAATATAGCTTATGTGGAACGGGCTTTTGCTTCTTATGAGGTGGAACTGGTACATTTTGTGGAACCGGGACTTATGCGCCGGGTCTCATCGGACCGGCACTTTTCTGCGGATGATGCCAGTCGCAAGGTAGAAGAGCAACTGAGTTGGATGTCTCAAAGCGATCTAGACGTTATTTTGATAACGTGCACGAATTATATTGCTTTGGCGGAGAAGGCTCAAGGGGCCGTGTCTACACCAATAGTCGCACTGGATGAACCCTTTTTTCATGAGATGTGCGATGATTTGCTGCCACGAACCTTGGTATTCACGAATCCAGCTACTGTAGAGGGCACGATGAAGCGTCTTTATCATACGGCCACTCTATTAGGCAAGCCGGAACTCTCTTCACTGATAGAGGTCAAGGTGGTGGAGAGCGCTTTTGAACTGATTATGCAGGGACGTAAAGATGAGTATGAGGAATTGCTGGTTCGCTCATTGCATGAGCTGAGGAATGCTGATCCAAGCAGAGAGCTGGCTGTCGCACAGCTATCCATGGTTGATGCTGCTTTGCAGGTGGAGCTGGAGACGGGGCGGACGATTGCCAATCCCTTACGGTCGTTGGCGAATTTAATTAAGGTTTTGTTAGGTTAAATAAGTATAGCTAAAAGAACTTCCAACCCATTTTTGGGACAGTGGAAGTTCTTTTTTTGGAGGTTGGCGGGTGGGGCACCTCTTTTGCTGTTCATTAGAGATTCTGTTGGTCTTGGGTGATGAATGCTGCGCCTGCCGATTCTCTTTGAACAAGCGTAACGTACAACCGCTCATGCTCCACGTCTTCCCCGGCAATGATTTTGAGAACCTGTTCGGCGGCTACAGCGCCCCATTTTCGTTTGGAATAGTCAATCGTTGTCAGCCGGGGCTGAATATATTGCGCTAGCTCGATATTATCAAAGCCGACGATATGAACATCCTTGCCAATGGTAAGATCTGACTGAGCCATTCGATTGTAAAAGCCTACGGCCATTTCATCATTGAGACAAAATACGGCTACAGGCTCCGAATCCGGGTCAGCCTGCTGCTGTAAAATGATCTCAGCCGCCTGCTCGCCGCCGGATTTCTCGAAATTGCCGCCTATTTCGACCATCTCGGCGACACCGCTGCGTTCAATGGTCTGCTTGACCGCCTGCATCCGCTGCCAGGAATCATAAGAACCTTCTGGTCCGGTCACAACATATAACTTGCGGTGTCCCAATTCCAATAGATGCTCTACTGCGAGCGCGGCACCTGCTTTGTTATCCAGCAGCACCTGATTAATGTTAGGATGATTCAGTTCACGGTCCAATACGACAATTTTATGTCCCCGCTCGGCGTAGTTTAGCAGCTCCTGACTATCAAACGTCTGATCCAGTACAATGGCTCCATCAATCATGCGTTCTGGCAGCATTCGATGTGATTGCTTTCCGCTGCATACAATGAGGTCATAGCCCTTTCGGTTCAATATTTCCTTGATGCCGTACAGCAAATCTCCATAAACGTCTCCGCGAAAATCAGTCAGGAATACGCCAATAATTTTGGTTTGCCTTTTTTTGAGATTCCGTGCGGCGGCATTTGGCACATAGTTAAGCTCTTTGGCAATGGCTAAAATACGTGCGCAAGTCTCTTCTGTTACCTTATCGCTACCGTTCAAAGCATATGAAACGGTAGATATGGAAACGCCCGCCTGTTTGGCGATATCTTTAATGCTGACCACAGCGTCACCTCCTTGTGTCCGTCTTATATCTGCTATTGTATATTCATTATTAACCACATATCTATTCCAAATGTCGTAGTTCTACATGCAAGCAGCAAAGGGCGATCCCGCAAGATCGCCATCCCTTTGTTGCCTATACCAGATTTCGCTTATGCATCATTCGATTTTATAAAATAATCTCCAGGCGGTGTACACCATCATGTTCTGCTAACGCCTGCTCGAAAGTCACGCGTTTGATACGCAAGGCACCGGAACGATAGCGATTATCATCGGCTGGCTCGCTTTCCAGAGGGGCACCGTTCAATACTGTACGACCTTGCTCACCGCTCGTATGCTCTTGCAGCATGCAATAGACGAAGGTGATTGGCTTCCCTGCAAAGGAAAATTTAAATTCCAATCCGTCGAGATCGTCTGGCAGCACAGGGTCCAGGATCAGGTCCTCGCCTGACTGACGAATACCAAGGACATTCGATATGAGCTGATTCATGTAGATTCCCGGACCGCTGGAATAGATTCTCCAGCCACCCTTGACGGGCACGGCTCCTTCCCGCAGTTCACCAAAGCGTTCCTGTGCTTCATAGCGGGTGTTAAATTTACCGTCCGAGCTGCTGAAATACGCGTTGCTTTGGCGCCATTCGGCATTCGGTACGGTCGCACGGATGCCGACCGGATTGATGAGCTTCAGGCTATGCCAAGCGTCATCCTTGCGTCCTAATTTGGCCATAGCTTCCACAAAGCGGATATGAGCATGCACATATTGCAGCCCGACCTCACGTCCAAAGTTGGCCGCTTGCTCTGCACGCTTGAAGTGCGAACTCACACCGCCGTCATATTGTGCAGGGCGGTTCATCAGACGCACACCATCCGGGCAGAGGAACTGCTCGCGGATGAGCTGCTCGTGAGCCAATGCTTGCTCAGGCGTGAGCAACTGGCTAATCATGCTGCGTGTCATCGGCAGCAAGCGGTAGTGGATTCCCGTCTCGGTGTCGGACGGATGGAGCATCAGCTTGGGTTGACCGGGCTCTTCCATATATACGAAGCCTGGAATAATTCCACTCTCCAGCATGTAGCGATTGAAGTCTTTACGGATGCCGTTCGCCATCTGATGTAGATCTTGTGCGATCTTATCAGCTTCGCTTACTACATCTGCAGGAGCTTGCTCCAACGCAGCAGCAAAGTTACGAACCACTTGGTAGGTGAGGGCAACCGTCCAGCTGCTCGCCATGTATTGCTTCAGCTGCGCATTGGCTGGCTGGAGCGTGTCGTCCCAATCGCCATCGCCATAAGCCGATAAGTACGTGTCATGCAGGAAATTTTCCCGAATATATTCGATTTCCTTCAGGGCATGTTCCATAAGGGTCGCAGTCTGCTTGGTATAATCGAAAGTATGCCGATGAGTGTAAGGCACATTTTCTCCCAGAATACTGTAATCACGGGTAGCGGTCAAATAATCGCCCAGTACCTTGAGTGGCCAAACGATAATATCCCCATGGCTTTCTTCTTGCTGCACGTGAGTATAGTTGTCAAACATAAACCATTGCGGCCAGTTTCCGCTGTCTTCATACTGATGGCTGAATACAGTTAACAAAATGGAACGAACCTCATCAAACTTTTGCACCGCCGAAAAATATTCCACAGGCCCCTGACATACATCGCGTGTTCCCCAGGCTGCTCCGCCGTATTGCTCCAGACCGTGAGGCACAGAGTAGTGGACGAGCATATTGTGGGTGTACCACCAAGCCACTGCGTTCACACGGAATAGCTCGCTGGTTTCCTGTTGGCCAAGCGTCAGATGGAAGCCATTCATAAGCTCGGCAAAATATTCCCGGTAGCGCTCACGCTCATCTTCAAAGGAGGCGTGAAGCTCTTTATGTGCTCGGTCCTTCCCGGTCGAACGGCCATGCAGCCAGCCCTGTACAGTGCAGGTCCATTCGCTGCTGTCGCCCAGTTCCAAAACGACCAGTGACGCATCAGGAGAGGCTCCACCCTGTAGCAGTGCTTGAGCATCACTCACCTGCTGTAACGAAGCGCCTGCTACGTGCATGCGGTACAAAAGGTCCGGATAAGCCTCGGCGCTTAGGGAGGCGGAATCAGCTCTAAAGAGCAGGTCGTCACCTTCGCGTTCCATATGAAACGGAAGCTCGTATTCGTTCACATGCATAGACATTTGCTGAGTGATCAGGAATGGGTAAGCTTTGCCGCTTGCCGAGCGCATGTGAAGCCGCACTTCTGGGCGATCGGCATTCGTATGGTTTGTAATAATGAATGTATCGTCAGCCGTTTTGTAATACCAGCGCACATAATTAAAGCCAATCTCGAACAGGGAAGGCATGGTGAGCAGGCGGTATTTTCCTTGAATTCCGACGTAGATACGTTGACCGGATGTCTTGGGAATATTGAGCGCATTACGCACGTTGGTGATCATTTTGTTGAAATTGGTATTACCGATCACGAGTTGGGAATTGAATACCCCGTACATATAGGAGGTGGTTGTAATGGTTTCTTCCTTACCTCCAGAGTAATGCCCACCCATTAAAATGTGCCCGTGAGGACGCTCTACACGAAGCTCTTTGGATTTGAGTACAACATGCTCATAGCTATCCGTAAAAAAGGAAAGTAGTTCATCGCCATCCCGTTCTTCTTCCTGGCGTTTCGGGAAAAGCTGATCCACTTCGGCATCGGTCAAGTCCAGCGTGCGCAGCGGTTCACCGATGGTTTGCGCTGTAGCTACACGTTCTGCCTGGAAGTCACTTGCGATGCGCGCTGGTATGATGGTCGCGGAAGCGTCCGCTAGAACGCCAACTACTTCATCGCGTGCTTTGGTTACCAGGTCCTGATACTCCAGCTTCGTCACTGCAGCCGGATGGCTCGGCTGGAACAGACCGTAAAACGTAAAGCGTGCTTCCCCGGCGAGTTTTACCCGCTCAGATTGCAGCGCTGTATAAGCGAATTCGTATTGATACACTTCATTGGCGAGCGAGTCGCGGCGCAGTGCTTCCGGCTCATTCGTTTCCTTGTAAGAAAGTCCAAAGAACTGAAATCCGTCAGTCGAGTATCCGACAGTACGAGTTAACGAGCCTTGTTGAATGTAAGGGAATGCCTGGCTTTGCGGCTGATTCTGACGTGAGCAAACGGTATAGCCTCTTTGTTCATCATGATAGACAGTATGGTCAATATATTGAGACAAATAAGCTTCATTACTGCGCACAGCAGCGGTATCGGCAATACCGATATCCTGACCGTACACAATATCTGCTTCAACGTCATCGCCCTGTAGGGTTACATCCCAGAACCATACTCCCAGGCGGCTTAGTGTGAAGGTCACCTGATAGCCTACACCGGCGGTGAAGCCTTCCCAAATAATCTGCTGATCCGTTTGTCTGATTACGCCGGGCGAACGAACTCCAAGCAGTGGAGTGATGCTTACGCCAGAAGGACGATACAGTCTCAGGTACAGATTATTCAAGGAACCATCGACTGAATTGGTCAACAGCTGGTTGATCATCGTTGAGCCGTGAGCGATCTTGTACACATCACCGCTGCTTAAGAAGGTAAAAGACAGGTCTCCGGCTCGCAGCAAAATATTTTGATCTAGACTTGTATTCATCAAAGGGAACGCCTCACTTTCCTGTTTCTTTTACTAACCGAAAACGGCCTTCTGTAGTATCTCGGCTGTTAGGTCCTGTAAAGACGGCAAATTCACCGCTGTCACTGTCGAAGCTCAAATCTGCATGATGATAGCGCAGCTGAGGCTCGGTCACTGTAAATTCCACTTCCTGGCTTTCGCCTGGGGCAAGCAGGACTTTGCAGAAATCTTTCAGTTCTTTCATCGGACGAACCGTATCACCGCTGATATCACGGACATAGAACTGAACCGTTTCCTCGACTGGACGTGTTCCTGTGTTCGTTACTTGTACTCTAACGGTCAGTTCTTGACCGGGAATAAGGGTATCGCCGGAAAGCTGTAAGCTGTCATAGGCTACATCGGTGTAGCTCAGGCCATAGCCGAACGGGAATAAAGGTTCGTTCGGTATATCTAGATACTGGGACACATAGCGTTCTGTCGTGTTCGGATCTAACTGTGGACGTCCTGTATTAAAATGATTGTAATACACAGGCACCTGCCCGACCGATTGCGGGAAGGACATCGTCAGACGACCCGTAGGTTGGGCATCACCGTATAACAAATCGGCAATTGCTGCGCCGCCTTCGCCACCAGGGAACCAGGCTTCCAGTACAGCGTCTGCTTCTTCGATGACACCGTGCAGATCCAATGGACGACCATTAAACAGTACGGCTACCATTGGTTTATTCAGTGTCTTCAGGCGCTTCACCAATTCCAATTGGGCCTGTGGCAGGCGAATATTCGAACGGCTGCCTGCTTCACCACTCATATCCGAGCGCTCACCAAGCGCTAATACGATGACCTCTGCTTGACTGGCAGCATGCAGAGCTTCTGTATATTGCTCCTCTGTTATGTCGTCTACAGAGCATCCTGCCGCTACGGTGAGCAGCGAGGAGGATATTTTCGAATGAAACCCGTCGACAACACGAATGGCTTCCTCTTGTGAACCGCTCCACGACCAAGAACCCAAAATATCGCCGCTCTCTGCAAAAGGTCCGATCAATGCAATACGTTGATTGCGATTCAATGGAAGCACGGAATCATTTTTGAGCAGCACGCATGATTTAATGGCTAGTTCTTTGGCAACCGCACGATGGGCTTCGCAGAACACAACTTCACGTTCACGCTCAGGGTCTGCGCCGCGTAGCGGATTCTCGAACAAGCCCAGCTTTTGCTTGAGCTTCAATATACGCATCACTGCTTCATCAACGAGGGCTTCATCCAGCTGTCCGCTGCGAATCAGCTCAGGCAGGTGTCCATTATAGCAGGAGGTCATCATTTCAATATCTACGCCTGCCAGCAATGCTTTCTTTGCTGCCTCCCGCTCATCTTCGGCGATGCCATGAGGAATAAGCTCTTTGATCGCGGCCCAATCCGAAATGAGTACACCGTCAAATCCCCATTCATCACGAAGCAGATCACGCATCAGGCGCTTATTGCCCGTTGCCGCTACGCCTTCTACGGTATTGAAGGACGTCATCACCATTTCGCAGCCTTCATCTAAAGCAGCTTTGTAGGAGGGGAGATAATACTCTCGCAGCTGCCATGCGGATACATCTACGGTATTGTAATCTCGTCCGCCTTCACCGGCTCCATATGCAGCAAAGTGCTTCACGCATGCGGCTACCCGCTCGGTATCATTCGTCAGATCTTTACCCTGAAATCCGCGCACAAACGCACGGGCAAATTGACTGTTGAGATAAGGGTCTTCCCCAGTGGATTCCATTACACGACCCCAGCGGGGGTCACGTACCAGATCGACCATAGGAGCGAATGTGACGTGAACACCAGATACGGCTGCTTCCCGGGCAGCGATAGTAGCGCTCTCTTCTGCAAGTTCCATATCCCATGAGCAACCAATAGCCAGCGGGATCGGGAAAATCGTTTTGAAGCCGTGTACAATATCTGCCATAATTAAAAGCGGAATACCCAGACGATTTTTACTCAAATGAGCCTGCTGAACACGAATCGCTTCCTGAGCTCCTGCAAGGCCGAGCACGGAACCAACATTGTGAACCGTTTGCTCGGTAATGCCGAGAGAAGCCATAGGACCAGTAATTTGGCCCTCTGTACCCGCTTCTTCAAAAAAGCCACCCACAAGCTGTAGCAGTTGGTCAACTTTTTCTTCAAGCGTCATGTTTTGTAAATAGGAATTCAGGTGTTGTTCCATCATAATCCTCCATAAGCTGTATGGTTGGTAGAACAGCTCTCTTTTTCAGATTCATGAGATTTTTTGGATAAGTTGATTCAAAAAAGTGCTGAACAGGCTAATAGCTAGTATAGAAGCATAATATTCTGTTGTATTATTAATCGAAACGTTTCTATTGTTGAACTCAGTTGGATTATATACGCTTTCAAATAGAGAGTCAAATGCAAAACGGAGGTCTTTTTATAGGATAAGTAGCGTAATAAAGATAAAATAAATGAAAAAAAGATGCGATTCTAAGTAAATAAAAAATAATATCCCTATTGAATACGGTTTCAATTTGTTCTATAATGACTATCGAAACGTTTCTATTGATGAGTATGGTCCTTAGGCTTTAAACATAATTGTTATAACGGTATGCTTTAACTGCTATGTATTTGCATGTATCAGAATTTTGCAAAACTCATGTACTTGAATCCGTTATTATATTGCATGATCGGTAAACAGATCATCTCGGGAGGAATTCGTATGATGAAAAGAACATTGGGGATCGTTTTGGCAAGCACCTTATTACTGGGGGGAGCGCTGGCAGGCTGTTCATCCAAGGATGATTCGTCAGGCAAAGATGCAAATGGTAAGACGACCATCACCATGTGGGGCATGGGAGCGGAAGGAAAGCTGCTGCCTGAGATCGTAAAAGATTTTGAGAAAGAAAATCCAGATATTCACGTTGATGTACAGGCGTTGCCTTGGGATAACGCTCATGACAAATTGCTCACAGCGGTTGCTTCAAAATCCGGTCCGGATGTTGTTCAGTTAGGTACGTCATGGGTGCCGGAATTAGCATCTGCGGGTGCATTAACAGATATCACGCCTTACATCAGCAAATACCCTGAGCTTGAAGCGAGAAATTTCTTCAAGGGCGCTGTGAGTACGGCTCAATTTGAAGGTAAACCGGTCGCCGTACCTTGGTACACTGAAACGCGAGTTTTATTCTATCGTTCGGACCTACTGAAACAGGTTGGATATAATGTAGCACCTAAAACGTGGGAGGAACTGTCCGATGCTGCTCAAAAGCTAGCGGCTCGGGGTAAAGGCAAATATGGTATCTCCTTTAGTGCAAAGGAGCAGTCCATGGGCTTTATGTTTGCTCTCCAGAACGGTTCCAAGCTGGTTGACGAGCAGGGCAATCCGCTATTTAACCAAGCACCGTTTGTAGATGCTGTGAAGTATGTAAATACCTTTTTCCAAAATGGCTCTAACGCAGTGGATATTGGAATTGATTCCGTTCAAGGTTTGCAAGGCGAGGGTATTGTTCCAATGTTTATCAGCGGTCCTTTCATGATTAAAGAAATCAAGAGCAAGGCACCAGAATTGGAAGGTAAGTGGAATATAGCGGAGCTTCCTGGCAAAGTAAACAACCTGTCCGTTTTGGGTGGAGCCAACCTTTCAATTATGAAATTCAGCAAGCACCCAGAGGAGTCGGCCAAATTCCTGGCTTACATGAGCAAACCAGAAACACAGCTGAAATGGATGGATCTGTCCAGTAACTTGCCTGCGACTACTAAATCGTGGGAAGATGCCAAACTGAAGAGTGATCCGATGCTTCGGACGATTCGCAAACAGTTGGATCATTCCGCAGCATTGCCGCAACTGGCCGCATGGGAAGAGGTTTCTCAACAATTCATCAAGAGCTTCGAACGTATTTACCGCGGTCATGCCGATGTACAGAAGGAAATGGATGACTTTAATCAGCAGGCTGCAAGTATAATGAAAAAATAATGATCCATATCCGTCATTGTCAAAGGGAGTGAAGGCATGAAAGGAAGCTCGCAGAAGCTTGCGCCATACTTGTTTATCGGTCCCTCCATCATCCTGTTAACGCTGTTTTCGTTGTTGCCGATACTACTGGCGCTCGTGATCAGCTTCACGGATATGGATCTGTCCGGACTCGTTAATTATGAAAGTATTCGCTTTATAGGATTGGAAAATTACACGAACGTGCTTTTGGACCCTTCCTTTTTGAAGTCCATTGGTAATACGTTGTTCTTTGTCATCATTGGTGTTCCGTTGGTGCTGATATTTTCGCTCAGCATCGCGATCCTGATTAACATGGGTAAATCACGTGCTTTCAAAATATTCCGCGTCGTGTTCTATCTGCCGTCCGTAACGAATGTAGTTGCGGTCGCAGTCGTTTGGAGCTATCTGTATAATCCGACGCTTGGATTATTCAACTACGTACTTGGTCTGATGAATTTAGGTCCCGTCCCATGGCTGACCGATCCAACAGTAGCGAAAATTTCGCTGATTGTGTTAGCGGTTTGGCGGGGCATCGGCTTAAACATGATTATTTTTATTGCGGCTATTAAAGGGATTCCGGGCTCTTATTATGAAGCGGCACAGCTTGACGGGGCCAATACATGGCAGCAAATTCGTTATATTACGCTTCCGCAGCTTCGTTACGCTATTTTCTTCGTGTCCATCACAACGATGATCGGCTGGCTGCAATTTTTCGAGGAACCTTTTGTCATGACCAAAGGGAAACCGCTGGACGGCACGCTAACGGCATCCTTGTTCATTTACAATAACGGCTTCCAATTTAGTAAATTCGGGTATGCCGCGGCGGGATCGTTCATTCTGTTCTTTGCGATCATCGCGGTAACGCTGATTCAGTTCCGTTTGCAAAATAAAGCGGAGTCCTGATAGAGAGAGGTGATGAACGTGAAAACAGCTGTTCAGCAAGCCCGCGCCAATACGCGCAGTGGTGAAAAAACATTTCAATGGTTCGTGGCGATTCTCCTGACTGTGGGAGGTCTGTTGATGGTGCTGCCTTTTGCGTGGATGATTTTATCCTCCTTTAAGACAGAGGGCGAGGTAACCAAAATTCCTCCAACCATCTGGCCGGAGCATTTTACACTGGATAATTTTAAAATCCTATTCGATAGCATGGCGTTTGGAACCTATCTGACGAATACGCTGATCATTGTCCTAGCTTCCTTCTTCGGATTATTCCTTAACGCCATGGCGGGTTATGGTTTTGCCAAATTTCAGTTTAAGGGCAAGGGCTTCCTGTTCTATTTGGTGCTGGCAACCATGATGATTCCAGGTCAAGTGACGATGATTCCCGTCTATTTGATTCTGAACCAGATGGGGTTGACCAACTCTATGCTGGGGATTGTCCTTCCTGGATTGGTGGGCGCGTTTGCGATCTTCCTCTTCCGGCAGTTCATGTCCGATATCCCAGAAGAACTGCTGGAGGCGACCCGTCTTGATGGAGCAGGTGAGTTCCGCACTTTTTTACAAATCGTGCTACCCATTTCGACGCCGATTATCGCGGTACAGGCCATCCTGACCTTCATCGGCGGCTGGAACAGCTTCTTATGGCCGCTCATTATTGCGAACGATGAAAAGCTGTACACCTTGTCCGTCGGTCTGTCACTGCTCAAGGGACAGAACGAAAGTCAATTTGCTCTGCAAATGGCGGGCTCGACCTTCATGGTCGTTCCGATCATGATTATCTTCATTATTTTCCAAAAGTATATTATCGAGAATTATACGATTTCGGGGATTAAGTAATAGCTTAATACGTAAATTGATAAAAACACAAAAACGGAGGACTTCCTAGTTTGGGCAAAAGAAGCCCTCCGTTTTTTGTGTATAAAAAAACGAAAATTCCTGGTCAGCTCATGTTCATTCTTAGAGAAGCTGCATCAGGATTTTGTTTATATATGGGGAACGGAAAAATGAAAGAATTAGAATTCAGATTGAGTGTTACGAAGGTGAATAAAAGTTTCGGTCTCCAGAATCATTAGGGTATGCATTACATTAACAACGACCGGCTTTTTTCAGCAAAGTGAACTATACTTTTATTATATTTATTTGAAAATATTTCAAAAATAATATGTTAACAAATTTTACATAATTACTTCAAAAAAAGTATAGAGGCCAATTAAAAAAATGATTATATTGGAAAAAAAATAAAAAAATACAAAAAATGAGGTGAATCAAATTGTTTGATCCTATTAACCAAGCAGCTGAAGGCAGTGTTTCTCCTATGACGTGTGTTTTTTGTGATACACGTGATCGTTGTGTAGGTTGTGATGCTACCGACTGGTTTTGTAGCAAAGAAAGTGGTCATTGGTGTACTAATAATGATAGCGATAAATTCGATTAATTGAAGTAAAACTCGCAACGATAGAGCTTTCAAACACAGGTAGTCAACTTAGGAGGTCTGGGAACTAATCTTCTTGGACTTCCTCCTATTTTGTAACTTTGAGAGGATGATTAATAGTGATTAGTGCTCCATTTGAAAAAAATCCCGTCAAAATCATAGAACAAAATGAAAAGTTACACTTATACAATATAAAAAACAAATGGGCTTTTTCAGATTGATGATGTCGTAGTAGATATATGCAATAGCGAAGGTAAGGAAATTGAAGAAATATATGAATTACTTAAGCATCGTTCTAGTAGAGAAGAGGTAGATAGGTTATTAGCCAGTCTGAAGGAAGCATCGGTTATATATAATAAAGATTTGTCTGTTCAAAAGGAATGTAAAAGTTGCAATGATGAGCAAGTGAGTCTATCATCTATAATCCTTATGCTGGTTCAAGAGTGTAATCTAAGATGCTCTTACTGTTATGGAGGAGACGGAGAATATAATGATCGAGGACGCATGGACACAGAGACCGCATTAAAAGCAGTTGATTATCTGTTTAATCATTCTGGCGAGGAAGAAGAACTGAATATTTGCTTTTTTGGAGGGGAGCCACTTCTGAACATTGAAGTGATTAAAGAAGTTGTAGCCTACACTAAGCTAAAACAAGAAAAATCAAATAAACGTGTTACATATAGTATGACAACGAACGGCACCTTGATTCCCAAAGAAATTGAAAATTTCTTATTAGATCATCATGTTTCTATTCAGATAAGTCTAGATGGTGATCAAATGACGCACGATTTCAATCGATATTATCAGAACAGAAAAGGTACCTATGAAATCATTTTAAATAGAACAGAAAGTTTAAGAAAAAAAGGTGCCATAACAGCAAGAGCTACGATTTCACCAGTACAATTGGATATAACACATACACTTACACATTTATTGGGGATTGGTATCCGCCATGTTGCGATGTATCCTGCAGTCGAGATGCTTAGTGAGGATGACTTTGAGAAGTATGCACAAGAATTCACCAAATTGGTTGTTCATTTTGAATCTTTGCTTCAGGTCAAAAAATATGGGGAAGCACGTCAAATATCGAACATTCTAAAATACTTGAAGATGATTCATTCTTCTTCTAAGCGAGATTATTTTTGTGGAGCGGTCTCGCATATGCTTGCCGTTGATGTGCATGGTAATCTTTATCCTTGTCAACGATTTGTTAATGAAAAGGATTACTCTTTAGGAAATGTAAGGGAAGGGATGGATGTAAGAAAGAAGAGTGGCATGCTTAGTGAGATGCGTTTAGAGAAGAGAACTGTATGCGGAGAATGTTGGGCTAAGAATCTATGTGGTGGAGGTTGTCCTCAAGAAAATATGGTGCTTAGTGGTTCAATTAATGAGCCAGTGGATAAATACTGTAACTTTACTCGTAGTGCAATAATGGATTGTATGAAATTGTATTTACGATTAACTAAAGAAGACAAGAAAAACCTGTTCTCTGCTAAGCGGCAGCGAGAGCAACTATTGGAGGATGCCTCATTTGACAATTGATATTCAAGCTTTAAGTAAGTCATATGGTTCTCACCAAGTACTTAACGAGCTTCATTTTCACATTGATAATGGTATATTCGGACTGCTCGGAGACAATGGAGCGGGTAAGACCACTTTAATGAAAATTCTTGCCACTTTACTTAGATTCGACCGAGGGGAAGTTGAAATATTCGGACATTCTTTGAAAAAAGAACCTGATGCTATTCGTTCTTTACTAGGTTACTTGCCTCAGTATTTTGATTTTTTTCCAAATGTGACTATTTTGGAATCCATGAACTATTTTGCGGCTTTAAAAGGTATTCAAGGTAAACATCATATTCAAGAGGAGACATCACAGCGATTAATTGAGGTGGGACTTATCGATCAAGTTGATAAAAAAATAAAACAGCTGTCTGGGGGAATGAAGCAGCGCTTAGGAATTGCTCAAGCTATGTTAGGACAGCCTAAGTTGTTAATTGTTGATGAGCCTACGGTTGGACTGGACCCCAAAGAACGAATTGCTTTTCGAAACTTGCTTCAAAATTATGGAGAAGACAGGATTATATTGTTATCTACTCATATTGTTCCTGACGTTTCAAGCACATGTGACAAACTACTCGTTTTAAAAGAAGGCCGTTGTCTGTACCAAGGGGCTATAGACGATATGATTCGAACTGTCGAGGGTAAAGTGTGGTTGGTTGATGTTGGAAAGCGTCAATTGGAACAATTAAGCCAACAAGCTCGAATCACTTCCATTGTGCGGAAGGAAGGAAGAGTTCAGGCTCGATTATTGTGTAACTACCCTCCAGATTGTTGTACAGAAGTCACACCCGAAACGGCTAATCTTGAGGATGCGTATCTGTACATTTCCGATCCGGAGGAGAGTTAGCAGAATGGGACAAGTAATCAGAGCCCTAGTTCAATTTGAAGTTTTGCTTATGAAAAAGAGTGTAGTGTTTTTTATAGCACTAACGTTCTCTTGTTTTTTAATTCCTTTATTTTTATATCTAGGAGCAGGGAATAAGAATAACACGTTATGGATATTTTTGCATCATGGACAAATGTTCTTTACCATATTACTAATGCCGTTAATGTATTCTGTTCTTTATGATGGCGAGAAGCAAAAAATGATCTCTTCTGTTATTATGCCTAAATTGCCTAAAGGAGCCCAATATTTTTATTGTAAGAGTTGTGTATTATGGGGAGTGGTTTGCTTATTTCAATTTGTCGCTTTAGCTATATTTTGTGTGGTTCAATGGACGACTCATGGTAAGGCTCCATTCTTGATACTGCTTCATCTAACAGTAGCAGGTGTAGCAACTATGGGATATTCTGTTCAAATTACTGTCATATTGAACTTGCTCTTACGTAAACAACTGTATGTGAACATTGTAATGCTCGTTTACCTTTTAATCAGTATTACTATCAACTTGCCTTACATTTCAATCTGGTTTAATCCAGATTGGATTATTTCCAATTTCTTCACACAGTCGTTTGCTTTTGGGCGAGTATTCCTATTTTTGCTTATGTGGGTATTGATGAAAGTCAGTAATCATCTATGGATGGCGAGGGTACAAGAATGAATGGAATTATAGTTCGTTTCTGGCTACAGCTTTTACTTCGAAGAGAACAAGCAGTAACCTTGCTGGTTTCCTTTAGTGTGGTTCTTTTATTCAATTTAATAATGAATGAAGGTATTGCAATAACTTATAGTGTTAACTTGTTATTTGTAGCTTTTTTTTCTTTACAGATTGCGAGTATACACAATCGTAATCATACAGAACCGTATATATATATTTCTGTCTTTCCTAATTATCGTCTAATCGCTTACCAGCTTTATGTTTCTTTAATTCTTTCGTTTCCTCTCTTGCTCATGATGGTAGGACTTTTATGGAAATCATTCGCTGATGTATCATTATGGAATTTGGTTATCATTGTATTTTTTTCTAGTGTTTTTTCATCGATGTTGGGTCTCTTCCTGGGGCAGGTAGTAAAGCATTATGGGTTGGCCTTCACTTTTCTCATTGCTTTTTACCTTCCTATAGGTTTAGTTTCCTGGTCTTTTAATGAAAAGTTACGTTACATATCTCCTGTAGTGAATATATTCAACCCCTATATGATCAACTGGCGAAATCTCTTTGGACTCTTAGGCTGTAGTTTATTATTTTACGGATTAGGCACATTGTTATCCAGTCGGCGCGGAGGCGGCAAAAAGTCTATAATCCCTTGGATTAGTACGGTCCTTGCTTGTAGTATATTGATGGGCGTATGGGGATATGAGAGGCTATTTAATGAGAATGTACAGACATCGTCGTTTCAAAAAATAACTGTGGGACAAACACAAGTAGAGTATAAGGGGATTAGTTCGTATCAGGCTAGGCAATTTGCCACCCTTTTTGAAACGCTGTATCAAGTGGCTAAGAAAAAGGAGACACACCCGATTCACTATACCTTGGAAATCACCCGAATACACTCCATGTCATCGTTCGAGCCGAAAATAATAGTGCAAAATCATAATAAACTTCAAATCAATATTTATTCAAATAAGCTTTTAGAGTTTAATTTCGGAATGGATTGGGCGAGTAAGTGGATTGATTACATTTTGCCACAATTGACCCACTTGTCCAATGAGCAAGTTGACGCTTTTAAACGCCTCAAAAATGAAATTATTTTGGAAGTTAGAGAAAAAAATCCCGAAAATATCTATACAATTCAGGTGACTGAGAGCTAAAATAGTGAGATTTCATGAAGAACGAATAATAGTAGATAAAAAGAAAGGGATGGATGCATGGAACGTTCGGAAAAACAAGTATTTAAACAATTTCAAAAATTCGTTGATAATAGACTGTGCCTCTACATATCTCATCGCTATACCTCTGTTTTATATGCAGATAAAATTTTAGTTATGGAAAAGGGTCAGATAGTAGAAGAAGGAACCCACCAAGAACTAATTGAAAGTAGAGGGTTTTACTATAATTTATTTTCTGACGAAATTCATACATTCCAGAAAGCGCTAGTTATTAATGATGTACGCTAACTGTGTATTGAGATTCAGGCAAATAGTGGGACTGCGAACAGAATTGTTTTTTACCTTATGAGAAGTAGACTATAACAAAAAAAAGCGGAGCTTCCCTTCGAGAGGCCCCGCTTTTGGGCTTCACATTGGACATTTTCTATATGAGTTAGCCAATATTGATGGGATAGTGCACGAATCTTTCTTTTCAGTCTGTAGATGCGGGTCGTTGTCGCCGTAACTGAAATATTATATTTGTCAGCGAGGAAGGACATAGACAGCGTTATATTGGGAGAGGTTGCTTACATATAACAAATTGATAGACGATAAAGGACTGCTTAACAGTGAAAAGGGAATGAAGAATTTGTGAAAAGCGATGATAAAATATACAAAAAAATACAAAAAAACCGATATACCTCTAGAATTACTATTTAGAAGAGAAATGGAGGTTTTAAGATGAATGTATCTTTTACATCATCTCACCAATCGTCGTTCCACACCACAGATAACAACCGACTTGAACTACGGCATCCCCTTTCCCCTCAGGCTGAAAGGAAGAGTATAGGCAAGCCGCAAAACAAGATTATTCAGCAATTGATAGAGCAGAAGCAAAATCTGATGGAGAGGCGTTCGGACTATATAAGTAATGCTCTAAAACGTGGCCTCGGTTCGGAAGCTGTAAAAGCCGAAATGGAAAAGATAGATAAGCAGATTCAACAAATTGACGAGAATATTCAGAAGCAATCAATAGAAGAACAAAAAAAAGCATTTGGAATGGATGAGGAAAGTAAAAAAGAAGCCCAGGAAGATAAAAAGGAACAATATACGCACAAGACTGCAGAGGAGCAGAAGCAAAGTCTCATGACTTATACGATGCATAGTATTGTATCAGCAAACAACCAGCTGAAGAATTCCAAAATCACTAAAAGGGCACAAATTACATTAGAAAGCGAAGCTAAAGGTTGGGAAAACACTAACCCTTCAAGATCAACTACTTTGCGTGAGAAGGCAGAAGGCCTTAATGAGAAAATTATGGAGATTGCCTCAAATATCAATGAGTGCATTAGAAAAGAAGTGAATGAGGAAGCGACGATAATAGATCGAGATGAACCAAAGGATGAGAAAGAATCAAGTATAGAGGTTGGTAGGGTGTGGACTGAACAAGAGATCAATGCCTATGTGGATTCGGCTAAAGACAAAGCTAAGAATGCAGGTGTGAAGATTAATATTGCAGTTTAATCGGACTATTATTGCTATTTAGTAAAGAGGCTATTTGCTCAATAGGTTTGTTTATAAAATGAAGTGTTCAAAAATACGTAACCAAATGCTTATCGTTTATTATTAAATACTTAATATATATATTAAGTATTTAATAATAATATTGACTATTCTAATTACGGTGTGTTATATTGGAAGCGTTAATAAAATGGCTTGTTAATTTTAGGTACAACAAATTTTATTTTCGCATTCAGAGAGGATGGTTTAGGTGGCAGCAGCTGTAAAAGCAAAGATGATTGTAGACAAATCTTTTCGTATTGCTGAAGTCGATAAACGCATTTATGGTTCTTTTGTAGAGCATCTCGGGCGTGCTGTATATGGTGGAATTTATGAGCCTACTCATTCGACTAGTGATGAAAGCGGTTTCCGTAATGATGTTAAAGAGCTGGTAAAAGAGCTGGATGTTCCTATTATACGCTATCCGGGCGGCAATTTTGTATCCGGTTACAATTGGGAGGATGGTGTCGGCCCTGTTGCATCCAGACCTAGACAGTTGGAGCTGGCGTGGAGAACAGTGGAGCCGAATGAAGTAGGAACGAATGAATTTTTTAAATGGGCCAAGGATGTTGGCTCTGAAGTAATGATGGCGGTAAATCTGGGTACGCGTGGAATTGATGCGGCGCGTAATCTGGTGGAATATTGCAATCATCAAGGAGGCTCCTATTGGAGTGATTTACGTCGTAGTCACGGTATAGAGCAGCCACATAAGATTAAAACCTGGTGTCTTGGCAATGAGATGGACGGACCGTGGCAGATTGGGCACAAGACAGCGGAGGAATATGGTCGTCTGGCTGTAGAATCTGCAAAAGCCATGAGGCTGATTGATCCTGACATTGAACTTGTATCCTGTGGAAGCTCCAGCTCCACGATGCCGACGTTCCCGGAATGGGAGGCAACCACACTGGATCATACGTACGAGGTAGCCGACTATATTTCCCTGCACCAATACTACGGCAACCATGACAATGATACGGCTAATTATCTGGCACGTTCCATGGACATGGATCATTTTATTCATACTGTCATTTCGACTTGTGATTATATCAAAGCGAAGAAACGTAGCAAGAAAAAAATGATGCTCAGCTTTGACGAATGGAACGTATGGTACCACTCCAATGATGCAGACAAAAAAATCGATCCATGGTCTGTGGCACCACCGCAGCTTGAGGATATTTACAACTTTGAGGATGCATTGTTGGTGGGCAGCATGTTGATTACGTTCTTCCGTCACGCGGACCGTGTAAAAATGGCTTGCCTGGCTCAACTGGTCAACGTTATTGCGCCAATCATGACCGAGAATAACGGAAAAGCGTGGAAGCAAACGATCTTCTATCCGTATCTGCATGCTTCCCGTTATGGTCGTGGGGTATCACTGATGCCTGTAGTGGATTCCGAAAAATACGATTCCAAGGACTTTACAGACATTCCTTATCTGGATAGCGCTGTGGTTTATGATGAAGAGGGAGACGCGCTGACTGTCTTTGCAGTGAACCGTCACTTGTCTGAATCGCTGGAGCTGACGGTAGATGTACGCAGTTTCGAAGGCTACCGTATTGTCGAGCATACCGTGCTGGAGCATGATGATCTCAAAGCGACCAATAGCCCAGCTGGAGAAAAGGTTACGCCTCATAACGGTGGCAATGCCAAGCTTGAAGACGGAATTGTAAAAGCTCATTTGGGCAAAGCCTCGTGGAATGTTATCCGTCTTGCTAAGTCTCATTAATTCTTTTGTATAAAAGGAACGGACTGGGTTATACCTAAAAAGCCCGCATTCTCTCTTGTAAGGCTTCTACAAGAGCAGGAATGCGGGTTTTTGTATAAAAATGAGCCATTTGTCCCTCCATCGATATAGTGCTCAAAAGGAAGAGGTAATTCCAATAAATATTATATTTATTCCTAAATTTAACTAGGCAAAGATGATCCTTAATCACTAAGTGTTCGTGCCTCGTACATTTTTATGAAGTTAATTAGACCCAGTGCCCACACTCCTGGGTGAAAAAAGACCCTGTTATACCGTTGTCAATGAATTGATATCTGAAATGAAGGTGTGTAATCCGACTTAAATCCACGTTATACTTTAAAAGATAGCTATTTTAAATAAAAGATGGCTGTAGCATTTCGTGAAAGGAATGATCTCTATGAGTCAAACAGACGAATATCGTTTTCAAGTAAATTTGGGCGGCATGATTGATATTTTGGCCAATCATTTATATAGCAGTCCACGGGTGTTTATACGTGAAATACTACAAAATGCAACAGATGCGATCACGGCTCGCAAGGAGCTACGAAAGACTGAAGCTGAAAGTAGATCATTGAAAGAAGACAATACCCTTGAAGATACAGTTTCTGAGAGTAACGACTATGAAGGCAAAGTCATCGTAGAGCTATCCGGTGCCGGGGATCAGCAGGTATTGATGATTCAGGATAACGGTATTGGATTGTCTGAAGAAGACATTCATCGGTTTCTGTCGATCATCGGGCAGTCTTCCAAGAAGGGGGCTGATTTGCTAACCTCGGAGACTTCATTTATCGGGCGTTTTGGGATTGGCTTGCTGTCTTGTTTTATGGTGAGCGATGAAATTGTAGTACTGACCCGTTCGGTGAAGGAAGGCATCTCTATGGAGTGGAGAGGGAAGCCGGATGGGACGTATACGATTCGTCGGTTAGAGACTGAGCTGCCTATAGGGACGCAAATTTATTTGCGCTGTAAGCCGGGGAGCGAGTTTTATTATGAGCCAGCGCAGGTGAAAGACTCCTTATTTTATTATGGAGCCTTGCTGCCATATCCTGTCCTGCTGTCTGTAGAAGGGGAGACTAAGCAGGTCAATCTTCCATCGACAAGCTGGATGCAGGACCCGGAACAATTACGGAGTCGACGCGGTGAGGTGCTGGATTTAGGTTATCGCCTAATGGGTGAGCGCTTCAGTGATTTTATACCGCTACGAACAGCATCGGGCAGAACCGGCGGGATTGCATTCATTTTGCCTCGCAGTGTTAATCTGAACAGCAAGCGGCTGCATCGGGTGTATCTGAAGCATATGCTCGTGTCCGACAAAGCGGAAAATGTATTGCCAGAATGGGCATTTTTCATTAAAAGCCTGATTTGGACAGACGAATTGCAACCAACGGCATCTCGTGAATACTTTTATGAAAATGAGCAGCTTGATGTGGTTCGTTCCGAATTGGGAACCTGTATTCGGGAAGAACTGCTTCGCATGGCGCAATATGAGCCAGACCGCTTGCAGCACTGGATTCGTTTGCACGAGCTATCCATGAAGGCGCTCGCGGTCGAGGATGATGAATTTCTGCGGATTATGCACCGCTGGTTTTCCTTCGAAAGTACTTTTGGGCGGCGCGAGCTGAGTGAACTGATCCGAGAGGCGGGCGGGCGTCCGCTCCATTACACGGCGACTGTGGATGAGTATCGCCAGATTACGCATGTGGCGGCAGCGCAATCGATGCTGGTGATCAACGGCGGATATATCTATGATTCAGAAATTTTGGATAAGCTGCACTGGATCGACGCTACCCTGCAAACAGAGCGACTCAGCCCTGAGGATGTATCTTTATCATTTACCGGGTTGACGCAGGAAGAGCACACCAAGTATTACGATGTGCTACGTGTGATGGATGCTGCTTTGCAGCCGATGCGCTGCCGTGCTGAGTTGAAGCGTTTTGAGCCTGCGAGCTTGCCTGTGCTGTACACCATTTCACAGGATGCACTAACCTTGCGCTCCATGGAACACACAGTTGAAGAGACCACTTCGCTTTTTTCCAATGTGCTCGATAGTCTAAAAGCGGGAGTCCAGCAGAACGCGGGCTATTCGACCTTGTATTTTAATTTAAGCAACCCGGTAGTGGCGCGGATTTTTGAAGCTACCGATACACAGATGATTACGGCTGCAACCGAAATGATGTATGTGAATGCGCTTATGATGGGTCACTATCCGATGAACCGCAGTGAGCTAGGGCTGATGAACCGGAGTGTGCTGCATTTTATCAATTGGGGATTAGGGAACGGACAGAATACGTAATTGCGTAATTAAAGGAGGATTCAAATGGAAGAGACGATATATGAAATGATGGAGCAGGCGCAGGATATGCACGGAGGGGCGGCAAAGCTGGCGATTCTGGAAGAGGCTGTTCGCCTGGCGGATACTTCAGGTTTGAAGGAGCTCGCTTATGAAATTCGGGGAGAGATTGTAGACTGTGCTATTTTTAACGGATATCCATTGAAGTCGCTGATTGCTTTTTCATGGCAGCTGGGTCAATTTGACCAAAATCCAGAGGAATACGACCCCGTTGAGCTGTTGTGGAACTATAAATGGATACTTGGAAAGGTGTGCAGTTTTCCGAATATATCAAAAACTCAAATCGAGGATCTGGTAGAGGATATGCGCAGACGTTATGCTGAATACGGGTATAATGAGCGACCATATTACTATTATAAGTTCCGCATCGCGATGGACATGGGTGAACTGGATGAAGCACGGCGGTATCTGGATATGTTCCGCGTAATTGAGCCAGACAGTATGAGTGATTGTGAAGCCTGTGAGCAGAGCCAGATGGTGCGATTCTATTACTTGACCGGAGAAGACGAGCAGGCGCTTGCCGTGGCAAAACCGATTTTATCGGGACGGATGAGATGTGCAGAAGTGCCGCATGTGACGCTCTCGCAGGTGCTATTGCCGCTGTATCGTCAAGGCGAGGTTGATCAGGCGAAGGAGCAGTATCGCAAAGGCTATCGCCTGGTTCGTGATGACCGTGACTTCCTGAAAACGATAGCAGAGCATATTGAGTATTTGACGGTTGCAAATCCGATTGAAGGAATCGGAGTGGTGGAACGTCATTTGCACATCGCATTGGACTATGAGAGCGGATTGGAGCAAATGTATTTTTACGCAGCGATGGTAGGGCTGCTGCAAAAGCTGGATACTTCGAGAAAACTTCGTTTGATTCGGATGCCTGCATCTTTTGAATGGGGCAAACAGGAACGTACGTTAGAAGAGATCATTGCGTACTTCAGACCACTGGCAGAGTCTGCGGCAGCTGAATTTGATCGACGGAATGGAAATGCATTTTATTCGAAATGGATTGGGAAGATTGTTCAACCGGCGTAGAAGAACAGGCGACTGTGGCGAATATTTTATACAGCCCAAACAATGAACGAGTAGAATATTCTTGTTTGAAATGACAGGAGGGATTATATCGTGACTATGACCCAGAAGGTAATTAATTTTGCGCATCGCGGAGCTTCCGGGGTATGTCCTGAAAATACGATGGCGGCTTTCCACCACGCGTTGGAACTGGGAGCAACAGGCATTGAAACGGATGTGCAGCGTACCCAAGATGGGCATTTGGTGCTGATTCACGATGAGTCGCTGGAGCGCACGACAGGTTGCCGGCTGGATGTAAGAGATATCACGCTGGAAGAATTAAATAAACTGGATGCAGGCAGTTGGTTTGATGAGAAATTTCGAGGCGAGCGGGTACCGATGCTGGATGAGTTACTGGAACTGGCCCAGTCCTCGGATACCATTATTAATCTGGAACTGAAAAATAGCATTCATCTCTATCCGGGGATGGAGGAAGAGGTCATTGCCGCTGTGAAGCGCTTTGGATTGGAAGAGCGGGTGATCTTATCCAGCTTCAATCATGAATCGCTCGCGCTCTGTGCGCAGATTGCCCCCGAGATCAAGACGGGAGCGCTCTATATTGAGATTATGGTTCGCCCATCGGAGTATGCAACCCAATTCGGGGCTACAGCACTTCATGCCTACAAGCAAGTGGTTACACCGGAAGCGGTGTCCGAGGCTTTGGCATTAGGCGTCGTCTACCACCCATGGACGGTGAATGAGCCGGAGGAAATGGAGCGTCTGCTGGAGGCCGGAGTGAACGGCATCATCACAGACTATCCTGATCGGTTGGCGCACATTCTAGCTGTCCACTCTTCCTAAGAGGAAGACGCAGTAAACCTACAGCTAAGGATTGTAGGGAAGTAGATGTAGCTATGTATTGAAAGAAAAAAGACTCTCCTACGTATTCGCTTTCACGAGACAAGGAGAGTCTTTTTTTGGCTTGAGCCGAAGTGAATATCATCACGACGATTTTGATTCCGTTCTACTTGATGCCGAGTCTCATACGATAGCTGAACAGGATATCCAGTGTTCTGCCTTCAAAATGATTCTCAACCAGCTTCACGAAGCGGGCTATATCGTCGTCAAGCGTTCGATTGCCAAGTTTGAACAGGCTCTGAATTCCTCCCTGGCTAAGAGCGAGCCCAGTATAACGAGCAGCGTCACATTGCTCACGATTGTGGAAGACAATCTCCCGAATATAGCGGAATTGCCCGCTATGATGAAGATTAGCTAGATGCTGATCCTTGCTCCATTTATGAGCCTGTTGCTCTACAGGAGCTTCCTGTTCCAAAACGGTATCAGCTTTGGTGATAAGCTCTGTATAAGCTTGCTCTATCTGCCATTGCAGCACAGGAGGCCAGTCACAGTCAAAGGCTGCGAACACGCCGCCTTGTGCCAAGACCCTGCCTGCTTCCTGGAGTGTGCTCTCGGGGTCCATCCAGTGAAAGGACTGAGAACAGGTGATGACATCTACAGTGCCGTCCTCAAAGGGCAGGTTGTTGGAGAACCCGCTTTCGAAGGAAATGGTACCTGTCATTGTCGTTCCTGCTCTCTCCAGCTTGCGCTGCGCTATTCCTCTCATGTCCGGGTTAGGCTCGATGCCGACGATTCGACGAGCGGTGTCTTTCCATATGAAAGTAGAGAGCCCAGTACCGCAACCAATATCGGCAACTAGCGCTACGTTCCGATCCAGATAGCGGCTGATGATTTCCACGACGAGTGATGGCGCTTCTGGACGGTGTTGATCGTAGTTGTCGGCAAAGCCATTGAAACGATCCACATTACTTTGCAGATTTCCCTCAGGTATCATCGGGGCTTTTCCTCCTTAGTTTCGGCCGGGCGACCGCGTAAATTCCGATGCTCTGTACTTTTACATTGTACAAGTTTATGTGCTTAACCAGCTACTTTCGTGATTTCACAACATCATCGGATTTCGGTAGGAGGAAATTTGTCTATTTAATCATTGAAGCAAGCGCCCACTCACGCATCATGGAGTCAAGCATTGGACGCAAATCTTCGCGCTGCATGCCCATGTGGAGCACTGCTTCCAGATAGCCAGCTTTATCACCAATATCGTAGCGTGTGCCCTCCAGTTCCAATGCAAGCAGCTGGTTTTGCAATGCTACTTGATGCAGAGCATCTGTCAATTGGTATTCACCGCCCGCTCCTGTGGACATGTTCTCCAATATGGAGAAAATAGAAGGCTCCAATACATAGCGACCAATGACGGCCTGCCGCGAAGGAGCATCTGCCGGGGATGGTTTTTCAACAAGTCCGCCGACTTCATGAATAAGGCCATTTTGGTGAGTGGAGTCAATAATGCCGTATTTACTTACATCCTGTTCTTCTACCGTGCGCACGCCGACTACTTGCTTGCCAGTGGCTTCGTATACATCCATCATCTGACGAATCGCCGGAGTGGAGGAATTCATAATATCATCGCCCAATAACACGGCGAAGGGCTCATCGCCAATGAACTGACGGGCGCAGCGTACCGCATGTCCTAAGCCGAGCGGTTCTTTTTGACGGATATAGTGGATGACTGCCTTGCCTCCGATGCTTTGAACTTCACGCAGAAGATCATATTTTCCCTTGCTCTCCAGTACTTGCTCCAGCTCTACAGACTTGTCAAAATGGTCTTCGATGGCTTTTTTATTACGCCCCGTAACGATAATGATGCTCTCAATTCCAGATTTGATGGCTTCTTCAACGATATATTGAATGGCTGGTTTATCTACGATTGGAAGCATCTCTTTTGGTAAAGCTTTCGTAGCTGGCAAAAAACGGGTTCCCAAACCGGCGGCAGGGATAACGGCTTTTGTAATTTTTCTCATAGAGATTCACTTTCCTTTCGGGATGGGGAACCGAACACCCAGTATCGGCTCCCGATATAATTGATGATCATTCCGGCTGCGGTGGCGATCAGCTTGCCTAAAGCAAGCGGCAGCTCGGTTTCAGTGTGAAGCACTTGCAGCAATAAGGAGGTTATCCCCAATACGATGAGGTTGATGACGATAAATTTGAGTAATTGACCTTTGTTTGTGTTGTTTGCTTGTTGTTTGCTGAATGTCCATTTGCTATTCAAAATATAACTGTTGGCTGTGCCGCAGCTGTACGAAATGATCTGCGCCACCACGACCGGCACTCCGGTCCAAGCCAGTAGCATAAAAATGATATAATCTACTCCTGTATTCACCAGACCTACGATGCCAAATCGGATCATAGGAAGCAGCTGGGCCATGCGACTTTTCATAGATTAGGCCCCATGACCGGATTGGGGTCCAGTATATACCGCGCTGTTGTCGCGTACTGTACGTCCGCCCGAAATCAGACTGTCACGGGCTCCTTTCATGTATAGGGACTCGCGTTGTTCAGGAACCTTCATAGCATGTGTCGGACCGTTATCGTATTGTCCACCCAGACGCTCACGGACAATGTAGAGTGGACGTGCTTTGGTTTCGTCATAAATCCGTCCAATATATTCACCCATAATACCGAGAATAATCAGAATCACTCCGTCGAAGATCAGGCTGATGCTAATCATGGATGACCAGCCTTTCATCACATAGGAATCGGTGAAAAAGTTAAGAAACAACACATACATCAGATACAGGAAGCCGGACATGGACAAAAGTGCGCCGATATAACCTGCCAGCTTGAGCGGCTTAATCGAAAAGGATGTGATCCCGTCGAGACTGAGCTTGATCATGCGTTTTAGCGGATACTTGGTTTCGCCTGCGAGCCGCTCATCGCGCTCATATTCAACAGCAGTTTGTTTAAAACCGATCCAACTGACCAGACCGCGTACGAATCGGTTATTTTCAGGCAGACGTTTCAATTCATCAATGACCTTGCGATCCATTAGGCGGAAGTCCCCGGTGTCGACCGGGATATTAATATCCGTTGATGCTTTAAGTACGCGGTAAAAGAGGCTGGCAGACCATTTCTTGAAGCGAGTTTCGCCATTGCGTTTGAGCCGTTTGGCGTAGACGACTTCATAGCCTTCCTTCCACTTGTTAGCCATCTCAACAATCAGTTCCGGCGGGTCCTGGAGGTCAGCGTCAATGACGACGACTGCCTCTCCAACCGCATAATCCATCCCGGCGGTAATTGCTAGCTGATGACCAAAGTTGCGAGAGAAATCAATCAATACAATCGTGTCATCTCTGAGACTGAATTCCTTGATGAGTTGGACGCTGCGGTCCGAACTTCCATCATTGACGAAGATCAGCTCGTAGGGCTCGCCCATTGAGCCCATGACTTGTTTCAGCCTCCGGTAGGTTTCCGTAATAACGGCTTCCTCGTTGTACATCGGGATAACTATGGAATAACGGATAGGTTCACTCATTCGTAGTTCCTCCTCATTTATAATGTGATTTCGTATAAAGTACCGCTTCCGCCACGCTCGTCTCCGCCAAATCCACCTTGACCATCCTGAGCGCTTGCGTTGGTGTTCGTGGTGTCGTTTCCGCTGTTCGTTGCTTTCACTGCTGTACTTGTTTCTGCTGTGGTTGTTGTTTTCCATTCATCTGTAGGGATTACTTTGCCGTGTTCCTTGATCCAAGCAGTGACTTCGGAGTTGCCGCCGTCCGGTCCACCGCCGCCACCAGAAATCATAAAGTATTTCACTTGCCCACTTTCGACCAGCGCCTTGATTTTATCGACGGTATAGACCGGATCGGAAGACACAAAACCGTTCATAATAATTACTTTTTGTCCGGCCTCGACCAGGTAAGGAGCGGCTGTTGAATAATTGCTTGCTGCGAAAAGATAGGTTTCACCTGTGTTATTTTTTTGCAAGTAGCTCAACGTTTTTTGATCTAAACTTTGGCTACCGTTCGGGCCTCCCATTCCTCTGGTACGGGTAAAAGCTTTTTGTTCCGTGTCTGTACTTGTTTGTGTGCTTGAAGTATTTCCAACAGAGTTGGAATTCTCTGCATTTTGAGTCTGGTTATTCATTTGAGTTCCTTCGGCTTGTTGACCATTGAAGCTTGCACCTCTATTGCCATCATTGCGGCCTGGCATTCCGCCACCGCCGTCGCCAAATTGAGTCGGTCCAGCTTGTGGGATCATGCTGTTCCCCCCGTAGACGATTGGTGTCAATGCCCAGTACACAGGGCCGATAAACATAGCGAGTACACTTGCGATAATGGCATATCTTGTGAACTTCTCGGATTTCATTCGTGCTACCACCAGGAGTGCTGTGCCGATGATCCCTAGGATCAATACCGCGATGGACCAGCCACTGCCGATGGTATCGTTGTAATTTTGTAGAATGAACCAGCTAAATACCGATGTTGCTAATACTGCCACGGGTAACAGCCAGGAGAGCCAGTTGGAACGCTCACGATACTGCTGCCACAATTCTACGAATCCTGCTCCGAAGAGCGCTGCAATCGGTGGTGCGAGCATAATTAGGTAATAATGATGGAAGAAACCTGCTACGCTGAAAAATGCAGCTACGGGAATCAACCAGGCGAGCCAGAAGATAACTTCTTTATGTTTCCGTGTGATATTACGGCGTCGAATACTGGCAAGCAGGCCGATGGAAGCAATGATTGCGAACGGAAGCAGCCAGCTGGCTTGGCCTGACAGGGAAGATTGGAACAACCGCAAAGGTCCCTTTTCACCAGTACCGAACATGCCGCCACCGGAATTTCCACCCGGGCCACCGCCTGGACCACCCTGGCCCTCTCCACCTTGTCCGTTCCCCCCGAATCCGCCGGGTGGTATTTGACCACCTGCACCGGGTCCGCCTGCTGCCATATTGTTGGCACCAGAGTCATCCGTAGTGGTAGTGCTGTTGGAGGATGTAGTCGTCTGGATCTGATCCGTGTTCGTAATGTTGCTATTCGTTGCAGCGTTATTGTTTTGCTCTGAGCGTTGACCGCCACGATTGCCACCTGTTCCCTGATCTCCTGTCAGGCGAGACAGGCCGTTATAACCGAAGGCCAAATTCAGTACAGAGTTGGTTCCGCTACTCCCCATATAAGGACGTTCATCGGCCGGAGTGGAATCCACTACGACTGCCCAAGAGAGCGATACAATCAGGAGAACCACTGCCGATCCTGCCAACGTTATTGCTTTTCGTTTCCAGTTATACTTGGAAGCCAGCAGATAGAACAGGCCCAACGCAGGAACGATCATATAGGCTTGCAACATTTTTTCGTTAAAGGCAATGCCGACGACTGCGAAAGCAGCCAGGATCAGCCCGGTTTTGCTATTTTTAAGGCCTCTGAACAATAGCCAAGTTGCGAGCAATAATGTGAAGACCAACATGGCGTCAATGTTATTCGTGCGGCTAACCGCTACGGCTATCGGTGTTGTTGCCATGGCGAAGGCAGCCAAACGTGCGGCCAGTGTACCAAAGCTCGGTTTGACGAGTAAGTAAACGAGCAAGACCGATCCGACCTGAGCCAGTGCCTGCGGCAGGATCACGCTCCATCCGTGAAGTCCGAATATATAGGCGCTCAACGTCTGAATCCAGAACACCACAGGCGGTTTGTCTACCGTTACCGATCCTGCAGAATCAAGTGAGGCGAAAAAGAAATTGTGAAAACTCTGCAGCATGCTTGCTACTGCCGTCGTGTAGTAGGTGTTTACGTACTTGTCTTGCCAGATGTTGTATCCGTTCAAAAATGCGGATATCAGCATAATGATGATCAGGGGGATGTCCGCCCTGGTCTTAAACCATTTCTTAATCATGTTCATTCCACTCCCTGTGAAAGTTTCTTTGTATTTATTCCGATCTTGGCCCGGTGAACTACCGGCTTGCTATTATCATGCCAGACGTACCTTAATGGGTTCTGAGCGCTCCCTGAACGTTAGCTGAAAGCTGGGGTGAAGTGCTTTTTTTACGGCAGGATTCAGGTATATTAGATACAGGTAAAAATGAATCGACTTTTAATATGATAAAAATGAAGCAATATGAAAGGGAAGATTAATAATGAATCCAATACACGGAGTTAAGATTATGCTGGCGGACGACGAGCCTCATATTTTGCAATTTTTAGAGCTTGGACTGATTAATGAAGGATATGAAGTCAGAACCGCTGAGAACGGGAGTGATGCACTCGATCTGGCAAGAGAGTTTCGTCCGCATGTAGCGGTGCTGGATGTAATGATGCCTGAAATGAACGGATTTGAGGTATGCCAAAGTCTCAAGGAGACAGAGGATAACATCGCAGTTATTATGCTGACCGCCAAGGATGATGTGGACGATCGGGTAAAAGGGCTCAAGCTCGGCGCGGATGATTATATCGTTAAGCCCTTCAGTTTTAATGAGCTGCTGGCTCGTATTGAAGCGCGTTTGCGAAATCAGTTCCCTGACCTGTTGGGGGAAGTGGTTCACGGACCCTTTCAAGTGGATGACCGACGAAAGGAGATTCGCTATCAGAGTCAGGTGCTGGAGCTATCGCCTACCGAATACGAACTATTGAAGTTTTTGGTGTTAAACCATGGAATCGTGCTGAGTAAAAGTCGTATTCTGGACCGAGTCTGGGGGTATGACTTTGGGGGAGAGGATAATATTGTGGAAGTGTACATTCGCTCCTTGCGAGAAAAACTCAAAGATAAGGAGCATCGGGTCATTCGGACGCTGCGTGGTGTTGGGTACCGAGTGGATCTGTTATGAAGGCGGGGAGGAAAAAACGGAGAAAATATGCGCTTCGTTCTCTCCGGTCCCAGCTTTTGGCCAGAACCTTACTCATTTTGGCATTGCTGCTGGTGTTGATCGGTTTTCTCCAATACTTTCTAATGAAAGATTTTCTGTATCGCAGTCGAGCAGACGCTATGAATACACAGCTGAATTCAATTCCTGTCGACTTATTGATTAAGGATTCACAGGAAAATAGTGGGGATGGAATCGCCGCTCCCCAAGATGATACCAATCGGAGAGGTAATCGACCGGGGCCGTTTCTGTTTTGGCCGGATATGTCGCTTGCTTCTATAGGTATAGACGGCACCTTCCAGAGCTTGTCCAACGAAAATGGGCTTAAACCGCCGCGCCTCACCACTCAGCAGTATCAAGCAATGCAGCAGAGCAAGCGCATGCGTCACGGCTATCAATTAATTACGGATGCACAGGGAAAAGAGCAGCTAGTTGTATTTCGTCCGCTCGGTCCACCAGACCGTTCGTCAGGGTTACTGCAAATGGGCGTATCCACGAATTCCATGCAAGAGCAGCTGATTAATCAACTCCGCACCTTTATTTTATTGTCTCTGATTGCACTTGCGATTGGTTTGGCGCTTATGCTTCCTGTGCTTCGCCGTACATTGGTGCCCCTTTCCAGAATGGTCGAGGCAGTCAAACGTATTGATGCGGGCAATTTGGACGAGCGCTTTGACGCAGAGCAGGGTCAGTATGAAGTAGATCGCCTGGCAGTTTCATTTAATGGAATGCTGGAGCGGCTGGAGCATTCTTTTGCTGCCGAGCGGGAATTGCAGATGCAAATGCGACGATTTATTGCGGATGCTTCTCATGAACTGCGTACCCCGCTCACATCCATCCACGGGTTTTTGGAAGTGCTACTTCGTGGAGCAGCATCCAATCCGAAGCAACTCCAATCAGCACTAGAAAGTATGTATGGTGAATCCAAGCGCATGAACAAGCTTGTCTCTGATTTGCTATTGTTGGCTAAGCTGGACCGAACACCGGAGTTGAAGCTGGAAGATATATCGCTAGATGCATTGCTGCTGGAAATGAAGCCACAGCTCCTTATGCTGGCAGGCACACGTAAGGTATTTTTTGATATGACGGCAGGTGTTCGGGTATTGGCAGAAGGCGATAAGATCAAACAGGTCGTACTTAACCTGTTTCACAATGCTGTTCAACATACCGATATAGAGCAGGGCGTGATCCATGTCAACCTATCGGCTGGTAAGAAGCTGGCAGATATTCAAATTCGTGATAATGGACCCGGCATGGGGAAGGAACAGCTGGAGCGGATATTTGAGCGATTTTATCGTGGAGATGAATCGCGTACACGCAGCTCAGGCGGAGCGGGCCTTGGTCTGGCTATTACGCAATCCATCGTGGAAGCACACGGAGGGAGCATTACAGCTGAAAGTACACTGGGAACGGGAAGTATATTTAAAGTAACGCTGCCTTTAGCAGGAACAGTATAGTATCGCAGATTATGGTCTAACATAAGAATAGCCCCCCGAACCGCGACTTTGGTTAAATAACGGCTCGGGGGGCTTTGTAATTGTTAGTTAATGAGTGCAGCTTTTTGTAAGAGCACATGCAGTACTTTGGCAGATGCCTCACGTGTTGTAGGTGCATTCGGTTGGAAGTAGGAAGAGCCTTTAATCGTGGCTCCGTTAATAATACCTGCCGCACTTACTTTTTCAATACTGTCCTTGGCATAGCCTGCAAAGGATGAAGTATCATGGTATGGTGTGCGTGCAGGACCATCGGCTGCTGTTTTGATTTGAAGCAGGTCTACTGCTTTGCCCAGCACAACAGCAATTTCTTGACGACTGATATTTGCTTGCGGATCAAACTTGTCGTTGTTGCGACCTGTAATCAATCCGGCCTCATAAGCGGCCGCCACATCCCCGGCATACCAGCTACCTGCCGAAATATCACTAAATGGTGCAGCAGTACCTGGTGTCAGGCCAAGTGCCCGGGTGACCAAGGCTGCAAATTCTGCACGCGTCACGTTTTGCTTCGGTGAAAATTTCGTGTCGGTTGTGCCGTTAATGAGCAATTTATTTGCAAGCGATTGAATCTCGGATTGGGCATACGACGATGAAATATCTTCAAAGCTAACAGGTCGTGTCGCCGCTGCATACGTCGAGAAGCCCGGACGGCTTACCTTAACGACGGTAGATCCATCAACTTGCTTGGTGAAGACGGATGGGACGGGATAGACATTTCCGTTCGCTGTATAGAGCACACCGGCTGTATTAGGATCAATTTGACCAGGTACGGTAAAGGATCGGCTAATAAATTGTCCTGGCGCAACTTTGAGCGGTTGGCTCTTACCGCCAGTGATTACGTTGGCCTCAAACCCTACCGGGGTGCCGATCACATTCGAGCCTTTAAGCTTGCTTGTAAATGTGCCGCTCGCCTCTGCTTGGCTACTGATGACCACTTCAATGCCCGCACCTTCAGGTGCATTTTTTAGAACAGATACTGGCAATGCCAGGGAAGAACCTGTATTACTCACAACCAGGCTGCTTCCTGCTGCGGCTTTGCCCAGCGTTGCCAGCTGTGACGAAGTGAGTGATGCTTTAGTCGTTTGGCCTGCTTGGCTAGTAGCCGACAATACAATAGCTGTCGGACTGGAGCCAGCTGTTGTCACAGCAGCCTGCAGGTCTGCATCAGCTACTGTCAGTGACTGTACATTATTGTTTAACGCAACGGCTGTAGGCACAGCTTTTACAGCTTGTCCTTGCTTCACTACGCTTTGCAGTGAAGGTGCAGATGTAGCGACAGGGGTGGATGTATTAGTTGCAGCAGAAGGTGTAGTATTGCTTCTGCCGCCACCTCCACCCCCTCCGCCGCCACTACTACCACCGGATGGGGCACTATTATCCACACGGATCGATTTAGTGGCAGTGAACAGTCTAGGACCATCGGTATTGCGTTCGACTTCTCCCTTTTCATTCAGTTCTGGAGAGCTGACTTCCAGCTTGTACACGCCATCCTTCAAGTGCTGAATAACAGGCTGACCGTTAGCATCCAGAACAGGCTTGCCATTGTCATCAAATTCAACGTAACTTCCGTTAATCCCCTTGAAGGAATATGCGCCTTGTTTGAGGCGAGCGTTAGCACCTTGTTCCTTGGTAGTGGCAATCCCATCAATCAGACCGATCAGCTTATCATCTAATCCATATACATAGAGCGCGATCTGATTGGTTTTATCTGTGGTCAGACGGAAAGTCAAATCTGTTGTGCGTTGCGCACCTGTGCGATTTGGGTAAATAATCGGGTTCGTGAAACTCAGGTCCTGCAAGCCGAAGCCTGTCGTTGGATTTTCTTTGCCGACATGCACAACGAAAGGAAGATGAAGTGTCGGCTGTCCAGCGCTTTTTAGAATAACCTCTCCTTCATATACACCAGTAGCTGCATTCGCACTGGGTTGTACAGACAGGAAGAACGGTTGCGATTTGCCCGGTTCTGCCGAGATGGCTCCATTCGCGCCAATACCCTGCAACTGAACGCTAATATTGCTCACATCGGGGGTAGCAATAGGCTTAGTCGGATCAGAGGTGACATTATCATGTAAAACGTAGCTGGCTTCATACTGCACAGGGTTTGCGGACAAGTTTTTGAGTTGAAGCTGGATCTGCTTCGCATCACTACCAGGTCGTAACAGCCCGAAGCTGGCGGAAGGATTATAATTCACAACCTCCTGCCGATTAAAGTTCTTGTCAAGAATCGTAATCTTTTCAACGGTTTCCAGCAGGGCTGGAGTCTGAATCGCATTCGCAATGTTTACAAGACCCGCACCTTGGGAATACACATCATATTGAGTTTTATCCTCATTAAAGAGTGTAACCGAAGTGTTTGCCAGAGCAGCGCGGATATCAAACGGTGTCCAGTTCGGATGCTGCTGCTTCAGCAGCACAGCCAGTCCAGCTACATGTGGGGATGCCATACTCGTTCCGTTGCTGCGTTTGTAAGCTTGCGCATAAGATGCATCCGGATAGAACTTGGCAAAGGCAGGGTACGTTGACATAATGCCAACCCCTGGTGCGCTCACATCCGGCTTGATGCTCAGCAGTTCATCGCCATTTGGTCCGCGGGAGCTAAATCCGGCCATGGTATTACCAGGATTGTCAGTACGACGATACTCTTCACCAAAAGTAATAAAGAATTTTTGTTTGTGGTTTTGGCTTTCAATGATTTGTCTTGCCAGTGCTCTACCTTCTTTTCCTATCATGTCAAAGGTAGGAATATAATCTACATTGTCTCCTTGATTCAAATTAATGTAACCGTCGTAACCAGGGATAGCTTCACTCAGATTGGCTTGTGTACTGTCGCTAGATTTCGCTTGACCATTAAAAATAATAATAGCCTTTGCACCATTTAGTTGTGCGTTCGCGATTTTATCTACGAAGCCCAAGACGCCACGCGATACGATTACAACCTTACCTTTTACATCTTTAGAAGTGAAATCATCTGGATATCCCAAGTTGGCATAAACTAATTCCAATGGTTCTGTCCCCAAAATAGAAGAAAAATCCTCGTGAAATGTTTGCCAACCCATCATGTTAAAATTGTAATAGGTATCTGATGTAACTGTTATCGGCTTTTCATCATCACCATAGGTTACAAGATTGACGGATGCTTTATTGGAATAGCTGTGGCTGGGGGAAGTGGCTGCACCAACGGAAATCGCCAGCTGAGATGTTGCGGGAGAACCCATGGAGTAAAAATAGGGCCCTTGTTGTGCAGCGTTACCGTTTGCGATGACCGCGACTACCCCAGAAAGTACCGCATTATTGATGGCAATGGCGTCTGGGGAGTTAGGATCTTTTTCAGAATCCGAGCCTAGCGACAAGTTGATGACATTCATGCCATCCTTGACAGCACGTTCAATACCGTCAATGACCTGTGCCGAGGAACCGGAGGAACGACCGGTCTTGGTATTGCGTCCAAGCACCTTATATACGTATAAGTCCGATTTATAGGCAATCCCTTTTTGTACAATATCTGAGGATTTATTCGCGGCTTTCCCGGCAATTGTACCGGAGACGTGAGTACCATGTGTCGTTCCACTAAAACCTGTGCCGTATGGATCATTCTCTTTTTCAAGGAACGGTTCCTCGTAAGGGTCGTTGTCCTGTTCAAAAGAGTCATAACCGCCTTTGTAGGCTTCTTTCAAATCCGGATGCTCATAATCGATACCGGTATCAATAACCCCGACCTTGATTCCCTCGCCATTCAATCCTTTGGCCCAGGCTTCAGGAACACCAATTTGGTCCAGTGGCGCATTGTCATAAGTGGCTTCGTTGGCTGTAAGTGTTGGCGGGTCCTGCACGGGGATGGAATAATACGTTTTGTTTTCGTGAATGGATTTAACGCCTGGCAGTTTAGCCAACTCTGGAATTTTATTGGCTGGCACCGTAACCTCCAGTCCGTTAAGCACCGTGTTGTACTGGTAATTAACTTGAAGAGAAATACCGTGCTCAGCGGCTTGGTCTACGAACGTGGTTTGCTCGGTGGCGATCGCAGATTCGGCCTTTTGCTCGGATTGAGCGGTGAAAGCTTTGGCGCTTGAACGTGCCGCATATTTGTCCACAGCTAGCGGCTCACCATCAAGCTGTACGATGACTCTGACCTGACGGGAGGAGTCTGTGCTCAGCTCAGGTGAGATAAAGGCCGGAGCCGCCTCAATAGTTAATGCTTCCTGAGCTTTTAAAAATGAATTGATTTGCAGATCTGCAGGAGCGGCAGAACTGAAAGACGGCAGAGATAAGCTTACCGTCAGGGCAAGAGCGAGTGATACGACAGGTATTTTTTGCAAAATGATCGGCTTTTTCAAAGATTTCCCTCTTTTCAATCAAAATATGATATCTCTACATACTAGGATTTGAAGCCACTGCCGTTGTTCTCACGCCTCCCTTAATATCTAAAATAATAGAATTGACCACTGGTGACTAACTTGCCAGTTTTGAGGCATATCTTACCATATTGGTGGGATATATTACTATATGTTTTTTATATTTTTAGAAAAAATAAGGTTAACTTCACATATAGATTCCATGGAAATGTTATGAATTTACTAGATTATTTTTGAAATCAATCGAAGGGGAATGGGAGAATGCAAGATTTAATGATATAATCTGCATTGGAATTGTTGAGGTTACACAATCACGTAAAATGCTTAAGGTGAAGGAGTCGATTATGTTGGCAAAAACATTGATTTTCGGGCATAAAAATCCGGATACGGATACCATTTGCTCAGCTATTGCTTATGCAGACTTGAAAACCAAACTGGGCGCGGACGTAGAGCCGGTTCGTCTGGGAGAGGTTAACGGGGAAACGCAGTATGCGCTGGATTATTTCAAAGTGAGCGCGCCGCGTCTGGTTGAGCAGGTTGCTACTGAAACAGACAGCGTCATTCTGGTCGATCATAATGAACGCCAGCAAAGCGCAACGGACATTGACAAGGTGCGCGTAACTGAAGTCATCGATCACCACCGGATCGCTAACTTTGAAACAAGCCAGCCGCTGTACTTCCGCGCTGAGCCAGTAGGTTGCACAGCCACCATTTTGAACAAGCTCTACAAGGAAAACGGTGTAGCCATTCCCAAAGAAATCGCAGGTCTGATGTTGTCCGCGATTATTTCTGATTCCCTGTTGTTCAAGTCTCCGACCTGCACAGATCAGGACGTAGCCGCTGCTCGCGAACTGGCTGAAATTGCTGGTGTGGATGCAGATCGTTACGGTTTTGACTTGCTTAAAGCGGGTGCTGATTTGAGTGGTCACACGATTGAGCAGTTAGTAAGCTTGGACGCAAAAGAATTCCAGATGAATGGACGCAAAGTAGAAATTGCACAAGTGAACGCAGTAGACGTAAACGATGTGCTGTCCCGTCAAGCTGATTTGGAAGCTGCATTGGCCCAAACCATTGCAGCTAAAAATCTTGATCTGTTCTTGTTCGTCGTAACAGACATTGTGAACAGTGATTCCATTGGTATTGCGCTGGGAAGCCAAGCCCAAGCAGTTGAAAAAGCCTACAATGTACAGTTGGATGACAATAAAGCTGTTCTGAAAGGCGTCGTATCGCGCAAATCGCAAATTGTGCCTGTATTGACAGAAGCTTTTAACAGTTTGTAATGATATAAAATAAGCCTCCTGAACCCGACTGCATGAAGGCAGTGGTAGCAGGAGGCTTATTTTTATTTCCTCAGATCTTCCAGAACGTCCTCGATACGAAATTCAAATGTCAATTTCAACTGATCGCTCATCAGGTGCCAGGCACTTTCAGCTACAGCGAGATCCCCGCTATGAGTAAAAGCATGTGCGGCACCCATGTATTTCTTATACATTACGGGTACATCCGCTTCAATCAGCCGCTTGGCATACAACTCAGCTTCATCAGCCAAGGAGTCCAGCTCGGCCGTTATGATCAGCGCAGGAGGGAGATCATGTAGCGATTCTGCATAAATAGGAGAAGCCAACGGATTTCGCGCCTCATCTAGCGAGCGCAAATAGCTTTCATTGAAGATTTTTGCCACGCGAGGCGGAATCGCCTTCTCAAATTGGGGCTTCAGCTTGGGATCTGTAGCGATATCCAGTGATGGGTAATCCAGCACCTGATACACAATCGGGAATTCCTTGCGGTCTCGGGCCATAAGACACAGTGCTGCTGCAAGATTACCTCCTGCGCTATGTCCGCCGACCGCAATGCGTTGAGGATCGATGTTCAGCACGTTAGGATGCTTGTACACCCATTGGGTCACATCATAGCTTTCCTGTAGCGGAATAGGGAATTTGTGCTCCGGGGCCAAGCGATAATCAACATTAACGACGACACAATTCGCACGTTCGGCAATGACCGGGCACCAGGGGTCATCCATTTCAGCGCTGCCCATAATGAATCCGCTACCATGAAAATTGACGAATACTGGGAGTGGATCAGCAGACCTGAGGGAAGGCTCATATACAATCACCCTGGAATCACCTACAGAGGTGGGGATCATCCTCTCTGTCCGATGTACTTTGGGAGAATGCGAAGGTTTAAAATCGGATGCTGTTATCATCCGGCCAGCCGATCTGCGGGCAAGTTTGACGAACAGATTTTGTCTCAGTCTTCGCACTACTTGTCTTTCTCCTCTCTGAGGGCGCTGGGGGTGGTTAGACGCGAACCTTTAACATCTTCAAAAGCATCTCGTACGCGTGACAAATAGGTCTGAAACTGGCAGAGTTCCGCTTCAGTAAAGTCTGACATCAGACGTGAAGCCAGCCCTATAAAAAAAGGGTCCATCTGCTGAATTTTACTTCTTCCTTTATCATTCAGGGAAACAAACACTCCCCGCTTGTCATTGGGATCGTCGTATTTATTAATGAATCCTTCTTGTTCAAGAGAAATGACCATAGAACTGATTGCTGCTCGGCTGACACCCATCTTTTCAGCTAAAGCAGAAGGAGAGGACATTTCATCTCTTTGCGCAGAAAGTACACAAAGTGCAATATATTGCCCGTAGGAGAGACCAAATTCACGCGAACGTTTTTCCATATTTTTTCTTATTTCGTACGTTATAGAAAATAAATCTACCAAAACACCAATCGGCTTATTGCCACCTGGAAATAGATTATAGGCCAGTTGACGAATTTCGGAGTCCAAAAAAAAGAACATGCGATCCACCTCGATGTAGTTAATTAGTTAACTGTAATTTAATTAACCACTGGTTGCAATGATTTATACAAACTTTGTTCTGCATTTTTTGAAAAAGTATCGGTAAAACGTCACTTCCAAGGTCCGATGCACTGTTCAATACCTTGATCCACAAGAGCTTGGATGGAGGGCTGCCGCAAGGTACGTCCTTCTTGCCAGCGCCACTCACTATATTGAATCTTGGCGGTAAACATGGGCTTTACCCAAAATGCGTCTTGATGCCGATCCGGTTTATTAATAAAAGGTCGCTCCGATATGGTATGTGGCAAGAGGCGCTCAGTTAGCTGACGCCAATCTCCACGAGTCAGCTTACCTGTACCCACGTGCCCGATATAGCGCAGCATTCCTTGTCTATCATACTGGCCCAGCAATACAGCGTTGATAACGCCTCCGTTTAGGGTATAGCCACCGATAACGGCAATGATATCACCATAATTTTTGACCTTGACCCATCGTCTGTCCTGTCCGCCCAATGTGTATGGACTATCCAGTTTTTTGCACACAATACCTTCCATTCCTTGGCTGCACATAACCTGAAATAGAGCTTGTCCATCAGGATGAGCGGGAGCCAGTTGGATCCGTTCATTCGGTAGGATGATCTGATGCAGCAGTTCAAGCCTTTCCTGTAACGGTTTGCGATGAACCCATTCCCCATTTAGATAAACAATATCGAACAACATGTAAGTAGCGGGTACGGCTGTATAGGCTGCCTGAATTCGATCCGTCCGGCGAATCAGATCCCGGCGCATAATTTCATGGAACGACGGTTTACCGTCGGCACCAAGTGCGATCATCTCCCCGTCCAGTATGACTGAATCTGCCCTGCAGTAGGAGGAGAAGTGAGCAAGCTCCGGATACAATAGCGTTCGTTCATGCTGCTTGCGATTGAACAGACGCGTGCTGCCCTGATCGTGATACGTTAAAATTCTTGTACCGTCCCATTTTATTTCGTAACGCCAAAGGCCTGCATCTACAGGGACTTTTTCGCTCAGTTCCGGTTCAAACGGGATGACAGGCTTCATTTCCGTGCCCAACACAGCACCTCCCTTTACCTTAATTGGAATAAATATAGTGTCGACGATAGTTCCTTTTTTATGTATGTGATGTTTCGTCGTCCCCTAAATAGGGGAATGATAAGGATATCTAGCGTGGGCATCAAGTGATTGCAGTATTCGTTCGCATGGAGTTGTACCGGCATTTTCTTCAGTCAGAAAGGGGATTGGTCTCATGAGACAAATTCGCGAGGAGGACCATGCAGTAGTCATGGTGGATGATGGACAGGTAGTTGCAGAAGTAGGTTATAAATCCGTAGATGACCACTCTTTGGTCATTGACCATACATTTGTATCCGAGCAGTTACGGGGTCAAAAAATTGGCAAGGAGCTTATCGACAAAGTTGTTGCTATGGCAAGGGAACAGCATAAAAAGGTGATCCCTGCTTGCTCGTACGCGCTGGCTCTGTTCAAGCGTCATCAGGAATACAGTGACGTCTGGCAGCAATAGATATGATATCATGGCAGCGTATTGCATAGCCGACACAACACCGGAGTGGGGAACGATCCCTTTTCGGTGTTTTTTTATGTGCATAAAGCTTGTAAAATGAATGCATTCTACCGTTGATATGGGGAGATAAGAGCGATTCCCAAATGATGAAGCATATTTTCAGGAGAATCGCTGTGAAATTGTTCATACTGTTGTCACTTCACAGGCTATCTATGAGTTCTATATAATATATTATGGTTATGACCGCAAAAATAACGAAAACCTGATATTTAAACGAAGGAGACGCTCATGATGAATAAAGCGAGTGAGGACAAGCAGTACGTTCCAACGAGCAATCGTAATTTTACAGCCTTGATTATCACCGTTTCCATTATAGCCAATGTGATTATTTTGCTGCTGTTCTTTTCGCCGATCGGATACCAGGGGAGTGTTAGTTTTGATCTCACTATTTTCCCGAGGTTGAATGCGATTTTTAACAGCTTCACATTTATTTTCCTGGTGGCTGCATTGGTTGCGATTTTCAAGAAAAACATTAAGGTGCATAAAACCTTTATTCTGCTGGCCTTCGCCAGTACCGTTTTGTTTTTATTTTCCTACCTAACCTTCCATTACATTTCGCCGGAAACTGCAAAATATGGTGGTGTGGGTATCCTGCGGCCGATTTACTTTACGCTGTTGATTTCGCACAGTATACTGGCTGCGATTATCGTACCGCTGGCGCTATTCACAGTTGTATGGGGATGGACGATGCAGGTAGCAAAACATCGTAAAATTGCCCGTTGGACGATGCCTATTTGGCTATATGTGAGCTTGACTGGGGTTTTGGTGTACGTTTTCATGGCTCCATATTATTAATAGATGTCAATCCTCTGTAGGTTGATTTGGAAAACATGGCGTCTCTGTTGAAGAGGCGTCTTTTTTGTATCCAATAAAAGAAAAATTATTCCTTCTAAATTTATTTTATTGAAAAAATGTTCCTTCTATAACGGTATTTCTGTTATAATTTACCTTAATCAACTAAGAACAAGGGGGTCACCATGTGACAAAGAAAGCGAAAGGCAGGTTACGGTTGCTTGTATCTATGCTGGCACTGGTTGTACTGCTGAGCGGCTGCGGTGGCGGAGGCTCAAAGCCGGAAAAGGTAGACGGAGGGAAAGTGACACTGCAATTTTGGACCATTGCGCTACAACCTACATTTACCCCGTATTTTAATCGGGTCATTGCCGATTATGAGCAGAAGAACCCTAATGTCAAAATTGATTGGAAGGATTACCCGTATGATGCAGTGACCAATAAGTTATTGACGAGTATTGCTAGCAACAGCAGCCCGGATGTAGTGAATCTCAATACGGAATTTGCCAGCCAAATGGGCTCTAAGGGTGCTGTTGTTGATATGAATGAACACTTGTCGCCCGAGGAAAAGGCTGCTTATTTCGAGGGTATTTATAATTCTACGGTTATTAACGGTAAAGCTTATGCACTACCCTGGTATACCGGCACGGAAGTACTTTACATGAATACAAAGCTGGTTAAAGCTGCTGGATTGGACCCTGCTCATCCGCCCAAAACGCGGGAGGAATTGTCAGAATGGGGCCGCCAAATCAATAGAAAAATCGGTAAGGCTGGCTATGCTCAGCAGCTCGTATCCAAGCTTTTTGCGGTTGATGGTATTCCCATTCTAAATAAAGAGAAGACAGCAGCTGCATTCAACACTCCAGACGCAGTCACCATGATTGATAATCTAAAAAAACAGATGGAAGATGGTGTCGTGCTCAAGGAAGATGCTGATTTTTCACAGCAAGTGAAATATTATGCCGGCGAGCAGGTTGCCTTTGAGCTGGCAGGTCCGACGTTCATCAATTTTATCAAAACGGCGGCGCCGGACGTATATAAGAATACGATTGCTGTTCCGGTCCCAACCGGCAAAGCTGATGTGCGACTCTCCAACTCTATGGACCTGGTCGTACCTACCAAGTCTGCACATATAGACGAGGCGGTGAAATTTGCTGTTTTCTTAACAAATGCTGAGAGTCAAACGGCTTTTTCTAAAGAGGCCAATACCCTACCTTCCACGAAAGAATCCATTAAAGACTCGTATTTTACTCAGTCTGACCAATCATTAGAAGCACAAGCCAAGGTAGTATCTGCACAAAGCTTGGATAAGGCGACAGATTATATGGTCGGTGTGCCTAATGCCAAGGATGTGAACAGCGCGATCGCGCGAGCCTTGCAAAATATTTTATTGAACGGAAGAGATACGAAGGAGACGCTTACTGCCCTGGAGCAGGAAGTAAACGATATTTTAAAGCAATAGGTATGACAGGGGAGTAATGCGAATACTCCCCTGTTCATTTATCAAAATCAGGTGGTGATGCAGCATGATCAAATGGTTGAGGTCGGAGTCCTTTACGGCCTGGGCCTTTATGACGCCGGGACTGTTATTGCTTGCCGTCTTTGTATTTTGGCCTATTATTTACAGCATTCCGCTGGCATTGACGGACTACTCTGTCATATCAGATACCCATTTTGTCGGCTTGGATAATTTTGAAGCAGCGTTTAAGGACCGTAACTTTCTTATTTCGATTTGGAATTCATTGTTATACGTGCTCATTGTCCCCTTTCTTCAACTTTTCTCTATCCTGATGGCTGTGCTGGTGAACAGCCGTATCCCTGGAATTAAAATATTTCGTACGACCTACTACATCCCTGTTGTGACTTCGATGGTAGCTGTGGCCTTAATTTGGAGTTGGCTGTTGGGCAATAACAGCGTAGTGAACTATTTGCTTATACAAGCAGGTTTGATAAGCAAAGACATACACTGGCTATCGGACAGTAATTTAGCCTTGTATGTACTGATGTTCATCACGATGTGGAAGGGACTCGGGTATTATATGATGCTCTATCTGGCAGGATTACAAAACATTCCTCATGATCTATACGAAGCCGCTAGGGTGGACGGAGCAAGTCGATGGCGTTTGATTATTCATATTACGCTTCCGCTGCTAAAACCTTACGTTTTATTCTGTACCCTCATATCGCTTATGGCAGCTATTCGTGTTTTTGATGAGGTATATGTGTTAACCAAGGGTGGACCGGGAACGGCCACGTTGACATCCAGCTTGTATATTTTTCAAAAGGGGATGGAGCAGTTTAATTTTGGGTACGCTTCGGCACTTGGCTTAATTGTCGGTGCAATGATTGCAGTACTTAGTATTATCGTATTCCGATTCAATAGGAAAGGCGGTGTCAATCCCTATTGATGAATCTACAGAATGATAAAATGCTACACTCGTCTCTTCCTAAAAAGGAGAGCAGTCGCATCATGCGTAGTCTTGGTCGAGTGCTCAGAATGACGATAATGTATTTGCTTTTAGTGCTGCTAGCCCTCTTTTTAATGGGACCGTTTCTATGGCTGCTTAGTGTATCCCTCATGCCAGGCCGTAATATTTTTTCAACGCCGCCTGCAATCTTCCCGACCTTTATTGATTTCGACAACTATGTTCAGGTGTGGCAGTTCATGGATTTTCCTAAATATATGCTGAATACAGTCATCATTACGGTGTTGGGCGTTGTGCTCAATGTGATACTGGCCAGTTTGACGGGATATCCCCTGGCTGTATTTCGTTTTAAAGGTAAAAATGTGGTGTTTACGTTGCTGATTGCTACAATGATTATTCCTTCTTATACGGCATTTATTGTGCATTATCTGACCATTCAAGGACTTCATCTGGGCAATACATATATGGGTGTAGTGTTGCCTGGGGCAGTCTCTGTATTCAACATTTTTCTAATGCGGCAGACGTTTATTCATATCCCCGCCGACGTGCGTGATTCGGGTAAAATGGACGGTGCTTCGGAGTTTCGAATCTGGTGGCAGTTGGTGCTTCCGCTGGTCAAGCCGGCGCTTGCTGTTATTTCTCTGTTGGAGGCCATGTCGTTCTGGAACAGCTTCCTGTGGCCTATCGTTATTCTGAACGATACGGAGCTATACCCGCTGGCAGCTGCACTTACGTATCTCAATGGTCAGTTTGCTTATAATTTTGGCTGGATTGCTGCAGGCACAATGATTTCGGTATTGCCGATCATTATATTGTTCCTGTTCACACAGCGCTATTATATGGAAGGCTTGGCGGGAGCGGTAAAAGGATAATTAAGAAGTCTCGGCTACGGAGAGTCCGTAAATGGAAGGAGACGATTGCGATGGAACTGTCCAAAGGAATGCGGCCTAATTCGGGTGTAGGGCTAACACCGCAGGAGATTCAATATTATTTTCGTGATGTGTATGACAGTGGGGACAAACTGGTTATCTCTGAACCGAACCTGATCTGTGAACTGTCCTCGCGCTTCGCAATGAACCAGAAATATGAAGGTGCACTGGACCCCGAGGGACCGATCAGGCTCATTGCACCTCCGGGACCCGGTGTTCCGACTGAAACAAGGGGAAGCGTGCAGTTGGTACTTGAATATGACGGAACGCTTACTGCAGATGGATATCGTTTGGACATTCAGAAGGAAGGTAGAATTGAAATCCATGCGTCCAATAAAAGAGGGCTCAAGTACGGCATGGATGCCCTGCATCTCCTGCTTCAAGTAGAACAGGAACGATGTACGCTACCGGTGATATCTATTCGAGATGAGCCTTCCTTTCCGGTCAGAGGAATCATTGAAGGCTTCTACGGAAAACCGTGGAGTTTCGCGGATCGGTTGGATGCCGTCCATTTTATGGCTGCGCATCGGATGAACACGTTCATGTACGCTCCCAAGGACGATCCATATCATCGTGAGCTATGGAGGGAACCGTACCCTGAGGAGACGTTTGCCCAAATCCGCGAATTAAAGGAAGCCTGTGAACGGCACGAGGTTGATTTTCATTATTGTATCAGTCCAGGGAATGACCTGAGTTTTGGCAGCGATGAAGATTTCCTCAAATTAACGGAAAAGCTGGCGGCCATGATGGCGATTGGCGTGCGCCATTTTTCTATATTAATGGATGACATTGATTATGTCCTTAAAGGAGAAAATCGACATTTGCTGGGCCGCTCGGGCCACGCCCATGTCTTTTTGACGAATAAGGTTCATACATGGTTGGCTGAACGGCTGCCTGAATTTACGCTGACAGTCTGTCCTTCGGAATATTGGTCCTATTGGGATACCGAATACAAAAAGGATTTCCGGGAGCGATTGCATCCGGAGATTAAGGTGTTCTGGACGGGATACTTTGTTTTTGCTCCACAGATTAGTCGCCAGCATGCTGCCGATAATCATGCGTTCTATGGGCATGAGCTGTGGTTGTGGGATAACATCCCGGTGAATGATTGTGACCATGATCGGTTATTCCTCGATCCACTGCGCGGACGGTATTCCGGTCTTCCAGATTGCGGACATACCGGCATGGTAGCCAACCCGATGAACCAGTGGGAGTGCTCCAAAGTGACGCTCATTACGATGTCCCACTATATGTGGAACAGTGAGCGGTATATGCCAGAGCTGTCCTGGGAATGGGCTGTGCGGGAGTTAGCGGGGGAGCATACAGATGAACTGATGTTTTTCTGTCGCCAAAACAAGAACAGCCGACTGGGCGGCAGCACGTATGAGGATGTGGACCTTGCCTTGCAAATGCGCGATATCCCTGCGCTGGATATATACTTCGAGCGGCTGCTTTACGTCGTGAGCGTCCTACAGAATATATCTGCCGATGATCCGGCGGCAGGCTTCGTGGCACAGGCTGCGCCTTGGCTGGAACGTGCCGAGTTGGACGTGAGCCTGTGGCAAGTGCTGCGCCAAGCTGCGCTCGGTAGCGAGCGCCAGAAGGATGTGCAGTCGCTAGGAAATCTCATGCAGAGCGAAGCAACTGACGGACAAGAACCGCCGCCTCTGACGGACGAGGTCGTGGACGAACTACGACGCAGTATTACGGCTTGCCTGGAAGCGGAGGCTCGGCTGGGAAGCAATCCGGCGATCCGTGCCGCCGTGCAGTGGGGCTATGTCGATCAGGATGAACAAGGCAAACATCGACTGATCTTGTGAGAATTTGTATGGAATAAAGAACCAAGGCAGCATAGCTGCCCTGAAAATAACCATTTGCCGTTAGGATAACGGTAATTTTCAGGAGAGGTGGAGCGTATGGTGAAGCCAAATACTCGATTACTTTTTGTGCCGCTGGATGAGCGGCCCTGTAATTATCAATTTCCTTACTTACTGGCACAGGGCACAGACCTTGAAATGGAGCGCCCTCCATTGGAATGGATGGGACAAAAGAAAACCCCTGGCGATACGACCAGATTATGGGCATGGCTCGAAGAACGTGCGGCGAGTGCTGATGGAGCTATTATTGCGATGGATACGCTGCTGTACGGGGGGATCGTACCCTCTCGGCTGCACGGAATGTCGAGTGGGCAGGTCAGGAACAGGGCTAATCGTCTTCGCAGGTTAAAGCAACTATACCCGCAACTGACTCTGTATGCATTTCAATTGATTATGCGTTGTCCGCAGTACTCTTTAGCTGATGAGGAACCAGACTACTATGCTGATTGGGGCCGTGAGATATTCAGAAAGGGTTTCATTGAGCATCGTCAGGAGCTAGCGATTGCTACCGCAGAAGAGTTGCTGGAATTAGCGGACATCGATGAGCGTTTGCCTATAGAGATTTTGGATGATTATCTAGGGCGTCGCCGTGTGAATTTGGAAGCCAATCAAGTAGCACTGGAACTGGTAGCAGAAGGCGTGATTGATTTTATGATCATCCCACAGGATGATTCGGCTCCCTACGGCTATACCGCCAAGGATCAACAACGGCTAAGAAGTCGTATTTCCGAGCTTGGGTTAGATTTGAAAGTATATATGTACCCAGGGGCAGACGAAGTGGGTTGTACGTTGCTAGCTCGTTGGGTGAATCAGACGAATCATGTAGTTCCACTGGTGTATCCTCGATTGTCTGCTTTGCAGGGAGCATTTGTAGTCCCGCTTTTTGAGGATCGTTATTTTTACGAGACGTTAAAGTATCAGATTATAGCGGCAGGTGGGCTGATTGCTTCCTCAGCAGCGGAGGCTGATTTGATTTTGCTGGCGAACACGCCCGGAGACACGATGGCAGAAGCTTCATCCCAGCAGCATGCGATGGCCGGATATGATGTACATCGGAATCTGGTAGAGCTAGTTGAGTACGGTGCTCATATGCAGCATGATGCCAATAAAAATATTGCAATTGCGGATGTAGCCTACGCCAACGGAGCCGATCTCAAGCTACTTAGACTATTGAGGCAAAAGGGATTGCTATTTAAGCTGGCAGGCTATGCAGGCTGGAATACTAGTTCTAACACGCTCGGTACTGTCATTGCTCAGTCTATGCTTTATGTCCGCTATGGTCCTACGGAGGAACACCTGGATTTTCTGGGGCTACGCTACGCTGAGGATGCCTGTTATTGCGCCGTGGTACGTACAGCTATGAATAATGGAATTGTGGAGCAGATGGGTTTTAACAAGTTTATGCTCGATGGCTCTAGAGGGTCGGTAGCTGCAGTCATTCGCGGACGGCTGGAGCAGGCACTCGATGAATATGTAAACGGGCCGGAAGGTCGCGTGGAAATTACAGATTGCTACATGCCGTGGAACCGTACCTTTGAAGTTGGATTGACTGTACGGCATTATGCCGAGGGGAGGGAGTGAATCCTATGGGAATGGAAGGTGTATTATCCAAGGTTCGGCATGGACTGATCGTTTCCTGTCAGGCGCTACCAGGCGAACCGTTGCATGGAGCAGATTCTATGGTCAAAATGGCGCGTGCTGCACAGGAGGGTGGAGCTGTAGCGATTCGTGCCAATGGTGCATCGGATGTACGTGCGATTAAACAGGCGATCCCTCTACCAGTCATTGGTTTGATTAAACGGGATTATAATGATTCTGATATTTACATTACGCCTACCCTCCGTGAAATGGAGGAACTGGTGGAGGCAGGTGCGGATATCATTGCGCTGGATGCCACATTGAGACCGCGCCCAGCGGGGTGTAAGTTGAAACACCTCATAGATTACGCCCATGAGCACGGAGTCGCTTCCATGGCGGATATATCGACACTAGAGGAAGCACTTCATGCGGCTTCCCTTGGTATAGGCTGCGTATCCACGACGTTATCCGGTTATACGCCATATTCTACTCAGATAGAGGGTCCGGATCTGGAATTGGTTCGGAGAGCATCAGAGCTGGTTCCTGTTCCTGTCATTGCAGAGGGCAGAATCCATGATCCGGCACAAGTAGAGGAAGCGTTTCGGCTGGGTGCACATGCAGTGGTTGTAGGCTCGGCGATTACTAGACCCCAATTGATTACGCAGCGGTTTGCCGATGCCGCAAGGAAGGCAGTGAAATGCATCTATGGAGATGAACGACCGAATTAACACGTATTATCCTTCATTAACGAAATCGGAGCAAAAGGTCGCTTTGTGCGTACTGGAGTGCCCCGCTGACATCATATATTTCTCCGTGACGGAGCTGGCTGACTTTGCAGGTACAGGCGAAACGACTGTTATGCGTTTTTGCCGGAAAATTGGTTTTAAAGGGTATCAGGATTTCCGACTGTCGTTGGCGCAAAACCAGACTTATCGCAAAACCGATATGAGCGAGGAGAACAACGACCCAGATAACGAACATGATATTACCCGCACGGTGTATCACAATATGCTCGATATATTGCATTCCAGTATGGGGCTCTTGGATCGTTCGGAGCTTAGTCGTGCGATAGCGTGTCTCGATCAAGCGGGTTATGTTCAATTTTTCGGGGTAGGTGCATCGGGCATTTCCGCGCAGGATGCTAAAAACCGCTTCTTGCGGATTGGGCGGCGCGCCGAGGCTGTGGCAGACGGACATATTCAGTCGATGATGGCGGTGTCCATGAGCGCTGGTGATGTCGCTATTGGCATCAGTGTATCAGGAAGTACACTGGATACCAACGACATGCTGTACAAGGCCAAGCAGAACGGTGCAACAGTTATCGCAATTACGAATTATGCAAAATCACCTATTACCTCCATTGCAGATATTGTTTTACTGACCGCAGGGAAGGAAGCTCCGATAGAAGGCGGTTCAATCGGCGCCAAAATCTCACAGCTATTCGTGATTGACCTCATCTGTGAAGGACTTGCTCGCAAGCACACGAGTCACACCAAACAAATGAAGGAAAAAACAGCGAGAGCGGTGATTGAACGAAGTTATTAAAATTCTGCGATTGTGGATTGGAATACGGCACGCTCCGACAGTTCATCATGTTTTTCTATCTATAGAAGGTTTGTGCTAAGAGCTCGTAAGCTTTTATGTGGGGGAACAAGGAGGATATGGTGGTGGCAGTTGCATTGAACAAAGTCATTGGGATCGACATTGGAGGGACTTCCGTAAAGGCCGCCATAGTGGCACGGGATGGATCGTTACTTGATGAAATTCGAATGGATACAGATGCCTCCCGTGGGCGTGAATGGGTGTTGTCGCGTGTGTCTGAGTCTGTATTCAGACTGATGCGTTCTTTTGGAGATACCAGTGTGAGTACCCCTGTAGGTATAGGCGCTTTAGGTATTGCTACTGCTGGCAGAGTGAATGTGGAGAGCGGTGAAGTTGTGTACGCTACAGATAACCTACCTGGCTGGCAGGGTACATCCTTGGTGAGGTGGGCTAGAGAAAAGCTGGCTTTACGTGCGGTTGCTGATAATGATGCGAACGCTGCGTTACTTGGAGAAGCTTGGCAGGGGGCCGGGAAGGGTAAGCAACGCCTGGCCATGCTCACCTTGGGAACAGGGGTCGGAGGCGCGTATATGGAAAATGGCCTCTTGTGTAGAGGTGCTCATTGGAGCGGCGGCGATTGGGGGCACAGTATTTTGTTTCCTGGAGGTCACCCCTGCAATTGCGGGAAAAAGGGATGTGCTGAGCAATACGTATCAGGTAGCGCCCTGTTACGTCGAGGTAGTGAATGCACCGGAAAACTGTATTGTTCTGGGAACGAGATTGTGGAAGAGGCCGCTCACGGCAACCTGAAGACAATTCAGGCACTAGATGACTACACAGCAGATTTAGCTGTTCTTCTGGCTAATATATCGGTGACTCTTGATCCTGAGTTGATCATTGTTGGGGGAGGAGTAGCGGACGCGGGAGATGTCTGGTGGCCCTTGCTGGAAAAGCATCTGAACCGACTGGGAGTTCAGACAGAAGTAAGTCGGGCAATGTTGGGAAACCGCGCTGGATTCATTGGCGCTGCCAGGCTTGCTTTTGAGATGACGGAATCTTAGTAAAAATGAAAGGGGAACGAACCATGACGCAAAAACGGCTTGATGCCGATATTGTTGTGATTGGCGGAGGTCTGGGTGGGACATCGGCAGCCCTTGCAGCGGCGAAAGCTGGTATGAGAGTCATCATGACAGAGGAGACGGACTGGCTGGGAGGGCAATTAACTTCACAGGCTGTTCCTCCGGATGAGCACCGCTGGATCGAACAGTTTGGTTGCACAGCAACGTATCGTGAGTTCCGCAATCGTGTACGCGACTACTACCGTCAGAACTATCCATTAACTGAAGAAGCGTACAATGATCCGATTCTTAATCCTGGGAACGGCTGGGTAAGTCGTCTGGCTCATGAACCACGGGTAGCTCTACAGGTGCTTGAGGATATGCTTGCTCCTTATTTAAATACGGGACGTGTTCGTGTATATTATCACACCGTGCCTATTGCTGCTCAGACAGATGGAGATTCTATCACTTCTGTTACCGTCCGCACCTCGTATAATCCTGATCATAAGAGTGGCCTCAGAGTGCTGCATGGAACGTTTTATCTGGATGCCACAGAGTGTGGTGATCTCCTTCCCATGGCGGGTGTGGAGCATACGAGTGGAGCGGAGTCCCGAGCTGCAACGGGGGAGCCTCATGCACTGGAGTATGCTAATCCTCTTGATATGCAATCTATCACGCATGTGGCTGCTGTAGACTACATTCCTCAGGAAAGCTTCATTATAGAGCGACCGCAACAATACGATTTCTGGAGAAATTATATCCCGTCCTTTTCCCGTTTTCCGATTTTGAGCTGGTTTGCAACAGATGCAGATGATACCAGTAAGCTGAAACAGTTCACATTATTCCCTAACGATCAGGGTATTGTATCCTTATGGGATTATCGTCGTATCGTAGATCCTTCCATATGGAGCGAACCGCTAAACGATGGTGAGGTTACTCTTTTAAACTGGGCTCAAAATGATTATTACCTGGGACCATTGATTGGTGTCACCGCTCAGGAGCAGGTAAGGCATCGAGAAGGAGCGCGTGAGTTGACTCGTTCATTAATATATTGGCTTCAAACTGAGGCTCCCCGATTAGATGGAGGTTTCGGCTATCCAGGAATTCGACCACGGGGTGATTTTCTTGGCACTTCTGACGGTCT
>NZ_CP034141.1:497500-2692500 GCF_003856555.1 Paenibacillus sp. M-152
CTCGTTGCTCAGTTTTGAGAGTTCAAACTCTCACATATGACTTCCAAAATATACTTGTATTCAAGTGTTGAGGAATTTGATATGATGTTCTTCCGGGATTAAAACCGGTGAATATTGCACCTTGAAAACTGGATACCGAAACGAAATTGCGTTTTAGAATATTCCTTTAAGCTGATCTTGTGTAAACAAGTGAAATAAAGGTAGCCAATAAGGAAAGATATTTTGCTTATAGCAAAAATCATTTTCTTATTGAACATCGACATTTTCTTTCTGCGAAAGAAAAGTCTAGGTTAAGCTACAAAGAGCACACGGAGGATGCCTAGGCGCCAGGAGCCGACGAAGGACGTGGCGAACAACGATAAGGCCTCGGGGAGCTGTAAGCAAGCTTTGATCCGGGGATGTCCGAATGGGGAAACCCGGCTGTCTTCATCGACAGTCACTACTCACTGAATTCATAGGTGAGTGAGAGGCAGACCAGGGGAACTGAAACATCTAAGTACCCTGAGGAAGAGAAAACAATAGTGATTCCGTCAGTAGCGGCGAGCGAACGCGGATTAGCCCAAACCAAGGAGCTTGCTCCTTGGGGTTGTGGGACGTCTCACATGGAGTTACAAAGGAACCGGTTAGATGAAGAGGTCTGGAAAGACCCGCCAGAGAAGGTAAAAGCCCTGTAATTCAAAACTTGTTCTCTCCGAGACGGATCCCGAGTAGTGCGGGGCACGTGAAACCCCGTATGAATCCGGCAGGACCATCTGCCAAGGCTAAATACTCCCTGGCGACCGATAGTGAAGCAGTACCGTGAGGGAAAGGTGAAAAGCACCCCGGAAGGGGAGTGAAATAGATCCTGAAACCGTGTGCTTACAAGAAGTCAGAGCCCGATCGATGGGTGATGGCGTGCCTTTTGTAGAATGAACCGGCGAGTTACGTTCCCGTGCAAGGTTAAGGTGAAGAGCTGAAGCCGCAGCGAAAGCGAGTCTGAATAGGGCGACTTGAGTACGTGGACGTAGACCCGAAACCGGGTGATCTACCCCTGTCCAGGGTGAAGGTGCGGTAACACGCACTGGAGGCCCGAACCCACGCATGTTGAAAAATGCGGGGATGAGGTGGGGGTAGCGGAGAAATTCCAATCGAACCCGGAGATAGCTGGTTCTCCCCGAAATAGCTTTAGGGCTAGCCTCGGAAAAAAGAATCGTGGAGGTAGAGCACTGATTGGGTGCGGGGCCCGCAAGGGTTACCAAGCTCAGTCAAACTCCGAATGCCATAGATTTAGTTCCGGGAGTCAGACAGTGAGTGCTAAGATCCATTGTCGAAAGGGAAACAGCCCAGACCATCAGCTAAGGTCCCTAAGTGTGTGTTAAGTGGGAAAGGATGTGGAGTTGCACAGACAACCAGGATGTTGGCTTAGAAGCAGCCACCATTGAAAGAGTGCGTAATAGCTCACTGGTCGAGTGACTCTGCGCCGAAAATGTAACGGGGCTAAACACACCACCGAAGCTATGGCTTGATGCTTTGCATCAGGGGTAGGGGAGCGTTGAATGCGGGTTGAAGGTGTACCGGAAGGAGCGCTGGACTGCATTCAAGTGAGAATGCCGGTATGAGTAACGAAAAGATCTGTGAGAATCAGATCCGCCGAAAGCCTAAGGGTTCCTGAGGAAGGTTCGTCCGCTCAGGGTAAGTCGGGACCTAAGGCGAGGCCGATAGGCGTAGTCGAAGGACAACAGGTAGAAATTCCTGTACCACCGTAATCCGTGATGAGCGATGGGGTGACGCAGTAGGGTAGTGACGCGGACTGATGGATGTCCGTCTAAGCAGTGAGGCTGATGTGTAGGCAAATCCGCACATCGTAAGGCTGGGCTGTGATGGGGAGCGAAAATTATAGTAGCGAAGGTCATGATCTCAGACTGCCAAGAAAAGCCTCTAGCCAGGAGAAGGTGCCCGTACCGCAAACCGACACAGGTAGGCGAGAAGAGAATTCTAAGGCGCGCGGAAGAACTCTCGTTAAGGAACTCGGCAAAATGACCCCGTAACTTCGGGAGAAGGGGTGCCTCGGTAGGGTGAATAGCCCGAGGGGGCCGCAGTGAAAAGGCCCAAGCGACTGTTTAGCAAAAACACAGGTCTGTGCGAAGCCGCAAGGCGAAGTATACGGGCTGACGCCTGCCCGGTGCTGGAAGGTTAAGGGGAGTGGTAAGCCTTCGGGCGAAGCTATGAACCGAAGCCCCAGTAAACGGCGGCCGTAACTATAACGGTCCTAAGGTAGCGAAATTCCTTGTCAGGTAAATTCTGACCCGCACGAATGGCGTAACGACTTGGGCGCTGTCTCAACGAGAGATCCGGTGAAATTTTAATACCTGTGAAGATGCAGGTTACCCGCGACAAGACGGAAAGACCCCATGGAGCTTTACTGCAGCTTGATATTGAATTTGGGTACGATCTGTACAGGATAGGTGGGAGCCGTAGAACTTTGAGCGCCAGCTTGAAGGGAGGCATCCTTGGGATACCACCCTGATCGTATCTAGGTTCTAACTTGGTACCGTGATCCGGTACGAGGACAGTGTCAGGTGGGCAGTTTGACTGGGGCGGTCGCCTCCTAAAGAGTAACGGAGGCGCCCCAAGGTTCCCTCAGAATGGTTGGAAATCATTCGAAGAGTGCAAAGGCAGAAGGGAGCTTGACTGCGAGACCTACAAGTCGAGCAGGGACGAAAGTCGGGCTTAGTGATCCGGTGGTACCGCATGGAAGGGCCATCGCTCAACGGATAAAAGCTACCCTGGGGATAACAGGCTTATCTCCCCCAAGAGTCCACATCGACGGGGAGGTTTGGCACCTCGATGTCGGCTCATCGCATCCTGGGGCTGAAGTAGGTCCCAAGGGTTGGGCTGTTCGCCCATTAAAGCGGTACGCGAGCTGGGTTCAGAACGTCGTGAGACAGTTCGGTCCCTATCTGTCGTGGGCGTAGGAAATTTGAGAGGAGCTGTCCTTAGTACGAGAGGACCGGGATGGACGTACCGCTGGTGTACCAGTTGTTCCGCCAGGAGCACCGCTGGGTAGCTATGTACGGAAGGGATAAGCGCTGAAAGCATCTAAGCGTGAAGCCCCCCTCAAGATGAGATTTCCCAATTAGTAAGACCCCTTGAAGACGACGAGGTAGATAGGTTGGGGGTGGAAGTGCAGTAATGCATGGAGCTGACCAATACTAATCGGTCGAGGGCTTATCCTAAGATAAAGCGCAATAAGTTTCGGATCCAGTTTTCAAGGTGTAACCTTGAAGTTAGAATTTGCGAGGCAAATTCATGTTTGGTGGCGATAGCGGAGGGGTTCCACACGTACCCATCCCGAACACGACCGTTAAGCCCTCCAGCGCCGATGGTACTTGGACCGCAGGGTCCTGGGAGAGTAGGACGCCGCCAAGCAAAGTCCTTTAAAGGATGATAAAATTATAAATTAGGGCCTTTAGCTCAGCTGGTTAGAGCGCACCCCTGATAAGGGTGAGGTCGGTGGTTCGAGTCCACTAAGGCCCACCATTTCTAGATTGACTAAAAGTATGGGGCTATAGCTCAGCTGGGAGAGCGCCTGCCTTGCACGCAGGAGGTCAGGGGTTCGATCCCCCTTGGCTCCACCAATATTCCCTGATAGCTCAGTTGGTAGAGCACTCGACTGTTAATCGAGTTGTCACAGGTTCGAGTCCTGTTCGGGGAGCCATATTTTTAATACTTCTGAATTTTATATATAAGGTGGCGGCGTAGCTCAGCTGGCTAGAGCGTACGGTTCATACCCGTGAGGTCGGGGGTTCGATCCCCTCTGCCGCTACTCGGAGAGATACCCAAGTGGCTATAAGGGGACCCTCTGCTAAGGGGTTAGACTGCGAAAGTGGTGCGAGGGTTCGAATCCCTCTCTCTCCGCCATAAATTTATTAAATCAGAATTCATTTTGTAAGGCCCGTTGGTCAAGGGGTTAAGACACCTCCCTTTCACGGAGGTAACAGGGGTTCGAATCCCCTACGGGTCATAATATGGAGGCTTAGCTCAGCTGGGAGAGCATCTGCCTTACAAGCAGAGGGTCGGGGGTTCGATCCCCTCAGCCTCCACCATATTTTATATCGCGGGGTGGAGCAGTTCGGTAGCTCGTCGGGCTCATAACCCGAAGGTCGTAGGTTCAAATCCTGCCCCCGCAATTAATTTCCTATTGGAAATGCCTCTGGAACTGTGGTGTAGAGGCCTAACATGCCTGCCTGTCACGCAGGAGATCGCGGGTTCGAATCCCGTCAGTTCCGCCATTTAAATGCATATAGTACGAACTATATGGTATAGTTATAAAATTAAATATGGCTCGGTAGCTCAGTCGGTAGAGCAGAGGACTGAAAATCCTCGTGTCGGCGGTTCGATTCCGTCCCGAGCCACCTTTCAAGTGGGAATTGGTAATGTGCCGGTGTAGCTCAATTGGTAGAGCAACTGACTTGTAATCAGTAGGTTGGGGGTTCAAGTCCTCTCGCCGGCACCATTTTGGAGGATTAGCGAAGTGGCCAAACGCATCAGACTGTAAATCTGCTCCCTTACGGGTTCGGTGGTTCGAATCCATCATCCTCCACCAGTTTTATAATCATATGGCGGTCGTGGCGAAGTGGTTAACGCACCGGACTGTGACTCCGGCATTCGTGGGTTCAAGCCCCATCGGCCGCCCTTTGATTCTTAATTTAATGGGGATTAGCCAAGCGGTAAGGCAACGGACTTTGACTCCGTCATGCATAGGTTCAAATCCTATATCCCCAGCCATTAAGAGCCATTAGCTCAGTTGGTAGAGCACCTGACTTTTAATCAGGGTGTCGAAGGTTCGAGTCCTTCATGGCTCACCATTTATAAATTATTTTGCGGTCGTGGCGGAATTGGCAGACGCGCACGGTTCAGGTCCGTGTGGGCTAACCCCCCGTGGAGGTTCGAGTCCTCTCGACCGCACCATATTTTGCGGACGTGGCTCAGCGGTAGAGCATCGCCTTGCCAAGGCGAGGGTCGCGGGTTCGATTCCCGTCGTCCGCTCCATTATCCATACGGCGCCATAGCCAAGTGGTAAGGCAAAGCTCTGCAAAAGCTTCATCCCCAGTTCAAATCTGGGTGGCGCCTTAACTGCTCATTATGGAATTTAATATGCGCCCTTAGCTCAGCTGGATAGAGCGTTTGACTACGAATCAAAAGGCCGGGAGTTCGAATCTCTCAGGGCGCGCCATTTCTTAAAAAATGTATAATGTCGGGATGTAGCTCAGCTTGGTAGAGCACCTGGTTTGGGACCAGGGGGTCGCATGTTCAAATCGTGTCATCCCGATACTGATTTGCGGGTGTAGTTCAATGGTAGAACTCCAGCCTTCCAAGCTGGTAGCGTGGGTTCGATTCCCATCACCCGCTTTTTGCTATAGCGGATTCTTGTTGCCTCAGTGGTGACACCTTATAAATAAAGAGAGCCTGTCTGGGGACAGAGCTCTCTCTTTTTTTTGTACATTTATATTCCATAGATTCCACAAAGTGATGGCTATTGTTAGTGCTTGCCATCGGTGTATCTCTCCTGTTCCTGCAGGGGGATACACCGATAACTGATCTAGTGCACAGATTTTACACTGGAATGGTTAGTTGGATAGAGGTTCCCTGATTTGGAGCAGAAGTCATGCTCATGAAGCCGCCTACTCCTCTAGCTCGTTCTTCCATGCTGAACAATCCAACTCCCTCTCCTTTGGATTCTCCAGAGAAGCCCATACCCTCATCCCGAATAGTTACTTTTATTATTTCGTCTTGATCCTCTACATCAACGTATGCTTCTGCTACATCTGCGTATTTAGCCACATTCGTCAGTGCTTCTTGTACAATTCTATAGATTGCTATTTCTTTTCGGATATCAAGGCGTTTACGTAAAGTACATTGAAAATGCACTTCGATTCCGTAATGCGAACAGAAATTTTCAATATAAGTTCTTAGGGCCGGTACGACACCCAAATCATCCAAAACTGAGGGACGAAGTTCCCACGCTAAGCCGCGAACATCTTTAATGATATCAGTTACCTGTGTACGCAGATTTTCCAGAGTAGCACTGGGCTGTTCAGCTAGTTGGCTATCTAGTTGAATAATAAGTGAAAACAGGCTTTGACCAATCCCATCATGAAGCTCTCTTGAAAAGCGTTTACGCTCTTCCTCCTGTATTTGCATGACTTGCGTCATCATGGTCTGAAGCTCTGCCTCTACTTTTTTTAATTTAGTTACTTCATTACGGATCGCTAAGTACTGATAGGGTTTACCTTCCTCGTCCATAAATGGAACAATCGTAGTATTCACCCAGTAGTAGCTGTTATCTTTAGCACGATTTCGTATTTCTCCCTGCCATACCTCACCAGAACGGATCGTAGTCCACAGGTTCTTCATGAAGGCTCGAGTATGATAGCCCGAATTAATGAGACGATGATCCTGCCCGATCAATTCTTCACGACTATATTGCGAAATCTCACAGAACTTATCGTTTACGTACTGAATAATTCCTCGATGATCGGTCAGAGCAACGATGGAAGATGTATCTAGAGCAAATTTAAGATTGGATAACTGGTGGAGAGAACTACGAAGTACATGGAGAAAAGGAGAATCTGGTATATGAATTTCCAAATCATTCAGTAGTTTATCGGTTGACTCCCCAAAGGCGGGCTGCAGTAAAAGGTTAGAAGGTTCATTCATAATGGAGCAACCCCTTTTTCAGTGCAAATTTGACCAACTCAGGCCGTGTTTTCAAGTTAAGCTTCTCCATAAGGTTGCTTTTGTGGGACTCTACGGTTTTGACGCTAATCACCAGGTGTTCGGCAATTTCCTTGTTGGCATATCCTTTGGCTACCCACGATAGAATCTCTTTTTCCCGCTCAGACAGGGATTCATACGGTCCGGCTATGCCCTCTTGTTTGATTTTATCCAGATATTCACTCATCAGGCGTTTAGTTGCATTGGGATACAGATAGGCACTGCCTTCGGCCACAGACTGGATGGCAGCGAGTAATTCCTCATGAGGTGCACTTTTTAAAATATATCCAGATGCTCCGGCTTGAATGGCTCGGAACAGATATTCCTCATCATCATGCATTGTTAGAATAAGCACTTCTGTATCTGGCAACTGTTTTTTTAATTCGGTGGTTGCCGTGAGGCCATCTTTGCCAGGTGGCATACTAAAATCCATGAGCACGACATTAGGTTGTAGCTCCACCGCTTTGCGGATTGCTTCATCCCCGTCTGCTGCATCTCCTACTACCTTAATACCGTTTTTGCCGTCCAATAGGGCCATGAGGCCAGAACGTACGACAACATGATCATCCACTACTAGTATACGAATCAATTAGTCATCCCCTCGAACGGTAAAAAACCGTGCGTTTTGTCATAATCATAGCAAATTTTAGGGATTTCAATCAACAGAGATAGTTAGATGAGCTGTTCATGTTCACTTATATTTATAATTTTATTTTTCTTCAAATATCAATCTATGGAGTGAGAGGGAGAGCACATAGCTGGCCAAGGCGATGAGCGACTTGAGTGGCCTTGGCTACATCAGAATCGGTGAATGTCCTCACATCACGGTTACCAACAAGTAGCACACCGTTTGGCAAGTCTCCTGTACTGGAAAAGGGAATGGCTACTGCAGAATGTAACTGTTCGGCCAGCATAAGCGCACATTCTTGACGTAAACGTATACTGCCTGATATTAAAGCGCTAACGGTTACGGTACGCCCCAGACGAACAGCCATCCCGGCAATCCCATGACCGACTTTAAAAGAGATAAGGCGATAGCGATTGTTTCGGCTGCCGGAGGCATAATACCAATGCAACTTACCCCCTGACCTGGACATAAATGCAAGTGCAGTGAGATCCCCATAAACATGATCTCGCAACTGGTTCAGTTCATTTCGCATTTCATCCGTTATTTGTAGCATAGAAGACACATCCTTTATCTTAACCAACTGTAGCTCTAATTTATTGTAATTCCGACAGGTACAAAAGTAATTCAGGGAACCCCCTGATCTATAGGCGCAGGAAACACTGACTTTTCATTAGACTGGGTAATCAATAAGAGGTGGGGCGATAAATGGGGCATTAGATAATCCTGGAAGTGATATTTATCACTGCAAATCAGGGAGTAGAGAGGTGCAAAATCAGGTGTTCTCCCGATAACAACCCAGGAATCAAAACATTATGATAAAGATATCAGGTAAACACGAGGAGGACGCTAATATGCAAGCCACTTGTATGGAACGGTTTAGGGACGAAACGCAGCGCACGGGGATTCAACTTTTTCTGACGGAAGAGCATTTTGAGCTATTAAAAGATATCATGTCCTGGAAGAAGGTAAAGGCAGGCGTTATGCTTTTTCGAGAGGGTGATGATGCGGAGCAGCTTTATTATATACATTCGGGTCATGTTAAACTCCGTAAATCGACAGAAGACGGTAAAGAATTGATTCTGACTATTCAGCACCAAGGCGATTTGATCGGGGAGTTTAGTGGGATAGATGGGGAAGAGTATAGTTGTACTGCAGAAACAGCCGATGTGTGTGAGTTAGGTGTTGTGCTTGTTAAGGACCTGGAGTCACTCCTGTCTAAGAACGGGGAAATGGCGCTTCAGTTCATACAGTGGATGGCAATGAAGCAACGAATTATGCAATCACGGTTTCGGGACTTACTGTTGTATGGTAAAACGGGGGCACTAGCGTCTACACTGATCCGTGCAAGTAATACATGTGGTGTAGCTGTGAAGGATGGCATTTTACTGAACATGAAGCTAAGTCACTCCGAACTGGGCGAGATGATTGGAGCAACGCGCGAAAGTGTGAATCGGATGCTGAGCTCGCTAAAAGAGCAGGGAACCTTGGATACGAGAGACGGAAAAATCGTCATTCATGACCTGAAGGTGTTGCGTGCCATGTGCTGTTGTCCTTCGTATGGCCAATGTGCCCATGAGGTTTGTAGGTTATAAAATGATGAGCATCGTTAGGCGGGGGGCTAAAAGACTCCGTCTAATTGTAAGTCTTCTGACAATAAGCAAATAAAAGGAACGAGTATTATAAATATCAAAAAAATCGACGACGCGTTTAGCGGCAAATCAACGATATAGTTTTTTTTAAAAGTAGTACATGTTGAAATAGCTGACTATTAGCAAATAAAATTCAGATATTGGATATTTGTAAAATATTACAAGTTGTATTCTGTAGTTGAAAATGGTATATTATTTGAGCTGACAACAAAACAGCCGTTTCGAAAAAGAATAACTAGGGCGAAACAATCTTCGAAAAGAAGAGAAAAAAATAACTCTTGCATTCTTGGAACGAACATGATATGATCTTATAGCTGCTGAAAAACGCAGCGAAAAAGAATTTGATCTTTGAAAACTGAACAACGAGTGAGTAAATTGATTTTGTTCGCAAAATCAACAATGAGATATTTTATCTCGTCAGTTTCAACATGAGCTAATCGCTCTTTCTATAAACCAACTTCGGTTGGTCTTTAATGGAGAGTTTGATCCTGGCTCAGGACGAACGCTGGCGGCGTGCCTAATACATGCAAGTCGAGCGGGGTTATGTAGAAGCTTGCTTCTAAATAACCTAGCGGCGGACGGGTGAGTAACACGTAGGCAACCTGCCCACAAGACAGGGATAACTACCGGAAACGGTAGCTAATACCCGATACATCCTTTTCCTGCATGGGAGAAGGAGGAAAGACGGAGCAATCTGTCACTTGTGGATGGGCCTGCGGCGCATTAGCTAGTTGGTGGGGTAATGGCCTACCAAGGCGACGATGCGTAGCCGACCTGAGAGGGTGATCGGCCACACTGGGACTGAGACACGGCCCAGACTCCTACGGGAGGCAGCAGTAGGGAATCTTCCGCAATGGGCGAAAGCCTGACGGAGCAACGCCGCGTGAGTGATGAAGGTTTTCGGATCGTAAAGCTCTGTTGCCAGGGAAGAACGTCTTGTAGAGTAACTGCTATAAGAGTGACGGTACCTGAGAAGAAAGCCCCGGCTAACTACGTGCCAGCAGCCGCGGTAATACGTAGGGGGCAAGCGTTGTCCGGAATTATTGGGCGTAAAGCGCGCGCAGGCGGCTCTTTAAGTCTGGTGTTTAATCCCGAGGCTCAACTTCGGGTCGCACTGGAAACTGGGGAGCTTGAGTGCAGAAGAGGAGAGTGGAATTCCACGTGTAGCGGTGAAATGCGTAGAGATGTGGAGGAACACCAGTGGCGAAGGCGACTCTCTGGGCTGTAACTGACGCTGAGGCGCGAAAGCGTGGGGAGCAAACAGGATTAGATACCCTGGTAGTCCACGCCGTAAACGATGAATGCTAGGTGTTAGGGGTTTCGATACCCTTGGTGCCGAAGTTAACACATTAAGCATTCCGCCTGGGGAGTACGGTCGCAAGACTGAAACTCAAAGGAATTGACGGGGACCCGCACAAGCAGTGGAGTATGTGGTTTAATTCGAAGCAACGCGAAGAACCTTACCAGGTCTTGACATCCCTCTGACCGGTCTAGAGATAGGCCTTTCCTTCGGGACAGAGGAGACAGGTGGTGCATGGTTGTCGTCAGCTCGTGTCGTGAGATGTTGGGTTAAGTCCCGCAACGAGCGCAACCCTTATGCTTAGTTGCCAGCAGGTCAAGCTGGGCACTCTAAGCAGACTGCCGGTGACAAACCGGAGGAAGGTGGGGATGACGTCAAATCATCATGCCCCTTATGACCTGGGCTACACACGTACTACAATGGCCGGTACAACGGGAAGCGAAGCCGCGAGGTGGAGCCAATCCTAGAAAAGCCGGTCTCAGTTCGGATTGTAGGCTGCAACTCGCCTACATGAAGTCGGAATTGCTAGTAATCGCGGATCAGCATGCCGCGGTGAATACGTTCCCGGGTCTTGTACACACCGCCCGTCACACCACGAGAGTTTACAACACCCGAAGTCGGTGAGGTAACCGCAAGGAGCCAGCCGCCGAAGGTGGGGTAGATGATTGGGGTGAAGTCGTAACAAGGTAGCCGTATCGGAAGGTGCGGCTGGATCACCTCCTTTCTATGGAGAATCGTTTCCTGCAATGGAAACATTCAAATATGAAGCATAAGCTTCAAACTTACTCACTCGTTGCTCAGTTTTGAGAGTTCAAACTCTCAAATTGCACCTTGAAAACTGGATACCGAAACGAAATTGCGTTTTAGAATATTCCTTTAAGCTGATCTTGTGTAAACAAGTGAAATAAAGGTAGCCAATAAGGAAAGATATTTTGCTTATAGCAAAAATCATTTTCTTATTGAACATCGACATTTTCTTTTTTCGAAAGAAAAGTCTAGGTTAAGCTACAAAGAGCACACGGAGGATGCCTAGGCGCCAGGAGCCGACGAAGGACGTGGCGAACAACGATAAAGCCTCGGGGAGCTGTAAGCAAGCTTTGATCCGGGGATGTCCGAATGGGGAAACCCGGCTGTCTTCATCGACAGTCACTACTCACTGAATTCATAGGTGAGTGAGAGGCAGACCAGGGGAACTGAAACATCTAAGTACCCTGAGGAAGAGAAAACAATAGTGATTCCGTCAGTAGCGGCGAGCGAACGCGGATTAGCCCAAACCAAGGAGCTTGCTCCTTGGGGTTGTGGGACGTCTCACATGGAGTTACAAAGGAACCGGTTAGATGAAGAGGTCTGGAAAGGCCCGCCAGAGAAGGTAAAAGCCCTGTAGTTCAAAACCCGTTCCCTCCGAGACGGATCCCGAGTAGTGCGGGGCACGTGAAACCCCGTATGAATCCGGCAGGACCATCTGCCAAGGCTAAATACTCCCTGGCGACCGATAGTGAAGCAGTACCGTGAGGGAAAGGTGAAAAGCACCCCGGAAGGGGAGTGAAATAGATCCTGAAACCGTGTGCTTACAAGAAGTCAGAGCCCGATCTATGGGTGATGGCGTGCCTTTTGTAGAATGAACCGGCGAGTTACGTTCCCGTGCAAGGTTAAGGTGAAGAGCTGAAGCCGCAGCGAAAGCGAGTCTGAATAGGGCGAATGAGTACGTGGACGTAGACCCGAAACCGGGTGATCTACCCCTGTCCAGGGTGAAGGTGCGGTAACACGCACTGGAGGCCCGAACCCACGCATGTTGAAAAATGCGGGGATGAGGTGGGGGTAGCGGAGAAATTCCAATCGAACCCGGAGATAGCTGGTTCTCCCCGAAATAGCTTTAGGGCTAGCCTCGGAAAAAAGAATCGTGGAGGTAGAGCACTGATTGGGTGCGGGGCCCGCAAGGGTTACCAAGCTCAGTCAAACTCCGAATGCCATAGATTTAGTTCCGGGAGTCAGACAGTGAGTGCTAAGATCCATTGTCGAAAGGGAAACAGCCCAGACCATCAGCTAAGGTCCCCAAGTGTGTGTTAAGTGGGAAAGGATGTGGAGTTGCACAGACAACCAGGATGTTGGCTTAGAAGCAGCCATCATTGAAAGAGTGCGTAATAGCTCACTGGTCGAGTGACTCTGCGCCGAAAATGTAACGGGGCTAAACACACCACCGAAGCTATGGCTTGATGCTTTGCATCAGGGGTAGGGGAGCGTTGAATGCGGGTTGAAGGTGTACCGGAAGGAGCGCTGGACTGCATTCAAGTGAGAATGCCGGTATGAGTAACGAAAAGATCTGTGAGAATCAGATCCGCCGAAAGCCTAAGGGTTCCTGAGGAAGGTTCGTCCGCTCAGGGTAAGTCGGGACCTAAGGCGAGGCCGATAGGCGTAGTCGAAGGACAACAGGTAGAAATTCCTGTACCACCGTAATCCGTTATGAGCAATGGGGTGACGCAGTAGGGTAGTGACGCGGACTGATGGATGTCCGTCTAAGCAGTGAGGCTGATGTGTAGGCAAATCCGCACATCGTGAAGGCTGGGCTGTGATGGGGAGCGAAAATTATAGTAGCGAAGGTCATGATCTCAGACTGCCAAGAAAAGCCTCTAGCCAGGAGAAGGTGCCCGTACCGCAAACCGACACAGGTAGGCGAGAAGAGAATTCTAAGGCGCGCGGAAGAACTCTCGTTAAGGAACTCGGCAAAATGACCCCGTAACTTCGGGAGAAGGGGTGCCTCGGTAGGGTGAATAGCCCGAGGGGGCCGCAGTGAAAAGGCCCAAGCGACTGTTTAGCAAAAACACAGGTCTGTGCGAAGCCGCAAGGCGAAGTATACGGGCTGACGCCTGCCCGGTGCTGGAAGGTTAAGGGGAGTGGTAAGCCTTCGGGCGAAGCTATGAACCGAAGCCCCAGTAAACGGCGGCCGTAACTATAACGGTCCTAAGGTAGCGAAATTCCTTGTCAGGTAAATTCTGACCCGCACGAATGGCGTAACGACTTGGGCGCTGTCTCAACGAGAGATCCGGTGAAATTTTAATACCTGTGAAGATGCAGGTTACCCGCGACAAGACGGAAAGACCCCATGGAGCTTTACTGCAGCTTGATATTGAATTTGGGTACGATCTGTACAGGATAGGTGGGAGCCGTAGAACTTTGAGCGCCAGCTTGAGAGGAGGCATCCTTGGGATACCACCCTGATCGTATCTAGGTTCTAACTTGGTACCGTGATCCGGTACGAGGACAGTGTCAGGTGGGCAGTTTGACTGGGGCGGTCGCCTCCTAAAGAGTAACGGAGGCGCCCCAAGGTTCCCTCAGAATGGTTGGAAATCATTCGAAGAGTGCAAAGGCAGAAGGGAGCTTGACTGCGAGACCTACAAGTCGAGCAGGGACGAAAGTCGGGCTTAGTGATCCGGTGGTACCGCATGGAAGGGCCATCGCTCAACGGATAAAAGCTACCCTGGGGATAACAGGCTTATCTCCCCCAAGAGTCCACATCGACGGGGAGGTTTGGCACCTCGATGTCGGCTCATCGCATCCTGGGGCTGAAGTAGGTCCCAAGGGTTGGGCTGTTCGCCCATTAAAGCGGTACGCGAGCTGGGTTCAGAACGTCGTGAGACAGTTCGGTCCCTATCTGTCGTGGGCGTAGGAAATTTGAGAGGAGCTGTCCTTAGTACGAGAGGACCGGGATGGACGTACCGCTGGTGTACCAGTTGTTCCGCCAGGAGCACCGCTGGGTAGCTATGTACGGAAGGGATAAGCGCTGAAAGCATCTAAGCGTGAAGCCCCCCTCAAGATGAGATTTCCCAGTAAGTAAGACCCCTTGAAGACGACGAGGTAGATAGGTTGGGGGTGGAAGTGCAGTAATGCATGGAGCTGACCAATACTAATCGGTCGAGGGCTTATCCTAAAGATAAGACGCAATGAAGTTTCGGATCCAGTTTTCAGGGTGTAACCTTGAAGTTAGAATTTGCGAGGCAAATTCATGTTTGGTGGCGATAGCGGAGGGGTTCCACACGTACCCATCCCGAACACGACCGTTAAGCCCTCCAGCGCCGATGGTACTTGGACCGCAGGGTCCTGGGAGAGTAGGACGTTGCCAAGCACAAAAAAAGAACACAGCCATTAAGGCTGTGTTCTTTTTGTATATCCGATTCATTTATCATTCATATGAAAGGCCCATGGCATGCCTTTGGTTAAAAGCACTACAATATTCTGGTTGTTCCTTGTATAGTGCTGCCTGACGTGCTGCTTCAACTGACATCCAGCACTGTGCGATGTTAATCTATTTCAACCTGTTCTGCCTGGAGGGCACTTAAGGCTTGAAGTTTACGGGTAATTTCCTTTTGCCACTTTGTATCTCCGACTTGTACGGCAAGATTGAGAAGATCCAAATAATCATCGATATGCAGGGAGGTTTTACTAAAAGCTTCTTTCACTGCGGTCCTGCCTCCTTTAAAGTCTATGTGTATTTATCGTTTAATAATGATAATCATTATCAAACAACGATCTTATTCATATTATGCCTGTCTTCTAGATAAATTGCAAGTCATGATATGAATGAATTTTGAAGCACGCAAATGAGGGCTTAAAAAAACAAACCCTTCTCCTTAAGTTCACGCATTGTTCACGTCTTTTCTATGGAACATAATGAAAAGAACAAGCGGGCATTGAGTGTCCACCGACTAGGAGGATAAATTGCGCAATGCTTCAACCAGAGGAGGAATAGGAACATGAGCAGAATAAAGATGAAAGCGTTTGCCGTTGTGGCGGCGGGCGCCTTGGCATTGACGCTGGCAGCTTGTAATAACGGACAGAGCGCAGGTCCGGGAAATTCAGGGGAAAAGGGTGGAGGCAATGTAACGAAGGATGTGACGATTACTTTTCAAAACATCAATCCTGATCCGAGCACCCCCTCGTACAAAATGATTAAGCAGATTGTAAGTCAATACGAGCAGGATCATCCTCATGTCAAAATTGAATTGGATTCGTTAAATACAGATCAGCAAAAGCTCAAGCTAAAAACACAAGCAGCAGCGAAGGAAGTACCGGATATTACGATTGTAAATCCGGCTGCACAGATGAAGCCCTTTGTAGATGCCGGGCTACTGGCACCATTAAATGATGTAGCTGATAAAGAGGGGTTAAAAGATACGTTTCAGGATGGCCTTCTTAATTACTATAGCTTCGATGATAAGCTGTATGCTTTTCCGGATGGTAACAATATAGAAGTGGTCTTTTACAACAAAGAGCTGTTCGAGCAGGCGGGAATTCAAAAGTTGCCGACTACCTTTGATGAGCTGATTACGACGGTCAAGACACTAAAAGCGAAGGGAATTACTCCAATTGCTATTGGGGAAAAGGATTCATGGACTGGTTCCCTCCTTTTTATGAATATTCTGTTGCGTACGAATGAAGGACCAAACTTCCTTAATGATGTGCTGGATGGCAAAAAGACGTTTAACGACCCGGCTTTTGTGGAAGCTGTGGATGCGTTCCAGGAATTGGTGCAGGCTGGGGCTTTCCCGGATGGAGCCACATCTATTGACTATAATGCAGGCGGTAATATTTTTAAAACAGGAAAAGCTGCGATGTATATCATGGGCACTTGGGAAACAGGTTCTATTGATGCTTCTCCGGTAGCGGGTAAGGTCGGAGCGTTTCAGTTCCCTACGGTGAATGGCAAAGGGAATGTAAATGAGTATGTCATCGCGCCAGGTAGCGCGTTTGCGGTATCTGCGAATAGTGAACATTTACAGGAGACGAAGGACTTTCTGCACTATTTTATTACAGAGATGCCCAAGATTCAGTTTGATCTGAAAAATGCAATTGGCAGTGGTCAGAAAATGAAAGGCGATCTGAAGGAAGCGGGTTATTCCGAACTAGCCATTAGTCTCAATGAGCTGTTCAAAAATGTAAAAGGAGGAGACCTCGCTTTTGATAATACGATGAATCCGGCTATTGCGCAGGCGCATCTGAGTAGCATTCAAAACCTGTTTGTGCAACAAGAAGACTCTGCGCAAGTTGCGAAGGAACACCAGAACACTTTTGAAGCCAATAAATAAGTGAGGATTTTGCAAAAATTCTGAAGTACTGGACTCTAGGGGAGGGAGCGAAGGTGCTCTTCCCTGATTCGCAATCACATATGGTTAAGCACCCCAGAAGATACTCCGAATCAACACAAAGGAGATTAGAGCATGAATGTACTGAAGGTGCCGGCACGCACGATTGCCGTTTTCGTGCTGCCCTGCCTGTTGCTGTATACCTGTATGGTATTTGTTCCGATTCTGGTATCTGTGTATTGCGGGTTGCTGGATTGGAACGGAATTGCAGAGGCGAAGTTTGTGGGGCTGGCTAATTTCAAACGAATTTTTACAGCCGATCCAGTGTTCTGGCCGTCCGTGAAGCGGACGATGATGTTCGCTGTATTTTCCATGCTGGAAATTCCATTCTGTCTGCTGCTGGCCATTTTACTCAATCGTTATGTGCGTAAGGCAAATACATTGGTAACGATGTATTTTCTGCCGGTCATTCTATCGGTGGTCATTATCGGGCAGTTGTGGAAAACGATCTATAATCCGGCCTCGATGGGTGGGATGCTGAACGGTATTTTGATGGCGGTCGGGCTGGAAAGCTGGACACGCTCTTGGCTGACGGAACCGCAGATAGCGATGTATGCTCTATATTTTGTATCGTTGTGGCAATATTTTGGCTACCATTTGCTTATCCAGTTTACCGGTGTACAAAATATACCCAATGAGCTGTATGAAGCAGCTAAAATTGATGGGGCAGAAGGATTCAAAGCAGACCGTTACATTACGTTGCCACTCATTGTGCCTATTTTCAAAATATCTATTGTATTAGCCTTTATCGGGTCCTTGCAATCGTTTGATTTGATCTGGGTGATGACGGGTGGAGGACCGGCCCATGCGACGGATACAGTATCCACGTATATGTACAATATGTCCTTTTTATCTATGAAATACGGGTATGGCAGTGCATTGGCTTCGTTTCTCGTAGTAATCTGCTTGTCATTTACAATTGTGATAAATTTTGTTTTCAAACGGATCGAAAATAAGGTAAGCTAAAGGAGATGGGACTGTTGAACGCCTTGAAAAAAACGGGAGTCTTCTCCCTGTTGGCTGTCTTAGTGGTCACGCAGCTGTATCCACTCTTTTGGTTGTTGACCTATTCGTTGAAGACGAATGAAGAGATATTAAGTTCAAGCTTCTTTGCACTCCCTCAAGTGCCCCAGTGGCACAACTATCAGGAAGCCTATGAATCAGGGAGCTACTTGCGTTATTTAGGAAACAGTGTGCTGGTGACTGGGGTTACGATGATATTCGTCATTGTATTAAGCTCGATGACTGCTTATGCAATTACACGTTTTCGCTGGCGTTTCGGGGCTGTTGTACTGACGTTGTTTTTGGTCGGGATGATGATCCCCATGCAAGCTACACTGCTACCGCTGATGGTGATGTTTAAAAACGTCCATATTCTGAATACGTATTTCTCGCTGATTTTACCCTACATTGCTTTTCAGACACCGATTGCGGTCTTCATCCTATCCGGCTTTATGCGGTCCATTCCCCACGAAATTGAAGAATCCGCCTACATTGACGGAGCGAGCATTTATCGTATCTTCCGCAGTGTAATCTTACCCATCTCGATTCCGCCTATCATGACAGTGTGTATTTTAACTTTCATTAATATCTGGAATGAATACATTATGGCTGTCACCTTTATCTCGTCCGAAAAGCTAAAAACTCTCCCTTTCGGCGTTTATACGTTTGTCAGCCAGTATTCTGTGAACTACGGCAATATTGGTGCTTTTCTAGTTATGGGAGCCTTACCGGTCATTATTATTTATTTTGCCCTGTCCGAAAAAATCACCAAGGGCATGGTTGCAGGAGCGGTTAAAGGATAGGCGGCCGATGCGAAAGGAGCGCACGAGGCATGATGCGCCGTTTTCAATCCATTCAATACCGCTTGTTTGTTCTGTTCCTATTGAGCATGTCCAGCATTGTGCTGGCGGTCAGTCTATTATTTTACAACCGTACTACAGTGCAGTTCCATGATAAGATCAGCGAGCTTGCACGTAAAAATGTATCTCAGACAGCAGGACTGTTCGAATTGCTGCTCGACAGCTATAACAGTCTTTCCAAGTCGATCAGCAACAATATGGATTTGGTTCGTCTGTTGACGACAGATCATAGTGATTTACCTGCTGTCAATTACATCAATGAACGTACGATTACGAATATCCTTGGAGCCATCTACTATTCGCGGGAGGATCTAATCGGCATTCATGTCATCACAGACACAGGCAAGGTATACAATTATGGAAATTATATGAATGTCATTGATACTCATTACGAGCATACGGAATGGTACAGGGAAATTCGAAGATCGGCGGGCAAAATTGCATGGCTGGGTGTTTATCCTCACTCTGTCATCGACCAAGTGGAAACCAGACCTGTGTTTGCATTCGGACGGCAGCTCTATGATCTGGATGAACACAAGCCGATTGGTATTGTTCTGTTTGAGGCTGAACCACGTTCAGTATTGTCCGCTCTCCACAATTTGCGGCTGAGCAATAATAGTCAGGTATATCTGTTGGGCCATGAAAATCGAATTGTATCGGCTACTTCTTCTGACCCGCCACCAGATTTGCGAAATCTACAGGAACAGGTCCCGGAGGAGGATGTAATCGTAGATCGGAATAATGAGAAAGCTGTAATCGCTTCCAAACTTCTGTTTGCCGATTGGTCGGTGATTAGTGCGACACCCAGTGAGGATCTGAACGTAGAACTGGCGCAAAATCAAAGATACTTATTTATCGTGGCACCTATACTCATTATGGTGTCAGCGCTAATTGCGTCCATCGTCTCTAGGAGCATCTCCCATCCGCTCAAACGAGTTATTCGGGAAATGAAACGGGTAGAGACAGGCAATTTTCGTCACACAGTAAACACCGAATCCTATGAAGAAATCAACCAGTTGGCTACTTCTTTCAACCATATGGTAAGACAGATTGCAGAACTGATTGAGTTAGTGCGTATATCATCGGTCAGCGAAAAAAATGCGGAGCTGCACGCTCTACAGACGCAGGTTAATCCACATTTTCTATACAATACGCTGGATATGATCTATTGGATGCTGGATGAAAAGGGACAGGATCAGCTCGGTGAGGTGGTTCTCTCCTTATCCCATATGTTCCGTTACAGCAGTCACTGGGAAGAGGGAGCCGATGTAAGTCTTCGAGAAGAAGTAGAGCAAGTCGGCCACTACCTCACCATTATCCAAGCTCGGCTGGAGGGCAGGGTATCTGTTGACGTCAACATTGAGGAACAATGGTTGGATATCCGTTTGCCCAAAATGACCTTACAGCCGTTGATTGAAAATGCGGTGAAACACGGGCTGGAGCCTCTTCATGCAGATACAGGTGGCAAACTGCTCGTCAGAGCGGAGGAGTATGGCGGTGTATTGAGTCTGCATATCATAGACAATGGTGTAGGGATGGAATATGAACGATGGGAGGTGGTCCAGGTCGCTTTGGCAGAACCCGGCAAACAGGCGGGCAGCGGGCAGGCGGGAGGCATCGGCCTGCAAAACCTAAATTTACGGCTACGGCACATGTTCGGAGAAGAGTACGGCCTACGGATCTCCAGCACACCAGGGGCCGGAACGACAGTCACTGTAAGTGTGCCTCTGCCACAGAAGGAGGAAAAACATGAATATTCTGATAGCTGACGATGAAAATATGATTCGACAGGGGATTCGGCGCACTATTGGCCAAGCTCTACCAACCTGCGGCATTCATCTCGCTGCTTCCACCGAGGAAGCAGCAGGCATTCTGGCGGAGCATCCTGTGGATATTGTATTGACTGATATCCTGATGCCCGGTATGGATGGTCTGGAGTTCATGCGTATTTCCAAGCGAAAGCATCCTCATCTGCAGTGGGTTGTCATTTCGGCCCATTCCGACTTCCAATATGCGCAAAGAGCAGTAAAGCTGGGTGCCAAAGACTACCTGTTAAAGCCAATCGGCAAAAAGAAGCTACTGGAATGCATTGAAATGTTAGCAGCCGAAGCGCTCGTGGCCTCGCAACAGGCAAACGAGGGCAGGCTTCTTAAATCCAATATGGTTTATTTACGTGAAGCTGTTTTCCAACGTTATGCACTCGGATTGGATACGGGGAAGCTGGATATACAGCCTTTCGTCGAAAATTATCCAGAATTCCATCTTTTTATGGTTCGCATGGAACCTGATCACAAGCAGACACATTTGGAGCATTTTATGATTGAAAATGTACTGTCCGAGCTCATTGAGGCTGGAGGCAGCGGTTTTGTCGTCAGTCTAGACCGCCATAGTCTGCTGGGGATTGCAAGGCTAAGGGATGAAGCAGAGGCTGCACGGTTAGAGATGTTGCTTGAATCCCATTTAAAGCGTTATGTCAGAGTGCCTCTGCAAATTACACGTTCAGGTGTCCATCACAATTTCTCATCCATACCTGAAGAGGTGGCGCGACTAAGACGAACGCCAGAGGAGATTGCAGCCGCAGCAGCGGATACAGGAGAATGTCTCCGCAAGGGCATGCATACAGTTGATGTAGCATTGCAGTATATTCGGGCTCACTTTACAGAGGAGCTGTCACTGGAAAAAGTGGCCTCAATCGTATTTTTAAATCCAGTATATTTCAGCCAGCTATTCAAGCAAAAGACGGGACAAGGGTATAAGGATTACGTCATTTCCTTGCGTATGGAAGAGGCGAAGCGGCTACTAAATGATCCTCATCTGCGGCTGGCTGATATTTCCGAGCGGATCGGCTATCAAGATATGAGGCATTTTACACAGGTGTTTCGGCGCAAATGTGGAATGACTCCGACCGAGTATCGGCATCAAGGAGTTAAATAAGTTGGTATCAACGACCGAATGAAGGAAGTTCATCCAGCATCAGACTGTTTCAGGAGTAGAGCGGTAGAGCATCTACTCGGGAACAGTCTTTTTCGTGTCTCCAGCTTGTAGCAGTTCAACAAATTTGCGAGCTGCATTGGATAAATAACGATCCTTGCGCCATACGACGGCAGGCTGTGTGAAGGGGAATGGCTCCTTAATGGAGAGTGTGCGAAATCTGTCCCCGTATTCTTGTCCCAAGCCAGCGGATGGAATAATGGTAATTCCCATGCCTGTGGAAACGAGCGAGAGAATGGTCGATATTTCTGGACAGTCCAATACGACGCGCGGAATAAGATGGTGTTCCTGAAATTTGCGGATGACGGTTTCGTATAGTCCGTGTCCTTCTGTTCGGCGTCCCAACAAGAGGTCATAGCTGGCAGCTTCCTGTAATGTAATTTCCCCACTGGGATGGCGATCTGCCCATTCACACGGAAGAACCGCAACAAAAGAAACGCCCTCCAGTTCAATCGTATGGTACGATTTGTCGTCTACCGGAAGCAGCAGCAGGGCCAGATCGACTTTATTTTGATGCAGCAGCTCTTCCAGATGATGTGTGTCTCCGTGTCCTATTTTAACGTATACCTCTGGATAAACCTGATGAAAGTGACTGAGTTGTTCAGTAATCAGAGACATACAGGCGGATGACGTGCCTATGGCAAGTGTGCCGGTTACTCTGTTTTCAAACTCCCCAATTTCTCTACAGGTGTCCTCCATTTCAGCCAATAATCGTTTGGCGCGTGTATACAGTGTATATCCGGCCTCGGTAACTTCCCACTTCTTTCCTTCACGGTAAATCAGCTTTACACCAAGCTCGTCCTCCATATTTTTGAGTTGTTGACTCAGTGGAGGTTGGGCCATGTTGAGCGTTCTGGCGGCCTTGGTGATTTGCCCTTCCTCCACGATGACGCAAAAGTAATGCAGATGCTTCAAGTCCATTGGGGATTCCTCCTCATTTCTAAGCAACGCTTCGATTTGAATACTTTTAAAGTATGCATTACATATATTATATATATTTTTCGTGTGCAGGGAACGGGCGTATAATTTTTGACAGTAATGCATGGGTGAACATAAAACGATGGGGTGGAAGGAGGGGACATATGAAGAAAATCATTGTAGGAATATCGGGAGCGACAGGGTCAATCTTTGGTATCCGTATATTGCAACAATTACGGGAGGCTGGAGTCCAAAGCCATCTGGTACTATCCCCGTGGGCTATTGCCAACATTCCCTATGAGACAGGCTACACGGTGAAGGAAGTGGAGGCAATGGCGGATGCAGTCTACTCGTATAAGGATCAGGCCGCACGTATTTCTAGCGGCTCCTTCCGGGTAGATGGTATGGTCGTCGCTCCTTGCAGTATGAAGACTCTTGCCTCTATTCGTATCGGTATGGCGGACAACCTGCTTACCCGATCAGCGGATGTGATACTGAAGGAGCGAAAGAAGCTGCTGCTCATGACCAGAGAAACACCATTAAGCAGTATCCATCTGGAAAATATGCTGGAGCTGTCACGTATGGGCGTGATGATCCTGCCGCCGATGCCTGCCTTTTATAATCATCCTGCAAGTATCGAGGAATTAGTGGATCATATTGTTTTTCGCGCATTGGATCAGCTCGGTATTGTCACAACCGCAGCCAAACGCTGGGATGGGATGAAGCAGAATGACTCCAGGCTGCACCAGAATTGAGAAATCGAAAGACGAAGGAGAATGAATGATGGCTTATAAAGACTTTCGCGATTTTCTACACACCTTGGAAAAGGAGGGACAATTACTCACGATCAGCGATGAGGTAAAGCCGGAGCCGGACCTCGCAGCAGCTAACAGAGCATTAAACAATCTTGGAGATAAGACGCCTGCTCTCTTTTTCAACAACATCTATGGATATACGGATGCTCGTATTGCAATGAATGTGATGGGCTCCTGGCCCAATCATGCCCTCATGATGGGAATGCCCAAAAATACGCCGCTCAAGGAGCAGTTTTTTGAATTTGCCAGACGCTATGAACAATTTCCGGTGCCCGTGAAGCGGGAAGAAGCCGCTCCTTTTCATGAAGTCGAGATTACGGAGAATATTAATTTGTTTGATATTTTGCCGTTGTTTCGTTTGAATCAGGGGGACGGAGGGTTTTATTTGGATAAAGCAATTCTAATTTCACGCGATCTGGATGACCCGGACACCTACGGTAAGCAAAATGTCGGCTTATACCGGATGCAGGTGAAAGGCAAGAACCGTTTGGGCATCCAGCCTGTACCACAGCATGATATTGCGATCCATATCCGTCAGGCTGAGGAGCGTGGCGAAAATCTGAAGGTGGCTATTGCCCTCGGATGTGAGCCTGTGATTACAACGGCTGCTTCTACGCCGCTGCTGTACGATCAATCCGAATATGAGATGGCGGGCGCCATTCAGGGCGAGCCTTATCGTGTGGTCAAAGCGAAGGATGCAGATCTGGATCTGCCTTGGGGAGCGGAGGTCATTTTGGAAGGCGAAGTGTTAGCAGGTGAACGTGAGTATGAAGGCCCATTCGGTGAATTCACAGGTCACTATTCCGGCGGTCGCGCGATGCCAGTCATTCAGATTAATCGTGTATATCACCGCAAACAGCCTATCTTTGAGCATCTGTACATCGGGATGCCTTGGACGGAAACGGATTATATGATCGGTGTGAATACAAGTGTACCGTTGTTTCAGCAGCTTAAGGATGCTTTTCCTAATGAAATCGTAGCTGTTAATGCCATGTATACGCATGGGCTGGTCGCTATTATTTCCACGAAAACCCGGTATGGCGGCTTTGCGAAGGCTGTGGGAATGCGTGCGTTAACGACTCCGCATGGATTGGGGTATTGCAAGCTGGTGATTGTGGTGGATGAGAAGGTCGATCCGTTCAATCTGCCGCAAGTCATGTGGGCTTTATCCACCAAGCTTCATCCAAAGCATGATGCTGTCATTGTTCCTGGCTTGTCTATTTTACCGCTTGACCCCGGCTCTGATCCGGCAGGTATGACGCACAAAATGATACTGGATGCGACGACACCTGTAGCACCGGATATTAGAGGCCATTACTCGCAGCCGCTTGATTCCCCGCTGGGTGTAGCGGAATGGGAGAAAAAGTTGAGCCAAATGCTTCGCTAAATATTTTTAAAAACAAAGAAAGATTAAAGGAGTGCTGACAAATGCATATTTGTCCCCGTTGTGAGTCCAATCGTTCAGAAGTCGTTTCCCATTCGCCGGTTAAAGGTGCCTGGGAGGTTTTGTTGTGCCCTGTATGCCTGTTCACATGGCGAACCTCAGAACCGGATAGCATTACTGATCCAGCAAAGTATAAATCGGCGTTCAAGGTAAACCCCCAAAATATTCCGGATGCTGCTCATGTTCCTCCTATTCCAGAGCGGATATAGGGTCGTTCGTAAGTAGCCGTAAATTATGGTATTTTGAAGTTATAGGCCAAATGTAAAGGGGATTATACTTCATGCAGACGCCAAGGATCGGTAAGGAGCTGTTCACGCTGCTGAACGGCAAGGAGTTGGAGCACAAGCAACAAGAAGCAATGATGCTGTTGACGGTTACAGAAGATCAGTGGCCGCACATAGCGATGATTAGTGTGGGCGAGGTTGTAGCGCTGGACGAGGGGAATTTGCGTCTGGCCCTATGGCCGGGTACGACCACGACAGGCAACATGATCCGTACTGGGAAGGCAACGCTTGCGGTGTTCACCGGGGGAAAGGCGCATTATGTGCGGTTGTCGCTGAAACATCTGCCTGCTTTACCCGGAGCCAAGCATGTACGTGAGCGATTTGCGGCCCATGTTTTTGCAGCCAGAGAAGATTCGGCTCAATATGCGGATATCTTGACAGGTGTCACAATTCGCCTCAAGGAGCCGGAATCGGTGATCCATCGCTGGAAAGAGACGGTGGCAGAGTTGTTGGTATAAAGCTATCTGATTATGACAAATCATCTTTGTAATTACCAAGTTTACCGTTAAAATAGATGCAAGGGAATAAGCGCTTACAAGGAGTCAGGTTGAGCTTGTTGGAACAGGAATTAGAGCGTAAGGGGAAGCTTGTTTCTTTTGAAGGAAAATAGGAGGGATGAAAATGTCTCGTTTTGACAAGGTAGATCAGCTATTGCAACGATTCTTAGCGAATGGGCCGGCAGGGTGTGGTTGTGCCATTGCACAAAATGGTCAAGTGTTGTATGAAGGGTATCATGGATATGCTGATGTGGAAACTCGGAAACCGATTACTGAAGATACCGTGTATCGCTTGTTTTCTATGACAAAGGTCGTTGTATGTGCGGCTGCACTTATGCTATACGAACGCGGACAATTTTTATTGAATGAGCCTTTGTATGAATATTTACCTGAGTATCGTAATTCGTATGTATTCAAAACTGCTCCTAACGGACACACCTACATTGATAAGGCGGATAACCCTATTTTGATTAAGCATATATTCAATATGAGTGCAGGAATTCCGTATGCTTCTGAGTTTTCAGAAACAGGAAAAGCTATGCATAAGGTCATTACAGCATTAAAGGAAAAGCAGGGGAAATATGACCTGCGCACAGAAATTAAAGCGCTTTCCGAAGTTCCGCTTGCATTTGAACCAGGAACACGATGGTTATACGGATATGGCCACGATCTTGTTGCTGGTCTTATTGAAGTTATTTCAGGTAAATCATTAGGGCAATTTTTGAAGGATGAAATCTTTGATCCGCTTGGAATGAACAATACAGGTTACCGTTATCGTGGAGATATTGAATCGCGGATGGCTTCCATGTATCAACGGACAGACGCCGGAAAACTTGAAAAAATTGAGGGTTTCCTGGATGAATATCATCAGCCAGATGCTATATATGAAGGTGGAGGCGCAGGTTTATATTCGACAGTCAAAGATTACCTCACATTTTCACAAATGATGTCAAATGGCGGCACGGTAAACGGTGTGAACTTATTGGGGAGAAAAACCATTGATTTAATGCGTACAAATCATCTGAATACAGCTCAACTATCGGATTTCACCAATTCATACCATACAGGTTATGGCTATGGGCTGGGTGTACGAACGTTAATGGATAAAGCGGCTGGGCATGCAAACAGCTCGATTGGAGAATTTGGCTGGACGGGAATGGCAGGCACCTGGGTTTCTATAGATCCGAGCGAACAGTTCTCCGTCGTTTATATGCATCAGCTTGATCCCAATATGGAAGAGTACCACCATTTAAGAATTCGTGCAGCAGCTTACAGCTGTCTGTAAAAGTACCGATTCTAGTTAATAAGGACCAAATTTTCTCTAAAGTCTAAACTATTCTTTTCCATATGACGACATAAAACGTAGGTGTAGGGATTTTGCGAAATCCTTAATTTTTAGCTTTGAAATGGGAGGGAATTAGATTTTGAAGAATAGATGGTCCGGTTTTCTGGCGTTGGTCATCCTGATTTCAAGTTTTACATCATATGCAGGGTTTGCATCTGCAGCAGAAGCAGTGCTTTCCAAGATTGTCCTTTCGTCTAACGAGGTAACTTTGCAACAGGGGGATACAGCTGCGTTGACGGCAACGGCTGTTTATAGCGATGGGACAACCTCAAATGTAACCGTAAGCACAGATTGGAAAAGTGATAATACATCTATTGCTACGGTGTACAATGGTACAGTTTCAGCCAAAGCTGAAGGGGAAGCCACTGTGATTGCGACCTATAAGGAGAAGGTACAATCCGTTCAGGTACATGTAACGAAAAAGGTTAAGGCGCTGACATCCAATGTACAAAGCCTGAACTTGCGTTCAAGCGGTACAGGACAGATCAATCTGACAGCGACTTACAGTGATAATACAACAGCTCAGGTTTCAGGTGATGCGACCTGGACTTCGGATAATCAGAAGGTAGCGACTGTAGTCAACGGATTAGTTACTGCTCAGGGAGCAGGTTCAGCTAATATTAAGGCTGTATATGGACAACAGACCGTAACGATTGCTGTACAGGTAGAGCAGGTTAAACGGCTGGATGCCAGTACATCAGAGGTTTCTCTTTTGTTAAAAGATACGGAGAAGGTTAAATTGACAGCCACGTTCCCGGATGGATCGACTCAGGATGTTACAGAGTCTGCCGAGTGGAGCTCCAGCAATACAGCCGTGGCAGATGTTCTGAAAGGCACTATTACCGGCTATAGCACAGGGAAGGCGACAATCACAGGTAAATATGGCACGATGTCCGCTACGATTGCGGTGGATGTGGATCAGACGAATAAGCTGAAAGCCAGCGAAACCAATATTTTTCTCCGTTTGGATGAATCAAAAAAAATACAGGTATCTGCTGTGTACCCGGATGGTACGGTAACAGATATCACAGATAAAGCTGCTTGGACATCAAGCGATGAAAAAATTGCAACAGTGAATAAAGGAACGATTATGGCCATTGGAGCGGGGTCGGCTACAGTGACCGCTAAGTACGGAGATAAGACGGTTTCGATCAAGACAGATATTGAAACCTCTAGATTTCTGGATTTAAGCGAGGACAAGCTGAGCTTGAATGCTAAGGAATCCAAAAAGCTCAAGCTGACCGCAACCTATGTAACAGGGACGGAAGAAGATATCACAAGTAAAGCAGAGTGGAAGTCCAGTAATGAAGATATCGCTTTTGTCAGCGGGGGAGAAGTCACAGGTTATAAAACAGGTGAGGCAACGATCACAGCTTCTTATGGCGGCAAAACAGCCACAGCTACCGTATCCGTAAACGTACCTGGTGATCTATCTTTGTCCTCTAAAACGGCAACGATAGATATTAATGAGGACTATACTGCGACTCTGACGGCTACTTATGCGGACGGGCGTAAGGAAGATGTTACAAAGGATGCAGAATGGACTTCAAGTGCGGAAGATATTGCTTCTGTGTCCAAGGGAACGATTACGGGTAAAGCGGCCGGTAAAGCGGTTATTACCGCAACCTATAACGGCAAAAAACTGACGATAAACGTACAAGTGGGCCTTGTAGACCGTTTGGAAACAGACTCGCGCGTAATTGCACTCGGTGCTCAGGAAACGAAGCAGCTGAAAGTATCAGGCGTTAAGAGTGGCGGTACAAAAACAGACGTAACCAAGGACGCCACTTGGACTACTAGCAATGTAAAAGTAGTTGAAGTTAGCGAAGGTTTGATCAAAGCTAATGCTAGCGGTAAGGCAACGATCACTGCTTCATATGGCAAGCAAACCATTACATTTACGGTAGAAGTAGACGTAGCGCAAAAGATTGAAGCGGATGCCATTGCGTTATCACTGAAATCCGGGGATCAAAAAACGATTGCGATTGTGGTTAAATCCAGTGATGGTAAAGAAAAGGATGTTACAACTCAAGCTGAATGGAAAACGTCCAATTATAAGGTAGCCACCGTCAAAAAGGGTCAGGTTACCGCGGTCAGCTACGGTAAAGCTAACATTCAGGCGAAGTTCGGCGGTAAGGTGATCAGCGTGCCTGTTGATGTTGATACGCTTAAATATCTGCAAACGGACAAAGTCGCCTTGACTTTGAAGGCAGGGCAGCTGGCTAAGGTTACGGCTACAGCCACGTATAAGGATGAGTCGGAGAAGGATGTTTCCAAGCCGGCTGTCTGGTCCTCATCCAGAATTATCGTTGCGACCGTCAAAGACGGTAACATTAAAGCACAGGGTAAAGGCAAAGCTGTAATTACAGTAAAATATGCTGGTAAAATGACGAAGGTACAGGTAACCGTTCAGTAATCTGTAACCGACTGAAAAGAAAAAGAGCAAGCATACGTCTAGGGACGGCATGCTTGCTCTTTTATTCTTAAGGGACGTACTCGCTTCTTAATACAGAGGAGGTTACCCCAATTATGACTTATCCTTTTTGACCGATGTGTTGCGAGTAAGGGATTCGGTCAAACGCTTGCCGGTCGGTGTCTGGGCCAAGCCGCCTTTGGCGGTCTCGCGGTGCTTTGACGGCATTGCGCTGCCGACTTCAAGCATCACGTCAATGACTTCGTCAGACGGAATGGCGCTGCGCACACCCGCCAAAGCCATATCCGCTGCGGCAAGTGCGGTCACGGCTCCCAGCCCGTTGCGCACGATACACGGAATCTCGACGAGTCCGGCGACGGGGTCGCATATCAGGCCGAGCGTGTTCTTGAGCGCTAGGCCTACGGCGTGAACGGCCTGCTCAGGTGTGCCACCGCGTAGCTCGACCATAGCGCCAGCGGCCATCCCGATGGCTGAACCAATCTCAGCCTGACAGCCTCCCTCCGCGCCGGAAATGAAGGAATTGTTGGCGATGACGTAGCCAATGGCTCCGGCTGCGAACAAGCCGTGCACCATATGCTCATCATCCCAGCCGAACCGCTCCTGCGCACTAATGAACACACCGGGGATGACTCCGCATGAACCTGCAGTGGGCGTGGCGACAATGCGCCCCATGGACGCATTAACCTCCGACACGGAGAGCGCATAAGCCATGGCGAGCGCGGAGGCATCGCCGGAGCAGGTTTCCCCTGTCCGCAGATATTCGGCTAAGCGCTTGCCGTCGCCGCCCGTTAATCCACTGCGGGATACGGTGTCTTGCGTCTGACCACGATGAACAGCCTCTTTCATGACTTCATAATAATCAGACATTTGGCGGAAGATTTCTTCTTCCGTTGAATTCGTCTCTTGTACCTGCTCTTGAATCATCAGGCGGCCAATCGTGGTGGATTCCTCAGCGCATATAGCGCTGATTTCATGCAGATGGCTAAATCGCATCAGATTCAGCTCCTTTTTTCAAATTAATCATTTTAATTTCGTACATATGTGGTAAGGATTGTAGTTTTGCGATTAATTCAGCCGTAGGAGGACTGTCCGTTTCGATGGCTGTAAGTGCTTCTCCATCCCGACCTTTGCGATCCACGTGCATATAGGCAATGTTAATGTCAGCAGCGCCGAGCGCTGAAGTCACCGCACCTAATGTACCGGGCTTATCCGAGTGAAGAAGCACCAACGTAGACAGCTCTCCGGTTAGGTTGACTCGGAATTCGTTGAGCTGCTGGACATGGATGCTGCCACCGCCGATGGAGGAACCCAGCAGTGTGCGCTGATCCTCACCCTTCCACAGCTCAAAACGGACGGTGTTCGGATGGGGGGCGGGTAGTCCGCTGACGGCAAATTCCACGGTCATCCCGGCCTGCTCCGCCCATTGCTCGGCATCTGGAATTCGATGGTCGTCTGTATCGTAATTGAGCAGTCCTGCGATGAGCGCTAGGTCTGTACCGTGTCCTTTGTATGTGTCAGCGAAGGAGCCGTACAGTGTCATGCGAGCACGGTCAGGCTGCGTCCCGAGCCAGTGACGGGCAACGCGTGCAAGCCGCACCGCGCCTGCAGTGTGTGAACTGGAAGGTCCGGTCATGGCCGGACCGATAATGGAAAATACATCTTTGAAACGCATGGTGTGGCCCCCTGTATGTTCTAGTACCATAGTATATGGTATTTCCGCGTTTTTGCGCGGCTATGACGGTTCCTAATGCTGACGTACAATGTGAGCGCAAAAAAGGACAGGATAAGGAAGTTTCCCTTATCTCTGTCCTCGTTACCTGAGAGTTTCGTGCGGTGTCCTTACCGCCTTACCCCTTGGGTGGCTTGCGCTCTCTCCAGAGTTGCGTCAGATGACGATACATGGACCTGAGAGATTATCCGCCAGCCGGGTGTTGGCGTCTTGCTCCTTCGGTGCCGCCAGCGTGTAAGCCCCTGGACAGACTCTCCCGTCATCTTCATTCGCGTATACCGTTCTACATATCTTTCTTAGCGTAATGTATGCCGTGCTCGGTGTCAATCGCAGGGTTCATTTTTTACATAAACAAGCGAGTTTCCGATAAAAGAGATTAAAATTTACATAATTATGGATGAAATCAGGAAGGAATTAGAAGATAGACAGCTAATCTGATAGAGGACAAGTACATTTATGGAATTATAGGAGGGATATTGACGTATGGTAAAAGGCTTGCGGTTCACAGGTTCACGCTTGAAAGGGGTGCTGCATCTGGCAGCGATCGTATCGCTGCTGATCGGGATCTTCGTTCCATTCGGTCAGGTCAAAGCGGAGGGAGCACTGACAGTAGCCGAGGCACTTCAGCGCCAAGGCAGTGGAGGCACAGTGACGGTGGAAGGTTACATCGTCGGACATGCTACCGGATCGAAAACGGCTAATTTTTCTTCTCCGTTTGCGAATGATTTTAACGTACTGATTGCCGACCAGGCCAATGAACGTAGCACGTCTAATCTATTGGATGTACAGCTGACATCAGCGTACAGAGGGCAATTTGGGCTAACAGGCCATCCTGAGCTGATTGGCAACAAAATCCGTGTGACGGGTACACTCGGCGCCTACAATAATTTTGGTGGAGTGAAAAGCCCAAGCGCTGTTGAACTGGTGAACGGAAGCGAGCCGGGTGAACCAGGTGAACCTGGCGAGCCTAATCCTGGTAACCCGGGTCAACCCGGTACTACACTGCCGGATGGCAAAGGTAAAAAGGTGCTGTTCGATAATACGCACGCACAGACGGCTGGGGCAGCAGATTGGGTCATTGAAGGCGCCTTCTCCGACTTTGCCAATGGACTGCGTAATGTAGGTTTTACAGTGGACCAACTGAACCGTCCCATTCCTTTTACTTATGGAGAACAGGCCATAACCTATGATAAGCTGCGCCAATATGATGTGTTCATCATCGGTGAAGCGAATGTTGCCTTTAAGGCATCCGAGCAGGCTGCCCTGCTGCAATATGTGAATAACGGGGGAAGTGTCTTCTTCATCTCCGACCACTATAATGCGGACCGTAACAAAAACCGTTGGGATTCCTCTGAGGTTATGAATGGCTACCGTCGTGGAGCCTATACTAATCCGGCCAAAGGCATGACTACAGAAGAAGCAGCATCACCGGCGATGCAGGGGTTAACTAGCTCCGATTGGCTGGCAACCAACTTTGGTGTTCGTTTCCGTTACAATGCGCTCGGTGACGTGAATGCTACGGACATTGTAGCCGCAGATCAATCCTTTGGCATTACCAAGGGTGTACGCTCGATTGCCATGCATGCGGGATCTACGCTGGCTATTATTGATCCTACCAAAGCCAAAGGAATTGCCTATATCCCTACAGGTACGAATAAATGGGGCAATGCTGTAGACCAGGGTGTCTATAACGGCGGAGGCCGTGCGGAAGGGCCTTATGCTGCGATCTCCAAGGTAGGTCAAGGCAAGGCAGCATTTATCGGTGATTCTTCCCCTGTAGAAGATGCTACACCGAAATATGCGCGTGAAGAAAACGGACAGTCGAAAAAGACATATGATGGTTTCAAGGAAGTGGACGATGCCACCTTCCTGGTGCAAACGGTCCAATGGCTTGCGTGGAAGCAGGACTACACCAAATTATCCGATGTGGCAGGTTTAACGCTGGATCAACCGACGAAGCTTCTGCCGTTTGAGGAGCCTGCGGCTTCCACAGAACCGCAACCCGAGCCTTGGTCTGCTCCAGCAGCAGGCTACAAATGGTACGATCCAAAAACGTTCAAGTCGGGCTCCTATGGAGCGGCTTCGTAATAAACGTAAAGAATTCAGTGTGAGTGGTTGGGTGCTAGTTTGCCGTTTGATCCTCTGTAGGGGATCAAACGGCTTTTTTGTGATGAAAATTAACCTGTGGTTGGTTATTTGATTACATTTTGTGCCAGGAAAGTCGCGCTACTGCTGGATCATTGATTTTTTAAATGATGTTGATAGCATAATCTTAATTGATATATCCATATACTGGTGATAGGATGTATTCAAATTATTCCGACAAAAACGGTATGTAATGTTCATGAGAGGTTTTAAACATCAAACATGGTGAGAATAAGCGGGACAAGACCATGGAGAATGGAGGAAGCGGGCATTGAATATCAAACCCGTGTTGGAGATTAAGGGATTATCCGTATCTTTTCGCATCAAGGATCAATATCACCCCGCAGTCGACCATCTGGATCTGACGGTCAATCCCAATGAAGTGCTGGCTGTAGTCGGAGAATCCGGTTGTGGCAAAAGCGCGCTGGCGCTTTCGATCCCACAACTGCATGACATGGAGCGAACACGTGTCGAAGGAAAGGTCCTTTTTAAAGGCACGGATCTGATCCGTCTCTCCTCAGGGCAAATGAATAAAATCCGCGGAGCGGGCATTGGCATGATCTTTCAGGACCCGCTGACAGCACTTAACCCGTTAATGTGCATTGGTAAGCAGATCGAGGAAAATCTCGATTATCATACGTCCCTATCTACGAAGCAAAAAAGGGAACGTGTACTGGAGCTACTGGAAAGCGTGGATATACCCAACCCCGTACGTGTGTATGAACAGTATCCGCATGAACTTTCAGGAGGGATGCGCCAGCGTGTGATGATCGCGATTGCCATAGCTTGCCGACCCTCTCTTATTATTGCAGATGAGCCGACGACTGCGCTCGATGTAACCATTCAATCGCAAATTCTTGACTTGCTCAAACAGCTTCAACAGGAGACCGGAAGCGGAATTATTCTGATTACGCACGATCTTGGCGTTGTGGCCGAAGTAGCCGACCGTGTGGTGGTCATGTATGCCGGAGAAATCGTGGAAAGCGCAGATGTTTTTGAATTATTTCGGCATCCGCAGCATCCGTATACGCGTTCCTTGCTAGCCTCCATGCCGGGATCGCATACCAAGGGAGAACCGCTGCATGTCATCGGTGGTATTGTTCCCTCCTTGCAAGATATTCCTCGCAATAGCTGTCGCTTTGCTTCGCGTATTCCTTGGATTCAGCAGAGAATGCATGAAGACCATCCCCGATTAAGTGAAATTTCTCCCGGCCATTGGGTCCGCTGTACATGTTACCAGCATTTTCATTTTGAAGATGAGACAAAGGGAGAGGCTGCTCATGGCACTACTAGAGCTAAATGATTTAAAGGTTCATTATCCGGTGCGCGGCGGTTTTTTCCAGCGTGTCGTTGATCAGGTAAAAGCAGTGGATGGCGTGTCGATCAGCATAGAGGCAGGCCAAACATACGGGCTAGTAGGAGAATCCGGCTGTGGAAAGACGACGACAGGAAGAACGATTATCGGCCTGAATAAGCTGACGAGCGGACAGATTCTTTTTAATGGCAAGGATCTTACGGCTCTGAGTCGTAATAACCGCCATCCGCTGCGTAGAGACATTCAGATGATTTTTCAGGACCCCTATTCTTCGCTTAACCCGCGCAAGCGCGTATTGGATGTCATTGCTGAACCACTGCGAAACTTTGAAAGGCTGAGTAATGAGGAAGAACGGCGGAAAGTACAGATGCTGCTGGAAAAGGTTGGCTTGAACGCTGATGCGGCCTACAAATATCCGCATGAATTTTCCGGGGGACAGCGGCAAAGGATCGGGATTGCGCGTGCGCTGACATTAAACCCAAAACTGATTATTGCAGATGAGCCCGTATCAGCGCTTGACGTTTCTGTGCAGGCACAGGTGCTTAATTTTATGAAGGATGTGCAGCGGGAGTTCAAATTGACGTATTTGTTCATTAGTCATGACCTGGGGATTATCCGCCATATGTGCGACCAAATCGGCATCATGTACCGAGGTCGCTTAGTGGAACAGGGGAGCGAGCAAGATATTTATGAGCGTCCACAGCATTTGTATACCCAGCGGCTTATTGCCACCATTCCCAGTATCGATCCTGCGAAACGGCTGGAAAATGCTCAAAAAAGGCAAAAGCTTTTATCCTCTTACAAGTCAGAGCTGCCCAAACATCTAGACGCGAGTGGAAAGCCGTTTGCACTAAAGTCAGTAAGTTCATCCCATCAAGTCGCGCTACCATAAGGGGGGACAGAATATGTGGAAATTTACAATGCGCCGGCTGCTGGTTATGATCCCTCAACTTTTTGCACTGAGTGTGCTTATATTTTTCCTAGCTAAGGCTATGCCAGGGGATGCCCTGACAGGGCTCATCACTTCAACTCCCAATCTAAATCCGGCTTCACTGGAAGAACAGCGACAAAGACTGGGATTGAATGACCCGGTGTGGGTGCAGTATGGGAACTGGCTCGTCCAGCTTGCTCATGGGGATCTGGGCAAATCTTATGTACATAAAATTAGCGTTACCGATTTGATTGGCAGTCGTTTGGGGAACACGTTCTTTCTGGGTGTTGTGATTCTGGTTCTAACGTATCTGATCGCCATTCCGCTGGGAGTACTCAGCGGTCGTTATCAGCATAGTCTGCTGGATAAAACCGTGGTCGGGTATACCTATCTCAGCTTTGCGACACCTCTATTTATACTCGCATTGCTGTTGTTGTACGTGTTTGGGTTCAGGCTTGGCTGGTTTCCAACCAGCGGCAGTGTGGATGTAGGTGTAGAGCCGGGGACATGGTCATATTACGTGAATAAGTCATATCACCTCATTCTACCGGCGGTTACAGGCGCATTGCTCAGTACAACGGCTACGATTCAGTATTTGCGCAATGAGGTCATTGACACACGTCTGAAGGATTTTGTGAAAACGGCGCGTTCCAAGGGGGTACCCGAAGGAAAGATCTATTCCCGTCATATTTTCAAAAACTCTTTATTACCCATTGCTGCTTTCTTGGGCTACGACCTGACGGGTGTGATTGCGGGCAACGTTTTCCTAGAATCTATTTTTGGTTATCCGGGGTTGGGCCAGCTATTTCTTCAGTCCATCACCCAACGGGACTTTTCAGTTGTGAACGCACTGGTCATGATCTCCGGCTTCTTGGCACTATTAGGGACCCTTTTATCTGATGTCATCCTAAGCAAGGTCGATCCCCGCATTCGAATTGAATAGAGAACAAGTCTAGAGAAAAGGAGGGATTATGGTGTCTATGCAGGTGGAGGACGTCTTCTCGCCGGAAATCATTCGTAAATCACCGTCTAGCTGGTCTGTACTGCGTCGTGAACTCGTACGTGACAAAATGGCCTTGATTTCCATTGGATTTGTGGCTCTGTTCTTGATTTTTATATATGCCTCTGTCCTGTTTGTCAATCAGGATGTAGTCACGACGGTCGATTTGGGTGCGATCCGCGAAGCTCCCGGTTCGGTGCATTGGCTGGGTACGGACCGAGCGGGCAGGGATATATTCGGCCAGCTGGTCATTGGGGCCCGCAATTCCTTTACCATTGGCTTTACGATTACTTTGTTATCCGCCGCCATCGGCTTGACGCTGGGCTTACTGGCTGGGTTTTATGGAGGACTGGTTGATAACATCATCATGCGAATCATTGATTTTATCCTGGTGCTTCCATTCTTGATGCTGGTTATCGTATTTGTCAGCATTGTGCCCAAAAGCGGCATAGGTTCCTTTATTTTTATTATGACTGCCTTTTTATGGATTGGAAAAGCGCGCCTGATCCGGGCCAAGGTGCTGTCTGAGCGGGAACTGGACTACGTGCAGGCTTCCAAAACCCTTGGCACACCCAATTGGAAGATCATCTGGTTGGGTGTGCTGCCCAATCTCAGCTCTGTTGTGATTGTTAATCTAACGCTCAGTCTTGCGGGAAATATCGGGATCGAGACCGGGCTTTCCTATCTCGGCTTTGGCTTGCCGGAATCTACTCCGAGCTTGGGGACACTGGTGAGTTATGCGAATGACCCGGATGTATTGCAGAACAACTGGTGGATGTGGTTGCCTGCCTCACTGCTTATATTGGTGCTAATGCTGGCAATCAACTTTATCGGTCAGGCGCTCAAACGTGCCACTGATGCCAAACAACGATTGGGTTAAACCGAAATTCAAGGATAAGGACAACAACAAGGAGGGGTTTACAATGGTTAAACGCTGGAAAAAAGGAATTCTGCCTGTTCTATCTGCCATTTTGGTGCTTTCTTTGGCTGCATGCAGCGGCTCGCCTTCCGCTTCGAATGGAGCAAAATCGTCTGACGGTACAGGTGGATCAGGGGCCGACAGCAAGCAGGTGAATGCGACTGCGCTGGCAAAGGCGGTCAAGAACGATAACCCCCCGATTAAGGGCGGCATCATCAATTATGCACTCGTGTCCGATACCCCTTTTGAAGGTATTCTGAATCCTGTATTTTATGATGGAAATCCGGATTTTGAAGTCTTCCAGTTTTTCTACCCTTCCCTGTTTTCGATTGATTCCAATCTGAATATTGACGATAAAGGAGCGGCGACGATTTCCTTTTCCGCAGACAATAAGGCGGTGACTGTCAAAATTGATCCCAAGCTGAACTGGACAGATGGTAATCCCGTAACGGCAGAGGACTATGCTTTTTCCTATGAAGTGATCGGCCACAAAGACTATGAAGGTCCACGTTATGATAGTTTTATGACCAACATTGTAGGTATGGAAGATTATCACGCCGGCAAGGCCAAGACCATTTCTGGCGTCAAGGTGCTGAATGAGAAAGAGGTTACCATTCATTTTAAGGAACCTAATCCTTCGGTAAAGTCGGGACTTTGGTCCACACCACTGGAGAAGAAGGTATTCCGGAACATTCCCGTAAAGGATATGGCTGGATCTGACCCTGTCCGTAAACATCCGATTGGCTATGGGCCATTCAAAATTAAATCTATGGTCACAGGTGAATCTGTGGAATTCGTCAAAAATGAAGATTATTTCCGCGGTGCGCCCAAGTTGGATGGCCTTCATCTGAAGGTTGTGAATCCGAATGTCATTACTGAGGCGTTGAAAAGCGGAGAAATCGACTGGGCCAGCTATCCAACTACCCGTTACAATGAGGCCAGTAATCCGAAAAATGTACAGTTTCTCGGTCAGGAGGAATTGTCTTATAGCTATGTAGGCTTTAAGCTGGGCAAATTCGATCAGGCCAAGAGTCTAAATATTATGGACCCGAACGCCAAGCTGGGGAACAAGTCATTGCGTCAGGCCCTTGGCTACGCGCTGAATAATGAGCAGGTTGGCAAGCAGCTCTATCATGGGCTTCGGACTCCTGCGACATCCCTGATCCCGCCCGCCTTCAAGGGATACCATGATGTGAATGCGAAGGGCATTGCGTATGATCCAGACAAGGCGAAAAAGCTGCTGGACGAGGCAGGATATGTGGATACCAATGGAGATGGATACCGTGAAGACCCTAAGGGCAAGGAACTGGTGCTCCATTATGCAGCAATGAGCGGGGATGCGACGGCCGAATCGCTGGCTAAGTTTTATTTGCAAAATTGGAAGGATGTCGGGCTTCATGTCGAACTGGTGGACGGTCGTCTGCTGGAGTTCAATTCTTTCTATGACCGTGTGCAGAAGGATGACCCGGGCATTGATATTTTTGGCGGCGCATGGAGTACAGGTACAGATGTAAACCCTAGTGGGCTGTATGGACGCGGAGCCAGCTTTAACTACTCGCGCTTTACCAGTGAAGAGAATGATAAGCTGTTGCAGGAAGGGGTGTCTGTGAAAGCCTTTGACGACAATTATCGTAAAGATATATACAATCAGTGGCAGGCGTATATGAGCGAGGAGGCGCCGATTGTACCGACGTTATTCCGTTACTCATTGGAGGCAGTAAATAATCGGGTAGCCAATTACGATATTACCCGCGGCAAGGAGTACGATGCAGACGCGTTTGCGAATATTACGTTAACTGCGGAAAAAGCAGAAGTAGCCCAATAATCTAAAAAAGCGCAATAGCCTGAAGAAGCGCGAACCGGATTGATCCGATCTCGCGCTTCTTTTGGCCTGTTCATGCAAACATTCTGGGGATTCTCGAAGGGAGAGAAGGAAGACGGAAATACGTCAGCTTCAATACTTCATAGCCGTATGCGAGGAACTGCATTTTACGAAGGCTTCGGAAAAGATCGGTATCTCTCAACCCACGCTTAGCTTGCAAATTAAGGCGCTGGAAGAGGAACTGGGCATGACGCTCTTTGACCGTGCAGGCAAGAAAATCAAAATGACAGATGCCGGGAAACTGCTGCTGCAACACAGTGCGCATGCGCTCAAAGATTTACAGCAAGCGAAGGCTTCTATTGAGGAACTGCGTACCGAGCAACGCGGCAGTTTACGGATTGGTATCGCATTACCGGAGCTAGAGGAGTCGTTGCAAGAGATGTTTGCCCACTTTCATCGGTCATTTTCTAAAATCAGCTTGCACATCTGTCCATCCTTTGATGTAACAGAACAGCTGCTGGATAACCGTGTGGACGTTGGCATCACCCTACATTCGGGTACAGATGAAAGGCTTGTCCAGCTTCCTCTTCGCACAGAGAACTACTGTCTTATTGTCCCCGTAAATCATGCATTTTCCAATCGTTCTTCCCTTATGCTGGACGAATTGAGGCATGTACCCTGGGCGATGCAGCCAGAGTGCCATCCCGGCAGGAAGCTGATTGAGAAATGCTTCCGTGATCGCGGGTATCCCTTTGCAACCGTCCTGGAAACAAATTCTATACCTTCAATCCTACGCTGGGTGCAGGAGGGACTTGCCGTAACCCTACAGACGAAGTCCCTTGCGGCCGAACTGGATCGTTCACTTTTTTGCACGGTGCCTATTTTGCGTGGCGTGCCCCAAGGTCAGCTAGAGTTGATTTATCGGTCTGACCGTTACCAGGGAGAAGCAGTGAAGCGATTGATTGAAAAGATACAAGCTGTACTAACAGAGTGTTCCAACTAGTGGCAACCCTGATGAGTACTACGTGCTTTAATGTGTACGAACTTCTAGCCTGCGTGCAATCAGTGACATACTGTAATTAACGGCAAAGTACAGGAAAGCAGCGAACAGCAGAGCTGGAATGACAAAAGATTGATTTTGTCCACCGACGATCTGAATGTTATGCGTCAGCTCCGGCAAACTGATAATGACAGCCAGTGAGGTATCCTTGAATAGGGAAATGAACTGGCTGACAATAGGAGGTACCATGCGACGAAGCGCTTGGGGTAGAATGATATGCCATAAGGTTTGAGAATAGCTTAGACCGGAGGAACGTGCGGCTTCCAGCTGTCCTTTATGAACCGAATTGAGACCGCTGCGTACAATTTCGGCAATCATGGCTCCCTCGAAGATCGACAGTCCTGTAATGGCTGCCCACTTGAGGGAAATCGATAATCCGATGGATGGCAAAACCATGCCGATGAAGAAAATAATGAGCAATAAGGGCAGGTTGCGAATCAGATCAATGATAAAGGCTGCAACCTGTGAAAGGACAGGTATACGGGTATAGCGCAGGATGCCGAACACAATACCGAGAGCGAAGCTGAATATGATAGAGTAAATAGCGACCTCCAGCGTGAGCAGGAAGCCCTCCAGAATAAAACGCACATTAGGCCATGCAAACAATCCACCGAAATCCATACGGGCTTCCCTCCTTAGGATGTTTTGGAAAAGCGTCGCTCCATATATAGCACAAGAAAGCTGAGTGGAACCGTCAATACAAGATACAGCAGCGCCGTGATCGCATAGACTGTGATGGGCAGGAAGGTATCTGAGTTAATGAGGTCCGAGTAATACATGAGATCCAGTCCAGCCACAATGGCCAGCACGGAAGAGTTTTTGACCAGATTGATGAATTGGTTGCCGATTGCAGGCAGTACAATTTTAATGGCTTGCGGTAAAATAATGCTGATCATCGTCTGGTTGTAATTCAACCCGGAGGACCTTGCCGCTTCAAATTGTCCCTTGGGTACAGATTGAATGCCGGCACGTATAGCTTCTGCAATAAAAGAGGCTGTGTACACAGTCAATCCAAGCGTTCCAGATACAAAGCCGTCCAAGGGGATGCCCAGAGTGGGAAGACCGAGATAAAAAAACAGTACAACAATCAGCAATGGAATATTGCGGATGACCTCTACATAGACAGTACCGATCCAGTTTAGCCATTTAAAAGGCGCAATTCGGAAGATGGCAATGATTGCCCCCAGAATGAAGCTTCCGATCAAGGCAATAACACTAGCTTGAACGGTATGAAGCAAGCCTTCTCTGAAACGGTCGCCATGATCGAAAAGTACGTTGATATCAAAAGTTAGCATCTACGGGTATACCTCCTTATCCAGAGCTAAGAAAGGAAGGAGCACGCAATCGCGGCTCCTTCACAAGATCATTATTCGGGTTTAACCCCAAGCCATTGCTCATGCAGCTTATCGTATTCACCATTGCTTTTCAGTTCCTTGATCGTATCATTAATGGCTTGCAGCAGTTCGGTCTGCCCCTTTTTCACTGCAATACCGTAAGGTTCCTCTGTGAAGTTCCCACCTACTAGGGTATAATTCGGATCTTGCTGTTGCATGCCAAGCAGAATAGAGTTATCGGTCGTCAGCGCTTGCCCTTTACCTGCCTTGAGGGCGTTGAAGGCATCTTGATAGTTTTCGAACTCTAAAATCGTTGCTTTGGGCGCTTTTTCGCGGATATTTTTTGCGGAGGTAGAGCCTTTAACAGCGAGTACCTTGGTATCGGGTGTCAGGGACTCCAGACCGGTGATCGGGCTTCCTTTTTTCACGAGTAGGGATTGACCTGCATTAAAGTAGACATCGCTGAAATCGACCTGTTTTTTGCGCTCATCCGAAATGGTCATCGTGGCGATAATAGCGTCGATGTCCCCATTTTGCAGTAAGGTGATTCGTGTTTTGGACGTGACTTCCTTGAGTTCGAGCTTGGTTTCATCACCAAAAATATGCTTGGCTACAGCCTTGGCGATGTCGATATCAAAGCCCTCGACTTTCCCGCTAGCCGGATCTTTTAGTCCGAATAACTTGGTGTCGTACTTCACCCCAACGACCAGTTTGCCACGCTGTTTGATGGCTTCCAGCCCGTTGGGAGCTGCTGACTCATTCCCCGACGTTGCTGCTTCTTGTTTGCCTCCACAACCTGCCAAGACGAGCAGACAGGATAATGCAACCAGCACCAAAGTACTCCACTGAAATCTTTTTCTCATCAAAATGATCCCCTTTCAATTTTTATTGCATTAATAATAGTCCGTTTAATGATGAATCAGACGGCTCAGGAACAAACGAGCCCGTTCTTCACCCGGATTCTGAAAAAACTCAGCAGGCTGGCTGTCTTCCAAGATCTGTCCTTTGTCCATAAAAATCACGCGGTCAGCCACTTCACGGGCAAAGCCCATTTCATGAGTGACGATGACCATCGTGATGCCTTGATGGGCAAGCGAGCGCATGACATCCAGCACCTCTCCGATCGTTTCGGGGTCCAGAGCTGAAGTCGGCTCGTCAAACAGCATAATTTTCGGATTCATTGCGAGTCCACGGGCAATTGCAACCCGCTGTTGCTGTCCACCGGACAATTGGGCGGGGTAGCTCTGTGCCTTTTCTTCAATTCCGACACGCTTCAGATAGGTGAGGGCAGTTTGAATAGCTTCTTCTTTCGGGATGCCCAGTACCTTCATCGGTGCCAGTACAATGTTCTCAATCACCTTTTTGTGGGGATACAGATTGAAATGCTGGAACACCATCCCGATATTGCGGCGGAAGGCGTTAATATCAATTTTTTTGTCATGCACGGGGACATCGTTAACGATTAGCTCCCCATCAGATATCGTTTCCAGACGATTGATGCAGCGAAGCAGGGTGCTTTTACCTGAGCCGGAGGGACCGATGATGACAACGACCTCGCCCTCCTTAATCTGAAGATTGATGTCTTTAAGTACATGAAAGTGACCGTAATGCTTGTTGACATTGCGAAAATGGATCAGAGAGCTCACCCCTTTTTTGACTTGAATACATCGCTTAGTAGACGGAATGACAAGATGCAGTTCTATTAGAATTTCGAAATTTCTCTCATGATACTATAAGCTTACAATAAAAAACAAGATTTTATGTCAATAAACTTTACGTGAAAGGTATTTTTGGCTGTTTTTATACTAGTTATTTGTTATTTATATGATGAAAACGAATATATATCCACAATTTAATGTTATTTAGTTTGACATAAACTATGAAACCTCGACATGCAGAGGGAGAAACGTGACAAAAGCAGCGCTATGTTTTACAGTAGGGAAGAAGGAATTTAGGGTAAAGGAAGGATAGACAATGACGAAAGCTATTTCACCGCTAGTCACGGCATTGGGCATGGAGCCCCATCCAGAAGGCGGCTGGTACAAAGAGATGTGGAAGGCCAATTTTCAAATTCCGAAGCCTGTACTGCCGGATGTGTATTCCGGTCCGCGCTTTGCAGCTTCGTCTACGTATTTCTTGCTGCATCCGGGTGAGTTCTCCGAGTGGCATGTGGTCCATTCTGACGAGCTGTGGTTGTACCATAGTGGAAGCCCTATAGAGTTAAAATTGGGTGGAAGCGGAGAAGAACCTGGCGAAGAAACGGTAATTATCGTTGGTGCAGATGTGGAGGCAGGACAACATCCACAAGCACTCGTACCAGGAACTGTATGGCAAACGGCACGTCCGCTGGGGGATGAGCCTGTGCTGGTAACCTGTGTTGTTGCACCAGGATTCCACTTTGATGATTTCAAGCTGATTGCCAAGGGTAAGGTGGAGTAGGAATGTTTTATCGGCGGGTATAATCCTGGATAAACAGGACCTTACCCGCCTGATTTGTTGTTACGGGTATTTTTGTTAGTGTTAGAGAGCTGCCATTTGTTGTATACTTTGGATCTTTGTTTTTTTTCGAAAACCAGCTGCAAACTTTATCACTCGTGCAGTACCATATGATCTGACGTTTGGCCTCTGTTTGATCCTCTGGTATACAGCATAGCGGTTTCTCCCCATTCCTTTCGCTTGGTACATGGCGATATCGGCCTCTTTCAGTAAAGAAGGCAGGGGCTTCTTCGGAGAAGGATGCATAGTAATCCCGATGCTACCTGTAACTTGAAGATTGATTCCCTGGATGTTATAAGGAACGCTGATTTTTTGCAGCAGCAGTTCTGCCAGAACTGTGACCTGATCGGCATCATAATCCTTCATAATGAGTAGAAATTCGTCACCACCGATTCGAAAAGCTTTCTGATGGGAGTTTGTTACCTGGAGTAAATGATCGCTTACCCGTCTGAGCAGCTTATCACCGATTTGATGTCCATATGTGTCATTAATGGCTTTGAATCCATCCAGATCAAGATACATAATAGCAAAGGCTTCCTTGCCGTTGCTTCGTTTCCAAAATAGCTCAAGTGCATTCCGATTGAATAGACCCGTTACAGGGTCCTGATAGGCAAGTTTCCGCAGCAAATTTCTTTCCATCATCACAGAATGTAAAAAAATTAACGTATATATCCACAGCGCCAAAGTTAGACCGATTAGAAGTAAGGCTGTTAAAGATATACTCAATGGGGTCACCACCAATATAGTTTATAGGTTATTCCGCTTCTATTAGCGGCATTAGGTTAGTTGTCTGGCATGAACGATGAGTCGATGTGTCGGATTTACAAGAGGGTCACAGGTAATTAGTGTGAGAAGCTTTTGTTTCTTGATGCTTTTTAAAACGGAGACATTTGAAGGAGTGACGACTGAGATGTTGTAGACCTTGTATACGTATTTTTCACCCCGAGTGTGAATTAGAATCTGATCTCCGATTTTCACCTCATTAAGCCGGTTAAATAAACGTCCAGTTGTTCGTGAGCGATGAGCGGCTATGGCAGCATTCCCCACCTGGCCGAGTGTCGCAGTTTCCGACATATGTACGGCTGCATATCTCATATGCTGTTGGGTTGCACCTTCGAGTACAGGAAGTTCCAGCCCGATACGATCAATCTGGATTGTAGCGATTGGGGCTTGCTCTGAAGCTGACGATGGGGGAGTGGTTTGAGACAATTGTGGCCCATCCACTGCTGCAGTATTTGTCAGCCAATTGGACAAATTTGTATAGCCTTTCATCATTTCGGGAGTCAGTGTCGATGTATCTGTATTTGATAATGATTCAGCTTCCTGTAATAGCTCTTTTTGCTTTTGATTTTCCAACCATTCATTAGCGGTAGGAAATAACATAATGATGATTCCTAACATGATGCTCACGTATGCCAGCTTACGCAATTGAAAAGCCTCCTAATACAGTAATCCATAGATCGGACATGTAAAATAATTCCCCTTCTCGCTAGTGATGAGCTGAGAAGGGGGATTTTTGATTATAAAATGTTATTTATTTTTTATGCGTTCGTCTATAACCCAGATAGGCCCCCAGAAGAATTAAGAACATGCCACTTACATAGAAGGGAGCAGGACTGTTTTCTCCTGTCTTTGGCAATGTATCCACCTTGGGTGTATGACCCGGATCACTTGGATTCTCTGGTTTTTCTGCGGGTAGGCGGATTACACCCTTAGGTACTGGGTCTTCTTCAATCTTCACGGGCGGAGAAGGCTCCTGGTGAGGATCGGCTTCCGGTGTCTCAGGTTGCACCCCTGGTTCAGCGGATGGTTGCGCCTCTGGTTCTACAGGTGGCTGTTCAATAACCGGAACGCCCAACGGAACATCCTCATCCTCAATAATTTTCGGCTCTTCGGTTGTTACGGGCGTAACAGGCGTCGCCGGAGGTTCAGTTATTTCAGGGTCCTTATCATGTTTTTTGCCTGAGCCCGGACTCGTAGGTGTACCCGGATCGGTAGGCGTACCTGGGTTTGTAGGCGTACCTGGATCAGTAGGTGTACCCGGACCCGGATCAACAGGAGTGTCTTTTTTGTTGGTGATTACGATTTGTTTAATGCCTGAACTTTGTTTGATAGTTGTATCTATTTTGATTTCTGTTTTTGGCGCTGTTATTTTGTAGCCTTCAGGAGCAGTAAGCTCCTCCAGGATGTAGTCATCATAACTCAATGAAGAAAATACGATTTTCCCGTCCAAATTGGTAGTTTGGACAAGAGGTGCTCTTTTCTGATTCTTGTCATAGAGTGCAAAACGTGCCCCGGATAGAACCTTATTGTGATCGTCCTCATCAACTTTGGTAATCTCCAGACTTCCCGTAACTCCTCCTCCTGATCCTGAACCAGAGGATGTGCGCACGGTAATTTCCTTACTTGTTTCCCTGATTTCGGTGGTCAAACGGTCGCCCTCGAAATTAACCTTATTGCTCACTTTTGCCTTGTCTTCAGCTTGAAGAAAGGATTGATATTGCAAAATATAACCTGATGATATAGCCTTCGCAAAGGCAAGCTCAAAGGATTGCTGACCTTGAGCAGTCGTTGTTATTTTTAGCTTATAATCCTGATCCTTGACTAACTCAGTGTCCCTAACAGCTTCTCCGTTGGCAGACACTTTGGTGGAGTATAGATGAAAGGAATCTTCAATCAGAATTTGATTATTGCTGGGCGTATCCACGATCTTCGCGTTGGAGACATGGGATTGCCCTTCATTGATATGGATGTTCCAGTCGATTTTATTTCCATTCTGAGCACCGGACTTTGTCACGTATTCTCCACCGTGGGGCACAGTCACTTTGGCAGTCCATTCCGAATCTACATTTTTTCCATCCATAAGCAGAGCGTTATTGTTAATCTCTTTATCAATAAGCTCTCCTTCCAATGTTGTTTGGAAAGTAACCCAGTAAGGAGAGTTGATGGACTGGTTAAACTGGATGCTCAGCTCGTTGTTGTTAGCGGCGGAAGGTAAAACCAGAGTATATTGGCTCGAAGGCACTTCGCCCCCTTTTTGTACGCCATTCCACCACCCGAGCAGGGTCATATCGTACACTTTAACTGAATTTGGGACCAGTTTTTGCCCTTGTAACAAGGTATCCCTAATTTCAGCATGATTCAGAGTTTTGCGGTTATAGTTGGCCTTAATGTCCCATGTAATTTGCTTGGAGCTGGCATTGTAACTACCTGACTTCGCCCCATTTTGCTGGGTCATATTGTCCGGCCATAATCGAGCTTCGGCCTCAGCAGTTTGTGTTGTTCCGTTGTATAACCAAGTGATAGAGGCTTTATTCCAAAAGTCCGGCTTGGTTTTGTCGATTTTCCATTCATTGTTAAAGGTAGTTGTGTAGTTAATGGTGTACGTGTCTTGAATCTTTTTATGAAAACGTATAGTGAACCCTTTTTTGTAATCCAGCGTAAGAGGGATCAGTTCGTAGTCTGTCGGTGATGTTAGTGTTGTTTTTCCGTCCGCGCTTTGGATCTTCAATGTGTTCGGCAATAAGGCCAGACCGCCATTCGGAAAGGCATCGTCGATAACGATTTGATCCATTGTATACTTATCCGCATTAATAGAAATGACCCAAGGAATTGTTTTGGTGTTATAGTTCGGTTCCTTATAGCCTTTGGTGATAATTATACTTTTCAGTTCGGTGGTTGTTTCTTTTGTTACCCCATCAGAAGTTACACTGTTCGTTATTTTACTATTTTTAACTACACGATCTATAGCCTTTGTTTGATAACGGATGGTATATGAGGCTTCAATATCCGTATTGAAAAGCAGATTGAAACCATTGGTACCATGATCGTCAGTAACTGGAGTGACGCTGTATTGGGATGCAGGGAGCTCATCCTGTGTATCCCCTTTATACACTTTAAGTGAATTTATGATGAGTTGTTGGCTGTTATTAAAACGGTCACTTAACGCGGCTTTAGCTGCGGGAATTTTTTTGTTGGCAAAATTATATTTGATTGCCCATGAGATCGTTTGTGTGACTGGGTCGTATTTCTCCACTTTTTTGCTTAAAAAATCCCCGCGTTGAACAGTGACTGTAGCTGTTGCGGACGTATCTCTCACATCGTCCCCTGAAAAAGTGGCTGTGTTGGAGAAACGAGTATCCTCGCTTGTTATGTTTGTGGAGTATTGAATTCGGTAGGCGCTGTTAATACTCTCCTCGTTAAAACGGATTCTGAAGCCCGGCACAACCGGATCAGCCTCTACTGTATACTTATCTGCGCTAACAGTGTCCCCCAGCACGGTGGTTCCGTTCACATTAATTTGTAAATGGTTTACCCGGATGGAGTCCTTGACTAGTTCTAGTCCTTGGGGAGTTGGGTCGGTTACTACAGCGTGTTTGATAGGATCCAAGTGTTTATTTACGTTAACTGTCCAATGAATTTGGTCTTTTCCATCAAACTTTCCTTGTTTCTCCATTGTAGGGCCAGCTGCAGGCTTAATATTTACGATAGCCGTTTGCTCGCCGCCTTTGATCGGGATCGCAATAATAACTTGTGTACTGCCTTTTTCTATTTGTGTGCTAAATTCAGTTTTGATCTCTAGCTTACCGCTGACATTAGAGTGGCTTTCTACGTAATCATTAAATGTCATAACCACTTTACCTTGACGGTCTACGGTAAAATGACCTACTTCTCCATCTGTATTCGTCAAAGGAGACGTAATATCTGTGTAAATTTGGAATTGCTCAGGTAATTGAAAGGTAAAGGTGTCTCCAGCTTTATACGTATGGTTCGGCAGTTCCCATTCATAGCCTAAATGGATGGCGGAACCAATATCAATACGGCTATCGGGATTATACACTGCATCAATAACACTTCCAGTAGAATCTGTAAGGGTTAGCTTGGTTAAAATACTTTCTTGAGTTGCCCTAACTTCAGAAGTTGAGCCAGCAGTTGGTTCAGGGACTGGAGCCGGGACAGCAGGTGGGATGTTAATTGGCTCTGAGGGCATTGGATAAACATCGTTAGTCACACTCTGAACCGGATCGGTTCCTGGGGTCACTGGCAGAGTAGAGTCGGGATTTTGTGCATAAGCTTGTGTTGTGCTGAACAAACACTGCAAAAAGAGCAATAGCGCAACCGTTGCTGTATTCCATTTTTTTCTCATACGGTAAACAAATCTCCTATTCTTAAAATACTCTTATTTAACGGCTAATGGTTATTCCTTCGAGGTCGAGAGAACTGTATTTATATATTCATCATTCATTCATATGATGCTATGTTAGCCGCATTAATTACTTGTTCAGAATTTATGAAAATTCATGTTCGGGGATGAACCTCCTCCTTTTGTCTCGAAATTAGATAATGGTTGGAAATCTCATTGTCTTCCTGGACTAGAATACATGCCACATCTCAACAATTTCTCAACAAGGATAGAAAAAGAGCCTTGATCATGTGATCAAGGCTCTTCAAGAAATATAGTTCTATTTTTCATTTTTTAATAAATATGAATTTAAAACATTGATATTAATATTGCTTTGTTTTAATGTATTTGGAGGGATCTTTGACCATTTCGAATTTCTGTTTACCCATATACAGTGCTGCATCTACTGTAGTGTCTACGACCACCCACTGATTATCGATGTAGACCTCATTCCAGGCATGATAAGCGTCCACGTAGGAAGATTTGCCCATAACCAGCTTGGTTGGTACATCTACACTTCGTAACATAGCAGCCATCAGTGAAGCATAACCATAACAAATATCTTTTTGAGAGCTTAACGTATGATCAATTTGTGGCAGATAGTCAGTCGTTAAGGCAAAGGCCTGATTGGAGTCATACTTGATATGACTAATTACGTAGTCATAGATTTTTTGCAGCTTCTCGCGATCGGTTGTTGCACCTTGGGTTAACTCACGGGCTTTTTGAATCGCTTGATTAGTACTACTCCAGTTAATATTTTGAACGGAATTAAGATACACTGCCTTGCTATCGTTTAGCTTTAACTCGATCGTATCTTGTCCTATCACTTTATATTGATTACCACTAAGCTGTTCCAAAATACTGATGTTATAGTTCCCATTACCCATTTGGAGAGGAAATACTTCTTCGGATTTCCCGGGTGTTAGATTATAAGAGTATTTTTGTGCATCTTTGGTAACCAAAATCTTGGTTTTAACGTTAGGTTTAACAGGGTAGCGCACACTGACCGTCCCATGATTTACATTGTTTTGGTCCAACCATGCAACACTATCAGCAGCGTAAATTGTCGAATTTAAGAGAATTGCGGACAGCATGAAAAATAGGAGAAGTGTGGAAAGTATCATTTTCCCCATAAAAAACTTCCTTTCGGTGGCCAGGCTGCCATCATCAATAGAAGGCCCTATAGCTTTGCGTCCCTGCCTTTCGACAGGTTTGCCATTTCGTATAAAGTTTTCGGGAAAAATAAGCACGACAAAAAGCCACTTCAACCGGTAGCTGGCTGCCATCATACAGAAGGCCCTGTAGCTTTGCGTCCTTGCCTTTCGACAAGTTTGCCATTTATCCTGAATAGCTTGTACTATTATTCTATCAGTTAGGTACTCTATTAGGCAAGTTTAAATCTCAAATTTTCGCTATTTATCGACAAAGCAAGCTTGGAGATTATACATAAGACCTATTTTATACGGTTTCCCCATTTTTTGCGATAGGAATGAGGCGTTTCTCCAATGTGCTCTTTGAACAGATTGATAAAATGACTTGTGTTGGGAATGCCGACATATTGTGCGATGTCCACAATAGCTACATCACTAGTTTTAAGCCAGCTTTGAGCAGCCGTGATACGAACATTAATAAGATACTCAATAGGGGAAAAGCCAATCTGTTTTTTAAAGTTTTTAGCCAGGTTGAACTTGTTTAGACCAAACATTTCTGCTAGCGAATCCAGCGTGATCCGTTCGCAATAGGATTGATCTAGATATTGCTTTACCTTGCGCACCTCTGCCGTTCCATCTGAATTCGCATTGGGATTGGCGTAGGGGTGCTGTAAAATAATCGTTAACAAGTCAACGATTATCCTGGATGAGAGCAGTTCAGAGGATAAGCTTCGTTCTGGCTGTACATGTAATAAGGTACGCAGCTTGTCCAGTACTGTATTTGAATCCTTTAGTGAAATTACCGGCTTATTGTGTTTATCGAATTGTTCGTAGAAATGGTCAATAAGATTGCCATATAGATTCACACTAATAAACTCCCATGTCTTCTGACAGGAAGTTTTGTACTGTACATATTCTTCGCAATTAATAAAAAGCATATCATGAGGTTTCAATATATAATCCTTGCCCCGGTATTGTAATTCCCCTCTCCCGGACAGAGTAAAAAGGAGCAAAAAAGAGGTGAGCTTTTGCCGTTCCATTACATAAGCATCTGTTTTGAAATAGCCTATTTCCTGTATATAAAAGAGGGATTTTTTAGCAAAAGCAGAGGGTGTACATATAATTGCAACTGGATCATCGCTCCAGACATACTGGGCATTTTTTTGGTTTGTTGTCATATCCAATTCCTTTACAAAAGAACAATTTTAGTAAGACAATTGTAGTTTGTTTCATGAATATCCTTTTAGAACCGGAGTTCCCATTTACAAAGGTTATTTTATCACATTAAAGTATATTCATGTATCGATTTGGGGTTATACATCATATAACAAAATTAACCAGAAGGCACCTATTTGAAAAGGATAAGGTCATTCTGGAATTTATTCCTTAAATTGATGGAATAAAGAATGAGGTTGGAAATAATTAATTTCCTCAATGAATATATCGTAATCTTGCAATTCCACTTTTTGAGGCATTTATCCTTTAGGTTGCAAGAAAAATGGGACCATAATTCGACAAAATGATTCAAAGGGCTCATTTTGTTAGAAAATAGTTGTAACTTAATTGTTGTGATTTTGTTCACGAAAATGTATGGATAAGTGTGGTTATGCGAACTCAATTTAAGCTAATGTGCAAATTTTAAATATCATGCAATTTGTTGACAATAGAGTATGGTTACCTTTGGTATCTGCACAGGCAATGATATGATGGTACTACAGATGTAATGAAACAAATTTTACAGTTAGTTTGGAGGACTACATGATGGGAAAAACAAAAAACACAAAAACCGCAGCAGCTTGGTCACTTGTTATGATGGGAGCGGGCTTTGCTGCTACGTTACCTTTTCAACAATTTGGCTGGGCCCGTCTTTTGGCCGGATCTTTTGAAGCCGGACTTGTAGGAGGGTTGGCAGACTGGTTTGCCGTAACCGCGTTATTCCGTCATCCGCTGGGCATTCCGATTCCACACACAGCGCTTCTCCCTAAAAATCGGGGAAAGCTGACCGATGCCTTGGTTAACACGGTCGAGAATAATTTGCTTCATAAAGAAAGTATTGCATCTAAAATTGCCGAGATTAGATTGGCAGAGCTGGTGCTGAAAAGTGTGGAAAAAGGAATACGTACGCCCGAAGCGGTTACTTTTATAGATGTTCTTGCCAAGCAACTTGTCCGTTCGATTCCGCTGGCAGAGCTGGCCCCGGCCATCGCAACCGGGGTTAAGCGACAGGCGACTGAATTCGATATAGGACCATTGCTAGAGGTGCTCGCCCGGCAAGCTGGCGAGCGAAAGTATGACCAACGGGCGTTGGATTATGCGCTGGAGCAGACGGAGTCCTGGCTAATGCGGTCAGACACCGGGGTTACGCTAGGCACCTTGGGGATGCAGGCTGTTAGCGGCTTGCAGGTCAGCGGGCTTATGCAGTTTGCCCTGAACGCTTTCCTTGGCTATTTGAATGAGGAGCGTATGGGCGAGATGATTCGTCACTTTTTGCTGGACCGCGTAGCGGAGCTTCGAGACGAAGGACATCCGCGTCGTCAGGCCGTCCTGGATGGGTTCAACACACAGTTGATTCATCTGGCAGCCAAAGATACGGTCAGGGAGGGGCTGAATCACTGGAAAAACACCTTTATTGATTCTTGGGAAGGTGATGCAGCTATATCCGATAAGCTCGAAGAGCTTCGTCGTAATCTGCTGGATTACATGGAAGATGCCAGTTATGTAACGGCGTACATTGTACCTTTGCTGGATCAAATGCTGTCTGATTTATGGAGAAATACGGAGCTGCTGGACAAGATCAATTCGTGGATCGTAGCAGGTGTTACCGGAGTAGTGGAAGCAAACCATAGCCAAATTGGTAATCTGGTTCGAGAAAATGTAAATCGAATGGATGATGCCTCACTGATCGCTTTAATGGAGGACAAGCTGGGGCAGGATTTACAATGGATTCGGATTAACGGTGCGCTTACAGGTTTTCTGATTGGAATTGTGCTTACTGGGGTTCGTATGTTGCTTGAGTAGCACGGACAATCTGAGCTAAGGAACGATAAATGAAATTTGTGTAGATAAGGTTGTGAAACTATGAGGATTGGTCACCATCCAATGCTGCTGGTTCAGATGAGAGCCCGGCAACGGTACGTTGATATATGGTGCCGGATCACCAGTAGATGAATAAGCGGAACTTTTTTTTAATTACGCTGTCATTCCTGATCGTGATTATCGGCTTGCGTTTGTTGTGGTTTGATTATTACCACAATCAGGATTATCCCCGGGCCAAGGCGGGAATTCTGGATCTGAGGGGCTTGAATCTGCAGGAGATAAAGACCCTGCCATTAAATGGGGAGTGGGAGTTTTATCCTGGGACTTTATCCTCTCCTGCCGAACTGAAATCCTTACTTATGCAGAAGCAGCGCCAGACCATTCAGGTACCAGGACTATGGAGTGAGTCGGTATCTCCTGTAGATCATAAGGCATATGGCGTTGGAACCTATCGGCTGCTTATTTTGAGTGACAGGTCGGAGGACACTCTATACGGACTTCGGATTGGAAAGATCAGTACGGCATCCAACATATTTGTGAACGGTCGTTTAATTAGTCATAGTGGTCAGGTCTCTAGCAAGGTCGAACAGCATATAGGATCAACTGTTCCATTCTCTGCCATGTTTGATGCGAACAGGCAGGCCATTGAGATTGTCATCCAAGTATCCAATTTTGATTTCTCTGCTAGTGGAGGAATTATGAAGCCTATCATTTTTGGAAGCGCGGATGCTGTGAATAGCCGAACCAACTTCACGATCGCAATGCAAATTATGGTATGTATTATTTTGCTGCTTCACGGGTTATATATAGTCGTTATATTTTTTATGAATCCACAAAAGAAGGCGCTTCTGTATTTTGCGGGAATTGTAATCTGCACGGTATTATCCATCCTGACAGACGATGACAAGCTTTTATTGGACTGGTTCCCCATTAATCTGGGTCTTTCGTTAAAGATAACCACCCTTTCCTACATTGGAATAGGCATGTGTGTACTGAAGCTGGCGCAGTCTCTGTTGGTTCGATCCCGAATCATTCAGATTGTTTTTATAGGCCACTGTTGTTTTGCGATTTTGGTGTTACTTGCACCTGCATCCAGCCTGTATGCATTTCTTATGGTTCTTATCGCATTACCGGCTATTACTCTATGTGCTACAGTTCCCTCCCTTGCTTTTCTTAGAACATTCAGAGGGCAAAAAGAGGCTATTTTTCTGTTGCTAGCATCCATTAGCATCGCATCCAGCATGCTGTGGGGCATTTTCAAGACGAATGACCTCCCCTATTACCCTTGGGATATTGTGCTGGCTTTTGTGGCATTTGCATCCTATTGGTTCAAACGATTTTTTAATACGAATGCTGAACTGAGAAGGCTGTCGGACAGATTGCAGCGCGCTGATCAGGTGAAAAATGAATTTTTAGCCAACACCTCTCATGAGCTGCGAAATCCACTGCATGGGATGATCAATATAGCACAGACTGTGTTGGAGAACCGGGGCGGCGCCCTGGATGAACCCAACAGGAGAAACATGCAATTGCTTGTTACGGTCGGCCGCCGTATGTCCTTATTATTGAATGATTTGCTGGATGTTACACGTCTACGTGAAAAGGATATTATTCTGGAAAAAAGAAGCCTGAAGCCCAAGGCTGTAGCCTCGGGTGTATTGGATATGCTTCAATTCATGACAGATGGGAAACCTTTAAACATGGTAGTTAACATCCCTGCTGATTTTCCGAATGTATTAGCGGATGAAAACCGAGTAATCCAAATCCTGTTCAATCTCCTTCACAATGCTGTTAAACATACTGCTGAGGGGACTATTTCCGTTCACGCACACATCCAAGGCGAAATGGCCAGTATTCAGGTGCGTGACACTGGCGTTGGGATAGATGAGGAGACGCAAAAGCGAATATTTCGTCCATATGAACAAGGAAATTCTCATTTGACGGTTATTGGGGATGGGCTTGGACTTGGGTTGAGTATCAGCAAGCAATTGGTGGAGCTTCATGGAGGATCTTTGAGTGTAAGTTCTGAACTTGGTCAAGGCTCAACCTTTTCTTTCACACTACCGCTCGATCCCTCACCTACCCCAGACGAATCACGAGATAACGAGCAGGTATGTATGGATGAAGAAGCAGATACTAATTTTATAGCTCTACAGAACGAAGCTGTGATGCAAGTTGCAGCAGGCTCTGCACGATCTGCCATACTCGCAGTAGATGATGATCCGGTCAATTTAAGGGTGTTAGAGGGCATTCTCGCCTCGGAGTCGGAGCCTTACGACCTTGTCACTGTAACCAGTGCCCAGGATGCCTTGCATAGGCTGGATCATCGGGAATGGGATTTAATAATAGCCGATGTCATGATGCCCCAAATGTCGGGTTATGAGTTAACTCGGCGTGTGAGGGAATACTTTAGCATTTCCGAGCTGCCTGTGTTGCTGTTGACTGCACGTAGTCAGCAGGAGGACTTATATACGGGATTTCTTGCAGGGGCCAACGATTATATTATGAAGCCTGTGGATTCCATGGAATTGAAATCAAGGGTCCGTGCCTTGACTGATGTTAAAAAGTCCGCAAGGGAGAGGCTTTGGATGGAGGCTGCGTGGTTACAGGCACAAATCAAACCTCATTTTTTGTTTAACACCTTGAATACCATTGCATCTTTAAGTCATGTGGATCACACCAGAATGGTGAATCTTATTGAGGAATTCGGCAAATATTTAAGATCAAGCTTTAACCCTCAAAATCTGGATAGAGTCGTATCACTGGAATATGAGCTTGCTCTCCTGAAATCTTATCTTTATATAGAGAAGGAACGCTTTGGCAATAGACTAGATATTGTATGGGAAGTAGACGAACAGATAAACTTGCTATTGCCACCGTTATCGATTCAGCCACTTGCAGAAAATGCAATCAGGCATGGTATCATGAATCGGATAGATGGAGGAACATTGTGTATTCGTATTCAGCAGCGGGAGGATGGAACAGAAATAGCGATCATTGATGATGGTGTGGGCATGAGTCAAGAGGAACTGGACCGTCTGCTGAGTCCTCATCAAGAACAGGATAGCGGGATTGGATTACGGAATACAGATCGACGTTTGAAGCAAGTATACGGTAAAGGATTATCTATTAGCAGTCTTCCCAACCAGGGTACAACGGTAAGCTTCCATGTTCCCCAGGTACAAAGACAAGAAATATAATATCTCTGTCCCGTAGGTCCTCTATACAGAACGAGGCGAAGTAAGTGACACTTCTAATGGGGACTCTACGGGTACGGAGAATGATTCCCAGTCGTGAAATTAGGCATGAGCCATTTGCCACTCTTTAAACCAATTTGTAATTTGTTCATTGGGCTTCTCATGAAGCTCTTCCCATAAGACGGATGATAATAAATCATACCATTTGATCACTAAGCTATTTTTATTCATCTCAGCATAGGTCTTCATTAATCCCCAGTAGGCTTCCTCTTCTTGGGGGTGACGACTACAGATGCCCTCATAAATAGAGATCGCCTCTTCAGGCTGGGAGTTCCCTCTATACCATTCTGCCATTTTTAATGATATGGATAACCACATTTTATGCAGCCTTTGGCGTTCACTTTCAACCCACCAAAAATCATATTCCTGTAAATAGTCCCCTTTGTAAAGCTCCATCATTTTTACATAATATGGGATTGATTCCTTGTTCATCTGTGGAGCGGATGCCAGGAGAGACTCCCATCTTTCTGTATCTAACAGAACGTTTTGCGTGTGCAAAATATAACCGCCATTAGTATTGGAAATCTCTAAAAAGGAATGATACGGCGCTATCGTTTTTCTAATGTAATAAGCGGCTGTATATAAAAGAGAGTAGGCCTTATCTTCTTCATATTCTGGCCATAGTAATTCAATCAAGGCTGATTTGCGAACCCATTGGTCATGATTTTGGAGCAAGTACAAAAACAACTCCTGGGTCTTTTTAGTCCTCCACTGAATAACAGTGGGTTGCTGATCCGGTAATGTAAAGACGACATATTGAAAAACCTGTAACTGGAGAACAGAAGGCTGATTCTCAGGCATGGAGGCAGCTTGATCGTCACGCTTTAGAATGCGATTCATGGTTTTGATAAGACGTTCTGTCGTGACCGGCTTGAGCAGATAATCCAGTGCGTTAAGTTCGAAGGCCTGAATAGCGTACTTATCGTAAGCTGTAACAAAAACGATCTGAATATGGGGTTTGTGCTCCAAAATTTGATGTGCTAATTCAATTCCGCTGATCCCTGGAAGTCTTACATCCAAAAAAGCTATATCTATATCATCAAGTAGAATATAGTCCTTAGCCACGAATGGATTCGTAAAAGCTCCTGCAATATGTATGCCTTGTAACTCGCCAAGCAGACGCTTCATATAATCCAAAGCTAACTCTTCATCATCGACAATAACAATCCTTGTCAATATCTCTGATCTTTCCACGTGTACTGTACTCCTTTGTAGGCAGATACATCTTATTATATAGGATAACTTGACTACGGCTATAAGCAAACAGTTGCAGAAGAAAAAATTTTAAATAAAGAGGCGGGCTGCGATGGGCCATCGTTAAGATGAGTGATCGCAAGCCCGCCTGTTCAAATTGTGTCAAACTTAAAGATTGACTAACAGTATTGGACGAATATTTACAGGACCCAGCGTGTGACCTTCTCCAGGGGTTGTCTGGATTTTTCCCGCTTGGGTTCATGAGCACGATAACCGAAGGCGGCTATGACTGAAATATCCAGCAGCCCGTTCTCAAGCAATCCTTCTTCCTCTAAAATGGCATGTACCTGATCATAGTTAAAGCCTTCAATCGGGCAGGAATCGATGCCGATCTGAGCTGCCGCTGTCATCATATTGCCTAAGGCAATATAGGTTTGCTTGGAGGCCCAGTCAAATAACGTGCGTTCGTTTTCCAGCAGACGTTGGTTTTCACCTTGGAAAATCTTATAGCGGCCTGGTAGAGAGGCAAAGTCTTCGTCAGACATCCCCTTAACCTCTTTATACATGTACTCCACGTAAGGAGAATCATAACGAACATCCTTACGTGCCAAAATCAGAACGACGTGGCTGGCCGCAGGAATTTGCTTTTGACCACCACTGGAAACCGCCGCCAGCTTTTCTCTCAATGCCTGATTTTGCACGACCACAAACTGCCACGGTTCAAATCCTACGGAGCTTGGGGAAAGTCGTCCGGTTTCGAGAATAAATTGAAAATCCTCCTCAGGTATGATGCGATCGGGGGCGAATTCCTTCGTGGCATGTCTGAATAAAAAGGCATCCAGAATTTCCTGCTTTTTAGCTGATGTATTGGACATAAAATGTACTCCTTTTGATATGGGTTTAGTTGGTACTCTATGGTTTTTCTGCTACTATAATGAGAGCTAATATCGAATATATAGTTATCATATAGAAAGTTTTTGCAGGGAACAAGTACGCACATATTTGTTCCTTGTTATAGGTCTGAGGCTATTAGCCTACATCCTGTAGAAAGAAGGGGAATACATGGCACAGGAGATGGAACATACAGTTAGCGTTAATTTTGGATGTCCGGTAGCGAAAACTGTTGGGGTGATTGGAGGCAAGTGGAAGGGAGTCATTTTATATCATTTGACCACAGGACCGCGGCGCTATAATGAAATTCGACGGACCTTGCCTAATATTACACAGCGGATGCTAACCTTGCAGCTACGCGAATTGGAGCGTGATGGCATTGTGCACCGTGAAATTTATAACGAGAACCCACCACGTGTGGAATACTCGCTTACCCCGTTGGGAGATACGTTAAGACCGTTGCTGGATTTTATGAGAGACTGGGGGATCTTCTACGGAGAACAGGGATGCGAGCCTGTGGCGACAATTTCCAAGTCAGGCAAGCATTTTTGCTAAGATAGACATGAGAAAAGCCCACCGATGATTTCATAGAAAACACATGAAAATCATTAGCGGGCGGAATAAGGACGGATTCCTTTTACAAAATGGACACTATTTAAACTCGATCGATTCGTTCATCTTCGCCCAGGCCGTTTCTCCAATAATACCCAGACGCCAGATGGCGATTCCCTTGAGGTCATAACGTTTAGCTAAACCGATCTTGGCGTTAACGGTACTGTCTTTTTCGCTACCCATTGAAATTCCCAAAATGAGCTTGTCCCGCGAGGTTTCCTTCAACGCCAGCTTTATGGCTTCATCCACTTTATCCAGTGGCTCAGGCGTAGATTTTTGTCCGTAATCATAGGCCATGATGATCAGATCGTCCGCCAGATTGCCCAGCGTCTTGTAATCATAGCCAGTGTAAGAGCTATTCAGCGGATGCAGAACGACGGTAAGCTTGAGCCCGGCTTGATGCGCTTTGGCTGATAACTTTTTAATAAAGGCGTTGTAATCGGAGCGAGCTTTGGCCTTATCGCCGCTCCAGCCTAATCCTTCAAGATCTAACGTAATGCCCTTGAACTGCTTATCGGTGGCAGTGCTGACGATTTGGGAAATGGTCTGTTCTTGAAGCTGCGCGTTTTCCAAAACCTTGGTTAGCTCATGATTACCGTCGACAGAATAAACCATCAGGTAAGGGGAAGTCCCCTGGCTATCTGCCTCCTGTAGAATAGACTCGGGAGTTACAGCTCCAGCAGCTTGAGGCCATTTATATTCTTTGCCGGTCGTTGTGAACTGTCCGTTCGTATCAATTCGGCTCCAGCCGAAGGCAACGGCATTAAAATTCGGTATTTTGGATTTTTGGTCAAAGGAAGACAGTGCATAGAAGCCTACAGTGTACATAGCTTCACGTGGCGATGTGATAGAGACCGTCCGTGTTCCCTGGTTCCAGTTCACTGTGGCTCCAAACTGTTGCCCGAAAAAGCCCAGCGGAATCATCGTGCTGCCGCGTACGGTTTGCGGTGCTGCTGTTAGTTGAACCGTTTGTCCATCTACTGTGGCATTGCGGCTCCCCATTTTGAGAACCACCTGCTTGGTTGCATTGCCTTGCGCTTTGGTAGCGGTGATGCTTTGGTTGGCTTGATCCCATTTCACTGTAATGCCCAGAGCCTCAGAAATAGCGCGAAAGGGAACCATCGTCGTGCCGTTCATCATGGCAGGCTGTACAGGGAACGGCAATGGATATCCGTCCAGCATGATGCTGACCTTACCCGCCTCCGCTTGTGCCAAGGGACTATAGATGCCCGCTGCGGTACTCAGAAAGATAACGCTAGATAACAGAGCCTTATTTACGATTTTCATCCTATGATCTCCTATGCTTAATAGATTGCAATGCTATCATGTTAGAATCGTGAGGTTTCTATCATTTTACCAAAAAAATGATAGATAGGTGAATGTAAAATGATAGGATGAGATAACGATAAAAAAAGCTGGTGCCTGAATGAATGGCACCAGCTTTTTTACATGTAAGGCTCTGTTGTTTGTAACTCAGATTACTTGCGACGCTTGAGTGCAATGCCTACTGCTGCGGCACCAAGCACGACTGCGATGATCGAGAGGACAAGTGCTGTTGTTTGTGCAGCAGAGCTGGCTGGAGCAGAAGCGGCAGGCGTAGCCTCAGCAGCATTGTCCGAGGTCGGCGCTGCACTGCTGTTATCTTTGGCCGTATCTGTGCTCGCATGGCCCTCTGCGGTGCCTGCCGAATCATGTCCGCTGTCTGCGGCAGGAGCAGAAGTTTCGGTTGTGGCATCTGCCGTAATTTTGGTAATGGAATGAGGATTGTTACTTCCTTCATCGCCTGTCCATTCCACAATACTTCCGTCACTGTAATATTGGAAGGCGTCCCAGGCTGCCGCGGTATTCTGGTCTGCATTTTGTGCTACAAAGCTGAAGCGTTGGTACTGTCCCGCTTGAATGCCGTCTTTTTCAGACGTCCATGTGACGGTGGTTATTTTGCCAGAGCTGTCTTTTTCGGTGGCTACCTTCCAATCCGGTACAGGCTCGTATTGTTTGAAAACGACCTCTTTAGGAACTTTTAAAGCGACTTTGGTGGTTGGAATGTTTTTTTCCACAGGCACTTTCAACGTGTACGTTTCCCACGCATTAGGTTGTGAAACGGAAGGCTTGACCGTCACATGCGCACTGGCCATACCTGCAAAAAGCAAGGCACCAGCCGCAATTAAACCTATAGAGGTTGTGAGCCTGGAAAACCTGGATTTTGCTGTTTGAATCGTTATATTCATCTTCATTTCGCTCCTTGTTAGATAAAATAATTATTTTTTACCGCCTACATGCAGAGTAAATTCAGCATCAACCGCATCGAGTGATGCCGTCAGGGCATGTACTTTTACCGCCCATGTTCCTTCGGAGGTTATCAATTCCTGACTGCGGAAGGGCTGTTGCTGCTTCACGGGCAGAACAAATTCCTGTTGATCTTGGTCAGGATCAGCTGGGGTAAGCGTCAATGTGACTTGCTGGATACCTGAAACGGCAGTACCCTTGCTATCCTGAACGGATACCTTAAATTCATTGCTGCCCACAGCATTCGGGCTGACTGCCAGTGTAACGCTGTATTCGCCAGTAGTGCGAGTCTCCTCAAACGGTACAGCAGGTGCCTGGCCAGGTGACATGTGAGTGAGCACCGCTGCCAACAGCATCACGAGCAGGCCGACGGACAGCTCGACACGCAATCCTCCGGCGGCTCGTTTGCTCGCTGCCGCTTGTCGAGCGCTGCGGAACTGGCTGGCTGCAAAGACCAGCATAACTAGCAGTAGCGCTGCTTTACCGAGCAGAACGAGTCCATAGGACGTGTTCAGCAGCATGGAGGGAGCCGGAAGGTACAGCAGCGCTCCATAGATACCAGTGGCGAGTAGCGCCGCCACCATAGCAATGCCCCAGCCAGCAAAGCGGCGCAGGGCGATTTGTCGCAGAGCTGCCTGCTTGGATACAGGCAGCTCCGATCCGGCAACAGGCAGGCACACCACCATGACGGTAAGTGAGCCGATCCAAAAGGCTGACGCTGCAAGGTGGACGAAATCTGCCACAATGGCTGGAGCCGGATGGGTAGCTGCTGCCGGATGCCCAACAAAGGCCTTGGATAGCATGAGGCTCAGCGTTAGTAGAACGGAGCTGTAGCCCCATACACGGCGCTGGCGATTGGAAATGCTGGGATCAATCGCATAAATTAACGTTACGCTTAGAAGCAGCACGAGAATCATCTGGATAAACCAGATTTTACCTGCCCCAGTAAATTGAAGCGCTTCTCCCAGAATGGGAAGTGAGAAGCCCTCCCTGATGGAAACTCCAGCATCCCAAGACGCCTGAAGCGGTAGGCTGATTAAAATGGCAGCAGACGTTATGCCATAGCCGCTCCATAGCAACTTAGTCCAACGGGGGAATGTGTCAGAGGGCTGCTGATTAAGCATCTTCTGCTCACTGCGATTCTTGTCTCGGTTTATGCTCGGTAAGAGGAACAGTCGGAAACAAATCGCTCCAAAAAGCAGCGATAGTCCTATGTAAAGGAGCCAACGGACAGCGATTAAGTCGATTCGTGATGTCCCAGAGCTTTCAGAAGGGGTAGCTTGATCGGTATACGCATTGGAACCGCTACCTACTTGAAATGGAATCACTCCATTGACTGGATGTCCATCTGCGGACAAAGCTCTCCAAGTGATGGTGTAAATTCCATTTTTCATCCCTGGAATCAATTGTATTTCCATGGTGGATGGGTGCTCTGGGTTGAGCTGTGCTTTTCCTGTGTCGACCCGCTTGCCTGTTTCATCGGTCACTTTGATGGACATGAAGGCAGATTGCAAATCTTCGTTGAAAGTGATAGTCACCTCAGAAGGAGACTTGTCCAAAACCTGATTTTCGGTCGGACTGGATTCAACGACAAATGCATGAGCCCACGATGAGTGAGGAAACAGGAGCAGAAGAGGGAGACACAGCAATAAAAGACAAGCCGCACGGGCTGGTCTGGACAGGTACAACATGCCTGTGAAGTCACCTTCTCTCGATTACTTGAAGCGAGGATATCCTCATTTGTAGCATTCTATACGGACAAACCAATTCCTATCTTAATCATAGTGCATATAGCGTGAATAGATGGAACGAATTATGACATTTATATGAAATTTGAAATAATAAGCATCATGCAGAATGCGAATCCTATGAAAAATCCCTACTGCGAATGAAATCGCCTGGATTTCATTCGCGGTAGGGATAAAGAGGAATAGTGTATGAGACATTAGAGGCCTGCTTCTATAGACTGCGTGAAAGCAGGTTGCTTATGTTGAATATATTGGATAAAAATAGCCGTTAGTTCGGGATCGAATTGACTTCCCGAACAAGTACGCAATTCTTCGATGGCCTCCTCGAATGTTTTGGTCGGTTGATAGGGACGCTCGGTTGTCATCGCATCAAAAGAGTCGATGATTGTCAGCATCCGACACAGCCTTGGGATTTGCTCGCCCTTAAAGCCAAACGGATAGCCTCCCCCGTCATAACGTTCATGATGCAGCTCCACAAAAGGAACTAAATCTATGAATCGTTCGTTGGCTTCGACAATACGTTTGCCCCACATGACATGAGCTTGTACCATCCGCCATTCCTCGCTGGACAGCTTCTCTTTTTTATTAAGAATATTCCAGGGGATTTCCAGTTTTCCGATATCGTGAATGAGGGCTCCCAGTAAAAAACGCCGTTTATCCTTTGGACCGAGCTGAAGCACATCGCTCATGTCCGCTGCATATCTGAATACCCGTTTGGAATGCTTGAAGGTGTTAATATCCTTGTACAAGAACAGATTGAGCTGCTGCTCAAGATCACGGATATCCTGTCCCAGATCGACCTCGCGTTCCACTTCATTTAGACTACCGTGTGTATGAACGATATTTTTGCCCTGTTTCTTGGCGTAGTACAGTGCTTTATCCGCCAGATCGACCAGCTGTGATTTGTCGTAGATGTCAATGCGGCTTTGTGCAATGCCTGCGGAAAAGGACAGGCACCCGTGTGGGAAAATTTCGACTCCCTCGTAACGGGAATCATTCAGTCTTTTTCGGATAGCATTGACTTTTTCATAAGCTTGTTCAGCGGTATGATCGGGCATAAGCAGAGTGAATTCTTCTCCACCATAGCGGGATACGGTAATGTGAGTACCGAACGTTTCCTTTTTCAGAAACTCACCGAGAAACCCCAGTAGTTGATCACCCTTGAGATGACCGAAATGATCATTGTATTTTTTGAAATCATCAATATCAATCAGCGCCAGACTTAGGGGAATATTCTGCGATTTGGATATATTCAGTTCAGCTTCAAGCGTATTTTCAAAGTAGCTGTGATTGTACAACCCTGTTCTGCGATCCGTGTTGGCTTTTTCTTCAATTTCACGATACATCGTGAACATTTGCTTGAACGCGTGGGATAAGAGCATGCTTAGGCCCAGGAACAGCAAAAGTCCTAAAATTCCGTTGTAATAAATCAGCGTGGTCAACACCAAAGACAGGATGAGTGTACATAAGTATACAAGCAGGGATTCAGCCAAAAAAGCCTGTTTGAGCTCATTGAACGACCCTTTATATGCGATATAGAAGTAGATGCCGAGGGTGATTGTGTTCACCGTAAAGTAGCAGATCAATGCCAGCAGGTAGGAAGTAAAATGGTCCTCGTTTAAGGCTCCCTGCGTTCCGCCGCTTAGTTCGAATACGGTTGACGATACGAAAATGGAAAGTGCGTAAATGGAAAAATTGACTGCATGTTTCCACCAGGACAGTTCTGTATGCCGAAACGCAGCAATAATCACATTGAACAGCAAAATCAAAATGGCAATTTCAGTGCCATGCACAAAAATACAAGCGAGGTACACGGAGGAATCCATGGACTGCTTGTTACTGGCTGGTGGCAACTGGAATGTAAAATGCTCCAAAATCAGAACTGCTCCCAATAAGGAATAGATCGTGACCCACTCTGTCGTTGAATAGTGCAAAAAGGACCAATGGTTCGTATACAAGAGGACGATCAGGCCTACCATACACATGAAAAATACGTATATTCCCGTCGTGGTAACCCGTTCTTGCAGCTTTTTTAATATACTCATCATTTTTTCTCCTGCCTTGTCGTATCTTGATGTCAAAGCTACCAGGGGTGAATGGGATAATTTACAATTTTGTAATCGAAAATTTCACATGAAAAAACAGGCCGGAATCCAGCCTGTTTTGTTGAGCCTGTGCTTCCCTTTTTATCTTATCGGTGACTAGCCCCCGATTTTGTAACCGGAAGTCAAAGCGATTACAACAGAAGCAACGATAATAGCATTGATAATCACACGGGAGTATTTCAAGTTTTTCATAATGTTCCCTCCCTTCCTTGGAATAAGGTCTGAACTAGGCGTGGCGGGGATTGGTTTCTTGTTGATTATCCTTATTTCTTTTCACGACCATCACATTTTGGATAAACAGGAACATCCCGAAGTTCATGACGACATCTCCAATACTAATCACCTGCGTGCGGGGATAGGGCTTAGAAAGGGGGATGATGTCACCAAGCAATGATAAACGCGTGCTCGCATCCATCATGTAATGTTTCGAGATGACACTTCCGGATTTAAGCATATCTGTATAATAGGGGCCCAGCACCTCTGAAGCGCTCAACGAGACCGGCATTCTGCCGCCATTTACCGCCATCACGATAAAATTCAATAATACGCCGATTAAAATAAGCTTGAATCCCTTATGATGTCTGTTCAACCAGAGAAATATCAATCCGACTACGTAGACTCCCATAAATAGATACCCGTTCATAGCTGCCAGCCAAGCCCATTTTTCCTGAGCATAAAAAATAATGAATTGCACCACGAGCAGCAGGGGGAACATCCAGCCGGCTATAAGGCGAATATGACTGAAACGGATCAGACCTTGCCGCCAGCCTCCTCTGAACAGACCTACAATGAGACCCAGCAGCACTCCATCATAGACCATTATCATTCTCCAGATTCTACATTTTTTTTGTTTTGGTTACCGTGTAATTCGACCTGAAATTGGTAAATTCCTGCCTGATTTATAGCAGTTTTGAAAAAAAATTGCGGATTAGCGTGTAATTATTCGAAGCCAGACGAAATGAATGATATCATAATATATTGAAGTCATTATTTATATTTTAGTGAAAAGGATGATTATTATCATGAACCGGTTATCCAATACGGTAATGGTTGCCGCAGATATGACCAAATCACGAATATTATGGATTGCCTTTGTTCTGGGTGCATTAAGTGCCTTCGGACCCTTGTCCATAGATATGTATTTGCCGTCACTGCTCACATTAGCCGACAATTTGCATACGACTACTTCGCTGGCACAGCTTAGTTTGACAGCCTGTCTGTTGGGACTGGCCGTTGGTCAGATCGTTGCTGGTCCGCTTAGCGATGTGAGGGGTCGCAGAGGACCGCTGGTGATCTCGCTAATTCTGTACGCTGCAGCATCGCTGTTATGTGTGTTTGCGCCAAATATCGGTGTGCTCATTGCGCTTCGCTTTATTCAAGGGCTTACGGGATCGGCGGGAATCGTGATTTCCAGAGCTGTGGCTCGTGATCTGTACTCGGGCAAAGAACTGACACGCTTTTTCTCACTGCTCATGCTAGTGAATGGTGTGGCTCCCATTGCTGCACCTGTGCTGGGCGGTGTCATTTTGAATTTTGTTTCCTGGCGCGGTGTATTCATGGTGCTGTGTGTAGTTGGTGTGGCCATGCTGATTGCCGTCGTATTGGGTCTTCCAGAAACGTTGCCAACGAACCGCCGTTCATCCGGTGGCTTGAAGCAGACGCTAGGAACACTCGGTCATCTGTTTGCAGATCGACGTTTTATGGGTTATGCCCTCTCACAGGCGCTGATTACAGGGGCGATGTTTGCGTACATCGCTGGCTCGCCTTTCGTGCTTCAGGATATTTTCGGGGTTTCCCCCCAGACGTATAGCATCATTTTTGCAGTGAATGGTTTAGGAATTGTACTGTTTTCCCAGTTGACGGGTAGACTCGTGGGTCGATTTAGCGAGCGACAGTTGCTCTTGTCAGGTCTGGTGATTGCGGCTGTAGCCGGGATCAGCTTGCTTACCGTAGCTTTTACCGGAGGCCAACTGTTAGCCGTATTGATTCCGATGTTTTTTGTCGTATCCTGCGTAGGTATTGTGAGTACAACGACGACTTCACTGGCCATGCAGAGTCAGCAGCGTTCCGCAGGCAGTGCGTCCGCCATGCTTGGCTTGCTGCCTCTATTGCTTGGCTCCATCGCTTCACCGTTGGTGGGCTTGGGTAGTGGAACAACCCCCGTACCGATGGCGGTTGTGATTGCTATAGCAGAGCTTGGTGCGCTGTTAAGCTTTATTGTACTTGCCAAGGAAGCACGCGCGAAGGCTTAAAATAGGCAATTTGAACTGAAAACTCCCATGGACTGATGCATGAACCACTTCAGACCATGGGTGTTTTTTTATCGTTTTACAATCGAGATATCTTCGGCTTCCCTCGCGGGGAGGGGTGTCTGTTTTAAGTACATACGAGAAGGTTTGTGAATTAGAATGTAAATCAAAATGATGATATGGACGGGAAAGAAAGGGTCTATTCCGTGTATGTTTAAACCAAATATGGATACGTAAAGAAGTAAAGTGAGGGTAAGTTTATACTTTTTTGTTGCAATAAACAGCAGGATCAGTATGGTCGGAATTAAACGAAAGAATAATTTACCTAATACAAAACCGACCATACCCTGTCTCTCTGTTATTGAGACAAAAAAATCGAACGATATTCCCCGTTCCTTCCAATATAGAGTATGAGCCGAAAGAGAGGAGGAGATTAGGATCGAACAGTGCAAGGAGGTGGTCAGATTGGCACAGGATGATCAGATGACAATGCTTGTTGCAGAGACACTGGCTGGCAGCCGCGAAGCTTATAAGGAGCTCTATGATTACACGATTCATACGGTCTATAAATCAGTGCATTTTCTGTTGGAGGAAAAGGCAGACGTTGATGATGTGGTTCAGGAAATTTATATACAGGTGTATAAATCACTGGAGACATTTGATACAAATAGATCTTTTCAACCTTGGCTGATGGGGATTGTTATGCGTCAAATTCGGGCGTATCGGAGAAAAAGATGGATGAGGATGCGAATCACAAGTAAGGCTGAGAGTCTGGAGCATCATGCAGCGTTTGATTTTTCTGAGGAAATAGTGGACAAGGTTGCAAATCATGTATTGCTCCAAGCAGTTCAGCAGCTATCGTTCAAGCTAAAACAGGTGATTGTATTGCACTATTTGCATGAGTATTCCCAAGAGGAAATCGCAAACATTTTAGACATACCGTTAGGTACGGTGAAGTCACGAATTCACGCGGCTTTGCAAAAGCTCCGTTCGAAAGAGCGGCAGGGACATTTTCTGATCGGAAAGGTGGAGAAAATCCATGAAGCTTGAGCAAGAACTACGTAAGGTGATGCAGCATGAGGATAACCACTTATCTCCTCCCATTGAGTTAAAGGAAAATATCATGATACAAATTGAGCGAATTAAAGGGAAAGGATCTAAACCTATGAAAAAGTATATCGTGACAACGATTCTTGTAGCGGCATTATTGATCCCGACAGGTGCCTTTGCTGCTTACTCTTACTTGACTGATACGCTGTATGGCTCGCAGGAAAAGCTAATTGAAATGGGAGGGACGGCACAGGAATATACAAGAGTAGAATCGAAGCTCCAACAAGCACAGGGACGTTTGTCGAAGGAAGAGTTTAGTGTTTTTATGGAATTACTAAAGGAACTAGGAGCCTATAATCTTAAAATAACGGACAAAAACGGGATGCTCCATAAGGAGCGTTTAAGCGTCGATGAACAGCGTGAGTATAATCGAATAACCGCCGAGTTGGAACCGTACTTTGATAAATTGAATCAGGAGGAATTCCAAACCCATAAGAGTATAGATTTACAGGACGAGTTAGACTATGCGAAAAAAGCTTTAAGTAAGGATGAATTTGTTAAGTTCCGTGTTCTGTTCACGGAGTTTTACAAGTATGTTCCCCGTATAACGGGCGAAAATGGGGTATTGTATCCAGATCGTTTGCCTGAAAGAGAAAGAGAAGATTACGAGGAGCATTTGAGGTTGCTTCAGCCTTATTTCGATCAGTTTAATTCGCTTGAGAAGAAACGGTGACGAAAATTAAGGCGAAAAGGTGACACTTTTCTGGAAGGTTGACATACCCCATGGGGGTATATTATGATGAGGATATATTAAATGCATGAGTGCATATACACCACACAGGAGGCTGATGTATGGCTGAGGAGCAACCTGTTTCCCACACTGAAGTCCACGGGGCTCATTGTGGAACAGATGGAGAGAAGACAGTTAGAAAAAGTCATCATTCGGCAGAATTCAAGAACAGCCTTGTATCCCGGTTAAACCGTATTGAAGGTCAGGTTCGCGGGATTAAGGGATTGATTGAGAAGGACACCTACTGTGACGATGTGCTGAATCAGATTGCGGCTGTTCAGTCGGCCCTGAATGGTGTCGGCAAGCTGCTGCTGGAAGGGCATATGAAAAGCTGTGTCATTGAGCGCATGCAGGCAGGAGAGCAAGAAGTGATTGATGAGCTGCTGGTGACGGTTAAGAAGCTAATCCGTTAAAAGTAGCAGGTATACACATTATGGGTATGGACGTACCCTTGAGGAGGAAACGAAAATGGCACAAGTTACATTGAACGTAGAAGGCATGAGCTGCAATCATTGCGTGAAAGCAGTAGAAGGAGCCTTGGAGAAAGTAGGCGCTACCGGCAAGGTCAGCCTCGAGACGAAACAAGTAAATGTAGAATATGATGAATCCAAGCTGAGCGTTGAAGCTCTGAAAACAGCCATTGAAGACCAAGGCTATGATGTTGTTTAAGATTAAGATGCTGTATGATGCGAGAACATATTTGTTCGAAGGAGAAGCTTCCATATTAGGAGCTTTTTCTTTTTGAACATAATATACCCCACTAGGGTATGTAGAAGGAGGACTACCATGGAAAACCGTGCGACCGACGGTGATAAACATACAACGCTTCATATTACGGGGATGTCCTGCGCAGCCTGCGCAAGCCGTATTGAAAAAGGTTTAAATCGAATAGACGGCGTGGCACAGGCTAATGTGAATTTGGCTTTGGAGCAGGCGTCCATATCCTATGATCCCAAGCAGGTGGAAATTCCAGAATTCCGCGATAAAATTGCTTCTCTTGGTTTTGGAACTGTGAGTGAAGAAGCCAATTTGAATGTGACGGGCATGACTTGCGCGGCTTGTGCAGCTCGAATTGAAAAAGGATTAAACCGAATACCAGGCGTAACAGGTGCCAGTGTAAATTTGGCGATGGAAACAGCCCATGTGGAATATGCTGCTGGGAGTACTACGGTTAGTGATTTGGTAAGCAAGATTGAACAGCTGGGCTATGGAGCGATCCCGCAGAGCGCTGAGGACAATATTGCGGATGTCCGCAGTAAGGATATCCAACGTAAAAAATGGAAGTGGATGATATCGGCAGTGCTGTCGCTACCGTTATTGTGGGCGATGGTGGCTCATTTTTCCTTTACCTCATGGATTTATGTGCCGGAACTGTTCTTGAATCCATGGTTTCAACTTGTACTGACGACACCAATTCAGTTCATCATAGGATGGCAGTTTTATGTGGGAGCATATAAAGCGCTTCGTAATGGAAGTTCGAATATGGATGTATTAGTTGCGCTAGGTACGTCTGCGGCTTATTTTTACAGCTTGTACCTTACTCTGCGTCCGTCTGACGCCATGGAGGGAATGGCGGGAATGCCTGTCACGACCATGCCAGAGCTGTATTACGAGACAAGTGCGGTACTCATTACGCTTATACTAGTCGGTAAATGGTTCGAGGCGGTAGCCAAAGGGCGCTCGTCTGAGGCGATCAAGAGCCTGATGAACCTACAGGCGACAACGGCACGTGTGGTACGTGATGGACAAGAGCTAGATTTGCCGATTGAACAAGTGCGTGTGAAGGACATCTTTATTGTGCGCCCAGGGGAGAAAATTCCCGTCGATGGTGTGGTCGTGGATGGACGTTCGGCAGTGGATGAATCCATGTTAAGTGGAGAGAGTCTTCCGGTTGAAAAAGGAGAGGGTTCCCCAGTCACAGGAGCCACGCTCAATAAAAACGGAGTACTTCGTATTCAGGCTGAGCGTGTGGGTGGTGATACGGCGTTGGCCCGTATTATTAAGGTCGTGGAAGATGCGCAAAACTCTAAGGCCCCGATTCAGCGGATTGCTGATCAAATCTCGGGTATCTTTGTCCCCATCGTAGTTGCTGTTGCCGTGATAACATTTCTCGTCTGGTTTTTCCTTGTGACACCGTCGGATTTTGCAGGATCACTGGAGAAAATGATTGCAGTTCTCGTCATTGCTTGTCCTTGTGCGCTTGGATTGGCCACCCCAACGTCCATTATGGCAGGATCGGGACGTGCTGCTGAATACGGTATTTTGTTCAAGGGCGGCGAGCATTTGGAAATGACCCGTTCCGTCAACGCAGTGATTTTGGATAAGACAGGTACGGTTACGAACGGCAAACCAGAGCTGACAGATGTTATAGTTAGAGCGAGCAGCCTGGCTGAAACGGATTTGCTGCGATTGCTCGGTGCGGCAGAAAAAAGCTCGGAGCATCCGCTGGCGGAAGCCATTGTAAAAGGGATTGCTGATCGAGGTATTGAGCTAGTGGGCCCGACGGATTTTGAAAATATTCCAGGCTATGGTGTGAAGGCCTCTGTGGAGGGCAAGCAGGTATTGGTGGGCACACGCCGATTAATGAGCAGGGAAGGCATCACGATGGATGACTCAACCGAGCAGCAAATGAATGAACTGGAAGGCGCAGGGAAAACGGCAATGCTTGTCGCTGTGGATGGTTCCTATGCCGGATTAGTGGCCGTGGCGGATACAATTAAAGAAACATCACGGGAAGCTATTGCCCGTCTACGGGCGATGAACATTGAAGTCATTATGATTACAGGTGACAATGAAAGGACAGCAAAGGCCGTTGCCGCCGAGGCGGGAATTGAACGGGTGCTGGCGGAAGTGCTGCCTGAAGGAAAGGCCGAGGAAGTGAAGCGACTTCAGGAACAGGGCAAGATCGTAGCCATGGTCGGGGACGGTATTAACGATGCGCCAGCGCTGGCTACAGCCCATATAGGGATGGCAATGGGCACAGGTACAGATGTGGCCATGGAGGCTGCCGATATTACTCTCATGCGTGGTAACCTGAATAGCATTCCGGACGCGATCGAAATGAGCCGCCGGACCATGACAAACATACGGCAAAATCTGTTTTGGGCGCTCGGTTATAACGTGATCGGCATTCCGATTGCTGCTTTGGGCTTTTTGGCTCCATGGTTGGCGGGAGCGGCCATGGCATTCAGCTCTGTTTCGGTTGTACTGAATGCGCTGCGTCTCCAGCGGGTGAAGCTGTAAACGTATTGATGTATTAGGCAGATGCATGCTGTTGGATATTTGCAGCGATATCATTTTTGTAATTAGAGCAAGTACGCACAATTTTGGCTTTGTGTGTACTTGCTTTTTTGTTGTGTTTTTTTATTTATTTAATTCATGCAGTCATTCTTCATCGCGTCAGGTTGCTTATCATTCGCGAAAGTTTCATAATATTTGTAAGAGTGCCATGCAAGCATGCAAGAACCTTTTCGTGTACTCACAGCTTGAAGCAGATAAAGAGCTTATATTATGGATTAGGAGTGAAGCAGTCATGAATGATACGATTTCCTTGTTGATGAACCATCGGTCTGTGCGAAAATTCAAGTCAGACCCCATTACCGACGAGCAGCTCGCAGCTATTGTGGCAGCTGGCCAAATGGCATCCTCGTCCAGCAATGTGCAGGCATATACCGTTATTGCCGTTACCGAGCCTTCATTAAAAACAAAACTGGCCGAGCTGGCAGGAGGGCAGGCTTACGTCGAGCAGTGCCCGACATTTCTGGTATGGTGCGCAGACCTGTATCGTTTGAAGCAGGTGACGATTCATCATCAGCCAGGCCAGCCTTCCTATGAAGGGTCCGTCGAAAATTATACGGTTGCAACCATTGATGCTGCGTTAGCTGCACAAAATGCAGCGGTGGCCGCTGAATCACTCGGCTTGGGCATCGTTTACATCGGGGGCATTCGTACTAAAATAGCAGAGGTATCCGAGTTATTAGGCTTGCCAGAGCTGGTATATCCAGTGTTCGGTATGTGCATTGGTGTACCGGATCAGGAAACGGGCTTGCGTCCACGTCTTCCACTGTCGGGTGTGTTGCATATGAACGGTTATGACAAAAACCAAACGATGAAAGCTGTAGAGGTATACGACCACACATCAGCCGAATATTTGAAGGAACGTACGGGCGGTCAACGCTCCACACCTTGGTCTGAGCAAATGGCCACGAGACTGACCGAACCAGCGCGCTTGCAATTGAAGCCATTTTTGGAACAGAAGGGTTTCTTGAAGCAATAAAAATGGAGCAACGATAAAGAATGCTGCAATTTACAAGTGGCATTTGAGAAATATGTGTTATTTAAAGCTATAAGAACCTCCTTAATTACGCATGTTGAAGTTTCGCGTACATAAGGAGGTTCTTTGCTTTGACTATAAGTTGTGGTTGTAATCTTTTTTAGTAAATAGCAGATATGCCTTTACGAATCAGACAGTGAGTAGAAGCGTCTTGTATTATCATAAAATAATTGACGGACAGCAGCTTCATCTTGATGGGTCAGCTTGCTATATGCGCGAATGACCTCGGTAGTCATCCGTGGATGCGTCTGCTGTCCGGTAAAAGGACCCTCGAACGGCCATGGACCGTCTGTCTCTGCCATGACCTGATCAGACGGATACTGTCTTGCCAAACTGCGGATTTCTTCTTCGTACAGGAGATCCGGTGTGAAGGAGACATAATAGTCGTTCCGGGCCATACGTTTGGTCGTGGCGGCAGAGCCCTTAAACCAGTGAAAATGCGCCTGTGTGACGTCATGACGTTCCAAAAGGTCGCAGGCAATGTCTGCATCTTCATAAACAGCGTGCAACACAATGGGTTTGCTATGTTTGCTTGCAAACTGGATAAAACGCTCCAGCAGTGCTATGTAAGGAGCGAGCTCAAAGGGCTCTCCACTGCGTGAAGCTTCCAGCCGATTGTAATAGGGCAAGCCGACTTCACCCACCGCGACCATCTGCTGTACATGTTCGTCCATCCAGTCAAATAACAGGTCAAGCTCGGTATGTGATGGCAGAGCCTGTTCTGGATGAAAGCCGAAGGCGGGACGTACTAGCCTGGGCCAACGCTCAGCCAGGCGCAAGTTGGCTTGACTGGAGGCGAGATGCATGGACACAGCTATGATGGCTTCTACATGGTTGTCGGCAAGCGAAGCGAGCAATAGCTCCTGTTGTTCAGGCGGGTAGCTGTCTACATGAATGTGCGCGTCGATTAAGGGAACAGTTGCTGCCGCGTTCGATCTCAATGCAGAGTGCATGTTCCAATCATTCATAATGGTTTACCCTGTCGTCCGAGGTGTTTTTGCGGATGCTTTCAGCGGCGTCCATGTCGCCGTCCAGTTTGTGCTTTTCCTCGCGCATCCAGCCAGTCATGGTCCGTTTCCATTCCATAAAGCGTGGATCCAGGGTGATTTCTTCCCTACGCGGGCGGGGAAAAGGAACATCTACGACATGCATCACTGAAGCAGGTCGCGCCGACAGCACATAAATGCGGTCGGAGAGCAGCAACGCTTCTTCAATGCTGTGGGTAATGAACAGCACAGAGCGGCGGTTCTTCTCCCACATCCGCAATAACCATTGCTGCATGTCTGCACGTGTCAGCGCATCGAGTGCGCTGAACGGCTCATCCAGCAACATTAATTCCTGTGGGCTGAGCAGGGCGCGGAGAAAGGCCGCGCGCTGCTGCATGCCACCAGATAGCGTATGCGGATACGCCTTCGCGAACTTGCCCAGTCCAACCTGTTCGAGCCATTGCAAGGCTTCTTTTCGACGTTCACGTTCGCTGCCGTATAGGGAGCCCGCTGCTGCATCCTTTCGTGGTGCATTTTCCTGCCCGAGCAGTATGTTGTCCAGCGTGGTGCGCCACGGGAAAAGGGCGGGCTGCTGCGGCATATAGCTGATATGCCCGCGTTCACCAGTCATGTCCCGTCCATGCATACGGATACGTCCCTGCTGCGGCTTGAGCAGCCCTCCGATGATGTGAAATAGCGTGCTTTTGCCACTGCCTGACGGACCGATGAGAGAGACAAATTCGCCCGGTTTAACGGTAAGGGATACATCCTGCAGTACAGGCAGTGAGCTTCGCTTTTCCCGGAAGGCGAGGCTGATCCCGTCCAATTCCAAAGCAGGAGGGGCAGGCGTCATTACCTGCAGTTCTCCGGCTTGTTGCTGTTCATCAGCGACGGGTGGTGATGTCAAGTCAGTCGGATGCAGACTCATATATGCCACGTCCTTTCATTGATGCTTTAATGCAATATGTGGAATCTACTCTTGGTCAGGTTTCCAGCGAACCAACCATTTCTCCAGTAGTAAAATAACGACAAACATCAGCAAGCTGAGTGCAACAATAATACCGATAGCGGCAAAAATGAGATCCGTACGATAGGCAGACTTTTGCAGCAACATATAATATCCAATTCCTTCACTGGCCCCAATCCATTCGGCAATGATCGCGCCCATCACACTATAGGTAGCAGCGATTTTAACGCCAGAGAAGACTTGTGGCAGGGAGTGTGGTAGCTCTAGCTTTAGAAAAATAGCCCTGCGGCTTGCACCTGACATTCGCATGTAATTCATCATCATACGGTCTGTCCGTGTCAGCCCGTCCATGGCCGCTACAGCCACGGGAAAAAAGCATACTAATGTAATGACCATAAGCTTGGGCAGCACCCCAAAACCGAACCATACCATGAGCAACGGACCGAGGGCGATAATCGGAATGTTTTGGCTAAGGATCAAGAGCGGGTATAGAGCAGATTTGAGAAAAGGAATCGTATGAAGAACGATGGCGATCAGCAGTCCCGTTGCTGTCCCTATAGCAAATCCCGCAAGCGTCAGGCGAACCGTAGCCCATGTATGGGTGCCAAGCAACGCCGATTGCGCCATGCCCTCTTGTACGATTAGGGATGGAGCTGGCAGGAGCCAGGATTCAATATGTAAATAGTTAACCGCTCCCTGCCAAGCCGCTAAAAAGAAGAGGACCGCCACAAGGGGCGGCCATACGCTTTTCCACCAGGATGCGTTCTTGCCTTTCGGATTCATGGGCGATACTTCTCGGTCAGCTTGTTCATGCTGATGCCCTGTGGGTTATGTGCGATTTTGATCTGTGAAATGACGCTGGGACTTCCAGCTTCCGTCAAGGCCTCATGCATGTCTTTGACGACTTTCAGCAATTCGTCCAATTCGCCCTCCATTGTGGTATCCAATGGATTCACCTGATGCTTGACGCCGGAACGCTGAATGACCTCAATCGCCTTGTCTACATATGGATAAGAGTCTTCGTTATTAGGAGTTTTAGGGATGACTTGAATACTGAGCAATGTGTTAGCCATGCGAATTTCACCTGTCCTTTATTGTTTAAGTTATTAGGAAAATAAATTGGTTTAAGGCGGGGAGACCGCTTCACTGTTCATTTGATCTTACGATCGCTGTTGCCGTGGGATTCTTTGAATAAAATTTTAAAGGTAAGAATCCCCCTGAGCATATGCTTCCGAAGCTAGCTTTTCTAAAGAAAGCTTTCAGGCGAACGCTTCGCTTCTCCAGATTCAAATGAATCGCTACGCTGCCAATCGCCTTAAAAGCACTTTAGTTTTTTGATAGGTTGTGTGGCATTTTTACACACAAGCGCACCTGCTTTTGCGCTTAGATACTATGAGACTAAAGAATAAACCAAGTGGAGCGAGAGCGAAGCGGACGGAAAGGTGCTGTACAAGCGAAGCGGTCGCTTTTGTCCCCGGATTTTTACCCTGCTGATGCTTTAATCCGGAAATCCGGGGGCGGTGGCGATGGAAAGCATCATCCGTCCGCGTATTGGCACAAAGGCTACTTCAAGCTCTATTTACAAGATCAACGCTTGGGCAAGAAGTCGTTTGTGAAGGCCTTATCGACTTCCAAAGGTTTGCTGAGCAGCTTGCGTTCATACATCCAGTCCGAGTAGTTTTTCCATACCTCCGCTTTTTGTACGCCCCATTGCGGGGCATCGTCCTGATAACGCGGACTTAGCCATTTTTGACTAGCGAGTACCAGTTTTTTGTCCAGCTCCGGCACTGCTTTACTTAAGATATCTGCCGCTTCTTCTGGATGGGCGATAGTGTATTCATAGCCTTGCGCGGTAGCGTCCATGAACGCCTCAACCAGCTCAGGATCATTTTTTATCGTCTGTTCATTGCTCACAATTACAGGTGTATAGTAATCGAGGTTTTTGGAATAATCTTTTACATATAGCATATCCAATGGCTCACCTCGAAGCTTGGCCTCAATCCCGGTCCATGCGTAGAAAATCCAGGCAAAGTCAATATCCCGCTTCACGGCTGTAAAATAGTCTGCATTGCCCATATTGACGATCTTCACTTTGCTCACATCACCTTGGTCTGAATCCATGATGGATTTCATGACCGCTTCTTCTACAGGAGAACCCCAGCCGCCGTAACTTTTACCCTCGAAATCTTTCGGGCTTTTAATTCCGCGGTCTACCGGGGCTGCGAAGCCAGAGGTGTTATGCTGAATCACCGCAGCGATGGATACGAGCGGCACGCCTTGGATGCGAGCCTGAGTGACGCCTTCTTGATAGCTGATACCAAAAGGTGCAGCATTCGAAGCAACCATTTGGTCCGCCCCGCCTGAGCCTGGTTGAACAATTTGGACATTCAAGCCTGCTTTTTCGTAAAATCCTTTGTCCTTGGCGACATAGAGTCCTGTGTGATTCGTATTGGGTGTCCAGTCGAGCACGACTTTAACATCTTTGAGCCCCTTTGCCGAGGTAGACGTTGAAGTGTCGGCAGCAGGAGCCTCCTTTTGAGATGTAGGGGGATTGCCGCCGCAAGCGGTCAGAGTCAGAGCCATGAGCCACAGACTGATTAGACCCAGGCTTAACATTTTCATGCGCTTCATCGTTGTGTTCTCTCCTTTTTAATTACCCGTTATCCGTCCAATCAGACAGCTTATGTCCCCCATTTTCACAAAAATAACATCTGCCGGAATGCAATCTTTCCAACAACTTCATCTTCAACAAAAAAAGCGTCCCGGGATTCCGGGACGCTTGCGCTTGTATATACCAAAGTAAGGGATGTCCTGTTTTAATAAAAGGCACATCTTGCTTAAGCATTCCTACGCTGGCATTACCCAGATCAGGTTGTAAGGGTCAGTGTCTTGGGACACACTCTCAGCCGGCCGATTCCAGCACCCCTGGCATTGTATGGTTTAATGGGTTCGTTTATTCGGGTTTACTACGACGATTATATGCCTTGAAGGCGGGTCTGTCCAGCCTTAAGGAAGCGCTCACGGTTCATTTGCCGAACGACAGGGTACACTTTTACTGTGAGCTTTGATCTGAAAATGAACATGAATCATTCAGATCTGTTCTGGTCATGTTATTTTCAGAACAGCTACACTGTATGTTTAGGAGAGCTGGTGCCAAGTGGCATAGACTCTATAGAATTCTAATTCGTAAAAAGGAGTTGTTGTACTGTGGGTAAAACGGAGACATTGGATCGCAGTCAGCTGGAACAAGCCATTGTGAAGGCTTTGGATAACAACAAATTTTGCTCGTTAGGTACGGTAGAGGGCGGAAAACCGAAAGTACGCTATATGGCCCTTTTTAACGATGGAATGAACATTCATCTGGCGACGGATCGCAAAACACATAAAGTGGAAGAGCTAAAGAACAATCCGAATGCTTATCTGCTGCTGGGTTATGAAGTGGGTGGTACAAAGGAAGTCTTGGAAGTGGAGGCTACCGTCCAGGTTACAGCTGATGAGGGGTTACGCAAACAAGTGTGGAATGATTCTCTGAAAAAGTGGTTTTCCGGACCTGATGATCCCGATTATGTCATTTTAGACGTCAATCCGACTCGTATTGAGTATGTTGGTCAACAAACGGAGCGCCAGGTGTGGACGAAATAGAAACAATATAAACGGACAAGCCAGTAAATTTCCAACTTTTTCAGGAGATTTACTGGCTTTTTTGTGCGAAAAATAATTATTTTTTCATAAATATTTTAAGCAAATGACTACTCTTTTGTCCTACGTTGGATTAAAATAGGAATGGTGGGTTCAAAGCTTACATATATGTGCAAAAGTATGTATATGAGGCATACACCTTAATGAGGAGGGGTATATTTTGTTATTTCGTAAAAATTGGTTTAAAGGGTTTACAGCAGCAGTTGTAGCTTGTAGCCTGCTGATGTTTTCAGCCGCTCCATCCTGGGCAGCTAGCGATTCTCGCGATAGCGCTACGGTGAATCTGCGGATCATGGAAACGACGGATATTCATGGGGCACTGATGAATTATGACTACTATTCGGACAAAGAAACCAACGAATATGGCTTGGTTAGTACAGCTAGTTTGATCCAGAAGGCACGTAGTGAAACAAGAAACAGTATGTTGTTCGATAATGGTGATTTGCTGCAAGGCAATCCATTAGGCGATTATATGGCTCGCAATAAAACCTTTGAGAAAGAAGGCGGTGTTCATCCGGTCTACAAGATGATGAATTTAATGGGCTATGATGCAGCTACAGTGGGCAACCATGAATTCAACTACGGTCTCGACTTTCTGGACAAATCGCTCAAGGGAGCTGATTTTCCTTATGTAAATGCGAACGTTTATGTTGATAAAGGGGGGCAAGCTACTAAAAATTATTTCACCCCTTATCAGATTCTTGATAAAACAGTAATGGATGAGAAGGGCGAAGAGCATACACTCAGAGTGGGTGTCATCGGTCTGGTAACACCTCAAATTATGCAGTGGGATGAAGCCAATTTGAAGGATAAGGTCGTTACAAAGGATATTGTGGAAACAGCCAAAAAGTTTATTCCACAAATGAAAACAGAAGGGGCTGACATTATTGTCGTACTTGCACATACAGGCTATGAAGATGTGCCGCAAACGCCAATGATGGAAAATGCCGTTAAATATTTGAGCAAGGTAGACGGAATTAACGCGATTCTGTTTGGGCATGCTCACAAATCTTTCCCAAGCTCAGATTTTAAAGATATGAGCGGATTAGATTTGGACAAAGGAACTATTAATGGTGTACCGGCTGTAGAAGCTTCTTCTTGGGGCAAGGATCTAGGCATTATTGATCTGAGCCTGGAAAAGAAAAACCGTGAGTGGAACGTCATCGACTCTCAGTCTCAAGTGCGTCCGGTTGTAAGTACCACCAATCAGGCTGCGCAGTTTATTCCTGAATTTAAACTAGTTGATGCGATTAAAGAAGAGCATCAAGGAACGCTAGATTATATTCGTCAACCTGTCGGTACAACGACTGCACCGATTACCAGCTATTTTGCATTAGTGCAGGATGATCCGTCCATTCAAATTGTGACAAATGCACAGAAATGGTATGTTCAAAACCATCTTAAAGGAACAGAATACGAAAAGCTTCCCGTGTTGTCGGCAGGCGCTCCGTTCAAAGCCGGTGGTCGTAACGGTGCCGAGTATTATACCAACATTCCCGAAGGTACAATAGCGATTAAAAACGTGTCCGATCTGTACGTGTACCCGAACACGGTTCATGCCGTAGAAGTTACTGGTGCTGAAATTCAGGAGTGGCTGGAATGGTCTGCGGGTCAGTTCAACCGCATTGATCCTAGCAAAACAGAGGAACAATCGCTGATCAACAAAGATTTTCCAACCTATAATTTTGATGTGATTGACGGTGTGAATTACCAGATTGATGTAACTCAGCCTGCACGATATGATGCCAAGGGAACTATTATTGATTCTTCAGCCCATCGTATCAAGGATCTGCAATACAATGGGAAGGCTATTGATCCTGCACAGAAATTTATCGTTGCGACCAATAACTATCGTGTTTCCTCCTCCAAACTGGCCAACCCAGATGGCAAACGTATTGTGATGGCAGCACCAGATGAAAGTCGCCAAGTCGTTGTTGATTATATCCGTACGAACGGAACGATTAACCCGTCAGCGGACGGCAACTGGTCTATTGCTCCTTTTGGTCAGGCCAAGGTTACCTTTGAGTCCTCTCCTGATGCCAAAGATGTGCTGGCCGGAAATCAACAAATTTCATACTTGAGCAGCGCGGCAGACGGGTTTGCCAAATACAGCTTGAAAGCTGGCGCTAAGTCTAGTGCAGCAACGACGTCTGTGAAGGAAGCTGCGGCACCTGCGAAAGCAACCGCGAAGCCAGCTGTTAAAACGACTAAACCTGCAGCTGCAAAACCAGCTAAAACAACGAAACCAAAGGCATCCAAGTAACTTGGAGCTTTAGTTTCCACTCCATATCAGAATGAAGCAGTAAGTCTCTTTAAACAAGAGACTTGCTGCTTTTTTTGATAGCAAATACAACAGTACCCGCGTTTATCATGAGTGTAAAAAAGGTTTTGTTTTTGTCGAATATGTACTTAAGTCCTAAGTTGTTGTTAAAAATAAGCTTATTTTTTGTAAAAACACGTAATTATATAGTGCTTTTGTTCTAGTTATTTGTGATATAATGGTGATAAAACCGGGAAATTGTTCCGAGGAGGACCATTATGACTTGCAGCAATTGCAGCATCATATTACCTATTAAGGATCAAGGATTGCTGAAAATTAGGCATTCTAGGGTGTCGCTTACTCCAGCATTAGAGGGCTTGGGCATGCTATCGGAACAAATGAAACAAGAACATTGGTGTGAGGGTAACATCGTGTTTCGCTATGACAGCCGTTCACAGTTGGAACAGCTGGTTAACGGACTGGCTCGTCTGCCGCAGGAGTGCTTGAGCCGAATGCAAGTTGTGGTGACTGGCTTGCAACATGTTGAGGGATTTGAGGAATGGCTTTTATTTGGTCAATTGCAAGCTCGACTGCAACATCCGGATCTGGTGAGTATTATTAATAATCAAAACTTTACCAGCCATATGCAGCCTATTGTTGACTACAAGCTGAATGTCATCGGCTTTGAGTTTTTGCTGCGTCCATCACAGCCAGATAAGTCTTTTCAGCCTTTCCGACTGTTTGAAGTCGCCCGTGAAGCTGGATTGCATGCTCATTTGGATCGCTCGGCTCGTATTTCCGCTATTGAAAAAAGTGCGACCTGCCTTCCGGCGGGGATTAAACGATTTATTAACTTTCTCCCTTCAACCATTTATAATCCGGCTTATTGCTTGAATCATACCTTTGAGACGATTGAACGGTTATCTATGAATACGGAGGATTTTGTGTTTGAGGTCGTAGAGACGGAAGAAATAGACGACCTGAATTTTTTGCATCAAATCTTTGAACAGTATCGTACACGGGGAGTTTCAGTGGCACTCGATGATGTAGGAGCAGGCTATTCTACGACAGAGCTTATGAATTGCCTCCAGCCCGATTATATTAAAATTGACCGCAGTATAATTGATGGCTGTCATCATAACAGTGATCAGAAACGGCAAATTACTGGGATAGTGGAATCGGCTTTTCGTTTTGGAGGTCAGGTGTTGGCTGAAGGTATAGAGCAAATGGAGGATTTTGAATTTTGTCGCGATGCAGGTGTGTCACTGGCCCAGGGTTATTTGTTTGGTAAGCCGGAGCCTACACCGCCTTCCAACTTTATACTGAGCAGAGTAGTGTAATCTGAAATAGCGTATTCTATAAGAAAATTGACATAAATAACCCGATGATCTATGGTCACCGGGTTATTTAACATTTTAGAACAATTACATCTTAATTATATTCTTTGCTCTATTGAGGCGATCCATGTGTCCATCTAGTGTTATTGCGATTATAGCGTGATCACGTATAAACCCAGCGGAGTGGTCGCGCTACCTGCAACCATGAAGCTAAGAGAATAGCTCGACTGGCCAGGAGGGATGCGGATGTCAGTCAGTCGGCATACCTTGGTATTATCTTGTAGCAAGGGGATACCATATACATGACCATCCACGCGTACAGACCCGGCGAACGCGCCTCCACGTGGATTGGCATAGATTCGTACGGTACGTACCTCACTACTGTGATTAACGATAGGAATGGTTGCGTTATATATCGTTCCGAATTGTCCGCGATTATCAAGCGCAGGCCCCAGCTCGCTGCGTTCCCCTGTAAACAGCAGATCTGCAGGAGTTTCGCCGTTCAGCTTCTTAGTGGCACATGCTCGGTAGTTGGCGCTTTGCCCTACTACATACTCCGGCATGCGCGCATTTGTTTCAGAAAAGGACCATACTCCTCGTGGGTGCGCCTGCGGCGGCGGGACAGGAGGGAGTGCATCCTTGTGAATCTCGCGCAGATCCGTCTGCGTATCTTTGCTGACTACGGTGCGAATCACGTAATCCAGCGTCCCGTGGCCTTCGGCGTATTCTACCGTGAGGTCGTAGATGAATCCAGCCAGCGATCCTTCGGGTAGCTCAAATTCCTCCAGCAAGGCGGTGCCTCTGCCGAATTTGTGACGGTCTACTGGCTTCAGACGTTTCATCGTACCCGCCAAACAGCTTTTGGCAATAGACTGCCCAACATCAATAATCCAGTTGCCGTCCTCGGGTACAATCTCAAGGGCACGTTCAATATGACGTACTTCCAGGCGAGCCGTGCTTTTATTCTCTATGGTGATGCCCAGTTTAACAGGGCTGCCTATTTTGTTATAATGCCAGCCGAAAATCCGATGCTTGACTGTCCGGGTTGTGGTGCGAACCACATCATGCCACAAAGTGGCTTGCTCGGTAGGTACCGTCACATGGGTAAGCGTCTCCGGGTTATCGCTAAGCATCAGGCGGCGTGTTCCCCCCTCAGTGGCTGACTCCACATCCACATGGATGTTGGGTGGGATTACAGCTGATTCCACAATCAGATCCTTTGGCTCCTTGGGTCGAAGGTTCATATACATTCCTCCCTAAATTCAAGAATGGCACCGCTTTTGGTTCAAGTATATGGGCAGTTCATAAATATAGGTAACGCCAAGTCCATTTATACAACCTGTTTTTCAAAAATTAAATTAAAAATATATCGTAGGCTATAGCAGCTCTGCTTATGCGCCCGAGCAAGCTTACAAGTCCCTTATTTCTCTGCACCAACGATTCGCATACAGGTATTGCGTGTATGTTAAGAGCATAAGCTATTGGATGTACAGAGAAGATACAGGAGGGAAACATGCCTAAAAAAATATGGTGGAAGGAAGCTGTTGTTTATCAGATATACCCGATCAGTTTTCAGGATTCTGACGGAGACGGAAAAGGGGACCTGCGCGGCATTTTGTCTCGGCTGGATTATCTGTCTGAGCTGGGGATTGATGTGATCTGGATTTGCCCGATATATAAGTCGCCCAATCACGATAATGGATATGACATTAGCGATTATTATGCCATTATGGATGAGTTTGGAACGATGGAGGATTTTGATGAACTCCTTCATCAGGCGCATGAACGAGGCATCAAAATTATGATGGATTTGGTATTAAACCATACGTCGGATGAGCATCCGTGGTTCACGGAGTCACGCTCGTCCAAGGATAATCCGAAGCGGGACTACTACATATGGCGAACAGGCAAAAATGGCGGATATCCGAACAACTGGGAATCGTATTTCTCCGGTTCTGTGTGGAAATATGACAAGCTTACAGACGAATATTACATGCATCTGTATTCCGAGCATCAGCCGGATCTGAACTGGGAAAATGAAGAGATGGTGGGTGAACTCTATCGTATGGTGGAATGGTGGTTAAAAAAGGGAGTCGATGGCTTCCGCTTTGACGCCATTGCCCATATTGTCAAAGCAGAAGGGCTGCCGGATGCGCATAATCCTGACAAACAAACCTTGGTACGTGCCTATCAACTCTTTTCCAATCTGGAACAGGTTCATGTACTTCTACGGATGCTAAATGAAAAAGTACTGGAGCGTTATCCCTTAATGACGGTTGGCGAAACGTCCGGTTTAGGACCGGAACAGGCACTGGATTATGTGGGAGATCAGCGGCATGAGCTGAATATGGTGTTCCAGTTTGAGCACATGTTTATTGATGCACAAGGGTTAGGAACGGAAAAATGGAAGTACAAGTCGTGGACGCTGGTGGAACTGAAAAAAATAATGAGTAGTTGGCAGACGGTGCTTCATCAGGAAGGATGGAATGCCAATTATCTCAACAATCACGATCAACCACGAGCTCTCTCCCGTTTTGCGAATGATGGACAATATCGTGTGGAATCCGCCAAAATGCTGGCAACCTTCACACATATGCTTGAGGGTACACCTTATATTTATCAGGGTGAGGAAATCGGGATGACGAATATTGCCTTCCCGTCAATTGATGATTATCGGGATGTGGAAACGTTAAACTACTATGAGCAGCAACGGAAGCTCGGTGAGCCGGAGGAGCAGATTATGGCCGCGATCTGGCGAAAAAGTCGGGATAATGCGCGCACTCCCATGCAGTGGAATGCCGGACCTGCAGCCGGATTTACCGATGGAGAGCCGTGGATGAAAATTAATGATAACTACACGCACATTAATGCAGAGGCAGAAAGAAATGACCCGAACTCAATTTTCCACTATTATCGTAAGTTGATTGCTCTGCGCAAACAACATGAGGTCATAGTCTATGGCGAATACAAGCTGTTGTTGCCACTTGATACAGAGCTATATGTATTTTCACGCATGTTGGGACAAGAGTGTTTGCTAGTCATTTTGAATTTCTTTGACCGTGATCCCGTGTTTCACTGGCCCGACGGTGAGAAGTTTCCTGCCGCCAAGGCGGAGCTGCTTCTCTCCAACTACGAACCGGTAAAAGGAGAAAATTTGCACGCCTTGAAGCTGCGGCCTTATGAAGCTAGAGTGTATATGCTAACCTTGAAATAGGCGTTGTTATCCTGTGGATGGTAAATGGAAGGGGAGGCCCATAGGGGACTTCCCTTCCTTAGCGTTGGACTAAATAGTTACTGTTTCAGCCAATTCACGTATTTTGGCGATAATCCGCTCTTCTTGATTTTCCCCCTCATTGGGGATAGATTCAGTCGCGTAGGCAGCCAGTTCAGCATGGTGATGAATCATGACGGATATCCATGACCTTCCTTATTCGTAAACTAATCAGCCCGATTCACACAGTCTGCTAGGGCAGATGTGGATCGGGCTGATGACGGTATTGAGTCATTAAGTTAGATGCTATTTTTAATGATAGTGCTTAACTTTAAGGTCATCCAGGCTTTTGAACTCATATCCTTGCTTGCGAGCCTCGTCAATGATTGAGCCAAGTGCCTCGGCATTATCCTTGGATACAGAATGGAGCAAAATGACCGCTCCAGGGTGGAGCTGCTGCATAACTTGGCGATAGGCATAGTCTGTTCCTCGCTGAATATTCGTGTCCCAGTCCTTGTAGGCCACCGACCAGAACACACTCGTGTATCCGGCTTCTCGACAGGATGCCAATGCTTTTTCATTAAAAATGCCGCGCGGTGGCCGGACATATTTCATTTCCTTTTGCCCAGTCAGCTCTGCAGACGCAGTTCGTACCCGATCCAGCTCAGACCGAATCTCTGCCGAAGAAATGGTGCTCATATCAGGATGGCTCCATGAATGGTTTCCGATAATATGGCCTTCGCTGGCCATGCGGCGCATCAAATCCGGTTGGTCTTTTACAAAATGCCCGGTTACAAAGAAGGCGGCTGGAACCTTTTTGGCTTTCAATACATCCAGCACCTTGGGAGTATATCCATTTTCGTAACCGTTGTCGAAAGTAAGAAACAATTCTTTCTTAGTCGTATCCCCCAAAAAGATGCCGCCTTGTCTTTCAATCAGGTGCATAAAGCCTTCTTGTGCGATGGAAGGCAGCTCGCCTCCCTTACTTTTTTTAAATCCAAAATGATACGGCTGTCCGTCCACAGCTTGGGTAGCTGATGCTGATTCTCCCATAACTGTGGACATCCCCATCAATGCAATGCATAGCCACAAGGTAAATATTTGCTTCATCTATGTTCCTCCGCTTCCGCCCTGATTCGGGTAAGATGTGTATACTTCGGCATATTCCATACCATCTGCAATATCATGTTCATTTATGCAAAGAAAGAAATGCTTGCACCAAACTTAAAACACATATTGACATCAATATAAAATCGAAGTAGTATACTCTATAAAACTTACTAAAATACTCGGATTTAAATTTGATTCGATGTTTATGCCATAGGAAAGAAATCAACTCAGAGGGATTTTACATACTTGATGGAGCGGGAGGAGTTAGGAGCTATGATTGAACTTAGGAATGTATCCAAAACCTATGTAAGAAAAGGCTTAAGCATTCAAGCGTTAAAAAATATAAATATCACAGTGGATAAAGGAGATATCTTTGGTTTTATCGGATTCAGTGGTGCGGGGAAAAGTACGCTTATCCGTTTGGTCAATCGTCTGGAGAAAGTAACGACCGGTGAGGTTCTTGTCGAAGGGGAGAGCTTAAATGCCTACTCGACCTCCGGGCTGCGAAAAGTAAGGAAGAAGATCGGCATGATTTTTCAGCATTTTAATCTGCTGGAATCGAAAACAGTATTCGAAAACATTGCCATTCCGTTGGTGCTGCTCAAGCGCAACAAGCGGGAAATTGAGAGGCGTGTAACAGAGTTGCTGGCATTCACAGGATTATCGGATAAGGCAAATAGTTATCCCAGCGAGCTTTCCGGCGGACAAAAGCAGCGTGTCGGGATTGCGCGGGCGCTTGCGAGCAACCCGTCCATTTTGCTCTGTGATGAGGCAACCTCGGCACTCGATCCGCAGACCACGCAGTCTATTCTTGATTTGCTTCGCAAAATTAACAAGGAATACAAGATCACCATATTGATCATCACCCATGAGATGTCGGTCATTCAACGGATTTGCAACAAGGTAGCTGTAATGGAGAAGGGGGAAATCATTGAGCAGGGCGATGTACTGGAGGTATTCGGGCAGCCGAAGCATCCAACGACGCAAAGCTTTGTACGCACAGTTATTCACGATGAAGTACCGGATAGTGTACTGCAAACGTTCGAGCAACAAGAGTCGCAACGCATATACAAGCTGGAATTTATCGGACAGGCAGCTTCCGACCCAGTGGTTCATGAATTGATTCGGAAGCATGATATCCATGTGAACATTTTGTTTGCCAACATGACGGAGATACAAGAAACGACGATTGGCTATATGACACTTCAACTGCGCGGTGAGCAGCAGGCCGTTCAGCAGGCTGTTGATTTTATCAAGAGCAAAGGAGTCCATATTCAGGAGGTGGAGAGTCTATGATGATTACAGGAACCACGATAACTTGGGATCAACTGTGGGAAGCTTTGTATGAATCCGTGCTCATGGTCAGCATATCATTATTTATTGGCGCTCTGATTGGGATTCCTATCGGTATTTTACTTGTTGTTACCCGTTTAGGCGGAATTTTGGAGAACAAATGGCTGTACGGTATTTTAAATCCGATCATTAACATTGTCCGTTCCTTACCGTTTATTATTTTGCTGATAGCGATCATTCCGTTAACTCGTCTGATTGTGCATACATCTATTGGGACTAGTGCGGCCATTGTCCCCTTGATTATATATATAGCACCTTATATCGGCAGGTTGGTGGAAAATTCGCTGTTGGAGGTCAACCCGGGGATATTGGAGGCAGCAGATGCGATGGGAGCGACTCCGTTTCAGGTCATTCGATACTTTTTGCTACCCGAGGCATTCAGTTCTTTGATTTTATCGTTAACGACAGCCGCCATTGGACTGATTGGTGCAACGGCTATGGCTGGTGCGGTCGGTGGCGGTGGGATTGGCGACCTGGCGATAGCGTATGGCTATCAACGTTTTGATACGCTGGTAATGCTGATTACTGTTATCATTCTAGTCGTGTTTGTACAAGGTGTTCAGTCCTTGGGCAATCTGCTCTCCCGCAAAGCACGCAGGGGTTAATGAACAAAACGGATATAAAAATATATAGTTGGTATGTCAGGTTTTAGCGTTATTACTGATCAAGAAACGCCCTATGTAACTGGATAGGGCGTTTTTGCTGTTTCTTATATCCAAACTATTATCACATTGCTATTTTTATAGAGCGCCAATTACTGGATGAGGAACATACAGTTCTTCCAGCGACGCAATTTCCTCTGGTGTTAACGTAATTGATAGAGCAGCTACCGCATCTTCGAGATGAGATGTCTTTGTAGCACCGATAATGGGAGCAGTCACCGGTGCTTTCTGCAGCAACCAGGCAAGAGCAATTTGAACGCGGGGAACTCCACGTTTTTCTGCGATTGTCGCAACCTGATCCACAATCAATCGATCGGAATCTGCAGTCGCATCGTATTTAGATTTTGACACTTGATCGGTTTCAGACCGATGTGTTGTTTCCTGCGTATCCCGCGTCAATCTACCTCCTGCAAGCGGGCTATATGGAATTACACCGATCTTTTCCTCCTTACAAAGCGGCAGCATTTCTCTCTCTTCTTCACGGTATAAAAGGTTTAAATGATTTTGCATTGATACAAACCGTGTCCATCCATTATTCTCAGCGACATGCAATGCCTTCAGAAACTGCCATGCATACATGGCAGAAGCACCAATATATCTTGCCTTTCCGGCCTTCACAACATCATGTAATGCTTCCATCGTCTCTTCAATAGGGGTATTGTAATCCCAGCGATGGATTTGGTATAGATCCACATAATCTGTCCCCAGTCGCTTAAGGCTCTTATCAATTTCGCTCATGATAGCCTTTCGGGAAAGTCCCGCACCATTGGGGCCTTGATGCATACGGAAATGAACCTTTGTTGCTAGGACAATTTCATCTCGATTCGCATAATCCTTTAAAGCCCGTCCGACAATTTCCTCGCTAGTTCCATCTGAATATACATTTGCGGTATCAAAAAAATTAATGCCTAGCTCCAGAGCTTTTTTTATAACTGGACGACTGCGCTCTTCATCTAGTATCCATGGATGAATCCATCGTTCAGCGACCCCGAAGCCCATACAGCCAAGACAAAGCCGGGATACATCCAAGCCGGTATTTCCAAGCTTAACATAGTCCATTTGATTATACCTCGCTTCCTAGATATGGTTTTCTTCAAATCTAGTCTACTCCACCGCTTACATCGGATATTATGCCATATGGAGTTAACTCCAAGCCAAGCATTTTTGCTGCGGAATGATTCGTATAGGTCTAATTGTTCAGAATCGGTTCAGTAGGGTTTCGTATACTTCTCTTAGCATAGTTCCTTGGTTGCATAAATCGTAGAACTAAACATGACTAAAGCCTTTGATATAACAGGATATATGCCAATAAATAGCGTCTAGGAGTGAAAATGTTGAAACTTGTAAATCGAAATAAATGGATTGCATCTGCAATGGTACTGGGGATTGCTTCAGGCTCCATCGTATCTCTGCCTTGGATGGGCGGTGCCCAGACTGCTTATGCAGCGACAGCAGATACGCAAAGTGAAACTGGATTTGTAACACAAGCTCGCACTTTGGGTTTGATGACAGGTGGTAATCAGGGCGATTTTATGGCACAAAAGAATTTGACCCGCGCAGAAGCGGCTAAAATTTTGTGCAGTCTGTTCCAGTTGGAAGTTAACAATCAGCCGCAAACTTCTTTTATGGATGTGTCCTCGGATGCATGGGGTGCTCCCTATATTGAGGCTGTACGTGCAGCTGGGTATATGACAGGCAACGGAGAACTGTTCCGTCCGGGAGATGCCATTACCAAGGAAGAACTGATCGTATCGCTAGTACGCGCAATGGACTTGCAGGATGCAGGTACTATGGACGCACAGCAAAATGCAGTTCAGGTAGCTCGCAATTATGGTTTGTTATCAGAGGATGCTTCTGCAACGGATTTGAAAAATCCATTGAACCGGGAGAGTAGTGCGGAAGTATTCGTTAGCCTGTTGGATCATCCAGTAGGAGAAGTGAAATCAGAGGGCAATACTGTTCGAATCGGAAATATCCCCTACCAGCTGGAAGGATCTTTGCAAGGCTTGTTCGGTGAAAATAACAAAGCGGTATTAAAAGGGGCAAAAATCGATCTTAACCGTAATTTGCGTACACTCACAGGTGTAAAACAGCTGGAAATTAACGCAGACGGTGGCGTATTTGACGGTAAGGGTATGTCTTTTGATGGACGCCTAATCGTCAATGGTTCGGTAACCTTGAAAAACATGTCCTCCACAGGCGTATTGGAAATCAAAGGTTCAGGAAATCAGTCTGTATCGGCCATTTTGGAAAATACGACATGGTCTGGTGTGGAGTTGGGCTCTAAGGATGCCAAGCTGACAGCAACCGGAACGACAAAGATTGACAACTTGACGCTGAAAAATGATGCATCGATCATGACCGAAGGAAATGCTGCGATTAGCCGTGTTTCATTACAACAGGGACTCGGCAAGCTGTTGGTTAACGGTAGTATTGGTTTGCTGGATGCATCTCAATATGTGGGCGTTCCCTTAATTACGTTGGCTAAGGGAGCAGCAATCAGCCAGCTTAACCTGCCGGAACAAAAACAGCCGCGGGATGTTATCATTAACTATGATGCGGTGAAAGAAGCTATTGGTCTCGTGAATGGTACAAAGAACTCATCCTCTGCTGGATCGGTTATCACGGATACAGACAGCAAAGATAAGAAAAAACACGACAGTGACATTATCAGCGTAGACCGCAGTCAGTTGGAGACAGAAATCAATGCAGCCAAAGAACTGCTGGAGCGTGCAGATGAGGGTGGAACAGATCAGGCGCTTTACCCAGCCGCAGCGAAGGAAAGCCTGTCTATAGCAATCAATCAAGCTATGCTGGTACTGAACAATACGGCAGCCACGCAGGCAGAAGTAGATCAAGCGCTCAGCACATTGAAACAGGATGTTTCTGTATACACGGCCTCAGTCACAGAACCGGTGATTGGAACACAGGAATTAACTAGACTGATTCAGTTAGCTTCGACTATCCTTGAACAAAACCGGATGGTTGGTGACGAATTTCCGCCTCTTTGGGATGACTCACTAAGTCAAGCTATTCGATTTGGCAACAATGTGTTGGAAGGGAATGCGCCTCAGAATATTGTGGATCGGGAAGTAGAAAGCTTGGGTCGAGTAATAAAGGTATACAAAGCATCAGTAAAACTCAGAGATGTCTATCTGCATTTTCTCGATGTAACGGATCGTGTGGAGAATTTGAAAACTGACAAAGCGCGTTACAAGTCCATTGTGAGGGAAGGATCAAAAGTATATCTGAATCCATTATCTACAACTGAGCAGTTGGACGAATGGAAACAAAAAATAGAAGGTGCCACAGAATCATTCTTGGCACTGCAAGCAGCGGACTTCTCAGTGCTTAAAAATACTTTACAAGAAGCGCAGGTTATCTACGATCAGAGTGGTTCTCAAAATGCTGAACTAGACAACCTGATTCAGGAATATACAGAGAAGATGCACACTGCTATGACCCAGCAGGACGTATTGAACTTGAACATGGAGCTGAGTCAAAGGCTTACGGAATTTACTGCGCCAGTGCCTGCTACAACTCGGGAAAAACTGCAGCAGCTGGTTCAAGATATTCAACTCAAACTGCTGTCTGACCCTGTAGCTCGTAATTACTTGAATACGGAAATGCAGCTTTTAGATCAACAAACAGTACAAGCCCACTTTGCACTTATTATGCCGTTTACTCCTGAGGAGCAATTGGTGATCTCTTATAATCAATTAAGTCAGGCTAAAGGGACCTATATTGAAAAATATAATGAGAAAAGGCTACAGTTGAGAGACAAAGTCATTGAAATGCAGACTTCGATCAATGGAATTTTGCTGCAAAATTCAGGCACATTAAGCGCTGAGGCTCAGCAAGCCTTGTCTTCTGCTTCAGAGCATGCCTCTACTTTCTTAGGCTTGTCCAGCTTTGAATTACAAGACGTTGTTCCTGTATATGAGGAGCTGCAACAGGTACAGAATCAGTATACTGCACCTATAGCGGTGGATACTATGTTGTTGAACCTCAATATCAATTTGGCTAATAATGAAGTTCAGACGTTCGGACGTCATTATACTGATCAAGATAACGAAGAACTTCAGGGGCAAATTAATCTGGCAAACCTTGTGCTTAATAATCCGAATAGCACACAACTGCAGGTAGACCAGGCTAACACGGATTTGATTACAGCGTTTGCGAACTACCAATCCAAATGGATCGTAACTGATCTTGATATCAATGAGCTCAAGAACATTGCGAACAATCTGCTTACAGTAAATGGTACAGATCCTACGACGGTCTACTTTCACAGAGTAGTGGATGCATTCAATCGTCTGGACCAGTATTTGCCTATGCCGGAACTTAAGAAAAATTACATGAATCTGGAAGATGCGATTCAGGAGTATAAAGATTTTATAGACAGCCAGCAACAAAGCAGCGGAACAGGAAGCGGCGACAGCAGTGGTGGAACAACACCGCTAAGCGATAGCGACGGAACAGGAAGCGGCGACAGCAGTGGTGGAGCAACATCGCCAAGTGATAGCGACGGAACAGGAACTGGCGACAGCAGTGGTGGAACAACACCGCCAAGCGATAGCGACGGAACAGGAAGTAGCGACAGCAGTGGTGGAACAACACCGCCAAGCGATAGCAACGGAACAGGAAGCGGCGACAGCAGTGGTGGAGCAACATCGCCAAGCGATAATAGCGGAACAGGAAGCGGCGACATTAGCGGTGGAGCAACACCGCCGAGCGATAACAGTGGAACAGGAAGCAGCGACAGCAGTGGTGAAGCAACGCCACCGAGCGTTAGCAGCGGAGATGATTCAGGCTCGATTCCTGGCGGTAGTATTGATGACGTTATAATTCCTTAATAAGGGGAATATAGGAAGTGCAAGGATGTATAGAAGGGGACGATTCCGCACAGATTTTATCTGCGAGCGGACGTCCCTTTTTGTATGGGACAGATCTTCTAATGTAGCTGGATAGAATAACCGATACAAAAAGATAGACGTTATTGAAAAGAGCGGGGGATTTATGAAAAAACAGGGAGTTTTATTTTTTATTATACTTCTGCTTGCGGTTGCGTTGCCGGTATATCCGTTAGTGTCGGGTGTATTATCCGGAAACAGTCATTGGAAAGCTCACAACGGTGTTATTGATTTGCGTAATTGGGACCCCGACAAGGAAGGTGCTGTACAGTTGGGAGGAGAGTGGGAGTTTTATCCTAATCAGCTTTTGCAGCCTTCATCTTTTCAGGAAACGCGATATCAGGATTGGGGAAATCGTCAAAACTCCTCCAAATTGGGATTAGGCACCGGATCTTCTGCCAAAATTGTGGATGTGCCTGGTAAATGGAATCAGTGGATGCCTGGGGGACAGGCGACTGGATATGGAACCTATCATGTTCGTGTACTATTGCCTGAAAAAGTGGAAAATCTGTACGGCATCCATATGCAAAATATTCGCAACTCCAGCCGAGTATGGATTAACGGAGCAGAGGTGGGGGCAAGTGGTATTCCCTCTGTTTCGGCCGACAAGGGCAAGCAGGGCAACGCCCCCTTTGTTGGATTTGCTGCAGTAGATGGACATTCGGCTGATATTACCGTGCATGTGGCTAATTATAGCTATTCCTCTGGGGGGATCATTTATCCGCTGCTATTTGGGGATTATGCCAGTATTACGCATAGCCGTGAAGTAGCGATGGCAGAGGACACCGTACTGGTTGCAGGATTTTTTATCCCTACCGTATTTTTTATCATGCTGTACTTTTTACGTAGAAAAGAGAAGGCCCTGCTTTACTTAGCATGCTTTTGCATCGCGGCACTATTTTACATTCTGACACATGGAGAGAAGCTGCTAGTCTGGGGGATGCCGGATTTGCCTTATGAATGGATATTGAAAATTCAATCGTTCTCTTCGACGCTGTTCTACTATTTTCTGATTCGGTATGTTCATCTGACGACACAGATTGTTATGAATCGAATCGTGCTGCTTCTATATAATATTGTAACCGCACTGATGCTGGGTATGGGGCTATTGTTGCCTACACTGGTCCTTTCATCCTTTGAGACTTTTATTCTTCTTTTTGGTGTAGTCAGTGTGGGGTATGTATTACTGATTCTGATTCGTGGACTTCTTCAACGGACGGATGACGCTGCGCTGCTAGTCATTAGTATTATGAGCATTCTTATGATTGTGGTGACTAGTTTTGTGTATGTTCTGGGCTGGGGAGATGTACGTGGGGTGACAGCCTATGAAATGCTCATATTCGTATTGGCTCAAACACTGTTGCTGGCCAAACGTTTTGTACATTCGTTCATGGAGGTTGAGAACCTATCACGACGGTTGCTAACACTGGATGGGTTAAAGGACGAATTTCTGGCGAACACGTCACATGAGCTGCGTACTCCTCTACATGGAATTATTAATATCGCTCAATCTATGCTAGACCGCTACGGGGCACAATTCAATGAGCCGCAAAAGCACAACTTGGCCTTGATTGTGAATGTAGGGCGCAGACTGTCTTATTTGATTAACGATATTTTGGATTTTTCTAATTTGAAAAATGGAAGATTAGCCTTAAACCGTCGGCCTGTAAATGTACAGACTGCCGTGAATTCTGTGCTAGAGGTATTAGGTCATAACGTAGGTAAGAAAAAGCTCCAATTCGTCAAAGAATGGCCTAATTCGTTGCCCAAGGTGGATGCAGATGAGGACCGGTTGAATCAGATCTTATACAATTTATTGGGTAATGCGATGAAATTTACGGAGGAAGGCGAAATCGTAATCTCTGCCAAGGTGAGGAACCGTGAAATGGAAATCAGTGTGAAGGATACCGGACCAGGTATTGCCCCAGACCATCTTTCACACATATTTGAACCTTTTAATCGAGGAGCGAATGCTGAGGACAAAGGATATAGTGGAACTGGGCTTGGGTTAGGCATAACCCGTCGTCTGGTGGAGCTGCATGGAGGTTATATCCGAGTAGAATCTAGATTGGGCAAGGGTTCGACCTTTTATTTTACACTGCCATTAGCGGAGACTGGTACGTCGGCACATGAAGTTCAAAAAGATGTCTTGTCTGAGGTTATATTGAAGCCTGGTGTGACCTCGAATCAGGGTGTGAATCCGCTTGAAGAGGATGGATTAGAGCAAGTGAGGAATGTTCCTTACAGAGTGCTGGCTGTAGATGATGATGGGGTTAACCTTCGGGTATTGGAAGAGCTGTTATACGCCACAGGTTGTAGTGTGGTGGCTGTGGACCATGCTGAGGAGGCGCTTCAGCTGCTGAATGGCCGTGCCCGATTTGATCTAGTTATTACGGACTGGATGATGCCAGAAATGTCCGGTATTGAGTTGTGTCGACGAATTCGCGAAGGGTATTCTCTCTCCGAGCTACCCGTATTGCTGCTGACGGCACGCGACCTGCCCGGCGATATCCATGCAGGCTTTATGGCCGGAGCAAATGACTTTCTGCGTAAGCCTGTTGATGCGGAGGAATTAAAGGCGCGTGTACGCACCCTGTTGAACATGCGTAATTCGGCAGAGGAAGCGGTGCGTTCGGAAATGGCCTTTTTACAGGCGCAAATCAAGCCGCACTTTCTGTACAATGCATTAAATGTCATTGTTTCGACCGTAGCAGTAGACCCGGACAAAGCAGCGGAGCTGCTCATGGAGCTGAGTCAGTACTTGCGGGGAAGCTTTGATTTTCAAAACAGGGAGAATACAGTTCCGCTATGCAAGGAGCTGGAATTGGTAGAATCGTATGTGGCATTGGAAAAAGCCCGTTTTGAAGAACGGTTGCAGGTAACTATAGAGGTAGGGAGGAACATCCGGTCGCTGATCCCGCCATTAAGCATTCAGCCCATCGTGGAAAATGCGATACGACACGGTGTGATGCAGCGGGCCACAGGTGGAACAGTGCGGGTGATTGTACAAGAAGATGGAGCCGATTTTGTGGTCAGCGTGACCGATGACGGCGTAGGGATTCCACCAGAGCGACTACAACAGCTACTGTCGGAGGAGCATGTATCCTCCAGTGTGGGACTGCGTAATATCCATCGCCGTCTGATCCATATGTATGGAGAAGGATTGCGGATTGAAAGCAATCCTATGCAAGGGACGACGGTAAGCTTCCGTGTGCCGGAAACGATCTTATCTCACCCTACTGAATGAATAAAAAAATACAGTACATCGGCCAGAAAAGCTAATGTCGCGCCCGAGTTTATACGATATATAAAATATAAGAAATTAAAAATCGGATGATAAAGCAGATAGCCTGGTCATAGAGCATTGTGATGGATGGTTGCAGCAAGAAGGGGGCGCGGACACAGATGAAGGCGATATTGATTGATGATGAGAGGTCGGCATTAACGTACCTGGAACGGTTGCTGGAGGCGGACGGACGATTAACGGTCATGGGCAAATATACGTCTGCACAAGCTGGGTTGGATCATCTGGCGGCAGAACGCGTGGATATTGTTTTTATAGATATCGGAATGCCGGAGATGAACGGACTGGAGGCCGCCGAGTGGATTCAACAGCTGGACTCGCATATTCATATCGTCTTTGTGACTGCGTATTCGGAATACGCTATTGAAGCATTCGAACTGCAGGCACTGGATTACTTGTTAAAACCTGTTCATGCCCGGCGGCTTAATAAAACGTTAGATCGGATTGTAGCCACGCTGGCAGATTCCCGTCCTTCCAGCTCGGTCGTCGCAGCAGAGCAATTACCCAAAGTGCGTTGTTTTCAAAAGCTTGAAATTCCGGAGGATGGACAAGGAGCCGTGGGAGCAAAGCCATTCAAATGGCGTACACTAAAGTCGCAGGAGCTATTCTCCTTTTTACTACATCATGAAGGAGAATGGGTTAGCAAGGAGCAATTGCTGGATGCGCTGTGGCCCGAATATCATTTGGATAAGGCTGTTGTTCATCTACACACGTCCATTTACCAAATCCGCAAGGCGTTGAAAGAACGGATGCAAGATACGAAGCTGGAATACAACCTGGATCGCTATCGTTTGAATCGTAATGGCTGGGTTACAGATGTGGAGCTATTCGAGCGGGGCATCTCCGAGTGGGCGGCCTCTGGGAATGGCGGTACACCGCGTATCGAGAGCCTGTTGGCTCTGTACCGTGGCAATTATCTGGAGGAGCACGATTATCCATGGGCGTATGCAAAAAGAGAAAAACTACGCAATATGTATCTGGCATGTGCTTCAGAACTGGCTAAGGAAGAGCTTCGTTCAGGTCGTGCCCGGCAGTCTATCCAGCGCTTGCTCAGCCTACAACAGAGGGAGCCTTACTCAGATGATATCTGTGGTCTGCTGCTGACAGCCTATGCCCAGTTGGGCGAGTATACAGCTGCTCAAAAGCATTATGAAAGCTTCGTCAGCTTATTGGAAGATGAGTTGGGTATTGAGCCACATCAGGTTACACACCAGTTGTACGTGCAATTGAAAACACAGACGCTACCTGCGTAGACTGCTGTACTCGCTCAGGTCATATGAATAGGCCAACCAGAGGTTACTGGTTGGCCTATTCTCTATTGGAGATTCTACGAGGGAGGCAGCCGGTAGAATGTGATAGCGCTGCTTCTTGGTTTTCACAATCGCTTGCTGAAGTTTTAATACACTTTTCTCCTGGCGGAGGATAAATACCCCAATTCTTCTCGGTATTTGGCTACCGTTCTGCGTGACAGCTCTAGTCCTTCCTTTGCCATCAGTTCTGTGATTGCCTGATCTGAAAATGGTTTTTGCTTCTCTTCACCGTCGATGATCTGCTTTATCCGCATTTTTGCGCTCTCTGATGAAGTAGCATCTCCGTCTTTCGATCCTAGGGCGGAGGTGAAGAAATATTTGAGTTCAAACAATCCACGGGGCGTCTGCATGTATTTATTACTGACCGCCCGGCTGATCGTGGATTCATGCAGGCCGGTTATTTCAGCAATCTCCTTTTGGGTCATCGATTTCAGATGATAAACGCCATGCTCAAAAAATTCCCGCTGCCTATCAACAATAGCCTGGGCCACACGCATCAGGGTCAGGCGGCGCTGCTCAAGGCTATGAATAAGCCATAATGCCGTATTCATCTTCTCACGAAGAAATCGTTTCTCTTCCTCCATAGCCGGCTTTCGAAGCATACTTTGGTAAAAAGGATTAATCCCGACGCGTGGGACTGTGATATCATTAACTGTCACAATGTAGTCGTTTTTAAATTTCTCCACTGAGATATCTGCTATATGATGCTGGCGTTCATATGGAGCAAATGCCGCTCCCGGACAAGGATTCAGCTTGCGTATCTGATCGGTAATTTGTTGTACCATGTGAATGTCGATCCCCAGAGCATCTGCGATTTTTTGTATGCGGTTACATGAAAGATTGACCATGTGATGTCGCACGATTTCTTCCAGATAAACATCATCATTCCCGGCATATCGCAGCTGCAAAAGAAGGCATTCCTCCAGACTGCGGGCAGCGATTCCTGCCGGTTCAAAGCCTTGAATCAGGGCAAGTATATTTTCAACCTCATCGGTGGGGACGTCAAGTATTCCGGCAACTATATTTACATCCAGCTCAAGGTAGCCTTTTTCATTTAAATTCCCAATCAGAAACATGCCAATCATCTGTTGTAGCCTGGATAGCCCGCTGACCATCCCAAGCTGCGCTTTAAGATGTCTATATAAATTATCTGCGGGATTAGAGACAAAATCCAGAAGGTCTACCGGATTATCATTTTTTCGTGGCGAATATTCTTCTTCTGTATTGATTCTTTCGATGGACATATCGATCTCTGCCAAATCAATGATCGGATTTTCATTTGCTTGCTCATGAAGATATGACATCAGATCGACCGAAGAATATTGAAGAATCGTGATGGCTTGTCGTAATTCTGGAGTCATAGCCAGCCTGAATGTTTGCTCTTGCTGTAATCCGTAGCGCATTATTTTATCTCAGCTCCTTACTGGGAAACAAAAATAACTTTTTATGCAGCTTATTCGTGAAGCTTATGCAATTATACTGCCAACCTTTGATCTTGGAAAAGAAGTGAATGGAATAGGCTGAATTTGAGTTTTGGATAGATTCAATAAAAAGGGTATCAGATTAATGATTAACTTGTCAGTTTATTTTCTTGTAGAGGATTATTTCTTTTTTTATATACTAATTAAATAAGAACTAGTCAGCATGGGGGAATACCGTGAAACGAATTGATGAGATCTTAGAGTATATTGCCAATGGGACAAAGAAACTGTCGGTAGAGGCCTTGCAGGACGGCAGTGGAATTACGGCAGCGGAAATAGCCGATCAACACAATATGTTAAGGAATAATGTAAGCAAGGAGCTTAATAGCCTACTACGCGCCGACTTGATTATTAAAATCAAGGGGAGACCCGTCAAGTTTTTGCACAAGCAGGTGATCGAGGAGACCTTTCGGGTTCAGCTTAAAGAGAAACAAATCCAAGTCAACAGCATTCATGAAATATTGCTGCCTGGAGAGCAAGTGGATCCGTTTCACGCCTTAATCGGTTTCATGGGGAGTATGAGAAACCAGGTTGAGCAGGGAAAAGCGGCAATATTATACCCGCCGAAGGGCTTACATACGCTGATTGTGGGGCAGACTGGCGTTGGGAAAACAATGTTCGCTAGATTGATGTATAATTATGGTAAATATATGAAGCGCTTTTCAGAGCAAGCACCGTTTATCGTATTTAACTGCGCCGATTATTACAATAACCCTCAACTGCTACTTTCCCATATTTTTGGTCATGTAAAAGGAGCATTTACCGGGGCTGATCGGGAGAAAGAGGGGCTGGTTGAGAAAGCGGATGGGGGCATCCTGTTTTTAGATGAGATTCATCGGCTGCCCCCAGAAGGCCAAGAAATGATATTTTATTTCATGGACACGAACAGTTACAACAAATTGGGCGAGTCGGAGCGTAAGCGGGAAGCGAATGTGCTGCTCATCGGCGCTACGACCGAAGATCCCGGTTCTTCTATGTTGAAAACCTTTATCAGACGGATACCGATTACGATCAACATTCCTTCCTTGCAAGAGCGGACCGTTGAGGAGCGGTTTTTGATCCTGAAGCATCTCTTTGCAAACGAAGCCCATCGTGTGAACAAGCCCATTAGGGTTGAATTGGAAACTGTAAAAGCGCTGATTGGCAGCGTAACCTATGGCAATATCGGTCAGTTGAAATCGAACATTCAGCTTGTGTGTGCCAAAGGATTTTTGAACAGCATACATGAAAATAAGGAAGAGATTGAACTTGATTTTAAAATTTTGCCCGGAAATATCAAGGAAGGTCTATTTAATATGGGGAAGAACCGCAAGGAGATTGCCGAAATGGAGATGGTCAACTCCTCGCTGTATATTACTCCTGAAGGCAGCAAAGGAATGGATGAAGCAGACGCTTCTGAACTGCCGTTCAACCTGTACAAATTGATTGAAGACAAGATAGGGATGCTCAAAGAAGAAGGACTCGATGACAGTTTTATCAATAAGTTTATAACTACAGATGTCAATATTCACATCAAAAGTTTCTATAACCGATTTTATAACATTAAAGGGGGACGGGAACGGATTCTTAAGATCGTAGGCAGAAATATTCTGGAGTTCGCTGAACAGGTGCAAGAGATGGCTCAAAAAGAATTGAATAGAAATTACAGTGACAGGTTTGTTTATGCCTTCAGTCTTCATTTGAGTGCCTTCTTAAAGCGAATCCGGGAGAAAAAATATGTCAGTAAACAAATCTATGATCCGATGAATGATCAGGATGAAGAATACAGACTGGCACTTATTATCAAGGATTTGATCGAGTCCAAGTTTGAAGTCAACGTACCCGATGCCGAGACTACCTATGTGGCGATTCTTCTGAAATCGGTAGAAGAGGAGCACCAGGGAAATGTGGGAATCATTGTAGCTGCACATGGCAACAGTACGGCAAGCAGTGTCGTTAGCGTTGTCGACAGCCTGCTGGGAAGCTCAAATATTTGCGCAGTAGACATGCCTTTGGATGTTAGTCCTAGAGAAATCCTGGAAGTTATTGTGGATAAAGTGAAGGACATTGACAATGGCAGAGGCGTATTGCTGCTGGTTGATATGGGCTCCTTGCTCAATCTTGAAGCAACCATTATGGAACGTGTCGGGATTAAGGTGAAGACTATCGATATGGTTTCAACCCCGCTTGTGTTGGAGGCTGTGCGAAAGGCCAGTATTTTTGATATGAATATAGAGGAAATTTATCAATCTTTGAAGGATTTTCGTGGATATAACACTGGAAATGCTGGAGTGAAAGCGGAAAAGACCAGTAATAAGGTAATCGTGACGGTCTGTTCCTCCGGCAAAGGTGCCGCCGCCAAGCTAAAGGAGTTTGTAGAGAAGGTTGTTTATGACTTAACCGAAGAGAAAATAGTTGTTGTACCGGCAAAGGTCAGGGAATTGGATAAAGTGGTGAAGGATTTACGGGCCAAGCATACGCTTCTTGCGGTGATTGGGGTTAAGCGGCCAAGCGAGCTCAATGTACCGTTTATCCCTTTGGAAAAACTGATCGAGGCAAGCGGTGAACAGGCATTAAGAGAATTGTTGCTCAACAATCAGTTGCCTGTTATGCATGAACACGGAAGCGTGGTCGTAAGAGATCTATGTGAGGATACGCTAAAGGAGTTTATGACTTATTTGAATCCTCACAAAATTTTGGGGATTTTGATGAAATTTATCGAGCAGCTGGAACAGGAACTGGAGGCTGATTTCCATTATGCAAAGAAGGTTCAGCTTGCTGTTCATACGGCTCATGCGCTGGAACGAATGGTCATTGGAGAAGGGCTAGTGTATCAAGAGGATGTATCCTTGCTTGACCAACGATTAATCGATGTGGTGAACCGTTCCTGCAATATATTTGCCTCCAGTATTAACATTAAGCTGACTAATGATGAAAAATATTATATTTGCGAAATCCTAAGCGAAGTATATAACTGTATCCCCAAGTAGTGGCGCAAGTGTATAAAACGATGCTGGATGTGTATTAATCATGCGGATAAGGATAATAAGTAGTTGGTGAGAAAAGGCCAAATTCCCGGAGCAGCCGAGGGTTTGGTCTTTTTTTTGATAGTTAATCGCATCATACAGAATCTTGGCATGAGACTTGCATATAAGTATAGGCGAAGGATGCAAGGAGGGGGTGAAACAAATGATAGGTGTTATTGTTGGCACTCATGGAAAATTTTCCGAAGAGATCCTAAGATCCACGGAAATGATTTTCGGCCATCTGGAAAATGTGGTGGGTGTAACGTTTGAACCAGGTGAAAGTGTTAACGGACTTGTTGAGAAGTACAAAGCGGCCTTGGAAACAATTGATTGGACGGACGGATTGATTTTTCTCGTCGATTTGTTTGGTGGCAGTCCCTATAATGCGGCCAGTAGGATTGTGGCCAGGTATGAAAAAATGGACATTGTAACAGGGGTAAACCTGCCAATGATCGTAGACCTGCTGACCAATAGAGGGCTGGAGAACGTGGAGAATCTGAGTGATCTGGCCATCCGTGCGGGTCAGGATTCAATGAAGTCTTTTCGTGTCATCCGGGACATACAAACAGAGGAGGAATTATAGGTATGGAAATATCATTTGTTCGTATTGATGACCGTCTAATTCATGGTCAGGTGGCTACTGTGTGGGTGAAGGAAACGAAGTGTAACAAAATTATCGCCGTCAGCAATGAGGTCGCTGCGGATACGCTGCGCAAAACCTTATTGTTACAAGTGGCGCCGCCGGGGATTAAAGCTTATGTTGTCACGATTGCGAAAGCGATTGAAGCTTATAACAATCCTAAATATAACGATTTCAAGACCTTGTTCCTGTTTACCAATCCCACGGATGTACTGCGGGTTGTAGAAGGTGGGGTACCGTTTACATCGGTAAATGTAGGTGGAATGTGCTTCAAAGAAGGCAAAACACAAATTACCGGAGCAGTGTCCGTAGACAAGCAGGATGTAGAGGCATTTTATAAATTGCACGAAAAGGGGATAGAACTGGAGATTAGAAAAGTGGCCAGTGATCCTAAAATTAATTTGATTAACAAGCTCCAAAATGTCCAGTTTTAACAACACGTACGCATAAGAGAGGGGGTCAAACATGAGTGTTTTTGAAATCGTAATGGTCACGCTGGTTGCAGCCATTTGCGGAATGGGCAGTGTTTTGGATGAAGGACAGACTCATCGTCCTATAGTTGCGTGTACACTGATCGGTCTGGTCCTGGGAGATCTCAAAACCGGTATTATTCTAGGCGGTACGCTGGAATTGTTGGCTTTGGGCTGGATGAATGTCGGAGCGTCCATGGCTCCGGATGCGGCTTTGGCCAGTGTAGTCTCAACCATATTGGTTATTGTCGGGCACCAATCGATCGGTGCGGGAATTGCCGTTGCGATTCCGATTGCGGCTGGCGGACAAGTGTTAACTATCTTTGTTAGAACGATTACCGTGTTCTTTCAGCATCTGGCAGATAAATATGCCGAATCTTCAAATTTCAAAGGAATTGAATTATGTCACTTCATAGCCCTCCTTCTTCAGGGATTACGTGTCGCTTTGCCTGCCGTATTGGTGGCTATTGCAGCCGAAACCGGTCTAGTTACGACTTTGCTGGATGCCATCCCGGAGGTCATTACAAAAGGGCTGCAAATTGCAGGAGGATTCATCGTCGTTGTAGGATATGCCATGGTTATTAACATGATGGCAGCCAAATATCTGATGCCTTTCTTTTTCTTGGGCTTTGTCATCGCGGCATTTACAAGCATCAATCTGGTTGGCTTTGGAATCATGGGAGCGGTTCTGGCTCTGCTGTATATCCAGCTCAATCCCAAATATAGCCAGCGCAAAGATCAAGTGGGTGAAATTGAAGAGCTCTAAAGAAATTCTTAATGAAAGAGTGGGGTACTATGGAAGAAAAAAAGTTGACCAAAAGCGATTTAAACAAAATGTTTTTCCGTTCATGGTTCCTGCTGGGCTCGTTTAATTTTGAGCGTATGCAGTCGATTGGTTTTTGTGTCACCTTGATTCCGGCAATCAAGCGGCTATACAGCAAGAAGGAAGACCAAAAAGAAGCACTAAAGCGGCATTTGGAGTTTTTTAATACTCAACCGTTTATCTCTGCACCGATTATGGGGGTAACGGCCGCTATGGAGGAGCAGAAAGCCAATGGACAGCCGATTGATAATGCTACCATAAGTGGCGTGAAAGTTGGCTTAATGGGACCTTTGGCTGGAGTAGGGGACCCTATTTTCTGGGGAACATTACGCCCCGTTCTGGCTGCATTAGGAGCTTCCATTGCGTTGTCCGGAAGCGTTATCGGGCCTGTCCTATTTTTCTTGCTCTTTAATGTTATTCGCCTGGCTACCAAGTGGTACGGACTGAAATACGGCTACCAAAAAGGGACGGAGATTGTGTCCGACATGTCCGGAAACCGGCTGCAAAAGCTTACGGAATCGGCCTCCATCCTGGGACTATTTGTTATGGGCGCACTCGTATCTAAATGGACTACTCTGAATATACCACTCGAAGTATCCCGATATACCCGTTCGGATGGAGTAGAGGTTGTTACGACGATACAGATGATTCTGGATCAATTGATACCTGGACTGTTACCTCTTTTGCTGACTTTTTTATGCATGAGACTGCTCAAAAAGAAAGTGAATGCTATAGCTCTGATTTTTGCTTTATTCGCAATAGGAATTATTGGATACGCTCTTGGTGTATTGGCTTAAGCCAATTTGTAAAGTGATCCGGTCAAGCAATCGTCGCTGACCGGCAACCTGCCGCTTAACTTGTAAACGCTTTAAATTTTACTGATTAAAATGTTCAATCATCTACAAGCGAATCTGCAAGCGCTCAACGATAGTCATGAAAGGCTACTGGCTTGTTGAAAACTGACATAAGCAATGATTCTCTATCATTAATCACTACAGGCTCAATGATGGTTTTAAAGCCACATTGAGCCTGTAAAAGCAGGTTCCGCTCTTTTGCTGTTAGTATGTTTGTTGTAATTTTTTGGATGAGCTTGCCAGATCGGGTACTAACAGCCTCTTTTCTCTATGATCTGATATTCGCCGAGACCTGTTTTCTTCAGTGGCATATGCATATAGCATATCTCTTCACAGTTAGGTCATATTGAGAGGTTTATGAAGCCACGAAGACTTAAGGAGGCCATGGCATTGGGAAAAAGGAGACGAACTGGCTTTAAGGGCAAAAGAATTAGGGTGGACGTTAGACAATCTTCTTCAGCTCAAACAGGACAAGGCGGTAACCCCATTTCTATCAATGCGTCGGACGTTGGGGTAGTAAGAACAGATGTCCAAAATAAATAATCAGCTTGTACAAAAAGCTATATCCTCAACGTAAAAAAATCGCCGGGAATAAGTTGGATAACTTGTTCCCGGCGATCTTGCTTTTTTTACAGTCGGCAGGTATTTTCATCAGCATCCGCGTCTACATAGCCTATGCCTTGCTTTGCATCTTGTCGTCAACTTCTTTTGCAGAGTTGACTGATCGCACAGGCGTTGCCTTCAGCACAGCATATCCGTAAGGCAAAAGCTCGGCATGCAGCCCCTTTGCTCCCACGGACCACCGGCTTTCGCCAAAGACTAACTGCCATTCCTGCTCTGGAATGGACAATTCAAAAGTGTGATCCTCATCGGAACGGTTGAGCAGCACAAGCAACACTTCTTCGTCGCTGCGCCGCTCGTAGGCGAGTGAGGCGCCCTCCGGTTGTGCCTCCAGGAAAGTGATGCTTCCTTGATCACGAAGGACAGGGTGCGCCTTGCGAAGAGCGATCAGCTCACGATAAAAGTTGAACAGCTCGTGGTCCTGCTTGTCGGTATCCCACTCCATGCACTGGCGGCAGCCTGGATCGGCATCTCCATCCAGGCCGATCTCATCGCCGTAAAAAATGCAGGGTGCGCCCATATACGTGAACTGGAACAAAGCAGCCAGCCGCATCAGTCGTTTGTCGCCCCCGCACAGCGTCAGTAGGCGTGGTGTATCATGGCTATCCAGCAGATTAAAGGCAACCTCGGATGCCTGCTGCGGATAGCGGGCAAGCTGGCGTCCAATGGCGAAGGCGAAGCTCTGGGCATCGGTCACTTTTTTGACGAAAAAATCATTCACCGCATAGGTGAATGGATAATTCATCGTCGCATCGAATTGATCGCCCTGAAGCCATTCTGATGATTCGTTCCACATTTCGCCCAAAATGTACGCCTCCGGATTAGCCTGCTTGACCGTCGTACGGAATTCACGCCAAAAGGCGTGATCTACCTCGTCTGCCACATCCAGTCGCCAGCCGTCGATACCGACCTCTTCAATCCAATGCTTTGCCACATTCAGCAGGTACTCTTTTACCTCAGGATGTTCCGTGTTCAGCTTGGGCATCATCGGTTCAAGCCCGAATGTATCGTAGGTCGGGGTGCCATCGACCACTTCCAGCGGAAAGCTATGAACATGGAACCAGTCCTTGTAAGGTGAGGCTTCGCCTTTTTTCAGTACATCCACGAACGGTTTAAAGGTACGTCCTGAATGGTTGAACACCGCATCAAGCAGTACCCGGATTCCCCGATCGTGGCAGGCCTCCACCAGCTTTTTTAATATCTTTTTGTCCCCGAAGTGCGGGTCTACCTCCATATAATCCTCAGTATCATATTTATGATTGGTCGTCGCCTTGAAGACAGGAGTCATATATATGGCGTTGATTCCCAGCTCGTTTAGATGATCTAGATGATCGAGAATCCCTTGTAAATCGCCACCGAAAAAATTATCTCTTTGCGGTGTGCCACCCCAGTCCTCAGCACCTTCCGGGCTAATGGAGGGGTCACCATTGGCAAAGCGTTCTGGGAAAATCTGATAAAATACTGCATCCTTCACCCATGCGGGTGGCTTCAAAATATCAATCGGATTTAGAAACGGGTATTGGAACAGACTGTCTGCATTTTGAGGTTCCTCGGTCGTGAAATCATCCTCGTTCATCCAAATTCGTTCCTCGTCATCTTCCAGCAAAAATCCATATTTCAGCCGACGGTGAGTAGGCTTTACAGTACATTCGTAGTAATCGAACCTGCCATCGGTGGCAAATTTGGACATCGAAATAAGCTGCCGAGTACGATCCCAGTCGTACTTATCTACGGTAAGAACGTGAACAGAATTCAGGTCATTTTTCTTTGCACGAAGCCGTAAAATTATCGTTTCATCATCATAACCAAAAGCCCAATTACGTTTCGGGTGGTGGTATATCGCTTCCAGCAGCATCTGATAGGCCTCCTTGTTCACCTGCATTCAAATTTGAAATTGTGAAGCGTATGTCGTATAAGGTAGTTATTAACCTTTTTAAGTGGGTTATGTACCATAAATGCTATAATGCCCATTACATAAAAGAAAAACGATAAGTAGGTGTCTATTATGAAAACAAATGTGCTATACATCGAAGATGACCAAGATATTGGTGCTTGGACGCATCAGTATTTGGAAGAGCGAAAATACGCTGTAACCTGGCTTCGCAGCGGGGATGGGGCTGTGGAGGCAGCTCGTACGTGCCAGCTCGTGATTCTGGATGTGATGTTACCCGGTCTGGATGGGTTCACCATTGGGAAGCGGCTCAAGAAAGAGTACCCGGAGCTTCCCATTCTCATGTTGTCTGCCCGTACATCCATTGACGATAAGCTGCAAGGATTGGATTTTGCTGATGATTATGTGACAAAGCCCTTTCACCCCGATGAACTCATAGCACGTATGGAAATTTTGCTGCGGCGATCAGGAAGCGTATCCGAAGAATCTCTACAACTGGGGCATCTGTCTGTGTTTCCTCCAGATAATCGTATTGTAAATCGTGATACCGGGGAGGAAATTACGCTGACAGGCAAGCAATATCATATTTTTGCTTATTTGCTGCGGCATTTGGGCCAGATTATGACGAAGGAACAAATGTATGAGGCGGTGTGGGGAGATCCGTATATCGACGGAGACAAAACCTTGATGGTCCACATCCGGCACTTGCGGGAAAAGCTGGAGATTGATCCTGCCACACCCCGTATCATTGAGACGATCCGTGGTGTAGGTTATCGGGTGAAGGCATAATGAACGGTATGCGTAAAAGGTGGACAGGATTACATCTCAACTCCCGTCCAGGTCAGGGAGGGCGGTTTCGTAATTCATTGTTGTTCCGCTATCTGGTCATTATTGTGTTTGCTATGGTGCTGTTGCCCATTGTATTGCCTGTTACAACCTTAATATATAGCATACTGTTGAATTTGCAGACGGATATCAAGCCTACGAATCCTTACTATCCCTCTACGACCCATACTGAAAATAGCTGGCACCGAGAAGCTATAGCTTTGAAGGGGGCTAATCCAGAGCAAGTCTCAGCCCATCTGCGTAAAATACAGCAAAATATGTTCCCGGATTCACAAATATTTTGGGTCGATACCGCAGGGTTAACCAGATTAGAGCTGCCAACCCAACCTAACATTCCAAAACAATGGAGCGCGGCACAGGCTATAGCTTTTATGAAGCAAGCCAGCTATGATGGGCCGTTTACAGTCGTGGCCTTTATCGGCGGGGGCAAGGATGATGTGAATCAGGGCTATATGGTATTAAAGGTGCCCCGTTCGTTTTTTGAACAGTCGTCTACTGATAATGGCATGTTGATGTACTATCTCCTTTTTATTCTATTGGTTCTGGGAGCTTTTATATTCGTATCTCTTCTGTTTTTTGGAGGCATTCGGCGGAGGTTGTTGCAGCTTCAGGCTGCCATGTCGCAGCGAGGAGAGGATGGGTTGCCCATCCTCGTTGCCACCGGTCGACCGGATGAAATCGGCAAACTGGAGGAGGCTTTTAATCGGATGGTCGAACAGTTGGCAGAGAGCCGAGGACGTGAGCGTCAGGAGGAGGAGCTACGGAAGAGGCTGGTCGCTGATCTGTCACACGATATTCGAACACCGCTTACGGTTGTGCGCAGTCATCTGTATACACTGGATGCAGAAAACCTGAGCAGCAGAGGGAAGCAGTCGATTACACTAATGGAAAATAAGTTAAAAGACCTTGGAAGTCTGATCGACAACTTGCTGACCTATAATCTCCTATCTAGTGGCAAATACACCATGAATAACGAACCGCGTGATATTTTGCGGCTGGTGCGCGAGTGTGCGGCCAGCTGGTATCCGGTGTGGGAAAAGGAAGGCTTTGAAGTGGATATCGACCTGCCCGAGCATAGTATGGTGTGGAATGTCGATGAGCAGGGCTTCCGCCGTCTGCTGGATAATCTTTTTCAAAATGTAGTTCGTCATGCTGCCTCAGGCCGGTATATTGGTATTCAAGTTCAGAAGGTTAACGGGAGAGAGGCATTGGTCATTGCAGATAAAGGCCCGGGAATGGAACGGCAATCCAGTGAAAAAGGAGCTGGAATTGGCCTGGCGATCACAGAACTATTGGCTCGCGAAATGAATTTGGAGAGGGAGATTTGCAGTTCATCGGCCGGGACACGAATCTGTTTTTTAAACAAAACTTAAACTCAGTGTTCCCTTGGCTTTAAACTTGGCGCGTTACGATAGGTGTCGAGGTGAGGAACTTGAACGAATCAATCATTGAAACGAACAGTCTCAGCAAAATATACAAAGGCCGCGCCGCGGTTAATCAGCTGGACCTGAAAATAGCGCGGGGAGATATTTACGGATTTCTCGGACCCAATGGAGCAGGGAAAACGACAACGATCCGCATGCTACTTGGGCTTATTCGCCCAACTCGAGGAACGATCCGTATATTCGGCAAAGATATTCGCAGACATAGACTCGATATTTTGCGTAAAGTCGGTTCATTGGTAGAGTATCCTTCGTATTATGGTCATTTGAACGCCGTCGAAAATCTGGAGGCTATTCGTCGTATTTTGAATGTGCCGAAAGAGAACATTGCGGAAGTATTGGAGGTCGTTCGGCTGACCAAGCACGCTAAACGCCCGGTTAAAGGTTACTCGCTGGGCATGAAGCAGAGACTTGGTATCGCAGCAGCCCTGCTCGGCAATCCCGAAGTGCTTATTCTGGACGAGCCAACGAATGGCTTGGACCCCGAGGGCATTCAGGAAATGCGCGAATTGATCCAGGCGATGCCCAAGCAGCGGGGGATCACTGTATTGGTATCCAGCCATTTGCTGAGTGAGGTAGAGCATATGGCGAATACCGTCGGCATTATCCGTGAAGGACAACTGGTCTTCCAAAATACGATTCACAATCTTCGTCAGGAGTCCGCAGGGGGGATTCGGATCGTAGTATCGGAGCCGGAAGCAGCCCAATTGATTGCACGTGAACAGGGCTACCATTCAGTGAAGGACGGGTCAGCGCTGGATTTTGACAACATGAATGATGCGGCTGTTGCGCTGCTAGTTAGAAGATTAGTTGAAAACACACATGCCGTATATCGTGTGGAGGAACGCCGCAAATCGCTGGAGGATATGTTCATGCAGGTGGTGGGCAAAGGAGGGGGCTCCCTATGATGCTGCGAGCGCTGACAGCAGATCTGCTCAAAGCACGCAGAAAGGGAATCTGGTTCCTGGTCTTCCTCGGTCCTCTTGGGCTGGTGGCGATGCAGGGACTGAACTTTGGGCTCCGCTATGACTATCTGATTCCGCGATATAAGGGCCGCTTATGGGAAAGCTTGATGGATAACATCGCACTGTTTGTTCCCCTTGCACTTGTGTTAGGAGCTACGATGGTCGCTTCCATGTTGGCGAATGTGGAGCATACCTCTAACTCCTGGAAGCAGCTGTTGGCTTTGCCTATTTCCAAATTTAGTGTTTATATGGCAAAGCTAACCCTGGCCATTGGAATGCTGTGCGTGTCCTGCCTACTCTTGACGGTAGGGACTTGGACCTTGGGGATGCTTCTTGGCTTTGGGGGAGAGCCAGCACCGATAGGGGAGCTACTGCGGCTCGGGTTCTGGCCCTTAGGCGGCACGCTGCCTATACTCGTATTGTTGTTGTGGCTAACGGTCACGTTCCATAATCAAGCTCTGCCTGTAACACTGGGCATTACGTTAGGCATTGGCAGCTTATTCGCTTCCCAACTGTCCGAATGGTTTCCGCTGGCTTGGCCGCAATTCGCATGGGTTGCGCCACAAGCGTGGGTATTCGCGTCTATCGGATGCGCAACAGGTATAATTCTCAGCCTGCTGACCGCAGCTCATTTTAGCCGAAAGGATGTGGCGTAATGTTCGGAGGATACGTACGGTTACTTTCTGTCGAACGCCTGAAAATGGCGAAATCGCCCGTCTGGCTGCTTGCGCTCGTCAGCCCGGCGATTGCCGTCCTAGTTGGTTTACTGGCGAATCCGGGAGGAAACTGGCTGTTGCTGTTGGCTGCCATGCTTACAATACATGCAATGCTGTTCCTGCCGATGCTGACCGCCGTGTTTGGGTCTCTAGTCTGCCGTTTCGAGCATGGGGGCGGCGGCTGGAAGCAGCTGATGTCATTGCCGTTGTCCCGCACGGGTCTGTACGCAGCCAAGCTGACCATCATTATGGCTATGGTCGGACTGACTCAGCTGCTGTTCGGAGGAGCGCTGCTGGGTGTTGGAGCTGTGCAGGGGATGAACGGGCCGATTCCTTGGACCGTGATCGCCCAAAGCCTGCTTGCAGGCTGGGTTGCTTGTCTGCCGTTGGCCGCCCTGCAACTGATGGTGTCCTTTTTGTGGTCTAGCTTTGCTGCACCGCTTGCTTTGAATTTCGTCTTCACCGTGCCCAATATGCTGATCGCCAACTCTCAGACCTATGCTCCGTATTATCCGTGGGTACAACCTTTATTGGCGATGATGCCGAGTGGGGGAGACGACTTTGGGGCGTTCATGGTGCCAACGGATACACTCTTGATGGTGGTACTGGGTAGCTTTGTCCTGTTTGCGTTGGCTGGCCTGACGATATTTCGTTATAAAGAGATATAAGACGAAATATAGGAACTGTAAAAGCTCCTTGCCCTAAATGAGGGCAAGGAGCTTTTTTACTGTACCCAGGTTCGTGTTCTGAATAAGGTACTGGCTCTATGGGGTTACACTAAGTCTGAAATGGCGCGAATATTTTCGCTGATCAGGCGGCAAGAGGCGTCGAACTTGGCTTGTTCTTCTGGATTTAGCTCAAGTTCGATAATCTCCTGAATTCCTCTACTGCCGATGATTGCCGGAACGCCCGTGCAGACATCAGTGTGTCCGTACTCGTCGTCCAATACGGCAGAGATCGCTATAATTTTACCATCGTCATTCAAAATGGAACGGGTAATGTACGCCAGCGCATTGGCAATACCAAAATAAGTGGCACCTTTGCGGGTGAAAATCTCCCAACCGGCATCCCTTGTTTTACGGGCGATGTCATCCAGATCAACGTGTCTGAATCGTTCCTTATGCTGACGCAAAATGTGCAAGAGCGGCTTGCCGCCAATCGTGACGTGTGACCAGGCCACGAATTGGGATTCGCCATGCTCGCCCAAGGCATACCCCTGCACACTGCGTGGATCTATAGAAAATACCTCAGAAAGCAACGTCTTGAGTCGGGATGAGTCAATAGAGGTGCCTGTGCCGATCACCTTATTACGCGGCAGACCGGATATACTCTGCACCAGATAAGTAACAATGTCGACAGGATTAGCGGCAATAACGAAAATACCGTCGAAACCGCCCTCCATAATAGCTGTCACAATCTCTCTGGTGATATGCACGGCATCGTCCAATACAGACAAGCGGTCTTGGCCGGGCTTAGGGTTGGATCCAGCTGTTATAATCACAACATCCATATCCGTGCAGTCTGCATATGTGCCTGCACGGACCTTGGTGCGTGTAGACGTAAAATCCATACAATGGGACAGATCCAGTGCATGGGCTAAAGCTCGGTCATACGTGCGGTCAATCATCATGATTTCATCACAAATGGACTGATTGACCATTGAGTAGGCACAGCTCGAACCGACCATTCCCGCGCCGACAATCGCTACTTTCCTTGCCTTCCCCTTCATTTATGTTTCCTCCTCGTTCCAGCGAACGTTAATATGCTACAAATTATGCCTGAAATCCATTTTACGTTACATAACATAACATATTGCTGATCTTTTGAAAATATCCATTTTTTTGCCCTCATTCCGATAAATTAAAAACGAAAGGTGAGTAGGGAGAGCTATATAGGAATAATTAAAGAATAAGCGAGGATTATCAATATTCTTTTAGGGGAGGGCAGGATAGAATATATCCATTTATTTATAAATGGTTTTCGTATAAATCATAACATGGACCATATTCATGGAAGAAATGTTGCCATAACATTATTGGAAGTGTGACATTTATGTGACGCTTCATAAAGAACCTTAAGAGTATATAGTGAAGGGGCATTCTCAGCGATGTCGCTTCTTGTATTTTTATAATGTATTCGTTTATGACAAAGGTTCTTAGTAGTCTGCATTATTAGAACATTTTTGCCAAAGGATTTCCAATGGTTTCCGCGAATTCTACATATACAAGCTTATTTCTTTCCATACCATCCGGGGAGGTAATGATTAAATGGAAGAAAGCAAGTCGACGACGGAAGCAGCAAAGCAACTGGGAATTGGGGCGAGTACCCTTCGTAAATATGCAGCGGCGCTGGAAGAACAGGGATACGTGTTTCAGCGTTCCGCTAATCAGTCGAGAATGTTCAGTGCTGGGGATGTTGATTGTTTGAAGGTGATGCGGAGGGCGTTGCGTGAGCAGCATATGACGATGGAGCAATCCGTTCAGGTGGTACTTGAGCGAATAACCGCTCCCTTCCAACTGGAGGATGAAGAATTCCGCTTGCCACCTATCTCGGATGCTGAGTCACTGACCGCAACCTGGCAAGAAATAATGGCGGCGGCTGAAAACAGAGAAGAGACAGTCGTGCAGGAGCAAGCTGCTGCTACGGTTGAGCTGACAGAGTTAGAGGATGAAATGAGCGTTCAGGAATTGTCGGAGGAACCCATGCAACCGCAGGAGCAACTTCAGACTTTGACATCAGCCATTGAATATAGATTGGAGCAAGCACCTGTATCCGTACAAACACAGGAGTCTGTAGAGCCGCAAGAGCTGGCGCAGATGCAGGATATGGTGCAAACCGCTTTGTCGGAAATGCGGAGCCGTTTGGAGGAGCTGGAAGCAGAGCACAGCCGTTTGGTGGAGAAGAATGTTAGCTTATCTAACCAACTGGAGGATCATAAACGTTGGATGAAAGAAAGGGTCGAGGAAGAACGGGATCGGCAGTTAATCACTAATTTACGTACCTACCAGGGCCGGCAACGCAAAACGCGCAGTTCGCTGTTGTCCTGGCTCGGTCTGACACCGCGTAGCCGTAGAGAGGCATAACGAACATTATCTTGCCTAATAAGACCATCAGACCTAATCGGTTCTGATGGTCTTTTGGCGTGGATGATATAATAACGGAATACAAGAATACGAGGATAAGTCGCATAGGAAACGTGGTGCGGCATGTATAAGAAAGGATCTAAGTATGTTTGCTTGGTTGCGGAATATTTATGAATCATGGATGGATTATCCCAAACAGCCTGGTGATTTGCTCAGCGGACGTTATTGTGTTCGTTCGCTTTTAGGCATGGGTAGCTATGGTTTAACCTACCTCTGTCTGGATCGGCACAGCGGGCAGGAGGTGGCGGTCAAACTGCCCAGACCGAGCAAACGAGCGCAGGCAGTTCAGCTATTGCAGCGCGAGGCTCACATTATGCGACAGATGGAGCATCCTTATATTCCGAAGCTGCTTGAGAATGACATACATTCGGACGAAATGTATATGGTCATGGAATACGTCTCCGGTATGACCTTGGAGGAGCTTATCTTTGAGCAGGGGCGTTCCTTTACGGAACAAGAATGTATCGTCTACATTTTAGAGTTAATGGAGCGAGTTTTGCATGTGCATGAACGGGGATATATCCATCGTGATATCCGCATCCCTAACGTAATTCACCGCGAAGGGAAGCCGTGCCTAATCGACTTTGGGCTTGCTCTGGCCGTGGGAGAACGACAGGAGGATGTATTCACCGAAGCCATGCTGGAAAAGCGCGCACCTGAGCGACAAGATGTCGCTTTTTACAGCGATTTGTACGATATCGGGCATTTCATGCTCTTTATGCTGTATAGCAGTTATGAGCCTCAGCCGGATCAACCGCCTGGAAGCTGGCAGGAAGAATTAGTATTAAGTCAACCAGTGCGTCATATATTGGAGCGGCTTTTTCAAATTCGCCCACGTTATGAAAACAGTCGACAGTTTATGCAGGAGCTGGAGGAGGCGTTGTTGCTGCTAGAGGTTAATCCAGAATGGTAGCTGAAAATAAACAGGCATTCGCCGCAAAAATGGGGGAATGCCCCCCTTACGCATTAGGCCAGGTCTACATACAATGATCCTGTAAATGAGCGAAGGGAGTGTTGTAAATGAGTCATATGTGCGGAGTAGGCGGTATGGGTTGCGGTGTAGGTGCCTGGACCTCTGTAGGGGCGATTCTGGTACTGTTTATTTTGCTGGTGATTATCTCTAAAACTCTGTTTCTGTAATTTATGTAATTTCGGTTATAGACGATTTCCTGTAAAGTGCACTGATGTTGCTCTGCAAAACGAAGGGCGCACAACAATAAAGCGAAGGCCCTTGATGAGAAGGGGCTTCGCTTTATAAGTTTAAGGAGCCTGTGGTTTGCTTCTGTGTTACGTTGTACTCCGCCCCTGCTTCGTGTGGTTTGGCTAGGAACTGGAGTAATGACGGCGTTTATCCTTGTAATATCGGTGACCGTTATGGCTGTTCTTGTATCCGTCTGATGAAGAATGGCGTTTACGGTCGTAATAACGATCTGAGCTGCTGTATCGCCGCTTATGGGAATGAGAGGTGGAATGTAGCAGGCGGTGCAGTAAGTTTTTGAGCATCGTCTAATCCTCCTTCTTATCCTATCCAACTGACATAGACAGGTCTTATAAAACGATAATACGCAACAGTGTTAGAACAGGTTCCACTAATTTAAAATTGTAGGGACTTGGCCTGAAATTCTGCGATATCCTTGAACTCTTCTTCAAATTTACGGGAAATGCGAATATAGATCGGCAGTAAATCGCGATAGATATCTACATGCTCTGCCGCAGGTTTATGCTGATGAGTGGTGCCGATCATACCGGATACTGCATCTAGCGAATCAATTCGCCCTAACGCGTACAAGCCTAGAATGGCTGCACCTAGACATGAGCTTTCCAGACTTTCGGGAATAATGACTTCCTGGTCGAAAATATCCGCCATGAGCTGTCTCCATAGCTCCGAGCGTGCAAATCCACCCGTGGCATGAATGACTGACGGTCTGTCGATGACTTCTTCCATAGCGAGCATGACTGTATACAGATTGAACAGTACGCCCTCCAGTGCGGCGCGAATCATGTGCTCTTTTTTGTGCCGCAGGGACAGGCCGAAGAAGGATCCGCGCGCATTTGGGTCCCACAGAGGAGCGCGTTCGCCGGATAGATACGGAAGGAAAAGCAGACCGTCCGAGCCGGGCCGCACCTGTTCCGCGATTTGGGTCAGTACATGATACGGATCAATTCCCAAGCGTTTGGCAGTTTCCACCTCAGAGGCTGCAAATTCATCCCGTATCCAGCGGAAAACGATACCGCCGTTGTTCACCGGGCCGCCGATGACCCACAGCTTTTCGGTCAAGGCGTAACAGAAAAAGCGCCCTTTGGCATCGGTGAGAGGCTTATCAACTACAGTACGGATGGCTCCGCTGGTGCCGATGGTAACAGCGACAACTCCAGGTTTGATTGCATTCACACCGAGGTTGGATAAGACACCGTCACTGGCTCCGATCACAAAAGGTGTCGTCTCCAGCAGGCCCATGTCATGTGCATAGGCTGCGTCAAGCCCTTTTAGCACATGAGTTGTCGGCACCAGTTCGGACAGTTGCTCCTTCGTCACACCTGCAATAGTGAGCGCTTCCTCGTCCCAATCCAGCTGCTTCAAATTCATGAGTCCGGTAGCGGAGGCGATCGAGTGATCCACGACATATCGGTGGAATAACCGGGCAAAGACATATTCCTTTATAGAAATGAATTTGTACGTCTGGGCCGCAACATCCGGTAAATCTCGTGTAATCCACATCAGTTTCGTCAGCGGTGACATGGGGTGAATGGGCGTTCCAGTGCGTAAGTAAATATCGTGTCCATTGTATTTGTGTTTGAGCGCTTTAGCCCATTTGGCACTACGGTTATCTGCCCAAGTGATGGAGGCGGTCAGTGGTTTACCGTTCTTGTCTACCGCCAGTACGCTGTGCATAGCGGAACTAAAGGAGACGAACAGCACATGTTCGGCGGGTACTCCGCTTTGTGTCATGACCTCTTGCACCGTCGTTACGACAGCTTTGAAAATATCTTCAGGGTCCTGTTCTGCCGCATCTGGCTCAGGTGTATGGAGTGGATAGCCCACATGATACTGCGCGGCAATATTGCCGTTTTCTTCGAAAAGCACTGCCTTGGTACTGGTTGTGCCAATATCGACGCCGATCATATATCGGGTTTCAGTCATATTCATTCTCCTCTTCACTTACCTTATTAGCTCATTATCGTTAAATTAACACATTCAGCAGCATAATCAAACCGAAAGCGACCAGGGAGAGGATGGTTCCATAACATTCAAAAGAATGAAGGCAACAATATGTATAGATAAATGTATACTTGTCGACAATTGAGTCTAAAAAAAGAGCCGCGTCAGCTGGAGCACGCATAAAGACGCGGTACATTTGCTCTTTGCCAAGCATGTTGCAACTAGGATAATGTCTTTCTATAGGAGGACAAAACGCTATCGTTAACCGCGTTGCGGGTGTCTCGATAATGTTCCTCGATAAGTCGTGACAACTCCTGAGCATTCGCTTGTTTTAAAGCATTTGCAAAGGTGCGGTGCTTGCGAATTGTGACTTGAGATTCTTCGATGTTAGACGCAAATCGTTGTTCTGTCGCAGCCAGCATAACTGTCAGGATCAACTGTCTCATACCATTCCAGGTATGGAGAATACGGGTATGGCCTGCTTCCAGAACCAGAGCTTCATGAAAATTAAAATCCTGAAGAGAAAACTCAGCGATATCCCTGTGCTTGAGAGCGACTTCCATTTTGTCGATCATCTGATTTAAAGTGGTTACCAATATGCTATTATCCTTATGTACATACCTTTGAACAACAAAATGCTCAATCAGCATTCGTACGTCGAATAGCTCCTCCATATCACTGGGTGTCATGCCGATCACAACCGCCCCCATGCGCTCCAAACGGATAAGTCCTTCGCCTGAGAGCACTTTCATGGCTTCACGCACAGGAGAACGACTGGTACCAAAATCGGTAGCAATCTGATTCTCAGATAGAACAGTGCCGGGTGTCTGCATACCGCGTATAATCTGAAGTCGGAGTTCACAAGCAATCCTCTCTCCAAGCGATGCGCCCTGTAACCAGGTTGTTGGATATTTCATAGAATACTCCTATCTTGCAAATAATTTTGCATACTTGTATACAAATTATGGAGTATTATAAACCCCGTTTAAGCCCCTGTAAACGGTATCAATTGACATCGGTTCCATTTCACTGCTTTTAGCGTTACAATAGAAACAGAAAAAAGAAGCAGCGAAAAGTGGAACGAACACGGATAAGAAGGAGAACGTTTAATGATTATCATTAAAACCAAAGAACAAATTGAAAATATGAAGAAAGCCGGCGAAATTTTGGCTGCTTGCCACCGGGAAATTGCCAAAATGATTAAGCCGGGTATTACGACACTGGAAATCGACGCCTTTGCAGAATCATTTATGAAGAAGCACGGCGCAACGCCGGAGCAAAAGGGTTATAACGGCTACCAGTTTGCAACTTGTGGTTCACCTAATGATGTGATTTGCCACGGCTTTCCTAACAAAACACCATTGAAGGACGGCGACATCGTGACGATCGACATGGTTGTGAACCTGAATGGCTGGTTGGCGGATTCTGCTTGGTCGTACGCGGTAGGGAATGTGTCTGAGCAGGCACAAAAGCTGTTGGACGTTACCAAAGAGTCTCTGTATAAAGGGATTGAGCAAGCTGTTGTTGGTAATCGGATCGGGGATATTTCCCATGCGATCCAAACTTACGCGGAAGCGGAAGGCTTCTCGGTCGTACGCGAATTTATTGGGCATGGCATTGGGGAAGAAATGCATGAGCAACCGCAGGTTCCACATTACGGACCTCCGCACCGTGGACCACGCTTGAAAGAGGGCATGGTCATTACAATTGAGCCGATGCTCAACACAGGCACATACCGTAGTAAAATTGATGCGGACGGCTGGACCGCGCGTACGTTGGACGGCGGTTTGTCGGCACAATACGAGCATACGCTGGCAATTACAGCAGACGGTCCAATCATTTTGACCCAGCAATAAAAGCATGCATCCATCAGTAACGTACAGACTAACGAATTAAATAAGTAGACATATTACAGAAAAGAGGCTGTCCAAAGGACAGCCTCTTTTACCACGTGCATTCTATAAAAGAATTCTCTGACGCGGATTAGTTCTGTAAGTGGACTGTATTTCACGGTTCTGCATGTAGTGAGAATGACCGGACTGACAACCTATGGAAGAAGGCTACTTTTCTGCTGAAGAAAAGAAGAGCCTGATGCTGACGGTGATGGGAAAGCATATATGTGAAATATACAAGGATGCTATTTTTTTGGGTAAGTAATTTTAAAAAGTACCAAGCCAACATCAATCGTTAATGTTGATCCAATTATATAGGAAGCTTCGTCAGAGAGAATCAAGCGATACCTTTTGCAACTGCTGGATCGCCAGCTCGCTTCATTGGTAAGACCTTGAATTGCATGTTTTGATGCCACGTAAGCGCCGTATGCCGGAAATGTTTTCAGACCAGCAATGGAAGAAACATTGACAATTGACCCTCCGCCATTTTAGCATTTGTTGGATCTCGATTTTCATGCTTCAATATACACTTAAATGCATTAGTTTTATGGTGTTCAAAACAAGGTCATTATCTGACTTTAGCTAATGATGCTTGCTCTAAAGCAATTGCCTGCATGCAATAGATCCAGTTAAATACTCATGATGTCTATAATGAAGAAAAACAAATTCAAAGGTTTAATGGATACAGTTGTAGAACTGATGTTGAAAAAAATCGATTGGTGGTTATTAACTGGAATTTTTTACATGTTGTAATCAGTAAAGCTTAATGGTATATTATTTGAGCTGACAACAAAACAGCCGTTTCGAAAAAGAATAATTAGGGCGAAACAATCTTCGAAAAGAAGAAAAAAATAACCCTTGCATTTTTGGAATGAACATGATATGATCTTATAGCTGCTGAAAAACGCAGTGAAAAAGAATTTGATCTTTGAAAACTGAACAACGAGTGAGTAAACTGATTTTGTTCGCAAAATCAACAATGAGATATTTTATCTCGTCAGTTTCAACATGAGCTAATCGCTCTTTCTATAAACCAGCTTCGGTTGGTCTTTAATGGAGAGTTTGATCCTGGCTCAGGACGAACGCTGGCGGCGTGCCTAATACATGCAAGTCGAGCGGGGTTGTTTAGAAGCTTGCTTCTACATAACCTAGCGGCGGACGGGTGAGTAACACGTAGGCAACCTGCCCACAAGACAGGGATAACTACCGGAAACGGTAGCTAATACCCGATACATCCTTTTCCTGCATGGGAGAAGGAGGAAAGGCGGAGCAATCTGTCACTTGTGGATGGGCCTGCGGCGCATTAGCTAGTTGGTGGGGTAAAGGCCTACCAAGGCGACGATGCGTAGCCGACCTGAGAGGGTGATCGGCCACACTGGGACTGAGACACGGCCCAGACTCCTACGGGAGGCAGCAGTAGGGAATCTTCCGCAATGGGCGAAAGCCTGACGGAGCAACGCCGCGTGAGTGATGAAGGTTTTCGGATCGTAAAGCTCTGTTGCCAGGGAAGAACGTCTTGTAGAGTAACTGCTACAAGAGTGACGGTACCTGAGAAGAAAGCCCCGGCTAACTACGTGCCAGCAGCCGCGGTAATACGTAGGGGGCAAGCGTTGTCCGGAATTATTGGGCGTAAAGCGCGCGCAGGCGGCTCTTTAAGTCTGGTGTTTAATCCCGAGGCTCAACTTCGGGTCGCACTGGAAACTGGAGAGCTTGAGTGCAGAAGAGGAGAGTGGAATTCCACGTGTAGCGGTGAAATGCGTAGAGATGTGGAGGAACACCAGTGGCGAAGGCGACTCTCTGGGCTGTAACTGACGCTGAGGCGCGAAAGCGTGGGGAGCAAACAGGATTAGATACCCTGGTAGTCCACGCCGTAAACGATGAATGCTAGGTGTTAGGGGTTTCGATACTCTTGGTGCCGAAGTTAACACATTAAGCATTCCGCCTGGGGAGTACGGTCGCAAGACTGAAACTCAAAGGAATTGACGGGGACCCGCACAAGCAGTGGAGTATGTGGTTTAATTCGAAGCAACGCGAAGAACCTTACCAGGTCTTGACATCCCTCTGACCGGTCTAGAGATAGGCCTTTCCTTCGGGACAGAGGAGACAGGTGGTGCATGGTTGTCGTCAGCTCGTGTCGTGAGATGTTGGGTTAAGTCCCGCAACGAGCGCAACCCTTATGCTTAGTTGCCAGCAGGTCAAGCTGGGCACTCTAAGCAGACTGCCGGTGACAAACCGGAGGAAGGTGGGGATGACGTCAAATCATCATGCCCCTTATGACCTGGGCTACACACGTACTACAATGGCCGGTACAACGGGAAGCGAAGCCGCGAGGTGGAGCCAATCCTAGAAAAGCCGGTCTCAGTTCGGATTGTAGGCTGCAACTCGCCTACATGAAGTCGGAATTGCTAGTAATCGCGGATCAGCATGCCGCGGTGAATACGTTCCCGGGTCTTGTACACACCGCCCGTCACACCACGAGAGTTTACAACACCCGAAGTCGGTGAGGTAACCGCAAGGAGCCAGCCGCCGAAGGTGGGGTAGATGATTGGGGTGAAGTCGTAACAAGGTAGCCGTATCGGAAGGTGCGGCTGGATCACCTCCTTTCTATGGAGAATCGTTTCCTGCAATGGAAACATTCAAATATGAAGCGTAAGCTTCAAACTTACTCACTCGTTGCTCAGTTTTGAGAGTTCAAACTCTCAAATTGCACCTTGAAAACTGGATACCGAAACGAAATTGCGTTTTAGAATATTCCTTTAAGCTGATCTTGTGTAAACAAGTGAAATAAAGGTAGCAGATAAGGAAAGATATTTTGCTTGTAGCAAAAATCATTTTCTTATTAAACATCGACATTTTCTTTCTGCGAAAGAAAAGTCTAGGTTAAGCTACAAAGAGCACACGGAGGATGCCTAGGCGCCAGGAGCCGACGAAGGACGTGGCGAACAACGATAAAGCCTCGGGGAGCTGTAAGCAAGCTTTGATCCGGGGATGTCCGAATGGGGAAACCCGGCTGTCTTCATCGACAGTCACTACTCACTGAATTCATAGGTGAGTGAGAGGCAGACCAGGGGAACTGAAACATCTAAGTACCCTGAGGAAGAGAAAACAATAGTGATTCCGTCAGTAGCGGCGAGCGAACGCGGATTAGCCCAAACCAAGGAGCTTGCTCCTTGGGGTTGTGGGACGTCTCACATGGAGTTACAAAGGAACCGGTTAGATGAAGAGGTCTGGAAAGGCCCGCCAGAGAAGGTAAAAGCCCTGTAGTTCAAAACTTGTTCCCTCCGAGACGGATCCCGAGTAGTGCGGGGCACGTGAAACCCCGTATGAATCCGGCAGGACCATCTGCCAAGGCTAAATACTCCCTGGCGACCGATAGTGAAGCAGTACCGTGAGGGAAAGGTGAAAAGCACCCCGGAAGGGGAGTGAAATAGATCCTGAAACCGTGTGCTTACAAGAAGTCAGAGCCCGATCTATGGGTGATGGCGTGCCTTTTGTAGAATGAACCGGCGAGTTACGTTCCCGTGCAAGGTTAAGGTGAAGAGCTGAAGCCGCAGCGAAAGCGAGTCTGAATAGGGCGACTGAGTACGTGGACGTAGACCCGAAACCGGGTGATCTACCCCTGTCCAGGGTGAAGGTGCGGTAACACGCACTGGAGGCCCGAACCCACGCATGTTGAAAAATGCGGGGATGAGGTGGGGGTAGCGGAGAAATTCCAATCGAACCCGGAGATAGCTGGTTCTCCCCGAAATAGCTTTAGGGCTAGCCTCGGAAAAAAGAATCGTGGAGGTAGAGCACTGATTGGGTGCGGGGCCCGCAAGGGTTACCAAGCTCAGTCAAACTCCGAATGCCATAGATTTAGTTCCGGGAGTCAGACAGTGAGTGCTAAGATCCATTGTCGAAAGGGAAACAGCCCAGACCATCAGCTAAGGTCCCCAAGTGTGTGTTAAGTGGGAAAGGATGTGGAGTTGCACAGACAACCAGGATGTTGGCTTAGAAGCAGCCACCATTGAAAGAGTGCGTAATAGCTCACTGGTCGAGTGACTCTGCGCCGAAAATGTAACGGGGCTAAACACACCACCGAAGCTATGGCTTGATGCATTGCATCAGGGGTAGGGGAGCGTTGAATGCGGGTTGAAGGTGTACCGGAAGGAGCGCTGGACTGCATTCAAGTGAGAATGCCGGTATGAGTAACGAAAAGATCTGTGAGAATCAGATCCGCCGAAAGCCTAAGGGTTCCTGAGGAAGGTTCGTCCGCTCAGGGTAAGTCGGGACCTAAGGCGAGGCCGATAGGCGTAGTCGAAGGACAACAGGTAGAAATTCCTGTACCACCGTAATCCGTGATGAGCGATGGGGTGACGCAGTAGGGTAGTGACGCGGACTGATGGATGTCCGTCTAAGCAGTGAGGCTGATGTGTAGGCAAATCCGCACATCGTAAGGCTGGGCTGTGATGGGGAGCGAAAATTATAGTAGCGAAGGTCATGATCTCAGACTGCCAAGAAAAGCCTCTAGCCAGGAGAAGGTGCCCGTACCGCAAACCGACACAGGTAGGCGAGAAGAGAATTCTAAGGCGCGCGGAAGAACTCTCGTTAAGGAACTCGGCAAAATGACCCCGTAACTTCGGGAGAAGGGGTGCCTCGGTAGGGTGAATAGCCCGAGGGGGCCGCAGTGAAAAGGCCCAAGCGACTGTTTAGCAAAAACACAGGTCTGTGCGAAGCCGCAAGGCGAAGTATACGGGCTGACGCCTGCCCGGTGCTGGAAGGTTAAGGGGAGTGGTAAGCCTTCGGGCGAAGCTATGAACCGAAGCCCCAGTAAACGGCGGCCGTAACTATAACGGTCCTAAGGTAGCGAAATTCCTTGTCAGGTAAATTCTGACCCGCACGAATGGCGTAACGACTTGGGCGCTGTCTCAACGAGAGATCCGGTGAAATTTTAATACCTGTGAAGATGCAGGTTACCCGCGACAAGACGGAAAGACCCCATGGAGCTTTACTGCAGCTTGATATTGAATTTGGGTACGATCTGTACAGGATAGGTGGGAGCCGTTGAACTTTGAGCGCCAGCTTGAAGGGAGGCATCCTTGGGATACCACCCTGATCGTATCTAGGTTCTAACTTGGTACCGTGATCCGGTGCGAGGACAGTGTCAGGTGGGCAGTTTGACTGGGGCGGTCGCCTCCTAAAGAGTAACGGAGGCGCCCCAAGGTTCCCTCAGAATGGTTGGAAATCATTCGAAGAGTGCAAAGGCAGAAGGGAGCTTGACTGCGAGACCTACAAGTCGAGCAGGGACGAAAGTCGGGCTTAGTGATCCGGTGGTACCGCATGGAAGGGCCATCGCTCAACGGATAAAAGCTACCCTGGGGATAACAGGCTTATCTCCCCCAAGAGTCCACATCGACGGGGAGGTTTGGCACCTCGATGTCGGCTCATCGCATCCTGGGGCTGAAGTAGGTCCCAAGGGTTGGGCTGTTCGCCCATTAAAGCGGTACGCGAGCTGGGTTCAGAACGTCGTGAGACAGTTCGGTCCCTATCTGTCGTGGGCGTAGGAAATTTGAGAGGAGCTGTCCTTAGTACGAGAGGACCGGGATGGACGTACCGCTGGTGTACCAGTTGTTCCGCCAGGAGCACCGCTGGGTAGCTATGTACGGAAGGGATAAGCGCTGAAAGCATCTAAGCGTGAAGCCCCCCTCAAGATGAGATTTCCCAGTATGTAAGACCCCTTGAAGACGACGAGGTAGATAGGTTGGGGGTGGAAGTGCAGTAATGCATGGAGCTGACCAATACTAATCGGTCGAGGGCTTATCCTAAAGATAAGACGCAAGGAAGTTTCGGATCCAGTTTTCAAGGTGTAACCTTGAAGTTAGAATTTGCGAGGCAAATTCATGTTTGGTGGCGATAGCGGAGGGGTTCCACACGTACCCATCCCGAACACGACCGTTAAGCCCTCCAGCGCCGATGGTACTTGGACCGCAGGGTCCTGGGAGAGTAGGACGCCGCCAAGCATAAGCCCCTTCTCTGGGGATTTTTTTTCGCCTGTAAGACTAACCTCTACATAATCAGAATTTTAATGGTTATTTCTAAGATGGGGCTATAGCTCAGCTGGGAGAGCGCCTGCCTTGCACGCAGGAGGTCAGGGGTTCGATCCCCCTTGGCTCCACCAATATTCCCTGATAGCTCAGTTGGTAGAGCACTCGACTGTTAATCGAGTTGTCACAGGTTCGAGTCCTGTTCGGGGAGCCATATGGAGAGGTGTCCGAGTTGGCCGAAGGAGCACGATTGGAAATCGTGTAGGCGCCAAAAGCGTCTCGAGGGTTCGAATCCCTCTCTCTCCGCCAGCTCTTATAATAGATATGTGGCCCGTTGGTCAAGGGGTTAAGACACCTCCCTTTCACGGAGGTAACAGGGGTTCGAATCCCCTACGGGTCATAGTAGTATGGAGGCTTAGCTCAGCTGGGAGAGCATCTGCCTTACAAGCAGAGGGTCGGGGGTTCGATCCCCTCAGCCTCCACCATGAATAATATTGAGAGATACCTTTAATGTCGCGGGGTGGAGCAGTTCGGTAGCTCGTCGGGCTCATAACCCGAAGGTCGTAGGTTCAAATCCTGCCCCCGCAATTAATTTCCTATTAGAAATGCCTCTGGAACTGTGGTGTAGAGGCCTAACATGCCTGCCTGTCACGCAGGAGATCGCGGGTTCGAATCCCGTCAGTTCCGCCATTTAACTTAATATGCCGGTGTAGCTCAACTGGTAGAGCAACTGACTTGTAATCAGTAGGTTGGGGGTTCAAGTCCTCTCGCCGGCACCATTTTGGAGGATTAGCGAAGTGGCCAAACGCATCAGACTGTAAATCTGCTCCCTTACGGGTTCGGTGGTTCGAATCCATCATCCTCCACCAGTTTTATTATTATGGTGGTCGTGACGAATGGATTAACGTACCGAATTGTGGCTACGGCATTCGTGGGTCCAAGGCCCATTGATCGCCCTGTTAAATACATAATGGGGATTAGCCAAGCGGTAAGGCAACGGACTTTGACTCCGTCATGCATAGGTTCAAATCCTATATCCCCAGCCATTAAGAGCCATTAGCTCAGTTGGTAGAGCACCTGACTTTTAATCAGGGTGTCGAAGGTTCGAGTCCTTCATGGCTCACCATTATCATTGTATGCGCGTGTGGCGGAATTGGCAGACGCACTAGACTTAGGATCTAGCGTCTTTGACGTGGGGGTTCAAGTCCCTCCACGCGCATATTGTTTTTGCGGACGTGGCTCAGCGGTAGAGCATCGCCTTGCCAAGGCGAGGGTCGCGGGTTCGATTCCCGTCGTCCGCTCCATATTTGCGCCCTTAGCTCAGCTGGATAGAGCGTTTGACTACGAATCAAAAGGCCGGGAGTTCGAATCTCTCAGGGCGCGCCATTAACTTCATAAGCCGGTGTGGCGGAATTGGCAGACGCGCGCGACTCAAAATCGTGAGGGAAACCGTGGAGGTTCGAGTCCTCTCACCGGCATCTATTACGGGATGTAGCTCAGCTTGGTAGAGCACCTGGTTTGGGACCAGGGGGTCGCATGTTCAAATCGTGTCATCCCGACCATTTTTTTGCGGGTGTAGTTCAATGGTAGAACTCCAGCCTTCCAAGCTGGTAGCGTGGGTTCGATTCCCATCACCCGCTTTCTATAGATGAAAAAAGAGACGGCTTATGCCATCTCTTTTTTTTGTACTTTTAAAAAATATCGTGTTCTAGTCAATAAAGCTCAAGAGTTAGAACATTATAGTCTAAATCGATGAGATTGCAATTGTTATACTTCATGGATTTACACAGACTGGCTACTCATCGTCCTTACTAAGCTAACATACCCCGTTAGTTGCCCCACTATTTTAAAACTCCTTTTCTAATTCAAGTCGCTCGGAGCTCCAATCCCATAACTCGATAGCACGATTGTAGTTGTATGATTTCTCTGAAGATTTGATTTCTTTGGATCCGTCCCACTTTGAATAGAGTTGGTGAGTACAAGCTTTGTTAGACCATTTCCTGATTGTTTGGTTGTACGAATGCTGGAACGAAACGGAGTAATGGCATTACATTATTCGACATAAATCGCAGGAAGAAGAATAGGAAACTGGTGAATAATAGTTTCACCTCTAAAAACCGAATTTGGCCCAAAGGCCGAATATCGGTTTTTTTGTTTCATGAGTGCCAAGCCAACATTTTAAAGAAAATAAACGCTATGTTTTCAGAGTGATCAGTTTAGTTCTAATAGACGCTAGTGATCCACCGTTGCTAACTATTCTGCACGTGTGTTTATTTTCTAGGCTACTGATAACAGGATACGTTAAGTGTGTGATTATGAATCTTCTATATAGTCCAAAAATAGCAATAATTTGAATCCGAATTCATAAGAGTGAAATAAAAAGATTTCCTTTATTACACACTTAGTCTCTACCACACTTTGCGAAGGTTGTTTATTTATTGTTATACGAATTAATTTTTGATCTAATAGAACTATTTCAACCTTTTTCCTTGATGTCGATATAATTGAGGGTCGCAAAAGTGTATTCCTTTAGGCAAATGGAGATCAACTCGCTAAAACGAAAAATATGTAGGTTGCGAATCAGAATTGTCTTATTGAACAGGAGGGGTGTACTAGAAAAAAGACTCATTACGGAACTCAGAATTGAGGAAAAACGGAGGTTATGTTTATGGACAATAAGAATGATAAAAGTTGCTGGATGAAGTGATTGACCATAAGCCTTGCGATTACAAGCAGCAAGATATAAACATTAGGAGGATAACCAATATGAATTCATTCAAGAAAACGAAGAGCTTGATCAGCGCCCTGACCGGGGCTGCACTATTATTCTCGCTACCAATAACGGCAGGCGCGGAGAGCAATATCAACTATACAGGCATGTTCCTGGGCTATGACGGAAGTGTAAACACCAGCCCTGTCTGGACCTACAACCCTGACATTGTCTCCTATGATCTGCTGAACTGGAACCAGGGGGGCACCGATGCAGCCTCCATTACCTCTAATAGCGCCTCCGTCATCCAAGACCTGGGGAAAATCGTCACCGTTTCCACCCACATGCCCAATCCTCAGGGTGGAAATGTAAACGCCCCAATGTCTGATTCCGATTTTAATATCTTGGCCAATACAGACATTTCATCCATCAATTCGTCCAGCCCCGCATGGCTACAAAATTATAAGGCCCAGGTTGACAATGTTGTGACCGGTCTGCAAAAGTTTAACTCATCCCCCGTTTACTACAGACCCTTCCATGAAATGAACGGAGGCTGGTTCTGGTGGGGAAACAAGAATACGACAGACTATAAGAACCTGTACATCAATTTGTACAATTACATCGTGACGACCAATGGCATGTCCAACGTCAATTTTGTCTATGCCCCAAATAAAGGAGCTAACGCGGCTGCTTATTACCCCGGCTCTAGCTATGTCACATGGATTGGCATCGATGCTTACAGCGATGATCCGTCCAATGACAATGAAATCAAGATGGCTTACAATGACATCAAAGGACTTGGCAAAACTTACGGCTTTTGCGAAATTGGACCAGCCGTGGGTGGCGACCATGTGGATCGCAACAATAATCAGCTCAAGGAATTCGATTATTCGCTTTGGAACAACGCCCTGAATGAAGTCTACACTGGAGCAAGCTTCTTTATCACCTGGGATGGCGCTTATGCTCCGCAGAATAACACAAACGGCAGCGTGCTGTTTACAAAGCAGAGCTCCCAGTAAGTGCCTAGCGCCCGGCGTCCAGGCAGCATGGCATCAAGGCGTTAATCCCAAGCTGACCGCAGAACCTTGGGAGAGTGAGACGTTTTCAAGAACGACAACAAAAAGCACCACCTTAATGAATTGGCCCCTGATAGACTAAAAAGACCCAAAAGACACGACCTCCTGTTAGGAGAAGGGGTCTTTTGGGTCTACACAGCAACATGCGAGTATGCACGTTAAATATCGGTTGGTCAGATGCGGACTTCCGCCTCGTCCGGAACGAACTGACGATATTGAAAATACATACGGAGCCGCCAGTGTAACAACGTCCCGAAGGCTAGTATGAAAAATAGCCCTGCTGTTTGCGGGATGGTAATGTAATGCTGAATAAATTCATGCAGCAGCAATCGGACGATCAGCAGGCTGATCAGGATAAAAAAGAAGGTGCGCGAGCGTTGCACGAAAACCAGCCCTTCTTGTAACTCAAATTTGGTGCTGCGGATCAACGGGTAGGAAAAAATAAACCAGCCGATCAGAAAAGCGCCCAGCGCCCAAAGCCAGGGAACCCGTACTTCTGGCACCACAAACATCATAAAGCCAGTGCTCATGCCGAGCGGAGGAATGATGATTTTTTTGGCATTAATCGGGCGATGACCTGTCTTCATACGGATGAAAATAGCCGATATAGCGATTAAGATCATACCGAAAGTTGCGCCATATTGCAGCAATGGGGTGCTGATATGAAACATGGACTGGCCCCCTCTATAAGGAATATAAGCGTTATTGGACAGACTGCAAACCTTTTACATTATAGCACATATGCAATGGATATATTTAGTTACAGTCTTTCCTCCGGCAAGCGGATTATACGCCTTTTGGTGGTAACCGGCCCTATAATCGGGTCTCTTTCATCTTATGCGAGTTCTTGTGCTTGTACCTCACCTGCGGCTGATTTTTTCTCTTGGCGCATGATATAAACCATCGCTGCAATAATAAGGATAAAAGCAATGAGTGCGAGAAACGGAATGGTGATGAAATCCAACCAGTTCAAATAATCCTGTTCACAGGACACTCTGCCGCAGGCCGTTGAAGTTTGTGTGGCAGCTTTGGCGGCTGCATGGATGCGCTGAATAATAAAATGATAGGCCGAAATCGCACCACCGATGACGGCTAATGGCATAACGTAAATACGTATTTTCGTATCGCCTCGAAAATATGCGATTCCGAGCAGAAGGGTCAGGGGATACATTAGAATGCGCTGAAACCAGCACAGCTTACAAGGCTCATACCCCAAGATTTCGCTGAGATACAGACTGCCCAATGTCGCCACACAAGCTACTACCCACGCGGCAAATAAAGCAATATCCGTTTTTTTAAACGATCCGATCATAGTAACGCTCCTTTTTAAATTCAAATGAGAACAGTATGAACTCATCGTGTCTTGTCCCATCGGCAGGCATTTGCCGATATGCATGTCTTTATCCGTATTGTACTGTATTTTGAGTGCGGGGTCATACTTAAACATATTGACATCATTCACTATCATTTTTATAATTGCAGTAGTTTGGGAAGTTAATAAAGATTCAAGATATATATTAAGAAATTAGGAGTGTGCCCAGAATGTCGAGCAGCCGGAAAAATGAAACCTTATCTGTTATTAGTGAAAGACACGCGGTAAAAAGCTATGTAAAGGATTTTAAAATGCCAGAGGAAGATCTAGAAGCTATCTTGACTGCCGCGGTAGAAGCTCCTTCCGCTTGGAACCTTCAACATTGGAAATTCCTTGTTATCGAAAGTGAAGCGGACAAACAAAAATTGCTGCCTATCGCCTACAACCAAGGTCAAGTAGCAGAGAGCTCTGTTACGATTGCCGTACTGGGTGATTTGGAAGCCAACCGCAATGCTGTCATTTATGATCAAGCGGTAGAAGCAGGCGCATTGCCAGCGGAAATCCGTGACGCATTGGTAGGTCAAATCAATGGTGCTTATCAAAACCCGCAGGTAGCTCGCGATGCAGCGATCCTGAACTCTGCTCTTGCAGCACAAAACATTATGCTGGCTGCTAAATCTTTGGGCTACGATACTTGCGCAATGGGCGGATTTATTCCAGCACAATTGATCGAGCAATTCAATATTCCAGCACGATACCTGCCAACCATGCTCATTAGTGTAGGTAAGGCACAAGTGCCAGCACGTCCATCAGGACGTTTCCCACTGTCTGACGTTGTTGTAAAAGGCAGCTTCTAAGAAAAATAGTGAATATAAAAGGGTGTTCCTGCAACCATTTGTGGCGGGGAACACCCTTTTTTACATCGTTTTAAACTGTCAAAATCCTTTTGTATCGTACCTTGTTTAGTCCGAGCGTTTGGACACGAGATATACCAGCTCCAGCGTCAGGATCGGCAGAAAAACAGAAGCGGGATAGGCCAGATAGCGCGGCTCCCACTGCGGCTTGAATTTATCCTTAAAGCGTCGAAGCCCCTGGAAGCCGTAAAAATGTCCCCCGTATTGAAAAACGAGTCGAGCCAGCTTTTCCTCGCGCAATGCCTTTTCGCTTTGTCCTACCTGGGACAGCGGGGCCATGCCCAGGTTAAATGTCGTATATCCACTTTCCTTGGCCCACTCAATGACCCGTGTGAATAAGTAATCCATCGTTCCATTGGGTGTGTCGGGCAGGTGACGCATCAGGTCGATAGAGACCGTCTGCCCATGATCATAAGCTGGGGCCATCGTAGCGAAAGCAATGACCTTCCCTTCGGAGTCTCTAAGCAATGCAATTGGAGCCAACTGAAGGTAAGATTCTTTGAACCAGCCGAGAGAATATCCCTTCTCCTTGCGCCCATCCAGCCAAATATCCGAAATATGACGCATCTCCTCAATTAATGACGCCTCTAGAGGCGGCTGGACCATTTCGAATGAATAGCCTTCGCGGTCAAAGCGATTTTTGGCGCTGCGCAGCGCCTGATTGCTTTTGCCCGTTAGTGTAAAGGACTCGAGCGGCACGAGCGCCTCCTCGCCCAATTTAAAAAAGCGATAGCCGTTCTCGTGATAGATGGACAAATATTCCGGTGATGCTTGGTAAAATACAGCCGTCAATGCATATCGATCCGCGAACCGTTGGAATTCCTGAATGGCTTCACTCACACGTTCTTTTGGACCGAGAGGGTCACCTAATACAATCAGTTTGTCCCGGCTGCGAGCATAGGGGAGAACCACCTGTTCGTCCTTGGTCCAATACAGATATTTATCGCCCAGAAAAAGCATATGAGAAACGAGGTTACCACCCTGTCGTTCCAAAAATTCTTTTAGCTTAACCAGCTCCTGTGCGTCGGGTAGATTGCTGATGCTACGCTGAGGACGAAGAAAGAAATACACCGTCAGGAATACCCATGCCAAAATCAAACTAAATACGGCTGTAACTCCGTAATCGCTACGGTTCATAAAAAAGTCCAGATGGACCTTGGCATGTATATGACGCATAAATGGTGTATTGGAGCCTGCCCCGATCATAAAATAAGCGCCGGTTACGAGTAGAGATAATCCGCCCCATATTAAAATGTTGTGCCGATTCAGCGGCGCACTGACCCGATAAAACCGTGAACGCGAAATCCACAGCATTAATGCCACGAACAGCAGGAAAAAGGCTTCTTCAAAATCCAGACCTTTAGTGAAGGTGAAAATGGCTCCTGTCAGCAGAAGTATCAAGGTCAGCCGCAATGCTCTGCGAATACGCAGAGAGATTCCGTGGGACAGAACGACAAGCATAATTCCGATGATGACCGAGATTTCGTGCGATAAGCGCATAACGGGCAGGCTGAGCAAATGTTCAGCAAAACGGAGCCGATACAGCAGACCAGGCGTAGCGGCCGACAACAGAAGCACCACGCCGGAGATGAGTACCAGTTTCCCAAGCGCCCATACCCCCAGATCGGCCAAAAACCGGAATTGACCAGGCCAGCCCCATACCTTCTGCCAGGCATTAAGGGAGTAATCCCAGCCTGTCTCAGCGAGCTGGCTCAGGCGCTCGTTACGCGGAATCATTTCCAGCGCGGCTAATACCAAGCCGATGAGCCACGGAATGATGTAATAAAAGACGCGAAAGACCAGCAGCACAGCCAGCGCCCGGTCCGAGTTGGCTCCTGCCATTTGCAGCCCGAGCAGGGCGATAATATCGAATGCACCGACTCCTCCGGGTGCAAGACTGATTAACCCCGCAATTGCGGCTATTACATAAATACCGAACACAGCATGGAGCGGCAGCTCATGGAGCAAGTGCGAGCCGATCCATGCAAAGGTAAGACCAGCCAGCAGCCATTCCAGCAGAGAGGCGCCAATGGAGGCAGAGATGGTGAACCAGGAGAGCTGTCCTTCTCCCTTGTTGAACCATGTGGCATACCTTTTGGAGCGCTGCATGATCAGAAATAGAGGCAGGTAAAGTGCCATTCCCCATAGCGCCCAATGAAGCCATGGGTGAGCATCCAGCACAGGCTGCACCGGATACAGATGAACAATAGCACCCCAAGCTAGCAAAGATAGTCCGGTAATGACGACAGGCGAAAGAAATACGACTGCCGAGGTAATGACACCCAATGGCACACCGCTCTTTTTATACAGCACAGTGCGCAGTCCAGCTCCCGTAAAGCCTGCAAAGCCGAAGACATTATTGAAGGTATTGGATATCCAGGCGTACCGGAATGTCGTTCCAGGCTTGACTTGAAGCTTGAAATGATGCCTGATTACATAATCGTAAGCACTCATAGCAGCCACGGCTACCAGGGAGAACAAGCCAATTTCGATGAGAAACGTGGCGTCCATTCGCCGCAGCTCATGAAGCATCCGTGCCAGATTAAAGTCTTTTAGCTCTCGTCCAGCCTCCCATATAATAAAAGCCAGTACAGCCAACGGCAGTAAAATACGCGTCAATCGCTGCCTGTAGATGGTCATCATATACTGTACGATTTTAAAGGATTGGAACGGTTTGTGATTTGAATTCATAGATTCACCTGCTTGAAAAGGATAAGATTGAGACTGATAATGCGCGAAAACTTCCTGCCCAAATAAAAGGCTTCGTTATATTATACCTGTAATAATAGCTTGAATAACAACAGAAGGGTTACGAAATGGGAGTTCAAATTGATTGCTGTAAATAATTCCAATATAATGATGGAATACCTAGTAAATTGCTTGGCAATGGAGCTGACTGAACATGAGTATATGGGATCGCAATCTTTTTATACGTCGATTGGAGCTATTGTGGCCTCCAGATGCTGACAGGAGCCAATACCCTTTTAACTTAAAGGCTCTTCAACAGTGGAATGAACTCAAATTCCATCCTTCCGTTACCTATATTGTTGGAGAAAACGGTGTAGGTAAATCAACGCTTATGGAGGCAATCGCGGTCGCGTGGGGTTTTAATCCAGAGGGTGGCACTAAAAATTTCAACTTTTCTACACAAGCCACGCATTCCTCGCTGCATGAGCATATCCGGTTGGTGAGAGGGGTTGAAAAACCGAGGGATGGCTTCTTTTTCCGGGCGGAGAGCTACTATAATGTGGCGACTCATATTGACGAGCTGGATCGAGAAGGAGGAGGGCGACCCATTCGGGATTCGTACGGGGGGAAGTCGCTGCATGAGCAGTCGCATGGCGAGTCTTTTTTTGCTGCATTTGTGCATCGGTTTGGAGGACAAGGATTGTATATTTTGGATGAGCCAGAGGCAGCGCTATCGCCTTTGCGTCAGATGGCCATGCTTGCCCGGATTCATGAGCTTGTGCAGCAGGGATCACAGTTTATCATTTCTACCCATTCCCCCATCTTGATGTCTTATCCAGATTCGGTCCTGTATCATCTGACACATGAAGGGATCGACACACGGACGCTGGAGGAAACCGATCATTATATCATTACCAAACAATTTCTGAATAACAAGGAAAGGTTATTGCAGGAGCTATTCGAAGATTCACCATAAGCATATAGTAAGTTTGGTAGTATCCACTTTGATGAGGAGGAAACCGTATGAGTTCAAATCTCGATGTAGTTATTCAGCGGATATCGGCTTTCAAGGTAGCAGCGCTGACTGCGCGAGCCCCTTTTGCCGAATTGGGTGATGAGGTACGCAGACAGTGGCAACAAGTGCAACAGAACGTCCCAGAGAACCACTCAGGTCGTCTGGACGCGGATATGGGCTATGTGTTAACTCCCCAATGGACAGTTGTTGAGGAGAACGGAAGTACTGCGGTCAAGGTGGGCGTTAAAGTGTCCTCGTGGAATGAAGTACCGGATAGTCTTGAACGCATCGAGGTGCCCGAAGGAGAGTATGCAGTGACCCGTTTTCAGGGAGATCGAGAACGATTAAATACGATTTATGATGATCTATTTGCTTGGTTGGACCGTAATGGCTATGAGCGTAATACAACAGAGGGGGTATATTGGATCGAGTCGAATCGACTAAAGCCGGTGAATCCTTTTGATATTCCATCCGCAGAAATTCAGAAATTTGATTATGATATTGCGATTGCTATTGTACAAAAATAAAGGAGTAACATTCAGGGGTATCGGAAGTATTTTATGATTGTTATTTGCCTCCCACTCTATTAATATAATGAAGAGTTTTGCTGAAATGGTTGCAAAATAAGAATTTCGTATACGAAATAAAGAACCTGAGGAGGACAAAACGCAACATGTCGGATTCACAACAATTGAAAATGGGACCGCTCGTCATTTTGATGATTAATATGTTTATTGCCATGCTGGGAATTGGACTCATTATTCCGATCCTCCCCAAGTTCATGGGTTCCTTGGGAGGCAGTGGTGAAACGGGAGGCTATCTGGTTGCCGTGTTTGGCTTGACCCAGTTTATATTTTCGCCGTTAGCGGGGGAATGGTCCGATAAATACGGACGTAAAAAAATGATTATTATCGGTCTGGTCATCATGACGGTGTCTTCTGTATTGTTTGCAATTGGACACTCATTGACCATGCTGTATATTTCCCGTTTGCTTGGAGGCGCAGGAGCGGCATTTATGATCCCTCCAATGATGGCTTATATTGCCGACATCACAACAGTCCATAACCGCGGCAGAGGAATGGGGCTGTTGGGGGCCGCGATGTCGCTTGGTTTTGTGATTGGTCCTGGTGTAGGTGGTTTGCTGGCAGATATCTCGCTTCGTACACCCTTATACGTTTCGGCGGCGGTATCAGGTTTAGCGGCACTGATCTCATTGATTTTACTGCCCGAAACCTTGTCGTTGGAGAAGCAGTTGAAGTTTCGAAATGTTAAGGTGAAACGGGACAATGTGATTAAACAGTTTGCGCTGTCTTTCCGCAAGCCGTACTTTATGCTGTTGATTATGATATTCACGTTAACCTTTGGCCTGACGCATTTTGAAACGATGTTTCCGTTCTTTGTAACAGGCAAGTTTCATTACAATGAACGTGATATTGCTATCATTATTACGGTAGGTGCGTTGGTCGGAACTATAATTCAAGCTGTGGTCATTAGTCCGATGTTGAACCGTTTTGGTGAAAAAGGTGTGATTATCGGTTCTTTTCTGTTTTCCGCGATTTCCCTTGTGCTTATGTTGCTCTCAGGGAACTTCTATTATGTACTCGGAGTATCGCTTATCTTCTTTACCGCTACGTCGTTGCTGCGACCAGCCATTAATACTGCTTTATCCAAAATGGCAGGGGATGAGCAGGGAGTTGCAGCCGGGATGAACAATGCTTATATGAGTATTGGTAATATTTTGGGACCTGCGCTTGCTGGTACATTGTTTGAGGTGCATATCAATTTGCCGTACATTTTTGGGGCGGTCATTCTCATGCTTAGTTTGGGGCTGGCTGTAAAATGGAAAAGCAGAGATACGCAATCCACAGCGGTTTAATGTTGTTTTTTCTGTAAAATAGTCTCTTTTGGTGTGAACTGTGGCGTTCTTATGAACTACTACAGATTACAGCGGAAGAGGCTATTTTTTTGCATACATAGCCAAATGTTAATGAAACGGCAGAATCTTGGGTAATAATGCATGATAAGTTTATAACCAGTTAGAAAGTAGAACTTAAAAGTCGGATAACTTGTGAGGAATACGCTAAAAGGAGCTGAGATCGGATGAAAGAGCGGAATGAGCAGTTATTTTATATAGGAACTTATGCGTCTCGTGAGGAAAGAGGAATTTATATAGGAGCTTTGCATACGGACAATGGTGATTTGCGTATGGTTGGAGGTGTGGAAGGAATCGAGAGACCTTCTTTTCTGGCACTGCATCCGAATGGGGCAGAGTTGTATGCTGCCAGTGAAACAGAACCAGGCGAACTGTGCACGTATCAGGTGAACACTCAAACGGGGGAATTGCATCCTTTGGATCGAAAAGGAACGGAGGGCGCACATACTTGCTATGTATCCGTAACAACAGATGGACGATATGTGCTGGCTTCTAACTATTCTGGGGGCAATGCCGTTGTATTCCCTGCGACAGAAGCAGGAGGATTGGGAGACATGTCGGGGCAGGTTCAGCACACGGGGTCAGGGATTCGTCAGGACCGCCAGGATGCGCCACATCCACACTCGATTATTCCTGATCCTTCAGGACAGTATGCCATGGTATGTGATCTGGGGCTGGATCAGATTATAGTATATCGTTTGACCGAGGATGGGAAACTGGTGACCCACCGTGAGACAGATTTGCCACCTGGTTCCGGCCCACGCCACCTGGTTTTTCATTCCTCAGGTCGATATGCCTTTGTCGCCAATGAATTGAATAATACCGTTACTGTGTTTGTGGTATAACGAACGTAATGGTAAGCTTACCTTGCTGCAAAGTCTGTCCACACTGCCAGAAGGCATTATAGATGTAGAAAATACAGCAGCGGATATTCGAATTACACCCTGTGGACGTTTTCTGTATGTATCCAATCGAGGACACAACAGCATCGTACTCTACCATGTCGATCTAGACAGCGGCAAGCTAAAGACGATTGAATGGGTCGAGACTTTCGGCAGTACGCCGCGTAACTTCAACATCTTGTCTGGTTATTTGCTAGCGGCGAATCAAGAGGGAAACAACGTCGTATCCTTTGCTATCCATGGGGATGATGGACGGTTGACCCGAACGGGATATGTATTGGAGGTTCCTTCACCAGTTTGTATTGAACCTGTACGCTAATTACACAGCGCATGGCAAAAAGGGGCCATTAAAAGAGAATGAGAAAGTAAAACACGGCGCTTTGTCTCCCAAGAAAGGCATGGGCAAAACGCCGTGTTCAGGTTTTGAATGGTCTAATAATTATTTGCTGCTATCGCCAGCTTCTACCGTTGCTGTTTTGGTATGGTTTTCCGCAGGTTTGTAGTACAAACGGAACAGGATATCCTGGTTGTAGTTACCAAATCCAGTACCGAACAGGGTTACCCCGCCAATATGCTGGGCATCATCCAAAATGGCAATACGGAATTTCCATTGCTTTTGATCAATCAGTACGTCGCTTAGCGTCACATCGGATATCTGCTTGCCATCCATAAAGGTACCTTCGGACGTCACGCGAAGTCTCTTAAGAAGGCCATATTGATTGATAAAATCAGGCCACCATGAAGGTGTATATTTACCACGATTATCACCGAAATCCCCCGGGCTGGTCCAAGTGCCCAAATTCACATCATTTAGAAAAAACGTGATGTCTGAAGGCCAATTATCATTGGTAAAAGGGGCCTCCGATGATAATTCCATCGAAATTTCCAGTTCCTCAGCTTTTTGACTGGACAATAGGAAATTCGGCACTTTATAATCCATATACCCTTGGCTAAACCACAGAATTTTGGAATTGAAGCGCTCAGGGTCTAAGAACGAACGAGGCTCATCGAATTCTCCGATAATCTTTTCGACGGTGGCTAGGCCGCAGGTTGCCTGAATTTCAAAATCTGTAAAGTGTCCGACGGAAATCTCCGTCTGATGAAATTGCCGTACATCCTGCTGATAGCGTGGCATGGCGATTTCAATTTTGTCCGTAGCCAATGAGCATACCTTCTGAACCCCGCCTCGTCCGGGCAGCATTTTAGTCGAAATAATGGATGCTCTCTCCAGTTTCTTAACATGCATGGTCATAATCGCACTACTGAGTCCCAGGGCTTCCGCCAGCTCACGTATATTCATAGGCTTCTCCGCAAGCAGAACAATCATGTTCAGCCGAACCTCACTGGCCAGCGCTTCATAAACGGGAAGTGATTTTTCAGAAATGTCCAGTTGCATAGTTCCTCCAATTCTAACGCACATCATAAATTGATGGTAGTTTAACATATATGGATTTTTTTCGATATTAATACATATAAAACGATATGATTTACATTTATATAAACAATATACTCTTTCCTTGATCGTTGGCACAAGTCTAACCCCGTAAAAAGCCAAAAATTGTTCAAAAAACAGGACACCCCATAAACTCTTTCTTTGTGTGTTGGGATGTCCTGTGATGGTATGTGATTTGCGGGATGTATACAGGATCTAATTTCAGGCGCAACGGGTGTTTAGGACCGCATATGTTCATCAGCCAAAGAAGAATCAGCGGTTGTATCTTTGTCAGTTGCGTGTAATTCCTGATTCTGCGAAGCATCGGCCTTCATCAAGCTGGGATGACCCACATAAGGACGATCACTTCGCGAGCGGCCTCGGGTAAGTCGGAAGCCAATCAAGAACAGCACAAGCTGTGCAGCCAGTATGTAGGGAGACGCTTCTGGCCCGAGCCACTGAAACAGGGCGACAACGGCAATGACCATACATAACAGGCTTGTTGGGAAATGGGATGCCGTCACGTCCAGATCATTTTGTCTACGCAGGGTCATCAGACGATAGACATACAGCAAGGCGATCAAGCCAGAAACGAACCTTATCCATGCATACCCTATAAGCCATGATACAGATTGTGTGGTGTCGGGTAGACTAACATCGACATGACTGTAAGTCATCAGTTCCACAACCAGTCTTGAGGTCAACCAGACGATTCCCGCCAGCGTCAGCGGACCGGCCGCTGGGCGTAATAGCTTCCATAATGCTGTTCCCCAGCCTGGAGCATGGGATTCCAGCAGAACAAGTCGCCGTTCCTCGATCAGTTTGTTCATTTCACGCTCCAGTGACTTGAGAAGCAATTCCCGGCGGAATGGATCACATTCCCGAAGGGATGCTTGAACCTGCTCTTGAAGGTGAGGGGTCAAATAGGGGGCGGCCTTAGCCTCCTGAAGAGCATGGATTAGTCCATGCTGGTGCTGCTGCTTTTCGCTGTTGTTGATCGCGTTCTGGGTAGCAGTCTGGAGATAACCAGCTAACCGCCCATAGATACGCAGTGATTCCTGTAATTCTTCGAGCCGCTGCTGACGCGAATTCCGAAGCTGGGCTGCACTATGAACATACAGCCATACCAGCAAGGATAACGCCAGCAGGAAGGCGATCAGACCGGGTGAGATATATGCGACTAATGCCGCGAAGTCCGTCGGGGACACCCGCAATCCCTCCTTCCATTGTTCTTTCTACACTATTGCACAGACCACACAGGCATTTCAAGGGCTTGTATATCTCTAAACCAAGAACTATGAAGTATTTTTTGGTAAAATAGACAAGATTACAGCAGGAAGGGAGATTCGGCATGAATAAAAATATAGATTTTGCAACAGAACATCATGAGACATCGAATCAACCGTACGAGCTGCTTCGCGTAGATTACGCTATTCCAGCCGTCGAGGAATATCAGGCTTTACGCAAGGAGGCTGGTTTGTCGCAAATTACGGAAGAAGCGGCAGCTAAGGGCTTGCCGAACAGCCTATTTGCTGTAACGCTACGGCTTGGACAGGAATTGATCGGGATGGGCCGGGTGAGCGGTGATGGCGGTGTGTTTTTTCTGGTTACGGATATTGCAGTCAAGCCTTCCCATCAGGGGAAGGGTTATGGACGTAAGCTTATGGAAGAGATTATGGAGTATTTGAAACGGGAGGTTCCGGCGGGCAGCTTTGCAACGCTGATTGCGGATAAGCCAGCCGACCGGTTATATGCGCAGTTCGGTTTCCAACTGGTCAGTCCAAGGTCGGAAGGGATGTACTGGCGACAGCCGGGAGAACTGTAAGCTGAAATCCTGCACGAGTTTGAGCTGGTTATAAAACGGATAAATAACAGTAAGAAAATTATAGATAGGAAGAAGGCACGTTACTATGAAAGTGATTATTTTCGGAGCAACAGGAACAATTGGCAAAGCGTTAGTAAAGGAAGCAATCAAGCGTAAGTATGAGGTGACGGCGGCAGTGCGCGATCCGCAACGAGTGACAGAGCAAAATGAATATTTGACGGTGGTTCAGGCGGATATTCTAAACCCGAATTCCGTTACGGAGGTAGCCAAAGGGCACGATGCTATCATTAGCGCCTATGGTCCCAAGTTTGGAGCTGAGGAGGAATTGCTCGAAGCGACTCGTTCTTTACTGGAAGGAACTCGGCGTTCCGGTGCGGAGCGCATACTTGTCGTTGGCGGAGCGGGTAGTCTGAAAACAGAAAACGGTGAGCGTCTCATGGATACCGCTGAGTTTCCAGAGGAAGTGAAGCCACTGGCGGCGGCGCATGCTGATGCACTGGAGTTGTACCGTGCTGCGGATGTAGACTGGACATATTGTAGTCCTGCCGGAATTATTGAACCGGGTAAACGTACAGGGCAGTTCCGTATTGGTTTGGATCATTTGGTAGTGGACGAATTAGGCCATAGTCGCATCTCTGTTGAGGATTATGCGGTAGCCCTGATTGATGAGTTAGTAGAAGGGGAATTTGTCAATTCCCGCTTTACCGTCGGATATTAATCACAGGGATGGCTATATGGGAGGCGAATAAGCATGTATATGGTGACCGCCGAACAAATGCGGCAACTGGATCGGTACACGATTGATAAGCTGGGGATCCCGACCCTGACCTTGATGGAAAATGCCGGGCGAGCAGTAGCTGACGAGGTACTGAAACTTTGTGCTGAGAGACGTGGAAAAAGCGGTGGCATAAATGAGGTTACACACACAGGAGCGGGGGATGTACCGGAACATGGCAGTGTTATACGGACGGATTCATCGAGCCGAGGGCGATATGATGTATGTGAACGAGCACACTGGTATATCCTCGTTGGTAAAGGCAACAACGGTGGTGACGGACTGGTGGCAGCCCGCCATCTGACCGATGCAGGTCTGCGCGTCACCGTTGTGTATGCCGAGCCGCCTGAAACGCTACGCGGTGAAGCGGCTGCCCAGCGCGACATCATCGCGGCGCTGGATATCCCGGTTATCCTCTATGGTCGGGATAACCTCGAACTGCACGGTGCCTCCGGCATCGTCGATGCCCTGCTGGGCACGGGCACGCAAGGTCCACCGCGTGAACCCTATGCCTCGCTAATCCGCGAGGCCAATGCCAGCGGCGCGCCAATCGTGTCGGTAGACGTGCCTAGCGGCCTCGACGCCGACACAGGTGCACTGCACGAGCCGTGCATTCATGCGCGTCTCACCGTATGCCTCGCCTACTTGAAGTGTGGGCTCGCCCAATATCCGGGCGCCGGAAACGCTGGTGATGTGGTGGTACGCTACATCGGTATTCCGCCCGGCCTTGCCCGTGAGCGCGGCGTACAGTTGCAGCTCCTGACCAGCGCTACGCTACGCGACGCGCTGGACGTGGATGTCAGCCGTAGTCGTGTGCCGGACGGGCACAAGGGCACCTATGGCCACGTTCTGGTCGCGGCCGGAAGCCTGCGCATGAGCGGTGCAGGCCTACTGGCTGCACGCGCCGCCTTGCGCATCGGCAGCGGCCTTGTGACGTGGGCGGTGCCTGAGGCACTGCTTCCGCGTGTCATTGGCGCCGCGCCGGAGCTGATGCTCGCTGCCGCAGCAACAGGCGGAGACGGCGAATGGAACGCCGACTCCGCAGCCGAGCTGCTACAGCTCGCGCAGGCGCGCGATGTGCTGGCCGTCGGGCCCGGCCTCGGCCGCTTCGCAGGGGACACTGGCTGGCTGCGCCGCCTGTGGGAGGAATACAGCGGTCCGCTCGTGCTCGATGCGGACGCCTTAAACATCCTGGCCTCGGCGGAGCTGGATGCCTGGAAGTCGAGAGATGCGGCGGTCGTGTTAACGCCGCACCCCGGTGAAATGGCTCGTCTGCTGGGCATACCGACAGCAGAGGTGCAGCGTGACCGAATCAGCCATGCCCGGGAATACGCCCGGACACGCGGAGTCACGCTGGTGCTCAAGGGAGCACGCACGGTCATCGCGTGTCCCGACGGAAACGCCTACGTCAATACCACAGGCCATGCCGGCATGGCGACAGGCGGTGCCGGCGATGTGCTGACAGGCATCATCGCAGGGTTGTTGGCCCAAGGCTTGAACGCTTCGCAGGCAGCAGCCTTTGGCGTGTATCTGCATGGCGTGGCTGGGGAAACGGCCGCGCATCATCGCCAGCATCCCGCTTCAGTAGTAGCCGGCGATATTATTGAAGCCCTATAACCCATAGCAGCAGTGGCAGGAGGAAGGCCAGCATGATCTGTATTCCATATTCACGGTTCAGCCAGTGCCTTCCCCCATAATAGAGTAGTGTAATCCCTGCACCTGCTATGCCGTTGCTCCATGATATACCTGTTCCAGCAGGCGACATCAGAGATCCTAGCAGAAGAAAGACACTGAACCCTACGGCAAGGTATAGCGTGAACTGCTCAGGCTTGCGAAGCCAGGGTAAAAGATCACGTAGCGCATCAGCGGCAAGAGCAGCCGGAAGGGCAAAGCCATAGGCCCACAACTGCGCGGTCAGTTCACCGCTATTGCCTGCTATACTCACAGGCAATCCCGTGATTTCCTCTGTCAGATAGCAGTAGACCCATAAGAGACCAAAAACCAATCCTCCACAGGCTAGCTTATTCAGGGCATAACAACCAAGCTCCATCCGCCAAGGCATTTTGGAATTAAACTCATTCCAAGGCTGTCTCATATTGCGACTCCCTCCTCATTTCAATCGGTAAATCAAAACCATTCAAGGAATTTATTTTCAATTACAATCCGCTTACCGTTTGAGACATTTGAGTTTACGTTAGCTGTGTATCATGTTCCTAAGCGAAATAAAGATTGCGGATAGCCGCGGTACGGAAAGGCGGGGATTGCATGATACAGGCGGTTATTTTTAATCTTGAAAGTACATTGTTAGACCCCGGAGGACGGGGCTTAATCCAGGGAATGTGCGACATCTTCAGATGGAAGGGCATACAGGTGACTGAAGAGCAGGTATCTCATGGACGGGGACTGCCCATCCGGGATCATATTGCGAATGTGCTCGGACTTTCAGAGGTTCGTAGAAAATGGTTAGAGTGCTTTGGTGCGCATCCTGGCAGAATGGATATTGAGCATATTTATCTTGAGCTTGTCCCTGTTCTTCGCTCTTTGATCCAAGGGGCTGAGACTGCTACCGGTATAGATAGGGCGCTGCAGGAGCTTCAAGATCGCCGCATTCAGTCAGGAGCTACTGCATCTTGCCCGATGGAGATGCTGAGTCACGTATTCACGCCTGCACAGTCACCCTATACACTGGATTGTATGGTAGCCCCTTGTGAAGTTTCGCAGGGGAGGCCTTATCCGTGGATGATCTATGAAATTGCACATCGCCTGCAGGTATTCCCGCTTAGCGATATTGTGAAGGTAGGAGACACAGCAGCCGATATGCAAGAAGGACGGAATGCCGGCGTTTGGACGATTGGTGTGTTGAACCATAACGAGAGTGCTTTGACCCCGGATCACACTACAAGCTGTGAAACGGACGACAGAGTATCTGAGGAACGACGCAGACAGAGTATATATGGCTTGAAAAGGGCAGGGGCCCACATCGTGATGAACTCGGTCGCTGACTTGCCGCGTATTTTGCGTGAAATTGAAATGCTCCAGCATACGGGAGGCTATCCTTCTTATATGAAACCGATGAAAACAGCCGCGGCTCCCCCATCGTGAGAATAACGGCACAACTCTTAAGTACCTTTAATAGACCTTCTAGGTTATATATGTATGCATCTATCTGGATAAAGGTGTACTCAGCCCGGCTTTCTAACCTCAAAAGGAGCATTCGCTATGTTAGCGAATGCTCCTTTTGAATGTACTCCCTTTCGTTTGGAAAATGACCCGTAAGATGGACACTTTAGATCAAGTGTCCATCTTACGGGTCACAGTTCACCGAAATCATTATTGGTCTGAACTCTTTACCCGGAACTGATCAGCATGACGCTGTAGATTGTTTGATAGTGTAGTCAGATTACGGGCTACTGCGGATAGTTCTTTTACCGCTAAAGCCTGCTTCTGTGCGCTTGCGGATACATCTTCCGTCATTCCGGCAGTTTGCTGCGCCGCGCTGGCTGTGTGATTCAGATGTTGATCTACGCTGTGACGTACCTCGTGCATTTCTGTCGTCAATTGGGCCAGATGTGCAGCCAGTTCCTGAACTTCCTCTGAAACCTGGGTGACTTTGTCAACAGACTGTAAACATAATGCAATTTGTTTTTCTTGTTCATTGACAGTGTTTATATTTTGATCAAATTGATCGCCCATTTGCTCAATTTGCTCGACAAAGCTGCTTAGGATTTGGTCGATTTCACGAATGGACATGGCAGATTGTTGGGCAAGTTGTCCCATCTCATGAGCTACGACAGAAAAACCTTTACCAGCTTCACCTGCACGCGAGGCCTCAATCGAGGCATTAAAGGATAAAATCTGCGTCTGCTTTACGATGCCCTGTACCTGCTGCCCGATGTTAGCTGCTTCGCGGGATTTTTCGGTTAGCGCGTGTGACATACGCTGCATTTGCTTGATTCGCAGGGCGCTTTCTCGTCCCTTCTCCAATAGCTGTTCATGTTCACTGGCTACCTGATTACGGACCTCATTGAGATGGCGCGCCGTATCCGTAAACTGGTGCACATGGCTTCCGACTTCATCCAGCGTTTGCCCTAAGCGGTCAGATTGCTGAACCGATTCTAACGTTTGATCCGCTTGGTTTGTAGATACATCAGCAATTTGCTGGAGTGTGCGGGACAGTTCCTCAGTCTGGTGGAGTGTTCCTTCTGTTGTCACGACGATATTCTCTGATGCTTGCTGAAGTGTACTTGAACTGCTTTGAATGTCCACAATCATATTGGACATGGCTTCCACCATTCGGTTCGTCAAGCCGCTGATTTCACCTAGCTGATCATACGTAACTTGCTGCGATGTAACCGTAAGATTGCCGTCGGCTACTTGCTCCAGTGTATTTTTAATGAATCGCACCTGACGCAGTATTCGACGGGTTACCAGCACCATTGCCGCAATGGAAATGATCAGAATGATGGAGACCACAGGGATAACTAGCCGGTAGGCCTCAGGCAGGGTTTTCTCGTATACTTCAGTTACAGAGGCAAGGGATCTGTCAATTCCCAGATAGCCTATGATGGTTCCATCTGTATCCTTAATGGGTGTAAAGGAAGAAAACATCGTTCCCCAATCAGGGTCCGTTGTGATATCTGTAGTGACCGTCTCCCCTTGTTTCAATCTATCTGCCGTTTCTTTACGGGTGAAGCTAACAGGACTTCCCAAAGGACTGTAGTCTTTGTCGTCCCAAGCAGCTCCGTCCACCGTGAGCTTCCACTCATCGCCAACACGGTTGTACATATACATATACAGGACTCCGCTTTGCAGCCTAAGCGTATTTAACTCGTTCCGAAGTTCTTTATACTCGCTGCTCTGCTCGGATGGATTCGTATTTAAGCTTTTGACGGCTGATTTGTCCAATAGCTTGGCCGTATTCACTGCCAGCGCTTCATTGTTGAGTTGCATGGTTGATAGAGAAGCATTCTGAATAGACAGTTTGGTCGTCCACAGAATCATGACGCCAATCACAACTAAAGGAATGAGCAACATGAAGTAGAGTTTGGATTGTAATCCCATTCTTTTTTTGACTTTGCTTTTCATAATATGCTCCTTACTATATTATTTCACCTTCATATAATATCGTGTTCAAGTAGGGGAATATGAATAGTAATTCATATGTTTCATGAAAATTCTGCGCATTTGTGCAAATTTCATCCCATAGAAAAAAGCCTTAACTCAGTAATAACCGAGTTAAGGCTTGTAGCGTATGACTTACAAATCGTCAAATCCGTTGTCATCTCCGACTTTGCCATAATTGCGTGATTTTGCTTCAAAAAAGTCCGTTTTTGTTGCATTCAGGGCTTCATCCGAAAATGGCTTGATCCAAGGCATACTATTTACATCTACACCTTCATAGGCTTTGTCCATACCCAGAAGTCTCAGGCGCATGTTTGCCATGTATTTGATATAATCGCTCAGCTCGTTCAAGTCAATGCCACGAACCTCCTTGAGCGTGTAATGCGCCCAATTCGTTTCCAGCTCCACAGCGCGGTTGATCATACGATAAACGTAGTCCATGTTCTCTTTCGTGTTCAACTCAGGGAAATCAGCCAAAAGCTGCTTGAACACTTCGGCAAAGAAGTAGCAATGCTGATTTTCATCGCGCTGAATATACGAGATCATCTGGCTGGTAGCCATCATTTTTTGGTCACGGGCCAAATTGTAAAAGAAAGCAAACGTACTGTAAAAGAAAATACCTTCCAGAATCAAATCCGCTACCATCGCTTGGAAGAAGGTTTGGGGATTCTGCTCATCGCGGAACTCCTGGTAGATCGCCGAGATGAATGTGTTGCGCTCCAGCAGAACAGGATCGTTTTTCCAGTATTCAAAAATTTCTTTCTGCTCCTGTTCCGATACCAGGGAAGATAGCACGTAAGAGTAGGACTGGTTATGCACGACTTCCTGTTGTCCGATAATGGCCGAAATGGCTTCCAGCGATGAATCGGTAAAATATCGTTTTACATCTCCGACAAACATGGTCTGCATGGAGTCCAGCACGGCCAGCAGGCCGATATTAATTTTGAAGGTGCGCTGTTCTTCGGCATCCAGCATAGGGAACTGGGACGCATCTTTGGACATCGGAATTTCATCCGGAATCCAGTGGTTCAGCAGCAGTACTTTATATAGTTTGTACATATGCGGCATCCGAATATCATTCCAGTTCAAAATACCGGAGTTTTCGCCTTCAATAATACGGGTAGAGCGGTTAGGCGCTTCTGTGTTAAAAATCTTTTGTAACTGCATGAGAGGCTCTCTCCTTTAGTTTAGGATGCGCAGCTTTCGCATTCTTCAATCGTCAGTGCGCGGCTGCGTACATAATAGGTCGACTTCATACCTGATTTCCAAGCATGGATGTGCAGCTCTAAAAATTCGGTAGCTTTGATATCTGGGCGCACATACAGGTTAAAGCTTTGACCTTGGTCAATATGACGCTGACGTGCAGAAGCCATGTTGATCGAAGCATGTTGATCCAGCAAGAAAGCTGTCTTGTAGTACCAGATGGTTTTTTCATTTAAGTCTGGTGCAGGGTTTGCGATCTTGTAGGTTGTTTTCTCTTCATAGGAAAGCAACTCATACAGTGGATCAATGCTAGCGGTAGAGCCTGCAATGATGGACGTGGAACCATTAGGCGCGATGGCGAACAGCCATGCGTTACGGACACCGTTTTGTTGGACTTCTTCCGCAAGCTCACTCCACTCGGACGTAGTGACGAATTTGCCTTCACGTGTACCGTCTGTATAGCCACGGGAAGTGAAATAATGTCCGGTCGCCCAGTCGGAACCCTCGAATTTGGCATAACGGCCTTTTTCTTTCGCCAGCTCCATGCTGGATTTTACAGCCAGGTAGTTAATTTTTTCATACAAATGATCGTTATAGGTTACCGCTTCATCGGACTCCCAGCGGATACCCTCAAGTGCGAGCAGATGATGCAGCCCAAATGTACCCAAGCCGACTGCACGATATTGGCTGTTCGTGTATTGTGCTTGCAGCACCTCAATGTTGTTGATATCAATAACATTATCCAGCATACGTACCTGAATCGGTACGAGACGATCCAGCACACCTGCCGGAACAGCACGAGCTAGATGAATGGAGTTCAGGTTGCACACCACAAAGTCGCCAGGAATTTTGGAAATAACAATGCGTGTTTGTCCGTCCTTGGTGACCAGTTCTTCTTTTTCTACTACCGTTGCAGATTGATTTTGCATAATTTCCGTACACAGGTTGGAGGAATACACCATACCATGGGCACGGTTCGGGTTAGCCCGGTTTACCGTATCGCGGTAGAACATGTACGGCGTACCTGTTTCCAACTGTGATTTCATCAGACGCTTCATGATGTCAATGGCAGGCACTGTAATACGAGAAAGGATCGGATGCTGTGACGCCTCCTCATACTTCTCGCGGAAGGAGCCTGAACCGAAGGCTTCATCATAAAAATCTTCCAGTCCCAGTGGACGACCCTTGTCATCTTTCCAGCCCATGACCTTCTTCACTTCATGCGGACAGAACAGATTCCATTCGCCCCGTGCTTCGACCCGCTCCATGAACAGATCGGGCAGACATACGCCGTGGAATACGTCATGCGCACGCATCCGCTCGTCACCGTTGTTCAGCTTTAGGTCCAGGAATGCCAGAATGTCTTTGTGGAATACATCCAGATAAACGGCAATTGCCCCTTTGCGTGTACCCAGTTGGTCTACGCTAACCGCTGTATTGTTCAACTGGCGAATCCAAGGAATAACACCAGAGCTTGTATTTTTATGTCCGCGGATATCGGAGCCGCGTGCCCGTACTTTACCGAGGTATACGCCGATGCCGCCACCCATTTTGCTAAGACGGGCTACGTCGGTATTGGAATCGAAAATACCTTCCAATGAGTCGTCTACGGTGTCGATAAAGCAGCTGGAAAGCTGTCCCGCCACCTTTTTTCCGGCATTAGACATGGTAGGTGTAGCTGCTGTCATGTACATGTTGCTCATCGCCCAGTATGCTTCCTTCACCAGCTCCATACGCTTGTCGGCAGGCTCTTGATGCATCAGGTACATTGCGATAATCATGTAGCGTTCTTGCGGAAGTTCCATCACGCGTCCGTCAAAATCATTGGCCAAATAGCGCTCAGACAGCGTCAACAGTCCGATATAGTCGAATAGCAGGTCATTCTGCGGCAATATGGAATCGCCGAGTTCATCAATCTGCTCCTTGGTGTAGCAGTCAAGCAGCTCTTGACGGTAGATTCCTTTTTGAACTAAATCGGTGATCAGTGGATAAAAGGCGCCGTAAGGCTCGTCTGCATACGATTTGTAACGGCGGTGAGTAGCTGCTTTTTTATATAAAGAAGTGAGCAAAGCACGCGCAGCGGCAAATTTCCAGTCCGGTTCTTCCTTGCTAACCAGTTCAAGGGCAGCCATTGCAAATGCATTGCTAATTTCATCCCCCGTGACTTCATCCCGGCGCAGCTTACTGGTTACACCGCGAATAAGTCGATCTTTATCCAGCTTGTTCAGCCCGCTGAGCACACGGTCAGCATATACGGATATACGTATTTCATCAAAAGCCAACTGGCGATTGTTTGGTTTGGTTACGAGTTGTGGCATAGGATTAATTCCTCGCTTTCTTGATTTGGAATTCATACTTAGGGAATAGGCATGAAAATGATCTGAGAAAAGAAAATGATGAAAAAAGCGATGGTCAGACAGCATTTTGGGGCTGTATGTAATCCAATAACATAGAAATAGCGATGCGCCTGCCAATGAAGGGGGAAAAGATGGTTCCCGTAGGATTTATCGGCTACATCACTATATTTAGAGGTGTTATGAATATTTAACCCAACATATTGTGTATATAAACTTAAAATTTCAAATAAGTGCAAGGAGTATTATAGCAACATTCGAAGCCATACGTAAAGGAAAAGGACTGGAAAATCAAAATATGCAGAGAAGTAACGGGCTGTATTTGAATTGAGACGGAGTGAACGGTACAATAAATAATATAGAGGTTTCCTACGGAAACAAGCAGTATACATATGGAACTTTTCTTGCAAAACAAGGTTGCTTTATGGACTGGGTTTTAGAATCTTAAAAAAAGAAGATTTTTTTAAATTAAAGGAGGAACTTGGTGATGGCTATTGCAGAAGTGACAGTGATCCCGATTGGAACGGGGAGTACGAGCCTGAGCGACTATGTTGCTCAAATGCAAAAAGTGTTGAAGACGCAAAAAGGAATTACCTATGAGCTTACCTCCATGAGTACGATTATTGAGGGTTCGTTGGATGATGTGTTCACCGCTATTGCTGCGCTGCACGAAGCGCCATTCCTGGCAGGAGCCAAGCGTGTTTCCACCTCGGTCAAAATTGATGATCGCCGTGATAAGCCTTCATCCAGTCGTCAAAAGCTCAGATCCGTTGCAGATAAACTATCCGGAGCCACGGCAGGGAATGTTACAGAATTAAATCCAAATCCTAGTTGATAAAGTTGATGTAAGTGATTGATTTTTATGTAACTAAGAGTATAATAGTTTTTGTTGTCAGTCACACTGACCTGCTGGTGTAGCTCAGGGGTAGAGCAACGCACTCGTAATGCGTAGGTCGGGGGTTCAATTCCCTTCACCAGCATTCTATAAAACTCAAGCACAGCGCGGCTTCCAAGCTTTTTGGAGGTCGCGCTTTTTTTGTGATTTTGGACAATCTTCTACCATTTTTCTAACCTTTAGTCTAGTAAAGGTGGGGCTATTTTCGCATTTTCGGAATCATACAGTTCTGAAACCAAAGCTGTTTTTTAAAATCTTATTGAAAAGGTGCGGATGACTAATGTTGAAAGAAACGGTACTGCTGATTATCGCGGCTAGCTTTTTGTTGTTTATTATAACTGTTCCAGATCAAGCCTTTTACCACCATAGTATACAGCCTCAGGTTACCATTGTAGGAGCTTAAACGTAAGCAAAGCAAATCCCCGCTAACCTGAACTGGTCGGCGGGGATTTTTGTTGAACAATCTAAGGACAGTGTATTGTACAGTACCCCTTGTACAAATTTATGATTCTCAGAAGTGATGAATTAATGTGTAATTAAAAGCAATGCTGCATTACAAATAATGTATACAAAATAAGCTGTCTGTTATGATTAATTGAATTGGCAGGTTAAGACAAAGTAACCATAAAGATCGGATAAATAGTCGAAGGGGTGCGCTTCAATAATATGGTTATTTACCTGCTTATTAACCAAAAGAAAAAATAGGTACTAACTATAAGCGCTTCTCTTCTTCTTCCGAATTAGCATGGTCAGCAAAAGGAGGACAGGCAGTGCAATCTGAAAAATCGGCCAGACTCGAACCAAGGCTACATGAAGACCGAACCACAAAAATTCGGTTAACCTAGGGGAGAGAAACGTAAGAGCATATATGATGATGCTTAGCAACAGTAACGCAGGCTTATATCTAAAGGGGGTTATCGTTTGAAGCCCTATGACGGCACCAAACATAAACCCCGCCGTTTTGACTCCGATTCCAATAAATAGAATCATCGTAAACAGGACATCAGCTCTCTCAACAATCTTCGGAAGCTGAATTAGTTGAGTAACCTCAAACAAGGGATAGGTGCTTGATGCCGCCCATTCTGGACCTAGAACCAGGACTGATAGTTCATTCATAACGATAAGGAACACAGCAGTGATCCAGTAAACAATGACGATCGATCGCTGTAATTTACGTTTGTCCGTAACAATCTTGAACAGCACAAGAAAAAGTACCGTCTGCCCGAAGGGAAAAGACACGATCTCGGGAATGGCAGCCTTCACTACGGGAGTTAGACCATTCTCCAATACAGGAAACAAAAATTCAAAGTGAATGAGTCCTGTAAAAGGAGTAAGCAATAATAAAATGCCATAACCAAAAACCAATAGAAGAAGGAAGATATGACATAGAAGGAACCAGACCCTCGGTCCAAACCACACTACATCGGCACAGACAATTAACGCTATAAACGTAATAACTTCGGTAGGAGTTCTGTTCAGTAATGTCAATGCGCCGAGCTCACCAATGTCCCTGACACTCCTGGAAGCTTCATAAGCAAAGTAACTGATGAACAGAAGACCACCCAGACTACCAACCCATTTTCCCCAATAATGGCATAGGAGTTCATACAAATCCCGGTGTGGGTCGAGCTTATGCATGTATAAATACATGATTAGCAGGACGAAGCCTGCAAGTGCACCGGTCAGCATGGCTAGCCATGCATCCTGCTTGGCTTTAGCCCCCAATAGGAATAATGTTGTACTGCCAACCTGAAACAAGGAAAAGGCGATAGCTAACCCGGATACCCTGGTGACGGTTTCCCTCATATTTTTTGAGTCCCTTCATACAAATTGGTTTAGGTTTGACTTCCGATACGCTTTTGTAGGAGTCCAGGACGCTTAATCCGTGCATCCACTCGAATGTCCAGTTCTATCCTCTTGAATTCCTGATCCCAGTCTTTTTCCACTATCTTCCACTTTTTTGGGAAACTCCGGTGAATCCGGTCAGCGAAACCAGTTGCATCTACCCCAAGTTCCTGAAGTTTAGCCCAGCCTTCATTTATCGTACTGGTCACTTCTTTTGCTATTTGTTCTTCCAGATCATGTATTGTCTTCGTCTTGGAAATATCCTTAGTGCATGTAGTTTCATTTAAAGTCCCGTTAATTTTCACTCCAACCTGCATAGTGTAATGAGAATTCGTTTTTCTGGGTGTAAGCTTTACATCAGCAGAGTTTACTAGCAGGGAAGAGTACATTTCCCTATTAGATTGTTCACCGCATGGAAACGAAACTTCAGTGTTGTTAACCTTTTGAGACAGATAAGATACTCCCAGACTCTCTTTCTTGTTGAGAAACCCTTTGAGCTTCCCTTTTTGGAACACCGCCAATTTAGTCAGTGCCAGCTTGAGCGGGGTTGAGGTTTTTTTGAAAACATCCAGACTCTCTGCTTCCTTCTCGTCCTGGTATTCTCTTTCTCCAATCAACTCGGCGACTGGTACTCCAATAGATTTGGAATCCGAGTTCATGCTTAATACGAAATCATAAACCCTAACTTTCGGAAACAACGATAAAATATCGCTCTCTTTGTCGACCAATTCAGCCATAGCGGCGCCTTGAAGTTTTTCAGGCGGCAATAATTTCTTTAATAGATCGGATGCTAGTCCGTCCGTTACAATCATATTTACCATTTCCCTCGCTTCCGTATTACGAAGATAAAAATCGATTAAACGGTCCATTCCTTTCTCAGCCGCTCTCCTACCGATAAATACAACACGATTATGTGCTACGTAAATTCGTCTTGATGTTTTTAAATTGCTGTATGATAACGCCTGGTTATAGGTTTTAGACTTTACAGAGAATACATGGGATGCCGGTTGGGAAGCCCCTCCTGTTCCTCCACCGGTACCACTTGCAAGGGCGGAGGGAACAATAATCTGATAGGACACCATCCACTGTCCGTCGTCCATCATATCTACTCCTGTAGCTGCAGTTACCCACAGTTCATTCAGTTCGACTCGGTTCCAGCAACCCACCAAACTGAATAACACGACCAAGATCATAAAAAACCTTCCTAATTGGGACATATCGGTCCTCCTTACGCCATAGGATCTCGGCCGTGTTCCCCTGCCTGTTCTGCAAATGATTCCTGTTCCGTTGCCTGTCTTACTGGATTGACATCCCCAATCATTTTCGGCCGTTTCTTCATCTTCCACCAAGGTACACGCACAAACAGGTCTTTCATATTGCTCTTATAGAAAGGTGCTAGCGGCATCATATAAGGAACGCCAAACGAATTCATAGATACTAATCGAACGAGGATGGGAACCACGCCCGCCAAAACGCCGTATAATCCAAACAAACCCGCTAACAGCATGAGTCCAAATCTGAGTAAACGAACAGCTCCCGCCATATTGATGGCAGGTAGCACAAAGTTGCAGATGGCTGTGAATGATACCACAATCACCATAGCAGCGGAAACCAAACCCGCCTGAACGGCAGCTTGTCCAAGAACCAAAGCCCCAACGATAGAGATTGCAGGCCCTACGGCACGCGGCATTCGTACTCCTGCTTCGCGGATAACTTCGAAGGTGAGCTCCATTAGCATTGCCTCAAGTAGGGCTGGCAATGGTGTATTCTCTCTCTGTGCAGCCAAAGTGATAAGCAGTGTTGTAGGCAGCATTTCTTGGTGAAACGTAGTTGTTGCAATAAAGAACGAGGGTAATAGCAATGCCAAGAAAAAGGATGCCATCCGAACGATCCGAAGAAAAGATGCCAGATCATAACGTTGGTAGTAGTCCTCACTGGAAGAGATGAAACGAAAAAAGGTTACGGGAGCAATCAGGGCAAATGGGGTCCCATCAACCAATATCGCTACTTGCCCTTCAAGCAAGCCCCCTGCTACAGCATCCGGGCGTTCGGTGTTGTATATAGTTGGAAAAGGTGTCCATACCCCATCTTGAATAAATTCCTCGATATATCCACTTTCGAGAATACTGTCCGTGTTGATGTAATCTAATCGTCTGGAAATTTCCTTAACTACCTCCGGATCTGCTATGCCTCGAATAAATGCCACCGATACCTTCGTCTGCGTGTATGATCCGATAATTCGAGAATCAAAGTGGAGGTCAGTTGATTTGATCCTTCTCCGGAGGAGTGCGATATTGGTGGATATATCCTCTGTAAACCCCTCTTTAGGGCCGCGAATTACTGTCTGCGATGTTGGCTCCTCAACCGCTCTTTTAGCCCCCCCGCTCATAGAAGCAGCAAAGGCCTTGGTGCTGCCTTCGACAAGGAGAACCACCTGTCCATAAAGAACGGCATGGATAAGTGCTTCCTCATTTTTAAGGCAAGTGATGCCCCCAATAGGAATACGATCCATCAACCAACTTTCAACATTACGATCAGAGAGATTCCCATTTCGAATACCTGCAGTAAGTTCCTCCAGCAGTGTCGTTAAAATTTGCTGATCAATCAGGCCTTGAAGAAAACCTACAGCGAGAACCGGATTGCCCTGTTTATCGTTCAAACAACGAAGAATGAAATCCGTGCTATGTCCTATTTCCTGCTTCAGCAGGGTCACGTTGTCCTTAAGCGTGCCACTCAGCTCCTTGGATAACTCAGTCGATTTTTCATCATCAACTGGCTTAGGGCTGCTGCCATTTTTAGATCGTGAAGGCTGTTTAAACAGCCATTTTTTTAACTTGTCAACCATAGCAATACAGTTCCCTTCTAGATAACGGTCAACTGTAATATGCTGCTATTCCACAGTTTATATGTACTGTTCTTGTCAAAAGATGGTCGCATATCAATCCATTGCAGCTATGTTTATTGTGGAGATGCCCGTTAGCTTAACAGTGTACTGGCAGTGCTTCTTTACTTCCAATTTACAGGGCGATGGGCTATTTATGTTCTATTTAAGGCAGATAAAAGACATCATCATCAGCTGACTCATCTGCCTGACGTTGGTAAACTTCTAAATTAGCTGGGATGGTAGTTCTATGTCACGTAGATGACTGATATCTCTCATCGGTGGGCGTCCGAATAAGCGAGCGTATTCTCGGTTGAACTGAGAAGGGCTTTCGTAACCGACCTGAAATCCTGCCGTTGCAGCATCGTAGCCTTCCGTGAGCATCAGTCGACGTGCGCTCTGCAATCGAATAATCTTTTGATACTGAAGGGGGCTTGTTCCCGTTACTCTTTTGAAGTGCTTGTGAAAGGTTGTTGGGTTCATGTTCACTTTTTTTGCTAACTCTTCAATGACTAGCTGTTCAGAATAGTCACGATTGATTACATGTATTGCATTTGAAATACCTTGTGCATAGCTTCCGATCACGGCGAACTGCCTGAGTAACGCTCCTTGCTCTCCCTCCAGCACACGATAAAATATCTCCCGGATGTAGAGTGGAGCTAGTATCTCGATATCCGTGGGTGAATCTAAAAGATTGACGAGGCGTAGAATCGCATCTAAAAGAAAGGAAGTGGACGGATTAACCAAAATGCCCCTTCCCGTGACTCCCTTTTTCTGCGAACTAGATTTCTTGCTTATATCTATAATGACATCAGGGCTAAGTGTTAATTGTAAACTTAGGTACGGCAACTGTGGAGAAGCATGAGTAATTTTCCCAATCACTGGTAGATGTACGGATGCAACCATATAACTGGACGAATCGCACATGAGGCTTTCCCCGACAAATGTGGCAGTTTTAGAGCCTTGGGCAATTATGTAAAGAGAGGGCATGTTGAGGGTATGCGTCGGTTTCGACTCCGCGGATGCGCGCCTGAAACAAAGCTCTGGAATCGCTGTTTGGTGTAAACCATCCTTAGGCGTATGCCGTGCTATTTGCTTAGCTAACTCCGTAATGAGTTGGTTCAAACTTATTCACCAATCCTTTTTCATTTAATCTGATATGAATATTGTAATTCAAACCGGACAGGAATAGGCAAGGAACGCGTATGAATCGTCTATCTGCTTTATTTTGATATTTCTTATAATTCAAGGCGAAAGACAAATTTCCAGATGAAAGAAGGATTCGGAAATGAGATTAATCCAGAATGCAACCCTGTCCGGAATCAAAGATAAAGTTGTTGTCATTACGGGTGCAAGCAGTGGGATTGGTGAAGCAACTACACTTTTACTGGCTGAGCATGGGGCAAAAGTCGTACTTGGGGCACGGCGACCTGAGCGCCTTGAAGCTCTTGCGGCCCGCGTCGCGGAGGTTGGCGGTGAAGTCGTGTATGCTAGCACAGACGTCAGACGGCGGGAGGACGTAACCAAGCTCATCCATTTGGCATGTGAGCGATTCGGCACGATTGACGTTCTCGTGAATAATGCCGGCTTGATGCCGATTTCTCCCCTTGACGACTTGCGTGTTGAGGATTGGGAGGACATGATCGACGTCAACATTAAAGGTGTTTTGTACGGCATCGCCGCAGCACTGCCTGTCTTTCGCAAGCTGGGTTCCGGACATTTCGTCAACATTGCTTCTACAGCAGGACATAAAACTGTACCGAACCAGTCTGTTTATTCTGCCACGAAATTCGCTGTCCGCGCCATCTCTGAGGGTTTGCGACAGGAAGCCGGTGATAGGGTGCGGGTAACGATCATTTCACCCGGTTTGGTTCGGACGAATTTCGCTGAAGGTGTGACGAATCTGGAGGTGAGGGCCCGGCTCGAAGAGTCTCGTGACCAGTTCGCGTTGCCACCGGAGGCGATTGCCCGTGCCATTGCGTACGCGATTGAGCAGCCGGTTGACGTTGATGTGAATGAGATCGTAATTCGCCCCACATCTCAAGTGTAAGGTATAAGGGGTATGATAAGTAAGCCAGTGCTTCAGCGAAAGTAATGTGGGCGCGATTACAAGAGCACTTAATCCCTGGACAGGACAAAAAAAGCAGGCCAAACGAGCAAATGTACTCGTTGAGGCTTGCTTTTTTTGCTCCTATAGGAGCTGAGCAATCCACATAGAAACCGGCTGAATGACTTTTTAATTTATTTTCAAAAAGACATTGAAACCTTTGTGACTACTAGTTATAATACAAGACATAACAATTAAAAGCGCTTACATGAGAGAGGGTGAAGCAGATGAAGATTGCAGGAATGAATATTACGTACAGGTATTTTCCTTTCGAGCACTTCTTGGACCAAGTCGCCGAGCTTGGGATTGAGCACATCGAGCTGTGGGCGGGCGAGCCTCATTTATACGTCTACCGGAATGTTCTTGGCAACTTGAGGCACGTGAGGCAGCAGCTGAAATCCCGAGACATGAAGGTCGTCTGTTATACGCCGGAACAGTGTGTCTATCCCTTCAATATTGCCGCTTCTGACCTCCAGCTACGGCAGAAGAGCATCGATTACTTCATAGATAATCTGTACGCGGCGCTGGAGCTGGAGACCGATATGATGCTTGTGACTTCAGGAATAGGAGACTTCGCTGTACCGCAATTGGAATCATGGAAATATGCGAGCGACTCCATCTATCAGATATCCAGGGTGGCTGAGAAGGAAGGGATGACTTTAGCGTTGGAGCCTCTGACCCGATTCGAATCGAATCTTATTATCGATGCTAAGGGAATCAAGAGGATGTTGGAGGAGATCCGTTCCCCGTCATTAAAAGGGATGATCGACACCGTAGCGATGCAGCTCGCTAGCGAGACACCCGAAGATTATTTCTCCTTACTCCCGGAGATGGTTCATTTTCATCTGATCGACGGTGACGGCTCGTCTGATGCGCATCTGGCTCTCGATGATGGGGTGCTGAATTGGCGGGAATATCTAACCAGTCTTCAGAGCCATAATTACGAGGGAGCTTGTACACTAGAGATTATGGGGTTCAATTATTATCAGAATCCGCAGGAAGCACTTAGGGAATCGGTCAGGAAAATAAGGGGAATGGAATTCTTATCACCTTGATTTGGAGGAACTCGTTATGAGTAATGACTCACTTACACGAAAACTGGGCTTTTGGTCGGCCCTAGCCATCGCTGTTGGAACTACGATAGGTTCCGGAATCTTTGTCTCTTCCGGTGATGTCGCAAAAGCTGCGGGTATGCCCTCGATCTCAATTCTAGCCTGGATTATTGGTGGGGTTATTGCGATTCCGCAGGTCATGGTGTTGGCCGAATTGGCGACTGCCTACCCGCAAAATGGAAGCGGTTACGTATACTTGAATAAAGCAGGATGGAGGCCCTTGGCCTTTCTATACGGATGGGCAACCTTCTGGGCACTCGATCCTCCGTCCATTTCAATTATGGCTCTGGCCATTGTTGCATACCTGGCGAGCTTCTTCCCTTTTTTCGTTGGAATTGCTGGCAAGCTGTTAGGGGTAGCAATCATTTTGATCATCACGTCCATCCATTACCGAAGTGTCAAGGCAGGCGGTAGTTTTCAAGTCATTATTACGGCTGTCAAAATCATCCCTTTCCTGATTGTTATTGTGTTGGGCCTCATGTACATGAACTTTGACAACTTTGCTTACACACCCGCCGCAGGAGCGACAAGTTCAAGCTTAATCGGTGGCGTATCTGCCACGACGTGGGCTTACACGGGAATGGCCGCCATTTGTTTTATGGCTGGAGAATTCAAAAATCCAGGGAAAGTTCTCCCTCGGGCATTAATTAGTTCGGTACTGATTGTATTGGGTCTATATACGCTGCTTGCGGTATGTGTCACTGGCTTAATGCCGTTCGATAAACTGATGGGTTCCAGCTCCGCTGTGTCCGACGCCGTCAAGTATATTCCCGGATTATCCGGTATGGCCTCATCCTTTGTAGCCGTTACCGCGATTATTGTTATCCTGGGTTCCTTGAGCTCTTGCATTATGTTTCAGCCTCGCCTGGAGTATGCCATGGCGAAGGATGGCCTGTTCTTTCAGCGTTTTGCGAAAGTTCATCCCAAATTCGAAACACCAAGCTTCTCGATCATTGCCCAGGTTACGTTGGCCTGTATTCTTGTGTTCTTCAGCAATTTAACCGAACTGCTTGGTTATTTCACCCTGATTCAGCTGGTCATTAACATTATGGATTTTGCCGCAGTCTATAAATGCCGTAAGAGAGAGGATTATAACCCGATTTACCGCATGCCAATGTGGAGAGTAACCACTATTCTGGCTATCCTTGGGGCAGGATGGCTGGCTTGGGGAACCTTTACGTGGGCTCCAGTGCAGGGCATGATTGCCGCGGCGATAGTCATCGCAACGGGTCTGCCTGTGTATTACTACTGGGAGAAGAAGTATGGATCTAAAAGCAGTCATGACAGCAGCAATATAGTCATTTAGCCCGGATGAAATGAAGGGAGCGAACTCTAACTTACTGATTTCCTTCAGATTTTACAAAAAGAGTTGTTTTAATTGTATTGCCTGGTTATACTACTGTATATAACAAATAAAATTGGATGATATTGGAGAGGAACCGCTCCAGTATTAGGGAGGGAACGTAAATGTTGAATTTTGACGAACAGTTATTCCTTAAGCTTGTGGAGCAAGAGGGCCTGGCCTTTAGAGGACAAATTGAAGAGATTGTAGACGGGATTGCCAAGAAAGGGTACAGCAATATTTTTCTGATTGGTGCGGGTGGCACAATTGCGATGATGTATCCTTATGAGTATATTCTTAAATCAAACTCGACCATTGATGTGCATGCGGCGATTGCCGCTGAGTTTATGGTGATGAACAACAGACATTTCAGTAAGGATTCCGTATGTATTTTTACATCTGTGTCGGGAACCACGCAGGAGACCGTTGCGGCAGCCGAGTTCTGTAAGGAACGGGGAGCGACTACGATTGCACTTGTGGCAGAAAGGGACACTCCGTTAACCAAAATTGTAGATCACTGCATCACTACTGGCTCGGAGAAACATTCCTTCGATACATTCTTCATGCTCTTGTACATGGTTGTGTTCCGGTTCATGTATAACAACAATGAGTTCCCTCAATATGAGCAGTTCACGAAGGAAGTTGCCTTATTGCCGCGTGCGATTCTGGACGCAGTCAAGACCTTTGACCCTAAAGCGGAAGCTTTTGCAAAAGAACATAAAGATACTGACTATCATATGATGGTTGGCTCCGGCAACCTGTGGGGGAATACGTACTCCTACGCGATGTGTATCCTGGAAGAAATGCAGTGGATTCATGCGAAGTCGATTCATGCGGCGGAATTCTTCCATGGCACGCTTGAGCTTGTGGTTGAAGATACCAGTGTTATTCTGCTGAAAGGCGAAGATGAGACAAGACCTCTGATGGATCGGGTGGAGAGATTCGCCGAGAAGATTACGAAGAAGCTGACCATTATTGATACCAAAGACTTTGCCATGGAAGGCATTAGCGAGGAGTTCAGAAAGCATTTTGCCGTAAGTATCAACTGGTCTGTACTAAGTCGTATCAGCGCCTACCTAGAGCGTGAGAGAAATCATCCGTTAACACTTAGAAGATACTATCGCCAAATGGAATATTAAGATACACAGTCTCTAGTTCATTCTATATTGATACATTGTTTTGAGCACTACTTTGTAGTGCTCATTCTTTAATAGCAGGGAAGGCGGGAGCAGGATGAGAATCATTACAGTCGGGGATAACTGCATGGATGTCTATCAAGCAAGCGGCAAAGCCTATCCTGGAGGCAATCCGGTGAATGTGGCCGTCTATTTAACTGAAATGGGTGCAAAGACGGCCTATCTGGGCTGGGTGGGCACCGACATTTATGGGGAGATCATGATCCAGGCTATTCAGGACAAGGGCGTGGATACTTCCCGGATTTCAAAAAAGGACGGAAAAACAGCGGTAACCCACGTAGAGATGGTGAAGAATGACCGGAAGTTCGGCGATTACGACGAGGGAGTTATGGCACAGTTCTTCCTTACAGCAGAAGAGCTCGATTTTGCTGGCCATTATCAGCTCGTCCACTCGGGGATATGGGGCCATGCCGATCCGTACTTTCCTCTCTTTAAGGAAAAGGGCCTGATCACTTCCTTTGATTTTTCAGATCAACTGCAGGATGATCGGGTACAGACGTTAACGCCATATGTAGACTATACATTCTTTTCGTACACTCAGGATGATGACTATATCCGCCAACTTTTGGTAGAGGTCAAGCAAAGAGGAGCGCAGATTGCTGTGGCTACCTTGGGAGAGAACGGCTCGCTTGCTTACGACGGGGAACAATTCTTTCCGCACGGCGTGGGTAAGGTGAACGTTGTGGATACGATGGGAGCTGGGGATTCCTTCATTGCCGGGTTCATTTACGGTCGATTGAAAGGGCTTTCGGTCGAGAGCTGCCTGGAGCTTGGGGCAATCACAGCTGGGAAGACGATAGGTTATTTCGGTGCATGGTGACTGGAGATGATCATCAATGTATAATACTTATTATAATCATTGATGGATAAGGATGAATTTACCATGAATTTGAATCCTTCAACCCCCCAGCCGCTGTACATGCAGATCAGGCAAATGTTGAAGAACGATATCCAGGACGGACGATACAAACCGGATGAACAGATTCCAACGGAAGCAGAGCTCTGTGATACGTATAGTGTAAGTCGAATCACCATACGGAAAGCGATTGAGGAACTCGTGCGGGAAGGAACCCTGACGCGAATTCCTCGTAGAGGCACCTTTGTGGCCTCCAACAAATTTCATAATGAACTGTTATCCGTAAGCGGTTTCTCAGAGTTCAGCCACCAGCTGGGCATGATTCCAAACTCACGGATATTAAGAAGCGAAGTAATCCCGGCGTCTGAAGAGGTGGCTGGACATCTTCATATTGAAGAAGGCAGCCCTGTGTTGGAGCTTGAACGGTTGATGTATGTAGATGACCGCCCGCTTTTCTATGATATAGCCCATTATTCACTCACCCGGTTTCCAGATTTGGAAAAGAAGATCGCAATGAAAGAATCGACTTACAAGATTCTGTCGGAGGATTATAACACCGAGATCGTGAGCAATGATAAGATCATTGATGTAATTGGTGCGACCAAAGATTATGCGAAATTGCTTGAATGTGATATTGGAGCGAACTTGTTCCGGATATTGAAAATTGCTTTTGACGCAAAAGATGAGCCTGTTCATCTCTCCACATTTATGTGTGAGACGAATCGGGTCAACCTGACGGTCCACCGGGCAAAATAAGTTATGCCCATCGGCATGGCCTATTCTCCAAAAGGATCTAGCATCGAAACGAGTATACGGCTACTTCAGGACGTAGCTCGTTCATCAGCATTGCTTCTTTTACTTGGACCATGGAATCATGGGCTCTGCTGGCTAAGCGCCGGCAGGCTTTTTTTGTGTGTTGAAATACGAAATCATGTTTTTATAAGATCGTTACAAGGGTGAACAGCATGTTAGATGGTAACGGCTGAAAGCTATAAATATTCCTGCGCATAGAATCGTATACTTCAACCATAATAAGACAGCCTGTTTATTCCAAACGTAAGAGGAGCAGATGAATATGCAAAATAAATGGTTACTGGCATTGTCGTTAACCTTGGCGCTCGTTTTTAGCATGACTCCGGTAGTAGTCGCGCAAGCGAAGGCGGGTGAGGAAAAGGGTACCACTTGCCTAAGTCCCAAAATGGTGCAACTGAAAGGAGATATGCAGAAGGTATGGATCGACCATACGATATGGACGAGAAGCTATATTGTCAGCGCCATATCTAATCGCCCAGACCAAAAGGACGTATTGGACCGGCTTTTACGGAACCAGCAGGATATAGGCAATGTGATCAAGCCTTATTATGGGGAAGCTGCCGGTAATAAGCTGGCTGATCTTCTGAGAGAGCATATTCTGATCGCAGGAAAAATTGTAGCCGCTGCCAAAGCGGGCAATCAGGCGGATATGAAAAAGCTAGATGCGGATTGGCATGCAAACGCCGACGATATTGCCAAATTTTTAAGTGAAGCGAATCCGAACTGGCAGTTCAAAACACTACAAGATATGCTGTACACGCACCTTCAGTTGATTACGGAAATAGTCCTTAACTGTCTCAAAGGAGATTGGAAAGCAGATATTGCAGCAACCGATAAAAATGAGATCCATATGATTCACCTAGCGGACATCCTGACAGAAGGCATTGTCAAACAGTTCCCTGAAAAATTTTAAGCGAGCGCTATAGACGCTGCAAAGCAGATTACAAAGGAAGAAAGCCCCTCTCGTTAATTATCTTGGAGGGGTTTTTCATTTTGTGAAAGTTGGCTAGTCCATGTACATAATACTGAGAAAATCTTGTTAGACGATATTGCACACGAACTGGTCAATTGAGCCGCCGTGCCTGACTATCGAATCCCCAAAAAGCATAGTTTTACTACAACAATTAAAATCTAATGTCACGGATGTCGCCTATCTAATAGGATTTAATAGTACAAGCTACTTTATTGATAAACTCCGAAATTCAATATTCTATTATTTTCTATAATATACTATTTGATGTTGTTATTAGATACGAGTCTCAATAGCTTAATTTTCGAAATTAGATTTGTATAAGACGTGGAACTTTGATAATCATAATGACCTGGCATATCCCATATGACTAAGTAGGTGCTTTTTGGCTCACATAGAGGAGGGATATGATTGGATGCATTCGTGGCGCGTTCATTAGATGAAATACGGTTTTGGTCGAGGATCATGAAGGAGCATTCCTTTTTTCTGGGGTTAGGTTTTAGAGCAGAAGATACTCAGCTTAAAACAGAAGCCAATCGGTTTTACGCCATTTTCGAGGATATTGAGAAAAGATCGTATGAATTTAAGACTGACACAGATCCTTATACAATTAGAGAGTTTAATACGGAAGTTCAGAATGCGGCGACGAATATTTGGGCATTTAAGAGAATGGTATTGGGCCTTATATTACAATGCAAACTTCCTGGGCAAACCAATTTCCCCTTACTGGTAGATCATGTAAGCCGGGAAGCAAATTACTTCAGAAATCGTTTAGGGGAACTCAATTTAGGAACGCTTGAACCCTTACCTGATGCTATTATTGACGAAAATGTATTTTTCTTAAAAATTATGGCCGATCACGCAAAATTCATAGGCCATCTGCTGGATCCCTCCGAACGTAAACTGGTTGAACAAGCTAGGGAGTTTAGTAATGATTTTGATACACTGATGTTTCAAGCGATTGATTTAAGTTATATGCGCCCACAGTCGCAGACGGTTCCACTTCTGAGTCAATTTGTGGATGAAAACCGTATCTCTGTGAAGTCCTTGCGAGATTTTAAGAAAACAGCGCGTGATTTGATCGACGAGTGTCGAATAAAAAGCATTATCCATCCTTTATTAGCTGATCATGTATTTCGTGAGGCTGAGCGTTTCCTTTTTATTCTCGATATGTTTGATCAGTCCTTATCCGGTGTCAAGGTGAATAAGAATGAAATTATGCACTGAGATCCCCCTACAAAACGAATACAGTTTCTGTAAAATGTGCATTGGAAATAAAGTTTTAGATTGAGCAAAAAAATCAAACAGCGGCGGACCAAGACTTAAAAATAAAGTCTTAGACTGCCGCTGTTGTTATTCCACTAACGTATTCTGTTAGGTTGTCCAATATTATTGGCTGCCGTTAATTCTGACTCCGATCCTCCGGTATTTACTACACCTCTCGGCTCTACTAGCGTTCACTAAACTTAGATATCCTCTGCCGGATTTATAATCGCCAGAACCTGATGGTCCTCCCACTTTCCATTAATTTTTACGTTGCTTCGAGAAATGCCTTCTTTGTGAAAGCCAGCCTTCTCAAGCACACGGATGGATCCTGGATTCCGAGGGGAGGCTTCTCCGACGATCCGATGAAACTTTAGTTCATCGAAAGCGTAGCGAACCACCTGCTTCACCGCCTCCGTCATATAACCTTTGCCGTTATAAGCTTGGTCTAGGCTGTATCCGATCATACAGCTCTGAAGGGGTCCCCTCACCACAAACGATAGACCTATGCTGCCTATAATCCGGTCGTCCTCCTTGTGGCATACCACGAAGGAATATTTCCGATCCTCCATCATGTCAGCCTTACTCTTAATAATCGTTTGGAGCTGGTGCTCCTCCGTATAGTGCTCTTCTTGGTGGTTTGGCGAAAACTTATCAAAGAACTCGCGATTGCGTCTGTACATCGCTGTCAATTCTGTGACGTCCACCTCTTCTGGGAATCGGACGTATACTTGCTGTTCCGACATCTGCACCATCCTTTCATACGATGATATTGAAGGAATTATATCACAGGAAGAGGATGAGGATGAGGATGCAGAAACTGACTTGATGAGTGTGTGTATGAGAAGCATTTCTCTAAATTGTAACCAAAAATATATAGCGAAATGATCATATTGGATATAGTATTTTCTAAAAAAGGGAGGCTGGAAAGTATGAATAATGCTTACCAAGTGCTCGAGGAGCGTATATTCGAGCAGCACTGGTTGTATCCATTGAACTGTTCAACCGGTTATCCTTAGAAGTGGCGCTAAGTATAAATATATGTATCCGGAGGATTTGTTTTACCATATTCAAACCTGTTTGGGGGAGCAACATGATAAGCATAGATAAAAAATCGGACACCCTAATTGTCGTGCTGCATGAGATTTATGGGATTAACCAGCATATACAAAATTTTTGTAGTTTATTATCGGGTCAGGGTTATGACGTCATTTGTCCAAATTTAATAGGCAAAGAAACGCCTTTTGACTATTCGCAAGAGGAGGCGGCCTATGCCCATTTTATGGGGAGTGTAGGATTTGAACGCGCTTCCTATCATATCGAAAGTGTATTATTAAGTATTCGAGCTCGCTATAAAAAGATATTTATCGTCGGATTTAGCATCGGGGCAACGATTGCCTGGTTGTGTAGCAAAGAAAAATATGCTGATGGAATCGTAGGATACTATGGCTCTCGTATTCGAAATTATTTGGAAATAACTCCACATTGTCCAACACTGCTTTTTTTCCCACAGGAAGAAAAATCATTTAATGTGGATGAGCTCATTTCAACTTTAGACAACTATAATATCCGGGTACATAAATTCAACGGACAGCACGGATTCAGTGACCCCTACTCTACCCGATATCACGTACACTCAGCGCAGCAATCATTTAACGAAATGGTAGAGTTCTTCAGGAAGGTTGATCAATAAAAGCAGTCGTTTGCTTCTAGCCCACACCTTTTTCACTGTTCTGGGGAAACGCACAGTCATGATGTGCCGATTAGTCATAGGTATATACATCATTGACTATGATGAAAAGGAGATGCATGTGGCTGTGGCTACCTTTTATCAAGCTTTCAAGTTGAAGAGTCGGATTTGGCGAACGATGCTAAAGCGAAACGGAGTAACAGGGATTGGAGTAGGTTATGCTGATCCCAATAGACCGGCAAAGGGTGCGGCGATTGTGTTATACACCTTGAGAAATCTTTCGGCTGTGTCGCAAACCAAATTACAAGCAGTAACCCAAAATATAAGTCGGGCTTCTGCGGTACCTATCCGAATTTTAGGTGTGGGTTCCTTCAAAAGGGAAGCGGCCACGCCTACCCAAACGAACCCTCGCCAAAGATGGCGCCCCGTGCCCGGTGCAGTCAGTGTAGGAACAACGGTTCCCACCACTGCAGGAGGGACCGGAGGACTCATTGTTATTAAGAATAATACTTTGTTTATTTTGAGTAATGCCCATGTTCTAGTCCCAACGAATACAAGCCAATTTCACAATACCATTCAGCCTTCTCCGGCAGATGGGGGTAGAACGGCGGATCAGATCGGGAGAGCTTTTCAATTTGTCCCGCTTACCACGACAGGTGTTAACTTTCAGGACTCTGCCATAGCTATTGCCAATTCAAATAGCCTGCTTAATCCGAGGTATCTGATTAACCAAAGTGGTGGTCTCATTACCGTACCTGGGCACTTATTGAGCTATCGTCTGGGGATGACGTTTAAAAGAATGGCTAAAACAAATGGCTTCGCCAGAGGAGTTGTGGAGGCGATTGGCGTGGAGCAAAGAGTGAGGGGCGATTCGGGAATCAAGACTTTCCGTGATCAAACCGTCATTCGTTTTACCCAGGGACGAACTGGGCCTGGAGATTCGGGTTCCGTATGGCTGAATGACAGTAACGACCGGCTGAACAATTATGCAGCCGCGGTTCATTTTGCCGGATCTACCGATGGAACGCGCTCTGTATCTTTCCCAATTGAACGGGCGATGAGAACCTATGGAACCTTGGTTGCCATTCCGGCTGCTGCTGGAGGATATAAGGCAGGTGTGGCAAAAGGAAAGGCTCCAAAAAACAATTATGCCTATGTCCGGCCATTGACCAGAAAACAAAGGTCCTTGTCTCCGGTCATAACATCCAATACAGAACAAGAAAAGCATTAGACTATGGTTATCTAGCCGATCTCTATCGAAAACACCTCTTTAAAACCTCTTTTACCCTCGGCTGTAATGCGTATCGCTCGGGTTGTGGGCAGATGCTCGACCCAATGTAATTCGAATAATCTGTCCAGAAGAGCACTTCCTAAAGCACCGGCAAGGTGATGGCGTCGTTCACTCCAATCCAGGCATTTATGTGAGAAGGAGCGACGCTTTTGTCTTGTGTTCTTGAGGTCTATCTGAAAGTCAGCGAAGAAAATCTCTCCTTGTTGGGTAATATGAAGTCCGTCCTGATCCTCGGAAAGAATCCCCCTTTGAATGAAAAAACTCATGATTTGTACGCCTAAATGACCCGCAACATGATCGTAGCAAGTTCTTGCCAACCGTATGGCCTCGTTTTCGGAGGCTTGTTTGAATGACTTGATTGGAACAGGTGGAGCTATGGATAAAAGTGACTCCATCACCTGGGCAACCTCGGGGTCTTGAATGCCATAGTAACGGTGCCGACCTTGTTTTTCTACGGTAACGACTTGTGCCTCGGTCATTTTAGCCAGATGGAAGCTGGCGGTTTGCGGTTTAATACCTGCCATATGGGCTAATTCACTTGCCGTGTGAAATCTGCCGTCTAATAGAGCGGTGAGAATGGCTGCACGGGAAGGCTCACTGACGAGAGAAGCAATCATGGCTACATTTGAATTGGTGCTCATGGCACGGTCATCCCCCTTTGTAATCCATACTTCGATGAAGGTTGAAATGTTTACATTTTACAATAAGGAGGCAGATCTGAACAGAAGGAGAAGAGAAAATGGACCCAATGAATCAAATAAATCAGATGAACTACAGCCCAAGTATAAAAACGATAACCCCTAGCATTTTATATTACGGAACCCCTGTGATTTTACTCAACACGCTGAATGAGGATGGAACGACCAATATTAGCCCTATTTCCTCCTCGTGGGCATTAGGAGATTGTGTGGTACTAGGCATTGGAACAGGTGGCAAAGCATTAGAAAATATGGAGCGGCATTCCGAATGTGTAATCAATGTTCCTGGGCCTTCCATGTGGGAAAATGTAGAGCGTTTGGCTCCTTTTACAGGTAAGAATCCCGTTCCAGTGGAAAAAGAGAAACATGGATTTACACATCAAAAAGATAAGTATGAGATCAGCGGACTGACTGCGATTGACTCGAATAGGGTCAAGCCCGCTCGGATCAGGGAGTGCCCTATTCAAATCGAAGCCAAGGTGAAGGAGGCCCGGATTCCTGACCATTCTCCTTATTTTGCGATCGTCGAAACCCAAGCCATTCAGGTGCATGTTCATCAGGATATCATCCTCGGTGAGAATCATATTGATCCGGCAAAGTGGAGCCCACTCATCTATAATTTTCGCCATTATTTTGGTTTGGGTGAGCATTTGGGCAAAACTTTCCGATCCGAAACCTGATACTTCAAATAAAATAATATTATCCTACCTGAATAATGAGAATTATCTTCCCAAATCGTCCTTTTTGTGCGAGAATAATTGAAAAATCATCCATGACTACGCATACAGGAAGAGACGATTCATACAGCACGTATAACAAGGGAGGAAATAATCATGTCAGAAGAACGCAAGCTGTCATTCGAAACCCTCGCTGTCCATGCCGGACAAGAGATTGATCCTACTACCTTTTCCCGCGCCGTTCCGTTGTACCAAACCACTTCATATGGATTTCGGGATGCCGAGCATGCGGCTGATTTGTTCTCGCTGAAAGAATTCGGCAACATTTATACGCGTCTGATGAATCCAACTACGGATGTGTTCGAACAACGGATCGCCGTACTGGAAGGCGGGGCTGGTGCGTTGGCCACAGCTTCGGGAATGGCGGCGATTTCCTTCTCCATTCTGAACATTGCGGGAGCTGGAGATGAAATTGTATCAGCCTCCAGCCTGTATGGCGGTACATATAATCTGTTTTCTACCACACTGCCTAAATTGGGTATTAAGGTGCATTTTGTCGATTCGGATGATCCGGAGAATTTCCGTCATGCCATTACGGATAAAACGAAGGCCATATTTGCCGAAACGATTGGCAATCCACAGGGCAATGTGCTGGATGTGGAAGCAGTATCTGCGATTGCGCACGAATTTGGTATTCCGCTGATTGTGGACAACACGTTCCCGAGCCCTTATTTATTGCGTCCTATCGAATATGGAGCGGACATTGTTGTGCATTCGGCAACGAAGTTCATTGGCGGACACGGTACGTCTATTGGCGGAGTGATTGTGGACAGCGGCAAGTTTGACTGGAAAGCGAGTGGCCGTTTTCCAGGACTGACTGAGCCGGACCCGAGCTACCATGGGGTTGTATACACCGAGGCGGTGGGACCTATTGCGTACATTATCAAGGCACGGGTGCAATTGCTGCGTGACTTGGGAGCAGCCATTTCTCCGTTCAATTCATGGCTGCTGCTTCAAGGCTTGGAAACATTGCATCTGCGGCTGGAAAGACATAGTCAGAATGCCCTGAAGGTAGCGCAATATCTCGAAAGTCACAAGGGTGTGGAGTGGGTCAGCTATGCCGGATTGCCGAGCCATCCATCCTATGAGTTAGCCCAAAAATATTTGCCAAAAGGACAAGGGGCAATTCTGACCTTTGGTATCAAAGGCGGGAGCCAGGCGGGAAGCAAGCTGATTGCGAATGTAAAGCTGTTTTCTCATCTGGCGAATGTGGGCGATTCCAAGTCTTTGATTATTCATCCGGCAAGCACGACTCACCAGCAACTGAATGCAGAGGAACAGGTGGCTGCCGGAGTCAAACCGGAGCTGTTACGTTTATCTGTTGGGACCGAAGCGATAGACGATATTTTGTATGATCTGGAGCAGGCAATCACGGCCAGTCAACAATAACAAACAGTAGTTGGCGTCTTGTTAGGCCCAGTGAGATAGGGAAGTTTTGTAGCATTCGCAAGTGATTTTTGATTCCGATCGGTTTTCATTCAGAGTTTGATCAGGCGGGGGGCAACCTTCGCCTTTTTTGTATGTTGACAACATACCCCCATAGGTATATATTATACCCCATATGGTATATAAGGAGGGGAAGAAATTGGGAAGGAAAATAATTATTATTGGCGGGGTAGCAGGTGGAGCTTCTGCTGCGGCAAGATTGCGTAGATGGAGTGAGGAAGACGAGATTATTCTATTTGAACGCGGTGAGCATGTTTCTTTTGCAAACTGTGGCCTTCCCTACTATATTGGGGGGACAATCCAGGCGCGGGAGAAGCTGTTTCTCCAGACGCCTCAAGGCATTAGAGACCGTTTTAATATAGATGTACGGGTACAAAAAGAAGTAATACAAATAGACCGCGAGCATAAGCTTGTCCATTACCGCGATATGATCACAGGAGAGACGGATGAGCAGCCATACGATATTGTGGTATTATCGCCGGGAGCCAAACCGATGATACCGGATATTCCCGGATTATATGAAGCTACAAATGTATTTACGTTAAGAAACATTCATGACACCGACCTTATTAAGGCATATGTAGATGAAAGGCATCCCAAGCATGCCACGGTAATCGGGGCCGGATTTGTTGGGCTGGAGATGGCTGAAAATTTGCGGGAGCGTGGACTTGCAGTAACCATCATGGATAAGGGACAACAATTGTTGAATCCGCTTGACCCCGAAATGGCTAAACTGGTGGAACAGCATGTGAAGCTGAACGGGGTGGAGGTGCGTTTAGAGGAAGGAGTCGCAGCTCTTGAAGAACAGGGTACACAGCTCCGTTTGACTTCCGGGGAGATGCTTCAGACGGACCTGGTTATTCTGGCGATTGGTGTTGTGCCTGAAAATGAGCTGGCCAAGCAATGCGGATTGGAACTAGGTTTTCGCGGTGCCATTCAGGTGAATGCTCAGCTGCAAACCAGTGATCCGTCCATTTATGCGGTAGGGGATGCCATCCAGGTCAAAGACCGCTATCATGGGTTTGCAACGATGGTATCGCTGGCCTGGGGAGCCAATCGGCAGGGGCGTTTGGCCGCAGATCATATTAATGGTCAGGCGATTTCCTATGATGGTGCGCTCGGAACATCCGTAATTAAGACCTTTGCATTGACCGCAGCTTCTACAGGCAACAATGAAAAAACATTGCAGCGACTGGCTGTTCCTTATCAGGCTATTCATATTCATCCCGGTTCACATGCCGGTTATTATCCTGGCGCGTCACCCATTTCGATGAAGCTGCTCTTTCATCCGGAGACTGGGATGATCTACGGGGCGCAGGCTGTTGGGGCTGATGGCGCGGACAAAAGGATTGATGTTATTGCGACGGCGATTCGCGGTCATTTGAATGTCCGTGAATTGGCAGATATCGAACTTGCTTATGCACCTCCTTATTCTTCAGCTAAAGATCCTGTGAATATGGCGGGTTACGTGGCTTCGAATATCATGGATGGACTGGTCCAGACGATACAATGGCATGAAGTTGACGATTTCCACCGCAATGGTGGTCTTGTAATTGATGTCCGGGATGCGGTGGAGCTACAGGGAGGAACCGTTCCAGGTTCCATGCATATTCCTCTGGCCGAGATCAGAGAGCGGATGTCGGAAATTCCTCGTGATCTGGAGATCGCGGTATCCTGCCAAGTCGGGCTGCGTGGCTATCTAGCGGCCAGAATTCTGACCCAATCGGGCTATCGGGTAAGGAACGTTGATGGTGGCTACAAAACGTATTCAGTTATGGCTCAACGTGATCATCTTTTAAAATAGTTCATCACCCATCCAATCTGATTAAGATGATCCGTTACTTCGCCGTGCAGCGCACCAAAGAAGGTATCTTGTAACTCTACGGTGATGGTACCTTTTTCTGATAGTGAATAGTAAGCCTGTTTAAGCTCATCCTCACTCTCACAGTCGAGAATGATTTGGACATGCTGTGCTTTCAGCGGTTTACCGTAGGAATCGGAAAAATGGATATGACTGCTACCTAGGTGCAGTTCGGCATGTAAAAGCTTGCCTTCTTGCTTGTTCAGTACTTTGATTTTCCCGCCTAAAACAGATTGGTAGTAGTCAACCGATTGCTGCACATCGTTTACAATGACAAAAGGACTTGCACTTCTCATGGGATCCAATCCTCTCATTTCTTCTATGTAGGGCTGTCTGCTAACATACATTATTTACATTGTCGGCAGGGTTTACCCCTTTTCTGATTAAATTTATGGCTTGGTTCACTGTGTGACGTCTGTTACAATAGAAGAGGCATATATGATGGATAGAAAAGAGGTCGAACAGGTGGGCACTTCAGCGATTTGGGAAGCAGTTATCTATTGGGTGATCTTGGTGATTTCTGCTCTGTGTGTGATTGCAGTATCTGGTAGTCGTAAGACCGCAAGCACGATTATTTTGGCACCTATTGTTTTGTTCTGTACCATATTTATGATGCAGGGCTCGGTGTTTACTGCTATGAAGCACCCGACCATGGGGGCTAATGTCGGTCTGGGTATGGCGTTTCTGACCACATGGGTAGTCAGCGGAATATTGTTTGCTGTAGCGCTTGTGATTGCTTTTATTAAATATAGCAAAAGGAACAAGGCGTAGTTCAGCCTTAACCTCAGATGAACAAAGGCTTTCGGTGATGTACCGAAAGCCCTTTTTGTATTCTTAGTTAACGATACAGGATGTTTTCGTTCATCTACGTCTTCTCATGAGCAAAACAACGATTAGCACAATGATGATCACGATCAATAGAAACTTCATATTCGATAACCTCCTTGATCTGTCTCCTATTTGATATTAACCATTTTTAATAAGTGTGCACCGATGCATCCCAAGCAAGTATGTATTGTCAAATGTTTGGCGAAAATGTGATTGTGAAGTCAAAAAGAGGTTTACAGGCTTAGCTGGAAAGTGTATACATAAAGTGAGGAGGCGATTGCCATGAGTGATCGTGCATTTCATTTGTTTTATATTATTTTCTTGACGGTTCTGGCACTTGGAAGTGTTGGAGGAATCTCTTGGTGGTTGCGCTCTATCGGTCGTCAGGAGAAGGAAAAAAACTAAATTCAGCATGGGCATACAAGCCCGTATGCATCTTCCAGTAGGAGGGTGCATTTTTATATGTTATAATGGGAACATATGTTCTTTACAGGAGGGATAATGATGTTGCCGGATTTGGAACGGAAGCTACTGCGTATTTTGTATAATTATTTTGCCCAGCATCGCCACATGCCTACAATGGCTGAATTGTCAGCAAAAACGGGTAGGCGAGATTCTGAAATTACAGCCGCATTGCGGCATATGGAACAAGAGCGCTATATCACATGGGAAAATAACACAGGTACCCAGCATATTGTGTTACTGGAAGGATGGGAGCGTCCTTCCACCTACAAGCCTGCCCAAGTGGAAGCTGGACGCCCTACTACCCAAACGATACAGTCTGGTAGTACGGAATATTGGACGAATTATTAGCAGCGATATATAGCTGGAAAATTAATGAGTTTTTAAGGTGCATATCATTTAGTTTTAAGAAAGCAAGACTATAATGACCCTATTAACCCCTTTTTGATCAAGCTATAGGCCCTGTCGATGTATCGGCAGGGTCACTTTTTTGTTCATAGATACGTTTTCCGTATATAAAAAATCCCCCGGGGATCATCCGGAGGATGTGTGCAGCTTGCGTATACTGCACGGCCTGCTCAAACTTCATCGTTTGACGGCATAATATATATTTAACCCCTGCTACCTTGCATTATATGGTCAGCATGTTCATAAGGGGCAGTCTGATTCCTCTGTTCATTTTCCAAACGACAAAAGCCCTACCTCTCTTTCGTCCTTGCGGCTCCGATGACCGCGCCAGTGTGAATGTGAAAATCTTCGGCAAAAGCTCAAAATTCTACATTAGGGTTATACATAAAATTTGGAGAAGCTCCATGCGGTATTAGGAGTATAGCTTCTTGCGTGGAATCCTATGGGGTTAATACATACTTTATTAGTATAACAAGCTTAATTCTAAAACGCAAGGTATTTATGGTTTTTTTTTGATTGTAGACTGGAAATAATGCACTTTCTGCAATGAATTAGACTCATTTGCATTTGCAGAGAATGGAGACTGTGATAAATTGCTCTGACAAAGCACCCGAATTTTGAAATAGTGTAGTTACACGAAAAGATGGAAGGAAATTAAGAACTATGACTGCCTCAAGGAAAGACAAAAAAACATCACAGAATAACTCGCCCTCAGTCTGCACATGCATTAATCTGCGTCGTGCCTCGATGGCTGTAACAGGGCTGTATGACCAGTATCTGGCTCCAAGCGGACTCAATATCAGCCAGTTTTCGCTGCTCAAGCATTTAACGGTACTGGGACCGGTAAGCGTAAGCGAATTAGCATTGGAGATGCGACTCGACCGAACCACGCTTGTGCGCAATTTGAAGGCACTGGAGCAAAGCGGGTATGTGGAGGATACATCCGCCGAGGGAAGCCGGAACCGCTGCCTTACCCTGACGGAGAGTGGAAAAGAACTATATAACGATGCAGCAGAGCTCTGGGAGGAGGCGCAGTTATTTTTACAGGAGTCACTGGGAAGTGCCGATTTGCAGATATTGACCACACTGTTATCTAAAATTGAAAAATTGCGACTGTGATTAGCTTTTGCCTAATAAGGGAGGTATGCCGACTTATTCGTGTATATACACGAAAAGGGTTCGGATGTGTAACGCAGCCATTCATCGGTCAACAGGTATCCGCCAGGAAGTCGAGAGAATTCACAATAACTTAAGAAGAGGGATGTGGACAGGATGGTAACGCCCGTACCGGACATGAAAGAACTTATCGCAGCCGAGATGAAAGCCTATGTGAGTGAAGACAAGGGCAATTTCTGCGAAGAATTACAGAGCCCGTACTACGAGGAACCGATTATTCAATTTGCAGAGGCCAATGATCCTTTGTTTGAGCAGTATAAAACAGTGGTGGGCTCCGACCATGCTACGCCACAGGAAGCCTTCGAACGGACCTTCGGCACAGGAAGTTTTGGTGGAGGCACCGTTGTCAGTGTTGTGCTGCCGATCAGTGAGACGATCCGCAAGGCCAATCGTGCGCAAAAAGCAAGAGCCTCCAGAGAGTGGGCGCTGCTACGGACCTTTGGCGATGAATATTTTGTGCGTTCGGCAAGGCAGCATTTGGCGGGATATCTGATCGGGCTTGGTTACCGAGCAGTGGCGCCGCTGGATACGGATTGGTACAGCATCCACGGTGCCGCAGGTGGTCCGGTCTCTAACTGGTCGGAACGGCATATCGCGTATGCAGCCGGTCTTGGCACCTTCAGTATCAACGATGGCTTTATCACCGAGAAAGGAATTGCCATCCGTCTGCTGTCTGTAGTAACGGATCTGCAGGTGCCGCCTGATGTCAGAGTGTCCTCGAACCTGAGCCATACCGGAAACTGCCTGCTGTGCAGCAAAGGCATTTGCGGTGTGTGCATTACTCGCTGCCCTGTGCAGGCTATCAGCAAGGAAGGTGGTCATGACAAAATCGCCTGCATGAAATTTGTGTATGGTGAGGAATCCCGAAAGTGGGCCGTGTTAAACGGCGGTGAGGCTAAATCGGGTGCCGGCTGCGGACTTTGCCAGACCAAGGTGCCCTGCGAAAGCCGCAATCCGATGCGGACCGCTCGCTAGTGTTATTTTCCTAAGATCTATGCAAATTGCTCAAGCAAGAAGGTTAACTTTTGACGGCTGGACTCCGATATTGAATACAAAGATATCTTATGAGCGTACGGATGAAAAGAGGGGTAGCATTTTGCCGATCTATAAGCGCTTTATTCAGCATGTTATCCTGAACTATATTATAGGTTCATTTATTGCTGTACTACTGGTATGTATGATTTTTGTATTTTCCACGTTAAATGTAGCCCACTATGAGCTTCTGGGTCTTGTCAAAATTGTTGCATTTTCCAGCGTCATTATGATTGTTTGTGAAACCATAGTGTTTCGAATGCATTTAAGACCTGTTCATCGTTTTTTTCAAGGAAACCAGGAGACGCTCAAGGATGTAGAAGCGGTGTACATTCGGGTTCACCATCTGCCTAATTTGTCAGTTTTGCGTATTGTTGGGCCGCATTTGTTAGGCTTCTCTATCCCGGCAGCCGTTATTGCATTATGGATGATACATACTGGACAACTTACCTTTCCCTTTTATTATGTAGGAATCGCCTGTATAGGAGCTTGTCTGGTCGCTTCCATGCATGCACTGGTTGAATTTTTTCTGACCATGAGAGCAATCAAACCGCTACTGGAGGAAATTCGGGATCGGACCTACCAGCAATATGGATTGAGCTTGTCCCTGCGAGGTCGAGTTCTGCTATCACTGCGGCATAAATTTCAGTTAAGTGCAACGTTAATTGGTGCTTTTCCTCTGTTTCTGTTTTGTTTAGCTACACAGATTCGGCTGGAACGTTTGGAAGCGACGGATTCCGGCTCCTATTGGGCATGGGCGGGTACGATTTTAATATTTGGTGTAGCTTTTGCTTATCTAGGGGGAAGATTGCTGACCCGTGAGATCGAACAGCCCATCCATCACTTGTTGGAAAAAATGAATGAAGTGAAGGAAGGCCGCCTGAACAGTAACGCCAGTGACTTGTATTCAGACGAATTTGCGGAGCTGGTCGAAGGATTTAACATGATGATCGAGGGCCTGAAGGAACGAGAGGAAAAGAACGGTCAGCTATTAGACAGTTATTTTGCCACTTTGGCTGCAGCGCTGGATGCGCGGGATGCCTATACCGCAGGACATTCGTTGCGCGTGGCTGAATACTCTGTACTCATTGGGCGAAAGGGCGGTTTGAGCGAGACGGACCTTGACTTGCTGCGTAAAACAGCCTTGCTGCATGATATCGGTAAAATCGGTGTGGCTGACGCTGTGCTGTTTAAGGATGGCAAGCTGACGGACGAGGAGTTTGACCAGATTAAAATGCATCCGGTTATGGGGGAGAGTATTCTTCGGCAAGTGGAGCCGGCTTATGCTATGGCCCCTTATCTGCCTGGGGTGCGCTCTCATCATGAGCGTTACGATGGCAAGGGATACCCTGATCAGCTCTCCGGGGAAGATATTCCCCTATTTGGGCGAATCATAGCCGTAGCAGATGCCTATGATGCGATGACGTCGGATCGCCCTTATCGGAAAGGGATGAAGGAAGAGAAGGCGGTTATGATATTGGAAGAGGGTAAAGGAACCCAGTGGGACCCTTACTTTGCCGAATTATTTGTCAAGGAGTGGCGCCGGAACAAAGGCATTCTAAGCTGACTCTATAGATACTCCCACTAGGGCGAGCCGTTGCGGTTCGCTTTTTTTATACACACACGCAAGCCTCTTTGGATATGTCGAAAGATGGGGCTTCATGTTATGATGTACGAGTAAGGCAAAATCGGCTAGCATAGGCCTGGCATCCAATTTCTTGCGCAATGGGAGTGTGAATCCATGCAATTTTCAATGATGTTTCTAATGAATTTGGGGATGCTGATTGCTGTTGCCTATGTGGCGAACGTGATTTATAAATATGGTTTGAGTCGTACGTCTACGCGGTTCAAATATATCAGTTCGGTGTTGCTGGTGGTATTTGGCGGATGGGTCAGCTCTTGCTTTGGTTTTAACTTCAATGAAACCGTTATTTTTGATCTGCGTTTTGTTCCGCTAATTATCGCAGCGTTGGTGTATCCCCGTTCCTACACGCTGATTATTATTGGGGTAGCGATCGGTCTTATAAGATTTACTTTCGGTCTGAATATGGCGGCGTGGGTCGGGTTTCTGAATATGAGCATTTTGGGTGTATTGTGTGCCGGATTGAATTACTGGATGCGCCGCTCCACCTGGCGCTTGATTATTAAGGCATCCGTAACCATTTTAGCGGTTAATATTGTAAATACGTTAAATATTGCTTTCCTGGGCGTCATTCCCTGGCGCTATTATGTAGCAGAGGTTGTTCCTCTTACACTGCCTATCGGCGTGATCCTCAGCTTTTTATTTGCACTGATATTACGCGATTTTCAGATGGAGCAGCAGCGAAACTATCAGATTCAGCAGGCGAATGAGTTATTGTCAGAGCAGCGTGATAAGTTGCAGAAGGCAAAGGTTATTTTAGAGGAACGCGCCAAGCAGCTCATGATGGCTTCCCAGTATAAATCGGATTTTATGGCAACGATGTCGCATGAGTTACGTACACCACTTAACAGCATTATTAACCTGGCACAGATTATCAACGAGCAGGGAAAAGAGCTGGATGAGGACGAGCTATACCAGTACAGTGATCTAATCTATGCCTCGGGGCATGATTTGCTCCAACTGATCAATGACATTCTGGACTTATCCAAGGTCGAGGCTGGGCACATGGAAATCGTAAGTGAGCCAGTCAGTGTGCGTGAGATTGCGCAGGGGATGATGATGCATTTTGAAGTCACAGCGAAGGATAAAAACCTGGAATTCAACTTGAAAGTGCATGAACATATACCGGATGAAATCCGATCCGATTCCAAACGAGTACAGCAAATTTTACGCAATCTATTGTCCAATGCCTTTAAGTTTACTCATAAAGGACGTGTATTGCTGGAAATCAGCACACAGCATTTGGATCGAAAAGGCCAGGAGGGAGATTGGGTTGTATTTGCTGTAAAAGATACAGGCATCGGTATATCCAAGCTTCAGCAACATGTTATTTTTGAGGCATTCCAGCAGGCGAACGGTTCGATTAATCGTAAATATGGTGGAACCGGGCTGGGGTTGTCCATCAGCCGTGACTTTTCCCGCTTGTTAGGCGGGTTTATCCGTCTGGAGAGTGAAGAGGGCAAGGGAAGTACTTTTTCCCTGTACCTGCCTATGTGTCCGTCCGACAGCAAGGAGGCGGACGAACAGCCGTTTAAATTAACCTGATCGCAATCATGGGAACAAGGAGCGTTAGGAGGTATATATGGAACGTAAAGCGGTCGTTGTGGGTGGCACAGGGCTTGTCGGGGGTTATGTTGTACGTGAGCTGCTGGTGCAAAAAGAATACACCCGCGTCATGGTTATGGGCAGGCGCCCACTGGATATCAAACATCCTAAGCTGGAGCAGGCGTTAATCGACTGGGAACAACCACAGAAGTCGACCTTCGCCCTCGAAGGGGTAGATGATGTGTTTTGCTGCCTTGGGACAACGATGAAAAAGGCGGGATCCAAGGAGCGATTTCGACAGGTGGATCTGGACTATCCCGTTCTGACAGCCCAGTTGGGCAAAGAAGCTGGAGCGGTACAAATGCTTGCAATCTCTGCGATGGGCGCTAATCCGGATTCACGTGTGTTTTATAACCGCACCAAGGGTGAAGCTGAAGAGGCGCTTGCCGCGATCGGGCTGCCTGCACTGCATTTGTTCCGTCCATCGCTCATTTTGGGAGCGAGGCCTGAACGGCGTTTTGGTGAAGCCGCCGCCACGGTTGTCATGAAGGCGCTAGACGGCCTGATGACAGGCAGGCTCGCTTCCTACCGCGCTATCCCCGCTTCGTTCATCGCACGAGCTATGGTCCGAATTGCTCTCGCGCAGGCGAGCGGCGTACATATTTACCCGAACGACATCATTCGGGTCATCGGTGCGGAACTAACCTCCGATGATGAGGAAGCTGGTACAGGAACGACTCCTGATGACAATGTATAAAACCATGCTTAGGATTAGAAAATGACAATAACGCCGCTGTTGCCCAATGACTCGGGTAGCAGCGGCGTTATTCGTGTTTTATGGGTGGTTTGTATTTTGCGGCACATCGATCGTAATCTCTAATTCATCCATGTAATGGCGTGGCCAGTTGCCATTAGCATCGAGTAGGGCACTACCTCCTGGTTGGGTTGGCAAGATATACGGCTTGAAGATGATCTTCTGGGGAGTGTCCACAAAAGGAGTAAACAGTGTGATCATTTTGCTGTCACGTTCTTGGGTATGGGGAACTCCAGAACCGCTCAGCAATTGAAGTTCTCTTCCCTGCTCGTCGAATACAGCATAATCGAGTATATCCAATTCCCTTTTGGTGTACTGGATCGTGTGTCCGTTCTTCATGTTATTGTACTCACGCTCTACAGTGTACTCATCTGGCATATGTGCAATATCGGTCAGCATTTTGAATGACGTTGTGATCTTGGTTGTGATGGGGGTAATTTCTAACTTTTCTACCGTAAATGCAAGATACGGATTAGATTTGCTCATTTGCGGCTGAAGTATCTTGTTATTTATTTTAGTTTTGTGAACCGTGGTTTGTATGCGGAACGGCTCGGGTACACCTTTTAACTTTGCATATACCTCTAGCTCAAACTGATCTGGTAAGGCGGATTTACCACTGGCAGGGTCACGCATATACGCAATCAGCATAGAATTATTGTCTTTGCCCGGACGACCATACATGAGATTGAAGGCGCTACTGTTGCTGTTGACCGACGTCCCATTGATGAACAGGTCTATTTTCTCCACCATATCCTCTTCCTGTCCTTGCGTATTGGTAGTTGGATACAGGGGTTCATGTGGTGAATCCCCACCACTCTTTTCCAACGCCACGACCAAGCGTGTCCCGTCAAATATGATTTGAGGTACCTTCAATGTAATACCGCTATGGGTAACACTAAGGTTTACGGAAGTGGCCAACCCTTTCTGGTCAGCGGTTTGCAGCCCAAGATCCCCAGCTAGCTTGAACACACTATCAACAAGAGGGACCTGTTTCAATGACTCCGCCATTGTAGGCGAAACAAAGGCGCTACCAATGATCATAACGCCAATGAGCGCTGCAGAAGCAGCGGTAATTGCAGTTCCCCGAAAAAACCTTTTAACGGATAGATGGGAGGATGGGCGGTTGGGTAGCAGTTCCAGATCCGATTCCATTTGTGCATAAAATGCATCTAGGCGTTGCCTTACCAAATCAGGGATTACTACCATTTCTGCCTCCAAGTTTTCCCTTTCCAATTGTAATTTCTCATCCAGCTCTTGATCCTGGTTTTCAAACCCTGAAGGATTCATTGAATGGTCACCTTCCTTTCTCCGCGATTTTGTAGCAGGTCCATTAATGTTCTGCGAGCACGGTGCAATCGTGTTTTGACGGCACCCTCTGATAGATCCAGTAACTCTGATATTTCCCTGATCGGCATATCGCGCAAATAGTGCAGGGAAATCACGGTTCGCATGGATTCCTCCAAATGGTCGATGGCCTCGCGCAGTTCGATTTTTTCGTATCCGCCCGAGGTGGACGGTTCCTTTATAAATTCCGCGACGGGTACAACCCGTTTTTGCTTGCGGATAATGAGATGGCATTCATTAATGAGAATACGAAGCAGCCATGTTTTAAAATAGCGAGGTTCACGTAGCTCACCCAGAGACTTGTATGCTTTGAGCATTGCTTCTTGCATTGCGTCCGCGCAATCCTCATTGCTGCGAAGAATGGAACGCGCCATGCCATACATATCGGATTCCATATGTTTCATCAAGGCGACGAACGCCTTGCGGTCCCCATTCCTTGCTTGGTGTAAAATTGTTTCGAGATTCAAAGGATGGTACTCCTTTCCCGTCTATACTACTAGCTATAATCATTGTACTTGTACCTGTATTTGATTTTGTACAATCTATTGTGTAGCAGGTTACAGGAATTAGATGTTACATGGGCGTTAAAGGTTACAGCGGAAATAAAAAAATGTAGCACCATTGCAAACCGTCACACGGAATAGTGGCTTTGGACTTCACATGCTATAATACGGTGAACCAGTATCAGGAAGGAGAATCCAACCCTTATGAAAAAAACAATTGCTACTGAAAAAGCACCCGGTGCGATCGGACCCTATAGTCAAGCGGTAGAGGCAGGCGGGTTTATTTACACCTCAGGACAGCTTGGGCTGAATCCGGCAACAGGTGAGTTTGGCAAGGATGTACAGGAGCAGGCTCGCCTGTCCTTGAGCAATGTACAAGCCATTCTGGAAGCAGCAGGCAGCAACATGAACCAGGTTGTGAAAGCGACTGTATTCCTGAAGGACATGAACGATTTTGTCAGCGTCAATGAGGTGTACAGTTCTTTCTTTGAGCAACCGTATCCAGCGCGCAGTGCGGTCGAGGTAGCTCGTCTACCTAAGGATGCACTGGTGGAGATTGAAGTCATTGCACTGAAGGGCGAATAAGTTACCCAGAGTTCGTTTATTTAATAAAGAAATTCTGTAAAGAACCGGGTGTCACTATATAGTGGCATCCGGTTGTTAAATGCATTGAGTGTTGTCCATTTGTATACAAAATGGAGGTGGAGATGTTGAATAAAAAAAGTCTACGCCTGATCATATTAAATAAAAAACGAAGCAAGCGAGCTTGGGCTAAATAATTCAGACCCATGCTCGCTTGTGCTTGTTAGGAGATTATATTCGTTGACTTTAATCCCGGTCTCGATTACGGGCAAAAAATAGCCATAGCGCGTATACCAGGATGATTGCCGACAAGATCCATGCAGCCAGCCGTACATTTTCATTGTTCGGATGCTCGATGGCGATAGCGACATAGGCCCATACAAATACAAGCGGGTAGATGCTGTCACGATAAGGAAAGCTGACCAAGATGGCTAATGCGGCGCCAATAAGCAGGATGATGATCGCCCATATCGTATCGCTGAGCCCCCAGCCACTCCATTCATTCTTTTCCAGTGCTACTGCAATGTTGATGAGGGTAGCAACGGATACCCAACCGAGGTTCAGACTGAAAGGCATCTTGACGAACCACATTTCTCCGCGAGTTGGTTGCGGTGTACGGGTACGTGTATATACGACGAATAGGGAGAGCAAGTATAGAATAATGACGATCACGCACAGCTCTACGTATACATACTGCCATAGGAAAATCCAGATGATGTTGAAGAGACAGCTCAAAATAAAGAAAATACCGATAGACTGAACGCTTGTCTTGGATTGCCCTGTAGATGTAGCTTGGTACACGGCAAAACAGGCGAGCAGCACGTAGATGACCGACCAGATGGAAAAAGCGTAACCTGCTGGCGTAATTAAGGTAGGATACATGTTGGATACAGCAGCAGTGCTTCTTCCGCCAATAGGAAGTGTAGAAGCCAGAATGTTAACGAGAACGACAGCGATGAATGCGATAATATTCCACCATTTATACGGATGGCTTCGTGACATAGGAATAACTCCTCCTCAACGAATGATGTTCAAAATGACCGACTGGTCACTATCTTCTACTATGAATATACCCACTTTGCTTTCAAATATGTCCGAACGGGAAAAAGTTTCTTGAACCCAATATAATCATAAAAAGTTGTATGTATATACATTCATATGTAGTACAATGGTAAAAATTTTAAGCACTATATGAGCTGAATGAAGAGTTCACATTGGGGAGCTAATACGCAGACGGAAGATGCTTCCGATGTGAATTTACTTAAATTCAGCTTATATAGAAATAAGGGGATTAGTAGAATGAGAGGATTAGAGAAAGCAGGTAAATTTGTAGGTGGGACCTTTTCCATCTGGGTGCTTTTGTTTGCATGTTTGGGATTTTTCTTTCCTACGGCGTTTACAGGGTTGAAAGGATACATACAGCTATTTCTGGGCATTGTCATGTTCGGGATGGGACTGACTTTATCTGCAGCTGACTTTCGTGAAGTATTCCGGCGTCCAGTGGATGTGGCTATAGGAGTGGTCGGGCATTATCTGATCATGCCATTTCTCGCTTTTGTATTGGCATTAGTATTACAGCTTCCACCGGATATTGCGGTGGGTGTTATTTTGGTCGGCTGTTGCCCGAGTGGAACTGCATCCAACGTAATGACGCTCTTATCCAAAGGCGACGTGGCGCTTGGCGTATCGATTGCCTCAGTGTCGACGCTGATTGCTCCACTGGCGACCCCGGCGATGATTAGTCTGCTTGCCGGACGCTGGATGAATATTGATGCAAAGTCGCTGATCATGGATATTCTCATCGTGGTTATTGTCCCGATTGTGCTGGGTGTAATCGTCAAGTCGCTATTTCGCAAACAGGCGGAAGCGAGTGTTAAGGCGCTGCCGCTCATTTCAACATTGGCAATTGTACTCATTGTGGCTATTGTGGTTGCAGGCAGCAAAGGCAAGATTTTGGAGACAGGCCCGATTATTTTTGCTGTGGTTATTTTGCATAACGGTATCGGCTTTCTGCTCGGATATTGGTTTGCCAAGCTGTTTGGCATGAATCTTTCCAAACGTAAGGCCGTTACGCTGGAAACGGGAATGCAGAATTCCGGGCTGGGCGCTGCGTTGGCGGCAGCTCATTTTAATCCGATTGCTGCTGTACCGAGTGCGATTTTTAGCGTGTGGCATAATATTTCCGGCTCGTTGCTGGCGACCTGGTTCTCCCGCCGAGAGGAGAAAGATAGCATAGCCGGAGGCAAATAAGCGACTGTCAATAGCTGATGACAAGTGGCTGAAATTCGGGTTTTTCGGACAGTTTAAGGGAGATCAGAAAGGATAGATTTGACTTTGTAGGGGCGGATCATTATACTGTGGTTATTATAACCACTGTATTTAAGTAAGCACGGTAGATAGGCTTTGTCATGGAAGAAAAATGATATCGAATTCGTATTCGCAATCGTTTCATGCTCAAAAGCCTTATATGATCTGTTCTGACTTAAACTGAAGGAGAGAGAACGAATGAATCCGAAATATAATCCTTTATTTGAAGCTTTTACCCTGCCATCCGGTGTTACATTGAAGAACCGCATTACGATGGCCCCTATGACTAACTTTGCTTCCCACGAAAATGGCGAAGTCAGTGATGAGGAACTGGCATACTACCGTGAACGCTCCGGTGGTGTGGGAGCGGTTATTACCGCTTGTGTGTATGTAACTCCAGATGGTAAAGGATTTGTTAATGAGTTTGGTGCGGACAAGGATGAGATGATTCCTAGCCTACGTCGTCTGGCAGATACGATTCATCAGGAGGGCGCGAAAGCGATCCTGCAAATTTATCATGGTGGCCGTCTGTGTCCGCCGGATCAGATTCCAGACGGACAACCAATTAGTGCAAGCGCAGTAGCCGAGGAAAAAGAAGGCGCACCTGTGCCGCGTGAAATGACACCTGACGATATCCACCGTGTCATCCGTGCCTATGGCGAAGCAACTCGCCGCGCGATTGAAGCAGGCTATGATGGTGTAGAGCTTCACGGAGCGAATGGTTACCTGGTGCAGCAGTTCTTCTCTCCGCATTCCAACATTCGTACGGATGAATGGGGAGGAAGCCTTGAAAAACGGTTGACTTTTCCGCTGGCGGTTGTTCACGAAGTGAAGAAAGTGATCGCAGAACATGCGAAGCGTCCGTTCATCTTCGGATACCGCTTGTCTCCTGAGGAAGGACACACGCCAGGCATCACGCTGGATGATACGATGGTGCTTGTAGACCGCCTGGCGGATGAAGGGCTGGATTACCTGCACATTTCCGTAAATCATTTCTTCGGCGGTTCGTTCCGTGACCGCAGTGACGAACGGTCACGTACGGTTCTCATCCATGAGAAGGTTGGGAACCGTGTGCCAGTCATGGGGGTTGGTTCGCTGAATACTCCGGATGACGCGCTCGCAGCACTGGAGACAGGTGTACCGCTTGTTTCACTGGGACGTCCGTTGCTGATGGAGCCGCAATGGGTTCAGAAAGTGCAAAACGGCACAGAAGATACTATTCGCACGACATTATCCAAGCAAGCCCAGCAGGAGCTGGTTATTCCTGACTACTTGTGGGGTGCGCTGACGACTATTCCTGGCTGGATGCCTGTAACCGAATAAATTCTAAATAACAATACCCTAGGCTGCGTTCATGCGCCTGGGGTATTTTCTTGTCTCATGACCGTGAATTACAATTACATAGGAATAACACAGAGAGAAGGTAATGATAATGTTCTATGAAACGAATGGTGTGATTTCGATGAGGTCCACCCATCCGGGGTTACAGATTCGATTGTTACAAGTAAGTGATGCTGAACATTTATTGGAGATCAGACGTGAAAATTTTGATTTCTTCAAGCCGTACGAGCCAGAACGACCTGAAATTTATTTTACGCTGGAAGAACAGGCGCGCCTGATTTCCAACGGTTTAGAAGCGGCACAAGCCGGACAGGGACATACGTTTGGACTTTTTTTGGTGGAAAATAATAAGCTGATTGGCAGAATGGAGCTGTCTGGTGTCGCTAGAGGGCCCTTTCAAAACGCTAATCTGGGCTATTTCGTAGATCCTGCATATCACGGACAAGGCTATGCTACATCTGCAGTGAAGGATATCGTCCGCTACGCCTTGAATGAGTTGGAATTACACCGTATTCAAGCCGGAGTCATGCCAAGAAATACGCCCTCCCATCGAGTGATGGAAAAGGCGGGATTTCGCCGCGAAGGGCTGGCTCTCAACTATTTGAAGATTAATGGTGTGTGGGAAGATCATGTGTTATATGCGATGACGGCTGAGGATTTGCAGAATGGCGCCTTCTGAATTCGCCAGGCGTGACTCCCTCAAGCTTTTTGAACACCTTGCCAAAGTATTTCTCATCCTGATATCCGACCATACCGGCAATATGATGAAGCCGCAGCTTGTCATTCAGCAGTAGTAGCTTTGCCTTGCCCATCCTGATCTGGCACAAATAATCGGATAGATTGACCCCGTACTCCTGCTTGAACTTACGAGAAATATATTCTCGGCTGAGGTAAAAGCGGCTCGCTATATCCTGTAGAGAAATGTCCTCGTCGTAGTGAGCATCCAGATAGCGGGCAATATCACGGATCGTCGGGTTGTTTGGGCTATGGCTTGGTGTAAGTGCCTGACCAGCTGCCAGCAATCGATTTTCGATTTGTTTTTTCCACAAAGGCAGGGAAAGCATGCCACGATTGTCGACCGGCAAGGCAGGAATGGTGCTCGACTCATCCGTCAGTTCCTCGCCTTCGGTATCTCCAGGTCTGTCATTCAGCCAGCGAGCCAGCATCCAATCCAGCTCTTGATTCCAGCCGGCTAGCTGCTCTGCTGTAACCGAAGGCAGTACGGCTACGGCTTCCATCCAGCTGCTTACCGCCATAGATATGCGACTGGCATTACAGCTGAGCGCACTAAGCCGTAGTTCTTCTTCCATTTCAGACAACTGGGGAAGACGAACGGTTTGCCGGGCCGGAAAACTTTCGTGCATCCAGTTGGTGGCCTGTAGCACATCCCGTTTCCACAGTGCTTGCCGTGCTTCTTGGTAGGCTGTGGCTGCCTCCACGGGAAAGGTTCCGAAAGAACCAATCCCGATGTGCATGTAGCATCGCAGCGCCGTTCTAATCCCTGCGTGAATGTCCTGCAAGAGCACTGGCCAACGAGCCGGCTCCCCCCAATATAGCAGAATAATTTCGTCCGTACGCTCCAGATGACGGAATGCAACTCCGGTCTGAGAGGTACCCAGAAATTCGTTGCAGATGTTCATGAGGGAAAAGCCTAGAAGCGCGCGACGCGTTTTATATTTGTCGAGTATATCGGCATCCAGTTGAGTGGTACTCATCACTGCCGCATTACATACCTGAATAGCTGGCGGGAGACGCAGCTCCTCACGTAAAGGCGTGATGGAGAGCGATGTACCGGAAATGAGCTCGGTCAGGAGTTTATCAGCATAGTGCGGCCTCATCCGGTTGACCTCCATAGCCTGCATGGTCTGCCTGTTCCGGTCTTGCTCCGCTGTCCGCCAAGCTTGAGTAGCTCTACTGAGCGCCTCATTGATCTCTACCGGATCTACAGGCTTAAGAATATAGTCCATACCTCCCCGGCGAATGGCCTGCCGAACCAACTCAAAATCATCATAGCCACTGACCACCACGACTCTGGTAGCTGGAGAATTCGCCTGAATCCACTCCATCAAGGCTACTCCATCTCTACCAGGCATTCGCATATCTGTGAGTACCACGGGCGGGGAAAGTGCGGTAATGACCTCAATCGCCTGATCGCCCGATTCAGCCTCAATCACCTCGGTCACACCGTAAGCTTCCCAATGTACAAGCATCCGAATGGCGTGACGTACATGCTTTTCATCATCCACAATCAGGACCTTCATTGACAGATCACTCTCCCTTAATATGAATTTCTGTATGGGGCTCAGTGCGAATTTCAAGTGTGAAACGAACGCCATGAGGCAGAATATTGTCTACACACAGGGTATTAGAACCATCCTCCGAGTGAAGTTGGATACGTAATAGAACATTACGAAGACCAATGGAGTTCTGCTCGCTAGGGTCTGATTCTTCATGGGCTTTCAGCGGACGTTTCAGCATTTGCTGGAGCTGCTCCAATTCGGTTGGTGGAATCGACGCGCCGTTATTTTCCACTTCAATCCTCACAATGCCTTCCCGGATTCGGAAGGCTGTAATACGAATCTTACCAGGCCCCAGCCGGGGATCGGCACCGTGTTTAAAGTAGTTTTCCACCAATGGCTGGAGAATCATTTTAGGCACTCGATCATTCAGAACTTGATCATCCCATTGATAGGTGACTTCTAATTGCTCACCGAAGCGTTCTTTTTGCAAATCAAGATATTGTTTTACATGCTCAGCTTCTTCCTTGAGTGTTACAACTGTGTGATCCCGCATATTGTAGCGCAGCATTTTGGCAAGGGAAGAAAGCAGAGAATAGATTCGCGGCACCTCATGCTGTAGAGCCAGTGTTCCAATAGACTGTAGCGTATTATATAAAAAATGAGGATTAATCTGTGCCTGAAGCGCTTTCAATTGGTGTGTCTTGTTAGCCAGTTCCAGCTTGTATTCCCGCAAAATGAGGTTATTGATGGTATCCATCATCTGTCTGAAACGACGCGACAGCACTCCAATCTCATCGTTGCTCATGGCCCGGATGTCTACATCCAGCTGACCGGACTGAATCTGGTTTATGTAGCGAGTCAGCCGTTTAATAGGTTCCGTAATTTTTATTGAAATCCATAACGTGGCAACAATAACGAGCAGCAACGCTGCGCCTGTAATGACCGCATTGATCTGGGTCAGTTGGGTAGCCCGCAAATAAAGCGTCCGATGAGGGATTTTCTTGACGAGCGTCCAGCCTGACAGATTGGCATCCAGTTTGCCATATACGTGCAGTGCTGTATCATCTTCAATTACACCGTGCTCGTCTTCTTTAGAAATTCGCTTGAGTAGGCCAGATTCCTTCCAGTGTGTTCCAATGAATGATTCTTTTCCGCTATATACGATCGTTCCGTTCCGATCAATTAAAAATAGCTCCTCTGTATCTGCATCATACAACTGACGGCAAATACTGCGCAGCGGCTCCAGATCCACATCTATAGCCAGTACCCCAAGCGTTTCTGAAGACGGAATGTTCCGAATCGCCCGGTGGAGTGTAAATACCTGCCGCTTTGTATTCTGCTCAGCATAGGAAACTGCTGAAAAGCCGTACAAATGCTTTATGTGCGAGGGTTGCATGAACAGCCCGGAAGGGCCGTAATGAATAGAACCGGTGAAGGGCTCCAGCCGGAACTCCCGTAGAGGGACCGTGCTGGTAATCAGTGTAGATTGCCCAGCCTCAAACGAATGCAAGTACACCTGGTCAATGCCTGAGGAAGCATTCATCATCGTTTGCAGCGTGGTGTAAATCTCGGCAACGGCCCGGTAATCATCCGGAATTTTAGCCAGGTTGCGCAGAAAATGAGGGTCATTATAGACTCCGATCGATGCACGATTTAATCCCTGTAAATAGTTATCCAGATTCGTAATTCCCTGAAAAATAAGCCGTTCGTTTTCCTGGGTGGCCTGTTCCCGTAAGGATTGCTTGGTGAGGATGAAGGTCATGGTCATTGAAAGCAGCAACGGAAGAGTAACCGCAATGAGTAGAAACCAGATTAGACGAGAACGAATGCTATGAAATTTCATGCAGGTAGCTCCTTTCACAATTCAAGGCAAGCCAGAGGTCAATATTTTCTCCCCTAATGGTTCACGATCTTGCGTGTTCTCCAGAGCGCTTATTCGACATAATGAACATGTGAATCGCATATCCATACGGATTCAACGTCCACACTGCTTGCAAGGATGCCGTAGAGGAGCGTTCCAGACACCAAAGAGAACAAAGGGGGGATCGGTTTGAATCGCGCCAAGTCGTCGCAATGGCTCCAGCAATGGATTTTTGTAGGGCCATCGACGTTATTTTTCGTTATCATTATTGTAATCCCTTTCATGCTAGGAATGTACTATTCTTTTACAGAGTGGAATGGGGTAGCCAATCAGGCAAAGTGGGTCGGGCTGGATAATTTCAGTCACATTTTATTTAATGATGACAAATTCGGGACAGCGTTCTGGTTTACCGTCCGTTTTACGGTGATTGGAGTGGTAGCTGCCAATATTTTTGGTTTTCTGCTGGCGTATTTTCTAACCAAGCCGCTAAAAACAAAAAATGTGCTTCGAACTATTTTTTTCATGCCTAATGTGATCGGAGGTCTGTTGCTCGGTTTTATCTGGCAGTTTATTTTCGTCAAGGGATTTGCAGCGATCGGCGAGAGTACGGGGTTATCCTTCTTCAACCTGTCCTGGCTGGGAGATGAGATTACGGCCTTTTGGGGCATTGTGATCGTGTTTATCTGGCAAACAGCCGGATATTTAATGGTGATTTATATCTCTTCCCTTACCAATGTGCCCCGGGATATGCTGGAGGCAGCCGAGATTGATGGGGCGAGTCGGATGCAAATCTTGCGGTCGATTATACTGCCTTTGATCATGCCTGCCATTACGGTATGTCTCTTCCTGGCGATATCATGGTCGTTTAAAATGTTCGATCTCAACCTGTCATTGACGAAGGGTGGTCCCTTTGGTTCTACAGAGTCAGTGGCGCTCAATATATACAATGAAGCGTTTGTCAATAATCGTTATGGGTTGGGAACGGCTAAAGCACTCATTTTCTTTATCATTGTTGCTCTCGTTACGAGCCTTCAGGTACGCCTGACGAAAAGCCGGGAGGTGGAATCGTAAATGGAAACAAACAATCGCTACCGCGTTGGGACATGGGCGACTGAGTTGGTGATGATCCTCGTCGCATTGGTATTCCTCGTCCCGTTTTACTTTTTGTTCGTGAATTCGGTCAAAAGCTTTGGTGACCTGCTCACTGACTCTGCGGCCTGGCCACAAACCTTTGTATGGAGCAACTATGCTAGAGCTTGGAGTATTACGCGTTTTCCCGAAGCGTTATGGAACTCACTCGTGGTTACGGTGGTCAGCAATCTGCTGCTCGTACTGATCAGCTCAATGGCTGCCTATCGAATGGTTCGGCGCCCAACACGTTACAATCGGGTACTGTTCAGCCTGTTCGTGGCTGCGATGGTCATTCCTTTCCAATCGGTGATGATTCCTTTGGTCAAGGTTGTAAGTACGCTGGATTTAATGAACAGTATTAGTGGTCTGGTGATCTGTTATCTGGGATTCGGGGCTCCTATGTCCATCTTTCTCTTTCACGGATTCGTCAAAGGTGTGCCTGTTGAGGTGGAAGAAGCAGCTACAGTGGACGGTTGCACGCCTTACGGGGTGTTTTTCCGGATTGTATATCCGTTGATGCTGCCCATGATGGTAACGGTTATTATTTTGAATACACTCTGGATCTGGAATGACTATCTACTGCCTTCTCTGGTACTGCAAAAGGCTGAATTGCGCACCATTCCGATTGCAACCTATGCCTTTTTCGGACAATACACGAAGCAGTGGGATTTGGCTTTGCCAGCTCTGGTGCTGGGTATTTTGCCGGTCATCGCGTTCTTTCTGGCCATGCAAAAATATATTATACAAGGTATCATGGCAGGCTCGGTCAAAGGCTGAGTGTGGGATGTACTGAAAACATGTGCACGGTGTGCCACTCCGCAAACGGAGAACACTTTGAAATTTAGAATAGAAAGGAACATAAATATGAAAACGCATACTTTTAAAAAGAAAGCCCAAGCACTGATTTTGCTTTTTGCTGCCTTTGCCCTGGTTTTAGCTGGCTGTAACAGCAGTGGTGGACAAAATGCAGGCAATGAGGAAGTGAAGGAAAAAACCATTCACATTTTTCAGTTTAAAGTAGAGATTGCAGAAGCGCTAAATCGTATGAAGGCGGAGTATGAAGCGACTCACCCGGGGATCAAGCTCGACATTCAGACCGTAGGCGGGGGGAGTGACTATGGGGCGGCGTTGAAGGCCAAGTTTGCCTCTGGCGAACAGCCGGATATTTTTAATGTCGGCGGCTATCGTGAGCTGGATACGTGGCTGGAATATTTGGAGGACCTGTCCGACCAGCCTTGGGTTGGTGATGTGGTCGATGTCGCCAAAGAACCGATGACCAAGGATGGCAAGCTGTACGGTCAGCCGATGAATCTGGAAGGGTACGGCTTTATTTACAATAAGGATTTGTTCAAAAAGGCTGGAATCACCGAGCCTCCTAAGACGTTGTCCGAGCTGGAGGCTGCTGCGCAAAAGCTGCAAGCCGCAGGGATCACACCTTTTTCCAATGGATACCAGGAGTTTTGGGTGCTGGGTAATCATTTGCTGAACGTGGCATTTGCCAATCAGCCAGACCCCTCGGCCTTCGTCAAGGGACTGAATGATGGTACAGCCAAAATTCCAGGCAATGCTGTATTCGCCGAATGGATTAAGTTGCTCGATCTGACGCTCAAGTATGGCAATTCGAAGCCGCTCACGACTGATTACAATACGCAGGTAACGAACTTTGCCACTGGCAAAGCTGCCATGATGCAGCAAGGGAACTGGACTCAGGTTCAAATTGATGGAATTAATCCGAAGCTGAAATTGGGTATCCTGCCTATGCCGATTGGTGAAGACGCAACAGCCGGAGATAAGCTGTTTGTAGGGGTTGCCAATAACTGGGTGGTTAATAAAAACTCGTCTGTCAAAGCTGAGGCCAAAGAGTTCTTAAACTGGATAGTGACATCTGAGCAGGGGAAAAAGTATATCACCAAGGAGTTTAAGTTCATTCCGGCGTTCAAGAGCATCAAAGGGGAAGAGGCCGATATGGGCCAACTGGGTGCCGAAGTAGTGAAATATAGTCAGGAAAATAAACTGCTGGGCTGGTTCTTTAGCCGTTATCCTGAAGGAGCACAGCAAGAATTCGGAAGTCAGATGCAAGCCTATGTGGCAGGTAAATCGGATGCCGGGAAGCTGTTCGAGGATTTCCAGAGAACATGGGATAATTTAAAGACCAAATAATGAAATGAAATACGCAGTAGAGCCTTCGTATGTCAGGGAGATTGCATGATCCTGAGCATACGAAGGTTTTTTTGTGAACATAATTATAAATGATAATGAAGTAGAACAATATCCCCGCGGCGTTCGACTTCCTGGAGTTCAAAAGTACTTGGCAGCGTTCCTTCTGGGAATAAGGGTATTCCTTGTCCCAGTACTTTGGGAATGATCGCAATGATCGCCTTTTCCAGCAGCCCAGCCTGCATGAAGGCCTGAACTAACTGACCCCCACCTACTAACCATACCAAACCTTCCGATTGTTTTTGTAGACGCGGAACCAGTTCAGACAGAGCCTCGTCCGTAAATGTAACATGTGGTGCCTGCTGTTGCTCCGTCAATGACCGGGTGAGTACATAACACGGCTTTCCGGCATAAGGAAAATCATCCGAAAGCTTTAACACTTCCTCATACGTCAGCCTGCCCATCAGCACTGTACTTACAGTATCGTAAAAATCAGCGTATCCATTGTCCCCGCCATCTCCTTTGACATCATACAGCCAGTCCACCGACCCGTCAGGCAACGCAATATACCCGTCGAGACTCATGGCGATATACAGCACTACTTCATTTGATTTCAAATCCTTCATCGTTCATCACTCCTTTCTATCTCTATGTTACAATCTATTTATGACATACTTTGTCGTAGTTAAAGGATCGTCTAAACTTTATTTTTGATTAGAGGAGTACCTTATGAACGAACGCAGAATTGCTCTTATGAGGATACTGGATTCCCGAAAAAAATATACGGCGCGTGAGTTGGCCGAACGATTTGGCGTCTCCGTCAGAACGATACAAAGAGATCTCGACTATTTGCAGCAAACCGGGTTACCCCTGTATACCGAGACGGGCCCTCATGGCGGATACCGGGCACTTCCCAATCGGCTCCTTCCTCCCCTTCATCTTGCGCGCGACGAGGCACTGGGTCTTTTTCTCATGCTGCAACTGCTGGAAGACATTCCGGATATCCCTTTTGGATCGGTTCGTGGACATTTGTCCGAGCATTATTATGCCGAGCTTCCCCAGGATGTACAGGACAGCATTGACCAATTAAAGGATTACATTTCTTTTCGTATGATACCTACTCACGCAGACTCACCCTACACCTCACTCATTTTGGAGGCTGCTCTAAACAAGCGCAGGGTGAACATGCACTACCGCTCCGCTTCCGGGGCAAAGTGGACCCAGGTATATCCGATTGGGCTTTATTTTGATCACGGATATTGGTATATGCCAGCGCATAACAAAGACCGCATCATTCTGTACCGTTCAGATCGGGTGATCACCATCACGATACTAGATGAAACCTTGGATAGCCTCCCCACCCTTCAAGCATGGTTGGCTTCAGAGGATTCCCGTGTAGGAATTCCGTCCAAAATAAAATTTACCGCGTTGGGTGCTAGGCTGGCCGAATCAGATGCCCTCTTCCACAATGTCTCACATCAGGAAGGCCTGGGTCAGGAATGGCACGGACATATCCCCGTTGAAGAGTTTAGGTATGTATCCAGACTTTTGTTAAAGTATGGGCCAGAAGCCGAGGTCGTATATCCGCAAGAACTGCGTATGCTGGTCAGGAAATTGCTGCAAGACAGCCTGAATCCTTATCTGAAGGATGATGAAGAATAAGAGGCAGTGCTTATAGTTAATCACATGAATATTTAAGGTTATTAACGTATGACTTTCCATTTATTTTTGTGATAAAGTTTTGAAATGAGCCCGTTTTCGTATATGATGAAGAGTAATAATTCAAAAGGCTGGACGGGAGACAGATATGAATCAACCGCTTTATGGAATATGGCTCGGAGATGTGTTTTTTTGCTTTTCTGGTGAGACGTCGGAACCACGTATTGATGCGTGGAGCAGTGTAATCCGCAGGCTGACGCTAAAGGGAGACCTTCGGCCGTTTCGGCAGGCTGCGTTGCGTCTTGCCGAGGTGCGGATACCTAACATTGCTCGCGTGGAAACCGCAGGCAGAGGTGGCAAGAGACGCTCCATGCTGGGGCGTACGCTGGAGGGTCTGGCACTGGAACCCCGCGAGACGATGGCTCTGCTGACTCGCATGGACGAGAAGGGCTGTGCGGCATCGGGCATTACGCTTGGCGAGGAAATGCAATATTGGCAAAAGGCTGCTTATTTTGCGCTGGAGCTGATGCAGCGGGGCGAAATCGTGCCATCACTTACAGAGGCGCGTCCATCTGGACCGCGACGGCGCGGCCCGGATGCGGCGGTAGGGGTGTGGATTCCTCGGCTTCGCGAAGAGGAGGACATCCGCCGCTTTCATGAGCTGGCAGCTGCGATGCCGGCTGTGTGTATGGCAGCTCCGGCCGTTTTTGCGGGCAAGGAGCCAGAAACACGTGAGGATGCAGCTGGAATGGTGCTGTATTCCTTCTTGTGTGCGGTCGTTCATGCAGAAACGACCGCGGTGCTGGCTGCGTCAGATCGTGAATTGGGACGATATCGAGCAGATTATCGGCGCGGAGGATCACCACTGGCGGAGCTGTGGTGGAACAGTCTGTTGACAGGTTCGCGCCAGGTTGCGATTCAGGGAACGCCTGCTGAGATGGAGGAGCTGGTTCTTCAGGCGTCCTCTCTTAAGGGAAGCACGATGCCTGTAACGGAACGGGAAGCCAAGGAACCCATTGAAGGGCAATTGCGTCTGTGCCTTCGTTTGGAGCCTTCTTTGGAAGAGAGTATCCAGGAATGGCGCATTACCTTTTGGGCAGAAAGCGATGCTGAGCCCGGATTACGACTGCCTGCTTTGGCATTGTGGGCATATCCGGAACGTGATCTGGTTCGTGGTGAAATAGTGTACCGTCAAGTACAGGCGCAACTGCTGACGAGGCTCGGACAGGCGGCTGAAGCGGCACCTATATTGCAGGAAGCATTAAACCGCCCTTATCCCGAGGGACTGACCCTGGAGCCGGAGATGTTCTTCCGCTTCCTGACGGAAGCCGTACCTTCTTTACAAAAGAACGGTATTACTGTGCAAATGCCTTCACGCTGGAGCCGGGAGGGGCGAAGACGTGCAGGCTTGCGGCTTAAAATGCGCTCGACAGAGCAGGGTGCCAAGCCAGATGGTGTGATCGCCGATACATCGTCGGTTGGCATTAACCGCATGATTTCGTTTGATGCCGAGGCTGTGCTGGGGGATACGACCTTGACGATGGAGGAATTGGAAAGCATCGTCGCGGCCAATTTGCCTTATGTACGTCTCGGAGGGGAATGGATTGAGGTAGATCCCAAGGAAATTCGTCAGGTGCTGCGGTTTATCAAGCGCGGAGAAAACGGTGAAATGAGCTTGTCCGAATGGATGCATTTGGCTGCGGAAAATGAAAGTGCAGGCGAGGCCTCGTGGAAGGGCTTGTCCATCTTTGGCGCGGAATCCGCCGGATTGCTTGCCTCGTTGGCTGAGGGCGGGGTACTCCGTTCCGTAGAGCCGCGGCCTGTGCCGGAGACGCTGCATGGTGCACTACGGCCGTATCAAGAGCGCGGCTTTCAATGGCTGGCTGCGATGCGCGGATTGGGCTTTGGTGTGTGCCTTGCGGACGACATGGGGCTGGGTAAAACGATTCAGGTTATTACCTGTTTGCTCGATGGTGGCATCGGCGCAGATGATCAGCGCCCGGCGTTAATTATCTGTCCGACGTCTTTGCTTGGCAACTGGCAGCGGGAATTGAAGCGTTTTTCACCGGATTTGTCGCTTTATATTCACCATGGCAACCAGCGACTCCACGGTGAGCTGTTTCAGGAAAATGTACGAGAGTATGATATCGTCCTCACTACCTATCATTTGGCGGGCCGGGACGGCAGCGATTTATCTGCGGTCTACTGGTCTTCCATTGTGTTGGATGAGGCGCAATATATAAAAAATGCACGCACTAAGCAGGCACAAAGCGTCATGAAGTTGTCCGCCCCGCATCGAATTGCCATGACGGGCACGCCGGTAGAGAATCGGCTAAGCGAGCTGTGGTCTATTTTTCAATTTCTGAATCCAGGGTACCTCGGTACGGCATCTTCATTCCGCCAGCGGTACAGTCTGGCAGGAGAGGAGCGGGGGTCCGCGTTGCGTGAGCTTCATCGTCTCGTCTCCCCGTTCATGCTGCGTCGGCTCAAAAGCGATCCGGATATTCGCAAGGATTTGCCAGAGAAGCTGGAGTTGAAGTCCTATTGTGTACTGACACCAGAGCAGGCCGGATTATACCGCGGTGTGGTGGATCAATTATTGGGAACACTGGATGGGCAGGTCGGTATGGCCCGCAAGGGGCTTGTTTTGTCATCGCTGACCAAGTTGAAGCAAATCTGTGACCATCCGGGTTTGATCATCCCAGGCCGTGCTGACAGCACTAAAACCGAAAACTCGGGTAAAATGGAGCGACTGCTGGAATTGGTAGAAACCATTCGCGAGAACGATGAATCGGCGCTGATTTTCACCCAATATGTGTCGATGGGAGAACTGCTGGTATCCCGTTTGGCCAAGATTTTGGGAGAAGAGCCATATTTCCTGCATGGAGGACTGGCGAAAACCAGACGGGACGAAATGGTTCACAACTTCCAGCAGGGAAAAGGACCGAATATATTCGTACTTTCCTTGCGTGCAGGTGGCGTGGGTCTGAACCTGACACGTGCCAGCCATGTCATTCACTATGATCGCTGGTGGAATCCAGCGGTGGAAAATCAGGCGACAGACCGAGTATTCCGTATTGGCCAAAGTCGCAATGTACAAGTGCACAAGCTAATTTGTCAGGGGACACTGGAGGAAAGAATCGACGAGCTGATCGAGAGCAAAAAGGCCCTTTCCGAGCAGGTTGTCGGCTCTGGAGAACATTGGCTCACCGAAATGTCTGATGATGAACTGCGTGGTCTGATTGCGTTGCAAAATGACGTATGGATCGAGTGAGCAGAGAAAGGATGAAGGCGATGACGAGACCGCAAGTGAAGCTGAAAGTAACTGACGGTCGATGGATCGTGGAATTAGACGGCAATGGGCCAGAAGGTAAATCGACGGGTGTACCTTTTGCACATCCCGTTCAATGGACTGGCCCAGTGCCTGTACTGAACCTGGAACAGCGAGGGGCATGGCTGGAGCAGTTAAAAGCAGAGCCTTTGGACATCTACCGTCTTCTGAAAGGGGAAGCTTGCCTGTCGCTGGATGAGATTGTTCAACTCGCAGCTGAGACCGCCATCTCCAGCAGAGAGAATGGGCTGGGTGCAGTCGAAGACGTGAAGAAAGCTCTTCAGGCCGGACTGGAAAACGAGCCACAACACTGTCCGGCGTTGATCGGAATGACGCAGGAAGAGCTGCTGGAATACGTGTTTAGTGCTTGGGCTGGAGAGTTATCCCATGTGCAGAGAACATCCCCCGCGCTTGAGCCTACCTCACGTGCGGAGGGAGGACGCAGCGGAACGGCAGCGATTAGCGAGTGGATTGCAGAATCTGCAGCTGAAGGAGCGTTGCATCGTCCCGGAGCAGGCTTTCATGCCATTGAAATCCGCCTACCGCAGAAACTTGCTTTCAAAAAGGAAACCGATATTACGTCCTTGCTGCCAGGGTTACCCCGTGCCGAAGAAGCATTGAAACTCATACGTGAACGGGTAGCCGAGCGAGCCCAGGCTGCAATCCCGCAAAAACGTCATAATCCGTAATAATTTGGGTATATGCTTTCTTTTTCGAGTCTGTTCACACTTATTGGATAGGATAACGGCTTCGAAGAGTGTCCAAAGTTCAGTTACAATGAGGGAACGGAAAAGTCACTGCAAGTCATGTATCAATTGCAATATTGGAGGAGATACCAGCATGAAACGACATATACAACAGACGCGCACATCTCAGCGATGGACCAAAGCGCTCATTCCGGGGCTGATCTTGCCAGGGCTATTGCTGGCAGCTTGCCAGCAAGGAGGATCAGGTGGACAGGAAAGTGAGCCATTAAAATCATCCACAACGGTACAGGAGAATGTACAGCCTTCCACCCAGACGGATGCGGGGAATGGCAGTACTAGCGCTGGACAAGCCTCTGCGGATACAGGAAGTGGACAGGCTGATCCTGTGATGGCGCTGCGAAGCCAAAGTGCACTGCAGGCCACAGTTAAGGAAGAGGATGGAACTGCGGTTGTAACCAATGCGACTTCGGATACAGTCGTGGTGAACAAAAAGCGCAGCTTGCCTGTGGGCTACGTCCCGGATGATCTGGTAGAGCCGCAGGTGCCTTTTTCCTTCGAGGGACCGCATGAGAAGCGGCATTTGCGTAAGGAAGCGGCAGAGGCACTGGAGAAGCTGTTCGACGGTGCGAAAAAGGACGGCATTGAGCTGCGTGCGGTATCGGGATACCGTTCCTATAAGCGTCAGGTGTCTATTTTCGACAACAATGTAAAGACAAAGGGGCAGGAATATGCCTCTAAAGTCAGCGCTGTACCAGGTACGAGTGAGCATCAGACGGGATTGTCCATTGACGTATCCAGCCCCAGCGTAGGCAATGTGCTGGAGCAATCGTTCGGAGCTTCCAAGGAAGGCCAATGGCTGGAACAACATGCACCGGAATACGGATTTATTATTCGTTATATGCAGGGTAAGGAAGATGTGACCGGCTATGTGTACGAGCCTTGGCATATCCGTTATGTGGGAGTAGACATTGCAGAGGATGTAGCCAAGCAAGGGTTGACGCTGGAGGAATATTTCGACGAAAACAATATCAAGCTATAGGCGCTGCAACCAAGCCGTAATCCTGGGGATTGCGGCTTTTTGTCGTATTTTTCTTCCAAATTGAACCTTTTCAAGGTAGAATCTCGTATAGTGAACGACGACAGAAGCTTGAATTTATAGTAAACCTCATGACAGAAGCGTACAGGAAGGGAAGGGAATCATCATTTATTATTCATTAACGTATCGCGAATGGTCAGAAGACACTCAAAAGGAACTGCGCAGCCTGACACGGGAATCCGTATCGGGAGATGAGCTGTTTCTGCGCAAGCTTGTAGACGCTACGCGTCTCCATGACAAACTATGGGCGCATACCTCGAATGAAAGTGAGGAGCATACGGATCATTCCGTCTATGTGACCGAATTTACAGGGGAACGTGCAAAGCCTTACGGCGCGTCGATCACGGACCTCGTGCTAGCCAGTGAGGGAGGCTATACGTCCACATTCAGCGCATTGTACTGGGTATGGCATGAGCCTGCGTTCCGTAGCATGGATCAGCGGGAAGGCTCGGTATTTACCTTAGACTTAGCCCAACGGCTATTGGATCACTATACGGTATTGGGTGGCAAAACATACGAATTTATATATTCGGTATTGGACCCTCAGTTGAAAAAGGTGCATTTGTTTGTGAAGGAGGTCGATCTGTGATGGAGCATTCTTGGGAAACCATGAAATCCAAGCCCGGCTCTCGTGCACGGATGGCGGCCTTTGCCCTGATGTTGGCTGTCCCGGCCGCTCTGACGGGTTGCGGTGATGACGAGTATTATGACTGCGACGAGCTCCCTGTATCAGAGCAAACGGCCTGTCGGGATTCAGGCAGCAGCGGGTATTATTATGGCGGATCGACCTATTATAGTGGAGGCTCCTCATATCATAGCAGCCGTTCTTCCTCCAGCTCTTATCGCAAAAGCTCGTCCTCATCTTCCAGTTCACACAGTGGTTTTGGCAGCAGTGGCTCACGCAGCGGCTTTTTTTCTGGGGGTTAAGATGAGCATGCGTACGATTCGGCAATTACCTTATGAACATGACGAGCTTTTTAAGGGTGAAATCAGCCATATGATTCCGTATCATCGCATGTACGGCAAGTCCTACTGCGTGCCGGCCTTAACGGTGTATCGGGAAAGCGAGCTGGCAGAGCTTCAGGCTGCTTCTGAGGCAGTACATCGTATTTATCGCAAGGTCCAGCAATTTATCCAGCGCTATATGCCGGATGAATACCTGGTAGAGCGTTTGGGGATTCATCAAGGCTTGCTGCGTGCTGCACGGATGGAAGCCGCGCCGGATGGGATCACCCGTCAGGACTGGATTGTGGGGGAAGCGGGGATCAAGTGCATTGAGAATAACACCGATACCCCGACCGGGATTCCCGAGGTGGCTTATCTCGAAGGAAAGCTGCTGGAGGTGCTGCATGGTGAGAGAATGTCAGGGGATGACATTGCTCTACATGGACCCTCATCTGGAATGGATGAGGCGATTCAGTCTGCCTTGACGGAGCTCATTCATTTTTATAGTCGTAAGGGTTTGGGGACAAAGGTGTATTTCACTTGCTATGAATGGCATATCGAGGATCAGACGAATACCAAATATATCATGCGTTTATGTGAACAAGCTGGGTTTGAAGTGGTTTATGCGCCATTGGAAGAACTGGAAATTATCCCGAATGAAGGATTGTATCACCGTAGAGAGCAGATTCACATCCTCTATCGCCTGTATCCGCTGGAATATCTGATTGAAGATCGGGAAGAGGACACAGGGCTTGAGGTGGGGCAGGCGTTAATGGATATGGTGGCAGACGGAAAAATAGGACTAATCAATCCGCCGCAGCATATCATTACGCAGAGCAAAGGGTTCACCGCAACCGTATGGTCGCTGTACGAGCGCAATGAACAGACACCAGCGTTCTGCGGTTTTCGTTTGTTTGACGAACGGGAGCTGGAGGTGATACGAACCTACCTGCTACCTACATATTTTGAGCCATCCGTGTTTCTGCAAAATAAAGAGCCTTATGTCGCCAAAGGCATATGGGGCCGAGAGGGTAAAGGCACGCATTTGATTGAGCAGCCTGAACCCGAGAAGAGACTGGAAGGTGTCTTGGGAGTGGCCCAAAATGCGAAGGCTGACCAGCCTGATCTGCATCATCAAGCTGATGCTCCACTAACACCTGAACAGGAGGAAGCCGCACATATTGCCGCTTATTACGAGGGACAGCCTAAGATTTATCAGCGGCTGTGGCCCATGCAGAGCGCAGAGTTGCAGACCGAGGAAGGGCTATTTCACGGCTATGTACTGACAGGCATATTCGTGATCGGGGGGCGTTTTGCGGGGGTTCTGCCGCGAATCGGTGAAAAGGTAACAGGCGATATGGCCTACTATTGCGCTGCCGCCGTTGCCAACGAACCTTCTAATTCACCCGCTGTATAAGCTGAATTGTGAAATGTAAAATATTCGAACAGATCTGTTCCTATTCACAAGTATCATAAGGAGGAAAAAAATTGGACTCTCATATCAGTTTGGGCAACGCATTGGGCAATGTAGGTATCGGCCTGCTTATCTTGTTTGCCATCTTAATCGTAGGTTATTTTGTGTTCAGCTTGCTGACACGTTATAACGATAATCAGGAAATCGCACGCGGCAATGAAGCGGCAGGCATCTATATGGGGGCAAAGCTGCTAGGTCTGTGTATCATCGTGGGAATGGTGTCGTATAGCAGCCATTCATGGCTCGATATGCTGACCTGGTCGGCCGTGGGCATTGTGGTGCTGTGCCTGGTGTATGTGATTTTTGATCTGGTGACGCCGCGCACCAAGGTGTGCGAGGAAATTGCCAAAGGTAATGTAGCTCTGGCACAGCTGTTGCGCTCAATCATCATCGGGGTATCTTTTGTCGTAGGTACATTTTTGATGTAGTCGATGTAGTCGATATAAAGAAGAAGCGTAAAGGATCTGCAAAACCGGACAACGGAGCTGCAGATCCTTTTTTTATGGGGAATTGTATTCACTGTCTGCTATCTGTCTGTGGAAGTAAAACTTACGACGATCACTTCTGATGGGGACTATTCTACGAAGGTACGGGTGATACTGCATAGCAAAAAGGAATGTGCTCCAGATATCAAACCAAATTGTAGAGAAGGGAATTCTGAACATATGAGTACCTCTACCTCCCCAACCCTACCCATTCGGATGGGTATCATCGGCTTGGGCCTGATCGCTGAATATCACATCAGATCATTACACAGCATGTCGGGGGTATCGATTGTGGCCGTTAGTGATGTAAATGCGAACCGCCTTCAAGCCATCGGAGAGCAATTGCAACTGCCTGCCTCCAAGCGGTACTCCCATTATGAAGCATTGATCCGTGACCCAGAGGTAGATGCGATTCTGTCGCTGACACCCAATGATGTGCATTTTGACATTATTCGGATTGCGCTGGAAGAACACAAAGCTGTACTGGCAGAGAAACCATTGACACTCACGTGGTCGGAGGCAGGTCAGTTGAAAAAGCTGTATACCGCGAATCCGGTGCCTTTGCTGGTTCACTACAAGCATCGCTACGGCGCGGCCTTCCAATATACCAAGCAACTGCTGGATGAGCACAAGCTGGGCAAAATCTATAATATTCAATTTCGTTATCTAATGGATGCATTTTCACCGTATCGTCAGCATCCGTATACATGGCGACACAATTTAGCCAAGGCCGGCTCTGGAGTAGTGGGGGATACGGCCTCACATATTATTGATCTGGCCCGTTTTCTGATTGGTGAATTTAAAAGCGTCGCGGCGCTGCTACATATCATTACACCTGAGCGGCCCGATCCGGTCACGGGTCTGCCTGTAAAAGTGGATGTGGAAGATCTCGCCGCCTTTCATGGCATCATTGGCGATAATACTGTGGGTACCTTCATCACTCACAAAAATGCCATCGGCAAACGTCACGATATCGAAGTGGATATCTACGGCGAACTCGGTACGCTGCACGCAAGTCTCAATAATCCGGAAAGTATTCGCATCGTGTTGCGTGACCTAGAACACCCGGATGCCGAATACGAGACTTGGGCTGTTCCTGCAATCTATAATCATACAGCCGATGGAGACTTTATTAAGCTGGCAAGAGGGGAGTTCGTAGACCGAGCTCCCTTGTTCGATGACGGATACAAGAATCAGTGGGTACTTGAGAAAATTCTGCAATCCTGGAGAGAGAACGGACGTTTAGTAGAAGTGTAAGAGGATACGTAATCCTTATTACAATAGCCTGTTTGGCTTCCTGATGATCCTATCTCTTTTCTTGCTGCACTCTTGCCCGTCTAGCCCCGATCAGCCTCCAGCCTGTTAACAATGCCGCTACAAGACAGATGGACGCAGATGTCATAAAGACTACATGCATGCCTGACAGAAAAATTTCAGGGTGACCTGGCACCAATCCAGTGACCCGATAACCAGCCTCTTTACTCATAATATAAAAGAGAATGGTTGTGGCCAGCGTGATCCCTACAACCATACCGACGTTGCGCACCAGCGAATTAACACTTCCGGCTGAGCCAAGCTGTGTACGGGGTACCTTGGACATAATCAGCGAATTGTTCGGCGATTGGAATAAACCACTGCCAATACCCAGCATGGCAATCCACAGACCGACGAGCGGGATGGAGCTGCCTGCATGCAGTTCCGCTAATCCAATTTGGGCAACGACCATAACGACCAGCCCGGCGAAGGTGAGTAGTTCAGACCCGATTTTATCGGAAAGCGCGCCGCTGAGCGGGGCCACAATAACCATAGAGATGGGGAACAACATCAGCAGAAATCCGGCATAAAAAGGCGACAAGTTCAGCATATTCTGTGCATAGAAAGGCGAAATGATGTTAAAGCAGAAGTTAGCGACAAACACCAGAAAAGCACACAAAATACTGAGTGAAAACAACGGATTTTTGAATAGAGCGAGCTGTAACAGCGGTTGTGGACGACGCAATTCCAACCAAATGAATATGGCAAAAGCAACTACGGCCACCACCAGCGAAGCAATAATACGTGGGTCTCCATACCCGACCTGCTGTCCCAGCAACAATCCGACGAATAAAGTGAGAATAAAAATAGCAAACACCAGGCTGCCAGGAATGTCGATCTTATCCTTCACCTTGATCAGATCCTTAGGCAGAAGCCTCCAGCCCAGAAAGACAGCGATCAGGCCTATCGGTACATTGACCCAGAAAATGTATTGCCAACCCAGCGAGGAGACAATAATACCGCCCAAGCTCGGCCCGGCGATACTACCCAAAGAAACGAAGGTTCCGATGAGGCCAAGCGCTTTGCCCCGTTCAGTAGACGGGAAGATATCTGTTACGATCCCTTGGCTGTTCGCCATGGTCATGGATGCTCCAATTGCCTGAATGATGCGCGAAATCAGCAATAGGGAGAGTGAAGAGCTAAGACCGCACAATAGGGAGCCAAGAATGAATATGATGGTGCCGATTTTGAATATTTTGATTTTACCGACCATATCCCCTAGCTTGCCAAAAAATAAAATAGCGGTACATATCGCCATTAAATAGGCGGTTGTCACCCATTCAATCTGTGCCACAGGTAAATGTAACGTGCGAGACAACACAGGAAGAGCAATATTAACAATACTTCCATCCAAGGTGGACATAAACGTAAACAGATTTAAAACAATTAAAATCATCCAACGTTTCTTCTGAACTTCGATATTCTCTTGATAGGTTGCAGCAGTTGTAGCAGTTGAACTCATCATTAACACCTCTTTATCGTTGACAGTTCCTCTTTAGTTGCATACGCAACTAAATGAACGGTTCTAGTTTACAGCAAATTAGTTGCGTGCGCAACAATATTATTGTAAACTTTGTTTTGGTCCCAGCTGGGGATTGCCATTTTCAAGCCAATGAGGTGTATTTAATGAGGAAAAAACCGATTGGAAAGCTAATTTCCCACCTGTACCGTCGAAATCAAAAAATACTGTCCAAAAAACTGGCTCCTTACGGAATCGGCAGTGGGGGGCAACACAGTTTTTTAAAGCTTATTTTGCAGCGACCGGGCATTACACAGGAGCAACTGACGAATGAACTTAAATTTGACAAGGCAACCACAGCCCGCTCTGTAAAACAATTAGAGGAATCAGGCTACATTGAACGTAAAACGGACCCGAATGATCGTCGTTCTCAACTTGTGTCTCCCACGGCCAAGGCATTAGAATTCGCTCCTGTCCTACAAGCAATACTGGACGAGCTCAATGCCGGTCTTGTCCACAATTTATCCGAAGAGGAAGAGGACCTTCTGATCGACTTACTGCAAAAGATTAGTATAGATCCTGACGAATAAATAAAGCAGGAGTTAGCATAGAGGATCGGCGGGTAAAAGAAAAAGGAAAAAAGAAATAAGCAGCCACCACGGAGAATACTCTGTGGTGGCTGCCAGCCCCGCTATATGGCATTCGCAATTCAGTCCAAGCTAATCCCTTCGAACGCATTCATGACTAATTGTCGTACATAGGCATCGTCTAATGGATAACCAGTTACCAGCAATCGATAAAAAATCGGCCCATAAATGAGATCGATACATAATTCAACATCGAGATGCTCCTTCAATTCCCCGCGCTCAATTCCCCGCTCAATTAGATGCCTGGCTTCAAGTCTTCGAGGATGGAAATATCGTGTTCGGTATGCCTCTGCTAATCCTGGATCAAGTTGCCCTTCACCAATTAACTCCGTAATGATTTTACCTTCTCGACTTATTAAAAACCGTACTAAATTCGTAGCATGAATGAGAATATCGTCCAATACACGACCCGTGTCGGGCACGGGCAATCTTGCCATGGTAGCTGACAGGAAACCATCCATCACTACGGCAGCTTTGTTAGGCCACCATTTATATATGGTGGCTTTGCTCACTTTTGCTCGCTCAGCAATTTTTTCTACCGTAACAGCCCCAAAGCCTTGCTCCAACAGTAGATCATAAGAGGCGGTAAGGATAGATTTTTGCGACTCGACATTACGCGGACGTCCTCTTTTACTCTGCACTGGAATGCTCACCTTCTTACATAGATATAAGAAAACATTAAAATAAACTATACGTTCAGTATATCAAATATCAGGTAAGAATAAAAAGTTGAATTTGCCTATTTACAAAACGAAACGTTCAGTATATTATTTGATTATAGAATTAAAGAACTATACGTTCAGTATTTAAATTATTGAGGAGGATTATCATGCAAAGAGAACAACAAGCCGTAGAAGGTAACCGTATTTCAAATTGGATGATGTTTCTGTTGGCAGCGGCATGCGGCCTTATTGTTGCCAACCTTTACTATGCTCAAACCCTGGTAGGACCTATTCATGTAGCGATGGGCCTTTCTTCCACAACAGCGGGCTTCATTGTCACTTTAACTCAAATCGGTTATGTTGTGGGACTGCTGTTTATCGTACCCATTAGCGACATTATTGAAAATCGACGGCTCATGGTCGTATCGCTCATCATTACAGTCTGTGCATTGCTCGTTGCTGCCTTCGCCCCCAATGCCACGTTGTTCTTGATCGCATCCTTGTTCATTGGAGTTGGATCTGTAGTAGCCCAAATACTGGTGCCGTATGCTACCTATTTAGCATCCGAAGAGCAGCGCGGCCGGGTTGTCGGGAATGTCATGAGCGGACTCTTGCTAGGGATTATGTTCGCACGTCCATTGGCAAGCTTCATAACCAGCATCTGGGGCTGGCAAGCCGTATTTATTATGTCAGCCATCGTTCTGACATTGTTGACGATTCTTCTCTCGCGGGCTCTTCCAGAGCGCAAGCCTGTACCTACGGTATCTTACAGTAAACTGATTCTCTCGCTAGGTACTCTTTTCAAACAAACGCCTGCATTGCGCCGCCGTGCCTTATATCAAGCCTGCCTATTTGGTGCTTTCAGCCTGTTTTGGACGGTTGTTCCTCTACGCTTGGCGGATGATTTCGGCATGTCCCAGCAAGGAATTGCACTGTTTGCTCTAGTAGGTGTAGGGGGCGCAATAGCAGCTCCAATTGCCGGAAGATTGGCTGATAAAGGCTGGAGCAAAGGTTTAACCGGGCTAGCTATGATCATTGCCGCCTTGTCTTTTTTGGTCATCTATATTTTTCAAAGTCATTCGACGGCTGCGCTCATCCTTCTCTTTGTTTCAGCGATTACACTGGATATGGCTGTATCGGGAAACCTGGTGCTTGGACAGCGTGTCATTTACTCCCTGGGAAGTGAAGCGAGAGGGCGTCTGAATGGATTATTCATGTCTATCTTTTTCATAGGTGGAGCGATTGGATCATCATTAGGTGGTTGGTCTTATGCGTTGGGTGGTTGGAATTTCAGCGCTCTGATTGGAGTCATTTTGCCTGTGCTGGCTTTACTGTACTATTTCACTGAGAAAGAAACTGGTGGAGACGTAAGAAAGAAACAAATCGGGTAAAGATCAGCTTTAAGCTATGCCGTACGTAAAAGCATCATCATTAAAATGGCTGTTCCCAAGAGAAAACAAAGGGGCGAATAGAGCACAGTATCCCATTTTGCAAAAACCGTTCCTTTTTTTCTCTTGAAGAACCCTACCCATTTGAAATCTCCTATAGATCGTAAAATAAATAAACATGACAACAAGCCTGCACCGTAGAAATAGAAGAAATGGAAAAACTGAATTGGTACGACTCTCCCTAACTCCAAAACGAACCAAGCGGCTAAGGCTAGTAAAATGGCAACAATCGACGTCCCTATTTTGGAGGGTTTAAAAAGCAAATCCGTTCCCGTGCTTGGGATCGCTGCCTTAGCACCTTTTTGTCCGCCGAATACCCAATATAAGTGCATACCGCTCAGTACAAATAGAATTCCGCCAACTGCCCATGTAAGTAACTCCAACATCTGATATCCCCCTTAATTTGAAATCCACTCTGTCCAAATCATATGAATATGCTGCTGGATCGCTTCTTCACTTAACGTTTCTTGCTTGTGACGCTCATACCAACCCAAGTAGTAGTGGTACAACATCCATGATCTCTGAGAGGCTTTCTCTGGCTGCATTCCCTTCTGGACTAAAAGCTCTTTCATAAACTCCATTCGCATCTGTTCGACTTCATTGAGCAAGGAACGGTAACTATCATCCTTCAATGACAGCTTGCGCAGATAAAACAGAAAATCGCCCCGTTTTGTCTTGCCAAACATCTGGGTTAGCAACTCTTGGATTCGCTCATCTATAGCAGCATGGGTGATGGACGCGGCAATAACCTGTTGTGTCGTCTGTGCCTTCCATGTCTCTACAATCTGTCGAATATAGCTGCTGCGATTGTTAAAATACCAATAAAAACTGCTTTTACTGCACCCTAAAGTAGCGGCCATTTTTTCAACAACGAGCTCATCGATTCCCCCCTGCTCAAAACGTTCCATTCCTTTTTGAATCCATTGTTCTTCTGTGACAATAATTTTAGGCATCTCTCCCGCTCTCTTTCTGTACGGTATCGTCTAGATGAAATTATCTTACAGTTTTTTTAGTAGTGTGTAAATATAGGCCTATTCGTCTCCATAGCCGGATGATAAATAAGGCATAACTTTACATAAAGGCCCACTTGAAATACCTGCGAATTTAATCTATAATGCTGTAGCATATAGTAATATTCAAGGCACTGACCAAAGACATGATTTCCTTGAAGGGCCGTTCAGAGAGAAAAGACGAGGCTGAGAGCTTTTCCGGCAACCGCATGTGAAGTTACCCCTTTGTAGCCGTGACGTTGAACGTGTAGCTGTGCAAGCTGGCAGTGACATCAGTAAGCGCCCACCGATTTATCCCCGTTAACGGATACCAATGGAGGGCCACGCAGGTCGTGCATGAGCATGTTTGGATGAACATGAATGTATGTACAGTAGCGGGCCGAACTAGGGTGGAACCACGAGCTGAACGCACTCGTCCCTTGAGGGAGAGAGGCGTTTTTTTGCGTTCAATTTTGATATAGCACACAATTTGAAATGGAGGCTTTAATCGTGAGTATTCAAGTGAAATTGCCGGATGGAGCCGTACGTGAGTACGAGCAGGGCGTAACTATCGCCGACGTGGCGGGTTCGATCAGCTCCGGGCTGAAAAAAAACGCAGTAGCAGGTAAAGTGAACGGGAAGGCTGTCGATCTGAACACCGTTTTGGATCAGAACGTTGACCTTGAAATTGTTACGCTGGACAGTGCAGATGGTCTGGAAATTTACCGTCACAGCACAGCGCATTTGCTGGCCCAGGCGCTCAAACGCATTTACGGTGAGAAAAATGTGAAGCTGGGTATTGGTCCAGTCATCGACAGCGGCTTCTATTATGACATTGATATCGAAAACCCACTGTCCGTTGACGATCTGGCGAAGATCGAAAAGGAAATGGCGAAGATCACGCAGGAAAATCTGCCGATTACACGTCGTGTGGTTAGCCGTGAGGAAGCAACTCGTATTTTTGGTGAAATGGAAGATCCATTGAAGCTGGAACTGATCCGTGATTTGCCAGAAGAAGCGGAAATTACGATTTATGATCAAGGCGAATTTTTTGACCTGTGTCGTGGCCCGCATCTGCCGTCCACTGGCCGTATCAAAGCTTTCAAACTGTTAAGTGTAGCGGGTGCATACTGGAGAGGCGATTCCAACAACAAGATGCTGCAACGTATCTACGGAACAGCATTCCCTAAAAAAGCACAACTGGATGAGCATTTGCACTTGCTGGAGGAAGCAAAAAAACGCGACCATCGCAAGCTGGGTAAAGAGCTCGAGCTGTTCATGTTCTCCGAAGAAGCACCTGGTATGCCGTTCTACCTGCCTAAAGGTATGGTTGTGCGTACTGCGTTGGAAGATTATTCCCGTGACATTCAACGTCTGCATGGCTATGAGGAAGTACGTACACCGCTGATGATGAACAACCGTCTGTGGGAACAATCGGGACACTATGAGCATTACAAGGAAAACATGTACTTCTCCGAAGTAGATGAAACTACATTTGCTCTGAAACCGATGAACTGCCCGGGGCATATGCTTGTATTTAAAAATGAACTTCATTCTTACCGTGATCTGCCGATTCGTATATCCGAATTTGGACAAGTGCATCGTCATGAGCTGTCCGGCGCGCTGAACGGTATGATGCGTGTTCGTACATTCTGTCAGGATGATGCGCATATTTTCGTTACACCAGGTCAGATTGAAAAAGAGATTACGGACGTAATCAAGCTGATTAACGAAATGTATAGTGTGTTTGGCTTTGACTTCACAGTGGAATTGTCCACACGTCCAGATGACTTTATGGGCGAGCCAGCGCTGTGGGATCAAGCGGAACAAGCTCTGCAAAACGTGCTGGATCACCTGGGCATCAACTACCGTATTAATGCGGGAGATGGAGCATTTTACGGTCCGAAAATTGACTTCCACATTCTCGATGCGCTCAAACGCAGCTGGCAGTGCGGAACGATCCAATTGGACTTCCAAATGCCTGAAAAATTCGACCTCACTTATGTGGGCGAGGATAACCAGAAGCACCGTCCGGTCGTTATTCACCGTGCTATCTACGGTTCAATTGACCGCTTCATGGGCATCCTGACTGAGCATTTTACAGGTGCATTCCCATTGTGGTTGGCTCCTGTTCATGCGAAGCTGTTGCCTGTATCCGAGAACTATATTGAGACTGCCAATGAGGTGCAGGAAGCGTTGCTAAAAGCGGGTCTGCGCGTCGAAGTGGATACTCGGAATGAGAAGCTCGGTTATAAAATCCGTGAAGCGCAATTGGAGAAGGTTCCATACATGTTCGTTATCGGGGAAAATGAAAAAACAACCGGTACTGTAGCCGTGCGCAAACGGGGTGAAGGCGATCTGGGGTCATTCAGCATTGCGGACATCGTTGAGAAAATCAGCACAGAGATTCATGAGAAGCAGTAATATTTGATTTGATTGAAAAAAAGTGTAAAAGAGCCGTCAAAACCATGATCATAGTGGTGTTGACGGCTCTTTATTTATACATTTTACATAAGTTCCTAAGTTCCAGCACGAGGGGGAACAGCCTAGAATGAATGATTTAGTTATCCTGTGGCTGTATGCCTAGCACGTCTGCGACCGAGAAGTGGCGTGATCTGCGGGGAGGGAAAGTGCCTTCAAAGCTGACTCTTCAGCTCGTTTCCCTGGAGACTCTTCCACATTCTGTTCCTCGCTAAGCGATAAAATTTCCCCGCGCAGCTTGAGCATTTTCTGATCCAGTTCGTAGGTTGCACGTGCAGCTTCGGTCAATCCGTTAACGACATGTTCGGGCACTTTCTTATCAAACTTATAGTACAAAATATGCTCCATACTGGCCCAAAAATCCATAGCCAATGTGCGCAATTGAATTTCGACCTTAATCCAGCGTGTGCCCTCAAACAGAATCAGTGGAATTTCCACAATAACATGTAGGCTCTGATAGCCGTTGGGCTTAGGATGGGCAATATAGTCCTTGACCTCCAGTATGCGAATGTCTTCCCGTGTGCGGAGGTGATCCATCAGACGATAGATATCTTTGACAAATGCGCATACCACACGCATGCCTGCGATATCATGAATTTCACGCAATATATTGTCCAGGGTGACTTCATGCCCTTTGCGCCGAACCTTTTCCACAATGCTGTGGGGTTCTTTGATCCGGGTTTTAATGTGCTCAATCGGGCTAAAACCATCTATCAGCTTCCATTCCGTCTGGATCAGCTTAATTTTGTTCTTTAATTCCTCCAGAGCTAGTTGATAAAGGACGGGGATCTTCTTCCATTCCTCTAGTTGCTTGGCGTCAACACTGTTCTGGTCCAGCTGTAGCTGAAATTCCTGCAAGGGCAAAGGGACAGCATTCAAGTGCTTCCAATCCGGTTCATTCACAGAGCATTCTCCTAAATGAGGCTTACGATGTCCTCGATCTATTTCGTAAAGATGGATTACCGTATATATTGTACACTATGTCAAAACGTACAGGCAAAGGAGAAACGGACAAAGAAATGAGAAATAAAATAATAATTATAGTGGTAAAACCGAGTAATCCGATGTATAATTGCAAAAATGCTGATTTAAAGCATTAAATTTTTAAAAAAATAGCACAAATGTTGAGTAGTCGTCATTAGACTAAAAATAAAAATTACAGAAAATGAGGATGAGAAAAATGGCAAAAGTAGAAAGCTTCCAATTAGACCACACGATTGTAAAGGCCCCTTATGTAAGAGCAGCAGGAGTAGAGCATGATGAAAAAGGAAGCACGGTACAAAAGTATGACTTGAGATTTCTGCAACCGAATGAAGACGCACTGCCAACAGCAGCTGTACATACGCTGGAGCATTTATTGGCAACGTATCTGAGAGACGAAATCAAAGGCATTATTGATATTTCTCCTATGGGCTGCAGAACGGGATTCTACTTGATTTTATGGAATGAACACGAGCCTGAGGAAATTGCACTTGCTTTGGAAAAAACCTTGAAAAGAATTCTGGAAACGACAGAAGTTCCGGCTGTTACTGCTTTGGAATGCGGGAACTATAAGGATCATTCTCTTTTTTCGGCACAGGAATATGTGAAGATTGTGTTGGAGGCTGGCATTAGCCGCGATCCTTTCAAAAGAGTATTTTAAAATCTATGATTTCAATAGACCTATCTCATCAGACAGCAGTAGTGACAGGCGGCAAGTCAGGTATAGGCAAGGGGATTGTAGAGCTGTTCATTCAGAGTGGAGCTAAAGTCATTTCTGCTGATATTTCTTATGAAGAGCCGTATAGAGTGGTCAATTCACAGCTGGTTGAAACTCAATTGGACATATCCAAACCGGATGATATCGAAAGATGGTGCAATCTGCTAATCAGCGAAACGGGAGTTCCTGACATCTTGGTGAACTGCGCAGGTACTTCTACGATGGATTATGTCATTGATAGTGAGTTGGCTGATTGGGAAAAAGTATTTTCGATCAATTCAACTGGGCTGTATGTAGCGTCCAAACGATTTGCCAAGGAAATGGTGGATGCGCGTAAACCGGGGCGAATTATCCAAATTGCTTCGCAGGCTGGTAAAAATGGATATCGGGCCATGGGCGGATATTGTGCATCCAAACATGCGGTTCTCGGCTTGACCAAGGTGATGGCCATTGAGCTTGCTCCGCATCAAATTTTGGTAAATGCGGTTTGTCCAGGTATCGTAGAAACGCCGATGAAGCATCGCGAGCGGATTGAAGGGGGCGTTATTCGCGGAATGACCGCCCAGGATATATATGAAGAAGATTGTTCGCAGGTACCTTTGGGGAGAACGGCTGAGGTAGAGGATGTCGCCAATGTGGTGTTGTTTCTGGCAAGTCCGCTCTCCGCATATATGACAGGACAAGCGATTAATGTTACAGGTGGAATGACGATGCACTAGCATACTAGCATGATCTGGGGGAAAACAACATGAAAAAATCGTTCGTTTTACTATTAGGGATTAGTTTATTACTCGTAGCCGCAGGATGCGGTAATAAAAGCACAGACAGTAATGGCTCCAGCTCCGCTTCCGGTGCGGAAACGCAAAAAGTAGTCATTGGTTCCATGGGGTCTGACGCGCAGATTTGGAAGCATATTGCCCAATCCCAGGCCGCCAAGGATGCCAAGCTGGATATTGAAGTAAAGGAAATTAACGGTGGGATCGAAACGAACAATGCGACTAGACAAGGCGATGTGGACGTGAATGCATTCCAATCATGGGCGTATCTGGTGAGCTATAACAAAGAGAGCAAAGCCGATTTGAAGGCGATAGCTACTACCTACCTGGAGCCGATGGGGATTTATTCGCAAAAGTTCAAAAGCATTGATGAAGTGACTGACGGAGCGTTGGTGGCTTTGGCGGACAACCCGGCGAATACAGCAAGAGGTTTGAAGCTGTTGGAAGCATCCGGTTTAATTAAGCTTAAAGCTGACTTTAATGATGCTTTAGGTACAGTCAATGATATTACTAGTAATCCTAAAAACCTGAAATTTGAACTAATCGACGACAAAACAGGTCCGCGCGTGATTCAGGATGTAGGCTTGGTGTTGATCGGGAACACGATTGCTTTAGAAGGCGGTCTGAACGTACTGAAGGATTCCTTGTTCCACGAAGAGATCAGTCAGGCAACAAAGAACAATATTAACGTCCTGGTTACTTCATCGGATAAGGCAAACGATAAGGGACTACAAAAATTAGCAGATCTCTATCATAACGAGGATACCCAAAAATACATTAAGGATGAATTTGGGGGCACCAAAGTAGAGGTTAAAGAACCTGTTTCTTATTTGGAAGGGCAAACCGCAAAATAAATAAAAGAGGTCAGCCAGTTTTCTGGGTGACCTCTTTTGTTCGTTAGAGGTTTCTACTTGTAATTTCAGTAGTCGTTTTGAATTTGAGCATGGGTTTCGGATCGATAATGCTTGGGAGAGAATCCCTTTACCTTTTTAAAAATTTTGGAGAAGAGCAAAGGATCATTATAGCCGACTGAACGGGAAATATCGCCTATTGAAAGTTCAGCGTTACCCATCATTTCACAAGCTTTGTTGATCCTATAGCGAATCAAATAATCTTGAATGCTTGTGTTTACTCGTTGTTTAAATAACGAACATAAATAGCTCCGATTGAGTCCGATAAAATGTGCAATATGCTCAATGGTAATTTTCTGAGCATAATTCATTTCGATAAAGTCTTTCACTTTTTCAACGTAAATTTCTGCCCGACCTTCTTTTTGGTCGGAGGACGCTGCCGGACTGAACTCTATAAGCTCCGATAACATTAAGTAAAGCAGCCCGGTCAATCTAGTTTCCCGACCCTTAGGGCATTCACTTGATACGTTCATTTGCTGCAAATACTGATAAATCAAATGGTCTCCTTCAAAGTAGAGGATTGGGGACGTCATCGTCAGGCCTGCCTGCTTGAGGAGTGTTTCTGCCAGTGTCCCATTAAAACCAAACCAGCAATAAGACCAAGAATTTACGGCATCGGCTTGATAATAAGTGATGACTTGCGGGCAGATTAGAAACCACTGTCCTTTCCGCAAGCGATAACTGAACCCGCCAACCTCGAAGGTACCCTCTCCGTCCAAAACATAATGGAGCAAATAGTGATCTCTTATAGCAGGTCCAAAAAAGTGACTGGGTATGCATTTCTCTATGCCAAACTGAGTTAGATACAATTCAGAGTGCTGTTTACTACGTGGCAAATACTCTATCACGGTAAAATCTCCTTATGTAAATTATCAAGCATTATAACATAAATAGTGAGCACCATGCCATGTACTTCATATCTAAAATTAATATATGATTTCTGTAGAACCTACTGCTATATTGTTAGATCTTATCAAGCTTTACACCATATGAACTTAGTTGACGCCTGCTACATAAAGATTCTTCTAAGTGCCTTTTTGGTGTGGATCTCTGATGATTATTATCTAAGAGAGGGGTTATTTCTCCCAATGGCTATCATTGTTCAAGAGCAACCGGGGCTGTTTCATTTGCAGTCGTCGGGCATGAGTTATATTATTCAGATTGTCGATGGATTTCCTGTGCATGTATACTGGGGAGACAGGTTGAAGCACCGTGAGCCCATGGCTGATCTTTTGCTTCACACTCCTACGACGGCTGGATTGGATCGGCTGCCGCAAGAATACCCACAGTATGGAAGTGGAGACTTCCGTACCCCGGCGTATCAAGTAGAGCTGGAGGATGGAACTCGCATCACGGAATTAAAGTACGATGGTTACCGGATTATTAAGGGAAAGCCATCTTTACCAGGTCTTCCAGCCGTATATACCGAGAATGAAGCTGAAGCGGATACGTTGGAACTGGAATTAAAAGATGCCTTTTCAGGTCTTAAAGTGGTTCTTCTTTATACTGTTTTTACGGATCGAAACGTAATCGCTCGTTCGGCTCGTCTAAGTAATGAGGGGGAACAAAGTCTTCGACTCCTCCGTGCGCTAAGTGCCAGTGTCGATTTCTCAGGGAAAAGCGATTTAGAGTTCATGTATCTTTCGGGAGCATGGGCACGGGAAGGGAATATTACCCGCAAACCGATCCTTCAAGGTGAAACCCGAATTGATAGTAAAAGGGGCATGAGCAGTCACCAACTTAATCCTTTTACTGCATTGGTCACGCAGGAGACAACTGAACGCCATGGTGAGGCATTCGGCTTTAGCCTTGTGTACAGCGGGGGCTTTGAGGCTGGAGCGGAATTAGATTCATTTGGCTCTACCCGGTTTAGCATTGGCGTAAACTCCTTTGACTTTTCATGGTTACTGAGCCCAGGAGAGAGCTTCCAGACACCAGAAGCCGTTATGGTTTACTCTGGTCAAGGACTGGGAGAAATGTCGCGTACATATCATCGCTTGTATCGAACTCGGCTTTGCCGAGGGAAATATCGGGATGAAGAACGCCCTATTCTGGTCAATAACTGGGAAGCTACCTATTTTGACTTCAATGCAGATAAGCTGGTATCGATAGCGAAGGAGGGGGCAGAGCTAGGCATCGAGCTCTTTGTCTTGGATGACGGTTGGTTCGGAAAACGGGATTCTGACAATTCGTCTCTCGGTGATTGGTACGAGGATCGTCGGAAGCTGCCAGACGGACTGGCTGATGTCGCGAAACGTATCAATCAATTGGGGCTTAAATTCGGGCTCTGGTTCGAGCCGGAGATGATCTCCCCAGACAGTGAGCTGTACCGGAAGCATCCAGATTGGTGCCTTCACGTTCCAGGACGGCGGCGCAGCGAAGCCAGATGGCAGCTGGTGCTGGACTATACTCGCAAGGAAGTACGCGATTACATCTACGATTCGCTGGCTGCCATTTTCTCCAGCGCCCCAGTCTCGTACGTGAAATGGGATATGAATCGCTGTCTGACGGAAATTGGTTCCGCTGCTCTGCCGCCGGAACGCCAATCCGAGACTGCCCATCGCTATGTTCTTGGATTGTATGAGCTGCTGGAGCGCGTCACCACCGAATTTCCGCATATTCTTTTCGAGAGCTGTTCAAGTGGCGGAGGACGCTTTGACCCAGGCATGCTTTACTACATGCCTCAAGTCTGGACTAGTGATAATACCGATGCGGTGGAACGCCTGAAGATTCAATATGGAACTAGCCTTGTCTATCCTGTAAGCGCCACCGGAGCGCATGTGTCAGCAGTTCCGAACCATCAAGTTGGACGCATAACACCCCTTGATTTTCGAGGTGATGTGGCCATGTCCGGAAACTTTGGATATGAGCTTGATCTCACGAAATTCACCGATGAGGAAAAAGAGACGGTCAAACGTCAAATCGCAGTATATAAGCAGATACGTGGCTTAGTACAGAAAGGTGACTTGTATCGCCTAAAGAGCCCGTTTGAAGATAACGAATCGGCTTGGATGTTTGTTTCTGAAGACCAAGAGGATGCCATCGTCTACTATTTCCAAGTGATGGCTGTCCCAAACGCGCCTTGGCGAGCCCTGCGCCTTGACGGACTAAATCCAGAGCTCGAATATGAGGTTCAGTCAGGAAATAGCGGGCAAAAGTCTATCCATGGGGGGGATCGGCTTATGAAGTTGGGCCTACCTCTTGTCTACAGACAGAAAGACTATGAAAGTGGATGGTTCAGGCTTCGGGCATTAAGGTCCAACAAGGCTTAAGGCTTAAAGGATCAGTACAACAGTACAATTGGCGAAAGATAGAAAACAATCGACTGAGTTATGCATGCCCCTTTTTGTATAAAGGGGCATTTTGCGCGCATCAGCGTACTGATTGGGGAGGACAAGCCATGTTTTTTATACGAATGATGAATGACATGAAACTGAGAAAGAAGATGACGCTTACATTCATTTCGGTAGCTGTTCTTCCCTTGCTGTTATGCGGCCTGTTTCTGACTGGGAAGCTTCGAGAGGCCGTCATTAAGGACGCCTTTATGCAAGCAACCAACAACGTCGAGCGGGTCCAAAATCGTACAGAAGAACTGATTAAAGTGCCGCTGGACATCTCGTATCGGCTAACCAATGACAATCGGATGAAAATGGTGGCCAGCCAAAAGTATGACAGCTACATCGAAGTCATTCAGGCTTACCGGGAGTATACAGGTATTCGTGACTACCTCCAATTGTACAAAGAGATATCCGGCATCCGTGTCTATGTCCCTAATCCTGGAGCACTTAATAATTGGGAATTTATCCAGCCGGACGAAAGAATCACAACCGCAGGTTGGTACAAGGAGGCCATAGAGCAGAAAGGATTGGCTGGCTGGAATTTAATTAAGGATGAGAGGTACAATGCCGATTATCTCAGCCTGATTCGATCATTCTCAGTAAATTCACCAGGGCGCAAAGGGGTTCTGGTCATAAATGTTAACAAGCGCCAATTAAATTCAATCCTGAATCAGGAATCGTTCCCTACCTTGATCGTGGATAACCGGAATCAGATTGTCGCGTCCAATGAAGCAGAGTTGTTTGGGAAGAATCTTTCTGAAATTCATGCCGACGAAAATATACTTTTCCAACAGGAAGGAAGTTACAACACACTCATTAACGGAAAAGCATCGAAAGTGGTGATCGCAAATCTTACTCCACAGAACAGCTGGAATGGACTTCGCATTATTTCCGTTTTTTCCGTTTCTGAAATTACCCGAGATGCTAATCAAGTGATATGGCTCGGCGGAGTCGTGATCACAGCTAGTCTAATATTTGCAGCCTTACTTATCTATGCTTCTGCTTCGCTATTATCCAGAAGGCTTCTCCGCTTGAGCAAGCATATGACCCAAGTAGGGGCGGGCTCGTGGGAAACCTATCTCCATATCGACGGAAAAGATGAAGTTGGTCTACTATCGAGGGAATTTAACGCGCTCGTCAGTAACGTAAACCATTTGGTCCAGGAGGTTCAAGAAACGAATCGTCAGAAAAACCTGGTGGAACAGAGACAGAACGAGATCAAGTTCAAAATGCTGGCAAGCCAGATCAACCCGCATTTTCTCTTCAATTCTCTAGAGTCCATTAGAATGGAGGCCCACATTCGCCAACAGGACGATATCGCTAAAGCCGTCTGGCAGTTGAGCGCGTTGTTGCGCAGCAGTCTAGAGGCCGGTAACGACAAGATTCCACTGCGTAAAGAGCTTGAGCAAGTGTGCTGTTATCTTGATCTTCAAAAATTCCGGTATGAAGACCGTTTGGAGTATCGCTTAATGGTTGATCCGGATTTGGAGGAAACACTGGTTCCACCTCTGATTATTCAACCATTGGTGGAGAATTCTATTGTACACGGTCTGGATAATCAAGCAGAAGGAGCTGTCATTGAAGTGAAAGTTAAGAAAATCCCGGAGGGGGTTCGAGTTATGGTATGTGACAACGGCGCCGGTTTCACGGACGATCGTCTCGTCCTTGTACAAGCAGAGCTTGCTGCATCTGTACATGAACAGGAGGTCCAGCGAATTGGACTACGAAACGTAAATGATCGTCTCGTCTTACTATATGGGACCTCTAGTGCCTTACATATTGAGAGCGAGCCTGGAAAAGGCACTTGTATTCAGTTTTTCATACCTGGAGGTGAAACCAAATGATTAAGGTAGTCATCGTTGACGATGAACCGAAGCTTCGTCAAGGGCTTCAAACACTGATTCCATGGGAAAGCCTCGGATGTATCGTTACAGCTACGGCAGCCAATGGAAAAGAAGCATTGGAAGTCATCGAGGAAAAAGCTCCTGATGTCGTAATTGTCGATATCCGCATGCCGGTTATGGATGGCTTACAGTTGATTGAGCACTTGAGATCCGGTGGTCATCATTTGCATTTTATAATCCTCAGTGGATATGCCGACTTCGAGTATGCCAAACAAGCGATTAAATACGGGGTGTTCGGCTATCTCCTTAAACCGGTCGACATTGATGAAATGACGTCCAGTATAAAACGGATACGCGAGCGAATCGAAGAGGAGCACCTTCAAGAGGAGTGGCGTAAGAGAGAGGTTATTAATCGCGATTTATACCTGCACAGTCTGCTCGTCCCTCAAGAGAAAACTGAAGATCCCGCCAAGTTGAGAAGTAAAGCAATAGAAGCGGATTTGTTGTGGACCAGCTACGAAGTCGTGGTCGTCTACCCGCGTGTTTCCGAAGTAGACCGTTCCGATGTCGCATACCAGCTTTCGAATGGATTAAAGGCAAAGATCGAGGGGCAGATGATGGGGCTTGTCACAGTAATCCCACCGTATACAGTCCTGTTGCTCAACGCGCCGCTGCGCGGAAGAGAACGGCGTGAATTTCTGCACAATGAAATTCGTAATGCTGCGGGTAATGTTAGGTTCGTCGCTGCAACCGGAGGGGCAGTATCTGCTCCTGAAGATATTTGTAAATCTTTTTTAAAGGCCCAGGAAGCGGTAAAACAATCCTTTTTCAGTGAGAAGAACCGACTGCTAGGTCCGCATCCTTTCTTTTCTCCTGCGCTGGATTCCCCCCGATTATCTGCTGATAAAGCTGAAGAAACGATGGAGGAATTCATCTTCCGCCTGTATTACAGTCTGGAAGTAGGGAACCAGACTGTAATACTTCCATTGTTGAACGAGGCGGCAGCATTTTTTCTCCAACAGGGGCAAGATGAGAAGTCGATCAAAGAGTCGTTCTTCTTTCTGTCCAATGCGGTCATTCACAAGCTGACCGCGGGTTTCTGTATCGAGTTGAAAGAGACGGAGGAAGTTTCCCGTTTTTTGAATGGGATATACCAGCATGATCATTTACATGATCTTTTGGAAGAGACCTACCGTTTCCTGCTAGCTTTGGCGAAAGACTCCGAACCTCGTGGAAAGGAGCAGGAATTCAAAAAAATGATCGACTTCATTCACAGTCATTATACAGACAACCTGAAGCTGGAAACGCTGGCTGGACTACTAAACTATAGTACTGCCTATTTGGGTCAGCTATTCAAGAACAAGACTGGGGAGTACTTTAACACCTATCTGGACAGAGTCCGTATCCACAAGGCAAAGGAGTTGCTGGACCAGGGAATGAAAGTTTACGAAGTCGCTGAAAGCGTCGGCTATACAAGTGTTAACTACTTTTACAGCAAGTTCAAAAGGTACGAAGGCTGTTCACCGTCGGAATATAGAAATCCATAATTTGTGGATGATTTTTCCCGAAATCCGTTGTATGGGCTCTGACTCTCCTCTGTTTTATGATGGATTTAAGAGAGGGGATGAAAAAATGAAAGCGGTAACAGCGAATTCGGAAAACGCATACAAAAAACCGAAGCGGAATGCTTGGAAGGTATTTAAAAGCCAAAGGTATCTTTATTATATGTCCATTCCGTTTGTGATCTGGGTCTTCATCTTTCAGTATTTGCCGCTATGGGGCTGGACAATGGCATTTCAGAAATACAGACCCGGTTTGAGTTTTTTTGAACAGAAGTGGGTGGGCTTGGAGCATTTTCGTACTTTGTTCCAAGATGATCATTTTTACCAAGTACTGCGGAACACGTTGGCTATGAGTCTTATGGGACTGGTCGCTGGTTTTATTGTACCGGTTGTCTTTGCTCTATTGCTCAACGAGGTCCGTATTCAGGTTGTAAAACGATTTGTTCAGACTGTATCTTATCTGCCGCACTTTGTTTCATGGGTGGTTGCTGCAGGCATTGTCACCAAAATGCTTTCAGCGGATGGCGGTGTCGTAAACGATATGCTCATGGGTCTAGGCATCATCGATCAGCCAGTCCAGTTTATGGCCCAAGGTAAATTATTTTGGTGGGTTGTAACTTTCGGAGACATCTGGAAGGAAACCGGTTGGAACGCTATTATTTATCTGGCTGCCATCGCCGGTATTGGTCCTGAATTATACGAGGCTGCACGGGTGGACGGCGCTAGCCGATTCCAGCAAATGTGGCATATTACGCTGCCGGGGATCCGGCCGACCATTATCATTCTCCTGATTATGTCTATTGGCCATCTGCTCGGTACGGGATTCGAGAAGCAATTTCTGTTGGGCAATCACCTGGTCATCGATTACTCTGAAGTACTTGATTTGTATGCGCTTAATTATGGTCTGGCGATGGGACGCTACTCTTTCGGGACGGCCATTAATATCTTCAATTCGGTGATAAGCCTGGTCCTATTGTTTGCGGCTAACGGAATCTTTAAGCGCTATACCAACGAGAGCATTATGTAAGGAGGAGAATAGACATGGAGGCTGTCAAAAGCACTACGCCGGTCAGCGGATTAAATAACAAGCTTAAGTCTAAATCACCACAAGACCGAATCCTAGAGGTAGTTGTTTATGTTTTCATGATTGTGGTAACCGTTCTGACGATCTACCCGTTCTTAAATGTGTTGGCTATCTCTTTTAACGATTCGGTGGACACCATTAGAGGGGGAATCACCATCTGGCCAAGGCAATTTACTTTGAAAAATTACGATTTGATTTTCACCTATGAGGGGTTAATCACTGGATTCAAAATCTCCTTTCTGCGGACCGTCATTGGCACCGTAGCGGGCTTGGTCAGCGGCTCGATGCTCGCTTATACGCTTGCCCGAAGTGATTTTCAAGCCAGAAGGTTCATCTCAATTTTTCTTGCTGTTACCATGTATGTTTCCGGAGGGTTAATTCCAGGTTTTATACTGATGAAGGAATTGCATTTAATTGATACATTTGCCGTCTATATTTTACCGGGCCTTGTAAGTGCGTTTAACGTCTTCATTATTCGTTCCTTCATTGATGGTCTGCCTTATGCGTTACAGGAATCAGCTAAGCTGGATGGTGCCAACGATTTCACGATCTACTGGCGCGTTATTCTTCCTCTTTGCAAACCAGCATTAGCGACCGTAGCGCTCTTCTTGGCGGTTGGACAATGGAACTCTTGGTTCGATACTTATCTGTTTAATGGGTCCAACGAATCGTTGACGACCCTGCAATATGAATTGATGAAAATTTTGCAAAGTACGACAACAAGCGCAACCAATTCCCAGGACGCTGCCAATATGGCGGAGCGTATGGCACAGGTTTCGCCGGAATCCGTCAAAATGGCAATCACCATCATTGTTACCGTACCGATTCTAATCGTCTATCCTTTTCTGCAAAAATATTTTGTTAAAGGTATGACGCTTGGAGCGGTAAAAAGCTAAAACGAGGCAACATTCATTATAAGGGGAGGTTTAGCTCCATGAAGTCAAGAAAAAATAGAATGATCGTACCTTTCGTAATGTCACTAACTTTAGTGGCGACCCTTGCAGGGTGTAGTGGTAATAATCCGTCTGAGGCTACCAAGGCCGTAACAACAGGCGACATCACGCTTACTTATTTTTCGGAAGACTCCAGTACAAATTGGAATAACATGAAGGATGAAGTCGGTAAGGTCATCGCTGAAAAAACCGGAGTAACCCTAGATGCTGAATTCGCTGTCGGAGACCCGGTCCAAAAGATTTCATTGATTGCAGCCACAGGAAACTATCCTGATTTAATCGCTGCTAAGGCGGATGTCGGCAAACTTGTCGATGCTGGTGCAATTATTGATCTGACGGATTTGATCGACAAGCATGCACCGAATATCAAAAAAATGCTGGGAGACAAGCTTGTTCGGACGAAGTACAGTTTGGATGATCAATCCATCTATGTTATTCCGACCTGGTCTGCTGTCGAAGAGGAAAAAATCAAACCCGACGTAGGATTTAAACTCCAACACCGTGTCGTCAAGGAAGCGGGATACCCGGACATTCGTACGGTACAGGATTTTGAAAAAGTCATTAAGGACTATATCACCAAGCATCCGACGGACGAAAATGGCAACAAAAATATCGGATTATCCCTAAATGCCGACGATTGGCATATGTACCAGGTCACGAATTCAGGATTTCAAACGACCGGGGGACCAGACGACGGCGAATACTTCATCGATCAAAAAACACACCAAGCGACTTATCATTTCCGCCGGCCGGAAGAAAAAGAATATTTCCGCTGGTTGAATCACATGAATGCCATTGGATTACTGGACCCAGAAAGCTTCGTACAGAAGACAGACCAGTTTAAGGCAAAAGTGGCCTCTGGCCGCGTACTGGGTCTGGCCGATCCGGAATGGGACTATGGCGACGGACAAAATGCGCTGAAGGCGGAGGGCAAATTCGATCAGACTTACGGTCATTATCCAGTCACCATGAGCAAGGAATATAAGGACACCAACTTCTGGCTTCCTGGCTTTGATGGGGGATATGGAATCTCGATCTCTAGCAAGTGTAAGGACCCGGTACGTGCCATCCAGTTCCTCGACTTTCTGGCATCGGAAGAGGGTCAAGTCCTGAATAATTGGGGGATTGAAGGCAAGCATTACACGGTTAAAGACGGCAAACGGACGATTATTCCGGCTGTACTTGAACGGATGAACAATGACAATGCGGCTTTCCAAAAAGAGTCCGGAATCGGTCTATATTGGAACTTGATGGTCCATTATGGTGATGGCATTAAGGACTCGACTGGCAACTATTTTACTCGTAGTTATCCTGAACTGCTGACAGCGACTTATAACAAGTCGGAGAAGGAAGTGCTAAAGGCCTATAAGATTGAGCACTGGAAGGATCTATTCCCGAAGGAAGATGAATTCCAACCGAGAGCATATGGAGCAGCGTATACGATGCCTCTTCCCAATGACGATCCGGCTGTTATTCTCGGAGCCAAGATGAAGGATATTACATGGAAACGGATTCCGGAAGCTGTCATGACTAAACCGGAAAACTTCGACAAGGTTTGGGATGTCTATATGGCAGAACTGGAGAAAGCCGGAGTACAAGAAATGGAACAATCCTTTACCAAACATATCCAAGACCGAATTAAGCTGTGGTCCACTAACTAACTCGTTTCGCATAAAAGAACGGGGCCGTTTCCACTTTCCAATTGGAGAGGAGACGGTCCTTTTTCATTGGTTTGCGATAGACTGCATTCATTCAGGTTATAAATCAAAAGCGGCCACCCCGGTTACTTTCTGAGGTGGCCGCTGTTCTTTAGAGACAGGCTTCTACGCTGCTTCATGGTGCTGGAGGGACGGTACAGTTATGGGCACGTTAAGAGCGCCTTACTCCGCTTCATTCTTGATGGAAGTAAAAAGGTCTTGAGGAAGCTCATCCCTCGTGATCACGTAATCGCTGTTGAACACTTTTATGAGATGATCCAGGGAGTTATATTGTCCGTTGCGAATGAAGTCGCCTGTCCATGTGGTGAAAAAGAGCCAATGCGCTGAATATGTTTGAAGTAATTCAGGATCGCCAATCGGGCCGTTTTCGGACAGACCAACCAGCTTCTTGCCTTGCACGAGATTCACCAAGCTGTCATACTTGCCGATACTTGGGCTATAATTAGCCGCCTGGTTGTAGATATCCACACTTACAATATCGACGACATCGTCTCCCGGATACCACTCGGGGCTCTCGGAGTTCCATACCCAGATCAGGTTGTTCAGGTGATGGTAGTTTGTTAGGCGGTCGTACATGATATGGTACAGTTGCTTGGCGGAGCCTGGCCCTTGGGCGCCCCACCAGAACCATTTGCCTTCCGCCTCGTGCAGCGGTCTCCACAGCACCGGAACGTGAGCGTCTTGGAGGCGTTTCAACTGAGCAGCAATAGCATCGATATCCCGTAGGATAAGCTGATACTCTTCCGACTCGGGATGAGTAAGCGCATATTGAACGTCGAATGTAGTAGCGTCCGTGTAAAACCCGCGCCACCATTCTTTGCCGGGAATATCATGCAGTCCCTTAGGAGCATTCCAGTGCCATGCGAATGTGACAATTCCACCTTCTTTGGCCCATTGAATCGCCTTTTCCACTTCAGTTGAGGTGGCGCCATGTTTGATGCGAGAGGGAGAATAATCCATCATGTCCGTTGATAATATGGCAGGATACTTTCCAGTTTGGTCTTTAATCCACTGGGCATCCTCAAGAGTGTGCTGACCGGAAAGAATGTTGCTGCCGTAACTATCGACGAGATAACCCATAAGTGCCTTGGTTTCCGCAGTCGCATTCGGGTTTACTGGCTTTTTCTCAATCTGATGCAGTTTCGGGGGGGACACTGCTGACAGCTTGACGTAGTCGATATGATATTGGTCCGAATCGACATTGAACTGTATGGTATTGTTTCCCGCACTCAGCATCAGTTTACCGCCAGATACCTCTGTGTAGCTTGCTGTTGTCGGGAGTGATGTTTCGCTGGTCTGGCCATTGACCACCAATTGGGTCTTTTTGTCTCCATTGGGATTACTGTAACCGATTGCAAGATTGTAAAGCCCGCTTGAGGCTGCGTTATAGGCAAAGGTTAACGACCCTGTGCCTTTAAAGGCTGCATAACCGGTACCGGAATAACCCGTATCAGCAGCTTCGATGCTGACCTCACCAGTAATGGCTCCGTCTTCGGCTTCCATTTTGCTTATTGCAGCTGGCAGATTGGCGAATTCAACCTTCACATACTCGATCCCGTAATATCCCCAGCCTCTTGAAAAAGTCAGCTCGTTTGTGCCAGCATTCAGCATGATCTTAGTTACCATTTTCTCGTTCACCGCCGCACCTTTCGGAGGAGCAGCCAGCGTTATGTTTTCAGCCATGGTGCCATTGACCTTGATGCTGGTATCCTTGGAGCCGGTGTCCACCGGAATGTAGTAGCCGAGGCTCAGCCTATAAAGACCTGCTGTAGGCACGTTCACTTTAAACGTAGCCGTCCCGTCAGACTTGCCGGAATTAGGGTCATAGTCATAAAAGAAGGATACATAGCCATCGCCTTTATAAAGCGTATCGCCGGTATAGGGTGTATCCCGTTTTTCTACACCGTAACCTTGAAGAATTGCATCTTTGGAGCTGACGACTATAGGAGAGGAATTGCCGTTAGTGGATAAATCTTGACTTGCATTCATCACCGTTCGGTCTTCAACACCGGTGACCAAGGGAGCTGATTCTGCTTTTGCTAAGCTTGGAATTAAACTGAGAGATACCAACAAAAAGGATAAGAGAACAAAGCTGAGAATACCGAAAGACCTTCTTTTCCATGGATCTGGCATATTATTCACTCCTTGAATTAGTAGATGTTACCGCCTCGATTGACCTGCAACGCATATTACAGAAAACGCTTTCATTAGTGTGTACATATTAAGTACACTTTGAAGTAATCGATGACAGGTGATTAAGGACCAGCTTGCATTTTTAAGCATTCTTTCTTCTTTTGTATGCGTTTTCAATATTTGTCATTAATTTTTTAGGACCTCACCTCTCTTTAATTTCATCATAAATTAGAGGCGAGGCAGGAACCATACAATGAATTTCGGAGAAAATCATCCTTAAATTATGGATTTTTATACTTCGATAGCAAACAATTTTTATATTTTTTGAAATGTATAACTCAAGAGGCTACATGGGATAAGCGGGAAGGATCGTTTCCATTTGTGGTATTATGCCAATAAGAATATTACCCACATGGGAATGAAAGGGACTAATACATGATTTCTCATCGACTGCTTAGCGACGAAACTATTTATCAATTAACGAACCAGATTCATAGAGACCAACACTTGTTATTCTATAGCTATTTAAGCCAACGTAAGGAGCAGGCTAAATTTGTTGGTCAATATGTAGATGACAAGCTGACAGGGGTCTTAGCATACTTTTGCGGGCTTTCATTCCCTGCATTTTCTTTCCACTGCATAAACCGAGAGAAACTTAACTTTTCAGCTCTTATTGCTTTTACTGAGGAACTCATTCAACTTAAGAAAAATACCGTTTGTGGTACAATCCTGTGTGATCGTGACCTACAACTTTTTCAGTCTCATGGGCTCATAACGGGTAACCCACAACGTTTCTTAACGATGAAACATATGGATCAATCGAAACTGCTTGATTCTAACTTGGCTGAGTTAGTTAAGGAAAACGAAGTTCCAGAAATAGTGGATTTATTACGAAATGGGGGCATGAAATTTTTTACGAGGAGCGAACTCGAACAATATCCTTTCCTTGGGATCAAGGAATGTGGTCATTTTATTGCCGTAGGTGGCTTTCACTTTTATGATTCTAAGCTCGTGGAGCTCGGAAACATATATACAAGCCCTGCTCACAGAGGGAAAGGGCTAGCAAAGCACTTGACGAGCCAACTTACAAAACTGGGCAGAACGCTATCATCAGATGTCTATCTGGGAGTAATGGAGGAGAACCAAGTTGCTGTACAACTTTACAAGGGTTTAGGCTATGAGGTTACGGCTGAACAGACGATTGTTGATTTTAAACTATCTATTGATTGACGAAGGAGGAGGGAGAAGGTTTTGGAACAGAATGATATTAATATTCATCAACTGACTGATGAGATATATCAAATTTTACACAAGAGAATGGATAAACTAGGTATAGCATACGGCATCGTAACTGAATTTAGTTATAATCCTGAGGAGCCACCGTCATGGATTATTAGTATCGAGAACTCTAAAATCGTGCTCACTTCGTCCATCTTATTCCAATATATGAAACAGCATCACAATTTGGAGGATACGTTAACTCATTTTATGCGCGATCACTTTTCATACTTCAATTAAACAGTATCCACCGTATTATAAAAACCTACTTAAAAAGATACATATCAATGTAAAGAGGTAAGACCCATAAAGAATGAAATTGCTGGATAAGCAAATAAAGGAAACTGGCTAAGTCAACTGGAGGGTGCAGATATGTGGTTTGGGAAGAAAGAAACGCAACTGGATCGAATAAAAGACAAACTGAATCAGGCTATGCGCAAAGACAAGGATTTCTCGGTGTTTGGAGCATCCTCACATCAGTACAGGGTTAAAGAGAAGCTTACAGCAAAAGAGCTGGCGGACTGGCAAGCCCACAATCAAGTCACCCTACCCGAGCCTTACGCGCTGTTTTTAACAAACATCGGCAACGGAGGCGCCGGACCCTATTATGGAATTTATCCGATTGAAAAGGCAACTTCCTACACCGAGCGTCAGGCACTCCTGGCAAAATCCGTTTTGCATCCCGGGATGGCCAAAGAGGAATGGAACCATCTGATTGAGCCCTTGACCAAGGATGAGGACATCCCTGATGAGGAATACGATGACGCCCGTAATAAGGTGCTGGGCGGCATGTTGTGCATAGGTACCCAAGGCTGCGAATACGACATGTATCTCGTACTTGAAGGGAAATACAGGGGGAGAATTGTGTACACCTCCGATTTTCATCCCGATCATCCCTTTTTCTTTGTCTATGAAGACAGCTTTCTGGACTGGTACGAGCGCTGGCTGGATGAAATTATTTTGGATTATGATATCGGGTGGTTTGGCAGTCGAATGCCGGGTGATGAGAATGCACTGATCCAGATGTATCAGAGCGCTCCAAACGAAGAAATCCAAGCAAAGGCGCTTGATGGAATGTTCAAGTTTAAGGAAGTTGCCCAGCCAACCCTTGGTTTTTTGAAAAACATTGCGGAGCAAAGCCCAAAAAATCGGACCACAGCTGTTTGGCTAATCTGCAAAACTTCTTTTGACACGGGGAGAAAATATCTTCTGGAATTGTTGCAATTGGACGAACATAGGGATTTTCTGCAAGCTTTAACGATTCTGCACGCTTCCAGTAAAACAGCAAATTTAACGGAATTTATTCCAGTGATTTTGCAAAGTCTTGACAGGATTCATGACCCGGAAACGTTGCGTTATGCAGGATATATTTTAGAGGATTACGGTGAGATTACGCTCCGAAATTTTGCGCCTTTCTTGTGTCACGCCGACCCGAAAATGCAGACCACTGCCATCTATGCCGCGCGTAGTTGCGAAAACAAGCAGGGAAGCTGGCAGATCATTGAACAGATGTTGATAGGGGGCGACCCGCAGGTTCTGAAAAACATGATTTTATACTGGGGCATTATTCCACATGAGAAGTTGCTGCCTTACTATAAGGCGGTATGGCCGGAATATAAAAAAAATCCGAATTTCAAAGAAAAATTTATCGGTTGTTTGCGAGAACTACATTTGCCAGATGATTATTTCGATAAAGACGAATCGTGAGAAATGAGATTTGGGAATTATGATAACGTGCCAGCAAATTCTACAAGGTAAATCAATAAAAAGCGAAATAAAGGAAAGGGCCATCCCGCAAAAGGATGGCTCATTAAGCAAGTTATTCTATTGAGTTTTTCGTTGCCTTATACATATTTTCTACGTGTTCGTCGACTTCATTTCGTGACATGCGTAGGCGAGCCACAGAAGTACCATATCCGATTTCTATTTTACCTTCTTCTAATCCTTTGAAAATTCCATCTGCGAAGTCATCTAATGGTTCTCCTTGCGTGTGCAATCCTGCTCCACCTAAATCTGTATTCACTGCCGGAGGGACAACTTCAATTACCTCTACAGACGTATCAGAAAGTTGGTGTCTTAGGCTAATTGTAAATGAATGAAGTGCCGCTTTCGTTGCTGAATAAATCGGAGCAATCACAAACGGCGTAAAAGCTAACCCAGAAGTGACATTAATGATAGTCGCCTCTTCTTTTGTTGCAAAATATGGAGCCAGCAGCATGGATAGATGGAAAGGTGCTTCAATGTTAGTTGTGATTTCTTTACTGAAATAATCCCAATTGTTTTTTGCATCCGTTTTTAGAACGTTAAAGCGTTGTTGGATACCGGCGTTGTTAACTAACACATTTACTTCTGGATAGTTGGTTGTTACCCAATCCGATAATGCTATACGCTCGGATTCAATATTCAAATCACTAACATGAGTAATAAGGCTAGGCAATTTCTCTTTCGCTTTTTGAAGTACATGTTCACGTCGTCCAGAAACAATGACTTTATTTCCAGCTTTTAAAAATCGTTCTGCAAAAGCTAATCCTATTCCAGTACTTCCACCCGTAATTAGTATTGTATTTCCTGAAAGTTTCATTATATGTTCTCTCCTTTTAGGATTCAATTTTCAACGAAATTTATCTAGAATAAATGAGGGTTAACTTAGATAAAATGATATATAAAAAACGGCAGATTAGGATTTTATTCTCACATCCTAGTCTACCGTTTTTTATTTGATTTAGTCTGTCTAAAACTTATTTTTGCAGGGTGCCGGGAAAATGTAGATTAGTGCTTTTTTGGATTCATTACAGGTCTGCACAAGCCGGACTGGAAATGACGAATGCAGTGGGAGTACAGCTCCATAGCGGCTATATACGCCTCGCACTTATCTGGCCGGGATGTTGCGCGTTCCCTCCGTCATCGGGGAGGAGCAAAGCGGACACATCGGTGGCGTGCCTGCACTAGCCGTAGTTGTGCGGCGTCCACCTACTGTGTCGCGCCGCATCCACGCTTTGCAGGCGGCGTCCGTGCATTTCCACACAGGCACATCGACGCGTGGCTCTGTCTGTGACCTAGCCGCCGCCGAGGCCGTCCGTGCTGTAGTGGCGGCTGGGGTTGACCCCGGTCTGCTGCTCACGCGGGTTGCCGTGCCAGACGCTGGCGAACCACCCCCGGCCCGGCTGCCATAACCCGAAGTACCCTTCGGTTGGCCAAAGCTGCTGCGACGCGTGTCCGGCTTGGAAGTCTCGGGGGGAGTGACCCCATATGCTTCCAGCAAGAAGCGAGACACGGCGGCAGGCTTGCCGTGATTGGAGGCGGGGGAGGTGATGTACAGCAGCTCCTTCGCCCGGGTGACGGCCACGTAAGCGAGGCGGCGCTCTTCCTCCAGCGCAGCATCGTTATCCACAGCCGTTGCGGGGGCGGCGCCTGCCCGACGGTCCTCTGGCAGCTCGCTGTGTAGAGCCGAGCTATGCGGAAGGATGCCTTCACTTGCTCCGATCCAATATACGCAAGGGAACTCCAGTCCCTTGGCACGGTGGATCGTCATGAGCCGAACAGCATCGCTGTCTTCCTCTCTGCGCAGAGATTCCATCTGGCGGTGGCGCTCTGAAAGCTCGTCCGCAAAGTTGACGAATGCCTCTACCGTGTCAAAGCGCTTGGCTGCCGTTTCAAGCTCCTCCAGACTTTCTTGCATCGTTTCCTTATAATGTGTCCACGCGCCCGTATCTCCGCTTTCCAAATACTTGTCATAAAAGACGCGCCGCATTTCTTGAATGGCATAGGCAGGCTTCATGGTAGTGAGACTGCGAATCAACCGAATGCGTTCTTTCACCTGTTCACGCTGAAAATCACGTAGTCGATCCCAGCGGCTGAGGTGGATTAGCGGGTATTTTTTAGCCTGCTGTTTCTCTTCGCGCATAATCCATTCCATCCCAGCCTCACGGGAGACATACAGCGGTCCAAGGGTACTTGGAATGGATTCCATTCGACGGGGATTCAGCGACAAGCGCAAGTGATCCATTAAGGGACGAATCAGAGACTGATCGTAAAATACGGCTCCTGCTCCGTACTGAATAAATGGGACATCCCGCATAATTAATTGCTCAAAAATAGATCGGCTTCCGCTGGCTGTCCGATGTAAAATAGCGATATCCCGATAGCGAAGACGACCTTCTTCTACCTGCCCGAGCAGATGAGTAACAATATGTCCCGCCTCTTCCTCAGGCCCAGATGGGGTGGCAAACTGTGGCGGCAAGCCCTCACGCCCGGCAGCCGCAAGACGTTTGGAGCGTCGATGAACATTTTTGGCGACGATGTTGGAGCCCAGCCCCAAAATGCGTGCATCACTGCGATAATTAATATCAAGAGTAATGACCTTTGCATCTTTATAGACCTTATCAAACTCCAGAATGGATTCCTGGCGGGCTCCATTAAAGGTATAGATCGTCTGGTCATCATCTCCGACGACCATCAGATTGCGATGCCTCGCAGCCAATCGTTGCACCATTTCGTATTGCAGGGCATTCGTATCCTGAAATTCATCGACCATGATATAGGAAAAACGTCGTTGAAGCGGCAGAAGCACATCCGGATCACGCAGGAGAACGGAGGCACGCAGCAGAATATCGTCAAAATCCATTTTGCTCCGTTCCTGTTTCCACGCTTCATAGGCGAGCATGGCACGTTTGGCATCTGCTTCCTCGCGTATGGTTTCCGGCAGCTCATCTGCGCTACGGCCTTCCGCTTTCCAGGCGGAGAGGGCGGACAGCAGGCTTTCCGGCTGGAAAGCCTCACTCAGTCCAAGCTGGCGCAGCATCATTTTCATAACGGTATGCTGGGCCTGTGTTTCACCGAACACTTCATCTTGCACACCGCGATGTCGCAGCATCGCCAAAGCGAATGAGTGGAAGGTACGCGCCTGGACTGCGCGTGCAGCGGCAGGTCGCACACCGGGTAGTCCCGCGATGCGCAGCTTCATTTCGGCAGCGGCCTTGCTGGTGAAGGTCACCAGCAGGATGGACGATGCAGGAACATCCCGCATCGCCATAAGGTAGCCTGCACGGGCCGCCAGCACCGTGGTTTTGCCGCAGCCAGCCCCTGCCAGCGTCAGAAGCGGGCCTTTACCGTGGCGTACAGCCTGAATTTGCGGGCGGTTCAGATGAATGCCCGCGTTCTCTATAGCACGGAAAAAAGTCGCGTCTTGGTCGGTGTCGGGCACCAGCGTTATACTGGTATCCATAGAAGCTCGACGTGCCTGAGGGATCGTCGTTGAATAAGGAACCCCGATGGGTCGGGGGTAAAATGCAGGATTTGGGTTCATGATCCTGAAACCCCTTTCGTTCTTAAAATCTTCCATTTTCACAAATGGGGGTAGTTTTTGGTATGATAGAGTTCTAGTCAGCTTGAGTTGATGATAAGAACAAGACTATGGACTAAAATGGTGCTGAATTCATGCGGATCTAGAGCTGGAACGTCAGAATGTTAATAGGCTGACGCCAATGCCTATAGCCTCAAACAGGCGATATGACCGCATTCCATTATACAGGAGTTCGAGGCTTGCCAACAGAAAAAAACTTTGGGATATACGGACGGTACAGTGAAATCCGGCTGGATATGGGGAGGAAATGACGATGAAGCTGATTCAACGTATAAAGGAAGGCGCTAATCGCGCAACAGAAAAGGCGCAGCATGCTGTCGAGATTAGTAAGATTAATTCGCAAATTACAACGATTCAGCAGGAAATGGATGTTCATTTCTTACGAATGGGTCAAATCTTTTACGAAGGCTACCGGGCATCCGATATGTCAGTGGCTGAAACCGAGATGACACAGTTGTCTACTGCTTGTGATGAGCTTCAGGATGAAATTGATGAGCTGCGCAGTAGAATTGCAGAATTGAAAAACGCCCATTTATGTACCTGTGGTGCAGTTGTGCCGCTGGATGCGAACTTTTGTCCCAAATGCGGACGCAAGTTAAATGGAGGGCAGGCTGCCTCCAAGCAAGTAGCGGCCGTGCGGGAAGAGGTACCAACAGACGCCTATTCTTTTGATCTGCGCAAGCCTGAGGCAGCGAAGGATGCTGTGCCTGCCTACATGGAGTATGCAGAAGATGAAGTAATCGATCGGCATGAACAGGATGAGCGGTATGAAACGCACGATCCAACGGAATCAGACCGCAATTACACGGTGTCTGATTTTACTCCGGAAGAAAAAGCGGCATTCGATGAAGAGTGGGAGCGCCGTCGTCAGGAAGAACTGGAGAAAGAACACCATCGTCTTGAAGAACTGGAACGTGAACGGGAGCGTCAGGAGGAGCTGGACGAGCGCATTCGATATTGGAAGGCCAACAATTCGGGGGCAGAGAAGCCGGCAACACCGTCAACGCAAATACGCGAAAATGTAAAATGCCAAATCTGCACAGCGGAATTACCCAAAGGCTCCAAATGGTGCCCGCGCTGTGGAGCTGAACAGATTTGACGCAGCCGAACAGGCTGCCGCAGGACACAGACATAACGCCGGGCAGCATAGGGGGAACAGAACATATGGAGCGTTTGCTGCAACATCTGCGGAATCTGGGTTTTACGGAGATGGAAGCCAAGGTGATGGTCGAGCTTTCGAGACAAAATGCGGCTTCCGGCTATGAAGTTGCTAAGCGTTTGGGGGCATCGCGCTCCAACGTGTACGCAGCTTTGCAGCGTTTGGCCGGGCAGGGATATCTCAGAGCGAGTGCGGGAGAGCCTGTACGCTACAGCATGCTGCCGCCGGGTGAGCTGACCCGGATGATCGAAGGGCAGATGCGGGAGTCCCTGCTGGCGGTGGAGAAGGAGATGCCACGAACAGAACCAGCCAAGCCGACCTTCTACAACGTGGAAGGTGACCGGAAGGTGCTGGAAAGTCTGACACGCGAGCTGGAACGGGCAGAGCATGAGATTGTGCTGGATTTGTGGCGCGAGGAAGCCGAACTGTTGCGGGAAGCGTTGAAAAAAGCCGAGAGTCGGGGTGTGCGTCTGCTATGGTCCTGCGACAACGGAGAAAGTATGTTGGGACCGTGGCTACCGCGTGCGTCTGGTACAGACGGACAGGAAACGTCAGGGCGTAAGTTTTCCTTTGTTATTGATCGGCGTTGGTGCATGCTGGGTATGCGGGGAGAGAATTGCCCGACACAGGCGCTTATTACCGAGCATCCGGTGATGACAGGTTTGCTGCTTGATCATTTTGCCCAGGATCTTATTCTGTATGAGCTGGAGCATGATATGGGCAGCGAGCTGTCGACCCGATATGGCTGGCGGTATGAAAGCATTATCGGCAAATATATGTCAGCCGGAGAATAGTATAAGGATTACTGGGAGGGAAGTTCCATCAGGGCCCGGCATACAGATGTAATATAGCCCGCTTGATGAGGCACGAATTGATCCGGTGTAATCAGGCGGCGAGTTTTTTCCGGGTTCGGCCCCGACGTAATACCTTGGGCTTCGATAAATGGAATATGGCCTTCAAACAGGGCTAGTGCTTGGTCAAGGTCTGCTTCGTACAGTCCGGCTACTTCTTCCTGCTGGAGACAATAGGCTTCCAGGGGCTGGTTGGACAGCAGTCCAAACACCGAGCTGACCTCCCGATCCCAAAAAGAGGTGCCCTGTGCGGTACCTTTACTTTCATACCGAACGGTCATCAGTGGTGTTAAGGAGGTAAAGGGAACATAAATGCCTAGTTCTTCCTCCAGCTCGCGAGCCGCCTGGGACATATCTTCGCCTGAAGTCAAATGCCCGGCGGCTGTAATATCGTAGCATCCGGGAAAGGTGTCCTTTGTATCCTGACGCTGTTGGAATAGCAAGCGGCGGCCTGTCGAGGTGTCTCGTGCCAGCCAGCAGTGAAAGGTATGATGCCAGTAGCCCTTGGCATGTGCTTCCTGTCGGGAGGCTGTGCCGAGGGGGGTGTCTTCATCGTCGTAGATATCCAGAAGCTCGCTAGTCATCGTGATTCCTCCTATCATATGCAGAAAATCAAAGTCTACTTTACAGTATAACGTGTTTTCCGTTCTGACGATATGATGGACGATGTGGAATGCGGAGTAGCTTTTGGGGTATGCTGGGAACATGGGGATTTGCGCCATAACATAGCTTTATGATTGAAAGGAGCGATTTTACATGGAATGTATTGTACATTTCCGAGTCATGCATCCAGAGGAGCCCAAGGAACTGCGTGGGCTGATTATGCTGGAAAGCGGAGGCAAGCCGGGGATTGATCAAATAACAGATATGTTCAAGAATATGGGCTATGATGTGCGTCCAGACAATCCCGAGGAATTGATTTTTAAACCCGTCGATGCCAGAGCGAACTATACATATATCCGGGTAATTGAGCTGGATACGGGTGAGGAAGTTTATCAGGAAGACAGGGATTTGCGCGCGATTTTGGAAACCTTGCTGAATAAGCATTAAAAATTAGGAAAACTCACTGTTGGAATGAGATAAAGCGATCCTGTCGCCATTCATAGGAACGGAGAACAAATAATGAGATTGTATATTATCCGACATGCAGACCCCGATTATCCTAACAACACCATCACGCCAGAGGGTCATTTGGAAGCCAAGGCATTGGCCAAACGGCTGTCCAGTCACGGACTGGACCGTATTTACGTCTCTCCTTTGGGACGGGCCTTGGATACGATGCGGTACACCGCCGACTCTCTCGGTATGACTTATGAAGTGGAGGACTGGACGCAGGAGCTGGCTCTAAAGCTGGAGGATACTCCATACGGTCGTCTTTCCCATTGGGATTTGCCTGGTGAAGTGATTCGTTCCGGGTCGCCTCTGCCGACTCATGATTCTTGGAAGGACATTTCCTATTATCAGGGGACGCAAAGTCCTGAAACCTTCGAGCGACTGAAAGTTCATTCTGATGAATTTTTGAAGCGGCAAGGCTTTGAGCGGGTGGAGGGCAGGTACCGAATTCTGAAGCACACGGAAGACAGGGTAGCCGTATTTTGTCATGGCGGCTTCGGGCTAACCTGGCTTGCACATCTGTTGGAACTACCGTTGGCTTTGGTCTGGTCCGGTTTTTGGATGCCGCCTAGCTCCGTAACCACCATCTTGTTTGATGAACGCTCCAAGGAATGGGCAGTTCCCCGTTGCATTGGCTTCGGTGATGTCTCCCATCTGTACGCAGAAGGTTTGCCAGTCAGACCTCGGGGTATTATCACCAACTTCAATTAATGATTTTTAGAGCCATGCTAAAAACGGCTTAAGACGATGCACCGTCTTAAGCCGTTTGTTGTATTCATAGGAATGTAGTTCGAGTCAGCGTGCTTCAACGAATCCCTCTAGCTTGGAAGTGCAATGTGCACAGCGGGTAGCAGCTATAGGGATTTCGGACAGGCAATGTGGACATTCCTTGATTGTTTTTTCCTGAGGAGGTTTTTCTTCCTCTTTGCGCTTCAGCATGTTAATCCCTTTGACCAGCATGAACACACAGAAGGCCACGATGAGGAAATCTAGCAGGACATTAATAAACTGACCATAGGCAAGGACCGCAATCCCTGCTTCCTTGGCTTGTGCCAAAGTCTTGCGTGTACCGTCAGCATTTAGAGGGTCGGCAGCTTGTAAAGCTACATATAAGTCTGGAAAATTCATACCGCCTAGAAGTTTACCAATCGGAGGCATAATAATATCGTTTACCACAGAAGTAACAATCTTGCCAAACGCTCCACCAATGATAACACCGACTGCGAGGTCAATCACGTTACCCCGTACAGCGAATTCTTTAAATTCTTTAATAAAACCTTTTCCACTCATGTGAGTGCACACCTTCTTTGCATAAAATCATTTATCTATAATACATGCTATGTCAATTGAGGGCAATTCCAAATTGATGTATTGCACTTTGTCACAAAATCACATGTTCATTTGTCTTCTGTATGTAAACCAATAATGGAGGCGATGTATCGTGAGTTTAAGATTTAACCACAGAGCAGTGAGTCCTAGTACATTCAAGGCAATGATGGAGATGGAAAAATATATTTCCGGTCGTTTTACAGACAAAGTATTGTACGAACTGCTGAAAATTAGAGTATCCCAAATCAATGGCTGTTCCTATTGTCTTGATATGCATGCAAAGGATTTGCTAAAACTAGGGGATTATGCTGACCACATTTTGCAGCTTGCTTTATGGCGGGAGATTCCTTTGTTCACAGAAAAAGAACGTGCTATGCTTGAATTAGCTGAAGCGGTCACTCATATTTCAGAGCAAGGGGTACCCACAGACTTGTATAATCGAGTCAGAGAACATTTTACAGAGGAAGAGTACTTAGATTTGATCACTGCCATTAATGTGATCAACAGCTGGAACCGGATTGCCATCGCGACCGGGATGTATCCAGGCAGTCTTTAATGAACAGGGGGCTACGTTTTGACTGGCAAAGAACAAGGGATTGAACAAGAATCGGGGGAATCGGTGGATGTAAGTCTGGAGGAGCTGTATCAAAAATATCGCAAATATTCTTTTGCCATTGCTTATCGCATGCTTGGAACGGTTACGGATGCCGAGGATGTCGTTCAAGACTGTTTTGTTGAGCTGGAGAATAAGCCCCTGAATGATATACAGAATCCCAAAGCCTATGTAGCCAAAATGACGATGAATCGGTGTCTGAATCTACTGAATTCTGCGCGTAAGCAAAGAGAGACATATGTAGGAGAATGGTTGCCGGAGCCGCTGGGTGAGAGTGCAGATCTCCCTGCCGATTGGTTGGAACGTAAAGATATGATTTCTTACGCATTTCTGGTTCTGCTGGAGCAGCTAAAACCGATAGAGCGAGCTGTTTTTGTGCTGAGAGAAGCTTTTCAATATGATTATAAAGAAATTGCAGAATTACTGGGCAAGACCGAGAGCAACTGTCGGCAGTTGTTCAGTCGTTCCCGTCGTATTTTATCTTCCGGAGAATCTGCTCCTGAAGCTCCAATCAGTCCTAATATAAATAACTCTTCCCGGGTAAAACTGCTGGAGCGTTTTACAACCGCTTTTCTCGCCTACGATGTGACTGCTATGCTGAACTACTGGCTGAACAACCTATATTCGTGTCAGATGGTGGAGGTAATGTGCATACAGTGATGAGGCCGATGGTTGTACGCAAAGGCGTTCTCGCCCTGTTGACCTCTCGTCGGGTATTAACCGTTTTACGAGAAAGAGATGTGGTCCACACCGTCATTAATGGTGAGGTTCAGCTGGCATTTCTGAAAGACGGTGAAGTGAGAGAAACCTTATGCCTCATACTGACACCGGACGGGGAGCATATTCAGAATTTTTATTTAATGGTTAATCCAGATAAGCTGGGACACATCCATATATGACAGAAGAAGCTAGCGTAAAAAAATGAACTGCCCAAACATAAAAAACCTTGATTCCTTGCTTAGGATCAAGGTTTTTTGCTGTTTTCATAACTGCCGAGCTTGATGAAGAGCCAGATCGCCTATCCAGGGAAGCTTGAGCCACTTTCCTTGTCCCGCACGAATTAACAAGATAATCCACAAGGCAAGGCTTGCCAGCGTTAGCAGGGAAGCGAGGAAAGGACCGAGTAGCGGAATGAATCCGACCAGCACATGTCCGATCATGAGGGCTACAAAAAGAAGTATGGATTGCAGTGCGTGAAATAATACGAATCGGCTTTTCTTTTCCAGCATGACAAAGGCCAGCGCGCCAATAAAGGCGAACAAATAGCACAGGACAGCTGCTATATTTTCATCCAATCCTGTGGAAGACTTATAGACTGACATGTCAGGCATATCCTCCTTTATAAAAGATTCAAGCTAAGTCTCCGTACTATACAAGCTATGAGGATAGGATTGAAGGATATGCCGATCTCGGTAAAAAAGTTGACTCTACACAAAACATACTAACTCATTGAACCACTTCCACCTTACGAATTGCCTGATAGTCTTTCCCGAGAATCCGTTTCGGTTCCCGCCAAACGTTTTAGAAACGTATTTCTCCAGTTTACGGACAATTCTTCCACTTCGAGAATTTGTTTAATACCCTCGATATGATCCTTCTCTTGATGCATAATTCGATTGGCAAATGAAACTGTAATTGCTTTCGGATGGCGATGGAGGAGGGATAGTCCGTCGGCTTTAGAGGCAACTCCCTCTTCCAGAACGCGGAAGTAGAATCCCGTGTAGCCTGTTTGCTGTACCTTCAAGGGCATGTCCGGTACGCCGTACTTGATGGACAACTTGTAGCAAGGCTGTCTCGGCTGGCTAACTTGAACGATAGCTTTGCCAAGCTTAAAGACGTCTCCAATGCAAACGTCGGATTCTAGCAAACCCTTTATCGTTAAATTTTCCCCGAACGCGCCGTAATCGAGCGGTCTCCGCAATTCATTTTCCCAGAACGGATAGTGCTCGTAGGGATAGACGCATACAGCTTTCTCTTTACCCCCGTGATGAACTAGATCGCCCTGCCCATCCCCTTCGAAGTTTAGATAAGATAAATACAAATATTCATCTGTGGCCGACTTGAATATCCCCGTAGAAACGTCCTTCTGATTAAACTGGATCTGCTTGGGCATGCCGACATTAAGTGAAAGGATTTTAATAGATGCCATTCGGATCACCCCTACTCTTTTTACATTTCGGTAATTCCTTCTTTTGACTCTGTTCGTCCCCGTTTCCATTTTACACTCCTCTATGCGCTATTTGCGAATTTTTGAATAGTCTCCGTTAATGGGATAGAGTCTTGTTTGGGCAACTCATCGTTCCGGGAGCGATGTTCTTGTTCGAACATACCCGATCTCGGTAAAAAAATGAATTAGAGAATGTGTATAAAAATACGAAAAAGGCTGAACGAAAAGAATTCGTTCAGCCTTTTAAACGGTTATGCACATGTTTTGCACATGTTGTATACACTTTATCCACCGCATATTAATGTTTATCCACAGAAGTAACATGATTTATACACAATTTGTGCACAATCTGTAGATAATATTACGATAATTCATACTTTGCACACAGTTTGTCCACAAACTATCAACATATTGGGTGTAATTGTGGATATGCTTCCGTAATTATCGGTCACCAGTTTTTAAATGGCGGCGTGGGTGCGTGATTTTACCCATTTTATTCTTGTCATCCTCTTTGGGGATAAGTCGTTCATCGGTACGTCCTTCGTGATGGTTATCAAAGGCATATTCGGTCATTTTCCACTCGGAAGTACCCAAAATAACATCAGCTGGAAAGTGCTGGCCTCTGTGCAAATGTTGCTCATGTCCATCCTCATCCACATAAATACCATCCACTTCTACCTTTTCACCCGTTAGTGGGAGTAAATCCTTTCCTTTGTGTTCCATTGGTATCCCCTCCGTCTGGCTTATTCTTCGTTAATTTGTCCGGACAGAGGTTCTTTTATCCACAAGCTGCAGTAAAATATCCTCGGCAATTTGGTCTGCGGGATGAGGTTTGCGAAGTAACTCAATCGCCTGCTTCATTTCCTTAGCAAGAGAGGGAGTGGAGATCAGATCCAGACAATGTTGAATCAGTTCCTCTGTTGTGCGAGCAATGCGGGCAGCTCCTTTTTGCTGCAGATACAGAGCATTATTTAGTTCCTGCCCGGGTACGGGTTTGAACACCAGGATAGGTAAACCCGATGCGATGCTTTCCGAGAGTGTGATACCACCGGGCTTTGTAATCACCAGATTGCTTGCTCGCATAAGTGCCGGGACGTAGTCCACAAATCCGTAGGTGTAGATGTCGGGGTGGTCCGCATACAGCGCATCCAATTCTGCTTTTAGCTGCTGGTTGCGTCCGCAGACGATCAGCAGTCGTAGCTGCGGAAGTCGGCTTAAATGACGACAGATATCCAGTATGCCGGATAACACACCATATGCACCTGCCATAATGAGCAACGTGGTCGTCTCAGTTTGTAACGGTGGGATTACCTGTTGCTGATCAGGGACTTCGTTGACAGATAGGTTATAAAAAGAAGCGTGAATCGGAATCCCGGTCGCGGCAATACGTTCGATAGGTATTCCTCGCTGTGCGGCTTCCTGCTGAAGATCCTCAGTGGCTACATAGTAGCGATCAATATCGGGATGCAGCCAGCGCCCATGCAGGTCAAAGTCTGTAACCACGTTGACAATAGGCAAATTCATTCCCATTTTGCGGCGTAACGCCGGGAGAGCGAGCTGCGGGAACGTATGGATTACGAGATCCGGCAACTCCTTTTTCAGTGTGAGAGCAAGTTGACGCATTCCGAATGAATGCAACACATGGCCAAAGGCCGATTTAGCTTGCATACCGCGCGTGATGTTATAGACCCAGCCGTAAAGCTGTGGAATGGTTTTGAAGCTTTGCATATATACAAATTTGGTCAGCCCATTCAACCATGGATGTGATTCAGCCATCAGGTCGAGTAGTTGTACCTCGCAGTGTCCGAGTCTTCGCAGACTATCCATGATTGCCCGGGCGGCCTGCACATGTCCTTCCCCGTAGCTGGCGTATAATATTAGAATTTTTGGTGCTGAGACTTCCATGATTGTTTAGCCCCCTATATTCAATAAGCACATGTAGCTCATTTTAGGAACGTTCCAAGTTGAGGGAGGATACGGCTGGCAAAACGAAACGTTCTAGCAGTGTTCGTGGGTTTTTCCAACGGCTTACCTTGCTGTCTGCTGTAAATACCACGACTGCATTCGCTTCCGGTATCAGATAAATTTGCTGTCCTCCATGTCCGTGTGCACAGGCATAATCAATGCCGTGGAGTCGTCCAGTCCACCATTGGAATCCGTAATCTCCGAATTCCGGATAGCCTTCAATCTGTCGCTGCGTCGCCTCATGCAGCCAATCGGCTGGAATCAATTCTCTGCCATTCCAGATGCCTTGATGAAGGCAGCAATCGCCGAATTTAGCCATGTCTCGCGATGTCAGATACAGTCCGATGTGGCCCATGGTGTAGCCCTCTGGATCTTGTGCCCAACCACTTCTCCCGAACTCTAACGGTTCGAATAAATGCTGGAGAGCATACGTATAGGCGTCAATCCCACAGCAACGGGTGAGCAGAACGGACAACAGATGTGAATCCACACTGCGATATTGGAATACGCCGATTTGATCCTCCTGTACAGGTAAGCGTAGGGCAAAGGACGGCCAGCTTTTGCTGCGATGAAAACGGTGGATAAAGGCTTCACCGAGCTTTTTGCCCGTCTGCCAATACAAGCCTGACGTCATAGTCAACAGATGACGAATTGTAATCCGTTCTAGCAGTGTTTCCTTCCGCTTGGGTAAATACTCAGGCAACAACTTATGCACAGCGGTCTCTGGTCCGGGCATATCCCCACGTGCCATAGCAATGCCGACGAGCGTGGAAGTGAAGCTTTTGGTTGCGGAACGCAAATCGTTCAGGGAGCTTGCTTCATGACCGTTGTAATAGCGTTCCCAGATCAGCTTGCCGTGGCGAAGCAGCAGAAAGCTATGCATTTTCGGAAATTTGGCTCGGATTTCGTGGTCTGCCTGATCAAGTAGGGAGGCATCGATGTCTTCCTCTTCACAAGTTCCGAGGTTCAGCGCAGACAGACGGGCAACAGGTGCAGTGAACAGTGGAGCATAACGGCTCATCCTTTTCCCCCCTTGTTATGTTTATTTATTTTACCCCAAACACATACGCTCCAAAAGCCGATAAATAAGGTATACCTCTATGCAGCAGCTAATTGAGAACTCCAAATGATATGAAGCGTAAAAGATAGGTAAAATCAATGTAAATTTACTGGAAAGCTGAAAGCTGTATCTGAATATGGTATAATGGGGTAGTGATTCAGCCAAAAGAAAATCGGTTAATAATAGTGTCAGGTACATGCCTTGCATAAGGCATTCCCGACCTAAGCTGCACAAGACATACTACTTCACTGCATAAGGACATCAATACTTTTCGGCATTCTCTTCAACGGAGCACTTATTTTCAACGTTTTGGGAGGGAGTTACATGGCAACGAAAGGTCATAATGAAGTTAAGGAAAGTCTGCGGGAAATGACTCGAATTTTCCGGCCTAAGGATCCCAAAAAATTTGTAAAGGAATATGTGCGAAAATACCGGATAACAGGAGGGTATGAGGAAGAGTTGACCATGGTGGTGGAAAACGAACTCGGCCGCATAAATTCTTCAGTATCTTAAGGGTTCGCTTACGAACAACTAGAAACACGACTTTTATAAACCGTCATCCACAGAGGAGACGGTTTTTTTGTGTCCGTCCTGCATACAATGGGATAGGTTTAGTGAATTTGTATGCTCAAAGGAGGCGGATTCCAATAGAAATAGCGATACGAACACCGGAGGAAATCGGCTACATGAGGGAGGCCGGACGTATTTTGGCAGATTGCCATCGTACGCTGGAAAGTCGTATTCTTCCGGGAATCACAACGCTTGAAATCGATGCTTGGGTGGAGCAATTTCTAAGCAAGCGTGGAGCTACGCCTGAACAAAAGGGCTATAAAGGGTTCCCTTATGCTACCTGCGCTTCGGTCAATGAGGTGGTATGTCACGGCTTTCCCTCGGAGCGGGTGCTTCATGACGGGGATATTGTGACCATCGACATTGTGGTCAACAAGGACGGGTGGCTGGCTGACCGGGGATGGACCTACGCAGTGGGTAACATCAGCCGGCCGGTAGCAAAGCTGTTGCGGCAGACCCATAAGGCGCTAATGCGAGGCATCGACGTTGCCCGCCCCGGCAGGACATTAGGGGATATCGGGCATGCGGTGGGAAAAGCGGCAGGCTGGCGGCGGTACGGTAACGTCAAATCTCTGATCGGGCATGGGATCGGCCGCCAAATGCATGAACCGCCGGACGTTCTCCACTACGGTCGTGCTAGAACAGGATTGCCACTGCGCGAAGGGATGGTGATTACCATTGAGCCGGTATTTACCCTCGGACCCGAAGGCGCGGTGCTCTGGGGGGATGATGGTTGGACCATCAGCACAGCAGACGGCAGTTGGGGCGCTCAATATGAGCACACCATTGCGATTACAAAGAACGGTCCTTATATTTTGACCTCGTAAAAGAGTATTGTGCCATAGGGAGTCCAATGTGCGGATCGTGTGCATAAGACTCTCTTGGTAAGTTTTTTAGGATGGCCTATCCACTTCACCAAACAATGAGATTCTTGTTATAGATCATAGATCGAGATTCGGATCGTCGGTATAATAGGAGGCATAATATTGGAAACTAGGAGTGGAACCCACATGATGATCAGGGAAGCGATGATATCAGATGCCGAAGACATCGCCAAGGTGCACGTAGACTGCTGGAGAACGACATACAAAGATATCATGCCTGACGAGATTCTGGAACGTCTTTCCTATGAGCAAAGAATAGAATTATGGAATGCGAATCTATCTACTGAAGACGGTCACCTCGTATATGTTGCTGAAAATGAAAAGGGGGAAATTATCGGATTTGTGAGTGGAGGTCCGGAAAAGTCAGGGGAATATCCCCCGTATGGGGGAGAGATCACGGCTATTTATGTTTTGAGTGAATACCATAGTTTAGGGCTCGGCAAAAGACTTTTTCTACGCTTGCTTCAACATTTTAATAGTATGGATATTCACTCTGTCATGGTGTGGGTGCTGGCAGATAATCCAGCGTGTACTTTTTATGAAAGACTGGGGGCCAAGCCTATAGTAGAACAGCATATTATAAATATGGGTGGCAAAAACATGAACATGGTGGCTTACGGCTGGCTGCTATTCCGATAGAATACGTTTTTGTCCTTCCAAGGCGCGAATAGGAGCGATATTTTGCGTGAATTCCAGCGTTCCCAGATAGCGTCCTTCGTTATCCCGAACGGCAAAATAACGGATGTAGACAAATTTGTCCTTGATTGGAATCCAAAAATCCTCAACATCCTTGCGGCCGGCCTTAAAATCCTCCAGCAGTTTCTCAACGACATGCACGCTTTGCGGCGGATGGCAATTTTGCACGGTACGACCAATGACGGCCTTTGTGCGGGCAAAGATCCGTTCTTTACCGTGAGAGAAATAGCGAACAACATCATTTTCATCGATAAAGGTCAGGTCCACAGGCAGATGATTCAACAGCAGTTCCAATTGTTGTACAGATACAATCCCTGTCTCAAATCGTACGAACCCTTGCGGAGTGCCAGAAGTGTCTTCTTTTTGCTCAAGGGCTTCTACAGGGTCCTCTGCCCGTTCAGGTATCCATTCACGCTCAGGAGCGGTCAGGCAGAAACCGATTTCCTCGCTTTCCCGGGCTATTTTTAGCCATTCATCCTCGGTCAGCTTACTGAGTGCCATCGGCAGCAAAATATTTTCTTCCTTGAATACCATTTCATTCACTTCGCTCATGATATGGGCAAGCGCCTTCCCGATCTGCTCACGATCTCCGTTATATTCGGTGAGCAGCTTCTTCGCATCCTTGATTGCGGCACGAATGCCGTCGTCCACTCCCCACATTACTTTGGTTGGACCAAAGATCCCATAACGTTCTAGATAAGGAAATACTAGATTTTCTTTGCGGCTATAGTGTTTGTCTACATCCATTAGCAGACTTAAATCCTCAAGCAGCTTGTAAATAACCTTGGGACTGTCTTCTTTTTGAAATTGCTCTGCATGCAATGCCAGCTTAAAGTTGACTAGCCGTTCGATCTCACGATTTTCCAGCTTAAAGGTGTGAACAGGATGTCCCGGTTGTTCCTCAGGTCCTGCAGGACGGTGAATATCCTCAATAGAGCCCTTGAATATCGACGTATGAACGGAACAGAGGCGTTGGACTTCCGACACCGGAATTCCTTCCTCAGTCATTAAGGCATGCTCCATCGCTGAAATTTCTGCCACACTTACTCCACCAACAGCCTCTGCAAAACGCGCTTTGACTTCCTCCACGCTTTTCCCAGCATGTAGTTCTTTAATAATTTCCTTCAGTGTTCGCTGACGCTCCGTTAATTCCTGTGCTGTATGTTCACGGTTGTTAATTAGCTCGCTCATGATCGTTAACCCCTTTATTTTTGAATGGTAAAACCATGTTGCATAAACGTCTGCTGCACAGTTTCCATACCTATTTTTTTCAATGCAATTCCCTTGGACAGTGTCATAAAACGTCCTGCGGTTTGGAGCATACCGGGCTTGGCAATATCGTGAAAACCTAGTTCTACCATAATGTCCTTCACTTCAGGATGACGATTAACAAGGTTAAATATGGACTCATCCCAATGCAGTATTTTATCCATTTGTTCATCCCCTCGATTGAGAACGTTTTTCATTTACAGAGTAGCATAGGTCCAAACGAGCTATTGTGATTGTACGCACAATATTGTTCAGGTGGTTGACAACTGTAAATCTTGGTTTATATACTGTGTATAAGGATATATACAGTAATAACACTGAATACTGTCGTAACACCTTCGAAATGAAGAGCGAACGAGGTCGTTATTCGCAGGCAGTGCAGAAGGGATCAGGATAAGAAAATGACGATCATGAAGCAAGCATGGATGATTACCCGTCAGGATTTTCGCAAGAATCCATATGCAGCACTATGGACGCTGCTGTTTATTGCGTATTTGGGATTTACCATGAGTTTTGCGGTAAGTGTGCAATGGGGTGAGCATGCAGCCTTGAGTCCAGTAGCTGATTTCATCATGCTGACGTTGATTCCGTTTTTAGGGTTCATTTATAACCGTCGAGCGTTCAAATATTTGCAGGAAGATTCTTATACGCACATGCTAGCCTTTTTCCGCACCTTGCCTATACCGATGAAAGCAGTAATTATGAGTCGAATTCAACAGGCGGTGTTGGCGTTTGTTGCGAATAGTGTGATATTTTTTGCTCTTTTGTTTACGTTGTCAGGTACGCTTCGGGTATATGCCAGCACAGGTTTCTTTGTATCGTTTGCTCTGACCTGGATAGGCTACGGAATGCTCATTCAAGCCATTTATATTCACTTGGAATTTTTGAAAAGAGGAAAAGAGTACTTCTGGCTATCTATTGTGATCATGCTAATGTGCGGGATGGTTACGATTATAGCTCGAGTATGTGGGGCCAATCTGGTATCGATAACGGCTTCTTACAGTAAGGAATGGTTGCTGTTGTCCCCGGTGATGTGGGGAGCATTGTTAGCAGGAGTTCTGGCTATGTCAGTGTCCTATCGGGTGACACAGCGTAAACTCATGAAACGGAACTTAACTTAGTAGTATGTGTACAAAAATAACAAAAAAGGGGGGGAAAGCAGGTGAATATTCCAGTGCAAATTGATGAGAATAGCGCGGAACCGCTGTATGCGCAGATTGAAAAGCAGCTTCGTTCACTCATAGTAACCGGACAAATTGCAGCGGGAACGCTGCTTCCCTCCATTCGTGAATTTGCGGGGACGCTTCGTTGTAGTGTAATCACCGTCCGGCGGGTCTATCAGGATTTGGAGAACGAAGGCTTGCTACGTACCCGGCAGGGAACGGGCACCTTTGTCGCTCTGGTCGAGGATGATATGCGCTCAGGTTACCGCCTTAAAGCGGTGACCGAGGCATTGGAAACGGCGATTGCCACAGGCATCGCTGTACAGATGACAGAGCAGGAATTATTGGAGCTTTTTGCAGAAATGGTGAAAAGAAGGTATGAAGTCCAGGTGAAGGAGTGACAGCTGTGAACAATCATGTGGAAGTTCCTACGCAAATACAGAGGAAAGCACCAATTATTGAGATGAGCCAGGTCTATAAAACCCGGGGTAACCGGAATATTGGGCCGATTAATTTAACGGTTGAACCAGGATATGTGGTCGCTTTGGCTGGACATAACGGATCAGGGAAAAGCACATTGATTCATTTGCTGACTCAGCTTGTTCATCCGGATTCCGGTGAGATTCGCTGGTTCGGTCAAGCATACCCCGACGGCATGCCGGCAGATACACGACAATGGGTTGGGTATATACCGGAGCAGCCGGTTCGTGAGGAGGATCGATTAACGGCAGAAGCAGCAGCGGCTTTTCGAGCATTGTGGTATCCTGGCTGGGATGAAACACGTTTTCAGCGTTTAATGGACCGCTTTCAGGTTCCATCACATACGAAATTATCGCGTATGTCCAAGGGACAGCGTCGGAAATTTGAATTGGCTGCTGCCTTGGCGCCACACCCTCGTGTGTTGCTGCTGGATGAGCCTTCATCAGGTTTAGATCCTTTTGCTTGGAAAATCATGCTAGATGAACTGCGGGATTGTATGAAGAACGGCAAAACGACGATCATTATTGCTACCCATATCATGGACGAGATCAAGCGTTTGGCGGATTATATTGTCTTGATGCACGATGGCAGGCTGCTTGGCAAACTGGAAAAAGACCATCTGCTCGAAAATGGCAAGGAAATGTGGTTTGAAGGTACACCAGAGGAGGCATCGGAGCTTCCGGGAGTTGTAGAGACAGAGAGTGATGGGAATTTACAGCGAATTATAACGCTGGCAGCCGGGGAGGCCAGTGCTATATTGGAACAAGCGGGGATTCGCCCCATCCGTGTGCGGCGTCTGGAACTGGATGATATTTTAGTATATTGGTCTGCAGGACAAATATCTGCGAATGCAGAGACATTTATGGAGAAGGAAGGGGTAAAACAATCATGAGTATGCTGCAATTGGAAAAGGTCGTGAAGCAATATGGGAACCATACGGCGGTAAATGGAATATCGCTGAATGTGAACGGCGGCGAGATTTACGGACTGCTGGGAGGCAATGGAGCAGGCAAAACGACAACGATGCGCATGGTGCTCGGTCTGATTTACCCTGACGGGGGAAGCATCCAATATGAGGGCAAGCCCTACAGCAAGGAGCTTCAGCGGACAATGGGCTATTTGCCCGAAGAGCGTGGGTTGTACCCCAAGGTGAAGGTGAGCGAGCAAATTAACTATTTGGGCAGGCTACGCGGAATGTCAGCCAAGGAGGCAGACAAAAGCCTACGCTACTGGCTGGAGCGCTTTGGAGTGCCGGAATATTATGACAAGCGGATTGAGGAGCTATCCAAGGGAAATCAGCAAAAAATGGGTTTTATTGCCGCGGTTGTGCATCGCCCAACGCTGCTCATTTTGGATGAGGCCTTCAGTGGACTAGACCCGGTGAACGTCGAATTACTTAAGGATACGGTGAAGGAATTACGGGATGATGGGGCTGCGATTTTATTCTCAACCCACCGTATGGAGCATGTGGAGGAACTGTGCCGACATATTACGATTTTGCATCGCTCAAATACTGTGGTGCAAGGAAGTGTGCAAGAGATTAAAGGCCGCTATCCACGTGAAAAAGTTCGTCTCATCACTACGGGTGAAGTGAGCGGGCTGGAACAGCTGCCAGGCGTACGCAGCATAGAGAATATGGATCGTGGCTGGATGCTGCATATTGAGCAGCCGGATGCGGCGAAGTTAATTTTGCAAACAGCGTTGGGGCAAACGGATGTGGAGCATTTTGAGATCAAGGAACCTACGCTCAACGAAATTTTCATAAGAGAGGTGGGGGATTCCCATGAATAGACTAGGTACGGTGATCGGTTTTACGTTTCGTCAGAAGGCGAGGACCAAATCTTTTATCATTACGACACTGGTACTGGCCTTGCTTATTACGATTGGCATGAATCTGCCATATTTGATTTCTTTGTTTAAAGGAGAAGGGGCCGGAGGTTCCGGTACAACGGCAGCTGAGCATCAACGCTTGGGGCTGATTGCCGGGAGCCAGACAGAAGTGGCGAATCAGCTGGAGCAGTTTACCAAGGAGCAGTCCAACCCTGCAGCCATCTGGGTACGTTATGACAGCGTACAAGCGCCAGCAATGCAGCAAGCCTTGAAAAATGGGAAGCTGCAAGGTTACGTGCGGTTTACGGAGCCTACCGCCAAGGGAGACACATTTCCCAAAGTGGAGTACGTCTCTGTAGAAAAAGAGCCATCTCCGGCTGTAATCACATTGGTGCAAACGGGACTTCAGGAAGCAAAGGTCAAGGCTATTATGGGCAATAAATCGTTGACCAGCGATCAAATTCGTGAAATCAGTACACCTGTAATGGTGGATAGCAAAGAAGTAGACAGTCCATCTGAACCAGGGGGAGCTGTAGGGACAGAGGAAAAAGAAACCTCAATGATTAACTATGGTTTGGTCTATGTATTGATGATATTATTCTTCACCTCTTCCATGATGACAGGGAATATGATTGCTGCAGAAGTAACATCGGAAAAAAGCTCACGGATCATGGAGATTCTCATCACAAGTGTTTCGCCGTTGACCCAAATGTTTGGGAAAATTATCGGCATCTTCCTGGTTGGTCTGCTGCAAATTGCTGTTTTTGCAGCCGTTGTGTGTGCCAATCTTATGCTGCCACATAATAATGTGATCCTTAGCTCTGCCGGACTGGATCTGTCGCAACTGAATATCGCGGTGCTAGGATATGGTCTCATATTTTACATCCTTGGCTACTTTCTATATGCAGTACTGTTCGCTGCGGTGGGCTCCATTGTTAGCCGTACCGAGGAGTTGGGGCAGGCCATTATGCCAATTACCGTGCTGTCACTGGCAGCCTTTTATATCGGTATCTTCAATATCGCCGCACCTGATACGATTTTCGTTAAGGTGGCTGGGTACATTCCGTTCTTTTCTCCTACCGTTATGCTGTTGCGGATTGGTCTGGAGCGGGCGAGCTTGCTGGAAATCTGGCTGTCACTTGCCATTCTGGTCGCCTCCATTTTGTTGTTCGGTTGGTTGGCCGCCAAGATCTATCGTACGGGTGTCTTAATGTACGGGAAACGACCTTCATTCAAAGAGCTAAGAAAAGCAATGAAGGCTTATAAGATTTAATGGAACTAGGAGAACATTGTGAGTAACCATTATAGTTGAGACAAAGTGGGGGCCTTGATTCATCAGAAGTACCGATGGATCAAGGCTTTTCCACTTTATATGGTGATGATTAATAATTGGTGATGTTTTGAGAGGAGAAGTTAGACTTATCATTAAATAAATCAATAAAGCTTATGACTGAGACAAGATTCCTTTAACAAACAATGAGACACTGTGCTTGTAGAACTCTTCCTCGGTGACGAGTTGGGACTGATATTGCCGGTGAATCAGCTCGCTCATCTGAAATCCGTAGCACATCGAGAGGAAAGTCATGGCGGCAAGACGCTCATCCTGTCTGGCTATAACTTTTTTCTTCTGCAGGCGTTCAAAATATTCAACCAGCAAGGAGTGCAGCTTCACCGGCGGATCGGCCAGCACTCTGTCCAATTCGGGAAGCATTCCTTTGTCACGGATGCCAATCAAAATGATGTCCGCATTTTTATGGAAAAACAAACGGTACTGCTGACTTACATTCAGCAGATCTACTTCTGGATTATCGGTCGCATCCTCTTTTAACAGCTTCTCAAATTGCGGGATATCCGAATGTCTTTCAATGATGGCTTCCAATATGCCTTGCTTGCTTCCAAATTGCCGGAAAATCGTAGATTCATTGACTTTAGCTTCCGTTGCAATGGCTTTGGTGCTTACTCCCCGATAGCCCTTCTTTTTGATGAGCCGTGTTGCGGCTTCAATGATTCTGTCTGAAGTTTGCATTGCATTTCTCCTTTTACATATGTTAAACCTATTCTACTACAAGATTTTGCATATGCAGCAGGGTCGGGGTTCATCATTTTCATAAACGTTTATTTAAGGCAAATCACTTCTTTTTTCCCAGCGGCTTGGTTCAGTAATCTTGACATGATCAGGCACAAATTGCGTGAGCGAGCCTAATTTATCAAATGTAATCTGGATTCGGTCAGAGGGCAACAGCCATTGTTCGGTCTCGATTGCGCAGCAATCCGGTATCGTCCCCATTCCTATAATCGTGCCCGGGAGCGGCGTGAAAACTTTGAGAATCTCCTCCATCACTTTTGCAGGGTGTACAGAATACTCGGATGTGCTTCCCTTCCAGTGCAGTCTCTCCCCGATCCGTACATCCACATCCAGTGCCAGCGGGTTGCCGATTTCATCCGGCGTAGCCAGAAATGGTCCTATTCCTTTGCTGCGATCAAAATCTTTGCAGCGCGTCGGTCCAGTCAGCGCCAGGAAATCAGGCCACTGCACATCGCGAACAGTACTGTCGTTAAAAATAACATAACCTGCAATGCAGTTCCCCTTCCCCGTAACAAAGGCCAGCTCCGGCTCGATATCCAGGTAGGAAGAGTACGAAGGCCAATGTATCGTATCCCCATCGCCAATTAATGCATTATGGTTACACTTGTAATAACTGAAAATTACTTTATTCGGATCTTTCTGGAATTTTTAAGCAATTTTTCGTTTAAGTTCTTCTCTTTCCGGTCCTGTGTATTCTCTTTGCAGCAGATTTACGCCAGCATTTCTCAGATGTCTTGGCGTCAGCCCGAAATCGATAAGCGCAGCCGGATGCGGAACCGGCGGCAGCAATTTTACCGCTCCAATCGGGCAGACTTCATTTTCATTGAATTGATGCGACAGTTCGACAGCATATTGCATCAATTCCTTAGCGGCATCATAACTTGCTGGCAAATAATGAAGATAGCTGTCCATACTTTCAAGACTGTCAACGAATGTCCCCTGCTTTTTCATAATTGCGGCAAAAGACAGGACAAATTTATCGTTAATTACAAACCCAAACAAAGGTTCCTGAGATGTCTTGGTTTGAAAGGTTACTAGCTTCATGTTGCAGCGCCTCCATCCATGTTGTTTGATGTTGTTCTGTTACTATCATATTGCATAAAACAAATGAATGCAAGTGCTTGCTTGCATCTATGTTTTCGATTCTCTATACTAAAGACATAATCAGTGTGCTTTACCCCAAAAACATGTACGCAAAGGAGAATTTTCATGAAGTATGGACGTATTATCCAAAAACCTCGCGTTAAATTTTTTGAAGTCGCAAATGGCGTCTTTGCCGGTATTTCGCCGTATCGCGGCATCAGTTGGGCCAATGCCGGGTTCGTCAACAAGGGCGGAGGGCTGGTGTATGACACATTCTTCGATTTGTTCCATGCGCGGGAAATGCGGGAGGCTTTTAAGGAAGTAAGCAACGGCGGCTCTCCCGCATATGTGGTGAATTCGCACTATAACAGTGACCATGCTTGGGGAAACAAAGTGTTTGAAGATGCTTGCATTATTATGCACAAGGAAGCGTCCAGAGAGCGTCTCACCGAAAATATCGCCTGGATGGATAGCGTCATCAGAAGAGGAAAGAATTCTCCGGAATCGACTTCGGGCGAGCGGTTTTTTGCAGCGGAATTTGAAGGATTCGACCTGGAAGGCGTAGAATGGGTGCTCCCGAATATTGAGATAAAGGACGATATCAACATCCGTCTTGGCGATATGGAAGTTATGATTTACAACGTAGCTCCGGCCCACTCTGACAGTGACTTGCTGCTGTGGATGCCAAAAGAAAAGGTGCTGTTCGCCGGCGATGTTGTGTTTAACGGTTGTACGGCATACAGCGAAGAGGGAACCCTCAATTGGGTTAAAGTGCTTGATCGCATTATTGATGAAATTAAACCCGAAATCGTTGTTCCAGGACATGGCGCCATCTGCGGCCTGGATTTCGTGAAGGAGCAAAGACACTACCTCCTGAACCTGATTAGCGAGTTTAACAAGCATTACAATGACGAAATTGATACCTTGTCCCTGACCAAGCAAATTGATATTTCCCGCTTCCTTCATTGGATTCAGCCAGAACGGTTGTATGTTACAGTGGATATCCTATTGAAAAGCAAACGAGGGTTACCACCCCTTCCAATTTGGAACGAGGTGCCTGCTAAGCTGGAAGACATGAAAGCTTTTTTGGCCGGAAAATATGGCGATCAGATCAAGCCATGGGACCCTATGTGTGTTTGGCAAGAATAGCAAGCTGAAGTTAGCGTACGAAAAACAAAAAACGGCCTTGTCGCAAACGATGAACTGTGACCCCAATTGAGGACACTTTGAATAAAGCCCGCTTAGGCAGCCAATAGAGAGATTCGTCATTAATTACCTCCAGGGAACAGTCGGATAATAATTTTTTTTAGTGAATTATCTTGTTGACCATTCCACGGGCAAATTTATCAAAGGCTACACTATGTTAACCCTAGGTTGGTCGGACGGGTTTAGCTTTGCTCCACTTGATTTTGTTATGCTCTCTTCCGCCAAAATCACCAATCGGTTGTGAAGAATTAGCATCTACGACTTCTTTATATACATTTCCAAAAAAAGACACCGTAAATAATGCTGTAAATAAAAGCGATATGATAAAAATATATGATTATAGAATGGTCGGAGGTACGGGGCGGTCTTATTATGATACTATCTTTCAAGCCCCAAAACAGTGGATTTGTCCATCGTCGTTTGAACGCTGGAGGAACTCCTGCACCTTAACCTCAACTGGGGAGGTAGGAGACGTGGAGGTTCCGAAACCGGTTCTCTATGCTGTCGGATTCGGGAAGAGGCCGAAAGAATGATAAAACGCTAATGACTGCTGTTGTCAGTAGCGTTTTTTATAGTACGCTCAGCATGGCGTCATCTCTAGGGTGAGAGTCCCGAACGTAGGCTGGCTAACGCTACCGTTACCAAGAGCAAGGGTGTTCAAGGGTGTTCATCGCGAGGTGGAATCTGGAGGAAGCTGGAGGCAAATGCACGAGCCAAGGTACACGAACTGGATTTGAGGCAGGGATCACAGATGAGTCACTTATGCATAACGAAATCCGAAGTCGCCAAGGGCATCCCTGTAGACTCCAGTGGTTGCGGGCAGAAAAATGGCGCTCTTATCTGGGGAGGCGTGCGAGTACAGGGGCTTGCCGCCCGTTTCTACTCAATCTGGGGTTATATCTAGAATAAATGAGGAGTGTTGTTTTCATCAGAAGTACAGCAGAAGCATTGCAGGTCTTTTGAAACGACGGTTCAACGGTATTTAGTTGAACTAGAAAACATCAATATGGAGCAACTACATGCAAAACCGTATGAGAAAGAAGGTCGATTGGGCAAATGTATATGTATTTGATACAATTCATTCATTTGCGTAATGTTGACCAAAGTTTGGCCGGAAGCGAAGCCGCATTGGGGATCATGGGAGAAAAAACAGAGAGTGGTAAGGCAAGGCAGTGTCTGAGCTTGGAAGTTTTCCACCCATTCGGATACGGGTCCCGGATTCGCCGCAGTACACACCGCAGCAGCCGAAGAGTAAGGAGCAGTTTATAGAAGGACTTCGTGGTGTAGTGGAACGGATGAAACGTACTGAAACACCTTGCGTCAGGCACCAGGATTTGAATAAAATCCTTCATCCCGGTTTCGATGCATTTAATGCTACAGAGTGGTTTTTACTAGTTAAAATGCAATACAGCATCATCTATTGCAGCTAGGGCGTTTGCAACATTTTTTAGAAAATAACGATGTATAAATTGCCAAGTAGAAGTGGTGTAACGATGTTAAATGTAAAAAAACAGCAGCAAAGTCGCGGCTGGAATGGCGTTGTATCTGCTTTGAATGTTCTATATGTTGGGTTCGCACAGCTCTGTCATGGCAAAGCCCCGCCCGAAGTGATTCTTCTAAATTCATATTTTTTACAAGAAAGCAATTCTAAAACCATGATAACATTGTCACGCTGAAAGTCGCTATTTTAAGTTGAAATTAAACATTGAAAAAGCTTGTCGCTTGCAAGCTTTTTTTGATGTCTTTTGAGCTAATAAAGATAATATGAAACCTATACAAGGTGAATGTATACTTATGCATTACAATAATGAGGATATGCTCATTAATTATGATTTTTATGGCTTACATGAGTTGGATAGCGATAATTTTCTCACTAATTATGACACCGCACAATTGCATAACAAGTCAAAATCTTTTGAATCTTTTCCTGTTGGGGAAATCCGAGCAAATGCGTTAAACCAAAGACTTGATCGGTGTAACCGGCTGTTCCGTATAATGCACCTCGATGGCCAAGTCCGTTTCATGGTGGAGCAAACCGTCGATGACGTGTACGGCATCCCAAGTGTTCGTATTGATGACTTTCGTGTAGAAAGAGGAGAATTGGTCGCTCACGAACCGATAAATCGTAGCTCCTTTTCCCGTCCCGTAATGGGGATTCGCATCTACGTGAAGCGTCGAAACTCCAATCTGGACGGTAATTCTATAATTTAAATTATTTTACATACACAAAGAGCAGCCTGTTTAGTTGCTCTTTGTGTATGTAAAACATATTGAGTTTTCATCAATTGAATCTCCTAATTAGAGAATATGACTGTCCCATTTTTTGTAGATTAATCAATTGTACATATTTTCCCCTTTAGAGGATACTCTCTACTGGAAGATAAGAATATAATCTTTTCGTCAAAATATTTATTAAAATAGTTGTTCGTTTTTAAATGAATATCAGGCTGATACCATTTAGAAAACCCATTTCGCTGAAACAACAAAGGCATACCCAATTGCTCGGATCGCTTCCCCTTTAAACCATCTCCAATGTTCAGCGAATCAATATATATTCGATCAACAATCCCCTGTAATCTTTTGGGGAAATCTGGCGTGAAAGGCAAAAGAGGAGAAATGGATGCCTGTGTAGCAATTCCTGCTGCATGGACATTTCTAAGAGCCTTTAAGCGCAGGTTGATCCCTGGAGCTAAAGGTGCAAAAAGTCGCTTTACATCTTCTCGGTCTGTTTCAATAGTCATAGAAACTAATAACCCACAACGTTGTTGTAATTCTAAAAGTATATCGAGGTCTCTAACCACCAGAGGACTTCTTGTTTGGATTTGAAGGAAATCCGGTGGAGATTCAATCATCTCCGTTAATATTTTTCTTGTGATCTCAACCTTACGCTCGATGGGTTGGTATGGATCTGTAGCAGTAGACATGAATATATTGATAGGTTTATTTCTTCGGCGGAGACTATTAATTTCTTTACTATAGTTTTGAACAGCATTTATTTTAATATCAATCCATTCTCCCCAAGGAATATCTTTATATTTTTGAATGGGCATTTCTCTAACATAGCAATAACTACATCCAAAAGCACAACCACTGAAAGGATTCAAAGAGTGAGTAAATCCAACAGTAGATGCTCCTTTGGTTTCGCTCAAAATTTTTTTTGCCATCGTATTATCAATCTGCATGTTGGATACCCCTTCATTTTAAATATTTACATAAATGAAATTCCGAATGAACAGAAACTCCCTCCATCAGTTCAACTGATAAAGGGAGTTTTAATTAATTATAGTAAAAGGTGTGTTTATTTAGAACGTATCAAGACCCGATATAATCCCAGGATGGCGGACAAAAGACCAATGGGAATGTACTGTGCGCCATTCGCCATTAATTAAACGAAAAACTTCAGTAGTATTCCAACTTTTTTGAAGTTTTTCTTGTCCATCTTCTCCTGCTACGTAATTGTATAAATTATAACTCAACACAGCCAAATCACCAGCTTGAGTGACAGCGACATCGGGATTGAGATATTCACTCCGAATAATATTAGGATTTTTATAGCGTGACAAAATATGTTCTCTCACCGCTGAATTACCTACAATAAGTTTTTCAGTCACAGGATCGAAGTATGAAATATCATCACTGTAACTATCCAGGTACCCAAAGCAGTCTCCTTGATTCCACCGTTCATTATTGGCGCGTTCTATATTCAATACAGTTTCAGCTACTTCTTTGATATTTACACTCATTTTTTTTACTCCTTTTTTTTAGATGTTGGAAATGATATGATCATTTTAGGTCATTCAACACGAACGATAAAGGCAAAACCGGGGAAATAAATGATACTTTTCGGACATTCTACATTTTTAGTATAGGAGGTTTATGTAGTGGTTCGCATATCAAAGCAGAAAAGAAATATAGAACGTCTTAAATATCAACCTGTACTACCTTATCCATACGATGTAGAAATTTTTCGAGTCTCTGATCTTAAACAACGGACACCCAAAGAAAGGATGAGTGTAACTTATAGATATGAATTCTATATGCTTATATGTGTTACTCAAGGTGAGTGTATACAATGGGTCGATTTTGAGCCGATTTCCTGTAGCACAGGAACCTTTCTTGCCATATCCCCAGGTCAAGTTCATAATTTCGGACATGATGAGAATTGGGATGGATGGATTATTTTGTTTCGTTCGGAGTTTCTTATACCTAACACATCAACATTAAATGAGCTTAAACTAGCTTTTGATTTTGGAAGGCTACCAAGCATTCTAAATTTAAATCATAATGAGTTGCGTCGTAGCATCGCTTCTATCGAACAAATGATCGAAGACTTGTTGATTGAAGGGACAGAAGAAGATATTCATATGTTGTTGCGTTACCAACTCTACGCATTTGTAACTTGGCTCAGTATTCTTCATAAATGCAAACGGATGAATGAAACAATAGATTCTCAAACATCGCTGCGTTTTATAAGCTTCCAGAAACTCGTTGAAAAATACTTCGCTAAGTTGAGCCATGTCAGTGAATACGCTACTCGCCTAAACTGCACGGAAAAAACTCTAACTCGGGCAACTATGGCAGCAGTTGGAATAAGTGCAAAGGCTTTCATTTCGGCCCGGATTAATCTTGAAGCAAAACGTCTGTTAATGCATACGGACTATTCTATTAGTGACATTGCGGAAAAACTTAACTTCAAGGAAGCAACCCACTTTAGTAAATTTTTCAAACGTGAAACAGGTTGTACGCCTGCAGAATTTCGACAGCAGCATCTTTGAAATTATTAACTTACTCGAGTGTCTACTACTATATTTCATAATTGAATAAAACACTAATTGTAGTTATATATTAATGTTATCTTATGAACTCTTTTAAAATGCGTTGTTTAAGGAAGTGATTTTATGATCCAAGGATCTTTATTTGATGACGAGTATGATCAGGGGCGGCCTTTAGCAAATCGGGTACGTCCACAAAATTTAGAAGAATTTGTAGGTCAAAAACATTTGCTTGAACCCGGAAAAGTATTACGTGAAATGATTGAGAATGATCAAGTTTCATCTATGATTTTTTGGGGGCCACCAGGAGTGGGAAAGACAACGTTAGCTAAAATAATCGCCAATCAAACCCAATCTAAATTTATTGATTTTAGCGCTGTGACTAGCGGTATCAAAGATATTCGTAGTGTCATGAAAGAAGCTGAAGGAAACAGGCAATTAGGTGAGAAAACACTTTTATTTATTGATGAAATTCATCGTTTTAACAAAGCACAGCAGGATGCCTTTCTGCCTTATGTGGAAAAAGGAAGCATTATATTGATTGGAGCAACAACCGAAAATCCATCGTTTGAAGTAAATTCAGCCTTGCTTTCTCGTAGTAAAGTGTTTGTGCTTCATCCACTCAATCATGCAGATATTTTAGAACTATTGCAAAAAGCATTAGCGAACCCAAAAGGGTTTAATAATCAATCAATCGAGATCGAAGACGGCGTTTTATCAGCGATTGCTGAATATTGCGATGGAGATGCCAGAGTAGCTTTAAACACACTAGAAATGGCTGTATTACACGGGAAAAAATCAGATGGGTCCATTGTAGTGAATAAAAACGATTTAGTACAAATGTTAAATCGCAAGTCATTGTTATATGACAAAAATGGTGAGGAACATTATAACATCATATCTGCTTTGCATAAGGCGATGAGAAATAGTGATGTTAATGCTGCAATTTACTGGTTATCGCGCATGTTGGAGTCCGGAGAAGATCCATTATTTATTGCCCGAAGATTGGTCAGATTTGCAAGTGAAGACATTGGTTTAGCAGATAACCGAGCTTTGGAGATATCAGTAGCTGTCTTCCAGGCTTGTCAGTTTATTGGTATGCCAGAGTGCGATGTACATCTAACCCAAGCTGTCATTTATCTCACCTTGGCCCCGAAGTCCAACGCAGCTTATTTGGCCTATAGAGCTGCCAAAAAAGACGCCCTGCATTCCGTAAATGAACCTGTTCCCTTGCATTTACGAAATGCTCCGACTAAGTTGATGAAAGAACTGAATTACGGGAAAGGTTATAAATATGCCCATGATACACAAGAAAAATTAACAATGATGCAGACCATGCCAGATTCTCTCATCGGACGGGAATATTACCACCCCACTATACAAGGATCTGAAATGAAATTTAAACAACGGATGGAAGAGATTTCAGCATGGTATGCAAGCCACAAAGAAACCTAATTGCGTTTAATGCATAGAAGATCCAATAGAAATCGAGGTAATTCGTCATGACAATAGAAGAAATTATTGAGCATTGCTTATCATATCCAAGTTCATATGAAGATCACCCTTTTGGAGACGGATGGACTGCGATGAGACATCAAGGGAACAAAAAAATTTTTGCCTTGATATACAATCATGATGAGCATCTTTGCGTCAACCTAAAATGCAACCCTGATCATGCTGATTTTTTGCGAAAAGCGTTTGAAGAGGTAAAGCCTGGTTATCACATGAACAAGGAACATTGGAATACAGTAATATTAGATGGTAATCTACCAGAAGATGAAGTTCACGATATGGTGCATCATAGCTTCGAATTGACCAAGCCAAAAAGCTCCAAAAAACATACTAGCTAGAGAGTAAACTCCTTGTTGACAATTAAATTTTGCGGAAGTCATTATGTAAAAGTATCCGTTTCGAGAGGTGTAATATGAAGTTTAATGAATTCTTTGTAGGGCAGCGGTTCGAGACTGATTCTATAAAAGTAACCAAAGAAAAAATTATGGAATTCGCATCTGAATTTGACCCTCAGTACATGCATTTGGATGAGAAGAAAACTCAGGAAGGCATATTTGGAGGAATTATTGCTTCAGGAATCCAAACATTAGCTCTAACATTTAAACTATGGGTAGAATGTGGTTTATACGGTGAGGATGTAGTGGCTGGTACTGCTATGGATAATATCCGATTTATGAAACCTGTATACCCTGATGATGAGTTACATGTAGTTGTTGAAGTCATTAATCTAGAAGATAACCGAAAGAATACAGGAATTGTAACTGTGAATTTATCCACTTTTAATCATACGACTCAAAAAATTTTTGAAGGGGATCTTTCTGTAATAATAAAAAAATAACGTATCTTTAAATAAATGAAATTGACGGGATATCCCTAATTTACGTATTCCAAAGCGGGGAGAAAACATAGTAGCTCCTATCGTCAGCGCAAAGGAATGCACAAAAGATAATTGTGTCCGTTCAGAGAATGGCTCCTGCAGATGCAGGAGCTGTTTTTGCCTGCACTAAACATTCAGTTGGCTGCATCATTGACACTGACCAACACCGGGAAAATCCAGTGATCTTCTGTTGTGGGAAGCAAAATTTAGGGAACTCCTTTATGAGAAGATATATCCTTTGATGACTTGAAAGAAATTTTAGGTACTACCTTTTACTGGATAGAAAAAGAGCTTAAAAAGTACGAAGATCTAGTTTTGGAACTTCTATTAGGGCGTGTCTTCAAACTTAAGCAAGCCACACTACAATGGATGCCAAGGTCAAAAACGCCTTGAACGTACACGCTAATTTATCATAGCGAGTCGCCAAACGACGGTAGTTTTTTACTTTATTAAAGAAACATTCCACTAAGTGACGTTCTTTGTAGATATCCCGATCATATTTTGGAGGCACTCGGCGGTTTTTCTTCCCCGGAATCACGGGGATGGCTCGCTGTTCTTCCAAAAAAGCCCGGATTGCATTCGTATCGTAAGCTCGGTCGGCCAAGACTTGCTTCATGGTCAGTTTCATGGCTTTAAGCATTTTGTATCCATGGACGGAATCATGCGCCTCGCCTCCGGTCAATTCAAAGCGAAGTGGGTTGCCTAACGCATCCACCACAGCATGAATTTTGGTGCTTAATCCACCACGGGAACGTCCGATCGCTTGCTTACTTTGCCCCCTTTTGCGCCTGATCCATGCTGGTGAACTCGCACAATCGTGGCATCAATCATCACGCTTTCCTCATCGGAATCCAGCGAAACGTGTTTTAACACTTCATCCCAAATCCCTGCTTTCTGCCAGCGTCGAAAGCGGGTGTAGACAGATTTCCAATTGGGAAAGATTTCGGGCATATCACGCCAAGGGGCGCCTGAACGGGCCACCCATAGCATGGCATTCAACATGATTCGATTGTCCACTGCAGGACGTCCTCCTTGTGGTTTTCGTTCAGGTGGAAAAAGATCTTGAATCTGCCGCCATTGTTGATCTTGAATTTCATATCGTGTACTCATTTAATGGTTTTAACCAATATATTCCTACTCAAACACTTTGAAGACACGCCCTAGAAAAATTGTATTCTAAAGAGATATTAGAAAATATAAAAACTGACGCACATATTAATATAAAATGAAATTAAAATAAGTACTTTAGTAATATTATTAGTACTATAAGTTTTATGAAAGAATTAGATGAGACTGAGCGGATTGTGTTCAATGAAATCAAAAAACTCTGCTTATGAGAGTGTAGAAGCGACATGGAAACGAATACGTAACTTCCATGATATAGATATTCGTCAAATAGTGGTCGATAACTTCGAAGGAAAACAAGACGTAGCAGACAAAATTGTTAACGTCATAACAGATCCAGATGCTGTATATGAAAAAAAACGATAAACAGCGCTGAACCGAATTTAGCCCAAAATTTTTTAGGTGCTCCAGTTAAAAAAGGGGATAAGGAAAGAATGAAAGAGTTTGTTTCCTCAATTGTAAATGACTCGAAAAATCTCGCTAATTCGAAACCTTTTGAATGGAGTACAAACGAGTCTGTAGACACTTTTGTTAAGAGGGATGCTGTTGTTTTAGTTAACCGACAAACAAATGAAATATTGACTTTCTTAAATAAAAAAGGAGATCGTTTATCAAGTAAGTTAAAATCTGAATTAGATTTAATTGGAGAGTGAGGACGACTATGAATAACTACATAATATCTTTTACAAAAAAGTTTGATTATTTTTTCGAGCAAAAAGAAATCTCAAATATTATTTATTTACATGATGAGGAGGATAATGAGAGATTAGACCATGTCCTTTTCCTTGAGAAAGAGAATGGCAATGTTATAGGCCTGTATATAAGAGGCATGAATCCGTTAATCTCAGTGAATAGAATTTATGATTTGGATGATTTTAATCTATTTGCAAGTTATGAAGGATTGGTTGAATCTAAGGAAAATATTAAACTCAGAATAGAGTATATAGATTTGTTTTTTAGTACTCAATACAACGAATTATTGGGTTTGTATTTGGCTAATAACGATGCGTCTAGTTCTATATTTATATTATTTTTACAAGATGAAATTTATGTAGAAAAAGATTGTAGTAAATATGAGGCTAGCAGGGCGCTTGAAAAAAGGTTTTCGACTGAAGGTTTTATAACATACGAAAAAAAATGTGAGACTGACTGGAAGAAAATAAACTTCTAACCGAAAAAAATACTTTTTATTTTAATGTATTGCTCCCTTCAGTGGAATTACTGAATAGAAATTATCTTTAATTAAAAATAAGATCTTTCGTTTGGGGAACAATTGCAACTACCACCAAAAACTCAGATGATTCTTAAGAGGTTCAATGAATTCGTCGGTGATTTTTAGAGTACGTAGCTTAAGCGAAGGCGAGGGAATGACCTTTTTATTGAACTAACGGGCAGAACAATTGAACAGCTTCTCAATGTTCTGAGGGGAGGATTACAAGGCGACCTTATCATTACGAACTATCGCTTGGCTCGTCTGCAGAGTTTATGTCCAAAGGCGGGGATGGCTGCTAGTAGTTGGGTTGAGATAATAATACGATCATTGACATTTATCCAAATAAACCTTTGTTTTTTTTTCATTGTTTCCCCTTTTCATACTACCTATAATAATGCCGTAAATGATAATCATTTTCAATTAATAGAGAGAAGGAAAGGGGTAACAAGTGTGAAGAAACAACGTGGAAAGCAAATTATACTCTGGGTAGGGAGTTTCCTCCTGTTGTTGATAATATCGGCATGCAGTACTTCTAATGCTAATAGCAGCGTGTCTGATAAACAGAAAGAGGAAAGTGAGAAAACTGTTCAATATACAACAATAACAGGTAAACAGGTTGAAATACCTGCAGATCCAAAACGAGTTGTTTATATTGGCCAGACAATTGGTGATTTCTTGGCGATGGATATTCCAATTGTTGGTAATAACCTTCCCCAAGATACTCCTAGTTACTATGAAGGTAGATTTGAAGGAATCGTTGATGTTGGAAATCCTGGTGACTTAGAGACGATTCTGAATTTAAAACCCGATCTGATTATTAATGGTTATTACAAGGCAGAAGCAGATCATAATGAGGCATTGTCGAAAATTGCTACTACTATCCCCTTTAACCCAGCTCTTCCTTATACAGAACGTGTAAAGGAGATTGGAAATATCTTCGGCAAACAGGAAGAGGCAGCTCAAATGATTGCTAAGTTTAAAGCACAGTCGAAAGAAATGTTTGATAAGTTTCAATTAGCAGACGGGGAGACAGCGACAATTTTCTACCAGTTGGGTAAAACACTTTATGTTATGGGCAATCGTAGCCTGGGTGCTATTATTTATGGGGAGAACGGTTTTGCCGTCCCACCAGCTGTACAGAAGAATATTCTTGATAAAGAAGGCGTGTCTTTCGTTAATATTTCAGAAGAAGTGCTTTCAGAATTTGCTGGTGATCATTTGTTTGTAGTTGTACAAGATGATGGTGAAAGTAAAACAGAAGCTGACCGACTGCTACAAAGACCGATATGGGCAACTTTGCCTGCAGTTCAAAAGGGAAATGTTCATGTTGTTCCCAGTGAATGGAATACAGATAATTTGTTAGCTTTGGAGCAATTGTTTAAACAGATGCCACAATGGATGGACCAACAGTAAGAACTTATTTTGGCACATTCAGTTCTTTATATCGTTAGTTTTCTAAAATATCACATACTCCAACTATTAAAAGCTGAACTATAGTTATAGTTGAAAGCAGGTCATTATATGTTACAATATCGATAATGATTCTCATTTTCAATTGTTGGAGAGTTGCTTATGAATCTAGCACCCCTGTATATTAGGCTGCAACACTATGATAGGTTTCAAGTTGACCAGGTAATTCCAGCGAACGGCCACAATGAGGGGATGAATGACAATGAAACAAATTTATGCACATTATTGATAGCACTCAGTCACGGCATACGGCTGTATGTAGACAATATTGCAATCGATCTGCGACAAGGAAGCTGCATTCTGGTTTTGCCTGTACAACGCTACACTATGGAATCAAGTAACAAAGAGGCACAGCTTGCACGCTTTACCTTTGAAACCTTTAAAGTAGAAGGAATGACTTTGAATCCGGTTGCTCATCCACCTTTGCTTTGTGGTTACCCCTATAATCTGTTGATTTCTCAAGTCAATCGAGTAATAGGAAATGAAGCATGGACAAGTAACCAATGTTGTTCCTCTCTATCCACATCAGAAATGGCTATGATGCAAGGTAGACTTCAGCTCATTCTGGGGTTGATGGCTCAGTTCGATGAGCAAGTTTCCCAGTTGCAGAACAATGAAAAGATAAACTTGGTTCAACAAACCGTACAGTATATGGAACAGCATTATGATGAGGACTTAACAGTTGAAAAACTTGCTAACATGGCTGGAATGGTCAGGTGGCAATATAGTCAAAAGTTTAAAATAGTGACCGGCAAAAAGCCAAATGATTATTTGGTCCAATTACGTATAAACCACGCAAAAAGACTTCTGTGTAATTCCACCGAGACATTGGGCAAAATATCTCGACAAATTGGGTTTAAGGATGAATACTATTTCAGCCGGTGCTTTCATAAATTAACTGGGCACACCCCGCGTGAGTATGAGAATATTCATCTTCGTACTGGGCAAAAAACAGTTATCGATTCATTTGGCAGAAAGATTCATATTCCCAAAGATACAACACGTATCGTGACTGATGGCAAATTTACGCTTGGAGAATTACTCGTTTTAGCCATGCCCCCTATAGGAGCGGCTATCTCTATCATGAAAGATAACGTGATTTATCACAATAAGTTGCGAAATATTCATAATATCGGGCATTGGGCAGATCCAGATAAAATTGCACAATTGCAGCCGGAGTTATTATTGCTTAGCTATGTTCATCCTGAACAAGATTTGCAGAAACTAGATGCGATTGCTCCTACTGTTATATTGAACAGTAAGTTTAGACTATTTGAGCGGTTACGGTATATTGCTAAACTAGTTGAACGTAGTAAAGCGGCGGAGAAGTGGATTACCAGATATGAGAACAAAGTAAGATGGGTACGCAGGCAATTAGCAGAGGCTTATGTTACTGGGGAGACAGCTACTGTTTATCTCAAGTTTGGTGCAAAACTTTATATTATGGGCCAGAGCGGATTGGCTGCCACCTTGTATGAATCTCTTGGCTTTCGTCCTTCTGCCAATGTGATGCACCTAATCGAGCAAGGGCAAGCATGGATAGAAATTCAGCAGCATCAAATGAATCACTATGCGGGAGACCGTAATTTCGTCTTGGCTTCTCGCCAGGAATTGCAAACCGTTGCTCACTGTTCACATATCGCGGCTTTAGCCGATCTAAGTAGCAGTAAGACTCATTTTGTGGATAGTATATGGAATTATGATGATCCCATTACACGCGGACAGTTACTAGAGGTGCTGCCGTATATTTTTAATAAGAAAATTAAGTGATCAGCGCAGAGCCGTGAGTTGGCAAATGTCTTAGAATTATAGCGGGAGCACCGGCGGATTGTGTACCTGCAAATAACTGACGCTGGTGACGAAATGCTAAATAAAGCGCAGGAAGAAGGACGAAAGCTTAGAAGAAACTATTTGAAAACCTAACCGAAGAAGAAAGAGAGTCCTTATTGTCTGTTTATGAAAAACTAAATAAGGTAATGAGTGAGGATTGATACAGGTAATCATAAAGAAGCCGCCATATTGGCGGCATTTTTATTGATAATTAGAACCGCTTCGATTTTAAGAAGCAGAGACCGTACTGCGCTTATTCTTAGCGTTGACGCGGTCGCGGCGACTCAGCAGAAATCCGACCAGAGATGCCGTGGACTGCTGGAAAATCATCCCGAGTACAACGGGCAGCGCTACCGGAGCCGGGAAGTAGGTAATGGCAAGCACAGCCCCCGCGCTAATATTGCGCATGCCGCCGTTAAAGACAAGCGCCGTACGGTCTGCATTATTCCAGCGCATCAGCCCTGAGATGAGATAACCAATTGCATATCCAGTAGAGGCAAGGATAATGATGGAGAGGCATACTCCAACAAGCTTGAGATTAAAATCGACCAGGTAAGGTGCGATGACAGATCCGTTAATCATGACGACAAGAGCCATGGCGAGCTTGGAGAACGGGCCCAGCCGAGGTCCCCACACCTGCTTAATCTTTCCTTTGGTCCATTCGTTCAACACCATGCCAACTAGTGAAGGAACGACAATCATCCAGAACAGGCTCTGCATCATCGCCCAGGTATCAAGCTGCACATTCGCTCCGATCAACAGAGACATGATGCCGGGTACGGCGAACGGGGCCAAAATTGTATCAATAAGAATGATCGCCAATGTCAGCGCTGTATTGCCTTTGTAGATACTGACCCACACAAAGCTGGAAATGCCGGTAGGGATAGCCGCGCCAAGAATCAGTCCAGTAATCGTATAAGGATCATCATTGAAAGCCAGATGCCCAAGCATCATGGCGAGAAACGGCATGGCTAGGTGAAGAATAAACAGACAGGCAATCAGCGGACCAGGATGCTTGATCACATGGATAAAATCCTTGAACCCCATACCGACACTGCCCGCGAAGGTCATGAATGCAAACAGCCAGGGAGAAAGCTCGGTATATTGGGACAACGGCGTACCGATGAGGACGCCGATTAGAATGCTGATGGGTGTAATTAGCGGCATAGCTGCATTTAGTCTTCGATTCAACGTTAGGAGCATACAAAACTTCCTTTTTTGAACTTAAGTATAGACCTTGCTCTTTGATCCGTAAATGATCTGTGTAGGGAGGAGATCATCTATGAATCAACCCTTTAAATTATGTCGGTAATCCAGAGGAGAGCAGCCCATTATTTTTTTGAATAGTCTGGAGAAGTAATAAGGGTCCCTAAAACCGAGTTGTATGCTAATTTCTTTAATAGAAGCATTCGTTAAATCCAAGAGCTGACTGGCCCTCTGAATTTTCATTCTTAAATAGTAATCGACAGGAGAGTAGCCGGTTGATTGCTTGAATATCAAGTTTAAATGCTGCTTGGATACCTGAACATGCCGGCTCAGCTCATCAAGTGAAACGGTAGATTCCAATTGTTCTCCCATATAACGTGTGGCCTTATCGACATGGCTCTGGTATGTGCTGTCTTCCTTGCGAGAAGCAACGGATACAACAAAACTTAGCAGATAACGGATAGTTTGCGACACTTGAACTAAATGTATCATGGAGTATGATTTGTTCAGTAAAAGGTCGTAACACTGATGAAATAGCTCCAGCAGTTTGATTTCATCACTGGCGGCCATTGAAATATACATTTTAAACGGCTCAAACAACGCCATAAAATCATCCATTTGATCCCCTTGAAGATGAAACCAGTAAATTGTCCATGGATCTTCATCGTCAGCCCCATAAGCATGCGGCATGTCCCTGGGAATGTAAGCAAAGCTTCGCTCTTTCAGGAAAATGGTTAGGTTATCCTCGGTTCGCACCCAGCCTTTTCCACTCGCACAGTAAATGAATATATGAGAGTTACAGCCGTGTGTTCTTTCGCGAAAATGATGGCGGGCATGGCTGAAGCAGCCTATATCCGTAATATATAAATTTTTTGTAAGCGGATTCGTTTTTAATTTATTCAGCATATAGGGTGGAAGGACATATACCTTTTTACGCTCAAATTCATCGGATTTCTTATTCATAATTTATTTATCTCCCAGCCGTAGGCGGCTCTAATGATGAAATACGTATATAGTCCATCATAAACAGTGGATTGTCAATTGTCTGTAATATCGCTTACTTGTAAGCTTTTGTATAAGAGTGACTATGAGGGAGTGATGAGTTGAGCATGAAGAGGATTGTACAGATTGAACAGGCTGTAGAAGGGCTGCGGAAGGCTAGTGAATTAAAGAGCATTGAACCCTATAGACTGGGGCTGGGAGGGGAGTTCACATGAGTAGTCTGATGAGAAATGTACCGCACAAACTGACGATTACGATGTGGGACTTCTCTTGGTACACCATGACCCAGGAGGGGGAGCCCTACAGCGATCTGGAAGCTCGTTTTCAGGAAGCAGTCGAAAGAGGCTACAATACGATCCGAATATGCGCCATGCCCTTCATGTTGTTTACGGCGGATGGCAAACGTACTGGCTCCTTGGAGTTTGCGAGCCTTGGGAAAGTGGGCCAGCGTACGCGCTGGTATAACTGTCGGGGCGGCGCAGTGTTGGATGGGCATGCTCATTTGCTCGAGCTGTTTAGACAGGCAAAGGCACATAACTGTTACATTATATTATCCTCTTGGGAATATCAGCAGAGTCCGACCTTTCTGGCTCATACTGAGCTTAGAGATGAATTAGCTGCGATCCCTCCTAAGGAAAGATTCATGACCATTGCCAAATCAATGGATCAGTTGATTCGCTTTGTTACAGCAGAAGGCTATAGGGATCGGATTGTCTATACAGAGTTGCATAACGAAGTGGAATTTGGGCAGTTAAACGCTGTCGGAACGTCTGTGGGCATAGCGGAAACGAACATACCAGCGCTTGTTGAAGCAATGCAGCCCTATGTAGAAGAAGCGATTGAATATCTTCGCCAATGCCATCCAGATATGATGATGACAGCCAGCTATACGTTAAATGAAGCCTACCCCAAAGCTTACGTGGCGCGCAATATGCAGGTGGCCCATTTTCATCTTTATATTAAAGGGGTGCTGAATGAGCTTATGGAAGCGGCAGGGCTTGATGATGAGCTGGCTCCGTTCCCCAATCCATTCGTCCAATCCCTATTGAGGGAAGATGCCCCTCCATTTGCAGAATGGATTCTACCTCCAGAGCAGAATTGGCGGATGGAAGGCAACCCCGTTGGCATGAGGCTTATTTATTTGCACGACTGGGTAGATCCGGATCAATGGGATTTATTTTTGTACGATCGGTATGGGGATCATAAAATGGCCATGTTGCAGAAGGCCGACTCCCGATTGGAAGAGATTCATGAATGGACCCGTCATTCCGGTATTCCAATTGTCATAGGAGAAGGTTATGTAGGCTATACGCCGCTGTATGCCCAATTTGAAGAAGGTCCAGTTGGTAAATATATAGCCGAATATGTATTGCGAAAAGGAATGGCACTGGGGTTCTGGGGAATGACCCTCTGCTCCAACTGTGCTCCGCATCATCCATTCTGGAATGATATAGCCTGGCAGCGCAAGTGGAACCAATTTATCCTAAATTCGGATTAGAGCTTCTTTCTTAGACAACCTGTTGTCTCCGAGATAGCTGGTGTCATTCAATATGAATGAGTGAGGGGAGTGAACTTCATGAGAAACTATCGAATTACAGTCCAAGATGATCACAAGCAGATTGTGAAAGGACATCTTAAACTTGGCGGCACCAATCCAAAGGGAGAACAAATCGGATTCACCAACTATTTTATGGAGAAGGATGGAGAGCCTTTTTTCGGGATTTGTGGTGAATTCCATTATACACGCTATGATGAACGCTATTGGGAAAACGAAATTATTAAAATAAAAATGGGTGGCGTCAATATCATTGCTACTTATATTTTTTGGAATCTACATGAAGAAGTTGAAGGTATTTTTAATTGGAGCAGGAATAAAAACCTCCGCTATTTCATTGAGTTGTGCGGCAAACATCAGCTATATGTCATTATCCGGATCGGACCCTTCAATCATGGCGAAATCCGAAACGGCGGTATACCGGATTGGCTATTCGGCCGCCCATTTGAGGTTCGTTCTAATGATGAGGGGTATCTGTTCTATACAAGAAGAATGTATAACGAAATCGGTATTCAGGTTAAAGGGCTGTTATATAAGGAGGGTGGGCCGATCATCGGCACTCAAATCGAAAACGAGCATCATCATTCCTCTGCTCAGTGGGGATTGACTGTAGGGATTAATGATACGTGGTTAAACTCTGGGAGTGACGGTAATTCACATATGTTAAAACTTAAAGAAATAGCCTTGGAAGCAGGGATTGATACTCCGATCTATACATGCACAGGCTGGGGAGGAGCGACAACGCCTGTTCCTGATATGCTGCCATTATGGGGCGGGTATGCTTACTGGCCGTGGATCTATTACGAAGAGGGACGTTTGGAGGGGAAGGACGAGCATCCTGCGACACCGGAATACATTTTCCGAGACAAGCATAATAACAAGATTCCGAAGAGCTACAATTTTGAGCCCCTATACGCCCCGGAAGACTATCCGTACGCTTGCTGCGAAATGGGTGGCGGCATGGTTCAGTTTTATAAATACCGGTTTGCATTTCCTTATCGTAGTGTTCCAGCGATGACAGTCATGAAGGTTGCAGAAGGCTGTAACCTGATCGGATACTATATGTATCATGGGGGTTCCAATCCTCGAGGTAAGGTTAACCCGTTCACAAACGATCTGGCTACACCTAAAATATCCTATGATTTCAATGCCATGATCGGAGAATTTGGTCAGATCAGGGAGTCATACCGAAGAACAAAGCTGCAGCATTATTTTCTTTCAACATTCCAAAAGCAATTCTCTCTGACGAAGACTATACTGCCAGAGGACACGTCCCGAATGGACCCTTATGATGTGGATACCTTACGATATGCGGTGCGCTCCAGTGCCGGGTCGGGCTATCTGTTTCTAAATAATTTCCAGGACCATGTTGAAAATCATGACCTGTGCGATTTTAATGTAAGCATCGAGCTGCCTGAGGGAACGATTGTAATCCCTAGTCAAGGTGAACTAACGTTAGGACGTGATAGCTTCGCTATATTGCCATTTAACCTCAATTTGGATGGAATAAAGCTCAAATATGCAACAGCACAGCTGATAACAAGGATAGAAGAGGAAGGAGAAATATATTATTTTTTCTTTGTACCGGACGGGATGAAAGGAACGTATGCATTGGAGTCAAAAGATATCATCAGTGCCACAATCGACAAAGGTTCGATAGAACAATTGGATGGGAATACGATCATTCAGATTGCTGAAGAGGAAGAGAGTCTTATCCGCCTGGTATTTGAAAGTGGCTTAAAAGTCGCCATCTACACGATGACTGATGAACAAAGCTTGGAGTTTTGGAAGGTTAACCTGCAAGGTCGGGACAGAGTTATCTTGACGAGTGCCAATTTACTTGTATCCGAAGATGAGATAAGACTGGAATCAACAGATCAGGAGATTGTAGCACTGAGTGTATTCCCGGATTTTGACGACTTAATCACATCTATATCTGGTGGAGAGTTGTTTGCAACAACAGAAAGTGAATTATTTACAACGTATCTGTTAAGGGTTCCTAAGAAAGAAATACAATTTAATCTGAAAAGGGTGAACCATGATAAATTCGTTCTTGATTTCGAAATAAATGCCCTCAATGGGATCAAAGAGGCTCTGTTGCGTATCGATTATACGGGAGACATTGGTTATGCATTTATTGACGGTGAACTGATTCACGATAATTTCTGTAACCACACAACCTGGGAAATAGGTTTGAAATCATATGAACATCGGCTTATCGAGCGAGGGATGTACGTATACGTTGCTCCAATTCGAAAGGGCAAGGTTCTAAACAGCAATACGACCATGGCTGGCTGGAAAGAGACTGCGGAGGAACGAATCGCGGATATTGGCACGGTCAGCATCGTACCTGTGTATGAAATTAAAATCACCATGTAAATCAGGGAGTGCAAGATCAGAAGCGCTCAGCGAATACTTTAGTACAAAGTATTAAAAATAAATAGCTCATGGTCGTTCAACCATGAGCCTTTTTATATTCTTATTGTCTTTTTAGAAGATACCCGCTTTTTTCGATGTTTCTTTGATCCCGTTGGCTCCCTCTACCACGGTGCGACCCCAATCGGTCAGATTGCCGTTAGGTCCTGTCACAAGATCAAGATAATTAAGGTTGGAGCTATTGCCATACCAGGACCAGGCTAACCAGCCTACGCTTTTAGATTGGCCGTATCTCATGATTTCTGTCTCGTCGACGTCTGCTCCCTGATGGTAACCGCCAAATTCACCAATAATCAAAGGGAGCCCTTGATTCAGAACGTTATCAATATTGGTTCGAACCGTTTGAACATCTTTGCCAGCAAATTCATACATATGAATGGAGAAAACGGTATTTTTCAAAGAATCAGCTGCAAACACAGATTTACCAAAGTCATTGATAGACTGAGGGTATTGTCCCCATCCAGCACAATCGACGATGAGCGTATTTTTGATGCCTGCGTTTCTCAGCTTGGGAATCGCTTGCTTATACCCATCTGCCCAACCGCCTCCATTCCAAGAGCCATACCATTCGTTCGCAATGTTCACGATAACCCGATCTTCCTTGCCGATCAGAGCATCTTTTATACTAATCCAGTAATTCACTGCTGCATCCAAAGACGCATAGTCGTCTTTACCTGTAGCGTCATGAACTTCAAGTACAGCAATCATTTTATGGTTGGAGACGAGAGAGATAATATTTTTCACGGAATTAATGTCATCCTTGGTGTACTGGTTTCCGTTAGAAAGGACAATTCGGACTGTATTAGCACCTGTTTTAGCAATTGCTGGGATAGCAGTATAAAGATCGTTTTTGTACCAAGTGTGAGCATGATTGACGCCTCTCATAACGAACGGCTTGCCTGTAGAGTCATACAGTTTGGTATCGCTTACATGAAATCCTGAAGCAGCTTGCGCCTTGGAGAAGAATCCCCCCAAACCAATCATGATAAGCAGACCAGCGAGTCCAGACAATAATGCTTTTCTTAACAATGCGTTCACTTTTATTCCTCCCTAAAATATATTATTCAACTTCCTGCTATATAGAGGTGGAGTAGGTATGTAAGTATGTAAATAGCAGTAAGCTAAACACATAATAAAGCGCTTTCATTTTTTAAGAAGTTATTTTTCGTTATTCTATCATTTGTGAATTTGTTATTCAATTGATTTTTTTAATTTATTTTTGTTTTGGAGTATATCTGTATGGAATTCTTATTAAAGTGTGACTTTTAAAGGTTTTATTATGGATTTTTTCTCTATTATGATGTGTTTTCTTGATTTTTTACGTTGGTGATTTAGCTAAAAACATTAAAATAAAACCTAACTAATTTTCATGATTGCTTTGTTGAATATAAACTAGCCTAACAATATGTTTGGTTAGCTATCAGGAGTCATCTGAGGAACCGACAGTATAGCCCATGCCAAGCTTCACCCCGGTATTAAATTGTTGTATGATATTCTCGTAATACTTTTACCAGAATAGATAGGGGCAGATGATGAGAAAACCAATCATAGCAGTCGATATGGACGATACGATCTGTCATCTCGTCAAACGGGCTATATACCATAACAATAGTGAATTTCCCACTCATCCGCTTCGTTATGAAGAAATGTTAGATTGGAACACCGATCATCTACGTCATCCCAAAAGCACACATGATGTATTTTATGGACGACCGGGTTTGTTTGAGGAACTTGAACTGTATGACGAGTATGTTGTAGAAGAAATGGAGAAGCTTTGCAATGCTTTTGATGTTATTATTGTGACAGCGGCAGAACCAAAAACCGTCGTGGAGAAATGGAATTGGCTTCAAAGGCATATGCCATTCATTCCGATGGAGAACTTTTTCCCATGTAAACGAAAGCATCTGATTAACTATGATCTCCTGATTGATGATGGTCCCCATAATCTAGTGCCTGCGCTGGAGGACGGGAAGAAGGTGCTTTGTATTCCTCATCCATGGAATTTGAGAGCAAGAGAGCAATATGCATTCCCGGTCATGGCATCTTGGCAAGGAGCAAAAGAACGAATCGACTCCATTTTGGGAGTTCTGAAATAAAAAAATATATGCATTCGCAAAAACAGCTAGCTCCCTTGGAGCTGGCTGTTTTGCTAGAAATAATAGGCCCCATGATAGAATAAAATGGTACAATTGATACATATTTTTCATGGGGAGGGATACATGTATGATCATGACTATGGGGCAGATGGTGATTCATCTGACAAAGGGAATAGACATACCCAATACGACCGTAGATTTGCTTGATCCAGAGCTTAGGGATACTGAGATTCAAGGAGTTGTAACCGCTTTCTGCGCATCACAATATGTAATAGAACAAGCTATTTCGCTTGGCGCGAATTTTATTATTACGCATGAAGGTATGTATTATAGCCATCACGGTATCCAGGAATGTTTACTACATGATCCTGTCTATTTGCACAAATCTCGCCTGGTCGCCGACTCAGGCGTAGGGATTTATCGTTTTCATGACACCATACACCGTTATCAGCCAGATGGAGTGATGGTTGGACTTCTTCAGGTGCTTGATTGGCACCCTTACGTTGTGAAACAGCAGCCCTCTTCCGCCATTTTGGCTATTCCGGCTATGGAAGTTAAGGAGATCGCTGAATATATGAAAGCCAAACTTCATATTCGTTATGTACGAGTAGCTGGTGAGGTATCCATGCCGTGTGAACGAGTGGGAATCTTAGTCGGATATAGGGGAGGTGGTGAACTAGCCATACCATTATTTCTACATGAAAATGTAGACCTGGTCATTGCTGGTGAAGGGCCCGAATGGGAAACACCAGAATATGTGAAAGACGCTGTCTATCAAGGGCAAAATAAAGCACTTATCATGCTGGGACATGCTGAGAGTGAAGCGCCTGGTATGAAGTATCTTGCTGATACACTTTCCCTCCAATTTCCAACGCTCCCCGTCTACTTTGTCGAGGATCGCCCCGTGTTTGAAATATTGTAAGCGAGACCATACCTATGATGATCATCCCACATTGTTGTTTATATCCGTTCATCTACTTTATGAAATGGAGGCAAGATAATGGGAAGCAGAGTGATTATGCCGTTCAGAACAGATTGGACATTCGTAGAGGGCAACTACACAGGTGCTGAGAAGACAGATTATAACGATGGGCATTGGCGGGACCTTCATCTCCCTCATGATTGGAGTATTGAAAAATCGTTTGATCCACATATGCCGTATGGCGGCAATCAAGCCTATTTGCCCAGGTGGTCCGTCGGGTGGTACAGAAAACATTTTAATGTGGAGCCCTCCTCTCCAAAACAGCGCGTATACATACAATTCGATGGCATTCACAGTAATAGTGAGGTTTGGCTCAATGGGCATTTTGTGGGCAAGCGGCCCTATGGATATGTTAGCTTTCAGTATGATTTGACTCCATATATTCGGTGGGATGAGGAGAACGTAATTGCCGTCAAAGTGGACAATACGCTTCTTCCACCTGACAGATGGTATTCAGGGGCCGGTATTTATCGTAATGTCTGGCTGATTTATACGGATTATCTTCACATAACCGAATGGGGCACTTATATTACCACACCTGAAATTTCACCAGATGAAGCCAAGGTGAGTGCCAGAATCCAGGTAAGTAATTATTATGCGCATGCCGTAGAGTGTACGATTATGACTAAAATATTGGATTCACAGGGCCAACTAAAAGGGAGAATTGAAAACCGAGTAACCCTTGCAGGCTTAGAATCAGAGGAAATTGAGCAGAAAACACAAGTTTTAGAGCCGGAATTATGGTCACCGGACCATCCAGTGCTCTATGAAGCCCAAACGACGATCTATTGCGACAATACTGAGGTGGATCGTTATCGTACCCCTTTTGGTATAAGAAAAGTGATCCTCGATTCTCAAAAAGGATTATTGTTGAATGGAAGCAGCTTGAAGCTGAAGGGAGTGTGCATTCACCATGATTTAGGCTGCCTGGGAGCTGCTTATCATGATACAGCAATGAAGAGAAGGCTGGAGAAGCTGAAGGAAATGGGCTGTAACTCAATCCGTTTTGCTCATAATCCTATGGCGCCCGAACTATTAGACTTATGTGATCAGATGGGTTTTTTGGTGGTTGATGAGGCTTTTGATAAATGGAAATCTCTTTCCTATGAGCATTTATATGATGAATGGTGGGAAAAGGATCTGGAGGCCATGCTTGTTAGAGACAGGAATCATCCTAGTGTTTTGATGTGGAGTGTTGGTAATGAAGTGGAGAACCAAGGTCAACCGTCCATGCTAAGCATGCTGGAGCAACTCGTTGCCTTTTGCCATAAAAAAGACCCAACCCGGCCTGTTACCTGTGCGCTTGAGCCGCATAATACACCAATCAACTTGCGTGATGGTCCGATTGAATCCAAGGTGGAGCATACCAAGCTGCTGGCACAACGAGTGGATGTGCTAGGGCTGAACTATCAGGAACAGTGGTATGAGCACTATAGAGCAGCCATGCCGGATACGCTTATCCTCGGAACAGAGACATTTCCATACTATCGGGGTAAAGATAACCGGGTTAAAGGTTATTTACCCCTGAATCCCTGGTTTGATGTTGCTAATCATGATTATGTGATCGGTCAATTTGTTTGGAGTGGAATAGACTATTTGGGAGAAACAAGCTACCCCTCTAAAGGATGGTCCTCCGGACTGATCGACACATGTGGGTTCCGCAAACCTGTATCTTATCTCCAACAAAGTCTATGGTCTGATCAGCCAGTTGTGCACATAGCCGTATTTAACGATCATATGAAATCGGAATATAATCCCACATGGACAATGCACTGGAAATCGCCGACTATGGAAGATCACTGGACATTTCCTGAATACGCAGGAAAACTGATACGATTGGTTACCTTTACCAATTGTGAGAGCGTAGAATTGATCGTGAACGAGGAATCATACGGTGAGAGAAAGTTGACCGATTACCCTAATCATTTAATCCTATGGGAACTTCCCTATACACTAGGCAAAATCCGAGCTATAGGCCGTAATGGGAATCAGCAAATTTGTGAGCATGAACTGACCACCGCTGGGCTTCCTTATGCACTAAAATTGGAGGCTGATCGGGCGATTCTCCCTGCTGATGGGCATGAAATATCTCATGTGGAAGTAACCGTTATAGATCAACATGGGATTGTTGTACCCAACCAGGATGTTGATTTGAGCTTTGAACTGCATGGTGATGGTCGTATCCTTGGAATAGACAATGGAGATCTCACCAGTGATGAACCCTACAAGGGGAAAGAGAGACGAACACACAGAGGAAGATGTCTTGTGATTGTACAATCCGGGGATGTGGCTGGTGAGCTGTTGCTTCAAGCCTCAGCGGATGGGGGGTTACAGGGAGAAGTCAGTCTGAAAGTGGAATAAAGGGGAAAATGGATATTTGCCAGCTCATGCAGCTGGCTTTTTTTGCGTGAAAACTGAATATATTTTAGAATTGACACGAAAAAAAGGAAGATTTATAATTTCTTAATTAAAGAAGTTAATTGAATAGTTTAATTAATGGGGTGTTTGATAGTGAACGAACGAGATTTCAAAGATGGTCTTTTCACCGAATACGCACGGATCGGAAAATGCTTGTCCAGCCCGAAAAGGTTGGAAATTCTTGATATTCTCATACAAGGACCCAAATCAGTTGAAGTTCTATCTAAAATGACTTCGATGTCCGTTGCCAATGTTTCTCAGCATTTACAAACTCTATATCAGGCTAAGTTGGTTCAATCCAAAAAGCAGGGGAACTTTGTGTATTATGAACTTTCTGATTCATCTGTTTTGCACTTTTTAAATTCACTGTATGACCTGTCTGAAAAGCAGTTAATTGAAGTTCAGCACATTAAGGAGCAATTTTTGGGTCAATTCTCAGATGTTGAAGGAGTCACAATGGAAGAATTGGCAATGCGGATGGAAAAAGGGGAAGTCACACTTCTTGATGTACGGCCGCGAGATGAATATGAAACTGCGCATATACCGGGAGCTGTTTCCGTTCCAATTGAAGAATTAGCGGAGCAGTTATCCTTGTTGCCAGCCGACTCGAAGATTGTGGCTTATTGCAGAGGCCCGTATTGCTTAATGGCGGTTAGAGCTATTGAATTGTTGCAAGCTCATGGTTTCGAAGCTAGACACTTGGATAAGAGTGTTCACGATTGGAACGACTTTATTCTTAACGAAGTGACAGGCTCATGAAGATTGGAATGCTTGTCACTTTTTGATGAAAAACAGATAACTGTTTTGAAGGGAATCAGGGGAGGATGTTAGCCTTAATGAATTTGACGAATGCTTCGCGGAAGAAGCAAGCGCTTATCAATTCCTATGTGGAATCTTCAGATAAGCAAAAAAAACTGTATCGTCGTACGCTTATCACCGTTATTTTCTCTCAAATTTTTGGAGGCGCCGGACTGGCTGCCGGAGTAACCGTGGGTGCGTTATTGGCGCAAGATATGCTGGGTACGGATAAGTTCACGGGGGTTCCTACAGCACTATTTACACTTGGATCAGCGGTTGCAGCGCTCCTCGTTGGTCGGTTTTCCCAAAGATTTGGCCGACGGATGGGGTTGGGACTCGGTTTTATTGCAGGGGGAGTTGGGGCGATCGGTGTCGTTGTTGCAGCTCTTATGAATAGTATTACCCTGCTTTTGGTCTCCCTTCTTATTTATGGATCGGGAACGGCTACAAACCTGCAGGCTCGTTATGCCGGTACAGATCTCGCGAATTCAAAGCAGAGAGCAACAGCTGCGAGTATGGCTATGGTCTTTACAACGATCGGAGCGGTAGCCGGTCCCAACTTAGTTAACGTTACGGGAGAGTTTGCGTTATCCATTGGAGTCCCCAGTTTAGCGGGACCTTTTCTTTTAGCGGCTGTAGCCTATACACTAGCAGGCATAATATTATTGCTACTTCTTCATCCAGATCCTTTATTGGTAGCCAAAGCGGTTGCGAATCAGGCGGCACAAGGAAGCCAGTCGTCTTCTGATCTTGAAGCTACTCGTGATGGCAAAAAAGGAATTACTCTTGGCGCTTTAATTATGATAATAACTCAAATTGTCATGGTTGCGATTATGACGATGACTCCCGTACATATGAAGCATCATGGACATGGACTTGGCGAAGTAGGATTAGTCATCGGTTTTCATATTGGCGCTATGTATCTTCCGTCTCTGATTACAGGTATTCTTGTCGATAAGATTGGTCGTATAGCGATGGCGCTGGCTTCGGCTGTAACGTTACTTCTCGCTGGCGTAGTAGCTGCGTTGGCTCCCACTGATTCCATGGTTATGCTTATTGTGGCGCTTTCTCTTTTAGGGATAGGGTGGAATTTTGGACTGATTAGCGGAACCGCTTTGATCGTAGATTCGACGACAACATCTAATCAAGCTAAGGTACAGGGGGCGGTGGATGTACTTATTGCTTTGGCAGGAGCGTCGGGAGGAGCACTGTCTGGGATGATTGTAGCAAATTCAAGCTATTCCATACTTTCTTATGCGGGAGGAATTCTGGCGCTGGCGTTACTTCCTATTATGTTATGGATGCGTCCAAAGAGAGCATAGACTAGAAAAAAACGACCTTAAGGTCGTTTTTTTGTGTGTTTATTTAACTGTCAGGGGGGAGGAGTTTGCATGAAACCGAATAGAGAAGTCCTAATTTCAAATTTGCACCGGTCCTTATCCTAAAACTAAACGATTTCATTGCTCTTAGCATCAACCAAACTAGGTCAGGTCTGGCGATCTATCTTGATGCCCAAAAACACAATAGGTATAAACCGAAATGCTATCGTTATATATAATTAATTGTATAATTTACCTGTGGTAATTAGCAAAGCTAAATGGTATATTATTTGAGCTGACAACAAAACAGCCGTTTCGAAAGAGAATCCACAGGGTGAAATGATCTTCAGAAAAAAAGAAGAAAATAACCCTTGCATTTTTGAAATGAACATGGTATGCTATTATAGCTGCTGAAAAACGCAGCGAAAAAGAATTTGATCTTTGAAAACTGAACAACGAGTGAGTACGGATTTTGTTTACAAAATCCAACGTTGAAATTTTGGTACATGCCATCTGGCTGTATGAAATGGAAACGAAAATGAGATATTTTATCTCGTCAGTTTCAAAATGAGCTAATCGCTCTTTCTATAACCAACTTCGGTTGGTCTTTAATGGAGAGTTTGATCCTGGCTCAGGACGAACGCTGGCGGCGTGCCTAATACATGCAAGTCGAGCGAGGTTGTTTAGAAGCTTGCTTCTAAACAACCTAGCGGCGGACGGGTGAGTAACACGTAGGCAACCTGCCCACAAGACAGGGATAACTACCGGAAACGGTAGCTAATACCCGATACATCCTTTTCCTGCATGGGAGAAGGAGGAAAGACGGAGTAATCTGTCACTTGTGGATGGGCCTGCGGCGCATTAGCTTGTTGGTGGGGTAAAGGCCTACCAAGGCGACGATGCGTAGCCGACCTGAGAGGGTGATCGGCCACACTGGGACTGAGACACGGCCCAGACTCCTACGGGAGGCAGCAGTAGGGAATCTTCCGCAATGGGCGAAAGCCTGACGGAGCAACGCCGCGTGAGTGATGAAGGTTTTCGGATCGTAAAGCTCTGTTGCCAGGGAAGAACGTCTTGTAGAGTAACTGCTACAAGAGTGACGGTACCTGAGAAGAAAGCCCCGGCTAACTACGTGCCAGCAGCCGCGGTAATACGTAGGGGGCAAGCGTTGTCCGGAATTATTGGGCGTAAAGCGCGCGCAGGCGGCTCTTTAAGTCTGGTGTTTAATCCCGAGGCTCAACTTCGGGTCGCACTGGAAACTGGAGAGCTTGAGTGCAGAAGAGGAGAGTGGAATTCCACGTGTAGCGGTGAAATGCGTAGAGATGTGGAGGAACACCAGTGGCGAAGGCGACTCTCTGGGCTGTAACTGACGCTGAGGCGCGAAAGCGTGGGGAGCAAACAGGATTAGATACCCTGGTAGTCCACGCCGTAAACGATGAATGCTAGGTGTTAGGGGTTTCGATACCCTTGGTGCCGAAGTTAACACATTAAGCATTCCGCCTGGGGAGTACGGTCGCAAGACTGAAACTCAAAGGAATTGACGGGGACCCGCACAAGCAGTGGAGTATGTGGTTTAATTCGAAGCAACGCGAAGAACCTTACCAGGTCTTGACATCCCTCTGACCGGTCTAGAGATAGGCCTTTCCTTCGGGACAGAGGAGACAGGTGGTGCATGGTTGTCGTCAGCTCGTGTCGTGAGATGTTGGGTTAAGTCCCGCAACGAGCGCAACCCTTATGCTTAGTTGCCAGCAGGTCAAGCTGGGCACTCTAAGCAGACTGCCGGTGACAAACCGGAGGAAGGTGGGGATGACGTCAAATCATCATGCCCCTTATGACCTGGGCTACACACGTACTACAATGGCCGGTACAACGGGAAGCGAAGCCGCGAGGTGAAGCCAATCCTAGAAAAGCCGGTCTCAGTTCGGATTGTAGGCTGCAACTCGCCTACATGAAGTCGGAATTGCTAGTAATCGCGGATCAGCATGCCGCGGTGAATACGTTCCCGGGTCTTGTACACACCGCCCGTCACACCACGAGAGTTTACAACACCCGAAGTCGGTGAGGTAACCGCAAGGAGCCAGCCGCCGAAGGTGGGGTAGATGATTGGGGTGAAGTCGTAACAAGGTAGCCGTATCGGAAGGTGCGGCTGGATCACCTCCTTTCTATGGAGAATCGTTTCCTGCAATGGAAACATTCAAATATGAAGCATAAGCTTCAAATTCAGGTTTAGGCCTGTTACTCACTCGTTGCTCAGTTTTGAGAGTTCAAGCTCTCAAAAAGGTATATCAATTTCCAACACTTACTTGTAGTCAGGTTAGTGGGAATGAGATATGCTATTTATCCGGCCTTAAAACCGGAAAAACGTGCACCTTGAAAACTGGATACCGAAACGAAATTGCGTTTTAGAATATTCCTTTAAGCTGATCTTGTGTAAACAAGTGAAATAAAGGTAGCATATCGTATTTACATTGTAGATACTAGGTTAAGCTACAAAGAGCACACGGAGGATGCCTAGGCGCCAGGAGCCGACGAAGGACGTGGCGAACAACGATAAGGCCTCGGGGAGCTGTAAGCAAGCTTTGATCCGGGGATGTCCGAATGGGGAAACCCGGCTGTCTTCATCGACAGTCACTACTCACTGAATTCATAGGTGAGTGAGAGGCAGACCAGGGGAACTGAAACATCTAAGTACCCTGAGGAAGAGAAAACAATAGTGATTCCGTCAGTAGCGGCGAGCGAACGCGGATTAGCCCAAACCAAGGAGCTTGCTCCTTGGGGTTGTGGGACGTCTCACATGGAGTTACAAAGGAACCGGTTAGATGAAGAGGTCTGGAAAGGCCCGCCAGAGAAGGTAAAAGCCCTGTAGTTCAAAACCTGTTCCCTCCGAGACGGATCCCGAGTAGTGCGGGGCACGTGAAACCCCGTATGAATCCGGCAGGACCATCTGCCAAGGCTAAATACTCCCTGGCGACCGATAGTGAAGCAGTACCGTGAGGGAAAGGTGAAAAGCACCCCGGAAGGGGAGTGAAATAGATCCTGAAACCGTGTGCTTACAAGAAGTCAGAGCCCGATCTATGGGTGATGGCGTGCCTTTTGTAGAATGAACCGGCGAGTTACGTTCCCGTGCAAGGTTAAGGTGAAGAGCTGAAGCCGCAGCGAAAGCGAGTCTGAATAGGGCGACTTGAGTACGTGGACGTAGACCCGAAACCGGGTGATCTACCCCTGTCCAGGGTGAAGGTGCGGTAACACGCACTGGAGGCCCGAACCCACGCATGTTGAAAAATGCGGGGATGAGGTGGGGGTAGCGGAGAAATTCCAATCGAACCCGGAGATAGCTGGTTCTCCCCGAAATAGCTTTAGGGCTAGCCTCGGAAAAAAGAATCGTGGAGGTAGAGCACTGATTGGGTGCGGGGCCCGCAAGGGTTACCAAGCTCAGTCAAACTCCGAATGCCATAGATTTAGTTCCGGGAGTCAGACAGTGAGTGCTAAGATCCATTGTCGAAAGGGAAACAGCCCAGACCATCAGCTAAGGTCCCCAAGTGTGTGTTAAGTGGGAAAGGATGTGGAGTTGCACAGACAACCAGGATGTTGGCTTAGAAGCAGCCACCATTGAAAGAGTGCGTAATAGCTCACTGGTCGAGTGACTCTGCGCCGAAAATGTAACGGGGCTAAACACACCACCGAAGCTATGGCTTGATGCTTTGCATCAGGGGTAGGGGAGCGTTGAATGCGGGTTGAAGGTGTACCGGAAGGAGCGCTGGACTGCATTCAAGTGAGAATGCCGGTATGAGTAACGAAAAGATCTGTGAGAATCAGATCCGCCGAAAGCCTAAGGGTTCCTGAGGAAGGTTCGTCCGCTCAGGGTAAGTCGGGACCTAAGGCGAGGCCGATAGGCGTAGTCGAAGGACAACAGGTAGAAATTCCTGTACCACCGTAATCCGTTATGAGCAATGGGGTGACGCAGTAGGGTAGTGACGCGGACTGATGGATGTCCGTCTAAGCAGTGAGGCTGATGTGTAGGCAAATCCGCACATCGTGAAGGCTGGGCTGTGATGGGGAGCGAAAATTATAGTAGCGAAGGTCATGATCTCAGACTGCCAAGAAAAGCCTCTAGCCAGGAGAAGGTGCCCGTACCGCAAACCGACACAGGTAGGCGAGAAGAGAATTCTAAGGCGCGCGGAAGAACTCTCGTTAAGGAACTCGGCAAAATGACCCCGTAACTTCGGGAGAAGGGGTGCCTCGGTAGGGTGAATAGCCCGAGGGGGCCGCAGTGAAAAGGCCCAAGCGACTGTTTAGCAAAAACACAGGTCTGTGCGAAGCCGCAAGGCGAAGTATACGGGCTGACGCCTGCCCGGTGCTGGAAGGTTAAGGGGAGTGGTAAGCTCTTCGGAGCGAAGCTATGAACCGAAGCCCCAGTAAACGGCGGCCGTAACTATAACGGTCCTAAGGTAGCGAAATTCCTTGTCAGGTAAATTCTGACCCGCACGAATGGCGTAACGACTTGGGCGCTGTCTCAACGAGAGATCCGGTGAAATTTTAATACCTGTGAAGATGCAGGTTACCCGCGACAAGACGGAAAGACCCCATGGAGCTTTACTGCAGCTTGATATTGAATTTGGGTACGATCTGTACAGGATAGGTGGGAGCCGTTGAACCTTGAGCGCCAGCTTGAAGGGAGGCATCCTTGGGATACCACCCTGATCGTATCTAGGTTCTAACTTGGTACCGTGATCCGGTACGAGGACAGTGTCAGGTGGGCAGTTTGACTGGGGCGGTCGCCTCCTAAAGAGTAACGGAGGCGCCCCAAGGTTCCCTCAGAATGGTTGGAAATCATTCGAAGAGTGCAAAGGCAGAAGGGAGCTTGACTGCGAGACCTACAAGTCGAGCAGGGACGAAAGTCGGGCTTAGTGATCCGGTGGTACCGCATGGAAGGGCCATCGCTCAACGGATAAAAGCTACCCTGGGGATAACAGGCTTATCTCCCCCAAGAGTCCACATCGACGGGGAGGTTTGGCACCTCGATGTCGGCTCATCGCATCCTGGGGCTGAAGTAGGTCCCAAGGGTTGGGCTGTTCGCCCATTAAAGCGGTACGCGAGCTGGGTTCAGAACGTCGTGAGACAGTTCGGTCCCTATCTGTCGTGGGCGTAGGAAATTTGAGAGGAGCTGTCCTTAGTACGAGAGGACCGGGATGGACGTACCGCTGGTGTACCAGTTGTTCCGCCAGGAGCACCGCTGGGTAGCTATGTACGGAAGGGATAAGCGCTGAAAGCATCTAAGCGTGAAGCCCCCCTCAAGATGAGATTTCCCAGTATGTAAGACCCCTTGAAGACGACGAGGTAGATAGGTTGGGGGTGGAAGTGCAGTAATGCATGGAGCTGACCAATACTAATCGGTCGAGGGCTTATCCTAAGATAAGGCGCAATGAAGTTTCGGATCCAGTTTTCAGGGTGTAACCTTGAAGTTAGAATTTGCGAGGCAAATTCATGTTTGGTGGCGATAGCGGAGGGGTTCCACACGTACCCATCCCGAACACGACCGTTAAGCCCTCCAGCGCCGATGGTACTTGGACCGCAGGGTCCTGGGAGAGTAGGACGCCGCCAAGCAAGATAAAAAGGCACATCCCAGTAAGGGGTGTGCCTTTTTTTGGAATCAAGCCGATCTTACTTACTTAACCATTTACTTCTACTTTTCCAGTAAGTATAGAAGTGTAAAACAGCAATTACATGCGCGCTTTATAAGAAAAACGACCAAGGGAAGTACCTTTCTTGGTCGTTTTTCTATATTTGCTATTTCCTTGTGTTATCAACCATTCTCTGAAGCACACTCTCAAAGGTATGAAGATCGTCTTGAGAGATCCCAGCAATGGTGTCTTGCTTAAACTTCTCAGCAATCGGCAGAAGCTTAAGACAAACCTGCGTACCAAGATCGGATAATTGAATTTGTTTCATTCGTTTGTCTGTGTCATCAATACTTCGAAGTAAATACCCTTCGGCTTCTAGTTTTTGTAGCAGCCGCACCACACTTGGCTCCTTAATCGACAATTCTTCTGCAAGTTCTCGTTGAGTCATGGATTTATGTGTATAGATATAATACATCGCAATCCATTGACTCCTAGTAATGTTATAAGGCCGAAATTCTTTCTCCAAGGCTTCCGAAAAGATTTTTCCACTACGATTGGTAATAAAAGCAAGACAATTCTCTAAGTTAAACATGGCCACACCAACCCATTCAACTAAACTATATTTCTTATACATCAACTTAAGTATAACAGACCTTTGTACTTTTCATCATATCAGATACTTTCTTAACAGCTAAAATAAATTACTTAGCTAACTATTGATTTTTGAAACCAAGAGTGCTACAATTTCCCTGAATCAAGTTATTTTTTTCACAAAGTAAACGGGAGGTTATATTTATGTTAACTACATTTAAAGCTACTGCAAAAAAATTACCTGAAGGGTTGCAGGTGGAAGCTCAATCTAGAGGGTTTAAAATTGTGATGGATGAACCTGAAGATTTTGGTGGAACCGACAAAGCGATGAATCCGGTTGAAGCACTTCTGTGTGCGCTTGGTGCATGTCAGTCGATCGTTGTTGCTGCTTTTGCCGAAAGCTTTGGGTTTTCGTATGAAGAATTCCATATAGAGCTGGAAGGAGATTTGGACCCGGATGGGTTCATGGGGTTAGCGGATGTTCGTTGTGGCTTTCAGGAGATTCGTTTTGTCATGCACTTTAAAACGACAGAGAGCCAAGAAAAAGCAGAAGCTTTTGCAGCGTTTGTTGAAAAGACTTGTCCTGTGGGTGATTGTTTGGCTAATGGGGTTAAATTGGTACAAGCTGGCGTAGTCAGACATTAAATTATTCGCTAAAAGGGCTCAATAAATTCTCTTTTGGTTGTGAAGGAGTTTGAGAATTATGGAAGTTAAAATGTCAATGATCCCTGGAGGAAAAAAGGGGAAAGCCAGCAGAAATCACGTCCAGCTCGGACAAAACGTTTCCTTTGGGGATGTACTACTTGAGGTTGAGACAGGAAAAGGTGTTCGAGAAATTACAGCGACTGTCGAGGGAAGCATTAGTAAAATCCACTTTGAAGAAGGCGACGAAGTGTCCTCTAATCAGGTCTTGTTTACAATTGACGCTGCTGCCGAAGAGGGGACGTCTACAGTAACATCACAGGCTACTAAGATGGAACAACCTACACTGGATAAGAACGTGGATTTACTAATTATTGGAGCTGGACCAGGAGGGTATGTGGCAGCGATTTATGCCGCTAAAAAAGGAATAAAGGTGGCCTTGGTGGAAAAGGAGGAGTTGGGTGGCACCTGTCTTAATGTAGGGTGTATTCCAACTAAATCCCTGGTGAAGTCTTCTGAGATTTGTCACCACATCAAGGAATCGTCTTTGTTTGGTATTCATACGGGAACAGATCTTCAAGTCGATATGAAACAAGTCATTCGTCGTAAAGATGAAATCAAAGGAAAATTGATTTCGGGTATTGATTATTTAATGGAAAAAAATAATATTGAAATTATTCGCGGTCAAGCAGCCTTTTTATCTGCCACACAAGTAAGCGTCAAAGGACAACGACATTACCAGGTTACAGCAAACGATATCATTATTGCGACAGGTTCTAAAATTACCAAAGTGAATATTCCCGGCATCAATCTTCCTATTGTAATGAATAGTACCGATGCCCTTGCCTCTACTGAACTACCAAAAAGTATTACGATTATTGGCGGTGGTGTGATTGGTATGGAGTTTGCTTTCATCTATCGCAATTTCGGCGTAAAGGTTCACGTAGTAGAATTTATGGATCGTTTGTTGACCATGGTTGACAGTGACATTTCAGAAGAAATTAAACATTCGGCAGAGAATGCTGGGATTCATATCCATACCCAATCTAAGGTATCTAAGATCCAACAGGCGGACAATGGACAGGCTATTGTCACCTATGAAAACAAACAAGGTGAGCATTTGTTAGTTAGCGAGAAAGTGCTTGTTGCGATCGGACGTGAGCCCAATTTGGATGGACTGGATATTGAACAAGCGGGTATCCAGCGCAATGAGCGAGGGAAAGGCATTGCCGTTAACGAATATATGCGTACAAACGTCGAACATATCTATGCCATTGGTGATGTGACGGATATTATGCAGCTTGCCCATGTCGCCTCCCATCAGGGGATCACGGCTATTGATGCCATCATGGGTGGATCGGAAGGTATGCACTATGCCGCCATTCCAAATGTCATCTTTACTTCACCCGAAATCGCAAGTGTTGGTATATTAGAGGATCAATGCAAGCGAGAGGGAATGGATTTCAGTGTAAGCAAAGTTTCGTTCTCCAGCAATGGGAAAGCATTAACGATGAATGAATCGGAAGGCTTTATTAAATTGATAAAGGATAATGTGACACAAAAAATTGTGGGTGGATCGATCATTGGTCCAGATGCATCATCTTTAATCAGTAGCCTGACATTGGCGATTGCCAATGAGCTGACAGAGCAGCAAATCACGCAAACGGTTTTTGCTCATCCAACGACTGGAGAAGTGATTCACGAAGCTGCGTTTGGCCTTAGCATTGGAGCGCTTCATCAAGCGTAACATTAAAAATAAAAGGAATGCTTCTAGTCTAAGTAAACGGACAAGGAAGTATTCCTTTTTTCATTATTGAATGTTCATGTAAGGTACATATACGAAACCGATCATCATAATGCTTTTGAGGAGAAAACGAAGAGGATTGACGGAGGAAGAGAGATGTATAGATCCATTATTGTAGGAACTGGTCCTACCAGACTAACCGCTGCCTTTACTTGGCGCATGCGGATATGAAGCCACTCGTCGGCATAACACGTCACACGGGAAGCGATTGGGGCGACTTGGGGATGGAGAAAAAACTTGTAATGATGAAGCACTGAAAACGGGCAGGCGGCTGTCCTCAGCTTTATCATACTGCCCAGTTTTTTTGACAATAGTGCTGGATACGAGTAGAATAACTTGTTATAATGATACTTATTAAAAGATTTATAAAAAGTATCGTTAAGGAGCTAATTGATGACAGTAGAACCCTCCATGAATCCTAGGATAGTTCGCAATGTTTTATTTGTTTTATTCGCTTTACCGGGTATAGCTTTTGCATCCTGGGTGTCCCGCACGCCTGTCATACGCGATATTTTGCATGTCTCGACTGCCGAAATGGGGATTATTATTTTTGGATTAGCCGCGGGTTCCTTATTGGGACTACTTAGTGCGGGCAATGTTATTTCTCGTATAGGTGGACGGTTGGTCATTCTGGGAAGTGCGCTTTTGATTGTGATTGGTTTTGTCATTGTAGGGTTGGGAACTGCATTTTCGCTCACGAGCATGGTGTTTGTTGGTTTGGTCATCTTTGGTGGTGGCTATGGTACAGCCGAAGTAGCTCTTAATGTCGAAGGTTCTGCGGTAGAAAATCAGTTGAATAAAACGCTTTTGCCCGCCTTTCACGGTTCGTTTAGTATGGGGACACTTATAGGAGCTATCATCGGTTCTGGAGCAGCGGCGTTACGAATACCTGTTGTGATTCATTTTGGAGCTATGGCTGCCATGATTGCCGCAGTAACTTTCTACTTGTATCGTTATTTGCCTCATGATACAGGTAAAGAAAAGGAAGTTTCTACGCAAAAGGTTGGATCTAATATGAAGGTTCAGCTTGCTGTCTGGAAAGAAAGGCGAATCCTACTGATTGGGATCATCGTGCTCGGGATGGCGTTTGCAGAAGGGGCTGCGAATGACTGGCTGCCGCTCACGATGGTAGATGGTTATGGCGTAGACTCCTTAACAGGCTCCTATATGTATGGGTTATTCGTGACCGCGATGACCATTGGGCGTTTCACAGGTGGATTTATACTGGATAAATACGGCCGTGTCCCTGTGTTGAAAGGAAGTGCTGTCCTGGCTGCTGTGGGTATTATTCTAGTGATCTGGGGACAGCATTATCTCTTAGCTGGATTGGGTATCTTGCTATGGGGGCTTGGAGCTTCACTTGGTTTTCCTGTAGGTTTGTCTGCTGCCGGAGATGATCCTCGTGGTGCGGCTGTCCGGGTAGGAGCCGTAGCCACAATAGGTTATATTGCCTTTTTAGTGGGACCTCCGGGATTAGGGCTTTTAGGTGAACATGTGGGTCTCCTGCATGCTTTAATTGTAGTGCTCATTGGCGTTATTGTTGCTGGTTTGATATCGGGTGCTGCCCGGCCCGTGGGGACGAAAGAAAAAAATGAGATTAAAATATAAAGGGGATTGTCGCATGTCTATGAAAACGGAAAAACAAAAGATGCTGGATGGGGAACTGTATGTAGCAGCTGATCCTCAATTAACGAGTGAAAGAGAGTATGCGAGAAGATGTGTACGTCTCTTTAATCAGACGACTGAGGCGGATAGTGAGTACCGTGAAAAGTTACTTAAGGAGCTTTTCGGTTCCACAGGTGAAAATATAAGCATGGAACCCAACATACGCTGTGACTACGGATACAACATCCATGTTGGGGAAAATTTCTATGCCAACTTTGACTGTACCATTTTGGATGTATGCGAGGTGCGTATTGGGGATAATTGTTTTCTGGCTCCGGGAGTCCATATTTACACAGCGACTCACCCCCTTGATCCATTTGAACGAATTGCTGGTCCAGAGTATGGAAAGCCTGTAACGATTGGCAATAATGTATGGATTGGCGGCAGGGCGGTTATTAATCCCGGTGTTACGATAGGTAATAACGTCGTAGTGGCATCAGGAGCAGTCGTAACCAAAGATGTTCCAGATCATATGATTGTAGCTGGGAATCCGGCACGAATAATCAAGCAAGTTGAAATCTCCTAAACAACAAACAGGTTAATCATTTATGATTTGTACCAAAGATCCTATTAAAAGAGCCTCTTATTTTAATAGGATCTTTTATATTTAAGGACTTTTACATATATGCTCTTCAAGAATTGAACTACTATACAGAGTAATAAATGATCATATTCATCCTTACCAGGGTTTCTCCAAAATTATAGTATATGTGCGGACGGTCTGCTTTAAAGCGTATCGAATCTCCGGCTTTCACCGTGTACGTTTCTTCGCTGACTTTTACCACCATTTCACCCTCAAATACGGTAATAAATTCTTCAGTACCCTCACGGTGAGGGGCGGAACTCAGTTCCCCGCCTGTTTCAATCTCTACGGTGTAGACCTCAAAATTTCTGTTTCCTTCATAGGGGAAAAACGGATACAAACGATAGTGATTGCTTTCTTCAAGCACTTGTATTTTGCTTTTAGGAACGACTATGGCATCGGCAGGCGGTTCGCTAATCAGGGCAGTGAATGATATTTTTAGGCCGTTTGCAATTTTCCATACCGTTGTAATCGAAGGATTCGATTCTCCGCGTTCAATCTGGCCGAGCATTGTTTTACTGATCCCCGTCAGGTCAGCTAATTTATCTAAACTCAATTTTCTTTCATTTCTTAGATGTTTTAGGTTTTTACTTAAAATCAAATTAATATTCTCCATCATTTTTTCGCTCCCTATTGTGCTATATAAAGACCATGATTTACAATCATGAAGTACAAATGTGCGTTTCAACGTACATTTCATTCAATTATAACACACTGGAGTTGATTGTTGCATGCCGTTTATTCCATTTTTATCTTATGTGCTTGTTACTAGCTTTACGCCAGGCCCCAACAATATTATGTCATTGGACAGTGCCAGGCGGTTAGGTTTGAAGAGAGCTTTTCCATTCTTACTGGGAGTAACAGCAGGCTGTTTCGCCATTATGCTGTTAGCCTGCTATTTTAATCTAGCTTTATATCATTTCTTGCCTCGAGTAAAAATCTGGATGAATGTTCTTGGTAGTCTGTACATGCTTTATCTGGCAGTAAAAATAGCAAAGAGCAAATCTACTTCGGAGGATAATGACCACAATGAAGGATATTCCTTCAAATCAGGACTGCTGCTGCAATTTATCAATTTAAAAATTATTTTGTATGGTATTACGGTCATTTCAACGTTTGTAATGCCGTATGATGTGTCGTATATGACAATGTTTACGATCTCGTTACTCCTGACCTGTATTGGTTTTGTAGCTGTAATGTGCTGGGCGATTTTCGGAGCCATGTTCCAGCGCTTCTTGAATAAGTATGAGCGCTCCTTCAATATCATTATGGCCTTATTGCTCCTTTATAGTGCACTATCCATATGGATTTAAATAAATACCGTATTCACGATTTAAAAGAGAGGTTCCTGACTTATAAGCAGGAGCCTTTTTCGTGTGAACAGAGCTTATTCAAAGATTCATGAAATATAATCCGGACAGAATGGATGAGTTTCCTGATCATTTAGCCGTAAAACGGGTATTACCTTAATACATAAAGTATATTGACAACTTGTATATACATGATTTAATCTTGTATATACAAGAAGTTGAAAGCGTTATAATAAATTCTTTTACGCTACTTCATTTCGCAAGAAAGGAATGAGCATGAATGGAAGCAATGAACAAGGCTTTAATTCCTCAAGATAAGGACTGGTGGCGCAAATCGGTCGTCTATCAGGTTTATCCCAAAAGTTTTAACGATACGACGGGCAAAGGAACCGGTGATATAAGAGGACTGACACAAAAGCTGGATTATCTGCAAGGACTGGGTGTTGATATTATCTGGTTGCAGCCTGTATATGTCTCGCCACAACGTGATAACGGGTATGATGTAGCCGATTATTGCCGGATTAATCCTGACTATGGAACAATGCAGGATTTTGAGGAATTGAGCCGGGAAATTCGGGCGCGTGGGATGCACTTGATGATCGACATCGTGGTTAACCATTCTTCCACAGAGCATGTCTGGTTTCAGCAGGCGCGGCTTTCTAAGGATAGTGAGTACAGGGACTATTATATCTGGCGTGACCCAGCACCCGATGGAGGACCTCCGAACAACTGGATTTCCAAGTTTGGTGGACCAGCTTGGCAGTATGACGAGGCTACAAACCAATATTTCTTGACACTGTTTGATAAGACGCAGGCGGATTTAAACTGGGAAAATCCCAAAGTTCGTCAGGAAGTTGTTAATGTGCTGGAATTTTGGGCAGAGAAGGGAGTTAGTGGCTACCGACTTGATGTCATTAATTTGATCTCCAAAGATCGGCAATTCTCGGATGACGATGGAAGCACGGCTCCTGGGGACGGGCGTAAGTATTATACGGACGGTCCGCATGTACATGAATACCTTCATGAATTATATGAGAAAGTATTCTCACTGTATAACAGTGTCACTGTAGGGGAGATGTCCTCCACCTCACTGGATCACTGTATCCGTTATTCCAATCCAGACAGAAAAGAATTATCCATGACCTTTAATTTTCATCATTTGAAGGTGGATTATCCCAATGGGCAAAAGTGGGAACTCATGGCTTATGATTTTGAAATGCTGAAAAAGCTATTCTCGGATTGGCAGATTGGCATGCAACAGGGTGGCGGCTGGAGTGCATTGTTTTTTAACAATCATGATCAGCCAAGAGCGATCTCTCGCTTTTTGGATGATAATGAATACCATGTGGAGAGCGCCAAGCTACTGGCAACCACGCTACATGGACTTCAAGGAACACCTTATATATTTCAAGGTGAAGAGATCGGAATGCCCAATCCGCAGTGGTCAGATATTGAAGAATTCCGTGATGTTGAATCGCTGAATATGTATCGTATCTTGCAGGAGCAAGGAAAAAGTGCAGAGGAAGCATTGGATATCATTCGAGAGCGGTCACGTGATAATTCGAGAACACCGATGCAGTGGGATAACACTCGCAATGCAGGCTTCACTACAGGCACGCCTTGGATTAAGGTAGATGAACGATATCCACAGATCAACGTTCAGTCTCAGTTAGAGGACCCGAACTCGATCTACAGCCATTACCGTAGGCTGATTCGTCTGCGTAAGACGGTACAGGTCATCACCGATGGGGATTACCAACGTTTGGACGAAGCTCATCCTCAGGTCTACGCATATCAACGCAGCAATGAACAGGAGACTTTGGTCGTCATCTCTAATTTTAGTGGGCGGGATGTACAATTCCGTATACCGGATTCATTTTATTTATCATTAGATAATCAAGCAGTAGCAGCGGCTGAGCTTTTAATCGGTAATACCCAGCATGCTCCACAGCTAAATCAGGTGGTCTCTTTGACTCCGTATGCTTCCTATATGTGGATTGTTCGTTAACCTTAGTGAATAGTATGGAAATATCCAGTAGCACCCCGGTAGTACATTTATTTTTAAGCCGGGGTGCTGCTTTAAAAATGAGCAAACGTCGAGGGAGTGGACTAGATGGCGATTGAAAGAGCACAGGTGGAAGACATTATAAAAGCCGTTGGTGGTAAAGACAACATAGAGGCCTCTACGCATTGCGTAACTCGTCTGCGATTTGCCCTGTATGATGATAAGTTGGTCGATAAAGATGCACTCGAACAAAATGATCTGGTCAAAGGCCAATTTTCTTCACAAGGACAGTATCAGGTCGTGATTGGCCCAGGTCTGGTGGATAAGGTATATGACGAAATGATCTCCATTACAGGAGGCAGTCGGGCTTCTAAGGACGATGTTAAGAACGCCGCTAGTAAAAAACAAAACCCGATTCAGCGTGCCATCAAGACGCTGGCAGATATCTTTATTCCTATTTTGCCCGCAATTGTGACTGCAGGCTTATTGCTTGGGATCAATAATATTTTGACTGGAAAGGGAATCTTTTTCGAAGGAATGGCTCTGGTACAGGTCTATCCTCAATGGACTGACTTTGCGTCTATTATTAACACCATTGCCAGTACCGCTTTTACATTCCTACCTGCCTTGATTGGATGGTCGGCCGTTGTTAGGTTTGGCGGTAGTCCTTTACTCGGGATTGTACTCGGTTTGATTCTAGTTCATCCAGATCTGCTAAGTGCATACAGTTATGCGGATGCCGTTACCAAAGGAACTGTTCCAGTTTGGGATTTATTTGGTTGGGAAGTGAACAAGATTGGATATCAAGGACAGGTTTTACCCGTTTTGGTATCCGCTTACGTGCTCGCACAAATTGAGAAATTCCTAAATAAAAAGATAGCGGATTCATTTAAGCTGTTGCTCGTTGCACCGATTACATTATTAATAACAGGATTTCTTGCATTTACAGTGATCGGTCCGGTTACTTTTATGATTGGTAATGCGATTACGACTGGTCTTGTATACGTTTTCGATTTGGCTCCTGCACTGGGTGGCCTGATTTATGGAGGTTTTTACGCCTTGCTCGTGATCACGGGAATGCATCATACTTTCCTGGCGGTGGACGTGCAATTAATTGGTACACAGGGTGGAACGTTCCTATGGCCGATGCTGGCCCTGTCCAATATCGCTCAGGGGGCCGGGGCACTGGCAATGATGTTGGTATTGAAGGAGCAAAAGGGAAAAGGATTGGCTCTTACCTCTTCCGTGTCTGCTTTTCTGGGTGTAACCGAGCCTGCCATATTCGGGGTGAATATTCGGTATAAATATCCGTTCGTATTCGGAATGATCGGTTCCGGTATCGCAGGTATACTGCTCACCGTAAATCATGTGTTGGCTTCTTCCATTGGTGTGGGAGGGATTCCAGGCTTCCTGTCTATTTTCCCAAACAACTGGGGGGTATTCTTCGTTGGGATGGCGATCGTATTGATTGTGCCGTTTGCTTTAACCTTTATGTATGGGAAGCTGCTCAATAAGCGTCGTCAGACTCCAGCTACACCAGCTAATGACTCCATACGGAAAAATTCGGACCAACAAAATTCTGCACTGGATGTGCTTGAAGTAAAGACTCCGGTACTAGGACATGTTGTGCCATTAGAACAGGTTCCTGATCCGGCTTTTGCCGAACGGCAGATGGGGCAAGGAATTGCAGTGGAACCGAAGGATGGTCGGATTCTTGCCCCTTTCAGTGGAAAAGTCATTCACATCATGGTGAAAAGCAAGCATGCCTTGATTTTGGAGCATCCAACAGGTGTGCAGATTCTGGTGCATGTAGGAATCAACACGGTGTCATTAAAGGGAGAAGGATTCACCATGCATGTGGAGACAGGTCAAAACGTGAAGCAAGGACAGCTACTGATGGAATTTGACCGTGAGCTGATTCAGAAATCAGGGTATCCTATGATTACACCGGTCATTGTTCCCGAAGGGCAGAGTATGATTGAATCGATTGAGGAATTGCCAGGTGAGGCGAACGATTTGCAATATGTCTTAATGAGAATTCATTTGAATTCTTCATCAGACAAAACGAATTAAGTCAGATTCATCCCTGCTAGCCTAATTTAGTAACTTGGTCAGTGAAAGAATGCTACAATAAACGTGGTGATGAAAATTGACTAAGAATATATTTTTGCAAATTTATCAAGAGTACTCGGGGCGAATCCAGACAGGCGAATTGGCTCCTGGTTCGAAAATGCCCTCTGAAAATGAATTGGCCCGGGAGTATAACACTTCTCGTGAGACTGTGCGTAAGGCACTTCACTTGCTTGCACAAAATGGGTATATCCATAAAATAAAGGCTAAAGGATCTTTTGTTCTGGATATCGGACGGATGGATTTTCCTATAGGAGGATTGGTCAGTTTCAAAGAAATGTCTGAGCGGATTGGGCGTAAATCACAAACGATTGTTCATAAAAATCAGTTGATTCCCGTTCCAGATGACATAGCTACTCATCTTGAGATTGACAAAGATAAGTATTTGGTTTGGGAAGTCATTCGTGCGCGTGAAATTGAAGGTGAATGTGTCATACTGGATAAAGACTACTTTCGATCAGACATTGTCCCTGTGCTTACCGAGGAAATTAGTCGTGAATCTATCTACGAATATCTGGAGGGGGAACTCCATCTTCCAATCAGTTATGCTAAAAAAGTCGTTTCTGTAGAAGATGCAGATGAAGAAGACCGTAAGCTAATGGACCTCCAGAACTATACTCATGTGGTTGTAGTACGTAACTATGTTTATCTGGAAGACACCACATTGTTCCAGTATACCGAATCAAGGCATCGACTGGACAAATTCCAATTCGTCGATTTTGCCAGACGTTCCCACGGTGAAGAGAGAAAGTCTGATTTTTTAAGCTGACCCATTAGGGTTGATCCAAGGACGAGAGATTAAATCGGAATAGTTCCCTGTGGTGGAAACCCCCTCTTCTAAGAAGAGGGGGTTTTTGTTAACTCCAAGGTAAATTTTTGAGTAGACTTCGACTATTCGGCAGAGGAACCTAAATCCGTAATGGTTAGTTTAATATCGAAGGTTACAGGGATTTTACTGAACTTATAATCCCAATCATCTTTTACTTTTTTCCACACCTGTGGTTTATCAATTTTCAGGTGATCACCAAAGCCGGCAACATCGACTTTATATTCGGATTGTAATTTGTGCATAAGAGACTTAATCCTTCTAGTCACTTGTTTTTCAAACTCTTGCTCAGCTTCTTTCATGTTCCGCGTCTCAGTCGGGTCTACCTTCTCATCCCAGTTTTCGATTAAACGCCCTTTGGATTCAATTTTTACGTGAAAGGAGATGTCGTCGTCCTTGCCCACTTTAGTTGTTATTTTGCTTTTTACCGATTTGATTTCATAAGTTATGGCTTCATTCCGCTTGTCATACGTTTTGACAGCTCCGCCCTCAACATCACCTGTAATCCATCCAATACTCTCCACGTCTTGTTGTCCCAAAGCACCAATCCAGTGACCGGTTTCCCCTTTAATAATGCCGGCACCTGAAAATTCTAATTCTCCCTTAGATTCAGTAATGTTTTGCAGTATATAGCTTTTTTTGGAGTGCATTAACCCATCTAATTCAGACAAATTGACTCCCCTCATTACCTTGCTGGTTCTAAAATGGTTACGAAGCATATTCAGAATATGAATAGACGGAATTTCGCCTGTATATTTGGTAACTAAGGTGTTGGCTGCTCGATCCTTACTTAAGAAAACCATACAACTTGGACGAATATCATTATCACGTAGCACAAAATCCATCAATTGTTGCATCGTTTGTAGTTTTGCCAGTTCGGTGGAAACCACGATGACTTTTAGGTGGTGACCAATAACGGGGCGATCCAAACGGAGAGAGAGCTGTCGGAAGATTTCAAGTATAGAATCACCGGTGCCAGCTATATTTACATAGTTTAGCTCTTGTCCACCGTCGCCGCCTTGTTGATTTGTGCTTCCGGATGATTTTTTGGGGACGATTTGTACGCTGGTCGTAATTGTATTTTTCTTGAAGTAACGGCTGCCTTTCTTCTCCAGCTCCTGTTCCAATGGACTGAGCTCTCCCTTATCGAGAGCCAATCCTGTATATATGCTAAGCTCCTCTACTTCCTTGCTGCTCCAGCAGCCGACTTGAGTCACCAGCAGAATGAAAGCAAGCAGCAAGGATAGGAAAGATCGTCTACACATTTTGCTTCATTCCCTTCTTCCTGATCATAAAAACGATGGAGAGAAGTACCGGGATCAGAAAAAATAATACGATTCCCATGTATCCGATCTCATCGCCAAGGCGAAACACTTCAGTCATACGAACAGGAGTCATCGTGGAAATAAAGATAAACGGGATTAAACCGAAAATCGCATAACGATATTTAAGACCAAATACCTGTGAGACACCTAAGGAAGCATTGAAGAAAAAACTACAGAAATTACAAAACATTTGCATCACCCAGATCACCAGCAGTGGAAACTCCAGACGTTCAAAAAGAAATCCGGGGATCTCAAAACTGCGCATCAAATTAATGGTAGGCCAAGTACTTGTCACAGTAGAATCTACCGATAGCCCGCCGATCACCATAACTACGGTCAAAAAATACAAAACTAATGGGATACTGATGCCCACTGCCATGGCCTTAAATGCTTTTTCGGGATGCTGCATAAAAGCGACCAGTGTCATGACGACTTCACATCCAGAGAAGACAAGAATAGTCGATTTTAGCCCTTTGATGACGGGTAATATCCCGTCACTCAATACAGGACGAAGATGATCAATTTCAAATATTCTTAAGCTAAAGAGAAAACAGAAAAGCAGAAAGAAGAGACTGATTGGAAGTACAATTTGGTACAGCCGCGCGATGGAATTAATGCCTCCAAACACCAAATAACTACCTACCCAAATGAATGGAATCACAATCGCCCAGATAGGTGTACCTTCAAGTAGAAAAAACATGGTTACTTCGGCTAACACACGGATCTCAAAGCCGGCTATAATTATAAAGTATATAATTAATAGCACGCTTAAGAATCCTCCCGGAACAGTGCCTACAATTCTTTTGGAGTATTGATACATGGTGTTTCTAGGAAACTGTTGACTTAATTTCACCATGATCCAGACGACGAAGATGACAATAGCTCCACCGATGAGGACAGAAAGCCATGCATCAGGAGTTTGTACTTGTTCAGTTACACCTCTCGGCAGTGTCAATATCCCCGCGCCCAATACGGTATTGGTCAGGAATACAGCCCCTTGCTTAGTTGTGATTTTATCATCAGAGCGTCTAAACACAGTGGCTCCTCCTTCGTATTGGGCATCATGATCTACGCTTGCGTTGTTGTGTTTTCATCATGACAGGTCTTCGTTTCATCAGAGACATAGGAGCCCGGATGTACAGATCCTTCCAATCGCTTAGGCGCATAGGGGAAAAGGGAGTTACATATGGTACACCAAAGCTTTTCAACTTCGTTAGATGGATACAAATTAACAGAAAGAACAATATGGTTCCAAACATGCCCAGCATTGCTGCAAAGAACATTCCGACAAAACGCAAAAGACGCAGGGTAATGCCCGCACTGTATGTCGGTATCGAAAACGATGAAATGGCAGTAACTGCAACTACAATCACAAGGAAGGGACTAACGATGCCCGCATTGACAGCAGCATCACCGATGACCAAGCCTCCCACAATGCCCATCGCAGGGCCAATGGGTTTGGGCAGGCGAATGCCGGCCTCTCGTAGAATTTCGATAGAGATTTCCAAAATCATGACCTCTATAACGGATGGGAAAGGGACGCCTTGACGGGTTCCGATAATGCTAATGACCAGCTTGGTTGGAATTAAACCGGGATGAAACGATATAAAAGAAATGTACAGAGCAGGCCCCATAAGCGCTATAAAAGCCCCGCTAAACCGTAGCAGACGTAATAGTGTCCCCGGAATCCATCGCTCATAATAGTCCTCGGGAGATTGAAGCAGCATACTGAAGGTCACCGGGACAATAAGTGCAAAGGGAGTACCATCCAGTAAGATCGCTATTCTTCCCTCCAACAAAGCATTAATAACACGGTCAGGACGCTCTGTATTATGAGCCTGTTGGAATGGACTTAAATAATTGTCTTCGATGAGTTGTTCCACATACCCGGATTCAGGTAAAAAATCCATGTCTATTTTTGATATTCTGCGGCTTACTTCTTCAAGAAGGTCTGGATTCACAATATCCTTTATATACGCGATAACCAGATCCTTTTTGATTCTGCTGCCCACTTGGAATTTCTTCAATTCCAAACTTTTATTTAAACCCTGGCGCCGAAGCATCGAAGTGTTTTCACTCAATACTTCCGTAAAACCGATTCTGGGACCCCGAAGCAATGCTTCAGAGGTTGGCTCATTGACGGAGCGAATAGCGCCATTAGGAGGGCCCACCAGTAGCGCTTCCTTCATTCCTTCAATTAATAGGGCTGTATGACCTAAAAGGATGAACTCGTACAGTTCCTCCATACGGGTAACTTCACTAATTTGCGTAAGTGGCATCAGGCTTTCTTTTATAAAAGAGTTACTTATACCTTCCGGTTGTTCCTGCTGATCCTGACCCTGCTGCTGGCCTTCAAACATCAAGACCTCCAATACCTGCTTGCTCATAAGTTTTTCATCCTGCATACCTTCTATGAAGACTAACACGGACCGAGCATGAAATTTCTTTACCACAAACTCACGAAAATGCACATCACTATTTTCGCCTATAGCTTCACGAATTGCCTGTAAGTCGGAATCATAATTTCCTGTAATTTTAGAGCTCGGTTCATGCTGCTGATCCATGTGCCCTTCGTTATGTTTATTAGAGAGCGGATGACTGGAAGAGTGTTTGGATTTGGCTCCCTTACTGCCGACAAACGAATAAATCGAGGTGTTTATATAATAAATTCCTAAAGGAATAATCAACGCGAGGCCAGCTTGAAAGAGTGTACTCCAGCTAGGAAGATAAGAAATGATTTTAGACCACATGCTGATTACCTCCAAACAATTCAATTCGTTTTCCCATAAGATACAAGTTGTTCATAAAGTATTCCTTATAACGGTTGTATTTACGCATGAATTGGAAAGATTCTTTCGATGACACTGCTATGATTTCCGGTCCTTACCTTAATCCCTTGAAATAGAATAGGGAAATCCCTAAATATTCATAATTTTAACTACATTGTGATCGAAATCACATATAGACCTATCTACTGTATTAGAATAGAAGCATAAACAATATTCATTAGAAACGTAGAGATGTCGTCGGATAGGAAGTAGCGTCGAATGAATGGAGGAACCGGTATATGATAAACAGTAAAAAGAAGCTTGTGGTTATAGGGAACGGGATGGCTGGTATCAATACGGTCGAACAAATTTTAAAATTAACAGATAAATATGAAATTACAGTCCTGGGAAGTGAGCCGCATCCGAACTATAACAGGATCATGCTCTCTTATGTGTTGGAAGGTAGTAAAACAATAGATGATATCATACTGAACGATTTGCAATGGTATGCGGATCAAGGGATTACTTTATATACAGGAAAAATGGTTAAAAGTATCGACGGTGAGCACAAGAAGATTCTCACCGAAGACGGACTGGAAATTGATTACGATGTGGCTTTGGTGGCTACTGGTTCACAATCGTTTATTCTGCCTATTCCGGGTAAAGAATTACCGGGAGTTATTGGTTTCCGAGATATCGCCGATTGCTCGGCCATGCTGGAAGCAGCGAAGACCTATAAAAAGGCCGCTGTCATTGGCGGAGGTCTATTGGGGCTGGAGGCAGCTAAAGGCCTGGTCAACCTCGGGATGGATGTTACGGTCGTTCATCTAATGGAAGATTTGATGGAACGTCAGTTAGACCGGGAAGCCTCTGCGATGTTGAAAGCAGAACTGGAACGTCAGGGAATCAAGTTTGCTATGCAAATGCAAACTGCGGAAGTGTACGGTCAAGATCGGGTACAAGGACTGCGCTTCTCGGATGGAAGCGAGCTGGAAGCAGATTTGGTTGTAATGGCCGTCGGGATTAAACCTAATATCCAGGTAGCTAAAGAAAGTGGTATGGAAACGAACCGCGGGATTGTGGTCGATGATTTCATGAGAACCTCCATGCCGGATGTATACGCTGTAGGGGAATGTGTTGAGCACCGTGGAATCTGCTACGGTCTGGTAGCTCCGCTGTTTGAACAGGGAAGTGTGATTGCCAAGCATTTGGCAGGCGTGGATACTGAAGGCTATGCAGGATCGGTAGTTTCCACCAAGCTTAAAATTTCAGGGGTAGATGTTTTCTCAGCTGGCGAATTCATAACCCAACCTGAACATACGGCGATTGTAGCGAAGGATGAGTGGAAGCGAACATACAAAAAGGTACTGCTTCGTGATAATAAAATTGTTGGTACTGTACTGTTTGGCGATGTGAGTGAATCTGCTAGTCTGCAAAAATATGTGCGTCAGCAAACGGAAATGACAGATGAGATCTATGGACAGATCATGGGTACTGGATGCGGCAATCACGGGGCGAAAACGTCATCCGTTGAAACGATGGCGGACGATGAAATTGTCTGCGGTTGTAACGGTGTGACTAAAAAGGCAATTGTGGAAGCAATCAATGAAAATGGACTAACCACCGTTGATGAAATTAAGGCATGTACCGGAGCTACGCGTTCTTGCGGAGGATGTAAGCCCGTTGTTGAGCAAATTTTGCAATATGTTCTTGGAGACAGCTTCAAAACATCAGCCAAGCAGGGAATATGTGGTTGCACAACCTTGAGCCGGGACGAGATTGTTGAAGCGATCAAAACCAAAGGGCTGACAACTACGCGTGAAGTGATGAATGTACTCGGCTGGCATAATGATGAAGGATGCTCCAAATGCCGTCCGGCGCTGAATTATTACTTGGGTATGATTAACCCTGATACCTATGAAAATGAGGGAGATTCCCGGTTTGTAAATGAGCGATTGCACGCGAACATTCAAAAGGATGGAACGTTTACAGTGGTGCCGAGAATGTACGGCGGTGTAACGACTCCAGAAGATTTGAAGAAGATAGCTGATGTATCGCTTAAATATAACGTTAAGGTCGTTAAAGTAACCGGGGGACAACGGCTGGATTTGATTGGTGTACGTAAAGAGGATCTGCCTAAAGTGTGGGAAGAACTTGATATGCCTTCGGGATATGCGTACGCGAAGTCACTTCGTACGGTTAAAACCTGTGTTGGCTCGCAATTTTGTCGTTTTGGTACACAGGACTCGATGGGAATGGGAGAAGTACTGGAACGGAAATTCGAACGATTGGATTTCCCGGCAAAATTCAAATTAGCGGTTAATGGATGTCCACGCAACTGTGCGGAATCATGTACGAAGGATATCGGAATCGTAGGCAACGATGGGGGCTGGGAGATCTTTATCGGTGGAAACGGTGGTATTAAAGCACGGTTGGCTGATTCACTCTGTAAAGTAAAAACCGACGCTGAACTGATTGATATTGTAGGAGCCGTGATGCAATTCTACCGGGAAACAGGGCAATACCTGGAACGTACTTCCGAGTGGGTGGAACGGATCGGTCTGGAAGAGATTCAGAAGGCTGTCGTTAACGATACAGCTAATCGACAAGCTTTAGTAGAACGCGTTGAATTTGCATTACAACAGGTCGAAGACCCATGGAAAAAAATCATCCATGATGAGGATACACGCAAGAATCTATTCGAGGCTGTCACTCCGTCTATTGTGTAAAATTGCATCTAAAAATGCCTGAGGAAGGAAGCGAGCAAGCAAATGATCAAGAATGCCGAATGGCTTGTTGTCGGTCATAGCAAGGATTTTCCGATCAGAATAGGACGCACTATCCACGTCAAAGGTGCTGAAATTGCTGTTTTCCGCACTTCGGAGAATAAGCTGTATGCTGTTGAAAATAGTAATCCTCACCCTAAGGGGGGTCCTCTTACAGAGGCAATAGTATCTGGTCATTATATTTATGATCCTTTGTATGACTGGAAAATTGATTTGCAAACAGGCCTCGTTCAAGAGCCTGACCACGGACAAATTAAAACGTTCGCCGTCTGTGAAGAGGGAGAAGTAGTGAAAATATCGCTTGAAACGGTTTAATTCATGTGAGGGAAAGTATAAAAAGGGCTCGACAGGAACAATCCTGCAGGGCCCTTTTTGTTTTGGATCAGGTAATAGTGACACCTGCACTTGCGTAACCCACCACGGTGTTGACGAGGGAAACGCCTGTCGCAGTGGCAGAGAAAACCATAAGCAGACGGGTTTGCGCGGTTACAGGTATAGCCAATCCAGTAGCAATACCACTAGAAGTCGTTCCTAAAGCAACGATGTCAGTTAGTGGGGGGGTCAATGTAACGGTAGCTCCGGGAACGGCTATAAAGGTGTTATTAGGTGTCGGGGAACTAAACAACTGGGCAGTAATGCTAACGGATGATCCTAAGAGGGTTAGAGCAGCAGTTGTACTGAAATATCCGGTAATGGATGTGATTACACCCCCCCGTGGAACGGAAAAAGCAAAGTTAATGAGTGGTCCTACAAGCGTACCTGTGAGGTCTATAACCCCATTTACAAGGCCAATACCTGTAGCTGAGCTTCCGAAACCAATCAAACTTGTGGTTCCTACCAATCCGCCAAGAACGGTTGTCAGTATAGCAGGACCACCGGAGGCAAATGGGATAATTGCCCCTGAACCGGTGGCTCCAGTAACCCCAGTGGCTCCAGTAGCTCCGCCGACACCTGTAGCGCCCGTGGCTCCAGCAGGACCGGCTGCGCCAACCGCGCCCGGCAGTCCATCAGCGCCAGTCGCTCCAGTGGCTCCAGCAGGCCCAGCCGCGCCAACCGCACCTGGCAGTCCATCAGCCCCGGTCGGTCCAGTGGCTCCAGCGGGCCCGGCCGCACCAACCGCGCCCGGCAGTCCATCAGCGCCAGTCGGTCCAGTGGCTCCAGCAGGCCCAGTCGCGCCAACCGCGCCCGGCAGTCCATCGGCGCCAGTCGGTCCAGTGGCTCCAGCGGGCCCGACCGCACCAACTGCGCCTGGCAGTCCATCAGCGCCAGTCGGCCCTGTGGCTCCAGCGGGTCCGACCGCACCAACTGCGCCTGGCAGTCCATCAGCGCCCGTAGCGCCTGTGGCGCCTGTTACACCCCCGGCAGGCCCAGCAGGCCCTTCAGGTCCGACGGCCCCGATAGGCCCAGCGGCTCCGACAGGCCCGGCAGGCCCAGCGGCCCCTACAGGCCCGGGAGGTCCTGGTGGACCCGGTACACCTGCTGGACCAGGCGCACCGCCAGGCCCCACAGGTCCGGGAGGTCCTGGTGGGCCCGGCACACCTGCTGGACCAGGCGCACCACCAGGCCCCACAGGTCCCGGAAGCCCTTGTGGGCCGGGCTCCCCTGACAAATACGGTTCACTTAGTGCGTTGCTAACCGTCGTACCCGCAGTTCTGATTGCACGGATTAAACTGTCTTTAAGAGTTGAATTGAGGGATTCCTGTAGAACGATGGACAATAGGGCATCCAGCAGTTGCTGTAATGTAGTACCTACGCTGATCGGAGAGAAAGGCGTGGCTTCTAATGCTACAATAGCAAGTTCCAACGCCGCCAGTAAATCTGCCTTAGCCCCGCTTCTAAGTCTTAAACTTTTCGCCAGAGACAGCAATTGTCTTAAAATCTGTTGCAATAAAGATACATTAGCCGCAGAAGGGTTTGCGAATACAAGTGGGACGATCGAGGTCAATTCATGAATAAGCTTGAGAAGCGCTTCGATACTTCTATTATCTCTTGGTGGTTTGCAGTCCTCGTCTTTTTTTGAAGCACCACTGAACCTGAACGGTCTTTTATGTTTCATGCTCAAGTATCTCCTCCTCATTCTTCCTACTGTAGAGGTGACAGATGGTTAATCGCCCCGTTTTACAGATATTCATAATATATTTATTGAAGCGAAAAGGGTGAATACACAAGCAAAGCTTAATAAAATATTGATAACAAAAAGCGCGGTCCCCAAATAGCCTGGGACCGCGCTTTAGTGTGTAGTCTATTAGATTATACGTCTTCGACAGATTTATTTGAAAATTCGTACCAGCAGTTCAGCCATCTCGCCTCTGCTGATGGCGGCTTTTGGTTTGAGTGTTCCATCAGGATACCCGCTAATCCAACCCGAGCCTATGGCTTTCTCGAATGCTGTGGAAGCCCAGGAAGCAATCTGCTGATCATCTTTGTAAGATTGCAGTCCAGTAGGGCTGGAAACGGATGTCTGTTTCTGCATCGCGTGTGACAGGATCACCATCGCCTGTTCACGGGTAAGACTTTCATCAGGTCCGAACGTCTGAGCGGTTAGTCCTTGAATCCATCCCTGACGGTGAGCGGCATCCACGGCTGATCCAGCCCAGTGCCCCTTCATATCTGTAAATGAGGTAGACAGGCTTTCGTCTCCAGTAGTTCCTAAAGCCCTGATCAATATGGCTACAAATTCTGCACGGCTTACCGCACGCTCAGGGCGCATGTTGCCATCTTTATAGCCTTGCATCCAGCCTTTGGCTGCAAGAGATTGTAGGGACTTCGCTGCCCAGTGATCTTGTAGGTCCGGCCACACTTGAGCTGGCTCTTGCGAATCTGACGAATGGATTGGGTCATTTTGTACATCGGTCTGATCAACCTGAGACGCGTCCGTAGAGACGGCAACAGCGAAGGTACCTAACCGAGGTGTATTCAGACTCACACCCGACAAAATCCCTTGTGAATTTATCACAGCAGTGCCCTTTAGAATCTCACGCTCGCCATTTTCATACATCACAAGAATAGAGAATTGGGGTTCTACATTCTGCAATTCACTTGAAGATTCGCTATCCAGCGGCAGAACGATGGACGAAGTCCCTGTCACGTTAGCTTTAATTTCTACAGCCGCTCCTATCAGCTTCAGGTTGGATTGTTGCTCAGCCCAATCTCGGAATTGCTGATCTGCCTGCTGAAATGAAATGGTAACGTCCTGCTGACCTGAGGCGGCCATGCTGGTTAGTGTGTCACTGGATAGCATCAGTGTTCCATAACGGGAGATCACCGAAGCTCCAATCTGCTCCCATTTATTCAGTACAGAATGAGTCAGGAGAACACGGCTCATTTGCTTTTCCTGCTCCAAAAGAATGTCAGCGTATGCCTTGCCTTCGCGCAGTGCTTGTTGAATCTGTTCATCCAGAAATGCCGGCGAAGGAACAAAGAGGGAAACAGCTTTCCCTTGCTCTGAAAAAACGATCTGTTGTACGCCAGCAGACAGATCCTGATCCTCATTCTTATCTTTGTTAGACTTGCCTGTGCCCACAGTCACTTTAGCAGGGACGATGACTTTTATGGCCTGCGTCAAAGCATGAGAACCATCGCTTGCCTTCATGACATCCAATATTATAGTGACAACGGAAGGAGTGTCTCTCTGAAAAATAGTTCCGTCTGTACGCACGATGTCTGGTTGACTACTGCTGCTGATGGTCACACGGAAGCCATCGGGTACAGCAGGCAGAATAAGCATTGTATCACTTGTTGTAGGGGCAGGTATGCTTGTGATGGAATCCGCGACACGCTGCGCGGTTAATCCTTGTGGATACACTAGCCCAGAGGGCGCGCTCTTCATGCCATTTACGTTTTGTAGCACATAGTAGCTAGCTCCTTCGGGTACTGGTGTAAATGTATATTTTCCCTCACTCGAAGCGATTCCTTCCGCTATAAGCTCCTGCTGAGCATTATACAGTTCAAGCCGTGCGTTCGGTAAAGCGCCTGTGACGATCACAGAGGCAATGTCCTCATCGCCTGCTGCGGCTGCAACAGCACGGGGCAGCACGTTTATACGGCGTTCTGCCGGCTCTGAGGTCCAACTTCCATTGTCGCTATAAGTATAGTTCAATACGTATACACCAGGTACATTCGTATCGACATTGCCGATACCTGAAAGATCGGGAATCAGAATATTGCCGTATACACTGTCCAGTACGCTGGCTCCTGGATCAGTGAAGCTATCCCCAGTTTCCAGAACAATTGGATTACTGCCATTCAGTCGTACATAAGGTGTATTCGGCAATGCTTTCAGCACGGTAATCGTGAATGTTTTTTGGACAGAAGCTATACCTTTAGAAATCATAGCAATTAACTGTACATTCATATCACCGTCTGTATATTTAGGCCGATTCACCTGACCACTGTCACTGAGGATATCCGGTCGATCCGAAGACCAGTCGATCTGGGTGTCGAATGCCCCTGTACGAGGCAGGGTGATGGAATCCTTAATCCCTTCCGGGTAATCCAGATTTAGTGTTTTTGCCGCCAAATTCACTGCTTCATCAGCACTTACAGGCAATGCGGGTACGAGCAGGCTGAAGGTTTTTCGAAGCTCAATCCCACCTCTTGACACAATCGCTTCGAGCGTGATGGTCTGATCGCCCTGTACATAGGTCGGGAAGGTGACATGTCCAGTATGATCCAGGAACTCCGGTTGGCTCGACGACCATGACACCTGAACACCATTTAGAGCATCTTTTGGCAAATATACGTCTCCGGTTACTGTCGTTAGCGGTAGTTCAAGTGCTCTGTATGCTGCGTCCACGGCTTCAGTGTCGCTCATCGGCAGACGCAGTACGTGTGCAGTAAAATCCTTTGTTTTCGTTAAGCCTGCAAGTTGCAGGGTGGCCGTTAGGGTAACATCGGTATCTCCACTACTATAGGAAGGTCTGGTGAGTGTTCCATCTGCTGCAATGACAAGAGGTTTGGACGAGGACCATTCGATCTGCACTCCACCATAACCGGATAAAGGGAGAGATACATTTTCTTGTACCGCAGACAAATCACCCAGCGATAGGGCATCTGCTGCTTGATTCAATGTATCTTGAGCAGTCATCTTCGAAACGGTAACTTCAAAAGTTTGGGTATCCGAGGCGGTTCCTTTTACAATCGTTGCTGTCAGTTTTACCTTCTGATCACCCAGATCGTACCGCGGGCGTATTACAGCTCCTTCGTTCGTAATAACGTCAGGAGTATCCGAACTCCAGCTCACCGTCGTATCATTCAACCCAGTGAGTGGCAGGGTCAGCTTTTGGGATACTGAATCCACTGTGTCTTCAGGGGAGAAGCCTAAAGTAAGGGCGGCTTTGGCTTGTGCGACTTTCTCGGCATCGGTAAGTATGGTCACTTTGGCCTCTGCGGGGGTGCTCTCCCCCTTAGCATTCACGGCCTGAACCGTGTAGACTGCTTCACCTGGCGGTAATGCTGAAGTGTCTATGAATTGGGTTAGGCTGCCTGTGTAGAGCGTTATACCATCACGCACGACTTTGTAGGAAGTTGCATAAGGAACGGCATCCCAGCTTAACTCCACCGTATTTCCATTTTTAATACCTGTAAAATGGCCGGGGGCCTGTGGAACGGGTAATCGCTCCCCATAAGCCGCGAATTCCATGATGGAAGCCCATTGATTGTTTCTTGCATTTCCTTGATCAATATATAATCGCAGGTATCGTGCAGTTACAGGGGGAATGCTTTTTTGAAAATTAGAACTCCCATTATTCTGCACGGTATCCACAGTCGCCCAATTAAATCCGTTGCTGCTCGTCTGCAATCGGAAACTGTATGGATCACGTTGATCGTTCCATCCATAATGGACACCCATACCTGTAACAACATATCGATCTACGATATACCAGTCTCTCAGATCTACCTGGATCCATTTTTCACCATTGCTTGCCTGATACCAGCGGCTTGTCGGGTCGACTGACCCATCCACAGCCCTGGAGGGATCATAGGGCTGGGTGTAACCGCTGGATGTAGTTGGTTTGTTAAACACTACATTTTCCCAACCGGCAGCATGGGCTTCATTCGTCCCTATGAACAGGAACGCACCACTGATCAATGGCATGAGTGGAACCAGCACACGGTAGGGTTTTAACTTATTGCGTGTGAAGCTATTGCCTTCGAGCACGCTATCACCTCTTCTTTATTAAATAGCACACTTATTGATGTATTCATATTATGGGCGGGAAGGGTATGGCCCCTCGGTAGCGATGTAGTAGTTTACATTCGGCAACGGGGAAGCTCCGCGCAAGTCAGGCAATGCAAATGTACGCACTCCATCACCGCCAAAATTAGTGCCCAGCAGGCTGAATAATACTGAATTCTGAGAAATATCCAGGAGTTGACCCTCGCATTTTATCCAGCCCTTAGGAGCGTACGTATACGGATACATCGTAATTTCCCCAATATAAGGCTCGGGCGATGCTTGAGCCTGTTTGGGACTGATTGCCGTTCCTCCTAACAAAATGACCGCCAGCAGACTCAATACAGCGGTTTTTTTCAAAAAATGATTCTTCATACCTACAACTCCTTTTAGATTCGAATAATGGACCACGAATTCAACAAATTTGTGACATTAGTCATAGAATGAATAGATATTATCATGGATTTCCACTTTTGCAATACAGTTCATCTATCAAATTCACCTTTTTATTCCTTTTGTGAGCAAAGAAATTTATTCCATCTGGTCCATCTTTCATGCATCTTTTTTCTAATCCAGGTAAATCTATATACAAATCGGGTGGAATTCAAGGAGGAATGAACGTGTGGAAGGTCATCGGAACTCATGTGCCCAAATGGAATGTGTGGGTGGAAGCCCTCTTTTTATTTATCATCCCTTTGATTATTTTTCTGACAGTACGACAACTTAAAGCGCTGGATGGCCGGGAAAGCAGACGCAAGGAGCGATTGAAGCTGCTAGAAGAAGAAGACCGTTCGGAGCAGGCAGATCACAACCCGTCTATAAGTGAGGCAGAGAAGGCAAAGGGGACCTTTACTGAAGATTATGAAGCCAATGTAGCCAAAATCAGACAGGCAGTCACGGATATGGCAGACGTGAACGAACGAGCAATTTTTCTGGATAATCTGAACGCTGAAGGCACACTTTTTTTTGTAGATGGATTAACGGACAAGGTTGGCATGGACCAGAACATTTTAAAGCCTCTGATGGATTGGGGCAGCTCCGGGCAAGAAAGGGAAGAGCTTCCGCGAGGAAAAGAGCTTCGGGATATGATTGTTCACCAGGTCATGCTGGTATCGGAGACAGAGTATACGTTAGAGGTACAGTTTTCCTTGCAAAAGGTGCTGTTCGGTTCAGTCATACTCATGATTCAGGGCATACCCGGTGCTTTTGTACTGGGTACGCCCAAAGGGAGTACACGAGGGGTGGAAGACCCGATATCGGAATCGGTGCTGCGCGGACCACGAGTCGGCTTTACAGAGACACTCAGCGACAATACAGCGATGCTGCGCAGACATGGAGAAAGTACGGAACTGGCTATGTCTTCCTTCAAAGTCGGCAAAAGAGTGGAAAAACAGCTGATGGTAGTGTATTTCAGAGATATTGCCGACCCGGAGCTTGTAGATGAGGTGAAGCGGCGGGTCCAAACGATAGATATGGATGAGGTACTGGAGTCGGGCTATGTAGAGCAGCTTATTGAGGATAATTTTCTCAGCCCATTTCTGCAAATTCAAAATACGGAGAGACCAGATCGAGTCATGGCTGCATTGCTAGAGGGACGTGTAGCGATTCTGCTGGACGGTACACCTTTTGCGCTTCTTATGCCTGTAACGTACGGGATGATGCTCCAGTCTCCTGAAGATTACTATGAACGATGGCTACCGGGGTCGCTGATTCGATTTCTTCGTTTTATGGCAACTTTCATATCACTATTCGCCCCAGCGCTGTATATCTCCTTCATCTCGTTTCATCCCGGATTGATTCCAACCAAGCTGGTCATTTCCATTATCAGTGCGAGACAGGGAGTTCCATTTTCGACGCTGATTGAGGCCCTGATTATGGAAACCTCGATTGAGATTTTACGCGAGGCAGGACTTCGGCTCCCCAAACCCATTGGACCAGCCATGGGCATCGTCGGAGGTTTGATTATTGGACAAGCCGCTGTTGACGCCGGGATTGTAAGCCCGATTCTCGTTATTGTGGTGGCAGTCACGGCGATTTCTTCCTTTTCCGCCCCTGTATACAGCGCTGGCATTTCCATGCGTGTTCTGCGCTTTGGAGCCATGTTCACGGCGTCTATCTTTGGCTTGTATGGCGTGATCATGTTTTTTCTGATGCTGAGTATTCATATGGTTAAATTACACAGCTTTGGAGTTCCGTTTCTTAGTCTAACGACCCCCCGTTCGTTCAAAGACTGGAAAGATTACTTCATACGAGCACCGTTGCAATTTATGAAAAACAGACCCATTCTTTTGAAGCATAAAGACCCTAAGCGACAAGGATGAGCTCAACACAGGAGGGAGCAAGATGGCCCGTGGGAAAAAAGCGGATAAGATTACAACGTTACAGACAACGGCAATTGTGGTTTGCTTTATGCTGGCTGCCGGGTTGCTTACCCTTCCAAGAGTAGCAACTGAAGCTGCAAAAACACCGGATGCGTGGATATCTGTCATTTTAGCAGGGGTGGCCACTTTTCTCTTCGGATGGGTTATAGTCAAACTAAGCTCGCGGTTTCCAGAAAGCACCTTTTACCAGTATGTTCAGCAAATAACAGGCAAATTCATTGGCAAAGGGATTGGCATGCTGATTGTTATTTATTTTGTTTGTATAGCCGCATTTGAAATCCGATCTGTGGAGGAAGTAACGTCGTTCTTTCTGCTTGAAGGCACTCCGGCGTGGGCGATTTCAGCACCTTTTATGTGGCTCTCTCTGTACCTATGCATGGGGGGAGTGGGTTCATTAGGAAAGATATGTCAACTGATATTTCCGGTTTCGGCGGCTATCTTTTTGCTGATCTGCTTGCTGAGTTTAAATATTTTTGAATTGAATAACTTGCGTCCTGTCTTGTCGGAGGGGGTAATGCCAGTGCTTAGAACGCTCAAGACTACAATCCTGACATTAACGGGGACAGAGTCCTTGCTGATTATTCTTTGTCGGATGGAAAAACCTGAGAAAGCAACGAAGGCAATCGGACTGGCGATTGGGATCGCGGTCGTTTTTTATACAGCTACGTTGATCCTGTGCATTGGCGCCTTTTCAATGGAAGGGGTCTTGAGCAGAACCTGGCCATTTTTAGATTTGGCCCGCAGCTTTGAAGTGGAATATCTGTTATTAGAACGGTTCGAGTCCTTATTGTTGACCATTTGGATCATGCAGATTTTTGCGACATTCAGTATTGCTTTTTATTGTGCTTCGCTCGGAGTTTCTCAAATTTTGAATAGCTCTTATTCCAAGATGTTGTTCATTTTGCTTCCGCTCATCTACCTCTTGTCCCAAATTCCGAAAAACCTGAATGAGCTATTTTCTTTTGGAACGGTCATCGGGAATGTAGCGTTCGCTTTATTCGCGCTACTTCCACTGCCACTGTTGCTTATTTCGTACTGGAGGGGGGCACGCTCATGAATCGTGTTCGTGTCCAGTCAGGATTACTCGGATTGATGGCTCTTCTGATGTGCTGTACACTTTCAGGTTGCTGGAGCAGTTCCCCAGTGGAGGATCTAAATCTGGAGACAGGTATTGCTTTGGATATAGCGGAAGAATCCTCGCAAGAAAAACAAATTAATCAGGAAGGGGGAGATTATCCCAAAAAGGAGTTAATTACAGGAACCTTTCAATTTGTCATTCCAGAGGAAAGCGGCGGCTCCAACAGCTCCTCTCCACAAGCCAAAAAATTTTTTAATATTACGGAAACAGGAGATTCTGTTTTTGAAATGATAAGAGAAATTTCTTTGCGGACCAATCGTCCTCCCATTGGGCAACATTTGAAAACCGTTATTATCAGCTCCAGTCTGCTTCGCAAGATTCCGTTGTATGAGCTGCTGGACTTTTTCTTGGGGGATAATGACATTCGGCCCAGCGTACAGCTACTGATTAGTACAGAAAAGGCGGGTCATGCGCTTCAAGAGAAAATTCCTGGTCAGATTCCTGCCTATATTTTAAAGGATATTTTCCAAAACCGGAAACGGAACGCACGGTTGATAAAACCCATGGCCTTTGTTAAAGTGATTGGACCCATGAAGGGTGAAAGAAGCTTTATATTGCCCAATGTCATTACAGCAGAGAATGAAATCAAGCTTGCAGGTGCGGGAATCATTAAGGGAAAGACGCAAACATACGGTGGTTATCTGAATGAGTCAGAGGTTGAGGGTCTTATGTGGATCAAAGGCGATCTGAAGGGAGGCGTGCTGAAAAGCAGCGATCCGAAGACCGGTAAAAATATAGCATATGAGATCAAAGCGGTGAAAAGCAAGATCAAGGCCATCGTTCAGGGGGATGACATTTTCTTTCAGGTAAAAATGACCTCAGAGGGACGCATTTCGGAGGTGCATATAAAGCATGAAAATTTACGCAACAACAATGTGCTTGGACAAGAAGAGAGTCTTTTTCAGGAGAAAGTGAATTCATTAGCTGAACAAACCGTAGCTAAAATGCAAAAACTGAAGGTTGATGTCGGAGGTTTCGGAGAAGCCTTGAGGATTCAACATCCTAAAGTTTGGCGTAAGGTCAAAGAGGATTGGGATACCACCTTTAGCACCATTCCCGTAAGGTTTAGCACAGATATTCATATTGAAGATTACGGCTCTTCGATTACGACGGCAGACTGAGGAATTTCGTTTGCACCTGTTATGGACAAACCTTCAATACCACGAATCTAGGTGGCATTGAAGGTTTTTTAAGTCTATTTAAATAGGGATAGTGTTTCTTTCAGCCACGTAATATAGCTTTCTTCCCGATTAATAGCACGACTCAGCACTAAATAATGGCCGAATTGACTAGATCCGGGCACTTGAAGGTTCTCGTCCAGCCGTTGAAGGGATTTCTTACTTTCGTACAGGTATTCCAGCTTTTCTTCTCGTTTGGCAATCTGGTCCTCGAACAAGCGCTTGCTTTCTTCCTTGGGGATGGCTGCTGAGAAATACAGCATAAGCATAAACTCATCCTTTTCTGTTTCCGGTAACTCTTTGGGGCTTAGCAGCCATTCAGTTAGCTCCTGGGTCCCTTTGGGGGTTATACAGTACAGCTTCTTTTCCAGCTTGGCTCCTGTAATGGATGTGCGATATTCAATGAGTCCCTCTTCGGTCAGCCTTTTAAGCTCGGGGTAAATCTGACTGTGCTTGGCGCTCCAAAATTGTCCGATTTCCTGCTTGAATTGGCTCGTAATATCATAGCCGCTCATTTCCTCTTTGTGAACCAGACCCAAAATGGCATATTTTAATGTGCGTTTCAACGTTGTTCTCCTCGCAATGGGTATTTGACAATAGTATATCACAGCGCTACAATTTATATGTATCATAAAACATGTTTATATTTACATGTTTGAATGATTGTTTATTATTTTGGTGTCTTGTTCAATTCATAAACTCATAATAAGGAAAGAAGGATGCAAGATGGACAAGTTTATCGGCAGTCACATGATTTACACCTATGAGAATGGCTGGGAGTACGAAATATATATTAAAAATGAGGATACGATTGATTATCGCATTCATAGTGGGATGGTAGGCGGACGCTGGGTACGTGATCAGAAGGTCAATCTGGTGAAGCTGGTAGAGAATGTGTATAAAGTATCGTGGACCGAACCGACAGGCACAGACGTTTCCCTGAACTTTATGCCTGAGGAAAAACGGATGCATGGCATTATTTTCTTCCCAAAATGGGTTCATGAGCATCCGGAAATCACGGTGCGCTACCAAAACGATTTTATTCCGCTAATGGAAGAATCGCGTGAAAAGTATGAAACCTATCCGAAGTATGTGGTTCCTGAATTTGCGGATATTACCTTCATCGAAAATGCAGGTGTGAACAATGAACAATTAATTTCCCAAGCACCTTACGCTGGAATGACAGACGATATTCGTGCAGGGAAGTTGCAAGCATAATCGAACATGGTTAATGGAAGTTGTACAGCCTGAGCCTGTGGTAAGCAGTCTCAGGCTTTTTTACGTAAACTGGAGAGTGGATTGCTTATGCAGTGGTGGACGTAGCTAGAATGAATAGTAGACCAGTCCATGCTCGATAAGATATGAACGACTAATCCGAGGGGGGAGGACGGTCGCTGTTGGGGAGAGAATGTACGAGTTCGCATGGGCAGTCAGATCGGATAGGGCAGATAGAGCCAACTCTGTTTTAATAGGTCCCCAGTGATCAGCGCGGTGCTTAATATATTGTTCAGCCTCGGTCAAGGAGAGACCTTTGAGCAAGGTAAATACGGAAGCCCAGCGGACAAGGTCAAAGGTGCCTTTAATTTCAGGCAGCTTATATTCCGCCAGGCCCTGAGCGCCGTTACACGACATAGTAAGCAAGCCGCAGCAATGATGTTGATACTGTTCCGGGTTAGGAAATTGACGATGGTCATATTGGATAATTACCATGGAACCAATGCATAATTGCGTCGTTTGGAGCGTTGAGGGCTGGGCAAGCGTCGGGCTCATACTGGAACGGCCTCCTTCTTGGATTCACTGTAATAGGGATGAAAGAATCATACGTCACAGCGGATGTAATGTAAATCATGAATACAAGCGTAAAACAAGTATATGTAGCGGAAAACGGATTTTAATGGCAATGGAAACGGATACTTGTATCCGTCTCTTTTATTATCTTGACGATGGTCTTTATATTACAAAAAACAACCCCAGGTCACCCCAGGGTCGTCTTTATGAAAAATATATATCTGCATTTTGCAAAATGCTTGTTTAGCTGAATCACACGGGTGTTACATCCTGAATCACTTCTTCTTTTTCTTCTTTCCAGATCACGTTCTCGCGATAGTTAGATCCCCAATCGTACATCGCTCGCAGTACCGGAATCAGGCTTTCACCATGCTCGGTCAGTGAATATTCCACATGTGGAGGGACGACAGGATAGACTTTACGCAGAATGAGTTTATCTTCTTCCAGCTCGCGTAATTGGTTGGTCAGCATTTTTTGCGTGATGTGGGGGATCAGCTTCTTCAATTCACCGAACCGCTTGGTGCCTTCCATACCAAGATGCCACAAAATAATCAACTTCCATTTGCCACCGATGACCGCGAGAGTCAATTCTTTATCACAATTAATCAGTTTCAAATCAATCCGGTCTTTTACAGTTGTGATGTTCATCGACCTCCTGTCCGTAGTTATTCCAAGTATACTATGTATAACTACAGTACGCAAAAGGAGATACATCCATTTTGGAAACTATGCATACGATGGGATACGAATCGACTGAAATCACAATCTGATGATGTGCGCCAGACTGGAAGCTTCCAAAAATCTACAACGGTTAAGCAGGAATAACGATGGTGTTAAAGGACTCCGGCTCCAGCTCCAAACGGTGTGTTGTTTCTCCGACAGACAGATTCAGCACGCGAGATTTCTTAAACGGGTTGGCGATGACCAGAACCTTTTGTCCGTCTGTATTTTGAAAAGCAACCGCATTTCCAGCCCATGAACCCCGAATTCCAATGCGTCTGGCCCCTGGTAATACAAAATGAGAAAAGTGCTTCATAACGTAATATTCCGGGTTCAGAATAGGTTTTCGATTCGCTGGATCCACGGTGATCATCGAATTTTGCTCCCAGCCCCATGTGCTCTTGCCTTTCGGCTCCAAAACCATATTCCAGTAAATATAAGCATTCACACCATTGGTGAAATAGTGCTGATACAGGTTATATACGTATTTGGCGTAGTCCCATGAGTTTTCTCCGTTTCCGCATTCATTTTCGGTCTGCATGTAACGAAGCTCAGGATAGCTGGCTACAGTGCGCTGAATGGCATTTTTGCCTGCCCATTGATAGCCTACCCCTTTAATATATTTATAGGCCTCGGGGTCACTCAACACGGTGTGGGCATACTCATCAAATCCGGTCGACGTCTTTTTCATTAATTCCTCCCACGGATCAGGGGCGTTAATGGTACCCAGCCAAATCTCTGTATCCAGCCCATGTTCCTCAAAATCGGGCCCCAAATAGTCGCGAATAAATTCACGCAGCTGTTCTCCGGTCCATACACAGGAAGGGAACTTCTGATCGGCAATGACTTCATTTTGAACATGAACCTGGTGAATCGTAATGCCTGCCTTGCGGTATGCCTGAACAAATTTGACAAAGTACAATGCATACGCTTTCAAAATATCCTTTTCCCAGCGCAGTGTGCCGTAATTGTAAGCTTTGGGTGATTTCATCCATGTCGGCGGACTCCAGGGTGAGGCGAACAGCTTCAAGTCTGGATTGAGTTGTAACGCTTCCCGAATAAAAGGTATGAGATATTGCTGATCGCGCTCAATGGAAAAGTGCTTCATCTCCATGTCGCCGTCCGTTTCATTGTGGCTGTACCATTCCAGCGCGTAATCACTCGCTCCAATAGGAAGTCGGCAGATTGTGAATTTGTGCTCGCCCTCCGGGTGAAAGAGAGCATGAAGCACCTGCTCTCGTTCTTCGCTGACCAAATGGTTCAGAGCTACATAACTCAATTCATTAAAACAGCCGCCAAAGCCCTCGACGAGCTGATATGCTTCTCCCGTAAGGGTTAGGTTGGCACTCTCTTGGGTTTCGGTCAAATGATGAGCTTGGGATTGCCACGCATTAGCTTTGGAAGTGGAAAACCACTGAATGGTTTGATTGCTCATATGTTACCCTCCTGTTCAGGCTTTTTGTATCTCTACATATTATAGGGTAGGATCTTAGGGGAAGAGATGGTCTGGGCGAAGAGAAATTTGCCCTAATCCAAGGTGAAATTTGCGGATGGGAAGTTTCTGTAGATAAAAAGTAGTGAGAACACATAAAGTACACATCTCTTTGATATGCTGTTGTCCTAGAATGACCGAAAGAGGGAAGTCGATTTGAATAAAAGAGTTCTTCTCGTGGAGGATGAAATACGTATTCGTGAAGTGATTGCGGATTATTTTAAACAAAATAATTGGGAAGTCTATGAAGCAGGCAATGGAAAAGATGCACTCCTCTGGTTCGATTCGGTGCAGCCAGAACTAATTATACTCGATATTATGATGCCTGAGCTGGATGGCTGGGAAGTATGCCGTCAGGTACGCAGCCGTTCAGGGGTACCGATTATTTTGCTGACGGCCAAATCCGGTGATGATGATAAAATATTGGGCTTTGAGCTGGGGGCAGATGACTACGTGACCAAGCCTTTCAGTCCCAAGGTGCTGATTGCCCGCGCGAACGCACTGATGAAACGGGTGGAGGGGCATGTGCAGCCGGAGTCGCATATTTTGCGTTTTGGCAGTGCTATGCTCAACACGATGGCTCATCGGCTTGAGGTGGATCAGGCGGAAGTTGAATTGACGCCCAAGGAGTATGAGTTGCTGCGGCTGCTTATACATAATAAAGGCATCGTAGTTTCACGGGATGCGATACTGAACCGGGTGTGGGGTATCAATTTTGAAGGGGATACACGAGTTGTCGATACGCATATCAAAAAGCTGAGAAGTAAGCTGGGCCGTGAATCACGCCATATTCGCACGGTTTTTGGCACAGGCTACAGGTTCGAGGAGGAAGAATGAACAAACGGGGAGTTACCTTTAAGTTGTTCATTATGACAGTTGTGTTTTTCCTGTGTTTTTACGGTATGGTGATTTTAAGTCAGCTGCTGTTTTTTGAAAATTTTTATCAGAAACAGAAGATTGGGCGTGTGGAAAGCCGTTTGCAAAGCTTCGGTCAAAGTTATGTCCAGGAGGCTTGGGGATCGGGCAGGGTTTCGCGTGAGGCGGCCCGCTTCATGCTTCAGAATAAAAACCAGTTGGCGATTGTAACGTTGGACGGCAAAGTAAAGCTGGATGATGCGTTTCATATCAGTCTCAGAAAAGCAGATGGTAAAGTTGTTAAAATATCGCTGTCTCTATTTATGAGTGAGCACGGAGATGAGCTGAGAGCTGCCCGGATTCAGCCTGGTGATCAGGTCACTGTGGAAGGTGAGATGTTGGGATCTGACGGAATCTCTTCTGCCAATTTAATTTACCCAACAGGCATACAGAAGCTCGGTTTCAAAAATATAGGTTCAAACTCGGAAGAGACAAGCACAAATGACAATGTAAGGCTGTCCGGTACGGTGACAGAGATTGTACTGCCGGATCTGAAAACCTGGAGCCAGCGTCAAGGCCTGCTGTTTAGTGCGCTGGAGGAATGGTTTCCTTTATCCCAGGATCATCTGGAGAGGCTTAAAAATTTTGAAGTGTTGGAAGAAGATTGGACAGAACCTTGGACAGGGGTACGAAATGCAGTTATCGTCCATCCTGTTCGTCAGAGCACAGGCGAGATCGATCTCTTGTTCACTGTGACATCGTTGCAGGAAATCAGTGAGACGAATGAGGCTCTACGCTGGTTTTATCTGTACCTGGGGGTCGGCGGTTTTGCACTCATTCTGATTTTGTCCCTGTTCTATTCCCGAATGGTAACCCGTCCGCTCATTACTTTGAATAATACCGCCAAGCGGATGGCCAAGCTCGATTTTACAGCCCATACGCCAATCCGGCAAAATGATGAGCTGGGCAGCCTGTCCTACAGCATGTATACCCTGTCCCAGAACCTGGACACAGCTTTGCGCGAGCTTCAGGAGGCCAATCAGCAATTGGTCGAGGACATGGAACAGAAGCAGAGGATGGAGGCTGTGCAACAAGACTTTTTTGCCAATGCTTCTCATGAGCTGAAAACCCCGTTAAGTATCATCAAGGGATTCGCAGAAGGACTACAAGATGGGGTTAGCGCGGGGAAGCAGGATCATTATATGAAGGTCATTGTAGAGGAAGCGGACAAAATGGAGCGATTGGTCAAGGATATGCTAGACCTTGCCAAATTGGAGTCTGGAACCCTCAAGCTTCGCAAGGCGACCTTTATCCTGAGTGAGCTGGTGGAAGAGGTTGTGGATAAGCTATTCCATCTGTTGAAGGAGAAGAAGCTGGAAGTGGTTATTATTCCTGCCAATGAGCTGCCGATTCATGCCGATATAGGATGGATGGAACAGGTGATTATCAACTTTGTTGTCAACGCCATACGGCATGCCGAGGAAGGAAGCTCCATCACGATTCGTATCGAAGGCTCTGGGGAAGTCAATACGTTTTCCATTGAAAATAAGGGTGAGACCATCCCAGATGATCAGTTGGAGCTGATATGGAATCGTTTTTACCGAGCCGAGCTCTCCCGTAGCCGTCAGACAGGTGGGACAGGACTCGGGCTATCGATCGTTAAACGAATTCTCGATTTACACGAATTCCGCTATAAGGCGGAGAATACCAAGGACGGCGTCCGTTTTGTCGTTATATTCGGAGGCTAAGCTACGGCAAAGGAGTTAAGAGTATGAAATGGAATTGGTTGCCCTCACTATGCACGATTGCAAACCTGGGGGCAGGGGTCTTATCCCTGTATTTCACGATTCATGAGCAATACATGACCGCTTTTATTCTTGTGGTGGTGGCTGCTTTATGGGATGTATTAGACGGTTTGCTGGCAAGGCTGCTGCATTGCTCCAGTGATTTTGGCAAACAGCTTGATTCGCTGGCGGATGTGGTCTCATTTGGGGTTGCCCCTGCTTTCTTGATCTTGTTATACAAGCTGGGAGATACTCATTGGATAGGACCGCTTGTAGCTGTGTTGTTTGTGATATGCGGTGCGGTGAGGTTGGCAAGATTCAACCTGATGGCTTTTAGCAAAGGCTTTGTGGGCATGCCCATTACGGCCGCAGGTGTGATTTTGTCCTTTATGTTTTTATGGAGTGAGCATTTGAAACCAGGGTTGTTGCTGGCACTCATGGTAGTGCTGTCATTCCTAATGGTTAGCCGTATTCCCTTCCCGTCCTTCAAAAAATAATCGGTCAGGAGGTGGCGTCCCTATGGAATGGGCCATCAGCATGATTACACAATACGGATATATTGCTATTTTTGCACTTCTTGCCCTTGGAATTATAGGGCTACCCGTTCCTGATGAAATTATTATGGTGTTTGTCGGCTATCTATCTTCTATCATGGTACTGAATTATTCCCTATCTATATTAGTCAGTTTCATTGGGGCGATGACTGGGATGATGATCAGTTACACGCTAGGCAAAAAGCTGGGTCAGCCATTGGTAGATAAGCACGGCAAGTGGGTGGGACTGACACCGAAGCGGTTTGCACGGGTAAAAGGATGGTTTGCACGCTTTGGGTTGTGGACCATTTTGTTCGGTTATTTTATTCCAGGAGTCAGACATGCAACAAGCTATTTGTCGGGGATTAGCGCGATGCCTGTCCGAAAATATATGCTGGTGGCCAGCGCCGGTTCTCTGGTATGGACACTGATCTTTATCTCTATTGGTTACATTGCGGGGGCGAATATAAATTTTCATTAAGGTGACCGCAAAAGTAATGTAGCATTTTTCATGTATTGCACCGATAATATAATATAAAAGAACCTGTACAACCAGTGAGGGGATCTGTATTGAATGCACTAATGAAGTATATTGAAAAGTTACCTGGTTTTCTGCAAATAATCTTGAATATCTCGCTGTTTCTGGTCGGGCTGATTTTAAGCTTCTTACTTCTAAAAGAAACATGGTCCATATTTTCATATGTGTTCTTGTATACAGAAGCCGACAAAAATTACTATGAATTCACGGAAGAACTGCTTGTATTCTTCTTGTATTTTGAATTCATTGCATTAATAGTTAAGTACTTTAAAACCAATTTTCATTTTCCATTACGTTATTTCATCTATATTGGGATTACAGCCGTCATCAGGCTCATTATTGTGGACCATGATGATGCTCAAAATACATTCTGGTGGTCCATTGCTATCCTAGTCATGGTAGGTTCTCTATTGATTGCTAACAGTAAATTATTAAAGAGAGAAAGTTAATGCCGAGGAAGATTGCAAGGGTGACAGTCAAGTAGGAGAGAGGGAATAAAGACGAATGGTAAGAAACTGGATGAATCATGCAGGCGTCAGGCGGGCAGCTGTCCTTGCGATAATCGTTTTACTGCTCTTTATGTTAAGAAGCATGATGAATATTATTTTGTTAACACTGTTGCTTACGATCTTGATTGGCAGTATATATAACGGTGTGAATAAGCTGATCAAGCGGTTCGCCAATGTGCCGCCTATGATCGTGCTACTACTGGTATACGGGTTGCTGATTCTGATTATCGTGTGGGGAGTTTACCGAATGGTGCCGCTAATCAGTGTACAGGTCAAGCAGGTGTATCTCATGATTCAGCAAGCCTACATGTATCCTGATCGTAACCAATGGAACGAAACGATTATTGAATTTATGGACACGCTCAATGTTCAGCGGTTATTTGAGCCTGGCTGGAATGCGGTAATGAAAATCAGCCAACTGGGAACACAACTGCTGGTATCGATTATTTTGAGTTTGTTCTTCCTGATGGAAAAATCCTATATTACACGCTTTACAGCTACGTTTGTGGATAGTAAGCTGGGTTGGTTCTTCAAGGAAGTGGGCCATTTTGGACGCATGTTTCTGGGTACATTCGGGAAGGTGCTGGAAGCTCAACTATTGATTTCACTCATCAACTGTATATTGACGACGACAGCTCTTTGGATTATGGGTTTTCCCAATCTGCTCGGCCTCGCGCTCATTATATTCTTGTTGGGGTTGGTGCCAGTGGCGGGTGTATTTATTTCCCTGATCCCGCTCGGTCTGATTGCTTTTAGCGTCGGAGGAATCAATTATGTGATTTACTTGGTTATTCTGATCGTAGTTATTCATGCGATTGAAGCCTATTTCCTGAATCCGAAGCTGATGTCATCCAAAACCAATTTACCGATCTTCTTCACCTTTGTTGTATTGATCTTCTCTGAGCATCTAATTGGGGTGTGGGGCTTGATTGTAGGTATTCCGTTGTTTGTCTTCTTCCTTGACTTGATTGGAGTACAACGCAAGCAAGAGAAGGATACCTAATATATTCACGACAGATACGAACATAGTAGTGACTATGGATTCTTCATCACGAATGCCTGCGAAGCCGCAGGCATTTTTTTTGATTTTCCTGGCGTTGACTGTAGTACACTGAGTATCAAGATTAGATCAAGTGAAAAGAAACGAGATGATAAGGATGGAACAAAAGATTAAGGTATTGGCTATATCGGGGAGCCTTCGTCAAAAGTCTTCCAACACCGCGCTTATGAAGGCTACTATTGGATTGGCTTCTGAAAATATATCATTCATAGTTTATGATGGATTGGGGGATCTGCCCCATTTTAATCCTGACTTGGATGTAGAGGAGGGGCCAGCTTCCGTAAGAGAGCTACGGGAGCAATTGAAACAAGCCGATGGAGTGCTGATCTGTACGCCTGAATATGGGAATGGTGTGCCGGGTACTTTGAAAAATGCCTTGGACTGGCTCGTATCTTCAGGTGAATTTGTAAACAAGCCTACAGCGGTCATTAGCGCTTCACCGTCCCCTATGGGCGGCAATCTGGCTCATGCTTCGCTACTGCTCACATTGCAAATGATCAATGCAGAGATTGTGGGAAATGGAAAGGTCATTATTCCGCATATCACATTGAAGCTGAATCAAGAAGGCATCATTACAAATGCTGAAACTAGACAGGAGCTGGAAGCATTACTTCAAGGGCTTGAGCAAGTTTGCCGAGGAAAGGTATAGGGAAATTCAAAGCAGATCCTTCATTATAGAAGGATCTGCTTTTTCGGATGGCCACCTACTTCGTAATTCAATTCAATAAGCTCTCATAGACCTTTAAGCGGGCATACACCGTTTCAAGTATCGGATATGAAATATTACTGTTAGAAGCCAATGCCAGAAGTGCACCATGCAGATGGCTTGCTTCAACCGGTAGATTTTTCTGCATATCACGTTGCATGGAAGACATCATCTCAGGCTTTAAGGAATCCATCGTTTTTAGCGTATGTGCTTCCATTTCTGAATGAATAGGCATATCTGCATTGCGTGCGATTGTGACGATCTCATGCAGTAGCTTTTCATAGATTGCACGCGATTCGGGCGTGGCGAGTATAGGTCCGACGGAGGTACCCATCAGGGTTGTGATTCCGCTCATGCTGGCAATAAATATATACTTCTGCCAAATTTCACGCTGAATGTCATGACTGTGTGTGACTGTGAAGCCTGCATGATCAAGATGGCTACATAGTAGTTGCGCCCGCTCTGAGTTTCCTCCATCCCATTCACCAAAAACAATGCGGTGGAACGGGCTTGTCTGAACGATAGAGCCTTTGTGATTTAACGTCGTTTCAATATAACAAAGCCCACCCAGCACTTTTTCAGCCCCGAAATATTCACGCAAAGATTTAAAATGTTCATAACCGTTAAGTAACGGAAGAATCATTGTATTTTTGCCGATATAAGCCGCTAGATCGGGCCGCAATGGAGGCAGGTGGTACGCTTTGACCGCGAGAATAATACAGTCAAATGGCTCAGTAGCTTCACCATAGGTAATAGCCTGGATCGGTGTCTGAAAATCTCCGTGCACACTTTGAATCGTAAGACCGTTTTCTGCCAAATGAAGCTTCTTGGAAGGGCGGACGAGAAAGGTTACATCTTCTCCCTTTTGAACCAGGCGTCCCCCGAAATAGCCTCCAATAGCTCCTGCACCCACAACTAGAAACCGCATCATAGGGTCCCTGCCTTTCCTAACTTAGTTTTTGAAAAACAAAAAAACCTTCCAGCACATTACTGAAAAGGTCCGAAAGGCAAAAAAAGAGTCAATTTGCGACCGTTCTTTTGTCTCGGTCCTTTCGGATCAGAGCAAAATCCAACGAGTTCACCTCCATAGGCTCACGCTTATACTTATTAAATTGAATCTTACCAGAGTACCGTTCGAATATATCGATACAGCCTCTCAGGGAAGTATACCAGAATATAGGGTTCCTGTCCCATATAAATCCAATCCGAACAGCGTGTGTGTGATGGTATCCATAAAGCACGAACCTAGTGTATATGGAGCGTATAGAGGTGATATAATAGGGCGCAATAGGTTTATAGACCGATAACTTGGAGCAGAGGAGAGAAGGCTGATGTTTGAGCAAATTGTAGCGTATGGTCTGAGTCAAAAAGAGGCTGTTAAGGATTATCCATTTGGTGCTGATCCCCTGGTACTAAAGGTAGGGGGCAAGATGTTTGCTCTCCTGACTGAAAAAGATGGCATTAGCCACGTATCCTTGAAATGTGACCCGGTCATTGCAGAAAACCTGCGTGAGCAGAACAAGGCCATTAAACCAGGCTATCATTTGAACAAAAAGCATTGGAATACGATAGAGGTTGATAACAGCTTCCCGTTGGAGGATTTGTACAGCATGATCGACCATTCGTATGAGCTGGTCTTCAAGGGCTTAACCAAAGCGCAACGCGAAGCGATTACGATGAGGATACGGTCAACGGATCTGTAAAGGGTGGTAAAGCCCGTACATAACACTTTTACAGTTTTACTTGACAGAAAACAACTAAAGATATATTCTTAATTTAAAGATAATTTATTTGAAAATAATATCAAGGAGTGGACCTGAATATGAGCGAACTGGTGAATGTTATTCAAGAGAGAAGATCGGCTTCTAAATTTATTCCTGATGTTACTATAGATGCAAAAGAACTGGAAGAGATATTTCAGCTGGTGAAGTTCGCTCCATCGGCTTTTAATTTACAGCATGCGCGTTATATCGTAGTGCAGGATGCAGAAATCAAACAAAGGCTGCATGATGAAGCAAGTAAGCAGTATAAAATATTAACTGCTTCGGCCACCATTATAGTGCTGGGTGATACAGAGGCTTATACCAAGGTAGCTGACCTCAACGAAGGGTTCCTGAATTTGGGTGTTCTGAGCAAGCAGGAATATGATAGCACAGTAGAATCGGTAACTCAGTTTTATCGCGAGCGGGGACCTGTCTTCCAGAGAGAAGAAGCAATTCGTAATGCCAGCCTGTCGGCTATGCAATTGATGTTGATTGCCAAGGACAAAGGCTGGGATACTTGTCCGATGATCGGTTTTGACCCGGCGAAGGTGCAGGAAGTACTGAATATCCCAGAGCAATTTGTACCCGTGATGATGATCACCTTGGGAAAAGAGGACGAATCAGGTCAGCGGGCAAGAGGATATCGCAAGCCAGTTGGACAGTTTGTTAGCTACAATGGATTTTGAAATTTGTAAATCATCATGTTCATTAAGGAGTGACTGAGATGTCTTTGAAAACCGCTGGAATTCACCATATTACGTCCTTTGCGGGCGATCCGCAGGGCAATGTTGACTTTTATGCAGGTGTGCTTGGTTTGAGATTGATCAAAAAGACAATTAACTTTGACGCTCCAGAAGTATATCACTTGTATTTTGGGAATGAAGAAGGCAGCCCGGGAACGATCATTACCTTTTTTCCGTCTCCGGGTACACGCAAGGGTAAAATTGGAGGCGGACAGGTCGGGATTACGACGTATGTCGTGCCGCTGGGCTCGCTAGATTACTGGGAAAACCGTCTGCACAGCTTGAAGGTATCCTTCACGAAGGCTACTCGCTTTGGCGAGTCATTCATCCAGTTCCGAGACAATGAGGGCTTGCATCTGGAACTGGTGGAGCGCGAGGAAGGCCCGGTGAACACGTGGACAGCCGGAGGCGTGCCTACAGATAAAGCGATCAAAGGCTTTGGAGGAGCAGTGCTCTACAGTGCGGATTCCAAGCACACCCAAGGCGTGCTGGAGAATGTTCTGGGCATGACTCCCATCGGTGAAGACGCAGATGCGGGTTATATCCGTTATCAGACGACTGGGGATTTGGGCAACCTGATCGACATTACAGTCAAGGATGTACCGTGGGGGAACGGCGGCGCCGGTACGGTTCACCATATTGCGTGGCGCGCGCAGGACGATACCGAACATCAGGCGTGGAATGAATGGGTTCGTCAGCATGGTTTGGGGACGAGTGGCATTGTAGATCGCCAATACTTCAATGCCGTATACTTCCGCGAGCAAGGCGGTATATTATTCGAGATCGCAACCGATCCGCCCGGATTTACGGTGGATGAGGAATTGAATGAATTGGGGCACAAGCTGATGCTGCCTGAATGGTATGAGTCTCAGCGCGCCCAGATTGAATCTAATCTTGTTCCCATTGAGCCTAGAGTGCTCAAACAGGATGAATCGGTTTGAGCAGGACAATCACATATGGAACATTAAAAGGTCCAATGCGGGAAGATTTCCACCCTCATTGGACCTTTTGGGTTCTGAAGTGTCAGTATCGTAAAAATAAGCGTGGAAGAGCTAGTTAGATCATGAGCAGCTCACGAATCTCCAGCTCGGTCAGTGCTGAAAGGCTTTCTTGTCCCGGCTGAATGACCTGGTCGATCAGGTTTTTCTTTTTTTGCTGTAGCTCATACATTTTGTCCTCTACCGTACCTTGGGCGACGAGCCGAATAACCTGCACAACTTTTTTCTGGCCCATTCGGTGTGCACGGTTGGTAGCCTGCTCCTCTACAGCGGGATTCCACCACAGGTCATATAGAATGACGGTATCTGCGCCGGTGAGGTTCAGACCCGTACCTCCTGCCTTGAGGGAAATCAGGAACAGCTCGCGTTCTCCTTCGTTGAAGCGACTGCACAGCTCGACTCGTTCGGGGGCAGGAGTCTGTCCATCCAGGTAAAAGTAGGGAATCCCTTCACGGGAAAGCTCGCGTCCGACCATTTGAAGCATCGTAGTGAACTGTGAGAAAATGAGCATCCGCTTCCCGGAGCCGAGACATTCCGTAATAATCTCCAGCAGTTGTTCAAATTTGGCCGAGCTTCCCGTATATCCTTCTATGAATAAGCCCGGATGACAGCAGAGCTGACGAAGCCGGGTCAGACCTGCTAGAATTTTGATCCGGTTTTTCTGAAATCCTTCTTCGTTGAGATGCTTCAACGTTTCATGCTGGAGCTTGGCCAGATAAGCCGTGTACAGCTTTTTCTGATCCGGAAGGAGCCGTGATACCTGCACGGATTCGATTTTTTCCGGCAGTTCCTTAAGAACATCACTCTTCAGACGGCGCAGCAGGAACGGACGAACCCGCTTGGCAATCACATTGCGAGGCAGATTGTGAAATGCTCTTTTTCCGCAGGGAAATAGCTCAGGAAATACAACGTCGAAGATGGACCATAGTTCTTCCAAGGTATTCTCGATTGGCGTTCCTGTCAGGGCAAAGCGGTAACGGGCTTGTACATCCTTAACTGCCTGTGCCGTCTGGGTGGCATGATTCTTGAACGCTTGCGCCTCGTCCAGAATAAGCGTATGAAACGATGGCTTGCTGTACACCTCTGCATCGCGCCGCAGCAGCGGATAGGATGTAATAATGACGTCATAACTGGCGGCATCCCGTATAATCCGGCCTCGTTCCTCCGGGCTGCCATCGGCAATAGTGACGCGAATATGCGGGGCGAATTTCTCCAGTTCATTCCGCCAATTGTATACCAGTGATGCAGGGGATACAATCATGGCTGGAAGCTGTTGACTGCGAATCTCCGGCAATACAGAGACGAGGAAGGCAATGCTTTGCAGCGTTTTGCCCAGCCCCATATCATCTGCCAAAATGCCCCCAAAACGGTAATGTGCCAAGGTCTTAAGCCATTGAAAACCGTAGACCTGATAATCTCTTAAGATTGGGGCGAGCGTGACGGGTACGGGAAAGTCAAGATGATCAGGATTGCGTATATTTTCTAGCAGCTGGCGAAAGGTTTTACCCAAGGTCAGATTTTTTACATGATCGTGAGGATCAATCAAGTACAGCCCCTGTGTGACTGGGATCCGAATTTGCGCTGCATCCAGATCGCTTTTGCGGATACCTGTTTCGTTCATGAACCGAATTAACTCCTTGTACTCCTCTGTTTCCAGCGGTAGCAAGGCGCCATTCGGCAGACGGTGATATCTCTGTTTTTCTTCCAGCGATTGGAGCAGCTTGCGAATTTCCGATTCTGGTATACCCTCAATATCAAATTTAAATTCAAGCCAATCTGTACGTTCGTCCCATTCCGCTCGTATTCTTGGGACAGGTAGCGTATTATTGATTTTCGCTTTGACTGCACCTGTGGCATAGACGTCCAGTAGCTTTTCCAGTTGCGGAACAGTATGGTACAAAAAGTCATACTCTGCATCTTCATCTTCCATAAAATATCCGCTGTCTGTTCTGGCGAAGGAGCTATGCTCCATCAGTTCCAAAATCCGCTGCTCCTGTTCCCCATCACGTATCAGAATACGATCGTTACCTGGCGTTCGAGCATCTGTTTCCAACGGGTTGATGATGATGTCTCCATATTGGAATTCCAGTCCTGCCAGCAGCTTGTCTCTTACCCGGTCCAGATACAGTTTGGCCTTCAACGGATGCTGGGCGACCCGATCTGAGACAGCACGTGTCATATGGACACGTCCAAGCTTCATTAACCCGGGCACGACCTTATCCATAAATGATTCCATCTGTTCTGGTGCAATCTGGACTGCTCGTCTGTGATGTACTTCGACCATCTGCTTGAGCTCGGACAAACGCCGTAAGGAATCAGCCTTTTGTTTTACAAGCTTGCCATCGGCAATGACGACACCGTAGTCCTCCATGATGGTCAAGTCATCTAGTCCTTGAATGCTTAGCTGGTAGCCTTCACTTGTGGCTTCGGTCTCATCAAATTCAAATTGCAGCGGAAGCATCAGGTCGGACTGGGGGATACCTTCGCTCATGTTTCCGTGAATTTCAAAGTAGACGCCCTGTGCTGCTGTCAGCAAGGGGAGCAGCCTATCCCAGGCCGCGGGCGGGATGAGAAGCATTCGCTCACCACTCATATGACTGCCGGAGGCTGAATACGTACCAGAGGTTTCCCGAATCATGCGCTCCTGGTGGCACACCTGAGATAATTGCTGGAGGATAGCGTCATGTTCAGCTCGGAAGCGGTACAGCTCCGGCTCGTAAGAGAAGCTTTTCGTGAACATGTAGCTATCCCCACGGTCGATACTATCCAGAAACGGGCGGATTTTCTGAACGATGTATAATCGTTTGGGTCCAGCCTTCATTTCCAATCCAAACATATATTTTTGGTAACCGTAGGCAAAAGGCCGGATGACAAATTGAAAATCCAAGATCGCGCGAGTATCCAGCAGCGCAGGTGTGCTGCGAAGCGGTCTCTTGCGGCCGAATAGTTTTAACATACTGTCGGTCAGCTGGAGATCCCCTTGTGTGATGCCTGAGGATCGTGCTGTTCTGGCAGTGTGCTCATTTGGGGCATCTGTAGATATCCCGTCTGCACCCATACTTCCCGCTGGATCTGGGGCAGTGCCGGGATGAAGTCTGGAGACATAGGAACGTACGGACACACTTTTCCCACGTCGCATATCATAGGCATTTAGGAGAACAGCGGCAATATGTTTGCAATAACGTTCGGTGGTCTGAAATGAGCTACAGGTGCATTCCGCGCGGATACTGCCGTTGGGCCGAATCATCGCAGCAACAGCATAAAAGCCGCTTCCTTTGACTGTAGCTTCATACACACCTTCATTATGATCTATCTGTGTAAAGGCCACCTTTTTGGCCCGGTAATAGGCATCCCCGTCGTCGTAAGCAGATTGACTGCATAGTTGTCTGATCGCTCGCCGGGTAAGTTCAAAACTCATGGTTCGTAATCCTTTCCTGAGTTATTCCGTTTTCTACATGATAACAGAACAGACAGGGGGAAAGACACTTGAGTACGGAATGTAATTTTACGAACAAGGAGAGAGGACAGAAAAAAAGCAGGCCTTGGTCCGTCATTGAACCAAAGTCTGCCAGGTGGCTACAGCTATATTATATGTCGGGCAGTCCTTCTTCTTGCTTATGGACACCCAGCGCGTTACGTGCCATCTCCATATATTCATCTAGTCCGGATTTGAGGGCGAATTCGGCGATAAGCACAGGGTAAGCCGCGGTCAGTTCAATGATGTGTTCGCTCATACGCGGCCATACACGTCCGCCTGCTGCCTTGTAAAACTTCAATAGACGAGCAAGCTCTACTTCTCCGAACAAAGTATAGTAACTCGTAAAATCAATCGCTGGATCAGCTACTTCGGCCTCGGTCCAGTCCAGCATTCCAGTAACCTCTGTATTCGATGAGACTAGAATATGGCCTGGATGCAGATCGCCGTGGACAAGAACGGAATATTCCGGCCAGTAGCTATCATCTGCCAGCCAGGCCTGCCATCGTTGCCACAGCTCCCCGGATACACCAAAGACGCGCTGTGTTTCTTCCATTCGCTGACCCATTAAGTGCCGAACTTCGTCGTGTTGCTTTACGCGGACACCGAAATCGGCTGCCCGTCGGTGATCCGTCTGGTGCAACGCGGCTAAGGCTTTAGCGAGCGAAGCAACGAATCTATCCGTCAGAGCGTCTGGGTTGATGAACCATACATAGCTTTTTGTTTCCATATCAATAGTAGCGGCAGGAGTGCCCTCCAGCTGAGGATAGGCGATGAACTCTGGACTATATACCTGCCAATCCGGTACTTCTACAGGTAGCGTATCACGAATCAACCGAAGCACTTTGTGCTCGTAAGCCGCTGATTGGATCACATCTATTCGTCGCGGTGTACGTAGAACCCAAGGGGTACCCTGAACGTCTTTGGCGAATAGGGCCCGGAAATCCAGCCCGGACTCGTTGAGCTCCAATCCTTCATGTCGTATGTGAAGCCCGTTGCTTTGGGCAAGGCCAATATATCGCTAACATCTTTTGAGTTAGTCAAGGGACGCTTTTCAGTCATATGAAACACACCTCATTGTTCAGATTTAGTCTTAAAAAAAGACAACTTAAACAAGCTTCAACCCTTCATGTGAAAAACGAGTTGAGCTTCATGCAGAAGTCTATCCTTTTATCTGAGACGCATGTAGTGAGTACACATGAATGAGCAAACCTCCTTTTACAAAATAGGGTATCTAACCCAGCACCAATATACCATTCGACATTGGCAGATGTCTACAATATACGGAATAATGTACATAGCTTCCCCAGTTCGCTTATCTGTGGGTATAGAAGTTTTTACAACCTGCACATTGCAAGATACAATGGAAGTATTAGAGAAAGGAGACGGATACTTTTGCAAAAAGAAGACAATAAAACCGATTCCAAATCCGGCTCATCCAAATGGTATCTTGGTAGTGCAGCAGCATTGCTCCTGTTGAAAGGCAAATCGTTACTTGCCCTTTTAAAATTCAGTAAATTTGGCGGTGCGCTGATCTCTATGGCATTTACGATTGGCACGTATGCGATCATATACCCGTGGGGATTTGCGGTTGGGTTCGTGTTGCTGTTATTTGTGCATGAGCTGGGGCATGTATTGGCTGCCAAACGCAAGGGGCTTCCGGTGTCGACACCGTTATTTATTCCTTTTCTCGGTGCGTTAATCACCATGAAACGACATCCTTTGGATGCCCAGACAGAGGCTTACGTAGCCATGGGCGGCCCGTTATTGGGGACGGTTGGGGCTATGGCAGTATACGCAGGAGCGTATGCAACAGACAGTCCACTTTTGTATGCACTAGCATATATCGGTTTTTTCCTGAACCTGATCAATTTGCTGCCGATTCATCCGCTTGATGGAGGACGGATTTCTACAGCAGTGACACGTTGGTTATGGCTAGTGGGCCTACTGGGTGGGATTGTAGTGATTGTGTATTTGAAATCCATTTTATTTTTCTTTATTTGGGCATTATTTGCCTATGATTTATACAAAAAATATGTCAAACGCAATAAAAAAGACGTCAAGGTTCAGTCGTTATTACAGAAGCCGCTGGTTGACGTACAGCATTTGTATGAGCAAGGATATCCGCTGCCTGGGCCGGAGCATACGCGCAGACTATCCTTTAATACCTACTCGGATCTGGAGGGGCAGCAATATGTAACGGTATATATGGAAAGTCTTGATGTGGAGCATACGCTTCTGCTGCCCCAGCAGTGTCTTGTTCAGCATGTATGGCTGAACGGTGTAGAACATATACCGACCCCGGATGCGTATCAGCTCAGATTGCTGTGTGGGATTGACTACATTCCGTTTGAAAATGATAAATATTACGAAGTACCCGCTGCATCACGGTGGAAATTCGGAATCGGGTACTTGGGATTGGCCTTATTCCTGATGGGGATGATGTATGTAGTACATCAGCACATAGGAGATATCAGGCTATGATTTGCAGGATAGGAACTTCACCATCAGTATAGATTATTAAGGCAATGAAACTCATTGGAAAATAAAGTGAAAAGAGCGCGACAGCCGCAATATACGGTGTCGCGCTCTTTTTCATATGATTAACGCAGTGGAGCCATTGTTACCCTTCCTTATGTCTAGCTCCTTTGCTCATCCGTAATCGGTTTTAACGTCTGGCGGTATTTTAGCGGGCTGGTACCTGTCCAGCGCTTGAACTGTCTGCTGAAATGAGCCAGACTGGAGTATCCCAGTAGGGAAGCTACCTTGTTTAGCGGTAGATTGGGTTGCTGGATCAGCACCTTAGCCTCATGCAGCTTGGTCTCCGATAGATAGTGACGTGGTGAATAGCCGTAGACCTTGCGGAACACTTCCTGCGCATAGCCTGGACTGATCCCAAGGGAACCCGCCACATCTTCAAGCCGGAATGTCTGCTCGCCAGATTCATCCTCCCGATAAGGCTTGAACCTCGATTGAATTGCTTCCATAATGGCCTTGGCATATTGAACGGATGAAGGTGCAATTCTCGGCTCCAATCCCGTAGAAATCATTTGCGAGAATATCCCGAATAGCTCGAACAAAGCAATCTGCATGCGAAAGCGGTCCGCTGTCGTATATTCTCCGTTCTCTCGCACCATGCTAATCCAGCTATGGACCACCTTTTGCAGCTTGGTATTGGTTTCAGTGCCTGCCGGGAAAAAGAGCTGATTGTTCTTAATCATTTCTTGACGGAACAGCGGATCATCAACATTAAAATGGGTGCTAAAATAATACATTCCATCCGGGGATACACACTGAGTTACATGCTTGAATCCTGGTGGAATCATTAAAATATCACCCTTTCCCACCGAGTATACGTTATTCTCCATTATCGTTTCCTGACGACCTTCTAAAATGAGAGCAATTTCAAAACCAATATGAGACTCCTCAGGCATGCACCAATCCGCTTTGACCCGATGAATATGAGCGCCAAAAAATTTCACATTCCAGTCGATAATGGGCAGCCATTGACAATCATGGAATAGAGCTGGATCAACATCCGGATTTAATATCATCAGATCACCTTCGATTAGGGCAAATTTTACACCGCTTAGACAATCTCATTGTACCTAACATTCATCTATAATAAAAGAGCGCTTACAAGTGCTGTAATACATGCTTTTACATAAAAAATCGTTTATATATAGTATTTTTGAAAGCGGCACCATATTGTAATCAGGAAGAGCTATGTTTCGAATATAGCGCAGACTGGACAGGGTTTACATGGATATTCGCACTTTATGCTGGTGCTTGGTGTAGGAGCATTAAACTTATTGGAGGACGACTCGATGAAAAAGCTATTGTACGGTGTTGCTTATTATGATGAATATATGCCTTATGACCGTTTGGACCAAGATATCCAAATGATGAAGGATGCAGGAATCAATGTAGTGCGGATAGCCGAATCTACTTGGAGTACGCATGAACCGCAGAACGGAGTGTTTGATTTCACCTCCGTGGATCGGGTGCTGGACGCCATGCATAAGGCGGGTATTGAGGTCATTGTGGGCACGCCGACCTATGCCGTACCCACATGGCTGGTGAAGGAGCATCCCGATGTATTGGCGACAACACCTCAGGGACCGGGCAAATACGGGGCTCGTCAGATTATGGACATTACGAACCCGGTGTATCTGTTCCATGCTGAGCGAATCATACGCAAGCTGATTGGACGGGTAAGCCAGCATCCGGCAGTTATTGGCTTTCAGACAGACAACGAGACGAAGCATTACAATACGAGCGGTCCCAATGTGCAATTACAGTTTGTGAAGTATTTGCGGGAGCGGTTTGAATCACTGGAGGAGCTGAACCGCAAATTTGGACTGGATTACTGGAGCAATCGCATCAATAGCTGGGAGGACTTCCCTTCGGTGGTCGGAACGATTAATGGAAGCTTGGGCGCGGCCTTTTCCCAGTTCCAGCGCAAGCTGGTGACGGACTTCCTGGCCTGGCAGGTCGCGATTGTCAATGAATATAAGCGGGAAGACCAATTTGTTACACAAAATTTTGATTTTGAGTGGAGAGGTCATTCCTTTGGAGTTCAGCCGGACGTGGATCACTTTGCTGCATCTGAAGCGTTTGATGTGACGGGTGTCGATATTTACCATCCATCACAAGATGATTTGACTGGAATTGAAATCTCTTTCGGTGGTGATGTGGCACGTTCGACAAAACATAATAATTACTTAGTGCTGGAAACGGAGGCGCAGGCGTTTACACACTGGGTTCCTTATCCGGGACAATTGCGTCTGCAAGCGTTCAGTCATCTGGCTTCCGGGGCCAATATGGTAGCTTACTGGCACTGGCATTCCATTCATAATTCCTTCGAAACCTACTGGAAGGGTCTGCTTAGCCATGATTTTGAACCGAATCCTGTGTATGAGGAAGCACAGACGATAGGGAAGGACTTTGCAAGACTGTCCACGCATCTGGTCAATCTGAAAAAGAAAAATAAAACAGCTATCCTGGTTAGCAACGAAGCGTTGACATCCATTAACTGGTTTAAGTTTAATATGAACAGCCCACTGAATTACAATGACATCGTACGCCGTCTGTATGACGAGCTGTATAAGCTGAATATTGGGACAGATATCGTCCATCCGGGTACAGAATCGTTTGATGACTATGATCTCTTGATCGTTCCGAGTCTGTATTCTGCGCCAGATGCACTGCTGGAAAAGCTGAACCGATATGTCGAACAAGGTGGTCATGTGGTATACACGTCCCGCAGCGGATTTACCGACGAACATGTGCAGGTGAGAACATCGCAGCAGCCGGGCGTGATTAGCGAAGCGTGTGGTATTCATTACAGCTTGTTTGTGGAGCCGAAAAATGTGACACTCAAGGATAATCCTTTTAAAGTGGCAGAAGATGACAATCAGGTAGATACGTGGATGGAGCTGATAACGCCGACGACTGCCGAAGTATTAGCCTATTACGATCACCCGCATTGGGGCAAATATGCTGCGATTACGCAAAATCGCTATGGTCAGGGAACGGCGACCTACATCGGCTGTATCGTCAGTTCGGCGGTCATCCGCGAATTGTTCAGCTCTGTAGCCAAAAAGGCAGGCGTATGGGGACTGGATCAGGAAGCTTCTTATCCGATCATTGTTAAGTCCGGTACGAATGATTTGGGACGAACGATCCGGTACTATTTTAACTATTCCGAACAAGCAGGCTCGGTGGTGTATCCGCACGGGGACGGCAAGGAGCTGATCGGAGAGCAGTCGGTTACCCATGGACAATTGCTCCAATTGAAGCCTTGGAGTGTTATAATTATCGAAGAAGCGTAAATGATGAATAATGAGTTGAAATCGACGTACGAATAATACAGAATAGGTATCCCGCCGTAACGATCCGGCACATTGAAGCGCCCCTGCGAATTGCGGGGCGTTTTCGCATATGGCTGAATAGAGGAGTGCATCGCTATGCCAACCCGAGCAGTCCGCTGGTTCCGGGCGCTGACGGCCCCGTATCGAAGCAGCATTCAGCTCAAGCTGATTTTGACGATGATTGTTCTATCTGTGCTGCCTGTCATTGCTGTCACGGTGCTGGCTGCGGAGAAAAGCAGAGCATCTATGGAAACCGAAGTGGTCGAGACGAACATGTCCAATATGAAATGGACGGGCATTTATATCAGCGACCAGTTAGATCGTCTGAATCATCTGATTTACAGCATTCAGATCAGCCCTGATCTAAGCGATTATTTGAATGAACGCGAGCCTGACAATCTTTCAAGCCAATTTAATGCTCAGCGAAAAATGTTGAATACGCTGGCGAATGTATATTATTCAGCCGGGAGTCATGTCATCGGTATTCAGCTGTATCTGAAGCAATCGCAAACCCTATTTACCTTTAATAGTATGCAAAATGAAATTACGACAGTGAGCGGTATTCCCTCGCAGTACGCCGAGATGTGGCAAGCGAACAAGGATTATTCGATTCGATCAAGCCCTGCAGATCCTGATCGCTTTACACTGACACGCAGTATTCGGCGTTTTGAAGACCAGAAGCAGACGGGGGCTATTTCATTGGAGGTGCTATGGTCACAATTTGATCAGACGCTGGGTCTGCTGGGACGTGGGGATCAGCACCAGGTATTGATTACAGATGGGGATGGCAGGGTCATGTATCCAGCGCAGGCTCGTCAGTCGCCTCCTCCTCCAGGAGTACTGACAGCTCTTCGTGATGTTAAGCCGGGTCCCGGGATGCTTCAAACTGCCGAACATTATGTGTTCTACAATGATCTGGATGTGGTTGGACTGAAACTAGTCAAAATCATACCGACTTCCTCCATTAACCACAGTGCCTTTTCAACCATGCTGTATGGTATTGTCGTAGGCGTGATTTCAATCCTGGTTTCCATCTGCATTGCCGTTTTCATCGCATGGCGGACTGCACGCCCGATTGTCCATTTGGCGCGTTCGGTGCAGGAGCTTGATATGATCAAGGGGCCAGCTGGAGAGCCAAGTACACGACCGGATGAAATTGGGTTACTGGAAAGAAGTCTTCATGGGATGGCAGGCCGAATACGCGAGCATATCCAGACGGAATACAGTATCAATTTGCAAAAAAAGACGGCTGAATTGAAAGCGCTCCAGGCGCAGATTCATCCTCATTTTCTGCAAAATACGCTGCAAATGATCGGAAGTATGGTGTTTTCACAAAAGCCGGAGGATACCTATGAAGTCATTCGTTCGCTGAGTGAGATGTTCCGTTACGTGGTACGGGAGCCTCAGGATATGGCCTCTCTGCGTGCAGAGCTCGATCATGTGGGACATTATATGCGTATCCAGCAGCGTCGTTTTCCGCAAAGATTAGTATTTCAAGTGGAGACAGAAGAGCAGGCGATGGATATTCGTTTGCCCAAGCTATCGCTTCAACCATTGTTGGAAAATGCGTTTCAGCATGGTCTTGATCGCAAGGCAGGGGCGTGGCGAATGGCAATCCGCGTGGAAATTATGAAGGAAGAAGTGTGCATTACGGTCAGCGATAACGGTAACGGCATGCCCCCGGACAAGCTGGAGAAAGTTCGGGCAAAGCTGGAAAACGCATCGGAGGAACCAATTTGGGCCCAGGGCAGTCATATCGGATTAAGCAATGTGGCTTCACGCATACAAATGAATTTTGGAGTGCATTATGGAGTGACTATAGATAGTGAGCAGGGAGTCGGTACATGTGTCACTATTCGTATTCCATTCATCTCAGCAGAGGAGGGCAAAATATGATCAGGGTATTAATCGTTGACGATGAGCCGTGGAACCGCGATATTTTGAAGACATTTGGCACATGGGAAAAGCTTGGAATGGTAGTAGTGGGTGAGGCTGAGGATGGAGACGAGGCATTCAGGCTGGTCGGGGAGTTAGCTCCCCACATTGTGATTACGGATATGCACATGCCGGGTGCGGACGGAGTAGAGCTGCTGCAAGCGCTAAATAACCAATGTCCTGATGTGAAAATCATTGTCGTGAGCGGTTATGATGATTTCGCGTATGCCAAACATGCGATCCGTTACAAGGCTGTTGATTATTTGCTCAAGCCTGTCAATCCTGTCGAGCTGAATGCGGTGCTACTCAAATGCAAAAACGATCTGGAGGTCAAGGCGGCCGAACAGCAGCCAGAAGCAACAGAACTGGATTATGAGTTTTTCCACAAGTTAACCCGGTATAAGCAACTGCTGCGTCTTTATTTTAATGAACTGAATCGTGACGGGGTGAACTTAACATGCAGGCAGGTTGTGCAGGAGCTGGAGAGTTATGGAGCACCAAGTCAACCTATGCTGGGCAGGCTGGTACAGGAGTTGCTTTCCCTGCTGAAAGAGCTGTCAGCGGATAACGGGCTGGATACTTCTACGGCAAAGGAACGATTTCCGCTTTCGCAGGCTGCCCTATCCTCTGTAGAACATGCGCTGGAATTCGTATCGTCATGCTATGTTCAGGAATTGGATCAGCTGATTCGGCAACGGAAATACAAAAATAAGCTGAATTTGGAGGAGGTACGGCGGTATATCGACAGTCACTTTGCTGGGCCGATTACACTGGAGCAGTTGGCGAAAAACTTTTTTGTAAGCAAGGAATATATGAGCAAGGTATTCAAGCAGGAGTATGGTCAGAATGTAACGGACTACATTGTAGAACGGAGAATGGAAAAGGCGCGGGAATGGCTGTCCAATAAACAGATTTCAATTAAAGCCGTTGCAGAGATGGCTGGGTATGAAGATGTGTCTTATTTTTATCGGGTATTTAAAAAGCATTTTGGCATGGCCCCCGGTGAAATGAGAAAGGAAGTTTAAAAAAATCCAATCCAATAAGTTAAGGGTGTCCAATGGCAGAAGTGACCTCCCATCCTATAATGAAAGCGTATACAAAATGAGATTTTCAACTTAGGGGAGGTCATTTTGCATGAAAATGTGGAAAGGTGTATTGAGTACAATGCTGGTTGGCACGTTGTTGGCCGGATGTGGAGCGAATTCTTCAGGCAGTGACAGCAGCAGTTCCAGTGGAGACGGAAAAACTGTAAATCTCAAAATGTTTATTGCTCAGCCCCGCTTAAAGGAGCACTACGATAAATACATTAATGCGTTTGTAGCCAAAGAGAAGAAAGATAAAAATATCGACGTCACCGTTCAACTAGAGATGCCGCCTGCTGACAATGCCGCACAAATTCTGAAGACAAGACTCGCTTCCAACGATGCACCGGATGTATTCGCACTGCATGCGGTGAATGAAATTCCACCGTTTTACAAAGCGGGATACTTGGAGGATTTGTCTGGTCAGCCATTCGTCAGTAAATTGATGGATAGTGTAAAGCCTTCGGTGACGACGAAAGACGGCAAAGTCGTAGCGGTTCCTTTGGAAACGATCTCCTGGGGCTATTTGTACAACAAAAAGATATTTAAGGATTTGGATTTGAAGCCGCCAGGAACGTTGACCGAAATGAAGGCTGTCGTCGAGAAGCTGAAAGCGAACAATGTGAAACCGTTCCTGTTGTCTTACAAGGAATCCTGGATTCCACAGCTGTTTGTGCCGCTCACAGCAGGTGCGATGATGAACACACAGAATAAAGATTTTATCGAACGGATGAATCAGGACAAAGGTTCTTTTTCCGAAATGAAGAGCATGTTCGATATTATTGATCTGGTGAACAGCAATGGTACAGACAAGGCGCTGGAAATTGGCGGGGATGATGGATCGGCGGCATTTGCTTCGGGTAAAGCGGCAATGTGGATTCAGGGACCGTGGTTTGCGGAAACGATTTTAAAATCTGATCCGAAGATGGACTTTGGAGTAGCACCTCTGCCGATTAATGACGATCCTAATGCGACCCTGATCAATCTGTCCACTTCGACTTCGTTGGCTGTATCCTCTACCAGCAAGAATAAGGAGGTTGCGCTCGATTTTGTTAACTATGTGTTGGACGACAAGGATTCCAGCGCGTTCTATGAAGCATTGAAATTTAACCCCATCTCCAAAGTGCATACGTTTAAGAGCTATCCTTGGGTTAATGATGCTACCGAATATGTGAAAGCAGGCAAGTCGTACCAAGATCCATCAATTCCGCAGGCGGTCAAGGATGAGGCAGGCAAATCGCTACAATCTTATTATGCTGGCCAGCTCTCGCAGGATGACGTCATTAAGGCGCTGGGTAAGGCATGGAAATCGTATAACAAAGTGAACAAGTAGCGGTAACCTACAGAATGACATCGGGAGGGAGAGACTCCATGCCTTTTAAAATCTACAAAAAATACGTCATGCTGCTGGCGTTTACTGCTCCGGCACTAATCTTTTACGCCATCTTCCTGCTTATTCCAACGATCAGCGGTATGTACTACAGTTTTACAGACTGGAACGGATTGAATTCCAATTACAACTTTATCGGCTTGGGGAACTTTGTGGAATCCTTGAAGGAAGACCCCGATTTTCTCAATTCCCTTTGGTTTACACTTAAATACGTATTGGTCATGATCGTGCTGCAAAATGTACTTGCGCTAGTACTGGCAGTGTTGATTGAGTCACGCACACGTAGCAAAGGTTTTTTTCGGACGCTATTTTTTATGCCTAATATGATCAGTACCATTATTAGCGCATTTATGTGGACATTCGTTTTTTCCTCCGTGCTACCGCAAATCGCTGAAAAGACGGCCATCGCCTTTTTAGGTCAATCATGGCTGGGCGATCCGAAAGTATCCTTCTTTTCCATCATTATTGTCTCGCTCTGGAATGGTGTGGGATATATGATGATCATCTATCTGGCTGCGCTTCAGGGTGTACCACAAAGTTTGAAGGAGGCTGCTATTATTGACGGGGCGAATGCATTTCAGACATTGAGAAGTGTGACGCTGCCGATGATTACCCACGCGATTACGATCTGTTTCTTCCTGACACTTAACGGTGCTTTCAAGGTGTATGAGGTCGTGTATGGACTGACTGGAGGGGGACCGGGACGCAGTACACAGGTGATTACGATGAACATTTATGAGGAAGCGTTCTCCAACAACTTCCGCTATGGTTATGCGAGCGCTAAATCCGTTATTTTGTTCGCCATTGTGCTAATCTTTACTCTGATCCAACTGCGTGTCATGAAGAAGAGGGAGGTGGAGGCATGAGGCTGAAAAAAGCCAATTCCTTGCTGATCACGCTGATGCTGTGCGTGGGCGCAGTCGTGTCCTTCTTCCCGATCTACATGGCAGTCATTAATTCGTTTAAAACACAGGGCGAGATGTTTGCATCCTTTACGGCGTTGCCGACGAAGCTTCACTTTGAAAATTACAGTCAGGCTTTTCATCAGACCCATTTGCTGAACAGCGCTCTGAATTCCACGATTATTTCTTTTATCGGCATTGGCGGAATCGTGGTCTGTTCGGCACTGGCAGGCTACAAGCTGTCTCGTACAAGTGGAAAACTGAGCAGTGCAATTTTCTTCCTGTTTGTTGCCTCCATGCTGGTGCCGTTTCACTCTATAATGATACCGCTTACACGAACGGCAAAGGATTTGTCTGTTCAAGGCAGTACGTACGGCTTGGCTTTGATCTATATCGGCTTGGGTGTGAACATGGCAATCTTTTTGTATCACGGATTCGTCAAATCCATCCCGCGTGAGCTGGAAGAATCTGCGCAAATGGACGGGTGCAATGAGTTCCAAACGTTCTTTCGCATTATATTTCCTTTGCTGCTGCCGATCACCGTCACGATTGCTATTTTGGATTTCCTGTGGATTTGGAATGACTTTTTGCTTCCACTTTTGATGTTGACGGATGTGAACCATTACACCCTGATTCTCTCGACCAATATGCTGTTTGGAGAGTACAACAAGGATTGGTCGCTTATTCTGGCCGCGCTCGTGCTGACCTCTATCCCGGTGATCCTGATCTATGCCTTTTTTCAGAAATTCATTATGGAAGGCATTGCGGAGGGAGCGGTTAAGGGATAAGCTATGCTTCTCATCGTTAAAAAAAGCCTTCCTTGATTATAGGAAGGCTTTTTATTTTGGAACGACGCAGATCCAACTTTCACTTCGACAAACAGCTTATTATAAAAAATAAAAGCGAAATGATGATCAAAAATAGATAAATACTAGAAACTCGTCTTCCGATAAGAGCTCCAAAATCTTCAGGATTTTTATACCCAATGATTATACCGGGAATGAAAAAAATGCTGGATAGTAGAAGGCTATAGTGAAATCCAGTATTGTCAACACGATTAGACCATGCGGGCAAGCCTAAAAAGGAAAACAATTGATCCCCAAACGTGTAATTGTCGAGTTCGTAAGAAGCAGCTAGGCCAAGAAGTAATAAAAGCAGTGAAAGTGATCCACGGCCTATTTTTTTTCTGTTTTTTCTCACTAATGTAAAGATAATCAGTAAAATTACAATTGCTTGTATGCTGTAGGTCAATATCGTTAAGAACATGAAGTACCTCCTTGAACATCAGAATCGAATGAGCGAATGTCAATCTCGGGAGTGATTATACCATATTTTGTAATAACTTCATATACATTTCAATACGGAGTTCGATAGCGCAGCGGTCCATTTGGATCAAGTGAAGCAACAGTGATCGTAAGATCAAATGGAACGCGGAGCGGCCTTAGCCATACAATATTTCATCTGAATGTAAAAGGAGATGATTATGTTGGCTACCTTCTCGGCCGCGCTTCAAGTAAAAAAGCGGATGGCCAAGCGTGTCTTGAAAATGTCTGGTGTCCACGGCATTGGCGTAGGATACAGGGACCCTGCTCATCCCAAAAGGGGAGCCGCTGTCATTGTGTACACGGATCGTCTAGCGTCGGCCTCTACTGGACTCTTGTCGGCCACTGCCTTAGGAAAGAAATCGAACGTTCCTATCCGAATTGTAAAGACTGGAAAGATCAGAGCTAATGCCACGGACTACAGAGTGCGCATCCGCCCGGTCATCGCCGGCTACAGTGTCGGGACGATTGAAGGTTCCGGTACAACCGGACTCATCGTTTCCCCAACTGGAGAGCCGGCTACACGTTATCTTTTTAGCAATAACCATGTCCTCAATCCCTCCAATACAGACAATCGGGAAGCTACAATTCAACCAGGCGGAGCCGATGGGGGGACGGTTGCCCAGAATCGTATAGGACGACTGTATCGTTACGTGCGCTTAAATCCCACCGGAACGAACCTGATTGATGCAGCGCTTTCGCTTCCGACCCGCAATAACCTGCTCAATCCGCGTTATGCTACAGTGGGAGCCATTCCGGGTCATGTTACCGCTTATCGCGTAGGAGAAAAATTGAAGAAGGTAGGGCGTACAACCGGGCGGGTTAATGGCACGGTAGAGTCCGTCTATACGGACCTGCAAATCAATTATGGGGGAGAGTTGGGCTTACTGACCTTCGAAGATCAGACGGTTATTAGAGGTACGACTCCTGTATCACTACCCGGGGATTCCGGCTCTGTATGGCTCAGACAGTCCGATAATTATGCAGCCGCGGTCAACTATGCAGGCACGGCAGATGGTCGCTTATCCATAGCCTTTCCGGTACAGTGGTTCATGCAGGTATTCAACACACGAGTAGCCCGCCCCAGCGGGGCAGGCAGGGTGCTCAGAGTAGATACAGGATCTTCCCCTCGCTCCTATACTAGACAACTCACCAGTGAGGAGCTTGTTCGCTTAAGACCAAGAACGACACGCATTAGACGGAGCTAATTCCTCTGCTGATGGAAAAGCTGCCGCTGATTGTTTCGGTAAAGTGGTCGCTTTAAGAGGTTTCCATAGGAAGGCTCGCTTCGGAAGCATCATCTCCCCGGATTTCTCCCCTGATTACAGAATTAATATAAGAAATCCGGGGCGGAGGCGATGGGAAGCATCAGCAAAAGTAATTCACGATACCAATCATTTACGACGCAAATGTTTCACGGTATAAATCATTCATAATACCAATTATTCACAATCTAAAACGTTAATGGCATGAAATGAATGCATAGGTGTATTTTAATCTGCCCCCTCAGCATATGCTTGGACTCCCACATCATGGGCTGTAATGGTGCTGCTTGCCGAGGCCAAACCCCTAATTTCCTGAGCGGTCAGAGCCCTGTTGTAAATGATCAGCTCATCTACCGCACCATTCAGATAAGGATCATCAAACTGGGATTTCCCAATGTAGTTCCAATCTGTCAGTCCAAGGCTGGAAGGCTTCAGCGTCATATTCGTGTTGCGGGTCGCCTCTATACCGTCCACATACATAATTCCTGTAGTGCCTGACAGAGTCACGGCAACATGCTTCCAGACCCCTGTCGCCAGTTCCGGGGCGTTCAGCTGCTGTTCCTCTCCGTTCCCCAAGACAGTGATGGCAAAACGCATACCTGTCCCTTCGGCCTTCGGGGTCAAAAACATATACCGATCTGTTCCTGCTCCAAAATCAAACAGACGAGCCCAGCCGTTATGCGTGTTCACTTGTACCCACGCGGCAATGGTAAAGTCATTGAGGCTGCTAACTATTCCACTGGGCAGGCTGGCATAGGCGTCTGTACCGTTAAGGCGCAGAGCATTGCCATTCCGTCCCGCGCCCCACGAGCCGCCATGTACACTGGCCTGCTGCCCATAACCTGACGAATCGGCTGCGGTTGATCCGGCCGTTTCGTTAAATTCATAATGGGCTATAATGTCCCCAGCGGGAGCCGGATTGCCTGTACTGGACTGAATACGGATATCGTAGTTGGCTGCCGTACCGATATTCAGTCTGACAGTAGTCGCAGCATTGTTAACAGCTGTGACTGAGCCGGTTTTTGTGCCGTCTATCAGTACGTCATACGTACCTGCCGCGAGTCCAGTTATCGTCACAGCAGTCGTATGAGCTGTGCCAGGTGTCGTATTTTTCAACATCAAGCGGATATTGTTCTTGGACTTGGATACGATGGCCAAGCTATATTGATCCCGGTTCAGCTCCAGACTCAGCTTCTGGGTGATCAGATGCAGACGTTGGAATACACCGTCTTTTGGAGTAATCGTATAGCTGTTATTGCTTTCAGTAACGTCACAGCCATAGCCGAATAAGCCGAATATCGGATCGACAGCAACATCCGAGCTTAGGATTTTAATGGCTCCAAACAGCCCCAGATCAGCTTCCCCGGACATGCCGCGCCATCCGTTAAACAGAGGGCCGCCGTCCAGACCAAGGGCTCCGTAATTGCCCTTGCCTGCCTGATATGTCCACGATACTGCCCCGATATTGGCAGGATCAGAGCTGATCTGTCCCGAATTAATCGCCCCGATGTTCGCCAGCTTGGCGGCATAGGATAGACGCTGGTCCACTTCGGGATTGGACGAATAACGACGTGTCCAGTCGTCCATCGCATAGCCCGCCAGCGAGGTGGTGTACTGGAAGTTCCACCAATTTTCTCCGGTGATTGTGACCGGATCGGCGTAATAGTACCAGACAGGCATATGACCGCGTGCGGCGCGTGTTTTGGCATTGATTTTGCTCATCATCGTCGTATTGCCGTTCATTTTGGCAAGTGTATATACGGCCTCTTCGCCTGTATTGTCATAGTTGTACTCAGAGCCATAAGGATAGGTGGTGTTTTTGAAATTGTTGTACTTGGTAGCCATTTTGGCAATCAGGTCGTTAGCCTCAGTAGTCAATCCTTCTTCCTGAAGCGCCTTAATTATATCCGGTGTGGTCAGCTCACCCATAAGTCCTGTGTTCCAGTTATAAGCAACAGGGCCTTCATACAACGCTTTAAAAATACGGTAAGCACGTAGCAAATATGTGTTTTTGCTATTGCGATAGCTGATCAGGTTGGGATACAGCTTGGCAAGTTTATACATGCTGAAAAACGTATTATAAATGTGCGGATAGGCATAGCCCCGGTACGTTGGTGTCGTATTAGGCTGCGGCATCAGGAAATCGGGGACCAGATAATCGGTATGATGGCCTTCCATCAGATTCGTCCAGATAGCCACCTCCAGATAATCATCGACTGCCTTGATCTCAGAGGCCACGGGCTTCAGGACATTTTTCTCCGCCAGAAACTGGCCGTGAGTTAATCCCCAATCATCGCCCCAGCCCCAGTAGCCGGCAAAGCTGTTGCGTTTGGCCTTATATTGCATCATCCAATCGTCAAACACCTTGTCCCTCAGATCGCCAGGCACATTCCATTGCGTGCTGTTGACCATGAAAGTGGAGTGACGCTGAAGTGCAGTGTCAACTGGCTCAATGGCATAGAACTGGAGAACGGTTTTTTCGCCGTTACCGTAGTTCACCGTAATATTGTTGTGACCCAATCGTCCTAGTGTAAGTTCATATATTTTGTGGTTTGTAGGGGCATTTTCCAAATAGTTGATGGTCGTTTCGGAGGGATACTGCGCTGTGACAGAGGTAATGGATTTACGGGTATGCAGATCGAATTTAGCCTTGAGATTGGTCGGGACAATCATACCCGGAACCACCGTCACATCCACATGTCCCTCGCTGTATAGCCTGTCCTTTACAGCCTGCTCGTCTGCTACCTTGTAGAATTTAAAGGCATACGTTTTGCTTTCACCAGGGGCCAGCGACAGACTGGTGCTCCCGAGATAACCACGGTTGGTGCTTTTGATGACATTGGAGTGGATATAGAACACATTCAGTCCCTCAGACCAGCCACCTTGCTCCATAGCCCATGTACTGCCTGGATGCTCCTCGACTCTCCAGTGATCCTGATATTCGAGACCAGCACCCGTTGAGGCATCGGGCATCAGCAGGATATACGGTCCGATGCCGCTAGGCCGTCCAGCGGTAATAAAGGAGCTGTGGTGACCTACAAAGGAGTGAGAGAGTACCCTGGTTTCATAGATTTGTTCGTTATTACCGCCGGACCAGTATTCGTTAAAAGGTAGCGGCAGCCCCCAATCTCCAATTTCCAGTGTTTGATTAGAGGTATTCGTTACTTTCATTTGCCAATGTAAATAGTCGTTAACCAACGAATAGGTTTCATGTAAAGTGAAGTTGCGTATTCCCTGATGGTTTGAGGAATTTTGATAGGACACCTGGACACTGTTACCAGAAGAGGTGATCTGGCGCGCATCTGCAGAATTGCTTGTCCACGCCCGAGTCCAGGCCCCGTTACCGAGACGATAGGTGAACATAAGTTCACCCAGCCACTGATGATCTGACGTATTTTGCTTAGGTGCGTTGGAGCCGTTCATGACATAATTCGTATTGAAGGTGTCTCCTGTCAGACGTAAGGAAGAGATATCCCCATAATTCCCGATCGAGATGGAGAATATTTGATTAGATAGCTGTACTGCCATGCTATCAACCTCCTAACAAAGGTTCGTGAGTGTACTTCACATGTTAATATATGTGTCAAAAATACTTTTGCTACCTTATGCGTGAGAATTAATAGAAAATAGATTCATATAGATGTCCTAGAAGTCTATTCATAGTGGAGGTAGAGGTATCATGAAAAATAAAATGGAGTCACCGAAGATTCCTGCGGACTTACCCATATTAAATGAAGAAATACGCTCCATACGATCCAAAGACGAACTTAGTGTGGGGGCAGTAGAGGAAATCATGTTGGACAATATCGAAGCAGTTAAAGTTTCATTAGAGAAGATGACTTTTAAAAATGTAACCATCACAGAATCGTCATTGCCAGAAAGTGAATGGACAGACGTCATTTTTGATAAATGTGATCTGTCTAATGTTAATTTTTCCGGTTCCTTTATCCATCGCGCAGAGTTCAGAAATTGTAAATTGCTTGGAACGGATTTTTCGAGAAGCAGATTCCAAAACGTTCGTTTTCTGGATTGCTTAGGGGATTATTCAATGTTCCGTTTTGCGAATTTCAAGCAAGTTGGTTTTGAGGATTGTTCTTTGATAAGTACAGATTTTTATCATTTAACGCTACAAAAAACCTCTTTTGCCCGTTGCAATCTGGATCAAGCCATCCTGTCGGGGTCCAAGCTCAAGGGGGTAGATCTCAGTGATTGCGAATTTGATGGAATACAAGTGGAGATAGAAGATTTGAATGGCTGCATCATCTCACCGCATCAGGCTTCATCATTTGTGGGCCTTTTGGGGCTAGTGATCAAATAAGGGGTTCCTCACTGATTTTTAATACGGTCTCATGTCTAGCGCATGCTGTTTCCACCAATAACAAAAGAAGATCCGCCTAAGCGGATCTCTGGCATTTATTAATAGCTTATTTTTTTTGAATAACCGGCCGTACAGGCTTCGTTGTCAAGACATTAAGGGCGTCACGCACTTCTGTGGCGAAAACAAGCGGCTTTTCTACTTTTTCAAAGTGGATGTACCAAAGGTTGGGGTTATCGAATAGCCAGTGATTGTGCAGTGCCGTCACTTTGATATCATGTTTACGAAGTCGAGAAATAAACGGATTAATTTCTGCGGTTAAAATCACGGTTTCGCCAAGACATAATCCTTTTCCGTTACGGCCAATACTTTCGAAAGAAAAAGCTTGGGGTATTGCAAGAAAGGATCGGGTCCTTTTCCCCAAAATGATTGGCTTGATGTTGTTTCTGACTGCAGATGCAGTACAAACTCCGTTAATGATTTGAGGTGTTGCTTTTAATATATCGGCAAACCGTTTACAAAGTGGACTAACTGCCATTTCTCTCACTCCAATTCTTTTAAGTTACTAGCATCATATGAAAAAGTAAGGGAATGGAAAGGGCAAGTCTTCTTTATCGTTAGTCTAATTTGCTATATATAAAGTGCGAATGGAGCACCCTTTTAAAGCTTCAGCTTTGCTCCGTGATACTTATGTTTGATACGATCCCAGGCCTGGCACAGACGCGTAACACCTTCGATAATTTGCTGCTCCGTTAAGTGGGCAAAGTTAAAGCAGGCTGAAGGAGGTCCTGGTGTCAGTTGGTAATCTGCGGCATCACGCCATGTGACTCCATAAAATCGTGCCATCTGCATCAAATGATGATACGGGGCAGGTCCATGCTTCCAGATGGCATAGGCGTGTAGACCACAATCGTTCTGATGCCAGTGAAACAGCTCACTCAACGGCTGTATTTCATGCTGGAACACGTCGTAGCGTGATCTGTATATTCGAGTCATCCGCCGCAAATGACGAATGTAGTCTCCGCGCATCATAAAACGTGCCAGTGCACGCTGTTCCAAGCGTGCAGGCGGCAGGGGATCGTATAGTCGTTTGGCAGCAGTAAGCGCTTGGGCCAACTCCACAGGCAGGATGGCAAAACCGAGTCGAAGGCTGCTGAACATACTTTTGGAAAAGGAACCGACATAGATGACACAATCCGCGTGGTCTAATGCTTTTAACGGTTCAATAGGGCGTCCCGCCCAGCGGAATTCACTGTCATAATCATCCTCAATAATCCACGCCCCCTTGGACGCTGCCCATTGCAAAATATGTTGACGGCGTGTTAATGGCAATACAGCACCGGTTGGAAACTGCCGTCCAGGCGTAACAAACAGGAGCTTGGCATCCCAATCCTGTGGAATAATTCCATGCTGATCCAGTTCAGCAGCGTGTATCTGTCCGCCTGAGGCAGTTACTGCACGATAGATGCCGGAATAACAGGGATTTTCCAGTACAATGTTATCTTGTTCATGAATAAGCAGCTGACTTAGTAACGTGATCACTTCCATGGAACCGCTGCATAATACGACTTGTTCGGGGGTGGCCGTAATTCCGCGTGTTCTGCCAACATGATGACAAATTGCTTCACGCAGCCAGTTATCACCGTTCACTAGTGCAGGCATCGAGCCATCCGAGGGCTTTTGCAGATCTTTGCCGGCGGCAGCCAATGCACTTTTCCATGCGATCTGTGAGCTACCCTCCAATATAACTTCTTCTGCTTGAAAAGAAATCAAAGGCTGGTGTGCACCATCTCTATCTGTAGCATACACAGGAGTCGAGTATAAGGCTCGTTCCCTTTCGATCTGCATTATTCGTTGTCCCCATGCTGACAGAGCAGGGGCTTTTTGTTTTGTATTAGGTGAGTTTTGGTTTTGCTGGTCGATTAGAGATTCGTCTGGCAGCATTGCGGTCTGTTCCATAACAAACGTTCCTCTGCCTACTACCGAATTCACATATCCTTCTGCCAACAGCATATCGTATGCTTCTTTAACACTCCCGCGCGAAATTCCATACATCACAGCCAGATCGCGACTGGAAGGCAGGCGCGTACCGCTGGCAAGGGAGCCAGTGAGAATCCCCTCTCGAAGAGCGTGATACAATGCCAAGTATTTAAAATGATATTTTTGAATCGCACGTTGATAAGCAATCGTAATGTCCATACTTTTCTCCTTATATTGGACCAGTCATTTTCGTTTATATTGGGTCTTTTTAATAATCCATTTTCAACATAATCTGAAATGTATTGTTGGTCAATAGATGGAAGGAGAGATCCCTATGAGAAGAAAAGAATTTACAGTGGCAGAACTAGAGGAAATAGAGCAGTTTCTAAGCGAGGTCAGTTTCGGATTTTTAGGCATGAACAGCGAGGATGGTTTTCCGCGTGTGGTTCCCTTGAATTTCGCTTATGGGAATGGCGTTTTTTATATTCATGGCAGCCGTGCTGGAGAAAAGATGGAACGAATGAAAGAGGATAACCGGGTCACTTTTTCAGCTGCCAAAGAGTATGCGCTCATTCCATCTTATTTTACAGATGAACATATGGCATGTCCTGCGACTTCATTTTTTAAAAGTATTACCGTGCGTGGTCATGCGGAGCATGTAGTGGATTTGGAAGAAAAAGCATCAGCATTTTCCATTTTTATGAGTAAGCTGCAAACGGAAGGCGGGTATGACACGATTGATGCCAACGATTCTCGGTATGCCTCACGTTTGAAAGGGGTCGCTCTGATCAAAATTGTACCCGAGGAATGGACCGCCAAGTTTAAATTTGGCCAAAATGTTAAAGATCAGGAGCGCCAGCAAATTATCGACGGCTTGCAACAACGGGGGCTGGATGATGATCTGATAACAATCTCAATGATGCGTAAATATTGTCCTCATCATTGATATATGTATAACGCCAACATAAAAATTTGATTTCGATATACTCACTCCTGCTCGCTCATCCATCTAATTGGTTAATTATACCTCGTAGGGAGATGCCCTTGATTTTCCAAAACCTTCAGTTCTTCTGTATTAGGACTTTTGAAGGACAGGTATATATCATCCTCAAGCCCGTTGTTCTTACTGCAAAGGAATTTTATAATACGATAGATTTGTGGCGTAAGGGGGCAAGACCGTGATGAGAGCGGGAGTCAGAAGTCGGGAAAGTCGACGGTTGTTACTGGAAGCGGGGGCTGAAGAGTTCGCTCAGACGGGGTTTTATCAGACAAAGGTAAGTTCGATCGCGGCGCGTGCAGGATTGACGCAGCCGGATTTTTATATTCATTTTGAAAGCAAGGAACAGATGTATGAGGAGCTTGTGGAGAGCTTTCGTAATTTGGTGAATGAGACAGTACAGAGCATGAAGGTAGACCCGGATCAGAGCGAGACTGAAATTTTGAGACGGGGACAAGTGTTTCTGGAGGCTATTTTTCGCGTGTTGTCTAATAATCCGGCGATCACTCGTGTCGGATTTTACCAGGCAGCAGACTCGGTGCGCATTAAGGCGGAAATGGCAGAGCACATCAAAAAACATCTGATGGCAGCACAACGATGGGGTTCCTGCCGTGAGGAACTGGACCCTGAACTGACAGCAGAATGCGTGATCGGTTTGATAGAACGGCTGACGTTAACGAAATTGCTGCCTGGGCGCGAAAGTCCGTCTGTTCTTGCCATGCAGGCACGAAACCTACTGTATCGTGGTATGCTGGCTTCCGAAGGATACGGAACCGTAGAATCTTAACCCACATTTGGGCGTCAGGCGCGGCATTTGTCCCTATCATGGACGGTAACATAAGCATAAGATGCTCTTGTAAACCATGAAGGGAGGAATCACCATGTCTGGAGTAGGCGCTGGTTATGGAGCTTTTACATCTACAGGAGCGATTCTAGTACTTTTCATTCTGCTCGTTATTATTTCCAAAGCATTCGTTATCTAATTCTCAGCTCAAAAATTTGATTTCGGGCGATTTGTTGTAATCGACAGAGGGAGGAGGAATTCTGAGATGGGTGAAGTAGAAAGAGGTTGTGGTTGTGGCGGTGGCGGTTATGGCATGTTTACTTCCACTGGTGTTATTCTGGTACTCTTCATTTTGCTGGTTATCATCACACGTACTATTTTCATCTAAAGCGATATTCATGGGCTTGAGCGCCGATGTTTCGGGTCTATGACCATGCAATCCCAAATAGGAATCGCCTCTAACAGAGGCGGTTTCTTTTTATTTTAAAGTTTACGTTGACGTTAACGTTATATAGGCGTAGTATTTATATATAATCTTTTTCATAAGGTGGGTGTCATGGTTACGTATAAAATTGATGAGGTCGCGAAACAAAGCGGTTTGACCAAGCGAACTATTCGTTATTATGAGGAAATCGGCTTATTGCCCTCCCCGCAGCGCAGTGAAGGAAATATGCGGCTGTATACGCAGGAGGATGTGGATTTACTAAAAAAAATAGTGAGTGCCAAGGAAGTGCTTGGTTTTTCTTTGCAAGAGCTTCAGCGTTACATGTCCGCAGCGGAAATGCTCAAGGGGCAGCGGGAGGAATATCGCGAGCGAACGGAGCACTTGCAACCAATCGAGCGACGGGCCATGTTGGAGGATATGGAACGTACGCTGAACGAACAGTTGGAATTAATGGAGGGGAAAATCAACAGCATCCGTATGCTCCAGACTGAATTGGAAGAGCTGCGGATCAGGGTTCGTGAACGCAAAATCCTTTTGGATGAGGAACTTGAACACGACCCATCATAACAAGAATATTTACATTCAGATGTGGAGGTAACATCATAATATGAGTTCACAACATGCATTACCTGAAGAGTTAAAAGAACGCTCAGGCTTCCTGTCTCAACCTAAAGCCGTATGGGCGGTCGCCTTTGCTTGTGTTATTTCATTTATGGGTCTGGGATTAGTCGATCCGATTCTTCCGGCCATTGCCGATCAGCTTCATGCTACGAAAAGCCAAGTGTCATTGCTGTTTACCAGCTATAATCTGGTGACAGGCGTTGCGATGCTGATTACGGGCGTCGTATCAAGTCGATTGGGTGTCAAATGGACGCTACTAACCGGGATTTTATTTATTATTGTGTTTGCCGGATTGGGCGGTACGGCCAATACAGTTGGCGGAATTGTAGGCTACCGAGCAGGCTGGGGTTTGGGGAATGCTTTGTTTATCGCAACAGCGTTATCTGCGATTGTTGGTCTGTCCACTTCTGGAACAGCTAAAGCGATTATTTTGTATGAAGCGGCTTTGGGCCTCGGGATTTCAGTCGGCCCGCTGCTAGGTGGTGAGTTAGGTTCCATTTCCTGGCGTGGTCCGTTTTTCGGTGTAGCCGGACTGATGGTAGTGGGATTTTTGTTCATTACGTTTATGTTGCCTTCGATTCCAAAGCCCAAAAAACGTGGCTCCATTGCCGATCCGTTCAAAGCGCTTAGTTATCCAGCTTTACTCACGCTCGGCATTGTGGCGTTGTTATATAACTTTGGATTTTTTACGTTGATGGCGTATTCTCCATATGTAATGCATTTAGACGAGCATGGTTTGGGTTACGTGTTTTTTGGTTGGGGAATTATGCTGGCCTTTACCTCGGTGTTTGTAGCACCAAAGATTCAAGCACGCTTGAGCGTGGTATCTTCCATTAGTATCATGCTGACGCTATTTGCCATTGATTTAGGTGTTATGGCGATTGGGACGGTAGCTGGTTCGCCAACGACTGTCATTGTCGCCGTCATTGTAGCTGGTATTTTTCTGGGGATTAATAATACATTGATTACCACTGCTGTTATGCAGGCTGCTCCAGTGGAGCGCTCGACAGCATCTGCGGCCTACAGCTTTATGCGTTTTTTGGGCGGGGCCATTTCGCCGTGGCTTGCAGGGAAGCTGTCAGAGTGGTACTCAGCAGAAACCCCGTTTTATTTTGGAGCATTGATGGTACTGATTGGTGTAGCTGTGCTGATCGTACGTCGTCGACATATGCAGGATATTCAGGTAGATGCACACTAACATTGAACTTCTGGGGAGGAAAAGAATATGAGCGAATTCAAACAGATTCTGGTCGCGATTGATGGTTCGGAACACGCTATGAAGGCATTGGAGACAGCCAAAACGTTGTCTAAGCAGCTTCAGGGAAACCTGCATCTGACCGTATTGCATGTAAATCCGACTTTATCCATGAATGAGCCCCCGGTTGGGATTGATGTGGATGAGCGGATCGAAGAGGAAGGCCGTCATATTCTGGAGCCTGCAGCCGACTATTTGAAGGACGAGGGCATTTCGTACCGTATGCTGGCGGGTCATGGTGATCCGGCGAGTGTTATTTGCGAGAGTGCAAAGCAGGAAAAGGCGGATATGATCATTATGGGAACACGGGGACAGGGACTTGTTTCAGAGCTGATCCTGGGTAGTGTGAGTCATCATGTGATTCAGCATGCACCTTGTCCGGTACTGACGGTAAAATAGATGTTAAAAGGAACATTGATATAGAGAAAAGGAGGAAAAAAGCATGCAGCAGCATTTATTTATTGGTGGTGAATGGCAAGTAGCTTCATCATATACGACACTGAAATCACCGTATTCTGGGGAAGTCATTGCTGAGGTAGCAGAGGCCACTGCTGAGGATGCCAAGACCGCTATTCAGGCCGCATCTGATGCACGTGCAGTGATGCGGGCCATGCCAGCGCACCAGCGGTCAGCTATTTTGGAGAAGCTGGCTGACCTGCTGGAAGAGCGGCGTGAGGATGCAGCACGTATCATTGCACGCGAAGCGTCCAAGCCATGGAAGGCTGCGCTCGCGGAAGTTGATCGGACCGTGCAAACCTACAAGTTCGCAGCCGAAGAAGCCAAGCGCATTCACGGGGAAACCATTCCGCTGGATGCAGCACCGGGCGGCGAGGGCCGAATGGCCTACACGCTTAAAGAACCTGTCGGGGTAGTAGGAGCTATTACACCATTTAACTTCCCGATGAACCTGGTCGCTCATAAAGTGGGCCCTGCGCTGGCAGCAGGCAATACGGTTGTATTGAAGCCTGCGGAGCAGACACCGCTATCGGCTTACTTGATCGCGGAACTGCTGGAGCAGGCTGGGTTGCCTGCGGGCGCTCTTAACGTGATCAGCGGCGATGGTAAAACCATTGGCGACGTACTTGTCACTGATCCGCGCGTTAGCTATATCACTTTTACCGGTAGTCCGGCGGTCGGTACAGAAATTCGCTCCAAGGCTGGCTTGAAGCGGGTCACGCTGGAGCTGGGTTCCAACGCGGCTGTTATTATTGACCGTGATACGGATGTGGACGCGGTCATCGACCGTTGTGTAAGTGGAGCCTTTGCCAATCAGGGGCAGGTATGTATCTCGGTTCAACGTATTTACGTTGTCGATGAGCTGTATGATACATTTGTATCCCGATTTGTAGAGGCGACTCAACGTTTAAAAATTGGAGATCCGCTAGACCCGGACACGGACGTATCGGCGCTCATCTCAGCCAAGGATGTCGAGCGTGTTCGTGAGTGGCTGGAGGAAGCAGTCCAGGCAGGCGCGAGGATCGCTCTGGGTGGGCATACCGAAGGAGGGATTCTGGAGCCAACCGTATTGCTCGATGTGGACCCGACTTCCAAGGTATCCTGCCGCGAAGTGTTTGCCCCACTTGTGCTGATTCATTCCGTTAGCTCTGTAGATGAGGCTGTGAATCATGTGAATAATTCAATTTATGGCTTACAGGCGGGAATTTACACACGTAATATCACGACCGCGCTGGATGCAGCGGACAAGCTTGAGGTGGGAGGCGTGATGATCAATGACATACCAAGCTTCCGTGTTGACCATATGCCGTATGGCGGTGTGAAGCAAAGTGGCACCGGACGCGAAGGTGTAAAGTACGCTATGGAAGAAATGCTGGAAACCAAGCTGATCGTTATTAAACGGTAAATAGCTATATAGAAGCCTATCTGAAGGACATCGAAAATGCTTTGCGTATGTCTGCTCATTAGATAGGCTTTTTTTCTCATTATTTGCGCGAATGTCAGATGAAAATAAAGTGTTAGACTGAAAAATATTTGGATAAAGCGTATTTAGCTTGAGTTTTAAACCGTTGGAACTGTTCCACCGTCAATATTATATTCACTTCCTGTAATAGAAGCGGCCCGGTCGGATACCAGAAAAGCAACAAGCTCAGCGACTTCTTCTGGTAGTCCTGGACGACCAATTGGAATTCCTCCCAACGAGTCCATTAGTTGCTTTAATGCACTTTCTCGGTCGCCTGTCGTCTCAGCAATCCGATCAATCAAACTTTGTGCTGCCTTCGTTTCGATAAAGCCTGGCGCAACTGTATTAATACGAATGCCTTGAGGCGAAAACTGCTTGGATAATCCTTTGCTGTAAGTAGTTAAAGCTGCTTTGGCCGCGGCATAAGCCAATGTTGCATCATATAGAGGCAAGCGACGTTGAATAGATGAAATATGAATAATAACACCTGAACCCTTTTCCACCATAGCTGGCAGCAGTCCACGGTCTAAACGAACGGCAGCAAACAGATTGGCGTTAAAAGTTTGCTGCCAATGCTCGTCCGTCAAGACAAGAGCTCCCCCGGATGGGGCTGACGAGCCTCCAACATTGTTGACAAGAATATCTACATCGCCTAGGCGCTCAAGAACGCTGGTTACCACTTTATCTACACCTTCAGGCGTACTAATATCGGCTGGAATAAATAGATCCGGATTTTCTAAATTAACTGGAGTAGTTCGAGCCGTAGTAATTACAGTAGCACCTGCAGCCGTAAGTCTCTTAGCAATAGCCTCTCCCATTCCTTGGGTACCGCCTGTGACCAAGGCCCTTTTGCCTTTAAACTCACTTAAAATGCTTTCTAATTGAAAACTCATGTGAATAATTCCTCCTAATTTTGACAATGTGGTTGAGAACTACCTCTAGGTATCTTCACTCCGAGTTCACTTGTTTTGCGAACCTTACACACTATCGACAATGATACCCCGGTACCGCCCTCCGCGCAGTCGATGCTTTAGGGCTTTTTGATAGGCTGGACTAAAGTACCAAGCTTGTGCTTCCTCAAAAGTGGGGAATTCCAAGATGGCCAGCCCTTCAATATCGGGTCCTTCGAGGACCTGGTATGCGCCATACATTGCTAGGGGGGTGACGGAATGTCCCGCCAAACCTGCCGGTGCCAACTGAGAATAGAGTTGGAGTTCAGTTTGATCGGTACTCTGTTCACGTATAAAAACAACATAAGCGGGCATATACGTTTTCCCTTTCTTATTTTTTAATTTCTTTATGGAAGTGTAATAATCAGTTCTTTAATTTTATTGTTGTTTACTAGAAATTGATGTTTAAGTAGGAGTGGGTCGGGAAGATTCGATTTATCAAAGTCTCCGTCTACTTTCGCAATTACGACGATGGTATTATTAATGTCATCCATATCCACGATCTCGAAGCTGACATTGGGATTTGTTCGCTGATGTAAAGTAAGTTTCTACTGCTGGTGGCAGGGATCTATGTGGATTCATTGATTCTTCAACCTCCTATGGTGAGTATGTGGTGAGCGATAACTTCAAACTCATCATAGCAGTAATAATATGACTACATGATGTCATATTATAGAGGATCATTTAAATTTCTTTTCATCGTTTCTAAATGAGACAATATTCTTGTACGTACTTGTTCGGGGCTAACCTCTATAAGGAGGGGACCAAAGGATAGCTGATAACTGTCCAACCAATTGCCTACAGGAAATTGTGCCGTGACGATATAAGAGCCGTCTTCCCTCTGAGTAATTGTTTTCTCGGCAAATTCATCATATACGCGGTAAGCTCCTTGAGCAGAAATGTGAAGAGTTACTTCAATGGTATGAAGCAAGTCGTTCATCTTTGTATCTGTAGATGCCACGACTGTTCTTGGCTCATAACTAATTTCCGTAACTACAATCTCTTTCATTCGGCTAATCTTAAATACACGATAACTTTCGGTATTTAAACAGTAACCCTCCACATACCAGGATTTATCTTTAAACAAGAGCTTGGCAGGTTCGACGCTACGATAACTCTGTTCCCCGGCGACGTTATAATAGCGGAACTTTATAACACGGTTTGTGATTATTGCGTTGCGTATAAGAGTGAATAGCTGTCTCTGGCTGTTTTGGCTTCCCCATGGCGAAAAATCTACTTCGATCCAGTTTCCCATTTCTTTTTTAAAAAGCCTACTCAACTTGCTTAGCACTTCTTCTACCTGTGGGATGGTAGCTGTAGCCACACTCTGAAGGGCCATTAAGATATCATCTTGTTCCTGCTCGGACAGTAAAGAGGTGTTAAAGACATAACCCTCCATCAATGATATTCCGCCACCCTTGCCTCTACTGCTGTAGATGGGAATCCCAGCTGCACTTAAGGCATCTATGTCCCGATAAATCGTTCGTGTGGAAACCTCAAAATGCTCTGCCAATTCGTCAGCAGTCACCTTTTTCTTATGGAGTAACATATAAACGATTTCAAAATGTCTGCTTAATGGCATAAGCTTCACCTCACTCGGTAGCATACACCTTATAACATGACATTATAAAGTCATATTAAGTGATTGCTCTACATCACACCCTAATGGGCATCAACAGGGGGACTTTTATTTTCTTTGGACAGCGATAATAACACTGCCTTGGATCAGATCTTTTTACAATCTTTTATATAAAGTTGAACCAAAAGCACTTGCAAAATAAAAAGGAATAAACTATACTGAGGCCAGTTAGTTAGTGATTGATCAATTACTAATTGATTAACAAGCAACGAGGTAACATTCATGAGCAAGAGACTGCTTCAAGTTTACTAAACGTATCTTTATTGGAACTATAGATTGATAAAGATTCAGTTAGATGAAGAAGTATGAAGTTATGTAATTGATCAATCACTCATTTTATTTGTAAATGGAGGAGAAAAAGATGAAACATCTTATTATTTACGCGCATCCATCTGAGGGAAGCTTTAATCATGCAATTTTGACCACTGCAGTGGAGGGGCTAAAGCAAAAAGGACATGATGTGGTGGTTCGTGATCTGTATGATATCAGCTTTCAACCTGTAGTCAGCAGTAGCGAGATTATTGGAGGAATCGGAGAAGATATTGTGCGGGAACAGCAGTTTTTGCAATGGGCAGAGGTGATCACCTTTATTTATCCGATTTGGTGGACGGGGATGCCAGCCATAATGAAAGGGTATATTGACCGCGTATTCTCTTACGGATTTGCTTACAAATATGTAAACGGGGTGCAGATGGGACTGCTCAAGGGGAAGAAGGTCATCATCCTCAACACACAAGGGAAATCACATGCGGAATATGCCAGCAATGGCATGGATCAAGCACTTCGCTTGACGTCCGACAAAGGCATATTTGAATATTGTGGGCTTGACGTCATGTATCATCTATTCTTCGAGTCCGTACCACAATCCGATGAGGATACGCGCAAGACGTGGCTTCGCCAGATTGCAGACATGGCCAGCAAAGCCTAATAAAAATAGGTTAAGGAGAAGAAGGCTTGTGATATTAAGCCTTCTTCTTTTGGAATGTGACAATAAATATGTTTGATAGTGCAGTAAAACTGAATTGGTAATTTAACAGGGCCTATATAGTGATATCTATGCCTTGAGTATGAATGCTTACCGAAGATTTAGATAGCTTGATGGTCTGAGCAAACAATTGATCGAAGGATTTACGGTCCACAAGCCCTTTGTACGAGACAACGTTATCCATCGCGTCCAGCTCCTTGCTTTTCACCTTGCTGGTGACGGCCTCAAGGATGTGTTGATCCAAGTTGTTTGCTTTTTGGAATTCACTTCTGACTTGGGACAGAGTGGAGCCATAACTTTCGAGCTTCGCCAATACGTTAGCAAATAGGCTTCGGATATCGTCGCTTTCAGTAATATGGTCAAGTCCTAATGTTTGGGGACTCACATCCAAGAGATTGAAACCCGTCTGCTGCGTTGTACTATCTTTAGGCTGGATAACCTCTTGGAATGCTCCATCGGTGGCTTTGTTATACATTTTGGCAGTTCCTTTTAAGAATCCCCCATATAAACCTGTAATTGTATCCGTCATTTCTTGAAGATGTTCCTTGATTTCAGACTTCGCTTGCTCCTTATATTCTAAAGATGCGTTACTTTGGTCAATCTTATCCAATTCATCCAGCCAAGGATCTACCGAGTTTTTCAGGCTTTGATGCAATGCAGTATATATTCCTTGTACGACCCCTAATCCCCGATCAATGAGAGCGCTTTGAGTCAATCCATCATCTAGCGCACTTTTGTTATTCATTTGCTTCAAATCCAGCATTTTCTCTGTACGTTCACTTTTTTCCGCCTGGGCATTCTGCTGCATACGGGAAGCAATCTGCTGGTTGAGCTGTTGAACCGTCGAGTTATTGATTGAATTCCCTTGTTTGCTGATGCGATTGAAAGCTACTGGCAGAGATGCATTGTTTAACCTCATTAAATTCGTACCTCCTATGTATATTGAATATGGATACGCATACTCTATCAATATCGGCAGAGATCGAGAAAAATTAAAGGAAAGTGCACGCGCATTCGTATACCCTCCCTGTTAAACAAGCATTCTAATTAGTGATAGGCTGGTCTGACCTGTATTCCTCATTTTTTCCAAAATAATACGCTTGGCCGCTGCTATAGCTTTTGGTCGAGGGTGGTTTACCGTAGAAAAATGAATAAATAAATGAAATGACCTTCTCTAATTAAAGAAGGTCATTTTTTAATTCAGGAACCATTATTAAATGTAGCACAGCCTTCTGCTTATAGGCGTTCTCGCTTGCAATTCATCCAGTAGTTCTTTATACCTAGTATAGATTTTTCGCATATGCGTTTTGTCGGTTAGCTATGATGCTGCGTATCACGGTTCAAAATTAGCTGTACATGATGAAATCTCTGGTGTATACCTATGTAGGATAGCAAGCTGTAGTTATAGCAATTTTTTGAGCTGGGATATACGGGCTTGGGAAACCTCAAGCATTTTGGCATATTCGTGCTGTGCTGCATTGGGCTGCTTTTGCATTAATTCTTTGAGACTTTCAATCATCTGCTGTGTTGATCGCCGTAGACGTTTGGGCTCTTTATTCGACCGTTGTCCGTTGGCTAAAGCTGATTTGGCTGGTCTCAGGACAGGACTGAAATTTAACCCCTTCTTTAAACTTTCAATACATTCTTTACAAATAAAACTGTCTCTAAAATAAGTCAATTGTTCTGCTGAACCACACATTTTACACGTCACCCCGGTATATTTTCGAAAGGCGAGAATACCAGTTTCCTCATCTGCGAAAATCTCAACAGGATCACCCACATTAAAATCCATAGAAATTCGCATTTCTTTGGGAATGACGATACGGCCTAACGCATCTAGGGGACGTGTCATACCTGTACTTTTCAAATGATAACCTCCTTTTTTATATCCTTATAATACTAAATAATTATGATAAAAAAGAATAGGCTTAGAGAAGCAATCGCATATATTAAGTAAACTGTTGAAAAGTATACAAGTAATTCCCATAATATGTTTGTTTAATGGTGGAAAACGTGTTGAGGAATTATAGGGGATTGCCGATATATATTCAGAATCAATATTCTAGTTGGCAAAGAAATTTTTAGTAATATACGTTAAGGGGCTGTGAATTACATATGAGAATATTTCAGTTTTGGAAGAAAAATAAAAAAACTGTGGTGGCAATCAATTTGGACACTGCTATTCCTGCAGCCATTATAAAGGTTGGCGGATTAGTAGATCAGCCAGAGCAATTCACCGCCGAGGCGAAAAATTCGGCGGCTATGCTGGGAGAAGAGGCATTGCCTCTATTCCCGCGTTATTTTTTCGGGACTGAGCTGCAGAAGCCAGAGAGTTTGGCGGGAAAGTACGAAGGTTTGGGTGACTGGCTGCATATTCAACAGGATGCTATTTTTGAGATTATCTACAATTACAGGGAAAAGGCGATTCCCATGCTGTATGAGGTGGCGTTCGGGGTATACGATTGGACGCAGTATAAGGCGGTGCGGATACTAACTCGGTTAGCCCGTGAAGGCCTTCATACCGACCAGATTGTGGACGATATTATCAGCCATGTCGACGATTTTCGTTATGAGGCACAAATGCCTACATTCTATTTTCTGTCCGGACTGACGGGCAATAAGAAAGTTGCCGCGTTGCTGCAAAGGCATTTCCTTGAGAATCTGGAATACGATCCGATTGATGCCTTTGATATTTTCGAGAATTTGCACCGTTGTTCGCCTGATGTTGCCATGAGACATGCCGATTTTCTCAAAGCCATTGCCCGTGGTGAAGGCCTAGAAGGCCGCTCTCCGTTACTGGACGGAGCGATAGGGACTACCGATGAGAACGGCAAGCAAGAGTACCACTGGCCTGATGATGAACCTGTCGAAGAGCACCACCAATTACGAGCGGCCATATTTTATTACCAGTTGAATTCTCACGATGAAGAGGTCAATCGGCTGTTGGATCAATGGGAAGTGAGCCATCCGGAGGAGAATGTAAGGCGTTATATTGGGAAATTGCGAGGGGAAGGACAGGGAGAGAGCTAACTGTTCAGTTTGTGAATAGGGAAATCCTAATTTTGCACTCTTTTCTATGAAAACTTATACTTATCGTTACAGCTGACTTGAAGCGAAAATACAAGAACGAGGAGGGGATCAACCATGTACTCCATTAAAGAAGTTGAAATCAGGAGCGGATTGCCCGCATCTACCCTTCGTTATTATGAAAAAGAGGGCATTCTACCTGATGTCGGTCGGGATGAAGGTGGGAGAAGGGTATATACCGAGAAACAAATGGATTGGATCAGGTTCCTTATGGCTATGAAAGACACAGGAATGACCATTGAAGAAATTAAGGCATACCTTGAGCTAAATATAAAAGGAGAAGCCACGATCCAAGAGCGAAGAGATTTCCTGGTTGCTCACAAAAAGAAAGTGGAAGAACATATGGCACAAACGCAACACAATTTGGAGAAAATTATTCAAAAGATCGCTTACTACGATCATGTGGTCATGGGAAAAAGCTTCTCTTAGTAGCCAGATCGAATTGAATATATGAAGCCCCCAGCCTATTTGAAATACGCTGTAGGGCTTTTTTTTGCATAGATATCTAAAGATACCTGCTGTAGGTCGCAAGTATGAAAAGTCGTTGGCAATTAGGCGGTTCACAATGTGCTTACAGGGTAAAAGTGTAGTACCAAGGTGGGGAAGTGGGGGTATTGACTCTCACGCCACGTGAGGCTGTAGACTGTGAAAGCAAGGGAGGTGAAGCGGAATGGCTTATACGGTTAAGGAAGTATCTAATCTGTCGGGAATCAGCGTTCGAACTTTGCATTATTATGATGAAATTGGATTGCTGAAACCACATCATATCGGAAATAATGGATATCGCTATTACGAACAGGAACAACTATTGAGGCTTCAGCAAATCATGGTGTACAGGGAACTGGATTTGCCTTTATCCGAAATTGGCAATGTGCTGGAGCAAACCAAGGAACAAAAGGCTGAGGTTTTGCAGGTGCATCGAGCCAATATTGAGGCCAAGGTCTTCCGCTTGCATACTCTCCTTCAGACCATCGACGTAACGGTGGCTCATTTGAAAGGAGAACAAACGATGGAACCAGAGCAAATGTACCAAGGGTTTAACCCGGAAAAACAAGAAATGTATGAACGTGATCTGACGGAACGTTATGGTTCACAGGTCGAAGAGAAGGTTCAGGAGAGTAAGACTGCGACGACGAACTGGAGCAAAGAGGATTATTTGGATTCGCAGGCAGAGGCAGATCAGATTCATCGGGAGTTGGCTGAAGCCATGAATAAGGGATTGAAGCATAACAGTGTAGAAGTACAGGCGCTGATCCGCCGTCATCTTCAATGGGTAAGCCGATTTTATACCCCTACAGCAGAAATTTATAGCGGGCTGGGAGACTTGTATGTAGAACATGAGGATTTCAGTAAAATGTATGAAGGCTATCACCCTGGGCTGGCTGAGTATTTGCGAGACGGAATGAAGGAGCTGGCCAAGCGGGAATTAACCTAGCAATAGCTGATGAAAGGGCTATAAGTAATATGAAAAAAGGGTGAACAACAAACCAATCGACGGCCTGCTGTTCACCCTTTTTTGTGTAAAGCAGCTTACATGCCGCTTGGTGCTGTTCTCATGCCTTGTTGACTGCTGTTTCCGAACTGCTGCATGTTACTACTGCCTGCAAAATGTTGTCCGGTCGTCCCCATATGTTGCGGAAAGTTGTGATTCATGTGGCTTCCTGTACTAAAGGCGGATGGTTGCATACTACGGGAAGCATAGTTATCGCCAAATCCAGGTTGAGTCATTTGGTTGCTCGAGCGGATGGTGTTTTCCAGCTGACTACACAGTTGAATAACTTGTTGGTATTGCTGCATAGCTTTTTGGTGGTCCTGGATTGCGGTTTGGATCATTTGAGCCGCATTACGTTCACGTTGCATCAGGCTTTCAAGGCTGGATGCATTTTGTTGCTCTTGTTGCAGCAACTGTTGATACATAGCGGTTCCTTGCTGTGTTTGTTGTACCAATTGCTGAATAATTTGTTCACATTGATGAATTTGTTGTTGCGGAGCCATGTTATTGAACATTGATCATCAATCTCCTTCGCCGGATAGTTTAGGTTTTAGGACCCTCATATATTGTGGCGAAGGAAGAGCATATATATGCACAATTTTTGGTTACAGGCTGGATACCAGAATAGCCGTAAATTCCTCTAGGAATACACGATCTTCGTGATCAAATCGGCTTTTTAGCGGGCTGTCAATGTCCAGCACCCCAATCAGCTCATCGTTCTTGATTAGAGGGATAACGATTTCGCTATTGGAAGCAGCGTCACAGGCGATATGTCCTGGAAATGCATGTACATCGTCAATGACAAGTGTTCGCCGTTCAGCTGCTGCGGTACCGCAAACGCCGCGCCCCAGTGGAATCCGTATACATGCGGGTAAACCCTGGAAGGGACCTAGTACAAGCTCAGTCCCATCATAAAGATAGAAGCCACTCCAGTTCACATCTGGAAGAAAGTGACCCAGTAACGCTGAAGCGTTCGCTAAATTGGCAATCCTATTGGATTCATCGTGAACAAGTGCCCGGAGTTGTCCGAGAACGGATTCGAATTGTTCCTGACGTGTTCCTTCGTAAGGGATAGTTTGAAACATGTAGAGTCCACGCTCCTAACATTAAATTTTCATATTAACTGTTGTATATATCACCAAAAATAGGTAATTGTGCAAATCGCTTTTACCATTGGTTAATTAATTTAAGATATAACGATTGTACATATTCAGTCAAGTAGAAAATAGCACTACCGTCTTGGAATAATCACCTTACTCTAACAGCAGCACAATTCCCTATCTGTACAAGCAGCGCTGACGGCAAAGCTTTACGTTTTAGCGGGACATATAATATAGAAAGTAATTCAGCGAGGGTTGCCCTCATCTGTTTCCAGCTTCTCCCCTATGGGTAAAAACAATGTAACATGTTGGCTTAGGCCAGAGAGGAGTTACAATTATGCATGCAGATGTTCAGAACTTGTTTATCCGTATACAGATGCTTTCTTATGCACATCAGGACGATTTGACGGTGAGAGATATACAACCTGTACTCGAAGAACGCGGATACCGCGTAGGAGAACGTGAAGTCAAGCAGGAGCTGGAAAACCTGACACAGGAAAACTTTCTGACGCCGCATGATGATATGTTCAGCCTTACCGGCGCAGGGATCGAAGAATTGCAGGAGATTCAGTCAATGCTAGGCGTATTGTACGAAGATGTTGTGAAAAATCCAGCGCAAGTCGCTGCCCGTGCCTCTTCTTAAAAGAATAGGGACACAAAAAAATCATATAAAAATAAAAGGTAGCCCTCTTCATTCCTGATTCCAGGAAGCGGAGGGCTAATTTGATTTTATAGGGTCTGTCCACTTTAATAAGGTTGTGTTTGTTGGAGGTGTATGCTTAAATGTAGCGTATATTTGTTGTATTTTGATGCTGGAAGGATGATGGAACATGTGTGCATATGCAAGTAAGGGGCATATACCACTGCTGGAAAGCCCGCGTCTTCGGCTGCGAAGGATGGAAAGTCGGGATGCGGCTACGATGTTCGCTTGCTGGTCTGACCCGGAGGTTCACCGTTATATGAATCTTTCCGGTATGTCAGGACGTGAGGATGCTGAGGATATGATTGGGCTGTTGAATGAGCTGGCGAAGACGGAGGATGCGCTGCGCTGGGGGATCGAGCTGAAGGACAACGGGAAGCTGATTGGAAGTTGCGGCTTTAATTATTGGCAGACAGAGGGAGCTTATAAAGCCGAGATTGGCTATGAGTTGGCCAAGCCTTATTGGCGACAGGGCTATATGACAGAGGCGCTTCGCTTGGTGCTTTCATTCGGATATGGCACGATCCGATTAAATCGGATTGAAGCGCTGGTGGACCCGCGCAATACAGGCTCGCAAGCCCTGCTGTCCTCGATGGGCTGGACCCAGGAAGGGCTGTTACGGCAGGTACAGCATACATCTACAGGTTTTAAGGATATGCTGATGTACTCATTACTGCATGAAGAATGGCTCAGACTGGAGGTACAACGAAATGCTGTTTCAGTATAACGGCGGTTCGTCGCCGCTGCACAGGCTTGGACCGTTAAGTAAGCTTATATGGGTGGGATGCTTTAGTCTTCTGTCGATGTCATGGGATTCGACGCTACGGGAAGCGGCACTCTTGGCGGTACTGATCGCTGTGGCTGGCTTGGGTGCACGGTTGACCCTGGCACGACAACTTCGCGCTATGTCGTTCCTGATTGGTTTAGGGATTCCATATTTTATACTGTCTATCCTAGCGATTCGAGAAGGACATGAAGTGGCTTCATGGGGACCCATTGTGGTTACAGCTGAGGGACTGGATATCGCGGGGGCATTAACGCTGCGGATTTTTGTATTGTTTTTGGCATCCTATATCTATCTCTCGACGACCGATCCCCGAGATTTTGTGCAGGCTTTGAATCTGCGCTTGCGTGTGCCTTATCGGTTTGCGTTCGGTATTTCAGTGGCGTTGACGTTTCTACCCTTATTGGAAGAAGAAGGGCGAACAATTATGGCTGCACGACGTGTCCGTGGACAGGAGCCACCACGAGGATGGAGCAATCGGTTATCATGGTGGAGCGGGTATGCGGCTGCTGTGTTGGTGAATGCTGTGAGACGGGTTCAGCAGACAGCACTGGCTATGGAGGGCAAAGGTTTTGGCGCATATGCAGAACGGACGTATCTTCGAACACTGAAGAATGGGCGTTTAGGCTACGTATATGCTGTGATTGCTGTATTCGCTACGGCTGTTTTATGGTGGGTATGATAAAGAAGCAGCCCCTTTTTTTTGTTCTTATTGTCAACTTGTTAAATAAAATTAGGTTGACAATGAGACAGCGGATGAATACATTTATACAGTAACAGTTTGTACAAGGGCCAGAGTCTATGACCTTGTATACTAGATTGTAGAGAGGAGTCAAGAAATATATATGAAAGAATCTCGTATTTTTGCCAAGTTTACAACGTTGGATATCGTGTTAATGGCCATGCTGGCTACGTTGAACGGCGTCATGACTGTGTATTTGTCGATGATTAACAAAACGTTAAACAGTCTGGGAGGGCCTATTGCAACTTCCACTATCGTCGGGCTGTACATGATATATGGTTTGCTGGCCTATTATATTATTCGTAAGCCAGGTACGGCGGTAATTGCTTATGCCTTTGGCGCAGTAGTGCAGTCTTTTATGGGCTCTGCCTATGGAATTGCGTCTATCATCGCGGCGGCTGTCTGCTATATGGTTGTGGCGGAACTGGTATTTGCTCTTTTGCGATATCGCCGCTGGAACACAGTTTCACTGATGCTGGCGGGCGGAGCCATGGTTCCGCTGTGGTTTATCGTGGCAGCCAATATGTTTGGCTATATGCATTGGGGATGGAAGGTGCTGACGATTGCACTGGTCGTTCGTATCCTGAGCGGCATTGTCCTGTGTGGTCTGCTGACGAAAGTACTGGGCGATGCCTTAAATGGAACGGGGCTGTTAAAACGCTTTGAACTGGGACGCGCTTCACGTGCATAACCAAGGCTATGCATGGCTATAGCTTGAACAATAGGGATCGAGGGTATTTCGGTTATGAATGAACGTAGTGATCATGCTTTTGAGAATAGAGTGGCTGTTTCCTTAAGGAATTTTGGCTATCGGTATGATGACCAGGTGGAGCCAGCGTTACATGGTCTGACGCTGGACATTGCGGTGGGCGAGCATGTAGCCATTGTTGGAGCTAGCGGAAGTGGAAAGTCTACGCTGTGCCAGCTGCTTCATGGCGGGTTGTCCCGTTCTGGCGAGGGTGAACGGACGGGAGAGCTGACCGTGTACGGGATGGACCCCGACACCGCTGAATTGGCTACGGTCGCCACCACTGTCGGCGTCGTGCTTCAGGACCCGGATGCCCAGCTAGTGCAGGGAATCGTCGAAGACGAAATTGCTTTTGGACCGGAGAATCTGCGCGTGCCTCCGGCAGAAATAGAACAGCGCCTTGCCGCTGCACTGGAGGCCGTCGGCCTGGCATCCGAGCGCGGCTCCTTCGTGCGGCGCCTCTCGGGAGGCCAGCGCCAACGCACCGCCATTGCTGCGGTGCTGGCGCTGGAAGCGCCGCTGGTCGTGTTCGACGACGCAGCTGCGCAGTTGGACCCGCCGGCTGTACGGGACTTCGTCCTGCTATGTCGGCGGCTCCATGCCGCAGGCCGGACGGTGATCACTGCGTCCGGCCGTATAGATGATGGCGCGCGTGCAGCACAGCGCGTCATCGTGCTGAAGGGCGGGACTATGCTGCTGCAAGGCCCGCCCGAAGAGCTGCTGCGCGAGCATGGGGCGCAGCTGGCAGCCTGGGGGCTGCTCCCCTCTTCCGCAGGGAGGGAAGACATGCCGCATGAGCCGGGGGTGAATTCCGGCTCGGCGGCTAACTGCGCTGGGCAGCCGTTGCTGGAGGTGAAGGGATTGCCCTTCACCTACCCCGGCAGCCAGCGCCCGGCGCTCAAGGGTGTGAGTCTTGCCCTTGCGCCTGGCGAACGAGCCGTAATGCTGGGCGAGAACGGCTCTGGCAAAACCACGCTGGGCAAGCTGCTTATGGGTCTACTCCCCGCACCGAAGGGATGCATGTGGTGGGAGGGGCAGGATATGTCGAAACTGCCCATTCACCAACTGGCTGCGGGGATTGGCTATGTGTTCCAGCAACCAGAGCATCAATTTGCAGCTGCAACGGTGTGGGAAGAGTGCTTGTATAGTGTACGGGCCAAGCTTGGTTTACGGCTCGGAGATCCGGTTCCCGCCGCCTATGAGGAACGGGCGCATCGCTTACTGGCCTCCGCCAGGCTGGATCACAGGCTGGAGGCCTCTCCGTACCTGCTAAGTGGAGGCGAAAAAAGGCTTTTGAGCGTTGCGGCACAGTTCATCTTACCCAAAAAGCTTTACATTTTGGATGAGCCAACTGCGGGAACGGATTACGAAGGGGCGAATAGCCTGCTCCGTATGTGCACAGAGCAGGCTGCTGAAGGCGCGGCTTTTCTAATCATTACCCATGATATACAGATAGCTGAGCGCTTTGCCAGCCATGTTCTTCGTATGGAAGAGGGGTATCTCTATAAAACGGAAGATAGCGGGAGTTATCATACGATTACAGTTGACAAAAATTAAGGATATGTAGACAATAATATATATACATCGTACACAACAGGCGGCCTATATAGGCCGCCTGTTTACGATTATGCAGTGCGGGTAATCATCCAAGCTGGGAAGGAAAACCGTACAGATACAACACAGTTTTTACAAGGAAAGGATTTGTGATTTGCTTGGGAAACGATAAACCTATGAAGCGCGGGCTCGTGCTGACAGGTGTTCTATTGGCCACTTTTCTGGCCGCGATTGAAGGAACGGTTATCGGTCCAGCAGGACCGACAATTGTTAGTGAACTGGGCAGTGTGAATTTGCTCAGCTGGATTTTTACGGCATATTTGCTGACGATGGCTGTAACCACGCCTATTTTCGGCAAACTTAGCGATTTGTTTGGCCGAAAACCCATTTTTCTAATTGGGTGCACGTTATTTGTGGTTGGCTCTTTGCTTTGTATGCTGGCTGGTAGTATGGAGCAGCTTATTTTATACCGGGCTATTCAAGGGATTGGAGCAGGCGGTGTCATTCCTGTTACCTTTACCATTATCGGTGATATATACAAAATGGAGGAACGTGGTAAAGTCCAAGGCATGATCAGCTCGGTATGGGGGATTTCTTCCCTTGTCGGGCCTCTCTTGGGCGGTTACGTGGTCACCTATTTTGGCTGGGAATGGATTTTTGGCTTTAACGTTCCCTTTGGATTTCTGGCTATGTTCTTCATCGCCCGTTACCTGCGGGAACAGGTAAGCAAGCGTACCGCACGTATCGACGTGGCGGGAGCAGTTACCTTTACCATCGGGATGACGGCACTCTTGCTCGTATTGGCCCTTGGGGGACAGTATATCGACTGGGCTTCTCCTGAATTGCTGGCCTTGGCTGCGGTGGCGATTTTGTTCCTGGTTTTGTTTTTGGTTATCGAAAAGCGCGCTCAGGAACCGATGGTGCCTCTGAAGCTGTTTCGGATACGGGATATCGCTTTTTCCTGTGCCACTGCACTACTCGTCAGTACCCTGCTAATCGGGCTGACTAGCTATCTTCCACTATGGATTCAGGGCGTACACGGTGGAGATGCCGCTTCATCTGGTCTTGCACTGGCACCAATGTCCGTAGGCTGGCTGTTTGGCTCCATGATCGGTGGACGCATTTTGCTGACGCTGGGCTCGCGTCGAACCTCTTTGATCGGGCTGACCCTGATTGTATTGGGAGCTTTCGTCATGACCTTGATGGACCTAACGGCTCCGATCTGGCTGCTGTTCTTGTCTACATTATTGTATGGACTGGGATTCGGCTTCTCGATGACCGTGTTCACGATTATTGCTCAGTCCTCGGTCGGATTCCAGCTGCGTGGCGCATCTACAGCCTTGAATACGTTCCTGCGCACGTTGGGACAAACAATTGGGGTTGCAGCCTTCGGTTCATGGCTGAATTATCGCATTGCTGCCCAGACAGCGGACGGACAGCTCACTCAGCAAGGGGTTACGCAGGAGGATATCAATGGTCTGCTGGCCCCGCATGCTTCACAGAGTCTAAGTGACAAGGTTGCCGGATTACTCCGGTCTGTACTGGAAAACAGTCTGCATTCCCTGTTCGTGATCATGGTCGTTATTGCAGTGATTAGCTGGTTTGTTGTCCTCGGCTTGCGGAACCGCCCACCGGGTACGGAAGAAGAGGCAGATCAGCGTATAAAGGCACCACAAAGAGAACACGCATAAAAAATAATATACTTCTTTCATTATAAGAGACAGTCCGGTACACCAATAAGGGGCCGGGCTGTTTCTTTATGCTAAGGTCTCTTCTCCTACTGATTTAGCAAAATAGCCACCTCGTATAGGACCGATAAATTCCCCAGTATATAAAAAAGAAAATAAAACCCCCTAGAGATTGCGATATATTCATATCGAATAGGTAACGAAATGGTAAAAAAGTCTTAAAAAATTGTAACTAAAAATTTGTTTCTGTATTGAGCCGTACAGTACTAAGGAACCATTTTTTTGAACCCGCTTCCAAATCGGGCTTTGTATGATTTATTTAAGAACGATTTTGCATGTGAATGAAGCAACCAACCAAGCAAAATGGGATACGAAAAAAAATCAAGTAACAAATTTTTCTGAATGTAATAAGAATGAAAAAACAGGGATTTTCAGAAAATTACTAGGAAAATATGAGGATGAAATTTATAGAGGAATCTGTTTTCTTCCCTCGCATAATAGGGATTTTCAGTCTATATCAATCGTTTGACATACCATATAAAATGGCCCTACCAACCAAAAAGTTGGGTTTCAAATCTAGAAATCATAATCAGATTAAGGGAGATGGAGTACTTGAAGTTTAACAAATGGTTTAGTAAAGCAGCCACTGCAACAGTAGCAACTACCTTACTGTTAGGAGGCGGCGTTCAGGCTTTTGCAAAGGGAAATGACGAGGCAGATTCCAAAGCAGACAGTGCATTTACCCAAATTACGCGTAGTGACATGCTGAATATTTTCAAACAGCAAGGTAAAGAGAAATATGAGGTTCCGTCCTTCGATGCCTCTACAATTAAAAATATTCCTTCTGCTATTGGTCACGATAGCTCAGGCAAGCAGATTGATCTGGATGTCTGGGACAGCTGGCCGTTACAAAATGCCGATGGCACAGTGGCTAATTACAAGGGATATAATATCGTTTTTGGATTGGCAGGCGATCCTAAAAGAGGTGAGGATACATTTATATATCTGTTCTATCAAAAAGCGGGTGATACTTCACTGAGCGGCTGGAAAAATGCTGGTAGAGTATTTAAAGACAATGATAAACTGCTCTCCAACGATCCGATTCTCAAAAATCAGTCAGAAGAATGGTCCGGCTCAGCTACCTTAACCTCTGATGGACAAGTACGTTTATTCTATACCAGCAGACAGCCGTATGACCCGAATAACAAATTATACGGCAAGCAAACCTTGAGCACGGCTCAAATTAATGTCTCTCAGCCTGATGATAAGACACTGAAAGTAGATGGAGTCGAGGATTTGAAATCGATCTATGACGGTGGAGATGGGAAAACCTATCAAAATGTACAGCAAAGCGTCGGAATAGATATGGATAATCATACTCTTCGAGACCCTCACTATGTCGAGGATCAAGGCCACAAATATATTATATTTGAAGCCAACACAGGAACAGAAACAGGCTATCAGGGTGAAGATTCGATTCAAAACCCAGCTTATTATGGCGGCAATAAGAATTTCTTCAAGGAAGAGCAACAAAACCTGCTGCAAAGTCCTAAGAAAAAGGGAGCTGAGCTGGCGAACGGCGCACTGGGCATCGTTGAATTGAATGATGATTATACGTTGAAAAATGTAATGCCTCCTTTGATCGCATCCAATCTGGTAACAGATGAAATTGAACGGGCGAATGTGTTCAAAATGAACGGTTTGTGGTATTTATTTACGAGTACAAGAGGTTCTAAGGTGACTGTAGATGCGATCGGTGACGATGATATTTACATGCTGGGTTATGTTTCTACTTCCTTGACAGGGCCTTATAAACCGTTGAATGGAACCGGTCTCGTTCTTCATCAGGATCTGGATCGTGATGATATTACCTGGACGTATGCCCATTTTGCTATCCCGCAAGGCAAAGGCAATAACGTAGTCGTTTCGAGTTATATGACCAATCGTGGGCTTTTCCCGGATCACAAATCTACTTTTGCACCAAGCTTCCTGCTGAATATTAAAGGTTCGAAAACTTCTGTTGTGAAAAACGGTATTCTGGAACAAGGGCAAATCACGATTGATCCAGCGAATGACAAAAAAGAACACCAAAATGAGTACGGAAAGAAATAAGTAGGTATTTAAGCAGTATGTCCGAAGGCGGCAGTCGGTAGCAACCCGATCTGTCGTCCGTCGGACGATACATAACGATGCAATGAAGTAAGGAGGATCGTCATAATGAGAAAAAAAGCTCCCAAGAACATTTGGATACGATCCGTAGTAGTCATCACAGGCTTAACGATATTCATAGCTATGGGATGGAATATGTACCAACAGGATGCTGTCAAACCCTCTAAACCTGCTGCAACTCCAAAAAATCAAGCAAATCAAAGTAAGCATTCAACACCGACCTACCGGGCAGCCTACCATTTTACCGTTCCGGATAAGTGGAAAAATGATCCGCAGCGGCCGATTTATATGGATGGAAAATATCATTATTATTATTTATATAATCGTGATTACCCTCATAAGAACGGTACAGAATGGCGCCATGCAACATCGACCGATCTGGTTCATTGGAAAGATGAAGGGGTGGCGATTCCCAAATATACAAACCCGAATGGAGATCCTTGGTCCGGTTCGGTCGTGATCGACGATCATGGCACCGCTGGTTTTGGAAAAGGCGCACTTGTAGCCATTGTCACACAGCCCTCCGCAGATGGAGGAAAGCAGGAACAATTTCTGTGGTACAGTAAGGATAAAGGCAAGACGTTTACTTCTTACCGCAACAAGCCTGTGATGTCCAACCCTGGTACGAAGGATTTCAGAGATCCCAAAATCGTCCGGGATACTGGGCGTAATCAATGGGTGATGGTCATGGCAGAGGGAACGAAGATTGGCTTTTATAAGTCTAAAAATTTAAAGGATTGGCAGTTTACGAGTGGCTTTCAAACGGAAAATATCGGGCTTGTGGAATGTCCTGACCTTTACCAGATGCGCGCGGATGATGGGACCTATCAATGGATTCTGGGCGCGAGCGCCAATAGTAAACCAACCGGCGGGCCTAACACGTATGCCTATTGGATAGGAGATTTTAATGGAGAAGCATTTCTCCCTGATCGCAATGATCCTGATTGGCTGGATTATGGCTTTGACTGGTATGGTGCGGTTACGTTCGAGGATGGCAAAGCCAAAGACCAATACAGTCACCGTTATGCGCTGGCCTGGATGAACAATTGGGATTATGCCAATAACACGCCTACCCTGAAAGAAGGCTTTAATGGAATGGATTCGGTTGTTCGCCAAATTCGGTTGAAGCGTACATCTGATGTCGGCTATCGCTTGGTTTCACAGCCTGTACCAGCTTTGGAGCAATTCCCAGTTGCAACGGAATCATTGGGGAAGATCCAAGTAGCGGGGACTCACACGCTTCCGGTAGCAGGTGATGCCTATCAGTTAGAGGCGGATGTATCTTGGTCAACGATCAAAAATACAGGATTGAGGCTTCGAGAGTCTGCGGATGGCAAGCGTCATGTAGATGTGGGTGTTTCGGTGGAGGGTCAATACTCTTATGTAAACAGAGCGAACACCGGGCAGCCGGATCAGAGTGGAAAATATGTAGAGAGTAAGGCGCCTTTTGATACCAACAAGAAAAATGTCCACTTGAAGATTCTCGTCGATAAAACCAGCATCGAAGTCTTTGTAGATGATGGAGAAGTAGCTTATTCCTCCTTAATATTCCCACGCTTAGAGGATCGGGGAATTACTCTTTTTTCAGAGGGCGGTAAGGCTATTTTTAATAATGTAGTGATCAAACATTTTAGTCATTAAAAAAGTCCACCCATGAATATAAGGGTGGACTTTTCTGTGTAAATCTAAATTTTCGTTTAGCACAGCTATAAGATTGTTCGTTTATTCACAAACGATCAGTTGCTAAAATTACTATTCGTTCTATTTGTGATAAGGTGACAGATTATCAGCGCTACGGCCCAATTTTTTGAGCAAGCCGATGAGTTGATCTCTTTCGGTTTCGCTGATTCCGCTAAAGGCACGTTCAATCTGACGTGTATAATCAGGATAAATTTCATCCATGACGCGTTGTCCTTCGTCCGTCAACTCTGCATATATAATACGACGATCTTGGTCGCACGGGTGACGGTGCAAATAACCGCGGCTCTCCAGCTTGTCGATCACATAAGTGACATTTCCGCTTTGTAGAAGCAGCTTGGCACCAATTTGTTGAATTGGCTGTGCTCCCTTGTGATATAAAACTTCCATCACGGCGAAGGCCGTTGGGTTGAAGCCCACCGTTTTGATGCCAGCAACCGCATGTTCGTTTACACTTTTGAATGACTTGGCAAACACGCTATACAAATGCATGGATTGCTGTGTCACCAATGTTCGGTAATCTATCATCTTCATTCCGCCTTTATGTATGGATTTGGGCATCCTTTGACCGCTCGGTTCGGATGACCGGGCAACCATACCCTTACTACTAGCATAAAGGGATTTACGTAGGGAAAACATGCGATTTGTCACAGTAGCTGCTTTTTTAATTATTTAATTTCAAAGCTTTAAGGTAAATTTTTGAAAAATAAAGGTTTCGAATGTAAAAATAGCGTTCCGATTGGTTATATTAACAAATAACATACCTAATGAACCCAAATAACAAAATAAGATAAATTCAGAGGAGATGAAGCACATGGATACGGGTTCTTTCCGTTTTCAATTTCGTGATCCGCAGCAAGCCGCCCAAGCCTGTGAAACATTAAAGGAAATTGGATACTCTGCCAGCACGAACGGTGATACAGGCCTCAGTGTTCACGTTGAGAACCAGGATGTGCTATCTGCATTAGAGATTTGCCAAGCTTATGAAGGAAGTATAATTGAGACAGGAGTTCTCACTTATCGTCCAGGTAAACAAAGTAATATTGGTATGCAAAATCCAGGTTATAGCCCGGAGGATTGGATTATTCCAGCGCACATCATCAATGAAGACTGGAGCGAGGCGTATAAAAACGGCTCTTCCCAAACGTTTACTAACACAACACAGGAACACAACGTCAGCTCTGACCAACAACCGGAGGACGATGTGGACGGTTTTTCAGGAAGCGTACATACCTGAAAATTGTGTCCGCCCTGGCTGCCACTTTGGAACAAAAAGGTTCCTTCAAAACCATGACTAATGGTTTGAAGGAACCTTTTTTCATCATGAGAAACAGCTGAAAAGGACATTGTGAAAACTAAGATTCTTGGATCGTGCATAAGGGCAGCAATCGTAGGAAATACCAAAAGAAGTTCAGAAAGGAGGTTTTGATCTTGCAAAAACTTGGAGTTCACGAAAAGTTGGAATTGCATGAGCTGCTTACGTTTAAAACAACTTGTATTACAAAAACTCAAACCATGCTCCCTTTAGTCTCAGATTCAAATTTAAAAAATATTTTACAGCAGGACATCAGCAGCGGTACACAAGATATTCAACAGCTTAGAAATCTGCTTGTATAATCTAAGGAGGAATAACGTGAATTCTTTTATTGGGAATATGACCGGTACAACCCCCATGACCGATCAGGTGATTGCTTCCGATCTGTTAATCGCAGCTAAAAGTGGGATCAAAAACTACGCCGCGGCCTTAACAGAGTCGACCAGCTCAGAAGTTCGAAATGTCCTTTGTGACCAATTGAGCAAAGCTGTTAACCTTCATGAGCAAATTTTTAATTATATGAAGAATAATGGTTACTACAACGCCTATGATCCGGATCAGCAAATTCAAATGGATATTCAAAATGCAGACAAGGCACTTTCTTTGTCCAAAATGTAAAACGTTTAATTAAAAAGAAGCATCAGCAAACCTTTAATCGAGTTTGCTGGTGCTTCTTTATTACAAATTGAATTGACTTTCACATGAAATATGGAGAAGAAGGCAATCATAAAAAAACAAAAAATAGGTCTCAAATTCAGAATAGGGTGATTTTCGTATGGGCAAGTCTTCAGCGGGCAAACAAAAAGAGCAAAAACTAAAATGGTGGCAGCTGAGCTTGTTAGGAGTTGCAGGCACCATCGGTACAGGGTATTTCCTCGGGTCTAGTTTAGCAATTTCCATTGGTGGTCCAGCCGTGCTGATTGCTTACTTCTTGGCAGCAGTTGGAACGTATGTGGTGTTTGACGCCCTTTCGCGCATGACAGCAGATCATCCAGAACAGGGCTCTTTCCGTTCCTATGCTCAAAAAGCATTTGGCAATTGGGCAGGCTTCGGCAGTGGCTGGGTGTATTGGTTCTCGGAATTGCTTATTAATGGGAGTCAACTAACTGCGCTGTCTATATTTTCACGCTTTTGGTTTCCTCAGGTACCGATGTGGATTTTTGCGGCAGGCTTCGGGCTCTTAGGGCTTGTGATTGTTTTTTTTGGCAATAAGGGTTTTGATCGTGTAGAAAATGTACTCGCGATCATTAAGATAGCGGCTCTTTTGATGTTTTTGGTCCTAGCGGTAGCGCTTCTGGCAGGCTGGATCGGAGGAGGTAAATATAATCCGAAGTTCCCTCTCAGCTCCAAAGACTTTTTTCCAACCGGTGGCATAGGGTTATGGTCATCTTTTATTTTTGCCTTTTATGCATACGGAGGTATTGAAGTGCTCGGAATTATGTCTAACCGACTTCAAAACCCGGAGGAAGCACCGAAAGCAGGAAAGGTCATGTTGATGACGCTGGTTGCAGTGTATGTGCTTTCGATTGGGCTGGCTGTGTCTATGGTACCATTAAGTGCCTTTAATCCGAAGGAAAGTCCTTTTGTACTTGCGCTCAGTAGCGATCAACTGGCCTTTGTGCCTCATTTGTTTAACGGAGTCCTTATTATTGCAGGGTTCTCCACGATGACAGCATCGCTATATGCAGAGACTTCGATGATGATTACCCTTGCCCAGGAAGGAGATGCGCCCACACTGTTCTCACGAAAGTGGAAGGGCAAATATCCTCTTTATGCACTCAGTTTGATCTCTGTTGGATTAATCTCAGCAATCGTATTATCGTTGCTGCTACCGGGAAAAGTGTATGAATATATCACAACAGCTGCGGGCTTAATGCTGTTATATAACTGGTGCTTTATTTTGCTGTCTTCAGGTAAGTTACTGGAATCAAGCACATCAAGCAATATCAAACGCTGGATTGGATTATTGCTGATAGCTATGGCTGTAGTCGGGGCCTTTTTTCATAAGCTTAGCCGCCCTGGGGTTTACATCAGTTTACTGCTGGTCTTGTTAATTGCAATATGTGACCTCATTGTTCAATGGGTGCGTCGAAAGCACGGCAAGGAATCTCGTTAACTTTATCAAGAAGACAAGCGTTAGCGTAAAAAAAGTAATTGAAATGCCTGTACACCAAAATAAAAGCCAAAGCCTACAAGAGATAGACCTGACATCCAAGAGATGGTTTTAAGCAATCCGGGTTTGAGAAATCTACGGAAAACACTTGAAGCAGCTGCCATCGTCACATCCCACGCCAACACGCCCAGTACAATCGCTCCGCTGTAAATCAATAGCTGTTGTACTGGATATGTATTAGCAACATTGGCCAGTATGGAACCGTAAATACCAAGCCAGAAAAGGATGGAGAGAGGATTAAACAACGACATCAGGAAGCCCGCAACAAAGGAGTTAGTCAGGGTATTGCCATTTCCCCTTAATTCGGATTCTGAAATCACACCAGCATTTTTGATGCTTTCAAGACCTGTATACACAAGCACGAAAAAACCAAATAGCCATAAAAAAGCTTTGACAAATGGGGAATTAAGAAGGTGGATCATTCCCAAATAGACAAGCATCATATAGATAATATCTGCTGTGATTGCACCTAGCCCAATAAACCAGGCGTGCCAAAATCCATTTTTAATACCTCGATCTAACTGTGCGGCATTGATGGGTCCAATGGGAGCGGAAAGTGACAGACCCAGAAAAACATACCCGATAAATGTATTAATGGTGTTTTCCTCCTTGATTATTTATTGGACGTTATGTATTTGTCTCATTTAGTTTATTCGGACAAACCCATGTGTAAGACCATATTTTTTGCGCGTATATTATAGGCATAGCTTCCTTATCGCTAACCCAATCAATGAATATAAATTAAATCCCAAAAGGAGCTCTAAACCTCATACAAAAGGGTTAGAGCTTTTTTTAATGAAGGGGCTTGACACTTTTAATGAAAGCGCTTATATTTATCTCGTAAACAATACGTTATATAACGTTATATAAAAAGGAGAGATAAACACATGAATGTACAACAGACGATTCAGACGATTAATGAACAAGCGAATGGGAAGATTTCTGAGGTTTATTTAGTAGCCTGCGGGGGCTCACTAGTTGATATGTATCCTTCAAAATATTTTCTGGATAGTGAAGCAAAGAAACTGGTAGCAGGGATGTATACAGCGAATGAGTTTGTACATGCGTTGCCAAAACGATTGGGGGCACACTCAGTGGTCATCGTTTGTTCCCACGGTGGAAATACTCCAGAATCGGTCGCAGCTGCTAAATCTGCCAAAGAGAAAGGTGCTTATACCATTGGCTTAACCCACAATAGTGAAGCGAGCCTGCTTAATTATTCGGATTATTCCTTCCTTTACGAGTGGGGGGATGAGAGCGATGTTAAAAACAACCCGATGGCCATTATTCTAGAACTTACGGTTGAACTGCTTCAAATCACTGAGGGCTATGCGCATTACCCAGCTTTCCAGAATGGATTGGGAGCAATCAATGGGATTATTAACCGGGCCAAAGTCCAAGTTGAACCGCGCGCTCAAGTATTCGCTGACAGATACCGCAATGAGGAACTCTTTTATATCCTGACCAGCGGAGCATCTTATGGACATGCTTATGGCTTTGCCATCTGCTCGCTGATGGAAATGCAATGGCTTCATGCAGCTTCTATCCATTCCGGTGAATTCTTCCATGGCCCATTTGAAGTAACGGATAAGGAAACTCCATTTATTCTGATGATCAACGAAGGACGTACACGGGCGCTGGATGAGCGGGCACAGACTTTCCTGAATCAGTATGCCGAGAAAGTGGAAGTGATTGATGCAAAGGAGCTTGGCATCGGAACGATTGCAGACGAAGTGGTAGAGTTTTTTAACCCGGTTTTATTTTACAGCATTGTATGTGTGTATCGTGAAGCACTAGCAAATGTACGCAACCACCCATTGGAAACTCGCCGTTATATGGGCAAAGTAGCTTACTAAGCGCACCTACCAACAGGAGGAAACCATCATGAAGGTTCTAGGCATTGGCGATAATGTGGTAGATAAATATGTTCATCTGCGCATGATGTACCCTGGCGGCAATGCGCTTAATTTCAGTGTGTTTGCCAAAAAAGCGGGAGTGGATGCAGCCTTTATAGGCGTGTTTGGGGACGATCACGAAGCACGGCATGTAGAACATACCCTCCGTGAGCTTGACATCGATATTTCACGGTGCAGATATCACAGCGGTGAGAACGGCTGTGCACGTGTAACCCTGGAAGACGGAGACAGAGTATTTCTGGGCAGTAATGAGGGGGGAGTGACACGTCTCCATCCATTGGAACTGAGCGAAGATGACAAGGATTATCTTGGCGGATTCGACCTGATTCATACTGGCTTGTACAGCCATACAGGCCACTTGCTGCCCGAGTTGGAGACACTGGGAATTCCTATTTCCTTTGATTTTTCAGATGATTTTACAGATACACAGGTAGAACAATATATCATGCATGCCGATTTTGCATTCTTCTCTTGCAGCCATATGACGGATGAAGAGACACAGAATTTTATCCGTTCCAATCGAAAAAAAGAGGGGCAAATTCTGATCGCCACTCGTGGCGGTGACCGATCTATCGCCTATGATGGTACGAAGTTCTATTTTCAAATGCCCGATTCCGTTGACGCTGTGGATACCATGGGAGCAGGCGATTCTTATATAACTGCTTTTTTACTGAGCTTTTTGGAAAAAGGCAACATTCAGGCTGCTATGGCAGAAGGCTCAAGGCTTGCCGCCCAGAGCTGCCTGGTAGAAGGTTCCTTCGGATACGGCGTTCATTATTGACGATCCTTTTCGAATATCTTCACTTGTAAGAATATGTAACCTTTGATACTCTAAGTGAGAGTGATATAACGTTATATGACAAGTGAGGGTACATTATGTTAAATTCAGACCAAGCGGAGCCATTATATATTCAATTACAAAAAGCGGTTAAAACCGCTATTCATAATGGAACATTTACGCAGGGAAGTCGTATACCGACCGAAACAGAATTAAGCGAAATGTATAATGTAAGTCGAATTACTGTAAGGAAAGCAATTGCCGAATTAGTTCATGAAGGATATCTGACCAAACGTCAGGGAAAAGGCACCTTTGTCAATATCCCCAAAATTGGACGGAAGATTGAACATGTCATCAGCTTTACGGCGGCATGCAAATCCAACGGGCTTTCTTCACACAGTGAGGTTACAAAACGTGAAATCATAGCAGCAGATGAAGAAATTGCACATCAGTTGCAGCTATCGCCAGGAGAAAAAGTGTTATTTATCCAGCGTAAAAGATATGCGGATGATCGCCCCCTGATGCTGGAAAACAATTTTTATCCTTATGAACGCTTTGCATTTCTAATGCACGAGCAGTTGGAGGGGTCTGTATACGAACTGCTGCGGCAAAAATACAGCATCGACCCTAACCAGCCAGGAGAGACGATATTACAAATTGCCTTGGCGGATGAAAATCAGGCCAAATTGCTGGAGACGGCGATCGGGCAGGCGTTGTTTTACATGCATACCATTATCTATGACCAGCATGGAAGCCCGGTTCATGTAGGAAAACAGTACATCATCGGAGACCGCTACCAATTCTCCATATAATCCGTTACCTGTTATGCAAGGTAGTTCAGGTACGTCTGGCTTCTGCTTCCATCCAATAGGGAGAAGCAGAAGCATTGACATAACGTTATATTACGTCATGTTGTTAGGTGAATCAATCATGAGGTGGTGAAACTATGCAAGGGATGAAAGATACATTAGCAGACAAAGTATTACTCTCCAATGCTATTTTTAATGGATTGGAAAATGAAGCTTCGCCCGGTTTTATTGCAGTGCGAGGAGAACGTATTGCAGCAGTGGGGCATCCGGAAGAGGCACAAGCCTGGATAGGATCGGAAACGGTTGTCTATGATCTGGGCGATGCCTTTATCATGCCGGGAATTCATGACAACCATGTATTTTTCACCGGATATATGTCAATGCATCGGGGCGTGGATCTGACGCATACAGCCTCAAGTGAAGAAGCAGTGCAACTACTGCTTCAAGAGGCAAACCACCTTCCATCAGGAAAAGATGTAACCGCTTACGGTTGGAGCGAGGAAAAATGGGGTGGGCTGCCTGAGCCAAGCTTGTTGGATGGATTGTTTCCCGATCGGGCGGTCATCGCCATCAACCAAAATAAAAGTTACTGCTGGATGAATCGATTGGCTGAGGAGAGATATCAATTTTCGCCAGATCAATGCAGTGCCGAAGCACGCGCTTTACTGCTCCAAGCTATGATGCAGGATCGCAGCCTTGTCCAACAAGAGTTTATGGAATTTTGCCGCCTGCTGGCTGCAAGAGGAGTTACTTCTATAAAAGATATTGGCTTTGACCGGCATAGCGAGCTGCTTCCGATTCTAGAGGAATTGAAAGAAACAGGTGAATTGCCACTCCGGTTTCATTTCTCGCTGGAACCGGTTGTTGAACCGTTTGATATAAGTATTGGTATCAAGTATAAGGCACTTTATCATGGAGACCTTATTCGTTTCCAAGGCTACAAGCTGATGCTTGACGGCGTCGTAGCCGATCATACAGGGGATATGTTGGAGCCTTACGCAGATATGCCTGGAGTCACGAATTTGAGGGCGGTTGATTACGAAAAAATTGAAGCCTCAGTTCTGGAAGCGGACAGCCAGGGGATCAAATGCTGTCTAACTGCAGAAGGCGATGCTGCGATTCGCCAAGCAGTATCCATGATTGAAAAATGCCGCGCGCAGCAAGGCAATCACCTTATCAGACATTCGATCAGTGATCTGGAGTATCCTCATCCAGATGACCTGACCAGAATGGGAGAAAACGAAATTTTTGCCGAGGTCTATGCTCAGATTTTGCTGCTGAATCCCTCTTACGAAGAGGCTTATATGTCTGCTGTGGCAGGCAAAGAGAATGAAAACCGTTTTTATAATTATAAGTCCATGCTGGAAGCTAACGTGCCGATCACTATAGGTACTGATTTGCCTTTATTTATCACCAGTGTCCCCGATTCGCTGTATGCGGCCTCTCACCGATTATTCCCGGATGGCTCGCCTGCTGGAGGCTGGTATCCTGACCAAGGAATGCCGGCATCCGAAGTTTTAAAGGCATGGACGATTAATGGAGCCAAACATTGTTATATGGAAGAGGTTACAGGTACGCTGGAGGCTGGAAAATATGCTGACATCGCCGTTTTTGATCGCGACCTCCTTAATGCATCCGCTGGTGACATCAGGGATGCCCAAGTGATATTGACCATTATGGGAGGGAAGGTTACGTATAACCATTCTTGGAATGAGGGATAAACATGAACATCACGAATAAGAAATGGAAATTATCCTTGCCCCATAGTTATACCTTAATATTCTTGATTATTATTACAGTCGCCGCGTTGACATGGGTTGTACCCAGCGGTCAATTTGAGCGTCATGAAGTGACAGTGAACGGTGTGACCAAAACGGCAATCGTTTCAGGAACCTATCACTCTGTACCCAAAACAGGGGAGAACGGCGATTTAAGACAGGGAATCCCTCAGATCCTTAGCGCTCCTATTGAGGGGATTATCAATGCCGCCGATGTCGTCTCTTTTGTTCTTATCGTAGGCGGCTCCTTCGGTATTATTCTGCAGACAGGCGCCATTGATCGTGCGCTGACAGCTCTTGCCAGGCGGTTGAAGAATAAAGGGATTTTGCTTATTCCCATTGCTATGGTTATCTTCAGTCTCGGAGGTTCTACCTTTGGGATGAGTGAAGAAATTATTCCACTTTATGCGATTTTCATTCCGTTGATGTTTGCCTTGGGTTTCGACTCTATGACAGCGATTCTTATTTTATTTCTGGGAACGCAAATTGGCTATGTTGGTTCGACTGTCAATCCATTTTCAGTGTTGATTGCCCAGGGAATCGCAGGAGTGGAGGGGAATCCTCAGCTCTGGCTGAGATTTATCGAATGGCTTGTATTTACGACGATTTCTATTGCTTTTACGATGTGGTATGCGCACCGGGTGAAGCGAAATCCGGAGAAATCCCTCGTGTTTCAAAGTGATATTATAAACCGCGAGCAATTTATTAAGGAAAGCACAGGCGAGGACGTCGTCTTCACATTCCGGGACAAATTAATTATAGGTGGATTTATTGTAACGCTTGGAGCGATTGTCTGGGGAATTTTGGTCAAAGGCTGGTATATGACTGAGATCGGCGCCCTTTTCTTTGCCCTTGGTATTTTTGTTGGGGTTGTCACCAAAATGAGTCAGAAGGAGATAGCTGAAAATTTTGTAAAAGGATGCGGAGAATTTATCTACGCCGCGGTGATCATAGGCCTCGCCCGCGGAATTCTGATTATCGCAGAACAGGGTATGATTATTGATACCGTATTGAATGCACTTGCAAGCGTCCTGGAAGGTTTGCCAAGTTATTTATTCACGACTATTATGTTGCTTGCGCATAATATCATTACTTTCCTCGTTCCCTCTTCTTCGGGGGAAGCTGCACTAACCATGCCTGTACTTGCACCGCTTGGCGATCTTGTAGGCATTAATCGTGAAGCCGTAGTCACAGCGTACCAATTTGGTAACGGGTTAACCAATCTCATTTCACCGACAGGTGGAGTGCTGCTGGCAGGATTGGCCATTGCCCGGATCAGCTTTGGACAGTGGCTGAAGGTAATCTTCAAACTATTCCCGATTCTATGGCTGATAGCTGCTATTTTTGCCGCGATATCGGCTGCGGTGGGTATGTAATCAATCAAATGAGGGCCCCTGTCTGTTAGAGACAAGGGTTTCTTTTTGTGTTTGTGAAACAAGTCCTCTTATTTAGGAAGGCTACTCATTTCTTTCCCAATATGGTGTATAAGTTTACGCGGAAAATAAATAATATGGATAGCATTTTCCTAAGGAGGAAATAAACTGATGCTTGCTGATAACAGATTACTCATTGCTGCTCTAGGCGGTGTTAATGAAATTGGAAAAAATATGTATTTCATCCAATACGATCAGGATATTGTCGTCATTGATTGTGGCTCCAAGTTTCCCAATGAAAATTTGCCTGGTATTGACCTCATTGTACCGGATGTCACCTATCTGCTGGAGAATCAGGATAAAGTTAGAGCGCTCATTGTAACCCATGGACATGAGGATCACATCGGGGGCATTCCTTATTTACTGAAGCAGATCAACATTCCGGTATTCGGGACAAAGCTCACCATCGAATTAATTAAGATTAAGCTAAAGGAACATAATCTTTTACGTGATGCCGAGCTTCATCTTATAGATGCGGATTCTACCATTGATGTGGGGAAGATTCAGACATCCTTTTTCACTACTGTCCACAGTATCCCAGATTGTCTGGGTGTTTTTTTTCAGACACCGGAAGGAAATGTGGTCCATACCGGGGATTTCAAATTTGATATGTCTCCTGTCAGCGGACCTTTTCCGGATCTTCATCGCATGGCTGAAATCGGAAAGAAAGGGGTTAAGGTGCTTCTCTCCGAAAGTACGAATGCGGAAAGACCAGGATTTACGCCTTCAGAACGCTTGGTTGGCGGGCACATTCTGGATGCATTCGCTCGAGCCAAGCAGCAGGTATTTATCTCCACGTTCGCTTCCAATGTGAATCGTGTCCAGCAGGTCATTGACGCTGCTGTGGAAACAGGCCGCAAACTGGTCTTACTCGGACGCAGCATGGTAAATGTGGTAACGGTGGCTAAAGAGTTGGGCTTCTTGCACATGCCCGAGGATTTGTTGATTGAGGCTGGAGAAACGGAGCGGTATCCTGCAGAAAAAATTGCAGTTTTATGTACAGGAAGTCAGGGTGAACCGATGGCTGCATTGTCCCGTTTAGCTAATTCCCTGCATCCCAAAATCGAAATATTGCCTGGGGATACCGTCATCATTGCTGCGGGAGCGATACCGGGAAATGAGCGAAATCTTTCCCAAGTTATCGATAACCTGTACGTACTGGGCGCTAACGTTATTTATGGATCAGGCAGCGCTACGGGGATGCACGTATCCGGTCATGGCAGCCAAGAAGAGTTAAAGTTAATGATGACCCTGATGAAACCCCAGTATTTAATTCCTATACATGGTGAATTCAGAATGCTGCATCAGCATCGTCAGCTAGCAGAATCAGTCGGTATTCCTATGGAAAACGTATTTATTGTCCAAAACGGAGAGACAATTCAAATCGCAGAGGGAAGGGCATCCCTGGGTCCCAAAGTACCATCCGGCAATAGCCTGGTAGACGGGCTGGTAACTGGTGATGTGGGTAATATTGTACTGCGGGACCGTAAAAAACTTGCCTCAGACGGAATGCTGATTATTGTGATGACTTTGAGCAAAAACGAAAAGCAAATGCTTGCAACGCCAGAAGTCATATCAAGAGGCTTTGTATTTGTTAAGGATTCCGAAGAGCTGATGAATCAGATTCGAGACACGATTATGGCCACAGTGAACGAGTTAACAGAAATCGAAATGAGTCAGTGGGGCTTGATTAAGCAGATGTTAAAGGATAATGTGGGTCAGTTTATTTACAGCCAAACCAAGAGAAGACCTATGATTTTACCTATCATTATTGAGGTTTAGGAATAGCGGTAAACGTTAAAACAAGATGGAGTTTGTTCAATACGCGATTACTCAAAAAAAGACTTAAATCAGCAATACAACTGATTTAAGTCTTTTTAATTCCTATTTTTCTTGAAAATTGCGGTTGTAATGGCGGTTTGTAGCGAAGCGGAGGATTTGAATCTGGAGAAGGGCCAGCGATCGTAAGATCAAAGCCTACGCGTAGTGCCTCCCACTCCTACATCTCGTTTAAAGCCGCTTGCGTCCCTGCTGTATGCCCTGTCGTAAACGCCGCTGTAATATTATAGCCTCCAGTGTAGCCGTGAATATCCAGAATCTCACCGCAGAAAAACAAGCCAGGCATCAGCTTGGACTCCATCGTTTTCGGATTAATTTCCTTCAAATTCACACCACCCCCGGTAACAAATGCTTCCTTCAGGGAGAGCGTCCCATTCACACGAATGGGAAACGCCTTGATTCGATGGGCGAGTTCTTGCCATTGCTGCTTGGGAATATGATCATAGGTCAAATCTTCACGCAGTTCAGCTTGCTGAAGCAACAATGGAATCATGCGTTCCGGTAAATAAGGTTTAAGCACGTTTTTGATCGCCTTTTTAGCATCGACCGATGCCAGTTCCAGTGTCTCACGGTAGACTTCATCAGCATGTTTGTGAGGCTGTAAATCGAGAGTTAACAATACTGTGTTTACCTTATCCTTTTTCATTCCCTTGACGACAAACTGACTGCAACGCAAAGCGGTTGGACCAGACAAACCAAAATGCGTGAAAATCATATCTCCTTCATGAACGACAACCTTCTTTTGTTTCGCATTCCATACGGTCAGGCTGATGTTTCGTAAGGAGAGTCCCTGAAGCTCTTTTGTCTGGATAAACGTCTCGCCTGACGTTAGCGGGACCTCTGTTGGATATAGTTCTGTAATGGTATGCCCAGCTTGCTCTGCCCATGCATAGCCGTCACCTTCCGAGCCTGTGTGCGGGACGGATTTGCCACCGACTGCGACAATGACGTTACGGCTACGCAGCATTTCACCGGAACGCAGCCGCACACCAGCTGTATGACCTTCTTTGTAAATCACCTCTTGAACAGGGCAGCTTGTCCGAATCTCGACTCCTTGAGAGCGTACCTTATTAATCAAAGCATCGACGACCGTTTTGGCTTTGTCCGTTACTGGAAACATACGCCCGTTGTCTTCTTCCTTTAAGGCTATACCTAGTTGTTCAAAGAAGGCGATGATATCCCGATTGCCGAAAGCAGCCAGGGCACTGTGCAGAAAACGGCCATTGCCGGGAATGTGGCGAATAAGTTCATCCAGCTCTTTTGCATTGGTGACATTGCAGCGACCTCCGCCGGAGATCCCCAGCTTTCGTCCAAGTTTATTTCCCTTTTCCACTAAAAGCACCTTGGCGCCCTCGCCACTGGCAGCAGCCGCTGCCATTAAGCCGGCTGAGCCGCCTCCGATCACAATAACGTCGTAAGTCATAGGCCTCTTCCTTTTCGTCGACAAATTTTCAAAAAAATTCAGAATAGCGTAACAGATTTTCCATCATATCGTAATACCGTCTCTTTAGATAGACTTTGAGCACAGTAGCTGCGTATATCTCTTATTTTACAGGAGTATAAAAACCGTAAAAACGATCCTCTAATATATATCCGGTATTTAGCAGAATTTGTCGTTCTACACCGGGATTTTAACACATATATTGTAATATATTGTAGCCTGTGCTTTAATTCAACTAACGGCGTCAAGGAAAGATGATGAGGGGGAGAAGTCCTTGTTAATTGCGTTGAAGGAAAGTGTGCTCCAAGTTCTCCTTGCCGTTATATCGGCGGGTTTTTTCTCTATATTAACGGATTATGGGGACAAGAAAAAGGTTTGGGCAGGCAATCTGCTTCCCGGACCTCATCAAGGAATACTTTATCTGTGTTGCTTGCCAGCTATATTGCTATGTTCGCTCTTTCAATACCAGCCTCCATATGGCCTACCTTCCAATCTCGGTATTATTCCCCTTGCTGTAGGCGTCATGTATGGTACACGTCGCACTTCCTTTGTTCTCGCTGCTTCTGCATTGACGGGTGTTCTAATTATAGCGCAGTCGATAGAAATGTCCCCAATGTATGTGGGCACTGCTTTTATCCTTTTTCCTTTTATGCTACTGCATGTCAAGTTTTTTCAAAGAGGAACATTGTTGGACAAAAAGCTCGTAATTTTCACATATGTTGTGGCTGATATGCTGCTTAAGGCATTATTACCGCTATTGTGGGGCAAACAGAACATTTCAGTATACATTCCTGATCTGCTTACAACGTTTTGGAATGTTGCTGTAGGTGTGTTGGCAAGTTTTACGGTCGTAAGTCTGATGCATAATTCCTTTGAGAAACTGACGTTGCGGCGAGATGTAACTGAGTTTACGAGCAAATATTTAATCGAAGTGGATAAGCTGCGTCAAGTCATGGATTTGATGCCGTTATCTCTTGTTACTTTGGACAGCGAAGAACGAGTTATACATATGAACAAAACGATGCTGGAGCTCTACCGGGACTTCGATCCCTATATTACGCTGCCTGAGGTTGTAGGCCGTCCTTTAAACTCGTTGTACGTTTTTAGCGCTTCGCCTGTAGTCAACGAACGAGTTGCGAAAGCCTTGGAAGGAGAAGCAGGCGCTGATTTTATAAATGTATCTCCCAAAGTATTCTTCTCCAGTTTCCTTCCTATTCGAGATAAACATATCAATCAAACGACAGGTGTCATTATCGCCTTGCAGGACATCACAGAGCTGGAGACGCTGCGCAGTGAGTTGGGCAATTTCGAGAGGCTCAGTCTGGTCGGACAAATGGCAGCGGGCATTACTCATGAAATACGTAATCCGATGGCGGTTGTGCGCGGGTTTTTACAGCTTATGCGCGAGAAGAGTCCTGATTCTCTAAGTCATTATTACCGCATCGTGATGGAGGAGCTGGATCGGGCGAACGGGATTATTAATGATTTTCTTTCCCTGGCCCAGAATCGGATTGTCGAGAAGGAGCAGTGTCATCTGCATGATATCATTCGTGAACTAACACCTCTTTTGTGGGCAGATGCGAACCTGAGGGGACAGACGATTGAGTTAAAACTGGAGGATCATGTAACGATGCTGCATCTGAATCCTAAGGAAATCAAGCAATTGCTGCTTAACTTATCGCGTAATGCGATGGAAGCTATGGGGGAAAAGGGTGTGCTGACCATTTCTACTCATGAAGAAGAGGATTTTGTCGAACTGGAAGTGAGGGATACAGGTCCGGGAATTCCGCCAAAACAGCTTGAAAAGCTGTTCCAGCCTTTTTACACAACCAAAACGAAAGGTACAGGTTTGGGTCTGGCCTTATGTCAAAGTATAGTGGAGCGTCATCACGGTACGATTGCCGTAGATTCGGTGGAGGGAATGGGCACACAGTTTAAAGTCCGTTTGCGCAGAACCATTCCGACTTATCGGGAGCATTCTGAGACTCCTGTCATAAATTCGATACAGAAATAATTGTGCAAAGATGTAACCGGATTTTTTGCAAATTACGTGAAAAAGATTGTATAATGGGCTTTAGATGTCCATGCCTTTACTACGGCAAAGGGTGAAATTAGAAATGTAGTATACATGATTTAGTGAAAAGGAGTGAAAGAATATGTCTATGTCTTTCGATCAATATATGAGAGATTCAGTTCAGCCTATGCGCGATGAACTGACGAATCTTGGGATTCAGGAACTGCGTACTTCTGAAGATGTGGAGGCTAAGCTGCCTGATGCTAAAGGTACAGTGCTGGTGGTTGTGAACTCGGTATGCGGTTGTGCCGCAGGCCAATGCCGCCCGGGTATAGCTGAAGCGCTGAAGCATGATATAACGCCGGATCATCTGTATACGGTTTTTGCGGGACAGGATAAGGAAGCAACGGCGAAGGCTCGCGAATTTTTCGCGCCGTATCCGCCATCTTCCCCTTCGATCGCGTTACTGAAAGACGGCGAACTGGTTCACTTTATCGAGCGTCATCAGATCGAAGATCGTTCGGCAGATCAGATTGCTGCTGATTTGACCAGTGCATTTGACCGTTTTTGCCGGTAAGACTGCTCAAGCTATGCCCCCGCATTTTTCGCCTGCGAAACTTGCCGGGGCTTTTGCGTGTTGGCTTGTGAAGGAAATTCCTAAAAAAGAGGTGCTTATCTGATGAGTTTGCAGGAACAGATTATTGCTGAATTGGGAGTACAGCCTACGATCAACGTAGAGGCGGAGGTCCGCAAGCGTGTGGATTTCCTCAAGTCGTACGTAACAAAAACAGGAAGCAAAGGGCTGTTGATCGCCATCAGTGGCGGGATTGACAGTGCCGTAGCAGCCGCCTTGTGCAAGCAGGCTACAGATGAGTTGACACAGGAGCAAGGGCAAGAATACAAAACACTGGGTGTATTCCAGCCCTATGGTCAACAGGAAGATATCGAGCATAGCTACGCGGTGGCTAAAGCGTTCAACCTGAAATATGCCGGGGAAACGAACATTAAGGAAGCCGTGGATACGATTGCCGTGGAAGTAGAGCACACATTAAAGGATATCGGTCTGGAACGTTCCATTACTCCGCAAGTGAGAGGAAATGTAAAGGCAAGAACACGTATGGTGGTTCAGTACGCACTTGCGAATGAACTGAACCTGCTCGTCGTGGGTACAGATCACGCTTCAGAAGCCATTACAGGCTTTTATACCAAATGGGGTGATGGTGCGGTCGATATTACACCGCTCAGCACTCTCAACAAACGTCAGGTGCGTTTGCTGGCCAGCTATCTTGGAGTTCCGCAGGCTATTTTGGACAAAGCGCCTACAGCAGGATTGTGGGAAGGCCAGACGGATGAAAAGGAACTGGGAATCTCCTACGAAGCAAACAGCGACTACCTGGAGGGCAAAGAAATTGACCCGGCGGCCCGCGAAAAGCTGGAAAGCTATTTTACACGTACAGCACATAAGCGGACAAGCATTCCGGGAGTGTAAGCATTAATCATTTTGGAATTGTAAAATGCTAAGCTAAATAAATGCGGCGATCCGCCCGGCGGATCGCCGTTTGTATTGAGGGGGCTACTGCCTAATTAGTGATCCGGTCAATGAAGCGGCGGGTTTCGGTAATTGCCTGATCCAGTTGAAGACTGCCTCCCTGGAATGGATGAACGGTGTTAAAGGTATGATTGCCGCCTTGAATTTGTACCCACTCGATGTCGGGACGAACGGAGGTGAGCTGGGCAGAGCCTTCCCGTAGACGTTTGGAGTCTTCGGTTCCCTGGATAAGTACAGCTGGGAGCTGGCTATTGGCAAGCCTGTCTACAATGGAAAAACGCTCGCGATTGTGCTCCAGGTCGTCCAGAATGATAGCATCAAGCGGAAGCTGTTGCCCGGTTCTGGCGTTCTGCACATAGCTGCGTCCCTTGGCACGCATTTCTTCTTTTTGTGGTAAAGTAAACAGATCAAGATTGGTTACGCCATTCCATGAAATGACGCCCGCAATCTCGCCGGGATGATCTAGTGCATATACAAAGCAGCTTCCCGCACCTCGGCTATGTCCTAACAGAAACAACGGCAATTCTCTGAATTCATGGCGTGCTCTCAGATCGGACAGCAATAGTTCCAAATCCTCTTGTTCGCGGCTATAAGTGTTGCGTGCGAACTTTTCCAGCTCGGTAAAATTCTCCAGATCCTCACCTATGCCATTATGTGAAAAATTGAAGGTTACTACGTGGTTATCCATACTTAATGCTTCTGCAATAAAGGGGAACATACCCCAATCCTTAAATCCTTTGTAGCCATGAGCGATGATGAGCAGGCTCTTGGCCGTATTTTTAGCGGGAAACCATGAGGCCCGGATCACCGCATCTGTTCCTGCATCAGTACCAGCTTCAACCACAATCGTTTCTGACATCCTATCCTTCCTTTCTACGGGAGTTTTTTAACCGGCATATCCGCGAATTTAAAGCATTCACTGATTGCCTCTCTCATTTTAACATATTTTGGTGACGCTTTTACGCCTTTGCGACTCGCCAGGGTGTGGACGCACTGTTACAATAGATCCAGTAAAGTAAAAAAGGGCGGGGAATACCCAAATGATCTACGGAATTGGACATGATGTGCTGGAAATAAGCCGTATGGCTCATATTTTGGCAGGTAAATATGCAGATGCATTTTTGAATCGGGTGTTGACCCCGGCAGAACGCGAGCTTGCAGTGGAACGCAAGGGAAGGCTAGCGGAGTTCGTAGCAGGGCGCTTTGCTGCCAAGGAAGCCATAACGAAAGCCTTTGGCTGTGGAATTGGACAAATCATCGGGTTCAGCGATATGGAAATTTTACCTGAACCGGGGGGGAAGCCCGTAGTTTATTTGTCTTCGTCTGCGTGGGATCGACTGAGATTACCGAATACGGGTGACTCGAATTACAGCATTCACTTGAGTATTACACATCAGCCTAACATTGCCTCTGCTTTTGTGATTGTCGAATATAAGGAGACGTGATGTGATGACTACAAATACATTGGAACAAAAGCGTTACTTCAGTTTTGAACTGTTGAATTGGTATACACGTAACAAACGCGACTTGCCGTGGCGCCGCCATCGCAATCCTTTTTATATCTGGATTTCGGAAATTATGCTTCAGCAGACACGTGTCGATACGGTCATTCCGTATTTTAATCGCTTTATTGCACGTTTTCCGACGATTGAAGCGCTGGCGGAAGCGCCCGAGGAGGATGTTCTCAAGCTGTGGGAAGGGCTGGGGTATTATTCGCGGGCCCGGAATTTGCAAACGGCGGCGAAACAGGTAGTTGAGCTTCACGGTGGGCAGGTGCCAGATGATACGCAGGCTGTTGCTGCACTGAAAGGAGTAGGTCCGTATACGACGGGGGCGATTATGAGCATTGCCTTTAATCGGCCAGAGCCTGCTGTAGACGGGAATGTGATGCGTGTGCTGTCGCGTTATTTTCTCATTGAAGAGGATATCATGAAGGGCAGCACGCGAGCGCATATGGAAAGTCTGGTCAGGGAGCTGATTCCCGAAGGAAGAGCCTCCGATTTTAATCAGGCGCTGATGGAGCTGGGGGCGCTGGTCTGCACGCCAAAGTCGCCTCATTGTCTGACCTGTCCGGTCATGGAGCATTGCTCGGGCAGGCTGGCAGGCCGCGAGGAGACGCTGCCAGTCAAAACAAAAGCGAAGCCGCCGCGGCTGGAGCCTCGCTCCGTCGCCCTTATCGAGGGTAGCGGTGCCAACGCAGGCCGCCTGCTTGTGCGCCAGCGCCCGGCCAAGGGCCTGTTGGCCCGTATGTGGGAGCTGCCGCACGAGCTTGCCGGGCCGGAGGGCTACAACGGTCCGGTGCCGGATGAGCCAGCCATGGATCACCTGGCAGCTCATTTGTTGGCAGAGGGCGTGCATGCTCGCCCGGTGCGGTTCGTACGTGAGGCAGAGCACACGTTCAGCCACATTCACTGGAACCTGCGTGTGTTCCAGTATGAAGAGGTCGCCGTCCCTGCCGGGGAGGCGGGCGAACAGCCGCTGGCTGCCGAGCAGCGGGCCAGCTACAGCGCCGCGGCGAAGCCAGGTGCGTTGATTGCGCTGGCTGAGCAGGTGGAGCACGCACATAATGCGCTGCCGGCGGGGTACCGCTGGATCAGCGAAGCAGATATGTCCACCTTGGCGTTTCCCAAGGTGTTCCTGGATCTGATCAACGAATATTATGCAAAGCAAAAAGAGAACTGATGTTAATAATATAACTGTCAGCAAAAAATAAAGGATCGTCTAATAGGTCGAGTATCAAATTCCATTTATTTGACTCCCACTCAAAAAAGCAGTGACCCGCAAGTCGAAAGACTAGGCTTCACTGCTTCTATTGTGCTATCGCTTGGCTTGGAGATTCGTCTATTTCTCTGCCCATTTCAAAACCAGTATATATAAGTAAACTAGTACAAATGCAATACCGTAAGAAATGAAAGTCCATAAATAATTCCAGCCAATGCTATAAGTAACCCAGCCCAGCCAAACAGCGCATAGTTCAGCAACTGTTGTCACAGTGGTAAAAATAATAATCGTAAGAAATGGACTCTTCTTCCATTTTTTGATCAAGTACACCATGAGTGAAACTAGTACAGGATATACTCCTATGTTGAAAGGCAAGGTTGAAAAGGATGCATCTTTTGTGATTGTGTTACTCGCCAAAAATCAAAATGTTTGCCAATTGCATTAAACAGAAATCCTACTGTTGAACCAAACGGAACGACAGAACAATTCGGGAATTTAATGAGCAACTAAAAGGGATTAGCTTCACGGAATCGCTCGACGAGAGTACCCTCGCCTCCATAACAACGGACACCATCTGGTGTTCGTTTTTTTGCTTACTGATACTCAAAGAGAGTCCCTCTGGTTCTAGTATCCACTCATCGCCGAACACGATAGACCCCTGTTCTTCCCCATGAATATTTATCACTATTTTACACATATTACATGTATATCATGATTTAAGTTTTTTGAAGGGGGACCGTCATCGTTATGGCAAGATTACTCGAGGCGAAATTAGATCATCTAAAAAAGATCCTGGATCATCTTCCTGATGTCGTCTTCAAAAAAATGGATGTGGGACAAACGGGAATCCGTGAAGGCCGCTCTCAGGTTAATCTGGAACAACTGAAGGAAGAATTGGTACAGCAGGCGGCTTTTACATCAATGCGAAAGAAGGAACAGATCTTGAGGCGTGTGTGATAAAAGTGTTATCAGGATGAAGTTGAGGATACCCATAGCAAACTTATCCCTCACGTCAAAGGGGAGGCTCTCTCATTCACGGTTCGTATCAAAACAGCTGTCAAACTAAACGAAAACTCGGTTATTTCTTCGGAGTTCTTGAAGGAACTGTTCATCCGAACCGCTAAAGAAACGGTGCAAGATGAAATCAAAAAGATCGTGCTCCAATCATTAAGCAAGCTCCAGAAAGAAATGAAAGCAGACGTAGCCGGCTTCGGTTCAAAGGTAAAAGTGAACTATCCCGCCTACTGGGATCGTGTAAAAGACAATTGGCAGGATACATTCAGTGAAATACCGATCGACGTTCGGGTTGAAGTACAGATTGAACGAACAGGTGCTTATACAAAAGGAGAGGGAGCGTAATGCCCAACACACCTTCCATGAAACAGGATGAAATTTCTACTATACAAGCTCTATTAACAGTAACTTCGACCGTGTACGCTGTGGGAATTGTCAGTTTACCACGAACCATCACGGAACAGACGCAAACTCCTGACGTGTGGCAGGGGCTTTTGCTGGCAAGTCTGTTTGGTGTCGGCGTCGTTTTTATCAACGTGAAATTGTGTCGGCGATTTCCAGGGAAGACGTTCTATGAGCTCAATTCTGTGATCGCAGGTAAATTTATCAGCCTTTTCATCAATATTGCGTTCATGGTATATTGCGTAATGATCTGCTCTCTTGTATCCAGAATGATGGCAGAATTCCTCAAAGCCCTTGCATTGGAGAGAACTCCGGTAAGCATGATTCTCTTGCCGTTTCTTCTGCTCATTGGTTATTTGACCTCGGGCGGTCTTCATGCGATGGTTCGCTTGGTCGAGCTTTTCTTTCCCTTAACCTTTATTGTTTATTTATTGCTGATCATTCTCAATATCAATCATTTTGACATTGATCATTTGCGCCCTGTTTTCCATCAAGGGTGGGGGCCGATCCTCAAATCTCTTAAAGTTGTACCTTTTTCGACGCTGGGTTTTGAATCCATGCTCATATTAACTAATTTCATGGTCAATCCACAAAAAGCATGGAAAGCGGGGGGGATCGGCTACTCGATTGCAATGGCTTTGTATGTCATGATGGTAACGATGGTCGTTGGCTGTATGTCGGTAGAAGAAGTTTCCCAATTGCAATGGCCGGTCGTTTCTTTTGCGCAGCAAATTGAATTCCCCGGTGCGTTCCTGGAACGGTTTGAAATATTTTTTATCATTTTGTGGACAATCAAAATTTTCATGACCGCCTCAAATTATTATTTCTATCTTGTAGCCGGGATCAGCCAGCTCACCCAAAAGTGGAACGGATACATTTTTTATCTTCCGTTAATTATCATATTTGCCGTCAGCATCTATCCTCAAAATTTTATTCAAATAGATAACTTTGGTACAGTAACGGGGTATTTTGGAATGATCATATGCGCGGCAGTACCATTGGTGCTTCTTCTCATTTCCATGATCTTCTGCATAAGGGGAAACCTAGATGGGAAACGTTCATAATGTAATTGGTCATTCACCCCTAAAATGATAATAAATAGGGGTAGTGAAAATATGAACATAGATGATGTTCGAGGCTGCATGGAATCTGCTTTTGGTCAACCGTCTGGCGTTTTCAGGCATTTATCGTGCGAATCCTCTTGGAGGCATGCGTGGTGATCCAAAGATCTTACTCTCACGCTGGAATCCGGATGATCTATGTAAGCGTATCAACACGATTCATTCTATGAGTGACCGGTTTACTGTCCAAAACCGGGATGCTTTAGAATTTATAGAGGACCAGTTTTGGTATAAGGGGTAGCGCCAACATTTTGACCGTTTTTATGTTTAGCTTTATCGGACATGCATTTTCGTCGTTCCTGATGACCTTAGCGGACGTAACGAACCGTTTTTCGGCATACTGATGACCGCTAATGATGTATAGTGGACAACGACTTAGAGTAAGAAAAGCCCGTTTTTTATGCTCCCTTAGCGTATATTTTCGTTAAAATATTGGTTGGACCCCATTTAGAGGCATGACTAAGAAACCCTCTGCTCCTACAGAAATTTATGGATTAATATGGTAATATGGTAATTTTACAGACAATAGGGCTCGTTTTTACTAAGTATGGCGTATATGTATGTATAAGCTGATTTACGGAAATTTCCTCCATTTGTGTCTCTAATATTTCGAGTTGAGACTGAAAAGCAAGTAATAAGGTAATCATTCCTTCTAAAACGTAATGTTGAGAGATGCTTCGGTTGACCTTGGCTTTTTGCTTCAGCGCTATGTCTAGCAGCTCTGCTCTATCGTTAATCCACTTCCTAGAGTGAGAGAGCCTGGCATGTTCAAACAAAGATTGAGAGGCATTTTTGACCTTACCCTGAAGGCAAGCTTGTATGAGCTTCATCCCATGCCCGGTGCGGCTTTAAATCGCCGCGGTAGAACATTTCAGCTAAGTGCCAAGCGTCTGCTGCATCTGTTTTAACTTTGCGTAACGTAGTCCCGCGTGCTCGCTTAGATTGCAAGGGATTCACAATGAGATGTTCAATTTCTTCTCGTGTGAGAAATGAAACGAGCCCACGATGATTCCAACCTCATAGCTTCGCTTGTTATACGGGATCGCATGCCCCAACCAGCTCAAACATGGTCGTTGGTGATAGTGGGAGAACAGTTTTCTTGACGGGGTTATTTATTTCCCTAAAACCACCTAGTTCTTCCCGGCTATCGTCATCTTAAAACACCTATTAAAATAGGCCAACCAAATTTTTGGTTGACCTAATAATACGAAATAAAGTCCTAGACTGTCGCTGTTCCATTGAACTAACGTATCCTGTTAGTTCAGTCATATCACTCTTTCCCTATGGTTTCTTCATAAACGCTACTTACATACTGTTGTCAGTAGTGTTTTTGTATATGTTCGGCAGTGGCGGCCGACAATCACACTGTCATCATCGAGTTCCACGTCCACGATGTCGATGCCGAATATTACGAGCGCTTAAAGCCGTTTGTCGATGAGTGGGTAAAGGAACCTACCACAATGCCATGGGGGGAACCGTGTCGTTCTGTTTTGCGATCCCGACGGCAATCTTGTTAACCTCTTCGCCTCTCCACCATTGCTTTTCTTTCCCTAGAATCGTTGCTACAACCTTATCCACGATACGCTTAATTTATTTCATTATATCGTTCGACTGCCTTGCTTAGCTTATAATTGAAATTCTCAGGTGTGCCATCCGTAGTGTTCAGGAACTGGCCGTTCAGATCAGAATCAGATACAGGTTCCTTCTTATTGATGCGTTCAATGATTTTCGAAGCGGCCGCTTTTGCCTCAGTGGCTGAATCAACATAGCTCTCGATACTGAAGCTGTTAATCCCTTCTTTTTGAACTCGTTTCTTGTCTTTTGAGATTGTCATGAGCGTACTCAGATCTGCGGTCATAATGTCGTATTTGGCTTTAAACTTCGTCATATCAAGTTGCAGCACATTGTCGGCGGTGATTCCCTGCTCATCCATTTCAATGGCCGTAGCCTCGGCATCTATCATGAACTTCAAGGCATTATACCTGATCTGCTGGTCTGAATCCTTGAGTTTTTGCAGTTCGGCCAGACGCTGCTCGTTACCCAATTTTTGCAAAGCCGTGAAGTATTGTTTGGCGACAGTCTCGTAAGCGAGATTGGCACTTACAAGCTTGGTATGCAGCTGTTTTCCTTTTGCGAAATCATCATCCACGTAGCCTTTTGTATCGTAGTAGGCTTTCATTTCGTCCAGGACGGACAACAGATCATTGATGACTGGTGTCAGTTTGATCACTACGGGGTCTACGTTCGCAAAAGCAGGTTGGCTTGCGGTATAGCCGTTCGCTTTATCAACAATTTCCCGCTCAGTTTCAGCAACGCCGAGCATGATGAAGCTGAAGTTCTTGTCGATTACAGGCTGTGTATCACCTCCGAACTTCTCGAAATAATGAACCAGAACCTCATTGATTCTGCCTGTCATCAAGTTATTCAGCCTCACATACGCATTGTATTTTTCGATTTCTTTGCTCTCGCCGGACGTAACGCCTGCAGGCGCTTGATCCACGGTGGATGTAATGGCAGAACAAGCGGACAACATTGTACCTAACATGATAATGGCAATAAAAAATGATAGCTTTCTCAAAATAGTGATTCCTCCGACTGAGTAATTTAACGTGCTTTTCTTTTGTAAGGTGTCTGAATAGGAGAGAGAACAACTGCCCTCTTCTGGTCGATTAAATTCCCTCTTCGCCGCATATTAATGTTGATTGTGAAATAATCTAATCAATTTTAAAATTATTTGGTGAATGGGTCTTGAGACTTGAGTAGCATAATTTTATAAATTTCTTTGTCGTCACTTTAAAGAAGATATAACATGAGTAATGATAAGGCCGGCCTAATGATAAATCGTAATCGATCAGCTTGAGACGTGCGGTGGAGATCCAGTTGCCGTTGCGGCTGCTCTGGCTGTCCGGAATTAAAGGAGTTATTATTTTCTCGAACAACCAAGCTATCCTGTCCGTTCGTATTATGAGGTCAGCCAGTTTTTACTGGTTGACCTCTTTGTTCATAAGAGGTTTATTATGGGCAGCCGAGGTAGAACGTCAAAGCGTTTTATTTTTGGTGATTTTTTCGGTATTCGGATGGGGTCAATTTGTTGACCGTTTTGAACATCTTAGAGAATAGGAGTACATCTTTATACCCTACAGACCGAGCAATATCTCCGATTTTCAGGGAAGTATTTTTTAAGAGGGAGCAAGATTTTTCAATCCTCAAATGCAATAAAAATTCCTGTGGTGACTTATTGAGTTGCTGTTTAAATAAACGATGCAAATACGAACGGTCAATTGAAATGTACTTGGCAATGTCACTTACGGTAATGAAGTGTGAATAGTTTTGTTGAATAAAGAGAAGCGCTTCTTTGATATACCGCTGCTGTCTTACCTCATTGTTGACTTCCTGATTAGGGTAAAGTTCAAACATCAGATACAGGAATTCATACAGCTTGGATGTAAGCAACAGGTCTTTGTTGGATTTCAGCGTAGAGGAAACGACGATACTTTCCATACAGCGAGCAAGATTGCCCTCCGCTTCAAACCGGAAAATGGGATTGTCCCTATGGATACAGGTCCGGCTTAGATATTCTTTTGCCTGCACCCCATTAAAACCGATCCAGGCATATTCCCATGGGTCGACTTCATCCGCTTCGTAGTAAATTAAAACCTTCGGCTCAATAAAGAAAGCATCGTTTTTCTCCAAATGATAGATTTTATCGTTGACTTTAAAGATCCCTTTTCCTTTTAAAATAAAATGCACCATATACCCGCTTCGAATGGCTGGACCATAAGAGTGTTTGCTGGTACAGCTTTCTTTGCCACATGTGTATAGATTAAGATCCAAGTTGTTATAGGAATGATTGGAAAAATGCGAACTCATTTGTTTTCACCTCTTAATTCATCTCTGCATATTATCACACCGTTTCATATAGAGTCTACATTATTCCATATAATTATTAAAACTATTCCATTATGATTAGGGTGTAAGAAACAAGGAAACAACATAATTTATACTTTTTGAAAATATTACTATTGGCGCTATAAGGGGGTCACTATGGCTATAATCATCGATAAAGAGAAGCTTTTATTCCATTTACAAGGCAATAATACCAGTTATGTCATGCAGGTTATACGAGATGGTTATTTAGCCCATCTGTATTGGGGAAAGAAAATTCAGAACTATCGGGGAAGCAATAAAATCATCTTTATGGATAGAGGATTTTCACCCAATCCGGATGGGGCGGATCGAGCTTTTTCACTGGATACCATCCCGCAAGAATATCCGTCATTTGGAAATAGTGATTTCAGGATTCCTGCGTATCAGCTTCAATTGGAGAATGGTTCTACAGTGACAGATTTTCGGTATAAAGAACATCGGGTTTACCAAGGCAAAGCAAAATTGAAAGGGCTTCCTTCTACGTATGCGGAGGATGATGGCGAAGTAGAAACACTGGAAATCATCCTTGAAGATCCATTAATTGATGTAAAGATTGTACTATCCTATAGCCTATATCCAAAGCGGGATGTCATTACCCGTTATGTCCGTTTTGATAATGAAGGTCAGCAGCAGCTAAAACTGCTTAGAGCGTTAAGTGCCAGTGTGGATTTTCGAGATGATGAATATGAACTCATTACCTTGTACGGTGCGCATAACAATGAAAAAAATATAGCAAGGAGAAAAATTTTACCCGGAATTCAAATGGTAGACAGCTGCCGTGGCGCTAGCAGCCCTCATCAGGCACCCTTTATGGCACTTGTAAGAGAAGGGACAGATGAAGATCAGGGCGAAGTATACGCCTTTAATCTGGTGTACAGCGGGAACTTTACGGCCCAGACGCAGGTAGATTCCTATCGGAACACTAGAGTCACGATGGGGATTAATCCTTTTGATTTCACATGGCTGCTTGGACCGGAGGAGTCGTTCCAAACGCCAGAAGTGGTTATGGTATACACCGAAAATGGCTTGGGCGGCATGTCGAGAATTTATCATGATCTATACAGGAACAGATTATGTCGTGGACCATTTCGTGACAAGGAACGACCGATCCTGATTAATAACTGGGAAGCCACCTACTTTAACTTTGATGCCGACAAGATTGAGCAGTTGGCGAAGGAAGCTCAAAGTGTAGGAGTGGAGCTGTTTGTATTGGATGATGGGTGGTTTGGGAAACGAGATGATGACAATACTTCATTAGGCGATTGGGTGGTGGACCGTCGCAAACTTCCAGATGGATTGCCGAATCTTGCCAATCGCATTCGAAATCTGGGTATGGAGTTTGGTTTGTGGTTTGAACCTGAGATGGTATCCATAGACAGTGATTTATACAGAAGGCATCCCGATTGGTGTATCCATGTCCCTGATCGTCCGTATACGCTGGGAAGAAATCAGCTTATGTTGGATTTATCAAGGAAGGAAGTGTGTGAGTACATCGTTAAGTCGGTTTCCGATATTTTATCGAACGTTCCAATTACTTATGTAAAATGGGACATGAATCGTCACATGACAGATGTGGGTTCGGCCGCCTTGCCACCTGAGAGACAAAGGGAGACGGCGCATCGTTATATCCTGGGACTCTACAGTATTATGGAAGAGCTTACATCGCAGTTTCCTCATGTCTTATTCGAAAGCTGTTCTAGTGGAGGAGGCCGTTTTGATGCCGGTATGCTCTATTACATGCCTCAGACCTGGACGAGTGACAATACAGATGCCATTTGCCGACTGAAAATTCAATGGGGGACAAGTCTTGTCTATCCTCCGATTACGATGGGCGCACACGTCTCCACCGTACCCAACCATCAAGTGGGCAGAATAACACCATTGGAGACCAGAGGTTATGTCGCTATGGCCGGGAATTTAGGTTATGAGCTGGATTTGACGACATTAACTGTTGAAGAAAAAGAAGTTGTGAAAAAGCAGATAGCTCTATATAAGGAAATGAGATCGCTCATTCAGTTTGGAAACTTTTACAGAATCATTAATCCGTTTGATGAAAATGAAGCCGCATGGAGCTTTGTGTCAGAGGATCAAACGGAAATGGCGGCGAGCTATTTCAAGGTTTTATCCCAACCCGCTGCCGCGATTAAAACGTTAAAATTCAAAGGTCTGAATCCAGACTACATTTACAGAAATATAGAAACTGGTGAGCTGTTTGGCGGTGATGAATTAATGCATGTAGGCATAACGCTGACCAGGGTGAAGCAGGACTTTTTAGGTCTGTTCTGGAGATTTGTTAAAGAAGACATCATCTGATTCAGCTAGAGGAGGTTTTACTAGATGGAAGCAAAAGAAAAGCAGTATAAGCACATTTCTCAAGAAATTTTAAAATATATCGGCGGTGAAGAGAACATTATCGGTGTGGCCCATTGTGCCACAAGATTAAGAATTGTACTTGAGGACAATGAAAAAGCAGAATTAAAAAAGATTGAAGAAGTTGATCTGGTTAAAGGTGTGTTCATAGCGGGGGATCAACTGCAGATCATTTTTGGAGCTGGGTTGGTCAATAATATCTATGCCGTGTTCTCCAAACTGACCGGAACAGAAGATATGTCATTAAGTGATGTCAAATCGAAGTCCGCACAAAAGCAAAATCCTTTTCAAAAAGCCATTAAATCGCTGTCAGATGTCTTCATTGAGATCATGCCTGGAATTCTTGCCGCCGCATTGTTAATGGGGATCACAGGTCTATTAGGCCAGAAGGGGCTATTCGGCCCTAAATCGATTGTGGAGATGTATCCAATTTTCCAAGGGATCAATCGCTTTGTTCAAATCGTTTCCACAGGTATTTTCACCATCCTGCCGCTGCTTGTTGTTTATTCTGCAACCAAGAGATATGGCGGCCGTCCGATTCTGGGGCTTGTGCTGGGTGCGATTATGCTTCATCCAGCCTTGGCGGACGCCTTTGAGGTAGCTAAAGGGAGCCAAAATCCAGAATCGATCAGTCTTTTCGGCCTTCCCGTACAGTTGGTAGGCTTTCAGGGCGGTATTATTATTGCTCTAATGATGGGATATGTGGTAGCCAAGTTGGATCAGTTTTTTAACAAAAAGGTTCCAGACATGATTAAACTATTTTTGGCTCCTTTGCTGACGGTCTTTGTTTCTTCTCTGCTATTGTTTACGATTATCGGCCCTCTTGGGCGGGAGCTAGCCAGTCTGGTGACTGTTTCGTTGCTTTGGATGACGCAAAACCTGGGGATATTTGGCTTTGTGTTTTTTGCAGGTATTCAGCAGATCATCGTTATTACAGGTTTGCACCATGTTATGGGCGCGGTAGAAGCACAGCTGTTAACTGACACAGGCAGAAATTTTATCAATCCATTGGCATCGGTAGCTTTGATGGCTCAAGGGGGCGCCGTATTGGGGTATATTCTTTTGAATCGCAAAGACACCAAGGTTAAAGAACTGGGTTACTCTGCATTCGGGTCTGTACTTTTTGGAATCTCTGAACCCGCGATCTTCGGGGTCACTTTGAAGTATAAGTTCCCTCTGGTTGCTGGATGTCTCGGAGGAATGGTTGCCGGAGCATATGTATATTTAAGCAAGCTGACAGCCATTGGATTCGGAACCACGGCTCTTCCCGGCTTTGCAATTGCAGCGTCAGATAACCACGGTCATATCAATTATCTTGTCGCTCATCTTATTGCCCTGATATGTGGAGCATTATTTACATTGGCTTATGGTGTTATCAAGAGCAAGAGGTCAAAAGCAATACTTTAAGAAATGACCTATATGGATGGATCGCTCTCAATCAGCCCTTTGCCGATTACATTGGCTGAAACCGGGGCCTTGCCGAGCTCACGCGACCATACGGACAACTGTCCGATATGATGAATTTGGTGGGCAATGACATGGCGCATCACCTCGCCCCAGGCATCGATCGCAATTCTGCCGTCCGGGAGGTGATCTTCAAACCTTTTTCGTTCCAGACCTTCATGCCAGGCGAGGACGAACGGCTCCACATCGAGTCGAAACTTCGCGTCCAGCTCGCGGACTTTAGCCAGCGTATTATACTGAGAGAAGTCCTCCTGGAAATCAGGTTTGCCTTGAATGATTTGAACCCAGCTCCATTCTACATCAACGATATGAAAGAGCGTTTTTAGAATGCCGCCAGCCCCGCCAATACGTTCTTTCAGCAGTTCCTCCTGCGGCACCTCTTCACACCAGCGATACCATTGTTCTCGAACCATCCAGTTATAACGAAAAAAAGTCTGCATCCATTACCCTCCTGGGACTGTAATAAAGAATGATTTCCACCAGTTTACCACAGAATGCCAAAAGGGCTGTCTCATTCGTAGAAAATCTACTTTTGAGACAACCCTTCATGATTTAGGATAAGAATGTTGCTACTGGCTTATTTCTTTGCAGTCGCGTAACGTTTGTTAACTTCATCCCAGTTGATTACATTGTAGAAAGCTGCAATGTAATCTGGGCGTTTGTTTTGATATTTCAGGTAGTAAGCATGCTCCCAAACGTCCAGTCCAAGTACCGGAGTCAGACCTTCGAACAGCGGGCTATCTTGGTTTGGAGTGCTAGTGATTGCCAGTTTGCCGTCTTTACCGACAACCAGCCAAGCCCAGCCGCTACCAAAACGAGTTGTAGCTGCTTTAGTGAAGTCTTCTTTAAATTTGTCATAGCCACCCAGTTCGTTGTTGATTGCTTCAGCAATTGCACCTGTTGGCTGTCCACCGCCGTTAGGACCGATAACTTCCCAGAACAAACTGTGGTTGTGGTGTCCACCACCGTTATTGCGAACCGCAGTGCGGATGCTTTCAGGAACGCTGTCCAGATTGGAGATCAGATCCTCCAAGCTTTTGCTTTGCAGTTCAGGAGCGCTCTCCAGAGCTGCATTTAAGTTCGTAACATATGTGTTATGGTGACGATCATGGTGAATTTCCATTGTCAGTGCATCAAAGTGTGGTTCCAGTGCGTCTTTTGCGTAAGGAAGTTCTGGTAATTGAAATGCCATAATAAAATCCCTCCTGGTTATATGGTTGGGTAAGTGTTCCTATGTAATAATACCCTCGATAGTTATATTAAACCGCATCCAGCCTATTTTTTCAACATTTTTGTTTGTAAAATACCAAACTGAGTAATAGGGCCTGGTAGATAGCATGTCCAAAAACCCGATTGGAATACGTAATACATAGGTAAAAAGAGGTAAATTTGACCTTCAAAAATGTAAACGCTTTATATATAGCGCTTACATGAGAAAAAGGGATGTATTCCGTCAAAAAGTATGGTTTAATGGTCAAGGAAGCAGAATTTTCGGCTTTTTTGTCGTCTGCTATAAGCTGTCATGTCTATGACATGACGAACTTGAGGGCATACACCCTTTTCCTGTTCTTCATTTCATATATAGCAGATCGTATGCATTTTTATCATAATGCCTTGTGATTAACACCATGATAAGCGCTTTATGGATTTATGTAAAAATGACGGTGCTGTCTCAATTTTTTTATTATGCTTACGAAAAGGGAGATATTACTTATGCACGTTCGTTCCTTTCAATTAAGTGATGTGAATTCAGTTACGGAACTCATGCAAATTGCCTTGTCAGAGGAGTGCTACAAAGAGACGGTGGGTGCTTTTGCCCGTCAGCTTTCGTGGGATTCCGGTTTGATCGTCGTTGCCGAAGAAGAGGGAGAGATCGTTGGTGCCCTGATTGGCACGATTGATCAGAATCATGGTTGTTACTATCGTATTGCTATTCACCCGGATCATCGTCGGATGGGAATTGGGAAATCGCTTGTGGAGTCCATGGAGCAACGTTTTCAGCAACGTAAGGTTAGCCGTATTTGGGTAGCCGGGGACAAGCATAACAGTGCGGCCATGCCGTTGTACGAAGCTATGGGCTACGGAGCAAGCCAGATTTTACAGGCGTTTCAGAAGCTGAGTATTTTGGCACCTCATTAATCGACAATCGATATACAGAAATGAAGTATAATATTTACATTTAGAGCATATCTGAGTAACCGTTGCAATCGGGTACGGGATATGCTTTTCTATTTATAACAGGGTTGAGGAGGTTAATTATGGATGCTTTGACTCCTTCGTCAGACCTGCTACCTTCACCGGAAACGTCCAAACAGGCAGGTCGCTCTGGTTACATACGCGATTGGTTAGTTACTCTGCTGATTGCAATGGTCGTCTTGTTGCTTCTGAACCTGTTTGTATTTAACTTGTCCACGGTCAGAGGACATTCGATGCAACCGACGCTAACGGAAAGCCAGCATTTGTTCGTTAATAAGCTGGTTTATAATTTTCATGATCCGGGAAGAGGGGACATTGTGATTTTAAAAGATCCTGATTCCAAACTGTCCAGCCCAAGATTTTTAGTGAAAAGAGTCATAGGTATTCCCGGAGATGTCATTCGGATTGAGCATAATCATTTGTATGTAAACGGCGAGCTGCTAAATGAGCCGTACACCAACTCGGACGTGGAGGATGGTGATTACGGTCCTTTTACAGTGGAGCCGGAACACTTTTTTGTCATGGGCGATAATCGCCATATGGCTGCAAGCAAGGATAGCCGGTATTTTGGCAGCGTTAAGTCTGAAGATTTACTGGGACGTGCAGAGTTTATATTTTGGCCGATCTCGGAGTGGAAGTGGCTATGAGCAACGATAGTCTGAAATCAATGCGGAATACGTGCGAACCGATCAGAGTTATAACGGTCAGCGGTTCCCAATCAGGAAAGGAAGAGAACGATGAAAGAAGTGATGGTTTATACCGACGGTGCTTGTTCGGGGAACCCGGGCCCAGGGGGCTGGGGGATCGTTTTGCTGTATGGAGAGCATCGTAAGGAGCTGTCGGGTGCCGAAAAGATGACGACAAACAACCGTATGGAGATCAAGTCGGTGATTGAAGCGCTGAAGCTGCTCAAGGAGCCGTGCCGTGTAAAAGTACACAGTGACTCTGCCTATGTCGTCAATTGCTTCAAACAAGGCTGGATTAAAAATTGGCTCCGTAATGGCTGGCGTAACAGTAAAAATCAGCCGGTGGAGAACAAGGAACTATGGGAAGAACTGTGGGAACTAATGGGTAAGCATGAGGTTGAATATGTGAAGGTGAAAGGCCACAGTGACAACGAACTCAATAATCGTTGTGATTTTCTGGCGACAAGTGCTGTTAAAAATTTACGGTAGCATCTGTTGCTGTTTTCTGTTGAAATTTGAGATATGAGAATGTTGCAACATTCTCATAGCCGTAATGATAAAAGTAGAAGAGAGGTGAGTATCGGATGCAACGCGAATTAACTCGGACGGCTACCGGGACGGCTTCGACTTGGGCTTCGCTCAAGCAGGAAATTATTGAGGCAGCTCCAGGGCTGGGTATCGACTCCATCGGGTTCGCATCCGCCGATCCCTTTCTGTCTCTGAAAGCTATATTGGAAGAGCATCGTGCTAAAGGCTATGAGTCCGGCTTTGAAGAGCCCGATATTGATAAGCGCATCTATCCGGAGCTGTATGGCTCGCAGCCTGCATCCCTGATTGCCATTGCGGTGGCGTATCCTTCCAAAATGAAGGACCCGCCGAAGTCGGACAAGGGCAAGTACCGTGGTATTTTGGCGCGTTCAGCCTGGGGTAAAGATTATCATCTGGTATTGCGTGAAGCGATGGAAAAGCTTGAGGCTTTTATAAGTGAGCGGGTACCTGATGCAGTGTTAAAAAACATGGTGGATACCGGAGAACTGTCGGATCGAGCTGTTGCGGAACGCGCAGGGATTGGCTTTAGCGGCAAAAATACGATGATGATTTCACCGACACTGGGATCATGGATTTATCTGGGGGAGCTGTTGACGAACATTCCTTTCCAGCCAGATGAACCGGTTACGGATGGTTGCGGAGAGTGCACCAAATGTTTGGATGCATGTCCTACCGGCGCGCTTGTAGGTCCGGGACAGCTGAATGCCCAGCGGTGTGTGTCCTTTTTGACTCAAACCAAGGGCTTTTTGGACGAGGAGTTTATGCTGAAAATAGGGAATCGGCTGTATGGATGTGATACGTGCCAAATCGTATGTCCCAAAAATCGAGGCCTTAACTGGGATCATCATCCCGAGCTTACACCCGATCCTGAAATTGTGAAGCCGTTGCTGTTACCGTTACTGGATTTGAGCAATCGTGAATTCAAAGACCGATTTGGTCAAAGTGCGGCGGCCTGGCGGGGGAAGAAGCCGATTCAACGCAATGCAGTCATTGGTCTTGGCAATTTTAAGGATGTTAGCGCGGTGCCCAAATTGACGGAGGTTTTATTGGATGATCCGCGTCCCGAGCTGAGAGGCACGGCGGCGTGGGCTTTGAGTCGAATAGGAGGGGAAAACGCTATGACAGCGATCAAGCAAGCATCAGAGAAGGAACAACATGAGCAAGTACGCGAAATGATCGCACAGGCGCATTCCAAGCTAGAGGAACAAGAGCAGGCAGAACAGCAAACTTCTGCTGAATTAAAGACGGAGGATTCAAAGGGTCCAACTACGATTTATTATGATGAAATGGAGACGCCTGTGGGCACTCTGACGCTGTGTGCTACGGATCGTGGGCTATGTCGAATTGACTATGGCTCTTTTTATGCGAAGGAAGCATTGCTTCAGCAATGGGCCCGGACATGGGTCGGGGAATATGTCTATGTACAGGAGCCGGAAAAGCTGCGCGAAGCTGCAGAACAACTGCGTGAATATTTTGCGGGAGAACGACGGGAATTCAGTATAGCCTATGATTTGAGAGGCACTCCTTTTCAAGAGCAGGTATGGCGCGCACTGCAAAATATTCCGTACGGACAAAGTATGTCCTATCAAGATATTGCAGAATCAATCGGACGAGCCAAGGCGGTACGTGCTGTCGGCGGAGCCAATAACAAAAATCCATTGCCTATCCTGTTTCCATGCCACCGTGTATCGGGTGCAAACGGTAGTTTGGTTGGCTATGCCGGAGGCTTGCCAGTCAAAATGAAGCTGCTGGATTTGGAGAAGGAATAAGGACATATGTTTGCAAAAAGTAATTTGCTAGCTGTCCCATGTTTTGCTATGATAGGTTCGTGTAATTCAAGATGTCTCATATAAATATACAGAGGTGACGACTTCGTGGTGTGGAATATTGTCATTCCGATTATTACCCTGATTGTTGGCTTGGTCGGGGGATTTTTCATCGGTGCTTATTATCTTCGCAAACAGCTTGAAAAGATGCAGAACGACCCTGAAACGCTGCAAAAAATGGCCAAACAGATGGGCTACAACCTGAATGGGAAACAGATGCAAAAAGCCCAGCAGATGATGAAGAACCAACAGTTCTCCAAAAATCAGCCTGGTGCGCGTAAAAATCAGGGCCGTCGGAAATAATGAGCAACGTGAGCACGGATGCCGCATGAGGTTGCTGCATAGAGGAGGATTACTGTGGCTGGCGTAAAAGATTATATTAACCGCAAAGCTGCGGATAACCGGGATAAAATCGAGTACCATGTGGAGCAGATTTTAAAACTGATCGGTGAGGACCCCAAGCGTGAAGGTTTGTTGGAAACACCGGCACGCGTTGCGCGCATGTATGAGGAAATATTTGCGGGTTATGAGGTTGATCCACGAGATGCGCTGGGTGTGACATTTGACGAGAATCACGAGGAGCTTGTAATCGTGAAGGATATTGTCTACTACAGTCAGTGTGAACACCATATGGCTCCTTTCTTCGGAAAAGTGCATATCGGCTATGTACCCAGCGGTAAAATTGTAGGACTAAGCAAGCTAGCCCGTTTGGTGGAGGCGGTGACCCGCCGATTGCAGGTACAGGAGCGTATTACATCGCAGATCGCTGATATTTTAAATGAAGCGGTCTCCGCTCACGGAGTTATGGTGGTCGTGGAAGGCGAACACTTGTGCATGTGTGCTAGAGGTGTCAAAAAGCCTGGCAGCAAAACGGTAACGTCTGCCGTACGCGGTACGTTCCGTGATAATGCAGCACAACGCGCAGAGTTCTTGTCCCTGATCAAGGAATAATTGAACAGAATGCAATGGTTAGTGATAAAAAAAGGGCGGTTTACGCATAGGCGTAGCCGCCTTTTTTTGTTAACATCGGTAATAGTGACAATGGGATAGCTACTGTGAAGAAGATGAAATAAAAAAATAGCAGCATGCTGCCTTGAAAATTACGATTAGCCTATGGATAACAGTTATTTTTAAGATAGGGGATAACGTATGGACCATATACATAGCTCAACAGAAATAACAACAGCATTGCCTGAGTTGCAATGGTTGGAAGCGCCACTGATGACTACTCAGGAAGACGTATTGTTTCCGCTGGCTTGGGAGGAGCTGGCTTGTCGGCAAGTTGGGAAAGGAGCTGCGCCTATTTTGCATTTATGGCGGCATCCGGGGGCGCTTGTGATTGGTCACCGGGACCGCAGGCTTCCCAACGCCCCACAGGCGATGGAGCGGGTGCGCAGCTCAGGAACGTCGGTATGCGTGCGTCCTTCAGGCGGAGCAGCCGTCATGCTGGACAGGGGGGTACTGAACCTGTCCTTGATCCTGCCGAATCCGCAGCGGGCCATCAGCCTGCATGAGGATTTTCGGCTCATGGCAGGGCTGATTGCCGATGCGCTGGCCCCGTGGTCTGTAGAGGCGCAGACCGGAGAAATCATCGGGTCCTTCTGTCCCGGGGACTACGATGTGAGCGTTGGGGGACACAAGTTTTGCGGCATTGCGCAGCGGCGTCAAGCCAAGGCGTATATCATCACAGCATTTGTGATGATTGAGGGCCGCGGAGCAGAGCGTGCACAGGCGGTGCAGCAGTTTTATCGAGAGGCGGCCGGGGGGACGCCTGAAGGCGTGCAGGAGCCGGATTATCCCCGAGTGAATCCGGCAACGATGGGCAGCCTGGCAGAGCTAGCTGGTGTGCCGTCTGTCGAGGCGTACACAGCATCGCTGCGCCGTGTGGTCGAGAGCCGGTCTGCCATTTTGCCTGCCGATGGCTCGCTGGTGCAACCGGAAGGATTGGCAGAACAGATGGCAGCGCTGAGAGAGCGGTACGATTTGCAGGTGTAGTTTGTTTTAGCTTAGAATGGTTGCCATCTTAGCTTGGAGGCTTGAGCATAGCGCGCCTCCACCTCAGGCCAGTTGACGACATGCCACCAATCTTCGATGTATTTATTACGTTCGGCCTGATGCTTTAAGTAATATGCGTGTTCCCACACATCGATCGCCAGCAGCGGAATAGACTCCCATTGAGTCAGGTTCTGGTGCTTTTCGGCCTGCAAAATTTCAAGCCGCCCGGCGCGCGGGCTCCATACCAGGATAGCCCAGCCGCCGCCCTCGACCTTTTCGGCTGCCGAACTAAATTGCTTTTTGAAGGCATCGTAGCTGCCAAAATCCTTTTTAATCTGTTCAGCCAGCGGTCCGCTTGGGTTTCCACCGCCTTGAGGGCTCATGATCGTCCAAAAAAGAGTATGCAGATAATGACCTGCCCCGTTAAATGCCAGTTCACGTTCCCAATGCTTTACGAGGTCAAAATCACCTGTTTTTCGGGCTTCTTCCAGTTTCTTTTCCGCTTTATTCAGATCATTCACATAGCTCAAATGATGCTTGTTATGGTGAATACGCATCGTTTTTTCATCAATGTACGGTTCAAGCGCATTATAAGGGTAAGGAAGCGGAGGGAGCCGATGTCCCCCAATAGGGACCGGGCGACCGACTAAGGATTTTTCCGCTGCTGAAGGTTGCGTCTGACCGGACTGGACGCCTTTAGTAGCCCCAGAACCTTCTCCTCTCATACTGGCATGCCTCCCTCGAAACGCTTGCTCCGGGTAATCCTCACCCTCTGCCGCTACATGATACAACCCAGCGGCTCGTGCGATGGAGCCGGGCTCTTGAAAGGGAGTTGTCGAAATCAGGAAATATTGACTTTCATGTGCTGCGTGTATTACAACTCCGGCGGATTTTGGCTGTTGACGCAATGCATGACTGTGCTCGGTCAGCAAACCTAGCTGCCGTACATATTCTTGTGATTGACGGTTCGCAGTTTGCAGCAAATCGTCCAGTCGACGATTTAATTCTTGAGAGGCAGACTGTGAATTCAAGCCTGATTCGGACAACGGTTTCTCTCCAGTTGCTGATGCGTCTGATCCCCTTGAATGTGCTGATGGTTTATCCAGCTGGTGTGTATGAGCTTGGGGGGCAGACGACGCTTTTTTCTCCTGATGTTGCCATGCCTGTTCTACCGGATCAAGCGCGCTCCGTTGCTCTTCAAGCAACTCTATGGCGGCCCGTTCCGTTTGTTCAAATACGGTTCGCCAATCATCCAGCAGCCGCACATAAGCAGGTTCTAGCCCTTCAGTAGCGGATTTAATCACTTCCACATGCCAACTTTCCTGCTGCTTCCAATGACGAATTTCCTCCAGCACACGTAAGGGCAGGAAAGACCCATAAGTACTCAGCATCGTTTTTACCTCCCGTATCCCACTATGGCTATCCGGCAGATCTAGCAGATCTGTCCTGGATGCATATGTACCCAGTATATTCGCCGTCTCATCGGGAATATGTCTATGAACTTCCTTCATCAGGTTATACCTGTTGTGCAGAACAATAATTAATCGTGGAAAATAAAAAAAGAAGCCTGTCTACGGCACGGGTTAAGTGTCCATAGGCAGACTTCTTCAAGGCGATGAATGCTTATTTCGAAAATAATTCTTTACTTCGTAGTCGTTTGTTTATGGGCAGCAGCCGTGGTTTTCTTGTCCTCCAGCTCCTGCACATTGCTTAAAAACGTCGATACCCGCCGCAAATATTCACGAGGGTGCTCTCTGAAAATAAGCTCATGTATCCCGTTTTTGACAATCCATACACTGGAAAGCGGGTTGGTCTGATTGGCAGCGAGCTTTTCCGCAATGGGGTAAGGGGCCTTTTCATCCTGTGTACCATGCACAAACATGATTGGAAACGGATAGTCCTCTTTTTTAACCTCCTGATATGGAATCTGATGCAAACTGGTGCCGTTCAAGACTGGAAACAGCAACTCCAGTATTTCCAAAGATGGATGTCTCGGCAAATTAATTTGATTGTGAATGTTATGGTAGAGCGTATCCGGTTCCAGTAGGAAGGTGCTGTCCAAAATCATCGCGTCCACATCTTTGGTTTGCAAACCCGCCTGAAGAGCGGTTCCTGCTCCCATAGAGAAGCCCCATACAATAATTTCCGACGAGCCGCGTTGTTTTGCAAGCTGGATGGCCCCAAGAAGCTGTTGGGATTCTGCCTTGCCTCCGGTTGCGACGGCCTTGCTGTTTTGTGACGCAAATCCGTAATCGAACATGACCACATTAAAGTTCAAGCTATGGGCATAATGCGCCAGATCATACATGGGAATCCAGCTTTCTTCGCGGTTAGCTCCATAGCCATGACTAAAAATTATGGTTTTCCGCGATTGATCTGCCGGGATATACCAGCCTTGTACCATGCGGCTACCATCCTTGGCTGGGAAGCTGACTTCCTCATAAGGCATACCTTTGGCCTGCATCGGATTAGAGTATAATGGCGCGACGGTGGGATTCGTAAGCACCCAGGCGATGTAAGCATGCAAGGCAATAAAACAAAACAATAGAAAAAATACGACCGACAGCAGCAGAGCAATCACAACGTGCTTGAACCGCAGCATACGGGGATTAAAGAGTGGGGTGGACGGCTCCTGAACAGCGGTCTGTAGCTGAGCGTTGCGCTGGGATGTCGAAATCATGTAAGAGCCTCCTTATATAGAATTGATCTTCGAATCATAAAATTTAGGTATAATTCCACTTGAAAATAGTAGGGTATGTCCGTATAGATACCTATTATCGTATGATGGGTATTATCCAAAGTCAACGTCTGAACCGGAAAAGTAAAAATGATGCAAAGAATTGTCGATGTTTGTTCTTGTTCTGTAATATGGTTGTCACAAAAACATCGGTTTACAGTAGCCGCGACTATTCTATATAATTTATGTAACCATGTTTCATAGTGTGAAACGAATATGGATACAAGAGGAGCGGTTCACGATGGAAGACCGTAAATTAACCGTCCGCGCTGTAGAGCGTGCACTTGATATACTGCTGTGTTTTACCGCAGAATCTGATCTTGGTCTAACGGAGATTGCCTCCCAAATTGGTCTACATAAAAGCACTGTTCATCGTCTTTTGACTACGCTAGAGGATCGGGGATTTGTCGTTCGGAATGCCGAAACGGAAAAATATCGGCTTGGTTTTCGCATATGGGAGCTGTCGACGCATCTGTCCCAAAGCGATGAGCCGGCGGTGTTGTTACAGCCTGCAATGGAAGGACTGCGTGATCGCTTAGGGGAGACGGTCAGCTTGTACCTGCGGGATGGAAGCATGCGTATTCGCATACAAGCCGTGCAGAGCAATCAGGCGATCCGCAGGGTTGCTCCCGTGGGAGCGCGTATGCCGCTGGCTGTGGGAGCCTCCAGCAAGGTGCTGGCGGCCTTTATGCCGCCACAGGAGCTGGAGGTACTGCTAAGCAGTGAAGAATGGCCTCCCTCAGTAGATACTGAGGTATATAAAGCCCAGCTGCAGGACATTCGCGAGAAGGGGTATGCGACTAGCTATGAAGAACGTGAGCCAGGAGCTGCGGCTGTGGCCGCGCCTATTGTGAACCGAAAGGGGCAGGTCGCGGCGGCTTTATCTGTATCCGGCCCGGTCAGTCGACTTGCGCCTGAGACGCTGCATGATTTTGCTCCGGTTTTGATCGAAGCAGCTAAGGAAATGGGGCTTATGCTCCCGTAACAGTAATCAATACAAAAGGAAATCATACAAGGGTTGCCAAAGCTATAAATTTAAAGTAGTCTGATAGAGATGGCGGATGTCTGTTATAGCCGCCAATTCATGTGAATAGAAAGTATCACAGTTACTGGGGGAGCCTGTAATGCAGGCTGAGATGGAATCGGGCAAGATTCCGGACCCTTTGCACCTGATCTGGATCATACCAGCGTAGGGAAGTAATCGGCCATTGAAATGTATACGCAGCTGCTGTCTGCGGTGACGCATAGGGTTTTATTCCATGTGCGTGCTGTCTGGATAGCTGCCTCGTTTGATTAGCCGGTTCCCTAGGGAACCGGCTTTTTTGCATAGATCAGCGCCACCCTCGGAATGGTTCCGGATCGGTGTGTCATTTCAACGATACGGGAGGAATGGATCATGAAATCGATGGAAACCGAAGGAACAAAAGAAACAGGAATGAAATCAACAGCAGTAGAGAAGACAAGTGCGGAGCAATCCAGTAGGGTTAATTCTTTCCCGGGGAGCCGCAAGGTGTATATTCAAGGTTCTCGGCCGGACATTGCCGTGCCAGAGCGTGAAATCGCGCTGCATCCCACACATACGCCGCAGGGGATAGAGTATCATGAGCCACTGCGTGTGTACGATACCAGCGGTCCGATGACAGATGAAGCCTATCAGGTAGATATTCGTCAGGGCTTGCCACCATTACGGCGAGCTTGGGCACTGGAACGGGGGGATGTGGAGGCTTACGCGGGCCGCGCCGTCAAGCCGGAGGATAATGGACTGAAACCCGGCTCCAAACGGGAAACAGTGGAATTTCCCGGCGTGACTAACCGTCCGCTTCGGGCTTCACAAGGGCGCACTGTGACGCAAATGCATTATGCGCGGCAAGGGATCATTACGCCTGAAATGGAATTTGCGGCGATCCGTGAAGGAGTGGAGCCCGAGTTTGTGCGGCAGGAGTTGGCGGCTGGACGAGCCATTTTACCTTCAAATATCAATCACCCGGAAAGCGAGCCCATGGTCATAGGGCGCCATTTTCACGTGAAGATCAATGCAAACATTGGAAATTCCGCGGTTACGTCCTCCATCGAGGAGGAAGTGGAGAAGATGACCTGGGCGGTACGCTGGGGCTCAGACACCGTCATGGACCTGTCCACAGGTCGTAATATCCACACAACGCGTGAATGGATTATTAGGAATTCACCCGTACCGATTGGGACGGTGCCGCTATATCAGGCACTGGAAAAGGTGAACGGCGAAGCAGAGAAGCTGACGTGGGAGCTGTATCGAGACACACTGATTGAGCAGGCGGAGCAAGGAGTGGACTATTTTACAATTCATGCGGGAGTATTGCTGCGATATATACCGATGACGGCGAATAGAATGACGGGAATTGTATCCCGGGGCGGGTCGATTATGGCAGCTTGGTGCCTTGCGCACCATCAGGAGAACTTTTTGTATACGCATTTTGAAGAAATCTGTGAAATTATGAAAACCTACGATGTGGCCTTTTCTCTCGGGGATGGTCTGCGTCCGGGTAGTATCTATGATGCGAATGATGAAGCACAATTTGCAGAGCTGAAGACGTTGGGCGAGCTAACGCAAATCGCATGGAAGCATGATGTCCAGGTCATGATTGAAGGGCCGGGACATGTCCCTATGCACAAAATCAAGGAGAATGTGGATTTACAAATGGAAATTTGTAAGGAGGCTCCCTTTTATACTTTAGGACCGCTGACGACGGATATCGCACCAGGATATGATCATATTACCTCAGCTATCGGGGCGGCCATGATCGGTTGGTTCGGGACGTCCATGCTGTGCTATGTTACGCCGAAGGAGCACTTGGGTCTGCCGAACAAGGATGATGTCCGCGAGGGAGTTATTACCTACAAAATTGCCGCACATGCTGCCGATCTGGCGAAGGGCCATCCACGTGCACAGCAGCGGGACGATGCTTTGTCCAAGGCGCGTTTTGAATTCCGCTGGCACGATCAGTTCAATCTTTCGCTTGACCCTGAGCGGGCCTTGTCCTACCATGATGAAACACTACCGGCAGAGGGGGCCAAGGAAGCACACTTTTGCTCGATGTGCGGTCCTAAGTTTTGCAGTATGCGTATCACACAGGACATTCGTGCCTATGCGGCAGATAAGAAACTGAATACCGAGGAAGCCGTCGTCGCCGGGATGCGTGAGAAGGCAGAGCAGTATCGGGATGGCGAGCGATAAATCGGTAGCGATACGAAAGTCAATCAACTGGGAAGCCTCAACAAATAGTACAGTTAAGCTCGTCAGAGGTTTATTTCCATGAATGTATGAGTTTAGGTTTAGAAACGCGTGAGATAGCAAAAAGCCGTGGTTCTCTACAGTCGATGTAGAAAACTACGGCTTTTCAGCTTATGTAAAGCGAGATATGCACCGGATTAACGGAGCTTTATTTTTTACCCATTTTTTCATTCAAAATGTCCTGAAAGCTGAGCTTCTTCTCCGAGCTATCTTCTTTCTTCTGCATACTCACCGCGTTGGCACGTTGGTATTGGTGGTGAAAGGGCATCAGGGTGTGGACAGTTAAGTTCATTGTATTCATGTGGGTCATTCCTCCAATTCCATATTGTCAAATTCAGATTGAGTTGCTTAGGACGTCTGTATAGGACTATTTATATGTACTTGATGTCGTAATGCCATGTAGGTTGCTTGGTAAGGTTTCAATCATTATACCCGCATTTATCCAAAGTAAAACGCTTTTGCCATAAAACAGGAAGATGGTCGTATGTGTCCAAAATGTGTATTAGGAGGATGGTCATTTTAGGGGAAAATGTGCCTAGGGCCTAAACAAGGGCTAGAGGCCCGTTTTCTTAGTTTAGTAGTCGGGATTGTGTTTTTTTGTCGAATAACCTTGTATTAGCGGAATTTTGCGGAATTCTAAGCTTGGACTAAGGCAGTCTGGTGGCGAATTAAAGTGTCAAAGTTGTATTGACTTTATGTTGGGTAGTAGATACCATGAACTGGTTGTCAGCGTATTTTGGCAAGAAGAGTCAGCCAATCCATCTGGCAATTCATCCGTTGAAATGTTAGAGAGAGGATTAGAGCATATATGAAAAAAAGTATTGCAGATATCGTATTTATTATTCTGGGTGCGTTTTTTTTCGCGCTGGCTGTTAATCTGTATGTGATCCCGAATGAGTTTGGCGAGGGGGGCGTTACAGGGGTCACGATCATCTTGTACTACCTGTTTCAGTGGTCTCCCTCGATCGTCAATCTGGTGATTAATGGCTTGCTGCTGATTGTTGGATATAAATTTTTGGACAAGAGAACGACTGTGTACACTATAATTGCGGTCGCATTTAACTCATTGTTTTTGCATTTAACGGTCAACTGGCGGATTGATTCGCATGAGCCGACGATTAATGCTGTATTTGCCGGAGTTTTGGTAGGGGTTGGAATTGGCTTAATTGTACGGGTCGGTGGTACAACGGCAGGAACCGTCATTTTAGCCCGGATCGCCAACAAATATCTGGATTGGAATATCAGCTATGCCTTGTTGTTTTTTGATCTGATTGTTGCATTCTCTTCCTATTTTATTATTGGCCCGGAAAAATTGATGCTGACTATCGTTATTTTGTACGTTGGTACGAAGGTGATGGACTTCATGATTGAAGGATTGAATCCGAAAAAAGCGGTCATGATCATTTCGGAGCACCAAGATAAAATTGCCGAGATGGTCATCACGCAAATGGACCGTGGAGTTACCGTCCTGTCAGGACACGGATATTACACCAAAAATCCAAAAGAAGTCCTATATATCGTCATTAGTAAACAAGAGGTGTCCGCGCTTAAAAAGATTGTGAAAGCTATCGATACAGCAGCGTTTATTACCATTCATGACGTACGGGATGTGTTCGGAGAGGGCTTTTTGGATATTTCGAAGTAATTGGCAAGCGAAGGTAAGAGAATAAGAGAACATGGTTGGAAGCCGGTCCTGAGTGGGTCGGCTTTTTTGCCCACGATCATTTGTTGATTATTTCTCTTTTTCTAAGCCATAGGTATAAAAATATAGATTGCTGATATGTGTGTAATATGAATTGAATTAGCTCTATGGGGCAGTACCAGCGTCGCTGTCACCAGTGGTAAAGTGGATGGGGATAAATTACAGTCTAAAATCGGAGAGAGCAGCCATATTTCGGATGCTCGGGCTTCAGCTCATAACCGTGCGGTGGCGCTCCTGGCGTGCGCCTGACTGCTATTATTAGGGGGAAAACCAGCGAAGAACTTATTTGTGAGTCTGGAAGACAAGGCAAAACAAGCGTTTTGTTAACCTATTAAGGTTTTATAACGGCAATTTATAGGGATGCTATTGTGAAAAACAAATAAAGTATTTTCTTAGCCTAAGCACTAAGAAAATACTTTATTCAATGTCTGTTTAAATTATCAGGTTTCAAAAAAACTTTATAGGTTACATCATGAGCTAACGAGCTTTGAATACTAGGGTTAGCGTTATAATTATAGTCGTACTCATTTGTTTCAAAACTATACATAACATCTAGCACACGATAAAGTTTATTATTCCATAAAATCATTTCTCCTTTTCTTGGGACAAAAGGCAAGGCAACAAGGTCAAATTTTTCAGTGTAGTAGCCCTCTTTGTCATTTAATACAATTGCTAATTCGATAACTTTCAATTCCTCACCTCTCAAATGTAGAAATACTCTCTAATTAATAACTACTACTCTTGGAGGCGAAAAGCAAGATACAGGTCTATACAAACCTCTTCTATATGTTTTATATGGTTGTTATGTGGACTTAGCCTCATATCCTTTATAGTTATGCTTTTGCTCCAGCCTGTTCTCAGACGTCAATTTAAGAGCGAAGAAGGCTCTGAAATGTTGAAAAGCCTGCCTGATCTCATTACAGTTCTTATAACTGCTGTATTTTCGACCATAGGCATATGTTTTCTCCTGAATGCTTCGAGCATGTAAAAAATCCCCTCTCAGTTGCAGTTTACACCGCATTTGGGAGGGGATTTTCATGATTCAATCGGTCATTACGCTTGAATCATTTGACGCAATACGGTTTGCAAAATACCACCGTTGTGGTAGTAGTCGATGTCGACGGTGCTGTCCAGACGGGCAGTGACCGGGAATTCGAACTTGGTGCCATCCTCGCGTTTGGCTACAACCGTAAGTTCTTGACCTGGTTTCACGTCATTGTCAATGCCGAGAATATCGAAGGTTTCGCGACCATTGAGACCCAAGCTGGACCAGCCATAGCCTTCCTGGAATTGCAGCGGCAGTACACCCATGCCGACCAGGTTGCTGCGGTGAATCCGCTCGAAGCTTTCAGCAATGACGGCTTTAACACCTAACAACAGTGTACCTTTTGCCGCCCAGTCACGTGAGCTACCTGTGCCGTATTCCTTGCCGGCAATGACGATCAGGTTCTGATCGGCTGCCTGATATTTCATGGACGCATCATAGATGGACATTTCCTCATCTGTTGGCAAGTACTTGGTTACACCGCCCTCGGTGCCTGGAGCTACATTATTGCGGATACGGATGTTGGCGAATGTACCGCGCATCATGACTTCATGGTTACCGCGACGAGAGCCGTAGGAGTTGAAGTCCTTGCGTTCAACACCATGCTCCTTCAAGTACAGTCCTGCCGGGCTGGAAGGGGCGATGTTGCCTGCTGGCGAGATGTGGTCAGTCGTGACCGAATCATTCAGCAGGGCAAGTACACGGGCATTACGGATTTCCTTGATATCCTGCACACCATCTTGAAGTCCTTCAAAGAACGGCGGATTTTGAATATAAGTTGAGTTTTCATCCCACTCATACAATTCGCCTTCAGGAACCGGAATGGAATTCCATTTCTCGTTGGCTGTAAATACATTTTCGTATTTGCGGCGGAACATATCCGGGCTGAGAGACAGGCTGATCGCTTCTTTGATTTCTTCGGAAGAAGGCCAGATATCTTTCAGGTAGACAGGCTGATTGTCCTGATCGTAACCGAGTGGATCGTTCACCAAATCAATATTTACCGTGCCGGCGAGAGCATAAGCGACTACCAGTGGCGGCGAACCAAGATAGTTGGCTTTGACCTGCGCATGCACACGGCCTTCAAAGTTCCGGTTGCCGGAAATGACTGCACCAACGGTCAGATCATGGTCTGTAATGGCCTGGCTCACTTCGTCAGGAAGTGGACCGGAGTTACCGATACAGGTCGCACAGCCGTAGCCTGCCACATGGAAGCCGAGGGCTTCGAGTGGTTCGATCAGCCCGGCTTTTTGCAGGTATTCCGTTACAACAAGGGAACCTGGTGTCAAGCTTGTTTTAACATAGCCTGGCTTTTTGAGCCCGCGTTGTACTGCCTTTTTGGCGAGCAAGCCCGCGCCTAGCATAACGCTTGGGTTGGAGGTGTTCGTGCAGCTTGTAATCGCTGCAATCACGACTGAGCCAGTACCCAGTTCACTGGTGGAGCCGTCCGGATGGGTCAGTGGAACCTTCTGTGCAATCTTTTCATCGCTCAATCCATAGCCGCCTTTGTCTACCGGGGTACGGATAATGCCTTCGAAGGTTTCTTTCATGCGGCTGAGCTCAACACGGTCCTGCGGACGTTTGGGTCCGGCGAGACTCGGTACAACCGAAGCCAGATCCAGCTCAATCGTATCGCTGAACACAGGGTCTGGGGTATCGGCTGTGCGGAACATGCCTTGAGCTTTGTAATATTCCTCTACGAGGCTGACTTGCTCATCGGAACGTCCGGTGCTGCGCAGGTAAGCCAGCGTTTCGGCATCAACCGGGAAAAAGCCGATCGTTGCGCCGTATTCCGGTGCCATGTTGGCCACAGTCGCACGGTCAGCCAAGCTGATGTTGGCCAGACCTGGGCCGTAAAATTCTACGAATTTCCCGACCACGCCTTTTTTACGCAGCATTTGCGTAACTGTTAGCGCCAGGTCCGTAGCGGTAGCACCTTCTGACAGACTGCCTGTCAGTTTGAAGCCGATCACATCGGGAGTGACAAAATACAACGGCTGCCCCAGCATACCGGCCTCTGCCTCAATCCCGCCGACACCCCAGCCCACAACACCCAGCCCGTTAATCATCGTCGTATGGGAGTCCGTTCCCACGAGGGAATCTGGGAAGACCACGGTTTCGCCGTCGATGGTTTTGGTCGCGGCTACGGAGGCGAGATACTCTAGATTAACCTGATGAACGATACCAGTGGACGGCGGCACCGCACGGAAGTTATTGAATGCCGTTTGCGCCCATCGCAGAAAACGATACCGCTCTTCGTTGCGTTCAAACTCTACATTAATATTGTAGTCCAGCGCGTCACTAGTACCGAAAGCATCAACCATAACCGAGTGGTCGATTACGAGATCGACGGGAACGAGCGGGTTGATTTGTTTCGGATCGCCGCCCGCTTTTTTCACCGTATCACGCATGGCCGCCAAATCGACAACCACAGGGACGCCTGTAAAATCCTGAAGCACGATACGTGCAGGAATGAACGGGATTTCCTTGTTGGTGTCACGATCCTCAGCCCAGCCTGTCAGCTGCTGCACATGTTCCTCAGTAATGGCGCGTCCGTCAAACTGGCGAACCGCAGCTTCCAGCAACACTTTAATGGAGAAAGGCAGCTTGGCAACACCGCTTTTTCCTTGTTCCTCCAGTGCCTTAAGACTGTAGTAGCGATAAGGCTTCCCGTTAACTTCCAAGCTACGGGCAATGGAGAATTGATCTTTTCCTGACATAAGTATTACCTCCTTGAAGTGGATGCTTGCGGGAAAATAGGGATGTCTTTTTTCGACGTCTTGCACATTTGGTTTTAATTGGTTGCGTTCTCAATTTCATCTTGAGTGGTTCATCGTAAGTTAAGAGGTTGAGATGAATGTAATTCGTTTCATTAGATGAAACATGATTTCAAAATGATTGCTTTTGGATTAAGTATACCGTTTTCAGACGGTTCCGTAAAGTTTTTTTGACCTAAATTATGCGTGTCAGACTGGAAAATAAAACGTTCCGTTCCCCCGCGTTTTTCGATGTTCATACCAAGCTTTAGAGATTCATACTTATAGATAGAGAGCATATCAGACCAGAGAGGAAAGAAAGGAAGTTATATATCGGCGTGGTTATCCCCGAATAAGGATAGCGAGACGAAAAATGGAGGGATAGGGATGGGGGAGCGGGAATGGAAACAGGCCCTTTTTGCTTACGTGAATCAGTACAATCGCAGTGAGGTAAATGGTGTACCACAGCCGGATGAGTACCTGGAGGTGGGCCAGCGAATGGAGCGGGCAGCACGTGCGGCCAGATTGGAGCAGTGGTACAGCGAACGGGACGCTGTACCCCTACGCAGCGAGACACGAGCCAAGCCGATACGAATAGTGCAGGATACCCCGGATGAGGCAGTGGTCGATGTACAACTGCATGTGCGGCTCTTTTATGAGAAGGGCGGGATGACTCACCGGGAGGATCGGATTGAACGGGAGCGCCTAACGTTTACACGCGAGGGTGAAGCCTGGCAGGTGACGAGGATTGAGCGTGATCCGGCAGAAAGAAAGCCAGCGGGAGGAGAGGTTCCTTTCGAACAAGCGTCGTTTAATCAGGGAGGAAGTCTGCCGCTGCTAAATCGTGGTGTGCTGGGCTTCGGTTCATCAGCACGCCCCAGTCGATATCGCCGTGAAGAAGCAGCAGCCTATGCAGATCAGTGGTGGGATAGTTTTAACCCGGAGTTTGAGGCTTTTGATGTGGATTGCACCAACTATATCTCGCAGTGCCTCTTTGCAGGTGGTGCACCGATCCACTATACTGGTAAAAGAGAATCGGGCTGGTGGTATAAAGGACGGGTCGCCGGACGTGAGCTGTGGAGTTATAGCTGGGCGGTTTCCAACAGTCTGGAACGGTATTTGGGTTCCAGTTCCTGGGGTTTGACCGCAGAGCAGGTGAGTCGACCGGAGCAGCTCATGCTGGGGGACGTCATTTTTTATGATTGGGATGGTGACGGAACTTTCCAGCACAGCACGGTGGTAACGGCCTTTGATGCTGGCGGCATGCCGCTAGTCAATGCACATACGGTAAGCTCCAGACATCGTTATTGGGACTATAAAAATTCGTATGCGTGGACGGACAATACGGTATATCGCTTTTATCACATCGCCGACTATTTTTAAATGAGATGATGGATAACAGGTACAGTGAAGCAAATCAGGCACAATGACGAAAGCAAGAAAGCGGAGGATAGGCATGGCAAATCAAAAATTGACCGTAGGGCTGGTGTACGGTGGTAAATCGGGCGAACATGAGGTATCGCTGCAAACGGCGTATGCGGTAATGAACGCTTTTAACTATGAGAAATACGAGATTATTCCTTTTTATATTACGAAGGCTGGCGATTGGCGTAGAGGGACGCTGTTAAATGCGCCTCTGACTACTGTAGAGCAATTGAAGCTGGAGCATGCTGAGGGCGGCACCAAGGCGGCATTAGATACGTTGTTCGGCAAGCTGTATGGAGAGCAGACACTGGATGTACTGTTTCCGCTGCTGCACGGCACCTTTGGCGAGGACGGAACGATTCAGGGTCTGTTCGAAATGGCGGATATGCCCTATGTCGGGGCAGGAGTGCTGGCTTCGGCAGCAGGTATGGATAAAGGCGTCATGAAGAAGCTGTTTGAGCATGCAGGATTGCCGCAAGTGAAATACTGCTATTTTAATAGTACACAGTGGGCACAAACCGGTCATGACTTGGTTCGTAACATAGAAACTGAATTAGGTTATCCTTGCTTTGTCAAACCAGCTAATCTGGGATCAAGTGTCGGTATTTCCAAAGCGAGTAACCGAGAAGAACTTGAAAAGGCTGTAGATCTGGCTTTGCAATTTGATCTGAAGGTGATCGTGGAAGAGTACGTCGATGCCCGTGAGATTGAGGTCAGCGTACTTGGCAATGATGAGCCGATTGCCTCGGTACCGGGTGAAATTGTGTCGTCGAGTGATTACTACGACTATGCTGCCAAATATACCGATGGCCAATCGGAAATGCTCATTCCGGCACCACTGGACGAGGAAGTGGCAGATCGTATCCGTGAATCCGCATTGCAAGCTTTCCGCGCTCTGGAAGGTTGCGGGATTTCCCGTGCAGATTTCTTCGTCAGACGCTCAGATGGACATATCCTTATTAATGAAGTGAATACGATGCCTGGCTTTACACCGTTCAGCATGTATCCATTGTTGTGGAGAGAAACCGGCGTATCCTATGTAAGTCTACTGGATCGCATGATTGCTCTTGCACTGGAGCGTTATGAGCGCCGGTCGGCACTGCACTATGAGAACTCATAAACGAAAAAAATGAAGGGGAGCTGATCACTCTCCTTTTTGTTCATATATATTGATGTACTTGAGCATTTTACCAAACCCTTAATTATGAAAGGTGGCGGCTAGACATGGGCTTTCAAACTGAATTTAACTCGGTGTGCAAATTCAAGAGCGAACAAGAACTTTATGAACTGCTGGAATATGGACGTGGCAAAATGGTTAAATCCGGACTGCGTGTTTTTCCGACAGGACAGAAGGTCATCGCATACAGCGTGGACAACGTGGCAGTAGCCATCGTTCAGATTGTGGGCTGTATCGCCGAAATCAATTTCCAAGGTGACGAAGTGACCGAGGTAGAAATGACTCTCATTCGTAAGCTGAATGAAGAGGAATCAAGAATTCAGACCGCATTGGCGGATGAAATGTTTTTTGGAGTACAGCAGCAATCCTAGCTGTTTGTTTCTTACAGTTTTGTGCAATACACCGAATCAGCAGGTGCTTTTCCGGGTATGATCAGTAGAAAAGGGGTTTAGGTCACAGAATGAAAGCGGCCTTGCCATCTACTGCGAACTGCTGAAAGGAAGGACATCTATGATCGTAAGGTTCGGATATGTTGCCATGTCAGTCACCGTGCAAAATGCATCCCCTTCTAAAACTATGACCATGGCCAGCTTTAACAAGATCGGAGACCGAGAAGCGGCGATCCGCAAGCTAGAACGGATTGCAGCCGAAAATCTCCATAATACATTGAGGCTGCTGCGTCATAATCGTGCGAGTGATATTCAGGTCTATCGTTTCTCATCCAAGCTGATTCCGCTTGCGACCCATCAGGATCTGCGGGACTGGGACCCGTTTGAGGCGCTTGCCGCTGATTTTGCAGAGGTGGGGGACTATGTCAAGGCGAATAAGATGAGGGTATCGTTTCACCCCGATCATTTTACAGTGCTCAGCACTCCCCGTCCTGAAGTGTTACAGAGCTCCATTAATGATCTGAAGTACCACGTGGCGATGCTGGAGGCCATGGGACTTGGTGCCGAAGCCAAGAACAACATTCATATTGGTGGTGCCTACGGAGATAAGGTGACCTCAGGTCAGCGTTTTGTAGAGCAAGTGAATGCCCTGGATCTTTCATTAAGACAACGGTTAACATTGGAAAATGATGATAAAACGTTCAATGCGGTGGAAACACTGGAAGCTTGCAAAATAACGGGCTTGCCGATGGTTCTCGATATTCATCATCAATGGGTCAATAACGAGGGGGAAAAGCCGTGGGAGCTATGGCCGGAAATATTGGAGACCTGGAAAGGGGAATTGGCTCAAGCCGGATCTTCTACTGATCATCCATTGCCGCCCAAAATTCATGCCTCCAGTCCTAAAAGTGAAAAAGACCCTCGTGGTCATGCAGACGGTGTTCTGGTGGAGCCGTTGCTGACCTTTCTGCGTAATATTGCTGGATATACGGATCGGATTGATGTCATGCTTGAAGCCAAACTTAAGGATGAAGCATTGTTCGGATTAATGAATGAACTGCGTCTTCAGGAAGATAACGGGGTCAAAGTGTTGGATGGGGCTTCCATAGAAATTACGCCTTAAAAAGTAGTATTTTGCGGATAAAGCTTCCATATGGAGAAACTTTATGAAGCTTATTGTGTATACTAGAATGTGTAAACTAGCAAACTTGTACTGAAACAGAGATGGTTAAGAGACTGTCTGCAGGGCAGATTCGTAAACCACGTAACAATGATATAGAAAGTAGAGTGAACACGTTGAACGAACATGAAAACGAAAAGGTTCCCTATATCGTATCAGGAAAAAGCTATACGGCCGTGGCTATTAATGCGGCATCCAAAGCCGGGGAATGGATTAAGAGCAGACTGGGCACTGTTGAACAATTGAATACCAAGCAATCTTCGACCGATCTAGTAACCGAGGTAGATAAAGGTGCAGAACAGATGATTCGCAGACTCATCCTCACCCATTTTCCCGATCATGCCATTTTGGGTGAAGAAGGGGTAGAGCCGGGAGCTGAAGCTTCAGCCCGAGCATTAGAGGCTGCCCGTGAAGAGGAATATTTATGGATCATTGATCCGGTAGACGGCACTACCAATTTCGTGCACAGTCTGCCGTACTACAGTGTGTCTATTGCCTTGGCTCATCGTGGAGAGGTAATTGTCGGTGTAATTTATGATCCGTCCCGCGATGAAATGTTTGTAGCGGAAAAGGGAAAAGGCGCATACGTCCACGGAAATCGTATGCAAGCATCGAAAGAAGAAACGCTGGGAGATAGTCTGGTGTGCATCGGCTTCCCGCCGGATCGTACGTATGCACAACCGTTGAATATGAAAATTACGCAGGTTCTTACACCTCAAGTACGGGGCATTCGGGCGCTCGGCTCGGCAGCCTTGCATTTGGCTTATGTGGCGTCGGGACGTTTGTCCGCTTATTGCGAAATCGGTTTGAATGCCTGGGATGTGGCCGCGGGTGCTTTGTTGGTACAGGAATCAGGAGGCACCATTACGAACACATTAGGCCAACCTTATGACCTGAGTGTACGGCATGTTGTAGCTACGAATACAGCTATTCATTCTCAACTTATTCAAGTGCTGAAAGAAGCGGACGCAACCGGGTTATAATACTACGTAACCATCATCCTGAAGGAGGAAATCGCGATGAGCCAATCCGAAGAATTGGAACGCCAGCTCAGTGAACTGCTGACGGAAGGCGAAATTCGTGAGAATGAGGCCAAAAAACGGGAACGACTCAGCCCCAAATATGAGGTGCGGGTTCAGACTCAAATGGACCCTATTGTCGAAGAGACGCGAAAATACCGGAGTATGGCACGTGAACTTGATGACCGATATGACGAATATATGAGCAAGGCGGACAAATCGAAAGCAAACGATCAACGCTAAGCAAACCCAAATACCTCTTGCCGAATGACCAAGGCATGGGGTATTTTGTATAATATATAGAGTTTTCTCCATTTTGAGCTGGACCGTGCAGGATGAGCGAAGGAGGCGACATGTACTGATTACCTATTTTAAGAGCGCTTACAAAAATGCTGGAATCCATCATAAGATGGTACTGCTGATTACGGTGCTCATGCTGGTTAATTTTGCGGTTGTTGCAGTCATACTTAAATACGTATTTCATATTTATGATAATCAAATGTACAAAAAGACATCCGAGGTACTCAATATTTCTTCAATTGGCATTGAAAATGAACTGAAGGATGTTGAAAAGGTTACTTTTAAGGTAATAACGGACGAGCAGCTTCAGCGTTATTTGCTCCAGTTGGAAAAGGAAACGTCACCTTATGTCAAAATGGTACTGCGCAAAAAAATAACGAATAGGCTTATTGCCTTTGCCGGCTCTGAAACCTATGTCTATTCTATGATGGTAATCGACAAAGAGGGACAGGTGATGAGTGCGGGCAACCGCGAAGGTATCCCCCAAGAGCTTCGATCCACCCTGTCGGAGTTGGCAGACGAATATGACGGCTCCCATGCATGGTATGCGGCAGGCCATTCCTCCTTGCTGGCAGCACGGCAATTCAAATCTTTTACCGATTCCAATTTTACGCTGAACGGGCTTGGAACGCTTGCGATTCGTGTGCGAATTGACCGGATTGTAGCGGATCGTGTGCAGACCTCCGGCCGTGACGGACAGTTAATGATTACAGACGGAAGACGGATGATCTATCCCGAAACACCGCTTTTGAGTGAGAGCGATATTCAGGCAGAGCTTGGGCGGAAGCAGCCTTACGGGATCGCGACCTATACAGGCGGGACCTTTTTTGCTGCTCAAATCAAATCCTCTTATACGGGCTGGACGTATTTACATATGACTCCCTTTGATGATATGTTTCGCAGTATTACGATAATCAAAGAAATTGTAAGCGCTATTTTTGTCATTATGCTCCTTATTGCATTGGCGCTAGGAGCTAGGCTGTCGGGCAGCATTACGCAACCGATCGTTCAGTTGATCCAGAACATGCGTAAAATAGAAAAAGGCGATCTCGACCGTCTGGAAGAGGAAGCGCTTGGAGCGGTCCCCCTTTCCACACAGGATGAGGTAGGCTTACTACATCGGACGTATAAGAAGATGATCCGCCGTATCCGTGAGCTTATTAATGAGAATGTTGCCAAGCAGCTACTGCTGCGGGAAACAGAGCTAAAGGCGCTTCAGGCACAGATAAATCCACATTTTTTATACAATACATTAGAGTCTGTGAACTGGCTCGCCAAGGCCAATAAACAGGATCGGATTTCAGAAATGGTGGAAGCCCTTGCTTTTTTATTACGCAGCGCGGTCAGTTTTGAAGAACAGCTGATTCCGCTTCAAAAAGAGCTGGATATCGTGAGAAGCTACGTAACGATCCAAAAAACACGTTTTGATGAACGTCTCGTTTTCCATCTCGATGTCCCGGAAGAATTGATGGACGCGCAAATTCCGAAGCTAACACTTCAGCCCTTGGTGGAGAATGCAATCCATTATGCGCTGGAGCCGCGTATTGAACCGTGTCGGATCACGATTGTGGTCAGAGAAAGCGAAGGGGCGCTGTTCCTGCGGGTTGAAGATGACGGACCTGGAATGACCCCGGATTTCTTGGAAAAGCTGCGGAGCGGACAGATCACCACCCGTGGGCGGGGGATTGGACTTGCGAATATTCAAGAACGGATTAGCCTGACATTTGGTACACCTTGGGGGATAGAGCTGCATAGCGAGTCAGGAGCAGGAACGTCAATTCATGTCTGTATTCCATATGTGAAAGGGGATCAGGGTCGTGTACAAGGTGCTACTGGTTGATGATGAGCGTATGATTTTGGAAGGCATATCACAGGTGGTCGATTGGGGCAAGGCAGGAACAAGGCTGGTAGGTACGGCGCGTAATGGAATTGAGGCATACGATCAGATCCAGGCGAGTCCGCCTGATTTTGTGATCAGCGATATTTCTATGCCAGGACTGGACGGTATCGGACTCGTTGCCAAAACGACGGAGCATTTTCCAGACGTTCGGTTTATTCTGTTGTCAGGTTACAAAGATTTTGACTATGCCTGTCGGGCTATGCAATACGGGGTGAAGCACTACTTGCTGAAGCCCTGCAACGAGCGGCAAATTCATGACGCTCTGACAGAGTTGGGACAGGAGCGAGAGGAACAGGAAGAACGCAAGCAGTTTGTGAACCGGATGAAGCTTGATTTTCAGCGTATGTTGCCGCATGTGAAGGAGCATTTTTTGAAGGAGTTTATTTCCTATAAAACTTACGGCAGCCGTGATATCGCTTTTTATGAGCGTTTGTTCGGTCTGGAGTTGCAAGATAAGCAGGTTCGAATGCTGCTGCTGCGGGTGGAGGAGTCCCACGAGCCGGAGCATTTGTTTGCTTTGCAAAATATAGCAGGGGATTTAATGGATCATGTCTTGCTCAGTACGACTATGCAAGGGCAGCTGCTAATTGTGCTGGAGAGTGAGGATGACACATCTCGATTTATGAAACAGATTGAAGCGGTACGTACGACATTTCACCGCTTTTATAAGCTGGAGGTGACCGTCGCAGTTAGCGAGTCGGATAGCATGCAGCATTCGCGGGGGATGTACCGGGAGACTTTGCATTGTATGAATCACCGCTTTTACACCGGAGAGGGGAGTCTCATTACGAAGGAGGATTTGGCGGCTGAGGACACCCGGGAGATGGCAGATTTGGAGCTGGACGAGGAGAAGTTCGGTCTGCTGATCAAGGCTGGAAATAGGGAGGAGGTTGCGCAGGAAGTGGATCGGCTGTTCGGCATCCTGTCCCGTATGAAGCTGGAAATCTCCGTAACCCGTTCCTATGTGCTACAGCTCTATGCTGCCATGATCCGTATATGTCCTGAAGAAGAGCGTGCGGCGTTCACGAGCCGAATGGTCGTGCTGGCAGAGCAAAAAACACTGGCATGTCTCAAATCTTTTGTACAGGAAGCTGCCGAACGAATGACCGCAATTTATTATAAAAGCAATGTATACCGCCAATCTTCCACGGTGGATAAAATGATCACAATTATTGAGCAAAATTATAGAAAATCCGATCTTTCACTGAACGGAGTGGCGGGGCAAATGCTCTATATGAATTCCGACTACTTAGGGAAAATTTTCAAAAAAGTGACGGGCGAAAACTTTTCGCACTACGTCAATCGTTACCGGATCGAACGTGCGGCTGAGCATATTCGGGAGACGGGGGACGTAAAGGTGTTTGAGCTGGCCGAATGGTTCGGCTTCGGCGGGAATGCGCAATATTTTAGCCAGGTGTTCAAAAAATGGGCAGGTATGACACCGTCCGAGTACATTAAATCATACGAACGGGGATGAGCTGCTGAGTCCCTCTGTTTTTTGAACCTTTGAAATCGGATTTGTGTATTCCAATGTTTCTCTGCATTTGGGAAAATAACTACAGGAGCAAATGTAAACGCTATCAAAATTGCGTAAGTACATTGTTACTTGTAATAAGGCTCCTTTCTAGAACAGCGAAAAGGGGAGAGATAGGTGGGCAAAAAGGGATGGTTTCTGATCATAGCGATGCTGCTCGTTTTGACGACGGCATGTAGTGGAGCAGACGGTGGAGGCAATTCGGGCACAAGTGCAGACGGGAAAGTAAAGTTGCGGATCGCTTGGTGGGGATCGGATACGCGCCACGAATATACGCAGAAGGTTATCGATTTGTATAAGCAAAAAAATCCGAATGTGACGATTGATGTGGAATATGCCTCTTTTGATGACTACTGGAAGAAGCTCGCCCCGCAGGCGGCAGCAAACCAACTGCCGGATATCGTACAGATGGACATTTCGTATATTAGCCAATATGCGAAGAACGGCCAACTGGAGGATATGGCGCCTTACTTGAATCAGAAAATCCAAGTCGCTGATGTGAACGAAAATGTACTCAAAACCGGGATCATTGCCGGAAAGCAATATGGTATTCCAACAGGTGTCAATGTGCTAGGCTTCCAATATGATCCGGCATTGCTCAAAAAAGCGGGCATAGACAAAATTCCTGACGACTGGACATGGGATCAATACAAAGAGCTGGCTTTGAAGGCAGCCTCTAATAAAGTTTACTTTGACAGCTCAATGGCTGCGGATATTTTCTTCCACTACTATTTGCGGACACATGGAAAGTCTCTCTACAATACGGAAGGAACAGGATTGGGGTATGACGACGATAAGCTGCTTGTTGATTTCTTCGGCGGTTTAGCTGAGCTAATTAAGAAGGGGGCGACACCAACTCCTGAAGTCATGAACCAAACCAAGGGAATTCTTGAGGAATCGGATATCGTTAAAGGAACAGGCATCGGCATTTGGCAGTGGTCCAATCAATATGTAGGCTTACAACAGGTCGTTAATCGGCCAATGGCGCTTGCTCCGATGTTTGGACCGAATATGGAAAAAGGTGTGTATATGCAGCCTACAATGTACTGGGCAGTGGCTTCCCGTTCACAGGTGAAGGATGAGGCCGCCAAGTTTATTGATTTCTGGATGAATGATGTAGAAGCGAATAAATTAATCAAAGGCGAACGCGGCGTACCGATTTCTGCCAAAATCAAAGAAGCTGTAGCGCCGGAGTTGAGCGAGGCAACGAAGCAGGTGTTTGAATTTGTGGCTTCCATGGAGCCTAAGGCTTCTCCAATGAGCCCGCCGCCGCCGGTTGGATCGCCGGAAGTGATTGCTACTCTGACCGATTATATTGAGCAAGTCAATTTCGGACAGATGACGCCTGAAGACGCAGCGGTCAAATTCCGGGCTGATGCGAATACCATCCTTGCGAATAACAAGCAGTAATAATGCAGGGTTGAAGGAACGTTTCGTTAGGTTAACCGTGCGTAGGGCCAAGCATGATTGCGCACGGTTGATCCGACGAACCCATCGTAGAGGCAACCTTTGTAGATATCACAACAAAATTCATATAACAACGATTGATATATATTTAAATTTGCTAATTTTTAAAATGCAACAGAAGGGAGGCTTGATGAGCTTGCGAAATCATCAGAGCTTGAAAGCCAATATGACCGGATATGCGTTTATCAGCCCGTTTATTGTGGGCTTTCTGGCATTTACATTAATTCCAATGTTTATTTCGCTGTATCTATCCTTTACCAGCTACAATCTGTTCACCCCGCCCAAATGGATTGGTCTGGGTAACTTCGAAAAAATGTTCACAGGCGATCCTAAATACTGGAATTCGATCCGAGTCACGTTTACGTATGTATTGGTCGGTGTACCATTGCGACTGATTTTCGCGTTGTTTGTGGCGATGATTTTGAATACCAAGTCACGCATGGTGGGCACCTATCGGACGATGTACTATCTGCCTTCTATTATCGGGGGGAGCGTTGCAGTATCCATCATGTGGCGCAATATTTTCAGTAATGAGGGCATTGTTAACAGCTTGCTTTCGGCCTTGGGGGCAACCCCGGTGAAATGGTTTGGTGATCCGAATGCTTCGCTAATGATGCTAATCACCTTGTCTGTATGGCAATTTGGTTCATCCATGCTTATTTTTCTGGCAGGACTGAAAAACATTCCGCATGAAATGTACGAGGCATCCAGTGTAGATGGCGCTACGCCAGTACGGAAATTTTTCAGTATTACGCTGCCGCTGCTAAGTCCGATCATTTTATTTAACTTGATTATGCAGACGATCAGCGCGTTTATGACCTTCGTTCCGGCCTATGTTATCTCCAAGGGTGAGGGTGGTCCAATGGATGGAACGATGCTGCATTCACTGTATCTGTTCCGGCAGGCGTTTATGTTCAGCAATATGGGATATGCGGCGGCTATGGCTTGGGTCATGCTCATTATGATAGCGATACTGACAGCGATTTTATTTATGACATCCAAATTCTGGGTGTTCTATGAAACGGAAAAGGGGCGCTGATACCAATGGCATGGAAAACGTTCAAATGGCCAATTTATCACATTCTGGTTGCTGCACTGGCGCTCCTGATGCTGTATCCCGTGTTCTGGATGCTGTTCAGCTCATTTAAAGAAAGTCGGACGATATTCGTCACAGCCTCCTCGCTTTTCCCTACAGAATGGATTTGGCAAAACTATGTAACAGGCTGGAAAGGCACGACGGGTTATAACTTCGGCACATATATTCTAAATTCGCTCACGATCGTAGTGATTTCCACGATTGGCGCTGTGCTTTCCTCCTCATTGATCGCATTTGGCTTCGCACGCTTGAAATTCAAAGGGCGTAACTTGTGGTTTGCTCTGATGATGGTGACGCTGATGCTGCCAGGGGATGTAGTGCTGGTACCGCAATATATCATTTTCACCAAGCTTGGATGGATCAATACAATCTTACCGTTGGTAGTACCATCCTTTTTCGGGATGCCGTTCTTCATCTTTCTGATGGTGCAGTTTATACGCACGATTCCAGCAGAGTTGGATGAAGCGGCGACGATTGATGGATGCGGCAAGTTCCGATTGTATTTTCGAATTATTTTACCCTTGCTCAAATCCTCGCTGGCTACGGCGGCCATCTTCTCTTTCTACTGGAAGTGGGAGGATCTATTAGGTCCGGTATTGTATCTGAACTCTCCAGAGAAATATACCGTATCGATTGCACTCAAAATGTTTCTCGATAGCGAGTCAGCCTCTAACTGGGGAGGAATGTTCGCGATGTCTATCTTAAGCCTGCTACCTGTTATCGCTGTATTCTTCGCTTTCCAAAAGCAAATTGTTGAAGGAATGAGCACGAGTGGCCTGAAGGGTTAAGACGGAGGAGTGAGTAAAATGTGGAAATTTGACTTTGGTCCGGGAGAGCCTGCGGATGGCTACAAGGCAGTGTCCCCGGATTGCATATATACAGCTGAACAGGGCTATGGCTTCGAGACTACAGAGCATGTGTACGAGCGACAAAGGCAGAATCCAGCCAAAGATGCACGCACACGGCTGCGAAACAGCTTTTGTATTCCACTGAACGCTTCGTTTATTGCAGATGTGCCAGACGGGCTGTATCTCGTCACTATACTGGTCGGCGATCCACTGGCGGAAACGCTCACGCGATTCCAGGCTGGCGAGGGCAAGCATATGCTGCCCCCGGTACACACGCTGCCGGGCCAGTTCACGGAAGCGATGTTTACGGTGCCTGTCCGAGGCGGCAGACTGCGCCTCACCGTATCTGGCACTGCGCCACGGCTCAATGCTCTGGAAATTGCACCCGCACTGCAGAGTCTTCGGCTATTCCTAGCCGGAGACTCTACGGTTACGGATCAAGGGCTGTCCGGCTATCCTTATACAGGCTGGGGTCAGGCTTTGCCAGCCCTGTTCAAGCATGATGTCTGCGTGGATAATCACGCTGTATCGGGACGAAGCTCCAAAAGCTTCGTGGACGAGGGACGTCTGGACGCTATTTTGGGAGAAATGAAGACAGGAGACTTCCTGTTCATCCAGTTCGGTCATAATGATCAGAAGCCTGATCCGAAGCGGGCCACGGAGCCTTTTACGACCTACAAGGAGCATTTGCGCCTATATACCGACGGAGCGAGAAGCAAGGGCGGAACCCCGTTGCTGATTACGCCTGTACATCGTCGCTATTTTAACGAGGATGGTACGCTGTCCGATACACATGGCGACTATATAACGGCGGTTCGCGAGTTGGCGGAAGAAGCGAACGTGCCGTTCATTGATTTGTCTGCCCGCACGCAGGAGTTATATGAAGAGCTGGGCCCTGAAGAAAGCAAGGAGCTTTTTATGTGGCTGCTGCCTGGGGAATACATGAACTTTTCCGGCGGCCTGGAGGATAATACGCATTTTCATGAGAATGGTGCGATCCGGATTGCAAATATGGTGACGGCGGCTGTGAAGGAACTGGATTTGCAACCGCTGCGCATGTACTTACGTTGACGGATGACCTTTTTTGGAACAGGTGGCAAGGAGGGCAACTAACGTGAAGCTTACCAAAGGAGGAGACGTAGCAATGCCCGCATTGAGTTTTGATGAGGAACAGATTAAACAGGTGATTGGCCGGGTAGTGGAACGCACGTTTCAAATGCACTATAGCTGGGATTGGCCGGGTGGAGTAGCCTTTTATGGAGTATGCGAGGCCTATGAAGCAACAGGCAATGAAAAGTATTTGACCAAGCTGAAAGAATGGGTTGACGAGAATATCGAGGATGGACTTCCGCCTCTGTCGGTAAACGGCGTTTCTGTTGGACATTGTTTGTTGACACTACATCAGGCTACAGGTGAGCAAAAATACCTGGATATCGCCATCGAGATGGCAGAATTTTTGGTCAAAAAGGCTGAGCGGTTTGCCGACGGCATTTTCCAGCATACCGTGAATTCACTACATGATGTATTTCCGCAGCAAGCATGGGTGGATACGATGTTTATGGCCGGTTATTATTTACTGCGGATCGGGCATTTGCTGGGCATCAAGACATATTGGGAGGATGGAATCCGGCAATATCACGGGCATGAAGAATTTTTGCAGGACCCGGATACAAATTTGTATTATCACGGCTGGGATCATGCGAACCAAAGCCGCATGTCGGGAATATACTGGGCGCGCGGCAATTCATGGGCAGCCCTCACGATGGCCAAGGCGCTGAAATGTGTGGAGGTCCAGCATCCATCTTATATGATCATCGACGGCTCGCTGCGTGACCAGCTCAATGCACTAGTGCAGCTGCAATCCCCAGAAGGACTATGGCATACAGTGCTGAATGATGATACCTCTTATCTGGAAACCTCCGGCTCGGCAGGGATTGCGACTGCTTTGCTTATGCAGGGCCGATTGTTTAACAAATATACGCAAAAGGCGATCGACGGTATCCTTTCCCGCATTAAAGAGGATGGCACAGTGACTGGCGTATCCGCTGGAACTGCTGTAATGAACGATATAGATGGCTATCGCAACGTACCCTACAAACGCATTCAGGGATGGGGCCAGGGATTGACGCTTGCTTTTCTGGCTCAACTGCTGCGTACCAAAGAGAACCCATACGGGTAAAAAAGGCTTTAGAGGTGTGAAGGTATTCATAGCTGAAAGGAGGCCATTGGCATGGGAAAACCTGAACAGTCTCAGGAAAAGGCGGCTAACCAGCCGCGAGGAAGTTTATTCTGGGTCATCCCCGATGGATATATTCCACCGGAAAGCCGGGGAGAGCTGCTCAGTCATGAGAGTATATGTGTGCTGAACTGTGGAAACCGTGCGGCAAAGCTGAGCATAGACATTTATTTTGAAGACCGTGAGCCGTTGGAGGGAATGATTGAGGTGGTGGAAGGAAGACGAACCCGCCATATCCGAACAGCCTCGCTGGAAAAGTCCGGCGAACGGATTCCGCCAGGTATTCCTTACGCAATTACGGTCACTAGCGACGTGCCTATCATTGTACAATATAGCAGACTGGACACGACACAGCCGGAGCTGGCGTTAATGAGTGTCATGGCGTATCCGGTCTAGTCCACGAAAACGATGAAGTTAAACAAGAAAACTCCAGGCTGGAATGACCCAGCTTGGAGTTTTCTTTTTTGAAGGCAAATTAACACCTGTCTGCTTTTAGCCCATTATTGTGATTTAGCCGAAGTTGTTTTGATCGGCGTGAAGCTTTTTCTTCCTCCGAAATTGGTGCCCACCACACCGATAATGATCACCACAGCACCAATAATGTGATAGTAGGCAAGCTGCTCCTTCAAAATATAAGCACCCGCTATCATGGAAATAAGGGTGGATAAATTACCGATCACACTCATTTTGGAGGCTTCGATCCACTTCAAGGCAAAGCTGGACAACAGCGAGGTGACGAGGGTAGATAGTATGCCTAGATAAGCCAGTGCCATCCAATAATCAGGCTTTACCAGCGGCGCAGTATAAGCCTTCATGGAACCGTCTATGGCATGATACCCCAAGGCCGCCAAGTTAAAAACGATACATCCCAAAATGGAGGTAACGTAGGTCAGTTCCATCGGACTGTACTTTTGTGTTAATGGACGAGCCAGTACGTTATAGCCTGATAGGCATATAGCAGAGAGCACGAGCAGAAAAATACCGCCAAAGCTATTGGAAGCTAACGGTGCTCCGCTCTTCATCACAAATATAAAAACGACACCAAAGACAGATAGCAGTAAGGATATCTTTTGAAGCACTGTTGTGCGCTCTTTAAGAAAATAGGAGGCTAGCAGAAGCGTAAAGATCGGAACGGTAGCTTGAATAATTCCGCCCTCCGATGAAGAAGTACTCATCAGCCCGAACGCTTGCAAGGGGAAAAACAGTAAAGGTGAAAGCAGTGCCAATGGTAAAATGCGCAGCATATCACGCAACTTGATATTGATTTTGATCCAACCAAGCAGTACTGGAATGGTCAGAGCGATCAATGACAACGCAAAGCGGTGGGCGATCACATCCAGCGGGCTTGCCTCTGTCACCGTCAATTTTACAAATAAAAATGAAAAGCCAAGTATAGCTGCATAGCTGAGAGCTGCCAGATAGGCGCCCCCATTTTTGGAACGACTGTGCATAATAACCTCCGTAATCATGATCTCAACTTGTGGTTCTCTCAATATAACCGGATGGAGTAACCAGACACAATTCATAAAATCTGCAACTGTACGGGTACAGTTATGAAATGAAAAAGAGCCAGAACGCAGTCCCAGAGGTCGGATACCCGTCCCTAAGATTACTTCCAGCTCTCATCCTATTCATATTTTATCGCTTACTGCTCTGCTTATTTACCTTGTGACATCGCACGGAACGAATCGTCCGCCGCTTCCAGCGTGGCATCCACATCTTCGTCCGTATGCGCTGTTGTGAGGAACCAGGCTTCGAACTTGGATGGAGCCAGATGAATACCGCGATCCAGCATGTGACGGAAGAAGGATGCGAACGCTTCGCTATCCGTATCCTGCGCCTGCGCGTAATTCGTGATCGGATGATCACAGAAATGCGTCGAGAACGCTCCACGAATGCGGTTGATCGTCAATGGCACGCCGTAACGATCAGCGGAAGACTGAATACCGTCCGTCAGTCTCACAGCCAGACGTTCCATCTCTTCATACACGCCTTCCCCTTGAAGAACTTCAAGGCAGGCGATGCCTGACGAGATCGAAGCCGGGTTGCCCGCCATTGTACCTGCCTGATAGGCTGGGCCGAGTGGGGCAACCTGCTCCATGATCTGCTTGCTACCGCCGTATGCACCAATCGGCAGACCGCCGCCCATGATTTTGCCCAGTGCGGTCAAATCCGGCTGAATCGCATCATGGTTGTCCAAACCTGCATACGTTTGGGTTGAGCCGTAGTGGAAACGGAAGGCGGTAATGACCTCGTCATAAATGACGAGGGAGCCATTCGCCCGCGCCATCGAGCACAGCCCTTCCAGATAACCCGGCTGCGGCATCACCATGCCGAAATTACCGACAATCGGCTCTACCATGACTGCCGCAACATCGTCGCTCCAGCGCTCCAAAGCTTGGCGCAACGCGTCAAGGTCATTGAATGGCACAGTAATGACCTCGCTCGCAATGTTGGTTGTAATGCCTGCGCTGTCAGGTATGCCCAGTGTAGAAGGGCCGGAGCCTGCGGCTACAAGTACCAGATCCGAGTGACCGTGGTAGCAGCCGGCAAATTTGATGATCTTGTTCCGCCCAGTATAGGCCCGTGCCACACGAATCGTCGTCATGACCGCTTCTGTGCCGGAATTCACAAACCGAACTTTATCCATAGAAGGAATGGCCTCTTTTAGCATCTTGGCCAGTTTGATTTCCAAGGCCGTCGAGGTTCCATACAATACGCCATTCGCCGCCGCTTCGCTGATGGCCTTGGTAATATGGGGGTGAGCATGTCCGGTAATAATAGGGCCGTAGGCCGCCAAATAGTCGATATACTTATTGCCATCCTCGTCCCAGAAATGAGCGCCTTGGGCGCGTTTCATGAATACTGGAGCGCCGCCGCCTACAGCTTTAAAGGAGCGTGAAGGGCTGTTAACGCCCCCGACAATATGCTCCAGGGCTTCTTTATATAGTGCTTCGGAGTTATCCCGTTTCATCATCAAAACTTCCTTTCCGTTCATTAAAATAGGGTATACACACGCCAAAGGGCAGCGTTCACGGCTGCCCCTGCATACATCATTATAGCTCTTTTTGTCCTGTCTTTGTTGCTGATTGTGTGGAAGCATCCTCATTACTGGTTTTACTGCCCCCTGTAAAGGAGGCTTTATCCGTCTTGGAAGACGATGCACTATCTGGCTGTTTCGTTTCGTTCTGATCCTTATTTTGTTCCTGTGTTTGTGTGGGAGGATTATTAAATATATCCTGCACATATGATTTCAGTTCTTCGGGATCGCGGACGGTAAGAACTGCCGCGCCGCCCACATTTTCTTCTCCAAGCAGCTTCATCGGTGGAACCTGTTCGCTGCCTGCAAAGCTGCTTTGGTACCCTACATTCGCCAGCTTCCACATATCGTTAACACTGAGATTCGTATCAATGTAGGGGTTAACCTGCTCTAAAATGCTTGGCAGATTAGCAATGGAAGTTGTGGTCTGCATTTTCTGGGCTACGGCCTCCAAAAACGCCCGTTGCCGTCCGGAACGGGAGAAGTCGGACATGGCATCATGGCGGAACCGCACATATTGAAGCGCCGTGTTGCCGTCCAGATGCTGCATACCCTTTTTCAAATCAATATCGTATTCATGCTTATCCGCATTACTTGTATAATGCATATCCTTTTCCACTTCAAAATCAATGCCGCCTACAGCGTCCACCAGTTTGATAAAGCCTTGGAAATCCGTATACACATAATATTGCACTGGGATGCCCAATAGATCGCCAGCCGTCTTCATGGCTGTATTGGGGCCATGAGTAATGGCAGTATTGATTCGATTTTTTCCGTAGCCGGGAATATCGACGTACGTATCACGCAAAATAGAGAATAGGTGGATTTTTTTCTTCACGGGGTCCAGTGATACGACCATCATGCTATCCGATCGGGGGACTTCCCCTTTCTGGATGCCACGGCCATCGACACCCATCAGCAAAATGTTGACCATATCGGTACCTTCCCACTTGGGCGGTTCTGGTGTACGAACCTGATCGACCTGCTTTACATTTTTGAAGGGGGAGTTAGCACCCTCTTTATGCAGATTATCCAGCTGATTATAAATGGATGTAAAATAGTACACGGCAAAGCCGACAATCGCGACGATTACCACGGCTAGAACCGACCATATCGTCCTTTTGGTTCTGCTTGTCATGGATGCTCTCCCTTTCGCTTTTCAGTTCATTACATTATAATTTCTTTTTGGAGCACAATCAATTTAACTATGGATTTTACAAATCCTGATTGAGAGGTATAGTATGCTAGCAATTGATGTGCAGGATCTGCGCAAAACATTTAAGGTTCAAAAAAACCGCGAGGGCTTAAAAGGTGCCTTCCTTGATTTATTCGCCCGCGAATACAACGAGGTAGCCGCGGTCAAAGATATATCCTTCCGTATTCCGCAAGGGGAAATATGCGGTTATATTGGTGAGAACGGTGCCGGAAAGTCCACCACGATTAAGATGTTGACAGGTATTCTAGTGCCGACATCGGGACATCTCAAGGTGGGAGGATATGTCCCTTATGAGGATCGCGAGAAATTTGTAGGTAACATTGGCGTTGTTTTCGGTCAGCGCAGCCAGCTTTGGTGGGACATCGGTGTGATCGAGTCTTTTCAACTGCTGCGCAAAGTATATCAGGTTCCGGCCACAGACTTCAAACGTAGGCTGGATGAGCTGGTAGAGAGGCTGCAATTGCAGGATCTGCTAAGTCGCCCGGTACGCAAGCTTAGCCTTGGACAACGGATGCGTTGTGAGTTGGTAGCTGCTTTGCTGCACAATCCGTCCATTGTTTTTCTGGACGAGCCGACCATTGGACTTGATATTATGGTGAAGTCCGAAATTCGCGAGTTTTTGAAGGACATGAACCGTGAACACGGGACCACTATTTTGCTGACAACCCATGATTTGCAGGATATTGAAGCGCTGTGCTCGCGCGTCATTATGTTGGATGATGGGAATATCATTTATGATGGTGGACTGGATGATCTCAAGGATCGTTGGGGGACAGGAAGGGAAGTACGGTTTCAATTTGGTACGACGACACAGCTGGAGCAATTGCAGGCATGGACAGCCGATATGCCGCTGACGTGGACCATGGATAACGATTTGGCTGCCAAGGTGTGGATTCCTCTTCATATTAATGTATCGGATGTACTAGCTAACGTAGTTGGTCGCACGGACATTACGGATATCAAAATCATTGAAACCAACACGGATGATATCGTCCGCAGTATCTATCAGTCTGGCTCGGCAGAACGCCAGGGCAATCCGATAGTGGAGGCCAAAGTTCATGCTTAGCGTATATACCGATTTTATTCGTATTCGATTCCTCACCATGCTTGCTTATCGTGTGAACTATTATTCAGGCATACTTATTTATTCCATGAATATTGGCGTGTATTATTTCACATACAAAGCGATATATGGTGATGCGGGTAGTATTGGAGGCTTTACTGCTGCTCAGATGACAACCTATGTAGCCGTATCGTGGATGGCGAGAGCCTTTTATTTTAACAATCTAGATCGCGAAATATCGACGGATATTCGGGATGGAAGCATTGCTATTCAGATGATCCGACCTTATAACTATGTACTTGTTAAGTTTATGCAGGGGCTCGGCGAGGGGATGTTTCGCTTCCTCTTGTTTATGATTCCGGGCATGGCGATTGCGATGCTGTTGTTTCCCGTAAAGCTTCCTAGTGACCCGGTAGCCTGGATTGGTTTTCTGGTCATGCTGTTTTTCAGCTTTCTGATCAATACTCAGATTAATATCATTACAGGATTGACGGCCTTTTTTATTGAAAATAACGAGGGCATGATGCGCATGAAGCGCGTAGTCGTAGACCTGTTCTCGGGGTTGATCTTGCCAATCAGTTTGTTTCCGGGCTGGCTGGCGACAGTTTCCCAATGGATGCCGTTTCAGGCAATTACTTATTTGCCGGGCTCTGTATTTACGGGACGTGTAAAAGGCGTTGGCATATGGAATGTGCTGGGTATCCAAATCATTTGGCTAGTCGTTCTGCTCGTGCCCATGATCATCATTTGGCGGCTGGCGCGCAGACGTCTGTTCGTGCAGGGAGGGTAAGCCGATGATGTACTATTTGGGTCTCATTAGCGAATATTTGAAGAATTACATGAAGTCACGGCTCACCTATCGTGCTGATTTTTGGGTAGAAGTCATTTCGGATCTACTCTTTCAGGCCACGAATCTTATTTTTATTTTAGTTATTTTTATGCATACGGACAGCTTGGGTGGCTGGAGTGAAAGTGAAGTTGTGTTCGTTTATGGATTTTTTATGGTTCCTTACGGGCTTTTTAGTTGTTTCGTTAACCTCTGGAACTTTAGCGAGCGTTATATTGTAAAAGGTGAACTCGATCGGGTAATGACCCGTCCTGCGTATAATCTGTTCCAGATTTTCCTTGAAAATGTGGACCCGCCCGCGCTGGTTGGCTCAGTGATCGGTCTGATTATTATGGGGATCAGCGGCGCACAGATGGATTTGGCTATGGAGTGGTGGTTCGTACCGGCGCTGATCGTTTTGAGTCTAAGTGCCGTGGCGATCTATACGGGCATATACACCATATTGACTTCTCTTTCATTCTTTTCGGATGCGCCCACAGGAATTATTCCGCTTATGTACAATATTCAGGGCTACGGACGTTATCCGGTAACGATCTATAACCGTGCCATTCAGGTTGTGCTGACTTGGATACTCCCTTTTGCTTTTGTCGGTGTATACCCGGCTTCCCTGTTCCTTCAACGAGAGGACATGCGCCATATGGCGCTCTTAACTCCTGTGATGGGAATTGTTTTTCTGACATTGGGCTTACTGGCTTGGAACTGGGGGATTCGGCGTTACCGGGGGGCTGGCTCATAGGGTGGATGATATAAGAACCCCTACAAGATAGGAGATGATAAGATGTCCACGACATTGACCGTTATTGGACAAGCTGCACCAGACTTTGAATTGCCTGGTAGTGAGGGCAAGAGTGTCAAGCTGTCGGATTATCGCGGCAGTAGAGTATTGTTGTATTTTTATCCCAAGGACTTAACCTCTAGCTGCTCGACCCAGGCTTGTGATTTTCGGGATAAACATGCGGAGTTTGAAGGTTTGAACACCGTGATTCTGGGCATAAGCCCCGATCCACTTAAGCAGCATGACAAGTTTATTGCCAAGTACGGTCTACCTTTTCAGTTGTTATCTGATGAAGAGCATCAGGTGGCTGAAACATATGGTGTATGGCAGCAAAAACAGATGTACGGCAAGCAGTACATGGGCATTGTTCGCTCTACGTTCCTTATTGATGAGAATGGCATTTTAGTTCATGAATGGCGCGGTTTAAGAGTAAAAGGGCATATTGATGCAGCACTGGCATACATTCAGGACATGGCATAAGTTATGAAAAAAACCTTTTGGAATCGGGCTATGCTTTTTTAAGCATCGGTTTCAAAAGGTTTTTGTTAGTTTCTCGGCCCGTTTTGTCGATGCTTCCACTTTTGCCGACAGAGGTAAACAACCCACAAAAGAAGCGGGATGAACAAGCCGTTCGTATAATGCCAGGTAGCCATCGGATAAACAAGAGTTCTTACATAATAAAACACATTTGGGGTTATCAAAATGGTCATACCAAACACAATCGCTCCTGCGGGTATGACGAATGGACGACTATTAGAAATTCGGAACAACTGGGGGGTTCCAAAAGTGAAGGCATAGAAGAAAAGAACTCCCTTGAAATAGGCAGCCAGTGCCCAGATTAAAGCAACAAGCGATTCAACGCGTGTAATATAGTTCAGTTCATTAATTTTTGTCGTGAGTACAGAAGAAATGTATGGACTGTAGTGGGTCACAAAGGGCCCAATCACAAGAAGGGAGAGCAGCAGAAACAGGCTAATCACGATTCCTCCTATAAGGGAAGCGAACAATATGTCCTTTTTAAAATGGTCTTTTTTGTTTACATAAGGAAAAACCATGAGCATAATAGACATTCCGGCAAAAGGCATTGCCGCGCCTGGTACCATTCCTTTAGCAACAGGAGCCAGCCCATTTTCCAAAACAGGCCGTATATTAGAAAGCTGAACTTGTGGCAGGAGTGCAAGGATCAGACCAGAGAAAATTAATATATATGCTGGTAATAGCATCTCGCTAACCCGACCGAAAGCTTCAATTCCCATTAGCGCAGTAAGCACCATTAAGAATATTCCCATAGCGAGTAGAACACGCAGAGGGGTGTGTACTAATAACTGTGTAGTCAGAAAATCGCCTACCTCTCTCGCAATAAGAGCGGTGTTCATTAAAAAATAAAACAGATACCAGCAGGAGACAACGGTTCCTAAGATGGGTCCCAAAATTTTGCGAATCGCTTCAATAAGTGTAAGGTTAGGGTAGAGCTCATGAACGCGAATAAGCACGTAAATAATGATTAAGCCCAGCGGGATGGACAGCATGGAGCTGATCCAGGCGTCCTGAAGAGCAATATGTGTAATCATAGTCGGATAGATTAAGAGCATATCCCCGATTAAACTCATAAACATCAGGACAGTCACTTGCCGAACGCTAATACGTGCTTTTTTTGACATGTGGCTGTCTCCTTTCTAAAAACCAAATACCTGTGATACAAAAGCGTTAACAGGGTTGTAGATGATTTCAATCAAAATCAGCGGGCTTGGCGTAACCTCTGATTTGGCAGCAAGAATACTAAGCCATGTGCCTATTCCGAGCATAATGATATACACGAACATATCTTTAAAGCGATGCTTTTGATACAAACCTGGCAAATCCTTGGCAGCAATGGCTAAACCGATACAGATAATAACAGTGGTGATTAGCACGGTGAATGCTCCTTCCGTTAAAGGGTGTGGATCAACTGGGTTCCAGGCTGTGGCGGCCTTTCGATCTTAACTTGTATACGATAAGCAGCAGCGAAGGAAAGACAACAGAATCCGTCAAATCCCAATAAATCCAGGCGTTGACGATCGTATCCAGATAGTAAGTAATATTAGGCGCCGACACGATAATCAGACCAAACAGGATCATGAAGCTAGGACCAAGAAAGGTCCGAACATTATTTAATCGCAGTAGTTGAGTCATTCCTAAGGTAAAGGCATAGAAGTGTAAAATGGTTTTAACAAAAGTAGTGATAATCCAGGCAGTACTCATCATGGATTCAATTCTCTGCAGGAAATTTCCTATGTTGATTTTTTTAGATAACGTATAAGAGGTATACACACTATGTTCGGTTACAAAAGGGCCCAGCACCATGAGAGAAACCAGGAGTAGTACGCTTAACAGAATGCTGGCCGTAAGTCCTGAGAGTAAAACTGATTTTTTTAGACCCGGTTGTTTGCTCACATAGGGAAAAATCATGAGTAAAAAAGCTAGTTCACCGAATGGGTAGGAGAGCGCAAATAGGCTGCCCTCCATAATTTTAGGAATACCTTGCTCCATCATAGGCTTAAGCTGCTGACTGTCACATTGGGGAAGCAAGCATAGGATTAAAAACAAAGCGAAAGCCAAGCATAATGGAAATAAGATTTGAGCCGTACGCGCAATTGGTTCCAATCCCATATACATCCCCCACACCAGCACAAGGATTAAAAGTAAATTGATAACGGGAAGAGGTGTCATCACATAGGTCTGGTTGTTCATAAAATCTCCGACTTCTCTTAAATAAATCGCTGAATTCATCATTAAATGGAACAAATACCATATGGAGATGAGGGCGCCTAGCCACGGACCCAAAATGCGCTGGCAGAGCTGAACAAAGGTGAGATCAGGATACAGCTGATGTACCCGCAGGAATAGCAGTAGTACAGCCAGTCCTGCAGGGATGCTAAGTAATGAGCTGATCCAGGCATCCTGCTTGGATATGCTAGTAATGAGGGAGGGATACACCAATACACAGTCTCCGATAATACTCAAAAATACGAGTACGGCTATATTTGTAATGCTGATACGCCCTTTCTCCTCCACCAAGCTCACTCCTTCATTTCTTTTTGGAACGATTCAAACAAGGAACCAATTTTTTTGATCGTAGTTTTTGCCTTATATTCAATTTGTAAGTCCAAAAATGGATTTTCTTTTTCTTCTTTTAGTCGTTTCCAAAGCTCAGGTTTGGACTGGTGGATCAGCTGACCAAAGCCGAAAATGTCTGACTTAAACTCCCGTCGAACAGTCTCGACGGAATGCTTCAAAATTTCAACGATTTTTTCATTGCTTGCGGCCTCAATTTCTTTAATATCAGCCATACTGCTTAACTTCATATGCTTACAGTTGACCTCTCGTACTGTGCTGTCGTTGGTAACGGATATGGAGATAACAGGTTCTCCATCGCGAATGATCACTTTTTTTTGGGTGTTGCTGCTTAAGGTCAATAAGGCAATGTTACCCCCTCCCTGACAGTCGGCGTGTCCTGTAGTTGATTCCACTGTATTCCGAATGTAATTGAACCCTTTGCTGTCTTGTCCGTTGATCCAGCCCAATAAGCGGTCTTTTTTTAATACACCGATGCCAGAGAATCTTAATATGGTTTCAGGAGATATGCTTTTATTGTCATCTTCACCTTTCTCAACGGACGAATCTACATTACCGACAGCTTCCAATGCGGGCAGAGTGGACTGGATGTCAGGATTAGCCAAGTCACTAATCAGTTGATCCATGGTTACTTTGGTGGCAGGAGCCCAAGTTTTAGTTAACGTATCCAACGAAGCAAACATTTTATTGGCCGGCAACTTTTCCAGTGAGGTGGGGATATTTAACATCGTTGAGGCCTTGTTGTTTTTGGCTATCGCAATATAAAAGTCGCTTCTGGTAAAAGGTTCTCGCATCAAGGCTTCAATCGCATCAGATATTCCTTTTCTCGCATAATCCTCGCCTAAAATCAGCATACGAATATGGGATAAATAGATGGATCGCGGGCTTGTATCCGTCATTTTTTGAATAGCCTCTTGTATCGTGGGAGCAGTGGCCTGATAAGTAACCACCGGAGAGCCTCCACTTGTTGCAGATTTGGAAGCTACTGCCGAAGGAATAACCACCTGAGCTGTCACCTGATACTGGTCACCTTCCATATCCACTCCGATCCCAATAGCGATGCCCAGCTCGTTTAATTCTTTGCGATCCCAGCAACCACCTAATAGTAATACAATCAGTCCCCAGACGAAGAACAAATGTATGGTCTGCTTCATGGCTGATCCCTTCTGGTTTTCGATTTATTGCCAATCCGTCTTCTTTTCGTTTTTTGGCGAATCGTATTTTGGATAGAGATGGATTGAGGCCGTGTCTTCATGCGAGGCCAAGGTAGGCGAAACAGCGTATCTTTTATATCGCTTTCCACATAGGGACCGAACGGGCTCATATAAGATACTCCGAAGGATCGCAGACTGGTCAAATGCAGTAAAAGTACGATTACCCCCATCAATATTCCAAGAAGCCCGAAGGCTGCAGCTAGCATCATTAAGGCAAAGCGGGCAATACGAACCGCAATGGAAAGACCGTTTTCCGGAATAACATAGCTGGAGATCGCTGTAATGGACACAACAATAACCATAGCCGCCGAGACCACTCCTGCATCCACGGCTGCTTGTCCAATGACCAGTGTACCTACGATGGATACGGCCTGTCCGACAGTCTTGGGAATTCGAACTCCTGCTTCACGCAAAATTTCATAAGTTATTTCCATGAGCATCGCCTCGACAAAAGCCGGAAACGGTACGCCTTCCCTTTGTGCAGCGAGACTGACCAATAAGTTTGTAGGTATCATCTCTTGATGAAAGGTAGTTACCGCAATATAAACTGCTGGCGCAAGCATAGCGATAAAAAAGGAAAAGAAACGCAGCAAACGCAACAACGTGCTGATATCAGCACGCTGGTAATAATCCTCCGGTGACTGGAAAAATTGCACAAATAGTGCGGGAATCAACAGAACAAAGGGTGTCCCGTCCACCAAGATAGCAATTCGGCCTTCCAGCAGGCTGGCAGCGACTGAATCCGGACGCTCGCTGTTATAAATGGTGGGGAACAGGGTGAAGGTTTCATCCTGAATTTCCTCCTCGATGTAACCCCCTTCCAGAATTCCGTCAATATCAATTCGGTCCAAACGTTCTCTCAGTTCCTGAATAACTCCTTCGTCAGCGATGCCTTTGACATACATTACAGCCACGTTGGTGTGGGTGACTTGCCCGATCTGTCTTGTTTCCATCCACAGGCGCGGATCGCGGATTCGTCTGCGAATCAGAGCAGTATTAGTACGCAAATTTTCGGTAAAAGCCTCCATTGGACCCCGTACGACACTTTGGGATTGGGGCTCGCTAACACTGCGATCCTCCCAACCGACAGCATCAATCCATATGCCCTTTGCGTATCCGTCCAGCAAAATGATAATACCGCCGGATAGCATCTGGTTGAATAAGGCATCCATTTCATCCACACTACCCGAGTTACCTGCAATCAAAATTTGATCCTTCAAATAGTCGAATGGTTCTGTGCCCTCCGGTACATGATGTTCGTTTACGCGCATTAATGAACGCAGGACGGAATCATGAAGTAATTGAGTGTTGACCAGACCATCGATATAAAACAGAGCCGCTGGCCATTTCTGCATCCATAGTAGCTCTTTAATGATTACATCTCCGCTGTTTCCAAAGGAGCTCTCGATATGATTTACATTATCTTTCAAGTTAGAGGATACATGAGTAAGTGGACAACTTTTATTCGGATTCGGCATACGTAAAATCCTCCGATATTGGAGTTTGTTGGCTTAGTATGCTCTGAAAATATGAATTTATGCTTGACCCCATTGTATTTACAGGGTCGATTGTTGGGTATGCTGACGACGTAGAGCCAAGGTATTATCGGATTGTCTATGTTTGGAGTAAGGGGAGCGCCCGAAATGATGGAGCCGTGAATGGTGGGCTCGGCTGGAAGAGCGGGGGATGTAGTAATACCTTTCGTGATTTCGATATATTATGCAAGGGCCTGTAGTCATAAGGCGGCAGGAGTGTGACTATTCCGTGTCATCCTTGTTGCTGGTTTTTACCGATTTTTTGGATTTGTATAGCGATCCAAACAGGAAGCTTCTCCACCGATATATAAAATACAGCAGGATGATGAACCCAACGACAGCTGCGATTCGTAGTGCGTATAGCTCAACCAAATGGAAAATGGCATCCCATTGCGGACCAAACAGCTTGCCAATGCTTAGAAAGAGGACGACCCAGAATAAAGCACCGCTGTAAGCATACAAGACAAATTTACGAAAAGAAAGAGCTATAATTCCAGCAAAATAGCCTGTAAAATGCCGGACACCTGGAATGAAATATCCAAGGAAAATAAGCCAGTATCCATAACGTTGAAACCACTTTTGTGTTTTCTGAAGCTTGTCCGGCGATAACAAAACCCATTTGCCGTACTTCTGAATAAAGGGGAGTCCAGCCCATTTTCCGATAAAGTAGGTAATGGTCATACCGATGGTTGTGCCCAAAAACGCTAGCAGCACCAACTTGCTGAAATCCAGGGTACCGGCATAGGAAAGATATCCCGCATAAGCCATCGTGGTTTCCCCGGGAAAAGGCAAGGCAATAAATTCCAGCAGCAAGCCGAAAAAAAGGACGCCGTATCCATATTCTTCGAACAATTGCGCGATCCACTTCAGCACATCCATTGTGTACACTCCTACGGACAGATTAAGTAATTTAGAATCAATTTATTTTATCAATCTTTTCATGACCACTCAACTATGGTTGATTTCTTGACGTGTTGTTTTATCGTTGCGTATAATGAAACGAACAATTGAGGGAGGCACGGTAATGAATAAGCCTAATGAAATCGTTGTAGTTCTCGATTTTGGAGGACAATACAACCAGTTAATTGCAAGAAGAATTCGGGATCTCGGCGTATATAGCGAGCTCCTTCCATACAATACGCCTGCGGAGAAGCTGAGAGAGCTGGCGCCGAAAGGGATTGTTTTCTCAGGCGGACCTTCCAGCGTATATACAGACAATGCTCCTCAGGTGGATCGGGCAATTTATGATCTTGGCATCCCTATCTTTGGTATTTGTTATGGCATGCAACTGATGGCTCATCAACTGGACGGTAAGGTAGAACGTGCGGGCAAGCGTGAATATGGCAAAGCAGACGTGCAATTCAATGAGGGCGCTCGGTTGACTAAAGGACTGGATTCCCGTCAAACCGTGTGGATGAGCCATGGCGATCACGTTACAGATCTGCCAACCGGCTTTACACTGGATGCGGGAACAGAGAGTGCGCCGATTGCTGCGATGAGTAATCTGGAACGGAATCTGTATGCAGTACAATTCCATCCAGAGGTACGTCATTCTGTTCAAGGTAATGAGATGATTAGCAACTTCCTGTATGAAGTGTGCGGCTGTGAAGGCAACTGGACCATGGAATCGTTCATTGAAGAGCAAATCCGTGAAATCCGTCAGCAAGTAGGCGACAAGAAAGTACTGTGCGCTTTAAGTGGCGGCGTAGATTCTTCCGTTGTAGCCATGCTTATTCACAGAGCGATCGGAGACCAACTGACATGTATGTTCATTGATCACGGACTGCTGCGCAAGGGTGAAGCCGAAAGTGTAATGGAGACGTTCGTTGGTAAATTTGATATGAAAGTTGTCAAAATTGATGCACGTGAACGTTTCCTGTCCAAACTGGCAGGAGTGGATGATCCGGAACAAAAACGTAAAATCATCGGTAACGAGTTTATTTACGTCTTTGAAGAAGAATCAGCTAAATTCGATGATTTTGACTTCCTGGCACAAGGCACGTTGTACACAGATATTGTAGAGAGCGGAACAGCAACGGCGCAAACCATCAAGTCGCACCATAACGTAGGCGGTTTACCGGAAGACATGAAATTCAAACTGATCGAGCCACTGAATGCTTTGTTCAAGGATGAAGTGCGTAAAGTCGGCGAAGAATGCGGACTTCCGGCCGAAATTGTATGGCGTCAGCCATTCCCAGGTCCGGGTCTTGCCATCCGTGTATTGGGCGAAGTAACAGAGGACAAGCTCAAGATTGTACGTGATTCTGACTTTATTTTGCGCGAGGAGATTGCCAAAGCGGGTCTGGATCGGGAAATTTGGCAATACTTCACCGCTCTGCCGAATATGAAGAGCGTTGGCGTTATGGGCGATGCCCGTACGTATTCCTACACTGTAGGTATTCGCGCAGTAACCTCGATCGACGGCATGACCGCGGACTGGGCACGTATCCCTTGGGACGTATTGGAGAAAATCTCCGTTCGTATCGTCAATGAAGTGGACAACGTCAATCGTATCGTGTACGACGTAACGTCCAAACCACCAGCAACAATCGAGTGGGAATAAGCGTGGAGACTCCCGCATCTTAACCACGAACCCTTTGAGATTCACCAATACAACATCAGGCTCCTCCGCATCGGCGAACTATCGCTATGCGGTTGGAGTCTTTTTTACGGGGGCAAGGTTGAACCTTTGCTCGGGAAAGTTTACTACACGGCAACCTCAATTGGGTTTTAGCTAAAGGCGAATAGTATTGCCTCATGCTACGAAGATATAAATTCATTTGTTGTTACAAAACGGAATATGAAGACTGAAAAAAGGAGATATTATTCAATGGTAATGTCTCCTTTTTTTATATGATTTTATTTGCTTTAAGCTATAGATAGCTTAAAGCAAATATGGAATTAAACGTTTTTTTTTCATGTCATCCTCTAATGGTGTCATGTTTTGATACTAATATATTTTATAATTTATCTAGATTAGAGTGTTACATATCCCATTTCATTAAACGCTATTCTAAGGAGAATAAAGACATGAGAAAATTATTTTTGTCGTCCTCATTTAAGGATGTCGCACCATGCTTAGTCCATTTCGCCGATGAAAACTTGGAAGGAAAAACAGTCACTTTCATCCCCACCGCAAGTATTCCAGAGAAAGTTAAGTTTTATGTGAATACAGGGAAAAAAGCATTAGAGAATTTAGGATTAGTCGTGGATGAAATCGAAATCAGCACAGCAACATTGAATGAAATAGAAAGTAAAATTAGAGAAAATGACTATATTTATATTACCGGAGGCAACACATTTTATTTACTTCAAGAGTTAAGAAGAAGCGGGGCTGACAAAATCATTGCTGAAGAAGTTAATGCAGGGAAGTTGTATATAGGCGAATCGGCAGGTTCGATGATTTTATCATCGAATATCGAGTATGTCCGACTTATGGACAATGTGCAGGAGGCGCCTGCTTTGGATTCTTTTGCTGCGCTCGGAATAATTGAATTCTATCCAGTCCCCCACCATACGAACATCCCGTTTAAAAAAGCGGTGGAGAACATCATTGAGGAATATGGCAGCCAACTAAATTTATATCCAATCAGCAACGCGGAATTTATTTTGGTTGAAGGTGATAGTATAAAAGTCGAGAATGCATGACTTTATTAAATAAAGGAGAATTTCAACTGATTAATATTATAAAAAACCTTCAATTCCACATCTATCTTGATATTGAAGGTTCTTTTTTTATAAATCTACCTTACCATATAATCTTTTTGCCGGTTGCAGCCGATTCCTCAATGCAATCCAGTAGCTGATGCAGCTTTAGTGCATGGTTGAAATCGGGGGCGAGACGGGTGCCCGTCAAAATATCCTCGGCAAATACATGATGGGCCTTGGCTACATTCAGGGTTACTCCTTCTTTGGGAAAGTCTAAGCAGCCATCAGGTTCAGCAGCTATGCGTATGGGTTCAAAAAAGCCATTAGGAATATAACTTTGATGACTTCCCTGATCATATACAAGTTTTTCAAGCGTCAGATTCCCAAATTGAACATGTCCAAGCGAAGGATTCTGGCTCAAACGCAAACTGCCCTTTTTCCCCTGAATCTCTAGCTCAAACTTAGAATTCACCCCGCCCTGAATGTGAACCGATACCGGAGTTCCTTTTTCCAACAGCCCGTGAATCAGAATTTGATCGGCTGTATCCTTGGCAATGATTTCACCCGTTTCCTGAATAATGGCTTCGTTATAACGGGATGATGTGATGGCCGATAGCTCGCGGAATTCACCAACGATGTATTGCAGTGCATCCAAAGAATGTCCCCCGTTAATGGTTAGTAGGTTGGCACCACTGGCTCTATTCAGCAAGTATGCCGTATCCTGATCTGTTCGTCCTCCTTTGCCAGAAGTAGCTACTTGCATATGACAGGATACAATTTCACCAATTGTCCCGTCTTCCACCAGTTTTTTCATCATTTGAACCTCAAAATCCTGCCGTGCCTGCAAGCCGACGGTATGATGAATGCCCGCCAGTTCCGCCGCCTTAGCCATTTCAGCAGCTTCCGCAGTGTTGGCTCCTAGAGGCCACTCACAAAAAATATGCTTCCCCTCTTGAATAGCCGCCATTACGGCCTCGTTATGATGGGGAACTTTTACGCTCACCACGACCATGTCCACTTCCTTGGAAGCTGCGAGCTTTTTCGCATCGTCAAAAGCTAATGACGCCCCCACGCCTTTTGCACTTTTTCGTGCACTCTCCATACGGGAAGTGCCGATGGCTGTAATATCCAAGTTCGGGTGCTTGAGCAAAGCCGGAATATGAGTTTGGCTGGCCCATTTGTTATTCATTGAACCACCTACGATACCTGCGCGAATCTTCTGTTGAACCATGCGCCATCCCTCCTGTTTTTAAAATGTGGGTAGTAAATACCGCTCAAGCCCAATATAATACACTTAACTCATAAAGAATAATGTTTGTTAATGATATAGATATCATTTTATTTAATGGGAGGGAAAGAGGTGGATATTCAAAATATGCAGGCATTCGTTTCAGTGGCGGAACTTAGAAGTCTAACAGAAGCTGCCCAGAAGCTGAATCATCTGCAATCGAATATGACAGCAAAAATAAAGAAGCTGGAGGCCTATTACGGCACAGCGTTATTTTACCGAAAGCCTCGTGGTATGGAACTGACACCCGCAGGCGAAATTCTATATGCTCAGTACAAGCAAATTTTACTGCTATGGCAAGACACGGAGATGAAAATGAGACCCCAGGAGGAAAAATTGCGTGTCGGCACAATGCAGTCCATTGTAGCAGGTGAAACAACAAGGGCGCTAACGAAGGTATATGAGATGTACCCGCAGGCTTCGGTGACATTAAAAACCGGAACTACCACGGAAATGGAGCAATTCATCCTCGACGGCGAGCTTGATATTGCTTTTGTTACAGGATATCCTACCAACCCATATATTCATTATCAAAAAATATGCCGTGAAGAGCTTGTGCTGGTGGGGAAAGGTATACACGAGGGCTCGGATCTCCAACAGGTATTGCAAGGAGCTTCTATTATCATATTGTCGGATAGCTGCCTGTACCTCACGCATTTAGAGAAGATGTATCAGGGCATGCAATTGACCCATGGGGAGGTTGTCGAGGTTGGAATATTTGATACGATGGTAGAATTCGCTCTGATGGGAATGGGGATTACCCTTATGTCCAAAAAGCTGGCGCGACAATTTAAAGTAACGTCTTATTTACCGGTTCCTTCAATTTTTGGCTACATGGATACATATTTAATATCCCGTCCCAATCACGAAATGACAGCAATTGAACATAAATTTATCGAAATCAATAATACGATCTAATAGAGTAGGAAAGACATCGAATGACCTTAACTACAAATTCTGGAATGCTCAATCTATTCGTTTAGCTTGAGCATTTTTTTGTGAATGTAGGATTTGTATATAGACTTGTCTCAGGACTTGTTTATTTTTAGTGAGGGTGTATAATGCTTGATGAATCAATTGATGGGTCAAGTATTAGAAGGAGGATTTGTCATCAAACATTGTTCTGAAAAAAGCCAGCTATTTTATCGAATGCATCTTTTGTGTAAAGAAATGAATAACGCTTTTGAAGCACAGCTAAAAACCAGCTTCACCAAGGTCGAAATTTTGTATCATATTAATCATCGTCAGGAATTAAGTCAGCTGGAGCTTCAACATCTGCTCGTTCTGGATGGTGCAGCAGTGACCCGGCATCTGAAAAGGCTGGAGGAGGAAGGTCTGATTTTACGAAGTAAAAAAGAGCAGGATAAGCGTGTAACCTATATACGTTTAACCGAATTAGGAATTCAAGAGCTGCAAGTTTTGACAGAGCAAAGACAAGCCTTTCAAGAAAAGTTCCTTTATAAGTTTGCAGATGAGGAAATTGTGGCTTTAACAGATGCACTACAGCGTATGTCTAGCAATGTGAAGAATATGTGAAATGTGCGAGGACAAAATGATTTTGGAGGCCACTCGATGAAGATTTTAGAAGAAACGATTTAGCAAAAGATGATCAAGTAAGTAGAGAACGATTAATCAGCTGAAGAAGCTGATACCTATCAAACCAGATGGGCAGTGTGCGGTAAAAAGGCAACAGGCGAAGTTTATACACTTACTGGAGTGGACAAAGCCCGACTGAATGCAGAAGGGAAGATCGTTTATCTGGAAAATATACCGGATACAGCTGATGCTTTTGATAAGTACAAAAATATCTGATTATTCTAAATGATAACCCGCCAGCTGTATAATAGCTCGCGGGTTATCTGTTTTCCGAACAATACATATGTGTTTAATTTGTAACATTCGTTTTTTCTGTTGACAAGCCGTAGGCGAGAGCCTAAAATAACGGATGTAATATAGCGTATATAAAGGCGAATATTACAGCAAGTGAACGACAACAATACGAGTATGCTTTGCGTAGGAGGAATTACGACTCATGGAGCGTTTCTTTAAATTAAAGGAACATGGCACAAACGTCCGCACCGAGATTATTGCGGGGATTACTACTTTTATGACCATGGCTTATATCCTAGTGGTCAACAATACCTTTTTGGGACCAACTGGAGCGGGGATGCCTAGTGAAGCTGTTTTCTTTGCAACAGCAGTAGGTGCAGGTTTAGTTACCATTCTGATGGGCTTGTTTGTAAATGTGCCAATCGGTATGGCGCCAGGGATGGGCTTGAATGCTTACTTTATGACTGTAGTCTTGAGTTCTAATGGGATGATTACTTGGCAAGCGGCACTTGGCGCTGTATTTATATCCGGTATCGTCTTTCTGATTTTAACCGTTACCCGGGTAAGACAGATGCTGCTTGTTGCAGTTCCGGAAAATTTAAAAACTGCTATTACAGTTGGTATTGGCTTGTTTATCACAATTGTTGGTTTCAAGCTTTGTAATCTGGTTATGGTGAGTATTGTTCCAGGGACAGATGTTGGTCAACCGGTTCCGGGTCATGCTTTTAATTTGGTTCTGGGTAGTCTGGTACATCAAAAGGATGCGTTGCTGGCGCTAATCGGGTTACTCATTATCGCAGCGTTGATGGTCGTTCGGGTCAAAGGCGCATTGCTGATTGGAATCGTAGCTACTACATTAATCGGTATTCCGATGGGTGTAACGGATCTGAGTAGCTTGACAACAGGGCACTGGATTCCAAATTTCAGCAATTTGGCAGTAGGTCAGTTAGATCTGAAGGCAGCTTTGCATATTGGTCTGTTTGATATTATTTTCATCTTCACATTTGTAGAGTTGTTTGATACCTTCGGTACGCTGGTAGGTACAGCTACACGTGCAGGCATAATGAAAGATAAGAAAAAAGGCGAGAAAATTATCGGTAAAGCGATGCTGGTAGATGCTGTTGGCGTAAGTACTGGTGCAGTATTGGGTACAAGTACAATTACAGCATTTGTAGAAAGCTCCGCAGGGGTAGAAGAAGGTGGACGTACAGGTCTCACTGCTGTAACGACAGGCGTTCTGTTCTTGTTGGCCCTCTTTATTGCGCCGCTGGCTCTGGTTGTGCCTTCTGCGGCTACTGCTCCGGCTTTGATTATCGTTGGGGTGTTGATGATGAGTCAGGTTCGTAATATTGACTGGGATAACTTCCTGTTGGCATTCCCAGCGTTTCTGACCATCGTTTTGATGCCTTTTACAGGTGGAATTGCGAATGGTATTTCTGCTGGTATTCTGTCTTACGTTGTGCTGGCAGTGTTCAGTAATCTGTTTACCAGCAATAAAGTTAAAATTCACTGGCTTATGTGGGTGCTTGCTATTATTGTAGTAATCCGCTTTGCCTTTATGGGCTCCGAATAATTCAGTAGATATCAAATACAGAACCTCTTTCCTGTTGTTTAAAAGGGAGGAGGTTCTTTTTTTTAGTTTACCACGAGTAAAAACAAAACAAGTAATATATGAAAGAAAACGATTGATAAATAAGTGTTGTGAAATTTTATATAAATAATACTTGCAAACTAAAAATACATATGGTATATTCTAATTCCGGCCAAGAAACACAAGGTTGTGAGCGAATGTTTCAAAAAAGACTTTGAAAAAAAGCTTGCAAGGTTGGTTCGGAAATGATATGATATAAGAGTTGATGAAGCGACGAGCTGATTCGAAAAAGAAGTGTTTGATCTTTGAAAACTGAACAACGAGTGAGTAAACTGATTTTGTTCGCAAAATCAAACAATGAGATATTTTATCTCGTCAGTTTCAACATGAGCTAATCGCTCTTTCTATAACCAACTTCGGTTGGTCTTTAATGGAGAGTTTGATCCTGGCTCAGGACGAACGCTGGCGGCGTGCCTAATACATGCAAGTCGAGCGGGGTTATGTAGAAGCTTGCTTCTACATAACCTAGCGGCGGACGGGTGAGTAACACGTAGGCAACCTGCCCACAAGACAGGGATAACTACCGGAAACGGTAGCTAATACCCGATACATCCTTTTCCTGCATGGGAGAAGGAGGAAAGACGGAGCAATCTGTCACTTGTGGATGGGCCTGCGGCGCATTAGCTTGTTGGTGGGGTAAAGGCCTACCAAGGCGACGATGCGTAGCCGACCTGAGAGGGTGATCGGCCACACTGGGACTGAGACACGGCCCAGACTCCTACGGGAGGCAGCAGTAGGGAATCTTCCGCAATGGGCGAAAGCCTGACGGAGCAACGCCGCGTGAGTGATGAAGGTTTTCGGATCGTAAAGCTCTGTTGCCAGGGAAGAACGTCTTGTAGAGTAACTGCTACAAGAGTGACGGTACCTGAGAAGAAAGCCCCGGCTAACTACGTGCCAGCAGCCGCGGTAATACGTAGGGGGCAAGCGTTGTCCGGAATTATTGGGCGTAAAGCGCGCGCAGGCGGCTCTTTAAGTCTGGTGTTTAATCCCGAGGCTCAACTTCGGGTCGCACTGGAAACTGGAGAGCTTGAGTGCAGAAGAGGAGAGTGGAATTCCACGTGTAGCGGTGAAATGCGTAGAGATGTGGAGGAACACCAGTGGCGAAGGCGACTCTCTGGGCTGTAACTGACGCTGAGGCGCGAAAGCGTGGGGAGCAAACAGGATTAGATACCCTGGTAGTCCACGCCGTAAACGATGAATGCTAGGTGTTAGGGGTTTCGATACCCTTGGTGCCGAAGTTAACACATTAAGCATTCCGCCTGGGGAGTACGGTCGCAAGACTGAAACTCAAAGGAATTGACGGGGACCCGCACAAGCAGTGGAGTATGTGGTTTAATTCGAAGCAACGCGAAGAACCTTACCAGGTCTTGACATCCCTCTGACCGGTCTAGAGATAGACCTTTCCTTCGGGACAGAGGAGACAGGTGGTGCATGGTTGTCGTCAGCTCGTGTCGTGAGATGTTGGGTTAAGTCCCGCAACGAGCGCAACCCTTATGCTTAGTTGCCAGCAGGTCAAGCTGGGCACTCTAAGCAGACTGCCGGTGACAAACCGGAGGAAGGTGGGGATGACGTCAAATCATCATGCCCCTTATGACCTGGGCTACACACGTACTACAATGGCCGGTACAACGGGAAGCGAAGCCGCGAGGTGGAGCCAATCCTAGAAAAGCCGGTCTCAGTTCGGATTGTAGGCTGCAACTCGCCTACATGAAGTCGGAATTGCTAGTAATCGCGGATCAGCATGCCGCGGTGAATACGTTCCCGGGTCTTGTACACACCGCCCGTCACACCACGAGAGTTTACAACACCCGAAGTCGGTGAGGTAACCGCAAGGAGCCAGCCGCCGAAGGTGGGGTAGATGATTGGGGTGAAGTCGTAACAAGGTAGCCGTATCGGAAGGTGCGGCTGGATCACCTCCTTTCTATGGAGAATCGTTTCCTGCAATGGAAACATTCAAATATGAAGCATAAGCTTTAAAAACTACTCACTCGTTGCTCAGTTTTGAGAGTTCAAACTCTCAAATTGCACCTTGAAAACTGGATACCGAAACGAAATTGCGTTTTAGAATATTCCTTTAAGCTGATCTTGTGTAAACAAGAAAACTTAAAGTAGCGAATCGTATTTACATTGTAGATACTAGGTTAAGCTACAAAGAGCACACGGAGGATGCCTAGGCGCCAGGAGCCGACGAAGGACGTGGCGAACAACGATAAAGCCTCGGGGAGCTGTAAGCAAGCTTTGATCCGGGGATGTCCGAATGGGGAAACCCGGCTGTCTTCATCGACAGTCACTACTCACTGAATTCATAGGTGAGTGAGAGGCAGACCAGGGGAACTGAAACATCTAAGTACCCTGAGGAAGAGAAAACAATAGTGATTCCGTCAGTAGCGGCGAGCGAACGCGGATTAGCCCAAACCAAGGAGCTTGCTCCTTGGGGTTGTGGGACGTCTCACATGGAGTTACAAAGGAACCGGTTAGATGAAGAGGTCTGGAAAGGCCCGCCAGAGAAGGTAAAAGCCCTGTAGTTCAAAACCTGTTCCCTCCGAGACGGATCCCGAGTAGTGCGGGGCACGTGAAACCCCGTATGAATCCGGCAGGACCATCTGTCAAGGCTAAATACTCCCTGGCGACCGATAGTGAAGCAGTACCGTGAGGGAAAGGTGAAAAGCACCCCGGAAGGGGAGTGAAATAGATCCTGAAACCGTGTGCTTACAAGAAGTCAGAGCCCAATTTAGGGGTGATGGCGTGCCTTTTGTAGAATGAACCGGCGAGTTACGTTCCCGTGCAAGGTTAAGGTGAAGAGCTGAAGCCGCAGCGAAAGCGAGTCTGAATAGGGCGAATGAGTACGTGGACGTAGACCCGAAACCGGGTGATCTACCCCTGTCCAGGGTGAAGGTGCGGTAACACGCACTGGAGGCCCGAACCCACGCATGTTGAAAAATGCGGGGATGAGGTGGGGGTAGCGGAGAAATTCCAATCGAACCCGGAGATAGCTGGTTCTCCCCGAAATAGCTTTAGGGCTAGCCTCGGAAAAAAGAATCGTGGAGGTAGAGCACTGATTGGGTGCGGGGCCCGCAAGGGTTACCAAGCTCAGTCAAACTCCGAATGCCATAGATTTAGTTCCGGGAGTCAGACAGTGAGTGCTAAGATCCATTGTCGAAAGGGAAACAGCCCAGACCATCAGCTAAGGTCCCCAAGTGTGTGTTAAGTGGGAAAGGATGTGGAGTTGCACAGACAACCAGGATGTTGGCTTAGAAGCAGCCACCATTGAAAGAGTGCGTAATAGCTCACTGGTCGAGTGACTCTGCGCCGAAAATGTAACGGGGCTAAACACACCACCGAAGCTATGGCTTGATGCTTTGCATCAGGGGTAGGGGAGCGTTGAATGCGGGTTGAAGGTGTACCGGAAGGAGCGCTGGACTGCATTCAAGTGAGAATGCCGGTATGAGTAACGAAAAGATCTGTGAGAATCAGATCCGCCGAAAGCCTAAGGGTTCCTGAGGAAGGTTCGTCCGCTCAGGGTAAGTCGGGACCTAAGGCGAGGCCGATAGGCGTAGTCGAAGGACAACAGGTAGAAATTCCTGTACCACCGTAATCCGTTATGAGCAATGGGGTGACGCAGTAGGGTAGTGACGCGGACTGATGGATGTCCGTCTAAGCAGTGAGGCTGATGTGTAGGCAAATCCGCACATCGTGAAGGCTGGGCTGTGATGGGGAGCGAAAATTATAGTAGCGAAGGTCATGATCTCAGACTGCCAAGAAAAGCCTCTAGCCAGGAGAAGGTGCCCGTACCGCAAACCGACACAGGTAGGCGAGAAGAGAATTCTAAGGCGCGCGGAAGAACTCTCGTTAAGGAACTCGGCAAAATGACCCCGTAACTTCGGGAGAAGGGGTGCCTCGGTAGGGTGAATAGCCCGAGGGGGCCGCAGTGAAAAGGCCCAAGCGACTGTTTAGCAAAAACACAGGTCTGTGCGAAGCCGCAAGGCGAAGTATACGGGCTGACGCCTGCCCGGTGCTGGAAGGTTAAGGGGAGTGGTAAGCCTTCGGGCGAAGCTATGAACCGAAGCCCCAGTAAACGGCGGCCGTAACTATAACGGTCCTAAGGTAGCGAAATTCCTTGTCAGGTAAATTCTGACCCGCACGAATGGCGTAACGACTTGGGCGCTGTCTCAACGAGAGATCCGGTGAAATTTTAATACCTGTGAAGATGCAGGTTACCCGCGACAAGACGGAAAGACCCCATGGAGCTTTACTGCAGCTTGATATTGAATTTGGGTACGATCTGTACAGGATAGGTGGGAGCCGTTGAACCTTGAGCGCCAGCTTGAAGGGAGGCATCCTTGGGATACCACCCTGATCGTATCTAGGTTCTAACTTGGTACCGTGATCCGGTACGAGGACAGTGTCAGGTGGGCAGTTTGACTGGGGCGGTCGCCTCCTAAAGAGTAACGGAGGCGCCCCAAGGTTCCCTCAGAATGGTTGGAAATCATTCGAAGAGTGCAAAGGCAGAAGGGAGCTTGACTGCGAGACCTACAAGTCGAGCAGGGACGAAAGTCGGGCTTAGTGATCCGGTGGTACCGCATGGAAGGGCCATCGCTCAACGGATAAAAGCTACCCTGGGGATAACAGGCTTATCTCCCCCAAGAGTCCACATCGACGGGGAGGTTTGGCACCTCGATGTCGGCTCATCGCATCCTGGGGCTGAAGTAGGTCCCAAGGGTTGGGCTGTTCGCCCATTAAAGCGGTACGCGAGCTGGGTTCAGAACGTCGTGAGACAGTTCGGTCCCTATCTGTCGTGGGCGTAGGAAATTTGAGAGGAGCTGTCCTTAGTACGAGAGGACCGGGATGGACGTACCGCTGGTGTACCAGTTGTTCCGCCAGGAGCACCGCTGGGTAGCTATGTACGGAAGGGATAAGCGCTGAAAGCATCTAAGCGTGAAGCCCCCCTCAAGATGAGATTTCCCAATGAGTAAGACCCCTTGAAGACGACGAGGTAGATAGGTTGGGGGTGGAAGTGCAGTAATGCATGGAGCTGACCAATACTAATCGGTCGAGGGCTTATCCTAAAGATAAAGCGCAAGGAAGTTTCGGATCCAGTTTTCAGGGTGTAACCTTGAAGTTAGAATTTGCGAGGCAAATTCATGTTTGGTGGCGATAGCGGAGGGGTTCCACACGTACCCATCCCGAACACGACCGTTAAGCCCTCCAGCGCCGATGGTACTTGGACCGCAGGGTCCTGGGAGAGTAGGACGTTGCCAAGCAACAAGTAAAAAAGATCATGATCTCACTGAGATCATGATCTTTTTTTTGTGTTAAATTTCAGTAGTATTTTTTATTAGAGTAAGTTAGTTATAAGTTCGACTGAATCTGTGGATATTAGCTAGTACATAGATAGACATTTTTTAAAGAAAATTAGTACCAGGTATTAGTATCTGGTGTTATAATATGAATAAGAATTATAAAGGAGAGTGATCAGAATGTTGAATTCAAAAGCAAAGTTAACGGCCCTTGGCACTTATGTACCTGAACGGATTTTAACAAACGCCGACTTGGAGAAACTTGTGGAAACTAGTGACGAGTGGATTGTACAACGAACGGGTATGCGGGAACGACGAATCGCGGCTGAAGATCAGTACGTATCTGATTTATGTATACAAGCTATTAAACGTATGGTTAACCTTTATAACGTAAATGTGGACGATGTTGACATGATCATTGTAGCGACAAGTACACCTGATTACTATTTTCCAAGTACGGCTTCCCGTATTCAGGCTTATTTTAATATTCCAAATACAGGATCAATGGATGTTAGTGCTGCATGCGCAGGCTTTGCCTATGGACTTCATTTGGCGAATGGTCTTATTACGGGTGGTCTACATCGTAAGGTTCTAGTGATTGGAGCAGAGACATTATCCAAAATTACAGATTATACCGACCGGACGACATGTGTTCTTTTTGGAGATGGAGCAGGAGTCGCACTTGTTGAATATGAAGAGGATGAAGGATCATTTTTGACCGCAGATATAGGAACCTTTGGGCAAGGTGGAGCACATCTTTACCGCGCAGGATTATCTAACTATTTGGATGGAGAGAAGCTGCAAGATAATGGCTTTATTGCTCAAAATGGACGTGAGGTTTATAAATGGGCTGTACGCTCTGTTCCAGCTGGCATCGAAAGATTAATGGATAAGGCAAATATGGAGAAAGAAGACCTTGACTGGTTTGTACCTCATAGCGCTAATCTGAGAATGATTGAGTCCATATGTGAAAAAAGTACAGTACCTTTAGAAAAAACGCTGACGAGTGTAGAGTTTTATGGCAATACCTCGGCGGCGTCCATTCCGTTGGCTTTACAGTGTGGATTGGATGATGGGCGTTTAAGATATGGACAACATGTGGTGTTATATGGATTCGGGGGAGGCCTGACCTATGCGGGTCTGCTATTAAAATGGAGTGTGCCTGATTTGTAAGCTGTCTAATGCATAAGCAATAGTAATAGTGTGTAAAGATGATGTTGATAAAGAGACGTTGGTTGGCATTAGATTTATCGTAAGATGGCAGGATGGTATAATTAACATTATGAGAGAAAGGAGCGTAACATGAAGGTATTGGTATTGGCAGAAAAACCATCCGTGGCCAGAGAGATTGCACGTGTGATGGGCAGCCGAGAGAAGCATAAAAGTTATATAGAAGGACCTAAGTATGTAGTGACATGGGCTTTGGGTCATTTGGTCGGATTAGCAGAGCCTGAGGATTACGATTCTAAGTATGCGACTTGGAACTTGGAGGACTTGCCCATTCTTCCGAAGAACTCCAAGTTAAAGGTATTGCGGGAAAGTAATCATCAGTTCAAAGCTGTACAGCAGCTTATGAAACGACAGGACATTGGAGAACTTATCGTGGCAACAGATGCTGCTCGTGAAGGAGAACTGCTGGCACGATGGATTATACAAATGGCAAACTGGAAAAAGCCTTTCCGACGCTTATGGATTTCCTCGCAGACGGATAAGGCAATTAAGGCAGGTTTCGCGAAATTATTGCCTGGCCAGCAGTTTGATCGTTTATATGAATCGGCTCGCTGTAGGGCTGAAGCAGACTGGATGATTGGTCTCAATGTAACCCGCGCGTTAACGGTTCGTTATAACGCTCAGCTTTCGGCTGGAAGGGTACAGACACCAACACTGGGAATGATCATGGAACGTGAGAAGGAGATCACCCAGTTTCGTTCTCAGGAATATGATACTTTGACGGCGGATTTTGGCCATTTTCAAGCAACTTGGCGGGCAGAAAACGGGGATTCGCGCATGTTTGACCGTACTCAAGTAGAGACTTTACGCCGCAGGCTCGAAGGGGCCAAAGGTACAGTGGTGAGTGTGAAAAAGAGTGAAAAGAACGAGCCTCATCCGCTGGCGTATGATTTAACTGAGCTGCAAAGAGATGCTAACCAGCGCTACGGTTTCTCGGCCAAACAGACGTCCAATGTTCTTCAACGTCTGTATGAGCAGCATAAGCTGGTGACTTATCCACGTACAGATAGCCGTTATCTTACATCCGATATGGTGGATTCACTTAAGGAAAGACTCAGTAGCGTAGCAGTGGGTCCGTATGCTTCTTTAGCACGTCCGCTATTGCGTAACAAATTGCCAATCACAAAGCGGGTTGTGGATGACAGTAAAGTCACAGACCACCATGCGATTATACCTACTGAGCAGACATTATTACTTAATCAGTTAAGCCCAGAGGAACGTAAGCTGTATGATCTGATTGCACGCCGTTTTATCAGTTTGTTCTACCCACCTGCACGTTATGATGCTGTAGCTGTATCGGTCATGGTGGGGCAAGAAACATTTCAGGTAAAAGGTACAACCATAAAAGATAGCGGTTGGCGTGCTGTATATGACGAAAGTCATTATGAATTGGACGATGAAGAGATAGATGATCGTGAAAATAATGGACGGGGCGTTATTTTGCCTGAGCTGAAAAAAGGAGATTCCGTCCAATTGCAGCGTTGTATTGTACGAGCTGGACGAACGATGCCGCCGAAGCGTTATACAGAAGCAGCCCTGCTCGCTCAGATGGAAAAGCACGGCCTGGGTACACCAGCTACTCGTGCAGATCTGATCGAGAAACTCGTCAGCTCGGATACGATAGAGCGCCAGGGGAACGTGATGCATCCAACTGGCAAAGGCAAGCAACTGATCGAACTGGCGGCTCCACAGCTACGAACGCCCGAATTGACGGCACGTTGGGAAGCGGAGTTGGAACGGATTGCCCGTGGTCAAGGACAACCTGAGCCATTTTTGAATTCTATCCGTGCTATGGCGAAAGAATTGGTTTCTACTGTGAAAAATAGCAGCGCGGAGTACAAGCCCCATAACGTAACGAATAGCCATTGTCCGGATTGTGGTACAAAGTTGTTGGAGAAAAAAGGGAAGAAAGGCAAGTTCCTTGTATGTCCAAGTGCGGATTGTGGTTACCGTCGTTCAGGGGAAAAACGCTTGTCCAATCGACGTTGTCCACAGTGTCATAAAAAAATGGAAATGAAAGAGGGCAAAGCAGGTCTGTATGTAAGATGCTTACCCTGCGGCATTACGGAGACGCTGGATAAGGACAAGCAACGGGTAAACAAACGGGAACAGCAAAAGCTAGTAAAACAGTTTGAAAAGAAGGATTCTTTTGGCTCCAGTTTGGGGGATTTGTTAAAAGCAGCAATGGAGCAAAAGCAGGGCGAATAAAGATTGGCCAGAACGTGCTATAAGCTACACAATTAGCAGGCGTATGTCGGTATAAAAAAGCTTACTCCTTGGCATGGTAATCCGAGGAGGTGAGTATTTATGCCCAAACATAAGCCGCTTAAAATCAATAATCAGCAAAATAAATCAAGTATACTGGAGGAAGAAATCGCTGCTCATCCAGAGAAGCAAGCTAAATATCCTCCAAGCTTGAATGGGATTCCCAAACAGCAGTCTTGATGCTGCCTGTAAGGGAAAACGAATGGCTGTATAAGACCAGAACGATTGGAAACCAGATAAATTAGTTATCGGTCCCAGACTCTATTTTCTTGCATAAAAGAAGCAGCAGTACGGCGGTCAACCGTAACTGCTGCTTCTTTTTCATAATAAGGAAGTTGTATTTATTTGACTTGGAATGACTGCTCTTAGTATTCATTAAAGAAAGATTGAATTTGGTTCACATCGTGCGTTTGGGTCAAAGCGAGCATGAGCAAAATCCGTGCTTTTTGCGGATTGAGCGAATCAGTGGACACAAAGTTCGAAGCTGCGTCTTTTGTCGACGGGGACACAACTCCACTTCCTACGCGGGTAGAGCGGGCAATAATAACTCCTTTTTTACCTGCAGCCTCTGCGCCTTCTGAGGAGGTCTTGGACAAGGAACCATTACCGGAACCAGCGACCACTATACCCTTGGCACCAGCTGCTACGGCTGCATCATACAAATAACGACCGTTGTTTTGATATTCATATAAAATATCTACTTGTGGTAGCTGGGTGAGATTAGAGATATCGAATACAGAAGAGGTCGTATGCTTATGAGTGGATTTGTTGTAGTAGTATACCTGATCGCCTACAACAGCTCCAAGGTATCCCTGCTCTACAGACTTGAACGTATCGACTGCTGTTGTGTTGGTTTTTGTAATGTATCTTGCTGCACCGATGCGATCGTTCAGCAATACGAGTACACCTTGGCCTTTAGAGGCCGAAGCACCGGCAACTTTTACAGCATTATAAAGGTTGAATGGACCATCGGCACTGATGGCAGTGGCTGGGCGCATAGAGCCAACAACAACTACAGGCTTATCGCTCTTAACGACAAGATTGAGGAAGTATGCCGTTTCTTCCAATGTATCTGTACCATGGGTAATGACAATACCATCTACATCATCTCTGGCAAGCAGTTCGTTGGTGCGTTTGGCAAGTTTTAAGAGGATTTCATTATTAACATCGGGGCTACCTACGTTAACCACTTGCTCACCACTGACATTTGCAATACTTTTCATCTCAGGAACGGCATTGATCAAGGTTTCAACACCTAATGCACCTGCTTTGTAACCAGTTGTATCTGTGTTGACGGAGGATGACCCTGCAATGGTTCCTCCTGTGGCCAGTATTTTAATATTGGGCAAGTGATTAGTTTGTGGATTTTCAGATTTGTCCAAAGTTGTAGTGCTAGAAGTAGATGCCGTTGTGCTGGTTGTAGCTGCGGTCGCAGCGCTAGCAGTAAATCCACCACTCCATAAGGTACTTCCGAGAATAAAGCTGGCCAACAGGGGAATCATTGTCATTTTTTTCATGTTAGTCATATAAAGCTCCTCTCCAATCTGAAACCTCAAAATATTAATGATAGATTAACTGACGAATATTTTGTCGAATAACGTTAATATCACGCATTATAGGGTGATAAATCGCCTTTAGTCAATATATATGTTAGATAATATGACTTTAAAACTTATCTTTATTATATGTAATCGCTTTAATTATACCTGAATGGAAAAGATTTGAAAACAAAAGCAACAAGCAGAAATCTCATAAGGAGTCTGCTTGTTGCTTTTGATAAAAGGTGAACACTGAGTTTACCTACCTTTAATTTCATTGAATGAGAGTGACAAGATGAAGTTGATGTCTTACGGTATTTACATGGTTCTACAGTTGAATACAGTCCCCATGATCAGGGGTTTTTGCTGTGCTGTTTTGTTGGCAAGCTGGCGCTGGGAGTTCCTTTTCCTTGTTTACGGTTACGTTCTGCCTTTTTTGCATTTTCTCGTAGCTTTTCAACGTACTCATGGGTGCTTTCCATCGTAGTTCCTCCTTTAAGATAAAATAGATGCACTCGGGAATTGCCCTCATACACCGTTACTATTTCCGCAAAAACGTTTTCCCAGTCAGAGAAGGCGTTGTTTCTATAAAAGGGGTGAGGTTATAATGAAGGAGAGAGCTCTATATAAGTCCTAATACCTGAAACTGGTACGGTGTGCAAAAGGAGGGGAGACATTGCAGACAGGCTTGTTGGTATGGCTGCTGTTCATCAATGCAGTAGGCTATCTGGTAATGTCGGAAGATAAAAAGAGAGCACGTAAACACCGTGATCGTGTACCTGAACGGACGTTGTTTTTGCTGGCCCTGATCGGGGGCGCATTGGGTGTACTCATTGCGATGTACCGCAAGCGCCATAAAACACGGCATATGACCTTCAGATTAGGTATTCCTGCGTTGCTATTCATTAACGCATTGCTCTATGGGTATTTTTTACGGTAAGGCTGGAAGTTTAGCTTCCCATAGGGAAGTTTAATGATGATTGAGAAGACTATTCTCAGCCATTACATGGTGTAATGAAAGTGAACAACTACAGGAATACATAATTTCAGGCTTTGATTTAACAAACTGAATTCGGAAGAGGTGCGTATTATGCTATTTTCAAAAGTATTGCTTGCTTATGACGGTTCGGATGCATCCAACAAAGCTTTATTGAAGGCGGCTGAATTGGTGAAGGCATCACCCTCCTCGAAGCTTGAGGTCGTAACAGCATTCGATTTCCCGCGGATTTTTATGGGCGAAGGCTTGGCTCCAATTCCAGCTTCGGTGAATAAAGAGTATTATGATTTGGCTGAGCAAACTACGGATGAAGTTAAAAAGCGGCTTGCTGAGCAAGGTGTAGATGCCAAGGTGGAACTGATTCAAGGTTCGCCGGCCGAAGTCATTTTGGATTATGCCAATGAGAATGGCTTCGATGTGATTGTGATCGGCAGTCGCGGTTTGGGTGGTATTCGTGAATTTGTCTTAGGTAGCGTAAGTCACAATGTGGTGCAGCATGCACGTATCCCCGTGCTGGTCGTAAAATAACGAAATAAAAAAAGTAAAAGTCGGATCACTACCTGTACAGGTAGTGCCGGCTTTTTATTTTTGTTGGTAAGATGTATTGCTGGCCGTTATCAGTGTAGGTAGAGAGATAGCTAAATGTAATACAATAGTCCCGAGGTGTGCATATAAAGGGCTTGGTTTTTGTTAAACACGAACATTAAATTGTATCATTATGACAATGTTCGTTTTCAAGTTGACACAGGGTGTAGGGAATTGTTAAACTATGAAGTGTATTGTCGATAAAAAATGAACTTTAGGTACAATTTAATTAGGTACACATGTTGGAGCCGAAACTCACCACGATTACGCTAGGAAAGTATATCGTTGGGTATGGAGTAAGCACAATCCTGACTCGTATAATGCCGGGGATACGGCCCGGAAGTTTCTACCTGGAAACCTTAAATTTCCGGACTACGGGAGACATACGGCTGAAGCCGCATTGGATGCGGTGGAACAGGCTTGCTTTTGGCATGCCTTTAAGAGGCTCTGTCGTTTGTTTTTTCGTAGTCCGGTGTCTTGAAAATAACGTTATTTTCGAGTGCCGGATTTTTGGCGCTTATTGATAAACAGGGAGTGAAGGACATGTCAGTGCAGGTCGCTGTCATTATGGGCAGCACATCAGACTGGGACACCATGCAACATGCATGTGCTGTGCTGGACGAGCTTGAAATCGGATATGAGAAAAAAGTAGTTTCAGCCCATCGTACACCGGATTTAATGTTTCGTTTTGCAGAAGAGGCCGCCGGGCGCGGATTAAAAGTCATTATTGCTGGAGCGGGCGGGGCTGCACATCTGCCGGGAATGGTGGCTGCGAAGACATCCTTGCCAGTAATTGGCGTGCCTGTCCAGTCGAAGGCTCTGAATGGTCTGGACTCCCTGCTCTCCATTGTGCAGATGCCGGGTGGTATTCCAGTCGCCACTGTGGCGATCGGTAAGGCGGGCTCTACCAACGCAGGGCTGCTGGCTGCACAAATATTAGGTGCTTTTGACGAAAAGATAAGTCAGCGGGTTGTGGCAAGACGCGACCGTATCCGTGACGAGGTACTGGAAGGTAGTGACTCACTATGAATGAAGCATGTGAACCCGCAGGCCGAATCCGTCCTCCTGGCACAGTGATTGGGCTTTTGGGAGGCGGACAACTAGGAAGAATGCTTGTACTGGCAGGAACAAACTTAGGCTATCGCTTCGTAACACTGGACCCTGCACCGGATAGTCCGTGTGGACAGGTGTCCGAACAAATCCGTGCTGCCTATGATGATGAACACGCGGCCAGAGAACTGGCTGCACGGTGTGATGTGATCACGTATGAGTTCGAAAATGTGGATGCAGGTGTAGCCGCGCTTTTGGAACAGGAATCCAGTGTGCCACAGGGCAGTAGTCTTTTGTACACGACACAGCATCGTCTGCGTGAAAAACGTTCTATTGAAGCAGCTGGTGTTCCTGTCGCTCCATATCGTGAAATTAGCAGTTCTGCCGATATGGTTCAAGCGGTAGCCGAACTGGGTGTACCGTGTGTGCTCAAAACAGCAGTCGGCGGTTATGATGGCAAGGGCCAAGTGGTCGTTCGCCAATCGGAGGAAGCCACGAATGCCTACGAGCAACTGGCTGGAAGCGGTTCGGAACTGGTGTTGGAACAGTTCATCCGTTTTCGCTGCGAAATCTCGGTGATTGTAGCTCGCAGCACGAACGGTGAAGCCAAAGCCTTTCCACCTGCGGAAAACATTCACGTAAACAACATTTTGCACACGTCGATTGTACCCGCACGCGTACCTGAACCTGTCCAGGAAGAAGCACGCAAATTGGCGCTGGCTGTGGCGGAGTCATTGGATGCGGTGGGGCTGCTCGCTGTGGAGATGTTTGTCACCGAAGATGGACAATTGTACGTTAATGAGTTGGCACCACGTCCCCATAACTCCGGCCACTACACGATGGAGGGATGCGCCACATCGCAATTTGAGCAGCATATACGTGCGATTTGTGGTTTGCCACTAGGCAACACGAAGCTTCTGACTCCGGTCGTGATGGTCAATGTACTAGGTGAGCATTTGGAGAACGTAATTCGGCGGTTCGGACAAACAGATGCTGAAGCTGAAAGATTGAGTGTTGTACCGAAGCTGCATTTGTATGGAAAAAGTGAAGCCAAGCCAGGCCGGAAGATGGGACATATTAATCTGTTGTGCCAGGATACGGAACAAGCGCTGGAATGGATTGATCAAACCAATATTTGGGGGGATAAATAGTCATGATCGAACGCTATAGCAGACCGGAAATGAGAGCGATTTGGACGGAAGAAAATAAATTCAAAGCTTGGCTGGAAGTAGAACTGTGTGCCTGTGAAGCATGGGCTGAGTTAGGTGTTATCCCAAAAGAAGATACCGTGGCTCTGCGCAAAAATGCAAGCTTTGATATTGAACGGATCTATGAAATTGAGCAGGAAACAAGACACGATGTCATTGCTTTTACCCGCACGGTATCCGAAAGTCTTGGCGACGAGCGCAAATGGGTGCATTACGGTCTAACCTCCACAGACGTGGTTGATACAGCACTGGGCTATTTGTTAAAACAGGCGAATGAAATTCTGGAACGAGATATTCTGAATTTTATTGATATTTTGAAGGAAAAAGCATTGGCTTACAAGCACACACCGATGATGGGACGTACACATGGAGTGCACGCTGAGCCGACCACATTCGGACTGAAAATGGGCCTGTGGTACGAGGAAATGAAGCGCAATCTGGAACGTTTCCGCTATGCTGCTGACCAGGTACAATACGGTAAAATGTCCGGTGCAGTCGGAACATATGCCAACATTGACCCAGCTGTGGAAGAATTCGTATGCCGCAAGCTGGGCACCAAGCCTGCTCCGATTTCTACACAAACGCTTCAGCGTGATCGTCATGCTGAATATATGGCCACGTTGGCGTTGATCGCCACATCGTTGGACAAGTTTGCTACAGAAGTCCGTGCATTGCAAAAGAGTGAATTCCGCGAGGTGGAAGAAGCTTTTGCCAAGGGTCAAAAAGGATCTTCCGCAATGCCGCATAAACGCAATCCGATCGGAAGTGAAAACATTTCCGGCCTGGCACGTGTGATTCGCGGGCATATGGTATCGGCGTATGAGAACGTTACGCTGTGGCATGAGCGCGACATTTCGCATTCTTCTGTAGAACGCATCATTCTGCCAGATGCAACAATGCTGTTGAACTACATGCTGAACCGTTTTGGCAATATCGTGAAAAATCTGACGGTCTTCCCTGAAAATATGAAGCGCAATATGGCGCGTACGTATGGTGTACCATTCTCTGGCCGTATTATGACGAAGCTGATCGACAAGGGCTTTAGTCGTGAAAAAGCTTACGATACCGTGCAGCCGCGTGCTATGCAGGCATGGGAAGAACAACGCCAGTTCCGCGAAATCGTCGAGGCGACTCCTGAAATTACTGACGTGCTCAGTCCGGATGAAATCGAGGATGCGTTCAACCCAGCTTGGCATTTGAAAAACGTGGATACGATCTTTAAAAAGCTGGGATTAGGGGAGTAAGAGGGAAGGTTGGCGCTTGGGAGAGGATCAGGAGCGTGATGAGACCGCTGCACGAACGGATCGTTCTTCCGATTGCTGTTGCCCCTGGATTCCTGTGATTGTATAAGACCAGATATGGTCGGAATCCAGGGGCAAAGGCAAACGCTAACGCTTCTCCAGAACGATTCCGTCCGCTCCGCTGCTTCCAGCACCAACCCTCATGTGGGAGCAGAGCTAGGGAAGGTGCGGCACATAAGATGCCGCACCTTCCCAAGAGCGATGGAAAAGCAGTGGAACACGCTTTTCTATCACAAGCAACGTTTCTGGAAGGACTGCCGAATTTGCACAGCAAACAGCCCGTAGTCCTTCCAGAAACGCGCAAGGCTCAAGAAGCGAAGCCTTGAGCCAGCCGTTCGCGCCGACGTAAAAGCGTTGCTGGATGAGGCTTGTGCCAACAAGCTTCATCCAGCGGAGCGCGCTCACCCGACCGTAGCTACAAAATAGACGCCCTCACCCGGCTCACCAGCCAACTCTTGCGGGAGTCCCGAGGGCAGCAGCCCTGGGGGTCCTCCCCGAGGGGAGGATTTAGGAGGGGCAACTTCTATGAAAGAGGTGTAATGAAATGTCATTGTCTACCGCCGAAGGTCTGATTCATGCGCCGCTCTTGTACAAAGGCAAAGTGCGTGAGTTGTATGATCTCGGAGAACATTTTCTGATTGTCGTGACGGACCGGATTTCGGCTTTTGATTATGTGTTGGAGCCGCCCGTACCGGAAAAAGGAAATGTATTGAACAAGCTCAGTGCTTTCTGGTTTGAACAGACGAAAGACCTGCTGGAAAACCATGTCGTGCATACCGATGTAGATAAGCTCGGACATGTTATCGACGAACAGCATAAAGAGCTGCTAAAGGACCGGATCATGGTTACGCTGAAGGCTGAACGCATCGACATCGAGTGTGTGGTGCGCGGATATATTACCGGAGGCGGCTGGCGTCAGTATGAGCAGACCGGCGAGGTAAACGGTATTCCATTGCCCAAGGGGCTACGTAAGAATGAACGCTTTCCCAAGCCTCTATTTACACCGGCTGCAAAAAATGATGTCGGTCACGACGAGGACATTTCCCTTCACCAAATGAAAGAGCTGGTCGGGGCCCAGCTAACCGGTGAGCTTGAGGAAAAAAGCTTGGCATTGTACGAATTTGCGCGTGCTTTCTGCGAAAAGCGAGGAATCATTTTAGCGGATTGCAAGTTTGAGTTTGGTCTTGTTGATGGCAAGGTGATTTTGATTGATGAAATTTTCACCCCGGACTCATCCCGTTTTTGGGCGCAGGAAAAGTATGAGCTGGATGTGGAGATTGACAGCATGGACAAGGAGCCGGTACGAAGCTATTTGGCATCATCCGGTTGGGACAAGAACAGCAAGCCCGATCCGTTGCCTGCTGAGGTCGTAGAAGAAACAACTGCAAGATATACGGATATTTGGCGGCGTCTGACGGCACAGTAAATAGTAATCATAATTCAACCAATAGGATTCACTCATTCGGAGGAGGAACTGAAGGAACATGATGAAAGCAACAGTCTATGTCACGATTAAGCAAAGCGTTTTGGACCCGCAGGGGGTTGCGGTGCAGGGCGCACTGCATTCTATGGGTTTCGGAGAAGTGGATAGCGTCAGAATTGGTAAGTATATGGAACTGAATCTGGATACAACAGACCGCGAGAGTGCAGAGAAACGCGTCATCGAGATGTGTGAAAAGCTGTTGGCCAACACGGTCATTGAAGACTACCGCTACGAACTGGAGGGCTGATTCCATGAAATTTGCAGTTCTGGTTTTTCCGGGCTCCAACTGTGATATTGACTGCTATAAGGCGATAGAGGACACGGTCGGTGAACCTGTCGATTATGTGTGGCATACTGCAACGGATCTGTCACCTTACGATTGTATTCTTGTTCCGGGAGGCTTCTCCTACGGGGATTATCTGCGGTGCGGTGCGATTTCCCGGTTTGCCCCGGTGATGAAGGAAGTAGCCAAAGCGGCTGCTGAAGGCAAATATATTTTGGGGATTTGCAACGGTTTTCAAATTTTGACCGAAGCCGGGCTGTTGCCAGGAGCTTTGCGCCGTAATCTGTCGATGAAATTCCTTTGCCGTGATACGGTGTTGCAGGTTGCGAATAACGATACGCCTTTTACAAGAGATTATGCTGCTGGTGAAGAAATCATTATTCCGATCGCACATGGTGAAGGCAACTATTACTGTGATGATGAGACGCTGGCTCGTTTGCAGGCGAACAATCAGATCGTATTTACGTATAAAGATAATCCCAATGGTTCCATGACGGATATTGCGGGGATTTGTAATGAACAAGGTAACGTACTGGGCATGATGCCCCATCCGGAACGTGCGGTGGATGCATTGCTTGGCACGGATGACGGCAAACGTATGTTTACATCTATTTTGAATGCTTGGAGGGATCGACATGGCGCAGCAAGTGTCCGCTAAGGAACCGACGGCAGAGCAGGTTGCCGAACATAAACTGTATCAGCAGATGGGTGTGTCGGACAGTGAATATGCGCTGATCTGTGATTTCATGGGGCGTCAGCCGAATTATACGGAAATTGGCGTGTTCAGTGTTATGTGGTCAGAGCATTGTGCTTACAAAAACTCCAAGCCGTTGCTGAGACGTTTCCCGACGAGCGGTCCGCGAGTGCTGATGGGACCGGGTGAAGGAGCAGGGATTGTAGATATTGGAGACAACCAAGCGGTTGTATTTAAAATCGAAAGTCATAACCATCCATCCGCTGTAGAACCTTTTCAAGGGGCAGCGACTGGGGTAGGCGGCATCATCCGTGATATTTTCTCCATGGGCGCAAGACCTGTAGCTGTGTTGAACTCTTTGCGTTTTGGCAAGCTGGAGAGCGACCGTGTGAAATATTTGTTCGAGCATGTGGTATCCGGTATTGCGGGCTATGGAAACTGTATCGGTATTCCAACCGTAGGCGGCGAGGTTGTATTTGATGAAAGCTATGAGGGCAATCCGCTCGTCAATGCAATGTGTGTCGGACTGATTGACCATGATAAAATTCAGCGCGGTGTGGCAAAAGGCGTCGGCAACCCGGTGTTTTATGTGGGACCTCCGACAGGTCGTGACGGGATTCATGGAGCTACCTTCGCATCGGTTGAGCTGACAGAGGAATCCGAAGCGAATCGGACTGCGGTTCAAGTAGGCGATCCATTTATGGAGAAGCTGGTTATGGAATCATGTCTGGAACTGATCGACAGCGGTATTGTACTGGGTATTCAGGATATGGGCGCAGCGGGACTTACCTGCTCCAGTGCCGAAATGGCAAGTAAGGCGGGCAACGGTCTTGAGCTGTATCTGGATCAGGTACCGCAACGTGAAGAGGGCATGACACCTTATGAAATGATGCTGTCCGAATCACAGGAGCGTATGCTGTTCGTGGTTGAACCAAAGGATGAAGCACAGGCGCTTGAAATTTTCGAGCGTTGGGGCGTCATTTGTGCCAAGGTCGGCAAGGTGACGGATGACGGGCGTTTGCGTTTGTTCCATCACGGTGAAGTGGTGGGGGATATGCCAGTGACGGCGCTAGTAGACGAGTGTCCGATCTATGACAAGCCTTCCGAAGTTCCTGCTTATTATGAGCAAAATGCTGCTGTTGACACATTGCGTTACCCAGAAGTGACTGATTTGAACGGTGCGCTGAAAAAGGTGCTTTCATCCCCAAGTGTAGCCAGCAAGAAATGGGTATACGAGCAATATGATTACATGGTTCGCACCAGTACGGCCGTTCGTCCGGGCTCGGATGCGGCTGTAGTGACTGTACGCGGCACCCGCAAGGGACTTGCGATGACTACAGATTGTAACGGACGTTATGTATACCTGGATCCAGAGGTAGGCGGACGAATTGCAGTCAGCGAAGCAGCTCGTAACATTGTATGCTCCGGCGGAGAGCCTTTGGCTATTACGGACAACCTCAACTTCGGTAACCCTGAAAAGCCGGATATTTTCTGGCAAATGGAAAAAGCCGTGGACGGTATGGCAGAAGCTTGTCGTGTACTGGATACACCTGTTATCGGGGGTAACGTTAGCTTGTACAACGAAAATGCCAAAGGTGCGATCTATCCGACGCCTGTAGTCGGTATGGTCGGTCTGGTACATGATACAGATCATATTACGACACAAGGCTTCAAAGCTGAAGGCGACGTTATTTTCCTAGTGGGGGAGACGAAGGCTGAGCTAGGAGGCAGTGAGTTCCAGGCTGTCGTGCACGGTGTATCCGAAGGACGTCCGCCTGAGCTAGATTTGAACGTAGAGAAAAAACTGCTGACCGCAGTACTGGGAGCGATACAAGCTGGATTGGTACAATCCGCGCATGATCTCGCAGAGGGCGGATTGGCTATGGCGCTTGCCGAATCCGGAATTAGCGGCGGATTGGGAGCACAGGTCAACGTAGAAACGTCTTTGCGTCCTGACCATGCTTTATTCAGCGAAAGTCAATCCCGCATTTTGTTGTCCGCATCGCCGGATAAAGCGTCTGCGTTGGAAGCGCATCTGCGTGGATTGGAAGTGCCAGTTACCGTATTGGGAAAAGTTGAAGGGTCACAATTGACAGTTGAGGTGAACGGACAACCCGCTTTGAACGAGGCAGTCGCCAGTTTGAAGCAAATCTGGGAGGATGTCATTCCATGTCTGATGAAATAACAGCACGGACGTTGTGGACTGGAGATTATTATAATGAAGGCTCGGGTAAAGAGGGGCTGTTTGATAAATTAAAAGAGGAATGCGGCGTATTCGGGGTATACAGACACTCCGATGCCGCTTCCCTAGCCTATTACGGCTTACACGCGCTTCAGCATCGTGGTGAGGAAAGCGCAGGGATCTGTGTGAGCAGTGGCGACGAGTTCCATTATCATCGTGGAATGGGGCTTGTCAAAGAAGTATTTAATAAAGACTTAATGGCTTCGTTGACAGGCGATATTGCCATAGGACATGTGCGCTACTCAACAAGTGGAGATAGTAAGCTGACGAATGCACAGCCTTTGGTATTCAAGTATCGTGATGGTGATCTGGCAGTAGCGACAAACGGAAATATCGTAAATGCTTTGCAAATTCGGCATGAGCTGGAGCAGGGTGGGTCTATTTTTCAAACGACCAGCGATACCGAAGTAGTAGCTCATTTGATCGCCCGATCGTCCAAGGATTTGGTGGAGGCTGCCAAGGATGCATTGAAGCGTATTGTCGGTGGGTTTGCTTTCCTTATTATGACCAATGACAAGCTGCTTGTGGCTTCTGACCCCAACGGCTTGCGTCCATTGACGATGGGCAGATTGGGAGATGCTTATTTGTTTGCATCCGAATCCTGTGCTCTGGAAACGATTGGTGCAGAACTGTTGCGCGATATCGAGCCAGGTGAGCTGTTGATACTGGATAAAAATGGACTGCACGAAGACCGCTATACGGAAGATAAGCAGCGTAAAGCGCTGTGTGCGATGGAGTATATTTATTTTGCTCGTCCTGACAGTGATTTGAACGGAGCTAATCTTCATGCTGCACGCAAACGGATGGGCAGCCAACTGGCGCTGGAGGCTTTTGTCGATGCTGATTTGGTGACCGGTGTACCGGATTCCAGTATTTCGGCTGCAATTGGTTATGCAGAGCAAACAGGTATTCCTTATGAGCTGGGCATGATTAAAAATAAATATACCGGTCGTACCTTCATTCAACCGAGTCAGGAGCTGCGCGAGCAGGGTGTGAAAATGAAGCTGAGCGCCGTACGCCGTGTGGTTGAAGGTAAACGGGTCATTATGATCGACGACTCTATCGTTCGTGGCACCACGTCTCGTCGAATCGTAAATATGCTGCGGGATGCAGGCGCGTTGGAAGTACATGTACGTATTACCTCGCCGCCTTTCAAAAACCCGTGCTTCTACGGTATCGACACGCCGGACCGTCGGGAACTGATCGCTTCGTCCAAAACCGTAGAGGAAATTCGGCAAGAGATTAACGCTGATTCGCTCTTCTTTATGAGCGCCGAAGGGTTGATTGCCGCAGTGGGCGGACATAACGAACAGGATTACAAGGGCGGTTTGTGCCTGGCTTGTTTCGATAACGATTATCCGACACAGGTAGATTTCAAAGGCGAAGAAAAGTTCGGGTGTAGTTGTTAATATAGGAACAAAAGAGGTACAGAGGTGCATGGAGGCATGGGATGGCGGTTCTGAGGGGACCACTCCGCGTGTGGAAGGTTCTTACGATCGCTGTTGCCGCTGGATTCTTGGAGTGGAATAACCCCTTACAGGGTAGGAATCCAGCGGCAAAGGCGAACGCTTCGCTTCTCCAGAATCCTTTCCCCGCTGCGTTCCTCAGGTGTGCAGCATTTTGCAGCAGTGCCTGTACCTCTTCTGTTCCCACAGGGAAGAGGATAGGTAAGGCCGTTAAAAACTCATGGCATAACTATTTCATGCCATGAGTTTTTAACAGGCAGGGCGCAGCTGCCTGACTCAAGGGTCAAAGAAGTAAGCCGCCCGTTGGCGCTGCTCACTTCTTTGGCCGGGCACGTCCCCGCCTTTGCGAAGCAAACAGTCCGGGACGTGCCCCTGCCGCCGTCACTACCAAAGGCGGCCACGCATCAAAGCGTGTCCTTGTGAATTGCGGGAAGACCCGCAACTCACAAAGGAAAACACGCGACTCACAGCACGAACCATCACCAAGCAGCACCCAATCCTACGCATCTGACCGACTCTTGAGGGGTCCAGGGGGAGCAGCCCCTTGGAATCCTCCCTGCTAGGGAGGACTTAGGAGGGTCAATCATTTGAAGGAGTGTTCATGAATGTCCGAAGCATACAAAAACGCAGGGGTAGATATCGCTGCTGGTAATGAAGCAGTAGAACGGATGAAAAAGCACGTTAAACGTACCTTCCGTCCAGAAGTGCTCACGGACTTGGGCGGATTCGGTGCATTGTTCGGTCTGAATAAAGATAAGTACGAGGAGCCTGTACTTGTGTCCGGTACTGACGGTGTCGGCACGAAGCTGAAGCTTGCCTTCGCAATGGATCGTCATGACACCATCGGCATTGATGCAGTTGCGATGTGCGTAAACGACATTGTTGTAGGGGGCGCGGAGCCACTCTTTTTTCTCGATTATCTCGCCTGTGACAAGGTTATACCTGAGAAAATCGAAGCGATTGTCGCCGGTATTGCCGAGGGCTGTCACCAGTCAGGTTGTGCGTTGGTCGGCGGTGAAACCGCAGAAATGCCGGGGATGTACAGCGAGGGCGAATATGATATTGCCGGATTCACGGTAGGGATTGTAGATAAAAGCAAAATCATTAACGGCAGTTCCATTGCTCCTGGAGATACCGTAATCGGACTAGCTTCCAGTGGCGTTCACAGTAATGGTTTCTCACTGGTTCGCAAACTGTTATTGGAACAGCAAGGTTATGATTTGCATGATGAAATCGAAGGCTTGAATGGCAAACTGGGCGATGTACTGCTGGAGCCTACGAAAATTTATGTGAAATCTGTGTTGGCATTGCTGGATAAGGTAAAAGTAAAAGGCATGGCGCATATCACTGGTGGCGGTTTTATTGAAAATATCCCTAGAGTGTTACCGGATCACGTCAATGTGGATATACAATACGGCACTTGGCCGATTCTGCCGATCTTCCAGCTCATGCAGGAAAAAGGCGAAATCTCCAACAAAGACATGTTCACGACTTTCAATATGGGGATTGGAATGGTGATCGTTGTCGGTGCAGAGCACGCACAGACCGCACTGGAAGTTCTGAAGGAACAGGGTGAAGCTGCGTATGTGATCGGAAAAGTAACGGAAGGCAGCTCTATCGTGACCTTTACAGGAGCCGAGGTGTAATGAACGAGTACCGGATTGCTGTTTTTGCATCAGGCGAAGGGACGAACTTTCAGTCTTTGGTGGATGCGACCGCGCGGGGTGAACTGGGCGGCGCCTCGGTAGAACTGCTCATCTGTGACAAGCCTGCGGCTCCTGCTGTAGCTAGAGCACAGAAAGCTGGAATTGCCTGTCATACTTTTCGTCCTAAAGATTATCCTGCCCGAGAAGACTATGAGCGTGAATTAGTGGCTTTGCTGGAGCAGAAATCGATTGATCTCATCGTGTTAGCAGGCTATATGCGTTTGCTATCTAGTGTCATGGTTGATGCGTACGCTGGGAAAATCATTAATATTCATCCGTCGCTGCTTCCGGCATTTCCAGGGAAAGATGCTATTGGACAGGCATTAGCCTATGGGGTCAAGGTAAGTGGGGTCACCGTCCATTTTGTGGACGGGGGGATGGATACTGGGGCGATTATTGCCCAACGTGTCGTGGAGGTTCACGATCATGATACAGCGGAATCCTTATCCGTAGCCATTCAATCCGTGGAACGTCAGCTATATCCTGAGGTAGTTGGCAGACTGGCCCAAGGCAAAATCCAATTGAATGGCCGCAAGGTGAACTCACTTCTCTAAAGATAACTGTAATTTGTCATATCATTGTCCTAACAAGGATACTGTACAGGCATTTTCCGATATTTCTCGGGAAATAAATTGATAGAAGAGAAATTTGCAAAATTCTGAAAGAGCTAAAGGAGGAGACAGGGTGAGTATTAAAAGAGCGCTCGTCAGCGTATCAGATAAACGGGGAATCGTAGAGTTTTGCCGTGAGTTGTCCAAATTGGGTGTGGAGATCGTTTCGACAGGGGGAACGAGCAGCTTGCTGTCGAAGGAGGGTATTCCTGTCATCGGTATTTCAGAGGTAACGGGATTTCCAGAAATTATGGATGGACGTGTTAAAACACTCCACCCTGCGGTACACAGCGGTTTGCTGGCTGTTCGGGATAATGAAGAGCATCAGCGTCAAATGAAGGAGCTTGGATTGGATTATATCGATCTGGTCGTTGTGAACCTGTATCCTTTTGCGGAAACGATCGCCAAACCCGGTGTAACCTATGAGGACGCGATTGAAAATATCGACATCGGCGGTCCAACGATGCTTCGTTCTGCGGCAAAAAACCATGCTTTTGTCAGTGTAGTGGTTGATGCTGATGACTATAGCACTGTACTGGAGGAAATACGTAAGGATGGCGACACGGAGCTGAATACTCGTAAGCGTTTGGCTGCAAAAGTGTTCCGTCATACGGCGTCATACGACGCTTTGATTTCCGATTATTTGTCGAATGTGACAGGTGATCCGCTGCCTGAGCGTTACACTGTAACCTATGAAAAAATTCAGGATTTGCGTTATGGCGAAAATCCTCATCAACAGGCTGCGTTTTACCGTGAGCCATTGGCGGTCAAGGGTACACTGACAACAGCAAAGCAACTTCACGGTAAAGAGTTGTCTTACAATAATATCAATGATGCTAATGCAGCCCTGCAAATCGTCAAAGAATTCAGCGAGCCTACAGTAGTTGCAGTTAAGCATATGAATCCTTGCGGTGTGGGAATTGGCGGCAGTATTTATGAAGCGTACAGCAAAGCTTACGCAGCAGATCCAACTTCGATTTTTGGCGGCATCGTCGCGGCTAACCGGATTATTGATGGTGATACAGCGAACAAGCTGAGTGAAATCTTTCTGGAAATTATATTGGCACCGGGCTTCACGAAAGAAGCATTGGAGATTTTAACGAAAAAGAAAAATATCCGTTTGCTTGATCTGGGTGAGCTTTCCCCGTCTGAGGCGAAGAGCCGTTTCGTCGTGACTTCCATTGAAGGTGGCATGGTTGTTCAGCAAAATGACGTTCATGCTGTAGACCCGGATGCACTTACGGTTGTAACAGAGCGTGCGCCATCCGAGGAGGAACTGAAACAACTTTTGTTTAGCTGGAAAGTGGTTAAGCATGTGAAATCCAACGCCATTGTATTGGCGGCAGATAATATGACCGTTGGCGTAGGCGCAGGACAAATGAACCGTGTCGGAGCAGCCAAGATTGCAATCGAGCAGGCCGGTGACAAAGCAAAAGGTACCGTACTGGCATCGGATGCATATTTCCCGATGGGCGATACGCTGGAGTTGGCAGCTAAAGCAGGTATCACGGCAGTCATTCAGCCGGGTGGCTCTATCAAAGACGAAGAATCCATCAAGGTTGCTAACGAATATGGCATTGCTATGGTCTTTACGGGCGTACGTCATTTCAAGCACTAAGTTGCGTGAGTTGTGGATGCAGCACACCTGAACGATCATACTGGGAGCGGGAGGAATCACCTGAATGGATATTTTGGTTATCGGAGGGGGCGGTCGCGAACATGCAATTGTGTGGGCGCTGAAGAAAAGCCCCAAGGCCGGACAAATCTATTGTGCGCCAGGTAATGCTGGTATTGGACAATTAGCGGAGTGTGTGCCGATTCCGGTGAGTGAGTTTGACGCGCTGACAGAACTGGCGGAATCCAAAAAAGTCGGACTGGTCGTGGTAGGCCCCGATGATCCGCTGGCAGACGGCATTGTGGATGCCTTTGAAGCCAAAGGCATCCCAGTATTCGGACCGCGTAAAAATGCAGCGGAAATTGAAGGTAGCAAAATCTTTATGAAAGATTTGCTGCATAAATATCAAATTCCGACAGCAACCTATCGCAAATTTTATACCTATGAGGAAGCACATGCCTACTTAAAGGAACAGCCTATTCCGGTGGTCATTAAGGCCGACGGACTGGCAGCAGGCAAAGGCGTGACAGTCGCTTACTCGATGGAGGAAGCGGAAAAGGCGCTGTCCGATATTATGGTGGCAAAGGTATTTGGAGAAGCGGGCGCACAGGTCGTGATCGAGGAGTTCCTCGCTGGACAGGAAATGTCGATTCTTTCCTTTGTTGACGGTGAAACGGTACGGCCGATGGCAGCGGCGCAAGATCACAAGCCGGTTTTTGATGGTGACAAAGGACCGAACACAGGTGGCATGGGAACATATTCCCCGCTGCCTCACATAGCCAATTCCATTATTGAGGAAGCCATTGAGACGATTATTAAGCCGACGGCCAAGGCTATGGTTGCTGAAGGACGCCCGTTCCGTGGTGTTTTATTTGCTGGACTGATGATTTCGCCGGACGGCAAGCCGAAGACCATTGAGTTTAATGCACGTTTTGGTGATCCAGAAACACAAGTCGTATTGCCTCGACTACAATCCGATTTGCTCGATATTTTTCTCGCTGCTGTGAACGGCACGCTGGATCAGGTAGAGATCGAGTGGAAGGATGAAGCTGCGGTGTGTGTGGTACTGGCATCCGGAGGTTATCCTGCAGCTTACGCCAAAGGAGTACCTATCCACGGACTGGACCAGGCAAACGAAGCTATCGTCTTCCATGCCGGAACAGGCATCAACGAACAGGGTGAGTGGGTAACGAACGGCGGACGCGTGTTAGGCGTGGTTGGTTTGGGACGTGACATTGCCGAGGCACGGGACAAAGCTTACGAACAGGCTGCTCATATTACCTTTGAAGGCAAGCAAAACCGTACAGACATTGCGGCAAAAGCATTGCTATAACAGCAATATATAGGAAAAAGAGGACCTCTTCGGAGGTCCTCTTTTTCGTTTGACAAATGTATACTTATCCTATAGGATTAAAAATACAAAACTGACTGACTGATCAATCGGGAGGAGGAAACCCATGCAGCCACGCAAGGCGAAGCAGCCCAAAACCCTTTCGAATGACTCACCTGTTGACCATGGGGGAGAAGAAACAGACCGCAGAACACAGCTTCTTCACATTGCGTTAAAGCGGTTTGCTGAGCAGGGTTATCACCAAACGAAGATTTCAGATATCGTGGTGGAGGCAGGAGTAGCTCAAGGCACATTTTATTGGCATTTTAAAAGTAAAGAGGCCTTGGCGCTGGAGATTATCGCTACAGGTCGTGAACAGCTTTTGTCAGCGATCGGGCAGGGGTATCGCCGTGATGCGGGAACGCTGGCTGATATGGTTAAGGCATCGGAAGCGCTGTTTGTTCGGCTATTTCATTTTGCATTGGAGAACCGTTATCTGATGGGTTTGCTGCTGATCGGCAGCGGTGTCGATGAACCAGTGAGGCAGAGCATCCGTGAAACAAGGACTGCGATGGAGCTTGCATTCCGGCGCAATATGGAGCGAGCGATCGAGCTGAACATGTTGCCTGCCGAATTAGATGTCGAATTGAGGGCAGCATTACTCATGAGCATGATCGAAGGTGTCATTATACGCTGGCTATTCGGTTCAGAGGGAACACATGACCATATCAAACAGGTATCCGCTACAAGATTGGCAGAAGAGGCTGCTAATTTTGAATTTTACGGACTATTAGGCCAAAGCTAGACGGTCAACATCATGAATGAGTAGTGGGCAACAATTAATATAGCCCAATTACACTTACAAACTTAAACATTTACATCTACACAGGAGAGAACGATACATGAAAACACGTAAAAAAGGATTCTTGGTGACCACACTCATGGCTCTGGCATTGTTCAGTCTTGTGCTGAGCGCTTGCGGTACAAAGCCAGAAGCTTCGAATACTAGCAATGGAGCAGGCAGCAGTAACGAGGCAGCCGCCAATCAGCTCGAAGCCATCAAGAAGGCTGGTGTAATGAAGGTAGGCATGATGGGTACTTACCCGCCGTACAATTTCTTGAACGACAACAAGGAGTTGGACGGGTTTGATGTGGATATTGCCAAAGAATTGGCGAAACGGATTGGAGTAAAAGCGGAGTTCACGGCACAAGAATTTTCGGGACTGATTCCAAGTTTGCAAAAGAAAAAATTCGATGCAGTGGTTAGCCAGGTGGCGATTACAGAGGATCGTAAGAAGGCCATTGACTTCACAGATCCCTATATCACCAATAATGTGAATATTATCGTGAACAGTAAAACCAATGACATTACGACGTTGGAAGACTTTAAAGGCAAAACCATTGGTGTCGGCTTGGGAACAAATGATGAGTCTTATCTGCGCAACGAAGTGCTGCCAAAGATAGGCGATTTTGAGATCAAAACATATGATGATGTCATTACTTCATTGAAGGATCTAAACTCTGGTCGTATTGATGCAACCATTAACAATCTGTATGCACTTAAGCCCATTATCGACAAAAATGGATTTCAAATTAAAGCTGTAGGCGAGCCGATTAAATCGGATCAGGCGGCTGTAGCTATTAACCAGAAAACTCCTGAGCTGAAGGAAGCCTTGAACAAGGCTCTGAAGGAAATGAAGGAAGACGGCACTTACAAAACAATTTTCAAAAAATGGTTTGGCGAGGAGCCAAAAGAATAACGTAAGCCTGTTACAGGCGTTTGGCTCCAGTCTTGGCTTTTATGCTGACATGGGGCCACTCGTCTGAAAGAAGGGAATATAACCGATGCTTGAATTAATGTGGGAGAACGTGCCTTTTTTATTGAAGGGTGCTTATTATACGCTGTATATAACGATTGTTTCTATGCTGTTTGGTCTAATCATTGGTTTGATTGTTGCAGTAGCGCGCTTGAAGGGGAATCGACCTGTTCGGTGGCTGGCTCGCATGTATGTATCAATCATCCGGGGAACGCCGGTTTTGGTGCAGATTGCGGTCATTTATTATGGTCTGGATGATTACGGAATATCATTTGGATCGTTAACGGCTGCTTGTCTCGCGCTCAGTATTAATACAGGGGCGTACTTATCGGAGACGTTCCGTGGAGCTATTTTAGCCGTACCGCAGGGACAGACCGAGGCCGCTTATGCTACGGGAATGTCGCCTGGTCAAACGCTGTGGCGTATCATTCTTCCGCAGGCGGTACGCATTGCAATTGCACCGATGGGGAATACGTTCGTGGGTATGCTTAAAGAAACGTCGCTGGTGTCAGTTATCGGGGTCAGTGAATTGATGCGGCAGGCACAGCTTTTACAGGCGCAGTATTTGCTCTACATGCCGTTTCTGCTCGAAATTGCCCTGATGTACTGGATTATGAGTATTGGATTCTCCGCTATACTGGAGCGGGTGGAAAAGCGTCTGGCTCGAGCTTATTAAGGTGGAGATGATAGATGATGATAACAACAAACGGATTAGGTAAACGATTCGGACAGGTAGAGGTTCTGAAAAGCATAGATTTTCAGGTTGCCGCTCGTGAAATCGTCGTATTGCTCGGTCCCAGCGGCTCTGGTAAAAGTACCTTGCTGCGCTGTCTGAACGGTCTGGAAGAGCTGTCTTCCGGCAAGTTTGAGGTGAACGGGATTGAGGTTGATGCTACATCTCCTGTTCGTGCCCGCCAAGCGGCCATTCGTGATATTCGCAAGCAGACGGGGATGGTGTTCCAGCAATTCAATTTGTATCCGCATAAAACAGCAATCGGCAATGTCATTGAAGGACTGCTGACAGTAAAGAAAATGCCGCGCGATAAGGCTATGTCTATCGGACAACAGCTACTGAAGCGGGTGGGATTACTGGATAAGCAGGATGTACACCCATCTCGTCTGTCGGGTGGACAGCAGCAACGGGTAGCTATTGCACGTGCACTGGCGATGGACCCGGCGATTATGCTGTTCGACGAGCCGACATCGGCGCTTGATCCCGAACTGGTGGGTGAAGTGTTAGGGGTTATGCGAGAGTTGGCTCAAGACGGAATGACAATGGTCGTCGTGACTCATGAGATGAAATTTGCCCGCGAGGTGGCGGACAAGGTTGTATTTATGGCAGACGGAATCATTGTGGAGGAGGCTGCGCCACAGGCATTTTTTGATGCTCCCCAGCATGAGAGGACACAAAAATTTTTGCGTCAAATCAGCGAATTTTAAGTTAGATCGAGAATAAATCATAGATTACTAAGATGGAAAGAAGGCAATTGAACATGAAAGTATCTACAACTTGGCACGGCAAACGCGCGTTTACATCGGAAGGACCATCCGGTTATTCCGTAGGGATGGATGCTACGGCGGCTTATGGCGGTGATGGTAAAGGGATGACACCGATGGAACTGCTGCTTGCGGGTCTGGCGGGATGTATCGGTATTGATATTACGATGATTTTGGATCGTTTTTTGTCGGACATTCAGCGAATTGATATTGATGCAGAAGGTACGCGCAAGGAACAAATGCCAACGGGATTTACAGCGATTGATCTGACATTCCACGTGGACGGAGATATTCCAGACTACCGTGTATGGAAAGCGATTCAGATGGGTAAGGAAAAATATTGTGCAGTATCCGACTCCTTAAAAGCGGAAATTCGGATGCACCTCATTTTGAATGGAACAGAAGTACCCTATCCAGCGTAAGTGTTGAGGGGTGAGGAGAGTCAGCCTGTGTTATATACAGGAGGGCTCTCCTTTTTTATGTTATCTGAGATCAGTGTACAGGTGGGGAGGTAATGCAGCTAAACGCTACGTTATCGTGCAGCGTTTAGCTGTAATGGAGAACATGTCCTTTATCCGCTGCTTTTTTGCTTGCGTTCCCGTAGCAAGAGATACAGGAAATAGGGCGCGCCAATCACGGCTGTCACGATGCCAGCGGGAATTTCGAGCGGCGGCTTCAGCCCCCGTCCGAGCGCATCGGCAAGGACGAGAATCAGGGCACCGATCATGGCTGCGCCGGGCAATAGATAACGGTGGCGATTACCAAACAACCGCCGTGCCAGATGTGGTGCCAGCAGTCCTATAAAGCCGATGGAGCCGATGGCAGCGACACAGGAAGCAGCTAAGGCCACGGATACGGCCAGCAGTCCTGTGCGCATACGCTTCACGCTAAGTCCCAAGCCAGCGGAGCTTTCTTCATCCAGACTCATAATATCCAGTTTGCGCTGTAGCGTATAGGCGAGAGGCAGCAATACAATTAACCATGGCAAAAGTCCATATACTTCATCCCAGCCTTTGCCCCACAGACTTCCAGCTAGCCAAGTCAGCGTATCGCTGGCTTCAAGTGGATATTTGACCAGAATATAATCGGTTGCAGCCTGAAAAATAGCACCTACCGCCAGCCCGGTTAAGGCTAGCATGTTAGGACGCATGCCTCCCTTCATCGAAAGCTGTACGAGCAGTAGTGCAGCTAATCCGGCACCGACAAAGGCAGCTACAGGCAGTAGCGCCACGGGGGAGGAGGGGAGCAGCACGATGACGAGAACCGCAGCAAAGCCGGCTCCCTTGGATACACCCACCACATCCGGCGAAGCCAGTGGGTTGCGGATCATGCCTTGCAGCAGCACGCCAGCTACTGCAAGGCCAGCACCGGCCATGATGGCCAGCAGGCCACGAGGCAGTCGGTAATGGTGAACGATGAACCAGGAAGAGGCATTTCGGTCAGTCAGAGCGGCGATCAGCTCAGCGGGTGTAATGTAGGTGCTGCCCACGCCGATAGCTACAAAGGAAACACACAGCATTAACACGAGTAAAATCCACAGCTTTTTCATCGTGAAGCCCTCCCGTTCTTGTGCGCCAGATATAAAAAGAAGGGCGCGCCCACCAGCGCGGTTACGATACCAACGGGCGATTCATAAGGAAAGGCAATAAATCGTCCAAGCACGTCTGCATATGTCAGCAGCAGAGCTCCGCAGATTGCAGACAGGGGGATGACCCGTTTGTAATTATCGCCTGTAAACACCTTGATGATATTCGGCACCATCAGGCCCACAAAGCCAATAGACCCGGCTACTGCTACAGCAGAGCCTGCCAGCATAATAACTGAGGCTGAGGCCAGTAAGCGGACAAGACGTACATTTTGCCCCAGTCCCTGTGCGACCTCTGTACCGAGGCTAAGCACAGATAGCGAGGGGGCCAGTGCCAGTGCAAGGATCATACCGACGGCGAACCAGGGCAGCACCAGACGCGTATCAGCCCAAGTGGACCCGTCGATGGCTCCGGCGAGCCAATACAGTACATCGGATATTTGCTCGTTAAACACGAGCAGTCCCTGAGTGACAGAGGCTAGCAGCAGATGCACTGCCATCCCGGCAAGGGCCAACTTGACTGGCGTCATGCCCGCCGTTCCGGCCAATGCGTATACGAAGGAACCGCCTGCGATCGCTCCGGCAAAAGCAAAATAAATGCTGCCGGACGATCCGATATTCGGCAGTAGCACGACCGACAGGACGACAGCCAGCGAAGCGCCAGAGCTGACTCCAAAAACCTGCGGCGAAGCCAGCGGATTGCGTGTGATAGCCTGCATCAGCGCTCCGGCCACGGCAAGCCCGGCGCCGACGATCAGGCCAATGACGGCACGTGGTAGGCGTATCGTCAAGATAATGAGCTGATCCTTGGACGGATGCTCGGTGAACAGCGCAGTCAGCATGGTGGGGATATCCATCCTGACTGGGCCAATTGCCACGCTCAGCAGCAGTCCAGCCAGCAGCGCGAATAGAAGTGCAAAGACGACCGGCTTATTTAGCCGGTCGCGTAAGGCTTGTCCGATCAACGGGAGCCGTCTCCTTTATTTTGCGCGGGATACAGAAGCGAAATCGCTTGCTCCAGTATTTTCTCGGCAGAGCCGAGTCCACGGTACCGGGTCCACAGTGCCCGGTTTACTTCGTAAACTTCCCCTTTTTTCACGGCCGTAATGTTTTGCCATAACGGATTTTGCTTCCATTCCGCAAGCAGCTTCTCATCGGCTTCCACCAAGAAGATCACATCTGGATCAGCTTGTGCAATCTGCTCCAGTGTCAGCTTGACTGTAGGCTCGCTTGTATTTTGAAGCGCATTGTGGATGCCTGCTTGCTCCAGCAGTTGTCCATCAAAAGATGAAGCGCCGTGAGCCGATAGTGAATCCGAACGGAATACCCCAAGCAATACGCTGCGTGACTCACCAGCTTGGATGCCTTCTTTCAGCTTTGCCATGGTAGCTTTATGTGCTGCGAGAATTTGCTCACCCTTTTCCTTCTCACCCAACGCGTCAGCGATAACGCCGAAGGATGCCAGGTTTTGTTCATAAGAGGAATTGCGGCTCTTAAGAACAATGGTAGGAGCAATCTCACTTAGTTCTTCGTATATGCTCTTATGACGGTTTAGATCAGCAATAATCAAATCGGGTTTCAAGGAGCTGATCGTTTCCAGGTTCGGCTGTTTGCGTGTGCCGACAGGTGTAAAGTCGATTTTTTTACCAAGCAGACCATCGATATCATCCTCATTTTCCTGAGCTATGCCGACAGGCATCACACCCAGTTGGGTAGCGGCATCGACAAAAGAGAATTCCAACGTTACGATTCTTTTAGGTTTGCCTGTAACTTTGGTTTCTCCCATCTCATGTTTGATCGTTCGAGTGTCGCCTGTGGTTTGAGGTGCTGCTGCATTATTATTTTGTGATTGGCCTCCACATCCCGCCATAACGGCTGTCAGTAGTACCAGAATCGCTGCAAGCAGCATGCCTGTGCGTAGTGGTAGTGGCTGTTTTGGTGTTGCCATGTATTGTCCCCCGTTCCAAATATGCTTACCAGAGAAACTGATAATCATTATCAATTAACTAACTGTTGATCATTCTAGCAACCGGGAAGGGGGACGTAAATAATGTGATCATTTAAACCATTTTAGCCTATTAAGCGAATTAAGTTTATTAAAATCACAACCGAGGAGAGAGGAAGGAAGGACCGAACGGCAGAATTGGTGGTTTATGCATTTTCCTGCCGTCTGCGATAGATACGCTCCGGTCTGCCGACGGTTCCGTATACCTGATCATGGTGCGCATCGCCACTTTCAACTAAATATTCCAGATACCTTCTGGCGGTAGATCGGCTCATACCTAGCTCAATTCCCACTGTACCCGTAGTAACCTCACCTTGTCGATTCAGGAGATCAAGCACCTTTTCGCAAGTGACTTTATCAATGCCTTTGGCCCATAGCTCTCCGACTCCGTTACCCGTCATCCGACCCGTGCCCGCGCTTTGTAGCAGACGGTCAATTTCCGATTGCTCCACCGTAGATTGTTCCTCTTGCCATGTTGTGACCTGGCGCCGAAAACGGGCATATTCCTCTAAGGTCGCTCGCAATCTTTCGAATACGAGCGGCTTTACGATAAAATCAAATACGCCTGCGCGAACCGCTTGTACCACAGTTTCAGCTTCTTTGGCGGCAGTCAGCATAATGACATCTGTACCCGGATAGTGTTGCTTGATGAACGATAGCAGGGTTAGACCATTCGTATCGGGAAAATAAACATCCAGCACGGCTAAAGACGGACGCAGAACATCTAGTTGGAGCTTTGCCTCAAATTCGTTCGTTGCTATTGCACATACAGTGAACCCGTCCACCTTTTCAATAAATCGTCGGTTAATCTCCGCAATTCGCGGATCATCTTCAATAATAAGAACCTCAATGTCCGATAAAACCCGCTCATTCATGGACGTAACCTCCTTTTGCATTATTGATCCTCGTGTCCGTCCTATTTAAAGGAATGTATACTTCAAAAATGCTACCACCACCAGGCCGTTCATGTGCTTTTATGGAGCCACTCATTCGTTCGGTGTACTCCTGCACGAGAGCGAGGCCATATCCGTGTCCTGCCTCTGCTTTGGTTGATGCTCCCTTAACGAACAGTTTTTCCTGGATATCCTCTGAAATACCCGATCCATTATCTGCAACTTCGACGATGATGGCTTCAGTCATTTCTTCCAGCCGGAACCAGACCTGTCTGTCAGGTATAGAGCCTATCGCAACTGCTTCCATAGCATTGTCCAGCAGGTTTCCGGCAATGGCAGCAAGAAGCGACCACTCCAACGTAGGAGACGGAGTTGAAAATGCTCCTTTAATATATGAATGGAGTACAATCCCTTTTTCCAACGCCTGTTTTTTCTTGCTGATCAGCAGGCTGGCGATGATTGAATCAGGTGAAAGAGAAGAGGAAACAGAACGATGTACACGATACTCCTCCGATTCCTGAGTAATAAAGTCCACTGCTTCGTCATAACACTCCAACTGAATCAGACCGGATATGAGATATAGCCGATTGGTATATTCATGTGTTTGTGATCGCAGCACATCCGCATAATCCTTGACCTCCGTCAACTGCCGCGTCATGCGAAGCAGCTCTGTTTTGTCGCGCAGACTGGCAACCGTGCCCAGTATTCGTCCAAATCGATCCTTGATCGGCACACGGCTGACGACTACGACTCGTTGTTGGATCTCAATTTCTTCATTGAATACGTTCTGTTCCTGATCGGGCTTCATGCTTGGATTCTTCTCGATAAAATCTGTAGCAAGTACATCTGCTAGTTGATCTGCAGCGTCCGCCAAGTGACGAAGCTCGCATCCATAGAGGCTAGTTTCCGGGGGAAGGCCCAGCAAACGGACGGCTTGTGGATTGGCAAGTGTGACTTGTCCACTGCTATTAACCGCGATAATCCCTTCGCCTATGGATTCGAGAATGGCTTGCTTTTCCTGATACAACCGTCCAATCTCTACTGGCTCCAGCCCATGCAGTTCGCGCCGTACCCGTCGTGCTATAACTAAACTTCCTAATATGCCGATCATCAGCGCGCCTATCATGAACCATAGCCATGTATATGTGTATGTACGAATATTTTGCGCCACATCTGTCATCAGAAAACCTACAGAAACGAGTCCGATAGCTTGGCCTTGTTCATTATAGACTGCGGTTTTGGCTCGCAGTGACGGTCCGAGAGAGCCGGTGGATTCCGTAATAAAGGACTGCCCTTGCAGCACCTTAGTATTCAGCGGGTCCATCATAGGCTGTCCGATGCGTTCCGGGTTAACATGCCATTGACGAATGAGATGACGATCTGCAATTGTAATAAAATCAGCCCCGCTGCTGGCTTGAACGGGCTTCACTGCCTCGTTGATCCGCGCACGTAGTTGCGTTGTATCGGTCTGTTCTAGAGCATCCCTGACCTGTGCATCTACCGCAAGCGTATTGGCTACGGTCAGCGCCCTTTTCCCAATCTCTTCATACAAGGCGGAGGTAATCATATAGCGCAAGGATAATCCCAACAGTCCGGTAACGACTAGCACTAGAAGGGATATGAATACCATTAATTTTGTCTGAAAACGCACATGCCTTCACCGCCACTAAACAAAATATAGGAGCAGTTGATCAGTCGATCAACTCCCCAATACGATTCATTTTACTGTATTTCAGAAACGGCCGCACTTTTAATCTATCGAAAGAATGGTCTATAATAGAAATAGTTACATAATGCGAGGAGGAAAATATTATGATTATTATTCATGCCGATATGAAAGTTTTACCAGAAAAAAGAGAAACATTTCTGCAACAAACCCAAGGGTTGATCAGCGCATCACAAGCTGAAGAGGGCAATGTCCGCTATACGTTAATGCAGGATCTGAATGATCCCAACGCATTTACGATGGTGGAAGTGTGGAAGGATGCTGCTGCTGTAGATTTCCATAACAATTCTGCCCATTTCCAGGCATTTGTTGCTGCAGCGAAAGAACTGTTGGCTGCTCCGCTTGAAGTGAATGCTTTTCAGGATGCGACTAAACTGTAATTATCCTGTTGGATAATATATAACTAAGAATAGGAGGAGATAGACATGGGGAACATTGCGGATACAGCTTTACTAAATAACGGAGTTCAGATGCCTTGGCTTGGTTTTGGTACGTACAAGGCGGAAGGTAATGAGGTTTACGAAGCAGTCAAAACAGCGATTGAGGTCGGTTACCGTCACATTGATACCGCGGCGATCTACGGCAATGAGGAACTGGTCGGACAAGCCATTCGTGACAGTGGAGCGGCTAGAGAAAATCTGTTTGTGACCACTAAACTATGGAATCAAGATCAAGGCTACGATTCAACACTGCGTGCCTTCGAGGAAAGCCGCAAACGGTTGGGCCTGGATATCATTGATCTGTACCTTATCCATTGGCCTGGCAAGGACAAGTACAAGGAAACTTGGAAGGCGTTCGAACGGCTGTATGAAGAAGGAAGCGTACGCGCAATTGGAGTAAGCAACTTCCAAATTCACCATCTCGAAGACCTCCTAAAAGACAGCAATATTGTGCCTGTTATTAATCAGGTAGAGCTTCACCCGCGTCTGACACAGCAAGAGCTGCATCAATACTGCCGGGAGCACCAGATCCAGCTTGAATCATGGAGTCCTCTGATGAAGGGGAAACTGACGGAGCAGGCAGACATTGTTGAGATTGCTGCTAAATACGGCAAAACGACTTCTCAGGTTATTTTGCGTTGGCATCTGGATCGGGGGATTGTGACGATTCCCAAATCGGTTACCGCGCATCGTATCCGCGAAAATGCCGATTTGTTCGATTTTGAACTGACGACTGAGGATATTGACCGAATCAATGGTCTTCATCTGGATGAGCGTGTAGGCACCCATCCCGATAAGCTGTTGTTTTAATTGAATATGTAGATGTATAAAGAACCTCCCATTCTGCTTTTATCGCGGTTTGGGAGGTTCCTTTATTAGGTTCAGGTGTGGCTTTGTCTATTTACTTGTTTAGCTTACGATACAACAAGTAAGAATAGAGTACAGGAGAGATAACGGATATGATCAGTACGGTTAGGAAAATGACTACTCCCGCCATTCCACCGACCCATGCCGCCACCAACGCTGAAGCACCGCCAAGCATCATCATAGGCCCCCCGAAACGGTGCGTTTTACGCCATACCTCGGGATTAGACAGAGTCCACGGCGTGCGGATACCGAACGTATAGTTCGGCTGTACCTGAGTCATATAATTCCCCATCACCATCAGCATCAGGCCTATTAACCCTAAAATTATAGCATTCATTTGCAGTCGTATATTCAGGTTATACAGCAGCATTCCCCATCCAGCTACAGCGAGAACTACAGAAACACCTGCACGCGTAACTTCATAGGCTTTTGAAAATTTCTCATAATTAGCTCTGTTGGGGTCCATGTGGCGTGCCAATCGAATGACCAGCGGGACTAGGCCCAACAACACGAGCATGATAATAGAACCACTTTTGCTCGTATACCCGTCTGCTGTATTGTTAAAGTTAATATGCGAGGCTAGAACATTGGGAAGTCGGTCGTACAGCAGTATAGCGCCTATGGCGGGTGATAAGGCAATCAAAGTTGTCAAAACATCCGTCAAGCTCCAAGGTGTTCGAAATTTCATTCAGATTCCTCCTCATCCTTAATATGATTCCTATTTTTTTTCGCAGGGGTATCGGAGTGGGCGATACTGAACATCCAACCGATCACATCCGCCACAACCGTTGTATGCAGGGTGTAGATAATGTTTTGCCCCTGTCGTTCATCCAGCACCAGCCCAGCCTGCTTCAGGATATTGAGATGGTGGGAGATGCTGGGTTTGCTAATTTGAAAATGTTCAGCTACTTCGCCTGCGCTCATGCTTTTTTCCTTTAAAAGCTGCAAGATTGTACGCCGGGTCGGATCAGCCAAAGCTTTGAAGGCATCATTCAAAATACATTTCCTCCTTTAGATATTTAGATAATATTCTAAATATCTAACACCATAGTAAAATACAGCTATACTACATGTCAATGGAACAAGACATCATTTTAGAAAAAATGAACGAGGTCAATTATGTTTGTATAAAGCAGTGAAATGGGCTATAATCAATTTATACAAAAAATAAGATTCTTAATTTAAAGTTAATTAGAGGAGGGAATAGATATGAAACACGTCTTTCGTAAAGGAAATGATCCGCAAGCCCCGGTTATTTTGCTGTTGCATGGTACCGGCGGGAATGAACAAGATTTGCTACCCTTGGCTGATATGGTAGCACCGGGAGCGTCTGTGCTGGGCGTGAGAGGTAATGTATTGGAAAATGGGATGCCGCGCTTCTTTCGCCGTTTGGCTGAGGGGGTATTCGATATTGAGGATCTCGTATTTCGTACCAAAGAACTAAGCGAATTTGTAGATTCAGCTGCAGAGCAATATGATTTTGACCGTAACAACGTGGTGGCTCTGGGCTATTCCAATGGAGCCAACATAGCGGCCAGTATGCTCTTTCATGATGCAAAAGCGCTACGTGGTGCCATTCTCCATCATGCCATGGTGCCATTGCGAGGGCTGCAACTGCCGGACTTGAACGGTGTCCCTGTATTTCTGTCTTCTGGTGAAAATGACCCGATTGTTCCAGCGGCGGAATCTCAGGAGCTGCAAGCCCTGCTGGAGGGGGCCGGAGCGCAGGTGGAAGCTTACTTGGAACGCAATGGTCATCAATTGACTCGCACTGAAGCCGAAGCAGCAGGCCAATGGTTTGGAAAGCATTTTAATGTATAAAATAACTCGATAACGATCAAGCTACGGTTTAGCGCTCTAGTGAGCGATTCTATGATTAGGAGGCGTTAAACCGATGGCAAAACCGGATAATCGAGCAGATAATGTGGAGCATTTGCAACAAAATATTCAGAATACATTGCAGAATCTTCATGAGGCTGAAGGATACCTAAACGAATTTTCCTCTGAAATCAGCAATGAGGAGCGTAAGCAGATCGAAGAAAAAAATAATCGTCGTAAACAAAGTATTAGATCATTTCGAGAAGAAGTGAAAGACGAAGCAGCACATTCGCAAGAGTAGTTAACATAGCGCGACCCAACTCCGAGTTTCAATTGAAGTTGGGTCGTTTTTTTATGCAGAAATCATCATATTCCCATCCAATTCATTTTCCCCCTATAATGCAATGAGATCTGTTTTACACAAAAACGAATTTTTTTTGAATAATGTTGTTGTAAACTAATTTGTATTGATGTTAAATAATAAAAGAAAGCGCAATCATTTACGAATTAGGATTTCATCATGCGAAGGGGGAAGGATATGCTGCTGCGAAGAAAAAGCATGGCTTTGATGCTTATGGCGGTGGTTTTGATGGCTGGACTGCTGCAAGGTTGTTCTTTCAAGAGCGATGAAAAGGATGGGCCGGGAACAGAACTTGTATTGTGGACTTTCAATGAACTGCATGAGAAGTTTTTTCTGCAAATGGCTGACCAATGGAACCAACAGCACCCTGATGAATTGATTAATTTGAAAGCGAATACATTTCCTTATGACAACCACCACAGCAAGCTCTCGATTGCGTTGCAATCAGGGGTGGGAGCGCCGGATATCGCGGATATTGAGGTGAACAAGATTGGTAATTTCCTCAAAGGAATACCGCAACTGGTCCCGCTCAATCCGGTGATTGACCCTGAGATCAATAACATTGTGCCTTCCAGAGTACAGATTTACGGCAAAGACGGTAAGTATTACGGCATTGACTTCCACGTTGGAGCCGAAGTGATGTATTACAATAAAGAGATTATGGATCAGGCGGGGGTAGACCCGGATTCCATCGTTACCTGGACAGACTATGCTACTGCTGGCAAGCAAGTGCTGGCAAAAACGGGCAAGCCGATGGCAACCTTGGAGACCAATGACCTGTGGAGCTACTGGCCGATGATCTCACAGCAAAATTCAGATTTTTTGGATGATAAGGGCGAGTTGACGCTGGATAACGAAACCAATATTAAAACACTTGAGTTTCTCCAACAGATGATAAAAGACAAGATCGCTATTCCCGCACCGGGCGGTGGGCATCATATGGAGGAATATTACGGGTTTATGAACAAAGGCGGGGCCGCTTCGGTGTGGATGCCGATGTGGTATATGGGACGTTTTACGGATTACATGCCTGACTTGAAAGGAAAAATCATCATTAGACCGATGCCGGCGTGGGAAAAAGGCGGCTATCGCTCAGCAGGTATGGGCGGGACCGGAACGGTAGTCACGAACCAGTCAAAGCACCAGGATTTGGCGATGCGTTTTCTAGCCTTTGCCAAGCTGTCCAAGCAAGGGAATGTGGAGATTTGGAAGCAGCTAGGGTTTGATCCCATCCGCAGTGAAGTGTGGACCATGCCGGAAGCCAAAGCCAAAAATAAATTTACGGAGTATTTCGGAACGAATATTTTTGACACGCTGATCGAAGTCAAAGATGAGATCAATGCGGTGCATATCGGACCGAAAACGCCTGACATCGCCAGTGCTGTACGCAATAAAATACTTTATCGGACACTACAGAGTGGCGAAGATCCAGCCACGGTGCTGCATGAGCTAGCAGATGAACTAAGATAGACCCCAACAGGAAAGGGAGTGAGATTCATGGCAACGCCCGTTCATACGAACGCTAATGTACCGACAGGTCAGCCGCCAAAAACTCAGCGTCCGACCAGAAGTCAATGGAGCCGATTTATTCATTCCAGTCGTACGGCACCGTATGTATTTGTCCTTCCATTTTTACTGTCCTTTGCACTGTTTTTTGCGTATCCGGTCATCTCGACGGTCATTATGAGCTTTCAGGAAGTTCTGCCGGGGATAACAACTTACGTTGGCCTGGAAAATTATAAGGATTTAATGAATCCTACATTTGGAAAAGCGATATTGAACAGCGTCCTGTACACGCTGCTTACACTGGTCGTGCTGATTCCTCTGCCACTGGTACTGGCGGTATTGCTGAATTCGCCTAAAATGCCGGGCAGAGGGCTGTTTCGCTCCGTGATGTTTATACCCGCACTAACCTCAGTGGTGGTAGCAGGAACAATCTTCCGACTCATGTTCGGGGAATTGGACGGCTCGCTGATGAACTCTCTGTTGGGGTTATTCGGTCTTGAGCCTTACAAATGGCTAATGAACGCGAACACCGGCTTTTTAGCGTTGATCGTGCTGGCCTTATGGAGATGGCTAGGCGTAAATATGCTGTACTACATGTCGGGACTCCAGAACATTCCTCCCGAGTTGTATGAAGCTGCACAGATTGATGGAGCCAGTCGTTTCGATTCATTTTGGCGGATTACGATTCCTATGCTGAAACCCGTGACGATCTACGTATTTACGATTAGTATTTATGCCGGGTTATCCATGTTCACCGAGAGCTATATGTTGTGGAACGGAAATAACTCCCCGAATGATATTGGGTTAACGATTGTTGGCTATCTCTATCGCCAAGGTCTGGAACAGAATAGTATGGGCTTTGGAGCGGCAGTGGGTATTGTATTGCTCGTATTCACATTAGTACTGAACCTGATCCAGCTCAAATTTTTTGGCATGTTTCGGAAGGAGGATTAAGCGATGGCTCAGAAACAAAAAGGCCCGTTATCCGCATTTCTCGTTGTCCTGTTCATTCTGTTTGCCGGGTTCGCCCTGTTTCCGCTATTTGCCGTGACGCTTGCCTCATTCAAGCCATCAACGGAGCTGCTGCGCTACGGTTTGAATCTCAAGCTGGAGTGGGCCATCATGTCCTTGAAAAACTATGCGTTCATCTTTCAGGGGACGACGGATTATTTTCAATGGTACTGGAATAGTCTTGTCATTACCGTCTTGTTTACGGTGTTATGTCTGATATTGTCCGCGATGGTCGGGTATGGCCTGGAGATGTATCGTTTTAGACTGAAAAATGTGATTTTTACATTGGTGCTGGTCGTGATGATGATCCCGGTAGAAATTATCATGCTGCCACTTTACAAACTCATGATCGGTATGAAGCTGATCAATACGGTATGGGGTGTAATTTTGCCGTTTGTCGTCGCACCGATTCCGATCTTTTTCTTCCGTCAATATTTGAGCGGAGTACCCAAGGATTTTATGGATGCTGCACGAGTTGACGGTTGTTCAGAGTATGGTATTTTTGTGCGGATTATGATGCCTCTGATGGCACCTGCCTTTGCGGCAATGGCTATTTTACAGGCTATGAACAGTTGGAATAACTTCCTGTGGCCGATGATCGTATTGCGTACTAACGACATGCTGACACTGCCAATCGGTCTGTCCAGTCTGCTGACGCCATATGGCAACAATTATGATGTGTTGATTGCCGGATCAGTCCTGGCTATTCTGCCGATTCTCGTTGTGTTTCTGTTCTTCCAGCGTTACTTTATTGAAGGGATGACTGCAGGCGGGGTAAAAGGGTAATCATTACGGTGCTGAATGAGTCGATTGATTACAAGAAATGTATAGAGTCAGGAAAGGCGGGTCGGGCATTGTCTCGACCTGCTTTTTTTATGGATTCAATGATTTTCATTCTCATTTTCATGGCTATCAACTGCACAAGCTATAGGTAAACGTGGTATGATGTTTGAAAGATTTCAAATACAGAAATATTCAGGCGGAGCGTGGAGAACCTATGGAACCAACAGAAACCCAGAAAACTGAACCGGCCACGGCGTCAACCGTTGGCATGGAGGATATTGTACGGGCGCATCATATGCTGCGTGAGGTGATTGTTCGTACACCTTTACAGAGGGATGCCGTCCTATCGGCCAAATATAACTGTAATGTGTATCTGAAGCGAGAGGATCTCCAAGTTGTGCGGTCCTTTAAAATCCGTGGAGCTTACAACATGATCCGCAGCTTGACTCCTGAGCAGATGGAGAAAGGGATCGTGTGTGCGAGTGCGGGTAATCATGCACAAGGCGTGGCTTTTTCATGTAACGCGCTCGGCATCCACGGTAAAATATTTATGCCGAGCACAACGCCTAATCAGAAGGTGAAGCAGGTACGTCGCTTTGGCGGAGACAGTGTAGAGGTTATTTTGACCGGAGATACATTTGACGATGCTTATGACGAGGCTATGAAGGTGTGTAGCGAGCAGGGAATGACCTTCATCCATCCGTTCGATCAGCCGAAAATTATCGCGGGTAATGGTACGATTGCGATGGAAGTGATGGAGAGTCTGGATACACCTGCGGACTATATGTTCGTGACGATTGGTGGCGGCGGTTTGGCGGCAGGCGTAAGCACATATGTTAAAACTGTGAGTCCGACCACCAAAGTAATCGGCGTAGAGCCCTTGGGCGCAGCATCAATGACGGAAGCGATGCGTTTGAACAAGGTCGTTACACTGGAGCAAATAGACAAGTTTGTTGACGGTGCTGCGGTGAAGCGAGTGGGTCAGTTAACGTATGACATTTGTAAACATACCTTGGATGATATTGTGAAGGTACCGGAGGGCAAGGCATGTACAGCGATTCTGGCGCTGTATAATGAAAATGCGATTGTTGTGGAGCCTGCGGGCTCGCTGCCTGTAGCAGCACTTGATCTGTATCGTGAGCAGATTCAAGGCAAAACAGTAGTCTGTATCGTCAGTGGTGGCAATAACGATATTGATCGTATGCAGGAGATTAAGGAACGCTCCCTGATATACGAAGGGCTAAAACATTATTTCATGGTGAATTTCCCGCAAAGAGCAGGGGCACTGCGTGAGTTTCTTCAGGAAGTGCTTGGACCGGACGATGACATTACTAGGTTTGAGTATACGAAAAAGAATGATAAAGAAAATGGCCCGGCGCTGGTCGGTATTGAATTGTTACACAAGGAAGACTATCTTCCTTTAATTGAACGAATGAATCGCAAGGGGCTTAACTATACGGAATTGAACAAAAATGAGAATTTGTTTAATATGCTTATCTGACAAGGAGCCTACGGGCTCTTTTTTTTTGTATATGCAATGTTATGCGTAGTTTATAAATTTCTTTTTATTTGAAATAAAGCGTTTACAAAACTGAAGTTGATAGGTTAATATATGGGTAACTTCATAAGTATAAACACTAATGTAATAAGCGTATCACCTGATTTTCATCATAAAATATTAATTCGGAGGTGCGAAAGAATGTTGAAAGCATGGAAAAAATCAGTACAGGGTAAATTCGCCCGAACAGCATTTGCTGCCGTAACTTCGGCTGCTTTGTTGCTGTCCGTGGTGCCGTCCACATCGGCCGAGCATTGGGCGTTAACAGGCGATGTGGCAGTACATGATCCGTCCATCACCAAGGAAGGAAATGCATGGTATATTTTCTCCACAGGGCAGGGGATACAGGTTCAAAGATCGGATGACGGACGCAATTTTTACAGATTGCCGCAAATCTTCTTGTCGCCACCATCTTGGTGGAAATCGTATGTACCTAAGCAAAAGACTAATGATGTATGGGCACCGGATGCTCAAAAGTACAATGGACGTGTCTGGGTTTACTATTCCATTTCTACGTTTGGATCGCGCACTTCGGCCATTGGCTTAACTTCAGCAACGAGCATCGGCGCGGGAAGCTGGAGAGATGATGGACTAGTGCTGCGTACGACGGATTCTGACGATTATAATGCTATTGACCCGAATCTGGTTATTGATGCTTCCGGTAACCCATGGCTTTCCTTCGGTTCATGGAATTCGGGCTTGAAAGTGACTCGACTGGATAAGAATACGATGAAGCCTACAGGCCAGATTTATTCTATTGCTAGACGTACGGCTGGTGGTTTGGAAGCACCGCATGTTACATACCGCAACGGCTATTATTATCTGTTTGCTTCCATCGATAACTGCTGCAAAGGCGTAGACAGTAATTACAAAATCATTTATGGTCGCTCCACCAGTATTACCGGGCCGTATGTGGATAAGAGCGGAAAAAGTCTGATGGACGGCGGTGGAACAATACTGGATGCGGGGAATGACCGCTGGAGGGGACCAGGTGGACAATCTGTCTATAACAACAGTGTGATTGCGCGTCATGCCTATGATGCCACTGATGGCGGAAATCCAAAGCTTCTGATTAGTGATTTGAAATGGGATTCGGCAGGTTGGCCTACGTATTAAAGAGAGGGTTAATTGAAACTATACCTGTAACGATCTCACATAGATATATCCAAAAACTGTTCCTCCCACGGGGGAACAGTTTTTGGCTTGCAATGTCATAGAAACATGCTATTATGAATCAAGTTGATAATCATTATCATTGGCGTTTATTGTAATGAAAGTCGTAATGGCTTTCAGGTATGGAGGGAGTGACCTCACCGAATGCAGTCTAAAGACAGCATGGACAAACATACAGCTTCGACAGAGAGGAACGCTCCTAAAGTAGCCTTTATAGCCCGACCGGTGCTCCGAGCGGGCAGGATTCGGCAGGCGTTGTTGTTCACAGCTTCGGCTGTATTATTGGCTTTGGCCATGTTCGCTGCCATTTCCTTAGGAGCCAAGGATCTGACCATAAGCACGGTGTGGTCAGCAGTGTTTCACTATGATCGTTCGCTGACGACCCATCAGATCATTCATGAACTTCGATTGCCGCGTGTGCTCGGTGCAGCTGTCATTGGGGCTGCGCTGGCGGTTGCAGGCTCTCTGATTCAAGGAATCACGCGCAACCCGCTAGGGGATACAGGTGTGCTGGGCATTAACGCAGGAGCGATGTTTGTAGTTGCAGTGAGCTTTGCTTTTTTCCCTGATCTACCTTATGGGACGTTAATTGTTTTGTCGTTCCTGGGGGCACTGATGAGTACCTTACTGGTATTTGGACTAGGAGCTTCCGCGCCGGGAGGATTGACACCCATGAGACTAACGGTGTCTGGAGCTGTGACAGCAGCCTTGTTAGGTTCCATGACTTCGGGAATTGCGATTTATTTTGATCTAAGTCAGGATCTAGCCTACTGGTATGCGGGTGGTGTTGCCGGAATCAAATGGTCGCAGCTCGAGATTCTTGCACCGATTTTGCTTATTGTGATCGCTTGGTCTATGGGGCTCGCACGCTCCATTTCATTGATTTCAATGGGCGATGAGGTAGCGCTGAATCTGGGATTAAATCTCCGGCGTATCCGGCTGCTGGGGCTACTGACTGTGGTGGTCCTAGCTGGACTTTCTGTATCGGCTGCCGGGGCCATCGGCTTTGTAGGTTTGGTCGTGCCACATATTGCTCGCAAGCTGATCGGTGTGGATTATCGCCAGATCGTACCATTGTCTGCATTATTGGGAGCCGTGCTACTAGTGCTGGCTGATTTGGGAGCGAGAATGGCGAATCCGCCAGAGGAGCTAGCTATTGGAATTATGGTGTCTTTTATCGGAGTACCTTTTTTCCTCTTTCTCGCCCGTAAGGAAAGGAGGGAATTATAGTGAGACGCTCTCTAGGGGCAGGGGATACAAGAACGACCAAGGCTTGGCTCGTTTGCTTCGCATTGGCTGGAATCAGTTTTGCTGTCCTTGTTCTGGGTTTGAATACCGGAACGATTCGTATTCCACCGCTACGCGTGCTGGATACACTTTTTGGCGGAGGCAGCGGACGTGACCATATGGTCCTGTTTGAATACCGGCTGCCGCGGATTGTTGTAACGGTCCTGGCTGGAGCGGGACTGGGTGCAGCCGGGGCGGTCATGCAGGGCTTATCGCGAAACGCACTCGCAGATCCGGGAGTGCTGGGCCTTCATGCGGGGGCTGCGTTGGGCCTGGTGATGTATGTCAGCTTTTTTCGCGATCTGGAAGGATCAGCAGCCTTGTTCATCCCCTTATTTACCTTTGCAGGAGGTGTCGTCGCAGCGGTGCTGATAGTTATGCTGTCCTATAGTGGCAGCAGAGGAATCGTGCCTGTGCGGCTAATCCTGTCCGGTATCGGTGTAGCCTCAGGGCTCAGCGCCATAACGCTGTATTGGTCGTTGCGGCTGGATGAGGATACGTACGCATTTACCGCACGTTGGTTGGCTGGCAGCGTATGGGGACGGGACTGGATACATGCAGTGGCTTTACTGCCATGGATTGTCATTGTATTGCCCTACGTTCTATCGCAGACACGTAGCCTAAATAATCTGTCGCTGGGTGATGAGACCGCAGCTGGAATCGGTACAAGTGTAAAACGCCAGCGCTTGATACTGCTGGGCGCAGCAGTGGCTCTATCGAGCGCCAGCGTATCCATGGCCGGAGGCATCGGTTTTATTGGGCTGATTGCGCCTCATCTGGCTCGCCGTTTGGTTGGACCGATGTATCAGCATTTGTTGCCAGTAGCCGCTTTGGTTGGAGTCGTCATTCTGGTCACGGCAGATACGATTGGTCGTTCGGTATTTCAGCCGAATGCGATTCCAGCAGGTGTAGTGGTTGCTGTGGTAGGAGCTCCGTATTTTTTATTCTTGTTGTCCCGAACCAAATGACAATAGGATTAGGTTACATATGAAACCCAAAGCTGCACATGATGCAGCATGCTAAACAACAACGAAATAGAAGCGTTGAGGATCGAACATTAAAAATAGAGCTTCTATAGTATAGGAGAGAATATTCATGAGAAAAAATAGATTTGAGGGTTCAGGGTTTAAACGTTCGTGGATAGCCCTGTTTCTTGTTGCATGCATGATCATGCTGTCTGCTTGTGGGCAAACAGCAGACAAACAAGCTAGTAGTACGAAAGCAGCCGATAGTGCCCAAACCACCATGAGTGCGGATTCGCGTATTGCTTCCATGTCTATTCATTTGACGAACAATCTGCTAGCATTGGGCATTACTCCAGCGGGTTCGGTTATTGGTGGAGATGTGAAGGATTTTTTGCCCCATGTAAAAGATCGTCTTCAAAATACTCGTAAGCTGGGGGTTGTCACAGACCCCGATATGGAAGCGGTACTGGAGCTTCAACCTGATCATATTTTCCTCGACAAAAAATATTCGGGAACCGATGTGGCCAAGTTTGAAAAAATTGCACCGACCGAGGTTTTTGATTTGGATGAAGGTACATGGAAAGATCAATTGAAAAAAATAGCTGCTATGGTTAAACATGAAGCACAGGCAGACACTTTTCTGAAAGATTATGATACACAGAGGGAACGGGTCAAAAAGCTCATTCATTCCAAAATCGGAGACGGGACTGTCATGGCTGTACGTGTCACAGCGAAAGAAGTTCGTGTCATGGGGATGAAGCGTCCAGTAGGACCGCTATTGTATCAGGATTTGGGCTTGAAGCCAGCTAAAGGTGTGGAAAAGATTAATAAGGCCTACCAGGTTGTGTCTCAAGAGGTTTTGCCAGATTACGATGCTGATGCCATCCTGGTAATTATCAGTAAAGGTGCGGATGCCCAAAAGGTATATAAGCAGCTGGAGGGAAATACAGTATGGCAAGGACTCAAAGCTGTGAAGCAAGGTCATGTCTACATGTTGAACGGACAGCCTTGGCTGGACTATTCCGCGATGGGGCACAAAATTGCATTGGATAATGCAGAACAACTATTTTCCAAATAAATGCGAAAGTACATCAAGCCGTATTCCCCATGCATCTTCTTGCAGGTGGGGATACGGCTTTTCTGACGATTCCCAAGCTTCGAGTCAGATGGCTGATTGCAAATAAAAAAGGAGCTGCTACGATTCCGTAATGAGGCGGCTCCAGCACTGTGAGAATTGCGAGGTTATGAACGTTTTTTACGCAGAAAAATCGGTTTGAGTCCAATAAAGCCAATAGCCGCAAGCACTAAATTCATCCAAGGTGAGATTTTGAATACCGGCAGCACACTGCGTAGCGCAAGTCCGGCGACAAGAATGACAACAACCAGTACTACATACATCAAGATGGATTTGAAATTCATTTGGGGCTTCGCGGGAGCATGGTCTGGCTGTTGAGTCTCCTCGCCTTCTTCCGGACGATCCATGAAATTCATCAGTGCTTCAACCAGCAGAATGGCACCTGCGGCGATGATGATGAGGGTGGAAAGGCTAATTTTTTCAAAAGGTTTGATATCCCCGCCTGTAAATGTGATAAACCAACCAATAATCGCCTGTGTCAAGAAAAACATGGACAAGGCAACCCAGGCAATAAGTGTATAATTTTTTGCTTTATTCATTGCTTCCTCCTGCTTTATGATCGTATCCCAAGCTGCTGGAATCGCCATTTTGTAACAAAGACAGTATACGTGAGGAAACGCCGGATGGCAAAAGGCTTTATCCATTATGTATATTACCGCTGCATTCTCCTCAAACTGGATAAAGGGTGAGCACATGGAGCAACCTGAATATAAAACGTTGAGAGGATGTGGCATCATGGAACTGGAGAACCAGGCAGATTATTCGGTCCAAAAACGACTGACAGGTGCTCCGAACGGGAACAGCGGGGAAGCCTTGCTTGCAAACGTGAGTCACCGAAGCGTTCAAGGGACATCTCCAACGTACCGTATATTGGACGATACTGAATTGGCTGAGGACACAGAATTTGCAGGTGAACTGGGTGAACAGAGCTACCGCAGCCTGTGGCATGAGGATCAAAATAACGGCGCCTCTTGTAAACTGGAGTGGGAGGGACGAGTCGAAACCCACCAAATGTTCAGGCACAGCTACGAGTAGCAAGTCGTCTACTCTAATGTAGCGGATGCACTCTAATAAGCGAGTAGTATGGCGTTCTCCGGCATCACATCGGGGAGCGCCATTTGTTTACTTCCATCCCGGTATGAACTGACAGGTTGACAAGGAAGCAGGGCGATGATAGACTGACTTTACTATAAAACTTATTAAACTTATCGGAATTAAAGTGAATGAATATTCTGGATGGATATTCCACGTTACTATATGAGCTTGAATGATGAAATGCTGTAGTGAAGCTTGAAACAGGGGGAATCAGGATGGAACGGCAAATTGGAATTCGTTTTGAACATGAGGAGCTGGCCGCAACAATTCATTATCCAAACCGTACGAATGAGGGAGGACGTCAGAGACGAGTTCCGCTCGTTGTCATTTGTCACGGTTTTGTGGGCAATCGTATCGGAGTCGATCGATTGTTCGTCAAGACTGCGCGTGAATTGGCCGAAGGTGGATATTTTGTACTGCGCTTTGACTTTGCCGGTTGTGGGGAAAGTACGGGTGAATACGGCAAGCAGGGGCTTGAGTCCATGATTAATCAGACACGCACCGTGTTGGATTACGCCGTGAATTGCGCGGACATTGACCCGACCAAGGTGACGCTGATCGGTCACAGTTTGGGGGGCGCGGTTGCTCTGCTCACAGCCGTTCGGGACAAAAGAGTACAAAACCTGGTCCTTTGGTCAGCTGTCGGCTATCCGTTCAACGACATTGTCAAAATTACGGAGCGAAGCGTGTACGACGAGTCTGTTAAAACCGGTCATGCAGACTACTTGGGCTATAAGTTCACACCAGCTTATTTTGAGTCATTAGCTCAATTCCAACCGTTCCAAGAGGCCGTTAAATTTAACGGTGATGTGCTTGTTATTCATGGCACCTCGGATGATATCATTCCTGTGGATTATGCATTTCTGTTTCAAAAGGTATTCTGGATGCGTCCAGAGGGACGCTGTGATAAGGAGATTATTTTCCAGGGAGATCACACTTTCTCGTCAGGTAAAGAGCGGCAACAGCTGATTGACCGCACACTGGAATGGCTGGATGAACAGGAAAATATTCAACGGGATTGGCAGCACTGGATGATCTGATTTCAGGGTGTAACGGATTGTATTGGAAATTGCGCCTCCGCCGGAGTAAAATGAAAGAGTAACACTATACTGGCGTGTGGAGGTTGGCAGCGATGACATTACCCTCAATTTTTGTTGCGCATGGTTCACCGACACTGGCTGTAGAAAATAACGCATATACCAGCTTTCTTGCAAAGCTGGGCGCGAGCCTGCCCCGACCCAAAGGAATCATCATTTTTTCCGCGCATTGGGATAGCCCCGATCAATGTATCGGCGCGGATGATCAGCATGCAGCGTTGCACGATTTCTACGGCTTTCCCGAAGAAATGTACTCACTTGATTACCCTGCACCAGGCGATCCAAAGCTGTATGAGGAGATAGGGCATCTGTTCAGTCAGCATAACCTGTTCCACCAGCCGGTTCGGAACCGGGGACTGGATCATGGAGCATGGGTGGTTTTGCGGCATATATATCCTGATGCGGACATACCGGTCGTACCCTTATCCATTGATTCACGGCGCGATCCTCAGGAGCAATATGAGATTGGACGGATGCTGGCGCCACTGCGTGAACAAGGGATTTTGATCCTCGGTAGTGGAGGCTTGGTCCACAACTTGCGGACACTCAAGCAGACGAGTGAGCCAGCCGATTGGGCCGTTCAATATGATGACTGGATCGCACAGCAGCTTCAAGACTGGAATTTGCGTCATCTGTTCCAATATGACAAGAAGGCTCCATATGCCAAGCAGGCGGTTCCTTCGTATGGAATAGAGCACTTTTCGCCTTTGTTTTACGTGATGGGGGCTGCCGATCATGATCGCTCCGCGCGTAAGCTTTTTCAGTCGTATGTCCTTGGCTCATTGAGCCTCAATTGTTGGGCTTTTGGTCAAGAAAATGATCTGTAAATGTAAGAAAAAGAACTTCCGAAACCACATGGTGTGTGGGGTTGGAAGTTCTTTTGGTGTGTTCTTCTGTGATTAATTAGCAGGCACGTTCTTTTTTAGCCAGGCGGATACCTGCGGAGTTCGCTTATCTCCATTTTGATCCAATAGTGTCATAAATGCCTTCAGCTTTTGAATGTAGGTACTCTTCGAATCCCTGTTGCGTTGAACGACGAGCTGATATCCTTTTTTGGCATTGGGGCGAATCTTCCCGGTGTCATCATCGAATAGTGGTGTATTGTTCGTACCATAAAAAGTATAGAAGAAATAGAGATCATGTAATGATTTCACTGCCTGTGTACGATTGGAATGTGGATATTGGGTTATAAATGACTCTTGCGCCAGCACCCTTCCGGCTAACTGTTGATAACCGATGTGTAATGCCGCATCCTTGGTAGCCGGCTGTCCAGATTCCGTTGCCATGATGTCAATATAGCTGCGGATATCTGCGGTAATGTCATTTCCGAATACTTTATATTTTTCATAGTTGATGACTGGGTAAAACATGCCTTCTGCGGTTTCAAGTTTGTAGCCGGCATCTCTGGATTGAGTGAGTAATTTTTTCAGTTTTGCATCGTTTGTCCGACTGATTACATTAGTGAACGAATCACCGGGTTTATAGACTTGATTAATCTTAGTTTGAACAGAGGTCGGATATAAGGTCTGTGCATATGAATCCAATTGCTGTTTCTGTGCATTTTCCAAATGTAGCACTAGGATGGTAGCTTGAGAGGCAGGAATGGATTGGATATGTTTTTGCAAATAAGTGAATGCCTGAGGTAGCTTACCTGGTTGGCGAAGTAGCTGCTCGAAGGTTTTGGAAATATGTTGTACAACTTCTGCTTGAGATATTGTAGTAGATGTCGCTGCTTTGGCTGATGTCGTAGATCCCAATCCGATCGTCTGTACTGTGAAAGTTACTGCTGCGAGCATGAGATAGGCTTTGGTGATTTTTTTCATGATATAACCCTCCATTAGGTTCTTTGATGTAACTGTAGTGTACAGGGTAAATGTATCGTGAACATTCCATGTTGTATCCAACTTGTAAACGTTCGGGGGAAAGATGAACCCGAAAAAGGAGTCTCCAAGTCAGGATGGACTTGAGGACTCCTTTGTTCATTTAAATAGAGGAGGGTGCAGCATAGCCACACATTAAAGAGAAGCAGCATGGCTGAACAAAAAAACAACCATTTCCAGAGGATAACGGTTGTTTTTTGGGTAGTTAAGCTATTTTTCGATTGGGGTCCGTTTGATAAGTGTCTTTATTTTTACCAAACAGTCCACGCAGGAAGGGCAGTACCCAACGGTCAAAGCCGATTCTTCCGGCATTTGCACCAGCAACGATAAGGAAGATTTCAACCAGCAGGTAGATTGCATTGGTGCTTACTGTTCCCGAGAACAGGAACGAGAAGTTCATAACCATAGCCATCAAAGTAGCCAGTGTAGTCAATGTACCAAGCAGCAGGCCAACCCCGACCAAGAACTCACCCAATGGGATCAGGACGTTGAACAAACCGACATTCGGCAGGGCAAAGGCTTCAAGGAACGATCCCCACCAGCCTTGTACAGCGGGGTGATCTCCGCCTGTTTTAGCAATGGCCCCCGAAATAAATCCACCTGCATCGAATCCGCCAGTCAGCTTCTCAAGTCCGTGGGTCATCCATTCATAACCTAGATAAACCCGTACTACAGTCAGCAGCCACATTGCTACTTTGTTCTCACGTAACCAGTTGTTAAACATTCAAATCACTCCTCTTTCTTAATCTATAATGATGGGTTGTATTTCATTTTGTTTGGGATGATCATCTTTGCTACACCTTTATTGTATTAGGTTCAGTTACAGTTATTTGTGATAAAAATCACAAACTCTAAATATTTTTTAAATTTTAATGTCTTTAGATAAGTATTCTATAGAGAGGTAATGCCTCAATCAAGACAAAAACAGGAAATAAAGCTTATAATGAGAAAAATAACGATGTGGAGGGATGAACTTGTCCGGGCCCATGTTTCAACGAAATCATTGGTTGCGTGTGATGGCCTCAGCTCTGTTATGCATGACAATGATATCTTGTTCTGCTTTGTCCAATACGGGTGAATCTGAATCCGTTCCCCAACCGAACCAGCAAGAAACAGAGAAGAAGGTGCTTGAACCGCCTAAGGAGCCATCTGTTCCGGCATTTACAGCTCCGCTTACCGGGCTTCCGGTGGAGCAGCCTGTTATAGAGCGGCCACTGGCTGTCATGATTAACAATGCCCCGGCTGCGCGTCCACAGGCAGGGCTTAGCGAGGCAGACATGGTATATGAGGTTCTTGCAGAAGGCGGAATTACCCGTTTGGTAGCTTTTTTCCAAAGTCATGGTGGAGATGTGAAGATCGGTCCGGTCCGCAGTATTCGGCCGTATTTGATTGAACTAGGCGAAACCTATGGTGCGTTGCCGATACATGCAGGGGGAAGTACAGATGCCTATGCGATTTTACAGCAGCAGCGGAAGGAGCATCTGGATGAGATTTCAAATGGAGGGGCTTATTTTTGGCGAAGTAAAGATCGTCGTCCACCACATAATTTATACACAGATGTGAGCAGGCTACGTAAAGGAAGCGAAAGCAAAGGATATACCAAGCAGACGGAAGTTCCAGTGTATCCTTATCTCAAAACCGGCGAAACTCCAGTTATGGTGGACGAGAGTGCCGCATCTGTGCACATCCGGTTTTTGCTAAAAAGCTATCGCGTATCTTATACCTATGATCGAGCCGATCAACGATATAAGCGTTTTGTGAACGAAAAGTCACATCTGGATCAAAATAATAACCAACAGCTCTCAGCGGCTAATGTTATTGTGATGAGCACGAGGCATCGAACGCTGGATGATGTAGGCAGACTAAGCGTTGAACTGGACGGTAGCGGAGAGGCCATGGTGTTTCAACAAGGACAGTTAATACGTGCTGAATGGCAGCATACATCTGGCGATGCGATTCGGTTTATGAAAAATGGGGTTGAAATCCCGTTAACACCAGGTACATCCTATATACATGTAGTACCTGCAGATACTTCACTAACGGAACATGTAACGTTTGAAGCGAATTAGAAAACGTAATACACCTATTTAGGAAAAAATTGTCGGATAATGACCCTCTATGTCGGGCATTGTATACGTATATCTAGAAATTTGCTTTTACAAACATTACAAAAACATTGATGAGTGTGATAAGATAGCAAAGGTTGTCTATTGCAGTCGAAACAGGTTGCGGATATTTTCGTAAAGGGGTAATCGTTATGAGATTGAAGAAAAAGGATATATTCTTCGAGACGTTGGAAAATATGGCAGATACGATCGTGCAAGCAGCCGATTATTTTGCCCAACATACTTCAAATTTTCAAGATGTGACTTTGTTTACCAATGAGATGAAGAAGTATGAAAATAAGTGTGATGATTACACACACACGATTATTACTGAGTTGAACAAGACCTTCATTACGCCGCTGGAACGCGACGACATCATGGAACTGACAACGACCATGGATGATGTGCTGGATGGTCTTGAAGCGACAGCCTCTCGTTTTTATATGTACAACATTACAGAGCCGGACGAGTATATTGTGCAGTTCGCTGATATTTTGCGTCAATCAGCTTACGAAATTCAGAAGGCTGTACATTTGCTTTCACAGAAAAAATTGTTGGCTATTCGTGAATACACCATTCGCCTGAATGATTTGGAAAATCAGGGGGATGAATTATTGCGTATTTGCATTAAAAACCTGTTTGCAACTGTAACTGATCCTATTGAACTGATTAAACGTAAAGAATTGTACGAACGCCTTGAAACGACAACGGATTCATGCGAGGATGTTGCAAATATGCTGGAATCCATCATTATGCGTAACTCGTAAGGGAGTCCTTTTACATGGATACAAGTTTACTGGTACTAGGTATTGTTATTTTTCTTGCTCTGGCATTTGATTTTATTAATGGATTTCATGATACGGCGAACGCGATTGCTACTTCGGTCTCGACCCGTGCATTGACGCCGCGACGTGCGATTATTATGGCTGCGGTTATGAACTTTCTCGGAGCTATCTTGTTTACCGGAGTTGCCAAGACCATTGGTGGAAGTGTCGCTGACCCTACCAAGCTTACAAACGGTATTGATATCGTTATTGCGACGCTGATCGCTGCGATTATCTGGAATCTTCTAACCTGGTGGTTTGGTATTCCTTCATCCTCCTCTCATGCATTGATTGGTGCGTTGGCAGGGGCGGTGTATGTAGGTGCGGGACAGGATAAATTAAATTGGAGCGGCTTCATCGGGATTGTTGAGGGGCTTATTTTCTCCCCGTTGATTGCTTTTGTTGTCGGTTACATTGTGATGATGATTTTGAAATACATCTTTGCTTATCGTAGTCCGCATACAGTGAACAAAGGTTTCCGCACCATGCAGGTCATTACGGCAGCTATCCAGTCGTTTACGCATGGTACGAATGATGCTCAGAAGGCGATGGGGATTATCACATTCGCACTCGTCTCCGCAGGTTATCAAGACCATTTGGAAGTACCCATGTGGGTGAAAATTTCAGCTGCAACCGCTATGGCACTGGGTACGTCTATTGGTGGTTGGAAGATCATCAAAACGATGGGAACCAAGATTTTTAAAATTGAGCCAATCAATGGATTCGCAGCCGACGTTTCGGGAGCTTCTGTTATTTTTACAGCTACCATGCTTCATTTACCAGTAAGTACCACTCATGCCATTACTTCGGCGATTCTGGGTGTTGGTTCTGCGAAGCGCTTTAGCGCAGTTCGCTGGTCATTAGCTGGTCGTATTGTAATAACCTGGGTAATAACGATTCCAATTTCTGCGCTGTTGTCAGGTTTAATTTTCAAAATTCTTTTCTAGTTTTCTTCATGAATCCCTGAAAAAAAACATACAATATAGGATACACAATAAGCTTCCGTCCGTTTTTTGCGGCAGGGGCTTATTGGCATTCTGGGGCAAAAATACATCTTGAGAGTTCACACATCCAGATAGTTCCATGAGATGTTTTTTAAAAAATACCTGACATCAAAGTAGTCAATTTTTAATAACTCCTGTAGAATAAACAGAAAACTTTGAACCGTTCAACTGACTGGAGGATCTTATGCAAAAACCAAGAAAACTAATAGCACTCATGATTTGTTTGTTTTCTGTGGTTGCCCTGGCCGGTAATTTCGGTGTAGTGGCTCACGCAGAAAATAAAACAAAGTATGATATCGGCACGGATACAACGTTCGCGCCTTTTGAGTTTGAAGATGTAAATGGGAAATTTGTCGGAATCGACATGGATTTACTGGCAGCTATTGCTAAGGATCAGAATTTTGAGTATACCATTAAGCCACTTGGCTTTAACGCGGCAGTGCAGGCACTTGAAACGAATCAAGTAGATGGTGTCATTGCCGGGATGAGTATTACCGATGAACGCAAGCAAAAATTTGATTTTTCTGAACCCTATTTTGACTCAGGTGTTGTCATGGCGGTCCGTAAGGATAATGATACGATTAAACGCTATGAGGACTTGAAAGGACAGCGTGTCGCTGTCAAAACAGGAACAGAAGGCTACACGTTCGCGGAATCCATTAAGGCGAAATATGGCTTTACTACAGTTCCGTTCGACGATTCTTCTCAGATGTATGATGAAGTTAAAACAGGTAACTCGGTTGCCTGCTTTGATGATTATCCGGTACTGGCATACGGTGTGACTCAGAATAATGGTCTTAAGCTGGTGACTGATAAGGAAAAAGGCGGTTCTTACGGTTTTGCTGTCAACCAAGGCAAAAATGCGGAGCTGCTGGAGAAATTTAATGCAGGGCTTGTGAATCTTCGCAACAGCGGGGAATATGACAAGATCATGTCGAAATACCTTGGTGAATCCGGCAAAGGTGTGGCCCCTGTAGAACGTAGCCGCTGGGAGCTCATTTCCGCTTCGCTGCCTGCTTTGATTAAAGGGATGGGAAATACGCTGTTGTACACCCTGGTATCCTTGCTCGTAGCCTTTGTGCTGGGACTAGTGTTCGGCTTTATGAAAGTTAGCCATAACAAGGTGTTCCGCGGTATTGCAACTGTTTTCGTTGATGTATTCCGTGGTATTCCACTGATCGTACTTGCATTCTTTATTTACTTCGGTATCCCACAGGCACTCGATTTTAAAATGCCGCTTTTTGTCGCGGCGGTGTTGACGTTATCTCTAAACGCTGGTGCTTATGTGACCGAAATTATCCGCGGGGGTATTCAGTCCATTGATCCAGGACAAATGGAAGCAGCTCGTTCGCTTGGTTTGCCATACCGGACAGCCATGCTGAAGATCATTTTGCCACAAGCTGTGAAAATCATGATCCCGTCGTTTATCAATCAGTTGGTTATTACGTTGAAGGATACGTCAATTTTGTCAGTTATCGGTTTGGTTGAATTGACCCAATCGGGCAAAATCATTATTGCGCGGACGTTCCAATCCTTTGATATTTGGCTGGTCGTTGCGGTGATGTATCTTATCGTCATTACAATCCTGACCAAAATTTCCAACCGTCTTGAAGGGAGAGTTCGCCGTGGGTAAAATTATCGTTAAAAACCTGAAAAAAAGCTATGGCAGTAACCAGGTGCTAAAAGGCATTGACATGCAAGTACGGGAAGGCGAAGTTGTATGCGTCATTGGCCCTTCTGGTTCAGGGAAAAGTACGTTTTTGCGTTGTATGAATATGCTGGAGGAAATTACAGCTGGTGAGGTCATCGTCGATGACTACAAATTGGGTGACAAAAACGTGGACATTAACAAGGTCCGTGAAAATATAGGTATGGTGTTTCAGCATTTCAATCTGTTCCCGCATATGACGGTGCTCAAGAACATTATGTTCGCACCGACTGAACTGGGCAAACAGACGAAGGCGCAGGCCCGCGAGACGGCTATGAAGCTGCTGGATCGTGTAGGTTTGGCTGATAAGGCAGATGTGTTGCCAGGACAGCTTTCCGGCGGTCAGAAGCAACGTGTGGCGATTGCACGTGCTCTGGCAATGAACCCAGACATTATGCTGTTCGACGAGCCAACCTCGGCGCTTGATCCTGAAATGGTGGGCGAAGTGCTCGGCGTAATGAAAGATCTGGCTCGCGAAGGCATGACGATGATGATCGTAACGCATGAGATGGGCTTTGCGCGAGAAGTAAGCGACCGTGTCGTATTTATGGACGGTGGCTACATCGTGGAAGAAGGAACACCGCAAGAGGTATTTGGTAATCCAAAAAACGAGCGGACTATAAGTTTCTTAGAAAAAGTACTATAAATGGGGCAGGATTTGCCGGGAGTGCAGGTGAAGACATAGGAGACCGCTCCGCGTTCCATTTGATCTTTCGATCGCTGTTGCCCTTGAATTTTTTGATTATATAAGACCTTATATGGTGAAATTTCAAGGACAAAGGCGAACGCTGGCGCTTCTACAGATTCAAATGGACCGCTACGCTACGACTTGCTGAACCTACTCCTTTCTTCGCAAAAGCCTGCCCCACTTTTAAATGAGTGGGTGCAGGCAGCGGAATTGGCGCAGCGCTTTGCTTGCTGCGCCGAGGGAAATAGCGATACAAGCAACATATGACTATCGGGGTGAACGACTGAATGCACATCATTTATATCGCCGATTAGGGTATGAAGCGACAAGCATAGTTTTTTTGAAAAATATAATGCGTTGATTAGTGTATAAGGATATCTTCGGGAGCGTGCTGGCCCGGAGATATCCTTTTCTTATTTAGTGTATGGGAATGTAGAGCGTGAGATTTGTATAATGTGGAATGGCTTATATACAATATAAATAACATATAAGACGGCAGTATAAGCGAGGGGGACGTACGGTGATACGTACATTGGCTATAAGTCATGATCATCAGGTGACGGTGGGACAACCATTGGAGCAGATTGTCATGGAAGATTACATATGGATCTGGGCTGACTTTAACGAGCCTACAGATCGAGAGTCGGAGCTGCTGACGAGTTATTTTCATTTTCACCCGCTGGCTGTAGAGGATTGTATGCATGTACTGCAACGTCCCAAACTGGATTATTACGAGGATGTACAGTTTCTGGTAGTGCATGCGCTTGATGCGGATACATTAGAGGCGGAAGAGGTAGATATGTTTATTGGCAGCCGTTTTTTGGTTACCTATCACCATCGTGAGCAAGAGGAGCTGGATCAGGCCTGGGAGCGGATTGTTGAGCATGCGAATGAACGCAAAATATGGTCTCGCGGACCGCTGGCTGCGGCTTATACGGTGATGGACAAGCTGGTAGACAACTATTTTCCGAGCCTTTTCATCATTGAGGATGAATTAGCCGAGCTGGAAGGTTTGGGCGCACACGAATCGGTAGAGGAATTAATGAAGCAGGTGTTTGACCTGCGTGGCAGGTTGCTCAAGCTGCGCCGTACGATCGTCCCGATGCGTGATCTGATGTACCGTGTTTTAAATTCGCAGCATGTGCAGGGTCAGGGGGATCATAAGGCTTATTTTACTGACATTTATGATCATTTATTGAAGCTGACAGACATGCTGGAGGCCGACCGCGAGATGACAGCCGACCTGAGAGACAGTTACATATCGCTTAATTCCAATCGCATGAACTCAATTATGAAGACGCTGACTGTAATTACGACTATTTTTATGCCCTTGACGCTGATTGCAGGAATCTATGGTATGAATTTTTCGTATATGCCCGAGCTGGGCTGGAAATATGGATATTTTGGCGTATTGTTCTTTATGTTTTTATTGAGTGTTGCAATGGTGGTGTGGTTTATGCGCCGAGGTTGGTTTAAATAAAATAGCCTACTTTCTTGTGCGTTTGCGCGGACGTCTGCGCGGGGTAGTGGTACTTTTGCGCTGTGTCTTTTTCCGGCGTCGGCGTGGTGGTGTATATTCATCCAGTTCCTCAGTAATTGGTGTTGTCGTTTTTTTGCTTGCGTTTTTGTTGAATGCTGGGAGCGAGCCCATAATCAGTTTTGCCATCGGAGCAAATTGCTGCACGCTAGACATGATCTTTTGTACCTTGCCGACCGTAGCAACAATCCCGTCAATACCGCCCATACGGTCAATAATACCTTTAATATCGTTGAGATTACCAAGACCGCCAAGCAGCCCTCCTTTGGCTGGGGCGGGGTCTGGCGTGACCACGGCGGAATCTGTTATACTCGCTGGTGCCTCATAGGGCACCACGGCGGAGGAATCGACTTGCGGAACCTCGCTGTATGGATCGAGTCCAGGATAAGGAGTTGAACTATACGGATCGGAAATGGAACGCGTTTGCGCCCTCCGATGATAGTAATGTCCAGGCATGAGATCACATTCCTTTGCAGATTGATACTCTACTGTATGTTACAAACGCACAGTGGGTTTAGGCGCGTGTCCCGAAATTAGGTATAAAAGCGGATTTGGGCATTCGCACAGTATGTTTCTGTAGTCATGTAATGTTGTTCTGTAATGCGTGAAACCGTTAATGCTTGAAAAACTGACTATTTGTCGAGTACAATGAGGAGAGATTGTAACCTTTGGGAGATGATAATCTATGCAGCTTAAAAAGCTTAATGATAAAAGTATTGATCAATTGTTTGAAGCTATTTTAACTCTTAAAAATTTGGAAGAGTGTTATGTATTTTTTGATGATCTGTGCACAATTAATGAAATTCAATCCCTCTCCCAACGTCTGGAAGTTGCCCGTATGCTTGGCAAAGGCAGCACGTATAATCAGATTGAAGCTGAGACAGGCGCCAGTACAGCCACCATTTCACGTGTTAAGCGTTGTCTGAACTATGGGAATGACGGGTATAAAATGACTCTGGAACGTCTGGGTCGCTAATGCGGAACCCTGGGATACTGGTCATCAGCCATGGCTCTAGGGAGCCATATTGGGTGGAACAGGTGGATCAGGCAGTTGCAAAGCTTCAATTGCTGGAAGAAATGCCGGTAGAGGTTTCATTTTTGGAAACGGTTAAAGGAAGATTGATTCAAAATGGGATTGACCGTCTGGAAGCCTTGGGGGTAACAGATTTACTGGTTATTCCTTTGTTCGTGTCGTCAGGTAGTACGCATGTAGATGAAATTAGCTATGCGCTGGGAGTCAAAGCTGCGCCAGACAAAGAAACAGATTTGGAGCCGTTTCGATTGAAGGCACGTGTGCATTTTGGCAGTCCATTGGATGACGGCGAAGATGTTGCCCGCATGGTGTGGGACAAGGTTCGCCCGTTGTCGGTCGATCCTGCGCGAGAGGTCATTTTACTCGTAGGACACGGCAGCGCGCACAACGGCTTTCTTCAGCGCTGGGAGCAAGGGATTTCCTCGTTGGCCCGTACGGTGCAAAACGTGAGTGGCATCATTACGGACCACGCTTTGCTAAATCCTGAGGGTGTGCATGACAAGGCGGCGTACTGGAATCAGGAGCGGGGTCATGATGTTATTGTGGCACCGCTGTTTTTGAGTTCGGGATATTTTACAAGTCATATGATTCCTAAACGCTTACAGGGGCTGGATTACCGTTATTCAGGAGACCCTATATTGCCGCATCCTTTGCTCACAAGCTGGATGGACAGACAAATTCGTGAGCTGTTACAGAGCATGAAGACGCAAGCAAGGACCGATAATAATTAACCTGAATTTGGCGATAGTGTTCCGAACCTGAAATTCCCTTATTTGGATAGTGAATGGCTTCTTTTATTGTAAAAGAGGTCTTTTTCCAGTATGATGATATTTTGTACAGACTGAATGTGATGAACTGCGATGTGAATATAAATATCATTAAATATACGGGTGGCGTAACGGAATGAAAAGAGCTAGATTAATCTATAACCCGACCTCTGGGCGTGAGGAAATGAAGCGTCGCCTTGCGGATGTCTTGCAGCGCCTGGATGAAGGTGGTATTGAGGCCTCTTGCCATGCAACTACAGGGGAAGGGGACGCAACGCGTGCCGCAACAGAGGCCGTTGAGCGTGGCTATGATATGATTATTGCCGCTGGTGGCGATGGTACATTGTATGAGGTCATTAACGGGATGGCTGAAAGGGAAAACCGCCCGCCTCTGGGTGTGTTTCCTCTAGGAACGACGAATGATTTTGCCAGAGCACTGGGCATTCCCAGGCATTGGGAGGATTATTGTGACCTCGTTATTCGTCAAAATCCGAAGCCGTTGGATATCGGAAAAGCCAATGACCGCTACTTTATCAACATCGCAGGCGGCGGAACTTTAACCGAGCTTACATATGAAGTTCCAAGCAAGCTCAAAACGATGATTGGCCAATTGGCCTATTATTTTAAAGGTATGGAGAAGATGGTCAGCCTTGCTCCACAGGAGCTGATCATCAAGGCATCGGGTCAGGAAGTGATCCACGACGAATTTATGCTTTTCCTGATCGCAAATACAAATTCGGTCGGCGGGTTTGAAAAGCTTGCTCCTGGGGCGACAATAGATGATGGACTGCTCGATGTCATCGCTGTGCGCAAATGCAATCTGGCGGAAATGATCCGCTTGGTTACACTTGCGCTGCGCGGGGAGCATTTGCAGGACAAGAAAATCGTTTATTTCAGAACAGATTATATGGAAGTGACCTCACCTGGCTATGTCCAGCTTAACCTGGATGGCGAATTAGGAGGCACCTTGCCAGCGACCTTCCGGAATCTGCCGCATCATTTGAATGTGTTTCGGTAAAGAAATGAGCGGTAGTGATTTTATTTCCGGTTGGTTGAGCAGTGTGATATACGGAACGCAGAGTAGATAGTTGTTTTTTGTAGGGAACATATCGGTCCTTGCCGTTCTCCGTGGGGAGTAACGGCATTTTCGGGTTGAGGTTTAAACATCGTCTAGATGACGATTTGAATGATATGGCTGAATGAAGATAAGCATGAAAAGAAGAACAGAAAGAAGTGACAACCATGACAAATAACCGTAGCGGACGTGGAAAAAGCCGCCGGAATACAGCAACAGCAACTCCAGTTCCAGGAAAGCAGCACAACAAGACCATGCAGGCGAAAAAAGACAGAGAACTGGAACAGTCACCAGTTGGAGCTGGGAATAGAATGCTTCGGGCTGGAACCGAAAATAAAAATGGAAATATGGACGATTTTCCTCGGAAAAAAGGGGAGAATGAACGAAAACCTCGTCGTTTTTCCAAAAATGAACGGAGTAACGACGGACGGAGTCAGGAAGCTTCCAATCGTAAACGGTCTAGTGCAGAGCGTAGCGATCTGCCTGTGCAAAAGAACGATGAGGCCGTGATAGACATCATCGGCATGAACCATGATGGCGAGGGCGTAGGGCGTGTCGAGGGTTTTACGCTGTTCGTTCCGGGTGCGTTACCGGGTGAAAAGGTACGGGTCAAGGTGCTAAAAACGAAAAAGCAATATGGCTATGCCAAATTGCTGGATATTGTGCAGGCTAGCCCTGACCGGATTGCAGCTCCGTGTGCCATCTACGATCAATGCGGCGGTTGTCAGCTCCAGCATATGAGCTACGAAGCGCAGCTGGGCTGGAAGCGGCAACATGTGGTGGATGTGCTGGAGCGTATTGGAAAGCTGAGTGTGGCTACGGAGTCCAGTGAGGATACTGCAGAGGTTTTGGCTGCATCTGCGGATGGAAATGCAGATCACATGTCGCGTGTACAAGGTGTAGTGGTGCATCCTACGCTTGGTATGAGTGAGCCGTGGCGGTACCGCAACAAAGCCCAGGTCCCGATTGGTGTCACCGAGGGCGGGCTTGTCGGTGGCTTCTACGCACGCGGTAGCCATCGCATCGTGGATATGAACACATGTCTCATTCAAGACGAGCGCAATGACGAAGTGGTCGCACGTGTCAAAGAGATTGGCCGAATGCTGGGCATCAGTGCATATAATGAAGAAACCGGGCGCGGGCTGTTGCGCCATGTCGTTGTGAAGACCGCTTTTCGCACAGGTGAAATGATGCTGGTCCTCGTCACAAATGGGCGAGATATTCCGCACGCAGATGCGTGGATCGGTAGTATTCGTGAGCATATCCCACACGTGGCAAGCATATGCCAGAACGTGAACACGAAGCGAACGAACGTTATTTTTGGCGACGAGACTCGTGTACTGTGGGGACGTGACGTGATCTACGACTACATTGGAAACGTCCAGTTTGCGATTTCCGCGCGATCCTTTTATCAGGTGAATCCCGTACAAACGGAAGTACTGTATGGCAAAACCGTCGAATATGCCGGTCTCACGGGCAAAGAAACGGTAATTGATGCGTATTGCGGCATCGGCACGATTTCTTTGTTTCTCGCCCAGCATGCGGACCAGGTGTATGGGGTGGAGATCGTCAAAGAAGCCATCGACGATGCACGGAGTAATGCGCTATTGAATAAAATGCGCAATGTGAAATTTGAGGTAGGCGCGTCCGAGGACGTCATTCCTGCGTGGAAAGAGCAAGGCATCACCGCCGACGTTATCGTCGTCGATCCACCCCGCAAGGGCTGCGATCCACGCCTGCTCGACACCATTCTGGAGATGAAGCCAGAGCGCGTGGTGTACGTATCCTGTAACCCAAGCACACTGGCGCGGGATTTAAGGATATTGGAGGATGGCGGGTATAATACGGTGGAAGTACAGCCTGTGGATATGTTTCCGCATACGGTGCATGTGGAGAGTGTTGCGCTGTTGGTCAGAAAAGACTAATAGTTAAGGTGTATTGGCGTTTGAAAAAGGTAAAAATCAAAACAAACTTACTGATAAAAACATCAATAAGATTATCGAAACGTACCGAAATCGTGTAGATGTTGATAAATATGCTCACGTGGCATCACTTGAAGAAATAGAGCAAGATAAACAAGAAATCGCTGAACTTGAAGCCAAAATCAATGAACAGCTGAAAATTTTGGGTATTCATGTGTAGAATTTGATGAAAAGGGTCAAGGATATTATTCCTCGGCTCTTTTTTAAGCCAATCTCTTGGGAACGGCGTAGGCTGGGGAAGTTATGCCGTGCAGTATTTCTATGAACTGCGGCGCAGTACGTTATAGAAGATGGCAAGGAGGGGCGGTGCTCTTCCTTTTTTTGTGATTCTTTTGGGGAGGATGCTCCTCTATTGGGTATGGTATACTCATTTAGATGTCTATGCTTAACATATACTGCCGTTTGAACTACGTTGCTTAAACATATTATATGTGAAGAAGAAGCAAGGACATGAACAGGTTAGCTTTACCATTTTGGGACCAAAGATTTGTCCTGGTATTTATAGAGGAGTTTTTGATATGACGAATAATTTTTGGCGTGATTTGCCACGACCTTTTTTTATACTGGCACCGATGGAAGATGTGACGGATGTTGTGTTTCGCCATGTCGTAAGTGAAGCAGCCAGACCGGATGTGTTTTTTACGGAGTTTGCAAATACAGAGAGTTATTGTCACCCGGAGGGGAACAAAAGTGTACGCGGGCGTTTGACTTTTACAGAGGATGAACAGCCCATGGTGGCCCATATCTGGGGAGATAAGCCGGAATATTTCCGTGAAATGAGCATCGGTATGGCGAACGAAGGCTTCAAAGGCATCGATATTAATATGGGATGTCCTGTAGCGAATGTAGCCGAGAATGGGAAGGGAAGCGGCCTGATCTGCCGTCCCGAAATCGCAGCGGATATTATCCAAGCCGCGAAAGCCGGGGGATTGCCCGTGAGTGTAAAAACAAGGCTCGGTTTCACTGCCGTAGACGAATGGCGCGACTGGTTAACCCATATTTTGAAACAAGACATTGTGAATTTGTCCATTCATCTGCGGACAAGAGAGGAAATGAGCAAAGTAGACGCTCACTGGGAACTGATTCCGGAGATTAAGAAACTTCGTGATGAGGTGGCACCAGATACACTGCTGACCATTAACGGAGATATTCCGGACCGTCAGACCGGCTTGAAGCTCGCTGAGCAATATGGAGTGGATGGCATTATGATTGGGCGTGGTATTTTCCAGAATCCATTTGCGTTTGAGAAGGAGCCGAAGGAACACAGCAGTGAGGAATTGCTTGAACTGCTGCGGCTTCATCTAGATCTCCATGATCATTATTCAGCACAGGAGCCACGTTCGTTCAGCCCTCTCGCCCGCTTCTTCAAAATATATGTCCGTGGATTCCGAGGGGCAAGTGAACTCAGAAGCAGCTTAATGAATGCCAAATCAACAAGTGAAGTGCGTACATTGCTTGATGAGTTTGGAAGCAAGATCATGATGAGGTAGAGGAACGAGGAAATTAAATTGCCAAGTTAGGGACGGGCTGTTAGCAGGCATTGAAAACATAGGAGGATATATGTCCTGGAGTAAATTGAAGCAACAACTGGAGAGCTTCCTCTCTCCTGCGTTAGACGGAAGGGTCGAATACCGATCTACCAGTTACCGTTATTTTCCTGATAAATCTGGAACTTGTTATATAACTGTAGATAAGAAGAACATACTCAATATGAATGATATATCTAGTTCAATCAAATGGTATCAGACGGAGTTGGAAATCAAGAATGGTCCAGAGATCCAAGTTCCTATCAGCAATGAAGACATTGAAGCGATCAGAAAAGATACTAATGGGAATGTTCCGGAGGATCGTCTACAAGTAATAGCAAGAGGTAGAAAAATATCAGAGCATGCAAAGGAGCTTTTGTCAGTACAGGCCTTATTAAGCAAGTCTAATTTTAATGTTGTAGCTAATAAATTTTTAACTACTTCTATAGAGGACAGCTTAGAGAGTAATGATATCTTATTGAATATTCTAGCTTTAGTGGACAGACGAGTAGGAAAAAAGCGAATTTTAAACATGTCTGAGAAGATGAAGTTAAAGCATCCGATTGTGCAGTGTTTTTATGAGTTACGGCGCAGTATGTTATGAAAAAAATAACTTTCAATAATGGGGACACTTCGTGTCAGGGTTGTTCTCACTGAAAACATGAATGAAGACTTGAAAGAAATCGGGGAAAAGTGGAGTGGAAAACAGGGCGAACCGGCTTCCATTATCATGTCTTTTCCCTGTTTTTTATATCGGGCTATACTGCATTGATTCCTACTTGCAGGCTGGGTATCCCATTGCGAAATTGGATACGAGCCTAACGAAGGTGAATGAAACGGTTAAGGGAAATTCGCGGCTTGTGTACGACTCCATGCTGAAGGGGCTGCGTCAGGCTGTAGAACATGAGATCAAAATTGGAATTGGAACGGATGCCGCCATGTCTTACGTCACTCACTATGATATGTGGCGGGAACTAGACCACTATATGAGACAAACGAAATTGAATGCGGGTCAGGTCATCGAACGGGTAACAAAGTCTAATGAGGAAATCCTAGGCATTGATCATCTTACAGGGAGCATTGATATCGGAAAACAGGCAGATTTAATCGTGCTGGAGCACAACCCTTTGGACAATATAAAAGCTTTGTCGAATGTAGCTATGGTTATGGTGAAAGGAAATCTTATACCAACACCATCGGTAACCCGAATTCAGGAAGTGGACGAGCTGCTGAATTCAGTTTGGCAAAATTAAACCCATCCGGTAAACTCCAGTATAGACGCTTTGGCCGATTGTGCTTCGGATTGCGCTCCTTTACGCCATTCTTTAGGCGGCTCTCCCATAAGCTTGGAGAAGCATCGATTGAAGCTGGAAATGGAACGATAACCGACTTGCTCAGAGATGGAAAGAATGGAGTCATCTGTGCTTTTTAACTGCTTGCAGGCTTCTTCGATTCGGGTGCTGTTTAGGAAATCAAGAGGCGACGTTCCCATAATCTCATGAAATTTTCGGCGAAAATGAGTTGTACTTAAATGGCATAGGTCAGCCAAAAAATCAATGTTAACAGGTGTCATATAATTTTTAGTGATGTATTCCAAAGCCGGAGAAATGGCAAAATCGCTTTTCCGGCTATGTACTGTTTCTGCATCTTTCAATGATTCATTCCTGGAGTGAATTCTGAGAAGTTCTATATAAAGGGATAGCAATAAGCCGTAGGCGCTTTCCTGATAGTAAGGATTCTGTTGTTGTAATTCCTCTACGATCGAAGTCGCAAGTGTATACACCTTGGGATGCTGCTCCTTGTTCAATATGCAGTTTATTCCCTTTACGACCCACAAATTGGGCTCAAAGTTGCTGTAAGCGCTTTTAAAAGTATGTTGAAAAAGATCCTCTGGCGAAAAAAAGATATAAGACCAAAGGCTGGCTGTATTTGGCGAACTGTACGTGGTATGAGGAAGATACCTGGGAATGAAAGTTACATCCCCGGCTTTGAAGGGGACAGTTTCTCCTTTGATCTCCATGAAACCGCCATCCGAATAGCAAATACCAATCTCCAAATGGTTATGAAAATGGAGATGCTCACTTTTAATATCTGAAATCTTCCAACGTTCACCGCTTAACAGCAAGACAGGGAAGTTTATAGGCAAGCTGTAATGTCGGTATTCTATAATGGGCTTCTTTTTTCTGGGCATATTCGATACTCCCACACTTGGATTTGAGTTGATTCTAGGTGAACGCTATGTCAAGTTTAGCCAGCAGGTATACATATAAATGATTGGAATTGCGCAGTTTTGTTGCGAATGTGCTTAGATTGAGACTATTTTACTGCGTACAATGGAATAAGTAAAGCGTTTCCAAAATAGTGACGAACAGCTCTCAAGCGCCTTTGGGGGCGTGTGCGCTAATGAGAGGGGAATAATGATGCTTCAATTAACTTATGACAAGGAAGAAATATTAAAAGTTATCGACAAAGTCGTCAGAAAAACCATAGCGATGGATTTAACGTGGGATTGGCCCTGCGGTGTGGCTTATTATGGTGTATCCAGAGCCTATACGAAAACAGGGAATAAAGAGTATCTAAATATGCTTGCCCAGTGGGCAGATGAATACATCGAGCTGGGTCTGCCGCACTGGACGGTAAACACATGTGCCATGGGCCATATGCTGATCACATTGTATGAAGAAACAGGGGACCAGAAATATTGGGATATTGTGATGAGCAAGGTGGATTACATCCAAAACCATGCTCTCAGGTTCGGAGACCATGTTCTGCAGCATACGGTATCCGTTGCTAATGATTTTCCAGAACAGGCATGGGCAGACACGTTGTTTATGGCGGCATTCTTTCTGCTTCGTGTAGGAACCAAATTAAAGGACGAGAAAATGATCCAGGATGCCTTAAATCAATATTACTGGCATATCAAATACCTGCAAGACCCTAGTAGCGGCTTCTGGTACCATGGCTACAATAATGTCAAACAGGATCACATGTCCGGCTTTTTCTGGGGAAGAGCGAATGCTTGGGGAGCATATACCATGTCGCAAGTCAAAATTCATTTGAAAGACTGGTATTTGTATCCGCCCTGTATGGACGTGGAGTGTTCCCTTCGGGATCAACTGGCTGCATTGAAGGGTGTTCAAACAGAGAATGGCTTGTGGCGGACGGTACTGGATGACGAGGAGTCCTATGAAGAAGTATCTGCATCTTGCGGTATTGCGGCGGCCATGATCAATAACGGCAATCCACTGCATACCAAATACGTGCAAAAGGCATTGGAGGGCATCTTGAACCATATTAGCGAAGACGGACGGGTATTGGGTGTATCGGGCGGCACGGCGGTTATGAAAGATCGTGAAGGGTATCGCAATATTCCAAAAGACTGGATTCAGGGCTGGGGACAAGGCTTAGCGTTGGCTTTTCTATCCGATATGTTGAATTAGGAGGGATCGAAGTTGTCTAAACAAACAACGGGGGCCTTTACGCTACCAGGAGAATCTGGTTATGAGGCGCTGACCCTGAAATTAGCTGAACGATGGGGCGCTGATGTCATCCGTGACAGTGACGGCACGCAGTTATCCGATGAGATTATAAACGCTGGGTACGGCATTTATTCTACAATCTGTATCATCAGAGATCATAACGAGTGGGCGTCCCGCAACCTGGATAAGCTGCAACAGTGTTTTTTAATTACGAATCCGAAGGTAGCTGTACAGGATTATGTATCCATCTATCTGATGGAGGATTTTTTTGCAGAACAATTCAAAGTGAATGATTCTAAAGAGGCGCTTAACTACTGGCAGGTTTTTGACAGAACGACCGGGGAAGAAGTTCCAAGAGAACAATGGAATTATGAAAGGGAATCCGGAAATGTGGTCATTACCGGAATTGCTCCTTGGCATAAATACACGGTAAGCTTCATGGTCTACCGGATCTGGGAAGAGATTTCCATGTACAATCACACCACGAATCATTGGGACAAAGAGCATTTAATGCAGATTGATCCCATGTATACAGAAACGCAACAGTATCTGCTGGATTGGATGGAGGATTGGTGTCTTCATCATAAGGAAACCACGGTTGTCCGGTTTACCTCCTTATTTTATAACTTCGCCTGGATTTGGGGCAGCAATGAGCGCAATCGCCATCTGTTCTCTGATTGGGGGTCATACGATTTTACGGTAAGCTCAAGAGCGCTTGATCTATTTGCCAAGAGATATGGGTATTCGATGACTGCCGAGGATTTTGTGAATGGCGGAAAGTATCGCGTCACACATATCCCGGCTGAGCAACGCAAGCTGGACTGGATGACATTTATCAATGATTTTGTAATCGAATTTGGCAAGAAATTAATTGATATTGTGCATCAGCACGATAAGCTGGCCTACGTGTTTTATGATGACAGTTGGGTTGGGATGGAGCCTTATAATGACCGTTTTCAAGAGTTTGGATTTGACGGGTTGATTAAATGTGTGTTCTCAGGTTATGAGGCGAGGCTGTGTTCAGGTGTAAAAGTGAATACGCATGAGATTCGGCTGCATCCATACTTATTTCCGGTTGGCTTAGGCGGGCTTCCTACCTTTATGGAGGGGGGCGACCCCACGCTGGATGCCAAAAAGTATTGGATTAATATCCGGCGCGCCCTGTTGAGGGAGCCTATTGACCGGATTGGACTGGGTGGATATTTGCATCTTGTAGAGCCTTACCCGGATTTTTGTGATTACATCGAAAAGATTGCCAATGAGTTCAGAGAAATCAAAGAACTGCATCATGAAGGCAAACCCTATCATATGAAGACGAAGGTAGCTATTCTGCACAGCTGGGGAAAATTGAGATCGTGGACCTTGTCCGGCCATTTCCACGAAACGTATATGCATGATTTGATTCATATCAATGAGGCTTTATCCGGATTGCCGGTTGAAGTTCAGTTCATTGATTTTGAAGATATCCGTCAGGGTATACTACAGGATTGTGATGTAGTCATCAATGCAGGCTCTGCCGGTACAGCATGGAGTGGTGGACAGCATTGGAATGACAACCAGTGTGTGGACTTACTGACCCAATGGGTTTATGAAGGTGGTACCTTTATTGGCATCAATCAGCCTTCGGCGGTAGAAGGTCACGACAGCTTTTTTAGAATGGCACATGTTCTCGGTTTGGATGAGGATACAGGCTCCAGGGTAGGTCATGGAAGATGGACATATGAGGTTAGGGATGAGCATGGTTTGGTGCCTGAAGGGGCAAGTATAACGCCAAAGAATAGGATTTATCTTACGGATGGGTCAGCTGCAATAGCGGGTGAAACGAATGGAATGATAACACTATCCACTCATGCCTTCGGTAAAGGAAAGGGAATTTACCTTCCTTCATTCGAATTCAGCTGGGAAAACACAAGACTGCTGCTGAATATAATCCGTTTTGCGGACAATGAGTTAAATGAAACGAAGTACATTACGGATAACCTATACACGGAGTGTGCTTATTATCCAGAAAGTAAAATGTTGGTTGTTATTAACAATAGTGATCAACTGCAAAGAACAACGATTGAAACGGACTATGGCAAACAAACCATGGAATTAGAGCCATATGACACCATGATAACCCATATCGGCTTAACAAAATCGGTATAGGAAATAAGAAGTAGCGGTATCAAGCCCTCCTTTTTTTAAGGAAGGGCTTTTTGTTTCAACATCTCCAAAAAATCCAGCCAATTTACCGGGGATTTTGTCCATTCAAAAGCATTTAGTCCTTCATTAACTATAAGTATAACAATGAAGGAGATGATTTTTTTGCGAAAGGCAACTTTAGTGAAAATTAGAAAAGCGGAAGCAAAATTGGGGAAAAAACTGAAAAAAAGAAGCCATGTGGTTATGAATGTTAGAAAAGCCATTCGTGTAACTCAACTTGGAGATGGATTCGCACGTTTCACTTTCGCTCCGGTCACTCTTTCTCCCAATAGCTTTAGAAGCACTACGATTAACGGTAACGACTACAACCTGATTAGCGGCTCATGGACTTTCTCTGGAAATGAACAAGGTTTTCTTCTCAATAATTATTCCGCAGCCGAAGACAGATGGGTATTTACTGCATGGAATCCAAGTGGATTCACAAGAACGGTATCCTATGCTGTTATCGCCAAACGGAAGCCATAATTTCAATGTCATTGTTGGCAGGGAAAAGGAGCTTGAGGCTTCTTTTTCTTGCTAAAATGTAGAGAATCTTTGGAACAAACCTTCGATGATTTTATAATTTTTGATAGTGGTTTAAGAGGTGCTCAACTCTCTCCTTAATAATCTGTTTTAAAGATTCAGGCTTTACTGATCGTACATAATGACCATATCTCATAAAATAATGAGCGATAAACTCCTCCTCTCCAGGATTATAGAATCCTTTAATGACTGTTTTATGACCCTGCTGTATTTTCATAGAGGGATAATGTTCTTTATAAAAAATATCCTTGGCTTGTTCTACAATCTCTACTTCAAAGTCAATGCTCTTCTCAGATTGATACATTTCTAATGAACGACTAAGGAGTTCATCTATCGAAAAGTGAGAATGGATGTCCTCTTCTTCTACAAAGGTGATTCGATCACATCTGAAAACCCTATACTTATTCGTATTTAACTCTATTCCAGTAGCGTACCATTGGCCAAACTTAGCGGAAATCTTGAAAAATTGAACATGGTAACTTTTATTCTGGTTATTTTTTGAATATTGAACCTTACAGTACGTCTCATTAAGAATACTGGTTAGTATTTTGTCCAAATAGAGACTAACATGATTATGTTGATATATTTCAAATTGTAGAACCTTTTTCATTTTATGAATCTGGTTTATTTGTATTTTAGAAAGACAGTGTTCAAACTTTTCATTGAGTTTATTAACACTTAAATGAAATGGTGTAGATTGATAAGCTTCTAACGTCAACATTGCAAAGTACAGAGCATATACTTCATCCATCGTAAAAATAATAGGGGATAACAATCTATTTTTTAAGATACCATATCGTCCATGTCGGCCATGTTCCGAATAAATAGGCATACCTAATTGTTCTAATGAACTAATATCACGTAAGGCTGTACTTTTTGAAATATGGTATTTATCCATGAGATCATTTAAATTAAAGTACTCTCGACTGTTTAAGTACCTAATCATGTCATTTAATCTTTCGGATTTCTTCATACATAAATCTCCTTATAAAAGGTGTCATGTTTTGAACCCTTTACATATGATAATAGGTTCAAGGTGATATATCAAATCTATAAGATATCTACCTACAAGCATGATATAAAAGGAGATTGAACCCATGAGTACAACACTGGAAATAGCTATTTTCTTATCCATGAACGGAAAAGCAAAGGAAGCTATAGCTTTTTACAAAAAACATTTTAACGCCGAGGAACGATTTCTCGTTACTTATCAAGATATGGCCAAACGTGACAGCTCAATACAGCTTACTGCTGAAAATAAAGATTATATTTCTCATTCTGTCTTATCGATCGGAAGAACAAAGGTTATGATAGCAGAAGAACCCATGAATCCCAATGAGGAATATACCGCAGGGAATAACACTTCATTATGTATTCAAAGTGCTGACATAGAAGAAATTGAACATTTTTATCATAGTCTAATAACAGATGATCGAGTGAAAATCATTGTACCTTTATCAAGTAACGTGTTTAGCCAAGCCTATGGTATTATTGAAGACCCATTCGGTATTCAAATACAATTCATGTTTGATCATCGGTTACAATAAAAAAGTAGGCTGAAAGGTACAACAGCATGGTGAAATGTGGATAATAAATGGATAGAAGTAAAAACTAAAATGGAAAAATCCAAGATACCACAGCAGAAAAGGAGACACTATGACGGAGAAAAAAGAAATAGCAGACAAAATAGGATGGAACTTCGACAACAGTTATTCTCGTCTGCCGGAATCCATGTTTACGAAGCTCAATCCAAATCCTGTTCGCTCACCAAAGCTGATCATTTTAAATCATCCGTTGGCAGTCTCACTGGGTTTGAACGAAAATGCGCTGCAAAGAGATGACGCCGTAGCAATGTTGGCCGGCAATCAGGTTCCCGAAGGTGCTACGCCTCTTGCTCAAGCTTACGCAGGACATCAATTCGGGCACTTTAACATGCTAGGAGACGGTCGGGCTCTACTGCTCGGCGAGCAGATCACTCCCTTGGGTAAACGGGTTGATATTCAGCTTAAGGGCTCAGGCAGAACGCCGTACTCTCGTCGTGGTGATGGCCGAGCGGCACTTGGGCCGATGCTCCGCGAATACATCATCAGCGAAGCGATGCATGCGCTAGGTATCGCTACCACCCGCAGCTTGGCGGTGGTAACCACGGGTGAGGCGATCGTCCGGGAAACAGAGCAACCCGGTGCCATTCTGACTCGTGTGGCTGCCAGTCATCTTCGTGTCGGCACCTTTCAATATGTCTCAGCATGGGGCACGTCCCAAGATCTGCGTACTCTGGCTGATTACACATTGGAACGGCACTATCCTGAAGTTGCCAATGACGAAAACCGTTACCTTTCACTGCTTCAGGAAGTGATTAAGCGTCAGGCGAAGCTGATCGCCCAATGGCAGCTAGTGGGTTTTATTCATGGAGTGATGAACACCGACAATATGACCCTTAGCGGAGAAACCATTGATTATGGTCCTTGCGCCTTTATGGATACCTATAATCCTGAGACGGTGTTCAGTTCCATCGACATGCAGGGCCGCTATGCTTATGTCAATCAGCCGCATATCGCTGCGTGGAATCTCGCGAGATTTGCGGAGACCCTCTTGCCGCTACTGCATGACAACAGAGAGCAGGCTGTCCAACTGGCCGAGGATGCAATTTCAGATTTTGCAAACATGTTTCGCCATCATTGGCTTACGGGAATGCGGGCCAAATTGGGGATCTTTAACGAAGAGCCGCAAGATGAATCCCTTATTGAGGATCTTCTTAAAATCATGCAGAAGCATCGCGCGGACTACACCAATACCTTCCGTGCTCTAACTTTAAACAAGCTGGAGGATGCGGATTTGTTCAGCACTGCGGATTTTACCCAGTGGAACAAGGAGTGGCAGGCGAGGCTGGACAGACAACAGGAATCCCAAGCCTCCTCGCATCAGCTGATGCGCAGCAGCAATCCTGCAATCATCCCGCGCAACCATCGGGTAGAAGAAGCACTGGAAGCTGCGGTGGAACGAGAAGATTACCGTGTGATGGAGCAGCTTCTTGAAGTTCTTTCGGACCCTTATGCTTATTCTACTGAACAGGAGGTTTACTCTACATTGCCTGAGGAATCCACTTGTCCTTACCGAACCTTCTGTGGTACCTGATCTGTAGTAGTCATGTTGAACAACTGGCTGATAATCTATTTCATGCGTTGGTGGAGAAGAACGACTTTCTCTCACCAACGCATTTTGCTTTTATTTTGAACCTGTTCATTTACAGATGAGATCCACCACTTGCATCAATCAATTGACCAGTGATCCAACGGCTATCCGATGAGGCAAGAAAGGCAGCTATATCTGCAACATCCTCAGGCTCGCCCCAGCGTTTAAAAGTTGATAGGCCGGCGGCAAATTTCTGCCCGTTGGGATCTTGTAATGTTCCGCTATTCATCTCTGTATTGATAATGCCAGGTTGGATGGCGTTGACTGTAATATGACGGCTCCCAAGTTGATGAGCCAAAACGCGTGTCAGTGTGTCGATTGCCCCCTTTGACATGCTATATGCGAAAACACTAGGGGAGGCCACGCGTGTAACAAACGATGAGAGATTGATAATGCGGCCTCCATTTTTTAGACGCGGCAAAGCTTGCTGGGTAACAAAAAGAGGTGCTTTGACATTCATGTTCATGACTTCGTCAAAAGATTCTTCTGTTGTCTCTTCTAGGGGGACAATTTGACCCATTCCAGCGTTATTGACGAGAATATTAAACCGATTATCGCCTGTACGTTCCCGAAGCGCTTTATCCAATTTCGCATATAAATCATAAACGCCGTTCAGGGCACTGAAGTCAGCACTGATCGTAAATGCAGCCCCTCCAAGTTGCTCAATTTGATGAACCACCTCATCTGCTTCTTTATGCCTTCTTCCGTAATGCACTGCGACAATGGCCCCCTCCCGAGCCAGACGTAATGCAATGCCACGACCGATTCCTCGACTTGCACCAGTTACTAAAGCGATTTGACCTTTTAACTTACTCATGTCTTCATCTCCTTGTTTGGAATTCATGCATAGTTATAGCACAAGGTAATGTTTGAAATGTTGCTCTTTCATTCGGAGTTCATGTTTTGCACTGTAGGGATACAGGTTTTAAATAAGCTTAATATCGTGATATTTATCATTGAAAAAATACGCATGTTTAACGCTCTAATGCATTACATTGAATTGACCAATGTTCAGAAAAATGAATCTCCTTCCTTTCCATTTCATGTCTAAAAATGTCTGCTAATTAGCAGTTGTATTTAGACGTTTTTTGTCATACAATGCATCTAATGCTACGGACTCGGTCTTAGAAACAGTAAGGTTTGGACGGCAAATAGGACGTGGTTGACTTTGTATATTTACGAATCGTGGAACTACTGTGTAGTCGTTCGGTCAACCACGTCAGTCTGAAAATTAATAATGTTTGGGGGCAGTTTTCCGGATCATTAGCATTTGATGACGAACATATACGAAGGGGAGCGTTCTTTTGGAATCGAAACAATTAACAAGAGGGCTGAAGCCACGGCACGTTGAGTTGATTGCGCTTGGAGGCACGATTGGCGTCGGCTTGTTTATGGGATCGGCAAGTACGATAAAATGGGCAGGTCCTTCGGTGCTGTTGGCTTATCTCTTAGCTGGGATTATTATGTTTTTTGTCATGCGGATCATGGGGGAAATGCTGATTCTTGAACCGGTGACGGGCTCATTTGCTACCTTTGCTCATAAATACATCAGCCCTTTGGCCGGTTTCTTGACCGCTTGGAGCTATTGGTTCTTATGGGTTACTGTAGGGATGGCGGAGGTCACTGCGATTGGGGTATATGTGGGCTACTGGTTCCCGGATATCCCGCAATGGTTGCCGGCTTTGGTAGGTGTAATTATTATTGCGCTGGCCAATTTGGCGGCTGTGAAATTTTATGGAGAATTTGAATTCTGGTTTGCGATGATTAAGATTATCGCTATTATCTTCATGTTAGTGGTTGGTACGGGGATTATCTTTTTTGGCCTCGGTAACGGCGGACAGCCGATAGGTCTATCCAATCTAGTCAGCCATGGTGGTTTTTTTGCAGGAGGGCTAAAAGGATTCCTATTTGCACTCTGTATTGTAACGGCGGCTTACCAGGGGATTGAGATGGTGGGCATTACAGCGGGTGAAGCAGAAAATCCTAAAATGACCCTGCGAAAAGCCATTAAAAACATCATCTGGCGTATTCTGATTTTTTACGTAGGGGCAATCTTTGTCATTGTTACGATTTATCCTTGGAACCAAATTGGCGAGATTGGCAGCCCGTTTGTTCTGACTTTTGCCAAGGTAGGAATTGTGGCTGCTGCGGGTATCATTAACTTTGTTGTACTCACAGCTGCGATGTCAGGTTGCAACAGTGGTATTTATAGTGCGGGCAGAATGTTATATACATTGGCTAAGAATGGACAAGCTCCTAAGTTCTTTGGGAAAGTTTCGGCAAGCGGCGTCCCTAGAAATAGTATAATAACGACCATTTCCTTGCTGCTGGTAGGGGTGTTATTTAACTACTTAATGCCTGATTCCAAACTATTTCTGTATATTTACAGCGCCAGCGTTCTCCCAGGTATGGTACCGTGGTTTGCATTAGCCATCAGTCAATTTAAATTCCGGAAAAAGTGGAAAAACGAAATGGAAGGTCATAACTTTAAGTCTCGTTTTTTCCCGATCAGTAATTACATTACGATTATTTTTCTGTTGCTCGTAATTGTTGGAATGTGGTTTAACCCGGACACACGCTTATCGTTGATTGTCGGGGCAACATTCATGGCGATCGTCGTTGTTGGATATTTTATCTTTGGTATAGGAAAGCGGCAGAGAATTGAAGAGTTAGAAAAAAACGAATAGGCTGCTCAAGATGTAGTATTTGCCGAGCGTAATTCAGATTACCTGAGTTGCGCTCGGCTTTTCTTTTTATATGAAGAGGAATAGAGCAATGAAAAGGCTGTAAGTGAGGTGAAAAAGTGTGTGGTTAACCTGTTGGCGCTACAAGTGCAAATATAGATACCAAAAAAGTGAGAAGAGAAACGGAGAAGTTGATTATTGCTATAACCTTACGTTGAGCCTTAAACTCCGTGATTCCAGAAAATAGAAACATAAACCCTAGGAAAAATTGTGAGACTTTGTATAAGTCTCCGTAGGTGTCTGGGTATGTGAGTGATAAAAAGGACGAGATCAAAGCAACTACGGCAAATATTAAAGTGAGAATTCGGTAGATATCCATTTTCTTGAACATAGATAAGTGCCCCCTTCCTTAAATAACGCCAAGTGTATTATCTATTCTAAAGGTCAGACCGTGGGACTTCAAATAAATAGAAAAAAAGGAGTAGGCGGAATGTTGCAAGATAAAACAAGGACCATTCGGATGTGTGTGAAGTTCCTAGGTCATGAGCTTCGTTTTTCGTATTCGGGTTAGAAATTATAAGCGTGCAGGAGTAGTACCGAGGATTGCCGTATTCTAAAAGTCAACAGGAAATTTGCCCATTTTCAGCGTGATAATCACGTCTTTAGTTCAGAAAACAACGTATTACTATAAAACAAACTGAGCTTAATCAGGAGGATGGTCCAGTATTCCCTCATTTTTATTTCTGATAAGATGAATTCCATATTATTGAAGATACCATTGGCCTGCGAGGATACATGTGAAGCTTAGTCTATGGTAGGTATGGATGGCAGAATGATACACCAAGAAATGAGGAAAACATCAGATGAAGGTAAAGAAGTATATTATTTTGATGACTGCTGTCATGAGTTTATCTGCTATGCTGGCAGCATGCGGTGACTCCAAGAAACAAAATGAAGGTGAGGCTACGACTGGAGCGACTACGTCTACAGTTGCCACAGCTACACAGACGCCCAAAGTGGATCGTGATGTTGCGGGACAAGCAAATGTGGAAGCTACTGCGAGCAGTACAGTGGACAAAGCGGCAAAAGCTGAGACCAACACAAAAACGTATGCAGACATGGCTAAAGAAGCAACGAAACCAGACCAGCAAGCAGGCCAAATAGGACTAAATACAACACAAGAGCAGCTCCTTTCCTTTGCGGATCGTTATGGGCTGGTACGGGTGCCAAACCATCCCATTCGGCGGGTTTCCGATCCAACCGGAAAACATATCAACATCGCAAATTACAGCGACTCTGTTGTAAATTTATATACAGAAAAGCCAATTCACCCGAATACGGATGAGTTTATTCATGAGGCTTATACTTATTTTACAGAGGGAGTTGCTCCGGGAGAGACCTACAAGAAATGGGAGGAAACTTCTAATACAGAAAGAGGGCTCATCAAAATGCTCTACCTGTCACGCGAGGGACTTCTTATTTTAGAAGAAGCGATGAAGACGCATGATTACTCTACTCCATCAGTCCAAAATACGCTGGGCTTCTTTAAGGTTGCTTCGAAATTTGAGTCTATGATACCTGTTGCACAGACGCCCACAGACATTAGTTTGTACAATATGTATGATCAACAAGTTAAACCAGAGTGGAAGAAACTGAGTGATATTAAAAACCCTGCGGCGAATGAAAAGGCCTTTGCTGCCGCCTATCAAAAAGCAAGAAACGAGACCAATAATCTCATGGGGTTGTTGAACATTATGGTGTCTACGGAAATGGAAAAACGTCTCAAAGCAGCAACTGATCCGCAGAAGACAGAAAAATAGAAAAGACATAATTTATCCACAATTCCTTCTAATATTTAACTGTTAGTAGAATTATTGAAAAGCTATAATTCTAATGATGATTTGATTGTACTTGAAGAAAAGAGGTTGTGGGTATGATGTTGAAAAAATGGCCAGTAGTATTCATGATAGGTATTATCATGCTGGTATCCGTAGGGTGGAACAGTGGAATATCTTATGCAAAATATTATTACGAATACTCTTGGGATCAGTACAAGGGGACTGAAATCAAGACCTACAGGCTGACACCGGTAGCTGGTAGAGCTGGATTTATGGATCAGGAAAAGGCCTTTGCTGCGATTAGCAAAACCCCGAATGTGTATGGAAAGTTCAGTGGCTATCGAACAGAGAAAACAACTGAATTTGCAACCAAGAGTGTAACGGATGAGGTTTATAAATATGCAGTTGTTGATTTTAATACCGACAAGGAGCCAGAAACTGTAGACTACGTTAATCCAAAAGACGGAATTCCTCATACATGGAACGGAAACGATGAGATTCGAATTTTTATGAGAGGATCTGAGGCAGCTTCGTTGGCTGAGCTGTTTTATGAGGGAACTCCAAGTGAAGAACGCTATCATTTTAATGCTGACGATGTATACTTAGTTACATTCTGGTCCAGCGCAGCAAAACCAGTCACTGGAATGTCTGCTGAAGCACTAGTTGAGGAAGGCCCCTCTACGCTTATAAACCGAGAGTGGGTAGCTCAAATAAAAGACAAAGATCCTGCTGCTTATCCACAAAACGGATCTTTAAAGGGCTACTTTTATATTTATAAGGGCTCTGAGTTGAAAAAGGATTAGAAAGAGAAGACAGAATTTAAAAAGTGCATCTTACACAAATAAATGAGATAACATTTTGTATTCAGACGAATGCGGATACAGGTGTCATCTCTTTTTTTGTTTGTATACATGAATAAAATGATAACCCAAAGGTGATAAATATTTAATTACCAATGAAAACCATTGTTTAGTGATAGGGAATGACGGCTTAAAAAAACATGCTGAATGAGCAGGACAGCAGATTGCTCAAACCACTTTTTTTGCTGGCTTTATTCAATCCTAGGGAGATTATTCCGATAAACCAAGTATATACAGTTTGGTGTTAACAGTAATGAAAAATCGTTTGAAAACAAAAGAGATTTATTTTCAAAGTTGATATGAAGGTACAGGTGAAAGTGGCCCAGTGCCATCTCGTAAAGGAGGTGTAATGATCTCAAATAATGAACTGTGAAAAAAGGTTGAAACAAATTAGGCATTACATGGCTGGTTTACTGGCTGTCTGGTTGTTCTGTATACATAGTGCGCCTGTTTTTGCGAACAGAGCCTTTAACGATATCGAACATTCCTATGCAGCTGATGCGATTGAGGCCATGGCTGCTCAAGGTTATGTTACAGGTTATCAGGATGGGAGCTTTCGACCTTTACATTTTATCTCGCGTCAGGAATGGGCAAGCATTTTTGCTAAAACCTTAAAGCGAACATCGAATAACAGAGGCGTAACTTCTTTTCGGGATGTGTCACCATGGGCCTTACCTTATGTACAGGCCTTGCAGGAAGAGAGCATTACGAAAGGGATTAGCGATCAATTATTTGGTGCCAAGCACAATATGACCCGTCAGGATATGGCCGTTTGGTATGCCCGGTATTTTGGTGTTACTGATGATACCCGATCTGCTGGAATATCCAGTTTTGTGGATCAATCAGATATATCAGACTATGCACAAACGAGTGTATGGCTAATGGAACGGTTGGAGCTGATTGAGGGTGATACGAATCACTATTTCCATCCTAAAGAGTCTGTGAGACGGCAGGATGCCACGCTGGTTGCTTATCGGATATGGCTAGGCGGTGACGGTCTGAGAGAACGTGCCAAACGTTTGTTGGATTCATTAGGAAATGGAGCTGCAACGATGCCTCAGGCGACCAGCCAACAAGAATCGCAGAAGATTGCGGTCGATTTGACACCGGAAATTAGGCAACAACCTGTGAATTCGGAAATTGAGGAGCCTAAAAGGCATCGCCCAAGACCTGATTCACCAGTCTCCCCGGTGACACCAATAGAGCCGAAACCGGAACCGCCGGTGATACCACCGAAACCGAGACCGGACTCGCCAGTCACACCACCGGTGCCTAATCCCAAACCACCAGTAATTCCAGTAGATCCATCGGATCCTTCTTCGGATTTTCTGGTAGATGAAGTCGTAATCAAGGCGGAGGAGCTGGTAAATCAGCCGGAAACGTACCCTTCGTATCAGCTATCCTTTCAGCTCTACCATGAAGGGCGTCCAGTAAGCATTCCTGCTGCCAGCGTCACAAGTGTTACGTACACATTTAGTGATGAGTTAGGCGTGTTTGATATACAAGGGAAAATCGCACATCCTGAAAATATTCCGGCTGCGGACAGCTTCATTCCTGTAGAGATGAAGGTCACTATTGCCAAACCTTATCAGGTCCTTACAGCTCAGACCAAGCTGATCGTGAAAGGGAAGACTCCGCCGGCAGAGCCACCGAACGTAATCAGGTCCGTATACTTGTCTACGTATACTATTTCAGAGGCGGCTGCTTTAGATCCCGCTACTTGGAAAATGTCCTACGTATTTCATAATGCTAAAGGAGAGGTTATAGCTCCTGAAATGCTGCCGTCCGACTTGATACTTCGGGTAGAGGATTCCAGAGGAATATTTGACGAGGATGGAAAGATTGCCAATCTGCATTTGATTCCAGCAGTGAACTCAGCCATTCCATTAAAAATTGTGGTTGAGTCACCATCCCAGGGGATTCACTTCACATCTGATGCGGAATTAAGGGTAGAACCCGGAGAACGCAAGAAGCAATATTTTGCTGTCTCCATCATGCTGCAGGGAAGCGTGACTACCGTAGACCAAATCAAGCAATCTCGTCAATTGCTGATGGATCACTTTGGTCCCAACATCAAAGTGACGTGGGCGATGGAAAACGGATTTGTTTTTGTGGAATCGAACCGACCGCAGCTTAAACAGGTTCTGGATTACGTCGATCAGTATGGAGATGAAGTCGGGATACTGGCCGGGTATCCGAACCAGCAGAAGTTTCCTGTTTGGGAAGTAAAGATGGATGAGTGGCTGTACATGTACCGTTACAATGCATTCAATGAGCTACACCAATCTGGTTCGATGGGATCACCATCCGTGTTTGAAAGCATGGATACAGACCAATATCGGAAGTATCTGCCGAAATCATTGACCAGCTTTACGGTGAATCCTGAACAGACTCAATGGTTAAAAGATCACTATCGAATTACATCCGCGATGGGATGGTCGGCTACACAATATAATGTCAACGGCATGTATGGTGAGGGCTCACCTTTGATGCCTTACTGGTCTAATAAAGACAATCCGATTGTTCCCGCACAAGGAATTGCTGATAATAGCGGTACCGTATTCATGAACTCGGTTACGATTGATCCGATTGGATCACGCTATACCAAAGATTCCTCACGCTGGACTCTTCATCCGGGTGACCCCTATGTGACGGAGATGGATGCGGCACCACAACTGTATATAGTACAGCAATATTTGGATAACCCTTATCAACGTATAAATACGGTAAACTACTTGTCCATTATTTTGGACATTAACGCACTTGCCAACACCCACAAAATGGGTCCAATATGGGAGAACTTTGTGAATCATTTCCCGCTTGATCGCAAGGTCGAGATTGTGGGTGTGGACGGGCTGAAACAGGTTTATGAATCGGTAGCAGGATCCAATAATGATCATACCGAGTTTACGCTCATGTTTAGAGGTTCAGGTATTAAGACGGCTATGGATTCCAATAATTCACCAGCAAATCTGCGCTATTTGTGGACTGAAAATGCCTCACAGCGGATTATTTTATCCAAAGAGGATGGAGATGCGGAATGGTCTATTATTGACTTTACCGATTATACCCAAAAACCGGTTCCGAAGATGGATTACAACCTGGATGGTCACACGGACGTAAGCTATGTCACCGGAAGGAACTTCAAACTATGTCCAACGGCTCCTTTAACAGCAGATGAAATTCAGCGCGTGAAAGCTCGTTTGAAGGACATCTATTTCGTGGAAGAAGTGAACTATCAGTAAGCGTATGAAGTGATAAAACTTGTAGGACCTGAGTTTTATGAAAAGAGGGCGCCCCATAGCCATGGAAATGGCTGTGGAGCGCCCTTTGCTTTAAAGAAGGATATTCCGCGTTTTACACCCACTCTACAATCTGATCTACAGGTCGACGAGTTTTGTCGCGCGGCTCGTTCAGGCGGTAGCCAAAAGCCACCATGCAAGAAATACCGAAATGCTCGGCATCCATAATGCCTTCTTCGGAAAGGATACGTTCAATTTCTTGTTTATTAAAACCCTCGATCGGGCAGGAATCAATGCCGATTTGAGCTGCGGCAGTCATCATATTGCCCAGAGCGATATAGGTTTGTCGGCATGCCCACTCGAACATAGCTCTTTCATTTTCCTCAAGCGCAAAATCTGATTTTAGGAAGGCATCATATACCTTCTCTTTGCCTTGCATCACTTCAGCAGGTAATTGCTGCACGTTTTCCATCATATTCTTGATATAATCGGATGAAGCTACCATATCTTTAGGCAATCTGGAGAGAATAAGTACGAAATGGCTTGCTGTTGGTAGCTGTTTTGTGGCCCCCCAAGAATAGGGCAGCAGTTTCTCACGCATCTCTTTACTTTGGACGACAACAAATTTCCAGGGTTCAAAGCCAAACGAGCTTGGGGATAAACGACCGGTTTCAAGAATAAACTCAAAATCGGAGTCGCTAATTTTCTTATGACTATCAAATTCCTTTGTAGCATGTCTGAACTTGTATGCAGCTAAAATTTGATCTTTAGTGGTTGTTAGGGTTTTCATCGTGATTCCACTCCTTATGGATGTGATTGAAATTGACGCTTATCAAGTGCATGACTAATATTAGAATATATATAATCGTTTTGGAAGTACGCACATTAATGTGCTGTAGTATATAAAATGATACCAAGGAGGAGAAGGGCCAATGCGCAATCGGAAAGGCGGCTTTGGTGAGTGTACCGCTGGGAATGATCAGGCGTGTCCTGTTGAGTACACGTTGGATGTGATTGGGGGCAAGTGGAAAGGGATTATTTTATACCATCTCATGTATGGGACTAAGCGATTTAGTGATTTTCGGCGGATCTGTCCGGGAATTACCCAGCGTATGCTGACACTTCAATTGCGCGAGCTGGAAGAGGATGGTGTCGTTCACCGTGAAGTCTACCAGCAGGTTCCGCCTAAGGTCGAATACTCTCTCACCGAATTTGGAGAAACACTGATCCCGATTATTAACTTGATGAAGGATTGGGGAGAAGAATATAAAACAAAACAGCGATCACCAGCAAGCAGCCTCCAGCAACCTAGCCCCAATGTGTAGGTTTTTGAGACGGCTTCACGAAAAGACCTGGCCAATATTTTGGCAGGTCTTTTTATTTTAGTAGTGAAATAATACAAAGTTCGCTTTTTAGTTGACAGCAAGGATGGCACTTGATATATTTCTTACGATATTGATAATCATTATCATGTTGGGATAAGGCTATTCCATATTACATAGGGGGCTAATAGGTTGAGGAACAAATCGATTTTTATGCTGGCTACTTTGATGCTTGTATTGGCTGTATTTATCAGCGCATGCGGCGGAAATAACACTGGAAATAATCCCGCTTCAACTTCAGGAGATAAGCAAGAGTCGGCTTCTACTGGAGAAACAAGAAGCTTTAAAACGGTTAAAGGGGATATTCAAATTCCCGCTAAGCCGCAGCGTATTGTAACGGATTTTTACGGCGGAGAGTTGCTGTCCGTGGGTGCTAACGTGGTGGGTGTAGAGCCGACTGCGTTTCAAAATCCTTTTTTGACCGATTTGCTAAAGGAAAAAGGAACCAAAGAGGTGGGGGATCCGACCAATTTAGAAAAGACACTGGAACTCAAACCCGATCTGATCGTGGTTATGAAGGATACCAATTATGAGGCTTTGTCTAAAATTGCACCTACCCTGTACATTCCGTACGGTACGACGACTAATATCTATGATACGGTCAAGCTGTTCGGCGATATCACTGGGGAAAAGGAGAAGGCTGAGCAATTTATTGCTGCATTTGATAAAAAGGCTGCTGAAGGCCGTGCTCGTCTGAAGGGTGTTATTGACGAAAAGGCAACTTTCGGTTTGTATGAGCTGACGGACAAGAACGCACTTTGGATCTTTGGCGACAATGCGGGACGAGGCGGACAAGCCGTATACAATGCGCTCAAACTGAACATGCCGAAAAAGACAGCTAATTCCAAGGAACAATCCATACAGCTTTCAATGGAGGTACTGCCGCAGTATGACGCAGATTACATGTTCCTGACTACGTATGATCCAGACAAAAAGGGAACCGCGCTTAAGCAACTGAAATCGTCCGCTGTGTGGGGGAATCTGCCTGCGGTGAAGAATAATAAAGTGTTCTTTAATGATTTTGATACGTACTATCGCTACGATCCGATCGCTATTACCGGACAGATTGATATGGTTGTGGATATGCTGGTTGAAAGAGAGAAAGAGAATAAAGCTAAAAAATAGGTGTGAGATTCACCTGGAATAAGCACTTCACTACACGGACAACAGACCGCGGTGAGGTGCTTTTTTTGTTGATTTGTTGAGCAGATACAAAGGTTGTACCAAGGAATCATGAGATGAAATTTGACAATTATATTGTTAACCGATAAATTATTTTTATTAACCGGTTAATAAAAAACATGGAGGATTTATGAGTCAATCCAAACACGAACGGACATTTGAGGCTATCCAACATTTTATACTGGAAAGAGAAAAAAGTGCACAGAGACGTCAAGCTTTACTAGAGACTCTAACAGAAGAAGTGGTGAGGGAGAAGCGGAGATGGACGATTACCCAGCTTCATATTCTCTCTCTGGTTAGCAACAGTCAGGGAAGTATGAATAACACATCATTGGCTGCTGAACTGAATATATCCAAGCCAGCGGTCACCAAAGCCGTGAATATTCTTATAGAACACCATTTGTTACTGACGTCAAAAAAGTCGGATAATCATAAGGAATTATATTATAACGTAACGGATGAAGGCAGGCAGTTAGCTGCTGTACATGATCGGATGCACCGGCAATTAAAGGAACAATACGAGCAATTATTTGATGCTTTTTCGGAAGATGAATTAGACGTAGTCATCCGATTTCTGCATGCATGGTCCCGACTACTATAAAGATGTGGAGAGAACAGAATGAACAGAGCAGAGGCAAAAGCATTTCTAACTTGTATGTATAATGACATAGTCGTGGGTTTAAAGGTAGAGAAGATTCCTGATTATTTTGTACCTGAATATATTCAAGTTACAGATGGAGTCACCACAAATTTGGAGGAATTTACTCAGCATATTACCACGTTAAAAAGCCTGATCGACAACATCACCATTTCACCATTTAATGATTTTTTGTATGATGATGAGCTGCAAAGTGTCACTTTACGCTATACCGTAGACATTACGAAGAAAAATGGAATGAAGGGACAGGTGGAGTTGATTGCTATTTTTGAATTTAAAGATGGCAAGATCCGACGTTGTAACGAATTGTCATGCCCTCTGACAAGTGACGAGAGCTTTAAGGAAATTGCGAGCATCAACCAAAAGTAAAGATAGTATCTTTTTTTGGGAGCAATAAAATAACCTCCAAACCCAACGATTAAAGATGGGTTTGGAGGTTATTTGTAATCACCAAATAGGCAGAATATTTTGGTTATTACAACTTGCGCACAGTTATAAGCTGATTAATTAGCAATTCGACTGCGCACAGTCAATAAGGTTTGCTCTTTAATTTGTCCGATTTCACGGAGGAGTACGGCTGTTTTGGCTTCGTAGGATTGTTTGACATCCAAGTCCTTGAGCGAGGCAAGGTTAATATCAATGGTAAGCAGGGCCGATTGAGCGGCTGCTTCAAACAAAATCGCGCCGATGCCCAGATCAGAGATCACATTTTTATTGGATATTTCAACAATGTTGTAAGCTTGTGATAGTCCGTCCCGGCATACTTCGAGCAGGCGCATAGGGACCTCAATGGCAGCAATCACCGCTGTTTGTAAGGAATGGGTACGATAGCGCTTTTCTTCGTCTGTTTCTTTGGGCAAACGCAACGCGGTCATGTACTGTTCAAAGGATTGGATGTCTGCGGCCATCAGTTCCTCACAATGTGTAGACAATCTCTCCATGCTGCTAATGACTTGCGCGAATTGTTCACGGAAGTGCGCGTATTTTTCTCCTTTTGAAAGGTTGGCGGTCATGGAGGTCATAGCTGCGCCTAGTGCCGCAGTCAGCGCGGATACACTTCCTCCGCCGGGGGTAGGCGCTGCACTTGCAGCTTCTTTCAGAAAATGTGCGATGGACTGATTCCACGACAGTTTACTCATGAATAAACCACCTCTCTGGAGTAATGTTGCAGACGTATCGCTTTGAGCAAGTTTTTGTACAAAATTGCAGTCGTTAAGGTACCCACACCGCCGGGAACGGGAGAAATAGCATGTACCTTTTCTACAACGTCCGGAGCAGCGTCACCCACGATTTTTCCCTCCAGCGTCTCATTAATCCCTGCATCCACGAGAATTAGACCTGGATGCACCATATCCTGCGTAATCACATCAGGGCATCCAACTGCGACGAAGGCAATGTCTGCATGGTTCAGATGCTCTGCAATATCACGTGTACCTGCATGACAGGCGGTGACGGTGGCATTTTCTCTTTGCAGCATGTGGAAAAGGGGAAGTCCCACCGTCTGCCCAATGCCCACGAGCGTGACATTTTTGCCTGCCAAGGAGTGGCCGTAATGCTTCAACAGTTCAATACAGGCTTGAGGTGTAGCGGGGTACAGCCCTGCGTCACCCGTAACGGTAGCCAGCTTGTTATCAGGTGTAATTCCATCAATATCCTTGTAGGGGGCGATGGATTGTTTAATAACGGAGGCGGAAAGATGTTGAGGAAGCGGGAGTTCCAGCATAATGCCATGTACATGGGATGCATCATTTAGGGTGCCGATCAGGTGCAGAAGCTCGGCTTCGCTTACATGACGATTAAAAGTATGGAGATGAAATGAGATGCCCAGCTTCTCTGCTATTTTTTGCTTGGTCCGTGCATAGTATGCAGATGCCGGATCACCTTCTACCAACAGGGTTGCCAGATGGGGACGGTGTCCTTGCTGTTTCATTTGCTCTACTTGGGAACGGATCGTTGCATACACTTGCTCAGCTGCTTCTTTGGATTTCATGATAATAGCCATAGTCCGAGCCTCCTCTGAATTTATCGCATAATAGAATCAACAGGGTGTCATGGTCTTAAAAAACGAAAAAAAGTATTTGCACAAGGTCGTCAAGACAGACGAATCCTCTGCAAATACTTCTCCCAGGCGAACGGTACGCTTTGTTTGTATGCTCCCTCGTGGTTGATTCCACTGACTTCGCCAGTCACATACAGCGTTATATATCTTACATTTTAACAAAAAAACAGCAGAAAGGAAACCCGCGAACATTTGGCAAACAGGTTTGGTTAGTTGTCTATATGACAAATGTCATATGCCCGAACTGACGTTTATGACTACAGCAGATCCAGCGGTCTCCTTATACTGAGCTTAGACCAACATGTACGCCTGACAGGATCAAGGTATGGGCTGCATTTTAAAGGAGGATCATAATGGGTATGACACAACTCCCGTTAGCTCAATTGAAAAAAAATATGGCTCCCTACGAGAAAATAAACACGAAATCCAGCGTTCTGCAACTTATCAATACCTTGGGACCGCTAATCCTATTGTGGTATGCCGCTTATCTTAGCCTGGCGGTTTCTTACTGGATTACGCTTCCAATTACCATTATTGCGGCAGGGTTTGTGGTACGGACGTTTATTATCTTTCATGATTGTGGTCATCAATCTTTTTTCAAAAGTCGCAAGCTGAACGATATTGTGGGAACGATTACAGGGATTATTACGCTCTGCCCTTATCACCAATGGAAAAATAGTCACGCGATCCACCATGCAACCAGCAGTAATCTGGATAAAAGAGGCACAGGTGATATGTGGGTGCTCACGGTAGAAGAGTACACAGCGGCTTCCACATGGACACGGATGGCCTATCGTATATATCGAAATCCTTGGGTTATGTTCGGGCTAGGTCCGATCTATACTTTTTTGATTTCCTATCGGTTTAATGTCAAGACAGCCAAACGTAAGGAAAAAATAAACACTTATGTGACGAATATATCCATCGTTGCATTGTATGCACTGTTGTGCTGGGCTATTGGCTGGCAGGCATTCCTTCTGGTACAGACGCCTATCTTTTTTGTCTCTGGTATGTTGGGAATCTGGCTGTTCTATGTGCAACACCAGTTTGAGGATTCGTATTTTGAGCATGATGAAGAGTGGAGTTATATTAATGCGGCTGTAGAAGGCAGCTCTTACTACAAGCTCCCTAAAGTATTGCAATGGATTACGGGCAATATTGGTTTTCATCACGTTCATCACCTGAGCCCGAAAGTGCCAAATTACAATTTGGAGAAAGCGCATGAAGCCACACCGTTGCTGCAAAAGGCGACCACGATCACAGTGAGTAGCAGTCTGCAATCTTTGAAATTCCGACTGTGGGATGAAAGTACCAAAACCTTTCTGACCTTTAAACAAGTAAAGCCGCTGCTTAGCAAACGTGTTGGCGCTTCAAAACCCATCCCCACACCTGTTGTAGGCACGGATAGAAAATAGACGTTGTACGGAAATTGGTATGTTAAGATAGGGATATCTAAAGTTAGAAAAGGGTGGCAGGATGCAAAAGTGGTATCAGATTTTCCAAAGAAATACGGGACTTAGCCCTTATGTGTGGGTCGTCTTTTACATCCTGCCCTTTTACTATTTTAGCTCTTCATCTACAAGTCATATTATTCTGGGCACCGCGATTATTTTGGTATTTTTTGCTTGTTATGTACTGGCTTTTGTCTCCCAGGGCTGGCTCATATATTTTTGGACCAGTGTGCAGATTGCTATATCGATTACGATGACGCTGCTATTTAGCTATATGTATTTTTCCATATTTATCGCTTATCTGATCGGTAATATTAAAAGTAAGGCTGCATTTACGACCCTGTATATTATTTTAATGGTTATTACGATTGGATTAATCAATTATGGGTTTGTTTCTCAGAATCCTGTTTTTATTAAGCAGATTCCTTTTATCTTGCTCAATCTGATCGGTGTGATCCTCCTTCCGATTACAAATTTTAATCGCAACAAGAGTGATCGGCTTCAGGTTCAATTAGAGGATGCCAATAAGAAAATATCGGAATTGATCAAGCTGGAGGAACGGCAAAGAATCGCGCGTGACCTGCACGATACCTTGGGTCAGAAGCTGTCACTCATTGGGCTGAAGAGTGATTTGGCGGGCAAGCTACTGGACCAGTACCCGGAACGGGCTCATGTCGAAATTAACGATGTTCGTCTCACGGCAAGAAGTGCGTTAAAAGAAGTACGGGAAATGGTTACTCAAATGCGCGGCATGAGACTAGAGGATGAACTGCTACGTATTCGGCAAATTTTAAAGGCTGCTCACATCGAACTGACCTTGGAGGGCGACCCGAAGCTGGAGCATACGTCATTAATGAATGAAAATGTGCTGAGCATGTGTATGAAGGAAGCCGTAACCAATGTAGTGAAGCACAGTGGAGCTACCGCTTGCTCCATCACCATTGAGCCGTCTCGTAAGGAATTGACCCTGCGGATTCAGGATAATGGAGTTGGTATTATGGGAGAAAATGCAGTCTTTCGGGGACATGGTCTGCAAGGCATGAAGGAAAGGCTCGAATTCGTGAACGGATGTATGGAACTGCGTTCCGATCAGGGAACGACCCTGGTCATTAAGGTGCCCAACATCACTGAAAAGCCGAATGAGGAGGTGGGGCCATGATTCGAATCGTTATCGCAGAAGACCAGCGTATGTTGCTGGGTGCTCTAGCCTCCCTGTTGGACTTGGAAGAAGACATGAAAGTAGTCGGAAAAGCAAGCAACGGGGAAGAAGCTATAGAGCTGGTGAAGCAACATCAGCCAGACATATGCATTATGGACATCGAAATGCCGATAAAAAGCGGATTGGATGCGGCAGAGGAACTCAGAGGCTTGAATTGCAAGGTGCTTATTTTAACAACGTTTGCTCGCCCGGGGTATTTTGAACGAGCGATTAAGGCAGGCACACACGGTTATTTACTCAAGGACAGTCCCAGTGAAGAACTGGCTTCCTCCATTCGCAGTATTATGGCAGGTCGACGTATTTACGCTCCAGAACTGGTTGATGATGCTTATGCCGAGGTCAACCCGCTAACGGAGCGTGAAAAGACCGTGTTGGCGCTTATTGCTGACGGAAAGAACACCAAAGAGATTGCTGGTGAACTGTTTTTAACAACAGGGACGGTGCGAAATTATATTTCAGTCATTCTCGATAAGCTGGGTGTCAGCAACCGAATTGAGGCGATTACACGTTTTAATGAAAAAGGTTGGTTCAAATGAGAGACAGGCAAAAAATATTAAGCAGAACAGGGACGCTATGAAGCCAAGCGTAGCTGCTCTGTTTTTTTGTTTTATCCATAGATTTGCTATGCCTCTAGCATACTTCCTTGTGATACAATAGGATAGTTGTCCATAGGATGGACCTGGAGTACAAGGAGGAGCAGAACCGCATGAAACAAGCCCCATTTATAGCCGTTGAAGGGCCGATTGGAGCAGGTAAGACAACGTTGGCTTCGATGCTTTCAACCGAGCTACAATTGCCGATGATCAAAGAGATTGTCGAGGAAAACCCGTTTCTCGATAAATTCTATCAAAATATAGATGAGTGGAACTTTCAGTTGGAAATGTTCTTTCTCTGCAATCGGTATAAGCAGCTAGAGGATACTGGTCTGCAATACATCGAGAAAGCCCAGCCTGTAATTTCAGATTACCATATCTATAAAAATCTGATTTTTGCTGAACGTACGCTTAAGGGTGTGAAGCTCGAAAAATATCGCCAAATCTATCATTTGCTCACAGATGACATGCCCAAGCCTGACATTATCGTTTATATTAGAGCAGATTTGGATACCTTGCTGGGCAGAATTCGTAAGCGCGGACGCTCCTTTGAACAGGAGATGGACCCTGCCTATCTGGAGCAATTGATTACGGATTATGATAAAGGCATTCAGTTTCTCGCCGAACAGTCACCTGCCCCTCGTATATTGACCGTAAACGGGAATGAAATTGATTTTGTAGAAAACCAGGCACAATTTGAACAAATTGTTTCCGATGTAAAGGAGCTTATATAGTGAATAATTACAACATTCCTGCAAATGCCCTGATTACGGTAGCGGGTACGGTGGGTGTAGGTAAGTCCACGTTAACGGGCGCTTTGGCCAGTCGTCTTGGTTTTAAAACCTCGTTAGAGCAAGTCGATCATAATCCGTATCTGGAGAAGTTTTATCACGATTTTGAAAGATGGAGCTTTCATCTGCAGATCTATTTTCTCGCGGAACGCTTCAAGGAGCAAAAGAACATTTTCTTGTCTGGTGGAGGTTTTGTGCAGGATCGTTCCATTTATGAGGACACAGGCATTTTTGCGAAAATGCATGCCGATCAGGGAACAATGAACCCTACCGATTATGAAACATATACTAGCCTATTTGAGGCGATGGTCATGACCCCGTTCTTTCCACACCCTGATGTGCTGATCTATCTGGAAGGCAGCCTGCCCTCCATACTGAATCGGATCGAAGAACGCGGCCGCGAAATGGAGATTCAGACCGAGCGATCCTACTGGGAGCAAATGCATCGCAGATATTCCGATTGGATCAACGATTTTGATGCCTGTCCTGTACTGCGTCTCAACATTGATGAGTACGATGTACACGACCCTGCTTCCATGGATGCCATTTTGGTAGAAGTGGGCAAGGTGATCTCCAAAAAGTAGAGATATAACCTCAAAAAGCATACAAGGACTGTGGTACAATCAGTATAAATTAAGCTGATAGACCGCAGTCCTTTTTAATATGTGGAAGCATGGGAGATGACAAGCGGTATAGTGGACAAGTCTTGGCTGGAATGCGAGAATAGGAACATATATTAATTGTAATGACTCACGGGAAAGGATGGGATACTGTGATGCGTTTTGGTATCGTTGGAACGAATTGGATAACGGAAAGATTTATTCAAGCTGCGATAGAGACAGACGAATTTTCCCTGACCGCGGTGTACTCACGAACAGAGGAGAAAGGCCAAGCCTTTGCTGCCAAATATAACAGCCAGCCGGAGGTTTTTACAGATCTGGCACAAATGGCTGCAAGTGAACAGGTGGATGCCGTATATATTGCCAGTCCCAATTCTTTACATGCGGAGCAAGCGATCTTATGTATGAACCATGGAAAGCATGTGCTGTGTGAGAAGCCTTTTGCTTCTAATGCAGCAGAGGTGCAGAGCATGATCGAAGCCGCGCGCAACAATGATGTTCTGTTGATGGAGGCCGTTAAATCCACGCTCATGCCCAACTTTAAAATTATAAGGGATCATATGTATAAAATAGGCCGGGTTCGGCGTTATTTTGCAAGCTACTGTCAATACTCCTCACGCTTTGATGCTTTTAAGCAGGGCAAGGTGCTGAATGCCTTTAATCCGGCTTTTTCGAATGGTTCCTTGATGGATCTGGGAGTGTATTGTTTGTATCCAATGGTGGCATTGTTCGGCAAACCGGATGAGATCCGGGCGGTGGGTGTACTGTTATCCTCTGGTGTCGACGGCGAGGGCAGTATCGTGATGAAGTATCCGGATATGGATGCTATCGTCATGCATTCCAAAATTACAGATTCCTATTTGCCTGCCGAAATTCAGGGTGAGTATGGAACGATGGTGATCGACAAAATCAGCCAGCCCTATGAGGTGAAAATTCATTATCGGGACGGCACGATTGAGGATTTGACCAAGGCTCAGACGCGTGAGCCCATGTATTATGAAATTCAGGAATTTATTGATCTGATCAAGAGTGGGGAACGCAACAGTTCCATTAACTCTTTGGAGTGTTCGCTGACAGTCGCTGAAGTGATGGAGGAGGCAAGACAACAATTTGGTCTTCGTTATGAAGCGGATTTGAAAAATACCTCTGCACATTAGTTGGCTAGTGATTTAACAAAACCCTTACTAGCTTTCCAAGACTCCGCGACTGCTTCTTATATGGGGGCAGTCTAGTTTTATGTGTCAAGAGTACCTAGAACATGAATAAGGCCTACCGGTTTCGAAAATTTTGCAAACATGCGGTAGGCCTTTTTTGGTTTATATACCTAACCTCATTTTTACAAAGCACTACATCTCAGCAAATAACGTATTAACAATTGATTGTTATGATCATATTTATAACTTTTACATATTAACTGCACAGAGGAGTGTACACATGTTTAAGAAGTTTCAAAAGTGGTCAGCAACATCTATGTCTGTTGCTCTTGCGCTAGGTTTGATTACGGGCCTGTCAGCCTCACCTGTTCATGCTGAGTCACCAGTGAACACAGATCAAGGTATTAGTAAAGTTACAGCTACATTTTATGGAGACACCAAAGCCTCCAAAGGATTTACCTGGTATACTTCAAAACTTTTCACGAAGAGCACTGTTCAAGTAACCAAGAAAACGGCTTCTGAAGCTGATTTTACGAATGCTCTTACATTTGAAGGCACTTCCTCTCCATCGACCAATTCTCCAGAAGAGCTTGTCCATAAAGCTGTAGCTACAGGTCTTCAAGCGGACACAGCTTATTATTATCGTGTGGGTGATGCAGCGCGCGGGATATGGAGCGAAACAGGTACGTTTCAAACGGCTTCTAAGACCGGTGAATTTACCTTCATTGATTTAGCTGATACACAAGCGAAAAGCGAAGATGAAGCCATATTGTCTTCACAGACGCTCGAAAAAGCACTTCAAACCGTAAATAATGCTCAGTTTGTAGTTCACAACGGAGATATCGTAGATACCGGTACCAAAGAAGAGCAGTGGAACTGGTTGTTGGGACATTCACAAAAAAGTCTTTTGAATACAACCATTGTTCCTTCAGCAGGTAATCACGAGGATGAGAACTACGCTTTTTATGATCACTTTAATATTAATCAACCAGCGGGTTCTGCTACTAAAACAGGAGCGTACTACTCCTTTGATTACAGCAATGCTCACTTTATTGTACTGAACTCCAATGAGGACTCAGAGAAATATGCCAATTTTTCTGAAGATCAAGTTGAATGGTTAAAGAAAGATGCTGCGGCAGCCAAAAAGGCAGGTGCAAAGTGGATCATTGTTAATATTCACAAAGGTCCCTACACTACCTCTAACCATGCAACAGATGCTGACATCATGGATAACAATGGAGTTCGTAACCAAATCGCTCCACTCATGGACAAACTTGATATCGACTTTGTCGTACAGGGGCATGATCATATTTATGCTCGGACGAAACCAATCAACCAAGAGGGTAAAGCAACAACGCCAACCAAATTAAAAGATAGATTAAATGAAAAGACGATTGAATATAGTGTGAATCCGGATGGAAGTATCTATGTCATCCCAGCAACTGCTGGCCCTAAAGTTTACTACAAGAACCCGAGTGAAAAGCTTGGAGATAAGTACTATAACCTCTTTGAATTAGCTGAAGAGAATCATGCGGCAGTATATGGCCCAGATCCGAGTGACAATCGTAGACCTGTACGAGGACAGGTACAGAATTTTGTTGGCATCACTGTAGACGAAAATAAACTTACAGCCGTAACGTACGAAATTGATCAAAACAAAAATGATGCCAAACCTTTTATTGTGGATCAATTCGGAATCATCAAAAAATATCAGTAAAATTGATTAATGGTTTCTAAATGATCATAAAAGGATATCCTACAGTCTGTTTGGCTGCATGGATATCCTTTTTCATTTTCTTAGGGACTTTCTTATAGAGACGATGTTGTGCTTGTAATACTTACGCCCTGTTCGGAAGCGGGTAAACCGTACATAATGCTATTAAGAGATCCAAAGTTTAAAAATAGAATGCTCACTTTTACATATAGAAATTTTCTTGCAAAATATGGAGGGATAAAACGATGGCTTATCAAGAAATCAATGGAGTACGCGTATGGGGAGCACCTGATCCGGGGGCATTATCTCAAGCCCGCACATGTGCCGAAAATGGTAATGTGATTCAGGCGCTACTGATGGCAGATCATCATAAAGGCTACAGTCAGCCCATTGGCGGTGTGATGGTGTATGACGGACAAATTTCACCTTCAGGTGTAGGGTATGATATCGGCTGCGGAAATAAGGCGGTAAGAACCAAGCTGTTTGCCGCAGACATTATGCCGCGTATTTCAACCGTGATGGATGAGATTGCACGTCAGATTTCATTTGGCGTAGGTCGTGTGAATGAGATTCAGGTGGACCATGAGCTGTTTGATGACCCGGATTGGGCGGTATATGCAGCGATTGGGAAGCAAGAGCATGACAAACTGAAGTCCTTGGCGAGAGAACAGCTGGGTACAGTAGGAAGTGGCAATCATTTTGTTGATGTATTTGTAGAGGAAGCGACAGGACAGGTCTGGATTGCCAATCATTTCGGCAGCCGGGGCTTTGGGCATAAAACAGCAAGCGGGTTTCTAAATTTGGCCGCAGGACAGGAGTTTCTCGGAAAGGCGCCGGGAGAACATATGGATCAGCCGCCTGTACTACTGGATATGAACAGTGAGCTGGGGGATATGTACTATCGTGCAAGGCGCCTTGCCGGACGTTATGCTTATGCAGGACGTGACCATGTGATAGAACAAGTGCTTGGTATTATGGGGACCGAAGCGGACTTTACGGTGCATAATCACCATAATTACGCGTGGAAAGAACAGCATGATGGACGCGACACCATTGTGGTCCGCAAAGGCGCAACCCCCTCGGCCCCTGGTCAAGTGGGCTTTATTGGAGGAAGCATGGGGGATATCTCGGTGATTGTGCGTGGGAAAGATTCGGTAGAAAATCGGGATTCCTACTATAGTACAGTCCATGGCGCAGGTCGTATTATGAGTCGTACCCAGGCAGCCGGTAAAATGAATTGGAAAACCCGTACGCGTAGCGGTGGTCAGATTACGGACCTACAGATGAAAGAGGCTGTTCGAAACTACGGTGTCGAGCTGCGCGGAGCAGGTACAGACGAAAGCCCGTTCGTCTACCGCAAACTGCGTGAGGTACTGGACGCTCATTCCGAGACCGTTGAAGTTATGCATGTGCTGAAGCCAATCGGGGTATGCATGGCTGGGGCCAATGAGTTTGACCCATATAAGGATTAATGAAAAGAGAAGGAAGAATGGTGTGTACCCATAAAAAAGACGATGCCCGGCAGAAGTTTCATTCGCCGAGCATCGTCTTTAAAGTACATATATGCATATATAATAGAAGGAACTCATGGCTTGATGTGTTTGTTAGTATCTCTAAGTCTTACAGTTGATCAGCAAAAAGCTGTTCTTTAATATAAGCGACAGGCATTTCTTGCCCTGTCCATAATTCGAAGGCAAGTGCGCCCTGCCACAGCATCATGCCCAGACCGTTAATGGCGGTTGCACCTACGGACTCAGCTTGTTCCATCAGCTTGGATTTAGCTGGGCTGTACACTACATCGGTCACGATCAGGTCGGAACGAAGCATGGACACATCCTCAATGACACTTTTGCCTTCCAGCGGTTTCATACCCACACCTGTACCATTAGCGAAAATATGACTTGTAAGAATCTCTTCACGCAGCTTCTCTTGATCCTCTAGTGCATAGATATTCGCCTTGACTTGGGCATGTTTCATCTCTTCATTAATAATACGAACATTCTCTTCCGCCCGGGCAAAGAACTGGTCATTACGAGCGAAAATTGAAATTTCAGCGAGGCCAGCTCGAGCGGCTTCAATAGCAATCGGTGTTGCAGCACCGCCTGAGCCGACGAGTGTCATTTTCTTACCTTTCAGATCAATGCCGTGCTCCTGCAAGTTACGAACATAACCAGATCCATCTGTACTGTAGCCTTTCAGCTTACCATCCGTATTCACGACAGTGTTGACGGCACCTGTAAATTTAGCGCTGTCGTCCAGCTCGTCAAGGTACTGTAAGATGGCTGTTTTGTTGGGCATGGACACGTTGTAGCCGCGTATGTTTAGAGCGCGCATCCCACGTACTACTTCTTCAAGTTGTTCATTGCCTACTTCAAAGGCCATATATGCGTTGTTTAGCCCCAGTTTCTCAAACGCAAGATTATGCATAGCCGGGGACAAAGAGTGTCCGATCGGTGTAGCTAGCAGTCCGATTAATTGTGTTCTTCCGTCAATACGTCCAGCGTTTTTCATAATAAGCCTCCAAGTTATCTGTGTAGTTTAATGAAACACTTTTTTATATCGATAAGCAACAAACACGGCCAGCAAAATACTGACTACGGCAATCGCAATATCTAGAATGAATACCGAGGTAATTCCCAGACTTTTGGACATGCTCCCGGTAGCCAAAGGCATCAGGATGAACGATAGGCTGGCTGCTATGTTTACGAGAGAAGTCGTAGTTCCTTTGTTCTTGCGGAAAAATTCCGTCATGACCGTAAGGGCAATTTGGAAGATACCCGCAGTAGACAAGCCGATTAAGAATGAACTGATCAAGGTAGCGACAGGATTGTGCCATACAATTAAAGCCAGCAAAGAAAGCAGGGCAATAAGCGGATACACAATCATGACGGTAATAGGCTTAATGAATCTACCAAGTACCACAGCCAACAAAATAACGGAAACTAGTGAACCTATACTATAGTAGCTAAGCAGCTTAATGGCGCTGGCTTTGTCCATGCCAAGAGCATCTTGTCCAAAGGTAGGAAGCCATAACTGAACGATCATGAACAATACAGTTGAAGTAAAACCGATAATAATCAGAGACAAGCCTTCTTGCCAAAACTTAGGCTCGCTGTGGAACGAATCCGTTGATTGACCAGCCTCGGCTGGAGCCTTTTGTTCCTCTGCTTTGTGGTTGGGGAAAGCGGTCATCGATAAGAAAATCCCGTTCAGCAGATAAATTCCTGCTGGAATAAAGAAGGAATATCCATAGAACATATCGTGATTAATAAAAAATGCAATCATGAACGGAATAACAATGGCACCGATCGAGATGGATGCTTTGACCAGGACGGTTGCAGACCCGGCTTTTTTTCCGAACCCTTCAATGAGTGCGGGATAAGTCCCCGCATCCATCATTGAGTTGCAGAGCCCTGCGATAATGGCAAACACGAATGCCAACGTGTAGTTAGGTGCAAGCGGAATACCGATTAGGAAGATTAAATAAGCAAATGATGCAATAACAATGAGTGGTTTCCTTCCGTATTTATCTGACATTTTTCCGGCTACTCCGAGAGCGAGCAGTTTACCAATTCCAATCGCTGACACCAGATAGCCGATGGCTGCTTTATCCGTGTTCAATTGCACGGTCAGAAAGCTCATATTCGACGAGAGAATAACATTAATCATACCCAGAAGAAAATAGTTGATATAAAGCCCTGTTGCCATTCTGATATAAGGATTTTTCATAAGTGTAACTCCCAACTTAAATTTTAGATCAATGGCCTAGATAGGCATCGTCCAGGTCTATTAAAGTACGCCCACAAACAAGTGAAAATATTCACATAATGTCTATGTTTTAATTATATAAGGGGTGTTATTATAAATCCAATGCATATTTTTATCGTTTTTCATAGTTTGAATCTATAATTTAAAATATGAATTAAAGAGGGAGCGTACATTCTTATGAATCTGAAGCACTTACAATATTTTCGTGTACTTGCAGAGATGGAGCATTTTACCCAGGCAGCTGCGCGGCTATGTATCACTCAACCCAGTTTAAGTCATGCGATTTCAGAATTAGAAAAGGATTTGGGCGTTCATCTGTTTGAAAAGCAGGGGAGAAATATTCGACTAAACAAATACGGGCGATTTTTTCTGAAATATGTGGAGCACGCGATGGATGAATTGGAAAAGGGGGAGCATAACTTACGGGAATTAGTGAGTCCAAGCCATGGGAATATAGATTTGGCGTTCATTTACACGTTAGGTTCACACTTCATTCCAGCGATAATCCAAGCTTTTTCAGCTCAAGATGCCCGTAAAGACATTTCCTTTTCGTTTCACCAAGGGAATACGAACGATATTATTCAAGGTCTGAAGCAGGAACACTATGACGTGGCGTTCTGCTCTCACGTGGAAAATGAACCAGAAGTGGAGTTTATTCCGCTGGCTCAGCAGGAACTGGTGGTCATTGTTTCACCTGATCATCCGCTGGCTTCTCTGGACCAAATTGATCTTAAGGATACAGCGGATTACCCGGTGATCTTCTTCAACAAAAAGAGTGGGATTCGGCCCATTATTGAAAATTTGTTCGCCAAGGCAGGCGTTACGCCACAGATTATTTGCGAGATTGAAGAAGATACGGCAATGGCAGGACTGGTGTCTATCAATTACGGGATCGGAGTTATGCCCCGCATTTCATCGTTAGATTATTTTAACGTCAAAACATTGCCTATTGTAAATCCAGAATACGAGCGTTTTATCTACCTAGCCAGCATTAAAAATAGATACTTATCCCCGGCAGTAGTAGAGTTTCGGAACTTTGCCCTAAGTTATGGCAAGGAGTTTTATCTGAAAACGCATCAGCGTGTCTAAGCCGGATTCTCGCAATTTTAAACTTGATAAATTTTAAATTGTGTTCTATACTTCATCATCGACACAAGCAATGTGAAATGATTCACGTTTTGATACTACAAGACTTACTTACAAAAGCAGGTGAATTCATGATGAAACGTTCTTCTATTCCAGTGGCGACAGGTCTTTATGTGAACTATCTTTTGTTCGGCATGTTTAATATTATGCTGGCGTCACACATGTCCTTTTTAACAGAGCATTTGCATACAGATCAGGCAGGCATCAGTCTCTTGGTTTCCGCGATGGGGTTTGGCAGACTGTTTACGCTGTACATATCCGGAGTGCTCTCCGACCGCTATGGTCGCAAACCGTTTATTGTGGCCGCAGGGCTGCTGATGGCCGTATTCTTGGTCGGTATACCGCTGAGTCCCACCTTTGAGATGGCGATGGTACTGGCTGTGCTGGCAGGTGTAGCGAATTCTTTTCTTGATTCAGGTACTTATCCAGCTCTGATCGAGGCTTTTCCCCAATCCTCTGGTTCGGCTACAGTGTTGGTGAGAGGTTTTATATCCATTGGGGCGGCATTTTTACCGCTAATGATTATCTTTTTTATGAATCACGATATTTTTTACGGGTTCTCTTTCTTTATACCAGCACTGATATTTGCATTGAATGCGATCTACTTGTTCAGAATGAAGTTTCCAGACATGCGCGTACAGCCCGCCAAGGGGCAAAGTGGCGGTACTTCTGTATCTAGCGCCAAGCAGACGGGGAATTTAAAGGCAAATGATCCGAGTAAACCGCGGTTTTGGCAGGAAGGTGTGTGTCTTATCTTGCTTGGATTTACAGGACCTACCTTGCTGTATATTGTGCAGTTATGGCTGCCTACTTTTGGGCAACAGTTTATCGGCATGACGGAATCAGAGTCTCTGAGGCTATTAGTTTATTACAATATGGGTTCGCTGGTTTCCGTGTTTGTATTGGTCATTGTATTGAGAAAATGGGTTAAACCTGTTCATATCATCCTTATTTATCCTTGCATTTCCTTGTTGGCTTTTGGAGCGCTTCTTCTTTTCAAATCTGGGGCTGCCGCCATTATCTGTGCGAGTGTCATCGGGTTTTCAATATCGGGTGTACTTCAGCTGACGTTAACCGTAATGAGTGAATTTTTTAGTCAACGAAAAGGACAGATTACCGGGTTTATTTATACCGCAACTTCGCTGTCCTATACGCTCATTCCCGTGTTTACAGGCTTTCTTTTGAAGCATTCTCAGATTTCCAGTGTGTTTATGCTGGCTATTATCGTGAATGTACTTGGAATCGCACTGGCGGTATTTGTTAATTTTCGCTACAGTGCCGTTTTTCCTGCAAAACGAGAATTGTCTCCTCAAATCGTACTGGATACGAAATAACTAGCGACTGAACCTAATCGTCTGCATGCTTATTCATAATGCGTTATACTATGAATTATTGTGAATGTTCGACTTAAAACTGTAATTGGGGAGTGAGATAGATATGGGAAAAATCGTAAAGATAAAAGATGTACGGATCGGTGAAGGAGCGCCTAAAATATGTGTTCCCATGGTGGGAGAAACGTTGGAGCAGTTGAAGGAAGAGGCTGCCCATTTACGAACACTCGACCTGGATATCGTAGAGTGGAGAGTCGATTTTTTCGAGCATGTGGAGGATCTGGAAAAGGTAAAGGCTGCCTTACATGAAATTCGGTCTATTTTAGCCAATATTCCACTCGTATTTACGTTCCGTAGCGCCCGAGAAGGTGGAGAAAAGGAAATCAGTGCTGCAAGTTATGTGGAATTGAATCGCACTGTGGCCGAGACGGGACAAGTAGATATCATTGATGTAGAGCTTTTTAATGAGGAAGCTGATGTGAAGACACTGGTAGAAGCAGCACATAAGCATAACGTGTATGTGATTATTTCTAACCATGATTTCCAAAAGACGCCGCCGAAGGAGGAAATTGTGTCCCGGTTGCGTAAGGCACAGGAATTGGGCGGCGATCTGCCTAAAATAGCGGTGATGCCAACCAATACAGCCGATGTACTGACCTTACTGGACGCCACACGCACTATGGCAGAAGAGTATGCGGATCGACCGATTATCACAATGTCGATGGCGGGAAAAGGTGTCGTGAGCCGTCTGACCGGAGAACTGTTTGGTTCAGCTTTGACTTTTGGTGCTGCCAAGAAAGCTTCCGCGCCGGGACAGATTCCTGTCACTGAACTGAGAGAAATATTGCAGGTGCTGCATAGCCATTCTTAAAAGACCAGGTATTGCTCGCTAGTGAGCAAGTTATCCGCAATGAACACAAAAGGAGGACCTCAAGCGATAAGCATGCTGGGGCCCTCCTTTTTGTAACGCTTAATTCAATCCCCGAGTAGGTTCATACAATTCCCAACCCAGATTCAGCGTTTGAATAATATAGTCTGCGACTTCTTCCGCATCCAACTGATCGGTATCGATCTTGGAGTGATTCACCGCGTAAATGTCCTGTCTGGAACGGAAAAGATTTTCAATTTCCTCCAGCGTCTTGTTTTGCAGATTAGGGCGGGTGTCAATCAGCATCTTGAGCCGATCTTTCCAGGAATCCCAATTTAAATCCAAGAAGAACACAATGGAGGAAGCCAAACAAGCCTGCTTCACCTCTTCCTGTAAAAACGCACCACCGCCAACAGAAATGATTTTGAGGCGTGTATTGCTGCACAACTTCAAAATATGTTCTTTTTCAATCTCGCGGAAACGCTTCTCTCCGTAAGTTTTGAAAATTTCTGTTGTAGGCATGTTGTACTCTTGTTCAATCTCCTGATCAATATCGACAAAATCGCGATACAGTTTGCGCGCTAGATGGGAACCGATCGTTGTTTTGCCTACGCCCATAAAGCCGATGAGCACAATATTTTGTTCTTTTAATGGAATCTCACTATTGTTTTGCACGATAACCACTCTTTTCTCACCAGTAATGTTGAGATGTAACGCTTCAAAGCACTAAATACATTATACGTTCATCAACCGTGTCATTCAATAGTATAGAGCACATCAGCAATGAGGTATACGATAAAAGAGGCAAACGAAACTAGGTATTCAAGTATTATTTAATGCGTAAATTGAAGAATAACAAACTTGTACAAGTATAAAAGAGGCAATTTTGTGTACTTAATTGAAAAAAAGGACATATTTTGCCGAAAAACGTATTGAAATTATTGGAAGCAGGAATATAATAGAATTATGCAAATTGTAAATGTAATCGCTCTATTTACAATTTGTGATTGATTGAATTTATAATAATGAAGCTACTTTGAACCAAAAACCAAGTATACATATGCAAATAGTTAAATATCACTTTACGGACATGTGTCGGTCAATGGGTTCATTGTACGAAGGTGGTGATACGGTCTACGCGCTTGCGCTCTAGTCAACGGAGAATTGGAGATAAGAATAAAAAACAATCTACGAGAGGGATGAATTGAAATGAAAACAAACACAGCTAAAGTATTGAAAAAGGGAATGAGTATTGCTTTATCCGGTATGTTGATCGCATTATTTGTCGGCAATTATTCTGCTCATGCAGCTCCAGAGGTCGTTCATAAGACCATACTTGTAAAAGCCGGAGAAGTATACGATGGTAAAGGCAAGACCGTAGTGGCTGACCCCGATACCTTGGGAGATGGAAGCCAAAAAGAGGCTCAAAAGCCTATCTTCAAGCTTGAAAATAATGCAACGCTGAAAAATGTGATCATCGCCGCGCCTGCTGCGGATGGTGTGCATGTATATGGCAATGGCACCATTTCCAACGTAACGTGGGAGGATGTCGGTGAAGATGCATTGACGCTTAAAGAACCAGGCACAGTGAATATTACAGGCGGTGGAGCATACCATGCATATGATAAAGTGTTCCAAATCAATGCCGAAGGCACAATTAACATTAAAAACTTTAGAGCCGATGATATCGGTAAGCTGGTTCGCCAACTTGGGGGCTCTACTTTTAGAGTGAATATGACTTTGGATAACTCGGATATTTCCAACGTGAAGGATTCGATCCTGAGATCCGACGGTCCTAACAGCAAAGCTAAAATTACGAATACTCGTTATCATAATGTAAAACAATTGTTCAAAGGCTTTAAATCTAGCAACACGAGCGAGTCCGGCAATACTAAATACTAATCGTTAGCGTAGGATAGGAGTACGGATAGGAAAAGGGGCTGTCCAACGGGTCGTATGATCTGATAGGACAAGCCCCTTTTTGGTACGTTGAGTTACCCAAAAGATGATCTGGGCTTCGTTCAGAACAAGGACTATGTTATGATCGTGCTATTACATTTTATACAAAAGAAGTTGGGTGGCTATGAATCTATTTCATCAATATGTGAATGTAGACGGTACTTTGAATGATACGCTGGTGCGCGATCGTGAAATTTTATATACAGGTACGAATGGCCGGCATGTGGAACGTTTTTACGTGTCCTCCTCTGAAAGTTATATATTTAAACCACTAACCAATGACGATCAAAAGGGGCGTGAGAGATGGGTGTACGAGCAAGTGCTTCCCGCATTACCACCCATCTATCCCCAATTGCTAGCTTGGTCTGATGCAGACGCAGATGACGGAGGAGAATGGATGGTATTTGAGGACCTTGGTCCGTTACATTATGTTCACGCAGATGGAACCCTATTGGAAGCTGTAGGACTTGTTGCAAGGTGGCATGCTTTGCCACTGGACTATTTTGCAGGAATGCCATTGCGGGGACCGAAGCCGCTCATTCAGGAGATGGTTTCTGAACTGCACATACGCAAGCCAGATATATTAGAGCTTTGCAGCTCACTCGGTTTTTCCAAGCAACACATGCAGCGTATTTATGTACAACTGGAGCATCTATCTTTTTCACACCAGCTTGTACTGTCCCATGGTGATCTTCATCCGGGGAACTATGCGCTGAGTGGGGAGCAGTTAAAGGTATTGGATTGGGAGCATGCTCATCTAAACACACCGCTGTGGGATGTATATCACCTGATCGACATGTCCCATCCGTTATTCCCCCGACACATGACGTCTGAATTGCGTATTCATATGCTAGACACCTATCTGGAACAGCTGGAGCTGTTAGGGATACAGGTAGATCGAACGGCATTTGTACAGGAATATGGTATGTTTGCTGTGGTATTTTCGCTTTGGATGCTATTGCTAATCACAAGTGATTTGCAAAGGATTGAAACGGAGCTGCATAGAAATAGCAACAAATGGTCAAAAGAGCAATTAGAATCCCAGTTGGATGAAACGTTAGCTTGTATAAACCAATGTACAGCGATGATGGATTGGGAACAGGCCCAACCATGTAAGCAGTGGCTTTAGTGGGCTTAAGGCATAGATTCTATATAGTTAGCCAAAGAAGGTAGGGAAATAAATCCATGAAAAAAGTCGGTTTGGTTATGAGAAAAATACAATTTGCTGAAGCACAGGGTCCTCGTATTTTTGCAGAACGTCTGAAGCAGATCGGTTTGGAACTGGGAGTAGATATCGTATTTGTATCGCCGGAGCGCCACGTAAGTAGCCATGACTGGCTTCCAGGCTATGAGCATGAAAAGAGTGACCTGGTCAATTATGACATCGTACTGGATCAACTGCATGAGCAGCAGATTGAGCACGTTATTTATACGGTATCTGGCTTTACTTATTTGAACATGTTTTTTAAAAACAGCGTGCTCTTTCCGCATAGTTTTCCAGATCCGGCACTGACAGGCTATGAGATGATGAAGCCTTTTTATCAGATTGTGGACAAGGCTATCGTACAGACTGCCTTTCTCAAGCAGGAGATGGCCTCGAAGTTTGGCGTAACCGATGTGACAGTCATCCCGATCGGATTTAATGAGCGGCTGGTGGAAAAGCATTTTGATCCCTCACAAGTGGTGGAGAACCGGGTGATGTGGATTGGTAGAGATGAAGAAAATCGGCGTCCGGATCTGGTGCTGGAGTATGCGCGGCATAATCCTGACAAGGATGTCTATATGGTGTTTGGTGGTGAACGCTACAAGGAGAGCATGAAGAAGTACGACATCCCGGACAATGTAAAACTTCAATTTGCATTGACGCAAGACGAGGTGTTTGCACTGATGAACACAGCGAAGGTGTATTGGAGCTGCTCCAAATTCGATACGTTCGCAATGCCGCTGACCGAAGCGCTCGCGATGGGGAAAATCGTGGTGAAACCCGAGCACCCTTGCTATGGGCACATCAGCTCTACGCATTCTTTTTCAGGAAATGAGAAAAACTGGTTCGAGCTGGTCAATATGGCTGCGGCTTCACCTCGCCGGGTTTCTGCAGACAATCAAGCATACGCCATGGAACAGTTTTCGAGTCAGGTGATGAAGCAGGGATACCGAGACTTTTTTGATGGTTGGTTAAGCTGAACGACGAGGCAGGATGCGTGGATGTAGACCATAAAAAAAGGGACTTTCGCTCTAATGAACGAAAGTCCTTTTTCTTATGACTGTATCTCTGCTATCGCTTCAGTATGAGCCGTCTTGCGATCCATCATGTAGCTGACCAGCATCAGCAGCAGACCGCCGACAGTAATGAGTGATGCAACCCATGGAATGGCGGGTAGCCCCATTTGGTTAATCACGACTCCTCCGATAAAAGCACCGCCTGCGTTGCCCAGATTCAATGCGGAATGGCTGGAGGTAGAGGCTAGCAAAGGAGCCTCATAGGCCAGATTCATGATACGAACCTGAATCCCCGGCATGATGCCGAATGCGGCAATCCCCCAGATAAAGACAGTGATCACGGCCAGTACCTTGTTTTGAAGCGTAAACGTCAGAATGGCCAGAATAATGGCCAGTACAGCATAGTTTGCAACCAAGGACGGAAGCAGCTTCCAATCTGCGAGCTTGCCGCCAACGATGTTGCCAATCGTGACACCTAGGCCGAACAGGACGAGAATCCAGGTAATGCTGTGTTCGGCAAAGCCACTAATATCCGTAAGCATGGGCGTAATGTACGTAAAGACAGTGAACAAGCTACCACAGCCAACTGCACCTGTCAGCAGCATCAGCAGCACTTTTGGATTAAATAAGCTCTTGACTTCTTGCTTGAGACTGGAAGGCTTGTCCTGCTGAATCACCGGAATGTAACGAATAATACCGAAGAGAGAAATCAAGCCGATCACAACAATGGCTCCAAAGGAAGCGCGCCAGCCGAGCTGTTGTCCGATAAAGGTGCCGAAGGGCACGCCAATAATGTTCGCTACCGTCAATCCGGTTAGCACCATCGAGATGGCCCCTGCCCGCTTATCAGGACGGACCAGCCGGGCAGCGATCAGGGAACCGGCACCCAGGAAGGTTCCGTGCGATAACGCAGTAGCCATACGGGCCGCAATCAGCAGTTCGTAGTTAGGAGCAATGACGGAAAAAAGATTGCCTAAAATGAATATAGACATCAGCAGACACAACAGCTTTTTTTGCGGAACCTTATGGGTTAATACAGTAAGCACAGGTGCGCCAATGGCCACACCAAGCGCGTAACTGGTGATTAATTGTCCGGCTTGCGGAATCGTAACATGAAGATCATGGGCTACATTGGGCAGAAGTCCCATAATGACGAATTCGGTCATGCCGATGGCGAAGGCACCAAGGGTTAACCATAGCAAGGAGGGGGGGAAGCGATTAGCTGTCATATTTTCTTGAGTACTCATAAGTTTCTTGTATCCTCCTGAAAAAATAGTAATGCGAGTATATCATTCCAGGCAACATCTGGCGACCCATTTTGCAAGAATTTTACATACTAAGTTGATAAGGTTTGTGTAATTTACAAAAGCGACAGGTTGGAAGGAGCCACTTATGTTATTTTGGTAGTATGATATGAAGATAGGAAATGACGTTGTAAGGAATGATCCGGGGAGGATATAACAATGACACTTAAAGTGGTACATAGTATTACGGACTTAATCGGAGATACGCCTTGTGTGCGGCTGCAACGGCTCACAGGACCGCAGGATGCGGAAGTGTATGTGAAGCTGGAGTATTTTAATCCAAGCGGCAGTGTTAAAGATCGGGCGGCGGGCAATCTGATTGCCGAGGCGGAAAAGGCGGGACATCTCAAGCCGGGAGGCACCATTATTGAGCCAACCAGTGGCAACACGGGGATTGGTCTTGCGATGAATGCGGCAGCTCGAGGTTACCGTGCGATTTTGGTAATGCCTTCGAATATGACGAAGGAACGGATCAATATTTTAAAAGCCTATGGGGCTGAGGTCGTACTGACACCAGCGGAAGAACGGATGCCAGGAGCGATTCGTAAAGCTCTCGAACTGGGGGCAGAAATTGAAGGGAGTTTTATCCCGCATCAGTTTGAAAATGAAGCAAATCCCGATATCCATCGTACAACCACGGCACTTGAAATTTTGGAGCAGACGGAGGGGCGGTTGGATGTGTTCGTCGCTTCTTCGGGAACGGGCGGTACCATTACGGGTACAGGTGAAGTGCTGCGCCAGCATTTGCCGGATCTGCGGATTGTTGTGGTCGAGCCCAAAGGTTCGCCCGTACTGTCTGGGGGAAAACCCGGTCCGCATAAGCTGGTGGGAACGAGTCCGGGCTTTGTTCCCACCGTGCTGAATACGGAAGTGTATGACGAAATCGTACAGGTTTCCGATGAGGATGCGATTGCGATGACACGGGCGATTGCTGCACAGGAGGGAATTCTCGTCGGGCCCTCCAGCGGGGCTACAATATGGACGGCCCTTCAGGAAGCCCGGCGTTTGGGAGCAGGTAAACGGGTGCTTTGCATTGCCCCGGATACCGGAGAGCGTTATCTGAGCATGGGGATATTCGGATAAAAAGATGGGGATCGGGTCAAAGAGATTCGACTCATTTATATGTAAGATCCAGCCTCATTAATCGAAGTTACAAAAGTGAATTGGCGATATGGTAGACATAAACATTGAATACATCTTTGCCATAATTCATAGGTTAATTTCACTCCTGACAAATCAATAAGCCACAATTCATAAGGTTATGGCTAATTAATTGTCGATTATAGCTTATATTCGTGAGAATTTTAAAAGTCTCACGGTTCATGTTCCGTTCTTCGACCTTATTTGTTTCTTCAGGATCCTCTTGAAAAATCCAAGTAATCAGAGAAGGAAACACCAAGCCTATTCTCCATTTCAGCAAGAGCTGCCTCAAACGGGTCAACTTATGAGATGCCGTGTACACGTAGTGCGTCGGTCAATTCCTTTACAGTCATGTCCTGTTTGAAAAAAATCGCAGTTCGTCCACAAGATCCAGCGTATCGTAAACATAGGGCGAGCGCTTTTTGCTAAGCATCTCTTCTTCAGCCGACTTATACGAGACACCTGTATAGGAACATACCGTATTCTTGCAAGCATACGTCATGCTCTAAGCGTCAATCGTTCCGCTCTGTGTCGGTATTTTTTTTGTCATGCCGCATGGGAAGCAAAATGACTGCAATTTAGGAGGTTTGGAATACCTTTTAGGAATAAAGTTTAAAAAACGGGAGAATTAGATATATTCTTTATTCATCGACAGCAAGATATGACATACAGTCACTCACAATAAACATGATTAAGGGGTACCACTGAAATCATGTTTATTAGAATTTAATTCAGAGAGGAAGAGGAAAATGAAAGTAGATCAAATGTTTGACCTTGATTTAAGAAAGAGCTATGAGGCCAGTGAGCTTAGCCCACAAGCTTCAATCATCAAGACAACCATTAAGGTATCCAAAGCAGTATGTAAAACTCTTACCTGTATCTGTACCGGTTCTTGTTCCAATTGTAAATAATTCATAAGCGATTCGTAAGTCAGGGGTAGTGAAATGGGCTACCCCTACTTACATTATGGAGATTGCATGATAAAACCTAATATATACAATTGGCATGTAGCCCGGCTGACCGATCATTTTAGTTGTGGTGCAACTGTTGGTCAGCCGCTTACTATCCTGTTTATTGATACAGGCGTCGATAAATCCCACTCAGAGATCCAAGGTAATCTAGTTGAGGCAGAATGCAAGTCATTTGTACCTTATGAGCCTTGTCTAAGCGATTACGTCGGGCATGGTACAAAAATGGTTAGCTCTGTTACCGGCAAATATATATTGAAGGGGATATGCCCTTTCGCTCGGGTTGTTGTCTACAAAATTACGGACAAAAAAGGAATAAGCAAGCTTGAATGGTTGTATAGAGCGCTGGAAGAGGGTATTGCTAAAGGATATCCAATTATCAACATCAGCTATCGTACAGAATATGAGGTCGACTTATTCGAGTTCAATCGGTTTCAGGCTTTGGTTGACTGCGCTAATGCGCAAGGCATCTGGGTAGTCTGTTCCGCAGGAAACGATGGACGCGATATTACGCAGGAGTACAGAGTGCCTGCGAATTTAAAGGGAGTATACCCAATTGGATCAACTAATAAGAACGGGGATATCTCCGGGTTCAGTAATACGCTCAGCGGCCAATTTTTTGCGCCGAGTGGTGATGAGTATGAAATCAATTACAACAATGATTGGGTAATGGTTGCCAAATCAAGCTTCGACACAGAGGATTATTTATACGAAGTGCTGGGATTTGACAAAGCATACACAGTAGGTATCGGTACGAGTATTGCCAGCGCCTTATTCAGCGGAGTTGTTGCCTCTCTTAGCGGAGAGCTTATCGCGCAGGGGATGAATGCCGGGCGCACAGAAATGGAGTGTCTGCTCCGTCAAGGCGCGAGACCGATTGATGTTCAGCGGAATTATTATGAAGTAAGCCTTGCCGGTTCAATTCGTGCTTTAAGACAGATGAGAGGTTGATTGCATGTTGGAAAACTTTGAAATCTCGGAAAATTACATGTACCGGAAGACGTTGCTTGGCATGGAGTATTATACGCGGATATTTGATCATGAACAACTAGACGATGATGAATATCTTGACAGACTTGTACGGTTCGTTCAGAAGCAGGGGTTGATGGATTCCATTTATGTCTCCAGCCCCTCGACCTACGCTGCACTGCAAAGCCTGGAACAAGGCAGAACATTGAAGTCCAAAAAAAAGCGGAATCTTATCCTTAGTCTAAGCAAGTTCATTTCGCGGGCAATTTGTAGACCAACACCGTTTGGACTGTTCGCGGGAGTAGGCATTTCCCGATTTGGAAACACGGGAGGCGCCGGAGAACATGTCGTCTGGGCAACTCCGGATTATAGCCTAATTTACCGCTTAATAGGGCTTTTCCATGGGGATGCGGATGTCCGCAATGAATTGAGACTGAGTGTAAATAACACCTCTTACATTGACCATCACAGGCTCGTCATCTCTTATCAGACTCTGTTTGCAGCAGATCAGGAGGAACGAAGCACTGAAAATATATCTATTCTCAAAACCCCGGTCATAGATTTCATCATGAAGATCCTTGATAAAGAGCAGCAGACTTTTCTGCAGCTTATGCAAGCTATAAAAGATGCCTTCGGCGTGGATGACACGATCAGCACAGATTTTTTGCAGCAATTGATAGAACAAGGCTTTTTGGTAAGTGAGATGATTCCCAATCCTCGGGATAGCGCTCCTTTGGAGCATCTGATCCGTACACTAAAGATGCTCGCTGCTCCCAAGGCAGCATATTACGCAGATATTTTGGAGAGAGTTGGACATGCCATTCAGGACATCACAGTTGCTGCGGTCAAACGCGAAGGCATTGAGGCTGTCCGAAAACTAGTCCAGCTTATCCTTCCCGATTATCAGGGCGACTTGGTCAAAATAGACGTAAGGCTGAATCAAGCAAATGAAATTCACTTATCGGACAGCGATAGGCAAGCGTTGGCCCAAGTAGCTTCAATATTGAGCATGCTTTCTACGTACAGGAAAGAGGATACACTTTCCGACTATCGTCAGCAATTTACTGAGAAGTACGGAGTATATGAAGAAGTGCCTTTATTGCAGTTGTTCAGTAAGACGTTGGGGCTCGGCAAACCTGAAGAGTACAAGAGCCACTACCAGAACGGAGATAAGTACAGGCATAAGGATGAAGGCAGGTTCCGACAGCTCAAGGCGCTAATTGCGGAGTGGCAGACTGAAGCGCTTGCCAATCATTCGGATATCGTGCTTGACGAGGCCAAAATCCAACAGCTGTCTGAATTGAGTCTGGAGAATGTCCATGTCTCGTTCGATTTGTATTATTCCTGCATGGAGAATGAACAAGGTGAAGTTACGTTTTATTTAAACAACAGAGCCGGATCATTGGAAGCGTGTCAGAGCTTCGGAAGATTTGCCTACATGTTTGACAAAGATAGCCGTGATGAAATCTTCCGTTTTGTCAGGAACCCGAAGGATCAGAAAGCAGGGGAGAGCGCCGCTGAAATCTCATTTTACCCATTCAGCCCCAAAATAACTAATATTATGACGGCAGGCCCAACACCGGATCAATCCATGGATATGGCCACGTTCCCCGAGAATCGGAATTTGGATATTTCCCAATTATTGGTATGTGTGGAGGATTCGGGATACTTTTATCTAAAGCACAGGGAAACAGGCGAACTGGTATTTCCCAAACTCAGTAGCATGTACAATACAGAGCTGGCGCCTTATCTGATCCGGTTTCTGAATGATATTAATCTGCAGTATCAGACCGGATGGTCCCATCTGGAGGAGTATCTCTATGATTCTTCTTTTACACCGAGAGTAACCTATAAAAATATCATCATCTGCCCTAAAAAATGGACATTATATGCGGATAAACGGCTCCAGAGCGAAGAACAGTTTTTGGCCTTTTTGGAGGATTGGATCATAAAGTATAACATTCCGCGATATGTATATTTGGTGGAGCTGGACAATAAGCTATTGCTGGATTTGGATCGCCATCATCATCGAAAGCTTTTGCACAAAGAATATACGCGGAATCCGGAAGGCAAGGCGGCTGTTATTATGGAGACGGAGAAAGAATTGTTCGCTTCCGTTAACCGGTATATGGAGGAGTGCGTATTTTTTTGCAAAAGCCCGATGTTTCAGTACTTGCCGATAGACAGATTGTCTGCACAGGCTACCGATAAAAGCTTAAATAAAGTGCTGAGTTCTTCGGTGAATGCTGTTTATTATCCAGGTTCGGATTGGATATCCCTGCAGGTATATTACAATCAGGAACTGCTAACCGATTTGCTGGGCAGTGCATTTAAGACATTCATGGACAATAGCGCCGAGTACTTCATTGACCAGGTTTTTTTTGTCCAGTATGCAGATAAGGAGCCGCATATCAGGCTAAGGTGCAAAATGTCGGGAAGCGTAGAGCATCAGCGTTTCACGGCCTTGAACTATGTTTTTGATTTCCTGAATACTGTAACCTCGTCCGGATTGGTTAGTTCCTATTCGGTTGTTCCTTACCGGCCTGAAATTTTGCGGTATGGCGGCACAGCCTTCATTGATCAAGCGGAGAGGTTATTTGCTATCGATTCTTATCTAGTTTCAGGCTATTATGCAGGCAAGAGGTCAATTAATGCAACCGATCAGATGTTATTTTGCTGCACCGGACTTTTTGAGGTTGTGAACTGCGCGTATCCGCTGGCAGAAGATCAATTGAAGGCTATGGCTGCGATTATTGATCCAAAGAAATTCAGACAGGAGTACCGGGAACACAAAGAAGCGCTATTCCAAAGGATTCAACAGACCCGTTCCATATCCTTGCCAGCAAGCGATAAAGACGACAGGTTGCGGCAATACGCTGCATATTTCACGGCTATCCGGGAAGCTGACGACAGAACCAATTACTACGATGATATTATGTTCAGCATCATGCACATGTTCTGCAACAGAGTGTTCGGCCTGGACCGGGAAAAAGAAGAGCTTGCCCTACACCTATGCTACTTCAGTTTGGAAGATTATTTACAGGTAAGCAAATATCATGTTGCCTATTGAGGAGGAGCTTATGGCGGTCAAACAAGTCCCGGGAAATTTATCTGAAATAGTCAGGCAAAGCGCAGAAATTTACAAAGATATAGATACTGTAACCCTGCTAATCAAGAAGCACGCCATGCATGATTACCCTGAAATGGAGCTGATATCGCTGGCTTCAGGATACCCCGGGATCAGCCTTCTTCTGGATAAGCTAGATGAAGTTTACCCGGGGGAAGGGTGGGCTGCGCTTGCTTTCAAGTACAATCAGGAGATTGTGCGTTTAATCGGTAATATACCGTTCCATTCATTGTCACTGTATACCGGACTAGCAGGCGTTATTTATCTGTTCAACGAGTGTTCAAGAGGTTCAATAAGATATACAAATGTGCTCTCGCAGACGCTGGATATGTTTCTTAGCAGCTACGGGGAGTTCTATGAGGAGACAAGGGGGAAATTGGAAGACTCTTTGATTGAGGATAGCGACTTGGATTTGATTTCAGGCTGGACGGGGATTGCAGCTACATTAATGGAGGTTAAGGAACGCCAGGACAGATACGTTGGGAAGCTGGATGCAGTGCTCCTTAAGATACTTCAACTGATTACGGATGCTGTAGGCAAGCTGAGACATTTCGAGGAACTTCCCGAACAGACCATTTATTATAATCTTGGCATGGCGCACGGAATTACAGGAGCCATTAATCTGCTGGCCGTTGCACATCTCCGCCGCTACCCGTTAACTGGATTGAGAGAAGTACTGGAAGTTGCCAAGACTTTTCTACACGGAAGTATCAGGGAGTGGAACGGCACCCTTGTCATACCTAATATGTTCACACCGGATGAATCCGCAGAGACTAGTCGGAATCCAGGTTATCACAGAGATGCATGGTGTTACGGCACACCGGGAGCTTCTGTGGCTATGTTCCGGCTGGGATTGGCCCTGGAGGACAAAGCGCTGCAGCAGCAGGCTCTGCAATTGTTCAATACCGTCTACTCCAGACCAGATTCGCTAAGAAAGGTAATTTCACCGACGATCTGTCACGGCTATGCAGGCTTGGTCCTGATTCAGCACCATTTCAGCCGTGCGGCAGCCATGCCGTTTAAGGATGAATTTTTGCATCGTTTGTTATCATATCGAAATACTGGTGAGGGAGTACCTTTTATAGACCTTGAGGGAAGCGTCGATGATCCGTTATCTCTCGATAAAGTTGGGCTGCTCGATGGATGTGCAGGTGTATTGCTGACACTGCTGACCTGTGATAATGAGAACTTGAGTACATGGAAGCAGATGCTGGTATTTAGCTAACAGGAGGAGACGGTAATGTTCATTTTATTAAAAGAAATTATTACAGTCATGGTGGGACTGATTACCGATTTTCTCTCTTTTCAACTGGATGCATATTTTTATATTTGGTTTCTGATCCTGTTTATTTCAAGCTTGGCAGCGACCCTGGTTCAACGAAGCGAAGGGACTATTACCTACAGCACAGCCGAATGTGTCGGAATAAATGTGCTAGTTGTCGTATTATACCTAGTAATCGGTACAATTTTGGCCAGATACTTTGCAAGTTTTGAGGATCAGCAGATTGTTGCTGAAGATAAGATTATGCTGTATAAAATTTCTTTTATGCTTACATCCGCTGTAATTATAGTGGATATTATACTAGATAGGTTGAAGAGAGTGCGGAAATTCTCCTACTCTTTGGAGTTTCTTGCCGGAAGCGCCGTGTGCTTCTTACTGTTCCAGTTAAGCAATCAAACGGACTGGATAGGAACCAAGCTGTCGCTCTCCTATATTGTCATGGTAGCGATAGCCGCAGGTGTCTATACAATGGCAATGAAGTTTTTGCTAGAATACGAAAATCACAAAGAGAAATAGGTGATTAAGCCATAATGGAATTGAATATGGAGAGCACGGCATATAAAAAGATCGGTGAAGAAAAACAAACGGCCCATTCCTTGCTGAAGTTAATCAAAATTGCGAGATGGCCCAAGCTTGCGCTTGCTTGGAGCATCGTATTTACACTGATTTCCGCCGCTTTTTCATTAGTATTGCCGATCATGACAGGCAAGCTTGTCGATAAGATCTCAGCTATGGAGCTGACGATCCAGACCGCAGCTGTGCTTATTTCGCTGTTTCTGGCCGGAGGGATTTTAAACGCTGTGTCTTCTCTGCTCCTCAGATATGTGGGGAGCAAGTTTTTTCAGGAACTGCGACTGAAAATTTGGGAAAAAATTATCCATTTGCCGGTTAATTATTTTGATAACAATGAGAACGGCAAAATCATCAGCAGAATGACGAACGACCTTGCTATTGTAAGTAATTTTCTGGCTATTACTCTGCCTTCTATTCTGGCTGATGTCCTGATGGTCACTGGTTGCATCATCATGTTATTTGTGTTGGATTGGAGATTAATGAGTGTACTCGTTGCTCTGATTCCTATAACGGCGCTACTAATCTATCCCATTGGAAGAAGGATGAATAGGGTAGCGGTTGAGGCACAGGATGCAGCCGCAGACTTTTCCGGTGAGTTATCCAAAATTCTCTATAACATCAGATTCATTAAAGCGACGACGTCGGAAAAGCTTGAAATGAAATATACTCGGGAGATACTTGGACGTATCTTTCGCTTGAACATCAAAGAGGGAATATTGTCAGCTGTCATTGAGCCGATTGTCACAATTATCATCATGCTAGCTTTGGTAGGAATGTTTTGGTATGGAAGCGCCGGCATTGCCGCTGGACATATTACTACAGGTACTCTGGTATCTATGATCTTTTATTTGTTTACAATGGTTTCGCCTCTGACCCAGCTCAGCAGTTTTTTCTCGCAGTATCAGAAGGCCAAGGGAGCAAGTAAGGAAATTTATACCATATATAACCAGCAAGATGAGAAGCAAGAAAAGTTAGGCAGTGTGCCGGACATGAAAAGTCATGATCAGAATTCTGATATCCTGCATTTTGCCAATGTTTCTTTCTCGTACAACCAGGGCCAACCGGTATTATCCAACGTGGAGTTAACCTTCAGAGGCTGTACCACTACAGCGATCGTAGGGCCTTCCGGCTCGGGAAAAACAACAATATTTTCTTTAATAGAGAAATTTTACTCAGAATATAATGGAGAAATCTATTACAATAATGTATATTTGGATAAGATTAGGACGGAAGAATGGCGTCGCAAAATATCCTATGTTATGCAGGATAGTGACTTACTGGTAGGATCAGTGAGAGACAATCTGGTATATGGCCTAAACAGAGACGCGGATGACCATGAGATTTATGCGGCTCTTGATACAGTAGGCTTGAAGGAGGTAATTTATCAATTACCGGATGGTTTGGATACCTTTGTTGGAGAAAGGGGAGTCAAATTATCGGGGGGACAGAAGCAGCGAATCCAGATTGCCAGATGCTTGCTTTCAGACCATGAGATTCTGCTGTTTGATGAAGCTACCGCCAACCTGGATAGCGAGTCAGAGCAGCTCGTCCATGATGTAATCAAGCTTCTCTCCAAGAATAAAATGACCATTGTTATCGCTCATCGTTTGTCAACCATCTACAAAGCGGACCAGATAATCTTTTTGGATAAAGGAGAAGTAACGGGGGTAGGCACGCATCACGAATTAATGAGTTGGCATGATAAATATCGTGATTATGTTCAATTCCAGCTTCCCGCACAATTAAGTTAGGGAGGGGCGGTGGCGTTGTATCATCAATTGTCAACGTGGATCGTTGATAAATACTTTCAAGACGAAGAATTGGAAGCGGAGAAGCGTGCTTATGTGCTTTATTATCTGGAGAACATACTGGCTGGCACAGAAAAAATATTTCTTGTATTGATCAGTGCCTGTTTGCTCGGTGTATTAGCCGAAACGGCTGCGATGCTGCTTTCCTATACAGTGGTCCGGCGAAAGTCCTTTGGCTGGCATGCTCGCAAGTCGCATCATTGCACCTGGGTCAGTCTACTGACCTTTGTGTTTGTTCCCTGGCTCTTAAAGGAAGTAGAATGGAACCGCTTTTTTTTGGCGACGCTCTGTCTGCTTTCTATCATTCTGATTGTCAGATACGCTCCGGCCGATACGGAGTGCAATCCATTGGTAGATCCGAAGTTCAGAAGAGCATGCAGATTACAAGCTATCTTTTTAAGTATAGTGTTTGTTTTCATGGCCATCGCACTAGATTTTTATCCTTGGTTAATATTTGGGCTGTTTCTTGAAGCAGTTGTCATCACACCAGTATTCTATTCCATAATGAGAAGGAGTTATGCCAATTATGAACAATATCAAGAATATTAAAGAATACAGAAACAACCATACTCAGAGACTCAAGGCTAAGCTACTGGAGCATATGAGTAAAAGAGGTGAAGGAGGAGGAATTTGTTTCGGGTTGTTCTATGAACCAGTCAACCCAAAAGTTTGGAAATTGAACAAAAAATGATTACATCCGGCATTTATTTTTTGCAATACACCAGCTATCTTGTAATATATCATATGGTCAGCGGCAATGGTCTAAGCGTTTTCCGTATGAATTATAAGCTGCTGCTGTTTTTAGTCATGTATTATTTTATCGGAATAACAGCTCTGAATAACTTCGGACTGATTGTTTACCTATTTCTATTTGTGCTACTGGCATTATACGGGTGGTTGACCGACAAATATGAATCCTTGTGGGTCATAGGCTTCTACGCCATCCTTACCATCTTCATTACGACACTGCTGGGTTATTTCATAACGGTAATCAGCTATGCGGTTCCTTATGAATATAAAAACAAATGGACGGCGCCCTTCCTAACCGCTTGTTCACCTCCGCTGATCTACTTGGCGCTCCGAAAGCTTGTGTCTTATTTGTTTCCTACTCCGGCGGTCAGGCTTTTGAAGATATATCGGATTAAGCTTATCGTCGGAGCTTCTTTAATCTTAGTCTTGGGGATCATCGGACTAGGACTGATTATCTATTCGGAGTGTGAAAGCAACAATCCGTATCCAAGCAGATTAAAGATTGTGTTGATGCTGATCGGCTTGACCTCCATCTTCCTGATGACGATCAATTGGCTGTATCGCTTCCTGCGTGAACGTGAGCTAGAGAAGAACAAGACGGAACAATACCTGCAGCTGGAGGCTTATATTATGGAGATTGAAAAAATGTACGAAGACATCCGCGGCTTCAGACATGACTATACCAATATCCTGTTAATGCTGGACGAGGGGATCAGAACTGGGGATTTGGCGATGATCAAGCGGATATATGAGAGTTCTATCCAACCTACTGCCTCACAGTTGAACGGATATTCCTATAGTCTGGATAACCTGATTAATCTGGACGTGAGTGAGCTCAAGAGTATTATTACATCCAAGGTGCTGGTGGCAAAGAAGCGTGGAGTTGACGTAAAACTGGAAATTGATAGCGGTATCAGTGAAATGTATATGGATATTATAGACCTTTGCAGAGTAATCTCTTGTTTCCTGGACAATGCAATCGATGCGGCACTAGAGACCTGCAATCCGTCCATAAATATTGTGCTGATCCATGAAGACGATATTCAGACGGTGACGATACGAAACTCTTATAATCATTCTGCACTTGACGGGATTAAGGTGAATGATCTCTACAAACGGAACTTTTCAACGAAAGCGGACAATCGAGGTCTTGGCTTGTACAATATAGCAAAGGTGCTGCGCAGCAACAAGTATGTAACTTTGGATACCAAAAAGGAACCGGATTTTTTCACGCAAACATTAATTATAAAGAGAGCGACATCATGAATATTTTTATTCTGGAAGATCAGTTTATCCAGCAGCGCATAATGGAAAAGATGGTCCGTAAAAGCTGCGAGGAACTTGGCATCTGCTGCAGCAATCTCATTGCCACCAGTAAGCCGGATCTCCTGCTTTTTGAATCTAAAGCTTGTGCGAATAACTTGTATTTCCTTGATATTGAAATCTCTGGTTGTCAGATGAAGGGACTGGAAGTTGCCCAGGAAATCAGAAAATATGATATGTATGGGCATATTGTCTTTGTAACTACCCACGGTCATCTGTCTCCGCTTACCTTCCAATATAAGGTAGCAGCTCTTGATTTCATTATCAAGGATGCTACTCAGGATGAAATGGAAAAAAAGGTCAGAGAAGTTCTTGTTGTTGCCCATCAAAGAAAGCCTGTGTTGGATGTCAATGATTGGTTTATACTCGACAATAAATTTACGAAATTTCAAATTTCCTTCTCCAGCATTTATTACTTTGAAACAACCGGTGTTCCCCACAAAATCCGTCTGGTTTCCGAAAACAGAACTCTTGAGTTTTACGGCGATCTGAAAGATATTGAGGCTAAGGACCCAAGGTTGTTCCGGTGTCATCGGGCATTTATCGTAAACCTGATGAAGGTGGAATCTATAGATAAGAGCAAGAAGGAGATCATTTTTCAAACCAATCAGAATTCCGGAGAAGCAAGGCGCATTATTCCCGTTTCCCGCCAATTGTTGAAGCACCTCTTAGATAAGATGGGAGACCGGAGCCTCCTGAACAGACCTGTTTACGAATAGAATAGATACGGAGGGCATAGTCCTTCGGGAAGAAAAGGGGAGGAATATGGAACAAAGATTATCCGTTCAAGCAGAGGTGAAAGGCATTGATGCCACCAGTTTAAAATTAATTGCAGTATTGGCAATGCTAATTGATCATATTGGAGGGCTATTTTTTGCCGATTTTTTGGGCTTTCAGGTGGTAGGCAGAATTACATTGCCTATCATGGCTTTTTTTGTAGCCGAAGGATATATCCATACCAGAAGCTTCAAAAAATATACAATGCGCCTTGCTCTAACCGGGCTAGCCAGTGTGGTGCCTTACGGATTGGTATTTAAAGATTGGTATACTTCGGGAAACATCATGCTAACGTTGTTGATGGGCCTACTGGCAATATGGTTCTATGACAACACGACCAATCCTGTGCTTAAATACTTGGCGATTTCGGCTCTTTGCGTAGTCTCTTTTTTGGGAGACTGGAGTGTGATTGGAGTGTTCATGGTTCTGGCTTTCTATGTGGCTCGCAAACAACAGAAGATTTACAACGGATGGATTATTGCAATAATTGCGCTTATGTTCATTTTCGGAGTCATCATTATATGGGCTGTTCCCGATTCGCTCAGCATCATGGGCATCAACGCCAGCACAATGAACGAATATCTTTATCCGTTTGCGATCGGCGGGGCCTGTATTTTTGCACTCCCTTTGCTATCCCGATATAACGGAGAGAGGGGAAAAGGCCCACGAACCTTCTTCTATTTGTTTTATCCGCTGCATTTGCTCGCGCTTTATCTGCTGAAGTTGGCTATTGATTATTACATATAAGAAGGGCTGTCTAATAAGTAACTAAAATAAAAAATCAGACGGGAAACGACATGTTTTCCGTCTGATTTTTGCAGTTTGACGAACTATTCGAATGTTGATGAAGCAAGGAATACTTTGAGGGTTCAAGGAGGAGCAGCATGAAAATTATGCCTTTACAGAAACGTGGAATCTCCGATAGTCGGCTGGTACTTGGCTGCATGCCTTTTGGTGGAGAATGGAGCCATGCACCGTATACACAGGAGCATGTCGTTGAAGCGGAGAGAGCTGTAGAAGCTGCACAATCTATCGGGATTACGATGTTTGATCATGCGGATATCTATCGTATGGGAAAAGCGGAAGAAATTTTCGGTCGGATTTTAAAGGGACAGCCCGGATTGCGTGAACAAATCGTAATTCAGTCCAAATGCGGTATTTTTTTGCCGGATGGCACGCTCCCAGGCCGTTTTGATTTCTCATATGATCATATTATGGAGTCCGTAGATGGTATCTTGAAGCGTCTGGGTACTGAGTATTTAGACATCCTGCTGCTGCACCGTCCCGATCCGCTGGTAGAGCCGGAAGAAGTAGCGAAGGCGTTCAGCGAGCTTAGGACATCCGGCAAAGTACGGCATTTTGGCGTTTCCAATATGAATGTAAGCCAAATTTGTTTTCTGGAGCGTAGCCTAACGGAGCCGCTGATTGTTAATCAGCTGGAGATGAGCCTGGCACATCTGCATTTTATAGATCAGACCGTACACGTGAACCAGCAGGCAGGGACGAATGTACATTTTGGCGAAGGATTGCTGGAATATTGCCAAACTGAGGATATTCAGCTCCAGGCTTGGGGACCGCTGGCGCAGGGACGTTTTAGCGGAGGTTCTCTGGAAGGAGAGCCTGAGCATATCCGTAAGACGGCAGAGCTGGTGCAAAAGCTGGCTTCTAAAAAGGGGACGACACGTGAAGCGATCGTCCTGGGCTGGCTGATGAAGCATCCGGCACGGATTCAGCCTGTCATTGGCAGCGCCAATCCTGAACGAATCAAAGCATGTCAGGATGCAGAACGCCAGAGCGAGCTGATGACCCGTGAGGAATGGTATCAATTGTATGTCAGTGCACGCGGACAAGCCTTGCCATAACTCGTTTAACAGGCCCTCCTTTCGTCTCATTAGCAGACGGAGGGAGGGCCTTTACGTGGATTCATCCTATATTTCTTCAGCAGCTATTCCTCTTCGTATCGTGCGAGGGCCTTGGCTGTTGTTTCCTTCATTCGCGAAATTAATCGAGAGCCTTGAACGACCTTGACACGTTTGCCGAGGAAGCGGATTTTGGATAACACATATTCACATTCGTCTGCCTGGAAAGTGAGCGTAATACGATAGGTATCTGCTTCCTGATCATATTCGACCTCCTTTTCAAAACAGGAAAAAGCATATAAAATACGAGACATTTCACCGTTATATACAGGAATAATTTCGATGATGCCCTGTTCTTTGCGTGACTCCAGTATACCGAGTATTCGTTGGGTAAACATCTCGGCTTCTTCAGGTAGGATCTCATCCTCCGTAACGGTTACGATGTTGGACAGTTTAGTGGACATAAATGCGCGGTGGCGACGATTATACCACAGCAGACTCCATTCTTTTTTGACCATGGAAAACTCCAGCTTGTATGGGAATCCGGACATTCGCTCATGCAGGCGTCCGTTGCGCAGTTTGTAGGTCATACAGATGCCTGAACGGGATCGCAGAATGGAACGCAATTCACGCAGGAGTGGATGATAAACCGAAGCAGCAGGAACCCCTGCTTTTTCGCGCAGGCTGCCATCAGCCTCCAGAGGCTCGTCGTCTGCAAGTAATTGCCGAAGCTTATCAAGTGTAGAGGGGGTAAAAGCCTCTGTCGCTGCCGAGTCTGCAAGCATGGATTTAAGCCAGACTCTTTCCTGCGATGTGGTAGCAAAAGCGCCCGATTCATCCAGTCGTGAGACGATCTGATAGTTAAATATTTTCTCGAACAGGCTCATAATAGGCTTGCAGCTCCTTCCATTCCTGTCTGAATTCCTTACGCAGCCGCTGGGGTTCCAATACCTCACAGCTTGATCCGAAGCTGCGAATCCACGGTTTAATCTCAGTGATTCCATTCACTGTGATTTCATAGATAAAGGATTCACTTTCTTCCTCCGTAATTGCACCCCATTGTCCCTGTGACAGTACACGTTCCCGGATAAAGTTGCGCTTTGCACCCTCAGGATTAAAAAAACGTACCCGTACCTTCACGGGACGACCCGTATCAACAAGCCAGCTGTACCGCATTTTTTCTTCCAACACGGCTAACAGGTCGGCATAAAGCTGCTCTGGGACAGGCTTGCCCTCCACCAATTGAGTCATGCCCTCCATTCGAAACTTCATGATTCCTTTGCCGCCTACATGACCAAGCACATACCAACGTCCGTATTGATGATCATAGATGACTTGCAGGGGCAGAATGGTATGTTCACGGCCTTCGGTCTCTTTTTCAAACCGTGGGTTTGTGTTCTGTGACCCGTACATGCTTCGTTTGGACGCCGAAAAATATAAAAAGCTTACGCAGCGACGTTGCCGAATGGCATGCAGAAGCGGATGAATATGGGCTTCGTCCAGAATGCGTGAATAATAATGGTATTTATATAAAAAAGGCTCTGCCATCTCACGATCTCCGAGCTGACGGCGCATAGCTTTTTTAAGATGATCTCGTAACAGATATCCCTGCACAGAGGGGAGCTGGGTGTTGGCCATAATGTCCACAAAATCATATAAGTCCAGTAATTCCTCGTCCGTCAGTTCTGTCACCAGATCATTGCGGACAGCATAGCGATAAGGTCTGCCGCCAGGCTCCTTACGAACCACGCCGACTTCGACCAGATATTTCAGATCAGAACGGATTGTTTTCTCATCTGGCAGTGAACTGTCGGAAGGCAGGCCATTGCAGCAAGCATCCAACAGTTCCATGGTGGTCATTGGCTGTGACTGTAGCGCTGTCAGCAGAAGGGATAAGCGGACGCTTTCCGATTCCTTGAGCGATTTGGCCCGAAACAGAAATAACAGCAATGGATCAGCGGATTCGTAATAATTAAAGCGCAGCATCTCATTAAAATCATGTCCCTGTTCCGCAGGCAACTGCTGTTGTACGGATTGGACGATCTCCTTGAGGCGCCGGATCGTTTTATCAAAGGTATGTACCGAAATGCCAAGTCTGTCTGCAAATTGCTGCCGATTATAAGCGCCGCTTGTTAGTGTGAGCATACGCAGGAATTGAATTTCTTTATCAAAACTCTCTCTCGCCATGATGCATTCCCCGTTTCTGTAGCCGTTCTCCGAAAATAAGTATCCCTTTATTCTAACAGGGAAGGGATGCAGGAAAAAGGTAATTTATTCATCTTTGTAATACTTTCACCATGTTCATGACTTCCAAAATAAAGGATTATAGGGATATAAGGTAGCACGATAAGTAAGAAGCATACATAACAGAAGGGTGATACAACATGTTTGGACGATTCAAAAATGAAGTGTTATATCCATGGGTAGGTAAGCTTTCGATTTATGAAACGATTAAGCAGGGACTGGACCCTCAGGGTAGGCTTACGGATGATCATTTGCCAGATGATGAAGAATACTGGGCAGGTCACAAGATGCGTTGGGTGGCAGGAGGGCTGGATGGAGCGTTTGGGCATCATGGCGCTGGCGGAGATGGAGAGACTGACAAAATTAAGGATCTGGCGCAGTTGTTGTCCAGACAATGCCGGAAGCCAGGGATGAAGACGAGACGTGAGACGTATGTACGCTTGATGGAGGAAAATGCACTCAGCCTGATTGATCCGCTGCTAGATGCGGTGCGGGAGCATCCAGCAATTCAGCCGGATCGATTGTATGAGGAAGCACGTTGGCTGGCTGAACACGGAGCACATCGTAATGTGGTGAAGTTTGGTATTGCATTGCTTGGATTGCTGGAGACGGATCAGCACCACGAGCTTATTTTAACACTAGCCAAGCATGATGAATTCACGCTATATGCGGCTGTAGCTATCCGTAATATTTCGGAGCAGGCCAACGTGCAGTTGTATAGGTTAGCGTCACAGGTACATGGCTGGGGACGTATTCACGTAGTAGAACGGCTGGAGCCGACACGGCAGGAAATACGTGATTGGTTATTACGGGAAGGATTCCGCAACAATGTCATGTATGAGTATCTTGCTTATGAGTGCGCTCATAAAGGCGAACTGCATACAGCCATCGCTGTACCGCACATTGATCAGGAGTTGTTTGACGGGGCGGGTGATATTCTATCAGCTTTGCTGGCAGCAGGCGGACCTGCGGAAAGTATAGATGATTATGAGCATGCCGCTATGGTCATAGGCAACTACCTTCGCCATGCTAAGGCCATGTGTACGACTGTGAAGCATTTTACGATCATCATGGATATTGCAGATTTTCTGGGTGAAGAAGACGATTCATGGGAGGCACGTTATGAGCATGAATGGACGCCGGAATTGCGTAAACGTTACGCGTCGATATGCCAGCAGATGATGGACGATCCACAGTGGGTAAAGCCGGTAGAACAGGAGCTACAGCATGCAGATTCACCGCATCTCCACTACGCCATTCGTGTAGCTCGAATGCTAGCACTAGATGTATGGCCCGTGCTATTTGATCAATTAAGCCAATACCCAGTCAAGCCTAATCTGTACTTTGAACTCATCAGGACAGAGGATGAACAACGGGCTCGTAAGCTGGTGGCTTTTGCAGAAAATCGCTTGCCTCTGGAAGAGATTGCTTCTGGTCCTGCTGATGTGCCAGGCTTTGGACCGGAGTATGAAGCGCATCAGTGTCTGGGTATTTTGCTTCAGCAATTGTCTTCTTACGAAGGAATGGGGCAAGAGCTAGTTGCTGCCGGACTCTGGAGTCCGGTGACCTCCAATCGTCATGCAGCGCTTCATGTACTCAAGGAATGGCCTTCTGAGATGTGGGGTGAGGAAACGACAGAGCGTCTTCGCCGCTTATCGGTAGCTGAAACGGAGGAGTCGATTAGAGAACAGATTCGGGAATTACTTTAATGATAAGGGAGGGAACAACATGACAGATGTGAAGCATGGGCAGGGTTTTATTCAACCGGAAATGCGCGAAACGATTTTGCGTGAGCTGCGGGCGTTGGAGCAGGAGGAACAGGTGCGCATTGTATACGCCTGTGAATCAGGCAGTCGGGCATGGGGGTTTCCTTCACAGGACAGTGACTATGATGTACGATTTATCTATGTAAGACCCATAGAATGGTATTTATCTATTTTTGATAAGCGGGATGTGATTGAACGGCCAATCAGCGATTTGCTGGATATAAACGGCTGGGATTTGAAAAAAGCGCTCAATTTGTTTCGCAAATCCAATCCGCCTTTGCTGGAATGGCTGCAATCTCCGATTCCCTATCTGGAGCAGTATTCAGTGGCTGATCAGATTCGTGCGATCTCGCCGTTAACCTTCTCTCCGAAGTCCTGTATGTACCATTATCTGAATATGGCACGAGGAAATTATCGGGATTATTTGCAAGGTGAACAGGTGAAGATTAAAAAGTATTTTTACGTGCTGCGCCCGCTGCTGGCCTGTGGCTGGATTGAACGATACAACAGCATGCCTCCGATGGAATTCGTAGACTTGCTGGAGGAATTCATTCCGGCTGATACCGAACTTTATCAGGTGATCGAACATTTGCTGGAACGTAAAAAAGCGGGCGAGGAGCTGGATGTGGAGCCACAGCTTTCGGTGGTGAATGATTTTATCGAGCAGCAAATTGCTTACTTTGAACAGAAGGCGCCTTTGCTTCAGCATATGGAGGGCGGACGAGATCAGCAGTTGGATGATATGTTCCGCGCTGCGGTGAATGAAGTATGGAAAACATAAGTTGGGAGGGAGAAGTAGAGTATGCATATCACGCTAAAAGCAACCGGAAATAATGCCGGGATGATTTCGCATTTGCTTGCCAAAAATCCCTATAATACGTATGATCGCACGGAAAAGGGTGCGCGTGTACGCATGGTGTACACCGTGTTTACCGAGGAAGAGGCAGAAATCGTCATTCAGGCTTCGCCAGATTCGATAGATTTGGTCAAAAACAGTCCAGATAGCTATGATATTACACAGTATATTAATGACCGGGAGTTTGTAACCAGTAGCTTGTTCTGTACCTATATTCGCGGCGCGCTTGGCACGGCCCTGAACGGCAAACCCAAGGAAGACTATGCAGCATGGGTGAAGCATCCTTTTGCATTGGAGTTATCGTTTGGGCCTGTTGCGTCGGATTTGCCAGATGCTGTGGTGGAGGGACTATTTGCGCCGCTGGGCTATCAAGTGACCATAGAACGAGGGGAAGCGGATTATTCTTTTCAGCTGAAAAATCGAAGCACCGTCAGATATGTCACGCTAAGTGGTCATCAGACGGTGCAATATGCGCTGCGTCAGTTATTGCTGTTGATTCCAGTGTTGGATAATTATAAGCACTACTATATTAGCGAAGAAGAGTTTGATAAGCTGAGACGTTACGGTGAAGGCTGGTTGTCAGCGCATCCGCTACGCGAGCTCATCATTCGACGCACACTTCATTTTACCAATCTGATTGAGCAATTTGAGCAATCTGATTCTGCTGCTACACGGACTGAAAAACATGCGATCCAAGAACAAAAGCATAATCACGAACAGGATCAGCAGCAAGAACAGTCACTGGAGGAAGGGACGCAACAGCCTACTGTACGGCTCAATGAGCTGCGGTATCAAGCCATTATGGATGTGATTCGCAAGCTGCCCCGAAGACAGAAAATCGTAGATTTTGGTTCAGGGGAAGGGAAGCTTTCGGCTCGGATGGCTCGAATGAAGGGCATTGAAGAGATTTGGGCGGTGGAGCCGTCTGCATATGCACAGGTGAGGGCGGTGGAGCGTTTTGCCAAGCTGGAAAGGCATGCTGATGCAATTCGCCCTACACCTATGATGGGCTCTCTCTTTTATTATGATGAGCAATTGCGGGGAAAAGATGTGATGATCCTGTGTGAGGTCATTGAGCATGTGGATGAGCATCGTCTGAACCGGGTGATGGATACGATTGTGACAGAATATCAGCCGGGTGTGCTGATCGTGACGACTCCCAATCGAGAATATAATGAGGTGTATCGTATGGATCAGCAAGAGCTGCGGCATGGCGATCACCGTTTTGAATGGAGCAGAAGCGAGTTTCGTGAACGATGCGAGCAATGGATTGAGGAAGCTCCCTATTCATTAGCGCTGGAAGGGATCGGAGAAGAGGTCGAAGGCTTTGGACAACCGACCCAAATGGCTGTATTTACGCGCAGAAAGGAGCCGAAGAATTCATGAGCATTTCATCCGAACGATTAATCTACCGCATGCTGGACTGGTTGTGTTGGTAGGGGCCTCGAATAGTGGCAAAACCACTTTACTGGACATGTTGGTGAGCGAAGGGATTCTATTGAAAACGGAAGTGGTATCCTCAGATCATTTTCGCCAGCTGGTCGGAGATACGGAATTTATAGACTGGAGCGGACTTCCAAGGCTGGAATCGGACGTGCTGTTTTATGAGTACCAGCAGATGTCAGCCAAGGCGTTTGAAGCGATGGATACCATTCTGGCTATGCGCTGTCGTCTGAATAAGCTGACGGTTGTGGATGCCACCCATCTGTATGCTGAGGATCGCCAGAAATATGTACAGCTGGCAGCCAAGGCACATGTACCTGTGATGGCTTTGGTGCTGGATGTACCCGAATCTGTGCTACTGGAACGTGATTCAGGCCGGGCGCATCCGCGTGGCCGCCAACGGGTCAAGCAGCAGACGCAGCTGTTAAAGCGGAACCTGCGCGGTATCCGGGAAGAAGGCTTTGACGCTTGCTATGTCCTCAAGGATGTAGAAAAGGTTAACTTTGCCCGTTGTGCTCAGCCGCTGTTTCATGATATGGGTGCAGGCATTGATATCATTGGTGACATTCACGGGTGCTACCGTGAGATGCTGGAAGTGATAGAGCGGCTCGGATATATGGAAGATACGGAAGGACTATACCATCATCCAGAAGGCAGAAGACTGGTGTCTGTCGGAGATGTGATGAGCCGTGGCCCAGAATCGTTATTAGCAGTGCAGTTCTGGAAAAAGCACGTGGACGCTGGACTCGCCTACATGATTGACAGCAATCATGGCTGGAAAATCGGTCGTTACCTTGATGGAAGAAAGGTAACTCTCAATCATGGAGATGAACGATTCGCAGAGGAAATGGTTCAATATGAACAAAAAGCGGGCAAGGTTGCAGCGGAACAACTTAGAGGCGAGCTGAGGGATTTTCTACTACATGCACCCTCTCATCTTATTTTCGGCAGAAACGGGTTGCGGCACGTAGTTGTGACTCATGCGGGGATCAAGGATCATTTTATTGGCAAACAGTCGGCGCGTATTTCTGATTACTGTCGTTATGGAGATACGGAAGGTCAGGATGCAGACGGAAAACCAATCCGCAAAGATTGGTTCGTAGACCATGAATCGGGAGAAATAGTAGTATGGGGGCATGATCCGAGACCGCAGCCTACCCTTGTCAATCAGACGGTGAATATTGATCAAGGTGTGGTATTTGGTGGTATGCTGACCGCTTATCGTTATCCGGAAAAGGAATTTGTCAGCGTTCCGGCTCATGAGAATTATGCGAATGATCCCGATAGCCCACTTGTCCGGTGGCAGAGAAAACGGTTTTCCCCGCCGAATTTACGTAAGCTCATCGCTGGTTACAGTGTGCTGACGGAATCGTATGGCGAAGTGCGCGTTCAAGGAGAATCGGTCAAAACCGCTATAGATACCGTGTCACATGTGACGGTACCGATGGAGGAACTGGTGTACATTCCGCCCACGATGAGTCCTGCCCCCAAGGTTTCCGAAGAGGAAGGTTATCTGGAGCATCCGCGTGAAGCGCTAGCTTATTATCGCAGTCAAGGCGTACAAACGATGGTAGCGGAGAAAAAGCATATGGGTAGCCGGGCGATTTTGCTATTATTCAAAAACGAGCAGGCTGCTGTTGAATATGTAGGCTACCCGACATTGGGCACGATCTACACCCGAAGCGGACGACCCTTCTTTGAGTCAGGCTTTGGGAAGCAGGTGCTGGAGAAACTGAATGCGGATCTAGTGGATGCCGGATATTTTGAACAGCACCAGACGGATTTTGTGTTGCTGGATGCAGAAATTGTACCGTGGAATCTCAAGGCTCGGGAACTGATTGCTGCACAGTATGCGCATGTGGGTGAAGCAGCTCTGCTGGATCGCAGTAAGCTGGTAGACAAGCTGAAGCAGGCGAAGGTTGCAGGCCGAGAGGTTGGAGACTGGCTGGAAGAAATGGAACGGAAATATGGCAATGCCGTAACGTTCCAAGAGGCTTTTCAAAAATATTGCTGGGATGTGGACGGTCTGGATGAAATTCGTATTGCACCGTTTCATACACTGGCCCACAGCGGACAGACGTTTTTTGACCAATCTCATATTTGGCATATGGAGCACAACCGGGAGCTGGCAGGACTGTCCTCTATATTTATGGAGACAGAGTATCGTGTCATCACGGATGAAACAAGCGAGGAAGAGGTCATTCGCTGGTGGAATGAGATGACAGAGGATGGTCATGAGGGCATTGTGATCAAGCCGGAACGCTTTTTGATGAAAAATCGGGACAAGATGATTCAGCCTGCAATCAAGGTGAGAGGCCGGAAGTACTTGCACATCATTTACGGTATGGATTATCTTGCCCCTGAGAATTTAAAACGTCTGAAGCAGCGTCGAACGAACAAAAAGGAGCGTCATGCCCTGATGGAAGGAGCGCTTGGCATGGAGGGCGTGGAACGTTTTGTCCGCAAAGATACGGTGGAGCGTATTCATGAATGCGTCCTTGCCGCGTTATCTCTGGAATCGGAGCCGATTGATCCGAGATTGTAGTTTGCGAAGGAGGGATTGAGATGGATAGGAGTACACCGTTGATTGATATTGGTGTGAACTTAATGCACCGTTCGTTTCATGCAGATCGGGAACAGGTGGTCGAGAGAGCAGCGGCTGTAGGGATTACACCGTTGATTATTACTGGAACCAGTGTTCGCAGTAGTCGAGAGGCTGCTCAGTATGCAGCGCGTTATCCTGGTCAGCTGTATGCTACAGCTGGCGTGCATCCCCATGATGCCAAAAATTGCAGCACAGATACGATTCAACAGCTCCGCCAACTCGCGGTTCAGCCGCAGGTCGTATCCATAGGAGAATGCGGGTTGGACTATAACCGTGATTTTTCTCCGCGTGATGTACAGCGCCGATGGTTTGGAGAGCAGATTCAACTGGCGGGTGAGCTACATATGCCTTTATTTCTGCATGAACGAGATGCGCATGAGGATTTTGTCGCTATGTTACGAGAGCATCAAGAGCTTGTAGATAAAGCGGTGGTGCATTGTTTTACTGGCACTGCTCAGGAATTGCATACGTATGTGGAAATGGGACTGTATATCGGTATCACAGGCTGGATCTGTGATGAGCGGCGCGGCAAGCATCTGCGTGAGTTGGTGAGGGATATTCCGCTCGACCGGTTGATGATTGAAACGGATGCTCCGTTTCTGACCCCGCGTAATCTGCCTGTGAAGCCCAAAGAAGGGCGTAATGAGCCGATGTATCTCGCTCACATCGCCGCTACGATTGCTGAGTGCACAGGCCGCAGCATGATGGAGATCGAAATCGCGACGACGGAAACAGGCAAACGTTTCTTCGGATTATAGGATTGTCAAAGCCATAGATGTGGTATATATTATAGTGAATTAAAAAGCATTGTCGGGAGCTTGAGACAGTCAGGCTGAGAGGGTGGCCCTTGCCGCCGACCGTGAAATCTGATCTGGGTAATGCCAGCGTAGAGAAACCTAGAACACTATACAAGAAACAGGATTACCGCCTATTGGTGGCGACTAGTCGATGGATTCGTTTCATATCATATATCAAGTTAACGAGCTGCGGGTCTGTAAAAAGTTGCAGACGGACAAACGTTTCTTGTTTTGTACCTGACTTTGGCTTGGTTTCAGTGCAGTAGACTACTGTGCTATATGAGATATGTCGACAACTGATAATGTATGGTGATCATTTTATGACTGCGCATAAAGCTTGCCTGGAGATTCAGCTCCGGACAGGCTTTTTTTTATGGCCAGAAGGCCTATTTTAACGAAAAAGGGGAGCGTATCAACAATGAACACGAATGTAAGAGCGTCGAAAGGGCTGAAGCTGACTGATATTTTGGTCACGATTGTAATCTCCGTGGTGTTCGGGCTGGTCTACAAAATATGGGGACCTGCCTATGATTTAATGAAACCATTCGGTCTACACGCTGAGCAACTGATGTATGGCATGTGGTTTATGGCTGGCACGTTCGCTTATCTCATCATTCGCAAGCCGGGAGTTGCGATTTTGGCAGAAGTGGCCGCGGCAACAGTCAGTGCTTTTTTGGGAAGCGAATGGGGCATGTCCACTTTGTACTATGGTCTGCTGCAAGGCTTGGGAGCGGAGCTGTTCTTTGCGGCTTTTCTGTATCGGAACGCAAACCTGTGGGTCGCTTCACTAGCTGCGGCAGGGGCGGCTGTCACTTCTTTGATTTTAGACTTCAGCTATGGGTATATTGATCAGCTATCGACCTGGAACTATGTTTTGTATATTGGATTTCGGATGATTGGCAGTATTGTGATTGCTGGAGTATTCGCTTTCTATCTGGCTAAGGCGCTGGAGGTAACCGGAGTTACGCGAAGTTTGAGACCGGCAACGGAACAAGATTATAAGGGGCTGGATTGATGAGCGCGGCCAACGAAGATGTGGTGGCTTCGATCTCCCGTCTTCGTTTGAAATTTCCCGGTGAGCAAGAGTTGCTTTTCCACAATATGTCCTTATCTGTCCGCAAAGGAGAAAAGCTGCTGTTGCTGGGGCCAAGCGGATGCGGCAAATCAACGCTGCTTCAGGTGCTGAGCGGACTGATTCCACGCACGATAGAAGTGCCTATGAAATACGATGCTGCCGTGATCCCGAGTCTCTCTGGTATTGTATTTCAAGATCCTGACACGCAGTTTTGTATGTCGTATGCAGACGAGGAATTGGCTTTTGTGTTGGAAAATAAACAGGTTCCAAGGGAGCAGATGCCATCCCGTATTCGCGAGCTGCTAATGCAGGTTGGTCTATCGACGGATGATATACACTTGCCCATTGCCAGCATGTCACAGGGAATGAAACAGCGGCTGGCGATTGCATCTGTGCTGGCTATGGAGCCGGAAGTGCTTTTTCTGGATGAGCCGACAGCTTTGTTGGACGAGGAGGGCACGACACAGGTGTGGGATACCATTCGCAACATTTCGGCAGACCAGACGCTGGTGATCGTAGAGCATAAAATCAATGAAATTGTCCAGGATGTGGATCGGATTGTGGTGCTTTCTGATCAAGGAGAAATGATTGCGGACGGAAGGGCGGAAGACGTATTTCATGTGCATCGGCAGGCATTATCCGAGTATGGCGTGTGGTATCCGGGGATATGGGATGAATCGTCTTCGCCGCGTTGGAGAGAGTCTGTGACGCAGCAGAAAGATGGAGGGCATGCGGATAGTCCGTCCACCTCAGCACCTACAACGGATTTGCTGGACCTAGAACATTTTAGCGGACTCCGGGGTTTGAGCTCAGTCATTTATGTGGAGCAAGCACAGGTGAAGCCTGGCGACTGGATTGGCGTGGTCGGTGAAAACGGGGCTGGCAAAAGCTCGCTTCTGCTCTCTATGATGCGTTTACTTCACACGCAGGGTCGTTATTGCGTGTGCGGAGCTGAGGCAGGCAATACGGAGCAACTGGCTGAGCGTATTGGGTTCGCATTTCAAAATCCCGAGCTGCAATTTGTAGCGAACACCGTACGAAGGGAACTGGAATATTCGTTGCCCAAGAGCCTGTTTACAGCTGAACAGTGTAGGGAACGAGTGGATCGAATGCTTATACAGTTCGGACTGGAACGGCTGGATGAACGCCATCCGTATCAGCTTTCGTTGGGCCAAAAAAGGCGGTTGAGTATTGCTACGGCTATGATCCGTGAGCCGGAAGTGCTGCTGCTGGACGAACCGACTTTTGGGCAGGATGCGCGTAATACCTTTGTCATGCTGGATATGTTGGAGCAGCTGAGAGCGGCAGGCACGGCCATTGTGATGGTTACGCATGACCCGGAAATTGTCCGTCGATATTGTACCGATGTATGGCGGATTCAGAAAGGGGAACTACAGTATGAGCCTGTCCTTTCCTCATCATGAAACATGGCTGCATCGTGTAAACCCGGGCCTAAAGCTCGTGATGTTTTCCCTGCTGTTTGTGATCGTTATAGTCATCCATGATCCGAACGTTATGTTTAATGTTGCATGTGCTATGCTGCTGTTGCTTGTCTGGTCAGGCCATCCATGGAAGCGGCTGCTCCTGTACGGATCCCCCTTTATATTGGTGTTTATTTCAACCTCAACAGGCATGATGATGTTTGGCAAAGGAGTGACGACCTGGTGGACATGGGGCCTGATCCATATTACGCAGGAAAGCTTTTTCCGAGGCATGCATCTGGGCTTTCGTGCACTGAGTATGGCCGCGGCAGGGTTGCTGTTTGGTTTAACGACTCGTCCGGTGAGCCTTTTTTATTCACTGATGCAGCAATGGAAGCTCCCTCCCAAGTATGCATACAGCTTTTTGGCAGCTATGCGGTTGATGCCGATGATGCTGGAGGAATTTCAGGCTTTGAGACATGCCCACCGTATTCGAGGTTTACACCAGCATGTGTCCAAATGGAATATGTACGCCACGCTCCGCAGGTACGCAATTCCGCTACTCGCTCAAAGTATCCGGCGTGCACAGCGCATTGCTATTGCCATGGAAGCCAAGGGTTTTGCTAATGAAACCAAGCGCACGTATTATTATGCGATCGGCTATTCGGCTGTAGATTTTATATTTATTTTTTATTTTGTGGTGCTGCTGATGTTGGCTTGGGGACTTGGTACCTGCTTTCCTTATGTAGGGGTATGGGATGTACGTTAATTGTTGCAAAAGGCTTTGCCCGATTTCTGCTCTGTGGTATATTAATGCAATGGGAATTGACGGCTCGTACAGACCCGCCTGGGCTGGCGGGCTTATTACATTTTCCCGCAGTAATGGATCATCAGGAGGCCAAGTTACATGATTACGCTGCATCAGGTAAACAAGCATTATACCACCTCAAGCGGCCCATTTCATGCGGTTCAATCCGTGTCCCTTCAAGTGGAGGAGGGGGAAATTCACGGTATCATAGGTGCCAGCGGTGCCGGCAAATCTACGTTGCTACGGTTGATGAATGTATTGGAAAGACCGGATGAGGGAAACGTGGTTGTGAACGGGGAAGATCTGACTCGCATGCCGGAAAAACGTCTCCGTGAAGCTCGGCGATCCATAGGGATGATTTTTCAGCATTATCATCTTATTCACAATCGGACGGTAAGTGGAAATGTAGCAATGCCGTTGGAACTGGCAGGTGTCGCGAAAAAAGAGAGAGCAGAACGCGTGCGCGAATGCCTGCAATTCGTCGGTTTAGCGGATAAGGCAGAACAGTATCCGGCACAACTGAGCGGAGGCCAAAAGCAACGTGTTGCGATTGCCAGAGCACTGGCGAATCGACCTGCGGTGCTGCTTTGTGATGAGCCGACCTCAGCCCTTGATCCGCAGACGACTGCGGATATTCTAGGCGTGTTACGGGAGATCAACCGTGAACTGGGAGTTACCATTGTAATCGTCACGCATGATATGGACGTGGTACGCAACATTTGTACCCATGTATCAGAAATGCGGGATGGACAGCTGCTTTCAACGCAACGTGTAGCTGACGCTGCGGTAGGTTCAACAGCGAAAGCAGGTGAAGCTGATGAATGAAATGCTAAGCATCATTGCGCAATATCAGTCTGAGATATGGAAAGCCATCGGAGAGACGTTTATCATGGTGGGGATTTCCATCGCAGCAGCTGTACTGTTAGGGCTTCCGGCAGGAACGATTTTATATTTGTGCGGCAAAGGGCAAAAATATGAAAACCGACTGCTCTTCACCATTCTGAACAGTGTGGTCAATGTCATCCGCTCATTCCCGTTTTTGCTGCTCGTCGTGTTTATGATTCCATTTACACGTCTGGTCGTAGGGACGGCGCTGGGCACGATGGCTGCTACGGTTCCCTTGTCAGTGGTGGCCATCGCCTATTATTCGAGGCTGGTGGAGCAGTCATTGCTTGAGGTGCCCAAGGGTGTGATTGAAGCCGCTACGTCTATGGGAGCATCCACCCTCCAGCTTATTTTTAAATTTCTGTACGTGGAAGCCCGTTCCGGGCTAGTACTGGGTTTGACCACGTCCACCATTAGCTTCATCTCCTACTCCACGGTGATGGGCATTGTGGGCGGTGGCGGGGTAGGCGATTTTGCCATTCGCTACGGTTACCAGCGGTTTGAAACAGGCTTGATGGCGTTCACCATCGTCGTTATGATTATTTTCGTACAAACGATCCAGTTCACCGGAAGCACCATATCCCGCCGGATCGACAAGCGGTAAACGGCAGATTGTATGGCAATTCACTTGCAACACCCACTATGGGAAATAAAAATAACTTTACAGTACCTCAAAAGCGGAGAGAAGGATTTGAATCTGGAGAAGCGTTAGCGTTCGCCTTTGAAATGGGATTCAAACCTATAAATTACTTTAGAAATCAGAGAGAATCCCATTTCAACAGCGATCGTAAGATCAAATCATTCGCGAAGCGGCTACGGCTCCTACTGTAACTCATATTTTATCTTCCCAATCACAACTAATTTGGAGGTTCATCATCGAATGAGTCGGAAAAACAACATGAAAACGAACTTGAAATTACTTACACTATTTGCAGTCGTTATGCTGCTGGTTGCCGGATGCGGTGGTCAAAAGCAGGCTACACAAGAAACAACAACTAAAGAAGCAGCTTCCCAAAAAGAAGTAACCTTGAAAGTAGCAACGCTAATCCCACCGATGACAGATGTGCTGGATATCGTGAAGCCACTGCTTAAACAGGACGGAGTCAATCTGGAAATTGTTGTGCTTTCAGACAATATCCAACCGAACAACGCATTGGCAAGCCGTGAAGTGGATGCTAACTTCTTTCAGCATGCACCGTTTATGCAACAATATAATGAAAGCAACAAATCTGATTTGGTAGCAGTAAAACCAATTTATAACGCCATTTATGGCGCGTACTCCAAAAAATACAAGAACGTTAAAGACCTGCCCGAAGGTGCGACGATTGCCATTGCCAATGATCCGGCCAATACGGGACGTTCTTTGGTAATGATGGAGCAAAACGGTTTGATCAAGCTTAAAGAAGGCGTAGGCTATAATGCTACACAGGCTGATATTATTGAGAATAAGAAAAAGTTTGTGTTTAGAGAAGTGGATTTGTTGATGCTGGCGCGGTCGCTGGATGATGTGGACATGGCTGCCATGTATCCCGCATATGCCAAGCCGCTCGGTCTGACACCGAAGAAGGACGCACTGATTACCGAAAAAGATGATACGCACTTTGCCATTAATTTGGTAGCGCGTAAGGATAATGCAGATACTGATGCCATTCAAAAGCTGGCAAAACGAATGACCGGACCGGAAGTACGTAAATTTTTTGAGGACAATTACAAGGATAGCGTTGTTCCAGCATTTTAAATAAATAAGTATTGAAACATTATTTTTGATGATATTTGACCTGTATAATGGAGTGAAGTCTGTAAAGAGCAGATGGTCTCCCTTGTGCAGGTCTTTTTCTTTTCCATCCTTAATATGGATAAATTTCATCGAAAACAGGGTACAAAGTCTTATTTTTTAAGATTTGGGGTGTTACAACGTTGTGAATTTTGGTCATTAAGGGCGATAGAGTAATGATAAGGAACATATTAAAATAATTATACGAACAAACATTCGTCTTTCGTTTTATTAATGATGTTTGTATGAGGGTCGAGAAATTCAGCTGACAACGGGTCAAAAGTGTGAATAAACAAGGAAGGGAAACGATAATGAAGCTGTTTGTAACTGTAAAAAGTTTGGGAAAGCGCAAGCCCGCACTCGCACGACACGAAATAGAGCTGAACCCTACTCCAGAAACATTGCGAGATTTGATTACTGCAACCGTTGCCCTGAATGTTCAGAAACTACGGGAAAAGCAGGAGAGTGTCGCGCTGATTCCGTTCCTCACGGGAGAGGAAATTCAGGCACAAGGCGAGATAGGCAAAGTAGGATTTGGTTCCATATATAATGACGGTGTTCCTGATATTGAGGATGCCGTGAACACGGCGATGCAGGCCTTTGAAGATGGATTATACAGAGTTTTTGTATGTGATGAGGAAGCGATTGAACTGGATGCTCCTTTGTCACTTCATGCAGGGGATGAGATTGTATTTATACGCTTCACAATGTTGGCTGGAGGCCTATGGTAGAGGAGGAGACGAAATATGCATCAGGAGAACAATGAGCAAGAATATTTCGCCACACTGAAAGAGCGCGCAGCGCAACTGGGTGAACAGCAACAGGAGTTGGCTCAGTATGTTGTGGAACTGGGTAAGCTTCATTACATACAAGAGGTCGAGGAGTCATTTATCGAATGTCAGCGAATATTGAAAGAACGGGCGGTAGAAAGCGGAGAACGGCTGTTCAAGCCACTGGCAGAGGTACTGCGTGCTCTAATTGGACAAACAGCTGGCAATGTGTTCGCACATCTAACAGAACATGTGACTGAATATCCATACAGCACCGGATATGAGCGCAGACCGTTTCGCACTTCGGATATTACCGCTCATACTTCCCGAATTTATAAAAAAATGGTGCAGTTGATCCGAATGGACTGTATCGGATTCTCTATAATGGATTATTTAACGAAAAAAGACTATGAACCAGGCAGGGATTACCGAATTCAGGAGACGATTGGTGATTGTATTGCTTACGAGCTAGACAATGGCAATTCACAGGTGCTTGAGGCGCTAAAAGCTATTATTTATGGGGATAATCAGGCGGCGCTACTCACGCGCAATATGATTAAAGGCATGCTGCTGAGCCATCAAGAAGAGAATTATCACATGATTGGCGAGCTGCTGGCAGCGGCCAAGCTTCAGGAGGGATTGCGCCAAAGCATTGTGGAGCAAATGGATGAAGGAACTCCAGAGGCTCTCATTTATCTGTTAAAGGTGATCATCGACCAAGGCTTCATTCGTTACAGTTCGGTGGTGCGGGCGCTTGCAGTCTGGACGGGCATGGGCTTGGAATCCGCCAATCAGCGGGTCGTTCGCCAACTGATCGAGCAGGCATATGAAGCATTGACTCGCAGTGAATTGCGCCAGGAATGGCTGACCAGCTCAAATGCTAATGAACTGTATATGAGTTTGTGGGCTACAGCAGTACATGAGGAACGTGACTTGTATGGACAGGTTCGCCAACTTATGGAGCAGGGAGCAGCTTACCAGAAGATCGTAGCACAATATGTACTGTCTAATACTAAAAACAAGGATCTGCGCCTCGGAATTGCTAGAGAATATCTGGATGAGACGGATCCGGAGCTTCGCTATTGGATACTCACGAACTATACAACTGATTATTTTTATGAATGGGTAGAAGGCGGGACGGTCGCGGATCGAATCGTTAAAGTGGCGCGCACTCCTTTGTTGGAGAGCAAAGAGGAGCGTCGTAAGGATTTTGAACGACTTCATAACCTGTTTGTACATATGAAAAAGGGAGAGTCTACCGAGCCCTCCAAGGTACTGGATTATGTAAATCTGTATCACCGCTCGGATGCAGCTATTCAAAAAATGCTGTATCTCGCTGGTTATGATATGGACGCTTCCTGGATTGGGGAAATTATAGCCTTAAAGGATCAGATTAGCCCTAATCTGCGCGGCGAGATATTGAATCATTTTGTGCAGAATCCTGAGGATGCGGTACAGCGTGACTTTATTTTTTCCAGCTTGTCTGACAAAAGTATGAGTATCCGTGAGTTCGCTGTGGCTAAGGCGCGTAAGCTGACGCTGTCGGAACCAGAAATGCAGCAAATGGAAGCCTTATTAAAGCTCAAGACAGGCTCGTTGCGACAAAGTGTCATCGGTGTGTTGCTTTCACAATCGGAAGAGCCGCTAGCTGGCTCTTTGGAACGCTTGCTTCGTGCTAAGGCGGAACTGCAACGATTGGGTGGCCTGGAAATTTTGACGAAGATATATGCAGATCCTGATCGTGCCGAGCAGTATGAAAGCCTGCGGTCTTTGGCGGATATCATTCAGCAACCCACCGCCAAAGAGGAGCAACTGCTGTCCAAGTTGGGACAGGAGGATGCTTATACAGGGACAAACGGGTTTGGCCTGTACGATCCGAATGTCAAGGAAGCTTGGTTGGAAGAGAAAGTTGATCTGGGTGATTTCCGAATGGCCGATGTTTTTGTTAGCCCATTGGAGAAGCTCAAGCAGTTCTTGAATGGACTGGATGAACTGGTTCATCATCATCGTGATGTGGAATATACTGCGGAGTATTATTCAGGCTACAAAGATACATTGCTTATTGGGACGAACCTTCGCCCTCTACGGATGATTCAGGTCGATGAAGAAGTAGATTCTAGGCTGTCTTTATATCCTCTTTACGAGGAATGGGACCGTTATTTGCAGGAAAGCGGCATAGAAGCGCGTGATCTGCTGGAGCTTGTTTTTTATGATCGATTGGAGCCTATGGACCGAACGTTGGATCGTTACTATCGATATTTCTCATTTAACTTTGGCTATTCAGAACAAAGCAAGCACAAGCTGTTGGAAGGATGGCGTAAAGACTTCGCCGAGCAAATGTATCCTTTAGAGCGGATTAACGAGGTTCAAAAGTGGATGGCAGAGCTGACCTATACCGATCAGGTAAGCACATTAATTAATGCCTATTTTATGGACACAGCCGGAGCCGAGACATTTGACGTAATCGACCTTGCCTTAAATTCACTGATGCAGAGTATGCCTAAGGATAGACCTGCAGAGGATATGGGAATGTTTCATCTATTGTCCAGTCCGTGGGTGGCATTGGAGAAGGGACGAATTCATGATAGTGAGTCCTTTAAGCGCTTTTTCCATACCTTTGTGAACTACGCAGAATGGCCAGGAATGGAAAATCGTTTTTATTCTCCGCTGGATCTGGAGGATTACTTCAAAGCCTATGAAAAAGGGCTGATTGGTGTAGGTGAAGTGTATCGGGAGCTGTTGGCCAGTAGTGATAGCAGAAGCCATATGAGCACCTTAACCAATGCCCGTAATACATGGATTTCCAGCAAACCAGAATTTTTGGAGATACGTCGTACGGTTATTGATCGACTGCTGGAGGTTGAATTGGTTCGAGGCGACTTGCCTACCGAGGCCACACCAAAGGTGATGGGTCTGAGCCGGATTGAAGGCATGGATTATTTTATCCGTATTCTGGAGGGTCTCGACAAGGAAACGTTCGTGCGTGGTTATGTGTACGGCTACGGTGATCGTATTACCAAAAAGGAATCGTTCAGCCACTTACTCAAGGCGTGTTATCCAAGTGATGGCGAGGATGCTGCATTGCTCAAGGAAAAGCTGAAACACACTAAAATTACAGATAAACGCCTGCTGGAGGCGGCAATGTATGCCCGGCAATGGATTGAGATTGTAGCAGGTTATCTCGGATGGGAAGGACTTCGCAGCGCGGCATGGTACTTCCATGCGCATATCAATGAAGGCTTTTCGGCTGAGAAAGAAACGATTGTAGCTCATTACTCACCGATAGCTCCGCAGGATTTTAATGACGGTGCCTTCGATATTCACTGGTTTCATGAGGCCTATGAGACGCTGGGCGAGGAACGATTTGATCTGCTGTACGATTGTGCCAAGTATATTTCGGCTGGAGCCAATCATCGTCGCTCCCAGTTGTTTGCGGATGCAACGCTGGGTAAGCTGAAACGGAGTGAAATGGAAAAATCAGTGGAAGACAAGCGAAATAAAGACCATTTGTTGACCTACAGTCTGATTCCACTTGCAGAGCCGCCTGAATCAGATGTCCGCGAACGTTATGATTTTATCCAGAAGTTTCTGGAACAAAGCAAAAAATTCGGGGCACAGCGTAAGGCTAGTGAGGCACTGGTTTCACGGATTGCGCTCGGGAATTTGGCACGTAACGCAGGTTATGATGACGTAACCCGTCTCGTCTGGGACATGGAAGCTCGCAAGCTGGATGATCTCCGCTCTTATTTTGAGCCTCAGGCCTTGGATGAGGCTACAACGATACAACTCGTTATTGATGATGAAGGAGCAGCAGATATTGAAATTGTCAGCAAAGGGAAGACGCTGAAATCCATTCCGGCTCGTTTCAAGAAGGATGAGTATGTTACGTCGTTGAAAGAGCTTAAAGGAGATCTGGTAGACCAATATCGCAGAGCTCGCAAAGAATTGGAGCGCTCTATGGAGTATGGTACGACCTTTATGGTAAAGGAATTGAGAGGACTGCTAGGCAATCCTGTGCTTGCTCCGCTGGTGCGGACACTGGTTTTCAAGGCTGGCGATCACCTTGGATATTTTAACGGGGATACGTTAGCGTTGACTGCTCCTTCTGCTGAACAGCATACTATTGGAGAAGAAGATAAGCTGATTATCGCACATCCACTTCATTTGTACGAAAGTGGTCGTTGGAGTGAATTCCAGAAGGACCTATTCGACCGTCAGATACGCCAGCCATTTAAACAGGTGTTCCGTGAGCTGTATCTGCTGAATGCTGATGAACGTGCTAACGCGACAGTTTCCCGTCGGTATGCGGGACACCAGGTACAGCCGAATAAAACGGTATCTCTACTAAAAGGTCGCCAATGGACGGTCAGCTATGAGGACGGACTCCAAAAGGTGTTCTATGCCGATAATCTGATTGCGAACCTGTATGCCATGGCCGACTGGTTCTCACCAGCGGACACTGAGGCTCCTACACTGGAGACCGTGCAGTTCTTTGATCGGACAACATATAAGAGCGTGCCTTTGGAGGAGGTCCCCCCTGTTCTGTTCTCTGAAGTTATGCGGGACGTGGATTTGGTTGTCAGTGTTGCTCATGTAGGCGGCGTTGATCCAGAGGCTAGTCTGACGACCGTTGAAATGCGTAAGGTCATTGTACAGGAATCTCTTCGTCTGCTGAAAATTAGCAATGTACGCTTAGATGGGAATTATGCACGTATAGATGGGAATCTTGGCGAGTATGCGGTCCACCTCGGAAGCGGTGGGGTCTACAAGCAAGCGAAGGGAGCACTGCACATTATTCCGGTGCATTCGCAGCATCGTGGGCGCATCTTCTTACCATTTCTGGATGAGGATCCAAGAACAGCCGAGATTCTATCCAAAATAGCGTTGCTGGCTGAGGATCAGAAGATCAAGGATCCGCAAATTCTTGCACAGCTTCAAGCGTAGGATAGAAATTGTAATATAGAGAAAATCATAATGAACTCAACGTTCGCACTTAGACATGGGTTTCAATCGACTAAACAGGTGGAAGCTCAGTTTAGCTGCGGAGGTTGAGTTATTTAATACAAGGTACGAATCAAGCACGAATAAGGAGATATACATAAAAGGTTGTCTCTGTATTTTGGCGGGAAGCTTATGACATCACAATTGACGATAATAGGAGAATACAGCGATGGTAAATAGCATCCTTTTAAAAGAGTACGCAACTGAGTATCAATCGCAAGTTGTCGATTTAATTTTACATATTCAACAAAACGAATATCATATCGCCATCACTAAAGAAGATCAGCCTGATCTGCTTGATATTGGAAACTTCTATCAGCATGGCAACGGAAACTTCTGGGTGGCTCTTCGTGAAGGAATTGTAGTAGGGACGGTTGCCTTGCTAGATATCGGAAACCATAAGACGGCGCTCAGAAAAATGTTTGTCAAACAAAACTATAGAGGCAAAGCCTTTAATGTTTCGAATCAATTACTACAGCATGCCATAGAATGGGCCAAGAAACGGTCTGTTGAAGGAATCTATCTTGGAACAACACCGCAATTCGTTGCAGCTCATCGATTTTATGAGAAGAATGGATTTGTTAGTATTGCTCCTGATGAATTGCCAATGGGCTTTCCAATTATGAAAGTGGATACAAAGTTTTACAAATACACCATTCAATAAATGGCCTAACCAAGACGATCCTGAAGAAATTCCTGCTCAAACTTGACTTCGTGTTCGCCTCGCCGTCTTTCTGCGAAGCCGTAACACAAACTGTTGCCGAACAGGAATTTCTTTTGTTTAGGGCAGGGGTTTGCTAGAATGAAGAAGATCGTGTAAGTCTACGTTAACTATACAACTGGGAGGGATACAAGTATGAGCAAAAAGATAAAATGGGGAATTGTCGGTACGGGATGGATCTCAGATCAGTTTGTTGCTGATTTGCAGCATGTTACGAATGGAGAAGGATACGCCGTTGGATCACGCAATATTGAAAGCGCTACCGAATTTGCAACCAAGCATCACATAGCACAGGCATACGGTAGCTATGAGGAATTAGTGCAAGATTCCGAAGTCGATGCGATTTACATTGGAACCCCTCATCCTTTTCATAAAGAGAACGTTCTAGCGGCTCTTCGAGCGGGCAAAGCCGTCTTGTGTGAGAAACCCTTCACCGTCAACAGCAAAGAGCTGGAGGAACTAATCAGCTATGCGCGTGATCATAAGCTATTCCTGATGGAAGCAATGTGGACACGTTTTTTGCCACCGATTCGCCAAGTGCGGGAGTGGATACATGAGGGACGTATTGGTGAAGTAAAGTTGGTGAAGGCGGAATTCGGTTTTCGTATAGACTGGAACCCAGAGGGAAGATTATTGAATCCCGAGCTGGGCGGAGGGGCATTATTAGATGCAGGAATTTACCCCGTTTCTTTTGCTTCGATGGTGTTTGGCCCTGAGCCAGAGCATGTATGGAGTACTGCTCATATCGGGGAAACGGGCGTTGATGAGACATTTTCGATCATGCTGGATTATGGAAAAGGACGCACGGCTATGCTTAACGGGGCGGTTCGTCTCGGGCTGACGAATGAGGCTTATATCCATGGAACCCAGGGCTATATCCACATTCCATCTTTCCTAAATAGTACATCGGCTACTTTAGTTGTGGACGGTGAAGAGGCACAGAACTTTCAGGATGACCGCTCCTCTACAGGCTATGCTTTTGAGGCAGAAGAAGTCGGGCGCTGCTTGAACGAAGGTTTGCTCGAAAGTTCTACTATTTCTTTGGATGAATCATTAGGAATTATGAAATTGATGGACCAGATTCGTTCACAGTGGGGACTTCGGTATCCATTTGAATAATCACATTGAATCCACATTGCCTCCAGGGACCTTTCAGGTCTCTGTTTTTTTATTATCCTTTCTTTTTTATACATAAGTATTTCCAATTCCCTAAAATAGAGGCTTTGGTCGCACGCTAAAAAAGATCATAGATGCATTTCAAAGCGTGGGACATATGAATCATTTTTTAGGATTATAAATAGTTAAAAAACAGTCATTAAAAAGTTACAAAAGTGTAATCTTATAATCAGTTAACTGAATTGTTAGCGCTCTCTTTATATGAAAAAGAATGAAGGTCCTAGTATTCTTCTTCCAAAAACTTTCAATGAAATTTCCGAAAATGTGCGGTAGGGTGGTAAACGTGTCACTTGAGCCATTGCGGCTTTTGCTGACTTGCTTGCTTACCCCGTGGCTCTGGATTCTTGTTGGAGCTCGCAGGGTCGAGAGCCTTTGCAAGCCTGTGAGCGTTGAATAGGCATTCACCTCATGACCAAACATCAAGGAGGAATTACAAACGTGAAAGTAAAATCAACATGGTTGTTCCGTATGGTGATGATGACAGTCATTGCGGCTGTTGTGATCGGACCTATGCATATTGCAGGAGCGGCAGGAAGCCGGACAGATCGACCTTGGATGAACACATCCCTGTCGGCTGAGAAACGGACAGCATTGCTGTTACAAGAAATGACGCTGGAAGAAAAAATAGATCTGGTGACTGGTAAGGTCAACAATTATTATGGATTTTATAATAATTCGATGGAACGGTTGGGTATTCCGGCGTTAAAGATGGCAGATGGACCTGCGGGTGTTCGGATCGCCAATCCGGATGTGCAGGACAAGCAATCAACTGCGTTGCCGGCCCCTATTGCATTGGCTGCAACGTGGGATACCCAGGCTGCCAAACAGTATGGAGATTTGATTGGAGACGAGGCTTTTAATACGACTCATAATGTGGTGCTTGGACCGGGGATGGATATTGCCCGTATTCCATGGGGATCGAGGAACTTTGAATCTATGGGCGAGGACCCGCTACTGCAATCGCAAATGGCGACCGCTTATGTCAAAGGTGTGCAAAGCCACCCTGTCTTGGCGACTGCGAAACATTACCTTATGAATAATCAGGAGACGGAGCGTTTCACGACAAATGTCAAAGTCAGTGACCGTGCGCTACATGAAATTTACATACGCCCGTTTCAGGAGGCTATTGCCAAGGCAGACTTGGGCGGAGCTATGTGCTCCTTTAACAAGGTCAACGGCGAATCGGCATGTGAGAACAAGACCATCCTGACAGACCTTTTGAAAAAGGAAATGCAATTCAAAGGCTTCGTGATGAGTGATTATGGCGCAAATCTGAGTACAGTCGAATCGGCAAATAGCGGCTTGGACCTGGAAACACCTGGAACACCTTATGGTAAATGGGGAGATCAGCTGCTGGATGCTGTCAAGAATGGCAAGGTAAGTGAACAAACGATTGATGATAAGGCTAAGCGCATTCTGGTGCAAATGTTCAGTAAAGGTTTGTTTGATCACCCGGCTCAAAATAATCAAATTGATGCCCGTGACCATGGTAAAACAGCCCGTCAATTGGCTGAGGAAAGTATGGTACTGCTTCAGAATAAAAACAACGTATTACCGTTATCTCAAGATAAACTCAAATCCATTGCTGTGATTGGTCCAGATGCAGATAGCGGCACAGTGGCAGGCGGAGGCAGTTCGTTGGTAAACCCGACATACACGGTGAGTCCGCTGGAAGGCATCCGTAATCGTGTAGGCAAAGGAGTTACCGTCAAGTATGCACCGGGCACGGACCCTATTTCTGCGGGAGACATTATGCCAGGTCCATCAGCTGTTCCGTCTTCGTTGCTGACCACATCCGATCAGAAAGAGAATGTCAGTGTTGGATATGCGACTTATGGCGATGCTGAGCAGGGACTGCGAGGCGAATACTGGACGAATAACAAGATGGAAGGCAATCCGATTCTTGTGCGCAATGATGATCAAGTCAATATGAATCTTGGCTTTTATAATTATCAGGGCTTCAATGCGAAGTCCCCTAAAGTTCCTAATACCCCAACAACACTAAATGGTTTGATATCTGCACGCTGGACAGGGGCCATTGCAGCTCCCAAGGATGGTGACTATGCATTGTCATTAACCAGTTTGGGGTCAAGCAAGCTGTATCTTGATGACAAGCTATTTGTAGATAATCAAGGTACGAAGCTGGGAACAACGAAGAAAAACATCTCGCTCAAAGCGGGGGAAAAGCATAAGATACGAATTGAATATCGTGCCGATTATCCAACGAATGGTCGCGATTCTGGTGGTATGGTTCGTCTGGGCTGGGAGCCTCCGGCAGATACGACAGACAAGCTGATTGACAATGCTGTAAAGCTGGCTAAAAAATCGGATGTTGCGATTGTGGTCACACGTACGTATGAGAGTGAAGGCTATGTGGAGCGTTCCGATATGGAGCTGCCGAATAATCAGGATCGGCTGATCCGTGCGGTTGCCGCTGCCAACCCGAAAACCATTGTGGTACAAATGAGCGGCAGAGCTGTGCAAATGGACACCTGGCAGGACAAAGTTCCAGCGATCGTACAGGCATGGTTTGCTGGTCAAGAGCAAGGGAATGCCATTGCGCGCGTCTTGTTTGGGGATGTGAATCCTTCTGGCAAGCTGCCAGTAACCTTCCCGGTTAACGAGCAGTCTACACCTGTATCCTCACCGGAGAAATTTCCGGGTGTCAATGGAGTCGGTGACTATTCAGACGGTATTTTTGTAGGCTACCGTGGATATGAGAAATCGGGTATTCAACCTGCATTTTCCTTTGGACACGGTTTATCCTATACAACTTTCGGGTACAGTGATTTGAAGGTAAAACAGCATGCGAGTGGAAAGAAATCCGATCGTACAAGTTCTGTCGAGGTTTCGCTTAAATTAAAAAACACTGGCAAAACAGCCGGAGCTGAGGTTGTGCAGGTATACAGCGGTAAGCTTCCGACCAATGTAGAGACTCCATCACGTCAATTGGCAGGTTGGGCCAAGGTAGAGTTAAAGCGGGGCCAAGAGAAGAAGGTTCGCATTGAGCTCGACCCGAAAGCTCTCTCTTATTGGGATGAAAAATCCAAAGCATGGGTTATGCCATCTGGTGAAGTTCCGATTTATGTAGGCAGCTCCTCTCAGGATACAAGACTGACAGGAAGTGTTACGATTCCGGCAACCTCTACAGAAAAGGCAAAAAAGTAATCCCGTTATATTCCTTTTAAAGTGGTTAAATTTCAAGAGAGCACGGGCACTAGCACCGGCTCTCTTTTTGCTATAGATATGTAACATTCAGTAGGTATGCAAAGGGAAACCCAAGTGAAAGCTGAAATAGAAGGAAATATAGGGGACAGTCTGATTATGGAGAGAGGAGGACATTAGATGAAGAAACTCCCAAAACAGCGACGTTCTGACTTCTTCCTGCTTATAGTTGCAGCTATCATCTTGATTGGTGCTATTCTGATCAGTCTGGCTATGCAGAATGGTGTGAACACGGCAGGCGAAAGGAATGTCAGTATGTGGCTAACCACACCAGACCCGGCGAATCGTCTGACACAGCAAGCCCCAATCCCATGGAGAAAAGACAACAGTAACGAAGTTGCAGCGAATGCGGATACACTGACGGTTGAGATTAGACCAGATATTCGTTACCAGACGATGGAAGGGTTTGGCGCAGCAGTTTCCGGTTCGTCCGCATATCTGATGAATCATGGCATGTCTGCCAATCAGCGTGATCAGTTGCTCAATGACTTGTTTACAGCCGGCGGTATTCAATTAAGCTATATTCGCCATACCATTGGAGCATCAGATTATTCAGTGGATGAACAGGGACAGCCTAGCAGCTATACCTACGATGATGTGGCAACAGGCAAGGACTATGAGCTAAATCATTTCTCCATTGCCAAGGATCGGGATGTGATCGATGTGCTGAAGCAAATTCTGAGAAGAAACCAGGATTTACGGATTATGGGGACTCCATGGACGGCCCCGCCCTGGATGAAATATGGTGAGCAGATATATAACGGTTGGTATTTGGACTATACCGATGCGCGTGTCTATCAGGCGTATGCTGACTATTTTGTTCGTTATATACAGGCCTATGCGAATGAGGGGATTCCCATTCAGGCGATTTCCATTCAAAATGAGCCGGAATTCACCACGTCCAAGTATCCCAGCATGAGTATGGGAGCAGTGGAGCAGGCGAAATTTATTAAGCAATATTTAGGCCCTGCTTTAAGTCGAAACGATTTGTCTACCCATATCATTGCCTTTGACCATAACTGGGATACTGGGAGTGAATATGCCAAGACCGTGCTGGGAGACGAACAGGCTCGAAGCTATACGCACGGAACGGCCTTTCATTGCTACAAAGGAGAGCCGACAGCGATGTCAGACGTGCACAATGCTTTTCCGGATAAGCCTGTTTATATGACAGAATGCAGCGGAGGAGCATGGAGTCCGGGCTTTGGAGATGATTTAAGCTGGGATATGTCCAAGCTGATTATTGGCGCACCCCGAAACTGGTCGCAAAATGTCCTCTTTTGGAATATTGCCCTTGACCCGTCCGGCGGTCCGACCAATGGTGGATGTACCAACTGTAGAGGTGTAGTGACCATCGACCCGTTAAGCGGTGCCGTTACGAAAAATGTAGAATATTATGCGATTGGACATGCCAGCAAATTTGTCCGTCCTGGTGCGGTACGTATTGATTCTACTCATTATAGTGGAAGTATTGAAACGGTCGCTTATCGTAACCCCGACGGTACGCTGGTCCTGATTGCCGCCAATACGGGAGAGAACACAAAAACATTTAAGGTTCGGCAGGGGAATCAAGTTTTCAAATCAACCCTTCCATCTAAGTCAGCAGCTACCTTTCAATGGAAGCCTACAACTTCCTGAGAGGGCCTGTACATCCATGTTTATAAAAATTTTAGAGTGCTTAGCCCTATCTGGCTAAGTGCTCTTTTTTTCTCTACCAAGTTCCAACTATGAATAAATAAAATTTTAAGATTGTTCAGAATCGGTTCAGAAGTGGATGATAAAATCTTTTCACTAACAAAAGAATGAACCATGTACGGGGAGAAACTGGTGAATTAAGAACAAATAAAGAATGGTAGAAAGCGCTAATCGAGACGTTGCTGGCAGGTATAGCATGGGGACCACAGTTTTGTTCATGTGGAAAAGAAAGGGGACACATCAGCAATTGTGACTAAAGCGAATACAGTATCTTTTACCGATCAATCCAAAAATATGTCGTCAGAGGCGTTACAGGCAGTACAGGAGGCTGTGAAGCAAGGGGGGATCACTGATTATCCGGATGGCTCATTTCGCCCAGATGAACCACTGACGCATTGCGGCGGTGGCAGTTCTACAACGAATCCAACACCAACGTCCACACCCACACCTAACCATGTACCTGTCACAGCCACAGTTCCTCCCGATCAATATGGCATTGTAGGTTCTGGAGATACACTAGTGGATTTAAAAAATGTATTTTTTAGTGCTGATCAGGATGAGCTATCGTATCATGTGATCACTTCAGATGTATACGTAGTAGAAGCAGAAGTAGCAAGTCAACAGCTTACGTTAAAGCCCAAATCAGCAGGAAGCACACAGGTGTTTGTGACAGCAGAGGATGGAAAAGGTGGTAGAGCGAGCGTGTTTTTCACCTATACAGTCACTGGCTCTACTTATAGCTCAACTTTGACGTAATTAAGATGTTACAAAGTTGGACATTCACGTTGTATTTAGTGGTACCGCCTGGCAGAGCGACTATATTCCAGGTTTATCAGGAACCACAGGAGGCATTTCTTTTGTTCTTTTCACAATATGTCGATGGTGGAGACGGTCGCATCGTGCTGCAATTGTTTTACAACCGAGAATGTGACCTCTCTCATAAAATAGAAGGATATGAGCTGGAGGTTCACCAATTCATGAAAAATACGAACCGCATGAACGTGTCCAGCATAGCGCTATATCCGGTTAATCCATTAATACCGTATCTGATCATAAACAGCATCTTTTACGATTTTATGGATGTTACAAATGTTTCCTATTTTAATCAAGAGGGTCATTTCTATAACCCAAGCGAATTTAATACGGTCGCATATGTACTAAAATATCATGGAACTGTGGTAGATGTGCTTGGAGAGCCTCATTCGCAGGATCAATTGTTTCCTCAAGGCGGGACATTTGTTCGTAAACAAGGTATAACATGCGGCTCGCCCGTTTTTAATCAGCAGAATGAGTGGATTGCTTACCCGAAAGGTACTTATCAATATGTTGGCAGGCATACACCTTAGTTGTGTATATTGGTCTGAGACCTCTACTCTTTGTAGTGAAAGCCAGTTGGGAGACAAATTCCTCATCTCCGACTGTGTTCCCAGAAACAATTCTTTCATCAAGCTTGCCTTCGAGCATTCCCGGACAAAGGCTCATTTCCTCTGCAGGAGATGTTCCGTCTTACAGCTCTCACGCCACGTATATCATTTAAAATCCCCTCACTAAATCTTTTCTTGTTGTTTCGCGTCACCAATTATAAACACTATAGTTAAGTATAGAGTCAATTTTATCTTCCATCGGTGAATGTACATATAGTTTCCCTTGATCAGTCCTCGGTTAAATACCAGAATACCCCATAGTAGATTGGACAAGGTAACTTCAATTTCGTTACTCTAGAGCGAGCTCTTTGAAGCGTTCCAGGTGCTGCTGCGAAACGCCGCATTCGTTTTTCAAGTATCCTTCAATGTTCACATGCCGGCTCATAATTCCCTGTAGCACGTCCTCCAGATAATCACGCTTCACCTCCAGCATGGGCCTGATTCGCTCTGCAGGCACTCGGTAAAAGCTCATCAGTCGGATCATTTTCTCGGCTTTTTTCATACGTGGCCCGATGCATATATTGGAATGCAAGTAGTCCTCAAGCACGCTTTCGTAGGGAATTCCCAGAAACAGCTGAATAATCGCCACGATGAATCCAGTTCGATCCTTGCCCCCAGTGCAATGAATCAGGACAGGAAACTTCTCTTTTTCGGACAACAGAGTGAAAAGTTTCTGTAACGTAGACTTAGAGCCAGTCCCCATATGATCATACATGTCTTTCATCGTTTGCTCAAAATCGATATCCTTGCCATGTCTAATTAAATACCTTATAAATTCGAGACGGGTAAATTCCTGACTTTTATCCTGCATGGCCAAATTCTTTACTTCGACTCCCTGATTCAGCATGCGGCTCTTGTTCGATTTCTGCTCCGTTTCCGTTCTTAAGTCGCAAATCAGCTTAAGGCCGATTTGATTCATTCGTGCCATGTCGGCTCTCGATAACTTTGACAATTCGTCGGAGCGGAACAGGATTCCCTTTCTTACTCTCTTCCCATCCGTGGTGGCATAGCCTCCGAAATCCCTGAAGTTGGTCAAGCCATCAAAATAGAGTGCAGCGGTATGCTCATGATTGTTTTTTTGCATATTCTTTTCCTTCCGTTCATTTATAAATCCCTGTTTTTTCATGACTAAATCAATGCTGTATATTTCGACCCTGACATTTATCTTATTTTGACTATTTAGTTTTGTAAAGAACTAATAGTTCATAATCCGAATAAATCTGTTTATATCGAGGATTGACACACCTGGCTCTCAAGGATATGATGAGTTGAAAACCTAAAAGTTTTTAATAAAACTAATTGGTCAAATAGGGTCTTGACGGGCTAGACTGAAGCAGGCTTAGTCCTCAACCTTCGTTCATTTCTAGAAAAAGCAGGTATTTGTATATGTCTCATCATGCAGTTATTGACGAATCTTCTAAGGAAGGGTCATTTATATTCCGTCTATATTTTTTGCCAACGCTTGCGATCGTCATAGGGACGTTTATGGTGATTTTGAACAGCACAGCTCTTAACCTGGCCCTCGCGACCTGGGATCAGGAATTTGGCGTTTCGCTCCAGACCACTCAATGGTCGGTAAACGCCTATACACTTTCACTTTCTGCGGTCATTCCGTTGGCAGGATGGCTTTCGGACAAATGCGGTGCTAGGAAGGTGTTTCTTTGTTCTATTGGATTATTCATGTTAGGTTCCATATTATCTTCATTCGCGCAAAATTCTGGACAACTGATTTTTTTTCGGATCATTCAAGGTTTAGGGGGAGACATGGTTTCCCCGATTGGAATGGCCATGCTATATCGCCTTGCTCCACCTGACAAGCGAGGGGCGATCATCAGTTTACTTGGGATTCCAATGCTTCTCGCTCCCGCGCTAAGTATGGTACTATCCGGCCGGTTGGGTGAATTCGTAGACTGGCACTGGACTTTCTGGCTTACTACTCCCAAATAAGATAGAACAAAAGGAGGCAACGCATTGATTAAGATTCTCTTTCATCCTAAAACGCCCGTTTTTGTCACAGTGCTTGCGTGGCTTGCCGCCATGATAGTGGTCTGGTCTGCTCCTCTGGAGATCCCTGTTCATTTCATGAATGGACAAGCCGACAGGTTCGTCAGTCGATGGGGCGGTCTTTTTGGTTTTCCAGCCTTGATGACCGTGTTGCTCATAATCCGAAATTGGCTTGACACTGTTGTGAGGCTTATTTATGTACTGGTCTTACTCCATATTTGTATGCTATGTATCGCTCTAATGTAAGGGAGAACGCTTTTACTGAGTACCATGGAGTGGATCGGACGCCTCATTTTGGCACGACGCCTTCTTTTTTGCTCGCTGGATATTGGCTATACTTGATCAAGGAACTTTGAAAAAATCACATCTGTCCGTAACAAGTGATAAGGAGACATAAGCATGAGTTTAATAAAGGAAAAAATCGTCCAATCTGCTATCCGCCTTTTTATGGAGAAAGGCTATAGAGCAACCTCAATTCAGGATATCGCCGACGATTGCAGTATCGCCAAAGGTTCCTTGTATAAATTTTTTGAGTCCAAGGAAGAGTTGTTCGTCAGTATATTGAAGCAACGCCAGCAGTATATGATGGATGAGGTGGAGCGAATTCGGGAAATGGCATTACCGCGTCGGGAAACGTATCTAGCCGAAATTATGGGTTTATTCCAATTTTTTGGCCGTCACGGCTACTATATTTCCCGAGATTACAATGAATTTCCCTCGGCGAGCAACGACAACATCTCTACCCTCATTCATCAGATTCAGATTCAGATGTTCAGCTATTACCAAAACCTGCTGATGCGCCAATACGGCTCTGCCATATTGGATTGGAAATGGGACGTAACTGCCATGTTTAGCGGCATGATCCGGGAGTATACTTTTCATCTGTTATTTGCCTACAAACCAATCACCGTCGAAAAACTAGCAGGATTTATCGCGGAACGTATGGATGATTTGGTTCAAGGTTTGAGTAAATGTTCACCTCAGCCTCTGCTAACCTATGAGTTCATGAAAGAGTATGAGGAAGTGGATTTAGAGTCACTTGTCCCGACAAGCTCAGCGAGGATTTCCGTTTTGTTTCAAGCGATCTTGTCAATCATTCCTGATCTATATATCCCAAATGCTAGAAAGAAGGAACTTCAGCAAGTGACCGTGTTGCTTGAGGAAGAGTTGGAAAATAAGGCACCTAGAGCGTTTTTGATCCAGGCATTGCTGCGGGATTTAGCCGCTGAAGCAGAACTATCGTTCTATGCCCACCAGTTGCAACAGCGGCTAGGCGAGCTTCTTATTAAAGATTGATTTCGATATGAGTAAAAGGCGGTTTTCTCTCAAGTATGATTTCGTATTATTAGGTCAACCCAAAATTTGGGCGGCCTATTTTAATAGGTATTTTAAGATGATGATAGCCGGGGGAGAACTAGGTGGTTTTAGGGGAATAAATAACCCGTCAAGAAAACTGTCCCACTCCGCCTCTACTTTACGGGAAATGGTTGATTCCGAACTAACAAGATAGGCGTTCATTTTCTGGTGTTCCATCAAAAATCGTAAGACAACAGGTGGGAGTTCCGTTTTCTCGTTAGCAGAACTGGAAGTCCTTCATGCATGGCATAGTTTGGTACAAACATGTTTTCGGAGAAGATTTCTCCCGACAATAAAAATAGATTGTTTCTCCCTTGTTCTTACATAGGAGGATACGTCAGCCGATAGTTCGATACGGCTACCGTCGTTCGTGGAAATCCGGGATAGGCCATCTGCACTAAGTTGATCATGACAGCAAGATCATGATCAACTCAAATTCGTGTAGTGTCTATCGTATTTGAGCTAAACAATTTTTGATGAACTGTACCAAATGGATGCTCAGGCGGTGCGTAGATAACATATATTTTAAGAGGTATATTTCCTTTTCAGTTATATTATTCCATTTACCAACAGGTATCATCATTGCATGGTCACAAAAAATATACCATATTAAACGATCATACCGTTCAGTTTTTAGAAAAACACGACCATGTCCTTGGCGTGTTTTTCTGTTAGTATGTTAGTTGTGTTGAAAGAAAATAAAGTGTTTTCTTTGGATACGTGCCCTATTTGTCGCTTTTGGCCGCCAGCAAAAACGCTTTGAATTTAAGGTCGAAGCCGTAGCACTTGATTCGGGTTATTTAACAACGTCAATTTGCAAAGGACTTTAAAGCTGGAAGACCTTGCGGTGATTGCTCACCGGAGATTTCATCCCAAGCAAGGATTGTTTCCAAAGTGGAAATTCACCTTTGACGCCGAGCGAAATATGTTCGTTTGTCCGGCGAATCACGAACTGAAATACTGAACCACAGACCGAAAGGACTACCGGCAGTATGCTCCCGAATTTTAGATTTAATTGAAGGAGATCGTATATGGTTATTCGAGAAATGAAAAAAGAAGACAATGCAAAAGTAAAAGAAATTATACAAGATTCATTAAAATCACTTGGATTAGCGATTCCTGGAACAGCTTATTTTGACCCTCAACTTAATGACCTACACCAATACTATAATAATTTAAAACATGCGAACTATTGGGTAGTAGAAATGGAGGGAGAAGTTGTTGGTGGAATTGGTATAGCGCCGTTTAACGAACATGATAAAGTTTGCGAATTACAAAAGCTATACTTAAGTCCAAAAGCTCAAGGTTTAGGGCTTTCCAAGAAACTTATGGAAACAGCTTCGTCTTTTGCTTCTAAACATTATGAAAAATGCTATTTAGAAACAATGCATGAATTAAAAACTGCATGTTTATTATATGAAAAGTTTGGATTCACACTTTTACATGAACCTCTACCAGGTTCTGAACACTCTGCTATGGACGCTTGGTATATAAAAGCTTTTCAAAGTTAGGTGTGCCAGTCTAATGTTTTATTTTCCCTGTACAAGTGGACCCTCATGACAAACACTAGCTGGTTTTCTTGTGTACGCTTCTTGCTGCAGAACTTGTTCAAATAAATTTTAAAGGAGAGAAGACGTTCTGATTTTATCAGTACGTCTTCTCTTCGATTCGAATGATTAATCAGTCAATGGAAACAATTGTCCATCCATTATCTTTATCCTTTTCAAAATAGAAGGTATACCATATTATCGGGTGAAAAACCTAATACACATAGTACTCGCAGAAAATATAAGAATAGAAATAAATTTAGCTGTTTTGTTCATGTTTAGATCAACGCATCCTTTCTCTTTCTATAATGAATCCTAAGAACAATAAACCTACTACAAAAGGAGCAATTAAAATGAAAAGTCTAACATTAAAATACGCTATTGCTTTCCTGTCGGGTATAGTGATGGTGGGAAGTGTAAGTGGCTTTTCTATTGTCAATGCTAATCGTACGTTGCATTCTAATCCCTATGTTCAAAGTTCGGTTCATGCTGTAAATCCATCTGTGTATCAGTCCATAACTAAGTTTAAAAAGAACGAGACTCCAGATCAAGTGATGTGGAAGGAAAAAACCATTACGTTATTGGCAAAAAAAGTCGAGCTGGAAAATGTTCCGAGTTCTGAGAAAAGTGTCATTACATCCATAACGATCAAAAAAGGAGAAAAGAGTTACACCCTTAAAACAGATGGATATAATGATAAACTGCGTGATATATCGAGTGCAGTATTATCTCCTTCTAATACATGGTTGGCTATACAGGCACAGCGTAGTGCAGGCGATACGTTATTACTAATCAATCTTACAACCGGAAAATCTACCATTGTAAATGATCTATTAAAGGCTAAAGGCAAAAAAAATGTAGAATCCATTACTGCTTATAATTGGTCACCAAAAGAAGATCAAATTGCCTTTTCGTTCGGTGATACATCAAGCAGCTCCCTAGCCATTTATAATACGAAGAAGGATGGCTTTATATATCTTCCTAGAGAAACGGATTATATTAGCACCGGCCTGATTTTATGGCATAAAGATGGAAAAAGTTTAGACTATATAAGTGAGTATCCATCTGATCAAAAGAAATTATACAGATACTCCATGGACAGCAAAAAGGTGAAATCTGTTAAAAAAATTAGCCAGAGTGAATTTCAAAAATGGTTCAAACTTGATAAATACCAAACAAATTAATACAAATGTAAGGGTGGATTTGAATCGTTGGCACAAAGGAACAAGTTAGAGATGTGCATTCAGCAGAATCTCCGCGAAGAAACAAACGGTTTCTTTTATAAATGCCATCATTAATGATCTCCTTGTACTTAAAGTTTTGAGATGATTATAATGAAAATATAGTTTATATTTAGACTTTTTGAAGTTGTTGAGTCCAAATATGTCCAAACATCTCAATTACAAAGGAGAGAGTTCATTTCATGAGTATACATTTAGAGTTGGATTCCTTGTCGGTTGAAAGGCTAGCGATGGTCCTTTCAGGACGGCCAGGCATGTTCAAGTTGTTTTATGATACAGAAGATTGTGGATGCAACGGCGTACTTGTTATCTTGGTGATCGATGCACCGAATGCAACCGATATAGCAGTTCAGTCCGATTCTTATTCTTTTTGGGTAGATCGGCAGCAGGAGCAGCAGTTCGATAGCAAAATGCGGCTAGAGGCAGATCCTAGTTACCCGTCGTTCAAAATAAGTAGCGATGCTGGTGTGTTGAGTAGCAATGTTAGAATTCAAGATCGGCGTGTAAACTCCAAGGGGTGATATGCGGGCTTGATAGGAATTCATTAAGCATCATAAAGTAATTTTGATTGAATACTAAATTCCCAAAAGACGAACCTTCTTTAGCCCATAGGGCAGAGGTTCGTTTTTACAATAATCTTTATGATAATTTCAGAAGGACGATGAGATGATGAAAAACTTGCTCGTTTCTGGCTATCGTGCCCATGAGCTGAATATTTTCAGTCAAAAGCACGAAGGCATTCCATACATTAAAAAGGCGATTACAAGCAGGCTGATTCCCCTGATCGAAGATGGGCTGGAATGGGTGATTACCCCCGGCCAATACGGGGTGGACTTGTGGGCTTGCGAGGTCGTCATTGCATTAAAACAGCAATACCCCGACCTAAAATGCTCTATTATGATGGCTTATCAAAATATGGAGGAAAAATGGAAGGAGGATAAAAAGGAATACTTTCAGCAGATTTGTGCCGAAGTTGACTATGTGGGAGTAGTTAGCCGCCAGCCGTATCAGGGAATATGGCAACTCAAGGCACGGGATGAACTCCTTTTCCGCAAAACAGACGGTTTATTGCTTGTGTATGACGAGGATGCCGGAGAGGGTAGCCCACGTTTTATGAAGGAACTGGCATTGAAAAAACAACAGGCAGAAGGCTATCAATATATCAGTATTAGCTCAGAGGATATCCAAAGCATAGCTGACGAGGAACGATTATTCATGGACCTCTGATTTTTAAAGTATTAGCCCGGATTTTTGAACAAAAAGGACGAATTCGTCCCTTTACATTTATGTAAGCGCTATCATAAGATTTAAACAACAATAACTTATCAGTCAGATAAAATAAATTTATTGAAAATACAAACCATGAAAGGAGCTAATGATCAGATGAACAAAAGGTTTCGGCATGCTGTATTGCTCTGTCTCGGTGTCATGTTGTGTGGAGTGGTCACTCCGATGGATAGCCCAATCTCAGCTGCCTCTACAAGGCAAATGGAGAAGCTGAACAGGGGAACTGTCGCAGTGAAGGTACCAGAGGGTGTACTGGTGAGCTGGCGTTTATTGGGTACGGAAGCGGATTCGGTTGGCTTCAATCTGTACAGAGGGGCAAGCAAGGTGAACGATGCGCCGATTACATCGAGAACCAACTTCCTGGACAAGGCAGGTACGACATCATCTTCGTATACCGTTCGTGCCGTGGTTAACGGAGCAGAGCAGGCCGCTTCTCCAGCGGTAAAGGCATGGAACAGCAACTATCTGGACGTTCCCATACAGCAGCCTGCGGGAGGTACAACTCCGGATCATGTGAACTACACGTATAATGCCAATGATGCCAGTGTGGGGGATCTTGATGGGGATGGCGAGTATGAGATTGTGCTGAAATGGGACCCTTCCAATTCTAAGGATAATTCGCAATCCGGGTATACGGGAAATGTATTTTTGGACGGATATGAGCTTGATGGAACACGCAAATGGCGAATCGATCTGGGACGGAACATTCGGGCTGGTGCACACTATACGCAATTTCTCATCTATGATTTTGATGGAGATGGTAAAGCAGAGGTTATATGCAAGACAGCAGACGGCACGGTAGATGGTACAGGTGTAAAGATTGGCGAGGCTTCGGCTGATCATCGCAACACGAGTGGATATATTTTGAAAGGCCCCGAGTTTCTAACTGTGTTCTCAGGTGATACAGGCAAGGCTCTTAGTACGATTGACTATGTGCCACCGCGCGGAACGGTGTCCAGTTGGGGAGATAACTATGGTAACCGTGTGGATCGTTTTCTCGCCGGGGTTGCTTATCTGGATGGCGTGAGACCCAGCATAGTGATGGCACGTGGTTACTACACGCGTACTGTTCTAGTCGCATATGATTGGCGGAACGGCAATCTAAGCCGCCGCTGGACCTTTGACAGCAACAGCTCCACCAATGCCGGGACGGCTGGACAGGGGAATCACAGTTTGAGTGTGGCAGATGTGGATGGAGATGATAAGGATGAGATCGTGTATGGCTCACTGGTTGTAGACGATAACGGAGCGAAGCTGGCTAACACGGGAATGGGACATGGAGATGCGCTTCATGTCGGGGATTTGGACCCGGACCGTTCAGGATATGAAGTATTTAAGGTAAACGAGGATAAAAATGCCGCCTACGGAGCAGCCATGTACGATCCGCGCAATGGCAACATTTTATGGGGCGTAAAAACAGGCAAGGATACCGGACGAGGCATGTCGGCAGACATTGATCCGCGTACGAAGGGGAATGAGCAATGGGCACCAGGCATCGGATTACGTTCAGCCCAGGGGCAGCTCATTACCAACACGACGCCGTCTTCTATTAATTTTGGTATCTGGTGGGATGGGGATCTGCTGCGTGAACTGCTGGATCATACCTCCTCAAGCGCTGGTAAAATTGACAAGTGGAACTATACGAACTCGACGACTTCCAACTTGCTTACGGCCACAGGGACGAGTTCCAATAACGGAACCAAAGGAACACCGTCGTTGCAGGCTGATCTGTTCGGTGACTGGCGGGAGGAAGTCATTTGGCGCAAAAGTGATAATTCGGCGCTGCGTATCTACACAACACCTTACGAGTCAGAACACCGATTCTACACGCTTATGCATGATCCGGTGTATCGCCTGAGTGTGGCCTGGCAAAACGTAGCCTATAATCAGCCCCCGCACACCGGATTTTATCTGGGAGAAGGGATGTCCAAGCCCCAGCAGCCGAACATATACACTCCTTGATATGCAGCTCGGTAGTGGGTTGAATACTAGTTAAATGAATATAATCAGAAAGGGCTCCATGCTAATCGGGGCTCTTTTTGTTATGGGTGCAGAGGGGAACGTATGTTTTCCATATAAATGGGAACGCTAGTTCTTACAAAGGTAATACATGTGTATGATAAAGGAGGCGGAATCTGTGAGTTCTTTAACGACTGAAAGCATGTTCGAGCTCGTAACTAATGTCGGATTCCCTGCAGCATTAAGCCTGATTCTGTTAAAATACATTCTCGTCACCCTTAACCGTAGATTGGAGCAGCTGGACCGTTCTGTGAAGCAAATGTCACGATCCTTGGAAGAGATCGAGGCAAAGCAGAAGAAACGGTCAGAACCTACGCTCCCGGCAAATACGGACAAACTTCGTGCAGAATGAACAAAAAAAGGCAAATAGAAACAATTTAGCAACCTAATCGAGCACCGAAATTCTTATAATAGAAACGTGTGCAGTTTATGCAGACATATGATTATGGAGGTGTATTTGAGTATGAAAATAAATACGAAACTATCCGCACTATGTGTTGCGGCCACACTTTTGAGCGCGGCACAGGTCGCCGCTGCTGCACCCGCTGTGACCAGTCCCGCGAATGCGGCGCAACCGAGTGTTGCCGTCCCGTCAGCAACTGTACCGACCCAGGTGCCTGCACCAGCAGCATCAGCGTCTGTTGCGACGCCAGCCCCTGCACAAGCGCCGTCAGTTCCAGCAACAACTGCCCCAGCCGCAGGTTCCGTCCAAGCGGCCACACCGGCAGCTCCGTCTGTACCATCACCGCGCCCATCCGCGTCGGTAGCACCAGCGGCAGCTCCGTCTGTACCATCGACTGCCAAGCCGTCCAAGCCGCAGCAGCCATCTACTTCGGCGCCAGCCGCAGCTACAGCTACTAGCGTGAATCCAACCCAGCTGGACAAGCTGAACCATGAGAGTGCGATTCCGCTTGTGCTGGAGGCGCAGTCTCGTTATCAGTATGCCATCAGCGGTGGCAAATCGTTGGGCCAAGCGTTCCAGTTGAACGGTAAAAGCTACCGCTATTTGTCCGAGGACATCGGTACGAAGACCAAATTGATCAACTATCTAACGCAGGCTTATACGAAACAGGCCAGTGAGCAATTTGTCGGCAAATTTTTCGTTGAAGTCAACGGCAGACTAGCTCAGTTGAACGCAGATGGCGGCAATTTGCTAGAGTTCAGCCGGGCTACGGCGAAAATGGTAACCATGACTCCGGTGAAGCGCAGCTACCTGCTGACCGTGCCTTATCCGGCAGAAACCAAGCAGGCGAACGAGAAAATCACCGTGAATTTTGAAAAGGTCGGTAGCTACTGGAAGGTCAGCTCCGCGCCGCATGTCATTTTCTAAATAAGTTTGTGCAACGTTCTTTATAAATAGGGTATAGTGATGTTAAGGCTTGTTTCGTAAGCCCCAATTCAACGCAGGGGAGTGCTGTGCAATGATGACACCCATCAAGGTAAAAAACGTTAAGGATATTGAGAAGATCAATCAAATCGTATCCAATTATACGTATGACATCTGGATTCATGGCAAAAGCGGCATGGCAGATGCCAAATCCATTTTAGGCATGTATGTGCTCAAGCTGGATGAGCCGCTAACTCTGGTTGTACCTGACAACGTCAATCCCAAAAAGCTGTTCAAGGAGTTGGAGGAATTTATTCATTTTCCTGCTCAAGCAGAATAAACAGCAAAGAAGCATCTGCAGACACTGCATACGCAATTTTTCGAAATTAATGCAAAGAAGCCATGGAACTTAGGTTCCACGGCTTCTTTTTTAGTGTTCCTCCTCGTCCAAAAACGGGAGATTGACCGAATAGTACATAACCCCCATAAGCAGCACGCCACCCACCAGATTCCCAAGCGTAACCGGAACGAGATTATGGATGACGCCAGCGACAGAGACCGTACCCGGATGATCCAGCACTAGCGCAATGGCGAAAGTACACATATTAGCTATACTATGCTCATATCCCGAAATGAAAAAGCAGAATACAAACAGCATCATAGCGAACATCTTTGCACCATTTTCCTTCATAAACATCGGTACAAAAAAGGCGAGGCAGACCAGCCAATTACACAAAATAGCGCGGAAGAATAGCTGCATTGCAGGCGCTTCCATTTTATGCTCAACCACGCTCAGCAGAAAGCTGTTCACGCTGGAGGAGTCAAACAGCCCTGTCAGGTATATAAGGAGTGCGAAAACCCCAGCACCTAACAAGTTACCTCCATAGCTGGCAGTCCATAGCCGCAGCACCTGACCCCAGCGCAGCTTTTTACGGAGTGCAGCATAGGTATAATAGAAGGTGTTGCCAGTAAACAAATCCCCGCCGCCGTACGCGATCAGAATGATGGCTGCCCCGAACGTGAGCGCCGCCATGGGATAAGTGAATGGAGAATGCTCCATGTAAAAAAAGTTGCCCGTCTTGAAGGCGACAATGACGCCGAATCCGATAAACATACTCGCCAGCATGGAACGCGCCAAATACCGGAGCAGGCTTTGCTTGTAAATTTTGTATTTCTTCAGGGCTAGCTGTTCGACATTGCGTAAGCCTTCCGTTTCCATACCAACGACAACCTCCTATTTTCTCATATCTAAGTCATTAAACCGACTTAATTTTTCCTGAAACATGCCCAGTCCGTCAGCAATCCAGTTAGCTTAACAAACCAAGCTTTTGCAGTCCGTATAAAATTCCGTCTTCATCTGCGCGTTTTGTGACCATTTTAGCAGCGGCTTTGGCTTCATCACAACCGTTCCCCATCGCGACACTGTTATGTATAGTTGTTAGCATCTCCACATCGTTTAATCCATCGCCAAAAGCGTATTGATTCTCATCGGCAATGCCCAGTCTGGACGTAATTTCGCGGATTCCCTTTGCTTTAGAGCCAGCGTGAGGGACAACGTCCACTGAACTTGGATGCCAGCGTACAAAGTCAAATGCTTTGAACACCGCTTCATAGTAAGGCTCTTCTTCTGCCGTACACATCAACAGCGTCTGATAAATATCTCTCCCATGGAAATAGAGTGGATCGTACCCAACCGAAATCTTGGCCTTAAGTGTTTGGACCGATTTCTCCACAAGTTCATCGTTAGGAATATTGGCTTTCATGTCCAGATGATCCATATATACGAGAGCGTGATTATGGGTGAGTGCCAGATCGGTCATTGCTTGCAAGGCTTCACGATTCAGCGGATTGGTAGCGACGACTTCCCCGCGAAGCACGACATATTGCCCATTAAAGCTAACGTAGGAATCAATTTCTAGCTGCTCACGGATATCCTTGAACATAAAAGGTGCACGTCCTGTTGCGATGGCTACCTCATGTCCATGCTCTTTCAAAGCAAAGACAGCTTTTTCGGCGGTTAACGGCATTTTCTTGTCATCGTCCAGTAATGTACCGTCGATATCGAAAAAAATAATTTTTTTGTCTGACATGTCCTTACACCTGACTTTCAATAATATATTGTCGAAATAAACTCATATGGATTCATTATATCAAAGGAACTGCTTCTGAATACACAAATACGTATAAATCCTCATGAATGTCCGACCTCTATAGCTTACAATATGAAATAAGGATTACTGTAAACTATAATGTCTATCTCCTATTTTCGAAGATGGGATGTGATCACCATGACAAAAATCCAAGTCACACCGGAGCAGCTGGATAACGTGGCCTCCCAATTTGCCAATGCCCACGGCATACTGTATAACCAGCTAAACGGTCTGGATAGCACAATGAACCACCTTCACAGCCAGTGGGATGGTATGGAGAGAAATCGTTTTTATAATGACTATCGTACAGCTAAATATACGCTTTCTTCTATATTAAATAAGGTTCAATCCATTGAAATTGAGCTAAAAAGCATTGCTTTGAAGTTTAGAAATGCGGATGGTGGGAGCACACGTGGCTTCTGGTCAGCCTTGGCAGCAGCGATGAACGCCAGTGCAGCGCTGGCGGGCAGCGGAGAGGGTGGAAATCATACTGGAGATATCGTGGATTCACCCCAAAATATAGACGAGTGGGAGCAGGCAGACGCGGATAAATATCATCAATATGAGGAACTATTGAAAAACGCAGAGACCATCGGCGACAAGCAGGTCATGCAGAAGATCCACGACCAGATGAATGTCCTGCGGCTGCAATACGAGGACTCGGTTATCCGTACAGATTATAATACAGGAGCGATCTCCAAGATCACATCCGATTCTCTTGTTGCCGTCACTGAACTGACAGGTAAAGATGGAAGCAAAACGGATATATCTATAGATAAAAAAGGAAATATTATAAGTTATGAGCAAAATACGGATAAATACGATTACTGGGTCCAAAAGCATACTCAATCAGCTGGAGAGCACGCTCTAGGTAAAACGGCCCAGACCGTTACCGGTTATGGAATGGGTCTTATTTTGTCGCGCGGGACTGGCGTCAGTGGAGCAGGTTCGGGCGCAGCCTCCGGCTGGGGAGAACACGTTGTCGGCATTGGTGGCGGCATGATCAGTGACAAGGTGCTGTTCTCTGTCCCCGGTGAGGGAGAAACCCGTACCATGATCTACCGAACAAATAAAGAAACTGGGCATGTGGAGAACATGATCATCGTCACCAAAGGTGAAAATGAAATGAAGTATCGCTATTGGGAGGATTATAACTAGAACTTGAGTGGGAAATGATTTTAGTAAAGCGAATAGCAATATCTATCACATCTACAGACTTTTTCAAGACTAAGCGAGCGGCAGTGGAAGACTGCAAAACTCATCAGTTGGTAAAATCTGTAGATTTTTTTCGTGCGCATATTTCTAAAATTATATTCGAGTTATTTAATTGTTACATCGTATTTATGATTTAAGCAGCAACTTTATGGAATAAAGGACATCTGACTCATGTCGTGTCTTTAATTTATTTTTTCAAATGTAGAGTAATCTGAGCTTAAGAGCAAGGTTCAAAAAAAGATTGTATTATCATAATTTGGATAAATGTGAAAATACAATAAGAATGTATTTATATCAATCTTTTAAAAATATTTAACAATTGCATAAATTAATTTTATTTATTTTTATGTAGTGAAAATAATGAAAAAAGCTATTCTTTCAAGAAAACGACTTTATGTAATGACAATCAACAAAATCCTACATTTTACGACCTTTTATTTACAAAAATGTAACATTTGGAGGTTGACTTATTCATTGACTTTGTTGAAATAAATCGTTATTTTAATTCGTAAAAGGAGTAGAACATGGGTTGGAATAACGATTTATAAATTATTAATACAAGCTGATTAAATGCTAGTACACGGTGATTACATATGATTTAATTTATTTTTAAATGATTCCTTTTTTCATTAATTATGTCGGTCATAAATTTCTGCTTTAATACTACAAAGGTTATAACTTGCAACAGAAGTTAAATTTTAAAAGTACACATATTCAGGAAGCTCACTGGAGAAGAGGTTTTCAGATGAATAAAGTATCTTTTATTTTTCCTGGGCAGGGTTCGCAATATGTAGGAATGAGTAAAGAACTATGGGATAATTTTAATGTGGTAAAGCGTTTATTCGAAGAAGCGGATGATACTTTAGGTGTAAAACTCTCAAAACTTTGTTTTGAGGGAGATCCCCAAGAGCTTCTTCAGACCATGAATGCCCAACCAGCCTTACTTACTGCCAGCCTTGCTGCATATTATGCTAGCAGAGAAATACTGGAACTGGAACCTCAACTGTTAGCCGGGCATAGTTTAGGAGAATATTCAGCATTGGTGTGCAGCGGTTTTTTCTCTTTTCAAGATGGACTTCAAATCGTGAGAAAACGAGGAATGCTCATGCAGCAGGCTACAGCTAACGGGGTAGGGACTATGGCTGCTGTTGCGAATGTTTCTGCTTCTATTCTGGAGAGCTTATGTCAAGAGATATCTACGGATCGTGATGTTATATCTATTGCATGTCACAATTCGGACAATCAGTACGTGCTATCGGGACATACAGAACCTATGGCTCGAATAGTGGAGCAAATCAAGCGTCTAGAACATAGTAAGGTTAACTATTTAACAGTAAGCGGGCCTTTTCACAGTACTCTGATGAAGCCTGCAGCAGATAAACTTGCAGTAGAACTAAAGAAATTCCCACTACGTAAGGGAAGATGGCCGGTTGTTTCCAATGTAACAGCCTTACCACATGATGAATTCTCGATTTATGACTTGCTGTACAAGCAAATGATAAGCCCCGTACGCTGGACAGATACGATGGATTTTTTATATCAGAACGGTATTACCGTTGCGTTAGAATTAGGTCCGAGAAAAGTACTTGGACAGCTGATGAAAGAAAGATATCCGACTATCTCCACTTTTTCTGTTAATACCAGTTCTTCTTTAACAGAAGCGGACAAGTGGCTAAGTAAGCAGCAAACTACACGCAAAGTTACACTTGAGCGTCTGGAGGAAGGTTTTGCAGCAGCGCTTATTGCACAAAATCGAAATGGGGATTACAAACAACATATGGAGGGGGTTGTTTACCCTAGTCAGCAGATTCGAAATCGGATCAATCAACTTCAAAGTCATAAAAATGACACCGTTTATAATGCGGTTAATACAGAGGTGTTAGAGCTAATTCGTACTATTCTCACTACCAAGCAAGTGCCCGATCAAGAACAACAGACGATTCTTAATATGTTCTGAATAAGATCCATCAATGATGTTGGAGATTGTAAATTTATTAACTGGAAGCTAATAAATCTTACGATATACGGGGGAATAGCATGTATACAAATAGGTTCAAAACACTGCTTGATGTTATTACAGAACGGGGAAAGTGTGATCATAAATTTATTACTTTTATTGAATCGGATCAAAATGAAACAACACTTACTTATAAAGATTTATATTGGGAAGCTCTAGCATTTCTGGGGAATCTTCAGGATGCAGGAGTTAAGCAGGGACAAGAAATTGTATTTCAAATAGAAAATAATCGCCATTTTGTAAAAGCGTTTTGGGCTTGCATTCTTGGTGGCATGATTCCGGTACCTGTCAGCATCGGTAACAATGATGAGCATAGAATGAAACTTTTTAAAATTTGGGATGTTCTTAACGATCCTTTTTTACTCATCGAGCCCAAAATATTAAAAGACCTTGAGAAATATACATTGAAAAGCAACCAAGATGACCTATTCGAAAACATTCGCCATCGTCATCAATTACTTCTTCAAGACCATGAACAACCCAAGCAATCCTTTGCAAAGATACACACCCCCCAATTGGAGGATATAGCATTTATTCAGTTCTCCTCCGGTTCCACAGGTGATCCTAAGGGAGTCATCCTTACACATCATAATCTCATTCATAACACAAGTGGAATTATAAATAGGACAGTCGTCACAGAGCAAGATTCGTTCTTGCAGTGGATGCCTCTAACCCATGATATGGGTTTAATTTACAATCATATTACCCCATTAGTTGCTGGAGTGAATCAGTACATTATGCCGACTTCGTTATTCATTCGTCAGCCAGTACTTTGGATAAAAAAAGCTAGTGAACATCAAGTAAGCATTATTTCATCGCCAAACTTCGGATATAAGTATTTCATGCAATTTTTCAAACCTGAAAAAGTGAAGAACTGGAACCTGTCCAAGATCCGTGCCATCATCAATGGTGCTGAACCTATCTCTCCTGAATTGTGTGACACCTTTCTTGATAAATTAGCTCCTTTTGGATTAAAAAGAACGAGCATGCGAACATCATATGGTTTAGCAGAAGCATCGGTTGCAGTTGCTATCCCGCCCATCAATACTGAATATATAACCGTTTATGTTGATCGTAAGCACTTAAACATTGGAGAGTCCGTCTTGGAGGTAGACAAGACTTTTCATAATGCTCTGCCATTTGTTGTGGTCGGTCAGTCGTTAGATTATTGTGAAATCAGAATATGCGATGACGAGGATGCAGAAGTCGCGGATCGCGTTATTGGGCACATACAAATCAAAGGTGAAAATGTTACAAAAGGATACTATAACAACGAAGATTCGACATCCAAACTTTTGACGTTAGATGGATGGGTGAGAACTGGCGATCTGGGGTTCTTCCGTGAAGGTCAATTAGTCGTCACAGGGAGAGCAAAGGATATCATATTTGTAAATGGACAGAACGTTTACCCTCATGACATCGAGCGTATCGCTGAGGAAGTAGAAGGAGTCGAACTTAATCGTGTGGCGGCGTGTGGAGTTCGTGTAAATGGGATGGAATCAGAGGAAATTGTGGTATTTGTCGTATCCAAAAAGACGATAGAAAAATTTTCTCCAATTGCATCTCAATTAAAAAAACATTTGTATCGTCATGGAGGATGGGCGGTTCACGATATTATACCTATTAAGCAAATGCCCAAAACGACCAGTGGGAAGTTACAGAGGTATAAGCTTGCGGCTCAGTATGAAGCGGGACATTATCAGGAGACTTCGATAGTTTTAAAAGGGATCATGGAGCAAGAAAACAAAAATCAAAAATTGCCTACACTTTCGTTTGAGATCGAAAAAGTACTTCACGATATTTGCTGCGAGGTATTACTTAGGGAAGAGGTTGATACGAGAGATAGCTATTTTGATTTAGGAGCCAATTCCCTACAACTGGTTCAGATTACAGACAAAATTGAAAATCAGCTGGGGATTAAGCTTGCAGTTACCGATTTGTTTGATCACCCCTCAATAGCTCACTTGGCAGAATTTTTGGCGAGCCCTGCCGATTCTGAACAACAGCATATTCCTACAGATGATACGGATCACAATCATAGCAAGGACGTGGCTATTATTGGGCTTTCTTTGGACTTACCTGGTTCTTCATCTGTGTCACAGTATTGGGATCATATTGTTCAGGGCGATGACTGTATCGGGAACTTAAGCTCTCAACGTAAGCAAGACGCCATCGATTATTTATCAGTTGTGGATCAAAGGAAGGGAGAAGAAGAGTTTATAGAAGGTGGCTTCCTAGAAGAAATTGACAAATTTGATTATGCGTTCTTCAAGCTGAGTCCTGTGGAAGCAAGCTATATGGACCCAAATCAGAGATTATTCCTTCAGACCGCATGGCATGCACTTGAGGATGGGGGCTATGCAGGGGATCGGATTCATGGACAAAAGGTAGGAGTTTACGTCGGATTCTCAAAAGTGGGCTACGATTATGAGCGGATGCTCTCTAAAGGAGAACCGGACAAATTTCACCAGTATATTGTTGGGAATTTACCGTCAGTGCTGGCAAGTCGAATTTCTTACTTTCTTAATTTGAAAGGTCCAGCAGTAACAGTGGATACGGCGTGCTCCTCTTCACTTGTCGCGATTCATATGGCTTGTAAGGCGTTAGCGACGGGGGATTGCAAGATGGCGATCGCTGGAGGAATCCGAACGATGCTATTGCCAGTGAAGCTGGGACTAGATATGGAATCGCCAAATTACAGAGCTCGTACCTTTGATGCAGAGGCGGATGGAACAGGTGTGGGAGAAGGGGTTGCAGCGGTTCTGTTGAAGTCTCTCAATCAAGCATTGCAAGACGGAGATCGTATTTATGCTGTGATTAAAGGAAGTGCGGTGAATCAGGATGGTACAACGGTAGGTATTACTGCACCTAGTCCTTCCGCACAGGCAGAAGTGGTAGAGGCCGCTTGGAATGATGCGGCTATTCACCCGGAAACTCTATCATTTATCGAAGCTCATGGAACGGGAACTAAACTGGGGGACCCTATTGAGATCGCGGGATTGACACAAGCCTTTGAAAAATATACGGATAAAAAACAATTTTGTGCAATCGGTTCTGTCAAACCCAATATTGGTCACTTATTTGAAGCAGCAGGAATATCCAGTCTTATTAAAGCAGTTCTGATGCTGCAAACGAGGAAGAATCCTCCGTTGGTTCATTTTAAGAGGCCTAGTTCCCGTATTAATTTTGAATTGTCGCCGTTTTATTTGACGACAGAAGTAGCGGATTTAAGTTCAAATGATGCCCCACTTCGCTGCGGAGTAAGTTCTTTTGGTTTCAGTGGAACAAATGCTCATGTTGTTATGGAAGAGTTTATAGAAACGCGAACAGATGATGATTCTGTAAACACGCCGGATGGCGTTCATCTTTTTACGGTTTCTGCAAAAAATGAGCGAAGCCTGCATCATTTGGTTGAGGAATATGTGGACTATTTACGCCAAAATCCAGCGGTTTCCTTGGAGCAGATGTGCTATACCACACATATCGGTAGAGCTCATATGGAACATAAATTAGCAGTTATTACTTCCAGTCCAGAGGATTTATTACACAAGTTGAAGCGATGGACTTCCGGGAACAAACAAGAAAATGCACCTGATATGTATATAGGTTCTCATAAACAGAGCGTTGATCATAAACGGGAAAAAGATGATACGGTAGGTCGATTGATTACAGCCATTAGAGCAAGTGCACATACAGATGTTCACGCTCTACGCCAATTGGGTGAACTGTACGTCAAAGGTATGGCTATTCCGTGGCAAGCGCTTTATGCGGATGATATCAAAATAATCCAGTCGCTGCCTTTGTACCCTTTTGAACGAAATCGTTGTTGGTTTACTCCAAAAGTAGTGCAGATAAGTAACGTAGGCAGGGAGGAGAAAAGTATGGAGTCCGCGTATCCAAAAGAACTGCAAGCCACAGATCAGCTAGACTACACAGCGAAGATTTCCAAAGTATTAAAAGATGTAATCAGTAAAGTTTCCGGTTTTACGGTGGAACAACTGGATGAGCAGATGCATTTTCTCGAAATGGGCTTGGATTCAATTATGCTAGTTCAAGTTCAAAAAGAAATTAGAGAACAATTTAATGTGGATGTTCCCATGAACCACTTCTTTGAAAGTGTTACAAACCTGGATCGTCTAACAACGTTTATTTCAGATTTGACATATACCACCCAATCGGTAGCGGCTGCTGATGCTCTAAGTACGGTCGATGATCGGACAGAAGTCAATCCAGAAAATACGGTTGCTGCAAAGTCTTCGTCCGAGTTTGGTGGCCTGGAAAAGTTACTCTCTCAACAAATTGAATTACTGAACAACCAACAGCTTGGACTTACTCAAGTGTTGACCAAACAACTAGAGATGCTTAGTGGCGGTCAAGGGGGAACTATTCAGGCTGCACCGTTAACAACAAACAAAGACACAGCCAGTGTTCAGCCTACAACTCTGCATGCTGTGGCAACTGACGTGCCTATCACTTCTACAATTAAAGTGAATACAACTACTGAATCCAAACCCTTTGTACCCTATCAACCTCTACTGATCGGTGAGGAAAGTGGATACAGTGCGCGGCAAAATGATTTCTTACAGCGTTTTATTAAACGATATACTCAACGAACCCTCGGGTCCAAGAAATACACACAGGAAAGTCGATTGGTTCATGCTAATAATCGTCATGTGTCTGGGTTCCGATCCTATTGGAAAGAAATCGTATATCCTATCATTTCAGAGAGCGCTTCGGGTTCAAGGATATGGGATGTAGATGGGAATGAGTACATTGATCTAACTATGGGCTTCGGGGTTCATTTACTGGGTCATAACCCAGCTTGGCTAACCGATACTTTGCGGAGCAATGTGCACGACCGTACGCCTTCGATCGGCCCTATGTCAAATACAGCAGGTGAGGTTGCTGCCTTGATTAGCGAGCTGACAGGTGTGGAGCGGGTTGCCTTTTATAATTCGGGGTCAGAAGCTGTTATGGTCGCTTTACGTTTGGCTAGAGCGGCTACAGGACGCTCCAAAATAGTGCTGTTTGCTGGTTCTTACCATGGAACGTTCGATGGTGTACTGGCTGTGTCCGATCCGAACTCAAGCGGGGGAGAGGCGTTACCCATGGCACCGGGAATTCCTTCGAGCATGATGGAGGATGTTATTGTACTCCCTTATAATCACCCGGATTCTATAAAAGCTATCAAACATTATGCACATGAACTTGCTGCCGTATTGGTGGAGCCTGTACAGAGTCGCAGACCGGATTTGCAACCAAAGGAGTTCTTGAAGCAAATTCGCGAGATCACAGCAAATTCGGGAACGGCACTTATTTTTGATGAAGTAATTACAGGATTTAGAATTCATCCAGGAGGTGCTCAGGCCTGGTTTGGAATTAAAGCTGATCTAGTTACTTACGGAAAAGTGGCGGGTGGAGGTATGCCTGTTGGCATTGTCGCCGGAAGCCCAGAGTTTATGGACACTGTAGATGGAGGTGTGTGGTCGTTCGGAGACGACTCCTATCCGGAAAATACGAATATTAAAACATTCGTAGGCGGTACTTTCTGCACATATCCGCTGACCATGCACACGGCTCTAGCGACTTTGAAATATTTGAAGTCTGAAGGGCCGAATCTTCAGGAACAACTGAACCGAAGAACCAACGAATGGGTAGCAGAGCTGAATACTTATTTTAAACAAAATAGTGTACCTATCCACATGGTGAACTATGGCTCACTATTCCGGTTTGTTTCGTTTGGCGACATTGAGCTCTTTTTCCATCTGCTGATTGACAAGGGAATTTACATTTGGGAAGGTCGCAATTGCTTTTTATCGACTGCTCATACAGATGGAGACCTTCAACTAATTACACAGGCTGTAAAGGAAAGCGTGGAGGAATTGAGAAAAGGGGGATTCTTACCTGACAATACGCCATCACCGGATGGAAATGGAAACCGAAAAAATAATGTGGTTCCCATCGAATCCTCATCGTTCCCTTTAACAAAGGAGCAGCAGCAAATTTGGTTTGCTACGCAATCCAGAAGTGATTCATCCACTGCATTCAATGAAATAGCAGCCTTGCGGATGCAGGGTCAACTGCAGCTTGATACTGTAAAACGTTCAGTTCAAGCAATTGTGAACCGGCATGATTCGCTACGGACGGTTATTGACCTCGATGGCGAAGAACAGCATGTTCTTGACAACGTGAATGTGGTCATCTCACTGAGTGATTTCTCAGGATCTCCTCTATCAGAGCACGAAGAAAAGGTCAAGCAATGGTTTGAGGAAGAGGGAAAAAGGGCGTTTGATTTGACGTCCAAAGATCCGCTGTTCCGAACTCACATTTTACGTTTACAACCGGAAGAACATATTGTGGTGTTCACATTTCATCATATTGTTGCTGATGGTTGGTCGATGGCAGTGTTTATCCGTGAATGGGAGCAAGCCTACACTTCTTTCTGCAAAGGTGAAAATATAGTCACGTTGCCTGTACCGCCAAAATTCAGAGAATTTCAGGCTTGGCAACAGTTGGAGCTAGAACATGCAGGAGTGAGTGAGGCAGTTTCTTACTGGGCACGGACATTGGATTCCGTCCCTGTCGCCATGGACATTCCGTCTGAGGACGGTGGCATGAAGAAACCATCGTATAGAGGAAGAAGAATAAATATTCGGGCAGACAGTACGCTGGCGAGAAAGTTGAAAAAGCTTAGCATTAAAGCGGGTAACAGCCTGTTTGTTACACTGCTGAGTGCATATAAGGTGTTTCTGCACCGCTTAACTGGAAACACAACGATAGTAGTAGGTATTCCTACCTCTGGACAGTCTAGAATGGAACAAATTAATTTGATCGGTAACTGTGTTAACATGCTGCCGATTGTGAGCCATATTGCCAGTAAAGATTCTTTATTTAAGTATATGGCACAAGTTAAGCAAGTCATGCAGGAGGTCGAACCGCTTCAAAGCTACTCTTTTGCTGATCTGATTGAGCGTATTGAGAACATACGGATACCTGAGATGAATGTCATCTTCAATATGGATCGACCAATGCAGAATTTCCATTTTCATGGACTGGACGTCGAATTGATACAGACGCCGATCCTGTACTCCAAATATGACATGTTTCTCAATGTGATGGAGGTCGAGGGAGAGCTTTGGTTTGATTTTGATATTAAAGCCAGCTTGGCCGCACCGGAAACAATGCAGATTTGGGCAGAGTATTTTTTACACATCCTAAATACGATTGCTGATGGGCAGGAACGGGATTTTGTAGATATCTCCCTCTTAAATCAGGATGAACTGAAATATGGGGTTAAAAACTACAGGGACTATGTGGAACTCGAATCCAGCGGCATCACGGACAACGATTCACCAAGAGCCATCTATTTACTGGATCATTATCTGCAACCTGCGCCTGTGGGGACGATCGGGGAACTGCATGTAGTACAGGAAAACGAATCTCCTTCCGAAAATTCAGTGTATTTACCGACAGGAATCCTGGCTTTGCGAACCGCAAACGGTGAATTGCGACTGTTGGGACCTGTTCAGAAGCGAGCCTATATAAAAGGACATGCCATATATACTGAACAGCTTGAACGATTTATTACCTCTATTCCACAAATTAGCGAGTGCCAAGTGATAGTTCAGAGTACAGAGGACAGAGCAGACACCCATCTGGTTGCATATGTTACGAGTCTTAATGATGGAATAGAGGAAATCCTACGCAAGCAATTGCGAAATCATTTGCAAGACCAATGGGTACCTCAACAGATCATTCAGCTTGAAAACATGCCCTTAAATTCACAGGGATATGTAGATTTGTCGCAACTTTCTACTATGAAACAAGCTGTTAGCAAAGAACCTGTTGAGGCAGTTAGTAGCACGGAGAGAAAAGTAGAGGAAATTTGGGGAACGGTGCTGGGATTGAATCGTATTAGATCTGATGACAATTTCTTTGATCTAGGAGGAGATTCGTTGAAGGCGACTCTCTTGCTTGCCCGAGTTCATCAAGAGTTTGGCAAACGAATCCCCTTGAATGTACTTTTTCATTCACCGACAGTTTCGGCCTTGACCAAGGTGATCGAAGGAGCCAAACAAGGTACAGACGTTTCTATTAAAAAGCTCGAAGAATGTACGCATTATGCAGTATCTGATGCCCAAAGACGTATGTTTGTCTTGCAGGATATGGGGATAGGTACAGCTTACAATATTACGGGCCAGGTGCGTATTGATGGGGATCTAGACATCCCCCGTCTTCAGAAGGCTTGCCTGGATTTGATTCGGCGTCATGAATCATTTCGTACTTCTTTTAATATCGTGGATGGCGAAATTGTACAAGTCATTCATGATGAGCCGGCTTTTGAAATCAAAGTCACAGAAATATTGGAGAAAGATGCAGACGAGATGAGTCGATTGTTTGTCCGTCCGTTTGACTTGCGCCAATGGCCACTCTTCAGAGCAGAATTGTTTCGCTTTGAAGCTAATAAACATATGTTGGTCATGGATATGCATCACAGTATTGCAGATGGGCTTTCGTTATCCATTTTCCTTAATGAACTCGTACAGCTGTATCGGAGTGAAATGTTAGCTCCGATCCAAATTCAATATAAAGATTTTGTTGCATGGCAAAAGGAACAATATACCAGCAACCGTTTGTTTGAACAGGAACATTATTGGAAAAATGTTTTGAACGGAGAATTACCTGTACTGGCAATGCCTACGGACTTCCCTAGACCATTACATCAAAGCTACGAAGGGGCTGTATTGTCGTATAACATCACTTCAGCAATGACAGAGGAATTAAAGAAACTTGCCAAAAATACGGGGACTACGGCCTTTATGATCCTGCTTGCGGCTTACAATATACTGCTCGCAAAGTATACGGGTCAGGAAGATATTATTGTAGGAACAGCGGTGGCAGGACGCCAGCATCCGGACACGGAAACGATGATAGGAATGTTTGTTAACACGTTAGCTTTGCGGAACCGTCCGTCTCCTCAGCGGAGTTTTCATTCGTTTTTGCAAGAGGTCAAGGAAACGACTCTGCGAGCTATGGATTATCAAGACTATCCTTTTGAAGCATTGATTGAGAGACTGGATATCCGCCGTGACCAAGGACGCAATCCTTTGTTTGATACGATGTTTGTCATGCAGAATTTTGAAATGAGTTCTCTTGAAGCCAATGGAGTAAAATTTCATCCAAGTGAATTCAATCCAGGGATTTCCCAGTTCGATTTGGTACTAAGTGCTGACGAATGGCAGGAGGGTCTAGCCTTACGCTTCAATTATTGTACCCAATTGTTCCGATCAGAAACGATTGATCGCCTTGCTAGCCTCTATATACAAATATTACGCTCCATTTTAGAACAACCTTGGAGCGAGATTGGGAAGTTGGAATGGTTACCTGAGGAAGAGAAGTTGCAGCTAATACACGGCTTTAACACTTTTGATCTGCCCTCTTCATCGATAGTGGAGAAACAAGAAACGTTGCACTTGCAATTCGAAGAGCAAGCTCTCAAAAGTCCGGATCATGTAGCTGTAGTTCATCAGGGACATGTGATTACTTATAAAGAGCTGAACGAGAAATCAAATCAGCTGGCGAGGGCATTAATGAAGCGGGGAGTAGGGGCAGAAACTGTAGTCGGCTTAATGGCGGGCCGTTCATTAGATTTGGCCGTTGGTATGTTGGCTATTTTAAAAGCCGGTGGCGCCTATCTTCCAATCGACAGTTCTTATCCAGAAGAACGAATTCACTTTATGCTTGAGGATAGCGGGGCTGCTCTCCTGTTGTTGAATGACTCATCTAATTACAATGCTACTACTTATGAAGGTTTAGTCCTAAATATGGACGATGATGAGTGGTATAAAACAGAAAGCAAGTTGTCTTCAAAGTGGGAATCGGATTCAAGTCATTTGGCATATGTGATCTATACATCGGGCTCAACGGGTACTCCTAAAGGAGTTTGTATTGAGCATCGAGCGATATTAAATACGTTATCTTGGAGAATAAATGAATATGCACTAGAAGCAGCAGACCGTATCCTGCCAATGCTGTCTAGCTCATTTGATGCTTTTGTGGGTGCCTTTTTTACTCCGCTGCTGTCTGGAAGTACGGTAGTGCTGCCTACGAATGAGGAACTGAGTGAATTATCGGCTCTGAAGACCTTAATTTTATCAAATCATATTACACATCTCGTGTGCACTCCTTCTATGTACATGTCTATTATAGAGGGTCTGACTCCAGATGAAGCCAAGTCTCTCAAGGTTGTAACGTTAGGCGGTGAGAAAGCAACGAAACGGTTGATAGAAGCCAGCCAAGCCAAACATCCTGGCATTCAATTGTTCAATGAGTATGGTCCAACAGAAAATAGTGTAGTTACAACGATGTTACGAGATATGAGGCCTGAAGAAGTGGGGTGTATTGGAAAGCCGATTCCTAATACGGGCGTTCTCATTCTGGATCAATACTTGCAGTTGCGGCCAATAGGGCTTTCAGGAGAATTATGCGTTTGGGGTAAAGGAATTGCGCGAGAATATCGTAATCGTCCTGAGCTTACGGCGCAGAAATTTATCCCACACCCTTATTTGGACAATATGAAGCTCTACAGAACAGGAGATTTAGCGAGATGGTTACCTGACGGAACGCTAGAGTATCTTGGCCGCGCAGATCAACAAGTTAAAATCAGGGGCTACCGGATTGAGCCAGGTGAAATTGAAAGCACATTGTTGGCTCATAGAGCGGTAAAAGAGGCAGCAGTAGTGATTAAAGGAACAGATGACAATCCGTATTTATGCGCTTATGCCGTTTTGCGGGAATCGGTTACAGTAGATGTTTTGAAAGACTATCTGTCGTCAAGCCTGCCTCATTATATGGTACCAGCCCATGTATTCTTGTTGGATGCGATGCCGCTGACAGCAAACGGCAAAGTTAGTAAAAGTGCATTACCTGAACCAGGGGAGCATTCTAGCAAAGAATTACAGCACGTTGGGCCCAATAATGAAACGGAGCAGCTATTGATCGAAATGTGGCAGGATCTGCTGGAGATTTCTCCGATTGGTATACACGATCATTTTTTTGAAATAGGTGGGCACTCGATGAAAGCGACCCTGTTGACTGCGAAAATCAACGAGGTCTTTCATATCGAAATTTCAACTCAAGATATATTTGGGGCACCAACAATCGAAGCGCTCTCCAAGAAGATTCTTGCTGCCAAACCCACAGATTACCAACGAATTGAGGCAGTGACTGAGGGAGCTTATTATGAGGTTTCTCCAGCACAATCCAGATTGTTGGCCGTGCTACCGCTAGATGAGACGGGTGTGGCTTACAACATGTCGGCAGCATTGATGATCGAAGGTCATGTAGATCGAAGAAGAGTGGAGCGTACCTTTGAACAATTATTAGCCCGGCATGAAGCATTTCGGACCTCGTTCGGATACGTGGATGATAGAGCGGTGCAATTTGTACAACCAGAGGTAAGCTTTGAACTTGGCTTTGCCCGGGCTGCTGGTGATATTACGCCAAAGGGCATAGATACATTGATCCATAATTTCATCCGTCCTTTTGATGTTGGTAAAGCCCCACTATTTCGGGCAGAGCTTCTTCAAATGAATCGTGATAAATTTATGCTTCTTATTGATATGCACCATTTGATAGCTGACGGTACTTCTATCGACACTATTATTAACGAATGGAACAAGCTGTACAAGGGAGAAGAACTTCCCGCTTTACCGCTTCAATACAAAGATTACTCTGCTTGGCTCAGATCGAATACAGAAATTCATGCAAAGCAAGAACAGTATTGGCTTGATCAATATAAAGGAGAACTTCCCGTACTAGATCTTCCTACAGACTATCAGCGGCCACAATTGCAGAGTTTTGTTGGAGATATGGTGAAAGTCGAACTGTCCGAAAAGCTTATAGAACAGTTGAATCTCACGTGTATTCAAACAGATAGCACACTCTTTATGCTTCTATTTGCTGCCTATAATGTGCTGCTGGGGAAATATGCGGGACAGGAAGATATCGTAATCGGCATTCCAACATCTGGACGAACGCATGCAGATACCAATGGGATCGTAGGGTTATTCGTCAATACCCTGGCTATTCGAAACCATCCGGCTAGTCATAAGAGCTTCAAAACCTTTTTGAACGAAGTAAAAGAAAACACGCTGCAAGCTCTGCAAAATCAATCGTATTCATTTGCCGAACTGGTTGATAAGCTGTCCATCAAGAGAGACCTGAGTCGAAATCCGTTGTTTGACACGATGTTCTCCTTTATGAATACGGATGCACAGCAGTGGCAAGCCGATAACCTTAATTTTGAGCTATATCCGTTCAAAACGGGTATTTCCAAATTCGATCTTGTACTGAATGCCGAACAAAAGGCTGGGAGAGTTCATCTGGAATTTGAGTACAGTACAAAACTGTATAAAAAAGAAACAATTGAGCTTCTCGTCGAGCATTACCTGAATGTATTGGAGGAAGTAGTCCAAAACGCTGATATGGCATTGACTGATATTAATCTTCTAAGCGCAACAGAAGCGGCTGCTATGGAGGAACGGTATAACAGCACTCATACAGCTTATCCACAGCCAAGACCCATACATCATTATATTGAGGAGCAGGCTGATAGAAGACCGGATGCTAAAGCTGTTATCTATCAAGATCAGGTGCTGACCTACAAGGAGTTAAATGATCAGGCGAACGCGATAGCAAGCAATTTGTTGGCTAGAGGAATTGGACTTGGAAGTTATGTGCCTATACTCATGGAACGGAGCTTGGAACTGGTAGTATCCATACTGGCTGTTATGAAAACAGGTGCTGCTTTTTCGCCTCTTGATACAGAGTGGCCTATTGACCGCTTACAGAGCGCCCTGGAGGATTTGGGAAGTTCTACCCTATTGGTCAATCCAAGTACACCTATCAGTTCAGAAATAAAGGCTGAAGAGTATCTAGTTATAGACTGCTCTGTAGTCGAAAAGAGGAGTAACGCTATCAGTAACCCGGCAGTAGATGTAGATATGGAATCACCAATCTATGTAATCTTTACTTCGGGTTCAACTGGCAAACCAAAAGGGGTTATTGCTGCCCATAAAGGAATCACCAATCGTTTTCTATGGATGAACGACTATTTTGGAACATCGGCTGCACAAAGTGTTCTCCAGACGACTCATCATGTATACGACAGCGCGGTATGGCAATTGTTTTGGCCATTAATGAACGGCGGAACGACCGTGTTGCCGGAAACAGGCATGACCGTGGATGCTACGTACATGACGAATATCATTGAACAGGAGCGTATTTCTTTTACAGACTTCGTTCCATCCGTATTTAATGCTATTGTCAACCAGTTGGACCAAAATTCAACTCGAACCAAGCAATTGGATTCTCTTCAACAAGTTATTCTTGGTGGTGAAGAAATTACGCCATCGACGGTTCATACGTTTTTAACCATTTTTCCTCATGTTCAAATCACGAACCTGTATGGTCCAACGGAGGCAAGTATAGGCTGTGTTGCTTATCGAGTGACAGGAGATGAAGACAGAATTCCTATCGGAAAGCCAATTGCCAATACCAAGATTTATATATTGGACCCTGGACTAAAAAGGGTTCCCGTAGGAATCACAGGAGAAATGTATATTGCAGGTACACCACTTGGGATTGGATATTTGAATGATCCGACTAAAACGAAGGCTAGCTTTATAGATAATCCTTATTCAATGCCTGGCTATGAAAAGCTCTATAAAACAGGAGATTTAGCTAAATACTTGCCTGACGGTAACATTGCTTTCCTGGGTAGATCCGATTTTCAGGTCAAAATTCGCGGCTATAGGATTGAGCTTAGTGAAATTGAATATCATCTTTTAGGCATAGCTGATATTCAGGAAACTGTCGTAATGGTCAAAGAGAATAAGGGAAGTTCTTATTTATGCGCGTATGTGGTTTCAGCTAATCGATTAGATACGGATCATATCAAAATGCAGTTGGCTAAGGAGCTTCCTGATTACATGATACCTTCGGTGTATGTTCCGCTTGACGTGATCCCCATTACACCTGGCGGAAAGATTAACCGTAAAGCATTACCTGAACCTGACTGGAGCGGTGCCTTAGAAGTGGAGTATGTGGAACCAACAGGTGAGACTGAAGTATTGCTGGCCCAAATATGGGAGGAAGTGCTTGCCGTAACAGGCGTGAGTGCAACTCACAACTTCTTTGATTTGGGCGGAGACTCTATTAAGGGTCTGCAAATCGTCTCGCGTTTGAACACACATGGCTACAAGCTAAGCATTAAAGAATTATTTTTGTACCCTCAGATTAGACAATTGAGCCCATTCGTTAAGGTAATCCGTCGGAAAATTAGTCAGGAAGCTATTGAGGGGGAGCTGCCTTTAACGCCAATACAGCAGCGATTCTTCCATCTACAGAAGATAAGTCCTCAGCATTTTAATCAGTCCGTCATGCTATTTTCTGAAGACGGTTTTGATGAGCAAGGGATTGTGGCTGCATTTGACTGCATCATTAAACAGCATGATGCCTTAAGAATGACATTCTGTCAGAGAGAAGATCGCGTCGTTCAATACAATGAAGGGCTAAACAATCAACCACTATCCTTGATGATAAAATCACTGCCTGAAAGTCTACCAGCAGAAGCATGGATTGAGCAAGAAGCAACGGCTATTCAAAGTAGCTTCAATCTCACAACCGGCCCTTTAATGAAGCTGGGATTATTCCGGACTGCTGAGGGAGATCACCTGCTCATTGCAGTTCATCACCTGGTAGTTGACGGGGTTTCGTGGAGAATTATTTTACAAGATTTTACGTCCCTTTATCAGCAATATCAGCAGGGGGCAGCACTACTCTTGCCAGACAAAACAGATTCGTACCGCTCTTGGGCACAAGAAATAAGCCAATATGCAACAAGCGAGGAGCTGGCACAAGAACTGGAATACTGGACACAGCTGGAGCAAACTGAGTCTGGAACGTTACCTAAAGATAGTTCCTATGAAACCAATATGTTGCGTGATAGCGAAAATGTAAGTGTCTCACTTGATAATGAGAACACTAGTAAATTATTAAGACAGGTGCACCAGGCCTACAATACTGAAATTAATGACATTTTGCTCACTGCTCTTGGATTAAGTATCAAAGAATGGACTCAGCAGTCTCGTGTGTTGATCTATCTTGAAGGGCATGGGCGAGAAGAAGTGTTTCAGGAAATGAACATTTCCAGAACCGTTGGTTGGTTCACAACAATGTATCCATTTTTACTGGAAGTGGACAATGCGCATGATCTTTCATATCAGATTAAGAACATCAAAGATAGCCTTAGAAGGATACCGAACAAGGGCTTTGGGTATGGGGTATTAAACTATGCTCAAGTGAATGAGTCTGGTGTGACTGCCTTTCAAGTCGCTCCTGAAATTGCCTTTAATTATATGGGGCGTTTTGATACGGAACTAGATACAGATGTATTTACACTTTCTAAATTTTCCTCAGGAGAAGAGGCTAGTCCCTTTACGGAAAGATCCGTAGCGTTAGATGTCAACTGCATTATTAATGAGAATGAACAGTTAATTATTACATGCAACTATAACAAGCAAGAATACCAGCAACAAACCATTGAACGAATATTGTTTTTATTCCAAAAACATTTGACGAATCTAATCGACCATTGCTGCAGCAAACAAGTAACGGAACAAAGTCCAACTGATTTTCTCTATGACAAATTGTCAATCGATGAGTTTCAGAACCTGTCCCAACTTTTAAGTAACAAACTAAACTTGTAGCAAAGTGGTGAGCCGTATGAGAAACGCACTCATTCAAAACATTTATCCATTGACACCCATGCAGGAGGGGCTTCTATATCACTCCATTTTAGACGAGCACTCAGAAGCATATTTTGATCAAACGGTCATTACCTTAAATGAACGGTTGAATGCAGAGACGCTGAATGAAAGCTTCCAAACCCTAATTGACCGTTATGATGTGTTACGGACTGTGTTTGTTTATAAAGAAACAGACCAACCGTTACAAGTCGTGCTAGCTAATAAAGAGGCAACGATTGATTATAGAGACATTACGGAATTAAGTGAAGCAGAACAACGTTTATATGTTGATAATTTTACGATTAATGATCGAAAAATGCGTTTTGATCTGGAAAAGGATATCCTTATTCGGATAAGTGTTCTTGCATTAAGTGATACAAGCTGCAAAATGGTTCTAAGCTTTCATCACATCATTATGGATGGCTGGTGTATTGGTACAATTGCGAAGGATCTGTTCCAAATTTACAGGGCTTATTCCCTCGGGAAGAAGCCAGAATTGGACGCAGTATTTCCATATAGCCGGTATATCAGTTGGTTAGGGCAGCAAAATAAGAAGACAGCTCTTGCTTATTGGGAACAACAATTATCAGGTGTGGAAGAGCAAAGTGGCTTACCTCTTAGCAGCAAGTCAACTGAGGATGGAAGCTACAAGCTGAACAACCATATTTTCACCTTGGACGGGCAGTTAACCCGTGGTTTGGAAATGATAGCACAACAAAATCAGGTAACCTTAAGTTCTGTATTTCATGGGATATGGGGTCTGTTGCTGCAAAGATACAATAACACCAAAGATGTGGTATTTGGTTCCGTTGTTTCCGGCCGTCCAGCTGAGCTGGAAGGGTCGGAGAAAATGGTTGGCTTATTTATTAATACGATTCCTGTACGTATTTGTCATAAAGAAGCACAAACATTTTCCCAGATAATCAAGCAATTTCAGCAGAATATGATGGAATCGGGGAAGTACCATTTTCTATCCTTGGCTGATATTCAGATGCTAACCCCACTGGGCAAGAGCTTAATCCACCATATCATAGCATTCGAGAACTACCCAATTACTGAAGAGCTTGCTGGTGGTGAAGGAGAACAGCTTGTTTCAATTGTGGAAACCGAGGGCTTTGAGCAAACGAATTATGATTTTAATATTGGAGTCATTCCTGGTAAAGAATTGAAAGTTAAGTTTGGCTATAACAGTATTGCTTATCAAGCTTCAGATATTGAAAGAATTGAACTGCACCTAAAACAAATAGCTGAACAGGTAGTTTCTAATCCGCATATGAATGTGGATGATATTGATTTGCTTTCTGGCGAGGAAAAATACAGAATCCTGCGAGATTTTAATGATACAGATGCCTTATATCCTCAAAGTCAAACGATTCAACAGCTATTCGAAGAGCAGGTGGCACTGACGCCGAATCGTTTGGCAGCAGCATTCGCTGATGGGCGGTTAACTTATCTGGAATTGAACGAACGGGCTAATCGATTGGCTCGCGTCTTGAGGATGAAAGGGGTGCAAACTGGCCAGATTGTTGGGATTGCAGCCTATCGCTCACCGGAGATGCTAGTCGGGATCATGGCTATTCTTAAGGCAGGGGGGGCTTACTTGCCAATCAATCCAGAGGATCCTCTGGAACGAATTCAATATATAGCGGGTAACAGCGGAGCTTCCATCCTGCTGGTGCAACAGGAAATCCAAACTACATTGAAGGATATTTCAGCGAATATCAGCGTGCTTGCGATCGGAGCAGACTGGCCAACTGAAAAAACTAATCTTGAACCTTACAGTGGGCCGGAAGATTTAGCTTACGTAATTTATACATCCGGTTCTACAGGTAAGCCTAAAGGAGTTATGATTCGTCACACCTCTATAGTGAATCGACTTCATTGGATGCAAAAAAAGTATCCGATTGGTGTGGACGATATCATTTTACAGAAAACGCCTTACACCTTTGATGTTTCTGTATGGGAACTATTTTGGTGGGCTATAGCCGGAGCTTCAGTCTACTTTCTTCCGCCTGATGGGGAGAAGGATCCCAAGCTACTGGTGGACACGGTGGCAGAACAGAAAATTACAACCCTTCATTTTGTGCCTTCCATGTTGTCTGTTTTTTTGGAGTATGTTGAGCAGCACCAAGCAGAGGGGAAACTCAGCAGTATTAAACGAGTTTTCGCTAGCGGGGAGGCACTAACAGTAAAGCAAGCCAGACGGTTTAATACTTTGCTTCGAAAGCCGAATGGCACAACTCTGCATAATTTATACGGACCAACGGAGGCAACAGTGGATGCAACATGGTTTGATTGCCCGGATGGAGATGATTTGCAGAGTATTCCAATTGGTAAGCCTATTGACAATACCCGGTTGTACATTTTGGATCAGGAGGGGAGATTGCTTCCTGTTGGTATTCCGGGCGAACTTTATATTGCTGGTACAGGAGTAGCCCTAGGCTACATTAATCAACCCGATCTAACGGACGAAAGATTCACGGATAGTCCCTTCGTTTTCGGAGAGCGTATGTATAAGACAGGGGACTTGGCGAAGTGGCTCCCCGACGGCAATGTGGAGTATCTCGGAAGAACAGACCACCAGGTGAAAATCCGTGGATATCGTATTGAGACTGGAGAAATCGAGAAGGTCCTGCTCTCTCATCATGACATCAGAGAAGCCGTTGTTCTATCTAGAAAAGACCAAGAGGACGAAACGTATTTATGCGCTTATATTGTTTCGGACCATGAACTCTTAACACAGGAAATACGATCCTATTTGAAAGCGTCTCTGCCCTTGTATATGGTACCTGCTCATCTGATACAGATGGCTACGATACCTCTTACGCCTAATGGAAAGGTGAACCGAGGAGCGCTTCCTGAGCCCCGTCATGTGATTCGGGAGCAGGGGTTTGTAGCTCCTCGAACAGATACAGAAACTCGTCTAGTACGTTTGTGGGAGGATATTCTGCATGTGAGCCCCATAGGTGTACACAGCCATTTTTTTGAACTGGGTGGACATTCGCTGAAGGCTACAATACTGATTGGGAAAATTATTCGAGAATTCCAGGTCGAGTTGCCTATGCGTGAAATATTTGAGTACCCAACTGTGGAAAGCATGAGCAAACTCATTGAACGTACCATCGGGAGAGGGGCAGGTACATTTACCGAAATTGCTCTACTTTCTGATCAAACCTATTATCCAGTTTCCTCCTCGCAAAGACGTCAGATGATATTGCATCAACTTGAAGGAGCGGAACTGGTTTACAATATGCCTTCTGTCATGCTCGTTCAAGGACATCTGGATCAGGAACGGTTGAAAATGGCTTTCAACACTCTGATTCACAGGCATGAAGCATTGCGCACTTCTTTCTCATGGATCAACGGAGAGCCGGTTCAAAGCGTACATGACGAAGTAGAATTTGAGTTGAAAATTCATAGTCTGACCAGCAAAGAGGATTCAGAGGAACAGCATATAGAAACGGTGCTAAGTGAATTCGTCCAACCGTTTGACCTGAGCCGTGCCCCTTTATTAAGAGGCGAGCTGATCCCGTTGACAGAGAACAAAAATATGCTGCTGGTTGATTTACACCATATTATTTCGGACGGCGTTTCTATGTCTATTATTATGGATGAATTTGTAAAAGCATATGATGGACAGGCGCTTCCGCCTCTATCCGTTCAGTACAAAGATTATGCTAACTGGCATAATGAGCAAATAAATCATGGATTTATTAAAGAGCAGGAATCCTACTGGCTGGATCTCTTTAAACATGATCCGCCTGTACTGGAGCTACCAACGGATTTCCCAAGACCGTCTATTCAAAGCTATGAAGGTAACACGGTATCCCGAATCCTGGGCGATGATATAACAGAGCCGCTTCACAAACTTGCAGCTGAAACTCAAAGTACATTGTTCATGATTTTACTGGCTGTATATAACGTTGTTTTGTCCAAGCATGCACGACAAGATGACATTGTCATCGGTACACCGGTTGCTGGGAGAAGACATCCAGATACAGAAAAGATCGTCGGCATGTTTGTTAATACGTTGGCACTACGTACTAGCCCTTCAGCGGAGAAGAGTCTTTCAGCTTTTCTGGACGAAGTTAAGGAAACGGTTTTATCTGCTTTTGAGCATCAGGAATATCCCTTTGAGCAATTGGTCGAAAAGCTTGCGCTGCGGAGAGATGTGAGCCGAAGCCCGATCTTCGACACCATGTTTGTCATGCAAAATACAAAAGGACAGCCGCTACAATCTAGTGGGTTGGAATTCAAACCGTTTCCGTTCAATCCAGGTGTTTCCCGATTTGATTTAACCTTGAGTGCGGAAGAAACAGGTAGCTACCTTCATTTAAATTTGGAGTATAACAGTGCTTTGTTCCAAAAGGACACTGTCGAACGCTTCTTGGATCATATGGTGGTGGTGCTAAGGTCGTTTGTAGCTAATAGCACACAAACCATAGGTGATACCGATTTGTTAACTGTGGTAGAAAAAGAATTGATTTTGAAGAAATTCAACGGGACGGCTGCGCCTTATCCAAGGGAGAAGACGATTCATCAATTGTTTGAGGAGCAGGTGGAGCGAACACCGGAACATCCGGCAGCCCTATACAAAGATCGGCAATTGACGTACCGGGAGCTGAATGCCCAAGCGAATCGGGTGGCTCACGTCCTACGGAAGAAAGGGATCGGGCCCGACCAAATGGTGGGCATCGCAGTTCATCGATCGCTGGAGATGATCGTCGGCCTGCTGGGGATTTTGAAGGCAGGCGGGGCGTATCTGCCGCTACATCCAGAGGACCCGGAAGAACGGCTGGGATTCATGCTGGAGGATAGCGAGGCATCTATCCTGCTGACCCAGCGGGATCAGTTGGACCGCCTTCGTCCGCACGGAGCCAATCGCGAGCTGATCGCTATCGAAGATCTGCTGATGGAGGGGATGGAGCTTACAGGAGAAGAATGCGAGAAGAACCCGGAATCTGTTAACCGCTCAACCGATTTGGTGTACGTGATCTATACGTCAGGCTCCACCGGCAAGCCGAAGGGTGTCATGATTGAGCACGCATCGCTGATCAACCGTCTGCACTGGATGGAAAAACGAATTCCGTTTGGAGCAGAGGATGTGATCCTGCAAAAAACGCCATACACCTTTGACGTATCGTTGTGGGAGCTGTTCTCATGGGCGATTCAGGGATCGACAGTATGCTTTTTGGAGCCGGGAGGCGAGAAAGACCCGGCAACGATAGCTGAAACGGTGGAAGCCAACGGGGTAACAGCGATCCATTTTGTGCCATCCATGCTGGGAGCATTCCTGGAGTATATCGAGCATAGCGGAGCCGCCGGAAAAATGCGTAGTGTCCGGCGAGTATTTGCCAGCGGGGAAGCGCTGATGACAGAACATGTCCGCCGGTTTAACCGTTTGCTGGGAGCCGAAGGAGCCACGCTACACAACCTGTATGGACCGACAGAGGCAACGGTAGAGGTGGCGTATTACGACTGTCCTGCCGAGAAGGAACCAGAGAGCATTCCGATCGGGAAGCCGATTGATAACGTAAAATTGTATATTTTGGACCATAAAGACCGATTGCAGCCGATAGGTGTACCGGGCGAGCTGCACATTGGAGGGGACTGCGTAGCCCGGGGATATGTGAATCGGAAAGAACTGACGGAGGAGAAGTTCGTAGCGGACCCCTATGCGGCGGGGGGACGGATGTACCGAACGGGAGACTTGGCGAGATGGCTGCCGGATGGAAACATTGAATATATGGGTCGGATCGACCATCAGGTGAAAATTCGGGGCTACCGGATCGAACTGGGTGAGATTGAAGCGGCAATACTGGCCTACGAAGGGGTACGGACGGCAGTAGTGCTTGCTCGTGATGACCGTTCTGGGGGAAGTTATTTATGCGCCTATGTTGAACATGCCCAGGAATTCAATGTACAAGCATTAAAGGCTCGTATTAAAGAAGTCCTTCCCGAGTATATGGTGCCTGCTTATATCGTATCTATGGAAGCTATGCCTTATCTATCGAGCGGCAAGATCGACAGAAAAGCATTGCCTGAGCCTGATCACAGTCTGTCGATTGAGGTAGATTATATTCCTCCATCCAATAAGGTTGAAACGTTGATGGCGGAAATCTGGCAAGAGGTTCTTGGCTATGCTCCTATCGGAACGAATCATAACTTTTTTGAATTGGGCGGGGATTCGATTAAAGCTATTCAAATTTCCACACGTCTAAGCAAGCACGGATATCGCATGGAAATTAAGGACCTTTTCCGTCATCAAACGATAGGTAGCCTGACTCCAGATCTAAGAGCAGTCAGTGTTCAAGCCGAGCAAGGGATTATTGAAGGAGAGGCTGAGCTATCCCCTATCCAACGATGGTTTTTTGAGCAACAGTTCACGGAATCCAACTATTGGAACCAGGCCGTTATGTTGTATAGCCAAAATGGGTGGGAGGAAGAACTGGTCGATCAGGTGTTGTGTAAGCTGACTGAGCATCATGATGCCTTACGAATGACATATACAGCGAATCAGGACAAAATTATTCCCATCATTCATGGTACGAATCGAAAGGCATATGCTCTTACTGCTCTGGATGTAAGCCATGAGTCATCCATTGAAGAAGCAATCCAGACCCTCAGCGAAGCGATTCAGCGGCGCATGAATTTAGAAAACGGTCCGCTTGTGCAAGCGGGGTTGTTTCACACCGCTCAAGGTGATCACTTACTACTCGCGATTCATCATTTGGTGGTAGATGGAGTTTCTTGGAGAATTCTATTGGAAGATTTGGAGCAGGGGTATATGCAGGCACTTAATAATGAAGAAATCCTCTTTCAGGCGAAGACCCATTCATGGAAGGATTGGACCCATCGCCTTGGTGATGATGCAAAGGGTGGGCGTCCAGCTCGTTACAAACGTTATTGGGAGAATGTAATCCGTCATGCCAGTAAACCGCTTCATAAAGACTATCCGGCCGCTGACAGAAGAGGGAAAGACCTGGAAATCTGCAACGTAAGGCTTTCCAAGCAACAAACAGATCGTCTACAGAAGGATGTACACAAGGCTTATAGTACGAATGTAAACGATCTACTGTTGACAGCCTTTGGGCTGGCATTGAGAGACTGGACTGATAATGACGAATTTACCATTTTGTTGGAAGGGCACGGACGGGAACAGATTTTTGATGATATAGATATAACCAGAACGGTCGGCTGGTTTACTACGATGTATCCTATTCATCTGGATATGAAGCATAATACCGATTTAGCTTACCAAATTAAGCTGACCAAGGAAACGTTGCGACGTGTTCCTAATAAGGGCATTGACTTCGGAATTCTGGAATATATGACCCTACACGATTTGAAAAGTACTAATCAGGGAAATTTTGCACCTGAAATCCGTTTTAATTATCACGGCCAGATTGATTCAGGCTCCGTTGCGCCTTTATTTGTCGAATCAAAGTATTCTCCGGGCCGGACGGTAAGTCAGGAGACCGAGACACCATTTGTGCTTGATATTAATGGCAGTATCGAACAGGGGATATTAACCCTCGGGATTGAGTATAGCAGTCGTGAATATGCTGAATCGAGTATTCAAAAATTGGGAAATTTCTTGCAAAGTCGTTTGCTAGAAATTATTGAGCATTGCTCTGAAAAGAAGGAGAAGGAATGGACTCCCGCAGATGTGAGCGATGAGAATCTTTCAATTAACGATTTGGATGAGATTATGGCCTACTATAAAAATAATACATCTTCCTAGGCGGTGGCTTATGAGTAAAGATCTGCAAATTCAAAGTATATTCCGATTAACTCCGATGCAACAAGGAATCTTGTTCCATAGCCTGCTAGATCAAACTTCGTACGCCTATTTTGAACAAGTGAGTCTTACCCTGAACGGCTTACTCGAGGTAGAGCTTCTGGACCGAAGTCTTTCTGTTCTATTTGAGCGCCATGAGATATTGCGCAGCAATGTTTTTCACGTCAATATTGAAGAGCCTAAATTGATCGTATTCCGGCAGAAGCATCCATCCATTCACTTTGAAGACATTTCTTCACTAACGCAATCTGACCAGGTGGCCTATATAGAACAGTTTGTTCAACGTGATAAGGCCAACGGATTTGATATCACCCGGGATGAGTTATTCCGGGTCTCCATATTGCAGTGTGCGTCTGATGTATACAAGCTGATCGTTAGCTTCCATCACATCATTATGGATGGATGGTGCTTAGAAATCGTTCTGAAAGAATGGTTCCAGATCTACACATCATTGAAAAAAAATGAGCCAGTTCAGCTAGGTGAAGCTCCTTCTTATGAAAAATACCTCAAATGGCTGGACAAGCAGGATACAGATACAGCGCTTATGTTTTGGGAGCGATATTTGGATGGTTTTGAACAGCAAAGCATCTTGCCTACGAGTGGTAAAGGGAGCCACGTTGATTACGATCCACAGCAGCAAATCTTTAGCTTTGATTCGCAATTAACAGGTCAGTTGGAATCACTGGCCAAAGAACTCAAGGTTACTTTGAGTACATTGTTTCACTCCATCTGGGGTCTGCTATTGATGAAATACAACAACACCCGCGACGTGGTATTTGGCTCTGTCGTTTCCGGTCGTCCGTCAGATATTCCGGGAGCAGAAAATATGGTGGGCCTATTTATCAATACTATTCCAGTGCGTATATCAAGTGAAGAGGATCATCTTGCTTTTTCGGAATTCGTCCAGCATGTACAACATTCGGTTATGGAGGCGGGAGAGCACCATTATGTGCCTCTTGCTGATATTCAGGCGGGGAGTTTGTTGAAGAGTAATCTGATACACCATATTTTGGCTTTTGAAAACTTCCCGGGTATGGAGGAAGCCTCCGATCACGCGGACGAAAACAGTTTAGCGGTTTCGGAGATGGCTGGCTTTGAACAAACTAATTATTCCTTCAATCTTAACGTTGTCCCCGGTGAGAAACTGCGGATGAAATTCAGCTATAACGGTCTATTATACGAACCAGCATATATAGATCGATTAGGTCGACATGTTGAAGAAATCGCCCGCACTGTGGTTTCATCTGCTGATGTAGTTTTGAACGAAATAGATATTATTCTGCCAGAAGAAAAAGAATTGATTTTGAAGAAATTCAACGGGACGGCTGCGCCTTATCCAAGGGAGAAGACGATTCATCAATTGTTTGAGGAGCAGGTGGAGCGAACACCGGAACATCCGGCAGCCCTATACAAAGATCGGCAATTGACGTACCGGGAGCTGAATGCCCAAGCGAATCGGGTGGCTCACGTCCTGCGGAAGAAAGGGATCGGGCCCGACCAAATGGTGGGCATCGCAGTTCATCGATCGCTGGAGATGATCGTCGGCCTGCTGGGGATTTTGAAGGCAGGCGGGGCGTATTTGCCGCTACATCCAGAGGACCCGGAAGAACGGCTGGGATTCATGCTGGAGGATAGCGAGGCATCTATCCTGCTGACCCAGCGGGATCAGTTGGACCGCCTTCATCCGCACGGAGCCAATCGCGAGCTGATCGCTATAGAAGATCTGCTGATGGAGGGGATGGAGCTTACAGGAGAAGAGTGCGAGAAGAACCCGAAACCCGTTAACCGCTCAACCGATTTGGTGTACGTGATTTATACGTCAGGCTCCACCGGCAAGCCGAAGGGGGTCATGATTGAGCACGCATCGCTGATCAACCGTCTGCACTGGATGGAAAAACGAATTCCGTTTGGAGCGGAGGATGTGATCCTGCAAAAAACGCCATACACCTTTGACGTATCGTTGTGGGAGCTGTTTTCGTGGGCGATTCAGGGAGCGACGGTATGCTTTCTGGAGCCGGGAGGCGAGAAAGACCCGGCAACGATAGCCGAAACGGTGGAGGCCAACGGGGTAACAGCGATCCATTTTGTACCATCCATGCTGGGAGCATTCCTGGAGTACATCGAGCACAGCGGAGCCGCTAGGAAAATGCGCAGTGTCCGGCGTGTATTTGCCAGCGGGGAAGCGCTGATGACAGAACATGTCCGCCGGTTTAACCGTTTGCTGGGAGCCGAAGGAGCCACGCTACACAACCTGTATGGACCGACAGAGGCAACGGTAGAGGTGGCGTATTACGACTGTCCTGCCGAGCAGGAACCAGAGAGCATTCCGATCGGGAAGCCGATTGATAATGTGAAATTGTATATTTTGGACCGTAAAGACCGATTGCAGCCGATAGGTGTACCGGGCGAGCTGCACATTGGAGGGGACTGCGTAGCCCGGGGATATGTGAATCGGAAAGAACTGACGGAGGAGAAATTCGTAGCGGACCCTTATGCAGCAGGGGGACGGATGTACCGGACGGGAGACTTGGCGAGATGGCTGCCGGATGGAAACATTGAATATATGGGTCGGATCGACCATCAGGTGAAAATTCGGGGCTACCGGATCGAACTGGGTGAGATTGAAGCGGCCTTACTCGCGTACGAAGGTGTCAAGGCGGCTACAGTACTTGCCCTTGATGATCGAGATGGGGGCAAATATTTATGCGCATATGTTGAAAGCGGAGAGGGTTTGAACACATCTATTTTAAGGGCACACTTGAAGGCGCTCATACCGGATTACATGGTGCCGAGTCATTTCGTTCGGCTAGATGTTATGCCGCACCTGTCCAGTGGCAAGGTTAACCGTAAAGCGCTACCCGAACCAGATCATGGGATGCGAGCCACCAGCTATGTTGCACCAAGAAACGAAACGGAAAGAAAACTAGCCGAGATTTGGGAGAAGTTGCTGGACATATCCTCCATCGGTATACATGACAACTTTTTTGAACTGGGTGGACATTCACTAACGGCGACTCGACTTATGTCTCGAATCAATAAGTTGCTGCAAGTTGAAATTCCACTCCGTGATATTTTTGCACATCCGACCATCGAAGAAATGAGTGTTTTGATCTGCGGACCAGAGGTTGCAGCTGGGACGATGATGGATATTGCTCCTGCCGAGCTACGCGATTCTTATCCAGTGACATCCGTTCAAAAGAGACAAATGATTTTACATCAGTTTGAAGGAGCAGAAACAGCATACAATATGCCCTTTGCCTTACTGATGGAGGGAGAACTGGACATCCAGCGGCTGGAGCGAGTGTTCAGGGATCTAATAGATAGGCATGAGGCATTGCGGACATCATTTGAGTGGGGCACAGAGGAGCCAGTACAAAAAATTCATAGTGAGGTTCCATTTCAACTAAGTTTCCAACAGGCTGATGATATCGAAATAGAAGCACAGGACAAACAGATTCAAGCGATATTCAAATCGTTCGTAAGACCGTTTAACTTAGGTCAGGCTCCATTATTGCGGGCGAAGCTGGTGCGTATTTCGGACAATAGGCATATTTTGATGGTAGATATGCACCATATTGTTGCAGATGGCGTTTCCATGAGCGTTTTGGCTAATGATTTCACGACATTGTATCACGGGAACTCGCTGCCACCATTGCGTATTCAATATAAAGACTACGCCGTTTGGAACAGTGAGTGGATCAAAGAAGGACACTTGATGAAGCAGGAACAGTACTGGTTAGACTTGTTTTCGGATGAGCTTCCTGTCCTTAATCTACCAACTGATTTCACGAGGCCTCAAGTACAAAGCTTTGAAGGTGACCGGTATTCTTTTCAAGCTGACAAGACACTTCGTGAAAGTCTACAGCAATTTGTTGCAGAAAATCGGACCACTTTATTTATGGTACTGCTATCGGCTTACAACGTGTTGCTGCATAAGTATTCAGGCCAGGAAGATATCGTGGTAGGGTCTCCAATAGCAGGTCGTAATCATACAGATTTAGAAAATATTATGGGGATGTTCGTTAACACACTAGTGCTGCGCAACCGTCCAGCTGCTGACAAAACGCTCAAGCAATTTTTACTGGAGGTGCAAAGAAGCAGCCTGGAAGCTTTCGAACATCAGGATTATCCAATAGAAGATCTTGTAGATAAGCTCGAACTTCACAGGGATTTAAGCCGAAATCCTCTGTTTGATACGATGTTCTCTCTAGAAAATACCGATTCGGTAAGCCTGCAAGCTGACGGGATATCCATATCACCGTATTCTGTTGAAGCTGGCATAGCCAAAGTTGATTTAACGTTAACAGCAGAAGCGGATCAAGAGGGACTCTTTTTTCGAATTGATTATTGTAACAAGCTGTTTCACAAAGAAAGTATTGAGAGAATGTCGAAGCATTATTTGCAGATTTTGCAGACTATTGTGGACTCTGCGGATCTCCGGATTAGCGACGTAAACATGGTAACTGCATCCGAAGAAGAGATCCTGTTAACGAAATTTAATACGGTACCCGCTTCTAACGAGAAAGAGAACCGAAAATTGCTGCATCAGCTCTTTGAAGAGCAGGTAGCGAAGACGCCGGAGCGTGTCGCAGTATCGTTCGAGGAACAACAATGGACTTACAGCGAGTTAAACGATAAAGCGAATCAGCTTGCCAGAGTGCTTAGAGAAAAAGGAGTACAGGCCAATACGCTTGTTGGCATTATGGTAGAGCGATCTTTTGAAATGATAGTCGGAATCCTAGGGATTTTAAAGGCTGGGGGTGCATATGTTCCTCTGGCACCAGATTATCCTGCGGAGCGAATTAGTCTGATGCTATACGATTGCAAGATAACACTATTATTGGCTTCCCATCATGTTCTGACTGAATCAACTTTCATAAAAGAGGCAGGAGCAGATGGATTTGCAGGGGAAATCCTTGATTTGGATCAGCTCGATATGATCGTTAAGGATTCAGATTCTAGTAACTTACCTTATGTGAATGAACCGGATGATTTGGCATATGTGCTATATACCTCTGGCTCAACAGGTAAACCAAAAGGGAATCTGACCATGCATTATAACGTGGGAAGATTGATTAAAAACTCCAATTATATCGATCTTACAGAACAGGATATTCTCTTGCAGTTATCTAACTATGCCTTTGATGGGTCAGTCTTCGATATATTCGGCGCTCTGGTCAATGGTTCTAAGCTGGTTCTCTTACGTAAAGAGAATATGCTGAATCCAGAAAAACTGTCTTTCTTAATTCGAAATGAAAATGTCTCGGTATTTTTTATTACTACCGCCTTGTTTAACACGTTGATAGAAACCAATATTGAATGTTTTACTACAATTCGCAAAGTACTTTTTGGTGGAGAGCGGGTTTCACTTCCGCATGTGAGTAAGTTGTTTGAACATATCGGACCCCATAAAATGCTGCATATGTACGGTCCTACCGAAAGCACGGTCTTTGCTACCTGTTATGGTGTAGATCAGATTCATGAACGGAAAGGTACAATTCCGATTGGAGCCCCGATTACAGGTACTACTGTGTATATTCTGGATAAAAATCTTAAATTGCAGCCTATTGGTATTCCGGGAGAGCTTTGTATAGCAGGCGATGCACTTTCCCGGGGCTATTTGAACCTACCTGATTTTACAAAAGAAAAGTTTATAGACAATCCATTTAATCCAGGCGAGAAAATGTACAAAACAGGTGACATTGCAAAATGGCTTCCAAATGGAAATATTGAATTTGTAGGCCGCCAAGATCATCTGGTGAAAATTAGGGGGTTCCGTATAGAGCTTGGAGAAATTGAAAATCAACTACTATCCCATGAACGCATTAAAGAGGCAATAGTTGTAGCTAAACCGGATCAATCCGGCCAAAATCGTATTTCTGCATATATGGTGACAGACGGGGAATTAAATACTTCAGCTATTCGCCGTTACTTGGCGAAGTATTTACCAGATTACATGTTGCCATCCAGCTTAATACTGCTAGACAGTTTGCCGCTGAACGCTAATGGCAAGGTGGATCAGAAGAAATTGCCAGAGCCTCATATCAACTTAGACTTAAGCACGCTGTATGAACCACCGACAAGCCCTACGGAAGAGAAGTTGATCAAAATTTGGGAAGGCGTACTGGGACAAGAGGGAATTGGAATTAGTCACAGTTTTTTTGACCTTGGAGGAGACTCTATTAAGGCCATTCAAGTTATCGCAAGGTTGAGTCAAGAGGGATTAAAGCTGGATATGAAGGACATATTTCGGCACCCTACTGTTCAGCAAGTAGCACCATATGTCCAACGTCGTTCCAGAATCATTGACCAGAAGGCGGTAACAGGTGAGGTACAGCTAACTCCAATCCAAAAATGGTTCTTCGAAAATGTACAGGATGATCGGAACCATTTTAATCAAGCGGTTATGTTGTTTACTAGTGGTGTATTTGATGAAGAAGCCCTAAAAACTGCTTTGGAGGATATTATTATTCACCATGATGCCCTACGAATGGTGTATGAGATCGGTCAGAGTTCTGTTAGCCAATACCATATGGAAACGCAGTTAAAGCCTCTTCATTTAAATATTTATAATCTACAAGGAAATAACGATGCTGAAAGCAAGATTGAGGAAGAGGCTAGTCGGCTACAGGCTACCATGGACTTAAGAGCAGGCGAGATTATCCGGGTTGGCTTGTTCCAAACAGATCAAGGTCAGCATTTGCTGATTGCTATTCACCATTTAGTTATTGATGGAGTCTCCTGGCGAATCTTATTAGAGGATTTGGAGAGCGCATATACCCAGGCATTACAAGGTGAGACTATCACTTTGCCGGATAAAACGGACTCTTTTCAGTATTGGTCTGACCGGCTTGCAGAGTATTCGAATAGTCGGGCTTTACTAAAGGAGAAGGCATATTGGCAGCAAATTGAAGGTGTTCAATGTGAGTCTCCATTTCCTCAGAAGAGAGCAGTTACTGAAGAGGGTGGAGTGAAAAAAGAAAGAACGAGTATAGCTGTCCGGTTGGACAAGCAAGATACACAGCTACTGCTTGGAACTGCTCATCAGGCCTATAATACCGAAATTAATGACTTATTGTTATCAGCACTTGGATTGGCTATTAAGCAATGGGCGGGTAGTAAAATCTTCGCTATTAATCTTGAAGGACATGGCAGGGAAGAGATTATGGAGGAGATTGATGTTACTCGAACCATAGGCTGGTTTACTTCGATGTTTCCTGTTGTGCTGGATATGAGGGATAGTGAAGATATTTCATCTGTTATTCGGCGAACTAAGGAAATGATTCGGCATATCCCTAATCGAGGGATTGGATACGGAGTTCTGAAGTATTTGACCGATGTGGAGCATATTCAAGATTTAGATTTTAACATACAGCCACAAATCAGTTTTAATTATCTGGGACAATTTATGGATGGTACGCAAGAGGGAAGCTTTGAATCGTCACCGTTATCTCCGGGACGTTCTGTTGGTGAAGGGGCAGAAAGCCATTTTACACTGGACATCAACAGTATTGTTTCCCAAGACCAACTGTTACTTGAATTTGGATATATTCGCGGCGAGCATGAAGACCATGCTATTGAACAATTATCCCTTATGTATATTGAGCATTTAAAAATGTTAATTAATCACTGTACAAGCATTTCACAGAAGGTTCTCACACCATCTGATTACCAAGACCATACTCTCTCTATTCCTGAATTAGATCAGATTCTCACACAGTTTGGTGGGACTGAACAGGTAGAGCATATCTACCCGTTAACACCTATGCAGCAGGGAATGCTGTTCCATTACATGATGGAGCCGGAAACTACAGCTTATGTGGAACAAGTCGCGATTGAAATGGAAGGTGAACTACAGCAGGAGCTTCTGGAACAGAGTTTTCAAGAATTGTTGGCAAAATATGAAGTATTGCGTACGAATTTTGTGTTTACCGGTATACATGAACCTCGGCAAATTGTGCGTAAACATCAACATACAGAGTTTCAGTTTTATGACCTTACCAGGATGAATGAGCAAGAAATTACCGTGTATCTTGAGGATTGCAAAAAACAAGATCTTCTGCATGGATTTGATTTATCCAATGAGGCACTAATACGTATAAATGTATTAAAAACAACTCCTGATAAGTTCCTTATGATGTGGACTTTCCATCATATGATTATGGATGGATGGTGCGTAGGAATTGTCTACCACGATTTTATGAGCATGTATCTAGAATTGAAAGATGGTAGACCGCTTAAGTCTGAAACAGCCCCTGCTTATTCAACTTATATTCGTTGGCTGGAAAAGCAGGACAAAGAGGAGTCCATGCAATATTGGAAACAGGCTTTGGATGGATATACGCAATGTGCAGTTATACCAAAGACGTCGAAATTGCAGGCTAAAGAAAGTGGTTACCAGACGAGTCAGCTGGAATTTTCGTTAGACCAAACACTGACACGACGATTAACAGAGATTGCATCTCATAATCGGATTACGGTCAACACATTGTTCCAATCCATATGGGGGGCATTGCTTCAAAGATATAACAATACCAACGATGTAGTATTTGGAGCAGTCGTTTCAGGGCGACCGCCAGTAATCCCGGACATTGAGAGCATGGTAGGTATTTTCATTAATACGATTCCCGTGCGAATTTATGGCGAGGAGAATGAAAGCTTCATTGAAATGGCCAAGAGAGCTCAACAAAGCTCCATTGAATCGGTTAAGTATGAGTACACATCGTTAGCAGACATTCAATCCATATCTACACTGAAACAAAGCCTGTTAGATCATATTATTGTGTTTGAAAATTACCCTGAGTATGGCGAAGAAGAGGCGCTGCAGAAGCACAATCTGAAAATTCACGTGCGAGATATGGCCTTTTATGAACAGACAAACTATGACTTTAATCTTATTGTTTCCCTAAAAGAAGAACTGAACATTAAGTTTCTGTACAACGCTGATACCTTAAGTAGAGAATTTGTGGAACGTATAAAAAATCATTTAAATGGCGTGGTCCGACAAATCGTGGATAATCCGGAGATGAGTATATCCTCAATTGAAGTAACTTCTTTACCAGAGAAAGAAGTGATTTTGAATGAATTTAACAATACGACGGCGATCTATCCGCGAGAGAAGACAATCCATCAATTGTTTGAGGAGCAGGTGGAGCGAACACCGGAACATCCGGCAGCCCTTTATAAAGGACGGCAACTAACGTATCAGGAGCTAAATGCCCAAGCGAATCGGTTGGCTCATGTGCTGCGGGAAAAAGGAGTAGGACCTGATCGTGTGGTGGGGATCGCGGTTCACCGGTCGTTGGAGATGATTATCGGACTACTAGGAATCTTGAAAGCAGGTGGAGCCTATCTGCCGCTGAATCCAGAGGACCCTGAAGAACGACTGGCGTTCATGCTGGAGGACAGTGGAGCATCCATTTTATTGACCCAGCAAGAGTTAGCGGAGCAGCTTCGTTGTCATGGAACAACCCGGGAACTGATCGCTATCGAAGATTTGCTGGTACAGGAAAAGGAGCAAACAGGAAGAGAAAAGAATCCGAAATCGATCAATCGCTCGACGGATTTGGTGTATGTGATTTACACCTCGGGATCTACGGGTAAGCCCAAAGGAGTCATGATTGAGCACGCCTCGCTGATCAATCGTCTGCACTGGATGCAAAAGCGGATTCCGTTTGGAGCGGAGGATGTGATCCTGCAAAAGACACCGTATACCTTTGATGTATCGTTGTGGGAATTATTCTCGTGGGCCATCCAAGGGGCAACGGTATGCTTTTTGGAGCCAGGAGGAGAGAAGGACCCGGCAACAATAGCTGAAACGGTTGAGGCTAACCGGGTAACGGCATTGCATTTTGTGCCGTCGATGCTGGGAGCGTTTCTGGAATACATGGAACACAGCGGAGCTGCGGGGAAAATGCACAGTGTAAGACGTGTATTTGCCAGCGGAGAAGCGCTGATGACAGAGCATGTTCGTCGGTTTAACCGCCTGATAGGAGGCGGCGGTGCCACGCTGCATAATCTGTATGGCCCAACGGAAGCGACCGTGGAGGTGGCGTATTATGACTGTCCTGCCGAGCATGAACCGGAGAGCATTCCGATCGGGAAGCCGATTGATAACGTAAAATTGTACGTTTTGGACAAGAAGGACCGTTTGCAACCGATAGGGATACCGGGGGAACTGCATATTGGGGGCGACTGTGTAGCACGAGGATATGTCAACCGGGAGGAATTGACGGAAGAGAAATTCGTAGAAGATCCATACGAGCCGGGAGGACGGATGTACCGAACAGGAGATCTGGCCAGATGGTTGCCGGATGGAAATATCGAATATATGGGCAGAATCGATCATCAGGTGAAAATCCGCGGGTATCGGATCGAACTGGGTGAGATTGAGGCGACTTTGCTTGCACATGATGGAGTTCGGGCAGCGGCAGTGCTTGCCCGTGCTGATGACCGAACGGGGACGCCTAGTTTGGGTGCATATCTTGTTGCCGAACCCCATGTGACAACGGCAATGTTGCGACAAAATCTATCTGTCTCAGTTCCAGAGTATATGATTCCAGCTTATTTTGTATTCTTGGATCAGATGCCGCTCACGTCGAGTGGTAAGATTAATCGTCGTATGCTATTAGAAATTGAGCTGGAGTTTGGTACCGGAACAGAATATGTAGAGCCCAGCAGCGAGCTGGAAAAGGAATTAGTCGAGATCTGGATGAGTGTACTCGGTGTTGAACATGTGGGTATCGACGACAATTTCTTTGAACTGGGAGGACATTCTTTAACGGCTATTCAGCTTGCATCTCGGTTACAGGGGATTTTGAGTAGTGAATTACGGTTGAGCAGTATCTATCAATACCCTACGGTTAGAGAGTTGGCACTACATGTGGAAAGAATGGAAGAGAACCATTCTGCACTTGCCCAACAATTTGATCAGATTATAGCGTTGCTGCATCAAAAGCTGAACGTTAAGGGATGGATACAACAAGAGCAATTCAATGGAAAATCTTATATTGTTCTGCATTTAGAAGAGGGAGCCATTTCTTTCGAAAAAGAGATTATGGAACTGTTGGACATGAATTGCGATGAATCGATCCAGCCTCATTACATCACTTGGCATGGAGAAGAAACCCTGAAACTAGAAAATGTCAATCTTGAAGACATTAAGAGCATATGGACAGAAAGAATTGACAATGATTTGGACATTTTCTCCAAAGCTATTCTAAGCCCAGGAGTGATCGAGAAACTGCCAGTTTCTCCAACACAACGCTACCATCTCCAACACAGTGATATTTCTGGCACGATTATTCCGCTAGAAAAACATATGAACATGGAGTATGTGGGAGAAGCGATTCTGCAGATTATTCGAGATCAAGATTTGATGAGAAGTACGCTGTGTGAAGAAAACGGAGAATTGCAATGGCAAGTAAGGGAAGCACCGGATCATCTTCCTGTACCACTGGTGGATATCTCTATGTATGACGAAGATACACAGCAAGTGATTCTGAATAATATCATCTGGCCTTATTTTTACAAAAAGCATGAATTGAGCAATTCACTTTTATATCGGATATTGATTGTGAAAAAGAATCTGAAAGACTACCTGCTTATATTACCTTTTTCGCACTCGATCTTTGACTTTATGAGCAGTGAGATTATTAAGCACCAGTTCAACACTTATTATGAATGTGTTCGAGTTGGAAAGGAAACGCCTGAAGGGAGCAAAAATCGTTACTCTGATTTTACAGCTCATATTATGGAAGGACCTCAGGGTGTTGACGATCTGGAACTAGTAACTACCTATAGTCTAGATAAGTTTGATCGTGCAATGGGTCGTATAACCAATTTTGTCGATCAAAAAGCAGTACTTGAAGGGCATACAACCGTTATGTGGGATTTAAAATCTTCCGAGAGAGCAGTTCCCTTGGACAACACTAGTCATTGGGAGATCGCATTCTTTACGTTTACTGCTTTTTGTAAAATGTATTTCGAGCTTAGTCAGGTACCCATTTGGGTAACGCAGTATGGCCGAAGCTTTGGAGAGAAGCGTTACTATGATGTTATTGGTGAATTTGTGGATCATATCCCGATACTAACAAATTTAGACCAAAACCTGGTATCTCTAGAACAGCAGGTTCGCCAAAGTGTTCAATGGGCAGCTGAACATAATATCAGCTTTGCTAATTTAATGTATAACCCGGATGTACAGAACGATTATCCTTTATCTGGAGGACACTTGCAGCAGGCTTTGGATAGAATGCCAATTGTATTTAATTTCCTTGGTGAGCTGAGAAGTGAGCATCAACTCCTACAAACGGTGGATATGGGTAATGTCAATGTTGAAGGAAGATCACGAATCTTATGCGAAGTTTGGCATGATAGCGAGTCTAATCTGTTTATGGCACTAACTCTACCTTTTTCAGAAGACGAAAGTATAGTACGGAATCATTTACAAAGTGCCTTGGAGCAATTGGAAAGACGCTGGGCAACCGTTCTGTAACTCTTGCCCTAACCGAATAGGGGGATCTCATGAATCAGCCAAAGGAATTCTCGTTTTATGCTCGCCGGAATCTATTTATTTTTTCTGTGACCAGGCTTATATCCGAGCTAGGAAGTTCGATTTTTAAGTTTGCTTTAAGTCTATATATTTTGGACATCACCGGATCGGCCACTGTATTTTCAATGGTGTTAGGCTTGTCCATTCTGCCCGGAGTATTTGTCAATATTTTTGCAGGTGTAGTTATAGACCGGAGTAATAAGAAAAAAGTGCTTGTCATAACCGAAATATTAAGCGGCATAGCGCTACTAATCTTTTTACCCATTTTCTTGTTGGACTCAACCAATGTTATGTTGCTTGCTGTGTTTTCCGTTATATTAAGCTTAATTCAATCATTTACGTTCCTAACGCTGAATGCGTCAATTCCTAACTTAGTGGAAAGAGAAAAAGTTCATAGCGCAAACTCTTCTTATCAAAGCATAGGAGCAATCATAAATGTACTTGGCCCGATCCTGGGTGCAATTACTTATCGAGCTTGGGGCTTGGAAACGATTGTGATGATTAACGGAATAACATTTATTTCGGCTGGATTAATGCAACTATGGTTACAATTCAGAAAATCTGATGAACAAACGGTATCATCAAGTTATTTAGACAGCGTAAAAGACGTGTTTGCGTATATAAACAAGCAAAAAGCCATCATGTATTTACTGGTCATCTTTGTTGGCATCAATTTTATGCTCGCTCCGTTAATCCAGGTTGTACTGCCGTATGTGACTTATCAGGAACTTCAACTTTCAGCTCAGCAACTGTCTGTTATTCAAGGAGCCTGGTTCGTAGGAGTCATTGCAGGAGCCATTGTGGTTTCACGTCGGAAAGTACATCAATTTGTTATTACCAAAATATTTATCCTGTTTCAGCTTCAAGCCATCTTATTCTTGACATGGTGTTTCCCATTGTTGTTTCCCTCAACAGCAGGAAGCCTGATACAGATGACGTTCATCTTCATTATGATTTTGGCAGTCACCGGATTTTTTAATTCGATGAGCAATGTCCCCATGATATCTTATGTGCAACTATATACTCCAGAACATATCAGAGCCGGGGTGTTTGGTGTAATCAGCTCGATCACTATGCTAGCAACTCCGCTCGGAATCGGGTTGTACGGAATACTATTGGATAGAATCCATTGGGTATACCTTCCTCTAGCTTCAGGAATAGTTGCTCTGGTGATGGGTATCATGGCTCATAAGAACAAAGAATTACGTAACTTTTTCAGTCAAAATGCCGAACCAGTCCTTAATAGCGTAGGTGAAAAAGAACGGGTATCAGCATTATAAACTGAATTTCTGCTTATGATGTGATTGAAGGACCTGATGTTAATGGAAAGGCCAACTTAAGTTGGCCTTTTGGTCTTTCAGTTATTTTTTGCTTTGAGTTACTTTCCCCTTCACATCACCGATGCTTACTTTTCCATTGCCGCTCTGAATAATGACAACATCTTTTGCAACTTGATCAATATCCAGAGAGCCGTCACCTAACTCAATATATGCAGTACCCCCTATTTTATCTGCTTGAATATGTCCGTTTACATTCTCAATATTGACATCGGATGAGCTATTTTGAATAGTAATTCCCCCATCTCTGTTGGTTAAATCAATGGCTCCACCGATTTCTTTAAGCGTGATATTACCATTCACATTTTCAATGCTTACATCCGAGGCTAAATTCGTTACTTGAATATCTCCATCTCTATGCGGATGTTTAATTTCTAGTTTCATTTGTTCCGGAATGGTGAGCTTGACATCAACTGTTTGGGGACCTGTGGACATGAATTGGCCTTCGAAAAAAGTATTAAGCGTAGCTACACCATCTTTTCCCTCCAGACTTAATTTTAGCTTATCCATGTTGCTGCCATTAGCAACGACACTGGCTTGTATTTTATCTGTATTGTTTTTTCCGACAACTTCAATTTGACCGTTGCTATTATCTAAAACTAAGCTGGAAATACCGGCAGATGATAGTTCAAGTTCCTTGTTTAAAGATGTTGCAGGTTTGGATGAACAGGCCGCAGTTAACAGTAACATTGAGATCATCACTAAAGTAGTGAACCATTTCATTTCAATCACTCCATTTCAGAATAGTTAGTATAGATTTAGATTACATCCCGTTTTGTAAAAATAGGATATGAAACGAGATGCATAGCGACCAGATGAAGTAGAAGAAGGAACAGTGAGAAGCCCAGGGTCATGCCTTCCACTGGTGTTGTTCCAAAAAAATAAGGATTGAGATCTGTGCTGGAAAACACAAAATATTTTGTCCAAGGCCATCCATTCATGGTGATACTCAAGACGAATCCTGCTATAGCTGCCAGCATAGAGAATACAATAGAAAATGTAACACTGCGAAATGCTGCAGAAATCATAAATGCAAATGTCAACACGATAACCATAAAAGGTATATTAAATAAAAACCCACCTAACAAGGCTTGAATCATATCTGCCTGCTGAATGGTTTGATCCTTGACGAATAAGTAGGGATCGCCGATCCCCTTAAAGCCAAACATTAAACCACCGAAAAATATGGCAGCCAGAAAAGTGAGCAGAACCAAAAATATCCCAAACAAGAGAGTTGCAATATATTTAGAAAAATAAATTTTCGAGCGTGTAGCTGAACGTGTCAGTAAAAATTTGATTGTACCGGCAGAAAACTCAGAGGCTACAATATCGCCAGCCACGATAAGAGCTAAAAGAGAGATACCTACAATTAAATTTCTGGATTGACTCACTGTAAAACTCCAAGCATTGGATTGAGGAGCGATGTTATGGTCCAAATAATACTGATTCATCAAAATTTTTTCTGCTGCCATTTTTTTCTCAATGGGTAGAGCGTCTGACTTTGCTGCATCTCTCGTTAGCTTCGAATTTTCATGCTGTAAAAGTGTTTTCCAGCCTTCATTGTACTCAGTCATACCAGAACTTTTTAAATTGGCCATCTGGATTAATACATACAAAATAAGCAGTATGATGATAAACCAGGTACGTTTACGCTTATAAATCTTCATGTTTTCATTGCGAATTAACTGAATCACTTTTCAATTCCCCCTGTGATTTCAATAAATTTATCCTCTAGTGTCTGTTTCGTGATCTGAACGCTGTATATGTTCACCCCCGTATCCATAAGTTTTTTTGTAATACCCGGAATTTGATCCTTTGTAATGTCAACTTGTAGAGTTTGTTGATCTGCAATAATTTCTTTCCCCGCCAGCATGGACTGGAATACCGGAAGAGCCAATTCGGGTCTGTCTACTTCAAACCGAACAGGAGCAAGCCGATTATCCATCATCTCAGCTACATTATGGATACCAATCAGTTTTCCCTTATTTAAAATCGCCACCTGATCACACATCAGTTCCATTTCAGCCATAAGATGGCTAGAAATAAGAACACCAACGCCTTCTTTTTGAGACAGATTGATTAAATGTTCCCGAAGCTCTCTTATTCCTGCTGGGTCTAAACCATTGGTAGGCTCGTCAAGCACAAGTAAGGAAGGTTTATGGGCCAGTACAACGGCTAATCCCAGTCGCTGCTTCATGCCAAGAGAATAAGTTCCCACTTTCTTATCAATGCTGTCCTCAAGTCCAACGAGCGAGATTACTTCCTGGATACGTTCGGAAGAAACCCCTGGAGACATTCTTGAGAAATGAATCAGATTGTCATAGCCGGATAGATATTTGTACAGATCAGGATTTTCGACGATAACCCCTACATGTCTCATTGCCTTTTCGAAGGAGCGATCGATATCTTGGCCGTGGATAAATACCTGGCCTCCTGATTTTGAACTTAAACCTACGATCATCCGAATAGTGGTCGTCTTGCCCGCTCCATTTGGGCCAACAAGACCCATGATTTCTCCCGCCTTCACATCCAAGGACAATCCTTCAACAATGGTTCTCTTCCCAATCTTTTTACTTAAATTACGAATCTGTAATAGTGACAACAACGATTCCCTCCCCGCCAGCAGTTTGATTGTCTATAAAGTATCAGGAGTGCAGTCATACTCCCTAGTGACAAAATGTCATGACCTTGTTATGATGTGAAAAGATTGAAAAAATTACCTTAATTTAAGAAGAATGGGGTACTTACATGTTTGGATGCAATATGCGCTGGTCTTGGCAGGAATGGATTGTTGCTGTATTCCGAATCTTGTGGTTGATTTGCTTTGTTTTGCTATCGTATCAAGACCGCCCATCTTTCCCTTTCACTGTTGTATTTATCACTGTTCTCGTTTGCTATTCACTACCTTTGTTCATTGATCGAAGCCATTATCTCTGGTATTTGTTGGCTGAAGTATTTCTAGTGGGTGGAATTTCTTCGCTATTTGCTCATCAATATGAGCTTGTCCGGCTATTTTTGCCAGCTGTTTTTACGATTGCGTTTTATAGCCGCGGCCGTTCACATGCGGTAACTTTTCCTCTTGCGTTGGTGATGTTTTGTCTGGGAGGAAGAGGGGCGTTTCATTGGACGATAGAGGACGTATTCCAGAACTTAGTGGATGCTTCATTTGTATACGGTATTGGTTTCGGATTACAAATGGCATTTCGTTCTATAGATCGGATCAAACAAAAACTAGAATTAATAAAAAAGCAGTATCAAACCCTTGAGCAGTATTCAACTCAGGTTGAACAAATGACACTATTGGAAGAAAGATATCGCATGTCACGCGAGCTTCATGACTCGATTGGTCATACATTCACTTCCATTATCTTAAGTATGGAAACATTACGTCCTTATATCTCTTCTGAAGAGGGGATAGAAAGATTGCAATCTGTTCTTCAACTTGGTCGAACAGGGCTCGAAGATATCCGAAAGCAAGTTCATCAGATGGACCCTATGGAGGAAGATCCCTCTTTGGATTTATCCTTGCTCAATATAATTAATGAATTCAAAAAAAATACTGCCATTCGTGTTGTGTTCAGAACGATGGGGGAGCCGCTTCCTGTACTAAAACAGTCAAAACTGACCTTGTACCGCTGTTTACAAGAATTATTGACTAATGCCAGCCGACATGGGCATGCCAGTTCTATTCAGGTGCTTCTTCACTATGACCATAACCAGATCATTTTGCAGGTGCAGGACAATGGGAAGGGAAGTGACGAAATTAAGTTCGGGTTTGGTCTTTCAGGAATGAAAGAGCGGCTTTCGTCCCTTCAAGGCAAGCTATACCTTCATTCCAAAGAAGGCGAAGGAACGATTGTGACCTGTTCTATACCATTACTTCAGGATACAGATGTTAGTAATCCAGAGATCAAGGTATTGTTGGTGGATGATCAATTACTCATTCGGGACAGTTTAGGCCTGTTGCTCAAAAACGAACCTGATTTTCGAATTCAAACGGCAGAAGACGGGAACGTTGCTGTAGATCGATGTGCCAGCGATCCGCCAGACGTTGTATTAATGGATGTACATATGCCCCAGATGGACGGTATTACTGCGACGAAGTTAATTAAAGAAAGCTGGCCTAACATACGTGTAATTATGATCACAACCTTTGATGACATTTCGTATGCTACGAAATCACTTGCTTTGGGTGCTGAAGGTTATGTACTAAAAACAATTGATCCAAGAGAGCTGGCTAATACGATACGGCTAGTGCATCACGGAGGAACGATGATTACCCAAGAAGTAGCAGGTACACTGTTTCAGCAAATGACGGGGACGATGAAGAATCCTTATGGACTGACAGAGCGGGAGTTGGAAATTCTACATTGTTTAACTGAAGGACACCGTTATAAAGCAATTGCAAGCAAGGTTCACTTGTCTGAAGGAACTGTTCGAAACTACATTTCGACCATATACTCAAAAATGCAAGTGCAGAGTCGTGACGAAGCAATTGAAAAAGCTAAAACAGAGTTGCTTACAGACTCTTAATAAAAGCAAGATATGTAGACACCAGCATATGTAACTTGTTTAAACAACGTGAAAGAGATATCCTGCATTAGACAGAGTTTTTCAGCTTCGGAATTAAAAGAGTAGCTATAGTACCACCGAACCTAATAGATTGAAGTGAAAATAGCGTCGTCCTAAATTTGGTCGACGCTATTTTTGTATGCTGTTGATCCGCAAGTATGCGCAACGTTTACCTTAGCAAAACCGTATATGTAGAACAGCAATTGTATTTTGTTGCATATCCATAGAAGTCTACCATTCTACAAACTTGCAATTGCACTATCTAATGGGGGATAATGGAAGGGATACTTTCGACAGAAAATAGGGCTAAAGATAGAGAGGATACCTATAAAAGGTAGATCAGATTTACCGCATTTTTGTATATTATTGTAGAATAAGATCGTAATTCAGGTTATAGTAAAGGAAGAAATTAACTAGTATAGATTATACCCAAATACGTAATTGTGGAGGGAAATATGAGTACATTTAAAAATTGGTTGAATACAACTAAAAAAGGACTTGGAGACCAGGTTAAGAAATTTAAGAATAAAGATTTTATGGAAGCTGTTGTTGCAGGTTGTGCATTAGTAGCATTTGCCGACGGTACTATTAGTCCGGAAGAGAAAACAAAAATGGCCGGATACATAAATATTAGTGAAGAATTGAAAGTGTTTGATATGGGTGAGGTCATCAACCGTTTCAATCACTATGTAGCGAACTTTGAATTTTCACCTGAAATCGGCAAACAGGAAGCATTGAAAGCGATTGGTAAATTGAAAGGCAAGCCTGAAGTAGGTCGACTTGTCGTCGGCGTATGCAGTGCGATTGGTGCAGCTGACGGTGACTTTGATGCCAATGAGCAACGGATTGTTGCTGAGATTTGTGGCGCTCTTGGTTTGAATCCGTCTGAATTTAGTCTGTAAATTTTACGGAAGGGAGGTGTGTTAATCAGTGGCTGTAATTAATCTGGTCAAGGGCCAGAAAATTGATTTAACCAAGGGAAACACAGGACTAACCAAGGTTATAGCCGGATTGGGATGGGACCCAGTGCAGTCCAAAGGATTTTTTGGCTTCAAGAAGCAACCCAATATTGATTGTGATGCTTCTGCCATTTTGCTGGATGCTAACGGGAAACTAACTCAGTCTGACAATGTAGTATGCTTCCATAATAAAAAAAGCCCGTGCGGCTCAGTCGTGCATTCCGGTGATAATCTGACCGGACAAGGTGACGGCGATGATGAACAAATTATGATTGACCTGGCACGGATTCCGGCCAATGTCGATAAAGTGCTTGTTGTTGTGAATATATATGATTGCGTAAACCGGAAACAGGATTTCGGCATGATCGAGAAAGCGTATATCCGCATTCTGGACGGTGCCAACTCCAAGGAACTGGTGACGTTTAATTTATCTGATAATTTTGAGGGAATGACTGCGCTGATCTGCGGGGAGCTCTATCGCCACAATGACGAATGGAAGTTTGCTGCAATCGGTGCAGGCACCCATGCCGTACATATTGATGTGCTGGCTGAGCGTTACATGTAATTTTAGGTTGCTCATACAAAACTAATGAGAAACGGGGTACTTACTCATGGCAATTAACTTATCTAAAGGTCAAAAAATTGATTTGACGAAAACAAACCCAGGTTTGTCCAAAATTATGGTTGGTCTCGGCTGGGACACCAATAAGTACGATGGTGGTAAGGATTTTGACTTGGACGTATCCGTATTTCTGGCGAATGCGGACGGCAAAGTAGAAACGGAAAAGAACTTTGTTTTCTTTAATAATCCACAAAACGAGAACGGTTCTGTCGTTCATACCGGAGATAACCGCACAGGTGAAGGTGACGGAGATGACGAGCAAATTAAAGTTGATCTGAGCAATGTACCTGCTAACGTAGAAAAGATCGCTTTTACGATTACGATCTATGATGCACAAGAACGCAGCCAAAACTTTGGACAAGTGTCCCGTGCTTATGCGCGTATTGTAAATGAGGCAAACAACGAAGAATTGGTTCGCTTTGATCTGGGAGAAGATTTCTCGATCGAAACAGGCGTCGTGGTAGGCGAGCTGTACCGCCATAGCGGTGAGTGGAAGTTTAATGCCATTGGTAGCGGCTACCAGGATGGTCTTGCAGGGTTGACACGTGATTACGGCTTAGCTTAAAAAAATCTACACGAAGAAGGCAGGTATGCAGTATGACGATTAGTCTTTCTAAGGGACAACGGATTGATCTGACCAAAACGAATCCAGGCTTGACTCGTGTGGTCGTAGGTCTTGGCTGGGATACCAATAAATACAGTGGTGGCGCTGAATTTGACTTGGATGCTTCGGCTTTCCTGCTATATGAGGATGGTAAAGCGAAGGCAGCTGACGATTTTGTATTCTACAATAACCCGACAGGTGGTGCGGGTGCTGTTACTCATACAGGCGATAATCGCACAGGTGAGGGCGACGGGGATGACGAGCAAATTATTATTGATTTTGCAAAGATTCCTGCAAACATCCATCGTATCGGTATTACAGTTACGATTTATGACTATGAGGCCCGTGCGCAAAACTTTGGACAAGTGTCCAATGCTTTTGTACGGGTGGTAGATGCGGCAACGGATCGTGAAGTGTTGCGCTACGATTTGGGAGAAGATTTCTCCACCGAAACAGCTGTGGTATTCTGTGAATTTTACCGTCACAATGCGGACTGGAAATTCCAGGCTATCGGTAGTGGCTTTGCTGGTGGATTGGGTGCGCTTGCTAAAAACTATGGCTTGGACGCTCAATAATATCCACTTGGGGTGGTGTCCAAAGGGCGCTACCCCTTTCTTTTTAAGCCATTGAAGAACGTACGCTGAACACGACAAACGGACAGAAAGGTGACACAATCATGGCTGTTATCGTAGTAAAAGGACAGAAGGTGGATTTGACCAAAACGAATCCGGGCCTGAGCCATGTCAACATAGGGATCGGTTGGGAGTCCTCAGCGGCTCTGGAACTCGATACTTCTGCATTTTTGTTAGGCCCTGGAGGGAAGGTATCGGGCGATGAGGATCTGATCTTCTACAATAATCCGACCACACCCTTTATCACCTATTCAGATGGACAACAGTTTGGTGACAAGAAACAGTTTTCGCTGGAGCTAACCAGAATACCTTCCCATATCGAGAAGATTGCGTTTACGCTGACCATTTATGATGCGGATCAGAAACGGCAAAATTTTGGACAGGTTCAAGGCGGATTTATACGTTTTGTTCATCCGGTTAATGGAGAGGTTTTACGATTTAATTTGGATAGTGGCTTTACAGTCGAGACGGCCATTGTGATAGGCGAGCTGTACCGCCATAACGGTGAATGGAAGTTTAACGCGATAGGCGCAGGCTTTTCCGGTGGATTGGATGCGTTGTGTGAAAATTTCGGCATTGAAGTGGAAAATAATCAGGCTCCTCCGGCGCCAGGGCCTACACCACCTCCAGCGCCTCGGCCAGCACCAACACCGCCACCTGCACCTCCTGTTCCAAAGCCAGAGCCATCTGCAACTCCGGTGAATCTGAATCTGCGGAAAATTGAGCTGAAGAAAAAGGGCGACACCATTAACCTGAAAAAAGGCTCAGGCGGATTAGGTGAAATCCTAATCAATCTGAACTGGAATCAGGTACAGCAGAGTAAGGGCTTTTTCAGTCGTGGCTCCAAGGGTGTCGATCTGGACCTGGGCTGCTTGTATGAGATGAAGAACGGGGATAAAGGTGTCGTTCAGGCGCTTGGGGAAGTTTTCGGTTCTCTGAATCGCTTCCCGTACATTGCTCTGGATGGTGACGACCGTACAGGCTCTGTGAAAACAGGGGAAAATCTCCGTATTAATGGGGCTAAAATTTCTGAAATTAAGCGAATTTTGGTGTTTACCTTCATTTATGAAGGAGTCACGAACTGGTCACAAGCAGACGGGGTAGTCACGCTGTACCAGAAGGACGGGCCAGACATTATCGTTCATATGAATGAACATGACAATCGCAAAGGGATGTGTGCGATTGCAATGATCCAAAATGTGAACGATGAAACGTTTAGTATTGAGAGACTCGTACAGTTTTATGGCGGTCATCGTGAAATGGATCAGGCATATAACTGGGGCATGCGCTGGACGCAGGGGAGTAAATAAATTGAATTATCGGAGGCACTCTTTTCATGTTGAATGATTTATTTAAAAATATCAGCGAGAACTACGGCCATTTCTTTTCATGGAGTGATGTGGTAGGTACGCTTACTGACCCGGTGAGTTGGGGGATTATTGGAACTCTCATTTTGCTGGAAGGTCTTTTATCGGCGGATAACGCCTTGGTTCTCGCAGTTATGGTTAAGCATTTACCGAAGGAGCAGCAAAAGAGAGCCTTATTTTACGGGATTTTAGGTGCGTATATATTCAGATTCCTGGCCATCGGCTTGGGTACATTCCTGATTAAGTTCACGCTGATTAAGGTACTGGGTGCGGCTTATCTGCTCTACATCGCTTATAAGGGCTTATTCAAGTCCGAGGGTGATGGAGAAGTGAAGAACAAACCTACTTCTTTCTGGAAAACCGTATTAATGGTCGAACTGATGGATATTGCCTTCAGTATTGACAGCGTTATTGCCGCTTTTGGTGTGAGCGAGAAAGTATGGGTTCTGTTCCTGGGTGGTATACTCGGCGTTCTGATGATGCGTGGTGTTGCACAGGTGTTCCTCAAGCTCATTGATAAATTTCCGGAACTGGAACAGACAGCCTTTATTATGATCGCCATTATCGGGGGTAAAATGCTGGCTGCTGCTTTTGGCTTTCACATGTCGCAAGTATTATTCTTCGGCATTTTGATTGCCGTCTTTGTAGGCACAATGATTCTTAGCTCGGCGAAAAGAAAGAAAAAGGCCGACAAAGAGGCTTAATGTACAAAGTATAGCGAAATCCCTCCTGAAACTAAGGGGGGATTTCTTTTATACCCGAGGCACAGGGCTTCAATCAGGCAAGAAAGAGCAAGAGGAGGGGAAGGGCCCTGAAATATTTTAATGATTTAACCTCTGAGGAAGTAGAAGCGATCTTTTGTACTCCACCGATGGAGTTTCATAACCGTTCACCCAAAAGTATATTGGCTTATGCCATAGGAGCGGCTTTGTACATGCCGGCGACTCGCTTGGAAGTAGCGGAAGAGATCAAGAATGGAAAGCATGAAGGACTAACAACGGTCATTCTGGATTTGGAGGATGCTATAGGGGATCAGCAGGTCGGACAGGCTGAAGAATCGCTGGCACAGCAACTGTTTCAACTATTGTCCTATGTACGGACAGGGATGATGAGTGAACAGCAATTACCTTTGCTGTTTGTACGTGTGCGATCTGTGGAACAGCTGGAACGACTGCTGAACAGTTTGGGAGAAGCCCTGGAGCTGCTTACGGGCTTTGTCCTCCCCAAGTTCTCCTCTGATAATGGACGGGCGTATTTTGCACTCATTGCTGAGTATAACCGGACTATGCATACAGGGGCAGGAGACGCAAGCCGCACGCCTGTGTTGTATGGATTGCCGATTCTTGAAAGCTCTAAAATTATTTATCGGGAAACCCGTTGGAAAGAGCTGCTGGCGATTAAAGAAATTTTGGACGAGGTTCAGGAATATGTGCTGAATGTACGAATTGGGGCTACTGATTTCTCCAGTCTGTATGGGCTGAGACGCAGCCCGGATATTACGATTTATGAGATTGCCGTCATTCGGGACTGCATCGCAGATATTATTAACTTGTTCGGACGCGTGGACTCGGACTATGTCATTTCCGGTCCTGTATGGGAATATTTCTCTCACCGGGAACGTATCTTTAAACCTCAATTAAGAGTGTCGCCTTTTGAAGACGCATTTGGGAAGCCGGGGCGCTACTTGCGAATGGACTTCATCTCAGATGCAGTGGATGGGCTGATTCGCGAAGTTATGATGGATAAAGAGAATGGGATTATTGGCAAAACGATTATTCATCCGTCCCACATTAAACCGGTACAGGCCATGTATGCGGTGACCCATGAAGAGTATATGGATGCACTTGAGATTGTTGAACGTAACGACGGTAGTCTGGGTGTATTCAAGAGCACCTATGCCAACAAAATGAATGAAATTAAGCCTCATTTGAATTGGGCTTATCGTATTATAAATAGATCTAAAGTATACGGGGTGTTACATGAACAACAACATTTTGTCAGTCTCTTACCCAACCACGAAAACACATCTGCTGCCAATTCTGGAGCAGTTCAGCGTTAAAATTACGGAAACTCATAATCCATTCTGTCTTCCTGTGGACAAGCTGTTTGCGATGGCGGCACGGGTCAACAAAAAGCGTTCGTTTTTGTTTGTCAGCAAGGTGCTGGGCAAGCATATTCCGGTAAATCCATACACCTCTCTGTTAAGTGGGGCAGCACTGGCAATCCTGCTATATAAAGAGCTTGTCCCACAGTCAGGACAACAGATGGATAAACTGATTAGAGAGGCCGTTAGAGGACTTCTTGATTCGAATTATGCGAAAGAGGCCTATGAAAAGCTGATGGATGAACGTTTGTCTTTTGCTTTTCCAGAGCCAATCAAGTTTGTAGGTTTTGCCGAGACGGCTACAGCACTTGGGCACAGCATGTATCGGTTGTTTGATGACGGTGCTACATATATTCATACGACACGCGAGGATATTCCGGGCCTTCGGCCTATTATTCGGTTTGAAGAAGAGCATTCGCACGCTGTTGATCATCGTTGTTATGCACTGAATGAGGATGCTTTTGCTGGAGATGGACCCATTGTGCTGGTAGATGATGAGATTACGACAGGAAAAACAACGCTTAATATTATACGGGATATTCAGGAGCATTTTCCGCGCAAACAATATGTGATAGCTTCGTTATTGGACTGGCGGACAGACAGCGATGAGCAGGCTTTTGCCGATCTGGAAGCAGAGCTAGGTATTAGGATTACGCCTCTAAGTTTACTCAAAGGAAAGATAGAAATACAGGGAGCACCGATACTGGACCACACAGAATATGCCGGACAGACTGGAAACGCTGAGCATGCAGCCACTAGCACCGTAGAGATTAACAAAGATTTTTCAGTAGTTGACCACTGTTTTGAAAAGGATGCTTCCGCTTTTGAGCGAGTATCACATAGCTCCCTATCAACCGACGGGTATGCCAATACAACTCCTTATCTTAAATATACAGGTCGTTTTGGTCTACAATCCGCTGATAACTCAGCGCTGGATGCAGAAATCACGCGTACAGCTGAACGACTGAACCAACTTCGTTCAGGGCAACGCACACTGATAATGGGTACGGGTGAATTCATGTACATTCCTATGCGCATTGCTGCGGAGTTAGGCCCGGATGTTTATTATCAATCGACGACACGCAGCCCGGTGTATCCCCACCGGGAAGAAGAGTATGGCGTCGCTTGTGGTGTGACCTATCCCTCGCCTGAGGACAGTACGGTACGCAATTTTATTTATAATGTAGAGCCCGGTCAGTATGACGAAATATTCGTTTTGCTGGAAAGAGAGTCGGATCCAGAGCGAATGAAGCCCATGCTGGATGCATTAAGCGGTCTGGGCTGTGATAAAGTGCATGTCGTTTATTTTAACAGTTTAACTAAGCAGGAGAGTAAAGGAGCGCGGATATGAAGCAAGCACTCATGGAGCAAATACAGCAGAAGAACATTCATCCGCCCGTACCGCTAGGCAGTTATCCTGCCTCGGATGTCACTTTTTTATTGAAGGATTTGAGCCGGGTTGCGTTGGAAAAAGGGACAGAGGATCGGGAAGAGGCGATACAGTCTGGAGTCCATTATTCAGAAATGCTGCCTGTGGAATACCAGCCCACAGCAGAGTATATTGGATTGTTTCACGAAACGCTTGCCCAATCTGCCCAAAAGGTTGCATTAGCGGCAGCTTCTGTGGCTGAGATGATTGTGAGAAAAAGAGGTCTGAACACGGCGATTGTTTCTCTTGCCAGAGCGGGAACGCCCATTGGCATCCTGATCAAGCGTTATATTGACTGGAAGTATGGCGTATCCTTGCCGCATTACAGTATTTCTATTATTCGTGGCAAAGGTATTGACCGGAATGCTATTTTGTACATTCTACAGCAGCATGGACTGGGGATTGAACTTCAGTTTGTCGATGGCTGGACGGGGAAAGGCGCCATTCGTCAGGTGTTGATCGAGGCCTGCCGTGAAATGAATGCAGATTACGGGCTGCGCCTAAATGATGATCTGGCGGTGCTAGCCGATCCGGGCAGCTGTTCGGAGACCTTTGGTACACGAGAAGATTATTTGATCCCGAGCGCTTGTCTGAATTCAACGGTATCAGGACTGATGAGCCGGACGGTACTTCGGGACGATCTGATAGGTGCGGACGATTTTCATGGGGCTAAATTTTATGAATCCTGGCGTTCAGTGGATCAATCCAATACGTTTGTGGATACAGTATCCGGTTACTTTCAATCCGTGGCTGAAACGGCGGTTGCACATGCGGAACAGATGACATTGAATCCGCCTGTCGTGACGTGGCAGGGCTTACGGGATATTGAGGCGATTCAGCAAGCATTTGGTATTCGGGATATCAATCTGGTCAAGCCGGGAGTAGGAGAGACGACTCGCGTATTGCTCCGCAGGGTGCCGTGGAAAATTCTGATTGACCGTGAAGATAATCCGAATCTTCAGCATATTATGCTGCTGGCCAAGGATCGTGGAGTGCCTGTAGAGGTATTTAAAGGATTGACCTATTCCTGTTGCGGGATCATCAAGCCGCTTAAAGGGGGACAAGAATGATCTACGCAAGTGATCTGGATCAGACACTGATTTATTCCAAACGTTCGCTTGGCGTGCCACTGGAGTCCTCTGGTCTGCTGCCTGCGGAACAGATCGAAGGGGCGACGTCGGCCTTTATTTCTGCACAAGCTTTGCAATGGCTCAAGACACTACCGGCAGATGTCATGTTTATGCCTGTGACGACTCGGACCATGGAACAGTATAGACGAATCACCGTGTTTCAGACGGAGCTGGTTCCCGCATATGCCGTGACGAGTAACGGCGGAAACATCATCGTCGGAGGCGAGGTGGACCGAGAGTGGAATCGGCGTATTCACGAACAAGTACGCCGCGATGGTGCTCATGCGGAAGAAGCACGTCAGGTGTTCGGACAGGTGCTGCATGAGGACTGGGTCGTAAGCGAACGTTTTTGCGATGAACTATTTTATGCTTTCGTGATTGAAAGGGACCGTATGCCGCTGGAACAGGTGCTGGAGAAGGCGCGGATGATGCATGAAATGGGCTGGGAGGTATCCATTCAAGGCCGTAAAGTATATCTGGTGCCTGCGGCCGTGAATAAACAGACAGCTGTGGAGCATATCCGTAACCTTACCAATGGGGGAGCTGTGGTTGCATCCGGTGACTCTTTACTGGACCGTTGTCTGCTGGATTATGCCGACTATGCGATTGCCCCGCGTCATGGTGAATTGTATCGGGAACAGCTGCGGGATAAGCTAGAGGTCAACTACCGATTTACGGAAGTGTCGGGGGTTTATGCAGCAGATGAAATTATGGAATATGTCTATGAAGTGCACGGGAGCATATCAGCGGCTCGTACTTCATGATTAAAATAGTAGGGGACGTGGCGCTGTGAAGAAGGTCAAAGTGTATTTTAACCGCTGGTTTTCGGTGGTGTATCATTATATGAACGCTATTCGTAGCAATGAGGACGGTATTCCGTTCGAGATCTATGCCACACATTCGGACCCGCAGCACATGGCACTACAGGCCAGTGATGTAGCTGAAGTAGAGCCGCGCACGAGCGGTGTCGAGTATGCACAGTTTTGTGCTGATTTTTGCAGGCGACATGAAATTGATGTCTTTATTCCACGGTGGAATATGCTCGATATTAGCAAGCATATTTATTTGTTCGACGATATTGGTACAGAAGTAATGGTGTGCCGGGATACCGAACTGCTGGAGCAATTGATGGAGAAGGACCTATTTTATGAATCCATTCGTCAAAAAGATATTGTTACCATTCCCGATTATGCCATTGCCAGTAATGCCGAGCAGTTTAGACAGGCGTATGAGTCATTAATAGCGCTTGGGCACAAGGTATGCTTCAAGCCATGTAATGCAGAAGGCGGAATGGGCTTTCGTATCATCGATAATGAACGCAATCCACTGGAGGAACTGTTCGGTCATGCGCTGAATCATATTTCGTTCGAGGAGGCCTATCGCGTATTGTCTTCCACAGAGACGTTTCCCAATTTGATGGTGATGGAACTGCTGGAGGGATACGAATACAGTATCGACTGCTTAGCTGACCGAAACGGAAAATTGTTAGCAGCAGTTCCGCGTAGGAAGGCAGGAGGGCGATTACGGCTACTGGAGCAGCATTCTGAACTGTTGAAGGTGGCAGAGAAGGTCGCTGAGGCGTATCACATTCCGTACAATTATAACATTCAAGTGAAATATAACGGCGAGCGGGCTAAGCTGTTAGAGATCAATCCACGGATGTCGGGAGGTCTTCATGTATCATGCTTGTCAGGCATTAATTTTCCTTACCTGGCGGTGAAATCGGCTTTGGGTCATGAAATCGGTTCACTGCACCCGCAATACGACATTCTAGCCAGTCATATCGAGCAGCCGATCACGATACGCCAATCCTTACATTGACATAGGCAAATATTGTTTTCTACAATATGGTAAGGGTTTACGTCAGGAGGTACAAGCTATGACTTCTAAAATGTGGGGTGCCACGATTGCTGTGGTCAGCTACCTGATTGCGCTTTTACTAAGTTCTTGGTTGCCGTTGTTTGTGTGTTTGGCGATTCCGATCATTGGTCTGGGAGGATACAGCCTTATCATGGCTGTTCGCCATCCTCGACCTAATCTGACTGGTTCCGTGATTCCGGTGGTGCAGGAGCAGGTCGGTGAGACACAGCAGCATGAAAAGGAAGATGCCGTTCGACCGGAGTCTATAACAGGACAAGTACGTCAACCAGATCAGGTGAGCAGTGAATTTGCTCAGGTGATGGAGTATTTGGAGGTACTGGAGGATATGGTGATCTCCGAGGGACAGAAAGATGCGCTAGATAACGAGATTGTCGAGAAGGCGCTGGCTCTATTTGCACGTTTGCAGCGGGTCATCCCGCTTTTGCATGAATTGAACAACAGTGAAGTGAATCACACGGTTCGGAGATTGATTTTGAAGGACTTGAACGGACTGATTAACCCGTTTCTTCGGCTTAGTGGCGATGCGAAACGGACCAACCGGAGGACGCTACTAAACGGATTGCGAGATGTGGATAGCAAAATATCTGTGATTGTATCCACGGTGGAGCATAAGGATCTGATGGAATTACAGAGCAAAGCAGAGCTTATTCACCAGCGATACAGCAGTTCCGAACTGTAGGTTACTTTAAAGAATAAAAATCAGCAGCATAGCTGCTCTGAACAATAACTATTAGCTCTCAGCAACAGTTGTTTTCAGAATAGGAGGTTAGCATGATGGCGACCCCATGGGCTGAATTGAGAAAAGAAGATGAACAAAAGGTGACTGAGGAGGCTTCGCAGCTGATTCAAAAGGTATCGCAAAGCGATGTTATGAGTCTGGATACCTTAATGGATGACATTGGTAAGCTGGGGGTTAAAACGCAGGAACGGGCGGGACAAACCCTTAAAATGTTGGATCGTCCGGTAAACGACCTCATGTCCGGTGATCGGGCTGAGGTCTCGAATATGATCTTAAAACTCCGAGATGAATGCGAAACGCTTCAGCAGAGTAAAGATGTAGGTTTTTTTGGCAAGCTCCTGCGTAAAAGCCCGTTGAAAAACTACATTTATAAGTATCAGTCGGTGAAGACCAACATCGAAAAAATCATTACTGCCTTGAGAGATGGCAAGGATAATTTGGAAGAAAACATCGTCAGCATGAGACAGTTGAAGAAGGCTTCCATTGAAGAAATCTACAATTTGCAGACGAAGATTGCCTTTGGTAATCGCTTGAAAGAGCTGTTCGAAGCCGAGATTGCCAAGCCGGAAAATGAAAATCGCAAGCCTCACCTGGAACGGGGATTGCGCAAAGTAGTTACTCGTACACAGTCGATGACTGAAATGATCCTGTTATACAATCAGGCCATTGCAGCAACGGATATTATTAATGATAACAATGATAAACTGATTGATTCTGTCAATAATGCGATTGATAAAACATCGAATCTAATCACCGTATCGGCTATGATCGCGATGGCACTGGCCGATCAAGATAAAATTATTTCAGCCGTTGATGCGACTAACCGTACGATTGAGGATCAATTCAAGGAAAATGCAAAGCTTCTCAAAACGACGACCGAAAGAACGACAGATCTGCTTAGCAAGCCATCGATGTCATTGGAAGCTGTGAATCAGGCGATTGGCGATTTGGTATCTGCTTTGGATCTGTCTGAAAAATCAAACCGTCGGATTATTGAAAGCTGCCATGATTATACAAGTAAAATGACAGCAATCAATGCCAACCTTAGCCAACGTTTGGGCATCGAAGGGAAAGAACAATCCAAACCACTGAAGGATAACCATTCTTCTGAGGGTCTAAGTTCGTTTTTGAACTAGCTATTATACAATAATATATAATCTATGAAAAAAGACGCCAGGGCGAGTCCCAAGGGCGTCTTTCTTTGGTTTGGCAGTGGACAATAAAGGACATGATGAACATATATAGCATTCTCGTGCATAAACTCTTAAAAAGTGAAATGACAAAGGAGAGAATGAGCGTATGATGTCCTTTATTTTAGGGTGTGTGATTGTCTTTTTAATCGTGGCTGCCAGTAGCGAAAAAGCAGACTCTATTGTGGAGTTAAATGAAACTGTGAAATAAAATTTTTTTATTGAAAATCATGCATTTTCTGATAGGATAGAGTTAAATATTGGAATCCCAAAGGAGAATGCATGCTGGAATTTTCATTTGAAATCATCGATGAATCGAAAATCAACATTGTATATCGGTATGGGAGCAGTAGCTTCAATTTTAATTTATTTTTTAATTACGGTGTGTGGACGCTGCATCCCTTTGATGGGATTCTGTTGCAGAACAAGGAAATGTGCCGTCTGATCGTTACAGATCTGTTTAAGAACAAAGATTTTCATGTCATGCTGGCACGCGAAAATATTTTATTGTCAACCCTGCGTACCTCTATTGACCTCAATCCCGAAACTCGGGGAGAGCGATATCAGGAACAGGAATTTGATGAGCTGTCTGAATTTGCTGAGACACACAGCTTTGAAGATGTGCTGCAAATCGAGCAGGATTCTGTCCGCGAACGTATCGATTTTTTCCAAAACATCATCCAAAGGATGTATATGGAAGGATTCGGACCGGAAGACAATGATTTTAACAAAGTGCAAGCTATCCTCCGCATTTATAAGGCTGCACATGACCAACTCGGAGAATTGAGCGACTTTCCCCTAAGTGGCGACGAGCGACGACGCAGATGGTAGATTAAATGGACTAGTGAAAACATCATAGAGGAGCGTGGGGAACATGAGCGGTATTTCTTTACTTAAAAAGAATGCGCAATTGGTACTGACTAAAAAGAATCTAACGAATGTGACCGCGAGAGTTGGATTAGTGCTCGATATTTCAGGATCTATGAGAAGTTTGTACAAAAATGGTACCGTTCAAAAAGTGTTGGAGCGAATTGTTGCGGTAGCAAGTTCTTTGGATGATGATGGTGTACTGGATGTATGGGTGTATGATCACCGTTTTTCACGGTTGCCATCCGTTACCGAAAATGACGTTGACAACTATGTTGAAAAACATATTTTGTCCAATGATTATTTGCCCAAGTTTGGTCGAAATGATGAGCCTCCAGTGATGCGTGATGTCATCGCCAAGTACACCAAGGAAGAACCCTCTTCAGATCCGGCTTTTGTTATTTTTATTAATGATGGCGGTGTGAAGCGTGGAAAAGGGGACAATATTGACAACGCAGTCATTGATTCATCAGGAGAGCCAATTTTCTGGCAATTTATCGGTGTGGGTGAATCCGATTTTGGCGTATTAAAGAAGCTCGACAACATAGAAGGTCGTGTGGTAGATAACGCCAATTTCTTTCAAATACAAGATATCGAATCTATGGAAGACAATCAACTGTACGAACTATTACTTAACGAGTTCCCGTCATGGCTGCAAGAAGCGAAGGAAAAGCATATTTATTAAGGCTAATAAGTCTTGTACTATGAGAAACTTTTCAAAGTTTAATATAAAAAATGAAAAAAGAGAGAGCTCTGCTAGCAAACGCTTTGCGGAACTCTCTCTTTTCATTTTACCAATCACTAAAACATGTAGAAGCTCTATTGGCGGTTGCTAGCGGAGCGGGCAGAATTGTTCTGGAGAAGCGAAGCGTTCGGAAGAACAATCTGCACGCGCAGCGTCCACCAACCGCAAGAAAGCTTCTCATTTCCTTAACTCATCCCCATTAATACTATCGAGCAAAGTAAAAGTCCCGTCCCGCACCCCGAAGTATATACCTTGAGGTGGCGGAACATGGATGTTTTCCAGGCAGACAGAGATTCATCGGAACGCAAACGTTCATTTTCCTCCTGTAATGCCTTGGATTGACGAATGAACAACTGCCCCATGTCGGCAAATCCCCGCAGAAAGAGGGTGAGAAAGCCACTTTGCAGAACATGGAAGATCGCACCAATCACCAAGCCCAGCAATCCTAACAGAAATAGCAGATTTGCGGTAGCCAGGTTTTCACGACCATACATGAGATGGGGTGCGGCGTATAAAAATCCTAAGGTACCGACAATCAGGGCAGTGATCCCGAAACGTAAAATCATTATTTTTCGACCCGTTTTGCAAAACGTAGATCTGGGTTCGAACGAGCATCAAATACGATGCCTTGAATTTTAGGGCTGATTAATGCGGTATCCGCAGAGAACTGGATCGGAATAATCGGCAGATCTTCCATCAATACGTCTTCTGCCTGATGAAGCTGTTCAAAGCGTTTTGCCGGATCAAGCTCAAAGGTTGAAGATTCGATCAGCTTGTCATACTCCGAGTTGCTCCAGTTGGTAAAGTTGTTCGAATTTTTGGAAGTATAGTGTCCCAATACGCCAAGCGGATCAAGGAAGTTTCCTTCCCAGCCCATACGGGCGATCTGGAAGTTCTTTTGTTTAAAGGTATCAATGTATGTTTTCCATTCCTGATTCTCCAGCGTCACTTCAACGCCCAGGTTCGTTTTTAGCATTTCTTGAATGGCTTCAGCTACTTTTTTATGCTTGTCCGACGTGTTGTACTTGAAGGTGATCGGTGGCAGCTTGGTCAAACCTTCTTCTTTCAGTCCTTCAGCCAGCAATTGTTTTGCTTTTGCTGCATCAAACTCATAGTATTTTTTCGGCGCTTCATCACGGAAGTCTTTGCCAGACGGTGTTGTCGTTCCGTATGGAACATAGCCGTATGCAGGAGTTTCGCCACCTTTGGTTACGTTGGTAGCCAGTGCTTCACGGTCAATGGCGTAGGCAATGGCCTGTCTGATTTTTTTATTGTCAAACGGCTTTTGTTTTACGTTAAAAGAATACGTGTACACACTGAAGGATGGGTGCGACAGGAATTCCTTGTTGCTCTTTTCCTGATCCAGTGTATCCACGGGAAGGCTCAAGATCAGATCCAGATCGCCTGTTTTGTACATTTGATAATAGGTTGTGGAGTCTTGAACCATTTTAAAGTTAATCGTTGCCATTGTAATGGCATCTTTGTTCCAGTATTGATCGTTTTTCGTCAGCGTAATTTGCTCGTTATGTTTCCATTCCTTGGCTACATACGCGCCGTTGCCGACAATCGTGTTAGCTTCTGCTGCCCATTTGTCGCTTTTCTCCACAATTGCTTGGTTCACGGGTAAATAGGCGTGACCGACAGCAATCGTTGGGAAGAAGCTCAGCGGTGATTTTAGCTCAACGACAAGCGTTTTATCATCTTTAGCTGTAACACCTACATCTTCAATTTTACCTTTGCCTGTGTTGTACGCTTCGGCACCTTTGATGTAGTAGAGGGCAGAAGGATCGTAGGCAGCCGTTTTCGGATTCAGGACCCGTTTCCAGGAGTATTCAAAATCCTTAGCTGTCAGCGGGTCACCATTCGACCATTTTGCGCCGTCACGAATGGTAAAGGTGTATGTTTTGCCGTCAGGAGACACGTCTACTTTGCTGGCAGCACCTTCTACGATTTTACCGGCTTTGTCGTATGTATACAGCCCTTCATACAGGTTATCAATGACAAAATAGGACGTTGTATCTGATGCGAAGGCAGGGTCCAGTGTATAAGGCTCGCCACCTGCCAGATTGGCTGTAATTTCTTGCGGGACATCTGCTTGAGACGCAGCGGACGAGTCGTTGCTTGCTGCCTTGTCTGCAGTGCCAGAGCATCCTGCCAAAGCCGTTACGGCTAAAAGTAAGATGATCGTCATCCAATGCATTTTTTTCATCGTGGTTTTCCTCCATTATTATGGTTAGTTAAACGATCAGCCGGGATTTATTCAACCTCCTTTCCGGCAGGTATGCCGCGTGTGCGCACTTCCATAAAGGAACTGCCGTTTTTTCTGCGGTTAGGCGAGAAGCTGCGGATCATGGTGACACCCCTCCTTGTCCAATTTGGATATCTGTGTTGTTAATGCTGTGAACGCGGGTCAAGTGCATCCTGAAGCCCGTCTCCAAGTGTGTTGAACGCCAGCATGGTGAGCGATATCATCAGACCGGGGAAGAATAAGCGCCACCATTGACCGCTTAAAATAACGCCTAGCGAGTCGTTGGCCATTGTTCCCCAGCTTGCTGAAGGTGACTGAATCCCCAGACCGAGAAAACTCAGAAACGATTCGGCAAAGATAGCCGACGGGATAGTGAACGTCAGGTTCACGATTATGATGGCCGCTGCATTCGGCAGCAGATGCCTGAAAATAATGCGTGAATGAGATGTCCCCAAGCTGCGGGCGGCCAGCACATATTCCTGCTGCTTGAGCTGTAGGATTTGCCCACGTACCACCCGAGCCATGCCGACCCATCCGGTAATAGATAGAGCAATAATCATCGTGAGCAGGCCGGGCTTCATAATGACGAGCAACAGAATGATGACCAGCAGATAAGGAATGCTGTACAAAATTTCAATAATACGCATCAGGACATTGTCGATTCGGTCGCCCGTTTTACCATGTCCCGCACAATAACCAGCTACACAGCCGACGAGAATGCCAAGCAACAAATCAATGGCAGCAGCAGCAAAACCAATCATAAGTGAAATTCTAGCTCCGGCCCATGTCCGTGCCCATACGTCCCTCCCCAGATCATCCGTGCCAAACCAATGCTCTTTCGAAGGAGAGAGGTTCGTTTTCAAAAGGGATTGATCACTGGGTGCATAAGGAACCATGGAAGGTCCGACAATCGCTAGCACAATAATAATGATAAGTAGAGAAAACCCCAACAGAGCAAGCTTGTTGTTAAAAAGTCTGCGAAGCCGATCCCGCCATGGTGACTCTTGGGGTCTGGTCAACGTGGGGGTGGGTATCTGGCTGCGGTCTACAAGACTAAACAGACTGTCCTTTTCGACAGTAGGTGCTGCTTTCATGTTAATCTCCTTTGCTGACTAATTTGATTCGCGGATCGACAAGGCGATAGGATATATCAATTAGAAATAAGGTAACGACCAGAATGGCACTGTAGAAAATGGTCGTACCCATAATGACTGGATAATCCCGGTTAAAGATACTGTCTACGAAATATTTACCGATGCCGGGAATGGCGAATATTTTTTCGACGACAAAGGTACCTGTAATCACAGAAGCGAATAGCGGTCCGATAAAGGACAGCACCGGAATTAATGCATTGCGTAGTCCGTGACGAATGACTATTGCCCAAGAGGACAACCCTTTCGCTTTGGCGGTGCGTATGTATTCCTCATGCATGACTTCCAGCATACTTGTCCGCATAAAACGGGCGATAACAGCAAGAGGTGAAACAGCGAGAGCTAGCGATGGAAGCACCGTGTGCTGCCAGGTTCCCCATGAGGCGACCGGAAGCAGATGCCATTTGACGGCAACATACTTGATTAACAATGGCGCTAATATGAAGCTGGGGACGGAAATACCCACAATGGCGATAAACATTGAAATATAATCCAGTGGTCGATTATGGTGTAAAGCAGCCAATGTTCCGAGTGAAATACCGGCTATAATCGCAACCACGATGGATTGAATACCCAGCAGTGCAGAAGGTGGAAAGCCTCTGGCGATAAGCATATTTACGTCGGTTGTTTTCGATTGAATAGACGGACCCATATCCAGCACGAGCAGATTTTTGAGATACAATACATACTGCACAGCGAGCGGCTTGTCCAGATTGTACCTGGCACGCATGTTTTGTAATACAGCCTCCGGAATGGTCTTGGAATCGTTCGAGAACGGATCACCCGGAATGATGTGCATGATAATAAACGTTAAAGTGACGATAATCCATAACGTAATGAGCATCGTGAAAAGACGGTTTAAAATGTACATGGGACTATATTTCTCCTGTCTATCAAGCTGATTTTCATTCTATTGTTGTTGAATTTTTAAAATAAATAAAAGTATATAAGAATACTAGGAAATGATAAAACGGATAAGGTATCATGTCAAGGTAAGGTTTTACATTATAGAACACAGGTCAAATTTTCGTCACAAGTTTTCCATTTTTATAAGGCTAAGAATCCGCTGATTCCTCTCGACGAGTATCCTGCGGTATGTTATGATGATACTCTGATAACGTGTTAACGAACTAAAGCGTTTGCCACCTGTTCTTGAATACGGGGGTCACCATTGTTGGAGGGGAATAAGATGAGAAAAGCAGCCATGTTTACGATGATGATTGGTTTGATTATGATCGTGTTGGCCGGATGTTCCGGCGGTAAGGATAACAGCAAGTTGATTATTGGAATTGATGATAAATTCGCGCCGATGGGCTTTAGAGATGAAAATAATGAGCTGACCGGTTTTGATATTGATTATGCAAAGGCGGCCGGGGAACAAATGGGCAAGCAAGTGGAATTCCAGCCGATTGACTGGTCTGCCAAAGAATCCGAGCTGAACAGTGGACGTATTGATCTCATTTGGAATGGATACACCATTACAGATGAGCGTAAGGAAAAGGTGCTGTTCACAAAACCATATCTGAAAAACAGTCAGGTCATTGTCGTTCCGGCTACCTCCAGTCTTTCCAAGCTGGCTGATCTGGCGGGCAAAACGGTGGGCCTCCAAACGTTGTCCTCAGCAGCCGATGCACTGGATGCGAATCCGATCAAAAGTAAATTGAAGTCAGTGTCGGAGTACCCGGATAACGTTCTTGCTTTGACAGATCTGAAAACGGGTCGCCTGGATGCAGTTGTCATTGATGAAGTTGTTGCCAAGTATTATATGTCCAAGGAACAAGGGACGTATAAGCTGCTTGATGAATCACTGGCTCCTGAGGAATATGGCATCGGCGTGAAAAAGGGGAATGAAGAGCTGTTGACGCAACTGCAATCTGCTTTGGATGAGCTGCACAAGAACGGAAAAGCGGCTGAGATTTCAAAAAAATGGTTCGGTGAAGATAAAGTATTAAATTAATACGTAATGTAATGAACTAAGGGTTTAGGAGTCGAAGGTTATGAGTATGGAATATATTTTACGAATTATGAAGCCTATGCTTGAAGGGGCACAGATGACGGTTATTTTATTTTTCATTACGCTCATCTTGTCTATTCCGCTCGGGTTTATCGTTACGCTGCTGGCCAAAAGTCGGTTTAAGCCTATTGCCTGGCTGATGCACACGTACATTTATGTTATAAGAGGCACGCCGCTTTTGCTGCAATTATTGTTCTTTTGTTTTGGTCTGCCGATGTTGCCTGTCATTGGGGAATATCTGGTACTGGACCGGACAACGGCTGCGGTACTGGCATTTGTACTGAATTATGCAGCTTATTTTGCAGAAATTTTTAGAGGCGGGATGTTGTCGATTGATAAAGGGCAATACGAGGCTTCGCAAGTGCTGGGCTTAAGCAAGTCGCAGACGTTGATTAGAGTCATCGTGCCGCAAATGGTACGGATTGCTTTGCCTGCGGTAACCAATGAGGCGACGACCCTGGTGAAAGATACGGCTTTGCTGTATGCGGTAGCAGTACCGGAACTTTTGCATTTTGCCAATACGGCTGTAAACCGTGATTTCTCGATTGTGCCTTATGTTGTAGCGGCAGTTATTTATTTATTGATGGCTTTGGTGCTTACAATATTCTTCAGAGCACTGGAAAAACGTTTTAAATTCGAGTAAAAGGAATGTCGGGATATGAACACTAACGCAATAGAAGTAACCGATTTGAAAAAATCATTCGGCCAGCTCGACGTTCTGAAAAGAGTGAGCTTTAACGTGAAGTCGGGCGAGGTTGTAGCTGTCATCGGCCCTTCAGGTTCAGGGAAAAGTACCATGCTTCGCAGCTTGGTGCATCTGGAGGATGTGACAGGCGGGACGATTCGCATCCATGATAAAGCCCTGGTGGAAAACGGTCACTATGCTCCAGCAGGCGACATTAAGAGCATTACTACCGGAATGGGCATGGTGTTTCAACATTTTAATCTCTTCCCTCATTTGACGGTGCAGGATAATCTGGAACTGGCTCCAAAGCTGGTGAAAAAGGTGAGCAAGGCTGAGTTGCGACGCCAGAGCGCCGAGTTGCTGGCTAAAGTCGGCTTGGCGGACAAAGCGGATGCGTATCCGTCCCGATTGTCGGGGGGACAGAAGCAGCGGGTGGCGATTGCCCGGGCAATGATGATGAACCCTGATATTTTACTGTTTGACGAGCCAACCTCGGCCCTTGACCCCGAGCTGACAGGTGAGGTACTGCGAGTGATCAAAAAGTTGGCTGAGGAGCATATGACGATGGTCATCGTGACCCACGAAATGAATTTCGCGAGAGACGTGGCAGATCGCGTCATTTTTATGGACAATGGAGAAATTGCGGAATCCGGTACACCGGAGCAGATTTTTGGCAATCCGCAGTTGGAGCGGACGAAGGTGTTTTTGAATCGGGTGGGGGATTAAAAACATAGTTGTTTGTTTGGGAGTATGTCGGGGAGGCGCTACGCGTGCAGATTATTCTTCCGATCGCTGTTGCAACGGGATTTTTTCATTTATATGACACCTGGTAAGGTTAAAATCCCGTTGCAAAGGCGAACGCTCCGCTTCTTCAGAACAATTCTGCCCGCTCCGCTCACCGACCACCTGTGTAGGTACTATGTTTTTAAGCAGGAAGTGTAAGTAGGAAGAGCAAGGGAGATGGCGAGCGCTATCTCCTTTTTTGCAGTTCAAAATACTGGCTACTTCATTCCTTAATCATAAAATCATTTCTGAATTTCTGGAATTCTTTGGGTGTTTTTTTATAGTGTTTTTTAAAAGACTGAATGAAGTGATTTACATGATTGAAGCCCACTTTGTGGGCTATTTCAGTTATGGTATATTGTGTGGAGGTTAATAACTCGCTGCTTTTCTTGATGCGATATTTGATCAAATAATCATAAGGTGTCATATGAATGGTTCGCTTAAAACTACGAGTGCATTCTGAAACACTTAAATGTGCTATAGCGGCAATTTCTTGTAGTGTTATGTTGTTTGTGTAGTTTTGATGGATAAAGCTAAGCATCAATTGAAGTCTTTCCTGTTGTATTTTCACGTATTTAGGTGCTTCCTCAGAAGAAAGAGAAATATTAGATATTAAGATTAACCATAATTGTGCCGTTTTGATGGATACCTCATATTCCCAACCCCACTTTTTTTTCATATCAAACTTCTGTTTCATTTCCCAAAGCATTTGCAGTATTTGAATTTGCCATTCAACATCTCCCTTAATTACTAGTGACACTAAGGAAGAGTTTGTATAAGGCAGTACATAATTTTTTTCCATCGCGCTATCTGCATAAAAGGCCAGCAGCTTCTCCGGGAAATTAAAGCTGACATATTGACCGTTGTGTGAAAGTTGTGTAGTAACGTGAAGAACACCTTTATTAATTAAAATGGCCTGGCCTGTGTCTAATTCATGATCAATTCCGTTCACTTGTATAACTAGTTTTCCTTTAGTAACCAAAGTGATCTGTAGTTCTTCATGCCAATGTAAATCGTTAAATCCTCTACCTTTAGGAAAACTTTCATGAATTGTATGGGTGTACATGATGTATGGAAATGAAACATCGGGATAGAGAATGGTCTCGTGCAATTGTTTTTCCATTGAAATGAAAGTCCTTTCTTATGACGATATTCCTATATAAATAAAAGATATAATTACACAAAATAAATAAAAGCGGTGATATTATTATACTCAGTTCAGTTTATTATTCAAATTTTCTGTGCACAGAGAATTGCTCAAAAACAACTGAGAGGATCATTATGAAAATAAATAAAACGTCTCTACCCTTGCATCCATACTTTTTGCTGTTCATCAGTATTTTGTCGGTTTCCATCTCTTCCATCATGATAAAATCCTCAGACACTCCAACCTCCGTGGCTGGAATGTATAGATTGTATATGTCAGTCATACTAATGCTTCCTTTTGTACCCTGGAAAATGTTCCGTTCCATAAAAATGACCAAAAAAGATTGGGGTACCGTTTTCATGGCTGGTCTTTTTCTCGGGTTACATTTCTTATTCTGGATGGAATCTTTGGTGTATACCTCAGTTGCGAGCTCCATGGTCATCTTATCCTTACAGCCTTTATTTGTAATGATTGGTTCCTACTTTATGTTTAGAGAACGAGCAAGCCTATTCACTATTTTTTGTTTGATCGCTGCTCTTATCGGTTCAATCATTATAGCTTGGGGAGACATTGGGACTTCGAAAGAGGCATTAATCGGAGATGGGTTGTCTTTATTAGGAACAATCTTGATTTCAGCTTATATGCTGGCAGGACAGAAGGTAAGTCACAAAATAAATGCAAATTTTTATAGTGTGATTGTTTTTTTTCTTGGCGGCAGTGTCCTGCTAGTCTACAATTTGGTGAATCATTATTCCTTGACCGAATATGACTCGTCGGATTGGACGTATTTTTTATTACTTGCAGTAATTCCAACTATTTTTGGTCAATATATTTTTAATCTGCTGCTGAAGTCAATGGGGGCAACTACTGTGTCAGTGGGTATTATTGGAGAGCCGGTTCTCGCCATACTTCTCGCCTACTTATTTTTAGGAGAAATCATGTCTGCATTTCAATTCATAGGTGGAATCATGACTTTATTCGGTATGGGGATGTATTTTTGGGCAAAATCCTTAAAGTATACAGTTGCAAAATATTAAAATTGTTTACTGATTATCGCGAAATTTTTAAGAATACAATCGATGAGGAGAATGTTTACATGGCAACGATTGATGATTTTTTGAAACTCGATATTCGGGTTGGAACTATAATTAAAGCTGAGTTTTTTGCAGAAGCCAAAGTTCCTGCTATTAAACTTGAAATCGATTTTGGACAAGATATTGGAATAAAAACATCGAGTGCACAAATTACAAAAAGATATGTGGCTGAAGAGATTATAGGGGAACAAATCATAGCTGTAGTCAATTTTCCTCCTCGACGGATAGCAGGCTTTAATTCAGAAGTATTAGTCCTTGGAGGAATCCCCGAGAAGGGGGACGTGGTTCTATTGAAACCAGATATTAAACTGCCTGATGGAACACCTATTGGGTGATAAATCGTTCCTGTTTAATTCATCAAGCTGGGTTGAATTACAGCTGAATGGAAAAATATGATTACAGTTCAAGAGCGTCCTGGCAAATTATGCAGTACGCTCTTGTTATAAACTATAGACTTCTCTCTAACAAAACCCCGATTTGTTTGGCCATAACTTGCGGCGGATATGGCATTCCATTCCGAATCCACCACTCAATTATTCCTACATAGGCGTTTCCAGCATATTGCAACATAACATCTTCACTTAATTCAGTATTCCTGCTGCTTTCTCTGTCGATCTCACCTTTAAATCCTTCAATAAAAGAGGCAAAAAGCCGAGTTCTAAAAGATGATGGTGTCCCTTTACTTGCTAACATGGTCGAAAAAAATAAATAATTTTCCTTAAAATATTCAAAGTAAGGTACAAGAGCATCGGTCCAATCCAACTCACATGCCCACTTATCCATCTCCCCTAATTCGTTAAGGTGTGTCTCTATGAGTTTATCCAATAAATCATATTTGTCCTGATAATGAAGATAAATGGTTCCGCGGTTTACATTTGCCCGGTCCGCAATATCCTGAATGGTAATCTCATCAAAGTTTTTTTCAGTCATCAGTTCAATAACAGCTTTTTTCAAGGATTCTTGAGTTTTAAGAATTCTCCGATCCACTTTGGTCATCGAAAATGTCACCTAGCCTTCTGCGATAATTAACACTTTTGATTCATGTGTTGATATATCAACACATCGCGGATTTTTAATCATTGTTTTTACGCTTCTTAATCATATAATAATAGACATGAGTTGATTAAACAATGTGCTTTGCTTATCAACTTCGTGTTGTATAGGTAATTTCAAAAGTGAAGAGAGGAACCTTGATTTTGGTTAATCAGAAAAATTTACTTGTATTTATATTAACCATAGGAGTCTTCGGCATTTTAAATACCGAAATGGGGGTGATCGGCTTATTGCCCTCCATTGCCGAACACTATCATGTGAGTGCATCAACAGCAGGATGGTTGGTAAGTTCTTTTGCACTTGCGGTTGCAGTGTCTGGGCCCATCTTACCTTTATTGTTTTCGGGTATAAATCGGAAAAAGGTCATGTTACTTGTGCTTGGTGTTTTCGTTTTAGGGAATGTCGTCTCAATTTTTACGACTAATTTTACGATTGCACTTGTTGCTCGTGTAGTACCTGCACTTTTTCATCCTGTATATTGTTCATTGGCATTTACTGTAGCTGCGGCCTCGGTTAGTCAGGAAGAAGCTCCAAAAGCTGTTTCGAAAGTTTTTATTGGAGTATCTGCCGGTATGGTAATCGGTGTACCAATCGCAAGTTTGATTGCAGGTGCTGCTTCTTTACAGATGTCGATGGTATTCTTTGCTGCCGTAAACATTATGGTATTTATCGCTACATTACTATTTGTACCATCGATGCCTGTTGAGGAAAGACTTTCTTACGGAGCACAATTATCTGTATTAAAAAAACCAGCTACTTGGCTTTCCATTGTGACTGTTATTTTAATGAACTCAGCAATATTCGGTGTTTACAGTTATTTTGCTGAATATTTGAAAACTGTTACGAATATGTCTTCGAATACAATTAGCTTAGTGTTGTTTATATACGGTGGAGCCAACATTATTGGAAATGTAGTCGCAGGAAAGCTACTTATTAATAGTGCGATCAAATCTGTCGTATCTTTCCCTTTTGTACTGGGAGCTGTTTACATCATTATGTTCTTCACAGGACAGCTTAGCGTACCCATGGCGATCATAACATTAATTTGGGGAATATTAGCCGGTTTCGGGGGGAATATGAATCAATATCTGATGACGTCTTCTACTCCTGAAGCGCCTGATTTCGCTAATGGATTATTTTTAACATCTGCTAACTTGGGAGTAACATTTGGTGCCACAGTCGGTGGATTCTTTATAGCAGAAATGGATACACAATACGTCATATTTGTGGGACTACTATCATTGGTTTTAGGTTTTGTAGCCATTTTACTAAGAAACTACATGTTTACTCTCACTCGATCACTTTCAAGATAAGGAATTGTCTCCATGTTTAAATAGGCTAAGTAACACGATTAAAATAACCAATAATTCATGAATTGCAGGAGGTTATACGATAATGATAACTACTAATGCACGCGCTACATTCAGTCCAGAAGGTCCATTCAAACTGACCACGATAGAACGCAGGGATCTCCAACCGCATGATGTTCTCATTGAGATTAAGTACGCTGGTATTTGCCACTCTGATATTCATACAGCTCGCGGCGAGTGGGGACCGGTGAACTATCCGCTCGTTCCAGGGCACGAGATTGCCGGAATTGTCACCCAGGTTGGTTCGGAGGTCAGAAAGTTTGCCGTTGGCGACCGAGTAGGGGTAGGCTGTATGGTTGACTCCTGCGGAGAGTGCGTTAACTGTCATCAGGGAGAAGAGCAGTATTGTCTAAATGGTAATACGGGCACCTATGGAGCCTACGACAGATACGGGCAATATACGCAAGGTGGTTACTCCTCTCACATCGTCGTAACTGAAGACTTCGTAGTTAGCATTCCTGATGGTATAGAGCTTGATGTCGCTGCTCCTTTGCTGTGTGCCGGCATCACAACGTATTCGCCGCTGCGCCATTGGGGAGCCGCTCCTGGCAAAAAGATAGCTGTTGTTGGACTTGGCGGGCTTGGACACATGGCTGTAAAGCTTGCTCATGCCATGGGGGCAGAGGTTACGGTTTTATCACAAACATTGAATAAGAAAGAAGACGGTTTGCGGCTTGGTGCGGATCATTATTATGCCACGAACGATCCGGAAACGTTTAAGAAACTGGCCGGTTCGTTCGACCTGATTGTGAATACGGTCAGCGCGAAAATCGACATTAACGCCTACCTTTCATTGCTGGCACTGGACGGTACATTGGTCAATGTTGGTGCGCCAGCGGAGCCATTGCCTGTTCAAGTCTTATCTCTTATCGGTCATCGTCGGTCGTTTGCTGGATCGATGATTGGCGGTATCCGCGAAACGCAGGAAATGCTTAACTTTTGCGCTGAACACTCTATCACTCCAGAGATCGAGGTTATTTCGGCTAACCAGATTGATGAAGCCTGGGAGCGAGTACTAGCTTCAGACATACGGTATCGATTTGTGATCGACATCAGCACGATGGAGAATGAATAACGAATGATTCTAGGCAAAATGAGAGAGGCACATCTACACTGATGTGCCTCTTTTACTTAATGGGAGAAACCATATTCAAGATTGAGGCTAGTAGTCTTGATTCAGCCTGAGGTACCGGTGCATAACGTACACATGAAGGCAGGATTTATGAAGAAGACTTTTTATTGAATGCCAGTAACAATATCAGTCCGATGATACATAATACACCAATCCATTGGAAAAAACCAAAGGGTTCTTTTAACCAAAATACAGTTGTTAAAACAGCAGCTAGTGGTTCCAAACTACTTAGAAAGCTTGTTTCTTTAGGTGAAAGGCTTTGTAAACTTTCTATATAGAACCAAAATGCTATCATTGTGCCGAATATAATAACGAATGCTAGATATAAATAGGTTTCTAGGGTCAAGCTTTTAAAATCGATCTGCCAGGGTGGATGAATCAAGCTTAGTCCAAAACCGCCGATGACCATCGCCCAACCCACAATAACCAGGGAATCGTATTGCTTCAAAAGAGGAATTGCGTATAAGGTATAAAAAGCCAGGGCTATTGCTGATAAAAGGCCCCACACGATTGCGATCTTCGGAACGGATAGTTGAGAAATAGAGCCGTTTGTTAACAAGAAAAAACAACCCACTAAAGCCAGGAAAATAGCTGATAGATCCTTTCGTGTGAAGACCAGGTGCTTTCGCAGAACTAAATAGATGATAATCATTACAGGTGCTAAATACTGTAATAATGTCGCAACAGCGGCATTACCACTTTGAATGGATGCCATATACGTATATTGAACCGCTAGCATACCAACCAAACCGTAAACAATGAGTTGGAAAGCGATCTTTCTATTTTTCCATACACCCCATATTTGTGTACGGTCTTTTATTATAAATTGAAGGGCCAAGAGTAAAACACCAGCTATGAGCAAGCGTGTTGTTACAAGCCAATTTACATCGATTTGTAGAAAAAGTTTTTTTGCAACAGTCCCACTGATCCCCCAGAATATAGCTCCTGTGATAACAAGAAATAATCCTGTTCTTCTAGTTGATTTATCCATGAATATTCTCCACCTTGAAATATAATAATAGTGTTATAATAGGTGAAAAATATTTTAAATTATACTTGAATTTGATGATAAAATATAAATATATTGAGGTTGTGGTGATTTGCAAATAAAAAATTTTATGATTGACCAAAACCTAAAAGAACTAACTGAGCATCGGACGGTCGTACTACCGGTGGCATGTTATGAAACAACAATTAACCAAAATATACATGGATATGTACCCCTTCATTGGCATGATGAAATTCAATTTGTTCTGGTTGAAAAAGGAGAAGCGATCTTTCAAATAAATGAGGATAAACGAATCGTACGACAAGGTGATGGGTTGTTTATAAATAGTGGCTGCCTACATATGGCGGAAGATAAGAATGAATCGGGTTGCGTCTATATCTGTCTAAATGTTTCTCCTCATTTCGTTTTATCGCAAGAGCTTTACACACCCTACGTAGCTCCTTATATTCAAGCGACTAATTTACCTTATGTATACATAGATTCGGACGAGCTTTGGGGTAAAAACATTTTAGATGCCATTTTGAAAATGAATCAATATATTCAACAAAAATCACCATACTTTGAGATGGATATCACCATGCATTTAACACTGATTTGGAAAAACTTAGTCATTAATGGCTTTCAATTAGAATACGACCAGATGGAAATGGTAAAGAGTCAACGGATCAAGCAAATGTTAAATTGGATCTATTTGCATTATGCTGAAAAAGTCACATTAGATGATATTGCAAAAGCGGGTCAATTGAGCCGTTCGGAGTGCTGCCGATATTTCAAACGAATTTTAAAGGTAACTCCGTTGAATTATGTAATGGATTATCGGATTCAAAAAAGTTTAGTCTTACTGCAACAAGCAGAATCCAACGTTACAGAAGTTGCCTATAAGGTCGGATTTAACAGTACGAGCTATTTTATAGAAAGATTCAGAAAAGCGATGAATATGACACCACTAGCCTACAAAAGATCAAAAATGGATGATTGATAAGTAGGGCTTTGATACCCATGGATGAACGCTGCTGCGGAGTGTAGGGAAGTTGACTCGCTTATTCTTCAGCACCTCCATATACTCACTGATTTTTTGATTCACTTTTTGAGACTCAGGGTCGGTTGACTTTATTTGTTCGCTGGGACGCCAATTCCCATCGCTATCGCTTGTACAACACTATTCAGACCACTTCGTTCTTGTTCCACTTGGTGCCGACTTTTTACAAATCTCACAAACAACCTTATCCTAAACGTTACAGGTAAGTCTGTAACTTCATTGGCAAATCTGTATGGCGTGTGATAAGTATTTAAAAGTTTGAAGTCGCTAAACTAACGAGATACACTAGGTTCAAGTAATCGATGAAAGAAGAGGGGGAGACCGAAATGAAGACAATCAAGTGCATGATGGACCACCTATACTGGGCGGACGGACGCATCTTGGACGCGCTCGAGGAGAGTAAGACGAAGAACAAGGACCTTCTGAAGCTGGTTCGGCACGTTGCGGTCGCGGAACGAGTCTGGCTGGACCGATTGCAGGGCAAGGGTAGCGCGCAATATTCGTTGTGGGAGGAAACGGAAGACCTGACGGCGATTCGGACGATGTTCGAAGAAAACGTTGAGCAATATCGCGTCTATATCGATGGGCTCAAGGAATTCGAGCTGGATGAGATGATTGACTATGAGAATCAGAGTGGGGTTCCGTTCCGAACGTCCGCCCGGGACATCCTGTTGCAGGTCCTCTTACATGGGCAATATCACCGGGGACAGATCAACCGGACACTTCGGATCGAATCGGCAGAGCCTGCCCAAGTCGATTACATCACGTTCACGAGACTCTAACGGGGCCTAATAATCACCATAAAATCAAAAGTCACAGGATAAATCATCCTGGACGCTATCCTTATGCCGGAGTGGGAATACCGATATTATTCGTACAACGCTCATTGGGATGAGAATGAACAAATGGCATCGATGAGGGACGGCGAAGGGGATCACTATTTTGCGCTGTTTCAGCCAACCGGACTGATCATCAAAGGGTTTGACCAGCGGTTTAATCGGGTGCATGGGCCACATGATGTGCTGCAAGGCGTGCCTAACGAGTTTGAGGGATTTCTAAAGGAACCAGCGTTTATTATGGATGTGGCTACATTTTGCACATGGAAGTTGCAAGGCAACCAGGCATGGTCCGCAAGTAAGGAACTGGATGCCGAGGCCTACCACCTGTTGCATATTTTAAACGGCAAAGCGGATCATTATTATGCTTGGGCAACGGAGTATTACGAGATTTCACTGGACCGGTCGCTCGTACAGCGAATATTCGATATAGAGCCTTTGGATTGGGAAATGCTTAAAGGTCTAGATAAAGAATTAGAACTCGCTGATCTTGAAGAGGATATCCAGGAAATAGGCTATCCGGTAAAAAGGGAAGATTGAAAATAGTATTTACATAGACATTTCCTATTGAAAGTCGCTATTTAAGCGGCTTTTTTTATTATATCGGTGTCAGAAGAAAATAAAATTCTAGACTGATGACGAATCATTAAGCTAACGGGCAGGATAGTTCAAATACGTGGTATCATGTGGTGAGTAATTAATGGAGCCCTCTTTTACAATGTTGAGAATGGGGGAAATCGTGGTCGGCTTGGAATGGGAAGGTTTGTATAGAGAATTGTTGGGAGATGGAAACCAGTTGCTTATGGAAGGCGCAATGGATGTCTGTCATCGCTTATCAAAGACCCATCGAATGTTCGTAATCACGAATGGTATCACTTACACGCAAATCAAACGCTTGAAGCAGTCTGGGCTATATAAGTTTTTCGAGGATATCTTTGATTCGCAAAGCATTGGTTATCAAAAACCGAAGGAAGAATTTTTCAATTACGTCATAAGTCATATTTCAGAATTTAATAGAAAGGATGCGCTTGTCATTGGAAATTCATTAAATACGGATATCAAAGGTGCTCTTCAGTCGGGCATTGACACCTGTTGGGTCAACAGAACCGGACAAATAAGTCCGGCAGAAATTAAAAGCACATATACAATCTCAAACTTAATGGAGCTCACTTCCATCTGTTAGGCTGTAAAAACAAACACTTGTGCCGCCTCAATTATCACTTTTTGGTGACTATATCACAAAAAAGTGGGTACTGTTTTTCTTGTAACTTTTCCCCCATACTATCGTTCATAGGAGGTTCATGAAGCAGACAGAGCATCCTATACCATATAAATCATTATAAAAGGAGTGTAATAGAATGGGGAAATTTGACGGGAAGGTAGCAGTTGTAACCGGAGGTACAAGCGGCATCGGTCTCGCGTCGGCACAACAGTTCGTAAAAGAAGGGGCTTACGTTTTTATCACGGGACGCAGACAACGTGAACTGGATGAAGCAGTAAAGCAGATCGGAAAGAATGTTACAGGTGTCCGAGGTGACATATCTAAATCGGAAGATCTAGATATATTATTCGAAACAGTTAAGCGAGAAAAGGGACACTTGGACATTCTCTTTGCAAATGCCGGACTAGGGTCATTTCTTCCATTAGGAGAAATTACAGAAGCACAATACTACAAGACTTTCGATGTCAACGTGAAAGGAACCATCTTTACAGTACAAAAGGCATTAGCTTTGTTTCCAAATAAAAGAGGTTCGATTATTCTAACGGGATCCACTGCTGGCTCGATGGGGATGCCAGCGTTTAGTATCTATGGTGCATCCAAGGCAGCGATCAGACAGCTCGTCCGCAGCTGGATTCTTGATATGAGAGGGACCGAAATTCGTATAAACATCCTTAGTCCGGGAACAATCGTAACGCCGGCGTACGATGAGTTATTTGGCTCTGAACTAGATCATTTACTTGAACAGGCAAAAAATGATATTCCGCTCGGCAGAGTGGGGCAGGTTGAAGAGATCTCCAATGCTGTCATGTTCCTAGCCTCTAATGAAAGCAGCTATATGAACGGCGTTGAATTATTCGTAGATGGCGGAGTAGCTCAAGTTTAACCAGGACATAATAATTTTCAAACGACAAAGATTTTTAAATCAACTTAAATGCGATTGTATTATCCCCTCCATGTAACGTTCAATTTTTCCTTCAGTGATCCTTGAAGGATCAAGCGATACATGAAGGGGATATTCTTAGATCGGGAGATGGTGCATTATATGAAAACATTTTTCTGTGAACTGGAAGTTACACTAGAGGTTATCGGAGGAAAGTGGAAGGGGCTTGTTCTGTACTATTTAATAAAAGGACCTAAACGGACGGGAGAGCTTAAGCGACTCGTTCATAATATATCGCAAAAGATGCTGATTCAAACTCTTCGGGAACTGGAAACAGACGGATTAATTCGCAGAAAGATGTACAATCAGGTACCGCCTAAGGTGGAATATTCAACGACGGAACTGGGTCAATCACTTGAACCCATTTTGAGATCGCTTTGTGATTGGGGGGGGAATTACGCAGAGCAATCCTTCGCTCCGGGCGAGATTGAGATTTTGTATCTGGATTAACTGTCGGGGGACAAGAGCATAGTCCCATTTGAAGTCGCTATTTTAGCGGCTTTTTTGTTTTATCGTTTTACGTTGATGTTTTCGAGTGATGAGCAATATTCTAGTACAGGTTACTTCGTAATTAACAAGGTGCACTACAAAACTAAGGACACAAAACTTGTCTCAGAGATTAATAAGTACGTCTTGGATTATGGCAAAAGCATCATGCCCCAGCTATTGCCAAGAGTCTGAGCAAACAGGTAAGCGGTTGAGGCTAATGACAATGAACCCATTACGCTAACGGGATACGATAGTTCAATACAAACAAGAAGGCAGCCGATCAAAGTGATTGGCTGCCTTTGTTTAACTAATGGGCAGGATGGAGTGACTTTTGTGTAGAAAATTAAAAACGAACGAATCAAGTTCGTGCGCAAGATCTAGCGATGCTCTTTGAGTGCCGGTTCGCACGATTTACCGGGACTTAGATCGGCTAAATATAGCTGGGCAAACGCCATAATATGAATTACTCCCCAAAGAAATTTCTGCATACATGCAAAATTCCCTCGGCGTAAGGATAAGGGGCAACGTTGTTGTGGAATGACTTTGCCTCTGCTGTTGCATTCTGGAGAAGATAGCCATGGGCAACCATCTGAAGCATCTCGATGTCATTTCCACTGTCACCGAAAGCCAATGTTTTGGACAGGGGTACCTGACTATAATCCATCAGGAATTGCACAGCCGCTTTCTTTCCAGTTCCTGCGGGGATAAAATCGACATCATATGCGTGCTCCGGATCACCCGCCTTGGGATTGCAAATATTGATATTAATTCCGATCCCATGATTTGCAGCCAGATGCCTGATGATACTTATATCATATTGGGTTTTGACTGCTGATACCGGATAATAATAGTAGTTCATTTTGTATCGCGATTGACCCAATTGAGTCTGCTCGTGAAGAACAATGTTGAATGTTGATTTTAATTCGCTAATTAAATCTTCTACATCTCTTCGAGAGAATCCGGTGGCCCTTATGATCTTTGCCCATGATGGAACAGCGACCAGTTGTCCGTCAGGCTCGACTTCCCACAACTCTGTGCCCAGATTGCTCGCTATAAAATGGGGGAGCTGCGTCATACCGGCTATATTCATTTTTGCTTGTATTTGCTGAACACTACTTCCGGTGACCCAAGCTATCTTTACCTGATGATTTCTGGCAAGCTGCTGGAGGTATTGTTCCAGTTCGTACACCATTTTGAGTTGTTCAGGCAAACATTCATGCGGATAATAAGTTTCGTCAAAATCAAACAATATCAGATATTCGGTTACAGCGGGGGTATATATGACTTTCATGAGTATAGCTCCTCCTATAGTTTGTTAACGATATCATAGTTGCAGGGAACGTTCCCAGGTCAATACTTTAGATGAGGTGTTAATTTTGCCCACCATAATTGATATTTCACGTGTAAGCGGTCTCTCCAAGTCGACGGTGTCACGTGTGTTAAATGACCATCCTCATGTATCTATTGAAAGCAGACAAAAAGTACAGAAAGCCATTACGGAGCTGGGATATGTCCGCAATACGCAGGGGGTTCAGTTGCGTCTACAGGCCAGTAATCATATCGGTGTGCTTGTCCCGGATGTGGAACATCCTTATTTCAGTCAGCTTGTCAGTACATTAAGTCGATCTTTAGGCTCAATGGGGTATCAACTTGTCATCTATCAGACCGAATTATCCCGGGAGTATGAACGTGAAGTGTATGCCCGATTGGCACGTCGAGAAATGGATGCCGTGGTTATTGCTCATTCCCATTTCTCGGAGAGAGAAATTAAAGAATATATAGGTTCTCACATAGGAATCATATGCAACGAAGCGATGGATGGAGAGTTTCTTGATGTCTTTCGATTGGATGAAGAAGATGCGGTCTTTCAAGCGACAGCATATTTGCTGTCCAAGGGGCGCCGTCATCTGTTTTTCTGTATGGATCACCTGACACAATTGCAAGAGAAAAGATGGAATGGGTTTCAAATGGCTCACCAACAATTCGGTCTTGCCTGTACAAAATCACAATGTTATACGGGTCTGATGACTATGGAAGATGGTTATGCCTTGGGAGAACAATTATTTACTTCTGACCAATTGCCGGATGGAATGATAACAGGTAGTGACTTTGTAGCTACTGGTTTATTGAAAGCAGCAAAGCAAAGGGGGATATCCGTGCCTCAAGAAATGTCCGTCATCGGATTTGATAACCATCCTGTAGGATTAATGACTAATCCGGAACTGACCACATTAACCAATTGTATTCCTGATATGGTAAAGGATGTTACGGAATGTCTTACCCGGCGATTGAAGGGGATGCGATCTGCTCCTATAACGAAAATCTACAAGACTTCGTTGATTATACGTAATTCTACTTAAAAAAAGTGAAGTGAAAGACAAAGAAAAAGAAGGATAGTGAAATCCTTCTATCGGTCAGGAAGGATACATGTCTGAAGAGGAATTGAAGCGTTACTGGATCTCTTCGTTGTGGTACTTGAATTTCAGACAAAATGGAAGCATTTCTAAACAAGAAGATATTCAGTGGTTCTTTTACACTGTAGGAGAAAGAATAGAAAGCAGGTTCCAGATGAATTTACCGTCCTTCATGTTCCTAGCCAAATCTATGCGGTATTCGATATAGTCGTGAGACGATTTTTGTTGTATTTATCACAGAAATGATTCAACTAACGGGAAACGATACACTGTCACGGCAAATGTTCCCTCTTTCATTGAAGTAAGGGGCGATCACTTCCCAAGACCGACAGGACCGGAAATTGTGGAATGAGCAAGGAATCAGGCACATCCGTCCGTCCGCCATATGCACCAGACGGAAAGACAGGAGATAGGGGGTGTTTCTCCAGATTTCCGTGATGGGGACATCCCTTTTTTGATAGATGCATAAAAACTAACGGACCGTTTAGTTCAATAAAAAAGCAGCAGGCCCAGACTAATAAAAATAAAGTCCGTGCCTGCCACTTTTTGTATTGGAGCCAGTCTCATAGTTATTATCCGAAGCCTGACGGTAAACGTTACCCAGCCATCCAGCATCCCACAGACGTTTCTTGCGAGCTGTTATTCTGAAAATAAAGCATCCGTTGCAACCGGCTGAAGGATAGGCAGTGGCTGAAGGGCGGTGGTCCGATCGAGATGAACAAACGCATTATAACGATCTGCCATGCTGGAAGGCACGTAATTGCCGAACCGCTCATGAGCAGGCTCGTACACCACACCGATGGCACGGTGGCCAATGGTCGTATGCAGCATGGAAGATGCATCGGAGAGCATTATCATGCCATCTCGGCCGCCTCCCGCCTGGTGCATGTAATACTCCCAGCTTTCTGGCTGTCCGGGCGGGACGGTCATTTTCTCAACCGGAGATCCCCAAGCTCTTCCAGCCAGTACCTCGCCCTGATAGGTCCCGAAGCCAATGGCAAACACCCGATGTTCTGGATCCTCCCGCAGCAGCTGACCCACATTAACCATGCCATCCGCCATCATATCCGTTGCCCGCGCATCACCGATATGCGTATTATGCTCCCAGACAATGGCTTTTGCCGAGGCCCCGTAATAGGACATGATTCGCTTCAGGGATTCAACCATATGTTTGTCCCGTATATTCCAGGACTGTGGGCCGCCCCGGACCATCGTACGATAGTAGGCCTCCGAGCTGGAGGTGACGAGCATGTTCACCTCTGCATTCAGCTCTTTCTCACTTCCCGGATACGCCATGCGCCGGCTCTGCATCTGCTGTAGCAGCTCAACCACTTCTTTCTCACAGCTCTCCGAGAGCAGTCCTGCCGCAATGCCATAAGACTGATGGTCCCTGCTATATGGGTCGAAACAGGCGTATGTCTTGCGGGCCTGTTTCAGTTGGGGAGAATTGGTCTCCTCCAAATAACCGATAATCTCTTCCATAGATTCCCATAACGAGTACATATCAATGCCATAAAATCCAACCTTCGCACGGACACTGCCGCCGCCGTGATTCGCCTCATTGTACTCCTTGAGCCACTCCGTGAAATCACGAATGTCCGTATTTGCCCACATCCATGTCGGCCAGCGGGTAAAATCACCCAGTGCATCGGCTGCCGAGGAATCGGCCCCCTCCATCCCTTTAACATACCGGTTCACCCGATAAGCAGAGGGCCAGTCTCCTTCCACACCGATAATGTTAAAACCCTTGCTTGTAATTAGCTTCTTCGAAAGCTCGGCCCGAACTCGGTAGAAATCAGAAGTCCCATGGCTCGCCTCACCGAGCAGCACAATATCTGCATCTCCGATGGCCTTAACCATGCGGTCCAGATTCTCCATTCCATCCAATGGGATAAATAATGCATTCAGCTCTTTCAAATAAGCGTTTTGCTCTGGTGGATTATCATTCGAATTCATGAAGTTGTTCCCTCCTACAGACGGTATGAGTGAATTATTTCCGATTTGTCCATTCATTAATCCAAAACATGGTGTCTGTTGGTATGAATGATTTATCCCCCGATTAGGTTGAAATCCTATATAAATCGGTTGAAAATGTTGATTTTACCAATGGACAAGGCTTTGTACAATAGAGTTGTAGCGCTTACATTTCCAAGGAGGTTGCGGCGAAATGAAGAGACTTCAGCTGATTGACAAGCAAATCAGGACCCCGAGATCGAAAAGGAGGCCGTGTTGATGAAATTTAAGGGAATATTGGCGGCGTTTTTGTTTTTAACCACAGCGTCTGTGTTGTTTGGGACGCATACAGCAGAAGCCCATGAACTATCTAATGACAAGCTGACGATTCAGACAGGCGAGCATGGCGAGATTTCATCTATCCGTATCAAGGGAGATGCTTTTCCGACCGAATATGTCATGAACGCAACGGTGACACCTGAGCAGAACACGGCAGATCATCAGTGGCTAGGGGAGCTGATGTTCACGTATCGACTGGATGGAGGTAGCTGGACGAAGGCATGGACGAATAAGTCGGCAGACGCGCGTAAGATCACGACCAGCGGCAACCGCGTTACGGTCACGTACGAGAACTCAAGTAACGCAGAAGGCATACGCAATTTTAAAGTTATTGAAACCTATTCGGCGGAGTCGAATGGTTCGGTACTGTGGAATATACAGGTACAGAATACCAGCGGCAAAAAATTGGAGATTGGCGATTTTGGATTGCCCCTACCTTTTAATGAACAGTGGACTTATGGTGATGCAATTTACGAAACGAGAGTCGTGACGCATTCCTTTGTCGGCAATAACAGCTCCTATATTACAGCTGGGCGTCCCAGCGGCATCGGGTCTTCCCTGCTATTGATCCCTGATTCCACAACAGGCGCTGGGTTTGAGTATCAGGACCATTGGCGGGATGAAGAGCATCCGGGTAGCAAGTGGGCCTGGAACCCGGCCAACGAAGGCAAGTGGTTGGAGGGATTGAATGTATTTTATATTCATTCCAATGTCATCAAGTCTACCAACCGTGGGTATTTGCCCAATACAAGCCTGATCCTGAATCCAGGACAAAGCAAAAACTATGGCTTCAAGTTCCTGGCCGTAAAGGACGAGCATGATGTAAAAGATACGTTGTATCAAGAAAACTTGGTGGATACTACAGTTGTACCAGGCATGATTGTGCCTACGAATCAAAAGGCGAAGGTGGATCTGCGTACCAAGCAAACGATCAACAAGGTGACCTATCCAGACGGAACCGTTATTCCGCAGACGGATAGCAAGGCTGGAGGACATCAGATTTATGAACTGAAATTTACTAAGCTGGGCCCGAACTTCATAACGGTAGAATACGGCAATGGCAACAAAACGGTTTTACAATTCTATGCCATTGAGCCGATTGATCAGGCGCTGCAACGGCACGCTACTTTTATGGTAGACAAAACCCAGTGGAACGTGCCAGGTGATCTGCGTGATAAGGTATTTGACGATTGGATGATGCATACCAAATCCAAACGCAACATTTTCAATGGCTATTGGGGCTGGGGGGACGATTGGGGTCTGACCCACGGACAGTTCCTGGCTGAAAAAAACACGCTCTCTCCAGTCGCCAAAGAGGTGCGGGCTGTAGACGATTATTTGGAGACGGCGATTTGGACGAATCTGATGAATGGACATCATGAGGATTATTTAATTCATGATTTCCTGATGCCGGAACCGAATGATACACCGACCTATCGGGGATATGCATACCCGCATGTATACAATACGTATTTCAGCATGTATAAGATTGCCAAGGAATACCCGGACCTCGTCACTTACAAGCATCCGAAGGAAACCTATTTGCTGCGGGCTTATAACATTTTCAAAGCTTTGTATGAAGGGCCCGTTGCGTACAACTGGGAAACAGGTCTGATGGGCGAGCTGACCACGCCGGATATTATTCAGGCCCTTCATGATGAAGGCTACGATGATGAAGCGAACGATCTCAAGGAAAAAATGGATCGCAAATATAACAATTTTAAAAATACAAAGTATCCTTACGGTTCCGAATATAGCTACGACAATACAGGGGAAGAGGCTGTATATACGTTAGCCAAGCAGAATATAGATACAGAAGGCGAACAAAGTAAAGCCCTGGAGATGATGGGTAAAATCAATGCCAAAACTCGTGCATCACGCGGCCATATGCCTGTATGGTACTACTATACCGATCCGGTGACGATTACCGGGGAGAACTGGTTTAACTTCCAGTACACGACTTCACTTGCGGGATATGCGATGGATGACTGGATTCGTCATCATGAGGACAATCATCGCGAGGAGCAACAACGGCTGTCCTATGCTGCCAAAATTGCCAATGTCGGAGCGATTAACTCCGGGCAAATCAGCTCGGACCCTGAGAACATCGGGGCGGTTGCATGGACGTATCAAGCAGAAAAAGGCAATAACGGAACAAACGGTACTGGCGGCGGTAAAAATGTTCCGCTCTTTAACGGCTGGCGCGGCATGAGCGGTGAGGCTGACCTCGGATTGTTTGGTGCACTTAAAACCTTAAGCGCGGATATCGCGATTGATCCAATTTTTGGATTGACGGGCTACGGTGCAGAGGTGAGTAAAAGCGGTAACGTGTATACGATCAAGCCGCTAGACGGTTTGTTCAAACGAGTCAACCTGGTTACGGAAAAGCTGTATATCGAGCTGGAAAAGGACCAGTATACAGAAGCCAAGCTGGCAACATCCAAGGATTATGTATGGCTCCAATTGAAAAATCAAACGCCGGGCCAAGCCCATTCTACGTACGTTACATTTGACGGTTTAAAGAAAGGAACGTACCTGGTTAAAGTGGGTGGTCAATCACAGGGCAAGTTTAATGCGTATGCACCAACTAATAAGCTTAAGCTGGAAATGGGTACAGCATCATCCTATACGGTAGAGCTGACACCAACCACACCTGATCCCAACAAAGCACCTGTCGTTGATGCAGGCAAAAATTCCAAGGTGAAGCTGCCGGATCAGATTATCTTGAAGGGTGCGGCTACAGATGATGGGCTTCCGCAAGGAAAGGTGACTAGCGAGTGGAGTCTGGTTGAAGGACCACAGAACGCGAAGGTCACATTCAGCAGCAAAACATCAATACGTACGAAAGTGGATGTTTCCGAGCCAGGAACGTATATATTCAAGCTGACAGCCAGCGACTCCCAGTTATCAGGAGAGGCTAAAGTAACTGTGATAGCTGAACCGGCGGCACCGTTACCTGAACAGCTTGCCGTTTACAAGTTCGACGAAACCAGCGGTACTGTTGCTGCGGATTCATCGGAAAGCGGCAATGATGCTACCGTTAAGGGAACTGCGGCATGGGCTGCGGGGAAAAGAGGCAACGCTGTCAGCCTGAACGGCAAGGACAGCTATGTGCAGCTTCCGGCGGGGATTGTCAGCCGGGCACAGCAATTGACCGTATCCGGCTGGGTCAAAGCGAACAGCCTGAGCGACTATGTGCGGATTTTTGACTTTGGCTCCGGGACCAATGAATATATGTTCCTGACTCCTAAAGCCGGGAACCGGATGCTATTTGCCATTACGAATCAAGGTAACGGGCAAGGACAGGAGCAGACGATTGATGCCCCTGTATTGCCGACAGGCGTATGGAAGCATGTTGCAGTCACGCTTTCGGGCTCCACAGGTATTTTGTACGTGGATGGGAAAGAAGTGGGACGCAATACCAACCTGACCTTGAATCCAACCAGTCTGGGACAGACGAAAAATAATTTTATCGGTAAGTCCCAGTACCCTGATCCGTATTTCAATGGTCTGGTGGATGAATTCCGGATCTATAGCCGTGCTTTGAATGCAAACGAGGTGGCAGGTCTGGCCTCCGGTACAGCACAGAGTCTGACGGCAACTGAGAACATCACTGCGTTAAAAGAGGTGAATGTAACAACTCATGTCGGTGAAAAACCTGGACTGCCAAGCGTAGTGGAAGCTACGTATGGAGAAGGCTCCACCAAATGGGTGGCTGTGGAATGGGAGGATATAGACCCTGCACAATATGCTGCTCCAGGTTCGTTTGAATTGAAGGGCAAAGTGGAAGGGACAGAGTTAAAGGCAATGGCCAAGGTAACTGTGATTGAGGCAGGGGCAGTGACTTCACCGGTAACTCCGATTAGCCCGGAGACTTCAGTAACCCCGCCAACTACGACATCCCCGGCAACATCTGTCTTACCGTCTCGGCTTATCAGCCCAGCTAAATCAGTGGGAGTATCCTGAATGAGAGGCAACAACGCATAGTCATGGCTAATCTTTCCCATCGTCACTTTCTTCCTGCAAAGGGGGAGAGGGGCGATGGGTATCCTTGCATTTGAGGTGCAAAGCTGCGAACAAAATGTGAATGGGGGACAAAGTATGAGCAAGATTACATTTCTGGGTGCAGGCAGTACGGTGTTTGCTAAAAATGTGCTTGGCGATTGTATGTTGACACCTGCTTTGCAGGGCTTTGAACTGGCGTTGTTCGATATTGACCCTGTTAGGCTGAAAGATTCGGAAAATATTTTATCCAATTTGAAAAAAACAACGGGGAGTACCTGTGTGATCCGCTCCTACACTGACCGCAAGGAAGCACTGCGTGGAGCGGCCTATGTAGTAAATGCCATCCAGGTGGGCGGTTATGATCCGTGTACGATTACAGATTTTGAGATTCCCAAAAAATACGGACTGCGCCAAACGATTGCTGATACGGTTGGTATTGGCGGTATTTTCCGCAATTTAAGAACGATTCCGGTGATGCTCGATTTTGCGGCAGACGTGCGCGAGGTGTGCCCGGATGCACTGTTTCTCAACTATACCAATCCGATGGCTGTGTTGACGAACGTGATGAACGTACACGGTGGTGTCCGTACAGTAGGGCTGTGTCATAGCGTACAGGCGTGTATACCCGAGTTGTTCAAAAGCCTCGGCTTGGAGCAGGAAGGTGTAAAGGCAAAGATCGCAGGCATCAATCATATGGCGTGGCTGCTCGAAGTGAGCAAGGATGGGGTGGATTTGTATCCTGAGATTAAAAAACGGGCTACCGCCAAGCAGCGGGAAAAGCATCATGATATGGTACGCTTTGAAATGATGCTGAAATTCGGCTATTACATTACGGAATCGTCCGAGCATAATGCAGAGTATCATCCGTATTTTATCAAACGGGCATATCCTGAGCTAATTGAACGCTTCAATATTCCCTTGGATGAATACCCGCGCCGCTGCGTGAGCCAGATTGAACGCTGGGAGACGATGCGTGAGGAACTTTTGGGCGATCAGGATCTGCGCCATGAACGGTCGAATGAATATGCTTCTTATATATTTGAGGCAATCGAAACCAATCAGCCCTTTGCCATTGGCGGGAATGTGATGAATACAGGCTTGATTACCAATCTGCCGAAGGAAGCCTGTGTAGAGGTACCTTGTCTAGTCAATCGTAATGGGGTTACACCGACCTTTGTCGGGGATTTGCCGCCTCAATGTGCTGCACTGAACCGGACGAATATTAATACCCAGCTGTTAACGATTGAAGCTGCAATGACGGGGAAAAAAGAACACATTTACCACGCCGCTATGCTGGACCCGCACACCTCGGCCGAGTTATCCATGGATGATATCGTTTCTCTGTGCGACGACCTGATTGCAGCGCACGGGACGTGGCTTCCAGCTTATGTGTAGGGGAGGCAGATGAATGGGGGGCAGGGGGCGTCAAAAGTTCGCCGGGATTCCTACGATCCGTGGGAAATTTATCGTATTGACGCTGGTGCTGACTGTCATTCCGATGGTAGTGCTGACCTTTACCTTTTACCGGATCGCGGCCCATTCTCTTGGTGAGAAGTCGGAAGCGCTAGCAATGCAGTCCCGGCAAATGAGCGAGAATTATGTTAATGCGACACTCTCCGATCTGAATGATCTAACCAATGCTATTCTCAGCAATCCTGATGTGCAGTCCACACTGGAGACCAAGCCGGAAGATGATTATGAATACTTACGGAACGACGAAACACTCAGCATGGTCGTCCGTACGCAAACCCAGACCAAGCCGTATATCACGTCCTCCCTCATCTATGCCGCCAATGGCGGACTCAAGCATTCTCTCTATCAAGGGAATGTTTCGGTCCGTTTTGGCGGCCTTCCTACATTAGAGGAAGCACGTGTGTACTACCGCCGTCTGCTCGCTGAGCGACCTATGATGTGGATGGCTCATCCGCCGTTTAAATCAGGACGCGGGATGGCGGAGGATCGTATATACGTCGGGAAGCTGCTGCGAAAAACGAATGGAGACTATGAACCGCTTGGATTTTTGCTGTTAGAAATCGATAAGGCCAGTCTGTTTCGGGGGCTTGCTTTTCATGAAACAGATAGCAATACCCAGATGTGGGTGCTGGATCAGGAGGGCGAGCCTGTATACCGATTGCCGGAACAGAGTGCTGCGGACCCATCGCTATTGCGACAAATCGCCCAATCTGCTGTAGATAGACCCGTGCTTACGAAGGACTGGAGAACATGGAACGGCCGCCAGACGATGATTTCCTATGGCCCGTTAAATGAGGGACAATGGACGCTCCTGCAAAAAGTCGATCAGTCCGTGTTATTCGAGGATGCGCGGCAAATCGGGGCCTGGACCATCTGGACCTTTTTGATTGCACTGGTGTTGGGCTGGATGCTGTCTTATCGGCTGAGTGATACGATTCGTCGCCCCCTGCTTCAATTGAGCCGATTAATGGCGGTGGATGGGAGTGTGACCACCACAGCCTCAGCCCAAACTTTTGAAGCTCCTGCTTCCGTTGTTTTTAACCCTAAGGATGAGGTGGGGCAGATCGGGGAGCGATTTCTTCATATGATGCAAAAAAATCATGAGCTGTACGGGCAGGTTTACGAAGCGTTGCTGTCGCGTAAGCAGGCCGAGTTCCGCGCGCTTCAGGCGCAGATTAATCCGCACTTTTTGTATAACACGCTGGAGTCGCTCAAAGGAATGGCATTGGCTAATGGGCAGCGGGATATGGCAGAGGTGATCGGCGCCTTCGGTAAATGCTTTCGCATTTCGCTAAGTTATGGTCGAGAGCAAATCAGTTTGGGACAGGAAGTCGAGCATGTAAGCGCCTATGTGAAGGTACAGCAGTTCAGGTTTCGAGATTCGTTCGAATGGATTTGCGAAGTCGAGGAGGATATTTGCGGGTTTTACGTACCCAAGCTGATTCTCCAGCCACTCGTTGAAAATGCGATTTACCACGGCTTAAAAGGTCGTACCGACCGCGGCTATATTATGTTATCCGGTGCTAGGGAAGGCGATGCTTTGCGTTTAACGGTCAGTGATGATGGGGGCGGTATTGGAGCCGAGCGTCTGGACGATATTCGGAAGTCGCTAGATACCGAGCGGGGGAGTGCGATTGGCTTTGGACTGCGTAATGTGCATGAACGTCTTCGACATTATGGTCCCCAATATGGTCTGTCTGTGACAACCGAGCTGGGTCAGTACACCTCGGTTACCTTACTGGCACCCATTCGAACCGAATAAGAAAGGGGAGGATGGCATGTACCGGCTGCTGATTGTGGACGATGAATATCATATTCGGGAAGGACTGAGGCTGATGGTGGCGGAAAGTGGCCTGTCAGTGGAAGTCAGTGATGTGGCGGGGGACGGCGCAACGGCATTACGTTTGTATATGGAGCGGCGACCGGACATCATTTTACTGGATATTAATTTACCGGATATGAGTGGGCTGGACATAGCAAAAACCATTCGGGAAAAGGATCAACACACCCCATTATTATTCCTGACAGGGTACGAATCTATGACGTATATACGTCAGGCGGTTTCGCTTCAAGCGGTTGATTATTTGCTCAAGCCGGTGACAAGCGAGGATTTTGAAGCGGCTCTGAGACGAGCTGAGGATCGCATTGCGCAATGGCGAAGAAGCGAGGAGGAAGCTATTCACCGTCACCGTTCATTGGAGCCATTGTACAGGGAGCATTTGCTGCTGGATCTGCTCCAGCAGCGACGCCCAGCAGCCGAGGTCATTCAGGAGATGGACGGGCTAGGATTTTTCGCCGAGGCGAGTGGGCCGCCTTATACTGTGCTGTGTTGCGAGCTAGAGGAGGCGCCACAGCAGGAGACAGCCGCCACTAGCAATACACCACACGGTTCCATGTATGGAAGCAGCCATGTATTCGCCGGACTGGCGGAAGAGGCTGCGGTAGCAGCCGGGGCGAAGGCGCACAGTGCAGCGGTTTCCCGCGATCGGCGTGTTGTGCTGCTGGCGACAGCATCTTGCAGAGCGGCGGAGTGGACGGCACAGCAGATTCGTCAGGCGGTGCAGGAACGATTGAGCCAGGGGATGTCCATCGGGATTAGCCGCCCCGTACAACGGATGGAGCAACTTTGCGAAGCTTATGAGCAAGCTGTGCAAGCGGCAGAGCATCGGGGGTGGGTGGGCTATAGCCAGATCATCCCCTATGAGAGTATTCAGACGGCCGAGCCGAACAGTAGTCATTTGCTAGAGAAGGAACTGCTCATGATTACGGAAATTCGAGCAGGCAATGATGCTGCCGTACATGCGATTTTGCAGGAATGGTCTGGACAATTAGCGGGCTTGCCTGTCAATCAGGTGAAAATGATCGTCACCCAGCTCGTCCTGTTCGTTATGCGCATTGTTCAGAGCGATGCATTCGAAGGGCAAACATCCATACAGGAGCAGGACCCATTATTGGAACTGTCCCGATTGCGGCACGGGCCTGAGATGATTGATTACGTGTCGCGCTATTTTGTCCGGGTGGGGCGCCAAGTCCGGGAATCGCGCGAGAAGGGGATTCCGCGCAAATTCCAACGCGCCAAGGAATGGATTCGTGAGCACCTTCAAGAGGATGGCGGATTGAACCGTCTTGCAGAGTACATGAATATGAGTCCCAAATATTTGAGTGCCCGTTTTAAGCAGGTTACAGGTGAAAGCTTCGCTGACTACCAGACGCGTGTGCGCTTTGAGCGAGCCCGAGAACTGCTGTTGGACCCGAATCGCAAGGTAGCGGAGGTAGCGGAAGCTGTGGGCTTCGCAGATACGAACTATTTTAGCATTGCCTTTAAAAAGCATACCGGATTAACGCCAACAGAATTCCGAAAAACATTTTTGTAAACGCGCTGTTAAAAAAATCATACCAAAACAAAGAGAGTCTGGAGTCGTTAGGTGGTCGGCTACGGGCTCTCGGCGCATAATAGGCTTGTAAGGAGAAACCAGTTCAGGAAGGGGCCGGTTGATTTGCGGAAACGAAGGTTACGGACATGGATGGCTCTGGTGATGACGGCGATGCTGACAGGGCTGACGGCTTGCAGTGGTAACGCTGGCGAACCGGCTAATCCCAATGCGGTCGAACTCAAGTTTATGTACTGGGGGAGCAATGACGAGAAGCAAGCGATGGAAAAGATGATTCAAAGCTTTAATGCATCCCATCCGAACATTCGGGTGAAGGGCGAGCATGTCCCTGGTGACTACACTACGAAAATTAACACGTTAATGGCTGCCAATCAGCTTCCTGATATCGCCTACCTGGGCGATTCGCTCACGATGAAATGGGCAAGTGAAGGCAGACTCCTAGATTTATCCTCCTATTATGACGAATATCCCGAATTAAAAAACAAGCTCAAATCCTCCTATCTTTACAGCGAACCTGGCAAGTCTATCGGTAATTACACTGCACTGGAAGTGATGCAGCTATTTTACAACAAGGAGTTGTTTACAGAAGCAGGGGTACCCGTTCCTCCGGCTGATCCTGAAAAAGCGTGGACATGGGATGAATTTCTGGAGATTGCCAAAAAGCTGACCAAGGATCAGAACGGCAAGCATCCGGGAGACAGCGGATTTGATCCAAAAAATATTGTGCAATACGGCTTTGCCTTCGGCAACGACCGCAGTTCATGGGGGCCACTTTTAGCGAGCAATGGCGGAGGTTTAACCGACAAAACAGGCAAGAAGTACACCCTGAACCGTCCTGAGTCGGTGGAGGTATTCCAGAAACTGCAGGATTTAGTTTTCAAGGAGCATGTTTCTCCTGATTTGATCCAGCAGCAGGACATGCCGTCCAATACGATTCGGCTCCAGACGAGAAAGGTTGCAATGGTGGTAGATGGAACATGGTCTCTGCTCGATTTTTCAAACAACAAGCAGCTGCAATGGAGTATTGGCGTTTTACCAAAGCTTAAAGAGCCTAAAACGATGATCGTTGCGGGGGCCACAGTCATTTTCCAGAGCACCAAGCACCCGAAAGAAGCGCTCGAATTTTATTTGTACCATAACAATCCCGAAAAGGTGGATCTGTTCAAGTCCGGTCTGTGGATGCCTATCGAAGAGAAATATTATACCGACGAGCAGGCTATCCAGTCGTGGACGAATAATGCCGCACATCCACCGGAATTTCAGCAGGCTGGCATCAAGTATGCCAGAGATTATGCAATCAAGCCGTCAACTTCTACCCTGCGTAACTGGCCTGATATTGGTTCCAAGCTGACCCCAGGGCTGGATCTGATCTGGACGAACAAGAAGACGCCGCAGCAGGCGCTGGATGAACTGGAACCCATTATTCAGCCACTGCTTCAAGGAGTATACCCGGATGAATAATGCGGCAGGACAGCTGCGAAAGGAGAACGGCCCATGAAGCGACCAAAATCAGGAATGATGCGCATGGAGCGAAACTGGGGTCTGCTATTCGCGCTGCCTGCCATCCTGGGATTAATGATATTTACGATTGGACCGATCGTGGCCTCGTTCGTATTCAGCTTAACCGATTGGACAATTGGCGGACAGATGACCTTTATTGGATTGGATAATTACCGAACCATTTTGACCAAGGATACTACCTTTTCTCAATCCATGTTCGTGACCACGTATTATGCACTGGGCAGCGTACCTCTGGGCTTGGCGGCAGCTTTTATCATTGCGTTGTTATTAAATCAAAAGGTAAAAGGTTTATCGGTGTTTCGCACGATTTATTATTTACCTACCATTGTGCCGAGTATTGCCAACACGATGCTGTGGCTGTGGATGTTCAATCCGGATTTTGGTCTGTTGAATTCACTGCTGGAGAGTGTTGGACTACCGGGGAGCAAATGGATTTATGACGAGAAGACTGCGATCCCCTCGCTGATTATGATGAGCACTTGGGGAATCGGGAACACGGTCATTATCTTTTTGGCAGGACTTCAGTCGGTGCCCACCCATCTATATGAAGCAGCTGAGGTAGACGGCGGCAATAGGCTGCATAAATTTTTTCATATTACGATTCCTTCGATGACACCAACCATCTTCTTCAATCTTGTCATGTCTTTAATCAGCACCTTTCAGGCATTCAATCAGGCGTATGTCATGACCAACGGGGGACCTAACAATTCAACGCTGTTCTATGTATTCTACTTGTGGCGAACAGCCTTTACGGAGACTAAAATCGGTTACGCCTCAGCGCTGGCCTGGATTTTATTTTTCGTCATTATGGTTCTAACTGTTCTGATTTTCTCCACGTCCAAAAAGTGGGTTCACTATGAAGGGGGGGAACGTTCATGAATCAGGTCACTTCTTCTGTCAAACCTTCAGATACACCGCAACATCCACTTCCACAGCCTGAACGCTCCCGAAGTCCTGCTACCGCCACCCGTTCCAAACCATTCCAAATCAGCCGTATCGTGCTGTATATCGTTTTAATTATGGGCAGTGTTTTAATGCTGTTGCCATTCGTATGGCTCATTCGCAGCTCTTTGATGGGGACATCGCAAATTTTCGTGTTCCCTCCAGAGTGGGTACCCTCTCCTTTTCAATGGAGCAATTACCCGGAAGCGCTGACGTCGGTACCGTTCGGCAGATATTTTCTTAATACGTTCCTCATTGAGGTGTGTGTACTGGCAGGAGTGATGCTGACCTCGATTGTATCGGCCTTTACTTTTGCCCGTCTGCGCTGGCCTGGCCGCAATCTGATTTTTTCCCTGCTGATCGGGTCGATGATGTTGCCTTATGCGGTGACGCTCATACCTACTTTCGTTATGTGGCGTGAGCTGGGTGGGCTGAATACATTTCTGCCGCTGATTGTTCCTGCATGGTTTGGTGGAGGGGCATTTAACATCTTTCTGATGCGGCAATTTATGCTGACGATTCCGCGCGATCTGGACGAAGCAGCTTATATGGATGGAGGTACACCGCTAACTGTATTATGGCGCGTCGTTGTTCCTTTATCTTCGCCTGCATTGATCGTGATCGGGATATTTACATTTATTGATGTGTGGAACGATTTTTTGGGCCCGATTATTTATTTGAGTGACGAAAAGCATTTTACACTGGCGCTGGGGCTGGCGACTTTTCGGGGATTGAACAATACCAATTGGCCTTACTTGATGGCAGCATCCAGCACGATTTTGGCTCCGATCGTCCTGATATTTTTTATCGGACAACGCTATTTTATTGAAGGCATCACACTGACAGGAATTAAAGGCTAAAAGGAGGCTGATGTAGCTTTGGATAAACCCAACGGTTCAGCAAAACGGTTACAGGGTGTTCCGGGCAGACTGGCTCAGTTACGCTCGGAATTCCCGGCTCTAGGGATAGATGCACTGCTGATTACACATGGTCCCAACCGACGATATATGACCGGATTTACAGGCTCAGCCGGAATTGCGCTCGTTACGCAGGAAGAGGCTTTTTTGGTGACGGATTTCCGCTATATGTTGCAGGCAACAGATCAAGCAGCAGAATATTCAGTTATTCGGCATGAGGCACAAATCTTCCAGACCATCGCTGATCTCACAAGTAAATTGGGTGTTCGTAGACTGGGGTTGGAGAGCCGGCATGTCTCACTTCAACAGTCGGGACAGCTTCAAGCCGCAATAGGCTCGTTGGAGTACGTGCAAACGGAGGATGTAATTGAACGGCTGCGTGATGTGAAGGACGAAGAAGAGATTCGCACCATCCGTGAAGCTGCGCGTATTACCGATGCTGCCTTTACGGAGGTGCTGAATTATATTCAGCCTGGAGTTACAGAGCGGCGAATTGCGGCGGAACTGGAATATCAGCTCCGGCTCGCAGGCGCGGAATCAGGCGGTTTTGCGTTCATTGTCGCTTCAGGTGAACGCTCGGCACTGCCCCATGGATTGGCCAGCGACAAGGAAATTGGTCAGAACGAGTTTGTCACGATGGATTTTGGTGCCAATGTGCGCGGTTACCTATCTGATATTACGCGTACCGTATTTGTCGGCAATCCGTCAGAACGTCATGAGGAATTGTATGCTATTGTGCTGGAAGCAAATATGACGACGATTGCAGGACTTCGGCCTGGCATGAGCGGTCGGGAGGGAGACCGTCTGGGACGGAATGTGATTGCCTCCTATGGCTATGGAGAGCAGTTTGGTCACGGATTGGGCCACGGCTTTGGCTTGGAGATTCATGAGCAGGTGCGGCTGTCCCCTGAGAGCCAATCTGCACTTGTACCAGGACATGTCATTACCGTGGAACCGGGCATTTATATTCCGGGTTTCGGCGGAGTTCGGATTGAGGACGATGTGCTGATCACAGATGACGGTGCCCAGGTGCTGACTTCCTCGCCCAAGGAGCTGCTTTTGTTATAAAACTATCGATAGTTTGCAAGTCAACCCAAAACGATATGGAGGGATCAAATGAACACGCATAAAAGGAAAACCAAAGTATGGCTGACCACACTGGCATCTTCTCTCATTGTGGCTTTGACACCAGCTCTTCCGGGGCAACAGGCTTATGCCGAGGCAGAGTCGGATGTAAAAGTCATCGACATCTTTAGCCGGACGGTGAACGATTATGGTATAGATCTGGTCGATTGGCAAGGGTATCTGGCAAACCCCTATGTGAAGCTAAAAGTGAAGCCGCCTGCAAATGCCGCTTTTCCGTTAACTGTTACGTTAAAAGCGCAAGGCACGTCCCGGCTGATGATGGATTTGCCAAGTACGTTGTCGGCCCAAGGAGCAAGCAAAACGCTGACCTTTGCCAATGCGCAGGAGGAAAAGGATTTCCGGCTGGCCATCCATCCTGATCGGATTGGAGGAAACGGTGAAACAGAGAACTATACACTGTCCATGTCCGTTGCTGGAAATGATGGTCACACGACCACTCAGTCCATTCCGATTCGTGTGCTGGATCAGGACGATAATGAAGAACCCACAATCCCCCTCCATTTTGACTACAGATTCGATACGATCAGGCCTTATTTCAATGATGCAGCTACCAAAAAAGCCGCAGAGCTGGCAGTGAAGGACTGGTTCTATTTCTTTGATCTGGAGCCGTTTGATGAGGTTCCTGCCAACGCGGAAGTAAACCATCTGCCAGGAGATGATTGGCAAAATGAAATACAGGTGACGAATAACAAACCCTACAAAGGCATGTGGGTATTTATGAGGGGGCTAAACGGGCCGTATTCTACGGGCTTTCCGGCAGCTAACGGTCATTACCATACACGTAACGGTGTGATCGTTCCGGGGAACTTAAACCGTTCCTATAGTCTGATTCTGGATTTCTATGATGATGCCATTCCATTTACATCGGTGGACGATGAAGAATGGTATCAATCCGATCTGTCCAAGGTGACGGATGTGCATGGGCTGATCATGCACGAATTCGGTCATGCAATTGTGTTCAGTGACACGTTCCCAGGCGTCAAGGCGCTGAAGGAAGCCGCTGGCAATGACCCGGATATTATGGCTTATCAGCACAGACCGGCTGCATTGGACGACAGCTATCATCTCTCTGGAGAGCTTGCAGAAGTCGATAGATTGAGCGGACAAAATGGAGGTTGGCGCCATCTGTTCCCGACCCGGCGCTGGATGAACACGAAGCTTTCGCTGCTCGTAGCTGAAAAGGCAGGCTGGCCGCTGCGCAAGGACCTCACTCCTTTCCTCGCGCCAGAAATCTTGACGAAGCAACTGCCAGCACCCGTCAAAGGGAAAACGTACACAGCCAAGCTGGAAGCCAAGGGAGGCGTACCTTTTTACGATTGGACGGTGACAGGCGGTCAACTGCCCGCAGGCTTCACACTGGACCGCTTTACAGGAACGATTAGCGGAAAAGCAGACAGCGGAGCAGCCAACAAGACGTATACGTTCACCATACAGCTGCGGGATTATGACGAGCTGAGCAAGCCTGTGACACAAAGTTTTACGCTCAAGCTGTAATGAGTGCCCCTAGACGCGGCTGACATTAGGCAAGCCATCTGACTGTTTTTGCATTCTGATTGAAATGGTTGAAGGGAGGGGAAACGAATGAAACACGATGCGGCGGATCTGGTCATTGTAGGCGGCGGAATCATCGGTACAGCCATCGCTTATTATGCGGCTAAATCTGGTATGAAAGTCGTGCTGGCTGAACGAGGGGAAATTGCTGGAGGCACTTCTTCCCGTTGTGACGGAAATATACTGGCAATCGACAAAGAGCCTGGGTTTGACAGTCGGATGTCACTGCTATCGCAGAAGCTGGTGGCAGAGTTGGCTATGGAACTGGAAGATGAATTCGAGTATCGTGCGCCTGGAAGTATTCTGGTCTGTGAAAATGACCAGGAGATGCAGGCCGCAGAGCAATGGGTCACCCGCCAGCAGCAGGAAGGGCTTCCGTTTCGCATGCTGGATCAGCAGGATTTGCGAGAGGAATGGCCGCATTTGGCCAAAGATTTACCGGGTGGGCTGGAGTGTGCGACAGATTCTACCGTGAATCCGGTGCAGATGACGTATGCACTGGCCAGGGCCGCGCGTCGGAGGGGAGCCAGATTATTACCGCGCATGCCGATACGGTCGGTTCTCAAGGACGAAAGGGGGAACGCCTGCGGAGTGGAGACGCCAAATGGTGTAATCCATGCTGATGCAGTAGTGTTGGCCGCAGGTGTATGGACACGCAGCATCGGTCATTCGCTAGGTTTAGACCTTCCGATTATACCGCGCAAAGGACATATACTGGTGTCTGCCCGAATGCCTTCAATCGGAAACCGCAAGATGATGGAGTTCGGTTATCTGATGAGCAAGTTCGGAGGTCAGCGGAGTGTAGATGAGGTTTATGAAAAATACGGTGTAGCGCTGGTATTCGAGCCCACCGCATCACAGAACGTTCTGATTGGCAGCAGCCGTCAGTTTGTCGGTATGGATACAGGTGTCGATCAACAGGTGATTCGCTTAATCGCTCGCAGAGCCATTCGCTTTTTTCCTGCTTTGGCCAATGTACCGCTGATGAGGGCGTATACCGGTTTGCGTCCATGGACCCCTGATCATTTGCCCATCGTATCCGCAGTGGATGAAGTGCCGGGGCTATTCATCGCTTCAGGCCATGAAGGAGATGGTATTAGTCTTGCGGCGGTTACGGGGAAGCTGGCGACCGAGATGGTACGCGGCGAACCCACTTGTATTCCGGTAGAGCCGCTGCGTTATGACCGATTTGGAGAGGCTTTTACCAGCCACGAGGTTCATGGGGAGGTAACAGGATGAGCGTAGCGGGCAGAATTACTACGATTGATACTCATACGGGAGGCAATCCGACGCGGACAGTCATCCACGGTGCGCCTAAACTGGTAGGTCATACGATGCTGGAAAAGATGACTTATATGGCAACGCATCATGATGATTTTCGCCGTCTGCTGATGTTCGAGCCGCGTGGTCATGAGGTGATGTCAGGCTGCATTTTAACAGAACCTTGTCATCCAGATGCAGATATTGGTGTGGTCTTTATAGAAACAGGCGGCTATTTGCCAATGTGTGGTCACGATACGATTGGCGTATGCACGGCACTAGTGGAAGGCGGACTAATTGCTGCGGATAAAAAATCTATATTGCTGGACACTCCGGCAGGCCCGGTTCAAGCACGGCTGGATGTAGATGGGGGTAAGGTGAGACAAGTAACGTTCACAAACATCCCTTCCTTTGTGTACCGCCGTGAGGTGAAGGTTCAGGTAGAGGGCATCGGTCGAGTTACCCTTGATATTGCCTATGGAGGCAACTTTTACGGCATTATAGAGGCGGCTTCTATCGGTCTTGTACTGAATCAGAGCAATGGAGCAAAAATTGTACGAACAGCGGTACAGATTCGGGAGGCAGTGAATGCAGTTGTTGAGGCAGTACATCCTGAAAATCCGGTTATTCAAGGATTGACACATATTGAATTTTACGGGGAACCCGTCGCCTCGCAGGCTGATTGTCGCAATGTTGTCGTCATTCCGCCAGGGGGTATCGACCGCTCTCCTTGTGGTACAGGAACCTCGGCCAAGGTAGCGGTGCTGCATGCCAAGGGAAAGCTAGGCTTGCATGAGGTGTTTGTGCATGAAAGCATCACAGGCTCCATGTTTCGGGCTGAAATTATGGGCGAGACGCAGGTAGGTCCTTACCCGGCAGTGATTCCGCAAATTACAGGTTCGGCATGGGTGACGGGACATCATCAATTTGTGCTGGACCCTGAGGACCCGCTGAGAGAAGGATTTTTGCTGATATGAGCATTTTGCAATTAAATAAGAAAATAAAAATGGGAAAGGGTAGGTGAGCATATGGCACGTTTTGAAGGTGTGTATGTGGCCTTGGTTACACCGTTCACGGCAGAGCTGGAGGTCGACTACAAGCGTCTGACCGAGCTGTGCGATTATCTGATTGCAAGCGGCATTAGCGGCCTGGTACCTACAGGCTCGCTGGGAGAGTATGCTGCTTTATCGCCAGAGGAACGGTCGCAGGTGGTGCATACGGTCATTGACGCTGCGGCGGGACGTGTTCCTGTTGTAGTCGGCTCGGCTGCTCCATCCACTAAACAGGCGGTGCATTGGGTACAGCATGCCAAGGATGCCGGAGCAGCGGGTGTCATGGCGCTGCCGCCCATTAATTACAATCCACTGCCCCATGAGGTAACGGCTCATTATGAAGCATTGTCGAAGGTGGGGTTGCCGATCATTGCGTATAACAACCCCCATGATTACAAGGTTGACTTGACTCCAGATATTCTTGCAGACTTGTCGCGAATTGAAAATATCGTAGCAGTCAAGGAATTTTCCGGTGATGTACGGCGTATTCACGCTATTTTGGACCAGACAGAGCTGGAGGTCATGGTCGGAGTAGATAATCTGGCGATGGAGGGAGCATTGTTCGGCGCGACAGGCTGGATTTCGGGGGTACCTAATGCGTTACCGAAAGAAGGAGTAGAGCTGTTCCGGCTTGCGCAGGCGGGAAATGTGGCGGAAGCGTCCGCGTTGTACCGCAGGCTATTGCCGCTGTTCCACTATGATGCCAGTCCGCAATTGGTGCAGTCCATCAAATATATGATGGAGCTGGCTGGATTTCCGGTCGGCCCGACACGTCCACCCAGACTTGCGTTGCCACAGGCGGATTATGACCGTATTCGCGAGGCTTTTGAGGTGACGGTCCGTCCGAGCGGGGTTTCATCTTGAATGGGGGTGAAGACGATGGAGAGCCGAAATTGGATTGGCGGTGAGTGGCTAAGTCCTTCCGGCGACGCAATGGTGGTTCGTAATCCTTCGGCTTTAAAGGAAGAGGTGGGAGTTGTCCACTTTTCCGGTAAGGACGATATTACACAGGCCGGGGAAGCGGCACGACTGGCGCAAGCAGGATGGGCAGCATTAAGTCCGGCAGCACGGGGAGCTTATTTGTTCAAAGCAGCCGGATTACTGGAGACAGCCGTACCTGAACTGGCTGAGCTGGCCAGCCGGGAAATGGGCAAGCCAATTACCGAGATGCGCGGAGAGGTGATGCGAGGTGTCCACCTGCTCCGATACTATGCGGCAGAGGGTGTACGTTCCATCGGTACAGTTATTCCTTCGAATGAGTCGGGAGTGCTCCAATACACAAAGCGCATTCCGCTGGGCGTAACGGCTGTCATAACGCCGTGGAATTTCCCGGTAGCGATTCCGCTGTGGAAAATGGCCCCTGCACTCTTGTGCGGCAATACGGTCATTTGGAAGCCAGCTGAACATGCTTCATTAACCGCAGTACGGATTGCTGAGCTATTCGAGGCGGTGCAGCTTCCGCCTGGCGTATTGAATCTCGCCATTGGGCAGGGGAACCGTATAGGCGATGCCTTGCTGGAGCATCCAGCGCTGGAGGCGGTCAGCTTCACGGGTTCTACCGCTACAGGTTTGGGCATTGCCGAACGGTGCGCACGTCGGAATATTAAATACCAGACCGAGATGGGCGGTAAAAATGCCGCTGTGGTGCTGAAGGACGCAGATGTGTCGCAGGCGGTGGCGATGATTGTCAGCGGTGCCTTTCGATCAGCTGGGCAAAAATGCACAGCCACCAGCCGGGTGATTGTAGAACGGTCTGTCTATGAGACGTTCACGGAAGCGTTATGTCAAGCGGTAGAAAAAATCCAGGTCGCCCCAGCGCTCGACCCCGGTGCTTATCTTGGACCTGTGGGATCGAAGAGTCAGTACGAGAAGGTCATGTCCTATGTATCGCTGGCCCGCCGAGAAGCTGTTATTTTAGCGGAAGGTGGAGCCGCCACCGGGACAGATAACGGTTATTATGTGCGTCCATTGTTGACGACTGGACTAGATTCGTCCCACCCTTTGATTCAAGAGGAGGTTTTTGGCCCAGTCACCAGTGTCATGCAGGCGGACGACTTCGAGGATGCGATTCGGCTGTGCAATGATTCTATTTACGGGTTAAGCGCTTCCCTGTTCACCCGCGATTTACGGCTTGCTCATCGATTTTTGGATGAAGCGGATGCGGGAATGGTACGAGTCAATCAGGAGACGGCAGGTGTTGAATATCAGGCTCCGTTTGGTGGTCTGAAGCAGTCAAGCTCACATGCCCGGGAACAGGGTCAGGCGGCGCTGGATTTTTATTCAGCGATTAAAACCTGTGCTATCAGCTATGCGTAAACGCACGACGGGACAAAGTGAAACGGTTGGGACGGAAGTGCAGGGGGAAGAGACCCAGTATGCAGAAAATCAATACGCAGAAAATCAGTATGCTGAATCTCCGGATGTGCAATCAAAAACGTTTGGCGCGTCAGGTCATGTGCTTATGTGTCGATGTGAAGAAGTGAGTATTGCACAGATGGAGCAGGCCTGCCGCATGGGCGTGGACACCGTGCGTCAGCTTAAAATGGCTACACGGGTGACCATGGGGGCATGCCAGGGCAGGGTATGCCGACAATTGGTGGAGTCATGGTTTTACAATCAGGTTCCTGCCGCCCGCCGGGAGGCAGAGCTGTTATCACAAAGGCCTCCGGTGCGTCCCGTAACGTTCGGTCAGCTGGCAGAAGGAGGTTCCCCATGAGCCGTGCACGTATCGTAAATCATCCGATTTTGGGACCCAAGCCAGAGCGGAGGCAGGTATCTTTCATGTTTGACGGTCGTCCCATGCAGGGATTGGCTGGAGAGCCATTGGCAGCAGCGCTGCTCGCCAGCGGTGTCCGTTTGCTGAGAAGGCATGAGGAATCCGGTACAGCCAGGGGCGTATACTGCGCCATTGGGCATTGTAACGAATGCCGTCTGACGGTTCATCCGTTCGGTACGGTTCGTTCCTGCCTGACCAAGTTGGAAGAAGGTATGGTGGTGGAAACCGGACGGCAGCTTTCGAATGAAATCACAGGGAGAATTGTGACATGAATAAAATGGCACATCTCATCGTCATTGGCGCAGGTCCGGCAGGACTATCCGCAGCGGCATCGGCTGCTGAACAAGGATTGCCCGTCACGGTATTGGATGAGTTTACTGAGCCGGGTGGACGTATGCCCGGGCAATATCATGAGGAAGGCAGTCAAGGCTGGTGGATCGGAAAGCATGTTTCAGATGAGCTGATTACCCGTTGCGAGGAGCTTGGGGTGGACATTCGCTGTGGCGTGTCCGTACATGGTATGGAATATACGACTACGTGGGAAATATCCACTTCCTATGGATTGTTCACTGCTGAGTACGTATTGCTGGCGACCGGAGCTGCTGAGATTCCTGTTCCGCTGGATGGCTGGACGTTGCCGGGTGTAATGTCCATCGGGGCTGCGCAGGTGCTGACTAACGTTCATTACGTCAAACCGGGAGAGCGCGGCATCATCGTAGGCATGAACGTATTGTCTATGGCGATTGCCCGCGAGCTGTCCGTCGCCGGGGTGAAGGTGGCGGCGATTACACTGCCGTGCGCGGGTCCGCTGGCTGGTGCAGCGGCAGATCCGACAGCCTCCGTAAAGCTGCTGCTTCAGCTGTCGGGGCTGGCCCCGGCCGCCTGGATGCGCGCCGGCGGCAAGCTGGCAGCGACGATGCGGATGGAGAAGCTCATCGCGCGCTGCTATCCCCACAGAGGCTTCCGTCTGTGGGATATCCCGATCCGTTTGCGGACAGCAGTGAAGTCCGTCAACGGGCAAGACCGGGTCGAATCCGTGACCCTGGTCCACGTTAAACCAGACGGCTCGCCGATTGCCGGCAGCGAGCGCGTCGAACCCGCCGACTTTGTGGCGCTGAGCGGCGGTTTGTATCCGCTCGCCGAGCTGGCGGCGGTAGCCGGATGCAAATTCGTATACAGCCCTGAACTGGGCGGGCATGTTCCACTACATGGTGAGCGAATGGAAACCTCGCTCAAAGGGCTGTACGTTGCCGGCAATGTTACCGGCATTGAAAGCGGACTGGTCGCCATGGCTCAAGGGCGATTAGCAGCCGCTTCTATGATCCATGCTGCTGGACTTGGCGGAGCAGGCGGGGAACAACGGGTACAGGAAGCGATCCGTGGGGTTCATTTTGCACGGAAACATGCGCTGATTCAGTTTCATCCCGGCATAACAGAAGCGAGAACACAGCTGTACCAGCAGTGGGAGCACTTCTCTTCTGGCAGCGGTGCGTAACGGCTCGTGAGGTTGGATATACGTTTTTTATCCCAAATTTGCCTTAAAGGGAGGAACGGAAGATGACTCTTAAAGCAAAGGCCCATATGAAAGCGAGGCCGTTCGCATTGAACGAGGTGGTATTGGCTGAAGGTCCATTCAAACAGGCGATGGAGCTCAACCGATCTTATCTGTTGGAGCTTCAGCCTGATCGTCTGCTGGCGCGGTTTCGGGAATATGCCGGGCTTGCGCCCAAAGCGCCTCAATATGAAGGCTGGGAAGCGATGACTATTTCTGGGCATACGCTGGGACATTATTTGTCCGCTTGCTCTATGATGTTTGCTTCAACGGGCGATGAGCGTTTTAAGGAGATCGCACATTACATTACGGATGAACTGGATGTTTGCCAGGCGGCGCATGGTGACGGATATGTATCCGGTATTCCCGGGGGAAAGGAACTTTTTGAAGAGGTGTCTGCCGGAAATATTCGTTCGAAGGGATTTGACCTGAACGGTGCCTGGGCTCCTTTGTATACATTACACAAGTTATTCGCTGGTCTGCGTGACGCATATCATTTGACAGGCTGTGACAAGGCATTAGATGTAGAGTGCAAATTGGCGGACTGGCTCGAAGAAATTTTGAAGCCGATGAACGATGAGCAGCTGCAGCAGATGATGTTTTGCGAATATGGAGGCATGAATGAGGTATTGGCGGATTTGTATGCGGATACCGGGGAAGGGCGCTACTTGCAGTTGGCTGAGTGCTTCTGGCACAAGCTGGTGCTGGACCCGCTTAGCTCACAGGAGGATTGTTTACAGGGCATTCACGCCAATACACAGATTCCGAAGCTAATCGGACTTGCCAAGGAATATGAGCTCACGAATGACACGAAGCGCCGGAAGACAGTGGAGTTTTTTTGGGAGCGGGTGGTGGATCATCATTCGTATGTCATTGGGGGCAATAGCTTTGGAGAATATTTTGGCGCGCCAGATGGCTTGAATGATCGCATCGGACCGCATACAACGGAGACGTGTAACACCTATAACATGCTAAAGCTGACTAATCATCTGTTCCAGTGGAATGTTTCCGCCAAGGAAGCGGACTTTTATGAGCGGGGTCTATTCAATCATATTTTAGCCTCGCAGGACCCGGTCCACGGGGGCGTTACTTATTTTCTGTCGCTCGCTATGGGCGGACACAAGCATTTTGAAAGTAAATTCGATGATTTTACGTGCTGTGTCGGCACAGGAATGGAAAACCATGCGAGCTACGGCAGTGGCATATATTTTCACGATCACGATAAGCTGTATGTCAATCAGTTCATTGCTTCCACGCTGGCATGGAAGGATACAGGTGTCACTCTAAAACAAACTACGTCCTATCCAGACACGGATCATACTACGCTGAAAATTCAATGCGATCAACCTGCATCATTTATGCTGCTCATCCGCTATCCTTATTGGGCCGAAAAAGGGATCACTATCTGTGTAAACGGCAAGGAACAGTCGGTTGCATCGGAACCGGGCAGTTTTGTCTCAATCGCTAGAACCTGGCTTGATGGGGATGTTGTAGAGGTGACAATTCCGATGTCGCTCAGACTGGAGCAGATGCCGGATAACCCGGATCGGTCGGCTGTCATGTATGGACCGCTGGTGCTGGCAGGCGATCTAGGCCCCTTAGAAGATCCTAAAGCCAAAGAGTTCCTGTACACCCCGGTATTCATTCCTCCAACAGAAGAACTGGATCATTGGATACAGCCTATGGAGGGCAAAACGAATACATTCCGTACCTGGAATACAGGGCATCCCCGAGATGTGGAACTGTCTCCGCTGTATAAAATGCATGACCGTACGTATTCTGTCTATTGGGACATTTTTACGAAAGAAGCGTGGCAGGAGGCGGAAAAGGAATACACAGCAGCACGCGAAAAGCTGGCGATTCTAGAGCAGTGCACGATTGACTTTGCCCAACCCGGTGAAATGCAGCCGGAGCGGGATCATAACTTTCAAGGAGATGCTTCGACTCGCACCGGATATGTGAATAACCGACCTTACCGGAATGCGGGAATTGACGGCTGGTTCTCTTTCGATTTGAAGACAAATCCGGTTGCTCCGCTGCTGCTGGTTATCACCTACACGGCTACGCTGGAAATGCCAAACTGTGATTTTGACATTTTGATTAATGGTCATCTGCTTGAGCATTTTAGTGAAGGTTTTGATGAGGCTGATAAGTTTTACAACGTGAATGCCGCTATTCCGGCTGCATATCTGGAGGGTAGGGATATAGCCACAGTGACCTTCAAAGCCAAGCCGGGACAGCGTATCCGCAGATTGTTTGGGCTGAGGATGGTCAACAAGGACGTGTATGAGCAGCTATATCAAGCTGGGAGTCCAGGTATACATGAATGATTTTTTGAGCTGTTTCGTGAGAAAATTAACGTTTGATTTTTAACCAGTAATGATTTATGATGTAAGAAATATTGGATGATGCTAGAACAATCCATAGGATATGAACTGATATTTTCATAGTTTTTGCGCGTGAAGCACACGGGCTGTTTCTTCCTTCATAGGGGAGAGGCAGCCCTTTTTTGTTGAGATTTTGCGGAAAATATAAGTTAAATAAGGAGGAATTTCTATGATTTAGAGGGAGAGGTTTCTCATAGGAAATGATTTTTAGAGTAGTTATATTAGTTATTTTTCTTATAGATTTTGTAATTGGGAAACCCTATAATATATAAGTTGTATCCAGTATTTTCCGAAAGTGGGGATGCGATAAGTTTATGAGATTAGAGATGATATACATAGTTTGAAAGTTTAAGCAGACAAAGGGGATCGAGAGATGAGTATGAAAAAATGGGTGTTGAGTTTGACCGCAGTCGCGTTGCTATGGGGCGGGACAAGTACGATTCCAACGACGGAGGCGGCAAGTAGCACCAAACCAATTGAAGTCTTATTAAATGCGAAAAAAATACAGTTCCCGGATGCCAAACCTTTTCAGGATGGGAACGATTATGTAATGGTTCCAATCCGATTTGTATCCGAGGCATTGGGTGCTAAGGTGGGCTGGGAGAAAACTGGCGGCCAATTAGCCGTGTCGATAAAAAATGATGCACATGCCGTTAATATGACAGTGGGGCAAAACACTGCTACCGTGGATGGACTGACCAAAACGTATGAAACGAAGATTATTTTGAAGCAAAACCGTACTTTTGTGCCGCTGCGGTTAGTGAGTGAGGGTTTGGGACAGACGGTAGAGTGGGATAAGGTCAGCCGCTGGGTCTGGATTGGGAAGAAGGAAATCGCCGCATTGGAGGATACAGGGCATCAGGCGGTGAGTATTGAGCCGTATAAGAAATTATTTGCTAAAGACCAAAACTTGCTTAAAAATCGAAAAGGTCAGGAATACACCAAAGCTATGATTTTTAAGTATACTGATCTTCCCATTAAATTACTGCGTAATGTTTATTCAGTTGAGCCTTCATCCTTACAAGGGGTACCATATTTGAAAATCAGAATTAAAACTGCATCTACAGCAAGTCCATTGTTCTATATTACTAAGAACAATGATACAAGATATCGTTATCCTATGGACCAACTAACCCAAGATAACGGGGATGGAACGAAGATGATTTTCTATAAAATTTATTCTTCGGCTGACGAAATATACTATGGAATTAAGGACTATAAATCATTCAAACTTCAAGACGTTCAATACATTGGGTTCTATGGCGGATCCATGGATTACATACCGTTAATGATTAATCCGTGGAAGGAAAATTAACGATATGAAGAATACGAAATGTATTCTGACCGTATTGCTGGTGGGGGCAATGCTCTTGTTGCAGCTCCCACCTTTTTCTTTTTCCACCGAAAAGGCGGCGGTGGCAGCCGATACAGAAATCACACCGCTGTCTTACTATGCAGACAAGAATGATCGCTACTTTGTCGGGATGATGTACTTCGACATGTGGAAGAACACCGGGGGGACTTGGGTTACTGATGGCGGCAAAGAACCCAATAAGAACATGCAGGGTATGGCAAAATTCACTTATAAATTTAGGTTTCCCGGTCGAAAAATCAAAAAAGTTGAGGCTAGACTGTACACACAAACTGACAACGTTGAATATTTCGAAAATTCCCGGTCAGATAAATATGAGGACTACCAGGATTCAATTAGTGGTGGGCCTAAAGGGGGGACTAAGGAGTCAGATATTCAGCCTCCTCAATACAAGGGGTTGGGAACTGATACTGCTGTTATCCCAATTTCAGTAAATATACGGCTAAATGCTTATAATCCTAGAGATATAAAGCTGGATAGTTGTGCGAATTGTGCCAAAGAAGTTGAAGCATACCGCATCTACCAACCGATCCTGTTCAAGATCGAACTAGAGAGCGCACTCATCGTCAAGCATTTTACAACTGATGGAAAATCACTTAACAACGTATTTACACCAATAGAAGATGAGCTAAAACCTAATCAACCATATGATTTCATCCCGCCAACCAACCCGAAATATGAGTATGTGGGCTACAAGAAGAGCACGACAGGTAAACCGCCAAGCGGAGATATTTTGCCTGGGATTGTACCCGGGTTTACCTATGACGGTTCTTTTGAGCAGTTTACCGCTTATTTGTATTACAAAGAAGCTCAGGGCTGTCCGAAGCCTGGAGAAAGCCAAGAGGGAGCGCCCTCAAATTGCCAAGATAATGAACAGCCAACGAAAGGTGTTGTCTGCTCCCGTCCCGTTCCAGGTCTGCGCTTGGAAACTGCCGAACTGGACCCAGTAGTATCTGCCGTGATCAAAGCGGACCAGCGTGGTCGGGAACGATTTGACGTATCCAAAGGTATTCCTACCTCTGAAAGCCTGTACGGTCATGTGCAAGCCAAGAGATATCTTTTTCAACATAAGTTTGTGAACATGACGGGTCAGTGTACGTATACGGTGAACGTAAAACGGGAATATCGGTTGACCTGGCGGCCTAAGAAAAAATCTCGGCGGAATGAGACGGTGAAGCGAACTTATACTTACCAAATCGTCCGTCCGTACTCCTATTGGAAGATAGACAATTTGGAGGTATATGGCATTAAAGAGGCTTCACTCCGAAACTATGCGTTACCCAATGAAGCAATCACCCTGCGTCCGCAATCCTATACTCCCCCTTCTTATATTGCGGCGACCCAGGGCAACTTTTATCCGCCCCCTGCACCAGGCACAGTGGATGGAGGTAGTCGTAGCAAAAACGGCGGTAGCAGCAAGCCCAGTGTGCCTGATGATCGCAGTGTACTAAAATCTAAGGCAGAGGAGGCAGTTAAGGAAATTGAAGTGGAGAACGATACTTTGACCTTTGAAAACAAGATCATTATGAATCCAGAGCGCGTCAAGGTAAATGGCCCTAAACCAGGTGTGATTCCCTCTTCTGGAGCGATTGGGGCCGATGTGCTGTACAGTCCGAATCATATGATTGATAAGCATAAGATGAATAAGCCCAACACGCCCAGCAGTGGTGACATCACTTACGCTATTCTTAAAGGAAATATCAATGGAGGTGCGGATAAAACGTTGCCGATACAGGGGATCAATACAGTGACTGTCCACACTCCCGTAGTGAATCTGTCTACAGTGTCGGATGATGCTGCTCATAATCAGAAAACCCAACCTACGAAGGGACGATCCGCACTTATATTGGAGCGTCCTTTCCGGGTGACGATTTCGACAGCAGGTCCGCATTTGAATATTCCCGGCTATGGTGATCGGGAGTATGCCAAATATGTACGAACCAAGCAGGTGCGCTTTCCATTCGATGTGTACGACAAAGGAAAGACGCATTTTTATCCGCGAGGTACCTGGATTGAGATTCCGGTACTACAGCTGGACACAGACTTTTATTTGCCCGTATGGGTCGATGAAGGCAATTATACAGTCGAGTTCCGCACCATTGCCGAAAATGCACCGGATGGATTCACCGAGCAGCGCCATGCCAACACGGATCTCGCCCATCATGTTGCCAATGATGTGGTGAATATTGAGGTCATCGGACGGATGTATGATTTTCATATCACGGATATTGCAGATTACCATTGGGAGCGTGTATTTCGACTGCAAAAAGGAAGCCCACTGCATAGTGGCCTGTCCTATTGGACAGGACTTGGCAATATTGACGGGTTGCCTAGAGGGAACCCGGAGCCCTTCACATTGCCTGTTCGTCCCGGCAGTCATCCATTTGAAGGGTACGCAAATGTGGCGGTCAAGACAGGCTATCATTTCAAGTTTGACCTCAAAACCAAAGGCAATATGTTCAGCGCCCAGGATGGGATCCGTATTACCCCTTCATTTTATTGGGTGAGCAAAGATGGGCGACAGCGAGAAGAGGTAGATCTGTATACACATGCAGGCAGCCGAAAGTTTATCCGTGTAGGATCGGCGGAGGACCGGGAGAAGCGATATGTTATTTTGAACGAACGGCTACGCAATGTCCCTATGGAGGAAATGCAGGATACAGCAGCCTACCAATATCAACATGGACTGAGTGAAGCAGAGCGGAGTCAGTTAACGCTGGAACGTTATGTGGCGCTGTATGCCCAGCGCATTGCACGCAGCAAGACATGGATTGGGCGCTACGACTGGCTGGTGCTGCCTGCGGCTGTACGTACCTTGATCGGTCCAAAGACAGACCTGCCGGAGGGGGTTGATGCCGATCGTGCGAATGCGGCGATTCAGCGCTGGTATGGCGAGTATAGTCTGCCTGCCGATGTGTACGCGGTCACCAAAGGGACGGATTTACGTAATGTAAGCCGAGAAAGGGAGCTAAACGAACATACAGATCTATTCAAGAAGACAGGCTTTATAGTGGTTCGTTTTAATTTGGAATCGCTCCGTCAGGGGGACACCGAGCATCCACATTTGCAATATATCAATGGCCCGCTTTTGAACCAATGGCAACTGGAAGGATATCGCAGAGAGATAAAGGACCCATACGGACACACCTTTCATCTACAGGATGGGGATGTCGTATTTTATCATGCAGACCAGTCTAGTCGGGACGACTTTAATTCCTTTGTCCCCCACTAACTAGGAGATATACCAATTAAGGATAAACTAAACCTATCCTTGACGATGAATGAACAAGCTTGCAAGCCCCTGTCAGAGCGTTTGGTCGGTTTCCAGCTTTTCTACCGATTCTTCCTTACTGGTGTAGGTCAGTGGGAGCGAGTGATTGAGGCCGCTCTGTGCTTCTATAAATCGTAGACTCCAGTAAAGTAAGCAGGGGAAGGAATGGCTTAACGTAAAGTAAACAAGACGAGCAAGCCTTCATTCACATTCAGGCTTGCTCGTTTTGTAGGGATGTTATTGAGCTGGTACGGGAATGGTCATTTCGAGTTCTTTGATGTATGTTTTATCTCCGTTTTTAAATTTGCCGTCCGCTCCTTTACCTTGACCTATAATACTCCAATTAGTGGGATTGACTGTAAATGTATATGGCTTGATCGTCACATATTGGGGTCTGCTGCCTATAGCATTGTATAGTTCATCAATATGGTACTTCGTTCTAGGCTTGCTGTTTGAAAAGCCGACTTTCCGTTGCTGAAGCATTTTCCCCTGATCATCTACGATGTCATAATACATCATGGATGGAGTGTATTTTCCTGTCTGCTTGGAAGATGCAGGGACTTGACCTTCGCTATCCAGCACCAGCCGGGTTGTACGGGAGGTAAGATCGAGTTGTTTGACTGTATAACTGAATTTCCCACTCTTTTGGGTTTTATTCGGCTTGATACTCACCATATTACCGTCCTTTTTAACAGGGACTTTAAACTCAAAAGGCTTGCTAATTCTGGTAACCCCTACCTGGATAGTCATTTCAAACTCGTCTGGAAGTGCATCCAACTGATTGTATTCAGCTTCTACGGCGTTCTTTTGAGATACTTTGTCTCCGAACATGGAATGGCTGCTTTTCAGTTTGTTCCCGTCTACCAGAACCTCGGGGGTCTTGAGATATCCCTTCTTCTGATCTTTCTCAGGAACCATGCGTTTTTTGAATTTTTCATTGGTTTCTTTGGGGTTTATTGGCATATACGGGCTGATGACTTGCTCAGGCAAATTTTTGCCTTCCCGTTCGATCGAAAAGGACAGCCGCGTGCCATCGTAGAACACATCGCCAAGCTTCAGTGTGATCCCGTCCTGCGTCAGGCTGAGATTAGTAGAAGCGGCTTGCACGGATTTCGCGTCACTAGTGGCTGCTGCAATGGGGGATATGTTTTTTGGTATGGCTGCTCCTGTTCCTATTATCGCGAAAGCCGAAGTTGTAAGTAATACCCTTTTTAGGAATGTTAATTTTAAGTTTGTTTGTTTCATTAGATATGTGCTCCTCTCATGAAATGAAATTCATGTATTGAAAAATTGGTGATTAGTTATTCAGGGGAATCTTCATTTCGAGTTCCTTGATGTACGTTTTATCTCCTCTTTTATGCTTGCCGTCAGATCCCATGCCTTCACCGACAATACTCCAATCAGTCGGCTTGACGGTCAAGGTGAAGGGCTTAATCGTTACGTATTTCGTATTCGGCTTAAGAGCATCATACAGCTCATCCACATGGTATTCTGTCTTAGGCTTGCTGTTAAAATAACCGAATTGGCGCTGCTCAAGAATGTCACCCTGATCATCTACAATGTCGTAATACATCATTGTTGGCGCATACTCTCCCGTTTGCTCCAGAGAAGCAGGTACTTCACCTTTACTGTCCAACACCAGACGAGTCGTTGCTGAGGTGGATTTCAGCTCCTTCACGGTATAGCTGAAGCTGCCGCTGTTTTTTGTTTCATTCGGCTTGACAGTAATCATGGTGTTGTCTATTTTCACCGGAACCTTGAATTCATAGGGTTCATCAACACCCGTCATCGAAGTTCTGATTGTCAACTCAAACTCGTCCGGCAGGGAGTCCAACTTCGTGAACTCCCCTATGACTGAATTCATTTTTTTCGGATCATCACCATACAATTTTAGGTGAGAGTCTATATTTTTTCCATTAATCAAGACTTCGGGGAAGTATTTAAAGTATCCCTTAAGCTGATCCTTCTCAGGCACTTTATGCTTCTTTAACCATTCCTTATCGCTACTTTCAGTTTTGACATCTGTAGGCAGATAGGGACTCACAGAGCCTTCCGGCATATTCTCGCCTTGACGTTCAATAGAGAAGGACAGGCGTGTACCGTCGTACAGCACATCACTCAAGGTCAGTGTAATCCCGTCATGAGTTACAGTTTCATTAGGATGACTGAGAATGCCCTTATCTACAGCAGTCTGAATTTCATCTGCACTCAAACCATAAAAAATACCGCCGATTCCGGGAATTTGCTTGAGTGTGGCCGCCATTGTGGGTGATACAAACCCGGCGCCTACCACTCCTGCCCCTAATATGCCAACTACGGATGCCGCCAGAACAGCCCGTTTTGCAAATTTCGATTTCGTCGTCTTTCTTTGCATAGCTCTTGTTTCAATCTGCTTCATAATTTGATCACTCATACTGCCTCTGGGCATGACTGATTCATTGATCCAATCCTCCAACTGGTCCATTTCGCGTTCATAAGGTGGTGTTGGGCGTTTGTCCATTAACAAGTCCTCCTTTGCTTCTGTGGTCCAGCAGCTTGCGCCGAAGCCGCTCATATTTTTTGCGGATGGTTGCCGACTTCAAACCCATGATGTTGCTAATCTCCTCAAAGCTGTATTGCTCAACAGCCTTCAGTAGCAGAATATGACGCTCTTCCGGTGTAAGATAAGTCAGGAGTTCTTCAATTACGCTTTTATAAGGTGATACTTGGACGATTGGATCTTGTTCCTTGACTTGTTGAACCAGTCTGAGCCAGCGGCTGTGCTTCTTTTTGATGTTCATTAAGTGATGGTAGGCCATTTTGTATAGCCATGCCGAGAAGCTGGTTTGTCTGCTGTATTGATGAAGATTCTCATAGGCTCTGATGAAAATGTCCTGAACAGCGTCCTCTGTGGCTTCATGATTCTTCAAAATATAGAAGCAGTAGGTGTACATCTGCCGCTCGAATTGTCGAATAATGATTTCGTAAGCCTGCTGTTCACCAGCCTTGACGCGCTCTACGGCCAGCTCAATCTGGCTGTGTTTATCCTGTTGATCCCCGGGGATGGTTGCCTGCAAGAGCTCACCTCCTTGTATTTATGTCTATATAACAATCGCAACGGGGCGTTTTGTGACATCATTTTTGTGAAACCTTGATAGGTATGTATGTTTTGATCACAGCTCGTCCATTTTATCATCTTATGATATTCGGATATGCCCACTTCAACTAACATGGTTGTTTCACGAAATGGACTGTTAGTAGTGGTTAATGGGGACATTTTAATTGAAACGAACAACAACACGGATTTGTGTAGAGAAATGCACGGATATTTAAACGCGTTTGGAGGAACGGCAAAACTATAATAATAAGGAATTTAAATTATGTAAGCGCAATCATTTTGGGTGTTTGCTTGTCATCACAATACAATTGAGGAGGACGAATTGGATGGCTCAAAGGAAAGGCGCATGGCGAAAGGGAACCTTGACCGCCGCGTTGGCAGCAATGCTGGCGATGACGGGTACGACTGGGGGAGTGGCTGCGGAAGACTTGTCCGAACCCACGCTGCAGGCAGAATCATCAATCGCAGTAGAACAGAATCGTAGCGGCAGCATTCAGTTGGAAAAGCTAGATCGCGGACTGGTGGCTGCGGCGACGCAAGAGGGTATATTTTTAAGCTGGCGGTTATTGGCCCAAGAAGTGAACGGCTACAGTTCAACAGGGCTGACAGGAGCGGACTTTAACGTATACCGTGATGGCAAGAAAATCGCAACGGTGACGGACAGCACCAATTATCTGGATAAGGAAGGAACCGGAAATGCGGTGTACAGGGTCGCTTCAGTCGTTAAAGGGAAAGAGAAGGATCGCAGTGCCAAAGTGAAGCCATGGCAGCAAGGTTATTATGAGCTTCCTCTGCAAAAGCCTGCTGATGGCGTAACACCCGCAGGTGAGTCCTATACGTATTCGGCCAACGATATGAGTGTGGGGGATGTAGACGGAGACGGCCAATATGAATTTTTTGTAAAATGGGACCCATCTAACTCCAAAGATGTATCTCAGAAGGGGTATACCGGAAATACGTATGTCGATGCGTATACGTTCGAGGGCAAGCTACTGTATCGAATTGACCTCGGTGTGAATATTCGCTCAGGTGCGCACTATACACAGATGATGGTGTATGATTTTGACGGCGATGGCAAAGCCGAGCTGATGTTCAAGACGGCTCCAGGGACCAAAACGATTACTTTTGATAAAAAGGGCAAACCCAAGAAAGAAAAATATATTACCCTGCCCCGTGAGGATCGCAAAGCTGGAATTACACATAAGGATGATTATCGTTTGAGCCGCACGGATTATTATGAGCATGTGGTGAACATGTTTATGAACTGGACGAAGCATGAAGAAGTGGTCAAGGGGCAGTGGCCTGCTACGCTGGAGGAGTGTTTTGGTATTGCTCCAAAATACAGCTACCCGTTATCCCGAAAGGATGCGGAAAGCCTGACGGATTACTTTATGGATGTGTATGCTCCTGCGCGGAGCGACAAAAACAAGCTGAGAGAATTTGAAGGCTTCATTGTGGATGGGCCGGAGTATTTGACCATTTTCAAAGGAAAAACGGGGACTGAGCTGGAGACGATTCGCTATGAGCCAGAGCGCCATGACGACGGTCTTATGTGGGGAGACTATGCTATGGCCCGGATTGAACCTGCTAACCGCGTGGATCGTTTTCTGGCAGGGGTAGCATATCTGGACGGACGTAAACCATATGCCGTATTTGCACGTGGCTATTATACGCGTTCCACCTTGGTCACTTACACGTGGGATGGTCGTCATCTCCAAAAACATTGGATGGTGGACAGTGGTTGGGCGCCAATGACCAATCCGTTTAATGATAGCCCACACGGACGGGATGGAACGGACCCGAAATTCGGCACTTTGACTACACAAGGAGCACATTCGCTGAGTGCGGCAGACGTGGATGGAGATGGCAAAGACGAAATTGTATATGGCTCCGCCACGATTGACCATGATGGTAGCCTACTGTACAGCTCATTTGATGTTATGCCTCCTGAAAGCGCAATTCCGGGCCAAACCGCCAGATTGGGACACGGCGACGCGCTGCATGTGACCGATATTGACCCTGATCGGCCAGGAAAAGAAATCTTTATGGTGCATGAAGGCGGCACCTATGCCCCTTATGGTTATTCGCTGCGGGATGCCAAAACGGGTGAAGTCATCTACGGTGGATATTCCGGGAAGGATACAGGCCGGGGGATGGTCGGTGACGTAGACCCTGAACAGCGAGGACTGGAGACTTGGGCCATAGGCTTGTGGACCGCTGCGGGCAAACAATTGGATACGAAGATGCCGGGTACCAATATGAGTATCAAATGGGCGGCTGATATGACCACACAAATCGTGAACGGGGCGATCGACGTAACCCCAACCATTGAAGATTGGAAACGAGGCACATTACTAACCGCATCAGGCACCAAAACGAACAATTATACCAAAGGAACGCCATCGTTGGTCGCTGACATTTTCGGAGATTGGCGCGAGGAAATGCTTGTCCGTACAGCGGATAGCTCAGCGATTCGTATCTATTTGAGTACCGAGCCCACAACGCATAAATTGTACATGTTGATGCATGACCCGCAGTATCGTGCGGATGTGGCGCGTCAAAATACCGGCTATAACCAGCCGTCCTACACAAGCTTTTACTTTGCATCCGATATGGATTGGGCGAACGTGCCCATTCCCAAGCTCTACACACCAAGAGCCTTGATGAATGAAGAGAGCAGTGACGAAGCGGATGAGGTAGAGGCAACGGAGGTAGATGAAAAAGAAGTCGATGAAATGAAAGTTGAAGAAACGAGCATCGATGAAACGAAAGTTGATGAAACGGAAATAGGAGAGAAGAAAATAGAGGGAGAGTCAGCAACTCCAGTAGTTCCTGTAGTTCCAGCAGAGGGTCTATAAACGACTAGCTGAAGACTAAGACTCTATCTCCGCATCCATCAGTTTAATAGACTTAGAAAAATGGCAAGTCTCTGATGATTTAGAGGCTTGCCATTTTGTATTATTAAAGTTGAAGAGTATAGACGGTTTATCTAAGGTCTGCATGGATGGTTTTTAGAACATCTTTAAAATAGCAATCTGCTGAAAGCAGCGGAGAGGACGGAACGATTGCGAAAAAGCGTCAGGGTCGCCTTTGTATCCAGATTTTTACCACTAAGCTATTCAATAAAATCCAGATACAACAGCGATTGGAGCAACGTTCCGTTCGCGGAGCCCCGCAAGAGTACCTCTTTTACACTCACCATCTACTGCAATGTCGGAGTCGATTCTCTAAATATCGGCTTTGTTCTGATATGCGTAATCTGATAAGGTCTGGAAGGATCTTTGACCCGTGCCAATAGCATCTCAGCCGCCGTAATCCCCATTTCGTTGTTGTAGATATGCACAGTGGATAAATGAGGCTCCACAATCCGGGATTCAGGAGCGTTATCAAACCCAAACACAGCAATATCTTCAGGAATTTTCAAGTTTTTATTTTTGAGCGCTTTCATGACACTGACGGCGATAAAATCATTGGCGCATACGAACGCGGACGGAAGCGCGCTCATACCTTCCAATTGTTTATCCATCCAATCCGATTCGGAGAAAAAATTTCGGTCCTGATCAACGATGCAGCAAGATAAATCCACACTTAGGCCTGCTTCGATTAAAGCACGGTTATATCCAACCCACCGCTCGTTGAAGCTTTTGCAATGTTTATAATCCCCAGCAAAACCGATCCGCGCAAATCCACGATCAATCAGGCTTTTGGTAACAGAATAAACGCTATGTTCATTTTCCATCAACAATAAATCCGCTTTCAAATCAGGACAAAAAATGTCCACCGAGCAATCAATGAAGATTGTGGGCAGTCCCAAACTCGTAACGAGCTCACTATACTGTGGATCGAACATTTCAATGCAAATGATTCCGTCAACCTTGGAGGCTTCAAAATTATTAGGAAGTGTTCCCGCTTGGATTTCGTTTTCCCGCACAATATGAATCGACAAATTATACCCTTCTGCACTTATTCTTTTTTCCAGCCCACTGATCAGAAAGGAGCCAAAATGCGAGCTGTTCGGCAGATTGCATGTAAACAGGGCAATGTTACCTTGGTTCTTAGGGATGATGCTGTCTGTTTCCACATAGGCAAATTGCTTATATTTGAGCTCGATCGCTTTTTTTATGACCTTGTTCCGAGTATCAACCGGGATGCTGTCACTACCGTTAATCGCTTTGGATGCGGTGTTTCGGGAGATTCCCAAAGCATCAGCAATGTCTTGAATGGTGACTTTTTCTTTCTTCATAGACTGGTTCCACCTTCACTTAATAAATGGATTGCCTGAGAGGTACAGTTGCCTCTGCCAGCTCTCCGTTCAGACCTAAAATGTATCCTAAATGTATAATAGTTCGCATAAAATAGCAATGTTAACATTGCAAATGAATAAATTATTTTTACATTTGTGAAGTTTGCTTAATAGCCTATATTTATCTTCACCGGATCAACAAATGAACTGAAATTCAAATTTATATAAGCTGGATAAAAAAATGCTCATTGAAACAGAGAGGGGAGATTAGTGCCATATAAGTGAAGCGGTCATTGTGAATGGGGAAATTTCATATTTGGATTATAGGGTGTGATTATTTTGTTTTTTTGTTACAAAGGTTCAAATTGACAATATTATTTTGGTCAAATGTAAATAAATTATTTTACAAAAGTTGTTGACGAATGATAATTCGATTTGGTAAATTGAAGATGAAAATTGTAAGCCTTTTCAAATGTGTTATACAGACGGCTATTACAGATGGGGGGAAGGCAAATGGCCAACTTGGCTAAGGCAGCTCAGAGAAATGTCGCACTGGGGGAGCAAAGGACCATTCGCAGTAAATTAGACTATATTCGCAAGAACTATTTTCTTTACGTACTGCTGGCGCCTGCGCTGATTCTTACGATTCTTTTCAAGTATGTTCCGATGTACGGGGCGATTATTGCTTTCAAGGATTTTAGCCCGCTCAAGGGGATTTGGGGAAGTGACTGGGTTGGACTGAAATACTTCACTAAATTTTTAGACTCGCCTAATTTTACAGATATTTTCTTTAATACGCTGAAACTGAGCTTCTATGGACTTGTACTCGGATTTCCTGTACCGATCCTGTTGGCGGTCATGCTGAATCAAATCCGCAAGGCGGGATTGAAAAAGAATATCCAGCTTGTTTTGTACGCTCCTAATTTTATTTCGGTCGTTGTCATTGTGGGTATGCTGTTTATTTTCTTGTCTCCGACAGGGCCCCTGAATCAAATCATTGCGTCGGTGACCGGCAATCCTGTGATCTTTATGACAGAGCCTGAATATTTTCGCTGGATTTATATCCTGTCTGGAATTTGGCAGGGGGCGGGGTGGTCTTCAATCATTTATGTAGCTGCGCTAGCTAATGTTGATCCCGAGCTACATAATGCAGCAAGTCTGGACGGAGCCAACCTGCTTCAGCGCATATGGCATATTGATTTGCCGACGATTAAACCCATTATGGCGATTGTTTTTATCTTGGCAGCAGGAGGAATCATGTCGATCGGGTTTGAGAAGGCGTATCTCATGCAGACATCCATGAACTTGCCTACTTCTGAAATCATTCCTACCTATGTGTATAAAGTCGGCTTGCAATCCGGCAATTACGCCTATTCTGCAGCGGTCGGGCTGTTCAATTCGGTGATTAATGTGGTTTTGCTGCTGACTGTTAACTTTATCGTCAAGAAGCTCAATGAGGGAGAAGGGCTTTATTAGGAAAGGAGCCTCTTTATGCATGTCAAACATTCTAATCTGGACCGCTTCATCCTAGGTGTGAATTATATTGTGCTCACTCTAGCTGTATTGATTATCGTAGTTCCCTTAGGTTATATCGTCATAGCATCGTTTATGGACCCGACCGTTTTGTTAAGCAAAGGGCTATCCTTCCGTATTTCGGATTGGAGTGTGGAGGGTTATCGGAAAATTTTGTCCAACCCGGCGATGCTCCGTGGATTTGCCAATTCGGTGTTCTATTCTTCATGCTTCGCCTTGATCTCTGTGACGGTTTCGATTTGTGCTGGCTATGCCTTATCGGTGAACAGCTTGGTAGGGCGGAATTTCTTTATGACATTGTTTATCATCACCATGTTTTTCAGTGGAGGGCTGATTCCAACTTACCTGCTGGTCAAAAATTTAGGGATGCTGGATACCGTATGGGCCATTCTTCTTCCCGGTGCAATCAATGTGTGGGATCTGATTTTGGCCCGAACGTTCTTTAAAGGTGTACCCAATGAATTAAAAGAAGCTGCCAACGTGGACGGAGCCTCGGACTGGACCATATTTTTCAGAATCGTGCTCCCGCTGTCCAAACCCATTATTTTTGTCATTGCGCTATATGCCTTTGTCGGTCAGTGGAATTCTTATTTTGATGCCATGATTTATCTGGATAATGCACAGCTGCATCCACTTCAATTGGTGCTGAGATCGATCCTGATCCAAAATCAGACGATGCCTGGCATGATTAGTGATCAATTGGCAATGGCAGAACTGAAACGTCTTTCGGAAATGATCAAATATTCATCAATTGTCATCTCCAGTCTTCCGCTACTTGTGATGTATCCCTTTTTCCAAAAGTATTTTGAAAAGGGCGTTATGGTCGGCTCCTTAAAATAAAAGATGCCGGGAACTTCATTTGCTACACGTGCATTTTACCTTTATCCGATGGAGGTCATCCAGATGAAAATAGTCAAAACTGCCTCATTTGCCGCACTGGCGGCGATCTTAGTTCTTTCCGGCTGCGGTAGCAGCAATTCCTCTAATGAAAGCGATGCAACAGATGTGAATGGAAAAGTGACACTCAACTTTATAACTCAAAGCTCACCACTTGCTCCGGCAGATCCGAACGACAAGCTGATTAACAAACGGCTGGAAGAAAAAACGGGCATTCATATTCGTTGGAAGAACTTTACCAGTGACCAGTTTGTAGAAAAAAGGAATCTGGCCATTGCCAGCGGCGATTTGCCGGATGCAGTGTTCGACGCGGGCTACTCGGATTATGACTTGCTCAAGCTAGCCAAAGACGGTGTCATTATTCCGGTGGAGGATTTGATTGAACAGCATATGCCGAATTTTAAAAAGGTATTGGAGCAATCCCCAGAATATAAAGCGATGTTGACTGCGCCGGATGGACATATTTATTCCTTTCCGTGGATTGAAGAATTGGGGACAGGAAAAGAAGCGATCCAGTCCGTGGATGATTTGCCGTGGATTAATGTGGAGTGGCTGAACAAGCTGGGCTTGTCCATGCCAACAACGACCGAAGAGCTGAAGCAGGTCCTAATTGCCTTTAAAACAAAGGACCCCAACGGCAACGGGCAGGCGGATGAGATTCCATTATCGTTTATAGATAAGCCTGGCGGCGAGGATTTGGCCTTTTTATACGGGGCGTTTGGGCTTGGAGAGAACTGGGATCATACAGTAGTGACGAACGATGGGAAAGTCGTTTTTACGGCAGCGGATGACGGATATAAGGAAGCCATCAAATATATTCATGATTTATACAAGGAAGGGCTGGTGGACATAGAGTCTTCCCAGCAGGATTGGAACACTTATCTCGCCAAAGGGAAGGATCACCGCTATGGTCTGTACTTTACATGGGATAAGGCTAATATTACAGGCCCGAATAAAAAATACGATCTCATGCCGCCGCTGGCTGGACCGGATGGACATGTGAATGTTACACGGACGAATGGCATCGGCTTCGATCGCGGGCGCATGGTGATCACCAGTGCCAATAAGAAGCTGGAAGCGACCGCCAAGTGGATTGACCAGCTGTATGATCCGATCCAGTCCATACAGAACAACTGGGGAACTTATGGGGATACGAAGCAGAAAAATATCTTTGAGTATGATGAGGCAAAGGGAATGTTGAAGCATCTGCCGCTGGAAGGCTCGGCTCCGGTGGAAATCAGACAAAAGACGAACATTGGCGGACCGTTAGCTGTATTGGATGAATACTACGGAAAATACACAACCCAGCCAGAAGATGCGACATGGCGATTGGGTTTGCTCAAAAAGGTGATGGTTCCCCATATGCAAGCAGATCATAATTACCCTAAGGTGTTTTTCTCTATAGATGAGCTGGACCGCTTATCGACCATTGAAACCGATCTATTCGCCTACGTTCTCCGCAAACGTACGGAATGGTACCAGAATGGCAAGGTCGAAGAGGAGTGGCCGGAATATTTGCAGGAACTGAACAGTCTGGGATTACAGGAATGGTTGCAAATCAAACAGGCGGGCTATGACAGAAACGCAAGTAAATAATTCTTTTTTCGAGGGAGATGGAATATATGAACGTTGTTAGGCAAGAGAAATACCGCCCATCCTATCACTTTTCACCGAAAAACGGATGGATGAATGATCCGAACGGAATGGTTTATTTTGAAGGACGTTATCATTTGTTTTATCAGCATCATCCATTCGGCACAACGTGGGGTCCTATGCATTGGGGGCATGCGGTCAGTACTGATTTGGTGAACTGGGAGGAGCGGCCGATTGCTTTGGAGCCGGATGGGCTAGGAACGATTTTTTCCGGGAGCGCCGTGGTGGATGAGCGGGATACGTCCGGTTTTTTTGAAGGCAAGCCGGGTTTGGTAGCTATTTTCACTCATCATTATTCGCTTCCAAACACGGATCAGATACGCCAATACCAGAGCCTCGCCTATAGTACAGATTCAGGTGAAAGCTGGATTAAATATGCGGGCAACCCGGTACTGGAGGATGAGCATTGCATTGATTTTCGTGACCCCAAAGTGTTCTGGCATGAGCCTACAGAGCAGTGGGTGATGGTGCTGGCCTGCGGTCAGACGGTTCGAATCTATCATTCTCCGAATCTGAAGGAATGGGTGTTTGCCAGTGAATTTGGACACGGCATCGGTAGCCATGACGGGGTGTGGGAATGTCCGGATTTATTTCCGTTATGGGTTGATGGGGAGAGGTCACAGGTAAAGTGGGTTATGCTCGTAAGTATCGGTGATCATCCGGAGATTCGGGAAGGGTCGAGAACACAGTATTTTACGGGTGAATTTGATGGGACGACATTTGTGGCAGATGTGGAAAGTGAAAAAGTCCGCTGGCTCGATTATGGCAGAGATAACTACGCAGGTGTGTGCTGGTCGGATATCCCGGCAGAGGACGGACGACGCCTGTTTATGGGCTGGATGAGCAACTGGAGATATGCCAATCAGACCCCGACGGAACGCTGGAGAGGTGCCATGTCCATTCCGCGTGAACTCGCACTGGAAACGAGAAAGGGCACAGTGGCACTTATTCAGCGCCCTGTTCGGGAACTGGAGGGATTAAGAACTCCTGTCCTGTCACTCACAGAGCCATCTTGGGAGGAAGTGCGGAACGCATTGTCTGCCCTGCAACTGGATTGCTACGAACTTGTGGCTGAATTTGCAACTACCGGAGACTTTGGCTTTAAGGTGCGGGTATCGGATGAACAAGAGACACTCGTCGGTTATACTTCCGCCACGCAGGAAGTATACGTCGACCGGACACGGTCAGGCTGTTCGGATTTTCATGAAGACTTTGCAGTCAGACATGGGACCTCACTAGGAATCTTACCAGATCGAATGGACATCCGCCTCTATGTGGATCGCTCGTCTATTGAAGTGTTTTTCGATCGCGGACAGGTAGCCATTACCGATTTAATATTTCCTGACGCAGAAGCTAAGGGGCTTGAAATATTCCCATCGGAAGAGCAGGTAACTTTATTTTCGCTGGAGCTTTATGCGCTGAAATGAGATTTTCTTCATAATCCATACTGGAAGGTAGGAAATTGGCGATGAGGATAAAGCTCACAAACACGCGAACGAACCTGACGGACTGGCAGATTAAAGGACAGGGACATATTGAAGATAACGTTCAGGGACTTTTACTAAGATCGGAGCCACAGGAAAATGTGATGGCTATGTCTGCAACCATGTCTGAGGATTTTACTTTTGAAGCAGATGTAATGGTCACAGACCTACAGGCGGATGCTGCCCTAGTATTTCGTTCCAGTAGGGATGGATGGTTTTCCTATATGCTTCAAATTGTGCCGTCCGCCGGGTTGGTGCGGCTACGGGATGCTGCTGGAGATATCGAAAGGCTCAAAGAGGAACGGCCAATAGAATTACAAAAAGGAGATATTTATCATCTCAAGGTGAAGGTGGAAGGTCCTCATCTTAAAGTGTACTGGGATGAAGGATATCACCCGATTATAGATGTGGTCGATACGACGTATACATCAGGATATTTGGGACTGAATGTCTGGAATGGGGCGGCATTATTTCAGAACATTCAAGTCAGTGATATGGATACGAATGTAGGTGAACTGCTTTTAATCCGTGGGAAATGGCAACCGGACCTAAAAGGGCAGAGAGCCGAGGAAACAAGTATGGAAGGTGCGCTCAAAATATACGGTACCGCAACTGCCGACCTGGTCATGGAAGGCAGTGTGACGCTGAATCCTTCTCAACCAGGAATGGAAGCGGGACTATTTTTCAGAGGGAATCAGAAGGGAACAAAGGGTTATGTTGTTTCTGTGCAAGGTGAGGATCATCAGGTTCGGGTACATCTGAAAAAGGCGAACGGAACGTTGGTTGCAAGCTCGGCGATGACGTATCTGGATACATCGGGCAGTAAACACAGTTTGGAAATCATCGCACATGGAGAGCGGATTCGCGTGTTTGTAGATGGCTACACGCCTGCGGCGATTGACATCGTGGATAACAGTTATTCCAGTGGTTTTATAGGTATAAAGGCAACTGGGGGAACGGCTTGTTTTCAGGATCTCTACCTTACCCCTGTCTCGAATTACTATACAGAAAAATATCGTCCGCAGTATCATTATTCTCCTGCCAGAGGTTCAGCCAGTGATCCGAACGGATTGGTTTATTTTGAGGGGGAATATCACCTGTTCCATCAGGATGGTGGACAGTGGGCACATGCGGTCAGTCTGGATTTGCTGGATTGGAAAAGGCTTCCCTTGGCATTAAAGTGGAATGATTTGGGCCATATCTGGTCCGGCTCGGCTGTAGCTGATCTCACCAATACTTCCGGCTTGTTCAGCGACTATGGCGGGAAAGGGCTGGTTGCTTATTACACCTCCTATAATCCCGATCAGCCCAGGGGAAACCAGAGAATTGGCCTTGCTTACAGCACAGACCGGGGACGGACATGGCAATACTCAGAAGACCGTTCGATTGTAATAGAGAATCCGGGCCAAAGTGAAAACGATCCTGGCAACTGGGATTTTCGTGATCCGAAAGTAGTATGGGATGAAGCGCATCAGCGCTGGATCATGGTGGTGTCCGGAGGAGATCATATTCGTTTTTTTACTTCCACGAACCTGATAGATTGGAATTGGACGGATAACTTTGGCTACGGTGATTATATACGGGGTGGGGTATGGGAGTGCCCTGATTTATTCCCGCTTCCGGTAGACAAAGGCAACACCTCTAAATGGGTGCTGATGATTAGCACTGGAGCCAGCACGAACACTCAAGGCTCGGATGCGGAATATTTTATCGGTGAACTGACGTCTGATGGAAAATTTCAAAATGATCTTCCGCCGGGGAAGGTGCTGAAAACCGATTGGGGCAAGGAATTCTATGCCTCGATGTCCTTCACCAATGTACCTGGCGGGCGGCGTATCATGCTGGCATGGATGACGAATTGGGACTACCCGTTCAGCTTTCCGACTTCGCCCTGGAAGGGGCAGTTCAGCATCGCGAGAGAGTTATCGCTAAAAACGACCCGTGAAGGTATCCGCTTGATACAGCATCCGATATCCGAACTGACTTCGCTGCGTTCCCATTTATTTTCACTAGACCATGAGAGTATCACGGAATCTTCTCCGAATATACTGGAAGGCTTGAATGCGGGGGCCTATGAGATTGAAGCAGAGTTCGAATTCCCTTCCGTTGGGATGGCATCGACTTTTGGATTTTACGTACGGGAAGGCGGTGAGCAAAGAACGGCAGTCGGCTATAAAACAGATGTACAACACATGTTTGTAAACCGTGCTGATTCAGGGCTTGCCGATTTCTCTCCCCTGTTTTCAACGTTTCATGAAGCATCGCTGGCACCCGTCGGGAATCGGATTCAAATGCGTATATTTGTGGACGAATCCTCAGTTGAGGTGTTTGGTAATCATGGGGAAGTCGTATTTTCTGATCTCATTTTTCCAGATTCGGCGCGTAGAGGGATGAGCTTCTATACCCAAGGTGGTGAAGTAAAAGTTGTTTCTCTTCGAGTGTATGCGCTACGCAATAGCTGGAGGGTTACAGAGGCTTCACCCATCAGACTGATGATGGATTACACTCAGCTGGAGCTTGCGGAAGGACAGTCCAAACGTCTGTATGCGAGTGTGGAGGACCATTCCGGGAGAAAAGGACATTTGCTGAATTGGGAATCCAGCAATCCCGCAGTCGTCAAGGTGATCGTGTCAAATGAGGGCTTTGCGACCGTGGAGGCACTTTTCCCTGGAGAAGCTGTTGTTACAGCCTCCATCCCGGGAGATACGGTAAGAGCAAGTACCTCTGTTACCGTACACGGCGGGATATTTTATACCAACCTTTCAGGTTGGAAGCCGGATGTCTCTGCATCCCGCTGGATGGTGACGGCAGATGGTATGCGCGGAAGCTATATCAGCGATGCGAATTATATGGCTTCTGAACAGGCGAAAGATTTTACGTATGAGGCTGATATGAAGCTGGATGGGAATGGGAGTGCTGGTTCCATGATTTTCCGTGCCAACGCGGACGGGTCGAGTGGCTATTATTTGAATTTGGATCCGAACATGAAATCCATTCGCCTTTTTTATAAAAAAGAAGGGCGATTCGAGGAACAACAGGTGCTGACCAAGGTTCCAAGATTTGTACTTCCGGGAGTAACCTATCATATCAAAATCCAAGCAAAAGGATTACGCCTTCGTATAGAGATAGACGATGAACAGGTAATTGACTTGGAAGATGGTACGTTTGCCGCAGGGCATTTTGGCATTAATGTATTTGGAGGGCAAGCTTTTTACCAAAATGTAAGGGTCGAAAAAGTCTGATTTGAATTTCGTATTTTTGAAAGAGAGCTGTATTTTACGAGCTCTCTTTTTTGCGTCTTTTTTAGCCGGAGCCTGCAAATTGCTGGTTAAACGAAGACCTGCAGGAGGGTATAATAAAATATAGTGCTATATAAAGTGCGTATATATGGTGTTACAGCAGGTTTTGATTGATATAACCATTAGACGCTGATCTGGAAGGACGGCTAAGGCAATTGGAGGAATGCTTGTGGGGATGATGTTCTCTTTTCTAAAAAAATATCGGGTTCCAGCCATCGCGGCGCTCGTGATGATGTTGCTGGAATTGACGGTAGAGTTATCGCAGCCGTATTTGATCTCCAAAATCATAGATGAGGGCATTCGGCAGCAGAATTTGCCTGTCGTCTGGTTATGGGGCGGTGTACTGGTGGGCAGTGCCATTATCGCTTTTATGGCAGGGATATCGAGCTCCTTTTTTGCTTCGCATGCAAGTCAGGGTTTTGGCTATGATGTGCGGGAAAAGCTGTATCAAAAGGTGCAGTCCTTTTCTTATCCGGTATTCAAACGGTTTGCTACTTCGTCGCTGATTACGCGCCTGACGGGAGATGTCACGCAAGTACAAGATACGGTGTTTATGAGCTTGCGATTTATGACACGGGTTCCGCTGGTGGTCATCGGCAGTATTGTGATGGCCTTGGTTGTACATTTTAGGCTTGGGCTGCTACTGGCGGTTATGGCCCCGGTGCTGTTCGTATTTGTGCTGGTGACGATGCGGAGGACTGTCACTTTGTTTAAGGGTGTCCAGCGGCGCTTGGATGATGTTAATGGAGTAATTCAGGAGAATCTGACAGGCATTCGGCTTATCCGGGTTTTTGTACGGATGCGGCATGAAATTGAACGCTTTGCCCATTATGGAAGCGAATTGATGAAAGGGACGGTGTCCGCTTTACGGTGGACAGAAACGACGATGCCGTTCATTTTGTTTACGATGAATGCAGGGATCATTGCAGTACTTTGGTTTGGGCGCGGTCAAATTTCCACTGGAGATGCCAGTGTTGGACAGGTGGTGGCAGTCGTCAATTATTCCCTGCGGACGATTGGAGCTTTGTCTGCCTTGTCCGGTATCGTTGTGGTATTTTCCCGGGCTACTGCATCCACAGGACGGATTCGAGAGGTTCTGGAAACACCTAATGTAGAGGGGCGAGGGCTGGAGGCTGTTCCAACACAGAACACACGAATGGAGGGACAGGTGGAAATGGATCGGGTGAGCTTTCATTATCCGGGCAGTGATTTGGCTGTATTAAAGGATATATCCTTTAAGGCACGACCGGGTGAGCGAATCGCTATTATGGGAGCTACTGGTTCGGGCAAATCCTCACTTGTACAGTTGATTACACGTCTGTATGAAGAAGATGAAGGTCATGTCCGCTTTGACGGAAAGGACGCTCGTGAACTGGATGGAGCCATACTACGTGAGGCGATTGGCTATGTCCCTCAAGAGGTACTGCTATTCACCGGCTCGATTCGGGATAATATTGCCTGGGGGCTGGAGCATGCGAGTCTGGAGCAGATTCAGGAAGCCGCACGCATGGCGCAAATCCATCATATGATTGAACGCTTGCCACAAGGCTATGACACCATGCTCGGACAGCGTGGCGTTAATCTGTCTGGCGGACAGAAGCAGCGGCTTTCGATTGCCCGCGCACTGGTGCGCCAGCCGGCAGTGCTGATTCTGGACGATAGCACAAGTGCGCTGGATGTGGGGACGGAAACAGCATTGCTGAATGCACTTGATGGCCTGTCCTGCACGACATTTCTCATTACGCAAAAGATCAGCTCAACTGCATCCGCAGATCAGATTTTACTGCTGGATGAGGGGCGTCTGATCGCAAGTGGAAGTCATAAGCATCTCATGGATAGCTCGGATCTGTACCGGCGTATCTATGAATCACAATACGGAAAGGAGGAGTCGCATGTTCAAGGAACTCATTGAACCGTTCCGTCAGTCTACGCCAGAATCCGGTGTGCTGCGAAACCCGGCAGGTGCTGAGGGACGAAGCAAGGCCAAAGCGAAGAACTGGTCTGGCACGTTAGGGCGAATATGGGCTTATCTGGCCCGTCGCAAGGCCAAGCTAATGCTGGTACTGTTCATGGTGTTGCTCAGCTCCGGGCTGTCGCTGCTGGGACCATATTTGGTTGGCGTAGCGGTGGATGATTTTCTCGAAGGTCCGGGTGGACGCACATGGATTTATTTTCTCATAGGTTTAGGGGCTGTATATTTACTGAACTCGCTGACCTCCTGGCTGCAAAATATCTGGATGATTGAGATTGCCCAAGAGACGGTATACCGCATGCGTTTCGATCTGTTTTCACATTTGCATCGACTCCCCATTCCTTTCTACGGCAAACGTCAGCAGGGAGAAATTATGAGTCGTCTGACCAATGATATCGAAAATGTCAGTTCTACGCTGAACAGCTCGGCCATTCAGATTTTCTCAAGCATATTGACGCTCATCGGTACACTCACAGTGATGCTGTGGTTAAGCCCGCTAATGACTCTGCTAACCTTTATCGTGGTGCCGTTAATGGCAGCCGGGATGCGCTGGATTACACGCCGCACCGGGCCTTTATATAAGGAACGACAGAAGAACTTGGGCGAACTGAACGGATACATCGAAGAAACGCTGTCCGGTCAGCAGATTATTAAGGCATTTTCACAGGAGAAGAGGGTTATTCGTGATTTTCGTGAGCGTAATGACCGTATTCGGCTGTCAGGTTTCTGGGCACAAACGATTTCAGGCTTTATCCCCAAGTTGATGAACGGACTGAATAATCTCAGCTTTGCTATTGTAGCAGGGATCGGTGGTATTTTGGCCATTCGCGGCTCGATTACGATAGGGACGATTATCGTCTTTGTAGAATATGCTCGCCAGTTCACTAGACCGCTGAACGATTTGGCTAACCAGTGGAATACACTGTTGTCCGCCATTGCCGGAGCTGAGCGCGTATTTGAAATATTGGACGAAGATGAAGAGTCCAAGGATGAACGTGGCGCAGTAAAGCTGAAGCATGTAGAGGGAGCTGTGCGGTTTACGGATGTTTCCTTTGGTTATGATGAGGGAAGCGCTACGCTAGAAGCGATCTCTTTTGAAGCTAAACCTGGTGAGATGATCGCGCTGGTCGGTCCGACCGGGGCTGGAAAAACGACACTGATCCAGCTCCTTTCCAGGTTCTATAGCCCAGACAAGGGAACGATTACACTGGACGGGCGTGACATTACGACCATAGAGCGTGAAAGCTTGCGCTCCCGTATGGCGTTTGTGCTACAGGACACCTTCCTGTTTCAGGGAACCATTCGTGAAAATATCCGCTTCGGCAGGCTGGATGCCACCGATGAGGAGGTTGAACAAGCATCGAAGCTGGCCAACGCCCACTCTTTTATCATGCGGATGAAGGACGGGTACGACAAGGTGCTGGAAGCAAACGGCAGCGGCATCAGTCAAGGTCAAAAGCAGCTGCTGGCAATTGCCCGTGCGATTTTGGCCAACCCTTCCATCCTGGTACTCGACGAGGCGACCAGCAGTATCGACACCATTACCGAGATGAAAATCCAGGAAGGACTGGAACGGCTCATGCAGGGCCGAACAAGTTTCGTTATTGCGCATCGGTTGAATACCACTCGTCAGGCTGACCGGATTTTGGTCTTAAAGGACGGCCGTCTGGACGAGCAAGGCTCCCATGAGGAGTTGCTGGCTCACAAAGGCTTTTATAGTGATTTATATTATGGTCAGTTGAGAAAACAAAGCTCATAAGCTGGCTTGATCAACAGATTTACAGGCATATTTAGAAAGGACTACGCTGGAACTCCTTTTCTAAGTATGCCTTTTTTAAAGCTACGTAACGTTAAATATACCCATACCCTGTAGATGTATGACGGGTTCACCCAAGAAAAGCATCTGCTATATTAGTAGAACAAATAAGAGGTATATTACAAGAGTTCGCAAAAAGGGAGCCTCATGTGTAAGTCCTGCATAAAAAGGTCTCTTTCCGTATTAGCTTGGCTCAATTAGGTTTGTATTTTTATTTACAATGGCTCCTATTTCAACTAAGATGATTTACACATAGTAAAGGGTTACATAGTGTAAATAGTTGAAGGGGGTTACAAATATGAGCAGCTTACCTAAGTCTGCTAAATTTCCACTTTTCATTTTGATGCTGAATCTGTTTATTGCTTTATTGGGTCAAGGCATGGTAATTCCCATTTTGCCTGAATATCTGAAACAATTTAATGCGGCAGGAGCTGCTGCGGGGTATCTTATTGCCGCTTTTGGAGCAGCACAGTTTATTTTTTCACCTCTAGGTGGTCAGCTTTCGGATAGATACGGGCGAAAATTGATGATTATTATTGGTCTGTTTTTAACCGTCATTTCGGATTTGATGTTTGCGGTATCTACGACATTGCCCCTTCTATATATTGCCAGGTTTATTGGGGGGATAGGTATTGGATTAATGGTACCTTCCAATATGGCCTATGTCGCTGATATTACCACTCCTGAAACCCGCGCTAAAGGAATGGGGTACTTGGGTGCTTCCATGAATTTGGGGATGGTGCTTGGTCCGGGGTTAGGCGGTATGATCGCTGAGTTTGGTATAAGGGTGCCCTATTTTTTTGCTGGTGGACTTGGACTTGTAGCAACGCTGCTTAGCTTATATATGCCAGAGACACTGCCTAAGGAACAACGAAAATCCGTTGACCAATGGGTCCGACGGGAGCCCATTCGAAAGCAAATTCTAAATTCATTTCGGACGTCCTATTTTCGTTATCTTCTCCTCATATTGATCATGACATTAGGTTTGATGAATTACGAAACGGTGTATGCTCTTTTTGTGGAACGAAAATACGGTTTTGATGCCACTAAAATCTCAATGATCATTACGGTTGGTGCCATAATAGGCATCGTGGTGCAAGTATGGCTACTTGATTATCTCATCAAGAGACTTGGCGAGATGAAGCTCATACGCCTCTCTTTGATTATGACAGCCATTGCTTTACTGTTCATGCTCATTAAGATCAATTTAGGTTATCTGCTGGTGGTATCGGCTCTGTTTTTTGCCTTTAATGCTTTCTTAAGGCCAACAGTAAGTACAATGATCGCTAACTCGGCTGGAGATCGTCAAGGATATGCCGCCGGACTGAATACGACGTATACCAGCCTAGGCAATATATTGGGACCCATTTTAGCAGGTTTATTGTTTGACAAACACATTCAAATTCCTTATATTTTTGGTGCACTAATCCTTGCATCTGCCCTTTTCTTAACCTTTCAAAAATCAAAAAATGAGAAACGGATGGTTGCTAATGACTGAGAACTGGCACCAGAATTTGAAAAACAAAAATCGGGAAGAACTCATTGCGGCTGCGAAGGAACTTTTTATGAAGCAGAGCTTTCTCAAAGTTAATATTAAGGATGTATGCCATGTGGCCGGTGTAAGTCGGGTTACATTTTATAAGCACTTTCAGTCCATGAACGAACTGATTTTTGAGGTCCAAATGGAAATCCTTGAGAGTATGACCGAATTTGTTAGAAGAGCACCTTCAGCCGAAATGAATGGTAAGCAGATGCTTACTTCGATGCTTGATGCATGGATTGATTATGCTTGGCAACATCCAGATTACATCAAGTTTATTCTATTATTCGATCTACATTACGAAGCTTATGATTCAAATCAAGAACTCAAAGAACAGTACAAAAATTTTGTTAGCCGTGAAAAGGAACAACATTTCCTGATAGATGCTCTGGAAGCTGGAATCCAGGATGGATCATTAAAGTCGGATGCTGAACCCTTAAAGACTGCGCATTTTATCTTCACGTCTATGATGGGTTTACTCCAGAAAATGAGCCTAGCTTCCAAGGAAGATTGGAATAGTGAATTTCAGGATGTACAAATTGCAAACCGATTTGTAGGGATGCTGATTCAGTATTTAAGTCCAGAAAGTGATTAGGTAGGAGTCGCTCACCGTATTCCAAGGGATTTCAGTGTCCGATAAAGCGAAATAGAATAACACGGTTCAGTCTGTTAAACTGTGAAAATAGAACGGGTACATGTACGTTGCCATATTAGCTTGATCTATTTCGCGGAGGTGCGGGGATGAACGGAAGTCTGTTTGAGCCAAGACTGCGGGACGGGGATTATATTCCCCGTTTTTTTGCTTACTATTACAAGCAATGGCGTGACTATACGATGTCTTACCACGATCATTATTCCACTGAAATTATGTATATGATTTCTGGTTTGTGCAGGGTAGATGTACAAACTGGAGAAGATACGGAAGAAAGCATTACGCTGCGCAAAGGCGAGTTTATTATGCTGGATGCAGGCATCCCACATCGATTGGTGGTGGAAGGTGAACAACCGTGCCGGATGCTGAATGTAGAGTTTGGATTTAAGGAAGGGGTGAGGGTAGGACCGTCTATCCAACAAATAGCAGCGGAGGAACAGGAGGTCACGGCCTTTATGTCGCGTCCATTCCCTTATCTGGTGCTATCGGACCCGGAAGAGGTATATTATGCGCTGAAAAGTCTCGTGCTGGAGCTGGATCAAAGAAAAGAACAGCCGGGTGCCATGGCAGAAATGCTTTTTATGCAATTGCTAGTACGAATTGCACGTCTGCGGGAAGAGGCAGAGCGCAGCAATACGCAGCAAACAGATGTGTACATCAAGCGATGCATTGAATTTCTCCATCTGAACTATGACCGGGATATTGCAGTCAAGGACATGGCCGCAGCCGTCAATCTGCATCCGGGGTATTTGCATCGAATTTTCAAAAAACATACGGGGCTAACGCTTACCGCGTATTTAACGATGTTGCGAATGGACAAGGCCCGTATGCTGCTTCAGCAAACGGACATTCCCATTCAAGAAATTGCCGATTATGTTGGCGTGGCCAGCAGACAGTATTTTCATATGTTGTTCAAAAAGCACACTGGTCAAACCCCTGTTGAATACCGCTCTGCTGTGGAGCACGATGTGAGGAATTACGCGGAGGAGGGCGGGAGCTGAACATAAAAAACCTCTGAACCATTGCCGATTTAGGTCGCTATGGCTTCAGAGGTCGTATATTTTGAAGCATTATAACAGGTGCTGGGCTTCTTGAGAGCTAAAGTTGGATTATTTTCCGAGCCACATATTTTCCATCTGTTCAAGTGATCTCCCCTTGGTTTCGGGAACCTTGCGCCATATAAAGACTACGACGAACAACGAGATGGCTCCGAATATCCAGAAGGTATTGGACGGACCAGCTGAACTCAGCAGAGGAGGGAATGCTTGGGAGACCAGATAATCGCCGGCCCATAATGCCATCGAAGCAATGGCGACAGCTTTACCGCGAATGCGGTTCGGAAAGATCTCAGAGATCATGACCCATACGATTGGCCCAAGCGATATAGCGTAGGAGGCCACGTAGATCAATATCATGATCAGCACGAGCGGTCCGGTAGTTAAACCCATTTTGAATGCGGCTCCAATAATGACCAAGCAGAGGGTCATCAACGAGGTACCGATCATCAGCAGAACTTTTCGTCCCGCTTTGTCGATCAGCCATACGGATACGATGGTAAACAACACATTGATCAACCCGATCCAGATGGTCTGGGTCAAAGAAGCGTCCGTACCGAGCCCCATTCCTTTAAAGATAACCGGCGCATAATACAAAATGGCATTGATGCCGGTAATATGCTGCATAATGGCGAGCATAATACCGATAAAGAGAGCGACCCGAATACCGGGAGCGAACAATTGTTTTAATGAGTCGTTCTCATTTTTGAACGATTCCTTGATATCAAGTACTTCCTGTTTAGCGGCTTCTTCACCGTGAATTTTCAGCAGAATTGGCAGCGCTTCATAAGGCCGATTCTTTTTGATAAGCCATCTCGGGCTTTCGGGTATGAAGAGCATCAGGAGCATAAAGATCAGTCCCGGAACAGCTCCCACACCGAACATCCAGCGCCAGGCTGTTGAGACACCCCAAGCTTCATCTCCCAGGCTGACGATCCACGAATTTTGAAAATAAACCAGGAAAATACCTGTTACGATCGCCAGCTGATTTAAAGCAACCAAACGGCCTCGGTATTTGGCAGGAGCGATCTCCGCGTTATATACCGGACAAATGGTGGAAGTGATTCCTATGCCGACGCCGCCGATCATGCGAAAGATAACATACCCGGTGAACGTATCTTGAATTGCAGAGCAGATCGAGCCGACGACGAATAAAAATCCGGCAGCCAGCAATACCTTTTTTCTGCCGATCCTTTCACTCATGTAGCCGGAGAGAGCTGCTCCCGTGATACTCCCTACAATCAGACTCGACACCGCCCAACCAACCTGAAATTCGCTCAGCGAAAAACGCTGCTGTAGGAATTCAACTGCTCCCGAAACTACCGCGATATCAAAACCGAACAGTATGCCTCCAAGCGCGGCTACGATGGATACCAGCGTCACAAACAGCATACTGGGTTTTTCTGATTGAAGCGCTTTCTGTTGAGCGCTTTCATTATGGATGATTACTCCCATATGATCATCTCCCCTCCAGATTCCTAGAACCTCATTCCGTTCTTCGAGGAGAAGTATAACACGCGCTTATAAAAGAAAGGCCGGTGATCGTCTTCAATAAACGGACCTTTTCATGCACGATTTTGACTTCGATTCCCGAATTGAAGATGAAGGGGCTAAACCTAGCATTACCTTGTCATTCGAGCTTAAAAAAATCCATGTCGATGGTCGACATGGATGAATCTCTGCTATTTTTGGCCTTTGAACTCTGTGGGAGGAACGCCCGTGATCTTCTTAAAGACGCGGCTAAAATAGTTCGGGTCCTTATAACCCACTTCAAAGCTGATTTCCTTCAGAGCAAGGTTGCCCTCCTTAATCAGAGAAATAGCTTTATTAATCCTTAGCCGGGTTACGAAGTCGATGAACGTTTCTCCGTATTCCTGTTTGAAGATTTTGCTGAAGTAGTGGGGATTCAAATGGACGAAATCAGCCACCTCTTCCAACGAAAGTTCATCGTTGAAGCGTTCCTCGATATACATTTTTGCTCTGCCTAGCATAGTCAGTGTTTGAACCTCCCGCTGTTCGCGTATCCGTTGCAGTGCTGACATGACGTACGTCTGCTGAAGCATTCCATTCTCCGCTTTGACGGCAAGCTCAGAGGCGTTTCCAGCCTCTGACGACTTCAGTTCGTCAAAGTGGCAGTAACCTCCATCACGCTTGCGTAGGGTGGAGGCAAAAACGGCTTCAAAATAGGACTTGCGAAGTCCTTCCTCGCCGCTATGCAGTGAGCCGATTCCAATAGCCGTCTTCATGCCAAATTGCTGCTGGGACAGCTCGGAGAGCTGCTGAACAAGGTGTTTAATCAGTTGGCGCCAGTCGTTTTCGCTGGTGGCAGCTGGCTTTTGTAAAAAAGTAGCCATGTGATGGTCGATCAGGGAGCTCACAATGGAATTGGGACCATGTGTTTTTACATAGCTTCGGAAATGATCGTAAATTTTCTTTTTGTCCTGCTCGTCTGCATATCCTTCAAAGGCAGCAATGATGGCGCTTCCCTGATCAAGAGGAAAGTCCAGCCATTCCGACAGTTGGGAAGCGCTCGAATCCACCGTCTGGTCGACCATAAGCATTAAAGCCAGCTCATTTTCTGCGAGCGGCATCAGCTGTGAGATTTTGTGCCTAAGCTCCAATTCTTCCGTGCGTGCCCGCTTCTCGCATTCAATTTCTTCAATCAGTCGTTTCAGTGTACCGATGATGAGTTCCCGCTTCGCCGGCTTCAGAATATATTCTTTTACACCCAAAGAGAGCGCCTCACGTGCATAAGCAAAATAATCATATGCGGTGACAAGCACAAAGCGGGTATCGGGAAGACGCTCCTTTAATTCACGAAGCGCTTCAAGTCCATCGATTCCGGGCATATTGATATCCAGAATGGCAATATGGGGACGGTGCTCTTCTGCGCATTCGATCGCCATGCGGCCGTTGTCAGCATGAATAAACCGAAATACCCCCGGCATCGCCCGTTCCACTATCAATTCCAGTCCTTCCCTCTCCAAAGCTTCGTCATCCGCGATCAACAACCGATACATTCGTCTGCTCACTCTCCTTCTTGACTGGGATTCGTATTGTTATGGTAGTACCTAGTCCGGTATGGCTACGGATTTCAACCATTCCTTCCTTTTCGTAGAACAACTGCAGCCGCCTAAACACGTTTTGCATTCCAAGTCCCGTTGAACTGCTGCTTTCAGCTCCGCCTTCAAGACGGAGCACGGACAGTCGGGTTTCTTCTGTCATGCCCTTTCCGTTGTCCGAAATTTCAATTTGCACATCCTCGCCCGCTCTCGACAGCGTCAATGTGATAATGGCCCCGTTTTCCATATCTGCTACACCATGAAGAAAGGCGTTTTCAATAAACGGCTGGATCGTCAAGGCCGGAATTTGCTGCTGAAGTACGGAAGCGTCAAAGTGAAGATCAAAGCGAATTCTGTCCCGAAAGCGCGCCTGCTGGATGGTCACGTATTCGTTTATATGATCCAGTTCCTCCTGGAGAGTTACGGGTTTGTCCAGCTTTTGCAGACTGTACCGTAGTAGATTGGACAGCGAAACGATCAGGTCGCTGGTCTTCTCCGCTCCTTCCAAGATCGCCAGTTTGGAGAGCACATTTAAGGTATTGAATAAAAAGTGCGGGTTAATTTGATTTTGCAGAGCCAAAAGCTCTAGCTCCTTCACAAGCCGCTGCATTTCCAGACTCTGTTTATCTTTTTCGATAAGGATGCTCAAATCAGCAGACATTTGCGAAATGGCGTCCGCCAATACGCCTAGCTCGTCATCCCGTCGCGGTTGGGGTTGGGGCTCGATATTCAGATCACCTGTGGCGATTCGCTTCGCCAGTCTGACAAGTCTGCCGACAGGGCCAGTAATGCTGCGCGAGATCCAGATGGCGAGCAAAACACCCATCAGCGCGTTCATGCCGAACAACGCCACTCCCAATCCGTTCATTTGCTCATTTTTGTTCCGGATGTTCTCGATGATCGGTCGGTAATAAGCCAGTTCAGCATCGATCAGTCGCTGGCCCTCCTCATGAATATAGCTGACGGTTTTCTCCGCTTCAATATAATGTTCAAAAGCCGATTGAGGATCTTGTGCCTTTGCATCCAGAACTGCGGCTTGTTTCTGTTCAAGAAAAGTGGCCAACAGATTCATGTAGTCCTCCTCGGCAAAAGAAGGATCGGTTGAGTCGGAGACTTCCTGAATCCTGTCTTTTAGCTGTTTCAATTGGTATTCTGTCAGGCCCTGCACATCCTTATCGGCTCTTGGATTGAGCAGATAGGCATATAGGAGATTTAAGTTGCCCTCCGCCGATTCGGAGGTTTGCTCGATGAGAAGAATGCGGCCAAGCATTTCATCGTAGCTCTGTTGTACAACCTTTCCACTTTGGAATACGAAATAAGCGATGATATTGGCAAACACAACTAGAAGAGGGATGAACAGAAGCAGCTTCTTTCTGATCGTCATCGCCTGTCATCTCCAGACATGTCATCGGGAGTGTCTGCATGCACTTCATAAACTCTGGTATATGTTAATTCCTGAGGATGACTCCCCTTGTGATAATCATTCAGCAATTTTATGGCCTTGGCCCCCATTTCCTCTGGCTGTTGCACAATGGTCAGTTCGATTTTGCGATCTTTAATAGCTCTCAACGTCTCGGCCATATCGTCAAAAGCGAAAATTTGCAAGTTTTGCGCTCCACGCCGTTCTGAAGCCTCCAGAATTCCAAGGCCGTCCAGCGCACTGAATCCGACCATGTAGCGAATCTGCGGATAATGGGTGAGCATGTTCTGAGCTTGCTGGGCTGCCTGAAGCCGTGAAATATTTGAGGAGCGAATCTCCACAATGCGGAGCTTGGGATAGCGGCTGATCACGGAACGAAATCCGGCAAGCCTGAGCCGCTGATTCTCGACGCGCTCGCTGCTGATCATCACTCCAATATCGCCACGCTCCCCAGAGGCCTTCGCCAACAGCATGCCCATCTGTTTTCCTGCTCCTTCGTTATCTGTTCCAACGTAAGCCAGTCTTCGGGAGTCCGGCTCATCCGTATCGATCGTGATGACAGGTATGCCAAGGCCGGCCGCTTTGTCGATTAATCGGCGATACTCCGGATCATTTATCCCTTGAACCAGAATCGCATCCGCCTTGGCGGCGATCGCTTTATCCAGCAGTTTGATCTGCTCGGACGGATTAATGCGGTCCGGTCCGATATAATCGAGCCGTATACCGTACTGCTCCGCTTCCTTTCGAGCTCCTTGTTCGATTGACCGCCAGTAATAATTGTCCAGCTCTTGCGATATCAATACCACTTTTGTATCGGAACCCCTGTCGTTTGGTGAAACCGTCTTCAATTGTTCTGTAAATTGGTGAATTTGAAGAGAAGACAGAGTGAATTGAAAGAGCAGCCAGGCAAATAGCAGGAAGACAGGAATAAGGATAAATGTCCATTTACGGTTTGACATGTCTTGCTCCTTTGGGAATATTTAGAGACACAACTCATTAAAAAATAACATCGCTAAATCAGACTATGCTTTTTAAAGCTGTGAAACAGTCCATCTTCATCCACAGCATCCGTAATGTCATCTGCAATGGCTTTGAGGCCCGGTTTGGCATTTCCCATGGCAATTCCTAGCGCACAATATTCAATCATTTCAGCATCGTTCATTCCATCTCCGATAGCAATGGTGTCTTCTTGGGATCTTCCCAAATGTTCAATAAGCTTTTCAATAGCTACGGCTTTATGAATACCGGGAACCATTAGCTCACCACTGTCTTGCCCGAAGGCAGATACAGTACATTGAATAACCTCAAATTTCCCTGCGAATTCCTTTTTGATTTGTTCAAAAGGAACATTTTTGTTTTCCAAAAAACATGCTTTGTTCACGTCACTACGGTATAGGTTGGCCTCGCCTATAGTTAGGCCGGTGATAAAAGGATGCGGGCGTTGTTCTTTTTTTTCTCTGGCTACGGGATCATTGTCCACATCTCCATAGATAAGCCGTTCTACATGGGGCAAAAAGTTTTTACTCGCAAACAACCCCCCGTTCGATTCCAAATAAAAGTCCAAATCATGCTCATCAAAGTAATCGACCATATGTCTAACATCTTCATCCGATACTTTGTGGTGATATAACATCTCACCTTCAATTTCTACAAAGCCACCGCCAGCTCCGATGATCCCGTCAAAACCGATCTCCATGATAAAATCATAAATCTCCGCTTTGGATCGGCCAGTGCATAAATAAATCAGATGTCCGTTTTTTCTCGCTTCGATACATGCTGTTTTTGCAGATTCGGGAATCATACCGTCATCATCCACTAGCGTTCCATCTATATCTAAAAAGATAATCTTTTTGTTCATCTTAGGGCTACTCCTTGCTCTCCAATATTTTCTTTTATGTTACTACATTTATCGCACTTAAAGTACATATTGAACTGAAGAAACATTACACAGAAAGAGAGAGACGGGATGGAACGAAGTGGAAAAGGGCAACCCTCTGCTAACGCGAAAGTTAGGATTTTAGACACTTAAGTGCGAAACTGGTCATGATTTTGATAACGCTTTCCGCAGGCATATTGCTACAATGGCGGTATATTACAATTCTAATTACCGGAGGTTGAATGCCGTGTCATTTAAAGTAGCTTTTATTGGAGCAGGAAGCATCGGTTTTACCCGTGGAATTTTGCGGGATCTGTTATCGGTACCGGAGTTTAACAATATTGAAGTGGCTTTTACGGACATCAGTCAGCACAATCTGGATATGGTTACTGAACTGTGTCAACGGGATATTCGTGAGAATGGTTTGTCCATACAAATACAGTCCTCTACGGATCGAAAGGTAGCTCTAAAGGATGCCAAATACGTCATTTGTACAATCCGTGTCGGCGGTCTGGAAGCTTTTGCGACCGATGTGGATATTCCGCTAAAATACGGTGTGGATCAATGCGTGGGCGATACATTATGTGCAGGAGGCATCATGTATGGTCAGCGTGGTATCGCTGAAATGCTGGAGATTTGCAAAGATATCCGCGAGTTAAGTGCACCGGATGTACTGCTGTTGAACTACTCGAACCCCATGGCAATGATGACCTGGGCGTGCAACAAGTACGGCGGCGTGCGTACGGTTGGTCTATGTCATGGCGTTCAGAATGGGCATCACCAAATTGCCGAGGCGTACGGTCTGGAGAAGCAGGATGTGGACATTGTATGCGCCGGAATCAATCACCAAACATGGTATATTCAGGCCTCACATAAGGGCAAGGATCTGACAGCCGGACTGCTGGAGGCATTTGAACAACATCCTGAATTTAGCCGCACCGAAAAGGTACGCATCGATATGCTTCGTCGTTTTGGCTATTACAGCACAGAGTCGAATGGTCATCTCAGTGAATATGTGCCTTGGTATCGGAAGCGTCCGAATGAAATTCTGGACTGGATTGACCTGGGCAACTGGATCAACGGAGAAACAGGCGGCTATCTGCGTGTATGTACGGAAGGACGCAACTGGTTTGAAACAGATTTCCCCAACTGGATGAAGGAAGAGCCACTGGAGTACAAGGCAGAGAGTCGCGGTGAAGAGCACGGCTCATACATTATCGAAGGTCTGGAAACAGGACGTGTATACCGGGGACATTTTAATGTTATTAATCATGGGGTAATTTCCAACCTGCCGGACGATGCGATTATTGAAGCCCCTGGATATGTGGATCGGAATGGCATTTCCATGCCGCATGTTGGAGAACTGCCGCTCGGTCCTGCTGCCGTGTGCAATGTTAGTATTTCCGTTCAGCGTTTGGCTGTCGAAGCGGCTGTACATGGAGACGATAAGCTGCTGCGCCAAGCGTTTATGATGGACCCGTTAGTGGGCGCGGTGTGTAATCCAAAAGAAATTTGGCAGATGGTCGATGAGATGCTGGTGGCACAGGAGGCATGGTTGCCGCAATATGGAGCAGCGATTGCCGAGGCGCGCCAACGTTTGGCTGCAGGCGATCTGATTCCGACCCGACCTTATGAGGGAGCAGCGCGGCTTAAGGTGAAGACGGTTGAAGAAATGCAGCTGGACCGGGATGCTGCCAATAAAAATGCAGGACAATCCGACAAAGGCAAGGATCGCGAAAAAGTGCAGAACAGCAAGGCGTAACAGCTACTTGGTACAATTGAAGTAACGCTCATTCTATGGCCTGTTAATAAACAGAGACGGATGGAACAGCAATAAAAGGGTGTTTTCATGACCATAGGTCTGGAACACCCTTTTTGCTGTCGATAGATTTAACGATTTGGCGTAGCTGGTAACCTGAGGTTTATCATTGTCGATTTGGGCTGGCGGAAATTAAAGAATACAGTCTTGTTTTTTATGAATCCACTCTTTTACTGTCGACTCTGAATCTCCTGAGAGCTTGTCATAGCAGGGAAGTTCAACAAGTGATAGAACCGATCTTAGAAAAAGAGGCACCCTGCCGGACCGTCGTTGTGGCAATTCAAATACCTAATTAATAATTGTAGTCCTTAATTTATTCAATTTACAGCAGATTTCCAGCTCACTATAATCTAACATAGGAGGTGACAAGAAGGGGAAAATGTGAGCGCATGAACAAATGGAAAGCGCTTACCTTTCACAACTATGAACGCTACTTTTTCTAGGGAGAGAGTAGGCGTAACACACATTTAATCATATAACAATCAGGTGCCGACATAGGAAGATTCAATAAAATCTACGGAAAGATAGGTGAAGCAATTGAAAACAAAGCAAGTGCTTCGTAAAGGAATGAAGTATGCTTTTGCGCTATCACTCGTCGCAAGCAGCTTTCTACCAGGTGCAGGATTTACGGATAAAATACATGCAGAATCCCATGTCGATAATCCTTACCAAGGAGCGACAAAATACGTTAACCCTGATTATGCGGCTAGTGTCGACACATCGATTGCCAAGGTTACGGATGCGAACCTGAAGGCAAAAATGCAAACGGTCAAAACGTTCCCGACAGCCGTATGGCTTGATCGTATTGCTGCTATTAACGGCGGTGGGGGCAAGCTTGGCTTGGAAGCGCATTTGGACCAAGTATTGGCGCAAAAGAAAGGCAACACACCGATTACGGCGGAATTCATTGTGTATGATCTGCCCGGACGAGATTGTCATGCCTTGGCTTCCAATGGTGAATTGCCGTTGACCCAGGCAGGTCTGGAAACGTACAAAAAGGATTATATTGACAAAATCGCTTCTATTTTTGCGAATCCCAAATATAAGGATATTCGCATCGTAGCGATCATTGAACCGGACAGTTTGCCAAATCTGGTAACCAATCTGGATACCCCCCAATGTGGACAAGCCAAATCTACAGGAATTTATGAGGCTGGCGTTAAATACACAATGAATAAGCTGAACGAGATTCCGAATGTGTACAAATACGTGGATATCGGTCACTCTGGCTGGTTAGGTTGGGATAACAACCGTGCAGCAACGGTATCTCTGTTTACAACTATCTTCAAAGATACTAGCAAAGGTCTGGCCAGTGTGGATGGCTTTATCACGAATACAGCCAATACTTCACCGTTGACAGAACCGAATCTGCCTGATCCCAACCTGAATATTGGCGGGCAGCCGATCAAATCGTCCAAATTCTACGAATGGAATCCTAATTTCGATGAATCGGATTTCGCTGAGTCCTTGCATAGAGATTTTGTCAATGCAGGCTGGCCAAGCTCGCTCGGCATGTTAATTGATACCGGCCGTAATGGATGGGGAGGACCTAACCGTCCGACTTCCGCAGTCGGCAATGATATTAACTCCTATGTAAACTCAGGTCGTGTGGACAAACGTTCGCACCGTGGTAACTGGTGTAATAGCAGCGGAGCAGGGATGGGAACACCGCCACAAACGGCTCCAGCTGGCCATATCGATGCCTATGTCTGGGCGAAACCTCCGGGTGATTCCGATGGTTCCAGCTCACTCATTCCGAACGATGAGGGTAAAGGCTTTGACCGTATGTGTGATCCTACCTATACAACCAAGGATGGCACATTAACAGATGCTTTGCCGAATGCACCTATTTCAGGAGCATGGTTCCATGATCAGTTTGTGATGCTGGTACAAAATGCGTACCCTGCAATCGTGCCTTCCAGTGGTGGTGTGGACCCAGCGCCTACAGCTCCAGCTGTACCTTCAGGCTTAAAGGCTACTGTGGGTAATGCACAAGTAACGCTGACTTGGGATGCGTCTACGGGTGCCGACAGCTACACCGTAAAACGCGCGACTAGCGAAGCAGGCCCTTTTACAGCCGTGGCGCCTCTTGTAACGACAAGAGAGTACACGGATAAGGGACTGACGAACGGAACAACGTACTTCTATGTTGTAAGTGCTACGAATGCGAAAGGAACAAGTAAGGATTCAGCAACGGTAAGCGCTGAACCAAAAGGTACACCGACAGATCCAACCGACCCTACAGATCCAGCGGGTGATTTGGTTGTAATGTATCGTGCTGGGGACACGGATCCAGCGAATAACGCTGCCAAGCCTTTCTTTAACGTGAAAAATAAAGGAACGACACCCGTGAAGCTGAGTGAGCTGAAAATCCGCTATTACTTCACAAAAGATGGCAGCCAAGAGCTGCAATCTGCGGTAGACTGGGCGCAAGTAGGTAATGATAATGTGCTGCGCACCATTAAAGACAACTATATTGAAATTGGATTCAGTGCGGCAGCCGGCACGCTTGCTGCTGGAGCGCAAACAGGTGATATTCAGATCCGCATGAACAATAGCGACTGGTCTAATCTGAACGAATCCAATGACTATTCCTTCGATCCAACCAAAACCTCTTATGCTGAATGGAACAAAGTAACGTTGTTCCACAACGATAAGCTGGTATGGGGAATCGAGCCTTAGGATTTGGCCAGAACATGTGCCCATGAGTGATTAAAAAGTGGTAAAAGAAGGCTACGGCATAACTGTCGTAGCCTTTTTTTAACGTCTTCAAATAAAGAATTCGATGACCAAGGGAATAAGCATTCAAATTGTGTATAATGAAAAAAAGAATGCTGTTCTACTGTGGAGGTCATCATGAGCAAAAAGTTAATCTTAGATGTAGATACGGGCATTGACGACGCGCTTGCTATTGCGTACGCGGTCCATTCGCCGGAATTGGAACTACTCGGTATTACAACCACCTTTGGCAATATCTCGGTGGAGGAGGCAACACGTAACTCACTGATTCTGCTGGAAAAACTGGGGGTAGAGGCTCCGGTCGTGTCTGGGGCTTACAAGCCGTATGCTCGGGAGCTGTTCAAACCTTATTCTCGGCATATTCACGGTGAAGACGGTATTGGCAATCAGTTGAAAGGAGCGCCCTCCCGTCAGGCTGCGTCTGGGGATGCCGCTGATTTTATAATCGGACAGGCTCGTCGCTATGAGGGCAAACTGACCCTAGTAGCTGTGGGACCGCTGACCAATCTTGCGATTGCATTGGATCGCTGTCCCGAATTGCCCCAATTGCTTGAGCGCCTGATCATCATGGGCGGCGCGGTCACAGTGAAAGGGAATGTAACTCCAACGGCTGAAGCGAATATTTACGCCGATCCAGAAGCCGCAGCCTATGTGCTGGGAGCGAGCTTTTCGCTTACGCTCGTCGGGCTGGACGTCACGATGCAAACCCTGCTTCCCCAGCAGGATGTGGATAAATGGCGTGAGCAAGGGACCGAGCTGGGCGCGTTTATGGCAGATATGACAGACTTCTATATGGAAGCTTATCGCAATTTTAGACCTGGTATTGCAGGCTGTGCTTTGCATGATCCACTAGCCGTAGGGTTGGCTATTGACTCCAGTTTTGTGGAGACGCGTCCAATGCACATTGCCGTTGAGGTAGGGGATTCCACCGAGGTTGGTCGCACCCGAGAGGTACAAAATGAGACTGAAGCTCAAACGCTGACTACGATTGATGTGGCACTTAAAGTAGACGCTGAGCGATTTTTGCGTCATTTTCTTAGCCGGGTGGTATAAAAAAATAATCTAAAGATTGCCGATGAACCTGCATCGGCAATCTTTTGTGCATACATGTTTTAATGGCTTTCATCTAGAGGAGGGCTCTCCTCAATAAAAATCCCATATCATGTTAGAATAGGTATAGTTAGAAAAACTGCCGGACCACAGAGGAGGAGATTCATTGTGTTTTCTGCTGCTCAACGACTGCCTTTGCTGGAACATATGTATAATCATGCCCCGACAGGAATCGTGATTTTGTCGAGGGAGGGGAAGTGTCTGTATGTCAATCCCGCCTTTTGCAAAATGGTCGGATATGAGCAGGAGGAATTACTGGATATCCGATATTACCATCTCTTGTATAATGAGGCTCAGGATCAGCAAGGGCTGAGGGAGGCCTATGCAGGTTGGCTAAAGGCTACGGATCAAGTCTACAAGACAGAGCTGCGTTTAAAGCATAAACGGGGAACAACTGTCTGGCTATCGCTGGAATTAACCATATTTGATGATGAGGCTACCGAACAATCTTATTTGATTGCGTATGCAATGGATGTCACGGAGAAAAAGGACATGGAGCAGGTGCTTTCGGACAATGAGGATTTGTACATGTTGATTACCGAAAATACGCCGGATGTCATCTCTTACAGCACGGCAGATGGCATACTTCAATATATTTCTCCTTCGGTGGAAAAACTCCTTGGCTATACGAAGCAGGAAATGCTCGGCAAAAAACGGCTTCAATTTTACCATATCGAAGATGCCGATTACATGCGTGTACATGGAATGTTCAAGGAAACAGGCATCATGAAGCGGCGTGTACGTCATAAGGACGGGCATTATTTGTGGCTGGAAGTATCGTACCGTATTATTCGGGATGAACAGGGCAAGATCAAGCGAGTTCTATCCATCGGACGAAATATCACAGAACGCCAGAAGAGCGAGGAGAACCTGGCAAAAGCTCAACAGTTGGCGATGTTCGGCTCATGGGACTGGGATCTGGTCAACAATGTTATGCATTTTTCCAAGGAATTTCGCAGCATATTTGGCTATCGTGTCAAGCCGGTTGAAACAAGTATTGACGCTTTCATGAAAGCAGTTCATCCCGAAGATACTGAACGGATGAAGCAGATTATCAACAACGTCATCCTAAAGGGAATTCACGAAGAAACCTTTTACCGGATTGTATTGCCCAATGGGGAACAGAAGGTACTGCGTTCGATCTGGGAAGCTGAGATGGACGAGCATGCAGGCAAGCCTGTTCAAGTAGTCGGGATGATACAGGATGTTACAGAGCACCGGGAAATCGAGCAGCGTCTTCGTGAAAGTGAAAACCGTTATAAGTCACTATTTCAGCATAATCCACTCGGGATATGCGCCATGAATATGGAAGGTCATATTTTGAGCGTGAATCCGAGTTTGGAGAAGCTTACGGGTTATACGAGGGATGAGCTGCTTGGAACTGAAATACTTGTAATGGCTTCCTCTGAGGAACAGGACAAAATCAAACGACATATCGAAATGGCCAAACAGGGGGAGACACAAACCTATGAATCGGAATTCATACATAAGGAGGGGGAGCGTCTATTCATCAAGATGACTAATATCCCGATTTTCGTGCAAGAAGAAATTGTAGGCTGCTACGGGATTATAGAGAATGTTACCCCTCTTAAAAACTACATTGCTCAGATTGAAAAGCTCAGTAACGAGCATTCGCTTATTTTGAATGCAGTATCCGAAGGAATTGTGGGTTTGAATACCGAAGGACATGTCCGCTTTATGAACCCGGCAGCCGTTGAGATGTTCGGCATAGGATCAGCCAACCCGCTGAACGGTTCATGTATAGACGTGATTCGCCATGCTGACGAAATAGGCAGCCATTTTCCGGACGAGCAGGCTTCTATTCTCCAAGCGATTCGCAGCGGAGCTTCTTATCAGGCAGAGGAAGCTGTATTTTGGAAAAAAGACGGGTCCAGTTTTCTGGCTTCTTATCGAATCAGCCCTTTGATGGATAACGGCGAGCGAAAAGGAGCTGTGATGGTTTTTGTAGACAGGACGAATGAAAAGGAGATTATTCGGGCCAAGGAGTCTGCGGAACGCGCCGACCGGGCCAAGTCAGAATTCCTGTCTGTGATGAGTCATGAGCTCCGTACACCAATGAACGGCATTATAGGCATGGCCGGGTTACTGGCAGACACGGAATTAGATGAGGAGCAACGTAGCTATATCGATATTATTACCAGCAGTAGCAACGCTTTAATGCAGATATTGAATGAGATACTGGATTTGAGCAAAATCGAAGCTGGCAAAATGTCGTTGCTGCATGAGTCTTTTGTACTGGAGGATGTGGTTGGCAGTGTAGCTGACCTATTTATGACACAGGCTATGGAAAAAGGCATCCAGCTAGAATGGCATGTAGATCAGGAAATGCCAGGGATGCTGGTCGGTGATCATGTGCGTATCCGACAGATATTGGTGAACTTGGTGAGCAATGCGATCAAATTTACGGAGCGAGGGCATGTAAATATTTTTGTGGAGAGAAAGGCTTACAGCCGCCGTAAAAAGAAATGCCTAATTGAGTTTAGTGTAACTGATACTGGAATCGGCATCCCGGCAGACCGTCAGCATTTGTTGTTTCAGCCTTTTTCCCAGCTTCATCCGGCATTGAACCGGAAATATGGAGGGACAGGCCTCGGCTTGTCCATCTGCAAAAACCTGGTCAAGCTAATGGGAGGTTCCATTGGTGTGGATAGCGACGAGGCCAAAGGAGCAACATTCCGGTTCCAGCTGGATCTTAAACTGCCGGAAGGGCAAACGCTTGCCAATATAAGCCGTGATCAGCCTTATGATTCAAAGGAAGGCTAAAAAGACATAGCCGTGATGCATCCTGCATCACGGCTATTTTTGTAAGAAATGTTCAAAGAAAAGATTGACAATCTGTTCTAACTGTACTATTAATGATAGTACAGTTAGAACAGTTGAATATGCATAAATGAATTTGAGCCAGTGTTGAAAGGAGGAAGTCCATGTGTTCGAGCTGGATATCCGCAGCCGTAAGCCGATCTACGAACAGCTTATGGAGAAGGTCAAGGAAATGATCATGTACGGATCGCTTCAGCCGGATGAGCAATTGCCTTCTGTACGGGCATTGTCCGCTCAACTTACGGTGAATCCGAATACGATTCAGAAGGCGTATCGCGAGCTGGAACGCGAAGGATATATCTATTCCGTTCAGGGTAAAGGTAGCTTTGTCACGCCTACCCAGCAGCAACCGCAACAAATGAAACGGGATGAGATTCGGGCGGCATTGTTAAAACAGATGATCGAAGCTGTCCATTTCGGTTTTACACAGCAGGAAGTGGACGACATATACGTGGAAGCTATGCAAACAAAGGAAAGGGGGATGTCCCTTGATTGAATTAAGGGAAGTCACAAAGACATTTACAGAAGAAAAGGCTGTCGATCAGCTTGCCCTTACGGTAAAGAAGGGCTCCATTTTTGGACTGCTGGGCTCGAACGGGGCAGGGAAAACGACCTTGCTCAAAATCATTGCCGGGATTTACCGACCGGATACTGGCAAGGTGCTAATCGGTGGTCAGCCAGTGTATGAGCAGCCTGAAGTCAAGCAGCACATTCTGTTTTTACCGGATACCCCTTATTTTTTCCCGCAAGCGACAATTCGTCAGATGGCCCGGTTTTACCGCTCCATTTATCCAAGTTGGAGTGAGGAACGCTACACACAGCTTACGGATATTTTCAAGCTGGACCCGAAGCGCAAACTCCACCGATTTTCCAAAGGGATGAAGCGCCAAGCCGCTTTTTTGCTTGCCTTGAGCTGCATGCCTGAGCTGCTGGTTTTGGATGAACCCATTGATGGTCTGGACCCGGTGATGCGTAGAATGATCAAAAATCTCTTGTTCCAAGAAACCGCTGCACGTGAGATGACCGTCGTGATCTCATCGCATAATTTGCGTGAGATTGAAGACATGTGTGATCATGTCGGCATTATGCACCAAGGTCGGATGCTATTGGAAAAAGAGGTCGATGACCTCAAATCCGATACGCATAAGGTGCAGGTTGCTTTTCGAGACAGCATGCATGAGGAAGCTGTCTGTAGCCAACTTTCGGTCGTACATAAGGAGCGGAGGGGCAGTGTTCTGCTGCTTATTATCCGGGGTGAGCGAGAGCGGATTGCGGAGACGATTGAAGTGTATGAGCCACATGTATTCGATTTGCTACCGCTGACGCTTGAAGAAATTTTCATTTATGAAATGGAGGACGCAGGTTATGACATCCAACCGATTCTTCTGTAGCGGCGGCGTAATTCGCCAATGCCTGAGACAGCATGGCTGGATCGGTCTATTGTACTTGGTAGGATTGCTGTTTACAGTACTGCTGCCATTGTTTATGAGCATTGGTGATGAACAACCGCGAGTGGTTTTAAAAAGCTTGTTTGATAGCACAAGCTCAGGTAATGAATTGCAAAAATTAATCTTAACGACCGTACCCGTGCTGGCAGGTGTGATGCTGCTTCGTTTTGTTCAGCGACAGGGGCCATCCGATTTGTATCACAGCCTACCTTTGCGTAGGGAGCATTTATTAACATCACATGTAATTAGCGGTCTTATTCTTTTACTTGTACCTGTATGGCTGACTGCGGGAGTAACTGCTTGGGTTAACACGTCAGTCGAACTGCCTTATATTTTTCATATTAATGATATTGGATCATGGGCACTGGTCGTATCTGTCCTTACGATTTTCCTGTTTACTTTTACTGTGTTTGTAGGGATTTGTGTGGGACAATCGTTGCTACAGACCGTAGTAGTGTATGTTTTGCTGCTATTGCCTCAGTTTCTATCCATGATGATGGGGCGTTTTCTGGAACGTAATTTATACGGTTATGTGCAAGTGCGAGAAACCGTTGTTCAATATATTAATGGTGGAGAGTTTCGCAGCAGTAATAATGTTTGGGATAACTTATCGCCGTTTGTACGCATTATGGACAATTTGCCGCAGAGCGCCTTTTCCTACATGGAGCTACTTGCCTATTTAGGTGTCTCTCTGTTATTTGTTGCCTTGAGTTATGGTTTGTATCGTAAACGCTTGGTCGAGAAGGCGACTCAGGCCATAGCATTTCCTTTCTTACAGCCTTTGTTCAAGGCAGGAGTCACATTATGCGCCATGCTTGTAATAGGCGATTATTTTTATAATGCAGGTACAAGAGGAGCAAATTGGTCGATTTTTGGGTATGCACTTGGAGCTGTTCTAGGCTATATCGTTGTAGAGATGGTCGTCCGCAAGACGTGGCAAATTGTGCGTGTTCGTGCTTTGGTGGAAATGGTCGTGTACGGTGTGATCATGGGGCTAGTACTATATATCCCAATTTCAGGTTGGTTAGGTTATGAGGGACGGATTCCAACAGCACACTCCGTAGAAAAAGTTTATGTGGGGCAAGAGGAGCCTCTAGGGGGAGATGCAGAAAAAGAAGCTTATTACTCCCAAGACAGGGCCTATATCGCTTCTGTGCTGAATTTACATCGTGAACTCGTACGTGCACATGCAGCTGGCGAGAAATCGTTGTCCAAAAACCTGGCCGTTGAAAGGGCAGTCATAGTCTACCGTTTGGATGATGGTTCCACTATGACTAGGCGTTATACATTCCCGGAGAAGCCTTTCCGGACAGAACTGACTAAGGTGATGGAAGCAGAGCCTTATAAAACGGTAAGATACGAGCTGGATAAGCTGCAAGGAAAAGCAGAGACGATTAATATCCAATCCATAGATGATAATGAAAGACGAGTGGTTTTGACCAATCCCAAAGAAACTCGTGAATTTGAAGATATACTCAGAGAAGAAGTATTAAGTATGAGTTATAGTGAAATGCAATCACATCGATATCCTCTGGGGAATGTTTCTATTACAAATAAAGAGTCATCCTTTACCAATAACGAACCGAGCTGGAAGCGTGAAATTTCATTTAGTTGGCCGGCCTCATATCACAAGCTTACAGGTTGGCTAGAGCAAAAAGGTTATGCGGATAAGGTCATCATTGATTCCAAGGATATTTTTTCGATACGGGCTGTTCCTATTATTACTGAAGAGCTTGAACCTTATCAACCCAATCAGTATATTGAAGACTATAAGCTATTTAGAAGAATCCAACAGAAGCACAAAGCAATAACGATTGAAGATCCGAAGCTGTGGAGCACTGTACTGGAAAAGCGTAGATCCTATAACTTTACTCCTAATATGGCGAAGGGTACTTACCTGCTTCAGGTCAAGATCAAACCTTTATTTAGCTCAGATCCCCACACAGGCTATTACTATTTAACTCCAAGCGACATGACACCGGAGCTTGCAAAGGCTTTACCGGCAATTCCTTAAGCTCTAACGAGGGAGAGCGTCTGGTTTAGATGGCAAATGGACGGAGGTAGATGAACATGGGATGGTTGGGACACGACATATAACAACCTGATCGACGGGCAAGAGCTCCTCCACATTAGAACTGATATAAATAGAGACCAAAGCGTGTACAGTTCAATAGTGGAGGAGCAAAAAATATGAAGTATACAGAAGATCGTGAATTTCTACAGTTGTTGGAGCATCATAAACAGTCGTTTTCCGGATGGGATTTTTCATTCATCTCGGATACGGGACGAGTGGCGAGCGAGCCTTTGGACTGGTCTTATGCCAGCAAGGCTTTGGCGTTGATCCATTCCACCAAGGCGATGCTGGATATGGGAACAGGCGGGGGAGAGCTCTTGTCGCAGTTTCGCCCTTTTCCAGAGATCATATGTGCGACAGAGGCATATGCACCGAACATACCTATTGCCAAGCAAAGATTGGAGCCGCTGGGTGTGCACGTGATGGCTATACATGATGACGATTCCCTTCCGTTTGGCGATGCCGGGTTCGATCTTGTGCTGAACAAGCATGAGTCATTTTCGCCAGCGGAAGTGCGCCGTATTTTGCGTCCTGGAGGTACGTTTTTGACTCAACAGGCGGGAGGCCTGGATTGTGCAGGCCTTAACGCTCGCTTGGGAGCACCTGAATACGAGTATGCGGACTGGACCCTTTCTCAAGCACTTGCAGGTTTGAAAAGCAATGGCTTCGAAATTTTAGAGCAGCAGGAACAGTTTCCGATACAGCGATTTTACGATATTGGAGCGATTGTCTATTACTTAAAAGTCATTGAATGGCAGATTGCAGACTTCCAGCCAGAGAAATATATAGAACAGCTGTATGGTCTGTATTTGGACATTAAACGTGATGGGTATTGGGACGTGAAGCAGCATCGTTTTTTGATCCATGCCAGAGCGATATAGAGAAGATTCGATACCAAAGAGGCCTTTCCTGTAGGGGAGGCCTTTTTGCCATGTTTACCATCCTTTCGTATACTAATCTTTACCATAATTGTACAATGAAGAAGCAATGGCTTACAGTCTCATTTCATTCATTAGTTATAGGGGGATGTACATGTCTGATCCAAAGGGAGTTATAACCAAGCCGGAAAAGGATGAGTCTGTTCGGACAGCATGGTTTTGGCCATGGTTGGGCGGTACGTTTATGTTTGGATTGTTTTCAGTCATGTTTAATATTATTTGGAGTATGGTTGTAGCACCTCAAGTGCAGTATTTGCTGAGGCATGAAGGTGTGACGGATACAACCGTGATTGTAATATTGCTTCTATATGCATGGATTATCGGTCTCATCTTTGCAGCTTATGGTGCCTTGAGTGCGCGTATGTCCAACATGGGCAAGCTTCCGTTGATGCTGACAGGGCTATTATCATTATTATGTGGGCTGTGGTTGTGGATTGTAGGACTACGAGGATCTGGCGGCCAACTTGCCGAAGTGTCTGGAGGAGCGTGGGAGCTTTTTTCACTCTATCACGCTTGGGCGGAACCTGTACTGGAGGTATTGGGGTTATATACACAGCTCAGTGGAATCTGTTTTCTGCTGACCGCACTGCTGCCCATAATTGGCATGGTAGTCGGTGTTGGGGTAGATCGTTATCCAGCGGTGACAGACCAGAACGGAAAGGTGGACCATAGATGGCAATGGGTTGTAGCCGCGATATCTGCTGCGCTCATCATTGTACTGACGATTACGCTCATGCTTCCTCAACGTCCGTACATTGCGGAAAGGGATTTCCCGGTAGTAGATGGAGCTACAGCGGCCATTCCATTCGCGCAGGATATGCTGCATGAATTGACCGGAATGAGCAAGGTTCGTGCGGCTCACGAACTGAGATTCAACACAACACATCAGGCTTATGTCAATCTGATTGAGAAGAAGGCGGATCTGATACTGGTGGCGGGTCCATCCGATGAGGAATTGCGCCTGGCAAAAAGTCGGGGAATTCAAATGAAGCTTACACCCATTGGGTGGGATGCTTTTATTTTTCTCGTTCATAAAGGCAATCCGGTTAACGGACTTTCTTCGGAGCAGGTACGCAGCATATATGAAGGATCTATTCGTAACTGGAGTGAAGTAGGGGGAAAGAATCAGCCGATCGTTGCTTATCAGCGGGAGGAAAATTCAGGAAGTCAAACCTATATGCAGAAGAAAGTGATGAAAGGTCATGACATGGCTGAACCACCTCGGGAACTCCGAATTGGTATAATGGGTGAAATGATTAATGCAGTTGCTGATTTTAACAAGGATCACAATGCGCTCGGTTATTCATTTTATTATTTCGCAAATGTGATGCATAATCGTCAAGAGGTCAAATTTTTATCTATTGATGGAGTGGAGCCCGACAAAGAGCACATTCGTTCGAAACAATATCCATTCACAGCCCAACTGTTTGTAGTTACACGCGAAGGTGAGAAACCACGTGCTTCGATGCAACGATTACTTGAATGGCTGCAAAGCGAAGTAGGAACTCGGGCTATTGAAAAAGGCGGCTTTGTTCCTGTAAACTCGTAATTCTATAACGATTCGCATACAGGATTCGCATGCAGTCAGTATCGTATATTCACCGCAAGAGTAAAACCAATACAGCAGAGTAATACATAGAATATGCTTTGCTGTGAGTACCATACCCGCGCAGCAAGTATATCAACAACATAAGGGGATGAACAAAATGAAGAAAAAAACATCGGTTTGGGTGCTTTTGCTCGCCGTAGCCCTAGTAGCAGCGGGGTGTGAATCAAATTCACAAACAGGACAAACGGCTCAGAACAAACCAAAGGATTCTGCAGCGTCACAAGTCAATGGTTCGGGAGCCACTGTGGATACACCGGAACAGCAGACTACTTCTGACGGTAAAAATAGCACATCTCCGTCCAGCACTGGCAAAGCAGTGGAGACAGGAGGGCAAGCAACGACAGATGCTAGTATAGCGAAGGTCCGCATGGACAATATTACCGCGCTGCGATTAATCGACGGCCAATCCGGCTGGATCGGCGGTAATGGATGGATTGCCCGAACAGATGCGGCTCCATCCGGTTCAGTCGGTTCAGCTTGGAATGTGCAGTATCAAGGCAAAGGTACGGTTCAACAGATTTTTGCCTTGAATGGACAGCAGGCCTGGGCTGTTATGGAAGATAGCGGTTCACTGCTGGCAACTCTCGATGGCGGCAAGCGTTGGGAAGCTGTCGGGACTGTGCCTGAGCAAGGACAAGCGGGCTTTTTACACTTTGTATCATCCAAGGAAGGATTCAGTGGCAATCAATATACCAAAGATGGTGGACAAAGCTGGTCTCCGCTCCCCGTACCTAGCCACATAGTAGGACAGCCATATTATCATGATCGGCAAAACGGCTGGGCGGTAACTCAGAGCACAGAACGCTCATTCCAGATTTTACACACCATTAACGGGGGCCAAAATTGGACCCCTGTCATGTCACGGACAACCGAGGGGCCTCTGAACGGAGTAACTATTCGTTCGGTAGAACGGGGCAACGCATGGATTGAGCTGGTTGGAGACACGGGGATGAATCAGACGTCGTATTCGCTTTGGCATACGGCTGATAGTGGACAAAGCTGGCGCACTGTACTGGCAAATTCCACCGCTGGTGGCGGTCCGGCACCGGGTATTGGCCAGCAAGACAATCAGGTTCCCAAAAATGAAGGGACGGCACCAGGCATGCTCTATGCAGTTAACAGCAGTACCGCATTGATGGGAGGCTATTGTGCACCGTGCGACAAGCCTAATACGATTGGTTGGACAACTGACGGTGGCAAGACGTGGAACAATGGCAAGCAAGGCTTTGAGGGGTATGGCAATCAGCAAATCGGGATGGCCAATGCCAAGGAAGGCTGGGCTATTTTCTCGGATTCAGAGCAGGCCCCGATCCTATATACCACCTCGGATGGCGGTCAGCACTGGACGCAGAGTCATGTATTTGACAAGCCTGTGACACCTGGCTCCTAAGGGGGGAATGTAGTTGAGTCAACATAAGAAAAGTGCGATTACATGGACGGACGGTCGTGAAGTACCACTCATCGGGCAGGGGACGTGGAATATGGGCGAAAAAGCCTCACTTCGGCAGGAGGAGGTGCGTGCGCTTCAACTTGGCTTCGAGCTGGGTATGACGCTGGTGGACACGGCTGAAATGTATGCGGAGGGCGGCGCAGAAGAGATCGTCGGGGAAGCCATTCGGGGCCGCCGGGATAATGTGTATCTCGTCAGCAAAGCCTACCCTCATCATGCGGACCGTCAAGGATTGGCTCAAGCCTGCGAAGCGAGCCTAACCCGAATGGGAACCGAATACGTGGATATGTATCTGCTGCATTGGCGCGGAAATATTCCACTGCAAGAAACAATACAAGGCATGGAAAAACTGCGTGAGCAAGGCAAAATCCGTAGCTGGGGCGTGTCCAATCTGGACAAGTCCGATATGGAGGAGCTATGGAGCCTGAGTAATGGCGAAGCCTGTGCTGTCAACCAAGTGCTGTATCACGCGGCTTCACGAGGTATCGAATATGATCTGCTTCCTTGGAGCCGTACGCATGGTGTACCTGTAATGGTCTATTGCCCGATTGCTCAAGGGGGACGCCTGCGTCGAGGACTGCTGGACCATCCTGTTATGGTAGACATTGCTGCCAGCCACGGAGTAACTCCATCGCAAATCGCACTCGCATGGGTCATACGGGACGGTGATGTATGGGCAATTCCCAAGGCGGTACAAGAATCGCATGTACGAGAAAATGCAGCGGCGGCGAGCATTCAGCTCACCCCTGAACAACTTCAACAAATAGACGAAGCTTTTCCTCCACCAACGAGGAAGCAGCCGCTGGATATGGTTTGAGGAAGGAGGGGCCCGATGACAGAACCAGAGACAGAACTACACGAGGTAGATGATCATCTCGACTATGGATTATCCGTTGTATTTATCGGCTTTAATCCCAGCTTGAAATCAGGCGAGGTAGGACATCATTACGCTAATCCGCGCAACCGCTTTTGGCGCATACTGGAGGGGGCCGGCTTGACGCCTCGCTTATACGATCCATCGGAAGATCGAGAGCTGCTAAAGCTAGGCTACGGTTTTACCAACATTGTCTCTCGTCCCACTAGGGGAGTGGAGGACATCACACGAGAGGAGTACGCCGAAGGACGTCTGAAGCTGCATGCGAAGCTAATGGAGTACCGCCCGAAGGTCGCTTGCTTTGTCGGCAAAGGCGTGTACACCGAATATAGTAAAAAATCCAAAGCAGATTGGGGATTCCAGCCTGAACCGCTAATCCCCGAAATGCATGAATTTGTGGCACCTTCGTCTAGTGGACTGGTGCGCATGTCGTTGGAAGAAATCACGGATATTTATCGCCGTCTCCAAATGTTCCTTTCGTCAGAAGCCGTCTAAATGCGGTTAAATATGTTAGATGTAGTTAGCATACAAAGAACCATACACTTCAATCCCTACTGGGAAAAGTGTATGGTTCTTTGTGCTGCTTTTTTCTATTGTAAGGTTTTGGTCTGCCATGCCTGTTCCACAGGAACATAAGGATACCCCAGATCACGGGCGACTGCTTCGTAGGTGATATGTCCATTCAGGACATTGGCACCGCTAAGCAGCGGCTTGCTTCTGCGAAGCGCCTCTTGCACACCAAGATCTGCAAGTTGGAGAGCAAAGGGGAGCGTTGCGTTGGTCAGAGCGAGCGTAGAGGTTTGCGGTACCGCGCCTGGCATGTTCGCCACTGCATAGTGAATGACGCCATGCTTTACATAGGTTGGCTGATCATGTGTCGTGATGTGGTCAATCGTCTCAACAATGCCACCTTGGTCAATGGCGACATCGACGATGACTGAACCGGGTTGCATCGTCTGCACCATGGCCTCTGTGACAAGCCGCGGGGCTTTGGCACCGGTAATCAGGACAGCACCGATCAGCAAATCACTTTGCGCCACGGCTTCAGCAATGTTGGAGGGGGTGGACACCAGCGTATGGAGCTGATTGCCAAAAATATCGTCCAGTTGGCGCAATCTTGGCAGGCTCAGATCGATTAGTGTCACATCTGCCCCGAGACCGATAGCGACCTTGGCAGCATTGGTGCCGACCACCCCTCCCCCAATAATAGTCACTTTACCGCGTTTGACCCCCGGCACACCTGCCAGTAGGATGCCTTTACCGCCTTTTGGTTTTTCCAACAGCTGTGCTCCGATTTGTACAGCCATTCGGCCTGCAACCTCGCTCATGGGGGTAAGTAGCGGTAAGCTTCCTTCCACATCTAGCGTCTCATAGGAAATGGCGGCTACGCCGTTGTCTGTTAAAGCCCGGGCCAGTGCGGGCTCGGCAGCCAGATGCAGATAGGTGAACAAAATCAAACCTGGCCGAAAATACCCGTATTCAGAGGGGAGCGGCTCTTTTACTTTGATAATCAGATCCGCCTGGGACCACACATCTGCGGCTTGCTGCACCAGGGTAGCACCCGCAGTGGCATAATCTCCGTCTGTAAAGCCGCTTTCAACCCCTGCATGGCTTTCTACAAACACTTGATGTCCGTGTTGAATCATTTGAGCAGCACCCGCAGGTGTCAGAGCGACACGATTTTCATTGTTTTTAATCTCTTTCGGAACCCCAATTCTCATTCGTCTCACCTCTCCTAAAAATAATTGTTATCCAACGGCAAATGATTGTTTTTAGGGCAGCTACGCTGCAGAATCAATGTTTGTTGATCGTGTTATCCAACAGCCAAGCATTGTTCTAGGGCAGCTATGTCTGCTATGTTTTAGTGTTGGATACGACCAAACGAGTGCAGAAAATGGCACTATCATTTGTGCAGTCTGCTGATTAGTTACATGGACTCAAGCCGATAAATGCAATTCGTGTTAGATTAGGTACAGTTTACAAGGGGAGCGACTCCTTCGCATCATACATTTTGTCGGATTATCTGACTTAAAGGCTCGACTTTTTGATGAATATATGTCATATAAAATGACATAGAAACATACACATAAGGAGAATGCCGATGAAAGGTAAAAAAACATTTACCATTGCGGATGTGCTGGAACGTCCTGTTTTCCGGCGGGCGAAGCTGGCAGCGGGGGAACAGGGCGTAAATCGCCGTGTGGGTTGGGTTCATGTGCTAGAAATCACAAATGTATCCCCCTTTGTGAGCCGTCATGACCTGATTTTGACGACCGGCCTGTGGTTAATCCGGAAGGGGGAAGAGCGCGCCGAGTATATGGAGCAGCTGATCCGCTCGGAAGCCGCGGGATTGTGTGTGGAGCTGGGCACGAGCATCTATGAGATCCCCCCTGAAATACTGGAGTTGGCGGAACAGCATCACTTCCCGGTCATCGTATTTGAGCAGCCGGTGCGTTTTGTTGAAATTACACAAGATATTCACTCTCTACTTATTAACCGACATCATGAACTATTAAAAGATCTGGAGCGATTTTCACGTCAGCTTCAGCAGGAAACCCTACGCAGCACCGATATGAACGCCCTCTTGCGTGTGCTTCATGACTATGCTGCCCGGCAGGTCATCTACATGTCCTCCATTGATACCAATCGATTTGTACCCTCCGTCCAGCCGGATGTGGCAGACCATATTGCAGATTTTTATGCCCATGAAGTGGAAACAAGTATGACTGCCGATCGTGAAGGGCACCTGCTGTTTCACCTGAATGAATCCACTGCTGTCTTGTTTCAGCCTGTTGTATGCTTCGGTCAGGTGTTTTCCGCTGTAGGTGTAGTACTGCATAATGAAATGCCGACGGAAGAAATGTCGCTGCTCATTGATTACACAGCCAAGGCAGCTGCTACATTGGTACTGAGAACACAGTTTCTTGAAGACCGATTGCTACGTAATCAAAATGAACTGATTCAGGATGTATTGAACGGCCAGCTTCCCAATGAAGAACAGGCCCAGACCCGGATGGGACTGCGATTGTTAACGAAGGGGCGGTATTTATTTTGGGCAGGAGTCATCGAGGTAGAGCATCAGGACAAGGACGCAAGTCAGGTGCGCAAGGAATCCATCAATCAGGATGTATTAGTGCTGCTTCGTTCTCTGTTGAAAAAAGAAGCGTTGCACAATCTGTTGATGATGAAGGGAAGTCAATGCTACATCCTTTGTGCAAAGGAGGAATTAACGCTGCGTTCCATAGCGCAGATGAAAAAAGTGCTGGCCCATACGGTTCAATATATTCAGAACTATGCCGCAGGACAGCTTGATAAAGTGCGCATTCATGCAGGCTTTGGTAAGGTAAGGCACCGCATGACAGGGACGGACCGCAGTTTTGAAGAGGCATATCAGGTCATTGAAGTCGCGCGAAGCGTCCCGGTCATGAAGGATCGGCTATTTTACGACAGCATCGGAATCTATCAATTGTTGAAGGCGGTGCCTCGAATTCCTTTTCTACAAGAATTTGTACAGGACCATTTGGGTGAGTTGATTGCGCATGATCGTGAGCATCATATGCAGCTTCTGGATACCCTGGATGCCTACTTTCAATGCCATGGCTCCAAGCGTGATACCGCCGGAATTTTGTATATTCATAGGCAGACTCTTTATAATCGGCTGGATAAAATTAATGAAATCGTAGAAGGGAATTTGGCAGACTCTGACAAACGTCGCTGTCTGGAAATGGCACTTCTGGCTTACCGGATGCTTCAGGCTGAAAATTGATCCTAAATAACTAGCTCTATTTTCCATTCTACTCATTTACAATGCGTATCAACACTGAGATAATAGAAGAGATAACGGAAATATCTTGAAAGGGGATTAATATGAATATAAAAAAATGGATTGCCGTCCCTCTTATTCTGTTAATGGTAGCTTTGACAGGTTGCCAGGCAGTAGGCGGATTTGATGTAAGTAAAAATTTATTGGGAACACTTGATGTGAAATCCCAGCAGTCAACGGAGAAAATTTCTCTTAAGTTGACTCCAAAAGAAGGTATCACGCAAGGAGATCAACAAATCATAGATTTGATTAATTCGATTTCGGTGACTGTAGATGAAGCCAAGGTACAATCGGAGGAAGTTGCTTCCGCCAAGGGTACTTTGCATATTGATAAGTATAATTTGCCATTTGAGCTTGCTTTGGATCGCCAAGGTATGGCTATTCATCTGGAAGGTGCCAAAAAACCTTATTACATATCTTTGAACTCGCAAGAGAGTTTGAGTGGTCTGCCTGCCGGGTTTGATCCGTATGTATATTCCAAAGACGTGAGAGATCTGACCAAAACAGCCGCTGCACTTATGCTCAAGCATGCCCCTAACCCTTCGACCATTTCTGCAACGTCTGTAACCGAAGAAGTATACGGTGAAAAAGACAAGGTGAAACTGACTCGTCTCCATACAGAACTGCGCGGTGATGAACTGGTTGCATTGGTAAAACCATTCCTGGCGAATCTGGCCAAGGATGAAGCTGGCTTAAAAGAATTGATCGGTCAAGCTATTGATATGACTAAAACTATCGCTTCCAGCATAGCAATTGAGGGTAGTGATAAAGTAACAACAGAACTGAATGAAAACAAAGAAAAGCTGGTCAACGAGGCTTACACTGAGGTTAAAAAGTATTTGGACTTGGCTGTGGCACAGTATGATGTAGGAGTCAGCACTATGTATGCAGAGGCACCTGAAATCAAAACAGTTCTGAGTGCAAACACTGTGCTGAAAAGCGACATGTATTTTGATGAAAAAGGAAATGTTCGCAAAGCGCTGACAGACCTGACAGTTGCATTGCCAGATGTAGACGATCTTCCGGTGAAGTCCTTTACCGTTCTGACCGAGACCCAATCATGGAACGTCAATGGTAGTGTAACGGCCGATAAAGTAGATCTTTCTAACGGCGTTATTGACTTGAATGCACAAGCTGAATTAACACCAGGAGCGACACTGCGCAATTTTGAAGCGAATTCTCCGATCTACAACATTTTAAAAAATGATTTGGAAATTACAAAAGTAGAAACAATTTTCGATCCTAAAGACGATTACTACGTATTGGAGAATCGTGGAGGTACGGCTTTCATCCCATTGCGTGAACTGACAGGCGAATTGAGCTCAGAATTAAAATGGGATGCGGCTGCCAAACAAACAACTGTAATTGATGATATTACTGGTAAGACGATTAAGCTAAAAAGTGGCTCCAAGCAGGCTGTACTGGAAGGAAGCACATTGACGTTGCCGCAAGCTCCATATACGGATGAATATGGCACATTGTATGTTCCTTTCAAATCTGTTGCAGAGGCACTTGGCGCTACTGTAACTCGTAACAATGCTGGAGAATATGTGCTGAAACGCGATTAAAAAAGAAATCCAGAACACCATTCTTCTTCTTAACGGTTAGTGTATGGAATGAATCAGGTGTAAATACAGGAACCAGCCCGGATTAGGGGCTGGTTCTTTTTTAGTTATATTGGTAAAATGCTCATAAAAGCGATTAAAATAAGCGCTTACAGATTAAAATTGTGCCATACTTTTACACACGGAAAATTGAGATAATTAAAGCATCATTCTGCGTGGAAACAGACATACAAGTAGGGGGATATACGATGAAAGATATGGAGCTATTGAATTCTAGCGAGGGACAGATTGTTCTCGCACGGATGTACGGCCAACAACAAATTTCCGAGCAAACCTCTCGATATCAATCACTTATACAGGCGTATCAGGAGCATTTTGGTGTAGGGGATATTGAATTGTTTAGTGCTCCGGGGCGCTGCGAAATTGGAGGGAATCATACAGACCACAACCACGGGAAGGTGCTGGCAGGCAGTATTACACTTGATACGATCGCTGTAGCTGCTAAAGTAGAGGAATCCGTTATAACATTCTTTTCTGAAGGCTACAAAACGAAATACGTCATTGATTTAAACGACTTGGCGCCAAAACCGGAGGATGACGGTACGATGTTGCTGATCCGTGGTATTGCAGCTGGTTTGCTTGAATTCGGGTATCGTATCGGAGGCTTCCAAGCTTATATATCAAGTAATGTATTCTCTGCTTCAGGATTAAGCTCTTCCGCTTCGTTTGAAATGTTGATATGCACGATATTAAATCATTTTTATAACGAGGGAGCGTTAGATACTGTTGCTAAATCCAAAATTGGTCAGTATGCGGAAAACGTCTATTGGAACAAGCCTTCAGGGCTGCTCGATCAGATGGCTTGCGCATATGGCGGTTTGATTTCCATTGATTTTGAAAATCCCAAGGAACCGATCATCAATCCAGTCCATTGGAATTTTGAACAAAATGGCTACTCCCTGGTTATTGTAAATACAGGTGGAAATCATGCTGATTTAACCGATGATTACGCAGCGGTGCCGAACGAAATGCGTGCAGTGGCTCAGTCTTTGGGCGCTTCGGTTTGCCGTGACTTATCGCCTGAGAATCTGTATGACAATCTCAAGATGGTCAGGGAAAAAGCTGGGGATCGGGCAGTGCTTCGTGCTTTGCATTTTTTTGAAGAAAATAAGCGTGTGGATGAGCAGGTGAAATCGCTGGAGGAAGGGCGCTTTTCTGATTTCTTAAAGCTCATCACCGAATCCGGTAATTCTTCATGGAAATGGCTACAGAATGTATATAGAAGTGGGATTGATCGGGAACAAGACGTATCGGTTGCCCTGGCTTTAACGGAAATGTATTTAAAATCAATTGATAATAGCGCATGCAGGGTACATGGTGGTGGCTTTGCTGGTGTGATTTTGACGATTCTTCCCAATGATCATGTGGATGATTACAAGGAGTGGATTAGCGGAATGCTGGGAACTCCAGTACTCGTAGTCAACGTCCGTGAGGATGGTGCTGTTAATGTAAGTGAATTGATCAATGCTGAACGGACTCGTAGCGAGAATACTAACTAGTCAGTCAAAGACTTTAACCTATGGGTTAAAGTCTTTTGTCGTTTTTATGACCGATACAGCTTAGGCATGCGTTATAATAAAGAGATGGAAGTTCTAATGAAGGAGGGCCTGTCATGGCAATATATCCGTCCTGGTCCTATTCACAATCGAGGGCCCAAACGTTCGACGAATGCTTACGCAAATACTATTATCATTATTACGGCTCGCATAATGGCTGGAATTCGGCACAGGGCACTGAAGAACAAGTTACGTTGTATCGGCTTAAGCAACTGAGCAACTTATATATTTTATTCGGGAATATTACACACCAAATGTGTGAATCGGTCATACGCGGGTGGATGGAAAAAGGGGCTGTCCCGCGTACAGCATTTCTGGAGACCGCTATGAAGAACATGTTGAATGACAGCTACAAGGAATCGTTGCACCGTGAGCTATGGCTGCAAGATCCCAAAAATCGGGTCATGCTGGCAGAGATTTATTATGATGATGAAGTGCTTCCGGAACGGATTGCCCGGATTAAGGAGCGGCAGCACGCGGTGGTACACAATTTGTACCGTACCGCGGTTTGGCGTGAGCTGCAACAGGGCCAAGCCCGAATTGTTGAGGTGGAAAAATGGGATACGATGCTCCTACATGAGACAAAAGTATATGTCAAAATGGATTTGCTCTATCGTAGAGACAACGGAGACATGGTTATTGTAGATTGGAAAACAGGTAAGGAAGGCGACTTCTCCGACCAGTTATTTTTGTATGCTTCCTATGTGCAGGAGCATTATCAGCTTCCTTTGGAGAAGATTGAGGTACGGGTAGAGTATTTGATGACAGGAGAGCATGAAGTATATCGCCCCACACCAGAGGATATCGAAAAGGTAGTTGGCAATGTAGGACGTTACATCGAGGAAATGAAGTCCTGCCTTGATGACGATTACTATAATCGACCCAAGCCCGAGTCTTTCTTCACACCGATGCCTTCTCGCAGAGTATGCGGGGGCTGCAATTTTCGCGAGGTGTGTAAGTACCGAGCGGTCTGAAATCGAAAAATCAACATAAAAACGGAGTAGGTGGAATGGTGCTGTACAAGCAATGGAAAGCACCATTCCACCTGAGTAGTAGCTATAACTCTCCCAATTCCTGAAACCGCTTTCCAATTCGGAAAATACGAGGTATGATAAGGGTATTATTGGAAATTACGAGGAGGACAATCGAAAATGTCGAGTACAGGACACACACGTATTCTTTTTCAAGGAGATTCCATTACAGACGGAGGAAGGGGACGGAATGAGGACGCGAACCATTGGCTGGGTCAGAGCTATGTGTATCTGATCGCTGGGGCACTTGGGAGTCGACTGGCTGATACACAGCCGGAATTTGTCAACCGGGGAGTTTCGGGGGATCGGGTTTCGGATTTGTATGCACGTTGGAATGAAGACACGTTTAGTCTACAGCCGAACTTGCTGAGTATTCTAATCGGAGTGAACGATGCCTGGCGGATTGTGGAGCAGGAGCCGTCCGGGGTGACGGACCGATTTGAACGAGCCTATTGCCACCTGCTGGAGGAGACACGTGAAGTGATGCCTGATACCGGGCTGGTGCTGTGTGAGCCGTTTATTTTGAAAACGGGAGCTACCGAGGCGCGCTGGGACATTTGGCAAGAAAAAATAACGGGCTACCAGCGTATTGTACGTCAACTTGCCGACAAATATGGGGCCGTATTTGTGCCGCTCCAGAGCATGTTGAACGAAGCTGCTACCAAAGCGGACGCCTCCTATTGGCTGCATGACGGGGTTCATCCGACAGCGGTTGGGCATCAGTTGATAGCTGATCAATGGATAGATATTGTGCAAAAGAGTCCACTGGCGATTCGTTAACCAAGTCGTACATAGTCTACATCCTTGTCATTTTTGGGTAATACACGATTATGGACATCATTACTCTTGTTATGATTCCATCCAAAAATGAATGTCAAAGGGGGTGCTTCTTGCTTCGTCATCAACGGAGTAAGAGAGGGCTATGGAAACGATAAATATCATTCTAGTTATTTTACTTATCACCTTAACTGCTTTTTTTGTGGCCTCAGAGTATTCCATTATTCGTGTGCGGGTATCTCGTATCAATCAATTGGCCTCAGAGGGTAATAAAAACGCGAAAGCCGTTAAAAATATTCTGTCTCGGCTTGATGAGTACTTATCCGCTTGTCAGCTTGGTACAACACTAACTTCAATGGCGCTAGGCTGGTTAGGGGAATCTACAGTTGAGAAGCTGCTACATCCCCTGTTTGTGTTGGCGCATATTCCGGCTGGACTAACGGGAGTACTCTCCTTTTTGCTGGCTTTTCTGATTTTGACCTATTTCGAGGTGGTCGTCGGGGAACTGGTACCCAAAACCTTTGCCATACAAATTGCCGAACCGATGGCATTGTTTTTTGCCCGTCCGATTACGGTATTCTATAAAATAACGTATCCCCTGAACTGGGTGCTCAGTCGTTCTTCACGTGTCATTACGGGGCTTTTTGGGCTGAAAAAGGTATCTGAAGAAGATGCAGCACTCAGTGAAGCTGAGCTTCGACTAGCGTTATCTGAAGGCTTTCGTAGTGGTGAAATTACACCGACAGAATATCGATACCTGAATAATGTATTTGATTTTGATGACCGTGCGGCGCAGGAAATTATGGTACCACGCATCCACATCCGTTCCATCTCTCATCAGGCAACAGTAGCCGAGTTTATGGAGCTGATCGAGGACAAGGTCTACAATTTTCTGCCTGTAGCTGAACATGGGGACCGGGATCGTATTATCGGGATGATTCGCGTTAAGGAAGCTCTGCATGATTTGGCCCGTGGGCATAGCACAGGAAATACAACGATGGCTTCTTACATTCATCCGGTACTTCAGGTGATTGAGACGGTGCAGGCTCGGGATCTGCTGATTCAGATGCAAAAACGACGTATTCCAGTAGCGGTGCTGGTGGATGAATATGGTGGAACGTCGGGGCTTGTCACCCTAGAGGACATTATGGAAGAGATTGTTGGAGACATTCCTTCCTATACGGATACCGAAACCCCCGCAGCGCTAACACCACTCATTACAAAAACAGATGATCATCGTTACATACTCAAATCACAGGCGCTTATCCATGAGGTCAATCGGCGCTTGGAGACAGATATTGAGGCCGGGGACGTATATACGATTGGCGGTTGGATGCTTTCAGAACGTTTTGATATCCAGCAAGGAGACAAGCTGACCAGCGGATCATGGGAGTTTACTGTACTGGAAAAAAACAGTCACCAAATAGACACAATTGAAGCGGTTAAAAAGGCAGTTGTTAAACAAAAGGATGACAGTTATTCTCAATGATGGAAAATGAGATTACAAAGAAATAGATCGATTTAGATGTGACGAATGGCCTGAACGTAAGCGGCAGCGCGATTCGTCCACTTTTTTTGACGCAGTTTGCTGCCTGAATAGCATGTTGTTTTTGTAGTTAGGTCAGGGGACTTAAGGCTCTGCATCTTTATGCTTATAAATATAGGTGTCTGTGAAAAATACTACTAGAAATGTAGCAATTTTATGGTAAAATGGAATCAAATTTGAGTTTTTTGGGGTGGGCTACAGTACATGAAGATGTCACTAGGTACGAAAATGGTTACTGCATTTGTCTCAATTTCAGCAATAACCTATGGAACAAGCGCTTTTTTTATTTTTGTACTCAAGGACTGGCTTGCTCATGGTACACAGGAATGGGTATACACCTCGATCATTTTGTTATTGGGTGTCCTGTGGAGTGGCATTTTGGGCTGGTTGATCTCAAAATTACTTACACGGCCAATTGTTAGATTGGCCAAGGCGGCAGAGGAAGCTTCGTCGGGCAACCTGTCTGTCGTAATTCCAGAGCGCCGTTCAGATGATGAAATCAAAGTGTTGTACGATGCATTTCGGCATCTGATGCTGAACATTAAAGATATGTTCAATGAGATCTCGTATAGCACCAGAACAACTTCGCAAAGTGCAGAAAATCTGAGCTTGGCTATTGTACAAGCTACGGCGCAAATCGAGTCCATGTCTACGGTGGTAGAAGATATTTTGGATGGCGTGGAGCAGCAAAAGCAAGCATCTGCCCAATCAATTAAAACAGCGGATCGAATGCTGGGCGATTTTAAAATGATGCGTAGCAAATCGGGACATATGCTGGAATTGTCAGGCCATATGGAGCATTCAGTGGATTCGACGCAGACTGTATTTTCATCCCTGATGGATGGAATGGGAGAGCTGACAGCTTCACATAGTCGTTCCCAGCAGGTGATTGCACGACTGGAAAAAGAAGCTTCACAAATTGAAGCGATTACAAGCACCGTGAAGGATATTGCCGAACAGACCCATCTGTTGGCGCTGAATGCTTCCATAGAAGCGGCACGTGCGGGAGAAGAAGGGAACGGCTTTGCTGTAGTAGCACACCAAATTCGCGCACTTGCCGCCCAAAGTACGGAGTCTGTACAGCAAATTAATGCTATCGTTAGCCGTGTACAGTCACAAATCGTAGAGACTGTGGAGTTGATGCATCAGCAAACGTCTTTGGTCAGTGCTGAGGCGGAACGGACAAGCTCTGTCGATCAGACGCTGAACCGTTTGAACGCTATTGTACGTGAATTTGTCGAAAGCATTCGTACTATGGAAGAAGCTGTAACAGAGCAGACGAATCGGGTGGATCAAACCTTTGAGCAGATTCATCGTATTCAGCAAATGTCAGGGGCGTTCTCTGAAGGTGCTCACAAAATTTATACGGCTGCTCATGAGGAGACGGCTATTATGCAGGAAATTTCATCCTCTTCCGAGGACTTGAAAGTGCTTACGAATAAACTCATGATGAAAACACGTGGAATCAACTATAACTAAAACCGTCATGTGAGACATGATGCATACCCATAAAACTTAGCCGCTACACACCGGAAAACGAAGCAAACGGGTTCTCCGGTGCGTGGTGGCTATTTTCTAATTTCAAAAAACTCACATTGTTTTCTGGGATGGTAAGCCAGATCACTGACGCTAGACTGCACAACGATGGTTTGATCGTCAAAACGGATTATAGTCCCGCCTGAGCCAATCAATTGGTCATCTTGAAATACCCGGATACGAAGATGACGTTCCAGTGCCTCGCTGAAATCCTGATCTGTAATTAGTCGGCGATTAATCGGCATGAGTGTTCTCCTTTGAATATAATATCTTTTATCATAAAGGTTAAGGTATTGAACAAGCAAGAAAGATGGCTAGAACATATTCGACTATTTGGTATAAAATAGAAGGTGCGAAAAAAGAAAGAGATCGAAGGGGGCATTCTATGGACTGGCTATGGTCAGGGTCTTGGTTCGATGCGTACGCGCCGGAAGGGTTCGAGGCTTTTACTCCGTCACATGGTTTGGCTATACTGGGACTCATTGTATGCGCTGTGTTGCTGTGGCTAACGCGGGGCTGGATTCGGTCGAATAAGCCTGTAAGTAAGGGAATTCGCTGGCTATTAATTACGGTCCTCGTTCTCTCAGAGGTGACTTTGAATATATGGTATGTGGCACAGCATATTTGGGATGTCCAGACATCATTGCCCTTAGAGCTGTGCAGTGTGACACTGCTGTTGTCCATCCTCATGCTTATTTTCCGCAGCCGCTGGTTATACCCGGTGGTCCTTTTTGCCGGAATTGGAGGAGCGCTTCAAGCCGTACTCACGCCTAATTTGGCTTATGCCTTTCCTCACTATCGTTTTATCCATTTTTTCGTAGCTCATAGTGCTATTATTTTGGCTGCCCTATATATGACCTGGATCGCAGGGCTCCGACCGACGTGGAAGGGTGTAAGGAAAGTTATGCTATTTCTCAATGGCTTGGCGTTGATGGTGTGGATTGTAGACCGTGCTCTCGGTGCCAACTACATGTTTCTGACCGGAAAGCCGTCGACACCATCGATACTGGATGTTTTGGGACCATACCCTGTTTATATTTTGGCAGAAGAGGCCATTGCACTGCTGTTCTTTTCTCTTCTGATGTTGTTGTTTGAGGTGCTGCCAGGAGGGAGATTGTATGTCCGCCTTCGCAAAGGAGCTGTGCATGGTGCTGACAGGGCGCTATAGAATTGTTGTGAAACGATGCACAAGTCATGCAAAAGCAGCCTTTTCCACTAGTAATGACTTGGGATAAGGCTGCTAGGAATGCCTAAACAGTAGTTTATATGGGGACAACGATCCCCTTTATGCTTAGCGCAGCAGCGATTCTGCTCCGTCTACATAGATCTCCGTACCCGATACATGAGATGATTCATCTGAGGCGAGAAACAGAACCAGATTGGCGACTTGCTCTGGCTCACCGGGAGCATCCTCCAGCGGATGCTCTCCGCCCTTCGGAAATTCGACTGGAATTTGTACCTTCTTCAAGTCTTCGGTAGGGTACGTGTTATCATCAATTTTCGTGTCGATGGCTCCTGGGCATATCGCGTTAACCCGAATTTTGTAACGTGCCAGCTCCAGCGCTGCCATTTTCATAAAAGCAACCTGAGCCGCTTTGGTGGAAGCGTAAGCTGAGAACCCAATACCCGAAAAGGTTCGGTTACCGTTGATGGAGCTGGTGATGATAATGCTGCCGCCGCGTTCCTTCAGGTATGGAACGGCATATTTAACGGTAGCGAAGGTGCCGCGTAGATTAATGTTCATCGTGTGGTCCCATTCTTCCAGCTCCATGGTCTCAATAGGGGCCATGGTGCCATTAATGCCTGCGTTGGCGAATACGATATCCAGCTTCCCGTATGTCTCCGCGACTTTAGCGAACCCCTGCTGAATCATGTCTGGCTTGGAAATATCACATTCCAGCACAAGTGCTTCACCGCCAACCTGTTCAATGATTGCTTTGGTTTCCTCTGCATGCTCGGGTGTCCGATCCAGCAAGACCACCTTGGCGCCTTGTTCTGCAAAACGAATTGCGGTTGCTTTACCGATTCCTGAACCTCCACCGCTGACCACTGCTATCTTTCCTTGCAATCTCTGCTCTGCCATTGACTATTCCTCCCATTCCGTTCATAAGCTAAACCTGACTCGTTATTCCAATACCTCTGAACGCTAATGATGAAACAGTAGCTGCTGCATTTCACCCCATTTGCGAAATATGGTAACATAGGCGAACCATTAGGAACATATAGCCCAAACCTGTAGATTCTGAGCAAGTATCGGAAAAACGTGAGTGACGGAGGTGGATCGAATTGGACAATAAGAGAGATGAGCGATCCGAATCGACAGACTCTATAGCACAAATCGGAAAAATGAAACCCTGGGCTCTGAACGGTCCCAGTATTCAAATTGATCCGTTGTTTCCCTATTACGCCAATCGGTCGCGGGATAGCATAGCGGATGAGATCGCCCTTGCGGGCTACCAGACCGTGCATTATTTTGTTGTACGTGAAAATGAAGTGGATGGAGCGCTTGTTGCTGCTTTTCAGCGCAGAGGCATCGCGGTGTGGGCGATGGTGCTGGGCAACGGTTCTTTTGGCGTGTCCCAGCTGCCGCCAGCGTGGAAGGAATGGCGTATGGAGTTGCTGCGCGAGCCCAACGACGGCTTTCAGCGGCTTTCGCATTTTGCCCACGAATATGTGGAATGGAAAAAGAAAGCCGCTGCCCGGCTCGTCACCGATATTCCGTTTGACGGCTTTGAGGTGGCGGAGCCTTATTTCCCCGAATGGAACGGGCTGCGCAGTGGAGTGTACGGGGATATTGGGCCACATGCACAGCGTGCCTTCCGTGCACGCTGCGGTGAGAACATTCCAAATTTCCGCGATAAGCATGCGCGGAATTACTACCGGAAGGTCCCCAATCTGTACGCGCAGTGGGTCGATCTGCGCGTTAACGCCGTGAATGGGCTCATCCATGAGCTGGTGAACGGCGCAGGCGGTGTGCGTGATGTCCGGCCGGACATCTGCGTGGCGACATGGTCGCTCGCTGTGAGTGGGCGTGGCGATATTCCCGGTCAGCTGCGGGAATGGCAGGGCCTGGATGCGGTAGCCATGATCGGGAGCGTAGCTCCGGATATGCACGTACTCCAGACCCATTGGCCGGACTGGATGCGCCGCCGTCTGCCGCCACAGTATATTCACGGCTATGCTCGTATCGCGCAGTCCATACGCGCCGCTTATCCGGACCTGTCCCTCGGAGTGCAGGCAGATATCGGTTCACTTGCGCGGATGGTTCGAGACCGCAAGTGGACGCGACAGTTCGGGGCTACCGCCCTGGAGGGCGACTACAACGCCTGGACTGCCTATGAATATCATCTGGGAGGCTACATGTACGATGAGCCTCCAATACCTCTTAGGGCGGAACGTTCAGCCGAAGATGAGGTGGTTATTTCTTTCAGCAAGCGAATTACTACGCCGTCTTTAGATGAGCTGCGTATTTGGAGCCGTGAGGACAACGCAGATTCAACTCCCGCTTTGAACCGCAAGCTAACAAATGATTCACTAACACTGCTAGAGCTTGTGGATGCAGCAGCAGACGGAAACCGTCTATTGCTCCGTATACGCAATTTACCATCGAGGGCATTTAGTATGCGAGTAGATGGTGTACAGGATACACCAGAGTTGTGGCTACTCAAGGGGAGAAAGGCACATCGCAATCTTCCCGAACATGAAGTGAAGGTTCCTTAAAATTTGGGTAATAACAAAATAACAGCTGTATAACGGCTCATTTGCCGGTGCATCATGAATTATATATATTAAGGCAACATCTTTTCATAACTTAAACAATAGTGGAGTGAAAAAGGTATGTGGGATTGGGATTACCTGATTCGGGTCATGTTTGCCGGATTGTGCGGCGCGTTAATCGGCTATGAACGCAAAAGTCGGATGAAGGAGGCCGGCATTCGCACACATTTCATTGTCGGGATCGGGGCGTCACTTATGATGGTGGTATCCAAATACGGTTTTCAGGATCAGACTGTATGGTCCAACCTGTCGCTGGACCCTTCCAGAATAGCAGCACAGGTTATAAGTGGAGTCGGTTTTATCGGCGCAGGAATGATTTTTACACAAAAAAATAGAATCAAAGGGCTTACCACCGCTGCGGGCATCTGGACTACCGCCGGGATTGGTATTGCTGTCGGTGCAGGAATGTATGGGCTTGGCGCGGGTGTAACGCTGTTTATTTTGGCGGCTCAGTCCTTGCTCCATAGTCGTTTTTATCAGATGGCTACCCCGTCCACACGGCAAGTAGTTGTTCAGGTTGAAAATGAGCCGGGCGTACTGAATCAAATTAAAGAACTGCTGGAGAACAGAAAGCTGACCATTCACAGCTTTCACGCCGAGCGTATCAATAACGGTGAGCAGTTGATGGTTCATATGCTTCTAAAGCTGTCCCGGTCAGAGGGAGTGGAGGAATTGTTGTCACTGCTGCAAGAGATGGAAGGTATCCGTTCAGTCGAGACCAAATCCAATTAGACGACTTTACGGCTCATTTAGTATCTTTTTGTCGAACGCTGACAGACTCATTTAACAGTAAAATACTTTAAAAATAATGATTGAAAACGCTTCCTTTTGTGTATATACTCTTACTACATCACAGAGTCAGCAGCTTAGAAAGCATCAGGGGATAAGCAACAACGACCTCATGCGTATGCACAAGGTCGTTGCTGTTATCCCGTTTTGAAAGACAGGTTATTTTACTTTGACGGGTTCTGGATATTTTTTACCTAGCGTATCTACAGTAACTTTTTTCATTGTAGCTGGTTTGGTAGGTTTGTCATTGCTATCCCGTTTGGAGTTGACGATAGCGTCGACCACGTCCATTCCGGACGTTACTTTACCGAAAGCGGCATATTGACCGTCGAGGTAGTCCGCATCGGCAACCATGATAAAAAATTGCGATCCGGCCGAATCCAGATCCGCCGAGCGGGCCATGGATAATACGCCACGTGTATGTTTGAGTGTATTGTTAACGCCGTTGCTCTTGAATTCCCCTTTGATACTGTAGCCGGGGCCGCCTGTACCGTTACCTTGCGGATCACCACCCTGAATCATAAAGCCTGGGATGACGCGGTGGAAAATGGTACCGTTATAAGCTCCCTTTTGCACCAAGGAGATGAAATTGTTAACCGTGTTCGGTGCTACTTCCGGATACAGCTCAAGCTTGATTTTCTTGCCATCATTCATGACAATCGTGACAACTGGATGTGAAACAGTCTTGCTTTTGTCTTTAGTTGCAGCGGGCGTTGTAGTGCTTGTCCGGCTTGCGGCTTCCACATCGGCCGCTTTTGTGCCACATCCGGCAACCAGCACGAGCATGATGGCCAGCAGGCACAATGTGTACCATGGGCGTATCGATTTTCGGTTCATTAATATTCCTCCTGAAAGGTTGGATGGTGTAACATCCTAATTTATAGTTTGGGGACAGCGCAGAACACTTTTCCATTTACTATCATACCTTTTTTGTTGGGGATAAGGAAATACGGGTTTGAAAGCCGTATTCTTGACCCATACTGCTGCTATTCCCAAGGAAAGGGGCAGGATCATGATGGAGGTAGACAAAAAACTGGCTAAAGGTCTCATATGGGGTATGGCGTTCAGTCTGCCGGTTTGGGTAGGGGTGCTGTATTCAGTACAACATATTCGTGACTGGCTATAACATAAAGTGTAAAGATAGGCCAAAACCGCAATGGTTTTGGCTTATTTATATTTGTGCCAGTCCAAATCGCTGTTATTCAACAGGTGTTCAAAGTTGTTGTCCAGCTTCTTTTGTTCAGCTTTTTTTGCTTCGAGGGCACGTTGCCGTTCGTCTTCTTTACGCTTGTCCTGTTCTGCTTGCGCTTCATTGGCTTGAGCCTTAAGCTTGTTCAGCACGTCCTGACTCAACAGATCCTTTAACGTAGCAGGTTTGTCCTGAGCCGCAGGAGCAGCGAAAGACGAATTTCTCTTTTTAGCCATGTCATCATCTCCATTCCATTCGATTATATCAGCTTCTTCGTGGTTGTTCCACGATGAAAGGCTAAGGTCTACGGTAGACTTTTCTAATTTAGAGGGTAATAATGGAATGAACAGAAGGGACGTGTGGCAGCATGCATCTATATTGGAAGCGAAACCTGATTGTTTTGTGGATCGGAGTATTGTTTTGCAGCATGGCCTATTCCGTGTCGATTCCGTTTTTACCTATTTTTCTGAATACGGAATTGGGTGTTAACGATCACCTGGAACTATGGTCGGGGATTGCCTTTGGAGTTACTTTTTTAGCGAGCGCGTTGATTGCTCCGTTTTGGGGTTCGCTGGCAGATAAGTATGGGCGTAAGCCGATGTTGATTCGATCAGGCTTCAGCCTGGCTGTATTGTATCTGGTATGTGCTTTGGTGACAGACCCATATGTATTTGTAGGAGTTCGCTTGTTTCAAGGACTCCTCTCCGGATTTATTCCTGCGGCGATTGCGCTGGTCGGGACGGGCTCGCCTGAAGAAAAAACGGGCTACGCCCTTGGCATTATGGCGACTGCTGGAGCGACGGGCAGCATTATAGGGCCGCTGATTGGCGGTGTGGTGAGCCATTATTATGGCAATCGGAATGCCTTTTATTTCTCTGCGGCACTTGTATTGGTATCTGCGTTCATCGCGACGTTTGGCGCTAGAGAGGATAGCTTCAAGGGCACCAGTACCCGCTCGCATGTTCGTGATGATATCAAAGAGGCTATTGCTAATCGTCCGTTGTACTTTTTGCTTATTCTGGCTGGATTAAGTACCTTTTCCGTCATGATCTTGGAACCGTTAATTACGGTGTATGTGCTTGAAATGGGCGTGGATCGCAGCCATGCGTCTTTAAGTTCCGGGATTGTATTCTCAGCTGTAGGCATTGCGGCGGTGCTGATGGCTCCCCGATGGGGCCGGATTGGAGGGAAAATCGGCTTCGCCCAAGTGCTGCTGATTGGACTGATCGGTTCGGGAATCGGGAACATCTTGCAGTTTTTTGTAACCAACTTTGTTGGTTTTGGTGCGCTTCGGTTTGGATATGGATTGTTTTATGCGTCTGTCATGCCGGCGATCAATGCAATGACTGTGGAAGTCACCAAGCCGGAGTTTCGCGGACGAGCCTTTAGCCTGAATCAATCAGCTACCCAGCTCGCGACGATGGCGGGACCGCTGATTGGCGGCATGCTTGGTAGCTGGATGCCCATTCGCTGGATCTTCGTATTAAACGGTGGCATCTTGCTGGTTGCAGCGTTGTTGCTATGGGCGAAGGGAAAAAACGTTTTCCCGATTTCAGCCAAAAATAACGCTACGGAGCAGAATATTCATTCTGCCGGTTAGGCCAATTAGATAATTATCCCAAACCCTTATTTTTAGTATATTATTCATAACCCTTTACACTGATCATATGACAGGGAGGGATATATTATGATAAGAGACGACATTTTGTGTCAACAGCTTGAGAATGCTCGTCAAAAGCTGTATATTTTGCAAGCAAAACATGGTTTTAATCATGCTAGTGTGCTCAAACAGTCTGTAATTATGGATAACCTCATCAATCAATATAACCACCTTTTTTATATAAAAGAAAAAAAGCCGACTGCCTAGATATAGCCGACTGGGCGAGAACTTTTAGAAAGGCCACTCGCCCTAGTATTGTAGGACTGCAATATCTTTAGGTACGGCTTGTTTGGTGTGCACTCATCAAGACCCCTAGAATAACGACCAAACCGCCAATGATTTGGCGCCATGTAATCGTTTCGTGCAATAGTAAGACAGAGAACAACACCCCAAATATCGGAACCAAATTCATTAAAGAAACGGAACTGCTCGGTGACAGCTTGATTAATCCGTAATTATAAAGCAAAAATGCGATAACAGAGCAGAACACACCCAGATACATGAGCAACATAAACGATCCCGTTGTCGGAGCCTGCCAACTATCCTTTTCCAATAAGGCTAACGGTATGAAAAAGATACTACCTGCAACGGTTTGATAAAAAGATAACGTCACCGGCGGATATTTGTCCACAACCTTGCGCGTCATGAAAGTGTAAAACGCCCACGCAAATCCGGTTCCAATCAAGATTAAATTTCCGATGAGTTGATTCTTACCATCCGAGCTTTCGCCAACTGAGGTTAAGAAATATACCCCGATCATGGCCAGTGCTATGCCGCAGATTTTATATTTGGATAATTTAACTTTATACAAAATAAATTCAAGCAGCGATGTAATTGCCGGATACGATGCGACAATTAATGCTGCGTTGGAAGCGGTTGTCAGGCTAACTCCTATATTCTCCATTGCAAAATAAAGAGTGATTCCAAGAACCCCACTAAACGAAATCGTAGCCAAATCCTTTGGCTTTACTTTGACATGTTCTTTTTTGATTAGCAAAACGATACCTAGTACGATGGAAGCTATGATAAATCTGGATAGACCCAAGGTAAGAGGAGGGAACGTCGTATAGGCTGCTTTGGTGGCAATAAACGATGTGCTCCAGATCAATAGCGCTAGAATCGTAGAAGTATAGTAAATCCGGTTGCTTTCGCTGTGATGAGCTATGACTTTGTTCAAGTTGTATCCTCCTGAGTTCATCCCCTATGAAAGTATCATAGTAGCTACTATGGTTACTACTATGAAAATGCTACTAAAAAGATAATTTGTATATCAGTTTTTGTCAAGGGGAAGTGATATAGTAAGGAAGAACATGAATTGAGGAGAAGACGTCATGAAATCAAAACCAAACATATTAGAAATTCTACGTGATTTGAATTTTAGTGAATATGAAGCCAAGGCTTATGTGACTTTATTGGAAAGCTCTCCACTTTCGGGATATGCCGTTTCATTGAACTCTGGAGTACCGAGATCCAAAATTTATGAGGTTTTGTCGGGGATGGTCAACCGTGGGGACATCATGGTAAGTCAAGAAAATACACCTCTGTATGTGCCGCTTCCTCCACATGAATTGATTGCCCAGAGAAAACGCAAAGCAGAACAGATTTTTAATGTGGCGCAAGAGAGTTTGGAGCAGTACACAGCATCGTTTCAAAATAGAGAGAATATTTGGAATATTTCGGGTTATGAAGCCATTATCAATCGCATCAACGAAGGTGTGAAGGGAGCAAAACACCGAATTTTACTGGAAATTTGGAAAGAGGATGCCGAAGTGTTCCGGGATGCCTTAGAGCAAGCTGCTCAACAAGGAATTGAGGTGATCCTTGTAGCATATGGTGATCTTAACTTTGATTTTGCTACTGTTTACCGCCATGATATGAGTGAGGAGATTACGTCCGAAATCGGTGGTCGGTGGATTGTTCTTAGCGTGGATGACCGGGAGGTTGTAGCTGGCATACTTTCACTTGGTGATGACAGCCGCGCTGCATGGACGCTACACCCAGGCCTTGTAATGCCGATTACGGAAGTGATTATTCATGATATTTATATCATGGAAATCCTATATGAGTTCCGTGAAGAATTGGAGGCAAAATTCGGCCCTAATCTAATCCATCTTCGCAATAAATTTGCTATGGGTCCGAATGGAAAAGGATATTATGTTCCTTTGACTGAAAAGAGCATTAAACGTGTATAGAGATTGTTCGAGGTCCGATATGCAAAAATAAAAAGGCCCATGGAGTATTTTCCATGAGCCTAATTTATTGAATGCTGTGTTTAGGATGATAACCACTATGGCATTCTTTTTATTGAAGGTTTAGGCATAAAATTAGTTTTACGCTTTGAATAATCCGGATTCTTTGACTTCAGACAGGAAGTTGTGGAACTCAGGTATGTTCAGCTGTTGCTGAGCATCGGACAAAGCGACTGCCGGGTTCGGGTGAACTTCTACCATGATGCCGTCGGCACCAGCTGCCAGGGCAGCCTTGGCGCAAGGAGCCAGGATGTCCTTACGTCCTGTAGAGTGAGTTACGTCCACCAGTACAGGCAGATGGCTTTCCTTTTTCAAAATCGGAACAGCGGAAATATCCAGCGTGTTACGTGTCCATTTTTCATACGTACGAATACCGCGTTCAATCAGCATGACTTGTGTATTGCCACGGGAAACGATGTATTCAGCAGCATGAAGGAACTCTTCCATTGTGGCAGCCAATCCGCGTTTGAGCAGAACCGGAGTTCTGGTTTCACCCGCAGCTTTAAGCAATTCAAAGTTGTGCATGTTGCGCGCGCCAATTTGAATGATATCGATGTACGGGATGGCTTCCTCCAAATGTCTTGGATCGACGATCTCACTGATTGTAGCCAGCCCGAACTCGTCGCCAACGCGTTTAAGAATTTGTAGGCCTTCAATACCCAGCCCTTGGAAATCATACGGAGATGTACGCGGCTTGAACGCGCCACCACGCAGAATCGGCACACCAGCTTCCTTGAGAGCCGCACCTACCTCGCGAGTTTGTTGGTAGCTTTCCACCGAGCAAGGACCTGCAACCATGATGGAGGCTTTGCCGCCCACCAGTGTATCTTTAACCTTGATAACCGTGCTATCCGGCTGATTTTTGCGGCTGACAATCAGATGTTTTTTGTGTTCTTCTTTTTGATAGTTCAGAGAAGCCTTGAAAATATTTTTGAACAGCTGGCGAATCGTAGCATCGTCGAAAGGTCCGCGATTAGCTGCGATCAGCTTGTCCAGCATTTGTTGCTCACGCACTGGATCAAAGTCAGGTACTCCTTGAGCTTCTTTCAATTTTCCTAGCTGTCCTGCCAGTTCAGCGCGTTGGGACAGCAGCTCCAGCAATTGCAAGTTTGTAGCATCGAGCTGTTCCCGCAACAGCTCCAAAGAATTTTCATTGGTTGACATACAGTACACCCTTCCCGATTTAAAAATTGTTTTTCTTTCAGCCCATAGACTTTTGCAGAAAATAACACAAAAAGGCACTCGTCGCAAGGGACGAATGCCGTGGTACCACCCTAATTACAGAAGTATACATGCAAGTCGCCAACGTCATTCAATCGACGGCAGTAACCTCTGAGCTTGATGCCCGTAACGGGGGCTTCCGGAAACCTCTACTGCGGTCAAAGGAATGAATCCTTCTGTCGTCGGTTCAAGGCTCGACTCGGGAGTGAATTTCAACGCGGGATTGCGGTACGCTCTCAGCAATACGTACCTTTCTGTGGGAATCCGATGACGCTTACTTGTCTCCGTCTATGTCTTTCTTCATGGTATTCAAAAGATTTGACCTTATTTTAAACAAAGTGGATGCAGAAGGCAAGCCCTGATTTCCGATTCTAGTTTTTGCATTCCCTATCTGTGCTATCATCTTGCTTGATCTCTGGGTTCGGGCTTCGCTGATGCGACTCCTCGTGGGTTATCTTCGGCTATGCCATCGTCCGTATGGATCTTGTCCGCAGTCCTGCGGTCATCCTCTTCTACAGGATTCAAGGTTTTATAGCGTTTGTACTCCATATCAGCTTGAGACATCGGATCTTTATACATAGGAGATTAGTCAACTCCTTTCGGTATATACACTTCATTACCCGCATAGCAAGATGAGAAACCGCTTTCTTATCTCCTATAACATGCAGTAATTAATCCAGAATATCGTCACTGTCCAGTTGCTCTTCTTCATCCCCATCGGTACCATTCAGCAAATCTGTACCATGCAGGAATTCAGCAGGCGCAGAGGGATCAACAGGACTGTTCGGTGTCAGTTCATCGGCATCAGGTACGTCCTCCAGAGGAGTATCAGGCCCCTTGATCAGATTCTCCCAGTTTGTTTCTGCATTTTGCAGGGAAGGCTCAAAATCATGATCCTGTAGCTCAGTCTTTTGATTGTCGCGATTTGCCATCTAACTCAGCTCCTTTGCTTTTTGTTGCTTATTTCGACCTTACCCAAACCGCAGAACGGCTAAACTTAGAGTTAGTGTGTCTGTAAAAAGTTAAAATCATGCGAATAGGGATATGCTCTTTCCCAATAAGCGTTTTTTTGGTAACTGCTGTGATATGATAAAGAGGAGTTGGAGGGATATGAATTGGAATGGTACATGTTTGGTCCGATGATTAGTCGAATCCGAGTAGGTCAAAAGGCATCTACCCCAGGCTATTCGCGTACCGTTATTCGGCGTCCGGATGGTTTATACTGGACAGACGGCGGACAGGCCGGAAAAATAGTAGAAATACGCGATTATTTATTCTCCGATATTTGGACGATCTATGAGGATGAAGAATGTGAACCTTGGATAGGGCTTAGAGAGCAGATGGAGCAACGCGAACAGGAAATGATCATTAACCAATATGAAGATTTTACAAATAATGATTAAAAAGAACATGATACCCTTATTTTGAAGAAGGTATGAACATCATCGTATAGAATAATATAGTTTCAGGAAGATAAAAATGTTAAAACATATACAAATTTGTAAATCCTACTACGTAACTTTGAGGTGCTTAATATGAGGCATGTGCCCAAAGCTGTCGCCGCTCTGCTAGCGGTCATTGTGATACTATTGTCGCTGGACCACATCGGCTATGCGGCCAAAATGACCCCGGAAAGGGAGTATAAGATACCCTCCTGGGATATGAGATGGGGAGCAGAAGACGAGGATGGCTCTTTAGATGAGGTAACTGATCACAGTAAGGTCTGGATGCATATTGAAGATGATACACAGCTGCTCAAGCAGCCGGGCAATAGAGGCACCGCCTGGATTCGTATTAAGCTACCTTCGTTAAATGATGAAACACCAGCGGTGCTTTTTGAAAATATTTATGGCAGGCACATTACACTGTATAAGGATGGCACCAATTTTTATGAATCGTACCGTGGCTATAATTATGAGAATAATCGTATTCTGATTCCGCTGAAGCCAGAAGACAGTGGTAAAACATTATACATATGGACGGAAAGCAGTAAAAATAGACTGGGCATTATCGGAAATGTGATGACTGGTGATTATCGTGACTTGTTGGGAAACTTGGTCAGAATGGATGTCTTGGATATTGTACTGGGCAGTACATTTATCTTTATCGCCCTGGTGCTATTGATCTGCTCGTTTTTCCTGTTCCGTCCAAGTATGGCCATGTGGCTGTCCCTAAGCGCGATTGTATTGTCGATCGGTCTGATGATTGTAACGTATTCACCGTTTTTATATACGTTCTATCGCGGCTATGGCAAGCTGTATTTACAACTTTTTGATGTGGCGCTATTTATTCTGTTGCCTTCATTAGCCTTCTTTTTTGAGCAAAATATCAATTCAATTTTACTGATTCGGAAATTCAGAAAATTGTTAACCGCCTACTCTTTGTTCTGCTTCATCATCATGATTGTGAATTTAGGAGCACAGGAGCGACTCAACGATGTATATTATTTTTTCAGTGTAATCGTCCTCGGTATATTGCTCGTAGCTTTGATGGTACTTTTGGTATTTGCTTCGATTCGCATGGCGCTTAAGGGAGACCACGAAGCGATCATTTTATCGACAGGCTTTGCATTTTTTGCAGTCATCACGATCGCAGAACTCAGCTGGTTCTTTATCCGGGACGGACACTACAATATGTTTTTATGGAAATGGGGCGTGTTCGGTTTTGTCCTGGCATTGATTGCGATCTTGGGCAGAAGGCTGGCGGAAAAGCACAAGCAAGTGGTTCGGTATTCCAGAGAACTGGAGATGTTCAATAATGAGCTTCAACGTTCAGAGAAAATGGAGATTATTAGCGATTTGGCTGCATCTGTAGCTCATGAAGTGCGCAATCCGCTTCAGGTTACACGTGGATTTCTTCAGTTGATGAGCAAGCAGGAGGATGGTAAGAACAAAGACTATCTGCATATCGCTCTGGAGGAGTTGGATCGAGCGTCCGCGATTATTACTGATTTTCTGACTTTTGCCAAGCCGGAGTTTGACCATACCAAAACGTTGACCATATTGGATGAGTTCAAACATATAGAAGGAATTATCAGTCCAATGGCAAATCTGCAAGGTGGTAAAATTTCGCTGGATATTCCCCAGGAAATCAAAGTGCGCGGGAATTCCTCCAAATTCAAGCAGGCATTTATCAATATTATCAAAAACAGTATTGAAGCGCTGCGAGAACAGGGACATATTCATATATGGGCTTATGTGGATAATGGAGAAGCAGTCATTCATATTCGGGATAATGGTGAAGGGATGGATGCTCAGACCTTATCCAGACTAGGTGAGCCTTATTTTTCGAATAAGACTAAAGGCACGGGTTTGGGGATGATGGTGACCTTTCGGATTATTGAAACGATGAATGGTAAAATATCTTTTACAAGTGCAAAAGGGGTGGGAACAGAAGCGACCATCCGCTTCCCCGTAGCCGGATAACATCCGGCTTTTTTGCGTTCGGAGAAAACGGAGGGAAGCTTGCTGAGCCCACCCGCTTGAGATTAAAAAGTATAGATTAAATGAGCTACAAGAACCAATCTACCACATCGCGCGAGGTTTCTGGGATGCAGCGAGCACGCCTGAAGGGTTTGGAGGGATAACCAGATAAAATTGATCAGACGTTTCCTCTACCGTTTTGATTTGGATATGATCGGGGATCACGACTCCTAACACATCACGAATTGCAGATTTGGGATCTGCCATCAGTTTCTCTCTGAAACTGGCATCCTCCCAAGCTTTTTGAATGACTTGTGTTTGAAGAACTTCAGTAGCCATCAAAAATCACCCTCTCATTCAATTGGTTATAATTACCTAGTCAGTATACCACGTAAGACTCAGAAAAATCTAGCATTATTTCATATTTTTGGAGAGCCAATAATCAAGCCCGCCTCTTCGCAAATGTGAGCGTCCGCCTTCAATTTCTGCTGCCTCTTCGCTGAGCTCTGTTGCGATGGAATGTGCGAACCTATGCAGACCGTGGATGGAAGGCTCCATCGTCTCTAGCTCCTGGACTGCTTGATTCGCAATGTCCACATAGCTGGCGAGCGCCCCGCGTACATAAATCGCTTCCTGAATTTGTTGTGGTCCTAGTCCTTCACAGTACGCCGTCTTTTGTTCGGCGCTGATATGGGACAATAGGCAGTTATAGCTATGTTCCACCAAGTCTTCTGACCAATCTGCCCAATCATCCGACATTTGGAGCACGAGCAAGCTCAAATCTGTCATATGGGTAACAGTCTGAATCAGATCGGCATGACCTGCGAGCAATAAGGCACCCGTCCCGGCCATTTTTAATGGGCTGGCTTTTAGTGCGACCTTATTTCTTTCACCTTGAAAATAGTCCTCTGTTCCTTCGGATATCACACTAACGGCCCATTCGTCCACATACGTCCGGGCATATGACCAAAAAGGAGAGGTTGCCGGAAAAAGCTCCTGATAAATGTTTAGACACTCGGTATAGAAAAGCTGGCTTAAGGCAAGTTGCGTTTTACGGTTGTCTGCTGCTGTGTCCATCACGTCGTCTTGAATTAAATAATGAGCCATGACGAACACGTTGCCGAGTGACAGCTTGCGACATGTTTCGGGAGACAGTCCGGTCAGTTCCTGCAGCCAAAATGGAAGCAAATAGCATATGTAATTACGCGTACTGTCTTCCCGCAACGGATTAAACCGCGCCAGGTAGTCTAACCCCTCTTGCTGAAAAGGAACCGGAAATGTAGCCGTCCGTTCCTCCGCTTGGCGGAATACCTTTTCCAATTCTTCTTTGTATGCAAAATACCATTCCATGGCTACCACCCGCATCTCTTATGAATGTTTTTGTAGCGACTTCTAGGTGTTACCCGCCATTATATAAGAGATTGCGATATTGCAATATTATGTTATTTTTACATTGAGAATTATGTGAAAAAGATACCAACAAAAATCCCGGTCGGGAAGATCCCGCCGGGATTTTGTTTTTTTAAAATTAGATGATCTCCAAATAGTCAAGATAAGCATCCCATGTCCCATCATCGGCTGTTACAACAAGCTCAATCTTTTGATTTCCGGTGCCATGGTTGACATTTTTTAAAGTATAGACCGCAGGACTGCTCCCGCCGAAGTAGAAGGTACCCTTCGTTTGTCCACCTATTTTCAAGTCAACTTTGGCCATGTTGGAATTATTTGAAGCACCCCGGAGTGAAAAACTATGGGTACCGCTGGTGAAATTCTGTGTGAATTTCACCGAATCATTGTTCGTGTATAAAGCCACTCCGTTGAACGGCGAGCTGATATTTGAAGTGTACTGACCGCTCTTCGTCATATTTACTGCTTCGATTTTTGTGCTCGTGTTTGGCGGTGTTTCGTTGTTTTTGCCGTCAGGCGCTACCGCCCGGCCATTGCTTGGAGAGATCATACCAGAGCAAAGGTTGCGGTTTTTGAGATTCTGTGCGATTTGTGGGATCGCTTGGAGTGTAGTCTGATACTGATCATGCATAAGGATCACATCGCCGTTTTTAAGTCTGCTTGCGGCAGCTACGATCTGTGCGGTGGAGGCGCCGTTCCAGTCTTGGGAGTCAACGTTCCATAAAACTTCGGTAAGACCGTTTTGGTTCTCAATGGATTTGAGGGTTCCATTGGTCTCGCCATACGGAGGACGGAATAACTTTGGTGCCGTGCCAGTAATAGACTGTATTGTTTGCTGTGTGCGTGTAATTTCCGATGACATCTGTGATGCGCTCAGTTGCGTCATATGCGGATGTGACCATGAATGGTTACCGATCCACATGCCTGCTGCTTGTTGTTCACGTACGAGCGAAGAATTATTCTGCGCGTTTTGTCCAAGATTAAAGAGCGTTGCGCGTAATCCGTTTTGCTTCAGGGCACTAAGCAGTGATCTGGTATTAGAGGGATTGGGGCCATCGTCAAAGGTTAACGCTACATAACCGTTCGAGCAATCAGCCGCATGCGCCTGATTGTTGGAGATTACCAGCGACCCTGTGAATAAAGACACGGTGATTGACATAATCGCCGTCCATTTTCCTAATTTAGCTATAGACAAGGTTCTTCCTCCTAACAATTTTAATAAACAGTAAGGTTAGTTGATTTTAGAGTCGTTCCGCCCTTAGGATTATCTGTCGTTAATCGTAATGGTATTATTAGTTACATTGGCACTGCCGCTGTTTTGGTATCCCTCTACAGTAAGTGAAGTTTCATACATCATGCCCATTTTCATGCCCATGCTTTCCCACTTTTTGAAGTGCTCGCTGACGCTGGTTAACCCGAGTGGTTTCATAAATATCATATGTTCCCCCGTCAACGGTAAAGGTGCCCTTTGGTGTTGCATCAGGTGGACGCCAGCTTCCCCAGCTATCGACGATGTAATATTCTACGAGCGGGTCAACTGCCCATCCATAGACGCATAAATAAGAATTACCATTTGGTTGGTAGTTGGCGCTGTAGTTTACAGAAATATTTCCGATTTGCTGGTGTGTCTTGGTTTCGTCGAATTTCTTGCCTTTACGGAATAATGCATTTCCAATGTTACTCCACTGAGCACTGAACGCACCCCCACTATTAAGAGTCATACTTGTGTTCCCGAAATCTTTCCACAACTCAAAGTAGTAGTTGTCTTGGGTACCGGTTTGGTTAGAGGTAATCGTTGTTGCCGCCTGTGCATGCGGGTAAGATAAGCGAAAAACAAATCAAAATGGATAAAAATAACCGTATTCTTTTTGTTTCATTGGACTTTCCTCCTTATGTGTAAATGCGTGTAGTCTGACGGTGATGCAATGCATTCTGTAGTAGCTTGATACAACATTTATTCCAAAAATATAATTGTAATCGATTACAAATTAATATTATCATGTTACCCTTCATATTTAACCTGAAAAACTTCAAGTTATATTGTAGAAAGTTTAGTTGTTTATTTTTGCTCACTCTACACGATAGGGCTCTCAAGGAGCGCGTGAAGATCGAAGGTTGGGTGTAATTGTGATAGCAATGCTCATGAGCTCTTTTTCCCGTCTTAAGGTTACTTAACAGGCGAAATACGAATAAAAAAAGCTGAAAGAGAAAATATAGATAAAAAAGGGTGAAAGGAGGGTCCACAACATGAAAAAACAATGGAAATTGACCGCTGCTATCCTATATGGAGGAGTAATGATGTTTGGTGCTACAAGTGCCGCAGGAGCATACAGTATGGAATCAGAGCATTCGTTGCAAGCTCTCACTCCCAATAATTCAGTCCAAGGGGAAACCCAACAGTGGAATGTTGAACCACAGGACGATCACGGGCACGGACATGTGCACAGACATAGACATAGACATGGCAAAAGGCCTGGCGGCTTGAATCACCATCTCAACGAGAAAGTAGCTAGGCTGCTGGGCATCACTCCTGTCCAGTTAGAGAAAGAGCTGGGACAGGGGAAATCGTTGGCCGAGGTTGCTAAAAGCAAAGGAATTCAAGAGGATCAGCTCATTGATAAATTGAAGAACGAAATGACCGTGGATTTGAAACGGCTTGTGAACCGTAAAGGCCCGATTACATTTGACCGTAAATCTGGAACTTCGAATGAAGCTCAATTGAAGCGATAGATGGGGAGTAAAATTGTTTACAATAAAAAAGGATGGGGAGAACCCATCCTTATATTTCAACTTCCTTATCATTTACGATGTCATATTTAGTTACTTTACCAGTGTATTTGTCTACGTAATAGAATCCATAAGTTGCAATGTGATCAGGGAAATCTTCGAAAGCTCTTAAAGAGTATTTTGTTCCTTCGATCCCTTCAACCATTACGTGTAAATTATATTTAGCGGCTTCATTTTTTATTTTATCCAAAAGAATATCGAGTGCTTGATTTTCTGTAATAATATTTTGTTGTCTACCTAAATACAGTTTGTTACCAACGAGGCTGATTTGTCTGCTTTCTGCAACTCCAATATCCTTAACAGAGATGTATGTGTTTCCGTTGTAAATCAAGCCATCGGCAGTGTTCTTTTTTGTACCCTCTAAAAATACATCAAACTTTTTCACAACAGCATTTACACTTGTTCCAGATGCAGCCATTGCGGTTGCACCCGTAATCATCGTACCCATGGTTAAGCCCACGAATAACCCCTTTAATTTGTCCTTCAATTTAATAACCCCTTTATGTATGCTAATTTCCTTGTTAATAATATCCCAAATATCACCATACATAAAGTGATTGTTGTGAGGAGAGTCAGCTATCTTTAAAAAGCTTAAAAAAGTCTATCGTTTCATTAAAATCTTCATCATCCGTATAAATGTTCATGACCCTGCCTATTTCGATTGCAAAATCTACATACTTATTGGGTTTAGCAGATATGATATTCTTGTGTATCTCCAGGCCCGATGGATGACTCACATGACTTTTAGGAGAAACACCTGCTAGCTCCAATAGTTCAGTGGCAGAACAAATGGTCGCGATCACTTTATGATCATTATTTAGTGCACAATATCCCCTTTGGTTTTCATAAAATAGGTTGCTAGCATAATTTCAAAACTAACATACCCATCATAAATTAGAACATGTGACTTCATTTATACACCCACTAACCATTTTTTTGTTTTAAGTCCGTTAAAAGCGTTTTTAGGAAGTTTACATATAGTCAGAATATATCATCTTGAAGAGTTTAAATCCATATTTTACAGCAATATCATTTGGAAGTTTTGGAATCTAATTTGTTAAATTCTGGTCATTATGGTTTCGAAGTTAAAAAATAACCAGTCGCCTTGAGATAAACAGCGACTGGTTATTGGAGTTTACTGGGATCAAGTTAATCAACACCTATAATAGCTTTTTAAGCTGAGATATACGACTTTGTGACACGCCAAGCCATTCAGCATATTCGCCTTGCTGGGCTGTTGGATACTCACGCATAAGTCTTCTTAGATGTTCAACCAAATGTTGTGAAGACGATCGGTTCAGACTATTTTCCTTGCCCACAGCTTCGTTGACAGCAGGAACAGGTACTGAACATACCTCGATGTTTCCTTTCAATTCGTGTATACATTCTTTACATAAAAATGAATGTCTGAAATAGCTTAAATCCTGGACCGAATGGCATAAGTGGCAACAGACTCCAATATACTTCCGCATACTTAACAATCCGGTTTCAACATCCAAATAAAATTCTAAAGACTCGCCAGCTTGAATACCCATAGAGGTTCGCAATTCCTTTGGAATAACAATCCGGCCTAACGTGTCCAAGGGACGTGTCATACCTGTATTTTTCAAGTGACCTTCTCCTATCATAATAATCTATCATCCAATGATCTCCTAATAAAAATATAAAAATCTATAAAGTAAAAGTATTTATTGATGTTCCAAAAGATGGTATTATCATGAATGAAAAACAATAATTATACTATTTGTTTCAAAACTATATGAATTATTGAAAATGGGAATCTATGAAGATGCTGAAAGGGTGGTTTATCCATGGAAATCACACCTACGATACAGGCAGAAGTTCAAACCTATCTGAAACGAAAAGGCTTAACCATGACCGAGTTTGGTCACACGATTGATTTGAATGTAGGTACAGTTAGTGGTATTGTGACGGGCAACCGGTCTATGTCTGTTCACCAACTGGATAGTATTACTGCGGGAATGAATTTACCACCGGATTATTTTTACGAACGTTACATTGAAGAATGCATTGAAGAATGTCCACTCAACTGGAAAAAAATCAGCCCGTTCCTGTACCGATGCATTGAGCTGGGGCGATTGGACTGCTTGCAACGAGTTGTCATTCTGTTATTGGATAACCCTAATTATCTGCCATCGCTCTTTGAAGTCGCCGAAAATGTATACCAAGACGGTTACAACGAAGCAGCCGCTTACCTATACAAAAAGGTAGCTGAAAGTGAGAAGCAGCAGCATTCAGAGCGATTGGCAATCTGCCAGTATCGCTTGTTCCAAATCAAAGTTGGACAGGATCGGGCTGTAAATCTTCAAGCTGCCATTGAATTTGCCCCCTTTGTGGATCGCTTAGACGAGATAGAGCAATTAGATGCTCTAAAAGATTTAGCGAATGTCTATAGGTCATTAAGCATGTGGGACAAGGTGTATGAATTTGCACATCGGATGGGTCAGTTAGGACAGCTTCAATATCATTTGGTTCACAATTCCAAGCGAAAAGGAACAGAGCCACGAAAAAAGCTAAGCAGACCATTGTTTGTATACAGCCTACGCCGAATTGATGTGTGCTAATGCTTGTGATGCAAAAGGCGATCATGCACAAGCATTAGCACATCTTCGTGGTTATTCCGATCTAAGCTGGGTGAAGGAAAATGATCCAGATACACTCCATTGGCTAGAAAAATTTGAGCATTGGGCAAAAATTAATACCTGTGTTAATAAGCTTATGTCTGGAGATATTAGTGTGCTGCCAGATTACGTTGAACATATATCTGGAGAGCAACATATATTTGCAGAACTTTTAAATGTCATAGAAGTAGCTAATCGTTACAACATCGATATTGATCATATTCTTCAGCAGTTTGAACCCCAAATTACAGTTTATCGTGATCAAGAATATACGAGTACATTAACAGAGCAGCAAGTCATACTCGAAGAAACTGTACGATTCTGGTATAAGTTAGCTAAATACAACCTATATAAAGGGAGATACCTTTATGGGTTTAAATGCTTAATAGAAGCTTTGAAAAAAGCTGGTATAATTAACCACGCACTACTTATTTCCAATTGTGCAGGCTTATTTTTCTGTTTCAGTGAGCTTGCTACTCCTGAAATGCAGGCACAATTTTATTCTGCTTATAAGGAGGTGTGGGAAAAAAATGATCAAGAAGACAGTTTTAATTTTGGCAACAATTAGCTTTTTACTGGTAGTTGGATTACCAGTTCCAACTGAAATCCCAAGCGCTAACACAGTCCAAGTTCAAGGACATATTGGCACAGCTTAGTCGATTTTTTTGTTTTTTTCATTGGCCAGCTTATTGCTGGTCTCTTTTTGTATTATTTTGTAATTTTTTGCTTCAAAATTGATCCTGACGTATTTGTACATCCCTTCTTAAAATGAGATTCAGTAGGAGGTATGTAGGATGAACAAAGATGAAACGGTAACGTTAACTCAACAAATCGAACATGCCAGACAACACTTGCTTGATCTTTACGCAGAGTATGGCTTAGGACATGCTTGTGTACTGGAGCAGTCTATGCTTTTGGATGAACTAATTAATCAGTTCAACCGTATGTTTCAGACCAGGAAGCAGCCTCACCCGGTTTTGGACCAGATCCTTAACAACGACGATGGTATGTTCAGTTTATCCCCCCATTCTTTTTATGCAAAACTGTGACTTCTCCCACGTAATGCTTATAATTATTCTATATAATGACTTATTTTAAAACAAAATACATATCCATGTCATAAAATGTTAATCAGTTACGGACATGATTCAGCATGCTTAGACAACAAAAAAAGCAGAGCTCAATACGTGAGCCCTGCGAAAGTCCTTGAGGGTGTTCGAATCCCCCATATTGAACTCTGAAGCAGAAGATTAGCCAAGCTCCTGTGTGCTTTTGGAAGCACGTTTGGAGGAGAGGAACTGAAAATTAAGTCGCCAGTTCAAGCGCTGTCTACCTTTGGAACCAACAATCCAGTTGCCGCCAGGCAGATGGGCAAAGAGCCAACTGATGCCCAGAGAAACACTTGCCACGACGACAAACGTAATGAGCGTAGCTGTAAAATGATGATCACCCAGTGCAAGCGGACGAGTGTAATAGGATATGAAGGCCAGCACGAGTGCATGGACCAGATACCCTCCGAAGGAGTAGCGTCCAATCCAGTTCAGCATACGGCGAAACGGCTCGGTACGCGGGTCTTTTTGCAAATGAAGCAGCAGTCCGTACAACAAAAGCAACTGCGAGACAATCAGCACGAAGGTGCTTGGCTTCAGATAAGTAGAAATATTGAGATTGATCGTATCGCCAGACTGGATCAGCATCGTGTGACCCATGAGCATGAATAGACCAATAAAGATAAATACATTCCACGGCAACGTCTGTTGGGCCAATCCCCGCCAGGTGTCCGTCATATAGGCGCATACTGCGCCCAGCATAAAATAGAAAAAGTACATAACAAAGTTATAAGTGCGGTAATCTAACAGGGTCTGTCCAAAGGATGGCAACCAAGCGCTCCATGCAGACATGTCATAGTAGGACCATTGTAACAGCAACGCATAAGCCGCAGCAGCAATCAGCATCACAGCCAAAACAAGCTGCTTGCGCCTTTTGGTGCTAAAACGACGTAGAAACGTCCGAATCCGTTCGGTTGCTTTTGCAAATAAAGGAAACCAAATATAAAACTGAAAGATCATGACCACAAACCATAGATGATATCCGCTGACGGGGATGATCATTTCTTCAAACATGCCTTTGTAAAAGGATATATTTCCCCACTGCGCTGTTGACCAGTTCTGAGTACATACCCAATAAACAATGGTCCAGCAGAGAAAAGGAACATAAATATCTAGAAACCGTCTGCCAATATAACGGGAATAGCCAATCGGTTTGTTACCATTATAAAATAGCAGCGCCGCAGACAGGAAGACGAACGTGGGTGTGCCAAAACGTGTCAAATGGTACAGCATTGCGAGCATAACGGAATCCGGCTGTTGGATGTCGCTGCGATAAATATATTCGCCAATGCAATGCTGAAGCACGACAGCGAGGTAGGCAAGACCCCGTAGTTCTGTCCATTCCGCAATACGTGGCTTGCTCATCCATATCACTCCTTTTCCTCAAGATTCGCACATGTTTTCCCTAGCACAATTGTAGGTATTGTAACGTAGAAACATTAGTGCAGGATTAACGCCACCTGAAAGTAAGAAGAGTGAAGTAGTTCCAATTTAATATGATTGCGTTTACAATCTAAGTGAAACCAGAATAAATTAAAGTGAATTTATAACTTAAGGATACGCACAGGAAGAGGAGAGGAAGGATGAAGAAAACGCTGCTGGTGTACATGCTGCTGATTGCAGCCTTTGCTCTCTATGTGTTCAGATATGAACAAACCGGGCGGTTGAATGGAGCTTGGGAGGAAAAAGGGCTACGAGGCAGTATCGGAGAAACGTATATGATGATTACGTTCCAGTCCGGTTTGGAGTATTGGAAAAGCGGGCTCAAGGGCTTCGAGGATGCTGGGGATGCCTTGGGGGTGACAGTGGAGTATCGGGGGGCTACCCGGTATGATGCACAGGAGCAGACGACGGTCATTGAGCAGGCGATTGCCCGTAAACCCGCAGGCATTGCCATATCAGCGATTGATCCCCACTCCCTGATCCCGGTCATTAATAAGGCACTGGATGCCGACATCCCTGTAGTGCTGTTTGACGCCGGAGCGCCGGGGAGCCGGGCATATACTTTTTTGGGCACAGATAATTATAAGGCAGGCGTGACCGCTGCGGAAAAAATGGCAGAGCTGTTGGGACGTGAAGGCCAAGTCGCTGTTCTCACACTGCCTGGGCAGCAAAATCATGAGGAACGCTCGCGCGGCTTTCGCGATACCATTCAGCGGCAGTATCCTGCCATGAAGGTGGTGGAAGTGGTAGATGGTCGTGCTGACGTGATGGTGTCTAGGGATGAATCGCAAAGGCTAATGAAAGCTTATCCGAAACTGGCGGGTATTTTTGTGACCGAAGCCACCGGAGGAACAGGTGTGGGTGAGGCAGCACTGAGCCAAAAAAGCAGTCATCCGCTGAAGATTATTTCTTTTGATACGAATAAAGCGACACTGGATATGATTCGTGATGGGACGATCTCGGCCACAATTGCCCAAGGGACATGGAATATGGGCTATTGGTCACTTCAATATCTGTTCCATCTGCATCATCATTTGACGATTCCTGCACCTTCTTCCTCTGGAGACAATACTCCGCTGCCCGTGCGGGTAGATACTGGGATTTCCGTCGTCACCCGAGCGAATGTAGATGATTATTATGCAAAATAAATTTTGGAAGCGTTTCTACTTAGGATTGCACCAAATGATGCCACGGCTTCGCTTGCGTAATATGCCTTTACGTTATCAGCTCATGGTGCTGTTCTTGTTGTTTGGCATCGTGCCTTCTCTGGGACTAGGCCTGCTGGTGAATTGGACGGTGGAACGGATTATTGAGCGGCAGGTGGAAAATCATACGATGCAGTTGATTGGCAAGGTGAACGAAGCACTGGATACCAAAATGGAAAATTTGCAGAACATGACGTATCTGATTGCCTTTAATCCTGATATTGGCGAGTTTTGGAAAGGGCGGACGCTGGCCGATGGCCACGCGGTTCATACGAGTAGTGTAATGCCAGAAAATCAGGGGGAGCGAGCCCAGAAGCCTCTGCAAAACCAGGCTCCCGGCTCCAAGCAGGCAGTAAGTTCCGTACAGGAGCAGGATACGCTGTATAAAATGAAGCAATTTTTGCAGGGGTTTACCACCTTATATCCTGAAATTGCCGGGATTCTGATCGTGAACGAAAAAGGCGATTATATTAGCAATGAAATGTATGCTCGAAGCACGCGCAGCCTGACGGAAGAAGACTGGTACACACAGGCGGCGCAGCATGCAGGTATATTCACGGTGCTGGGACAGCCAAGTCACCGTAATGTGACCACTCATGTCCGGTATAAGGATAGTGAAATTGTCTCTGTCGTTCGCTCGGTCACGGACCCAGAGACAGGACATGTACTGGGTGTGATTATGATCGATCTCAAGCTGCGGGCTGTGTCACAAGCCGCCAGAGATGTAACCTTGGGCAAAAGCGGGTATGTCATGGTGACAGATGCTGAGGGACGCAGTGTATATATGCCAGATATGCCTTTGATTGAGCGCATTCCGCCGCAATGGTTCGGGACAGAGGATAGCGGAATGTTTACCAGTGAAGCCGGAGGTAGGGAATTGCTCTTCATGTATCAGGCTTCCGAGTTCACGGGCTGGAGAACAGTGGGAGTATTCCCGGCACGCGAATCTACACTGGAAGTGCGGCAAATTCAGTTCTACGTCGTCTGTTTTGTTTTCATTGTATGTCTGTTTGGTTTAACGGCATCCTTGCGATTGTCCAGTTCCATCGCGCAGCCGATTTTCCGGCTTATGTCTTATATGCGTAAGGCAGAGACAGGGGATCTTACGGTTCGCCAGTGGAGTGAGCGCGGGGATGAAATCGGAATGCTGGGCCGTAGCTTTAACCGGATGCTGGAGCAGATCCGCCGTCTCATGTCGCTTAGTGAACTGAGGGAACGGCAAAAACGGGATGCCGAACTGCGCAGTCTCCAAGAGCATATTAAGCCGCATTTTCTATACAATACGCTAGATACAATTCATTGGATGGCTCGGAAAAATGGAGCAGACGACGTATCTGACATGGTGGGGGCGTTATCGAAATTGTTCCGCCTTGGACTGAGCAAAGGGGATGACTTTATTCCGCTGCGCTCTGAGGTTGAGCATATCACGAACTATATGCAAATCCAGCAAACCCGTTATCGTGATCGACTTCGCTGGGAATTGAATGTTCCCGACGAGCTGAAGGATCTGTTTGTATTGAAGCTGATGCTTCAGCCTGTAGTGGAAAATGCGATTTACCATGGTATTAAGGCCAGACGCGGTCCAGGCACAATTTGGGTAGAAGCTAAAGCCGAGGACGGCAAGCTGCTGCTGACGGTACGTGACGACGGTGCAGGGATGACGGCGGAACGTCTGTGTGAGCTGCGTGAATGGCTGGAAAGACCACTGGAGGCGATGGAAGGAAGACAGAAACAAAAGGGAGTTCGTACAAATGGTAGAAGTTACGGCATGCTGAATGTGCAAGCGCGTATCCGATTGTCTTTTGGCGAGGAATATGGAATTACATTGGACAGTAAAGAAGGGACAGGTACCTGCGTTACAATCACTCATCCGTTGCTGCTGGATATGGCGCAACTGAAGAAGCCTTATGACAGAGGAGAGGGTCAGGATGACGAAATTCAAGGGAACAGACAACGCGACAACGGCGAGTCTGATTGACCAGGCCATACCAGAAGTAAGCATAGCCACGGCCAAATGTTATCAAGTATTGATCGCAGATGATGAGCCGATCATTCGTGAGGGGATTCGGGATTGCCTGGACTGGGCAGCTCTGGGCATGGAGGTTGTAGCCGAGGCCGAGGACGGTGAAGAAGCGCTGGAGCTGGTTGATCAGCTTAGCATCGACATCTTGCTGGTCGATATGAATATGCCGTTCATGGATGGGATTGAACTGATTCGGCGGCTGCGGGAAGAACGTCCGGAATGCCGTTGCCTGATCATTTCCGGGCATGATGAGTTTGCTTATGCGCAGGAGGCTGTCCGACTTGGCGTAGAGGATTATATTCTGAAGCCGGTAAATGCAAATCAGCTTCACGCTGCGTTGTCGCGCCTTCGTCAGCGACTGGACGAGGAGTACAAACGTGCCGCCTATGTAGAACAAGCCGCCGGGCAGATTGAACGGAATATTCCGCTGCTGCGCCAGCGATTTTGCCTGGAATGGCTGGAAGGACAGCACACGGGAAAGGACGTTATGGAGCAATTGACGTTTTTACGTCTTCCATCCCGGCCACCTGCTCAGATCGGTGTGGTACGGTGGCCAGCGGCAGAGGCGCGGCAGACGATTATGCGCGAGAATGATCGCCAGTTGTTTCTTTTCGCCGCAGAAAATATTATTGGCGAATTGCTGGAGAACCTATCGCATGTGTTGTTCCGCGATGCAAACGGGCTGATCGGCATATGCCTGTGGCAGGAGGCACCCGAGACGATCGGCGCTTCCATAGAGCAGGCCATTGGCCGCTATCTGAATATAGCGGTTCACACACATGTGGAGCCCAACACGGGTGGGCTGGAAGGCGCAATCGATGCGTATCGGATCAGCCGGGATCGGGTGTACGGTGAATCGCAGCTATCTCCCATCGTGCGCCGGGCCCGGCAGCTTATTCAGGAAGGTTATGCCGATCGCGAGCTGACGCTGGAAGCTCTTGCCTCGCGGCTACAGGTATCGGCTGTATATCTCAGCCGTGTGCTCAAAAAGGAGCTCAACGACAGCTTCGTGACCCTCGTCACGCGTGCCCGTATCCGCAAAGCAGTGCAGCTACTGGACTCTACGACGTTATCTGTGCTTGAAATAGCAGAACGTACGGGATACGACAGTCAGCATTATTTTAGCACTGCTTTTAAAAAGACCATGGGCGTGTCCCCTGTGCAGTACCGTAAGGGCGGGGGAATTCAGGAAAATTCGTCGGAATAGGAATGATTGGATTGCGAAGTGCCTGCACCGTCTCAGTATAATCTGTACTAAAAAGTGTGTGTGTAATCACACCCGCACGTTTAGCGGTTTGTTACGCTGTAGATAACGAACAAATATCTATCAATATTTGGAGGAAAACGATATGTTTTGTTATCAGTGTGAACAGACGCCGAGTGGCGGGTGTAAAGTCATCGGAGTATGCGGGAAAAATGAGACGGTAGCGAGCTTGCAAGATACAATGATTTTTGCATTAAAAGGGATTGCTGCCTATGCCACACATGCACGTCAGTTGGGATATAGCGATCCAGAGGTGGATCGGATTACGCATGAAGCGTTATATATGACCTTAACCAATTCTAACTTTAATGTACAAGAGCATTTGGAGATGGCGATGAAGGTCGGAAATGCAGCTGTACGGATCATGGATGTGCTGGATCGTGCGCATACGGATCGTTTTGGCATTCCACAGCCGATTACCGTCAGCCAAAATAAAATCGAAGGCCAATGCATCGTCGTGACCGGACATAATTTGTACGCGCTGGAAGAATTACTGCGTCAGACCGAAGGAAAGGGCATCAATATCTACACTCACTCGGAGATGCTGCCTGCCCACGGTTATCCGGCGTTGAAGAAATATGCACATCTCAAGGGCAATATCGGCAAGGCCTGGTACGATCAACGCAGATTGTTCGAAGAATTCCCAGGTGCGATTCTTGCCACGACGAACTGTGTTATGCCGATTAAAGGCACATATGCAGACCGCTTCTTCTCGTATGAAGTAGCAGGGCTGGAGGGTGTTGCCAAAATTGTGAACGACGATTTCTCTCCACTGATTGAACGCGCGTTGGCTCTGCCAGCCGCAGATGTAGACTCTGAGCAGGTGCTTACGACAGGATACCATCATGAGACAGTTATCGGGCTGGCACCTGAGATCATTCAGGCAGTCAAAGATGGACATATCCGCCGTTTCTTCGTCATCGCAGGCTGCGACGCACCAGGCAAAGGCGGTAACTATTACCGCGAGCTGGCTACATCCTTGCCGAACGACACGGTCATTTTGACCACGTCTTGTGGTAAGTTCCGCTTTAATGATGTGGACTACGGCACCGTTGGAGATACTGGCATTCCGCGTTATATTGATTTGGGACAATGCAACAATTCAGGTTCTACTGTGAAAATCGCTCTGGCATTAGCAGATGCTTTCGGCTGTACAGTGAACGAGCTGCCTGTCAGCATCGTGCTGTCCTGGTTTGAGCAAAAAGCGGTTGCCATCCTGCTAGGCTTGTTCAGCCTCGGCATTCAGGATATTCGCATTGGGCCGAAGCCGCCTGAGTTTATTTCTTCTGGTGTACTGGATGTACTGGTGGAGATGTTTGGCTTGAAGCTCATTACGACTGCAGAAGAAGATATGAAAGCGATGCTGGCGTTATCGTAAGGAATAGAGATGGTGGGGAACTGCAAAGCGCAGTTCCTTTTTTTTTGCTTCATCGTTCATCGATTCTCATAAAGATGTCCGTAAGAATCTTTAAGGCCAGTTCAGTATCTTTGGATTCACGAGTTCTTAGGAGAGACAAAATGGCTTTTATACTCGAATCTTCTTCGGTAAGCTCATCATTTTCCTTCACATATGTAAGTAACTGATAGACGCTCACGTTCAATGCCTTTGCTATTTTCTCCAGATTTTTCAAAGATATATTTCTCTCCGCGCGCTCAATGAAACCAATGTAACTCGAATTGAATCCTGCTTGTTCGGCTAAAGCTTCTTGGGAAAGCCCTTTAGACTTTCGAATATCTCGAATACGTGTACCGACTAATTCTAAAAGTTCTGACATGTTTACACCTCTCTATAGTTAGAAGTGTAGAGAAAGAGTTACATCTAATTAATATGCGTTAGTAAGTAAATTGAATTAAAAACTACTATATAGTAATATTCAATATGAAGCTTGTCCGATAGCTAGAAAATTATACATTTTAGTGGTCCAATGATATGCTACGTTGCTCACACTGTTTGTGAAATTTTAATTCAGGAGTTGATTCCCCCATGAAACATTACTCCTTAAGCAACCAACTACATAGTGAAGCTGATTTCAAATTGCCTAAGTATAGCGATACCCACATATTGAATTGCATGCTGGATTTTCAAAAGCTTGCCCAATACCAAATGCAGCTTGCCCAGATGATGCGTGACCATAATCAATGGCTAAACTGCCTCATTCTTTGTGATCGTGCCATGTTTTCTATGGCGAAGGCCATATATGTACATCGAAATCAAATCATACCTTTATCCATCAGCCTATCCATGAACGATCTGCTCAGGCTAATTCGCTCGGATGCGGAGCCGTGTTTAGATATAGTGCTGTTTATGGGTACTGTGCATTATCTGGTTTCCGGAGAGGAGGAAGCATCCAAGGAGACGATGAGGCAGGAGGAAGTTGACATGTTGCTTTATAAGACAGACTCTATTCTAGAGCGTCTATCACGGCGTATTATAACGAATCCATCGAAGCGGTATCCGTCTATTTTTAAAGAAACTCCGTTACATTAAATTGTTAAATTTTTTAACCTCCACATCAGAAAGGGTGTTATTTGATATGCCTACATACAACAAGCTGGTGCGAGACCGGATTCCGCATATCATTATATCTCAGGGGAAGGAATGTCGGACACGCATTTTAAACCTAGAGGAGTATAAGCAGGAGCTGCGAACGAAACTTCGTGAAGAGACTGAGGAATATTTTGCAACGGACAAAGATCAGGATGCGCTGGAAGAACTGGCGGACATGCTGGAAGTCATCCGAGCGCTGGCAGAAGTACATGGAGCGAATGTACCCGAGCTGGACAAGCTGCGGGCGGACAAAGCCGAGGCCCGAGGCGGATTCCAGGAGCGGGTATTCTTAATTGATGTCGATGAAGTTTAACGTCAAGCTCATTCGGATAACTTAGCGGATGAGCTTATAGCTGGAATACAACATGCCTTCGGGGTAAAGCTGTTAGCTCCGCATCTAAAATAGCTTTTCAATCAATTGCAACTACCCTCCATTGCCCCTCATTGTTTTTTATTAAAGTAATACCTTCCCCCACACAAAGGTTAAAATTTTATAAAAAAAGTTCAAAACCTGCAAAGACCTTTCCCGGCCTGGAATGATACCATGTGTTTGCACATAAAAAAGGAGAGGTGCTCATTGCCTCACTTATGTAAGCGCTATCTAACTTCTAGTCTAATTAGCACTGACCTGAGGATTTTACAAAATCCTTACCTTCAAATGACCTGCATCACATGAGGAAAGGGGAACTTCATATGAAAAAAGGAGCTGTTGTCGTTTGGCTTCTGATTTTGGCCCTGATGCTTTCGGCCTGCAATCTGGCGGAGAGTGGAACGGGCAGCAAGGAAAAAGGCTATGTGGGTATTTCCATGCCGACCAAATCGTCCGAGCGTTGGGTAGGGGACGGGGAGAATATGGTTCGGTTGTTTCAGGAGCAAGGCTATAAAACGGATTTACAGTATGCCGAGGACGTGGTGGAAAATCAAATTTCCCAAATCGAAAATATGATCACCAAGGGCGTCAATGTTATGGTCATCGCTTCGGTCGATGGGAACACGCTGACGGATGTAATTCAGAAGGCACACGACCAAGGGATTCAAGTCATTTCTTACGACCGTCTGATTCGCAACACACCGTATCTGACGTATTATGCGACTTTTGATAACTTCAAGGTGGGCGTGTTACAGGCGGCATATATTGAGAAGAAGCTGGGCCTCAAAGAAGGCAAGGGCCCTTTCAATATCGAGCTGTTCGGCGGATCACCGGATGATAATAACGCATACTTCTTCTTTAATGGTGCGATGTCCGTACTTAAACCATACATTGATTCCGGCAAGCTGGTTGTGCGCAGCAAGCAGATGACGATGGCACAGATCGCTACGCTGCGATGGGACGGAGCTTTAGCACAGTCGCGGATGGATAATCTGCTGAGTGCCTACTATTCAGGGGCCAATCTGGACGCGGTGCTCTCCCCGTATGACGGCATTAGCATCGGTATCATTTCATCCCTCAAAGGGGTCGGATATGGATCTGCGAATAAGCCACTGCCGATCATCACGGGACAGGATGCAGAACTGGCTTCAATTAAATCTATTGTAGCTGGTGAGCAGACCCAAACCATATTTAAGGACACCCGCAAGCTGGCTGAGCAAACGGTCGTGATGGCCAACAGCATTTTACAGGGCAAGCAAGCGGAAGTGAATGACGTTAAATCCTATAACAACGGTAAAAAGGTAATTCCTGCGTACTTGCTTGATCCGATCTCGGTGGATCGGACGAATGTGGAGAAGGATATTGTCGGCAGTCACTATTACACCAAAGAGCAAATTGGTCTCAAATAAGAGTAAGAATCCAACCGAAAGGAGCGTATCCCATGACTGGAATCATTTTGGAAATGAAGGGAATTACCAAAACCTTTCCTGGCGTAAAGGCATTGGAAAATGTAAATCTCAAGGTCAAGGAAGGCGAGATTCACTCGCTGTGCGGCGAGAACGGTGCGGGCAAGTCGACGCTAATGAAGGTACTGAGCGGTGTATATCCGCATGGAACCTACGAAGGGGATATTATTTTCCAAGGCAAAACGTGTGAGTTCAAGGATATCAAGCAGAGTGAGGAATTGGGCATCGTCATTATCCATCAGGAGCTGGCATTGATCCCGTATCTCTCGATTGCGGAAAATATTTATCTGGGCAACGAGCGCGCTAGCGGCGGCGTGATTGATTGGAAAGAGACTTTTGTGGGGACACGCGATCTGCTGTCTAAGGTCGGTTTGAGTGAAAATCCCAATACATTGGTTACGAACATCGGGGTCGGCAAGCAACAGCTGGTCGAAATTGCGAAAGCGCTCTCTAAAAAGGTAAAGCTGCTTATTCTGGATGAACCAACAGCGGCATTGAATGAGGATGATAGTGAAAATCTGCTTAATTTGATGCTGGAGTTTAAAAAACAGGGCATTTCCTGCATTCTCATCTCCCACAAGCTGAATGAGGTCGCAAAGGTGTCGGATTCGATTACGATTTTGCGGGATGGGAAGACGATTGAGACGCTGGATATGAAAAAGGATGAGGTCACAGAGGATCGGATCATTAGCGGGATGGTTGGACGCGATTTGACCAGCCGTTATCCAGAGCGTCATGCCAAGATTGGCAAAGTTGTGTTGGAAGTGAAGGACTGGACGGTGTATCACGAGCATCATGCAGACCGCAAGGTGCTGGATCAGGTGAATCTGAATATTCGCAGCGGTGAAATTGTCGGTATTGCCGGGCTGATGGGAGCAGGACGGACCGAGCTGGCGATGAGTATCTTTGGCAAGTCATACGGACGCAATATCTCGGGTCAACTGATTAAGGACGGTAAGCCGATCCAGAACAACACGGTTACGGACGCGATTAACAACGGTTTTGCCTATGTGACGGAGGATCGCAAGGAGTATGGCCTCATTTTAATGGATGATATCAAGCGCAATATTTCGTTGACCGGTCTGAGCAAGCTGACGAAAGGCGCTGTGGTCAATGAGCAGGAGGAAGTCGTCGTTGCAGAGGAAATGAAAAAAAGCATGAACATCAAAGCGCCGAGCATTTTACAGAAAACCGGTAATCTGAGTGGCGGTAATCAGCAGAAGGTAGTACTGAGCAAATGGATTTTTGCCGGACCGGATATTCTGATTCTAGATGAACCGACGCGCGGCATAGATGTGGGTGCTAAATATGAAATCTACACGATCATTCATCGACTTGCCGCTGAGGGTAAGGGTGTGCTGGTCATTTCGTCTGAGCTGCCAGAGGTACTAGGCTTGTGTGACCGGATTTATGTCATGAATGCCGGGCGGATCACCGGAGAGGTTAGCCGTGAGGACGCATCGCAGGAAACGTTGATGAGATATATGACCAAGTCAGGAGGCGTGAAGCATGGAAACCATAACTAAACTATTTAAAAATAACATCCGCCAATATGGAATGATGATTGCGCTGGTCGTCATTATGATCTTGTTCGAGGTGCTGACAGGCGGCTTGCTGTTGAAGCCGATTAATATTACCAATCTGATTCTGCAAAACAGCTACATTCTCGTGCTGGCCATCGGGATGGTGCTGGTTATCATCACTGGGCATATTGACTTGTCCGTCGGCTCCATAGCCGCTTTTGTCGGTGCGGTTGCCGCCATTATGATGGTCGATTGGCAGCTTCCAGCGTGGATCGCTGTAATTGCAGCTTTGCTGGTCGGAGCGTTAATTGGGGCATGGCAAGGGTTCTGGGTCGCTTATGTACGGATTCCGGCATTTATCGTGACCTTGGCGGGGATGCTGCTCTTCCGCGGATTAACAATGATCGTGTTGGAAGGCCAGTCGATCTCTCCTTTCCCGGGAGGATTTCAGAAAATCAGTTCAGGTTTCCTGCCGGATTTTTCAGCTACCGGTTATAACCTAGTATCCATCATTGTCGGCATTGCTCTTACGGTATGGTTTATTGTGAATGAACTTCGTGAACGCCGTTCTCAGCTTAAATATGGATTTGAGGTTCCACCACAGGCGTTATTTGTACTCAAATTGATCGTAGTGGCTGCTGTGATTAATCTGTTCACCTTCATGCTCGCGAGCTATGCGGGGATACCGAACATTCTTGTCCTGCTGTTCATCCTGATCGTGGTATACTCCTTTGTCATGAACCGTACGATTATGGGTCGTCATGTGTATGCATTGGGTGGAAATGAAAAGGCAGCGGGCCTGTCCGGTGTTAAAACGAAAAAAGTAACATTCTGGGTATTTGTCAACATGGGTGTACTGGCTGCCATTTCCGGTCTCATCTTTGCTGCACGTCTGAACGCGGCTACGCCGAGAGCGGGTACGAACTTTGAGCTGGATGCCATCGCAGCTTGCTTTATTGGTGGAGCTTCGGCGTCAGGCGGGATCGGCACGGTTTTTGGAGCCATTATCGGTGGTTTGGTTATGGGCGTACTGAATAACGGTATGTCTCTGATCGGCCTCGGTATTGACTGGCAGCAAGGCATCAAGGGCTTGGTACTGCTGCTGGCGGTTGCCTTCGATATTTACAACAAAAACAAAAGATCAGTCTAAGATCATATTCAATATTGTAAAATAAACAAACCTCCAGTCCCACTTAACTTGTGGATGCTGGAGGTTTGCTTGTATGTTAGGCCTTATGGCTATCAGCCAACCCAACTAAGTCGTCACCATTTGTCCGCCATTCACATGCAGCGTTTGGCCCGTAATGTAGGAGCCGTCATCCGAAGCCAGCAGCACATAGGCAGGAGCCAATTCATAAGGCTGCCCGGCACGCTTCATTGGTGTATTGCTGCCAAAGGTACGAATGACTTCAGGCGACTGTGTGGCCGGATTCAGCGGAGTCCAGATCGGACCGGGAGCAATGGCATTCACGCGAATACCTTGATCGACCAGATTATTAGCCAAAGCACGCGTGAAGCTGACAATGGCTCCTTTGGTAGCTGAATAGTCAATCAGGTTCTTTTGTCCAACATAGGCTGTAACCGATGCCGTATTGACGATGCTGGCCCCAGCCCGCATATACGGCAATGCTTCTGTAGTCATATGGAAGAACGAAATAATATTCGTGTCAAACGTATCACGAAGCTGCTGTTCACTGATATCCAGATACGATTCGCGCACAAACTGAACACCCATATTGTTAATGAGGATATCAATACGACCGAAGGTTTCCATCGTTTTTTGAACAACCAGACAGCAGTTGCTTCTTAGCCTTAGATCACCCGGAATTAACAAACAACGTCGGCCAAGCCTGTGAATGACATCACGGGTTTCCATAGCATCTCGATGCTCATCGAGATAGGCAATGACCACATCGGCTCCTTCCTTGGCAAAAGCCACTGCAACCGCGCGACCAATGCCGCTGTCCCCGCCGCTAATAATAGCCACCCGATCCTGAAGCTTTCCCGTGCCGATATACTTTGGATTATCAAATATAGGGCGTGGAACCACCAGGTATTCCAACCCCGGCTGTCTATATTGATGCTGGGGAGGAAAAGCAATCGGAACTTCTTTACATTGGGTTTCTGTACCATAATAAGGATGTTGATATTGCCAATTCATTTAATAATCCCTTCTTTTAGGCGTTTTGAAATCCAATATATTCGAAATGGGCGCAAACGGTGAATCGGGAGTTATCACCTTATGCCGAAATCGTTGCTCCATCTGCCGGAATATGGACACGCTTCTCCAGACCTTCACGATTGATATGTTCCGTAAGCTCGGAGCGAGTCAGTACACAATGGTTGATTGCTTCCATATGGACAGCAACGACTTGTGTGTAAGGGGCATGCTGTGCAACAGCCGTTACATCTTGGGCAGTCATAATAATGGGATCACCCACCGTAAACCGCGCTCCTCCAGCGTTCACGATCGTCCAGTCAGGGCGGAATTTATCCAGTGCCTCCGCAACTTCACTGCACCAAATGGTATCCCCGGCCACATAGACGACAGGCTCACCTGGAGCCTGAAATACAAAGCCAGATACGGGTCCCATCTGTTCCCCGATTTCTCCGGTACCGTGATGCCCGGTTGTACGGGTAATCTCGATTTTCCCGACTGAGCCAGCCACCGAAATCGGAGTAACCTGTGTAAAACCGTCAGCCATGATTTGTTCTTCATTTCCGGGCTGGCAGAAGACAGGAATTTGTTTGTCCAGCCAGCGTACTGCCGCCGGGTCCCAATGGTCTGGATGCAAATGCGTGACGATGACCACGTCAGGCTGTCCAAGCGTCTGCCATTGTGGTGGCAAGGGAACCAGCGGATTGCGGAGAGTGTTTTCCGTATTGGGAACTGGTGGATTTAGGCCAGCATCACTCAGCATCGGATCAATCAGAAATTTTACTCCAGCGTATTCGATCCATAAGGTTGCGTTGCGGATTAGTGTGATTTTCATATATAGAAGCTCCTTTGATCGTAAATGTTTTTTGACCGAATGTATTTTCGGCCGTTCTTTGTTTCTGCTACAATCATATCTGACGCAAGAACATGCAGGCTACGGCCTGCTGAAAGGAAAACCAGCATTCTCGTTTCATCATGAAAGGAAAAATAACTATGGAACTATTCGTACCTGATGAGACCGACCTGCGCATTCTTCATCATTTAATTGAAGACAGCTCTTTAACGCACAAGGAGATTGGTCAGCTTGTTCATTTGACAGGCCAAGCAGTAGGGGCACGTGTTCGAAAAATGCAGGATGCAGGTATTATTGAAGGCTATACACTGCGTTGGAACCCTGAGAAAATTGGGCAGACGATTCATGCCTTTATTACGGTTTTTCTGAATTCAGGAACGACTCACAGTGCTTTTCAGACTTTTGCACGGGAGCATCCCTCTATTGTCGAAATCCATCGGGTAAGTGGGGAGGGCTGTTATTGGATGCGGGTTCGCATGTCATCACAGTCAGAGTTAAATACCATGCTGGATGAACTTACGAAGTTTGGTAACTACAAATTGAGCTTTTCCATTGGCGTAATTTAATAATAAAAGCTTTCGGCGTTTGTGCCGAAAGCTTTTGTTTACGAGGGCAATTGAAGTCAGCGTTATACGCTCATTTTAAAAATATGCTGTAAGCCGTGTTGTCCCATTTTAGTGTTACCTTCATTGATAAAGCCGCATTTGAGATACAGATTTTGGGCAGCATGATTACGGGCATTGACGCCCAGTACAATCTCGCAAATATGTGGAAAGTGTCTAGAGATAAACTGTGGTAGCAGAAGCAGTCCTTGTTTAGCGAACCCTTGTCCTTGATCTGCATAATGAATAGAAAACGCACGTAGCAACAGTGCCTCAGAAGTATTCGTATAGTCTGCTAATTCATCTCCATCGTATAAAATGAAAAATCCAACCGGCCTTCCAGTAGCCGTAATGACAACAGGATGGCGGTGTGGGTCTTCCTTGGCTAGTGCCAGCATTTCAGCTGGCATTCCAGTAAATTGCTTCTGCTCCTCAGGCAAATAAAAGGTATGTAAAATAGCATCATGCTCACAATGGTAAGGGACAAGCTCTATATTATTCATCATTACACTCCGATCTGGACAAATTTTAATCTACTATATCAATCTCGTTTACTAAAAAAAGAAACCTGAACTCGTCTTACTTACGTATTATCCATACATAAACTAGCATAGTCAAAAGGAGACATCTACGCTTATGAAGCCGCTTATAGAATATCGGGAAAGTCAGGATGTATTGCACCAAGAGCTGAAGCATATTGAGAAGTGGGAGAAGGAGCAGAAGGATATTTTTTTCTGGGAAAAAATCGGTAGATGGCCCTTTATGCTACTGGATCGGCTGACGCCCAAAATCATTAAAGACAAGCTGGAGCAACTGCTTAATGAGATGGGCAGCTTCATTCAGAATGGCGGCAAATATTTGGTGAAAGAAGAAATAGTTCTGAGCAAGCTGAACAAGAAGGCCCGTGAATATATGATTCAGCAAAATGGTGCAGATTTCGTCTCGGATCCGGAGGATCAGCTCCGTGCCGGGGAAAATGCAGATGCGGAGCATAGTGAGGAATCCACGTGGGATTTGAAGCAGGCGACAGAGCTCCCACTAACGATCATGGATCAGACTGCGGACGATATGACGTCGGGACGCATTACCTTTGCCACCGCTCAAGGAGCAACCACGGGAATTGGCGGAGTGTTTACGATTGCGGCGGATATCCCTATTTTGCTCGGCTTGTCACTCAAGGTGCTTCAGGAAATCGCTTTGTGCTATGGCTTTAACCCCCATGATAAGCAGGAACGCATTTTTATTATTAAATGTATGCAATTTGCTTCATCCGATATTGTGGGTAAAAAGGCTGTATTAGAGGAACTGGCCTTGTTCGATGATCCTTCACGTCAGGCACAGGTTTTTTCCCAGATGCAGGGATGGAAAGAGGTCATTAACACCTATCGCGATCAGTTTGGATGGAAAAAGCTGCTGCAAATGGTCCCAATTGCAGGCATTTTGTTTGGCTCCATTGCCAATCGAAGTGCGATTAGTGACGTAGCTGAAGCGGGGAAAATGCTGTATCGGAAGCGTCGTATTTTAAAGCGTTTAGCAGAAGTAGAGAATGGGTTGGAGTAGAAGTAAGGAATAGAGGAGAGATGAAGAGTGGGGTAGAAATGAGGAATGGAGCTTGAGTTAGTTGTTTATGAAGGTGTGCAGCGGCCAATGATGGCCGCCACACGGTTGCCTGTTACACTTCGGCTCCATTTTCTTCCGCCCAGCGATTCAGGGTTTTGTCTGTAGGAAGTAAGAAGGTTAAAATGCCGAGCAGTGGCAAAAAGCCACACAGGAACATGATGTTGGTGATGCCTACTTTGTCGATCCAATTGCCGAGCACGAGTGCGCCCACACCGCCCAGACCAAAAGCCAGGCCTGTAATGAGACCGGACACCGTCCCGATTTTGCCAGGCACGAGCATCTGTGCATATACGACTGTGACCGAAAAGCTGGACAACATAATAAATCCGATAATCGCCAGCAGGATCGCCGTCCAGAATTGGTTGGCATAAGGCAATAGCAGCGCCAGCGGTGCAGCTAATACCATGGACAGAAAAATCATATTGCGTTTACCAAAACGGTCTGCCAGCGGGCCGCCAAAAAAGGTGCCCAGCGCTCCAGCTCCGAGGAACAGGAAAATGTACAGCTGTGCGTCAGCCAATGGCATTTTAAATACTTCCATCAGGTAAAACGAATAGTAACTGCCGACCGAGGTCGAATACCACGAACGAACAAATACCAGCAGAATGAGGACAATCATGGCAAACATAATACGGCTGCGCACTTCGGGTTTCATGCGGCGTGTCGCCGTTTTTTTGCGTGCAATGCCTTCTGTACGCAGGACGTTACCGTACCAGCGGGCAATGAACGATTGCACTACAATTCCGGCTGCCGCAATGCCTGTGAACCAGATGGCGCCAAACTGCCCCAACGGGATAAAAATCCAGCTTGTGAGCATCGGTGCCAGCGATTGACCTGCATTGCCGCCGACCTGGAAAATGGATTGTGCCAATCCACGGCGTGATCCTGCCGCCATATGGGATACGCGCGAGCCTTCCGGGTGAAAGGCAGCTGATCCTAGACCCACGAAGATGACTGCGATTAGCACCGCTTTATAATCGGCAGCATAGGCGAGCAGCAGCATGCCAGTCAGCGTAAAGCCCATACCGATAGGAAGGATAGCGGGCGTAGGCCGTTTGTCCGAAAACAAGCCAATTACAGGCTGCATAATTGAAGCTGTAAAGTTGATGGCGAATGAAATCCAGCCGATCTGCGTGTAGCTCAGGCTCATAGATTCCTTCAAGATCGGAAAGATCGCTGGAATGACCGATTGAATCGAGTCATTGAACAGATGGACGAAACTGATTGCAATCAAAATCGCAAAAACGGTGCCTTTCGCTTGCGGCCCGGGGAGGGGGAGCGATTGGCCCGTTTCTTTTTTTGTAGCAGATTTAGTAGTCATGGCAACCTCCGGATATGTATGTATATTTTAAGATATAGGAAGCAATCCGTTTGCAGCAAATGGCTGAAAGTGGGATAAAGTCCCCCTTTACTCATCGCTGCTTGCCCATTCTGCTGGATACTCTTTATTACTCGATCCTCTAATTCACAATAGATTATCTTGCTCTGAGTGCATTGTATCTGTATAAGATATCCTTTACTTATCATTTTACTCTCTAACATGCATGAATGGGTTCAACTCGTCTTCAGGGATTATTACATTTCCACAGTAGACTATATTGGAATGAAATTCCCATTCGCCATATGCCACCAAATGGTTATCATCCTTAACTCTTTTGATTAATGCCCAAATCCCAAGATTACTTTGTGCGTTTGCATCAAGAAGAATCCAATCCTTGTATTGCAATAGCTGAGGCTCTCCAAACATATGAAATGAATCCAGATAGCCTGTTCCATCACGGGGTGGCATTTCATTACATACATTTTTCAAAAAAAGGACTTGCTCCACTCTGACATGGATCCAAGCTCTTTTTTCATTTTTGGATATGATGTCTTCAAATCTACATTTAATAAACGCAGAGAAGTTGATCTCATCAGGTTGTTCTTCCCAACCATTAAAATGTGAATAAGCAGGTCTGAATAAAGTCCAAAAAGTTTCTCCAACGGACATATGAAAAGGAAAATATACTTGTACTTTTTTTAAGTCACCTTCTGCCGGGGGGTTCAATGCTCTTTCCCATATCTCACTATTTAGATCTGGAATATCATGTTTGAAATCTGCCCAGTCCATAGCATCTTCGATGGCTACAATCTCAAAATCTTTGTTTTCTAATAGGGGTTTATCTGGTACCTGTTGACACGCTCCACACTTGAAAGCAATAGTTTCCTCGTTCATAAGACAACCTACCTTAATTAAATTTTATGCTCTACTGCTCCAACTATATTGATCATAAGGACATATCAACATGGTGGAAGTATTACAAACACCATAAAACTATTTCTATGTTGAATGTTGCTGATATTCCTTTTACATATAAATAAGCAAGAAGAATTTAACAAAACTAAGCTCTTTATTTAACAAACTTAAGATATGATTTTTTATGTCATACAACTTGTTGTATAGACAATAGCTCCGTAGAAATAGTATGAAGAGCACAAGAGAAGAGAGGATCTGATTTGAGAATGAAATTGCTAAGGAAACCACTATCAGTTGCATTATTATCTTTACCTTTACTTCTAGGTTCTCTAGGTGGAAGTTATGCGAGTGCGGCCACGCTGCCAACGACAGTAACTCCAACAGAAGCGTCATGGGGATATTTTGTAGATCATTATAAAAATAATAGTGCTGCTAATAAGACGGAAAGCTCCAATCCGACTCTCTGGCTGCTCTCTGAATTTAATAAGCTTTGGACTCCCGGTGCTACCTGGGACACGGGCACCAAATTAAACAGCAGTGTACTGGATGCTAATATTCAAAAGGTAATTGATATCGCTGCCCGTCGCACTTCCAGTGAGGCCGATGCGGCTTATTTGGATGATCGTCGAAATCAGAGCTACAGTGTAATCGACGGTCTGGGTTCGCTCACTGATGTATATCGAAAGAAGGCAGGCGCCACGACAACAATCAACGACGTCCCGGCCGATGCTACAACTAAAAAATATGAAGATGAGGGAACAAACGCAGGGGATACAAGCTCCAGTCTCGGCAACGTCGTGAATTTGGTCAATACCTTGCGCGGGGAATACTCTACGACGAACCCGGCTAAGTCTTACTTTAGTTATCCTCGTCCGTTTCGCTGGAGCGATAATTCAGTGGTTGTCCCGAGCCTGGTCCCTGCGCTCAAATCTGATGCTACTAATGATGGCGGCTTTCCAAGCGGTCATACCAATGCTGCGTATCTCAGTTCTATTGCTATGGCCTATGCCATGCCGGAGCGTTATCAGGAATTGCTGACACGAGCTTCGGAGCTGGGCAATAATCGTGTTGTTGCTGGTATGCATTCCCCGCTTGATGTTATGGGAGGGCGTGTCATGGCAACAGCGCTGGCTGCTGCCATCCTGTCTGATCCAGCCAATAGCAGCTTGAAGAAAGCAGCTTATCAGGATGCTCATAAACAATTGCTGTCCCAAAAAGGTACAGCCCCAGATCGTTTCAGCAACTATGCTACAAACAAGAAAAATTATAATCAACGATTAACGTACGGATTCAGCCCGATTAATCCAACGACGAAGCCAATGACAGTGCCTAAGGGAGCGGAGGTATTATTAGAAACACGCCTACCTTACCTTGACAGCACACAACGCCGTTGGGTATTGGCTACCACGGGGATTCCTTCCGGCTATCCTGTGCTGGATGATGCTGAGGGATGGGGACGATTAAACCTGTTTTCCGCTGCGGATGGCTACGGTGCTTTTGTCAATCATGTTACGGTGAATATGGATGCTTCCAAAGGCGGTTTCAATGCATTGGATCGCTGGCGCAACAATATTTCCGGTGTTGGAATGCTGACTAAAAAGGGAACAGGTACGTTGAAGCTTATGGGCGGCAATACGTATTCCGGCGGTACACAGATCGATCAAGGCATACTCGAAGGTAATTCGGAGGCAGCTTTCGGAAGTGGTGCAGTTACGAATAACGGGGGAACTCTTCTTAAAAACAATTCTGGAAAGCTGATTGTTGGCGGGAATTACAAACAAACTGCCAAGGGAAAACTTGAACTCAACCTAGGCAGTAAAAATGACGTACTTAAAATTAAGGGAACAGCCCAACTTAACGGGAAATTACGCCTGAATTTTTCTAACAAATATGTACCAGCTAGTGGTGCCACCATTTTAACCTACGGTAAACGCAATGGGGCATTCTCTTCCATTGAAGCAGCAGGTCTACCAAGCAATTATAAAGTGAAGGTTGTCTATACAGCCAATAGTGTTCAGTTAAAAGTCACGAAGTAACCAAATAGGACAATTTAAGGTGCACCTTTGGAATACACCGGATAAACCATGAAGTTATCCAGTGCCCATTCTTAAGGTGCATTTTTTGTTCCCGTAAAAAGCCCATTTCTCAGAGTTATTTATAGCCAAGGGTATAAAAAGGTCAAAATTTGACCTTAATGTAGTAAAATAATCGCGCTGTTTGAAAGCGCAGTCATGTTATTCTTAAGAAGCATATTAGTCCAAGTTTTAAAGGTACAGACTAACTAAGAGGAACAGAGGAAAGGAAGAAGACTGATGAGTCTTGAGAAAGAATACGTTAAAATAGCCCAGGATGTCATTAAAGGGCTTGGCGGAGAAGACAATATTATTTCTATGGCACATTGTGCTACACGGTTGAGATTGATTGTAAAAGACAGGGACATTATTGATGATGAATTTATTGAGAATATTGATAAGGCAAAAGGGGTGTTTTTTACCTCCGGACAATATCAAATTATTTTTGGAACCGGTACCGTGAACAAGGTTTACGAAGCAATGGTCGGCCAGAACGTATCTGCTACATCAAAGGCAGAGCTGAAAGAGAAGGCCTCAACACAAGATGACAACTTTTTCAAAAGAATGATTCGGGTTTTCGGAGATGTATTTGTTCCCATTATCCCAGCATTGGTAGCTACCGGATTGTTTATGGGAGTTAGGGGCTTGGTAACTCAGCCTGCACTGCTTCAGTTATTTGGACTTACACCGGATGATATTTCTGCGAATTTCATATTATTTACACAAATACTGACCGATACCGCGTTTGCCTTTTTGCCTGTGCTGGTATGCTGGTCAGCGTTCAGAGTATTTGGCGGGTCGCCAATCTTGGGGATATTGCTCGGACTCATGCTGGTAAGTCCTTCTTTACCTACATCCTGGGATGTCGCTCAACATGTGAAGGAACCTCTTTTATTTTTGGGCTTCATCAAAATCGCAGGCTATCAGGGTTCAGTTCTGCCGGCGTTCATTATAGGGATCGTGGGAGCGATGATGGAGAAGAGAATCAGGAAATCCGTTCCCGAAGCACTGGACTTGATTTTGACACCGTTTCTGACATTATTGCTCACACTGGTACTGGGCTTGTTCGTGATTGGTCCCATCTTCCATGAAGTAGAGGTTTTAATATTATCGGCAGTTACAGCTATTTTGAAGTTGCCGTTTGGCATTGGCGGATTTATTTATGGAGGCATTAATCAGATTATTGTCGTTACCGGACTGCACCATGCGTTGAACCTGATCGAAATACAGATGCTGGTGGATGGCGGCTGGAATATGGTTAACCCGATCAGTTCGGCATCTATTTGTGCACAAGCGGGTGCGGCGTTAGCTGTCGGCTTGAAATCCAAAAGATTAAAAACCAAATCTATTGCCTACCCGTCTGCCGTGTCTGCACTGCTCGGCATTACAGAACCCGCTATTTTTGGGGTGAACATTCGATATGGCAAACCATTCGTGATGGGCTTGATTGGGGGAGCGGTTGGAGGATTCTTCGCACGTATCTTTAATGTTCAAGCAACAGGCATGTCGATTACAGCTATACCTGGTTTGTTATTGTATCTGAATAATCAGATTTTTCTGTATGCTTTAGTTTGTGTAATCGGTTTTGGTGTAGCATTTGCATTGACGTGGGTCTTTGGATTTAAAGAAAAAATAGAGAACAAATAAAATTTAGTGGAGAAAATCATGGACAACAAAACATTGCTTGAAAAATTGAACAGCCTTTCAATAGAAGAGAAAATCGGCCAGCTCATCCAACTAACCGGTGATTTTTTTGAAGGTGACATGGATACGGTTGTGACGGGCCCTTTGAAAAAACTAGGGCTAAATACGGACTATAATATTTATAATACGGGCTCCATATTAAACATTACCAACCCGGAAAAAATAATCCGGTTGCAAACCGATTATTTGGAAAAATCGGTTCATAAAATTCCGCTGTTATTCATGGCAGATATTATCTATGGATACCGAACCATCTTCCCGATTCCGATTGCTCAAGCATGTAGTTGGAACTATGAGGAGATAGAGAATGCGGCTTCGATTGCTGCTCAGGAATGCTACGATGAAGGCATTCATGTAACCTTTTCTCCTATGGTAGATATGGTTAGAGATCCTCGCTGGGGGCGGGTGATGGAATCGCCTGGAGAAGATACCTTGCTGGCGCAGAAATATGCGCAAAGCGTAGTGCTGGGAATCCAGGGCAGCAACTTGGAAGATGGAGCCGTACCAGCTAATAAAATTGCTGCTTGTGTCAAGCATTTTGCCGCTTATGGAGCACCTGTCGCCGGACGTGAATACAATGCCGTGGATCTATCGGAGCATGCATTGCGAGAATATTATTTGCCTGGATATCAAGCTGCAATAGAAGCGGGTGCCAAGCTTGTTATGACGGCTTTTAATACGTTGAATGGTATCCCTGCGACTGGAAACGAGTGGCTTAACCGTAGTGTATTAAGACAGGAAATGAATTTTGACGGTGTATTGATCTCGGATTACGCCGCTATTGAAGAGTTAATCATGCATGGTTATGCCGAAGACGAGGCTTCCGCCGCTAGGCTGGCACTGTTGGCAGGTGTAGATGTGGATATGAAGACGGCAGTGTACGCTAATCAATTGAAAGATGTAATTTCTGATAATGACTATATGTTGGAGCTTCTGAATGAAGCTGTATATCGTGTCTTAAAGCTGAAAAATGATTTGGGGCTGTTCGAGGACCCATACCGCGGAATACAGGAAATCGTTAAACGTTCAACAAGCAGTATTCTGTCAGACGAACATAAACAAGCGGCACTGTCCTTGGCAGAAGAATCCGTTGTGCTGCTAAAAAATGAAAATAATGTATTGCCGTTGTCAAAGGAAACGAAGGTAGCTTTAATGGGTCCCTATGCAGAAGAAAATTCTACCTTGGGCATGTGGGCGATTAAGGGAGAGCAGACAGACACTATAAATTTGAAAACAGGGTTGTTACAGCTTGTTGGCTCCGACAATCTCTCGGTATGCAGAGGAAGTTATCTGCTACCTCCTGATGCAAGGGAAACGTTCGATAAATATGCGGACAAGCTGGCTGTTGAAACAGGTTCCGAGGAAGTTCTACTGCAAGAAGCCATTAGGAATGCAAATGAAGCAGAAGTCATAGTCCTTGCCTTGGGAGAAAGTATTTATCAGAGCGGAGAAGGTGGATCACGAACGAATCCGACGCTTCCAGAGCCGCAATTGAGACTACTTCATGAATTAAGCTTATTGGGCAAAAGGATTGTTCTGATCGTATATAGTGGAAGACCTTTGATCCTTACCGATGTTGCTGGAAAAGTGGACGCCATTGTTCAGGCCTGGTATCCGGGAACGATGGGCGGAGAAGCGCTGGCCAATATACTGTATGGGAAAGTAAATCCGTCTGGGAAATTAGCGATGACCTTTCCACGTAGCGTTGGACAAATTCCGGTATACTACAATGAGCTGAATACAGGAAGACCGAATTTAAAGGAAAATGGCTCTTATCGCTTTGCGTCCCGATATATAGATGAAGTGAACGAACCCTTGTATCCGTTTGGCTATGGCCTATCCTATACCTCATTTGAATACAGTCTATTAACCGTCAGCCAAAAGGAAATGAAAACAAATGAGTCAGTGGATATCCGTATTTCTGTATCCAATACTGGAACGTATGCTGGGAAAGAAACGATTCAATTATATATTCGTGATAAATTTGCAAGTGTTGCAAGACCCGTTAAAGAATTAAAAGACTTTAAAAAAGTATTTTTACAAAGCGGCGAGACTACGATTGTAGAATTTTCAGTGAATGAGGACATGCTTAAATTTTATGGACGTGAAATGGAGTATAAGAGTGAGCCAGGCGAATTTGAGGTTTATATCGGTTCAAGCTCACAAGACATTTTGCTAAGCTTTAGTTTTACTTTGTTACCGGAGGATAAACATGAATAAAAGCGACGCTTATCATCTTAAATATCATATTACTCCTCCTTACGGGCTATTAAATGATCCTAATGGACTTGCCTTTTTCAATCAACAATATCATGTCTTCTATCAGTGGAACCCCCAAGGAACCGAACATCGAAATAAATGCTGGGGCCATGTTGTTTCGAGCGATCTGGTGCATTGGCAAAGAAAAGGTGTAGCACTGGAGCCTTCGGAATGGTATGACAAGGATGGCATTTATTCTGGAGGAGCTATAGTTCATGATGAAAAGCTGTATCTGTTTTACACAGGAAATGTAATCAGAAATGATGGAGTCAAGGAAAGCTATCAATGCGCAGCCATTTCGGAGGATGGGGAGCATTTTCAGAAAATGGGCCCTTTGTTCGAACATCCCAAAGGCTATACCAGACATGTCCGAGATCCGAAAGTATGGAGAGATCGGAACGGGAGCTGGTGGCTGATCGTGGGCGCTCAAAGAGAGGATCTGACTGGAGAAACGCTTATCTACAAATCTGCAGATTTGTCTGATTGGGAATACCAAGGATCATTTTTGGATCATGATCATAAGTTCGGATATATGTGGGAATGTCCTGATCTACTTCAATTTGCGGAAAATGATATTTTTGTCTTCTCTCCTCAGGGTTTACCGGAAGCAGGCGAATATTATAGAAACCCTAACCAATCGGGATATATTGTTGGGAAATTCATGGATACAGGAAAATTTAGCGGGAATCTTGCCCATTTCAAAGAGCTTGATCGGGGGTTTGATTTCTACGCGCCACAATCATTTAAGGTGAATGATAGAACCATTATGTTCGGATGGATGAGTGCCATGAATGAAGAAGCAGAGAGGGCTGTTCCAACCATTCAGGAAGGCTGGATTCATGCGCTGACCCTTCCTAGAGAAATAGTGTTGTCTAACGGTGTGCTATACCAGAAACCATTATCGGAATTACAGTTGTTAAGATTGGATGGTGTGCATTCTAAGGAGAACATTCACAAAAATGGGGTTTGGATGCTGCCTTCCTTGCAGGTGGAATGTATTGTTCATTTTTCGAAGCTTACAGAGAACTTCAAAATGATAGTAAGAAATGCTGTGGAAATTGACTATGATTCAGAAGAAAACAGTTTAACCGTATGGAGAACCAACTGGTTGACGAACCAGAGGGAGTACAGAAAAGCAACATTAGCCAATCAACTTGTAGACATGCAAATATTTATAGAAAGCTCAAGTCTGGAGATTTTTGTGAACGAAGGCGAGGAAGTATTTTCTCTGCGTTATTTCTTGGAAGATACGGAACAGCGCAGTGTGATGCTTGATGCAGGAGATAATGAAGGAGAAATTAAGATTTATCAGCTGCAGGAATGTGGAGCCATAATCAATCATTAAAACGATATTCTTTATCTTTTACCTGCAGAGCTACAAACAGGCAAGGAAAGGCTGTTCATTCTCCGTTTGCGAGAAGAACTGCCTTTTTTTGTTTTAGTCGGCTGAAGAGATTTCAGCTTGTGTAGGCATTTTACTATCGGTATAGTATGAGTATTAGAGTATATGACTGAATATAAATTACTGTTGATTACTCATAGCTGGTTGATGAGGTGTCGTATGAAAAAAATTTATGAACATATTGAAATAGACAGAAGAAAAATGATTAACCTCTTTATGTTTCAATCGACAGATACAGAAAGAGTCATCCCCATGCATTTTCACAGCAATATGGAATTAATCTATTGTACAAGTGGAAGCCTCAAAGTGTGGCATGAAGGAAAGATAACCATTTTGAAGGAAAAGGATGCACTTTTTATTAATAGCAATGTACCGCACTCCACACAAAGTATTACGGAAAACCAAGTTGTTGTATTGCAATTTCCAGCTACCTTTTTTGCCAATGAACAAGTATTCATCCAATTAAACACGCAAGAGAAACAAGTTGAACATACTATACTTTCTAAATTAAGAGAGTTATTTATGGATATATATAACCTGCATATTTCCAAAGGGAAATATGACTATATTTTAGAGCAAAGCCGAATTATTGAGCTTAAGTATTTGCTCGTTAACCATTTTAGTCAGGCAGCAGACTTACAGCCAGAGGTATTTAGTGAAAAGCAGCAAAAGATAAAGACGATTATGGATTTTATTAAAGACCATTATGCTGAAAATATCAGCCTGGCGAAAACAGCCCGAATTTGCGGCTATTCGGAGGCGTATTTGTCGAGAATGTTTCATGAATATACAGGTCAGACGTTTACGGAGTACAAGCAAATTCTTTGTCTGGAAAAAGCAATCGATTTATTGGAAACAACGAATAAGTCACTTACAGAAATCTCTTACGAGGCAGGCTTTCCAAATGAAAAATCGTTTAGAAAAGCTTTTAAGGAAGTTATGGGGAAAACCCCTTATGAATATAAAAAATCAAAATTTGATCTGAGTGTGTAAACGTCACAAGCGTAATCCTTTTATGGATTATTCAATAAACTAGAAAACAAGGGGCTGTCCCTGCGTCATTTTTTGACCTGTGGGACAGCCCTTTGTTTATTTGTATGCAAGTGCACAGAGAGGATCAGCCTATCGATTATCCACCGTCTCTGGATACATATCATGGTTCATCATACGATGCTCTGCGATTTGCTCATATTTCGTTCCCGGCTTGCCGTAGTTGGTGTACGGGTCGATCGAGATGCCGCCGCGTGGCGTGAATTTGCCCCATACTTCAATGTAGCGAGGGTCCATCAGCTTAATCAAGTCATTCATGATGATATTGACACAGTCTTCATGGAAATCACCGTGGTTGCGGAAGCTGAACAGGTACAGCTTAAGGGACTTGCTTTCAACCATTTTAATATCAGGAATGTAGCTGATGTAGATGGTTGCAAAATCAGGTTGTCCTGTGATCGGGCACAGGCTGGTGAACTCTGGACAATTGAATTTTACAAAATAATCGCGGTACGGGTGTTTATTATCAAAGCTTTCGAGAATGGCAGGATCATAGGCAAAAGTGTATTGTGTGCCTTGATTGCCAAGTAGGGTAACGTCGGTCATTTCTTCAGGTTTTCTTCCGGTCATGTTGAGTGAGGCTCCTTAAAGTTGGTTTAGTTTGGTAAAAGGGAGAGGGAGTTATGGTGGGGAGGTTCGGTTAGGCGACGCTTCGCGAAGGATTTGAGCTTCCAATCGCTGTTGAAATGGGATTCTTTCTGATAAAAGATCTATAGGTTAGAATCCCATTTCAAAGGCGAACGCTAACGCTTCTCCAGCTTCAAATCCTCCGCTCCGCTGCTGACCGCCGTCAACACCATAAAGTCCCTACCCGTTTACATGTGGGTTGGGCAGAAATGGAATTTCGCTCCTTATATTTAAGGAGCGATATTTTATTGTGAAACCCCGTCCTCGCGGACGAGCGTTTCTCTCTTTTTATATGGCTTTGGGTGTCGAGGGTGTACTTCGACTAATTTGGTGTATCTTGTGTATCATATACAGCTCGCATGGAATATATTGTATATACGTGTTATACGCCGCGTTTGTTGCCCCATACGAGGGTGTGGAGCTGCGGGAGTACTCTTACATCGTTTAGTCTGGAATCGTCCATGACGCGGTCGATAAGCCATTCATAACGATGGAGCAGAGACTCCGCAATCTGTCCGGTGTTCTCCGTGTTCACATCTGGATTACCCGTCTGGAGGAACAACGGTATATGTGGATAGCGCTCGTGAATGGTGCGGGCATAGGCGAGATCGGTGTCATCGAAGATGACGACCTTCAGGCTGCATGCTCCAGCATATAGTCTGACCGATTCATCCTCTGATTTCTTTGCGGACGTTGTGATGGAGACGTTTGTTGTAGACTTGGACTCTCCAGCCATCTTCCGGTTGGTCAGACGGGCCACGATATCATCCAGTACGTCCCAGTTGGTCGTCATGCCAGAGCTGGGCGGCTTCGGGGATAAGGTCACATCATCGATATCGTACAGCCATTCCTGCCAACGGGAGCCTTGTGTTTCGACAGCGGTGGCAATGCCTTGACTGCGTAGCAGGGTAATCAGCGCCCCAAGCTGTGGCAGCAGGGCAGGATTGCCTCCGGAAAGGGTCACATGCGAGAACCGTTCGCCGCCGATGGACTTTAGTTCCTGCCAAATATCTGTGGCACTGAGACGTCGAATTTGATCCTTGGCGCTGCCGTCCCAGGTAAAGGCGGAGTCGCACCATGAGCAATGGTAGTCGCAGCCTGCGGTACGAACAAACATCGTTTTACGACCAATGACCATACCTTCGCCCTGAACGGTGGGACCAAACACCTCAAGTACAGGAATAGGGGCTGCTTTAGCCCTATCGAGAGTTGTCGTAGGTTGGTGAGTAGTTACGGTATTAGCATTTACGGTATTACTCATCGAACATCCACTCCCGTCGGAACTCGGCGTAGCTGGTAGGTGTCTCGAACAACCTTACAAATTCGGTACGTCCACCTTCAACACGATTGCAGTATGCATCCGAGGTCAAGGCAGACTCCATTTGTTCAAAGATCCAGACGACCATATTTTCCGCCGTTGTATTCATTGGAGGAAGCGTCTCATTCAAGTAACGGTGATCCAGAAAAGGCTCAATTCGCTCTTTCCAGATCGTTTTGATATCACCAAAATCCAGCGTTAGACCTGTTTCTCCCGGTATTCCGCTTATGCCAAATACGACGATATAAGTATGTCCGTGCAGATTTTTGCATTTGCCTTCGTAACAGTGCAAATGGTGTGCTGCATCGAACGTAAATTGTTTGCTAACAAGTACACGCTTGCGGTGATAGCGCAGCTGAGAGCGCTCAATGTCTGTCCCGAACTGCTGGAGCTTGTCGACAATGCGAAAGGTACCTGGCTCACGCATGACCTTCAACTCCTTGGGAGGAAGCTCCGCGCACCGCGAGATACTGCTCTAGTCCGGCACGACGGAGATTACAAGCAGGACATTCGCCACAGCCATCGCCAATGATGCCGTTATAGCACGTTAGTGTACGGGTTCTTACAAATTCAAAAGCTTTCAGCTCATCGGCCATTTGCCAGGTTTCGGCCTTGTTCAACCACATGAGCGGGGTATGAATCACAAAGGGATAGTCCATCGAAAGGTTCAGTGTGACGTTCAGCGATTTAATAAAGGAATCCCGGCAATCGGGATAGCCGCTGAAATCTGTCTCGCAAACGCCTGTAATGATATGGCGCGCTCCTTTTTGCTTGGCGAGAACTGCTGCGAAGCTCAGGAACAATAGATTACGACCGTCTACAAATGTGCTAGGCAGTTCGCCTTCCTCTTGAGTAATGTCAATGTCGGTGCGTGTGAGGGCATTCGGGGCAAGTTGGTTGAGCAGGCTCATATCCAGTACCGTTTGCGGAACACCCAGCTCGCTGGCGATTCCGGCGGCAACTTCAATTTCCTGCTTGTGGCGCTGACCGTAATCGAACGTCACAGTTTCTACTTCGGCAAAATGTTTTTTTGCCCAAAATAAACAGGTTGTACTGTCTTGGCCGCCGCTGAATACGACGACTGCTTTTTCGTTTGTGAACATAAAAAAACCTCTCGATCTTCTTGGAATGGTGTAAGACACAGCGTCTTGTCACGTGGAAGAAAGAGAGTTCTTGAACCGGCTTCAACAAAAAACAGGCCTTGCCCCGCAAGTTCATTTTCATATGCGGAGGACAAAGCATCGTTAGTTTTTTATAGAGGGAGTTCGCGAACCTCTCCCATGCGTTATGCATGGATTTTCTTCATTAGCATCTGCCACGAGGACAGACAGCTTCATTAATAGCATTGCCATTATAGCATGGCAGGACTATTTGATAAACACTCCACCAAACGGAATGATTTCCCTTAAAAGTCGTTTGATTACGCCATCGTCGTTCATATCCTGCTGAAGCCGCCGATGATGCTCACCGGCATGAAATAATACAGTACCATGTCCAGTCATTTTAAAATGATAGTTCATATGCTGGCTGGCCAGATGGTTACCGTATACGGTTAACTCCAGCTTGGCATTTTCTGGATAGGCTATGACGCTGCTCGCATCGACATAGATCGGCTCTGACGGATGAAGTTGTTCTTGACATACCAATCCCTGTGTCAAAATACCAATGTGACCTATACCGTCAAATTTCATTTTAATGACATCACGGCTAAACAACATGTTTTTCATGCTTAGTAGCTTGGTACGCATTTGGATGCCGGCGCTGTACCAGAACAGGTTGCGAAAATCGTATAACAGATCATCGCTTCCTTCAAGCTTGATCATCTTCAGACTAAAGCCAGGAGGAAGTGCGGCAATTAGTCGGCAAGCCCCTGTGAAATCGGCCTGAATCAGTTTGTGCTTGCGGTACATGCCTTTAATATTCATCAGCTTATCACTACGGCCTGCACTGGGGCCGCGATACGCGATAATTTGCTGCGGATGCAGAACGTGCAGCTTTTCCCCTTCAGTCAGGTCGAGCGTTACGACTGAACCGACGCTTTCATCATGGTGTTGTCCTGCTTGTATGTCCATTCAGACCTTTCATCCTTTCAGGCAGTTAGTATCTTCCCGAACGTCGACGCATCCCGTAACGCAACAGTCGGATACCGATAAAATAACCGGCCAGCAGAATGATAGCCGTGATGATGAGCATTTTATTTCGGTGTGAAGCCTGATCGCGCTGGGTTTGAAGATTTTTTAATTCTGTAACAGTGTCGTTCAGTTTGCGGTTTTGCTCCAGCAGTTGGGCGTTCTGCTTCTGATAGGTTTCAATGCTGGTGCGGGCCTTTTCCAGATCTTCCTGTGTTTGTCGGTAGCTTTCCTTGAGTTGGTACACATCGCCGGGCAACCGCGAAAACTGCTCAAAGCCTTGATATACATCATCCCAATAAGCAGCATGAACTTCGGGTACACGAGTTACCCCAAAAATAAACAAAAGTGCTATAGCAGCGCAGACAATGCGGCGGTACAAAGCCAAGCGACAAGTTGCTCGTGCCAAGAGATGTCCCCCTTTTGATAAACCAAGATGTTAGATGTTACAGATCATTACCCATAACACATGGTTACGTACAATATAATGATTTGGATGCAGGTTTTAGAATATACAGACGACAAATACGGGAAAAGATGATCAAAAAAACTCGATATATTAGTTTAAGTGTACCTTAAAACGGGTATATCAAGGAAGCGGCAACATTCCGGCAGTTTTCCCAACAAACGAGTAAAGAACAACCCGCACCTGATCAGGGCTTGAAGAGGAATATATGAGCTGAAATATATTAAAAATAGATATAGAAGGAGATTTTGAAAGATGAACGACAGAGAGCAAAACTATACCATTTTAAAAATTACTGTTAATGGAAAGCCATTATCAAAGGAGCTCATCGTGGACAGCACTACTTTTGCTCCTATATCCGATGTTTGCACAAAGACGAATGTTTCTTTAACGGAAACTTCAATTTCATAAGTTTAAATATATGAAGTAGACTATCATGTAGCCCGGCATACGCCGGGCTATTTTTGCGTATTTATGCAATTGGAAAGGATTAAAATGTTATTTCGCGAATTAGGTCCCCTTTCATAAAGATTACCATGTATAATTTTCACAATCAAACATATGTTCCCTGACAATATAGTGTCAGATAACACTGTTAATTTAGAGTTACATGTTCTTTTAGGGGGAATTTACCAGTGGTGAAGTCAATGCTCAATGTAACGTACACATGGGACAGAGAGTCTATATCGGCGAATGGGTCCAAACAAGTAAATCTACTGATAGAATGGGGCTATGGAGCTATACGTAAAAGAAAAGGGAACCTAATACCGAAGGCAGCGGGATGTGACCTTCAACTTCAGTTCAATCCAGAAAACGGGGTAAATCTATTAAAAGTTGAAGGGGTGAGACTCGGGTTTAAAGAATCAGAAAACGGTGATTGCATGTTTGTTCACTGTGGTGATGTATGGCGGGGCAAATATAGACAAGCTATTTTGACGTTTTCTATCCCTGCTCACGCGTCCGGAAGACATACGATTGGAATGATCGAGTGGAGCTGGCGCAAGCCATCGCAGGAAAAGCGAACGCTGATCCGGACGGACCAGCTCTATATCCATTACACGCATCATCTTGGTTTGCTGAGCATGCCATCCAACCCGAAGGTGGAAAAATACATAAAGCTGAATGAGACGTCCCCAATTGTGAAAAAGGCATTGCGTATGTACGAGAAAGGGGAGCCTGAGCGAGGAGCGTTCATCCTTACGAGACAAGCAGATGAATTGCTTATATGTGCAGCCAGAAGCGAAGACATGGACTATCTGGAGGAAGCCGAGTTACTTTTGTCCCTACGCAATAAATGGAGTGGGCCTTTTGTATCGTTTAAAGCGTATAGCTCTAAGGTCTTTTTTAATAAGGAAATATCGATAGGAGATGTTCATTTTACGGAGAATGATAGGCTGAGATAGATAATTATGCTAGTTTATTTGAGCAAATTAGTGAGTCTAATTTACTATCTTTTTGTAAAGGAGAGACTTCCTTGACTGATCGGTTGATACGTTTAATGCGGATTATTACTATTGTTCAGGCAAATCCGGGGATATTGGCAAGAGAGCTTGCCGAACGTTGTGAAACATCAGAACGTACCATATACCGAGATATGGAGGCGCTAAGCGCTATGCATATTCCGATCGCGAATATGGGGCATGGCAAGGGGTACATTTTTATTAGCAATTTTGCTTTGTATCCTCTGAATTGGACAGAAGAAGAGGCAGAGGCTTTTACCAAGCTGGGAGAGATGATGGAAACGATAAAGCCTCTTTTACCGCCAGCTTTTGAAAGTGCTTATGAGAAAGTGATGGCCTCTAGTCAGAAAAAAAAGATGGACCAGACGAGCTTCGCGCAGGAAATGAAAAATATCATCCGGCTCGGCTCGACACTTGATCGGGAAAACCAGCCCTATCTGCTCAGGCTGATTGTTTTGGCGAGTCTTACGCAGCAGACAATTGAAGCGGAATACAGCTCGCCTCAAAATGAAGATGTATCATTGGTGCAAGTAGATCCTTATTGTTTGGTTCCTCAAGACCGGCGGTTCTATATGCTTGGTTTTTGTCATAAGCAATCCGCCATGAGAACCTTTCGGATCAGCCGCTTTCGGAATATGAGGATTTTGCCGTATACGTTTCAAAAAAATACATCTGAAATGGAAATGTTTTTTAAAGGTACCTGGTCGGTGACCAAAGGAAATCAAAATATTCGGTTTGTGGTACGTTTTTCTGCCGATTCTGTATATCGGGTCAAAGAAGAGGAACTGTTCATCAAGCCTCTTCTCAAGGATTTGCCGGATGGAAGTTTGTTGTTTGAGGTGACGGTCAATCATGACCGTGAATTTCTGGATTGGCTCACATCCTATGGAGCTGAAGCCGAGATTCTGGAACCTTTACGGTACCGCAAACGTATGCAAGAAATGCTGCGAACCTGGGGGGCGTTTTACTTCGATAAGAAGGCTGGAAATCAAGAATAACAGGGGGGAAGATCCCCCGGGACGGGCCGGGGAGCTATCTGCTTAACGGTCCTTAAACAGGTTGGCGAGATTGCCGAAGGGACTGTACTGCTCCTGTTCTTCTTCTGGCGAAGAGTAGACGAGCTTTGAGCCGCGACTTTCTTCATCATCGGCAGCATTATGAACTAATGTAAGACGATCAAAATGGTGCATGAAAACCTGAGCAGTATTCACGGCATCATCCAGTGCTCGATGCTGTTGACCGTCAAACTCAATGTTGCACAATTCCAACGCCTGAGACAGGCTCAACTGACGATACTTTCCATTGGAACTAAACAGACGGGAAATTTGCTTCTGTATATCATTTGTATTATGAATCCAACCGAGATCTACATGATGAGTACGACAATGGGATACCAGCTTCTGACGGTCATCCGGGCCCCATGCGCATAAATAATAGGTCGAATCCGTGCCTAGCCAGGCAATAAATTGCTTCACAGCTTCAGGAAAGAGTGGAGCGGCATCAATGTCTCGTTGAGTAATACCCGTAAATTGAACAGTATCTGTAGAGATTACAGGCCGATTTGATGGTCTCACAAAACTGTGAAACGTATCCGCCACGAATAGACCATCTTCTCCATGAATAACTTTGACGGCACCGATATCAATGATTTCGGAGGAATATCTGGCGTTACGGCTAACGGTAAATTCAAGATCATAAATAATGTATTGCATTTAAAGGACTCCTTCCACACACATAACTGATCCCGATGGATACCGGGACAAATGTTCTCTGCCCGAATAACTCTTCTCCATCATACCTCTCGGTTCACAACTTGTCAGCGGTTAAAAGGCTTGCTTTCAAAAAAAATATGCGATGTCCAAATGGGCTTGGACTATCGCATATCTAAAAACTCCTAACATATAGCAGTATCCGAAAACACCTGGATTCCGAACGCTGCTGTTGCTAGCTATTGAATTAGGCCGGGAGGTCTAACTTTTGCCCCGGATAAATGCGGTGAGGATTCTTCAACTTATTCAACTGCTGAAGCTGTTGCCAGGTAGTGCCGTGTTTGCGGGAAATGTCATACAGTGTATCCCCAGATTTCACAACATACACATGGCTATTTGCAGCTTGTGCAGTGGTCGATGCCTGCTGTGGTTTGCTAGTTTGAGACTTTGCAGGTGCTGGTTTCGCAGCCGCTATGGAATCGGATTGCGGTATCTCCTGCAGAGGTGCTGGCGTCGTGGTCGGAGCAGACGGCACAGCTTGTGTGGCAGGGACAGAAGCTTTTCCGTCTGCCTTGGCTTCTTGAATACGGCCGGCCGCTTGTACTTGCAGGCTAGCAGAGCCCACTTTTTGCATATAGCGGATTAACGCTTCATCCAGCGATCCGAACATACCTGCCTGTGGGTATTTAGCGAACATCGTATATTGGTCACCGCCTACAGCAGTAAAATCATTGGTAGCCAGTGTGTATGTTGCCTCAGGATCAAGGGCCTTTCCACCAATCAGGATGGAGTGAACACGGCTGCCTTTGGCTGCTGAGGTGTCTATTTTGAACGAGATGCCGGATACTTGTGGGAAGCCCCCGCTCGGTTCCGGGTAGGAGGCTGCGCCATTTTCCAGTGCGGCCTGAAGGTCAGAGCCTTTCACTTTCAGGATAACGATTTGGTTACCGAAAGGCAGTACGGTGATGACGTCTCCCTTGGTAACCGTGCCTGCTTTGATGGAAGCCCGGATGCCGCCACCGTTTGTTAAAGCCACGTCTGCTCCCGTAACGTCACGCATAGCATCGGTGAGCAGGTCGCCGAGATTGGTTTCACCCGCACGTACCTTTTCGCGCGCCCCTTCCAGATCTACACTTGTTTGTGCTACAACCTCTTTAAGAATAGGTTCTTGTTCTTTCTGAATGGAGGCGATTAATGCAGCAATTTCAGCGTTAGGCTGAACGTCAGCAGCTTGAGTCGAATCGATCAGCTTCGCTTGCTTTTGGACAACCTTACCACCGTCTACCCATAGATCCACTACACCCAGATACTTGGTGTATTCACCTGCACTAGCGATCAACGTGCCATTGTCACCGATCAAGCCTTTTTCCAGCACGGTATGGCTGTGTCCGTCGATGAAAATATCAATGCCAGGCACTTCCTTCACGACCTTGAGGCTGGTGTCTTTACTGGACGCATCTTGCCCCAGGTGACCCAGAGCAACAACAACATCCACTTTGCTGCGGATTTCGTCTACGGCCGCTTTGGCTTCAGCCGCAGGGTCGGTGAATTGAATGCCTTCCACATTTTTAGGATTGGTTTTATATGCCGTTTCAGGCGTAGTTAGGCCGATAATACCGATTTTAACGCCATCCACTTCTTTAATAGTATACGGTTGGAACAAACGTGTTCCGTCCGTTTGCTTAATGTTGGCGCTCAGTACAGGGAACTGAATCTCTTTACTCAGCTCAACCAGATGCTTCCAGCCGTAATTAAACTCATGGTTACCGGGAACCATTGCATCATAGCGCAGCTTGTTAATTACTTTTACGATACTTTCACCATTGACCAAAGTAGCGAAGGTCGTTCCATGAACGGTATCCCCATCATCCAGCAGTAATGTATTAGGATTGGCGGCGCGATATTGATCGATAATGCCCGCCAGCTTGGCGAAGCCCATTTCCTTGTCGTTGGCGACCACGTGGGCATGGGTATCATTCGTATGTAGGATGGTGATGTGTTTACCGCTGACTGGAGACGGTGTTGTTCCCGTTCCTGCTGTTCCCGCATTAGCAACTGGGTCCGCTGCTGCTGTGCCGAGACAACCAAGTAGAAGCGCGGCGGTCGTCAAGATCGACGAGAGTTTTTTCCATGAGTTCATGTTGTTCCTTCAACCTCCCATAAAATGAATGAATTAGAGAAACCGCTTACGTCCACATTTTATCAGATGATTGTAAAAATAACTCTTATTTTATATCAAAGCACTACATTTTTTTGAGATATCGGTTGTTAAATCCACCATCTAGTTACCTATATTATAGAGGCAGTAATAGACAATCAACTCATAGAATAGGAACTATTGTTCTGTTTTGTGATCAAAAAAAAGGGCAGTCTCTTTGGGCAGCCCGATCCGGGGTAAATAGTGATCCAATGTTTCGTCAGCCAACGGTGGATTCCCTTCACTCAGCAACAGCACAGCAAAGCGATTAGCCTGTTGTTCAAATTTTCCTGGAGAAAAGTAGGAATGTTCCTCCATAAAAAAGCGGCTAATGCCTTTATGCAGTCGGTCATGTCCCAATTCATGCGCACAGACGAACCGTTCCCATTCTGGTGTAAGGCCGTTGTGAATGACGATAAATCTTCTGCGCAGCTTGTGATAATACAACCCTTTGGTTGTGGAACCCAGATCGCAATATCGGATATGGATGCCTAGGGCTTTCGCAATATCGAAGGGGCAATTGGTACGGTATTTTCGGACAAGTTTGTGAATGAGTTCGTTCATGCGTTCACCTGCTATCCCTGATCTTTGCTCGCCCCGGGATCTGCGGGCTTTTTATGTTTGTTCATTTGCTTGGCTTCCCAGAACAGGCCTGTCAGTACGTCCTTGATCCGTTGACGGTCTTTTTCATCGAGCGGAATGCCATCAAACATTAATTCGTCGTCTTCCTCCAGCATTTTTTTAAAATCCCGGCGGTCTTTGGAGTTTGCCCATTCTGGTACAGTAGAACGATAAAGCTCATGCGGATTTTGCTCTATAGAATCATCATCTGCCCAATATCCGGCGGCCTTCATCATTTCGGTATAGGATACGCTGAGCGCGTCCGCTATTTTGCGGAGGGTGGAGGGTTTGGGAACTCCACGCAGTCCATTTTCGATGCGGGAAATTTGTGAATTACTAATACCTGCGGCATCTGCCAATTGGTTGATGCTCAATTGCTTGTGCTCACGCTGCTGTTTTAGGTAGGTTCCGAATGCTGGCTGTTCCACAATGGAGCTCCTTTCTGCAATAGAATCATAGATTCAGCTCTATTATACCATTAGGTAAATAGTAAAAACACGTAATATGCCAAAAGGCATAGAAAAGTAGAGCGAATATCCTGTTTTTGGGGCTATATTGCCTTTTTTCACGATGGATACCTATCCTAAATAATGTTATGTTATACTCAAGATACGAACAAAAGGGGAACAAAATGTAAACAAGTGCGTTTTTTATTTAAAAATACATCATTGTCAAAAGGCATAATATAAGGAGTGTTGCTTTTCATGAGAAATAACTTACCCGAATTAGACCGTCGCAAAACGCAGAATGCATTGGAGGGTGTATTTGAGAAATACCGGATTTATAAAACAATAACCTTTATGGATCGGGAAAGCTTTATTACTGCTGGCTATACGGACCGCCCGAACGGACCCACGAATGTGACAAGCGATCCAACAGCCCGGACTGCTGTATATAATGTAGATGCTCCTGCAGCCCGCTTGGCCTATTGCCAAATGGTGGATGCTGTAGTGAGCCGCTTGAATGAACGTGAACAGCTACTCATCCGTGAACGTTATTTAAAAGATGACGATGTGTTCGATTACAAGGTTTATAATTATGTGTTGGACCCACCAGTCAGCAAGGATACGTATACGAAGCTTCGCACGCGTGCTTTTTATAAAATGGCGCTAGCGCTGGCAGACCAAGGCGTTTTGAATCTGGCAAGCTTGCAGAAGGGCGCGGATCGAAGACTGGGTTCGGTAAATGCATAGGGGTCACAGTCTGTGGCTCTATTAACTTAGACAGCAAGGAGTATGAACCATAAAGGTGAATAAGAAGCATAGGTCTCAATTAAAATGGGAACGGAGGACGGATGTAGTGAGAAGTGAACCAGAAATGATGAATATGCTTGTAAAGTTTGCTATGAACGATAAAAGAATACGATTGGTCACGATGGAAGGATCACGTACAAACTTCAATGTTCCTCCTGATTCATTTCAAGATTATGATATTTCTTACTTTGTAACAAATATGGATTCTTTCAAGGAAAGTGATCAATGGCTGAACGTGTTTGGGGATAGGCTTATGATGCAAAAACCCGAGGATATGGAGCTTTTTCCATCAGAACTAGGTAACTGGTTTTCATATATCATTCTTTTTGAGGATGGAAACAAATTAGATCTGACACTGATCCCTATAAACGAGGTAGAGGATTATTTTACGAATAGCGATGGTTTAGTTGAGGTTCTGCTCGACAAGGATGTGCTGATCCAAGAGGAAGTGATCGCAAACGATCATCAATATTGGATTAAAAAGCCCACTACAAGGGAATTTGATGATTGCTGTAATGAATTTTGGATGGTTTCAACTTATATCGTAAAAGGATTGGCGAGAAAAGAAATCCTGTTTGCTATTGACCATTTGAACGAGATTGCACGACCTAATTTGTTGCGAATGATGGCTTGGAAGATTGGATCAGAGCAAGGGTACACCTTTAGTGTAGGAAAAAACTATAAATTTATAAATCAGTATCTTCCTAATGAAGATTGGGAAAGCCTACTATCTACTTACTCTGAGAACGGCTATCGAGAAATGTGGCAGTCTTTACTTACTTGTTATTCATTGTTTAGAACATACGCTAAGGCTGTGGCAAGCAGTTTGAAATATGAGTATCCGGAATACGATGAAGCCATTACTAGGTACACTGTAAATATTTATAATTCATTGAATTAAACGATATAATAACCGCCTTTTTAAAGGGCGGTTATTTTTTGTGTACAGCATCAACAAGGAGATTAAACGCATTTTTAAACATAGGAACAAACGTTCGCAAAATGCCGCCTAACTTCATCCCTAGTCTCTACTTTTATCGTCCATTTCTCCGGCAACGCATTCGTTATAAGGGTGTAAGATTATATCATCGGGAATCAAGACAAGAGGACATACCGAAGACACACACAGTCAAACGTTAGCCGGCCAATAGGGCCGGTTTTTTCATGCGGTGATCGTCTCTGTCACTTCCCGGGAATTCGTTGATAGAAAGGAGGAGTCGTGTTGCCTAAGCAAGGGATGCTGCAATGTATGAGTACAAGACTGCGCCGGATGAGAACATGGAAGTGGAAAAAAGCCTGGCTAAACAGTCACAACATGCGAGCGCAGGATACGCAAGGGTGGCATGCCACAGGATGAGACAAGCCTTTAAGCAAAAGCTCATTGACATTATTCCAGCACTGCAAGGGCGTGTATACGATGTTCAGCCCCCATCACAGACGGCAGAGGAGCCGTATGCAGTTATGGCGCTAGGCGAGGAAATCTGGAAGTCTTCCTGGGCCGGTTACCGGCAGGTTGTCCGCATCAAGCTGTACGCAGGACAAGCGGGGCTGGCGCAGGCCGATGTATGGGCGAATGCCTTGATTGCCGGACTGCACCGGGCATCGGTGACAGGCAAAGGTGAGGACACGTCGGCTTTTACCGCACACTATTTGGGCGTGCGGGATGCAGAAAAGCTGGACACGGTTACGGGCAAGGCCTATAGAACGCTGCGTTTTGGCGTGTATGTGCCTGAAACGGAAGGCGGTTCGGCTACTCCAGCACCTGGTGCAGCACAGCCAGAAGAATGGCTGGCAGCGCTGGTCCGCTGGACGCAGAAGCAACTGGGCGAATCGTGGTCGGTATACGCCGACGCATGGCCTGCACAGCCGGGAAGCCACGCGGTATTATGGCGGCTGAGCGGCTGCGAAACCCGGATGGCGGGAGCTTCCATGTATGAGCTCCGCAAACGGTTCATCGGGCATATCACCGCCCCGGATACAACCGAAGAGAATCGCGCAGCTTCCGCGCTGGTCGAAGGCTTTGCCGCTCAAATCCAGCTTCCTCTGGAGCAGGACAAGGGCCGTTATATGTCTACGGCTGAAGCATCAGCCGATTTGCAGGCAGATGCCATTTTAGACGGTCAGCTTCGGCTGACGCTGGTACAGCGGCGTATGCGTCCGGCTGAGGAAGCGGCATTGATTCGCAGAGTGGAAATTCATCCTATTTTGAAATGAGGTGGTCCGAGTGACCTTGGAAAACCAAGAAAAGGCCCCGGTACATGACGGGCAGGAAGCGAGTGGCCCACGCTACACGCTGGAGGAACTAAAGGAGCACGCAGAATCATTGTTTTCTGTGAAAGAAGAAGTGCTGGCAGGCGCCTTTTTTGGCGCACAAGACAAGCTGTTTACGGTAGCAGAAGCACACACTAAAATCGAACAATTTATGAAAGCGAAGGTGGATTAATTATGGCAGGCGGAACATGGGAAAACACGAATAAACCGGTATTGCCGGGTTTGTATATGAATTTTCAGGCAGCAGCAGCTTCAGCGATTCAAGGTGGATCACGTGGTACGGTCGTTGTACCCGTCAAGGCAAATTGGGGCCCTGTACGTGAGTTTGTAGAGGTTGACAGTGAAACGGCTATTAGTCAAATCTTCTCCGGCGACAGTGAGAACGGTGCGACAGCATATTCCACATTGTATCTGGCTTTGCTGGGAGGTCCGAAAAAACTGCTCGCTTACCGGTTGGCAGATGACACGGCTGCTGAAGCGTCTGTAACGCTGAAAAGCGGTGGCGAGACCCCGACCGACGTGCTGCGTTTGAAGGCTTTGTACACAGGAAGCCGCGGTAATGGTTTTGCCGTAACGGTACAGCCGACTTTGGGTGACGAGCAAGCTCGTGAGGTGCGCCTTTATGAAGGAACCAAGCTGCTGGGTACGTACAAAGGCAGTGACGGTACGGCTGCTTCGATTGCCAAGGCGCTGAACGAAAATAGCGAAAACGTATGGGTGAAGGCCGAGGTTGTCGGCGAAGGTGGCATTCCAGCGGATGTTAGCGGCGTGCATCTGACAGGCGGCAATAGCGGCAATAGCAAGCTGGTTAATGCCGATTACATCGCCATGCAGGAAGCACTTGAAGGACAGGAGTTTAATGTGCTGGCCCTCGATTATGCAGCCGATCTGGCATTGCTGCAAAGCTTTGCTGCCTGGATCAAACGTGTGCGGAGCGAAGGCAAAGGCGTCATCGCTGTATTCGGCGGTTCTGCGGCAGACGATGTGTCCAAAACAGCTGTCAGCTTGGCCTCTGCACGTTCCCTGGCGCTGAACCATGAAGGCATCGTGAATGTGGGTACAGGTGTACGCCTGGCAGGTACGGACTACAGCTCCGCCCAAACGGCTGCCTATGTAGCCGGGCTGATTGCAGGCCAACGTTTGAACCAATCCGCAACGTACGCGGTTACGCCTTTTGAGGATGTAACCCGCCGCTGGACACGTTCCGAGCAGGAACAGGCTGTCCGTAACGGGGTGTTCCTCCTGTTCTTCGACGGCCGTCAGGTCAAAGCGCTGCGTGGAATCAACAGCTTGGTGAACCCGTCTGCCGGACAAAACAACGCATGGAAGAAAATCCGTTCCATCCGTGTTATGGATGCCATTAACGCTGACTTGCAGCGTGCAGCCGAAGAGACTTACATTGGCAAAATCAACAACACGGTGGAAGGCCGTCTGGCACTCATCGGTGCGATCAAAGAATACCTGGCACAGCTGTCGCTGAGCAACGTGATCGAGGCAGATGGCTACGATGTCATTCTCGACCCAGCCTACTACGGTGATGCGCCAGTCATCAAACCGGAGCCGGATCAAGTGTTCCTGCAATGGAACGTGAAGCTCACCGACGTGATGGAGCAGCTGTTCGGCACATTTTACGTGCAATAAATCAGCATTTTACGCGCATAAGCATTTCGCAGGTGATCAGTAGGATTGCAGTAGCATTTTAACAACGAGGATTTTGTGAAATCTCGAACTATATTATGAATTATTTTGAGGAGGAAAAAGAAATGTTGGATGCTTCAAGAGTTATTTTAGGTACGTTTGGTCAGGCATATATTGATGGGGTATGGCAGACACATATTAACAAGCTGGAAGCTAGCGTGGAAATTGATAAAAGAGAACTGAATTTGGTAGGTAATACGTGGAAAGTCCATAAAAATGGAGCTAAAAAAGGTACTGGAACGATGAGTGGTTACAAAGTGACTTCTGATATGATTCGTCGTGGTTTTGAGAAATTCGATATTATTTCCAAGCTGGACGATCCCGAATCTTTTGGGCATGAACGTGTTCGTTTGATTCGCTGCATGCCGGATAAAATTCAATTGGCTAACTGGACTGCAGGGGAAGAAGTGCCAGAAGAAACGACTTTTACCTTCGAAGGCTATGAGCTGCTTGATCCGATTGTAGCAAACTAAATTGGTGAACGGGGAATGAGATACTATCAGGTGTCTCGTTCCCCAAATGCATATAAGAATTTGTGAAATTCTGAAATAAACAATAAGGGAGAATGACTTATGAGCTTGAATGAGAATATGACAGAAGAACAAATTTTGGACAGTTTGTTTGAAGCCGCTGAAAAACTACCGGAAGAAACGGTTCGTATCAAGCGCCTCGATATGAAAATTGTGCTGCACGGCCTGACCTCCAGTAAGGTGGACAGCATTCGTGAGCGTTGCACGATTCGTCGAACCGTGAAGGGTGCCGTAGATGAAAAAGTAGATACCGAAACGTTCAACGCCTTGTTGATTTCGGAAGCTACCGGAAAGCTGGAAGTGAAGGGCCTGTCCCTTAACGGTTGGGGCGATCCTCGGATTACAAGCCGCTTGAAGCTGTCCGGTGGTGAGCAGTCTGTCCGTCGTATGCTGCTGGCGGGTGAACTGGACGCAGTAGGGGATAAAGTGCTGGAACTGTCCGGTTTTGGCGTTGAGATTGCAGATCTAAAAAACTAATCAGCTCCGGGGGAATGACGACGATGCTGTACCACTTGTGGGTCCGGCACCACCTTCGTCCCGGAGACTTTTGGCGGCTTCCTCGCGGTGAGCGCATGCTGCTGCTGGCGTTTGCTGAAGAAGAACTAGATGCTCTAGCAGATAATATGTAGTAGTAAAAGGAGGTGTAGGTGTGGATGATATTTTGGATATAAGAAGTTTAAGTAGAGTTAATAAAGAATTAAAAGCTATGGATCGATACTTTGAGAGTATCCAGAAGAGGGCAAGAAATTTTGGGCTTAGTAGTTTCCAAAGACAAAAGATAGTTATTGACCAAACTACGGAGTCAGTTAAGCGACTTTCTAATGCGTTGAGTAATTTAACTTCACGTTTATATAAAATAAATCGCCTGACCCGAAATTTATCTGGAATTAAGATTGCTGTTAAATGTTCCTGTTCCAAGGACTGCTCAAAATGTAAGATGACAACTTGCGCTAAGAATGGCGGTTCCTATTGGTTTAATCATTCCTTGATCGAACAGCAAAACAAAATTAGTATCCAACAAAAAAATCAGAAAAATGGAAAAAATAATAATGTTGCAATCCCTAACATACCTTTAGGGTCTAAAATATCCAGCAATCTTGGTAAGTCTCAAATTTCTCAAAGTTCAGCGAGTAAAAATAATGAAAAACAGAAGATTGTTATAAAAAAACCTGTTATGGATCTTATGAACTTCTTTAAGTTTTTTAATAAGCCGAAAGACTTTGTAGAATCACTAAATAAAACTGTTAAAGCCTACAGGGCCATTACTCTGTCACAAGTTGCTGCAATGCCTACATGGTTAAAGAATACTAAAACTTGGATCGACGATGTAGCAAATCAAATTAAAACATCTACTGTATACACGCAAGCAGCTTCTATATTTTCCAGTACTCCTTCTTGGCTGAAAACAGGATTAAAAGGTGCAGCGAAATATGGAGGAAAAGCTATTGGGTTTGCTGATTTAGGCTTTGATATAAGTGAGATTCTAAATGCTAAGGGAGAAGAAAAATATAAACTGATTGGGAAATTGGTTGCAGGAAAAACCGGAAATATTTTAGGGAAATCCTTTGGTATGCAAGTCGGTTCAAAAGTTCCCTATGCTGGAGTTGTGTTAGCTCCTGTCCTTGGTTATATATTTGGAGAAATAGGTGAAAAATTGTTTGAGCCGTTAGGGGAGAAAGGAATGGAGAAAGTTTGGTATGCCAAAACGCATCTTAAAGGCTGGACAAAATCTTTAAAGGAAAGTATCGATCAGACTACACAAGACTTCAAACAAGGTATGATTGGTTTTAATAATGAAGTAGCTATAAAAGTGAACAACATAAAGGCTGCTACTCCTACTACAATTGATCATTGGAGTAAACAACTCGAAAGTTTCATCGGTAATCAGACGGGGAATCTGATGGGGGGAGTTGACAACTTGACCGAGAAAATATCAAGAAAAGTACCTGCTTCTAATAAAATACTGAATAACGTGAGAGAGCCTCTTAAAAATAAGATTAATGTTACAGGGAATTATCTGAAAAATAGTATTCCAGGTCTCAGTGAAGGGGTCAAGGAGAAAATCAACAATATTAGTGAAGGGACTAAAAATTTCTCTAATAAATTGAATAACTTTGTTCAGAAAAATGCTGACCCTTTTAAAGAAAAAGTTAAAAAAGCAACATCAAAAACAAGCGATTTTCTTCAAATGATCTTGGATTCTCCAGAGAAATTGAACTGGGAGCTTATTCAGAGCACAGAGAAAACTGCTGCTAAAAAAAGTACTCCGAATAAATATTCTCGGACTTTAGTTGCAAGTTCTAGAACATATCGTGCAAATGATAGACACAGAACAGCAGCAGTTCATTCAGTAAAGAATACAAATAGAAATAAAGCAAACATGCAAGTGAATATGCCAACAGGAGCAATTCAGGTGGCTGTTGGTGAACGTGTTAATTTTGATGCTTTGGCTTCAGAAGTAGGCAAACGCTTCGTAGCAGGATTCCGTCAAGCTATGGATAATAACAAGACAGCGAGAGCCCTAGTGTGAGTAGGAGGTGAATAGTATGGAGTTTAGTTTGACGGATGGTAAGGGGAAAAAGTTTCAGTTTCCAGTAAATCCTGAGGAAGTAACGATTTCACGACAAAAAGGATTTGATACAACGACGATCTTGTCCTACGGGGAGTTTGATTTTCCGCAAGGAGAGAAGGTGAAGGAAATCTCCTTCTCTTCTTTTTTTCCGAAAGAATACAATCCAGCGTATTGCACATATGAAGATATCCCTGATCCGCAGGAGGCCATGAACACGTTGAATGGCTTTTTGTTATCCAAGAGCCCGCTACGCTTTATCATTACAGAGACAGCCGTGAATGTACCTGTAATTGTGACTTCGCATAATTCAACCTTTCGGGGCGGGGAATATGGGGATGTGAATTTTGATTTGTCACTGCGAACCTGGAGTGAAATGAAAGTGGCCAAAAAAGCCGGCAGTGGAGCGAAGTCTGCTACAGTGAACAAAAAGCCTCGCACGGATATGAAAGAAAAAAAGAAGACTTACACGGTTAAATCGGGAGATTCCTTGTCCAAAATTGCCAAGCTGGAGTTGGGGGACAGCTCGCAATGGAGTCGCATTTATCAGCTTAACAAAAAGGTCATTGGACAAAATCCAAATTCTATTAAACCGGGTCAAAAGCTGGTGTTATCATGAGCTACAAAGTCATTTTACAGGATAAATATGATTTATCACCTCTCGTAGAGAACATTAATTTGAGGGATTCGCTGGAGCAAATCGCTTATCAGGGCACGGTCAATTTGGTGGTTACGCCGGATATGCCGCCCATTTCTCCAGGGATGTCGATTCGGGTAAGAGGGATTCCTTATGGTAAAAAGGATTATGTCCCGTTGCTGTCTCCAGGCGTTATTTGGGAAGTAGAAACTTCGAACAATGGGCTCAAACGTATGACACTGACGATATATGATCGCACCGTATATTTGGACAAGTCCGAGGATGAATATTTGCTCCCTGCCAAGCAGACAGCTACCCAGCGTTTTCAGAAGTATGCGAGGGATTGGAAACTAAAAATGGCTTCATTGCCAGACACAAAAAAGCAGCTCGGGCGCGCTGTATACCGAACACAGTCCATTTACTCCATGATGCTGGGAGATCTGCGGGAAACGGCAAAAGCGGGAGGCAAGCTGTATCATCCACGGATGGTTACTTCCGGTTTGGAGCTTTATGAACTGGGCACGAACAAAGATGTGTACATTTTGGAAAGAGTGACCGATACGACACAATCCCGTACGCTGGAAGGTGCGGCCACGAGAGTGAAGGTGCTGGCTACAGCGGCAAGCGAGACGGGCAAAGAGGTTCCTTCCAAAGTGATGGCACTTGAAGAAAAGGACATTGCCAAATATGGAACCCTTCAGGTAATCGTGCAGGATGACGAGGTGAAGTCGGGTGCAGCGGCACGCGAGTTGGCCAAAAGTAAGCTGAGAGGCATACAACAAACGATATCGGTAAATGCGCCAGATATGAACACGATTCGAGCAGGAGACGCGGTAATGTTAGGGGCCATGAAGCTGCTGGTGATTTCAGTGAGCAGGGAATTGGGCAACCCGGGCAGTATGTCGCTGGAGCTCGGAACGTATGACGATGTAAAAAGGAGGTTTTACCTTGAATAAGGACCCCTACGGGCATTTAGCCACTGCGCTGCAATCCTCATTTCATAAACATACCAAGCAAGCGCTGAGTGGAGTAGGTGCAGTATTAGGTACTATCACCTCCACAGGACTCAAGCTGGACGATTTTAAACATGAGCTCCAGGATTATCTGGTCGCCGAGCTGCCGGGGCTGCTATCTGTACCGCGCCATATGTACAAAGGCACCTCAACCTCGGTGGAATCAGAAAATTGGGAAGGCAAAGAGCTAAAAACTTCCTTTTATATCGGGGAAGATGAGCTGGAGGATGTAAATCTGAGTCTGAACAAAGGACTTAAGCCCGGGGATCGGGTACTGGCGGTGCGGGTGAATAGTGGTAACGATGTGGTGGTCGTGTGCAAGGTGGTGAATGGACGTGGCTAATTTATTTCCCGAAACAGATGATATGATCTGGACAGACACAGACGTGACCGATCCAGATATGCTGGAGGATAACCGTGCAGTATTTGGACGAAGCTGGAGGTTTGATTTTGAAGCCGGCGAGTTTGTTATGAGCCCTAGTCGTAAAATCGTGACTACAGGCGAGAAAGAAGCCTGGGTACAGTGGTGTGAAAAAGCGATTCGCACTCCTCGTTATCGGCATGTGATCTATTCGCCTGACTATGGAAGTGAGCTCGAGGAGCTGATTGGCAGCAGCTATGGGCACGGTGTGCAGGAAAGTGAAATTAAACGCATGGTCACAGAGGCGTTGCTAGCAGATGCACGTACGGCTAGTGTGGATCAGTTTACGTTTCGCTGGGAAGGTGAGGCATGCTATTTTAGCTGCCAGATTACGAACGTGCGAGATGAAACGGAAATTGTGGAAAGTGTGGTGATCTAATGGCAGACTTGCCGGAATATTTGGTAGACCAGACGGAAGAGGAAATTTTAAATCGAATGCTGGAAAAAGTGCCTTCGGACATTGATAAGTCCGAGGGCTCTTTTATTTGGGATGCACAGGCGCCGGTGGCGTTTATGCTTTCTGAAGCCGCAATCTGGGCGCAGGAACTGCTGCGTCGAGGCTTTGCCAGCACAGCAGCCAGCGATAACCCGGATTTCCGCTCGCCAGAGCTGGATTTGCGGACAGCAGAACATGGAGTGACTCGGCGGGAAGCCGTTGCGGCCTCAGGGAAGGTCAAGTTCACAGGCACAGCGGGGACAACTATCCCAGCGGGAACGTTGGTGGCGACTCCGGCAGATGATGTGTCCGGAGAAGCCTCCATTGAGTATGCGACCACGGCCTCGGTCACGCTGGATGAGCAGGGCACAGGAGAAGCGATCATTCGGGCGGTCAATCATGGACGCCGCGGCAATGTTCCAGCAGGCGTCATCCAGGTGATGGCTACTCCGATTAGCGGGGTTTCCTCTGTGATCAATACGGAGGAAACCAAAAGCGGCACAGACGTTGAGAGCGACCAACTGTTGCTGGAGCGTTTTTATGCCAAGGTGCGGAACCAGGGCACAAGTGGCAACAAGGCGCAGTATACCCAGTGGGCGAGCGAGATAGCTGGCGTTGGTGGCGTGGAGGTTGTTCCGCTCTGGAAAGGGCCAGGAACAGTGGGGTTATATGTGCTGGATACGGATAAACGAGCAGCCAGCCCGGATATCGTGGCTGCAGTGCAGAAGTATATTGATCCGACCCAGGATGGGCAAGGCGAAGGGCTAGCACCAGCGGGCCCCGTGGTGACGATCATGCCAGCGGCAGAAGTGGAGATTAACATTTCGGTCAAGGTACAGCGTACCAAAGAAAAGCCGTCGACACTGGATGAAATCAAAAAGCTGATCGAAAACGGTGTGCGGACGTATTTGAAGCAGCTTGCTTTTTACAAGGCAGACCCGTTGGTACGATATACCCGGATTTCTGCTGTGCTGCTGGACATTCCGATTATTATTGATTTCTCTGAACTGAAAATTAATGGACAGAGCAATCAGAATATTGAGATTGGATCAGGTCAGGTGGCCGTGCTGGGGACGGTGAGCGTCAGTGAGTAACGATGAGACAAACAGTTTTGAAGATTTATTGAATAACACAGACCAGGGAAAACGCGCAAACCGTAGTGGCACTTTTGTTAACAGGGTAGCAATAGCGGGAGATACAGTGGATCAAATGAGCAGCGAGCGGGGACGCGAGCTGCTTTCCTATTTGCCCGCCTATTATGAAACCTCACGTGTGATGCGTTCCAATATGGATGCTAAAGGAAGCGAATTGGACGCCTTGTATCTTGCAATGGATGCAACGGTGGGACAGTTTTTCGTACGTACTGCCACCTGGGGGTTGGAACGCTGGGAAATGGAGCTGGGGATCGAAACCGACCTGGCGAAGCCATTGGATCAACGGCGTGCCGTGGTGGAATCGAAGCTGCGAGGGGCAGGAACTTTTTCCGGCCGGCTTGTCAAAAATGTAGCTGAAGCGTATGACGGAGGCACGGTAGAGGTTACTTTTCATCCTGCCGAATGGGGATTTACGGTCAAATTTATAGATACCATCGGGATTCCTCCCAACGTGGAGGACCTGAAAGCAGCCATTGAGGAGATCAAGCCTGCTCACATGGCAGTGGAGTATAAATTACGTTACCTGACCATTGCCGAAGTGGAGTCTATGACCCTCTATGAAAATGAACATACAACACAGGATAGATATTTAGGAGGTGGCGCATAACATGGCAAGCGAAAAAACACCGAATCTTGGTTTAAATCAAATTGACCGCACATCGCCCAAAACGACGTATTTTGATTTGGAAAAGTATTTGGATCAAAACTGGCGATCAGTTGATGAATTTGCAGGTGAGGTGAATGACGGTGTAAATGAGATTAAGAAGCGCCTGGATACGACGGAACGTAAGGCGGTAACTTTGGAACCCGGTGTACAGATTGTTCATGCGGAAAAGGCCGCGCCATTTTCGTTGACGGGGCTGAGCGGGCGTACGTTGGTGAATTTGTTGGGAAGATGGGGAAATTTGAGTAGCTTAATGGGGGTAACACCGTATCAAGCCGATATAGCACTAGATAATTTGAATAAAGGAACAATGCCCAATTCGTTAAAGGTAACAATCAAGCCTGGATATACCGTTGGAGTGGGATTTTATAGTAATTTTAAATTTTTATCTGGGAAATATTATGTTGCAATTGTAAGAGCGAAAGTGGGTAACGCTACAGATGCAGGAATCTCGGCTCCGAATGCTCTAGTAGAATCGAAAGTTATAGTTAAGGATAAAACTAAATTTGCTACGGCTTGGTTTAGGCTGGCTCCTACCAGCGATATTATTACTAATATAGATTTGGTGACACAGGGTACTGTAGGACAGTATTCTTATTTTGAGGCTGCACGTATCTATGAGATTTCTGCAGCAGAATACACAGCGTTGGCAACAATGACCGACGAACAAATTGACACCAAATATCCTTATGTGGATAGTGTAATGCCTGTACGCAATCCATATGCCATACGGTACGGAGAAAATTTGATTCCCCCGTTTTACGAGTGGACGCTAGGCGAGAGAGCTAAGGTGATAAATCCATATAAGTTGGAAACAGTGGCTACCGTATCTGTGGATCAATCTAATGTGTATGTGCCTGTGGTTCCGGGAACAACTTACACCCTGACTGTTAAAGTTAACGGGCGTGTAACTGTGGTTGAGACAGACGATACAGGTCTTGAAACCACTGTATACAGCACAACAGATAATGAAAATAGAATTGTCACAGTAACGTTTACGACCAAGACGACAACTAAAAGGGTACGAATTTACGCTACAAACACAGGGGCAGGTACGTACACACTCGAAAACCCTATGCTCAATATCGGTAGCATGGCCAAACCATTCAAACCGTGCGAGCATTCCATGCTGGCATTGCAAACAGACCTGTACGCCGATCCAGTTACAGGAGGTAATGCGGACACGGTATTTGAGCAAGATGGGCAATACTTCAAGGCTAAGAAATGGAAAGGGATAACGTTGGATGGTAGTAGAGCATGGGTACTTGGAGACGCTGCCGCTACTGCTGGAGTCAGACAGGTTAAAGTGGTAGCGTTGGCGGCTGGTGCTGTGGCTGCAAGCGGCACCGGCACGAAGTTTGATGGTAAGGTATTACCACAAGGGAGTACAGGCAACACAGCCGACACAAACGCCGTCACCGCAGCGGGTGACATTTACATCGGTGTTAGCATGGCAGACAGTGGATGGGCCGACAGCTACAGTCCAGCACAAGACGACATCAAAGCTTATTTTTACGGGTGGAAGGTGTATGACGCTGGCACATTCACGCCAACACAAGCCCAAGCCGCTACAACGGCGACATGGAACGGAACGGGTGCTAAATATTATGTTCCGCGTGTTGGTTCTGCAAACCCTGTAGCGTCGGTACCTGTGACATCATACGCAGGGTACACACCGTACCAACTTGTATACCAACTTGCAACGCCTACAGTAGAGCCTGTCGCATCTGAGGGCCAACTTTCCTTTGTGGAGGGTGATAATCAGGTTGAAGTAGGTACAGGAATTGTATTGCGCGAGGTTGTTAAACTGGATGATAGGGATCCCGTAAGTGTGTATATAAATTCAATTAATTCAGGCACGAGGTTTCAATACCCTTCGGGTAAAATACTTAGTATATATAAAAACGGTGCGGAGGATTTTTCGTGGTATAAAGGGACTTACGTCTATAGTGGTGAGTTCTATGCTTATGGGCAAATAGCAAGATCAAACTTTGACCAAACATCCACTTACAGTGCCACATACTTGATGCTGGACAAGCCTCCTGTAGTATCTTTTATAGGCAGCTATGCTGCAAACGAAAAAACATTGCTTCTGGACTTGATAGACAACATACGGCAAAATACGGCGCGTGTGTCGGTGTTGGAGAGTAAGAAAGCGGATAAGGACAGTCCAGCGTGGATTACGCCGACGCTACTTAGCGGTGCTACTCCAGAAACAGATGCTAATAAACCGCAGTACACAAAAATGTCAGACGGCATGGTACTTTTTAGGGGAGCGATAAAGGTTCCGATTAGCGGAGACGTTCTTCTCTTTAATCTACCACCGGAGTTTAGGCCGTCGGCTCCGTATACTGTAATCTCGTGTTGGGTTAGTAGTTCCACGCATGGGCAAGAGGCAGAGGGGATTGTCATAAGGTCAGATGGTAGTGTAAGAGGTAATCTGAAGTATGTTTACGATAACTGGATTAGGCTAGACAGCATTCGGTTTCCAACGAATTAAGGAGGTCTGACAAATGAGAGCAGTACCTAAAGTAAATGCAAACGGTCTCTATCTAGAGGACGAGCTGGTGGACGATACCTTTTCAGGTATCGTCCCTTTTTATTCTCTATCTTCGCCTACGCTATCTGATACAAACCAGCAACTAGACACCCATCGGCTTGCTGACAGTAGATCTAGTACCACAGATGGAACAAATTCAGAAAGCATCCTTGCTGGTTATACAGTAGGGATTCCAGTGCCATCTGGTCTATATCAGCCCCGTTTTGACATCCAAGGTTGGCTGACCTATGAAGCGGAATATAATCAAAAGCTGATAGAAGCACAAAAAGCCCTTGATCAGTTGAACAACGAATCCCAAGCTTTATTTCAGAAGCAGCATGATGAGTGGCGAAATAAGCCGGAAAACGAGCGTGGAGCCGAACCTATATATCCTGCTCCCACTTTTAAGACTCCAGAACGAAGAGACCCGGCGACGTTCTGGAGTGAAGGGCTGAGTGATGAAGCAATTAAGGAACTGACACAAAAAGCGGAGCAACAGCCAAGTGAGACAGATCAACTGAAGCAGCGGATTGCAGATCTCGAAGTGACGTTGACCCAGCTCATGTTTGGTGGCACAGGAAAATAACGTGTGCTAACGATTATTTGTAACAGCAATCTTTATAAAAAGAGGTGAAGTCATAATCATGGCAGCTTTAACAGAGGCTCAAATGCGTATTTGTGCTAATGCATGCATCACTCGCTATGAGCGCGGAGAAGGCGATATAGCAACGATCATGGGAGGCTACGCTTTAAATGAAGAAGAGCGTGAACAAGTAATGAAGATTATTTTATCCAAGCGTTCTGATCTAGTAGCGGGCAATGTAGATAACTCGTTATCAACCGATGCTCCGAATGAACAGGAAGAAACGGTTAAATGGTATAACTCTATTTTCCGTAAGAAAACAGTATAGAGAACAAAATAAAATTCATTGTTTTTATGCCCTTGGATCAACCAAGAGCATTTACTTTACACCTAGGTTCAAAAGGGGGAACAAACATGCATGAAAAGATCGATCAGATTTGGCTGGGGTTTTCCACGGGGACCTTGATCGGTTATTTTTTCGGGGGGTGGACTACAATGTTGACGTTGCTGTGGTGGATGGTCGTGATCGACTTTTTCACCGGATGGGCAGCGGCCTGGATTAATGGGGAGCTGAAAAGCCGCCAAGGGTATTACGGTATTTTTCGCAAGGTTACCGTGTTTTTGCTCATTACGGTAGCCCATCTAATCGATGGTATTCTCGGGGATGCACATTACTTCCGGGATGCCGTCGTTTTCTTTTATTTGGCGAACGAGCTGTTGTCCATTATAGAAAATGTGGGCAGAATGGGAGTGCCGATGCCGGATATTTTGCGGAATGCGGTAGCCATTTTTGAGTCCAAATCGAGTGAAAAAAAAATAAAGCCAACCGACCCTTCCGACAAAGAAAATAAAGCTTCATAAAGTGCTGACCGTCGCCATTACAAAAAAGGAAGACTACCTTTCGCCTTTTTTCGGCGTAAAAGTGGAAAAGCCCAGACCGTTTCCATGGTCCAAGCATATACAACAGAGACAGAGTGCTACAACATTATGAATGACAAGGAGGGAGCGCCTTATGCAAAATCGCAGCCCTAATGCTGCCGAAGGCATTGACGTATCCCGATATCAGGGAACGATTGATTGGAAACGTGTGCGAGCCGATGGTAAATCGTTTGCATTTATTAAAGCAAGTCAAGGACAGCGTTACGTTGATCCGACATTTATGACAAATGCAAAAGGGATCAGGGCTGCCGGGCTTCTGCTGGGAGCTTATCATTTTGTAGATGCGACCAGTGTAAACGCAGCCAAAGCGGAAGCCAGACATTTCGCCGAGGTGCTGGATCAGGTGGGTGGTGCGAAAGCGCTGGACTTGCCAGCGGTGATGGATTATGAAAATAATCCGGGAAAGCTTAATTCGGCCGCGATTCATGAGGTAGCGCTGGCATTTTTGACGGAATTTGAACGAGTAAGCGGCCGCAAGCCGATGGTATATACGGGCAATGCTTTTGCTGCCCATTTTAAAGCCCTACTGAGTAGTTATAAACTGTGGATTGCACGTTATAGTACACGAGTGCCCAGTGATACCACAGCATGGAAGCGCTGGGACTTCTGGCAATACAGCGACAGTGGACGGGTTGATGGCATTCAAGGGCCTGTTGATCTGAATGTATATGCTGGAACAGAGGCTGAGCTACGTCAAGCATTTGCAGGAGAAGAGGGGGAAGAGCCAATGACAGCAGAGGAAAAAGCGGCATTTAAGGCCTTGCAGCAGCAGGTCACCGCCCTTGAAGATAGTAGAGATGTGCTCAAGCAAACATTAAATGAACAGAGTGCTTACATTAAAAAGGTGGATCAGCGAGTAGCTGAACTGGAGACGCGTCAGGCTATGCCTGTACCGGCCTGGGCCAAGGAAGCGATGGTTGCTGCCGTTGCAGTTAATCCGGCAAGCCCGATTGTGGATGCGAAGCTGCCAAGCAGTTATGATTTTTATCGCTTACTGGTCGTGCTGAACCGTCTGGGTGCGTTTAAAACAACCAAGTAATCTTCGAAGGACCTCATCACTGCCCATCCCACTTTTAAATAAAATGAGTAAAACAGCTACGTTCGAAGCCTAAATAAACAGGCGGTTAAATGCGGCCGCCTGCCCTTATGGCTAAGTGATGTTCTTCATGACCTCCAAATATGCTGAATCCCGAAAAAGGGTAAATGCAAAATGTACCTTTATTCGAAAAGCAACTCAATATCCTCCTGACTAATCTGAGCAGTTTCAAAGTCCGAAGGTGTGAAATGAACATTCTGCTGACGAACCGTAAAATCAATGATTTGAATTATAGCTTGGACATACATATTCGGAATGAGGACGATTGCTTTTGAAATGACCTGCCAATTGGAAGAGCAAGAAGAACGCGTTGAGCTTTTGGCAATTCTGAGACGCTGTCACTGCAGCATGTTTACCAGCCAGATCGAGCTGTAACGGCCCCTGTATGTTTGTTTATTTCAGAACATACCTGGGAATTAGGATATAAAGGATGGGAATTGTATTGTAAAGGGGAAATGTATACCCATAAAGTGCCTGGCGATCATTTTTCCATCGTAAAAGGTCCTCAAGCCGTATCTGTAGGTTTGGTGCTGAATACATTTTTGAGGTAATAACATGCTCCTGCTTGGAGGTTGAGGACCACAAGCAGGAGCTTTTATTTGATATGAACGTGTGAATTGATTTGTAACATTAATTAACATGATGTATAAAAACATATGGTAATGTATGAAAAACCCCCTTGTCTGCTTCCAGATTTTATAGTAAAGTATCCAATAATCAACTTTGTATGAAACTAATATTCACTAGCTGTGAGTATTTATCACACATTCTCCATGACCTAACACAATCCTCTTCCCTTTTATGACATTACGTCTATTCCATTACCCTACTGCACCTCTAACACCACTAGATTATGAATGCTGTCTGTGCCTGTATTCTTCAATAAAAGCCTGTCCAGAACCTTCATACCTTCCCTACTACTACACCTATTTGATGAACTCGGAACTTGGGGCTACAGCTTGAGGACAAGCTTGTCATGCCAATCCAAAGAATTGGTATTTATCCGGTATCAACGAATTAACAATATATAAGGTGTGAAAGGGGTTCGCTGCATGAGCAAAAAGTACGTAAAACACAAAATCTGGACCGTATTGCTGGTACTTGCGCTAGGAACTGTTTTGGTACTTTCCGGTTGTGGGGGATCAGGTGAAGGAGCAAAACCAGAAGCAGGACAACCTTCAGGTGGAGCGGGAGAAGGCGCGCAGGACACGTTGATTTATGGGCGTGGCGGGGATTCCGTGGCGCTAGATCCTGCCATTGTGACTGAAAGTGAGTCGTTAAAAATCGGAATGCAGGTGTTTGATACACTACTGGAATACAAGGAAAGTACCACGGAGATTCAGCCGGGGCTCGCAGAGAGCTGGGAAGTATCACCGGACGGACTTGTCTATACGTTCAAGCTGCGTCAGGGCGTAAAATTCCATGACGGAAGTGACTTTAACGCAGAAGCGGTTGTGTTTAACTTTGACCGCTGGGTTGATCCGAAAAGTCCATACAAATTTGAGGGTGACTCGTTTGACTATTATGATTCTATGTTCGGGCCCGATGGAAGTAGAGTGATTAAGGAGGTTAAAGCGGTGGATGCGAATACCGTTCAGTTTACACTGAACAAGCCGCAGGCTCCTTTTTTACAAAATATCGCTATGCCATCCTTTAGTATTGCAAGTCCCAAGGCTATTAAGGAGAAAAAGGCTGATTTTAAGAGTAATCCGGTCGGCACAGGGCCGTTTGTATTTAAGGAATGGAAACGAAACGATACGATCACATTAGAAAAGAATCCAACTTATTGGAAAGAAGGACAGCCAAAGCTGGCTAAGGTCATCGTTCGTTCTATCCCAGACAACACTGCGCGATTTAATGCTCTGCAAAACGGAGAAATTGACCTGATGGAAGATTTGAATCCAGATGATGCGAAGCAGTTGGAAGGTAACAGCGAGTTGGTAAAAATCGAACGTCCCTCCTTTAATGTGGCATATATTGGATTTAATTTAAAGAAAAAGACATTTAATAATCCCAAGGTGCGGCAGGCGCTGAATCACGCAGTGAACAAACAGGCCATTATTGATGCATTGTTTGCGGGGGAGGCCAAGCCTGCGGTCAATCCGATGCCACCTACGTTATGGGGATACGACGAAAGCATTGAGGACTACACTTATGATCTGAATAAGGCTAAATCTTTGCTAGCGGAAGCGGGTTTCCCTAACGGACTTCCAGAGCCGTTAACCTTCTATGCAATGCCGGTATCGCGTCCATACATGCCTGACGGCAAAAAGGTAGCAGAGGCCATTCAAGCTGATTTTGAAAAAATAGGAGTCAAAGTCAACATCCAATCTCCAGAATGGGCTACGTATCTGGATGATCTTAAAGCTGGAGAGAAGGATGATCTGTACATGTTGGGATGGAATGGGGACAATGGCGACCCGGATAATTTCCTTTACACATTGCTGGACAAGGATACGATCCCAGGCAATAACCGCAGTTTTTATGTGAATGAGGAACTTCACAAAATACTGGTGAAGGCGCAGGTTGAGGTTGATCAAGATAAGCGTGCGGAATTGTATAAACAAGCACAAGTCATTATTAAACAGGATGCACCTTGGATTCCCTTGGTTCACAGCACACCGTTGATGGCAGGCAAAGCCAATCTTAAGGGTTTTGTACCTTCTCCGGCAGGTATTGAAGCGTATAGTAATATTTATTTTGAATAGCCTAAACGCAAGCAGGCGGTGAATAGCATATGAATTCATATATTGTAAAAAGGCTGGCCATATTGATTCCCGTATTGCTGGGGATGACGCTTATCGTGTTTTCGATTATTCATGCTATTCCCGGTGATCCGGCAGAAACGATACTCGGGGACAAGGCCACGGAACAGTCCAAACAGGCGCTGCGTGAGCAATTAGGGCTGGATAAGCCGTGGTTACAGCAATATGGGACCTATCTAAGTGAACTGGCACGAGGGGACTTGGGCGATTCCATTCGCACCCGGCAGCCGATTGCCCGGGAAATGGTCCCTTATCTGGCGGCTACGCTGGAGTTGACGGTAGCAAGCATGTTTTTTGCCGTTGTCGTGGGTATGAATGCAGGCATCGTGAGTGCCTGGAAGCGAAATTCCTGGTTTGACTATGTCAGCATGGTCATTGCCCTGGTCGGAGTATCGATGCCGATTTTTTGGTTAGGCTTGATGGAGCAATGGATCTTTGCTAATAAGCTGCATTGGCTCCCTTCCATCGGACGCATGAATTCCCGTGATCCGATGGAAGCTGTGACACATCTAGCCGTGATTGATGCGTTCATAGGTGGACGTATGGATCAGGTGTGGACCGTCATCAAGCATTTGATCCTGCCCAGTATCGCACTGGGGACGATTCCAATGGCGGTCATAGCGCGTATTACCCGTTCCAGCATGCTGGAAGTTATGGATGCGGACTATATCCGCACGGCTCGGGCGAAGGGGCTGGCATCTTTTCAAGTCGTGTACAAACATGCGCTTAAAAATGCTGCGATCCCTGTGCTTACTGTCATCGGTCTTCAGACTGGATCGTTATTGGGAGGCGCCGTACTGACAGAGACCATATTTGCCTGGCCTGGCATCGGACGGTACATTTTTGAAGCGATCAGCTCGCGTGACTATCCGGTTATCCAAAGCGGAATTTTAATCATTGCGTTCCTGTTCGTCATCATTAATCTGATTGTCGATTTGCTGTACGCTGTTCTCGACCGGCGTATTCGTTATCAGTAATCAAGTCGTCAATTGGTCAGAGGGGAGGTTGTCCGATGTCACAATTTTCAATCGAACCCAATAACATACCGACGACACGTAGTACATTGGCGCATTTGCCTGTGGTGTCAGGCCCTTGGAGAGATGCGTGGAGAGCTTTCCGTCACAATAAAATGGCATTCGTCGGTCTGAGCATTATTATCTTCTTTGTCATCATTGCTTTGATCGCGCCCTGGATCGCTCCTTTTGACTATAAAGAGCAAAATTTGGTGAGCCGCTTGCAGTCTCCTTCCGCAGAGCATTGGTTCGGTACCGATGATCTTGGTCGTGATTTGCTGACTCGTACGCTGTATGGCGCCAGAATCTCGTTGTGGGTCGGTTTCTTGTCCGTTATTGGTTCAATGATTGTAGGAACGGCTTTAGGATTAATTGCCGGATTTTATGGAAAATGGGCTGATATGATCATTTCGCGCCTATTCGACATCTTGCTGGCATTTCCAGGTATTTTGCTGGCAATTGCTATTGTGGCGATTCTGGGGCCTTCGTTGGAAAATGCGTTATACGCTATTGCCATTGTCAATGTACCAACGTATGGGCGATTGGTTCGCTCCAAGGTGCTGAGTGTTAAAACGGAGGAGTATATTACTTCTGCCAGAGCGCTTGGAGCTAATAATAGACGAATCATACTCCGTTATATTTTGCCTAATAGCCTGACGCCGATCATCGTACAGGGGACGTTGGGGATCGGAACGGCCATTATTGAAGCGGCAGCGCTCGGATTTCTGGGCTTGGGTGCACAACCTCCTGAACCCGAGTGGGGCAAAATGTTGTCCGATTCGCGGCAATATATCCAAAATGCGCCGTGGACAGTTATTTTCCCAGGCATATCTATCATGCTGACCGTATTGGGCTTTAATTTGATGGGGGATGGCCTGCGGGATGTTTTGGACCCAAGAGCGAAGCGTTAGGGCAAAAGTGGTGAGGTATATAAAGTTGAGTAAAGAGGTGTTCTCTGGCCTGAATCAAATGGCTGGGGGACACCTTTTTACATGAGCATTTTGCATAATTTCGTTTTTGAAAATTAGGCATCAGTATATTAAGCCTGAGCGAACAGCATTTTAGCTCAGTTTCTCCTTGAATTCCAAAAATGGACAGACCTGCAGAATTTCTGTTGAATCAAAAATTTAAGCGGTAGCTTTCTTTAATGGACGGGCCATGGCTAACGCAGAAGCAAGCAACACAATGGCATTTAGGTATTGGTGAGTGGTCACCTTTTGAATCCCCCAGATGTGCATGGCATCTGCGGTCAAATAGGTTTTCATCCGAGAATTACAACGTTCCACGCTCGTTCTTTCGTTGTATAGTTCTTTCAAACGTTGCGTATCTCGGTGCGGACTTGAATAGCGGCGTACATCCCTTTTTATATCTACCTTGACGACCATCCCATAGTGGGAGGATGAAGGACTTACCTAAAAGTCCACCATCGCTTACTCAATCCGCCTGCGGAATCGCTGGTAGAGGAGAGCCGTACCCGACTGGAGACGCTACTAACCTTCTCCCCGCTGCTTCGCAGCGTATGGGAATGGAAGGAAGCAATGATCCTATAGTCTAATCTTCAGTTAAACGACCATTATGCCAAAGTTGTTGATAATACGGATGTGTTTTTTGTAATGCTTCATGTGTGCCTTGACCTGACAGGCGTCCTTCTTCAAAGACAAGGATTTGGTCTGCACTTGTAATCGTGGATAATCGATGGGCGATGATGATCGTCATCCGGTTTTTCGTTAACGCTTGAAGGGCAAGCTGCACTTCACGCTCTGATTCGTTATCTAAGTTCGATGTCGCCTCATCAAGTAATAAGATTCTCGGATTTCGTAAAATCGCACGAGCAATCGCAATACGCTGTTTTTGACCACCTGAAAGCTTAATACCTCCTTCACCAACCTCTGTATCGAGGCGTTTGTCCAGCTGCATGACAAAATCATAGGCATAGGCTGCTTTTAATGCGGCAAGTACCTCTTGTTCGCTTGCTCCATTCGTCCCGTACATGACGTTGTCACGAATCGTTCCATTTAATAACGGTGCATTTTGACTTACATAGCCAAACAGCCCACGCCACTCTGTTAAGTTAAATTGCTCAATGTTTTCGTTACCATACAGTATCGCACCTGATGTCACGTCATAAAATCGTTCAATAAGGGAGAACATCGTCGTTTTCCCACCACCACTTCTGCTGACAAAGGCGGTCGTTTCATTCGGTTCTAACGTAAATGTCATGTCATTTAATACATACTTTTCATTATATTTAAACGATACGTTTTGGAAGTGGATAGGTAGTGGTGTAGCAGATACTGGTTTCCCGTCTTGTACTTCACGCTTCACATTGAGTGCTTCAACAATACGCTCTGTCGCACCAAGTGTTTTTTGTAAATTGGTAAAGAACGTCGCCATTTGTGTAAATGGCATAATAATTTGCACTAAATAAATCATAATGGCAACAAGCTCGCCTGAAGTGATTGCTCCTGTTGCTACCTGTGAGCCACCATAGCCGAAAATCGCAATCAATACGACCATCATGAGTAGCGTCATCAGTGGCGAAAGAATCGCAACAATCTTCGCTTCCTTTAAACCGTACTTGTACAGCTGCTGAATTTGCTTTTTACCGCCTGCTAGCTCCTGCTGCTCCGTTTGCGACGCTTTCACAAGACGAATATTCGATAAAATACGTTCTAATCGTCCGCCAAAGCCTGCTAGCTCATCCTGATTTTCTACTGAGATGGCATACATTTTTTCGCCTAATGGATACGTCACAAAAATTGTCAGTGGCACAGCAATCAGGAGTAGCAATGTCATTTTCCAGTCAATCCATAGTAAAACAACAACGGCACCGAGGATCGCAAATAGTCCTGACACAAAGGACACGAGCTGCTCGGTCACAAACTCCTTCACGACATTTGTATCCTGCGTAATGCGGCTCATCGTTTCGCCTGATTCATGCGCATCATAATACGATAAACGTAAATGTAGCATATGTTCCCATACTTCTGTTCTTAAATTCGCGACAACCTTTTCACCTAAACGGCGCATCAGATAAAATGCAATGGCACTTAACATCGCTTGCACAATTAAAATCGCAATGACTGGCAAGAGTGATGTTACGGCAAAACCCGCATCTGAAATTTGATTAATGAGCTTCATCGTTAACAGGGGGACAGCAAGCCCGGTTGCAACCTCAACTAAACTAATGAAAAATAAAAAGACTAATTGCCCCTTCGCCATTTGACTGCGATTCATCAATGCCCAAAGCTGTGAGACCTTTCCTTGCATTACGCTTCACTGCTTTCTTTTGTCATGACCTTTTCAAAACGGAAAAACTCATAATCTGCATCAGATTCAGGCTCTTCTCCTTCAATACTCGGTCCTGGATTGCCTCGGTGATAAAACTCCACAATTTTAAAGCCACATTTATTCACATAAAAATGGATGTTCCGCTTTTCAAAATACGGTGTATGTAGCTCCCAAACCTTCGTCTTTGGGAACGCTGCTTCTATCGCTTCCCATGCCTTTGTACCAAGACCTTTGCCGTGTGCATTAGCCTTTGTATACAAGAAGTCCACTTCGTTTCGCTGTGTGTCGGGATTAATTTTTAATACGATGCCACCGATTCTTTCGCCATTTAGTACAATTTGACGCACAACCGAATCTTTTGCAGTAAGTGAATGCTCGAAATCCTCATCGGATGGGATTGGTCCCATTTCTGTTGGATCCTCTGCTTCTTGAAAACTATCTTGTAACCCTTTCATAAATGCCTCTTGTAATTCTTCCTTAAATATTGCTAGCTCTTCCTGCGGTACAGGGGCTATCGTAATTTGTTCATTTTGTTTTGTCATCTCTAAAACACCTTTCTCTTAAACTGATTAAAATATTCGTCCGATTGTTAAAAATAGTAGACTCCAAAGTAAAGCACTCACCCCAGCATATAGCATGTACGATTTTAGAGGCATATGCGAAATGCCACAAAAGTACCCCGTAACATGGCGCATGCCAGGAACAAAATAGCTGACGATAATGGCCGGGGATCCGTATTTTTGAATCCAGCGTTCTGCCTTATTACGCCATTTCAGTGAGAAACCAAACCATTTACCAGGCCAAATTAGTAGTGGACTACCGATTCTTTTGCCTATTTCATAACTAACAAGCATGCCTATCAGTGACCCACTAAAAACACCTAAGAAAGAAAAACTATAATGTAACAGCCCGATTTTCGTAAAATAGCCAACAAATAGTACCATCACTTCATTGGGAATCGGCAGGCTAAATAACCCGAGGGCCAGCACAATAAAAACCGCTGCGAACCCGTAGTTTTCAATTAATTGATCAATATACCCCAGGGCACTCTTCCTCATCAACCTAAGTGCGTTCAACACCTTAGTAATTGCTTGTCTCATTTATGTTTTCGTGTTATGTTCGCAAGGAATAGTGTAAGGTATGGAGTAACTCCAGAGTAAAGAAAGAAGTGAAAAGAGATGAAAAATACATTCGAAAAAACATATTTGACAGGCGAATTTGCCAAGTTACTTGAAATCAATAAAGATACATTACTTTATTACGATAAAATCGATTTATTTAAGCCTGCAGGCACCTTTGATAATGGCTATCGCTACTACACATTTGAGCAGTTCGATCAATTTGTAGCGATTCAATCGCTTCGTGCAGTTGAGGTACCGATTAAAGAACTCAAAACGTATTTTGACGCGCCTAACGTACAAGCGTTACAACAATTAGCAATGGAACAGCAAGAAAAAGTGGCAATGGAAATTCAGAAGTTACAAGATATTCAGTTTTTCCTAGAACGAACGGTTGCCCTGACAAAAGAGATGGAAGAAGTATCATTTGAAGAAGTATTGATGAAGCAATTACCAGCCGAACCTGTTGTGTATAGCGACGAGAAAATAGATTGGTCGTCGTTATCAATGGAGGAACTTTACGAGCAAACTACGCCATTTTTAAAAAAGCTTGGGATTAAAAGCACAGCCGCATACGGTACTGTGTATACAAAAGAAGATTTTTTAAATAAGAAGTTTGAAGGCGTAAGCTACCTATTTTGTCGCCTAGATGACCCGTTAGCAAGAATGAAACCAGCTGGACACTACGCGGTCATTTATCATCAAGGACCTTATGATGAAATCTCACAGACTGAGACTTATAATACGCTACTCGCTTATTTAGAACAGGAGCAGTTGGCGTTAGATGGTGATATTTATGAGGAATATTTACTGCACTCGATTGCAGCAAAAGAGGAAAAAGATTATATTACAAAAATTAGTGTGAAAGTAAAAACGCGTGAGGCGAGTTATCAACCTCTTTAAAGCTTGTTATACTTTACGTCTATCTTGATAGATAGGCGTTTTTAATTTTTCAAAATCTCTCTCAACAGCAAGCCTGATAATTAGGTACATAGTTAAAATGATAGCATTAGGGGGCAATTCAACAGGTCTTAGTTAATAAATAATCTTCAACAATCGGGTGCGTTTATGAAGTAACGTTGTAGAAAATAATCAAACTCAAAACCATTAAATATAAAGTCTAGTTTTATTTTATTATGCTATTTACCCTATATTAAGTTTTTTTGGACTTGCTTTTTTATTACTCATCGTCTGAACACTGGCTTGGCTTGATAGGCGATAATGCGCTAGTTTGACGCTTACATATAAATGAAACTCATGTGAGCTTTCCTGAGGCGTGAAAAAAATGTATAATCACTCCAATTGAGTACGTAGGGAGTGAGCTTTATGACATGGCAGGACAAGAGAGAGCATCGGCAATTCGCGGAACAGACACGAAGCGACGCTTCACGGGCAGCATATGAACGGGATTACTCCCGATTGATCCATTCACCGACTTTCCGTCGATTGCAAGGGAAATCACAAGTATTTGGCGCAGGCACAGGAGATTATTATCGCACACGGCTGACACATTCTTTGGAGGTAGCGCAAATTGCGCGTGAGGCAGCACGAAGCTTGCTGCGCCGTCATCCAGAGGTAGAGTTGGAACAGGCGGATAACGCAGGACTGATCATTGACCCTGAGGTGGTGGAGTGTGCATCGATAGCACATGACTTTGGCCATCCACCGTTCGGACATAAGGGAGAAGAGGTGCTGGAGGGGATCTTGGATCAACTGATTGAGACGAAGGTAGAAAAGATATCATCCGCCGGAGGCTTCACGCCAGAGTCCAAGCGTGGACAGGAGGCCTATGCGCGTGAGCGACGAATTTATGAGCATTTTGAAGGGAACGCACACAATTTCCGGCTGATTATGTTTTTGGAGAAGCGTGAGAATGTGGATGGCTTGAATTTGTCTGACGCTGTGCTGCTCGGGATCAACAAATACCCGTACCCAGGAATTTTGAACAAAAAAGGGTTGTACCTGCATGAGTGGGAATATATACGTTCTATTCGCGAGGATTGGGGCATCCCTGACGGAAAAAAAACGCTGGAGGCCCAGCTCATGGATCTCTGCGACGATATTGCTTATTCCGCGCATGATCTGGAGGATGGGATTAAGGCAGGGAAAATTGAGGTACACGAGCATTTCTTATATGATCCATATTTGATTCGTCTGATTACGGAGAAAATTACCACGTTGGAGGATAGCTTCTGGCAAGGCTGGCAACTGGCTGAGATTGAGCAGAAGGTAGCGGCAGTGCTGAGCGAATTTTTGAAGGTGTGGAATGGCAAGATGCCGATGTGTGAACACGATTATTCTCGCACCCGCCGTGAAGTGAAGGCATACTGGGTTAGCCTGTTTGTCAGCAGCTTAGGTGTAATTGATGATGGAAACTGGAAAAAGGTAACCTTCGTACGGGATGGAAGCGAAGATTTGGATATGCTGCGCACGGTGAGTGTATTGAAAAGCTTTGCTTGGGTCACCATGATCCGCGATCTGCGCGTACAGCGTCTGCAAAAACGCAGTGAATGGATGCTCAGACGGTTATGGTTGGCTTTTCTGGACCCTGAGACATCCAAGTCCATTATTCCAAGCGACTGGCTCCAGCGCTATGAGCGCGACCAGGCCAAGGCGAAACCGATCTGGACATGGGAGCATATGGTCATTGACTATATTGCAGGCATGACCGATGCTTTTGCTGAAAAAATTTATAATGAGTTATATGGCCTGAAGGTAGGTTCTATCTATGACCTGGACTAACGTTTTAATTTAACCCTATATAGTAGAAGAAACTTGTTTAGAACGGATAGAAGGGAGAGAAAAAGGCGCATATGCAACCTCAGTCTTTAGCTACTAACTCGTTGAATCTCGGTGTGCTTGATATGGTACCGCTGCTGTCCGGCAATCGCCCGGAGCAAGCAGTTCAATGGGCGGTAAAGCTGGCGAAACAGGCGGAAGCATGGGGATATACACGCTACTGGACCTCCGAGCATCATGACATGGAGGGGCTGGCTTCTTCCAGTCCAGAAGTGCTGTTGTCTCATATCGGGGCGGTGACGACGACCATCCAACTGGGTGCGGGTGCTATTTTGCTCCCGCATTATAGTCCAGTCAAGGTCGCCGAATGGTTCCATCTGCTGGCAGCTCTCTATCCGGGCAGAGTCGAATTGGGCCTGGGGAGGGCCCCTGGTGGGGGACCTCATGCTTCGATGGCACTAAGCGGCAATTTTCTTCAACATGTGACCGAGCTGCCACAGAAGATGGAAGCTCTATTGGCTTTGTTGGAAGGCTCATATGAATATGAACAGACCCCCGTGTTTGCCCGTCCAATGCCAGAACAGCCGCCAGCGCTGTGGATGCTGGGTACCAATCGAAAAAGTGCCGAATATGCTGCGCAGTATTCAACGGGCTATGTATTCGGCCAATTTATGAGTGAACAACATACGGAAGAAATGCTAAGTATTTACCGCTCCAGCTTTCAGCCATCCACACGGATGGACAAACCACGTACTATGGTTGCTGTAGGAGCAGTATGTGCCTCGACAGATGAGTTGGCGCAGCAATGGGCTGCTCAGATTTCATTAGGCGATCCGGCGATACGGGCCAGTTGGCTGGTGGGAACACCATCGCTTATTGCCGAACGGTTGCGTAGCTTGCAGGTCAAATATGATAATGATGAGTTTCTGTTGGTCACGCCCATTCCCGATTATGAGCAGCGGCTTCATTCCTATCGACTGATAGCGGAGGCTGTGAATTGTAGTCTTGATTCCAAATGAAAAGATGAAAAGAGATCTGACATGAATAAACACAAAATTAATATAGATGAAATGAAACCAAGCTACATATATACCTATGCGTATCATGAAACCGAGCGTGAGTTGTGTCTATTGGAACTAAAATGCTTGTTCGGTCAGCAGCCTGTGCATAGTTCCATGCTGTTGTCCCATCTTCGGCTGGAGCCGGGGACCAGTCCGTTTATCCATCTTCGTCTGGATATCGTCACCGATGCGGACACGCTGGAAGAGCTATGCGAAGCGGCTTCCAGGTTACAGCTTGAGGAAGGAAAGACCTTTAAGGTGCTGTGCCTTAAAGAAGGGGACAATGAGGCTGACTATGACGAGCGGCGCGGGATAGAACGCCGGATTGGCGCACGTATTCAGGGGCAGGCGCAAATGAAGACACCGGATGTAATCCTAGGAGTCATACGAGTAGGAGAGCGATGGCTAATGGGCATATGCGAGTATAGCGACAGATCGTGGCAGGAACGTCGTCAGAAACCGCAAAACTATTCTACTGGCCTACCCGTTCTGGTAGCTAGAGCACTTGTGAATTTGGCAGCAAATGATCGATCTGCATCTAAGGGAAAGTCAGACTCCTTGAAACTGCTGGACCCGTGTTGTGGTATGGGCAATGTGATGATTGAGGCATTGAGTATGGACAAGAATATTCGCGGCTGTGATATCAATCCGTTGGCGGTACGTGGGGCACGAGTAAATTTACGTCATTATGGGTATGAAGAAGATCTGGTGAAACTGGGGGATATGAATATGCTCGCAGGCACATACGATGCGGCTATCTTGGACATGCCCTATAACCTGTGCTCCGTGCTCCCTGCTGAAGAACAAAAAAAGATGCTGCGCAGTCTGAGACGCCTGGCCGCGCGGGCAGTGATCGTGAGCACGGAGCCGATGGCAACATTGCTATCCGAGTCAGGTTGGACCATTACGGAGCAATGCCGTATCTATAAGACAGGTATGAGTCGGGAAATCTGGATCTGTAAGTAGCTTGTTAATACTGGGTTTTGTAGTTAACCAAATTCAGCGGCAGCTCCTGACCAGTAGCATAGGCTTTCAAATTAGTAAGAAAAATATCTACCGCTCGTTCAGCATATCGGTCTGTATCCCCTGCAATATGCGGAGTAATAAGGACATGATCCAAGCCCCATAGTGGATGTGACGCAGGTAGCGGTTCTTCTTCGAATACATCCAGTCCGGCAAAGGCAATATGTTTTTGTTCCAACGAGCGTACCAGCGCATCTGTATGAACAGTCTTGCCGCGACCGACATTAATGAAGAAGGCTCCTTTACGCATCGCTGCAAATGCTTTTTCGTCAAAAAAGTGATGGGTCTCTTCAGTGAATGGTAAAATATTAACTACAATATCCGCAACGCCCAATGCTTCATGTAATTGTTCGTTTGTGTACATGTGTTCTACATGGGGAGCTTCCTTGCCGGAACGGCGAACCCCGATCACCCGCATGCCAAAGGCTTCTGCAATTCGAGCGGTTTCACGGCCAATTTCGCCAACACCTGTAATCAATAACGTTTTGCCACGTAATTCCGTCAGTTGACCTTCCGGTGGCTGCCATGTTTTCTGACGCTGTAAGAGAGCCGCTTGCTGTAAATAACGGGTATGCGATAGCAGCATTCCAAAGATCTGCTCTGTGATTGGAATTGCATGAACACCACTCGTATTCGTGAGTGCTATGTTGCGCTTTTCCAGTTCGGTAAGCGGGAGCTTATCAATCCCAGCCGACCAGGTTTGTATCCACTTCAGCTTGCTGTCTGGATGTAATGCCTCCTCGGCAATATGCTTGGACCAGCCTAGAATAACCTCGGCCTCACGGATTTGTTCAGACTCCAATTCCTGGGCTTTGCCAATAATCAACTCGTAGCCCGGAGCCGCTGCACGAACCTGTTTTTTTTGATCTTCCGTCAGTTGATGTAAACTTAAAATGCTTCCCATGATTCATAGCCTCCTCGATGTTTGATTCCTTGGAGTTTCCAATATATTCTGGCGAACCATCCCTTCAAGGATAACAGATTGCCGGAAAATTTGCATAATAAGGGTAGAAACAAGCTCGCGGTGTCATTATATATAACAACAAGTGGCTTTACCCTGATCAGGGACCAACCAAACAGCTACTTTTTGGGATAGGTACAGGATATTTATAAGAAAGGAGAAGAGGTTGATGAAAGATGAATCGCAAAGGCTCTTTACAGCGATCGCTCTCCCGGACGAGCACAAGAAGAAGTTACGTCATTGGGTGGAGCAGGATTTGAATCATTTGTCTTTTCGCAAATGGAGTGACTTCAGAGATTATCACGTGACACTTCAGTTTCTGGGTGATGTGGAGACCTCGGTTATTCCAAAACTTGAGCAGGCTTTAGTTCATGCTGCAGCTGAGCATCGCCCGTTCACGCTTGGCATGGGTGAAGCGGGCTTTTTTGGACGTGAAGACTTTCCGCGTGTACTGTGGAGGGGGGTGACCGGACAGCGAGAGTCGCTGGATCAGTTGCACCAGTCGATACTTCGAGCTACCGAGCCGCTGGGTTTTAAACCCGAGGAAAGACCTTATCGACCCCATATCACCGTAGCACGTTCGTATACAGGAGGGGAGCCTGTTTCAGCATCTATGTGGCAGTCAAATGACCGAAGCGGCGAGCCTTGGGAAGTGGGGGAATTTGTGTTATATGCAACACGAATGGGGCAAAAACCAATGTACCAAATAATTCAAACATTCCCATTAATGAGGTGAAACCCTTGATCTATCAGCAAATTTAGTGATATAGTGTTTCAGCGTTATTCAAAAAGCGCATTTTGGGTTACATATCTGAGGAATGTGCTTAAAGTTAACGGGAGGAACATTATGGAAATCGTTAAAGAACATCGTTGGTTTGCACCTCTTTTGAGTGTGCTGCTTGTTTGTATATTGGGGATAGGCCTCTACGCTGAGGTTCAGCAAACACAGAATAATCATAAAAATGCACCTATGCAATCTCTGAGCTGGTCAGGGAACACTTCGATTCCTACATATGGCGACAGGATGGGGACCCATAACGGGTCAAATAGGACAAGCCCCATCTTTGTCGCTGCTCATGGGCAGCCAAGCTGGAAAGAAATCATGCCGACTCCGTTACCCGCTTCCCAGATGAAGCAGGTGGAACAAGCTCGGAATAACGCTGTTACAGGCAAGAAAAAGCCTGAGGTCCAGCATAGCAAGTCCGCAATCCTAACCCCTCCTACAACCATCTACTTTACGAAGACAAAAATGCTCACTCAGGATGACAAGGCGTTGTCTACCTGGAGCTATCCTGTCTCCGCTAAAGAACTGCTCCTGCTGCAAAAAATAGTGATGGCAGAAGCAGAAGGCGAACCGTACGAAGGCAAAGTGGCAGTTGCCAACGTTGTCTTAAACCGGCTGCGGTCAGCCTCATTTCCCGATACGATTCAGGCAGTGATTTATCAAAAAGCGCAATTTAGTCCGGTTGCGAACGGGCGTCTTCGTCGTGTTCAGCCTAACCAGGACTGCATCCGTGCAGTTACGGCTGCTTTGAATGGTCATAAAGCCGTGCCTGATAACACCTGTTTTTTCCTTTCGCTTACGTTGGCCCAGGACCTTACGGTTCATCATTCGCGTACCAAGGTGAAGACAATCGGTCATCATACCTTTTATAAATGAGCATTTTGTATAAATCCCAAAAGCGACAAATAACAGCCCTTTCTAAACAACAGGGTTCAGCTTTGTGAGCGTATTTTGTGTGCGCAGGTGAAGCCAGTATGCAAAAGAGGTATAATTGGTAAAGGAAAGTAACCTAAATAATGAAAGTGATAAAGGAGGCGTAAATGTTATGAAAATCACATATTATGGACATTCAGTTGTGTTGGTGGAGGCAGAGGGGAAACGGATTATTATCGATCCTTTTTTGACGGGGAATCCTAAAGCAACCATACAGGCCGAAGATATTCAGGTGGATGCAGTGCTGTTGACACACGGTCACGCCGATCATTTTGGGGATGCAGTTGAAATTGCCAAGCGCAATGATTGCCCCGTGATCGCGGTGGCGGAACTGGCTGAATATTGTTCATCCTTGGGGACCAAAGCACACGGTATGAACCTGGGTGGTGGTCACCAATTTGACGGTTTTCATGTGAAGTTTACGCTGGCGTTCCACAGCTCCTCTTTGACAGTGAACGGACAAGCCATCTACATGGGAGAGCCAGCGGGGATTTTATTGACCATGGGAGGCAAAACATTTTTCCATGCAGGGGATACTGGCTTGTTTGGCGATATGCGTCTCATTGGAGAAACCAACTCCATCGATGCCGCAGTATTGCCGATCGGAGATGGTTATACAATGGGACCGGAGGATGCCTTGCTGGCAGCGAAATGGCTGCGGGCAAGCCGCGTGATACCGGTGCATTACAATACTTTTCCCGGTATAGAGCAGGACGGAGATGGCTTCTGTGACCGTCTTCATAAAGAAGGTATTGAAGGGAAAGCATTGAAGCCCGGCGAAAGTCTCGAATTTTAATACGGTTTATCGCTTTGTGGGAATATACATGATGGTCCGTATGTACATCAGAATTCCTTTGTCAGCCTTTTCTATTCTTTAAGGGATAGAAAAGGCTGACTTTTTTAATGAATATTTATACATAAAAATGATATATTCTTGCATTGTTACGTTGAAGCTGTAATGTAAAAGATTTATTATCACAATCATAAAAACTTTGAATTGCTAACACAATAGGTCAATGATAAAATGATAGAACTAATTAGATTCATCAGTGGAATCGACGTGTTTTTCAAGTCAAGCCATTGCATAATTATTGAAAAACATACGCATTCGGCGGACCGTACCGCCTTGAATACGTTTTATGTTTTTGTCCCCCATTCCTCGTAGTTGTTCTTTGATTTACCTCTTGTTGCCACTGTCTTCTATTCGGCCGCCTGTATTTCAGGCCAGCATGACTTTATAACAGAAAGGTTGCGTTCCATGAGACAGACAGGTTTACCACCCAAACAGGGACTATATGATCCCCAATTCGAAAAAGACGCCTGCGGCATGGGCTTTGTTGCCCACATCAAGGGAAAACCATCGCACGATATTGTAAGTCAGGCTTTGACCATGCTCGTAAACATGGAGCATCGGGGCGGTCAGGGAAGTGAACCAAACTCCGGTGACGGAGCAGGGATCATGATTCAGGTTCCTCATTTGTTTTTTCAAGAGGAAGCAGAGCGATTGGGCTTCAAATTGCCAAAGGCCGGACATTATGGCGTAGGCATGCTTTTTGTATCCAATGATTCAAAAGTTCGTGAGATGCATGAGCAGAAACTCAGAGAAATCATTATGGACGAAGGTCAAAACTGTTTGGGCTTTCGCGATGTTCCAACTTATGACGAAATGCTGGGTAAATCGGCAAAAGCAGCTAAACCAGGTGTGCGTCAGGTGTTCATCGGCCGCAGTAGCGATTTGAAGGAAGAACTAGACTTTGAACGGAAACTGTATGTCATTCGTAAACGTGCAGAGCTTGCTATTCGCTATAACCAAGAGGATATGAATGGTGAGTCGTTCTATATTCCAAGTTTGTCATGTCGCAAGGTTGTATACAAAGGAATGTTGACAACCGAGCAGGTAGGCAAATTTTATCTGGATTTGCAGGATGAGCGAGTGACATCGGCGATTGCGCTGGTCCATTCCCGTTTTAGCACAAATACGTTCCCGAGCTGGGATCGTGCGCATCCTTATCGTTTTATGATTCACAATGGTGAAATTAATACCATGCGTGGCAACGTAAACTGGATGCATGCGCGTCAGACACAGTTTGAAAGTGAAGCGTTTGGTAACGATATCAAGAAGGTAAAACCTGTCATCAACCCAGATGGCTCGGATACAGCCATGTTTGATAATACGCTGGAGTTTCTGTATCTGAGTGGCCGTTCGCTTCCTCATGTAGCTATGATGATGGTGCCTGAGCCTTGGAACAAGCATGAAACCATGGATCCGAAGAAGCGGGCATTTTATGAATATCACAGCACCATGATGGAACCGTGGGACGGACCTGCTGCGATGGCGTTTACAGACGGTATCCAAATCGGGGCGATTCTTGACCGCAACGGCCTGCGTCCTGCACGTTATTATGTGACCAAGGACGATCTGATCGCACTGTCATCTGAGGCGGGTGTATTGGATATTGCTCCTGAAAATGTGCTTTATAAGGATCGTCTCCGTCCAGGGCGTATGCTACTGGTGGATACCCAAGAAGGCCGCATCGTTTCTGATGAAGAGTTAAAGGAGCGTATCGCATCCGAAGAACCCTATCAGCAGTGGCTGGATGAGCATTTGATTGATCTGGATGATCTACCTGAAGCACTGGAGCAGCCAGAGCCGAAGCATGAAAATGTAAATCAGTTGCAGCTCGCTTTTGGGTATACGTTTGAAGAACTGCGCAAACTTTTGGAGCCGATGGCACTTACAGGTGCGGAACCGATTGGCTCAATGGGGTATGATGCTCCACTGGCGGTATTGTCTGACCGTCCGCAACGTTTGTACAATTACTTTAAACAAATGTTTGCTCAGGTTACCAACCCGCCAATTGACGCCATTCGCGAAGAGATAGTGACGTCAACTGCAACGACGATTGGACCAGAGCGCAATTTACTGCACCCAGAACCGGAAAGCTGTCGTCAGATTCGGTTGGATTCACCGGTGTTGTCTAATGAAGAATTTGCCAAAATTCGTCACGTACACCGTCCAGGCTTCAAATCCATGACCATTCCGATCTTCTTTGAAGCAAAAGAAGGTGCTGAGGGCTTATACAAGGCGCTGGAAGGACTGTTTGAGGCAGCTGACCGTGTCATTGACAAAGGTCATAATATTCTGATTCTGTCTGACCGTGGAGTGGATGCGGAAAATGCAGCCATTCCGGCGTTGCTAGCTGTATCCAGCTTGCATCACCATCTGATTAAGCAGGGTACACGCACACGTGTGAGCATTTTGCTGGAATCCGGAGAGCCAAGAGATATTCACCATTATGCGGTGCTTCTGGGCTACGGTGTGAGTGCGGTTAATCCGTATCTGGCGTTTGAAACGCTGGATGTTATGATTCAACAGGGCTTGCTGCGCGGCATCTCGCACGAAAAGGCAGTTAAAAATTATATTAAAGCGGCCACCAAGGGTGTCGTTAAAATATTGTCCAAAATGGGAATTTCCACGATTCAATCCTACCGTGGAGCGCAAATTTTCGAGGCTGTAGGTCTGAAACAGGAGTTTGTTGACCGTTATTTCACCTGGACCCCTTCCCGTATCGGCGGTATTGGTCTGGAGGAAGTGACAATGGAAGCATTGGCCCACCATAACCGTGCTTTCACGGATAAGGACGGCAACGACAAGGTGCTTGATTCGGGCGGCGAATACCAATGGCGTAACGATGGAGAAGAGCATTTGTTTAACCCGCAAACAGTGCATTTGCTCCAGCAGGCGGTACGCTCAGGAGACTACGAGCTTTACAAGAAGTACGCCAAGCTGGTACAGGGTGAATCTGAACAGTATTTGACGATTCGCTCCATGCTTCAATTGAAGCCTGCTGGTGAGCCTGTGCCGCTGGATGAAGTGGAATCTGCTGCATCGATTATGCGTCGCTTTAAAACAGGGGCTATGTCTTTCGGCTCCATTAGCCAGGAAGCGCATGAAGATTTGGCGATTGCAATGAATCGAATCGGTGGCAAAAGCAACACGGGTGAGGGCGGGGAGAACCCTGCGCGTTTTATCCCGGATGCTAATGGCGATTCACGTCGCAGTTCGATCAAGCAGGTGGCATCTGGTCGATTTGGTGTAACGTCGAACTACTTGGTGAATGCCGACGAAATTCAGATCAAAATGGCGCAAGGTGCGAAGCCGGGCGAAGGTGGACAACTGCCAGGACGCAAGGTGTATCCTTGGGTCGCCGAGGTACGCGGTTCCACGCCAGGAGTAGGCCTGATTTCGCCACCACCGCATCACGATATTTATTCTATCGAGGATTTGGCAGAGCTCATCTACGATCTCAAAAACGCCAATCCACGTGCTGACATTAACGTAAAGCTGGTATCAGAGGTAGGCGTGGGCACGATTGCTACAGGGGTAGCCAAAGGCCGTGCTGACATTATTCTGGTCAGCGGTTATGACGGTGGTACAGGCGCTTCCCCGCAAGGCTCCATCCGCCATGCGGGTATGCCTTGGGAGCTAGGGCTGGCTGAGACGCATCAGACGCTCATGCTGAACAACCTGCGCGACCGCGTGGTGCTGGAGACAGACGGCAAAATGCTGTCTGGACGTGATTTGGTAGTAGCTGCCCTGTTGGGTGCGGAAGAATACGGCTTCTCAACAGCGCCGCTCGTAGCGTTGGGCTGTATTATGATGCGGGTATGCCAAATGGACACCTGTCCGGTTGGTGTGGCTACGCAGAATCCGGAGCTGCGCAAAAATTATATGGGTGATCCTGCCCATGTGGTGAATTTTATGCGTTTCATCGCAGAAGATGTCCGTGAAATTATGGCGGAGCTGGGATTCCGCACGATTCAGGAAATGATTGGCCGTACGGATTGTCTGGATACAGTGAACGCCGATTCGCATTGGAAGAAGAAGGGTGTAGACCTGAGCTTGCTGCTGCATGTTCCTGAGTTGGAAGACGGAAGTGTACGTTACCGCGTACAACGTCAAAACCACGGACTGGAAGAAACACTCGATATACTGAAGCTTGTACCGATGGCTGCGGAGGCACTGGAGAGCGGAACGCCTGTAGAGGGTACCTTGCCTATTACAAACGTGAATCGGGCAGTAGGTACGATTCTGGGCAGCGAGGTCACACGTAAGTATGGGGCGGCAGGTCTGCCTGAGGATACGATTCGCTTTAACTTCATTGGATCGGCAGGTCAGAGCTTTGGAGCGTTTATTCCGAAAGGCATCACGCTGAGCGTGGAAGGCGATAGCAATGATTATGTCGGTAAAGGGCTATCTGGTGGTAAAGTTATTGTAAAGAAATCTCACAAAGCGACCTTTAAGGCAGAAGAGAACATTATCATCGGAAATACAGCCTTGTATGGAGCGACCAGCGGTGAAGCTTATATTAACGGAATCGCAGGCGAGCGCTTTGCTGTTCGGAACTCCGGCGCACGTATTGTTGTTGAGGGTGTTGGTGATCATGGCTGCGAATACATGACGGGCGGACGTGTAGCTGTATTGGGTGGAACCGGACGGAACTTTGGAGCCGGGATGTCCGGAGGTATTGCATACGTCTATGATCCTGAGGGGACGTTCCTGAGCCGTTGTAATCTGGAAATGGTGTTGCTGGAAGATGTGGAAGATCCTGGAGAAGCGGCGGATTTGCGCGGCTTGATCCAGCGCCATGTCACTTACACGGGTAGTGAAGCGGGACAACGTATTTTGGATGAATGGCAGACTGCGATTCAGCAATTTGTACGGGTGATTCCAAAGGATTACAAGCGTATGGTTGAACAGATTCAAAAAGAAGAGGCGACCGGTTTGAGCGGGGATGAAGCTCTACTGGCAGCATTTGAAGCCAATATGCGTGAATTGGCGCGTACCGGGGGCTAAAAAGCAGATCGCCAAATTCACTAAAAGGACTTGCTGAATACCGCTGTTATAGTCACGGCGGTACCAGCAAGTCCTTTTTTCAGGCTAACAAAAATGTGATTTATCACCTTGACAAACGTCATAAATTCTGACATTACCCCCAAAATGTTTTCCTGAAACGGTAAATATGTTATAAAAAGTACCAAATTTTTTGGAATGTAACCGTTTACGTAAGAGTTTATGTCTTGTTATTTATTTTTGGATTGGTTATGATTTTTTTAGAGTACGCAAACAAGCCTAATATGCCCATCGTCCCTTCAAAACACAGAATAGGGTGACAGGATGAAGTTGAAGAAGTCAGCAGAAGACAAAATGATTTTTTTATACCGTTATGTATCATTATCTTTAACATCACTTGTTTTTCTGTTCGAAACATCTAGATTAATGGTATGGCAGAAGCTATTACTGATTGTTTTTCTATTTTTATCCGTTACAGCATTTACTTGGATTTACCGTAAATACAGACTTCATGATATGGTATTGAAATGCAGTATTGCACTAGAAACCGCAGGGATCATTTTGCTGTTATTCCCAACCGGAGGGATCAATAGCCCGTTCAAATGGTATGTGATTACTCCCATGCTGGTAGCTTGTGCTCATCTATCCATGAGGTACAGCTGGACGCTCCTACTTTCTTATATCGGTTTGGTGCTCACATTTTGTTATATCTTTTTTACACCAGGTCAATATTTTTTGTGGGATCTTATATTGCAGAACATTAATCTGTTTCTGGTATTGATCGTAACCACAATGGCAATGCAGGTTATTCGCGTCATGAAGGACGAACTGAAGGTGGCTAAAGAACAAGCCAATGAGACGATGGATCATATCAAGTCGATTTATCACATCATGGAGACGACCAGCCATAATGAGGCATTAAATCTGGGTCAGGTCATCTCGGATTACACTGTCAAGCTAACCAAGCAGAGCCGTGCATTTTTCTGGCTGGATAGTCAGGAGGAAGATGCACCGGCAAGCAGCCAGACAGGCTGGACGGTAGAGGAAGAGGAGCAGCTATTCGAGGAACTGGAGAATTACCGGGAGGAGTTCAGGGAAGAGCGCGAACCATTTTTCAGACATCTACCGGAATGGGGCGACTTTCTCATGATCACCGTACCGATGACGACCCGCTTTGTAGCGACGATTGGCCTCAAGCTGGGACCGGATCAGAGTTTGACAGGAAGACGCTGGCTTGTGCAACAACTGATATTCTTAGCTGAGCTGAGTGCTGTGTTTTTGGAACGCTATGAGCTGGAGCGTATTGAGAATCAGTTGATTGTGACGAATGAGCAGAACCGGATTGCAAATGAAATGCATGACAATGTTTCACAAAGTCTTTTTGGTATTGTGTACGCAACCCATTCTCTCCGACAGACTTGGTGCCATCAGCCTAAGGAGCAGGTGGAGGAGCAAATTGATTTAATTCAGCAATCGGCCAATCAAGCGGTTAGAGAGCTGAAGGGGGCAATTCATAGCCTAAGCTCGAAAAAAAGCGGAGGCTCAACTTGGTTGGGTACGGTGAAAAGCCATCTGCATACACTCTCCAAGCTGAACCATGTACAAATTGATTTTGATATCCATGGTGATCATTATTCACTTCCGTATTTGTACCAAAAGGCTTTGTTCCGCATCATTTCCGAAGCGGCGGGGAACGCAATCCGTCATGGATTGGCCAAGCGAATTGATGTGAAGTTAAAATTGACGCCCCAAGTGATTAGACTGTCTATTCATGACGACGGAGTAGGGTTTGAGACGGCGAGAATGGTAGCAGGAGGTGAGGCGGTCAGTGCAGGCGGGGGCCTGGGCATGATGAATATGGAATATTTAGCTCAATCGATGGGAGGCGAATTTGATATTTCAAGTCGAATCGGAGAGGGAACACAGATTCGATTGTCCATTCCGGTAAATGCTTATGAATGAGGATTTTATAAAATCCTTGAATACAATGTGTGAACATTCTGCAATACAAAATCTGCGGTAACAATCGGATACATAGGGATTATGCAAATCCTGAACTGTAGACAGGAGGCCGAATCATGAAAATTGTCATTGTCGATGATCATCCTTTAGTACGGAAAGGACTCGCTGCGGTTATATCCATGCAGCCTAATGTTCAGTTCGCGGGAGAGGCCCAGAATCAACAGGAAGCACTTGCAGTGATCGAGGAAACGGATCCGGATTTGGTGCTGCTGGATTTGAAATTAGCTGATGAATCAGGTCTGGATATTATCAAGATAGCGCGCGGACGCGGGTTCAGAAGCAAATTTATTTTGCTGACCTCTTCTGCAACACGTGAAGATTTTCTGAAAGCGGAGGAAGCCTCTGTGGATGGTTATGTGCTTAAGGAGGCTTTGCCTGAGGAATTAATTTACGCGATTCATCTTGTCAACAAAGGACGCAAATATTATGATCCGGCTATTCTCGAAAATAAGCTACGTGAAGATGCGGGCAATCTCACGGACGACCTAACACCAAAGGAAAAAGAAGTGCTGGTCGAACTGGGGCAAGGGGCTTGCAATCGTGAAATAGCATCCCGTTTATTTATCAGTGAGTTCACCGTCAAAAAGCATGTCAGTCAGATCTTGGCCAAGCTGCGACTGGCAGATCGTACGCAGGCAGCATTATATGCCAATGCGATTGGTCTAGCAAAGTACGAGCCAACCAATATGATGATGCGCTAACCCCATAAGCTACGCAGTAGTTTCATATGCAAGTGGCATAGAGAAATCCTCAAAATCACCAAATTTGGTGGTTTTGAGGATTTTTTCATTTCTATTTACCATAATCGACAAAGTATGGTACAAAAGTATACCATGCCGTGTCCAAAAGTATACATCCCCCTTCCTCTGTAGTGAGGGAGAAAGTGCCGTTCGGTTCCATGTCGTCTATACAACGGATTGTTACAATTAGATCATACTTAAAATAAGAAGAGAAATTGTGTGGGAGGGAGGATTTTTGTGGAGAAAACCATTTTGGATTATCTAGTCCTAATCAAAAAAAGATTGTGGCTGATTGCGATTTTTGTCATTCTCTCATGCGTAACGACTTACATTGTGAGCGACAATGTCGTAAAGCCAGTCTACTCCGCTTCAAGCCAACTGCTGGTTAATCATATTTCCGCCAAGCAGGGGAGTAACAATCTGAATGACGTCAACACAAGTCTTAATTTGGTGGAAAGCTACAAGCAAATTCTCACTTCGCCTAAAATTATGGACGCTGTGGTAGCGACTCATCCTGAGTTCAATTTGACGTCGCAAAAGTTGGCAGAGAAGCTGCAGATTAAATCCTCGGATAAAAGTCAGGTGATTGGCTTGACGTTTGAGGCAGGGAATTATCCTCAGGCCGCAGCGGTTGTAAACGCAGTAACCCAGAAATTCGTGCAGACGGTTCCTGGATTGATGGAATTAAATAATGTGAAAATTTTAAATGAAGCGGACCCGCAGGCCAATCCTGACCCGATTAATGGGAATCCGCTCATGAATATTGCGATTAGTTTTCTCGTATCGCTGATGATTGCGCTGGGCACGATTGTGTTCCTGGAAAGCATTAACGGCACGCTACGTACGGAAAAAGAAGCGGATGCAGACATCGGCATTCCTGTAATTGCATTGATTCCCGTCATTCGCAAGAAGGACATCGATGGAGTGGCCGGAAATTCCAAAGAACGGGTAGGGGAGCGTAAATATGCTGCGATTGAATGACATGTTGATTACAGAAAGTAATCCATCATCGTATATCTCGGAATCATTTCGATCCCTCCGTACATACATCCGGCAGCAGGTGATCGGGCAAAAGGACCGTGGGACGGTTCTTTTGTTAACCTCGCCGGAAAGCGGAGCGGGAAAAACAACAATGATCGCCAACATCGGAGTTTCCTTTGCTCAAGAAGGCAAGAAGGTGGCTCTGGTGGATTGCAATCTGCATAGACCAGCGCTGCACGAGATATTCGGTATGGAGAATACCGGAGGTCTATCGGCTTATTTGCGCGGTGGGGCATCTTCCAAATCTATCGTTAGGCATGGTGGACTGGAGCTATCGGTTGTTCCTGGTGGGGACAGTCTGTATAACGCAGCAGATCTGCTCGGTAGCGAACGTATGGCAGAGCTGATGGAAGAGCTTAAACGTGAATATGACATCATCTTACTTGATTCGGCGCCAGCGCTGAATTATACGGATGCTCGCCTGATTGCAGGCTTGACGGATGGTGTGATTCTCGTTGCCAAGCATGGCCGGACCAAACGGGAAGATCTACGCAAAACAAAGCAACTCATGGAGCAGGCTAGCGCGACGCTGGTTGGAATTGTGATGAATCAGGTGAAGTAAGCAACACCAAAATTCGATGAAGCAAGGAGAATGAGTGCGATGATGAAAAAAGTGAAGAAGGCCATTATTCCAGCAGCAGGATTGGGAACGCGCTTCCTCCCTGCTACCAAAGCAATGCCTAAGGAAATGCTTCCGATTATCAATAAGCCTACGATTCAATATATCGTGGAAGAAGCGATTGCTTCTGGTATCGAGGACATTATTATCGTTACGGGTAAAGGTAAACGTGCCATTGAGGACCACTTTGACAACGCATTTGAGTTGGAATCAAAGCTGCTCGAGGACGGTAAGCTGAAGCTTCTGGAGGAAGTACAGCGTTCTTCGGGAGTGGAAATCCATTACATTCGCCAGAAAGAACCGAAAGGTCTGGGACATGCGGTGTGGTGCGCAAGACGCTTTATCGGGGACGAGCCATTTGGTGTGCTGTTGGGCGACGATATCGTAACAGGTCAAAAACCTTGCCTGCGCCAGCTGATGGATCAATATGAGGAAACACAAAATTCTGTGATCGGCGTGCAGCGGGTACCACAGGAATTCACGAACCGGTATGGCATCATTGAACCGGACCAACAGGACGGACGATTGTACCGAGTGAATAATTTTATTGAAAAACCGGCTCCAGGCACAGCCCCATCCGATCTGGCTATTATGGGTCGTTATGTGTTCTCACCGAAAATTTTCAAATATCTTGATCTTCAGGAAAAAGGAGCTGGCGGCGAAATTCAGTTGACGGATGCGATCCAAAAGCTGAATCAGAGTGAACGTGTATACGCCTATGACTTTGAAGGCACGCGTTATGACGTAGGTGAACGTCTTGGATATATTTTAACCACTCTTGAATTTGCACTTGCCAGCGATGATTTGAAGTATCCGGTTATGGAGGCCATGAATGAATGGCTGAAAAAGACCGAGAAAGCAACCACAGCGGGTTGAGAGGAGGTACGTCAGCATGAGCATGGAAAATTTACCGGAGGATGGCGAGGCTGTCATGTCAGGTAAAGCGTTTTACATGCCATACGGAAATACACAAATTCAGGATAAAACGTCCTACCTGGTCACAAAACGCCTCCTTGATATGCTGCTGTCTTTCGTGGGCTTAATCGTCTTGCTCCCGCTGTTTGCAGTGGTGGCCATTCTGATTAAGCTCGAAGATCCAAAGGGAAGTGTGTTTTTCAAGCAAACTCGGGTGGGCAAGAATGAGAAGTTATTCGATATGTATAAATTCCGTTCAATGGTGTCCAATGCCGAGGAACTGAAAAAGGACTTGATGGAGCTGAATGAAGTGAGCGGCGCCATGTTCAAAATTAAAAACGATCCTCGGATCACGAAAATTGGCAGTTTTCTACGCAAGACGAGTATTGATGAGATTCCGCAGCTGTGGAATGTGTTGGTTGGAGACATGACTTTAGTCGGTCCGCGCCCGCCGTTGCCCAGCGAGGTTGAGCAATACTCCGATTATGACAAGCAGCGCCTGATTGTAACGCCGGGATGTACGGGTTACTGGCAGGTGAGCGCACGTAACAGTGTAGGCTTCGAAGAAATGGTGCAAATGGATTTGAAGTATATTCATGTTCGCAATACGTGGCTCGATCTGAAAATTATCATGAAAACAGGCGTTAAGATGCTGTTCTCCAAGGATGCTTACTGATGGATGCATTTAAGCGATGTCCCGCAGTGTCCGTCGTTATTTGCACCTATAACCGGGCGGACCTGCTGGAGAAAACGTTAATGTCTCTGCTGAAGCTGGAAGACCTTGCACTGGCTGAGATCATTGTGGTCGATAACCGATCCACCGATCACACTGCAGCGACGATCAAAAGATTCACCGTTGCGCACGGTCAGCATATTCATCTTCGGTATCATTATGAGCGCGAACAAGGACTGTCTGCCGCTCGTAATGCCGGCATTACGTTATCAAAAGCAGACGTCATTGCTTTTCTGGATGATGATGCAATTCCGTGTGTTACATGGCTGCAAACGATTATGTCGGCCTTTGGGAACAATCCCGAGCTGACGGCTATGGGTGGGAAAATTGATCCTAAGTTTGAGACGGAACGGCCGAACTGGTTGACAGGGCCGCTTGAACTGCCTTACACGATTATTGATCTGGGGAAATCCGTTCGTGAATATCCGGCGGGACTGAATCCATTTGGAGCGAATATGGCTATGCGCAAAACGGCTTTCGCCGCCGTCATGTTCCCGCTTCACTTGGGCAGAAAGGGAGATATCCTACTATCTGGTGAAGAATCGTGGGTATTCGAGCAAATCCGTAAAAATGGTGGAACGATTATGTATCATCCACACATGGCTGTAGAACATTTTGTTCCGGCTTCACGCTTAACGAGAGAATGGATTATGAATCGCTACTATTGTCAGGGTATGTCTAATGCTGCTCAGGCTGCAGGTCTGCGCGGCAACGCGATGCTGATGGCAAAAGTGGCAGCCAAAGTGTTATACATCACGGTGGATTCCCTGCTGGCACGTACTGAGGGCAGGAAGCTGTTGAACCGGTGCAGGCTTGAAAATATCCGCGGAACGCTGGATACACTGCGCAACCGGAAAAGCGAGTCAGCTGCGGGGTGAAAGATTGAACATGAGTAACTATCCTTGGACTTCCAGAATAAACACCATACAGCATGTTTTTATTTTTCTACTAGGCGCTCTTGCTGTAGGAATTGCAGCTACCTATCAACCTGTGGTCAGTATTGCAGCGGTATGCTTACTGCTTTTGTTGGCTGTCTCTATCCATCATCCAGAGCGCATCAGCTATGCAGTTTTGCTAAGCACAGCGGTCTCGGTCGATTCTCTGTATCAGGGTGGCGTGTTCGGCATTGAGATATTGTCATTGTACAAATTGGGCATCTTGGCTCTGCTAGTGCCTTGCATGCTCGTATATGGCATTCGTCTCAAGTTCAGCTATCCAGTCTGGGCATTGGTGATCATGCTGGGGATTACATTTGGATTTTCAGCATGGCTGCCTTTGTTAACGACCTCGATTGCCGTCAAGGCGTTCGTGGGACTATCACTGCCCTTCTTTTTTTTACTGATCCAGTGGAAAAAGGATGTGGCGGAAAAGCATATTCGGTTGATCAGCCTGTTGCCGATTATTAGTGTGGTCATTGGATTAGGCTTGCAGGTTTTAGGGTTGCATTCATTTACGGATGTGGAATTTACGGGCGCAGTCAGAGTACAAGGAGCGAATATACCGCCGCATTTGGCAATGCTCTCCTTTCTCGGAATTGCCGTCTCGCTGATTGAGGTCAAGCGCAAACCTAGGCAAGCTGCCTTTTATTACACGGTGTTGGCACTGAACTTTTTAATCCTGATCGCCACCGGTACACGTGGGCCGATTCTGGCATTGTTATTAATGTTTGCTGTGTATCTGTTTGATATTGCCCGTCAATACCTCAAGGGAAAAGTCAATTATTTGCTACCGCTGGCCGGATCGTTTTTGGTTGCTCTGGGGGCGGTGGCCCTGCAATGGAACAATTTAAAAAAACGCTCCTTCGAACGGGAGACCGACACAGGCATTGACCTATCGGGACGCTCGGAGGCATGGGAATATTTTTTGAACAGAGTACATGATTACCCTTGGTCAGGCAGAGGACTTGGCGCGGTAACGGTTGCGAACGACGGGACGTTATTTAATGGTTTTGTTGTACCGCATAACGAGTATATACGCTTTTATTTTGATACCGGATATATCGGTTGCGGGCTCTTAATGCTTTCATTACTGATCGTGTTCGCTCTTATTTACCGGTCACTTGCCAAGTCTATTAAACCTTATTTTGCCACTTTAATTGCAGGTTTTTTGATCTACTCGTTTTCAGATAATACGTTGTCGACGGTTCAGATGATTATTCCGTTTTGCTGGTATTTGAATGCATTATACCAAACATCTACTCAAACCGATTTTCGCAAAGAGAAGTGATACGATGAGCAGAGTGAACATGTTCGATGTCAACTTTGATAATTACGATTTTAATGATCTACTCGAATTTATAGATACTTCTATTGAGCATCAGCGTCATTCCTACATTTTGACCTGTAATGTCGATCATGTGATCAAGCTTCGCAAGGATGATGAATTCCGCAAGGTATATTCGGATGCCGGAGCTGTAGTGGCCGATGGAATGCCTATCATTTGGGCGTCTAAGTTACTGAAAAAGCCCCTCAAACAAAAGGTGTCAGGCTCCGATTTGTTCACCCGGCTGGGAGAGGCATTTGAGGATCGAGGCTATCGTTTGTTTTTTCTGGGTGCAGCTGACGGTATTCCTGAGAAGGCTATGCTTAATCTCCAGGAATCCTATCCAAACATGAATGTGGTGGGCTGCTATTCTCCTTCTTATGGCTTTGAGAAAAACGAAGAGGAGAACAGATACATTATCCAGTTGCTTCAAGAGGCTCGCCCAGACATCGTTTTTGTAGGTGTAGGAGCACCGAAGCAGGAAAAATGGATTTACAGATATTATGAGACTTACCGCGCTCCAGTTTCGATTGGGGTGGGAGCGACCTTTGATTTCCTGTCGGGGAATGTAAAGAGAGCACCGGAGCTGATGCAGAAGACAGGATTTGAATGGTTTTGGAGGTTGTCTCAGGAGCCTAAACGATTGTGGAAAAGATATTTGATTGAGGATTCCCAGTTCCTCGTTCTGCTGTTTAAAGAGATGTTCAAGCGGAAGCGGATGAAGGGAGGCCAGGGGTGAGAAACATGAGTCGGTTGGCAGATCAGCAGATTTCCTTCTGGCTAGGAAGTCGGCGTGGAATCGGCATGATTGGTATGGGGGTGCTGGCTTGTATGCTGCCACTCGCCATCGGATTTGTCAGCGCCAAGATGAATCCCACCACGAGCCAGCAGGGAGCCATATTGCTGGCGATCGTTTTTCCGGCCTTCCTGCTGGCGATCTTGCAATCACGGCTACTGATTTCTTACACACTGGTGGTGTGGGCAGTAGGCCCGGAAATCCGCCGCATTGCAGATTGGTTGGAGGGAACGTATCACTCGGTTTCCTTGTTGAGCGTGGCGCCGCTGCTGGTAAGCAGCATGCTGATCATTCCTGTGCTGCGGGGTATTCATCTGGCGGAAAAGCCATTAACCCGAATTGCTGTATTATTCGGCATAGAATTGGCCTACGGAAGTGTGGTCGGGTTATTCAAAAATGGTATTGTTTTTGCTTATGATTTGGCCAATTATGTGGTTCCATTGCTTCTATTGCCTTATCTTGCGATTAAGCCAATGAAAGCAAAGGAGCTGGACCGACTGCTGTATTCATACGCCAACATTGCTGTTCTTGTAGCGATATACGGCATTATTCAGTACTTGACGGTGCCTCCTTGGGATGCATTTTGGATGAATCATGTGGAAATGAATTCCATTGGGGTGCCAGAACCGCTTCAAATCAGAGTGTTTTCTTCCATGAACTCGCCCGGCCCATGCGCTATCTTCCTGGCAATGGCACTTGTACCGATGCTGATGGAGAAACGGTGGCGAGGCACTTTGGGATGGATTGGAGTCCTGCTAACAGTTGTTTGTCTTTTGGTCACGCTCGTACGTTCAGCTTGGCTGATTGCATTCGTCATGTTGCTGGCTTACATTCTCAGCTCATCCTCCAAAGGAAAGTGGAAGACTCTGTTTCAACTTGCTATCGTCGGCCTTCTTCTCTACTTCATCGTTCCAAAACTTCCGGGGGCAGAAGGTTTGGTGGCTCGCATGCAGACGTTGACAGATATTCAACAGGATCATTCGTACAATGAACGTTTGGATCTACTGCATACAATGCTTCCGGCGATTACTAGCAATCCGGTCGGGCAGGGGATCGGGAGTGTAGGAATCGGAACCAAGCTTGATAACGGCGGCGATCTCGGTGAACTTGGGATTATGGATAATGGATATATTGCCATTTTCCTCACCTTCGGTATTTGCGGAGCATTCTTTTTCTTCGGTGGTCTGATCGTTATCATCAAGCGCCTTCTCGTCCGTATTGCCGAACGGAATTCCAGTCAGCCTTATATCAGACTGGCGTTGGCTACATGGGCCGGAGCTGTAGCCAGTCTCATATCGGATAATGGTTTCCCCGGTATGCGCGGCTATTTGATCTGGATGATGATCGGAATAGGACTATGGGCAAAAGATGTCATCGCGGAAAGAAGGTAAAGGCTGTGCAAAACTTACAAGCATTATCCGCACCTGTCCGGACACTATGGTCCACGGTGATTCGGTTTGCCAAAAGCAAGGATAACAGCTCTGCAGCAGTAAAAACGATGATATTCAGTATGCTGATTCTCGTTGTGAATATGCTGACTGGTGTGCTGACGGCACGATTCTTGGGTCCTACTGGACGCGGAGAACAGACAGCGATGGTGAACTGGTCCCAATTTCTTGCCTTCTGCATGAGCTTCGGTGTTCCGTCTGCATTGATTTACAATGCCAAAAGGAAACCTGAGGAAACGGGTAAGCTGTATGGTCTGGCCTTGCTGCTGGCTACGGTGTTCGGGGGGATGGCGACACTCATCGGAGTATTTCTAATTCCTTATTGGCTGCGCTCTTTTTCTTCATCTGTCATACTTTTCGCGCAGTGCTCCATGATGATGTGTCCACTCATAGCGATTTCACAGATCAATAATGCATTGCTTCAAGTTCGCTCGGAATATAAACAGTACAATTTATTTCGGTATCTGGTACCACTAAGTACGCTGCTTGGACTGGCGATTCTGATCCTGACGGGGACGATGAATCCGTACACCTCAGCATTGGCCTACTTACTGCCAGGCTTGCCGATCTATATCGGTGTCACGATACGAATGATTCGGCTGTACAAACCAAAGGTGAAGAACAGCTGGACGCAATTTAAAAATCTCTTTACCTACGGTATGGGTTCATACGGGAATGATCTCATGGGGCAGGTTTCCACTTACATTGACCAGATTTTGATTGCGGGTCTGCTCAGACCCGCTGATCTCGGTTTATATGCGGTAGCGGTCAGCCTGGCCCGGATGGTAAATGTATTTTCAACCTCGATCATTGTTGTGCTGTTTCCCAAAGCCTCCGGGCTGGATAAGGAAGAGGCGGTGGCCATAACATTTCGGGCATTTCGAGTGACTTCAACGGCAACCTTTTTGGCTGCAGTGATGTTAATGCTGGTTGCTCCGTTCGTATTCACATTGTTATATGGTCAAGAGTTTAAACAAGCGCTTACGGTATTCCGGTTTCTGGTGCTTGAGGTTGCTATCAGTGGAGGTACCATGGTGCTGGCACAACAATTTATGGCGTTGGGTAAGCCCAAACTGGTTACCATTCTACAGGGTGTCGGATTGGCGCTCGTCATTCCATTGCTGTCCATACTCGTGCCGAGATATGGATTGACGGGTGCAGGGATAGCAATGCTGTCTTCGGGGATTTTACGGTTCGTTTTCATTTTATGTAATGTTAAGTTCGTTCTGAAAATGAAAATTCCAAGACTGGTTATTTCCAAACAAGATTTTCAATGGCTCCGATCAACGATGTCACACTACATCCGGAAAAAGCCAGTTAACGGTTAGATAAAGAAGGAGGCACCCGCTAATGAACCACATGTCTAGCGTTCCCGCGGACAACCGGATATCCGTAGTTATTATCGCTCAGGATGATGGCATTCGAATTACTGCTGCCATTAAATCCTGCCAGCCCTTTGCGGACGATATCGTCGTCATTGACGGAGGGAGCAAGGACAATACGATTCAGGTAGCTGAATCATTGGGCTGTCGGGTGTTTTCCAACCCATGGCCCGGTTATGCCAAACAGCGCATGTTTGGTGTTGATAAAGCGGAATTTGATTGGATTTTCCTGATTGATACAGACGAAGTAGTGGATGCAGAGTTGCTTGGTGACTTATTGAAAGTAAAGGAAACGCTCCACGATCCGGCCAAAGCCTATTCCGTATTTCGCATTGGCGATTTTCTCGGCAAATGGATGAACAAAGGCGAGTATTTGGTTCGTTTGTACAATCGGCGAATTTATGGCATTACGAATAGTCTTGTTCATGAAATGCCAGATGTAGCCTCTTCCCAGATCATCAATCTGGAGGGCGTGTTATGGCACTATGGATTCCGCAGCATCAGTGATCATATGACCCGTTTTAACAAATATACAGATCTGGAAGCAGAGACGGCATTTAACAAAGGAAGATCCTTTCGGATTACCAGACTGTTGTGGAGACCTCCCGCCCGCTTTGTACAGAAGTATTTTGTTCAAGGCTTATACCGTAAGGGGTTGGCGGGTTTTGCCGTAGCTGTTTTCTGGGTGATGTATGAGTTTCTCGTCTGTTTCAAGCATTATGAGTTAACCAAGCGGCGAAAAAAGATAGAAGTCGTGGATGGCGGACAGACCGAGCAGAAAGGAGAAACCAGCTATGTCGTACAATAACGGATTTCGTATCGCGGCAACGGGATTGAGCTGGCCGTCCTTACAGCCAGGAGGTCTCAACACATATTTCAAATCCATCTGTGAGCAGCTTACGCTAGAGCGCAATACGCTGGATGCTCTAATTTGTAGTGATGAGCAGCCTCAGGCGCCTGAACGTATTCGTATTCATTCGATTGGCAGCAAGCAGCAATCCATCTGGAAGCGCCGAGAGCTGATGCAAAAATATGCAGCAGAACTGTTCGACAAGCAACCGATCGATGTGCTGTATTCCCATTTTGCTCCCTATAGTGTCGGACCGGCACTGGAGGCGAAAAAAAGAGGAATCCCTGTCGTTACCACCTTCCACGGACCGTGGACGGAGGAAATGAAGATTGAAGGACAGGGAATTAAGCATTTTCTTAAAACGACGTTGGCCAAATCCATTGAAATGAAAGCTTATGGTCTGGCGGATAAATTTATAGTGCTAAGCGAGACTTTTCGGGATATTTTGCACGAGCACTATAAAGTACCACTTAGCAAAATTCATATTATTCCTGGTGCGGCGAATGTAGAAAGGTTTCATCCGGCAGAGGATCAGGAGGCCGTACGTAAGCGGCTGAATTTGCCGCAAAATGCGACGATTGTGCTAACCGTTCGGCGTCTTGTTAATCGCATGGGTCTGCTACAGCTACTCGAAGCATGGCGACGAGTAACCGAGCGACACCCTGATCATCTGCTGCTGATTGGTGGAAAGGGTCCCTTGATGGAGGAATTGGCTTCCAAGGTGGCGGAATACAATCTTCATAACCATGTAAGGTTGCTTGGTTATGTGTCGGATGAGGAGCTGCCCCTGTACCATCAAGCCTCGAACTTGTTTGTTGTGCCAACACAGGCACTAGAGGGTTTCGGTCTGATCACAGTTGAGGCGATGGCCTCGGGCCTACCGGTGCTGGCCACTCCTGTAGGCGGCAACAAGGAAATCTTAAGAGGATTCCGTCCTGAGCTATTGTTCCAGGGGACGGACAGTGAAGCTATTGCTGCAGGGTTGCTGCGTGTGCTGGATCATCGTGAACTTCTACCGAATGCACGGGAATGCCGGGACCATGTCCTGAGCAGATATACATGGGGACATGTAGCGGAACAGGTAGAAGAGGTGTTCCGACAGGTCCTTGACAGAAAGGCGGCGGCGAAATGATGAGAGTAGCTTATATTGACCATACGGCAAGATGGAGCGGCGGCGAAGTTGCTTTGTATAACATACTGACGAATATCGGGGAACATATCGACCCGCTCGTTATTTTGGCGGAGGAGGGCGATTTGGCGGATCGGCTTCGGCAGCGTGATATTGATGTGCGCATTGTTCCACTAGATGATTCGATTCGTAATCGGGGACGAAATGCCGTCAATCTGGGTGCGCCTGCAGCAGCCTTTCGTTTGCTAGCTTACGGCAGGAAACTCGCGCCATTGTTGCGCGAGGAAAAAGTCGTGTGTGTGCACACGAACTCACTCAAATCTGCACTGTATGGTGCAGTAGCCGCCAAATCGGCGAAGCTGCCGTTGATATGGCATATCCGTGACCACATCGGTCCGCCGTATCTGAAGCCGATTGTAGCCAAAGGGATTCGACTCATGTCCCGCTTTTTGCCTAACGGTGTGATTGCCAATTCCAAATCCACGCTGAGTGCATTGGAATTACCCCCGGACAAAAAGACGCTCGTCGTCTACTCCGCTTTTGCCAAAGCGATTACGGCTCGTGATTCGGCTGCGCAATTGCGTGGCGATGACTCGTTTAACGTCGTGTTGGTCGGCAGATTGGCGGAATGGAAAGGACAACATATTTTACTGGAAGCGGCACGTTCTTTTTTACCAGATCAGCGTGTGAAATTCTGGCTGGCTGGAGATGCGTTGTTCGGAGAAGAGGAATATAAACAACGATTGGAATCCACGATGCGCGAATATGGGTTGACCAACGTCAATCTGATGGGACACGTCGACGACATTCAGGGTCTGATGCAGCGCTGTGATCTGCTAATTCATACTTCCATTACACCGGAACCATTCGGTCAGGTCATTATTGAGGGCATGGCTGCAGGTTTGCCAGTGATCGCTTCAAACGAAGGTGGTCCCAAGGAAACGGTGGTACCCAATGAAACCGGGCTGCTCATTGAACCGGGAGACCCTGCCAAGCTGGAAGAAGCCATCCGCTGGATGCTGGAGCATCCACAGGAACGTCAGCAGATGGGTGAGAGAGGGATGGAACGGGTCAAGAAGCATTTTGTCATCGAGAACACTGTTAAGGATATAGTTCATTACTATAAGGGTTTGTTGGCAGGAGTCTGACCGACATTCGCGTTAAAGGATGATTCAGATGAAAATAGCGATAGCACATGATTACTTAATCCAAATGGGCGGAGCGGAAAGGGTAGTAGAGGTATTCCATGATATGTATCCGGAGGCTCCCATCTTCACAACGGTGTTCAGCGACGAGCGTCTGTCGCGCAACTTGAAGGATGCGGATATTAGAGCCACTTGGCTACAAAACATCCCAGGAGTGAAGGCCAACTTCAAAGGAGTGCTGCCGCTGTATCCCATCGCTATCCGTGATTTTGATTTTAGGGATTTCGACATTGTTTTAAGCTCTAGCAGCGCATTTATGAAAAGCATCCAGGTACCCAAACATACGTTTCACATTTGTTACTGTCACACACCGATGCGGTTTGCCTGGGATTACGATACATATATGGCCCGGCAGTCCAAATCCAACCTGCTCAAAAATATGCTAAAGCTGTACATGAACAGGCTGAAAACATGGGATGCCAAAACTTCTCGCAACGTAGACCAGTTTGTCGCCAATTCTTCCGTCGTCAAGCGGAGAATTCTGCACTATTACCAACGGGAGGCAGATGTTATTTTTCCTCCTATCAATACATCCCGTTTTAAACGTGCTACAAGCATCGGTGACTATTATCTGATCGTATCTCGTTTGGTGTCCTACAAGCGCATTGATCTCGCGATTGAGGCATTCAAACGTAACGGTCTTAAGTTACGCATCGTTGGCGAAGGACCGGATCGTAAACGACTCGAAGCCATGGCTGCCCCGAACATTGAGTTCCTCGGCAGGCTTGAAGACGAAGAGGTTAACAAGCTGATGGCCGAATGCCGGGCACTTGTCTTTCCGGGGGAAGAGGACTTTGGTATTACGCCTTTGGAGGCGAATGCGGCCGGACGGCCCGTTATCGCTTTTCAGGGTGGGGGAGCGCTGGATACGATTGTTCCTCATGTGAACGGCGTATTTTTCCGCAAGCATCAAGTAGACGATGTGCTAGAGGCCGTCGCAAAGGTTGAGCAACATGCATGGAATGTGGACGATATCATTACCCATGCCCGCAAATTTGATGAAGATAACTTCAAGGATCAATTGAAAAAGTATGTAGAACAAGCCTATGTGAACTTTCTAAAAGGAGGATGAACGGAATGAAACTGGCTGTAATCGGTACTGGATACGTTGGACTCGTCTCGGGTGTATGTTTTGCGCAAAAAGGTAATGAGGTAATTTGTGTCGATCTGGAACAGTACAAAATCGATATGTTGAACCGTGCGGAATCTCCGATTTATGAACCAGGTATTGAGGAATTGATCGCGTTGAATCTGGAAGCTGGCCGTTTAGAGTTCACCTCGGATTTGGCCGATGCGGTACGTCGCTCGGATATCGTCATTTTAGCGGTAGGTACGCCTTCACTGGCTAACGGCGAGGCGAATTTGTCCTACATTGAACAGGCGGCCGCCGATGTCGGGAAAGCCATGAACGGGTACAAGATTATTATGACTAAGAGTACCGTACCTGTCGGAACGAACGAAAAGATTAAGGACGTAGTGGCTCGTCATACGAGTTTGTCTTTTGATATTGTATCCGCGCCGGAGTTCCTGAGAGAAGGCTCAGCCATCAATGATACGCTTCATCCAGATCGCGTCATTATTGGTTTGGACAATACAGGTTTGCGTGAAACAATGGTCACTCTGCATCAGGTATTCACGGATAAAATCTATGTGACGGATATCCGCAGTGCTGAAATGATCAAATATGCCTCCAATGCGTTCCTGGCAACTAAAATTTCGTTTATTAACGAGATTGCTAATATTTGTGAAAAGGTTGGCGCGGACGTTACCTGTGTGGCTGAAGGTATGGGCATGGACAAACGGATTGGTTCCTCTTTCCTGCAAGCAGGGATCGGATACGGGGGCTCTTGCTTCCCGAAAGATACGAATGCGCTCATCCAAATTGCGGGTAATGTAGACTATGAATTTAAGTTGTTAAAATCGGTGGTCGAGGTGAATACCGACCAGCGCTTTATGATTGTATCCAAGCTGCGTGAATCGCTGGGTCAGCTAAACGGCGTATCGATTGGCATTTGGGGCCTCGCCTTCAAGCCCAATACAGATGATATCCGCGAAGCTCCAGCACTGGAAATCGTAGAAACGCTCATTCAGGCAGGTGCTATTGTCAAGCTGTATGATCCCATTGCGATGGATAAATTCAAGGAGCGCGTAGATCACCCGAATATTATATGGTGCTCCTCCCCGCAGCAAGCCGCCGAAAGAAGCGATGCTGTGTGCCTGCTGACGGATTGGGAAGAGTTCGAAGAAGTTGATCTCGTGCAATTGGGCTCCATTCTACACAAGCCAGTTCTGATTGACGGTCGCAACGTATTCACCGAGGAACAGATCCAAGGCTCTGGGCTGGAATACTACTCCGTGGGTCGTCCGCGGATGAGTGGGTGGAACAGAGATAAAGTGGAAGTTTAAAAGTGACAGATTAAAAAGTGACTGTGGTGATGTGGGAGGCGCTGAAGGCGCTGCGCGTGCAGATTGTTCTTCCGATTGCTGTTACCCCCGGATTTTCTGGATTGTATTAAACATTCAAAGGTTAAAATCCGGGGATAAAGGCAAACGCTGACGCTTCTTCAGAACAATTCTGCCCGCTCCGCTGCTTTTGCCGCACCAAGTCACGATGTTTAATCTCCCACCTTATGGGATGGGAGTAGAAGGGCGTATCAGAAGGAGCGGCATAGTTGAGCCGCTCCTTCCGATTAAGGCGCTATACGCTGTACCGCGGCGCTCCCTGCGGAGCAAGCCTCATGCGGATACGCTATGCTGCTCCTGTAGAGCAAAAACGCCATTGCGGTAGTCGACGAAGGCAATCTTGGCAAGGCGTTACGAAACCTCGATTACTAGAAGCTTGTAAGCACAGCGGGCAAGGCCCGAAAGCGTGAGATTTTTACAGGCTGACCGGACTTAATAATGTCCGGTCGTGCCTTTTGCACCACAAGGTATGATCGATATGATGCATTTTTTGAGTAGCGCAGGAATGGATTTGAATCTGGAGAAGCGATAGCGTTCGCCTTTGGACCGGGATTCAAACCTTGATACGATTTTATACAATCGAATGAATCCCGGTCCAACAGCGATCGTAAGATCAAATCGAGCCCGTAGCGGGTCACTCAACCTTGCCCCATTCGATCACCAACCAATATAGAGAGGAAGTGGAGATTTATGAAGCTCGTACTTTTGTCTGGTGGTTCCGGTAAAAGATTATGGCCGTTATCCAACGATTCCCGTTCCAAACAATTTTTGAAGGTCCTGGAGAGCCCGGAAGGGATTTCGGAATCCATGGTACAGCGGGTATGGAGACAATTGGGAGACAACGGATTATCCGAATCCTCGTTTATTGCGACAGGGAGAGCGCAGGTCGAAATGATCCAGAGTCAGATCGGTTCGAATACGCGCATCATTGTTGAGCCGGAACGCAGAGATACCTTTCCTGCGATTGCGCTGACAGCGACTTATCTATATTCCATTGCGGGTGTTTCGCCTGATGAAATTATAGCTATATTGCCTGTAGATCCTTATGTAGAGGATGCTTTCTTTGCTTCCGTAGCCCAACTCGAACATACACTTCAGGAGAGTGAAGGAAAGCTTGCACTAATCGGGGTTGTCCCTTCCTATCCTTCAGAGAAATACGGTTATATTATTCCGAAAAACGATGCCACTCAAGGTAGCACAGGCTACCGCGAAGTGAGCCATTTTCAAGAGAAACCCGACCGGGAGCAGGCGGAGCGTCTAATGGAACGCAATGCTCTATGGAACTGCGGGGTTTTTGCATTCAAATTAAGCTATTTGCTGGATATTTTGGCATCCAAGGGCCTGCCGCTGAATTATGAAGAAATGCAAAAACAATATGCGTCTCTGGAAAAAATCAGCTTTGACTACGAAGTAGTCGAGAAGGAAAAAGACATCGTGGTGCTTCCGTACGATGGTTTTTGGAAGGATCTAGGAACCTGGAATACACTCACAGAAGAGATGTCTCATCAGCAAGTGGGTAGAGGGGTAGTAACGGAAGATTGCGTCAATACGAGTCTTATTAATGAGTTGGACATTCCTGTGGCGATCATTGGAACGAATGATCTGATTGTAGCCGCTAGCCCAGATGGCATTCTTGTGACCAATAAGGCAGAAAGTCCACGCATCAAGGAAGTGCTCAAGGCTCATGATCAGCGTCCAATGTATGAAGAACGTCGTTGGGGACAGTATCGGGTTGTAGACTATGTAAAGTATGACGAGGGTAATGAGGTACTGACCAAACGAATCCGCGTACACAAAGGTAAAAATATCAGCTACCAGCTTCACTTCAAACGAAGTGAAATCTGGACCATTATTAGCGGCGAAGCGGAAATTATTTTGAATGAGAAGCTGCATAAAGTAAAGGCCGGTGACGTAGTTCGCATCCCTGAAGGGACGAAGCATAGCATTTTGGCTGTAACCGATGTGGATTTGATTGAAGTTCAGACTGGCTCTGAGTTGGTTGAAGAGGATATTGTACGCTTTTGTATGGATTGGAATGAAATTTCTCGTCATCAATTTATCTCGTAATTATTTGCGTAAAAACGTAAAAAAGAAGATTTGATGAAAAATAATGGCCCAAACTGTCGAAATTGGGCGAAAACCTGTAAATTCATGAACATGACCTATTAAATTTTGGTAAAAAAAAGTCGATACTTAGGGTAAGAAGGAATCCAAACTCCTTCCAACGATAAACGCAGCCCTGTCGAAAGACTGGTACGCAAAGCTAAAGGGCCTTCCCGTAAGGATGGCAGCCTGGCTACCGAAAGGAAGAGCTAAAGTGAGATTCAATTTTATTCCTCTGTATCGACTGATACGTCATGTACTCCCCGTTGTTATACTTTTTTCTTTGTTTCCCGTCGGCTTTGGTGATTCTCTGTCTGTGGTGAATGCCGCTTCATTACAACCTGTTAATTCGGACGCTTCTACTCAGGCCCGTGAACTATACAATTATTTACTCAGCATCTCTGGAAAGAAAACAGTCACTGGTCAGCATGATTATTTGGAAAGTCCAGATGAATTAAGCAACAAGGTCCAAAAAATCAGCCAGGCGTATGTGGGTTTGCACGGCTATGAGATGGGAGCCATCTCTGGTCAATCCGACACTACAGAAGCAGCACAACGTAAAAATGTCGTCGATAGCGCTATTCGTTGGAGCAGAGCTGGTGGCATTGTGACGATGACTTTTCATGAAGCGTTGCCGGGTAGACCGCTGACTTGGGCCAATGTGCAGGCGAAAGTAAGTCAGGCGGAGTTCAATAAATACGTGACACCAGGCACTACGCAGTATAACCTCTTCATTGCCGATCTGGATAAGGTCGCTGTATCGTTAAAGCAGCTTCGTGATGCAGGTGTTCCAGTATTGTGGAGACCTTATCATGAAATGAATGGTGACTGGTTCTGGTGGGGAAACAAAAACAATTTCAATCAGCTATGGAATATCATGTACGACCGTTTTGTAAACACGCATCAGTTGAACAATCTGCTGTGGGTGTGGAGTCCCAATGCTCCCAATTCCTACACTGTCCCGTATACCCCGAAATATCCGGGGGATGACAAAGTGGATATTTTGGCAGTAGACATCTACAACAATGATTTTAAGCAAAGTCATTATGAAGGACTGCTCGGGTTGGCACGGAATAAGCCGATTGCCATTGGCGAGCATGGTGAGATGCCTAGCTCTGAGGTGTTGCAGGCACAGCCCAAATGGGTGTATTCCATGACTTGGGGCAAGATGCTGACTGAGAATAACACAACCAATCAAATACAGGATTATATGAACGATTCGAGGAGTTTGACACGGGATGATGTGAAAAATGGGCTGGCAGCAATCCAACAACCTGGGGCAGATGTGCCGACTTTACCGGATGAGGGACAAAGTGAGCCTATCCCGGTTCCGCCAGTAGTAATCGTACCCCCAGCTCCGACTCCTCCTTCTGTTCCTGATGTAGTATATGTGAACGGGCTGCGGGGCGAATATTTTAACAATATGAATGTGAACGGCAGTCCTGTTTTGATCCGTACAGACAGCAAGCTGGATTATAACTGGCGCGCCGTTGCTGCTGATCCTAAGGTAAATGCCGACCAGTTCTCGGTTCGCTGGACAGGTAAAATCAAACCACAATACAGCGAGACCTATACATTTACAACTATATCCGATGATGGTATTCGCGTATGGGTAGACGGCAAGCTGGTGATTGACAGTTGGTTCAAACAAAGCTGGACAGAGCGTAAAGGCAGTATTGCTTTGGAAGCAGGTAAAATGGTAGATCTAAAAGTGGAATACTATGATGAAAAAGGCGATGCGATGGCTCGTCTGATGTGGGAAAGTCAGCATGAAGCGAAAGCGGTGGTTCCCGGAAACGCTTTGTTTCTTCCTTGATAGATACTCTTTCCCGGTCATAAATTTTGAGGAGAGAGGGTGTATCATATGATGAAAAAATGGTTGACCCATAGGTATACGGTCGTATTATCCGGATTACTAGGTGTCGCAGCTCTAGCCATGATCGCTTGGTTTATATACACGCCTTCAAAAAGTGCAGAATTGCAGACGGATAAGGTAGCGGCGGCCAGTCCAGTATGGAAGCTGGGCCAGAGGGATGACTCTTCAGCGGAATTTAAAGGAGTGGTCGGTAGGGATAATATCGAAATTTCTGGAGCAGCAGCTTCTACTGAATCCTCTGCTAAAGGAACATTCTCGGCGTTGTCGGAAGCAGAGAGTACAACAGTTCCGGTATTGCTCAGCAGTGGTGATATTCCTCCAGGTTTGAATGCATCCACGAATCCAGAACTGTCACTTCAGTATAAACTGAATCAGGTTCCTCCCAATGGTATGATATTCCGTGTTCGGATTTTGGATGCGGGCAAAGCGGTGCCGCAGATGGCTGTCTTTTCAAATCACCAGCTGTCTGGAATTATTCAGATTGCCGGGGTATCCGGTACTGGGAGTACCTATAACTTCAAAAATAACTACGAGCTGTATATCCCCAAAGAACAATTGCAAAGCGGTGTTAACGTACTCAAGCTAAAGACAGCGCGCTGCCTATACTGCTCCTCTGCAGAAGATAAAAATGTGTGGTGGACTTGGGATGACTTGAGCTTGGAGACGTTAGCTTCCCCTGCGGCCGAACCAGTACATGGGAAATATATACTGACCGGTACGAATGTGAATAATAAAGAATTTTATTATGATCAGGGTGCAGTTAAGCATCTACCTTTCGTTCTCAAATGGCTGGGAATTGCTTATAGTGGCAACGTCATGAGGGTAACTTGTGCCAGTAATGTAGGCAAGGCATGCACAGATGTGGATGATTACTATCAAACGTTAAAGCAGTATAATATGCAATCGTCTGCTTTGTATCTATACACAGGTGATATCAAGCTGCAAAAAGATGGTACTCTGCCAGAGACGGCCAAGCAAAAGTTGCGTGATTATGTAAAAAAATACGGTTCATACCTTCAATATTATGAAGTAGATAACGAACCTGGATTGTTTAACCGTTCTAAGGCGGTAGACCTGGCTGTGGCTAAGTGGTTGAATACGGAAGGCAAGCAATTGGCACCGCATCTCAAAACCGTAGCGCCGGGTTGGGCTTACTGGCCGACATACTCTACCAAGGCGTGCAAAAATCAAACCGGAGGTACGCAAAAATGCGGTGATCCGGATGGATGGGAACGGGACCCGGCGCAGCGTAAACAGCTGGAAGAAGTCACCGACCTGACCAACGGACATGCCTACGGTGAATCGTATAATGAAGAGGGCGGGGGCAGCTTCGTTCAGAATTTGAAAACCTTCGGTGGTTCGAGCAACGGACTGGCGAAAAAGATGCTAAACACGGAGTTTGGTACTAACGATACGCATCGAGACAATCCTGATTACGGGGCTAGTCAGCCACAAGCAGCTGCATTCGATCGGATTATGCGATCGCAAATCGGGTTTGCCGATATGTTTATCCAGCACGCTGCTTTTTATAAGGATTATACGCTGTTTAAAACGGGCTTTGATCTGCAAAGTCACAACCCGGCTAACACGGAAATTTATCCGTTTGGGCAAGGACAGGACACTCGCGTTAAGATCATGAGACGCTTGAGTCTAGCGTATGCTACGCATGGTAAACCGCTGACTTATACCATACTGAATCCAGAGGAGACGAAGGATAAGATGGTCTATGTTCGCGCGGTGGATACATCCAAGCTTAAACCACTGGCAGGTAGCGGCGCTACCTCGAACAAATTGCTGGTGAACCTAGTGAATTTTGAATCCACAACGCAGACCGTTCGTGTGCGGGTGACGATGCCGAAAGCTGGTTTGTACACGGGGGAACGGTTTGGAGCGGGTTCCACCTACACTCAGGCGCAGCGTTCCATATCAGGGCTCAAGGCTTCTCCTGCCCTTGATTTTGAAGAAAAGCTGGGTCCTGGCGAATCGGTACAATATATTTTGGAACTAAAAAGTACAGATCAAACCACGGCCTCTGCCCCAACAGAGGTAAAAGCAGCCTCAATTCAGGATGGGGCGGTAAAGATTAATTGGCTTCAAGCAGAAGGCATATCATCCTATGATGTGCTGCGTGCTGACCGTACAGACGGTGCCTATCAGGTGATTGCCTCGCAAGTAGAAGGAAGCACGTATACGGACCGCACCGTAAAAGCTGGAAGTCATTACGTCTACAAAGTCCGAGCGACCGGAGGTACTCAGGTTTCTCAGGCAGCCGAGGTTGCTTAGTTACACCGGAATGCATATAGGACCTTACCTCATGAATATCTAACATCATTCCGAAAGAAAGCAAAAAAGAACCTATCAGGAGAAAATAGGACCTGACAGGTTCTTTTTTATTTGTAAATCGTTCTGAATTGATAATACTTTACGTATAATGGAGAAAAAAATAAGAAAATCCTTTTATATTCTCGTCATAAGACGACAACATTGTAGGTATGTATTCATATATAATAGTTTTGTTCATGACTATACATACATGGTTTGTAGGGAATTTCTTTCCGGTGACCAAGACTAATAAAGTGAGGTTAGTGCTGAATGAACAAGGAAACAGAATTAGGGGGGAATGGCCCTCTTCTTCGAGACAACGCACGGAAAGCAGGCAAAGCAGCCATCCACTTGGACATCCGGAACATTTTGCTCCAATGTGGGATCACGACACCAGAATGGCTGGAGGGCGATGCTGATAGAACGAAGTACCGGAAAGACAAGCGCGTGTAATTTTCAGTTGCTGGTCCTACTTGAGCAAAACATCAAGCAGCGGCGCGTTCCTTATTCCATCATTCGTTCCATTCGAACAAACGCGATAAAACGTTTGGCTTCTTCCTCAGACAAGGTGCGTCCGTCAATCGTCAGGTTAAAACGTTGCAGGATACCCTCGTCGGACAGTTCAAGCTGATCCACAAATTCCCTCACATCTGAATCTAATATTGCTGTCGGGTGGCTCGTACGTCCCACCAAATAATCGATGGTTACCTCGAAAATATCAGCGAGCTTAGTCAGGGTCTCAAAGTCTGGCTTGCGTCTATTTTTTTCATAGTGAGAAAGAGCCGCCCGCGTAATTCCGAGGGATTGCGCTAATTCCTCTTGTTTTAGTCCCTTATGTTCTCGTAATTCAGCGATGCGGGTTCCATAATTCATCTGTTTTTCCTCCTGAAGGCAAGGTTAAGAGAGGTAAGAAAAGTAATTTTGCGCTTGACAAGATACAATTTGTATCATAAATTAATTATGTAAGTTACATAACGTATCTGTATTTCATAGTTTTCACTGATATCTTCATTTATATACCCTTAAGAGGCCAACGATGATTGAGCATTTTGTGCTTATTCGCTGGCTAGACCTTCTATGCGCTATTATACAACATTTTACTATAGATTAGAGGGTCATGCATCGTTCTTTTCCCCGTCATGCAGAGGATCAGTACAAGCGTTATTCATCGAAAACAAGTCAAGCAGGGAGGACTGGTCTTGTGCAGTTGAAAGAGTACATCCGTTTGATCCGCAAAAGAATGTGGTTGATTGGTAGCATTGTACTGCTGGTGTGTACTGTAGTAGGCATAAAAAATGTATATTTTACCCCGCAGGTTTATGAAGCTACTGCCAAGCTCATTATTAACCAGACACCACGACCGGATCGTGCAGGTGTCGTCGATTACAGTGTGGTGCAAACCAACATAGCCTTAACGAACTCCTATAAACAAATTATGATCTCCTCGGCGATTATGGATCAGGTGGTCGCCAGCTTCCCCGATCTTAAGGTTACTCCGTCAGCTTTGGCGCAAAAATTGAGAGTGAACACCGCAGGTGATTCACAGGTCATGGATGTAACAGTCCGCGACTTGTCGTATACAAAGGCTGTGAAAACCGTCAATGCGGTAGCCAAAGTATTCAAACGGCAAATCCCCTCTATCATGAAAATGGACAATGTCACCATCCTAAGCGAAGCCAGTTTGAATGATCCAGCAGTTCCTGTGAACAATAATCCCGCTATACAGGTTATTATTGCATTTGCCATTTCTTTATTGCTGGGGATAGGCTTGGCGTTTTTGCTGGAGGTATTGGATGATACATTTAAAAATGAGGAAGATGTTGAAAAAGAGCTCGGCCTGCCTACCTTATCCCTGATTTCAAAAATGAAAAAAGAGGATAGACGCTCTGACAGCTCTACTACAACTCCTAAACAGGTAGGTGAGGGACAATATGCCGCGATTAATCAATAATCAGCTCGTTACATCCTTACATGCTCAGTCTTCCGTTTCGGAGGAGTACCGCATGCTTCGCACTAACATCCAGTTTTCTTCTATAGACGAGCCGATTGAGGTGATGATGGTGGCGTCCGCTCAGGCGGGTGAAGGCAGAACAGTCACGATTAGCAATTTGGCTGTAACCTATGCGCAAGAAGGAAAAAAGGTGCTGGTTATGGACATGGATTTGCGCCGGTCCTCCTTGCATCATATGTTTGGTTTGCGCAATCATACAGGGCTGACACGGGTACTTGCCAATCAACAGACATGGCAGGATGTGGTTCAGGAAACCGGGATTGATCATTTGCATGCGATCACGGCTGGACCGAATCCACCCAATCCGTCCGAGATGCTCAGTTCCCGTAGAATGAAGGCTCTACTAGTTGAGCTCAAAGAACATTATGATGTGATTCTGATGGATACGCCACCCCTGCTGTCTTTTCCGGATGGCCTCATTGTAAGTGCCATGTGTGATGGTGTCATTTTGGTAGTGCAGGCAGGGAAGGTCAAAAAGGATGTCGTTAAGAAGGCGAAGGCAAATTTGGAAAGAGTAAAGGCGCGCATTTTGGGTGTAGTGCTCAATAACGTGAAGCGCCGCGCCGAGCGTGGTATGGAGGAACGCAATCTGACATGAATAAATCGGGGGAAATAAGAGTATATAAGATTCTTTTAACAATGGATAAATAATATTTATCAATAAAGAGTGAGGTGATGAGACGTGTCTTCTTCCCGCTCGAACGAGGCCAAAGTGCTGAGCGCGTCAGTGGATGTATATTCGGTCGCTCATGGGCTTGAACGACGACAAGGATGGAGCGTATATCCGTTCGTGAAGCGAAGTATGGACATTATACTGTCTTTTATTGGAATCATCGTACTGTGCCCGGTATTTCTGCTCGTCATTTTGTTGATCAAGCTGGAGGACCCCAAAGGAAGTGCATTATTTTATCAAATCCGTATTGGTAAACATGAGCGACCGTTTCGCATGATCAAATTTCGTTCCATGGTGTCTGATGCCGAGGCCAGATTGTCTGCATTGCTGGTGGAAAATGAAATTGAGGGTGCGATGTTCAAAATGCGGGACGATCCCCGAATTACCCGTGTGGGCCGCTTTCTTCGCAGAACGAGCATCGACGAACTACCGCAACTCTTCAATGTACTGCGTGGGCATATGAGCCTTGTAGGACCCAGACCCCCATTGCCAAGAGAAGTTCATGATTACACCATGAGGGATAAGCTGCGTCTGACGGTCACACCGGGCTGCACCGGACTATGGCAGATCAGCGGTCGTAATCATCTAAGCTTTGACCAGATGGTAGAACTGGATTTGGAGTACATATCTAGACGCAGCTTCCGCACGGATATGATCATCATGCTGAAAACATTCCGTGTGCTGCTGGGCTCCAAGGATGCATATTAAAGTCATTTTAACAAAGAGGGGTAGGAGAGAAGGATGGAGCTTCATTCCAACATTTATGTAGCAGGGCACAATGGACTGGTAGGTTCCGCTATTGTCCGAGCGCTTCAGAAAGCGGGATATCGTCATATTATTACTCGCACAAGCCGTGAACTGGATCTGCGCAATAAAGAGGCCGTAGATCATTTTTTTGATACAGAGCCCGTGGATTATGTATTTCTGGCAGCAGCCAAGGTGGGCGGGATTTTGGCGAATAACGAATATCCGGCTGATTTTATCCGTGACAATCTGCTTATACAAACCAATGTGATTGATGCGGCATACCGGAAGAATGTAAGCAAGCTGTTATTCCTAGGCTCTACATGTATCTATCCCAAATTTGCTCCACAGCCGTTGCGAGAAGAATATCTGCTTACAGGTGAGCTTGAGCCTACCAACGAGGCCTATGCGGTTGCTAAAATTGCCGGGATTACAATGTGTCAGTCCTACAACCGTCAGTATGGAACCCGTTTTATTTCGGTGATGCCTACGAATTTATATGGTCCGGGCGACAATTTTGATCTCCAAACCTCTCATGTGCTACCTGCGCTGATCCGCAAGTTTCATGAGGCTAAGCTGAATCAATCTCCGACTGTAGAAGTATGGGGCTCCGGTACGCCTCGGCGAGAATTTCTTCATTCGGATGATTTGGCTGATGCCTGTCTATTCCTGATGAATAACTATGAGGGAAATGAGATTGTAAATATTGGTGTGGGTGAGGATATTTCCATCCGTGAGCTAGCTGAACGAGTCAAAAATGTAGTCGGCTATGAGGGCGAAATTACTTTTAATACTTCCGTTCCTGACGGAACGCCGCGCAAGTTGGTAGATGTATCTCGGATTTCCGGGCTGGGCTGGTCGGCGCGTATTTCACTAGAAGAAGGATTAAGGTCTGTATACCAGGCATTTCAAAGTCTGAATCTGGTTGAACAATAAATAACGGTGGGGGAATTGGAATGAAAAAAGCGCTGATCACTGGGATTACCGGACAAGATGGGTCTTATCTGGCTGAGTTGCTGCTGTCCAAGGATTATGAGGTGTACGGGGTGCGCAGACGAACCAGCACACCGAACTTTGAAAATGTAGCGCATATCCAGAATGACATTCACTGGCTTTCTGGTGATATGACCGATCTGGCTTCGCTGATCGAAGCCGTCCGTCAGTCCAACCCGGATGAAGTCTACAACTTGGCTGCTCAATCCTTTGTAGCGGCCTCATGGCCGCAGCCCTTGGCTACAGGGCAAATTACAGCATTATCTGTCACCAATATGCTGGAGGCCGTTCGACTTGCCAAGCCGGAGGCGCGCTTTTATCAGGCTTCAAGCAGCGAGATGTTCGGTAAGGTACTGGAGACGCCGCAGACAGAAATGACCCCGTTTTACCCACGTAGTCCTTATGGTGTCGCCAAGGTGTACGGCCATTGGATTACAGTCAACTACCGCGAAAGCTTTGATATGTTTGCTTGCTCCGGTATTTTGTTCAATCACGAATCGCCCCGCCGAGGGTTGGAGTTTGTAACACGCAAAGTGTCGGATGCAGTAGCTCGTATCAAGCTGGGATTGCAGCAGGAGCTGCGTATGGGGAATTTGGATTCCCTGCGAGACTGGGGTTTTGCAGGGGATTATGTAAAGGCGATGTGGCTGATGCTTCAGCAGGATCGACCAGATGATTACGTGATTTCCACGGGAGAAATGCATTCTGTGCGTGAACTGCTGCAAATTGCTTTTTCTCATGTAGGTTTAAATTACGAGGATTACGTCGTGATTGATCCGCAATTTGTTCGACCGGCAGAGGTAGATCTATTGCTTGGCGATTGTGCCAAGGCGAAGGAAAAGCTGGGCTGGCGATTGGAAGTCGGCTTCGAGCAGCTTGTTCGTATGATGGTGGATGCAGACTTGGAGCGTGTAAAAAGGCAGGCTGCAGTCGAAGCTTCTGTCGTCGTGTAAGAGGTGGAGAGGCCACCCGCCTGGCCGGGGGGTCTCTTCGTTGTACATGATTTCAGCTGTATGACAGCTCAACAGATCATAAAGCAATGCTTAAGGTCATTTTTCAAGATGGAGTAGAACATATGACATTAGTCAAGAAACGTGCCAAACCGCGCAGAAGTTTGCTGGTGAATACATCCTGGCTGTTCGGTGACAAAATGATTCGCATGGTATTCGGGCTGGCGGTTAGCATCATCATGGCGAGAGTGTTGGGACCAGAGGAACTGGGAAAATGGAATTATGCGGAATCCTTTTTCGGGATGTTCCTGATTTTCACGACCCTTGGCTTTGATTCTATATTAGTACGCGATCTTGTCAAACACCCTAAGGATGAGCACGAGCTATTGGGTACGGCGGTTCTGATGAAGTTGTTAGGTACTTTGGTAGCCATTGTACTGTCCTATTCCTTTATTTCACTGCTCAGACCGGAAGACAGTTCAGTACGGTTAATTAATCTGATTCTGGCTACGGCCTCGGTATTTCAGTTGTTTGATATTATCGACTACTGGTTTCGTGCACAGATGTTGTCCAAATATACGGTTGTTGCCAAGAATACCGCCTTTGTCCTCGGTTCCACCGTCAAAATCATTCTATTGTTGTCCGGTATTCCAATATGGGCAGTGGCGTTGTGTGCTCATGGAGAGTTTCTGCTGGGAAGCCTGCTGCTGCTGTATTTCTTCCATAAGGAAGGACGGCGTGTGAACAAGTGGACGTTCCGCTTCACAACTGCTCGGCGAATCATGAATCACAGCTGGCCGCTTATTTTGTCCTCCTCCGCTGTATATGTACAGGCACGGATTGATCAGGTCATTATCGGTGAATTGTTGGGAAACGAAGCAGTCGGGCAATACTCCGTTGCACTCCGACTCATCGAGGTGCTGGGCTTTATCCCGGTGGTGCTAACGACAGCCTATGCCCCGGTGGTGACGCGTTCCAAGCAGAAAGGAAGCGACGAATACAGACGGACGTTGTCTAACGTGTATCGGCTGATGTTTATATGCTTTCTTGTGACATCAGTCCCCTTATTTTTTCTATCCCAATGGGTAGTAGTTGTGCTGTATGGGAGAGAGTTTGCTGAAGCAGGCTCGCTGTTGTCATTGTTTGCGATTCGTCTATTTTTCACCAACTTTAGTGTCGCCAAAAGCTTGTTTATCACCAATGAAAATTTGTTCAAATACACGTTGCTGACCTCGGTAATAGGTGCGGTTACGAATATCGCCTTCAATTACGCGCTGATCCCATGGCTTGGGGTTCGAGGGTCCTTAGTGGCGACGATATTGTCCTTTACGATATCTGTATTTCTAATGGATTTGTTGTTTAAGGAAGTCAAAGCCAATTTGGGTTGGATGATGAAGTCAATCCTGACCTTCTGGCATGTTCATATTACAGTACCGAAAGTTGGAGAGAACAATCATGATACCGATTAAACCATTTGTTCGGCATGAGGAACAGTGCCCGCATTGTGGAGACACGTTACGTGGGGGAGAGGTACTGTGGCAGGGAATCCACGTATGTGTCAGTACTAAGTGTGAGGGTTGCGGACGTGAATATCTTGAGGATATGAGGGTCGGTCATGCGACGTATTCACCTTATCGTGTAGAAATGCCTGACTATATCCTGACCGGTGATGCGAAGTCAAGAAAATGGCTCGGAGAGCCTTTGCGGCAATCCTTGATGAATCCTTCCTATGATTTAGCAGTCGGTATGACCGTGCATAAAAAGAAAGCTTCTTCGCGTGTGATCATTGTCAACACCATAGATTATTTGTATGGTCATGCGTTGCTTAAGCTGCTGAATGTTCAGCGCGAATACGAGCAATCACCGGAAATGGGGATCATCGTTATTGTGCAAAAGTCGCTGGAGTGGATGGTGCCGGCATATGTGTCTGAAATTTGGACGGTCGATGTGCCGTTCAGCAAGGCACGAAACTTTTATCCTCTGCTACATCATCGGATGATTGAGGAATTGATACGTTTTGATGAGGTGTATGTCAGCCCGGCATATTCACATCCCAGCCAGTTTGAAATTGAGCAATTTACAGGGGTCTCCCGTTATGACGAGGAAGTTGAGTCGGATCCACGCATCACCTTTGTATGGAGGGAAGACCGTTTGTGGAGCGGTAGCTATCATATTGCCAGAGCGGTGCAAAAATTCCCACAGCTCAAACGTGGCCTGAAACCGCTAATTTATCACCAACGCAGCAAAATCATTGGACTGTTCCGCAGACTGAGAGAAAGCTTTCCTGATCATCGTTTTACAGTTGCGGGACTTGGACGCACGGGAAGCTTCCCGGCATGGATTTCTGACGAGCGCGTCTCACGCTTCGATCGGGATAGTGAAATGCGGGTATGTGAGGTGTACGCAGCCAGCCGATTAGTCATTGGCATTCACGGCTCCAATATGCTGCTGCCTTCTGCACATGCAGGTATGACGATTGATTTGATGCCTAAGGACCGATGGGGCAATTATGCCCAGGACATTTTATTTCACGAAACGGATCATCGGCTTACAGCCTACAAATATCGCTTTGTACCGATGGAATCGAGCGTGACTTTGGTAGCGGATATGGCAGCCGCCCAGCTTAAAGGGGCAGACCATTTTAATATGCAAATGATGGAGGAAATACAGCGGCAGGGGGAACATTCAAGTTGGAGGGGAAAGGCCGCTACGGGACGGGTTTGATCTTCCGATCGCTGTTGACGTGGGATTCCTTGGTTTGAATAAGCCCTATAGAGGGCGGAATCCCACGTCAAAGGCGAACGCTGACGCTTCTTCAGATTCAATTTCTTACCCTCCGCTACGTTTCACCGCCGCCAAAAAGAATTTCTCCCTGCCTATAAGGTGGGGGAGGTAAGAGCCGCCTGGCGATAGCTACGCCCTATCGCCGCGAACTTCACACCGAGCATGCAACCGATGTAATTAATTCTCTGTATAGCTCTCTCAAGGCGAAAGAGCTTGATGAATAGTACTCACGGCAAGCGACAGTCAAGCCTAGTTAAAGCATCTTGCTCAGCTTAGCGGTAGTATAGCCATGCTTGCTTGTGAGCGTGCCATAACGTGCCAAGCTTACAAGTTGTTTGACGAAACAACGCCCTGTATGTATTCGCACGCGTACATCGCGCAGCGATGGCACTTCATGCCCAGCATTCCCTTTTTTAAGATGGGGTGACTTTATGGAAACGGGGCTCAGCAGCGGAGTGGATGGAATCGTTCTGAAGAAGCGATAGCGTTCGCCTTTATCCCCGGATTTTAACCTTTAAAGGGGTATATAAATCAGATGAAATCCGGGGGTAACAGCGATCGGAAGAATGATCCATCCACGCAGCGGGCTCTAAACCCCGCATGCCATAACTCACCCAATATGAAATGGCAGGAGTACTGATGATGATTCCAAAAATATTATATCTTCGCAACTTTGCCAGCAAGGTGAATGGAGCCTCATACAATTTGCAGGAAGTCGGCTTGGGTAAAGCGCTCGTCCGTAAAGGCTACGATTGCGATATTGTTTACTACAATGATCGTAAGGAGACCCATCTGGAACAGGTCTACCGCCACGCAGGCTGTACCTTGCGCATTATCTGGCTGCACGGGTTCAAGTTCTTAAGCAACAGCATCTACAGAGATGTTCTCAAAGATTCTTTTCTGGCAGCTTATGATCTGGTCATTACTACAGAATACAACCAGATCATGACCTACCTGCTTTCCCGCAAATGTCCCGAAAAGCTGGCGCTGTATCACGGTCCATACCGAGATAATACGCATGCGCTGATCCGCAAACTGTACGATGTTATGCTGCTGCCTAAGGTGACAAAGTCTCTACGCCGAACCTATGTCAAATCCGATCTTGCCAAGCGCTATCTGGAGAATAAAGGCTTTGACAACGTGATAACGATTGGGGTCGGACTGGATCGCAGCAATGTAGAGAGAGGATTCAACAGTGACGACAACAGTGGAGCGCGCGAGGAAAACCGTGAGGTTGCGAATGAGCTGCGTCGGATCGGAGATCGCCCGGTGCTGCTGTATGTCGGTGTGCTGGAGGAACGGAGAAATATACGTTTTATGCTGAGTACGTTCAAAAGAGTACTCCAAAAGCATCCTGGCTGCCTTTTGTTAATGGTTGGGAATGGACGGAAGATAGATACGGATCGTTATTGGGCATATGCCCAGCAACTGGGGTTGACGGATAGAATTATACATTTTCCAAGAGTGGAGCAACGTCATCTGTGGCAGATTTACGGAGCAGCGGATGTGATGCTGTTTCCGACCCAATACGATATTTTTGGCATGGTACTGCTGGAAAGCATGTTGTTCCGCGTCCCGATTATTTCTTCGGTGAACGGTGGCTCGGTTACCTTGATTGAGGACGGAGTAAGCGGAGTGATGCTGAGAAGCTTTTCGGAAGAGGAATGGGCTGGCCGTATAGGCACGTTGCTGAAGGATGCTGAGCTTAGACAAAGCCTAGCCGAGAAAGCATTTCTTACGATCGAGCGTATGTCGTGGGATCGGATTGCAGATGAAATCGTAAGCCAGCAACGGATCAAACCCATGAGCTCCAATCACGCTATGCAATCAACACAGGAAAGTGGGGCGGCCACGTGAGTCAACAGGTTAGCAGACGAATGACCCCGCCTGTAAGCAAAGTACTGATCATCCATAACTTTTATCAGCAAAGTGGGGGAGAAGACAAGGTTGTCGAGCAGGAATCGGCTATGCTGCGTTCCAGAGGAATAGAGACGGAGCATTACTATGTGCATAACGACAGCATTCAAAGCAAAGGATTGGCCAACATGGCAAAGCTGGCGGTAGAGGCAACCTGGTCCTTCCCAGAATTCAAAAGGATCAAAGGGCTGCTTTTGCGAGTGAAACCGGATGTGGTACATGTGCACAATTTTTTCCCGGTCATATCCCCTTCGGTCTATCATGCCTGTGAACGGCTGGGGATTCCGGTTGTCCAGACCCTGCATAATTACAGGCTGATCTGTCCGGCGGCAACCTTTATGCGAGGGAATGAAGTTTGTGAAAAATGCCTGCACGGCACGCTGCTGCACTCCATCCGTCATGGATGTTACCGAGGCTCGCAGCTGCAGACGATTCCGGTGGCGGCGATGATTAAGTTCAACGAGCTGATCGGCACATGGCAGCACAAGGTAAGTCGCTATATTGCGCTGACGGAGTTTGCACGGGACAAATTTGCCGAAAGCGGCATTCCGCTGGACCGCATCGCAGTAAAACCGAATTTTGTCCATCATCAAACGGTGAAAGCCAAGTATGATCTCAATGATCGTTATTTGTTGTTCGTGGGGCGGATTTCAGCTGAAAAAGGGGTTCGCAATCTATTGCAAGCCTGGTCACAGCTGGAAGATCGGGGCGGATTGAGACTGGTCATCATTGGAGATGGTCCAGAAAAGGCTGAACTGGCGGCTGCTCATCCGCAGGAAGATATTCGGTTTCTCGGCAAGCAAGATGGAGACACGGTGCTGGACTGCATGAGCCGGGCCATGTATGTGATGGTGCCTTCTATTTGGTATGAAGGTTTTCCGATGACGATTGTAGAGTCCTATTCCGTGGGAACGCCGGTATTGTGCAGCCGAATCGGCGCATTGGAGGAAGTTGTGGAGGACGGGGTGACGGGTTTCCATTTTCAACATGATGATCTGGAAAATATAAAGACCGTGATTCGCCGTGCAGTAGCCTATGAGAACTATGCTGCTATGAGACAGAAGGTGGCGCAAAACTATGCTGCACACTATACGGAAGAAGTGAATGTGAAGCAACTGCTAGCGATATATAGCGAGGCTATGGAGGAATGCGATGATGAAGCAGCTGCCCCAGTATAGAGTCGGAAGGATTGCGAGCACAGATGTTGCAGCGCTGACGTTTCAGGAGACGGTACATACGCTGGAACAATGGGCAGTCGGACGAAAGGACAGCTATGTATGTATTTGCAACACTCATTCCATTGTCACGGCCGGGGATCTTCCCGAATTCCACGAAGCGCTCACTCAGGCTGATTTGTGTACTCCAGACGGTATGCCACTGGTTTGGGCACTCAAGCTGTACGGATTCGAGCGTCAGGATCGAGTAGATGGCCCCAGTTTGATGCTCAAGTTGTGTGAACGTGCGCCACAGACGGAGGTGAGCGTATATTTTTACGGCAGTACGCCGGATACGCTGGATAGCTTAAAAGACAGGATAGGACAGGATTACCCTGGAATTCGTATCGCGGGCAGCTTTTCACCGCCATTTCGTGAACTTCAGCCAGATGAGGAGAAACGGATCATTGAGGAAATCAATGCTTCAGGTGCGCATATCATATTCGTCAGTCTGGGCTGTCCGAAGCAGGAAATCTGGATGCATCGCAACAAGGATCGTATCCGTGGCGTGATGATTGGAGTAGGGGCTGCCTTTGACTATATTACAGGCAAGGTTCGCAGGCCACCGCTAATGATACAAAGATTGGGACTGGAATGGCTGTACCGTCTGATCTGTGAGCCAAAGCGTTTGTGGAAGAGGTATGCCTATAACAATCCAATGTATATCTATCGTTTTCTCAAATCCTATCGACATAATAAAAGGCTCACCCTCTATCATAATCGGCATACAGGGAGAGGCATAGAGAAGTAAAGCGGGGCAAAAGTACAGTGAAATAAGACAGCATGTAAAAAGGGGGAATTGCTTTGAAGCTATGTGTAATAGGTGCCGGGTATGTCGGACTGGTGTCAGGGGTCTGTTTTGCCGCGCTTGGCAATACCGTCGTCTGTATCGATCAGAATGAAGATAAAATTCGGCAGTTGCGTGCAGGAGGGGTACCGATTTATGAACCAGGCTTAAAGGCTCTAATTAAAGATAATGTGGAGCAGGGACGGTTGAGCTTTACAACAGATACCGCAGCTTCGGTGCAGGCAGCTGATATTGTTATTTTGGCGGTAGGTACACCTTCATTGCCGAGCGGGGAAGCCAACTTGTCCTATATTGAAGAAGCAGCGTGCGAGGTGGCAGATGCCATGAATGGCTACAAGATCATTGTTACCAAAAGCACGGTGCCTGTCGGAACGAACGAGCGTATTCAAAATTGGATTGCTAGTCGCACGAACTATCCTTTTGGTATCGCTTCAGTTCCTGAATTTTTACGAGAAGGATCGGCGGTTATAGACACCCTACAGCCAGATCGAATCGTCATTGGAGCTTCCGATCCGCATGTATCCGCAGTACTAACAACTCTGCATGAGCCGCTGACCACGAATATCTTAACCACGGATATCCATTCGGCCGAGATGATCAAGTACGCGTCGAATGCCTTTTTGGCGACCAAAATTTCGTTTATTAATGAGATCGCAAATATTTGTGAAAAGGTGGGTGCAGACGTTACACGCGTGGCACACGGTATGGGGCTGGATCAGCGGATCGGTTCCTCCTTTTTGTCTGCTGGCATCGGCTATGGGGGTTCGTGTTTTCCCAAGGATACGCAGGCTTTAATTCAAATTGCAGGCAACGTGGACTATGAATTTAAGCTGCTGAAATCCGTGGTGGAGGTGAATCAGGGACAACGTTTTAACGTGATTCGCAAGCTGAAAGAGGCACTGGGTGAGCTGGAAGGAGCTACGATTGGCATATGGGGGCTGGCATTTAAACCGAACACAGATGATGTAAGAGATGCCCCGGCACTGGATATTATGCAGTCGCTGTTGGAGGCAGGGGCGCATATTCGTGCATATGACCCGATTGCTACTGCTAACTTCCGCCGATTGCTGGACAGCCCGGAAATAAAGTGGGCCGATAGCGCGCGGGAAGCAGCAGAAGGATGCGATGCATTGTGTCTTTTGACGGAATGGGAGGAGTTTGGTGAGGTCGGACTGGGTGAACTGAATGAGCTGATGAAGTATCCCATTATGATTGACGGGCGCAATGTGTATAGGGAAGAACAAATTAGACAATCTGCCTTTGCATACTATTCTGTTGGCAGACCACAGATGAACAATCTGGATATAGATCGTCATCAGTCTGTAGTGAATCCGTAAAGGGAGGCTGACTATGAAACGATGGCTGAAGATGACATTGGGGACTGTGGCGTTATTGGTTGTAGGAGGTGCTGCCTATACCGTCTATGTGTATCATTCCTTTAAAACAGCGGCTGATGCGATGTATCATCCGCGCAGCATCGTGCAGCCCGGAGTGGTCTCTACCCTTGCGACAGGCGGAGCAGGGCGCTCCGCAGGAACAAACACTGGAACAAGTACACCCAATCCGGCAGCCATCTCTCAGTTTAAGCCGTTCACCGTGCTGGTGCTGGGTGTAGATCGGCGACCGCACGATCCAGGACGATCCGATACGATGATCGTTCTATCTATGAATCCCGCCAAGGGTTCGATGTTAATGTTCAACATTCCGCGTGATACACGAACAGAGTTGATCGGTAGAGGGCGTGAGGACAAAATCAATCACGCGTTTGCTTTTGGGGGCGTGGATATGTCGATCCGTACGGTAGAGCATTTTTTGAACCATCCGATAGATTACTATGTACAAATGAATATGGAAGGGTTTGCGAAAATGGTGGATCTTGTGGGGGGAGTGGAGGTCTACAATCCACTTGATTTTCAGTATGAGGGGCATCATTTTGCGCAGGGGAATTTGAACTTGAACGGAGCAGAAGCATTGGCCTATGCCCGTATGCGATTTGATGATCCGCGTGGAGATCTCGGGAGAAATGCTCGCCAGCGAGAGCTGCTCAAGCAAATTCTTGCCCAGTCCATCAGCAAGGAAGGGCTGTTGCGAGTAAAACCGCTACTGGAGGCAGCGGGGGAGCAGATTCGCACAGACATTACCTTTGATGATATGACGACCTTTCTGACCCGGATCGGCCCGTCCCTTAAGCAGATGGATACCGTTGAGGTGAAGGGACATGGGAGCAAAATCAACGGCGTGTATTATTACATCGTAGATGAGCAGGAACGCCAACGTATCCATGGAGTGCTGGAGAAACATTTGGTCACCACTTCTGCATCGCCTTAGACATCCCTTATGCAGGCAAATGTCCTATAGGGAGGACCCGCTATTCTCTTCTAAACTCACCTTGTCCTACATACATCTGTAGAGTATTCGGTATAGTCCAACAGAGGGAGGGACATATGTGCTGCTTAGAAGGAGAGCGGCTTCGGCGTTCGTCCGTAAGCTACTGTACTTTGCAATCCTATGTGGATTGCTATGGCTGCTGTGGATGGGTCTGCGTGGGGTGATGTCTACGGGGGAAGGGGATCAAGCCGTAGAAGCGCTGAACGAGTTCTACACAATGGAGCAATCGGGGAATTTTGGCGGCTCCTGGGAGCTTTTTCATTCACAAATGAAGAAGAAATTCGAGAAGTCCACGTATGTACAGCAGCGTGCGCACGTTTTTATGCAGGATATGGGGACGGATACGTTTACGTTTGAACTGGGGGAGCCGCAGGTAGAATATGACATTCGTACCGATCCAAATGGGGAAGATTTAGGGAAGGTCTACCGTATTACGGTCACTCAGCATTACAAGACCCGATTCGGTAATTTTGATATCGTACAGCCTTGTTATGTGACGCAGGAAGATGAGGAGTGGAGGGTGCTTTGGATATACAAGGAAAAGGAACAAACGTGATATGGTGTTCTCAAAGGTGTTTCTGAAAGGATAAATATGGTACAATACTTCCAAAACCGGAAATGTACAGTAAAATGGATGACAGCTTCACTCCGGATGGAAGGAGTTTCATAGCATGCAGCAAGCGACAGGGCAGGTTCCCGTCATACGTATGGAGGGTGTGAGTAAAATCATTTCCTCAAAAGCGATCCTGGACAATCTGACACTGGAGGTTCCGGCCGGACAGGTATTTGGTTTTCTCGGACCCAACGGTGCGGGAAAAACGACCACCATTCGTATGATGGTTGGCCTGATTTCGATCAGCAAGGGTGATATTCATATTTGCGGAGACAGCATCAATACCGATTTTGAAAAGGCTGTTTCCCATGTCGGTGCGATTGTTGAGAACCCGGAGATGTACAAGTTTCTGACAGGCTATCAAAATTTGCAGCATTTTGCGCGCATGTCTCCAGGGGTGACCCAAGAGCGTATAGATGAAGCGATTCGTCTGGTGGGACTCGGAAACCGAATTCACGATAAAGTCAAAACCTACTCGCTCGGGATGCGACAGCGACTCGGAGTAGCTCAGGCGATTTTGCATCGTCCGAAGCTGCTCGTGCTGGATGAGCCGACCAATGGCTTGGACCCACAGGGTATTCGTGAACTGCGGGATTATTTGCGTCAATTAACCCGTACGGAAGGAATTACGGTGTTTGTATCGAGTCATTTATTGTCCGAGATGGAGCTGATGTGCGACCGCGTGGCTATTATTCAGAGCGGACGGTTGGTCGATATCAAGCAGCTGAAGAATACAGAGGGAGAAGTGCAGACGGCGGAAATTGCTTTTGAAGTCAATGATGCCGAGCAAGCTTATACGCTTGCTGGAGCAGGGCAAGTCGAAGGCAATCAACTACTGCTTCACCTGGAGCGGGAACAGATTGCAGAGATGAACAGTCTGCTGGCTGCAAATGGAGTCAAGGTGTATGCCATTCGCCCGGTTGCCCGTACGTTGGAAGATCAATTTTTGGAAGTGACGGGAGGCGGGTCCATTGGCTGATTTCTTCAAGCTGGTACATAATGAAAATCTCAAAATCTACTTGCGTGTGCGCACATGGATCATGCTGGGGCTGCTGGCAGTCATCACCGCTGTGATTCCGATGCTGATTTCTCTGGTTTCCGATCAGGTCAGTGTGTGGGATGGCATCGCATTGACAACATTATTTACATTTTTCCTCAATACGACGTTTACGGTCATTGTAGCTGCTGATTCGGTGGCTGGTGAATTTACATGGGGAACGATTAAGCTACTGCTCATTCGCCCTTGGACTCGCAGCAAAATTCTGTTGTCCAAGTATATATCGGTGATTTTGTTCAGCTTGCTCGGAACGATCGTTTTGGTTTTGATGGTTACGCTGTCCTCCTGGCTGATGTTATCGAAGGATGCACCAGCGGGCTCTGTTCCGCTGTTCAGTGATCCGGTATCTTACGTAACGCTGAACTTTTTGTATAGCTATATCGCCCTATTCGTGACCATGGCTTTTGCATTTATGTTATCTGCGGTGTTTCGTTCGAGCGCTTTGGCGATTGGTTTGTCTTTGTTTATGATGTTCACCAAAACAGTGTATAACTCGATTGGTTTGTTCAGCACAGATCGTTTTGAATGGACCCAATACGTACTCTTTACGCATATGGATCTGAAAAAATATCTAGATATGCCACCGGGTACAGTAACTTCCGATCTAACCTTTTCGCTCACCGTGCTGGCTGCTTATTATGTGTTTTTTATCGCAATTGCCTGGGTGGTTTTCGTAAAACGCGATGTTTCAACCTAAACACGTATCTCTTAGAATGTGTGATTTAATCATACGAGGATTTTGGCAAAATGCTAAGATCACAAAAAGGAAGTCCAATGCCTAGCCATTTGGACTTCCTTTTTTGCTACATATTCTGTAAGTGTGGGTATATTGTAATCTATTTTCAGCAAGAATCAATCAATAGGGTCGGTTTGCGTTTAAAGAAGTAGAGAGAAACAGAACAGGGGGCGCATGATATGCTGCAAAATAATCGTTTTTTTCGTCTGACTTCAGGAATCGTCATGCTATTGCTCATCATTTACTTGGGCACCAAAGTAAGCTTTATATTCAGTCCTCTCGTATCCTTGGTCAGCCTGCTGATAGTACCGCTGATGCTATCTTTTTTCCTCTATTATTTATTGAGACCGATCGTAGATGTCATGGAACGAAGAAAAATCAAACGATCGATTTCCATATTACTGATTTATTTGGTCATTGGCGTGTTACTGTTCCTCTTCTCATGGGGAGTATGGCCTACGCTCCGTGATCAGGTGACCAATTTATTTGAGAATGCGCCGAAGCTCATTAAAAGTCTGGTTGATCAATTAAGCCAATGGCGGCATAATCAATCCTTGAGACAAGTGCTGCCTCCGGGTGAAGACCCGCTGTCACAACTGTCAGATACGTTAAACGAAGCTTTTTCAACGCTGTCAGATTATTCGGTAAAGCTGGTATCGTTCGTATCCTACTTTTTTATCGTATTGGCTACCTTTCCCATATTGCTCTACTACATGCTGAAGGAAGGAAGCAAGTTTGGTCCTAAAATGCTCAACTTCTTTCCTAAAAAATATCATAAGGACGCGCTGGAAGTGATGGAGGATATTGATAGTGCACTCAGCAGCTTTATCGTCAGTCGAGTGCTGATCAATGTCGCGTTGGGCTTGATGATGTTCCTTGGATTTTTGATTATTGGTTTGCCTTATGCTTTGCTACTTGCCGTTATTTCGATTTTCCTTAATTTTATTCCCTATGTGGGGGCAGTAGCTGCTTCTATACCTGTGGTTATCATTGGATTTCTCGAATCGCCTTCCATGGCGCTCTGGTCGCTGGTGGTGGTGATCGTTGCACAGCAAATTCAGGATAATTGGCTGTCACCGATTGTCTTTGGCAAGCAACTGGACATTCATCCGTTGACTGTCGTCATTTTATTGCTAGTTGGTGGCGATCTACTTGGGATCTTGGGTATCATTTTGGTTATTCCATTGTATATGTGTGGCAAAATCGTCATACGCAAGGTATACCATTTATTTTTGGAACGCAGAGTGGAGGATATTATGGAGTAAATGGAGGCTTTGCTAGAAATATAAGGAGTGTAAGCCGCCCTATCCCGCTTCGGGTTGTAGGGAGGCTTGGCTGTCCTCATTGTCTTGGCTGAAACTGGATTGATTTTCATCATCTGATTTCTCTATAGCAGTTGGCGACTCTGCCTCCATAGTTTGGTTCATTTGACTCGTGCCGTTCAGTATGCCGCCTTCAGAAATGACCAATGTAGGGGTCGCCGTATTTCCATATAGTTCGCCTGTCGGTGTAATGGTCAGCCGTCCTTCCGCGGTGATGCTGCCGAATACCTTGCCGGCAAGAATGACGTCCCGTGCAATGATGTCCGAACGTACAACTGCTGATTCTCCAATGACGACAGTACGAGTGCTGTAGATATCGCCCTGGAAATGACCGTCAATGCGAATGTTGGCCTCTGCCTCAATCGTACCTTCAAAGCTAGTGCCGTTAGCGAGCAGTGTATCCGTCGCCGGGGTGGAGAGCTTTTTTTTGGATTCCTTGAACATGAACGTTTTCCTCCAATCCTTTATGGTAAGTATTTTGCAAAATCCTTATTGTACATACAGCAATGGATCGACAGGTTGGTTATGCTTGACGATCTGAAAATGAAGATGAGGTCCCGTGCTTCTCCCTGTACTTCCCAGCAGGCCAATGGTCTGTCCTTTGTGAACACGGTCCCCGGGAGCTACCTGCATCCCGCTTAGGTGCATATACCAGCTTTGGAGTCCGTCAGGATGCTGAATGATGATGCAATTGCCACGGGCTCCGCTGGAAGCGGCCTCCAGCACAGTGCCTGCCCCTGCCGCATAGACAGGATCACCGGATTGACCGGCAATGTCCACGCCGGAGTGAAAAGCGGATCTACCTGTAAATGGGTCGCTGCGATAACCGAAACTGGAGGTCATGCGCCGCGAACCAACAGGCCAAATGGAGGGTCTCCCTTGTTCAGCAAGTGCCAGTCTGCGGGTCTGGAGCAGCTGTGCGGCTTGTTGGCGCTCCAGGTTCTGCTGGACGGCATTTGCCTGTTGAATAGAGCGCGGAACCGTACGCTCCACAGTGTCTAGCAGAGCTTCGATTTCCTGAAAATCATCCATGACCTGGCGGGCTAGAAGAGCTGTATTTTCATGCACTGCGATCAATTCGCCCCCAGTATGGCCGGAAGCATCCCAGGAGAGCGGGGTTATGGTTGATTTATTGCTGCTTGCGCTGGAGGAATTTCCGTGTTTACGAATGAATTGCTGCATTTGTTGCTCCAGCTCTGTTACACGCTGGAGACGTTCGCGAATACTGGTGGCTTGATTCGTCAGCTCCATGACTTCCTGCCGCAGTCGCCCAATGGCTGCGTCTTTGTCTGCTACTGTGACCTCCATCTGCAAACTCTGGACAGCAAGATTGGTTTCCATTTGGGAAATAATATGGGAAGAACGGATTTGCAGCCCGATCACGAGCGTAGAGATTGATGCGATCACAAGGGTCGGGACGAGAATGACAGCGGCTGCGGAGCATTGTAGCTGCTTGGGCGGTTGCTGTGCATCCCGAATGACAAGCAGGGTCATCCGGCGATTTAGGCTTCCTTTTTTCATAATCGCTCCTTTCCGGACATCGCTCCTATAGTGCTTGGTTACTATCTATTCAGCTTAAGAGGCAAACATGTCAAGAAAATTGGAGCTTTGTATAAAACGTAGATATATAAGGAGGCTTAGACATGCTGTGGTTGCTGTTGGTTTTAATTATTTTTATTTTTCAGACCGGGACGATTCTGCTCTTTGAATTTCGCAAGCCGTCCAAAGCGGTAGCCTGGCTCTTTATTTTGTTTTGCTTCCCGCTTATTGGTTTTGTGGTGTACTATTTTGTTGCACAGGATTACCAGAAGCGCAAAGTGGTTCGTAAAGCAGGATCGCAGCTATTTCGTGAATTCCGTGAACGTCTGTGGGCGCAAACCAAGGTGATTGAAAATGTAGAGCAAATGCACAATCCTCATTTTAAGCATCAGGAGCGTCTGTTTAACCAGTTAATTCGTATGTCGGAAAACCCGTTGACAGGCTGCAACCGTACACGTGTGCTGACGAACGGGGAAGAAACCTTTGAGGCTATGCTAACAGCGATGGAACAGGCACAACATCATATCCATGTGGAGTTTTACATATTTCGGGCAGACGAAATCGGAAAAAAATTTCAGAAGGTCATGATCCGTAAGGCACGCGAGGGAGTTAAGGTACGATTCATTGTGGACGGCGTAGGGAGCTACAATTTACCCTATTCATTTATTCGCACCTGTAATGAGGCTGGGGTCGAATTTCATTATTTTCTACCGCCGTTTTTCGCCACGCTAGACCGCCGGATTAACTATCGTAATCACCGGAAAATCGTAGTGGTGGACGGCACGATCGGATTTGTGGGGGGAATCAATGTAGGCGACGATTATCTCGGAAAGTACCCCAAAGTGGGGTTTTGGAGGGATACGCATTTGCAGATTGAAGGAGATGGCGTCTATTTTCTGCAAAATGTGTTTCTTAGCGATTGGAAGCTGGCTTCGGGAGAGAGGCTGATGGACGTGAATTTATTTCCTCCACATACCTGCACAGGGGATGAGGAAGTACAGATTTTGAGCAGTGGTCCCGATCAGGTATGGGACACGATTCAGGAATTGTGCTTTGGAGCGCTCACGGTTGCCAAAAAGCGGATTTGGATAACGACGCCGTATTTTATTCCCGATCCGGGGATTTATGAGGCGCTGAAGCTGGCGGCCGTCAGTGGCATAGATGTGAAAATTATTATTCCCTACCAATCAGATTCAAAACTGGTTCACCTGGCGTCACTGTCCTATGTACAAGATTTGCTTGAGGCGGGAGTGGAGTTCTACCAATATCGAAAAGGATTTATCCACGCCAAAGTGGTAATTGTGGACGATTTGCTCGGCTCGGTTGGGACCGCCAATATGGACATGCGAAGCTTTTTCTATAATTTTGAGTTGACCGCTGTACTTTTTGCGACTTCGGCGTTAAAACGGCTTTCGGCAGATTTTGTAGAGGACATTTCCAACTCTTCAAAAATAGATTTGAACGTGTTCCGCAGACGTCCTCGATCTCAAAAAATAGCTGAAATTCTAACTCGCATGCTCTCTCCCCTCCTTTAGAGGCGGTTTTCGCCGTTTTTATCAATATAATCCCGCTTTATTGTGATTTATGTGCTCTTTGCTAACTTTTTTGCGCAAAATCACAGTTTTATGATATACTAATCATATAACTAAGCGCCGTAAAGGAGAGGGGACTGCGGAGAGCAGCCCCTTTTTCGGTCTAATATACCATACTGTAACGGGGGGATTTATATATGAGTGTAGTGAGCAAGGAAGTCCAAAATCTGTCTGAGATCACAGATGTAACCGGAGAGTTGACCAAGATCAGCAAAATTCCAGCTAATCCAAAGAACAAAGTAAAACGCTTATTACAGCGTGCAGCCATGATCGTGGTTGGTGCAGCGCTGATGGCAGTGGGATTGGAAATATTCCTGGTTCCTAACGGCGTTATTGACGGAGGCGTTACAGGTATCTCCATTATGGCCTCCAAGATTACTGGTTATCCGCTCGGTATTTTCCTGACCCTGTTGAACCTTCCATTTTTACTTATCGGTTACAAACAAATCGGTAAAACCTTCGCTTTATCCACATTATTCGGCATCGTCGTTATGTCCATCGGAACTGCGTTACTTCACAATGTAAGTGCATTGACTCCTGGGGAACCGCTGCTTGGTGCTATCTTTGGGGGTGTCATTCTCGGCGTTGGGGTAGGTCTTGTGATTCGGTCCGGAGGCTCGCTGGATGGGACAGAGATCGTAGCTATTCTCGTCAGTGAAAAAACTCCTTTTTCGGTCGGTGAGATCGTACTGTTTGTTAATATTTTCATTCTGGGAAGTGCGGGTTTTGTGTTCGGTTGGCCGAATGCCCTGTATTCCATGATTGCTTATTATATTGCTATGAAAATGATTGATATTACGATTGAGGGTCTGGATCAGTCCAAATCGGTCTGGATTATTAGTGATAAATATCGTGATATCGGAGATGCCCTGACGGACCGTCTTGGACGGGGTGTAACTTACCTGGAAGGTGAAGGCGGCTTTACAGGCGAGAGCAAGAAAGTGATTTTTGTCGTCATTACCCGACTGGAGGAAGCGAAGCTCAAGAGCATCGTTGAGGATTGGGACCCGCACGCCTTCATTGCGATTGGTAATATTCACGATGTGAAGGGCGGACGTTTTAAGAAAAAAGGAATACACTAGCGCAAGGGGACAATTTCTCAGCCTATGGCTGCGGGGTTCGTCCCCTTTTTTGTGCTTCAAAGCATGGATTAGGTTGGGTGTGTTTTGGAACGCATATGCTTGAGGAGGTCCTCTACAGGCTGGGGAGGAACCTTGTCGATCAAGTCGCCTATCTGGTTTAACCGTTCCTCAATATTCAGCAAATGGTAATTCAGTGGTGACACATCCTGCCGTACCTCTTCCCAGGTTAGTGGAGTGGAGACCGTAGCGCCGGGACGTGCCCGTGGAGTATAAGGAGCGGCTAAGGTTTTTCCCTGATAATGCTGCAAATAATCAAAATAAATGGCTGTTCCGCGATCCTTCTTTAATCGTTCCAGTGTGAATAGATGCGGGTGTTTTTCCGTTACAAATTGTCCAACCAACAGTCCGATGCTGCGAAGCTCGTCAAAGGTTATGCCTGGACGGATTGGGACGATAATTTGTACACCCGTGGCCCCGGAGGTTTTGGGGACAGAGTCCAACCCAAGCGAAGCTAATACTTCGCCTACAATGGAGGCAGCCTCCATAATGCGTGGCTCGACCTCTCTGGATGGATCAAGATCAATCATCCATTCACAGGGCAATTGGCTTCCTGCTAGGTGCAGAGAGGGATGAAATTCCAACGCAGCTTGATTACCGAGCCAGAGTAGTTGGGGCAGCTTGCCAAGCACGATATACTCAATGCCATCATGCAGAGCGGTTTCAATGTAGTCTGGCCGAGGATGTGGGGCATTTTTCTGATAAAAAAAGTCCCCATGAATCCCATGTGGCCAACGGATGACAGTCAGTAGACGCTGATGGCAATATTTGAGCAGGAAGGGGGCCAATACCGCAAGCTTGCGAAGATATAGCGCCTTAGTTACACCTGCTTCGGGCCACAGCGGTTTATCCGGGTTTGTGATCGCAATTTCGTGACCTTCAATCGTAATCGTACCTTTAACAGCTCGTCCCATAGTGCTATGCTCCTTTGGTTAACATGCAGCAAGATCATTATTTACAGACAACTGGCTGCACTTCTACATCTACATAAGGTTTAACATGAGCGTGCAGCACAGAATTTATCCATCAAGGGGATTGACAAGATACATTATGTATCATAAATTATAATAAAAATACGATATGTATCTATTAAAACGTCTTGAGCAGAGGTAGAGGAGGAGTGTGCTTGATTGAAAAGCAGGGCGGAAAGCTAGTATTTCTGTTGAGTGTCCCTCGAAGTGGAAGCTCGCTGCTAACCGCCATTTTGCAAAACCATTCCCGTCTGTTTGCCACGCAGGAAATGTGGTTTCTGCTCAGTTTATATGATCTTCCTCAGTCACATGCACGGCCATATGGAGGAACAGGAATACTCCGGCAATTTTTTAAAGGTATGGTCCCTCCACATGTATTGGAGCAGGCCGCTCGTTCGTATGCACTTGAAATATATAATGGCCTGCTTCAAGGGACGACCGCTGATATGCTTATCGACAAATCACCGCGTTACTATACAGTGCTTGAATTTGTAGACCGTTTGTTCCCGGCTGCCCGTCGAGTGTGGCTTATCCGCAATCCTTTGTCCATCGTGGCCTCGTTTAAAAAGGTCAATCAGCTCCGAAATGGGAAATTTCACCTGCTGAAGGAACTGGGAAGTCCGCATTTTAATATGAAAATGACAGATATTACGGTTGGTTTGTTCCGGTACGCTCATTATTTTGCCACACCTCATCCACTTGCATACCCACTGATGTATGAACAGCTCGTAGCCAATCCAAGGATGGAGATTGAGAAGCTGTGTCATTTTCTAAAGATCCATTATGAGCCGGGGATGGAAAGGTACGGGAACTTTGCGGATACGCCCCAATCCAATCTTTTTTATAGCATGGGAGCGGGTGATCCGTTTGTCATGGAGCATGAACAGGCGCATCAGAATTCGGTACATAGTTGGCAACATCTGTTGAGTACAATGGAAATTGAACTGTATTGCAGAAGTATTGGAGCTCGCTTGTTTAGGCAGCTTGGTTACGGGGAAGCGCTGGAACAGGCTGAGCAGTTGACGGGAGTCCGCTTTGAGGATGACCCGGATGTAGAGCTGTTGAGTCGACGTACACACCAGTTCCTCCAACAAAGTGGCTTTGAATGGAAGGCAGCTTATCGGATGCTGGAAGATCGGGATGCAGATAACAAAGAATTCATGACAAATGCAACCTGTCGTGCTGCACCTCACAACCCGGCAAGGATGGATATGGCACAGATCGTGAGTGATCGACGAATTCAATCACTGGAAAACAGACTAGCACATAGCTTTGAGGAACGGAACCGGCTGATCGCGCAGCTCCAAAGCTATCAGCGCCCAAGCCAAGGATTCCGGTCCCATTTATTGGCCCGTAAGTTCGGGCGCTGGGCGTCTGAAGTATTATCAAGTATCGGAAAAGAAAAGGGGGGAGAACGTGAGTGCAATTGCCGGAATCTATAGATTTGGGCATGAGTCTGTATATGCTGAAGAAGGCGAAAAAATGATGCAAACTCTGCAAAAATATCCCGCTGACCGCGTGTGCGCTTGGTGTGAAGGTTCGATTTTTTTGGGATGTCATGCCCAGCATGTGACCCCAGAATCTGTTCATGAGCGTCTTCCCTTTTATGATGAGCTAAGAGATTTGGCCATCACGGCCGATGCGATCATTGACAATCGTTCTGAGCTGTTTGAACGGCTGGCAATTGAGCAGGGGCAGCGGCAAGGTATCACGGACAGCGAGCTGATTTTGCTGGCATATGACAAATGGGGTGTAAATGCAGCAAGCTATCTGATAGGTGATTTTGCCTTTGTCATTTGGGATGCTAAGAAACATCGGTTATATGGTGCTAGAGATATGACAGGCAATCGTACGCTGTACACCTACCAACATGACGGAGGATTTGCGTTTAGCACGGTAGTCGCTCCGCTATTGGTTCTGTCCTCTCTGCGAAAAGAACTGCATGAACCATGGCTGGCCGAATTCTTATCGATCCGTGCAATGCAGGAATCCGTCGATATCGGGACAACCGCCTACAAGCATATCAACCAGCTACCTCCTGCACATTGGTTCACTATGGAAGAGGGAAAGCAATCGCTCTGTAAATATGCATGTCTGGATGAGGTAGAGCCGTTGCGGCTCAAAACAGGTGGCGAATACATAGAAGCTTTCCGCGAGGTATTCTCCCAGGCGGTAACTGCCCGATTACGGACGCATCGCGCTGTAGGGGCTGCCCTGAGTGGGGGATTGGATTCCGGAGCGGTTGCCAGCTTTGCCGCACCAGCGCTGCACTTACAACACAAGCCGCTACATGCCTACAGCTATGTACCTGTTCAAGATTTTACAGATTGGACACCGCCTACATTGCTGGCGAACGAACGCAGCTATATTCAGTCCACGGCTCGCTATGTGGGCAACATTCGTGAAAATTATATGGATTTTGAGGGGAAAAGTCCGTTTTCTGAAATTGATATTTGGCTGGAGTTGATGGAGGCTCCCTACAAATATTTTGAAAACTCCTTCTGGATTAGAGGTTTTTATGAGAAAGCACAGGAACATAATGTCGGAGTTCTGTTGACTGGGGCACGGGGCAATTTTACCGTATCGTGGGGGCCTGCACTGGACTATTATGCCCGTCAGTTTCGCCGTTTGCATTGGCTGCAATCTTGGCAGGGAGTTAGGCGGTATAGCAAGCTTACAGGCAGTCGTATGTCTCATTTACTGCCCGTGATGTTGAAAAAAGCCACCTCACTTGACGCTCGCACATGGTGGGGACGTGGCAAGCAAAGTCCGATTCCTTCACTGATTCACCCGGAGTTTGCCAAGCGGATGAATGTAGAAGATATTCCCGTATTGAGTGGAACTGGCTGGAGGAAAAATGCCGATCAGACAAGAAAAGAGAAGTTTTCAAATTTGGCGATTGCCAACAAAAATGGTGTCATGGCGACCAAACTTTCACTTCGTTATGGCCTGTGGGAACGTGATCCGACCGGGGACAGCCGTGTCATTCGCTTTTGCTTATCGGTACCTTTTGAACAATATGTACAAAATGGCCGGGACCGTGCCCTCATTCGTAAAGCTATGCGTGATCATCTCCCTGATGATGTTCGGTTGAACCAGCGAGTACGCGGCGTACAGCCTGCGGATTGGCTACATCGTATGCTGCCTTGCTGGGACACATTTATGGGAGAGCTGCAAGTGATGTGTCATGATTTACGAGCTGCCGAATATCTCAATATGGACTACATTAAGACGGCTATGGCGAAATACCGACATCCCCGTCCGGACCAGGCATCCGATCCGAATATACGACTATTCATGCACAGCCTGATCGTGTACCGTTTTCTCTGTGGTTTGAACTGATTTGGATCTAACCGATCAGACGGCGTGCCATTCGTGGGAGGGGAGGTGATGAGATGAGTAAAAAAGAATGGCAGGAACCGACGATTGAGGTGCTGGATATTAACCAGACTATGGCGGGTAAAGGCTGGAAACAGATTGATTGGGTGTCAGACCATGATGCCGATCTGTATAATCCGAGCTAACGGAAGATAATTATACATGAGCCGATGTTGGGCTGAGATCCAGATAGCTTACTGATCACGAGCCGTCTTTATTTCATTCGGGTTAGGTTGGACCGGAAGAAATAAAGACGGGATTTTAAGAACAGGGGAGTGAGTCCTATCGCGCATGACAGGAGTGCCCAAATCAGTTGGGTGAAATATACAGCCTTTGGACTCAGGATTGCCAGTGAGCTGACTCTGCCTGAGCTGATCCCGGCAGAACCGGGATTGGTAGAGGATGTGGTCATTCGACAGGTTGATTTGTCAGCATGGAGGGACCAACTGGAGCAGACCAATTTTGTAATGCAGGGTGAACGCTTTATGTTCCTAATACCGGGCACGGCCATTTATGCCATCAGGGGAGGCCAGGAAATCGAGGTAAGTATGTTACCTGGGGCTGATCCTGACACCGTGCGGCTGTTTGTACTGGGCACATGCATGGGTGTTCTACTGTTGCAAAAACGGATTTTGCCTATTCACGGAAGTGCGGTTGCCATCGGAGGTCGGGCCTACGCATTTGTAGGTGAATCCGGCACGGGAAAATCGACGCTGGCTGCTGCCTTTAGACAGGCTGGCTATCAGATGATCAGTGATGACGTGATTGCTATAAATATTACAGCTTCCGCAGCCATCGTATATCCGGCATATCCGCAGCAGAAGCTGGGGCTGGAAAGCTTGCTTCAACTGGAGGCACTACGGGAGAGCAGGCATGTACGACAAAGAAAGCACGTTCTTTCCCTAACTGACGACAATCCTGTAAGGGCACAATACCGAGATTTGCGTAGGATCGCAGGTGAGTTCAATAAATATGCCGTGCCTGCTGTGGACGAATTTTATAACGATCCGCTTCCCCTGGGCGGCGTATTCGAGCTTGTGAGCGATTCTCCCAACCGTGAGTTGATGCGGGAAGGGGAGCCAGTGGCCGTTACGGAACAGCCCTTGAACAAACTGGAGTGCTTGCATACTTTACTACAGCATACATATCGTAGGGTGATCATTCCGCGAATGGGTTTGGGTGAATGGTATTTTGATACAGCGGCCCGGATGGCTCGGAAAGTGGAAGGCTGGCGACTGCTGAGGGATAGCTCCTTTTTTACGGCGTCCGAGGTTGTACAACGGGTACTTGAACTCATTCATAAGGAGGAAAAGAGTTATGGCAGCCACTAATCTAGCTAAGGATCATTATCGCGTCACGTATGGTGAAGAGGTCTATGTAAGTGATATGGACGGAGAAAAAGTGATGATGAGTATTCATACTGGAAAGTATTATAATTTGGGCTTCACCGGAGGACGGATCTGGGAACTGGCAGAATCCAGTCCTTCACTTGGAGATATTGTAACTGTCCTGATGAATGAATATGAAGTGGACGAGGAACAGTGCAGACAGCAGGTACATACCTTTGTAGCTGAATTGGAGCGGGAAGGATTGCTGAGACTCCTGCGGGAGTTGGACTAACATGCGGATACAACGGCTTCTTCTCTTGCCTCCAGAGGTCAGGAGATTGTTCCCGGAAGCCTGGCTGGAGCTGGGATGCGCGAGATTTCGCCAGCGTCGTTCTTTTGGAGATTACTCGGGGGCTTGGGGAAAATGCATGGAAGAAACTCCCTGGCAGTGTGAGATCGGGCAGGAGAAGTCTATCCGTCACATTTCACAAGCTGTGGATTTGGCCAGCCGTTATACTCCTTGGCGCAGTAGCTGTCTTGTACAAGCCGCTGCCGCTATGACGTTGCTGGTACGCAGAAAACTGGACTGCACACTGTATCTGGGCACAGCCAAAAATGCTGCGGGACAACTGGCCGCACATGCATGGGTACGCAGTGGGCCGATCTATGTTACGGGAGAACGGGAGATGGGGGCGTTTACCGTAGTGGGAATATTCGGGAGACGTGCTGGGACAGCTACAAATACGAAGACAGCGGATAAAGGCAGTTCTTTGTTTTAGTGTGAGAAAAAAAGAGTGTTCAAAGAATCGAAGGAGAAGAATCCATGACTACCAAGTCTATTTTGGAACTTGCGAATTGGAATGAGGATCAAGAATTCACGTTATTACTCTCTCTACTTCGTAAAGACGTCAATCTATGGCAGGATACGACGACTGCTTTCCAGCTGCAGGAGATGGATTGGTCCCGCTTGCTGCGTCTGATAGAACACCATCGTGTGGTACCTACAGTGTATCTCCAGCTGAAAACGTTGAATCACCCGTTCATCCCCGCAGAATTGATGCGAAACCTTCAGGCACAATATCAACGAAACACGCTACGCATGCTCCAGCTTCAAGCAGAAGCCGAGCGTCTGACCAGGCTGCTCACAGCTCATGGAATCCGTGTGCTGATGCTGAAGGGTCCTGCTCTGGCGCAGCAATTATACGGGGATGTTTCCCTGCGTACCTCTAAAGACATTGATTTACTTATTGCCCCGGATGACATGGATGAAGCGGAGCATTGGATGGAGGAAGCCGGATATGCGTCCAAAAGCGGAGAAGTACGCGTCCTTGGTAGCTGGAAGTGGAAGGATCATCATGCCTCCTTCCTACATCTGCAAAAGAGGGTAGAAATCGAGTTGCACTGGCGGCTTCATCCGGATGGAGGGCGGGAGCCCTCCTTTGACGAGCTTTGGGACTGTCGGCAAATGGGGAAGGCCGCAGGAGTTCGAGCCAGTCAGATGGCACCGGCGACTTCTGCCGACAACAGGAATGTGATGACATCCTGTATGTATACGCTTGGCAGCGAGCATCAATTTCTATACTTGAGCGCACACGGAGCGCGTCACGGCTGGTTCAGGCTGCGCTGGTTAGTGGACATCGACAGGCTTGCGGTACGCGCTGTCAATTGGGGGGCGCTACTGCCGCTAATGCGCCGTTACGGGGGCCTGCCTGCGGGCGGGCAGGCTTGGGCGCTGGCCGCTGCGCTGTTGGGTACGCCGATCCCGGAGCCGATGCGTCCGATATCGGCTACCCGGCAGGCGCACAGGCTTGCGCTGAGCGCGCTGGCCTTTATGCAGGCCAGCGTCCCCGCGCCGTACCCGGTTGCCAATCGGGCGGGTACAGGCAGACTCGTTCGGTCAGAGCTGTTGCCTAGCGTAGCTTTGACCGAGTCGATGAATACCGCCCCTTTGAGTGGCGGTATTTCAGCCAGTGGAGCCGCAGGCGAAGCTGTTCTGTACGCCGTCAAGGATGCTGCTGACATACCGAAAGATGCCACCAGTATCCTTGGTGACCCGGGGAATACAGTGAACACTGCTGTAAGCAGCCTTTCCAAGCCTGTAGGTGCTACTACAGTCGCCCCCAGTCCAGCCATTGCTGGAGCTACAACAACAGCGTTTACCCCTCAGCCGGTTAGTCGCGCTTACTTGCTTTCCTTAAAGGAGCCAAGACACAGACTATGGTATCTCATCAGCCGTTTGTTTCCTTCTACGAGGGATTCAGTCGTTTTTCCACTGCCTCGCCAGCTGCATTTTTTGTATATTCCTTTACGTCCATTTCTTTGGCTGAAGCGGCGATTTACAAAGCACTGACCCGATAAGGAGTGTACATTATGACTCACCTGCGAATATATATGACCAAGCTGTATGCTGTGAACGGCGGGGCGTTAATTCTTAATATTGGATGTATGATCATCGTCAGCTTACTGGAAGGTGTTGGCATTTATATGCTTATTCCTATGCTGGCGGCCATCGGTGTATTTGGTGGTCATTCAGAAATGCCATTTCTGTCGGATGGATTTGATTATTTTTTGCCGTACATTCCTAAAAGCTGGCTGTTGCCGGGGATGTTAATGCTTTTCGTAGTGCTGCTTACAGGGCAGGCTTGGCTTCAGCGTTACCAGTCCATTCTCAGCTCGCGGATTCAGCAGCGTTTTATGCGTTGCCTTCGCATAGACGTATACACTTCCTTTATGAAGGCGCAGTGGGCTTTTTATTTGCGTCAGCGTAAATCTGATTTTAGCCACGTGATGACGACCGAGCTGGCGCGTGTCAGTCAGGGAACGAATTTGCTCCTTCAACTGACCACAGCCGTCATGTTTACGCTAATCCAGATTGCGCTGGCTTTTTGGTTGTCCCCTTCTTTAACCGGGCTGGTGTTTTTGAGTGGACTGGTGTTGTTTGTCGTGTTCCGTCGCTCCATCCGAAATGCCAAACAATTAGGTGATCGTACCACTGAACTGTCACAGGCTTATTTTGCCGGAATTACGGATCATATGAACGGGATGAAAGATATTAAAAGCAATCTGCTGGAAGCGGCGAATATCCATTGGTTTCGATCTCTGACACAGCGTATGGAGGATAATACGACTCAGTTTGTTCGACAAAATGCGACCACGCAGTTTTTTCATCGCATAGCGGCAGCTGTTTTTGTCGTTAGTGTCCTATTTGTGTCGCTCCAGTGGCTGCATGTTACACCTGAAAGATTGATTGTGCTCATCCTTATATTTTCCCGCTTATGGCCAAGGTTTGCCCTTATTCAAGCGAGCCTGGAATACATCATGTCTATGATCTCTGCTTTTGAGAGTGTAACCAAAGTGCAACGAGAATGCGAGGCTTTCTCAGACCCCTCGTTGATCGGGCTTACATCTTCTAAGGCTCTTGTCCCATTCGATTCATCGGTATATCATCTACCATCTATATCTGCACGGCAACCCCTATCCCTTCGTAATGGAATAGAATGCAGCCATTTGGATTATTGTTACGAGGGTGCGGCAGAACCTGCACTACGTCATATTAATTTGTTCATACCCGCCCGGGGAATGACCGCCATTGTAGGCAAATCAGGAGCAGGTAAAAGCACCATGGTTGATGTGCTGATGGGGTTTTTACGTCCAACGAGTGGGCAGATTCAGATCGATGGGCATGTTTTGGACGACGAATTGCTGCCACTGTGGCGACAGTCCTTTGGCTATGTATCACAAGACCCATTTCTGTTCCATGCGACCGTCCGCGAAAATTTAAAGCTGGCTGATAAGAATGCCAGTGAACAGCAGCTATGGGAGGCGCTACATTTTGCAGCCGCAGACAACTTTGTATCCAGACTGCCTGAAGGGCTGGACACGGTCATTGGTGATCGCGGGATCCGTCTGTCCGGGGGAGAGCGTCAACGGCTGGTATTAGCGCGGGCCATTTTGCATCATCCTCCTGTACTTATTTTGGATGAAGCGACAAGTGCGCTGGATGGTGAGCATGAGGCTGCAATTCAGGCAGCATTGGAACGGATGAAAGGTCAAATGACGTTGATCGTGATCGCTCACCGTCTGTCAACGATCAGACATGCGGATCAAATTGTTGTAATGGATCAAGGTAAGGTCATACAGCAGGGAAACTACCGCCAATTGGAAGAAGAGGAGCGGGGGGCGTTTAGTCAGCTACTATCGTATCAAAGCAGTATCAGCGCCGCCCCTTAATCAGACTTTTCTGTAAAGCTTAAGTTTCTTTACGTTTGGTGGTGCTTCTTCTCTTTTTGACTGGAGTCGGAGAGAGGGCGTCGCCTGCCACAGCCTGCTGTGCTGTCACGGCTGCTGGTTTACGCGTAGGACGTTTTTTCGCAGCAGGACCAGGATCGGTAACGACAGGCTTCACTGCCTCAATACTGGCTTGAAGGGCAGCCATTAAGTCAACCACATTGGTCTGAGGCTGTGTTGGGGCAATTCGCACCTCTTCACCAGCCACTTTATGCTGGATAAGATCCAGCAGACGTTCGCGATACTGATCCGTATACTTTGCTGCATCAAAAGGGGTAGATAGCTGCTCAATCAGCATTTTTGCCATGGTCAGCTCTTTCTCTTTAACCTCCTCCTGTCCAGGTAAGTTGGGAACTTGAGCAATGGGACGGATTTCGTCCGGATAAAACATGGTCTCCACCGCCAAGCATTCATCCAGCACGCGAATGGCTGCCAGACTACTTTTTGAGCGGATGGAGATTTGGGCAATCCCGATTTTCCCGGTATCTTTCATTGCATTCATGAGTAGCTTATACGCATTCGAGCCAGCCTGATCCGGGGACAAATAATACGTTTTTTGAAAGTAGATCGGATCAATTTCCTGTAAATCCACAAAGTCCAAAATTACGATATTTTTATCGGCTTGTCCGCTAACTTGCTCCAGTTCTTCCTTGTCGAACATGACAAATTTTCCTTTTTCATATTCGTACCCTTTTCCAATTTCCTCCCATTCAACCTCCTTATCACAAACAGGGCACTTCCGTACATAGCTTAGTGGACTCCCACACTCCTTGTGAATATAACGCATGGAAATGTCCTTGTCCTCAGTTGCTGAGAACATTTTAACTGGCACATGAACCAGCCCGAAGCTGATCGCGCCTTTCCAGACCGTATGCATACCGCCAGTCCTCCTTTTTTTAATCCTCATATTTCATATTTCGATTCCGGGCACCCGGGCTGTGAGCATTTCATTTTTCACTTAGTATGCTTCGTACAAAAGATTGTATGAGATGCAAATGAAGGCTCGAATTGCTTTCACTTGCGCATGGTTTCGGTTTTTTTGGTGAATGTTAAGCCATATCCGATTCAAAAGGAGGTATACAACTGATGCCTAGAAAACCCTATCCTCAGCAGATCAGTCATCGTGTGGGGCAAAGTCACATTGCCTTTCGAGGGCCTGCTGGAGGCGAACAGGATGCATTGCCGCCCGAGTTTGCTCTTTCACATGGAACGCCGCAGCCTTTTCCCGTAGCTGTTGCTCATGTGGATATGGAGGCGGTAGTTTCAACATCGCCTTCTCATAGCTTTCCTTCATTGGATGTGGAACGGATTATAGACGAAGACTAGGTGACCTATATTTTGAATTTTGCACAAAAAAAGAGTAGGAGGAGAACAGCATGAACGTGGAACGAGCAAAAGCCATTTATGATTCATCCGAAACGATTGCCGTCCAATTGGATGGCAAACCGATTTGGATTGAGCATGTAGATGAAGCGAATGGTATGGCAACGGTACAGATCGGCAGCAGACCTGGTGATACACAAACCGTTCGTGTAGATCGACTGGAAGAACAATAGGAGAGAGGAATCCAACCTAAAAAGGCTCGCAATTGCTCAATGAGCAATTAGCGAACCTTATTTTATATAATGAATGCGATTGTGAGGACAAGTTAAACGCCAGACAAGTTAATTTGAAGGTGGAACGGTTTTTTTACACTGCAATGGTCTTTAAATGTGTAGAAACCATCAACTCAGCCTCTGTCGCCATTTGAACATCTTCCACCGACAAACCTGGAGCAATTTCCTTGAGCATCAGCCCTTTACCCGGTATAACATCAATGACACCTTTTTCGGTTACAATGGTCTTTACCACATTTACAGCGGTTAGGGGCAGTTTGCATTGTTTCAGTATTTTCGGCGCCCCATTTTTGTTCACATGCTCCATGGCTACAATCACTCTCTTGGCTCCAACCACCAAATCCATGGCCCCACCCATGCCTGGCACCTTTTTCCCGGGGATCATCCAGTTTGCAAGGTTGCCTTTTTCATCGACCTCCAGGGCACCCAAAACGGTGACGTCCACATGCCCTCCACGTATGATGGAAAATGAAAGCGCACTGTCAATAAAGCAGGCTCCTTTCACGGTTGTAACGTAGTTTCCGCCTGAATCGATACAATCGAGTCTTTCTTTTCCCGGAGCTGCTTTGGGGCCAACGCCGACGATTCCGTTCTCCGCCTGCAGCATAATATTAACGTTTTCGGGGATGTAGTCCACCGCCATTGTAGGCAATCCAATACCAAGATTAACCACTTCACCATCTTTGAATTCTTGGGCTATTCTTCTAATAATCAATTCTCTATTATTCATTATCTCCACCCACCTTTACAATCGCGTCGACAAATATTCCGGGAACGTTGATATGATTGGGGTCGATTTCCCCCGCTTTCACGTATTCGTCTGTCTGAGCAACTACATACTCGGCTGCGGTAGCCATCACCAAATTGAAGTTGCGTGAAGAGCCGTTGATGACAAGGTTCCCTGCTTCATCAGCTTTATGGGCTCTGATAAGCGCCACATCGGCTTTGAGCGGTAGTTCGAGCAGATATTCTCTTTCGTCAATTTTGATTTTCTTTTTTCCTTCCTCTACAATGGTGCCTACACCTACGGGGGTTAAAATACCACCCAAACCAGCTCCGCCTGCGCGTATTTTTTCAGCGAGCGTCCCTTGCGGGAAGAGTTGAACATCCGCTTCTTTCGTCATCAGGAGTCTTCCCGTTTCCGGATTGGAGCCGATATAGGATGCAAAAATCCGCTTGACTCTGCCACTTTTCACAAGTCTATAAATAGATAATTCCGGTGTGCCTGTGTCATTGGAAATGATCGTAAGATTATCAGCGGAATTTGAGTCGACAAGCGCACGCACCAGCTCCTCCGGAATGCCTCCTTGCATAAAACCCCCAACCATCACCGTGTCTCCGTCTTTAATTTTCTTAATTGCTTCTTCAGCGGAGTTTACTTTTTTATTCATGGTTCCGTCTCCTTATCTATTTTTAGGAAAGCAAACTTTATTGGAGATAATCGTATAGGACTCTTCCATATGGAAGCGTTAAATCGGCAATAAAATGTTTTCCGCCAACATAAGTTTTAACCGGCAAATCTGCCACAGGAGCATTGACATGGGGGATCAAGCTTAATCTAGCAGGCCCTGACCAGGCTCCTTTTACAGTAATATTTTCAAGATTATATGCCACTAGCTGAGCAATTTTAGGAGTGCCGTCCACATCAGGAATTAATTTTAAATTAACTTGCGTTTTTGCGATGGCTTTAGCCGTTTCCTTTTCATCAAGCACGTTATATTTGAAAGGGGTGGTTCCCATAGCTACCAGGACGTTATTGTAATGCAATGTACCCGTCAGCGTCTCTGTATCCTCAACGACCAGGCGAGGCTTCGCCCATTTTTTCGGAAATCCCCAGATTTCACGTCCCCCCAGAATAGCAGGTGCATTATCCAAATACATTTGGGCAACAAAATTACACGGTTCTCCCTGAAAAGTACACGGAATGACAATACCGCTTTCCTCATAGCTTCCCAAACCGGATGAATCGGGCATTTTGATCCATTCATAGGAGACCGTATTACTTCCATCTGGCTGAAGTGGTTCCGGGACCGCCTGTCTTATCGCAGCGGGATCGGATTCATAGGTAATAATGAAGAATTCCCGGTTGATGAAGCGGCATGGCGGGCGTCCATAACTGCCGCTGGCCGCAGGCATGGATTGAAGTGAAAGTACATCTTTTTGATTCATAGCGATCTCCCTTCCTTTTTAAGAGGTATTTCAACAATCATTGAAAACGAACTTTAAATGAGTGCATTTTCAACCAGCATTGCTATTCCCATTCCCGTTCCGATGCATAACGAGACTACGCCGTAACGTGAAGATCTGCGCACCATTTCATGAACTAACGTAACCAATACCCTAGCACCGCTTGCACCAACAGGATGACCGATTGCGATCGCGCCGCCATTGACATTGACCTTTTCCGGACTGACTCCCAGCTCTTTTTGCACCGCTAGTGCTTGTGCAGCGAACGCTTCATTAATTTCAAAGAGATCAATGTCATCAATCGACATTCCCTGTTTCTTCAGCAGTGACGAAATGGCTTTTACCGGTCCCATTCCCATATATGCAGGGTCAACACCAACAAGCGAATAACCCTTGATATATGCCAACGGCTTTAACGCATGTTCCTTACATTTATCTTCCGACACGACTAACATAGCTGCCGCACCATCATTGATTCCCGAAGCATTTCCGGCAGTAACCGTTCCGTCCTCTTTAAACGCAGGCTTCAAGTTTGAAAGTTTTTCTTTCGTCGTATTTCCTCTTATGTGTTCGTCTTCTGTGAAATAAGTAGTTTCTTTTTTGTTTTTGATCATGACCGGAACAATTTGCTCTTCAAAAAACTTGTTGTTTTTTGCTTCGAAAGCCTTTATCTGGCTTTCATAGGCGAATGAATCTTGCTCCAGTCTTGAGATTCCATATTTTTCGGCAACATTTTCGGCAGTAATTCCCATATGGTAATGGTTGATTGGGCATGTTAGGCCGTCAGCCACCAGGGAGTCTACCAATTCACCGTTGCCAAGCTTATAGCCGTTTCTTGCATTTTTTAGCAGATAAGGGGCGTTCGACATGCTCTCCATGCCTCCAGCCAAGACGATGTTTCCTTGCTCCGCCAATATTGAATCGTAAGCTAACGCGACGGCATGAAGTCCTGAACCGCAAACCGTGTTTATCGTTGATTCGGGTACATCAATGGGGATACCCGCTTTTAGTGCCGCCTGTCTGGCAGGATTTTGACCATTGCCCGCTTGAAGAACATTTCCCATAAAAATTTGATCAATCAAAGAAGGCTCCAATTTACTTTGCTGCAGGCATGCTGTCATCACGGTTGCTCCCAATTCAGGAGCGCTTAGAGGCGCAAGGGTTTTGTTAAAAGAACCGACCGCTGTTCTCAACGGGCTTACTATAGCTACTTTTTTCATAAAAACTCACATTCCTTTCGCTGTGTTCGAGACACAATACATCCATGACTGCACTTCAATTCATACTTTCCGGTCCTAACCTACGAAACGTAGAAACTGCAAGATACATTTACATGCGGGCATATCATGGTGCCTAAGACAGTGAGTGTGACGGTCCGATCGCCTTCTTTCGTTGCTGGAAATTAAAACCAGAATTATCATAGTTCTAATACAGATTTTGCTCAATGTTCAAATCTTTACATATATCCAAATATAGAGCCATATCTTCCACAATAAATAGGCCATCCTAATGTTTTCTGTTAATTTCTTGATCTTTCTGAAAATTGTGATCAAAAATTGAATTTTATGTTAAATATGAAATTTCAAATCAACCTGTGAAAATAATTTCTTAGCAAATCATTTAGATCATCGCAGGGGAGGAAATCCCTTTATATGTAAATTTGTAACCTGACTTATAGCATCTAAAAAAGCTAGGCAAGTTGCCAATCAAAATGAATACATTTGGAATTCGGATAAACATAAATCCATATAAGACTGAGCCACCTATAGCATTGACGTTATAACGTCAGTGTTTTTTATTTGCTCGCGTGAACAAAAAAAGAAGCCGACCTGCTTGAAAGCAATCGGCTTGGAACGTAAAAAATTCACTTCTACATTTCACGAAAAATGTACATCTGCCGTTGTGAGCAAACGTGCAAAACGATTACCTAGCACGGCATTGTGATGAGCTACGATTTGTTCGCCGCTTAGTACCTTGCTATCAAATGTACTATGCGCATCCGATACGAGCACGTTGTTCTGGTATCCCAGACTATAGGCGCTTCGGCAAGTCGTGTCGAGACAAAATTCAGTCTGCATCCCGGCAATAATCAGCTGTTCCGCCCCCAATTCCTGGAGCACATCACGCAATTCAGTTTGGTAGAAGCTGTCCCAGGATGATTTTCGGACAATTCGTTCATGAGGAAGAGGACGCACCACGTCGGCGATGGCCCAGCCTACACTGTTTTCCCGGAAATCCTCATCCGCTTCATCGGTATGCTGCACGAAAATTACTGGTGTGCCGATAGTTCTGGCTTCGGTCAAAAGCTGCTGTAAATGCGCTACAACTTCCTGCTCACGATACAGCTTCTCATCATACATGAACATTGCCTGCTGAACATCAATCAAGAGTAAAACGGTTTGTCCCATCAGTTTGATTCCCTCCTTGTGTGTAACACTTAACTTACAATAGCATGTCTTCATGCCTTGCGGCGACATAAGGTGAACTATATAATAAAGAACAAGTTGGAACGGTCCGATTCGGACGAAAGGTGATTAAAAGATATGACAATTTCGCAGGAACAGTTTGTATTCCGTTCTGTCTCAGAGGCACAGACTGGGACATTAGCAGGCTTTTTGGCAGCCCAAGCGGTTCCCGGAACCGTGATTGTGCTGGACGGAGATCTGGGAGCGGGCAAGACTGCTTTTTCCAAGGCTTTTGCCAGCCATTTAGGTGTACCGGGTATCGTAAATAGTCCAACCTTTACTCTCATTAAGGAGTACGAGGGCCGATTGCCTTTGTATCATATGGATGTATACCGGATTTCCCAAGACGAGGCGGAGGATCTTGGACTGGACGAATATTTTTATGGGACAGGAGTATGTCTGGTGGAATGGGGTAGTATTATACCGGATATGTTGCCGGATCAGCGGCTTCACATGTATATAGAAACAACGGATGTAGGGGAGCGCTTGATTCACCTGACCGGGTACGGCGAGCCTTATGAACAATGGTGCCGCATTTTGCGGGAGAATGGAGTTTGAACCATGCAAAGAGAGCATACAGATGTAAATGAAAAGCCGCGTGAGCGGTTTTTGACGTTAGATACAGCGACGACCGTAATGGCGGCCGCCCTAATGAACGGAAAAGAGCTGCTGGGAGAAAGTAACGTTTTTGGCGAACGCAATCACTCGGTGCATGTCATTACCGAGCTGGAACGGCTCTTGAGCGAAGCAGGACTGACACGCGATGATGTGGACGGTCTTGCAGTAGGGGTTGGACCGGGATCTTACACCGGTATCCGAATCGCGGTGACCGCAGCCAAAACACTAGCTTGGGCCTGGGGCGTTCCGGTGACATCCATTTCCACTTTGCACGCTTTGGCGTGGGGTGGTTGGAACCGTGGTATCGAGCTGAAGGGGCAAGAAGGTAAACAGGAGTCTGTGAATAACGACTTGCCCGGGGCGCAGGCAGCAGATTGGATTGTACCTGTGCTGGATGCGCGCCGCGGTCAGGTGTACACGGGGCTGTTCGCCACAAATACAGTTAAAGACATCGGTAGCCCGCAGCGGTTAGAGCCGGATGCCATCCGGTTGATGACTGCGTGGACCGATGATTTGCTGCAACGTTTGGAGGTTTTGCCTGCCGAGGAGCGTCCTGCGGTGATTTGGCTCGTCGGTGAAACGGCGGTTCACGCCGAAACAGCCGAGTGCTTGCGTGCATGGAGCGAGCTTCGTATCGTGCCTTATGAACTGGAAGGAAAATGGGTTGGCCGCCTTGGGGCGGATAAGCTGCTTCGTCAGGAATATGACGAGCTACATACGCTGGTTCCGAATTATACCCAGCTGGCGGAGGCGGAAGCCAATCTGCTTCGTCAGCGCTGAAGAGGCGGTGAGCAACATGGCAAAGAACATACAGCGGGAAGAGAAACTTGAGTTTCGCTTAATGCAACTGGATGACATCCCCGATGTGCTGGAGATTGAGCATGAAGCGTTCACGCTGCCGTGGACGGAGGAAGCCTTCCGCAATGAGCTGACAATGAATCATTTTGCTAAATATATGATTATGGAGCTTAATGGACGAGCCATTGGTTACGCAGGCATGTGGACGATTATGGATGAGGCTCATATTACGAATATTGCGGTTCGTGAGGCTTATCGTGGACGCAAGCTTGGAGACAAGCTGTTGGGTGAGCTGATGCAGACCGCATCTTATTTAGGGATGGAGCGTATGACCCTAGAGGTACGGGTAACGAACCGGATCGCTCAGGGCTTGTATGAGAAAAAGGGCTTTAAGCCCGCGGGTGTGCGCAAGGGCTATTATTCGGATAATAACGAGGATGCCGTGATCATGTGGGCGGATCTTCCCGCACACGGGGCATCCGGTGAACAGGAAGGAAGCGTGCAGGAGCAATGACGCAAGCGGAAAAAGCAGGTACAGGCTCTGCCTCTGGCGAGCCTTGCTATATACTGGCAGTGGAAACGAGTTGTGATGAAACGGCAGTTTCTGTCGTGAAAAATGGCACAGAGGTGCTTTCGAATCTGATTTCCAGTCAGATTGAAACACACAAAGCCTTTGGCGGTGTTGTGCCAGAGGTAGCATCACGCAAACATGTGGAAAGCATTACCTATATGCTGGATGAGGCTATGCAAACATCGGGAATCAGCCCCCGCGAGATTTCAGCGGTTGCCGTGACACAAGGACCAGGACTGGTTGGCGCATTGCTGGTTGGTATTGTCGCCGCCAAGAGCGCTGCTATGGCGTTCGGCAAACCGCTAATCGGAACGCATCATATTGCGGGACATATTTATGCCAATCAGTTGGAGCATGATATTGTATATCCGTGCATTGCTCTTGTGGTGTCAGGGGGGCATACCGAGCTGGTGCTGATGGAATCCGAAGGGCAATTTCAGCTTATTGGTCGTACGAGGGATGATGCGGTTGGAGAAGCCTACGACAAAGTAGCGCGAGCCATCGGATTTCCGTATCCCGGCGGTCCGCATGTGGATCGTGTAGCCCATGAATCGGAGGAAGTGGTTACTTTGCCGCGTGCATGGCTGGAGCCGGATTCTTATGATTTTAGCTTTAGCGGCTTGAAATCGGCGGTGCTGAATGTAATTAACCAGACGAAAATGCGCGGAGAAACCGTTCATGCGGGAGCGATTGCAAGAGGCTTTCAAGAGTCGGTCGTAGAGGTGCTGGTAGAAAAAGCGATTCGCGCTATGCGTGAATACGGTGCGAAGCAGCTGCTGCTTTGCGGCGGAGTTGCTGCCAATCGTGGACTACGTACAGCATTGCGGGAACGCTGTGAGCGTGAAGGCATCAAACTGCTTGTACCATCCATGAAATACTGTACAGATAATGCAGCGATGATCGGTGCCGCAGCATACGCCAAGTGGAAGCGCGGAGAATTCACCTCATTGGACATGAAAGCTGATCCAGGGCTGTCTCTGGAAGAGTGGTCTGTTCAAACTTAATTGAACGAATAGGAAGGACACGACACATCTTTGGGGTCGTGTCTTTTCTGTTTCGCGCTATACATATATATAAATAGAATTTCAAGAGGATAAAATACAGGAGTTTGAGCGTATGAATGCCGGTATCTTATTTCCTCGCATGATTCGTCACAATGGTTCACGATTTTTCATGTTCCACCAAAAAAATTATCAAAATTTTATACTGCCCGAATAATGATGTGATTTGTCAAGTTGTGAACAAAGTTATCCACATATACCGTTCAAAATGTGGATAAATAGGCTCAAAGCAAGCGGGCTAAGACTTTTAGCGGATAGCTGAATGGGGGATATATCATAGCTATAGTGATTGTGAAATTTGTGGATAATGTGGATAAAATGGTGGATAAATTTGGTTTTCATTTGAAGTTGGCGGTTTATCAATAAAAAAATGGCCTAAAAGGCCATTTTCCAATATCGTCCATGCACAAAATCTGTGGATATTCTTGTGTACAAAAAATAGAAGAGGGAAATGTGAAATTTTTATGGCTAAGATTTTATGCAGCAGCTTTTATGCCTCAAGCAGTTCCTCCCAGGATGCATAGGTTTCAGTCAATTCCTGTTTATGGGTGTCGAGTTGTGCCTGAATATTTTGAAGTGCTGTGTAATCCTGATAAATCTCAGGCAGGGTCATTTGTTCTTCCAACCCTACAATTTGTTCTTCCAGCGTTTTGATCTTGTTTTCCAATGCCTCCAGCTTGCGTTGACGGCTGCGTTCCTCGCTTTTGGCTTGTTTGTCTGCCGCATAGGTGGCTGCGCGTGATTTGGGAGTGGTCTCGTCTGTTACAGATGCAGAGGTAGACGATGTTTTGCCACGAGTGGACTGACTTGCCTCGAGAGCTTCCTGTGCGATTTCCTCCAACTCTTGTTTTTTAGCTACATAGTCATCATAATTCCCCAGGAAATGTTCTATCCCTTCAGGATGAAGCTCGATGACACGTTCAGCCATTTTGTTAAGGAAATAACGGTCATGGGAGATGAACAACAGTGTACCGTCATAGTCCATCAGAGCCGCTTCCAGCACTTCCTTGCTAAACAGATCCAGATGGTTGGTAGGCTCATCGAGAATTAATACGTTGGCTTCACGCAGCATTAGCTTGGCCAGTGATACGCGGGCTTTTTCTCCTCCGCTTAATGAAGCTACCTTTTTCAGTACATCGTCACCGCTAAATAGGAAATTACCCAGCACTGTCCGAATCCGTGCTTCTTCCATATGAGGGTACTCGCTCCATAACTCCTCCAGTACGGTATTGGCGGGGTTCAGGTTTGTCTGCTCCTGGTCATACAGACCGATTTTGATCTTCGTACCCCAGTGGATGGACCCAGCAGCAGGTTTAAGTGAGCCGGTCAAGCATTTGAGTAAAGTCGATTTTCCGATCCCGTTCGGACCAATCAGTGCCACCGTATCTCCTCGTTTTAAGTCAAAGGAGGCATGCTGAAATAAAGGCTTTTTCCCCTCATACGCTACGGAAAGGTCGCGCACCTCTAATACTTCCTTACCCGACATATAGGCGGTTTCAAAAGAAAAGTGGGCTTTTTTCAAATCGCCCATAGGTCGATCCATACGATCCATTTTATCTAGCTGCTTGCGGCGGCTTTGGGCACGTTTGGTTGTAGAGGCTCGCACGATGTTGCGTTGTATAAATGCCTCCATCCGTGCGATCTCCTCTTGCTGCTTTTCGTAATGCTTGAGGTTTGTTTCGTACTCGGCAGCCTTTAGTTCCATATAGCGGCTGTAATTGCCTGTATAGCGAGTGGAGCGATGGCGTTCGATTTCAACAATCGTGGTCACCAGTCGATCCAGAAAATATCGGTCATGTGATACGACCAGCAGGGAGCCGGAGTAGCCACGCAAATAGTCTTCCAGCCAGGTCAATGTCTGAATATCCAGATAGTTGGTAGGCTCATCGAGCATAAGGACATCTGGAGCGAGCAGTAGGATGCGTGCTAGCGCAAGCCTGGTTTTTTGACCTCCGCTCAGGGTGACTACAGGCGTCTTGGGTGCAAATGAACCAAAGCCCATGCCGTGTAGCACGCTGCGAACACGGGTCTCCATTTCATAACCGCCGTGATCCTTGAACCAGTCTGAGCGTCGTGCATAGCGTTCAAGCAGATCGGCATAACGCTTTTCGTTCTGCGCATTGGCCGGATCAGCGATTTCCTGCTCCATCTGCCGAAGTTCCCTTTCTGCTGCAATCAGCGGTTCGAACACCAGCATCATCTCATCCCAGATCGAACGATCAGAATCCAAACCGCTGTTTTGCGCCAAATAACCGATGCTGGTTTCCTTTGCTTTAAAGATTTGTCCACTGTCATAGGATATTTCACCAGCAATGATTTTGAGCAGGGTCGATTTGCCTGCACCGTTCACACCTACCAGTCCAATACGTTCACGTTCCAATATTTGAAGGTTAATCCCGTCCAGAACGGGCTCAATTCCATAGGATTTAGTAATTCCGGTTACTTGCAATAGCATAGCGTATCGTTCCTCCATTACATTTTGCACAGTTCTTCCTGCCTTTTTCGCAGGTACCTTCCTTCCAGTTTACATGAAATTACCCACTATTGCACTGCTTTCACCCCCTAAACCCTTGAGCCGCGTGTAGTCAATTTGTATAAACAATGATAAACTTAAACGAGAAGTGAAAAAGAATGAAAAAAACTTGCAACGTACAGCACTTACTGACAAATGGGACAATTGTAACGTTTTGATGATTATCGACGATTGTGCGGGAGGGCGGATGTGTGGATGTCTGTAATGTGAAGAACGCGCTGCGTGTACAGCAACGGGAAGCGCGTGACTCCATGGACCCGCTGACAAGGCAGAAGGCATCGGCTGTGGCCTGTCGGCATGCAATCGAGGCATGGGAGCAGCTTAGAATAGACAGAAACGGGGATAAGCTAACCTTATTTAGTTATCTCTCTTTTGGCAGCGAGATTTCTACGACTCCCCTCATTGAGCATTGTTGGTCACAGGGAGATCGTGTCCTGGCCCCGAGAGTGGATTCGGTAACCCGAACCATGGAGCTGAGGGAGATGGATCAGTATGGAAATATGGTACCCGGCGTATGGAACATTCCTGAGCCTGCATTGACATGCAAGGAATGGTTGCCTGAAATGTGGACGGGAATCGACTGGGTTGTTGTGCCCGGCTTGGCCTTTGATCGTCGTGGAGGCAGGATCGGCTATGGCGGAGGCTACTATGATCGCTTTACCGCACAGGTAGAGGCAGTGAAGCGTAATAATGGTTCCGTAGGTCCGCTTTATGTCTCGCTTCTGTTGCCGGGACAATTGTTGGCACAAGTACCCATGGAGCCGGGAGATTTGCGAGTGGACGTGCTGTTTACACCGGAAGGACGCTTAGATTGTAATCATGCAAAATCCACAAAAGATGAATGAAGTAAAGTTGGGTATGTGAAAGGAGCTGTGAGGGAGTCATGGATTCCTTTACTCATTTTAACGAACAGGGACGGGCTCGTATGGTAGATATTTCGTGCAAAACGTCTACGGTTCGTACAGCAGTCGCCGTGACTCAGATTACGATGAACCCGGCTACATTGACGGCTGTAAAAGAAGGAAGAATCGGCAAAGGTGATGTACTTGCTGTAGCTCAGGTCGCAGGGATTCAAGGTGCGAAAAAAACGTCAGACTGGATACCGATGTGTCATCCGCTGGCGCTGACAGGCGTGAACATTACTTTTTCCGATAATGGACATGATGTGCTTCATATTGAAGTTGAAGTGAAGACCGAGGGTAAGACAGGTGTAGAAATGGAAGCTTTGACAGCGGCTTCAGCCGCAGCGTTAACCGTGTATGATATGTGCAAGGCGCTGCAAAAAGATATGATCATCGGCCCTACCATGCTGCAATCCAAAACGGGTGGCAAGCATGGTGATTTTCAAAGGGAGGACCACCAGAAACCTTGACATAGACAACATTGTCGCCGAGAGGGTACTGTGATGTGATGGAGGATGCAGCGTGGCTGTTTCTGATTTTCAGAAGAGAAAGTATTCTTTCATGATAGGAGAAGGGTGATCTTATGGTGTGGAAAACGGCGATCCTAACAGCCAGTGATAAAGGGGCAAGGGGAGAGCGTGAGGATACAAGCGCACAGGTCATCCGGGAACTCGTCGAAGAAGAACTGGGCGGAGAGATTGTGGAATACCGGATCGTTCCCGATGAACCGGATGAGATTATTGCGGCTTTAATCGAAATGACCGATTATTTTCATGCAGACTTGGTGCTTACTACAGGCGGAACCGAACTGGCGATCCGTGATGTGACACCTGAGGCGACCAGACGGGTCGTGGAACGGGAAGTGCCAGGTATGGCGGAAGCCATGAGAATGATCGTGATGCAGAAAAATCCGGCGGCCATGCTTTTTCGTGGAATCGTGGGGATACGTGGACGTACGTTGATTGTCAATTTACCAGGAACGCCCAAAGGCGTGCATGAAAATTTGGCAGCGATTATGGATCAACTCCCGGAAGCGTTGCTTATGGTGACAGGTCAGTTTCGGTAGAAGGCAGTCCGTGTGTGTGGTATGATACCTGTAAGAATTTATAAGGCCGTATACGGACAGAGGTTCTCATTTTGTCCGTCAACATAAGGAGGATTACTACACATGCCCAATATTGGAGCACCGGGTTATATTTTGTTAATTATTCTGGCGCTGCTGCTATTTGGTCCGAACAAGCTGCCTGAGCTGGGCCGAGCTGTAGGGCGTACATTCCGTGAATTTAAAAACGGGGCACGCGATATTTTATCTGAAGATGAACGGACTGGGCGTAAAGAAAGCAAAGATAGTGTGGTCCAAGCATCACAGACAACGCCTTCAGAAGTTCAAACTCAGCCTGAGGATAAACGCTTGTCATAGATTTAGTTATTTATTTTTGCTGCTTGTATAATGAACATGAGCCTCTTCTTTAGTGAAGGGCTTTATTTTTTAGGAGGCGCTGCTGCGTTCCGTTCAGAAAGGAGGAAAGGACTTGACCCCATCAGAGCATGAAATGCCGCTAATGGAACATCTGGGTGAGCTCCGCCGACGAATAATTTATGTGCTGATTGTATTTGTATTGGCACTGGCTGGTGGATTGTTCGCGGCGGGTTCTGTCTATAACTGGCTTATTCGCTCCGGTTCGGCGAAAGCTTTTCAGTTAAATGCATTTTCCTTTTGGGACGGAATCGGCATCTACATGAAAATCGCCATGATCATTGGGATTGCAGTGGCGTTACCGTTTGCATGCTACCAATTGTGGAAGTTTGTCAGCCCGGGATTAAGGCCGCAAGAACGGAGCGCAACCTTGCGATATGTGCCTTATGTGCTGCTTTTGTTTATGATTGGCGCAGCTTTTGCTTATTTCATTATTTTCCCGATGGCGATTCAGTTTACATCGTCCGTCACTAAAAGTATGGGATTGCAGGAAACGTACGGTATTGCGCAATATTTCACCTTTATGTTTAATATTGTGTTGCCTGTAGCGTTGCTGTTTGAACTCCCCCTGCTGATCATGTTTCTGACAGGGATTCGTGTATTAACCCCGATGAGGCTTCGCAAATGGCGGAAGATTTCTTATTTCCTGCTTGTTTTTGTTGCCGTTGTTATCACTCCGCCGGATTTTATATCCGATTTTTTGGTGGCGATTCCGTTGCTGGTGCTGTATGAAGCGAGTGTATATTTGTCATCAGTCGTGTATCGCAAGCAATTGCGTGCACAGGAGGAACGGGAGGCCCAATTGCGTGTAGCTGCGGAATAATTAGACAGGACCTGAATGGCTCAACAACTAATTTCTCTAAAATTGATCAGTATAGCTATCTTAAAAATAACCATTAGCCTTGAGTTAACGGTTATTTTTAAGATAGGTGGATATAATCGAGAATGGTTGCCCATAAAAATTCCCATAAAAAATACATTAGGGACTTGAAATTCAATCTCAAGTTGAGTATCATAAAGTTGGTTGTTAGCACTGACCACTGTTGAGTGCTAATACATACAACATAACAACCAAATTACAGGATAAAACACTTAATAAGGAGGCTATTTTTTCATGATCAAACCTTTGGGTGAACGCGTATTGGTGGAAGCAATTGAGCAAGAAACAACGACTTCCTTCGGAATCGTACTTCCTGACTCTGCCAAGGAAAAGCCGCAAGAAGGCAAAATTATCGCGGTTGGCGCAGGCGCATTGAAAGACGGTGCCCGTATTCCTCTGGAAGTAAAAGAAGGCGACCGTGTCATTTTCTCCAAATACGCTGGAACGGAAATCAAATATGAAGGTAAAGAATATTTGATTATGAAAGAAAGCGATATCCACGCGATCATCGGTTAACCGGAACCCGGACAAGACCTAAATATAGGAATTGAAACAAATCATTCATAATCCATAGGGAGGTTTATCACAAATGGCTAAAGACATTAAATTCAGTGAAGACGCTCGCCGCTCCATGCTGCGCGGGGTAGATGCATTGGCTAACGCTGTTAAAGTAACACTCGGACCGAAAGGCCGTAACGTTGTACTGGAGAAAAAATTCGGTAGCCCGCTCATCACTAATGACGGTGTAACGATTGCAAAAGAAATCGAGCTGGAAGACGCGTTCGAAAACATGGGCGCTCAACTGGTTAAAGAAGTAGCAACCAAAACGAACGATGTAGCTGGTGACGGTACTACTACGGCTACTGTTTTGGCTCAAGCCCTCATCACTGAAGGTTTGAAAAACGTAACTGCTGGCGCAAGCCCAATCGGTATCCGTAAAGGGATCGACAAAGCAGTTAAAGCAGCTGTTGCTGAACTGCAAGCTATCTCCAAACCAATCGAAAGCAAACAATCCATTGCTCAAGTAGCTGGTATTTCCGCTGCTGATGATGAAGTAGGCGAATTGATCGCTGAAGCTATGGAAAAAGTGGGCAAAGACGGTGTAATCACAGTTGAAGAATCCCGCGGTTTTGCAACAGAACTGGAAGTAGTTGAAGGTATGCAGTTTGACCGTGGCTACATTTCTCCGTACATGATTACAGATACGGACAAAATGGAAGCTGTTCTGGACAATCCGTATATCTTGATCACTGACAAAAAAATCACAAACACACAAGAAATCTTGCCATTGCTTGAAAAAATCGTACAACAAGGCAAGCCACTAGTTCTGATCGCTGAAGACATCGAAGGCGAAGCGCTGGCTATGCTCGTTGTCAACAAACTGCGTGGTACATTCAACGCTGTAGCTGTTAAAGCTCCAGGCTTTGGTGACCGTCGTAAAGCAATGCTGCAAGATATCGCTGCCCTGACAGGCGGTCAAGTAATCACAGAAGAACTGGGTCTGGACCTGAAAACAGCTTCCGTGGACCAACTGGGTACAGCACGTCAAGTGCGTATTACAAAAGAAAACACGATTGTGGTTGACGGTGCTGGAAACAAAGCCGACATCGACGCTCGTGTTAGCCAAATCCGTACGCAACTGGAAGAAACTACTTCCGAGTTCGACAAAGAGAAACTGCAAGAGCGTCTGGCTAAATTGTCTGGCGGCGTAGCAGTAATCAAAGTCGGTGCGGCTACTGAAACAGAATTGAAAGAACGCAAACTGCGCATCGAAGATGCCCTGAACGCAACCCGTGCTGCGGTTGAAGAAGGTATCGTATCCGGTGGTGGTGTAGCGCTCCTGAACGTATACAAAGCAGTTGCAGCTGTTGAACTGCAAGGCGACGAGCAAACAGGCGTAAACATTGTGTTGCGTGCTCTGGAAGCTCCAATCCGTACCATCGCTGCTAACGCAGGTGAAGAAGGCTCTGTTATTGTTGAGCGTCTGAAACGCGAAGAAGTTGGCGTAGGCTTTAACGCAGCTACTGGCGACTGGGTAAATATGATTGAAGCTGGTATCGTAGACCCTGCGAAAGTAACTCGTTATGCATTGCAAAACGCAGCTTCCGTAGCGGCTATGTTCCTGACTACTGAAGCAGTGATCGCTGACAAGCCAGAACCAGAAAAGGCTGCAATGCCTGACATGGGCGGCATGGGCGGAATGGGCGGCATGATGTAATAAATCCAAAATCCCTTGCTGTAACAAGGGTTTAGGTGATCGATATATTGATTTGTTAACGATTTGTTAACAATCAGTCCGTTTTTATAGAGGCTCTCATTAGTTCTCCGAACTTTTGAGAAGCCTCTTTTCTTTTTCTGGCCAAAAAAAGATATTGACAACTGGTTAATTGCTGGACAAAAATAGTAAATGATTATAAAATACTGGAATTTTTATGCGAGGGGTGGCTATGACATGAAGCATACACCTACGATTCGAGCAGAATTAGACAGATATCTACAGCAAGAGGGTTTGAACATAGCGCAATTTGGACAAATTGCAGGCATGAATAGGGGAATAATAAGTGCTATTGTAACAGGGAATAAGTCTATGTCTGTTAACCAGCTTGACCTCATTACTGAGGCTATGGGTTTGCCGGAAGGTCACTTTTACGACTTGTTCATGGAAAACTACATCATCGATCACCCTCCGAATATGAGGCGAATCGAGCCATTTTTGTATCGTTGTGCAGAGTTAGACAAGCTGGGTGTGATACGTCGAGTGGTGGGGGCCATCATGGACAATCTACTCTATTCGCCCAAACTATTTGACATTGCAGAGCAATTATTGGCACAGGGACGACACGCGGCGGCATTACTGCTCTATGAGGGGGTGGCTGAAGCGGAGAAATATCAACACTCTGAGCGTTTGGCAGTCTGTCAATATCGTATATTTACGATTCAAGTTGGAGACGATCAAAGCCGTAATCTTAGTGCAGCTACGATTTTTGAAGTTTTTGTTGAGCGCCTTGATGAAATAGACCAACTTGACGCATTGAAGGATTTGGCTAATGTGTACAGGTCTTTGCGTAAATGGGACAAGGTTGACGAAATGGCGAAGAAAATGAGAGCTAAAGCCGAAATCCACTATACACTGAAACATCAACAGAACAGTCGAAGCCACACTGAATCTACTGATAAGCTAAGCCGTCCATTGTTTGTATACATTTGCTATGCTGATCTGTTGTGTGCAAGCGTCTGTGAAGCTCAAGGCGATTATCAACGAGCCCTAGACTATACATACACCTACGCTAATTTAGATTGGGTAATGGAGACTGACGAAGATACCCGGCACTGGATTAGCTTGTTCAAAAGTTGGGCAGAAGGTAATACTTACGTATATAAACTTTTATCAGGAGATATAAATGTGCTGCATGATTATATTGAATATATTGTAGCAACATCAGTGACTAACGAAAACGAGAAGATATCAAAACTACTTAATGTTATAATTGCCGCAAACCAATATAGCATAGATGTAGACGATATACTTCAACGGTTTGAACCAGAGATTAATTCATTTTCTGAACAGCCACTATCCGATGATATGTATACCCAACAGGTGATACCGGACTATATCGCGTGGTTTGGTTACGAGTTGGCTCATTATTATTTACATCGAAGTTTTTATGATGATGGTTTTAAACATTTGATGTATTCAATGGTAAGTTATCATACACTAAATAATGAGACTTATTTCATTAATTGTATGGGGCTGTTTTCACATTTTCGGGAACATGCGTCTCATGAAACCAAAGCTAGTTTTTTAAATCTTATTGAAAAGGTGTGGATGACTAATGTTGAAAAAAACGGTACTGCTGATTATCGCGGCTAGCTTTTTGTTGTTTATTATAACTGTGCCAGATCAAGCCTTTAACCACCATAGTATCCAGCCTCAGGTTACTATTGGAGGAGCTTAAACGTAAGTAAAGCAAATCCTCGTTGCCCTTAACTGGTCGGCGGGGATTTGTTACATTGAAGGAATTACAACACCACTCACCGAATGAATTACTGAGGTAATCAGCATGAACCATACATATAATTTGTTAAAGTCGGTTATAGAACTATTTACAGCTGTATTAAGCCAGGTAAAGGTGTATGTTGTTGAGTCGTTAGGAGAAGACTTAATATCGGTTGTAGACTATGGAGGATCTATAGAAAAGTTTTCACCTGATTCGGTTAAGATTTGCCGGAGCGTATTACATGCAGAATCAATTTGAATTTAGAGTAGATGTCAAGAAGGGCTCGACTGGTATTTGACCGGTATGAGCTTTTTTAATACCCAATAAAAAATAAATATGAAAATATTTAGAATGTATTTATAGATTAGCAAGTTTATGTTTAGACACAATTCCTTAATTAAATTATTCTTAGTTCTATTAAACCTATTGGAGGATTATTTAATGAAGAAAGCATGTATAACGATTTTATTTTTAGTTCTATTATCTTTACCCTTATCGAATGTCTTTGCAGCTGAAGCAGAGTATTCAGAAAATTTAATTCCTAAAATGACATCTAACAATTTGCCATCTGGAGTGGCAAGTGCGAGCAACGAATTTTCATACGCATATAGATCTTTTGACGGGGATTTTGCAACTATCTCTAGTGCTTGGGGATCTAATGAAAATCCTGCCTGGTTAAGATATGACTTTCCTAAACCTGAAGTTATTGAACAATACGTTATATATCCACAGACAACGGCAACCGACCGCGCCCCTAAAGATTGGACTTTTGAAGGCTCAAATGATGGGGTTACTTGGAACGTGCTAGACACTCAGTCAAATATCACTGAATGGGTAGATAGCACTCCAAAAAAATTCACTTTTTCTAATTCTAACTCATACAAGGATTATAGAATTAATATTACAGCAAACAATGGAAGTCAGTATATACATCTTGGCGAATTAGAGATGATGTCTAAATTATCAAGTTCCACTCCTAACCCAGGAACAGAGGAACCGACTCCGAACGGGGATCGTGCAATTCTAGTAGTCACCATGACAACTGGCTTAGAGAAGGAATTTGATTTGAGTATGAAAGAGGTCAATGACTTTATTGCGTGGTATGAGGCTAAACAAGCAGGTTCTGGATCGGCTTCATATGCCATTAATAAGCACGATAACAATAAAGGCCCGTTTAGCAGCCGTAAAGATTATATGCTATATGATCGTATCCTGACGTTTGAAGTAAGTGAATACTCTAAATAAATTAAAAAGCTCTGCTAACCTTACGGTCGGCAGAGCTTTTTAGTTGAAAAATTGCTTACAGACGGACATTTAAGGCGGAACTGATATGAATCAACTTTAAATGTATGTTGAATAACTATAATAAAAGAAACAACGGTAGAATAGGACGGGAAAATAAAGCCCTAGACTATCGCTATTTCATTGAACTAACGTTTCCCGTTAGTTCAATCAATTCTATTGCCATCGTATATGCTGGTGGTGAACCAGGTCTTCTACATTACTATATCGTCTTCGTAAGTTTTTGGTACAGGGCTATCTTCTCGTTAGCAAGGGAAATCATGCACTCAAGTTCCTGCCGCTTGGATTCCAGTTCCACCAGATGCTTTTCAAGAATTTCTATCCGTATGTGTAAGGCAGGAGTAAAATTAGCAACTTCTTCCCCTTTTTGAATTTTATCCAGTACACATCCGTCACGGGTAAATTCCGTAATCTCCTCAAGCGACAATCCCAATTTTTTTAATCTAATTAAACATTGTATATATGAAACCTCACTTTCGGTATAAATGCGTGTCCTTCCATTTCTTCGATTTGGTTCCTGTAGCACTCCAATTTTTTCATAATAGCGAATCGTATAAGGAGTTAGCCCCGTTCTTTCTGATACTTGACTTATAGTAAGCATTGTTTTTTTATGACACTCCTTTTTTCTAAACCAAAATTTAAAACTATTATACATCTTTAAGTCAACTCGAAGTCGATATTTGCACCTCTAACTTCATTTCAGAAATTTGTGCTTGATTTCTAGTTGACTCTAACTTGTAAGCTAAAGTTGCTAATTGATATACATGAAACATAAAAAAACTAAAGATAAAAGGAAATGGTGTCAAACTTATTTTGATGGAGGCATAAACAATGAACAACAAATATTTCACGATTCAACAAGCAGCGGAAGGTATCTGGGGTGCTATTTCGGTACCTGGTAGTGGTTCGCTGGGGAATGCGGCAATTATTGACATTGGGGATTTGACCGTTGTTGTGGACACAACCAACCTACCGCATTCTGGTGCTTTGTTACGTCAAACCGCAGAACAATTAACGAATAAACCAATTAAATATGTGATCAATACTCATTTCCATGGAGATCATGTCAACGGCAATCAGGAATTCATGGAAAGTGATTTTATATCTACCGTTTGGACAAGAGATTTGCTATCTGAAATGGGTAAAGTGAATATTGATCTAATGCAACAAAACATTCAGAAGTTAATAAATAGCCTACATCAAGTACGTTCACAAGAAAAAAATCCGCACATGTTAACCGAAATCGGCTATGATCTTTCCGTGCAGAGAGCCCTGTATGATGCTATCCCTTCCCTTCGTAGGGTGATACCCACGATAACTTTTGACGATAAACTAGTTATAAAAGGAGCAAAACGCACTGTCGAAGTTTTATCCTACGGAGGCGGCCATTCTTTAAGCGATGCCGTTATTTACGTGCCTGAAGAACGAACCTTGATTGCTGGTGATTTAATAACCAACAAGACGATTCCGGTCATGCCATACGGTAATCCATACGCTTGGATACGCATCCTTAGACGCATTCAAAGAGATCTGAAGGTAGATACTGTCATTCCCGGGCATGGAGATGTGTCCACTCCAGATAAAATCCTAGATGTCATTCGCTTTTTAGAAAAAACGATCGCTTATGTGTCTGAAGCTGCGACGAGCGGAAAACCAGAGTCTTACTGGTTAAATGAAGGTGTATTAAATGGCTATGAAGATTGGCATCTAGCTCAGTATTTCAGATGGAATTTTCGCTGGCTCTTCAATACAATGCTTGTTCAAAAAAATAGATGAGACACAACTAGCACTCCCTTTAACTCCACCAGATTCACAAGACCAGTTCTGAATGTCAACCCGGCAGCACGTTTGGGTATTTTCAAACGTAATTGGCAGTCTGCTTGTTAGGTTAACCTGCCACGTTAGCTTAACATCGCCGTTCAGTCTACAACTTTTCAGCAGGCTGCCGTAACTATGCTAGATCTGGAGATAAGACGCGGAGGTGTACAGAAAGCATAAAAAGTTAGTTGCTTGCTTTAGAGCAAAATAACCATATTCTGGGGCCGGATAAGTCTACACTACGAGATATCGTCATTCTGGAGAGTTGGGAGCGGGATAGAACATACCTATGCCGCCAAGAGAAGGGGAGATATTTTAGAATATTAAAATTCAGAAAGATCATTGCTACTTCCTATGCCTCAATATACAATAGAAGGAAATTGTTGATGAAACCGAATGGTGTGTGGCAACATGGCTGCTTGGATCTCAAAAAAATCACATGAAAAATACCAATTCTGGCGAATGAGGGCAGATGTAGACGAATAAAACTTTCTGAAGATAAGCCCAAACAAGCTATACAATAGAAGATAAGTTTTATGGCGTTCCTCTGCGCGAGTAAATCAAAGATGGGCGGCATGATGTAATAAGGGTCTCAAAACCCTGTAATACCGCTATTTAAAGGGCTCCCGAGAGGGGGCCCTTTTCTATACCATTGCTACACCATGGTTGCTCAAGCAGCTTGCAGCAGAGTTTATGTAATTCGGCAGTTTACGTTAGATCATTTGCTCTAATAGTTTCTAACATACTGGTTGATTGATAACTCGCACAGGTGAAAATTAAAAAGAAAATAGGTTTTCTGGTATGCAGAGGTTGACCAATGTGTCGGCCTTTTTGATTTTCTTTAATATTTGAATAGGAACAAATTCATGAAGAAAAGCCCAGGGCACGAATATGTATGCTTTGTAATGACCCCAATCCGAATCCAGAGAATACAACAATGGGCGCGTCCTTTTGCGATCAACTCAATTGTCAGATCCCTTTATTGTGGTGTAGTATATATTCAAATTATCCAAAGGGGGAAGTTTTGTGGAGCTTCAAACTATATTAGCTTTTTTGGGAGCAGCAATTGTTCTCACCATTATGCCGGGTCCCGACAACGTGTTCACACTGACACAGAGCATAGCAAAGGGTAGGAATGCAGGGATATTTACTACTTTAGGCCTTTGCACGGGATTGTTGGTTCATATTTTTGCAGCAACCTTCGGCCTTGCGGCAATAATTTATCAATCTTCCTTGGCGTTTGCAGTAATCAAATACGCTGGAGCAGCTTATCTATTATTTTTGGCGTATAAGTCATTTAGAGCAAAAGATACGAGTTTTGAACTTAAGAGTGGAGATACCTTAAATTACAAGTCATTGTATAAAAAAGGTGTTATCATGAATGTATTGAATCCAAAAATATCACTTTTTTTCTTGGCTTTTCTCCCTCAGTTCGTAAACCAAGAAAGCGGTAATGTTTCTACTCAAATGCTAGTTCTTGGAGTAGTATTTTTAGTGCAAACTTTAGTGCTTTTTATTTTGATAAGTATTTTTGCTGGAAAAGTAGGCTCCTTTCTACGGAGAAATCCATCCTTTTCTAAAAAAATCAATTATATTCAAGGCTCGTTATTTACACTTATCGGATTAAAAATCGCATTTACCCAAAAATAATAGAAGGTAGTATTTTTCAAACCAATCATTAAGGACTAGCTGTTGAGCTAGTTCTTTATTTGTTGAAAAAGCATACAACCCACGGGTTGACCTTTAGCCGGGCGATGTTGAATAAGAGAAGCTAAAGCAGTCCATTGTGCGGTTGGGTTACATCGACCCGATCATTTGGAACGAACGCACCGGGAACCTAGTGGACGGTCACCAACGGTACAAGATCATGGTCAACGAGTTGGAGCATACGGGCAGGCCTATGCCTATCTTTTCCTAGATGAAGTCAACAGCCCAATCTTTTTGGTTAATTGCACAATAAGCTAATTTGACTAGACTTTGGAGGTGACTATTAATTATGTTTCGACATTATTGTTGGCAAAAGAGAATGCATCGGAGAAAATTTAGAAGATGTGCAGTTAAAAAGGTCAAAGTTTCGCCGAAGGTCATTGTTAAAGGGATTAGAGGACCTCAAGGACCGCAGGGACCCCAAGGACTGCCAGGTCCACAGGGAGTTCCAGGTGCTCAAGGTCAGCAAGGACTACAAGGTTTTCAAGGAATTCCCGGTCCTGCAGGGCCAGTAGGAGTAACGGGACCGGCAGGAGCAGTAGGACCAGCAGGACCGGCAGGAGCAATAGGACCAGCAGGACCAGCGGGAGCAACGGGGCCAGCAGGACCAGTAGGGCCTGCTGGCTTCGGGATATCAGATTTCTTAAGTGTTTTCCGAGCAGATCCTGGCACGGGGACTGACACAGTTCCGGGTAACACACCAATTACCTTTACTGGGGTTTTAGCGAATGTTGGAGGTGCATTTACTTTCACTCCTCCATCCCCAACGATAACAATTAACGAAACGGGGAGCTACTTCATCTCATTTTCTATTCATAACCAAGGTGATGCTGACTTCAATCTCACTGTTAACGGAACTCCTATAACACCTTTACCTTTCTCAGGTAATGGTGGGGGGCCTACCGCAGCTGAAGTTATTGTAACCGTTACAACAGTTCCAACTACAATACAACTGGTAAATGCCAACGCAACTCCTGCTCAGTTGCACAATAATATTAATACAACTATGACAATATTAAAGTTGACGCCTTAATATTGTTACTTAGTAGTAGCTTATTCAGCAAAAGGCTTAAGGTTTATGTCTTTTATCCAGTCAGTTTGTCTAATTATTCAGAGACCTAAGCTATGGAGGCAGTGAAATGCAGAATGTCTAGAGAGAGAAGTCCTGAACGGGACAAAGTCAGACACATGTAGTTGGAGAGCAGCGGGACGATGCGATTTAAGGATATCGCCGCTGCTCTTTCTGTTCCTGAAAGTCGGGTCCGTAAATGGAAGTACATTACCATGGCATCCGCGCCAGTTTTATTGGGAGCTTCCTTTTGAGTCGGATACAACAGTGATCGAATTGCACATTAGCTTCAAAAGGATGAATGTTAGGTATTGAAATATGGCTGATGGCTTTCTTTCATATTAATAAAGTCAGCCGTAGCATTTGAAGTAGTCAAATATGCGGGTGTAATACCAGGTTATAATCCCAGTTTGCAGTTTTTACTGATGGGTTCTCTTTACGCTCTACTTTCGATTTTATGGTTTACTACAATCGTATTATTGTTAAATTACATAAAATGGTTAATTTCACCCAAAGTTCAGAATATTATCGATAAGCCCACGGGACTCGTGCTGATTGGATTTGGTTTAAATATGATCTTCAAAGTTCAAAAAACAGGATCATAAATAAAGGGACGGGCTATAGAAGCTCGTTCTTTTTTGTTGGGCGGTTGAACGCCTTGCATGAAAGCGTTGACATGAATTTCAACCCTCTATATACTTAGCTTAGTTAAATGAGAATGAATAGCACTAGGATTGTTACTGTTACGCAGGCAAAACCTAAGGAACAAAATGTTAAGATCCAAGGATCTTATGTATTTTGTTATCTTAGGTTTTTTTGTTTATGGAGAGAGGGAGGTATTATGTTCACATCTGAGAGGAGCGACAAACTTGGAATACAAATATGAGCTGGTTCAGGCAGACAATCATTTTCCATTAAAAATTATAGTTCATTCCTCCAATGAACCAGCATACATACCTAGGCATTGGCACGACAGCATCGAAATATCTTATGTAATCTCAGGAAAAATCGACAATATCTATATAGATGGCATGAATTATAGCTCCCAAGAAGGAGATATCGTGCTCATTAATTCGAATGCTATTCATTCCTTTTCTGTGGCTAAGGGCAAAGGTAGAGAGGCTATAACCGTTTTGATTCCTTCTGGATTTATTCGAGAAAATACTAAGGACAGTAATCCCATTTCATTCGATTGTATATCCATTTTCGAAACCAATCAGCAGAGATTACAGCATTTTAAGGAGCTGCGTGATCTGTTAAACACATTATTTGTAGCTTACCTCAACCAGCACAATGACCCTTTGGTACATATCCATCTAACGTCGCTATCTTATAAACTGGTGTACCTTTTATTAATGCATTTTAAAATTGACAACGAATCGATCCCTGGCTTTAACACTCATAAATATTTGGAGCGACTGACGTTGATAACCGATTATATCATAGAAAATTACGATCAGAGTCTATCCCTGGATTCCATAGCTCAGGTTTTTGGATTGTCTCCCGAATATTTGTCCCGTTTTTTTGTAAAGCATGTAGGTATGACGCTATTTCAATATATCAATGCCATCCGTCTGGAGAAATCTTTCCGTGTTCTTATGAATACGGACCATTCTATTATACAAATTGCGCTGGAACACGGATTTCCAAACGAGAAGTCTTTTGCCAGGGTATTTAAAAAGGTTTATCAAGCGACACCGCATCAATATCGTAAAAAGCACAAGAGGCGTTCTGAAGCAAGGAGTCAGTAATTGACCTGAATTAGGCTAATAAAAGGCAGGATGAAAATAAAAAAATCATTAAAATTAATAATGTAAGCGTTTTATCAATGGATCTGGGAGGTAAGACATCATGTTTAAACAGTTTAAAAAGGTTGCTAAAACAACTATGTTATTCACTTTAGCTGTCAGTACGACCCTTGTATTCAGCAACGGTGCATGGGCTGCCAAGGATGCCAAGATGCAGCCTACTTCATACCGGACGGTTGCGGAGGTGAAGGATTGGGGAGCAACCATTACGAAGATCATTGTTAATCTGGGTAAGCCGGTACCCAAAGATGCGATAACCAAGGATACATTTAAGGTATATGTGGAAAGAAGCGACAATAGGTTGGTAAATTCCTTTGTTGAGAAAGGCAACCGGAAGGTCACCAAGGCCTATGTATCGGACAAAAGTGGCAACCCTGTAAGTAAAACAGGAAGCTACGTTGTGTTGGAAATGGAAATCGGCCCAGCGGTAACTCTAAGCTCTGCCATTCATTATGATGCGGCGGGTTCGGGGTTTAACGCATGGAATGATAACAAATATACGATCACGCAGCAAAAAGCTATAAAAACCAAATCAGGCACGATTTCCGGCTTGAAGATTGATACCTCTGCAGGAGAGATACGGCAGCTGGTTGATCAATTTACAACTGGTAAAGCTACTTCTGATGGGGTTACTTTAACCTACGCGAGCTATGCACCGGCAAAAGACAAGGTGAAAAACCCTTTGGTGATTTGGCTGCACGGTATGGGAGAGGGAGGTACAGATCCGACGATTCCGATTTCGGGTAATAAAGCAGCGAATTTTGCTTCTAAGGATATTCAATCGTATTTTGGCGGGGCTTATGTGCTGGCACCTCAGACTCCAACCTACTGGATGGATGGTTTTACAGGCTTTGGAGACGGAACCTCGAAGTATGAGCAAGCATTGATGTCCTTAATTAAGGAATACGTGGCCAAAAACAAAGACATTGATACAGATCGAATCTACATTGGTGGAGACTCCAACGGCGGATATATGACTATGTTGCTGATCCGTGATTATAAAGACTATTTTGCAGCAGCCGTGGTGGCGTGTGAAGCCTTAAAGGATAGCCTAATCACCGACGAACAAATTAACGATATGAAGGACCTGCCGATCTGGTTTGTGGCTGCCCAAACCGATACTGTGGTTCCACCCAACGATTATATGATTCCGACCTACAACCGTTTAGTGAATGCCGGAGCAAAGGATGTCCATATGTCCTTATTTGATAACGTAGTGGATACTTCTGGTTTGTACAAGAAGAGTGATACAACACCGTATGAATACAATGGCCACTGGTCCTGGATTTACGTGTATAACAACGAAGTATCGAAGGTGATTAACGGAAAGAAAACAACGATGATGCAATGGCTGGCCTCCAAAACATTGAACTGAACGGTATAGCTGTAAAATAAGATGCGGTGCTCACTATTGAGGTTGGGATTTATCCTCTCACGAGTTAAATAAACTTGTGAGAGGTCTCTTCTATTACCTAATTCCCATTTCGTTCCTGCATACTTTTTGCATAGTCAACGGCGAGCCCACTTTCCTTGCTCTTTCACTTATTCACCTCAATCAGCCCATCCGGCTTTTCTCGATTAGAGAGTAATTCAGATACAGTGACGAAGGAATAACCTCTTTTCTTGAGCTCAGGAAGAATAATCTTCAAGGCTTCAACGGTTTGTGTACTTTGATGTACATAATCATGCATGAGGACAATGTCGCCGTTACGGGCGTTGCGAAGCACCTTATCTGCGATACGGTGTACACCAGGCTTTCGCCAATCTAGGATATCCTGATGCCAGGACCATAAAATAATTTTTAGCCCCTTCTCCTTGGATAACTTGACGAGTGAATCGTTATAGGAGCCGCCTGGTGGTCTAAATAGATGGGTCCCCGCACCAGTTGCCTGAACGATGCTCGTCTGACCTTGGTCCAATTCGGACAGAGCTTTGTTGCGGGAGATATATTGAAAGGATGAATGAAGGAAGGTATGATTGCCAACTTCATGTCCTTCCTCTCGTTCCCGTTTTACAAGGTGTGGCAGCTTTTCTACACGACTGCCAACGACAAAAAAGGTCGCTTTCGCATCATATTTTTGAAGTAAATCGAGAATGGCAGGCGTATTGCTTTCGTCCGGTCCGTCATCGAATGTGAGAGCGATAAGCTTACGATGGGTAGGAACTTCCCATACAATGTCGCCCCGTTCTTCGTAATAGGCTCTTCCCTTTGTAGGAGCGGGGGAGGCATATGATGTGTTTTGTGCATTCGTGTATGGAGTGGGACAAGAACTGATACACAGCAAAGAAACAGCGATTCCAGCGCATAGCAAACGGTTATATTTCATCAGGCTTCTTCTCCGTTCTGACGTATTCTCACATTAGCTTGCCAAGAAGAAGCGTATACCATTCCTCATTTCTGAAAATTAGCATATTAGACCTGATGAAGAGAAGTGTGGTACTGGAGGATATAAGCCCTAGAACAGGTCATAAGGTTAAATACGGTAATTAATGAGACTAAGTCCAAGAGTGTAGCATAATGTAACAAGGAAACTTCTGCTCTCCCTCTGAAGTATATCAAGACCTCTCATGAGTTAATTGAACTTATGAGAGGTCTTGTTGGCGATTTTGTTTGAAAAAGATTACACATCCCTCAAGATAGCTAAGTTAAACTTTTCGAGGTAGCTGAATAGCATCTAATATTAGTACCTCGTCTTGCAAATTAATATTTTTTTTTAAGCTCTTCTCTTAATATTTCTAAATGCTTACTGAGCAGCTCTATTTTTCTTTGAAATAATTTATTTGTTTTTCTTGTTTTAAAGAGGTAGATCAACGCACATGAACATATAAAAATATGAATAAAGCAGAACCAGTAGATTATGGTTACAGATATAGTCCAGGTCCCTATCAGAATCCTCTCCTTTATTTCGATTTTATTAGGTGTGTTGTTTCTGCCAAAATCTCATCCAATTGATGTAATGCTTTGTTATTTTTAAAAGTGCAAATAATAAAAATAAGAGCAAAAATGAAGAGAAGTAACTCACTTCCTAAGAGAAAAACTAAAGACATTTCATGAAGAAATAATTCATCGAACATAGAATATACCTCCAATTTTAATGTTATTTGACATATAAATCTATAATATGTTAATTTTCAGTAGCATCATACCATATTAAAGGAGGAAGAAGATGAAAAAAGTTGTAGCATCTGCAATATTGTCCGCTTCTCTTTTACTTTCAGTTGCACCTGTTAGCTTTGCAAGTGAGGTCCCTTCTGTTTCATTTTCAAGTCAGGATCTAGATAAGATATCTGAACATTTAAATGACTTGGGTCTTTCTAAAGAAGTACAGCAAAGTCTAATAGAAAAAATGAAGGCTGGTGAACTTCCTGATTCTGATAATCCAGAAAAAAGAGGTACTGGTATTACAAGTGAAGTAGAGTCACCAGATGGTTTGAAAATACAACGAACTACATTTCCTGATGGTTCCGTAATTCAGTCAACAATAGATCTTACAAATGCGAAAATAAAAGAAGAACATGTTATCACTCCAAATGACGTATCAGGGGGCTATGCCTCAGGAGGAAGTGGTTATAGAACATTTACAAATGCAACAGTAAGAGAAGAAACCTCTTACGTTAAAGCAAGATTTTTTGCTGATTACACACTAGTTCAAGGTGGCTATAGCTATATATCAGACGCTTATGATCCTTATATTGATATAATGGCAGGGTACTCAAGTGGCGAAAACTTAGTTGTGGATCAACCTAAACAGACTGACTCAAGACCTGCTCGTGCAACCTTGTCATTTACTTGGGTTAAAGTAAATGGTTACTTTAGTTCTACATACAAATTATTTTTATATGTTAACAACAGCTCAGCAACCTCACAATTACAAACATATTAATTAAATAATTTGTTGGTGTTTTTCCGTAAACATTCCATTTACAAGATAGATAAAAAGGCTTCCTCCTAGTTAAATAAACTAGAGGAAGCCTTTTTATATTTGACAAGTGAGTTTAGTATAGGAAGCGTCAGAGGAACAATAGGTGAGTTTTCATACCTGTTTTATACGATTATGGTCTTCTATTAATATAGTGTCTGAGGCAAAAGATAGTACATAGCAAGATATGATTGCTGAATTATAACAGGCTGGCTTGCTTGTTGATAACATCCTGTGCCCATGTTAAGTTATACATATCCATCCTTGGTTTTAATGTGCAGTGAAGATCGGTCATTGTCCAGTTCTTAATCTGACGAAAAATGGAAGAGGTCGACGGAAAAAGCCGCAAAAGCTGATTTGAAGTCATGGAGCTGCGACTCGTTCCTGAGCTTCGAACAGGAGATGAGACGGGATGAGAACAGATGAAAAAGAGTTGCGAGCCATTAGTCTGACATTGGAAGCTGGCGAACACATCCGATCCTGTATTAGGTGTACGTATGATTTGCAGCAAAGCTCTGAGAAGATTCCGCTTTGTGGAATGCTGGCCGTAACGTCCCAACGAATCATCTTTTATTCCTGTACTATGGGTATTCCTTGGGTCAAGTTCATTAATTATCACCATATTTCGCAGGCTAAGCTGGAAAAGGATTTGTCAGGTACTAAGGGGAGCATCCTGTTGATCAATCAGGGTGTAAATGAGGTGTTCTGCCACCTGCCGAATGAAGATCGTATAGAGCGTTTTGTAGCTGTACTAGAGCAGGAAGCAGGCATCTCCTGTGAGAACTAATGATTATAAGGATACAAATAACTAAAACCTCCAACTTCGTAATGTGCCAAGGGTAGGCTCCTTACGGATTTGGAGGTTTTTTGTCTTTTAGTTAGACAGATTGCATGGATTAAGCGCTAGCTCAACAGGACTATAACCAACAAATTAAATAGCACCAGCGGCAGAATGACATTGTTGTAGGCATAGGAACGATCAGGGGCTGGGGTGCCTGAGGAGGGTGAGTGATACTGCTGAGGGACTCTCAGATACAAATGATCCGCATCCATGTGCACAATCGTTCCTTCATACACATGATGATCCATCGTTTGTACCCTAACCGTGTGATTCATGTAGGGGCTCAATTGATAATGCAATTGATCGCGGACTTTTTTAAGTTCTTGTTGGAATTCCGGTCTAGCTTGATATAAAGTTTGCGGACTGACGGTGTTGTACGGCATTCGCCTCTGACCTCCATACTCATAATAATGATATATCGTATGCAGGAGCCTGTGCCCTTGTGCGAGTACCCAATTAGGATTGGTTTTACAAAGAGTAAAAACATTAACATTTTACTCCAGTCCACTTGATGTTCCCTTTACATCAAAACGATACACTTACTGAGGTTGGTTTAAAAGAAAGGGGCGTTCCGTTTTGGGTGAACTTAACAAATCTTTGGGACTGGGGACGAGGAGCCAGCAACGGACATCGTCTAAAGCTCGCATACGCACGGGTTCGCTAAAAATTCAAAGACTGCGCGAAAACGCGCTGGCGTATACCTTTTTGGCTCCATCGCTTATTTTGTTTGCTGTATTTATGTTTTATCCGATGATAAAGTCCGTTTATCTCAGCTTACATTCTACAGATCCCGCAGGAAACGTTGCAGATTATGTGGGGTTCGATAACTTTGCTATGCTTTTCAGCTCAGGTCAGTTTCTACAGGGGATTAAGGTCACGCTGCTTTTTGCGGTATTGACGGTACCTGTGGGTATTTTACTGGCGCTGGTACTCGCTGCCCTTACACACAGTAAGTTACGTGGGATGCGTATCTTCCAATTTGCCTTCTCGCTACCGATGGTGTTGTCGGTGGGTTCATCTGCGGTCATTTGGAAATTTCTTTTCCATCCCACACTGGGAATGTTCAACTATGTGCTTTCCCTGTTACATATCAATCCAGTTCCGTGGTTGACCAGCCCGGATTGGGCGCTGTTCTCCGTAGCCATAATGACCATCTGGATGAATCTTGGCTTCAATTACATTATCTTATCGAGCGGACTTCAAGGGATTCCAGACGACATGTACGAAAGTGCCAAAATGGACGGAGCCGGACCGTTGGTCACGTTCTGGCGTATCTCTATGCCGCTGCTATCACCGACGATCTTTTTTGTGACTGTAGTTTCTATCATTGGTGCCTTCCAGTCTTTTGCCCAAATTAATATCTTGACCAAAGGCGGTCCGGTGAACAGTACAAATGTATTTGTATATTCCATTTATCAGGAAGCTTTCGTTAATTTCCGGTTCGGAACAGGGAGTGCGCAGGCGATTGTCTTGTTCGCCGTCATTTTGGTGCTTACGATGATTCAGTTTAAATGGGTGGAAAGAAAGGTGCATTACCAATGAAACAACACCTGAATTCAACATTACTGTATGTGCTGCTTACGATTGCAGCCGCTCTGATTTTGTATCCGGTGATTTATACATTTTTTATGGCGGTCATGTCACCGGAGGAAGCGAGCGCTTACCCACCAAGCTTTTTCCCGCATTCCTTTCATATGGCCAATTTCACTGAAGTGTTTGAAATCGTTCCGATTGCAGCCTTTATCGGCAACACCTTTCTCATTTCGGGTCTGACGATGATCGGACAACTGATTACAGCCAGCTTGGCGGCCTATGCCTTTGCCAAAATGGAATTCAAGGGAAAAAACTTCATTTTTAGCATGTTTGTCGCGACAATGATGATCCCTTGGGAAGTTACCATTATTCCTAACTATCTGACGGTGCGAAGCTGGAACTGGCTTGATACATATCAAGGATTGACGGTTCCATTTCTGGCGACGGCATTTGGAACATTCCTGTTAAGACAATTTTTCCTCCAGCTTCCCAAGGAACTGTTCGAGGCTGCTCGTATGGATGGGTGCGGACATATCCGATATTTCCTGTTCCATGTGCTTCCGTTATCGCGCCCTGCACTCGGAACACTGGCTGTGTATTCGTTCCTGAACATGTACAATTCCTATCTTTGGCCTTTGCTGGTCACAAATAGCGAGAATATGCGTACCGTACAGATCGGCATATCCATGCTGGAGTTTCAGGAATCGACTTCATGGAATCTGGTGTTTGCGGGTACGGCACTTGTCATTTTACCGTCTCTGCTCCTGCTGATCTTTGGACTCAAACAGCTGGTACGTGGAATGGCAGCGGGTGCGCTTAAAGGCTAATCATAGATGCAAAAGACAGCAACACCTGCGCAAGCAGCCTATATACAAAGCTTTAAGCACAAGAGTACGAACATTTCATTCAAGAATCATTTAATCAAAGGGAGAGAAGAGAGATTATGAGATTTTTTCGTTTGAAAAGTGCTTTGACCCTGCTTATTCTGACTGCTATGGTAGTTGCAGCAGGTTGTAGCAACAATACAGCGGCGGAGAAGCCGAGTAATGGTAATGATGGGACTGCAGCGGCTTCACCTATAAAACTGACTTGGTGGCATTCAATGTCCGGCAACGGTGAAAAAGCGATCAAGCAGATCGCTGCTGACTTTAACGCTAGTCATAAGGACATTCAGGTAGAGCCAGTATATCAAGGTAAATATGATGACAGCTTGAACAAGCTGAAAGCGTCGCTGGGTTCTAATAGCGGACCGGACATCATTCAAGTATACGAAATCGGCAGTAAATTCATGATCGACTCTAAAATGATCACGCCTGTACAACAATTTATTGATGCAGATAAGTTCGATTTGTCGCAGCTTGAACCGAATATTACACGATACTACACGATTGATGGTAAATTGAACGCGATGCCGTTCAATACGTCAAACCCGATTTTATATTACAACAAGGATGCTTTCAAAGCCGCAGGACTTGACCCAGCTAATCCTCCGAAAACGTATGATGAATTCGAGAAAGCTGCCAAAGCCTTGAGTAAGGATGGTAAATCCGGTGCATCCATTGCTATCTACGGCTGGTTTATGGAGCAACTGTTTGCCAATCAGAACGCGGACTATGTGAATAATGGCAATGGACGCGAGCAAGCAGCTACAGAATCCTTGCTGAATTCGGATGCCGGTGTAAAAACACTGACATGGTGGAAGAAAATGATTGATGAAAAGGTCGTATCCAATTTAGGACGTAACTCGGACGATACGGCGAAAGCTTTTTCCGCAGGACAAATTGCAATGACGCTGGATTCTACCGCTTCGCTGCGTAATATTGTGGAGCAGGTTGGCGATAAATTCGAAGTAGGCACAGGATTCCTGCCAAGAGCCAATGAAGCAAAAGAAGGCGGCGTGGTTGTAGGTGGCGCGAGCTTATACATCATGAACAACAAGCCCGAAGCCCAGCAAAAGGCAGCATGGGAGTTCATTAAATTCGTCGCTTCTCCAGCAGTACAGGCACAATGGAGTGTGAATACCGGGTACTTCCCGATCACGAAAGCAGCTTATGACGAGAAGGTACTCAAAGATAACATGGTAAAATATCCGCAATTCCAGACAGCCGTTGACCAATTGCACGCATCGGCACAATCCACTGCTACACAAGGCGCAGTAATGGGCGTATTCCCAGAAGCGCGTCAAATCGTCGAAGGTGCGATCGAAGCTGTTCTGAGTGGCCAGCAGCAACCAAAACAGGCGCTGGACCAAGCTGCACAAGAAATTACAGGCAAAATTGCGCAATACAATCAAACGGTGAAGAAATAGTCGGCCCTCCCTTAAAATCGGCTGATAATCCATAGGATGTGCCCCCTTATTAGCCGATTTTATGAAATAACGGATCGAATGAGTGACCCCCTCACTTATTCGATCCGTTTTTGCATTTCCATTTTAGAATGGTCGTTTAGACGAAGTGTCTAAAATAGTCATTTTTACACATTTCCTATTGCTGGATAACTGAAAATGGGCTTATAATAAATACATAATTTTTGTACTGGACGGTCAGTTCAAAAAAGGAGGAAGCATGAAACAGCAAACGAAGGAAATTATTTTTAACGGTGCACTCAAGGCTTTTTCCGAACGAGGTTTTAATGAAACAAATATGGAGGAAATTGCCAAGGTATGTGGCATAGCCAAAGGAACCCTGTACTACAATTTTAAAAACAAGCAAGAATTGTACATTTACATTTTGAAGATGGGGATGGAGCGTTTTGTCCAGGATATCCATGAAGCGATGGCTCAGATTCCTATGGATCAGGTAGAAGTGAGGGTTCACAAGCTGATCCAAGTACATATTGAGTTCATTGGGAGAGAGCCGGATTTTTGCCGTCTATTAGTCAGTAAGGGATGGGTCTCGCAGGAACAGCATTTTAATATTAGGCAGGTGCTGGCAGACTATTTTGATTTTATGGAGGCAGAGATTGATTCCGGCAAGTTCTATGGGAAAATTTCGAGTAAGTTGGATGCAAAAACGACTGCAAATTGTTTATTTGGCATTTACATTTTTACTCCGATGCGGTCGATGGTATGGGGCGAAACGATGAATCCGCAGGAAGTTCGCGAAAGTATCGAAGTATTTGTATGTAACGCGCTGGGTATGCAACATTAAATAAATAGATAAGTGGAGTGATGAGAACATGAAAGCTAAAAAATATGCGATTTATATCGTACTCATTATTTTAATCGCTGTAGGAATCTATGCTTTGACTGCCTTACCACGAGGGAGCAGTAGCTTGTCCGCAGATGAGTCTTCTTCTATCCCTACGGCTTATGTAGAATCAGATACGCTCAATGCCAGCTTTAAGATGGCAGGACGTATTGATCAGATGCTGGTGAATGAGGGCGACAAGGTAAAAAAAGGGCAAGTGCTAGCCCATTTGGAAAGCCGTGAGCTGGAAGATAAGGTGAAGCAAGCACAGGCTGCATTGCTGGCAGCCAAGAGCAATGTGTCCAAAGCGAAAGCCAGCGTATTGCAGGCTCAAGCAGGAGTAGGTCAGGCGCAGGCTACCGTGAGCGCCGCTCAGGCCAAGAAGAGCCAAGGCACGACAGCGGTCAGTGTGACCGCTGAGGCTTCCTCCAGCCAGATTGAACAGGCCAAAGCAGCTTCTAACGCCGCCAAAGCAAAACTGGATGCCCTCAAGAGCGGGGCAAGACCACAGGAGCTTGAGCAATTGCAAGCATCTGTGAAGGTAGCTAAGGAAACGCTGGATCTGACCGTTAAAAATCTGGAGCGTGCCAAAAAGCTTCAAGAAGCCGGTGCAGCAACTCAGGCCTCGTTGGATCAAGCGACATTGGAACATCAACAGGCAGTGGCCAAGTATAATGCAGAGTCGCAAAAATTGGATATGGCACGGGAGGGAAGCCGTAAGGAGGAAATTACGGCAGCTGAAGCTCAATACCGTCAAGCCTTGGCTGCAGTGAAGGAAGCACAGGCAGGAGCAGGCAAAGTTGCTGTGCAACAGGAAGATGTCAAAGCTGCTCAGGCTTCAGTAGAGCAAGCGCAATCCGCTGTGAAGGCGGCGCAATCGACGGTAGAGCAGGCACAATCTGCGGTTGAAGGTGCCAATGCACAGGTAGCCCAAGCGGAAGCTGCACTTCAGGAGGCTCAGACCTATTTGAGCTATACTACGCTGCGCGCGTCTGAGGATGGGATCATAAAATCCAAGTCGCTTAGCTTGGGTGAGATGGCTAGCGCAGGATTCCCGGTGTATACCATTGAAACATCCACACAGCGTTGGGCTAAATTCTATGTACCGGAAACGTCTCTGAACGGTCTTCAAGCAGGGGATACAGTTCAAATTAAATTACTGTCAGGTGGCAAGGAGCTGAAGGGTAAAGTCATTCTGTTAGAATCGGCTGCAGACTTTGCTATTCAAAAACCGAGCCAAAGTTCTGGTGATAAGGATGTCCGTTCCTTTGGTGTGAAGGTAGCATTACCGGATCTTGCGGCTTCGGTTCCAACAGGCTCCACGGTTCTGTTTACAGGCAAAGGGGCGCAATAATATGCAGGATTCACAGGAAAGACTTCGTATCCGCGATGTGTTTCGCGAGGAATGGCTGAGTATCTTCCGGGACCGCCGTTTTATGGCTATTCTGTTGATTACGCCAATTGTGTATACGATACTGTTCGGCTTCCTGTATTCGCATCAGCGGATTACCGAGATGCCTGTCACAGTATATGACGGAGATAATTCACAGCTTAGTCGCCAGATTATTCAGGCGTTCGATGCGACTGATTCATTTGCCGTTACACGGCAAGTGACCAATCAGGATGATGTAGTCCGCCAGGTGGAGACTGGGGAAGCTAAGGTCGGAATTGTCATTCCAGATAACTTTACCACTCGGCTTAAGCATGGGGAAAATCCACCTGTGCTTACGCTGATTGACGGCAGTAATATGATGTATTCCAATAGTGCCAGTCGGATTGCCAATCAGGTCATTAGTAGCGTGAGCGCCGGAGTATCGCTCAATTCCATGAAGCAAAAGGGAATGAATGCTGATCAGGCCGCCTCGACGCTGACTACCATCCCGTTCCGATCCAGAGTGCTATTTAACCCGATATATGATTATAAGCTTTTCATGCCGTTGGGGGTTATTTCTGCGGCTCTCCAGCAGTGTTTGCTGCTAGGTATTGCGTTGTCTTGCACGCGGGATAAGGAAGCAGGAACTTGGGGAAGGTTTGGCGCTTGGAAAAATACCCCGTGGCGCTTGACTATTGCCAAGCTGGCACCCTATTATGCGGCGGGAGCTTTCAATGTGCTGACTGTATTCAGTATTAGCGCTCTATGCTTCGATATTCCGTTTAGGGGACAGGTACTGCCATTGATTTTGGTATCGTTGGTCTTTAACTTTGCTTTGTGTGGGTTAGGTTTCCTGTTCAGTCTCTTTTCCAAGACCAGAGTAGACGCGACACAAACCCTGATGCTCATTGCTGTTCCTTCCTTTATGCTGTCAGGCTATACGTGGCCATTGGAAGCAATGCCCGGCTTCTTGCGAGGGCTTGCTGAAATATTGCCATTAACGTATTATTTGGACGCTGTACGGAACATTACTCTCAAGGGACTGGATATCACCTACATCTTTAAGGATTTGATTGCTCTGGGCGTCATTGGTTGTGTGAGTCTGCTGGTGGCCTTCGTGATCTATCCGTTATTCTTTAGGCAGCATCAGACGACAGCACAGCATGCCGATATGCCCGTACAAGAAGAATTTACACTTAAAGGCTGAGAGCAATTTTAATCAAAAAGGCAGATCAGGAGTAACCCTGATCTGCCTTTTATTTATTAGTATAATTTAAAAGTGGAAGAAGTATTATTGCGTTTTAAGATCCTCAATAGAATCAATCGGTACATAGGATGGAACGACAAGTCCGGACATAACGCCAGTCATGCTGGTTCCGATGTCATCTACTTTATCCTTATATTGAGCCCAATAATCAGCATGCGTCAATGGAAGCCAGGCGGCTGCGGTAGCATCTACACTTCCGCCAGCCACGCCTGTCCACATAGGACCGATTTCCACTTGCAGCGCTGTTACTTTATAGCCCAATTTTTGTTCTAATACATATTTCAATACGTTCGTACTGGCAATTTCAGAATCCCAAGCAGCGTAGCTCAGCTTCAGGGGATCGCCGTTGACGGGCTGCAAGCCCTTGATCCATTCCTGTACCTTATCAGGATACTTATCAGCCCAGTTCTTGGCAGCCTGCTGTGGGGGAGTACCATCTTGAATTGCGATCATCACTTCACCCATATCATCAGCAGTCCACTTGAAACGGCTTAGAAATTCATAAGCCACAGGAGCATCCTGTTTCAACCCTTTGCGGGCAATGGTATGAATTTCTTCTTTATCACCGTATGCTTTTTTAGGGTCTTTTAAGTATTTCAAATCATACTTGTTAAACATCCAGTGAGGAGTCCAACCAGTTACAACGATAGGCTGCTTGGCTTTGATAGCTTTATCCAATGTAGCGGTCATAGCAGCTCCAGAGCTTTCAAGCAGTTTCCAGTCAGACAATCCATAGTCACTGATAGCTTTAGCAGTCAGCTTCATCAGTCCGGCGCCAGGGTCGGTACCGACAATACGGTAGCCGACCTCCTTGCCAAAGTCCCCAGTAGCGGCGGAAGCCGGAGCCGCTTCGGCTCCGTTCCCCTGCAATTCAGTAATTGATTTAACATTCATGTAAGCTGGAACGACCAACCCGGTTTTAACACCAGTCATATTCGCACCTAGGTCGTCGAGCTTATCTTTGTATTTAGTCCAGTAATCCGCATGCGTTAACGGCAGCCATGCAGCCGGTGAAGCATCTACATCACCACTAGCGACACCCGTCCACATAGGACCTGCTTCAACTTGCAGTGCGGTTACTTTATAACCCAATTTGTTTTCCATTATATATTTCAGCAAATTCGTACTCGCAATTTCCGAATCCCAAGCTACATAGCTTAGCTTAAAGGTATCGCCATTGACAGTTTGCAGTCCTTGAGTCCATTCCTGAACCTTGTCGGCATGTTTCTCTGCCCAATCCTTGGCAGCTTGCTCTGGACTGGTTCCGCCTTGGATAGCAACCATCATTTCACCCATATCTTCCGCTGTCCATTTGAAACGTTTTAGAAACTCATAAGCAGTAGGAGCATCCTGCTGCAAACCTTTACGGGCAATCGTATGAATACCCTCAGCTTCACCATAAGACTTTTTAGGGTCTTCCAAATATTTGAGATCATACTTGTTGAACATCCAGTGAGGAGTCCAACCGGTAATAATGATCGGTTTTTTCGCTTTGATGGCTTTGTCCAGTGTGGCTGTCATGGCCGCACCAGAACCCTCGACTAGCTTCCAATCAGACAAATTGTAGTCTTGAATTGCTTTAGCCGTCGACTTCATAATGCCTGCCCCGGCATCAATACCGATAATTCTATAATCAACCTCTGCACCAATCGGATTGGCAGCAGCACTACCTTTACCAGCAGCGGAATGATCAGTTCCAACAAAATATTGAGATGCGCCAGCGATCAGAATAACTGCTGTAACTGCTGAGGTGATCCATACCTTTTGCTTGCTGGATACACGACTTTTGCTTTTTTTCGTCGGTTTAAACAGGTTTTGTGTAAAGCGGTCAAGCACAATAGCCAGAACGACCACAGCCAAGCCGGCTTCAAAACCTTTACCAATTTGCAGCTGGGTCACAGCACGATACACCACTGCACCGATACCTTCCGCACCGATCATGGAAGCAATAACAACCATGGACAGTGACAGCATAATCGTCTGATTAATACCAGCCATTAAGGTAGGCAATGCCAGTGGCAGCTGTACTTTAAACAGCTTTTGCGCCGATGTTGAACCAAATGCATCAGAGGCTTCAACCAGCTCATCCGATACTTGCATAATCCCCAAGTTGGTCATGCGAATGGTTGGGGGGATCGCAAAGATAACTGATGCGATAACACCTGGTACAACACCCAAGCTGAAAAAGGTAACCGCCGGGAGTAAGTACACGAACGCAGGCATCGTCTGCATAAAATCAAGTAAAGGCGTGATAATACGTGATGCTGATTTACTGTATGCACACCAGATTCCGATCGGAATCCCGATAACAATGGATACAAGCGCAGACGTGATGACTAGTCCGAGCGTATTCATCGTTTCACTCCAATAGCCGAGATTATCAATCAGCAGGAAGCCGATGACAGTAAACAGTGTAAGCTGCACCCGGCCAATCATAAAGGCAATAATTCCGATGATCACGATGAACACCAGAGGGTGCGGAAGCATAAACAAGCCAGAGAAAAAGCCTACTACGGCTTCAATAACCGAAGAAATAACATTAAACAATCCAGCCAGATGAATACCCATCCAGTCTACAATGGATTGAATCCACTCAGCGATTGGCAGTTTCGGTATCATGGGCATTCACCTCCTTTGTAGTAGGTACATCTCCACTTAGTGCACCCAGTAAAGCTCCACGGACGATAACGCCCAGCAACTTCTGCTTGTCATCGACGACAGCCAGTGGCACCTTGGACGAGCTTGTAATTTCAAACAAATCATTAATGACAGTTTCAGCAGTCACCTGCGGTCCGTCAGTGATTAAAATATCTTCAATCTTCAGATTGTTGCGCAGAGCATGAACAGCATCCTCGGCATTAATAACACCCAGTAGCTTTTTGGTGCGATCAATGACGAATAGATTGGAAATCCCACGCTCCCGCATCAATTCCAGAGCTACACGCGGACCGCGGTCCATAGTGATGGTTTCTGGACGAAGCATGACATGAGCAGCCGTCAATACTTTGGACAGATCCACATCCTCGACGAAGCGAGCTACATAAGAGTTAGCTGGTTGGATCATAATTTCTTCCGGTGTACCAATTTGTACGACCACTCCGTCCCGCATCAATGCAATCCGGTCACCAATCCGCAGCGCTTCATCCAGATCATGGGTGATAAAGACAATTGTTTTCTTCATTTTATCTTGAAGCTCCAGCAGCTCATCTTGCATGTCACGGCGAATGAGAGGATCCAATGCGCTGAATGCTTCATCCATCAGGAGAACTTCAGGGTCATTCGCGAGTGCCCGTGCCAGACCGACACGCTGCTGCATACCGCCACTTAACTCATCGGGCATCTTATCGCCCCAGTTTTTAAGACCAACCAGTTCCAGCGCTTGTTGTGCCTTTTCCTGGCGTTGTGCTTTATCTACCTTTTGAATTTCAAGACCGTATTCTACATTTTCCAATACAGTCCGATGTGGGAACAGGGCGAACTTTTGAAAAACCATACTGATGGTTTTACGACGAACTTCGCGGAGTTGTTCTTTGTTCATCTTACGGAGATCTTTGCCGTGGACCAGAATTTCACCGGAGGTAGGCTCAATCAAGCGATTTAGCATTCGCACCAAAGTGGACTTGCCGCTACCTGATAACCCCATAATTACGAAAATTTCACCTTGCTTAATTTCCATGTTGGCCTTATTAACACCAACAGTAATCTGTTTTTCTTTGGCCAGCTTTTCTTTGCCCCAGCCTTGCTCCAGGAGCGGAACACCTTGCTCTGCGTGAGGACCAAAGAGTTTGCTGACATTTTTGACTTCCAAAATCGTCATACATACACCTCTTCTTTCTATACTTTGCTTGGTATTAACCCCATGTTGCATGATGGATTGAGTATAAAAATCATAATTCTGTACATCCTGAACGGTTAATGACAAAATTAATTGTAACAGAAGCATTGCTTACATTTCAAACAAAAAAACTGTTCGTAAAGTACGTACAGAAAAAACTGTACAAACTTTTCTTCGATATGCTCCTTCGTTCTTTAGAATGCTCAAACATTCGGAACTTTACAACCGATAGTGCTTTTTTTAAAATAGACAATGAAATATGACCATAAGAAAAAGATTTATGTATATCCATAATTTTAAAAGTTTACTATCATTAGCAATTTTGCGAATTATGATTTTGAACGATCATGCTGTTGTAATATAGACAGAAGCTTTGCTTTTGAAACATTTCATTCAGTATTTGAAAGATTTCATATATTGCGTCAAAGCTAATCCTTTACGGGTAAGTCGTTCATACTAGGTTGTGCAAAATGCTCTAAAATTAGGAGGTTGCAAGCATGAGCTTGTACCAGTTAGGTGATGAGCAGCAGGCGTCGCTGCAAAAAATTCGCAAACGTGTCATAGAAGCTATAGGTAAAAACATGGACCTATATGGAATCACTCTGTCCGCGGGGCATTTGTACGGTTTGCTTTTTTTTGCGGATAAACCGATGACACTGGATGAGATGGGCCGTGAAATGGAAATGAGCAAAACGAGCATGAGTACAGGAGTTCGAACGTTGTTGGATCTGAAAATGGTGAACAAGGTATGGAGCAAGGGCTCACGCAAGGACTTGTATGAAGTCGAGTATGATTGGTATCAAACATTTACTGACTTCTTCGCTATTAAGTGGAGAAAAGCAGTAGAAACAAATTTACTCGTCCTGCGCAAAGCCATCGATGAACTGGACAAATTGATGGCGCAGGGTGAAGAATACGAGGAATTTAAGGCGATTCTTCAGCAAGACCGTATGAAAATGAAGCAGGCTGTGGCTTATTACAAGTGGCTAGACCGATTGATTGATTCAATGGAAAGCGAAGAAATTTACAAGCTGATTCCGAAAGAAGAGGTTCGGGACTAATCACGATCCGCCCATCCTGTTTACAAAATGCCGGAGCGCAAAAGCGCTTCCGGTATTTTTTGGTTTGGTCCTGCACAAAGGGTATAATAGAGATATGTAAAGATTGATATTATACCGTTATGTTGAACATACGAGATAAAGGAGGGTTCATTATGGAAAGTAATACAGTACATACTCGTCTAGGTCAATTACGTGGAGAAACAGAGAATGGATATCATGTGTGGAAAGGTGTTCCATATGCACAGCCTCCTGTTGGAAAACTACGTTTTCATGGGCCACAGCCTTTGGAGCCGTGGGAGGGTGTACGGACTGCGACGAGTTTCGGACCCATCTGTCCGCAACCCATGCCCTCCGCTGAAAGTATGACTGGAAATCTGGTGGAACCGCCAGAGCAGTCCGAGGATTGCTTGTACCTGAACATTTGGACACCAGCTTCGAAGGCTCCTGAGAAGGGACGTCCGGTGATGGTGTGGATTCATGGTGGTGCCTTTGTCACTGGATCTGGGATTATACCTTTATATGACGGGGAACGCATGGCGAAGAATGGCGATGTTGTTGTAGTTACGATCAATTATCGGTTAGGGCCGTTGGGATTTTTGCATTTGACTCCAAAGGGAAATGGGCTGACCTCAAATGCCGGACTGTTGGATCAAATCGCTGCGCTGAAATGGGTTAGGGATCATATTTCTGCCTTTGGCGGCAACCCGGATGAAGTAACGGTGTTCGGTGAATCGGCAGGCGCGATGAGTATTGCCGCTTTATTGGCGATGCCAGCCGCTGAGGGGCTGTTCCAGCGTGCAATTTTGCAGAGCGGGGCATCGCAGGTGTTGCCAACTGCACAGGCCGAGCAAGTGGCGGATGTGTATTTACAGCAACTGGGTGTAGACACTCAGCATCCTGAGCGATTGTTTACGTTGCCGACAGATGCGTTGATGCTCGCTATGGCAAAAACACATGAAGTCATCGGACCAGGGATGGCGATGATTTATCAACCCGTTGTAGACGGGGTTACCTTGCCGGATGTACCCCTGTCTGCAATCGCCCAAGGCTCAGCCAAACAGGTATCTGTTATGATTGGAACGAACTTGCATGAGGGGAACTATTTCATTCGCAAAGAATCCCATCTAATGAATAAGCCAAAAGCACGTCAGGCATTGGAAATGATGACAGGCATGTCCGACATTGGCGACCTGATAGAGCCTTTTCCAGTTACCATTGAGGGACAGGCGCAAATGTTGACCGATCTCATTTTTTGGCGTCCCGCGTTGGCTCTTGCCGCTGCACAGTCGGCGTATGCATCGGTATGGATGTATCGTTTTGATTGGACCCTGCCGGGACATCCTACCTTTGAACAAGCGGTGCACGGTGCAGAAATTGCTTTTGTTTTCGATAATCTGAAGCTGCTGGGCAAGCTGGGATTAGAGATTCAGCCTTCGATGCAGAAGCTTGCTCATGATATGCAGCAAGCATGGATTGCTTTTGCACGTGAAGGGAAGCCTATGCTGCCTGAGACGGCATGGCCGATGTACGACAAGCAACAGCGAGCTACAGCCATTTTTCATCAGAATATTATGGTGGAACATGATCCAGAAGGGGATAGACGCCGCCAACTAGCGGGGCAGATGAGCATATAGGTAAATATGAGACATTGTTTCAAGGATTCAACGAAAAAGCCTTCGCCCGTATTTTGTATGCGGACGAAGGCTTTGTTAGTCAGGATTTTGTAAAATCCTCTAGTAATTAGATGTACTGCTGCCCATCTTACTAGCATGAAACTGCAACGATGCAATGTGTAGGTTAAATCTTAAATCGCTTAACCAGCTCTTGCAGATCCTGTGCCATGTTGGACAACTCTTGTGAGGAAGATGCGATTTCCTCCATGGCTGCCATCTGCTCTTGAGCGGCAGCGGAGGTTGTCTGCGAACTGTCCGCCGAATTGCGGGATAGGCTTGCCAAATGGGTAACAGTGGCGGAAACCTCCTCTGTACTTGCTGAGATTTGTTCAGCAGCAGCGGACACACTTTGAATTTGTTCCACGATATGAGAAGTAGAGCGCTCAATATTTGTAAATGCACCTTCTGCATCTTGGCTAATTCGTAATCCTTCACCCACCTGATTACGAACATTGCCATTCATCGTGGCGGTAGAGCGTTGAATCAAATCGAGCATCTGCGTAATGATCTGACTGATGGAATCAGCGCTTTCCTTGGACTGTTCAGACAGTTTGCGTACCTCTATAGCGACTACGGCAAATCCACGCCCAGCTTCGCCTGCTCTGGAGGCTTCAATAGATGCGTTCAGGGACAACAAATTAGTTTGCTTGGCAATGGCAGCTATAGCCGCATTCATTTGCTTCGCATCGTCCGAGAGTTGGGATAGCTCATCCATCAGACTAGCCGTTTGGCTTACAGCTTCCAGAATGCGGTCCATCTGTGTCCGCACATGGCTAATCATTTGACTGCCTTGAGCTACGTCCTGCTCGGTTTGTCCTGCTGAATCCACGATGGAGCTTGCCGATTCGGCAATCGTGCTGACACCCTTCGCCATTTCTTCAACGGCATTGGCAGTTTGCTCGGATGCCTCGGCGCTGGTTGCTGCATTTTCTGCGGATTCCATAACCGTTTCCGCTACGTGTTGTACGGACTCCGTCGTTTGTTCTGTGCTTTCCTTGATTACCAGAGAAGAGGAAGCAAGCCGTGAGGACGTTTGGTTGACCTCGGAGACCATCGTATGCAAGGAATGCGTCATCTGGTCAAAATTCTGTGCCAGCTCGCCGAACTCGTCCTTTCTAGATATATTAACACGTTCGGTCAGATTTCCATCACGGACGATCCGTGTTCCTGCTTGCAGCTTCTTGAGAGGGATCAGGAATGAGCGGATCATTAGCACTATGATGATCGCAGCGGCCAGTATGGAAATAACAATTACAATCAGGCTTTGCCTCAGAATCGGTTGGGCTGCATCACTGTAATCCTCCAGATCCGATAATGCAACAATATTCCATCCAGTGAGAGGGTCCTTAAGTGTAAAGGCCAGCACATCCCGATTCATAAATTTAATTTGCGACACGGAAGGAGTATCATTTTCTCCGGTTGCCGCCACTTTGGGAAGTCCCTCCATAGTGTCAGCCGGTTTTTTGCCAGTCTTGTCAAAGGCTGTTCCAGCTCCAGATACAACCTTATGATCAGAATCAACAATGATGAGTCCTCCGCGTTCGCCTATCTTAACAGACTGCAGACTGTCCCCCATCTTGTCCAGATTCAAAGCCAATGCAACAGCCCCTTCACCGTTCTTCAGCGTTGCCGATACATTAACTACTAGGTTCCCTGTCGTAACGCTGGCAACTGGAACACCGACAAATATGTTACCCTTATGTAGCATCGCATTTTTGTACCATTTTCTCTCCCTAGGATCATAATCAGCCTCCTTTTTTAGCGGAGAACGGATATATTCTCCTTTCGCATTGCCAAGGAGCGCGGCATCTAACTCAGGATGAGCTTTGACGATGTCATCCAATTTTTTCTGAAGGGCTTCTTGATCGGAACCAATTGAATCAGCTTGGATTTCACTGGTAAGGACGTCCACGTCCTTCATGATCGGGGATACATACTGATTGACATTGCTTTGGATCAGATACAGATTCGTGTATACGGAATTAGCCATTTGCTGACTGAGCTGTGTCGTAGCCCCCTGATAAGAAAAGTATCCAATAAGTAAGCTCGGAATCAATAACACAGCCAAAAAAGAAATGATTAATTTTGTCCTCATTAAATAAAACTGCTTGAGAAACCTGTTCCACCACGGAACTGTTTGTTTTTCTTTAGTCATGTTTTTTCTCCTCTGTGTCTGATGGTCACTACATTGTTTTATTCGACAGAAATCGACTAATTTTATAGATGTAATCTTAAAAAATGATGAATCAAGGCATGTTTTAGGTACATTTTTTAAAAAATAGTTCTTAAGGGCTAATCACGGTATGAATATGCATACATAAAAAGCCAAATCAGAGATGCAAAAGCACCTTCATGATTTGGCTTGAGGTGAGTATAAAGCAAATGGATCTGTTAATTTTTTTGCTGACGAGAAATTATAAAGAGTGTAACCCAGATAAGCATAAAACCAGTTAATTGCGCTACGGTAACGATTTGTTGGAAAGCGATCCAGTTAATCACAACACCTACCATAGGAAAGCTCAATTCTGCCATCGTAGCATAAGAAGCTTTGGTTGTACTTAAGCCTTTGTAATACAGTAATAAGCTGAGAAGACCCGGAAGCAATGCCTGCAGCAGCAAGTTGATAATTACAGCTGCGCCCGCCCATGTACCTGTAGGCATATTCCACGGAGCATGCTCCACAGAGGTGAGAACAATGAGCAGAGGGAGCGCCACCATGAAGCGAAGGGAGGTTACCGTTTCATATTTCATCGAACGGAGCAAGTAGCTGCCCATAACGGTCGAACCGCCCCACAGAATCGCTGCACCCAGTGCAAGCAGACTACCAACTTGAACAAAATCATGAACATGTCCAAAGGGAAGCGACCAACCGAAGGTCAGAAGATACGTCCCGAACAGAGCGATGATAATTAATATTCCAAAATGACGCGGTAACATTTCCTTCAATATCACGCGGGCCAGAATAATAGCAACCAAAGGTTGAAGCTTCTGAAGTAAAAGTACGGCATTCAGATCACCGTTGCTGAGTGCCATGGTGAAAATCACACTGGCCAGTGCCGAGCCACCCCATGAGACAAACAAAATAGCGAAAACCTGACGAAATCGTATCGTTTTAAGCTCCTCGCGATGCTTCCACAGCATCGGCGTCAGAGCGATAAAGAGTAGCGCATGCTCCATCAGTACGATTTGTGCTGAGGTAAATGATTTTAACAAAATAATACGAAACAGCGGGTCTGCGCCCCACAAGGCCGCTCCAATCGCGACTAGCCAAAAACCGCTTTTCATGTGGGAGCTACGATCAAAATCCTTGGATGTTAGTACAGTTGATGATTGACTCATACTTATTTAGCTCCTTGCGAATACAGGACCGGTGGCACAAAAACCCCCGTCCATGGCGAAGGCCATGCAAGACGGGGGTTGATCAAATAAACTTGCCGTTTGATGCAAGTTAAATGAAGTCACTGCACAACCATAATGCAGTATTCATCGACTTTGCGGCATGTTCATATTTCGATCTTCTTCCATCCGGACTTTACCGTCGGCTTTGGCATCTCACCAAATCAGTCCGTATCTTGTTGCCAGATACAGAGTCGCGGGCTTAGCTCCATGAGCCATACCGCCGGTTGGGAATCTCACCCTACCCCGAAGATCCTTATTCCGTTTTTTAATTTCTCCTATAGGATATACCTGTTTTGGAATGAAGTCCAGTGAAAAATGTGTGTATATCAAGCAAGGATTTTCACCTTTTTATGAAAGCGTTCTATGTTTAATCCTTATTACTAGGCAATATCCTTATACTCAATGCGCCGAATTGCCGCATAAGCCACAAGCATTCCCAGCACAGAGAAGCTGATTTGCACGGGGGCAATGGAGCTAAGGGTAGCACCGTTATTATTGGAGAAAAGCAATGCTACAATCAGAATCGAGGTCACAATGGTCGTGGGTACAGAGTATCTTCGCATTCCCATATACAGCGGAACCAATCCCATAAAACTGGCGGCAACGGCATTGATTAGCGTGCGCGCTGATTGCTCGGCTAGTATGGAAAGAGTGAGCTTATCCGGTACAATTATGACAAACTGGTTGAGCAAATGGATCGCAGCCGTAATGATGATTTCCGAGATTACAATAGACAAGAATGTAAACAGCAGCACAATCAAGAGCTTGGCGATCATTAGCTTTTGACGATGAATCGGATACATGAACAAGATTGTAATCGATTTGGATTTAAATTCTCCTACGATAAAACGGCACAGTAGAACGGAGGCAAATACAATAAACGTTGCCCTCACCATATTGTCCATAAGATCGAGAAGCTGAGCGTACTGTGTAAATTCGGGTACTCCTTCATTTTGGCTGTCCAGTGCAATAGTACTGAGCAACCCTAGAATGCAAGCGTTGGCGATCAGCACTGAACGGATATAACCCACCAGATGAAGCTTTTTCATCTCCAACTGTATCAATTTAAGCATGGTGATCCCCTCCATGTAACAGACGTAAAAAGTAGTCTTCCAGCGTACTGCTCTTCTGATGAATGGAATCGACCTCTACATCATTTAAAATGAGCGTTTTCGTAATTTGCTTCTGCGGTACACTAGTATCGTAAATACGTATACTCTGTTCATTAAGCACCCTTATATTATTCAGACTCAGATGGTGGGAGAGGATGTAGGCTGCTTTTTTGCAATCGTTGGTCGTAAATTCGATATATTCCGTATTGGTATCCCGTACCTGTTCCATCGAAACTTCCTCAATCAGCCGTCCGTGATTAATCACGCCTATTGTATCCGCAATCTGCTCAATTTCCGCTAATAAATGACTGGACACGAGCAGCGTCATCCCATATTCCTTGCATAGCATATGGAATAACTGCCGAATTTCCTTGATTCCCACTGGGTCCAGACCGTTAATCGGTTCATCTAAAATGAGTAGCTCCGGCTTGGTCGCAATGGCTCGGGCAATCCCGAGACGCTGCTTCATTCCTAGTGAAAAGTCTTTTACCGGCTTGTCATCTGCATTCCGCAAGTTCACTAATTCCAGTGCATCCCGGACAGCCTGCTTATTATAATAGCCCATGTATTCACAATGAAGTTCGAGATTTTGCTGAGCAGTCAGCCTGTCATAAAAAATCGGATATTCAATAATCGAACCCATCCGTCCGAGCAGATGATAAGACTGTGGCGTTAGCTTTTCACCGAACAGTTCAATCTCGCCCGATGTTGGCTTGAGCAGGTTGGTAATCATTTTCATCACCGTCGTCTTGCCCGCTCCATTGGGACCGAGAAAGCCATAGGTTTCCCCCTTGCGCACATTCATACTGACCCCTGCTACAATTTCATTGCCCTTCATGGCTTTGGTCAGCTGATGTGTACGTAATATGTAAGTCATGGGTGTTCTCCCTTCGTGTGCTGTTGATAATTCAAGAATAAAGGGCGAAATGTTCATTTTTCTTTCGTAATCCTTACAAATTTATTAAGTTGAGCAGCTCGCTTAATAGTTGATCTTCTTCAAGGTAAAAGAGAAGACGGTCTGCTCATAAGGCTTGCTGGTCAATTGCATCTCTCCATTCATGCATTCAACCAGGCGCTTGGCAATCGTAAGACCCAGTCCACTGCCCTGTACCGCCTTATTACGGGAATCCTCAAGTGTGTACATGCGTTCAAAAACCTTATCCTGCTCCGGCTCCTGTATGCCTTTTCCACGATCCCACACCTCTATACGCACCGTATCCTGCTGTTCTGACAGCGTCAGGCCTAGCGTTCGACCCTCTGCCCCGTAGCGAATGGCATTCGAAATCAGATTGCTCAGCACCCGCCCAATGGCTCCTTCGTTCCCCAAGGTATGTATAGGATGCTCCGGGATATCAATATGTACCGTAAAACCCTGAGCCGTCAGCAGATCATAAAACTCCAAAATGCTGCGTCTGCATAGTTCTCCTATCTCCAGTCGGGTCAGTTGAATGTCAGTATCGTTAGCTTCCAGCTTCGCCAAACTAAAAAAACTTCCGATCATCTCAATTGCTTCGCTTGTCTTTTGATGAATTCTGGATAGCAGCTTTATACGTTCTTCTGGCGAAATATCTGGATCGTCATCCAGCATCTCGGCATATCCAAGCACAACGGTAAGCGGGGTCTTGAGATCGTGAGAAATATTTGAAATCATTTTTCGCATAGCGATTTGGCTTCGGTTGTAATCGGCTGATACCCTCAAATTTAAGTCTAGTAGCCGGTTGATTTCCGTCATGAGTCGCTGCAGTTCCACGTCACCTGTAACATATAGCAGCTTTTCCGCATGATTCACGGTCACGATCCGCTCAAGTAGGGTTCGGACATTCTTGATTTTACGCTTATGGGCTACACGTTCCCGCCAAAGCCATAGGATAACGACGGACATTATGAGGATGACAATCCATTCAAAAATAGTTTCGATGATCATATCAGCCATTCTCCCATTTGTAGCCGATGCCCCACAGCGTTTTAATATGGACAGGGTGAGAGGGATCTTCTTCAATTTTTTCACGTAGGCGGCGAATATGGACGTTAATCACATTCTCATCACCCATATAATCGTCTTTCCAAATAAACCCGTATAATTGAGCTTTCGTAAATACCCGGTTCGGATTGGATGCAAACAGCTTCAGAATATCGGATTCTTTGGCTGTTAGCTGAATTTCATTTCCATCGCGTATGACTGTAAAATGATCAAAATCAATGCGTAGATTTCCATAGGTCAAAACTTGTGCTTGCGGCTGTTCCTCCTGCTGTTGCAGACGGGCATATGTAGTCGATCTGCGGATTGCGGACTGAATACGAGCTGTCATCTCAAGCATTGAAAAAGGTTTGGCAACATAATCGTCTGCCCCGAAGCCTAGTCCAAGCGCTTTATCCACATCGCTGTCCTTAGCCGACATAATCAGAATCGGCACGGCGCTGCGGGTACGAATTTGCCGGATTACCTCCATACCGTCAACCTTCGGCATCATCAAATCCACGAGGATCAGATCGTAAGTATGACGTTCAAAGGCATTAAGCCCTTCTTCCCCGTCAGAGGCGGTGGTTAAATTGTAGCCCTCCTTGGTGAGTGCTTTAAGCAGCATTTCAGCAATAGATAGATCGTCTTCAATAAGTAAAATATGCTGTGGCATAGGTGTGGAACACCCCTAATTTTTAGATTAGCTCGTGTGGCGAACTGTATCTGAATTATATAGAGTGGTGGAGGGGATTTCCATAAAAAATATCCAACGAATTTGAATAGGGGAATTTTTGGAGGAGCGTTAAAGGCTGTTTGTTTCCAAGCTCTCCAACATGATGAAAAGTTGAAAAACCTAAAATAGTTATCCTGTGTCCATCATCTTGTTTGGAGGCTAGCTATATTTCTTGAAAAATCAGCTGTACCATGGTAAGCGTCCTACTTTTGTAACAATTTTATAAGAGATTGTTTTCTGCTTTGGATTGCTGATAGCTAAAGAGATTCTGAATAGCTTTACTTCTATTGAAACATTGGATCAAACCAATGCTTAATTGATGGTATTTAGCTAAGTCAATTATATGTAAACAGTTTCTTCCTGATACTTGGGATAGGGTTCGTAACACAATCTGCGTGGATCGCAGATAGCCTCTTTTATTAGGGCGTGTATGCAAAACCTATTTCATCCAAATCCTTATTTGAAATGAACGCCCACAAAAGGCATTTATTCCATTTGAGCAAGGTGTTATACTTGTTTCAGGAGGACCGTGCTGGTAACACGGCTCTCGGGCAGTCGCTTTAAATAAAGGCGGCGGCTTACAAGGTGGGCTTTATGGGGCAGACCGCATCCTTTGACCTGGGGCGGTCTGTTTCTCAAATTATAAACATTTACTTATACATATACGATTACATTTACGTATACGTAAATGTAACTTTTAAGCAAGCAAATAGACGGACGACTAAGACCGTTACCTTTTGAACGAGTATTGGAATTATTACTTATTATGAGACAGTCACCACGTCCAGTTAAGTCACCGTTAAATTTTCTTCGAAGAGCTATCCAAGAAGGTTGGAGTCCTGAAACAATGCCAGAAAAGGTTGATCGACACATGGAGTATGTGGAAGAGAATTATTATATTCGTAAGGGTTACACGATTGACCAAGCTCGGGAAATAGTCCAAAGGAATAGACGATAGCTTAGAATAGGAGAGTGTTAGGAATGGATATGAAGGATCAAATGAAAACGGAAAAAGAACAAAATGGACAAGCTACAAAAAAGGGCATGACGTTGGAAAACGTTTGGTTTGCTTCTAAGGAACACGGATTATACCCATATCATATCAATCACGATTTAAGACAGAGTGATTATTTTTATAATAAAAATTATACTCAATTTCACGAGCATGATTTTCAATCTATTGTGTTAAGAGTTTCAGAGGAACCAGAAGCATTTTACTTAACAGAAGATGATAAGAAATATTATTCCACGCAAGAACTTGAAGTGATAGAGAAAATCAGTAAAAAGGAACACGAATTATACCCATATCATATCAATCACGATTTAAGACAGAGTGATTATTTTTATAATAAAAATTATACTCAATTTCACGAGCATGATTTTCGATCTATTGTGTTAAGAGTTTCAGAGGAACCAAAAGCATTTTACTTAACAGAAGATGATAAGAAATATTATTCCACGCAAGAACTTGAAGTGATAGAGAAAATCAGTAAATAAAATGCTGTTTTTGTAAGGAGAAAAAACGTTAGGTTAAAATCGTATCCACCGCCCCCTTTTATACAATCTGCCGATCCGGCAGGGTACGAGAGGGCCTATGAAGACCTTCCTATGTAGGAAGGTCTTTCGGTTTTTTGCATGGTCCTATGCTTCTGCTAACTCGCAGCCCAATTCAATCAAGTTCTTGTTTTCAGAATCTTTCTGCTCAGTCCAATAATGTTAGTTGTTATTCTTCTCAGAAGCACAATCAGTAGCTGCTCATAAGCTAGGACATGTCTTAGGACTAGATGAAGACTTTAGTAAATGCTTGATGTATCCAACTACACCACAATGCTATGATAATTGGGGAATTTACACTCCACAGCCTAGCGAAGATGTGTTTGGTATTAATGAACTTTATTAATAAGGAACAGAATCAGAAGAAAATATTGTTATTACCCAATTAGGAATAAAAACAGACAATCCCTACCTTAAGCAAGGCGATGAACTCGTTTTATTTTTGAAAAAGGGACAAGATCCTAAAATTAATCCAATTTACTTTGTGGCTGGTGAATATCAAGGTAAATTTGACATTAAAAACGGAAACGTTTATGCGGTCAATCAGGCGTTAAAAGAACAAGCTAGTCTTAATAGTATTGACGCAGAAAACAATCCATATATTGATGGGCAAAAACTAAGTACATTTAAAGAAAATATTAAAAGTATAGTTAGTAGGCAAGAATAAAAAACTCTATTTAAACCGCAATACATTTGTGAATAATTAGAAAAGGCTTTGGCCTAAATTGTAAAAAGCTGACTTCTTACCCCGTGAAGTCAGCTTTTTAATACAGATTTTCTTATGATTTTGGCTTGAAGCAGTTAATCTGCTGACATGTGACCTAACTCTACTACATTCTTTTCTCAGTTAGAATTAACTATTCTTTTTTAGATAAAAGTGGAAACCTTGTAGAGGCAAGGCTTTCTCCAAAGTTACTATTAATATTCTCAACCTGAAGGCACTCAAGTAGATTTTTTTCTCCATCCCCAGCGTAAGATGTAATTAAGCTACTGGAAATTCACCGCCTTCCTATATCATACTGAAATAGTCTATAATCCGATGTTTGGAATACGGAGTTATAATATCCAGGGTATGCCTGATGTGAGAGACTAGGTATGCCAGATCACGAGCTACGGTACAGGACCGTCAATAAAGGAGAGCAATGATGTTTGTTATACGGGGAACAGAAAAACTGCTGAAGGAATGGGAGACTGAACCACTTCAAGTTGATATTTATCCGCCTTTGAATAGTTGGCATGCCAGATTGTTCTTACTAAATCGCAGAAAAAATATTGTGTTTATGCATGATATTTCCCGCTTAAGCGTCACGCTGTTTGGAATTAAAAAATCGCAGTACAAAAATCTGCCAGCTCTTTTTGTACAAACCTTGAAGGAATTAATGATCAGCGAAGGGTTTGATGAACAGATCGTTAAGGCATACATACAGGAAGGCGAGCAGATGCTGGCGACTACGACGAACAGACATAGTGTGATGGTAACCTTAGATGAGATTATATTTATTATGAAGGAACTGGATATGGAGCATGGATGCGAGCTGGAAAAGAATCAATGGAATAACCGAATTGTGTTCAAAACGGATCAATACAAGTACCCGATTGATGTTTTTAAGGAACTGCTAGAAAAGCATTATAAAGTAGAGAGTAGTTGAGCGTTTACATATGGATGGTTTGTAGTCCCAAGCTGTCCTGACTTTTAGAGGATTTATGCTGATTAGGACATGCCAAAAGAGTATCCTCAAAGTTCATGCGGGCAGGGGATGCCTTTTTTTATAACTCACAGGATAGCAATGCTTGCGATGAAATGAATCATAGCGCAATAAACGGTACACTTTGGTAGAATGAAATGATAAAGGGTTTGACACCATTGTTCAGACTTATAAAACGGGGGGTACATAACGAAGGATGAAGAGGATTATTGATGTTGCCAAAGAAGCAGGAATTGAAGAAGAGCATCTGGAGACGTATGGCAAATATAAAGCGAAGCTGAATCCATCTCTATGGGAGCAGTTAAAGGATCGCCCGAATGGAAAGCTGGTGCTGGTTACGGCGATGAATCCCACTCCGGCTGGAGAAGGAAAAACACTGACAACCATCGGGCTGGCACAGGCCCTAAATACGATGGGGCATAAAACCGTTGCTGCACTGCGTGAGCCGTCTCTTGGGCCTTGCTTTGGGATGAAAGGGGGAGCAACCGGGGGAGGACAGGCCCAGATTGTTCCGGCGGAAGACATTAATCTGCATTTTACAGGGGATATCCATGCCATTTCAGCTGCGCATAATTTGCTGTCAGCGATGATTGATAACCATTTGTTCCATGGAAATGCTTTGCGGCTGAAGCCAGACCGAATTGTGTGGAAACGGACTGTCGATATGAATGACCGGAGCTTGCGAAGTATTGTGACTGGATTGGGAACGGGGAATGGAGCGGTAAGAGAAAGCGGCTTTCTGATCACCTCGGCCTCCGAAGTCATGGCGGTACTATGCTTAAGTGAAAATATGGACGATCTTAAAGTACGGTTGGGTCGGATGGTAATTGGCTATAACGAAGCCGGTGAGGCGGTAACAGCAGAGGAGCTGCACGCGGTGGAAGCTATGGCTGTGCTGCTTCGGGAAGCATTAAAGCCTAATCTGGTGCAGACGTTGGAGGGCACTCCGGTTATTGTGCATGGTGGACCTTTTGCTAATATTGCCCATGGATGTAGCAGTCTGATGGGGACAAAGCTGGCGTTGAAGCTGGGAGAGGTCGTCGTCACAGAGGCGGGATTTGGGGCTGAGCTGGGAGCAGAAAAGTTCTTTGACATCAAGTGCCGCCAGTCCGGCTTGCAGCCGGATGCGGCTGTGCTGGTTGTAACCGCCAAAGCGCTGAAATATAACGGCGGTGTAGCTAAACATGAGCTGGATGCGGAAAATCTGGAGCAATTGCAACTCGGATTAGCCAATATGAGCCGACATGTACGGAATTTGCAAAAGTTTGGTGTGCCTGTACTGGTGGCGATTAACCATTTTGTAACAGACAGCGAAGCCGAGTTGGATTTGATTTTCTCGGAATGCCGCAAGCTGGGTGTACCCGCAGAGCTTTCACAAGTATGGGCGCACGGAAGCCAAGGGGGAGAAAAATTGGCCCAAAGCCTGCTGAACTTACTCCAGGAGGACAAAGCCCATTTTGCACCGCTATATGATCATACGCTTGATTTACAAGCGAAAATTAGTGTCATTGCCAAGGAGCTTTACGGTGCGGCAGAGGTGGCTTACACGCCTGCGGCCAAACGGGCGTTGGCGGGTATGGAGCAGCTTGGTTTTGGACAACTGCCTGTATGCATGGCCAAAACGCCGTATTCTTTCTCAGATCAACCTTCCTTGCTAGGTGCGCCAGAGGGGTTCACCATTCACGTGTCCAGCGTATCATTGTCTGCAGGCGCAGGCTTTGTAGTCGTGGAAACAGGTAATACCATGACGATGCCAGGACTGCCCAAATCTCCAGCAGCTGAGCATATGTCGCTGGAGGCAGATGGGAGTATTCAAGGACTCATGTAGCATTTTTTAGAAAAAATAGCAGCATTTCAGTATCAATGAACGAGCAGTTTGGGCAGTGCAGTGAGCAGCTTTTGCCGAGTCATGGCATCGCTCCAGTTCCAGCGGTCTGCTTCTACGAAATATACCCGGCCTTGACGTACAGCAGGGAGGCTGAGCCAGAGAGGGCTGTTGAGCATGCATTCCAGCGTATGCTTGGAGTCTGGTGCTGTAGGGACGAGCATAAAAATGCGGTCTCCGGCGTAAACAGGCAATTCATTCGGATCAATTTCTGCGAAGCCTAGTCCCTCGTCGAGCACCTTACGGATTGGCTCTGCGGGTTGGAAGCCGTGCGGGTGGTAGAGGGCTGATGAGAATCCGGACATGCCCATGACAAAGAGCCGATCGCCATGATCGAAAATAAAGACAGAGGCGGTTTCTCCGGCTGTGATATGCGCACTGAGTTGGTTCCACATTGCCAGATTACGAGCGGCAAAGGTAGCTAACCAGCGTTCGGCCTCTCGTTCCTTACCGAGCCAGGCGCCAAGTGTACGCAGCCGTTCCTCCAGGGCGGCAAAGGAGTTAAAGGTGACGGTGGGCGCGATGCTTGCAACGCGCTCATATTCCTGTTCATCCGAGTTGGCAATGATAATCAGATCAGGATCAAGAGCGCTGGTCAAGTGGGTATCTAGCGGAAGTCCTACATCAGTCACGTTCCCAAGACGATGTTTATAGACGCTGTATTCACTAAGCCGCAGACTTCCGCCGATGGCTTTGGCTCCTAACGCGAGCAGATCGCCCATCGTTTCTCCATGATAGATGATACGGCTCGCTTGGCGCGGGATATGAATTTGGTGGCCTGTCCAATCCTTAACGCACACAGAACCGGGAGCGGAAAGCGCATATTGACCAGGGGGAACCCCGGTCATTTGCCTAAAACGACGATTAAAATAATATTCGTCAGAGAAACCCACCTGACGGGCAATTTCACGTAAAGGCCGTTTGCATTCCAGCAGCAGCCGCTTGGCATGAGTCAAGCGTAGCTCAGTGAGGTAATGCAGCGGCTTTTTGCCCGTTATTTTGCGAAACAACTGGGAGTATTGCCATATGGAAACGTTCGCCTGTTCGGCAAGCTGCTTGACGGTAATGGGCTTTTCGTAGTGCTTTTCCATATATGTAAGGGTGCTTTCCACCGATGCAGGCAATGTCGGATTAAAGCCCTCGTTATGCTTAATAGGGACGTGGGCTTCCTGCCACAGCAAGAGCAGCTCTTGAAACATGATTTGCTGACGCAATGCAGAGGTTTGGCTATGCGGCTGTATTGTTTGTTGGGTGCTATAAAATAACTCTTCAGCCAACTGAATAGGCTTGGAGGAAGAGGAAACGACGTATTCACGCGGTTCTGGCAGGACGGAGCCAAGATATATGGATGGCATGCCCGTTGCGTTTTCAGCCAAGGTCATGTCTGATTGTGTCTCCAACGACATAGCAATGACCTTGAACGTGATTTTGTAGTATTCAGGTACAGTTCCCTCCAAGGGAGCGATGCGATAGGATTCCCCAGGAGTTAACCAATACCCATGACCTGAATGGAATACATATTGTTCTTGGCCAATATCCACCCTTCCAGCCCCGCCGATGAACATAAGCAGACAGTGATCTGAACTTGGACGAGATGTTAGTCCATCACTGGACTCACTAGCCAACACAATTTCCTTAAAATGAAAAAGCAGTGAGTTGGGCGGGGGTGCATTTACAGACGAAGAAGGCTGATTCACGGTGTAATACTCCTTTTATTGAGAATGGTTATCATATATGCATAATAAGTATACCTCCTTTAGGTTCAACAAAAAAGAAGCCTATCAACAAGGGCGATAGGCTTCTCCAATCTTATTTTATGAGCTTGGGCAATTCCTCCAGCAGCCATTCTCGAGTAGAAGCATCACTTTCGGTTTTGCCAATGTCCTGCATGTACACATGTCCCTGCTTGACAGCAGGGAGCTGAAGCCACAGCTTGCTTTTCATTAATTGTTCGGTGGATTGCTGGGCTTCTGAACTTGGAGTGCTTAGTATGAAAATCCGATCTCCAGCGTATTGTCCGATTACTTCCTGTGATAATTGCACGAATCCTTTGTCCTCATCCAGTGCTTTCTGAATAAGGGGAGTAGGCTTGAGACCATTTTTTTCATACAGTATTTGCGACAAGCCTGTCCGTGCCATGACGAACAAACGGTCACCGGGATAGTAGGTAAAGACCGAAGCTGTTTCACCCGGTTTTACACCTTTCGCCTGAAGTTTGCTCCACATCTCTGCCTCCTTGATTTTATATTGGACAAGCCAGTCTTCCGCAGTCTTTTTCTTGTTCACAATGTCTCCGAGATGTACCAAACGCTCATTCAGCGGAGCGAAGGTATCGAACATAATTGTAGGTGCAATTTTTGATAACGCTGCGTATTGTTTTTCGTCTGTATCGGCGGTGATGATTAGGTCTGGTTGTAGAGCCAATGTTTTTTCTAAATCAATGGGAAATCCTAGGTCCGATACATTCTGAACTTTTTTTTCATATATCTTTCCCTCGATCATAGAAGTCGATGTACCAACAGCCTGTACGCCTAAAACCAATAGATCCCCATAGTTTTCTCCGAAGTAAGCAATGCGCCCAGGAGTCGTGGGAATGTCTACTGTATGTCCCTTATAGTCTGTGTAGGCGCGAGTTGTGGCTGCTTCCGATGTTTTTGTTGATGCTGCTGTGTTGCTGTTTGCAGTCTGATTGTTGTCTGATGCGCCGCACCCCAGCAGCAATGCCCCCATAAGAGAGAATAGATAGATCAGAGAAGTGTATTGTCGAGTAGGTTTTTTGTTAATCGTAGAATTCTTGTTGATCATAGCAACCTCCGTATAATAGAATGATTCATAATATTGCAAATGAGAATTATTATCACAAAAGCAATGATAAGCGCTGAACCTTCAATACTCAATGGACAAACTTGGTCAATGCATCCGATTTTGTACAAAATAAGTCTCATGTGTTACTAGCTCATTTTATTCTTCAAATTTTATTGATTTGTCATTTTTTATGGTATAGAATAACGCTTTTATACATTTGAAAGGGGTTTTGAAATGGCATTGTTTATTACATATGTTTTACTAGGTTTCTCAATAGCATTACCTGTAGGTACCATCACGGTTGAAATGACGAAGCAAGGGCTAAAGAATGGATTCATGCATGGATGGATTGTTGGGCTTGGGGGGATGACCATCGATTTGTTATTAATCATTGGTTTATATTTTGGTCTGGCCTCTGTTCTGTCCTTACCTGTTGTACAGGTGATCATGTGGCTGGTTGGAGCCATATTTTTGTGCTACGTAGGGTACGACAGCATTAAAAATGCGGATCATGATATTGCGCTAGAAGGAGAGAAAAAGACAAAGTCATTATTTTCTTCCTATAAAAATGGGCTGCTTGTAGCTGTTTCACCAGGGAATTTAGTGTTCTGGGTAAGTGTTTTTGGGACTGTGCTGGCAAGTTCGTTTGATCGGTCAAATACAAGTCAATTTTTGATTGTTGGTTTAGGTATTTTGTTTGGTATTCTTGTCCATGATTTAGGCTTAATGACCCTCGTAGCAACAACACGAAAAGCCATGAACCGAACTGCCATCAAGTGGGTTACGATCTGTGCCGGCGTAGTTTTGATTGGTTTTTCGGTTTATTTCCTATATGAATTTATGGTTAGTCTCCAAAAGATTTTATAGCATTACACAAGGATACGCTCAAGCTTGTCATGCCAGTCTGCATAAATCGAACAAGTCCTTCATAGACATGTACTAATTCATTTAAAACATGTGCTGAAGGGGTTGATGACATGCGCCGGATTTCATGGATGCTTGCCATGGTCATGTGTGTAACGTTGCTGCTGGCCGGGTGCGGCAAGAAGAGCGCAGACGATGTGGTTAAAGATTTGAGTGACGTGGTGAGCGACCTGAACAGCTACCACGGTACAGCTTTGATGACGCTGCATACCGGCGACACGCCGCAGGAATACAAGGTCGATATTTCCTACCGCAAGCCGTCCTATTACCGCATTGCCATGACGAACGAGAAAAAGGATGTTACACAAATTGTGCTTCGTAATGATGAGGGTGTATTTGTACTGACCCCTAGCCTGAACAAGAGTTTCCGTTTCAAAAGCGACTGGCCAAACAATCAGGGTCAGGTATATTTATATGAAACGCTGGTTCGCAGCATTATCGGTGATGCCTCCCGTCAGCTGGCTACCGATGATAAATCCTATGTGTTTGATGTGGCCGCGAACTACAACAGCCATGCGCTGGTAAGGCAAAAGATTTGGCTATCCAAAAATAACTATGCCCCTACTCAGGTACAGGTATCTGATGCGAATGCCAAGGTGGTTGTCGATCTGAAATTCGATCAATTCGCTTTTGATACGAAGTTTGACAAAGATTCCTTTGATATGGAACGGAATATGGCTTCCGGAAAAACGAGTGCTGGTAGCGAGGGACCGCCATCTTCAGGGGCAGTCGATTCCAGCGGTCTGCCCGATTCTTCCGGTACGTTAGAAGGGACGACTGGCGTGACATCCAGTGGATCTGGACAAGAGCAGGGAACCGTAGGAAACGATGTTCAGCAACCGTCTGGTGAAGCGAAGAGCGACGGAGCTGTCACAGGCGATACGTCCAAGCCGGAAGCAGCAGCTAACGCAGAGGCGCAGCAACAAACACCGAGCACAGCGGATGGTGCAACCGGAACCTCAGCAGGAACGGATGCCGCAGAAGCTGTATTGGGTGAATTCGGCTTGATTGAACCGTCCTACACGCCAGCCGGAGTACAGATTAAGGATACGCCGGAGCTGGAGGATAATGGTACACATGCAGTGATGTTGCGGTATAGCGGAACGTATAACTATACCATTGTGGAGGCGCGTCCAAAAGATCGGGCGGTCGCACTTTCCGCAGGCGAACTGGTTGATATTGGAGGGAGCTTTGCCGTTCTGACAGGAAGCGAACAACAGACGATGACCTGGATGAATGATGGAATAGAATTCAGAATCACCAGTGCTGACCTGCCTGTGAGCGAAATGATACAAATTGCCGCTTCTATACAGGATCAATCGGGTAAATAAAATTTTATAGACGGATGCAGACGGTCTAGAGTGTAAAAAGCTCTGCTGCCGCCCGTATCCGTCTTTTGTTCATTCGCAGTCTAAGATGTGCATCGCTTGTATATCCTGTTCTATTGTAAAGATGGTAGAGGAGGCTGGCAAAGTCCCCCTGCCATTGACAGCCACGTCTCTGAACATTACCATTAACCTTTGGAAGCAAGGATTTTGCTACACTCCAAATGGTAAAAGGTTACGTTACAGGCTAACAATTGAAGAAGGTGACTGGATTTTGCAAGCACAATACAGATCGACCCGGGCCGAAATCAACCTGGATCACCTTGGCGCCAACTATGAAGCCTTTCGCAAGGCATTGCCTGCGGATAAGCTGATGCTGGTCTGTGTCAAGGCTAATGCCTACGGACATGGCGCCGTAGAAATTTCAAAGGAAATGGAACGCCTTGGTGCAGATTATTTGAGCGTCGCTTTTCTGGATGAGGCTCTTGAGCTTCGTCATGCGGGGGTTGGACTGCCGATCCTAGTACTCGGCTATACCCCACCTGAAGCTGTCCAAACGGCTTGGGAGCATGATATCTCATTGACTGTGTTTAGTGAGGAAGTGCTGGAGGGTATCCGCAGACTGGATCGCCAAGGAAGCGAACGCAAGTTGAAGGTGCACATCAAAATAGACAGCGGCATGGGAAGACTCGGTTTGCTGCCTGGAGAAGCGGCTTTGGCTTTTGTCCAGCAGGCTCACAAATTAGAGCAAGTGCTGCTGGAAGGCATGTACACCCATTTTGCCCGCGCGGATGAAGAAGATAAAAGCTATACACTGCTACAATATGATCGGTTTCGGGGCGTGGCGGATGCGCTAAGGGAACAAGGTATTACTATTCCCATTATACATACGGGCAACAGCGCGGCCACCATTGATACCCCTTCCCTTTCCCCCAATATGGTGCGGATTGGCATCAGTATATACGGTTTGTATCCGTCTGATGAGGTTAACCGGCAAGTCATTGAACTGTTGCCTGTATTGTCATTAAAGACGGCGGTGGTTTATACCAAGACGCTTCCTCCTGGATGGGGAGTTAGTTATGGTACCCGGTATGTGACCTCTAGTGAAGAGCGGATCGGCACACTGCCAATCGGTTATGCGGATGGATATTCTCGCATGCTAAGTGGGAAAGTTGAAGTGTTGATACGCGGTCGTCGCGTCCCTGTACTCGGTACGATCTGCATGGACCAGTGTATGGTATCCTTACAATCTTTCGCAGAGGATGCGGAAGAAATCCAAACCGGCGAAGAGGTTGTTCTCATCGGCCAGCAGTCCGGCGAAATCATTGCGGCGGATGAGCTGGCATCCAAGCTTGGTACGATCCACTATGAGGTGATCTGCATGATCGCAGACAGGGTACCGCGTGTTTACATGCGAGATCATGTTCCTGTCGTTCGGGTGAACTCGCTTCTTCCAACCCACTGGAATTAATTTCATAACGCAAATTACCGGATAAAAGCAGGAGTTTTCGTAGAACGTCCCGAAATATGTACAAAGGAAAGAAAAGAGCGCTATAACTGTCAAAAGACGCATTAGGCTCCGCTGACACTTGTATTTCGGGGATCAAACGCCTGTACGAAAACGAACTGCGTAGTTTATAATGGAATGCAGCATAGATGATATACGAATATCATATACATTCTCTTATATTCCGTTTGAATAAATTACCGGGAATAACGTTATAATGGTACAATGGCGACAAGGTTTTGGGGGTGGAAGAGAAGTTGGCCAATTTGCAGAACACCAAAAGAATAATGATCAGTTTGCCAGATCATCTCTTGAAGGAAGTGGACGGGATCGTAGCTATGGAAAATTCCAACCGCAGTGAATTTATCAGGCAGGCAATGAAGCTTTATGTAGGTGAACGTAAAAAACGTTACATTCGTGAAGCTATGCAGCGTGGATACATGGAAATGGCTAAAATTAACCTGACCATGGCATCCGAAGCCTTTCACGCGGAGGAAGATGCAAACAGCACCTTGGGCCGTACAGTTAGCGGGGTGTAATCCATATTGATCGTAAAGCGCGGCGACGTTTTTTTTGCAGACCTTTCACCCGTAGTCGGTTCCGAGCAAGGTGGCGTCAGACCTGTGCTGATCATTCAAAATGATATCGGCAACCGGTTTAGCCCTACCGTGATCGTAGCAGCCATCACTGCACAGATTCAGAAGGCAAAGCTGCCTACACACGTGGAAATCGACGCGGCGACGCATGGCTTTGATCGTGATTCTGTTGTTCTTCTGGAGCAAATCCGGACAATCGACAAGCAAAGGCTTACCGACAAAATCACCCATTTGGATGAAGAAACCATGCGCAAAGTGAGCGACTCGCTACAGATCAGTCTCGGTTTGATTGATTTTTAGTATGATGGAACGACGAGTGAAACGGGAAAGGACAGCGCTCTAGCGCTGTCCTTTTGCATGTCCGAAGAACAATACAGGTAGGGCTTGCTTTTACGTCACCTGCTGGCGCTTTGAATCATTTTTTGTGATAATAAAAGACATGATGTATGACAAGAGCTGTGAGGAAGAAGGGATAGGTTTGTCTAACGAGGAAATGAAGACGGAAATTGGGCAGGAGCCGAACGAAGCAGAACGCCAAGAACGGATTGTCAAACAAGTGGCGAGAGAGCTGTCGCTGGCACTCAAGCAAATCCGGACAACGATCAGTTTATTGGATGAAGGAAATACCATTCCTTTTATCGCGCGTTATCGTAAGGAAATGACAGGGGAGCTGGATGAAAATCAGCTGCGTGAAATTGAAGATCGTGTGCTGTATTTACGTAATCTGGAGGATCGTAAGGTAGAGGTCATCCGCATTATTGATGAACAGGGCAAGCTGACTGAAGAGCTGCAGGCTGCTATCACTTCTGCGGCTAAGCTTCAGGAAGTGGAGGATCTGTACCGTCCATATCGGCAAAAGCGCAAGACTCGCGCCAGTGTGGCAAAGGAACGGGGGTTGGAGCCGCTGTCCATCTGGATTTGGGGTCAGCCGAAGCAGGGTGATGCTTTGAAAGAAGCTGAATCCTATGTGAATGCTGAGCTGGGAGTCGAAACCCCTGAGTCTGCCATCCAAGGAGCCATGGATATTTTGGCCGAAAATATAGCTGATGATGCGGCTATTCGCCAATGGGTGCGCCGATATACACTGGATCATGGAATGTTGACCTCTGAAGCAAAGGACACCGAGCAAGAGTCTGTGTATGAAAATTACTACAGCTATCGTGAGCTGGCTAAGAAAATGCCACCTCACCGTATTCTGGCGATTAATCGCGGGGAGCGGGAAGGCATTCTTAAGGTTGGCTTGGAGGTAGCGCCAGATTCCATTTACAATTATGTGGCAGGTCAAGTGATTAAAGGATCGTCTGTGGTGGAAGACCTGCTGCGCAGTGTCATTGAGGATGCATACAAAAGGCTTATCGCGCCATCTATCGAACGTGAAGTGCGTGCTGAAATGACAGAGAAGGGCGAGCAGCAGGCCATCTCTATCTTTGCAGGCAATTTGCGCAGCCTGTTGCTACAGGCTCCGATTAAGGGGCGTCGTGTGCTTGGAGTCGATCCAGCCTATCGGACAGGCTGCAAGCTGGCTGTTGTCGATGACACAGGCAAGCTGCTGGAAGTGGCTGTGACGTATCCGACACCGCCAAACAACAAGAAACGTGAGGCTGCAGAAACGTTCAAGCAGCTGATTGCCAAATACGATATCGAGTTGATTGTCATTGGTAACGGAACTGCATCACGTGAGACAGAGCAATTCGTAGCCGAAGTTATCGCGGATATTGGTGACAGCAGCCTCGCGTATCTGATCGTCAATGAGGCAGGTGCGAGCGTATACTCTGCCTCCAAGTTGGCACAGGAAGAATTCCCTGATTTGGACGTAGCTGAGCGAAGTGCGGCGTCTATTGCGCGTCGTGTGCAGGACCCGCTGGCTGAGCTTGTCAAAATTGAGCCGAAAGCCATTGGTGTAGGCCAATACCAGCATGATGTGTCGCAGAAACATCTGGATGAAAGTTTGAAGGACGTTGTAGAATCGGCTGTTAACCACGTTGGTGTGGATGTGAACACAGCTTCCTCGGCGCTGCTGTCCTACGTAGCAGGGATCAACGCGACCATTGCTAAAAACATCGTTAAGTACCGTGAGGAAAACGGTAAATTCAGCAACCGTCGTCAGTTGCAGAAGGTGCCGCGTCTTGGTGCAAAAACCTACGAGCAATCCATTGGTTTTATCCGTATACCAGGTGGCGAAAATCCACTGGATCGCACGCCGATCCACCCTGAATCGTATGCTGTCGTAGACCGCCTGCTGGCGGAACTGGGCATCAGTGCCCATGATCTGGGTTCGAAAGCTGCGACAGAAGCGCTGAATGTGTCTAATATTGAGCAGTTGGCAGCGAAGCTGGAAGTTGGTGTGCCAACATTGCGGGATATTTTGGACAGCCTCCAGCGGCCGGGGCGTGACCCGCGTGACGAGCTGCCATTGCCTGTATTCCGCAAGGACGTGTTGAAGATCGAGGATCTGGCACCGGGTATGGAACTTCAAGGAACTGTCCGCAATGTCATTGATTTTGGTGCGTTTGTTGATATCGGTATTAAAAGTGACGGTCTGGTTCATATTTCACAGCTGCGCAGTGGTTTTGTTAAGCATCCGATGGATGTTGTATCTGTTGGTGATAACGTAACGGTGTGGGTGTTGAATGTTGATTTGAAAAAAGGCAGGGTAGGTCTGACCATGAAACCTCCCGCAGATGCACAGGCATAGTGCTATAAATAAAGCTATATGACATTTTGTGAGGGTATAAAAAAAGCCGGAATCTCCGAATCATATCGGAGACTCCGGTTTTCCATTTCTGGATGTTTCTGATTCTATCCGTTGTTGGCATCAAATTCTATACCAGGTGCTTTATGATAAAAAAACCAACAATCATTCAACAGTCTAATTTGGCGTCGGTCCTTCTTGTAAAAGGCCCGCATGAGCTGGTTACTAAGCCATTGAGGCAAGCCGATCTCCTCCTCTGCGTTACATCTGTATGTTTAGCATATGGGGTGGATACCTAAAGTGTGCTTAATGAACCAGGGTTAGACTTCGGCCGTTATTTTATAATATGCTTGTCAGTATGGAGCAAAGGAGGGAAACCATAAAGATGGAGTCCGAGTCTCTGAGCAATTCAATGAACCCTTCCATGAGTAATAAAGAACTTCAAGAATGGGTAGAGCGCATCTCGCTGGAGAGCTTTGGCGTGCCGTTTCAGCATCAAGCCACCTTTAACTCGCGCCTGTCTTCTACAGGCGGTCGATATTTTATGAAAAGTCATCATATTGAAATTAATCCACATCAACTCGCCGCTTATGGACGCTCTGAAGTGGAAAAAATAATAAAGCATGAGCTGTGCCATTATCATCTACATCTGCGCGGAATGGGCTATCAGCATCGTGATGCTGATTTCAAAGCATGGCTGGCCCGTGTAGGAGGGAGCAGGCATTGTCAGACTCTGCCGGGAAGAGTGGGAAGAAAACCTCAGCCTTATCGTTACAAGCTGGTGTGTGTTTCCTGTCAACAGGAGTATATGCGCAAGCGTAAAATGAACCCACAGCGATATCGCTGTGGAAAATGTGGAGGTAAACTTCGCTTGTTGACACTTGACGTAACCCCCTGATTCATGGTAAATTAACCATACTGTATGATAATTTACAGTAATGTTCCCTGATAGCTCAGTTGGTAGAGCACTCGACTGTTAATCGAGTTGTCACAGGTTCGAGTCCTGTTCGGGGAGCCATGGAGAGATACCCAAGTGGCTATAAGGGGACCCTCTGCTAAGGGGTTAGACTGCGTAAGCGGTGCGAGGGTTCGAATCCCTCTCTCTCCGTTGGTATTTTAAGTAGAATAAGGACGCTCGTATGCATGGTAACAATGCATGCGAGCGTCCTTTTCGTTTAGATCTGCTTTTGTATAGATCTGCTTTTTAAGTAACGTAGCAGCCAATCCCTTCTATTTCACAGTGTCAGCCTTGATGGTTTTGAGTAAGTTCAACAGAGCATGAGCAACGCCGTCTTCCACATTGGTCAGGGTAACGTCGGAGCAGACTGCCTTTATATCGTCTTTTGCATTGCCCATGGCGATACCTCTCCCAGCCATCGTCAGCATGGAAATATCGTTATAGTTGTCTCCGATCGCTACCGCTTCCTGCATGGGGATGCTCAGATGATTCGCGAGATAGCGCAATGCATTACCCTTAGACGCATCCTTATGCTCGACTTCAAAGTTACGATCTGAGGAAATGACCATGTTCAGACCTTGAAAATCTCGGTAACGTTCACGCCCCCATTCCAATTTGGCTTGATCAAAGGAGAAACAGAGCACATTATATATCTCTACATCCAGTGGAATCTGCTCATATGAAGCGATGCGGGTATGCCCGGTCTGTTCATATTGCTTTTCAGCTGCATGTAATAAAGTATCCAGTGAAATATCTGGATTGGCGCTCAGCAAGCGGTCCATTTCAACAGCAAGTAGCTGATGTCCCTTTTGTGGAGAATAAATGGCCCGGTCTGTCATGACCTCATAGTAGAAGTCGTTACCCTCGAGCCAGCTCAGCACTTCAAATGTTTCGCTCCGGCCCATAGGAGTAGAGGTTAACTGGCGACGATGCGCATCGTGTACAGTGGCGCCGTTTGCTCCAATGACGGGAGTAACCAGCTCTGCTTCCTCTAACTTTGTCCAGGCGTCATAAGCGGCTCTGCCAGTGGCAATCGTCACTTGAACACCTTGCTGCTGTGCCTTGCGGATTGCCTCTGCGTTGGCTTTGCTTATTTTTCCTTCCTCGTTCAGTAGCGTTCCATCCATATCAATCGCAAACAGTTTCATTTCTCTCCAGCTCCTGTCTTTTGATCTCTCTGTTATACAAATATCGCGTCTAGTTAGAGCAATTGGCTTCAAATTTATGAGGGGACAACCACTTCGATATCATGGTGTTGCAAAATTTCCAGCATCGCTGATTCTGGCAAGCGATCGGTGATCACGATATTAACCTCAGACAAATCAGCAAAACGATATGGGAAATTGATTCCGAATTTCGAATGGTCCGCAAGGATGATCACCTGATCCGCCTGTTTCATCATCTGATGCTTCAGCATACCGTCTTCTTCATGAATCAGGCTTAGTCCGTGAGCTGATATACCTCCAATCCCGATAAAAGCTTTGTCTACAAAATAGTGAGACAAAGTGGCGATTACGGACGAGCCGTATACATATCGGTGCTCTTTTTGCAGGCGGCCTCCCAACAGATGAATGGAGACACCGTCTTTTCCAGATAGTACGTCAGCCTGATTAATTGAATTGGTGATAACCGAACATTCCTGCACATTCAGTCTTTCTGCGCACGCCTGTACGGTGGTCGAGGAATCCAATATAATACGATCCCTATTTCGTACCATGCTGGCAGCCAGTTGTCCGATCACTTGTTTCTCCTCTGATACAGTAAGTAGTCTTTCGTTATAATTTCCAATTGGATCGTGATGCAGTTTAGGGAGTAGGGCGCCGCCGCGGGTGCGAATAATTTTTTGATGCTCTTCAAGTTTTACCAGGTCTCGACGAGCCGTATCCCGTGAAACATTAAAAATTTCACAAATATCATCCACCGAAATACGCTTGTGAAGCTGTAAGTAATCAACGATTTTTAACATTCGTTCTTCCTGATACATAGAAAGCTCCTCTGATATATAATCATTTCGGTATCTCGTAAGTGATTATAAGTAAATGTAAGTGATATTGCAATCATTTATCATGATTTTTCAGGGGTTAGATGATTATAGATAAGTTAATGTAAGTGAACATGCATTTTATAATTATATAAAATAACTTTTTTAAAATTTTTAAAAATAAGTATTGCCATTTACTATTCTATTTGATATACTCTTTCTTGTCGCCAAGTTGGTGTACATTAATAAGGCCCGTTGGTCAAGGGGTTAAGACACCTCCCTTTCACGGAGGTAACAGGGGTTCGAATCCCCTACGGGTCATTGTTGTCTTTATAGACTACATGTTGCATGCTTAAGGGGAATTCCTGAGGTCTGGTCTAATGGCGGACAGCTTGGATGAATAGCATGAGCCATTAGCTCAGTTGGTAGAGCACCTGACTTTTAATCAGGGTGTCGAAGGTTCGAGTCCTTCATGGCTCACCATATATATTTTGTTATGCGGTCGTGGTGGAATGGCAGACACGCTATCTTGAGGGGGTAGTGAGCGTACGCTCGTGGAGGTTCGAGTCCTCTCGACCGCATCAATGGAATAAACGGAAAAGTCTCTCGCGTTAGAGGCTTTTTTTATTTGTGCATTGATGCAATTAAACAATGATTATGATGAAATAATGATTCCATAGTATAATATGACGCCATAATGTTATAGAATAATAAATATATAAACTTATGAAGTGACGGTGAAAAATATGGACACTCAACTGTTAGGAAATATATCAGAAAATATTTTGGGCTTGTTTCCGATTGTGAAGAAGAAATTTTTCACCTACGGTCCGCTTGATTTTCCATTGCATTTGTCGCCTAATAACTTTCAGGTGCTCATGCTTCTGCGTGAAGTACGTTCGTCTACAGTATCCGATTTGTCCAAACAACTTAATGTCTCACGCCCGAATATGACTCCTCTTCTGGATAAGCTGGTGGAGCATGGGTTGGCTGACCGCCAATCGTGTGACTCGGATCGTAGAGTCGTGAACGTAGCCATTACAGAAGAAGGCGACGCTTTTTGTGAACAGGTATTTCATACCTTCTCTAATAAAATTCAAGAGAGACTGGTGTATCTGCCGGAAGAAGAATTATTGCACTTGAGTGAAACGTTGAACGAATTGAAGCAGATTTTACTTAAAATCGACAACTCTGCTACGTGATTGATTGGCGTAAGCGAACTGACTTAAAGACCGCCCTTTCTTCGGAAAACAGGCGGTTTTTGTTGCATATTGTGGTATAATGAAAACCAACATACATAATTCGGTAATTTTAGCATACGTGATCTTTGAAATGGGAACAGGGTACATGATATCGTTATTTGGAGAGCCTGCTAGGGAGGAAGGAACTTCTATGCAATCTATTTACCAACGCATTGAGGAGCTCATTAAGGAACGAGGTATGACGAAAAAGGCGTTTTGCCAGCAGTTGGGCATTAGTACAGGAAACTTTGGAGATTGGAAAAGAGGAAAAACGACACCGGGCACGAATAAACTCATTGAAATCGCTTCGTTTTTTAATGCTAGTCTGGATTGGATTATGCTGGGTCGAGATGTGCAGAGTAAAGTACTAAAGGAGTCGCAGGACCCTTATTTTTTTGGAGCTTCAGGGCAACTGAATTGCCAGGGGGAATCGCTAAGTGAGGCGGAAAGAGATTTTATACTTGAGTATATTGAATTTACCCGTTTTCGTAAAGAGAAAAACCAGCATAATTCAACTACTGATTAATGTTTGCTGTGAGGTTTGATAAGGATGTTCTAATGTGTACAATTGAAAAATAATTAGAAAAAAGCTACAGTGTCGGAGGGGAAACGTTTTGGGAGATCAAACTATTTATCAGCGAATTGAAGCTTTAATTAAGGATCGGGGAATGACCAAGAAGGCATTTTGTGAAAAGCTTAAAATCAGCTCAGGGAATCTCGGTGATTGGAGAAGAGGAAAAACAACGCCAGGTACCGCCCATTTGATTCAGATTTCGGACTTTTTTAATGTATCGCTCGACTGGTTGATGAAAGGAATTAAGCCGGGGGAAGGCGTGCTTCAGGAGCAGAAGGCTGCTTATTTTTTTGGGGTGATGGGGCCGTTGAATTGCCAGGCTGAAGATCTTGAGACAGAAGAACAGAACTTTATTTTAGAATATGTTGAATTTGCGAAATACCGTAAGCAAAAAAGGGAGAAGGACAAAGCGAAACTTGAATAATCTATGGCTAAACGCCTGGGTGGATAACCCGTAAAACGGACTAAGGGGTTCGGTTTACGGGTTTATTTGATTTCCTGATAATATGGCGGCGCGTCGGATGCTGGAATGCTTGTTGGGTTTAGTGTGGTGTCGCCTCCTTATAATCGTTATCGTCGATATTCAGAATTGCAGCAACTTGTTTTCTGTACCTTTGTGCTTTACGGGTGCCGTGAATCAGATTGGACAAGCGTGAAGGCGGGATATTGTGTGTCTCGCAAAATGTTTTCTGATCCAGTCGAAGCTCGACAAGCCTTTGTTTGATGGCCCACCCGAAGGAGGTGACAGGCATTTTGTTGTTCAAGAGAAATCGCCCCTTACGGATTCTTGCAGAATAATTGGTGTGATATAATAATCATCAGTAAACATGTTAGAATTAACCATCTAAAACTATGATACACTTTTATACGTGTTTATACAATCTTAAATGCGTTATTTTATTAAAATAATTACTTAATTAAGTGCAAAAAGTGAAAATAATCCGACTATAGTCTGTGAGTGGTATGAATTTGGATACATGAATTAAAAATACTCTGCCGCTTGAGAAAAGGGCAGAGTATTTTTATTGTGACTGCTAGACTGGTAAAACGACGCATCAGAGGGAGGCTGGAAGGCGTTTGAATAGGATGGAGGAGGAAAAGGGCCTGGATGCATTCAATTGGCTACTATGGCTCATATAGGGTGGCTGAGTGATGTAGGAACTGGTCTGATGGCTATGGAAAAGGTGAGGCTGAAATAAGCTTGGCGTAGGTTCGTTAAATTTCTTCCAGGTGGTGAGCAACTCGCTGGTCATGTGATCGATAAGAGGATTCTTTTCCTCGTAAGGAGGATTGAGCAGTCTGAAGGCATCTTCGATACAGAAGGATACCGCTGTGGCAAAATAGCCGTGAATGGTCTGTTCTATATCGGTTCCGAGAAGGAAGTTAATCCAAGTGTGGACAGTAGCGAGTGTGCCAATTGCATTGTATTGAGTGAGTGTGTCTTCCAGTTGGTCAAATGCAAGCCAAGGATAAAGAGCCTTGGTGAGCTTGAGCAGACGCTGGCCAGAAAGTCGCGATTTTTTCACATACTGCGAGGAAGGATGTTGGGTGTACAGCATTTTATCAATAAGGGCGATCCGCCAACCGTCATTCTGCTGGATGGCTGCATACAGACTTTTGATGGCCATGCCGTCAAGGGTTGTAATTTGAGGATACCAATCGTCTCGCATAAAATGTTTCAGATCCTGTAGACTGTTCAAGTTTCCGTTACGGAAACGTTCATCCAGTCCGTAGAAACGGGTAAAACCACCAATGGGTAGGGAAGGGTCCAACAACAATGCGTAGTTTAGCAATCGGTTACCTTTATGCAGGATGGTTCGCCTCCTTGAGGTGAATATTTGTGTCAGTTTATTTGACTCTAATCTTATTTATATAATAATAGTTCAATTATTTATGTAATATATATTTACACTTTGAGCTCTTTCATGTCAAATTAAATAATTTTATTGCTTATATACGTTATATAAAGTTACACTAAAATAATTATAATATTATTGTTTACAAATTGTTGCTGAGAGAGTATAATAAATCTGTTGCCTCAATACATTATGACATGCGGTCGTGGTGGAATGGCAGACACGCTATCTTGAGGGGGTAGTGGGCGTACGCCCGTGGAGGTTCGAGTCCTCTCGACCGCATTATGTGTAATACCCAGTTGAAAAAGCATCCTGACACGTTTTACGTGAAGGGGTGCTTTTTTCGTTAAATATTTTTCGTTATATCATTCTGTTACAGAAGCGGTCATATGGACAGCGGACCGCTCGTTAACTGTAATGAAGAAAGATGTCAGTTTTTCCGCAAAAGCTTCTCTATATCTCCTATAAGCTTATCTGGAGTGGTTTGCGGCGCATAACGCTTAAATACGTTACCTTCTCGTGTAATTAAGAATTTAGTGAAATTCCATTTGATCGCTTTGGAGCCTAATACTCCCGGAGCAGTGTGGGTCAGGTAGCGAAATAGAGGATGTGCCTGATCACCGTTGACATCTGTCTTGGCGAACATGGGGAAGGTCACACCGTAATTGATTTGGCAAAACTCAGAGATCTCCTCGCTGGAGCCCGGCTCTTGTTTGGCGAACTGGTTGCTGGGAAATCCCAAAATTTCGAGCCCCTGTTCATGATACTGGTCATATAGCTCTTGTAGCGCCTTGTACTGGGGGGTTAACCCACATTTGCTGGCAGTATTCACGATAAGTAGAACTTTCCCTTCGTATGTGGATAACGGAATTTGTACCCCTTGTAGGGTCTGTGCATCATATTTATATACGCTCATGATATCCCTCCTCATTCAATATTCTGCAATTAAATTGTAAGCAACTCAACAAGGGGTTGCAAGTCCGGAAGAGTATACGGGCATTGGACCATTGTAAAATCGTCTTTTGTTCAAAACGGTAAATCGCACTTCAAATGGAGCTAATTGAGGTGTTTCTTCTCATAAAAACGGGTTCAATCGGTAATTATCTGGCACGTATAGCGTATTTTCTTTCCTTTTTGCAAATAAGGAGTAACTAAGCCATACCCTACGCCAATATTGACATGCCTTTCATTTTCAAAAAGGGGTGAAATACAGAGTTTTAAAGAGATACGAGAAGCATAGATGCCTTGTAAGCGTTATTCTTAATCTCCTATGCTCTAAAGGGTGGTTTATAGCCCCGCCGTTGAGCTTTACAGTCTTCCTTGCACGGGTGTATGATTCAAGACGTAATTTCAAATTAACACCAATGAAGCAACAACGAATTGTCTAAAGCGCTGAATTTTGCAGTTGCAAAAACGGGGGAACCAACGAGTATGTACGGCTTTGAAAGCCGTGTGTCTCATGGGGTGAATTTTCCGGTCAAGTGCCGTAAATAGGGCGACTCTCACGTCCGAATCCGACAGCTAACCTCGTAAGCGTACAGGGAGAGGCAACAAACCGCCGTGTGCAGCCATGGTTTATTTTATCATGGAATGTATGAAGCCGGAGGAAGCCTTTTTCCTTCGGCTTCTTTTTGTTGTCTTTTTATACCGGGAGAGGAGCTACTGATGGAAGGTCGGTTAATTATTGTCACTGCACCGAATGAAGCGGGCAGAAGTTTTGTGAAATTGCTTATGTTCAAAAAATTGGCGTTTGCAGTTCTCACAAATAGCACTCAGGAGGAACGACAGCTCAAAAAAATGGGTGTGGAGCACATTGTGCGCATCAATACGATGCAAGCGGGAAAATGGAATTTTCCTAGTAAAGAAATTGGGAGTGTGTATTTGTTCGAAAACAGCTTGAATTTGACTTGCCGTTTCCTGCAAATATGTCGGCCACTAACATCAGAATCGATCTATGTTATAACGCACGGCTGTAATCCGCAAGGAATTTATCGGGGATTGGGAGCGGACCATGTGATCTACACATTGAACGGAGAGGTGGGTTTCCTGCTGAACGGATAAGCACTTATAACATAGCTGGTTTATGATTTTATGATGGAATCAAAAGGACAATCTGAGGAGCGATACGGAGGATAGGAACATGATGGATTTATACATGCTGCTCGTAATGGCTGTGAGTTATGGAGTGATATTACTGTTTATACGCTGGTGTGATGCGCAGACCTCAAAAGGAGGGCGAAGAGGATGATCGTTGTGCTAGGGCTCACGGTTATTGTGTTCGTGTATTTAATCTACGCACTCCTGAATCCTGAAAAGTTCTAGTCAACTATAGGATCGAGCAGGCGGGAACAGCAGATCAAGAATGAAGCATCAGAGGGGCAGATTTTCGCAAACGTGTGCACTCAATGGATGGTCTGAAGCAGGTCTGTTGTTCCAAATGCAGGAGCATTTTAAGGAGGAATAGAGGATGGAGCTACTGCAAATTGGAATTGTGATCGTCATATTGCTGCTCTTGGTTAAGCCAGTGGGTACCTATATGTATCACGTATTTTCGAATGAACCGAATCGGACGGATCGGATTTTTGGTGGGACGGAAAAGCTGATTTATAAGGCTGTAGGCTTGAAGAAACAGGACAGCATGCGTTGGACCACGTATGCTATGAGTTTCATTGCAACCAATGTGGTGCTTGTGGGGATCAGCTACCTGCTATTGCGCTTGCAGGCTATACTCCCGGGCAATCCGGTTGGAAACAGTAATATGGAAGCATCACTGGCCTTTAATACGGTAATCAGCTTTATGACCAATACGAATCTCCAACATTATAGCGGTGAGAGCGGGCTTACGTATCTGACACAGATGGCGTTCGTCACGATGATGATGTTTACTTCGGCTGCTTCGGGGTTTTCGGTTGCTGCGGCTTTTATGAGGGGATTGACGCGGCGCGGTGAAGGGCTGGGTAATTTTTTTCAAGATTTTATTAAAGCCAACATACGGATTTTCCTGCCGCTTGCCTTTATACTTACGCTGGTGCTGGTGGGACTAAAAGTACCACAGACGCTACAGCCTACAGCGGATATTACGACTTTAAGCGGTACACAGCAGCAGATTGCTATGGGACCTATTGCCTCATTGGAATCCATCAAGCATTTGGGCACGAACGGGGGCGGTTTTGCGGGAGCTAATTCTGCTCATCCTTTTGAGAATCCAAGTCCTTGGACGAACGTACTGGAAATATTAGCAATGTGGGTAATGCCGGCTTCGTTGCCGTATACTTTTGGATTGTTTGCCCGTAATCGCAAGCAGGGCTGGATTATTTTTAGCTCGATGATGGTCTTGTTCCTTATTTTTCTATCCATAACGTATGTGTCGGAGAAGACAGGTAATCCGTTAATCCAGGCACTGGGTATGGATGCATCTCAGGGAAGCATGGAAGGGAAAGAGGTTCGTTTCGGCATTGGACAATCGGCATTATTCACTGCGGTCACAACGGCGGCGACGACAGGTTCGGTCAATAATATGCATGATACACTGACCCCGCTAGGTGGTATGGCTGCTTTGGGAGAAATGATGCTAAACGTCATTTTTGGCGGCAAGGGCGTCGGGCTGATGAATATGCTGATGTATGCGATTCTGGGGGTGTTTATATGCGGTTTGATGGTCGGAAGAACCCCGGAATTTATGGGTAGGAAAATTGAAGGCAAGGAAATGAAGCTGATTGCGATTGCCATTTTGGTACATCCGTTTCTTATTCTTGCTCCAACTGCGCTTGCGTTTATGAGTCATTGGGGATACGATGCGGTCTCTAACCCCGGATATCACGGGTTGACTCAGGTGCTCTATGAATATGCATCATCTGCGGCAAATAACGGTTCAGGATTTGAAGGCCTTTCAGATAACAACGTGTTCTGGAATGTTACAACAGGAGCAGTTATGTTTTTTGGACGATATGTATCCATGATTGCATTGCTGGCTGTGGCAGCTTCGTTGAATGCCAAAGCCCCGACCCCGGTGACGATAGGCACACTGCGCACGGACAACAAGCTGTTTGGAGCCATCCTCATCGGAGTTGTTCTGTTGATTGGTGCGTTAACCTTTTTGCCGGTGATCGTATTGGGTCCTGTAGCTGAATTTTTGACCATGTGATGAAAAATGAGCATGAAGAAGAAAAATGAGAATGGATGAACGGGGTGCTTGATCATGAAGGAAGAACGCAAACGCATGCTGGATAGAAGCATCTTGAAGCAGGCGATCAAGGATAGCTTTATCAAATTAAATCCAATGATCATGATGAAAAATCCTGTCATGTTCGTCGTGGAGATCGGTACATTGGTCGTACTGCTCATGCTACTGCTTCCCGGTTATTTTGGAGCCGGCAAGGAAATGGGCTTTAACTTGGCTGTATTTATTATTCTGTTGTTCACGCTGCTTTTTGCTAACTTTGCCGAAGCGCTCGCGGAGGGACGGGGGAAGGCACAAGCTGCTTCCTTGAAAAAATCCAAGCAGGACTCGCAAGCTAATAAGCTTGTCGGAAATGAGATTCAAGTAGTCAGCTCGACAGCATTGCGTAAAGGTGACGTGGTAATCGTCTCTCAGGGCGAAATGATTCCAAGTGATGGTGAGGTCATTGAAGGCCTGGCTTCGGTGGATGAATCTGCGATTACGGGAGAATCAGCTCCGGTCATTAAGGAATCGGGCGGTGATTTTTGCTCGGTAACCGGTGGGACGCGGGTGGTCAGTGACCGTATTAAGGTGCGGATTACAACTGAGCCGGGTGAGACGTTTATTGATAAAATGATTTCGCTCGTGGAAGGTGCACAGCGGCAAAAAACGCCAAATGAAATTGCGCTGAATACATTGCTGATTAGTTTAACGATTATTTTTCTAATTGTGGTGGTGACACTGGCTCCGATAGCCCGTCATTTTAAGATTGATTTGCCTGTTCCCGTGCTGATTTCGTTGCTAGTCTGTCTGATTCCGACCACGATTGGCGGGCTTTTGTCGGCTATTGGGATTGCCGGTATGGACCGGGTTACCCAGTTTAACGTGCTGGCCATGTCAGGCAAGGCGGTAGAAGCATCCGGGGACATCAACACGATGATTCTCGATAAAACGGGTACCATCACCTTCGGAAACCGGATGGCGAGTGAATTCGTGGTGGTAGATGGTGTAGAAAAGGCAGAGTTAGCGAAATGGGCGGCGATGAGTTCACTAAAGGATGAGACACCTGAGGGGCGCTCGGTGCTGGAATTGATGCGCAAGCAGGAGTACACGCTGGATGAATCCTTGGCAGCAGGTGGGACCTTTATCGAGTTCAAGGCAGAAACCCGGATGAGTGGTCTGGATCTCGCCGATGGACGAAGAGTACGCAAAGGCGCCGTGGACTCTGTCCGGCAGTGGATTGTATCGCAAAAAGGCAGTGTTCCGGCCGATCTGGAGGAAAAAGCAAATCAGGTAGCCGCAGAAGGAGGTACACCGTTAGCGGTGGCGCTGGATGATCGGATATACGGCATTATTTATTTGAAGGATACGGTGAAGCCGGGCATGAAGGAGCGCTTCGATCAGCTTCGGGAAATGGGCATCCGCACGATTATGTGTACCGGTGATAATCCGCTGACCGCTGCTACAATTGCACGTGAAGCAGGTGTGGACGATTTTGTAGCAGAAAGCAAGCCTGAGGACAAAATTGCGGTTATCCGCCGTGAGCAGGAGCAGGGCAAGCTGGTTGCCATGACTGGAGATGGTACCAATGATGCGCCTGCGCTGGCCCAGGCAGATGTCGGTCTTGCCATGAATAGCGGTACGGTCGCGGCCAAGGAAGCTGCTAATATGGTGGACCTGGATTCTGATCCGTCCAAAATTATTGAGGTGGTCGCCATCGGTAAGCAGCTGCTTATGACACGCGGGGCATTGACAACGTTCAGTATTGCGAACGATGTTGCTAAATATTTTGCTATCATTCCGGCGATGTTCATGCTGGCTATTCCACAAATGAGTGCACTGAATGTCATGGGACTGGGTTCCCCGCTCTCGGCTATTTTATCGGCACTCATTTTTAATGCGGTCATTATTCCACTTCTGATTCCGCTGGCTATGAAGGGCGTGAAGTATAAGCCTATGAGCTCGGATCGCTTGCTGGGACGGAATTTACTGATTTATGGCCTGGGCGGTATGGTGGTACCGTTTGTCGGCATTAAGGCCATTGATTTGCTGGTACATTTGTGGATTTAGCGCAGAAAGGGTGAGCGACATGAGTGGTTTTTATCGGATGTTGTCTGGACGCAGGTTTGCTGCACATGAGAAAGCCGGATCTGGCGGACAAGGTCATAACAAGCGTACGGGGACGGAGGCAGTGTCAGAAAATCAACCGGAGAGACAAGAGATGCGAGGAAGCGCGGTTATTGGAGTGGCTTTGCGAACTTCTGTGCTAATGATCCTATTGTGCGGATTGGCATATCCGCTAGTCAGCACAGGAGTGGCGCAAGTTCTGTTTCCGCAGCAAGCAAACGGCAGTATGCTTCGTGACACGGAGGGGCGGGTAATCGGTTCTGAGCTGATTGGGCAGTCCTTTACCAATCCGGCGTTTTTCCAAGGCCGGGTATCAAGTATCGATTACAATGGGGCTGGTTCAGGCTCAAGTAATTACGCACCCTCGAACCCGGCATTGGTGCAGCGGATCAAGGATTCTATTGCGGATTGGCAGAAGCATAACCCGGATGTACCCGTCAGTCAGGTTCCATTGGACCTGATTACGAACTCCGGCTCCGGTCTAGATCCGCACATCTCGCCACAGGCGGCACAGGCTCAAATTCCGCGTATTAGCGGCTTGACGGGGATTGGTCAGGACCAGCTGAAGGCGCTGGTGCAGGAGCAGACAGAAGGCCGCAGCGCAGGGGTATTCGGCGAGCCGCGTGTGAACGTGCTCAAGCTGAATCTCGCGCTTGAAGCTCAAGTGCAGACGAAGGCTGGCAAGCGTTGAGAATATAATATTATTGATTTGTCTGATGATTAAGTTAAAATTATACTCACATATGCTCAAGGAGGCGGTCCGAATGGTAACGATGAATAAGCGGACAGACTATAGAAGGACAGCGCCTAATCGTCCATAAACTGCGTGTTTTCTTCTTGATGTGGGCAACAAATAATATGCAGGAATATAAAATTTTAAAAATGAATGATTTTTCAAATCATCAGATTTCTCGGGTACGAATGTTAGAACAACTATGCAAGGATTTTGATGGTTCAAGTTTGAGAGTGGGCATAGAAAGCCTAAAAGAAAACGGTGGGGATAAAGCATTCCTTTGTCAAATGGGCAACCAGCTCATTGGCTATCTCAGTTGGTATACATCAGATGAAATCGAAGCTAATATTAACGCTATGGTTCATCCGGATTATCGGCGTCAGGGTGTGTTCCGCTCCTTAATGAACAAAGCTGCAGCAGAGATGCAAATACAAGGCATCAAAACATGTCGTATCAGAATCCCGTCCAATTCAAAACCTGGAATAGATTGTGTGAAGCACTTGGGGGCGAACTTTAATACGTCTGAATTTACTATGCATTTAGTTCAGTTCCGCTCTGATATGTTACATCATTCCGGCTTAGTTTTGCGACTAGAAGAAGCTCAAGATTTTGATTTTATGGTTAAATGTTCGTCACAAGCTTTTGGGGATTCAGAGTCTTGGACAAGGAACTATTTTAAACATACGAGAGAACCAGAACGTGTTACCTACCTCGCTGTAGATAGACTGACACCGGTTGGAATGGTCCGAGTCAATCATGTTCATACGGATACAGCAGTTATTCATGACTTCTGTGTACATCCATTATACCAAGGCAGAGGGTATGGCCGGGAAATTCTTGCTCGTGTAGTTAACATCTTGCTTGCCAAGCAGTACACTCAGATTCGACTAGGAGTGGTTACTCAAAATAAACGAGCCTTGAATCTCTACAGGTCAATAGGGTTTGAGATTTCTGCTGAGTCTCATTATTATGTGAGTGCAATACACCATTTTAACGATTAGACCAACACTTATTTATAGAGGTCCAATAAAATAGGGTGAGTAAAAAAAAGGTATCTCGCTGCCATGGAGGCAAGTGAGATACCTTTTTATGATTTTGCTACCGATTAACCTGTAATCGTCTGAATAATAAGCACTACATTCAAGATAATGATGATAGCGGTCACGATCCAGGTTAGTACTTTTTGCCACATTTTATTCGCAAATTCACCCATAATCTTTTTGTCACTGGTAAAGAGCAGTAATGGAATGATGGCAAAAGGGAGTTGGATGGATAAAATAACCTGACTCAGCACTAGCAACTCTTCCGCACCTTTTTCACCTGCAATCGCAGTGACGATGACCGCTGGAATGATCGCGATAAGACGGGTCACCAGACGACGCAACCAAGGTGAGAGACGAAGATTCAAGAAGCCCTCCATCACGATTTGTCCGGCTAAAGTGCCTGTTACGGTCGAGTTTTGACCTGATGCGAGTAACGCCACTCCAAACAGTATGCTCGCAAGTGTGGTTCCCAGCAATGGCGAAAGCAGATAATAGGCATCACTAATCTCTGCTACATCTGTTCTTCCTGCTGTATGGAATACGGCAGCTGCTACGATCAAGATGGCCGCATTAATGAATAGAGCGAACATGAGCGCTATACTGGAATCCCAAGTTGCAAATGTAATAGCTTCCCGTTTACCTGCTGATGTCTGCTCATATTTGCGGGTTTGTACAATAGAAGAATGCAGATACAGGTTATGTGGCATTACGGTAGCTCCCATAATACCGATGGCAATATACAGCATGCTTGGATTCGTCAAAATTTGTGAGTCCGGTACAAAGCCACCCAATACGCCGCCCCATTCCGGTTGTGCCAAAATGAGATTGATGCCAAAACAGCCGGCAATCGTGGCCATTAATACAATGACGAGGGTTTCCAATGCCCGGAAACCTTTATTTTGCAGCAGCAAAATGAGCATAACATCAAATGCGGTAATGATGACTCCGTATAGTAACGGGAGACCGAACAGCAGCTTCAGCGCAATGGCTGAACCGATGACCTCGGCCAAATCCATGGCTGCAATGGCAATTTCACATAAAAGCCATAAGCCGATCGCGACAGGGCGACTGTAAGCATCCCGGCACATTTGAGCCAAATCTTTACCTGTAGCAATACCGAGCTTGCCAGATAAGGCTTGCAGCAGAATGGCCATCAGGTTGGAGATTAGAATGACACTAAGTAGTGTGTAGCCGAATTTTGATCCGCCAGCGATGTCTGTAGCCCAGTTGCCAGGGTCCATATAGCCGACAGCAACCATATAGCCTGGTCCAGCAAAGGCAAGAAACTTCCGAAACCAGGTCCCATCCTTCGGGATGCTCAAAGAACGATTCACTTCTGATAGTGAAGCGATTTCCGCGAAGTTGCCCTTTGAATTTTTCATACGCTTCACCTTCTTTGTTCATATTGAAATATATTATTAGTGACATAGCGATTGCGTTATCCCTATTGTACACCCACAATAGTTTTTGTCTAGTGCAACTTTTATGTGGTCAAGCAAAATCATCGTATTTTTGAAGCAATTGACCATCTTAATTAAAACTAAACAATGAAAAAAACCAAGCTATATTGCTCTCAAGGGGCAGCTTGGTTGCTTTGGATTTTCTAAATGCAGGCGGCCCATCAAGTTAGGGGTTAGGGGCTTATAACATATAGTGTAAACACAAAAGAGGTGGAACTAAACGGTAAATAATACGGTAAATAAACGGGTTATCATCCCTTTTTAAATGATTCATTTTGCGTGGCTCGTTTAAAGTACATACGAGAAGGAAATCATGTATTAACATGACGAGGATTCCTGCGGAATGCCAATAAGATGGAAGAAGGAGAGATGAAATCATGGAAGCGTTATACACAGCATCAGCAACGGTACAAGGTGGAAGAGACGGTTCAGTGACTTCTTCAGACGGGGTATTGAAGCATAAGCTGAGCACACCAAAGGAACTGGGTGGCGCAGGTGGAGACGCTACGAATCCGGAGCAACTGTTTGCGGCAGGCTATGGCGCATGCTATGAAAGTGCGTTGGCAAATGTGGCCCGTAAAGCCAAGGTAAAGGTGGACAATGTAGAGGTCACCAGCCACGTATCGATTGGCAAGGACCCAAGCGACGGGGGTTTCCAGTTAGCTGTGCGTCTGGATGTAAAAATACCGGGGATTGAGCGTTCCCAGGCTGAAGACTTGGCACGCCAAGCACATGATTTTTGTCCGTACTCCAAAGCCACTCGCGGTAACATTGATGTTGAACTCAACGTCATTTGACCGCATTTTTAAAAATTTCACACACGGCCGCCGATTGATCGGCGGCTTTTGCACCTAAATCTTGATTCGCTGAGAATGGCGTCCATTTGACATCATCGCCAAAATTCATTAAGATGTCATAGGTGATTCTGGTCATCAGGTACGAAACAAATTTGAAAAATACGGGTGATATGATGTCTTACAGACCGAATATTGTTAATTTCACGCTGGCTGGTAGCAACGAAAAGGAAGGGCTTTATGAGTTTAAAATGAGTTTGGCCGATGGAACGGAGTGCCGCGTTTTTTCTCAACGTAATCCGGAGTGGACTTTGACGAATATTAGTCGACTGCTAACGACGCCTTGCCCGGTATGCCATAAGGATTTTATCTGCAAGTGTATGGATCAGTTCCATGATGAGTTTTTAGAGCAAATTAATGCAAAACAGCTGTTTGAGAAAGCATTGAGCTAGTTTTTCGAAACAGGCAAGGATTATACATTTCTAGACAAGCGTCGGATACTTTCGGCGTTTTTTTGTTTATAATCGAACCGTTGCGTTTCATGCCGTTGATTTCTCTGTGGAGGTGAAATACGTTGATGACCCAGTCTGATCATGTCCATACCGAACATTCCATTGTATTGGTGGATGGGGTATGCCACTTTTGTCAGGGAGCAACCCGCTTCATTATCAAGCGTGATCCTAAGGGAATATTCCATTTTGGTTCCCTGCAATCTGAGGTAGGGCAAGAACTTTTACGTGCAGGTGGACTGTCTACAGATCAACGGGATACATTCGTGCTGATTGAAGACGGTACGTATTATACAAGGTCAACTGCAGCTTTACGGATTGCCAAACGCCTTCGTTTTCCATACCCGCTGGCCTATATATTCATCTTGATTCCCCGCTTTGTGCGCAACGCAGCCTATAACTGGGTAGCGCGTAACCGATATCGTTGGTTTGGCAAGGATGAAGAGGATCAATGTCAGATCCCCCCACCAGAAATTAGGAAACGTTTTTTTTAGTTGCTTTATTTATGTTTATTTTTACGACGATAATTACGAATCAGTAATATCACAGCTACCGCGATCAGTATGAGACCCGTAGCCGATACATACACGATATGGCGTACATTGGGTACGTTGACCGACAATTTTAGCTCGTTTGACTCTAATGGAGCAATGTCCCAATAGAGTGTTTTTCCATCATCCGACACACGGTCCGCATTGCTGGAAGCAGGCTGGATGGGCAGGGATAGGCTGAAGTTAAGATCCAGTTGCCGTTCTAGTAATTTGCGTGCGAACACATTCATTTGTTCTAATTTATCACTCAGGCCACGAGCTTCTTGAGGAAGCATCCGAGGCAAATCGAGCTTAAGCGTAAGATCCATATTGGTTGTGAAAAAATGCTGGCTCACTGCGCGATTTATTTCTAATCCCTCAGGCAGGTTTAAACCCTGATCGGGATTTTTTTGGTTTGTACCCCAATCCCCTTGATAATGCCCCTTTATTTGATATCCCTTTCTCCCTTGTTCCGATAGCGGCTGTACGTCTACATTATTGCTTTGCATACGTTGAACTAATCGATCGAGCAGCCCCGGATTGTCCAACATCATCAGTGTCTGGTTGTTTACACTGAACGTTGCATCCATATCTACACTTTGATCCAGATGAACATCTACATGAATGTCACCCCGAGCACAGGAAGTTAGGGCAAACAGACAACACACCAGCATAAAAATGAGCAGTATTTTTCGTAACTGTATTTGCCGACGCTTGTTCCAATTAGGGCTGTATCCTGTTGGGTCCATGACTTGCACCTTCTTTGTATGGTTTCTTTGGTATAACGACCGGATATCTTCTATATATTACACATTCGGCGAGCCAAAATCGAACGATATAAAAGAATAGTTAAGATTTATATTTCAAAAATGTTTCCCTAGGTAAAAACTTTAGTGTATACTCTAAAATATAGTATGGGTAAAAAATAATTGTCTCAAGGAAATAGTTTGTCCCAAAACAAATATTAAGAGGAGGATTTTAAAACATGAACAAGCAGTTTAAGAAGGCTTTGCCACAATGGGTAGCGACGGTTGGAGTGTTGTCTCTAGTTCTGGTCTTAGCGACTGCATGTACAGATGCCAAGAAGACAGAACAGGGAGCTACGAAAGAGGCGGGACAGAAAATAAAGGCTACGACTACCATCGGTATGATCTCTGACATTGTCGGGAAGGTCGGGGGTGCTCATGTGGAGGTCACTGGAATTATGAAGTCAGGCGTTGACCCACATTTGTACAAGGCGTCTCAGGGAGATATGCGTAAGCTGGATAAAGCCGACATCATTTTTTATAACGGGTTGCATCTGGAAGGGAAAATGCAGGACATCCTGGAGAAAATTAGCAAGAAAAAGCCTGTTATACCCGTGTCCAAAAACATTGCCCAAAATCAATTGCGTGCAGCTAGCCCAGAAATGGGATCTGAGTATGATCCACATATCTGGTTTGATGTACAAAACTGGATGTCTGCGGTAGAAACCGTCAGAGATGAATTGTCGGCACTTGATGCTGCTCATGCGGAGGATTATAAGGCCAATGCCGAAGCTTATCTCGCTGAGCTACGAGAACTGGACGATTACACGAGAGAGCAGATTGCCAGTATACCGAAGGCACAGCGCGTACTTGTCACGGCACATGATGCATTTGGCTATTTCGGAGACGCTTACCAGATTCAAGTAAGAGGCCTTCAAGGCATGAGTACAGAATCAGAGGCGGGCTCACAAGATGTGACCAAGCTGAGAGATTATCTGGTAGAGCATAAAATTAAAGCCATATTTGTAGAATCAAGTGTTCCGAGAAAGGCCATAGATGCGGTTATTCAGGGTGCAGCTCAGCAAAGTCATACCATACAGGTTGGCGGCGAGCTGTATTCGGATGCTATGGGTGAAGAGGGGACAGAAGATGGAACGTATATTGGAATGGTCAAGCATAACGTGAATACGATCGTTAGAGCTCTTAAATAAGGAGGCGTAGACACATGGGACATTCACCACTTGTTGTTCGTGATTTATCGGTAGCCTATCAAAAAAAGCCCGTTTTGTTCGATGTCTCCTTTGAGGTGCCGGAAGGTAAGCTGATTGGTATTATCGGCCCCAACGGGGCTGGCAAATCTACACTGATCAAGGCCGTGCTTGGGCTGATTCCAAAGCTCAGGGGCGAGGTGCTGGTCTACGGCAAGCCCTATAAGCAACAGCTGCTCAAGGTTGGATATGTACCGCAGCGGGAGTCGGTGGATTGGGATTTTCCGACGAATGCTCTAGATGTGGTTATGATGGGACGTTACGGCAGACTGGGCTGGTTTAAACGTCCGGGAGCAGCAGATCGTCAGGCTGCGATGGAGAGTTTGGACAAGGTTGGAATGAGCAAATTTGCAGACAGGCAGATTAGTCAATTATCTGGCGGGCAGCAGCAACGCGTTTTTTTGGCGAGAGCGCTTGCGCAGGACGCTCAGCTTTATTTTATGGATGAACCGTTTGTTGGTGTGGACGCTGCAACAGAAAAAGCTATCATTTCATTGCTTAACGATCTGAAACAGCAGGGGAAAACCGTGCTTGTCGTTCATCATGATTTATCTACGGTCACGGATTATTTTGACCAGGTTATGCTGTTGAACGGGCATCTGATGGCATTTGGAGAGACCGCAGATATTTTTACCGGGGGAAATCTGCAACGTACGTATGGCGGGCGTCTGAGTATACTCAAAACAGGTTCGGAATCCGGCACGATACTCGGAGTGAGGTGAGCAGTATGACAAGCTTGGCAGCGCTTTTGGCAGACCCGAACATGCAATGGATTTTGCTTGGATGTATTTTACTCGGTTTAAGCAGCGGGGTGATTGGCAGTTTTATGTATTTGCGTAAGCAATCGCTTATGGGAGATGCTTTGGCACATGCGGCTTTGCCGGGGGTATGTGTGGCTTTTATGATCACAGGTACAAAATCCATGTTTGGATTTATGATTGGAGCAGCCATTGCAGGGATTGTTGCTACCTTTGCCATCAGTGCGTTAACCCGGTATTCGCGAATTAAAAGTGATTCAGCGATTGCAGCGGTGCTGTCCGTATTTTTTGGCTTCGGCATTATGTTGTTGACCGAAATTCAGCATAGTGGCGCAGGCAACCAAAGTGGGTTGGATAAATTTTTATTTGGCCAGGCTGCGGCAATGGTGTTGTCTGATGTCTATACGATGGCGGTAATTTCGGTGGTGCTCATTGGAATATGTTTATTATTTTTCAAGGAATTTAAGCTGCTCAGCTTTGATCCCGGCTTTGCTCGTGGACTTGGTTTTCCGGCAGGCTTACTGGATAAGTTGTTAATGCTGTTGATTGTCATTGCGGTGGTGGCTGGCATTCAAGCTGTGGGCGTCATTATGATGGCTGCCCTGCTGATTACCCCGGCCGTGTCGGCAAGATACTGGACAGAGAAGCTGGGTGTTATGGTATGCCTGTCAGGCTTGTTTGGTGCTATAGCGGGTCTTGGTGGGACTGTTATTAGCTCTCTGGGACAAAATTTGCCTACAGGACCATTGTGCGTGTTGTGTGCGACTGTGGTATTTGGTGTAAGTCTGATCTTTGCGCCGCAGCGTGGAATGATTTCCAAGGCTATCGTTCAGTTAAACGCCAGAAAAAGTCTGGAGCAGGGAGTTGGAACACAGCCCAGGGAGGAGCGTGCCCTATGAGTTCATTTTATGTGATCCTGACGGGAATGTTAGTGGCAGGAGGATGTAGTATCGTCGGATGCTTTCTCGTGCTTCGGAAAATGGCTATGATCGGTGATGCCATCAGTCATGCGGTACTGCCTGGTATTGTCATTGCCTTTCTCATCAGCGGATCGAGGGATTCGGTGTGGATGATGTTTGGTGCGGCCGTGCTAGGGCTTCTAACGGTCTATCTGATTCAGCTATTCCAACAAAGCGGTCTGCAAAGTGATGCTGCCATTGGCGTGGTGTTTACAACATTGTTTGCTATCGGTGTTTTACTGATCAGTGTGTTTGCTTCCAATGCTCATCTGGATATGGACCACGTTTTGTATGGGGAAATTGCTTATGTCCCGTGGAATACGATAGAGATTGCTGGATTCGATATAGGTCCGAGGGCTGTGTGGATTACGGGCGCAATGTTTTTGATCAATTTGCTCGTGGTAGGGGGCTTTTTCAAGCAATTTAAAGTCACTTCCTTTGATCCCGCATTGGCAGCTTCATTGGGTATTCCGGTTGTTTTTTTTCATTATCTGCTAATGAGTCTCGTATCATTAACGACAGTGACGTCATTTGAGAGTGTGGGTGCAATTCTAGTGGTTGGCATGCTTGTTGTACCGCCTCTTACCGCTTATTTGCTGACGGAGAAGCTGTCCCGTATGATTGCATACAGCGTGGGAGTTGGAGCCATTAGCTCGATCGTAGGCTTTTATACAGCAACTGTATTAGATGCTTCTATTGCGGCATGTATGCTGTGTGTATCGGGTGTGTTGCTGCTTTTGGCTTTTCTATTTTCCCCGTCTCATGGTGTGGTATGGCGAAAGTTATTTCAACAACGGGGAATTGTTGGCGAAAATAGCAAGTGAGTCGCGTAGGAAGTGATCCTATATGAATTACTCAAAATAGCGTGCAGACGGGCATAAAGTGCCTGAATGCACGCTTTTTTACGCTTATGCTAATCTGTGCGGCTTTTTTTGAGGCAAGCTTGTTGGGTCATCTTGAATTAACCGGGACACGGGAGTACATTCTTTACAATCACACAGAAGGATTCGGAACGAGCTGTTACGCTGCGGGGAGGAACGAAATTGGAGAGCTTCAAACGTAAATCACCAGAGGAGATACTGGATTCCATTAACAAATTGCATCGAGGCAGACTCAAAATATACATTGGTGCGGTCAGTGGCTCTGGCAAAACGTATCATATGCTGCAGGAGGGAAAATCGCTGCAGCATGAAGGGATTGATGTTGTAATTTGTGCGGTATCGACTCTGCAACGGCGTGAGACCGTGGAACAGGTCGGCTCGCTAGAGCGAGTACCCAGTATTCATTGGATGAAGGATGGCGAGGAGCAAAAGGATCTGAATGTAGAAGCTTTAGTGGCACGAAATCCTGAGGTGGTGCTGGTGGATCATTTGGCACATCATAACCGAAAAGACGCCTCGTTTCCAACAAGGCTCGAGGATATTCGGTATTTGCTGGAGATGGGAATTAGCGTCATTACGACGGTCAATGTTTATGAACTCGAAGGGATCACGGAGTGGGTATATCAGCTGACAGGCTTTGAAGCGCAATATACGGTTCCGGTTGATACATTGGAGCTGGCGGATGAAATTCGTCTAATTGATGCTACCCCGGAGATGATTCTGGAACGGTTGGCGAAAGGTTACATGCATACGCCCAATCCAGAGATGTTTCACCGGGGAAATCTGGGTAAATTGCGTGAGCTCGCTCTGCGATTGGTGGCAGAGGATGTGAATGATTCGCTGGAACGGCACCGGGAGGAGCTAGGCTTGCACGGGGCGTCAGGAGCAGCAGAGCGTATTTTGGTGCCTGTCCAATATCATTGGAATGGGTCCATTTATGTACGTAGGGGAGAACAGGTGGCCAAGCGGTTGGGTGGAGATATGCTGGTGGTCTCTTTTGTCAGCTCGAAGCGCAAGCTGTCCAAGGAATCAGCAGCCTTCAAACGTTCCATTGAGCAGTTGGCCGATAAGATCGGATCGACATTTGAAGAAATCCCGCTCTTTTCCCGCAGAAGGCTGCCACGTCAACTTATCCATTATGCGGTGACTCACAATGTTACCCGAATTGTTATGGGGCATTCTCGGCAGACTCCGTGGCAGGAGCTGGTTAAAGGATCACTGGTGAACGGAATTTTAAAACGAATGAAAAATATGGATCTGCTGTTGATTGCAGACCGAGCCGAGCAGGAGGGCGAACGGATTTTGCCAACGATGAGACAGGAGGAAGGAGATACTGATCCGTATCATCGTTTGAGCGTTGAGGAAGTACAGGCTGAGGAAGCCAAAATTCTGCGGGGCAAGCTCAAAGTATATATTGGGGCTGCTCCGGGGGTCGGCAAAACATACACCATGCTGAGAGAGGGAAATGATCTGCTGGAAAGCGGGATTGATGTGGTTATCGGATTGCTGGAAACGCACGGAAGAGCAGAAACACTAGCCCAGGTAGGATCTCTGGAGATGATTCCCCGTCAGTCTATCGAGCGTCATGGTGCACATTTGGAAGAGATGAATACTGAAGCCATTCTCAGGCGTAATCCTGAGGTAGTGCTAATTGACGAGCTGGCGCATACCAACGTTCCGGGAAGTCTGAGATCTAAGCGTTATGAGGATGTACTGGCCATTTTGGAACAAGGTATTTCTGTTATATCCACAATGAATGTGCAGCATCTGGAGAGCTTGAATGACGCAGTAGAACAAATTACTGACATTCGGGTGAGAGAGACTGTCCCCGACCATATGATGCGTCTGGCCGATGAAGTCCAGCTTGTTGATGTGGCTCCCAAATCGTTACAGCAACGTATGCGTGAGGGCAAAATTTACGCTCCTGCGAAGGTGGAGCAGGCACTTAGCCACTTTTTTAAGCTGGGTAATCTAATTGCGCTACGTGAACTTGCTTTGCGGGAATTGGCAGATGATGTAGATGAGCGGCTGGAATCCTGGGATCGGCACGAGTCACTTCGGGGACCGTGGCGCAGGGAGGAAGTGATTTTTGTAGGCGTGACGCTAAGTGAAAATGCTGAAAGGTTGATTCGCCGCGGTTTTCGTATCGCATTTCGTTTGAAGGCTGTGTGGATTGTGACTTATGTCCATATCGGTGAGCGTATACCGGAGAGATTGAACCCTCGTCTGGAACAACTAAAGCTGCTGACCCACCGACTGGGGGGAACCTTTGAAATTCGGCTTGTTTCCAGCAGACGCGAGATTGCCGACATTTTGATTGCTCCAGTAGAAGGATATTCAGGTACGCAGCTCATCGTGGGACAGTCTTCCCGAAGTAGCTGTTGGGGGAAGACTGCGGTTGTGCCGAGGATTCTCCGTCAAGCACGTCATATGGATGTTCTTATCGTGGCGGATTATGATCCGGATATTAAGCTGGAGACAGATTATTAAAATGCCCAATCCATTCATAAATAGTCATATGCTGGTTACCGGTTATTCACTGCTTCCATAGTATATTCTATCTCAAAGAAATGGAGGCGAGTTTGAATGTATAAACATCGTAAGCATGATTGTCATTTTCCAAAGCCAAAAAAACGTGTTTTTAAGAAAATCATTAAGGTGACTGTCATTAAGTTTAAACCAAAATTTAAACGTGATCACTGGAAACATGAAGACTTTGATAAGAAATGTCATTGCCGGAAACGTCGTCATCATCGCCATCATGACTGTCATCGTCGTCACCACAAATTCTACTAAGTTGAAGATCGTAGGAGGCGGGGCTAGACTGCCCGCCTTCTCCTAGTACCAGGATTCTAAGAAAATACTTGCGCAAAAAATACTTGCTCTAACACAGGTGCTATGCTATTCTACCAATAAATAGATTGCACGTGACGGAAGCACCGTTCACCAACCGTATGTACTTACGGATGGATGAACGGTGCTTTTTTGCGTTGTTGTGTTGGGAAAGGGGATGAGCATATTGGTTCCGGTAAAAGTGGTATTGGCCGTAGAAGGCCGGGATTATATTGAGCCTCTGCTGAATTATGTTCACGGAAGCGAGTACGCCAGAAGGCTCAGAATAACGGCTTTTTCGCAGCCGGAGGCATTTCATCAATACATGATGGAAACTAGCGGAATGAAAAGACCAGATGTGGTAGTAGGTGAAATGCCCTTTCTGAATCTATGGACAGCTCGGGAAGATGCGGATATTCCTTGTTTGGTATTGCATGAGGGAGAACAAGTAAGCGAATATGGGCAGCCTGTATTAAAATATAAGCCTTTATCTGAACTGGTCGGTATTATTTTGGAAACGGCGAGACAGAGGTCGAATGGTCGGAAAAGCGTAAACAGTCGGGAAGGTGGAATGATTATCGGCATGGTGGCAGCTTCAGGTGGATTGGGCAAGACAACGGCCGCGCTCAATATGTCCAAGCAGCTGGGGAATGAGGGATATTCGGTATTCTATTTGAATCTGGAAACGGTGGATTCAAGCTCGTTGTTCACTGGTTCAGACAGTTCTAGCGGAGTACAAGGAGAAGGAGAAGGAGAAGGAGAAGGAGAAGGACTGTCCAGACTGCTGTATGATCTCAAGTCGGAGGGAAATGAGGGCACTTCGTTATCTTTGGCTTCGTATTGTGTGCGTCGTCCTGAAATTCAGGCTGATACGTTTCAACCTGTCTATAATCGCAAGGAATTGACAGACATGACTTGTGATGAAGCGAAAGAGCTCATTCGAACGATTGCTGAAAGCGGGCAGTATGATGTAGTGATCGTAGATTGCGATTCTGAACATGGTGAGCGGGCTCAAGCCGTGCTTGAAGCTAGTCATAAGCTGATCTGGTTGCTGGCTGACGATTTAATGAGTATGCACAAGTGCGGATTATGGCTGGATGTTTTAGAAACTACACAGCCTGAAGGGCTTGAAGCCATGATATGCAAAACCAGCTTTGTGGTGAATCGCTACATGGGAACTATGATCAACTCGTTACCTCGTGACTTCATGGAACTGAACGGAGCGTTACCCTATATACCTTCATGGAAACAAATGCAGCATCGTGAGCTGCTGCTTAGTTCACCGATTTATCAGCGGGAAATTCGTCATTTGTGCCGCGAGCTGCTGGATATGGAGAGCACAGCACAGTCGACGGTTGCTTGGTCTTAAGGGGATGATGAACATGAATGAGGAACAATTTAAGGTATTGCGCGCGGATATTCGTAACGGGCTGGACGTAACGTCCTCGGTAAAGGATACAGATCTAGTACGGCATATCGAAAAGCGAATTTTACACGACGTAGAGCTGGCGAGCTTAACTTCCCGAGAAAAGCATGCACTTGTCCGCAAAATTTTCAACTCTTTCCGTGGGCTGGATGTGCTCCAGCCGTTGATTGACGACCCGACCGTAACGGAAATTATGATCAATAGTCATCGGGAAATCTTCGTGGAGCGGGCAGGTGAGGTGATTCAGGTGCCCGATCAATTCGAATCCCGCGAACGACTGGAGGATTTGATCCAGACGATTGTAGCCGGGGTGAACCGAATTGTGAATGAGGCTTCTCCCATTGTGGATGCCCGACTAAAGGACGGATCACGTGTAAATATCGTGCTGCCGCCAGTTGCTCTCAAGGGGCCGACGATGACCATACGGAAGTTTCCCGAGCGTCCCATGACGATGGATGATTTGATACGAATGGGTGCACTCAATATAGAAGCCGCCGCTATGCTCAAAGACTTGGTACGTAGCAAGTACAACATTTTTATAAGCGGCGGAACGGGCTCTGGTAAAACAACTTTTCTGAATGCATTATCCCAGTTCATCCCTTCGTCTGAACGGATTATTACGATTGAAGATTCGGCAGAGCTGCAAATTGTGACTGTCCCCAACCTGGTTTCCATGGAAACACGGAACGCGAACACCGAGGGGAAGGGAGAAATCACGATTCGTGATCTGATTCGTTCCTCCTTACGTATGCGGCCTAACCGCATTGTGGTGGGTGAGGTCAGAGGGAGTGAGGCGTTGGATATGCTGCAAGCGATGAACACGGGACATGATGGAAGCTTATCAACTGGGCATGCGAATAATATCCGCGATATGGTCAGCCGGCTGGAAACGATGGTGCTCGGTGGGGCAGAGCTTCCGCTTGGAGTAGTACGGCAGCAGATCAGCTCGGCCATTGATATATTCGTTCATCTGTCACGGCTACGCGACAAATCCAGAAGGGTGCTGGAAATTAGCGAAGTGATTGGTTTTGAAAATGGTGAGGTGACGCTGAATCCCCTTTATCGCTTCCAGGAACACGGAGAAAGTAAAGGACAAATTGTAGGGGAACTGGAACGTTGTGGTGGGGGGCTACAACATACATTGAAGCTGCAAATGGCCGGGATCAAGCCGGAAATTTGGCACAAGGGAGGAGTATCGGCATGAGAACAGGAAAGGCGACTGCCAAGCAAGTGTCACGTGAGGTCCCTTCTCTGCCAGATTATACGGTGTATACATTATCGACTGTACAAAAAAGTATGTGCATTCTCTCTAGTGGAGTGTTGTTCGCGACGATCGGATATTTATTTTATCACCAATGGATATTATCGTTGCTGTGTGCTGCTGGAGCTGTGGTGATGCCTCGTTATTTTAGAAAGTTTTTACTGCAACGACGTAGGTCTGCTTTAAGCATTCAATTTAAGCAGGCTTTATACTCGCTTTCGTCTTCTCTTTCAGCGGGAAGATCGGTGGAGAATGGGTTTCGTGAGGCTGTAGAGGATTTGAGGTTGCTTAGTCCAGATGGAGATCACGATCTAATTTTTGAATTTAACATTATTACAGCCTGCCTCGAAATCGGACAGCCTGTAGAGGCTGCTTTGCAGGATTTGGCTCGTCGGGCTCAGATGGAGGATATTACGAATTTTGCGGACGTATTTGCGGCCTGCAAACGAACCGGAGGTGATCTGGTGGAAGTCGTACGACGGGCTTCAAGTGTCATTGGTGAGAAGCTGGAAATTCAGCAGGAGATCGGTGTAATGATTGCGCAGAAACGTTTTGAATCGAGGGTTATGTTTGCAGCGCCTTTTTTGTTTGTTTTGTTTATGACAGTGACCGCAGGAGACTACATGATGCCCTTATACAGCGGTACAGGTATGATTCTATCAACCTTTTGCCTACTGGTGCTTGGTGGCTGTCTTGTGTGGATCAACCACATTATGAAGATTGAAGTGTAAGGAGTGATGGGTGTGGTGACGTTGGTTTGTCTGGTTATGCTGGTTCTGCAAGTGGGAGGTTGGGTGGTGCTGAACCAAATGTACACTGCTAAGTATGCACATTTTCGCCATTTGAAGCTGGAAGGACTGCGGCTGCAAAAACTTTCGGTGCCTTTTGTACACATGCTTCATGTTTCACGTGCCACTCATAGGTTGCCTTTGCTAATGTTCAAGCTACAGCGTTCCATACAGAAACTGTATGGTATGCGCAACAGCGGAGAAAAAACGATGCTTTTTCTGGCAGAAATGTTGGGGTACGGATATATGGTGGCTGCTGGTGGAGCTTTAATATCCATTATGATGGGCGGGGAAGCGACCGGACTGGTGCTTGGCTTGGGGCTCGGTGTTCTGGTGCCAGTAGCGCTGGTCAAGGATTTGCATGGAAAAGTACAGAAGCGGGATCAGCAAATCTTAATGGAATTGCCTGAATTATTGAGTAAAATGATGCTTTTGGTTGGTGCGGGAGAGACAGTACAACGGGCTTTGCTTCATTGCGTGGAGCGTAAAGGGGCGGATACGGTACACCCATTGTATCGGGAATTGCTGCAGACAGTGGGGGAATGGGAAAGTGGCTATTCCTTTCAACAGGCATTTGAACATCTGAGCAAACGTTGTGGTATTCAAGAAGTGACGATATTTACAACAACAGTTTTATTGAATATGAGGCGTGGCGGGAGCGATTTTGTAATGGCTTTACGTGAGTTATCTCAGACGTTATGGAGCAAGCGGACTTCGATTAGCCGCACAAGAGGGGAACAGGCTTCTTCAAAGTTAGTCTTCCCGATGGCACTAATTTTGCTAACGGTCATTGTGCTGGTGGGCGCTCCGGCTTTAATGATGATGAATATGTAGGAGGAATAAAATGATGATGACAATTGTAGCAGGTAGTATTCGTAAATTGCACAAGGATGAGGATGGTTTGGGGACGTTAGAAATGATCCTGATCATTGCGATTCTGATTGCGGTGGCCATTATTTTTAAAGATCAGATCAAGAAAATTGTAGAAGGGCTGTTGAAAAAGGCGGATAAAAAAAGTAACGATTTTATGGATTCATAATGCTGTGCAAATTGGTACAAAAAGAGGACGGAAGCTTCTCCTTGGAGGCTTCCCTCGTCTTTCCCATTTTGCTGCTGGTTATTTTTATAATGTTATTCTTTTGCCTGTATATATATCAAAAATCTATATTGGTGCAGGTTGCCTCTACTGCTTCGGAAAGAGCCGCTTACAGTTGGGATAACAGCTTTAAGGAGCCACGTACTGGAGCATTTGCGCAAGGGCAACGGGATTCTCTCTATTGGCGCTTGAAGGATGACGTTATGTTAGGCGCCCTGTTTGGCTGGGCCGGAGCCAATAATCAGGAAAGTGTACAGGTACCGGGCGGCAATGAAGGAGGCTCGTTACCTGCTCAGAAGCTGTCCAATGCAGAAAATAGAATGCCTGCGGGTATGCATGGGCAGATGACATATGAGAACAGTATGATTCACCGTAAGGTGACCACAGAGCTAAATAAGATCGTGGAGGTACCTTTGTTGAATCAGTTTTTAGATCAGACAGATTTACAAGGAAAAATGAGCTCGGGTGTGGTGGAACCTGTGGAATGGATTCGTACAGTCGAGTTGGTCCGTTATTATGGTGCGAAGTTTATGGGTAGAGGCTCAGGTGAAAAGGTAGATCCGGCAATTGTAGGGAAAGTATTGATGCAATATGGGCAAAACGGTCAGTAAGGAGTAGTTAACGGGAATATAACTGGAAAGGAGGAAGCGGGTGTTTGGTAAGGGACGAAATACAAAGGACGGAGAATCAGGTGCTGTCACGGTATTCCTCATTCTGATTTTGGCGGTCATGTTCGGTTTTATTGCTGTATTTATTGATTACGCGAGAATTGCTGCGCTGCATGTGCAGACCGAACGGCTGACCCATGCAGCGGTACGGTCAGTGATGTCTGCTTATGATCCGGCATTACAACAGGAGTACGGTTTGTTTGCTTATGGTGAAGGCGGCGGAGAACAAATTATGGTCAAAGTGCTGAATGACAGTGCGCGGCGTACGGCGCGCGCGGAAACGCTACCGCTAATGAATATGAAGCTGGATTCCAGTTCACTGCAAATGGAAAGGGAGCTTGGTAAATATGCCATATTTAACGAGCAGATCCGTGAAGAGATGAAGTATAAAGCGCCTGTCGATTTTACGATGGAAGTGCTAGAAAAGCTAAAGCCGCTCTCTCAAAATATGAAGGAGGCTTCACACACGGTAGATTTGCTGAAACGGCTGCAAAAGCTGTATGACAGACGTGAGGCCAAACTGGATGACATGCTGGAGAAACAGCATAAGGCAGGAGCTTATATGGAAGAGGTTCGCAAACGGATTATTAAACAGAGGGGGACATATATGCCTAATCAGTATATATGGGACCCACTTGAAGTTGTAGCCGACATTGCTGCTCAATATAAGCATTACGTACATGTATATGAGGACAACAAGAAGAGTGTGGATGACGTTAAAATCATGCAGATGGAGAAATATGCAAGAAGGGCAAGGAAAGCACTGGATCGCCTGCGACAGGTCATGGTTCAGACTGGAGAGGAGCATGATAAGCTGCTTCTGCAAGCCAAGGAACCGTTAAATGAAGCCCGGCAGATTAATGAAGAAATGCGCAAAGTCATTGTTCAATATAAGCAGAGGGCGGCCAATGCAGGCTATGACGAGGTTTCTGCAGCCCCCACCCCAAGCGGAGCAGGCTCCAACGCTGATCCGTCTGTAGGAAGTGCCCGGCAAAGGGCAGAGGATTTGTTGGTTCCGAGCAATGAATTTGAGCAATGGGAAGCAGAAATCGAAAAACAAAGGATCGTAATAAATACTGCTAACAATAGAATAACGAGCATGATGCGTACACTGTCTTTCTATACAGATCCATTTTTGAATGCAGACATGCTCAAGCAAGAAGTTGCTTCAACGCTCAAGGAGATAGATAAATACTTAAATGCATATGCTTGGGCGGGACCCGCCAATGTACTCGACGGTGAGGCCAGAACGATGGATACGCGACGCGGCCCTGACAAAGAGCGCAAAAAAATGGAAAGAGAGGCAAAAAACAAGCTCAAGCAAGCTTATCGGATCATTGAGGTTCTTTCTAAAGGTAAACAAAGTGCTGAGCAATTCCGAGTAGTGGAGCAGTATTACAATGAAAGTATTTCGTTCAATCAGTCTTCATCCAGTCCATCTGTATCCGCTGATTTGTCCTATGACACCTATGATGCAACGGGGGCTTCCATGGATAGTATGGATGGTCTGTATGAGGCGGCATCTAACTTACTGATTCAACTGGGAGACGAGTTTTACCAGAATGAGTACGCGCTTTCTTACTTCCATCATGTGGATTTCAGCCGTTTTGGCAGTTTGGCCGGATCAGGTGGAAATGTGGGTAATGCTGCACAGATTTTAGGGGACCAGCTGGAGGTGAATAATCAAGAAGTTGAGTACATCTTGTATGGGTTTCATAATCCGACGGGTAATCTGGAAGCTGCCTATGGGGAGATTTTTGCTATGAGGCTTGCCATTCGAACGATGGAGGGACTGGTCAAAAACAGTTCAAAGGGTAACCCGTTGGTCGTTTTGGCGGCAGCTTTGTTATATGGAGTAGAGAAGGCGATTGAAGATATGATCATGCTGGCGCAAAAAGGGGATGTGCCTTTGTCTGATTTTCTGAAATTTCGAATGACTTACAAGGATCATTTGCGATTGTTCCTGATGCTCCATAGCAATAATGAACGAAAAATGTCCCGTATGCTTGCTCTGATCCGCCTGAATACAGATGTCAATCCAGCTGAGCGACGGACCTATGCGAAGGGTGAGGTCAAGAATGGGATGAGGCTGTGGTTTCTACCTGGAGTAATGAAAATGCTCGGAACCGCCTCCAAAGAAGGCGAGAGTATTAAGGGAAGTGTGTACTATGTCACGAAAACAGCGCATTTTTCCTATTAATCAGTATCTACGGCAGGCTTGTGGACTGAAGCAGCGTGAACAAGGAAGTATTGTTTTAGAAGCGTCACTGGTGTTGCCATTGTTTTTGTTTTTTATTATTTTTCTCATTTATATGGTCCAAATGACACTGGTCTCCACAGCCTTGCAGACTACCGCTTCAGAAACGGTTAAGCAGGTTTCGGCTAAAATCTACCCGGTGTCTCTAGCCGTGGAGACGGCGTCCGCTAAAATAGATGCAGTCCGCAAACCGCTAGATGAACTTCCTAAGTTATCTGTGAGTGAATATGCAAGCCAATTCGCTGCCCAACTGCCACCTCCAATCGGCGACTGGGTAGAAAACGCTGTTCAAGGCGGTCAAAAGCCGCTGGAGGAGCTGCGGGGACGCTTGACGGAGGCTGCACTTGATCCTGTTCTGAAGCCGATGCTAAAGCCTTTTATGGAGAAAAGTATTCTGGAGTATGACCGTATTCATACAACGAGCGTACATGTACCCTCTCTTACAGAAACTAAGGACCCTTATTTTAGAGTAGAGCTATCGTATGAACTACCGATGAAAGTCCCCTTTTTGTATCGCAACATTGTGCTCCAAGCGGCGGCTGAGGAACGTCTTTGGATTGGTGATACAGGAGAGGGAGCAGGTACAGGTGATGAAACAGGGGATAAGGATGCGCAGCATTCCATACAGTTGCTTGTCAAGCCTGAGCCTGCTGTGAAGGGTGTATACAATTTGATCAAGGCCAAGGTTGAACCTGGGACGAATGCTACCCTTTCTGTACTTTATAAGTCAGGTGAAAGCACAGCTCAGCACTTGGGCTGGACCTCAGCCAATGCAGATGGGATTGTTGAATGGAACTGGTTTGTAGGAACAAACACAACACCAGGTCAATGGAGCTTTGTAATTGAAACGGAGGATGGCCAACGTATTGAGGTTCCGTTTTCTGTGCAGAAGACAACTGATGGATAGGCTAGATATAGACTTATAGAGTTAACTACACTGAAAAATGATTTGGCAGGCCTGCTAATTTTCATTGTTATGAAGGGGGAAGACCGCATTGACATGGATGTATATTGTGTGTGGAGTTCTGCTGGCGATCGCGCTAGTGACAGATTTACGAAGCATGAAAATCCCTAATAAGCTTACATTGCCCGGCATAGCGGTGGGTTTGCTGTTCAATACTCTGTTCGGAGGCTGGCACGGTTTTTTATTTGCTATTGCTGGTCTTGGCACCGGCTTTGGATTCATGCTGATTTTGTACTGGATGGGAGCAATTGGTGCAGGAGATGTAAAGCTGTTTGGCTTAATTGGAGCATGGACAGGTGCAGCTTTTGCGTGGCAATCGGCTCTATATTCGATTTTTTTTGCAGGCATTATTGGTATAGGGATTTTGCTATGGAGGAGGGAAACCATCATGAGATTACGACGCGTGGCGTTTAATTTAGGAGGATTTTTCCTATTTCGCAGCGGCAAAGCGCTGACTAGTGGGAGAGAAGCGCACCTCAGGTTTCCCTTTATGACGGCAGTCATTCCAGGAGCGGTCAGCGCTTATCTTTACTTCTTGTCATGACGTGTCCGCTTGGGGAGATCATGCTACCTCAGGGAATAAGAATTGTTAAGGAGGTCATGAATTGTTTGGTTTAAGCAGGGATTTTGCTCGCAATGGCGGGACGTTTATGATTCTAAACAAGGAAGGCGGGCTCAAGACCGATGATTTAAATTCTGTACAGACCCGAATGATGACTGGTAATCGGATTCCCGGTCTGCTGGAACTTAGAATAAAAGAAGTCGATTTTCAGATCGAGTTACATTACGATATTTCGGGGCAACGTATGCTTTCCCAAGTATGGAAAGGTGGGAATGTGTCGACTTCTGATTTCTACCGGATTCTTTTTGAAGTAGTAGATGCTCTTCATCGTAGCCCACAATATATGTTAAATATCCGCCAGTTTATTTTGCACGAAGATTACATTTTTATAAGCGGTTCAGGCACAAGGAAGAACGTTAGTTTAACCTATGTTCCTTTGTGCAGTGTACAGTATACGCAACAAACAGGTAGCTATTTTAAGCAGATGGTTATTCGTTTGATGACTCGTGTGGCTCACCTTCAGGGAGAATCTATACAGCGCATACTTGATCTATGCGATAGAAATGAATTTGAGTTGAGCGCGTTGAAGGAACTACTATTACAAGGGATGGCGACTGGTGAACAGAGCATCAGCGGTCAGGCTGAAGGTAGATCATCTGTTCATTCCTCTCATACCATACAGGATAACGATACAGATCGTGGCGGAAGAACGTACGGCCAAGAACATCGGGAGACTCTGCAGGAAATTCAGGGGCTTAAGCGAGTCAATCGACTCAAGCAGTCCGCAAAATCAGAGGAGAATGTCGAGGTAGGAGCCGACAACGAAATGGAAAATGAAGAGGTGGAGCCTAAATTACAAAAATATAAAACATACATTTCTCTCGGATGTTTGCTCGCCTCGGCCATTGTTTGGCGTTATATTTATTTGGATCATCCAGAGACGGTTCCCTTGCTTATTTCGATTGTGCTGACTTTAGTGCTTGTCGCTGTTGCTTATATAAGCTGGACGGGGAAATTAGAGCGCAATCGAGCTTTATCTCCTTTTTATAGCGAGGCAGTACCTGTATTGGATTCGGAATGGTTAGGAGGTGCTTCTCCAGCACAGCGAAAAAATGACCGTTATCAGGTAGATAAGCTAACTGGGTTTGTAGCGGGACGCCATCATCATGACAAGCAATCATCCGATTCAAGTGATCAAGGACAGGAAAGCTGGCGTTGGACTTTTCCAGACTCAGAATCTAAAAGCATGGGAAGCCGAACGACGGAGGATGGAGGGAAAGTAAGTACAAATTATGACTTGCACGAGCCTTCGAGGAAAGGTGCCATGCGGGGAAATGAATTGGACGACAGCGATACTAGCGAGGCTTATTATAAGTCCTTGTCCGGGGTAACGGAGCTACTCAATACTATATCCAAGCAGGAAACCGTGCTGCTTCGTCCGGATCAAGAGATACCGAGTCCAACTGTTCAGCACTCGCCGATTGCTTGTTTGGATCGTAAGTTATCTGGGAGTGGAGAAACCGAGCGCATACGGTTGCAGCCAGACCAATTCGTTGGAGGTAGCTTTATCATCGGAAGAGATCCGCAATTGGTCCAGTTTGTAGAGCATACCGATGGAGTTTCCCGTTCTCATATTGAGCTTTGTATAGTTACAGGAGGACAAAGCCATATCATTAAAGATTTATCCTCGACGAACGGAACAGTGCTGAATGGAGAGCCTATGGTGCCTTATAAGGAGTATACTATGAAGGATGGAGATACTTTTAAAATCGCTGGAGTCTCTTATATTTATCGATTGGACTCTTTTAAATCCTCTAATGCATCTTGAGTAAACGTTAAATGGATATATGTTAAGAAGAGGCCTGTTATATTCTGGGCTTCTTTTTTATAACTAGAAGACCATTCATAGGCCTAAAACAAGACAACTCAAAGATCTCAAGTTTAATTGATAGATTATGTCTAAATCAAAAATGAACCCTAAGCTGGTAGAGATACAAAGATATTATCTATCATCCATAGAGTTCATTTTTTAATTCAACGCTACTTGTGAGAAGAATGGAGTTCCTCTAGCGCTTCCTTCAGTGAAGAATACTTAAACTTAAATCCGTGCTCCAGCGCTTTACGCGGTATTACCTTTTGACCGTCTAATACAAGCGTGCTCATCTCACCCAATAGCTTTTGGACTAGAAAGCCAGGAACGGGAAACCAGTGCGGACGACGATATACCTTAGCTACTGTTTTCCCAAATTGGTCGTTCGTCATGGGGTGTGGTGATGAAGCGTTCACTGCCCCGGAAATCTCTGGTGTATGAATGCAGTACGAGATCAGACGAACGATATCGGCAATATGAATCCAACTTATCCATTGATGGCCGCTACCTATTTTTCCACCGAATCCGAAGACGTAAGGCATCTTCATGAGTGGAAATGCTCCTTTTTTTCTATCCAGCACTAGGCTGATGCGTAAATTAATTAAACGGGCATCGGTAGGGTAGGCGTTGGCTGCTTCCTCCCACTGCTCAACTACCTGAGACAGATAATCCTCCGAACGACGCGGACTTTTTTCGTCAAATGTTTCGGTCAGGGAAGTACCATAGGCGGCAACAGCCGAAGCCTGAATGATAACTTTCGGTTTTTTTTGCAGAGCATTCAACGCTTGAGCCAACCGGGCAACGGACAGCAGTCGTGATTGAAGAATTCTTTGTTTGGACTTGTCCGTCCAGCGCTGATTCAGCGTCTCACCTGCTAAATTAACGACCGCATCTGTACCTTCTAGTAATTCAGGCTTTTGTTTTAATTCGTTCCAGCTCATATATTGCAAGCGGGGGCTCGCTTCGTGTCCAACCAGCGGCTTGCGGGTAATGACTTTCACCGTATATCCGTCATCTAGCAAGCTTTTGACCAGCGCACTCCCCACCAATCCAGTTCCTCCGCATACGATGATGTTCATGGAGTCAGTTCTCCTTCCAATTCGAAAAAATAGTTCTGTTATAAAATATAACCCTTTTTGATACAAAAGCTTCATATTGAACATATCTGTGTACGCTAAGAAGATCCATTCACGCTTTATTCTACCTACATTTCAATAACATCTACTCTGATGTGTGCTATGTCTGTATGTTCCATAAAGGGAGTCATTTAAAAAAGTTGCCATAAACGCTATGTTGTTTGATTTCAATAATCACGTTAAAATGATTAAATTAAAATAAGACAAGCATAACAGGATAGGGGGATGAATCAAAATCATGCTGAAAATTGGTTCTCATGTGTCCTTCTCGGACAAGGGTCTGCTCAGCGCTACAAAAGAAGCGTCTTCTTACGGGTCCAGCTCGTTTATGATATACACGGGGGCACCTCAAAACACGCGCCGTAAGCCGATGGAGTCCATGTATTTAGAGGAAGGCAAGCAGCTAATGGCGGAAAAGGGAATGGAAGATATCGTGGTGCATGCTCCATATATCATCAATCTCGGTTCCTACAAAGAAAATACCTATGAGCTTGCAGTCAGTTTTCTACAGGAGGAAATTCGGCGCACACATGCGATTGGTGTGAAAAATATCGTGCTGCATCCGGGGGCTTTTACAGATAAAGATGCAGAGTACGGAATTGGACGCATTGCTGATGGTTTGAACGAGGTACTGAACGGTGTGAAGGAGACAGATGTCAATATTGCACTTGAAACGATGGCAGGCAAGGGCACAGAAATGGGTCGTAGCTTTGAGGAAATTGCCTCCATTATAGATAAAGTAGAGCGCAACGAGCGTCTAACGGTTTGTATGGATACCTGTCACATTCATGATGCGGGTTATGACATTGTCAATGATTTGGACGGTGTACTGGAGCAGTTCGACCGTATTGTCGGCTTGAATCGCATCCAAGTTGTTCACATAAATGACAGCAAAAACCCGGTTGGCGCTCATAAAGACCGCCATACTCCGATTGGATCAGGTTGGATTGGTTATCAGACTATTCATAATGTGGTACATCATGAAGCACTTCAAGGACGTCCGTTTATTTTGGAGACGCCGTGGATTGGAAAAGAAGCCAAAACTCAACGACCAATGTATGAAGTTGAGATTGCTTTGCTTCGTGGTAATGTAAAGGAACGCTTTGGGGATGAGTTTTTGGGTCAGGTGGAGCAGCTGCATTCGTTTTTCAAAAAACAGGATGTGGATGTCCGTAAATTTGTACTGGACACCTGGACTCTGCTGAAAAATGATGCCAAAGCAAGAAAAGCAGACCCACGTGAGCCGCTGGAGCGTCTGTATGACATGATAACGGAAGCAGGACTGTTTCCAGAGATGAGCGAAGAACACATTAATCAACGGTTGATTGCCTGGTTTGCCGGTAGTCATCTGCCAGTGACGGTATAAGATAAGGGGGACTAATAGCCACATGGAACTTCACGTAAAACATCAGTCAAACAGCACTGTATCTACACATGAAAACCGTGCGCGCATGCTTGTATCTTGTCCAGATGGGCCAGGTATTGTAGCGACTGTGTCCCGCTTTTTGTACGAGCATGGGGCCAATATCGTTCAATCTGACCAATATACAATGGACCCGTCCGGCGGTATGTTTTTTATGCGGATTGAATTTGATCTGCCAAATTTGAGTGCAGCTCAGTCGCAATTGGAGCAGGACTTTGTCGCTGTTGCTGAGCAATTCCGTATGGAGTGGACGATTTCTGCGGTCAGCCGTAAGAAAAAATTGGCTATTTTTGTTTCCAAAGAAGACCACTGTCTGGTAGAACTGCTGTGGCAATGGCAGGCAGGCGATCTGGATGCGGATATTGCATTGGTGGTTAGTAATCATCCGGATATGAAGGAGTATGTGGAATCCTTTGGCATTCCATATCACCATATCCCGGTGACAGCCGATACGAAGCCAGAGGCAGAGCGCCGTCAGCTAGAGGTCATTGGCGAAGAGATTGATGTGATCATTTTGGCCAGGTATATGCAGATTATTTCGCCTAAGTTTATTGAGCATTATCGCAACCGGATTATCAATATCCATCATTCCTTTCTACCTGCATTCGTGGGTGGTAAGCCGTATGCCCAAGCTTATAATCGTGGTGTGAAAATTATTGGTGCTACTGCGCATTATGTAACCGAGGAATTGGACGGTGGTCCGATCATTGAGCAGGACGTACAGCGGGTAAGCCACGGAGATGATGTAAATGAGCTAAAGCGGATCGGTCGCACTATTGAACGGGTCGTGTTGGCAAGAGCCGTGAAGTGGCATACTGAGGATCGTATACTGGTTCATGAGAACAAAACGGTCGTTTTTAATTGAACTTAAAAATTTCAAATTGATGAAAACTTGCGAGTATACCTTTCGGATTAAACAAAGCCCAGTGCATAATGGGCTTTGTTTTTTTGTGTGGGGTATTTGTATTATATCTGGGCCCTATATAAATTTTTTTGCGATTTCATTATTTTTTAAATGATGTTAATACATAACGGGTATATTGATATGAGGGCTGTACTATATTTCGACCATTTCGACAATCATCTTTATAAACGATCTGGCAAACTTTCACGGCAAATGGTACAATACTTATGAGTGTATAAGTCATATTGAAACATTCAAGCAGATTCACTCACTTCAATAGTCTCTGTTTCTATATGAGACGGTGATTTTGAAGAGTATGACCGAATGCAATTGACATACTTCATACAATATGAGGAGGCAAACCATGACTGACCAGAATCAAGCGATTCAAAAGGATGAAAACTCCACTATCGACAATTTGTCCATCACAACAATTCGTACGTTGGCAATTGATGCCATCGAGAAAGCAAATTCAGGACACCCTGGTATGCCGATGGGCTCCGCGCCAATGGGCTACCAACTTTTTGCTAAAACAATGAACCATAACCCAGATCGCCCAACATGGGTGAACCGTGACCGTTTTGTACTGTCTGCAGGACACGGTTCCATGTTGCTATACAGCCTTCTGCACCTGAGCGGATATGATCTGCCTATGGAAGAGCTGAAGCAATTCCGTCAATGGGGCAGCCTTACACCGGGTCACCCTGAGTTTGGACACACTGCCGGTGTAGATGCTACAACTGGACCTCTGGGACAAGGTTTAGCAATGTCCGTAGGTATGGCTATGGCAGAAGCACAACTGGGTGCAACATATAATAAAGACGAATTTAAAGTTGTGGATCACTTCACATATGCTATTTGTGGCGATGGCGATCTAATGGAAGGTATTTCCCACGAAGCTGCTTCGCTGGCTGGTCGCCTTCAACTGGGTAAGCTGATCGTATTGTTTGATTCCAATGATATTACACTGGATGGCAAGCTTAATCTGTCTTCTTCCGAGAGTGTTGCCAAACGCTTTGAAGCTTACAACTGGCAAGTGCTGCGCGTAGAAGATGGTAATGATCTTCCAGCGATCCAAAAAGCAATTGAAGAAGCACAAGCCGACTCGACTCGTCCTACGTTGATTGAAGTAAAAACAGTCATCGGTTACGGAAGCCCGAACAAACAAGGTAAAGGCGGACACGGTGGTACTCATGGTTCCCCGCTGGGAGCAGAAGAAGCTAAACTGACTAAAGAATTCTACAAATGGGTATACGAAGAGGATTTCCACGTACCACAAGAGGTTCGCGAGCACTTTGCTAAAGTAAAAGAGCGTGGTATCGCTGCTAATAAAGCATGGGATGAACAATTTGCGAAATACAAAGCGGCTCACCCTGATTTGGCAGCTCAGTTCGAAACAGCTGTAAACGGCGATCTTCCAGAAGGTTGGGATCGTGATCTTCCGAAATACTCCACAGAAGACAAAGCAGTTTCAACTCGTGTAGCTTCTGGTAATGCATTGAACGGATTGGCTCCAAACGTTCCTTTCCTGACAGGCGGATCTGCTGACCTGGAAAGCTCCACAATGACACACTTGAACAACCTGACGAACTTTACGCCAGAAGACTACGCTGGCCGTAATATTTACTTCGGTATTCGCGAGTTCGGTATGGCTGCTGCGATGAACGGTATGGCGTTGCACCAAGGTGTAAAAGTATTTGGCGGTACATTCTTCGTATTTACAGATTATCTGCGTCCGGCCGTTCGTCTGGCAGCTCTGATGGGATTGCCTGTAACCTACGTTCTGACTCACGACAGTATTGCTGTTGGTGAAGATGGTCCAACTCATGAGCCGATTGAACAATTGGCTTCTCTGCGTATTATTCCGAACCTGACGGTCATTCGTCCGGCTGACGGTAATGAAACTTCTGCTGCTTGGGCTTACACGCTGGAAAACAAGAAAAACCCGGTTGCACTGGTATTGACTCGTCAAAACCTGCCAATCCTGGCTGCTACTGCTGAGCATGCACGCGAAGGTATCAAACGCGGTGCTTATGTGGTTGCAGATGCAGCAGACGGCAAACCGGTTGCTCAAATTCTGGCTACAGGCTCTGAAGTACAATTGGCTGTTAAAGCACAGGAAGCACTGGCAGAACAAGGTATTCAAGTACGCGTTATCAGCTTCCCAAGCTGGGATCTGTTCGAAAAACAAGACAAAGCTTACAAAGATTCCGTTCTGCTGCCTGAAGTTAAAGCTCGTTTGGCTGTAGAAATGGCGTATCCACTGGGATGGGAAAAATATGTTGGCGACCAAGGCGACATTCTCGGTATCAGCACATTTGGCGCATCCGCTCCTGGTGACCGCGTAATTAAGGAATACGGCTTTACAGTAGAGAACGTTGTAAGCCGTGTAAAAGCTTTGTTGAAATAAAACACTGGAGCATCAGCAATTAGGAAGAGTTTGTCCATAAAGCAATGATCGTGTATTGCTGACAAACGACCTACCTGATCGTGGCAATCCATGTATTACAAACAGTCGTAACCTGAGTAAGGCTTACGGCTGTTTGTTTCATACATTTGTATTTTCGAAAAAATGACTTTTGGATTATCAGTCTATAGAGTACGCAGATACAGTGTGTATTTTCATACTGAAACTGGAATCCAAATTATGTTATGATGCACCATATTCATTCACCATTGAGAGCAGATGAGGGGATAACGAATGACACAGTTCGATGGAGTAAGCGTAATTAAAAAAGCAAATGTTTATTATGATGGTCAGGTTACAAGTCGTACAGTTATCTTGGGTGACGGCAGTAAGGTAACACTGGGGATTATGTTGCCGGGAACGTACGAGTTCGGGACGGATTCCCGTGAGATCATGGAGATTTTGGCAGGGGACCTGAGAGTGTTGCTTCCAGGTACCGAGGAATGGCTGGAAATACAAGGTACATCAACCTTTCATGTGCCTGCAAAGTCTTCCTTCAAGCTGGAAGTACGAAGTGTAACGGATTATTGCTGTTCTTATCCGGAATAATTAACTGAAAAGGGTAAGAGCACTCAAGCTACAAGCCAAGTGTTCTTACCCTAAAGCTGTGTCATAAGTACAAATGCACAGCAGCATGGTTACAAAGAAAAGTCCAGCTTACTCAAGAGGCTGACCACCAATGGTGCGGCCAATCCATGCTTCGTATGTCTTTACGACGGCAGATAGATCCTCATCGCCGTAGCCTTGTGTTTGTCCGGCTTGAAACAAGCTTTTGGCAATGGACAACATAGGCGTAGGGATGGACAGGCTGTCTGTTAGTGAGGCAGCGAGCTTCAAATCCTTGAGCATCAGAGCAAGTGAGAACTGGTTGCTAAAATCATGCTCGATGATTTTGCGCCCTTTCAGGTCAGCGGCCTTGCTACCTGCCGATCCGAGCTGTACCAATTCTAGGAAGCTGTCTGCTGGAATGCCGGATTTAGCCGCAATAGCAAAGCCTTCGGCCAGAGCGAGGTTATTTATACCGACCATCGTATTGTGAGCAAGCTTGGCTACGGCCCCGCTGCCGTTTGGTCCCATATGGAGCACTTTTTTGCCCAAGGTATCAAAAACATCTGATTGTGCCGCAATCGCTTCTGCGTGACCGCCGACCATGAACACGAGTGTTCCATCAACAGCGGCAGGCTTGCTGCCTGTTACAGGTGCGTCAATGAAGGAACAGCCCAGCTTGTCCGCCTCAGCGGCCAGTTGTTTAACTAACTCAGGTGAAATCGTGCTGTTGTCCATCACGGTCATGCCAGCCGTAAGACCAGCAAACACACCGTCCTGACCGTAATAGACGTCACGTATTGATTGATCATCGCTGACCATGGTAATGACCAGGTGCTGCCCTTCGGCCGCTTCGCGAGGGGTTGAAGCTGTACGTGCGCCTTGCTCTATCAAGGGTTCGCAGCGCGAAGCGGTACGATTATAAACTGTGACTCCGAATCCCTGCTTTAGCAGATTGGATGCCATCGGGGCGCCCATGGTGCCCAGTCCGATAAATCCGATGTTTTTCATTGCTAATCACCTTTCTTGTTGGAAGTTGCCGTCCGATGCAGATGCGAGTTCGGCTTGAATTGAATATTGGAACAGATTGATCTCAGTTCATTGTAGCATGGGCATGCTACCCTATCTACAGCAGGGTCTGTCAAGGCACAGGACATACAGGTAACACAAGCTTGTCAGGCTCAGCAAATTAAAGTATCCTATTCCTAAGTCCTTATGTTCGTATTCATGGTCTTAGTAATACCAAACAGGAGGTTCCAAACATGTCTAAAAAAGTTATTTTTGATTACACAAAAGCGCTCTCCTTTGTGGGTCAGCACGAAATTGATTATTTTGCAGAGCCCATCAAGTTGGCTCATGAGCAACTGCACAACCAAACAGGTGTAGGTTCCGATTTCTTGGGTTGGATTGACCTGCCTACCAATTATGATAAAGAAGAATTTGCACGCATCCAAAAGGCTGCTGCTAAAATTCAAAGCGATTCCGAGGTATTGATTGTAATCGGTATTGGTGGTTCTTACCTTGGAGCACGTGCTGCGATCGAAATGCTGTCGCATTCTTTCTACAATGCGCTGCCTAAAGATCAACGCAAGGGTCCAGCTATCTATTTTGCAGGCAACAACATCAGCTCTACATATGTGAATCATCTGTTGGAACTGATTGAAGGAAAAGACTTCTCTGTGAATGTCATCTCCAAATCAGGTACGACAACAGAGCCAGCTATCGCTTTCCGCGTATTCCGTGCGGCTCTGGAGAAAAAATACGGTAAAGAAGAAGCGCGCAAACGTATTTACGCGACAACGGACAAAGAACGTGGCGCTTTGAAAAAGCTCGCTAACGAGGAAGGCTATGAATCCTTCATTATTCCTGATGATGTGGGTGGCCGTTACTCCGTGCTGACAGCAGTAGGCTTGTTGCCGATTGCTACAGCAGGCATCAACATCGAAGAAATGATGCAAGGTGCGGCGGACGCTTCCAAAGAATACAGCAACCCGAATGTAGCTGAGAACGAGGCATACCAATATGCAGCCGTTCGTAACGCTTTGTACCGTAAAGGTAAAGCAATTGAAATTCTCGTAAACTATGAGCCGTCTTTGCATTTCGTATCTGAGTGGTGGAAACAGCTGTACGGAGAAAGCGAAGGTAAGGATTATAAAGGCATTTATCCTGCTTCTGTTGACTTCTCGACAGACCTGCACTCTATGGGACAATTCATTCAGGAAGGTAGCCGTAACATTTTCGAAACGGTAATCCAAGTAGAAAATGTACCTAGTCACATCACCATCGAAGCAGATGAGGATGATCTGGATGGACTGAATTTCCTGGCAGGCAAAACGGTGGATTTTGTAAACAAAAAAGCATTCCAAGGTACATTGCTGGCTCACACAGACGGACAAGTACCGAACCTGATTGTAAATATTCCTGACTTGAGCCCTTACTCCTTTGGCTACCTTGCTTATTTCTTCGAAAAGGCTTGCGGCATCAGCGGCTACCTGTTGGGCGTAAATCCGTTCGATCAACCCGGCGTAGAAGCTTACAAAAAGAACATGTTTGCGCTGCTTGGCAAACCGGGCTTCGAAAAAGAAAAAGCTGAGCTTGAAGCAAGATTGTCTGAATAAGGGAGCTATAATCTCTGATTCGAAACAGGGTTTTCGGTCAGAAGCGTTATAGTGTATAGCATGAATTAAGTACAGGAAAGCAGTTCACCAGCTGCCAGAAGCGGGGAACTGCTTTCTTGTAAAATGAAGTAAGGAAGGTTATACGTGTATGTTGGAACAATACCGAACCGTACGCGGTGCCGGCAACAAGGAAATTGTAATCCGAAAATCCCGTTTTATCGGCCATATTCAGCCTGTTCAAACTGAGGAAGAAGCAGTTGCTTTCATAGAACGCATCAAAAAAGAGCATTGGAACGCTACCCATAATTGTTCGGCTTATATGATTGGGGAAAGAGATGAAATCCAAAAGCAATCCGATGACGGAGAACCGAGTGGGACGGCTGGTAAGCCTATTTTGGAGGTAATCCGTAATCAGAAGCTGAAAAATGTCGCTATTGTGGTTACTCGATACTTTGGCGGAATTTTGCTGGGAGCAGGCGGACTGATTCGTGCATACTCAGATGGTGCTGTTGCAGCTATTGAAGCAGGGGATGCGATTACGCGTGTGCTGCATCGTGAAGTTTTTGTGGAGTTGGATTATACTTGGTTGGGCAAAGTGGAAAATGAATTACGTAATCGCAGTATCCGTACTGGAGAAACGATGTTTACGGATAAAGTTACCTTAACCTGTCTGCCGCTGGCTGGTGATGCGGAATCCTTCTGCAACTGGATAACCGACTTGACACAAGGACAATCGCTTGTGTCGGAGGGAGAGCAGCTTTACTTTATTGAAGGGGAATAAATAATATGGCTAGAAGAGCAGTAGAACAGGAGTTGTCAAGAGGGCGGATTCTGGAAGCGGCCAGGCACTTGTTTATCACCAAGGGCTACCGTGCGATTTCAATGCGCAGCATTGGCCAGCATCTGGGTTACAGTCATGGTTCGTTATACTATCATTTTAAAGAGAAGGCTGAACTGTTCTATGCCATTGTGATTGAAGATTTCAATACATTGCGTGGGATTCTACTGCAAGCAGCAACAGGCACGCCTGATGATGGCTTGAGCAGATTGGAGTACCTGATGTTGGAATATATCCGTTTTGGCTTGGAAAATCCATATCAGTACGAAATTATGTTCATGATGCATGATGAAGAACTATTTGCATACTGTCGTACAGAGCAAAACCGTTGTGTGGAATTATTTGCGTCTATGATTCGCCAGGAATTAAGTGGTCAGGGACATTCGGAGGAAGAATGCTCAAGAGTACCGAAAAGTCTGTTTTTATCCATGCATGGCTTCGTGTCATTTTATATTCAGGACGGTTTAACATTTGAAGAGATCAGGCCCGCTGCTTTAGCACATGTAAAGCTGCTGTGCAGACAACTATGAGCGTACCTGCATTCACACGCTTCAGCTATGAACATGTAGGGCGCTTTTTTGGGTGTTTGCACTTCATGACGGTGACTTATCATTACGGTACTTTGCGAAAGCGACTAAGAATTTAACAGACGATGGTGTATCCAGCGGGGGAACATCATCGTCTGTTTTTTTTGCATGCCTCCGTCAGCCCTTCATAATTTTTACATGGTATTGACGTCTGCGTGGGCCGTCGAATTCACAAAAATAAAGTCCCTGCCATCGTCCAAGCAACAGCTTTCCATCATGAATGATAACCGTTTGTGAGGGGCCTGTTGTTATGGATTTAAGGTGGGACGCCGTATTTCCCTCCATATGGCGATATTGGGGATGTTCCCAGGGATAAACCTCATCCAGCCTTAAAATGACATCATGTTTGACGTCTGGGTCGGCATTTTCATTAATGGCGATGCCGGCAGTCGTGTGTGGACAATAAATCAGAGCTGTTCCTTGCTGCACCCCGCTTTTTTCAATGAGTGCCGCAACTTCGCGTGTAATATCACGCATTTCATCTCGCCGTGTAGTGGATAATTCAAAAGTATGCAACATAAATCCATCTCCCTTCTATGTATTACTTTACCCTTTTCATTCTCAAGATAATATATAGAGTTGACGAAAATTACTTTCCTTTGATAAAGTATCACATAAGAAAAACAAAGTAAGTTTATTGGAATAATTGAATGCTTTCGAATGAGGTGCGTGCTTTGCGGTAAGCAAGGCTGCTGCTGTTCCTGAACTGGTCCAGAAGCGGAAAGGAAGTGTACGGATATGCATGTGGAAGTAAGAGGGTTAAACAAGCATTTCGGTAATTTTCATGCGGTAAAGGACGTATCTTTTGATATTCAGACGGGCCATCTTATTGGTTTGCTCGGTCCAAGCGGCGGGGGAAAAACCTCCATTCTTCGTATTTTGGCAGGGCTGGAGCAACCGGATGCAGGAGAGATTCACTTTCATGGAAAAAGGGTAAACGAGCTGGCACCACAGGAGCGTGGAATCGGATTTGTATTTCAAAACTATGCTTTGTTCAAGCATATGAGCGTGTACGACAATATTGCCTTTGGTTTGAAAGTGAAAAAAAGCTCCAAAGCCCGCATCAAGGAAAGGGTCACTGAGCTGGTCGAACTCACGGGGCTCAAAGGCTTTGAGCATCGTTATCCGCATCAATTGTCAGGTGGACAGCGACAACGGGTTGCTTTCGCGCGTGCTTTGGCACCGGAGCCTCAACTACTGCTGCTGGATGAACCATTTGCGGCTATTGACGCCAAGATTCGTCAGGAGTTGCGTACCTGGTTGCGAGAGTTGATTGAGAGGGTGGGTATTACCTCCATTTTCGTCACCCATGATCAGGATGAGGCGATTGAAGTAGCCGATGAAATTATGGTGATTAATCAAGGTCGGCTGGAGCAGAAGGGAACGCCTTGGGATATCTATAAAAAACCGGGGACCCCGTTCGTGGCTTCTTTTATTGGGGAATCCACGGTGATTGAACAGGCGGGTAGTCTCAGGGGCTTTGAGGAAGCTGCCGGAGTGGGAACACGTGCCTTGATTCGTCCGGAGTACATTGATGTCGGACCTAGTGAGGAATTTGCGTTGCTGTCGGCGACCGAGGAAGGCATTGTGAAGCATTTACATTTTCGCGGGAGTGAATGGATGGTTGAAGTACAGGTCGGGGACCAGCGTCTCATGACATACCGTTCGTTGGAGAAGTCTACGCTGGAACCTGGTCAGCAGGTGCGAGTGTTGGTGCATCGGGCCTATCTATATAATGAGGAGTCCAGCTGGATGGTGGAAAATCGCCTGAAGGAAGACCCGATGTCTATCATCATTTGAAAATAAAACGATCACATACAAGGGGGGTGTCTGGCCTGTTTTACGGCTTTGGACATGCTCCTTTTGTCGTTGGTCGCTGGGGTGATTTACGCAGACTTGATATGTTCGTTATAATAGTAGTAAAAACACCCAGATAGATAGGAGTTAAATCATGAATCGGCTTATTTTTCTTGGCACGGGGGATGCAATGGGGGTTCCGCGTGTGTATTGTGATTGTCTCGTGTGCACAGAGGCCCGCACGACAGGAACGAATGTAAGGTTGAGATCGTCTGTGCTGATCGAAAGCGAGACAGAGGATTTTATGATTGATTGTGGCCCCGACTGGCGTAGACAGTTAGAATTGCGCAGCCTGCGTTTTATCCCTACGATCCTCGTGACACATGCACATTTTGATCATATTGGAGGATTGCCAGAATGGGCGGATGCCTGTCGCTGGACGGGGAACAGAGGGCGCCTGTACGCTCCGCAGGAAGTGATTGATACGATCCTGCGTCAATTTTCCTGGCTCCCTGGAAACCTGGATCTTATTCCAGTAGATCAGGGAGTCCAGCTTGGCGGATGGAACATCCGGGGATGGCGCGTGAATCACGGAAAGAACGGATATGCTTACGCTTATCGGTTGGAAAAAGACGGCTTCTCATGGGCCTACTGTTCAGATTCGATTGGACTGAATGAGGCGGAAATTTTGCCTTTACATAATCTGAATTTACTCGTGCTGGGGACGAGTTTTTACCATGAGGAAGCGGAGTATGCCACCCGCTCGGTATATGACATGCTGGAGGCTCAGGAGCTTGTAGGAAGACTGAAGCCTGGAAGCACGGTGTTTACACATATGTCCCATGATGTGGATATCACATACAACTACGGGCTGTTGGAAGGGATCAGTTTGGCACACACAGGCATGAGTTTGCCGTTAGAATAACGATTTACATCGTTCGACTAATGCGTAAAAGTGTGGAGAGCCCTTCTTTGATTTGCAGCTCATTGGCGTATGAATAGGACAGCCGTATATGCGTTTTACCCTCTGCACCGATAGGATCAAATACATTGCCTGGGACAAAGGAAACGGACTCTTGTATACTTTTGGCAAGCAGCTCATTAGGTTTCATTGTAGAAGGTAGCTGGAGCCACAGGTTGAGTCCTCCCGCCGGGCTGGTCCATGTCCAGCCGGAATCGCGGAGACTGGCTTCCATCGTTTCCTTACGAATCTGGAGTGCGATACATAGCTTTTTAATATGCTGCTGCATACGTGGGGATTGAAAATATTGTAAAAACAGCTTTTGATTCAGCAGTGGTGATCCATTGTCCACTAGCGCTTTGACGCTCAGCAGACTGTCCATGAGCTGAGGCCGACAAGTCACGGCTGCGATTCGCAGGCCGGGTGCGACATACTTGCTATAGCTGCGAATATAGACGACGCTTCCCGAGATATCATAGGAGAAAATCGGAGAAGGCGGCTTTTGCCCAAAGCTGATATCATAGGTGCTGTCATCCTCGACAATAAGACAGCCGTAGCGCTCGGCCAGTTCAGGCAGACGTTTGCGCTGCTCATCGGGGATGGTAAAGCCGGTCGGATTGTGAAATGTCGGATTTATATAGAAGAGACGTGGTTTTTCCGTTTTCAGGCACCATTCAATCTGATCCATATCATAACCTTCCGGCTGTATATCCGTTACAGTCAGACGGGCGCCTTGTCTGCGGAATATTTCCATGGCTGGGCCATAGGCTGGACGTTCGATTAATACACGATCTCCTGTACGAATCAGAGAACGGGAAACCAAGTCAATGGCTTGCTGTGCGCCGGAGGTAATCAGTACTTCGTCCGTTGATACTGCGAAATGCTTATCTGTGCTAAAATGCTGTGCCATGGCATCACGAAGCTCAGCATCTCCTTGTACAGCAGAATAGGTAGCCGCGATTTTCGGATGCTTTTCAAACACCTGCATCATTAATTCTCTCCAATATCGGTTGGGTAGGAGAGAGGGATCAATCAGGGCCTTGGAAAATTGGAAGTCCGCGTTCATGGCATGAACCTGGGTGAGTCCATCCATCCCCCTCCAGACAGAAACAGACGGATCGTCTGCCGCGTAAGTGGATTCCGACTGGAAAAGCCGCTTTGTGGATGAACGATCCGAATAGGCGGTATATGTTCTCAATCTTGCTGCATGGGAAGCATGAGCGTAATATCCCGATTTATCCTTTACATAGATACGCCCTTGTTGCTTTAACTCCTGATATGCCCGGAATACGGTTAACCGGTGCACACCCAATTCCTGAGCCAGACTTCGCACCGATGGCAATTTAGCGTCTGTTGGCCAGTCCCCGCGATCAATCCGCACATTTATGTAATGGACGACCTGCTCATACAGCTTTAAGCTCGGATCTGTCGAGATATGTTCTGTTGAAAACAATAATTCGCTGTTATCCTTGCCCATGCTGTCCACGCTCCTTTGTGTGTATTGTACTATACAGCACTTCCAAAACGTATACAACTGTTCTGTGGTTGCCCATCTGTTCTGTCTGTCTCCTTGTATGCTTGTGAGTAACAGAAGGGAGAGAGAAGTGTCATGATTGGTATCGCCTTTACAGTTATGTGTCTTATTTTTGGTACTACATTTTTGGCTATCAAAGTGGGAGTGGAGGCCGGACTTCCGCCGTTCTTATCGGCAGGCGTACGTTTTATGACAGCAGGGGCAATCTTGTTTATTGCGATGAGGCTGTCAGGAAAGGTTCGATGGTCGTTATTATGGCGAAAGGAAATGCTGCTAATTGGGACGGGAACGACCTTCGGCACATTCTCAACACTGTATTGGGCGGAGCAATATGTCAGTTCGGGAATCGGTGCTATTTTGTCGGCCACCGGACCGATGATGATTGTGCTAATGCAGTCTGCAATATTGCGGCAAAAAACGACGAGAATTACGCTCATGGGTTGCATGATCAGCTTTCTCGGGGTCGTGCTGGTGGTATTGCCCGGCTTGGCGGTTCAAATCAGCGGTCTGTGGCTGGCTGGTTGTATGGCCATTTTGCTGGGTGAGCTGTGCTATTCGGGAGGAGCTTTGTATTCCAAGCGAGTCATGGACGCGTTTCGTGATACGAACCCGATTGCCTTGAATGCAGCACAAATGTTTCATGGTGGTTGGATGCTGCTAGTACTGTCGGCTTTTACAGAGTCTTGGAATTCTGGGGGATGGAATCTGCTGCCTGCCATAGGCTCTCTATTTTATTTGATCGTGTTTGGTTCCATGATTGCGCAGACACTATTTTACTGGCTTATGGCGCGTACGAATCCATTGTTTCCGACCACATGGCTCTACATTTCACCACCGATTGCTGTAGGCCTGGGTGCTTTTTTGTATGGAGAACATGTAAGCTGGTGGATGCTGGCAGGAGTGCTGCTCATTGTGACCGGGTTGATGTGCATGAATAACGGAATTATCCGTCTGGTGAACAGACGTAAATTTCGCTCTGCTGCCTGATACTTTGAAGCGGTCAGTTATGATATGATCTGACAAAAAGAGCCTCCAAACTGCCGTATGTTAATGAACATGCGACGTTTGGAGGCTTTGTTGTTGAAATACTTTATATAAGTATTACGGAAATAGTCACTTTTTGCTTATTCAACATTGAGTACGAATTTGTCGATGGCGTGCTTAACACCGTCTTCATTATTGCTGCGAGTAATGTAATCAGCCAGCTTTTTCAAATCAGGAATCGCATTCTCCATCGCTATGCCGAGACCAGCACATTCCAGCATTTCATGGTCATTCCACGAGTCGCCGATCGCAATGGTCTCCGACAGATCACAGCCAAAATGGTTTGCAAGGAAGGCAAGGGCGTGGCCTTTAGTGCCTTCATGATGCATAATTTCCAGGAAATGAGGTTTGGATTTTGTAATATGCACCTCGTTGCCAAGCAGTTCGCGCAGTTCGGGAATTAATTCATCCAACACTTCTGGCTCGTCGATAATTAGCAATTTAGGAGCCGGTTGCTCTATAACTTTACTGAACACAGGCTCTACAAAATATTCCGTGTTGTTCAGCTCGGTGTAATCTTTAATTTTCTGATTATCTTCACGTGTGTACAATTTGTCATCTATATATGTTTGCAGATGCAGATTGCGTTCCACGCAAAATTCGTACAGACGACGTGCAGCCACGAGTGGAACATAACGCTCATACAGCACGTTTTCGTCGAGCAGGTTTTTAACCAAAGCTCCTTGGTACGTAATAATCGGTACATTCAACCCCGTCTGGCGTGCAATTTTGTGCGCGGAGGCATAAGCTCGTCCAGTAGCGAGAGTAACCACCACACCTTTAGCTACAGCAGCTTCCAATGCCTGTTGTGTCGCTGGAGTAACTTCTTTCTGGTCATTAATGAGAGTATCATCAATATCAATGGCAATTAATTTATACATATCGGTATCTCTCCTTTATCTCTATCATGGGGCAATATTAAAATTGTATCTTATAATATTCAAAATGACAATATTGCATTGAAAAAGGGACGACGCCCATAAGAGCCTGTCCCCTTATAACCACTGAAGTATTGGCTTGAAACCATGGAAAAAAGTAACGCTTAGTCTTCCAAAAATACAAGTCCAACAAAGTCGTCCAGCTCAATATTACCAAAGTAATGCTTCAAATCGAGAGATGATAAGGCTTGACGGACCTCACCTTCATCATAACGCTTGCCGCGCAGGATATTTTCAATATCAGCGACATCACCTACACCGAAGAAATCCCCGTAGATTTTAATATCACGGATGTAGCCTTCCTTCAGATCCATGCGGATATCTATAATACCGACCGGGAATTTACGTGTGTGCTTGATATTGCTCTCAGGGGATAGACCGTAGTTCCAATCCCACGACTGATAGCGTTCTTTGGAAATTTCATGGATTTTAGCCCAATCCTCATCGGTGAGCTTATATTGAGGCACCTGATCCAATTCTGAGCCAAAGATGGACCGCAGCAGTTCCTCGCGAAATTGTTCTATGGTCATTTCACGGTCCATCAGTTCGCTGATGTTAGCCACGCGACTACGGACGGATTTTGTGCTTTTGGATTTGAATTTCTCGGGATTGGCGTGCAGCGATGCAGCCACATTGTCTAGATTCAAATTGAACATCAATGTACCATGGCTGAACATACGTCCACGTGTGGCAAATTGAGCGTTTCCTGAAATTTTACGTTCTCCGACTTGCAGATCGTTGCGTCCAGTCATTTCGGCTTCTACTCCCATTTGGCGGAGGGCGTCAATCACAGGTTGCGTAAATTTGAGGAAATTATGAAAGGACTCCCCGTTATCCTTGGTAATGAAACTGAAATTTAAATTACCGAGATCATGATATACAGCCCCGCCGCCGGACAGGCGACGAACGACTTGAATATTGTTGTCTCTCACAAACTCAGCGTTGATTTCTTCAACGGTGTTTTGATGCTTGCCTATAATAATAGAAGGCTGATTAATGTAAAACAGCAGATAGCTGTCGTCCAGCGGTAGATGCTTGAGCGCGTATTCCTCAATAGCAAGATTAATAGCTGGATCGTGTATGCCCTGGTTGTCGATGAACAGCATGTCCATTCCTCCGTATATAACTGTGTAATTTATGTGTGCCTCCCTCTATTGTAACCCAAGTGAGCCATGTACAAAAGCTCATTTGCATTGACGGGACGCAAAAAGCAGCCTCATAATGGATCTAAATGATTGGAAACGGCCGGAAAGGATGAGAGGCAATGATAGAGGTTTACGGTCATGGCGGGGACAGGGAGACGGCTGCCGCGACATTTGGTGGAGCTGCTACGGATTTTGTGGATTTTAGTGCAAATATTAATCCGCTCGGTCCGCCACCGGAGGTGCTTGAGGCACTGCAAAGCTCATTGGACACGGTGATTCGCTATCCAGACCCTGGACACCGCCATTTTAAAAATATGCTGGCACGGCGGCTGCAGGTTCCACCGGAGTCGCTAAGCATCGGTAACGGCGCGGCTGAAAGCATGGCACTCTTGCTATTAGGGCTGGCTCCCAAGCGTGTGGGTACAGTGGAGCCGTGTTTTTCGGAATATGCCGAGCTGGCTGGCAAATTCGGAGCCGAGATCCATCGGGTATACGGGAAGGCTTCGCTTCAATGGAAGGCAGACGTGGAGGACATCCTTCAGCTCATAGAGCAGGTAGATGTATTGTTCCTTGGGCAGCCGAATAATCCAAACGGTGTGCAATATGGTGAGCAGGAGCTATATGAACTGGCAGAGGCGGCTGGCAGAACGGGTACCGTGTTAGTGGTGGATGAAGCCTTTATTGATTTTATCCCACTGGAACGGCAAATCTCATTATTGTCTGTGCTGGAACGCTATCCTCATGTGATTTTGATCCGATCGATGACCAAATTTTATGCCATTCCTGGCTTACGATTGGGCTATGCGATTGCTCATCCGGACTATATCCGGCAAATGACGGCCAAACAGGTGACCTGGAGCGTTAATGGACTGGCGTTGCTGGCTGGAGAGGCGTGTCTGAGAAGTGGGCAAGCTTATGAACGCCGCACACAGGAACTGATTGCTACGGAGCGCAGTCGCTTACTGACTGCCTTGGCGGAATGGGGCTGTGGTGTCGTTCCCGGCGAAGCCAATTACGTGCTAGCAAGGGCGCCGGGAACGTGGAGTGCATCGGCTATTCAGCAGGCGCTTGGACAACGTGGGATTCTTATACGTAGCTGTGCCATGTATCCTGGCCTGTCAGCGAGCCATTTTCGAATTGCGGTTAAGGACGCCGAAGCCAACAATATGCTGCTGTCTGCACTGAGTGAAGTGCTGGAGGAGGAGCGGCGTGATCGTTAGCTTGGTTATCATGGCAGCTTATCTGCTGGACAGGCTAATCGGTGATCCGAGATGGTTGCCGCATCCAGTCATCGGGATGGGACATGCCATTTCAGCATTGGAAAAAGCGATTCGCCGTAAGGTCCTCAGTGACCGAGGACTGAAACGTGCGGGCATACTGCTTCCATTTATTGTGGCTGGGGGTTCCTTTGTGCTTGCCTGGGGGCTGTTGCGTGTGCTTGCCTGGATTCACCCGTGGTTGTCTGTCGTTGTAGAAATTGTTCTGATTGCAACTACGATTGCTTCCAAAGGTCTAAAGGACGCAGGGATGGCAGTATACCGAGCGTTGCAGGCGAATGACCTGACTGCGGCACGTCGGGAGCTAGGCATGATTGTCGGAAGGGATACGCAGCAGCTTGACGAGCCCGAAATTGTGCGCGGTACCGTCGAAACGGTCGCTGAAAATATCGTGGACGCCATTATTTCCCCGCTTTTTTATGCCCTGATCGGGGGAGCACCCTTGGCACTGGCATATCGTGCCGTAAACACGCTCGATTCAATGGTTGGCTACAAAAATGAAAAGTACCTGCATTTAGGCTGGGCCTCGGCACGGCTGGATGATGTAGCTAACTACATTCCGGCTCGCATGACAGCAGTTATGCTAGTGATAGCGTCGTGGTTGTATCGGCTGGATGCTGCAAGAAGCTGGCGGACAATCAAGCGGGATGCCCGTCTGCATCCAAGCCCAAATAGCGGATTTCCCGAATCAGCGGTGGCAGGTGCCCTAGGGATTCGTCTCGGTGGCTATAATGTGTATCACGGCATACGCTCCTTTCGGGCATATATGGGCGAAGGGATACGACCGCTGGAGTCGAAGGATATCCGGCATACGATCCGGCTGATGTTCGCCGTATCCACTATGTTTGTAGGGTTATGTTTGATGGGAGCTGCAGGGTGTTTTGCCTTGGGATGGATGCAGTGAGGAGTGACACGATTTTGAAACAAGATACAGAAGGAAAAAGAGTGCGAGAAAGTGCACCAAGTCCGAACTCACAACAGGTTAGTAAGCCGAATGATGCTAAAGAAGATCTGCAGTGGGACATGGAGCTCGTGCTAGTTCGTCATGGCACGACCTTATGGAATAAGGAACGTCGATATCTGGGACATGCCGACTTGGGTTTACTGTCGGGAGCAGAGCAGGAGTTAAAGACTTTACAGAAAAAATTGCAGGGACATTCCTTTGCTCGAATCTATTGCAGCGACTTGATGCGATGTCGCCAGACCTTGCAGATCATTTTGCCGGAGTCTGCATTGACGTCTGAATGTTCCCTCTCTGCTATGCCTCCTATCATGGAACCACGTCTGCGAGAACTTCACTTTGGTGAGTGGGATGGAAAAACGTATGACATGCTTAAGGATGTGGCGTTGTATCGCGCTTGGATTGATGAGCCGCAACAATTCACCCCACCTGGAGGAGAGCCTTGGATTCATTTTGTGAATCGTCTGCGTGAATTCCTAGACTCTCTGTTTGCCTGGCGCATTGCTTTGGAGGTTCAGCCAATGGAGTCGAATGCTGCGCCGTCCTCTGTTTTGATTGTCACGCATGGTGGTGTAATTCGTCAGTTGGCTTGTATGCTTATGCCTGGCCATGATTTTTGGAGTCTGAATCCGAAGCCGGGAGAAGCATTTAGGATTCAGTTAAGGTTGACAGGACCGCACAATTGTATAGCAAGATTGCTTTCTCATTAGGTTAAACAAGGCGAATAAAGCGACTGTTTGGGTTGTAAGCTAACTCTTTTTAACCTATAATCATCAAGTAAAAGAACGGCTTGACTACCACTACATCAAATATCCAGCAGACGAGGTCGGCGCTATGTGAGGAACTTGCTTTCCTTTATTGCGCTGTTAAAAGGGAAGTCGGTGTGAGTCCGACGCGGTCCCGCCACTGTAAATGGAAACATGCTCATTAGCCCTGTTTTATGTGCCGCCAAGCATATGAAAGAATATCAGGACATGCATTTTCCATAAGTCAGGATACCTGCCCGTCCGCCTGTCACCATAATCCTTCGAGGAAAGGATGACGTGTTCGCAGTGACTGTCCATGCGGAAAGAAGCTGCCCGCCTGCGCACGATCTGTGCTAACGTGACCCCTGTGTCCTGATATGAGGATGCGGGGGTTTTTGATAGGAAAAGAAGGCTGGAATGAGAAAATATCGGATGAAGTTCAAGTAACGCTCTTAACGATTTATGTATGAAGGGGTGCAAATCATGGCAGGAAAAAAAATAAAGGTATGGACTACAGGTCTATTGGCGCTGATATTGGCAGTTGGGCTGAGTGCATGTGGCGCAAATGGAAAAAATGCAGAAAATAAAGAGGGCCAAGCTTCTTCACAGCAGCCGGGACAGACCGTAACCGCACAAGTGCCTCCGGGCAAAACGGTTTACCCGCTAACGCTTAAGGATGCAACAGGACAGGAATTTACATTTAAAAAAGCACCGGATAAGATCGTTTCCGTCTCCCCGGCAGAAACCGAGGCGCTGTTCGCTATCGGACTGGATAAGGAAATTGTTGGTGTATCCGACTACTCTGATTACCCGGAGGCAGCTACGAAAAAGCCTAAAATGGGCGGTATTATGAAACCGAACGAAGAGGCGATCATTGCTGCGAACCCGGAAGTTGTTTTTGCAGGGATTTCACTTAGTGAACAGGCTACGACTAAGCTGCGTGACATGGGAATTATGATTTTTAAAACAGAACCGAAAACAGTTGAAGATGTCATAGCTAACATCGAATTGTATGGGAAAATCACCGATCATCAGAAAGAAGCGAGAGCGGTGACTGACAAGATGAGAGCAGATGTAGCAGAAGTGAAAGAAGGAGTTAAAAATATCGGCAAAGGGCAGAAGCTGCGGGTATACGTCGAGTTTTCACCAGGCTGGACAGTGGGTAAAGGCGAGTTTATGGACGAGCTGATTACATTAGCAGGTGGTGAAAATGTAGGTGCTACGCAGAAGGGGTGGTACCAAATCAGTGAGGAAAATATTATAGCTGCAAACCCTGACGTGATTTTGTACAGCAAAAGTGTGAAGGACGACAAAACAGGCCAGACCCTCGGCGATATCATTAAAGCTCGTAGTGGATGGGATCAAATATCGGCTGTTCGTAACCATCGTGTATTTGCCGTGGATGATAATTTGATCAGTCGTCCGGGGCCACGCGTAACGGAAGGGCTCAAGGAAGTGGCTAAGGGCGTGTACCCTGAAATTTTCAAATGAACCGTAGACTGATCGGTTTTGGGGTGACAGGTCTTGTCTTGCTGCTGCTGACGCTGCTACTCTGTCTTGGCATCGGCTCGGTCAGTCTTCCGGTCAGCCAAATCACAGGTATTTTGATCAACCACCTACCGTGGTTAGGTGATACGTTTACACCGGATTGGAATACATCCTCAGAGCAGATCATTTTGAAGGTCAGATTGCCACGGGTGTTACTGGGAATGTTGGTTGGAGCAGCGCTGGCGCTGGCGGGAGCCGGATTTCAGGGTGTGTTGCGTAATCCCTTGGCTGATCCGTATACCCTTGGGGTATCCTCGGGAGCTTCGGTCGGAGCAGCAGTACTGATTTATTGGGGGCTTCAATTTTCATTTGTGGGTATATGGACGCTTCCGCTAGTTGCATTTATAACCGGCATGCTGACGCTGTGGATGGTGTTGACGTTGGCGCGTGAAGGTGGGAAAATTCCGACCCAAAGCCTCATTTTATCAGGTGTGGTGATGCAATTTTTTGGGGGAGCCATTGTTTCTTTTCTGGCAGCCATGTCGAAGGAAACAGTCAATGAAATATTGTACTGGACGATGGGAAGTCTCAGTCTGCGAGGTTGGTCATATACGGGAATTCTTTTACCTTACGTGATCGTTGGGCTGGTGTTTCTATGGAACCGGGCACGGGTGCTGAATATTCTGGCTTTGGGAGAACGTCAAGCGGCTCATATGGGGGTTCATGTAGATGCGACGAAGCTATCTGTCCTGATCATATCTACCTTGCTGACAGCTGCCGCTGTCTCGGTATGTGGAGTCATTGGCTTTGTTGGACTTGTTGTGCCTCATATCATTCGTCTGATGGCAGGTCCCGATTACCGGATGATTGTTCCGTTATCTGCACTGGGTGGAGCTATTTTTATGGCTTGGGCAGATACGGCGGCTCGCACGTTGTTGGCCCCAATGGAAATTCCTCTGGGCGTTATGACGGCCTTTGTTGGGGCACCATTCTTCGCGTATCTCCTGTACCGGAACAAGAAGCTACGCAGGGGGGATCTGTTGTGACCAAACAAAGTGAATTACAGAAGGTGTATGATCGGGCGCTAGAGGTAGCAGGCCTGACCCGTGCTTATGGAAAGTTCCATGTGTTGAAGAATATTAGCTGGAACGTAGACGAAGGAGCTTGGTGGGGGATCATTGGTCCGAATGGGAGTGGAAAATCGACGTTGCTGCATCTGCTTTCTGGCGTAGATCAGCCGACTTCTGGAAGTGTTCATATCTATGGTAAAAAGGTCGGTAGCTACAGCAGAAAAGAGCTTTCCCAACTTGTAGCCGTACTCCAGCAGGAGGGAATTCCTCCAGTGGGATACACCGTCAGGGAAGTTATAGAAATGGGACGGTTTCCTCATCAGGACTGGCTAGGCAGGGAAAAGGGAGTTGATGTGGAGGCGATTACGGATCGGGTCCTAGCGCGATTGAGTCTAACTTCACTGGCCGACAGAACATTGGACCGCTTGAGTGGGGGACAGCGACAGCGTGTAGCATTAGCAAAGGTGATGGTACAGGAGCCACAGGTATTGCTGCTGGACGAACCTACGACTTATCTGGATTTGCGCTATCAGCTTGAATTTATGGAGTTGCTGGCAGAATGGCGCCAAGAAACGGGCGTGACAATCATTGCTGTCCTGCATGATCTTAATTTGGCGGCACAGTTTTGCGATAATTTGCTTGTACTTAAGGATGGAATGGTTGAAGGATTGGGTACTTCATCGGATTTGCTAACAGAGGACCGGATTCGTCGTGTATATGGTGTTGAGCCTGTGATGCTTCCGCATCCCGATAGCGGTGTGCCGCAGCTCTTGCTGCGCAGAAGCGCTGCGTCTACAGCAGACCAATAGGAGATTGGGAACATACTAAAAAAAGAGCAGGGAGTGGAAGATATGAACGACAAGCTGCGTCAGCTGATCGATAGCATTGCCCAGCCGGATGGAGTGGCGGCTTCGGCAGCTTCAGCACATTTGGACCAATTAACGAAGCCACCTGGAAGTCTTGGAAAGCTGGAGAGTTTGGCCATCCAGTTAGCAGGAATTACTGGCGTGGATAAGCCTGAATTTGATCGTAAAACGGTGATGGTCATGGCTGCGGATCATGGTGTGTGTGAAGAGGGAGTTAGCGCCTTTCCAGCTGAGGTTACGCAGCAAATGCTGTATAACATGCTGTCAGGCGGCGCAGCAATTAATGTGCTGGCACGTCATGCGGGCGCTGATGTCCAGGTAGTAGATGTTGGCGTGAATGCGGATGTCTCTCACCCGAGTTTGGTGAATCGTAAGGTGCGCATGGGCACTTCGAATATGGCTAAAGGGCCAGCCATGCTGCGTACGGAAGCGGAACAAGCAGTTTTGGCCGGAGCTGAAGCTGTAGCAGAAGCGGTTAAAGGTGGCACACGGCTATTCGTTACCGGAGAGCTGGGCATCGGGAATACGACAGCCAGCGCTGCGGTCGTGTGTGCGCTCACCGGGCTTGAGCCGGAAGTTATCGTAGGCCGGGGGACAGGTGTAGATTCGGCGGGACTTACCCGTAAAATAGCCGTTGTCTGCCGCGCATTGGAGGTGAATCAGCCGGATGCCAATGACGCGCTTGACGTGCTGACCAAGGTCGGCGGTCTGGAGATTGCCGCCCTGGCAGGCGTCATCCTCGGCGCAGCCGCACATCGCTGTCCAGTGGTGCTGGACGGCTTTATTTCCGGCGCGGCTGCTCTCGCTGCACGCGCGCTTGCGCCTGCAAGCGCGGCGTACATGCTTGCTTCGCACGCCTCGGACGAGCGCGGACATGCGGCGGTGCTCCGCCAGCTCAAGCTGGAGCCCATGCTCCATCTGGACATGCGGCTCGGTGAGGGCACGGGCGGTGCGCTGAGCTTGCACCTGATTGATGCGGCGTGCCGGATTATGCGCGAAATGGCGACCTTTGCCGATGCAGGCGTATCGGACGGTCAGGGAGCCGCGCAGCGATGAAGGCGCTCGTGACCGGCGGGGCACGCAGCGGAAAAAGCGGCTTTGCCGAGCGATTATGCATGGCGCGCGCACCGCGTGCCTGCTACATTGCAACGGCGCAAGCCTGTGATGTGGAGATGAAGGAGCGCATCGCCCTTCATCGGCTCCAGCGCGATTCTGCCGGGTATGACTGGCAGACGCTGGAGGAAGCGCAGGCGCTGCCGGAGCTGCTGCGACAACTTGGCAACGCTCAAGCGTCGCAGCCTGCGTCTATGGTGTTGGTCGACTGCCTGACCCTGTGGCTGTCGAACGTACTGCTGGCCGCAGGCGAGGACGGTGAAACTGCCGCCAGAGCCGCCATGGATGAACTGGCGGCAGCTGTGGAGCAGTATCCGGGATCGCTCGTCATCGTAACCAATGAGGTCGGTGACGGTATTGTACCAGAATATCCGCTTGGAAGGCTGTATCGGGATTTGAGCGGAGTTATGAATCAGCGGATTGCCCGTCTTTGTGATGAAGTTTTTTTAGTAACGGCGGGTATCCCCGTAGAACTTAAACAGTTGGAATATAAGCTATGAGTAGTGAACGTCAGGCTGTTGCTGCGGCTTTTCAATTTTTATCCCGTCTACCGGTCAAGGCGGAGCTCGATTTTTCCCCGGAGTTGCTGAAACGCAGTACAAGCTATTATCCGCTGGTTGGATTGGTTATTGCCATTATCGTTTGGAGCTTTGCGGCGCTTACGGCTATGGTGCTGCCACCAGTGCCATGTGCGATTCTTACCCTTGCTGTCTGGGTGTGGTTGACGGGCGGACTGCATCTGGACGGGTGGATGGATGCGGCTGATGCCTTGTTTAGCTACAGGTCCCGTGAACGGATGCTGGAAATTATGAAGGATAGCCGTGTAGGAGCGATGGGTGTTATTGCTTGTGTACTGCTACTCATGCTCAAGGCTTCTTTGTTGTATACCGTGCTGGTTGAGCGAAATGCGTCCGGCTTGCTGATACTTCCGATGGTTTGGAGCCGTTGGTTTATGGTACATGCGATGAGGCGCTGGCCTAAAGCCCGTAACGATGATGGGCTGGCAGCGCGTTTTGCTGATATGAACGGTAAACGTGTCGGACTGGCCGTATTCTGGGCAGTATTAGTGACGCTATGCGCTGCTGTAGGGCAATATATCTTTGCAGGTTTAGCTACAGTAACAGAGGAAGCAGGGGGCCTATCGTTAGCAGGGGCATACTTACAGATGCATCTTTCGAATTCTGGGTCTTTTCCAATCTGGCTAGGATTTGCATTGCTTCCGCTTTTGGCCTACGGAGCTGGAACCTTTGTTGCAAACCGTATTAACCGCCGCCTTGGGGGACTTACGGGGGATATATACGGAGCTTTGAACGAATTGCTGGAGACGGTTTTGTTGCTGTTTATTGTCATTTTGTACGGGTTGTGACCCAATTTGAAATGAATTCGTTAAAGGGGAAGAGGCAATTGTCAACTTTCGAACCGTCCCGCACGAACCCGGCAGCTATATTGATGCTTCAAGGAACAGCGTCGGATGTGGGCAAAAGCGTAGTAACGACTGCACTGTGCCGGATCTTTCTGCAGGACGGCTATCGTCCCGCACCGTTTAAGTCACAAAATATGGCGTTAAACTCTTATGTTACTGAGGACGGCAAGGAAATTGGACGTGCTCAGGGTGTGCAGGCCGAAGCCTGTGGTATTGAGGCGACGACCGATATGAATCCAATTCTGATTAAGCCGGTCAAGGACATGCACTCACAAATTGTTGTACACGGTGTACCTTATGCCTATATGAGCGCCTCTGATTACCGAAAGGATTTTTTGCCACAAGCCAAGCATACCGTTATGGATGCGCTGAATCGGCTGCGTGATACCTATGATATTGTGCTTATGGAAGGGGCGGGCAGCCCAGCAGAGATTAATTTAAAGGACCGCGATATTGTAAATATGAACCTTGCAGGCTGGGCGGATGCTCCAGTATTGCTGGTTTCGGATATTGACCGGGGCGGTGTCTTTGCCTCTCTGGTAGGGACTATCGAATTGCTGGAACCCCATGAAGTACAGCGTATCCGTGGATTTATCATTAACAAATTCAGAGGCGATTTGTCCCTGCTTCAACCGGGATTAGACTGGCTGGAAGAACGGACAGGTATTCCTGTACTCGGTGTACTGCCCTATTTACCGGACATTCGCATTGAAGCAGAGGATTCGGTCGTACTGGACAAGAAGCCTAAGCAGTCAACAAAAGATAAAGAATTAGATATAGCGGTGATACGCTATCCGCGTATTTCCAACTTTACGGACACGGATGCTTTGGCTGCAGAGCCTGACGTGAGTGTACGTTATGTCACAGAGGCCGGACAATTGGGCGTACCGGACGCTATTATCTTACCGGGAACCAAAGACACCATCGGAGACCTGCTGGAATTGCGTGAAAGAGGGCTGGAGGAAGACATTCGAGAGGCCATGAAGACGGGACGCACACAACTGGTTGGTATTTGTGGGGGCTATCAGATGCTGGGCACAGCGCTATTTGACCCCGATGCCGTCGAATCTGGGTTGCCGCAGCAGGCAGATGGATTAGGATGGCTAGCTCTATCCACGACCTTCTTAAAGGAAAAGCAAACCGTGCGTGTTCAAGGAACCCTGTCTAATCATTGCCCGCTTTTGCTAAGCGCTGCACCTGATTCAGATTCTGCCGCCAAGCCAATCATTGAAGGTTATGAAATACATATGGGTGTTACGGAGTATGTCACGGAACCACATGTATCTATAGACAGGACTCCAGACTCAACGAATATGAAAACATTATTCCAGATTAAGCGTGGGGAAGGGGCCGCCTTTGAGGAAGGTTGGGGCACGATTGACGGTAAGGTATGGGGAACCTACTTGCATGGTGTGTTTGATAATGACCGTTTTCGCCGGTCCTGGTTGGATGGATTGCGACAAGCCAAGGGCTTGGCAGCTTTAGATAGCACTTTTACTGTACGTGAAGCCAAGGAACAAGAGTTTGACCGTGTCGCAGAGGTGGTACGCGCTCATTTAGATATGGAGCAAGTTTATCGCATTCTGGGGATGGATTCATAAACTTCTTCATGGAAGATCCTTTAAATCGCTTTTAAAAAATAAAGAGGTATCTCTACAGTCATTTTTGTGACTGAGAGATACCTTTTTTAGCAGCTCAGCTTACTTAATTTTAAATTTTTGGACCGCCTTTTGCAGCTCAGTTGCTTGTTGGCTTAATTGACGAACAACCTCACTGTGGCTTTCCATTTCATTCAGTTGCTCGTCGGCATTTAAACCGATCTCCTGAATCATATGCTGTGCATTGGCAGCAATGAGAGCTGTTTCTTCCACGGAAGCAGATACTTCCTCCGAGCTGGCGGATACTTGCTCTGTTGCTGCGGATACGGTTTGAATCGTAGCGTTGATCTTTTGCATGAGCTCACTTAGTTGGTTAAAAGCGAAACTCGCCTGCTGAACCATTTCTGTTCCCGAGTGAATCTCACGGCTAACCTGGGTCACAGAGTCCACAGATTGCTGCGATACTTCCTGAATGGTAACCAAGTAGTCCGAAATTTCCTGTGTTGCTTCTTTGGATTGCTCTGCGAGCTTGCGAACTTCCCCGGCAACTACAGCGAATCCCCGTCCATGCTCGCCCGCACGGGCAGCCTCAATGGAGGCATTCAGGGACAACATTTGAATCTGCTTTGTAATATCGAAAATTGCAGAAACGATGCTACCAATAGCTTCTGAGCGTTCATTCATACTATGTATGTATCGAAGCGACTCATCAGCAGCATGTCCTACCTGTGACATTTGAGCTACAGCTTTTTGAGCAAGCGTATTACCGTTAACCGTTTCTTTCGTCGCTTCACTGATTTGATCAGATACATCATTGGCAGAGGAAGCGATATGCTGAACACCTTGAGCAATCTCCTCCATAGCCTGTGCATTTTCAGCAGCAGCAGAAGCGATGCTGTTGCTGCCCTTGGCTACTTCTTCAGCGGCCGCTGTAGAGTCCTGCACTTTTACACTCATAGCCTCAGTCCGACGAAGCAGCTCGTCCGACCCTTTAACAACTGCACCTGATGTAGTAAGCACATGGCCAATCATTTCTTTCAAGTTATGAGACATAGATTGGAAGCTGCGGGCAAGTTGAGCGATTTCATTAACTCCATGAACCTTCGTGTCTTGTGAAAGATCACCTTGGGCAATTTTTTCGCTATGACGAACCAATTCGGCAATGGGCTGTACAACTTTACGTATGACAAGGGTAGAAATAACTCCGCCCAGTATAAGTGTTGTCAGTGTAATACCTATGCAAATCCATAGAATTTGTTGGGATTTTTCCTGTACGAATCCAACATCTTCGTTCACGCCAAGAATCAGATTACTGCCTGATATGGCAAAGAAGGCGGTTTTGTGTACTCCGTGCGAGTCGCTGTAAATGCCACTGATATTCATCTCGCCTTGTTTTGCTTCTTTAATATCCTCGACAGGAACGAGAGTATCCTTGACCTTATATGCTGATTTTACGTTTCGTGCGACAACTTCGGCCTTACCATCATCCTTCAGCACCGCAATATATGCTGATTCTAATTTGAGGGTGTCGACCTTGTCCTGAAGATAAGATTCCATCTGTATAGCAGAGCTGGAGCCAGAACCGCTTCCTTGCTGAGCTTGAACGGCTAAGGAAATATTGAGATCCTGATACACATTTTTAGCTCCAGTTTCTAGCAATTGGTCTACTTGAGGCATGACACTGCTATTAATGATACTCATAGAAACTGCATAAAAACTAATGCTGAACAGAAGGGACGCAAAGAGTTGAATCAGCAAAAACATAATCCGCAATTTTGCGCCTAGGGAACGATTAAAAAGCTTCATGAAAATTCTCCTCTCACATGATGGTAATAAAACAGACGGATTGCCCTGCTTGATGTAGGCCGCTTGTCCAATGAGATACTAGACAGCCATGATCTACTTGTTTCCTTTCTTTGCTTGAAGAAAAGACTGAAAATGTTCGGATTCTATGTATATTTCAGCTGTATTCAAGGGACAAGAATGAGAAAGGGAAGTAATCCATGATTTACTAAAAAGTAGGTTAGACCTATTTTACATAATTAACAGACGGTTGAATAGTCATATTTGCCCAAAAACAAACAAAAAATATATAACTATGGTCTTAGGTGTTTAGATGTAAGTTTGATGTAAATTATCAGGAGTAAGAAATTAAAAGGCTTTACCTGTGCTTTTATAACTATTGTAAAAAAGAAGGAATATAAGTAGTATAAGGAATGCTGCTTTTTACAAGCTTCTTCTAAGCTAGCTTTAGTACGTTCGAATGTGGTCTTCAATATACATATAAAAGGGGTAAAGGCAGTTATGGATCGTGAATTACTTTCTAAGGAAATAAACTCGGAGGTAGAAGGAGGAGATAAACAGGAACTGACTAGAAACAAAGATAAAGCGAATAGAGGAGGGAATCCGTTCAGCCGTCTGTTTGATTTTATCTCAGGTGTATTCACTCCGTGCTTGCCATTGCTAATTGGTGGAGGAATCATTCAGGTGATTGCGCCTGTTTTATTGTTCTTAGATTTTTTTTCTGATACTCAAGTTTCCACTGTTTTAGGGTACATTGGTGGGGTCGTATATTATTTTTTGCCAGTTATGATAGCGGTAAATGCGGCAAGAAAGCTTGGTAGCAATTTATTTATTGCGGCGGCAATTGCGGCCTGCTCATTTCATCCTGGCATTATAGAACTGCTGCAATCCAGCCTAAAAATGAACTCAGACGATTTACCCGTGGTGGAGCCACAGTATGTTGCTTCTTTTATACTGATCCTTATTGTTGTCTGGCTTGCATCAAAGATTGAAAAGGGGTTGAGTAGGTTCGACCGCTATTCTATTCAACTATTGGTCGTTCCGACATTGACGCTTATCATTATTGTGCCTTTATTACTGTTTGTTTTTGGTCCGCTGTGGACGACCCTGGCTCATAACTTGTCAGATGGTCTTGCTTCACTGTTTGACGATGCGGAAGTATTTGCGGGTCTGCTGTTTGGCGGGACGATACCTGTGCTCCATTTTGCGGGCATGCAATATATGATGTCGATGAACATAATAGAATCCATAGCTACGAATGGCTATGATTCTATTACTCCTGTTGTTGGGGCAGCAGTTATGGCTCAGGCAGGCGCGGCCTTTGGTGTATGTGTTAAATCCAAAAATGCCAAAGTCAAAACACTAGCTGCTTCCACAGGCATATTGGCTATGTTTGGAATCATTGAACCGGCATTATACGGCGTTAATGTGCGCTTCAAAAAACCGCTTATCGCGGGACTGGTCGGCGGGGCTGTTGGCGGGGCGTGTATGTGTCTGTTTGAAGTGAAATTGACTGCTTTTACAGCCTTATCTGGCTTGCTTAGCTTACCACTGTTTTCCGACGCTACATTTGTTTACGCCATTTTGAGTATGCTGATTTCGTTCGTTATGGCTGGCGTAATTACGTATTTTATGGGCTTTGTGGACGAAAAAGAGGAGCAATCCAAAATTGCATCCGCATCCCGCATCAGTGCTTCCTCCGATTTAAATGTGGAAAAGAGCTCTAACAATTAAGATGCAGCGACAGCACATAATTACATCATGAAAGTGTTTACAAAAAAATCTTGTCAGCTCAGTTGTTTATATGATACTATGATGACAGTTATTCAAAACTGCACAATCATGGATTGTTACTGAGCATATCGGGCAAAACCATAAACAGGCACTTTGTGTCAGTTTTGGTGTTGCCTTTTTTTACTACTCCAAGCGGCTTAAGGTGATGGAATGAAGATAGCAAAGGTGCTGAATAATAACGTCGTAACGGTCATTGATGAACAGCAGAAAGAATTAGTCATTATGGGAAGAGGAATTGCTTTTAAAAAAAACACAGGCGATGAGATTGAAGAGGAGAAAATCGAGAAAATTTTCAAGCTTGAAAGTACCGAGGTTTCCCGTAAATTGATGACCCTGATGTCTGATATCCCTATTGAGTATGTTGAAATTTCTGATGAAATCATCCAATATGCCAAAACGATACTTGGTGTAGAGTTGCATGACAGCATCTATATTTCGCTGACAGATCATATCCATTTTGCCATAGAGCGTTATCGTTTGGGTATGGACATCAAGAATGCACTTTACTGGGAAATCAAACGAATGTACCGCAAAGAATTCGCGATTGGAACCAAAGCATTACACATGATTCAGGACAAGCTGGGGGTTACACTTCCAGATGATGAAGGGGCGTTTATTGCCTTACATTTGGTGAATGCACAGCTTAACAGTGAAATGCGTGAAACGATAACCCTGACTAATATCGTCAAGGATATCATAAACATTGTAAGTCGCTTTTTTGTAATGGAGCTGGATGAAGAGTCATTAAGCTATTACCGCTTTATTACACATCTCAAATTTTTTGCCCAACGGGTTATGAATGGAACTCCTGTACAAAATACAGATAATTCCCTTCATGATATGGTTAAGGTACAATATAAGGACGCTTATGCTTGTACGGAAAAAATAAGAGATTATACGACTAAGATCTATGGTCGAAGCTTGTCCCAGGATGAGATGCTGTATCTCACCATTCATATCGAACGCATCATTAAAAATCAATGATTTTATAGATGATCAGGGATTTAGGATTGCTACTTCTAAACTAGAAGGCAAAACCTGAATGCTGAAAGAAGATTGGCTTTTATAAAGCTGTCTGCTTTCTGTATTCAGGTTTTTTTTATTCCTAATTTTCACACTTTATACCTTAAAAAGAAAAGAGGAACACCCCATGGATCGAAATCAATTATCCAAAGAGATACTTACATTGGTCGGTGGAGAAGAAAATGTAGAGCAGGTCATTCACTGTATGACGCGCTTGCGTTTCAATCTTCATGATGATAAGAAAGCTCAAAAAGAGCAGTTGCAAAAAACGGATGGTGTCATGGGAGTCATGGAGAGTGGCGGCCAGTTTCAGGTGATTATCGGTAATGATGTAGCTAATGTATATAAATCGTTGGTGAGCAACATGTCCAAGGCACCGCAAAGTGAAACAGGCGCAAGCACTGCATCCAAGAAAAAACAAAACCCGATCAGCCAACTGTTCGACTTTATTGCGGGTATGTTTACACCTATTTTGCCGGCGATCACCGGTGCAGGTATGATCAAAGGGATCATTGCCCTATTGGTAGCTATGCACTGGATGTCTGACAAGAGTCAAACCTATACGATTTTAGCGGCAATAGGTGATGGTGCGTTCTACTTCCTGCCTATTATTCTGGCTGTCAGTGCTGCTAGAAAACTCGGCAGTAATATGTTTATTGGTGCGGCGATTGGTGCTTCTATTTTACATCCAGACATTACAGCATTACTGGCTTCGAATGTGAAGGTTAGCTTTATTGGCCTTCCAGTGACAGCGGCCACGTATTCCTCGACCGTTATTCCAATTGTTATCGCGATCTGGCTGGCGTCCTATGTTGAAAAATTCATTGATAAGTATACTCATGCATCACTGAAGTTGCTTGTTGTCCCAACACTGACTTTATTGATTATTGTACCTTTGACTTTGGTTGCTGTAGGGCCGCTCGGCTCTATTATTGGTAACGGCCTGTCTGGTGGTATCTCTTGGTTGTTTGAAAATACAGGTGCACTTGCAGGTCTGCTGCTCGGCGGTACCTTCTCCCTGATCATTATGACTGGTATGCACTACGCGTTGGTTCCGATTATGATCGGATCGATTGCAACGCTGGGTTATGACTACATGATTCCAATTATGGGAGCAGCTAACTTGGCTCAGGCTGGTGCTACACTCGGTGTATTCTTGAAATCCAAAAATGCCAAAGTCAAAACAGTGGCCTTCTCCACGAGCTTGACAGCTATTATGGGTGTAACCGAGCCTGCAATGTATGGTGTTAATATGCGTTTTAAAAAACCGTTTACGGCAGCGTTGATTGGCGGAGCTGTCGGCGGGGGCTTCATGAGTTTGTTTGGCACAAAAGCGTACGTCGTTGGGGGACTCGTTGGTTTGCCTGGTCTGGCTATGTTTATTGGACCGACTTTCTTGTATGCAATTCTTGGTCTCATTATTGCATTTGTGGTTGCTACGATTGTTACCTATGTGATCGGTTTTACAGATGAAAAGAACGAAGAGGCACCAGCCGGTAGCATTTCTACTAAGGGAGTAGCACAATCTGCGGTGAGCTCACTTCCGAAAGGTGAGACAATCCCGGTATTCAGCCCAATTATGGGTGAAGTTAAACCGCTCAGTGAAGTTAATGATCTTGCATTTTCTCAAGAAATTATGGGTAGAGGATGGGCTATTGAACCCTCCGAAGGTCGGGTTGTTTCCCCAGTTGACGGCACAGTGTTCTCTATTTCCAAAAGCGGACATGCTGTAGGCTTGGTGAGTGATTCAGGACTTGAAATGCTCATTCACGTAGGGATGGACACCGTTAAACTAAAAGGACTTCATTTTACGCCTCATCTTAAAGCAGGAGATCGCGTGAAGGTAGGCGATCTTATACTGGAGTTTGACCTGGTGGAAATCCGCAAGGCGGGTTACGAAACGATAACGCCTGTTATTGTTACGAATGTAGATCAGTTTAGCGAGTTGGAGCCTGCCGGGAATCAGCATAAAGTGGTTAAGGAACAGGAACTGTTATATACAGTGATCGTCTAACAGCTAAAAAAATCTACGAATGAATTGAATACAAATCGTTGTGTTCAGGATAACAAACAGCAAGCCTTCATTTTAAGAAGGCTTGCTGTTTGGCGTTTACATAAAGTCTAAAGCTGAAGCATCTTTATTATTTTTATTTCAATAAAACCTACAAAAATAGTTGGCTTTGTGATATAGTAATCTTCGGATTGAAGGGTCGCTTTTTTATAAAACATCTTACGTTTAAGTTTGGAGGAAATGATATATGGATACCTTCTTTATTATTTTGAATGTCATCGTGCTGCTTGCACTGCTCGGCGTATTGGTCTGGATGCAGAAAAAGCGCATCTCTTTTACAAAAAGAGTATTTACCGGACTCGGCTTCGGACTGATCTACGGGGCTATTCTTCAGTACGCTTATGGGGCCGGCTCAGAGGTCATTACCAAATCGGTCGATTGGTTCAACCTTGCAGGTAATGGTTATGTCCGTTTGCTGCAAATGGTCGTGATTCCACTGATCATGGTGTCGATTATTTCGGCTATTATGAATTTGAAGGGAAGACAGAACCTTGGCAAAATAAGCGTGTCCATTATTGCAGTACTACTGATTACAACGGCGATTGCTGCTTCTGTAAGTATTGTAACCAGCCTGTCTTTTGATCTAAAAGCAATCGAGATTCAAAGTGGTGAAAAGGAGCAAGCGCAAGGCCTGAAGATGGAAGAACGACTGGGAACAGTCCAGGATATGACTATTCCGCAGCAGGTGCTGGAATTTATTCCTTCGAATCCTTTTGAAGATATGACAGGGGCACGCCGTACATCGACGTTGGCGGTGGTTATTTTCTCAGCCTTTATCGGGGTGGCAGTACTCGGATTGGATCGTAAAAAACCAGAGCAGGCGCAAACTTTCCGCAAAGTGATCGACGCAGTGTACGCTGTAGTGATGCGGATTGTAACGCTGGTGCTGAGATTGACGCCTTACGGTATTTTAGCACTGATCACGAAAGTTGTAGCTACGACAAATCCGGATGAAATCTTGAAGCTGATCAAGTTTGTACTCGCTTCTTATGTGGCTTTATTGGTCATGTTCGTTATTCATCTTATTTTGCTGGCCTTGTTCGGCTATAATCCAGTGACATATGTGAAAAAGGTATTGCCTACACTGGTTTTTGCTTTTACGTCTCGTTCCAGTGCAGCGACTATTCCATTAAATGTTGAAACACAAACGAAAAAGCTTGGTGTTTCCGACGGCATCGCGAATCTGTCCGCGACCTTGGGAGCAACCATTGGGCAAAACGGCTGTGCGGGTATTTATCCGGCCATGCTGGCGGTCATGATTGCTCCAACGGTGGGCATAGATCCTACAAGCTGGGATTTTATCCTCACTCTTATTCTGGTTGTTACGGTCAGCTCGTTCGGCGTGGCAGGTGTAGGCGGGGGTGCTACTTTCGCTTCCCTGATCGTGCTCTCTACCCTGAACCTTCCCGTGGCCTTGGCAGGATTGCTCATTTCGGTTGAACCGTTGATTGATATGGGACGCACTGCGTTAAATGTTAATGATTCTATTACCGCAGGTCTTATCTCAGGTAAAGTACTCAAGGAGAACGATCAAGACGTGTTCAACAACCATGGCACGGATCTGGATGTAGCAGCACACTCTTAAGTAAAAGATAGACGAATGGTGTACACTGCAGTCTCATATCGCATTTATAGCATAAGTATACGTGCCATAAGCCCAATATAAAGAGCCGACCTTAAGGTCGGCTCTTTATATTGGGCTTATGGCAGTGTAAATTATAGCTGTTCACAAATCCTAATCTATGATACATTAAAATAATGTTTTTCCGGCTTGTTCGGATGAACCGCGGTTCGCAACCATCCCGCGCTATCAAAACTAGGAGGATTTCATGTTTAATCTGTTATGGGGGGCAGCATTTGTCCTCGTCAATTTTATGTTCTTTTTGTTATGTTATCGGTTGTTTGGTAAAAAAGGGCTGTACGCCTGGATTGGCGTTGCTACTGTATTGGCCAACATTCAGGTAACCAAAACCATTGATCTGCTTGGCATTACCACGACATTGGGAAATACAATGTATGTTTCTATGTATATGGCCAGCGACTTACTAAATGAAAAATATGGGCCTAAAGAGGCGCGAAAAGCTGTGTGGTTCGGCTTTTTCACTCTGATTATGACGACGATCACGATGCAGATGGTGCTGTTATTTGAGCCTACTGCAACGGATTTTGCCCAGACACCGATGCAACAGCTCTTCGGATTGTTGCCAAGGCTTGCGCTTGCCAGCTTGACAGCCTATGCGGTCAGTCAATTGCTGGACGTGCGTCTATATGCCTGGATTCGCAAGTTTTTCCCGGAGCGTCATCAGCTCTGGATTCGCGGCAATGGCAGCACGATGATCAGCTCGTTTATAGACACCCTCATTTTCTGTAGTATTGCCTTTTACGGCTATGCGTGGGGGATATGGATCGAATTGCTGTTCACCACTTACATCTTAAAATTTGTACTGACTGCGGCGGGTACACCGATTTTGTACATCGCCCGTAATTTCCGCTTGATAGAAGAGGAGGGGCAAACCCTCAAGCCATGATTGGCTTGGGGTTGCCCCTCTTTTTTTACCCCAGCACGGTCAGTTCCTTCGGAAATGAGGTCAGCACTTCAACACCCTCAGAGGTGACCAGAACGTCATCTTCAATCCGCACGCCCCCAAGACCTGGAACGTAGATGCCGGGTTCGATCGTGAACACAAACCCTTCATGAAGCAGATCGTTATTGCCTCCGTGTACAGATGGATATTCATGAACACTCATGCCAAGACCATGCCCAACCCGATGGTTAAAAGCAGGCCCATATCCAGCGGCTTCAACAACGGCTCGAGCTGCCTGGTCTACGGATGCGCAGGAAACTCCCGGGCGAATGGCGGCAATTCCGGCTTCGTTTGAGCGGAGAACCGTATTATATATCGTTTCCAGCTCAGTCGACAGCTTGCCAAAGGCAAAAGTGCGTGTAATATCCGAAGCATAACCGTCGGAATATACGCCCATATCAAACATGAGTAGATCGCCGTGTTGCAGCTTGCGGGTCCCCGGAACACCATGAGGCAAGGCCGTTTTGGGTCCAGACAACACTGTCGTGTCAAAGGATGGGCCATCTGCACCGAGTTTTTTCATCTGGTATTCGATTTCGGCTACCAGCTCGACTTCTGTCACCCCTTCGCGAACATGGGTTAGGCCGTGACGAAGAGCATCTTCCACCAAACGAGCTGCATGTTTCAAACGTTGTACTTCCTCAGGAGTTTTTCTCACACGCATTTCTTGAAGCACCGGACCCAGGTCCACATATTGAGCAGCGCCAATGGCAGTATGTAGTTGTTCGTAACGGAGGACGGAGACGTGTTCCTTTTCTAGTGCAAATGTTTTCACTCCGGTACCTGTGCGTTGGCGTAACAGATCATATGGATTGTCCGTATCGGTGTGGGTGGATATACGCGTCACCGAAGAAGCAGCTTGAGCGGCTTCTGCATCCAGAGCTGGTACAATCAGTTCTGGTTCTTGGTCACGAAGCAGCACGAGCCCTAGAAAACGCTCATGTGGATCACTGGCAAAGCCTGTCAGGTAGTAAATATGTTTGGGATCGGTCACAAGCAGACCATCCCAAGCTTGTGACTTTAGTTCATCATACAATTTGGCAATTTTCTCATTCATAGAGTCTCAATCCTTTCTGTCCATTTATTCATTATAGCTCTTGTTACACCCTAATTTATATCTTTAAATGGTTTTCTCTCTTGACTGACTTAATGCTTGCAGACGTGCCTGTACGTTGTGATCGTAGTAACCACCATGGTAGCAGAGTACCTTATCAGCATCTAATACAGTCAGCTTATCAAGGCTCTTTAGAGCCAACGGCATATCCGGCGTAGCTGACTCAGCGGGACCGACCGGCTCACCTTCGACTACACGCAGTTCATCTGCTGCCAACAGCAGCTTCTGTGCAGGCACATACAAGCTGATATGTCCGGGCGTGTGACCGGGTGTATGAATAATCTGTATGCCTCCACCATAAGGCAGATGTTCACCGTCCTCAAGAATATGAGCAAAGCGCAAATCTGGCAGGTTGCGAATCATATCCTCTGCTTGTTGCTTGAGTGCAGGCTCCATCAGATTGATGCGTTCCGGCGTCAGCTTTATAAATGGTCGTTCTCCTGTCATATATGGAATGTCATCCTTATGGGCCAGCAGGGCAGTGTTCGGTAGCAAGTCCAGCAGTGCTTGAACATTTCCGATATGGTCAATATCCTGATGCGTTATAATAATTCTTTTCAGACGGCTTATATCCTCACCCACATCTGAAATAGCCTTGCGCAGAGGCTCCAATTGGCCGAGCATGCCCGAGTCTATCAATGTAAGTCCATCCTCGTCCTTGAGCAGTACAGGATGAATGATCGAATTACCAAAAAAAGGTCCCATAGACACTTCCAAAATCAAAATTTGAGTTCCAATATTCATATTAAGCTGCTTCGGATTCCTTTGACTCCGAAGCATACCTCCCGTCTTATGTCGTTAAATCGGTTAATGTAGCGTTGGCTTATGTTCAAGCTCTATTATAAGACCCTTTGGGGTTAATCCGCAAAACAACTCGATATAGCTGTTCGTGCGCTTGTCCTGTACAATAAATAAATCACCACAATAGGGGGGCAGCTACGATAATGAACAAGGACCAATCTTTTTCCATTGAAATTGCATGCAGGGAGGATCTTCCCGATATTGTGGATATTTATAATTCTACGATTGCAGGACGAATGGTCACAGCAGATCTGGAGCCGGTGACAGTAGAGAGCCGTATTCCATGGTTTGAGGCTCATGAGGAAAACCACCGCCCTTTGTGGGTACTAAGACAAAAGGGGACAATTGCTGGATGGGCCAGTCTTCAGTCCTTTTATGGCCGACCAGCTTATAACGGTACAGCAGAAATTAGCATTTATGTCCATGAGGATTCTCGTGGAACCGGCACTGGAAGCCGTCTGGTACAGCACTTGCTAAATGAATGTCCTAGACTAGGAATTACAACATTGTTGGGGTTTGTGTTTGGTCATAATGAACCGAGTATTGCGCTGCTGCGGAAGTTTGGCTTTGAGCAGTGGGGGTATTATCCACGTGTTGCCGTGCTGGACAGCATAGAGCGCGATCTGGCTATATTGGGTAAGCGAGTAGATTAATATTGAGCTACAGAAAAAGGCTGCCTCCAACATCGTCTCATACACTGTCAGTGTAGCGATTTTAGAGGCAGCTTTTTTTACTTTGTTATTTCTCCGTTTTTAACGCTGAGGTTTAAAACGTATGTTGTGAAAGATTTGGTTAAGCACCTCAGAGATTACCAAACCGACTGCTATCGCTCCTGCGATCATCAGTGTGCTCATGGCCAGCTCCAGTGCCTGAGGATAATGTTGTTGTACGAACTGGCGCATGGCATTATAAGCCATTCCTCCTGGCACCAGGGGAATCATGCCTGCCACGCTGAAAATAATCACAGGCATTTTGTACAGTCTAGCAAAACCTTGACTGACGATGCCGATGAGGATCGTGGCTAAAAGGCTGGCGCTCACAGGTCCCATGCTATCCGTGGTTGAATAATAGACAAGCCAGCCCAGCATACCGACAAAACCACATTGCAGCAGCGAGCGTCGGGGGGCATGGAACAGTATGCCGAAAGCAGCGGTGGCAATAAAGCTTGTGAATAATTGTGCAAGCATAAGCTTGAATCTCCTCCAAATTACATATAAGAAATGATAACTGCAACACCAGCTCCAATGGCAAAAGACGTCAAGCAAGCATCTGCACCTTTGGAAAGCCCTGAGACAAGGTGCCCGGACATTAAATCCCGAAGGGCATTTGTAATTAACAACCCTGGCACCAATGGCATGACGGAGCCAATGATAATTTTATCCATCATCTGTCCCCCGCCGACGATCACTAACAGAGCCGCCAGCAAGCCGATTAGAAAAGATGCAGAAAATTCTGAGAAAAACTTAACCTTAACGAGCCTGTGAAAATATTGTAAGGCTGCAAATCCGATACCGCCGCAAAACACAGCTCCGGGGAAATCTCGCCACACTCCACCAAACATGATCATAAAGCAACCGCTGGCCAACGCTGCAGCGATCAGCTGTACACGATTGGAATAGCGGAGGGGACCACGTTCAATTTCCGAAAGCTCTTTTACGGCTGCGCTGGGTGACAAAGTGCCTGCGCTGATTTTACGTGAAATGGAGTTCACCTCGGTCACCTTGTGCAAATCTGTAGTCCGCTCTACGATCCGGATAAGCTTGGCAGGTTCCGAATCATTAATAGCAAAAAAAATTCCAGTGGGTGTTACATAGCTATGGGACTGGGATATGCCATAGGCCGAAGCAATGCGGGACATCGTGTCTTCAACACGATAGGTCTCGGCTCCATTTTGCATCATCAGTTTGCCTGCTAGCAGACAAACCTCAATGATTTCAGGAGTAGGATAGGAATGATTATTCATGCTCGCTCTCTTTCATGCGCCCCAGGTCGTTCGACCCTGTTGTTTTCATTTATTGTAGCACAAAAAGCCGCCTTTTCAGAGGCGGTTAAATTGGGGGAATCTATGGAGTTTATCGAGATTCCATCGTATCCGGAATAACGGTATAGTAGGACTCTTCTAGGTATGTTGCGGCCTCAGACAAGCCCATCAACTTAAGCTGCCCTGTTACAAAAGCACGAAGGGCTGAATGGGTGAACAGATGCCGTGTCTGAGCATCCCGAATAAAGGCCAGTCTGGCTTCACGCGAACCGCTGCGGAACAACTCACGTACAGCTTCACCTTGTTGTTCCCAGAGGAACGGCTCCGTTACGTTCAAGAAGTCGCTCTCAATAGAAGAGCTACGCTTCATAGAAGAAGATGTCTGAATACCCAAGCCATTCAGTGTAGGAGCAACTTCATTTTGCTTACGCTCTGTTCGCAAGCTGTCGATGTAGGCGGCCATATCTTGAATCGGCAGAATGCCAAAGCGCTCCCGAAAGCATTCGCGTACAAATGCGGTACGTTCATCCACAGCTTGCAGAGGACGCTGACCGGCATGTCCAGAATAGTCAGCTCCACTGGCATAGTATCGTTTTAATGAACTGTTTTCTGTATAAACAACGCTTAGAAAATCCTGCAAATGGCGGGCAACCACCCATACCCCCGTCCAATCGACGGGAGAAACGCATACAATCGGAGCCTGTGAAAGGTCCTTTTCAAGACCAAAATCGGTTAAAAAGCCATAATGTATCCCGTCCACTCCAGCGTGGGCAAAAGGAATAACATCAGGCGGTGTAGCCATATATCGCGGAGCGCGGCCCTGTTCCATAATCAAGCCCAAATCAAAACTCAGAGAATGCCGGTTCGCTTCAAGCTCCTGTTCAAACTCTATAAGTGCCTCAATCAAAGGTGTGGCTGATCCGTAGGCTAGGTTAGAACCGGAATCCATTGTGTATACCTCCCTTATCCAAGTACATCTGTAAAGCGTTCATCCCTAAAAGGTACGTGATTTTACACGAAATGTAAACCTGTATGACGAATTTTTTCAAAAATGTGACCTTTTACCCGTGTGCTGTCAAAATAAAACGCTTTCGTTCAAACCAGGACAAGATACCTATGTTAGCGCAGTAGTGAAGTAAAGTGAGTTTGCGAAAATGCAGTCTTTTCAGTGTATGTTATCACCTGAGAAGGGTGAATGAGAGATACGGGTTGGGAAGGTCAGGGTGCAACGTAATAGGTCAACGGGTATAATATCAGGACAAGGTATAGAGAGTGTCATCCAAAGATTTAACAGAAAGAAGTGGGCATATGAACTTGCAAAAGAAGGCTGTTTTTTTTGATGTAGATGATACGATGTACGATCATTTGCACCCTACACGTGATGCATTGCGTACAGTATTAGGATTAAGTGAGCGTTTTCCATATGAGGAAGTCTACCACCGTATTCGCTATTACAGCGATTTACTATCGGCTAAAGGAGGACTATTGGAGGGGAAAGTAGGGCAGGATGAACTGGATGATATGAGGGAAGGTCGTTTTATTCTGGCTCTACAAGAATTCGGGGTAGATATTACCCGTGAGCAGGCAGTGCATGTCCAACAAGAATACTTGGATCGTCAGTACCGAATTGAGTCTTTTGAGGGGGCTACCTCATTAATCGATGAATTGAGCTCGGCTGGTTATTTGGTCGGTTTGATTACGAATGGTCTTGAAGAACATCAGATGAGCAAAATTAAAGCTATGACACTGGAAAATCATGTTGCGGCAGAGCATATTTTTGTGTCTGGGACTGTTGGTTATGCCAAGCCTGATCCGCGCATTTTCGAAATAGTCAACGAACGGACAGGTACTTTAGCAGAGCATTGCTGCTACATTGGGGATTCCTGGCGTAATGATGTGGCGGGAGCTATAGCTGCAAATTGGCGGGTAATTTGGTTCAATCACAGGAACGCTATTCCGGAATCTGATGTGTCGGGAGCCTATGAAACTGCGGCAAGCTATGCAGGGCTAAGAAAGCTGCTCCTGCCCGACGCACGTTAGACGCGGTACATATCGTGTCACCCAAAAGAATCCAACCTATTTTGAAGCTATTTCAAAAGCTGGTCCGTAATACTATTTATCTGTTATAGATCTAACTTCATTTGAAATGGGTAGAACAGAGAAGGAGGGATCGCGCATGGTAGAACAATGGAGGCAGGCAGACGACATCATAAGTCAAGTGACCGTATATAGTACGGAGGATAATGACCCAGTTACCATTAAAACAGCCACCCAAGGCGTCCGCTGTATCGGCATTGGGACAGATGCGGCCGTATTTACGCTCGATACTTTGCCAGGCTACGCGTTTAAGGTGTATTCAGACATGGCGATCGAAAAAAAAGATGCAGAGGCCGATGTATATGAGCGTTTGCAAGGTTCTGATTTTTTTCCTCATTATTACGGAAAAGGCGATAAGTATATTGTCATTAGTTACGAATCTGGTATTACGCTGCTGGATTGCCTGCTGCAAGGAATTCCGGTGCCGGAGCAGGTCATTGAGGACGTGGAAAAGGCGAGGGAATTTGTTCGGTCCAGGGGGCTGAATCCTCGTGATATTCATCTCAAAAATGTACTCATGCAAGATGGACGCGCCAAGGTGCTAGATGTATCTGAATATGTAAAAGAAGGCGATGACAAGCGTTGGGAGCATTTGGTGTGGGCGTATCATACGTTCTATTCCGGTTTCTCCGAGGTTAAGATTCCTTCATGGATTTTGGAGACGATCAAAAAATGGTATTACAAGCTGGACAACTCCAGTATCAACCTGGAGGAGTTTGCCCAGCGTGCCAGTCAATTGTTTTCTAAATGGAAACCATAATCACTGTGAAGGATACCGAAATACAGCCCTATCCTTCTATACAAAAGGATTGCACCCGCTTTACGGAAGCAATCCTTTTCTTTTATCTGAAATCTCTAGGCACTCTTCTGGCCGTACCGCTCGCAATAGCGGCTTGAATCACCTTTTTACGCACCTGTTGTACGGCGCCCTCGTTAAATACACCCGGGATAATATACAGTTTGTTTAATTCATCGGGACGGATTGTGCTTGCGATAGCTTCTGCGGCTGCCAGCTTCATCTCTTCGTTAATTTCACGTGCGCGACAGTCCAGTGCTGCTCGGAATATGCCGGGGAAGCAAAGTACATTGTTAATCTGGTTAGGATAGTCTGAACGTCCGGTAGCGATGACCCCTGCAATGTCCTCGACATCCTCTGGGTTAATTTCGGGGACCGGGTTTGCCATGGTGAACAGGACAGGAGCTTCTTTCATGCGCTTCACGTCTTCTCGTTGCAATATTCCGCCTGCCGACAGACCGATAAACACGTCCGCGTCCTTCAGAACCTCAGATAGCGTGCCGGACAGCCGTTCGGGGTTGGTATGCTGCGCATACCAGTTCCACATCGGATGCTCATAGGTTTCATCAGCTGTAAGCGCACCGTTCCGGTCTACACCAATAATGTTCACTGCCCCTGCAGATAGCAAAATTTTGGTACAGGCCACACCTGCAGCCCCGATACCGCAGACGACAATTTTGACGTCAGACAGAGCTTTGCCGACCACCTTGAGCGCATTAATCAGCCCTGCGTACAACACGACAGCTGTGCCATGCTGATCATCATGAAAAACAGGTATGTCCAGCTCGTCACGTAACCGCTGTTCAATTTCAAAGCATCGCGGCGATGAAATATCCTCTAGATTAATACCGCCAAAGGCTGGGGCCAGTTGCTTAATGGCTTTAATGATTTCTTCCGTGTCCTGCGTATCCAGGCAGATCGGGAAGGCATCGACGGACCCAAGCTGCTTGAACAGCATGGCTTTGCCTTCCATTACCGGCATGGCTGCATATGGACCGATGTTGCCGAGTCCGAGGACAGCGCTTCCGTCAGAGACGACAGCGACAGTATTGCGCTTGATCGTTAACCGGAAAGCTTTGTCCTGCTCCTCATGAATGGCCATACATACGCGCGCCACATCAGGAGTGTATACCCGGGATAAGTCGTCACGGTTTTGAATCGGGACCTTGGGCTGCATTTCAATCTTGCCCCCGAGATGTAAGAGGAAGGTGCGATCAGAGATGGACAGTACCTTTACACCTTGTGCTTTTTTAATCCGGGCGATCATTCGGTCAATTTCTGCTGGATCAGCAATGGTGACTGTAATATCTCTCACAGTGGCCTTCTCAGAGGTGCGGATGACGTCAATGGCAATGACATCTCCGCCATGTTCGTTTACCAACGTAATCAATTGACCAAACTGGATGTGCTCGGTGGAAATTTCCAGTCGTAAAATAATATTTTTACCGCCAATACCGCCTTGCATACAAATTCCTCCTTTGTCTTTCATAACAAAATAGTGAGATCAATTGATTGCGCTTACAATCGAGAGCAAGTCTAACATCTGGGCTGATAGTTTAAATTAGTGGTTTCTTTCCCTATCATAGTGAACATTCTTCCACTTGTACAGATCAAGCTGAGTAATATCCGTGATTTTGTATCCAAAAAGGACGAAAGCCCGGCTGAATTCCAGTCCAAGCAATCGTCCTTTGTACAACGAAATGATCCATTTTTTGTTTACGTCATATTTTTGCCGTAGTAAATTTCATCCATTTCGATTTTGAGTCGTGTTGATATATTCTGTTGTTCTTTTTCACTCAAACTTTCCTTCGTGTAGCCGAACAGATAGTTGTCCAAATCAAATTGTTTTAGCTTGCACTTGGTATGGAAAATATTTTCCTGATACACATTCACGTCGATCATGTCATACTGATTGCGCACTTCGTCGGGAATATAGTTTTGAATCGAGGCAATGTCATGGTCGATAAAAAGCTTATGACCATTCGTATCACGTGTGAAGCCGCGTACCCGGTAATCAATCGTCATAATGTCAGTATCAAAAGAATGAGTCAGATAGTGAAGTGCCTTGAGCGGAGAGATTTCCCCACAGGTAGAAACATCAATATCTGCACGAAACGTGCTAATCCCCTCGTCTGGATGATATTCAGGGTAGGTGTGAACCGTAATATGGCTTTTATCCAGTTGCATCACGACAGACTCAGGTAAGGGGCCTGGTGACTCTGCATACGATTCATTCGGTACCTCCACAATCGGCCCTTCTGATATAAGCACTGTCACGCTTGCTCCTTGAGGGACATAATCCTGCTGAGCAACATTGAGTACATGGGCGCCGATAATATCGGATACATTTTTTAAAATAGCTGTCAGTCGATCCGAGTTATATTGTTCATCAATATATTCAATATACGCCTCGCGTTCCTCTTTCGTTTTGGTGTAACAAATATCGTACATATTAAAGCTCAATGATTTGGTCAAATTGTTAAATCCGTGCAGGGTAATCCGCTGTTCCGGTGTTATGGTCATAGGCTATTTCCCCTTATAGTCGCAGTATTCATACGTAATATTCCCAACATGCCTCTTCATATACCGATTCATACAATCCGTTCTGTAACGGACCAAAATAAAGACTTGAATATGTATGTCTTACCCGTTTGGCATCATTAAAAACAGGCAGCGTCACTTAAGACACTCTCCATTTTACATGTATGGGAATTTAACGTTAATATACTTTATTTCTTACTCAGCAATTTTTAAGTAACAGGGCTTATAATGTGGACTATGTATACAGGAAAGGAACGAAATTGACAGTGGATTCGTAATGTAATAGAAAATTTTAGGTTCGTAATTCCTGAATTTAATGTATCTTATCTTCATAATGCCCAAATCTTAACCGAATATGATTATAGACCCTCAAAAATAGTGACTTTGTACATTGCATAAAATGAGAAAAGCAACTTCAGCTACTGATATGCGTATAATGAAATAAACGTAACAAGCTAAGAATTATGATGTTAAATGAATTTTTGATAGCAAACTCATTTTATAAATCTATCTCATGTTACTGTAAGAAAACGGTGAAAGGAGTATCAAGATGCTGGCTTTGTCCGATCCGGTCTGGACTCTGCTCCAAGGCCCCTACGGTTCTTCTCAATACGTCCCAGAAATGTTAAAACAGCTCCAAGCCGGATATGATGGCGAAATAGCTGACACCTTGTATTGGGAGGAATTGTATCACCAAAATACGTTGTATACTTGTACATTTGCGGCTGTACCTTACCTAGTAGACATTGCGCTAAAGAGTTCTGATATAGGAATTCGGGCAGATATATATAACATTTGTGGAATATTTGAAGCGAAGAATAATAATCCCTTACATACCAAAATCCCATTGGAATTTGCAAGGGATCAGGTGGAAGTGGATTCTAGCCTGGCAGAATATATCTACGCGCAATATCGAAGTGCCATCGTTCGCCTTGCAGAATTGACGGAAGAAATGGTGCTCTATGCGAAAGAACATGAAGAAGATGTCGGCAAGCGCTATGTCCTTGCTGCGGCTGCCGCCTTTGAGGGGTATCATTGCGTAGCCTATATGCTGCAAACCTATGATACAGGTGACGAATATATGCTGGATTGTCCCCATTGCGGTACCCCGCTCTATATTTGGCCTGATGAACAGGGTGACACTCTGGTTGTCTATGATAAAGACCCTGTCAGTTCAGGCGATCTAATCCCCTATCCGATTCGCCCCCGTTCATTGGACCATAGAGGTGCAAATATACAGTGGCTACACGAATATGCTCAAAAAATAGATGAGAAATTACTTCTTGCCCAGCTACCCTACTTAAACGGTTGGGTAGAATGTCCAGTGTGTAATTCACCCATATATATATGGGATGAATTGATGAAAATGGCTGATGGTGTTCGGAGGTATACCGCTTAACCAACAAAAAAAGGGGGCTGTTTTTACAACCCCCTAATTTCCTTTTGTATTATTACACTCTTCTTCGTGTGCTTTACTGCAGTCTACTCTCTAAACGGATTCATAAAGGTTTTAGGAATGTCGGATTCAAAACGCAGCAATACTCCGGTGACGGGATGTATAAACGACAATACCTTTGCATGCAGACCAAGGCGGCCAATCGACTTGGACTTAGAGCCGTATTTTTTATCCCCAACAATCGGATGACCGATATCCTCCATATGCACGCGAATTTGATTTTTGCGTCCGGTCTCCAAACGTACTTCCAGCAAAGAAAAATGCCGATTGGCCTGAAGCCGCTTGTAATGAGTGACTGCGTGCTGTCCGTCATTCGGATAAGGACTGGAGTACATTTTTAGCGTCTTGCTTTCTTTCAGCCATGAGGTGATTGTGCCCGCTTCTTTTTTTACCTGTCCTTCTACGAGAGCAATGTATGTTCGTTCATACACAACTTCCTTCCACGCTTGTTGCATTTCCTGCTGTATGGCTTCGCTTTTCGCAAACATCATCACTCCTGATGTATCACGATCCAAACGATGCAGTACAAAAATACGGTTGTACGGATGCTCGCGTCGTACGTGGGCTGTAAGCTGGCGATATGCTGTGACTTCCTGCTCCTGCGCAGAAGCGACAGAAAGCAACCCGGCATCTTTATGGATAACGATAATAGCTTCGTCCTCATGCAAAATACGCAGCCCGGTTAGCGGCACCACAGGAGCTACCTTTTCCTTGGAGAGCGCGACAGTCTGTCCTTGCTCCAGCGGAAAATTATGCACAGTACGAGGAATACCATTGACGGAAACTTGTCCACGCGCCAATGCTGATTTAATGGAATTACGGCCCATACCAGTCACATGCTCAACTAAAAAGCTCAATAGCTCGGCAGGCTCCTGAACGATGTATGTTTTGGCAGGTGCTTTATCCAAAGTATGGGTTTTCCGTTGAGCTTCCGGTCTATAGGAGCCAGATTTTCCGGCGGATTTGTGGTTGCGTTTGGAATGGCTTGAGTTTGAGGTTGATTTTGTATGATTTTTCCTTTGTGGTTTCCGATTATTCATGGGTTCTTTCTCCTTTTTGGAGCCGTATCTCTTCATAGTTATGGACCATTTGCGGCACCGTGTCCACTATATCATGAGAAAACAGCGAATGCCATAAGAGACTAAAACCCGATTGACAGACTTCCAGCGGTTGAACATTACCCTTAACCCCGGTAAACTAAAGGTAACGAAAGAAAAGCCGATATGCGTCGAGGACGCTAGAAATATGAGGAGTTTTGAAACTATGAGTGTACAAGCACCAACATTGGAACGGGCGCAGGACTTGCTGCAAAAATTTTATGGCTATCCCGATTTCCGGGAGGGACAAAAGAAAATTGTGGCCAGTATGCTGGAAGGCAACGACACTTTGGGCATCATGCCAACAGGTGGCGGAAAATCGATATGCTACCAGATTCCCGCGTTGTTGCATGAGGGGCTGACCATTGTTGTGTCACCACTGATCTCGTTAATGAAAGACCAGGTGGATGCGCTGACCACGATGGGGATTGCAGCTGCCTACATTAATAGCACGTTGAGCGGTCGAGAAGTCAACGACCGTATACGCGCCGCACGGAACGGAGATTTGAAGTTGCTGTATGTCGCCCCTGAACGGCTGGAATTGGATTGGTTCCGTGATGAGATGGCTCAGTTACCGATTTCCTGCGTTGCGGTAGATGAGGCTCACTGTGTATCCCAGTGGGGTCATGATTTTCGTACCAGCTATCTGGCGGTGGCTCCATTCGTGGACGGGCTGTATGAACGTCCAATCGTAGCTGCGTTTACGGCAACGGCTACACCGCAGGTTATGGATGATATCGTACGCCTGCTTCGTCTGCGTTCACCGGAAACGTTCGTTACAGGTCTTGGAAGGCCGAATTTGGCATTCAGTGTGCTGCGTGGGGAGGACAAACGTAGCTTTTTGCTAAATTATGCCCGTGAACATGAGGGTGAATCGGGCATTATTTATGCGGCGACACGTAAGGACGTGGATGATTTATATCAACGCCTGCGCGACGCTGGCATGGCAGCAGGACGTTATCATGCAGGAATGACTGATCAGGAACGTGCAGACAGCCAGGAAGGGTTTCTTTACGACGATATCCGTGTTATTGTCGCAACCAATGCCTTCGGTATGGGGATAGATAAATCAAACGTACGTTATGTCATTCATTACAATATGCCTAAAAATATGGAGGCGTATGTACAAGAAGCAGGACGCGCAGGACGTGATGGTGACCCAAGTCAATGTATTTTGCTGTTCGGACCGCAAGATATTGTGACCCAGAAGTTCCTGATTGAGCAAAATCCACAGGATGAAGACCGCAAGCGCAACGACTACCGTAAGCTCCAACAGATGGTTGACTATTGCTACACGACTCGCTGCCTACGTTCAGCACAGCTGGAGTATTTCGGAGAAGCGCAGGAGCATGAAGCCTGCGGCATATGCAGTTCATGTACAGATGAGCGGGAACTGGTGGATATGACCATAGATGCGCAAAAGATTTTTTCGTGCATACATCGTATGCGGGAACGGTATGGGGTTTCAATGGTAGCCTCGGTGTTGAAAGGCTCGCGCAACAAAAAGGTGCTGCAGTATGGTTTTGACAGCCTGCCAACCTATGGTGTGATGGGCAACCGAACGGAAAAAGAAATTGCTGAAATTATCAATGTTCTTGTTTCGGAAGGCTATCTGATGCTATCCGAGGGGCAATATCCGGTCGTACGCTTGCAGCAGCTTGCTGCTGAAGTGCTGAGAGGCCAGCGCGAAGTTATGCAGCGTGTGGTCCGGCATGCCACTGCTTTTGCAGGTGGAGCGGGATCACGTGGACGAAAGGGGCGCGATACCTATCCTGCCGCAGTCAACGAAACTGTGTTCGAGCAATTGCGCCTGATCCGCCGTGATCTGGCCGCTCAGGAGCATGTACCGTCTTATATCATCTTCAATGATGCCACGCTGCGAGAGATGAGCGTAGCGAGTCCGCAATCCGAGGCAGACATGTTGCGGATCAAGGGTGTTGGTGAAGTGAAGTTCCGCAAGTATGGCAAGCCGTTTCTTGATTTCTTTCAAAATCAGGGGAATACCGGCGGAATGGTGAGCGAGGATGAGATCTTTGAAGATGATGTGTACGAGGATTTTGAATAGCTATACTAAGGATGTAAGAGTCCATGCAAACTTATAGAAGGTTGTGACCTATGAAAGTCATTTTATCAACGTTAAACGCAAAATATATTCATACCTCGCTGGCCATCCGATGCCTCAAAGCCTACAGTGAAAAGGATTTTGATATCGAGCTGGCGGAGTATACGATTAAGGACCCGGTGATGAACATCGTATCCGATCTGTTTCAACGAGGGGCAGATGTCATCGGTTTTTCCTGTTATATTTGGAACATTGAAGAGACGATTAAAGTCATTGATGTGTTGAAAAAGATTATGCCCGAGGTCAAGATTGTTTTGGGTGGCCCGGAGGTATCTTACGATACAGAGCACTGGATGAAGCGCTTGACGAATGTGGATTTTATCGTTGTTGGTGAGGGAGAGGAAACTTTCCATCAACTGCTGCAGGAGCTGGAAGGGGATCGCAAGTTCCATTTTGTATATGGACTGGCTTACCGTAAGGGAGAAGAGGTCATTATCATGCCGGGTCGTCCAAAAGCGGACTTGAACGAGCTGCCGTCACCATATCGTTTTGCAGAGGATATCCCAGAACTCGGGAAACGGGTTGTCTATTTTGAAACGAGCCGGGGCTGTCCGTTCAGTTGCCAATTTTGTCTGTCCAGCATTGAGGTCGGGGTGCGTTATTACGATATCGAGCGCACCAAGTCGGATATTCTGTATCTGATTGACAATGGGGCTAAATTGATTAAATTTGTGGACCGAACCTTTAATATTAAACGCGATTATGCGCTGGAAATGTTCAAGTTTTTGATTGAAAATCACCGTGGCTGTGTCTTCCAGTTTGAGATTACGGCAGATATTATGCGTCCCGAGGTATTGGATTATTTGGCGGAGAACGCGCCACCGGGGGTATTTCGCTTTGAGATCGGTGTCCAGTCAACGAATGATCCCACCAATGAACTGGTTAAGCGCCGCCAGAACTTCACCAAGCTTTCCCGGACTGTTACAAAGGTCAAGCAAAGCGGGAAAATCGACCAGCATCTGGATCTGATCGCCGGATTGCCATTGGAGGACTACAACACATTCCGTAAAACGTTTAATGACGTTTTTGCGCTTGGACCGGAAGAGCTTCAACTGGGCTTTCTCAAAATGCTGCGTGGTACTGGTCTGCGCATTGATGCCGATAAGTATAACTATACGTATATGGATGTTGCGCCGTATGAAATGTTGAGCAATGACGTCCTTTCCTTTGCCGATATCGTACGGCTCAAACGCTTGGAAGATGTATTGGAAAAATACTGGAACTCTCATCGTATGGACCATACGGTGAACTACCTGATCGAACGTGAATTCTCGTCCGCCTTTGATTTCTTTCAGGAATTCGGAGACTACTGGGAAGGACAGGGATGGCAAAAAATTGGACATCAGCTCGAAGACTTGTTTACGCGTCTCCAGTCCTTTTTGGAATCGCGGGGAACCAAGCGAATGGATATGGTGCTTGGGCTGATGAAGCTTGATTATTTCCTCAACCATAAATATAAGCCGCGCAAAATCTGGTGGGAGCATACTTTGGAGAAGGACGATTGGTCCAGCTATATGAAAATGGCCCTTCAGCACCCGGATGCGCTGCTGTCCCCTGCGGCGGCAGATGTGAGCAAGGAGAATACGGGTGAGACGGATTTGGCTAGTCAACAGCCGCAGCCATACCGCGAGATGATCCCAGCCTTTGCTTCTTTGAAGCTGGGTGAAAAGGAACTGCAAAAGCACGCTGTGCTGGATGTGCTGCCGTTCAGTCTGGATCATATCCTGAGTGGTGGTAGCCCATTAACAGCCGAAGGCCGCACATTGCTGCTTGTAGTCTATCAGCAAAACGGACAGCAAAAACCGCTGTACTACACCATGCCCATCGGCAAAAATATCGCCGCGATGTAGTATAAACAACAGAAGGCATCAACTCTTGGTATACCATGAGTCGATGTCTTCTTTTTTTATTATAAAAACATAGCTGACCACTTCAATTTTTTACATTCGGGAAACCTAGTGCTTTACGATTTTTTACAAAACCAATATATGATGAAATTATCATATATGAATATTAAATTTATTGGAGTGTGACCTTGTGAAAAAGCCTTCCATGAAAAAGAGTATCCTTGCGTTAAGTGCTGTGACCGTTTTGACTGTACCCTTATTATCTGCTGATATCCCTACAGCTTTTGCAGCCGCGACTTCTCCGAAGTCCACTGTTGCAGAGTCCAAGGCACAGAAGGCTGTATCAGCTAAAGCGGATACTCCTAAAAACGTCATTCTTTTTATCGGTGATGGTATGGGGGAAGCCAGTCGCAACGCGATTCGCTTAGCAACGGTTGGAAAATCGGGATTGCTTGAAATGGACAAGATGCCTATAACGGGTCTGGTTAGTACGAGTTCAGGGGACAACCTAGTTACAGACTCTGCCGCTGCTGCGACTGCCATTGCAACAGGTGTGAAAACGTATAACGGCGCGATCGGAATGGATTTGAATAAAAAACCAGTGACAACCATTATGGAGCTGGCTAAAAAAGCAGGCATGTCTACAGGAGTGGTGACGACAAGCCAAGTGACAGATGCGACGGGCGCTGCCTTTGGTGCGCATGTTGAGAAGCGCTCCGCGCAAAGCGAGATTGCCAAGCAGTATCTTGAGAAAAGCAAGCTGGATGTGATTCTGGGCGGGGGTGAGGATTTCTGGTACCCTGCAGGAACACCAGGCAAACATCCAGATGCACCGGCAGAAGATCCTGAGGAAGCTAGTAAGGGAACTCAAGGAAATTTGGTGGAACAAGCGAAGAAGTTGGGCTATAGCTATGTGACAGATCAGGCTGAAATGAAAGCAGCCAAAGGCTCTAAACTGCTAGGTCTATTCGCTAATGAAGAAATGTTCCAAGCTCACAACAAACTAGGCAATTCTTACAACCCAACGGTTTCTTTACCGGATATGACAGCGAAAGCGATTGATGTTCTATCCAAAAACAAAAAAGGCTTTTTCCTGATGGTAGAGGAAGAAGGAACTGATGAGATGGCGCATGACAATGAAGGTGAATTAACCATTAAAGCCGGGCAGCAGCTGGATAAGGCTGTAAAAGTAGCTAAGGACTATGCCAAAGCGCATCCAGATACTTTGGTGTTAGTGACGGCAGACCATGAAACAGGCGGTTTGGCCATTGAAGGCGAAGATGCGGAAGATGAATCCGGTGAAGGTGTCTCCAAAGAGGACGGCCCTTTTACCGTAAAAGGTTCTGATGAGAAGTTTTATATCGACTGGACCACAGGAGGACATACATCCGTTGATGTAGCGCTAACTGCAATGGGTCCGGGTTCCTCCCAATTTAGTGGAAATTACCCGAATACGGCTATTCATGACAAGCTGGTTAAGCTGCTTCAATTAAAAAAATAGCTCAGGGTGAAAGCTGCCCATAAAAGGTTTTCCATATTGTCAATATGGTTTTTCTTGTGATAAACTATAGACAATAGGTATATACTTAAAAAAGAGTAAGGATGCTCTAACATCCTCACTCTTTTACAACAGCCGCTTATAAGGGCGGTGGCTGTAGGGTTGGATTAGTAAAATAGACCGCTAACCTTTTCCAGAGGGCGGTCTATTTCTTTTTGTTGAAGGAAATAATCAAGATCACCAACGTTGCAAATTGAATCATCAACATCAGCGTATCTTTAACCTCCACAGGCATCACCTCCTTTGCAGGAGACTAGCCGACCGCCCATCTAAGCCATTCTGTTGTTAGTTTATAGTATATCATATGGATACTATTGCTAAAAAGGACAAAAATGAAAACGCCTGTTCTAGGCGCTTTTTTGTTTTTTCATAAGATATATTTTAAAAGTTGAAAATCATTATGAGTTCTTAACCAGTATAGGTGTTACGTAACTCATTTAAAAATTGCACAGCATCTTTGAATCCCTATAAATATATTTGGTATGTTCGAATTGTATTTTGTCGATTTCAGAAATCCGGGGGCGGTGGCGATGGGAAGCACCATTCGTCTGCGTAGTGGCACGACAGGTAACTTTTAAATTTATGAACATGCCGAATAGACTCAACCTTTACTCCTCCGTTGTTTTCTTCCCCCACACAAATTTCATTATAAAAAATATAATTGTCAGCATGATGAGAAGCAATGCCACCTGCAAGCCATAACGATGAATCAATTCTCCTGCTGTTTGTACATGGTCACCAAAGAGACGTCCGAGCAGGAAGAAGATCAGCGTCCAAATCAAGCCCGTTGAATAAGAGAAGAGGGCATAGCGTTTGAAGCTCATTTTATTGATCCCCACAATATAAGGGACAATGTGGCGAACGATTGGCAGCAAGTAGCTGATGCATATCGTGAAGTTTCCATACTTATGTACTAAATTTTCTGAAAAAGTAATATACTTGTCCATTTTTTTCTTTCGGCGCAAACGATCCAAAATGGGTGTACCCAAGCTTCTGCCCAACACATAACCTAAGGATAGGCCTGATACAACCCCAAGATATACAATTAAAAAAGCAGGTAACGGATGAAGTATCCCCATGCTTGTTACGGCCCCGCCAGTCATCACTATAACTTCGTCTGGAATGGGCAGTCCCACAATTCCGAGCCATAGAGAGAAGAATAATGCTGCATAGCCATATTGTTCGATAATGGAAATTAAATATTCAACATCCATTCCCATACTCCTTTCTTAAGCTTTCTTTCGGCATACATAGACGAATGCGGGTGGAACATTCATAGGTACAAACTTGATTTCTTCAATATCAAACCATTCACCTAACTGCTGCTTCATCTGTTTAGAGTATTGAAAGGCAACAAACATTCCTCCATCCCTAAGTGATAGATGAATTTGTTCTACGATTTGATCTCGCATCGCTTGTGGAAAGTTGAAGAATGGCAGCCCGCTGATTATACAGTCGAGCTGTTCAATTTGGGCATTTTTCATAGCAAGCTGAAGCTCACGCGAGTCGGAATAGCACAGATAATTCGGGAATCTTCTTTTTAAACTCTGCTGCATGGTCGGGTCCTTCTCAAAGAGCAGAACTTTGGGATGAATTTTTGTCGTAGACGGAATGTATTGGGTAATTGCGCCTGTTCCAGCCCCGAGCTCAGCCACGGCATGAACTTCACTCCATGGAATGGATTCTATCATATTTTTAGCTAAAAATCTGGAACTGGGTGTTACGCTACCTACATATGCAGGTGAGTACAAAAATTTGAATAGGAACATAAGTCTTTCATGAACCAAATGACTAATACGGATCATACACCTTTCCCTACCTTCAATTTTCAATATACGTTCATTTATTCTCTGCTAAGAGTAACAAATTATCCCTTTACTTGCTCCTGTCTGGAGTAGGGTTCAGTTCCCCGTCCTGCGGAGGGGTCTTTCCTTGACTATGGTCTAGGAAAAAAGAAAAAGAGTACGTATGGGTCAGTCCGTATTCATTCAGTTATCATTCAGCATTCCCTCAGGCTGCCTTCAGTTTTGCTACCGATGAAAGAGAGGTGGGCAGCTAAAAACACTATGTACATTGAGAGGGGATCTACTTTGTCACTATCCATTAACAGGCATCTCATCAAGACTTCGACTTCCTACGATAATTCGAATACGCTGAAGTCAAATGAGAATGGACTAAATAACACGGGGCATACCACACACAAGAAATCTAACGATTCACTCGAATTAAGTGCGGAATTTATGGAATATGCCGGGGGTATGCAGGCTCCACTTCCTACGGAAAACTACAGTTATGACTACAAGTACGACCAGGATACTGTGGCGCTGACTACGGATGAACAGAAAGCGTTGTTGTCAGATTTACAAAATTACTTAACGTCTTCAAGTGCTTTATCTGAAACGAATGAAATCAACAACAGTACGAAAAATCCTTTGGCTGCAGTCAGTGACTTGTTATTCGGGGTGGATCTTTCGACAGCAACAGATGCGGAAGTATCCAATTTATTCGATAAGATAGCAGAATCCATCCAAAATAATCGCCCTGCGCCGCCTGAAGATGACTCATTCCGACCTGAAGTTGATGGCAGTGGTCTGCCTCCAATGATGCAGGCGATGGGTGGAATTATGCCCCCATTTGCATGGAATATTCAGGCGACTACCAATCAAGAGGATGACACCACTACATCTGAAAAAGAGCTTACGGTAGATGAAAAAAGATCCTTACTGAGTGATTTGCAAAACGTCCTGAGTTCCGAGCTTCTATCCGGCTCCGTATCTGCAGAAACAGATGAGCAAACAGATCTGATTTCTGCATTGAAAAACGCATGGGGAAACACAGAAGAATCGAATGCAACAGATGAGGAAATATCGGCTTTATTCGATAAAATCGCCAAGATTTTCGAACAATCTCTATCATCTTCGTCATAATCTTTAGGGTGCAATAGCGTACCTTAGAACCGGTTAGCCCACATCTGTAACTCAAACTTAACTTTTAAAAAGGGGGATTTTTCTATGAATATTTCAGCGACTTCCAGCAATTCTATATCTATTGCAAGTACTTCATCTTCATCCAGTGCCAACAATACAGCCAGTCTGGAAAAGCAAAAAGCTCAGCTTGAAGCAGAGTACAACAAGGTACAACAAAGCAAAGATAATAAAGATACAAAAGAAACAAAAATGAAGCAGCTTCAGCAGCAAATTAAACAAATTGAAGCCCAGATTGCACAGCAAAGTTCTCAATCCAGCAGCACGTCAACACCAAAAATGGAAAAGTCCGCTCCAAGCAATATGGAAATGACTCGCGCCAGCAGCTCGAATGGCAGTGATATTACTGGGGTTGGAAAATCACTGGATATTTCTATCTGATCATCCCATCTCTTCTTCTGTAAGCCTGACGATGATACAAAAGACAGCAGGCTCTCTGTTTCATAGGGAGCCTGCTTTTTTGCGTTTACGTCGGGTTAAAATGAATCATGTGACTAAACTTAGAAAAGTATATACAATAAATAACAGTAGGAAGATGAAAGGTTTCTAACTTTAGTATTTTATAGATTGAATCAGTAGTGTTAGTATACATTCTAAATTGGAGGATTTAAGCCATGACGCTGGAACCTCAAATGAGTCGAAGTAGTAAGGATGAAGCTCGTTTCGTCAGAAACAAGTTGATTGAGTTTAATGCAAAACACGTCCCAGCAGATATTCAAACCCAATATGAAGAGATTAATCTTACGCTCAAAAATGGAGAAGGTCAGGTCATCGGCGGTCTTCTAAGTGTACTATGTTGGAACTGGGTGGAGGTTGATATTTTGTGGGTAGATCAGGTCCATAGAGGAAAGGGCTACGGTTCGCAATTGCTTGATGAAATCGAACAAATGGCTAGAGATAAAGGATGTAATTTTATACAACTAAATACCTTTTCTTTTCAAGCGCCTGAATTCTATGAGAAACATGGGTATGAAGTAGTCGGTGTCATTGAGGAGGCTCCTAGAGGCTTTAAACACTATTATTATAAGAAAAATATCTACTGAGGACTCCGAATATGCGCGTACAGATCAAGGAAGTAAATAAAGATGAAAAGGTCATCATTCGTAGTATTGGCGAGGAAAAGGTATACGGCTACTGGACATCTTTTTGGTGTGAACTGACCTCGGGATATGCGTATGTTGTTCCGTATAAACAAAGCTTGGACAAGTTAATTCCTGGCTGTGTCATTTCGGTTGAAATTTCTCAATCCAGTATAGAAGGGTTCAGAAGACTGAGGCCTACTGAAAAGACAGGCGTTGTTCGCCCACAACCAAAGCTAGGCGACTATTGGATTCAAGGAATGATACAACAAGTGATGCAAGGCGAAGCAGGCGGGATAGAATGTCTGGAGATTGTTGTAGGAGATGCTACGTTTGTTTTAGATTCGGAAGAAATGAATGGTGATATCCACGTTAAAGCAGGCGATGGTGTCTCCTTTGAAATTATAGGTATGCAGTTGTTTGAAGAGGGACTGTGATTGTTCTGATTGGAATACTATATTTAACCAATTACAATATGTCGGTGAGAAAGTTAAAAGCTAGATCATAGAGAATCGTGAATAAAGAAAGGTATGATTGGATTGGCTACAGAAGTGACACACAAAATATATACTATGTGCATGATTCAAGACGGAACCAAGGTATTGCTTATGAATAGACCCAATCGAAAGGGGTTTCCAGGTTATATTGCTCCAGGAGGAAAAGTAGAGTTCCCAGAGAGCATTGTGAACGGAGCCATTCGCGAAGTAAAGGAGGAAACGGGCTTAACGGTTACGGAAATTGTATTTAAAGGAATCGACGAATATTGTGATCCAAATCAAGGGCTGAGATACATGGTCTTTAACTATTTGGCTACAGCAACGGAAGGTGAACTATTAAAGAATCCCCCTGAGGGAGATCTGCTGTGGGTGGATATGAAGGAAGCACTAAATTTGCCGATGCAGGATTGGTTTAAGCGGAGATTCCCATTGTTTTTCGAGCCGGGGACGTTTGAGGTTAGTTCTGTGTGGCTGGCGGAGACAGATGAAACCCTGGAAGCAACGACTAAGAACTATGGGGTGTAAAGATGACGACCATTAGTAGATATATGGAGCGCTTAAAGAGGAGGTCGTGAGTGGGATGCAGACCGTAAGATTGGTTGAGCCGGATCGGCGCTGGAAGGATACTTATCTTTCATTTTATGAGGAATGGAAAAAAAGCCAGGAGCAAATGGTGCCTTGGGTGATTTCTATAGAACCGTATGATTTTGAAGGTATGCTGACGTTTTTAAATCAACAGAAAAATGGAATTGGCTTGTCTGAAGGCTGGGTTAAAAGTTCGACATACTGGCTGATGGATGCAGATGACCAGGTCGTCGGAGCAGTGAATATCCGTCATGATCTTAATGAGCATCTGTTAAATGCTGGCGGTCATATCGGTTATGGTATCCGTCCTTCTGCACGAGGGAACAGGTACGCTGTGACTATGCTGAGTCTGGCATTGGGCAAAGCAAAAGAGTTGGGTGTTTCCAGAGCCCTCGTCGTATGCGACTCCGATAATATCAGTTCCAAAAGAACGATTCTGCGAAACGGCGGAACACCAGACAAGGATTACATAGAGGAAGATGGAAACCGTGTAAACCGGTTTTGGATCGAGCTGTAAGTGAGGGAGGGGAACACAGAAGCTCATGAAAATATGGCCTGAATATGCACAAAATATTATTGTCGGTGTCATTTTTCATGGACAATGGAATTGGTATGTGACGGAAAGAGAGTATTGGTTTTTGAATACCGAGATGGAGGAACGGTTTGGTATCGCTATTTTGAATGAGACTACCGCGGGAGCATTTTTGGAACACATCTGTGAATATAAGGTGGCTGTGGGAGAACTCACTACAATGCTCCAGATGCTAGATGATGCAATCCAGCATAAGGATGAAGTGTTGGAATTCTGTCCTGCTTTATATGTTGATTTTGACCAGAAAATTCTCTACTCACTATTTCCAGAGCCAGCTTCTTTCGAACATTATGTCCCGGTGGGGTGGAAAGGGGAATATCAGAACTTTTTGGAAGAGGTCCCTCCTGCTGAACGATATTGGATAATCCACGGAAGTGACTTTTTCAAAAAATACAGCTGAAAAGATGAAGGAGGAAATGAACATATGAATTCTTCCATGCATGAATTTACGATCATATCCAAGCACAGAATGTACGATCAATACTTGGTGAGCAACTTATGGATGAAGTTGAAGATGCTTTTTCTGCCTTCTGTGCAGCATTGGATAATACAGGCTATATAAATATGTATGATGTTTACCATGTGGTTGAGCATACGGCTTATCATCTCGGGCAGATCATAGATCGAGTTCAGAGACTGGCAGGCCACCGTTTTCAATTTGTACAGACTGGGTTGAATGAAAAAGCATTGCATGCAATAGTGAATCAATCCCTGCCTAACACACAAGATTAACAAAAGCAATAGCCAGATAACTGTATAAAATGTAGTTCCAAAATCACAAAAACCTCTGTCACAGATATGTTTTTATTTCTTAATTGATATTGATAATTATTATCACTTATAATAGAAGCAGACATATTACGTTATGATAGGGAGAGTTGCAGAGTGACAGAGTCCTTGGAATTATATGATGTAACGATCATCGGCGGCGGTCCTGCCGGTATGTATACCGCGTTTTACAGTGGAATGAGAGATATGAAAACCAAGCTGATCGAAGCCAAGCATGAGCTAGGCGGACGGATGCGCATATACCCTGAGAAGATGATATGGGATGTTGGAGGCGTTACCCCGATTTTATGTGAAAAGCTGATCGACCAGCTGGAGCAGCAGGCACGGACGTTCGAGCCTACCATTGTATTGGGGCAACAGATTACGGGTTTGGATCGGCAAGAAGATGGTACGTTCCTGCTGACTTCTGCCACAGGGGAACAGCATTGGACGCGTACGATCGTTCTGGCCGTAGGCTATGGTATTCTCAAAATGGCTAAACTAGAGATTGAAGGCGCTGACCGTTACGAGGTTACAAATCTGCATTATACCGTACAAGAGCTGGAGCCGTTCCGGGACAAACATGTTCTGATTTCCGGTGGAGGCAACTCGGCGGTAGATTGGGCGAATGAGCTGGAATCTATTGCGGCGAGTGTGACAGTTGTACATCGTCGGGATCATTTTGGCGGACATGAGAAAAATGTAGCCCGTATGAAATCCTCTTCGGTTCGTGTTCTCACACCTTACGCGGTAGGTCAGTTACATAGCAACAACGGAGAGACGATTGAGCAGGTGACGATCAATCATGTAGATACGGGCGAAACAGAGATACTGAATGTTGATGCAGTTATCGTAAATCATGGTCTAAAATCCGATTTCGGTCCTCTGCGAGATTGGGGACTGGATATGGGAGAGTGGCATGCCCGCGTGAGCGACAAGCTGGAAACGAATCTACCGGGGATTTTTGCTGCAGGCGATTTTGTCGAGTACGGAAGCAAGCTGTATCTGATTGCAGGTACGTTCACAGACGCCGCCCTTGCCCTCAACAGCGCCAAGCTGTACATTGATCCGACAGCTGACAAAGCGGCATATGTATCTTCTCATAACAGCCGATTCAAGGAAAAAAACCGCGAGCTTGGTGTCTTGGAGTAAGATAAGGGAATCAGTGTTTAATAAAGAACTTCCGTTAACTACAGCTGATGTGGTTGAGGAGGTTCTTTTTTTGCATAGTTAAGGACTTCTCGACCTAAGGTTGGATGCCACACACATATAGAATAAAATGAAGAAAGCCTGTCTTTTTCGGGACTTAAATAGTAGATTTGGAGTAGAAAAGATTAGGAGTGTGAAAAAATGAGCTTACGAGAGGTGTTTGAGCGTCTAGCGATTTATCTGCCTGACGATACGCTGGAAGCTTTACTGATCCATAGTAAGAAGCAGAAAGGGCAGAAGGTTCAGCTACGATTACTGAGTGAACAGGAGCTTGCTGAGAGTACTGAGTGGATGGCGCAGATCGAGGTGTTCAAACATATCGTCCCTCTATGGACGGATGATCATTCTAATTATGTAGGCCTGTATGTAGAAGGACCGTTGGCATATAAATTATGTTATATAAATCATGAGGAAACAGATTTGTCACCGATATACCGAAGTGCGGCTTCGTTGATTGCAGAGTTGGAGCAAAACCCGGAGCTCGATTGGGAACAGATGCATAAGGATTACCCGTCTGACGAGAACATAAGCACCGAACAACTAGCAGAAGATATTCGCTGTATGCATGAATTACAGGCTATACTGGAAAAGGATTCATCTATGGAGGATGACGTGAGGTGTCAGCTTCTTTACAGCTTAATGGCGATTACACCTGTCAGTGAGGTGGATTCATTGCTTTCCTATGTGGACGATGAAGATATGTATGTACAGGAACGTGCATGTATTCTTTTGGGATATCATGGGTATGAACCAGCGACCGAAATATTAAAAGAAGTAGTGAAGCATGGAAGCACAAATGGGAAGCTGGCAGCCCGTAAGGCGCTCTCGATGATTCGCGCTAAGCAAATGGACAAGCATATAAAAAAATAAACTAACCTCTCACATAACAAATATGGACGGGATTGAAAGGTGACTTATGAACAGACGAACAGAGCAACAGGAAGCGATAAGGGTAGATATCATTCAAAAGGCAGAGCCGTATGTACAGCAACAGTTGGAGCATGACCACAGTGGTCACGATTGGTGGCATATTGACCGGGTGAGGAAGCTGTCCATTGAACTCGCTGCAAAAGAAGGTGCAGATCCGTTCGTGTGTGAACTGGCAGCACTGCTGCATGATGTAGCGGATGAAAAATTGAATGATTCCAAACAAGCGGGGCTGGATAAAGTTGAGCAGTGGCTTCATCTGCATGTAAACGATCCTGACGTGATCACACACGTAATGACCATTATTGCTACAATGTCCTACAATGGTGGACAAAACCCGCCTATGGAAACGCTGGAAGGTCAGGTTGTACAGGATGCAGATCGGTTGGATGCCCTGGGAGCGATTGGGATTGCAAGAACCTTTATGTATGCAGGCTCAAAGGGCAGTATCATGCATGAACCAGGTCAGGACTATTCACAGTATGAATATCGCGCCGCAGGTAAAAGTGCTATTTACCATTTTTACGAAAAGCTGCTCAAGCTCAAGGATTTAATGAACACCACTTATGCCCGAGAGCTAGCGGAGGTCCGGCATCAATGGATGGAGATGTATTTGGAGCAGTTCTATAAAGAATGGAATGTGAATGATATCCAACAGAACAGGGGAGGCTGATGCTTCCTAATTGCAATGATTTCAGGAGAAGTCAGCTCTCTTTTTAATAAATATTAGAAAAAATATTGCAATACACCGATTTCTCTCCTACTATTGATAATAGTTATCAATGATAATGATAATTATTATCTGTAAATTCAAGTAGGTAGAGGGGAGTCTTTTAGATCATGAAGAAATTTGCAGTATGGATGTGTACCTTGTTATCGGCAAGTTTGCTGTTGACGGCATGTGGTGAAAAGGTACAGGAGATGGATAGCTCAGCCCAAAAGAATACCAATGCATCGACACAAACGTCTGTTTCTGACGGAGAAAGTGCCAAGACGATTACATATCTAGATAAGACTTATAAGCTGGCCAAAACGGATCATATTATTATAGCTAGTCTGGAAGCGATGGAAGATGCGGCTGTCCTGGGAGTGAAACCAACTGGGGCGGTTACCTCGGGCGGGAAATTCCCTGAGTTCATGGAGAAAGCAATGGAAGGAGCTACAGACGTTGGTGACCGAATGCAGCCTAGCGCTGAAACGATTCTCAAATTGAAAGCGGATGTAATTCTGGGAAGTTCTAAATTTCGGCCTGCGGTGGCAGATCAGCTAGGTAAGGTCGCTCCAATGATTCCAGTATCCCATATTTCAACGAACTGGGAAGCGAATCTATTAATGTTGGGAGAGCTTACGGGCAAAGAGGCGAAAGCGAAAGAGATCCTGAATAAGTACAAGCAAGATGCGGAGGCGGCCCAACAGAAGCTCAAACCAATATGGGAAAATAAAAAGGTACTCATGGTAAGGATTCGTACAGGCAATCTGTATGCATATCCTGCAGATGTATATTTCAATCCTTCGCTGTATGCTGATCTAGGAGCAAAGGTACCGGAAGAGTTAAATACGGTTAAAGCACAAGAGGCGGTTTCTCTGGAGAAATTGGCTGATATGAACCCGGATTATCTGTTCGTGCAATTCTCTGAAGGAGAGAACAAGGATCAACCGCAGGCGTTGGCAGATTTGGAGAAGAATCCGATTTGGAGCAGCATCAATGCCGTTAAGAATGGGAAAACCTTCGTCAATATTGTAGATCCCAATGCTCAAGGTGGTACTTCATGGAGCAAACTTGCCTTTTTGGAAGCGGTTATGAACCGACTTTCGCAGTAAAGGTAGGAACATGGGAAAAAAGTTGATCTCTCCTTATGTTGTAATCTTCGTCTCTCCCTTATTTATCGTATTAACGCTACTGCTGTCTGTGATGTATGGAGCCAAAACGATAGAATGGGAGACGGTAACTGCTAGCTTTTTTCATTTTGATGCTGGGAATGTGGATCATCAGGTCGTTTTAAACTCGCGTCTGCCCAGAGCGGTCGGCTCTATATTAATCGGTGCTTTTCTCGCGATTTCAGGAGCCATTATGCAAGGAATGACGCGGAACTTCTTGGCTTCACCCTCAATTATGGGCGTGTCGGATGGGGCGGCATTTGTGATCACCTTAATGATGATTCTTGCGCCAAACTCCACTTCGATGGGCCTGATCGGAAGTTCTTTTGTGGGGTCTGCTTTGGGAGTGGCTATTGTGTTTGGTTTAGCCTGGATGATTCCCGGCGGTCTTGCTCCGGTTCGTATGGCCATTTTGGGAACGATCATCGGCACGTTTTTAAGCAGCCTGTCGGCCGTTCTTTCCATTTATTTTAATGTATCGCAAAATGTAAGCTTCTGGTTTAACGCTCGTCTGCATCAGATGGATCCCGATATGATTCAATTGGCAATTCCCTTTGCTCTTGTGGCAATTGTGGGAGCGATGCTGCTGGCCAAGCCAATAACACTATTGTCGCTGGGCGACGACGTGGCCACAGGGCTGGGACAGCGGGCATTACCGGTCAAGCTGGGGGCCATGCTCTGTGTAGCATTGCTGACAGGTGTTTCTGTTGCGCTGGCAGGAAAAATTGCCATCGTTGGCTTGTTGATTCCGCACATTACCCGATATTTAATCGGTGTAGATTACCGTTGGGTCATTCCATGCTCTGGATTGATCGGTGGTGTTTTTTTGGGCATGTCTGATGTGTTGAGCCGTTTTCTTAATTATCCGTTTGAAACGCCTATTGGTGTGGTTACCTCGGTCATTGGCATCCCTTTCTTTCTGTACTTAATACGTAGAAAAGGAGGGGGAGAGCATGCGTAAAATCAGTGCGAAACGTCTGTGGTTCGTACTTTCAGGCGGGGTTGCGCTCATTTTAGCAGCTTCCTATGTCAGTCTGACCCATGGAGAGTTCGACATGACCCTACAGGAAGTAATTCAGACCTTGCTCCGTATTCACCCTACTCCGCAGTTGGATTTGGTGATTTTTGATTTTCGGCTACCGCGTATTGTGATTGCGGCCTTGGTCGGCTTAGGTCTGGGGATTGCTGGGGCGGCAGTACAGGGAGTTACACGGAATGGTTTGGCCGATCCCGGCATTTTAGGCATTAACGCAGGGGCGGGGGCAGCAATCGTCATATTTATGTTCTTTTACCAGGGACAAATGGAAACGACCGGCTGGACTGCAGCGCTGGCTATGCCCTTTTTCGGCTTGATTGGAGGTTTGATGGCAGCGCTGCTGATCTATTTATTTGCTTGGAAAGCAGGTCGTCTGGATCCGCAGCGGCTGCTTCTCGTAGGTATCGCGATTGGCTCTGGCTTCGGTTCCTTAAGCTTATATCTGTCGCTGAAAATGAAAGCCTCGGATTTCGAGATGGCGACAGTATGGATGTCGGGCAGTATTTGGAGTGCTGATTGGAAGCTGGTTGCTGCCGTAATTCCATGGCTCGTCATTTTAATTCCCGTTATTTGGCTGAAGTCATATGTTCTGGATCTATTTCAATTGCATGAACATACAGCTAAAAGTCTCGGGGTTGCGACCGAAAAGGAAAAGTCTATTCTTCTGTTGTCCAGCATTGGACTGGTGAGTGCCTGTGTGTCTGTTTCGGGAGGAATAGGCTTTGTAGGATTATTGTCTCCTCATATCGCCAGAAGGCTTGTTGGCCTTCATCATCGTTTTGTGATTCCTGTATGCGGTATGGTCGGTATGGTACTGGTGCTATTATCTGATTTTATTGCCAAAACGGTGGTTGCGCCTGCGGAAATTCCCGTTGGACTGATTATTGCGGTGATCGGGGTCCCTTATTTTGTAGTCTTGCTTATGAAAAAAACGGCCTGATTTCATTAGAATTCAGGTTCTACAGGAGGTTATTCTCATTAAAAGCGTATTTACGCAAGCTAATCATTCTAGTGATGCTCACGGAGCCGTATGCGTTCCTCGTAGTCAGCATCGAGTGATGCACTCGCAGGCTGAAAACCGTGAGTATCATATTTATATTGCCATCCCTGCCGAGGAACCTCCTGTATCTGGTTATCCTATTATTTATGTGCTGGATGCCAATTCTGTTTTTGGAACCATGGTGGAAGCAGTGCGCGTTCAGGGTAGACGGCCCGACAAAACAGGGGTTGTTCCAGCTATCATTGTAGGAATAGGCTATCCAACAGAGGCTCCATTTCATCCTTCACGATATTACGATCTTACACTGCCGGGGACGGCTGTGGAGCTTCCAATAAAGCCAAACGAAGATGCAGCTATAGAAAGCGGGGGCGCCGAGCATTTCTTATCATTTATTGAAGATGAGCTTAAGCCTATGATTGAGCGTGATTTCCCTATCGACCGCAACCGACAGACGATCTTCGGGCATTCGCTTGGAGGACTGTTCGTATTACATACCCTGTTTACAAGACCAGACTCTTTTCAGGTGTATGTGGCGGGAAGTCCGTCTATACACTGGGGTGGACAAGCTATTAAGGATGAAGAGAAACAGTTTGTAGCTTCTATAGCTCAGAAGCATTGGACTAAAAAGCTGTTGATTGCTGTAGGGGAGTTAGAGGCTGGGCATTTTAGTGGCATGCAGGAAAAAGCCAGGGACTTAGCTGCACGTCTAACGACTAGGGACAATCTAGGACTACACGTAGAGTACCGGGAATTTGCAGACGAAGGTCATATATCCGTGCTGCCGGTCTTGGTTAGCAGAGCGGTTCGTTTTGCTAGTGATTCTATTTAAATATGTAGATAGGTATACATTTTTGAAAGTGTTTTTATTAAAAAAATGCAAGAAATCTGAGGCTGTTTCCCCAACCGAGCACATCGGAGAGGGAGCAGCCTTTATTTTTTTGTAAATGTCATATTGATATTATTGTTCAGTTGTGTTATTTTATTGTTAATAACAAATTGATAATAACAATTAATAATTAACAAGATGATGGATACGATAAAGAAAGCGAGGAAGCGACGATGTTTGGATTTAATTTTATTAAATTTCAACCCAGTGAATATGTCATGAAGGTGAAGAACGGGAAGGTGGTTCGAGAGGGTGTCGGGTTATCCTTTTATTACTACGCCCCGACCACCTCGGTCGTCGTCGTGCCGGTCTCTTCCATTGATGTACCGTTCATGTTTGAAGATATGACGAATGATTTCCAGGCAGTGACAGTGCAGGGACAACTAACTTATCGGATTGTGGATTACTGCAGAACGACGCAGATTTTAAACTACACGTATGATTTGAAGGAACGGCGCTACATTTCGGACGATCCAAGCAAGCTGGCCCAACGGGTGATTAACATTGCCAAGGTGCTTACCAAAAAGTATTTGGAACGTGTCCCACTCAAAGAAGCGGTTCAGTCCAGTGAACGTCTGGCCCAAAGCATGACGAAGGATATTGCTCAGCATACAGAAATGGAGAAACTGGGCATTGAGGTCATGGGGCTGTCCATTTTGGCAATTTTACCCAATAAGGAGACGATGAGAGCACTGGAAGCGCAGGCGAGAGAGGAAATTCTTCGTAGTGCGGATCATGCTTTGTATGAGCGTCGTAACGCATCCATTGAGCAGGAGCGCCGTGTAAAGGAAAATGAGCTGAATACGGAAATTGCAGTGGAGACGAAAAAAAGACAGATCCGCGAAACTCAACTGGATGCCGAGCGTTCCGTAAAGCAAAAGCAAAGTGAGATGAAGGAGGAGCAGCTGCGGTTCGACACGGCCTTGGAAGAGAAAAAACGCGAACTGATTGAGCTGACCGTAACGAATAAAAAGGCGGAAGCCGATGCCAAGGCCTATGAGCTGACAGCGGTGATGAAATCATTGCAGGATGTCGAGCCCAACGTACTTCAAGCTATGGCCAATATGGATATGAGCCCGGATAAGCTGATCGCGATCGCATTCCAGGAGCTCGCAGAAAATGCAGGGAAAATCGGCCAGTTGAATATTACCCCTGATCTGCTACAAGGTCTTATGTCAGATACGGGAACAAACGGATCAGCAGGATCGAGAGGGTCTGGAGGAAGAGCACGATGAACAGCCGAATGACAGAGCAGAAGATTATTTTGGTGAAGCGTAAAACGCGACTGGAGGAACTGATTGTCCGATACAATACGGTGCAGCAAGCTCGCTTCTTTATGGAACGGCTGGGTGCGGATTTCAGTGATTATGTGCTGGAGGATGAAAATTACCGCAGGGCGGTGGCAACGGCAACGTCCGAGTTATCGGCCTTGGGCCGTGTGCAGATTGTGGAACGGGAGCATGTACCGAACTTTATTTTTGGAGAGCAGGATACGGTGGTGGTACTGGGGCAGGATGGGCTGGTAGCCAACACGTTAAAATATTTGACCGAGCAGCCGCTAATCGGCGTGAATCCAGATCCATTGCGCTGGGACGGGGTATTGCTGCCGTTTACTGTATCTGATCTGCGCTGGGTGGTGCCGGATGTGTTCGTGCACAGACGGCCGATTAAAGAGGTTACGTTGGCTAAGGCCCAACTGAATGATGGCCAATCCTTATATGCCGTGAACGATTTGTTCATCGGGCGCAAAACTCATGTTTCTGCGAGATATGAGTTGAGATTGGAGGATCAGGTAGAGCAGCAATCGTCCAGCGGTATTATCGTTTCCACGGGACTGGGGGCGACAGGCTGGCTGACCAGTGTGCTGGCTGGAGCGGCCGGGATTGTCGGCAGTGCTACACGGCATCCGGTCTCGCTCACTCCAGATCACCTGGTGTCAGGTGCTGCTTTTAGTCAGGAGGGGACAGTAGAAGGAATGAGGCAGGATCATCGTGCAACCTGGAGCTCGCCATCGCTTTATTTTACGGTGAGAGAACCGTTTCCCAGTCGGACGACTGCTGCGGAGCTGGTGTTTGGACAGGTGGCTGTTGAAAGACCGCTGCGCATTGCTTCGCAGATGCCGGAGAATGGAGTTATTTTTAGTGATGGAGTGGAAAGCGACTTTCTGGAGTTTAATGCTGGCATTGAGGCGACCATTGGACCGGCGGAGAAAAAAGGGCATCTGGTCGTGTAGAGGTTTGTACAGGACAGCAATGGGTAATTATGAGTAAGGTACAACCATCAGATGAAATTAAAAAGGAGGAATCAACATGAGCGACCACACTCAAGACGAAGCGAAAATCCGCAACAAGAAGAACGAGGACGGAGATTCCTTGATGGAGAAAACGAAGCTGGACAACGGCGTGGATATTGAGCCTGAGGCTGATGAATGGATTGCGAAGCCCTCACCAGTATCATACGATGATACGAAATCCTCTTCGCAGAAATAAGACTCTTGTGCTTCAATAGAGCAGTAATGCAAAGACAGATGATCCTTAACCGGGTCATCTGTCTTTTTTACATATATTAATTGAATCTGGAATATACCTTCCATACTAGTTCACGACGGCTGCTTACCTCTGTTTTCAAGAAAATCGCTTTCAGATGATCCTGCACCGTGTAGGCCGTAATATGAAGTGCACTTGCCAGTTCCTTAGTAGAAAAGCCTTGGACAATGAGCCGTACAAGCTGTCGCTCTCGTTCAGTCCATGAGTAGATTTCAGCCATAAGCGGCAACATGTCAGTTGCTTTAGCAGGCTCAAACCATACGGCCAACTGCTTCTCGCCCATATACTCGCGTCCGCCTTGCAGGAGAGTGGCTCTGATCGTGACCCAAGGGGTTCCAGCATCAGCGGAAGGGATACATAGTCTGGCTGGTGCAGTAGAAGTGGATAACGCTCGCAAGCTTACCGCCCGGACAGGGGCTGGCAGCTCGCCATCGTGGCTTCCCTCTTGCTGCCGAAGCAGCTTTAGCCACTGCTCTGCTAGTATATTGGACGAGAGGGGGTTTAGTTGAGTGGAAAGCGTCAGAACCCCTGGCTCCAGTTCATGTTCCATAATCATTGCGGGGACTGGAGATACACTGACACTAGTTTGACGCAGATGGTAGGCTATGGACGGCGCTAATGCTTCAAGCAGTTGTTGCTCTTCCGTGCTGAATACAGGCTTTCCATGGTGGCGGAACAACGTAAGAAATCCCCAGCAGCTTCCTTTGTACATAAATGGAACACGCAGCTCATCTCCGAATCCGGCGGGTTGCAAAACATTTCTAAAACGTGTGCTGCGATCCGGTTGGCCTTGTGTAGACCCATGAAGCGTCGCGATGGACTGCCCCTCTCGCACTAATTGATCGTATTTCATGATATCGTCGTGCAGATATTCGTATTCTAGTAGTTTGCTGTGAATGCCCTCTACACCCGACTCCGTAAATGCCCCCGTGGAAAGCAGCGTTCGCGGATCTACTGAGGTACAGCATGCCGCATCAAAAGAAATCTGAGTACGCAAGCGGTCGATTAGCGTGTGCTTGTATGTAGGAGATGAGGGTGATTTACTTCCCATTTCCATGATTGGTTGTCGATCCTTCTTAAGCTGTGCAAATGGTGTATTATGTGCGTTCATCCTTTACTCCTATCGTGAAAGCTGGAGATTCTCCAATCGCATCTTCTTAAATCCCACATTTGTGGGATGGTGGTTATTCGTATTGTCTATATAATTGAGAATGATTCTTAATTAAATCTACAATAAACGAATGGCCGTTGAAGATCAAGGCTAAATGTTTGGAGGAGAGCACATATGAAGCAACCCCATATTGGAAATACGGACTCAAATCAACCTATGAGCTGGAATCATCCGAATGTGCATAAATACGCGGATACGATTGCTTTAAAAATACCTGGATATACCCATCTGTATGAGATGACAGATTGTTTGATAACCGCACAGCTTGAAGCGCAGGCTCATAACAAAAATATTGATCCGAATGTGCTGATTGTCGGAGCTGGGGGCGGTCAGGAACTGATTACGCTCGGAGGGCGGCATGAGGCATGGTCCTTTAGGGCAGTTGATCCCTCTGCGCACATGCTGAATTTGGCACGTCAACGTGTGACACAAGCGGGCATCGGTTCAAAAATATCATTTGTTACAGGTACGTTGGAAGAGTTGTCTGGAAAATCACCTAAAGAACAGTACGAAAAGCGCAGCGAAGAGTCATGCAGAGAACCGGTCTATGACGCTGCTACCTGCCTGCTGGTGCTTCATTTTCTTCAGAGCTTGGAAAATAAACAGGCATTGCTGCGCCAGATATCCGGTCGACTCAAGCCGGGTGCGCCTTTTTGCATAGCTTCTATTAATGGGAATCCGCAGGATCCTTCTTTTTCCATCCAAATGCAGGCGTGGAAAGGCCATATGCTGAGTCAGGGCATTTCACTGGAGGATTGGGAACGATTCGCTGCTTCTATCGGTCGTGAGTCAAACCCGGTGTCCAATGCGGCAATTCAGGAACTGTTGATAGATGCAGGCTTTACTCGCATTACCCGGTATTATGGTGCTTTTTTAGTGAATGCATGGTTTGCGGTTAAAGAGGGAGAGACGGCTTATGACAAAGGATAATATCATCATCATTGGCGGGTATGGGCATGTTGGGAAAATTGTATGCACAGAGTTAAGTGAAATGTTCCCTGGCAAGGTATTTGCCGCAGGCCGTAGTCTGGAACGTGCCACTGCATTCAGCCAACAATCGAATGGCAAGATACGACCTTTGCAGCTTAATATTCATGAACCGATGAACCCGTCGATATTAGAGCAAGCTAAAATGATTATTATGTGTCTGGATCAGGACAATACAACCTTGATACGCACCTGTCTTCAGCATGGCGTGCATTACATGGATATTACTGCGAATGCGGCCTTTTTGAGTCAGGTGGAGCAGTGTCATCAGGAGGCCCGAGCTTATCAGGTCACTTCATTGTTAAGTGTAGGATTAGCTCCAGGGCTAACCAATCTATTGGCTCTGCAAGCGACACAGCTCATGGATCAGACGGATGAATTGAACATATCTTTGATGCTGGGCTTGGGTGATCGACACGGTCAGGCCGCGATTGAGTGGACTGTAGATCAGATTCATACCGACTTGGAGGTGATAGAACAGGGACGTCCAGTGACTCGAAGAAGCTTTACCGACGGCATAGTAGCAGACTTTGGTGTAGGAGTGGGTCGTCATCGGGTGTATCGGTTTCCCTTTTCGGATCAGCAGACACTTCCACGTACGCTCAATATTCCTACAGTCAGCACACGCCTGTGCTTCGATTCGCGCTTGACCACCCGTCTTCTGGCAGGGCTCCGGACGATAGGAATATTAGGTCTGCTCCGACAGCCAACTGTTCGTGATGCAGTAGTTCGCAGCTTTGGCAAAGTGCATCTAGGAGGAAATGCTGTAGCGGTCAAGGTAGACGCCCAAGGAACTCGCAATGGCAAGGAGACGAGGGTTGAATGCAGGCTAAGGGGACATCATCAGTCTGATTTGACTGCTAAAGCCGCCGTTTTTGCGGCGCTTGCCCTGTATCGTTCAGAACTTCCATATGGTGTTTTTCACATGGAGCAGGTTTTTTCGTGGAATCGCATGCGGGCTTGGCTGGGACAGCAGGTAGACGTAGATATTCAGGTGAACGGACAGCAAGTATAAAAGTCATATATCTGAAAAAAAGACTCTCATATCATCCAAGCTTATTCGGCAATGCCTTGCGGATAGGTCTTGGATTTCTTTTCTTATTGGATTACACTAGAAGGAAGTACATATTTCTGGGAAAGACCAGAGGGGATGATATGAAAATGTGGAATCCCTATGAACATAGTAGGCAGCATCCGCACGATTTTATAGTAAAATATCGATTTTACACACCGGAAGAAGGAGGCAGGAAACAACTGCCTATTCAGGGTTATCGCTGCGATTTTTCCTATGAGGGCGACGATATTACAACAACGGGAATTTATGCAATACATCCTGAGTTTGAAGATGAAGAGGGTCAATTGATCATGGATACCAGGCACCCGGTTCACCGGGAAGGTCAGGCAAGAATGTGGATTTTGTTTGGAGAAATGAGGGGAAAGGTACACCGACACCGGATACATGTAGGAACCAGGGGATATTTTATGGAAGGCCCACGCCGAGTCGGTGAAGTTGAAGTTACAAGTCTGGTAGGCCTCTTGACCAATCCGCTCGACTAAGCTGCTAGAATTCAATCAGAAGGTGCAATCAGACAGCGAATAGAGGTGTTCAATCGAAGATGGATGTCGCTTATATTATCGATCTATTACGTAAAGACGATGTAACCTTAACCCCAGGCTTATCCACCCGGGAGATTACTGAAGTCGAAGACAGGTATGATATTCACTTTCCGCCCGACTTAAGAGAGCTGCTGATGAACGTTCTTCCAATCGGTAGAAGCTTTATTCCTTGGAGAGATACGTCACCACAGCGGATGGGTGTCATTTGGGAAAGGCTGAATTGGCCGCTCGAAGGTATGATTTTCGATGTGGAACAGAATATGTTCTGGCATTCTGAATGGGGGAATAGACCAACAGATTTGCAGGAAGCCGTGGACATATGTAAACGTGAGTTTTTGCGCGTGCCCAAGCTGATCCCCATCTATGGTCACCGATATATCCCAGAGCAGCCTTGTGAAGAAGGAAATCCGGTATTTTCAGTGTATCAAACGGATATTATCGTGTATGGAGAAAGTTTGCAGGAATATTTCAAGCAGGAATTTGGAGAGAAGACTTACGAACAGATTGATTTTGAGGCCGTAAAAACAGTTCGCTTCTGGAGTGATTTATGTAGTTGAAGCGTCGAATCGCTAGGAAGTTAAATAAGCGGAGGCAAAGGAAGGAAAGCATAAAATGAAGGTGGAACAGGATTTGGAAGAAATCAAGGAAAGGCTAACCCAAATCGAGACAAAACTCGAACAAAAGTCGACTTCTAGCAAAATCCTGAAGTATATGGTCATCATTTTCTTGTCTATTTTTTTCTTGCTTCTTGTGATCGGAGTTCTTCAATTCGTCTCAAGCTGATCGTTATAAATTTACGGACAGAAAGGAGCTCGTTATGTCTATAGAAGCCATTATTTTTGATCTGGATAATACACTGATTCATCGCAAACAGGCATTTGCTGCATATACGGAGCGTTTTATAGAACGATTTATTGTGGCAGAAGAACCAGCCAGCCACGCGGCTGTCGTTGAGCGAATACGTCTGGCGGATCAAGACGGGTATCGAGATAAGAGGGAGCTGTATACCGAGCTGCATGCAGACCTGAAACTGAAAAATCCCGATACGACAGTACAGGAGATGCTGGGCTTTTGGTACGGTGAATTTCATAAGTTTACGGTCCTGATGGACGGAGCCAAGGAAGTGTTGTCCGAACTACGGTCTCGGGGCTTGAAGCTTGGTATGATTACCAACGGCTCACTTCGTACGCAGCAGGCTAAGATTGACCGGGTTATGCTGAGAGATTATGTGGATTCCATTATCGTATCGGGTGGCGTCAACGTCGAGAAGCCTAATCCTCGTATTTTCGAGTTGGCACTGAAAGAGCTGGACATTGCCGAGCCTGGTCATGCCTGTTACGTAGGCGATCATCCGACGAATGATATTCGTGGTGCGCAAAGTGCAGGGCTGCATACCATCTGGCTGGAAGGCTTTATGACGTGGAATGAAATGGACATTGTACCTGATCATCAGATTCAGAGCCTACGTGAAATCACTGGCTGGCTGGATCGTCTTAGCTATCCATCGAATATGGAGGAGGGAGCATCATGAGTAGGGAGCAGCAACCGAATCCCATTCTGTTATCGTTCCCGGAACAATTCCAGACGGAGCGATTGACCATACGCGCTCCACAGTGGGGCGATGGAGTGGCAGTTAATGAAGCGATACGAGAAAGTGTAAATGAGCTGCGACCTTGGCTTCCTTTTGCGAGAAATCTCCCTACGGAGGAGGAATCTGAAATCCGTTCACGCCAAGCCAGACTTAAATTTCTGGATCGGTCTGACATGGTGCTGTATATATTTGATACGGCTTCGGGACAATTTGTAGCCAGTAGCGGTCTGCACCGAATGAATTGGGATGCACGAAGATTCGAAATTGGATATTGGCTCAGAACCTCATGGATCGGAAAGGGGATTGTAACAGAGGCCGTACACGGTATTACGGATTTTGCCATACAGCATTTACATGCTAATCGGTTGGAGATTCTTTGTGATTCCAGAAATACGCGCAGCGCCAAGGTAGCGGAACGGGCAGGTTTTACATTAGAGGGGATTTTAAGGAATGTCGAGTGTAATGAAGAGGGGAATATGGTACACCATATGGTTTTTGCGAAAGTACGTGGTATTGAATTTTAGCAAGCGATTGTACGATATTGCGGGAGCTTATATGATTCATAATATGACGAAAAATACAGACAAGTTGGTGTGCATACAATGTGACATCAGCTTAAGGTTCAGCAATCTTGCAAGCGCTATCCCAAGAGGATGCTTTACGAAGTTTTATTAGAAGCTTGGCAGGTATTTTCCGGTGTTAGGAAAGGTAATTTAGTATGAGAAAATTTAGTAAGAGCAGCAGTAGGGGAATTAATCAGGAAATAAAGGAAAAGTTCCACTGGAAGGCTCGCGCTGCGTATCTGGTTGCCGTGCTGGTCATGATCTTGTTGGGCTTGGGAAGCAGGGCTTTCTCCACCCAGTTACCTGCATTCGTTGCCAATCACTTTGGGGATGCCTTGTGGGCGTGCATGATTTATTTTGGGCTGAGAATGTTGTGGGTGAACCGTCAGTTGTCTATAGCCCTTTGGGGCAGTGTGCTGTTTTGCTTCGCTATTGAATTCAGTCAGATGTACCAGGCTCCTTGGATTAACCACATTCGGACGACCACCCTGGGCGGCCTAGTGCTTGGCAAAGGGTTTCTGACCGTGGATCTGATCAGGTACACGGTTGGTATTGTGGTATCCTGGGTACTGGACCAAGGCTGCCAAAGGCTGGTGGGGATCAATAGACGTATGGACGATGACAAACCACTCAAATAATCTGAGAAGCGAGGGTTGCGCTTGAAACAAAAGGGAAAGCATCACAGGTCGTTCGGTAAGATGATTAGGTTATGCGTAGGGTTCAGCTTGTTGTTTGCAACCATACTTATTCCAGGGCAGGCATTAGCGGAAAAGCAGCTTGCGGCGCCTCTTCGTTTTGATTTTGGTCCTGGGGATGTGGCTGACGGCTACACTCAGGTCACTGCTAAGGATGCTTACACGCCTGAGCGTGGCTATGGATTTACCGATCTTTCCAAGGTAAATGAAGAGAATCGTGGTGGAAGTGATGCTATCCGCTCAGATTTTGTTCGTGTTCAAGGCTCATCATTTGTCGTCAATTTACCACCTGCGGATTACACGCTTTCTCTGATTGCCGGAGATATTGCCGGAAACACGGACATTATGGTTAAAGCCGAATCCATTGTTAAAGTAGAGCCTACTGCCAAAACAGCAGGACAATTTGTCGAGGCTGGGTTTGAGCTTGCACTCATCGACGGTCAGCTCGAATTGTATTTCTCAGGAAATGAAGCGAAGATCAACGCTTTGGTTATCACTCCCAAGGAGGCTCGAACAGCTGGAGAGCATCCTTCCGTATACCTTGCAGGAGATTCTACGGTTCAAACTTACAAAGCCTCGATGAAGCCTCAGGCAGGCTGGGGGCAAATGATTGCGCCGTTCTTTACAGATGAGACTATTTTTGTGAACCGTTCTATTGGTGGACGTAGCACGAAGACTTTTTTGGTTCAAGGGCGGTTAGATGACATTTTACGGAATATCCGTCCAGGAGATTATCTGTTCATACAGTTTGGGCATAATGATGCCGCGATCAATAATCAGGAGCGTTATGTTTCACCTGCCGACTATAAAGTATACTTGAAAACGTACATCCAAGGAGCCACTCAACGCGGTGCGGTACCTGTGCTAATTACTCCTGTAGGCCGCCGCGATTATGATGCAGCAAGTGCTTCGTTTCGGATTAGTTTCCCGGAATATGTGCAGGCCATGAAGGAAACAGCATCAGAGACGGGGGTTGCACTGGTCGATCTTAGTCAATTGAGTGTAGCCTACTATGATACATTAGGCCTGGAAGGAACACTTCCACTATTTTTACATTTGGAGCCAGGTGTGTATTCTGCATTTCCTGATGGCGTGAAGGATGATACACATTTTCAGGAGTATGGTGCGGAGCAAATAGCCCGCTTGGTAGCCCAAGGGGTTCGTGATTTGAATATTCCTCTATCCTCTTATGTAAAGGCAGAAAAGTTGCAATAGCACTGAGTTTCCATAACCATGTATACTCAGAAAATAAGCTGGCCCTACCCAAACCCAGCATGATTTAGGCTTGGGTGGGGCTTTAATGTTCTGGACTTTAAGGAGGAAGTAGTATGACAGTCGCTCAACTTCATAATCTTATTAACGGTCAACTCCTGCATAATCAGCATCGGAGTTTATTTTATATGCGCGAGGGTTCTGTTCTGTTAGGACCTTCAACGGAAATGACGTACTGGCTGACGCAGCGAAGCTCGGAACTGATCCTCATGCTTCAAAGCTTGAAGCGCCAGCATACGTATCATGTTTTTGTGAAGGATGTAGCGGCCAAAATACTGTCCCAGTTTGTAAATACCAATCAGTATCTACATTTTCACACAAATCATGCGAGGGAGCTTACGGAGCTGTATGATCGATTCTTCACCCGGATTGAAAAGCTGTTCCAAAAGAAATCTATAGCAGGGGCAACTCTGGACTTACTGCTCCAGCAGCATTATGGGCATTTGAGAGATTTTTTAACTCGTACCAATGGACGTGAAGTGTTCGCTAAGTATGCAGAGAATGAATATACTTTTTGGGTACCTTGTGAGGAATATACACCGGAGTTGCAAGCGAATCTGCTAGGATTGGACATTGCTCGTTTGCAAGAGCCTGTTCTAGATGTTGGTTGCGGATCAGAGGCACGGTTGGTTACTTATTTACGTGCCTACGGAATTGAGGCATACGGAACAGATCGGCTGGCTGAAACAGACGGTTGTATCACCCGAGGAGATTGGTTAGCGACTACTTATGAAGAAAGTACATGGGGAACGATCGTTTCACATATGGCATTCTCCAATCATTTTATGCATCATCATCTGAAGGCAGATGGTAATATCCATGAGTACGCTCGTAAATATATGGAATTGCTTAAAGCCATTCGGCCAGGAGGGAGCTTTATCTACAGCCCGTGCCTCCCGTTTATGGAAGAGCTTTTGGATGCCCAAATGGGTTATCAAGTAGAGTATATCCAGTCATATGAAGGTTATAGAGCTACGAAGATAACGCGTATACATTCATAAGTGCTAGTATCAGCCATTTGTCAGATTCACTCTTTGAATGGTAGTATAAGGATAGATATTACTCTATTTGGGATTCTGTTAATGATCAGGATTCTCATGTCGTTGATTTGATAGCATAGTTGCCCTGAGTAATAAATTATTGTATAGATAACGGAATTTTTCAGGGAAGATTAAACCATATTTTCCTAAAAGCCGATATATGGAAATGAGGCGAAAACACACTGTTATTATGCCCGCCGCAAAATGGATGTAATAATTGGGTTAGGAGAGTAGAAGAAGTGTCCGATCTGTATACAAAAAAAGAAGTAGAAGATTATGTAACGAACGTGGCTTTCGAACGACCTTTAGGTGTAAGCATTTCAGCTATTTTACTGATTTTTAATGGAGCACTCCTGTTGGTGACACAGCTATTGACGCTTAATGCATTAAATGAGGCTTCTACGTTGTTAGGCATGTGCAGGGGCATGTTTCAAGGATTTATCGCGTTGCTCGGTCTGGCAGGAACGGCTGCCGGTATTGGTATGTTATTCGGTAAGAAGTGGGCTTGGTGGCTGGCATTATTTTATTTTACATATGAGACCATGCGTTATGCGTGTGCAATTCTGTTTATTCCCGATATCTCTCCAGCGTTAGGTGGTGTGCAGCTAAGTCCTGCTTTTTACTACATTAAATATGGTATGCGTATTATTTGGAATTTATTTTTTTCGTTGTTTATGTGTCGTAGTACCGTGACTGGCTTTTTTCAAACAAGTGAAATCAACAAGTGGAGAGCATGCACCGCATTATTCTTCATCAATGGAGTAATGGTGGGGATCGGCTGGTGGTTGACAAGATAGGTTCTTCGATGTGAAGGAGAGATGAATAATGACAATGGAAACGTTTCCGACTTTGGTGACCGATCGGCTTTATTTAAGGCAGCTTACATTAGCAGACGCGGAGGACATATTCAACTATTTTTCCAGAGATGAGGTCACAAAATATTATGATTTGGAAAGCTTTACGAAGGTAGAGCAAGCTGAGAAATTTATTCGTTCCATGCTAACCAGATATGAGAAGCAAGAGGGCTTTCGCTGGGGGATTACGCTAAAAGAAGCTCCTGAGCGGATCGTGGGCACAATTGGATTTCATAACTGGCAGAAGGAACACTCCCGTATCGAAATCGGCTATGAGCTGGCACCGGAATACTGGCGGCAAGGCCTGATGACAGAAGCGATGAAGGTGGTGGTGGATTACGGCTTTCAATTGCCGCAGGTTCACCGTATAGAAGCCTTCATTGATCCAGATAACGAAGGCTCCAGACGGCTGCTGCTCAAAAGTGGCTTTACTAAAGAGGGGCACTTGAGAGATTACTTTTATGAAAAAGGTCAGTTTGTTGACGCTGTTGTTTTTGGCTATCTTCGCAAGGAGTTTTCTGCGGAGCAGTAAGTTTACAAATATCCTTTGTCCCCGTAAGGCTGGAGTCGATCAAGCCAGGTCTGCTCCAGCTTTGCCAGCGCATCTTTGACATCAAAGAACTCCGAATCCTTTTTTTTCAAAACATCCAGCACCTCAAATTCAAACGAATCTTCGCCATACTCATTCCATTCTTGTTGTAGCGGTTTATTCTTAAACATACCCATTTGCAACTCAAAACGGCGTCCATTCAGCGATTTTAAATTCGGCGTGGAAGCAATGAAAATTTTTCCATTATGTGTATTGCGAATGCAATAGATTCCTGCCTCTGTCTTCATCTCCATGTATTGCTGCACTAGTTCTTTTCTTCGATCCATTGTCGAATCCTCCTATTTTATAAGCGCCTAGCTTCAAGATTCCTTCAACCAATATTCACTGCCATCCGGTTTGCGATCCAATAGACCGTATTCAATCATATATCTTCGCACCGTGACATAATCGTCATATACTTCCTGTAAAATCGCATTGATATCTTTCTCATGATATATTTGTCCCTTCACAAAACGACCCGTAATTTCACGCAGCACAATCAGCTTGTGTTTTTCTTGCATTTTAAAGGTCTTTAGGCGCCCGTCTGTCCCATTCGGAAAATACTTCGTGAGTACCTTTTGCCTTTCGTCTTCTGTAATGTTGTAACGTTCGTCTACCATCCGTGCTTGTACGGGTACTTCTACCATGGCGGGAGCGTGGCGATCTTTCTCCTTTAACAGTTCCATTAATGTGAGAAATACCTTGGCCTGCCGTTCTTTTTCCTTGAGACCAAAGCGATGATTGCGTATGGTGGATGCACTGCCGATTCCGGTTTCCTTTTGAATATCCGCATCGCCCATCCCTTGATAAAATAACTGAAGCAACCGATTTTGATGATCCGTCAGTCCAGTCAGCTTTTTATCCAGACCGATCAAATAGTCAAAGACGGAACCGTACATCCGCTCAATATGAAGACGCATATACCGCTCCGCGTCATAAAATACCCCTTGATCCTGATATATGATGCCTTGCTCGTATCGTTGTCCGTCCAAGAGGCAAACTACCTGCTCTCCTTGGCGAATATATCCACGCTTCAGTTCTTCAATATCAGCATTCCAGAATAGTTCGGAATGATCCATTTAGCAAACACCTCAATCAAATGATGATTATTTTATAGACAATATAACATTTTGTTTATTTTAAATCAATGAGTGGATATTTTTTAGATCTCGACAATGTTCGCTATATACAAAAGAGAAATAGGCTTGTTATTATATGTAAACTATTGAATTGTATTAAGACTGGATAGTTTCTATATATTGTAATAAGATGGGTTGGTAAACAATGGATAAATTCCGATTAGAAGAAGTCATAGAGAGTGGAGATTTAAAGGAAGCGATAAGGATTATAGAGGATGTGGGTGAAAAGCTGGATCATACATTCACTCCAATATTATTGAGTTATTTGGCAACAACGGATAGTGCATTGCTCAGAAATGTAATCGCCATTACGTTAGCTGATCTAGGAGACAGTGAAGCGGTGCTGCCACTTATTGACTTGTTAAGAAGTCCTAAGACGAAAGGGAATAGAGGAACACTGTTATATGCTCTAGAATTTTTTGACGTATCTACTCATGTTGTGGTGCTGGTAGATTTACTGGATGATACCTTTGAAGCGAGTAGACAATCCTATCAACTGATAAGTACAGTGCAAGATAAAATCTCTGAGGCTCAAAAGGGGCTATGTAGACAAATGATAAGAAGAAAGCTGGGCGATCATAAAAATAAATATAAGCGTGACTTTTTGCTAGAATCTTTAGAGCTTTTTACATGAGGCCTTTAAACCTTATTGGCTTCAAATTAATTGATTATTGCTCTATCCTGAAATGCTATATTCCTTAAAATTATTGTTGGGAGGTATGATATAAATTGAGACAGAGATTTGCTGTTATGGACGATGAAAGTGGGCTCACAGTTGGTTATTGTCGAGATGTGGTTGGGTTAACGGGTGATATTATGGTTGGAACGAATGAAAAGGTCATTTTTGAGCAATTTGAATTTAACGAAGAATTCATAGAAAACATAGCAAAGACAAAACAATCTGTATCCAACTTGTACATTGCTATTTTAGATGATGAAGAAAAAGGGATTGGAAGCTATCATTATCACCTACCTGAATCCTATATAATCCATAAACTAAATTACAATAAAGGAAACTTCAATCTGGAGTTAACAGGCATACTTGAAACGAAGCCCTCCTCTGTGGAATTAAGATTATGGGAGTTATTAAAGTGCGCTCAGTCGCTTGAAAATAATATATGGCAAGGCTTTTCTAACGAAGAACGGTCTGGATGGCTAAACGTGACTAGAATACATTCTGCATCTAATCATTTTGCCAGACCGGATAAACGAGGAGAAGTCTACACCTTAGACGGGGAATACATGTTTGATTTTACAACATTTTTTATAGCACTTGGTGAAGCAATTAATGGGCCTGGAGGGTACTATGGATTTAGCTTGGACAGTATATCGGACTGTCTCTGTGGAGGTTTTGGGGCAGTAGGACCGTTCACGATCCATTGGAAAAACGCACATTATTTCTTGGAAAGATTCGAGGAAGAATGGGATCAAGAAGAAAGAAGTTATGGATTTTCACCACAGCAATATTTTATGGATCTTTTAACGATCTTAGTATCAGGCGGTGTCACCGTGAATTTTTCTTCGAATTAAGATAGCAAAGCAAAAAGGGAATTTTGAAATTGAATATAAATTAATGCATCCATCTTATACAGGGAGGAATATATTTAAAGTTTGCGTATGACTATTTTAGCGAACGTAACAGTTGCTGACTAATAAATATGAGCGGATTTCGAATTAATATGGTGAATTCCACCACAACAGCACCAGCAGGAGAACTAAAACCCCAATCAGCTCCCAATAATATGTTTTGCTTCTGCTTAGATGTAGGTGGCTGAGGTTCTTCCAAGCCATATTGCTCTGCTAGTCTCTCTTTCGTTTTTTGATCTATGACAAGGTCATTCTGTGCAAAGGTGAAGCACATAGGAATGCTTAGCTGTACTAAAAAAAGTAATACTACTGCTCCGATAATTATTTTTTTGCTCTGCATGGATAGCTCCTGTGATCTCCAATTTTGGCCTATACTTTTTGCGTCACTCAGACTAAATAATTCCTTTACAGGTTTTTGTGACCAGATTATAATGGTAAATAACAGCAACGATTGACATACACTGGTTTATCGGGGTATAGCGCAGCTAGGTAGCGCGCGCCCTTGGGGTGGGCGAGGTCGTGGGTTCGAATCCCGCTACTCCGATTATAATCCAAATGTCCTGCTGGTGCAGATAATGCGCCTGCCGGGCATTTTTTTGTATATTACATATATCCTATCGCTCTTTGTCGCTACTGGGTTTTGACGAGCTAGCCGTATGTAACGAATGTATGTACTTGTGAGGGCATTGAGGGGAGATAGGATGAAGCCACTTCTGCACGGGATTGGGAGGCAGAAGTGGCAAATCAACAATCGCTGGCGGAACGGTCGGATGTACGCTTTTTCTATTTGTCTATAAAGATTCCTGAAGGGCCTTAGAAGAAGTGCTGTAATCAGCATAACGGGGAAGCACAATAGTGTAGTATATGCCTACCATAACGGTACAGACCCCAACTAATAAAAACAAGAGCTCAATTGAAATAAATGAAGGAAAGCTTACAGCAATGAAACCTAATGTAAGAGACTGAGACAGCATCATTAACGGATTAATCAAACCTTGCACACGCCCCATCATTTGAGGATCTACAATACGAGGCAGCCATCCTCCTATACCAATGTTAATGAACGGAAGGATCAGTGCAATGACAAAATTGATAATCATAAAAGCATAGAGGTGGTTAACAAAACCAAGTATGCACATGCCTATTCCAGCTACCAGAACTCCGGCTGCAATCATTTGGTGTAGCTTTAGCTTGGCGGAGATGAGCGAAGCGATTAGTGTACCAAGCAACACACCAGCTCCAAAAATAATACCTGTCCAAACCATATACTGCTCATAGTTGCCTGGAGCTAGCTTATATTTAAGGATAAACATCGGTAAAACGCTAAAACCACCATTTAAAATACCGAACATAAAAAAGCCTGAAACCAACCAAAGCAATAGTCTGTTGCGTAATATGTAAAGAAACCCTTGTTTAAAATCGATCATGACAAGTTTGAATTTTAATTGTTTAAATTGATGTGCACCGTTCGGAAGGCGTACTTCCTTGGGAATTTTGCAAGAACGAATGAGCAGTGCAGACACAATAAAAGAAATAGCATCAATGAGGATGGCTCCAGTAATTCCAAAGTGCCAGTAAACGACGGCCCCCAGAGTTCCTCCAAATAACATGAAAAGACTCCCCATCATTTGATTGAGGCCTGCGGCAATGGTGTAATCATCTTCGCTTAATATCCCCTGTATAATGGCACTTTCGGCTGGAAAGAAAAACTTGGAGGCAGCACTACGGATGAAGAGGAGGGCAAATACCAAAGGAATCGAATCGATCCAAATAAAAACAAGCAAGCATAAGGATAAAAAGGCGCTAATCCAGTCACAATTAACAGCAATTTTTTGTCTGTCCATCCGATCTGCCAGCACTCCAACCACGAGAAATACTACCAGCATCGGGAGCGAATACATTAACTCGGCAAGTGTTGCATAGTAAGGCTGATTTGTAAACCGTTTCAACAAATAAAACATGAATGCAGTAACTCCGATAATTCCTCCCATTTGTGAGGCGAAGGTTGCCAGAAAAAATCTGACATAATTCTTGTTTCTGAGTATTTGTTTTAGTCCAGTCACAGTTCCATCCCTTTCGCTTTCAAAGCGGTTTTTAGATGCCTAAGTAAAATAATAGTGAAAAGTAGGAAAATTGTACAGAAAAGTGACTTTAATGTCACTTTAAGTTTGAATTTGCATCGTATCGGCAACTTAAATAACCAGCCATCGGTTGATATCCGACAGCTGGTTATTTAAGTTGCCATGTGCTTGATTTCTGAATCACAAAAGGGTGTCAATCTCCAATCTTAATTAAGCTAAATCCTCGCCATTTATAGCGATTACTTTTATATACCAGTCACAGATTTAAGTTCGTGATTAGGATATCCGTTTATATCACATCCTAGATCTTTAAATGATAAAGACTACAGAATTACAGAATAGCCCGATTCATCTCATTTACGCATGGATATGTTGAGAAAAAGGAAATGCTCATAGCTAGAAAACTTTATACAATGAAAGAGAAATAAGCACTGTGAAATTCGACTTTTGATCATGGATTTCATATAATGTGAACATAATGTGAATTGCTTAAATTAGAGATTTAACAAAACGACAAAATGGAAATGATTTCCGTCCAGCTATGAATTTCAAAATTTGACGGAGGGAACGAGATGACAATGGAAGAGAGCAGCAGACAGGTACCTTGGCAGACGTATTACGGACCTAATCTAGGTTATGTGCAGGACCAGTATGAAAAGTATGTAGCGGATCCCGGAACGGTTGATCCGGCTTACCGCGAGCTGTTTGATCAATGGGGCGAGCCGCCACAATCCGAATATTCGGCTGCTTCCATGATAGACAACAAATTACAAGGCCCCCCCGTAAATGCTTTGGGGCACCTTGATTCGAACACATTACAGAAAGCGGTTACAGCGGGCAAAATGGTGTGGAATATCCGTGAATACGGACATTTGGCCGCCCAAATCGATCCACTGGGACTGGATGCAGAGCAGGATACACGTCTGCTTGATCCAGCATCTTACGGTTTAACTGAACAAGACCTAAAGGCTTTTCCAGCCTCTTTAATATGGGATAACGCTCCAGCGGGAACACTGAACGGGTGGGAAGCCATTCAACGGCTACGTGTAGCATACACAGGACCGATTGCCTATGAATTTAGTCATATTCATAACGAGGAGGAACGCCGCTGGCTGAACAGCTATGCAGAATCCGGCTGGTCCTCCAAGCCACTTACAACACAGGAACGCAAGTCGTTGCTGGGCAGATTGGTAGAAGTAGAACAGTTCGAAGAGTTCTTGCATAAAACATTCGTCGGGCAGAAGCGTTTTTCCATTGAGGGTAATGATGTGCTTGTCCCTGTACTCGACGAGGTTATTCGTCTAACCACCAATGCAGGAGCAAGTCATGTCCTGATGGGAATGGCGCATCGTGGTCGTCTGAATGTATTGGCACATGTGCTGGGCAAGCCTTATAGCAAAATTTTCTCTGAATTTCATCATTCCCCGAATAAGGATCTGATTCCGTCGGAAGGTTCCACTGGAATTAACTACGGCTGGACTGGGGATGTAAAATATCATCTGGGTGCGGATCGTTTTGTGAAAGATGGGGAAGCCGTCCAGGCCCGTCTGACATTGGCGAACAACCCAAGTCACCTGGAATATGTGAATCCGGTGGTGCAGGGATTTTCGCGTGCGGCACAGGAAGATCGCAGTGAGGCTGGTTATCCGAAGCTAGACGTTAGCAAGGCAGCTACCATTATTATGCACGGTGATGCAGCGTTCCCGGGTGAAGGTATCGTAGCCGAATCACTCAATTTCACCAATTTGCGCGGCTTCCGTAATGGCGGCACAGTGCATATCATTGTGAACAATCGTCTGGGCTTTACGACAGAGAGTGTTGATTCACGTTCGACCCGTTATGCCAGCGATCTGGCCAAGGGCTACGAAATTCCAATTGTACACGTGAATGCGGATAATCCTGAGGCTTGTATTGCAGCGGCTCGTATGGCTGGTGAGTACCGTAATCGCTTCAAGAAGGATTTTCTGATTGATCTGATTGGTTACCGTCGTTATGGTCACAATGAATCCGATGATCCGGAAACAACTCAACCGCTGGTGTATCGCAAGGTAAAGAATCATCCAACGGTGAGCAAATTATATGCTCAAAAGCTGATGAAGCAGGGCATAGTGGATGAAGCATTTAGTGCTGGCCTCATTGAGAAGGTCCAAAACCGACTGAAGGAAGCACATGAGCATGTGAAGAATCAACCGGAGGAGGAGCCTGAATTTACTGCTATGAAGGCGAAAAAGAATCAGAGCACACCGGTCCGTACTGCGGTTGAAATGAAAAAACTGCGTCAAATTAATGAAAATTTACTCAAATGGCCACAGGCTTTTCATGTATATCCGAAGCTGGAACGAATTTTACAGCGTAGAAAAACCGCTCTGAACGAGGGTGAAAAGGTAGATTGGAGCTTGGCGGAGACACTCGCTTTAGCTACCATTCTAGCAGACGGCAAGCCTATTCGTATGACAGGTCAGGATGCGGAGCGAGCTACTTTTGCTCACCGTAACCTTGTGCTGCATGAGCCTGAAACCGGGCGTACCCATTGCCCGCTGCATACATTGCCGGAAGCACGTGCTTCGTTCAGTATTCATAACAGTCCATTGTCTGAGGCATCAGTCCTCGGCTTCGAGTATGGCTATAACGTGTTTTCTCCTGAGACGTTGGTCATTTGGGAAGCGCAATTCGGTGATTTTGCCAACTGTGCGCAGGTTATTTTCGACCAATTCATTTCCGCTGGCCGTGCTAAATGGAGACAGAAGTCCAGTCTGGTGATGCTGTTACCGCATGGTAGTGAAGGACAAGGACCTGAGCATACGAGTGCACGTCTGGAGCGTTTCCTCCAGTTGTCTGCACAAAATAACTGGACTGTCGCCAATTTGAGCAGCGCCTCACAGTATTTCCATCTGCTGCGCCGTCAGGCTGCATTAAGCGAAAGTGAGGAAGCTCGCCCGCTTGTGATGATGTCGCCGAAGAGCCTGATTCGCAACAATCGTGTCGCTTCGCCTGCTTCTGAATTCAGTGAGGGAACATTCCGTCCTGTGTTGGAGCAATCTGGTCTGGGATCACGTCCGGATCGGGTAGAGCGCATTGTACTGTGCAGTGGCAAGATTGCCATTGATCTGGAGGAAGCGTTGGAGAAGGATAAAAACGGGAATGAAGCAGAGGAGCGTTTGCACATTATTCGTGTGGAGCAGCTATATCCTTTCCCGGCAGAGGAAATTCGGAATATTTTTAGTCGCTTCCCACGTGTTAAGGAGTTCGTATGGGCTCAGGAAGAACCTAAAAATATGGGGGCCTGGAGTTATATGGAGCCTCGTCTGCGGGAGGTTGTGCCACAGGGAGCAGAAATTCGCTACGCAGGCAGACCAGATCGTTCCAGCCCGGCGAGCGGTTATCAGCAAGTACACAGCCTAGAACAACAGCGAATTATTCAATCGGCGTTGAAGCAGGATTCCAAAAACAATATTACACTGGGGAGGTAGCGGCTGTGAGTGATATTATAGTGCCAGCAATGGGAGAATCCATCACGGAAGGAACAATCTCCAAATGGCTTGTAAAGGAAGGAGATTCCGTAGGACAGGGAGATGTTCTACTGGAGCTGGAAACGGATAAGGTTAATCTGGAAATTAGCGCCGAAGAAGCAGGTGTAGTCCAGAAAATCCTTCGTCAAGAGGGGGATACTGTAATTATCGGTGAAGCTGTTGGCTTGATCGGAAGCGGCAGTGGTGCGGAAGCAACTGGTGCTGGAGAAGCCGCAGCGACTCAAGCGCCTGAAGCGCCGTCCGTAGCAACTTCACCGACTTCCGTAGAAAGCGGCAGTAAAGCAGTAGAAAAGTCTGCGCCGCCCATCCCCTCCAATAGTGACGGGAATGGTCAGACGGCATCACCATCCGCCCGGAAGCTGGCGCGTGAGCGCGGGATTGACCTTGAGCAGGTACAGGGAAAGGACCCGCTTGGACGTGTGTTTCAGGAGGACGTAAAAACGCATAACAGCGCTGAAGTATCACGTGCAGCATCTGTACCTGCGTCTCCCGCTGCTGGCAAGTCTGTGTCACCGTCTCCAGCTCAAACAGAGTACAGCAAGCCTGTGGAACGGCAGCGGATGTCCCGTCGGAGAGCGACGATTGCCAAGCGTCTTGTTGAAGCACAGCAAACAGCCGCCATGCTTACCACTTTTAATGAAGTGGATATGACCGCTATTCTTGATGTGCGCAAACGCCGTAAAGATAAGTTTAAGGAGAAACACGATGTAGGGCTGGGTTTTATGTCCTTCTTTACAAAGGCAGTGGTTGGCGCGCTCAAGCGCTTCCCTACTGTGAATGCAGAAATCAATGGCGATGATATCGTACTGAAAAAATACTATGATATCGGGATTGCTGTATCTGCCAAGGAAGGTTTGGTCGTTCCCGTTGTCCGGGATGCTGATCGGCTTGGTTTTGCTGAAATTGAAAAGAGCATTGCCGATTTGGCTAGCAAAGCTCGTTCCAATTCACTTTCTTTGGCGGACTTGCAAGGAGGAACCTTTACCATAACCAATGGAGGTATTTTCGGTTCCCTGCTGTCTACGCCAATTCTGAATACGCCGCAAGTGGGTATTTTGGGAATGCATAAAATCCAACTTCGCCCGATTGCCATCGACGAGGAACGTATGGAAAATCGTCCAATGATGTATATCGCGTTGTCCTATGACCACCGCATTATTGATGGTAGCGAGGCGGTCCGTTTCCTGGTAACGGTCAAAGAATTGCTGGAAGATCCCGAATCATTGTTGCTGGAAGGATAAAATATATCATTCGAGTGTATCTCCCTTGTACGTGCATGACAAAAGCAGACTCTTGCGGGTCTGCTTTTTTTCCTGCATAGTTATAACATAAGGCTATAGACAATTGCAGACATTCAGATACAGAGAAGGGCGGGAACTGTTTTGGACAAAGACTTGCGCTACCCGATTGGACCGTTCGTGGTTCCAGAACCCATTACAGAAGAACAGTTGACCACATGGATCGACGACATTGCTGAATTGCCTGGACAATTGCGTCAGGCGGTCAAAGGACTAAATGAGCAGCAGTTAAATACGCCTTATCGTGAAGGAGGATGGACGATAAGGCAGGTTGTTCATCATTTGGCAGACAGCCATATGAACAGCTATATCCGTTTTAAGCTAGCGCTGACAGAAGATACACCGACAATCAAACCCTATGATGAGGGGCGCTGGGCCGAAATACCAGATGCCAGAGAGCTTCCCCTAGAACCTTCGTTGCAATTGCTGGAAGGACTGCATGAACGATGGGTGACCATGTTGCGTTCATTGGGGGAAGATCAGCTACACCGAACGTTTATTCATCCTGAATCGGGCCAGACGATCCGTCTGGAACGAAACATTGGCATCTATGCCTGGCATGGCAAGCATCACACAGCTCATATTACTTCCCTGAAAGAACGAAATGCATGGTAATTAATTCAAAAATGATGCCCTGATGAAATATAAAGGAATACAAAAGAAGCCTTTAAAGCCACTTCTATCATGCTTTAAAGGCTTCTTTTGCTAATTTCTCACTAGGAAGATGACTTGGGCGAAGCTGATAAAGCGGATGCTTCGGAGGCTCCAGACCCAACGGAAACAGAGGTTGCCCCTGTATTAATATGACGGTCGAGCCAGTCCACGATGTCACTCATTACCTCGTCGCGATTTGTTTCATGCAACATCTCATGGCGACCATCAGGATAAAGGCGATACTCCAAGTCTTGAAGCTCCAGGTTTCGATACATATCCACTAGCGACAACACACCTTTTCCGAACAAGCCCACCGGATCACGATCCCCGGCAAAAATATAAACGGGCAGTTTGGGATTAATGTTTTTCAACGAGGAAGGCCAGTGAATTTCTTGCAAAAGTCTAAAGAAATCGAGGAAAAAGCCTGTCGTGCAAATGGCTCCACATAGTGGGTCGTGCACGAACTGATCTACTTCCTCAGGATCACGGGACAGCCAGTCGAACGCTGTGCGCACAGGACGAAAAGCACGGTTAAAGCCGCCAAAGACCATAGCGTTGAGCAGCATGCTACGATGATCCATTCCTTGCAGTTTGGCTTGCAGCAGAGCAACCTGTTCTCCGAGTTTCAGCAGACTACGTCGTCCGTTGGTTCCCGATAAAATAAACCCGTGATACGCCTGTTGATCATCATACATAATTTTCTGGGTTAAAAAGGAGCCCATGCTGTGACCCAGTAAAAAACGAGACTGATCAGGGAATTCCTTGGCCGCAATTTCGCCTAGCTCCAGCATGCCTTTTGCCATTCGGTTGAATGCATTGGCTCCCGGCATACCGAGCTTATCAGGATCACCAGCTGTGCGCCCGTGGCCGATATGATCGTTGGCATACACACCGTAGCCAGAAGCGGTAAGCTTTTCGGCCAGCCGAATGTAGCGGTAGGACGTCTCACACATGCCATGCGAAACTTGAACGATTCCCTTGATGGGAATGTTCGGCTCGGGCAGCCATCGATAAGCAAATAGCTCTGTTCCGTCATCTTCAGCGATGGTGAAGGTGTATTCCCGCATGATTAGACATCACATCCTTTAAGCTTTAAGGAAGATAAGATCTAAGTACGGTCATTCCGTCATTTAGCGTGTAACCGCCCAAATTAGCAGGGAGCAGGAAGCAATCTCCAGCTTTACAGGAAAGAGACTCCGTATTATTGTCCCATGTTATGGTCCCACTGCCTTCGCAAATTACAAGAATAGTGAAGCTGTCTTCCGTTGTAGAAAGTGCCCAACTTCCATCTACGATACCCTTTTCCACAACAAAATACTCACAGGATGCCAGTTGGAGCCATTCTCCAGGCTGCAGGCCGTCCGTTTTCATCGTTGTTGCGCCTGCACCTTCGTAGGAAGTTACATTAAGGGAGTCCTCGATGTGCAACTCACGAGGTTTGCCGTCCAGACCGGGGCGATTATAGTCATATAAACGATAGGTTGTATCCGAATTTTGCTGAATTTCAGCAACCACTACACCCGCACACAGTGCATGCACGGTTCCAGCGGGGATGAAGAATGTATCGCCAGCTTCAACTGGAACTTGGCGCAAACTGCCCATGATATCTCCGCTTTCAAGAGCTGTACGCAGACTTTCACGAGTTACACCTTCGGTCAGACCATAAATGATTTTGGCATCAGGCTTGGCATCAAGCACGTACCACATTTCGGTTTTTCCTAATTCTCCAGCTGGAAGTCCGGCGTAATCATCCGTCGGATGCACCTGAACAGATAAATCATCATTGCAATCCAGCAGCTTGATCAAAAGTGGAAAACGTCCGCCTTTTTTCGATACGCCCTTTGCCCCAAGCCAATCCTGTCCGTAAGTCTGGCGGATTTCATCCAGCCCTTTTCCAGCCAGCTCGCCATTGATGACCGTTGTTGTTCCGTTCGGATGATCGGCAATCATCCATCCTTCACCAATATGTCCTTCTGGTGGGGTTAGACCAAATTGTTCTAAGGCCCGTCCTCCCCAAACTCTCTCTTTGAACTCAGGTTGGAATTGCAGCGGGTATGGCTTTAGCATGATTTCTCTCCTCCATAATGAGTAATGAGTACGATCTAACAGAATCAGGCAATTAAAACGTGCCGCTGGGCAATAAACCGGAAGAATAGACCCATATGGCGCTATAAAATATATGTAAGGCGGCTAAAAAGCCGCTCATTACCTAAATATGCGAGAATATGCGAGTTTAACAACTCGACATTATTTCTTTTCAACCGCCACTACGTAAGGTGAAGCGTCTCGTTGTAGTTGACGGTAAATAATGCTTTGACCGCTGGAGACTGGGAGGGTAGAAGCCCAATGAAGAACAGCTTCCGCTTCTTCCCTGCCTCCAGCATGCCCTGGATATAATACGGCAGTCAAAATACCACGCGGTCGCAGCAATTGCAAGGCAGCTTCAAGTGCGACGAGCGTGCTGTCTGTATGCGTGATGACCGTAGGATCGGCGCCTTCGGACGGTAAGTAGCCAAGGTTAAACATGACCGCAGCCACTTTACCATGCAGCAGGTCTGGGACGACCTCCCGCATGTGCTCATGGCCTTGCAGCAATAGTGATACTTCCGCTAATGAAGGGGAGGTGTCTTCTTCCAGTCGACGACGAGCGTAATCCAAAGCTGCTTGCTGGATATCGAAGCCATAGACGCGGCCCCGTTTGCCAGCAGCTTTAGCCAGAAACAACGTATCTGCTCCTGTGCCGACGGTGGCGTCTACGGCAGTATCGCCTGGCTGCACCCGCGCAGCTACTAATTGATGAGCATAGCTCAGAACAGACAGGAATCCCATTTAAGACTTCCTCCAGTATTTTCCCTGCCACGTTTCACGTGATTTCAGTTCATTATCAATGCCGTTGAGCACTTCCCATTTTTTAAGCGACCACATGGGGCCCATCAGTAAATCGCGTGGTGCATCTCCAGTCAACCGATGAACGATCATTTCAGGGGGTAAAAACTCCAACGTATCTACAATAAGCTTAATGTACTCGTCCTTTTCCAGAAAGCGTAGCAATCCTGCTTCGTACTGCTTGACCATTGGCGTTTTACGCATGAGATGCAGCAGATGGATTTTGATGCCCTGCACATCCATAGCGGCTACTGCACGTCCTGTATCGAGCATCATTTCATGCGTCTCCTGCGGTAGGCCATAAATGATGTGGGCGCACACACGGATATTCCGCTTGCGCAGTTTTTCCACTGCATCCAGATAGCACTGAGTATCATGAGCACGATTAATCAGCTCGGAGGTCGATTCATGAACGGTTTGCAGACCCATTTCGACCCACAGATACGTGCGTTCGTTCAGCTCGGCTAGATAATCGACTACATCATCAGGCAGGCAATCGGGACGTGTAGCGATGGACAAACCGACAACACCGGGCTGCTCCAAAATAACCTCGAAATATTCTCGCAGTTCCTCAACCGGGGCATACGTATTGGTGTAGGCTTGAAAATAGCCAATATATTTAGCGTTGGGCCATTTTAAATGCTGACGATCCCGAATCGTATTGAACTGGGTGACCAAATCATCACGGCGACGTCCGGCAAAATCACCTGATCCGCGTGCACTACAAAAGGTACAGCCCCCTTTGGCAATGGAACCATCGCGGTTTGGGCAAGTAAAACCCGCATCCAGCATGACTTTAAACACTTTATTTTGAAATTGCTCGCGCATTTCGTAATTCCATGTATGGAACCGTTTATCTCCCCAGAGGAGAGGAGCAGGCAACAAATCTGTTTTCATGGGAGGACTCCTTTTTTTACGATCACCCTATTGTAACAAAATTCAATCTTAAATGGGAATCACTTGCCCGAGAAAGTCATTAAAAAGTGCTGATTTTATAGCTTTGCGGATTGAAAAAGGTTACACAATATGTTATATTGTAAGCGGTACCAGACATATGATAAAAGGACTGTTTTTGATCCTGAAGATAAAAAGTTATCAGTTGCTAATGACTATTCTTCAGGGAGGCAGCTATGCTGTTTCTATCGCCTGCTTTAGGGGAAGTGCACGTCGGTTCCATCACAAATAACCCGTGAGGTGATCTTTTATGAATACGCAGGATAAGACGCGTATGGATAAAGTTACTGTTGAGTTAACCTTTGATGAGGCGTTAGCATTGACTGGTGTCCGTTTTGGGCAGGATCGTCAGATTGGAACGGCCGCACGTCAAAAAATCAGAGCCGCTTGCCAAAAGACAATTGATTTTTCACCTGCTGATGGGGTAGACTATGAACAATTAAATTAGTTGGACCCCAATCCAAATATATTGAAAAAGGAATTTCATTTCCGTATCTTCAAGCGGGGGTGAAATTCCTTTTTCCTTGATAACAGAGTATATGGAGGAGTAACATGCGTTTACGCGGAAGAAAAGGAATACGTGAAAGTCTGGAAGAACAGCAAGATCTGGTCATTTTGGAACCATCACAGTATAAGGGGAAATGGCAGCAGTTATTTGGTAATGATCGTCCCATTCATGTGGAATTTGGTATGGGTAAAGGGCAATTTATAAGCCAAATGAGCTACCGTAATCCAGAGGTTAACTATATCGGCTTTGATATGTATGACGAGCTGGTTCGCCGTGCTACAGAAAAGTCTCGTCTGGCCTGGAGTGAATCAGAAGTTGTTACACCACCCAACATCAAATTGGCACTGGCAAACATCGAACAGATCGACAATGTTTTCGAACCAGGAGAAGTAGAGCGCATTTATCTGAATTTTAGCGATCCTTGGCCTAAAGCCAAGCATGCACGCCGTCGTTTGACGCATCCGCGTTTTTTGGACAAGTATCGTCAGCTTCTGAACAGCAAAGGACAAATTCATTTTAAGACGGACTCGGAGACATTGTTTGAGTTTTCTCTGAATTCATTCGCTGATAGTGGTCTACAAATGACGAATATTTCGTTAAACCTTCATCGTGATGGAATCAATGAGGAGCATGTCATGACAGAGTATGAACAAAAGTTCATGGGTAAAGGTATGAATATTCATCGTGTCGAGGTGCTGATTGGTAAAGAAGCTTTGGAAGAGTACGAAAAAATACGCCTTGAAAAATATGGAAATTAAAAGCGGGCAAAATAAATAAAGTAAACAAGACAGGGTGCTTCCTTTTAGGAAAGCACCCTGTTTGGTTCCAGTATATCCAAAATACTCTGTGCGCTCTGAAGAGGATAATATCGCGCTACATTATGGATGTGCTCCTGTCGCTTGCGAACGATTTCTGGAAAATCGTATAGCAGTCGGTTCATCCATTTAACGACAACATCCAGCGAAGTAATCGGTTCTCCGAAGCCTTGAGCCGTAAAGTACTGACAATTTTCCTCTTCCTGTCCAGGGAGAGGCTTGTGAAACAGCATCGGAATCCCTTTGGCCAGCCCCTCGGTGCATGTCATTCCACCGGGTTTGGTAATGAGCAGATTCGACACTTCCATTAATTTGTCGATTTCCCGTGTAAATCCGAAAATATGAATATTTGGATGATTAAACCGAGGATCCAGCTCCATTTTACGACGAATTTTATCATTATGCCCCAAACAAAAAATAAATTGAATCTTTTCTCTCCAATCGGTAAGCGAACGATGTATGACTTCGTCGTTCATCAGGCCCCAGCCGCCGCCCATAACAAGTACTGTCGGGATGGGTTTAAGTCCAAATTGTTCTCTAATTTCATCGTGCCCTGGATGTTCCCAAAAATTAGGATGAACCGGAATGCCGGTCACTTGGATTTTTGATACAGGTACTCCGCGCGCGCGCAGCTTACGCATGACTTCAGGCGTAGATACAAAGTACCGGTCAACCTCAGGAGTAATCCATGTTCCATGTGCATCGTAGTCTGTTATGACGGTACACAGCGGGACATGTAAGCCTAAGCGCTTCAAACGTGAAATGACCGCGCTTGGGATGGGGTGAGTACATACCACCAAATCGGGACGAAGCTGCCGAAGAATATTCCGGGTCTGTGTGTAGAACAGACGGTGCAAAGCGAGCGTTGTAAGACGGTTTAATGATTTTTTGTATTGATGACGGTAAACCAATCCGACTAGGCGAGGCTGCGATACAACAGTCTTTTTGTATGCTGTAATAATAAGCGGGGCCATTCTCGGATTCAAAAAGCTCCCCAGCTCCAGCACTCTTGTCTGCACATCCGGAGAAAGCTTCCGCAAGCTGCTTGAGAGCGCGTAGGCAGCTTGAGTATGTCCGGCACCGAAACCTTCCGATAATAATAACACTCGTTTTTTAGCCACTCTCATTTCACCTGTTCCTGCTGGGATGTTCTCAATCATACCATATCGGCTTTAAGGCCAGAATGCAACCGTTCCTATTGCTGCAGACGTTCCGATGACTGCTCCTGCAAGTACATCCGTGGGATAGTGAAGCCCCAGGTAAATTCGAGAAAAACCTACAATTATCGCTACAGGCAACAGCAACAGTGCTAGCATGGGTGACTGCAGCATAAAAGGAACGGTAGCCGAAAAAATAGCGGTTGTATGCCCTGAGGGAAAAGAATGATCCGACAAGGGATTGCGGAATGTATTCGTACCTGGTAGCGCCAAGTACGGGCGTATCCGTGGATACAGTTTTTTGACGATAGCCACGGGAATGTGACTGACCGCAAGAGCGATAGCTCCCTTCATGCCGGAATCTTTCCATGGATACGGAGCGAGCCACCAAATCAGAAGCGTAGAGGCTATTGTAAAGGTAGCCCCGCCTAAATGTGTGAGATAATACAGCCAAAAGTTCAAAAAACGGTTGTGTAAGCGCCCGTTGATCCATTTGAACAATCGCTGCTCCAGATTTACAAGTTTTACGACTAGACGTTGCATTTGGTTTCCTCCGGTTGCCGGTTCAGGTCTGTCGGCAAATATTTTGAATCCATTTGACAGAATTAGATCTAAGTAATTATTCTCTTGCTCTCATCATATTTTTAAACGCTGTTCATTTCAAGAATCACCACTTACCTGGTTCAATTCTACACAAAAATGTTAATGGAATATAAGCCGTTTTGTATAACTTTCTTTGCGTTCATCCGTCTAATAAGATAGAGTGATTAGAAGTGGTTGCTAATTGGCCCACAAAAAGGAGGGACCAAAGAAATAAAAAGTTAGCAAATGGATGAAAATAAGACCTAAGCGTCATGAATGAGAGGTCCAGCGCCGCATTCTCGGTTCAAACGGGAATTTGTCGTGTTTTTTTGCTGCTGAGACCCGTTTAGGGGCTTTGACAAAAGATTGAAAACCAACGAAAATCGTAATGGCATTCCTGTGTCAGCCAAAAGGGGGCTGCGCAGAGCCAAAGAAGAAAGCAAGGGTCGGGTCAAAACTACAGAAAAGGCGCACAAAGCGCCGCAACTTGCGCTACACAGATAGAAAACAGACAAACGCAAGATTTTTAAAGGGGTATAAAAAGGGGGTAACAAGAGATCATGTTAGACGCTATTTTCGTGACGCTCCAGATCATACTGGCGTTGATCGCAGTCTATCAGTTTGCATTCTCCTTGTTCGGATTGGTTCGTAAGAAAAGGAAAGAGCAGGCGGCTCCAGAAAAATCATTTGCTATTTTAGTCGCTGCCCACAATGAAGAACAAGTTGTCGGAGCACTGATGGAAAATTTAAAGCAGCTTGACTATCCAAAGGAACTGTACGATGTATTCGTAATCTGTGATAACTGCACAGATAAGACAGCGGACATCGTTCGCGCTCACGGCATGAATGCTTGTGAACGTACGAATCCGAATTTGCGTGGTAAAGGCTATGCTATTGAGTGGATGCTCAAAGAGCTATGGGCTATGCCGCGTCAATATGATGCCATTGTCATGTTTGATGCCGACAATTTGGCGCATACCAATTTCCTGAGCGAAATGAATAATGATTTGTGCTCAGGTGCTCGTGTTATCCAGGGATACATTGATACTAAGAACCCTGAGGACTCTTGGATCACAGCAGCATACGGGGTATCTTATTGGTACATCAACCGTCTGTGGCAGTTGTCACGTCACAACCTGAATATGGCTAATTTCCTCGGTGGTACAGGCATGTGCTTTGAAACAAATCTGCTCAAGGAAATGGGCTGGGGTGCAACAAGTCTGGTAGAGGATTTGGAATTCACTATGCGTTGTACACAACGCAACGTATATCCAAGATTTAATTATGATGCCAAGGTGTATGATGAGAAGCCGTTGACGTTCAAAGCTTCTTCCAGACAGCGTCTGCGCTGGATGCAAGGTCACTTCACGGTTGCTCGTCGTTATTTCTTCCCGTTGCTGTGGCAGAGTATCAAGCATAGAAGCCTGATTAAATTCGATATGGCTCTTTATGGTCTGAACGTGTACATCGTACTGTTTACCTTTTTGATGACAGTAGCGATGTGGGTAGATATTGTATTATTTGGTGGTCCCAATATTGAAAATATCTACGTACAATTCCCTGCTTGGACCGGTTTTGTGGCTGTGAGTCTGAATATTATCACCTTTTTAATCGCGATGATCTTGGAAAAGGTCACGTTCAAAAAAGTATATCTGTACTTGCTGCTATTCCCAGTCTATCTGATTTCGTGGTATCCGATTACGTTCTATGCGTTCTTTACACAGAACAACAAGCAATGGAGCCACACCCAGCATACGCGTGTCGTTCGTCTGGAAGAGGTTCAGAGCAAGCAAGGCTAATTAACAATGAAGTAAGACTATGCAACCTACAGCGGATGTGTACACCTAATTTTTTATAAAAGTGTTGACGCCTCTGTAGTAGCATGATATGATATTTGAGTATGTTAATTGAAAAGTATGGATTAACAAGCAGAAGGTCCGACTTCTCACCTGTCCGGTATTGCCGGCTGGTCATGATCCAATGATTTGTGAATTGAACTTTCATGATGAATTGAGTATCAGACAGGGATGTCGGCTGCATAGTCGTCATCCCTTTTTTGTGCTTAAACACAATACAACAATAACAGGTTCTGGAGGTGGAGGGTTATTAGTAAGGAACATATGATCAATGATGAGATTCGAGTGAGAGAAGTACGTCTAGTTGGTGCAAACGGGGAACAAATCGGTATTAAACCGACTCGTGAAGCTCTGCAAATGGCTATTGATGCAAACTTGGATCTCGTGAACGTGGCGCCTCAAGCGAAGCCGCCCGTGTGTCGGATTATGGATTACGGTAAATTCCGCTATGAGCAACAGAAGAAAGAAAAGGAAGCCCGTAAAAACCAGAAGATCGTTGACATCAAAGAGGTATGGTTCCGTTCCAACATCGAGGAACATGACTACCAGACCAAGTTTCGCAATGTGGTGAAGTTCCTGAATGAAGGGGACAAGGTGAAATGCTCTGTTCGTTTCCGTGGTCGCGAAATTACCCATGCTAATGTGGGACAAAAAATTCTCGAACGTGTAAAAACGGAAGTTGCTGATCTTTGTACCGTGGAGCGCCAACCCAAGCTCGAAGGACGCAGCATGATTATGATATTGGCTCCAAAGAGTCAATGACAAATTAAGGAGGAAGTTCAATGCCAAAAATGAAAACACATAGCAGCCTTAAAGGCCGCTTCAAAATTACCGGTACTGGTAAAGTAACGCGTTACAAAGCTTACAGAAATCACTTGCTTTCCCACAAATCCAAACGTGCAAAACGCGTTCTGGGTACTAACCCTGAGATGGCACCTGGGGACGTTAGACGTCTGAAACAAGGTCTTGCTAACCTGAAATAGCATTAAGCACGGAAATAAATAAAGTATAAACATTATTTGGGAGGTCTTTTGATATGGCAAGAGTAAAGGGCGGATTCGTCGTTCGTCGTCGTCATAAAAAAGTATTGAAGCTTGCTAAAGGTTATTTTGGTTCCAAACACCGCATTTTTAAAACAGCTAACGAGCAGGTAATGAAATCGCTTGTTTACGCATACCGTGACCGTCGTCAGACGAAACGTAACTTCCGCAGACTGTGGATCGTGCGTATCAACGCAGCAGCTCGTTTGAATGGTTTGTCTTACAGCAAATTGATGCACGGTCTGAAATTGGCTGGTGTAGACATTAACCGTAAAATCTTGGCTGATCTTGCAGTCAATGATATTAATGCATTCAACTCTTTGGCAACTGTTGCTAAAGGTAAAATCAATGCTTAATTAAGGCGTGAAAACCGCGAAAGTGGTAACAAAGGTGTCCCGAGCAGTACGCTGTGTAGGGACGCCTTTTTTTGTACATACTTAACACTAAAAAGGACTTCGTTTTCTTCAAAATACGAATAAATATGACGTGTGATGATAGAATGTATGGATTTTTCGATTTTGTAACGCTTACATTTTTGGAATTCTAAAAAAAATTGACCCAAGGTTATTAATTGTCTAGATTTTAGCCGATCATAATTGTATAATCTCTAAAGTAAGTCTTCTGTACGATCTGTCTCGTCAGTAAATGACATGAAAATGATGTGCATTTTCTAAAGAAAAGAGACAATCCAGGGATCTAACACTAAGGGGGAACAGTATCAGCATGAAGAAATTGTTTAGTATGTCTTTGGTTATGCTGCTGGCGATCTCGGTCATTCTCGCAGGCTGCGGTAACAAAAATCAAGGTGCGTCCAACGCAAATGGTGGAGAAGCAGGCGGTTCTGCCAAAACATCAAATGTCCAACTTGGCATGGTTACAGATGTGGGTGGAGTAAACGACAAATCGTTTAACCAATCTGCTTGGGAGGCACTTCAAGCTATTGAGAAAGAATCAGGCGTTAAAGTTAAATACCTGCAAAGTAAATCCGACCAGGATTATATTCCTAACCTGAACCAATTCGTTAAGGGTGATTTCAACCTGACTTGGGGAATTGGTTTTAATCTGGCTAATGCGATTGGACAAGTAGCAAAAGACAATCCGAACAAAAACTTGGCAATCATTGACAGTGTTGTAGATGCGCCTAACGTTAAATCGGTTGTATTTGCTGAAAATGAAGGTTCCTTCCTGGTGGGGGTTGTAGCTGGTAAACTTACTAAAACAAACAAAATTGGTTTTGTGGGTGGACAAGACAGCCCGCTGATCAAACGTTTTGAAAAAGGATTTGAAGCAGGGATTAAGGCTGTTAATCCAAAAGCACAACTGATTGTGAACTATACGGGTGCGTTTGATAAGCCGGATCTCGGCAAGGCTGCTGCTGCAACGATCTACAACGACGGCGCTGATATTATTTTCCATGCAGCTGGTGGATCAGGAACAGGCGTATTTAACGAAGCACTCGCACGTAAGCAGCAAGGTCAGCAAGTATGGGTTATCGGCGTAGATAAAGACCAATCACTTGAGTTTGGTGACGAAGTAACACTAACGTCGATGGTAAAACGTGTAGATGAAGCGGTAAAACGCGTATCCCAAGAAGTAATTGACGGTAAGTTTAAGGGCGGTGTCGAAACACTGGCTCTGAAGGATAACGGAATTGGTTTGGCAGATACATCTACGAAAAACGTTCCTAAAGATGTGCTTGATCTTGTAGAACAATACAAGCAAAAAATCATTAAAGGCGAAATTACAGTTCCTTCGAAATAAGTTAGACTGAAGAACATAGAGGTGGCGACAAGGCTGGTTCATAAGACTAGCCTTGTTCTTACGTCTGGAGTTATAAGATTATAACGGTCAAAATCAGCTCATTGGAGCACATACTATAAAGTGTATAAGGGTGATCTCATGGATGCAGCGACCCCCGTCGTTGAGTTAAAGCAAATTACAAAACGATTCCCCGGCATCGTTGCCAACGACTCCATCAGCATCAAGCTGCATAAGGGAGAAATTCATGCCCTTTTGGGTGAGAATGGTGCGGGTAAATCTACGCTTATGAATATTCTTTTCGGACTATATCAGCCGGATGAAGGGACCATTGAAATGGGAGGAAACCCCGTACAGATTGATAGTCCTAATAAGGCGATTGATCTGGGGATCGGCATGGTACATCAGCATTTTAAGCTCGTACAGCCGTTTACCGTAACCGAAAATATTGTCCTTGGGTCGGAGCCACGTAAAGGTCTGAAAATCAATTATAAAAAGGCTGCCGCAGAAGTACAGCGGTTGTCTGAACAATACGGACTTCAGGTAAATCCGAATGCCAAAATTGAGGATATATCTGTTGGTATGCAGCAGCGTGTGGAAATTATCAAAACGCTCTATCGCGGTGCAGATATTCTGATTTTCGATGAGCCAACCGCGGTGCTGACACCGCAGGAAATCTCTGAGTTGCTGGAAATTATGAAGCGCTTAGTAGCTGAAGGCAAATCAATCATTCTTATCACTCATAAACTCAAAGAAATTATGCAAATTGCAGATACGGTTACGATCATTCGCCGAGGTAAAGTTATTGACACGGTCAAAACATCTGAAACAACACCAAATGAGCTGGCGGAGAAAATGGTGGGCCGTCGTGTGTCCTTTAAAGTGGATAAGAAGCTTGCCCAACCAGGACAAACTGTACTGGAAATGAACAAAGTAATTTCTAAAAACAAGGATGGCATTCATGTTCTGAATGAATTGAACCTGCAGGTTAAGGCGGGCGAGATATTGGGGATTGCTGGAGTAGACGGCAATGGACAGAGTGAGCTGATAGAAGCTTTGACAGGATTACGCAAGGTGGATAGCGGAAGTATCCGTTTGCTCGAAAAAGAACTGGCAAATCAGCCACCGCGCAAAATTTCAGAGGCAGGCGTTTCACATATACCGGAGGACCGCCATAAGCATGGATTGGTGCTCGATTTTTCCATGAGTGAAAATATGGTGCTGGAGACGTATTATCAGGCTCCTTACAGTAAAAATGGCTTCTTGAACAAGGATGCTATAGAAAAGCAGGCAAAAAGTCTTATCGAGAAGTTTGATGTTAGAACACCAGATATTCATACCAAGGCAAGATCGCTATCTGGTGGGAATCAGCAAAAGGCAATCATAGCGCGTGAAATTGATAAAAACCCAGACCTTCTCATTGCCGCGCAGCCTACACGCGGGCTGGATGTCGGGGCTATTGAATTTGTCCAGAAACAATTGATTGCCCAGCGGGATCAAGGTAAAGCAGTACTGCTCATTTCTTTTGAGCTGGACGAGATTATGAATGTATCCGATCGAATTGCTGTTATCTATGAAGGCAAGATTGTCGGGGAAGTGCTGCCTGAAGAAACGAATGACCAGGAACTGGGACTGATGATGGCAGGAAGTGCAGTGAAGAAAGGAGCAGAGAATGGCTAACTTATTAAAAATATTCACAAAAGACTCCTTTGTTCTGGCTCTAGTCTCTATTATTTTTGGCCTCATTCTGGGTGCTATCGTGATGATGATTGGCGGGTATGACCCTATTGTGGCTTATTCCGCTTTATTTAGCCGTGTGTATGGAGATTCCTACAACTTTGGCGAAGCGATCCGTGAGATGACTCCTTTGATTCTAACAGGATTGGCATTTGCTTTTGCGGCTCGTGCCGGGTTGTTTAATATCGGTGGCGAAGGGCAGTTTTTGGTCGGTATGACAGCTGCTTCGATTGTGGGCATCAAACTTCATGGGCTGCCTGCTATCATTCATGCACCGCTGGCTGTGATCGCAGGAGCAGTTTTCGGAGGCTTGTGGGCAGCGATTGCTGGCTATTTGAAGGCCAAGCGAGGCGTGAACGAAGTTATTACCTGTATTATGATGAACTGGATCGGCCTGTATTTGGCTAATTTGGTGATTAATCAGTTTGCACTTATGGAAGGCGAAAATCGCTCTGTGGATATCCAACCTTCCGCTTCCATTTCCATTGATTGGCTGTCCCAGATGATGGGGAATGCTCGGGTTCATTGGGGCACAGTTATTGCTGTGCTGGCGGCAGTGTTTTTCTATATTTTTATGTGGAAAACAAAGCAGGGCTATGAGCTTCGGGCTGTCGGATTTAATCAGGATGCATCCCGTTATGCAGGCATGAATGTAAATCGCAATATTATAAAAGCGATGTTTATTAGTGGTGTTTTTGCCGGATTGGCTGGTGCTTTTGAGGTGCTGGGGGTTTTCCATTATCAATCTGTCATGGCAGGGTCACCGGGAACGGGCTTTGACGGTATCGCTGTGTCTTTGATCGGGATGAATAATCCGTTCGGTGTACTGCTCGGTTCTGTTTTGTTCGGAACACTTACGTATGGTTCTGCGGGGATGAGCTTTAGCGCGGATGTACCGCCAGAAATTATCCGAGTAGTCATTGGCTCGATTATTTTCTTCATTGCGGCCCAAGGTATTGTGCGTTGGGTTGTAAAGCCGCTCTACTCCAAGCGGAAGAAAGAGAAGGTGTTGTAAAATGAGTTGGTTAACACTTGGTGAATTAATCCATACAACGCTCGTTTTTGCGACGGCGATTATTTTTGCGTCTCTTGGCGGAGTTTTTTCGGAAAAATCCGGTGTAACGAATCTGGGATTGGAAGGACTTATGGTATTTGGGGCGTTTGCGGCAGGTGTGGGCGGATTTTATGCCGAGCAAGCGGGACTAGGAGGCACCTCTGCGGCCTGGGTAGGTGTGCTGTCAGCTGCGGTGTTCGGTATTCTGGTTTCGCTCATTCATGCTGTTGCCTCTATTACGTTTAAAGCCGATCAGGTAATCAGCGGGATTGTCATTAACTTCTTGGCAGCAGGTAGTACCCTGTACATGGTTAAGCTGTTATTCGAGGGTGATGGTGACACTGGTCGAATTCAAGGCTTTAACGAGATATCCATCCCTTATCTTGTGGATATTCCGATTGCAGGAAAAGCATTTTTCCAAGCCTACCCAACGACATATCTAGCTATTCTATTAGTTATTATTGGCTACTTTACTTTGTATAAAACTCCGTTTGGCTTGCGTTTGCGTTCAGTAGGGGAGCATCCGGGTGCAGCCGATACCGTGGGGATCAAGGTCAATCGCCTTCGTTATATCGGTGTTATGATTAGTGGTGCGTTGGCTGGGATTGGTGGAGCAACAATCACTTTGACTACAACCAATATGTTCTCACATAATACCGTTTCGGGGCAGGGCTATATTGCTATTGCGGCTATGATTTTCGGTAAATGGAATCCGCTCGGTGCTTTTGGCGCGGCAGTGTTTTTCGGTTTTTCACAAGCCATTCGCAACTATGTGCAGTTGTTTGCATGGTCGCAAAGTATTCCCCAGGAAATTATTTTTATGTTGCCGTATCTCCTGACGATTATTGTGCTGGTGGCGGCAGTTGGACGTTCACGCGCTCCGGCTGCTTTGGGTCAACTGTATGATCCAAGCAAGCGTTAATAACTCATAGACAGCTGAATGTTTTTAAATATACGCGTTAGTGTATATGAAAATCTGGTATCTGCATGTGCAGGTACCAGATTTTTTTACATTGTGCAGGCATTTAAACATACGCTTCTGGCTTGAATGGAATAGACTGTGCTATGCAGATTGGACGGACGCTCGGCCCCTGTCAGCTCCAGTCTATTTTGTGGTGGTGGTAAGCTATCAAGGAGCCGTTCAATCTGTCCATCCGTTGAGAAAGAAGGAGGAAATACGATGAAACAGGCAGTAACCAGAAAGCAGGTGGAGAAGCTTGTCGGCAAAGTCATCTTCGCTACACGTAAGGATGGCTCCCGGGTCAGTGGCAAGCTGATTCGCATTTCGGGTAACCGACTGATTCTCCAACCAAACCGTAAGAAAAAAGTAAACACGAAGGCGATTATTCCACTGGTGCTTTTTGATTTGCTTGCCATTGGGACAGCTCCATACGTGGGTGCCTACGCTGGCTACGGTCCAGGATATGGAGGACCAGGCTATGGAGGGCAGGGATATGGTCCACAGTATGGACCGTACACAGACGGGGGCTACCCTGGGGTAGGCAATCCTTTTTACCCTAACTTTTTTTAGTTTTACAAAATCACGACCCTGAAAACCATACTTTTCACAGTGACTTTTCGAGTTCGTGACATCGGCTTAGAGCCACATATCGTAGCATGTGGTATTGATGGCGTAGATAAAAATGGATCCCTCGCACATTGTCTTCGTCCACCATCACTTTAGCCCGCTTGCAACGTCGCAGTCGGCCGTATTGCTCGGCATACTCCAGCAACTTTTTTCCGTATCTTTTACCTTGATGAGCCGAAGAAATTGCGATCAAATCAATGTATAATAGTTCTCCATGCAGCATAACATGAATGAAGCCAACAACCTGTGCATTATCCGGTCTGCAAGCTACAAAAGTGATGCCCCGGTTTAAGCGCCGGGGTAATTCTTTACGTATTTGATCCATTTCTTGGGCACTTAAATGCGATAGAGGGACAAGTTCTTGCTCGATTAGACGAAATATCATGTTGTCATCTTGGGCGCATCGTTTGCGAATCATAAACGGGCCTCCTTTTTACCCTTTTAACAAGATATGACTTGGTCTTTGAAGGAGTACAAAATCTCACTGTGCGGTCTTTTTTATAATATGCGGGTACCTCTTACAAGCGTGCGACCCAGAGGTGTTTAAGCGGAGAAACATAAATTTTTATGAAATATGGGTATTGACTATCCCAGATGGGGGACATATAATGTGTCTAAACATTTGAAAGAATGACATGAACACAACGGCAATGAAGAGGACGAAGTGATTAGGGCTCTTTTGTTCAGAGAGTGAGGCATTAGCTGCAAGCTTCACCAAAATCCCTTTTTAACGAGCTCACCTTGGAGCTGTTTTCCTGAAAAGTATTTGGGCCCCATGATATTAACGGTGCGCCGAATCGCCTATTAGGGAAAATCGTACGGTCTACGTTACAGACGCCAGATATGGAGATCCTTTGTGATTTCTGTACCTGCCAAGGTTCGGTATTGCGAAATATCGGGCAAACACGGGTGGTACCACGGAAGCTACAGCCTTTCGTCCCTCAGTAACAGCAAGTCTGTTCTAGGGATGAAAGGTTTTTTTGTTTTTACAAATGTCAGCTGTATGTAAATTTTGTAAAGGAGGATGACCAATGAGTGCACAAATTCCTGAAGTTAGGTCAACCGATGAATTACGTCAAAAGTGGATGAAGCCTGAGGTGATTACAGGTTCGGAAATTTTACTCCGTAGCCTTTTGCTGGAGGGAGTAGAGTGTGTCTTTGGATATCCAGGTGGTGCAGTGCTTTATATCTATGATGCCATGTACGGCTTCAAGGATTTCAAGCATGTCCTCACTCGTCATGAGCAGGGAGCTATTCATGCGGCAGATGGTTATGCACGGGCAAGCGGTAAAGTTGGTGTCTGTATCGCGACTTCCGGACCTGGAGCGACAAACCTGGTAACTGGCATAGCGACAGCTTATATGGATTCGGTGCCGTTGGTGGTCATCACGGGTAATGTTGTATCTTCCCTGATCGGTACAGATGCTTTCCAGGAAGCTGATATCACGGGAATTACAATGCCGATTACGAAACACAGCTATCTGGTGAGAGATGTAGAGGATCTGCCGCGAATCATCCATGAGGCATTTCATATTGCCAATACAGGTAGAAAAGGACCAGTACTGATTGATATTCCGAAGGATGTCTCCGCAGCCCAGACGTTGTTTGTTCCACAGACGGAACCTGTGACCATGCGGGGTTACAACCCGAATGTGTTGCCCAACAAAATTCAACTAGACAAGCTGACTCAAGCTATCGCCGAAGCAGAACGTCCATTCATTCTGGCAGGTGGAGGAGTTGTATACTCCGGTGGACATGAAGCACTTTACGAGTTTGTTCGTAAAACGGAAATTCCGATTGCAACAACATTGCTTGGTTTGGGAGGATTCCCAAGTGGACATGAACTCTGGACAGGGATGCCGGGAATGCACGGAACATACACTTCCAATCAGGCGATTCAACAGTCGGATTTGCTGATCTGTATCGGTGCCCGCTTTGATGATCGGGTGACAGGCAAGTTGGATGGATTTGCTCCTCAAGCCAAAATCGTACACATTGATATCGATCCTGCTGAAATCGGAAAAAATGTTGCCACGGATATTCCAATCGTAGGCGACGTGAAGGCAGTATTGGAATTGCTGAATCAGGATGTGAAACGCGCGGATCTGGCAGATGCATGGAGAGCGCAAATTCAGCAATGGAAAGCTGCGAAACCTTTTTCTTATAAGGATTCTGAAACAGTGCTTAAACCACAATGGGTTATTGAATTGTTGGATAAAACGACCAAGGGCGGAGCAATCGTTACGACGGACGTAGGACAGCATCAAATGTGGGCAGCACAGTATTACAAATTTAATCAGCCACGTTCATGGGTCACCTCTGGTGGACTGGGTACGATGGGATTTGGTTTCCCTTCTGCCATCGGCGCTCAGATGGCCAATCCCGACAGATTGGTAATATCGATTAACGGAGACGGTGGCATGCAGATGTGTTCGCAGGAATTAGCCATCTGTGCAATCAATAACATTCCGGTCAAAATCGTAATCATCAACAACCAGGTACTTGGAATGGTTCGCCAATGGCAGGAATTGATCTATAACAATCGGTACAGTCACATTGACCTGGCTGGAAGCCCGGATTTTGTGAAACTGGCCGAAGCATACGGTGTCAAAGGACTGCGTGCTACGAATAAGGAAGAAGCACGTCGGGCTTGGCAGGAGGCGCTTGATACACCCGGACCGGTCGTTGTCGAGTTTGTAGTCAGCAAGGAAGAGAATGTATATCCGATGGTGACGCAAGGTTCGACAATTGATCAAATGCTGATGGGGGACGAGTAAAATGACGACAAAAAATACCATTGCTGTACTGGTAAATGATCATCCCGGCGTTTTGCAACGTGTGTCCGGACTGTTTGGTCGCCGTGGCTTCAACATTGAGAGCATAACTGTGGGTCAATCGGAAGAAGTTGGATTATCCCGTATGGTCATTGTGACTGTAGGAGATGAGAACAACCTGGAGCAGATTGAAAAGCAGCTTTACAAGCTGGTTGATGTGATCAAGGTCATCGATCTCAGTTCCAAGCCGATGGTTGCTCGGGAATTGGCAATGATTAAGGTAAAGGCTGAACCGCCTCAGCGACCAGAAATTATGGGCGTGGTAGAAACGTTCAGAGCAGCTGTAATTGATGTTGGAACGACAAGCTTGATTGTTCAGGTCATTGGCGATACTGAAAAAATCGATGCGATGATCGAGTTGTTGAAGCCTTACGGTATTCGCGAGTTGACCCGAACCGGGGTTACAGCTATGATACGTGGAAATGCATAATATAAAGCTTTAACGATTTACCGCTTATAGCGCATTACATCATTAAAGAACCGCCCGCATAAGAGCGGGTGCTCGAAGAGATTTTTAGATACCAATCATGAGGCGAAGTCTCTTGGAGTACCCGCTCATTATGAAGGGTCCAATTAAAAGGAGGAAATTAACCATGGCAGTTACAACGTACTACGAAAAAGATGCAGAACTCAGCGTATTGAAAGGAAAAACAGTGGCCGTAATTGGTTACGGTAGCCAAGGACATGCTCAAGCACAAAACTTGCGTGACAGTGGTGTAAATGTTGTTATTGGTTTGCGTGAAGGCAAATCAGCTGATGTCGCAAGAAACGACGGTTTTGAAGTTCTGAACGTAGCTGATGCAACAAGCCGTGCAGATGTGGTTCAAATTTTGTTGCCTGATGAAACTCAAGCTTCTGTCTACAAAAACGAAATCGAACCTAACCTGAAAAAAGGCGCAGCACTTTTGTTCTCCCATGGTTTCAATGTTCATTTTGGACAAATCGTAGCTCCTAAAGATAGCGATGTATTGCTGGTTGCTCCAAAATCCCCAGGACATATGGTACGTCGTACCTATGTGGAAGGGTTTGGTGTACCAGGATTGATCGCAATTGAACAGGACGCAACAGGCCAAGCCAAAGAAATCGGTCTTGCTTACGCAAAAGGCATTGGCTGTACACGTGCGGGCGTAATTGAAACCTCCTTCCGTGAAGAAACGGAGACGGACCTGTTCGGTGAGCAGGCGGTATTGTGTGGCGGTGTGAGCGCACTCGTAAAAGCGGGCTTTGAAACATTGACTGAAGCCGGATATGCTCCTGAGATGGCATACTTCGAATGTTTGCATGAGCTTAAGCTGATCGTTGACCTGATGTATGAAGGTGGATTGGCAACAATGCGTGATTCCATCAGTAATACAGCAGAATATGGCGATTATGTAACTGGACCACGTGTGGTAACAGAAGATACGAAGAAAGCCATGAAGGATGTATTGACTGACATTCAACAAGGCAAATTTGCTCGTGACTTCATCCTTGAAAATCAATCTGGACGTGCATTCCTGACGGCTACTCGTCGTAATGAAGCTAACCATCCGATTGAAGTGGTGGGCGGACAATTGCGTGAAATGATGCATTGGATCAAAAAGTAACAACCTTTTGTACTATAAGCTCGACAACATGAATTATTTATAAATATTAATTACAATGCGGCCCTGCTTATTGCGTGAGCCGCATTGTAATTTAAGGGTCCAAATCCTGAGGAGGTGCGTTAGGTTGCGCAAAATATATATATTTGACACAACGTTGAGAGACGGAGAACAGTCACCTGGCGTGAACTTGAATACTCGTGAGAAAGTAGAGATCGCTCATCAGTTGGAAAAGCTGGGAATCGATCGTATGGAGGCTGGGTTCCCGGCTGCTTCTCCGGGTGATCTGGCGGCTGTTAATGCAGTGGCAAAAGCTGTAAAAAATTCGACCGTTATTGGCCTTTCGCGTGCAAGGGAACAAGATATTGATGCGGTTCGCGAGGCGCTTAAGGGAGCACAGGACCCGTGTATCCATATCTTTTTGGCAACCTCTCCAATTCATCGTCAGCATAAGCTACGGATGGAGAAGGCACAGGTATTGGAAACTGCCCGTGCAGCCATTCGTTATGGATTGAAGTATTTGCCAAAAGTGGAGTTTTCATTGGAGGATGCAGGACGTACGGAGCTTGATTTTGTGGTTGAAATGGTCACCATGGCTGTACAGGAAGGGGCTTCTGTCGTCAATATTCCAGACACGGTAGGTTACTTAACACCCTACGAATATGGAAATATATTCAAACATATCAAGCGAAATGTGGTCGATGTGGAGAAGATTCAGTTGAGTGCACATTGCCACAATGACTTGGGAATGGCTACTGCTAATACGCTTGCTGCGATCCTGAACGGTGCAGATCAGATCGAGGGGACTATTAACGGTATCGGTGAACGTGCTGGAAACACGGCCATTGAGGAAATCGCCATGGCACTGGAGACGAGACAGGAATTTTTCCAAGCCAAAACGTCTCTGCAACTGTCTGAAATTGCACGCACGAGCCGATTGGTTAGCCGTTTGACGGGGATGGTAGTGCCGGGCAACAAGGCGATCGTGGGTGCTAACGCTTTTGCGCACGAATCAGGTATTCACCAAGACGGCATGCTGAAGGAAAAGACGACCTATGAAATTATGACACCGGAAAGTATCGGTCTGAAAGAAAGCAAGCTGGTACTGGGCAAGCATTCAGGGCGCCATGCTTTCAGGGAGCGTTTGGTTGAGTTGGGCTACGAATTGAACGAAGAAGATTTGAATCGCGCTTTTGGGCAGTTTAAGGATTTGGCTGATAAGAAGAAGGAAGTATCGGACGATGATATCCTGGCATTGCTGGAAGAAAAATTGGCCGATGCACCTGAAGTCTTCAAGCTGGAAACCATTTTCGTAACTTATGGGAACAAGGCTACGCCTTCCGCACAAATACGCCTGGTTAACGATGAAGGTCAGGTGATCGAGACAGAAGCTGAAGGAAATGGTTCAGTTGATGCGATCTATAATGCGATTGATCAAGCCAGCAGCGAGAGTGTTGTACTTTCTGATTATTCCATCAAATCTGTTACCCATGGCAAGGACGCTCTAGGTGAAGTACATGTGGTGCTGACTCAAAACGGAATATCTGTACAGGGACGCGGGGTAAGCACTGATATTTTGGAAGCAAGTGCACGAGCTTATGTCGATGCACTGAATGGTTTGATCGACAAGCGTAAAAATTACAGCAATCGCGTAGATTATAAATCCTAATTTTATACAGGCCCAAGGAATGAGTATAGACAGGATCGGTATCGGTCCTGTTTTCTTATTCTCTGATGAAAAAATCAGCTTATAGGCTGAGCCTATTGAATTGATAGATTCTATATCTTGGTCAAAGCCCTCCCAAATATGTTACAAAGAAGGTATGAGAAATACGGCTGTATGGCTGTATAACAAGAGGAGTGTACGTGATGGCAGACGTTAAAAAGATTGCAGTAATAGCGGGAGACGGAATCGGACCTGAAGTGGTCGCAGAGGCAGAGAAAATTTTGAAACGTACGGAAGAAGTGTTTGGCCTCTCATTTGAAACAGAGCATGCGCTGTTCGGCGGGATTGCCATTGATAAGAAGGGGACTCCATTGCCGCAAGAAACACTGGCCGTATGTCAATCTGCAGATGCCGTGCTGTTGGGAGCGGTAGGTGGACCACAATGGGACAACAATCCTAAGGAGCTTCGTCCTGAAACCGGATTGCTCGGTATTCGCAAAGAGCTCGGTCTATTTTCAAATCTTCGTCCTGCTGTCGTTTTCGATTGTCTCAAGGACGCGTCTACATTGAAACCAGAGGTATTGGAAGGAACGGACTTGATCGTGGTGCGCGAACTAACGGGTGGTATTTATTTCGGTGAGAAGTACAGACGAGAGAGTGCTCAGGGGGAAGAAGCGGTCGATACTTGTGCATATAATGTAACAGAAGTAGAGCGTATTGTTCGCCAATCTTTCGAAATTGCACAAAAACGTCGCAAAAAGCTCGCATCGGTGGATAAGGCTAATGTACTGGAAACTTCCCGTTTATGGCGTGAAGTCGTTAACCGGGTCGCTGTAGATTACCCAGATGTCGAGCTTGAGCATGTATTGGTCGATAACTGTGCCATGCAATTGCTGCGTCGTCCATCCAGTTTTGACGTCATTGTAACGGAAAATATGTTTGGTGACATTCTTAGTGACGAAGCAGCTATGCTGACTGGGTCCATCGGTATGCTCTCCTCTGCATCACTGGGAGAAGGCAGCTTCGGTCTGTACGAGCCGGTGCACGGCTCAGCACCTGATATTGCTGGTCAGGGACTGGCGAACCCCATTGCAACGATTTTGTCCGTTGCTTTGATGTTCCGCCTCACCTTCGGGTACGAGAAAGCAGCTGACGCTATCGAGAAGGCGGTAGCTGAGGTACTGGATGCAGGACACCGTACGGCAGATATCGCGGTGGATAAATCACAAGCGATCTCGACAACTGAAATGGGCGATTTGATCGCAGCAGCTATTCGCTAAAGTCCCCGGAAACGCACCTGTTCTGAAAAAAAGCTTCCTATTATATAGTGAGGTTATACAGTATAATTTTATAGCAAATGTTTGACACAGTAGCTCCTGAGTAATCAGGAGCTACTTGCATATCAGAAAGCTCTTGAAATGTGAATAAATTGTGAATTTTTAAGCTAGTTTAAAATAATTATAAAAAAGTAATGGTTACAATATTGACTTTGATTTCAGCGAATGATAACATTTATCAAGTAGGTGGTTTATTACAATACAGATGATTGAGGAAAACACAATTGGTGTTTTTCTTACATATTTTAAAGGAGGATTTCACATTATGGCAGAAAGATTGGTAGGAAGACCCGCACCTGATTTTGCATTGGAAACAGTATCTGGAGACGGTCAAGAATTTGGCTCGGTGAAACTTTCCGATTACCGTGGCAAGTGGCTCGTATTTTTCTTCTATCCACTGGATTTCACTTTTGTATGCCCAACAGAAATTACAGCATTGAGCGATGCAGCTGACCAATTCAAAGAGCTGGATACTGAAATTTTGGGTATCAGTGTAGACTCCGTGCACAGCCACAAAGCATGGATCAACACAGCTAAAGAAAACAACGGTCTGGGCAAACTGAACTTCCCGTTGGCTTCTGACATCACGAAAAAAACAGCAAGCGACTATGGTGTTCTGATCGAAGAAGAAGGCGTTGCATTGCGCGGCTTGTTCATCATTGATCCAGAAGGCGAACTGAAATATCAAGTGGTTAACCACAATGATGTAGGTCGCAGTGTAGAAGAAACATTGCGTGTACTGCAAGCTTTGCAATCCGGTGGCTTGTGCCCAATGAACTGGAAACCAGGCGATAAAAATCTGTAATATTAGCTTTACAAGTTGAATTTAAACAAGCAAGCCCCCAACAAGCGGTTACTTTACCGTTGTTGGGGGCTTGCTTGCCTGCGCTATGCAGCGGAGATATAGGAATAGCCTGTCTGAATCATGTAATACAGAGTGAAGTAACAAATAATTATGGAAATGTTGTTGTGTTCTGGAGGAATTTTGCCTGATGAAAGCGAATAAGGTATTGTAGAAGATAAACAAGGCAGAACAGGTTTTGTTCAGAGGAGGCTGAGCCCGGATGAGTTATTGCTGTGGAGCAAGCATGGTAGGAACCAAGGGAACGCTGAAGCATTACCGCACCCAAGTCCATAATGTTCCTTTGCTGTTTTGCCCGGTATGTCGTCGCATTGAAGTTCATTATAAAGTTGAAAATGAGTATGAAATTTTGGCTGAGTATGCACATGGAGATGGGGCATCCGAGATTGATTTTCAGGATTATGTCATGGAAGACGATGATACGATATTTGAAAACTGTGTAAATCGTGAGAGTGAAGATGCATTTGAAATTGTGAAGCGCCAAATTGACATGTCGTTGGATTTATTGACGGTAGCGAAACAGATGAATGATGAGAAATGGCAGGGAGAGCTTAAGAGAAGACTGGCTGTTATGAGTCAAAGACGATCCCGGCTTCAACATAATAAGAGCGGCAGTTGACATCCTACACACCAAAGAAGCTCTCAAATCTGGAGAGCTTCTTTGGTGTGTAGGGCGCTTATTTTTAACTTATTTTTTTATTTTGTAATGTTGCGCAGATATTATGACGAAAGAAAATAGGATAAAAATGTGGATTCGACACTTTTTCCGATTGACTGTGATCCTTAATCTTGTCTATCATAAAATAAGACTCGAATCGAAAAAAATGGTCGGAGTTGATTGAAACTGTTTTTTACACCATTTGAAGGGTGATCGATAGATGCCTTTCTCTTCTTCAAGAATATTACACGTCCGATACGGCCAGTTTATCATTCCGATACAAGGGGGAAGCCTGGCATGATCAGTGAATTCCAAGAAGCCTTGCTTGATACCGTGGGAGCTTGCCCTTCCACACAGATCGCCAATAATAAGTATGAAAATGTACTGGAGAACCTGGATAGTGGTATCATGCTGTTTGACAGTGACGGGGTACTGACCTTTATTAACGTGCAAATGGCGAGATTACTGGAGCTACCACGTAGTTCGCTCGCGGGTCGCAACCTGATGCAAATTTTGCATCATCCTGAGTTAAGTCGGTTTAAGAAGAAGAAAATCATGCGGATTTATAAAGAAACTATCTTTCATAGAAAGCGCTATCATGAGTTGATTGATGAGTATGGTCGGCATTGGTTGATAACAGTGACCTACGGTGATCAGATGGATGGCGATTTTTTGTTTAGTGTAAAGGATGTGTCGGATTATAAGCAGATTGAGCAGACGGCGTATCAAAACGACAAGCTGGCAATGCTGGGACGTATTTCGGCCTCTATCGCCCATGAAATCCGTAACCCGCTTACTGCAATCCGGGGTTTTATTCAATTGCTTCGGCCGCACTTGGTGGAGTTGGGCAGGGATGAGTATGCCCGCATTATTTTAACCGAAATTGATCGTGCGAACGACATTATTTACGAGTTTTTAAATTCGTCCAAGCCTTCGGCTCCGCAAAAAACGGCAGTATCTGTGATGGGACTGTTGAAAGAAGTAGTGATGCTGACAGAAAGCGAGGCGTTGATGAAGGGCTGCCAGATCGCACTGGATGAAAATGATGAGCTCATGAAGGTTTCCATTGACGTGAAGCAGATTAAGCAGGTTATCCTCAATATGATTAAAAATGCGATGGATGCCATTGAAAGCATCGGCGGGGAACGAGAGGGATGCATTGATATCCATACCGTGCTTGAGGGCTCTTATGTCCACATTTGTATTGAAGATAACGGATTAGGGATGGATCACAATACATTGGCGCGTTTATTTGATCCTTTTTTTACAACAAAAGAAAGTGGAACCGGCTTGGGATTGGCTGTGAGCTATCGTATTATCAAAAATCATGGAGGCTTCATTCATGTAGACAGTAAGCATGGAAGCGGTACACAATTTAAAATCACACTTCCTGTAGTCTAATATGATGAGATTTTCGCAGAGGGGTCCTGTACATACTATTTCTGTTGTGGTGTGCAGCGTTGGGGTATAGGTATCACCTAATTGAAAAATGTCGTCTGAAGCGCATGATCTGAAAAGATGATGCGCTTTTTTGGTACTGTAAGCTCGTGCATTTGCGCAAATGCGAAAATAAATTCATGAATATAGAACAAAAAAATGATTCACCTTTCACAGATTAAATGCTATTATATACCAGAATACAACATTTTTTTTGATACTATAGACTTAAACAACGGCTTCCAAAGCTGTCAAACGTCTTAGATGATCGGAATCTCCGATATGCAGGGGGCTGAAGAGGCTGAATGAATATACGGCTGGAAGTAAAAAAAACGATAGGCATTGGTATTGCCGCCATAGTTTTGTTTGTCTTAGTTCAGTTATTTCACGTAACTTTGAATAAAATATACTCCTATAATGTATTTTTGTTGTTATATCCGATTATAGGGTTTGCCTGTGCTGCGATTTGTTTTTCTATTTTTTATCAATCCTGGTCCGTTTTGCTGGAACAGTTGACCTGGCAGAGACTTCTTATTGCCCCAACATTTCTGGTGGCTGGTCTGCTTTACCTTGTTCATATTGTTTCGTTTAGTTTCGTAAGCCTGACGGACTTTGCTTTGTCTCCGGGCATTTCGTTGTGGCTACTATTTGTAAATCGTGCCTTTACCTCTATTATGCTCCTATTCGTTTGTTCTCTCCCATTTAGAAGGACAAAGTCTGAATACAAAACAGTGGCTTTGTGGGCAGGGATAGGTTGTACGTTGCTGATTCTAGGAGTTATCAAGGCATATGATGCAGGCTTATCAGATCTACGTATACGGTACGAATTAGGTAACCTGGGCTGGACGTTGAATCTGGTTGTTATGTTACTGCTGGTGCTTACATTTATTTTTGGAGTACGAAAATACCGAAAAGTCCGCCCTGCGGAGTTGGGCATGTTGCTTATCGTTCGTGGGATTGGGCTGTGTGTTGTGAGCCAGTTATTCTATTTATTTGCTAAGCAAATGAGTGATATCAATCATCTTATAGGACTTTTGACGAACGTGATTGCATTTTATAATCTGTTGAGCGGTCTAGTCCGGCTTATGGTTCTGGTTCCTTATCGGGAAAAACAGGCGGCAGAATCTGAGTTTAATCATATTGCTTATAACGATGATATAACAGGCCTTCCCAATCGCCGTCGTCTTTCCCAGCGCCTGGATAAAATATTGCGCAATTCATTGAAATCTGATGAGACAGTAGCGCTTTTAGTGCTAAATATTGATCGTTTTAAAGCGATTAATGATTCGCTTGGGCATACGGCAGGCAATTATTTGCTGTATGCGGTAGGCGAACGCTTGGGGCATTTTTGCCGTGAGGGGGAAGCTGTCTTTAGCATGGGTGGAGATGAATTTGCCTTTCTTCTAATGGGCTACGAAGATTCAGATGCCATGAGAAATCGTATTGATGATATGGTGAAGCTGTTCGATCAGCCTTTTGATATTAATGGGGAGTCTTATCATGTGATGGTGAGCGTTGGCATAGCTTTGTACCCGTCGGATGCGAATCAGAGCGAACAACTTATTCAGCAGGCGGATACAGCCGTTCATAGTGCCAAGGAGCAAGGAGTGAATTTTCAGCGGTATGCTAGTGCGATGCAGATGCGAGCGCATGAAAGGCTCCAGCTGGAGAATGATTTGCGGCGAGCGCTTGAAAATGAAGAATTTTCATTGGTGTATCAGCCACGCGTCCATCTGCAAAGTGGCGAGCTAACGAGTTTGGAAGCGCTGGTGCGTTGGAATCATCCTCATCGCGGGATGGTGATGCCGGGTGATTTTATTCCAGTAGCTGAAGAAAGTGGCCTGATCGTGCCCTTGGGGGAATGGGTGTTGCGTGAGGCGTGTCTCCAAAATAAGCAGTGGCAGGAGCTAGGGTATCCATCGATCCCGATTTCGGTCAATTTATCCATGCGCCAATTCCAGCAAAAAAAACTGGTGGATGTAATTCGGGGCATTTTGGCCTATACGGGACTGGAGCCACGCTATTTAGAACTGGAGATTACTGAGAGTATGACTTTTGATAAGGACCGGGCTTTTGAACAGTTGAAAAAAATAAAGGCTATTGGTGTTGCAATCAGTATTGATGATTTTGGAACGGGTTATAGCTCATTGCATTATTTGAAGAATCTTCCGATTGATCGTCTTAAAATTGACCGTTCCTTTGTAAATGAGGTGCTGGTTGACAGCAAAAATGCGGCCATTGTATCTACCATTGCCTCTATGGCTCACCATCTGAAGTTGAAGGTTACGGCTGAAGGGGTGGAAAATGAGGAGCAGCTTCAATTTTTGCAGGCGCAGGATTGCCATGAAGGGCAGGGGTATTATTTTAGCCGCCCCATTCCGGCAGAAGTTTTTGAAAAATTGTTTTTACGTAAACCTGTCAATTGGCTGGTTCAGGATGGTATGTAGTATGCTTGCATTTTGTGGAAAGATAAGTTATACTGAATAACATCCTGATTCAGTTAGTTGACGAGAGCTTAAGTGTGTCATACATATGGATCAAGATGTTATATAATGCGGGTGTAGTTCAATGGTAGAACTTCAGCCTTCCAAGCTGATAGCGTGGGTTCGATTCCCATCACCCGCTTACGACTTTAAAATTCCGAAACCCTTGTAAATTCAAGGGTTTTTATTTTGTTTTTAATAAGAATATATTTTAGCCGGGCTACCAATGGGGAATCCCGGCTTTTTTGCGTTCCTACGAACTATTTTCACGCTGTTAAATAATATAATTTAAATATTTCTCTTATATGCTATAAATAAACAGATAAAAAGAACTATTTACCATTTTGCAAAAAAAGTATAGTCTCGTAATTGGAATTTAATATAAAAAAAGGATGGTGTAGCTGCGATGAGAAAAATCTCTTTTCTTTTAGCTTTGGCCTTTGTGCTTTTTACCTTTTCAGCAAGTGCTACGTTCGCTGCGACTGATTTCCCAAATACGTCGACGAATGGCATGATTGGTTTTGCTGGACAGGCTAAAAGCGAAACAGGAGCTTCAAAGCCTGCTACAACAGGGGGCAAAAATGGTCAGGTCATCTATATCAATAATCTAAACGAATTGAAAAATCAGCTAGGGGATTCAACTCCCAAAATTCTGGTCATCGAAAAGAATATTTCTGCTTCTTCTAAAACCGTGGTCAATATCGGTTCTAACAAATCTCTAATCGGCTCTTATGCGCAAAATAAGCTAGTCAATATTCATTTGAAAACAACAGCTAACTCGGGAAATGTGATCTTTCAAAATTTAACTTTTGAGCACAGTGCCAGTATTAATGGTAACGATGATATCCAGCTATATCTTACTGCAGGTACAAATTATTGGATTGATCATGTTACTTTTGCAGGTCATAATTATAATGCAAATGGCTCGGATTTGGACAAACTTTTGTACATAGGACAATCGGCTGATTATGTAACCATTAGCAACTCCAAATTTGCGAATCATAAATATGGCCTTATTCTGGGTTATCCAGATGACAGCAATAAAAATTATGACGGCATGCCCCATATTACGATTGCCAATAATTATTTTGAAAACTTACTTGTACGCGGTCCAGGTCTGATGAGATATGGATATTTCCATGTAAAAAATAATTATATTAATAATTTTCAGTTGGCTTACACAATAGCAACCAATGCACGAATTTATTCCGAGAATAATTATTTTGGAAAAGGTAGTGAAAAGGGCGGCATTCTGGATGATAAAGCCAATGGTGAATTTAAAGATGTAGGTAGTTTTCCAGCCATCACTAACCAAAAATCGCCTGTGACCCGATGGAATCCGAGCAAGAACTACAGCTATCAAGTTCAAACTCCTGAATATACTAAAGAATTCGTAACTAAGTATGCAGGTTCGTCCAATACAACTTTGGTCTTTGGAAAATAAAGCGGGTATTGGAAAATATGCTGTGATCTGCTATACTGGCTGCAAGTAAGTATCCCATGAAAAGGAAGGTAACCATACGTCCGATGAAGTAAGCACACTGATTTTCCCACTCAACTGCACGTTACTGGCAGGTGGCTGCAAGCTGCAACGGGAGAAGTGTGTCTGAAATGAAAGTAGGGACGTATGCGTATATTTCCGGAACGGGAAATGTTTTTTTCGTTCGCGGTGTTATTTTTCATAAGCATATGTTCTGAAACCATTCATAACAGTCATTCTATATTCCTGTATGCAAGCCGCAGCCTTCTGCGGCTTTTTTTATTGCTTCCGGTTTGAAAACCGGACTGGGAAAGGATGATCGTGGTATGAAAACCATTTTGCGAGTTCGTAATATAGTTAAGGAATGGAACGGGACATCTTTATTTGAGAATGTGTCGTTGGACGTGACGGAAGGAGAACGGCTCGCGTTGTTTGGAAGAAATGGGGCCGGTAAAACGACGCTATTGCGAATATTGCTGGGAGATGAAGCGCCAACCTCGGGTCAAGTAGAGTATGATTTGCCGCTGGAAGAGCACGGCTGGCTGAAGCAACAGGATACGGTGGATGGGTCTCGAACCGCACTAGAGGTCGCACAGCAGGCCAGCCCTAAGCACTGGGATCTCAAGCAAGAGTTGGGACAGCTGGAAGCTGATCTAGCCGATCCTGAAAAGGACATGGAGCATCATCTGGAGCGTTACGGCGAGCTGATGGATGAATATGAGCGTCTGCAAGGCTTTGCCTGGGAGTCTGAGGTGGAAAAGGCACTCACCCGAATGGGGATGCCTGCACAGACGTGGTCCATTGCTTATAGTGATCTAAGTGGTGGACAGAAGACAAGAGTACGACTGGCTGGACTGATGGTCAGGCAGCCGAAGTTGCTGGTGCTGGATGAGCCAACCAACCATTTGGATGCCGAAAGCTTGCTCTGGCTGGAGCAGTGGCTATCCACGTATCCTGGAACACTGTTGTTTGTATCGCATGACAGAGCCTTTTTGGATCAGGTGGCCACGAGTATAGTCGAGCTTACATCCACAGGTATTGGGCGCTATAAAGGCGGTTATAAGGAATATAAAGCACAAAAGGAGCGGGAACAACGAGAGCAGGAGGCGAGCTATCGGAAGCAGGAACTGGCGAAACAGGCGCTGGAGGAAACGATTCGAAATTACAGGGAATGGTTTCACCAGGCACATCGTAGCGCATCCAAAGTCGAAGTGGCTATTACACAGAGCTTCTATAAGGCCAAGGCTAAAAAAAATATCTCCCGTTATCATGCGAAAGAGAAGGAACTGGAGCGACTGGAGGCTAACAGGGTAGAACAACCACGTGAAGCTCCGTCTTTGCACATGAAATTAAGTGATAGCGGTTTTCAGGCTAAATATTTGCTGCGTACTGAACAGGTTGACTTTAGCTACGACGACCATGTCATTGTGAAAAATCTAAATCTGAACGTTGCACGTGGGGAACGTTTGGCTGTTCGGGGACCCAATGGAATTGGAAAAACCACGCTGCTTCGGTTATTAACAGGTCAGCTCGAACCGCAGATGGGGACAATTACAGCCAACCCACAGTTGAACATCGGATATTTTTCACAGGAGCTGGAGCAGCTTCCAGAGGATCAGACGTTGCTCGACAGTCTGCTTGCGCTCCCTACAATGACCCAAACAGAAGCGAGAACGGTGCTGGGCTGTTTTCTATTTGCCAAAGAGGACGTATTCAAAAGGATCGGAACGCTCAGTATGGGAGAAAAATGCAGGGTAGCTTTTCTGCGTCTGTACTTTAGTGGAGCCAATCTGCTGGTGCTGGATGAACCGACGAATTACTTTGACATTGAAACCCGTGAAATTGTAGAGGATTCTTTACGCCGATATGATGGGGCGTTGGTACTCGTCTCGCATGACCGGGAGCTGGTGCGTTGTACGGCAACTCGGTTACTCGATATGAAGCCGGGCGGCGGATATGAAATCTATGAAGGGACGGCCGACGAAAAACAAGAAGATGAACGGAGCCGTATCCGAGAGCCTAAGGATCAGGAGGAGCGGGAGGAACGTCTTCGATTACAGTTGCGTCTTACCGAACTGATGGGAATGACGGGGACGAGTGAAGAAAATGAGGAGTTCTTGAGCGACATCAGGCGCATTCGTGCCAAGCTAGATCAGTTGAATGATCCCGATATCTGAAGGAATGAAATATAGGCGCTGCTTGCCAAAGTGCAGTAGTTTGCATATAATAATGAGCAATAGTTCGTATTTTGAAAATGTCTTGATGGAGAAGAGTAGGCAGTGTCCGATTGAACAGGGAGGAAGCGCCGTAGGATTGAGAGCGTTTCTACAAATATTGGGCTGTTGAAGTTCGCTCCGGAGCAGTTCCTTGAACCTCAAGCGTCATGTAAATGGCGGTTGTGCAAGTAGGGGATACCGGTTCACGACCGTTACAACGTGTAGAGCGAGATGATGATGCATAGCATGAATGAACACCCGTACTGATTGCCATAAGGCAACGCATCGGGTTGCTAAACTTCATTGTCTAACGAGGGTGGTACCACGGTCTTTTCGTCCCTTTTCGGGAGAAAAGACCTTTTTTTGTTGTCTGAAAAGCTGGATATGAAGAAAGGGGACTGAACAGGCGATGAGCGAAACCATCCAAATGAAGGAACATTTGCTGGCCTTGAAGGAAGAAGCACTGGAAGTATTGGAGAAGGTGGCAACACCTAAGGAGCTGGCTGATCTACGAGTTAAATATTCGGGTAAAAAGGGTGCGTTGACCGAAATTTTGCGCGGTATGGGCAAGCTGAGCGCGGAAGAGCGTCCAGTTGTTGGGCAGGTAGCCAATGAGGTGCGTGAGGCGATTGAAGAGGTCGTTAACCGTAAGCAGGACGAGTTCACGAAAGCAGAAACGAATGAGCGTTTGCAAGCAGAAAAAATCGACGTTACGTTGCCTGGACGCGCAATGCCGCAAGGCGGGCTCCACCCACTTAACAAAGTGATCGAGCAAATCGAGGATATTTTTACAGGTATGGGATATCGAGTGGCTGAGGGTCCGCAGGCAGAGACCGATTATTATAACTTCGAAGCATTGAATCTGCCTAAAAATCACCCGGCACGCGATATGCAGGATTCATTTTACCTGACCGAGGATCTGTTGATGCGTACTCATACGTCACCAGTTCAGATTCGCGCGATGGAGGCGATGAAGGGTGAAACGCCTATTAAGGTGATTTGTCCGGGTACGGTATTCCGACGTGATGATGACGATGCAACGCATTCCTTCCAATTTCACCAAATTGAAGGTCTTGTGATTGGAAAAGACATTCGTATGAGTGATTTGAAAGGAACTTTGCTGCAATTTGCACGCGAAATGTTCGGGGAATCGACCGAAATCCGCTTGCGTCCAAGCTTCTTTCCGTTCACCGAGCCAAGTGCTGAAGTAGACGTGACTTTTGTGAAGAAAAACGGCGAGCGCGTGTGGATTGAAATTTTAGGCTGTGGTATGGTGCATCCGAAAGTGCTGGAAATGGGTGGTTTTGATCCCGAGGTATACAGTGGCTTTGCATTCGGTATGGGTGTAGAACGGATTGCCATTTTGAAATACGGCATTGATGATATTCGCCATTTTTATAACAGTGATCTGTCGTTCTTGAAGCAGTTTGCGCGTCAATAAACAACTATATCAAGGGAAGTGAACCCATATGAAAGTATCATTCGATTGGCTGTCCGAGTATGTATCACTGGATCAAGTGAGTGCGGAGGAGCTAGCAGAAAAAATCACCCGTTCGGGCATTGAAATTGATGAAGTCGAACATCGTAACCAAGGAATTACTGGCGTCGTTGTAGGCTATGTCAAAAGCAAAGAAAAGCACCCAGATGCGGATAAGCTGAATGTGTGTATTGTCGATGCGGGTCAGGGAGAAGACTTGCAAATTGTGTGTGGTGCCAAGAATGTGGATGCAGGTCAAAAGGTTCCTGTTGCAGTTGTAGGTGCCAAGCTGCCAGGAGATTTTCATATTAAAAAGGCCAAGCTGCGTGGTGTTGTGTCCATGGGCATGATCTGCTCGGCCAAAGAACTGGGCATGAATGATAAGCTATTGCCAAAAGAATTGCAGGAAGGCATTTTGGTGCTGCCAGAAGATGCTGAAATTGGTACGCCAATTACGAAGCTGCTTGCCCTGGATGACCAGGTGCTGGATTTTGATTTGACACCCAACCGTTCGGATTGCCTGAGCATGCATGGAGCCGCTTATGAAGTGAGTGCCATTCTAGGACGTGACATTTCGCTGGCTGACCCCGCTAAGGATCTGGTGGAAATTAGCGATGCAGCGGCAGATCATCTGTCCGTAAAGGTAGATACTCCTGAACTGTGTACGCACTATGCAGCACGTTATATCACAGGTGTAAAAGTGGGGCCTTCCCCGTTATGGATTCAAAATCGTCTGATGGCGGCAGGTGTTCGTCCGATTAACAATATCGTAGATATTACGAACTACGTTATGCTGGAATACGGCCAGCCGTTGCATGCTTTTGATGCGGATAAGCTGGAAAATGGAAATATTGAGGTTCGGCTTGCTCGTACAGGCGAAACTTTGATTACACTTGACGATCAGGAACGTAAGCTGGAACCGCATATGCTGCTGATTACGGACGGCGTGAAGCCAATTGCATTAGCAGGCGTAATGGGCGGAGCCAACTCTGAGGTTACGGATGCAACGGTTAGCATTGCGTTGGAATCTGCGAAGTTTGACGGGGGAACAGTTCGCAAAACATCCCGTCAACTTGGACTGCGTTCGGAAGCAAGCCTGCGTTTTGAAAAAGAGGTTGATCCAGGTGCTGTTATACCTGCTGTGAATCGTGCAGCTGCGCTGATCCAGCGTTATGCAGGGGGCACTGTACACCAGGGTATTGTAGAGTCTGCTTCCGCAAAAGCTGAAAATCATATTATCAAGCTGTCGCTAGATAAAATAAATCGATATTTGGGAACCGAACTGTCACTGCTTGAGGTGAAGACGATTTTTGGTAGACTTCATTTCGGATGCGGCGACACAGAGCCAGGGGTGCTGGAAGTTGAAGTACCTACACGCCGTGGAGATATTACCATTGATGTGGACTTAATCGAAGAAGTAGCACGTTTGTATGGTTACGATAATATCCCAACCACGCCGATTGAAGGTCCAACAACTCCAGGAGCTTTGACGGCATCGCAATCTCTGCGTCGCTCCTTGCGTAGATTGCTGGCTCATGGTGGCTGGCAGGAGACGATCAGTTACTCTTTTGTACATCCGCAAAGCACGGCTTTGTTTAACGCTCTAACAGAAGGCAGCCATCCGGTACGTTTGGCTATGCCTATGAGTGAAGATCGTAGTGTGTTGCGTACAAGTATCATTCCGCAGATGCTGGATACAGCGGTGTACAACATGAATCGCAAGCAAGATAACCTAGCGATTTTTGAGATGGGAACTGTATTTTACACAGAAGAACAAACCTTAACTCGCCAGCCGCAGGAAATTCAAGTGCTGAGTCTGCTGCTGACTGGGGTACGTCGTGAAAAACAATGGAACATCGGTGCCGAAAAGGTTGATTTCTTTGATATTAAAGGTGCGCTTGAAACGGTGTTTGACTATTTCGGACTAAGTGCCAGCATTCGTTATGTGGCTGACCAGCCGCAAAGCTACCATCCAGGACGTTCCGCTTCAGTATGGCTGGATGTGAACGGAAGCTCCCAACGGATCGGTACGGTTGGACAGATCCATCCTGAACTGCAACAGTCCTATGGACTGAACGATACGTATGTAGCTGAAATTGCGTTGCAACAGCTTGTTGAGCATGCAAACTCCCATATTCAGTTCAGAGAGCTGGCTCGCTTCCCATCCGTGGAACGTGACATTGCCCTCGTGGTGAATAAAGACGTTGAGGCAGGTGAACTGCTTCGTGTTATTCACGCTGCAGGCGGAGAACTGTTGCAGGATGCACGGGTGTTTGATGTATTTACAGGCAGCAAGCTTGGTGAAGACAAGAAGAGCGTGGCTATTTCCCTGACCTATCGTCATTGGGAGCATACGTTGACGGATGAAGAGATCAATGCGGCGCATTCTCCTGTCGTTACGTCTCTGGAACAAACTTTTGGAGCGGAATTGAGAAAGTAGCAGGAAATGCGGGAAGCCGTATCGAATCTTAGTGACAGAGGTTCGATACGGCTTTTTGGCCTATTATCATAGAAGCTCTCTACTCTGATATTCACCCGCTGCGGGGAAGCCGGACTAATAAGGTTGAACGCTTCACGGAAGGCGGGTTACCCTAGTACCGGACACACCTTAGAATCAACATACAGTAGTATTGAAGGAGGGCATAATTGTGACTACACCAGATCGTACTCGCGTCACTGTAGAGATCTACGGTACTTCTTATAAACTTGTCGGCAGTAATAGTGATTACATGAAGCAGGTTGCCAATTACGTAGATGAACGTATGCACAGCATTTCTCAAGCTCATTCGCGTCTGGATATGCCCCGAATTGCCGTGCTGGCTGCGGTTCATATGGCTGAAGAAGCTGTACAAATTCAGGAGATCCAGAGCCATATGAACCGCTTGGCAGCGGAACGGGCGGAGCTCCGGGGAGATCTGGCCCAACTCCAGACGGCTCTAGGGGAACAACAGCAGAAAAATACAGATATGCATCAAGCCCTTGTTCAATTGAGGGAAGAAAAAGAAACGACGCAGAAGAAGCTGGTGGAGACTGAATCTGCGTCAGCCAAGGAAATTGCCGAACTAAGGACAAAGCTTGAACAGCAGGAGAAAAAAGCGGTTGAACTTGAAAATGCACAAAAACAAGCTAAGCGTGAATTGGAAGAATCTCGCCAAGAAGCTTCTCGTAAGCTGAAAGAGCAGCAAGAGGCTGCGAATGCGCGTGTCCGGCAGACAGAAGAGCAGTTGAAGAGGGAAATAGCTGAAGCGGCTAAACAAGCTGAAGCTAAACTTTCCGCTGCGGAAAAGGCTCATCAGGAGCGAAATCGCGCTGAGCTAGACAAGCTGCGATCTGCTTTGCAGCAAGAGCATAGCCAGAAGATAAGCGAATGGCAGATCAAGTGCTCTGGGCTGAAAGAACAGCTGGAGCAGGAACGTAAACAGGCTGAATTGGCTCTAAATGAGCAAAACCTCCAGCATGAGGAAGCACAGAAACGTGCCGAGGAAGCTGCACTGGAGCAGGAGATTCGGATGGAGGAGCTTCAGGAGCAATTAGAACAAGTACAGGCAGGTAGTGCAGAGCTTTCTTCTCGTTTGAAGGAGGCTCAAGAACAAGCTGCAGCATTGGAGCAACAACAGTTCGTGCTGGAGGCTGAGCTGCAAGCACAGCAACAGGCGGCAACAGAGCGGGAGCAGGCAGATACACTTGCGCGTGAAGAACTGCAAAGCAGATATGATCAATTGATGGATGAAGCCAAGGCTACGCAGCAGCAGGCGGCTAAGCTGGAGGAAGAGCAGCGCCGGATGCAGAAGCTGCTGGAGCAAGCTCATGTATCTTCTCGCAAGCTGCAAAGCGAGCTGGCTACGCTCGCTGAAAGTGAGAAGTCATGGAAGAAGCTTGCAGAAGAACGTCAATTGGCAGCCGACGAGTTGGAGCTTTCCTTGCTGGAAGCGCGTGAACAGAAGGAAGCAATAGAGCAACAACTACAGCAGACTGTGACTGAGGTTGAAGCTGCTAATGATAAATATGCTTCACAGCAGCAACGTCTAATTCAACTTGAAGCGAAGATCAAGGAGCTATCGCCTGAGCTGATTCGCGTTCAGGACGAGCTTGAGAAGGCCAAAGTCCGAGAGCAAGAGGGCGCGAAGGCGTATCAATCGCTTCAGGAGCAATATGGAAGCATGAAGAGCCGAGCTGGACAGCTGGAGCAACATATTAAGCAACTCCAGCAGGAAAATCATGATCGGCAAAGTAAACTGGAACGTGCTGAGAAGGCATCTATGGAGTGGCAGCTGAAATATGATCAGTTGAAGGATGAAGCGGAACGTCTGGAAGCTGAAGATGCTGCCCGTAAGGAAGAATTTGCTTCTTGGGAACGGGAGATAGCGGTAACGATTGAACAAAAGGAACAACTTCAGGAAGAGATTCGTTCTGCAGTTGAAGCTGCCAACACCGCAAAGGCAGAACAGCAGTCCATAGAGCAGGAACGGATGGCCTTGCAGTCTGAATTAGACGAAGTGGGTCAAAAATATGAAATGGCAGCTCATCAGCTTCGTTTATTACAAGTACAACAGGATGTAGACCGAGAAAATGCAGAGAAGATCTCGACTGAATTACGTCAATTAAAGGAAGAATACACCAAGCTTCAAACCGAGTATAATGAATGGATTGAACTTATCGAACAGGATCAGTAGATACGGATTATAATTGTAAGGCAATCCCCGGCTGCTCATGGGCCGGGGATTGTTTGTTTATGGATCGCTAAGAAGTGTAAGTGACAAAAAGCTGTCCTTTGGCAGACGAATCTGCTTCGGGACAGCTATGCTGGAAGTGTCCGCTGAAATTATTTCCCTTCCTTACGCCCGGCTTCAAATGGTGTCGATACCGGAATGAACAAATCGATAATCCCGATAACCAATGCAGCGAGCAATGCGCCCAAAATAGAAACACTAACATTGGCCACGACATATTGAGCGACCCAGATAACCAGAGCGCTCACTAGAAAACCGACAATACCGCGTCCAAATGGAGAAACGCGTCGACCAAACACTGCCTCAACGATGTAGCCAATCAAGGCAATGACAATGGCAAGGATCAGCGCGCTCCAAAAGCCGCCTACACTAAATCCGGGAACGATCCAGCTTACGACCATCAAAACCAGAGCGGCAACGATGAAACGTACAATGTGCCCAAGAATGCTCACGGAATAACCTCCTTTGTTTTTTTGAATTAACAGGGTTAGACAAAGGTTAGTGTGTGGCATGAAGAGCTTTCTTATGTGTAAAGCATAGTTGGCAAATAGCGTAAGTTTGCTGCTTTCGGTATAATATAGATATAAGTGAAAGGAGCAGTGAAGTTGGACTCTAAAATTTTCAAAACCCTTGAATATCAAAAAATTCTAAATAAACTAAGTCACTATGCCCAAACGGCAACGGGACAACAGACAGCCCTTCGATTACAGCCCAGCGATGATTTGGAGCATATCAAGAAATTGCTGAAAGGTACGGACGAGGCCTATGCTGCTGATCGACTAAAAGGAGTACCTTCATTTAACGGAGTAGTGGATATCACTCCGGCGGTGAAGCGTGCCCGTATTGGGGGAACGTTAAGTCCGCAGGAGTTGCTTGGTATTCGGACAACGGTTCAAGCTGCACGCCGTATACAGGTATATGTAACAAGTTTGCATGAGGAAAATCCTGTTGAAACTTTGCTGTATTGGAGTGAGCAGCTTTCGGAACAAAGAAGTTTGGAAAACTCCATTAAAGGCTGTATTGACGAAAATGCAGAAGTGCTGGATTCTGCCAGTACAGAGCTTTCACAAATTCGCCGGGAGCTGCGCTCCGGTGAAGTGCGTATTCGTGAGAAGCTGGATTCCATGATTCGCTCCTCAACTGTGTCCAAAATGCTTCAGGATCAGTTGATTACGATTCGTGGAGATCGGTTTGTCATCCCGGTCAAGGCCGAATACCGTTCTTATTTTGGCGGAATTGTGCATGATCAATCCGGGTCTGGCGCAACATTGTTTATCGAGCCTGAATCCATCGTGGCCATGAACAACAAGCTGAGGGAAACCAGGCTGAGAGAAGAGCGTGAAATTGAAGTCATTTTACAAAAGCTGACCGCACTTGTCGCAGAACAAGCGGATATGTTGCTGTATGATGTGGATATTTTGGGCAATCTTGATTTTATTTTTGCGAAAGCGCGTCTCGCTCGTGAAATGAAGGCAACGCTGCCCTTAATGAATGATCGTGGGTACTTGAAGCTGAAAAAGGGTAGACATCCTCTAATTCCGTTGGAACAGGTCGTTCCCATAGATGTGGAACTGGGTAATTCGTACACCTCCATTATCGTTACCGGACCGAACACAGGGGGGAAAACCGTTACCCTCAAAACAATAGGTCTGCTAAGTTTGATGGCGATGTCTGGACTGTTTGTGCCTGTTGAGGATGAAAGCCAGCTATGCGTATTTGATGCAATCTATGCCGATATTGGTGACGAGCAGAGCATTGAGCAGAACTTGAGTACATTTTCCAGTCACATGACCAATATTATTAGCATTTTGAAAAATATGACACCCAAAAGTCTTGTATTGCTTGACGAGGTGGGGGCAGGAACGGATCCGGCAGAAGGTTCGGCTCTGGCTGTGTCTATTTTGGAGCATATACATGCTCTGGGTTGCCGTATGGTGGCGACGACTCACTATAGTGAATTGAAGGCGTATGCCTATGAGCGCAAAGGAATTATTAATGCAAGTATGGAGTTTGATGTCGCTACATTAAGCCCGACTTACCGTCTTCTGGTTGGTGTACCTGGGCGAAGTAACGCTTTTGCCATTGCCGAGCGATTGGGATTACCAGGGCGGATATTAGATTATGCCCGTGGCGAGGTAACGGAAGAAGATCAGCGCGTCGAGCACATGATTGCATCACTGGAGCAGAACCGTTTGACCGCTGAGCAAGAACGGGAAAAAGCAGAGCAGCTGCGTAAGGAAATGGAAGCATTGCGTACCCGTCATCAGACCGAGCTGGATAAGCTGGAGTCACAACGGGACCGTATGTTGGAAAAGGCCGAAGACGAAGCAAGAGTTCTCGTGGATAAGGCTCGTAGTGAAGCAGAAAAAATTATTACTGATTTGCGCAGATTGGCTCAGGAAGAGGGAGCCTCGGTTAAGGAGCACAAGCTGATTGCAGCTCGTAAAGAACTGGATGAAGCTGAACCGAAGCAACGCAAGAAAAGTACAGCCAAACGTTCAATCACTACGCGTACTCGTTCCATCATGGCTGGCGATGAAGTATCCGTTCACAGTCTGAATAAAAAAGGCCATGTGGTTGAACTGACTGGCAGCAAGGAAGCTATCGTTCAACTGGGCATCATGAAAATGAAGGTCAGTCTGGATGATCTGGAGCTGCTGCAACCTGCCCAAACGACGGCTCCAAGGGTCCAAAAGCCAGTGACTGGCGTTAAGCGGACACGGGATGATAATGTGCGAAGTGAACTTGACCTTCGGGGGGCAAACGTGGAGGAAGCGCTGATGGAAGTGGACCGCTTCATGGATGAAGCGTTTTTGGCCAATCTGGGACAGGTATACATTATTCACGGCAAAGGTACGGGGGTCCTGAGAACCGGTATTCAGGAGTACCTGCGCAAGCATAAGCATGTGAAAAGCTACCGTATCGGTAACTACAATGAAGGCGGCACGGGTGTAACGGTTGCTGAATTGGAATAGATATGGGCTGCTGACCGAGAACGCTTGGTAGAACGGGAGGGACGAGGTGAAGATGGCGATTGATGAATTGCTATCACATCCGTTGGGGATGATGTTGGGTTATTTCTCCGTGGCGGTGCTGGAGTTAATTGTATTTTTGTCCTGCTTTGAGCTGGTAACCCGTTATAAATGCTGGGAAGAGATCAAGCGAGGCAATGTTTCGGTAGCCATGGCAACGGGTGGGAAAATGTTCGGTATTTGCAACGTGCTCCGCTTTGCGATGGAGGCAAAATCCAGCGTGTATGATACGATGATCTGGTCATTCGTTGGTTTTTTACTGCTACTTGCGGCATACTTCCTTTTTGAATTTCTGACACCGGTATTTTCTATCGATCAAGAGATTAAAGAGGATAACCGTGCGGTCGGCTTGTTCTCCATGATTATTTCAATATCGTTATCTTATGTGATTGGTGCGAGTGTAACTTGACACATCCTGTATACTAGAGCTTGGTATACGCTTTGGAACGGAAGGATGATAAAGCTTGGAAATGACTATTTGTCCATGGTGTAACATGGAAATTATTTGGGATGAAGAATTAGGGCCTGAAGAAGAGTGTCCTTATTGCCATAATGATCTGAAAGGATACTCAGACATAACAGATGATGAAGAGGAGTCTGAGTCTGTTTCTCCATCTGTTCACAGACATACGGATGGGCATGAAGATGCGACACATGATCATGCGGTTTCTGTAACCCCGGCGCTCCATGCTCATGAAAAAGAAGACCTAAAGGGTTATCGTACATTGAGTATTCAGCTTGGCGATGATGACGAGCAGGATATTTTATACGAGGCAGAGGATGAAGTCGTATCTGAAAAGCCAGCTGATGCACCGTTATTGCAGGATAATGAGCTTCATAAGCTGCCTGTGCTGCATACTTTACAAAAATTCGAAGAAAGCGGTGCGGATCTTATGGCTTATGAACAAGGGGCTGAACAATTACTCGACAGGCAAGATGAGGTTCTTGAATGTTCCCAATGCGGAGAGTACATGCTGCATGCGGGTTCGCAAACCGTAACCAGAGAAGGCTTCGAACCATCGATATCTCCAGTGCTCGGTAAGCCTGTTCTGGATTTGCCGTTCGTCTTGAATGTTTATGTGTGTCCTAGCTGCTTCCATGTTCAGCAGACTTTGTCAGAGAATGACCGACTGCGAATGCTGGAGAAGCTCAGCGGTATTTCCAATATTTAAATAGCGATTCCCCGGATAGGTCCAAGCTCAATACGGGCATGTTAAATCAAAGAAATCTTTGAACAAGCTGACTCGTAATAAGCTGATTGGTGATCTTTCCGTTAGGGGGAACTGCATTGAAATCAAACCTGAACGGACAATCCATTCTGCTATTAAGCTTGAATGGATTGTTTGTGTTTGCAGCAGCATTGTCCGGCACATTTCTTAATGTGTATTTGTGGAAAAGCAGGCAGGATTACGCGATGATCGGATGGTTTAATGTCAGTCAACAAATTGCGCTGGGAATTATGGTCTGGGTAGCTGGAAAGTGGGTCAAGGAACATAACAAAATGAATGCCCTGCGCGTGGGAACCGCATTGTCCGGCCTATTCTATCTAATCGTGTTGTATACGGGACCGCAGGCTGTAAACTACATATGGCCGCTCGGAATGTTGTTGGGTGCAGCGTTAGGTTTATTTTGGCTGGCGTTTAATGTCATTTTTTTCGAAGTCACGGATCAGGCAAGTCGTGATCATTTTAACGGATGGGTGGGCCTGCTGGGCTCATTTTCCGGTATAGTGGGTCCTTGGCTCTCTGGTTGGATTATTGCGCGTATGGAGGATGACGCGGGTTATCGTGTGATATTCAGTATTTCCTTGGCCTTTTATGTCGTAGGAGTGGTGCTAAGTTTCTTTCTTCGCAAGCGTAAACCGACAGGAAATTACAATTGGAAAGAGCCTAAGCAGCGATTGTCACAAAAAGGAAGTATGTGGCGTCCGTTGTCGTTATCGCTTGTTACGCAGGGCATTCGTGAAGGTGTGTTTGCTTTCCTGATTACGCTGCTTGTGTATGTAGTTACTCAACAGGAATGGAAGCTAGCACAGTTTTCACTTATTACATCGGGGGTTTCATTTTTCAGCTTTTGGGCTGTCGGAAAATGGCTCAAGCCACACTATCGCTCGGCTGGTATGTTGTTGGGTGCCGTGCTGTTGGTGATCGCGCTTTTACCGCTATTGTGGCGTATGGAGTATAGCACGCTGCTGATTATGGGGATTGGCACCGCTTTATTCATGCCCTTGTATTTAATTCCTATGATCTCTGCGAGCTTTGATCTAATGGGTACGAGTGAAGGAGACGCTAATCAGAGAGTGGAACTGGTTGTACTGCGCGAACTATGCTTAATGATAGGTCGGTTGACGGGGACACTCATTTTCTTGGGCGTCCTAAGTATCAGCAAGGCTCCTACGGCGATGATCTGGCTGTTGATTGGACTGGCATTGATGCCAGTGATTGGATGGCTCTTTATGCGAAGTGTGCTGAAAATGGAACAAAAAACGAAGCAATGCAAGTCCGATTCCCATGCACGACGCTGGCACAAGCAAACCGAATAATTGGAATTTCCATACAAATGACCTCCAAATCCATTTATATAGGAAAAGGAGGTTTTGTTATATCCCAATTAAATCATCGGTTCCGTTGTTTCGGGCGAGGGTTTGGTAGAACGAGTCAGAGAATAAAGCTCCATTTCAGGTCGGTGTATGCCCGTCAGTTCATCAGCCAATAGCTGTGCTGCCATCATACTCGTGACTGCTCCATTCCCTCCGTAACCCTCCAAAAAGTAGCAATTTGGAAAACGCGGATGTGGACCAATATACGGCAAGCCGTCATGAGAGGAACCAAATACAGCTGCCCAAGCATAGTCGATTTGAAATGGGACACCGGGAAAAAATTCCTTTAGCGATTGTAGCAGCTTTTGCTGTTGATGTAAGAGCCTGATTTCACGCTGGCTGGCGTCCAATATAGGTTCATCCAAACCACCAATAATGATCCGTCCCTCCGGTGTGGAGCGCATATATAGATAAGGACGAGCAGTTTCCCAGATCAGACACTGCTCATGCCATAAGGGAGCATCTTCGATTGGATTGGTGACGATAGCATAAGAGCTCTCTAGAACGGCTCCGCGATCGGCTTTAATCTCTTGTGTTTCATAACCTGTTGCAAAAACAACTTTTTTTGCTCGGATCATTCCACCGCTGGTATGACAAACGACCTCATTATCGTTGAAATCAAAATGCTTGGCTTCCGTATGCTCATATAAGCGAACACCAAGACGGTTGGCAGATTGCAGCAGCCCCTGGGCAAAACAAAATGGATTCACTTCAGCATCTTCATGTGTGTACAACGCCGCTGGTTTTCGAAAAGGAAATCGGGCAGCAACTTGTTGCTCATCCCAGAACTCCACTGGAAATCCAAACCGGGTTAGCTGTTCGTACTCTTCCTGAAGCATCAATACATCCTCCCACGTACTTGCATAGTACAGGCTGCTGCGCCGAATAAAGGTAGGGTCTGTATCCAGTGTGGTGGACAGCTTTTCTAACTGATCCAGAGCATCTTTGCACATGCGGTAAAACAGTACGCCGTTCGTTTCACCAAACGTGTGGATGCAAGAGGTTAAGGTCTTGTCATTGCTATATTGCAGCAGTCCTGTATTGGCCAAAGAGCTTCCGTGTACCAGCTTGCGCTTGTCAATAACCACGGTGTCTACCTGTTGTTCTCCCAATAACCTGGAGCAAATGGATCCGCTCATCCCTCCCCCGATAATCAATACATCACAATTTAAATCCTCTGCCAAAGGCGGAAAATCAAGCGTCTGCTCCAAGGTATTAGGCCAATATGTTTTCCCGATTATCAACTCCATATAAAATAGCACTCCTCATAGGTAATATGTAGTATCTCTTATGCGTACATAGTATTTCGCCAAAGGGACAAGATAACCAGCGTGCAACAAAACATTTAAGGAGGCACAGAGATTATGCAATCTACGAACATGCAACCCTTGTCAGGCAAAGAGCTGGAGTACATCGTGGACTCCATTTCCAATGAAGAACTACTACTCAAACAATGTGCGGCCACAGCGGCGTCTATTCAGCATCCAGCCATCCAACAAGCCTGTTTGCAACTGGCAAGAACTCATGAGCACCACTTGAATCTGCTTTCTAATGCTCTTCAACAGCATCAGCAGCTTGCTCCAATGCAGCCGCAGCAGTAATTTGGACTAACTAATAAAGGAGGTTTGACAGAATGTATTCACAAAACAATATGTCATTTATGCCCGAAGAGGATTTGCTCTATACCATTCTTGCTGATATGAAACGTACAGTGCGCGAGTACACAACAGCGACGACAGAATCCAATTGTCCGTCTGTGCGTCAGATGTTCACCGACCTTACGAATGATACATTGCGTCTGCAAGGTGATTTGTATCATCTAATGAGCCAGAATAATATGTACTCCGCTCCGACTAAAGCGCTGCGCATCGATTTGGACAAACAGATTCAAGAAGCTCGCAAGACCCAACAGGAATGCCAACAGTTCATTCAGCAGAAGTCGTCATCCGCGGGAGTATATGGTCAACCTATGCATCAGCAAGGCCAATCTACTCATCAAAGCAACCCTTATTATATGTAAACGGGATTTTCCGTTTTTGAAGCAATTTCCCATAACAGCCGTCCGTCTGCCGGGTTTACCGGGGCGGACGGTTTTTCTTTGCAGGTTTAAAGTGCGTATTGTATGATGTATAGTAATCTCTTTCGATGGAGGCCTTATGTAGAATGACAGAGCTGAATGAATTGAAACTAAAAGTGCTGGAATTGTTAAAAGAAGATGCAAGAAGAACACCGACTCTATTGGCTACTATGCTGGGGGTAGACGAGCAAGACGTACGCACCTCAATTAAAGAGCTTGAAGACCAACATGTGATCGTCAAATACGCCGCTGTAGTCAATTGGGACAAAGTCGACGACGAAAAGGTTACCGCTTTGATCGAAGTGCAGATTACACCTGAGCGTGGAAGAGGATTTGAAGGGATTGCAGAACGGATTTATTTGTATCCGCAAGTTAAATCTGTTTATCTCATGTCCGGAGCATATGACTTGCTGGTAGAGGTGGAAGGCCGCAATCTCCGTGAGGTCGCTAATTTTGTGTCGGAGAAACTGTCGCCTATTGACTCGGTATTGTCTACCAAGACTAATTTTACGCTTAAAAAATACAAGCAGGACGGAATTATCTTTGAGGACCATCAGGAAGATAATCGTCTGATGATTTCGCCGTAAAGGAAGATCATGATGAATCTCAAAACAGAAGCATTTACCGACAGTAACAAGGCCATGAGTTCTTATTTATCCCCATTGGTACGCGAGATTCCATCATCGGGTATCCGTAAGTTTTTTGACCTGGTGGGTGGTAACAAGGACATTATTACCCTGGGGGTAGGCGAACCGGATTTTACAACCCCTTGGCATATGCGGGAAGCCTGTGTCTATTCATTGGAGCGAGGCTTCACCAGCTATACGTCTAATGCGGGAACGCCAGAACTGCGTGAAGCGATTAGTGAGTATCTGAATGAGCAATTTGACGTCCGCTATGATCCTAAAAATGAGATTATCGTAACAGTTGGAGGTAGCGAGGCGATTGATCTTGCGTTGCGCGCCTTAATTGTACCTGGTGATGAAATTCTCGTGCCTGAGCCGTGCTACATTTCCTATTCTCCAATCACTTCGATTGGCGGCGGGATTCCGGTTGGCATTGAAACGTTTGCCAAGGATGAGTTTAAGCTGACGGCTGAGGCGCTGGAGGCAAAAATTACACCAAAATCCAAGGTGTTGATTTTATGCTATCCGAGCAACCCGACCGGGGCTACGATGACTTATGAAGATTGGCTTCCGATTGCGGAAATCGTGGAAAAGCATGATTTGATCGTCATCTCAGATGAAATCTATGCCGAATTGAATTATGGCGACAAGCATGTCAGCTTTGCTTCGGTACCGGGTATGATGGATCGTACGATTCTCGTCAGTGGTTTCTCCAAAGCCTTCGCTATGACTGGCTGGCGTATTGGATATACTTGCGGGCATCCTGATTTGATTGCTGCTATGCTCAAAATCCATCAGTACACTGTTATGTGTGCGCCTTCTATGGGCCAAGTTGCAGCACTGGAAGGCTTGCGAAATGGTATGGGTGAGAAAGATCGAATGGTAGAAGCCTATAATCAGCGTCGTCGTCTGATGGTTGAGGGATTCCGCGACATTGGTCTGGAATGCCACGAGCCAAGAGGGGCTTTTTACGTTTTCCCGAGTATTCAAAGCACAGGACTCAGTTCGGATGAATTTGCGCAGCGCCTATTGGCAGAGGCCAAAGTTGCAGCTGTACCGGGCAATGTGTTTGGTTTGGGAGGCGAGGGTTACCTTCGGTGCTCATATGCGACTTCTGTCACTCAGCTGACGGAAGCTCTGGATCGGATTGGTCATTTTGTAGAAAAAGTTAAAAAAGAAGGTTAAAATTATTTTTTTATGGGTAATTCATAGAAAATAGTCTTTTATTTCTAAATTTCTATGCTATAATTTGAAATCGGAAGCAGGAAGTTCAATTTTTCAATTACAGGAGGAGTGCTCATGTCATATGTTGGATATAAGTCGCCGAGTTCAATAGGATACGACATTTCCCTGGAAGATGAAATTTTGTTCCTGCGCAATGAGATGATGCGGACGTTTCAGGAAGAGCAGTCCTTCACCTCTGCTCTTGTCATCGAGATCAGCTGCAAGCTTGATTTGAAAATCAATGAATACATGAAGCTGTACGGTATGGAATGCAGAGTGTAACTGTGTGAAGTCACCGTAGCTACGAAGAAGGCCGCAGGGCCTTCTTTTTTTGCGTTCACAACTTATGATATATTAGTGGCATGGAAGAGGGGGCATACATATGAGAGCAGGGCTAAAAAGGCTATCGCCATGGATTATCGGAATCATAGCACTTGTACTATTGGCTGGATGTGGGGGACGGGACAAGGACAGCTTTTCCATATTTATTATGGATAAAGGGGATGCTTCAGTTATTCGTGATGAGCTGGCACAAAAGCTTAAGGATAAGCTGGGCGAACAGGCTCCGACGATCGAGATATCAGTCAGCCCACTGTACAACCAGCAGAAACTGGTCGTAGAATATGCGGCCGGAGAGCATGATTTGTTTCTTTTGCCGGAAGAGGATATGAAGTTGTATGGACAGAATGGCTCGAATCTACCGTTAGATGATGCCTTTGACAAAAAGACGTATGCCCGGGGTGTGTTCGAGGGCGGCGTATTTAAGAAAAAGGAGCAAGGGGAAGAAGGAACGGATGTAATCAAGGAAACCCATTTGTACGGAATTCCGGTGGAGCAGATGAAGATGTTTAAGGACCTAAAATATAACTCAAACACATTATTTGCTACCATACCGCCACGCACAAGCAATAAGGAAGAAGCCATCAAGGTACTGAAAGCACTCACAGAATGATAAAGGGGATGGAATGATATGGGTATTTATACCAGAACAGGCGATGAAGGGCAAACTTCTGTGATCGGCGGCCGAGTGTCCAAAGATGACGACCGTGTGGAGGCGTACGGTACCATTGACGAGCTGAACAGCTTTGTAGGACAAGCAATCAGCTTTGCCGAAGGGGAGAAGTTTGCGGACATTCGGACTCAATTGGAAGAAATACAGCAGGAGCTGTTCGATTGTGGTTCGGATTTGGCGTTTGTTAAAATCAATGAAAGTAAATATAAGGTAAAAGACGAGCTGGCAGAGCGGCTGGAAGGCTGGATTGATGCATGCCAGGAGGAAAATCCAAAGGTGGAGCGCTTTATTATCCCGGGAGGAAGCACATTATCTTCGACGCTTCATGTTTGCCGCACGGTTTGCCGACGCGCGGAACGCCGTGCGGTTACACTAGGTAAGCACACAGATATCAATCCCGCGGTACGTCGGTATTTGAACCGCCTGTCCGATTACTTCTTTGTTGTGGCTCGCACAGCGAATGTGCGTCAGGGTGTGCCCGATGTCGAATATGTGCGCAGCAAAAAGGTGTTCCGCAAATAAGGAGGCAATCGGGAATTTGTGATGAGCTTGTACTATGAACCTATCGTATATATGATCCCTCCTGAGGAGGAGGGCATGTTGTTGAAGACCATTCTCCAAAAACGTATGAACATTTCTCGTAAGCTCATATCCAAACTCAAGCTGACCGAACAGGGGATTATGCTGAACGGGATACGTGTGTATATCAGCGTAAAGGTAAAGTCCGGGGATCGAGTAGAGATTCGCATGGAACGCGAGCGTTCCGACGATATTTTACCCGAACCCATTCCTTTTGAGATTTTGTTTGAGGATGAACATCTGTTAGTAGTGAACAAGGCGGCGGGCATGATTGTCCACCCGACTCATGGTCACTACACAGGGACGCTGGCTAACGGGGTTGTGCATTATTGGCAGACCAAGGGGGAGCTGTTTCGGTTTCGTCCTGTTCATCGTCTTGATCAGGAGACGACGGGCGTGCTAGTTGTAGCTAAAAATCCGTATGTTCACCAGCATATTTCCGAACAGATGATTGCGGGAACGGTGGACAAGCGCTATACAGCTTTGGTGCATGGACGCCCTCAGCAGCAGGAAGGCAGGGTGGACGGACCGATTGACCGCAACCCGGATAATCCGCATTTGCGCATGGTGACCCCGGATGGTTATCCTGCTCTTACGCTATATAAGCTGGAGGAAGTGTGGAGCGGAGGAAGCCGCATCGGTTTAAAATTGGAATCTGGACGTACGCACCAAATTCGGGTGCACATGACATATATCGGATGCCCGTTGATCGGAGATAAAATGTACCGGATTACACCTAATGACGCTGTGCAACGTGAGCGCTATGATCAGCTTGATGCGAGGATGCCTCGACAAGCCCTGCATGCTTCGGAATTGTCCTTGGTACATCCTGTGACCGGGGAGTGGATGACGTTTTACGCTCCTCTGCCGGACGATATGATCAGAATGCAAGAGCTGTTAAGAGCTCAATATCATCCAGAATAAAATATTCAATAATAGATTGAAACTAAATGGAGGTTAATCTAGCGATGAGCCAACTGAAAGTATATCAATATTCTAAATGCAGCACCTGTCGTAATGCAGTGAAATGGCTGCAAAACAAGGGGCATGAGACGGAACTGATTCCTATTTTTGAACAACCGCCCGGCCCGGAGGAACTGGAAGACTTGATTAATAAAAGCGGGCTGGAGTTGAAAAAGTTTTTCAATACAAGTGGTGAAGTATACAAAGAGTTAAAGCTGAAAGATAAGCTTGGAAACATGAGCCGTGAAGAGCAAATTTCACTTTTGTCCTCGAATGGAAGATTAATCAAACGTCCAATTGTAACTGACGGGAGTAAAGTAACGGTAGGATTCAAAGAGGAAACATTTGAGGGGACATGGGGAGCTCAGTAACGCCCAATTTACCACCATGATATGTTATACTGTGGGGGTTAAATAATATGATGAATGGGAGCAATACAATCTGTGACACAACGCAATGAACAATCCGTAATGCTGGTTGACGGCATGGCCCTGCTTTTTCGTGCTTATTATGCAACCGCTGCAAACGGTTATATCCGTCGTACAAAAGCTGGAGTACCAACGAACGCCATATATGGTTTTATTCGATATTTTTGGGATGCAGTCCAAACCTTTAATCCTACACATGTCATTTGCTGCTGGGATATGGGCGGAACGACATTCCGTGGGGAACATTTTGCTGCGTATAAGGGAAACCGAGCCGACGCGCCAGATGATTTGATTCCTCAATTTACTTTGATCCGTGAAGTGACGGACAGCCTCGGCATTCCCAACATTGGGGCGGAAGGCTTTGAAGCGGATGATTGCATCGGTACGCTCGCACGCCATTATTCGCAAAATGAGGACATGGATGTCATGATTCTATCGGGAGATCATGATTTACTTCAATTGGTAGATGAGCGGACACAAGTCATTATTATGAAAAAAGGACATGGCAATTACATGGTATATACCCCGGAGACGCTGTTGTCTGAAAAAGGGCTTAAGCCGCGCCAAGTGGTGGACCTCAAAGGTCTGATGGGTGATGCAAGTGACAATTACCCGGGAGTACGCGGAATTGGTGAAAAAACGGCCCTCAAGCTGGTGCAGGAATACGACTCCATTGAAGGCATTCTGGAAAATCTAGATCAATTGACACCGTCGGTCCGTAAAAAGATCGAGAGTGATTTGGATATGCTGCATCTTTCACGCAAACTTGCTAAAATTCACTGTGATGTGCCTGTTGCATGTGCTTTAGACAGCTGTCTGTTGACACTGGATCACGTGCAAATTGTCGACAAATTTGAGCAACTTGAAATGAAAAGCTTGTGTACGTTGATGGGTGTCGCAACCGGATCATAATGAAGAGCTGTTAGGCTGGGGATGTACATTTCAGATAGACTAAGTTATATAGGGATGCTGACGCTTGGTGCGTGAGTGTCCTTATTTATATGCCATTATGTCAGCGAAGATATATAGCCATGTGAAGGATTTTATACAATTGTGATAAGGGGATTGACCTTAGGCTCGTTTCAGGTGAATATAGTGAAGAGAGATCATGGAGAGGGGATTACAACAGCTATGACAGTATTGGGAGCAATTGAGGCAGGCGGCACCAAATTCGTATGTGGAATCGGAAATGAACGTGGGGAGGTCTTGGAAAGAGCAAGCTTTCCAACAACAACTCCAGCAGAAACCATGGAGAATGTCATCGCATTTTTTGAAGGCAAAGGGATTGAAGCGCTGGGTGTAGGCTCATTCGGACCAATTGATCCTATCGAAGGCAGTGATACATATGGTTATATTACAACAACGCCAAAGCCGCATTGGGGAAATTATAATCTGATTGGCAAACTGAAGGAGCATTTCGATGTACCTATGGGGTTTGACACGGATGTAAATGGAGCAGCACTGGGTGAATCCATTTGGGGTGCGGCTAAAGGATTGGACAACTGTCTGTATATTACAATAGGTACAGGCATCGGAGCGGGTGCTTTGGTTGGCGGAAAGCTGGTACATGGATTGTCCCACCCGGAAATGGGACACATTCTGGTACGTCGCCATCCAGAGGATAACTATGAGGGCACATGTCCATATCATGGAGATTGTCTGGAAGGACTGGCAGCCGGTCCGGCGCTCGAAAAAAGATGGAAGGTTAAAGGACACGAGCTTTCTGTGGATCACCCTGCCTGGGAAATGGAGGCGCATTATCTGGCACAGGCTCTAATGAGCTATATTTTAATCCTCTCACCGCAAAAAATTATTATGGGCGGCGGAGTAATGAAGCAGGATCAGCTGTTCCCGCTCATTCGTACCAAGCTTCAACAACTTTTAAACGGGTATGTACAGCATTCAAGTCTGACTACAGAAATTGAGCAATATATCGTATCTCCAGGATTGGGTGACAATGCTGGATTGTGCGGAGCTCTGGCTTTGGCCAAGGAAAAGCTGAATTCTTAGAATTTATGGTTGACGGTACTCCAAGGTCCGGTTATCATATAGGCAACAGCATAGTACGGATCAAAAAGGGAAGCACCTTTCTTGCGAATACGCGGGATAGGTGCTTTTTTTGCGTTTTTGTATTGTGCGGGTCAGTAATCTAATTATATGAGGGAGGAAGAATCATGGAGATTGTATTTTTAAATCGCTTGTCCAAACGGAATGAACAGGGCTGTGAGGACTTTGCGCAGGTATGGATTGGACAACATGAAGGGGGATGGAGTGCAGGCTGGAGCACACACCATGTCCCAGATGAAAGTATAGACGACCTTTGGTATGAGGGCAGTTTGTGGCAGGAATTACTGCATGTATACCGTCATGAGCTGGCGCTCAAGATGGCTGAGGGATACAGGCCTCTAATTCATGGCGTTTTTCATGAACAAGCAGGATCATCAGGACGTGGACAAACGCTACAAAAGCTGTATTGCTATAGTGATTTGTTTCCGCGTGATGAGGTGTATGAACAATTGACAATGTGGAGACGGCAAAAGGCAGCAACTGAGCGAAAAGCACCTTATTTTATCGCTACGAATCGACTACTTCGACTCATCAGTGTCTTTCTTCCTCATACCGAAGAAGAATTGTTAGAACTGCCTGGTATGGGCCTGGGTAAGGTGTCGCAATATGGGACGGAGCTATTGGCTATTACGAAGCAAAATGATCGGACTACGCCATTTCCGCTGAACTGGGTAACAGAGGCACTTGAAGAAGAAGTTTTTTTGTCATGGCTGTACAAGCAAAAAGAAAACCAGTACAGACAGGAACTAAACAAGTTTAGCCTGACTAGAGCGATTGTCGAAGGCATTTCGGACGGTCTTTTACTGGAGCATATCGGAATGAAGGCAGGCTTGCACCGCCGAGAAATGATTGAAGCTGTGGAACATTTGGATAGGGATGGAATGGATATGGAGAAGCTGATCTGCAAGGAATTGGTACATGTATCTGAGGAGGAGCAAGCAGCCATCTGGTCTGCTTATGCAGAGTTGGGAGATACGCTGCTCAAGCCCATTATGCTAAAAGTGTATGGAGAAGAAAAAGCGACGGAAGCAGGACTGGATCAAATTTATGAGCGATTGCGACTGATTCGTATACGGTTCCGCCATCAGGAGGTACCTGACCAACATGTTGGATAATATAGAGACGATTGGAAGTGTCCTAAAGTACAAATAAGGTGCAACATAAAAAAGCAGCAGCGAGTTCCTCATAGGAATCGGCTGCTGCTTTTGATGACCAAGCTTGAAAAATCGGAATAAGCACCCAGCTTGGTAGTTTTGGTTTACTCTCTTCTTTTCAAACCCAGTCCTTCTTGCGGAAAATACAGAACATACTGACACCTAGTGCCACCATAATCCCAATGACGACAAAATAACCATAACGTGTATGAAGCTCAGGCATATTATCAAAGTTCATCCCATATATTCCGGTAATGACCGTCAACGGCATAAATACGGTTGTAATGGCGGTAAACACACGCATGATTTCATTAGCACGGTTGGCGATACTTGACTGATAAGCTTCTCTAAGGTTCCCCATCAAGTCGCGATAAGTTTCGAAAGTCTCCGAAATTTTCACAGCATTTTCATAAATGTCGCTAAAATATTTTTGTAGTTGATCGTCGATAAGTCGCAAATCCCGTTTGTTCAGGGTATTGATGACTTCCTTTTGCGGGCCAAGCACTTTTTTTAGCCATAGAATCTCACTGCGCAAGCCGATGATTTCGTTCAAGTGCGACTTTTTCGTATGCATTAGAATGTCTTCTTCCAGCTTTTCAATACGAACCTCAATCCGGTCACCAACCAGAAAATAGTTGTCAACGATCAAGTCGACCAACAGATACATAAAACGGTCAGGCTGGCTGACTTCCTGCTCCCACAGCATAGGCTTGAGAGTACGAAGCTCATTGATTTTCTGCTTGGTCACCGTAATGATAAAATGGCGGCCGAGAAAAATGTTCAAAGCACGCAAAAATATTTCTTCATCATCAAAACGAATACTATTTACAACGATAAAATAATGGCTTTCATAAATTTCAATCTTTGGACGCTGTTCTTCTTCACTTAAACAGTCCTCTACTGCAAGATCATGCATAGAAAATAAGGGCTGGAGCACTGTCAGATCCTCGACATCGGCATCAATCCAATAAAAGCCTTCTGCCGGTGCAGTGAGCGCCATTTCAATTTCTTCGACAGGGGTAAAAACCCCGTTGTTAACCAAACGGATTTTCATATATGTCACTCCTTATGCTCCGTCGTAACGGAAATACGTTTACCTTAAGCATAAGGAATGGACTCAGTTAGCCAGTTAGCCGGTTCGGGTAAGCGTGCATATCATCAAAAGCAGAAGGCTTTTGGAGCATGCGGAGCCTGGCGTCCCGTCTTTCGGCAAGCTGAAGTCATTCCTATGCTGTTGTTCAGGGATCGCCGCCTATTCGGACTCGGGTCGCCTTCCATTCCGGATTCACCTCACAAATGGTCTTTTTTAGATTGCCACAGTATCGCAGAAAACACTCTAATCTACACTGCTGCACCATATTTTTGCCTATTAGCACTTGTATAGTATAACGCTCGGCCTACGGCCTTTCAAGCGCAAAATCATGGGCAAAATCAACAGCAGTCATATGAGCTTCTGCGACAGCGAGGATATGATTTAACCTATGGAAAAGGTAGACAAAATGTGAATGCAGGGCACAAATTTATAAGTCCATCTTGACGAAGCCCAGCCGATGCATTAAAGTGAACAACAAGAACTTTGTGAACCCAAAATGAATATAGCGAAATCTTATCAAGAGCAGGTGGAGGGACTAGCCCGATGATACCCGGCAACCGGCGATTTTTATCGCACGGTGCTAATTCTTGCAGGACTCGCGCTTTGTACAAAAAAGCGTAGCCCTGACAGATGAGAGAGGCGCATATGGATACAAATATGACCTTTCTCTAACTGAGAAAGGTCTTTTTATTATATGCTGGCATCTCTACCAGACGATTTTCGCACAACTTACCGATCAAGGAGTGAGTTTACATGCCGATTAAAATCCCAGACACGCTGCCTGCCAAGGAAGTGCTGGAGGGCGAAAATATTTTCGTAATGGATGAAAGCTTGGCTTATCATCAGGATATTCGTCCGTTGCGTATCGCCATTTTGAATTTAATGCCTACCAAGGAAACGACGGAAACCCAACTGTTACGCTTGGTCGGCAATACGCCGTTGCAAGTGGACGTTACGCTGGTGCATATGAAGTCTCATGTATCCAAAAATACATCGCAAGAATATTTGAACATGTTCTATAAAACGTTTGATGAGATCAAGAACAGTCGTTTTGACGGCATGGTCATTACAGGAGCACCGGTTGAACAGCTTGAGTTTGAGGATGTGAACTACTGGGAGGAGATCCGGCAAATCTTTGAATGGACGAAAACGAATGTAACTTCGACCATGCATATCTGTTGGGCCTCACAGGCAGGCTTATACCATCATTTCGATGTCCCTAAATACGGGCTCGACACCAAATGCTTTGGCGTATTTCCACACACCGTGATTAAACCTAAAGTGAAATTGCTACGCGGCTTTGATGAACTGTTTTATGCTCCTCACTCCAGACATACAGAAGTTCGGCGGGAAGATATTGATCATATTGCCGAATTAGAAGTCTTATCCGAATCCGAGGAAGCTGGAGTATACCTGGTAGCCACACTTGACGGTAAACAAATTTTTGTAACAGGGCATTCTGAATATGACCCGCTTTCACTTAAATGGGAATACGACCGCGATGTGGCCAAAGGACTGGATATTGACGTCCCCAAAAATTATTTTCCTAACGATGATCCTGAACGCATACCACCCTCTATCTGGCGAGCTCATGCTAATTTATTGTTTTCAAATTGGCTTAACTATTATGTATACCAAGAAACACCTTATGATATCGGACCTCAGATTTAAAAAGGGGCTTGTCGTTTACCCTTATACAGTAACACCTTGCAGTAGCGCAGCAGTATAGTCTTGGACATCCATTTTTGCAGCATATGTTATAGCACCTACTATGGAAGTGAACAGGAGGATTCATATGAGTGAGAAACAGTGGAAAATCGAAAGCAGATTGGCACAAATTGGTTCAATTGAGGAGCCAGTAACTGGGGCTGTTAATTACCCGATTTACCAATCTACGGCGTTCCGCCATCCCCGTCTGGGCCAAAGCACTGGGTTTGATTACATTCGGACGATTAATCCCACGCGAAAGGTACTGGAAGAGGCTGCTGCTGCACTTGAATCTGGTGATGCAGGCTTTGCTTGCAGCTCAGGTATGGCAGCGCTGCAAACTGTATTTGCATTGTTTGGACAGGGAGACCACCTCATTGTATCGCTGGATCTTTATGGCGGGACCTATCGTTTGCTAGAGCGTATTTTATCCAAATTTGGTGTGACCGCAAGCTATGTGGATACAAACGATCTTGAAGCACTCCAACAGTCATGTCGACCGAATACCAAAGCTGTATTCATAGAAACGCCTACAAACCCGTTAATGATGATAACTGATATTCAAGCGGTGGCTTCATGGGCATCACAACATGAGTTGCTTACTATTGTAGATAATACGCTGCTAACACCATATTTCCAGCGGCCATTGGAACTGGGTGCGGATATTGTGGTACATAGCGCAACCAAATATTTGGGCGGGCACAACGATGTGCTGGCAGGGTTGATTGTAACCAAAGGAAAAGAGCTGTCAGCTGAAATTTCCTTCCTGCACAATTCCATAGGGGCCGTGCTTTCCCCGAGCGACTGTTATCAGTTGATGAAGGGGATGAAGACGTTAGCGCTGCGCATGGATCGACATGAGTATAATGCAACGGTGTTGTCTAATTATTTACTGACGCATCCGGCAGTGGCGGAAGTATTTTACCCGGCGCTTGAAGGTCATCCGGGTCGTGAGATACAAAATAAACAATCCAGCGGAAACACAGGGATTTTCTCCTTTAAAGTAAAGGATGCTCGTTATGTGGAGCCTTTGCTTCGTCATATTAAGCTTATTGCGTTTGCCGAAAGTCTGGGCGGTGTGGAATCGCTAATGACTTATCCTGCTGTGCAGACACATGCGGACATACCGGCAGAAATTCGGGATGCAGTCGGGGTAGATGACAGGTTGCTTCGTTTCTCCGTAGGTATCGAGCATACAGATGACCTGATTGAAGATTTGCGTTCGGCACTGGAAGCGGCACGTCAAGAAGTAGAAGGAGGGGAGCAGCAATGATAGAGGATGCGAGGAAGATCGGAGAGGATCAGGACAAAGGGCGGAAATTCGCAACCAAGCTGCTGCATTTTGGCTCTGAAATTGACAGTGTTACAGGGGCATCGAGTGTCCCGATCTATCAAGCTTCGACCTTTCACCATCATGATATTTTTAATCCTCCACAGCATGATTATAGCCGCTCAGGTAATCCGACACGACAAGCTTTAGAAGATTATATCGCATTATTAGAAGGCGGAGCTTGCGGTTTTGCCTTTGCCTCTGGTATGGCTGCTATCTCCACTACATTTATGCTCTTATCGGCTGGTGATCATGTCATTGTTTCGGAGGACGTATATGGAGGAACATATCGACTGCTGACCTCCATCTTGAAACGGATGAATATCGAAACGACCTTCGTTGATATGACGGATCTCAACCTTGTGAAAGAGGCGTTGCAGGAAAATACAAGGGCTGTGTATATGGAAACCCCCTCTAATCCGACACTCAAAATTACCGATGTGGCAGGAATAACCTCTTGGGCAAGAGATAATGGGCTGTTGACGTTATTGGATAATACTTTTATGACACCTTATTATCAACGTCCGATTGAGCAGGGAGTCGATATTGTATTGCACAGTGCGACCAAGTTTTTAGGTGGACACAGTGATGTACTGGCAGGACTTGCGGTAGCTCGTACTGAATCATTGGGGAGACAAATCAAGCAGCTGCAGAATGGATTGGGTACCGTGCTGGCTCCGCAAGAGTCTTGGTTGCTTATGCGTGGGATGAAGACACTAGAGGCGCGTATGGCTCACAGCGAAAAAAGTGCAGCTAAGCTTGCAAACTGGCTAAACGAGCGCAATGACATTGAAGCGGTATACTATCCGGGTTTGGAGAACCATCCAGGGCGTGCAGTTCATGAGAGTCAATCGAGCGGTTATGGTGCAGTGATATCGTTCGATGTGGGTTCTGGTGAGCGTGCAAAAGAGGTCCTCAGTCGTGTACGTATTCCCATTGTGGCGGTGAGTCTGGGAGCTGTGGAAAGTATCTTGTCGTACCCAGCAATGATGTCACATGCGGCTATGCCGCAAAGTGTCCGGTTGGAGCGCGGGATTACGGACGGTCTACTCCGTTTTTCCGTAGGTCTGGAGGACATTGATGACCTGATCCGTGATCTGGATGAGGCGTTGCGCTAGAGAGTTAGCACAACCGTAGCAGCTTAACGTTATACGAGGGAAACAAATAGGTACAGCCTTAAGCAGCAGGTTTCCGGTATTCAGGAGACTTGCTGTTTTCTATATGAATGACATGAAAGACAGTGTGAAAAAAGGCACTTTTCAGTCTAAGTATGGTTCCTTACCTAAAGATATGTTAGTATTATCATTAGGTTTTACTATGCTAAATAGCACAGACAACATACAAGGCTAGTCATGAACATACATTACGGCAGGGTTCGAACGCAGGTTTGTGAAAGCATTCTCGTTCATAAGTCCTGTCTTTCATTTCGTCGCCCTGTGACAGCGAAGGAGGATACACCATGAGTGTAATCGACCATATTTTAGATAAAGCCCTACGCGGCGAACGCCTGAATTTAGAGGATACCGTTGCTTTGTTCGAATCAGACGAGGTTGAAAAAATAGGTCATGCGGCAAATAAAGTCATGAATCGCATGCATCCCGATCCCATAAAAACCTTTGTCATCGGACGAAATATTAACTATACGAACGTGTGTGACGTATACTGCCGCTTTTGCGCTTTTTACCGTAGACCGGGTTCCGATGAAGGTTATGTTTTGCCGGATGAGGTAATTTTTCAAAAAATTAAGGAAACGCAGGAAGTAGGTGGCACCGAAATCCTAATGCAAGGCGGTGTAAATCCAAATCTGCCGTTCAGCTATTATACCGATTTGCTAAAAGCTATTAAGGAACGTTTTCCCGATATCACGATGCACTCCTTCTCACCAGCTGAAATTCACAAAATGAAGGAAAAATCCGGTCTATCCATGGAGGAAACGATTCGGGCCATTCATGAAGCTGGGTTGGATTCGCTGCCAGGCGGAGGCGGAGAAATTTTGGACGACCGCACACGCCGCAAAATTAGCCGTCTCAAAGGCTCCTGGCGTGATTGGATGGATGTTATGCAAACAGCTCACAAGGTTGGGATGAACACGACAGCTACGATGGTTATCGGCTTTGGCGAGTTGATGGAGGAGCGTGCACTGCATTTGTTGCGTGTCCGTGATGCTCAGGACGAATGCATTGAAAACAAGTATAACTCTGAAGGATTTTTGGCCTTTATTCCATGGACCTTCCAACCAGACAACACCAACCTGAAGAAGGAACGCCAGACGCCAGAGGAGTATTTGAAAACTGTAGCGATCAGTCGTCTTGTTTTGGATAACATCAAGCATATCCAGTCTTCATGGGTAACCATGGGACCGGAAATCGGTAAAAAATCGCTGTACTACGGTTGCGATGATTTTGGCAGCACCATGATTGAGGAGAACGTAGTTTCCGCTGCAGGTGCAACGTATAAGGTCAACATTGAATCCATTTTACAGTTGATCCGTGAGACGGGTCACATTCCGGCACAGCGCAATACCCGTTATGATATTATTCGTACTTTTGACAGTGCCAGCAGTATTGAGCATGACTTTATTATGCAAAATTAAGACCTGTTATTAGGCGCTATAACCAGAACGCTTATCTATCACTAATCCAAATGGAGGGATTGATGTAGAAAAGCGTTCTTTGTCGTCTGTTAGAAACAACAGAATGGCTTAGATGGGCGGTCGGCTAGTCTCCTGCAAAGGACCGCCCTCTCCAAAGGTATACGGCCTATTTCGGTGAACAAATCTTTGAACTGCCACCGCCCTTGTAAGCGGCTGTTGCTAAAGAGTAGGGATGCTACAACATCCTTACTCTTTTTTAGTGTCTACATATTAGCTATATTTTATCATTATTGCCAATACGCATGACAATGGAGTAAAAGCGTATTTTGGTTAATATATTGGGCTTTGCTACGTTTCCCAGCACTTCATATGCATAATCTCAGCCTGTGGGTCTGCCATTTGGATGACTGCCTTAAAGCGCTGCAAATCTAGAAGATGAACGCTGTAAACGATGACCATTTGTTCTTTTTTATCTGATTCACTTTTCAACATACCCTTTATCTGGGCAGAGCCTTCAATAGGTGTGCCGTGTAAACGCAACCTGCGATATATGGCATCTTCGACAGTTTGCTGTTTTTTGCTGACAATACAGACCGTGCGTCTCAGACCAGTAAACATCAGCCGGGTCGTTTCGTAAGCAGCGAGACAGGATAAGGCGGAATAGAGGGCTGGCTCCCATCCTAACACAAAGCCAGCCGTAATGAGCAGCAGGCCATTACACAACATTACAATCTGTATTAACGGAATTTTTCGATGGGTTAGTACCAAAGTGGATGGACGGCCATCGTCAGATTCGCTAAGTCCTAGTGAATCAAGCAGCCCCCCGTGACGAGCTGTCAGCGCTGCGCCAAGCCCAATACAGATTCCGCCTCCCAAAGCGCATACGACCGGATGGCCGCTCACTGCCGGAAAAGGCGAGAGAATGATGGCTGAGCCTGAAAAGGCAAACAAGCCGGGGAGTGCGCGAAGCAGCATGGGCTTGTGAGTAGACAAAGAATACAGCAGCATTAGTGGCAAGTTTAATACGAATAGCAGTAATCCAAAATGCTCCTGTGTGTAAAGCGACATGAGTCTGGAGATTCCTGTAACGCCTCCAGCGATCATATCGTGCGGATGTAAAAACAATTCCAGACCGACGGATGCCGTAATTCCGCCAATCACCGTATAAAAGACAGGGAACCTGCTCGCATCTCCTGAAGCGGGCTTCACAAGCCGCCTCATAGAGTTTTGGCATGTTTTACAGCGTGCGGCATAGCCTTCCCTCCTATGGATTGTCGTATCCAGCTTTTACAGTTACGCCGATTTGCTTTCTTCCTTTCGTAAGCGAGGGTCCTTAAATTTGAATACTTTGTTTAGAATATTAAAGATAGGCTTTGACTGCTTTGTCAGAAGTGGTCCAAGAATTGCCAGTATGAGTACATAGATGGCTGCAAAAGGTTGAACAATATCAAGCAAACCGCCTTCTTTACCCAAGTTGGCCATGATGATCGAAAATTCGCCTCGCGCCACAATAGTTAAACCGATATTTGCGGATGCTTTGGGAGATAAGGACGCCGTACGACCAGCCAGCATACCCGCCCAAATATTTCCAAATAGTGTGAGAAGGACTGCTGCCAGCGCAAGCCATATGGCGTTACCTCCTAAGGACAGCGGATCAATGGACAGTCCGAAGCTGAAGAAGAACAGGGCACCGAAGAAATCACGGAAAGGAACAATTAAATGCTCAATCCGTTTGGCGTGTTCCGTTTCGGCCAGTACTAGACCAACCAGCAGGGCTCCAATAGCTTCCGCTACATGAATCGTTTCCGAAAAGCCAGCCACCAGAAACAGTGAGCCAAAAACAACAAGTCCGAATACCTCATTGGAGCGGATACGGAGAATCCGATTTAGCAGAGGGACGGCCTTTCGACCGATAATAATAACTGCAAGCATAAAGCCAAGCGCGATGAGTGCCGATAGCAGTACACCCCCGAGCGAGGAAGAATCGCTAAGAACCAATCCGGAGAGGATGGAGATGTAGACGGCGAGGAAAACATCCTCAAACATAATAATACCTAAAATCATTTCTGTTTCAGCATTAGCGGTACGCTTGAGATCGACCAGCACCTTGGCTGCAATAGCACTGGATGATATTGTCGTAATTCCGGCAATAACCAGTGTCTCTGCTACAGGAAAGCCGCTCAGGAAGCCCAGAGCCAGCCCCAGTGTAAAATTGATGCCAATATAAATGGTACCGCCTACAGCAATGGAACGACCTGATTTAATCAACCGACCTACTGAGAACTCCAACCCTAAGTAGAAGAGAAGAAACAGCACTCCGATTCTCCCCATAAAATCAATAAACGGGGCGCTTTCGATAAACCGAAAATCAAAATGCCATAGCTCCATCGCATGCGGTCCAACTGCCATTCCGATCAGAATATAAAAAGGGATGACCGAGAAGCGCAGTTTGGAGGATATCAGCCCGACTGCAGCGATTAGAGTAATAGCCAATCCAACCTCAAATACCAGATGATCCATCCAATCACCCGCTTCCGTTCATAAGGATTTGTTTAAAGCGTTTCTGCTGGTCACGTTCTCCAACAACAACTACAGTGGCATCATCGCTAATAATCACTTCAGGGCCAGGATTTACATACTTTTTTCCCTTTTTCTCCACAATGGCAATAACCGTGGCACCCGAATTTTGCCTTACATCCAGTTCCCCGATGGATTTGCCAACACTTGCATAGTGGGATTCCACTCTATACCATTCGATAATAAAATCGTCAAAAGTCATTTCTACACTTTCAAGCTGCTTGGGCTTATAAGTCATACCACCGATGATAGAGGCTACCAATCGTGCTTCCTGATCATTCAGGGTTGTCATAGAAATGCTTTGTTCCAGATCCTCGTAATCAAAGTGATATAGTTCACGTCTGCCATCATCATGAATAATAATGACAATTCGGTCACCACTCTCCGCATCTATTCGATACTTAATTCCGATTCCTGGCAAAATAGACTCTCGAATATCCATTTATAAAGCCTCCTGTATAATACGTTTATTTAAGTGAATGATATGGGAAATAAATCACATACTTTGGGAATGACATGATAAAATTAGAATTCATCAAATTTTAAATAAAAAATATAAAATTAAATTTTACGCATTAGATGAATAGGAAAATTTAGCAAAGAGACATGCAATTGTGGTGATATGCATGCTAAAAGGAGGTTAAGCCACATAACTAGAGGTGAATTTGATGGGGAATAAGAATAATTGCTTCTTTAGCTTACAGATGACAGGAATAAAAGGTAGACGTAGCTTAGGAATGCTCATGAGCAGCACAAGCGCTATCAAAATGACAAAGGGAAGTGATTTAGCCACAGCAATCACCAGATGAAGTAACGGGGAGGATTTGCGTACCGCTGGTTTGGAATGATGCTCCAGACCGTGAGAGTCCGTTTCTAACGAAGTAACCTCAGCCTGAGGCATAAGTGAAGAACCTGAAGTAAATTGAAGGGATTGAGTGGTATCTTCCGCGTGAAACGTCACAGGAAGGGACAAAATCTGAACGAGGCTCAATATGACGATCATGAATGTACGCAGCATGTTCAGCATCGTTGACATCTTATCTCCTCCCTCTTGTGAAAAATTCATATCACTATAACCTTAACATACCCCACCCTAAATATTCAAACGGCTTTCGTTTTTTACCTAATCACGGTAATTGTTTATAACACGCTTCACGTCTCTTTGAAACCTGATCAGCCTCTTTTGCATATGTCTTTCTGTTTCCAGTCGTTCACTTCGTATAACCCTTCGGAGGCCGCCATATACTGAAAGCAGTGATCGAAAGGAGTGAGCCAATGGAACTGTTTACAGTGTGGACCAATACAGACGGAGATCAAGAAACCGACCGTTTTTACGAAGTGGTCAAAAGTAGAACCAAGGGACTACATATGTCACGGCGCGGATTTCGATTCACTTTCAGACAGCTGGACAACAAAGTGGCATGGACCTGCAAGGGCACTGAGAGCAATTCGGCGTTTGAAAGCTTTCTTCCCTGTGTATACAGCATCATGTCTTCGGCAATAGCGGATTATATTATCGAAGTCAGGGAGTGGAGGATACTCAATCATATTCTCAACAAAGCCTGCTCGTTGCTGGAGAAAGAGGACGTCGAACAAATTCGTAGCATGATTCGCTCACTGTTAAATGATGATGGTCCCCGAGGACGTTTAAAGCGTCATGGTAAGCTGACCACTCTCCTGGAAAAGGATTTCAAGGAGCTTCGTGTGATCAATTTGGAAGGGCTTATTCAATTCAGACTGCATGCGTATAAAAAAGAGCTTGAAGAAATCGTTGACTATGCCATGGAAGAATTCTGGGCAGATCGGCAATACGAAGAATTTATGGGGCTGCTTAAATATTTTGTGTTTTTTCAGGAAAGCAAAGTTCCACTCGTGCATGTACTTCACCAAGGGGGGCATGATTTTACCATTCTCGATAGTGCCATGGTGCCCATACCGACTCCTGATGCAGATGATATTATTGTGGAAATGCCCGGTATTGAACTGGAGATGGAGGTTGAAGATCGAATCGTCAGTACCCTTATTTCGATATCTCCTGCTTCCATTATATTGCACACAGACGATGAGCACACCCCTATTGTGCGGACGCTCCTGCATATTTTTGAAGATAAAGTGAAGCTAAGCAGACTTTATCCGGGGCAGGATGTTCAAAAATAATCAATAGTTCGTATAAACCTATGGATTTCTGGAAAGCCTTTGCCTCAAGGGGAGGTTTTTTATGAGATCCATGTTGGTATGGAAACGGGTTTTGGGAACCATGTTAATCGCAATTTGTCTGGTATTGCCCGGCAATGAGGTTTACGGTCACAAAGAACCGGTCCAGCATAAGAAATGGCAGTCTGCACCTGTTTTGGCTCCACGCGAAGAGCAGGTTATTACGACCATGACGGTCACGGCAACAGGATATACAGCAGGCTATGAATCCACTGGCAAACGGCCGAATCATCCCGGTTACGGTATTACGTATTCCGGTGTAAAAGTGCGTCGTGACAAAAATACACTGTCCACGATTGCGGCTGATCCGAAGATGTTTCCTTTGGGCAGCATATTGTACATTCCAGGTTACGGCTACGGGATTGTAGCAGATACAGGTTCAGCGATTAAAGGCAATAAAATTGACTTGTATTTTAAAACAATCCGGCAGGTGTATTCTGAATGGGGCAAGAAAGATGTGGATGTTCAAATCATAAAAAAAGGAAACGGAAAGTGTACAGAAAAAATGATAAAATCGCTGCAAAAGGCGATAGAAACGCATAAGACCATTCCGCCCGAGACACTGGATGCTTCCATATAATCCTTGAATATTGTTTTTCCTGACTTCACATACTATGTTTCGGGATGAGCTTATCCCGCAAAACCATACTGGGAGGTTGAGGAAATATGCCAAATCAAGGCGGAAGTTCTTTCACGAACAAAGGCTTCAAGGCAAACACAGGAAATCAGTTCAAAGCGGAATTTGCACAAGACGATACAGTAGGCGTTGTTTCTCAAAAGGTAAAGCAGTCTGAACAAAATAAAATTCAAGACAACTTCCAAACACCAAATGAGAAGTATGACGAAGAATTTGCGACAGATCAAGGCGGTACAAGTGCAGTAGCGCAAAAAGTTCAAAACTCCAGTCGCAGCAAAATTCAAAGCAATGCACAAACACCGAACGAAAAGTTCGACGAGAACTTTAACACAAAATAAAAAAGCATACTCAACGCGAAATGCTCCGGATTGATTCCGGAGCATTTCGCGTTGAGTAAAAGTGGCTAGAAACAATAGGTCTGAGGTTTTATCTCCTTTTTAATTTTTTTTAAGGTGGAATTAAGGTTTAAAGTGCAAAATAAAGTCAGTTAAACAACACCACCTTGAAGCATAGGGTTTGGGAGGAGATATACAATGGACGAATTTAAAAATAATAATTCCGGGCGCCGGAACGACAATGATCAGGTTGATAACGATAAAGCAACTCGGCAAAACGATTCAAACGGTTCCTCATATTATTATTCCTATGGCCCTTTTTCCTCAGTGCAGTCGGACGGACAACGCAGGGAAGGGCAGTCGGTGGAGGACGTTGAGATTACGCCACCGCAGGCAGTGAGACCGCTTCCTTCCTCTTATCAACGTGCTATGCCTGAGCAACAGGATGGTTCTGGTCGGAATAGTGGAAACTGGCAATTTAAACCCAATAAACCCAAGTCGCAGGTAAAAACGATCTTATTATCTTTTTTAGCCGGAATGCTGGTCATTACGGTATTGATGTATACAGCTGACCGAACCAATATGTTCACACCGGAGACAGCGTTGACTTCGGCGGTAGCTGAAAGCGGAGAAACGACGAATTCGGGAACCACTAACTCGTCTCCAAGCGCAGTTCCAGCTGTGATGCCTTCAGGTACGGCTGATGTTCAATCTGTTGTGGCCAAGGCTGGTCCGGCAGTCGTCAAAATTGAAACGCTTGCCAAGCAATCGAGTGCTGGCAGCGGCAGACAAAGTAGCCCTTATTACAATGACCCGCTGTATCAATACTTTTTCGGTAATCAGTATGGCGATAGTGGCAGCAGCGGCAATAGTAACGAAAATGAAGGTAGCAACAGTGGACAGCTGACTCCGCTGGGTATTGGTTCCGGTTTTATTTTTGATAAATCGGGTTACGTCCTGACCAACAACCATGTTGTGGAAGGCGCGAGTGTGGTTCAGGTTACAGTAGAAGGAACCAACAAGCCTTACGAAGCCAAGGTCTTGGGCAAAAATGCAGATCTAGATTTGGCAGTTCTTAAAATTGAAGGAAAAAATAACTTCCCTACCGTAACCTTGGGAGACTCCGATAATGCTAAAGTCGGCGAGTGGATGGTTGCAATCGGTAACCCAGAAGGCTTTGAACATTCAGTAACAGCCGGTGTGCTAAGTGCGAAAGAGCGTACTATCACCATTAACAGTGAATCAACTGGAAAACCGACGCAATACAAGCATCTCATCCAGACGGATGCCTCCATTAATCCTGGTAACTCTGGCGGACCGTTGTTAAATCTTCAAGGGCAGGTTATCGGTATGAACGTAGCTGTTAGTGCAGATGCACAAGGGATCGGGTTTGCGATTCCGTCCAATACGATTTTGGAAGTCGTCGATAAGCTGAAAAATAACCAACCTATTCCGAAAGAACCTGTACCTTTCATTGGTGCAAGTCTGCTAAACTTGAGCCCTGAAGTAGCCAAGGAATTGGGTACATCTCTGACCGAAGGTTCGGTTGTTCGGGATATTATATACAAATCACCAGCTTATCAGGCCGATCTGCGTCCTTACGATGTAATTATCGGAGCCAATGGCACGCCTTATAGCACATCACAGGAGTTAATTCAATTTATCCAAAAACAAAAAGTGGGTACAGCACTTACGCTTAACATCGAACGAGCCGGGCAGAAAAAAGATATTCAGCTGAAAATAGGCAACAAAAATGATTTTAGCTCGACTCTTCAGCAGTAGGAGAATAACTCTAAAAATTGAACATGAACGTAAGAAACGGAAGGAAGACGCCCCTTCCGTTTCTTGCTGTATGCGGTGGCAAGATGCTACACGCGTCTACTCCTGCTACAATAGAGGGAAAAGAAGAAGAGATAAAGGAGTTTGATCGTGTATGCGTTCTACTATTCTGATCATTGATGACGATGAAAAAATCGTATCCATGCTGCGCAGAGGGCTGGCTTTTGAAGGATATGAAGTGCTGACAGCCACCAATGGAGCAGAGGGATTAAATAAAATGCTAACAGCTGAGCCTGATTTGGTCGTACTGGATGTAATGATGCCGCAGGTCGATGGTTTTGAGGTTTGCCGGCGTATGCGAGAAGGAGGAAGCACGGTACCTGTCCTAATGCTTACAGCCAAGGATGAGGTGGAGAACCGGGTGAAGGGTCTGGATCTGGGGGCTGATGATTATCTCGTGAAGCCGTTTGCTCTGGAGGAGTTGCTGGCACGAGTGCGAGCGCTTTTGCGGCGTAAAACTGAACAGCAGGACAATAATGGGAATCGGCTTACCTTCGAGGATTTACAACTGGATAATGAATCGCGTGAAGTGGTTCGTGGTGGCAAACGCTTGGAACTGACGGCCAAAGAATTTGAACTGCTCCATTTGTTCATGCAAAACCCGAAACGCGTTCTGTCGCGTGATCTGATTATGGATAAAATTTGGGGCTATGACTATAGCGGGGAATCGAATGTGCTGGAAGTATATATTGCCATGTTGCGACAAAAAACCGAGCAGGATGGTGGCAAACGGCTTATTCGTACAATTCGGGGAGCTGGCTATATTTTAAGAGGTGATGTGTAATATGTCTATTCGGTGGCGGCTGACAGCTTGGTATTCGAGCATCTTGGCTATAGTGCTTGTCATTTTTGGTCTGGCTATTTACGGACTAGTATATTACTACACATATAATGAAGTGAAAAGTCAGCTTATGACTCAGGCGCCACAGATTAACAAGCAATTACGCCTTATTATAAAAGGGGGATTGTTTGAGGTCCCTAACCTGGATCTTGGATTGGAGCAGGGGCGTGGAATAGATGACTCACAGCTATATGTTCAAATTTATAATTATACGTCCGGTGTAACTAAAACGACCCAAAATATGAAAGACCTTAGTATCACCTTCCCTGTTCCGTCTACAGCGGCAGGAGCAGTTCAAAATGAGGGAGTTCGGCGTGTGAACGTAAATGGTGATTCCTTTATGATTTATCAACAGTCGATCAAATCCGAGGAATTGGGCTTGGTGGTCGGGCTGCTACAGGTAGGGCAATTCACGGGCTCTCAGGACCGACTCATGAACAGGTTACAAAATGTGCTTGTGTACGGTTCGTTATTTGCCTTACTGGCTGCTGCGACCTCTGGTCTCTTCCTGGCTCGTAAATCTATGAAGCCGCTGGTTAAGGTCATTGAGGGGGCCAATCAGATTCAATCGAGTAATGATTTGAGTGTTCGGATTGAATATGACGGTCCGCCAGATGAAATTGGACAATTGATCGGGACGGTTAACAACATGCTGGGGCGTACAGAAGTGTTCTACAAGGAACTTGAAGATGCATATGGTGCGCAGCGTCGCTTTGTGGCCGATGCTTCCCATGAACTGCGCACACCCTTGACGACGATTCGTGGCAACGTTGATTTTCTGCTCAAAATGTGGACTACTGAACCGGGCGAGCGACCGAATATGGATGAAGCCATGATTCGCGAGCTTTCCATGGAGGCGCTGAATGACATGGCGGATGAAGGCAAACGAATGAGTCGGTTGGTGAGCGATATGTTGTCACTCGCAAGAGCGGACACAGGGAAAACGTTCGATAAGATGCCTGTTGCGCTGGAGCCGCTCGTAAACGAGGTTGCCCGTCGTGCTCAGTTTTTGGAGCGAACAGCCGAATGGAATGTGGGTGACTTTTCGTTGTTGAATGGTATTTATATGGACGGAAGCAAAGATTATTTGCAGCAAATGCTATTCATTTTCATTGATAATGCTTTTAAATATACACCTGAAGGCACAGTCCGATTTGATGCAATTGTATATCAGGGACAGGTGGGGCTACGGATCAGTGATACAGGCATTGGTATGGACAAAAGTGAGGTTCCCTTTATTTTTGACCGGTTTTACCGGGCAGATGAGTCACGCGGCGTGACAGAGGGAATTGGCTTGGGATTATCGATTGCCAAGTGGATTATTGATGAACATCAGGGGTCTGTGGAAGTGGTTACGCGCCAAGGAGAAGGAACGACCTTTGTCATTTGGCTTCCAGTCAGCTTTTCCGCGCCATTGGAATAGGCTATAATAGGAGGGGAACTACATCATAGAATTGGCCGGTAGAGGCATAAAAGCCCACAGCTGTCCAGTTATTGGAGCTGTATACTGTGTCGAAGAAAGTGGGGGCTATTTTTGGAGGTACTCAGAATTTCGCCCCGGGGTTACTGCTACGGCGTAGTCGATGCCATGGTATTGGCTCGTCAGGCAGCCAGAAATTTGGATTTACCCCGGCCTATTTATATACTAGGCATGATTGTTCATAACAGTCATGTTACCAATTCCTTTGAAGACGAAGGGATTATTACATTGGACGGACCGAACCGCATGGAGATTTTAAGCCAGGTAGAGAGTGGTACTGTCATCTTCACTGCTCATGGCGTGTCACCAGAGGTTCGCAAGCTGGCACGGGATAAGGGATTGACTACGGTTGACGCAACCTGTCCTGACGTGACGAAGACACATGATCTGATTCGGGAGAAGTCAGCCGAAGGCTATCAGATTGTTTATATTGGCAAAAAGAATCATCCAGAGCCAGAGGGAGCTATCGGTATTGCTCCTGACCATGTTCATCTGATTGAAAGGGAAGAAGAGATTGACGGTCTTACACTGTCAGCAGACAAAATCCTGATTACTAACCAGACAACCATGAGTCAATGGGACATCAAGCACATTATGAAGAAGCTGCTGGAGAAGTACCCAGGTGCCGAGATACACAATGAAATCTGTTTGGCAACGCAGGTACGTCAGGAAGCGGTAGCTGAGCAGGCAGGACAGGCGGATCTGGTAATCGTGGTCGGTGACCCGCGAAGCAACAATTCCAATCGATTGGCTCAGGTGTCGGAAGAAATAGCTGGTACCACGGCTTATCGTATTTCTGATATAACCGAGCTGAAGAGGGAGTGGCTTGAGGGCGTAGCCAAAGTAGCTGTGACCTCCGGGGCTTCAACACCTACGCTGATTACCAAAGAGGTCATTACGTATTTGGAACAGTATGATGCGGATAACCCGGAAACATGGGAGATTCGGCGAACCATTGATATGAAAAAACTGTTGCCTCCTGTACGAGAAAAGTCAAAAACGACGAAATAGTATGTGATTGATTACAGCCGTTATTCGGATACAAAGTCCGGGTAGCGGCTTTTTTTAAACTGTTTAAGTGCCGATATTATCCAATTAGACCAGCTACACTAATTCAAAAAAATAGAACAATTCGGGATAATTAAGCCTTGACGAGTCAAGTTAAAACAGGTATAGTTGCTTTAATGAATAAAAGCTTAAAAGCGAACAAGCGTCTAAGTGTCATAATATCATCCTATGTGATTGTAAAATATGGTTTATAGAGAGGAAGAAAAAAATGATCGTTATCGCTGGTGTTCAAACACCTGAAGAACATATTCAAGCTATTGTTGAAGTTATTGAAAAAGAAGGATTGCAGGCTCATGTATCGCGAGGATCGGATCGTACGATTATCGGGCTGATTGGAAGCGTAGAGCCGAAGCTGGCAGAACATCTACGCCAAATGAAGGGTGTAGAAAATGTGGTTAAAATTTCGAAGTCCTACAAATTGGCCAGCCGTGATTTTCATCCGGAAAATACGGTGATCTCAATCAAAGGTGTAAATATAGGCGGGGGCGAGCTTGTCGTTATGGGGGGACCATGTGCTGTTGAGTCTGCTGCACAGATCGATGAAATTGCCGGATTGGTCAAAGCTGCAGGAGCGCAAGTCCTTCGTGGAGGTGCTTTTAAGCCGCGTACAGGGCCATACAGCTTCCAAGGAACGGGTGTAGAAGGTTTAATCATGATGGCTGAGGCGGGTCAGAAGCACGATCTCTTGACCATCACAGAGGTCATGACACCTGAATACGTAGACATCTGCGCGGAATACGCCGATATTCTGCAAGTAGGTACACGTAATATGCAAAACTTTGATCTTCTGCGCAAGCTGGGTACTTGCGGCAAGCCAGTATTGCTCAAGCGCGGTTTCAGCTCGACTTATGACGAGTTCTTGAATGCTGCTGAGTACATCTTGGCAGGCGGCAATCCAAATGTTATGTTGTGTGAGCGCGGTATCCGTACATTCGAAACTTACACGAGAAATACGCTCGACTTGTCCGCGATCCCTGTTTTGCAACAGTTGAGCCATTTGCCGGTCATTTCCGATCCTAGCCATGGCACAGGTAGACGTGAACTGGTTGTTCCTATGACGAAGGCTTCGGTAGCTGCCGGAGCGGATGGTTTAATTATTGAAATGCATACAGACCCTGACAACTCGATGACGGGGGATGGTGTACAGTCCCTATTCCCGGATCAATTTGCAGATTTACTAAAAGATTTGGAACTGTTAGCTCCTGCAATTGGGAAAACATTCCACACACCTAGTGCCGTATCTTAAAACTAATTATTAACATTAATGCATAAAAGTTTTGCCGCAATGCAGTAAATGAGAGTAAAATCACCTAAAAGCCCGATGTTTCGGGCTTTTTGTATTGTTCAAATGTTATCAAGGGCGTAAGCATATCTAACATTAGTTTAAAAAATACCTTACATAGCTATTGACCCGTGTCATGTTTGAGATTTATAATGACGACAGAAAAAAACATTCGATCATGAACATTTCAGGGTTGTATAAGACTTAATGTTCGGAAAAATTGGGAGGAAGAAGACATGTCCGTTGAAAACGTATTGAAAACAATTCAAGAAAATAATATTGAGTGGGTAGATTTTCGTTTTGTAGATTTGTCTGGTCGTGCTCACCATATTTCGTTGCCAGCTTCCGAAGTAGATGAAGAAACATTTGTTAACGGTGTTGCTTTCGACGGTTCTTCCATTCCCGGCTATCGTGGCATTGAGGAATCCGACATGGTTATGCTGCCCGATCCAGAAGCGGTTTTTATCGACCCTTTCACTCAGCATCCTACACTGAATATCCTGTGTGACATTGCTACGCCAGACGGCGAAAAATATGACCGTGATCCTCGTGGCATTGCTAAAAAAGCTGAGGAATTTCTGCAATCCGCAGGAGTGGGCACAGCGGCATTCTTTGCACCTGAATCTGAATTTTTCATCTTTGATGATGTTCGCTACGAAAGTGGCATGAACAGCTCCTCCTTCTTCGTAGATTCTGAGGAAGCAGCTTGGAACACGAACCGCAAGGAAGAAGGCGGCAACCTGGGCTTTAAAGTGGGAGTGAAGGGCGGCTATGTACCTGTAGCACCAGTAGACACCCAACAAGACATTCGTAGTGAAATGTGCCGTTTGCTTGAAGAAGCAGGTCTGAGAATTGAGCGCCATCACCATGAGGTGGCTACAGCAGGCCAAGCGGAAATCAACTTCCGTTTTGATACACTCAAGAAAACAGCAGATAACCTGCTCGTTTATAAATACATTGTACACAACACAGCTCGTCAATATGGTAAAGTGGCAACATTCATGCCGAAACCAATTTTCGGGGACAACGGAAGTGGTATGCACGTTCACCAATCTATTTTTGACGGCGATACTCCTTTGTTCTACGAAAAAGGTGGTTATGCTAATCTGAGCGAAATGGCTCTTCATTACATTGGTGGTATTCTGTACCACGCACCTGCGTTGATCGCTTTGACCAACCCAAGTACCAACTCGTTCAAACGTCTCGTTCCTGGTTACGAAGCGCCGGTTAACCTGGTATTCTCCAAAGGTAACCGTTCTGCGGCTGTACGTATTCCAGTAGCGGCTGTTACTCCTAAAGGCTGTCGGATCGAGTTCCGTACACCGGACTCCACAGCTAACCCTTACCTTGCCTTCTCAGCAATGCTGATGGCGGGTCTGGATGGCATCAAGCGCAAACTGAACCCAATCGAATTGGGCTATGGTCCACTCGACACTAACATCTATGAGCTGTCTGATGCTGAAAAAGGCAAAATCCGCAGTGTGCCTGGTACACTTGATGAAGCTCTGGACGCTCTGGAAGCCGATTATGAATTCCTGACTGAGGGCGGCGTATTTACAAAGGACTTTATTGATAACTATGTAGAGTTCAAACGTTCTGAAGCTAAATCGGTGAATATCCGTGTTCATCCACATGAATACAGCTTGTATTTTGACTGCTAATACTACATCGATAGCATAGCTGCTTTTGAATAACGCTCATTAGCCTGCGGGGAATAGTTGTTGTTCAAGATAGGTCTCCGGTCTCACGCCGGAGACCTTTTACCATTAAGAAGAATATTACAAAATGAAGATGTTAAATATATTAACATTCACAGCTTTGTCACATCGTAAAGGAAATCAGAAACATTTTTATACAAGTCTTGAACGCATTTATGAATACTGCTATCATAGCGATAATATCCACACCAGAGTAGAGAAGGGATGGGAAATTGTTGAGTAAGAGAGCCTACAATTTTAATGCAGGACCGGCGGCATTGCCGCTTAAAGTACTGGAACGTGTACAAGCTGAATTCGTAGATTTCCAGGGAACAGGGATGTCCATCATGGAAATGTCTCACCGTGGAGCCGTGTATGAATCTGTTCATAATGAGGCGCAGGAACGTTTGTTATCTCTGCTGGGCAACCCACAAGGCTACAAGGTGTTGTTCCTCCAAGGGGGCGCAAGTACGCAGTTTGCCATGCTGCCTTTAAATTTCTTGAGTGAAGAGCAGATCGGAAGCTATGTAATGACAGGTAGCTGGTCGGACAAGGCATATAAAGAAGCTAAGCTATTGGGCAAGGCTCATATTGCCGCCTCCTCCGCTGATGAGAAATACATGCGTCTTCCGAATGTGGATTCCTTGGACTTGCCTGAGAATACTGCATATGTGCATATGACATCCAATGAGACGATTGAAGGTACACAATTTAAGCAATTCCCGGATACGGGTTCCGTACCGCTGATTGTGGACATGTCCAGTGATATTTTTTGCAAACCTTTTGATGTTACTCAATTTGGATTGATTTATGCTGGTGCGCAAAAAAATCTGGGACCTTCTGGTGTAACGGTCGTGGTTGCCCGTGAAGAGCTACTGGCTTCCTCACCAGGTAATATTCCTACAATGCTGCGTTACAGTACTTATCAAAAGAATAACTCTCTCTACAATACTCCCCCATCCTTTGCCATATACATGGTGAATGAAGTGCTCAAATGGATCCAGGAGGAAGGCGGTTTAGAAGGCATCGAGCGTGTGAATCAGCAGAAAGCTGCTCTGCTATACGATCGTATTGACAGAAGCGAAGGCTTCTATCGTGGCTGTGTGGACAGCGCTGATCGTTCTATTATGAACGTAACCTTCCGCCTTGCAAATGAGGATCTGGAAAAACAATTTATTAAAGAATCCGAACAAGCGGGTTTCATCGGATTGAAGGGGCATCGCAGTGTAGGAGGGCTTCGCGCCTCGATCTACAATGCGGTTCCACTGGAGAACTGTCAAGCATTAGCCGAGTTTATGGATGGATTTAAGCAACGTAACAGTTGATTACACAGACATATATTTCGATACACGATATTTGAAATCGAAAAGTAAAAATAAAGCCTTCCCTGAATGTGTATAGGGGAAGGCTTTTAGTGGTGTAGGGAAAATGATATTTTTTTGTCGTTTGCTGTCTATATCCCTCTGATTTTGTTAAAATGAAGAGAGTGCATGCTTTCAGCGTACACATTTTGGTTAGACTTTAGGTGATTTGTCTGATGAATTTAATGATGAAAGGGATGAAAAACTGATGCCATTACATATTGTGCTTGTCGAGCCGGAAATTCCAGCTAACACAGGGAATATTGCCAGAACATGTGCTGCAACCGGAACTCATCTGCATCTGGTTAAGCCACTGGGTTTTCGTACCGATGATGCTACGTTAAAACGGGCTGGGCTTGATTATTGGTATGCTGTCCACATTGAGTATCACGAGTCTTTTGCTGAAGTACAAGAGAAATATCAAGCAGGTCGCTTTTTTTATGCGACGACAAAGGCGAAACAGCAGTATAGTGATATTGAATTTCAGGATGGAGACTTTTTGGTATTTGGTAAAGAAACGAAAGGTTTGCCTCCTGAGCTGCTAGCTGCTAATCCTGATACATGTATCAAGATGCCAATGTCAGATAAAGTAAGATCTCTAAACTTGTCGAATTCCGCTGCGATTATTGTATATGAAGCGCTGAGACAATTGGATTTTCCAGGTTTATCGTAATAAACATCAATCGATCAAGTATAAATGCGAATAAAGAACCAGGACCTTAGTTGCTGAAAAAAGTTGCACTATTATTGCTCGAAAGTACATGACAGTAGAGCTTGAATAAAGGATATATGGTCATAAATTTGCGGAAATTCTCTGTGAAAGCTAATGATAATTAGCTTTCCGGTCGATAAAAATATTATAGACATTCTGTACCATACTTTGATATGGTTCATGATTTTATGAAAAAATGTAATAAAATTTCCTGCGATCAGCAGGATTCGACAAAAAGACAGCGAATACTACATAAAGAATAGTGTCTTTGTACCTAGTTTTTCGCCTGGAAAGAAAATTGAAAGCTAATACTCAATAGGAGAGGTGTACGATCACGATGAAACCTGCCGGTGTGGTACGTAAAGTTGATCAGTTGGGGAGAATAGTTCTGCCTAAGTCACTACGTAAAAGATATCAAATGAATGAGGGAGATCCTGTCGAAATTTTGGTTCAGGGCGACCATATTATTTTGGAGCGTTATCGTCCAAAATGTGTATTCTGTGGCTCAATAGAACAAGTGAACGATTTCAAAGAACGTTATATTTGTGCTCAATGCCTGACAGAAATGACACAGTACTCCTCCTAAATGAGGCAAAAGCATCACGACATTCGTTCGTGATGCTTTTTTTCGGATAGAGCTATGCCTGAACAGCATATATTTAATTGGATAGTAAACTACACCTAACTATTTATAGAACAAAAAATGAGTAGGGACTGGACGCAAATTACCATCTGACGGTTTGTTTACGATTCGGCCGTTTAGTATAAGGGACGAGGAACCGCCGCCGTCCAAATTATAAGCATCTTGAACACCCAGATTGAACATCTTCCCTTGGAGTTCTTCGAGCGTTGCACCTGAACCCCCGCTTTCATTGTAGCCGTCTACGACAATAATGAGCAACTGATCATCTTTATAGTTGCCAATGACTGTACGTGGAGCCCGCTTGGGAGAGACTTTCCATTTATCAGGAATAGGCACTTTTTGTCCCCTTTGTAACAGAACGGGAACGAAGGTAGCTCCAAAGGCAGGTTTTAAGCTGTCAAGAGCACCTTGATTGTAAAATTTGCCCCCAATAAGCTTGCCGTCGTTACTCAATCCAACGAATGACAAGTCCTTGAAACTCGACTGAAAGCCAGTAAGGTAGTGGCCGTTCAAGACAGTAGTGCTTAATGGATAGCGTTTGCCATCTCCATCGGCAAAGCCGCCTGCGTTGATGCCAGCAATAGCTCCGTGTCTCAAGACTGCACGCATGGTCGTTTCTGAGCCACCCAACTTGTCATTTCCCAAAGACATTTTCATTGCCGTAGGATCTTTAAGTTTGACTTTCATAGCGTATCCGTGATAAATTCCCGGGTTTACTTTAAACAATTCAATGGTAATCCGGTTGCTATCTACCTGGTAATAGGGAACACCCAGTTTGGCAGTGATGCGCCGATTATAGATAACCGCGGGTCGCTTGGACTGCGCAGAGGCAGTCACGACAAGCTGATTCATCGTTTGGGTCGTTTGTTTGTAGAGCTCAGACGTCCGGCGAATCGTAGATAAGGTATACGTTGCTGTTTGCTTGGCTTCATCAAGCTGTTTGCCTACTGATTGCGCTTGTAGAGTGATTTCGGCTTTTTGCAGACTCGGAGATGTAGATTCAGGAAAGCTCAAAGGGGGATGCACTAACAAAATACACCCTAACAAACCGATAAAAGGAGCAAGGGCCAACATAAAGAACCGGTTTACTAGCTTTGTATCTACATTCATTTTAGCAAGTCCATTTTTTTCTGAAGTGTATTGAGTTGCTGTTTGACTTCATTTAATTGAGTATACAGTTTATTGCTATTATCGGTCTTGTTATTGGCATTATCCTTTGTAAAGGTCAGTAGTTCGTTGAAGGACTGAACTTTGCCCTGCAATCCGCTAACTTCCTTGGAAAGTGCAGTCAGTTGCTTTTCATAGTCGGATTTGAGTGCCTGAATCTGTTGGTCTGTATGGGTTTGCATTTCGTTTAGCATTTGCTGCTTCAAGTGATTGCTATACAGATAGGTTGCGAGAGCACCTAGTATAATAAGAATAAACCAAAATAGCAGAAAAGTCTTTACGGGCAACCCCTTTCTTGAATTGCTCCGCCGGGCTTCGGCAGGAGGACGTTCAGGTGAAGCTTGCATGCGATTTTCAACTCCCGTGTAAATTCAAATTTCCAGTCTTTATTTGCAGTACCAATTCTATCATGGGCCTATCTATTTCGCAAAAGCGAAATAGTCATATAAAAATATTGGAAAAAGAGATTGCATCGGAAGGAAGTCCTAGGATACAATTTCCTTAAATCGTTTTCGCTTCCTATACGTTCACATTTACGCAATTTCTACATAAGCATTCTTTAGTTTTATGATTATTTTCGTTAAATATGTATTTTTTTGTAAATCAGGAGGTTTAGATATGAGAAAAGTATGGCAGGTGGTCATCATAGATATTCATCCTACAAGTATGCTGGGAACAAAGCTTATTTTGGAAGACCAGCAGGATTTGCTTGTTAGAGGGATGTCTTCCTCCGGCACAGAAGGCCTGGAGCTGGTTTGCTCCATTCGCCCGGAAATTATTTTAATGGACTATAGGTTGCCTGAGGGAACGGCGGAACCGTTTTTGACACAAATGCGGGTCTTGTCTCCGGACAGCCATATTGTTATTATGACGGATGAGGACAATATTACGTTGTTCCAGCAGTTAATCTCGCTTGGTGCAAATGGAATGCTATCCAAGCAGGCATCACCGAGCCAGTTAATTCACCTGATCAACGGTTTGCGCGAAGGATTTGCTTCATTACCAATGGATTGGATTCGTTGTGGAAACTGGCCATTTATGCCGTTAATGGCTTCGGAGCCTTTTGACGAATTGACGCAAACCGAAGTTTTTATTATGGAACGTATTGTACAGGGAATTACATATGACAAAATTGCTGTCGAGATCGAAGTTAGTCGGCGCTCCATTGATAATTATTTACGTAAAATTTATGCGAAATTAGGTGTGTCCAGCCGGGCGCAGGCGATTGAACGTTATGCCTTATATGCGCGTCAGATGAAGCAGTTATATGCTTGACGCGTCAGCCCGGAGATCATGACTATTTTCAGGAGAAGGAGGATGTTCATGCAATATTCCTTTGCTTCACGAACGGCTGCGATGTTGGCTTCTCCAGTGCGTCATATCCGGGAAAATGCGAGAAAACATTCCTTTATATCTTTGGCTGAAGAATTGCCCGCACAAGAGCTGTTTCCGGTGAAACTATTGGAAGAAGCGGCTCATGATGTGTTTGGCTCCGGCCCTGACGCCCTCCAGTATGGTGAACCGGAGGGTTATTTTCCGTTGCGGGCATGGCTTGCGGGAGAGTGGGAACAGCGTAAAGGAGTAAGAGTACCGCCAGGTCAAATCCTTCTCACCACAGGTAGCCAGCAGGCTATTGACTTGATCGTAAGGCTGATGGTGGATGAGCGTGATCCGGTATTGGTCGAGAACCCGACATCCCCTGGATGTTTGCAGGTGTTATCTATGCAAGGGGCGCAGGTCGTTCCTGTAGAATCAGATGGAGAGGGCGTTATTCCTGAAAAGCTTGAAGCTTTAATGATCCGTTATCGCCCCAAGCTTTTTTTTGCTACGCCAACGTTTACGAATCCGACAGGCTCCTTATGGAGCGCGGCTAGACGGCAGGAAATTTTGGATCTGTGTAGACGTCATGAGGTGTTAGTCGTTGAGGACGATTCTTACGGTGAATTGCATTTTAAGACAAAGCACGAAACTCATGATAAGAGTCCGCATGCGCAGAGCCGAAAGTTTGCAGAGGCTTACCCCTCACTATTCGCGCTGGATCATGCGGGTCAGGGTGGTCAAGTGCTATATATCGGTTCATTTAATAAAACAGTTGCCCCTGCACTGCGAACTGGCTGGGCGGCTGGTCCTGCGCCGCTGATTGAAGGGATGTACGCCTTGAAGCAGCTGGCTGACGTGCAATCCAGTACGATGAACCAACGGCTGCTGTTCCAATTGCTGACCAACTCGCGTTTTCAATGGCACGAGCACTTAGCAATGTTGAACAAGGAATATTCAACTCGGCTCCAATTACTCTTGGAGCTGCTCAAGCGTCCGTTTTGGAAAGATGTGACGTATCATATTCCATCTGGTGGGATGTATGTGTGGGTGAAATTGCCCGCTGGGCTGGACAGCGCCTTGCTGCTCAAAGCGGCGCTACCCAAGGGTGTAGCCTTTATGCCAGGTGCGTTGTGTGCGGTTGGCGATGAAGGTGCGTCCCATATTCGCCTTAACTTTAGCCACCCAGGCCGAGAACAGCTGCTTATGGGCATGAATCTAATCGGTGAGACGATCGGAGAATTTACTGCGCGAAGCTAGTCAAAATAAATATCCGAGGGTCAGTCATCCTCTGCTTCCGCTACAATGGTGGAGTAACCGACGGATGCGTCCGCAATCTGCAATTGCTCGCTACTCTCGTTAAACTCTGCCGCCATTCCAGCGGCAGTTTCAATCCCCTGCTGCTGCAGCACTTCCGCATACTCGCTCAGGGCGGCTTCACCGAACGGAGTCAGCCGATAGCGACCGCGGGCTACACGTTCAAACCAGCCGTAGTAGTTACGCTGGAGTACCGCAGCAGCATCGCTGACGGCTGCTGTACGGGCAAGCTGCGCCGGGGCGGCTTCTCCCAAGCCCTGCAAAGCAGCGGCTACGCGCAGTGCTTTTTCCCGGTAGGCAGTGACCAGCTTGCGCCGGGTGCTACCGCCGACATTGTGGTCACCGCTGCGTGCGTGGAATTCCCGCAGCAGCTTTTCCTTGCGCGAGCCGCGACGAATGGCAGTCGTTTTGTAAACATCATCACTAGATGCCACGGGCTTACACAGCACCTCAACGAGTGGAGGCTTTGTTTTAAAATGCGTGACGGTGAGCAAGCCAAGCCCCAACTGGCGGCACAGTCCGATCAGTTCATTCCAGCGTTGATTCACCGCCCCTTTTTTGGCACGATTCCGTTCTACGGCTACATATACATTGCTGCTTAGCTTCAAGCGCTGCATACCTTGCAGCACTAACGCCAGGTTAAACGTCTTTTTTATCTCCACAATCAGTGGCGTTTGCTGCCCTGGCTTGATTCCCACCAAATCGCAGTTACGCACTTCTCCTTTGACTTCATATCCCAAATTTTCAAAAAAGGCTTTGACTGGAGCGTACAGCTCCGTCTCATGCCGAACCGCCATGGATTCTCCCGCTCCTTTATCCCATTATTCCGAGCTTATATTGTACCATAATGCGTCAGGTCCGCGTCGTTGTTGTCTATTTTAACATAGTGAATTCCTTTGTTTTTGGAAAAAGCGTAGAGACCTGTCACAAAAAATAGGTCAATTCTGAAATCAATCTGCATAGGTATGTATTACACTTTTTTTTAGAGGATCGCATCATATCCTGAAAGGCGTGACGAGTGTAGCCATAATCATCAAGAGTGGAGGATAGTCATTACGCAGTCATGGGAGGAACCGAGCATGAATATTTTTGACCGCCTTGCGGAGTACCGAGCGGAGAACAACCGCTTGGCCTGGAACGGCACTTTTAGAGAGTATATCGAGATACTCAAGAAAGACCCGACACCGGCGATGACCGCTCATGCACGGGTTTACAAAATGATTGAATCTTTTGGTGTAGAAGAGGTTGGGGGACATAAGCGATATAAATTTTTTGAGCAGGAGATTTTTGGGCTGGATCGTGCACTGGAGAAGCTGGTGGAGGAGTACTTCCATTCCTCAGCCAGGCGGCTCGATGTCCGCAAGCGTATCCTTCTTTTGATGGGACCTGTTAGCGGAGGGAAATCGACACTGGTCACCTTGCTAAAGCGTGGGCTGGAGAAGTTTTCAAGAACAGATCAGGGAGCTGTGTATGCTATAGAGGGCTGCCCTATGCATGAAGATCCCCTTCATCTTATTCCTCATGAGTTGCGTCCCGAATTCGAAAAGGAACTGGGTGTACGCATTGAAGGTAATCTGTGCCCATCCTGCCAGATGAGATTGCGTACGGAATTTGATGGCGACATCGAAAAGGTGCGTGTGGAGCGGGTCTTTATATCGGAAGAAAACCGGATCGGCATAGGTACGTTCAGTCCTTCTGATCCAAAGTCACAGGATATTGCCGATTTGACAGGCAGCATCGACTTTTCCACCATTACGGAGTATGGTTCGGAATCTGATCCGCGCGCCTATCGATTTGACGGAGAACTGAATAAAGCGAATCGCGGACTGATGGAATTTCAGGAAATGCTGAAATGCGATGAGAAATTTTTATGGAATTTATTGTCTCTGACCCAGGAGGGAAATTTCAAGGCCGGACGGTTTGCGCTCATCAGTGCAGATGAATTGATCGTAGCTCACACGAATGAATCGGAGTATAAAAGCTTTATTGCGAATAAAAAGAACGAGGCGTTGCAATCGCGGATGATTGTAATGCCCATTCCCTATAATCTGAAAGTGTCCGAGGAAGAAAAGATTTATGCCAAACTCATTGAGCAAAGTGACATGCGTCATATTCACATCGCTCCTCATGCGCTGCGAACGGCTGCCATTTTCTCTGTGCTCACCCGGTTGAAAGAAACCAAGAAGCAGGGTATGGATCTGGTTAAAAAGATGCGCATGTATGACGGTGAGGAGGTCGAAGGCTATAAGGAGGCCGATCTGAAGGAGATGCAACATGAGTTTCTGGAAGAAGGCATGTCCGGCGTAGACCCAAGGTACGTCATTAATCGTATTTCCAGTGCGCTGATTAAGCAAAATGTGGAGTCCATCAATGCTCTGGATATTTTACGAGCCATTAAGGATGGTTTAGACCAACACGCTTCCATCACCAAGGAAGAGCGGGAGCGTTATCTGAATTTCATTTCCGTGGCTCGTAAGGAATATGATGAATTAGCGAAAAAAGAAGTACAAAAGGCCTTTGTGTACTCTTTCGAAGAATCAGCCAAGACGCTGTTTGATAACTATTTAGATAACATCGAAGCTTTTTGCAATTGGGCGAAAATCCGCGATCCGCTCACAGATGAGGAGCTCGACCCGGATGAGAGGCTTATGCGTTCCATCGAGGAGCAGATCGGGGTGTCGGAAAATGCGAAAAAGGCATTCCGTGAGGAAATATTAATCCGTATTTCCGCCTATTCCCGCAAGGGGCGAAAGTTTGAGTATCATCATCATGATCGGCTGCGAGAAGCCATTGAAAAGAAGCTGTTCGCCGATTTGAAGGATATTGTGAAGATCACAACTTCGACCAAAACGCCTGATGCTAATCAGCTCAAACGGATGAATGAGGTGATTAAGCGACTGATTGAGGAGCATGGCTACACTGGAGCCAGCGCCAACGATTTATTGAGGTATGTAGGCAGCCTCCTGAATCGGTAAGGGGAAATAAACAATTGTGTAATGAAGCTATGGATTGAAATGGATGGTGAAGAGAATCCGGCAGGCACAGAGCGTTTGAGGTGCTGGCGGGTTCTTTTTTTGTATTATTAGGGAGTTGAATTTATATACTTTTCTGAAATTAATATGTAAACAATCACAATCAATCCTCTGCTTTTTTAACATTTTCTAAAAAGTTGCCGATAAATATGGTAATGTAAAATCTATGTAAACTATTATTTGGAGGAACTTATGATTCATGTCGCTGAGAGTAGATTAAAACAGATACAATATATTGGTATTACTGATGGTGATTTGGCTTTATTGCACCACTATCAGGGGCTATTCCAATCTATTGTAAATGAGGTAGTGGATCGTTTTTATGAGCATGTAGAAAAGGTTCCGCATCTCGTGTCGATTATCTCTAAATGGTCGAATATTGAGCGACTAAAGCAAACACAACGTGAATACTGGCTTTCTCTTGCAGATGGGAAAATAGATGATCAGTTTATCGAACACCGCCTTTTTGTGGGGCAGGTACATTCCCGGATCGGATTGTCTTCCGATTATTATTTGGGTACGTACATTGCTTATCTGGATATTGCAGTAGACATTTTAAAGCGTTCGGGGATTGAGGACTGGTATTCTATTGTGCACGCTCTTTCCAAAATGTTCAATCTGGATTCTCAGCTTGTGCTGGAAGCTTATCAGGAAAAGGAAAAGGAGCAAGTTAACGAGCTCGCCGATGAACAAACGCAGATGCTGACTGTGGTGTCCCGAATTGCACAAAATTTGACGGGGATGATTGCCGAACTTAGGGAAAATACCGATAATATCGCGGAGAGTGCCTGCAATACTGCTTCTTCGCAGGAACATACAGAGGAACTGGTATTGCAATTGAGTGACGAGATTAAGCATATTGAACAGATGAGCAGTACCATTCGAGAATTGTCCGATCAGACTCATCTGCTGGGACTGAATGCGGCGATTGAGGCAGCCCATGCGCAAGAAGCAGGGCGTGGATTTCAAGTGGTGGCGCAGGAAGTGCGAAAGCTGGCATCTAATTCAAAGCAAGCACAGGAGCAAATTCAGCGCAAGGTGCTGGATATTGCCCGTATGCTTGACAGTGTGCAGTCCGAAACCGCTACCACAACAGCCAGTGCCCGGCAACAGGCCTCCAGCTCGGAAGAATTGGCTTCATTCACAAAGCTGATTGAAAACATGGTGAAGGAATTGGAAATGTTGCAGCACTCCCCGGAAATGCTGGAGGTGTGAGATGTAGTTTGAGCGGTATATCGTGGGAACTGGAAGTTTTGGGCGTTAGCTGGCTGGATACTGGCAAAGCGATGCTCTTCCTGTGTGGCAGTCCAAATCAACGCAACAGAGGCAACAGAGGAAGTGCATATTCCTATGAAAGAATACCGAATCTTTGAAACAAGGAATTAGAGGAAGCTTCTCTATTGTAACGCTTCAGTCAAAGATTTTTTTCCATTCCATATGAGCCGCAAGTACTCTTTTCCATAACTCGTCCCGTTCCTGGTGACTGTAGTTAACGAGCGGCTCACCAAATACATCTGCCAATACTTCCAGCCACTGCGACTTCTTATCCAGCTCTATTTTTTCCAAACCGTTTAGCCCACGTTTTTTCCAAATACATCCTCTGAGTTCATTCGCTTCTAATGCTTGCCTTTGCCGAATTAGAAACAGGTTAAACCATGGAGATTCCACGGAGCGGCTATAGAAATGATGTTTCGGCCTGAATTCTTCCAAATCCTGAACAACCGTAGGGGCAAAATCAACGCCAACAAATGAAGCAAGCGGGTCATGTTCTAAACGCCAACCATTAGTAACAACTTCAGATTCCATAACTTTATAACGAAGTGGGGTTTGTTCATAAGTCCCCATCAGGAGTGGAAGAGGCTCATATGGCATATCGCCTAGTCCGACATCTACAATCCATACTTCATCTTCTTGCTGCTCATTTAGCAAGTTCACTGTTAATCCAAGATGAAATGAATTAATGCGTGGCTCAGCTCCTAAAGGTTGTACCCCAGCATGATGCAGAGAAACTTTGTACCCTAGTGAATGTAGTAGCGCACTAAAGGCACCATTCAGATGAAAACAATAACCACTTCTTCCATGTAGAATAAGTTGAACGGATTCTTGAAAACCAATGGCAGCCGGCTTTCTTGCAAAAATGTCCAACGTTTGCCATGAAAGATGTTTTACATGTGCCTTATGCAACTCGACTAAATAGGATAGGGTAGGAGGCTGAACTTCGGGAATTCCGATTCTGTTCAAATAAGCTTTTATTTCTTCTTTTGTCATGGTGTACATGTGCAGTCACCTCTATTGTTAGTTTGCCAAATTCTCTTCTCGAACCAAATGAGCATTGAGTCTTAGCATCATTGTAAAAGGGGGGCGTGCTGTGTACAATGCTATAAATTTTTGGTTGTACCGGTACAATCAAAAAATCGATTCGTTTAGTAACATGCCGATTTTCCTTAGCTAGTTGTCAAAACACAAAAAAACAGACCTTATCACCGGGTCTGTTTTTTTGCTTAGTTCCATGCCAACTGATTATAGCAGTGATCTAAGTTCACGTCGGTATTTGTTCAGATGCACAAACGATGGAATGACTCGCTTCGCAGAACGGAAGCCGCCTATTCTAAGGTTGCGGACCACATGATAGGGAGAGATCAATAGCATATGAAGCAGATGCAAATCCTGAGTGCTCAACGGTCGATATCGTTGATAAAATTCTATCGCGCGCAGCATCTTTGTTGCGTTCCAAAGACAATTCCGATGAAGAAGATGGGAGAGATCCTTCATCCTTACATGTAGGGAACAATTTTCGAAGTCAATCAAATGGATTTTGAGCTGCCTGTCTTTGACCAGATTGGGATAGTTATAGTCACCGTGTATTAATGCAGCTGCTCTTTGCTCCTGCTGGATTGCTGCTCGAACTTTGGGTTGCTGTAGACGATATAACACTTCTTCACAAAGAGCTAGGAGATGTGCTGTGCCTTTGTAAGGACTGAGGCGTTTTTTATATTCAGCTATTTCATCGCTCAAGCCTTCATAACGGATTCTGGAAGGCGGCGCTTCCGTGACAGGAAAGCCTACGGCACTGGTGTGGAATTTGGCTAAAGTAGAAATTCCTTTTTTGAAGTCTATTCTTTTTGTAAATTCCGGCCTGGGTCCATGAACCCAATTGGTTAATGTATACGAAACGCCTTCATAGGTCATATAGGCTGTTTGCTGTACGGTTGGATAGACCTTTTGGCTACGTGTAAACCCGCGTTCATCCAGGTAGGACAAGACACGTGTAATAAAACGAATCTCTTCTTCCGGGAATTTATAGGGTTTTAAGCAGTAAGTTGTATTGGCAGTTTCAATCTTGTGAATGTCCTTCATTTGACGGCTACGCTGAATTTTGATTCCGTACATTTGCTCAACATTCGATAAAATCGACATTTTGCTCCTCACTTTCTTTTATACACGGGCCCACTCCTGCAAAATATGGATGATTTGTAATCGAAGAGGCCACGACTGATCCCAGTTGTCTAGGATTTCGCGGTCTCTTGAACGATTTGGATGTCGGGAAGCATGCCAAGCTTCTCGTGGCAGTTTATATAAAGCTGTAACAATCTTCCGCTCAGTTCGGCTGAGTGGTTTGCGTTTTTGGTATCCCCTCAACAAGGATTGCACAAATTCAGGATTGAATTGAGTTGTATTCATAAGAGCCTTTGCCAAATCAGCATAGACTGAGCCAATCTTAGCCCGATCCCAATCAATGATTTTAAGATGACCGTCATCTGAAATAATGACATTCGGGGTGGTGATATCACTGTGTATCAAGGAGGGGTGCCGACGTTCCGTCCGAAGCAGTCTTATAATGGATGCGTCCTGCAAATCCTTCCATGCACGTCTGGATAAACGTTTACAGTCCTTGCCATGAGTGTTGTACCAGTTGCGGTACTCTTTATTCTGGCGACTGATTTTTATCATTTTTTTTTGGAAAAGACGGTCTTGGTTTTTCCATATCCGCAATTGTTGAATAGTCGGAGGGGACTTTCCTTTCTCCATCCGATGCAAGCCGGTGGATGTAGCGTGAAGTGTGGCAAGAGCCAACCCCAGTTTTTCGAAATCTTCAGCGGTTTCCAATCCCCGTCCTTTGATCCACTGACTTACATAAAATGGCGTCTCTTGATACAAAGTCCATAGCTTACCGGAATGAGTGGGGAGCCATGTGGGCATGTAGGTATATTTTCTCTTTTTCAAAAGCCTTATATAGCTCGCAGCTCGTTCCATCTGTTGAATCGTATTTGAACGAGCCATCTTTGAACGACTAAAGGGCTTTAATGCATAAGTTCCCTTTTTCGTTTTTACTTGGATCACAGCATTTTTTCGGTACAGCGATGAGACTAAGCTTGATTTTAAGGGAATCAGGCCGAAACGACGAGTGATTTCGCGAATCTGTGCTTTTGTATAGGATTTCGCCATAAGAACCTCACTTGATTTTTAATTGAAGAAAAAGGTAATCCTCTGTTAGTTATCAGTCTATTCATGAGGAAATAATAGGTGCAGTTTTATGGGCTATTCTCGTTCTTTTCCTGTTCACGTTGGTCAAAAAAAACGGAGCAGCGAAAGTTCGCTGCTCCGTTTTAATTAGCACTGTATTATGCAAGTCTGGTCATGAATGGTGGGTGATTAGTTATCGTTGTTGTCATCATCTTCGTCTGTATCCACGATCGCTCCAGATGATGCATGGATTTCAAGCTCAACAGTTCCTTCGTTGGTGAGTACCTTGACCTCATAGATGAACTGTCCATCTTCCTTATCTAATTTAGAAGACAGAAGGGTACTCCCAGGCACATGCTTAAGTGCAATTTGTCCAGCCTGCTTTTCAGTTAGAGTGACGTGGTTGGGTTTGTAAAGGGAAGACTCGTCATTCGAGTCATGATCAAGCTCGGAATGGGAACGGATGGTTTTCCCAGTATAAGCATCAACCTCTATATCCCAATCTCTATCTCCTTGCTGAAGATCCACTTCATAGTAGACTTTTCCGTTCTTGCGCTCCAGTTCGACATCCTCAACTTGCGCATGATTTCCCACAGCTTTTTTGGCAATATTGGCAGCAGTAGTCGCTCCAATTAGTCCTGTAGGCTTAGCAGCCCATACGGCATTTGCCGAGACACCTGTAGCCGTAACTCCAAGCAGAACCGTGGCTGCTATTATTCCTAATGTATAGTTTTTTTTCATTACATAATTCCTCCTTGAGCTGTATGCTTGAATACAGCTTAACCCTTGAACATGAGAGGAACATAATAGAATCATGAGAAAACAATGAGAAGACATAAGCATGATCATCAGGGCGTCATGATTCGTCGTGATCCTGTTTTTCTTTTTCCCAAGTGATAGAGTCGATTGAGCCTGATACTGCATTGATCTGCACCACTGCCTCACGCCCATCTTGTACCTCAACCTCAACAAGATAATAGAGGCCTTTGTCATTGCGGTGCAGTTCAATGTCATCGGATGTTCCATTCACTGCTTTTGCAGCAAGCTTGGCTGCTTCATTCTCTGTAATGACAAGAGAAACCGGGTCAGTTTTATGGACTGGATTTGATTGGTCACTGGGCTCTGAGGAACCGGGCGTGTGATCTTGGGGTTCCTGCTTTGCATCTGTATACATCTGTGTCCGCTTTATGGATTGGATGACACCATCATAGGCGTTGACTTTTATTTCGTACTTCCCTTTGGCGCGTTCTAGCTTGATCACATAAAAATTATCCAAACGTTGGGATTCGAGCACCTCGCCAGGATACTGATGCAATACAGATTGGACCACGGCTTTTTCTTCCAAAGGCGAAGCTGCTAACGATCGTGCCCAGGGCCACTGTAAAAGGCAAATGGTGATCAATACAGCCGCTACCGTACCTCCAATCATCCAGGCATAGATCGTTTTCATCGGTTTTCACTCCTTTGGCTTATTATTTTGGAACAGCAGGGAGGATGATCGTTGCAGTTGTTCCGCTTCCCTCTATGCTTTCTAGACCAATTTGTGCTTGAATAGCTTGAGCAATTCCTGTAGCTAATGATAAGCCTAGCCCGGCCCCACCTTCCTCGCGGCTTCTGGCTTCGTCCACACGATAAAAGCGGTCGAAAACTTTAGATAACTTTTCCTCAGGAATTCCAATTCCTTGATCTGTGATTCTTATGCAAGGTTGAGCCGTACCGCCCACAATATCAATCATCAGGTGTATCGGCTCGTCACTGTATTTGCGTGCATTATCCAAAAATATAAATAGAAGTTGTTTTAGTTTATTCTCGTCCGTATAGGCAGTGCAGTCTGTCTGTACATCCAGTTGAATTTGTCGGGCGAAAGCATTTTCAAATGTAGCTTTTAGTTCTGTCCCTACTTTGGTCAAGCGCACAGGTCCTAACACGACATTCCATTGTTCTTCGTTTCTGGCCAACAGAAGAAGCTGTTCTGCCATATCCTTCATTCGGATCGCCTCAGAATGGATTGCTTCAACGGATTCGGCAAAAATATTGGGATTCTGCAATCCCCGTCGTTTAAGCAAACTAGCATAACTTTCAATAATGGTTAGAGGTGTTTTCAATTCATGGGACGCATTCGAAACGAATTGTTCTTGGCGAACGAAATTCCGCTCCAGCAATTCAATCATGTCATTAAACGTTTCTCCCATCTCGACTAACTCGTCGCGTGATGACGAATTGAGCGGAAGACGTTTGAATTTCCCGCTACGTTGAATCTCTTTCATCGTGCTAATCATGGATGTAATTGGATGTGTAATCAGTCTGCCCAGCAGTCTTCCCGATATGACGACAGGAATAAGAGCAATTCCTGTGACTGCAATAAGTACGATTTTGAGTACCTGGAGCGTCTGCATCGTCGGTTGCAGACTTTCGGTCACCTGAAGATTGACAACCTCTCCATTCGACCAAATCATGGGGACCGAAACGAGAATATAACGGTTGCTTTCATGGGTAATGATGCGAACCTGCCGTGTTTCATTAAAAACGCCCTTCATCAAGCTGAGAGACTGCTCTGATGAAGAGGTGATAGGAGCAAGAAAATCGCCTTCCGGTCTCATCAGACGAAGCATGCCGTCCAGAGGCACATAGGCTCGTAGCAGATCCTCAGCGGCTATGGATACTGGAGCACGTTGAATGCCATGAATCATGTTCTCTGCTGCGGCCTCTACCTGGTTTTTTCGACTGTCTATTGAAAGTTGGCTGAATAGAAAATAGACTGAGAAATTAATAGCCACAAGTAAAATCCCGAATAATAACGAGGTGTACGTATGGATTTTGTTCTGCAGCTTCATAACGATTCCTTCAGAACATAACCAATACCGCGCACTGTATGAATCAGCTCAGGGAGCTGGCGCGTGGGGTCAATTTTATTGCGTACGTAGCGAATATACACATCGACGACATTGGTATCACCGATATAATCAATGCCCCATACATTTTCCAGTAATTGTTCACGACTAAGGACCTGCCGCTGATGTCGGAGTAAATGAACGAGCAAGTCAAACTCTCGCGGCGTAAGCTCAATGTTGTGCTCTCCCCGAAGCACTTCACGTGTACCCTCATGAAGACGTAAATCTCCGGCACTAAGCCATTGATCTGCCACTTGTAAAGCCATGTCTTTCGTTGCACCTACCCTGAGCGCGGCCCTTACACGTGCAAGCAGCTCTTCGATCACAAAAGGTTTGGTAACATAGTCATTGGCTCCCAAATCGAGTCCCTCGACCTTATCCGCAATGGAACTTTTAGCCGTCAGTAAAATGACAGGAACGTTCGCATCATGTTTACGAATCCTCCGAAGGAGTTCGATGCCATTGATACCGGGAATCATAATATCCAGCAAAACTAGATCCCAACTACCTTTGCAATAGGTCTCCAGCCCATCAATTCCGTTCTTTTCTTTACTTACTTGATAGCCTTCAAATTCAAGTTCGATCTCTAGAAGTCGGGCAATCTTCTCTTCGTCTTCTACGATCAAAATGGATTGGTTCATAATCATGCCCTCCTGTAGGCGAATAGCCGATACGGAAGTATTTTAGCATATACGGACAGGTAAGACACTTCAAAACACAGGGCTGGGAGAGAAAGAGATTAGTATGGTGTGTTATATTTATCGACATTAAAAAATGATAATAGCGCTATAAGTTTGTTTTTTTATCCTGTGAGCACAAGAAAAAGATCCATGTTTTGGCCGAAATGAACATTGTTATGCTAGAAAAGTTGCATTAACATAAACTAAAATTCATCAATTGGTGAAATCTGCGATTTCTTCAGCTACTTTCGGAACGCCAATAGCCTGCTCATTCCAATTTAAGCTCCTATCTTATGGAAACACCTGATAAGGGCAGGCGGCAGGCTTGCCCTTTGTCATCAGGAGCGTAAAATAAAATGAAGCGAAAGCAGAGATTCAAGATGTATAAGCTTGGAATGATTACGATTGGACAATCCCTTCTTCGGTCAGATGTAGCCCCTATCGTAGAAAGGGCATTAGAAGGACGGGCCAAGCTGGTGCAGGCACTTGGGGCAGCGGCTGGAGCTCGCCTGGCAACTATGCCTGGCATGACCGATGATATGTTCATGAACGTTTTTTGAGGTAGGGAGGGAAGGACATGGATAAAAGAATACTGATAGCGGACGATGAGGCGAGTATTCGGAATGCACTGGCCTATGCGTTAAAGCGGGAAGGTTTTTTGGTGGAAACTGCTGTGGATGGAGAGGATGCATTGGAAAAAGTGCGTTTGTTCCACCCGGATGTGCTCATACTGGATGTGATGATGCCCAAACTGGGCGGATATGAGGTGTGTCGCCGTTTGGAAAGCCGGAAGGGCGTTGGTATTCTACTGCTAACCGCCAAAAATGATATCGTCGATAAGGTGCTTGGACTGGAGCTGGGAGCAGACGATTTTATGAGCAAGCCGTTTGACCTGAGAGAACTGCTCGCACGTATTAAGGCATTAGTACGGAGACTGGAACGAGAAGGAGCACCTGCGCCGGAAGGAACGGAGGTAATACTGGGTCCATTACGAGTGCGTCCATCTAGCCGAACGGCCGAACTCGGAGTAAAAGCATTGGATCTGACCCCCAAGGAGTTTGATGTACTGGCTCTGCTGGTGTCCCATACTGGGAGGGTGTATACACGGGACGATCTGTTGGAACAAGTATGGGGCATTGATTATGTGGGAGGAACGCGGACGGTGGATATTCATATTCAGCGCTTGCGCAAAAAATTGGAACCGCATCAGTCGATGCTGCAGACCGTATATGGAATCGGCTATAAGGCGGAGAAAATGACGTGAACGAACATCATTCACTCCATTCACAAGAAAGCTTGCAGTCCACTGACCCGCAGAAGCGCAAACGTAAGCGTACAGGCTTGAGCCTGCGCTGGAAATTTCCGCTGGTCCTGGCGGCTTTACTGCTGTTTACTGTCGGTGTGCTGAGCTGGCTCGTGCTTACTGGTATTCGTGCCAATCAGACAGACCAAATGGAACGCGGCTTAAAGCGTCAGGCGGAAATCGTGGAGATGCGCGTCAAACAGTCTTACCTGTTGGGAGCTGGCCAATCACCCGAAGACTTCATGAAAAAGCAAGCGCCACAACTTGCCGTGGAACTCGGTGTGTCCAGTAATATGCGCGTTATTTTATATGATGGCCGGGGACATGAGGTCGGGAATTCTCTACCACTGGCTTATAGAACAGATATCAGTCAGGCGCTTTCTTATGCCCTCCAAGGGAAAATTGCATATATTACGGAAGGTAGCTCAGTGACCTATCTAGCTCCGCTTCAAGGTCCAGACGGCTTGCTGGGAGTGGTACAGCTTCATAGCTCAATAGAAGCACAGCAGCAGTTTTACCAGGACATTGCCCGCTTGTTTTTATGGACAGGAGGTGCGGTGCTGGTCTTAAGCTTTATTCTTGGCTTAGGCTATGTCAGCCGCCAGACGAGGGACATCGGACGACTGACTCGCGCTTCTGAGCAGATCTCGGCAGGGCACTATCCAGAAGCCAGATTGCTGCGACGGCAGGACGAGCTGGGAAGGCTGGATGAAGGGATGCTCCAGATGAGTCATGTGATCCGGGCAAGTATTACCGCGCTCGAAAATGAAAAGCTTCGGCTGGAAGAAGCGGTTCGGCGTTTGAGAGAGCTAGAGCAGCAGCAAAAGACCTTTATTGGCAATATCAGCCATGAACTGAAGACTCCGTTGACCTCTATTCAGGCTTACGCTGATTTGCTGGATATGTATGGGGATGATCCCGAATTGGTGCGTGAAGCCAGAGAAAGTATCGGTAAGGAAACCAAACGGTTGTATGAGCTTGTCGAGGATTCACTGAGACTATCTGTGCTGGACAAATATGATTTTGAATTACATACGGAGGAAGTGGAGCTGCATTTGCTGCTCGAAGATGCAGGTAGCCGAATCTGGGGGAAAGCTGCGGCGCGTGGACTGAATTTTTCGATGGATACCATTCCAGCCAAGGTGTGTGGAGACCCTAAGCATCTGATGCATATTGTGCTGAATTTGCTGGATAATGCAGTAAAATACAATCAGGACGAAGGCTGGATTACGTTATCTAATCGAGTGGAAAAGGACACCGTGATAGTGTATATACGCAATTCCGGTCCATGGATTCCTCGGGAAAAATGGGACATGATTTTTGAGCCGTTTGCTACCTTAAGTCGTGATCGTTCTCGTCAAGACAGTGGCACGGGACTTGGCCTGCCTCTGGCACGCAGACTGGCGGAGCGCATGGGTGGAGAGTTGCAGCTCACAGCTTCAGACGAAACCGGGTTGGAAAATGGCAATGGTCATTCAGGTGCAAGTGGCAATGAATTTTCGCTCAGGCTACCCCTGTTGGTTCACGATGGCTTCCAGTAGTTGGACCGCTCGATAGCTATAGAACTGGAAATGTTGTCTTATTTACAATTTGGAAACAATTCGATGTATTCACGAGATGTTCAGGCATTAAGCTGGGGGTAACGTTAACAAGGAGGCCGTTGTACATGATGAAGAAAAACCTAGACAGCCACGGGCAAAAGAACGGCTTTCCTCGTCTCAAACATCCCTATGCACGCTTTTTCAGACACAAAGTCACAGGATTGCTCATGACTGGCTTGATCGCTGGAGGATTGCTCGGCGGCTGCGGCATAAAAAGCGCAGGAGAGACAATTCCAACATCCGGTATGAAACCGGGGCAAAAGCTTACTGTGATTGACATGGAGGCAGCTCGGCAGCAAGTATCGGACGAACTGGTGGTACAGTCCATTGACAGGCTGGGGGATGTCTACGCGAGGTCATGGCTGAGTGATGAAGAGCTGATTGTGGAACGTCAGAATCAGTTATGGATTCATAATGTAAAGACCAATAAGGAACGAGTTTTAACACCAGGTCGTAAGGCTCTACAGTTACTTGCTGTGGTTTCTCCGGATCAGCGCCATGTCTTTTTTACGGAGGGCAGCACCAGCAGCAAGTATGATATTCAGGGCTATATCTTAGAGCTAAGCAGCGGCAAGGTTACATCGGTTGGCCAGCTGGACATGACTAACGAAGTGAGCTGGGGCGATAGGGATCATCTCATTACAGGTACACCAGACGGTAAGATACATCTGATTGGACTGGACGGCAAAGCTGAAGAATTGAGTTTTCAAGATCCAAATCACTCAGAATTAATTGCTCATGTCGAAAAAGTGGGTAACGCCATATTTTATACAGGCAATGATAAACAAGGGTATCCGGTGCTGAATCGGTTCACTCTCAATCATCCTCAAGCTGTGACCATTGCAGAGGGGGCCATGTCTTTTGCCGTGTCGCTTGATGGTAAATCTATTGCCATTGAAAAGCGGAAATGGAATACATCCGAACCTGCTCGTATGATCATTTTGGATGAACAAGGCAAAGAGAAAGGGATCGTGGGTCAAGGGACTTTAATGAGTCGTGGAAGCTGGTCCAGCGACGGGTCCAAGCTTGCTTTTTCCATTTATGATGAGGATCAGCAAGGTATGAGAGGGTTGTATGTGTTTGACCAATCCACGGGTAAAACCACTCCCGTTACGACCGATATCCAGTCCTATGACAGTCCAACAGTGTGGAGCCCTTCCGCCCGGTTTTTATCCATGTACCAGAACATTTCGGAAGGTGGAAAACAACTGAATCAGAGCTACATCGTCGAATTTAAGAAAAAGCAGTAAAAAAAGGCGCATTTCCTTCTTCGGAATGCACCTTTTTTAATTAGGCTGGTTATTCGATTGTGTATCACTATACAAATTTGCGATGATGTTTCTTACCGTCATATGAAAATAAGGCGAGCTTACCTTCAATCATTGTTTCCAAATGAACGGTGCGCCCCCATAGCTGATATACATACGGAAGCGTACGCTCCATATATTTTAAATCCAGTTCAATGCCTTCATACTGGTGCTTGAGCTTTAACTCGCCTGTATGCAGATAATCTCCGTCTTCAACAACGATATAAGGGGAGCCTCCATTTACACGTGAGAACACAAGCTGGTCCCGTATGTTTTCCCAGGATTTATCGGTAATTTTCCAATCCGGTCCCCGTTTTTCAAACACGTACAGATCCAAATCCTCCGTTAGTTGCTTGGTCATGTAATTGCGTATAAAGGAGGTATCCGAATCAAACTCTCGCACCTCGAACATTTTAGCTCGACCTTCGCCCGGTTTGCGTCCTTGGCGCTCTTGCTCCTCGCGGGTCGGGTTATCCCATCGCTTTTCAATATCTTCAAATATTTTCAATCCCAAATAATATGGATTCAAGCTTTGCTTGGAAGGCTGCACAACGGAGGCGTTCAGCATGGCAAATTCAACGGTTTCATCCCCAGTCAAATCCAGTTCTCTGACAATCCGTTGATGCCAATAGGAGGCCCAGCCTTCATTCATGATTTTGGTCTCCATTTGGGGCCAGAAATACAGCATTTCGTCCCGCAGCATCGTCATGATGTCCCGCTGCCAGTCCTCCAATACCTCGGAAAATTCCTGAATAAACCAGACAATATCTTTTTCAGGTTCCGGTGGGAACTGGCGTACCTTAATACCCTCGGCCTCGGCTGAATCATGCTGCTTTACTGTGTCCAGTGACCACAGATCATCGTAAGGTCCGATGGGACGCTGGTGTTTTTTAGGTTCTTTTTGCTCCTTGATTTTGAGTTCCATGTAGCGTTGTTTATCCAGATGCCTTGGTTTGATGAGCTGTGGGTCTACATGTTCCTGAATCGCCAGTACAGAGTCAATGAAGGATTCCACGGCCTTTGAGCCGTACTCCATTTCATAGCTGCTGATCCGTTCTGCGGTGGCAGACATGCTCTCTACCATATTGCGGTTGGAGGCCGAGAAGCGGGCGTTGTGTTTAAAAAAATCGCAGTGTGCCAGTACATGGGCGACAATCAGTTTATTTTGCACCAAAGAATTTCCATCTAGCAGGAAAGCGTAGCAGGGATTGGAGTTAATGACCAGCTCATAGATTTTACTCAATCCAAAATCGTACTGCATTTTCATCTTGTGAAATGTTTTTCCGAAACTCCAGTGGCTGAAGCGCGTGGGCATACCATACGCCCCGAATGTGTATACAATATCCGCCGGACAAATCTCATACCGCATCGGGTAGTAGTCGAGCCCGAATCCATCTGCAATCTCCATAATTTCTGATATCGCGTACTCAAGCTCTTTCTGATCGGTGCTCATCCTACCGTCCCCCCTTCCCGTTTGCGAAAAAAGGTACGTAAGGCTTGGTATACCTCACCTTTTTCCTTGATGACATAGTACATAAACTGATCCGTTTTAATATTCTTGTAGGCTGACATCAGCGTACTGCTGCGATTATATTGGTTCACTTCTCCATAGCCGAACATATTGCTGCGCTTCATAAGCTCCTCGATTAGTTTCACACACCGTTCATTGTCTGAGCTTAGGTTATCGCCATCGGAGAAATGGAAGGGATAAATATTATAAGTCGAAGGAGGATAGCGCTTGTCGATAATCTCCAATGCTTTCAAATAGGCAGAAGAGCAGATTGTGCCGCCACTTTCACCGCGAGTAAAAAATTCTTCCTCCGTAACCTCCTTGGCTTCGGTATGATGCGCAAGAAAAACAATTTCCACCTTTTCATATTGGCGACGCAAAAAGCGGGTCATCCAGAAAAAGAAGCTGCGGGCGCAATATTTTTCAAAAGATCCCATACTGCCTGAGGTGTCCATCATAGCGATAATTACCGCATTGGATTGGGGAATGGTCTTCTCTTCCCATGTTTTGTAGCGAAGATCGTCCGGACTAATATGATGAATGCCCGGATTCCCCTCACGCGCGTTACGGCGCAGATTTTCGAGAATCGTTCGTTTCTTGTCAATGTTCGCTTGCATGCCTTTTTTGCGTATATCATTGAATACGATAGATTCAACCTCAATTTGATCCTTATCTTTTTGCTGCAAATGCGGTAATTCCATTTCCTCAAACAGCATATCTTCGAGTTCTTCTATGCTGACTTCTGTTTCCATAATATCGTGTCCCGGTTGGTCGCCTGCTTTCTCACCTTTACCTGGCTTTTGGGAAGCAGGATCACGTCCGATGACATCTCCCACCTGACTGTCGCCATCCCCTTGGCCTACATGCTTTTGCTTTTGGTAGTTATAAATGAAGCGATATTCATCCAGACTGCGAATGGGCACTTTGATAATCTGTTGACCGTCCGACATTATAATATTTTCTTCCGTAATCAGATCGGGTAGATTTTGCTTAATGACATCTTTGACCTTCTGCTGATGGCGTTGCTGGTCCTGGTACCCTTTGCGATGCAGCGACCAATCTTCGCGGGATACGACGAATGAATATGGCTGGCGTGGTTCCGTCATTGTTAGGCACCCCCCAAGTGGATACACGGCACAGTTTGGCCTTGTTGGTTATTAAGTATATTCACGGGGATGTACGATATGTGATGGAACTCGATTTAAATTCTGCCCGTTTGCTTTTATAATGAAAGTAAAAAATGTAAAAAAAGAATGGAGAACCTTGGTTAAGGATGGAGTGTACTCTGAAAGATTAGGCTACCAGTTTCATCTTACCTTTCATAACGTGAAAGTGACTTTAGGGAGGAAAATATGTTGTCTCCATTAGGAAGAACGACGGGGAATAATAAAAAGAACAGAGGTAGGGGGCCACAAAGCAGCAATTCTCTCGGTATTGTAGAATCGCTGCTTTGTGTTTGATGGCTGCATTGACCACATAATCAATAATGACTTCTCCTTTTTTTAGGAGAAGGTAGAATCTCATCTGGCTTAAAGCAGCGGAGAGGATAGAGCAATGGTGGGAAAGCCAAAGTGGTCGCCTTTGTGCACCAATTTCTACCCCATCCACAAAAGTCGAACTACAGCCATACTCACAATACCGACAAGCACAGTAGCCAGCAAATTTTTACTCCACAAAGCGGTCACCAGCGTAGGAAGGACCGCTATAAGCACTTGCCCATTAAGAGTGACCGAGATTTCGGTTCGTACGAGCAGATTTTCCATGACCAGTGCCGTGAAAATGCAAATGGGGATGTAGGACAGCCACTGCAACACGGGCTTGGGTAGCGTCAGTTTTTGCAGCACGACAAAGGGAATGATCCTTGGGATGGCTGTGACAATCATCGCACCGATAATGATATATAGCACATTGGGATTAATATTCATTGTCGGTTAACACTCCAATCGTTGCGGTGATCATGGTCGCTACAATGACGGCGATATGTGATGGCACCCACCAGGATAAAAGGTACATTAGAACGGCCATACATAGCACAAGCAGCAGGCGATGCTTGAGTTTGGAGGTCTGGACACTTTGGAGCTGGGAAATGAGTAGGGCCAGAAACATTGCAGGTAAGGCAAAGTCCAGACCAAAAGCTTCCGGCTGGGAAATCCAATCCCCGAGCACTCCACCAGCCACACAGGAAGCAATCCAAGCGAGATAAGCTGTAATATTAAGTCCGTTCATCCAGCGGTCACTGACCTGCCCGCCTTTAGCCAATTTATCCGACGCTACCCCAAAGGATTCATCCGTTAAAAGGATACCGATGCCTATGTTTTTCCGCAGTGAATATTTAGAAAAGTAAGGAGCCAATGACGCACTTAACAGCAGGTGGCGGGCATTCACAATAAATGTCGTTAAAATAATGACAGATGGAGGACTGGCTGCAGCCAGCATCGAGCACATAATAAACTGGGAGGCGCCTGCGTATACAAGCGCTGACATCAGACCAATTTCCATGGTGCTAACCCCTGATGAAGCGCCCACAATGCCTGCCGCGAATCCAATACATACATAACCAAGCAGTGTAGGAATACAATCTTTAACCCCTTGTAAAAAGCTGAGTGAATCGCGCTTTGTTCCACTCAACTCCGAAGCTATGGACATTTCAACCTTACCCCCAGTGTATAAATTTTATAATAGTATATAACGGAAGTTGCAAAGCATCAATATATTATACGTTTGTATGTTATATTGAATATCTCCTATAGCGAACACGTAGTCTTATTGTACACTTTCGGCCACACTCTTCTAATCAGAAACAGTCTAATAAAGTAGACTACAGGAGAATTGCCTTGAGCCCTTCAAAATGGCAAACGGACAAAAGCTGATGAGTAGTCAAAGCAGCTCGGATGTGTTCATACAAGGACTGTTTTGACTGAGCGGGGAGTTCGTAAAAAAAGGGCGCCCCAGTCAGTTCATGACTTATGGGACAACCCTAAAGTGGTGGCTTATATAAGCTCCTGCCGTTTTTTCAGATATCCGTAGAGAATAATTCCCGAGACCGCGCAGATGGCTGCGCATAGGCCAATAACTCCATATCCCGCCTGAAGCCCGCGCAGTATGCCAAGCTCAGTGGTTGCACCGTAGACTATCTTGACCCCTTCGATTACCCAGCCGATCACATAGTTGCCAATGACACTACCTATGCCCATCAGCGTGACGACGAACGTAATAGCTGTATCACTGTCCTTAGGATATCTCCGTGCAATGAACGCCATCACGGTCGGATAGATCATTGCAATGCCTGCACCCGATGCGGCAAAGAGAAACGCCAGTCTCTCCCCACCTGCGATTGCTGCGAACGTACATATCGCTGAGAAGGCGGAGAATAAAATCGTCGAAAGCACAAACCCCATTCGGTCTGTGAGCGGACCAAGCAACAGGCGCCCCAACGAGAAGGTAAGAAAGAACGCGGAGAGCATGCTGGACGCCTTTACTGTACTCCATGAATACGCTTTCTCTAAAAAGTTAACTAGCCAGCCTCCAACTGCGAGCTCGGAGACTACTCCAAACGACAGGATCATTACCATCATCCAGAGTGCCGGATCGCGGGTTAGGGTCTTGAGTGAGGTCCGTTCCTCATGCTGCAGATCGTCTCCCGGGAAGGTGCTGAGCAGCGCGGCCACAATCGGCAGCAGACAGAGCGACAACATAGCCAGATACATCCCTCGCCAGTCCAGCGTATGTCCAAATACCGTCAGTGACATGACTCCCGTCGCCAGCAAAGGGGCGACTGTTGAGCTAAGCCCATAGAAAAAGTGGGACAAATTCATCATCGTGCCGGTATTTTTTACAAAAATCCTCGCCCCCAAAATTGCGAGTGCAATCTCCAGCATGCCGTTCCCGATATACATCAAGAAGTAGGACGAGGCGAAGAATGGATACGTCTGCGACAGATAAATGAACACTCCCGAGATGATCATGGAAGCAAAGGAAATAATGCTGACCGCCTTGATTCCCCACTTACGGACAAGGACGGCGGTGAACGAGCAGGCAATCAAATACCCAAGTGCGTTTAGAGACAACAATGTTCCGAGCTGCTGTTCATCCAGATTGAAGTCGAATTGAATGCGTGGAATGGCAGGGCCTTTAATATTTTCCGAGATACCAAATACAATAAAGCCAATAAAAATTGTCGCCAGCTGCATCGTGTACATGTGGCGGGACTTGCGGGTTTGCGGATTCAAATTTAGTCCCTCCTAGATAGTTAACGTTGATTTTCTCACCTGTTGGGTGTTCAGGGACGGAAAAGACATAGGATAGCAACCCCTTTCAAGATATTACAATAGTTTTGAAAAACATTTTAATAAGTGAAGTTTAAGGACATTTATATTCAATGTCAATGTTTTAATTGACATGTTGAAGTAAACGAGGAACCTGACCATAATAGAGTAAATTGTAGCTACAGCGGGTACTTTTGTGTATTCTTCATATATAGACTTTTGGATATGAGGAGGTATAATTCGGTGGATTCAATGCAATATATTATTGGTTCTAATTTGGCTCAAATCAGGAAGACTAGAGGACTTAGTTTGGATAAGGTGGCTGAACTGACAGGGGTTAGCAAAGGGATGTTGGCTCAAATTGAGAAGGGGAGATCCAATCCTACGGTAACCACGCTTTGGAAGATTGCGAACGGCTTGCACGTATCCTTCTCGACCTTTCTTAAAGAAGACCCGCCGCAAATCACGAAGATTCGGAGAGCAGATTTGCATCCAGTTATTGATGAGGGCGGTAACTATTTTGTTTACCCTGTCTTCCCGTATCACTCGGAAAAGAAGTTCGAGGTATTCACGGTAAGTCTGAAGCCAGGCTTTACACACAAGGCAGAAGAGCATCTGGGAGAGGAAACGATTCTCATGATCCGTGGGGAAATGTACTTTGAAATGCAGGGGCAACAGCTCAAACTGAGTGCAGGGGACGCCGTACAATTTCAAGGATCTGATTTTCATACCTATCGTAATGATTCGGATGAGGATGCCGATTTTTATGTATTGATTTATTATGCGGATTAGTGGGATGATTAACATAGTCTACAACAGACTTCGACACAGGATTCTACAAAATCCTGAGATATAAAAAGAGAGCAACGAGGAAAAGAGAGGAAAGAACCCATGGAAAGCAAGTACATCCGAGAAACCTACTGCTTTAAGACGTCCCGAGTATTTCCCAATGATATCAACAATCATAACACGCTCTTCGGAGGCCGATTGATGTCGTATATCGACGATATCGCATCTATTGCTGCCGCCAAGCTGTGCCGTACGAACACAGTTACAGCCTCTACAGATTCGGTGGATTTTTTGCTGCCTATCCACCCGAGCGATTCTGTCACGCTGGAAGCGTTCGTAACTTGGACAGGCCGCAGCTCGATGGAGGTATTCGTAAAAGTGATTCGCGAAGGATTAATGACAGGCGACCGCAAAATTGCAGCCACCGCCTTCCTGACCTTTGTGGCATTGGACGAGAACAATCGTAAAGTGACCGTCCCACAGGTGATTCCGGAAACAGAGGAGCAAATACAATTACACCAGACAGCTCCATCGCGCGCAGCCATACGGCGTCAGCGGAGGGAAGAAAGCAAGCAACTGGCCAGTTTTCTGACGACAGATTTTCCGTGGGAAGTGTAGTGTACTAGACATCACCCATCTTACGTTTTTGCGTAAAAAGGAGCCGTTTTTCCGTTACGATCACTAAGATCTGTTCGGATGACGGCTCCTTTTGGTAAGGATTTGAGCTATTCCACTTTAACTACACGGAAATGCTGATTCGTCCCGCCATTATCGCCCCATTGAATGGCTTTGGCTCCATCGCCAGTGGCGCCTTCGGAAATGTCGATCAGCTTGCCAGTTGCCCGATTTTTCAGCTTGTAATAGCCCCCGGTTACGGATACGAGCTGCCAATGCTGGCTGGACCAGCCTCCATCATTCCACTGTTCGATCACTGCGCCGTCCGCTGTAGCACCGCTTTCAACACCAATCAGCTTCCCGCTGTTCCGATTCACAATTTTATAGTATCCGCCGCCTGCATCCTTAAGCTGCCATTGCTGGCTTGGTGCTCCGGAATTCGCACGCTGCTCTAGATCTGCTCCGTCTATCGTCGCATTGCCAATGATGCCTAGCGGCTTGTTGCTCTTGCGACTTACCAGCTGATAATAAGCATCCGGGTCGATGACCATCGGCGTAGTTATGCCCTCAACCACACCACTGGCGGTATCAACGTTAATGCTGTCGAACCAATCCATGGCCAATGAAGTTGCAGTTGGAAAACGCAGTGGCAACCACACATATTGCGAATCCTGCACAGGACCGCTCCACGCCCCAGCCCAACGGTCGCCCAAATACAGATATGAGGTCGTCTGCGTACCTTCAACAGGAATGACGTAGGCCGACTGTGAACCGTAAGTCGTCCCGTCCCCGAAGTTCATCGTATTGCTCCAGGTTCCTTCAATGCTGGACGCAGTAGCATACTTGGCCTGATTGGGATTCCAGCCAGTTGCCCCGGATGTAATCAGGAAGTAGACGTCTCCTTTTTTGAACATCGCCGGCGCTTCACGATATTGTCCTGGCCAGAGTGTAGTTACCAGCGATTCAACTTGAAGAAAATCCGGTGTTAGACGATAAATGTTCAGATCCGCGTTTACACGGGTAGCCGATATCAGGTATGCAGTACCGTTATCGTTGTATACAGTCATATCACGTGAATCATAATCCAGCGGACGGAAGCTGCCCTGATACGTATAATCGCCGTCTACGGTATCAGATGAGGCAACTGCCACTCGGGCTTCGTTGTAATTAATCCCGTTTTCCTTGTGCATCCATAATACGTATTTGCGTGTTTTTTCATTATAAATTACTTTCGGACGTTCAATATTCGATACATTCAGCTCTACGGCCGAGCTGCTGGTCAGCACGTTTTTACGAAACTCCCAGTTTTTTAAATCCGAGGAACGATAAGCGGATACCGCCTTGAACGTTCCATTCGGATTACGGTTTTCACCAAACCAATAATAATAACCGTCCACTTTGATCATTCCGCCCCCATGGGCATGGACCACGTTTCCATCTGTATCTTTAAACTGAATTCCATTTACTACATTCGCTGAAGTAGCTGAAGCAATCTTAGGTGAGAACATCTGAAAAATGCTTAACGAAAGCAAAATAGTGAGCATAATACACAGCAAGCGGGCAAAATCATATTTCATCGTTTCGTCCTCCTCTGTATGTGTTATTTTAAAGCGCTTTCATTAGTAAATTCTATAGAAGTAGCTTTGAAGAGCTGCCTATCCCAATTGTATCCATATTGAATTGAAAGTGCTAGAGTAGTATATTGACCATGTATATGGCAAGCGCCATCCAAATTTGACAGACTTCAATCGAATAGTGAGTGTACAAACGTATTATATTCATTAGGATATACGGGAGGCGACCATGGAAATATACGCGATTGATACGAGCAAGCCAGAGGCTGAGAATCATTACGAATTACTGGTAAATCGGGTTTCGCTGGCAAAACAGCACAAGTTGGATCGTTTTTTACATCGGGAAGACGCTTTGAGGGGGTTATACGCTGATGTGTTGTTAAGATGGTTGGCTTGTCGACAATTAAAAATACCGAATGCCAGCCTTCAGTTTACATACAATGCTTTTGGCAAGCCCTCCTTGTTGAATGCGCCGGCATTTCATTTTAATGTTTCCCATTCGGGAAAATGGGTAGTATGCGCTATCGATGATCATCCGCTTGGTATTGACATTGAACAGCTCCGTCCTATTGATTTTGAAGTAGGCAGGGTGTGCTTCTCGGACACAGAGTATGATGCATTAATGCATCAGGATGCAGAGAGTCGTTTATCCTATTTTTACGATCTTTGGACGCTTAAGGAAAGTTTTGTGAAGGCCGAAGGACAGGGGCTAACGCTTCCGTTAAAGTCTTTTTCATTCGAGTTGGAAACACAACCGTCTATAGGTTTCACGACAGAGGGCTTTACTACGGTGTATTGTCATTTTAAGCAGTATGAGCTAGACCCAGATTATAAAATGGCTGTCTGTGCAGCTCATGATGACTTTGCACAGGTGGTACAGCAGGTAGATATAAATACACTACGTTTGGAAGTAGCAACCCTGGCGTAATATGCAGCAGATCAAGCGTATAGTTGGAAAAAAGGAGATGAGTGGCGTTGACATTCGTTTTGTTCAAGCACGGCAGGTTATATGGGGACTGGGCTACCAAAGGAGACTCCATCGTTGTACAGCATGGCCGCATACAGGCCATTGGAAATGCTCGGGAGCTTGAATTGCAGTTATCTGGTAAGGAGTATGAAACCGTGGATTGGGAGGGAGCCAATGTATTGCCGGGCTTAACCGATGCCCATATGCATTTGTCTATGCATGGTATGAAGCTAGCTATGCTGGATTTAACATCAGCTACTTCCAAGGACGAGATGCTGGCTATGCTGCGCAAGCGGGTCGCTGTAACACCGCCGGGAGAGTGGATTTTAGGACTTAATTGGAACGAAAATGCATTTAATCCTGTTGAAATTCCGAATATAGCTGAGCTAGATGCCATTACAGATCAGCACCCGGTATATCTGACTCGTACGTGTTTTCATACGTTTTTAGCCAATTCAGAGGCATTTCGGCGTGCAGGTATTAATGAGAACACCCCTGATCCGGCTTCAGGAGCCTATGGACGGGACGCAGAGGGTCGATTAAATGGATTAATTTATGAGGAAGCATCCTTTGCCTTTACAAGCGTGCAGCCAGAGCCGGATTATTCGGTGAAGAAGGATACGATCCGGCGAGCTTGTCTGGATGCGCTACGGCTGGGGCTGACTGCTGCGCATACGGAGGATTTACGTTTTTTGGGCAGCGTGGAGACAATGCAGCGAATTTACAGAGAGCTGAGAGAAGAAGGTCTTGCATTTCGCACACACCAGCTCATCTATCATCCATTTATGGAAGAAGTGAAAGTACAGGAGCTGCGTGCAGGTACCGGAAATGAGTGGTTCAAAATCGGTGCGATTAAAATGTTTGCTGATGGCGCTATTGGTGGAAGAACGGCTTTATTATCCGAACCTTATAGTGATGCTCCACATACGTGTGGAATGGCCATCCAACCACAGCCAGAGCTAAATCAGATGGTGGCAGCAGCCAGAGCCGCAGGCTTTCCAGTGGCTGTACATGCCATCGGAGATGAAGCGGCGCATATGATTTTGACAGCGATGGAGGCCCATGGACCAACGGAGGAAAGCGGGTTGCCGGATCGTCTGATTCATGGGCAAGTGCTAAGGGCTGATTTGGTCAAAAGAATGGCGAAGTTGCCGCTGATTGCGGACATCCAGCCTCGTTTTGTCGCCAGTGACTTTCCCTGGGTGCTGGATCGGGTAGGGAAAGAACGGACCGAGCATTTATATGCCTGGAAAAAGCTGCTGCAAGCAGGCATTCCGTGCGCTGGAGGCAGTGATGCGCCGATTGAGCCATTAAACCCATTTCTGGGTATACATGCGGCAGTGACTCGCGCCAAGCCGGAAGAAACGCATGAAGGCTATCTTCCCGCTGAGAAGCTGGATGTTCACGAAGCCCTTCATCTGTTTACTATGGGAAGCGCAGTAGCCGCTGGGGAAGCTAATGAAAGAGGGACAATCGCTGAAGGCAAAGCTGCTGACTTTACCGTTATTGACCGCGATGTATCGGAAAGTCACCAGAATTTACTGGATGTTAAGGTGCGGATGACCGTTGTGAACGGGCAAGTTGCATATCGGTCGTAGGCTGATAATACGTATGTATGGCAAAAGCCTTCAACTTCACTTTTTACGTGAGGTTGAAGGCTTTTGACTTTTACAAGCCACGCTGTATAAAGCGGTCCGCATTCTTCACACTGGACCACAGATCAGAGCTTGCGCCGCCTGAATACCAATAGGCGAAGCCGGCAAATCCTTCATCCTGGCCCAAGCGGTACTTACGAGTAAAGGATCGCCCTTCTTCCAGCCATAGCTTATGAAGCTGAGTATCTTTGTATGATACGGTATACTGCTGAATATCCTCGTTCCAGATCGGTTTGGAAGAGATACGGGATACTAGCTGATTTTGCTGGTCTAATGAAATATCAGAGGAAGCGATTGACTGTCCGCTAGTGTTAAGTGTCCAATTCCGTGTAAATAAGGGCAATGCCAAAATCGCTTTCTCCGGATCGGTGGTTTGTACAAAGCGCCGCACGCTTTCACGTAGCCATGGCAGTGAGGACACGGAGCCGGGGATCGAGCTCCCTCCCCAATGCTCGTCATATCCCATCAGGATTAGATAGTCTGCCGCAGCGCCAAGCTTTTGATAATCAAAAGCGGCAGTCCAGTCCGTTCCGTAATCAGGAGATACACAAAGCGCCAGTACCGCATTTTGACTTTTCAACTTAGCCTTTAATTGTTGGACGAACAATGTAAGGTAGGCACGATCCTGACCATCTACATTTTCAAAATCAATGACAAGCCCGTCCAAACCATGTACAGACACAGCATTGGCAAGTTGAGTTATGGTTGTAGCCCGTAGAACCTCACTGGACAGAATTTGGTGCGTTAGCGCCAGATTGGAGCGGTTGCCTACCATAGCCCAGATTTTTTTTTGATGCTGTTTGGACCAGGTAAGCAGCGAAGAATTGGTGTAATCGCTGATACTGCCTGTTTCGTTCAGAAAAAACCAGCGTGGTGAGAGGGTGTTGATGTTGGATTGAAGCACCGTATTTTCAAACTGCTGAACGGTTTGGTCATATTGCCAGCCTAATCGAATGGAAGAAGCAATGGAAGCAGCTTGGCGAGCATGCTGTGCTGAATACGTCAGCAGACGCTCCAATAATGCCGCTGTTTCTTCACGAGTGAGAGAAGATGCCGGGCGAAAATAGTTGTTTTCACCTTTCATAAAGCCGTAACGATTCACGGTGGTTACCCCTTCAAGAGCCCAATCAGCAATTTCGTCACGATCTATGAAAGAGGAAATAGCGTTACCTGATCCGCCCGAAGAGCGGATGAGACGTGCAATCATTAAGGCTGCTTCTTGCCGGGTTATAGGACTATTGGGTTGAAATGTAGCGGAAGAACCTCCCTGTACGATATCAAGCTGCGAAGCCGCCTCAATCCAACCGTAGTACCACGCCTGTTTGGGAACATCCCGATAGGAGGAAACAACTGCTTGTACAGGTTCTAGACCGAGTGTACGGTCCAATGCGGTAACCCATTCAGCTCTGGTAACGGCCTGTTTAGGAGAAAAGTAACCAGGTTGTGTACCATTCAAAATTCCTTTAGCATGCAGGGAAATAATAGACTGATAGGCGTAGCTGTGTGCAATATCCCGAAAAGCTACGCCGGATGCTGCTGCCGGGGCAGCTAAGTATGAAGTGAATGTTGTGAATATTGTAATGGCTGTAGTTGCCGATAGAGTAAACCTGGTTAGCCAACGCGATCGTTTGGAACTCATCCCCAATAACCTTCTTTTTATGATAGATTGTAAGTGTATATATTGTTACTCGACGAATAATACTATCAAAAAGAGGAAAGTTATTCATTGCTAAATTGCTGGAAAAATACCAAAAAACCCGCTACCAATGGGTAACAGGTTTGATATTGGATAAACTATGCTTTTTTGCTATACATAATACCGATCGTTTGTGGACCACAATGACTGGATATAACACAGCCTGCTGTTGTTAGCAGTACCTCTTGTGCGTTTGTTTCCTCTTTCAGACGTGCTTGCAGCATCAGCGCATCTTCCTCAGCCAAAGCGTGCACGACAATAATCATATCGTTATCCATCAAATCCCGATGGTTCAGGGCATTTTGCAGCATTTGCTCCAGTGCTTTTTCACGTTTGCCGCGAACCTTGTAGGCGGGCGTCATTTTTCCATCAATCACTTTGATTACCGGACGAATTTTGAGCAGACTGCCGATCAGGTTTTGCATGCCTGAGCATCTTCCGCCTTTATATAGATATTCGAGTGTATCAATCACAAATTCCGTGTCGATTAGCGGTCTGGTTGCCGTCAACATATCTACAATCTGCTCTATCGTACTACCGTTTGCTGCCGCGCGAGCAGCTTTCATCACAAGCAGGCCAAAGCCGCACGACAAATTTAGGGAATCAAAAACCGTAATGCGACCTTCTGGAAATTCGGAGGCAGCGAGCAGCGCATTCTGGTATGTCGATGATAGCTCGGAGGACAGACTGATATATAAAATGTCATCTCCTTGTTCTATGTAGGGCGTAAAGGCTTGAATAAAATCTGCCGGAGAAGGTGCGGCGGTACGAGGTAAGCGTCCCTCGCGGCTGACACGCTGAAATAATTGTTCCGGGTGAATGTTCACCCCATCTTGCAATGCTTCATCACCAAATACTGTATACAATGGTACAATGCTAATCTCGTACTGTTGACGCCAGTGGACAGGAACATCACTGGTACTGTCTGCAAAAACTTTAATTTTGTTCATACATTAAATCCTCTCTGTGAGATGCAGAAAAATCATAAAGACTGCACAGAGGAAGGATAAATATCCGCTGTGCTATTCGGAATCGAAAGACCGATGGCAAGTAGTGCAATAAAACCTACAATAATGAGTGCATTAATGATTAATCCAGTAATAGCAAAGGTTTTTTTGCGGTTTTTTAACGCAATGCCGATGATCCCGACCACAAGTCCGCTACAATTGAGCAGCAGGCTGGCTAAAAAAATAAAGGGAATCAGCATCGTTCCGGTTTGCTGAAAAACGACTTCCGGGTTCATTGTTTGGTATTGGCTGAAATGAGCCATCAGATTAATGACCATAATAGCCAAGATAATATATCCGATCAGACTGACGAGCGACATAATAAAAGAGGCAATTCCGGGACCGGAATGCTTGAGCTTGACCGGAGGCTGAAACACAGGAGCTTCTGAAAAAACAGGGTGCTCCTCAGACGCAGCAGGCTTTTGCAAATTAGGATCTTGGTAACTCATTTTTTCAACTCCTTGAACATAGTCCGAACAGGTACTAATTTTCCACAAAATAAACAAAAAAGCAAGCCACTTTACATATTACCCTCCAAATAGACAGGGCTTAATCATCGAATTTCGTATGTGGTTTGTTTACACACACTGGCTGGTAAACTTCATGCTGTTCCGATAAAATAAGAAGAACATTCGGGTAAAAGGAACAGTGAAAAGGAGTAAAAAAACATGCAACGGAGATGGATAATGGTAGGATCTATAATGATGATGTTGGCGGTAGCCATTGGAGCCTTCGGAGCGCATATTGTAAAAGCATGGATCGACGCGGATGCATTGGCTATATATGAAACCGGTGTGAAATACCATATGATTCACGCTGTCGGTTTGCTGATCATTGCATTGGCTGCCGGACAATGGGGCCCTTCGACCCGCTTAAGATGGGCCGCGCGGCTGTTGTTCACGGGTATCATTTTGTTTTCCGGCAGTCTGTATGTGCTAAGTTTAACCGGAATCCGTGTGCTGGGTGCGATCACCCCATTAGGGGGCGTATGTTTTATTGCAGGATGGATATTCCTGGCATGGGCTGCTGCTGGTCTAAAGAAAGAGGCTTAGAAAACTTACCGGTCCATACTAAAAAAGAGAATCGTGAGGAAAGACGCAATGTTTTTCCACCGATTCTCTTTTTTCATGCTTAGTTGTTTTAGTGAGATGTTACACTTATGATGTGATTTCGTCAATCTCATTCATTTTAAAGGAGTATACTTGCTTCTCATCGACATGATACACACTCAGCAGGTTATTATCATGGTCCAGGTTGAGTATGCGGCAAGGAATGCTGCGCTGTCCTCCATAGCGGTTCACAATTAACCGTACAAGCGTATTATCATGTATATAGCGTTTGATCCATTCGTACGTACTAAGGTCTTGTTGTATTGCAGGCTTTGGCTGTACGTGGGATTGTTTGATCTCTTGAACAACGGGTGTCTTGTTCGGAATTGCGGCTGACTTCTTTTTGGAGAATCTCTCCGCAAGCGTAGCGGCTGCATCAGATGGGCTATTAACAGCCGACTGTTTTTTTAGATATAATGCAGCTTCAATTAAATTGCCAAGTTCGATACCAGATTGAATCCGACTATCCGCAATTTGTTCGTTTTGGCTCAAGAGATTAAGCAGGAACTGAAGGGCCTCTACGTTCGAACGACCTTTAACTAATACATCAACATTAAATAAATAACTGGTTTCGTCTTGATTTGATTCCTTTTTCATACATCCTCCAGCCCAAGCCCTGGGTAATTAGTCTTTTGTAGTATCTATCAATATATCATTAAAATGTAATCTGTCATAGGGCCTAGGGCCCTGTTATTGGATATTAACAAAAATTAGCTCTATATAAAGACCTATGCGTTACATTTTCTCTGAAAACACAGGAAATATACATTCTGGCATGTGTACATGAACAAGGACTGTATATGCGAAGATTAATAGAGCCAAAGTATGCATATACCGAGAATAAGCGAGGTGGGGGATGAAATCAAGTGATTTAAATTTAAAATATTTTACAAAAAAATATAACGTAACATGTCTGTAAAAAGGATCTCATCCGCTCAGAAGAAAAATGAAAAAATTTCCGATTAAAATGGGATTCGTTGTGAATTCATATGATAGTCATGTTCGACTGCCCAGCTCACAAGACCACTCCAGAAATTTTCACAGGCTGAAATGATCTTTGTGGATTCCGCTAAGTCACCGGACATGACCATCTTAACCAGATGATCAAATCCTTGTGGACGACTTGGCAGTTCCAGTGCTTCCGGTAGAACCATTGAGCCCGTTGAGAAAAGCTTCTGATTGTGTAACCCAACTAACATAGCCCCATATTGGGCAAACTGCATGATCAAGTACGGCAAGTAAGTACGAGGGCCATTTATACTGACATTTCTAAGCTTTCCAATAAACTCATACATTTCACCTACAAGCACTTCGTTGATGGCATGCCTGAAATCTTCCCTTGTTGGGGATTCGGCAGCTTCCTTTAATATAGAAAAAAAGTCTTTAGGATCATACAGACGAAGTGGGGAAAAGAAGGGTCCATGTGTTAACGGCCAGTCGCCCTCAACAGTAGAGGCGGTTTTCAGAAGAATGTCTGAACTACAGACGTTCACCTCAGCTTTCCAGGGACCCGCCGACCATTCATGGCTAAAATCTACAGGAGCGTTGGATTCACTTAATACACAAAACATTTCAATATCTGAAAAAGGGCCGTCCGTACCTTTGGCAACAGATCCATAGACCCCTATAGCTAGAATTTTGTCTCTATATACCTCATGCAACCTAGCAGCTATTTCGTGGCAAGTCTGAAATCTCTCAATTCGAGAAATGTGAATAGGTCCATTCATGTTCATTAGTGATTCTCCCTCCGATTTATTGGGGTGAGTTGAAACTAACACATGGATGGAGGAGACCGGGCTTAACGAGGGACATTTTTTCGATGCATTCCAATTCCCCCCAAGGGATTTTCTTATGGGAATTGTACTCAAACGGGTCTATTTTAGCAAGCATATTGCTCTGTCCATCTTACTTAGGCTATTGATAGAGCGGTCATAGGGTGAATCTACGGCTGAAGATTGTTGCTTGAGCGCTGTAAGAATTGGCGATAAGTTTAAGGCATGTATTTTATGAGTAAAGCGGTGATCCTCTCACAGCTGAACTAGGCATAGAGAAATGAGCCAAGTGTTCATGACCTTGAGGGCAACAAAACCTCAAGGTCTTTTTTATATGGATCAAGTGAGAGAAAAGATGCAGATTAGGAGTCTTAGAAATGAAACAAATAAAAGCCGGACCGTAAGAGGAGGGGAACGCGTGGAGCTGACAGACGATCATTCCATTATTGAAGTTGTATTAAAAGGCAATAAACAGGCGTACGCAGACATTGTCCGGCGCTATCAGAATAAGCTTTACGGTTTGTTTCGCAAGATGGGGACTTCTGAAGCGGATGCTCAGGATCTGACCCAAGAGACACTAATTAAAGCCTATCGTAAACTGGCAGCACATAACCCGTCGCAAAGTTTTGCCGGTTGGATGTATACAATTGCCGTCAATTTGCAGAAGGACCGTGGACGCCGAAAAGATCCGAAGTCTCCGGTACAGGAAGATACATATGAACGTGAAACACCGGAATCAAAGTTGCTGCAAAAGGAACTACGTTTCGAATTGGATCGCTTGTTGGAGACGCTACCCGAACATTATCGACTTGTGTTGATTCTGCGCTACACTAACCAACTGAGTCACAAGGAGATCGCTAGTATTACTGGCATGTCGGTTCGGCAGGTTAACAACGCCGTCCACCGTGCTAAAATCAGCCTACGGAAAACCGTAGAAGCCAGGAAGGGGCAACGTTATGAGATTCTGGGGTCGTACAACAACGAAAAAAGCCAATCTTGAAGCAGTAGACGGTAAATCGATGATAGAAGATAGGAATTGGGAAAATTCGTTGTTTCACGAAAGGCTTCCTGATGAGTTTACCGACCAGGTGATGCTGGAACTGGAAGGAGTGGAGATCGAACCAGCTGACAGAGCCGACGCGAGCGATCAGGATCTATCCAGATACTCTGCGAGCGGGCAACCCGCGGAAACGGAGGCACAGATTATGACGGGATCGACTGGACACGGGAAGCGGCAACAGAACGCAGCAGCGTACGATGACACGTCCATAGTTGCTCAGGTGAAACATTACCGTCTTACCAGATGCTCTTCACAGCTTAAAGTATGGAGTGTGGTGGTCGTCGTCTCTGTATTTGCGGTTAGCACACTACTGTATACGCAGCCAACTCTCGCAGATACGGTGAGATCGCTGTTTGCGAAAGATAGTTATGTGGATAGCGGTATGAAGAAGGCACGTGAAACAGGGCTGGTACAGATTTCGGGCGCCAGCGCTAAAGATCAGGGTTACACCCTGAAAGTCAACGAACTTATCGCCGATTCGACTAGAATGATTATCGGGATCGACGTTTTCGACGCCAAAGGAAATGCTATAGCCGGGGATTTTGGTCTTCAAGATGTCGATTTCAGTATCTTTGATAACCAGAGAGGTGATATTGGCGCTGTTCCTTTTGAAGTAAGCACAGGGAGCAACGAGACAACTAGCAGGATTGAGTTCGACTTTACGAGGCCAGTACTGACTGACAAGCTTCAGCTTAGTGCGCATATCCGTGAACTTAGGCTGTATGCGGATAAACTCAATGTGGAAGCTCCTATTAAAACGGTAAAAGGAGATTGGAGACTGAATCTTGAGGCAGATCTGACTAAAGCCAAAGAGCAAACGTTGCTGACTCCAATTGATAAAACGTATGAGACGCCAAGCGGCTTACAAATTCACATGCAGGGAGCTACTCGGACACCAAGCGGCGGATCATTGGAATATACGACAGAGTTGACTCCGGAAGCGGCAGGCCGAGCGCTGAACGGAAAAAGCGGATTCCACGAGCTTAAGTATCATCTGGAAGATGCACAGGGGAAATGGCTTGGGGATAACAGAGAACCTGAATTCGAACGCCGATCTAAATTGGACCGTTGGAGTGGCAAGACGCACTGGTTCTATCAATTTAATGACTTCGCTTATGATAAGCAGCAAATTCGATTCGTATTGGACGGCTATATAATTCGAGAGAAAAGCGAAATGTCGGTCGTGCTCGACCCGGCTCAAACCTCAGCTGTGCATCCCGTTAAATTTGAAGATTCGGGTGATGCTTATCTGTTCAAGGGGCTTAAACTTCGTCCCGACAGTTCCAATTCGGGCAAAATGTATGCGACCATTCCGGTTAGTGGTACGTTCAGCAGTCCAAACTTCACGAAAGATATCTGGGTTGCAGTTGACGAGAATGGCAGGGAGTATTCAATGTTTTTTGGCGGAGGCTATACCACAGACCGTGCAGGTGTGATCGAGCCGCAGGAGGATGCCGGATATTTCGTCGATGGTCTAAATCAAATGCCGAAACAGCTCACGTTAAAACGAAAGATTGTTAACCATTTGTACAAGGATGCCGATTGGTCGTTTGTCATACCGCAAACGGGAACGAACGGCGTCATCCTGAAATAAGCAAGCGGTTATGTATCGAGGTTGATGAATGAAAAACCTTTTTGGTATCTCCCTTGGAGCAAAGTAGCTGTGACAAGAACAGGAATGAGGTGGAGCACTTGATCATAGTAAATCAGATAACCACATTGAATCTGCTCGCTCTGCTTCACCTGACTTGTGCCGAAGATAAAAAGAAAAATTCAAACAAGGGATTTATAACAGAGGGCACATTCGGCCCTCTGTTTTCATACGGACGAAGAGACTTGTCCAATCTACCGATTCGCCATTCAGCGAGGGTTTAATTTTACCTGTGAGCCCTTGCCGCCCGTCTGGATTCCAGTTTCCTTTACGCCGACTTCCTTCAGATCACCCAGTAGACGCTCCAGCACCGCTTTGGCGACAGGTGCTTCTTTTGCGCCTGAGGCCTTAACGACCAACTGTACCGGCTTACCAGAACGAAGCTGTTTGTCCGCCTGACGCAGCTTCGTGTCGTAATCATGATCCTCAATGTGAGCGGTGAAGCGGAGCTCCTTGACCTTTTCTTTGCCGCTGTTTCCTGCGGCTCGTCCGTTGTTTGTTTTGCTTGCTGCGGCTTTTTTTTGCGCAAGCGCTTTTCCTTTACCTTTTGCAACCAAACTGCATGGTGGTGGACTACTCATCAGTGAGGTGCAGACCAGATCCACTCCTTTGGATCGGGCCATAGCCAAGGCTTCTGACTTGGAAACAACGCCGAGGTTCTCCCCTGAGAGTCCAGTGAGCACCACCTCATTAGCTTTAATTTGCTCGTTGATTAATACTGCCACTTCAATGTAGCCTCCCTTAAAACAATGATAAAGCTATCATATACGGAACCTGTGTGCGATTCAATTGAACTTCGATATATCCTTATTGACAAAAATCACTAACCCCTATACTCTTTTACTGATAATGATTATCATTTTCCGATGCATATACATACAGGGGTGATTGAGAGAAATGAAAAAGATGTTGAATGGCCTATTGTTATTTGTAGTTTTCGCGATTGTATTGGCAGGTTGCGGTTCGGCTGGGGATAGCTCAAAGACGGAAGGTGCTGCAGGATCTGAGCAGACATCTACAGCGGCTGGTCCAGTTACGGTTAAGGACGACCATGGAGAAGTCAAGCTGGACAAGCCAGCGGAACGTGTCGTTGTACTCGAATGGACGTTTACCGAAGATCTGATTGCCCTTGGCGTACAGCCGGTCGGCAATGCGGACAATGAAAACTACAAGCTGTGGGTAACACCGGAGGCGAAGCTGGCTGATACCGTAACGGATATCGGCACACGGGGCGAACCCAATCTCGAAGCGATTGCGGCGCTCAAGCCAGATCTTATTATCTCTAACGCCGATAACAATGCAGCGATTTATGCGCAGCTTAAGGGAATTGCACCAACGATAGAGTTCGATCCTTACAAGGGGAACGGCTATGATTACGATCGTATGGTTGAAATCTTCAAGCAAGTTGCTGTGGCTACCGGTAAAACGGAACAGGCTGATAAAGTCTTAAGCGAACTTGACCAGCACTATGTAGAGGCAAAGGCTACATTGGAAAAAGCGGGCAAAGCAGACTTTCACTATGCGCTGACACAAGCCTTTACATCTCAAAATGCTGCCAGTCTGCGAATGTTCAAAGAAAATTCGGTTGTAGTGGGAACACTTGCGAAAATCGGTATGGTGAACGACTGGAAGTCGGACCAGACTGAGAAGTACGGATTTAGTACCGTTGGAATCGAAGCTCTTCCAGCTGTACAGGACAGTAATTTTATCTACATTACGCAAAAGACGGACGATATATTTGGCGCCGCGATGAAGAACAACACGGTATGGAACGGACTGAACTTTGTTAAAGAAAAACGGACCTACCCGCTAGACGGCACAACATGGACATTCGGTGGCCCAATCTCATCCAAAGTACTGGTTGATCAAGTAGTCGGAGCTCTGACGAAATGACCCGAACGGACACAACGGGTTTATCGAAGACTTGGCGTATAGGAAGCATCTTTGGGGGCGGTTTGCTCGTCCTCATCGTGCTTTTTTTTGTAAGCTTGTGTTATGGGGAGGCTTCGATCCCGCTGCATACAGTCATCGAGGCGTTGACCCAGCGTCAGGATACGCTTGAGCATAACATGGTGTGGGATCTTCGGATGCCGCGTACGGTTATTGGAATCCTGGCTGGCGGCGCGCTGGCTATTGCCGGTGCTTTGCTTCAGGCCATCACCAAAAATCCACTGGCGGCTTCTGATACCCTAGGGATAAACGCTGGTGCCTACTTTGTGGTCGTACTTGGTGCGGTGATGTTTCCTGGCTTGCTGCACCAGGCGCCATTTCTATTTGCCGCCGCTGGCGGGCTGTTGGCAGCGGTGCTAGCTTATTTTATGGGTGGAGGAAGAGCAGGAACTCCGATTCGGTTGGCGCTTGCCGGTCTGATCGTATCCATGGTTCTTGGTTCATTTACCGGAGCGTTGCATATCTTTTATTCATTTGAAACACAGGGGCTGTTTCTCTGGGGTTCGGGCTCACTGGTGCAAAATGATTGGAGTGGGACGACTTACGCTTGGCCTTGGGTAGTAGGACTCTCGGTTATTGCTGTTATGCTGTCAAGGCAGTTTGATGTGCTGGATCTGGATGAGTCCACATCCACATCCCTTGGACAAAAGGTTAGCTTAACCCGGGCGGTGGGAATTGTGCTGGCGGTTCTGCTATCGACCATTACAGTCAGCGTCATTGGTCCCATCGGATTTGTAGGTTTGGTGGCTCCGCATTTGGTTCGCTTAAGCGGGCTGAAAATGCATCGTTGGGTACTGCCCGGTTCCTTCCTATGGGGGGCACTGCTGTTGATAGGCGCAGACGTGTTGGCGAAAATGGTTCACAAATCAAGTATGGATTTGCCAACCGGAGCGGTCATGGCCTTGATCGGGGCACCTTGGTTGATTTGGCTGATTTTGTGGAAGATGAAGCTGCCTTCCGGTATCGGTGGACAGTCTTCAATGAACATAGGTGTGCGCTCTCGGAAATTACCGTTTGGCAGACTGGTTACAATATTTGCTTGCTGTGCCGTGATATTAACGGTATTCAGTCTAATGTTTGGAGGCATGCGCATTCCGGTGGGGGATCTGCTGTCTGGCCTGTTTGGCGGGGAGAACGCGAATTCGGCTTTGCTACAATTTAGAATACCACGCACATTGGTGGCGGCCGGGGCTGGTATCGCGCTTGCGGTCAGCGGCGTCTTGATCCAACTAGCGGTTCGTAATCCTTTGGCGGATGCCTCAATCATCGGGGTTTCTTCGGGGGCTGGTTTCGGCGCGCTTGCAGTGATTATCGTGTGGCCTGGGCTGCCTATTTATATGTTGCCCATTGCGGCAATTGCCGGAGCGACGGTATCGGCAGCGGTAATCTTCTTTTTATCGTGGAACAAGCAACTCAATCCGTCTGTGGTCATCCTGCTTGGTATTGCCGTATCTGCCATCGGATCAGCCGGTATTCAGGTGTTGATCATCCAAGGTTCACTTTGGGGTAGCACAGGCTATATCTGGCTGACTGGTAGTACCTACGCTCGAAACTGGGGGCAGGTGGCGACCATTCTGGCCTTTCTGCTCGTGTTGTTGCCAGTAGCGTGGTGGCTGGCTCGTCGTTTCGATCTTTTGGTATTTGACGATAGCAGTGCCATGGGTCTGGGACTTCCGGTGCGTCGCACCCGGCTGCTGGCGATGGTAGTGGGTGTGCTGCTGGCAGGTGGAGCAGTAGCCTGTGTGGGTACAATTGGCTTCATCGGGCTAATTGCTCCGCATATTGTGCGTACGTTGATCGGGCACCATGTACGCCGTTCCATTGTTCTGTCGAGCATCTTGGGAGCGGTCATGCTGGTGCTGGCGGATACGATTGGACGGACCGTGCTTGCACCGACCGAAATTCCTTCTGGATTGCTGATTGCATTGATCGGTGCACCGTATTTTCTGTACTTGATGTACCGCTCGAATAAGAGTAAATCTGTGTAGTTGAGATGACACGAACAGGCTGTTTCCAAGCGGATTCTCCGTGAGGAAGCAGCCTTTATTATATTTTATTGTGTAATCATCTGAGTAATCATCTGAATTAAATATTTACAAATCTAATAAAGTAGATATAATGTGATGTATGGAACCGTCATTGATTTATAAAGCTTTGTCCAACGAGACTCGTCGTCTAATTATGCAGTGGTTAAAAAAACCGGAAGATTATTTTGATGAACAGGCTTATTTAAAGCAAGGGCTTAATTTTCAAATTGGTGTATGCGTGGGAGATATTCAGGCCAAATCGGGACTGGCACAGTCTGTAATTTCAAGTTATTTATTAACGATGCAAAAATCCGGTTTGTTAGAGTCTGAGCGAGTAGGAAAGTGGACGTACTATCGTCGGAATGAAAAAACAATACAGGAATTTGCCGAGTACATCCAAAAAGAACTATAAACAGAAAGGAGTTTTTTTTCACATAACATATCTACAAATCTATATATATAATTAATTGGAGGCTTATACTTAATATGAAAAAGGTTAACCCGTTACTTATTATCATTCTAGCTTTGGGCGTGTTCGGCATTATTACAACGGAAATGGGGATTATAGGTGTTCTTCCCCAAGTCACTCAAAAATTCAATGTATCAGCTTCCCAGGCTGGTTGGCTCGTCAGTATATTTTCTTTAGTTGTTGCTATCTCAGGTCCGTTTTTGACCTTACTCGTTTCTGGCATGAATCGTAAAGTTATTCTATTAATAGCTGTATTCAGTTTTGTTATTTCAAATATTGTCTATGCCTATACTACTCATTTTGAGGTCATGCTCATTTTTCGTGTTCTCCCTGCTATATTTCACCCTGTCTTTTTTTCAGTTGCCCTCGTGACCGCATCTCATCTTGTCCCCCCTGAAAAGAGCAGTAAAGCCGTCACCAAGGTTTTCGCCGGGATTACAGTAGGATTTGCTTTTGGTGTGCCCTTGACTTCTTATCTTGCTGAGAAGATAGCGTTAGAAGCTGCTTTCTGGTTTGGAGCTGTCGTAAGCATGATTGCATTTGTAGGAATTCTCATATGGCTTCCTTCTCTACCTGTCCAGCAAAAGATGTCTTATGGCAAACAACTTGGTATATTACGCAAGCCTCAATTATGGTTCAATATTGTGTCTGTTATTTTTATCTTTGCGGCTATGTTTTCAGTGTATAGCTATTTTGCTGAATATCTTGGAGAAATAACTCTTATGAACGGATCATGGATCAGCATGATGTTGATGGTCTTTGGAATCGTTATGATTTTTGGGAACTTTTTATTTGGAGGGTTATTACATAAAAATCTGATCAAGACCGTCATCATGTTCCCGTTGCTATATATGGTCGTTTACGTATTCACTTATGCTCTGGGTACATCTTTCCTAGCGATGATTGTAGTTGTGCTCATTTGGGGAGTTGTGCATTCAGGAGGGCTTATTATTAGCCAAACATGGTTAACCACTGAAGCGAAAGAAGCTCCAGAGTTCGGTAACAGCCTGTTTGTCTCGTTTTCTAATCTGGGTATTACGATAGGATCTGCTATAGGCGGATGGTTTATCTCTCATCTGGGAATACACCAGCTCATCTGGAGCGGAATGATGTTTGCGCTGCTGGCATTCTTATCTATGATTATAAAAATAAAATTGTTCAATTCAAATGCAACGGAAGTGAACGTGCGTTAAAATATGGAGAGGCATTAGAAGATACTTTACAAGATGACCATAAAATGATGCATGGGGTGATGTTGATTGCATTTCGTATGGACTTCGATCTTAATGACCTTTGTAATTGTCAGTGGTATCTTGGCGTTGCTCATCTGGGGAGTGATATCCTTGATTAAGCGCTTTCGTTAATTGTAATGAAGGAGTAGACATCTCTAAGTGTTAGAATTTATATTGTCTATGGGGAGGAATCTGATGGATATTCGAATGTATCACGATCTGGAAGCTCAATTGGAAGAAACGATTTGGGCTCTTGGAGAGGAAGCAGCTCTTACACTCCCGTTAGATAGCAGCTTGGCCGAGGAAAAGGTACAGAAGGCTTGGGACCTCATCCCCGAACCTAAGCATACATGGGGCATTACAAGTGTAACTTTGCATCAGTATGTTCAAATTCTCAATTATAACAGCCATATGCAGCGATCAGTAGAGCTTTTAAATGAGGAAATTTTAGATTTGGAAAGTGCGGGGTACCGGATTATACATGCAGGGCCTTACATTCAAATGGCGGAAACTCTTCTTCTGCAGAGCAAGCCTGTATTAGCTCATGAATATCTCAAGAAAGCATACTCGATTGGGAATGCAAGGGCATTTCGGGATCAACCCAAGCTTTATCTCGAAATGGCAAAAAGTAAAGTTCTGGATGAACAGGCTATATTACTTCGTTTTAAGGCGTTGGATGTAAATGCCAAACTTTTGAGCGAATTAAAAGATAGTCAATAACCAATATAATGATCCAATACAGCCCTAAATCGATATGCTAATTTGGATATGTACAGGTTATCTTTTATCTATGAGGGAGGACGATTGTATGAAATTAAAAGCAGTGCTCTTGGACACACGCAGCTTCGAAGCGATGAAAGCTTTTTACGGCTCTCTCCTGGATTTGCAGGTTGTAGAGGAGGGCCCTTCGCGGTTGTCGTTTCAAGTAGGGGAATCGGTGCTTGCTTTTCAGGAATCCTCCCACATGGAAAATGAATTTTATCATATTGCCTTTACGATCCCAACAAATAAATTCATAGAAGCAAAACAGTGGGCCATCGACCGGGGGATTACATTGATTGCAAGATCCCAAGAAGACGAGTTTTTTTTCGAAAACTGGAATGCCACGGCGTTTTACTTCTATGATCCGGATCATAACCTCATTGAATTCATTGCTCACCATACACTCGATAATGCAGTTACTGAAGCTTTCGGTCCCCACTCCCTACTTCGTATAAGCGAGATTGGTCTTCCAGTTGATGATGTTCCAGAGGTATCCAAAATAATCACCGAAACGTTCCAATTTAATTCATGGGGAGGGGCTGGACAGAAATTCGCACCGCTAGGGGATGTGGAAGGTTCCTTTATTGTCACAGACAAGCAACGCCCCTGGTTTCCTGATGATAGGCTTCCGGCCGTGTTCGGCATCAGTGTCTTGTTTGAAGGTACATGTTCTGCCCGTCTTTCGCTTCACAAGGGGTTGTATGAATTGAGATCAACCTAAGTCAAGGCTTTATCTCATCGTCCCCACTCCCGGATTTCTGGAATAAATCAAGAAGTGGGAAAATTCGGGGATAACAATACATACAGGAGAGAATAGATGAATATTAGATTGCTTAAACCAAATGAAAATTGTCCGTTAGAGCTCTTGCTACTAGCTGATCCTTCGCGCCAACTTGTTGAGGAATATTTGAAAAGAGGGCAGTGTTATGTAGCAGAAATTGAGCATCAAATTGTGGGAGTCTATGTTCTTTTACCTACAAGACCCGAAACAATTGAGGTGGTGAATATTGCAGTAGCGGAAGTCATGCATGGTAAAGGGATTGGGAGACAATTAGTAACCCATGCCATTGAAACAGCCCGGTCACAAGGCTATAAAACGTTAGAAATTGGTACAGGAAACTCTAGCATTGGACAGTTAGCTCTCTACCAAAAATGTGGTTTCAGAATTGTGGGTGTAGATCTAGATTTCTTTGTCAGACATAACTATCTAGAAGAAATTTATGAGAATGGCATACAGTGTAGAGATATGATTCGTATGTCTCAGGATTTATAGAGCTTAATTTTCTTTGCAAACCCTTCAAAGGTATCTTAAGTAAGGTTCTGAAAGGTATATGATATTGTGCCAAAAGATGGTACAATAAATTGCGGAAAGGCTATACAATCATTGGATTGCAATAGTCCTTTTTTAATGAGTTGATATCCTAATAAGTTCCTGATAAGGGGTGGTTACTTTGTACAACACAACAACCACGATACTCACAGAGATAGCAAAACATATGAGAGATCATGATTTAATCCTAAGTGATTTAGCTAGAGCAGCCGAAATGAATCCGGGCACCATGAGCAGTATTATTAATGGGAACCGCACACTTTCAGTGGATCAGTTAGATCGAATTACACAAGCGATGGGCTACCCCGTTGGTTACTACTATGAACGCTATGTGTCTGAGTATTTAGCAGAGGCTAATCCGAACTGGCGTCGGATGAGCCCTTTCATACATAATTGTGCGAGACTCAATAAATTGGACTGCATTCATGATGTGGTTAATTTATTGATGGATAAACTAGGCTATTCAGAATCTTTATTTGAGCTTGCCGAAGAATTATTTAGAGAAGGGCTTTATGAAGCGGCAACCATACTTTATGAAAATGTGGCTATAAGTGAGAAAAAGCAATATTCAGAACGTCTGGCTATGTGTCAGTACCGTTTGTTCCATACAAGGCAAGGAGATAATCAAGAGAAAAACTATGAAGCAGCCGTTCAATTTGAAATATACGTTGATCGACTAGATGAGATAGAACAGTTAGATGCATTAAAAGATCTGGCGAATACATACCGTTCATTACGAAAATGGGACAAAGTAGAATTATTCGCTAAAGCTCTGGGAGACAAGGCCAAAATTCAATATAACATGGAGCAACAACGGCATCCTTCCAAAAAAGAAAATGCAAAGAAACCAAGCTTTCCTCTGTTTGCTTATTGGGCTTTTTCTCATTTACTTCGTGATGAAGTTTGCGAAGCACATAAAGATTATGAGAAAGCGCTTCAACATACGTACACATATGCTGACCTAAGTTGGGTGAAGGAAACTGATGACATTACCATGGTATGGAAAAGGCGATATGAAGAATGGGCTGAAGCCAACGCTTATGTAAATAAACTTCACGCTGGTGAAATTGGTGTTTTGAATGATTATGTAGCGTTTTTTTCTTCAAGGAAAGAAGAGACACTTCCCGGATTAGATAACGTAATTGAAGCTGCTAATCGATTTAATTTAAATGTTGATCATATTCTAAATCAATTTCAAACGGGAATTTTAGCTATGCGAGATAAACATGAGGGTGTAGGTGTCTACAATCAACAATTTATTATAGAACGTTATGCTCATTTTACATTTGAATTAGCGGTTTACTACTTTAATAAAAATAATTTTGCAGATGGATTTACTTTTTTATTAAGTTGTTTGGAAAAATCTACATTAGTAAACAATAAATCGTATATAATTAAATGTGTAAAGCTGTATGAATCCTATCTGGAGTATGCATCGTTTGAAACGAAGGCAGCATACAGAAATTTGATTAATAAGGTGGATGAGGATGGGACGTAAAGTGATGATAGCTTTCTTGGTAACAAGTTTTACACTAGCAGCGGTAATGGTTATCCCCCTTCAGTATCAAGACAAAGGATCTACTTACGAGCCGACTGGAAAACACGGAGGAATGTGAGAATAAAAAGGTCTCAAGTTCAAGGTCACAGTAGAACCTAGAAAATCACCATTATTAAGTGGTTAGACGGAATGATCCGTCTAGCCTTTTTATTACCTATTTTGCTGTATATCAGCAATATGAGGAAATCTTCTTTTGAGGAATATATGTAAAAAGTGCAAAAATGTAATGTGTGTTATTGTACACAACTAAAGGGTGTATGGCTTTATTCTAAAAGACGATACAACTATGGGTGATAAAGTGATTTTTACTAACCATTTCTCTATTACATCGTTTTATTTTATATCATATGCCGATCTACGTTGAAAGGGTGGTTTATCTATGGAGATCACACCTACGATTAGAGCAGAAGTACAAACCTATCTGATACGGAAAAGCTTAACCATGACCGAGTTTGGTCACATGATTGATTTGAATGTAGGTACAGTTAGTGGCATTGTGACGGGCAACCGGTCTATTTCTGTTCACCAGTTAGATCGCATCACTATGGGAATGGATTTACCACCGGATTATTTTTATGAACGTTATATTGAAGAATGTATTGAGGAAGAACCGCTCAACTGGCGAAGAATCAGCCCTTTTTTGTACCGCTGCGTGGAGTTAGGACGACTTGATTGCTTGCGAAGAGTTGTAGGTATGTTGCTAGATAATCCTGTTTATCTTCCTTCACTTTTTGAAGTAGCCGAGGATTCTTTTAAAAAAGGTAATACTGAAGCAGCGGCGTTCCTTTATGAAAATGTGGCAGAAGGGGAAAAGTATCAGTATTCAGAACGTTTGGCGGTTTGCCAGTATCGATTGTTTACGATTCGTATTGGAGACGATCAAGAGAAAAACTATGATGCAGCCATTCAATTTGAGCCTTACGTTGAACGGTTAGATGAGATAGATCAGCTTGATGCACTAAGAGCGTTGGTGAATACATATCGTTCTCTACGAAAATGGGCTAAATTGGATGACTTCGCCAAAACGTTAGGGTATAAAGCTAAAATACAATACAAAATTGATCAACAGCATCATGAAAATAATGAACACACAAAGAAGCCACTTTACCCTCCATTTGTCTACTGGGCATTTTCGCATTTAATACGTGCTGAAGTTTGTGATGCTCATAAAGATTATGAGACAGCACTCCAACATATTCAGAGATATGCCGATTTAAGCTGGGTAGAAGAGAAAGATGAAACGACTCTAGAATGGAAAAATCAATTTAAAGAATGGGCAACTGCTAATATTTATGTGAATAGGCTTATGTCAGGCGACTTAAGTGTAATTCCTGATTATGTTGCTTATTTCTCTTCAAAGAAAGATGAAATACTCCCTGCAATAGATAATATAATCGAGGCGGCTAATCGATATAATATTAATGTAGATCACATCCTTGATTTGTTTGAAACAGAAATTCAATCTTTTTTGAATGAACAAAATCAGGTAGGCGTATATACTCAACAAATTAGTTCAGAACGTTTTACTCATTTATTAAGGGGATTGGCAATCTATCTTTTGCGTAAGGGCAGATTTTCAGATGGCTTCACATTTTTGTTCGGTTGTTTGGAAAAGTCGACTGAAGCTAATAATAGAATACAAGCAATTAGATGTATGAGGTTGTTTACACATTTTAAAGAACATGCATCTGCTCACACGAAGGCAGTCTATGGAGAACTGATTAAAGCGGTTAACGAAGAGGAAGAGTGAGTTGATCCCACCATTCCTAATTACAGATCAACAGACCCTCACGAGGAATCTGCAAATATAATGCTCTCAAGTTCAAAATCACAGCCATTAGTAGGAGTAAGAGTACAGATAAAATAAATAATACCTACTATGCTGGATTTGAAGGAGAACCAGAAATAAGATTGATTTATACAAATTCAGATGAAAGCTATGTATTGAAGATATGGAATGGATACTTTGAAACATTATTGGGCTGCTTGATTCAAATAGAGTCTGTACAAAGTAATATACTAAGTGAGTATGATGCTCACGAAGGCTGGTATGAGGAAAGTCCCTGGGAAGTGAAAAATATTAGAGAGACTCTACATTTGTTTGATTCATTTGATATTAAAAATTTGACCGAGGAAGAAGCGAAAAGTTTGACTAATATATTACCTGTACTTCCCGGTCTTAAGGACAATATAATTATATTGTTACAGAAAGCCATCAATAGAAACGGCAATGTGTTCATTGAGTATGATTAATATTTTATAAGCTTGCGCCTTTGACATAAAATGAGGACAGGCTTTTTTAAAATAGTTAGTCAATCAAATAAAGGGTACGAGTTTCTGAATACAGCAAACAACAATATCATCCATGATAAAATGGCTGTGCCTCGATAGGCTAATATAACTTGAGTAGGAGCAAGCTTAAAGTAGTTCTACCTGTGACGCAATATTTGCTTTGAACCGTCAATAAAGAAAAGGAGCTATTGCGATTGGTCGGCTCCTTTTGCTTTAGGATTATTCTGGGGGATCTACTTATTTCCTTTTATACATAAAAAAACGATAGTATAGACCACTCCAGCAATGAGGCTTAGTAGAAACGAGATGGATAAAGTTCTGAAAATAAAAGTAGAAGTGGGTACTGTATAAAACTTAAATATACCGTTGACTGAAGAACTCATAGTTGGCCCTTTGATAAAGGAATAATATATTCCTACAAAAAAACCATAAGACAAATACTTAATTAGATTTTTCTCGAATTTACTCATCTATTAGCCTCCAATAATGTTTATGGAAAAGGATAATTTTTGTACTATGAAACCATTCAAATTAGTATAGGGAAAGCCTGGTAATTAAAAGAAATCCTTGTTAAGCTAACGAGAAACGTTAGGTCAATGACAACAGGGGCGGACACAAGATTTTATTTATCAAGTCTTGTGTCCGCCGCTGCTCTTTTATTATACTGGTCCATATTTAGCTGGTGTTAGATCTGGAAGAGAAGAATTATGGTTTTTTCTTGGTTTTAGGCAATACTTCGACTGCTATCTCAGCCCATTTGACAGAGCCGTACGGTGAACTACCTCCGACGAATACATCTGGGCTTAGAATATTGACCAAATAAGTACCAGGTTTTTGAATAACGACAGAACCGCTAAAGGATTTATCCTGTTTGAGGGGAATAACGGTCTTTTTTTCAACTTCAACAAAATCACCGTTTTGAAATGCTGCCACTCCAAAAGAAACTTCATTGCTTTCCAGATACGTAGCTGTCACGACTCCAGCAATTGCTATTGGATCTCCAGCCTGTACACGGAGGTATCCCTGTGTAGGTTTGGTAAAGCGGATATCCTGCTCGTTCTCGGGATGGTTGTATCTAATAGGGACGGAGGACGGGTTTAATACTTTGCGATGGACCATTATTTTAACAGATCCTTTATCATTGGTGTGAATTTCTAATGGATTTGGACCAGGACGAAGCTCAACTGAATATTCAATCCGCCGAAATGTTTGCCCATTTATTATAATTGGCTTTCCAATGCTTTTTTCTTTTCCCTTAAACGTGCTAATGCTACCTCCAATGGAACTTGTCATGCCACCGTGCCCTGTATTTACCATAAGATAAGCATGCCCGAACTCTTTTTGTACTAATGCACTAAAAGTGATTTTTTCCTTATCCGTTGTATAAGTTGGGTGAAGCGCTTTAACTACTTTGTCGTTCCAGACCCAGTGCATGACTCCATTACTCCATGTATAATTTATTCCCATTTTAGGCAGAAGTGACGCTGGAATATACAATTGATCGTTTTTCATAAAGGTTTTAGGGATTGGCTCATCCAGCGCTGTCATTGTTCCGTCTTCGTACCTGAAAATCTTTGATTGGTTAGGCATCAACCGAAATGAGGAAAAAGGTACTGAGTTCTCAATGTCAAACTCCGCCCACGTGCTGCCTGTCTTTGCATCCCACTTGATGGTTGCCAAGTGAACTGTTTCCAGCCATTTGAACGGGAAATATAAATGATTATTTTTCTTCAGCAGGGGAGCGGTTTTTATGGAGACGGAATCCAGCGATAAAGAAGATTTGTTTATTTCGGCAGTCAGTTGGTGCGGAACCAGATAGAACACAGCCGCATCCTCTACTACAACGGGAAGATTGGAAGTTGAATTCTCCGCATAACTCAGAGCCGTTGGAAGCAGGCCAGAAATTAGAAGGCAGGAAGATACAAGTAGAGAAACAAAAATTCGTCTCATTGAATAAACACCTGATTTCATTTTTTTATCATATATACCAGAAAAACGAAAAAAAGTTGCACAGATATAAGTCTTTTATTCTGACCATAAGTTTTTTTGAATAACTTAGTTCTTTCATTAACTGCTTTCTTATTTGTTTTATGACAAGCTTTATGATACTTCGATACGACTCTTACTATAGGATAAATATAAGGCTAATTTACTTTGGAGGTGTCTTTTTGGAGTTATTTCTATTTATACTTAATATTTTAGTTATTCTCCTTTCTATTGCTGGTGGAGCGCTTTTAATTGGATTATTGTGCAGAGGATATATACTGCTAGGTTTACTTATTGCTGAGAAAAAGAGAAGAATAACGGATCAATCTCAAGATCAGGCTTGACTATTAGCCCAACATCCGATAGCGGTTACATTCAATGAGAATGCCTGCTTTATAGCGGCTACGCTTGTTGCCATTGGCATATCAATCCCTCCTCAAAATGAGTGCAAAAAAGCCGCCATAGCTTTGGCGGCCGTGATTGGTATGTTTATACCGATTATAAAATTGAGAAATCCAAGCGGACGTCCAAAGTCAACACGGAGTCAATGCTTCGCTTCAACTTTTTCAGCGCAGGATGAATCGAGCGTTTGCTCTTATTCGTCCCGATCATTCTCGAAAAAGCTACGCTGCATCAAAATTTTGACAGTTTGAATATCGGCCTCAAAATCTTGCGAATCCCAAAAGCAAATACAGTCATTGCGGTCCATGAGCTGCGCATATTCTGGATGTATTGATCGTTGATTATATAAGTCCGAGTGGAAGTAGGGCTCTTCAGACCGAACTCTTCCCACTTCGCCGGATCATTCGAACCTCCGAGCCTTACAAGCATATTCGCTGACTTGCTATTTATTTTAGCTCGAATTTGCTCGTATGCTTGGATGATTTGCTCATGAAATTCGTCGATCGGATTGCGGTTAGCAAGGCTCTCCAAGTGGATGCCTTCGCGAAGGTAAGAAATGTATGCCAGATGGTCAGCCCAGAACTTGTCAATATAATAAAGCCGTACCCGCTGCTCCGAAGGGCTCATCGGCGTCGCTCCTTTCAAAATTACGAGCCGCTCCTCGTATAGAATACGTCGCTGTTCCTCCACCATATCCGAATAACGGTTTAGTTCCTGGTGGATATCGAAGTTCTGGCCCATAATAACGTGCTGAATATGCGCGATTTTGCTGCGTAGCACCGGGTCTTCGAGAGTCTCATCCTGCCTGTGGGCGCGAATCGCTTTATCGATGCCGAACCGAAGTAACAACTCGTCCTCCAAGCTTACGAAAAATACGGAAGCTCCAGGGTCGCCTTGGCGTCCAGAACGCCCGCGCAGTTGGTCGTCGATCCGCACACTTTCGTGCACATGTGTACCAATCACGTATAACCCTCCCAGCTTGGCGACAACTTCTGCTTGCGTAGGGTTACCACCGCCGAGCCGAATGTCGACGCCGCGTCCCGCCATATTCGTAGACACCGTCACGGCGCCGATTTCTCCCGCTCTTGCAATGACCTCGGCTTCTTCTACGTCGTTTTTCGCATTCAGAACATGGCAGGGTACGCCGGCAACCGCTAGCACCTTTGCCAGCATGTCCGACTCCTCCACGCTTGACGTACCAATGAGAATCGGCCGTCCCATCGCATGGACGGACGAGATTTCTTGGACAAGCGCCTTAAGCTTGGCTTCCTTATGGGTATAAATTCGATGCGGTTGGTCGATCCGTATGTTTGGCCGGTTCGGTGGAATTTGCACGACCTGCAGTGCATAAATCTCTTTGAATTCCATTGCGGAAGCGTACGCGGTAGCCGTCATTCCGCAAATTTTTGGATACAGGCTAATGAAGTGTTGAAGGGTGATCGTTCCGAGAATTTTCCCGCCGACTTTCGAGTGCAGCCCTTCTTTGGCTGCAAGCGCGGCTTGCAGTCCTTCTGGCAAATGCCTGTTCTCCGCCACGCGGCCGGTATATTCGTCGATCAGCTCGATTTTACCGTCCCGGACGATGTAATCGACGTCTTTTTTCAATAACGTTTCCGCATACAACGCGCAATTTAACGACGACAACAAATGACTATTATGGCTTTCGTACAAATTACCGCATCCCAGCAGCGACTCCGCTTTCGCAGCGCCCGCCTCATTCAAATAAACGTTCCGCTTGAACTCGTCGAAGTCGTAATACTTATCTTGCTCAAGCTGCCTAGTCACATCTGCGAAACGAATTACGTCGTTGCCGGAAGAATCCGGCTCGCCAGCGATGACTAGGGGCACCCGAGCTTCGTCGAGAAGCAGTGAATCCGCTTCGTCGACGATAACGTAGTGGAAAGGACGATGCACGGTATCGGCTTCGCTTAGTGTAATCGTGTCGCGCAAATAATCGAATCCCGCTTCTTTGGCCGTAACATAGGTTATATCCGTGGCGTACGCTTCTCGTTTCTCGGACAAGCTCATGCCCGCTTGAACCGATTTTACCGTTAATCCGAGGAAACGATAGATCGGACCCATCCACTCCGCATCCCGATTTGCCAAATAATCGTTAAAAGTGAGCACATGAACGCCTTCGCCGGTCAGCGCATTTAGATAAGCAGGCATAACAGCAGAGAGCGTTTTTCCTTCGCCGGTATGCTGCTCGATCACAAACCTATCGTGCAGAGCGATGGCAGCCATGATCTGGACATCATAAGGCTGTAATCCGAGCTTTCTCTTCGCTGCCTCGCAGACTAACGCATAAGCATCGACAAGCAGCTCATCCAAAGGCGTACCCAATTTTGCTTCCTTTTTCAGCCGGAGAGATTCCGCTTTCAGCCGCTGATCGTCCCATGCTTCCAAATTCCGTTTCCTAATGAGCTCCGCTTTGTCCCGATAGCCTTTCAGCTTATTCTGGGTATCGCGGTCTTTGAATTTTTGCATCAACTTGACGGCTAAATTCATTGGAATTTGATCCCTCCTCGGTAGAAACACGCAATTCTAATAGTGGCTAAAGTATAATCAAACTCTGTAACAATAGCAAAGTTTGGAATAAAAAACTTCCTTGCTTTATTCTTATTATTAGGCAACGATGTATGATTCACAGGAAAAGTACATCTTGGAGGTCAGAAAGATATATTTTCAGTAAATTGTTAATTTTAAACAAAGGGAGAGATGGATGCATGATGAAAAGATTCTTTCCGGTTTCCGTATTTCTTATTTTTTCACTTGTATTAAGCGTACAAGCCAGTGCAACAAAACATCCTTATAGTTACACAATTAATGTACAGGTAAACGGTGTTCCTATTAATTTTGGAACTAATTCAGATTCACCTCCTTATATTGAAAATGCTACAAATACAGCTTTTGTTCCTCTTCGCTTCGTTTCTGAAAATCTAGGAGGGAGAGTAAGAGACTGGGACAAAACTTTACAACAAGTCACAATCGAATCAAAGAATGGAACTGTAATTAAATTGGCGATCGGTAGTAAGATTGCATATGTCAACGATGAAGAGAAAATGATGCTGGCGGCACCGCAGATTCCTACAACTCGTGTTCAAGTTCCTTTAAGAGTTGTTTCCGAAGTGTTGGGAGCTAAAGTGGATACCCAAAAAATAGGTGAAACATTAAATGTGAACATTACAACCTCTAATTAATAATTCTTGGAACTAAACTATCCTATTTATGCGGCAGTTTTTCCTCATTTAATTGATTAAATTTATTTTCATCGTTAAACATTTGTTTTCAAAAGAAGATGCTGCTGTATTGCTAACGATGGGACGCTTGTTATAGTTATTCCTAAGGGTAAGTATGGTGATGCATATAAAGCACTATCTAAATCGTTATTTGGAGAATAGGAGTCTATAAAAATGAACGATGATATAGTACAAATGATTAATGAATGGAACCCAATCGAAATATATCCTCTATTAGAAGATGAATATTATTCAGAAATACATAAAATTCATGAAAAAAGCAAGGAAACAAACTCTATTAGAGAATTAGCCAAGCAGATCCATTCTGTATTCGCTCAATCTTTTAAAAAGGAATTCGATAAAAGCATTGAAGATTGTCAGTCAATCGCTGAAAAGATAATGAATATTACAAAATAATTTATTTATGAGCTTGCTCCTTTAACAATAAAATGGGAGTAGGCTTATTTTTGCATAATTGGTCAATCAAATAAAGGACACGAGTTTTTGAATACAGCAAACAACAATATCATCCATGATAAGATGGTTGTGTCTGGATAGGTTAATAAGGAATTGGGACAATGGTTTATTTATAGCGAAACACTCCATTGAATTTGAAGACGAGAAGAGCCTTAAACTAAGGAGGAATATATGGGATATGATTCTTTAATTAAAGCTATTATTTCAGTACCAAAAGAAGAATTAACTATTCATTGGGAAAATGGGTTAAAGATTATTGGTACTAGAGACACCATCTATGAAACAAACAATGGCTTAGATGAAGATGATAATGAGTTCCTTGAATATGATGCTGCGGTTGTTGAAGTTAAAAAGATAGTATCTAAGCCGATTAACGATGAAGGAAGTATATATAAATGGTTACAAAAAGGAAAAAGCTCCTTTATTGAAATTTCTCTCCATGACGACCCCCCTAGCATGATTACATCTTCAGATGGGTCTATTATCTGGAAAAATGAATAGCTTAGACCATCCTCAATTGAGTTTTTTCACTGAATTGAGGATGATCTTTCGTTCTTATTTGTTTTCATGATGTTTATAATTATAAGTACCATCATCTACTCCTTTAATAGGGGCTTAGTTATACTGAATAATTTTACCTTGCTCCTTTTATAAAAATACCTTGCATTGATTTCGTCCTTAAATATAACTTGTGTACTAATTAAGGGAGCTTTAGCTATTTGAGTTTCAACTGAATAAATTTCAGATGGTTTGTATCCTTGATCTTTTATAAGATAGCTGAATACTTCGTTTTGGGTATAACTTTTAGTGTAACTACTAAGTATCCAAATGCTCGCAAATAGAGTTGCTATAAAGATTGCTATTCCATATTTCTTCATAACGATCTCCCTTTTTAATTGAAAGAATAGAAAAAATTCAGTTTTTCTTCTAATGCTTTTTAATTATATTTACTCTTACCTTTATTTCCCTTATGATAATTGTAATACTAGCAGATAAGGGGATATATATGAAGAAAGCTATTTTATTAATATTAATGTTTGTTGTTTTAATTCCATCACAAGTATTGGCAGCAACATCTACAAAAGCTATGTCAACAAGTGAAATCGAAAAATTATACTTTGAGAATTACAAAGATCGTGTAAAAGAAATTAAAGCTGCACAAAAAAAGCTTAATGCTGTTCTAGGGGCAGAAGTTCGTGAGCTAACTCAAAGATTAAACCAAGCAACTGCACAATATAAAAACGAAGTGAAAAATAAGTCTAGTAAAACGGTAATAGCTCAAGCGAAGGCTGATTGCGATAAATTAAAGAAGCAACTCAGCGTGGCGAAGGTTGAACTAAGTAAAAGTATTAAACATTACAAGCGAGAAAGTGACCAAGTTTTAAAGGATATTGCAAAACAGAAAGCAGACCTTATAAAATTCATTAAGGATCACACGGCAGGAAAAGACAAACTTACGGAATCTCAATTTAGCAAGCAAGTTAATGGAGAAATTATGTCGATCGGCAATTCATTTACTGAAGCTTTAAAAACATTAAGGGAAGCTGAGTAATAGGAAGTGAGGCAGCAGGTATTACCTGTTGTCTTTTTATTTAGACTCATTTTTGTTTCTAATCTACTATATTTCTCTGAATTTCAATGGTAAATTGTACCTATTCGTTGTATTATGAGCAAGTGTGAAAAAGGGTTGAATAGCTAAGGAGGAGCAGAGTTGTACATATTTATAGTTGTTGGTGTCATTGCTGTATTACTTGCTTTGGCTCTATTACGTTTTCTTAAAAAGCCTAAAGTCCAAGAGCGATATAAAGTAACGCAGGATATTGACCCTTACAAAATCGGAATAAATGAGATCGATCGTATGGAAGATGGCAAGGACTTTGAAATGTATCTGTTCAGGTTGTTCTTGTGTTTAGGCTATAGTGATGCGTATAAAACACAGGACAGTAGAGATTTTGGAACAGATTTGGTATTTACGGATAGAGAAGGATATCGCAATGTCATTCAGGCAAAACGGTATGCATTAAGCAATCCTGTAGGTTTGAGTGCAGTTCAGGAAGTGTACAGTTCTATGCGATTTTATAGAGCTAAGAAATCTATTGTGATTACTTCAAGTAAATATACTCCCTCGTGTGAACAGTTAGCCAGTTATAATGGAGTGAAGCTGCTGGATCGTAATGATTTAATTCGAATGATTGAGCTATTCCAAGAACAACAGCACAGCAAAGTAAAAGATATCATCGAAGCAGAGCCTTACTTGAGTCTGGATTCATGGGATGATTATAGGAATAACAGTAAAGTGATTAAAAAGGATCGTAAGACTGAAAAATACCAGAAACAAACTGTGTTGTAACGAAAGAAAACAAGACCGGAACGGATAGGGATACCCCCTTACCAGTCCGGTTTTCACTTTTTTCATGCAAAAGACTGTCTAATGGTCGAAGAAAACTACTTTTGGAAGAGATCCATTTGTAGACGGAGGGCTAAACAAGAAGGGATGTGCATATAGAGTCAAACAAATTGCAGAAGGCAAAAGTTACAAAAACGCTTCTCACATTATTCCTTTGTTAAAGATTAAAGAATGAAGATGAAGATTAAAAAACGATGAATTTAAGTCTTTAGACATAGGTAGAAAGGTTAATCCTTCATATAACAATTAGGAATTAAGTTTATTTTCCATAAATCGGAATAGTGTTACTATGTCATAACGAACTCATGACTAGAGGTAAACTATGACAACTATTAAAGTGACACCTGAGCAACTTATGACTGTCTCCAAGCAGTTTGAGTTAGCACAGCAAACGGCAACTCAAATGAACAGCAATTTAGTACAACAAATTTCATCTATGGGGCAATTGTGGGAAGGACTGACTAAAGAGCACTTTTACTATTCCTTCCAGACCTCTCAGAAGAATATGAATGACTTTGTTACCCTAATAGATTCTATTGCTAGGGAGTTACGTCAGCATGCAGATAAATTCAGATTAGCGGACCAGATGGAAGCAGGTAATATTGACGCAAGTTGTTTACCGCCTCCACCGAATTCATGTGCTGTTCCTGCCCCAGATACACGAAATGCATTCCAGAAATCGGTAGATAGCTTAACTGAACTAGGTCAGGATTTTGTAGATGCTAATTCAGTACGCTATGAGAAAAAGTTTGATTCGGTTTGGAGCTTCTTAGATTATATGTCGTATGGTATTCCAAAAGGAATGTATCAAGGGTACATGGAACGGGCAGCTAAACAAAATGATTCGTGGAATGACATGCTCAAATTCGGTACATTTGGAATAACGGGCATGATTCAGGGAGCATTTAATCCTACCAATGCGTGGTCAAAGGAACACTGGGCTAATATGATCGGTACAGCAGGATTGTTTGGAGGAGTTAGTTCGGTAATTAAGCCTAAAATTGGGTTATCAGGGTCTATAAAATATACTCCGTTAAAAGATGGAACTACCCGAATAATAGAAGAGGCGGGCAATGCAAGGAAAATTATTGATACTAATGGCCTTCGTAATGAAGTGCCTTTAACTGTAGCACAAATTGAAGGTTTAACTCAGTACGCAAAAAAATTAGGGATACCACAAGAAAATATCCGTGTAGCGGGGCCAAATGACACATCTCCTACTGGATTATTATTTGATACGATTCTCAATATAAATAATGATGTATTACCTTCTAATGCAACAGGTAAATTAGCAGCTAATAGCCGGATTACTGGTCATGGAACAATAGCGCATGAAGTTGTCGGACATTATGAAGCAGGACTAGCAGGAAAATCCTTTCAGGTTATGGATGATGAATTTAACGTTATAACTAGAAACTTTGCACTTGACGAAGCTCAAGCAAGTATCCGAGCTGCACGGTTTGCTCCTGATTTGACCCAATTAGAAAGGATCATGCTATTAAGAGATGGAATTACTAGATTAAAAAACGAAGGTATCAAAATTAGGGAAGTTAAAGATATACTGTTTATACATGAACGTTAGAATGGAGAGGTTCTCTTTTGGAGATTATGAAATTAGACGATATTATTAAAACACCTAATAAAGGAATCATTTTAATTGGAACTAATTTTAGTTTAGATAAGCAGGATCATACCAATTTGAAAGGTTTGATAGGTTCGAAAATACAAGTAGATAAGATAGATGGAACGAAATGCGAACTGGATGTATTGGATATAAGCATTTCTTTCTCCATTGCTAACCATCCGCTAATTGGAATTAATGTAAAGGATTCAGAAAACATTGAAGATATAAAAAAGGGAACACAAGTAACAGTACTTAAAAAAGTTTGAATAAAGCGTAGAACTAGAACATTAACTTATGATCAAGAGACTAGATGGAATGATTCGTCTAGTCTTTTTGATTTCGTCTGTTTTGCTGTACATAAATAAGCTTTTTAATATTTTGAATGCATCCACGTATTTCCATTATAATCCTTCGAAGAATAATTATACGCCCCATCATCTACTCCTTTAATGGGGGCGTGGCTATACTGAATAATTTTATCTTGCTCTTTAAAAATACCTTGCCTTGGTTTCGTCCTTAAAAATAACTTGTGTACTAACTAAGGGAGCTTTACCTATCGTTTTGAGTATGATTTTTAGTATAACTACTAAGCATCCAAGCGCTTGCAAATATCATTACCGTAAAGATTGATATTCCGTATTTTCCTATAACTATCCCCTTTGTTGGAGCAAGCTAAAGTGGCGCTACCAATGACGTAATATTTGCTTCGAACTGTCACTTAAGTAAAGGAGCCGCTGCAATTTGGACAGCTTCTTTTGCTTTGGAGTTATTTAAAGAATCTACTTACTTCCTCTTATACATAAAAAAGTAATTGTATACACCACTCCAGCAAAGAGGCTTAGTAGAAACGAGGTTGATAATGTTCTGAAAATAAAAGTAGAAGTGGGTACCGTATAAAATTCAAACGTACCGTTGATCGGAGTACTCGTCGTTGTTGGCCCTTTAATAAAGGAATAGTATATTCCTACAAAAAAACCGTAAGACAAATACTTAATTAGATTTTTTTCAAATTTACTCATTTGTTAGCCTCCAATAATGATTTTGGAAAAGTAGAATTCTTGTACTATGAAGCCATTCAAAGTAATGTAGGAAAAGTCTATAAATATAGCGATCTTAAAAATCTTTGGAAAGGATGTTTATTGATATTATGTCAATTATATCGTTTTAAATCAATAAAAAGGACTATGGATAAAATCCTTGAAACTCTAGGTCACGCTAAGAATGTACACAGCGTCTAACATTAACAATACGTGAAATCCCGTCATATCAAGGCTTATGACAGTTTGTCAAAAGTATTAGGAAAATTTTACAACAAATCAGCCTAATAAAATGATTTAGGCTCTTCGCCATGTTGTCTATGTGAGGCAAATATAATAAAAAGGCAGGGAAGGATTGTGTATATAGGAGTCAGATAGGAGTGATTTTACCCCTTTGATATGTAATTAAGCATCTAGCAATAGGCGTTATTTATTGTCGATTTACTATAGTTATTTAAAAATAATTGGGAAATTGTCCCTGAGTGTTGTATTATAAGCAAGTGTGGAAAAGAGTTGGAATAGCTAAGGGGGAGCAGAGTTATCTATATTTGTGATTGTTGGTGTCATTGCTATATTGCTTGCTTTGGCCCTGTTACATTTTCTTAAAAAGCCTAAAGTTCAAAAGCGATATAAAATAACGCAGGGTATTAACCCTTACAAACTCGGTATTAACGGAAATAAACCGTATGGAAGATGGCAAGGATTTTGAATTTTATTTGTGGAAGCTGTGCTTGGGCTATAATGATGCGTATAAGATACAAGACAGGACAGTAGAGATTTTGGAGCGGGTTTGGTATTTATGGATCCTTGTGTGAACAGTTAGCCAGTTTTAGTGGAGTAAAGTTGTTGGATCGCAATAATTTAATTGAAATGATAGAGCTTTTCAAGTCACAGCAGCATAGTAAGGTAAAAGATATCATTGAAGGAGAGTCTTATCTGAGTCTGGATTCATGGGACGATTCTAGGAATAAGGTAAGTGATTAAAAGGATCGTAAGGTTGAAAAACTCATCGCTTCAGGTAACTAGATACTGAAGACTTTTGAAGTAGAATGATGATTTTACAATCATGTTACATAAAAAATAATAATACAATTAGGAGAAGGTTAAAAAGTGAACAACAATATCAATTATATCAAAGACAAATACGACAACAGCAATGATCAATACCCACATTTCAGTGAGGTAATCAAAGAAAGATTTACAACCTTTAGCAGCAAGCCGCTTTTCACAACTGATTCCGATGGAGTATTTGACGCATTTCTTGAGGGCTTACCACATGAAGCAAGACAACATTATACTTGTAAATGTTGTAGAAATTTCGTGAATCGTTTTGGTGGGCTTGTTTCTATTTCTGAAGATGGCGAAATCTATTCTGTTATGTGGGATGAAAGCAACACTCCTGAGTTTTTCATTAATTCTGTCAATGCAATGAAGCAAATTGTTCTTAAATCTAGAGTTACAGGGGTGTTTGTTTCTAGCGAAAGGAATCTTGGTCAGCCACACTCTAATGGACGGGATCATATGTCAGTTACGCTTCCAGCAGAAAAAGTTTATCAATCTAGACTGAAAACTGCTGGACAGGAACTGGCAGAGAAGAAAGAGGATTTCAGAATTTTGACTGCTGGACTTACGGAATATCCGCCGGAGGCTGTCGACCAAGCTGTGACTCTCTTGGAATCAGAATCTTTGTATCGGTCTGACAAAATTCTTGGTGTAGCTAAATTTCTTCAAGTTCTTCACTCAAAACACCAAAACATTCGGAACAGTCAAATTCGTGAAAACATTACTTGGATGGCTGTTGCAACCGCTCCATCTGGATTCTGCCATGTGAAAAGCAGCATGATCGGAACTTTGCTTGACGATATTGTTAATGGACTTTCATTTGACTCTATAAGTCGCAGATTTGCTGAAAAAATGAGTCCTTCCAATTATATGAGAGCGCAAGTTGCTCCATCTCAAGGGAACATTGAGCAAGCTGAGAAGATTGTTCAGAAGCTTGGCATTGCTAATTCGCTACAACGAAGATACGCAACGATTGAAGAAGTCCCTGAGACCATTTGGAAGAGTAAGGGTTCTTTTGTGAATAAGGGTGTTGTTAAAGCTGGAGGTATATTCGGTAATATTACGCCGAAAGAGAAAACTAATACTGTTTCAAACAGAGGTGACCTTCCAAGCGCGGTTATGACATGGGACAAATTCCGAAAAACGGTAATGCCATCAGCAGAAAGCATTGAAGCGAAAATCGATAATCCAAATAGATTTATGGCATTGGTTACGGCTTCTGATGATACAGCACCTAACATTCTGCAATGGGATAACGCATTTAGCTGGTATTATCATGGAGGCATTGATGGAGAGATCAAACGTAGGGTTGAGAGTGCAGGTGGTCAATATAAGAACAATGAAATCCGATGCTCACTCATTTGGGAAGGATATACGGATCTTGATTTGCATTGCGTGACCCCTAACGGTGAACATATTTACTACGGAGACAAGCTAAGCGGGTGTAATGGTTGGCTAGACATTGATATGAATGGTGGAGGTCATAGAGAGTACTCGCCAGTAGAAAATATCAGATGGAGCGAAGGAGAAGCTAGAAATGGAACATATAGATTCTATGTTCATAATTACTGTGAACGAGGAAAAGGAAGCACACCATTCAAGGTAGAACTTGAAGTCAATGGAAAAATATATTCCTATCATGGTGTTGCTGGCGGTGATGGCTATCAACAAGACGTATTTATATTTAAACATATTAAAGGCCAGCATCCGGAAATCGTTAACTCAAATTCATATTCTTCTGATGATGCATGGAATGTTTCAGTTAATAGTTTTGTCAAGGTAAACGGAATTACGAATTCTCCAAATTTGTGGGGCGAAGAGAAAGTTACTCATACAGGCCATCATATTTTCTTCTTGTTGGATGGATGCAAAGATTTGTCGGAAGGTAAAGGCAGAGGATTCTTCGTTGAAACACTGAAACCAGAACTTCGTGAAATCAGAAAGACGCTTGAAGCGTACACCGCTAACACTCCAATCGAAGGAATTGAAGCAGCGTCAGCTAGTGGTGTGGGTTACTCTAAGGATAGTGAGTGGAATTTGATTGTGAAAGTAACATCAGGCAACTTCGCACGAATCATCAAGATTGATCGTTGGGATTAGTATTTAATAATTATCTTGGAAATATATAAAAGCTTGGGAAGAATCAAAATGAATTTTTCTGTCCATGAGGAGGGCGATTGTAATGAAAGAAGGGTTGACACTAGAATTTCATAAGAATAAATTAATTTTTTTTGAATTCAAGAAAAAGGCTGTCACTCTGATACCTGATATTATTCGCGAGGAATTCAAGGATGCGCAAGTGATTAATGAGCATAACAGTAAAGAAAAAGTGATTTACCAGGTATACCTATATGAAAACGACATAGAATTTACCATTCGAATTATCGCTTCTTATTTCTATGATTCCATCATCATTATCGCTGACGAAGTAAATATAACAATCAGAGCTTATCAAGTCTTGCATAAAATACTTGCAAATGGCTCATTGGCTTGAAAGATGGCTAACCTAGCTATATATGGTGAGAGTAAAACAAGATTTGACATGAGAAAGGATAAATAATGAACTACATAATCTTTGATTTAGAAGCTACCTGCTGGGAGAATGATCGAACAAGGCAGAATGAAATTATTGAAATTGGTGCTGTCAAAGTAAATGTAAATTTAGAGATCATAGGCGAATTTCAAACTTTTATTAAACCTAATTGAACTCACAATTATCTGACTTCTGTAAGAGTCTAACTTCAATTTCGCAGCAAGATATTGATATGGCAACATATTTTCCACAAGCTATCTATAAGTTTCAAGAATGGATTGGTAAAGAACCCTATTATCTTTGTTCTTGGGGATTTTATGATAAGAGCCAACTGAAGAAGGACTGTGAGTTACATAAAATCAGAACTGAATGGATTAGAAATCATATAAGTATTAAACATCAGCATGGAAAACTGATTGGAAATGATCGTGGAGTTGGTATGGAGAGAGCTTTAAAGATGCTTAATCTGCCATTGGAGGGTACTCATCATAGAGGAATTGATGATGCAAAGAATATCTCAAGGATTTTTGTTAAGATATTTGACCGTTTGAAGCTTTAATTAACCGCACATATAACAATGATTTTTTAGTTGGATAAAAGGAGACAAACATGGATATACAAAAAATTAATTCGATTACGAAGTACCCTAGCATTCTTACATATCATGAAATAGGCGAAAGAGGGCGGCTAAAAGATACTCTTACTCAAGCTAAATTCTTTCCTTCTGATGAGATGCTATATTGTTATGAGAAAGTAGATGGTGAGAACTCAAGAATGATATTCATCAACGATGGTGAAGAAGCAGATTATTTTATAGGTTCCAGAGAGGAGCTTTTAACTTCTAAAGGCGATAGAATAGCAAACCCTTACGGTAATATTGCAGAATTTTTAAAGCCATTAGCAGAAAAGCTGAAAGGATCTATTTTTAAGAATCGAAACGATCTTGCGTTAACTGTTATCTATCAAGAATCTTATGGAGGAAAAACTCCTAAATCTAAAAACTATACGCAGAATAAAACACAAGGTTATCAAGTATTCGATGTTTTTTCCCTCACATGGGAGCAGTTTAATGGATTGATGGATAGGGATGTATCTGCTATAGCATCTTGGAGAGACAATGGAGGACAGCCATTTTACAATGGGACAGAGAAGCGTAGATTGGTTGATGGCTTTAAATTGGATGCTAGCCCTATCGTAGACTATTTAAGTTCAGATCTTTTTCCTGAGTCAATTGATGATGTATACGCGTATTTGAAGAGGTATGAATTTACTAAGGTAGGTATTGATGTAATCGGTAAATCCGAAGGAATTATTGTTCGAACAGAAAATAGAAGCATGATTCGAAAAGTTAGATTTGAAGATTATGAAAGAACCCTAAGAGCCAGATAAAAGATTAATTTGGCCAAGATCGCTTAGGCGGTCTTTTTTTGGTAATTTAAGTAGGAAAGATATTTGAAATCTAATCCATTGATTTTATTAACCAGGAGCATATCAATCTTTCAAATGGTGGTTCGGTCGTACCTTCTTAAAAAATACGATAGAAACAAACTAAGGAAAAGGCTAGATGGAATGATTCGTCTAGTCTTTTTGATTTCGCCTGTTTTGCTGTACATAAATTAGCTTCTTAATATTTTGAATGTATCCACGGGCGTCCACACTTACCCGCAAATGCCGCATAAAATATCCCGGATGAACAAAGAGGAGGTGCATGTAATAACCATGATACACATGGAACCCATTCAAGTGGGTGAGCATACATTTATCGGAGTCGAGGTCAAACTGCCTAAAACAACGCTGTTGACGATCTCTAACTCTCGTGGTTACATCATGTGTGGTGCGTCTAAGATGTACCGAATTTGGAATAGTAAATTTTTTCGCTGTTTAAGACTTAAAGTCAAGCGGGACAAGCTTTCATAGCAGTTTTCAATTTACTGATCTGTACTGATTCATTCTATTAAAATCTTATAAATAACTGAATTTTGTGACCGCAATTGTGACCTCTTGGAGGGGGACAAGCATGTGACTATGCATCATACTCCTGTGAGGTCTGCTCAAAGGAGAATGTTAACCAACGTAGGTGAAAGTTACGGGGGCTTTGAGACTTCCATATTCATAATATAAATAAAGACCCCGTGTGGGGTCTTAAGAATTTTTTCTAACTGTAACCTTGGTTGTTTGATTGTCAGAGCTTTTAGTAATAATCAGTAAGTATTTAATATTGTTTTTTTCTACTGATATTACTTTGTTGCTTTCGACTTCAGTTATTTCCCATCCCTCATCTTTGAGTTCTTTTTGATATGCAGCATTAAAATTTTCAAAAGGTTGAGAAACTTCATATATTTTAAAATATTTAGCAGATTTTCCATCGACTTCGATGGCAGTGCTGGGGAGAGGCAAATTATTAAGTTCCTGAACATTTTCATATTCAGTACTAACCTCCTGGGTCGAACTATCTGTTACATTTGAACATGATGCAAGGATTATTAATAATACTAAACAAATCAAGCGCATAAACACCTCAGTCATTTGGGGTTCTTTTTGCAGTACTCATTTTCCATGCATAAACCTTGTACCCATTTGAATACCAAGTAGATAGGGGAGCGTCTTTTCGATCTGTTGTATGCTGAGTCAAAAAGAAACGACCATTCGTAAACTCAGTTATAATAGCTGTATGATCAATGTCACCATCATTATTAAAGTCAGCATTTACTGGGTCTCCCATTGATATATCGTTTGTACTAGATGCTAATTTAGCTCTATACTTCCAGTGATTATAGAAGTTATGTGCCCCTCCCCAGCTATGAGTTGGTTTAAAGAGGCGACCATTTCTAAAGTACCAAGCATCATCACCAGTTAAATATAAACCATCCCATTCCAGCATACCACCAGCATATAATGCCTGTGAAACAAAGTTGGTGCAGTCATTCCAACATGCTCTACTTACAGAACAACCAAAATAATCGGCGTAGTACTCAGAGTAAGTTGGATTACGGTCATCCCACCATTTGTAAGCATATTCTCTTGCTTCAACTGAACTGTATCCATTTGCATATCTTAACGGTTTTATGTCTGCCTTTTCTTGATAAACTGAGGCTTCAACAGTCGAAGGAGCCTCAACTGTTGAAGGATCTGACAAGGATACTGGTACAAGTTCCAACAGTTCCGCTAAGCCATCCTCATTAATGGATTTTGTATATAATTTTGATTTAAGGTTATTAATAATCTTGTTTTTCTCAGCGTTTTCGTATAAATCCACAAATTTAACTAACTTCACAAGTTCTTGTCTGTCAGGCTCTGAAAAGTCATCAAGTGATGACCCTAATGATTTTATAAATTTTTGATATTCAATGTTGTCGAGATCTTGATTGATTTTAATATTTTTTTCTACAATATACTTTTCTACAATATCAAAAGCTTTAGCATATTGTTTTAAGGCTTCGTCTTTTGTAACATTTGTTTCTTTAAGGGTATTGATTTTTAGCGTAGTTTTTCCCTGCACAATGTTATCTACCAATGTAGAAAAGGACGAATTTGGTTAAGCTTTTGACGTCAATTCCTTTTCTCCGTCTGCTGATGCAGGCGATGTTAAGAATGAGGTGGTTAAAAAAGAAATAACAAGTAACGGACTAGCAATTTTTCTTATAATTTTTAACATAATTGCACCCCTTTGTAATATTTATAATCAAAGACTAGCACACATCCTAAAGTACTTGAACATGCCATTTGAATCAAAAGTCGATGTCGTTTTTTGTCTTTTTGGGGCTATTTGTTTATTTTTTGATAAATCCGCTATTTCGTAAATAAAGATGAGATTGATGAAATCTAAACAAAAGAGTAGGTACTTTTATTTAAAGTAGGTAAAATTGCTATCGTTGAAATCGATTAATGAAAATTAAGAGGGGATGAGGCTTAGTCAGATATTTTTTGCAATGTCCAACTTGTTTAAGGTATTTGAGTCTGATTTAATAAGGAGAGTATATATAGTCAATATAACCCATGTAAAACACCAATTTTACCATCCAGTTGCCCCCATATTGACGGTGACTGGATTTATTTGTATCCAAATGTCCCAACGCCTGAACGTTTACAACCTATATTATTCTCAGTATGGACTTTTTTGTCCACATTGGAGATGCGACATCGCAACGCGTCAAATTGACGTTTCGCCAAATCAAATCTATAAGAGATGCGATGTCGCAACTGTCAACTTTGGCGTATGAAGCTAATTATATAGCTTGGTTACCCTTAAAATTCACCGACATCGGAGAAAATTGAGCGCCTTGAATGGACTAGAGAGCTTGAACAATTGGAGAGATTGAAAGCAAAGGAACGCTAAGGAACTCGTACAGACAATGATGACAACATTGGACAAAATTTTGCGCGAAGTAATTCACCAAATACAACAATCACTACTGTACGAATTGAGAAGCTTCTACGAAAATTTCGGGGAACCTTATTGTTGTCCTAACTGTTGCCATAACTAATACTTAAATAATTTCAGTATTAGGCTACTAAGTTAAGTTTAGTACGTTCAAATCAAATGGTGGGCTGTCCAACTTTGGACTGTCCTGTAAAGTTGTAAAGGGTGTGGAAAATTTTCCACAGGGTTCATAGCTGATAATATAGTTTATACAACAAAATGGGTGTCATCGAGTGTCAACCCAACGAAATATCAAATTGTAATGTTGTCATTTGTACATGTCACCGAGTGACACGATTCTCGTTGGACAATTCTGACCAATGAGAAGGGACGTGATTTCAAATCGCCCCCTTTTTCGCGAAAAGGCGAAATACTCCTCCACCAATGAAGGCACAAAATTGTGCTGTGTCACTTTTATTCTCGCTTAACTAGATTGCCTAATGTAACGATGTCGTTGGAACTTGATGTCTGATGAAAACAGAGCTGTAGTCCAAGAAAACAAAGTTGTAGATTGGCCGTTGGTATTAAGCTAATGGGCAGAATAGTTCAATGCGATAAATAATTGTATAATTTAGAAGACGGAAGAATCTAATTTGGAGGTTTGTATGATTAAAGATCATTGGTTTACAGTGCAACGGATTGATGATAATACATACGCAATTAGTGAATACGGACATTGGGAGAAAGTACATTCATTTTTATTATTGGGGAATCAAGAAGGGGTATTAATTGATACAGGTCTTGGGATTGATAATATTAAAAGAATAACAGACCAGTTGACAGCCTTACCTCTAAAAGTTATTACGACACATGTCCACACTGACCACATCGGTAACCATGGCGAATTTGAGCGGATCTTTGTCCATAAAGGAGATGAAGACTGGCTAATTAACGGGATTCAAGGCTTAACGATAGAGCAAATCAGGAAGGATATTAGAAGAGATATAACTTTGCCTACACCAGAAACATTTAATCCGGATACATACCAACCCTTTAAAGGAAAGCCGACAGGTTTGTTGAAGGATGGTGATATATTCGATCTAGGGAACAGAAGATTAATTATATATCACACTCCGGGACATTCTCCTGGCCATATTTCAGTTTTCGATGAAACAAAAGGGTATTTATTTACTGGCGACCTGCTTTATGATGAAACGCCAATATATGCTTTTTATCCTTCAACGAACCCTGTCGATTTAGTAAATTCATTAGAAAGGATTGCAAGAATACCCAACGTCAAAATGGTATATGGTTCTCATAATACATTAGGGCTTAATCCAATAATTTTAGATGAAATAAAAATTGCAGTTAAATTTCTCAGGGGAAATGATCTCGTCAAGTTTGGAACTGGGATTCATAAATTCAACGGATTTAGCATTCAGTTCTAATAATCTTGTTAAATTAGGGGCAGATTATTTATAAATATGTTAAAATAAGGGTGAATAAAATCAGAGGTGATTTAATGTTCAATCCGAAGGTCTTCTTCTATTAGTTGTGTCTAAGGCCATGGCTTCAAATGCCAAATCTAACCCGGCACAACGGGGATGAAGATGTTTATACGGGAAGAGATTCAATCCTGGGTAGAAGAGAAACAACGTAGTCTGGAGATCAACAATAAGCCCAAAGATCCAAGAAGAGAGAAGCTTAAGGATTTCCGTAAAGGAATCAAGAGTGTTCATTACAATAAAGAATGTAAAGTAGCAAGAAAAGATGATTATCGTCTGTATAGAACAAAAATGAAACGATTGATGCGTAGCGAGAAATACGAGCTTCTACACAGTTACAAACGAACAAGTGGTTGGATTACTTGGTAAATGAGGTGGCCTTGGATGAACTTATCCTATTGTTGAAGTGACTAGCAGTAGGGCAGTTCATGAGGGGCTGCTTTTTTTTCATTGAAGTAAGGTTAGAACCAATACGTGGTATTATTTAGAAGGAATCGATTCGAGAACAATTGCTGCGACAAGGAGCGTTGTAACATGAAGCTGATCAAAAATTTCGCGTTAGTCGTTGTGAGTCTTATTAGCGATTTGTGGCTTGGGTTAGGAATCAAGCCGGAGGTTTATGATAACCGAAGCAGCGTGAAAACCAAAGCCGGGTATATTTTATTTGTTTTGATGGCGGCATCAATTGCAATAACAACTGTTGCATGGGTAAGTGCTCGGATTTATTAAATCAGTGGGTCTTTACACTAACGGGATAAGTTAGTTTAATAAAACAGCAGCATTTTAGGATTTTATTCTCTTCGGACACTTGATTCATTCAACGTAAAATTGCATTCGATTAGGATACACAAAAAAGCCTAGATGATTAGTCTAGGCTCTTTGTTGTGTCTATGTAGTTGTAGGTTTATTCTTCTGTTTCTTCTGCTATATCGAACAAATCTTCTAAGCCGATACCTAAATAACCACAAATGTTAGCCATCATTGAGGTAGAAAGACGAGAGCTATCACCCCTCTAAATATTAATCAAGTGCCTAGCAATAGGTTCCTTTTCGTTACTATAGACCCATTACCCAAGACATGGTAAACTATTGGTATTATTTGAGAGGTGGGACTATTTTAAATGAACGCGTGTATTAATTGCAATAATTCACTAGAAGATGAAAGTTTATTTTGCAACAAATGCGGAGCTAAACAAAAAGATGATCGGCAGTTTAACGATAATCATGTTGATTCAATCGATAATTCAGTTATTAAAAATAAACGAAAATTATCTAAAAAAATTCTATTTATCACTGCGGCTATCTGTGTATTGTTTATTGTGTCAGTTGTTATCTATTTAAATACTCCTGAACAAAAGGCTAGAGCAACAGTGGACAATTACTTAAATGCCATACAACATGGTGAGTCTGTAAGTAAATTTAAAAATGAATATTTTACTGATTATGTAAATGTGTTGGATTTCAAATATATTAACACTAGAGAACATTTAAGTTATGACGGTAAGCAAACTCTCACCCTTGATGAAGATTGGTACAACAAATATGAGAAACAAAAATTTTCTAGCTTTATGGGCTTTTTGATAGTTAAGGAAGCTGAATATAGAGAAAATACAGATTACACTATTCTAGAGAGCAATAGTGAAAAATTAGTTGTCAGAGACAATAAAGTTGGACATTCATTTTCTTTCTTATACGATATGCAAGTAACAAACACCTCAGGTACTCCTACCTATAAAAGGGTTGTATTTGATGTCGACAACTTCTCTGGTAAATATAAAATTTCTGATATCATAGAAAAGTACTAGTACAGACACACTATAATTACTTTTGCGATCTTATATTAACTGATGCGGATAGTTGCTTTTCCGTTTGTTTATACTATTTATAGAAAATGAAATCGATTTCGAAAATATTAAGATGGATGAATAAGTAAAAGCGCCTGTAATGGGCGTTTTTTTTGGGTTTATTTAAATATCAAACAAATTTCTTCCTTATTATTGGTACATTGTGCTAATATACTAGGTATATAATACTAAAAAGGGGTTGTGTAAGAGTGAAAAAGAAAGTATTAGCTAGTTCATTTGCCTTAGTGTTGATTCTTTCCAGTGCTACAGCATATGCTCATCCGGGTAGAACTGATTCAAATGGTGGGCATTATTGTCGTACTAACTGTGCTAAGTGGGGACTTCAAGACGGGGAATATCACTATCATAATGGTGGAGGATCTTCTTCACGTAGTTCCTCATCTTCGAGTTCAAGTAAATCAACTCCTAAAAAGAGCGCTGCAAAGCCTAAAGCAGCGAAGCCAGCTTATAAAGAATCTGGATTAAGAGTTTATGTAAACGGAAATAAATTAAGTTTTAGTAGTGAGCCATTGATTTATCAGAATACCAATTTGGTTCCACTTCGTGAGATTGCTGAAGGTTTGGGTGCTACCCTGAACTATGATAATAATAGTGGCACAATTGGCGTAACTAAAGGAAATAGTAAAATGACACTTACCATTGGAAGCAAAATAGTGTTTTACAATGGATCATCTGAAACAGTGAGTGCAGCACCTAAAGTAATAAAAGGAGTTACCTATGTTCCTGCTCAGGTTTTTGCTAGGGGATTAGGTGCAGGTATTGAATTAGACAACATTAATAACTCTCTAAAAATAACATATTAAAGCCATGTAAATGAGCTAGAGGAGTTTTTTGATTACCATCAATATACTAATTAAAGTATCACAGGTTTTAGAAAGTCACATAAAATCTGTGATGCTTTTCTGCTTGTATATTTGTAAGTAAAACGATGATTTTATAAGGAGAGTGAGATGCTAATGAGTACTAACGATAAGTTGTTTGAACACCAAGTTAATAGAAACCTCAAAGGAATCGAACTCGAAAAAAAAGGAGAAATTGTGGAAGCTATTTTGCTATATGAAGCGAACGTTTCTGAATGTTTTGAAGGGAATCATCCTTATGATAGGCTGCGTACTATTTATAATAGGCTCAATCGATATAAAGATGTAATACGAGTACTTGAACAAGCAGTATATGTATTTGATGCAAAGGTCAATAAACTAAGGGCTGATAGACTACCGAAACTGACTAAGTTTATTGACCAACTAGAAAAAGCGAAGAATAAGTATAGCTAAATATGTATCTCATGGCATATAGTCAACTCATCAATTTTCAATTATTACGCATACTTAGTCAGGAGAAATCAAAATGGCAGAGAAGAAGAACCAACATTTTGTACCTCGATTTTATTTAAAGTATTTTTCATGCGAAGGTTCAGGGAAGTATCTAGGCATTTATAATATCCCGAACAACAAGAAGATTGCCAGAGGCGGATTACAGGGACAAGCATCGAAAGATTACTTTTATGGAAAGGATCTTGAAATAGAAGATGCTTTGGGGAAAATTGAATCAGAAGCATCAAAGATTTTTAATGCAATGATTATAACTGGAGAAGTTCCGATGCATGAATCAGTGGCTCATTATATTTTGTATGTATTCATATTTTCATTATCTGCTAGAACCGAGCAAGCTGGCGACAGCGTAAATGAAATGGCAGATAAGATGGCAAAAGAAGTTTTAAAACATAATAGAGAAATAAAAAAATATTTAGAAGGAATAAGCTTTGGCTATGACCATCCTACTCTGCTTTCTATTTCAGCAGCAATGCAAACTCTGCCATTAATTGAAGACTTGAAATTTAAGTTTTTGTTTAATGGAACTGACATTCCATTTATAACCTCAGATCATCCTGTTATAAAATATAATCAATTTTGTGAGAAACGCAAAAAATTTGGTGGTCATACTGGATTAGCTACTAAGGGGTTTCAAATCTTTTTCCCAATGTTTCCTGATCTATATATTGTATTGTATGATTCAGATGTTTATCGACTTGGCAATAAGAAAGATGAAGTAATAAATATAGTAAGCAAAAAAGACGTTCAATCATTAAATCTACTTCAATTTATTAACGCTCACAGAAATATTTATTTTAATGAAGGCTTTAAAAACGAATATTTAGAGGACTTGAAAAAACGTGGAAGCAAATTCAGAAAGAAGTTCCTTTCTTCAGTTGTTGAATACAAAAGAGCCGATGGATTGCGGCATGAATCATTACTGCATATGTATTCAAATGATACAAAGATTGGTCTTAATCTATCTTTCATAAAAGAAGTAAAAAAGGCAAAAAAATATGATTTAGGCTCCAAGGTAGTTCATTATCGAGATAAAAGCAAAGTGGAAAGTTTCGAGTCAGAAATAAAGTCTAAAAATTTCAATAAAATTAGCCTTATACGAGGAGATTAAACTATGAATGATAAAAAAATTGTTTCCATTGGTATCGATTATAATCAACGTTTGAAAAACAACAAGGGTAAGGGGTGCGTTCCATGCGAGGTATCAGAAAGATACATATTATTTGATGATTTAGTTCATGAGAATGGAATGGTTTTTGCTCAGGTGAGAACCACAAATGACGATGTAGACAGATTGTTGTGTGGGTTAACAATAAAATATGATGATCTTGTAGCTGCTATAGAGAATATGAAAAGATCGTAAAAGAAAAATAATACAAAGACAGGCGTTTGAATCAAACGAAAATTTCTATATAGTCGTTACTTAAACAAAGAAATTAGAAAGTATTAGTGAGATTCAACTTGTTAAAGGAGAGAAAAATGGAAATTATCACGAAGTATTTGCCTGTAGTTGGAGCCGGTTCCTTAATTGCATTAATCGTTCTATTTTTTAAAGGTATAGCCTTAATTAATTCCTCTCACATCGAAAAGTTACTGTATAAAAGTAACAAAAAATATGTAGCAACAACATTGAGTATTATTCTATATTCCTCAATCTCTACATTTTTATGTGTAAGCATGAGTGTTATCTTTGGTGGAATTAAAACTATAATAGATCTGAAGGCGGTATTAACAATCTCTTTAGTTCTTAGTATTGTAGCCTATTCAATTGTGGCCGTAATTCTTTATCTTATATCTAAGAAGAAAGAAAGGGTATATTATATTAAAGAAAATCTAAATGGCACAGATATTGAGCTTTACTTATTGAAAACTACTGATGAGGGCTATATTTTATTATCTGATCAACCATATATTTATTCTAGCACTGGATTTAAAATATTAAAGAAACAAGAAGACATACTTAATAAGCAGATTTATTCAAAGATCATTTCATAGCAAACAGAGGTGAATACTTTAATATGAGTTCAAACCAGCATCACACAATGACCTACACACTAAACAGCGGTATTAAAGGAACTGTCAATCTATCCACCAAACAAATACAGCACTGGATAGAATCTTATCGTGTAGGCAGTAAATATGTAACCACAGTTGGTAAAGAATACTTTGGATTGAATCCTGAGCTTGTAGCAGATTTTAAGGTACATAATGAATTTTCTGAGCAGAGGGAATATGTAACAGCAATACAGCAACAACCAGCAACAAGTAAGGACAATGAACAGTTAGCAGACGAATACAGCCAACATAAGGTGTTGATTCAGGTAGAGTGTAAGTGTGGAGCTTCCTTTATAGATGAGTCAACATATAGAAGGAACAAGTGGGGATGTAGAGAGTGTGGTGATATTGTGTTTCTGGACAGTAAGAAGGGGATGGTTGATACAGTGAAAGGGAAAGCATGGTATATGACCAATAGGTATTTTGTTGAGAGGTGAATTGGCTTTCCTCAAGATGAAGAAACCCTTGATATGACTGAGTTTAACATAGAATTAAACCGTTGTACGGTGCGTAAAACTATTGGACATTGCGCTCAACTTTGGGGTGTCACTTGGTGTCACTATGGCAGCTTAATACTGAAATGATGTCAGTATTAAATCAGAGGGGACGAAATTTCATCCTCCCTACACGTCTCATCAAAGTTGAGTTCTAAGTTTAACTTAGTGGTGACCAAAATAATTTTGCTCACCAATTTTCTATCCTCTTATCATGTTAGTTGCTTCCATTTTAATACTTAATCAATTTCAGTATTAGGCTACTAAGTTAAGCTTAGAAGGCTCGAAGGTAAAATGGAATTGAGTACCACTATGGTACGGGAGAATATCCGGCCAATATATGAGGAACAAAACTAGGTTAAACCGAGCTACAAGCAAATAGCTGGTCAATCAGTGTTTGAGATTGGACGACGATTGAAGCATGTGAAAGAGAATGACTTGGTGCATGGCGAGTGGGAAAAGTGGCTCTCTAAACACGTTGATTTCAGTAGGATGCAAGCTCATAGATTTATTCAAGTGTACGAACAGTTCGGAAATGTAACGACATCGTTACAAACAAGCAAATTATTTGAAATGCTCTCTCTGCCTGAATCCATTGATCGCCTAGAGTTTGTTGAACAGGAACATACTGTTCCATCAACTGGTGAGCAGAAGACAGTAGAAGAAATGACTGTAAGTGATCTGTGTGTATGATTCAACCTTGAGACAAATTGTCTTAGGGTTCAGGTGTGTAAGCGTGATAGAGTGTGTAATTATGTTCATATTGATAATATCAAAACGACAATTATAACACTTCCACTCCGCGATTCTTGTTACGATTCACGATAGGTGTTTGCTGTGTTTAAAAGTATAGATAAATAAAGCATTTTTCGAATTTTAGTTTTTCGAAATTTAATTAATAAAAACTTAAATATCCCTTGATGCATCAAGCTTTTTTGCCCATTATTTCTCGATACCTACGATTGAAGTCACGATGCAAAGCAATTCTCCATAAATCCCTTTGTTTATCTACATTTTCACTATTTCTTCGATACGGCACGATGTAAATATATTATGGTACAAAGTTGAACCACAATGACTCAAAAAGCTATATAGAATAAGTGTTTATGAATATATAATCAATTTTGACGATTGAGCTTCGATAAGGGTGTCGATAAGGGTCTTCTTATACAGTGTCGCCAAAGTTGGACACCCCCCTATAATGGTTGACACAGCATCAGCCTAATAACATATCGACTTCGATATTTTCTAAGTTGCTCATTGGATTGGACGCTGTGTCCAACTATCCATATGAGTGCTAACCAATTTGGTTAATACCGTCTTGAAATTCAAGATGGTTATTTCTGCATGACCATTGGTCGGGCAGAATGTTGCTAACTCTATGTCATAAAGTATACCTTTTGCAATAGTAGTTTGATGTGTGTCGAAAATATTTATGAAATATGTCAAATAGTGTATAAAATATTTTGAAACGTTTCATATATATTGATATACATTTTGACATAGTTTTGCTATAATATAATCAATGACATAGCAAAGGATGATCCATATGAGTGAGATTAGACACTATGGTTACATAAGGGTATCGACGAAAGATCAGAACGAAGCTAGACAATTGGAAGCAATGCAAGATTTAGGTATCATGGAGCGTGATTATTTCATTGATAAGAAAAGCGGCAAGAATTTTGACAGACCACAATATCAAGCATTGAAGAATGTGCTTAGGAAAGGCGACATTTTGTTCATCAAGGAACTAGACAGACTTGGACGGAATGCAGAAGAAATCAAACGTGAATGGCAAGATATTACGCACGAGATAGGCGCACACATTGTTATTCTTGATATGCCTATCCTTGATACCAGACAATATCATAATGGCTTGGAGAAAGTTATATCCAGTATCGTGCTTGAGTTGCTTTCGTATATGGCTGAACGTGAACGAGAGAAGATTAACGGAAGACAGAATGAAGGCATAGCAGCAGCTAAGAACAATGGCGTTGTGTTTGGTCGTCCTAAACAGGCAATAAGCGATGACTTCATTATGGTATATGAGGAATGGAAACAAGGCAGCATAACAGCAGTGGAAGCCATGAGACGTGTAGAAATGAAGCCTAACACATTTTATCGCAGGGTAAAGGAATATGAGCAACAGAAACAAGTAGGATAAAATAATAATTATGTGTACACTACGTACAGACTCACGCCTAGATGATTTATTCTAGGCTTTTTGTTGTTTAATAACCATATATTGGTGAGCGATTTGAATGAGGGGGGATAGTTTACACCTAAAACGCCTATTAAATTTCCAAATAATGCAGTAGCACTTCCACCTACACACTGAAGTTATTTTATAAGCGAATGATTCAGGCTTCCTAACAATTTGGTAAATACGCAGATGCCTGCGCGTTTCAACTAGGCAAAATCGAAATGCTCTCTTTGATACCAATACGGAAAATTTCCTGCATGGGGGGATGGTTAAAATCATTTGACTATTCACTTTCTACAAATACAGGCTCAGCACATCTACTCCCCGACTCAGCCCAATTTATAGCTCGATACCGTCTCTAATATCATTAAGGTTGCTTGTATGCCATACATCCATTCTAAGCTCTAAATTAGATTAATTTATAAGGGAATACGTACATGACTATTCAATAGAGTAACTTTGTATTGGATGAGTTGTATTATGATTTTTCCAATAAACTATACATCAATATGAGGACGATACTTTTAATCATAAAATCATCGCAAACTATCCCAAAAGGTATCTTAAGTACATATATGAAAAGTATATGATTTTGTACCAAAAGATGGTACAATCAAGATCATTAGAGCATTTTACTACTTGTTTCACAACTACATAATAATTTTAACTATGCATCGTATTGTTAGTCTACGTTGAAAGGGTGGTTTATCGATGAAAATTACACCCACGATTAGAGCAGAATTGGAACAATTTCTACAACAAGAAAACTTAACATTATCGCAATTTGGACAAATTACAGGGATGAATAGGGGAATAATAAGTAGCATTGTAACAGGTAATAAATCTATGTCTATTAACCAGCTCGACCGAATTACCGAGGCTATGGGTTTACCTGAAGGTCACTTTTATGATCTGTTTATAGATAACTATATCATCGACACTCCCCCGAATATGAGACGAATAGAACCATTTTTGTATCGCTGTGCGGAGTTGGATAAGCTGGATGCGATCCGTCGAGTGGTGGGAGCCATCATGGACAATCTTCTCTACTCACCCAAACTATTTGAAATTGCAGAAGGATTGTTGGCACAGGGACGACTAGGAGCGGCATTGATACTCTATGAGGGAGTTGCAGAAGCGGAGAAGTACCAGCACTCGGAACGGTTAGCCATCTGTCAATATCGTATATTTAAAATCCAGATTGGAAATGACCAAGAAAAGAATTTCCAATCAGCACTCCAATTTGAGCCATTTGTCAAACGACTCGACGCTATAGACCAATTAGATGCCCTTATAGATTTGGCTAATGTATACCGGTCATTGCGCAAATGGGAACGCACTAAGGAAGTTGCTAAGGATTTAAGAACTTTAGCCGAAGCTCAATACTCCTTAGAATATTCCCAGAAGAGTGAAGAGCGCAAGCCTCAGAGACCGTTATTTTTTTATATAGCATTCAGTAAATCACTTATTGGTGGCGTTTATTATGAACAAGGGAAATATGAGTTGGCGTTACAAATTGCGTATGAGTCTTGTGATTTGGATTGGGTGAAAGAGACCGACGAAGAAGCATTGCGCTGGAAAAGCTTGTTTCAAGAATGGGGCGAGGCTAACATATGTTTAACTAAACTCATGGCTGGAGATACAGAGGTACTTCCTTTATATATTGATCTTATTTCAACAAACAGAGAGGAATTACTACCGGGTCTGTGGAATATAATGATAGTAGCCAATCGTTATAAATTAAATGTAGATGGTATTCTAAGTCAATTTGAAAGGGAAATATCCAACATACATGATCAAGAAGGAAGACAAACGAATGACAAGCAGAATATTAATGATCAGCTTGTTGGCTTTTTAAGTGAATTGGCTGACTATTATTTGACCAACGGTCAGTACGAAAAGGGAATTAGTTACTTATTAGACTGTATGAGATTATCCACTATAATCAATAATGAGCACTCTATACTTCGTTGCGTGAGAATGTTTGAACGTTGTCGCCAATTTGTCTCAAATGAAGTCAAAGTAGAGTATCGAAATTTAGTGGAAATGGGGTAATGGTATGAAACGCATAATTAAAGGGTTGTTTGCAACTACTTACTTATTGGTGTTGTTAGCGAGCATACAAACAATAAACATTCAAGATTTTAGTATGTTACAGCCAATTTCTAACGGTGGTATCTCAGTTTTTGGTTGGCATATTGGAAGTTAGTACATTTTAAATAGTGTGAAAGCGTTTGTTCAAATGAAGAATATTAAGTCACATTTAAGGGTTGGACGGGATTATCCGTTTAGCCTTTTTTGTGGTAAACAATTGATTTGGAGGTGTGCTGGATGGATATAGGTGAATTAGTGCAGTATTTAAATCGGATGAGTTCCAGCATAAGTGAAATAGGGGATAAAACTAGTTCAGGTTTACAGGACATTGAAATTAGATTGAGCGACTTAGATAGCACTCTTACTGTGACTAATGTTTTGCTTATCGTTCTAATTATTGTTATTGCCCTAAATACATTTCTAAAGTGGAAAAACTTAAAGAATTAGTCATGAGATCATTGAATATGTTCATTCATGAATGCCCCTATAGTTGCCAGAAAGCTGCGACGATCTGGTTAGAGGCATATTCTTATAGATTGAGTATAGGAGCTACTAAAAGACTGCGAGTCTAAAATACAATCCAGTATTATCTCAAGAAATTAGAATGACCAAGCAACCCCTACATAATTGTAAAAACTTCTAATGCCTTTAGAGGGACGTACCATGTAACTTATAACAAGGGATTATAATACTTTTGACATAGTAACCTGTTTATTTCAGTCCATTGGTCACATAATATAAAAAGGAAATAACAGGATAGTAGATGGATTTCCCTAAATCACCCCTTCTGATAAGATTATTTCCATCAAAATTAAAGTGGGCGTGGTAGAATGGGGAGAATATTAGTTCCACCTGACAAACTGATGGAAGTTGCTGATCAGTTCTTACACGGAAAGCATGAAATGGAACGTATGCTGAATTTTTTGAGTGGACGAATTGAGTTTGTCCAACAAGGTTGGTCTGGTGCTACCCGAGAGAGGTTTTTCCAAGATTTTCAGGTTTCTCGACAATCCATGAGTGTGACGCTTGAGCGACTATCAACAGTAGCACAAGAACTTATTTTTATTTCAAAAAACTTTACACAGGTGGACGGGGAGAAAGTCGTATTGGATGTGCCGTGGCTTGGTACCCCTGTTAAAACGGCATCCACAGGTGAAGGTTGGTTACATAAAATCTTTGAACAAATTGGACAAGCTGAGATCACCAAGGCTGAAGCTCAATTGGAAGCTAGCAAACTTCAAGGAGAAATCCTTTGGGATACTGCACAGGGAGCAAAAGGAGCTATTCAGGGGAATTTGACATTGGGGATGCTGCCTGATAAAGAACGAGTTTATGATCATCCCATGGCAGCTAAAGTAGGAGAAATTCTCGGGAATGTAGCTACAACATTGCAAGGGGCTGGTGAGGTAGTAGCTGGATTGGGTGGAGAAGGATTATCAGTTGCTATATCATCTACAGGCGTAGGGAGTATAATCGGAGTACCCGGATTAATTGGATCGGCAGCGTTGGCGTCGCATGGAGCTACAACTGCGGTTAAAAGTGCAAAAGGAGTAGGAGAAAGCTCAGCAGAATTGTGGCAGATGGCGAGAGGAGAAGGTGGAGGCTCATCAAAATCCACTCCATCTTCGGGAGCTAAGGCAGAAAGTGCGACTCCTACTGAAAGTAAGGGGAGAAATCAGGAAGAACTAAAGCAAAGATTGTCGCATGAACGTGAATTGAAAGCAGACAAGAAACCCGAAAATCGTATGGAAACATTAACTCAAGCAGAAAAGAAAATTGCTGAACATAAAATGCAGATGGAAAAACTAATCGACAGTGATGGGAACTTTAATCTTAGTAATGGAGTAATAGAAAATGGAAAAATAAGCGAACACCAACTACAATCTTGGGTTCCATCAGGAGCAAGTAATAATTTTAGACCTGATCCTGGTATTATTGAGAGTGGTTATAAGTATAATTTTAATTATAATGGGACAAAGGTTGAAATAAAATGGCATTCACCACAGCTTAACCTGAGCAGCAAGCTTTCTCCATCTGAGCTTGCTACAAGCAATTCCTATAACGGATGGAGCGCACAAATTAAAATAGGAAGAAAGTATTTGGGTACGGATGGGAATTTGTATAGAAATAATCAGCAAAATATTACCCATATACCAGTTGATCTTGGGAGGTAAACAATGAATTTGAATGAAATTAAACAGTTGCCTGATATTATGTCAAAAGAACAGTTAGAGTCCTATATTATTCAATATTTAGACTCCATTGAAAATTTAGAGAAGATGAATGTTTTTGAAACGTTGGAATGTTTTTCGGAATTTGCCGACAGGAAGACTTATACTTACGAATTGCTAAGTGATTCGTTGAGAAAAAGATTAGACAGCTTTGTCCAGAAATTATGGGATGATACATCTTCAGAGTTAGTAGATATATATTCTTCAGTTGTTGTCAATCTGAACTTAAAAAGTAGCTATAACTTGATGGAAGAATCTTTAAACAAAGATTTGGATGAAGATGTAAGGGAAATCATCGAGGAAACTGTAAATGAAATTGGTGAAGATATAGAGGTTCCATTTAAAATGAACTAAATTTATGAGTTCAGAGCTAGATATACATGGCCTCAGACGACGTTAATTTGCCTCAAGCTTGCTCCTTAAACATAGGGAGTGAGCTTTTTTATAGTTGTCCAATCTAAATATAGGGGGATGGTATTTGCATACACCTAGCTTCAACGAAGGTGTGTCAAAATTAACTCACCGTACTCCATAATCCACCATCACAAATCGGTGGGCTTGGATAGGCTCAACAAGCACGCGGAACAATGTTACATTTGAAGTTTTCCTGAGAACTTGGTGAAAACGAATGTGACAACCAATTGCTCGTCAAAATGACGATAATAAATTTTTTTCTTCCTATTATATCTATGATATCTGTCAGCTTCATTTTAATATGATATATCGAATCATCGCGATTAAAGTTTTAAATAATCTTAGTTTTAATCAAATCCAACTATATATTTAGAATGTAAAAAAAAATTGACTAATCGATTAGTCATCTGTTATATTGTATTTAAAAGAAATGACTAATCGATTAGTCAGAGGAGGGTTGGAATTGATTGGACTTGAACACATAGTCAAAGTTTACAATGGTACATATAAAAAGCTAGCTGAGAAGCTAGGGATATCTTCTCCAACAATTATGGGATGGTTGAGCAAAAAAAGGCCAATTCCTAAGTCGAAATTGGAGGCACTTTCGAAAATGTTTGGAATTGATGAGGAGTATTTTCATAAAGAATTAAATGAAGTGGAGAAAGTCCAGATTGAATTAGAATATTTAAATCGACTCTCTAAAAAAAACTCAATGCTTATTCCAGATGTTGTTCAAGATGATGAAGGCATTCAACATGAGATAATGGTGATGTTCGATCCACATGAACATGAAATCCGAGCAAAGCATGAAGAACTAGCACTACAGAAACTACTCTTGAGACTTAAAGGTATTCTTTATAATGAGTCGTTTTTAAGTGATTTTTCTCTGGATCATCATTTTAATTTACTGAAAGAAGTGTGTAACTTTCTTGAGGAAGATAACTATTTTCAAGTTACTGACAGAGGTATAGAAATTGAAGGGAATTCAAGTCAAGTCACTGCTATTCAAACACTAGTATATATTCTCAATAACGAGAATAAACTGGCATTTGGACATAGAGAAGACAACGCTTTTACTCTAGAATTAGAGGCATTACTCCATAAATATAAGTTACTTTCCCCAAATCATGTCTTGGGAATTAAGGAAGATCCATTCTTTAAAGATGTCGATCATTAGTGAGAAAATAAGACATTATGCGATTGTTCTTTGAAAATCAAACATATTTTTAAATTTTACAAATTAACGAAGGGAGTAGTATGTACTTTTGGAAGATAAATTTAAAATAATGCTAGATGAGCATACATATACATGTAAACCCACAGATGCTGGCGGAATTGTTAATCGTATAGTGAAGAACCCAGCAGATCTTACTATCGAGGAACTAATTCTAGCAATAGAACAAGGAAAGACCGTATTACCAGCTTATTTAGCGAGTACGTATAACGGAAGGATTAGAAAGTCTAAAGAATGTTGGAGTAGCCAACAACTGATTTTCCTAGATTTTGATAACGAAAGCGAAGTGTTTGATCCTTTACCGGGGAAACCGAAGAATAAAAAGAAGATAAAGGATATTCGCATGACGTATGAAGAAGCGATTGATCACTTTAAAAATTTTGCTTTATTCTTGTACAAATCGTTTAGCTATACAGATGATCACCCTAAGTTCAGAGTCGTTATTGCGCTGGACAGGGTAGTTTACAACAGAGATATGATTAGGAATATATTCACGAGATTTAAACAGTTGTATCAATACATAGATAGTAAGTGTTTAGAAGAAAGTAGGTTATTTTATGGTGGGACAGACGTACATAGGTTTGACTTCAGTAATAGGTTAAATGTGGATGAACTTCTTCAACAAGATGAGGGCAAGAAGGGGTTACATTATATCTTATCTAATAGTAATAATATTCCCCCCTTTTGCCTACCAAGTATCCAAGGTAAATCAACGACACAGACTACAACTAATAATATCGAATACATAATCAATCGTGACGTTAGCTACTTACAATCAGTCATTAATCCTGTTGCAATTTCATTATCACAGTATGATTTATATGAGTATCTCTATAAAATAGACTTCTCAATTTTACTAGGAGTCAACCATAAACACTGCTGTATGTACCATAATGACAACAATCCTTCAGCCTTAATTAAGGTTAAAGAAGACACTGGGGATTATATGTATCATTGTTTTGGATGTGGGTTCTCAGGCAATATCATTACATGTATCGAAAAAATGTTTGAAGATAGGCAAATAGAGATCAGGCGTGGGCAGGTTGTAGAACTACTTAAAGAAATCTATATGATTGATGATCAGCTTTCTGTATGGGGAGAGCAGCAAAAACGAGAACTCGAATCCAATATAGCACTGTTGTTAAGCCGAGAATTAGAAGAACTGGAACCAAATCTACATAAACTGATTGTGAGGAATGTCCCCAATCTGGTGGCACTACATAATGTAGCGATACAAAATATTGCAAGTGAAAACTACACAGATAATAAAGGAAACGTTCTTTTCTTTAAGGATTTAAAAAGTATCACGGCAGCTTTAGGTAAAAGTTCTGTTGATAAAGTGACTAAGGACATCAATTTTTATACATATTTAGGAATGTTGAATAAGATCAATCCAAAAGAGCTACCTAAGAGTTTGAGGAAGAAAGCAGTTGAATTCCAGTTAAAGAATCATTATAAGTATCAGAAAAACTTTTATTCGTTCCCTTCTTATACTATCAGTGTGCGGAGATCTGCTGAGCAGAGAGCTGTGGAATGGAAAGAGAAGGGATACACAAAAAAGGAATTAACGCGAGAGATGATTTACAGAGGTCATGGAGAAGAAGTAGCAGATACAGTTTATCCTCAGATGAAGGGTGAAAAATTCTCTGAAACCAATGTAGCTGTAGCAGATGAATTAGTTAAGATTGGCTTATCGCTTATTGAACAAAAGGGCTGGACGACAGAAAAAGAAATCCAAGAGAATTTACATTTACATTGGAAAGGACAGTCTATATACAAAGCTGGGATGATAAAAACCATTCGGGCTGAATTTCTGGAGTCTTACGGATTGGTCAAGAAAAAGCTGAATAAAGAGTTATCCGAGAGACTAGGTATTGACGTTCCGACGAATGGTAAAGGGAATCCTTGTTATCCTCAGATTATCTATAAAGCGGATTAGTTATGGGCTGAGAAGGTAAAATAAAAAATCCTTCTCAGAGCCTTTCTTTAGTGCATCCTTTTCTCTGAATATTCTATCATGAAATTAAGATATTTCATCATAGACAAGGTATTTGTATGGGTAAGGACAACACCCATCATTTATAAATAAATCTATCGGGATTAGAGCGTCAGAATGGATATGAAAGGGGTGATGCGCTTGATCTAGTGCTGGATTGTTTTCACTATGATGTAAGCCAGAATTATATATAATACATATAAGAAGGAGCAGCAATTAAATGAATAGTACAATAAATATCTCTGTAAAAATGCAGGTCGATGCAGGTGTAATGTATGAAAGATTCTTGAAAATTATCGAAAGAACAGAAGACATTATGCAAAAGGTAGACTTTTCTATTAATGAGGAATTGCAAATGCTACGCAACAAAGGGAAACAAGTAGCAGAAAGCATGACAGTTCAATTAAAGAAGATGATTAAAGGATCAATTAATTTAAATTTAACTCTAAGCGATTTGGCGAGTTTTACAGAAGTTTTTGATAAATATATTGATCAACAAGAAAAGCTCATAGATGATTACTTAGATTTAATGCATAAATTTTGTAGAAAATAATTCGATAATCTAGGAAGTACTAGCAAGTAATTAATACATATACGAGGAGAATAACAATGAATATTTCAATTTAAAAGCACTGGACAAGGAACAACTGGTAGAACTATATAACGATACTTCAAAAATTATTTTTGCCGACAGCAAACAATCCACAAAGAAGTTTATTGAAGACAGTCAAAACGAGTGGAAAGAAGTGGGACAAGAATATAAACAACCCAGACAGTTGCTCAATATCAGCCTGAGAAAACTTAGTGGACTGCTAGGATGCTCTGAATCTAAACTGCGTAAATGGGAGAACGGTCAACCTGTGCAAGCTGTTGATATGCTTCAACACTCCTATGACATGGCTCTAGAACTCGAAATGATTAAAAAAGATAAGAAAAATTTTAGAAAAGAGATTCAAGATGAAACAACTCTTTCTAATAAAGAAGTACGTGCATTCTACGATATTCTTTGGAGTTGGATTTGTGTAGAAGATAGCACATATGATCTTTATACGTTTATTCAATTTGACATGGATGGAAAAGATGATCCATACTCTTTACTCGACAATCAAGAAAATGCTACTCTATTTGCCAAACTGCTTGATGATCATTTGGAAGAATATGAATGTCTAGATTTTTATAAAGAAGGTTTTAAAAAATTGAAAAAAGGAGTAGAGAAAGAAGAGAAAAGATTAGAATTGAAAGGGATTATTTAGAGGATAATTAGGCTATGAAGGGAGGTGATGCGCTTGATTGATTAGCATATTAGATACAACGATCTATAGTATCCTTTACATATTCCTTTCTTATGTAAAGTTGATTGGATTGTAGCCGACTTCTTGTACCTGTTTTATATTCTTTAATGAGGTGGTTATTATGGAAGGTAAAAAATTTGTTCTTATGCTTTTACTTTTTTGCTTGTTCGGTATTATAGGACTAATCGCTTTAATGTATGGATTCCTCTGGTTAGTTTTCAACGGATAGTTTATAAAATTGGCATTTTACAATCAGTTGTTGTGTTTAAAGAGTGACCAGCAGAGTGAGCATGAACATAGAGTGGCTTCACACAGGCGTAAATGTTGTTTTAGGGTGTATATGATTTCGATTAGCACAAGAGGGAAGACTATAAATTTGGAAGCTAAGAAGACAAGCTAGAGTCTATACAAAAGAAGTTGAGAAATAGCACGGCAAGATTTATGAAGCAGTTAAACAAGGAATGGAATAGGACAAATTAAAACATACATAGGAGTATTTTGAGGTGAGCGTGATGACTAAAACGATGGAAAGTGGAAGAGTTATGATTGGTGTGACGGATATTATGCGTAAGATGGGAATCGGGCGAGATAAGGCGTATGAGTTAATTAAATCCAAGCAGTTTTACACCATAAAATTAGGAACCAGATATCTGGTGCATGAAGATGTGTTTGAAGACTGGATGAAAGGTCGGTTATAGCTGATTACAAGTAGGTTAAGGGAGGCTTTCATGTGGTATGATTACTTTTAGTCACATGCTTGACCTCCTTTCTTATTGTCACAAGAAGGGAGTTTTAAATGGCAGAACCTTTTGTTAATGAGAAGACAAAAAAATGGGATTTTGTTTTTGGTTATTACGATGAAACTGGGAAGAGGCGGCAAATCCGCAGAAAAGGCTTTAAGACAAAACGCGAAGCAAATGATAAGATGATTGAGCTTCAGAATGATGTGAAGAATAAAGAATATATCAGGAAAGATAACATTACACTCAATGAGTTTATGGATTACTGGCTGGATAACATCCGGGTTCATGAATGTGGCGAAACAACGCTTTACAATAACAAGTTGTATTTCAAAAATCATATTAAGCCTAAATTCGGAAAAGTAAAGTTGCAAAATTTTGATTTATTGAAATGTCAAAATTTCGTGAATGAGTTGCACAAGAAGAATTTTGCGAGGAATACAATAGATCGCATTACAACGATGGTCAAAAAAGTATTTGATAAGGCGATTGAATATGGCTTCATCAAAGAAAATCCCATGCGAAAAGTGACACTTCCCAAGCGAGTAAAAAAAGAAATGTCTATTTGGACGTTGGAACAAGTGAATCATTTTCTCCAATGTACCAAAGAAGATCGTTATCATTGTGTTTATGGACTCGCTTTATTAGCAGGAATGAGGCAAGGGGAGATTTTAGGGTTAAGATGGAAGGATATTGATTTTGAATCAAAGACAATTACCATCAGACAAACGCTTGCCCATTATGGAACTCGGATCAAATCTGGAGCTAAAACTACCGCTGGGGAACGTAAAATATCTATACCTAATCAACTGATTGCGATTCTTGAAGAACAGCGTAGGCTACATGAAGCTTACAAAGTAAAGTGGAAAAGAGAGTTTGGAGACGGTTTTATCGATATGGATATTGTTATTTTCAATTTAAAAAATGGTAAAACAGTGTTCCCTGCTAATTTGTCCAAGGCTTATAAAAAGGATGTTATAAGTGCCAAGCTTCCGCATATCCGTTTCCATGATATGAGACATACCCATGCGACGATGCTGTTAGAAAAGAAAATGAATGTCAAAGTGATTTCAGAGAGATTAGGTCACAGTAAGATATCTGTCACGCTGGATACGTACAGTCATGTACTTCCTAGTATGCAACAAGAGGTAGCCGATGAGCTTGAGCAGATGATCATGTTGTGATTTTTGTGACCTTTTTGTGACCTCAAATGAGTTGTTGCTTAAAAACTGTTGATATACAAAGCTTTACTGATAGTTTACATCATGTGTGGTGCGCTGGATGTCGGATTGCTCAATGAACGGCTGGCGGATCGGAAAATTCTGGCCGCACGAGCTGTAGGGGTAAAAACACTAAAGGAACTGTTGGAAGCACCAATGGAGTCAGTGACGACGGAAGCTGAGCAACTTGGAATTAAGCCAGGGATGCCAGGCTATGAAGCATTATTGAAACTGGTGTAAGAAGCCTAGTAATAGTTGTTGGATAAAAGCAAAAAAGAAAAAGTTAAAAAACCGGGCGCTATGGTCATACCCCTGTCAAGTAGACAGAACTAAAAAGACATCTTTAAGCAGCAACCGTTTCTCGGTATTCAATCGGGGAACGGTTGTTTAATTTTTTCTGAAATCTATTTTCATTATAAAAAGAAATGTACTCCCGTACGTGTTGTTCTACCTCCGCTAGGGTTCCGGGTTTCGTTAAATAAATCTTCTCTGTTTTAAGATGGGAGAAGAAGGATTCTATACAGGCATTGTCTAGGCAATTTCCACGCCTTGAATGGCTCCCAAGCATGCCAAGCCGCTTAAGTTTGCGGTTAAACGGCTTGGAGGTATACTGAAAACCCTGGTCTGAATGGAGAATGACACCCTCCATGTTCACGTTCTTACTTAGAACGTCTAGCGTCTCGCTAACTAGAGCAAGGTCATTTCGTTCCGAAAGACGCCAAGCCACGATTTCATTGTTAAACAGATCTTGAATGACAGAGAGATATACAAACCGCTCTCCAGCTCGTATGTATGTAATATCGGTAACCAGCTTGGATAAAGGAGAATCTGCCTGAAATTGTCGATCTAATCGGTTGGCATTTACCACAGATGCCTGTTTGCCAAAAAAGCGCCGCTTCTTTCGAATGACGGAACGGATCCCTAATTTCTTCATTAGGCGGTACACCTTTTTGTGATTGACCAAGATACCTTCTCTACGTAAAGCAACGGTCATCCGCAGATAACCAAAATAGGGATGGATCCGGTGGATCGACAACATATGCGATTCCAGAAGCTCTTCTTCTTGCTTACGCTGCTGGGTTGTTTGCTGATTCTTTCTCCATTTATAATATCCTGCCCGAGAAACATGGGCTAATTCAAGTAACCATTTCAACGAATATCGTGTTCGCATTCCCTCAATAATTTCAAACCTCGCTTCTTTCCTCGTCACTCCTTGTGTAGATTTGGATACTGCTTTTTTAAATATTCAATCTCCGCCCGTAGATACGCCATCTCCTCTTCCATACTGGAAAATTTCGTTTTGGGTCGTCCCTGCCTTGTGGTCGTTGGCTGGAGGTTCTCCCCCGCTCGATGTTTCATCACCCAGCTTTGCACTTGGGATTTATTACGAATGTCCAATTGTTTCGTCACTTCACGAATACTCATATGTTCTTCGTTCACCAACCGGACTGCCTCCATCTTTACATCTAAGGAGTATTGCCGGAATGATTGTCCCTTTTTAGCCATGAAAAATCCCCTCCGTTCAACAAGATTAAGTCCATCTTAACAGATGTCTTTTCTCTCTTGTCTACTAGAAGGGGATAATACCACTACGGCTCCGGTTTTTTCTGTGAAATTTTTCATTCTATCGAGTGGAACTATTTGAATTATATACCAACTAAATAACCTGCAAGAACAATTAATCGGCAAACAAAGCGGTGAGGTTCTCGCTAAAAGGAGCTTGAACAATTCCTTTTTCGGTAATGATGGCGGTAATGTACTCATGAGGTGTAACGTCAAAAGCCGGGTTGTAGACTTTGATGCCTTCTGGGGCAGTTCTTTTACCAAAGCTCTCGGTAACTTCTTCTGCAGAACGTTCCTCAATCGGAATATCTGCGCCTGTTGCGGTCTGCAAATCAATGGTTGATAACGGCGAAGCAACGTAAAAAGGTATACCATGCGCTTTCGCCAGCACTGCCAGGCTATAGGTGCCGATTTTATTGGCCACATCCCCATTAGCAGCGACTCTGTCTGTGCCGACAATGACCGCCTGCACCCATCCTTTGGACATCACCATGCCTGCCATATTGTCACAGAGCAAGGTTACATCTATGCCTGCCTGCTGAAGCTCAAAGGCGGTCAGACGCGCACCCTGTAATACGGGGCGAGTTTCGTCAGCAAATACTTTTAGGTGGATACCGTTCTCCTGAGCTAAATACATAGGCGCGAGCGCTGTTCCGTATTTGGCTGTTGCCAAGCCGCCTGCATTGCAATGAGTGAGTACGCCCATCCCGTCCTCGAACAGAGGTAATGCATGGATACCGATTTGGCGACAAACTTCTTCATCCTCCGCCTGAATGGCTATAGCTTCACGCTCCAGCCCTGCATTCCAGTCTTCGATCTGACTTACCTCAGCCTCTGTGACAAGTTCGCCGGCTCGCTTCTTCATGCGGTCCAGAGCCCAGAACAGATTTACGGCAGTCGGCCGTGAGGTAGCCAAATGTCCGCACACCGCGTGTACATGCTCCAGCCATCCAGCAGCGTCGTTGCCGCGATAGGAGATAGCGCCCAGCACAACACCGTAGGCTGCAGCCATCCCGATGGCGGGGGCGCCCCGTACCTTCATGGCATGAATGCCCTCCCATACTTCCTCGGTCGTGAATAAATCCAGCATGACTATCGTTTCGGGCAGTAGACGCTGATCCAGCATGGACAAGTGGTTACCCTTCCACACCAGCGAAGATAGAGGCTGTCCGGTCGCAGATGCTTCTCGGGAGGATGCGGGCGTCCATTCTTTATTTTCACTCATATTCGTGATGTTCCTTTAGTTTGGATCGCTGTTGCTGTCCGAACAATATCCTCCAACTCCCGAATCGAATGAAGCTTGCGATTGCAGAGAACCAAGGCTTTTCCGATTGCTAACGCGAGACGTTCCGCAGCTTCCTTGATATCAGGATCGGCAATGGTATCGATATCCGCCACATGCGACAGGCTGATGATCCGGCGGATCACTTTGCACCCTGCAAAACCAATCGTATCTTGCAGCACTTTCTGGAGATACAAGTCCTGATATCCGGGGGTACGTGCCAAATGATCGGTGACGTGCTTGTCCCACAGGGTACGGAACCTGCTCTCAAACTGTTCCCATACTTGAATGGCAGTCTCCAGGAGCCAGTCACGTCGTTCTTTAAGGGCCTTCTCGCCAGAAGTCCATCCGGGCTGTGCTGCGTAGTTCAACAGCAGATTGGCGATGACTGCTCCGATATCAAACCCCATGGGTCCGTAGAAGGCAAATTCAGGATCAATGACTTTAGTCGATTCAGCCGTTACAAAAATACTGCCTGTATGGAGGTCGCCGTGTAGCAGTGCTTCTGTTCGTGTCATAAACCTTTCTCGCAGTAAAGCTACTTCCAGGTGAAGCACCTGATCTGTACGGAGTGCCTCTGCTTCGTCTTCAATGTACACACCATAGTTGTTATTATCTGAAAACCGGTAGGGCTCATCCAAAATCAGATCCTCAGTTATTTTACAAAGTTCAGGATTAATAAAGCGTTTAACCAGCTCTTTTTTATCCTGCTGATTCATGCCTAAATCTGAGGTGAAAAAGAGCGTGCGTGCCAGAAACTCCCCAATATGATTAGCAAAAAGGGGATATCTGTTGCCTTCTATTAGTCCCTTGCGCATGATTGTGTGTGAGCTAAGATCCTCCATCACGGTTAGCGCAAGCTCATCGTCATAGCCCAGTACCGCAGGAACCAATTCGGGGCAAAGCTGGTGTTCCTGCTGAAGTGCCTCACGTTCAATACGGGCACGATCCAGGGACAACGGCCAGGATTCACCTACAATTTTTACATAGGGAAGTGCCTGCTTGGCAATGATACTCTTGTTAGATTTGGAATCTGTAATATGAAAAACCAGATTTAAGTTGCCATCACCGATTTCTCGGCATTCCAGCTGGGCTTCCTGACTGAAAAATCCGGGGATGTTTTTCACGAATTCGATTGCATCTTCGGTCGTTAAGGGATGATATTTGGACAATGAGGTCACCTCCGTAAATTGTGCACATGTAAATGGTGGAAAAATATCACAATATTAAACCAAGTATTTTGATAGGATAGAGAAAGTATAACGAAAATCACTGAATTTTTGTATATTTTTTTTATGATGGATTGGAAGAGAGAGAACTCTTCTTTTTGTTTCGTCTCTGTATAGAAAGGGTAAATATGAAACAGACGTCCGGCAGGTGATACTCAAATGCCCGCTGGCGTCTTATCGTCAGCAGTGACGGTGATGGATACGTAAACGCTTCTGAAAGTCAATTTGATGAAAAAGGAAGGGATTTATGATGGCTAAAACAACAAGTAACTCGAAAAATACGCAAACCAAATCGGTGGAGGAACTTTTAAACCGTCAAGTCGCTAACCTCAATGTGTTATATGTGAAAATTCATAACTATCACTGGTACGTGAAAGGCTCCAGTTTTTATACACTCCATGTTAAATTCGAAGAATTATACAATGAAGTGACATTGAAAATGGATGAGATTGCCGAGCGTCTGCTCGCCTTGAAAGGTTCTCCTTCCGCAACATTAAAGGAATACCTGGAGCTGTCGTCGATTCAGGAAGCAACCGGCAATGAAGATGCTCCTAAGATGGTACAAACTTTGATCGAGGATTTTGCGACTATATGTGAGGAGTTTCAGGAAGGTATCGAATTGGCGGAAAGTAATTCCGATCAGCCTACTGCAGATTTGCTAATCGGTTATAAAGCGGATCTGGAGAAACATATGTGGATGCTGCGCTCTTATTTGGGCTAACTCCTCAAGCTTTCGTTCTAAAATAACCCTTTACATGTAAAACGCTACTGACGCATGCTGTCAGTAGCGTTTTTATGGCTAAAAAAGAGATGATGTATCCCATGGTTTTTTGTACTACACTATAACTATATAATCATTCGCAGGATGTATTTAGTCATTTGTGCGCTTGGTAGGATGAACATTTTATGAAGAAAGTTGGATAACGTGTGTCTGTTGGTTGCACCCTTAAAGATATTTATTATAAAATAACTTGAGAATCATTGAGAATCAGTTTAGAATGATTATAAATAAATTTTTAAATATTGCTTGAAATCAGGGGGCTCCCCTGTTTAAATATACTTTCTGATTTCGACACCACACTACATTTTTTGGAGGGTATTGCGAATATGGCTACAAACTTTAAGATTGAAGGTCTCAAAGCGACCATTGAAGGTAAAGAAATTTTGAAGGGTATTAACCTCGAAATGAAGGGCGGAGAAATCCACGCTATCATGGGTCCTAACGGAACGGGTAAAAGTACACTCGCATCTGCTTTGATGGGTCATCCTAAATATGAAGTCACAGATGGCAAAGTAACTTTGGATGGAGAAGACGTGCTGGATATGGAAGTGGATGAGCGTGCACGTGCAGGATTGTTCCTGGCGATGCAGTATCCAAGTGAAATTGCAGGGGTAACAAACTCCGACTTTTTGCGTAGTGCAATTAACGCACGCCGTGAAGAAGGACAAGAGATTTCCCTGATTAAGTTTATCCGCCAAATGGAAAGCAAAATGAAAGAGCTTGAAATGAATCCTGAGTTTGCTCACCGTTATCTGAACGAAGGTTTTTCCGGTGGTGAGAAAAAGCGGAATGAAATTCTGCAAATGATGATGCTTGATCCGAAAATTGTCGTTCTGGACGAAATTGACTCCGGTCTGGATATCGATGCTTTGAGAATCGTAGCTAACGGTGTAAACGCTATGCGTTCTGAAGACCGTGGCTTCCTTGTGATTACTCACTACCAACGTCTGTTGAACTACATTAAACCAGATTATGTACACGTGATGATGCAAGGACGTATCGTTAAATCCGGTGGTCCTGAGCTTGCAGAGCGTCTGGAAGCGGACGGTTACGACTGGATCAAGGAAGAGCTGGGTATCGTTGATGAAACTGTAGGACAAGAGGCGTAAGCCGGAAGCGAGGAGGAAAACTGATGACAACACAAACAATCCTTCCGGTAGATTCCGAGCAACTGCGTGTTCTGTCCGAACGTAATGGCGAGCCAACTTGGCTAGCCGAAGACAGACAAAAAGCACTTGAGCTTGCAGGCCAACTGGAGCTTCCGGTATTTGAAAAAACAAAAATCGAGCGTTGGAATTTAAACGATTACGGTCAACATAAACTGAGCGAGGTCATTGCATCTGTAGGTCAGGTTCCTGCAGCCATTGCTGATCTGGTCAAAGAACAACAGGAGGGCGGTCTGATCATCCAGCGCAACTCCGGTGCGGTATACGTGAAGCTGAGCGAGGAACTGGCGGCGCAAGGCGTCATTTTCACGGATTTGCAAACGGCGGTTAAAGAGCATGCTGATTTGGTCAAAGCTCATCTGAATACTGTTATTAAAGCTGAAGAAAATTCATTATCTGCACTACATGCAGCACTCTGGAACGGTGGAGTATTTGCTTATGTGCCTAAAAATGTAGAGCTGAACGTTCCGCTTCAAGCTGTGTTCCTCACGGATGATGCGACTGCAACGTTTGCGCCGCATGTGCTGCTCATAGCTGAAAACCATAGTTCCGTGACGTACGTAGACAACTATGTATCTGCGGATTTGGCGGCACCTGTTCTTCATAACGGTGCGGTAGAAGTGGTTGCGAATGCAGGCGCTAAAGTACGTTATGCCACAGTGCATCAGTTTGGAGAGCAAGTAACGGATATTTCCATTCGTCGTGCCACGCTCGGAAATGACGCTGCTATCGAATGGATTGTAGGCGAAATGAACAACGGCAATACAGCTAGCAATACCATGTCCGTGCTCAAAGGCAATGGCTCCAACTCAGATGCCAAGGTTATTGCTGTAGGTTCTGGTTCGCAAAAGTTGAACTATACGACACAAGCACAGCATTTTGGTAAAAATTCCGCTAGTCAGATGATTACGCGCGCCGTTATGCGTGAAGAAGCATCTTCTATCATTAACGGAATTACGAAAATAGAAAAGGGTGCTACCAAAGCAGACGGTCAGCAAACAGAACGTGTTCTGATGCTCAGCCCGCAAGCACGTGGTGACGCTAACCCGATCCTGCTGATTGATGAAGACGATGTAACAGCAGGACACGCAGCCTCGGTTGGTCAGGTTAACCGTGAGCAAGTGTATTACTTGATGTCCCGCGGAATTAGCCGTGCAGAAGCTGAACGATTGATTATTTACGGCTTCCTGGCACCTGTCGTATCTGAAATTCCGCTTGAAGGACTTCAACATCAGCTGCAAAGCCTTGTTGAAAGGAAGTTAGGCCAATGAACACTGCATTGATCCGTGAACAATTCCCGATTTTACATCAGGAGATTAACGGTCATCCGCTGGTTTATTTGGATAATGCGGCCACTTCGCAAAAGCCGCTAGCGGTCATCGAGGCGATCAAGCACTACTATGAATTTGATAATTCGAATGTACACCGTGGTGTGCATACCTTGGGTAGCCGTGCTACGGATGCTTATGAAGGTGCGAGGGAGAAGGTAGCCCGTTTTCTGAATGCCAAACGCAGGGAAATCATCTTTACACGCGGAACAACAACCGCGCTGAATCTGGTGGCTTCTTCGTACGGTAGAGCTAACTGTAAGGAGGGTGATGAAATTGTCATCACTCAGATGGAACATCACAGCAACCTGATTCCGTGGCAACAGGTTGCCAAAGCCACTGGTGCAACTTTGAAATATATTCCGCTTCAAGAGGACGGTAGCGTTGATCTTGCGGACGTGGAGAAAACCGTCACAGAAAACACAAAAATTGTAGCAATTGCGCATGTCTCCAATGTACTTGGCGTTGTGAATCCGGTCAAAGAAATTGCTGCTATTGCACATCGCAAAGGTGCAGTCATCGTTGTCGACGGTGCACAAAGCACGCCACATATGAAAGTAGACGTGCAAGACATTGATGCTGATTTTTATGCTTTCTCTGGTCACAAAATGTGTGCTCCTACAGGAATTGGTGCACTCTACGGCAAGAAGGCGTTGCTGGAAAACATGGAGCCCATTGAGTTTGGCGGTGAAATGATCGACGATGTGGGATTGTATGAATCCACATGGAAGGAGCTACCTTGGAAATTCGAAGGTGGCACCCCGATTATCGCTGGGGCTGTTGGCTTGGGAGCTGCCATTGATTTTCTGGAAAGCATTGGACTGGACGCCATTGCACAGCATGAGAGCCGTCTATCAAATTATGCACTTAAACGTCTCCGTGAAGTGGATGGTTTGAAGATCTACGGACCTGCTGAACGTCATGTCGGGCTTGTAACATTCAACTTGGATGATGTGCATCCGCATGATGTAGCTACTGTACTGGACAGTAAAGGGGTGGCCATACGTGCAGGCCATCATTGTTGCCAGCCATTGATGCGCTGGTTGAAAGCCAGTGCAACTGCACGTGCTAGCTTTTACCTCTATAACACAGAAGAGGATATCGACGCTCTGGTCAGCGCCTTAATCCAAACAAAGGAGTATTTTGGCGATGCAACTTGACGACTTGTACCGACGCGTGATTATGGATCATTATAAAAATCCGCGCAATCGCGGACGTTTTGAGGATGATGCTGTTACGGTGGATTTGAACAATCCTACGTGTGGTGACCGGATATCCCTTCAACTCAAAACGAAAGACGGCTTAGTTGAGGATGCTCGTTTTACTGGCGAAGGTTGCTCGATTAGTATGTCCTCGGCTTCGATGATGACAGAAGCGGTCAAAGGAAAAACGATTGATCAGGCCTTGGATATGGCGAGTCGCTTCTCCTCTTTGATGAAGGGCGAAGCCGTCGAATTTGATGATTATGAAGAATTGGAAGCTTTGTCAGGCGTTAATAAGTTCCCGGCCCGCATTAAATGTGCGACCTTGGCTTGGAACGCGCTGCGTAAAGGAATAGATGAAGATAAATAATTTAAATAGAATAGAGGAGGTTTGAGAAACATGGCCAAGAAAGCACCGGAAATGGAAGAGTATAAGTATGGCTTTCGTGACGAGCACAAGTCCATTTTCCAAACAGGTAAGGGTCTCACTCCGGAAATTGTAAAAGAAATCTCCAAAATTAAGGGTGAACCGGATTGGATGTTGGAGTTTCGTCTGAAAGCATTGAAGCAATTTGAAAAAATGCCAATGCCAAAATGGGGCGGAGACATGGATGAGCTGGATTTCGATGATATCCAGTACTATGTAAGACCTTCCGAGAAACAAGGGAAAACGTGGGAAGAGGTTCCTACAGAAATTAAGGAAACCTTTGATAAATTAGGGATCCCTGAAGCGGAGCAAAAGTTTCTGGCTGGTGTATCCGCGCAGTATGAATCCGAGGTTGTCTACCACAGCATGCAAAAGGACCTGGAAGAGCAGGGTGTCATTTTCATGGATACCGATACGGCGTTGCGTGAGCATCCTGAGATTCTGAAAGAGTATTTTGCCACAGTCGTACCTCCTGCGGACAATAAGTTTGCGGCCCTGAACAGTGCGGTATGGTCAGGCGGTAGCTTTATCTACGTGCCTAAAGGTGTAAAATGTGAAGTTCCATTGCAGGCTTACTTCCGTATCAATTCGGAAAATATGGGGCAATTTGAGCGTACGCTCATTATTGCTGACGAAGACAGCTTTGTGCATTATGTAGAAGGCTGTACAGCTCCAATTTACAGCACGAACTCGCTGCATAGTGCTGTGGTGGAAATTATTTGTAAGAAAAACGCACGTGTTCGTTACACAACGATTCAGAACTGGGCACCAAACATTTACAACCTGGTAACCAAACGTGCGGTTGCTGAAGAAAATGCAACCATGGAATGGGTCGATGGAAACATCGGTTCCAAACTGACAATGAAGTATCCTGCCGTTGTATTGAAAGGTCGTGGAGCGAAAGGGATGGTCTTGTCCATCGCTGTTGCAGGCAAAGGCCAGCATCAGGATGCAGGTGCGAAAATGATCCACTTGGCACCAGATACTACATCCACCATTGTATCCAAATCGATCAGTAAGCACGGTGGTAAAGTAACGTATCGCGGATTAGCTTCCTTTGGTCGTCAGGCCCAAGGTGCAAAATCGAATATTAAGTGTGATACGTTGATTTTGGATAATCAGTCAACTTCAGATACTATTCCTTATAATGAGATCATGAATGACGATATCACACTTGAGCACGAAGCAACGGTGTCCAAAGTATCGGAAGATCAGTTGTTCTATCTGATGAGTCGCGGTCTGACCGAAGCTGAGGCAACGCAAATGATCGTTATGGGCTTTATCGAGCCGTTCACCAAAGAACTACCGATGGAATATGCGGTAGAAATGAACCGTTTGATCAAGTTCGAAATGGAAGGCAGTATTGGTTAAAAGCAAAGCTAAGCGTATCGGCTATTCTAGGTTTTATTTATTGGTCATGATACCGAAATGATACCGATTAGTCGTCGAATACGCTCATTGCTTCTCGTTTCCTTTCGGCGTAAAGATGACCATAGGTGTTGGTTGTTTGCTTGATATCGTCGTGTCGCATCAGTTCCTTTACGAGATAGATGTCCACGCCTTTGTTAATCAAGTATGATGCGTAGCTGTGACGCAAGTCATGAATTCGCAATTCAGGGAAGAGACTTTTAAAATGTTTGCGAAAATGGGAATAGTGGTATGGGACCACTACACCGAATACAAACATATCGTTATTGAATCCGTAGATTTTCTCTGCGGATTCTTTTTTTATGCGCTCCAGCATCTCGCCTATAAAGGCAGGAAACGGAACGTAACCTACACTGCCCTTAGTTTTAGTCGTAGTAGTCTTACGTGTGGTTATATCAAGTGTTTTGTTTACGCGAAGCAGATTCTTCTCAAAATCCATATCTGACCACTTTAGTGCAAGTCCTTCTCCTACTCGTAAATCTGTGTAAAATAGTAATCTAGCTAACTCCTGATCCTCTAAGAAGAAAGGGTTTCTCCAAAGGGGCAGGGGAACCTTAAAAGATTAGAAGTAGAAAAAAGCACTAAAAACCCATATAATCGACAGAATGCTTATTAGCCCCTCATCATGTTAGTAACGCTAAAAAAAGTATGAGTTAGGTTGTTTGACCAGTCGTTTATGAACTCTCAAGCATATATTGAGTTGTAAGATTTGTGAAAGGAGGTCATGGTTATTCCAATTTCTGACTTGTTCAAACTTCAACCAAGTGCTCCAGTTACCTTGGATGGGCACGAAGAAGAGAGCGTCAATCTAGAACTTCAAGCCTCGTCCAGCACCTCCGTTGGTGTGGTGCAGGGAACAACCCTCCTGCCTAATGGGAATCCGGTTCCTTTTGCTACAGTGCAGGTATATACTTCTCAAGGGGTGCCATATGCGCATGTTAACAGTAATCCCCAGGGGATATTTATAATACCTAACGTTCCAGTAGGCTCTTATTTAATCACTGCATCTGAACCAGGCTACCTGACACCTGTCCGTATTCCGTTAACAGTTACACAAGGCAGACCAACGCAAGTATCTATTACTTTACAACCCGATCCCGCTGCAACGACGGGAGCCATGTTTGGTATAGTAAGGAATATTACCAATAATGAACCCGTGAATAATGCTTTGGTTAGTCTATTTCGAACAGATGGGACTACGGTTACTCCGATCGGAACAGTGACTTCCAACGCATCAGGGCAATATTTGTTTGCTGAACTTCCGAGTGGTACCTATTTCGTTCAGGCGGTCCTACCCGGATATTTGTCCAACCAAAGTGCCCCTGTAACAATCCAAAGTCCTGAGTATGTCCCCCTTGATATTAATCTGACAGCCGATCCGAATGCCAATACAGGGACTGTAAGTGGTATTGTGACGGACCAAGCGAATGGTGTTGCTATACCCAATGCGCTAGTGGCACTCTATACGTTGACCGCAGGAGTGGAACAGATCATCCAGATTACGCGTACGAATCAGGGGGGGCTCTACCTGTTTGGCGATTTGCCACCGGGAATCTACCGTGTGAAAGCGACAGTTCAGGTGAATACAGGATGAACGATAAAACTATTCTGACAGACAGTTCTGCTTTTTCAATCGGTTCCGGTGAAAGTAGATGGATCCCTCTGGCTCTGCACGGCAGGAATGGTTCCATCAGGTATGGCTTCAGCCCTGTCCGAGTAACGTTTTGTCTGGTTGTTAGAAAAAAAAGAATCGTCTATAAGCAGCGGTTCCAGCTCTATATTCGCAGTGAAGAAGGTTGCAGAAATGCAATAAAATGGAGCAGTAAAAGAAAGCTATACTCATCTACTAAGTCCCGTAAAATATGTCCGGTAAAAATCGAACTGGGGGTGTCCGTGAGAAATAAAAAACGGGCGAACCGCAAGAAATTTAAAGCCGTTATTTAAGAGGTGTCTTCAAACATCCGAATAAAATAAAGCTAAGGGCGTTCTCGGATGATCATGGGAACGTCTTTTTTTGTTTTCTGCCTTACTAAAAAGTTCTTGAAAGAAAAATCGTCACTTCAATAAGGTACCAAACTGATAACGATGAAAATAAGGATCATGGTTGGCGGGGGTTTTTTCATTAAAGGAATTACCACATCATTCATTGAATGAATTATTGAGGTGACCAGCATGAACCATACATATAAAGTGTTAAAGTCGGATATCGAACTATTTGCAGCTTCGCTAAGCCAGGTAAAGGTGTACGTTGTTCAGTCGTTGGGAGAGAATATGGTGTCGGTTGTAAGGCTATGGTGGCAGTATAGAAAAGTTTTAGCCTGAATCGGTTAAGATTACTGGTAAGTATTTTATGCGGAATCAGTTTGAATTTAAGTCTGAGGAATATATTACCTTAATGACTGTTAATAGATAAATTACTATCAACGACACTGGATATTTAGTAAATCCTAAAATCAGTGCTCCTTCAAATCTATTGGCAAAGGCAGGAGACGCTAAGGTGGATTTGAACTGGACAGCAAGTCCCGATAAAAAAGAATATACTATAAAACGCAGCACTACTTCTGGAGGACCATATGAAACAATTGCTTCAAACGTCAAAACTCCATCTTACTCTGACACGTCTGTGGTTAATGGAACAACATACTATTACGTTGTTACCGCGGTAAATGATACTGGAAAAAGTGAGTTTTCTGAAGAGGTATCAGCTACTCCTCAAGGAGAAAAGCAAACAGTTCCCAATACAGACAAATCATCTCAACCTAAACCTGAGCCATCGGAGACAGTACAACCAACAGGTGATCGTGCAATTCTTGTAGTAACTATGACAACTGGTTTGGAGAAGGAATTTGATTTGAGTATGAAAGAAGTTAACAACTTCATAGCGTGGTATGATGCCCAAAGATGCCAGTCGTGGTCAATCATTTTATAATATTGATAAACATGACAATAACAAAGGACCTTTCAGCAATCGCAAGGAATACGTAATCTTTTTTTGATAAGATACTTATGTTTAAAGTAAGTGAATACTCTAAATAAATCAAAAAGCTCTGCTAACTATAATTGGTCGGCAGAGCTTTTTGGTCTTACATTGATTCTATACTTCTTGTTTATTATCAGCTGTAATTTGATGTGCTTTATGATAAGCCGTCTTATGTGCACTTTAAGTATATATTTTTGTTTCATTTTATGGTTAGTGTCACCAATAAGCGATCTTTAATGTTGGGAAGACTCGTCTGTTACACGTTTATTTATCTGAAGTTTTATGGTCTAAGTCATGATGTAACTCGGTTGCTGGTATTTTGGCATTATAGATCTGGCCTTTGGCAACGGGGTTAGAGATGTATACATAGCTCCCGGTTCCATCCGGCGCACTTCCTGTTGCCCACAGACCTTCACTAGATTCTTCGCCTTCAGACAAGTTCCAAAACTCATATGCCTCAGGCTGAGATTCTTGCTCTGCTTCAGGAGGAAAGGAAGCCGGTACCACAACACCATTTTTTTCTTCTAATTCTTGGATTGCCGCCAGCCATTGATACTGATGATAGCGGTCGCGTGCTAGCATTTTCCGTAATGTAGCCCTAACGCTTTCATCTTGGGTCATATGATATAGTCTTGCTACCTGCAATCGACCTTGACTCTCTGCATGTAGGTTGGACCGCATATCTGCCAAAAGATTACCACTAGCAACAATGTAAGAACCGTTCCATGGAACTCCATTTGAATTAGTAGGTAATCCGCCAAGACCACTCACCAGTAAATGCTGCGGGTTAATTCCCCCCATAATGGCAGCTGTAACAGGGTCTTTGGCAGCTTGCTCCTGATCTTCTGGTTTAGCCCTATCAAGTAATTGACTTATTAAAGCACACAGCATCTCCACATGCCCTATTTCTTCTGTTCCAATATCCATTAACATATCTTTATATTTTTCATCACCGCGACAGTTAAACCCTTGAAACAAATATTGCATCATCACGGTCATTTCTCCAAATTGGCCTCCCAAAACTTCTTGTACCTGTCGGGCAAATAGAGGGTCAGGTCGCTCTACTTTCACTTCGAACTGCAACTCTTTTTGATGTCTAAACATAATTAGTCCTCCTATAGGTTAAAAGCAGTTTAGTGAATCCAAGCTATATTAACCCATTCAATGCGCAACAAAACGAGGAGCTGCTTAACAACAAATATCCCTAATACTAGACTGATAGGAGCCTGCATAATAATAACCTTTCTGTTTCTTTGTCTTGTATAAAAATGATAAAAATGGGTAGCATATGTTTTACTTCAAAATAAAAGCTCTGAGGGGGTTTTGGTATTGTATTTTTATAAAGAAGATTTGATTAACTTAATAGTGCCCGATAAACCCGACCCAGCTGCTGCAAAAGTGATTCAGGAGGTATTGGGTGGTCGATTTGGAGAAATGCGTACGATGATGCAGTTTTTCTTTCAAAGTAATAATTTTCGTGGTAATGCTGTGCAGTATAGGGATTTGATACGAGGAGTTTTCCTAGAGGAGCTTAGTCATGTTGAACTGGTCCAACATACCATAAATCAACTTCTGACTGGCTCAGGCGAAGACCAAGCCGGCGATGCTGGAATTGATCATGCTCCTTTGGATGAAGCGATAAAACATGCCAATCCTCATCATTTTATTATGGGTGCTCAAAGTTCCTTACCCGTTGATGCAAGTGGTAACCCTTGGTTAGGCAGTTATGTCTATTCCCACGGCAATCTGATTAGTGATTTGCTTGATAATCTCGTACTCGAATCTACAGGGGTTCTGCAAAAATCCCGAATTTACGAAATGAGCTCGAACAAAACATTCCGGGAAACATTAGCTTTTTTGATTGTACGAGATAATGCTCATCAAAATGCGTTTGCCAAAGCGTTAGAGACACTTGGAGTAGATTGGGGCAAATTGTTCCCGGTTCCAAACTACGATATTAACAAGTATCCAGAATGTCGGAAGTATGTTGAAATGGGCTTTCACAATGCACAGTTTAATTTTCGATTGGATTCTACCCGTATTGGAGAAATATTCAATGGGCAAACGCCAAGCAGAAACGGTGGAGATTTGAGTGTCATTAACCCTCCAGAAGGCTTTCCTCTTCCGTATATGCCTGAATTGCCTAATGAACATAGCCCAGGCCTACAAGATCTTAACTCCTAGGATTAAACAAGCAATACAGAGTAATTGGGCTAATGTTCGTAATACAAAAAGAGGCTGTCCTTTGTAGGAAAAACCTACGGATTAAAGGACAGTCTCTTTTTATTCGTGTAGCCTGTGCTTCGGTAAAACATTCCGTACAAACAAAGTAACGCCGGGTGGCAGTGGCAGATCAGGATTCCAGATAAATTTCGTCAATGTATACATGGCGTTCCTTTGACAAATCTATATATTCATTATCGTTAATTCTTACTAAGGGTCTGAAGTAATCCACAGGATTGTTCAGAATAATAGTTCCTGTCTGGCCTGTAGTCAATAGAACCTGCTTATTAATAAAATTCGGAAGCATATGTCTGATGAACACTTGGGTAGTTTCTGGATTCAGATGTCCAAAACTCATACTGTGCAGCTCGCGTAATACGGTGAGCAACTCCTGTTTTGTCTGATACACACGGTTGGAAATCATCGCGCTGTATACGTCGGCAACAGCTGTTATGCTGGCAAAAGGATGAATCTCTTCCTTGAACAGTCCGTGGGGGTATCCACTTCCGTCTTCGCGTTCGTGATGCTGCAAGGCGACAATTGCTGAAATATCATCGCTGGTTGAATTGCGAATAATATCATAGCCATACAGAGAATGTTTCTTCATCTCATGAAATTCTTCAGGTGTTAGTTTATCCGGTTTATTTAAAATTTCATCCGGTATCATGGACTTGCCTATATCGTGTAAATATCCAGCTTTGCCCGCGGCATATGCCTCTTCCTCTGTATATCCAAGCCAAGTGGCAATGTAATATGACAGTATACCTACTTGGAGAGAATGGTTATAGGTATAGTGATCTCCCCGTTCCATAATTAACAGCAGAGATACGACATCTTTTTGACGAGCCAGCTCTGAAACAAGAGGGGCGAACAGCTCATCAACTCGATGTTCATCAAATTTTCCAGTTGAGGAAGCTTCGAGGAACATGCTTTCAAAGCCACTGATCGTTTGCTCCATAAGGGGAACGGCGCGTTTGAGGGACTCGGGGGAAGCAGGAACATCGGGGGCAAAGCCAACCGGAATGCTCGTAGAACCAGCATCAATGTCAATATAATCGACACCATGCATAATGAGCTTGGAAATATCGTCATGCTGAAGCTCGGTGCCCTGAATCAAGACAGGTACACCGTGCCCATTGTATGTATCGGATTTGAGGCGATCTCCCGGCTTGGCATCGGTAACGTGAACTCTCATGTGCTAACCTCCTTGTCGTAAATTTGTCGAAAATACGAAACAAACTTAATATATCAAGAATTATATGGGATGACAACGACTAATTTACTATTATTCCAAGCTGTAAAATAGGTCCCAAGGACCCGTCTCCTCTGAGTTACATATAGAAGGCAATGTCAATGATTTTCACTATCTATGTCCACCTCATATGTACCATATTGCTAAATAACATGGTATGCTTAAACATTAGAAGCTCCAAAGTCGATATATAAAATATAGAGGAGGGCGGTTATGGAAATGACGACTCGGCAAACGTTGACCATTTTGCATACCAATGATATCCATAGTCATTTTGGCAGTATGCCTTCGATAGCCGCGATGATTAATGAACGAAAAGCTGCATCAGGGGATGCGCTTCTTGTGCTGGACATAGGAGACCACATGGATCGGATGGCCCCCGAAACGGAAGGAACGCTCGGTGGGGCAAATGTGGATGTGATTAATCTGACAGGATACGATGCAATTACGATCGGTAATAATGAGGGACTGACTTTTACCTCGGATATGATTGAACAGGCATATGCGGGCATTCATTGTCCAGTTGTATGTGGCAATCTGACAGAGCGTGCTACGGGGAGGATTCCTTTGTGGATGAAGGAATCTGTTATTCTAAACAAAGCAGGAATCAAGATCGGTTTACTAGGTGTGACGGCTCCTTTTACAGAGTTTTATCAATTGTTGGGCTGGGATGTGCTCGATCCGTTTGAGGTGCTGGGGAAGCAGATCGCGTCACTCAGAAAGCAGGTGGATGTGGTGGTCGTGATGTCTCACCTAGGTTTACCCTCTGATGAGAAATTAGCATCCCAGTTTCCTGAAATTGACGTTATCCTTGGTGGTCACACCCACCATGTGCTGGAGGAACCGCTTCGGATCGGGAACACCGTTCTATGTGGGGCTGGGAAGTTCGGAACGTTGCTCGGTGAAGTGACGCTAACCCGTAACCATAGTCTTGAACCGTTTCGAGTTACCTCAGGCGGCGTAGTTCCTGTGGATCAGACGCTGCTAGACGAAAAAGTGGCATCGGCCATTGTGTTGCATCGCAGACAAGCAGAACGCGCCATGGAGAGCACGGTGGCAGTAACAGATCGGGAATTGGAGATCGCCTATAATGAGGAGTCCCCTTTCGGGAATTTGCTGGCACAATCCGTGTCCCATTTTACAGGAACCGAAATCGCCCTCGTCAATGCAGGTCAACTGCTTGGTCCCTTGCCTCAAGGAGATATTAGCAAAGGAGTACTGCATTCCTTATGCCCATCGCCGATCAATCCCTGTGTTATGAAGTTGCGGGGAAGAGACATTCGGTTGGCTCTGGAGCAATCTTTGCTGCCAGAATTTACAGACAAGCCCATGACGGGCTTTGGCTTCAGAGGCAAAGTGCTGGGCACGATGTGTGTGGAAGGGTTGACCATTCAGTTTGATCCGGACCGTGCTCCTTATGAAAAAGTGACGGACATTCGTGTAGCGGGTCAACCTTTGGAAGAAGATGAGGAATACACAGTGGGCACGTTGGATATGTTCACTTTTAAAGCAGGCTATAAGGTGCTTGCGAACGGAACAGATCTCCGATTTATGCTTCCAGAATTTTTACGGGATTTGATTGAAATGGAGTTGAAGCGTCCGGGCGCGATGGAAGAATGTTTTGCAGCTAGGTGGCTTCAGGTATCAAAACAATCGGGAGAGGATTAAGCTGCGACTGGTACCTGTTACATTATTGAGAGCCGGCATGAAGCTGGGCAAAAAAATATACAATGAAAATGGAATGGTGCTGCTCTCGGAAGGTGTTGAGCTTACTTCGCGATTGATTGAACGTCTAGGCCAAGTCGGAATTGGATATGTATACATTGAGGATGCTGTGACAGAAGATATCGTCATACCCGAGATGATCCATGAACAGACAAGGGCGGCGGCGCTACAGGAAATCAAAAAGCAGTTTCAGGGTTTGTCATCCTACTCCGTAGATCATAAGCACAAATATTTTGGCAAGTCATTTTATAAGGTCATGGAATCCATTCTGGACGATATTGGAGGCCGCCAGGATGCCATCATTATGTTGATGGATATCGGGGCCGCGGATCAGGATTTGTATCATCATTCTTTGAATGTATGCTTGTATTCACTAGTCCTGGGGATATCCAATGGCTACGATAATAATCAGCTCATGGAGCTAGGGATAGGTTCATTACTGCACGATATCGGTAAAATGAAGATTTCACCTCAAGTGCTCTATAAGCCGGGTAAATTGACGGACGAGGAATATGAGCATATGAAAACACATACAGTGATCGGCTATAAGCTACTTAAAGACGAACCCGGGATTCCCTTGTTGTCAGCTCATTGTGCATTACAGCATCATGAGCGTATTGACGGTAGTGGATACCCACACGGTTGGAAAAAGGACCAAATCCACGAATATGCGAAATGGATCGGTCTGGCGGACTCGTATGACGCGATGACGGCAAGTCGAATCTACAAGCAGGCTTTGTTGCCTTATGAAGCAATGGAGGTGCTATACGCCGGGGCAGGAACGCTGTATGAGCAGCGGATGCTGGAAGCCTTTCGTGACTGTGTAGCTATTTACCCTCTGGGGCTTTCTGTAATGCTCAACACAGGGGAAGAGGGAGTCGTAGTGCGTATACATTCCAAAATCCCGCAAAGGCCTGTCATTCGTATTGTAAGAGACCGGGATGGGCAGGAACTGAAGGCGCCTTATGATGTGGATTTGTCCGTATCCCTTTCGGTCATGATTACAAATACATTAGGCGCTGCTACCGGCCCTTTCGGAGGAGTACGCGTAGATTAGCAGAGGATGTGGAAGAAAGCATGCAGGCACTTTACACATCATGATATGATAATTATACGTCTTTTGAGGTTAATAACAGAAATAAGGTGAAAACATAATGACAGTTCTACAAAATAACACACTACCCCAAATATCGCCAACGTATGATCCGTGGGACCCGATTGTCTCACTGCGTACACATGGTCGTCATTTGCTTACAAGTGTGGAAATGACCGTAACACATTTATGTAATATGCGCTGTGAGCATTGCGCTGTCGGCGATATGCTGGTTATGAAGGAGGCCCCTTTCCTTCCTTTAGATTTGATGCTGAAGCGGCTGGATGAAGTTGAGCATCTGGAGACAATAAGTATTACAGGCGGAGAACCTGCATTGCTTGATAAAACAGTGGACGATGTGATCGTTCCGCTGTTGAAGTATGCTAAAGAGCGCGGTATTCGTTCGCAAATTAACTCCAACCTGACATTGGATATCAGAAGATATGAGAAGATGCTACCGTATCTGGATGTCATGCATATATCGTTTAATTATTTAAATGCAGACGATTTTTATGAAGTGGGATTTGCAAATACCGGACGTCCGACTCCACGCGCGGGTGCTGTGCGCCTGTATGAAAAAATGATAGAGAATGCACGCAGATTGAGCGAAATGGGGATGTTCATTTCAGCTGAGTCCATGATTAATTATCGGACACATACGAAGCTAGAAGGCATTCATCAGTTGATCAACGAAATGGGATGCCGCCGACATGAGGTTCATCCGATGTACGCATCGAATTTTGCTTCTGCCTTGCCTGTACTGTCCCTTGACGATATGCGGAACTCTATTGATAAGCTGCTGGATGTGCGAAATCAGGACATGTGGATGTTATTTGGTACACTACCGTTCTTTGCTTGTTCTGAGCGGGAGGAAGACCGTAAATTGCTTCGTCGCTTGCGCCAAGAACCGAATATTACGGTGCGTAATGATCCAGACGGAAGAAACCGTGTAAATGTGAATATGTTCACGGGTAGCGTATATGTGACGGATTTTGCAGACATTCCAGCTTTCGGAAATATTCAGGAAAACAGTCTGGACAATATTTTCGGTGAATGGCTGAATGAGCATCCGCTGAATCAGACCGTGAACTGTCATTGCGATGCGGCTGCCTGTTGCGGGCCGAATCTACTCGTAGCGGATATGTATTACAAGGGTGTAGACTTTAAATCAAGAAAAGCATTGCAATTATAAGCATTTTTACATGATTCCAATTCCAGGTTTCCAATCATAAATATTGAATTGAATAGCTTGCAAGTCGAATGGTGCAAAATGCTAACTAAAGAAATGGGGAGTTCGTATTGGATGGTCATACCGAGTTTCATTGGGGATTGCTAGGGGTGAATCTCTTCTTGGTACTGCTGCTTGTCTTTCTAAATGGTGTCTTTGTGGCCGCAGAGTTTTCGCTGGTCAAAATGCGCCAATCCCGATTGACGCAGCTCCAAAGTGAGGGGCATCGCCTGGCAGGCTATGCGCTAAAGGTGAACCAAAAGTTGGATGCTTATCTGTCTGCCACCCAATTGGGCATTACGCTGGCTTCATTGGGGCTAGGCTGGATTGGTGAGCCAGCAATATCCGGCTACCTGATAGAGCCACTCATGCACAAACTCGGTGTAACTGACGGTACACTGATTACAACGGTATCCGTTGTCGTCGGATTTTGCGTAATTACTTTTTTGCATATTGTATTGGGCGAACTGGCTCCCAAGTCTTTGGCGATTCAAAAGACCGAAGGAGTAGCGTTGTTTTTATCGGCGCCCTTGCTGCTTTTTTATAAGGTTTTTCTCCCTGTAATCTGGGTGTTGAATGCTGCCGCAAACATGCTGTTACGGGCATTCGGCATTCAGCCGGCCAGTGAAGCCGAAGCGGCACATTCGGAGGAAGAGATCCGTATATTGATGAATCAGAGCGCCAAAAGCGGTGTAATCGATAAGGATGAAATCAAACTGATGGATAATATCTTTGATTTTTCCGACTTGCTTGCTCGTGAAATCATGTTGCCGCGTACGGATATGGATTGCTTGTACACGAATTTGTCGTTTAAGGAAAATCTGAAGATTATCAGTGAAACCAAGCATTCCCGTTACCCGGTAGCGGTTGAGGATAAAGATCAGATTATCGGTTTTGTTCATATTACAGATCTTCTGTTAGCCGAGCAGGGCGAACAACTGGATCTGGCCTCAGTGGTGCGTCCAATTCTGAATGTGCCTGAGTCTATGGAAGTAAGTCATGTGCTGCGCCTTATGCAGAAAAAGCACTCCCAAATGACTCTCGTGGTGGATGAATACGGCGGAACCGCCGGTCTGCTGACAGCGGAGGAAATTCTGGAGGAAATCGTCGGGGATCTCTATGATGAGTTTGAAGATGAACGTCCAAGCGTGGAAATGAAGGAAGACTTCATCTCTGTGGACGGTCGTATGCTCATTGAGGATGTGAATGATTTGACTGGAGTGAACATTGAAGACGACGAGGTGGACTCCATCGGAGGCTGGCTGTTCAAGGAATTAGAAGGCAGTCCGGTGAAAGGGAAGAAAATAGAGTTTTATAATCTGACCTTTGAAGTGGAGGAAGCAACAAGGCTTCGCATCATGAGAGTGAAAATTCACCGCAAACCTGATCTGGTCAATGAAGATAATCTTTCTAGCGATGAGGAGTCCTGATCCACAGAGATAGGTATAATTAGTTCAGATATGTAAGTTATATAGAGTGCTGAAGAAAGAGCCTTTAAATCCACATTATCGTGGTTTTAAAAGCTCTTTTTGAATTTTATTTCTTTGAACCCATTTTTTTGTTCGAGACTTGGGCGATGCGGCATATGTTGAATAGTAAAGCAGATGGATCAATTAAAGGAGGTCCCGGCCCGTGAAATTTCCACAGCAAGGTCAGTATGCCCCGTTTGTCGGCCCGTTCGATCCGTGTCCGCCCATTCTATGCAAGACTTATGTGCTTCCGCCAAACTTGTTTATACAATTTCAGCCCCCTGGTCTGCCGCAATTCAGTCCAGAAGAGGCGCTGACGAAAGGAACGCTATGGCCATTGCTTTTCAGTCCTTATGAGCCTAGGAGAAACCAGGGGGGAGGCGAATAATATGGAGAATCCAAATCAGGGTCAGTCCCCAAATCAATTTCAGCAGCAAGTTCAGTATGAGAGTGGTCAACAACCGCCGAATCAGTCTCAAAACCCTTTTTCAAATTCGTATCCATCTCAGAGTCCATATCCATCTCAGAACCAGTACCAAAACCAAGCCCAGGGTTATAGTCAAGCTATCCCCCCGGCTCAGGGCTATACATCTCAAACCAAGCCAGTTGATGCCCAGTTTTATGCGCTATTGGAGAAGCTCCAAGCGGTGGATTTTGTCTTGGTAGAGCTGAATTTGTATTTGGATACACACCCGGATGATTTGCAGGCCATCGAACAGTTCAACAAGCTAACACAGGAAAGAACGGCGATTGCCAACGAGTACCAGCTCCTATATGGGCCTTTGCAAAATTTTGGTCGCGCTTATTCCAAGTATCCTTGGGAGTGGAGTCAAGCGCCTTGGCCGTGGCAGGTATAAGCAGGTACAACCTTTAATAAAGGAGGAACATGAATGTGGGTATATGAGAAAAAGCTGCAATATCCTGTACGTGTCAGCAAATGCGACCCTCACATGGCCAAGTTGCTTATGGAGCAGTACGGGGGAGCGGATGGAGAGCTCGCAGCAGCTTTGCGTTACCTGAATCAGCGGTATACCATTCCGGATAAAGTGATTGGTGTACTGAATGACATCGGGACGGAAGAATTTGCCCACCTCGAGATGATTGCAACGATGATTTACAAGCTGACGAAGGATGCGAGTGTGGAGCAATTAAAAGCGGCTGGTCTGGGCGAACATTATGCGGCACATGATCGTGCGTTATTTTATGAAAATGCGGCGGGGGTTCCTTTTACCGCGACCTATATTCAAGCCAAAGGCGATCCCATTGCGGATTTATATGAGGATATTGCGGCAGAGGAAAAGGCGCGAGCTACATACCAGTGGCTGATTGATTTGACAGATGATGTGGATTTGCAGGATAGTTTAAAGTTTCTGCGTGAACGTGAGGTGATTCATTCGCTGCGTTTCCGTGAGTCAGTAGAAATTTTGAAAGGGGAAAGAGACCGGAAGAAAGTATTTTAAGGGAATTTAGTAGGGAGGGCCATCTGCAAATGCAGGTGGCCTTTCTGTTTATAATCTTAAACAATCAACTCGAACCTATCCCCTAATATCAACTGCTTGGAACGATGGATTTTTTGGCCGTCTGGATTACAAACGGTACTTTTAATACACAGCAGAGGATAGCCTTCCTCAATATTTAAATAGGTGGCTACATCAAAAGAGGCAAATTCCATAACTATATATTTTCTTGATATTCCAAATGTAATCTTGTGTTTATTTTTTAAAATATCATAAAGAGATATATTATTTAAATCCTCTTGTAACAAAAAAGAAAAAGAAGAAGGGAAACGTGAATACTCTACAGATACCGGCACATTGTCAGCATACCTGATTCTTTCTATATTGATTACTTTATCCCCTGGCATTAAACCTAAATGTTCCTGATCTGATGCTGTAGCATCTTCAATCACGCATTTTATTACTTTTGCACCAGGCACTTTATTTTGTAATTTACAAGTATCGCTAAATCCAATGGTCTCTACGACATTTTTTTTGATTTTATCTTTTGTAATAAATGTTCCTTTTCCCGGAATCCGTACCAAGTAACCTTCAGAGGTAAGTGAATCAAGTGCCGCACGGACAGTTACACGACTCACATTATTGGTTTCACTTAATTCTAATTCTGTAGGGAGTTTGTCTCCTGGTTTTAGGGTACCGTTGTGGATGGAATCTAAAATTTTTTCTTGCAGCTGTCTATATAACGGTGAAGATTCTGAATGATCAATCATGCAGTTCAACCTCCAAATCAAGTTTTTATAAATGTATTATATTGTTTTATATCAGCATGCTTATATTATAACAGCATATACAATTTATGAATAGCTTGTAAGCCCTTGCAATATGGGGTTTATCCTTTAAAAATCGGGGGAATTGAAGCAGTACTCTAGAAAAAGTAGTAAAGTGTTATTGCCTAATGTATTGTTTTGTGTTATTGTTTCTTTATAACATTCCAATACATACACCGGTGTGGAATGAAAAACAAGAAAATGTATCATACAAGGAGGAAATGATAATGGAAATCAAAAAAATTATTGAAGAAATTTTAGCAAATAAACAAGAGGCTGGCGGTATAAAGCAGGTATATTATGTAGCTTGCGGTGGTTCTTATGGTGCTTTTTATCCTGCAAAAACATTTCTTGAAAAAGAAGCAAAGGAAGTTAAGGTAGGTCTCTATACCAGTAATGAGTTTGTGCATAACACACCTAGAGCATTTGGAGAAAATTCAGTACTGGTAGTGGCATCACATAAAGGTAATACACCAGAGACTGTGAAGGCCGCAGAATTAGGTAAAACAGCAGGAGTTCCAGTTATTGCATTAACATGGGTTGAAGATTCTCCTATTACAGAACAAGCAGACTATGTGGTGAAGTACACATTTGGGGATGGCAAAGATATTGCCCGCGAGAAAACCATGAAAGCACTAATGACGGCGGTAGAGGTATTAAATCAGACTGAGGGATATGAGCATTATGAAAAATTCCTGGACGGAGTAGGAAAAATAGATCGAATTGTTAAAAATGCATGCAAACACGTGGAAAAGCGTGCGCTGGCTTTTGCGAAAAATCATAAAGATGATTCCGTAATCTACACCATGGCAAGCGGAGCTGGCTACGGGGCTGCCTATATGCAAAGCATCTGCATTTTTATGGAGATGCAATGGATTAACTCTTCCAGCATACATTCAGGTGAATATTTCCATGGACCATTTGAGATTACTGATGCTGAAATACCATTTGTCATTCAGGTCTCTGAAGGAAGTACCCGACCTTTAGATGAAAGAGCGTTAAAGTTCCTTAACCGTTATACCAAGAGAGTAGAGGTTTTAGACGCAAAGGATTTGGGACTGTCTACCATTGACAGCTCTGTGGTTGATTACTTCAATCATTCTCTATTTAATAATGTTTACCCCGTTTATAACCAAGCTTTGGCCATTGAAAGAGCGCATCCGCTTACAACTCGTAGATATATGTGGAAGGTTGAATATTAATCTTTTAGCAACCTTTAGAGGGGATATTCTTATGGAACAATATAAGGTTATTGGCATTGGTGACAATGTAGTAGATAAATATGTCCACCAGGGTATGATGTACCCTGGTGGAAATGCCTTGAACTTTTGTGCGTATGCCAGAATGTGTGGTATGGAGGCATCTTATTTAGGTAAGTTTGGTAATGATCATATAGCTCAGTATATTCAAAAGGTTATAGACGATTTAGGGATAGAACGTAACCATTGCCGGATTTTTGAAGGGGAAAATGGGTATGCGCGGGTTACATTGGAAGACGGTGATCGTGTATTTCTGGGCTCCAATAAAGGCGGTATTGCAAAGGAAAAGGCATGGGACTTTACGGAAAATGACTTGAACTACATTAAAAATTTCTCCGTAATTCATACCAGTTTAAATAGCTATATAGAGCAGGATCTCGCAACATTAAAAATAACGAATGTGCCTATCTCCTATGATTTCTCGGTACGCTGGAATGATGAATATTTGGAACAAATATGCCGGTATGCGGACATTTCATTCCTTTCATGCAGTCATTTAACGGAAAGTGAAAGAAAAAGAGAAATGCTAAAAGCACAGAAATTCGGTTCTAAAATAGTGATTGGAACTGTGGGAGAAAATGGATCAGTTGCTCTCTATAAAGATCAATGGATGCACCAGCCGGCGGTATTGACGGATACCGTGGATACGATGGGAGCGGGTGACTCTTATATAACCGCTTTTATTGTAGAGATGATTAGAAGTTCTAATGCCGGCAAGATTTTCTACGATGAAGATGAGGATATGCTTCGGAGTATCAAAGCAAGCATGGAAAAAGGAGCGGTTTTTGCGGCTAAAATATGCCAGATAAACGGAGCTTTTGGCTACGGCACACCCATTCGTTGTTTGGACTCGGAAGAATAAGCATGATAAGAATTTTGTAAGCGTATTCAGTAAAGGGCGGCTACGCCCTTGTAGATAATGAAAGATCGGTAAAGTTCGTAAAATCAAAAAAAGGGAGAATTCTTATGTTTTGGTTTGAGCTATTGATCATCTTTTTACTCATTTTCTTCGGCGCTAGAGTTGGCGATGTTTTTATGGGCTTGCTCGGTGGAGTGGGCGTAGCGATTTTTGTATTTATCTTTCATGTCCAACCAGCGGCTCCTCCCATTGATGTGATGCTGATCATTTTAGCGGTTGTATTGGCTGCCTCTGCGCTGCAGTCTTCAGGCGGACTTAACTTACTCGTCCAGATTGCAGAGAAAATGCTTAGTAAGTCACCTAAGAATATTACAATAATAGCTCCAATCATATCCTGGTTATTTACCTTCTTATCAGGAACCGGGCATGTCGTATATAGTTTATTGCCTATTATCAATAAGCTTGCCATTGATAATGATATCAGGCCGGAAAGACCCATTTCAAATAGTATCATTGCTTCCCAGCAGGCAGTAACTTGCTCACCGGTTTCAGCAGCTACTGCTGCTATGATTGGATTTATGTCACCCCTTGGAGTAAGTTTGGGAACTATCTTGGCCATTTCCATACCTGCTACACTCTTAGGTGTCATTACAAGTGCGGTGTGCACGTTGCGTAAAGGGAAAGAATTATCTGAAGATTCGGAATATTTGCATAGATTGGCAGAAGGCTTAATTGAAAAATCAGAAAAGAAGGCTGAGAAAAAAGAAACTTCAAAAGGAGCGAAAGCCGCAGTTGTTCTCTTTTTGATGGGGGTTTTAGCCATTGTTATTATGGGCATGTTTACTCAGCTGCGTCCATCCTGGGTGCTGAATGGCGAGGTTACTAGTCTATCAATGCCGCATACCATTGAAATGATTATGCTAGTCTGCGCTACTATGATTATTATCGTATGCCGTCCGGCGATTGAAACGATTCTTAACGGACCCATATTTAGGGCAGGGGCGCTGGCTATGGTCTGTGCCTTTGGGTTAGCCTGGATGAGCAGTACCTTTATTAACGGACAAAGCGCTTTTATTCAAGATCATGTTGCTACGATTGTAAATAGTCACCCGTGGATGCTTGCCGTTATCATGTTTATCGTTGCTGCTTTAACTACAAGTCAAGGTGTCACGACATTAATTATGATACCTATTGCCATCGCACTTGATTTGCCTACCTACATCATAATTGGAGCCTGGATGGCTGTAAATGCAAACTTCTTTTTACCAGTATCTGCTCAGTGTCTTGCTGCGATATCTTTTGATACAGCGGGTACGACTAAAATTGGTAAATATGTATTGAACCACAGTTTTATGATACCTGGAATGATTAATATTATTTTATCTGTAATATTAGCTACTTTACTTGGAAGCGTTTTAATATAGCGTTGTGTAAAAAGGAGGTATCTAATTATTATGATACAGATCTCACAAATTGCGGCTGCAAACTATCATTATAAAAGATATTCTATGGAGTATTTTTTAGATTCTGTTGCAAGGCTGGGATTCCATAATATTGAATTGTGGGCTTCAGGTCCACATTTCCATTTAGACTATTTTACGTATCAGGATATAAAAAAATTAAATAAAAAAGTAAAAGAAAGAGGGTTAAAGACGATCTGCCTTACCCCTGAGCAGTATGTCTACCCGGTAAGCATCAGCCATCCTGATCCGGAGTATAGAAAGAGAAGTGTAGAGTTTTTTTGCCGGCATATCGAAGCTGCATCTTTGCTGGAATGTGACAAAGTGTTGGTGACCACAGGCATCGCATACTTGGATGTTGATGAGACAGAAATGTGGAAATGGTGCAGAGAATCTTTAGGCGAAATATGTAAAACAGCAGAAAAAGAGGGGATTTACCTTCCTATGGAGGCTTTTACCTCTTTTACCACACAGGTGTTTAATAGAGTCGAGCACATTTCCAAGATGATAAAAGAAGTTGGGAGTCCTTATTTAAAAGGTTTAGCGGATACAGATGTGATGGAAACTACAGGAAAGGATACCATTCATGATTTTATAAGGGAACTGAGAAATAATTTAATGCATGTACATTTTGTGGATGGTAATCCTGGAGGACATCTGGTGCCCGGAGAAGGAAAATTAGCAATGATGGAAGTGTTAAAGGAACTTAACAGTATAGATTATAAGGGATATCTAGGTCTGGAATTATTGGATAGAAGGTATGTTATGAATCCGGAAAAAGCCCTGAAGGATTCGCTCACGTGGTTCGAAAAACACCTGGAATGATATAAAAACGAGCGACTTTCAAACCAAGAAAGTCGATTCCCAGAAGGAATCGACTTTTTTAAGTGCGCCTAGCATGGGTATTAACTCTGGAGCAGGAAAACCCGAACGTGAACTGGCAGGTCCCTGCCTTTAGCCATTGTTCGTCTTCCTTATTTCTGCTGCTCTAGTTGTGCAAAATACTGTTCGTTATATAAAACACTTGGATGAGTAGGATGGTGCAACTGAGCTATGCGATGATGCGATTTTGCCTTTTCGATGTCACCGATTCGGTCATAACACAGGCATAATTGCAAGTGTGGAAACCAGGTATAGTACGACGAATTGGTTAAGGCCATTACATCTTGTAGGGGCTCGATCAGCGTCGCTTGACGAAACCAATAAATGGCTTGAGCATATTGTTCATCTTCAATGAACAAATTGCCGAAAACACAGCAGAACTGAGCGCGTGGTACATCGAGGGTAAGTGTGCGGAGCAAAGCCATACGTTGCTCCTGTTTTTGTCCTTGACGATTGTAGCAATCCGCAAGCTTAAAGCAAGCAGCAATCCGATCTTCTATCCATCCTTGATTTAGCCCTAGATAATGTTCGTACTGCTGAATGGCTTCTAGCGTGCGCCCGTTATCATATAATTCATTGGCGAAGTAGTAGTGATCTCGTTCAGAAAATACGGTACCCTGCTCCCGATGTTTGAGATATATGTGCAAATTACGGTCAGTATAAGCGCGTGTCTTGTTATGAGTCACCGCCATATTACTGTGAAAGATGCTGCCTGTTACATTCAGGAACTCGTGAACAAATCCGGTCCATCTGAATCTGCGATCACGCCGTACAATTCGGTTTCTTTTGAGCTTATACAACGGCTGTCCTTGTTCATCTACGGAAAGTACATAATCCATTGTAATGCTGTCATAAGAGAGGGTGGCTTGTTTTTTCCAGGTGAGAAAGGATAGTCGATCTTTTTCTTCCAGTATGTCATCGGCATCCAGCCAAAATTGATATTCTTGCGTGGCCTGATCAAACGCATAATTGCGAGCAGCGGAGAAATCATCGCACCACTCAAAGTTGTATATCCGAGCGTTGAATGCTGCAGCGACCTCTTGGGTTCTATCGGTAGATCCAGTATCAACGATAATGATTTCATCCACCAGGTCATGGACTGATTTCAGACAGGTATGAAGGGCTTCTTCTTCGTTTTTAACAATCATACATAAGCTGACAGTTACCATGCTCTTTGTCCCCCCAAAATAACTTGGTTTAATTTCCATTTTATTAGGATAGCTTGCTCATTATGTAGAATTCGGATGGAACGTGTAGAGGAGATGATGATCATAAATTCAGTTCTGTTCTAATAAATTAGAAAATCAAGTTGGATGTTTGGGGGGAGAGAATGGATTGAACGATGTGCGTGACATTCCGGGTTAGGACGTGCGACAGGATGGGTTTTATCGTTGAATGGGGAGATTGTATTTTGTATTGTTGTCGTTTTCAATGATATTTCCAGGTGTAAGTCCATTCATACCACGCTCACTCCCAATCGCTTGGTCGCAATTATGGTATGCGTTAGGACATGGAGGGGAACGGTTATGAGGCTTCCGCCTGATGGAGGCGTTGACACATGCGTATACTAATCGGCAGCCCGGTGCACCAGAAGCCGGAAATTTTGTCTTTGTTTCTTCAAGCCTTGGAGCGCCTGGAGACACCTGACGTGCTACCGGATTATTTGTTTGTCGATGATAATGACAATCCGATTTCAAGTCAGTGGCTAGTTGAATTTTCCAATCGGCTTCCGGGTCGGGTTTTGCCCTTGTTAACAGGCTCGCAGCAAGTGGAGAATCGTAGTGATGAGCACACTCATTATTGGCCGCCTGCTCTCGTCTGGAAAGTGGCTGGCTTTAAAAATCGTCTTATTGAATATGCCCTTCAGCACAATTATGACGCGTTGTTTCTGGTCGATTCAGACCTGGTTCTCCATTCTCGTACCTTGTGCAGGCTGGTGGAGACGGAGAAGGACATCGTATCAGAGATTTTCTGGACACGTTGGCAACCGGAAGGACCGTTATTGCCTCAAGTGTGGGTCAGTGATGAATATAACTTGTTTCACCGTGAAGATGGCGAAGTGTTGTCGAAAGAGGAGCGAGCGCAACGTGAGTTGCATTTTATACACCAGTTGCATATTCCTGGTTTGTATGAGGTGGGTGGTCTAGGCGCTTGCACCTTAATCCGCAGACGGGCGCTGGAAGCAGGAATTCATTTTGGCAAAATCAAAAACGTTTCTTATTGGGGAGAAGATCGACATTTTTGTATTCGGGCGGCTGCATATGGATTTCCACTTTTTGTAGACACACACTATCCGGCAATGCATCTATATCGGGAAGCCGATCGAATGAAGGCAGAACAGCTATTATTCACCCTAAAATATTTTACATCGAACCATTCAGAGCAAGTAACACATGCGGAACACTCCGATACTTCTCCAAGCTCTCCAGCCTTCAATCATTCAGCATCTTCAAGAACCCCTAAGTTCCCTGAACCTCCAGTTATACCCGATCATCTCCACGAAACTGCTGTCTTTGCCAAGTACACAGCGGATTCGTTTGTTGTACCACCAACGTTCACTGGTCCACGACAAAGTGAGCTTTATACACCGCCTGTCTCTAATCCTAAATTGACGCTGACCATGACGGTATACAATGAGGCAGATCACAAGCTTACAGACGTGCTGCTGAGCCACCGAAAATACATTGATGAAGCAGTCATTATTGATGATGGTAGTCATGACGATAGCGGAGAGTTGTGCCGGGAAATCTTACAAGGAATCCCACTGCGTCTGATCCGCAATGAAACACCCTCTTTTACCAATGAAGTCGAACTGCGAAAGCAGCAGTGGAGAGAAACATTGGCTTCCTCTCCCGAATGGATATTAAGCATGGATGCTGACGAAATGTTCGAATCCCGCTTTGCCCAAGGGGTCCATTCTTTGTTAGCGGGAACGACAGCGGATACGATTTGTTTCAGGTTGTTTGATATGTGGTCTTCCACGCATTACCGTGATGATGAATATTGGCAGGCTCATCGGTATTACCGTCCTTTTTTAATTCGATATAAAGAAGGGTTCCCTTATAAATGGAGGGAGCAGTCCTTGCACTGTGGGAGATTACCCGAAAATGTACTTGATCTTCCCACAGAGATCAGCAACTACCGTATTCAGCATTGGGGTTGGTATACACCTGCTATTCGCATGGCTAAATTTGAGCGGTACCAGCTGCTTGACCCAAGTGCTCGTTATGGATGGAAAGAGCAATATGAATCAATTCTGGACTCGAACCCACAACTCACGCTCTGGGTGGATCAGGACAACAAAAATACAGAAAAAGAACCTACACCAGAATATGAACCTGCCCATCAGGTGGACGCCTCGGATGTCGCCAAGGTGGCCAGTGTACAGGTTATGAACAAACCCGAACCACAAATAAAAAGTGAAACCAAGGACACCTTTTATGCTACGGAGAAGGGGAAAGGAGCAGAGCAGAGTGTAAAATGCAAACTGTGTGGCTCATCTGACACGGTAGTATTTCATGATTATCAACGCTTTACCTTGATGGGATGCGGCTCCTGTGGATTGGTTTTTCGTAAGGATGTGGATCATATTCAGTCTGAGGAAATGATAGCAGAGATTTATAATGCCAATTGGGTTGCTATGCGGGATAGTGCAGCGGCGTCCACCTATGGGGATCATGCTCTTTTTGGACTTATGTTGCTCGATATGTTCAGTCCCAGAAAAGGAAAATTGCTAGAGATTGGCTCAGGCACCGGAGAATTTATCCATGCTGCCCTTCAAGCTGGCTGGAATGCAGTGGGCATTGAGCCGTCCAGTGACTCGCGTGCCTACGCCAAAAGCAAATATGAGGTAGATTTATTACCCGGCTATTGGAACGGTGAAACAGAATTAGATGCTCAAACACAACAATCTGTGGAAGTGGAAATTCACCAAGCTCATGAAGCTCAGGAAGGGATTGAGGCCGAAAGTTTAGAGGAAGAACTGGACTTATCTTTGGAGCACCCATACGAAGCCATCGCATGCTGGCATGTGCTGGAGCATATCGCGGACCCAGTCGCATTTTTGACGGATTTATGCGAACAGCTTCAACCTGACGGAACGTTATATATTACGGTGCCCAATAAAAACTCGTTTACCAACGAGGCTTACGGCGTTCATTCACCTTTATTTACGGAGGAAGATCATTTGTACCATTATTCAGATCATACGCTGACGCTCTTGCTGGAAAAGTCCGGCTTGCGTCCGGTGGCTTTGTTCACCCGCCAGCTTCCTGCTGGTTTGGATGCCTTGCTGCAAGCACATCCATTGTACGGTGAGCTTGCCTTTACAGAACAAATGGGATTGTTGGCTAAGCTTCAAGGCGAGAAACGGGGTCATGAATTATGCTGTGTAGCAAGAGTAATCTAAACATCTCCAAAGGAGGAGGCTACATTCATGAATATGGCTGACCCGTATCTGTCTCGCTTTTTTGTATATTCTGATCCCAACTCGTCCAACATGATTTACAGACTCCCTCAAAGCTGGTGGAGTCGTCCTTATGAGTATGAGTGGTGTCTCCAATTTATGTCTGGGCAAGATACAGTATTGGACGCGGCATGTGGTATCCCTCATCCATTCAAATTTGAGCTGGCCCGCCGTTGCGCTCAGGTCTATGCCTGCGATCTGGATATACGAATCGTTTCTGTAGATGCTATCTTGGCCGAGGTGCGGCGGGATATTGGAGAGGAGGCCGCTGAGCGCATTCAGGAGATTTTACCGGTTCGGCTCCACTCCGCCCATGCCAATCTGACCGCCCTGCCCTATGAGGATGCCAGTTTTGACAAAATTGTATGTATTTCAGTGTTGGAGCATTTAACGCCCGATGAATCTTTGGCAGCCTTGCGTGAATTTCATCGAACTTTACGGGATGACGGAATGCTTCTGTTGACGTTTGATTACCCTACAGTAGATCTTTCAGCGATGGAACAATGGATAGAACAAGCGGGATTTTCGTATTGGAGTGGTGTGGATCTTAAGCTTCCACGGGGAGCTCTACACACAGATATGTGGGGCGGATTACATTGTTTTAGGACCGTTCTAAAAAAATATAAGAGTTAACGGTATGCGCAATGAGGTTTACACGGACCTCTCTTATTGCTTATCATGAGAGGGGTCGGAGTGTAAACTTACATAGGAAAGGAATGACTGATAACTACATGAACAATGCACCTGTGTTGAAGAAACCTGAGGCTATGGTATTTGATATGGACGGTACACTTTTTCAGACGGAGACGCTGCTGCTTCCTGCGTATCACAAGCTGTTTGATACGTTGCGCGCCGAAGGGCTTTATGAAGGAGAGACTCCTCCGGAGGAGCTTATTTTGAATAGTTTGGGTATGCTGCTGGATGAAATCTGGAGAAGAGTAATGCCAGAAGCCAGTGAAGCAGCTCACAGAAGAGCGGACGAGTTGTTGCTTCAGCTGGAGCTGGAGGGGTTGAAGAATGGAAGTCATGCTCTGTATCCACATGTAAAAGAAACACTCCAGGCACTTCATGAGCAAGGTGTCCGATTATTCGTAGCCAGTAACGGGCTGGAGGATTACGTAAAGGGGATTGCTGCTGCGTATGAAATGGTTCCTATTTTTGAAGGACTGTACAGCGCTGGGGAGTACAGTACGCTTTCCAAAGTGAATTTGCTAGAAATTCTGTTGAGCAAGCACGATATTTCGAATGTATGGATGGTCGGAGATCGTTCCTCCGATGTGGAAGCTGGTAAAAAGAACGGACAGACCGTGATCGGCTGTGCTTACGCTGGATTTGGTGTGAATGATGAGTTGGAAGGGTCCGATGCGATTATTACGGACTTTACCCAGCTGCTTACGCTTTATAAAAACGCCGAGTAACTGTGAAAGCACAGATAAGAGTTATAAATAGCTGTGGCGTATCATATAAATAATACATGCAAACGATGTTGGGCGATAACAAAACAAAGGAAGGCAGCCACTTAGGCGGAGCCTTCCTTTGCTTTACTCTCTGTCTTATCTTCTGTTTGTTCTTCTGCTTTCTGTTCCGTCTGCGGCTTCGGATTAATCTGAGTGTGGTAGACCCACAGGGCGTATTCCATGGGCTTGGTGATGGCACGACGATAGGTTTCTTTTTCGCCAATGCGTGAAAATACCTCGCGAGCCGGCTTCGGGTTGACTTCGAGCACGTAGATATGACCGTCCTTATTGATTGCCAAATCGAGCGCAAGCTCACATAATGCCCCATAGCTTTCTTCCAGATACGCAGCAATGTCCAGTCCGAGCTTTTCCCCTTGCTTGATGATTTTCTCTCTCTGGTCTTCATCACGAATCCATTGCGTCAGCAATTGCTTCATCGGCACTGCCTTGCCTCCGCCATGTAGGTTGGAAGTGACACTCCGATGTGCCCCGATGCGCCCGGCACATCCCGTTAGCTCCCATACTCCCTGGCTATTTTTCTGTACCAGCATACGGTAATCATGGACCCTGCCATTCGGCAACTGCACAGGAATGCCTTCCTGAACAATGTAGTTATCCATGTTCCAGCTGCTCAGACGCGGCTCCAGACGATCCAGACGTACCCGCTGCTGAGGAATAATATGGCGCTTGCGATTGCGTCCCTCAATCAGATACAGGCCGCTCTGCTTGTTAACAGGCTCAATGCGTAAAATGCCGCGGCCTCCCGTGCCGTTAATTGGCTTGAGGTATACTAGTGAATTCTGTTTGAGCATTCGCTTTACACTATGAAATCCATCGAACGGCTCTGTTGCAGGCAGATGGGGGCGAAAGGCAGCCTTTCTCGCAAGCTGCTGATGAATGGCCCATTTATTACTCAGCGGTCGGTTTAAATAAACAAGGTCTGTATACTGCAATCGGAATTTCTTTAATTGACGATACCGCTCACTGCGCTGGACTCGGCAGCGGTCGAAAATCATATCCGGAAATTCTCGCCATTTTCGTGTCCATTTATCGCTGTGTGGATCATAGATTTGGGCAAGGAGCAGTCTGCGATCCTTATGGACATCCGCAGGAGTGAATACATACATATCCAGCCCCAGCCTTTTTCCTTCTGCAATCATGCGTTCATATATGTCACGTTCCTCCAGTTGCTTCTTACTGTTCAAATACAAAGTCATGATGCCTAGGACAGGTTTTGGCACAGCATTCCACCTTCCTCTGCCGTCTGCTCATCTTCGGATAACTCCCCACAAAATATTAGCGTGGGCTTCCCCGTCGGTCCAGTCGTCATTTCATGTGCAATAAGTCCAGCACGAAAACAGGTTTTGAGACTGGCCATATTGTCGGTGGCTACGCTGCACGTCAGACGGCGCAGCTGTTGAAGCTGGGCGGACAGCAGTCTAGCGCCCAGTCTGCGGCCCCGGTAAAGCGGACGAACAATTACGATGCAAGCATCCTTCCCATAATTCAGAGCGAGGGAAAATCCCGCAATCCGCAGCCCCTTCTCTGTGCGCACATATGCGCACAGGAGGGAGGAGCCAGGGGTGTTCAATTGCTCCGGCGTTAAAACAGCCAACTGCCGCAGAGCATTGCGAGTAATGCGCATGCCGCCCGAGCTACGAGCCAGAAACAGCAACTGTCGTCGTCTCAGTACCCAACTCCGGGCAGGCAAATGTTGAACATCGCTAATTTGCGGCATAATTCCACTTCCTTGAGATTATTTCATTCGTTCGGCCAAAAAGGAGCTGTACTGAAATATACGTCTAAGTGATTTTTGACGGATGTCCGGCTCGTCGAATTTCATCGGTTTGGCATTGGCTTCAAAAAACCAGAGGGTCCCGAGTGTGTCTACGCCCAGATCCATGGACATTTCACCATGAGAAAGACCGGATGCGCGTTCAATTTGACGTGCAATCTGAATGGCCGTACTTTTAACCTTATTCAGCAAATCTGTGCTATCCTCAGGTCCAAAGAGTGAGGACAGCAGCATAAACGGGTCCTCCACACTTCCCCCGCGCGGAACATGTGTTGTAATACTTCCCTTACCCGCTAGTCTGGCACCTACTCCGGTAATGCTCCATGCGCCACGGGCATTTTTTTGCACTAGAATGCGCAAATCGAAGGGCTTTTTCTGATAGGTTGCTAGATCGATACCCTGCTGAATGATATAAGGGGAGCTGCCTGCTTCTCGGCGAATACGTCCCCATAACCGAGACAAGGATACAGATCGGTAGGTTATGCTTTTTTTGTCATGTTGAATGGTCAACCTGTATGCCATCAGATGCTCTGGGTTGAATCTGAGGATCATAATTCCCTTTCCGGCTTTACCGTTTTCTGGTTTGAGATACAGGTATGGATATGCAGACAGCATTTTTCCTAAGGATGACAGGTTGCTTAATCGTTTGGTAATCGGAACAAGTTGACGAGTGGATTCCGAGGTGCGGAGCCATTTGAACAGTTCCCATTTGTTAAAAAAGCCTGGATTGTACAGCTCAACGCCTGAGGCATGTGCAATTTCATCCAGCTTTGTGCGCACAGATGTTTTAAGTTCATAATTACGGTTGGGGATACGATTATAAATGACCTGTGGAGATGGGAAATTTTGTTCCTCCCATATCTGTGAGTTTTTGTTGTAGATGTAGCCCTTCACTGTTTCATCCGTCAGTTTCAAGTCCCTGACAGTAACAATGTATACCTGATAACCCATGCGCGTTCCCGTTTCAAGAATATCCCTGAAGTTTCGCTGATTTCCCTTGAAAAATTGTTCATCGTCGTGCACTGTCAATACAGCAACAACTGGTTTTTGCTCCGCCCGGGTATTCATAGTTCCTCTTTTCTGCGGAATTTACTGAGGTAAAGACAGTGGTCCAAAATATGCTCCACGGATGCTTTACCCTCCGCACGCAACGATGGATGCTGAAAAATGGATCGACCTGGCTTAGAATTGGCTTCAAACATCCATACCTTTTCATCCTGATCAATGCCCAGATCGAATCCGATTTCACCCAGTAGATGCTGGTGGTGATATTCAATGGCTTCTGCTAGTGTAACTGCTACATTCTTGGCACGTTGCAGCACTTCACCCGCCCGGTCTCCGAATACACGACCGAGCGCTTGCTCGGGTGTCATCAGGGAACCGCCGTTTTTGATATGGGTCGTGACACTGCCACGTCCGGCTTTTTTGGCTCCAATGCCAACGACGACCCATTGGTTATTACCGTCTTTGTGCATATGAAACCGAAAATCAATCGGGCAATTATCAATCTCGATCAGCTGAATGCCCTGCTGAATGACGTAGCCTTTTAGCGTCTGCCCCTTATTGGAGTGAAGCATCCTCAGCATGGAATTAAAAGAGGCGAACCGCAGCAATACATTGCTATTTTTTTTTCGGTACCTTACATAGTATCCTTGCTTGGGGACATAGGACAGACGATAGATTCCTTTGCCGAGACTGCCGCTACTTGGCTTGTAATAAGCAAATTGATGCCGCTCCAGCATACCTCGAATACGTTCAGAGCTAGGATTCATATAGGATTCAGGGACATAACGGTTAACCTCTGGATTATTTTCTAGCAAATGATAGATATCGGATTTATTGAAAAAGCTCCAGTTAAAGAAAGGAATTCGTTTACGGGAAAAGCGTTCGCGTAGTTGATTGATCGCTGGGGAAAAATCAGAGCGACGGCTCGGCAAACGATTATAAATTACGTCCGGCAGAGGTACGAGTTTACGGGTAAACTCCCCGCTGGATGACAGAAAATAGCCGTTAATCGTATCATTTTGCCAGTTGATATCCCGTGGGGTGAAGGCAAAAATATAAGACTTTTTGCTGCCTTCCTTCAACAGTTGCTTAATAAAGCCTGTGCGTGATCCGAAAGGGCGGGTGGTGGAGCTAGTAGCATCAGACAATACTCCAATCAACGGTCCAAGCTGAACATCTCCGTCCAGATTCCGCAAATAGATAGACCCGCTTTTGGGAACACGGATTGCATTGCGTAAGCCGGAGGTCAAGTATAGATGACGTCCCGCCTTCTGAATGGGTTTTACTGTTGCGGGAATCTGATCCTTGCCAAGTCGCAAACGAATGGACTTGGCTCCAGATAACTTAAGGCTTTTCAACAAGGCAGTGGATATATACGCCACCTTGTCGGGCTGCTGTGAGAAATGCACATTGCAATGCGTTAAACTCATCTGTTTATCCTCCTATACCGTATGTTCAAGGGAGGCGCCCGCGCCCTTTGGCCCTGTCGCTTTGGAATGGGTCATTAAATATCGAGCATATTCGAGCGGGCGGTTGACCGACCGAAAAGCGCACTCTGGCTGACGAGTCTGAAAAAAGGAAGCCCGACCAGGGCGGGAATTAACCTCCAACAGCCAGATATTCCCGCTCCGGTCAATACCATAATCAATTCCCAACTCGCCAAGGCGACCATAGCGTTCCTCCAACGCCCCGGCAATGGTCAAGGACAGCTCCATCATCTGCCCGATGATGAGACGTGTGCTGTCCACGCCAAATTGTTCACGAAGGTAAGGCTCTGCCGGATGGGCTTCGCCCCCACCGTGCAGATTGGAAGTCAGAGTTCCTTTTCTGCCTTCTCTCACGGCAAAGCCCGTCAGGCGCCAACAGCCGTTGCCGTCCTTTTGCATGAGCGCGCGAACATCAAAGGGATGATTGCTTTGGCTTGTTAATTTCAAATAAGGCTGCACGATATAGGCGCGTTTGTGTGCAATACCGTCGATCCATGACAATCCTGCATCCAATTCAGAAAACAAGCGACGGAACGGGCGGTTTTGGGAGTTCCTGCCTTGTACGTACAGTCCCTGACCTCCTTCCGCCAGCCGGAGATACAGCGTGCCCTTGCCATGTGTTCCGGACTGTGGTTTCATAAATAGCTCCGAATGGCGTTGCAGCCACTCCACAAGCTGGAGCGTATCCCGGTATGGGGCCGTAGGCGGTACAAAGGGCCGCACTTTATCTACCGTATGCAGAGCGCGATATACCTGCCATTTGCCAGGCAAGTTACGCGACCAGTAGATGAGCTTGCACGATTTTTGCTCCGCTATGTCTCCCAGTGTGCGCTTGACATTCTGGCTCTCATGGACATGGAGACAGCGGTTATAAACAATATCCGGCAAGGGAAAGCGGCCGAATGTCCATACTCCAGCACGATAAACATAACCCCGTATGGAATGATCTTCAGGTGAAACTCCTTCGGCGGTAAACGCCATTACGCTAATACCAGAGCGCCTGCCCAACAAACTTAGCCTGCGGCAGAAATCGGCTTCGGTAATAGGGGGAGTAGCGTCCTGCTTTCGGCTAACAAGCACGCCCAGCATGCCTGGCATAACAAGAGACACCGACAACAGCTCCTTTGGCAGCCGGACTCTGGAACAGATAGATTCATTTGAATCCGGCTGAATAACAGCAGTATTCAATCATTTTTTTTACGGACGGGCGGGTTTTCTGATCGTTCAACGGTGTATTGTCATTTTTTGATGGTTTGGAATTGACCTCCAGCAACCAGATACGCCCCGTGCTGTCAATCGCCAAATCAATACCAAATTCCGCGAAATGGGCGGGAATTGCCTTTTCTACTCCGCTTGCGATATCCAGTGCTGCTGTTTTGAGAGAGGTAAGACCATTCGATTTAACAGTTGCGGGCAGCGTGGTTTTGGCCAGTGCTTCCTTGACTGTACTGAGCGTACCGCCTCTTGCCAGATTGGATACAAAGTGGCTGCCTCCTGCGATCCGAGCGACAATGGATGTTACGGTCCAGGTTCCAGACGCATTTTTTTGTACAAGCGCGCGAAAATCGACCGGACGCTTATCGTGATCAATCAAGGTAAGACCCTGTTGCAGCTGAAAACGTGTTGATTTCATTTTTCCCGCTAAGCTTTTGTACAGTTTATCGACGTTAGCGTACGATTGCTTTCGGGGTGTGCCCGCTGTCGTGGATAGCACCGAAAAGGTACCATCGGTTTGCTTGTTAATGCGCATAATGCCTTTACCAAGGCTTCCGCGCACGGGTTTGAGAAAAACAGAGGGATACTGGTTGCACATTTTTTTGAAAACGGCAAAGGTTTGCAGCAAGTGGGACTCGGGTAAATACTTGCGCAGGGAAGAATTCGATTTGAGTGCATCAAACACTTCGTTCTTATCCAAAAACTTTTCATTAAAAAAGGCCGTGCCGTACTGCGATTTTACTTCTTTCATGAAATGCTGTACGCTAGTTCTGTTCTCGAGTTTACGGGAGGTAAGCCGGTTATTGACGACATCGCCGGCAGGCATGACCGTCTTTTTCCAGCCTCCGTCATACACCCATCCCTGAACTCGCCCGGGCTGACTTCCGATATGCTCCGGGGTGAAGAAATACACATATGCTCCTTGTCTGCGGCATTCCCCGACTAGTTCACGGCAGAACAGGGTGATCGACCCGAAAGGCTTGTCGGGCTGTTCGGGATAGTCCCGACTAACCAGCACGCTAATAAGTGGGCCCACTCGAAGTGTCCGGCGGCCTCGGCTGTAGGTTACTCGCAGATTACAACTGTCATGACTGGCATGAAGCCCCATTTTTCGGGCCAGCACGCTTCCCACGCGTAGACCGCTGTATCGGGGTACCGATATGACGGTAACCTCTTGGCGGAACGAACCGAAGGCGAGCTGAACGGGGTGGCCTGCGGATATTTTCCATTTGCGAAGCAGGGACTCGCCGACCATGAGTACGTCATCCTGCAAGATGCCCGATCCGATGATTTGAATCGTTGTTTTTTTGATGGACATCGTGGATCTCCTTCCGGGCAGCAACTTGATGTCTTGAAAGTAACGGGAAACGTGAATGGGCTGTAATAGCACTGATTCATCATATGAGGACATATATACCTTGGTGATTGACGGACAATGTGAAATGTTGACACAAAACTTATAATGGAGGAATGAACAATCATGAATATCTATGACAAAGCCCATGATTTAGCGAAAGCATTGAAGGAAAGCAAAGAGGTAGAGGAAATTACGTCAGCAATGAAGCTGATTGAGACTGATCCGGAAGCCAAGAAAATGCTCGACGATTTCCGTGAACGCCAAATGGAAGTGCAACAGCGGATGATGAGCGGCGATATGCCAGCACAGGAAGAGATGGAAAAGATGGAAAAAATGTTCGAGGTACTCAGCTTGAACCTTAACATCCGTCGTCTGTTCGACGCTGAACGTCGCCTGGCAGTGATTATTGAGGACGTAAATAAGATTATTGCAGACAGTCTTCAACATTTGTACGGTTCGTCTCTGTAAGTTTGTCTCATATTCCTTCCTGTCCTCTCATAGACTAGATACATAGAGTCAAAGGGAGAGGAAGGGATACGATTGGGTTCTTTTAAAAAATGGAAACACGGTTTGTACACACTAATCGCATTGGCTATGGTATTGGTCGCGTTACCACGCATCTCGCTGGCAGGTGGTTTGAACTGGGTCAACGGCTTTGGGATGGTATGGGTACTTTTTGCGTTGCTTGTCATCGGAGCGAACCTGCATTTTTTGCTGGGTGTAGATGAGGAAAAACGCAAAACGCTGGAGCGTGTGCGACGGGCCAAAATGCAGCAGTGGCAGATGAAATGGGATAATAAAGCTGACAAAGGCAAGATGCTGTAAGTTTTTCTGCCAGTTTGTTCTGAGCTTGCTCCTAAATTACAAATCATTCTAGTACGAAGCGGTCTCTTGTAACAAGGGACCGCTTTTTTGTTATTTCCAAAGGAAAGATATCCTAATAACAAGGGTCTAAAACAAAGGGGTTTTGTGGTATAATAGATACAGAATGATACAGATTGAGCGTTGGGGGTGTAACAGAGTTGGACGGGCTAGATGAAACAGTTACGAAGCATGAGCAGCTATTACGTCATATCGAGCAGTTGAAAATAGGCTCCAAAATTTCTGTACGCAGGTTGGCTAAAGAAATGAGCGTTAGCGAAGGCACGGCTTATCGGGCCGTGAAAGAAGCAGAGAATTTGGGAATTGTCATTACCAAGGAACGGATTGGAACAGTACGAGTGGAGAAGCGTCCACGCGGCTTGTCTGAGCAGCTGACCTTTGCGGATGTCGTGAATATTGTAGAGGGACATGTGCTGGGCGGAAGCGAGGGGCTAGAGAAGCCGTTGCACAAGTATGTGATCGGGGCGATGCGTGAGGAAGCGATGGCTCGTTATATTGACGCAGGCAGTTTGCTGATCGTAGGTAACCGGGAGGATGCACATTCGCTTGCATTAGAGCAAGGGGCAGGTGTGCTGATTACAGGGGGGTTCGGTACGAGTCGGGAGGTTAAGCAGCTTGCAGACCAGATTAGTCTGCCAATTATTTCCTCGCGCCATGATACATTTACGGTGGCATCTATGATTAATAGAGCAATATTTGACCGCCTGATCAAAAAGAAAATTATGTTGATTGAAGACATTGCGGCAAGCAAACCGAAGACGCTGACCTTGAAAATCAACAGCACGCTTACCGAATTTGAAGAGCTATCAGCGACCACGGGATATCATCATTTTGCCATAGTGGATGAATGGAATCGCTTAATTGGTATCGTCAGCCGTAAAGATGTGGAAGGACTTCAACCTGAGCATACGATGGATAAATGTATGATCCGTAATCCAATTACGGTCACCTACCAGACCTCGCTGGCTTCTGCTGCTCAAATGATGGCATGGGAAGGTGTAGATTACTTGCCGGTCGTGGATCGCAACCGTAAGCTGCTTGGGTCCGTTACACGGCGTGAGGTGCTGGAAGCACTGCGTAACGCCCAAAAGCAGCCACAACTGGGCGAGACGTTCGACCAGCTGATTTGGAACGGTTTTGCTGAGGAGCGTAATGAGGACGGATCCTTATTTTTTCGCGGTTTTATCATTCCACAGATGGCCACCAATTTAGGGACGATCTCGGAAGGCGTACTGGTCAACGTGATGACACAAGCGGGCTACCGAGCAGCTAGAGATATGAGCGGCAAGGATTATGTGCTGGATAATTTGACGACTTATTTTATTCGACCGGTACAGATTGAGGATGCTGTCGTTCTTCGTCCGTTGCTGCTTGAGATGAGTCGCCGCACATGTAAGCTAGAAATTGCGATTTCTCGGGAAAATCATCTGGTGTGTAAAGCAGTGATGACGCTCCAATCTATTGAACATGGTTGATCTACCTCTGGATTGGAGCAAAAGGTGGGGTGAAATAGATCGATTAGTGGCTTTGAGGCAGTCTTTCTTTGGCCTCCAGCCAAATTTGCAGCACACCTTCCATTACAAGCATCGTTTTGACCTGGATTGTATACTCCTTGTCACGAACGGTGTATTTTTTTTGGTGCAGCAACATACGTACCAGCTTGCTGTCAGAGTCAATCTCAAACATATCTCTGCCGCGCAGCACCTCCAGATCACGACTGACGCGGCGAAGAAGCTCTTTTAGATTAATAGAGTCAATTTTTTCAGCCGAAGCTTCCTCCGCGATCAGCTTGATTTCTTTGATGACGGTTTGGCGCTTGCTGTATTTACGTAATGTTTTGTTGTCCTCTTCGGCTTGCTGGAGCTGGAATTGAAGGTCCTGGTTGTTCACCCACAGCTGATTGAAGCTCGCATGCCAGATGGCATTATAGATCATTCCTCCCGTAATCATACCGAGTACAAAAACGGAGGATAATTGCATAAAAGGGCGCAGGCGCTCAAAGGGGGGAACTCTCATAGTCGTTTCACCTCACGGCCGTCCGTTGCCGCATACCCACTTGACCAGCTCTGCACCCATATGAGCGCCTAGAAAGGCGAAAATCAAATACAATATCTGCTTAATGGCAGGTGACAAATTACCATCCAACATATTGCTCTCAATGACCCGGATCGGGTCCATCGTTCCCCCCACAGCGGCGGCAAGCGCCCATATTTTAATCCTTCCTGCAACCTCCAGCATCGTCTGGGTAGGTGGCTGAAGCGATACTACAGCTCCCATTCCGCCGAGCATGGCTCCTCCGAGCACGATGCCGAAGGCAATGAAGAAGTCGAGAATCGCTTTGGATATAAAAGTGCTCATGCCCTTTTCCTCCTTGGGTATATGAATCAGGACCGCGCTTGTCCGCCCGGGTCTGTACTTTTATTCTATGGGCGCTACTAACGCGGATATGATAAAATAGTTTGAAGAAAATCAAGCGGTGAAGGGAAGAGAAGCGCATGAGTTCATTTGTGCATTTGCATGTTCACAGCGAGTACAGCCTGCTGGACGGCGCGGCTCGTACCGCGGAATTGGTCAAACAGGCATCAGCTTACGGAATGAAGGCGCTGGCTCTTACAGATCATGGGGTCATGTACGGTGCCATTCCTTTTTATAGAGCATGTGTAGAGAACGGCATTAAGCCGATTATCGGGTGTGAGGCTTATATGACGGCAGGATCGCGCAAGGAGCGTGGCAGCCGGAAGGATCAGCCTATATATCATTTAATTTTGCTCGCCAAAAATAAAACAGGCTATCAAAATCTAATGAAGCTGTGCTCCATTGGCCATTTGGAGGGTTTTCACTATAAGCCGCGCATCGATATGGATGCTTTGGCTGCCCATCATGAAGGCATCATATGCTTGAGCGCTTGCTTGGGCGGTGAAGTGCCGCAGCATTTGCTGCATGGCAGAGAAACCGAAGCACGACGTGCAGCGGAACGATACCGTAGCATTTTTGGCGATGATTTTTATCTGGAGCTTCAGGATCATGGTCTGTCGGAGCAAAAACGCGTAAATCCTCAATTGATCGCACTGGCAAAGGAACTGGATATTCCGCTAGTGGCGACGAATGATGTGCATTACTTAACCGAGCCGGATGCTGATGTCCAGGACGTCCTGATCTGTATCGGGACAGGGAAGACAGTTGACGATGAGGAGCGCTTGCGGATACCAACACGTCAGTTGTATCTGAAAAGTCAGGAGGAAATGGCTCGTTTATTTCCACATGTAGCAGAAGCCATCGCCAATACGGTGCGTATTGCTGAGAAGTGCGAGCTGGAACTGGAATTCGGCCAATCTATTTTGCCTGAATATCGCCCGTTGCCGGAGGACATGACGTCTTCGTCCTATTTGCGCAGTCTGTGCGTGCAAGGGCTGGAGCGTCGCTACGGAGGCGATCCTGTGTGGGAGCAGCCGGAGGAGCGGGAAAGACTGGACCAGCGGCTGAACTATGAATTGAATACGATTGACAGCATGGGCTTTAGTGATTACTTCCTGATTGTATGGGATTTTATTGCTTTTGCTCATAAGCATAAGATTGCAACCGGTCCGGGACGGGGGTCCTCCGCAGGTAGTTTGGTTGCCTATGTGCTTAATATCACGAATGTTGATCCAATGAAATACAATCTGCTCTTTGAACGGTTTCTGAACCCTGAACGGATCAGTATGCCGGATATAGATATTGATTTTAGCGATGAACGCCGCGACGAGGTTATCGACTATGTAGTACAGAAGTACGGAAATGAGCATGTAGCGCAAATTATTACCTTTGGGACATTAGCGGCAAGAGCCGCAGTCCGTGACGTCGGCCGTGTATTGAACGTGCCGTATGGCGAGGTGGACAAGGCGGCCAAGTTGATCCCGGCGCAGCTCGGTATTAATATCCGACATGCGCTGGAGATTACCCCCGAGTTGAAGGCTCTGTATGAAACGAAGCCCAAGACACGTGAACTGCTGGATATGGCGATCAAAGTAGAAGGAATGCCTCGTCATGCTTCGACACATGCGGCAGGTGTTGTCATCTCGCGGACTCCACTGACCGATGCGGTTCCGCTGCAAGAGGGGAGCGAAGGGGTTCCTTTAACGCAGTACTCGATGGAAAATCTGGAGCGCATTGGTTTGCTGAAAATGGATTTCCTCGGACTGCGTACGCTCTCCATTATTGAACGTTGCATGCGCTGGATTGCGGAGCAGCATGGAGAAACACCTGACTTTAGCCGTGTTCCCGATGATGACCCACATACCTATGACTTGCTGGGCAAAGGAGATACAGGAGGCGTGTTCCAGCTGGAGTCGGCCGGTGTACGCCGGGTGCTCAAGGATTTGAAACCGAGTGTTTTTGAGGATATCATTTCTGTCGTGGCTTTGTATCGTCCGGGTCCGATGGGCTTTATTCCTAACTTTATACAGGCTAAGCACGGACAGATTGAGATTTCTTATCCGCATCCTGATCTTGAACCGATCTTAAAGGATACGTACGGTATTATTGTGTACCAGGAACAAATCATGCAGATTGCTTCGCGCATGGCTGGCTTTTCTTTGGGGGAGGCTGATCTGCTGCGCCGCGCGGTGTCCAAGAAAAAGCGCGAGGTGCTGGATCTGGAGCGTGGCCATTTTGTCGATGGCAGTATTAAACAGGGCTACACGGAGGAGGAAGCTGGAAGGGTTTACGATATGATCGTCCGTTTTGCTGACTACGGTTTTCCGCGTGCCCATGCAGCTGCTTATGGTGTGCTAGCATTCCAGACGGCCTATCTTAAGGCACATTATCCAGTGCAATTCATGGCTTCCATGCTGACGGCCGTAATGGGAAGTCATCGAAAAGTGGCTGAATATGTCGTCGAATGTCGTCGTATGGATATCGCAGTGTTGCCGCCTGATGTGAATGAGAGTGGGGTGCTGTTTACCCCATTACAGCACGGTGATATCCGCTTTGGACTGGCTGCAATTAAAAATGTCGGCACACAAGCAATGGAAAGCATTCTTGCTGTTCGTAAGGAACGTCCTTTCGACAGTCTGCTCGATTTTTGTCGACGTGTTGATTTAAGGGTGTGTAATAAGAGAGTGATTGAATCGCTCATTCAGGCAGGAGCATTTGATTCATTGACAGGCCATCGGGCACAGTTGCTTGCCATGCTTGATGAAACGGTGGATGCAGCAGCCAAATGGCGCAAGGAACGTGACGATTTGCAAATTGATATGTTTGGGTTTGTGGAAATGCCTAATTGGGATATCGAATATCCCAATGTACCCCCATTTAGTACCAGCCAGCAATTAGAGCTGGAACGCGAACTGCTGGGACTGTATTTGTCTGGGCATCCGCTAGATGATTTTGAGTCGCTGCTGGAAAGCAGCCAAGCGGATCGTCTGATGGAGCTGAGCGATGTGCCAGATGAAACGGTTATTGTGACCGCAGGCATGGTGGTGTCACTCAAGACGATTACGACCAAGCAGGGAAAGGCTATGGCCTTCATTGAGCTGGAGGATCAGATTGAGCGCTGTGAGGTTGTGCTGTTTCCTGAAGTTTGGAAGCGAAGCCAGCAGTGGATTGAAAAAGGTGCCTTGCTTGCACTTCGCGCCAAGATGCAGCAGCAGGACGAACACTTCAAGCTCCTAGCGGATGAGGCAGTTCCGTTGGCGGAAGACGCGCTGTCACGGCTTCTTCAGCGCCGGCGTACCGGAGCACGTTCGTCCGCAGCAGCTGGAACATCCGTGCCAGCTACTGGCAATAGAGGTGGGAGAGCGCCACGTGTGTCGACCTCGCTTTCGGCAGCAGCTCCATCAGCGTCGCCCCAGCAGAAGGAGGCTCGTCCCGTGGCGGCTTCTTCACAACGCAGAGGCGAAGCGGCTCACAGTGAGCAGGTGCCTTCCCCGCGCGGCTCGGAATCGCCCGCCCGTCAGCGGGTGTTTGTCAAAATCACCCGCCAGGCCGAGGAGGACGCCAGCTTGCTGGTCAGCCTCAAGGCATTGCTACAGGAGCATCCCGGTGCTGTACCTACCGTACTTTTTTACGAGAGCAACCAGCGTCTGCTGGCGTTGAGTGATGCTTACAGCATTAAGCCTTCTCCTCAGCTTTTTGATCGAATGGAATCGATGCTGGGTGAAGGCACCGTGAAAGTCAAATGACAGGCACACAGCAACTCGTCTTTATTGTAACGGTTTAATGAACATTTTCCTTCCCTTTCGCATACACTTGGAAAACTGGCGGAACAGGAGGTTCAACACGTATCCTGCACCATAAAGTCCCGCACGGTGGAAGAATAGAACTGCATGGTGAAAGCGGGAGGGAAATTATGTCCTATGAATATGCAGAAACCTTGTTAAATCGCAGAGGCATTCAGATCGAGTCCATTGCGGACATTGTTTTTCAGCTTCAGCTAAAATATTATCCTCATTTGACTATGGAAGAATGTGTAGAAAGTGTCAAAGCGGTTTTGCAAAAGCGAGAGGTACAATATACACTGCTGACAGGCATTGCGCTTGATGAGCTGGCCGAAAAAAAACTTCTTCCCCAGCCACTTCAAGCCATTATGGAGGCAGACGAACCGCTGTATGGAGTGGACGAGACAATGGCTCTTGGCATTACGAGCGTGTATGGCATGATCGGCTTGACTAGTTTTGGCTATCTGGATAAAGAAAAGATTGGAATTATCGAAAAGCTGAACCAAAAAGGCAGTGGTATTCATGTGTTTTTAGATGATCTTGTCGCCGGATTGGCTGCCGCCGCTTCTTCGCGTATTGCCCATCGGAGCCTTCATGCCAAGCATTATCCTGCATCATTGGATGTTTAATTGGCCTGAATAAACAGAATTAATGATTTTCTAGGCCCTCCGACGGAACTTGAACGATCAGGAGGGCTTTTGTTGCGGGAAAAAAGTAAGGTATGTTATCATGAGTCTATTATATGGGCTCAAAACTTGAGGCTTAGGGGGTAGAAACAAGGCATGTGGACGGTGATATATATTGCACCGACGGCCAGACTGGCTGACATGATTAAGCTCAAACTGTCTGAAGAAGGTTTTATGGTGCAGACCCGGGCCATCAGTGCATCCAAGCAACAGTTTGAGATACTTGTGCCTTCGGGTGAAGTCGAAGAAATACAGGAAGTGCTGAATTCGATTTTGCGCCCTTGAGTCCGGAACGGCGGAAGTGATACAGCAGCATGAATGGAACAAAGGATGCACGATCGGCGGTAATGTTGTATTAACTGGCGTTGACGTGTGTATGAACATAATGCTTAAAGGTGCCGCATCGACGGCAGAGGACCTTGTATCGGTTACGGCTGACAAATAAACGGCTGGAGAGGTGTAGTTGTGTTTAAAGATTTATTCCAAAAGAAGCGTAAATACGCGACCATCCCTTCGGAACGGGCGCTGAGCGGCGATCAAGCGGACATGCCGGATCGTCCCAAACGGGAAATTCCCGAAGGTCTTATGACCAAATGTGGCAAGTGCGGAAGTATTCAATACAGCAAAGAGTTGGAGAAAAATTTGAAAGTGTGTCCGGTGTGCGGATACCATATGCGTTTGAATGCGATGGATCGCATTCGCATGGTGCTCGACGAAGACACGTTTACGGAATATGATGCCGATATGATTTCGGTTGATCCGCTGGACTTTCCGGGATATGCAAGTAAGTTGGAGCAACAGACCCTGAAAGCTGGCCTGCGCGAGGCTGTCGTTACGGGCGACGGCCTTATTCATGGGCTTCCTGTTGTCGTAGCGGTGATGAGCTTTGACTTTTTTACAGGCAGTATGGGCTCAGTCGTAGGAGAGAAAATTACGCGCGCCATTGAGCAGGCGATAGACAAGCGCTTGCCGCTTATCATCTTCTCCACATCCGGTGGGGCACGTATGCAGGAAAGTATTCTGAGTCTGATGCAGATGGCCAAAACAAGCGCTGCTCTCGCTCGTCTGGACGAGCAGGGATTGCTTTATATTTCTGTGATCACTGATCCGACTACAGGTGGAGTCTCCGCCAGCTTTGCTATGCTTGGAGATATTATTATTGCAGAGCCAGGTGCTGTGTTCGGTTTTGCAGGTCGTATTGTAATTGAGCAAACGATCAGACAGAAGCTGCCGGATGATTTCCAAACTTCCGAATTTAATTTGCAGCACGGACAATTGGATATGGTTGTACATCGCAAGGAACTGCGTGATACTCTTGGGCAATTGCTTGATCTGCACAGTGTGAAAGGGGAGGAATAAATGGCTGGCGAATTGCCTTATGAAAAGCCCCTGGTCGAGATGCGACAGAAGATCGAAGAACTTAAGCAATTCGGACAGGATAAGCAAATTGATTTTACAGATGAAATTAACCGCCTGGAAGAACGTTATCTCCAGATGGAAGAAGAAATATATTCTAACATTACAGCATCGCAAAAAATGCATCTGGCCCGCCATCATCAAAGGCCAACGTCCCTTGATTTAATCGAGCAGGTGTTTACGGACTTTATTGAATTGCATGGCGACCGCTTGTTCGGAGACGATCTGGCGGTTGTGGGCGGGATTGCCAAGCTAAATGGTATTCCGGTGACCGTCATTGGCCAGCAACGTGGTAAGGATACGAAAGATAACATTGCACGCTTTTTTGGTAGTGCCCATCCGGAAGGATTCCGTAAAGGCTTGCGGCTGATGCAGCAGGCTGACAAATTTAAGCGTCCTATTATTACATTTATTGATACGAAGGGCGCTTATCCGGGTAATACAGCAGAGGAGAGAGGTCAATCGGAAGCGATTGCCCGCAATTTGCGGGAGATGGCAAAGCTTTCGGTGCCTGTTATTTGTGTGGTCATCGGCGAGGGGGGAAGCGGCGGTGCGCTTGCGTTTGCAGTGGGTAACCGTGTGCTGATGCTGGAACATGCTATTTATTCGGCCATTTCTCCAAACGGCGCAGCCTCGATTCTATGGAAAGATGCTTCTAAGGCAGATCAGGCAGCTGAAGCGATGAAGATCACCGCTAATGACCTCCTGCGCATGGAGATTATCGAGGGTATTGTGCCAGAGCCGAAAGGGGGCGCACATCGTAACTATGAAGTGACTGCTGCTGCAATCAAGGAGTTATTAGAACGCCATTTGGCAGACCTTACGAATATGAGCTGCGATGAATTGAGAGAAGACAGGTATCAAAAATTCCGGAAAATAGGTCAATATACTTTCTTAAAACCTTCGGAATCTGAACCTATGTTGTAATACGCTGGAAACGGGTAACAATAAATATGACGAACTTCCTATACAAATAGGAAAAAGTGTAGTAGATTTAATTGTTGGAAAAAGATATAAAGAGTAGCACCTTTGAAAACGGAGGAAAAACCCAAATGCGCAAAACTAAGATTGTATGTACCATCGGTCCTTCCAGTGAATCATTGGAAAATGTGAAGAAACTGATTATGGCTGGTATGAACGTAGCCCGCCTGAATTTCTCTCACGGTGATTTCGAGGAGCATGGCAACCGGATTAAAAACATCCGTCAAGCTTGTAAGGAGCTTAACAAAAATGTTGCTATTTTGCTCGATACGAAGGGGCCGGAAATCCGGACAGGAAAGCTCGAAGTTGAACCTATTGAGCTTGTTCAGGACGAGTTCATTACGCTGACAACGGAAGAAATTCTCGGTACGCAAGATCGTATCTCCATTACGTACAAGGATCTTCCCTCGGACGTGGAGCCCGGCTCCACCATTCTGATCGACGATGGTCTGATCGGACTCACCGTTATTGAAGTATCAGGCACTGAAATCAAATGCCGCATTGTCAATGGCGGAACGATCAAAAGCAAGAAGGGCGTTAACGTTCCAGGCGTTGCTATCTCATTGCCTGGTATTACGGAGAAAGATGCTAATGATATCATTTTTGGTATTGAGCAGGACATTGATTTCATCGCGGCTTCTTTTGTTCGTAAAGCAAGTGATGTACTGGAAATCCGTGAATTGTTGGCGAAGCACAATGCAAGCCACATTCAAATCATTTCCAAAATAGAAAACCAGCAAGGTGTTGACAACCTGGATGAAATTTTGGAAGCTTCGGATGGTCTGATGGTTGCCCGTGGTGACCTCGGTGTGGAAATTCCTGCTGAAGAAGTGCCTCTGGCGCAAAAATTGATGATTAACAAATGTAATGTAGCTGGCAAGCCTGTTATTACGGCAACACAAATGCTGGATTCCATGCAACGTAACCCGCGTCCGACTCGTGCGGAAGCAAGTGACGTAGCCAATGCTATTTTTGACGGAACAGATGCAATTATGCTATCCGGCGAAACAGCTGCTGGGAAATATCCGGTAGAATCCGTATTGACAATGTCACGTATTGCCGAAAAAGCTGAGTCTTCTCTGAACTACCGCGATTTGTTCAAAAAACAAAGAACGGCGCAAGAAATTAGTATTACAGAGGCAATCAGCCAATCCGTTTCTATTTCTGCTCTTGACCTGCATGCCAAAGCAATCCTGACGTCCACACAAAGCGGAACAACGGCGCGTATGATCTCTAAATACCGTCCAGAAGCTCCGATTATCGCTGTGACAACACAGGAAAGAACAGTTCGCCGTTTGGCTCTGATCTGGGGCGTACATGCAGTACAAGGCAGACCAATCGTCGACACAACAGATAGTCTGTTTGACAATGCGTTGGAAGGTGGTCGCAAATCTGGCCTCGTTAAAGAGGGCGATTTGGTTGTGATTACAGCGGGCGTACCTCTTGGTGATTCCGGTTCCACGAACCTGATCAAAATTAGCTGCGTTCCAGCACAAGCGTAATTGTAGTCTCCACGAAGTAATACTGGGACGGCATCTACTCGTTACAGTAAGCAAAAGAGCATTCAGGTCAATAAGGCCTGGATGCTCTTTTTTTTGTTAGCTAGTCCTTATTCCTTCTCGTCGTATAAAATCAAGGAATGCCTGTTGCATCATGTTCATGTGTGTATCTTGTTGATACACGATGTTTATTTGATAATGGCTCTTTGTGCTGTCAGTTTCGGGATAAGGAAGCCATTCCACCGAGGGGATAGTATGATCCTCGCTACGAACTCCGCAGGCAGGAAAGAAGGCAAGCGCTTCTCCGCCACTAACCACTTGCTTTACTGCTTCCCAAGAGTTGATTTCCAGATGGGATTTAACTAGCGAGGAATAGGAATCTACAACGGATGCCCCGCTATATTTTACCCATATGTGTTTATCCAGCGTATCGGCCCCATTGATGTCCAGTGACTTGGATGTCTCTGCCGATGCAGAGCGGATAATCCCCACCTGATCTGAAGCCACTGGTTCTGCCACAGTATTCTCCAGAAGAGATTCTCCATCGTCGAGAAAAGCAAAATCAACTTCTCCGTCTTTCAGTAGCTGCTTGATTACATTCGGAGATTGAATTTCTAACTGAATACGACATTCTGGATATTGCTGAGCAAAATCAGCCATGATAGTCGGGAGAAGATACATGCCCGAAATCGACTCTGCACCTAGACGTAGTTGACCCTGTGATTGTTCTGTCAGTTCATTTACAGCTTGTCTGGCGTCTTGCTCGAGAGAGAGAATCTGTTTTGCGTAAGGGAGCATTTTTTTACCAGCCTCAGTGAGCATAATCCTCCCTTGTTGGAGAGAGAATAAAGTTGCACCCATTTCCTTTTCCAGACTTTTCATATGGAAGCTGACGGTGGGCTGTTTGATCTGCAAAGTTTCAGCTACCTCCGTCGCTTTATGGAATTTGTCGATCAGCACTAAGATGCGCAATTTTAAAATATTCATGGAATCGAACAATTCTCCTTACTTGATATTTATGCGTGAATTCACACTATAGATTAATTATATACTGAAAAACAATTTATCTATCAATATTTTATATTTGTTTTACAAAACCTAGTCGTTCGTCTAACATTCCAGGCCTACAATGTAAAAGTGTTGATGGTCATAAATAAAAAACCGTCACTTAACTAAGGGGAGGACAATAAAAAATGTTGAAAAAATGGCCGTTCATTCTGATGACTCTCACCATGGTATTTGCACTTGCAGCTTGCGGATCAGGTAACAATGCTGCACCACAAGGAGACGCTGCTGCAGGAACAGACAATAAAGCAGCTGCTGAACTGACAGGTAACATTCTGGCTGTTGGCTCCACTGCACTTCAACCATTGGTAGAGCAAGCGGGACAAAAATTTATGGCTGTCGATAAATATAAAGGCATTGCAGTTCAAGTGCAGGGTGGCGGTAGCGGTACTGGCTTGACTCAAGTTTCCGGTGGACAAGCGGATATCGGTAACTCTGACGTGTTTGCAAAGGAGAAGCTGGAGAGCGGCGCAGAAGAGTTGGTCGATCACCAAGTAGCTGTTGTAGCCATGTCAGCGGTAGCGAATCCTAAAGTAGGCGTAACAGACCTGAAGAAAGATCAACTGGTACAAATCTTCACAGGTAAAATTACGAACTGGAAAGAAGTTGGTGGTGCAGATCAAAAAATCGTGATCGTGAACCGTCCAAGCAGCTCCGGTACTCGTGCAACCTTTGAAAAATATGCGTTGGGACAAAAAACGGAAGATCTGCCAGGCTCCATCCAGGAAGATTCCTCTGGTACTGTGAAAAAGCTGATTGCTGAAACACCTGGTGCGATTGGTTACCTGGCTCTGTCCTACATCGACAACACAGTTACTGCTTTGAAGTATGACGGTGTGGAAGCTAACGTTGAAAATGTAGAACAAGGTAAATATCCAGTGTGGGCATATGAGCATATGTACACCAAGGGTGAGCCAAAAGAACATGTAAAAGCATTCTTGGACTACATTCTGTCTGATGAAATCCAAAAAACAGACGTTGTAGACTTGGGATACATTCCGGTATCAGGTATGCAAGTGAAACGTGATGCTGACGGTAATATCACGAAATAAGGAGAGCGATCTCCTGTTCGGATGCACGCAGCTAACGCGAGTATATTCACGAAGAAGAGGCGGACTAGCGTCCGGCCTCTATTCTTCGGTTAAAGGAGTTACAGTATGGAACCAATTGAAGGGAAGGCATACATGGAACAGAATAAACGATCCCGAGTTATGAAAGAAAGACATTACTGGGAAGAATGGACCGGCCGCATCTATACGTCGGTTTGTGTCGTTTTTTTAGTTGCAGTCATTGTCTCCATCGTATATTTTGTTGCCTCCAAAGGTGTAGCTACATTTGCGGTGAATGGAGTCAGTCTGCGAGAATTTTTCTTTGGAACCAAATGGAGCCCGGATGGCGAGCCCAAGTCCTTCGGCGCGCTTCCGTTCATTACGGGTTCTTTTGCCGTAACCATATTAGCGGCCTTAATTGCCAGTCCGCTTAGCTTGTGTGCAGCTTTGTTTATGACGGAAATCGTGCCAAAATCGGGTAAACGTATCCTTCAGCCTGCCATTGAATTATTATCCGGCATTCCGTCGGTCGTCTATGGCTTTGTCGGCTTGACCGTAATCGTCCCACTGCTGCGAAACGTGTTCGGGGGACAAGGCATCGGTATTCTCGCAGGTTGCCTTGTGTTGTCAGTAATGATTTTACCGACAATTACGAGTATTATGGCGGATGCGTTGTCTTCTTTGCCGGGAGGGCTGCGTGAATCCTCTTATGCGTTGGGTGCTACCCGCTGGCAGACGATTGCCCGTGTTATTATTCCGACGTTGCTGCCTGCTCTTTTAACAGGAATTATTCTCGGTATGGCTCGTGCCTTCGGAGAAGCATTGGCTGTACAGATGGTTATCGGGAATGCTCCGCACATACCGCATTCCTTGCTGGAATCCGCTTCGACCTTGACCAGCGTCATTACACTTAGCATGGGTAACACAGCGATGGGCTCTGTTCATAACAATGCACTCTGGAGTATGGCGCTTGTTCTTCTGCTCATGACATTCATTTTCGTGCTGCTGGTTAGGCTGCTTGAAAGGAGAAACCGGGTTTGATGAAAGCTAAAACGACCGACAAGATCGCTACATTTGTAATCTGTTTCTTCGCCTTGTTCATTGTTGCACTTTTGGTGGGATTACTGGGCTTCATTTTGGCCCGCGGAGTTAGCCATATTTCTTTTGATTTTCTAACCAGTGCTCCGCAAACGTTACGTGCAGGTGGCGGCATTGGTCCGCAACTATTTAATTCTGTATTTTTGCTAATCTTAACTTTGATTATTACCATTCCAATTGGCTGGGGCGCCGGCATTTACATGGCGCAATATGCAAAGCCGGGGAAAATTACGGACTTCATACGACTTGTCGTTGAAGTACTGTCCTCGTTCCCGTCAATCGTGATTGGATTGTTTGGACTATTACTCATCGTAAATACGTTTGATTTTGGCTTTTCCCTCTTGTCAGGGGCTCTGGCTTTGGCCGTATTCAATCTGCCGCTGATGGTTCGCACAACGGAGCAGGCTTTCCGCGCTGTACCGAAGGAGCAAAAGGAAGCCGGACTTGCGCTTGGATTGTCCAAGTGGAAAATCATTACCTCCATTTTGTTGCCAGCTGCGCTGCCAAGCTTGATTACGGGTACCATCTTGGCCGCAGGCCGCATTTTCGGGGAAGCCGCCGCATTGCTGTTTACAGCAGGGATGAGTACGCCGCCGCTTGATTTTACCGATTGGAATCCATTGCATGCCAGATCGCCTATTAATCCGATGCGACCTGCTGAAACATTGGCTGTTCATATTTGGAAGGTCAACAGTGAAGGCATTGCTCCTGACTCCAAAGATATCGCCGCAGGCGCTTCTGCGGTATTGGTGCTGCTGGTACTGGTCTTCAACTTGAGTGCAAGATGGTTCGGAAGAGTCGTTTACCGTCGGTTGACAGCTGCCAAACGAATGGATTAGAAAGGGGATGGAGAACAATGGAACATGTGATTACACGAACGGCAAAAACCGCCACACCAGCAACATCCGTTCAGTCTACGCGTTCAGAACAACTTGCGGGGCAAGCGCCACATCCGTTCAGTACTGAGGATTTGAGTATTTATTACGGAAGTTTTGAGGCCGTGAAAAAAGTAAACTTAGCTTTTCCAGAGCAGACCGTGACCGCCCTGATTGGGCCTTCCGGCTGTGGTAAATCGACTTTTTTGCGTTCCCTTAACCGAATGAATGATGAGATTGCGTCTTCATCGACAACGGGACATATTTGGATGGACGGACAGGATTTGACCGCGCCAGAGACGGACGTGATCAAGCTGCGTCAGCAAATTGGCATGGTGTGGCAGCGGCCTAACCCTTTTTACAAATCGATTTATAATAACATTGCCTTCGGTCCTAAATACCGGGGAGTGCGTAAAAAGAAGCAGCTTGATGAAATCGTCGAAAGCAGCCTGCGTAAGGCGGCATTATGGGATGAGGTCAAGGATCGTCTTCACGATTCCGCTCTTGCTCTGTCTGGCGGGCAACAGCAGCGGCTTTGTATTGCACGTGCACTTTCTGTCCAACCGAAAATTCTGTTGCTTGACGAGCCAGCTTCCGCGCTGGACCCTGTGTCTACAGGCAAGGTGGAAGAGCTTATTACCGAATTGAAAAAAGAACTGCGCATCGTTATTGTGACGCACAATATGCAGCAGGCTGCACGGATTTCCGATTATACGGCTTATTTTTATGTCGGAAGTTTGGTTGAACATGGGAAAACAAATGATATTTTCACCAATCCTGAAAACGAGTTGACTCAAGAATACATCATGGGTCGCTTTGGATAAGCTGTGCAGTTTGGCGACTTGTTATATATATGAAACATAAAAAAACATCTTACTAATCTAGTATTGGTAAGATGTTTTTTTATGTTAGTTTAGTAAACTCTTACATTTGTATATAATAAAATATATTGATTATTTGGCTATATTTTCATATAATACATGTGTTTAATAGTTCTCGTAATACCACAATCCAATTAAAGGAGAGGTTTGCAATGAGGTTTAACGTTAAAAAATCTGTCAAATGGATTGCTTTTTCTGGAATGGCTATTACCCTAACAACTGGACTTGTTAGCCCTTCATGGGCAGCAGCTGAGCAGAATTTGACTGATGCAGGTGCGAGTGTTACCCAGGCCGTGTACAATGATGCAAACGTTTACAAAAATGCTGTTGTTCCATTGGCTAGTGTGAATGTGAGTAGTTTGCTGGACAAGTATCGTGATTTTAGTAAATTTTCTACAGGGAATACATCCAAGGACACTACGCTTGCCTTGAATATTGTATCGTGGCAATTGCCGCATGGCGGATTCTTCAAAGCGATGGAAAAAAATTATAAATCCAAATGGGATGGCAAGGCAGCTCGCTCTACATGGAAGAGCAAGGATGGTGTTGAACTCGGAACGTTTGATAACGAGGCCACGACAACCGAGATCCGCTTTTTAGCGGATGTATACAAAAAAAACAAAAACAAAGACATTAAGAACAGTGTACAAAAAGCAATTGATTTTGTATTAACCTCTCAATATTCCTCCGGTGCTTGGCCGCAGGTATATCCTAAACGTGGTAATTATTCTGATGCCGCAACCTACAACGATGATGCAATGGTTAGAGTGATGGTACTGGCAGATGACATTGTAAACAAAAGGCAGCCGTTTGATAGCGATATTCTTGACAATACATATCGCTCCAGACTTCAGCAGGCTCTGAATAAAGGCGTACAGTACACAATTAAAGCTCAAATTGTAAACAATGGCACACCGACAATCTGGGGAGCACAGCATGATCCGGTTACTTATGAATCTGTACCTGCGCGAGCATTCGAGCTTGCTTCCAAAACAACTACGGAATCGGTAGGCATTACGGCCTTCTTGATGTCTCAACCGCAGACGGCTGAGGTGAAAAAGGCTGCTCAGAGTGCCTTGAAATGGTTTGACACGAATCGGATCGACGGTATGAAATACAACCGTCAAGGTCCGGAGTTTTTCCAAAAGGATGCATCAAGCGTGATGTGGTATCGTTTCTACAATGTGGAGGACAATAAGTATTTCTTCTCAGACCGAGATGGCAAAAAGTATACGGACATCATGAAAATTAGTGAAGAAAGACGACTCGGTTACGCCTGGGCGGGAAGTCAAGCGAAGAGCTTACTGAAACTGGCTTCGGAAAGTGGATATTATAAACTGTCCAAGCCGTTGCCACAATAATAAAGCCATCATTGTAAATGCTTTGAGAGGGGGGGCCGTATGGTTCGGCCCTCTTTTTGTTCCCAGGCGGTAAATATGGTTTAATGGAGAGAGGGCAAAATAGAGATAAAGATGCACAAAGATAGGAGAGCTTGTATGACTCAAGAGGAGAAACAAACGCAACTACGATGGTATGGCGCACCTCTACGTGTCCGTTATCAGGAAAGCGACCAGATGGGGGTCGTGTATCATGCGAATTATTTAAACTGGTTTGAGATCGGGCGTACGGAAATGATCCGGCAGGCAGGCTTTAACTACCGGAGTATGGAAGATCGGGGAGTTTTGCTGCCAGTTATTGAAATCAATGCGAAATATGCGAGTCCTGCTCGATATGATGATTTAGTTACTATTTATACCGCTATTACGGACTTCTCCAGACTACGTTTGAACTATACTTATGAGGTTCGACGGGTAACGGAGGAGGAGCACCAAAAGAATGTGGGAAAGGTATGGACAGAGGCTGACACGCTGCCGGGAGAACTGCTGGTCACGGGAACGACACGACATGTGTGGCTGAATACCGACTGGAAGCCCGTTCGGCTTGATCAGGCACTACCTGAGTTGTACACTGCGTTAAGGTCTGCTATTGCAGGCGGGGAGGGACAGAAGTCATGATGATGCGTAAACGTCTGTGGCTGTTGCTGCTGCTCATTCCTTTGGCGGAGCTGTACGGGTTTATATGGGTAAGTCACTGGATTGGAGCGGGGAAAACTATTCTGCTCATTATTCTGACGACCTTGATTGGCGCTGCCATGATGCAATTTGAAGGCCGAAAGGTGATTGCCGATGCCAAAAATGAAATGAATCGGGGCCAAATGCCCGGCCGTAAAATGCTAGATGGATTATGTGTGTTTTTCGGTGGGAGCTTGCTGCTCATCCCTGGATTTATAACGGATATTATTGGTTTTACGTTGGTATTTCCTTTAACACGAGTATTGTACCGACGTTTTTTATTAAAGTGGCTGGAGAAAAAAATGAAAAACGGCAGTATTACATTTCGGCGCTTTTGACTGAGCTGCCGTTATCCCCTATCCATGACTAACGGACTCTTCCAGCAAGAATATAGTTGCGCAAGTCCTGAATGACATTCGCGCGATTTAGTGCATCAAGGACGATAAGTGATACAGGTCCGATAATGAGTCCTAAAACGCCAAACAGCTTGAGCCCGATGAACATACCGATGAGGGTGGGAAGCGGGTTCAATCCCACGCTGCTGGCCAGCACCTTAGGTTCCACGATCTGCCGTCCAATCAACAGGATGGCATATAGGATCGACAATCCAACCCCTAGTGCCAAATTCCCTGACATATACGCATACAGTATCCACGGAATCATCACAATGCCAACCCCTAAATAAGGTAACAAATCCACCAGCCCGATCATCAAACCGATGGTAAAGGCCGATTCTACACGTAAGATGAACAGCCCAATGATAACCGTTAATGCCGTAATGGAAATGATAATAAACTGTGCACGCAAATATCCGTACAATGCTTTACGCAGATCGTGCCAAATATCTGACAATGGTTTGCGGATCGTGTCTGGAACCGTATTCGAAAGTATCCGATAATGTCGATCCCAATCCTTACTAATAAAAAAGGCGGATAATACAATAACCATAAGCACAGCTCCCATATTAGGCAGAGAGGTTAGCAAATTCAAAACCCCATTAAAAAATTGACCAACTAGCGTAGTAACAGCCGAACTGACGGTTTGAGTCGTTTTATCAATATTGCTGTTGATGGTGTGTTGGTAATCGGGATTATCCCGAATAAAATGGTTGATTTCAATAATTATATTTTGGATCAAATCGCTTTGAGTCCAATCAATAAACAGGCTTTTAAAACGCTCGATATGCCCGTCAAAAGTCATGGCCAGCTTAATCACTTCTCGAACCATGCGGGTGATTGCAGCAGACAGGATGATTGCGATTCCGCCTAAATATACAAATAATGAGACCGTGACAGCTGCCCAACGCGGCATACGAGCCTTGTTATGCAAAAAAACGACCAGTGGGTTCATAGCATAGGCCACAAGCCAGGCGAATAGGAAAGGATAAACGAGAGGGAACAGCACATATATGCCCAGCAACAGAGCTACAATCACGATTACGACCCATAGAGCACGTAATATGCGATTCAGGATTAACCGACTCAAGCGCTCACGACTCCTTTCTTTTCGATGGTGTCCCTTAAAATCAGTGCTCTACTATACTTATGCGGGGAGAGGGTAAGACAAGACCTATGTAAAAAAGTGCAAATGAGCTCATATTTTTTGTAAGGGGTTTCAAAAATTTCTTTATAGAAGCGATAAAACATTTGAATGTGTTGGAATAGCCCTCAATGTTCACATAAACGACAAAATCCAGTATAGTAAAAGAAGGTTTAAATATTGACATATGGCGTTAACATTACTCAGCTATTTAAAAGACATATCTTACTTTTGAAAATGTTTACATTGCAAGTCCGTTCACAATGTTTTTACAAAGGAGAGATGTAACGATGACGGCGACCAAAGGTCTGGAAGGGATCGTAGCGACCACTTCCTCCATAAGCTCTATCGTAGATGGCGTTCTCACGTACCGGGGTTATAACATTGATGATTTGGCTGTTAACGCCGATTTTGAAGAGGTAGCTTATTTGTTGTGGTTTGGAAAATTACCTGACCAAGAACAATTGCAAGAGCTTCGCAGCCAGTTAAGCGACTATGCTGCTATTCCGGATGAAATTATTACTCAATTAAAGTTATACCCGAAAGAATTGAGCACGATGGCTGCCTTGAGGTCAGCTGTATCGTCTCTTGCTTTGTATGACCCAGAGGCGGATGATATGTCAAGAGAGTCCAATGTGACTAAAACCGTCAAGCTTCAGGCGCAATTGCCCACAATTGTGGCAGCCATAGCACGTATACGCGAAGGCTTGGAACCAATTGCGCCTAAAAAAGGTGTTTCTATTGCTGAAAACTTTTTGTATCAGCTGACTGGCAGGGATCCGGAGGAGACGGCTATTAAAGCGTTCAATCAGGCTCTCGTGCTGCATGCCGATCATGAATTGAATGCTTCGACCTTTGCTGCGCGTGTAACGGTAGCCACTTTATCAGATATTTATTCCGGGATCACGTCTGCCATCGGGGCCTTAAAAGGACCGTTGCATGGTGGAGCCAATGAGGCTGTTGCCAAAACGTTGGAGGAGATTGGCGGTCTGGATCAGGTGGACTCCTATATTCAGGCCAAACTGGATAACCGCGAAAAAATTATGGGCTTCGGACATCGTGTCTATAAAAACGGTGATCCGCGTGCCAAGCATTTGCACAAAATGTCCCGCGAACTGGGAGAAATGAACGGCGACACTACGTTGTTTGATATGTCAGTTCGAATTGAAAGTATTGTAACAGGGCAAAAAGGCTTGAAACCGAATGTGGATTTTTATTCTGCTTCCGTATATACCCAGCTGGGTATTAAGAGGGATTTGTTTACTCCTATCTTTGCTATGAGCCGTGTATCGGGGTGGACTGCACATATTTTAGAGCAGTATGAAAATAACCGTTTGATTCGTCCTCGTGCCGAATACACAGGCCCAATGGATCAAAAATATGTGTCACCAGAGTTGCGCTAACCTTTGGAGGAAGATTGAGGTTGTATACCCTGAATTTAAAAAATAAGGTACAATAGAAGGGTCGGCGAGAGATGTAATTTTTTGTCTATGATAAAGATCATGTCTTTCGTCCTGTACCCATTCATATCTGAGGAGGAAAAGGAACTTATGGCGAAATTTGAAAAGTTTGAGCTCCCAACTGAAGGCGAAAAAATTACGATTGATAACGGTCAACTGCAGGTTCCAAACCATCCGGTCATTCCGTTTATCGAAGGTGACGGCACAGGTCGCGACATCTGGAAAGCTTCCAAGCGCGTACTGGACGCAGCTGTAGAAAAGGCATATAACGGCACGAAAAAGATTGCCTGGTATGAAGTATTCGCTGGTGAGAAAGCTTTCAATACATACGGTGAGTGGCTCCCTAACGATACGTTGGAAGCCATCCGTGAGTATATTGTAGCCATTAAAGGTCCACTTACGACACCTATTGGCGGTGGTATCCGTTCATTGAATGTGGCATTGCGCCAAGAACTGGATTTATACGTATGTCTGCGTCCTGTTCGTTACTTTAACGGTGTGCCGTCTCCAGTAAAACGTCCTGAGTTGGTGGACATGGTCATTTTCCGTGAGAACACAGAAGATATCTACGCAGGGATCGAATATGCCGAAGGGTCCGAAGACGTGAAAAAGGTGATTCAGTTCCTTCAGCAAGAGCTGGGCGTGAATAAAATCCGTTTCCCTGAAACTTCAGGAATTGGGATCAAGCCAGTGTCTTCCGAGGGGTCAAAGCGTCTGGTACGGGCAGCTATTCAGTATGCTGTTGACCACGGACGCAAGAGTGTAACGCTCGTACACAAAGGTAACATTATGAAATTTACCGAAGGTGCCTTCAAGAACTGGGGCTATGAAGTAGCCGAGCAAGAATTTGCAGATAAAGTATTTACTTGGGCCCAGTATGATGTCATCAAGGAAAAAGAAGGTGAGGATGCGGCAAATGCAGCTCAAAAAGCAGCTGAAGATGCAGGCAAAATCATTATCAAGGATGCGATTGCTGATATTGCACTTCAGCAGGTGCTGACTCGTCCTTCTGAATTTGATGTCATTGCTACGCTGAACCTGAACGGGGACTATCTGTCCGATGCTCTTGCTGCTCAAGTTGGTGGAATTGGTATCGCGCCAGGTGCAAACATTAACTATGTAACCGGGCATGCTATCTTTGAAGCTACACATGGTACAGCTCCAAAATATGCTGACAAAGACGTAGTGAACCCTGGTTCCGTAATTCTGTCCGGCGTCATGCTGCTTGAACACTTGGGTTGGAAAGAAGCAGCTGACCTGATTTACAAAGGACTGGAGACGTCCATTAATAAGAAGATTGTAACTTATGATTTTGCCCGTCTGATGGATGGTGCTACACAGGTGAAATGCTCCGAGTTCGCGGATACCATTATCAGTAACCTGTAAGGAAGGGGAATACTACTTGACCATTCAACGCAAAAAAATATCCATTGTTGGCGCCGGTTTTACCGGTGCCACTACCGCATTGCTGCTGGCTCAAAAGGAGTTAGGTGATATCGTACTCATCGATATTCCGCAACTAGAGAATCCGACTAAAGGCAAAGCGCTTGATATTTTGGAAGCTGGTCCAGTGCAGGGATTTGACACCCAGATCATGGGCACTTCTAATTACGAGGATGCAGCTAACTCGGATATCGTCATTATTACAGCCGGGATCGCGCGCAAGCCGGGTATGAGCCGTGATGATTTGGTCAACACGAACGCAGGAATTGTAAAATCCGTATGTGAGAATGTGAAGAAGTATGCGCCCGATTCTATCGTCATTATTCTGAGTAATCCGGTCGATGCTATGACCTATACTGCATACCAAACGCTTGATTTCCCGAAAAATCGGGTTATTGGTCAATCAGGTGTGCTGGATACAGCCCGGTATTGTACCTTTATTGCACAGGAACTGAACGTTTCGGTTGAAGACGTGCGCGGCTTCGTTATGGGTGGTCACGGTGATGATATGGTGCCGCTCGTACGCTATTCCAGCGTGGGAGGTATACCTATCGAAAACCTGATTTCTCAGGAACGTATCAAGGCGATCGTACAACGTACACGAGTGGGCGGCGGAGAGATCGTTAACCTATTGGGTAATGGCAGCGCATATTATGCTCCGGCAGCTTCGCTTGCGCAAATGACAGAAGCGATTGTAAAAGATAAAAAACGGATTATTCCAGTCATTGCTTACCTGGAAGGAGAGTATGGCTATCAGGACTTGTTCCTCGGTGTGCCTACACTTCTTGGCGGTAATGGCATCGAAAAAGTGTTCGAGTTGGAATTGACAGCCGAAGAAAAAGCAGCGCTCGATGAATCCGCTGAAGCGGTTCGCAATGTGACTAAAATAGTCAACGTATAGATCCGATTTTCTACTAAAACAGTATACTTTTACTTGAAGAGGTGTCCCCTAGCCATCGTTATGGCTGCTGGCCACCTCTTTTATTTTTTAATAGTCTATTCGTTTTCTTCCTTTTTATTTAATATTGAAAATTTCAGTTTGGATTTGTACCCTCCCCCCAAGCTGAAACTTTCCCCGTCCTATTCCTTTGCTTTGATCCACTTCCCCGGTATAATAGAGTTCATATGCACTAATAGTTACATAGAAAAGCATGTCCCAAAACATTGTAAAGATGCTAGTCATTCGTTGGAATATGATCGTTCTATGGAAAAAAAGTTTGTAAGAAAACAAAGAACTGGGAGGTTGTAAAGAATGTCTTTTATTCACATTATTGGATCACTGGCAATGGGCTTTTATTTATTGCTCCCCTTCGTCGTGGGCAAAATCGACAAATTGGCTCCAAGCGCGCAGGAAGGGACGATATCGGCTGTGCAGCTATTGAATCGTTTGGCTCAATTCGCACTGATTCTCGTGCTTATTAGCGGTATCTATATGATTTTTGCCTGGGGTCCATATTCCGTAGCTTGGATCGTGGTCGTGTTGGTATTGTTTCTTGCTATTTCCGGTATCGCTGGGGCTATGGGTAAGCCGTTACGGTTGTCGCTGGAAGCGATTCGCAACCAACAGCCGATTACGCAATACGCTAGCAAAATTCGGATGTTCAGTACGCTGCTGGCTGTCTTCATGATCTTAATTACGTTTTTAATGATATATAGCGATATTATTTAATGAACCATTTTAATCGGCCAATTAAATAATGACGAAGGCTAACGTTGAATAAAGCGGTCTGTGCAGAATAAGCACAGGCCGTTTTTTTGTGTGCTCATATAGCTAGTTTTTTCTTTTTTCGTTTAACCGATAAGTTTGTGTGGTAAATCAGGAGTAGAGTGGATGCAAATGTTGCATCCTAAAAAATATCTGATTTTGAAGGGAGAATGTATAATGGCTAAAAGCAACCAACCTCAGCAAACCTTGCCCCCACAGCATCAGGACCAGCAACCGGGGATTGAATCCAAAATGACGCCTGCACCTCAATTCGAAAAACCAACTTACAAAGCGGCTGGCAAGCTCACAGGCAAAGTTGCACTGATTACTGGTGGAGACAGTGGAATTGGGCGGGCTGTAGCTGTCACGTATGCCAAAGAAGGTGCGGACGTAGCTATCGTCTACTTGAATGAGCATAAGGATGCGGAAGAAACCAAGCGTCAAGTCGAACAGGAAGGACGCAAATGCGTGTTGATTCCTGGCGATATCGGAGATGACCAATTTGCCAAAAAAGCGGTGCAACAGACGGTGAACGAACTGGGCAAGCTCGACATTGTCGTGAACAATGCGGCCGAGCAGCATCCACAGCAAAAGCTGGAGGATATCACCAAAGAACAGTTGGAGCGCACGTTCCGTACGAATATCTTCGGTATGTTCTTCCTGACACAAGCGGCATTGCCGCATTTGAAGAAAGGGAGCGCGATCGTCAACACAACGTCGATTACCGCGTATGCTGGGAATAAGACACTCATTGATTATTCCTCCACCAAAGGGGCAATCACATCATTCACTCGTTCCCTTTCGCTCAATTTGGCGGATCAAGGTATTCGGGTGAACGCTGTAGCCCCAGGACCGATCTGGACACCGTTAATCCCGTCTACCTTTGATGCAAAAACAGTGAGCGAATTTGGAGGAGCACAGCCTATGAAGCGCCCAGGTCAGCCGGAAGAATTAGCGCCAGCTTATGTGTACCTTGCCTCAGACGATTCGTCTTATGTAAGCGGGCAGGTTATTCATATCAATGGCGGTGAAGTTGTAAACGGATAAGAGGATAAAGAAAAGGTTGGGGCAGTCTTTTGCTCCGGCCTTTTTTTCTTTTCACAGTGGAACATAATGCAGGTAGCCTGTAGAATGAGATTAACTTACATAAAAGGATGGGCAAATTTCTATGAAATCGTTTCGTTTCAGGCTTACCCTGATCATGCTGATTTTGATTGGCGTATCTGTCCTTGCTGCTGGGATCACTATGGGGCAAATTTTCAAAAATTCGAATATGAAGGTGCTAGAGGAGAACATGGGTCGCGAGATCGATCTGCTTCGCGCTACTTTCCCATTTGTTAATGCTGATGCCCTATCCAGCACAGATTACGTCTCCTATTATTCTCAGAAGGCGAAGGAAATTGCCCATCTGACCGATTCGCGAGTGACCTTCATTCGTAAGGATGGAACGGTGGTGGGTGATTCGTTAAGCGATCCACGCAAGATGGAAAACCATGCATCGCGTGAAGAAATACGGCAAGCTACGTCGGAGGGAATCGGACGGACGATACGCTACAGTGAAACTTTGCAACGAAACATGCTATACGTCGCTGAGCCTGTTGTATCGGACAAGGGCTTTGACGGATATATCCGTTTGTCCATGAGTCTGAAAGCGGTGGAAGAGGGAATGCAGCGAGGCTGGACGGCCATCGGGATCGGTCTTGTGTTGCTGTTTATTGCTGCTGGACTGATGAGCTATCGTATTGCTCGCAGCCTCACCTCGCCCATTGAACATATTACAGGGGTAGCCAACCGCATTTCAGGACTAGATTATGACGCTAGGGTCGGTGTACAGCGCCGGGATGAGGTAGGACAACTGGGTGAAGCTATTAATCGTATGGCCGACAGTCTCCAAAACCAAATGAAAACGATACGTGACAATGAGGATCTCCTCCAGAGTGTCATGAGTAATATGACAGGCGGGATTCTGATGATTGATGCTCGTGAATGCATAGCGCTTGTCAACCGTGAGTCTGAGCGTATGCTCGGTGTCGTGGGTAAGCGGGTGACAGACAAGCCGTATCATGAGCTTAAGAAGCACTATGAGCTCACAAAGCTAATTGAGGGCAGTATACAAAGCCGAGAAAGGCTGCATGGTGAGGTGCATTTGTACAATCCTGAAGAACGACTCGTTTTGCTGGATGGTGTCCCTATGTATGAGGATGAAGGGGGATACCGGGGGATGCTGTTCTTGTTGCAGGATATTACAGCTATTCGACGGTTGGAAAATATGCGAAGCGAATTTGTGGCAAACGTATCCCATGAGCTAAAAACACCGATTGCCGCAGTCAAGGGTTTTGCCGAGACATTGCTTGGTGGCGGGGTTAAAGATGAGGAAACGGCCCGTTCCTTTTTGCAAATTATATATGACGAAAGTGAACGACTGAATCGACTGATCGGCGATATTCTGGAGCTTTCCAAAATCGAGTCCAAACGGTCCCCTCTGGATTGCTCTCCGATTCATATCTCATCATTCATAGAATCATTGCTGGAGAAACTGAATAATGTAGCTGCCAAAAAAAGAATTACGCTGCACATGGATATCCCGGATGAACTGTTTATGGAGGCAGATGAAGATAAGCTTCAGCAGATTTTCCTGAACCTTTTGTCTAATGGCATTAACTATACCCTTGATGGCGGCAAGGTAAAGATCAAGGTTATAACGTTACAACGGGACAATGACACGGAAAAGGTCGTATTTACAGTCAGTGATACGGGTATTGGGATACCGAAGAAGGACCTGCCACGTATCTTTGAGCGCTTTTACCGGGTGGACAAAGGACGCTCGCGCAACTCGGGCGGAACGGGACTGGGATTGTCCATCGTCAAGCACTTGGTCGATCTACATCATGGTACACTCTCAGTGGAAAGCGAGCTTGGTTTGGGTACCACGTTTACCGTTGAATTACCGTTATTGCAACAGGAAGAATGAACTATAATATTTTTTACATTGTGTTAACAATGCCGTGATAAAATAAACGGGTGTCGCATGAGTATGGAAAAGATTTCAGGATTTTGACCAATGCGCCTTTAACAGGTAAACAGGAGATGAAGTTATTAATGGGACAACGTTTGCTGGTTATTGAGGATGAACCAACGCTTGCCAGATTGCTATCCTACAATTTGATACAAGAAGGTTTCGAAGTGGACACGGAGGATCATGGCAGTGCTGGGTTTGAAAGAGCCTCCAGAGAATCCTACGATTTGATCCTGCTGGATTTGATGCTGCCGGGGATGAATGGACTGGATATTCTCAGCAGACTTCGCCATCAGGGGCTAACGACACCTATCATTATTCTAACCGCTAAAAACGGGGAGGCTGAGGTGGTCCAAGGACTGAAGTCGGGTGCTGATGACTACATCACAAAGCCTTTTGGCGTTTCTGAGCTACTGGCCCGCGTAACGGCTGTACTGCGAAGAACATCCGGAGGGGATGAAGGAGTGTTGTCTGAACAGAAGGATGGCTCCAAAATTCAACTGGGCGAGCTGGAGATCTACCCTGAGAAATATGAAGTCATTCTTGGAGGTCAGTCCATCAGCTTAAGACCGAAGGAATTTGAGGTGCTCCTCTATTTGTCCCGCAAGCCGGGTGTGGTCCTGACTCGGGATGATCTAATGAATGCCGTGTGGGGCTTTGACTACATCGGCGGTCAACGGACAGTGGATGTACACGTCAGTTCCTTACGTAAAAAGCTGGAGCTTGATCCCGACTCGGTTCATATTGATTCAATCCGTGGAGTGGGGTACAAGCTGGTTGTAAATAAAAAAAGAAGCGCTTCTCATTTGTTATAAATGAGGAGCGTTTTTCTCTTTCCAGGCAGTAGCAGTGACTTTTATGTCCATTTTGTGATTTTACATTTAGTTAACAAAAATAGCCGTTAAAATCAACAAATGACCGATATGATGTTCCCGTCACTTCAAGTAGTTAAAAAAAGGGGACTTCAGAACGATGATAACGGAACCAAAGACCCAGACGAGTTCCACTGCCGTGATTGAACGTGAAACGTTCAAGCCGATTACTACCTATGTGCCATGCCGGGAGGTTCCGATCATTGGCACGGATATGTCTTGCAAAGAACTGTTAGCACTCATGAAAACACAGGAAGATATTCCCTGTGTCATCGTCGTGGATAAAAATGATCTTCCTTTGGGCATCATCATGAGAGATGCGTACAATCGTCATTTTACGGGCAGGTTTGCTGCGGCATTGTTCTATGACAAACCGGCTTCTATATTTGCCGATCCCAATACATTAATTGTGGATCTGAAAAGTCCAGCAGCAGAAATTGTAGAACAGGCGATGATGCGTGAAGATCAGTGTTTTTACGATTGTTTACTAATAAAGGAAGGGACAAGATTACTCGGTGTACTCACAATTCGTGATATCCTGTCTGTCGTTCAGCGAATGCAAAGAGAAGCAGACGAAGACCGGGGCGATGTGATTCGACATAGCTATGACGGAGTCCAGCGTATTCGGATGACTGTTCTGGATGCAGCGAAAGAGGCCGATGACAGTGTGCAGCTAACCCGCTCAATGAGTGAATTATCCCGCCGTGGCAAAGTGGAACTGGAGGATGTTCTGCTTTCTTATCATGCAGTGACGGAGCAAATGAAGCGCCAGCATGAGCAGATGACGGCGTTAACCCAATCGCTCAATGATATTGCGGGCATGGCTTCATCCATTCGTGCACTGGCAGATCACAGCGGATTACTGGCGATCAATGCGTCCATTGAAGCGGCTCATGCTGGTGAACACGGGCGTGGTTTTCAGATTGTGTCTCAAGAGGTTCGAAATATGTCACTCCAGACCAAAGCTTTTTCTGTACAGATTACAGGCTTACTCACTCATATCGAGCAAATGCTGCGTGATACCGCTGAACTGACGGATACGAGTATGCAGCAGATTCATACAGGGTCTAAATTTATATCTGCCGGAACCCAAACGTTTGCCAAATTATTGCAGGCAGTCGATGAAATAGAGGCTAAAAACAGCGAAATGTCCCGTTCCGCAGAAGAAGCGGCCTTGAATGCAGCCGGAATTGCACAGGAGCTTGAACTCATGCTGAGTTCTTGATCATTTTACATACCGTTAACAAATCCACCACACTGAATTTACACACAGCTTATATAATCTTCATATTGTGCAAATCAGGTGCAATGCTTGAGGACCATAACTGCAACACGAAGGAGATCATAAATCCATGAATGATTCCGTAATCCGGATTGATAAGCTGAATTTGTATTATGAAAAATTCCACGCGTTGAAACATATAAACCTGGATATTCCTGAAAAAACGGTAACAGCCTTCATCGGCCCATCCGGCTGCGGCAAATCAACCTTGCTACGTACGCTGAACCGGATGAATGACATGATACCGGGAACACGTATTGAAGGCACCGTGAGCATCGCAGGTCAGGATATATACGGCGATACCATGGAAGTAGAAATGCTGCGTAAACAGGTGGGAATGGTTTTTCAACAGCCTAACCCGTTTCCCAAATCCATTTATGATAACGTGGCCTATGGCCCGCGTTTGCATGGAATTCGGCAAAAGGACAAGTTAGATGAACTGGTGGAGCAAAGTCTGCGGCAGGCAGCACTTTGGGAAGAGGTTAAAAATTTTCTGAAGCGTTCTGCTCTGAGCTTGTCCGGTGGACAACAACAACGGCTATGCATTGCCCGGGCGCTTGCTGTACAGCCAGATATTTTACTCATGGACGAGGCTACATCTGCGCTGGATCCGATCTCGACAATGAAAATTGAAGAACTGGTTCAAGAATTAAGAGACACGTATACTATCGTCATGGTGACGCATAACATGCATCAGGCAGCGCGTGTGTCTGGTCGAACTGCGTTCTTTTTGAATGGGGTTGTAGTGGAGGCAGCGGATACTGAGACGATGTTTTCCACGCCACAGGATTCACGTACGGAAGATTATATTTCCGGGCGTTTTGGCTAAAGCCAAATTGATGATTATGCGAGAAGGGGTGACTTCGAAATGATACGTAGAAAAGGTTTTGATGAAGGATTAGAAGAACTGAGAGCCGTACTGCGCGAAATGGGTGCACACGTTTCGAAGGCGCTCGATCAGGCTATTGAATGTTTGCAGACCAAAAATACAGAAATGGCCCAGCAGGTAGTCAAAAATGATGCATCCCTCAATACAATGGAAGAAAATATTCTGGATATGGGCTCCAAGCTCATAATTACCCAGCAGCCGGTAGCGAAGGATTTACGCCGGATCATTGTTGCATTTAAAATTTCCAGTGATTTGGAACGTATGGGCGATTTGGCACTTGATATTGCTAAGGTCACACTTCGCTTGGAAGGGCAACAGGCGATGAAGCCGTTGGTAGATATCCCACACATGGCTTCCATTGTTAAAGAAATGATCGACAATGCGATCAAATCCTATTTGGATGAAAATACAGATCTGGCCTACAAAATGGCTAAAGAGGATGATCGGGTAGATTCCTTGTACAGCCACATGATCAGCGATCTATACGCTTTTATGGTAGAAAAGCCAGCAGAGGCTTCACAAGCCATGTTGCAATTGCTTGTAGGACGGTACATTGAACGTATTGGTGACCATGCCACGAATATCGGTGAAAGCACTGTATATCTCGTGACAGGGGAGAGACCAGATTTGAACCAGTAGAGCGATTGGTATATAGCGGCTGTTTCCAACCCAGACTTGTCTTTGAGCAAAAGGCAAATTTGGCTAGGAAACAGCCGTTTTTTTCTGAAAAAGAGTCTTGTATGTTAAGATAGGAAGAGGAATGCGTAAAACGTAAGAACGTTACGAATGCATTGATGAACTTGTGAGGTGCGAAATGGATAAACTCATGCTTATAGATGGTAACAGTATCATATACCGGGCGTTTTTTGCTATGCCGCCGTTGACGAATTCAAGCGGACAGCAGACGAACGCGGTGTATGGATTTACGACAATGTTATTGCGGCTTTTGGAGGAGCACAAACCAACACATATCTTGGTCGCTTTTGATGCTGGTAAAATTACGTTTCGCCATAAAGGGTACGAGGATTACAAAGGTGGACGGGAGAAAACGCCGCCGGAGCTGTCCCAGCAATTTCCGCTGCTGAAAGAGCTATTGACCGCCTTTGGCATTGCCCAATTTGAACTGGATGGCTATGAGGCAGACGATATTATAGGCACCCTGTCCAGAACAGCGGACGAAGCGGGTTTCAATGTGCTGGTTGTGACTGGCGACAAGGACATGCTTCAATTGGCTTCAGACCATGTCACGGTCGGCTTAACCCGCAAAGGGGTTACCGAGGTGGAAACGTACGGACCTGAGCAGATTCAGGAACGTTACGGCTTGAAGCCGCTCCAAATCATAGACCTTAAGGGTCTGATGGGCGATACGTCGGATAATATTCCTGGCATTCCGGGCGTGGGTGAGAAAACAGCGCTCAAGCTGCTGCATCAATATGGTTCAGTCGAAGAGGTGCTGGCGCACACGGATGAGCTGAAGGGCAAAATGAAAGAACGCGTGGAGACACATGCTGACGATGCACGAATGAGCAAGGAATTGGCGACTATTTATCGGGATGTAACGTTGGACAAACAGCTGGAAGATGTAGTTTTCAGCGGGCTGCAGGCTGAGACGGCTGGACCAGCTCTAGCGAAGCTGGAGTTCAAATCCCTGCTGGAGCGTTTATCCTTATCGGGCGAGGTTGGCAGTGCTGGAGTTGGCGTAGAGGAAGCCGCGGCAGACGTGACTGTGCTGGATGAAGAGCGTATCAGCGAATTGGTAGAAGTGCTGAATAACATAGATGTGCTGCATGTGGAGACGCATGGTGATAATCCGCATCATGCTGAAATTGTAGGCTTAATATTTGCCGCAACGGGGCGGCAGTTCTTTATGACACTGAATGTTCTACAAAGTGATGCAGCTACCCCTATTCGCGAATGGCTTGCCGATCCTGAACGCAAAAAACGCGGTCATGATTTGCACCGTACAGACTTGGCTTTACACTGGCATGGAATTGAGTTTGCCGGAGCCGAATTTGATGTGCAACTGGCCGGATACTTGCTAGACCCGACAGACGCGAATCAGACGTTGAGTGGACTGGCAGCCAAGTATGGCTTGTCATCGATTCGTCCAGATGACGAAGTGTTTGGTAAAGGAGCTAAATATAAAGTTCCTGACGTGGATGTACTATCCGATCATGTGGCACGTAAGGCAGCAGTGATCGAAGCATTGGTACCTGTGCAGCAGGCGGAACTGGAAAAGACGGAAATGCACAAGCTGTTCCATGAGCTGGAGATGCCGTTATCACGCATTCTGGCGGATATGGAGAAGCAGGGGATTTTGGTGAATGTAGAGGAACTGCGCGCTTTGGGTAAAGAATTTGAAGCCCAGATTGCAACGTTGGTGGGTGAGATCTACAGCATTGCAGGGGTAGAGTTCAATCTTAATTCGCCCAAGCAGTTGGGTGAGATTTTGTTTGATAAACTGGGTCTGCCAGTTATTAAAAAGACAAAAACCGGGTACTCGACCGATGCAGAGGTACTGGAAAAGCTTGCTCCATATCATGATATTGTGCAAAATATTTTGCAATATCGCACCATTGCCAAACTCCAATCGACGTATGTCGAAGGATTGCTTAAAGAAATTTCGGAGAAGACAGGTAAAGTGCATACGTATTTCCGGCAGACGGTTGCGGCAACCGGACGCTTGAGCAGTCAATTTCCGAATTTGCAGAATATCCCGATCCGTCTCGAAGAAGGACGCAAAATCCGCAAAGTATTTGTTCCCTCGGAGCCGGGCTGGTCGATTTTGGCGGCAGACTATTCACAAATCGAGCTGCGGGTGCTGGCTGATATTTCGGATGATGAGCGTTTGAAAGAGGCTTTTGTCCACGATATGGACATCCATACCAAGACCGCATCCGATGTGTTCGGTGTACCAGCAGAAGCTGTAGATTCCGATATGCGTCGTTCCGCAAAGGCGGTCAACTTTGGGATCGTTTACGGGATTAGCGACTATGGTCTGTCGCAAAATTTGAATATTACCCGGAAGGAAGCGGCTCGCTTTATCGACCAGTATTTTGACGTGTTCCAAGGTGTTCGCCGTTACATGGATGATATTGTGAAGGATGCGAAGAGGGATGGATACGTAAAAACGCTACTGGAACGCAGACGATATTTGCCTGAGATTAACGCCAGCAATTTCAACCAGCGTTCGTTCGCTGAGCGTACAGCGATGAATACGCCGATTCAAGGTACCGCAGCCGATATTATCAAGCTGGCGATGGTGCAGATGGACGCAGCGCTGCGTGAACGCAATCTTCGCAGCCGCATGCTGCTACAAGTACATGATGAGCTTGTATTCGAGGTTCCGCCTGAGGAAATGGAGACGATGAAAGAGCTTGTCCCGGCTACCATGGAAGCTGCATTAAAATTGGCTGTACCGCTTAAAGCGGAAGTCAGCTATGGCAGCAATTGGTATGAGGCCAAGTAAGATATTTCAATGAGCAGATAGTCCCAATTTGACGTTGCTTCCGTTATAATATAGGGTGAGGTGAAGACATCATGCCGGAATTACCGGAAGTAGAAACCATTAAACGAACACTAAACGAGCTTATCGTTGATAAACATATAGATCATGTAACCGTAAATTTGCCTCGTATTATCCAACGTCCCGATGATATCCACGCATTTGCGATGGAATTGGCCGGCCACCGGATTACAGGAGTGGAGAGACGCGGTAAGTTTCTTCGGATTTTGCTGGACGGGCTGGTGCTTGTCTCCCATCTTCGAATGGAAGGACGCTATGGATTGTATTCACAAGATGATCCTGTGGAAAAGCATACCCATGTCATCTTTCATTTTAAAGATGGTACGGAGCTGCGTTATCAGGATGTGCGCCAGTTCGGCACGATGCACTTATTTCCGGCAGGACAGGATTTGCTGGAAAAGCCGCTAAACAAACTCGGTTTGGAACCGATGGACGAGGCTTTTACACCTGAAATGCTGCGTGCCGCTGTTGGAACTCGTTCGACTTCGATCAAGGCAGCGCTGTTAAACCAGTCATATGTAGTAGGCATCGGGAATATTTATGTAGATGAATCGTTATTTAAGGCAGGGATTCATCCGGCACAGCCAGCCAAAAGCTTAACGGATAGTCAATTTCGCATACTGCATGAAGCTATTGTCTCCACGCTGGGCGCGTCGATTCAGGTTGGTGGCTCGTCCATCAAATCATTCGTCAACGGACAGGGCAAAACGGGCGATTTCCAGCATCAGTTGCAAATTTATGGACGTAACGCGAAGCCTTGCATGAACTGTGGTACATTGATCGAAAAATCCGTCGTAGCCGGACGTGGCACACATCATTGCCCGGTCTGCCAGCCTTTGCGCTAAACAGGCACAGTCACCCCAAGCCCATCCCTCTCATATATTGTTCCAAGTACCAATACTGCGAAGGAAGTAGGTTGCTGTAAGGCCCAGCCTTCGCAATGGGAGGGAATTTGGAGTGGCAAATCATTGGGGAGCCCTGCTGTTACTGGCATTTGCACTAAGTTTGGACAGTTTCGGAGTCGGTGTTACATATGGTCTGCGCAAAATGAAAATTCCACTGTTGTCGATTGCGATCATCTCAGTATGTTCAGGTTTAGTGATCGGCATATCCATGCAGCTCGGCGCATTACTATCTCGTGTTCTGTCTCCTGTATATACGACGGTTTTCGGTGCTGTCATTCTGATCTGTATCGGCTGCTACTCTTTGATTCAGGCTCTGCACCGCAAGGAAGATTTGACGGAGGAAGCAGCGGAAGTCCCGGGGAATCTTCGCCTTACGGAACAGGTTGATTCAGAGAATATATCAGCACTTGCGGAGAAAAAAAGTGCAGAGGATGCCAATACAGAGTCTCTAAGCAGCTCAGGAAAAGGCCTACCGACAGAAACCTCTTTGGAGCTACAGCAAGAGGAGCGAACGTTATTTTCGCTGGAGTTCCGCAAATGGGGGCTTGTTATTCGGATTCTTCGAAGCCCATCTGCTGCGGATATGGACCGTTCCGGCAGTATATCTGCTACCGAAGCGGTTTGGTTAGGTATTGCATTATCGGTCGATGCGTTCGGAGCGGGATTAGGTGCAGCCATGCTTGGTTTTCAGCCCCTGTCTACTGCGCTGGCTATTACGTTATTCAGTGGTGTATTTTTAATTGCTGGTATGAAGGCAGGGTTCTTCCTGTCAGCATTTCGATTTATGAAGGCGCTCGGTGTATTGCCGGCATTATTACTCATTATGATGGGCATATTGAAGCTGTTATGAGGTGAAGAGCATGAATATCGGATTAACCGGAGGGATCGCTACCGGAAAAAGCACCGTGTCGGCTCTTTTGGTCGCCAAGGGTGCGCTGCTGATCGACGCAGATGCCATTGCCCGGGAAGTCATGCTTCCGGGGCATCCGGTGCTGGCGGCGGTCATACAGCATTTTGGACAAGCTATAGTGAACAGTGACGGTACCCTGCACCGCAAAAGACTGGGAGAGATTGTATTCGGAGACCCTGTTCAGCGACAGGCACTTAACGATATTACGCATCCTGCTATTCGTGAGGAAATGCGTCTGCGCATGGAAGCTTATGAACGGGAGCAGCCGGACAAGCTTGTTTTGGCAGATATCCCGTTAATGTATGAGTCTGGGCTGGAGAGCCTGTACGAGGAAATTATGGTTGTATATGTACCACGTGATATTCAGCTCCGACGTCTGATGCTTAGAGACGGTCTGACAGAAGAGCAAGCCGAGCTTCGCCTGTCCGCACAAATGGATATCGAGCAGAAAAAAAGTTTGGCTGATATTGTTATTGATAATAGCGGAACACAGACTGAGACGAAGCGGCAAATTGATCAGTTTTGGCAGCGAAAGGGACTTGCATGAACATTTTACGTAAAAAAAGAGTCCTGCTCATTTTGTTTGTCGGATTTGTCCTGATTCTGTTCCTCAATTCCAATTGGATGTCATGGTTTTACCCGATTCAATATAAGGATGAAATTCGGCAATATTCTCAGACGTATGAAGTGGACCCATTTTTGGTGGCGTCTATTATCCGTGTGGAAACAAACTTTAAAACCAGCAAGCAGTCACACAAGGGTGCACTGGGGCTTATGCAGATTATGCCGAATACCGCCAATTGGATTATGGACAGTGCCCAGATTCAGAAGGTCCCGCTGGACAGTGTAAAGCACGAGCCCGGCACCAACATTGAGCTGGGAACCTGGTATCTGCATAACCTGTCTATGAAGTTTCAGGATAATCCTGTGGTCATCGTAGCGGCATACAATGCTGGTCCAGGTAAAGTTAAGGAGTGGCTGGATCAAGGGGTGTGGGATGGCAAAGAAGAGTCCATTAAGCAAATCCCTTTTGGTGAGACACGGCATTATGTACAGCGAGTCATCTACTATTACAGGCAATATACAAAAATTTATAATGAGTTTTAAGTGACAGGTTAATGACAATATGAGCCTTTTCGCTTTAAAATGAAAAAAGCGCAGGACAGGCTGTTTTTAGCAGCCTATCCCTACACTTTTTCGTATTACTTCTTGATTATTACCGAGATTATTGGTATTGACCTGCCAATTGTTGTTCGGCGATCGTTACGAGGCGTTTTGTGATGTAGCCCCCGATCGAACCGTTCTCATAGGAAGTCATGTTACCTTGGTATCCATCTTGAGGAATGCTGATACCTAGCTCTTGAGCGATTTCATATTTCATTTGCTCCAGAGCACCGGAGGATCTGCTGACTACCAGGTTGTTGGAGTTGCCATTGTTTCCTTGTGCCATTGTTGTTCACCTCCTCGCGACGTGGTAAACATATTATGATCCGTTTCGACAAAATTATTACTAAAAAGCTTCGGGAATTTATTGGAAAAAGGAAGTGATGAGATTATGAAGTGCCCGTATTGTGCCTACAATGGCACGAAAGTGTTGGATTCGCGACCAGCGAATGATAATAAGTCCATCCGCCGCCGTCGCGAATGCGAGCAGTGTGCCAGGCGTTTTACCACCTTTGAAATGGTAGAAGAGACCCCATTGATGGTCATCAAAAAAGATGGCAGCCGTGAAGAGTTTAGCCGTGATAAAATGCTGCGCGGTCTCATTCGAGCCTGTGAAAAGCGTCCAGTATCAGTCGAGCAACTCGATCTGATCGTATCTCAGGTGGAAAACGCTATACGCAACACAGCAGCCACAGAGGTGGATAGCCAGCAGATTGGTGAGCTAGTCATGGAACAGCTCTATCCGGTGGATGAAGTCGCCTACGTACGCTTTGCGTCCGTCTATCGGCAGTTCAAAGACATCAATATGTTTATGAAGGAACTGAAAACACTGTTATCCAAAGATACAGACAGCGACTGATCGCTGACTGTATCTTTTTAGGGCCGTTGTGGAAAGAGGATTATATTTTTTTTATAAAAGTATTGACACAGGGTCGAATATTTTATATGATATAGAAGTCGCTTGAAACGTTAATTCATTTACATGTGACGGGGCCTTAGCTCAGCTGGGAGAGCGCATCGCTGGCAGCGATGAGGTCAGGGGTTCGATCCCCCTAGGCTCCACCATAATTTTATATGGACTCTTAGCTCAGTTGGTAGAGCAGTTGACTCTTAATCAATTGGTCCAGGGTTCGAGTCCCTGAGAGTCCATTCTTTAGAAAAAACGGCAGAAATGCCGTTTTTTTTTGTTGTTCATAGATCTGTTTCCAGCCTAACCAAGGGCAGGTAAGGGTTGAATGAGCGCTTATCGAGTTTGATTATAAATAGCAACCCATTGTTTGTGAGTGTAACTTTGATCGTTGTTTCAACGCAGTTCGTATTTTACAAATGAGTTGAGTTCCTTCAAATGAATTTCTAAATGAAATAATAGATTATGCTGAAATGAATTGAAATTAACTTTACATGGTGAGAATGTAGCTACTTAGATATAATCGTAAACGAGGATGGAGAGCAACTGAAGGAGCTTTTGAAAAAAGAGGGTACATCTTGCAGGATGGGAAAGAAACGACGTCCTATATGAATGTACCGCATGATGTAAAGCTGGAATTACCAAACGGGTTTAGAATTTCGGATGCGAATGAAGTTGCTTCTTTCACTACTCTCTGGTACGACGAGCTAAATAAAATAGGAATACTGGAGCCTGTAGGTACGATACCGAAGTATAGAAAAATGGGGCTTGGAAAAGCCGTTATTTATGAAGCCATAAAAAGAGTCAAGGACAAAGGTGTAGAAAGAATCTTTGTGGGTTCTGATCAGTCCTTTTATTTTTCGATGGGGTTTTCATTAGCCTATTCCAAAGAAATATGGAAAAAAAGAATATCATTGTTTAATGCTGACTGACATAATCGGCAAGAATCTTCAGGTACTCACTATTCACCAATTGTCTCGGGGCAAATATGGCTGTTAAGAAGGTTAGGGACTTGGAATGCGCGATTTGTTCATTCATCATGGAATGGTCAACTTCAGGCAAATGAATGACAGACAGCAGCTCTGGAGATATCTTTTGGCGATATACTCGCTCGGTGTCTTTTACATCTACGTTCATATCTTTTCCAGCCAGAACCAAGAGTACTGGGGATTTTAAGTAGCTTAATTCTTCCGTAGAATCAGAACGAAAATTTTTGCCTATAAAGCTCCATCTTTCTTTGGGAATTATATTCTCAGGATCGGCCATGCTTAGGTACTCTTCATAGGGAGCATGTTTTTTCAGTAGTTGTAGAATCTTTTGGTCGTAGTCCAGTCTCTTTTTAATTTGCTGCGGGCTAGCTCCTTCTTGTTCCAACTCTTTCCTGGTGTTAAATTGCCCTTGTGTAATCCAATTCACGGCCGGCGATACAAGGATGCTGAATGCAATATCATGCTCCTCTTTAACGATTTTCGGAATGACCCAGCCTGCTTGACTGGCCCCCCATAGGCCGATCTTGTGCTTATCAATCATCGGTAAGGTTTTGGCCCAGTCAACTGCATATCGAATCTCCTGTGCCCGATCCTCCATGCTCTGCTCCAGCCAATTGCCTGGAGCGCCGTTAATACCGGGCTTATTCAGGGATAAGGAAGCATAGCCCTTAGAAGCGAACCTTTCCCACAGTGGTTTGTATCCATCATCATAGGTGTCATTGATTGGACCATCTCCATGGACAAAAACAACCAGTCCAATCTTTCCCGAGTAGTTCTTAGGCAAAGCCAGTGTACCTGTTAATACTCCTTTGGGAGTCGCAATTTGTATTTTTTCTTCCGTCATCTTGTAGGAATTTTGATATAAAACAATCAATATCAAGGCAACAACCAGACCTGCCACAATACCAAGGGTAAGCCTATATGTTTTTTTCAATGCTGTTCTCTCCACGATTGCAGTTTCGTTCTTTCCAGCTCATTAGATGCCATACAGGCTCCTTGAACCAAAAATGCCGCCAATAATTATATTGGGACTGCTCTATTTCAAACGCTAGATTGTGGTACAAACGAATAGCCTGCTGGTTCTTATGTGCTACATGAAGTGTCAACGCATGGAAACCGGAATCAACCGTAAACTGCTGTGCGAAAGCTAGAAAACGTCGCCCGATCCCCTGATTGCGATGACTTGAGCGAATCGCCAAATGATCTATGTAACACTCATCTATGGCAGGCTTATATTCCAGCGCATGCATGCCTGTCAAAAATTTAAATACATTGAAGCAGCCAAACTGTTTTATAAGCGGAGCCAAAGAAATGAGATTGGCTATAGGAAGTGAAGAGGAGGGAGCCTTCCATTTGAGCGAAAGGACACCAACAACATCTTCGTTCTCTTTGGCCACAAATTGTTTCATAGATATACAATTAGCATTTTGAACCCAAACCTGCATTAATAAACGCTGTATATCTTGATCCTCCAGTGCAACAAGAGCTTGAAATTTTGCTTTAAACGATTCCACTAAGAGCTTACATACAGCTTCATGGTCTTGCTCTTGATAAGCAACAATGTCATAGGATTGTGGACTCATGTAACGCCTCCTGCACATCCGAAATTTGTACTTGAATCTCATATTGCAGCTCGTTGCTGTCAAATATGGATAGATAGGATTTTTCCACCACAATGATTTTGCTTAAGCATTCATAGTGGTGCTGGGTCGCATAATGCTCCAGTTGTTGGACTTGGTGTTCTATCTCAGCGTCTTCAGTGGCGGAGAAGTGCTTGTAGAGATAGGTACCTTCTTCCAGAATGTAGTCAGCTGTTCCTGATGTCGTTTCATAATATAGCTTCACCTCTCCAGAATCAGATAGATAATGTAGATCATTTTCAAATAATTGTGGCGGGGCAGGCCGCTGCTCAAATAGATTCCTGGCCGTGAGTTCTTGATCACTCTCCAATGCAAACCACAGCTTTAAATGTCGAGTGCCCTGCAGCTTGAGTCGATACTCATTGTTCTGCTGGGTAAGGGTATGATGTTCTTTTAGCACTTTGTGAATAAACTGTTCGAGCAACTTTAAGTTAGCGATTTCATCCTGTACCTTCTGTAACGAATGTTCTAAAAGCTGGTTGTAATCATCGGCAGTGTAGGAAGTCATACATTCTTCAATTTGACCGACAGGGATGTTTAGTTTACGTAGCATTAAAATATGGGAAAGTTGATAAATTTCATGAAGTCCGTACATTCGATATTGATTTTCATCTGTGTATAACGGATAAAGGATCCCCTTTTCCTCAAAATACCGCAGCTGATGTACAGATACATTCATGAGCTGAGCAAGCTGGCTGATCGTTATGTGTTTTTTCAATGATAGGTCTCCTTACTCATAATTGATAATTGAATAACTTCACTATAAACCTTAGGTCAGACCTAAGGTCAATAGAAAATATCCGCAGAGTTTACCTCTCGTTCATAACCCGTTATAATCATAAGATTAGTGAGCATAAACCAAATGTTCAGGATGAAGGTTAGAATGGGGAAATCATGTTGAAGACTTTTAAGAAGGTATACATTGAGATCACAAGCATTTGCAATCTTGCATGCAGTTTTTGCCCTCAGACACAACGTGTCAAAAAATTTATTGATCCGGAAGTTTTTCGGAATGTGCTTGATCAGGTCAAGCCGCATACGGATTACATTTATCTGCATGTAAAAGGAGAGCCTTTGCTCCATCCCAAAATTGATCTTTTGCTGGAGAGTGCGCATGAGAAAGGCTTAAAGGTCAACATTACCACCAATGGTACCTTGCTGCCGAAGACCGGACATAAGCTGCTTGGTCAGCCAGCCTTACGGCAGATGAATTTTTCTCTTCATAGTTTCGACGGGCATGAAGGTTCTGTGGATCGAGAAGGTTATTTGGGTCATATTTTCACGTTTGTCAGAGAAGCTGTGAAGCACAATATCATTATTTCCTTCCGTCTCTGGAATCTGACTCAAGATAATTTGACTAATGTGCAGCGTCAGCGCAACCGGGAGACACTGGAGCAATTGGAGCAAGAGTTTGGACTGGATTATCGGATTGAGGAAAAAGTAATACCGGGCAGTGGGGTCAAAATCGCTCCTAATGTATATTTGAATCAGGACTACGAATTTGAATGGCCTAGCCTGAGTGCTCCGGAAGATGACGGAAAAGGCTTTTGTCACGCGCTTCGCAGTCAGGCGGCGGTTTTGGTGGATGGAACAGTGGTCCCTTGCTGTCTTGATGGAGAAGGTGTCATTAACTTAGGAAATGTGCATGAGCAAACTTTTTCCGAGATCGTGGAAGGTGAGCGTGCAAACCGTCTGTACTTTGGATTCTCCAGAAGAGAAGCAGTAGAAGAGTTGTGCCGAAAGTGCGGGTATCGCAAACGATTTGGAACCTAATCATAGAGGTGGAACTTTAAGCGACAATAGAATGGATCACAAGAAAGAGAGCCCTTTTACAGGGCTTTTTCTTATATTTGCATAGGGGGATAATCAGCGGCTTTGACGATCTAGAGGAAGTTAGACGTAATGATTGCTTGTGAGAATGATTATCAATTATAATAAATTTATTCTAATAAATTGGGCGGGATAAGCAATACATCGGTTTGGATAGGGGCTGAGTGGTAGTAATGAAGTTGAACGATCACATTGTATTGTGGAATCATGTGTTTATACAGGTGATGGATGTTCGCCATAAGAAAATGGATAAAGGGGAAGAATTGAGGAGCTATAGACTTCCGTCAGTGCGTTTTTATATACGGTGCGCGGAAGTGCACGAGTATGGCTGGATGACAGTGTTCATAGGGTGGATCGTTTCCATGTCCTGCATGGGGGGAAAGGAATGTGCTTGAGCGTCCTGACAGAGGATGTGCTTGAATATTATATCATTCTGTACAAGGCAACTTTGGCCCTGCCCAGTCGTAAGGAGCTTGTACAATTGCTGGAAAGGGAAAATCCTTTTCAGAATCAGTATGCTTTCGCACCTCACTACCCGCTGCCCCTGTATGATAAAGTGAAGCTGTTGGAGCAAGAATGGCATAAGGGATCGGGACTTGGTAAACTGCATGTCAAAGCTTTGTTTCATCATTTTGTATTCGAGTTGTTACACCAACTGGATCGACAAGGTATTCAGCCCCTTAAGCCTGACTTGGTAGCGCAAGCTGTAACCTATATTCGTGAGCATTTTAGTCGGCCTATAACACTAGAATCTATTGCGGAGGACCTAGAGTGCAGTACCGGACATTTATCAAGGCTGTTCAAAAGTAAAATGCATACCAGTCCAATTCATTACTTGGGTCAGATACGGGCGAATCGGGCGGCAGAGCTGCTAATGCAGACGGATGCCACTTTGCAGGAGATCGCAGAGCGTGTGGGATATCCAGATGCGCATTCATTAAGTCGCAGCTTCAAGAAATATAAGGGACTATCTCCTATACGATTCAAAAAAGAACAGCAGCAGCATATCCAGGGACAAGATCAGGTATGCCCCAAACGAAGCTTAAATATGCCCTTCAGCGGACAGCCTTCACACGTTATACTGATATTGATTATCAATATCGGTATCATGCGGAAGGGGATTTTTTCATGCACGGTAGAGGCAAAATGACGGCTATGATGATCATGTTGTGCTTATCATTGATGCTGGGGGCCTGCTCAGCTTCGACGAATACACATGGAAGCTCGCAGACGAAGGCTAATCATACAGTGGCAACATCTAACAGCGATGGACAAGCGGCAGTACAAACGCAGACAAGAACGGTTAAGACACTAAAAGGCGATGTAGAAGTACCTGCAAACCCGAAACGAGTGGCATCGGATCAGTATATGGGTCATCTTTTAAAACTGGGGATTATTCCAGTAGGGGTCAGAAGCTATATGCTTAATGAGGCTTGGATTGATCCATCGGGATATCCCAAGGAGAAGTTAGCCGGAATCAAAGATCTCGGGGATTTTCCTATGGATTTGGAGGAACTGACCGTTCTGCAACCCGATTTAATTATCGGCTCAATTGAAAAGAACATCGACAGCTACCAAAAGATAGGAACGACTGTGTTCCTGCCGTATTGGGAGGGTGAATCTACAGCGGGACCACTGGATAAATTCCGCAGAATCAGTGAAATTTTTGGCAAACAGAAAGAATCCGAGCAGTGGATCGCTGAATATGAGAAGAAAGTTGCAGAGGCCAGAACCAAAATTGACGGTATCATTAAAGATGGAGAGACGGTTTCGATCGTACAAGTCGCCAATAAATCCATATATGTTTTGGCGGCGAAAGGCGGCAACTACGGAAGCCCAACCATATATCAAATGCTAAAGCTGCCACCCACAAAGAAAGCATTGAATATGAAAGAGGGATTTGAAAATATTTCACTTGAGGTTTTACCCGAGTATATGGGAGATCATATTTTTGTATATGGCTCAAAAGATGAGGGGGCCAATCAGATCCTGCATAGTGAGCTATGGAAAGGTCTTCCGGCTGTAAAAAAAGGACAGGTGTACATGTACGGTTCATTCAGCAATAAAGGGGATGAGTTTGTGATGGAAGACCCCTATTCGCTGGAGCTTCAACTGGATACCATAGTTAATCTCTTATTAGCCCACAAAAAATAAAGGAAATACAAGTAACATCTTTGTATACTAATTGGGAGAAGCTTTAAGACTTCAATCTGCGAAAGTCATATAGAAAAATCCGCTTCACACAAGATTCCTAAGTGTTTGGCGGATTTTGTTATGTCTATATTTCTTCTTCTCTATATGTTTTGGTATATCTTTGAAATTCAGATTTTTGATCATCGTAATAATCTGCTCTTGTCCAGAAAATAATTTGAGAGAACGAATCGGTATGCTCCAAATAAGTGATTAAATATACAACTTTCACTTTATCGCTCTCTGTCCATACTTCGTATTGCAAACCTTGATTCCCGTTAATATTGACCTTTATTGGTCCCGTCAATATTATCCCTTTTCCAGACCTTTTAAGTACTAATTGAGCTGAAAACTCAGCGTATTCTTTTAATGTGATCATTGAGGATTTCTCATAAGGCAGTTCAGATTTCCAATCCTTGATGACCGCCATGTACGCATCGTTTTTTTCATACCAGGCTTGAATTAATGCATCTGGATTAAGAATTAAACCAGACTTCCATACATAAGGGAGACGGATTCGTTGCTGGGCATCTTCGCTTTTAAAAGTTTTTAAAATAGTTGTTGAACGAAGATCAGGCTCAACTTGTGAATCGCTTAATATTTTCAAGGAGCTGGCTATTGTCGCAAATTCGTGATGTTTTTCTATAGCTGAGCCTCCCCTTGAATAGATCAATACTTGAAGATAATGCTGTTTGCTCTCAAACATGGCACTGAAGTAATAGACCTGTTGGCCCTTGAAATTCCCACTATAATCGGCTGTTCTGGCGGTTGTGGAATCAATCTGGATTGGGTTAGTATCCACAGCCTTAAAGTTTTCTAGGCCCAGTGCGGAGATTTCTTCACGTTGCTGTACGAATTCGTCGAGCGTCATATTATTTGCAAAAGCAGACTTGGGGACACGGAAAACCAGACCTACGTTCTTTTTTTCTTTGTCACAAACACTAAGCACCGAATCCAGTTGTCCTTGTTTAAATTTACGCCAGCCAGCGGGAATGGTGAGAGCCACAAGATCCTTATCCGAGGTAACGGTATGAGCCGACGACTCTGTAACGTGTGGGACAGGCTGACTTTCTTTGTCCACAACGGCTGTATTATGAGTCGTATTGTCTACATTAGAATTCGTGTGGACTGTAGTTACAGCATTTTTGGAATTGCAACTGGTAAGAATGAATAGTGCTATAAGTGTAACAATATAAAATCGAAAATAGGCAAAACTGAATTGCATGGAAATAACTCCCTCTGTTTCATATTTATAAAGGGAATTTTACCCTTTTATAAAATCATAAAAAAGAGGCGTTTGTCCTGTTTTACGTAGCTCAGTCGTTTATTGTGGTCGTCACTGTGACGTTGTTGACAGAAGTTGAGGAAGCGCTGGTGTTAAAATTGATCACCTCAACAACTACGGTAGCGCCAACTAATAAGCCAGTATATATGATTAGATTAGTAGGAGAAAGTGTCGTTAACCCGTCTCGCTGCAACGTTCCCAGATACAACACTGTCAGCTTCCAGATAGATTCGGATAATAGACATAGGAATTCCTCCACTCCTAATATTCCAGATGTATCTCATAGTCTATGTGAATATTTTAGATATGGATTGGATGGGGAGGAGTCTTCGATTTATTTCATTTTGTTCAAGCTTCTTTGGGCCCGAGTTACTATTCGCTTCGTTTCCTTTGTATCAGAAGTCATCAGCCATGTATCACAAACCTGAGTTACCCATTCCGGGTTAGTTTTGCTGGCATCATTCAGCCAATTGCCCACCGAGTCTTGAACATATTTGACTGGGTCGGATTGAACCGCTTCCAAAAGTGGAAGGGCCAGCTCGGGATGTTCTTTTAGTTCAGGGATATGCTTGGCCCAAACGCCTTGTGGCCGGGTTAATTCAATAGCAAAACGACGTATGTTAGCATCCTCATTTCGCACCCAGCTGTTTAACAGCGCAAGCGCCTCATCTAGTTGCAAGAATATAGGTTCTCTCATTGCCATCCAGGCTATTTCACGTACTCCGAAATGGGAATCCGCTGCAAATGGTCGAATGCCAGCTAATTTTTCTTCTAGACTTAAACGGGAATCAATCCCGATGATGTAGGCAGCCCAGCAGCGAATGCTGTCTGAAAGATGGGAGGCCATCGCCTCAAAGAGTCGAGTACGTTCTTCTAGCGCTTGTTGCTCAAACACATGAAGCCACGCCTGTGCTATTGCGGGTATCATTTTCATGATCTTTTTTTCCTTCAGATGATCCAATTCAGTCAAGAAGACATTGAATGATCGCTGCAATCCAAACTCATCCAGAGCGTTCCGCAGAAGAACAATATGATCCACAGCCAGCCATTCGGTAAGATTCACGGTCTCAAGCTGTCCCTGCTGTAGCAGTTGAAGTACATCAGTAGGGATATCTGTTCCTTTGCGAGCTCCTTTGCGGTGTAATATCGAATCTGGCATTAGGATCGGACTTTTAGAGTCCATATACTTCCTCCTTTTTGTGTCTTTATGTATTCATGATGATTTTAGAGAGCGTAGAATCTGTAACACCTCTGCAGGCTCCATTCGTTTTTTGTAGTCAGCATCAGCAACTCTTGCACGAATCATACCTTCTGAATCAATGACATATGTAGCGGGTACAGGAAGCTCCCAAGTGCTGTCACCATTAAATGTATCCAGGGATATGTCTAATGATTTGTAAATTTCATGTGCGTATTCAGGAAGTCTAAAATTGAGGTTGTATTTTTCTGCTGTTTGATTATGCATATCACTTAGTACATGAAAGCTCAATTCATTTTTTTGCTGCATGTTCATTGAATGTTCGGACGTCTGCGGGCTTATGGCAATCAGTTGGGCATTTAGCGACGTTATCTCATCCATGTATCGTTGGTAGGCTTTGAGCTGCAAATTGCAGAACGGACACCAATGTCCCCTGTAAAAAATAAGAACCACTGGCCCCTTTGTTGTTTCCTCAGAAAGGGTTATAATGCGGCCTGTATAATCGGGTAAGCTAAAATCAGGTGCTTGGGTTCCGAGACTGAGTCCACTAGCGATATTCGAATCACTAATTTCTCGAATCGTTTTCTCAAATGTATCGAGTATCTCTTGGGGGAGCATTTTTTCCATATCAATTCTGGCTGAATCCAGTTCATTTTGCAATCTTGAATTGTTCATCTCATTCACTCCATATCGTATATTTTGGGGTAGGTATACGATACTTCTTTTCTTCGGAATATAGATGTAATGTAGTTTACAATTGCTGTGTTTGCTTTATAGGTCCCATACATTTCTAGTAGCAGATAATAGTTTTTCACGATGAATGTAAATGGTCTTAAAGCCGGTTCTAATGACCTTTTCATTGGCAAGCTCCTGAAGAGCAGTTGTTACGGCTTCACGGGTGGCCCCGACCAGATTGGCAATTTCTTGATGGGTGAGGGGAAAATTGATTTTGTAATACTCATCATGACTTTGAAGGGCAAATTGATCACATAATTTTAAAAGAACATACATAATTTTATCCTGTAAATTCCCCAAAGCCAGATGCTGGGCTAAACTGCTCATTCCTGAGATCCGGTCACTTAGTACCTGAATCATGTTCATCATAAACCGGGGATGCTGGATTAAAAAATGTTCAAATCGCTCTGTGTCCATCAAGCAGATATCGCATTCTTCTATCGTTTCTATGTACATGTCCCGTGTCCCCAGCGAAATCATGTCCATTTCACCGAATACATTTCCCTCACTGAGAATATCCAAAGTGAACTGCTTCCCATCGGCATTCAGCTTGTAGAGACGTACCTTTCCCCTTTTTACAAAATAAAGCCCCTTGGAGAAGGTATCCGGGGTTTGAATAAATGTGTTTTTTTGTATAGTCGTAATAGAGGTCATTTGATCCATTTCAATCAAATCTTCTCGTGAGAGACTATGTAGCAAATTGAATTGGGATAAGTATTGAATGCTATTCATATGTTCTCCTTTTCGTTGCATCGAGTATACAGAATCATAATACTATACAATTATAGCTTCTGTAAGGTACTTTCACCTATACTACTCGCTTGTTTGCATTAAAAGTGAGCAAATAAACTGGGAAGTCAGGCGGATTTATGTAAAGGGGAGATTGGTATAAAATAGATTTACATGATAATAGATACATAAAGAGTGAGGGTATACAATGATCCAATTAAAAGATATTGGCAAATTTGACGTTCTTCCCGAAATCGCAATGCATATTGTAGAAGGCAATATATCGGCATTACGCCAAGCGCTGACCGAAGGCTGGGATATAGAACAAGAAATTAAACTCAGCAAACATACGACGTTAAGTCCATTAGACCTTGCGCTTATTTCTCAGCGAATGGACGTGTTAAAGCTGTTGGTGGAGCAGGGAGTTCAACTCAATGCAAAAGATCGCCCTGCATTTTTAACAGCTGTTCGCTACTGCTCAGAAGAGATTGTCCGCTATGTGGTGGCCCATGGTGCCAAGCTAGACGGAAAAAACCAAGTCAAATCTGGTGCCTATGAGCAAGCCTATTATGGCAATAAAAAGAATATCCCGCTGATTCACGAACTTGGCCTCGATATAAAGCAGCATGGGGGAGCAACGCTGCGCAACGCAGTTAGTAACCATGACCTGAACAATGTAGCACTACTGTTGGAGCATGGTGCAGATATTAATTACAATGCCTCTGATATGGTGTATCCCTATAAAGCGACTCCTTTAACTGTAGCAGCACGAAATAATGATTTTGCGATGGTAAAGTACCTGGTAGAGCATGGGGCTGACGTGACACTGGCAGAAAAAGGTGGAGATCGGGCATATACGATTGCTGTTAGCAATAAGAACGTGGAAATGGCCGAATATCTAAAGTCTGTGGAACCGCCAGCGTTTCATAATCTGGAGAATAAACAATATGCTTTAAAAAGCTACAAGCTTCCTAAGGATCTTACAGCCTTTCTAATGGGAGACCAGCGCCGTGTAGACCTGCCAGAAAATGATTTGGGTATCCAATTTGTTGAGTTCTTCTCTTTCATAGATACGGTTGAGATGAAAGTAGGTCGACAAAAGCTGTTGCGTTTGTCTCTAGAAGTAGATAACTATTCGGATATCCTTTTGGTGTGGAATCCCAAGCACAAGTGTCTGGGCTATTACGATGAAGAGCATCAGGAATATGCGGATGTATGCAGCTTTGCTGAGTTTCTTGCGCAGCCGGGAGAATACCTGGAGAAGATGATTGAGGGTGAATATTTATCATAACAAGGTGAGCCATGAATGCGGTATGCACGCAGTCATGGCTCTTGTTATTAAAAGAAGGCGCAAGTGTACACAGGTATCCCATGCTTATCAAGAATGATTGCGAATAAGCTGGATGAAATTCTGGGTAGCCGCTGATAGTGGCTCATTTTTGCGAGTACAAATAGCGATTGAATTGAGAAGCTGGACACCCTCCACATATACCCGGCATAGCTCACCGCGTTCTACATATTCACGCACGACTAGTGAGGACACAAAGTTTGCACCATAACCGGCAATCACTGCGGTAATCGCCTCATGCAGCCCTGTGAAGTTAAGTGTGACTTTGGGAGCAGGGGCATTGTAGGTTCGACATAAGGAAAACAATCTCTCTCGTGTCGAGCTTCCCTTCTCACGCATAACAAAGGGCTCCTGCATCATTTGCAATAATGAAACCTGCTGATTCGCATACCGATGATCCGGCGCTACTACAAACCATAGCTCATCACGAAATAATTCTTCGGTCTGAATCGTATCGGAGTACTGCTCAGGCAGTCCTCCATAGATCGCCAAATCTACTTCGATATTCAATAGCTGCTGCAAGGCATCATTGGAGTTCGTGGTATGAATCGTCATTTCAACTTGTTCATATTGCTGTTTGAATTTTGCGATCCAGGCCGGAATGAGGAAATGAGCCGGTAAATAAGTAGCAGCCAGCCGAATATGACCATGGGCTCCGTCACGATAATCCTGTGAAAATTGTTCGATTTGCTGCTCGACAGCAAAAAGCCGTTTGGCGAGAACAGCAAGCTTTTCACCAGCATCGGTTAAGGTAATCCCTCTTCCCATGGGCACGAGCAGTGTGAGGGATATTTCTTTTTCGAATTTTTTAATCTGGGCTGTTATCGCAGGTTGGCTAATATTTAATAGTTCAGAGGCACGTGTTACACTCCTTGTAGAGGCGACCACGTGAAATAAACGTAATGCATGCAGGTTCAAGACCGGACTCCTTTCTGATTAACTCATACATTTAAATTATGAATAGAGTAAAAACATATATTATTTTTATAATAGTAATTCATTTACAATCAAATTGTAAGTTAAAGCCAAAGGAGAGTGGAGCAAATGCATTCAACGAATACGTGGGAACAAGTAGATCATTATATCTCGGAGCGTCTTATTCCGCATGATGCTGTCTTGGAAAAGGTATTGGCTACTAACCAACAGGCAGGATTACCTCCGCATGATGTGTCGCCTAATCAGGGAAAGCTATTAAATATCTTAGCTCAAATGCAAGGTGCACGACGTGTGTTGGAGATTGGTACCTTGGGAGGCTACAGTACAATCTGGCTGGGTAGGGCGTTGCCGACAGATGGAAAAATAGTTACGCTGGAAGCCCATCCGGTTCATGCTAAAATCGCTCGGTCGAATATATCGTTGGCTCAGTTGGATGGAATGGTGGAACTTCGAGAGGGAGACGCATTGGAGCAGTTGACACAAATGAAGGATGAGAGCGTTGCACCTTTTGATCTCATTTTTATTGATGCGGATAAACCCAATAATCCATTATATCTAGAGTGGGCACTTCGTTTTTCACGTTCTGGCACCGTTATTATCGGGGACAATGTTGTCCGTGAAGGGGAGATCATTCAAGCTTACAGCACAGACCCTCGTGTGCAGGGCGTAAGAAAGTTTTATGATTTGCTGGCTGAGGAATCGAGAATTACAGCTACAGCCATTCAGACCGTGGGGAGCAAGGGATATGATGGTTTCGTTATTGGAATCGTTAAGGAGTGAGTGTCAGGGACGTTAAGCGTCCAAAGAGCTAAATACTGAGGACGAAGTCCTGGTGATTAGCTCTTTTCTGACTAAATAAGGTTGGGACGAATGGTACGTAGAATGGTAAAATAGTACTAATTGAAGTGTCAGAACGTTTTTGAACGTTTACTGCTGAATTTCCATGTAAGAAGAATGAATTTACATAAAAGCAGATGAAATTTCTTTAAAATGTAAACGCAATCATGCTGATTAGAGTAGGAATTCACCATTTTGTAAAAAAATGAAGTTGGAATGAATTTTTTTGAATCTTTTTGAAGAAAAATGATTGTTTTTTGCTAGGTTTGTGGTACGATAAGAACAGTTGGGGGAATGAAGATGCTGACGGAAGAAAGATACAAGTTAATAATACAGCGCTTACAAGAGCGTGGTGTTGTAAAGTTGCAGGAATTGGCTGATCTCTTGGGAGCTTCTGAGTCAACGATTCGGCGTGATTTGATAGATCTTGAAGGCCGTCAGTTGTTAAAGCGGATTCATGGAGGGGCAACCTTGCTGAATCAGAAAAGTCAGGAACCCGGCATGGAAGAAAAAACGTTCAAAAACGTTCAACAAAAAAACGCAGTCGCCCGTATGGCAGCTAAAGAAATTTTGGATGGTGAATGTATCTATCTGGATGCGGGAACAACAACGATGGCGATGATTCCTTACATTGAAGCTAAAGACGTGACGGTCGTGACGAATGGTCTCTCCCACGTAGAAGCACTGGTAAGCAAACGAATTAGAAGCTATCTACTGGGAGGGATGATGAAAATTCATACCAAAGCCGTAATCGGGAGTATTGCCCTACAGAATCTGGACAATTTTCGATTCGACAAGTGCTTTCTGGGAACGAACGGGGTAGATGTTGAGATGGGGTATACAACTCCTGATCCTGAAGAGGCGCTGATCAAGCGGCGCGCCCATCAGCTGTCCGGCAAAACATATGTGTTGGCCGATTCCAGCAAAATTGGAGAAGTAACGTTCGCCAAATTGTTCGATCTCAAGGAAGCTATCCTTATTACTGAATCGGTGCCAGAACGTTCACGCCGATCCATAGCTCAGAAAACTAAGATAATCGAGGGATAACAATGATATATACAGTAACACTAAACCCTTCCATTGATTACATCGTGGAAGTTGACGATTTGAAGCTCGGTGATTTGAACCGGATGAAACGTGATCTAAAACTGCCAGGGGGCAAGGGAATTAATGTATCACGTATTTTGAACCAGCTGGGAGCAGACAGCACGGCGATTGGTTTTCTCGGAGGGTTCACAGGCAGGTTTATCGACGATACATTGCGGGAAGAATCCATTAAAACTGATTTTGTAATGATCGAAGATGATACACGGATCAATATTAAGCTCAAGCATGGTGATGAAACAGAAATTAACGGTTTGGGACCTGTGATTCGTGAGCAAGAGGCCGATGCATTGGTACAAAAGCTGGCGGGTCTCCAGAAAAATGACATTGTCGTCTTGTCGGGAAGTATCCCGCCATCTCTTGGAGGAGACTTCTATGAGCGATTGATTCGCGTGTGTCAGGACACCGGGGCTGAATTCGTCATCGACACCACAGGTGAAGCGCTGATGAAGGCTTTGGTTCATAAGCCGCTGCTCATTAAGCCCAATCATCATGAGCTGGCTGAGTTGTTTGGCGTAACTATTCATTCAGAGGAGGAGATTGTCACTTACGGTCGTAAACTGCTGGAAGCAGGTGCAAAAAATGTACTCATTTCCATGGCAGGAGAAGGGGCTTTGTTCATTACGGCAGATGAAGTGTATCACGCAAATGTACCAGCAGGAACGGTGAAAAATTCTGTAGGCGCAGGTGATTCTATGATTGCTGGATTCGTGGGTACGCTGGCTCTTCAAGGCGATCCGATCGAAGCCTTCCGTGCAGGAGTGGCATCCGGAAGCGCAACTGCGTTCTCCGATGATCTGGCTACAAGAGAGAAAATTGAACAATTACGGCCGCAAGTCACGATTTCAAAACGGTAATCCGGCTGCATCATGAGCTTATTATGCGTGTGTCTACGCGCTGATCGAACTTAGGAGAGTGTGAACAATGAGAATAACAGACCTGATGATTAAAGAAACGATGATCATGGACCTGCAGGCGACGACAAAGGACGGGGCGATTGAGGAACTCATCGCCAGTCTCGAAGCAAGTGGACGTATTAATGACCGTGCCTTGTTTAAAGAAATGATTTACAAACGCGAAGCCGAATCCAGCACTGGAATCGGTGGCGGCATTGCGATGCCGCATGCGAAGACGAAAGCCGTGAATGAAGCGACCGTTGTTTTTGCCAAAAGCAGTAAAGGCGTAGAATTCGAATCGCTGGACGGTGAGCCAGCGAAGGTATTCTTTATGATTGCAGCTCCGGAGGGAGCAGCAAATACGCATCTTCGCACACTGGCTGCTCTTTCGCGGTTGCTCATTGATACTGATTTCATCGACAAGCTGATGAATACACAAACACCGGATGAAGTAACAGAGTTGTTTGATACCAAGCAGGCGGAAGAAGAAGCTGCCAAAAAAGCAAAAGAGGCCAAGAAAGAGGCAGCCAAAGCACAGCAAACACCGGAGGTAATCGTTGGCAACCCGGATTCTGACGAGTTTGTCGTTGCGGTGACCGCTTGTCCTACAGGCATTGCGCACACGTTTATGGCTGAAGACGCTCTCATTAAGAAAGCGAAAGAGATGGGTGTCAATATCCGGGTAGAAACGAACGGCTCGGAAGGCGCACAAAACGTACTGACAGCGGATGAAATTCGTCGTGCCAAAGGTGTCATTGTTGCGGCTGACAAGAAGGTCGAAATGGCCAGATTTGACGGTAAGCCTGTATTGCAAAGACCGGTAAGTGACGGTATCCGTAAATCCGAAGAATTGATTCGCAAAGCGCTAAACGGCGATGCGCCAATTTACCGTAGTGAAGGTAAAGGCAGCGCTGAAGAGTCAAAAGCCGAGAAGACCAGCGTGGGCAGTAAAATTTACAAGGATTTAATGAACGGTATTTCTCATATGTTGCCATTCGTTGTCGGCGGGGGGATCTTGTTAGCGATTTCCTTCTTGATCGAACAAGTGGCCGGAGAAGATAATGTACTTTTCCAACTGCTGCAAACGATTGGCGGGGGAACAGGTGCGTTCCACTTCCTGATTCCGATACTGGCCGGATTTATCGCAATGAGCATTGGAGACCGCCCGGCACTGATGCCAGGTATGGTCGGTGGTCTGATGGCTGTAAACTCCAATGCAGGGTTCCTTGGCGGTCTGGCAGCTGGTTTCATGGCCGGTTATGTAGTTATCTTCCTGCGTAAAGCTTTGGCAGGTCTGCCGAAAGCTCTGGATGGTTTAAAACCAATCTTGTTATACCCTGTATTTGGACTCCTAATTTCAGGCGCGATTATGTTCTACCTGTTCGATCCGATTTTCGGTGGTATTAATACGTGGCTTGTCAATGTTCTGAACAATTTGGGAACAGGTAATGCGGTTATTTTGGGTCTGATTCTGGGCGGAATGATGTCGATCGACATGGGTGGACCTTTCAACAAAGCAGCTTACGCATTTTCGATTGGTGTCTTCACTTCCAGCGGTAACACAAACGGGGCTATGATGGCAGCTGTTATGGCAGGCGGTATGGTACCTCCACTGGCGATTGCACTAGCTTCGACGTTCTTCAAAAATAAGTTTACCGAGCAAGAGCGCAAATCTGGCTTGACGAACTATGTACTTGGATTGTCCTTCATTACGGAAGGAGCCATTCCATTCGCAGCTGCTGATCCTCTGCGTGTCCTGACCTCTTGTATTGTAGGTTCAGCGATTGCTGGTGGTCTGACGCAATTCTGGCAAATCAATCTTCCAGCTCCACATGGCGGGATTTTTGTAGCAGCTCTTGCCAACCATGCTTTGCTGTTCTTGCTTGCAGTGGCGATTGGCTCCGTGATTTCCGCGCTCATTCTGGGACTGTGGAAAAAACCAGTTGAAACGAAATAACGAGTATCACCAGAGTATAAAATAAAAGAGGAACCGAACTCCTCTTGGCCTTATCATAGCAAAACCGCTAAACACTCGTATAACGATGTGTTTAGCGGTTTTTTTATAGGATTTCAATATTTTCAGCTCCAACGGGTGTCATTCCCCATTGCTCTTTAACCAACTGCATAAACAGCCTTCGGGCCGAAGTCAGGTATTGTGGATGCTGATTGTTTTGTAACAGTCCAATGGGGATATTCGGGTCTGTTAACTGGAAAGGGATGGTGACCAGTTCCTCCGGCAAAGGCATTGACGACAGAACCACTCCAACCGAAGGGATCGTACTTACGAATGAGGGGATAGACGAGATTTGACTGACGGTATAAAAAAATGGCATCGACCGGAAGCGAGAAAGCTCTTTCTCCAGCCGTATATGGTACAAGCAGTTCTTCCCTCCGACGATAAGCGGGTACTCATACAGATCTTCGAGCTGAAGCCCATTTTTTGCCGCGAAGGGATGACTGCGGGACACGATAAAAGCAATTTGTTCGTGATATAAAGGTTCAAAATGTAAGGATGGTACCGAGTGAGGTTCCCCGGAAATTGCAAAATCCAGTGTGCCGTCTACCAAAGCTTTTGAGAGCGTATCCGTGTTTCCCACTGTAAAATGGCACGTAATATTCGGTTTATGCTTCCGAAATTGTCGTAGAATCAAAGGCAGTACGGTAGTAGCCACAGTTTCAATCACACCGATATGGAGCGTGCCAATCTCTTCTTTTTTCAGCGACTTCGCCTGGTCCATTACAAAATTCCAATGCTGAATAAGTTCGTCAATCTCTTCGGCATATATTTTTCCTGAGGCGGTTAATTCTGCATCCCAGCCTCTTTTAAAAAGCTGAAATCCCAGCTCTTTCTCCAGCCTTTGGATTTGGTTCGTGACTGTAGACTGCGCGTAGTTTAATTTGGCGGCAGCTTTCGAGAAGGTTCCTTCTTCAATAATAGTACGAAACGTAGTTAACTCTTTCAGATCCATACAAACTCATCTCCATCGATAAAGTTGAATATATTTATTATTATTTTCAATTATACAGATGAAGATAAGGAGAGTACAATCATCTTATCCCAACGGATAGGAGAGAATGAATATGCCCTTTGTACGAGTAGGCTATACGGAGCAACAATACACAGAGCAGGAGCTGCCTGGCATTAGCCGCTGTATCATGAATGCTTTGATTGAACATTTTCAGGTCCCGCCCAAAGATTATTTTCAGGTTTTTCATGTTCATAAGCAGAGCGAGTTTTATTATAGTCCCGATTATTTGAATGTACCCAGAACAGACAAGCTGCTGTACATCCAAATTACAATGGGATCGGGTAGAACTACGGAACAAAAAAAGAGTTTTTACCAAACGTTAGCCGAACTCCTATCTATTGAATGCAAGATTAGATCAGAGGATGTATTTGTGACGCTGGTAGAGACTGAATTAGAGGATTGGTCCTTTGGCAACGGACTTGCCCAAATGATCTTATGAAGCATAAATTAATCAGATCGAGTGTTCGGGAAACGATAGGTGATTTTGCACCCGCTTTTGTAAGCTATACGGAGGATGTTCTTTTTGGAGATGTATGGAGAAGAAGTGAGTTGTCTCTTAGGGAACGGAGTTTTATTACAGTTGCCGCTCTGGTAGCGGGTGAGCATGTGAATCAACTTCCTTATCATCTGAATCTGGCCAAGGAGAACGGGATTTCGGAGGAAGAATTGATTGAGGTCATTACACAGCTAGCCTTTTACGTAGGTTGGCCGCGGGCGGCCTCAGCAGTTCAGGTTGCCAAAGACGTATTTTGCAAAGAAAAAGAACGTTAAGCATGAACTTAAATTACCGCTGATCACAAGGATTTCGAGTGTTTGGCGGTTTTTTGGTATGATTGTATTGTTATTCTGCTTTGAAAGCGGTATAGTAAGAGTAATTAAATGAGGGGTGAAGTGCCCTTCGGGATTGTTACTGGTAAGCAGGCGATACCCAAATAATGACTAATGGACTTAGTCGTTATTTGGTTTTTTTTGTTATTACAAACTTTGTCATTACATCAATGAGGTGAGCAGCTAGATGATCATCCGGCAAATATTTAACAACAATGTCATTCGGGCCGAAAATCAGGTAGGTCATGAGTTTGTTGTCATAGGGAACGGTCTGGGTTTTAAAAAGAAAAATGGTCAAAGGGTCGATGAAGAAAAAATAGAAAAAACCTTTGTATTAAAGTCCGATAAAATTCCGCAAAAATTAATTGATCTCATTGGAGAAACATCTGTAGACTATCTAAAAGTGGCGGATGAAATTGTAGGGAGCGCCAAAAAAGAAATGGGAGATATTTTTAGTGATAATATCTATATTTCGTTGATTGACCATATTCAATTTGCCATCTCTCGATACAGAAAATCCGTGGGGCTTAAAAATTCACTGTTATGGCAGATCAAAAAATTTTACAAAAAAGAATTTATGATAGGTATGAATGCATTGGACATCATTCATGCTCAATTTGGCATTCAAATGGATGAGCATGAAGCAAGCTTTATTGCCATGCATTTTGTCAATGCAAGACAAGACGGTCAGGGCATGAAACAAACGGTTGAGATTACGGAGGTCATTGATGACATTTTCAATATTGTAACCGATTACTATCAGATTACACTGGATGAAACCTCATTTAATTATTCGCGGTTTATTACTCATTTGCAGTACTTTGCCCAACGCTTGTTGAGTAATGAACAAGAGCAATTAGCCTCAGGGGATAACTTCTTGTATGACCAAGTCAAAGATAAATACGAGAGGGCTTTTCAGTGTACCCAATTAATTAATCAGTACTTGGAATTAAAGCATGAAAGTGCGATGTCGATTGATGAAAAAGTGTATTTGACGATTCATATACAGCGTGTAACCTCCAGAAACGATATGGCTGATTCTTAGAAAAAAAGCTTGCAAACGATTACGGAGTGATTTATAGTAGGCTCACAACTTAAATTTAAGGATTGTTACTGATAAGCAGGCGATACCTAAATGAATGGCAGTGATCATTTTCTTTGATCATGTAGGCCTTTCGTTTAGGTATTTTTTTGTATTCAGGCAATCTGCCCAAGAGGAGAATGAACATGGACCATAAGAAAATGGGCGAGGATATCGTACGTCTCGTTGGAGGAGAAGAAAATATCAATGGGCTTGTCCATTGTGCTACACGGCTCCGATTTGGCCTGAAGGATTCACGAAAAGCCGAAAGAGAAGCGCTTGAGAAGCACGAGGGAGTCATTACTGTTGTTGAAAGCGGAGGACAATTTCAAGTCGTGATTGGCAGCCATGTTGCCTATGTATACACAGAGATTATGAAAAACAGGGATTTTGGGTCAGACACCTCTACGGCCAAAGAATCCAGCGGAAAGAAGACATCGGTCATATCCACAATCTTCGAAGTCATTTCCGGCAGTTTCTCCCCATTGATTCCGGCGATGGCAGGCTCGGGGATGCTGAAAGCCCTCTTGACAGTTTTGACCTTGCTCGGCTGGATGTCTGAAACAAGTGATACCTATCTGATCCTGTCTGCTGCCGGGAATGCTGTCTTTTACTTCTTGCCGATTTTACTGGGGATTACGCTCGGTATAAAGCTGAAAGCGAATCCTTATGTAGCTGGTGTGATCGGTGCGGCTCTTCTGGAACCCAACTTTACGGGGTTGATGGACAAAGGCTCTGATGTATCGTTTTTAGGAATACCGGTGGTCATGATGAACTACTCAGCGAGTGTTTTCCCGATTTTCATATCTATCAGCATCTATGCGTTGGTCGACAAGTTTTTGAAGAAGATCATTCTTAAGGATTTGCAGCTGTTTTTAGTTCCGATGCTGGCTTTAATGATTATGGTTCCGCTATCTGCCATCGCATTTGGACCGTTCGGTACAACGGTGGGAGAGTGGATTTCTTCGGGTGTGACATGGTTAATCGGTGTAAGCGGCATCTTGTCAGGGATTGTGCTTGGCGGTTTTATGACCTTTATGGTTGTCTTTGGACTTCACTGGGGCTTTACCCCGATCACGATTCAAAATATCGGTGTTGGCGGTGATCCGATTGAGGCGATGGCGGCTGCGGCTGTATTTGCTCAAATTGGTGTCGCATTCGGTATCTTCTTGAAGGCGAAAAAAGATAAAACACTTAGAACCCTTGCGGGTTCCACGAGTATTACAGGCTTGCTGGCGGGTGTAACAGAGCCGATTGTGTATGGTCTGGTACTTCGCTTTAAACGAGTCATTCCGATTGTCATTATCGCAGGGGCGATAGGCGGTGCCATCAATGGACACTTTGGAGTGAAAATGACAGCTTATGTGTTTCACAACATTTTTGCGATTCCGGTATATACGCCTACCTTGGTTTACGTGATTGCCATTGCATGTTCGTTCACAGCAGCTACGGTGCTGACTCTTATTTTTGGCTATGAAAGTAAGGTGAAGGGGGAGAGTGCGGCAACAGTTGAGTCTGTTAAGACGGAAGAACCCCAGCACGTTGCTACAGCAACCAAGGCTGTTGACATCAAGAAAGAAATGATATACAGCCCGATCACAGGCAAGACTACACCACTGAGCCAAGTGAATGATTCGGCATTTTCTACAGGGGCAATGGGAAAAGGCTTAGCCATTGAACCGTCTGTCGGTGAGGTCGTAGCGCCCATAGATGGAGTTGTAACGTCGCTGTTCCCTACAGGACATGCCATCGGCTTGACTTCCAAGGCGGGTACGGAGATATTAATTCATATTGGAATTAACACCGTCGCGCTGAAAGGGAAGCATTTTAATCCGGTCGTTCAAGAGGGAGATATCGTAAAACAAGGGGACTTGTTAATCCAATTTGACAGAGAGCAGATTATAAAAGCAGGGTACGAAATCGTAACCCCTGTCATCGTCACCCTGACGAAACATAAAGTGGACGTATTTGAGACCAATCAGGAGCAGGTTCAGAAAAATGAAGTATTGCTAACTTTGGTTGTGTGATACAGGAAAGTCTACCACCACATTCATGAATTGCAAAATCACAAGGATATAACGATAACTGGAGGGACTATAGCATGAAACATAATCAATTGAAGGCATTTCCTGAAAATTTTTTCTGGGGAGGTTCAACTTCCGCTTATCAAGTAGAGGGTGCATGGGACGAAGATGGAAAAGGCCCCTCTGTCATTGACATGGCTAACCACGTTGAAGGAGTTACTGATTTTAAGGTAACCAGTGATCATTACCATATGTTCAAAGAGGACGTAGCTCTGATGGCTGAAATGGGCTTTAAGGCGTATCGCTTCTCGATCGCTTGGACACGCATCTATCCACAAGGCGCCGGCGAAGTCAATCCGAAGGGAATTGCATTTTACAGCTCATTGATTGACGAATTAATTAAATATGGTATTGAACCGATCGTTACCATGTATCATTTTGATCTGCCCTATGCGCTTGAACAACAAGGCGGATGGTCCAAGAGGGAAACGATTGATGCCTTCGAGCAGTACGCCAAAACATTGTTTGAGAACTTTGGGGACAGAGTGAAATACTGGCTAACTATTAACGAGCAGAACATGCTGATTCTCCATCCCGGTTCTATTGGCACATTAGATACAAGTTTGGAAAATCCGCAAAAGGTACTGTATCAACAAAATCACCATATGTTAGTTGCGCAGGCGAAGGCGATGGTATTGTGCCACGAGATGCTGCCTGACGCGAAAATTGGACCAGCACCGAATATTGGGGTCATTTATCCAGCCAGTTCCAAACCGGAAGATACGCTGGCGGCTGACAACTATGCAGCTATTCGCAACTGGCTTTACCTGGATATGGCTGTATTTGGTCGCTACAACCACATTGCCTGGAGCTATTTGGTCGAGAAGGGTTATGAGCCTGTTATTGAAGAAGGGGATATGGATATATTAGCGAAAGGAAATCCAGATTTTATCGCCTTTAACTATTACACCTCCCAAACCGTAGGGGAAAGTTTGGATGATGGAAATGATTTTTCACATACAGGCGATCAGCACGAAATTGTGGGTGAACCTGGAGCATATCGAGGTTCTGTGAACCCCAACCTGCAAAAGACAGAGTTTGGTTGGGAGATTGATCCGGTTGGTTTTAGAAGTACATTACGTCAAATATATTCTCGCTACCACTTGCCTTTGATCGTGACAGAGAACGGCCTGGGCGCTTTTGACAAGCTCGAAGAAGGGGATGTAGTGAATGACCCTTATCGTATTGACTTTTTCAAGAAGCATATCGAGCAGATTCAATTGGCTATTACAGACGGCGTAGACGTATTCGGCTTCTGTCCGTGGTCTGCGATTGACCTTGTGAGTACCCATCAGGGCTCCAGTAAGCGTTACGGATTCATCTATGTGGATCGTGAGGAATTTGATCTCAAAGATCTGCGCCGCATTCGTAAACAAAGCTTCTACTGGTATCAAAAGCTGATCGCTACAAACGGTGAAATTCGTTAATTAATGTAGCAGTGAAAAGCACCTCCTTGAAATGGATGTTACCATTTTGAGGAGGTGTTTCTATTCCCTTTTCCAGGAGGGTGATCATGTATTATATAATAGAAGAAACAATAAACGGAAAGGACATCATGCATTGACCTTACAACAATTAAAATATGTCATCGAGGTTGCCAATCGTGGCTCCATGAATGAGGCGGCGAAGCGGTTGTTCATCTCCCAGCCCAGTCTGTCTAACGCGATTCGCGATCTGGAGGAAGAAATTCATATCACCATTTTTGAGCGTACTAATAAAGGAATTTCTTTATCCAAGGAAGGCGTGGAATTTCTAGGTTATGCGCGTCAGGTCGTTGAGCAGGCGGAGCTGCTGGAAAGTCGCTATTTGGATGCCAAGCCTTCACCACAGCATTTTGCTGTGTCTACGCAGCATTATGCTTTTGCAGTGAATGCATTTGTAAATCTGGTGAATCAATATGGACAGGATGAATATGAGCTTGCTTTGCGGGAGACCAAAACCCATGAAATCATACAGGATGTCAAAAGCCTACGCAGTGAGATCGGAATCCTGTATTTGAACGAATTTAACGCCAAGGTCATCAACAAGCTGCTAAAGGATGCAAATCTGCAATTCAACAGCCTGTTTACGGCTAAGCCGCATATATTTATCAGTGCCAATAACCCGCTATCCCGGCAGTCTATCGTGACCATTGACCAACTTCATCTTTACCCATATCTGTCCTTTGAACAAGGGGAGTACAATTCCTTTCACTTTTCCGAGGAGATTCTGAGTACATTGTCGCACCCCAAAAGCATTCGCGTCAATGACCGGGCCACCCTTTTTAATCTGCTCATTGGCTTGAACGGCTATACCATTTCTACCGGAGTGATTAGTGCGGATCTGAACGGTAACGAAATTATTTCCGTCCCCCTGGAGTGTGATGAGTCTATTAATGTGGGATGGATTTGCCATAAAAACGTCGCGCTCTCCAAGCTGGCCACAGTTTATGTAGAAGCGTTGCATGAGGCAATAGGGGAATAAAAAAGTTTGATATAGCCTTAGGCTATAACTAGCTATAGTTTATTGGAGTTACCTTATAGCTGAAAATGTATGTTATCTTTCTTACAACAACTTCACTACTGAAGCGAAAAAGGAGATAACCCTAATGAGCAGCATCCTTGACAATGCATCCCAACGTAAAGTGACCCCTTTTAGACATGATATGGTTGGCAGCTTTTTGCGCCCGCAAGCGATTAAAGATGCCCGAATTCAATTTCAAAATAATGAAATCTCTGCGGACGAGCTGAGAAAGATTGAAGATGAAGAAATTATCAAACTGGTGGAAAAGCAAAAATCCGTAGGCCTTCAAGCCGTGACGGATGGGGAATTCAGACGTTCCTGGTGGCATCTTGATTTTATGTGGGGACTGGACGGCGTGGAAAAGGTACAGCTTGCAAACGGCTACCAATTCCAAGGTGTGGAAACAAGAGCGGAAACCGCACGTTTGTCCGGTAAAATTGGACATTCCCGTCATCCTTTCATTGAAGATTTTAAATTCCTGAAACAAGTCGCAGGAGAGGATGCTATCGCTCGCCAAACGATTCCGGCACCTGCGCAGTTCCTGGCTGAGCTGTTGCGTGGAGAAAATAAAGAATCAACCGATACGTATTACAGCAATCTGGACGAACTGGTGACGGACATTGCCAAAGCCTACAAATCCGTGATCCAAGCGCTCTATAATGAAGGCTGCCGCAGCCTGCAACTGGATGATTGCACATGGGGCATGCTCTGTGATAAAAACTACTGGGAAGCTAGACAGCATGCGGGTGAAAATGTGGAAGATACTAAAAAGCTGTTCGCTCGCGTGAATCAGGAAACTGTGAAGGATCTTCCAGCCGATTTGGTCGTTACAACCCACGTATGCCGTGGTAACTATCATTCCACCTGGGCATCTTCTGGCGGCTATGAACCTGTAGCCGAAACCCTGTTCGGCATCGATAACATCGACGGCTACTATCTCGAATTCGATACCGACCGTGCGGGTGATTTCACCCCGCTTAAGCATCTGAAAGATGAAAAACAAGTCGTGCTGGGCCTCGTTTCCTCCAAAACGGGTGAGCTGGAAGACAAGCAAACGGTCATCAACCGTATTAAGGAAGCAACTCAATTCGTGGACATCAACCACATCTGCCTCAGCCCGCAATGCGGCTTTGCTTCCACAGAAGAGGGCAATATTCTGACCGAAGAGCAGCAATGGAAAAAGCTAGCTTTCATTAAAGAGATTGCGGACGAGATTTGGAAGTAAGGGCTTAGGGGAATTGAATTGAAGAGACTCGTCATATTAAAACACGCCACTTGGGGGCGTGTTTTTGCATTTGAAAACCTACCTCCAGCACCTATAAAAAATGCACTCTTCTCTAGTAGTCTAAACGTCTTATTCACCACCATTTTGCTATAATTAATAAAAGTCTTAAACCGTTTGCACAATATCTATGATATTGCCTCATTGAGGAAACCGTATAGGCGATTAAGTGTATGATTCTCCTACTTCTAAAAGAACAGTAATTCTTGTGGGAACCGAGACGACTTATGTGAAACTCATCCTAAGCGTCTCCATTAAGGAGCAAAATATGATAATCATTTTATTTATAGTAGCTATGATTTTAATATTTGTTTTCATATTTATCATATTTTTTTTAATTGCGAAGCATCAGAATACACAGAAAACAGAAATAGATGTTCTTAACTTTTTAATAGAAAATCCGAAAAAAGCTTCTTTATACATGATCAAAAATGGTATGGAGAAAATCAGCTACAATTCAGAAATTAAAATGCCGCTTGCCAGCACTGCAAAAGTGATCATTGCTATTGAGTTTGCTCGCCAAGTAGCGGCAAAATTAGTAGACGAACATGAACTTGTGGCTTTAGAGGAACTAAATAAATTTTATATTCCTGGTTCGGATGGTAACGCTCATAATAACTGGATCAAATGGATTAAGTCAAACCATAAAGAGGTTCAAGGGAAAATTACGTTATTTGAAATTGCTAGCGGTATGTTAGCGTATAGTTCCAATGCCAATACAGAATTTTTGATAGCGAGAATGGGATTAAGTGAGATAAATGATAATATAATAAAACTCTCGCTTTCCTCACATGATAAAATCTTTCCCTTTTCATCTGCGGGTTTAATGTCCTCCTATATACAAGAAACAGAAAAAATGTGCTTTAAAGAATCAATACAAAAAATAAGTGAAATGACCTACGAGGAATACATGAAAAAATCCATCGAAATACACCAAATATTAAATAGCGATGAGAGAATAGGATGTATTCAGAAATGGAACACCAAGCAGAATTATGCACGAAGGCTTCAAGTTCTAGAATCGCGAAGGCTTCCTCGTTCTACAACTAAGGAATATGCTCATATAATGAAGCTTATACACAAGGAGGAGCTAGTTCCTTCTTCTATAAATCCATATTTAAAACTGTTAGTTCAGCGACAAGTGGATAACACCAAGCTAATAGAGTTTGGAAATAAAGGTGGATCTACCATTTCTGTTTTAACAGAGGCTTTATATTGCACAGATCGAGAAGGAAATGAATTTCAAATAGCCATGTTTATTCAAGATGAATCTGGGGTGGATCATATTTGGCTCAAGCAGAAGCTTGATTTGTTTTTTTACAAATTATTGACGGATACTGAATTTCAAGAAGAGGTAAGCAGCAAATTAACATATGATAAGGGAAGAAGTGATTGTTTTATTCAGTAAATCAGTAATATATTTGGTCTCTCATCATATTGGAGTGTGGAGACAACCGTAGTTGTAGAACCCACCTGTATTTAAGAAACAGGTGGGATTATACGGTTTTTATAATTTAGGAGATTACCAGCGAAGTTGACACCATCCGCAAAGTAGATATTATCAAATGGGAAATCTATTAATTACCTCATTGTATTCCTCCTGATCATTAGTGATTGCAGTTTAATAGACTTCTAATGACTTACGGCTTTCATGATCTGAATCCGGTTGTATGAGTTCATCATCAGTGCCTTACTTTTATAGCCAGGTTAAGAGAAAATGTCGCAGCTTTTGTGGAGACAGATTTTGAGTCATGCTGGCAGCTTCCGAAGATTTGGTTAGGATTTTGCAGACTCCCCAATCGGTGTGTTTCTTCTTTTTGGAATCAGCATGCGCGGCCAACATTTCCTTGAACGAATAAGGGAATGGTACAATACGATCCTTCTTCCCCTTGCCACTATTAATGCGGTCTGACAGTAACGGAAATCAACATCGACTAACTTGATATTAATCAGTTCACTGACCCGAACGGCCGTATACAAAAGTGTCTTAACGATCATCATGACTTGATAATTCTTCACTTGCCAGACAACATCATAATATCGCTTTAACTCCTCCTCTGTGGGTACATAGGGGAGGTTCTTGCTGCTTTGGGCACCTCGACTTACAACTCTGCACGAAGGTGCTGGAAAAAGCTCTTCAGATAAGCATAGTTTGGGCGTTTTGATGTAAACCAAGCATTTCTGTTGCAAATTCGGATAAGCATCGGTCATGCCTGGTTACGGTCTAATAGCACAGGGGCGTTTTCCAATCAGCAATATATAGATCGAAACGTTTTAGTTTTTCTATATATTGTAACTATGAGTGTTGGAAATCGAATTATGCAAATGCTGAAATAATAAAAATGGCGTTACCTTAATTATGAAATCATTGCAAAGCATCTAAATAGGTATAGTGAGTAAATTTTGATATGTATATGATTTTATTCTAAAAAATGGTATGATAAATTGCGGAAAGACCTATCCGATTCATCTGATTGCAGTAGTTCTCGTTTCATGAGTTGATTTTCTATATGTTCCTGATAAGGGGTGGTTATTTTTGTACAATACACCTACAGTTTCGGCAAAGTTTGATTATTATCTAAAACAAAATGATATGACACTGGCTCAATTTGCGAATATTCAGTTGTCCATCAAAGAACACTTAGTAATTGGATTATTCGCATCGTTCTGTTTCCGTGCAGCAGCTTGATCGAATCACTGTGGCTATTGGTTTACCGGAAGGTCACTTTTACGATCTATACATAGAACTACATCATTGACCTCTCCCAAAACATGAGACGAATTGAACCATTGTTATATCTTTGTACGGAGCTGAATAGGCTGGAAGCGATCCGTCGAATGATTGGACTTATGTACTTTCCCAGACTATATCAAATTGCAGAGACATTATTTTCACAGCGACAACATGCTGCTGCACGGATGCTCTATTAGAATGTGGCAGAAGTGGAAAAATACCAGCACTCCGAGCGCTTGGCAGTCTATCAGTATCGTATTTTCACAATTCAGATTGGAGACAATCAAAGCGGAAATCCAATATTTTATGAAACATCAACAAGAAAGTCGAGGGCGTGATGATTCCGCCAAGAAGCTAAGTTGTCCCATGTTTGTATACATCACCTATACTGATCTATTGTGTGCTAGTGTCTGTGAAGCCCAAGGCGATTATCAACAAGCTCTACAATATACATATGACTACGCTGATTTAAGTTGGGTCTTAGAGACTGATGAGGATACCCCACACTGGATTGGTTTGTTTCAACAATGGGCGGAAGGTAATACTTACGCATATAGGCTTTTATCAGGAGATATAAATGAACTACATGATTATGTTGAATATATCGCTGCAACATGAGGTAGTTCCAGCGTAGCTGATACCACCTTTAGTAGATGAACGTATTTTTATGGGTAACATCTCTGGTGTTGTTCATTGTTGCATTTTTCAAGGAGGCCCATACGATTAAGAAAACGTTGTCTAGTACCAAAAATCACAAAATGAAAAGGAGGTACTTGCTGCGCTGAAAAGTATACCTTTAGGTATGAGATTTGGGAATACTGCGTGGCTATTGCAAATTATGGGGGATATCGGTGTGTTACATGTGGAGACTGATTCGGTATGGCGTGATTTAATCTGCGAATATGTGAAGCAGCAGCCAGATATGAAATATATCGCAGGTATAGCAACGGAGAAGGAAGCCATTCATTTTTCAGAACAGTATAAAGTCGATGTTATCGTGATGGATGTAACATTGACCTCTTCCCAGTACGATGGGTTGGATGCAGTGAGAGAGATTTTGATGAGAAAACATGTTAGCATTATTATTTTATCTTCAGAAGATAATTTGGAAGTGATTGCAGACTCCTTTTGCGTTGGAGCCGTCAATTATATTAAGAAGAAGAACTACACGGATATTGCTGCAGCTATTCGTGATGCGTATCATAATCGCGTAGCAATTCATCCTGACGCTGCTAGGGTGCTGCGCGATGAGTTCCGCAAACTAAGATTGGAAGAGCTTAAACGCACTCTTACGCAGACCGAGCGACAAGTAATCGCGTATCTGCACGAAGGATACTCTAAACCCAAAATAAGCGAGGTTCTGCATGTCGAACTAGAAACAATAAAAACACATGTGAAACATATACTCAGAAAGCTAGATGTGAATAGTTGCAAAGACGCAGTCAAAGTAGCAAGACGGCGAGGATTATTTGACAGCAATTACGTTATGCGATAAGGGGGAGAAAAATGTAACCCTAGTAAAAAAATGAAATCTATAATATATTTTGTAATAGGGGAGTTGGATCGCGCTATCTGTATTGGCGCCGGTATAGATTGCTATCACTGCTTCTCTAATTAGGAATTTGTCTTGTTTGGTGAAATACCAAGAGACAATGAAAATCTTAGGAGGTAGTTATTATGTCTAATAATCAATTTGATCTTGATATACAAGTAAGCAAAAATGTTGGCAAAATCCAGCCTCAATATACCAGTTGGTCTTATTGCACTACAGGATGCATTACTGGACCGAATTGTAATTCTAGTGAATGCGCAACTGTGCCTTGTAAAACAACAACAAATAAATGTTTATAAAAAGCCAAGTATGATCATATGTAGTCAGTAACGTTAACGGTTCTGCAGGCTTCTGTCTAGTTGTTAGTCGTGTGGGCTAATGCAAGACAGAGGTCTGCACTTTTTTGTAGTGAAATGAAGAGAGTAACCAAAATAGCATACAGAGGTGTGAACTGATGACCGAGCTGATTGTGGAAGTGGATCGTGTGACGAAGCGAATAGGTAATAAGACTCTTATTCAAGAGACGTCCTTTAAATTGGAAAAAGGTAGAATCTACGGATTTATAGGTCCTAATGGTGCGGGAAAAACAACATTAATGCGATTAATGACAGGGCTTATCCAGCCAACAAGCGGAGCGATCCGCATTGGGACATACGATGTGCAAAAACAGAGAAAACAGGCAATAGCTAATGTAGGGGCGATTATAGAATCCCCTATCTTTTTTGAGTATATGACTGGAAGACAGGTGCTTCGAAATCTATCACGATTGCACTCGGAAATTCGCTCAACAGAACGAGAAAAGCACATTGAGCAGTTGCTCCAGATTGTAGAATTGCAGTCCCGAGCAGATGATAAAGTGAAGACTTATTCGTTAGGGATGAAGCAACGATTAGGTATTGCGCAAGCTATGTTAGGGTCCCCCGACCTGTTGCTTCTGGATGAGCCATCCAATGGACTCGATCCGCTAGGTATGCGGGAACTTCGTAATCTGATCCTCCAACTGAGGGAATCACGAGGTTTATCATTCTTCGTATCCAGCCACCTTCTAGATGAGCTGCAACTCATGTGTGACCAACTCATTGTTATTCGAGCAGGGGTGGTCATATGGACGGGGAATGTGAATGATTTGATTGTGGATGGTCAGAGGCTAGAAGACGCATTCTTGGAGTTGATGTTGTCATGAAAGTGTTAGTCAGGATTGAATTCGAGAAGTTGATCCATCAGAAATGGGCATGGTTCATGTTAGTTTCTTGCATTCCGTTTGCTTATGCATTGATAACATATTTTATATGGGTTGATCAGCGACATTTACCGGACAGTCCATTCTATGTAGCTGCGAGCATGTCGGCATCGAGAGGGATGAAAGAAAGTATATATTTATTTGGGAATTTAATGGTCGCGCTGTTGGCCGGTCTCTTATACACAGAAGAGTTTCAGGGTGGTAAATTGCGAATGTTTTTTTTGAGAAGTTATTCTCGGAGTCAAATCTTTGTTAGCAAATGGATGATAATGAATTTATTCATCCTGTTAATGATGGTCATTTTAGGCGTATCGTTTACGATCTTTGGCGTAATGAAACTTCCATCTCCCTCAGAGGTAATGATATCAGGGAACAGGATTCCTTCCACAAATGCTGCAATACTATTCTATACTTTGAAACAATATGCACTTGATTTCGCTACCTTGATCGGGGGGGGCGGTTTGTTTATTTGGATTGCTATGTGCTGTAGGACTGCGGCTCGTACAGTTGGTATTGCGATGATCTATATCATTATATCAATGTTTGCTACAATCATTTTCGATCCGGGAAGTCCTTTAATAACGGAAAATGCATTCTTGCTTGCCTTGATTTATGCGGGGTTGATTCCAGGTATGCAGGTTGTTGGTGTCGAGAGGGCATTGTCGGGCGATGAATATGCACAAATTTCCATAGCAGTGGGTTTAGTTATTTACTTTTTCGTATGTATTGTAGCTGCTCGTAGAAAATTTACGAGAGCAGATTATTTAAATTAGGAGTGTTGGCGTGTGAGCACTGGCTTGTGGATCAGTGAACTGGAACGGATATGGAAGGGGAAGCGGATTCGAACGTTTGGATGTGCTTATCTGCTCGCTCTATTGATCGATATTGGATTCTTACGTCTAACAGGCGGTATTCAAATTGACCTAAGCCCGTGGTTTTCGGTTGATGCACTAAATCTGCCCATATTTATTATGAAGGATATGTCGTTCTTGTTGCAATTGTTTGTGTTGCCAGGCTTATTTGTAGAGTCGCTTTCTGATGAGATACATTCGGGAGCGTATCGCATATATATGTTACGTTCGTTCGATCGCTATCAGCACTGGCTAGTAAAATTACTTACACAGATCGTTTTGATTGTCTCGCTTATCTTTGGAACAACGCTGGTCTCGCTAGCGTGTGGATGGTTGTTCTTTTCTCATCCGCAATCGACAGAGGTGTACTTAGTGCCAGAATCGATTGGATATGCCAATGTATTGTGGCTGACGATCCAATACGATTTCCTTCTTGTACTGACTAGCATTGCGGTGCTTGTGATATGCAGTGTTTTTTCTATCCTTATCACACGAGTTTCAATTGTGTATGCATGTACCATTTTAGGGTTGCTTGGCAGTTATGTCATCGTCTCTGAACTTCGTTTTCTACATGATCCGTTTGTCAGTATTTTGAGAGTACTTTGCGGACAAGGAAGTATGATCTTCTGGGTGTATTTAACCGGGATTGTTGTGATATGTCCAACCATCAGTTTCTGGATTTGGAGTAAGAGAGGAATGTAAAAGCACGCATATGAAACCATTAAATGAAAAGAAGAAGCCCCCACGAAAGGAAGACAGAAAAAAGATAATCCGCTGTTTGTTTTAGGGTGTAGTAAAGGTGGATGAATAGATTGGACACATAGAATTGAGAAGATTACACCGTGGGACGGTACACATGTTCAAATTGGCTGGGCGTTAAGTAAAGGATGGCAGAATGAATTCGTTTGCCATTTTCGTTTACCATTATAGAAGCAGGTAATTATTCGAATATGCTCTTCATGGCTTGTACACGCGTTATCGTAGCAATTGCCATTGCGGCTTATGTTGCTTTTCATCCCGTATTTCTTCAATCGTGTTTGGTATTCCAGAAAGGCATACTGGCTACCACGATCTGAATGGTGGAGAACTTTGTAACGCGGTCCAGCACGTTTTCATGTACGGGTAAGTTACGCTTAGAGTTCGTAGTTGCTTTATACTTCTTGATGTTACGCGATTTCAAGCCCAGTTCTTTCATGATGCGTCCTCAACGGTTTTTCCCGTCACATAAACGCCTTGCTGCTCTAGCGCTTCCTTGATTTATCGGCTACCGTAAAGGTGACGCGAATCCAAAAAGATTCGGCGTATGCGTTGCTCGAGCTCAGACATTTTTGGGTATTTACCCATTTTATTATAGGTAACATTGATCCTCCTTCTATTTGAGTCCCGCTGTTACGTGCTTTCAAAATTTAGGATTATAAAAGATTTCGGGTATGTGTCGAATGTAAAGAAGTCTGAAAGTATTTAGACTCTATAACTACTCCCTAAATCTCTTATTTTCAGTCCACTATAACTAGGAGGAAAAATGACAAAAGAACCCAATATATATCGCGCACTGGATTTTTTTATGGTTCGCACGCCTGTTTTGCCGTTCAATTTGTTTATACAGTGTTTTCCTTCCGATTGGAAAGACCAAGAAGAGCTTAAGCGTTTTTCGCTAAATAAACTTGTCGAATTATCCAATGACTCGATTATTCGCGAAGCGATTGCGGTAGCGAGCCCGAGCTTGCTTGAGTCACTTTCTCATCTTGGCAATGACCAGAATGCACGAAAGAAAGCGCAGGCTATCAAAGGTTTTATGCGCTATCTGCTCCGCATGATGACGCGTCCCACACCATTTGGCCTGTTTTCCGGTGTGACTTATGGGCAATTCGCCGAACAGTCGCAGATGAACATAGAAGGCATCGCAACGTATCGCAAACGCGTGCGACCAGATATGGAATGGTTGTTAAAGATTGTTGATAAAATCGAGAAGCAACGTGAAGTTGTAGTTCAGCTTCGTATTCAGCGCAACTCTCTTATCTACCGGCAAGGCGAACGAGCAAAAATTCCTTACGTAGCCAGGTATGGCGATCTCGGCGTCGGAGAAAGTGATAGCGTATCTGTACGAGCCTCTGCAGTATTCGATCTGGTGATGGAAGCTAGTATAAATCCAATTCCGTACCTAGAACTCGTATTCCGGATTAAGAGTGCTTTCATGGAGGCAGAATTAGATACGATTCATCACTACATTTGGCAGCTTTTTGAACAAGAATTCTTAATTTCAGAATTGCGACCTCCGACGACTAGTATAGAGCCCTTCGATCATATCCTGTCTGTGTTGGATGGGGTAGAGGGTATAGATGAATGGAAGGCTGCTCTCAATGAAATTCGTCGGAATATTCGCTCGTATAATAACCGATTAATTGGGCAGGGCGAGGAGCAATTACTTCAGTTGCGACAGATGATGAATGCTTTGGCTGAGGTGAAGACGACGGTACAGGTTGACTTGTCCTTGGAAGATCGATCCGTGACCTTGCCCTATCAGGTTCGTGAGGATGTTGAGAAAGTTGCACAATTGTTTAGTCGAATTTCTACACGTAAGTACCGACACCTGGAGGAATACTGCAATGAATTCATAGAGAAATACGGCTCGTATCAAGAGATACCAATTTTGGAGTTGCTGGATGAGGAGATTGGGCTAGGGCCACCGGCCACCTATCAAAATCCGAGTAGCGTTCATAGGCAGTTAAAGAATCCGAGTGTGCCATTCAGTACGAAGTGTGAACAATTACTCTTCAAATGGTTCGTCTCGTGTATGCATCAGGGTGAACAAGAGATCGTTCTCACGAACGAAAGGATTCAACAGATCTTGGAGGATGAATCTGATAAAACCACCAGTGAGTTAATTCCTACTCCGTCAATGGAACTCTACTTTTTAATGGTAGTGCAGGATCGGGAAGCACTCAATCGCGGAGAGTACACGTTAGTACTTGGACCGAATCCTGGATCGAGTGGCGCGGGGAAAACGTTCGGACGATTTATTGATTTAATGGGTGTCTCGTTTAAAAACATGTTCAATGAGATTCATGAGGAAGAGCAACGCCTATCACCAGGTAAACTGCTTGCAGAGATTTCGTATTTACCCAGTGCAGCCAGATCGACGAATGTCGTTCTCACGGAAAATTTTCGCACTTATGAAATCGGAATTGGCACGAATCACACTGTACCAGAGGATCAACAGATTCATGTGTCCGATCTGATGGTTGGGGTGCGAGACGATAAATTTTATTTGAAGTCACGCAAGCACAATTGCGAAGTGATCCCGACAGCTGGGCATATGCTGAACTACCAGGGTGCGCCGAATGTGTACCGATTTCTGGTGGAAGTTAGTCAGGAAGGGTATAGACAATGGTCGACATTAGAATGGGGAGTAATGGATCAATCCCCCTTTACTCCGCGTTTAAGATATGGGAACATCGTGCTAAGTCCAGCGACATGGCGTATACAATTGAGTGGCAAGACATCTGAGAGCGAGGAGAAATTGGAGCTTCTGGTTAGGGAATTCAGTATGCAGTGGAAAGTACCTCGGTATGTGTATATGACTCAATTCGATAATCGTATCTTGTTCGATATGGAGCATCCTCTGCATGTGGAGGAGATCTGCAAAGACTTGAAATCAAAAGGTCAAGTGACGCTGATCGAGCATATAGGGGGATTGGAGGATATGCCGATCCATCGGAGCGATGGGCACCTGACGGCGGAATTTGTCTTCCCGCTCGTTAGACGCACGGAAGAGATGGATCTGGCCCAAGCGGAAGTGGCGGTAAGTAAGGAGACAGAAATCTCTCGCCGGACTGTTGTTGATGCATCGCAGCGTGTGCAGTTGCCGGGTGGATCGTGGTTCTATGCCAAGTTCTATGGGATAGACAGTCGCCAAGATGAGTTCATTGGTCGTCAGTGGGGAGATTTTGTTCAGAAATGCCGTGAGGCAGGTGTAATTGAACAAGCGTATTTCATTCGTTACTCCGATCCAACTCGTCATATTCGAGTACGGTTCAACATGCCAAGCGGTAATGACATATCTTCGTTCATCCCAATCTTCCATGAATGGACGACTATGTTACTTCAAGATGGAATGATAAATAAGGTTGTTGTGGATACGTATGAACCAGAGATCGAACGATATGGTGGACCTGAGCTTATGCGATTAGCGGAACGTATGTTTGCTTGTGATAGCGATGTCACAGCGAATTTGGTTCGGTTGCTTCGATTTAAGCAGATCCAGCTAAGTCAGGAGGTCGTGGCGGTGTGTGGTGTGATACAATACATGACTCAGTTTGGTTACAACGAGCAGAAGGTTTACGAGCTCCTCAATGAGCGCTTCGATGTAAAAGAATATCTGGATGACTTCCGTAATGAACGACGTTTATTCCTGCAGTTGTTAGGGAGGGATTCATCCGAATTAGCACCATTGCATCAAGAAGGTAAGCTGATTCATCAGATTGGTCAGCACAGGGAAGAGGCTGTCAAGCGGTATCAGCAAGTACTTCTTGAGCATGAGCGGCAGGGCACTCTTATGAACAACAAAGACGATATCCTGTTCAGTGTGATTCATATGTACTTAAACCGCTTGATTGGGATTGATCGAGATAAAGAACGTAAGGTAATGATTATGGCTCGTCATGCCCTTAATAGCTTGTTGCAATATTGGAGGAAGAGCTAATGTACTTTATTTGGAAGGGATGTCAGCATGAATTAGCTTCACTCTGGAAGACGGTTCGACATGGGCTGCAACTCTTCCGATTGATTTTCCACATGAATAAGAAGTATATGATTCCAAGTATGATACTACACATCATTCAAGGCGCTGTGCCTGTGATGACATTAATGGTTACACAGAATTTGTTGAATAGTGTTTCCGTGGGATGGAAAGAAGGGGAATACCGGGTACTTTCTCAGTTTGTTTGGTTCATCGTCATCTATGTTTTGAAGAATTTCATCGACGTCGCTCAAAGTTATGTGGATGGTAACCTTCAGGCGGTCATTTCCAATTCGATGAATGTCATGATCTGCGAGAAATCAACCACGTTGGGATTGGCCGATTTTGAGAATGCTTCGATTAATGATCAATTAAAAAGGGTTTCACAAGAATCTACTCATCGCCCCTATCAATTGTATAGCCAGATGGCTGGCATAACTTCTGGAATCATTACACTTATTTCATCTGCTATCTTACTTGTTCTGTGGAAATGGTGGGTGGTGCTCGTGATTTTCATAATATCAACGGTTTCTATCTATTCGATTTTCAAAATCAATCGAGAACAGTTCCAAATCTACTTGGATCGTACTCCGCAGTATCGAGAATCGTGGTACATGACGTATCTCTTAACAAACGATAGCACATTTAAGGAAGTGAAAATATTCCAACTGGGTTCTTACTTGTTAAACCGATACCGCGATTTGTTGCATAGCTTCTTCCTTGTGGATCGTCGCATATTGCTGAAGCGAATTCGAGTTACTTTTCTGTACGATATGTTAGAAATGGTAGCTTTGTTCTGGTTAATTGGGCTTGCAATTCACGAGACATTTATAGGAGCGATGATGATCGGGAGTTTGTATGGGTATATCCAGGCGATTATGCTCACGCAGAACCAGATGAATGGGGTTATTCAGGGGCTTGTCCAGTTCTCACAGAACAATCTTTACATGGAGCAGTTGCTCTTGTTCTTGCAATTGCCTACGTCGGATCCTGTTAATCGACAGAAACAGTTTCCCAATGCAACAGAGCTATCGTGTCACGCAAATGCAAGTGTCCAGATTACACAGATTTCGTTCAATCAGGTATCTTTCGCTTATCCAGGACAAGCTTCGGATACGATTCGAGAAGTGGATGTGACATTCAAGAAGGGGCAGACTGTGGCTATTGTAGGGAAGAATGGTTCGGGTAAGTCCACACTCATGAAGCTGTTAATGCAATTGTACAAGGATTATCGTGGTACCATCCAAGTCAATGGCCGTAATGTTCTCGACTACGATCTGCAAAAAGTCCAAGAACGTATGGGGGTTGTGTTTCAAGATTTTGTTCACTATGAAATGTCGGCTCGCCATAATATTGGCTTCGGCTCATTAGCTGAACTCGAACAAGATGAGCGATTGATGGATGCAGCCAAAGTTGCAGCTATTGACCAAGTGATTGCGAATTTGCCAAACGGTCTCGATACACAACTTGGCAAATGGTTCGATGAAGGACATCAACTTTCGGGGGGACAGTGGCAACGTATTGCAATTGCAAGAGCCATTCTGCGAAGTGCGGATGTATATATTCTAGACGAGCCGAGCTCGTTCTTGGATCCATTGGCTGAACGAGACTTACTGCAATTGTTCATGCATTTAATGAGAGACACGATAGGGATTTTCATTACACATCGTATCTCGTCAGCGCGTCTAGCCGATCAGATTTTAGTCATGGAGGACGGCCGGATCATTGAGCAGGGATCGCATGCTGAATTGATACGTTTAGGTGGGGTATATGCGCAGATGTATCAAGTGCAAGCAAGTTCATTTGCAGAAGAAGTTGCGGTGAATTAGAAGGAGATGATTGAGGATGAAAGCGGCAAGTGCGGTATCGACACAATGGATCCCCTTAAGTGGGGAAGTTAGAAAGCAAGTAGCACAAGTGTTGCATGCGATTGTGCAGCGTTATAAGGATCCTGATCAAGTACGTGCCCAGATGAAACAGGTTCCTGGGCAAGTGATTGAAGGGAAACAGGTAGCACGATGGTCAGACACAAGCTTCTCGGGTGGATTTACGGGTATTTGTGTATTAATGGGACAACTGGATCAGTTATATCCTGATAACGGTTGGGATATGGTAGGGCATAGTTACCTGCAAAAGATTCAACAGGTAATCGAACAGCAAGGTATTCATACTCTATCTCTATACAGTGGGTTAGCGGGTATTTTGCTAGGCGTCCGTGCTTTGTCACGAAAGAATACGCGCTACCAAGGAATGCTAGATACACTGGCTAGTTGGTTCGAGGAAGCCGTGTTAAATTATGTAGAGATATGCAAAAACCAGTGGGAAGAAGGGCAATTGCGTATTAGTCAGTACGATACAATCGAAGGTTTGACAGGAATTGCACGAGTTGTGTTGGCTTTCTCAGATCGACCGCCGATGAAGATTATCTGGCAACGGATTGTTGAAGTATTCCATATCTTCTGTGGGGAAAAAGATTATCAAGGAGATCGGATCCCTGCTTGGCATATCCCGTCTGCGAATCAGTTCCTCGAACATGAAAAGGTGCAGTATCCAAATGGGAATTTTAACCTAGGCCTATCCCATGGTATCTCAGGACCGCTGGCTTTTCTGAGTCTATCGCAATTACAGGGCATGACAACAGAAGCGATGCGTGCAGATCTGCGGCGGCTCACCGAGTGGATATGTCGATGGCGAGTGAGCGGTGAAGCAGGAACGCTCTGGCCGGGGCGAGTCGCTGTTGAAGAGGTACTTCAGGGTGAATTGCATCCGAGAAGTATCCGAGACCCGTGGGACTCCTGGTGCTATGGGGTGCCTGGGATTGCACGATCCATCTGGCTAGCTGGGCAAGCGATGCATAATCAGGGATGGAGCGCAATTGGGTTGCAGGCGTATGTAGACATTGAGAATCGCATCCAGACCATGGGAGGACTCACCGCCTCTACCTTGTGTCACGGTATAGGAGGCCTGCTTCATATGGTTCAACGTATGTATTCGGATACGGGTCATGTGAAGCTTGGTGCGATTCGTGATGAGCTAGTTGTGGCTGTGCTGGATAAGTATGCGGCAGAGTCGAAGTTTGGTTATTATGATGAATATTTTGTAAATGGCAAGTATGAGCAAGTGGATGAAGCGGGCTTTTTGACGGGTGCCGCGGGCGTGGCACTTGTGCTAGCTTCTTTGCTTTGCGAGGAAAGCCCGGATTGGGATCAGGCTTTGTTGATACGATAGGTTAACACCACACCACCGGACACCGCCAGGGCTGATGACAAAAGGGTCCGTGAAAAAATCTTCAGACCCTTTATGCATGTTCACAAACGATATGATTCTTCATTGGTCTGGCTAGAGCTTTCAAGCATTCGTAGAATGTTGAGGGACAACGTCGAGAAAAGGCAGTACTCCTGTACATTACGGACATTCCTCTTATGGGTTTTCACGAGATTATGGGCTGGTATTATGGTCCCGAAAGCTCCTTCGCATTAAATACTGAGAAGGCGCATATGTGTCGCCCAAAAATACCAGTCATCCCAAAGCACTTTCGCTTTCTCAGGCGTTTCCTGCTTCCATAACTTCGAAAATGAGCTCAAGTGATACGCTTTCGCCGTTTTCAGATCTTCTTCCTTGAGAATCTCAGCTTGTTTTAGAAGACAAACCCTAGTTCGATGAGCGAAGAAAAATGTGGTAGTGAATAAGACGTTTAGACTACTAGAGAATAGTGCATATTTTATAGGTGCTGTAGGTACGTTTTCAAATCATAACCACCCGTCAGACGGGTGGTTGCTCTGAGGCTATAAGCCTCTGGTTTTCCTGCTCTTGAATATACTTTCTAATGGTTGCCTCAAACATCTACTTGGTATGCGCCATGCTATCTCTGCTTTGTGCCACAAAAACCACCTTCTCCTTTCGTTATACATAGTAGCTTGAACACTCCTATTATAACGACTGCATCAGGTGTTTTTTTGTTTCGCACGCTTTGCGTACTCAACTGGCTAAAGCCACTAAATAAAAACACGCCACTTTGGTATTATCCCCTTCTAGTAGACAAGAGAGAAAAGACATCTGTTAAGATGGACTTAATCTTGTTGAACGGAGGGGATTTTTCATGGCTAAAAAGGGACAATCATTCCGGCAATACTCCTTAGATGTAAAGATGGAGGCAATCCGGTTGGTGAACGAAGAACATATGAGTATTCGTGAAGTGACGAAACACTTAGACATTCGTAATAAATCCCAAGTACAAAGCTGGGTGATGAAACATCGAGCGGGGGAGAACCTCCAGCCAACGACCACAAGGCAGGGACGACCCAAAACGAAATTTTCCAGTATGGAAGAGGAGATGGCGTATCTACGGGCGGAGATTGAATATTTAAAAAAGCAGTATCCAAATCTACACAAGGAGTGACGAGGAAAGAAGCGAGGTTTGAAATTATTGAGGGAATGCGAACACGATATTCGTTGAAATGGTTACTTGAATTAGCCCATGTTTCTCGGGCAGGATATTATAAATGGAGAAAGAATCAGCAAACAACCCAGCAGCGTAAGCAAGAAGAAGAGCTTCTGGAATCGCATATGTTGTCGATCCACCGGATCCATCCCTATTTTGGTTATCTGCGGATGACCGTTGCTTTACGTAGAGAAGGTATCTTGGTCAATCACAAAAAGGTGTACTGCCTAATGAAGAAATTAGGGATCCGTTCCGTCATTCGAAAGAAGCGGCGCTTTTTTGGCAAACAGGCATCTGTGGTAAATGCCAACCGATTAGATCGACAATTTCAGGCAGATTCTCCTTTATCCAAGCTGGTTACCGATATTACATACATACGAGCTGGAGAGCGGTTTGTATATCTCTCTGTCATTCAAGATCTGTTTAACAATGAAATCGTGGCTTGGCGTCTTTCGGAACGAAATGACCTTGCTCTAGTTAGCGAGACGCTAGACGTTCTAAGTAAGAACGTGAACATGGAGGGTGTCATTCTCCATTCAGACCAGGGTTTTCAGTATACCTCCAAGCCGTTTAACCGCAAACTTAAGCGGCTTGGCATGCTTGGGAGCCACTCAAGGCGTGGAAATTGCCTAGACAATGCCTGTATAGAATCCTTCTTCTCCCATCTTAAAACAGAGAAGATTTATTTAACGAAACCCGGAACCCTAGCGGAGGTAGAACAACACGTACGGGAGTACATTTCTTTTTATAATGAAAATAGATTTCAGAAAAAATTAAACAACCGTTCCCCGATTGAATACCGAGAAACGGTTGCTGCTTAAAGATGTCTTTTTAGTTCTGTCTACTTGACAGGGGTATGACCACTTGGGGGCGTGTTTTAGTTTGAGAATCCGCTAAAATTGACCAAATTCCCTTATAGTTGCATTTCATCTTTAAGGACTTTTATTATAATAGCTAACGCTGTAATATCTTCTTAAAGGAACGCCAGATATTTTTTATTACAAGGGAAATATGGAGGGGAAATCAATGAATTACTTTTTATTAATTACTACACGAACAAACAAGTTCAATACTGATGATATCAAAGGGCACTATGACCATCTGGAAAAGTTAAAGAAAGAGGGAGCTCTTGAAAAGTATGGTCCATTTAGCGATGGAACGGGAGGAGCCTATTTAATAAAAGCAGCGTCACTTGAGGAGGCGACAAAGATTGGGAATTTAGATCCGCTCATTCAAAATGGTTCTTCTACATTGACAATAAAGGAATGGCTGTTGCGTTAAATTTCATCTGCAAAGAGTGATAATCCATCTAAGAAGGTCATGACAAATAACTAATGTGCCTTTTTGGTATTGAATAAAAAATGAGGACTATGATTTTCTGAAAATGAAAAGTATGGTCCTTTTTTTATTTCCCAAGAGATTGCTCTCACAATTTTTGAGAATCTTCTTAGTTGATAATCTCCCGTATCACATTCCTCGCCAAACGTACCTTCTCTGGACTCGTCTTTTGAAGTATATTTACGATTTCTTGTATACCATCTTCATGCTTCGTAACCTTAATATCCTCATTTACATAAGCGAAAAGCTGAATCAAATTAACATCCAGTGCATCAGCGATTTTAGCTATGTTTATTAAAGATACGTTTTTTTCTCCACGTTCAATCTGCCCTATATATGAAAAATGGAATCCGCCTTTTTCCCCAAGCGACTCCTGAGACAATCCTTTTTCTTTTCGCAAAGCACGTATTCTGGCACCCACTAATTTGAGGACTTCTTTGTCTTCCATCGTCTACACCTCACTATTCTAAAAGTGTAGACAAGAAATCTAAATGAAAACATTGAATATTAGATACAATAAATATTTTTGATATCTATAAGTATTATTTTGAGGTGTAATAAGACTATTCTTGAAATTCTCTGGAGGAATAGATATGAAAGAAGCTCCTTCTACCTATATTCCAAGTCCCACTCAACCATCCAGACCCGTGCAACACCTAGATCATTCAATAACCGATTTCCACACCTTAGCCCAATACCATATGAAACTAGCTCAAATACTGTACAAGCATAACCAACTCCAATGCTGTATTATCCTCTGTGACTGGGCGCTAACCTCCATGTTAAAAGCTCTATATATGAAAGAAACTAATAGCATTTTCCCTCCGAAACTCTTGTCGATGGCGGATTTGTTGCACTTATTACATACCGAAACCAACCCGGGATTGGATGTTGTCGTATTTATAGGCACCACTCAATTTCTTTCATCCCAGCTAGAAACCCCGCTCCTTCAGAAGATGAAGCAGAAGGATGTGAGCAGGCTGCTGCGCAGAACAGACGACATTCTTTGCCAGTTGTCATCCCGAGTCATTACCGACCCATCCGAAACATACCAGTCCATTTTCTAAGAGGCTCCTTCACACAAATAAACTTACCGATTCGCCCGGTCGTTATCCGCTTTTCTACATACAATAAGAGTAAGCTTTAACGCAAGGAGGGATTTAGACATGGGTGAAGTAGGTTACGGTGGAGCATGGACATCCACAGGCGCGATTTTGGTATTGTTCATTTTGTTGGTGATTATCACCAAATCTTTTCTGATCTAACGTTAGGTTAGCATCGCTCAAACTTACAAAGCGACCCTCTTTCACGACATCGTGAGGGAGGGCTTTTTTAATGCAGAATGGATGGTGGCTCTAGTATGTTGTCTGGTTCTACAAGCATTGTTATACTTTACATACAGGGATAATTTCCCTCAAATCTATAGCAATACGGATAGCGGAAGACGTGGGAAAACGGAAAATTCGCTGACTATTATCAGGAGGATTGTATGATGAACATGGCAATCAGTCCATTTCAATTTACGACAGACACGGCGACTCTTTGCCTATTTGATACGCAAGCTCTGAAGCATCGTTTGAACGATGAGCCGGATTGGTGGTCTATCGAAGCAGACGAGCTGGGGGAGTTAAATGCGGGAAACGCTGCTTTCTTGAACCTGGGAGCGGATGGGACGTATGAGGTTGTGATAACAGATCATATCGAGCAGCCGACGGTGCGGCTGTTTTTGAAGGTTCCTTCAGGGAACATATTTATTGGTGCAGGAGAGGAAGCCACAGGTGGTGAGTTAGAACCTGATTGTGTATGGGGAGGGTCATTCCTGTCTGTGCAACCCGGACTTTATGAATGCTTGGCAAGCAGAGGAGAAAACAACCGTATTTATCTTTCTTTAAAAAAAGGAAGCGAAGGCAGCAACAGTTTTACCAGTCTGGTTCGATTGTAGGTTGCAGGATCAACCCGTAACGGATCAGACAAACCGCTCGAACACAGGGGAGCCATAATAACCGGGACTGGGAAAAAGGAAAAAGCTATCCCCACGGCTTGCAGATCCGTGAAGACAGCCCTTTATTCGTCTATTGATACTTTACAATAATAGCGTTGCTGATCTGGCGGCCGGGTGTGGTGAGGTAAGAGCCGTTGTAGTACAGTCCGCTGGAAGCACCGCCATCCAGATTCATGGCCTGATAAGCGCCAGCCTGCTTCATCATTTGGGCGAGCTGTGGAATGGTCGCTCCGCTTGTGGTCAGGAGGATCAGCTTATGATCCCTAGTAATTCCAAGTGCGCTGCGGGCGCCGCCGCCTGTTAATATTTTAGGGTCTTTGAAGCCTTCGGCTTTGACATTTAGGGAAACCTGACCGTTCGTAACCAGACGAGGTCCAGCTTGAAGAGCACCTTCGACGCTGCCTTGACTTAACTGTTGTTCAAAGACAGAACCTGACACAAGCTTGGCTAAATGGTTAGCATCGTAGGTAAAGACGGTACGTTGGTCACCGGAGCTTTTTTTCAACAGCTTGCCATGGCTGACCAGATAGCCGTAAGGCGTCTTGTAGGAGCTTTTGGTATAGGCGTCAAAGAATGTGCCATTAATGGCTACAACCGCTTGATTGCGTTTGGCAAGACTGCTTAAGTCCTCCACTTTACCAAGGGTATCGCTTGCCAGTGCCACGTCCAAACTTATCTTGGGATGGAGCATGGAGATGGTGACCACCTTAGCGGAAAAGGTACGAGGTCCAACCTTGAAGCTCTTATGAGCTGTCGTGATCGGGGCAGTATTTCCGGGTAGCTTGCCGGTAAGTACCGGAAGCGTAACAGACTTCGTACTCTGCGTAATTCGCACAGCTGAGGTTTCTTTTTGCCATAAGACTTGCAGATTTAGATATTGGCTGATGAACTGCAAGGGGACATAGGTAGCGCCGTTATCGGTAAAAGGTGCATTTTGCAAACGAATCGTTTGATCATTTACTTTAGCAACAGTTTGTCCCGTAAATAAGGTAAGCCGGGTATTGCCTTGCGCTATTTCTATTTTTTTGTCCGCTGGGTTCAGGTTGAGCGTGATCCCTTCATAGCTGTTCAGGAGGCGAAGCGGGATGAAGGAGTGGTTATTCTGATCCACATAAACCAGCATAGGTGCTGGTGCAGCAGCGTAGATCGGGGTTACAAGTAAGAGCATGGACAGGATGATAAGTGCGGTGATTCTTTTCATGAATAGATCAATCTCCTTATGTAGTCTTAACTATGGACGAGGTGCTTGTACTTATATCGGGTTTTATGAGTTATAAGTGTATGTTACGCGAATTTTGAGTGTTTGGATGATACAGAAACGGGGTGGCTGGAGATGAGCAGGTATGAGACAAGACTTGAGGATTACCGTCGCAGGGAGCGCCCTTCTTATCGTGTTTTTGAAGGAATGCAGGAATTGGTGTGCAGTGTGGGGCAGCTGCATAATAACTGGTTATATGTGAATGTGGATCAATGGGATCAGGACCCTGTTCATACACCGATTTATTATTTGGATGAGCATTGGCTGGAGGAATGTGCAGAGGACGGTACAGTCGCAACCAACGAACAGGACGAGTATATTCCCCTATGGATATCAGATCGTCAGGTTCAAACCTGGTTTGAGCTGGCCACCTTTGAAAGTGTTGTAGAAGTTCTTAAGGCTGCTGGAAAGCCAGTGACACTTCAGATGGTGATTGTGGCGGTCAAATATTACGACAAGCGCGATGCCTATCTGGACTATGACGAGGTAAAGGCAGTGACAGACCTGTGGTTTGTGTTGACGAAGGTGAGGAACCACCTAACAGAATGAATAAAGCCTGTAGAACAAATAAGACATACATACACTGGATGGGGGAAGCAGGATGAGTTGGTTGGATCATGAAATGGCGGCACAGTGGCGACAGGAAGGAAAAAGGTATGCCGCAGACGTGAATGAATTTGTCAGAATCGGTATGGAAAGTCAGTGGCAGCAGGAGCAGCCAGAGCCAAAGCAAGACGAACGCTCCAAACTAGCCGAAGATATTTTTCGTATGATTCAGGAGGCAAATCAGGCCGGGGAAATAGAGCAGTTACGTCAGGAGATTCCGGCTGCATCCTGGCCGCTTACACCAGCGTTTGAGGAGGCTTTGCAAGCCGTTAGGCCGATGGCTTTTATAAATGGAGGCAATGAAGTCATTCTACATGCAGGCAATCCTCGGGAACGCGGACAGATCTATGTGGCGGGAAAAGATGGAATCAGGCAAATCCCCGGAATGCACCGAGTAGGTTGTTCGCCGGACGGGAGTTATTTTGCGTTGGTGGATGGAAATGGGATTCGGATTGTTCGTCAACCGGACCGAAATTTGCAAGGCGAAGAGACAGCGCATTTTCAATGGACGGATATACAAGTCCGCTTAAAAGCATCTATTCCTGACTTGGAATGCTTGGCGGATGAGGAGCATCCTGAGGATATATTAGATGAAGTGATTCCTTTTGGCGATGGACAGCGCCTGTTGCTGGTTTGCGGTTACGGTGTTTATTTGCTGGCTGGTGATCAGGTGGAATTGATTCATCCCACGGCGTCTGAACGAAGGGAATTGGGACTGGAAGACACGATTGTGGATATGGCGCATGGAGCTGTGTCGAAGGATGGACGCTGGCTCGCATATGGCAGCCAGATGAGTGAGCATTTGCTTATGGACTTAACCGATAAGACGGTGCATACATTGGAGCCAGGCTCCAGCTATCCGCATTATGCCCTATTTTCCAAAGATGATATGGATGTCTGGTACAATGCCTGTCATTTCTACAACGGTGCCACCATTCAGGTGCCAATTGCCGAAGTGGAGCAGGGAATTGCTCAGAATAAGGAAGAATGGCCGATAATAAATGAAGAAATGCGAGTATACGCTGCAGTAGCGCTGACACAAGGATCTATTCTAGGTGATGCCTACGGCTATCTCCGTCTTATTGATAGAGAGGGGCGTGAACTTTGGCGCTATTTTGTCGGCAGTACGATATCCGGGCTGGCAGTTACACCTGATGAAGGCATGCTGGCGGTTGGGACGTATGGCGGTATGCTTCATTTGATTGATTTGCAGAGTGGCTCAAAGGATGAATATAGCATTGGCACTGCTCCAATTCACGAGACAGAGCGTTGGTTGCTCTGGCGTAGTTATGAGCCATTGCGCTGGTAATACTAATATTCCGCAAATGGTGAAAAAAGCAAGTTCTGATAAGCTGAACATAAAAAGAGTAGTGGTATATGATTGCAATGCTATTTTCATATAAAGACGCATGAGGCATACACCTATGGTGCAAAATGGGAATAAAAAGGAAAGAGGTGTGAGAACATGGACAAGAAAGCGGATATTCGCACATCCATGAAGGAGTTATTTGCACAGATGAATGAAGCCTTTTTTATGGATGTGGAAGAAAATGTACCGTTCGAAATGCGTGATGGGAACGTCGATGAGGAGGGATGGATCAAGTGGAAACCTATTCCTTCACAGATTACAGAACAGGAAGTTCGGGATATGGAAGAAAAATACCATTTTGAATTGCCGCCTCTGCTGAGGAATTTTATCATGTCCTACCATTATGTATCTTTACAATTCGATAATGAATCTATTCCGGGAGTATACTGGAGCGATTGTACGTTTGTAGAGTTTCCACGTCTGCCGATAGGTCATGGCTTAAAGGCATTTTATGATTTGATCGATCAATGGTCACCTTTGCTGTCAGCAGGCTATATTCCATTTGCAATTGCAGAAGACAATCAGGGTCCTGTGTGTTTAAATGCAGGCAGCAGACATAAGGACGGAGATTATCCTATTGTCTGGTTCTTTCATGAGGATCTAAGGCATTTGGATGAGGATGAGCTACGGATCAGGAGTAATCTGCTTCCTCATGTGCAGGGGCTGTTTCCATCCACTGTCGAACTGTTTAACGTTATGTTTAAGCAGATCAGACACTAGCGATTTCCTGAAATGTAATTTTACTGTGCAGGTTAAGCAAGATATTGACATAAAAAATGAGGAATGTTATAAAAAAGGTAGGCTAGCACTCGAATGGTGGGAGTGCTAACAAAGTTGAATCGTTTGCATAGCTCTTATCCGCTGGCCTTACATAGGTTTATATTTGAAAGGAGATATCCGAATGGAGAAAAAACAGTTTCAGGCTGAATCCAAGCGTCTGCTCGAAATGATGATTAACTCGATTTACACTCAAAAGGAAATTTTCCTAAGAGAGCTGATCTCCAACGCAAGTGATGCGATTGACAAAATTTATTACAAAGCACTGACAGACGATCAATTGGTCTTTGACAAAGAAAATTATTATATTAAAGTAATTGCCGATAAGGATCATAGAACGCTAACGCTACGTGATACCGGGATTGGGATGACCAAGGAAGAACTGGAAAATAATCTGGGCGTCATTGCTAAAAGTGGTTCATTGGCATTCAAAAATGAAAATGAGTCCAAGGATGGTCATGACATCATCGGTCAATTCGGCGTTGGCTTCTATTCAGCTTTCATGGTAGCAGATGTAGTTACAGTAACTACCAAGGCTTTGGGAAGCGATACGGCTTATAAATGGGAATCAACAGGTGCTGACGGTTATACCATTGAGGCGGCTGAGAAGGACGAGGTCGGAACCGAGATTGTACTGAAAATCAAGGAAAACACCGAGGATGAGTCCTACGACGAATATTTGGACGAGTACCGTTTAAAAGCGCTTATTAAAAAATACTCCGACTTTATCCGCTACCCGATTAAAATGGATGTTACAGGCAAGCGTCTGAAAGAAGGAAGCGACAACGAGTTTGAGGATTACAAAGAAGAACAGCGTATTAACAGCATGGTGCCCATCTGGAGAAAAAATAAAAGCGAGCTAACCGACGAGGATTATCAAAACTTCTACGCGGAAAAACGCTATGGCTACGACAAGCCGCTCCAGCATATCCATGTCAGCGCGGACGGCGCGGTAGTGTACCAAGCTATTCTGTTTATTCCTGAGAACATACCGTTTGATTTTTACTCCAAGGAATATGAAAAAGGGCTGGAGTTGTATGCCAACGGTGTACTGATCATGGAAAAATCTCCTGACCTGCTGCCGGATTATTTTAGCTTTGTGAAAGGTATGGTTGACTCCGAAAGTCTGTCACTCAACATTTCGAGAGAAATGCTGCAGCATGACCGTCAGTTGAAGCTGATTGCCAAAAATATCGAAAGTAAAATTAAAGGCCAGCTATTGACACTACTCAAAAATGATCGGGAGAAATATGATCAATTCTACAAATCATTTGGCAGACAATTGAAATTTGGTGTCTACAACGATTACGGCAGACATAAAGAAACCCTTCAAGATCTGCTTATGTTCTACTCTTCTACAGAGAAAAAACAGGTTACTTTGGACGAATATGTATCTCGTATGCCAGAGGATCAAAAGTATATTTATTATGCTTCCGGGGAGTCCAACGAGCGTATTGAAAAGCTGCCGCAGACCGAATTAGTGGCCGATAAAGGCTATGAAATTTTGTACTTCACTGATGATATTGATGAGTTCGCTATTAAAATGCTCTTAAGCTATAAAGAGAAAGAATTCAAATCCGTATCGAGTGGCGATCTGGGGATTGAATCTGACGAAAATGAGAAAGAAACTGAAGCGGAACAAAACGACAACAAGGAGTTGTTCGAGTACATGAAGGGCTTGCTGGAAGGCAAAGTATCCAGTGTAAAAGCCTCCAAACGCTTGAAAACACATCCGGTATGTCTGTCCGCAGACGGCGAAGTGACTATTGAGATGGAGAAAATTTTGAACGCCATGCCGAATAACGCTGATGTCAAAGCGAATAAAGTGCTGGAAATCAACGTGAACCATGCGGTGTTCAACTCTTTGAAAGAAGCCTTTGCCGAGGATAAGGAGAAGGTAAACCTCTATACGGCATTACTGTATAATCAAGCTTTGCTGATCGAGGGCTTGCCGCTGCAAGATCCGGTTGAATTCACGAACGATATTTGCAAAATCATGGTTTAATATGCTTTATTACGATATAGAGCCGTTCCCGTACCGGGGGCGGCTTTATTTATTATGACACTTCTTAAAGCTCCATAATAGGTCGTATAGTGCTTACACTAGAAGTGTAAGGCTACAACACTATGTTGACTATAATCCATACCTAGGAGGGCGATTGTATGAGTCTGGACCGAAACCCATTGAAACTCCAAAAGTTAAACCGAAGTGAGCTTATACAGTTGGTGGACAAAATTATCAGAGGCGAGGGAACGGAGGAGGAACTTGACAGCATGCTGACTGAAGTCATGCAAAATACACCTCATCCGGGGATTAGTAATTTGATTTATTGGGATGACCGTGATTTGAGTGCGGCAGAGATTGTAGATGAAGCATTAGCCTATCAGCCCATTATTTTACCACCCCATGAATCTTCTTCATAGGACGCGGAGGGGTGGTCTTTTGTTCAAAAATAAGATAATATGATTTCTTTAAGACATGAGCATTATATTCAAGAAAACTTCCATTAAAGGTGTGTTGGATTCCTTGTAATGTATGGGGAAATGTTTGCTTTTGGCTCGCTTCACAAAGAATTTATGCATAATTTTGGGATTTGTAAAGTTTTTGTGACATGCTCCTGTGAATTTTGACACAGCAAATTGTCGTTTTTCTTGATTATTTGGTGGGATGTCTTTATAATCATTTTGTTTGCAAGAATGAATAGCGATTAGCGTATGGAATAAGGAGGTTATTTATTTTGGGAAAAGCATTGATTATTGGCGCCGGTGGCGTGGCCAGCGTTGTGGTGCATAAATGTTGCCAAAACCCAGATGTATTTGAAGAAATTTGTATCGCAAGCAGAACTGTTGAGAAATGCGATGCGCTTAAAGAGAAGCTGGGTGGAGGTCGTACGAAGATCCAAACGGCTCAGCTTGATGCTGACAACACCGACATGGTCATTGACTTGATTCGAAGCTTTCAACCGGATGTAGTTATCAATGTGGCTCTCCCTTATCAGGATTTGACGATAATGGATGCTTGCCTTGAGACAGGTGTTCATTACGTTGATACGGCGAACTATGAACCGCCGGATACGCCGAAGTTTGAATACAGCTGGCAATGGGCCTACAAAGAAAGATTCGAAAAAGCAGGAATTACAGCTCTGCTGGGCAGCGGTTTTGATCCAGGTGTGACTGGAGTATTTACGGCATATGCTCAAAAGCACTATTTTGATGAAATTCATACGATTGATATTGTGGATGCAAATGCAGGGGACCACGGATATCCTTTTGCAACTAACTTTAATCCGGAAATCAATATTCGTGAAATTACAGCGAAAGGCCGTTACTTTGAAAACGGAGAATGGATTGAAACTGAGCCACTTTCTGAGAAAAAAGTATACGACCTGCCTGAAATTGGACCGAAAAATATATATCTTTTGTATCATGAGGAACTGGAATCTCTTGCAGTGAATATTAAAGGCGTGAAAAAAATCCGCTTCTGGATGACGTTCTCGGACAATTATCTGAATCATTTGAACGTACTTCAAAACGTAGGCATGACTTCGATCGAGCCTATTGATTATGAAGGACAACAAATCATTCCACTGCAATTCCTGAAAGCTATTTTGCCGGACCCGGCTTCTCTGGGACCAAGAACAAAAGGCAAAACAAACATTGGCTGCATCATCCAAGGCGTGAAAGATGGAAAGCCAAAAACCTATTATGTTTACAACGTTTGTGATCATGAGGAATGTTATGCAGAGGTTGGCTCCCAAGCCATTTCTTATACAACAGGTGTTCCTGCCATGATCGGTGCAATGCTTATCATCAAAGGTCTCTGGAAAAAGCCAGGCGTTTACAACGTTGAGGAATTCGATCCAGATCCGTTCATGGAAGCACTAAATAAACACGGATTGCCATGGCAAGAGAACTTTTCGCCAACGTTGCTTGATTGAGGTCTGCGATGAATATTGATATTACCGGACTCCCATCACCTTGTTATCTTGTTGACGAAAGACTTCTTGTCAAAAACCTTGAGGTTTTGAATTCCGTACAAGAGCGGACAGGTTGCAGTATTCTGCTTGCTCTTAAGGGATTTTCGATGTTTTCGACCTTTCCTCTGGTTGGCAAATACTTAAAAGGCGTAACCTCCAGTTCGTTGTTCGAGGCAAGACTCGGTCGCGAAAAAATGGACAAGGAGGTTCACGTATACGCACCGGCTTATGTTGACAGTGAATTTGATGAGCTATTGGAGTATGTTGACCATATTGTTTTCAACTCCTTTGATCAACTGAACCGCTTCAAAAGCAGAGTGCAAGGCGTAACTTCCAAAAAAATCGATATCGGCATTCGAGTGAATCCGGAATATTCGGAAATTGAAACACCGCTGTATGATCCTTGCTACAACAACTCCAGAATGGGTGTGACTCTGGCTAACTTTAAACCTGAGGATCTGGATGGCGTGGACGGTATTCATTTTCATACGATGTGTGAACAGAATTCAGATACGCTGGAGCGCACTATTAAAGTCGTGGATGAGAAATTCGGGCCATACATTAAGCAAATGAAATGGCTCAATTTTGGCGGCGGTCACCATATTACCAGAGAAGACTATGATCTGGACACACTGGTACGCTGTATCCAATATTTTCAGGATAAATACGGTGTGCAAGTTTATCTTGAGCCAGGCGAAGCTATCGCTCTGAACACCGGATATCTGGTTGCAACCGTATTGGATACGATGAAAAACGGAATGGACATTGCCATTCTGGATACTTCGGCTGAATGTCATATGCCTGATGTGCTGGCTATGCCTTACCGCCCGAATATCATTGGTGCTGGCAAGCCTGGTGAGTATGCACATACTTACAGACTTGGAGGACTTACGTGCTTGGCTGGAGATGTGATTGGTGACTATTCCTTTAAAGAGCCATTGAAGCCGGGAGACAAGCTTGTATTCTGCGACATGGCCCATTACACGATGGTCAAAAACCATATGTTCAACGGAGTCAACCTGCCAGCCATCGCCAGCTACAACGATGAAGAGGGCATCAAGGTAATCCGTCAGTTCTCCTACGAGGACTTTAGCTCGCGTTTGTCGTAAGACCTACACAGGAGCAACAGAACTGAGTGCCTCGAATAGAATGACTGAACTACAAAAGCCTCGCCCCTTTAAAAAAAGGGTGAGGCTTTTTGGTGTAGTTAGGATTTTTTAGTCTTTATATGTGTCTGTTGCATGTATCCAATACGACAACAGGCATTAAAGAACGATACACAACTTGAAAAGTTACATAAATTTAATTAGCCTACCTTACAACTTCAGAAGAGACTTTATAGTCAAACATTTTTCCTCCAGGTTGAAGTCCGTACGCATTGACGGTTAGGTAGTAATCTTTACCTTGTTCAAGAGTTGCATTTAAAAAATATTGACCATTTTTTGAACTTTTGATGCTTTGACCACTACTATCGAAGAGGGTTAGCTCCAACCAAGAATCGGGATATCTGTGTCCCTCAATTGTGAAGTGAACTTCTCTTGAGTTATTTTCTGCCATTATTTTATATACATCGTAGTTTTCCCACATCCCATGCTTCTCTTCACCGAGGGTTCCAATGACCCCATCACCTATAAAATAATAGTTAGCTTGTTCAAAAGTATCATTTGGCTCCTGTTCATCATATTCAAGTAAAGGGGCAATAGTTGATTCCTTTGCAACTGGTACAGAATCTGCTTCTGCAGCTAAGGCGACACTGGCAGTAGTACTCAGCATAAGTGTAAGACCTAATGAAGCTAACAACGTTTTTTTCATGATTAAGAGTCCTTCCTCTTTTGGATTTATATTCATTTACATGAGTATATTGATAATTTATTTTTAGGGTTATTTTTGTATATCATTCACTAGATAAATGATATGCATTAAAGAAATAACATACGTGAGTATAATAGAATTGTTGTTATAAAATGGTGGTCTTCCAAGATGAAGAAGTATAAACGAGCCACAAGTACGGAGAAGGTGTGAGCGTAATTCGGCAGTTCTCCTATGAGGATAGCTACGTTTGTAGGTTAGATAATAATTATTAAAAGATGTAAAAATGTAGTCCTGTAAAAGGATCGCGTTTTTTTGTTAACTTCAATTTATCCTTTTATCTACTTGATCGTAGAAGTAACTTTATAGTCGAATAATTGACCTAACTCAGCACCGGGTGTTTCTACAACCAGGTAGTACCATTTGCCAGCTTCAAGATTTTTACCTAAAGAGTATTCACGATCATTTGCATATCTAATGAAGTGTCCGTTACTGTCAGCCAAACCAAGTCTCAGCCATGTATTAGGATATATGTCCCCTTGAATATTAAATTGATACCAACCAGATTGAAAGGCTTTAAACTTATAATAATCGCTATTGTCATAACCTCCATCAATGTGTTTGCCTATTTCCCCATAGATGTCAACTCCCACCAGTATTTCACTAGCTTCATCGAACCAGTTATTAGGCTCTCTGTCAGTTCCATTTCCAAAGAGCTGAATAGATTCCTTTTGTAATGCGGGTGCTCCTTCTTGAGCTTCTTGAGCAGATGCAACGGCGGTGGATGTACTTAATAGAAGTGCAAGACCTAGTGTGGAAAAAACTGCCTTTTTCATTTAATCATCTCTTCCCTTCTTTTATTTTGGGATTTATACGAATATATATAACCAATCCCATCCATTATTATATATTGAATCCCAATAAATTGGAATAAAAGTGTAACAATAAACAAAAATATATATTTTTTTGTCACAATTATGAGTTTTTACAAATTTATTCATTAAACTTCAATTAAGAGTTAGCCAACTTACTGTATACTATAGAATTCCATCTTAATATGCTTTCGTGAAAAGGGGCATCCTATTTTAGGAGTAACACACGCTATGTTATACTCCATAATTGGAGGTGAGAAAAATGTTCGACCCGACCGTTTTTGATAATTTAAAAGTGGCTATGGAAAATGCGGTTTATGATCTGGATAATCTGGATTCACGTATTAACATTACACAGCGAATCGATAGATTGGAAATGTCGGTAATGTCGCGTGAATTTGGTGTACAGTTCAGTCTGAGAGAACAGTTGGGTGTGACGGCAGAACTTCAACTAAAAATGGATTTAAACAACCTGGCTGCAGAAATTTTGGAAATGGAAGATCAAACTCCGGGATGTAGCTTATTGCTGTATTTTGATATGAAGATTCGAGATATTGAGGCACAATGCAGCCGGATTGAAAAAATACTGGCCGAAATTTGGAAGCCTGAACTTCGACCAGTACAGACGCTAAGTCAGATTTACGGAGAGAAGACATCTACATACCATAATAGGATTGAACTCCAATTTTCCAGGCAAATTAACGAAGATCAGATGGAGGATATTCCAGAGTTGTTGGAACATATGTTGATGACGCTTACGGAATTAAACAAGATCTAAACATCCCTCTTCCTCTTAATAAAGACAGCCTGTCATCTGGGGAATTTAGAGGTAAAGGAGCTAGGGATATATGATAAATGAACACGATTTTTCTGAAATATATGCGATTATGGAGTCTTCTTTTCCAGCATCAGAATGCAGGACGTTTGAGGCTCAAAAGGCTTTGCTAAAACATCCTAGCTATCGCATTATGACTGAAAAGAATGAGCAGGGGAACATAGTGGCTTTCTTGGTAGGTTGGGAATTCGGACATTTTCGATTTGTAGAGCATATTGCGGTAGATTCCCGTATACGAGGCGGCGGATTAGGCAAAAAGCTTATGAGGAAATTTGTCTCACAGTCTGACCAACCGGTAGTGCTGGAGGTTGAGCCGCCAGTGGATGAATGGTCACGGAGAAGAATCGGCTTTTACGAACGATTAGGGTTTCATCTGAACGATTTTGAATATGTACAGCCCCCTTTAAGAGAAGGACAGGCAGATCTGCGGCTTCAGATTATGAGCTATCCAGGTGCGTTGGCTGAATCGGCGTTTGCTCCGTTTAAAGAGATTTTATATACCGAGGTTTATGGGCTTAAATAAGAGACTAGACAGTTAGTAGATAAAATTAAAAGGCTCTGCTTGTGCCGTATGGATACGGGAGCGGAGCCTTTGTTCTAAAAAGTTAAAGGGTGCTTCATTATTATTAATGTTTAGTCCATATCATCACAAATTCCTTCTCCTCAGTTTCGGCATCCACAGATTCCGCTTGAATGGTAAATCCATTTTTAGTATAAAAGTTAAATGCTTTCGTGTTGGACTGATACACCTTTAATTGAATTTCGTCATGCTGCTTTTTAACCCAATCTAATAGTAGCTTGCCATAGCCTTTTCTTTGAGAATCAACACGTATGAACAGAGCAGCCAAGTATCCATCCAACATGGAAACGAAGCCGCCAATCGTATGATCATCCTGTATGATAACGTAGTTTTGAGCGAGGGGAAGGTACTTGTACTCCATCTCGGCAGCTTGAGATTTCCAATACTGTGGAGCAATAAAATGATGGGCTTCTACAGAAGCATCCAGCCAGATGGCTACCAGTTCTTTCAACTCTTCTACTTTCGCAGATCTAATTGACATTGTAACGCCTCTTTTCACATTATGTAATCTTATCTATACTAAGTATGATACTGAAATAAAAAAGACCGTCCGTAGACGGTCTTTCTACCCGTGGCGCTTAATTAAAGCCTTGATCCGTATCCCGCGCCTCCGTCAACTCTGTAAATTAGAGAATAACGGACCGGGTAAGGGATACGCTCAACATATGATTATTGATGTTGACGCACCTCCTTTCCTGATGCGTTCATCTTACCATATCTGGTTGATGATATCCAGTGATTTTATTATATTTGCTAGTATTATTCATAAAAAATATAATATAAAAATGGCTTGCTTTTAAATTCTATGCAAGATATAATCTTAATTACGGTGATTAAAAAAATTGCCATCAATACATAGTATGCGGTCGTGGCGGAATTGGCAGACGCGCACGGTTCAGGTCCGTGTGGGCTAACCCCCCGTGGAGGTTCGAGTCCTCTCGACCGCATTATACCTAACCATTACAGGTTCTTGGATTGGCTGGATGCCACCAAGAGCCTGTTTTTATATGGTTAAGATGCATGTTGTAAATAGCCATTTTATTTATACTGGAATATATATTTAATATAGTCTTTTGCACTCTGGTTAATGTCTTCGTCACTTGCTTGAAACGAGGCTCCGAAGACTGCGAAGTAGGGTAATGTCGTAGCACCGACATGTACTGCACTTGCTTTAAAAGGTGCTATAACTTCATCTACCGTAAAGGTAACGGAACCAGTAGATAAGTAGTTTTCTTTTTTATCACCAATCGACATGGCGATCCCTAGCTTCTTTCCTTTTAACTTATCACCTTTTGAACCATAAGCCCATCCATGTGTAAAAACATCATCAAACCACTTTTTTAACAGAGGAGGGTAACTGTACCAATACAAAGGAAATTGAAATATGATATTGTTGTGTGCTTCAAGTAACTTTTGTTCATTCAAAACATCAATATTCCAGTTTGGATACTCTTTATAAATTTCATGAATTGTAATTTCATTGGTATATTGAAGCAATTCTTGTTTCCATCTTTGATTTACTCTGGAATCTTCAATATTCGGATGTGCTAAAATCACGAGAGTCTTCATCATAAATCACCTTTCTTACATAGCATCATTTGCTTTTTGTGGATACGTCTTATTATTCTGTGCGCTATAAAAAAAGTAAATACACACAATAAAGTAATATAGTTACTTGAAAGTGTGCATGGTACTTAGAGTAAAGATATGTGATTATAGAATTAATTGGATCAACTTAGTTATTTTAGCGTTGAAGAGGTGGTCGTATGAAACAATATAATTTAGGCATAGAAGCAACACTTGAGATCATCGGAGGTAAGTGGAAATCCTTAATCATATGTTTATTAATGGCTGGTAGAAAGAGGACAAGTGAATTACAGCGTAGTATTCCAGGGGTTTCTCAAAAAGTCCTTATACAGCAGCTCCGTGAACTTGAGAAGGATGGCATCGTTGGCAGACATGTGTATAATCAAATGCCTCCAAAAGTGGAATATTATATAACAGAATATGGTATAACAGCAAATGAAATAATTGATTTAATGTGTACCTGGGGAAGATCGAATATCAAAAAAAGACAACAGCAAGGAGAAGATGTGCGGTTGTTAGAAAGTGAGTCAAAATGAATAGTAGAGTGAAAGAGCGCTGTAGACTATGATGTTTACGGCGATTTTCTTTTTTATCATAGAGTCGGTAGATTGGGGATGTCTGTTGTCGTAGTATATGAACAGTTACCTTCAAGACTATGTTATATGTTGAGCCGCAAGCTGATTTGTAATATAGTTATGACTGGACAACCATTCCATCAATATTAAATGAATGCCAAAGTAGGGGGACCCTTGCAATGATTATTAAACCGAAAATTCGTGGTTTTATATGTACGACTGCGCATCCTGCAGGATGTGCGGCTCATGTTAATCGCCAAATCGACTACATCAAAGACAGCACGTCACTACAAGGAGCAAAAAAGGTACTCGTGATTGGAGCATCCACAGGTTATGGACTGGCTTCCCGCATTGCTGCAAGCTTTGGTATGGGAGCTGACACCATTGGAGTATCCTTTGAACGTCCTGCATCAGAGGGGCGCACGGCATCGGCAGGCTGGTACAATACAGTGGCCTTTGAAAGAGCAGCCAGAGCGGCTGGCTATATAGCGGAAAGCATTAATGGAGATGCTTTTTCCTATGAAATTAAGCAAGAGACGTTAAAGCTGGTCAAGGAAAAACTGGGCAAGGTAGACCTGATCGTGTATAGTGTCGCCTCACCACGGCGGACCCATCCAGATACAGGTGAAACCTTCAATTCCGTTCTCAAGCCTATCGGACAGCCTTTTACGAATAAAACGGTGAATACGAATACGGGTGTCGTATCGGAAATTACGCTGGAACCAGCTACGCAGGAGGAGATTGATAATACCATCACGGTCATGGGTGGCGAAGATTGGTCTTTATGGTTAAAAGCGTTAGAAGAAGCCGACCTGCTGGCTGAAGGAGTAACCACACTGGCTTACTCGTATATTGGTCCCGAGATTACGGAGGCTATCTACCGTAAAGGAACCATTGGCCAAGCTAAAAATGATTTGGAAGCCACAGCGCATACTTTAACAAAGCAACTGGAGTCTTATCATGGGAAGGCCTACGTTTCAGTGAATAAAGCTTTGGTTACACAATCCAGTTCGGCTATCCCTGTAGTGCCTCTGTATATTTCCTTACTGTTTAAGGTCATGAAAGAAAAAGGACTGCATGAGGGATGTATTGAGCAGGCGCAACGTCTGTTCGAGATGTTATACAATGGGTCCACAGTGGAAACGGACGAAGAAGGGCGCATTCGTCTGGATAACTGGGAAATGAGAGAGGATGTGCAGCAAGCTGTTAAAGCGGCTTGGTCTGAGATTACTACCGAAAACGTATCCGAACTGGGTGATCTTGAACAATACCGTTTGGATTTCCTTCAATTGTTTGGATTCGGTTTTGATGAAATTGATTATGAATTGGACGTTGATCCAGAAGTTCACACGAATTAAGTAAAATAGTTCTAAGTCAAAAACGGGTACTCTCAAGCTGCGATGGCTTGTGAGACCCGTTTTTTATGTATGCAGTTAAATTTAACTGGGCTGGTTTGCAACAAAATTCATCGAGAATTAGACGTAGAAAGCGACTTCCGGTGCAGCAAGCGAAAAACGGCAATAGTAATGATAATCCCTGCAATGCCAAAAACCGTGACAGAAGTCAGTGCGCGATAAGCTTGCCAGCCGAACAAAAAAGCAATCCCACTGCCAAACGTTGTACCTGCCAGTAACCCGAGTGCGCAGGCAATGTCCGTTCCAAATTTCATCATCATGTTCCTTTCGAATGGTTGAATTGAATAGTAACTTGTACGTTTTTTCTGGACTTGTACCTACACTTGTGCGTACAATTAAATAGTAATCGTTTTCAAACAGAATCTATTTATTAGTATGGATCATTCTTGTACAAATTATTCCTTTTTCAGGAGGCTTATGAAATGAATATGAATGAGCAAATCAAACTGTGGAACGAAGAGGCGCAGGCTAGTAACGCTGATCATCCTCACCGAAAGGTTGAATTGTTTATCGAGGTACGGGATGGAGCACTTGAATCCATTGCTTCTTATTTAATTCAACAGAATTATCGGCATGTCACTCTGGTAGAGGATGAGCATACTTCAGCGGCAGCAGGGAAAAAAGTAGCTGAATTCATCCGTGAAGCAGGTTTGACAGTTGATGTAGTTCGGCTGCCTCCGAATGCGGTAGGGGATGTTATTGCTGATGAAACTTATATCATGAAGGTTCTGCTGGGTGTGGCGGATCAAAGTCAGGCTGTGCTTGCTGTAGGGTCCGGTACAATTCACGATCTGGTTCGCTTTGTGTGCTATAAAATGAATCGTCCGTTCTTGTCAGTCCCAACGGCTGCCTCCGTAGATGGTTTTACCTCCGCCGGTGCCCCATTAATTGTGGATGGAAGCAAGCAGACGTTCCAAGCCGTCCCGCCAGAGGCGATCTTCGCTGACTTGTCCGTACTGGAGAGTGCCCCTCAAACGATGACTGCTGCGGGTTTTGGCGATATGCTCGGTAAGTTTACCTCATTAGCAGACTGGCATGTGTCCAGAGATTTGGGAAACGAGCCGTATTCACCTGTGGCTAACCGAATTACCGAGGAGGCTTTACGTGCCTGTGTAGAGCATGTTGATGAGATTGCGGCAGGCAGCAAGACAGGTGTCGAGGTGTTGATGAATGCGCTGATTGCATCCGGTATTTCGATGTTGATGATTGATCATTCCCGCCCTGCATCAGGTGGAGAGCATCATATTTCTCACCGAATTGAGATGGATTTTATTGCAGAGGGGCGCAAGCAAGTTTTGCATGGTGCCAAAGTGGGCGTTGCCTCTGCTTTACTGTCTGATATGTACAGGGAATTGGCTGCCAATCAGGATGTGGAGGCTTTTAAAGTATATCGGACTTTGCCTACATCGGAACAGATGCGTGCATGGCTAGCTCAGGTTGGAGGTCCGTCTACCATTGCCGATCTTGGGGTTACGCAGGAACAGCTTGATCGTGCTTTGCGCACGGCACATACTTTGCGTGATCGCTATACCGGACTCAAGTATATGAATGAACACCAGTTGCTCCGTTCGTAATGTGTGTTACACCTACACAAGAATCCTTTAGATACTCAGTCTAAGCATGGGAAGGGGGTTGTGAATGGCTTTACGCCTCCGGCAGCTATACAACGATATCCTGCTCCTGTAACATTTGTATGTACAAATGGACGATATGCTATAATCGGAATACGAATAGGTACATGATATGGCAAGTACGGAGGAAATTATGGCACCCAAATATATACAAGTTAAACAGGAAATTTTATCATGGATTCATTCATGCAAACTGGAGCCGCAAAGCCAGCTTCCTTCTGAACATGAAATGTCTGAACAATTTGCAGTTAGTCGGCAAACGGTGCGTCAGGCGCTGGGTGAGCTGGTACAGGAAGGTTGGCTGTTTCGCATACAGGGCAAGGGAACCTTTGTCGCAACACGGGATCATAAGCAACCCGAAGATCCACGGACAATTGGAGTCGTTACAACCTATATATCGGATTATATTTTTCCATCCATTGTACAAGGAATTGAATCCAAGCTAAGCCGGCAGGGATACAAGCTACTGCTATCAAGCACAGGTAATGACCCTGAACAAGAACGTCAGTGCTTGGAAATGCTGCTGAGTCAACCACTGAGCGGAATTATTATTGAGCCGACCAAAAGCGGGGAACGTAATCCCAATTTGAACTATTATTTAACCGTGGAAAATCGCCAAATCCCTTATTTAATGATCAATGCGCGTTATGAGGAGATGGACGCACCTTGTCTGCGTTTGGATGATGAGAAGGGTGGTTTTTTGGCAGCAGAGCATTTGATCAAGCTGGGGCACCGGCGATTGGCTGGTTTTTTCAAAACCGATGATATGCAAGGAATTCTGCGGATGAAGGGATTTGTAGCTGCTCACCGTAAATATGGAGTGACCTTACATCCGAACGCAGTAACGACGTACCGGACTGAAGAAAAAAATGAGCTTCCGTTACAACGCGCATCGCAGCTGCTGGCGATGGAGGCAGGGGAACGTCCGACCGGATGGGTGACCTATAATGATGAACTGGCGGTGCGGCTACTGGATATTGTACGTTCGGCGGACTTGAGCATTCCCCAAGATCTATCGCTGGTTGGGTTTGATGATTCATTTTTGGCGACAGCCACGGAAATCAAACTTACAACCATTCGGCACCCCAAGGAAGAATTGGGGTTACGTGCCGCCGATACCATGCTATCGATGATTAAAGAGAAGGGGTATCGTGAAGAAGATCGTCAGTGGATTATACCTCCAGAGTTGATTGTACGCGAATCCACGGGACCAGCTCAGGCAATGTCTGGAGGATTTTGAAATGGGGCTATCAATCGTTTGGGTTCAACGCTGAATTTTGAATGGCATGCTACTCGCCATACCGAACAGCCTATTTTCTGGATTGCAGAAAATGGGCTGTTTTTTCTATACTATTTGAAAATGTGTACATAAACCTATCAAAAAATACATAAAAAGGCTGGTTAAGTTGTACATACAAGTGTGTGATGAGAGTGGTACCAGAAATGAAAGTAAGAAGAGTGACCTAAATATATTAGGAACATTAAATCAGGACGTTTGGGGAGGCCAGACTGGCAGCCGTGGCTGCAGGAGCTGAAGCTGGAGGGTACGACAATATCGTCGAAGCAGCGCGCCATATGGCACGTGTACGGGACGAGAGCTTCAGACCGATCCCCCGAGAACGCTGCTGTCTATAATAAGCTCTATGAGGAATACAGCCGTCTTCACGACTACTTTGGATGTGGGGGCAACCCAGTTATGAAAAAGCTGAAGGCTATCAAGGCAGAAGCTGGACGTTCAACTGAAGCGGCAAGCACTCATTCCTAAGAAGTATACAAATTATAAGCAAGAAGCATTTAAATTTTGCAATCTAAAAAGCACAGTACACCGAGGAATCGGCAGACTATGCTTTTTTGCTTTTATATTCTGTGAATTACATGATGTGAAAGCCTTATGCATGAAAGATGGTAATGCGTTCCTTTCAAAGACTTTCATGAAAAATTCAATCGTTTTGTTTTAAAGGACATTTTTACTTTTTCAGCATGGCATCAGCAAACAAAATGGATTTTGGAATACGGAAAAACTGTTCCGCCTGATCCTGGAAAGTTTGCGAAGGAACGGTACCCTGATGCAACCATTTCCGAAATGTACCGGGGTGAACGCCAATCCAATGACTGACATCAGTCACCGAAATATCATGTACCATGCACAAACCCGCCAAAATCCGGTTTTTAACTGGAGAACGAGTTACAGTCCGTTTCATAAAACGGGACGGCGATGGTTGACAAATGAGCGGTGAACGCCGGACAACCTCTTCATTAAATAGAATATGGTGCGGATAACCAAGTGTGTTACACGTCTTTTCCAGATTAGTGTTGCCGGGAATACGACCTTCATATACCCACGCGCTGACGCTGCGAGAGGAGATGGAAAGCTCCTCGGCAAGTTGGGACAGTTTAATGTCATTAGCCATCAAAACGGCAAGCAGAACGCGATTGCGTACTTGACAGCGTGTTGGTTTGCGAAAACGTTTGACACGCACGCCTTTTCCCAAATATTTGCGATTGATCAGAGACCACGCCTGAATGGAATGTTTGTCTTGTTGTTTAGGCATATACCCTCCGATTTTTTTTAAACACATACTACTATACCCGAAGGGGGCTTTGCAAGTGACTCCTATCCTGATTTTCTTTTAATCCCATGGGCTTAACCGGTTTATGGAAAATAAGGTCCATTCGACCTATAAAAATGGAAATTTAAGGTGTGGATATATTAAAATGTGACATTTTTTATGGAAATGGAGGTAATATGTTCTTCTCTTACAATTGTGAGGATGTCAGAGAGAAAAGTGGGTTTTTGCGCTATATGATTAAGGTAATGGTATGGAGAATGTAATTGCTTTACAGCAGGTACGAAGGTTAGAACAGATGAAAGAGAGAAGAATATTGAAGACATTCAAGTCAGAGATATGGTTCTTTCAAAAAAATGAGGAGACTGATGAGGTAGAAGTAGCATATAAAGAAGTTACGGTTATGTTCAAATACGAGATAAATGAGATTTATCAAGTCCATGTGGGCGGTCAAGTTATTGAATCTACCTATAGCCATCTCCTTTGGGTATAGGGCAAAGGATGGACGCTTGTTAAAGATTTCAAGGTTGGAGACTTGCTTGTTCAGAGTGCCGGGAATGCACTTTAGAAAGACAATATTGAATTGTTGCACAAGCAGGCAACGGTTTATAACATGACAGTCGATAGTTCCAAACGTACTTCGTAAGCGACCTTAGTATAGGTGCGTGTGAATACACCAGTATTAAGAGTAAAGAAATTAACAGCGTATAATAAACTTTCTAAAAAATATACAAGAAAAAGCGGATGCAGCTTTTAAGCAATTCAAGGAGAATCCGGAGCATCCAAGTCTGAATTTCGAGCACCTAAATGGTTCCCCAAATGGTAGAAAGTATGTGTCTCCCTGATCGAAGGTTCTTATTGGGCTTATGGAATAATTCGAGAAAACGGTGTAATTGAGTGACTTGGAATAAACAACCACGACTACAAGGCCGTCATTAAGGAATTAAAGGCTGCTTTTTGAGTGTAAGGAGGAGTCTTATGGGATGGAAACATATTGTTCTAGAGGCAAGTTGTTTCTATGAAGACAATGAAGAGAATCATGGTTCAAAATGCTGTAAGGGAAATATAGGTGTTCACTGTTTAACTTACAACCAAGATGGTCATCAAATTTGTCCCAATTTGGTTTTCGGTAAAAGTAGGACATCGGTTATTGCAACCGATAAAGATGGTAATGCTATGGATTCTTCTACGTTTTGGACGGACGAAAAATTAAGTCCTGAAGAATGGGTGAGAAGAGAAGAAGAATGGCTAGATGAGAAGAGAAGGCTAATGAATATGGATGGTAAGTAATGGGATTCAATAAAAAGTTTGGATAAGAAAAAGACCTTGAGAGTATACCATTTCAAGGTCTTTACTTTTACCCCCACCCAGTGTCGAATGAATTGGGCGGCTAAGGCCAAACGAATTTAACTCTCATGACTCCCGTAGCCTGTACACTATACCAGATAGTTTCGTGTTATGGTCTTTTTTATTATTACTTCTTGACTGATAATAAATCTATGATCCTGACCAAATATTCCAATGCAATTTCAATATATTGACCCTAGGACAGGTAAAACTACATCGGATCACTATTAATTCAAATGAATAGGATGATGAATTTGGAAATAAATCTTAAACGGCCTTATGGTGTGATTAAGCATAATATGTCAACGGAGAATATTGCTGACTTGATAAGGTTATTCATTGAAAATGATTCAATTGTATTATTTTCCTTTTACGAAAGGAACATGAATTTATTTGATGTGAATACACAGAATTTTATCTCAGAGAGATGTGTTTTTGTGAATTCCGAGTGGGTGTTGCCATGGAAGGAATCTATACCTCATTGGAATGAACCGAACCAGACACCGCCGAAAATAATGTGGTTTTCAGTGATGCAAAAAAAAGATATTATTAAAGCAATTGAAATTGATCATTTATTTAGATGCATTGTCTTAAAAAAGGATTCAGATTTTAAACAACATTTCAATGTTTTATTCCATCAGGAATATTATCCGTCTAGTGATGAGGATGACTATGAATATTTTTTAGGATTTACAAATAAGAATTTGTTTCTTGCTAATTATCTGGATAAAGTTAAAAAGAGGTTTGAGGTATCATTAATAGAATAGGCAACCGGAGAGACCTCGGGGGCGACAATCCTCAGGGTCTTTCTTTATATCTATTAATACCTAGTACCTTGTAAACGGGTTAAATGATACTCCTCTATGACATTCCATAGTTTATTAGATACCTAGAATATTTAGTCAGATACCAGAGTTCTATCCCCAAGTACCTTACCTTCATATTTCTTCAGGTAGTCTCTAGTTCCATCAAGATTTATTCACAACTTTGTAACTTATTTGGTAAGATGGATTGCGAGATTGTTTTCAAATTGTTTTACTATATTTACCTACTATAGTCTGGTAATCTATTAATATGTATAGGGGGCCAAAAGACGTCCGGTTCAGTCGGTTGAGACGTTTATGTTCTTTATGTTGAGTGAATGTCTATATTGCCATGTCTATATCGTCATGTCTGTATAACTTCATAGACAAGCTAGAGATAGCTCCCGCACATTATAAAATACAGCACAGGATGGTGTAATGAATGAAGCTTTTAAAAGTAAAATGGATGGCTGTATGCTTGATGGCAATCTGTTGTTTGGGTTTGCTAGGTATACATACGAATACAGCGAGTGCACAAGCGCAGGCTCCTTTACTTGGGGTCAATGATGTTTTGCTAGATTCGAATACGATTAAGCCTGTAATGGAAAATGATAAGTTGTATGTCCCTATCGTGACATTGGGGCAAAAGATGGGCATTTCTACTTCTGCCAATGGAAATACATTGGTGCTGACTGGACATAATCGCAGCTTTACGCTGGATTTGAACAAAGGGGATGTGTTTGAGCGGGGAGGACGTACGATGGTGCCAATTCGTACTTTGACCGATGCGTTCGGCTTCACTATTACGATTCCTACGAGTAATTTGTATCGAATTCAGAATGCAAACGCTAGTTTGTCTGATGCTCAGTTCTTGAATACATTCGCGGCAGAAATTAAACAGTACGCAGCTGTCAAGCCAGACAAAGCCAGCAATACAGGCGATACGGGAAATGCCAAGCCTTCCAGCCGCACCATTTATTTGAGCTTCGATGATGGTCCTACAGCGCATACGTCGCAGCTGCTGGATATTCTGGACAAATATAATGCCAAGGCTACGTTCTTCATGCTAGGGCCTGAAATTCGCCAACATAGCGCAGTGATGAAGAGAATGGTAGACGCAGGGCATGGCTTGGGCCTCCATGGGATGACGCATCAGGTGAAAAAGATCTATGCATCCCCGGCAGCAGCACTGGCAGAGATGAATCAGGATAATGAGATTTTATTTAAGGCAACAGGGAAACGCACTTCTTTGATTCGTACACCTTATGGTAGCAAACCATATTTGAAGAAAGCATACCGTGATCAACTGACGGGTGCAGGCTATCATATTTGGGACTGGAACATAGATTCGAATGATTGGCGTTATACTAAAAATCCGCAGCATTTTGTACAGACGGTCCTCAGTGATATTAAGAGACTGAAAAAGCAAGGCAGAACACCAGTCGTTCTTATGCATGATAAGCCTTCTACGATCAAGGTGCTTCCACAAATCATGGCGGCCTTGCAGAAAGAAGGATATTCGTTCGAGCCGTTGAATGATAACCTGACTCCGCTTAATTTTTGGAATGATCACCGTTAATAGAATAAACCTGAAAGAAAAGCAGGCTACCCTACTTCAATTTTTTTGAAAGAGGGTAGCCTGTTTTTTTATTTTGCAGCTCGTTTTATATGAATCTATGAATTGATATCTATGCACAGGTCATATGACTTTACGGGTAACCACGTCGCTGCATATATTACAATAACCGCCCCGAGAGGAGGAGCAGGTATGAATATTAATCCGAGTATGTTTAGTATGATTTGTGCCACCGCAGGAGCCATTATTACGTTTGCCTTTGGCGGCTGGAATCAGCTTATGGTGCTATTCACGGTTGCCATGGCTGTTGATTATGTAACTGGAGTCGCCGCCGCCGTAAAGACTGGGCAAGGTTTAAGCAGTAAAGCCGGCTTTTGGGGGTTGGCGAGAAAGGCTTTAATGCTCATGGTGATTTCTTTGGCGCATCATGTGGATCTCCTGATGGGTACGGAAATCATGAAAGGGGCGGCAACGTATTTTTATTTATCCAACGAATTGATCTCAATTACGGAAAACTGTTCACGAATGGGTCTGCCGCTTCCACCGAAGCTTAAGAATTTTTTTGCCCTATTAAAGGACAAGGAGTCTGATGGTAAAAATGGTGGAAAAGATCGCTAAGATCACAAAGTTTCTTTCCGTATGTGGGGCGTTATGATAAAATTTTCAAGAGAACATTTTTAAGATAAGGAGCCTATACGCATGATTAAACATATTGTTTTGTTCAAATTGAAAGATCGCTCCCCTGAAAGCATTGAACATACGGCATCTATTTTGCGCAGCATGAATGGCAAGATCAAAGAGCTGCTGTCACTCGAAGTAGGTACGGATGTGATTCGTTCGGAACGCTCTTATGATATTTCTCTTACCGCTGTGGTTGAAACATTGGAAGACTTGCAAACGTATCAGGTACACCCTGTGCATCAGGAAATTATTGTACACATGAATGAAGTGAAGGATGTATCTATCGCAGTTGATTATGAAATCTAAAGCGGTTACTGGAGGTGCAGAACTTTGTATTATGTCAACCGGGAACAAATTGAGCTTCGACTAGGGGCTGTTCCCGACATTGTCGCCGGACTTCGCCAGACATCCGCCGCCTGGAACGGCGATCTGTTGCAGGGGCTAGTGCAGGAGCGCTGCCTTCATCTGGCCATTGAGACGGTAACGGACGTAGGAAGCTATATCATCGACGGTTTTATTATGCGTGACGCCAGTAGCTATGAGGACATTATCGGTATCATTCATGAGGAAGGTGTATTGGATGATACCGTATTTCATTCACTATTAGAGCTGGTAGCCTTACGTAAACCCTTAGTACAGGAGTATTTCCATTGGGACAGGACAAGCCTTCACCCACTTACACCTAAGCTGCCTGGGTTGCTGGAGCTTTTTGTATCTAACGTGCACGATTATTTAAATAAGGAATTGGGTCCTCAGCCCGAGGGAGTGTAAAGGCAAAAGTGACGGATAAGTATATCGTACCCGAAATGCCCACTAGGCGCATGATCTTGACACTGTTGAAAACCCAGGGACCTGTGGGCGTCGGAAGCTTGGCAGCTCAATTGGGCATTACCGAAATGGGGGTGCGCAGGCATCTCAAATTAATGGAGCAGGATGGCCTGATTGTGGCTACGATCCTGAGACAGGCGATGGGACGCCCAACGTTTTTGTACAGCCTGAGCGATCAGGGAAGCGAGCAATTTCCTCGTAATTATGATCACCTATTACTGGAACTGTTAGAGGAGCTGGATGAAGAGCAGGGAATGGAAGCTGTTCACTCGTTATTTGATGGTAGAAAACGTAAAATGATGAAGCGCTACGCCCCTCACATAGAGAGTGAGTCTACACTAGCTTCACGTGTGGAAAAGCTTTCGGGCATCCAGAACGCTTCAGGCTATATGGCAGAGTGGCGTGAGGAAGAGGATGGCAGTTACTCTATTATGGAATACAATTGTCCGATCTCTCAGATCGCCAATCGTTACCGCAAGGCTTGTGAATGCGAACAGCAAATGTTTGAGGAGCTGCTTGATGCCGAGGTTGTCCGTGAGGATTGTTTGGCGGATGGAGGTCGTTGCTGCTTGTATCGTATCCGCTCCAAAAATAAGTAGAAATTTTCTGGCTTGTTCTCTGTATCATGACAGGCTCTCCATGCTTATAATGCATTAACAGATGGGCATTCGCCCGGGCATAAGGGAGAGATGAATATGAAAGAGAACTGCAAAAGCTTTATCCGTGGCGCGTTGGTAGGCAGCATTGCTGGTTCGGTTGCTGCGTTGTTATTTGCTCCTAAGTCAGGTCGCGAGCTGCGTCAGGATATTACAGACCAGGCACGTCACGTGAGTGATAAGGGACAGGAGCTTGCGGGGAAAATTTCAGATACTTCCATCGAGTATACTGACAAAATTAAGGAGACAGCTTCAGCCGTCATTCATGAATTAGGTCAATGGCGTAAAAAGAGTGATATTGCTTCAAAGGTTGGCATTTCATCCGTGCCTGTTCAAGAGAATACGGAAGAAGATGCTTTGTAACTGTCTGTATATCGTAGGTGAAACAACTGGCTATAGCTTGAGTTTGTGGCTTCTCCCGTTGGGGTGAAGCCTTTTTGTTGATCGCTTCCTCGTTTTAGGGTAATCTTTTGGGGTACCTTTTACGCTAATACGACATAAGTTATGTAGCAGCAGAAAGATTTCCGAGATGAAACAACTCATATTTAAACAAAAAAGGAAGCGGTGTGTACGTGCAGCAAGCGATTGCAATATTGGATTCCGGTGTAGGAGGTTTGACGGTTGTTAAAGAAGTCATGCGTCAGCTTCCGCGGGAAAAAATCATTTATTTTGGAGACACTGCGCGCACCCCGTATGGTCCCCGACCATCGGAAGAGGTTAAAAAATTTACAGAGCAGATGGTTGATTTTCTGATTCAATTTAATCCGAAAGTCATTATTATTGCTTGTAACACAGCAACGGCTGCGGCATTGGAGTATATAAGCCAAAAGGTATCCATTCCGGTGATCGGAGTTATCCACCCTGGGGCTCGTGCTGCGATCAGTGCGACCGCTACCGGGTATGTCGGGGTGATCGGAACTGTCGGTACGATTCGAAGCGGAGCATATACAACTGCGCTCAAGCAGTTGTCTCCCTATGTAGACGTGGTGAGCCACGCTTGTCCTGCACTTGTGCCTTTGGTGGAACAAGGGTTGTTCCGCTCCAAGACAACATCGCAGGTTGTGGAGGAATCATTGAGACCTATTCAAACGTATCCGATTGATTGTCTGATTCTTGGGTGTACGCATTATCCTTTTTTGAGGGAAACGATTCAGGAAGTCATGGGTCCTGCGGTGAAGCTTATTAGCTCGGCAGATGAAACTGCACGAGAGACGAGTACCATTTTGTATAACAAGGGCAAGTTAGAGGCCGGGGACGAAACGCCGGTGCATCAGCTTTTTTGTTCCGGCGATCCAGAGTTGTTCCAGCGCATTGCCGCACAGTGGCTTGGGGAGCAGATTCGGCAAACGCCTGTTGTCTGGCAAGTCACCCATCTGGATTAACGAGACAACCAACTTTTTTGTCATTGGACAAAAGAAGTTGGTTGTTTTGCTTTTCGCTACATCAAGACACGCAGCGTCTGCATAACATGCAGTAAGGCAGATGGAAGGGGCGTAGTAAGATGAGGGAATATATCGTTCAAAAAGGAGATACATTGCACCGGGTCGCCTCGGCTTTTAAACTATCGGCGGATACTTTGATCGCAGATAATCCGTGGGCCGCCACGCAACCCTATCTGATTTGTGGTCAATTGCTATATATTCGTCCGTCTACGGATCGTAAATACGTTATTCAGCCTGGGGAGAATGCAAGACAGATTGCCAAACAGTTCGGTGTAGAGCTTGATGAGCTGCGGCTCGCTAATTCGAGGCTTGCGGAGCATGATTTTGTGGAAGGAAAGATAATTATTATTCCTGATGACCATCAGGATCAGATTGTACGGTTACGTGGAGAGTACAGTTATGAAGATTTAAAGGAAGACCTGAAGGCATTGGCCCACAAATATCCGTTTATTGAAGTTGGCAGCATTGGCACCAGTGTCATGGGGAAAGATATCCCTTATATACGGATTGGGCAGGGAACGAGGAAAATTCATGCCAACGCTTCTGTACATGCCAACGAATGGCTGACGACGCCTTGTTTGCTGCGTTTTATAGAACAATATGCACAAGGGATTAATGGGTCTGGAGAACTTGCTGGGAATTCTCAATGGGTGTATGCGGGCTCTCCGATGAAATTAATGGAACATACATCCTTATGGGTGGTACCGATGGTCAATCCGGATGGAGTAGAACTGGTGCAACAGGGTATACTCCCAACTCATCCGCTGTATCATGAACTCAGAAAGTGGAATGAAGGACGTGCTGATTACCGCGGCTGGAAGGCCAATATTCGCGGTGTCGACCTCAACGATCAGTTTCCGGCGTATTGGGAGGAAGAGGTGCGCAGACGCGGTAAAACAGGTCCGTCTCGACGAGATTACGCAGGACCTGCACCTTTGTCTGAGCCAGAGTCCAAGGCCCTTGCGGATCTAACGGAGCGCGAACAGTTCGACATGGTATTATCCATACACAGCCAAGGACAGGAAATCTATTGGAATTACCGGGATCTGGAGCCTAAGGAGAGCCGAGATTGGGCATTACAGCTGGCTGCTGCAACAGGGTATCGGGCGGTAAAGCTGGGGGGAAGCGATGCCGGGTATAAGGATTGGTTTATACAACGGTTTGGTAAACCGGGATTTACCGTTGAAGTCGGTCTAGGCGTAAATCCGCTGCCTATGCGGGATTATGATGATATTGCAGCAGAAGTAGGCATGTTAATGGCGACGGTGCTGTCATGGTAACAGATCGGACCTGCTGAAACGTATTGATTCATTTGCGCGTATTAGGAGGAGCACGTTTTTTACAAGTGTTCCTCTTTACATGTCCCTTCAATAGGGTATATATACTTAGGAGCATTGGAAATGGAGTGAACAACCTATGAAGTGGAAAAGACTACTATCTCTCCGTCAGTGGTTACATGTATTTCGTCGTATCCCCCGATTGATTACCTCTTCGAGGATTCCATTGGGTGAAAAATTACTTTTTGCGGTGCCTGTATTGCTCTATTGGATACTACCTGATGTCATGCCATTTATGCCCATCGACGATATTGGTGTGACGTTATTGCTTATGAATTGGTTCGTCACCCGTGCTGAACGAAAATATCCCGATATGCTTGAAAAACAGCACGTACGTGTCCGTTAGATGTAAGCTTATGATTTTCGTGATTGCGATTTTTTGCGATTTTCTTTACAATAGGAATATTGCCTTGTGCTATGCTGCACAACTTCTTTTCATCAAGGAGAGGGCTAATTATTGGAATTGTTGATTTTATCCGCTAGGTTGTGTGGTGTGGATATGTATCCATTGAACCACATTTCATTTAATGAATATGAAGGAGATGAAGTTTAATGAACTGCAAAATTACTCGTAATGCAGCTAAAGTATTGAAGCTTGAACTGGATAAGGAAGAGAACCAAGGGAAGAGCCTGCGTGTTGTTATTACTCATGCTCATGGAGATCATGCTCATTACGGGCTCGATTTGGACACGCCTAAGGAAACAGATACTGTTGTATCTACAGATAAAGGCATCGATGTAATTTTGGAAAGCGGTCAGCCGTTGCTGGATGGTGTAAAAATTGATTACTTGTACTTCCCCGAAGAAGGATTTGTTATTACTAACCCTTCCCAAGGTAATCACGGCGACCACTAAGCCGGAGCTCGGAGGGATGACAGATGGCTAATGATATTCGCGTATGTGATGAGTGCAATCATATCCGCTTAAAAACGATCTTGCCTAAGTTGAAAAAGATGGCACCCGATGCGGAGATCAAAATCGGTTGCAAATCGTATTGCGGTCCTTGTGGAAAACGGGCGTTTGTGTATGTGAACGGACGTTATGTGAGTGCGGCCACAGAGGATGAAGTATTAGAGAAGGCTGCACGCTTTATAAAATAGTTCGAGTGCGCATCGTTGGCACCTTTTGAATAGTTCCCCTCCTTCTGATCCATGCTAATGAATGTAGACCATGCCCAGAAGGAGGAGTGACTCATGGCCCAATATGATTCCAATCTCGACAATCACAGTGTCGAAGCTCAAACACAAAACTCGGTGGACAAGCTTCACAATGCCGTGTCTCAGGCATTGTCACATCCGGCTGAACAGCTGATTGAGCAAGCGGAGCAATCTCGCACTCATGCGGAGCATGCTATACAGCAGGCAAAGGATAGCCTTGGTGACGATGCAGTAGAAGTTGCTGAGGAAATGCTTGGTGAAGAGGTACAGCGTCTTGATCAGGCTAAAAAAACGTTGCGTTCCTGAGTATTTGTTAATGGTAACAAGCGCAGTCAAATGACTGTCAACACAAAAATCCCGATCCACAGCCCTAACAAGCAATGGATCGGGATTTTTGTTATATATCAGGTAGTTATGCAATCGATATCCTTGTTACTTCTTTGCTTCAGTCTCCCATTCGCGAATAAGATCGTATGTGATGACCTGATCGGATATCTTTAATCGATTGAGAGCCTCAGTATAGCCTGGTCCGCAGGCATTCACATCTGTAGGTTGACCTGTACTCAGATTGTAACAGGTCCCCTTGGAGAATGTACCGTCCTCAGATGGAATGTAGTACACTCGTCCATCCGTGAAAGCGCCAGTACGCAGCACAACCATACGAGGTTTTCCACTAAACAGATCGTTACCCATAAAATGATATGGTTTTGTAGAAATCCCAAGTAGATGCATTACGGAAGGCGTTAGATCCAGCTGTCCTGCCGGTTCTGTATACGTGCCTGCCTGGCTTCCGTCAGGAAGATGCACAAGTAATGGCACCTGATTCATGATTTTCTGCATGTCCAGATCTGTAAGAGGCTTGCCTAAAAACTTTTCATACAGTGCTTTGTCTTTAATGGAATTGTCGTGATCCCCGTAGAACATCAGGATCGTATTATCCCACAATCCGTCTTTTTTCATCTGATCTACCAATTCACCTAAAGCCTCATCCACATAATGGACGGATTTTAGGTAGTCTCCGAACATCGTACCTTCAAACTCGCCAACATCCAAATCTACAGCGTCAGGTGACAGGTTGTACGGATGATGGCTCGAAATACCGACCATATAGGCGTAGAACGGTTGCTTAACTTCGGTTGTGAGATCGTTGAGCGTTTGTCTAAAAAAGGATTTGTCTCCCAGGGACCAGCCCAGAGGCTCATCTATTTTAAAATCCTTTTTACTGTAGAACTTGTCGTAGTTCATCGCCTTATACATCGTGTAACGGTTCCAGAAGCTGCTGTCGTATACGTGAAACGCATTAGGACTATAACCTGTATCCTTCAAGATGGAAGGCAACGTATCGAATTTATGGTCCGCATAACGGATAAATACAGAACCCGTAGGGAGCGGATGCAGCGAAGCGTGGGTAGAGAAGTCCGCATCCGAAGTACGACCCTGCGCAGTTTGATGGAAATAATTATTAAAATACATGCTTTCCTTCGTCAGTTTGTCAAAGTTAGGCGTAATTGCTTGACCGTTGATCTGTTTGCCGATAAAAAAGTTCATGAACGCTTCAGCTTGGATGACCATCACATTTTTGCCCTTATACTTGCCGTATAGGTCATTTTTTACCTGAAGTAACTTCTGGTGTTGATTGAACCATTCCTTATCCTTATCAGATTCCACCTGAGCCAATGTAGGCTGGGGCCCAAGATGATCCTGACCGTAGCGGTAGATATCATATCCATGAAATCCGATCAATCCGGTTACGTTGTACAAGGCCATTGACCACCAGTTGCCGACAAATATGCCGGTTGCCCAAGTGGAGGTATATATTTTGATCGGTCCAAATGTCAAAACATAGCCAATCAGGAAAGCCAATGCCCCCTTGGAGAAGCGAAGCAAAAATCTTTTAGTGAAAGAGCTTCGTGATGCTTCTAAGTAATGATCATTCGTTGTAAACCGACGCCGTAAGGAAGCTACGAATATGACATACGGAATGAATAAAATCCAGTCTGCAAAAAAGAAAATATCCCACCAGTACATAAGAGATGCGATACTTCCACCCAGAGAATCAACTTGTCCAGCTTGAAGCAAAACGGGAATCGTAATGAAATCCTGGAAATACCGATAATAAACCATGTCGGAATAAATGAGCGCGGTGAGCAATATATCGAGCACCACAAGAGCAATCAAACGTCCGCGACGTGGCAGCCACAAGGTCCAAAAGCTTACAAGCAACAGGGAACCAGTAGCAATGACATAATCCAGCGGATTCATGTCAATATTTTGGGCATGCAGGTTATAGTGAATCAGTACAAGCTTGCCAATCATAAGTACAAAAAACAGAACTAAACCGAAATATTGAGACAGCAGCAGCCTGCTGAACATGTTACCAGTGCGTCTTGCACTGGTCGTGCGAATAACCAACACTTTACCCCCTCCGGCAGAAATGTTCGGCTAGTATAAACTACACATTAACGTAATGTTAAAACCGAAATGCCTTTAATTATTATAGCGCTCATCCTGCGCATTTCAATGATTAAGTAAAGAAAATACAGCACAAATGAGGCCAGGACAACGAACAAAGGGTTCGTTTCCTGGCCTATAGCTCGAACATTTAGGACTGCAACGGTGAAGTATCTTTGCGGCGCGGAGGCAGAGGACCCAGATACTGATAGTATTGGCATTCAATTCGGCCGTTAAACAGCTTACGGCGCTTGTCGGCTTTGCGGCCCCAATAATGCTCAAATTGCTTGGTGGAGCTGATGGCAAAGAAGGACCAAGTCTTCATTTCGGCTGCCGTGCGTGCAAGTGTACGGATCAGCTTTTCTACCTCGGCTTGCTCGCTCAGTCTTTCGCCGTAAGGTGGATTTGTAATCATCACACCATACTGGCCCTCAAGTCTAACCTTGCTGGCAGGCAGCACCTTTAGTGAGATGTCTTTAGCAAAGCCTGCTGCCTTTACAGCTGCTTCAGCAACTTGTATAGCGCTAGGGTCGATATCGCTACCTGCAATCTCAAAAGGAATGTCATCACGAGTCAGATCCATCGCCTCGTCGCGAGCCTGATTCCATAATTCTTTGCCAATGACAGGCCAGTCTTCCGAGTTAAAGGTACGTCTCAGGCCTGGAGCAATGTTCCAGGCTTGCATAGCAGCTTCGACCAATAAAGTACCGGAACCGCAACATGGGTCATAGAATGGTCGATCCGGGCTCCACCGACTAAGCTGAATAAGAGCGGAAGCCATTGTTTCTTTGAGAGGCGCCTCTGTAACAAGCTTGCGGTAGCCTCGTTTGTGCAGTCCTGGACCAGTTGTGTCCAGCGTTATCAGCGCACGGTCATTCAATAGGATGACCTCAATGACGTAACGAGGACCATCTTCAGCAAACCAGTCTGTATGGTAGGTTTCCTTGAGCTTTTCTACAATCGCCTTCTTGACGATTCCTTGACTGGCTGGTACGCTACTAAGCTGTGATTTGTGTGAACGTCCCTCTACGGGAAATTCACCATCTACAGGAATCCAATCCTGCCAAGGCAATGCTTTGGTACCCTCAAACAGCTCGTCGAAGGTAGTTGCAGCAAATTCGCCCATTTTAATAAGAACGCGGTCAGATGTGCGAAGCCACAGGTTGCATCGGCATATATCCTTATAATCTCCGGAAAAAACGACGCGGCCATTCTCGACGGTCAGATCCGTGTACCCCAGTTCTCTGAGTTCTCGGGCCACAACGGCTTCCAGTCCCATCGGCGCAGTTGCAATTAGTTGCAGTTGAGTCATTAAACGTATTCACTCCGTCTCATAATCATGTAAGCTTGGTTCAATCCCTATAGTATAGGTCATTGTACTCGAAGAGACAAATCGTTAAGGCAAATAATTTACGAAGGACACCGCGTCCAACCTGCGTTATGATAAAGCAAGAAGGAGAGATGAAACGTGGAAATCACACCCAATATGACACCTGAACAATATGTAGACCAGCTGGTACAGGAGGATGAAGCGCTGCGCAGCATTAGGGAGGCTATTGTTAAAGAAGGGATGCCGGAGGTATCGGTTGCTCATCCCTATGGAAAGCTGTTGACCTTTCTCGTTGAAGTCTCTGGTGCACAGCAGGTACTGGAGATCGGAGCATTAGGAGGATACAGTGGATTATGCCTGGCCCGTGGGCTGGGAGAGAAAGGTCGCATCGTGTCCCTGGAGCTGAAAGAAGCGTACGCTGCGTTGGCTCATCAACATATGAAAAACAATGGCTACGGTGATCGTGTCGAGTATCGTATTGGACCCGCAGCGGACAGCCTGAAGAAGCTTCAGGAAGAAGGAAAGACTTTTGACTTTTTTTTCATTGATGCGGATAAGGAAAATTACCCAGTGTATCTGGAGTATGCGATTGCACTGGCCAATCCTGGCGCTATAATTGCCGGAGATAACTGTTTTCTTCGGGGACGCACACTGAACACCGACAAGAACGGACCTGCCGTACAGGCCGTGAGACGTTTTAACGAAACGATAGCAACGGATCCACGGCTAGTCAGTACGCTTTTGCCGGCTTATGATGGATTGGCGTTGGCACGAGTGAAGTAACGGGCGTCCCTTGAATGTAGCTATACCAAAAAGAACCTCCTTATCCACAGTGTGGAGCGGAGGTTCTTGTCTGTTAAGGCAGGCTGTCCTACCCGAAGGTTGTCTTACCTGAAATGAGGCGTAGCCTTACGATCAAAAAGCTTCATACGTACCCAGATTATATTGACAATCAGCAACACACCAGACATGATGAACAGTCCCTCGATGCCGATAAATCCGGAAAGCACTCCGCCAATGACCGCACCCAGCATATTCCCGAGCGCCAGTGAACTGGTATTGAATCCGAAAGAGCGGCTTTCCATTCCTTCCGGTGTATAGGTGCGAATCAGCGCATTTACGCTTGGTAGCAGACCGCCCATAAACACACCCATGAAAAAACGGATAATGACAAGCTGCCATACTTCATTGACAAAAGCTTGCGGAATGAGCATAATCGCCGTTCCGAGTAGTGCAATGGTCAAGATCTTGTGTGCTCCTATTTTGTCACTTAATCGTCCAAGGAGCGGTGCGGCTACCATATTGGATACGCCTGTAATAGCGGTAACGAACCCGGCAACCAGTGCAATTCCTTCTGCCGAGCCATATAGCTTTTGCACATACAAAGGTAGCAGAGAAACTGTACTGATCATGGCAAATTGGAGTAAGAACGTCACGGTGAACAAAGCCGGAAGCTGGGGCGTATGGCTTAGCTCCTTTAATCCGGCAAGAACCGAAATTTGTGGAATTCGCGCGGCCTCCGCTTTGCTGAAATTTTCTTTAACCAAAAACATTGCCATTAGAGAGGCTAGGAAAATAAGAGCTCCTGTAATGTAAAAGATCGGTCTGAATCCGACCCAGTCAGCCAAAAATCCGCCTAGCAAAGGGCCGAGAATTGTGCCAGCCATTTGACCGGACTGCATAATTCCCATAGCAAAGCCGGTTCGCTCTTTGGGAGTGGTACCCGACACTAGGGAAATAGAAGCCGGATTGAAACCCGAAATTGTACCGTTTAGCAGGCGAAGCGCTAGCAGCTGCCATGGGTGGGTGACCAAACCCATACATCCGATGACCAGGGCCATGCCGAAGCCTGAGCGAAGCAGCATGACTTTACGTCCATATCGGTCGGCCAGCTTACCCCATAATGGCTGAAATATAAACGAGGTCAAAAAGTTAGCTGCAAAAATAACTCCTGCCCACAGTCCTATATCGTGCTCGCCCTTCACATGGAGGTCTTGAGCCAAATATAGGGCAAGGAACGGAGTAATCATTGTAATTCCCGCATTGACCAGAAACTGACCGAACCAAAGCACAATGAGATTGATTTTCCACGTCTCCCACGTTTTCAATGTGCTTTCACTTCCTTTCTGCCATTCTCATCCTGTTGTAAAGGTACTTATTCATGCATAACTTTCCCGGAGCTTTAAAAAAGCCATTTCTCTAGTATAGCACACTTCATTGAAACTTTATCCAAATGTCATGGGTTTGTCATGGTTTGTTTGAGAGCGGCGGTTGTTACGACTCTTGAAAAAGGGCATAATAAAATATAGTATTTATGATTCGAACTGGAGGCTGAAGTCATGACCTACAATGATACTTTTATCCGCGCTTGCCGCAAGCAAGCTGTGGATCATATTCCCGTATGGTACATGCGGCAGGCCGGAAGGTATGACCCTGAGTATCGCAAAATTAAGGAAAAATACACGCTGCTTGAAATTTGCCGCCAGCCCGAGTTGGCCGCAGAAGTAACGTTGATGCCCGTGCGCAAGCTTGGGGTGGACGCTGCAATTTTATATTCTGATATTATGAATCCGGTAGCCTCGCTAGGGGTTGATTTTGATATTGTCAAAAATATTGGCCCGGTTATTGATAATCCGCTCCGTACAGCTGCAGACGTAGACAACTTGCGTCCGATTGATGTAGAACGCGATTTGGGTCATATTTTGGAAACCATCCGTATTTTAGACCGTGAGTTGAACGTGCCATTGATCACGTTTGCTGGGGCGCCTTTTACTATTGCCAGCTATTTAATAGAAGGAAGACCCTCCAAGGGATATATTCGCACCAAAGCGATGATGTATGGAGAGCCTGAACTATGGCATCGTTTGATGGATAAGCTAGGGGATATGGTTATTACATACGTGCGGGCCCATATCGCTAACGGTGGTAAGGCTTTTCAATTGTTTGATAGCTGGGTAGGTGCACTCTCGCCTTATGATTTTCAAACTTTTGTGTTGCCGACCATTGTACGTATTTTCCATGAGTTATCTGATCTGAATGTGCCTAAAATTTATTTTCCGGGCGTAAGCTCTGGTGAATTGCTTCCGCATTTGAGCGGGGTAAAAGCCGATGTGATTGGACTGGACTGGCGGGTAAGTATACCTGAAGGCCGTCGTCGCTTGGGTAACAGTTTTGGAGTGCAGGGCAATTTGGACCCTTATGTGCTTACTGCGCCGATGAATGTGATTAAGCAGTATGCAAAAAAAATTGTAGATGAAGGCATTCTGGAGCCGGGCTATATTTTCAATCTCGGTCACGGCTTATTTCCTGAAGCCTCGCTAGATAAGCTAAGAGAGCTTACCGATTATGTACATGAGTATTCTCGCTCTGTTTTGTCAAAAAATGAACACAACTAGAAAAGATAAGAGGGATCTGCTAATGAAAACCAAAGTGGGTGTACTGGTCATGTCCTACGGGACGCCGGAGAGTCTGGACCAGGTTGAAGCGTATTATACACATATTCGCCGTGGTCATGCTCCCTCGCCGGAGCAGTTAAAAGAATTAAAAGATCGCTACGAAGCCATTGTGGGTGGCGTGTTTCCGTTGCGTCAGAATACAGATCGACAGGTCCACAACTTGCAGGAAACCTTAAATCAGGAAAATCGCAACCCGGACATAGAATTTGTCTGTTATCAGGGGCTCAAACACGCCAAGCCGTTTATTGAGGACGGTATCGAAGCGATGGTGCAAGATGGCATTCGTACGGCGGTGGGTGTCGTGCTGGCTCCGCATTATTCCGTTATGAGTGTAGGCTCTTATATCAAGCGTGCACAGGCTAAGGCACAGGAACTGGATCTGGCCATATCATTTGTGGAGAGCTATTATCTTCATCCCAAGCTGATCAAGACGCTGACTGAGCGTGTGAACGCAAAACTGGCGCTTTTTGAAGAAGCGGGAGCCAAGCGGGACGAGGTTCGTGTTCTGTTCAGTGCGCATAGCTTGCCTGAGCGGATTTTGGCTATGGGTGATCCATATGTGGAGCAGTTAATGGCTACTTCGCAGGCTGTTGCGGATAAGGCGGGAATTACCAACTGGCAGTTTACGTGGCAAAGTGCCGGCCGTACAGCTGAACCGTGGCTGGGACCAGATATTTTGGATACCATGCACAGTCTTAAGGAAGAGCAAGTGGAGTATGTGCTGGCTGCGCCAGTTGGCTTTGTTTCTGATCACTTAGAGGTGTTATACGACCTGGATATTGAAGCACAGGCTTTGGCGAAAGAATTGGATATGCGTTTTCAGCGTATTGATTCACTCAACAGTGACCCACTGTATATGGAGACGCTTAGTGATGTCATCATAGACCAATGGAAAAAGGGATGAGGACATAATGGAGCAAAAGTTACGTAATATTGTAATTGTAGGTGGAGGCTTGACCGGGCTTAGCACTGCTTTTTATACACGAAAAATGTACAAAGAAGCTGGCTACACACCTCGAATTACGCTGGTGGAGAAAGCTTCCGCGCTAGGCGGAAAAATTGAAACATTGCATAAAGATGGTTTTGTCATAGAAAAGGGGCCAGATTCCTTTCTGGCCCGTAAAACGGCTATGATAGATCTGGCAAAAGAGTTAGAGATGGACCATGAGCTGGTAAGCACGAACCCTGAAGCTAAAAAGACATATATTTTGCATGAAGGTCAGCTTCATCCGATGCCTCCTGGGCTGGTGCTGGGCATTCCAACAGAGCTAAAACCATTTTTACGCAGTGGCTTGATCTCTTTAGGTGGAAAAATGCGGGCTATGATGGATTTTGTCATTCCGCCTCGACGTGAACCGGGAGATGAGGCGCTGGGTGATTTTATTGAACGCCGACTGGGCAAAGAAGTGCTAGAGAATGTAACCGAGCCACTGCTGGCGGGAATCTATGCTGCCAACATGAAGACGCTAAGTTTGCAGGCAACTTTTCCACAGTTTGCAGAGGTGGAGCAGCAATACGGAAGCCTTATTCACGGGATGAGGACAGGTCGAAAACCTGCTGAAACGCACACAGGTACGAAGAAAAGCGCCTTTTTGACCTTCCGCCAAGGCTTGCAAAGTTTGGTGCATGCATTGTTGAATGATTTGTATGACTGTGATTTACGCACCGGAATTGCTGTTACCGAATTCACAAAGACGACGGAAACTGAAGGAAGTCCCTATCGCGTTATGTTGGACAATGGAGAGACACTGGAGGCAGATGATATTTTTGTAACGACTCCCAATTTTGCTGCTGCGCCGCTATTGCGAGATCATGTAAATGTGTCTGCACTGGAAGCTGTTAATTACGTCTCCGTAGCGAACGTGGTCATGGCCTTTGATAAAACAGATATTGAGAACGTCTTTGACGGCTCCGGTTTTCTGGTTCCTCGCAAAGAAGGACGTAGTGTCACAGCTTGTACTTGGACGTCTGCCAAGTGGCTACATACCAGCCCGGATGATAAGGTGCTGTTGCGTTGTTATGTAGGGCGAGCAGGAGCTGAAGAAACAGTAGACTTACCGGATAATGAGCTGATTGCGGTGGTACGTAAGGATTTGAAAGAGATGATGGGAGTTACAGCAACTCCGCTGTTCACGGAAATTACACGTCTTCGTAATTCCATGCCGCAATACCCGGTAGGGCACCCACAAGCTATAGCTAATCTGCGGGAAGAGCTACGCAGTGCGATGCCAGGGGTGTACGTTTTAGGCGCTGGCTATGATGCAATCGGTTTGCCGGACTGCATCCGTCAGGCTAAGGAATGGGCCTCCAAGGCTGTCCACACAGCACAACAGGAAGCCGTCAAGGTCCAGGTATAAATGTTCGATAATGAACCCTTCGCGATCCAGGCGAGGGGTTCTATTTATATAGAAATTTGATATATAATGGAGAAGGTGTAAAAGTCGCCAGCTAATAAGGAATGCATGTATATGGAATAGCATAGAAGGAGTGAAGAATGTACCCTCCCAGGTCACAGAGAAATGAAGGTCGAAAGAGAGCAAGAAAACCAAAAATAGGCAAGGCATGGATCATTACGAATCTGGTCTTGCTGTTCATGATTGTAGGACTTTTCAGTTATTATTACATATTTGAACACGATAGTAGTGGTTCTCTTGCGGAAAACGCCAAGTATTCGCAAACTGAAAAGAACATCCAAACGGGCTCTTCAGGAGCAAAATCATCTTCGGAGAAAGACGGGCAAGCACAGGAGGATTCGCCAAATAAGGGTGTAAACAACGATGATGCACCCACCGAGAAGAGGGGAACGGAGGATGACATCAAATCAACCACGGACGATGCGAATTCTCCAGCAGTTACCCTTCACTTCATAGGGGATGTGCAGTTCTCTGGTAAAGTTGAGCAGCGGTTGGAGCAGAACGGATTTGATTTTCCATACCAATATCTCGGAAGCTTGTTCCATAAAGACGATCTGACGATTGCCAATCTGGAAACACCGGTGACTACTAATGGCGTCGGTGCGTTAAATAAAACGTATGTGTATAAATCTTCGCCCAAGGCGCTAACTGCAATGGCAGTGGCAGGGGTCGATGCTGTAAATTTGGCCAACAATCATATTTTGGATCAGGGGACAAGCGGATTACTGGATACCCTGAAATATTTGGATGAAAAGGGTATAGCCCATGCTGGAGCTGGACGCAATGCTAAAGAAGCGTATGCACCGCATTATTTTGAACGTAACGGGATTAAAATTGCGTTGTTGGGGGCTACACGTGTCATGCCTGAAGCCAACTGGAATGCGAGTGCCAAACAGCCAGGTGTAGCAGGGGCTTATGATTCGACCGCTATCGTAAAGTCTATTCGTGAGGCACGAAATCAGGCTGATTTGGTGATTGTAGTTGCCCATTGGGGCAAGGAGCGGGCAACTACACTTGAACCTCATCAAACGGAGTTATCTCACGCTTTTATTGATGCTGGGGCCGATCTGGTCATTGGCGGGCATCCTCATGTGCTGCAAGGGATGGAGCAATATAAAGGCAAATGGATTGCATACAGCACAGGCAATTTTATTTTTTCTAAATCAACGGTGCCAGCCACTTGGGATACAGCGATATTTCAGGCCACCTGTACCCGAAACGGGGACTGTAAGATGAAGCTGACCCCTTACCGGGCGGAGCTGGGTCAACCGATCCCATTGAAAGATGTGGAGGCCAGCAAAATTTTGCAGAAAGTAACTGCACTGTCACCAAGTAATGTCTCGATAGGTGTAGATGGTACGGTAAGCGCTCAATAGCAGTAAGAAAGAAATTATTAATATGGACATGGACGGAACGATTGTATGAGCGACTCCTTTGTGAATGGAGGTCATAACGGGATGAATCATTTGTGCGTGGCTCACCGCGGTTTCTCGGGAATTGCTCCCGAGAACACGATGGCAGCTTTTAAGCTTGCGCTGGAACAGCCTTTTGCGCACTGGATTGAACTGGATGTACAGCTGTCAAAGGACGGTGTTCCTGTGGTCTTTCATGATTTTACGCTGGAGCGAACGACGAACGGTACGGGACGAGTAAAGGATGCAGACTGGAAACAATTGCAACGACTCGATGCAGGTAGCTGGAAAAATGCACAATATCACGGGGAACCTATTCCTTCCCTCGCCCAAGTGCTTGACTTGTGCCAGGGGCGTGTATCGCTCAATATTGAGCTCAAAACTGCTGGTGATATGTATCCCGGACTAGAGAAAGCCGTCCTACGTGAAATTATAATGAGGGGGATGGAGGCTGAGGTAGTCTTGACCTCTTTTGAGCGTGCGGCATTGCGCCGAGCAAAAGAACTGGCACCCGAAATCCGTACTGGACTGATTATCGATGCCCGTCCAGACGATTTGGCAAAGCAATTAGAAAATCTGCAATGTTCTTTTTTATCTATTGGCTATCCACGGATAGACCGAAAGCTCTTGAAAGATCTGATCGGACGGGGTATTACGGTCATGGCGTGGACGGTGAATGACCGGCGTATCATGCGGAGATTGTCCTCATTACATCCTGAATTGATGATTTGTACTAATTGGCCGGATCGCTGGGAGCAGGTTTTTTTGCTTTCTAAGCCCCGGATGTGGCACTATATACGTAAACTTATTCGTTAATCAATTGGTCTACATACGCGGAAGGGTGACGGATCGTAATGAACGTAGAAATTCGTAATGTTTATTGTGTCGGACGCAATTATAAGTTGCATGCGGAGGAACTGGGGAATGAGGTTCCGACAGAACCAATGATTTTCTTGAAGCCATCTCATGCGGTTGTGCCGCTGGATGGTGCTGCGCTGGAGCTTCCTCAAGGTAAGGGAGATATTCATTTTGAGACTGAACTGGTTGTCGCTGTAGGCCGTAACTACGAACCAGGCATGACCGCAGATGCGTGTCTGAACGCTTTTGCATTTGGCATTGATTTTACCCTGCGTGATGTACAAAGTACGCTCAAGAAAAAAGGCCATCCGTGGACTGCTGCTAAAGGCTTTAAATCGTCTGCACCTGTGACACCGTTCTTGCCTTTGGAGAGCTTGGACATATTGGAGCAGCAGGATTTTTCCTTATTCAAAAATGGACAAGAGGTGCAGCGTGGGCATGTCAAGGACATGATCTTTTCTATCCAGGACATCGTTGAATATATAGCAACTCAATATGGACTAGGTAAGGGAGATATTATCTTTACTGGCACTCCGGCGGGTGTAGGGCCTACAACGAGCGGGGACCACTTTGAGCTTTACTGGGGGAGTGAGCGTCAGGGAAGCTTCACCATCGGCTAAATCTACAGTGGCAATAATAAAGATACTTAAAAAAGTCTTGTGAAGGCCGTGTCCTGTGCGAAAGCATGGAGCACGGCTTTTATATAAGCGTACAGCATTGTACAATGATATCAGAACTACAAGCGAAAAACAGAGATTCATCTCAAATGCGGGGGTATATCATGGACTGGATCATCGGATTGCTTTCCGCTGCTGTGGTAGCGGGGGCTGCATTTTATAAAAAATCTTTAACCTTGTCCGGCTTTGCTGCGGCTGTACTGATGGGAACTGTGTATTATGGGGCGGGCAACCTGTTTTGGTTTGGTACATTGCTCTTATTCTTTATCACGTCCACCCTATTGTCGAGGTTCAAAAAGGAACGCAAGGCTGAGCTCGAAAAATCGTATGCCAAAACAGGCAATCGGGATGCAGGGCAAGTATGGGCTAATGGGGGATTAGGCATGCTGCTATGCCTAGGTTATGCGATATGGCCTCATGTTGCCTGGCAACTGGCATTTGTCGGTGTTATGGCTACGGTCACCTCCGATACGTGGGCAACGGAATTTGGAAGCTTGAGTCGTAAGCCGCCTCGTTCGGTGCTTACCGGGAAGGTACTGGCACCCGGAACCTCAGGAGGAGTATCTGTATTAGGAACGGCTGCGGCCTTGGCTGGTGGCATACTGATCGGTATTGGCGCATGGGGCTTTGGACACGCCGTAGGAATGCCGGAATTGCCGTTATGGCTGTGGGCACTGATTGGGGGAATATCCGGCAGTGCCGGAGCTTTTGCTGATTCTTATCTTGGTGCTACGGTGCAATTGATGCGCTCCTGCCCAGTTTGCAAGCGGGAAGTAGAAGTAGACACACATTGTGGACAAACGACAGTTTATACGCGAGGCTGGCATTGGATGAGCAATGATCGGGTGAATAGTATTAGCTCTATTTTCGGAGGATTGGTCGCGCTTGCAGGTATTTTCTTTATACTCTGAACACGGGGCTGGAGATCGCTCTAGGGAATAACTGCGTGCTTTAATCATGGTTTCAGGAGGTGCAAAGATGGGTGAAATGCACGGAGATAAATATGAAGCTATTTTGAACGCTGCTTACACTGTCTTCGGCATCAAAGGCTTTTATGAAAGCAAAATTTCCGAAATTGCAGAACAAGCAGGTGTTGCTAAAGGCACGGTATACTTGTACTTTAAAAGTAAAGAGCAGCTATTTACAGCAGTCACACGTAGAGATTGCGAACAATACCTAGCCGAAATGCAAGACGCATTAGTCAATCGTACTTTGGGAGAGGGATTGCTGCGAATGGCGAGTTTGCATCTCCACTACTATTACAAACGCAAGCAGCATACTAAATTATTTTTTATGACTCCGAATAGTGATCCCGATCTCATAGAGTTTATGCGGGGATTTATTCAGGACTATACCGATCTGGTCAAAAATAAACTGGCGTCAGAGGGTGTATTGCAGCCCGAATTTCATGCGAAGGCATTCATTGGTATGATGGAACGCCTAAAAATGGATATTTTGTTGAATCAAGATTTCCGTGAATGTGACGTGGATCAGACGGCTGCATTGGCAGCTAATTTATTTATGCATGGCTGTGAAGCCGGAGTACAAAAATCCTGACATGTGGTCTTTGAAAACCGTACTGGCATTGTTCAGCTAACGGTTTTTTTTAATCATTGGCTGTGTCTGTGTTAAAATAGACAAGATGCATCACAAAATTGGGGAAGAGTAGGGAATCTGTAATGAATATTATGACCGTTGAACATATAACAAAAAGCTACGGCGAGAAAATGTTGTTCGAAGATGTTTCCTTTGGTATGGATGAGCGTGACAAAATAGGGGTTGTTGGTGTAAATGGCACTGGCAAATCGACGTTTTTACGTGTGATTTCCGGCTTAGAGCCGCCAGATGAGGGTAATATTGCAGTGAACAATGATGTGCGAATTCAGTATCTGGCACAAAATCCGGAGTTTGATCCTGAAATGAAGGTACTCCAGCATATTTTTCATGGCAATCAGCCTGAAATGAAAGCAGTGCGTGAATATACGGAAGCCATGGAGTTACTGGAGTTGAATCCGGGTAGTGAGGAGCTCCAAAACCGCCTGCTGCGAGCAAGCCAGCAAATGGATACGTTCCAAGCATGGCAGCTGGAGAGCGAGGCGAAAAATATACTTACCCGACTGGGGATCACCCAGTTTGAGTCTCGAATGGGCGTTCTCTCCGGTGGTCAGCGTAAACGGGTTGCTTTGGCTGCGGCTTTGATCCAACCCTGTGAGCTGCTCATTCTGGACGAGCCTACCAACCATATTGATAATGATTCCGTTGCATGGTTGGAGCAATATTTGCAAAAAAGACGCGGTGCGTTATTAATGATCACGCATGATCGCTATTTTCTGGATAGAGTTGCTAATGTCATGTTAGAGCTGGATCATGGTCGCCTTTTCCGTTATGAGGCTAACTATACCCGTTTTCTGGAGCTGAAGGCAGAACGCGAGGAGCGGGAAGCGTCATCGGAACAAAAAAGGAAGAACCTGCTGCGTAATGAGCTGGCCTGGATTCGCCGAGGAGCAAAGGCACGTTCGACCAAGCAGAAAGCTCGTATTGACCGTTATGAGCAGCTCAGGGATCAGCAACCGGAAGCTCGTTCTGGATCTGTAGATATGTCCGTTGCCTCCACACGTCTGGGTAAAAAGATATTGGAGATCGAGGAGCTGTCCAAATCGGTAGATTCTCGTAAGCTGATTCAGGATTTGAGTTACATTGCGGTTCCTGGTGATCGTGTGGGCATCCTGGGACCTAACGGTAGTGGAAAATCCACTCTGCTCCAAATGATTGCCCAGCGTCTAGAACCAGATTCCGGCAGTGTTGTACTGGGACCGACTGTGAAGCTTGGTTATTTTACTCAAGAACATCAGGAAATGGACGAATCCTTGCGTGTCATTGAATATATTAAGGAAGAAGCCGAAGTGATTCGTACGGCAGACGGTTCGACGATTACAGCTGCGCAGATGCTGGAACGGTTTCTGTTTGCACCAAGCGCGCAATGGACGGTTATTTCTCGTTTATCGGGGGGCGAAAAACGTCGCTTGTATCTGCTGCGTGTCCTTATGTCCGCACCGAATGTACTATTGTTGGATGAACCGACAAATGATCTTGATATTCAGACTCTTTCCGTTTTGGAAGACTATCTGGATGAGTTCCCGGGCGTAGTTTTTATCGTTTCTCATGATCGTTATTTCCTGGATCGGACCGTGGACAAAATACTTGCTTTCGAAGGGAATGGGCAAGTACGTGTACATGTAGGCGACTATAGCGAGTATGCAGAATGGATCAGTAAAAATGCTCAATCTTCTGCGAATACGTCTGACTCGACGGGTACAGCTTCCTCGAATCGTTCTTCTACGCCTAAGTCTGCTGGTTCTTCCGATTCAGTCAAGGGGACAAGTAAACCCAAGCTTAAATTTACCTTTAAGGAACAGCGGGAATATGAGCAGATTGATGAGCTGATTGAACAAGCCGAACAGAAATTGGCCGATATTCAGCGACAGATGGAGGAATCTTTCAGCGATTCGGCACGGTTGCAGGAGCTCATGGCTGAGCAAGCGAAGGCCGAACAGCATCTAGAGTACCAAATGGAACGCTGGACCTATTTGAATGAGCTAGCCGAGCAAATTGAACAAAGTAAATCTTAAAAATAAAAGCAAGTCTCCATTTAGATGGAGGCTTGCTTTTTTGTAGAAATAGAAGTATGTGCACCTGTTTTCCATGCAGCATAAAATGGTTAAGCTGTTACGTAAGCCGCGAGCAGACGGGCAGTGTTCACTACGGCCTGCTTATGCGTGCGTTCCATTGCGTGAGAGGCGTGTACGCCAGGTCCGATCAGTGCAGCACGAATGTTATTGCCTGCTTTAAGCGCAGCCGAAGCGTCTGAGCCATAGTGTGGATAAATATCTACCGCATACGGAATATTCAGTTCCTTAGCCAGCTCAATCAGACGGGTTGTCATGTTGTAGTCGTAAGGACCTGAGGAGTCTTTGGCACAGATGGAAACGTCCGTTTCCTTGCAGCTTAGATCTTCACCTATGCAGCCCATGTCGACAGCAATCATCTCACTGATTCCTTCGGGTATGTAAGCCGCTCCATGCCCCACTTCTTCATAGTTGGAAATGAGCAATTTAACAGTATGTCGAGGCTTCCAGCCTCCATGTACAGATGATTCTAATAAACCAAACAGTGCCGCTACGCTGGCTTTATCATCCAAGTGCCGCGACTTGATAAAGCCACTGGGCGTTACGACTGGGCGCGCATCGAACGAAATAAAATCGCCCACCGAAATACCGAGCTGAAGCACGTCTTCTTTCGACTCGACAAGCTCGTCAATCCGTACCTCCATATGGCTCTCCTTACGCTCAAAGCTTCGTGCATCATCATAGACGTGCACGGATGGGTGGCTGGATAGAATAGTGCCCGTATAGGTTTGTCCGCTTCTGGTATGAATAAGGCAGTATTCGTTCTCAATGCTGTTCATCATGAAGCCACCCACAGATGTCAGGCGTAGGGTACCATGCGCTGTAATCGAACGTACCATTGCGCCCAATGTATCCACATGCGCGCTAAGCGCCACTGTACGGTCCGTTGCTTGACCTTCCAGAGTCAGGATAGCACCGCCTTTTGCATTCCATTCGAGGGGTACTCCTAGCTTTTCGGCTTCCTTACGAATCAGCTCCATTACATGATGTGTATATCCACTGGGACTAGGCGTGTTCAAAAGCTGATTTAAAAGGCTCATGATATAGTTTTCATTTAATTGAATTGTCATTTGTTGCTCCTCCTCATTTGGACAACCGATCAGGGTTAGAGGACGATTGCTCTATACCTGGGTCGGATGTAGACACCGTGCTGGAAGAACCAGTCGTGTCACTGGACACATTCGCATATGCTTCGACTGCCGATGTGTGCTCTTCTTGTAGTGTATGAAGCTGATTAGTCAGACGTTTAATCTCTCTCTGAAGCCTATATTGGCGGAAGATACCGAAAGAACCGACAATAAGTCCACCTAAAAGAGTGCAACCGAGAATAAGTAGAATCAAAGGGATGCTAACCCTACTAAACAGAAGGTTCACTTGAACCGAATTGACATTAATAACAGCAAAAACAGCTGTTAACAAAGCTATAACAAGTGCTGCGATCAAAGACCATTGTGTTTTCAAAATGCCACCTCCTTCCGTTACATTATAAAATCCCTTGTCCGCCATGGACAAGGGATTTATCCGTGCATCTTTTTAATGCGGGATTCTAAGTGTGCACGGTTTTACTTTCCTTCAGTTAGTTTTTCCATTTCCGTAATGACTTCCTCAAATACGCTCATTGCTTCGCGAATCGGCTGCGGTGAGGACATGTCAACGCCAGCTTTCTTCAAAATATTGATTGAATAATCACTGCCACCGCTCTTTAGGAAGCCTAAGTAACGGTCAACGGCTGGCTGGCCTTCTTCCAGAATCTGTTTCGAAAAACTGGTTGCTGCCGAGAAGCCGGTAGCATATTTGTAGACATAAAAGCTGTTATAAAAATGAGGGATTCGTGCCCATTCCATTTCTATGTCTTTGTCTACCTTCATGCCAGGTCCGTGATATTTCACATTCAGATCATAGTAAATCTCCGACAAAAGCTGCGGTGTAAGGGATTCTCCCTGTTCAGCACGCTCATGTACAATCTTCTCGAATTCCGCAAACATCGTTTGACGGAATACCGTTGTACGGAATTGGTCCGCATAATAGGTGAGGAGGTACATTTTCTCTTTTGGATCGGTAGATTTGTTCAGCAAATAATCCATCAGCAAGGCTTCATTAGTAGTGGAAGCCACTTCAGCCAGGAAAATAGTATATTGTGCATCCCGGTACTTCAATGCGTTGTCTGAATAGTACGAATGCAGCGCATGCCCCATTTCATGTGCAAGCGTGAACATGCTGTTCAGGTTATCTTTATGGTTCAGAAGCACATAAGGGTGGGTGCCATAAGCTCCCCAGCTATAGGCGCCTGTACGTTTATTTTCATTTTCATATACATCAATCCAGCGCTCATCATAGCCTTTTTGCAATGAAGCCAGATAGTCCTCGCCCAGAGGCTTAAGGCCTTCTTTGGTTTGCTTTTTGGCGTCCTCATACGTAATATCCATCTTATATTCGTCCACAAGCGGAGCAAATAAATCATACATATGTAGCTCATCCACACCTAGCAGCTTTTTACGCAGCTTGATATAACGGTGAAGCAGGGGCAAGCTTTCATGAATCGTATCAATAAGATTCGTATACACTTCCTTCGGAATATTGTCGCCGTATAGTGACATTTCCAGTACGGAAGGGTATTTGCGAACACGAGAATAAAAAATATTTTTGTTCACATTGGCACTCAATGTAGAAGCAATCGTATTTTTATTTTTCGCATATGTGTCATATACCGCTTTAAAAGCACGTTCACGTACTTCCCGGTGTGGACTTTCGAGAAATTGAATGTAGCTGCCATGAGTCAGCTCGACCTCTTTGCCATGCTCATCCTTGATTTTCGGAAACTTCAGATCCGCGTTATTGAGCATCCCAAAAATCGTTTGCGGGGCTTGAGCCAGATTGCCAACCTGAGCGAGCAGCGCTTCTTCTGTTTTGCCCAAAACATGTGCTTTTTCCCGCTTCATTTCTTGAAGTGTGAACTTATAATCCGAAAGCTTCGGATCTTCAATGAAGGCATCAAGCTGAGAATCTGGCAGCGCCAAAATTTCAGGTGTGACGAATGATAGGGACTCGCTGACTTCAACGCCTAGCTTTTTAGCTTTTTGCGAAAGACCTTGATATGTAGGTTCAGCCGTATCTTCATCATGATGAAGATGGGCATACACATATACACGCTCAGTTTTGAGCGACAGCTCATCTTCGAGTTTGAAGCAGTTGCCAATCGCTTCGGCTGAGTTGAGCTTGCCTTGAAATTGAGCAGCCTTTTTGGCCAATTGTTTGACTTCTTCGTATTCTTGATCCCATGCCTTGCGGTTGGGGAACAGGTCTTCCAGTTTCCATGTATTTTCCACTGGCGCATCAGCGCGTTTTACAATTTCACTCATGGAGAGCCTCCTCTGATCGAACGTAATGTGGGATAGGGCTGCGGCGGTAAGGGGCGGATGCCAAAACGAGGAAACCGCCACACTTACTGTAAGCAGCAGGGCAAGAGGTTTTACAGGATGCATGTAACGGCATATCCTCCTTATACCATGGCTTGTTATACCATAGTATGACCTTTTGCCCCTGAAAGTATAATTTTCCTTACTGTGGGTTGGAACCTATATTTAATAAGCTGTATACAATAAGATAAAAGGCAAGGCAAATCATGATTACGGCAGTGAGGGCCATCCACTTTTTGAGAGGAGCCGGTATCGTTTCACGCTTCATGATCAGCACTCCGCCCAGCGTGAAGGCCAGAATAATGAAGATGAGATAACTGTTGGACACCATGAATAGGCTACACCTGTTTGAAAGCGTTCATGATCCGCTGCCACTCTTCCTCATTATCTTGAAAGGATTGCTTGGGAAAACGATTTTCAGCCCAATGCATAAGCGCAGGACGGCTCAAAAACGTGTGGGCTTCCTCGCCCCAATCATCAGATATTTCCCGCAAAACGATGTAACGGCCCTGCACCTCGACAGTCATCATATTCCACTTGTCTTTTTTGTATATTTCGTGTTTTTTCATCATATGCATGTCTCCGATTTTATAGATGTTTTGGTTCATGATACCGCAGTTTCCGCCGCAAAAGCAAATCATTCCAGACCGTAAAACCCGGAAAAACACCAATTGCAATGTGAAAAAGCATGAAGTATAATATGGATATTCGCCATAGATGGCGGTATTTTTAGGAGGTTGTTCACTTGAAAGGTACAGTTAAATGGTTTAACGCAGAAAAAGGTTATGGCTTCATTCAAGTTGAGGGTGGCGAGGATGTATTTGTACACTTCTCCGCAATCCAAGGCGACGGTTTTAAAACTTTGGAAGAAGGTCAAGAGGTTGAATTCGAAATTACTGAAGGCAACCGTGGACCACAAGCAGCTAACGTAATCAAACTGTAAGTGTAACTGAATTGTAAGAAATGTTCCGTTTTTACGGATGTCTTATATATTACGGTTAAACGATGAATTGAGAGCGCAGTTCCTTACATTTAAGGAGCTGCGCTTTTTTGCGTAAAAACGTTTGTGAAATGAGAAGATTGAGCTCGAATAGGGTATTATACGTAATAAAACTAAATATGAGTTATTGTAAGTTGAAAGGAGTTGAGAAAATGAGTGCAGCAGAGGCTAATCGTAATCCTTCCCTGATTGAAGGCCCCATTGCCAAAACACTGTTTATGTTCTCTTTGCCGATGCTGTTCGGAAATATTCTGCAATCCTTGAATGGAACGATTAATTCAATCTGGGTTGGAAAGTTTCTGGGAGAAGCTGCGTTGACTGCCGCTTCGAACGGAAATATTATAATGTTCTTTCTGATCAGCTCGATTTTTGGGGTCACTATGGCGGCCACTATTCTGATCGGACAAAATATCGGAGCGGGTGACATAGCGGAAACGAAGCGTGTAGTAGGTACAAGCGCTGTCTTTTTCCTGGTGCTCGCTTTTGCTATAGGTATTATTGGTTTTTTGGGCTCACCTTGGATTCTTCATGTGCTCAATACGCCTGCCGAATCAGTCGATATGGCGATCACTTATACACGCATTATTTTCGCGGGTATGCCCTTTTTGTACGGCTATAACTACATCATGACCGTAATGAGAGGGGCTGGAGATTCCAAAACACCATTTTATTTTCTGCTCGTTTCCGTCGTACTGGATGTATTACTTAACCCACTACTCATATTTGGATGGGGACCGATTCCTGCTATGGGCATCGGAGGCTCTGCCGCAGCTACCCTGATTGCTCAAGGGATCAGCTTTGTGTTGATTCTCATTTACCTATATCGTGTAAAATATTTTCTGCGCATTACATCTTCAGAGCTTCACTTACTTCGATTTGATTGGAAGATTATTTGGACTCTTATTCGTAAGGGAGTTCCGATGGGACTACAAATGATTGCTGTCTCTACCAGTGCGATTGCTTTAATGAATCTGATCAACGGTTACGGGACAGTCGCAGCGGCAGCCTATACAGCAGCTAACAATTTGTCCAGCTATGTGCAGATGCCGGCCATGGCATTAGGTGCAGCTGTATCTTCCTTCGCCGCTCAAAATATCGGAGCCGGACGCTGGGATCGAGTACGCAGGACAACCTGGATTGGGATTGTATATAATTTTGTATTGACTGGTGGGGCTGTGGTACTCATTTACGTGTTTAACCGTCAAGCCTTGCTGATGTTTCTCCCTTCTACGGGAGGGGCATTGGAACTGGGTATGCAGATTAATCTGATCACGTTGTGGTCTTTTGTTATATTCGGTATAACCAATGTCATTACAGGCGTTGTTCGATCTACAGGCTCTGTAATGGTACCGCTTTTAATTACCATTATTTCATTATGGGGCATTCGTATACCTTTGGCCTATGCATTTGTCGATAAGTATGGTCTAAATGCTGTATGGTGGAGCTTTCCTGTTGGTTTTACGATCTCCGCCGTTGCAGTTATTTTCTACTACCTTTTCGGGAAATGGAAGCAGGCTAGCATGAGAGAGGGCAACCAAGGCGTGAAGTTGGCAGAGGACAAGGGCTAGGTAGGACATTTCTACTATTTGCGATTAAAGTCTTATAAGGGTGAATCTTGTTAAACTCCTATTTTTGATTGATTCAGTAGCACAGGTACAAAGCGTTTTTGTGAGAAGAACTCATTTTTCTTGAAAATGAAAGAAAAAAGTGAGGTTGTTCATTTGTGCTAAAAGGTCGATCATATTATAATGAATATGGTTTGGATAGGTATAATTACGTAGACAACAATGTGGAGGCACCGTCATTTGAGTTATGTTGAGCAAGGACGTTATCAAGTACCGAGAGGCCCCATAGGTCTAATGAGCCGAATGTACAAGCACATTCTCCCTGAAACGAAACAAGAATTGAGTAACTGGAAGAGCAAGGCCGAACAGATTCCGGACCCTGAGCTGAGAAGCCAGGCGCTTGCGAGCATAGCAGAGAAGACGTTTCACTGCGTGGGGGGAGCGGTTTATGCTGCAGCCAATATGTCTGACCGGCAGACGCTAATTCCGTTGATTGTGGCGTACCAGACGATTAGCGATTATCTGGACAACCTGTGTGATCGCAGTACGTCGATGGACCCGGATGATTTTAGGTTGCTGCATCAGTCTATGCTGGATGCGGTTAATCCGGCGGCTAGGCCAGTGAATTATTATGAGTTGCGTCGTGAGCAGGAGGATGGCGGTTATTTGACCGGGCTGGTGACAACCTGTCAGTCTTGTGTAAGCAGGCTTCCGGGCTATGAGGCGGCAATGCCTTACGTTCAGGATTTGGCGCGATTATACACGGATTTGCAAGTATACAAGCATATTAAACCCGAGCTGCGGGAACAAGCGCTTTTGGACTGGTGGTCGATTCATAAGGACCGTACACCCGAGCTGCGCTGGAACGAGTTTGCTGCGGCTACTGGCTCAACCCTGGGGGTCTTTATGCTGTTTCTTGCTGCCAGCGACCGGCATCTCACAGATGCGGGGGCTGCCTCAATACATGCATCGTATTTTCCACATGTGTGCAGTCTTCATATTTTGCTGGATTATCTAATCGATCAAGACGAAGACCGGAAGGGCGGAGATCTTAACTTTTGCAATTATTATGAAGATGCCGACATGATGCTGGACCGGATCGCCTACGTTGTGAATCGGGCGCGGGCTGATATTGCAGATGTCCCTGCCAGCTCCTTTCACCGGATGATTATCGAGGGATTGCTGGCTTTATATTTATCCGACCCTAAAGTTAGTGAGCAGCAGGATGTTCGCGCTGTTTCGAGACGTTTAATGAAAAATAGTCCGCTCATGCGTTTGTTTTTCTTATTAAACAGTCGATGGATAAGAAGGCTTATATGATTATTTTGAGGAGGTCATAAATCATGACAGCAGTTAAGAAAATTGCAGTATTAACAAGTGGTGGAGATTCACAAGGGATGAACGCGGCAGTTCGCGCCGTTGTGCGTAGCGGATTGTATTTCGGACTCGAAGTATTCGGGATCCAACGCGGATATCAAGGTCTTTTGAACGACGATATTTTTCCAATGGACCTGAGAAGCGTCGGAGATATTATCCAACGTGGGGGTACTGTACTTCAATCTGCAAGATGCCTGGAATTTACGACTGAAGAAGGCCAGAAACGTGGCGCTGAAATTTTGCGTAATCGTGGAATTGACGGCGTAGTCGTAATTGGTGGCGACGGTTCTTACCAAGGAGCTAACAAGCTGACCAAGCAAGGCATTAAAACCATGTGTCTTCCAGGAACGATTGACAATGATATTTCCTTCACAGACTACACTATTGGTTTTGATACGGCGGTTAGTATTGTAGTGGACGCAATCAACAAGCTGCGTGATACGATGTCTTCCCATGAACGTTCTTCCATTGTGGAAGTTATGGGACGTCATTGTGGCGATATTGCTCTCCATGCAGGTCTGGCTTCCGGTGCAGAAACGATCTTGGTACCTGAGGTGGAATTTGATCTGAATGAAGTATCCGATCGGATGAAACAAAACTTCAAACATGGCAAACGCCACAGTATCATTATCGTTGCTGAGGGTGTAGGCAAAGGCGAAACAGTAGCAAAAGTAATCCAAGAAAATTGTCCGGATTATGAGCCTCGTGTTACAGTGCTTGGACACATTCAACGTGGAGGTACACCAACTGCGTTTGACCGTAACCTCGCAAGCCGTTTGGGGGACTTTGCTGTTCGTCAATTGATTGAGGGTGTATCTGACAAAGCTTGCGGTACGATCGACGGTAAGCTGGTAGCTACAGATATTGACAAGGTTGTAAATACCAAAAAAGATTTCAACATGGAGCTTTATGAGTTGGCTCTGCGTTTGTCCCAATAATAAGAACCTTTACGCTTAGTAGATCGGTTCTGATATGGGGAAAAATTAAAATTATGCGGATGACCTGAGTCATCCGCTATTTTTTTAGCATTGAATAGGGCCAGGAGGTAATCATGCATGTATTTATTCAAAATGGAAGTGGACAGCTCGGAAGGAGCTCTGACCGTCATTCTTGCTGCTGAGAATGAAGAACAGGCATTTGAGGAAATTGATCAACATGTGGAGAGGCACTTTTTATATCCCCCCGAGCTAAAGGAAGTGGCTATCGTAGAGAAAAAACGAATAACTGCTGGTACAGCATATGTCATCGAGACACGCAAAGACTAATTAGTCTCTGCGTGTTGTTTTTGTTGTGCAAAACGATGCTGCACTCTTACCAAACGCCAGAGAAGTAAAATAGCACCTACGGCCAGGCCTGTTATCAAGCCAATCCAATAGCCGTAAGGCCCCCATGTGGTCCAGCGTGCGAGTATATACCCTACAGGAAGCCCAATAACCCAATAGGACAGGAAGGTGAGTAAAAACGCCGGATTGACATCTTTATACCCACGTAGTGCACCTTGTGTTGGTGTAGCGACAGCATCAGAGATCTGAAAGAAAATCGCATAGATTAAAAAATGCTGGGCTAATTGAATGACCTGCAGGTCGGTAGAGTAAAGCCGAGCGACCTGTTCACCCCAGATGAGCAGTACAATAGCTGTAATCAATGATAGACCTACTGCGCTGCTAATGCCCATTACACTATAAGTTTTGGCATCTCGTGGACGGGCAGCTCCTGTTTCATAGCCGACCAGAATCGTAAGTGCCATGCAAATACTGAGTGGAATCATATACAGCGTAGATGCAAAGTTCATGGCAGCCTGATGAGCTGCTATGGTAGCCGTGTTATAGCTGCTCATGAAGAGCGTGACAGCTGAAAAGACGGCAGTCTCAAAAAATATAGCAAATCCAATAGGTACCCCGATCTTGATAAGCTCTTTCAGAGCACTAGCCGCAATCCCGTATATTTTGCTAAAGATTCGGTATTCGGCAAATATTTTTCCCCGATGAGCAGTAATACCAGCGACCAGCATAATAATCCAGTAGGTAGTAGCTGTTGCTACCCCGGAGCCTACACCCCCCAAACGTGGAAAACCCCAGTTACCATAAATAAGTAGATAGTTCAATAAAACATTGATGGGCAATGACATGAGTGTGATTAACATCGTAAAACGGGTTTGTCCCAATGCATCCATAAAGCTGCGAAGCACGGTATAGGCAAATAGAGGAACAACACCGAAGGCCATCGCACAAAGGTAGTACAGAGCCACATTATGAACTCTCAATTCCAGATTCATACTGTTTAATATAGACTTTACCAAAATGATCCCGGCTATCAAGACGACGATGGATAGGGCGAGAGATAGCCAAAGAGCCTGAATGACATAGTAGGAGACCTTATCTTTACGCTGTGCTCCTAGCAATTGCGATACAATAGGGGTAATAGCCATAAGTATCCCATTAAGGCCTGTTTGTACAGGAACCCACAGGCTTACTCCGATAGCTACTCCAGCCAGATCAGCAGGGGAAAAGTGCCCCGACATATTAGTATCAAAAAAAGTCATGGCAGATAGTGCAAGCTGGGTAATCAGAATAGGAAGCAAAATGTAAAAAAGCTGCTTCCATTTCTGACCCATTGTTAGAGTCAATTGCATTTTTGTTTTCCTCATTTACTTGGGTTTATTATTTGTATATATCATAACATGTAAATTTTATTGTAAGGGATACTACAACAATTGAACAGCAATAAAAAAGACTGCATCCGTTCGTCAAACAACGGGGCAGTCTTCGATATATTTGATATAAGTTCTAAAATTCTTATACAAAAAGAAGTCCAGAGAAATAATTATTTATAAGTTACTCCGCTTGTATAACGGTTAGTGGCATTCCAGAGTAAATATTCGTCCACCTTCATGTCCTTAAGCGCGCGAATTTGGTCCTCGACTTGTGTTTTCCCATATTTGGCATAATGTCCGCTTCCTAACCAACTTGCGGTAAAATCCTGAATCCAAGGGCGAATAATTGGCTTTAGCTTGCCTGTAGGATTGAGTTTTTTGTGTGTATCGGCCATGGAGCCTTTGATCGTTTGGTAGGGGTTTTTATCGGGGTCCTTTACACCGAACCAGCCTGTTGTGTAGTGACTTGGATAAACCATCGGTGAAATGACATCCACATTTTCAGAGATTTTAGTGAAATCCTGTCCGATTCCCTCGGCAGCAGGAACGGATGCGGCATATCCGAAAATATCTACCGATACCCTCACACCTAGTGGAGCAAGTTCTTTGCGGGCATATTGTACGAATTCAGCGACCGTATCCGAGCGGGATTGGTCTGATTTGGTATATTTCAGTTTGTCTGCTCTTTTTTCAAAGCCCTCAGGGAAACGTACATAGTCAAATTGGATTTCCTTAAAACCGAGTTTTGCTGCTTCCTTGGCAATGGCGATATTATAATCCCATACTTCTTTATTATAGGGATTGACGAACCCATCTCCCTTGCCGTTTTTCCAAACAGAGCCGTCAGCATTGCGGAAGGACATCTCAGGATTTTTGTTGGCCAGTACCGTATCTTTAAATACAACAATACGAGCAATCGGATAAACATTATGTTTTTTCAAACGGTCCATCAAGCCGAAAATATCCTTAATGAATTTTTGTGGCTTGCCCAATTTCAGAAGCTCGGGGTTGGTCGTTGGATACGTGATGTAACCTGCATCGTCCTTAATATCGATAACCATGGAATTGAGCTCTGTCTTGTCCAGCAATTCGAGTAGCTGGGTCATACGTGAACCGCCTGCGCTATAGGCTGTGACATAGATGCCTTTAATCGCTGGCGTGGTCGGCTGTGGGTCAATTTTAACCGGCGGATTGGAGGCATCTACCTTTAAATTACTGTGTTGTGCCTGGATCATGGCGCTGCTGATTGTCGTTGCCACCGTATCTTTTACATTTGGAGCGTTGGCTGACGAGTCCCCATTTCCGCCTATTCCCATTGCGAATAGCATAATTGCCCAAATCATATTCATTTCCTAACTCTCTCCCTTATGTATGGCGCTTACCTGATTATACGTAAAGTTATGGATAGAAAAAACAACACGCTTGTAACCAATACTGGCATCATCAGGCATAGTCTTACATGATTAACCTAACTATCGCTCGATGAATCCGTAAATAGGCATAAATAATGCCGCTCTCTTCACGGTTGTGGATACAACCGGAAGAAGCGGCATTTGGCAAAAAAGATTTATTGAAGATAGTTATTGTCTTGGTGCTCACAAATACTGTACTGAATAATTTCAAGCGCATCCGTTGGCTTGAGTATGGACAACCCGTCTCGAAGCACAATCATCGAGTTTAGCTCATTCTTTTTGAGAGAAGGGAGCATTTCCGGGTACCATCTTAAGACAATGTCGGACAGTTTTACCGTTTCCATTTCCACAAAAATCACCCTTTCCTGCTCGGAATCATTCCAAAAGAATCATTCAATACGATTCGGAAAAGCAAAGTGCCTGTGAAATAGCAGGTAAAGCTGGTCTTTATATACTATGGGAACAGCGCACATATAGTGTACCACAAAAGCTTCATTTTGACACTTGGGTTTGTGCTTATCTTCGGCGAAATGAACCCATTACTCCAACCGTTTCCACAATATTGACAAAAGCAGAAGGGTCTACTTCCTTAATGATACGTTTTAATTCAACAAGCTCGTAGCGTGTCGTAACAGTCATCAGCATGTCCTTTTCAGTATGTGAAAATGCACCTTCAATTTTTATTTTGCTGACACCTCGTGGCGTTGTTAACATTCGGCTGAGTAGCTTGTCAGTGTGCTCTGTAATGATGTAAACGGTGATCTTCGTATGACTTACATAGATTTGATCCAACACTTTACCAGTCACAAAAATGGATAACATGGAAGCGAGTGCAATATTCCAGTCATCGTTCAAATATCCTGCTGCGAGAATGACTAGTCCATTCATGCCCACAAGTACAGTTCCGACGGGGAAGTCCCGATAAGTGGTAACGATAGAACCGATAATGTCAAAACCGCCTGTAGACCCTCCTACCCGAAAAGAAATTCCCGCTCCAATGCCTACCATGACCCCTCCAAAGACAGAGGCCAGCAGGGGATCAGACACAACAGAATGTACAGGTACCCAAGCCAAAATCCACGTGGTAACGATAACCGACAGAATGCTCAGACTAATAAAACGTTTGCCTAAAATAAACCAGCCTGCAATAAGCATCGGGATATTGATGATAAAATACATGGTGCTGATATCGAATTTTGTGAAATAGCCAATTAGCATGGAAAGTCCGGCTACTCCCCCGCTCAGCAAGTGATGTGGGACGAGAAACAGATTAAAACCGCATGCTATGGCAGCGGCTCCAAGAATAACAGTTAAGCAGTTTAACACTTTTTTTAACAACTTTTTTTCACCTCATTTTAATTATACAGAAAGCAACTTACTGGTATTCATGAATTGTTCTGTGCTATAATGCGATGTGGATATTCTTGAGTAGGGACCTATGTCCAGAGAAACACTTAAAATTTAAACTGTTTTAAAAAGGGTAAATTCGTTTAAGATGTATCGGATAGGGTTCCCCGAATTCATTACAAAAAGATGCAGTTATAGAGTTAAATAAACTATCACTGTATTGGGGAAAACTTATACAATAATATCGCTACTTAAGAATACAGACAACATTGTGGATTGTCCACCACATCCACCATTATGAAGGAGTTTGAATAAATTTGACGACATTTGCAGAATTTGATCTTGAACCGAAGGTAATTCAGGCGATTACGGAGCTGGGGTTCGAAGAAGCAACACCTATTCAATCCAAATCCATCCCGATTGCATTGCAAGGGAAAGACATGATTGGTCAAGCCCAAACAGGTACTGGTAAAACTGCTGCGTTTGGTATTCCGATGATCAATAAAATTTCTAAAAACGATGAAAAAATCAGAGCCCTGATTATGGCTCCAACACGTGAGCTTGCTATTCAAGTGGCTGAAGAAATCGAAAAACTCTCCCGCTTTAAAGGTCTTCGCACTTTGCCGATCTATGGTGGACAAGATATCGTACGCCAGATTCGCGCTTTGAAAAAGAAACCTCAAATTATTATTGGTACACCAGGACGTTTGCTCGATCACATTAATCGTAAAACCATTAAGCTAGAAGACGTAAACACCGTTGTTTTGGATGAAGCAGATGAAATGCTGGATATGGGCTTCATGGAAGATATTCAGTCCATTCTGAAGCAGGTTCCGGACGAGCGTCAAACGATGCTGTTCTCGGCTACAATGCCTCCTAACATTAAAAGATTGGCTGAGCAATTCCTTAAAGATCCTGAGCATGTATCCGTTATTCCTAAACAAGTTAGCGCTCCGCTGATTGATCAGGCCTATATTGAAGTTCCTGAGCGTCAAAAATTCGAAGCATTAAGCCGTTTGATCGATATGGAATCCCCAGAACTTGCTATCGTATTCGGTCGCACTAAGCGCCGGGTAGACGAGCTGGCTGAAGCTCTGCAAAAACGTGGTTATTCCGCAGATGGTTTGCATGGTGACTTGTCTCAAAATCAGCGTGATGCTGTTATGCGTAAATTCCGTGACGGAAGTATTGACGTGCTCGTAGCGACTGACGTTGCTGCCCGTGGTTTGGACGTTTCCGGCGTAACTCACGTTGTGAACTTTGACCTCCCGCAAGATCCGGAGAGCTATGTTCACCGTATCGGACGTACTGGACGTGCAGGTAAAGAAGGGGAAGCTTGGTCATTCGTAACGCCTCGTGAAATTGACCATTTGCACTTCATTGAACGTGTAACTCGTCACCGCATTCCACGTAAGCCTCTTCCAACGTTGGCAGAAGCTCTGGAAGGCAAACAACGTATCATCGCAGAACGTCTTCTAGAAGTTGTAGAAAAAGGCGAGCTGAACGAGTACAAAGGTTTGGCTATTCAAATGCTGGAGCAATATGACTCTGTTCAACTCCTCTCCGCAGCTCTGAAGCTGATGACTGGTGAGAAGAGAGAGGCATCTATTGAGTTGACTCCAGAAGATCCGATCCGTGCAAAACGTCGTAAACCTGACGTGCGTTCTGGCGGACGCAAGCCTTCCAACTATAGTGGACGCAGCAACGGTGGGTATAATTCCAACCGTGGCGGTAGCGGCAGTAAAGGTGGCTACGGTGGTTACAACCGTGGCAAAGAAGGCGGTGGCTACAACCGTGATTCCGGAAGCCGCTATAGTGGAGATCGCAAACCACGCCCGAGCAGCAATGGCGAAACTCGCCGTCCTGCAAGACGTGAAGATTCCTCTTCTGAATAATAAGAAATAAATGAATAAAAAGTCGAAGCTAATGTTAGCTTCGGCTTTTTTTGATCAGTATGTATGAAATTTATGGGATCAGCTTTAATGGACCACGTATGGATTTCACTGGCGCTTTTGGGCTGAAATACGGTATGATATAGTCAAGAGCCGGAATTAACAGGCATAGCAACATAAGTCTTGGAACTGCCAAGGCTTGCGGAGGGAGAGACTAACATTGGAATTTAAAGGAGCTATGGGGGGGATTTACCGCCTAACCGAGTGGATTACCCGGCTGGCGGCTAGCAATTTGTTGTGGGTGTTATGTTCATCGCCTTTTGTATTCTGCCTCATACTGAAATTACTTGTTATGAATCAGAATCTGGCGAATGAATCGTTACAAATGAACTGGGCGATGGCGATTTTGGCACCGCTTACTTTATTTCCAGCAACATCGGCTTTGTTCGCAGTGGTTCGCAAATGGGTGATGGGCGATACCGATACAGGCGTGTTTCGTACCTTCTTTAAAGGATATAAAGAGAACTATAAGCAGAGTCTGATTGGGGGTATCTTTTACACGCTATTGTTTGTCGTTATGTATGTGGATTACACTGTATATATGACACAGCTCAGCAACTTGCAAATCGTGGGCGTCATCATGCTGATCCTCATTATTATTTTGCTTGTGTCTATGTTTAACTTCTTTTCGATGGTAGTTCACTATCATATGTCTACCGGACAAATTATTAAGAATGCAGTTTTATTGACGCTGATTCGACCATTCCGTGTATTTTCCACCATGCTCGGCAGCGCCGTTGTTATATACATTGGAGTTAAATATCCCGTGCTTTTCTTATTTTTCATCGGCAGTGTAGTTGCCTGGTTCGCTTTTTTTAATTTTTACGGAACCTTCCTCAAAATGCAGGATCAAATGGAGAAGATGAAACAGAAAGACGAGGAAAAGGCAAGCATGGAAGACAAAAAAAGTGATAACCTCTAAAAATAAAACATATTTTTCCTAGCATTTACTTTCTGAGTGAGAAGCGCTATAATAAGGTCACATCCTGCGATGCACGTTACGGTCATTTGTTGTTTTGAACCAATGACAATGTCTAGGGAGATCTATACGAATGAATAGCTGAAAAGCCCTGTCAATTGCTGACAAGGGGACTTCAAAAATTTATTCTGCGGTCACCCACCTGCTAAAGCAGGTTCAGAAGACGCTATGGTCGGACGGCATCGGCGGGTACTCCATAATGTAATGAACACACTCTGGTACTGCTTATGCAGAAACAGGGTGTTTTTTGTATGCAACAATGTTAAACTAAGACATGAGGTACTAAGGTCGCATACCAAAGGCATGATCGGACTCATTTTCGGTTGTTTATCGTATTTTATAAAGCGCTTGCAGCAGAGGAAGCCGATGTGTCGTATGATTAGGTAGCGATTATCGTGAAGGAGGAAATGTCTTGTCGTTGAAGAGGACTCTGGTAGGGATTGTGCGCAGCCAAGAAGGTACAAGCGACCGGGTCAAGGACCCCCAAATGAAGACACGCTATTATAACTTATCGAGAGACAAGGCTTGGGAAGAAGTATCATCTATCATGAAAAAGATTCCTGGCTACAAGGTACTCCATGAGGTAGCATCCGTAGGTGAGATTACGTTGGAGAAGCGAACGGCGTTCGGCAGAACCGTCGACATTACCGTTTCAATTTTATCTGTCTCGCCAGTTCGAAGTGCGGTGGATATTTATTCTGCTTCACGCGGATCGTTAGGGGACTTGGGTGCGAATTACCGCATTATTTTGCAACTGTTCGCTATGATCGACAAGAAGCTGTCCGCTTATAAGGTCGTACAGTAATAGCAGGTTGGGAGTAGTGATGTGGTAGACAAACATCAAAAAAGCGAGGAAGGCCATCCTTCACTCGCTTTTTTAATATTCGATCTTGATTTAGACGAGTTTTTTTACGGCTGCGATCGCCTGGTCATAGTCAGGATGCTCGGCCATCTCGCTCAAGTATTCTACGTAAGCGATTTTGTCATTTTGATCAATGACAAAAATAGCTCTATGATCCAAATGGAATTCCTTAATGAATACACCATAAGCTTCACCAAAGGAATGATCCTTATAGTCAGACAGTGTCAATACGCGATCGATACCAGCCGCACCGCACCAACGAGCTTGGGCGAAAGGCAGATCCACGCTAACCGTCAGGACCACAACTTGGTCCCCCAAGGAATCTGCTTCCTGGTTGAAACGTCGAGTCTGTGCGTCACACACGCCTGTATCTAGAGAAGGGACAACGCTAATCAGTTTGACTTTACCTGCAAAGTCTTGAAGCGTAGCTGCTTCCAATAAGTCTTTCTGTAATTTGAAATCAGGCGCCTGATCTCCAATTTTCAGTTCAGGACCTATGAGAGTCAAAGGATTGCCTTTAAAAGTAGCAACTCCTGTACGTTCTTGTGCCATATGTAATAGCCTCCTTTGGTTTTTGGCATTGGTTATCGTTGCCGAAATCTATTATAATCTTTTATAAAAGACATTGTCCAATTTGAATAAGGTGGAGACACCCCATGAAGGAAGGATTGCCTTGATTTTTTTACGTTATGAGAACTGGAAAAGTTATTTGCGGTTTTACCCGGTAACCTGTCTGATTTTGCTTATCAATATTGTGATGTTTATTGTACTGACCGTGCAAGGTGGATCAGAAAATAGTTTGACGCTGATCCGGTATGGGGCTTTGATTAATGAGGCGCCATTCACTGACCAGCTGTGGCGGTATGTGTCAGCTATGTTTTTACATGCAGGGTTTGATCATCTTCTGTTTAATTCCTTTGCAATACTTGTATTCGCTCCTCCGCTGGAGCGTTTGCTCGGGTCCTTACGATATGTGTTGTTGTATCTGGTCACGGGTGTTGTAGGGAACATACTGTCTATTGCGCATTACAACATGGTGGCAGAAACGACAGTCTCTGTAGGAGCCTCAGGAGCGATTTATGGCATCTATGGGGCGTTTCTGTACGTTGCCTTGTTCCAACGTTCCTTGATGGATGATGCTTCGCGCAAAACGCTGTACACGCTGCTTGGGTTTGGTATTCTGTTTTCTTTTGCGGTTGCGAACATTAACTGGACCGCTCACTTTGGGGGCTTGCTCAGTGGGTTCTTCATGTATGGATTATTGATTAGATTGACTGGTCAACGCAAACGTCACTAAAGACAGCTTTATCGTAAGTTATCTGGGTAAGAAAGAGGATGATGTTCGATGAACATCTTCTTTCGTATGTTGAAAAACAGATTGGAGCGAATATCGGAGTGGAATTACGACAGTTGCAATACTTCATGAAAGTAGCGCAAAAAGAACATGTCACTCAGGCAGCTGAGGAGTTGCATGTGGCGCAATCTGCGGTAAGTCGGCAAATTCATCAGCTTGAAGAGGAGCTGGGAGTTAATCTTTTTATGCAAAAGGGTCGCAATCTGCAACTTACGCCAGTGGGACAGCTATTTTGCAAACGGGTGGAAACGATCATAAAAGATCTGGAGCGGGCTGTTTTGGAAGTGCATGAGTTTTTGGACCCTGAGGGGGGCGAAATCCGTATCGGTTTTCCGCACAGTTTGGGGATTCATCTTATTCCTACAGTGGTGGCTGAATTCCGTAAGCGGTATCCCAATGTTAAATTTAGATTTAAACAAGGAATGTACCCGAGTTTAATTCGTGATGTGTTAGCGGGTGAGGTGGATTTGGCCTTTGTATCTCCTTTTCCAGATCGACATGATCATGTCGAGGGGGACGTGGTGTTAACTGAGGAGTTATTTGCGGTTCTCCCACCTAATCATCCTTTGGCTTCAGCTGAACACATCACATTGAGCCAGCTTAAAGGTGAAAAATTCATCTTGTTCAGGGATGGATATTCGTTACGTCCGATTGTCTGGCAGGCCTGCCTGGAGGCTGGATTTACGCCGGATATTGCTTTTGAAGGCGAAGAGACAGATACGATTCGCGGTTTAGTAGCTGCTGGTATGGGGGTTAGTCTTCTGCCTGAAATGGCGCTGTTTCAGACTAACCCGCTTCAACCTGCAAGGGTGTCGATTGTTGATCCAGAGGTGACGCGAACAATTGGCTTGATTCATCGTAGAGATGACAAACTTCCTTTAGTTGCTAAATCGTTCCGAACTTTTTTATTGCAATATTTTGGTCTTCATGGTAATGCTGCTACTTCGAACAAAACGGCAAAAGCAGATTGAGACAATTAAGTATAGTGTATTGGTTTAAGATCAAGAAAAAAGGTTGTTCCTCCACCAATGACGGTAGAGGAACAACCTTTTTTGCAATACAAGTGATTAATCCCGGCTATTAAAGATGCCAATTAGGCGGATCAGTTCCAGCAAGGAAACGAGAGCTGCGGCCACATAAGTCAATGCAGCAGCATTCAAAACTTTAGCTACACCACGTTCTTCATCACTACGGATAAATCCTTCAGAAACCATAATTTCCCGGGCGCGATTAGAAGCATTAAACTCAACTGGCAATGTGATTAATTGAAAAGCAACAGTAGCCGAGAAGAAGATAATACCCAAACCGATCAGGTTCGTAAAGCTAAATAAGAAACCAGCAATCAGCAGAAACGGTGCAATCCCGGAAGCAAAGTTTACGATTGGAAAGATCCGGTGGCGAAGTGTCAGCATAGGATAATGCTCTTTATGTTGGATGGCATGACCGACTTCATGGCAAGCCACAGCAACCGCAGAAATGGATTTTTCATAATAAACAGGCTCGGACAAGCGCACCACTCGTTGTATCGGATCATAATGGTCAGATAGCGCGCCGGGTACTGGCTCAATAGGTACATCATGCAAGCCATTACGATCCAGCATGTGCCGAGCTGCATCGTAACCAGTCAGTCCATTTTCATTTGGGACATCAGACCATTTGTTAAACGTACCTTTTACACGGAATTGCGCCCATAAGGATAATCCGAACGCAAGAATAATCAATATATACATACCCATCATAAAGCAACCCTCCATTATTGTTCATACTACTAGCCTGGGTATCTACATCATAGAACTATGCTCCAACAAATACTTCAAAGCCTCAATACAAGCAGCGCTTTGTGGCAACAGACCAGTAAGCAGCTTGCGAGCTTGGACGGGCTTGAGCTGTCCGAGAAGAGGCTGTAGTTCATTGACTTCACGTTCTAGACGCTGCATGTGCATTTCTAGACTCGTTAGTTTGTCAGTGACGTGTTCTTCTCCTGCAACCGAGTTCCATTTAATCAGAGTCTGTCTGATTTCCTCAAGGCTATACTTCTCTTGTTTCATTTGGTTAATACGTTCAAGCCTGTTTAACGTTTCACCATTATAAAGGCGATAATTTTTCAATGATCGTTCTTCAGGTGTGATCAAACCGAGTTTAGTGTAATAATCAATCGTTCGTTCGCTGACACCAGCCGCTTTGGCTAGCTCGCCAATTCGATATAGCTTCATATCCCCATCTGTCTTCACCTCGCGCTCTTCGTTCAACCTTCAATATTAGCATTTTAAACCGAGTGTTTATAAAGGATATTTTACATGATCCTCAACCATACAGTCAAACGTTATGCTTTTGTCGGGCTCAAACAAGCTACCTTTATGGTTAGTAAATGTGACATGTCAGGTTTGTAAGCTCATTTTTTTAACATTATAAAAAAAATCTTGTCAACTTTCATGTATTCTGATTATAATGACAATAAGAATTTCACGAAATGTAAAGAAACTTAACATTCGAGGAGTGGTCTTCATGAGAAAAAAGTGGTTAGTTGTATTATTGGCCATGCTGACGGTTCTAGCTTTTCCGGTAGGTGCGTTCGCTGCTGACGGGCCGACAAATATTCAACTTCAAGCTGGGCTAAACACGGCATTTACGTTCTTGGCATTTATACTTGTATTTTTCATGCAAGCGGGATTTGCATTGCTAGAGGCAGGCTCGACACGAATGAAGAACGCGGGTCATGTCGCTGGTAAAACGATTCTCACGACGGGTATTGCGGCTTTGTCCTTCTGGGCCCTCGGATTTGGATTCGGTTTTGGCAATGACGGCGGTAACGGATTTATGGGACTGACGGGTTTCTTCATGAGTGGGACAGATGCTGCTGCATCGTTTGATACTCTTTCAGGTTTGGATGTTCCGATTACGATTATGTTTTTGTTTCACTTTGCTTTTGCTGCGGTTTCGCTTTCGATCGCATGCGGAGGGATGGCAGAGCGTGCAAAATTAAGTGTATACATTATTTTCGGTATTTTGTTCTCCATCGTGATCTATCCAGTTGTAGCTCACTGGGTATGGGGCGGCGGCTGGCTTGGCAAGTTGGGAATGCAAGATTACGCTGGTTCAACAGTGGTCCATCTGACAGGTGCTACGGCGGCACTCGTCGCTACGCTGCTGCTCAAACCGCGTCTGGGCAAGTTTAATAAAGATGGCAAGCCGAACATTATCCCTGGTCATAATCAGGTGTACTCTATCCTGGGTGTTATTATTCTCTGGTTTGGCTGGTTTGGATTTAACCCAGGTAGTGCTGTTTCTGCTATGAATGACGGATTCTTTGGATATGTAGCCCTGACTACAAATATTGCTGCTGCGGCAGGCGGAGTTTTCGCTTTGCTCGTATCTTGGATGGTATACGGAAAAGCAGATATTCCTGCTATGCTAAACGGTGTGCTGGCAGCCTTGGTTGCCATTACGGGTTCTTGTGCCTTTGTAGCACCTTGGGCGGCATTGGTTATTGGCGCAGTCGCAGGGATCGTCACTTTCTTCACAGCGCAATGGTTTGAGCGTGCGAGAGTAGATGACCCGGTATATGCTTTCTCCGTACATGGTGTTGCGGGGATGTGGGGCGCGGTATCCACAGGGTTTTTCGCTACTCCTGAGCTTGCAAAAATAACAGGTGTAGGTCAAGCGGGTCTGTTCTATGGTGGTGGTTTTACACAATTAGGAGTACAGCTGCTTGGACTGATTGGTACTTTGGCATTCGTATTCGTCATTTCCTTCATTATTCTGGGTGCGATGAAAGCAATTATGGGTATTCGCGTTACGGAAGAGGAAGAAACGATGGGACTCGATATCAGTGAACACGGTACGTACGGCTATCCAGAGCAAATGAAGTTAGTTACCGAAGCTGAAAAGCGTTCTGGAATTGTCAGCTAATATGTAAAATATAAAGAGCCAGTATGGATGAGCGGAGGAGATGGAAGTATGGAACTGCAAAATATGGCCCCTTGGGTGAGTTCCGCCGAAGCGATTGATCATGCAGACACACCTGAGTCTTTAAGGCAGGCCAGGGTCGATTCCCAGAAATGGCTGCTGGCTTCTCAAGCCTCCGCTCCGTTATCAGACTGGTTACGAACGGCGAATGAAATGCATGACCGCATCGCGGCCAGAGCTGTGCAAATGTGCGAAAAAGGGATGGTTGAGGATGGCTTTGGCCCTCCTCCCGTCCCTTACGCATTTATAGCCTTCGGTAGCATGGGGCGCTCGGAATCGACGCTATGGAGTGACCAGGATAACGGTATGATTATCAGTGACCTTGTGTCTGCTGATAAAGAATTGTATTTTAGCGAGTTTGGTCGCAGAGTCTCTGCGATGCTAGAGCATTTGGGATATCCCAAATGCGAGGGGAAAGTGATGTGCTCGGAGCTATTGTGGCGCCATACATTGACTGGATGGCAAGAACAGCTATCAAAATGGTCGGAAGATTTTGCCTGGGAGCCGATTCGATATCTCATTATCTCGTCTGACATGAGACATATCGCAGGCGACGAGCAATTGTCTGTGGAATGGAAGCAAAGCTTTTATAAGTTGTTCCGTAAACAACCCGACCTACCTTCAGCGGTACTTAGGAACACGGTAAGGCATAAAGCGACACTTAATATTTTAGGTCAGATCGTTACCGAGCGGTTCGGTGAGCATGCAGGCGATTTTGATGTGAAATACGGGTTATACATTCCGTTGGTGAACGCCGTCCGTTTTTTGGCATTGCAACATGGTGTAGAGGAAACTTCCACCCTGAAAAGACTCAGGCGTCTCGCATCACTTGAAGCGGCACCGTTGCCTTTACTCGATGCTTGCGAGCGAGCCTTTCGGATCGCACTTCAGCTTCGAATGGCTACTCCAGCGAGGGAGAAGGACGGGTTGCTGATCAGTAATGGCTATCTGGCTGTCAAGCCGTTGAAGCAAGGTAAAGGCTGGCATGAGCTGCGCGAGGCTCTTTCAACAGTACGACGGCTGCATCGTGCGTTGCAAAGGCAGCTGCGATTTATGGAAGGGAGAAGGTCATGAAAGAACCAGCGCAGGGAGGTGGCTTCTGGAGTGCCCTCCGCAGAGGAGGAGTGCCGTCGGCAATCGCATCTGTAATGGGGGCTCCTACGGCTCAGCAGATGGCGTTTATTCGGTCCTTAACGCGGGAACAACGGCGTTCTGAAGTATTGCGTACCCCACTGGAGCGTTTGGAGACGGTAGTTTTTGATCTGGAGACAACGGGATTTTCGGCACAGCATGGAGATGAGATTTTATCGTTCGGAGCGATTCGAGTAGTCGGGGATGTGATTATGGAAAAAGAGCAGTTTTATACGCTTGTCAATCCGCGGACCGAGATTCCTGAACAGATTACTCGGCTAACTGGGATTACCCGGGAAATGACGGATGGAGCTCCGCCGCTTATGAATGGACTGCATGACTTTATGTCCTTTGTAGGTGGGCGGGTGCTTGTAGCGCATGCTAGCGCTCATGATAAGGCCTTTTTAAATGCTGCGTTATGGAAAACATCTAAAGTTCAGTTAACTCACCGTGTACTAGACACAATGATGCTCGCCAAATGGCTGGAGCCACAGCAACACCAAACCTATAGTTTGGATGAATTGCTGGCCTATCAATCCATTCCGATTGAAGGGCGGCATCATGCGTTAGAGGATGCGAAGATGACGGCTAAGCTTTGGGTGGCGTATGTTCAGGAAATGCTGAAGCGTAATGTAACCAATTTGGCAGATGTCTACGCGCATTTGAGTCATGCCTGATTCAGTACAAGGTATAGTATCTGACACCACATTATAACGGCAAGTTCGCGATTTTCGTGGGTTTGCTGTTTTTTTTGTGTCCTGTTCAGATTTAGAAGGTTAGAGGTGGGAATCGTATGGGCATCCTATGGGGAGGATGAAGGTCATTTAGATGAAAGACAGGTGATAAGACTGTGAAAAGATTTCTTTTCATTAGAGCGATAATTGTGCTGGTTATGGTTGGGGCTACATGGGGGATTATTGCAAACACAGTCTATTCAGCAAGCCTGCCTGTGGAAAATGCAACACTGGAAGAAAAATATAAAGGTGAGAAAGAGCTTGATGTTGAGAAGAATGTAGGGACTGAATCAGTTGCAGCAGAGGTAATAAAAAGAATCAAACCTGGGCAACAGCTTCCTTCTATGATTTTAAAGGGGTTAAACGGCAAGTCCTACGATGTAGGGGCTCCGCGGAATAAAGCGATGATCATTAGTTTTTGGGCTTCATGGTGCGATCCGTGCCGATTAGAAGCCCCCATGCTGAATGAATTGTATAGTAAATACAAACATGATGTAGATGTGTATGGCATCAATGTAACTCGCTATGACCGGTTGGAGGATGTGCAGAAGTTTTCCCGTTCTTTGAACCTCAAATTCCCCATATTACTGGATGAACAAGGAGCATTTTTTGAACAATTTGGAGGAGTGGCTTTTCCAACTCATGTAACGATTGACCATCATGGACGGGTGCGAGAAATCATAATCGGCATGCTCAGTGAACGGGAATTGGAGGGTAAAATAGAAGCTCTTCAAAAAATAAAGTGACTTTGGGGGCCAAGTAGACCGCCAAAGCCACCTTATTAGCTCATGCTTGTACTTGATTAGTGGTTAACTAATCCGTGATGAGTAAGCTCTGTTTGTTCATTTTTTGGAGTTGGCGCTTCCAGCAATGCGTAACGGAAGCTGTCCAAGAGAGCTTCCCAGCTAGCTTCAATAACATTTTCGGATACGCCTACGTTACTCCAGACGTCCTCGTAGTTTTTGGACTCAATGAGCACGCGTACCTTGGCGGCAGTGGCGTCTTTTTCGTCGAGCACACGCACCTTGTAGTCAGCCAAATGCATGTCTCGCAAGGCTGGGAAATACTGAGAAAGAGCCTTGCGGAGAGCATTATCAAGCGCGTTCACAGGACCATTTCCTTCAGCTGCGGTATAGACACTTGTCCCTGCAACATTCAGCTTTAAGAATGCCTCGGAGACGACCGATCGCCCCGCTGTTTTTTCCACCAGCACCTTAAAGGACTCAAATGAGAACATTTCCTTCACTTCACCGCCGGCTTCACGAATAAGCAATTCCAGCGAAGCATCCGCACCTTCAAACTGATATCCCTGATGCTCAAGTTCCTTGATACGACTAATGACGCCACGTGCCTCATCACTGGACGGATCAAGGGTGATGCCCAGTTCTAGCGCCTTGGACACAACGTTGCTTTGTCCGGCCAGTTCGGAGACCAAGACTCGCTGCTTGTTCCCCACAAGTTCAGGAGCGATGTGCTCATATGTTCGTGAGTCGCGCAGAATAGCTGACACATGAATACCTCCTTTATGGGCAAAAGCAGCATTGCCAACATAAGGCTGGTTGACAGGCAGATTGACGTTGGCGACTTCACTCACAAAGCGAGCTGTATTGTGGAGTTGTTTTAGCTTCTCGGGATCTAGACAGTCGTAGCCCAGCTTAAGCTGCAAGTTCGGAATGACGGAGCATAGGTTGGCATTACCGCACCGTTCACCATAGCCGTTGATGGTACCTTGGACCTGTCTTGCGCCTGCTTGAATTGCACTGAGTGAGTTGGCTACTGCCAATTCGCAATCATTGTGTGTATGAATGCCCAACTGTGACTTCGTTAGCTGGCTTTGCAGTGTAGTGACAATTTCATGTATTTCATGCGGTAGGGTACCCCCGTTGGTATCACACATCACGAGCCAATCCGCGCCTGCTTCCTCAGCTTTTTTCATAACGGCGAGTGCATACTCGGGGTTGTTTTTATATCCGTCAAAAAAATGCTCGGCATCAAAAATAACTTCCATGCCCCCTTGCTTTAAAAAGGCGATGGAGTCGTAAATCATAGACAGATTTTCCTCCAGTGTTGTCTGTAAAGCAGTGTGTACATGAAAATCCCATGATTTACCGACCAGAGTAGCGGCCTGAGCGCCGGATTCCAGAATCCGTTGCAGATTGACATCCTGCGCTGCGATGCTATCTTTGCGACGCGTGCTGCCGAAGGCGACAATCTTTGCCTGAAGGCCTAGTTCTTGTACCCGTTTGAAAAATTCGATATCCTTGCTGTTGCTCCCGGGAATCCCGCCTTCAATATAGTGAACACCGAGATCATCGAGTTTTTTGGCGATTTTCAATTTGTCATCAGCAGACAAGCTAATTCCTTCTCCTTGAGTGCCATCTCGCAGCGTTGTGTCAAAGATAGAAATAGCGGTGGACATGAGGGACTCCTCCTTCGCGGATTGCTCAGATTGGTAATGCTCTGCTTTTTTAAGCACATTAATTTAGTTGTTTAACGCTTAAAAACAGGAAAGCGTTAGTTTGTCGTGTTCGTATGATAGTCGATTATAACAACTAATGACTTCAAATGTAATATATAATTATCATTTTTGAGCGCAAAACCTATATTTTTTATGTAAAATAGAAATAGTATGCAAGGGTGATTTAAGTATAAAATCAAAGGACATATTCTTGATCTAACGAATGAATTCATAGTTAAAAAGAAGGGTTGAGCATGAAAGATGTCAGTGCTTATTATCCGGTTGGTGGACGAGTTATTCTGCATGTGGATATGAACGCATTTTATTGTTCCGTTCATGCAGCGGAGGAGCCGGAAAAATATAAAGGATTGCCTACCGCAGTGGCAGGCAGCAGTGAGCTGCGCAAAGGTGTAATTGTAACTTGCTCTTATGAAGCACGACGATTGGGTATTTCAACAGGGATGGTTGTTCAGCAGGCTCGACGAATTTGTCCGCAGCTCATCGTAATACAGCCTGATTTTCATTTATACCGTCGTTATTCCAAAGCATTTATGAGTATTGCTTACTCGTATACGCCTATGCTGGAAGCAACTTCAATTGATGAGTGTTATCTAGATATTTCCGGTTCCAAGCAGTTTGGAACACCTTTGGATATTGCCGAGGAGATTCAGCGTAGAGTAGAAGAAGAGCTAGGCTTGCCTTGCTCAATTGGGGTAGCACCCAACAAACTGCTAGCCAAAATGGCCTCTGATCTGAAAAAGCCACGCGGGATATCTGTTCTACGTTTGCGTGATGTACCCAACATTTTGTGGAACCTTCCATGTGGGCAATTGTTTGGTGTGGGCCGCAAAACAGCAGATAAGCTTCTACAAATGAACATTCGCACCATTGGTCAACTGGCTAAGGCAGATGAACACATGCTGGTTAGCATATTTGGGGTAACTGGTTCTTGGTTAAAATTGGCGGCAAACGGAATTAACCATTCTCAAGTCAGCACTGAACGGGAGCCGAACAAATCCATCGGTCACACAACCACTCTGCCTATGGATGTAGTAAAGTTGGAAGAAGCCCAAAGAGTACTGCTTAACATTAGTGATCAGGTAGCTCGGCGGCTTCGACGACAAGGGATGCTGGCAGGAGGTATCCAACTGACGATTCGGACCCCGGATATGAAGACCTTTACGCGTTCTCAAGTCAGGAGTACGCCTACGGAAAGTGCAGAAGACATATATAAGGAAGCTTGTGCATTGTATCGTCGCCATTGGGGAGAGGATAAGCCAGTGCGTTTGTTGGGGATTACGCTGCAACAGCTCATTCCAAAGGAGGAAGCGGCAGTTCAATTAGATCTATTTGAATACCAAGACCAGCCTAAAAAAGAAAGTTTACTGAAAACGATGGATGCGCTGCGCGATAAGTTTGGTGAAAATGCAATTTTGACTGCGGGGATGCTGGGAGATGATCCTTCAGTACTTCTTCGTAATTCCAAGCTGCGCGGAACTTCGCTGCAAAAAGACAATCTACCTACTCCAGAGTGAACTTAGGGGAGAATGATGGTCAGTATCAGTAACACACGTTATAAGCGTTTTTTGCATGAAGGATAAAGGAAAATAATTTGTAATAATTTTGGGTTTGTATTAATATGTGAATAGAATGCAAAAGCTGGTTTGTTCGATTGTATAGGAGGAAGAGAAAAGTTATGGCTAAATACACTTGGGTAGAAAAAGATACATGCATTGCTTGCGGAGCCTGCGGCGCTACAGCACCAGACATCTACGATTATGATGATGAAGGTTTGGCTGAAGTGATCTTTGAAGGGGATGCAAACCAAGGCATCAAGGCGATCTCAGAAGACCTGTTTGATGATATGCAGGATGCTTGTGACGGTTGCCCTACAGATTCCATCAAAGTTGCAGACGAACCGTTCAATAAAGAAGGTTAAGTGTAAGTTTTTTGGACAGGCATAGCACCGACAGTACCCTTCACCGTATAACGGTGAAAGCATGCTGACGGTGCTGTTTTTTTTATGTGCTGTCCATCAGGCCCATTGTGACCGATATACATAATAGTAAGCATGCAAGATTACACGATCAGGAGGATCCGATGGACCATTCGCCTCATCTTAAATCGTATGTCAAAAAGCACCCTGATAATAAAATGGCCTGGTATTTACTCGGTAAGGAGTATGAAAGCAACGGTCAGGAAGGCAAAGCAAATTATTGCTTCAATCGTGCAGGAGAAGTGTTCGAAGCCTTTGAGCATAAACAGATTCCGGCAGACGTATGGATGGAATATCAGGATAAACTGGTTCAGATGTCCAAGGAGAAGGAGCGGAGAACCGCTCGAACACGTCATCTTTTAACTGCCTTAATGGTACTTCTGCTCATCTGGGTCCCCTCAGCCAATTCACCGAGCACTCCACTTGAGAACGCATCCGTTCCATCCGGAACTGAGCATGCAGCGATTGATCATGTCGAAGTTGCGAAAGTGGCTAATGCAGATCCAAAGAAGAGGGCACAAAACGGTGAGCCTCATGCTGGTGGTGTGTTTACAGCTCAAGCCAGGCAAGGAAGTGGGGCTGGAACAGCGCTTACGGATATGTTGGCAAAGACGAGTCAAATGCCGTCCAAGACCACAGTGCTGGGCATGGAGCAGAGTGGGGCGTGGCTGATCTGGAGAGAAGGTATGAAGCCGTTACTTAGTGTACAGAACAAGGGAAACGGCGGATTAGCTATTCAGTCTTACGACGCCGCTGCATGTGCTTGCAAGCCGTCGGACAGTGAGAAACTCCGCATAACAGGTCTAAAATGGGCTGCCGGACAGGAAGAGCTGGCTGTGCTGAATAGCGCCATGCGCGCTTATCGTTCGCAGCATCAACGTCTTCCCCAGAGTCTTGAGGAACTGACCCGAGATTTTCCCAATAACACAATGTACGGTACGACTGACGGGATGAAGAAGGCTTTTACACCTATCCGTAATTTACTTGCTTCTCCAGCACAGGGAACAGGGAAGGCAGGAGATCAGAACGCTGACTCAGCGGCTGAAAGCAGTCTACTGCTGGCATCTTCATTGCACGGACGGCCTTTTCTGGAGCAACCGCTACGAATTGTGGTAGACAAATCCAAACACAGGCTAGCATTGGTGAGCGGCAATATACTTATTCGCAATTATCCCATCGGTTTGGGCGGAGAAAGAACACCGGAAGGGAAATTTGTGATTACCGATAAAGTCGTAAATCCGAACGGCAAATCCAACGGTGAGTTTGGCAGTCGTGGTATGCAACTGTCTGCAACAAATTATGCTATCCATGGTACGAACGAGCCCGAAAGTATCGGCAAAAATGAGTCGCTGGGTTGTGTCCGCATGGGGAAGGAAGACGTGGAGGAATTGTTTGCACTCGTACCTTCAGGTACGGAGGTGGTTATTGGTAACGGGGGACTGCCTGATCAAGTGCTTGTACCTAGTTCCCGATTTACGAGTGAGCCGCAGCACGACCAGACAAATCCCCACAAAACCTATCACTGGCTAAATTAACATTTTGATGCCACTGCTACTTGTTGTTTAACGAGTTCCTGCTTGTGCTAAAACAATGACCAGAACAATCACAATGATGAGTAGAACAAAGCTGACGGCGGTCCAAACAATCGCTTTCTTGTTCACCTCATCCTTTTTCTTTTGCAGACTGGGCGGTTTGCGCTTGGTCTTCATATCAGCAATCCCTCTTTTCTTGCGGGCTAAGATCCTGTCTTACTATGTCCATTGTAAATGGTTTGATTATACATTTTCAATGACATCTCCATGACAACTGAATTGTTCTGATATTGGACCTCGCAAATTACTTTCTTTTTGGTATGGAAAAAGCTAAACTATTTTGTAGAGATGTTTTTTTAGGATTGTGCAAGGGCATAGAACGGAGTGGATGAATCGTGTTGTATCGAAGGATTGCGAAACCTGTTTTTTTCAAAATGAGTCCAGAGAGGGCCCATCATGTAGTCATTGACGGCTTAAAGCATGCGGGCTCACTTCCCGGTGGAGCAGCGACGTTGCGAGGGATGTATGGAGTCAAGGAAACGGAAGATCTTGCCGTTGATCTGTTTGGTATTCATTTTCCCAACCCGATTGGACTGGCTGCGGGACTGGATAAAAATGCTGAAGCGGTTGTCGGTTTTTCTTCCATCGGTTTTGGTTTTATGGAAGTAGGCACGGTGACACCTGTCGGACAGCCCGGCAATGATCAGCCCCGGTTGTTTCGACTGCCTCCCGATGAGGCATTAGTCAATCGGATGGGCTTTAACAATCTGGGTGCTGAGAGCATGGCCCAGCGTTTGGCTACCCTTAAACATCGACCTGTGCCGATTGCTGTTAATATCGGTAAAAATAAAGTAACGCCAAATGAGGATGCCCATAAGGACTATGAGAAATGTATTTCCGCACTGTATCCGTATGCGGACTTCTTTGTAGTAAACATTAGTTCGCCCAATACCCCGGATTTACGAAAACTCCAGCATGGCAGTGAACTGAAGTCGTTACTGGAAGCGGTTCGGGCAGAGATGGGAGTTCAGGCGACAAAGTATGGTAAAGCCAAGTCTGTACTGGTCAAAATTGCACCGGATGTATCGGACGAGGAATTGGAATATATGACGGATGCGATTGCGGCCAGCGGAGTGGATGGCATTATTGCGACGAACACGACGATATCCAGGACGGGTCTGACGCATCGAAATGCAAGTGAAACCGGAGGATTGAGTGGTAAGCCGCTACATGACCGTTCCACAGAGGTCATTGGACGGGTATACCGCCAGACGGAAGGGAAGCTGCCTATTATTGGATCAGGCGGTATTTTTACCAGTCGTGATGCCTATGACAAAATTAAAGCAGGCGCTAGCCTGATTGAAATTTATACAGCATTGATTTACGAAGGGCCGGAAGTAAACCGGGCTATACATGCCGGTCTGCGTGAGCTGCTTCGAAAGGACGGCTTTAGACATATTACTGAGGCTGTTGGTGCAGCTCATAGATAAAAAAGTGTTGTCGGAAGAGACAGGAGGTACGGGGATGGACGGAAGAGACTGGGGAACATTTTTGCTGCCATACGATCAGGCGGTGGAGGAACTTAAGGTCAAGTTCAAAACAATGCGTGCGGAGCTGAAAAAGCGCGAGGAATACGCTCCTATCGAATTCGTAACTGGACGGGTTAAAAAAATATCCAGCATCCTCGATAAGGCGAAGAGATTGCAGGTTTCACCTGATCAGCTGGAGACGGGGATCGAGGATATTGCCGGCATTCGCATCATGTGTCAATTCGTAGAGGATATTCGGCGGGTAGCCGAATATATTCGAAGACGTAAGGATTTGACGGTATTGTATGAAAAGGACTATATCACCAATTATAAAGATAGCGGCTATCGCAGCTTTCATATGATTGTGGAGTACCCGGTTCAGACAGCAGTGGGGTTGAAAATTGTGCTGGCCGAAATTCAAATCCGTACGTTGGCTATGAATTTTTGGGCAACCATAGAGCATTCTCTTAGCTATAAGTATCGTGAGAGCTTGCCAGATGATATGCGGGCCCGGTTGAAAAAGGCGGCTGAGGCAGCCTTTGTGTTGGATAATGAAATGTCTTCCATCCGTCTTGAAATATTAGAAGCGCAGAAGAAGTTTGAGGATGAAGCCAATATCGTATCCAAAGTCCTAACAGGCATGCACCGTCTTTATTTCTACCATAAAATTAGTGAAACGATTGAGGCGCAGCGCAGATTTAATGAACTGTGGGAGCGGCACGACATGGAAGGAATCAAGCAGTTGCATGATGAGGTCAAGGAGATGCTGGAAGCTTCAACTAAGGAAGAAGACAGGGATGAGTTTTAAAATGGTGAACCCTTCCTATGAACCGTTGTACGTAACTTATTTGGTATACTTCAATCGGGATCGGGATTACTTTGAATGTCATGAGGTACTGGAAGAGCTGTGGCTTAAGCTGGACCGAGACCCTGTATATAAAGGTTTACTGCAAATTGCTGTAGGACTGTATCATTTTCGCAATGGTAACTATCGTGGTGGATACATGATGCTGGACAGTGCGGTACATAGGCTGGAGCATGCTGCTTCGCACGCGCTGGGCATTAATATGGCGAAGCTGGTAGATGAGGCGCGCGCTTGCGCTCGGCAGCTTGCTGAAGCTGTTATGGAAGGTTCGGAAGAGCTTCAACGTCAACCGCCGGTTTATCGGGATTTGACGATTGAAATTGTCGAGCCCGGACTGCGTCAGGCCGTGGAGAAGGCATCATCGTCCGTTCCAGTCAATATCCCTCAGCAGAGAGGTCCTCGGCGTGGGGAAAAGCATGAGCAGCGTCAGCAGGCGCTGGAAGCTTCGATTAGGCGAAGACAGGCCGCTGGGAGCTTACGCTCAGCTACAGTGGAAACGAAGGATGCGCCTTGATGTTGTAGCGCATAATAAACGAGCAGCCCGATCCGTTTTATAGGGATCGGGCTGCTTTATCATTGTCAGGTGTGAGGACATTTGTCTAAGAGGTTACGTTCTTTTTATATTTCTCAAAGAAGGCTTTGAAATCGTCGAGTGTGTATCCGTTGTCTGAAGGACTTTCCTTCAATCCACCTACCATACGTTCCTTTTCCACGCCTTTTTCGTAATAAACAAGCGTAGGTGTATACTCAATCTTGTACTTGTCCCAGCCAGCCTCATACTCACGCAGGTTAAATTCGTGCATCGTAATGTTCTCCTGCTTGCTCAAAGGCATGAGCTTAGGAGTGGTGGCACGGCAGTGAACACAGTCAGACGCGAAATGATAGACGAAAAAGCTTTCCTTTTTGTCAATTTTACTTTGTAGATCTTCTGGCTTAATAATTTGCTGATAGTTCGGATCGTTTAGCAGTTCCTGGGTAGTAGGACTTAACGAGGCTGTGGAAACGCCGTACAGCTTGTTTTTAGTGCCTGAGTTTAAAGCGAGCAGCACTCCAAGCAAAATGATAAGCACAACAAAAAAGCCAATGACAGGTATAAGCTTTTTTTTGTTGGATTTTTGTGCGTTCAATGGAATCTCTCCTATCAAAATCTAAAATATGTAACTATGAACCTCATTATTATACAACATTACAGCTTGTAGTGAAAGTTTGTAAATCACACAGATATTGCCGGCTAACAGGTTGATTATGGTACAATAAAATTTATTTTAACAGGACAGGATGATTACGATTATGGGTGTACAGCTCCCCACAGCATTTGTAAAGCGCATGGAGCAACTGCTCGGCGATGAATTTGAGGCTTTTATGGCTGCCTATGACCACACGCCCCATGCGGGGATTCGTGTCAACACATTAAAAATTCCAGTAGAGGACTTTAAGGAACGTCCTCCGTTCGAACTGCGGCCGATTCCGTGGTGCGCCACAGGTTTTTACATTCCGCACGGTACTAAGCCTGGACTTCACCCCTACTATCATGCTGGGTTGTACTATGTTCAGGAACCGAGTGCCATGTCTCCAGTTGAACTGCTCAATGTAGCTCAGGGGGAAGCTGTTTTGGACTTGTGCGCTGCACCGGGAGGGAAATCAACCCAAATCGCAGCCAAACTGCAAGGAAGCGGCATACTGGTGACCAATGATATTAGCGCCGATCGAACCAAGGCGTTGGCTAAAAATGTGGAATTGTACGGTGTGCGCAATGCCGTGGTATTGAATGAGAGCCCTGATCGTATCGCAGATGCTTTTCCTCATTTTTTTAACAAGATTTTAATTGACGCACCTTGTTCGGGAGAAGGCATGTTCCGTAAGGATGAGGATATGGCCAAACAATGGGAGACACACTCGGTGGAAAAATGTGTGGTCATGCAACGGGACATTTTGCGTGTAGCGGCCTCAATGCTGAGCGATGGGGGAAGAATTGTCTATTCGACCTGCACCTTTGCCCCGGAGGAGAATGAAGGAATGATTGCGGAATTTCTGGATGCTCATCCCGATTTTAACGTAGTCCCTGTTCCTTCGGAAGCAGGCTTTGCACCAGGCCACCCGGAATGGATGAACGAAGAGATTGCATCGGCACATCCCGAACTGCGGGGTACAGCACGCCTCTGGCCGCATCTTGTAGAGGGGGAGGGCCATTTTATCGCTGTATTGCAGCATCAGGGTGGTGCTCGTGTGGCCTCGACAGCAGATCACACTGTATCGGGGGATATGGTTCCGTTTTCGAACAAGAATGACAGAGTATTAAACATAGAAGCAGCATATCCGCAGAAGAAGCAACATTTGCCCGTCAAGGAAGCGCTACTCCCAAGTGGCCAAGGAAGGCGCACGACTGATGAGCCTAAACGAACCGGAAAAGGAATGGGCGGAAAGTTAGCCAAAGGAAAGAACACGCGCGGCTTTGATGGCAGCAAGTCACGTATGGGCAAAGAAAATGTGAAATCTGCCGCACGCTCCCTGCATGATGTGCTGGAGTCCTATCACCAATTTGTTCAGGAGCAGCTGGAGGTTTCATTTGCAGGCTACACGGTGGTCTACGGAGATCGCATTTATCAGTCGCCGTTGGCATCACATCGTTTGGACGGCCTTAAGGTGGTACGTCCGGGCTGGTTTATGGGAACCGATAAGAATGGTCGTTTTGTACCTTCACATCCGCTGGCGGTGGCTTTACGCCCTTCTGAGGCGGTTAGGAGCATCAACCTCTCCAGCTCGGATGCTGAAGCCATCCGGTATTTAAAAGGTGAAACCTTGTCCATCCCTGTTGAGAGAATAGAGCTTCGAAATGAAGTCCAACCCAAAGGCTTTACTCTCGTGTGTATTGATGGTTATTCGGCCGGGTGGGGCAAATGGCAGGACGGCATGCTTAAAAATGAATATCCTACAGGCTGGAGGTGGACATCGGTATGAGTGGAAAAGGAAGACAAACTCAGCGTTTGGACAAAATTTTAACCCATATGGGATATGGTTCCCGTAGTGATATCAAGAGACAGGTAAAGCAAGGTATGATCACGGTAAACGGACGGACCATCAAAGATAGCGGCTTACAGGTTCATCCATACCAAGACCAAATTGAAGTGAACGGAGAACTGGTTGTATTTCGGGAGTTTATTTACATCATGCTGCACAAGCCTCCAGGTGTCATATCCGCAACCGAAGATACGAGGGAACGGACGGTGCTGGATTTGCTGAGTGCGGAGGAACGACATTTTGAGCCTTTTCCAGTAGGGAGGCTAGATAAAGATACAGAAGGCTTATTGCTGTTGACTAACGACGGCAAGCTGGCGCACGAACTACTGTCTCCACGGCGTCATGTCCCCAAAACGTATGAAGCTACGGTGTCGGGGCATGTAACGGAGGAGGATATTCTTCAATTTACAGCAGGAGTGGAACTGGACGATGGGTATGTCACCCTACCCGCGCAGTTGACGATTCTTCGGCATGAACAGCCGCATCAGGCAGATGGAGAAGTCACTTCCTATATTTCGCTCGTAATCCATGAGGGTAAGTTTCACCAAGTGAAGCGCATGTTCGAGGCGGTTGGTAAAAAGGTGACCTACTTGAAAAGAACAGCCATGGGGCCATTGAAGCTGGATGATCAGCTTCCACTGGGCAGCTATCGAGAGCTGACTAGCGAAGAACTGGCCTCGATCGGCCGTGATATAGCATCCGCAACTTCAGAAGTTTAATGAAGAGATTAAATACAAATGACGCACAGGCTCGTATGAGATTCCTGTGCGTCATTTTATGATATAGACAACCAGACGGAGCAGTATTCATAGGCAGTCTTTGATAACGAATCGAATTTGCGAATTATTGTGCGCGTGCTGCCCGACTTTGCTTCACTTCCGCTGCCTTATAAGCTGTAACCTTGTTTTTGCCTGTCGTTTTGGATATGTACATGGCTTGATCGGCCTGTTTGACGAGTTCATCCGGGTTTATTTCCTTCTTTGCTGTACTGTGTCCGACACTGATAGTGACGATGCTTTCCTCAGCGACACGTTCGCGGATTCGTTCTGCGACCTGCGCCACCTTGGCCCGCCGATCCACAACCATTGCGACCAGTTCCTCGCCACCGTATCGTCCGGTCAGCCCGATTTCATCCAGTTCCTCCTCCATAATTTGTGCGACCTGCTTGAGAACCTCATCCGCACGAGCATGGCCTTGCGTATCATTCAGCTTTTTGAAATTGTCAATATCGCAAAAAATGACCGATACGCGGATTCCCTGGTTCATATATCTCCGTAATCTTCCCGAAAAATATTTACGGTTATACAGCCCTGTGAGGCCATCGGTGATGGAAGAACGATAAATCCTTTGGAGTAGCTCCACAATCCGTTCAAACAGAATGATGAATAACGTAGTGTAGTACAACAATGGTAAAAATGACATCCACAGGACTGTGCTTGACCCGTTTGCTTCTTCAGGGATGTCATTTTGCAGCCAGAGAAAACCAAGCCAGAGCGAATAAGTGAATAAGCCTGCTATAAATTTCTTTGGCTGTCCGATCCGTGGGGTGATGAACAGAAGGCTTAATATAAGCACCAACACTCGATAAAACAGAGTGAATCCAACCAATTTCACTGAGCTGATCCAAGTGGGCAACAAACCTAAAGTCCAAGCCATTACCGGCAGCGTTAATAACGCAGCCAGCAACAGCAAGGCCCATTTTTCCACACGCTTTAGTTTTCGGTACAGCTGAAATACAGCGGCATTGATGAGCAAGAAGGCAAACGCCTCCAGCGCATTTTTCCACACGATTCCCTGCAGTTGCATTTGGCCGCCGCCTGCCGAATAGAGATTCATCGCTTCATATGTCATAATAAAAATAGCGGCAACCGAAAAAAGGATATAGGCTTTTTTTCGTTGTCTGCTATATATGATCACGCACATTAGCGCCATCATGAGTATAATATACAAACCGCAGGCTGCACTTATAGCCCCGGCCAGAGATGGGGAGCCCAAGGTTCCCAATAAGGACAACAACGTCAACATCACCGACTCCATTTGTTAAATTAATCTATCTATTGAACGGACGATATCGTTCCGATACAATAGACAGGATTTATTGCAGTTAAAATGTTATAATTTTCTTTTGTGCCTAACATTTATTCTCAATATATCATCTTTCAGAAAATCCGGAAACCTATACATATATCCTGTGTTCCGGGCAGTTTAATGCTTGAAAGGGGAAGCACTCATGAAATTGCTACAGGCTCTCTTTTTCCCACCCGAGCAACCGGGAGGCGTTTCATCCATGATTCCATATTTGCAAGAGCGATTTACGTCCCCCCGTTGGGAAATGGAGCTATTTTCAATCCCTAAACGGATTCGTAACAAGGGTAGGGACGAAGTAATCTTTGATACCTTCGACTGGACGAGATATGAGCAATATCCAATCGTTCAAAAATATATTCAGACGTACCGTGATTATTTGTGGTGGACTCGGCTTCGTATTCAGAAGCCCTTTGACCTTATTCATGCTCATCATCCGATTGCCGGGCTCGCTATGAAAAACGTATTTCCAGATATCCCGCTCGTACAGACGATTCACTCTTCCTATGAGAAGGAGTTAATTCTAAACGGGAAAATAGAGGAGAACGGGCCTGAACACCAATTCTTAGTGTCACTTTACCGAGAAATGGAGCATAAGGCGGATCGCCTGATAGCAGTATCGCAATCTTTTCAGCATTACTTAACACCTTATGTACAGCATCCGCAAGATGTTGTGGTTATTCCAAATGGATATGATGAGAAACGATTTAAGCCCATTCCTCACGAAAATGAAGTGACACAGCTCATAACCGTTTGCCGACTTGTTCCCGCCAAAGGGCTTGATATTCTATTACAGGCTTGCGCTGAGCTGAAAAAAAGAAATCAGGAATTTGTACTCCATATCATTGGAGATGGTCCGATTCGACCTGAGCTGGAAGAGATGGCGCGACAGCTGGATATATACCATGAGACGATTTTTTATGGATATACTCTTCATCCTGAAGAGTTTATGCCTTTCTTTGATGTATTCGTATTGCCTTCGCGGGCGGAGGCCTTTGGCTCCGTATTTGCAGAAGCGGCGTTGAGCTGTCTGGCATTGGTAGGTACAGAAGTAGGGGGAATACCGGAGCAGATTGAGGATGGGGTAAATGGTCTGCTCGTGCCACCCGATAATCCGAAGGCACTGGCAGACGCATTAGAAAAGGTCATCGCTGACCCTGCCTATCGTTATGAACTGGCTAGATCTGCCTGCGACAAGGCTAAATCAAGCTATTCTTTAAGTCGTGCTGTTAACGAGCTGAAGAAAATGTATTTGAAATTTCCACACTAACCATGACGGGTATCACCTGGTTTGGAATCAGAATGCCGAAAGCTGGAACGAGGACGTGAGGAGCGGAAAGGTCTTCCGCGTCCTGCTAAGATCAGTTTACTAACCCACATTAGACTGAGCATACCGAAAATAGGATAAAGAACAGATAACAGTGAGCTGAAGCCGAACTGACTGATTAAAAAACAGGTGAGCATAATGAATAATGTAATGAGCTTGGGCGAAATTTGGACATGCTGACGAATTTGTAGACTGACTCCATAAATGTCGGCTACAAAGGTACTGAAGATCTCCATGAAAATGAGTAGAATGTATATGATTTCAACAAGGGCGCCTAGACGGTAAGCGATGCTTCCCATAGGGATTTCAAATTGCTGAATGCCTGGCATTTGCGCTGACATGACAAAATGTGCAGCCATCAGCATAAAGCCAACACCAATTCCGCCCAATACACCGCCCCAGCGGATGGTTTTGCGGGAGAAAGTTTGACTGCCTAGAGGGACAAGCACGGCCTGAGCCATAGCCAGATTGAAGGACGTGTACAGGAGTGGAGAGATCCATGTTCGTAGCGCACTGTGGTCTGTTGTATTCGTGATAAAGCTTTGTGGATTGGGCATGGAAAGGGTGCTGTGAACGAGCAAAAGAGATATGGTGATCATCAGCGGGACAACAATGGTGTTCATATGCAAAATCGCTTTAATACCTTTATTCAGCAGCAAGTAAGTTCCGATTAATGTAATGAGCAGTCCTGTTTGGTAGTGTAGGTGAAGGTGCTCCACAAAAACAGAGCCAGCTCCTGCGAGCATAACGCTGTTCACGCCAATCAGCACAATAAGTGTGAATATGCTGATCCATTTTCCGGCATTGGCACCAAAAAGGTGCTTGTTCAGATCCTCGTAGGAGCGGGCTGAAATATCATGAGCAATCAGCATCATTTTCGTACCCAACCATACAAATACAAGTGTGGACAGCATAATGGTGATTGTAGCCCAACGTCCATATTGCGTAAAAAATTGTAATATTTCTTGTCCGGTAGCGAACCCGGCACCGACGATTGTACCAATGTATGTAAAAGCAATCTGAAAAACATGAATATTACGTTTCATTCCCAGTCCCCCCTTGCTTGCTTGAATAACGCTACAGCGAGCATATAATACAAACTATGTTCAACTGAAATGGGACATGACTGGATGAGACTGAAAATAATTATACTGAATTTAATGAATAGCTTGACGGGAGCGTAATTTATGGGTCAAATCCTTGCATGGATACTGGAATACGGATATTTGGCGATGTTCGGCTTGCTTGCCCTTGGAGTAGCTGGTATGCCGATACCCGACGAAGTGCTAATGATCGCCTTTGGCGGGCTCGTGTCTCAAGGACACTACAACTTTATTGCCGCGCTGGCAGTCACATTTTTCGGTAGTATGACAGGCATGATGCTTAGCTACACATTGGGTCGCCTGCTGGGCAAGCCACTATTGCACCGATACGGTAAATGGGTGAGGCTTACGCCCTCCAGGATTGCCTCTTCCGAAAATTGGTTCGGGCGCTATGGTACCTGGGGAATTTTGTTCGGGTATTTTGTCCCCGGCTTGAGACACGTATCATCCTATCTGGCAGGCACAACCCGTCTAGGTGTTTTTCGCTATATCGGCTATGCATCGGCAGGAGCTTTGCTGTGGTGCGGTACATTTTTGGGGATCGGACATGCGGTGGGCATGCACTGGGAACAGGTGGCTAAGCTGATGGAGAAGGTGACGCACCAGGTAGGTTTGATCGTTATTCTTTTAATCGTTTTGGGAGGAATCATCGCATGGTTCTGGAACAAACGTAAAAAAAATATCACATGAACGCATGGAAAGCAGGCTATAGCTTGAAAGCGGCGGGTGAAGTATGGTACTTTTACCGCATAGGAATGCCGTGGGAGGTCATGGAATGGAAGTATTAAAGAAACGAATTTTAAATGAAGGCGTGATTGCGTCAGATCAGGTGCTAAAGCTGGATGGATTGCTTAATCATCAGGTTGATCCAGAGCTGACAATGGAAATGGGACGAGAGTTCGCAGCCCGTTTTCGGGAAGACAAAATCACCAGAGTAGTGACCGTGGAATCCTCAGGCATTGCCATCGGGTTTGCGACAGCGTTGGAGTTGGGTGTACCGTTGGTATTTGCTCGTCGTAAAAAGACTTTATTAGCTGATCCGGATGCGCTGTGTGAGCGTGTACCTTCGTTTACAAAAGGTATTGTCACAGATATTATGCTGTCTCGTCAATTTATTCATGAGCATGATCGTGTGTTGTTCATTGATGATATTATCGCTAATGGCGATGCGGCTCGAGGCATGGTTAAAATTATTCAACGCTCTGGAGCGGAGTTGATTGGATTCGGAGTTGCGGTTGAAAAAATGTTTCAGGCTGGAGCGAGAACCATCCGTGAGCAGGGCATCCGTGTAGAATCATTGGTTAAAATTTCGTCGTTGGCTGACGGTAAGATAGAGTTTGCTGAATAGTAACAATTCGAAACTCCGGATCCTTATTTCTAATAATAACCTTTGCATGAGCATCAATTTCGCTTATAATATATATAAGGTTTGGGAGAGGAGGCAGCAACATGGGGAATGAACAATTGACCGAACAGTTTTTTCTGGAAAAACTGGCAGCGGCTAAAGTGCATTTTGAACGCGCCTTGGATTGTAAGCATACGGAATTCGACGATTTGTATCCCTATATGATTGAACATCCTCAGTTTTTTTGGTATAAACGCTATGTGGCCTGGTCTGAATTGTTGACATTGGTTAACCTATGCGAAGAATTGTCTTTCTCTTGGAAAGAAGAATTTACTGCTCACCAAGTGGAGTATGTAGAACAGCGAGTGTTGTCTGCACAAGTGCTGGACTTCTGGTACGAGAAGAACGATACAAAAGAACATGATCACAGTGTAAATCAGTCGGGATAATTTGTTGCTCTGTTGGCAATCCATATAAGTAGTAAGCGGAAGAGACCTAAATGATTCGTTTAGGTCTCTTTTTAAACTTTTTTCATGTATATAAAATTATGGCCGTTGTGTTGAAAAAAATGGACAAGGAGGGGACATGGATGATAATGGACGAAGAATTGGATGCTTATCGACTTTCTGGTGAAAAGGTACGCGTCGTACGCGATGGATTGGAGTCCAACGATGTGGTTGGCATTGTACTGGCATGGGATGATGAACAGGTGCTTATTCGCCGCCAGAATCGACGTGTGGTCAAGTTGGATCGCAGCTATACATACCAGCCGTTCAGCGAGCCGCGTCACAATCCGATAGAACTGGATTAAGAAACGAGTTCTAATGGGGATTGGATAAAAAAACTGGGTGCTTCATTAGGCATACAGAAACTCTAAACCGGACACAGTAATGAAGCAAAACTCAACAGAGAGGGCGTGCTGTGTTAATGACGGTTATGGACGAAAAAGTACATGCATACAAGGATCAAATCAGCCATTTGGAAGATAAGTTGCCCGAGGTAGTTCATGCCTATCATCGCTTTACCGGAGAATGCTTTCAAGCCGGCAGTTTAGATGAAAAAACCAAGCAACTGATTGCGCTAGGAATTGGCTTATTTGCCAACAATGAGGTGTGCACGTTTTATCATGTGAATGAGGCGCGTTCCAAAGGAGCCAGTGATCAGGAGATTATGGAAGCCGTTGCTGTAGCTGCTGCAGTTGGTGGAGGACATGCTCTAAGTCAAGGGGTTACACGTGTACAGAAGGCGCTACATTAAAACGAATCATCCATACAGATAACTCATACTCGAAATAGGGGAAATAGATTGATCTGAACAAATGATAGTGATGTTTATGGAAAGAAGCTTCCGAGCACAGTTAGTGCCTGCGGAAGCTTCTTTTTGCATGTAGTGCGGGGATTATGCTCTTTTGCTTGCAGCAAAAGCAGCAGGGCGAGGGGATTTATGCTTATAGGCAGAAGAGGATGCAATCCAACTTCGCCCAACAACGCGTAGGGGTTTGGGGGTTGAATTATTGGGTAATTCGGGGCGATATTTCTCTGGTAAAGGTAGAGACGCCGTATGAGGCATAGAGGTAGGGAGCCCCAAATAAGCTCGCATTCGTTCATACATTTCTTTGCGGAATGCGGACATAGGCATACTGAACTGCTCTTTAACGCCTTTATATATATAGGTGGCGTGAACGCCGGAGTGGTTTTGTTGTATGTCTAGAACACGAACGTGATACTTCTTAAATTCATGTTTAATTTCAGATAGCAGGATTCCGGTACGATCTATTCCTGCGTTAACCATTTCAACATAAAGATCAGGGGTTTTCAGAACGCCGCTTTCTTCAAGAATTAGGCTGTCACGCTCAAATACTTTTTGAATAAAGGTAAGGAGCAGATAACTTTTCACAAGAGAGCATGAATGCTGAGTAGTATCTGAAGAGATCATTACCATTCACCGCCTTAGGGAAATGTGATGATAATTCATAGTCATGGAAGTAAAGGAACTTTTGTTCCTAAGAACTTATGTTCTTATATTATCGTATTATTCCTTTTTTATCAAGAAGAAATAAAGAAAAACAAAAGATTTGACAACTTTATTTGAGCATGGTATGATCTATCTTGTCGCTAAGAAAGATTGATTCTTTCGAGATAGACGATCAAATATATATGCGGTCGTGGCGGAATTGGCAGACGCGCACGGTTCAGGTCCGTGTGGGCTAACCCCCCGTGGAGGTTCGAGTCCTCTCGACCGCATCCATTTAGAAAAGGTTTATAGAATTGCTCTTGTAGCAATTTTATAAACCTTTTCTTATGTTTCGGAATTATTGCAGACTTCCAGCAATGATTCCAATACGAGGGCTTGAACTTTATTCAAGTTCATAAGCAATTCTTTTATAAGTTTAATTTTTAAGATATGATAGAAGATAACGCATTTGTTGATGAAGCTAATGAAAGGTTGGATGAAAGATGGAGAAAGCAACTTTTGCAGGCGGATGCTTCTGGTGTATGGTGACTCCGTTCGAGGAGCAGCCGGGCATTCATAGTATTGTCTCAGGCTATACTGGAGGGACGATTTCCGATCCGACCTACGAACAGGTTAAAACAGGAACAACCGGGCACTATGAGGTGGTGCAGATTACGTTTGATCCTGAGCTGTTTCCTTATGAAAAGCTACTTGAATTGTATTGGCCGCAAACAGATCCTACCGACGGAGAAGGTCAGTTTCAGGACCGAGGCACACAATATAAGCCTGCAATTTTTTATCATACGAAGCAGCAACGAGAGCTTGCACAACAATCCAAGGAACAGTTGGTACAAAGCGGACGCTTTGATAAGCCAATTGTAACGGAGATTCTTCCGGCTGCAATTTTTTATCCGGCAGAGGATTATCATCAGGATTATCACAAGAAGAATGTGAAGCATTATAAGGAAGATCGAGCCCAATCCGGTCGTGATGAATTTATCGATAAAAACTGGTAAGCAGCTTTAATATACGTTATTACGCGCACATCAAGGCAGATCAGAGATTATATCTCAGATCTGCCTTATACATATTTAAACGGTTTTACTCACACAATGAAGGGACAGAGAAGGAGGCTGACCCGCAAATGAGTACACGACGGAAGCTGCACATGAGAAATATAATAAAAAAAGCTTTAAAGGCATCACGCAACCGGAAGAATTCGTCTTATGCGCTTGTACACCATGCAAGATCTAGAATGCAAATCATCGTAGTGCTTTGTATTTCAGTCTGTATGTTATTTATGGTCTGTAAAACTGCTGTTGCCGAAGCAATAGACCAACAGAACCAGCAGCAAAAGAGGGTTGCTGTCATTATTGATGATCTAGGAAACAATATGAAAGGTACCAAGGAAATTTTAAATTTACCTGTCAAAATCACCGTTGCTGTAATGCCCTTCCTTCCAACAACCAAACAGGACGCTATGGAAGCGCATAAGCGTGGTCATGATGTTATCGTCCATCTTCCAATGGAGCCCAAGCAGGGCAAGCCTGAATGGCTTGGACCTGGAGCAATCAAGGGTAATATGACGGATGAAGAAGTACGCGCCAAGGTGACCGCAGCTATCAAGGATGTTCCTTATGCCATAGGAATGAACAACCATATGGGCTCCAAGGTTACCTCAGACAAGCGCATTATGTCCATCGTTCTGGATGTTTGTAAGGAACATGGACTATTTTTTGTTGATAGCCGAACTAATTATTGGTCAGTGGTGCCTGAACTTGCCGCTAAAAAGGGAATGCCACCGGTGCGAAATGATGTTTTTTTGGATGATGTTCATACACTCGCTCATGTGAATCGGCAACTTAGCAAAGTGGTTGAATGGTTGGCAGAGCACAACACCTGTGTAACGATTGGACATGTTGGCGTGTCCGGCATGTATACCTCCTCAGGGCTTCATTCATCGGTTCCTAAATTAAAGGAACATGCTCAGTTTGTAGGCATTAGCGATCTAGTGCGTGATGTATGGGGGTGGACAGGAGATCCAGCCACGAATACTACCACGCCGTCAGATGGGCAATAATGCCTTCGGCAATAGCTTCAGCAATCCTTTTTTGGCCGCGATCCCCAGAAAGTAGGGCTCTGTCCTGCTCGTTGCTGATAAACCCCGTTTCGACTATTACAGCGGGATGTTGAATTTTATTCAGAAGATAAAAGGGTTTTCCGTACATGGTTTGTCTATTCATGCAAAATAAGCGGTTTAATGAATGCTGGATCTGCTCAGCTAACATATAGCTGCTGCCTTCATCTTGATACAGTACAATGGGTCCACGTTTTTCGGCACGTTTGGCCCAATTGACATGCAGGCTTACAACCACAGCAGTGGGCAGTTGTTCTGTCAAGCTTTTACGTTGGGCGAGGTCTTTAAGATGCCGGGATTTGGACTGCAACCAACGGTTATCATCACTCAGTGCGTAGTCCTTGTCCCTATTCAAGACAGCAGGGTAACTCTGGGAACGTAAGATCAAGTACAGTTTTTGAGCAATGGCGAGATTGATATCTTTTTCCAGAAGTCCTTTGTGACTTGTTCCACCATCCACACCGCCATGACCTACATCAATCAGGACCACGGGCTTGGCAAAAGCGTGATAGGAGCGGTTAAACGAGGTTTCTGTATGCTTGTTTGTGTCGGTGCTTTTCTCGCCAGGCTGAGTAGTTGCATAAGCAAATGGGGCAAATACAGCGCTACAAAGGATGCAAAAATTTAACCCCAGCCCGATCAGCCATATCTTGTTTAACTTTTTATTCAACACGTTCTATTCCTCCAATGGACGAATTGATTGTTTACTGGAAACTATGCATAACAGACATCAAACCTAAAGCAGCGTAGCTGCCTTCAAATATAACAATAAACCTTGGGGGAACTGTTATATTGAAGATAGTATGTTCCATTTAAGGGAACCCATGCATAGTTATTCCGCAGGGATTAGAGTAGCTGGAAACTGTGCAAGCTAGTGGTATCTGAACCTAACGTGTGATTTGATATTTCCAAGGCACGGTGATTGGAAATGATAGGTCAGATGAAGGAGGTCATGGAGGATGGCGAAGAGTGACGAACTGGTGACGTATATTACGCAGCGGATTGTGCGTTATATGGAAACGCCACGTGAGGTTCGACGTAGCCAAAAACAAGCCAAGGAGCCATGGGTGAGCAAATGGTTTGGCATGTTGCCTCTCGCTCTGAAAATGTGGATAAAATCCACACGCAGAGGGCGAAAAGAGCAACGTTAAACACGCCAAAGAGACCACAAGAGGCATGGGGTATGCCATTTGAGGTCTCTTTTTATGTTGTTATAGGGGATAATTTCGAATGATTTTAGTTGTTCCTGAAATTACTAGGATTCCAAACGGTAAAATTGACCATGAGGCAACAGCTGTTTTAGTGGCACAAATCGGGAAAGTCCATCGTGGTAGGTTAATGCATATAAAATGGGTTCGGATGGATGATCTGGAGATATCCAAGCTTGAAACCCGTTAATGGATAAAGGTCCCCCAAAGGCAAAATTGATATTTGTGGCAGAAAAAATCATACGTGGTGAATTACTTAGCGCGTCCATAAATTGGCCTGTGTCATGAATGGAAAGTTTTTGCTTAGCTTGAAGCCAACCCAGATCATCATAGGGATTGAAAGGATCGGACGAGACAGTAACTGCCTGTGCCTGCGTTTTCAAAAAGGGTGTAGGTGAAGAAATCGCGTTGTTCTGAAGCTTATGTTTCCAACTCCCATCTGCTACTTCTACAGGTAGCGGATCGCCAGTAACAGCATCAATACATATTTGGCTACCCGTAGAGGAACGCACCAGCCAATAGGCTAAAAGTGGTTCCTCATACATAGGTGTAATTTGCAGCTTGTCGATAGAAGAAAATTCGGTTTCTGTGAGCGACTTGAGGGATTGGCGAAGTATATCCATACTATATGGTCCGCCTGGACCATTCCCGTATTCATTGAGTTGATAAGCGCCGTCTGGGTCAGATCCGATAATCAGGTAGCCAATGTATTCTCCTGCATGGTTCACTTGAACAAGCCAGCTATGGGTTCCAGGTCCAAGCGGATGGTAGCTGAGCTCGGCGTCTTTCCACGAAGCAAAAGGGGGCTGCGACGATAGGGATTGTACGGTGTCGGCTGCTGTCCGTTTCACGTCCTCAGGCACCCCTTGTTGCTGAGCAGGAAGCTTTGATGAAACGTCACCCGGGGAGGCAGAAGGAGTAGCAGGACTCATGGATTCCATTGGAGGAACCCACGAGCTTTCGTTGTAGTTGGGTGCTGAGCTTAAATTGCTTTCTTGAACGGCTGAGGGAGCCGCATGAATGGAAGCGAACGGACAGACTGCGGACAGGCCGATCAGTACAGCTGCGATCATACCTACGCTATAATGCCCGGAATGATTTTTCTTCAATGGAATCCACCTTTCTGTCGGATGACTTGCCGACGGAGGCATTCTTTTTTAACTAGCATACAGCCTGTCCGATGAAAAGACTGCTGCACCCTGTCGGCGCAAATGTCGTATCCAGGTTCGCTTTTTGCTGTCGATACATAGGAGACAGGTTAGACTACGCTTGTGTTTGCAGCAGCAGAAACTGATGTAGGCTGAAGCAAGATGTTACAACTTGACGACATGTCTGCAACCAACCTGCGAAGGAGCGTGAGATATCAGTTACCGCAGATGAAATATGCCGCAGTTAATGGCGGATACGAGTACCTTTGGCTCATATTGCCATACCATTTCTTTACGACGGGCTTGATGCTGCTCTAATACGGATTCTTTTTTATCCTCTTCCTCTTTCTGTTCCTTGATTAGGTCATCGTAGTAGTGGTCTATGACCTCTAGTTCCTCGCGTAATCGTTCCTTCGCCTGCTCAGCCCAATCATAATCTTGCTGTCGGAGCTGTTCGGTGAGATAGTTTTCAAGCGAGGTGGAAGCCTCAGGGACAGATAGCAGTGCTGGCTGTACATGCATATTGCCTGCCAGTAGTGGGCTGAGCTGCCGAGTTTCGAGCATAGCGCCAAAATTGGTTACAATAGTGCCGCTTTTGAGTGAAATCCCTAGCCACTGAAGTTCCTCACGCTTCAGATCGCAGGCAAACTCAATCTTGTAGCAGACGCTGAGCCAAGCTTCATAGACTACAGGAGAACGGGCAGACAATTGACGGGCATCAGGCTGCTCGAACAAATAAACATATTTTCCTCCATCCCGAGCGGCTTCAAAAATTTGATGCAGCCGACGGCTTCCGTATCGAAGCTCCTCCTGCATAATGCGACCAGGCCCTAATTGCGGTAACGTCGGTACATGACCGAAGTAACGCCCCATGACCTGATCTTGTGCTGCGTTGCCAGCTACAGGAGCTGGTGGCGTCTGATCCGCTAAACGTTCCTGTTCTGTCCGATAGGCTTCCCCATCAAAGATGAATGTGAAGGACATCGTCTGCGCTGGAACGCCAGTACGCTCTACGTATCCCCAATAGTAGGGACGATTTGTCAAGGCTTTATCTGCCTCTGGAGAAAGCTTGACAGTTACATGGTGGGGAGACCTCTCAATGATGCTGCACCCGGTAGCTTCCAGATAGGTGTGGACAAAACGCTGGACTTGCTGTGCATTCATAGTCAAGGCTAGCGACCTCCTTTCACACGGCGACTTTTGGTTGGAGAAGCTGCATCACCTGCTAAGCCTAACAAATCCTCGGTGACACTTGAGCTTACTCCTGTTAGCCGTCCCTTAGGCTGCTTTGTTCCAGTTGACTTATCGGTTGCTACATTTGGAGTGACTGACGGGTCTGTGCGGATTTGTTCTATTTCTTGTTTGATGGAATCCAGCGAGTGGCCTAACTTTTGCATTTTTCTGCGAATTTCATCATCACTGCTGGACTCAAGCATGATTTTATATAAACTTTTTTCAATGGATTCTTTTTTCTCAAACTTTTCTAGAATAACATCCAATCCGCCGATGACCATTTCAAACATATTAATCTTTTCATGCAGCAGGTGCAGGATATGCTCCTCAATCGTTCCGGTAGTGGACAGGTTGAAGATATTCACATCATGCTTCTGTCCAAGTCGATGCACCCGTCCAATCCGCTGTTCCACGCGCATGGGGTTCCACGGTAAATCGAAGTTAATCATGTGGTGACAAAATTGCAGGTTAATACCTTCACCACCTGCTTCAGTGGCAATCATAACCTGAATGCGACCACGGAACAGATCCATCATCCAATCCTTGCGGCCTCGGTTCATACCCCCTCGGTAAGGAACAGCAGACAGTCCGCGATCACGGAAATAGTTTAGCAAATACTCCTGTGTGGCCCGATATTCTGTAAAAATAATCACTTTTTCGTTCATCTTCCGGATAAGCTCAAGCGCTTTTTCAGCTTTGGAATTGGCCTTGATCGCTTTAATGTGTGCGACCAAGTCCCAGACACGATCACGTAGAGGAGAGTCTGGAGCCATCTTTTTGGACAAATTGACCAGCGTGACGAACACAGCGTCCCGGCTACTGCACACTTCCCGTTGAAGGGTAACGAGAGACAGCATGCTGCTTAAATTTCCGCCATTCGCTTGATATTGCTCTTTGACAAAAGAGGTCACCCCATCGTACAGCGCTTGCTCTTCTGGCGAGAGCTCCAAGTGAATGTTGGAAACATTTCGTTTAGTGAATTGAACTGGCCCTTCTCCACGACGATTGCGGATCATGACTTTAGACAGCTCATCCTTGAGCTGATCTTCATTTTTGGGCAGACGTTTATCTACAACAAAGTTTGCTGAAAAATCGCCTTGTCTTCCTAATTGACCGGGCTTGAGTAACGTGATCAGATTAAACAGCTCAGATAGATCGTTCTGTACAGGTGTAGCTGTCAGGAGCAAACAATATTTTTTACGCAACTTCATAATGAACTGGTAGTTGGATGTTTTTTTATTCTTCAGCTTATGAGCCTCGTCAATAATGAGCAGGTCATAATCGGTATCTAGCAGGATGTTACTATGTGGCTCTCTTTTGGCCGTATCCATAGAGGCTACGACGACCTCGGAAGACCAAGAATACGCTTTTTTCTGGGCGACTGCGGGAATGCCGAATTTGCTATTCAGCTCACGCACCCATTGCAGGACCAAAGAAGCGGGTACAAGAATAAGCACTTTGGAAGCCAACCCGCGAACCAGATATTCCTTAAGGATCATTCCAGCTTCAATTGTTTTGCCAAGGCCGACTTCATCGGCAAGAATGGCACGTCCAGACATCTCAAACAGTACCTTCCGAGCGGTATCGAGTTGATGGGGCAGAGGAGTGAGGTCTTGCAAATGCTGAAGACATTGAAGCTCATCAAAGCTCGGCACCAGCTTGGCCTTTTCCGCCTCGATGGCCAGCTGATACAGATCCCAATCTCCCCAGGGGCCTCCCTTGTGCAGGCGTTGGTCCAGCTCGTCCTGCCAGCTGCGGTCAAATTGTACCGGAACAGGCAATGGTGCTTGGTTTTGTGTGTGCTGGGAACTTGTCGGTTTGGCTTTCATGATGATTCCCTCCCTCCTGGTAGTAGCACAGTTGAAGCTATCGGCTCTGTCACATATATGGCATCTATTTTGCACAGATCGTAGATGTAGTATGGACGGAAAAAGATATCTTCATAACAGGAGGGATGAAATCCTTTAGTTGCCTTCCATTAACTTTTGGAGTTTACTTTCCGTAGAAGTTTGCCCATTAGGGGTGTAAATGCTGCAACGGAGATCGACACTGCCTTGTACCTGAAGGGAAGTCAGGTCAAATAACATTTTGCCAGCCTTGGCATGACGAAATTCAATGAGCACTTCGGGAGCGGAGCTTACCTCACTCTGATTCCAAAGCTCGTTAAACTCTGGGTAGGCCTCGCTCATATTTTGTATAAATTGAGCATACCAGGGGTCTGTCACGTATTGCCCGTAATAAGCGCGGAATATAGCAAGAAACCCCTTTACAAAGTGCTCCCAATTCACGGCCAGACTTTTAAACTCCTTTTTGGTAAATAGCAGTTCGATCATATTGCGTTGCTCATGTGGTAGCTCGGCAAAATCCATAAAAACATGAGCAGCAGCTTCGTTCCAGCCGACAATATGGCAGCGCCGATCTGAAATAATAGCAGGACAGTAGTGCAACTCTTGTACGATCTTTTGCAGAGATGGAGATATGATCGCCTGCTCTGCAGAAGCAGGAAGGTTATGAGACCCGGCTTCCAGCGCTAAATCGTACAAATATTTACGCTCATCCGTGTTCAACTGCAGGGCAGCGGCAATAGCATCCAACACGGAGGCGGATACTTTAATATCCCGACCCTGCTCCAGCCAGGTATACCAGGTTGTACTGACACCTGCTAGCTGAGCGACTTCTTCTCTACGTAAACCTGGTGTTCTGCGACGTGACCCTGGGGGAAGACCAACCATATGCGGGTGTAGGCGGGCCCTTTTTGTTTTCAGAAAAACAGATAGTGCTTCCAGACGTGCTTCCGTTTTCATAGGTATTTTCTCTCCATTCAATGAGTGTATCTGAAGTAATTAAATCAGGCGCTTACTATAGTAGTGTTCATTATACCAGGATAAACAAACACTTGTAATAGGATAAGACGGGGGTAAAATGAGGATTATAAGTAAGCCATCGAGCAGGAGGAATGAATAGCTTATGCAAAGAGTAGTGATAACAGGTATGGGTGTCGTTTCGCCATTGGGTAATGAAGTAGACACGCTATGGAACAATTTGCTGGAGGGCCATTCAGGTATACGTAAAATTAATTCATTTGATGTGTCCGATTTAAAAGCACAAATTGCTGGACTGGTACAGGATTTTGATGCAGAAAAACAGTGGGGGCGTAAGGATGCCAGACGAATGGATCGATTTACTCAGTTTGCATTATATGCGGCAGAGCAAGCGCTCAAGGATTCTGGCCTGGAACTAGATCGCACTGATCTGGAGCGTGTAGGTGTATATGTGGGATCAGGAGTTGGCGGTTTGGATACGTTGGTAGACAATGTGGACGTGCTGCTACATCGTGGTCCGGGCAGAGTTAGCCCGACGCTGGTACCTATGATGATCTCGAATATGGCTGCTGCCCAAATTAGTATCGCGTTTGGAGCAATGGGTCCTACGCTTTCACCTGTAACGGCTTGTTCAATTGGGAACACTGCAATTGGAGAGGCATTTCGAACCATTCGTACAGGAGATGCGGATGTCATTTTTGCCGGTGGAGCTGAAGCGGCGGTGTCTCGATTGGCTTTGGCAAGTTTCGCTAATGCAACTGCCTTGTCGACACGTAACGAGGAGCCTTCCACAGCAAGTCGGCCGTTTGACAAGAATCGGGACGGTTTTGTCATGAGCGAAGGAGCAGGCATCTTGGTGCTGGAGTCGCTGGAGCACGCTACCCGGCGTGGTGCAGAAATCTATGGTGAGGTCATCGGTTATGGAGCGAGTTCGGATGCCTATCATATGGTTGCACCGCATCCTGAAGGAACCGGAGCTTATCTAGCAATGAAAGCGGCCCTTCATTCGGCTCGAATCTCCCCTGAAGAAGTGGACGTGATCAGTGCTCACGCAACGAGTACGGCTGTAGGGGATATCGCTGAAACCTTGGCGATTCACAAGCTGTTTGGTGACTATGCCTATCAGATTCCGGTAACCGCGAATAAGTCCATGCTAGGTCATATGCTAGGAGCCGCAGGCGGTGTCGAAGCGATTGCGCTTGTTCAAAGCCTTCGAGAAGGTATCATTCCGCCAACGATGCATCTGGATAATCCAGACCCTGTTTGTGATCTGGATTATGTGCCTCACGAAGCGCGCAAGGCTTCGCTAGATATTGGGTTATCTAATTCTTTCGGCTTCGGTGGTCATAATGCGGTCATTGTGCTGAAACGCTATGAGTCATAATATGTAATGAGTATTGAAGCCTCAGATGCTATATCCGGCTGGATCTAGCATCTGAGGCTATTTTAATTTAGGCATCTAGATTTAATTTAAATAATAGATAGAGTAAGATGGAGGAAAACATTTGGAGGGATGAAGCCATGATTATCATCAGGAACATAGAGCCAGCAGACGCTGAAGCGTATTGGAATTTAAGACTGGAAGCCCTAAAAATGAATCCCGAAGCTTTTGGAACCTCTTATGAGGAAGCTGTACAAGTTTCGTTATTTGATATAGTGAAGCAAATACAAAATAAGAGAGATCATTACATACTTGGTGCATTTACAAAGGATCATCAGCTGGCTGGCATGACCGGGTTTAGAAGAGAACACAAAATTAAGACACGACATAAAGGAACGATTTGGGGAGTGTATGTACCACCGATTTACCGAGGCCAGGGGATCGCTAAGAAACTTTTATTGGAAGTTATCAGTCGAGGTAGAAAAGTGGAAGGATTAAAACAAATCAATTTGAGTGTGGTGGCTGCCAATCAAGCAGCTGTTGAGCTTTATAGAAAATTGGGATTCAAAACTTATGGTATTGAAAAGAACGCTTTGGAATATCACGGTCAGGGATATGATGAGGAACTCCTGGCTTATTTTTATTAAGGGTGAAAGGTTTTGAAAAAATGAAAATCGATCGATTGCTTTCTATCGTCATTTTGCTGCTGAAAAGAAATAGAATACAAGCAAAGGAACTCGCTGATTTGTATGAGGTTTCAATTCGGACGATTTATAGAGATATTGAAGCGATTAGTCTGGCTGGTATCCCAGTAGTAACTTTTCAGGGAGCAGGTGGGGGGATTGGGCTGATGGAAGGATATCGTCTGGATCGCAGTATGCTGACGGATCATGATATCAAGGACATTGTGATGGGCCTACAGAGTTTGTCCTCGTCGTTGGGCGGTCCCAACGTATCCCGGTTACTTCATAAATTTGAAAGCATTATACCAGAGTCTGAAAAAGAGCAATTTAGTGTCCGTACCACACAGTTTATCGTCGATCATTCGGGATGGGGAAATCAGTCTGTCCAGGAAGCTAAATTAATAAAGGTAAAAGAGGCAATGAGTCAAGCGCGTACGGTTGCTTTTATCTATCGAAATGCGGAAGGAACCCGAACGAAGCGGAATGTGGAACCACATACGCTTGTGCTGAAAGGGCAACAATGGTTTGTGTATGCGTATTGTCCTGACAGGGGGCAGTTTCGGTTGTTCAAGCTTTCTCGTATGAGTGAGCCTGTAGTTACAGAGACGGCTTTCACCCGCAGGGATCTTTCTGATGAAGTGCTGCCGTGGAATGAGGGACGGATGACGGCATCCAGGGATGTACAACCGTTTACGCTACAATTTAACCGCAACTCAAGACATCTGGGGGAGGACTGGTTTGGTGTGGAAGCATTGAACGAGCAGGAGGAAGGAATTTACACAGTTTCGGTCCCGTTTCCCGAGGATGCGTGGGTGTACGGGTTCATTTTAAGCCTCGGGCCGGATGTGGTTGTCAAAGAACCGGCTCATTTGCGAGACAAGATTCATAAGATGGCGTTGCGTATTGCGTCTAATTATGAAGAAGGCTAGGAATTATAGAGTAAATCTTAGATTAAAGTAAAACGAACCTGACCCATAGTTGTCAGGTTTGTTTCGTTATACTGGTGGCATACCAGATATGAGTTAGCGAAAGGGGATTTACGAGAATGGATAAAGCTTGTCAAAGTTGCGGGATGCCGCTGGAGAATGAGGATCAATATGGAACGGATGCACAACATCATAAAACAGATGAGTATTGCAAGTATTGTTACAAGGAAGGTGCATTTGTACAGCCTGACTTGACGATGGAGGGAATGATCCAGCAGTGTGTGCCGATCCTGGTAGAAGAGGGTATGCAGGCAGAAGAAGCGACTTCGATGCTGCGTAATTACCTACCGCATTTGAAGAGGTGGCGGTCTTTAGAGAATACAGAGCTTCCATTTGATGGACCCATTCGGGAGGAGTACCGAGGTGAAATCCATTTAATTGGTCTAAAAGCACGCACAAACAATCAGAAGGAACAAACACCTCACGGGATCATTCCAGGCATGTGGGAGCGTTTTGTAGGTGAGAATGTGGCAGGTCGGATCAGGGGTCATGAAGGACTTGCTTCCATCTATGGTTGCTATACTGACTATGAAAATGGAGCTCTGGGCGAGTATACATTTTTTATTGGAAAGGAAGCGGCTGAGGACTTCCAAACTCCTGACGAGCTTGAAGAACTTGTAATTCCGGCTGCACGCTATGCTATTTTTCAGGCAACCCATGAACCTTCTTCTGTCTTCCGTGTATGGCAGACAATTTGGGCATGGGCTGCCACGGGACAAGGGGAGCGGACCTACACAGGTGATTTTGAAGTGTATGGCAATCCAGATGAACCCGTTTTGATTTATATTGCAATTAAGTGATGATCTACAGTGATAGAAGAGAACCGCCCTAGGCCGTTATTGAGGCCCAGGCGGTTTTTCGTTGATCCAAACCATATGGGTTTACCATCAAGTTGAACGTCGAGTCACCGCCCAAAAAATGAGAGCTAGAGCACTGACACCAGCCCCCAATAGACAAACTCCATTCCACCCAGCATAGGTATACATGTGAGTGGAGGTAATGGCTCCAGTGGCGCTACCGATGGAATAAAATATCATGTAGCCTGCGGTAAGTCGGCTCCGTGCTTCAGGGCGAACGTTAAAAATCAAGCTCTGGTTTGTGACATGTACAGCCTGTACGGCCAAGTCCAAAAGAATGACACCAAGAGTTAAAGCGAATAGAGAATGCTCGGTGTAGCCTATAGGTAGCCAGGACAGCAGCAATACAACTAGTGCGATACCTGTCGTTCGTTGTCCCAAGCCTTGATCGGCAAGCCGCCCTGCTTGTGCTGCTGCTAGTGCTCCGGCGACTCCAGCCAAGCCGAAGGCCCCAATTGCAGTGTGTGAAAGAGAAAATGGGGGGGCACTGAGAGGTAATACAAGCGAAGTCCACAGTATGCTGAACGCTGTGAAAATGAGCAGCGCAAGGACAGCACGAATACGCAGAATTCGTTCTTGGACGAACAGTGTGATAACCGAGCGAAGTAGCTGCGCATAGGAAAGTGTGGCGCTTGTGGGTTCGTTCTTTGGGAGCACTCGCAATAGAGCCACAGCCATAAACAGCGTAAGTACAGCAGAAATAAGGTAAACTGAACGCCAGCCTGCCAGATCAGTTAATACACCAGCAACGGTTCGTGCGAGTAAAATGCCGATAACGACTCCGCTGGTTACCAGCCCTACGACCTGCCCGCGTTCAGTCGGATTAGCCAAGGTCGAGGCGAATGCCACGAGTGTTTGAGTCACGACAGCCAGCAGTCCAACCATTGCCATTCCCATAAGCAGTATTGTACGGGTAGGGGCAAAGCTAACCAGGATTAATGCCAGCACAGATAGCAGCATTTGTCCTGTAATCAATCGCCGTCTGTTCAAGAGATCGCCAAGCGGGACGAGCAGCAGCAGTCCTAACGCATAACAAATTTGCGTGACGGTAATAACGATACCGACTGATGAGTGTGTAATGCCAAACTCGTGTGCCAGCGCATCCAGTAATGGCTGTGCATAGTAAATGTTAGCGACAGCCAGCCCGCAGGCTATAGCAAACAAAAGTGCCACAGACCGGGACAGGACCGGAACGGGGGCTATTTCGGCAGTGTTTGCTATCGTTTGATGGGAGAGGGGGAGAGCGTTTTCTTCTGACGTCTTCATTTTCACATACCACGTCGCTTTCTGTGATTTACATACTGATCAGTATAATATACCGATTGGTATGTAATGATTTTAGGTCAATGTAACTCTCATCCATAAGATTTGTCAAGAGTTTAACCCGTATATATTTGACAGCCGCTTCTGGAAATCATACAATCTTAATATACTGAACGATACGAAAATAAGGGGATAAGTATGGTTCGACCACGAGAATTTGATGAAGATCAAGCGTTGGATGCAGCGATGCAAGTTTTTTGGGAAAAGGGTTTCGAGGCCACGTCTTTAAGCGATTTAACCTCGCGTATGGGAATACAACGCCCCAGCATATATGCTGCCTATGGGGATAAAAAGCAATTGTTCGAAGCTGCGCTACGTAAATATACGCAATCTCATGCAGCTTGTGTAAGGGCTAAACTGCAAAATAGTTCATCTGTAAAAGAAGCATTTTACAATTTTTTTGGAGGAGTGGTGGCAGAAGAGTACGAGGAGGGGTCCAATAAGGGATGCTTTTGCATCAATACAATGGTAGAACTAGCCCCTCATGATGAGAGGTTTGAAATTTTAACCAGAGAACATCAGATGTATCTCTCTGCTGTCTTTCAGGAGACCCTCGAACGTGGTATTCAATCTGGGGAGCTTGAGGTGACTATAGATGAACGAGCTTTGGCACACACGTTGGTCTCTTTGTTAATCGGGATAACCGTGATGATGAAGTCACGCCCAGAGCGTTCTTTTGTGGATCATGCGGTTGCGACCGCACTTATGTTGCTGGATGGAAAATAACTTAGGACTGGAGAACACCTGGATGCCACACATAAAAGCTATTCAAACGCCGCTTGGCGAATTGCATGGGCGGGATGCGGTCTATTTGGATCAGGTTCATATGAATTATGCGAAGAAAGAGCTGGTTTTGAAGGGAGAGATTAATGGGGGGTTGGCGTCAGAAGCAGTAGACGATTTTGTACCCTATGAGCTTATATTTACAGGAGTCTACTACTTTAATATGATTGAACTGGATGTGGCTTTAGACATGCCTGAGCAGAAGTATACGCAAGGTAGTAGTTTTGATGAGCTTACAGATACGCCATTATTAGCTACAATAGCTAGTGCACGGGGGAAAAATCTAAAACACTTTCTGTTGAAAACCTATGACGATATTTTAGAAATCGCTTGTAGAGACTATAAGATGACTATATAACAAAGCTGGTTTTTAGAAGAGAAGGAGGATCAATGGATACCCAAATTGAACGATTTAACGTGATCATACGTGTGGTGCAAGGGGATATTACCCGTTGTAAGGCGGATATTATTGTCAACGCTGCAAATACAAGCTTGCTGGGTGGCGGTGGTGTAGATGGTGCAATTCATAGAGCTGGCGGTCCGGCTATATTGGAAGATTGTGCCCGAATCAGAAACAAGCAAGGGGGATGTCCGGTAGGAGGCGCAGTTTATACGACGGCTGGCAAGCTGGAAGCCCAATATGTTGTTCATACTGTCGGCCCTGTGTGGAATGGTGGAGACCATCAGGAAGAAGAGTTATTGGCGACATGCTACCGTCATACACTGCAATTAGCTTTAGAATTGAATGCACGCAGCATTGCTTTTCCCAATATCAGCACAGGCATCTACCGATTCCCGAAAGAAAAGGCGGCCGAGATTGCTATACAGGAAGTGACACGTTTTGTACAGGAACATGTTGGGTTGAATGAGATTATTTTTGTTTGTTTTGATGCGGAAAATGCTCAGTTATATAGCCGTAAGCTACAGTCACCTATAGGTTAAATTTTTAGTATACATACTTAAGCTCCTCATTTAACTTAATCCAACGAATGAATTGATGTAAGAATGCTCAACTGGAGGTGTGTTATGCTGGTTAAGCTGATAAATAAGATTCCGCGGGATTAGCTTGTATTCATGTATAAGCATACGCCGTTCACTCGATTGAAAAATGCATTGGTGTACCGGGCACAACATAAATTTTTAATTGCTGTGCTGGGCATTTTCACGAACGATGCCGGGGAAGTGCTGCTATTAAAGCACGTATACCGGAAGCAACCGTGGGGAATTCCCGGCGGCTGGATGGAGCTAGAGCAGCCGGAAACCGCTTTACGGCGCGAAGTCCGGGAAGAAACTGGGCTGGAGGTAGAGATCACCTCATTGGCGCAAGCCCAGTTTGGCCAGTTGCCGAACCGCGTGGATCTTATTTTTACAGGCCGGGTTATCCCGGGTACCTTTCGACCAAGCGCTGAAATCTCCGACATTTGTTACTGCCGCGTAGGGGAATGGCCGGAAGGCTTGCCACCACACCAGAAAAAGCTTATTCAGAAGCTGCTGAAGTAAATGTTCACCTCATGCTCATGTTCAGTTCATGCGATGGAAAATCGGTTTACAGGCGTTTCAGGAATACGCTGATGCGTTCCAGAGCCGTTTCCAGCTGTTCACGTGATGACGCATACGAGCAGCGGATAAAACCTTCGCCGCCTGGGCCGAATGCGGAACCCGGGACCGTTATAACTCCTTGTTCTTCCAACAGTCGTTTGGCAAACTGTTCTGAGCTTAACCCTGTGTGCATAATGGAGGGAAAAGCATAGAAGGCACCATTTGGTTCATGACATGGAAGCCCTGTCTGACAGAGGGCAGCAACGAACCATTTTCTACGTTGATTGTAGGACTCCATCATACGATCTTTTTCCTCCAGCCCGTTGCGCAGGGATTCAATAGCGGCAATTTGCCCGATAATAGGCGCGCACATGGCTGTATATTGATGGATTTTCAGCATGGCTGAAATCAACTCTTTCGGACCGCATACATAGCCGACCCTCCAGCCTGTCATGGCAAATGCTTTGGAAAAGCCGCTGATGAGCAGGGTGCGTTCTTTCATTCCTGGCAGAGAAGCGAAACTTACATGCTGCTGTCCATAGGTCAATTCAGCATAAATTTCGTCCGATATGACGATCAGATTATGCTCCTCAACCAGACGGGCAATGGGTAGCCAATCCTCATAGGTCATCACCCCGCCAGTCGGGTTGTTCGGATAACAGAGAATAAGCACTTTGGATCGTGGAGTCAGCTTGGATTTGAGCGCCTCAGCTGTCAGCTTAAACTGCTGGTCAGCAGACGTTTCAACCGTTACGGTATGTCCTCCGTTCAAAAACGTAATAGGCGAATACGAAATATAACAGGGAGCTGGTATGAGTATTTCATCGTGTGTTGTGATGAGGGCGCGTAGCGCCAAATCCAATGCTTCACTACTGCCAACAGTGACCATGATTTCATCTGCCGGGTTATAGGATGTGCTGAAGCTGCTCTCCAGATATCCGGCAATTTCCTCACGAAGCTCAGGGAGACCTGCATTGGGTGTGTATGAGGTTTTACCATTTTCCAGTGCTGTGATACAGGCCTTTCTCACATGTTGAGGAGTTACAAAATCCGGTTCACCAACACCAAGCGATACGATATCTTTTCTGCCTGCACTATATTCAAAAAACCGACGGATACCTGAAGGCGGCATTTCCCGTACAGCCGGAGTCAAAAAATCAGTTATAGATACTGCTGTCGATACATTTGTCATGTTGATTCCTCCTTATTGAAAAACAAAAAAACCCGCCCCTGTAAAAGGGACGAGTTTATACCCGTGTTACCACCCTAGTTTCATTCCATAGGAAATGACACTCTGTTCACGTATCCATCAATACGTGTTCCGGTTAACGCTGGAAAGGCGGCAGAGCTTACTCAGGTTCAGCCCGCTTCTCAGAGATGGCGTTCAGCTACCCTCGGAATGTTGGCTTTCACCTGCCCCAACTCTCTGCAAATCCGCTGTATAGCTTACTCGTTCTCGTCATTGAAATTTGTTGCCGTATCAATTTAGGTGTAATTATAAGCACAACATTTCAGAATGGCAAGTCTTTTTTTATAAATTGTAAAGACAGGGGCATCATCATTGACGACTGGAAGATAACGTATATAGTGGTATCAAGGGGAACTGTACCCCAAAATTCACTGTGTTAAGACTATATTGGCTAGAGAGGGATGGTATCCATATGAATGTATTTGAAGGCTTTAACGACAAGGTTTTGCCTCAAGGATGGGGCTGGATCAACGAACCGACTGTATGGAGCTTCAATGAATTCAAGGCTTTACAAGTATCTGCACCTTCACAGGCAGATTTTTTTAGAGATCCGTCCGGCGCCGTTATCAAATCGTCCGCTCCTTTTTTGCATACCACCCTTCAAGGAGATTTTACAATATGGACGAGGGTTCGTGTCGATATGAAGCAGCCCTATGACTCAGGATGCTTGATGGTGGTGGCTGATGATACTCATTGGGCTAAAGTGTGCTTTGAATACTTTGAGAATACCCCCTCGATCCTAAGTGTGGTTACACGGGATACATCCGATGATTGTATATCGGGGGCGATGGATGCTTCTAATCCGTATTTGCGAGTAACACGAGCTGGAAATTGCTTTGCCTTTCATTATTCATCGGATGGTCAGCATTGGAAACTGGCCAGATATTTTGGGATGAATGTTCCCAGCCAGCTAAAAGTTGGGGTTGTTGCACAATCTCCAGTAGGGGAGGGGTGTAATGTTACCTTTGACGCTTTGACAATAACAAACCATGTGTTCGAGGATATACGAAACGTGGAATAAATAAAAGCCCTCTCTATATATGAAAGCGCTATATGAAAAAGTTAAAAAGACGTAAATACGCGTTTTTAGGCAGGAGGTAGATGGAAGTTTGCTGTTAAGAAGGAAGGGTTACAAGCTGCCCGGTTTGTTGGGGGTGATGCTTGTAGCTACATTGGGCTGTTTCGGACTCATTATGTATTTACAGTCCACAAGCGAGACGAGGATATATCAATTTCTGTACTGGGACATATTCCTGGCCTGGGTTCCGGTGTTTATTTCATTGTTAATGGTGGCTTTATCCAAATTACGATATGCAAAAGTGAGAAATATTCTTTTATTTTTCGCCGCATGGGTATGGTTGTTCTTTCTGCCGAATGCTCTTTATCTAGTGACCGAGTTACTACATGCATTCCGTTTTTACGATGTGAACCCTGGTACGCGTTTTTGGTTGAATACTCAATTTTGGCTAATCTTATTTACGTCCTTTTCAGCCGCTGGAATTGGTCTTTTTCTTACATCTCTTTGTGTATTGATGATCCACCGTATGTTGAGGAAGATTTGTTCAGGGTGGCTCGCATGGGTTGTAGTCTTTGTGATGTTGTGGTTGGCCAGCATAGGTGTATATATAGGCAGATTTGCACGCTGGAATAGTTGGGATGTGTTGCTGCAACCGCTGGTGCTTTTTGCGGATCTTTGGAGCTGGGCAGTAAATGCAGGGGAGAAGCTTCATTTACTGTCTTTTAGCTGGCTGGTGTTTGGGATGGCGCTCATCTTTTATCTATTTATCTATATCTCTTTACGTGAGGATTAGGATTGAGGCCGAGGACCTGTATTCAATGAATACAGACTTCGGCCTTTTTATCTGTGACGAGTTAGGAGTTGGAGTTATCTTCTTCGTGTACATCATAAAGCACGCGCACAAGCAAATCTTGGCTGAAATTTCCGAATCTTTTACCAAAAATAGTGAGCCCTCCTTTGTTTTGCGATTGATCGGATACGGATAAACGCAGTGTAATATCGCTTTTGTAATCAAGTCCGATATCGTCTATTGTGACTTCTGATATACGACACCCGTCAATGAAGCTTCCATGTTGATTGATGCGAATTAACTTCAGCATGCCGTACTGATTCAAGTGTGGAGGCCACCAATCGGGATTGAGGACCCCCGGAACAGCTCCAAAATCGCCTGGGCTCGTCCAGTGACCGATGGCAATACCATTTACATGAAAACAAATATCAGACGGATAGTCCTCACAATAACACGGTGCTTCTGACCCCAGCTCTGCGGAAAATTGAATTTCGGTAAAGGATTGATTCGCTTTCAAGTAGTTAGGAATGCGGTATTCCAGAAAGCCTTCTGCCATCCAGATCATTTCAGAGTCCAGTCGCGCGGGATCTGCAAAATAGCGTGGGTCATCAAAATCGCCGATAATGCTGTCTTTGGTCACTAATCCACAAGTAGGAACTGCCTGGTAGTTACTATAATGACCGATGCGAATTTCTACCTCATACACATTTTTTTGTTCTCTGCTGCGCAGATCTACCATTAGCTTTTCCTTATTTAAATAACACATTTTTCGGGTCCCGTGTTTACCGCTTACGGTATTGATTTCCACAAGTCCGCATTCTTCCAGTTTGCGAATATGCATCGTAATGGTGCCGTTACTTAAATTCAGCTTGCTCGCAATATCATTCATACTTTGTCCTTGAACAGCAAGTAATTCAAGAATTTGAATGCGGATTTCCGAGCCCAATGCTTTGAAAATATCTAACCCTGACATTAAATCCTTAATATAAATCATAGCTATAGCCCATCCTTATCTATAAAAAGTGTGATGTAAGCGCTTATATTTTTACTTTGATTTATGTTAAAATAAAATCATAAAGAAGTAAACTGCTTTTCTGTAAATTTTTTTTACTAAAAGAAGAAGAGAGGAAATCGTGTTCTAAAATAAAGCGTTTTTTATAAAAAAGATCGTATTTGAGTTTTTTTAATTAGATTTTATTAATAAAATTACTTAAATACGATTTAATTTCACTTTTTAAGTTACTCTAATCTATGTTTTATAATTATTTAAAAAGATTGAAAAATGCATTGACGAACCGTAGAATGGCGTGCTATATTTTATTTGTAAACGAATTCATTATTGATAAAGGTAAATGTTAATTATACGGTACATGAGAGGGATGATAATCACAGCGGCAATCAACAACGGGTTGTGTACCGCACAGTTAAAGATTAGGCCGAGTGGTATGAAGTTAATTTAACACTTAATGTATGCGGTTTCATTTTAATTTTAGGAGGGGTCGCGTTGACAAAGAAAAAAGGTTTTGCGCTAACAATGGTTGTTCTGTTGTTAATGGTTGCTGCACTGGCGGGCTGTAGTGGAGGAAGTTCCAGTAGCGATGGAAGCAAGGAATTGACTTTCATGTTCCGTGGAGGAACGGATGAGCAGAAGGCTTATAAGGATGTTATCAAAAAATTTGAAGAAGAACATCCTGGTGTGAAGGTTAAAATGGTTGTGACGGCAGCAGATCAATATGCTACAAAGCTTAGAGCTGCAATTACAGGTAATAATCTTCCAGATATCTTTTATTTTGCCCCTGGGGATTTGAAAGCTTATGTTAACAGTGGGGTGTTGAAGGATCTGACACCTTATATTGATAAGAGCAAGGATATAAATCTGGATAACATCTGGAAATACGGTGTAGATTTGTATCGCTATGACGGTAAAATGGCCGGTCAGGGAAATATTTACGGTATGCCGAAGGACTTGGGTCCATTCGCTTTGGGTTATAACAAAACCATGTTTGAAAAAGCAGGTGTTCCATTGCCTGACAAAGACAAACCATATACATGGGATGAGTTCATTAAGGTTAACCAAGAGCTGACCAAAGATACCAACGGTGACGGCAAGCCAGATCAATACGGAACAGGCTTTAACGTTCAGTGGGCATTGCAAGCTTTTGTATGGAGTAATGGTGCTGATTGGCTGGATGAGAGCAAAACCAAAGTAACAATTGATGATCCGAAATTTGCGGAAGCGCTTCAGTTCTTTGCTGATATGCAAAACAAATATAAAATTACACCTGGTATTGAACAATCACAAACATTGGACACATATCAACGCTGGATGAAGGGCGAAATGGCTTTCTTCCCAGTAGGTCCTTGGGATATGAGTACATTTGAAAAACTGCCATTCGAATATGATTTGTTGCCTTTCCCAACTGGATCGACTGGCAAACCGGCAACATGGATTGGTTCTCTGGGTATCGGTGTTTCCTCTAAAACAAAATACCCGGATGAAGCTGTAGAACTGGTTAACTATCTGACTACTTCCAAAGAAGGTATGAAGCAGCTCGTAGATGCCAAGGTACAAATTCCGAACCTGCTGGATATGGCTGATGAATGGGCCAAAGACACAAAAACAAAGCCTAACAACAAACAGGAATTTATTGATATCGTAAATGACTATGGACGCTCATTACCAGGTAACTATACGTATAACGCAGAATGGTACGATATTTTCTTCACAGATATTCAACCTGTGCTGGATGGCAAAATTACGGCAGCAGATTATGTGAAACAAGAACAACCGAAGATGCAGAAACTGCTGGATAAAGCGGTGGAGCAAGAGAAAAAATCACAGAAATAATGCGCAAATAGAGGAAAAAAGGATGATGTTAGTGGCTGAATATCATGCTGCTAACATCATCTTCATTCCAAATCAGAAACAGAGGTGAGCCCTGTGATAACCAAATCTAATCTCTACCGCAAAGAGAAGATATATGGATACTTATTTATTCTTCCGCCTATTCTCGGTCTGCTAATCTTTACGTTGTTCCCGTTTGTCTATTCGTTATACGGCTCTTTTACAGACTGGGACGGATTAGGACAAATGAACTTTATTGGGTTCGACAATTTTAAGGATTTATTTAGCGATGAACTCTTTTACAAATCGATGTACAATACTCTTTTCTTAATGTTGGGTATTCCAATCGGTCTTGTACTAGCTTTACTGCTGGCACTGGGGTTGAATCGCAAGATTCCAGGTACGACGACATTTCGTGTGATTTATTATATTCCGGTCATTTCTTCGTTGGCTGCTGTTTCTATTATGTGGAACTGGGCTTACAACGGAGATTATGGTTTGGTGAACCAATTCCTTGAACTGTTCGGTATTAAAGGACCTAACTGGCTGATGGATAAGGATACAGTCAAACCGGCCTTGATTCTCATGACTGTATGGAAAGGTCTCGGATATACAATGTTGCTGTATCTGGCTGCACTGCAAAGTGTATCTCGCTCTTATTATGAAGCAGCAGAGCTGGACGGAGCTAGCGGATTCCAAATGTTCCGCAATATTACATGGCCAATGGTGAAACCAGTAACCTTCTTCCTGGTCGTTACCAACATTATTGGTGGTTCGCAAATCTTTACTGAAATGAACATTATGACACCTACAGGGGGTCCGGAATATTCATCCGCCTCAATTGTCTTCTATATTTGGGATAAGGCATTTAAAAACCTGCAAATGGGATATGCCTCCGCGATGGCTATGATTCTCGGCATCTTCATTTTTATCGTAACTTTGATTCAATTTAAAATGAATGAAAAATCATCCTTTGATGGGGATTGATTTTCGCGGAAAGGAGTGAGGCTGATTATGTCCCATAGTCAAAAAACGAAAGTTACCAATATCATTATCTTTATTGTACTGGCGATTGGAGCGATTGCAATGATCGCGCCGTTGCTTTGGATGTTGTCCACTTCGGTAAAAGAAAAGCAGGATGTCTTTGCACTTCCACCAGTATGGATACCAGAGGTATTTCAGTTCGGTAAGTACAAGGAAATTTGGGAAGCAGGTCCTCTGTTAAGCGGGATCAAGAACAGCGTGATTGTGGCTGTAAGTGTCACGGTTGTGGGTACCTTCACATCTAGTGTGGCCGCTTTTGCATTCGCAAAGCTGAGATTCCCTCATAAAAATAAACTGTTTTTGGCACTCATCGCATCCATGATGATTCCTTACCCAACAGTTATGATTCCACAGTTTATGATGTTCTCCAAACTTGGCTGGATAGATACGCTGTTGCCTCTGATCGTTCCCGGCTTGTTCGGTAATGTAGTTATGATCTTTTTTCTGCGGCAGTATTTGCTCAGTGTACCAGATGCTATTATCGAAGCTGCTAAAATTGACGGAAGCTCTTATTTCCGACTTTATTCGTCGATTACGTTCCCACTCATTAAGCCGGCAGTTGCTGCACAGCTGATCTTATGGTTTATGGGGATTTGGAACGATTACTTGGCACCGATTATTTACTTGAACTCACCAGAAACGCAGACATTGCAGCTGGTTATCGCGAATTTTAATGCGACTTACGCCATTCAGACAGACTATCCGCTTATTATGGCAGCTTCCATTATAGCCTTGTTACCTGTGTTGATTATATTCCTAATCTTCCAGAAACAAATTATTGAGTCGGTTGCCATTTCAGGTGTCAAGGGTTAATTGACACTCGCACTTGGACGATTTGGATGAATGATGGAACGCAGTCACCATATGTATTGAGCAAAGGAAGGAGGAGAATAACAGTTATGGTTATGCTGCTAATGCTGGGCCTATCCGGCTGTGGGGATAACACTCCGGACCCTGTATATCCGCAGGCTCCGCCTCCTGATCACTTGTATGATCAAAGCACGATAGACGATGAACAGCGCTGGACTATTAACAATGCTCATGACCCAGCAATTATCAAAACAGATCAGGGATATTATGTCTATTCGACGGATGTAAAGACAGGTGGAGAACTGAGGCCGGGTGTCATGGTGCGCAAATCGACCGACCTGATTCACTGGAACTGGGTTCAATATGCTTTACCCGGCATTCCAAAGGAAGCGGGGGTATGGTCATCAGCAACGAATCTGTGGGCCCCGGACGTCATAAAGATGGGCGATACCTATCGAATGTATTATTCTGCCTCTACATTTGGCAGCACACGATCAGCCATTGGGTTACAGACATCCCATTCCCCAGAAGGTCCTTGGAAGGATGAGGGACTGGTTGTTAAAACGGATGAGCATGACAAGCTGAATGCAATTGATGCTAATCCGGTATTGGATGCTGATGGAAATCCATGGATGGTGTACGGATCTTTTTTCGGCGGGATTTATATTACACCGCTTGATCCGCAGACTGGAAAGCTCAAAGAATCTGGTTATGGTAAAAATATCGCTGCCAGAGATCGGGCAACCGAGGACGGGGCTGTGGAAGGTCCGTACATTGTGTACAATCCTGTGTTCCGTAAATACTACTTGTTCGTCTCGTATGATTCTTTGTTCGAGGACTACAATGTTCGCGTAGCCCGCTCGGATTCCATCACAGGCCCGTACGTAGATATGAATGGACATGATATGGCAGATACCAGTTATTTGCCTCAATATGAGATTGGGACCAAGGTACTGGGCGGTTATCGTTTCAGTGAAGGAGAAGGCTGGGTTGCGCCAGGTCATAATTCCGTGCTGAAGGACGGAGACGATTACTATATTGTTCATCATGCGCGGGGAGAAACGGATAAGAGCTGGCCTTACTTGCATGTGCGTAAAATATTGTGGACGGCTGATGGCTGGCCTGTCGTATCGCCGGAGCGGTATGCGGGCGAAAAGGAGCAGGATATACCCAAAAGATTATTATCCGGCAACTGGGAGCGCATCGTGATCAGGCAAGAAGTAGACGGTCAGGTGGAAGCTGAACCGCTTCGTCTGGAAGATGGAGGGCGGGCAACCAGTGGTTCTCTGGAAGGTCACTGGAGTTTTGATGGCAGACGTACTCTAACAATGAATTGGAGCAATGCGTCCGAAGGGTCAAAGGAGGAAGTGCTATTGCTTCCTTCATGGGACTGGGAGCTTGGTCGCCATACTCTAATTTTTACGGGTATGAATGAAAAAGGAATTTCCATCTGGGGAAAACGTATCAGCGATTAATCCTATGAACTACATATTACACATAGAGGAGAGAAAAACCATGAATCAAACTGTATCCTTTAATAATCCGGTCATTGAGCAACGTGCAGACCCTTGGATTTACAAGCATAGTGATGGGTACTATTATTTTACCGGATCTGTGCCAGAGTATGACCGCATTGAGGTTCGGCGGGCACGTACTATTCAAGGCTTGAATACAGCAGAGCCAGTGGCAGTGTGGCATAAATATGAAACAGGTCCGTTAAGCGCGAACATTTGGGCACCGGAAATTCATTATATTAACGACAAATGGTACATTTATTTTGCAGCAGCTCGTACCACAGAAACGAAGGAAGGTCTGTTCGACCATCGGATGTTCGTGCTGGAAAATGATTCAGCTAATCCTCTGGAAGGCGAATGGGTGGAAAAGGGACAGATCAAAACTCGCTGGGAGACGTTTGCTCTCGATGCGACAACCTTCCAGCACAATGGCGTTCTATATTATGTATGGGCTCAGAAAGACCCGGACATCGTAGGCAACTCCAATCTGTATATTTCAGAAATGAGCAATCCGTGGACGCTGCGCGGTGAGCAGGTTATGATCTCTACACCAGAATATGACTGGGAAGTCATCGGTTTTAAGGTGAATGAAGGTGCAGCGGTTCTGAAACGGAACGGCCGAATTTTTATCAGCTATTCAGCTAGTGCTACGGACCACAATTATTGCATGGGCCTGCTAACGGCAGACGAGAATGCAAACTTACTTGACCCGAAATCGTGGGCAAAGTCTCCTGCGCCGGTATTCTGCACGAATGAGGAGACAGGTCAATTCGGACCTGGTCACAACAGTTTTACTGTTGCTGAGGATGGTAGTGACGTTATCGTATATCACGCCCGCAATTACAAGGAAATTACAGGTGACCCGCTGTATGATCCGAATCGTCATACACGTGTTCAGCCGTTGAACTGGAATGAGGATGGAACACCTAATTTTGGTATTCCAGTGCCAGATGGCGTTTCCGTTAATAACTAAGCAGAATATATGCTAGACGATTGACGTGTCACACAGCGACGCTATAACTTTATAAAACATCGCAGGAAAATGATTTTGCTGCGTCTAACAATAGCAATGAGATATCTTCGGCCTTAGGCTGGAAGGTATCTTTTTGCTTTTGGGAGGGAGAGACGTCTCGGAAACTATGGGAACTTTAAATCAGGTTATGTGAAGCCTAGAACATGTCAAGCGATTAATTGATACAAATGTTTAATATTTTCCACGAGATGGAAGCTACAAATGTATGGTAAAGTGTAGGGTATACAAGATATTTTCCAAAGTCTCCTGTGCATACCGAATCCGAATCACACGAGGTGAGAAAAATGTTACAATCGTTAAAAGCCATTGCTAATTACAGGAAAGAAAGTGATCTGGCCTGGGATACACCGACTTGGCTAAAGCTGCTTGTTTCGGCTGAGGAGCGTATTGTAAATTTGGAGCGCATTCGATCCATAGGTGAGTTAAAGGATGCCAATCCTGTGCTGGACTACGTGGAGCGCACGTTGCTTATTTTGGACGGACTTCCATTGTCATTCTGGGTTAAAGAGCTACTAGAGGATGTATTGGTATGGTCTGAGACAGCCAAAGGAGGCACAGTCCGCGAACGGCTACGCTGGCAGCATGAGGGCATTAATTTATTTGTACATAATATTGGCTCCTCCCAACTGTATGTCAGACAGGCTCAAGCAGAGTCCCCTGCCTACCCGCGCAACAGCATGACCCGAATTTTGATTGAGACGCATGGATTGATCGGACAGTATATACGGGGAGAAATACCCTTTGCAGAAAATCGACTGCTGCTCGAAATCACTCGTAAGGGCTGGCTGAGCTCGGAGGAATTGGAGCTTGTATTACGAGCACTAAACGAATGCATTATCGCCGGTGTAGATCCTGCATTATGGGAACAAGTACGCGGTGAAGTGGAGCAGCTAATCGGCTGGATTGCCTGGGATAACGCACCTGTAGTCTGGAGTGTAAAGGAGCGACTGGAGAGATTGCGGTCGGTTTCGATTCATGAAGGTGAGCCGTTTGAGCAGGCTTACGCCGAGCTGGAGCGGGAGCTGAATGTAGAGAAGGCGCTGGCTCCGCTGGAGAATCGTACACTTTGGTATGTAGAATCAGCTTTGCAGGATTTTTCACTTCAAGAACTGGTTAAGGTATTTTTACTCACGTTGAGGGATGGCACAGGGCAGGAACAGCCTGCAACGGTACGGCATATCAGTTTTGAATCACTTATGAATACGATGTATTATGACTATCGTGGTGTTAAGAAAATTAACGTATACAAAAAACGAATGATAGAAAAATATTTAAGCGCACTGTCTTGGCAGGATATCACAAAAGGAAAACGGAAGCATAATCCTCATTTGAGTGTAATCGTGGAGCATAAGGAGGAGCTGCCAAGTACCGTGTTTTTTAATTTTGTATTTTCATCAGCTGCTGAAAAATTGATCGACTTTTGTATTGAGGCAGAAAAGACGCCTCTGTATGACAAAGCAGTCCTGCTGCTGTTTGATCTGTTCGGATTACGGCGTGATGCTTATGATCGCTTTCACAATGAGGAGACGTACCTTACAGATATGAACCAGACCGCAGATTTCAAAAGGGTCATTCTGGATTACGTGACTGGAACCCGTATACTGGATATCGGACCCGGCGGGGGCGTACTGCTGGACCTGATCGAGCAGGAAAGACCGGACTCGAAGCCGTTGGGTCTTGATATTTCTGTGAATGTGATTGAGGCTCTTAAACGTAAAAAGCAATTGGAGCACCGTCGTTGGGATGTCATCAAAGGTGATGCGCTTCGACTGGAAGAATTTGTGGAAACGGAGAGCATGGACACGGTTATTTTCTCTTCGATTCTTCACGAGCTGTATTCCTACATCGAACGAGATGGAAAAAGGTTCAACTCACAAACAGTGGAAGCTGCTTTGCAAAGCGCTTATCGTGTACTTGCACCCGGCGGACGCATTATCATTCGTGACGGTATTATGACCGAACCAGTAGAGCAGCGCAGACGTATTCGATTTTTGGAGCCGGACGGAATGGAATGGCTGATGCGGTATGCGCAGGATTTTGCGGGTCGCCCCATTGAAATAGAGCGTATAGGTGAGCATGAGGCTGTTTTGCCGGTAAATGATGCAATGGAATTTCTATATACCTATACATGGGGAGCGGAAGCCTATGTGCATGAAGTGCAGGAGCAGTTTGGTTATTTTACTCCGTCACAGTATGAAGAATGTATTCGTAACACACTTGGTTCACAAGCGATTATCCGGGTGAGTCGCCACTATTTGCAGGAGGGTTATGCCGAAGCGCTGTCCAGTCGTGTTGAGTTCATGGATGAGCAGGGACAGCCGGTTCCTTTGCCAGACAGTACCTGTCTGATCGTGATTGAGAAGCCAAATCCTAGGGATGAAGCAACTGAATGATTTTTAATTTGAACAAGAGAATGCCTTCTGAGGTGTGCCAAACGCACTGGGAAGGCATTTTTTTGAAAAACGAATGGAGGTGCGTTCATGTCCAAGCAGGTAGTGATATCCGAATATAATCCGCAGTGGGTAGCAGAGTATAAACGAGAACGAGCAAAAATGATAGAGGCCCTCGGAGACGTATGTGTCGGCGTAGAGCATATTGGCAGTACATCCGTTCCTGGTCTGGGAGCCAAGGCTATTATCGACATTATGGTTGGAGTAGAAGATTTGGCGATTATTCAATCCGAACAGCGAGAGCGTTTACTAGGTATTGAATATGAATATGTACATAAGCCTGATTTTCCAGAGCGAGCTTTCTTTCGCCGTGGAGAATGGGGAGCTGGGACCCATCATTTGCATATTTACAAGTATAAAGGAGAACATTGGGAAAACCATTTATTGTTCAGAGATTACTTGAAAGCGCATCCTGAGAGCCTGCGAGGGTATGAGACTTTAAAAAAAGATTTGGCGCATCAATTCAAACATGACCGCGCAGCGTATACCGAAGCTAAGGGACCTTTCATTCGGCAGATCGTTGAGCAAGCGAAGCTTGAAAGACAAAAGCAGAGACAAATGGAATTTTAGTACGCATGAACAAGGTGGAGGTATGATGAAAAATATGATGCTTGATGCACAGGTAACGCCGAATGGTTTAAAAGAGAGAATGATGCTGCTATCAGCGCTGGATATTATATTGTCTTCAGAAGATTGGTTACGCACGTATCGTATGCAGTCTGAATGGTCTGGTGATGTGTGCCTGGGTGAGGTGAACAATGGCGCTGGAGATACGATTCATATGCTATGGACACGTGGAGGTGTGTTGTTGAAGGGTTTTGACCACGAATCCCCTGTAAGTCCTCATGCAAGAGACGAATATGAGGTCTGGCCGGGCATGTACGACGGTGTGCCTGATGATATGATGGAGCTTTTGGAAGATGAAGCGCTAGAGAAAGAGGACGTTACCTTTTGTATGTGGAGGGAAGCGGGAGATAAGGAGTGGCGTATGGGCAACGCGAACTTTCCTGAGGGATATGACGATGGCTCATCCTTTTTGCTGGGGAAAATTATAGTTACACCGGAGGAATATCAGGATTGGGCTGAGAGTTACTATGAGCTGCCGATTTCTCTAGGGGTGGTAAGCCAGATTTTCAACGGCGTTCCGATCACTGCCCAGATGATCTCTGCGCTTCATCCACAGCGTAACGTTACGGAAGTGGTAAAGGAGCTAAAACAGCTTGGCATTCAGGTGCATGAAAGCTAAGAATGCAGATTTGTTTTTCTTGACAAGTTTTGTATATAATACAGGAGAAATGGCTGGGTTAATCACCTCGAATTAAAGGAGCTGTGTTGAAGATGTCCAAACGTTTGATTCCTTACATCACGCTGGATGGAAATGCACGAGAAGCAATCGAATTTTATGAAGAGGCATTGGATGCCCAACTGCTTTTTATTCAAACCTTTGGGGAAATGCCGGAAAATCCCGATTTTCCCATTCCCGCAGAGGTCAAGGAACGTGTGGGACATGCTACCCTTAAAGTAGGTGAGACAGAGCTCATGTTTTCTGATACCTTTCCCGGCTCACCGTTTAGCAGCGGGAATCAAGTGAGTATCTGTATTACAACCGATAGTGTGGAGCAAGCTAAAAAAATGTTTGATGCTTTACAGCAAGGAGGACAGGTGGGAATGCCTTTGCAGGAAACCCATTTTAGTCCAGCTTATGGGAATGTAACAGACAAGTTTGGTGTCACCTTTCAAATGTTCACAGAAGCTCGATCGTAGTAAATAGAAAACGGCCCGATCCGCTACTATAGCGATCTGGCCGTTTTTTTGCGTGCATGTCCTTCGTCTGAAAAATAAATATACATACATAAAGGTATGGGGAGTGTTTGGATCTCTTTTTTTATGTATCGCTCAATTCCTAAAATAATCATTTTGTTATTGTTGAAATGGAAATAAAAATATATTATATTAAATTGTTAATGCACCAACGGGTGGGGGGATAGTCCATGAACAAAGAAGAACAGGTCATAATGGGTTTCAGGGACTTGTATAACAAGATGGTTTGGCTTAATAAGGATAAGATGGAGGACAGTCTTAAGGGTCATAAGCCTTCTGAAGTACATTGCATGGAATACATTGAAAAAAATGTACATTCTAACGTGACAACACTTGCAGAGTCCCTTTATATGACTAGCGGTGCCATAAGTAAAATAACTAAAAAGCTCATAAAAAAAGGCCTTATCGAAAGCTACCAGAAGCCGGATAACAAAAAAGAAATCTATTTTAGGCTTACTGAGCAAGGGAAAGTAATCTATAAAATCCATGAGGAACTGCACAAAGAGTTTCAAGAGCGGGATAAAGCCGTATTTGAGCAGGTAACTGATGAGCAATTTGACAGTATGCTTAGCTTCATAGATAAGTATAGCAGGCATTTGGATGCAGAAATAAAGAAAAAGGGTAACGATATTAAGTCGAAATAAAATTTGAATAATGAAAATCAAACCATAGGCAGCCGGGCTCTATTGAGAACGGACTGCTTTTTTTTATTTCCTGGGAAGGAAAAGTATGATACGATAATTTTGTTTCCTGGGAAGAAAAATCGCGACTTTTGAGGGGAGAATTGGAGTGTTCAAATTTAGATCACATAATGAACAGACCACAGAACAAACCGTAGATAAACACGCTTTAATATTCGGCCTTATCTCTGTGTTTCTTTGCGGAATAGGCTTCAGTATCATAACACCTGTCGTCCCATTCTTAGTGCAGCCTTATACAAGCAGTCCAGAAGAACAAGCCATAGTTGTTACGCTACTGACCTCTGTTTATGCATTTTGCGTGTTTTTTGCGGCTCCCGTACTTGGAGCTTTGAGCGACAAATATGGTCGTCGTCCATTGCTCTTAATATGCCTTTTGGGTTCCGTAATCGGGTACTTAGTTTTTGGTATAGGAGGAGCTGTATGGGTACTATTTGCTGGACGCATCATGGAAGGTATAACAGGTGGGAGCATAAGCACGATCTTCGCATATTTTGCAGACATTATTCCTCCAGAACAGAGAACTAAATACTTTGGATGGGTGAGTGCGGTTGTAGGTGTCGGCACGGTCATTGGCCCAACCCTAGGAGGATTACTTGCCAAGTTTGGTTATTCTGTACCCATGTATTTTGGAGCAATAATCACTTTATTGAATGTTGTTTATGGATTCTTTATTATGCCGGAGAGCCTTGACAAGAAACATAGACTGAAAGAGATCACCTTTGTAAAACTGAATCCATATACACAGCTTGCAAACGTACTTTCCATGAAAAACTTGAAAAGGCTACTTGTCTCAGCATTCTTACTCTGGATACCCAACGGATCTTTACAGGCAGTTTTTTCACAATTTACAATGGATACCTTCGGTTGGAAGCCTGCATTAATCGGACTTATGTTTTCGATTATGGGATTCCAAGATATCATTTCACAAGGTTTCATCATGCCAAAGCTCTTGATAAAACTTAGTGATAAACAGATAGCAATTCTGGGAATGGTCTCGGAGATTATAGGCTATGGTCTTATTGCGCTATCTGCTTTGTTCTCATTCTATCCACTTATTATCGCTGGAATGTTTATATTTGGTTTTGGCGATTCGATCTTTGGACCTTCATTTAATGGGATGCTCTCCAAGTCTGTCAATTCTAGTGAACAAGGAAGGATTCAAGGAGGTAGTCAATCTATTCAGGCTTTAGCAAGAATGATTGGACCTATCATTGGAGGTCCAATCTATGTATCATTTGGTCATGCCGCACCCGCTTTTATGGGTATGATTCTTATAGCGGTGGCCATACCAGTTTTATATAAGAGAACGCATGCGAATATGTAAACTACCGCTCGAAGCTTTCCGTAACCACCTGCATAGCAGGTAGTTTTAAGAAAATAATAGGGTTTCAGAACTTAGGAATAAGTTCTGAAACCCTATTTGTTTACAGTCTGAGCCATCCGCATGTGGATGGCTCTTTATAGTATCGCCTTGCTAAATTCATTTTACGTATGTGTACTTATACGCCAAAGTTAAAATCATCATCTGTTAGCGGCTCTACATTCATCGCCCGCACATAGCCGTTTCCTTTTTTAGAAAAGAAATCATGCTGCTTGGTGTGGGTGCTGATGCCGTTGAATACAATGGGATTGACTTCTTCTTCTTCAAAAAGTGGATCAAAGCCCAGGTTCATCATGGCCTTGTTGGCGTTGTAGCGCAAGAAGACTTTAACATCGTCTACAAGTCCAATAGGGGCATAAATTTGCTCGGTATACTGTTCTTCGTTATTGTGCAAGTAGCGCAGCAAGCCTACCAGCGTCTGGTAGAGATCGCGTTGTTCTTCCTCGTCCAGTTCCGCATAAATCTCCTGTGCCAGTACACCTACGTAGACACCGTGTATACTTTCGTCCCGCAGGATCAGATCGATAATTTCCCCGCTGCATGTCAGCTTGCCCTGACCCGCCAGATAGAGAGGATAGAAGAAGCCGCTATAAAACAAATAGCTTTCTAACAGCACCGATGCAGCCATCGCGAGATACAGGTCTTTCGGTGTATGAATGTTCATATAATACTGACGAATGGTTTCTGCTTTCGTTTGGAGATGCGGATTTTCTTCCACCCAGCGGAATACACCGTCAATTTCTTCCGTGGAAGCCAGGGTTGTAAAGATGCTACTGTACGACTTGGCATGAATTTGCTCCATCATCGCCATAAAGCTTAATACCGCTTTGCGTTGCAGTCCGTCCACATGCTCCATAATTTGCGGCATACCCACGCCGCCTTGAATGGTGTCCAGCAGGGTCAAGCCGCCCAGCACCTTCATGTAGGCTTCTTTTTCGATATCACTAAGGGTTACCCAGGACATTTTATCGTCAGACAGAGGAATTTCATCATCCGTCCAAAATTGCATAATGTTCTGGTTCCAGAACATCAATGTGAAATCATCGTCCGAGCGGTTCCAGTTTACAGCTTGTATACCTGTCATTGTTAGCATTCTCCCTTCAGCTTGCGAGATTCCCTGGAAACACACATTGAGAGGTTACCGGAGAGTCATCGTATGCTTGACATACGGAAGCTGTATCCGCGAGGGCCTTGTTCAATCCTGTAAAGGTCTGAACCACGCGCTGGATACAGCTTCTAATGCCAAGCATTCATATCTATTCAAAATCTCATTTTATTCTATAGCTTGTTACCATGTATGCATTAGATGGAGCAAGTGAGGCACTCTTCCACAGACAGTTTTTTGGTACGTGTGTAGTATAACGATTTAAGTCCTTTATGTGCGGCGTACAGATAGCAACGTGCTAACTGACGCGTAGTCACGTCACTGTTCACATGAAGCACAGTCGAAATTCCTTGGTCCACGTGAGGCTGGATTTCAGCAATCAGATCAAGCACTTTGAATTGATCCATTTGATAAGCGGATTTGTAAAAGAATACATTATCCTTTTGCAAATACGGCATTGGATAGTAAGTTGTTGAATTCGCATAGGTACGAGTTTCAATCTGTTCGACAATCGGCATAACGCTGGACGTTGCATTTTGAATATACGAAATGCTGGCAGTGGGAGCAATCGCCATACGGTAGGCGTGATACAGACCGTTCTTCATGACGTCTGCTTTAAGTGTGTCCCAGTCTGCTTGAGTCGGAATATAAATATCCTTGAACAGTTCTTGCACACGTGCCGTTGTCGGACGATAATCTGTGTTCAGATATCGGTCAAAATATACACCTGTCGCATAATCCGATTCCTCAAATCCATAGAAGCTTTGTCCGGCTGCTTTTGCGATTTCCATACTCTTTTCGATGGAATGATAGTTCATCGTCATAAAGAAGGTACGGACAAAATCCTTCGCTTCATTGCTTTCATATGCAATCTTGTTCTTGGCAAGGTAGCCGTGCAGATTCATGACACCCAGACCAACGGAATGCATTTCACGGTTCGCTTTCGCGACACCTGGTGCATTAGCTACTTGGGTCATATCGCTGACCGAGGTAAGAGCAATCATACCCTCATGAACGGACTCGCGGATTTTGCCGTGCTCCATCACATTTACAATGTTCAGGGAAGCCAGGTTACAGCTTACATCCCGGCGAATAATATCCTGTTGTCCATAATCGGCAATCTCAGAAGTTTCCTGTAGCTGGAAGATTTCCGTGCACAGGTTTGACATTTTGATTTGGCCCACGTTTTTAAGAGCATGCGCCTGATTTGCGTTACTCTTATTCATAATATATGGATAGCCAGACTCCAACTGAATCATGGCAATTTTCGTCAGCATATCACGTGCGCTCATTGCTATTTTTTTCTTCACTCGATCGTCAGCGAGCAGTGTATCGTACATTTCATCCAGATCCATGTCGTCCAAATGCGTTCCATAAGCCTTGAACACACTATAAGGTGCAAACACATGCAGCGGTTCATTATCTTGAGCCAGCTTGTAAAAGCGGTTGGGCACCAGCAATCCGATCGAAAGTGTCTTAAGGCGTACTCTTTCATCGGCATTAATTTTTTTACTATCCAGGAACTCCAGCACGTCCCATCCGAATATGTTGTAATAGGCAGCGCCAGAGCCTTTACGTTGACCCATTTGATCCGCGTAGGAGAAACCATCTTCCATCAGCTTCAGCACAGGCATAATGCCTTTTGCTGCGCCTTCTACACCTTTAATCGCCTCACCGCGTGACCGCAGCTTCGACAGGTTAACCGCCACACCGCCGCCAATTTTGGACAATTGCATGCAAGTGTTCAGTACATAGTTGATTGAGTTCAAAGAGTCGTCCATTTCGAGCAGGAAACAGGACACCAATTCCCCACGACGGCTTTTGCCAGCGTTCAGGAAAGTTGGTGTAGCTGGCTGGAGACGTTGCTCCATCATCGAGCGGGACAACAGGCGGGCCGTATCGGCGTTGCCGCGTCCCAAATGCAGGGCGACAGCAGCCACCCGGTCAGGGTAGTGTTCCAGGTAGACTTTACGGTCATTACTCTTCATTGCATAATCGGTATAAAACTTGGATGCTGCCATATAGGAAGGGAATTTAAAATTATAGCTATGAGTGATATGGAAAATATCATTAATTTCATCAGCCGTGTAGCTGTTATAGAAATTTTCGTAATAATCATTCTCAATCATATACAGCACTTGAGCAGCTGTGTCAGCAAACTTCAAACTCCGTTCTTGAACTTCCTTCATAAATTCTGCTACAGCCTCTTGGTCCTTTTCCAATTGGAAAAAGCCGTCTGTATCGCGTTTCATCAACATGTTGTTCAATTCAATATGCCGCAACTCGGCTCACCTCCTGTTTAAAACGCTCTACATCTCCGAACGTTCCAGATAATTCAAATTTGCTAATCACGGGGACATTATAATGGTCGGCAATCAAATCCGCACTTTTGGCAAATTTATCACCCCAGTTACGGTTGCCGCTTGCAGCTACACCAACAAGGTTTTGTGCATTTTTTTTCAAAAATGAAGATACCCTCTCAGGTATCTGTCCAAACCCGGTTGTATATGTAATGAGTACGTAAGGTTCTTCTATAGTCATTTGTTCCTCAATCTGAACAGCCGGAAGCTTGAGCTTGTTTATAAATCTTTTTACATTGCCGGTCTTGGAATCATAAGCAATCAGCATGGTGTGCAACCTCCTTAACAATTAACGAAAAAAAGAAAACGGCATTGCCAAGAGACCCATTATAGCTGTAATCCCTTGCTGGCTGCGCCATTTAAGATTTTTGACTCTATATTTACATGTATTTTCATACCTTTATCTTCAAGATATCGGGCATAAATACGTTTTTTACACTATATTTAGAGTACATTCTCTATTTTATATCTATATATAGTTTTGTCAATCGGTCTAGAGAGGCTCAGAGGACCTAGATCCGGTGTAAGTCCAAGCAGGGTGCGGAAAAGAGCGAAAGAACTTTTTTTTCGTAAGTATGTTAAAAAAGTATTGGAGTTTTTGAGGCTGGAGATGTACGATTTGTCAATGGGCAATAGAATGTAAAATTTACATTTTACTGTAGAAAGGATGAAGTGGATGGAAAGTGGTTTTTTTATGGAATTTCAATCGTTTAATATGATCTTTTTTATCGTGTTTGGACTTATTGCTATTGTAATTATTACGGGGATTGTGAAAACAATCGGAGCGGGTCTTTCCAATCAAGCAGCCGAACAGGTTCAACGTTCATGCAAGGTTGTGGATAAGCGAACTAGAGTGCGTGGGGGATCGGGTGATTTTTCAGCTTCGACCGATTACTATATCACCTTTGAGTTTGAAGGAGGTGAACGTAAGGAGCTGAAGGTAAAGGGTTCGGATTTTGGAATGATTGTAATCGGGGATCGCGGGGAGGTTCATTATAAAGGTACACGTTTTCTGGAGTTTGTGAGATTAATGGGAGCGTAAAGGGATGGCGAGGTGTTAGAGTATTACCAGAACAAATACATATAGGGAGGAAGCTGACGATGCCACATATCATTGGAGCACGAATTGTTTTAAGAGAGTACCGTCAGGAGGATATACCTGATATCCGAAGATGGGTCAATGACCCGGAAATCACACATGGTTTAAGCGACGTATTTATCTATCCGCATTCACTGGCTAATAGTGAATCGTTTGTACAGATGATGATTGACGGCAACTCTGAGATCAAGGGCTTTATCATTGCTCATAAAGACACATTGGACTATATTGGACAACTCGATTTATTCAAAATTAACTGGGTGAATCGGCACGCCACCCTTGGGATTGTGATCGGGCGTGACGGTGACCTGGGTAAGGGATATGGGCGGGAAGCAATCCGGTTGATACAAAAATTTGCGTTTCATTCGCTGAACCTGCATCGGCTGGAACTGGAGGTGTATGCGTTCAATGAACGTGCATATCGTTGCTATCTGGCATGTGGCTTCAAGGAGGAAGGGCGGCTACGGGAAAAGCTTTTCAGGGAAGGACAGTACTATGACATTATTCAGATGGGAATGTTGCGAAGTGAGTATGAGGCTGTAGAGAAAACGAAGGAATCCTGAAAGTGAGGCCACATAAGCTATTTTACTCCGTCAGCTTTCTGCAATTTTAAATGAGTGAAATCACGGGAACTACGCTTATTCTATTTCTATTAGCTAAAGGACTTTCTCTGCAAAGTGCGAATTTCTTGCTGGTTGTATTCTTTGTAAGTATTTTTCCGTTTGAAATACCAACAGGAGCTATTGCAGACAAATATGGAAGAAAGATTTCTATTGTTATGGGGGTCTGTTGTTTTCTAGTCTACAGTGTGTTGTTCGTTTGGGCAGATCACATGTGGCTGCTTGTGTTCGCACAAGTCTTTGGGGGTCTGGCAATATGCTTGCAATCAGGCTCGTTGGAATCCTGGGCTGTGGAAAACAGTGATAAGCCGATGGAAGTTCTTTTTACAACATCTAATAGTATACAGTATATTTCGGGATTTATTTGCGGTCTGTTGGGGGCCTTTCTCGCAACTTTTAACTATTCACTTCCCTGGGTGGCCAGCATTGTATCTATTATCCTGTGTATTTTTCTATGCTGCTTTTATATGGGTGAGAAGAATATTCCCCATCGAAAAACATCAACTACTCACATTAAAACGATTATCGGGGAAAGTGTCTGTATCGGTTTGAAAATAAGTCGATCTGGATTGTGTTTATCATTGGTTTATTTATCAGCTTTTCGAATTCGGCGGGGAATACCTTTCAACAGCCACGTCTGGTCGGTCTTTCTGAACAAGGGATTTGGATTATGGGGTTTATTAAGGCAGGCTATTCACTATGTATGACTTTGGGAAGCTATCTGGTTCGAAAGCTAGGCGCACGTTATAGTGATGTACATATACTCATGTATGCTTGCGGGATGATTGGGATATGGCTCATTTTAGCGGGTGCTTTCAACACGTTTTATCCTGTACTGCTTACCTTTTTTATCTATGAAATTGGGCGAGGGATGTACCCGGTTGCCAAACAAATTTTTCTGAACAAAAGAATCTCCAATGAGTATCGTTCAACACTGCTATCTCTGGATTCAGCCATTTCCCAACTAGGCATGTGTATAGGTTTAATCGTGACAGGCATCGTAAGCCGTAATTTTACCAATCTTGCTTCGGATCAAACACCTATTCAGATATCTTGGATGCTGTGTGGCGGGATTGCATTGATCCCAATCTTTTTGTTGCTTTATGTCCATCGGGGATCAAGGAAAAATAGTTCTTGGAAAGAAAAAGCAACAAAGCAGAATGTTTAATGCAAACAGGGCTAAACAGGTTCTGGCTGTCAGCCCCTATGCACCTTCATGAGTAATCAGACTCTATTTCTCCCCGTACCATAACTTCAGACGATTCTGGATCAGGCCAGTGTAGATTTCTTCAGCCTTTGGTACACCCGCCTGATCCAGCTCTTGGAGCATGCGGTCATACACAGCATCGAATTGATCTGGCTTGGCGAGTACGGCCTCAGGAATCCGTTTGCGTACAATGTCCTGCGACTTCTGATAAATAACATTGTAATTTGTATTGGTCGGAACAGGCATGTTGTAGGCAGCACCCCACTCTTTTACCGGAAAATCCTTCTCGTTCGGGAATAGGTCTTTCCATGTCCGGGCTTTATATGCCTGAAGGGATTCTTTTTCTGCTTGGCTATAATTTTCGGTAATCATCTCCGGATAATTGGTTGTGTAATAGTTGCCAGTAGGGTCCTTAACGCTATCGCCGTAATGAGGTCCCCATATCCAATACAAACCGATACCTGACTCTCTGCTAAAAGAAGCATTATCTTTGTTTTTGCGTTCTTGCACAGCTGCAGGAATGACTCGTTTGCCATTCTCTACATTGTAATGCTGGCCTTCAATTCCCCAATTACGCAAAATTTGTCCTTCGTCGGAGGCCAGGAAGTCCAGAAACTTGATCGCTCGCACCGGGTTTTTGCATGAAGTTGTGATGCCGATCCCGGACGCAGTATCAAAACCAATGGGCTGAAGGGAATGATCTTCGTATTGCTCATTTAAAGTGACTGGAAAGTGGGAGTAGGTGTATTCATCCTTACCTGCTGCCTTGAGCGCATTTTCGGCATCTTGGTAGTTCCATTCCTGATCAATCAGTCCAATGACACGACCTGCGGCGATTTTGGATTTGTACTGATCGCTTTTTTGTACAAAAGTATCCTTATCCAACAGACCTTCATTGTACATATGGTTTAACCAGCGGAAATACTCTCGCTCTTCTGGGCGTTTGTAGTGAAGAGTGGCTTTGTGTGTTTTAGGATCAATATAATATTCGCCATCGTCTGGTCCACCTGTAGCCGTAACTGCCGGGTTTGTCACAGTAATCTGCATTTTCCAGTCCTCGGCATCGAGCGATAAGGGAATGGTAGGCTGGCCATTAGTAGTAGGGTATTTGGCGACATAATCTTTAAGTGCTTTTTCAAAATCTTGAACGGTGCGAATTTTGGGGTATCCGAGCTTCTTAAGGGCCTGATGCTGGATTTCGAAGCCTGCTTGTGCATCAAACGCGATGTGATCTACGCCCAAATTGGTTGGGATGGTGTAAATGGCGGGATCTTCACTACTATATTTAATACGGTTAAAATAATCTCCATACACTTTCTTAATGTTAGGACCGTATTTATCAATCAGGTCGGTTAAGTCAATGAGTGCTCCGGCATCGACCAGCTTTCCAATGTCTCCTTTGGGGTACACGAGATCAGGGTACTCTCCGCTAGCAGCCATTAAAGCAAACTTTTCCTCGCCTCGACCGTTGACAGCATGTTCGGCATTGAGTGTAACACCCGTTTTCTTGGTTATTTCCTGCCCGACAGCGTCCTTCATGTTGTTCCAGTTGGAGCTTGAGTCACCGCCAAAGAACGTAAATGTAATGGGACTGGTGTCATCGGGGTCTTCCTTTTCTGCCGTACCGCCTTTGCCATTCGCGCAGCCCGTTGTAACAAGCAGCAGCAAAGCCAGGAGCAGGATAGAGCATTGTTGTACCGACCTGTTCGTGAACATCTGCAAATCCCCCTTAATAAGTATGATTTACACAATGTAAGTGCTTTCAATAGTAAATTGTAGGAAATAAAGAACCTTACGTCAAGTTATTTATGTTTATTTGTTATGTGTTTTGTTTTTTATTAAGCAAACATATTTAAATGAAAGGTGTGGATTTGTGCAAATACATCGTTTGATGATCTAAAACAAAGTATGCTACGATGGTACCAGTTTATAGGCATACCTGTATATTTAGAAGACTAAGGTAGAAAAAGATTTCGAATAGGGTTGGGTGAGGAGATGCGTGGAAAAGTAACATTACAGGAAATTGCGGATGCGGCGGGCGTTTCAAAGTTTGCTGTTTCGCGTGCACTGTCAGGCAAACCCGGTGTAAGTGAAGAGACAAGGGCGCTGCTGGTTAAGCTTGCTGCCCAGATGGGCTATTTTCGCAGTCATCCCAAAATGACTGGGGTAGAGCCTCGGGACACAGATGCCAGAGAATGGTCGGGTACGGTGCTGGTGTTATTTCCGAATATTCGACACCAGAATCGGGAGTCCAAGTACTGGGGACCTGTATTTGAAGGGATTTCCGAGCGTCTGAACCGCAGGGGATTGGATATGATCACGCTAACGGAGCCTTCAACTGACGATATGTTTTCTTTACTGAACCCAGAGGCTATTAAAGGGATTATCACTGTAGGAACGATTTCAACTACGTTATTACTGAACATTTATCGAATGGGTATTCCGGTTGTCATGGTGGATCATTGGGACTCTGCATTTTTAAGTGATGCGGTGTTCACGGATAATCGCACATGCATGAATGAATTAATGAAGGATTTGCTGTGCAGGGGCTATGCCCACTTTCAGTTTGTGGGTCATATTGACGACGCTCACAGTTTCTATGAACGTTGGGAAGCTTTTCGGTCTGCACTGGAAATGAGCGGAGTAGAATTACGGCAGAACAAAGCCCTTATTTATGGGGGAGCGCAGGCGCTTGCTGAGGAAATGGACAAGTTGTCCGAGAATGAGCTACCAGAGGTTTTTGTTTGTGCTAATGACGTGACTGCTTCGCAAGTCGTGGAAGTATTGAAAGAAAAGGGGATTGACGTTCCGAGGCGGTGCGGGGTAACCGGGTTTGACGATACGAATGATCAAATGCCGATTTATGCCACGGTGAGAGTGGATAAGGAACTGTTGGGGATGCGGGCGGTAGACCAATTATTATGGCGCATCATGAACCCAAACTCGCCTGTGGAAAAAAAGTTGCTACACGCTGATCTACTCGTACGGGAAGTTCACGCGCCACGGATCAGGCAGGAAAATGATGATCGTGATCGTCCCTTTAGCACAATCAAATATAGTTGATGTCCGGATATGTGGGATGAATTTGATCCACAGTGAAGCCGAGGGAAGTCGCTTTTAGCCTGTTTAGGGGTAGAGGGCGACTTTTATTTTGTGTTTTACCGATTGTTCAAAAAAACAATTGACTGATTTGTTAGCTTAATGTTATTTTTGTTATGTTAATGAGTGATCCAGATGTTCCCAATCATCCTTATAGGGAGGCTTGCGACGATGATTAATGTGATAGGGTTGGATGGCTGGAGGTTTAGGGAAGCACATAGTGATGAGTGGCTCAGTGCGAAAGTACCGGGTTGTGTGCATACCGATCTTTTGCGACATGGCAAAATTCCTGATCCTTTTATCGGTATGAACGAGATGGAGGTACAGTGGATTGATAAGCAGGATTGGATATATGAAGCCTATTTTGAGATAGATGCAAATCAGCTTCAATGTCAATTTGTAGAGCTGGTGTTGGAAGGTCTGGACACCTACGCAGATGTAAGAGTGAATGGTCAAACTGTCTTATCGGCCAATAATATGTTTCGGGTATGGAGACAGGATGTGAAGGCATTTGTTCAGCAAGGGAAAAATCGGCTTGAAATCCATTTTCGCTCTCCGATTGCGGAAGATGTGCCTAAGCTGGAAAGGTTGGGCTATGGACTCCCCGCACCGAATGATCAGTCCGAGATAGGTGGCTTGTCCGATAAAAAAGTAAGCGTTTTCGCTCGTAAGGCTCCCTATCACTATGGTTGGGATTGGGGACCGAGGCTGGTGACGAGCGGTATCTGGAGAGAGGTCCGGATTGAAGCTTGGTCTGGTTTGGTCGTAAGAGACTTGTTTATTCGACACGACAAAGTGAGTACCGAGAGGGCTGAACTCACGGCAATGGTAGAGATTGAAAGTGCAGCTGAGATTAGAGATGCCGAGTTGTGTATTTCTGCTGATGGCAGGGTGTGGTCCAAGCCGGTTCGTCTTCTGAAAGGAAAGCAAACAGTAGAGCTGGAGCTGGATATGAAGGAGCCGAAGCTGTGGTGGTGTCGTGGGCTGGGAGAGCCGCATCAGTATACGTTTGTAGCCGAATTGAAGAAGCAGGCACAGGAAGCAGTAATTGCGGAAAAATCAGTGAAAACGGGACTACGATCGATTCGTCTAATACGTGAGCGGGATACGGCAGGGGAGAGCTTCTATTTTGAGCTGAATGGAATCCCCGTATTCGCAAAGGGAGCGAACCATATTCCGAATGACAGCTTTGCTGCCGAAGTTACGTTGGAACGATACCGGCATGAAATTGCCAGTGCGGCCGCCTCACATATGAATATGTTGCGGGTGTGGGGTGGCGGTATTTATGAAGAAGACGTATTTTATGACCTTTGTGATGAATACGGCTTGCTCGTGTGGCAAGATTTTATGTTCGCATGCAGCATGTATCCGGGGGATCAGGCTTTTTTGGACAATGTAGCGCAGGAAGCCGAAGATAACATCAAGCGTTTGCGCCATCATCCTTGCATTGCGTTATGGTGCGGCAATAATGAGATTGATTCTGCATGGGCGCATTACGAAGAAAATGCAGGCTGGGGCTGGAAAAAGGCCTACACGCCTGAGCAACGGGAACGCCTATGGGAAGATTATGAAACGCTTTTCCACCGGATTTTACCGGAGGCGGTAAATGCCTGGACTCCGCAGACGGCATATTGGCCCTCCTCACCGCTAATTGATCTGACCGGAGATCGAAACCAGCATGCTCATCCGTCCTCCACAGCGGGAGACATCCATTATTGGGGAGTATGGCATGCGTCTGAGCCGTTTGAAAATTATCACGTACATGTGGGCCGTTTTATGAGTGAGTATGGTTTTCAGTCCTTTCCTGAATACAAGTCTGTTCGCGCTTATGCGGAAGAGAAGGATTTGGAACTGGAATCTGAGGTGATGCTGGCACATCAGAAGAACGGCTCGGGCAATCGCCTGATTCAAGAATACATGGGACGGTACATGCGGCAACCCAAGGATTTTCCATGTTTTCTGCTCATGAGCCAGGTTTTACAGGCAGAGGCGATGAAAATGGCCATTGAGGCCCATCGTCGTCACAAGCCTTATTGCATGGGGACATTATACTGGCAGATGAATGACTGCTGGCCCGTTGCTTCCTGGTCAAGTATGGACTATTTTGGTCGTTGGAAGGCGCTTCAATATACGGCTAAACGCAGCCTTGCCGATGTGCTGTTGAGTGCAGTAGATACGGAACAGGGGAGTAAAGAGCTGCATCTGGTTAACGATACGCTAGAGCCGATAGCGGGTACGCTGCGGCTGACACTTTTGCATATCCGTGGCAGTCAGGCTATTCGTGAAGAGAACATTAAGGTAGAACAGCAAGCAGGCGGCGCAGGGATCGTACATATACTGCCTACTGACAAATGGCTGAATGGCCTGGATCGTACGGAGCATATGCTGGTCGCACGTCTGATACAAAACGGTGAGCAGGTGGCCGCCAGCGAAATTTATTTTGCAGGCACGAAAGAGATGGATTTACCGCAGGCGAAAATTGAAGTGACGGAGATACCGGGAAGTGGAGGCAGTGGGTTCACGCTTTGTTCGGATGTGCTTGCCAGACATGTGTGGCTGACCGCAGAGCAGGAGGGGATTTTCAGTGACAACCATCTGGATCTGGCTCCCGGAGTTCCTAAAACCGTGGAATTTCTGGCCTTGCGTAACGGTGCCTCCGCATTTGAGGTAGCAGTGCCAGGTGCATTGACGGTGCAATCATTGGTCAATTGGATACAAGGTTAGAGGACAGTTAAAGCTCATCCGCCTTGAAGTAGATGATGGACAATGAAGTTCCTCTTCATCCGGCCGGCTGAGAGCATGTAGAGAAATCCGTGAGTAGGGTTTGAGCAGGGGGAGCTGAATTACAGCATTACCCGGGAAATGCTGCCTAAGATTGAGCCTATTGGAGGGCTCCTTTTGATCAGAAGATCCGCATTCGTATATCGCTTTACCTGTGAAATGAAGTCTGAAATACAGTAAGCATCTGTCTCCCAGGGACATGAGGTCAACCCCGGGAGAATAGATGCTTTTTTATCTTCATTTTATGCAGAGTGGAGCGCTTCCATTGAGCTTGAAGCCATTGTGGTGTACACTGTCCAGAATAGGTGTAAATTGGAACGTCAAGAAGGATGGACGGTTACAAGGAGGGAAAGAAACATATGTATGACCGTTTAAGATCGTTAAATTATCCAGTTAAACTTTATATTTTTATTGCACTGGCCTTATGCTCCGTAATTAGTACATTGTGGATCATTAACGTGCGACTGCCCTCAGGGGGCCGCCCTTATCTTTTTATTTGGTGGAATATGATGCTAGCCTGGATTCCTATGCTGTTGACGCTTTTGCTAGATGTCATTCATTGCTCGTGGAGAAGGGGAATAAGGACATTTTTGCTCTGGGTCATAGGGGCTGGATGGCTTTTCTTTTATCCCAATACGCCTTATTTGATCACAGATTTGCTGCATGTATTTGCCAGGTATCCATTTCTCGGGGAGCAGCGTTTTTGGGGCAATCCGTACTTTTGGAATCATGCATTAGGGATGCTGCTGGTAGCTGTGCTTGGTCTCACCATGGGGGTTGTATCACTTGAATCTGTACGACAGTTGGTGCAACGTGCACGGGGCGGGCTTGTCAGCTGGTTGTTTATGCTGGCGGTACTCCTGCTAAGTAGCCTAGGTATTTATATTGGCCGTTTCTTTCGAGGAAACACATGGGATATTGTGTCTGCACCGTCCCAGTTGTACACACAAGTATCCTCCATATGGGCGGATTCCTTGCAACGCACTCATTTTGTGGAGTTTAGCGGGATGGTCTTCGTTATTTTGCTCGTTAGCTATATATCCACGATGTGTGTGGTCTGGATGGGGAACAGCCGCCGAGACGACCGATATTACTGGTGATTACGATGGGGCTGAGTAGTTGAATATCATCATAAGATAAAATGTAAAAGCAAAGGAGGAATAGCTACAATGAACGGACAGAATCGATCTGATATCCGCGCTGGTCTTCAGGTGGATATTGTGCTTAAAAAGGATCAGCCTACGGGTAAACTGACGCGAGGAACGGTGAAGGATATATTGACCAATTCCCCACGTCATCCGCATGGAATCAAAGTGCGTTTGGTAGACGGACAGGTTGGACGTGTCAAACATATTGTAATGAATGAAGGATAGAGCTTTGGGCTTAGGAGGAATAATGTATGAATCAGGTAACGGCATGGTCTAAAAATGATCGTTATCCGCTTATTTTACTTGTACTGCTGGTGCTTGCTCTCATTTGGTCCTTGGTTCGTCCGGCGGATTATTTTACATGGGTACTGGAAGTTCTCCCAGCTGTTTTAGGAGCTATACTGCTGGCGGCTCTTTACCGTCGATTTCGGTTTACCAATCTGGTATACACCCTAATCTGGGTACATGCATTGATCCTGATTGTCGGGGGGCACTATACCTATGCCGAAATGCCTCTGTTCAACTGGATTCGGGATACGTTTGGGCTGGAGCGCAATTATTATGATCGACTTGGGCATTTTGCGCAAGGTTTTGTGCCTGCACTCATTGTCAGGGAAGTGCTGCTGCGTAAGACGGCTTTGGGAAGCGGGAGCTGGCTCACTTTTCTAACGGTTAGTGTGTGTCTTGCGATCAGTGCTGTGTACGAACTGATTGAGTTTGCCGTAGCCAAGGCAACCGGTACGGCGGCAGAAGCCTTTTTGGGGACACAGGGAGATGTATGGGATACTCAATGGGATATGCTCCTTGCGTTCATCGGTGCCCTGACAGCGGTGATTTTGTTAAGCGGGGTACATAACAAGCTGCTCAAACAGCTAAAGGTATAGCAGGGTTTCTTGAAAGTCCGATGTTTTTGAAGGCTATATTCGCGTCACAGGGCGGCTGTCGAGATGCAGGGTCGCTGCATCCATGTAGCTGTCCAGCAGCCGCTCAAAAATACGGTCCCACGTCTGCTCCAGACTGTATGCTCTACCGGTTCTGGACAAAAAGTCTCGAAGTGGGACATCCTCGTACAACAGGTGTACAGCTTTGGCAAAGGCAGCGGCATCTCCAGCTGGACACAGTAACCCCGTTTTCCTATGGATTACATTATCTTTGACCCCGCCTTCATTGGCGCCGATCACGGGTGTGCCGGAGGCCATAGCTTCCAAAACGACGTTACCGAAGGTTTCCGTAGTGGAGGGAAAGAGGAATACATCGGCTGCAGCGTACAGTTCAGCTAATTCCGGTCCTTTTACAAAACCAAGCCAGTGAACTGCGTGCTCTGGCATTCCGATATCTGCTGCAGTTTTGAACTTAAACAATGGGCCATCTCCTGCAATGACCAGCACTGAGGCTGCGCGGACGTCGTCGGGTAACTGGAGATAGGAATCCAGTAACGTGTCTATCCCCTTTTCCGGTGCTAGTCTGCCCACATACAAAATCACAAATGCGTCTACACGAACGCCCCATTTTTCCCATATCGCTTCGCGATTCACTGTGGGCTGGAAGCGGTCAGTATCAATTCCTCTACCCCAGATTTCGAGCTGTCCCATTCCTTTATTGCGTAACAATTCCATGGTTGACCGAGAGGGGACATATACCCTTTCACAATGTCTGTGAAACCAGAGCATGTATTTCCATAACGCAGGTTCAAGCCAGCGAAGCTTGTAATATTCGAGGTATTTATCAAAGTGGGTGTGATAGGAGGCGACAAGTGGAATATGGTGTTTGGCAGCGTAGCTTGTTCCATACAGGCCAAGGTTAAACGGAGTAGCGACATGAATTAGATGCGGGGAAAAGGCTGACAGGCGCTCGTTGATTTGTTTGGCGTTAGGGATCGCTAGTCTACATTCCCGGTACAATAAAAAGGGAATACTTCGAAAACGCTCCACGCCCGGCCCCGAGGACAGATGATGGTCTGCCTCCGGTGCGAAGACAAGAGTAGATACCCCGTGTGTCTCCAAATAGCCAATCCATCGTTCCAGTGTCAGAGCAGCGCCATTGACATCAGGCGTATACGTGTCTGTAAATAATGCGACTCGAAGCATGCCTTCATTCCTCCTCCGCCATTCTCATTTATCCTATGACGTTCCAGGGGAGTCCGCTTGGAGGCTCCGGCTTTTATTGTGTCATGATTTTGTTTACGGGCTTGCCGGGTTTTGTAAAAGTTGCCCTGCGGACGGGTGCTCTTCTCAGATTTTACTAATCCATGGCACGATGAGATCCTTCTGCGATGTTGATGCAGATAGGGAAATTCTGTTGATATGTATCCTAGCAGGAACTATACATTTCATAAATATTCCTGATCTCCAATGGTTTTGGATAATAATAAAACATGGACTTTGTCTTGAAATTTCATTATAGTAATTCGGTATGAATAAATTTGAAGGGTAAGCAGGAGGGATGGCTTTGGCTTTTGGAGCACGGGTGTTAAAAACGGGAATCGCAGTGACGCTCGCCCTTTTTCTGAGCACGCTTTTGAACACCCATTCGCCTGTGGGGGCAGCGATAGCCGCTATTTTTGCCATGCAACCGTCGATATATAGGTCGTGGCGTTATTTTCTGGATCAACTCCAAACAAGCACATTAGGTGCAGTCATGGCGTTGCTGGGCGGAATGGTATTTTCGAATGAGCCGATTGCGGTCGGACTGGTATGTGTATTGGTACTTATGATATGTCTGAAAATAAACATGGCTGATACGGTTGGATTGACACTTGTGACCGTTGTTTCTGTCATGGAAGCTTCAGGGGACTGGAAATTTGCAGTAACCCGCTTTGCGCTGACTCTGATCGGGATTGTGTCTGCTTTTGTCATCAACATTACTGTTTTTCCTCCCAAACCGAAAAGGCAGTTTATCAATCAGATTCAAAATGTATTTAATAGCATGTCCTTGCTGCTGCGAACCGCCATTTCCGATGAGATTAAGGAGTCTGTCTTTAGAGAGGAAAAGGGAAATTTGCAGGGAGCTATTAAATCACTCTCGGACAAATATCATTTGTTCGAAGAGGAGCAGAAAAAGCTCAAGCGCACCAAGTTTAGTCAGACCAGACAAATGGTCGTATACAAACAAATGCTCGAAAGTTTGCACAAAGGATACGAGGTCTTGGATGCGGTGGAAAGGCACTACTTTCAGTCTTTACGTCCAAAGGGAACAGATGCATTTTTTGACGATCATCTGGAGCGGCTGATTCGTTTCCACGAGCACGCTCTGCTGAAATTCGAAAATAAACTGAAACCAAATGAGGATGAAAGTGAATTGTTTCAGCAGGCCAACGGCGATTTTATGAAGCATGCCATTACACGTTTTGACCATTGTGAGGAGGGAATGCTGCGGCTTTCCATCGTAGCTGCGACGATGTACGACTATGGTCATCAGCTGGAGCGATTAAGCAGACTGGCCGATCATATTCATCCTGTGGAAGAGAGTCGATAGGCAATTTCGAAAAAAAAGAAAAGGCGACCGCATTCATCAATCAGATGGGACTGACCCCTTAACGTGAGACAAATCAAAACACCTTCAAGAGAATGCAACCATGTCGTAAGATATGGAGACAACCTTGGAGGTGTTTTTTCGTTGGCAACAAGAGTCAGTTATCCATTAGAAGTTAAAATGAAGGCGATTGAAATGAGAATTGCTGGTATACCGGTCAAAGAAATCATGGAGCAATTAAACATACGAAACAAGACACAAGTGGAAACTTGGATGAGATGGTACCGTAATGGCGAGCAGAACCGTTTAGAGCAGCCTGTAGGTAAACAATACAGCTACGGTAAAGGGCCCGAATACACTTCGGAATTAGAGAAGGTCCAGGCTGAGAACAGGTTTTTGAGACAACAACTAGAGTTGCTAAAAAAGTACAGCGTACTGGAGAGGAGGTATCGTCAAAGATCGTAATGGAGTGGATAGAGTCGATCCGAGGGGAAGTGAGTGTGAAGCAAGCTTGTGCATGGATAGGAATCCCTCGCGCCACGTACTATCGCTGGAAGGCGGAGTATGCGAGCAAACTTGAGGATCACTTGGTAGAGAAAATCCGCGAACTCTGTATCCAGCATAAATATCGTTATGGATACCGGAAAATCACCGCCTTGCTTCGGAGGGAGTATATGGTAAACCACAAACGCGTGCAACGGATTATGCAGCGTGAAGGGCTGCAATGTCGTGTCAAAGCGAAGAAACGGAAACCTACTGGGCAACCCATTCATATCGCGGAGCATCTGCTAAAGCGACAGTTTGAAGCAGATACGCCTATGCAAAAACTTGTAACGGACATTACGTATTTGCCATTTGGAGGAAGAATGTTGTATCTGTCGAGTATTTTAGACTTGTTTAACGGAGAGATTGTGGCATACAGTATAGCTGACAAGCAGGATACCGCATTTGTGCTCGATACCCTTCGTCAGTTGCCATCTCTACCAGGTGCAATACTTCATAGCGATCAAGGCAGCGTCTACACATCCTTGGCCTACCAGGAAGCTGTAAAAGGAAAAGGCATTACCATGAGCATGTCCCGTAAGGGAACGCCTGCTGATAATGCCCCCATCGAATCGTTTCATTCCACACTAAAGTCTGAAACGTTCTACCTCGAAGGTTTAACCTGTACGACGACGGCAATCGTCGAGCAGACCGTTCGAGAGTACATCCTTTACTATAACTCAATTCGCATTCAAACAAAACTAAACAACCAGTCGCCGGTTCATTTCCGACAACTGGCTGCTTAAACTTGGAAGGTGTTTTGATCCCTGTCTCACAAACGGGGGTCAGTCCCGATGGACGGTCGCTTTTTTATGTAATGAATTCAAGGATGTAGGAACAGGCTAATGGAAGATTGCCAGAAAATACAAAAAAAAGCCCACTGGTTGCGAACAGGGACTGAACTTGCTACAATAGAGGATGCTATGTTTTACATCGTAAAACCGTATTGCATAAGTTGTTAACACACTTCTTGTTACATTATAGCATGCTTCAAAGGAATAGTCAATTTTCCCGGATCAGGGGGATGCGATGAGTATGCCCGGGTCCATAATAGAGCATAGTTTGTACGCAAGGGAGCCCTGCGCGGAGCAGGAGGAAACGGAACAGGAGCGATGTCAGTGACTACTGAGCAGCAATGGAATGAGGAACAACGAAGAGTAGAAGATGTGACCGCAGTCATTAGCGGACGTATTCGGAAGCTGGAGACAGAGGTTGGTTCTGTGCGCGGCGATGTCGTCGATATGCGTAAAGACTTCTGGGATGAGGTAACGATCAATTTCAGTGAGGCGGATGATGTGGGTGAGACGTCCACCAGTTTGCGTCAGCAGTCTGAGATTTTGTCTGAGCGGGAACGAAGACACAAGCATTCCACTGAGGCGCTAGGTCGTTTGAAAAAGTTGCTGGACTCACCCTATTTTGCACGCATTGATTTTGCTGAGGAAGGGCAGACTGCGGAGCGTATTTATCTGGGCATTGCCTCCCTGCTGGATAATCAGGATGAGGAATTTCTGATCTACGACTGGCGTGCGCCTATTTCGAATCTTTATTACGATAACATGCCAGGTCCCGCTTCTTATAAGACCCCAGCAGGAGAGATGGAAGGAGAACTGACGCTCAAACGCCAATTCTCAATCCGTGACGGACAGATTCGCTTTATGTTCGATACAGGAGTGACCATTGGAGACGAACTCCTTCAAGCCGTATTAAGCCGGAGCTCGGATGCTCAAATGAAAAGTATTGTCGCAACCATTCAAAAGGAGCAGAATCGCATCATCCGTGATGACCGAAGCCGTATGCTTATTGTTCAGGGAGCGGCAGGAAGCGGCAAAACCTCTGCTGCGCTTCAGAGAGTAGCGTATTTGCTGTATAAGTATCGGGATCGCTTGCGAGCGGATCAGGTCGTGTTATTTTCGCCAAACCCCATGTTTAACAGTTATGTTTCGACGGTATTGCCTGAATTGGGTGAGGAAAATATGCTTCAGGCCACGTTTCAGGAATATTTGGAACGGCGTTTGGGCCGGGAGTTTCAGTTAGAAGATCCTTTTGAGCAGCTGGAATATGTGCTATCAGCGTCGTCACAGCCTGGGTATGAAGCTAGGATGGAAGGTATCCGTTTTAAGTCATCCAAGACGTTCTTACATGTGATTACAGGCTACAAGGCGCATCTGGAACAGGAGGGAATGCGTTTTAAACCTGTTCGTTTTCAGGGACGTGAGGTGATTTCAGTAGAGCAAATGGCAAGCAAGTTTTATGAATTCGACTCGGCTGTGCGGCTGGCGAACCGATTGGAACTGTTGCGCGATTGGATGCTCAAAGAGCTGGCCCGCTTTGGTAAGGAAGAATGCTCCGCTCCTTGGGTGGACCAGCAGATGGATCTGATGGAGCCGGAGGATTATCAGCGTGCATATAACCGCATGCGCCGTAAATCCAAGAATAAAGGCGATACCTTCGACGACTTTACACGTGAAAGAGAAATATTGGCACGTATGGTGGTCAGTGACCGCTTAAAGCCCTTGCGCAAGTGGATTAAGGCACTTCGCTTCGTGGATACAACCCGTCTATACAGCGAGTTGTTTATGAACGAGACGTTATTAAGTCAACTGTCGAATCATGCAGAGCTACCCGTCAACTGGAGTGAAATTAGTCGGCAAACTCTGAAACGAATTCAGGCTGGAGAATTAGCGTATGAGGATGTGACGCCCTTTTTATATTTGCGTGAGCTGATGCTGGGCTTCCGTTCCAATAGTAACATCCGTCATGTGTTTATTGATGAGGCACAGGACTATTCACCATTCCAGCTGGCTTTCTTTAAACGATTATTTCCGCAGGCTAAAATGACGGCACTCGGCGATTTTAATCAGGCCATCTATGCCCATGCTTCGGTGCTTCAGGATGCAGAACCATTGTATGACCTGTATGGAGCAGACCAGACCGAGATGATTTCCCTGACACGCAGCTATCGCTCAACACAGGAGATTGTAGAGTTTACCCGGGGGATGGTAGCAGGGGGAGAGCATATTGTTCCGTTTAACCGTAAGGGTGAGAAGCCTCTGGTAACCGAGGTGAACTCGCGTGAAAAGCTTCACCAACTGATTGCTGGGAATGTTACAAAATTGCTGGCAGAGGGTTATGAATCCATCGCGGTGATCTGTAAAAATGCTGATGAAAGCGCGGCAGCCTACGAAGCACTGGAAGGACAACTGCCAGTAAAGCCAAAATTAATTAAGAAAACAACCCCTGCTTTTGAAAAGGGGATTCATATCATTCCGGCCTACCTGGCGAAAGGCGTGGAGTTTGATGCGGTCCTCATTTATGACGGATCAGTCCAAGAATACCAGCGTGAGAGTGAGCGTAAATTGTTCTACACGGCCTGTACGCGAGCGATGCATTTGCTGCATATATATAGCATAGGGGAGATTACGCCATTCGTGAGTTCGCAGGAATCGGAGACGTATATCCGTAAAGTGGAATAAAGTGACCATGTTCTTTAGGGGCGGCTGGCATTGTTGAGCGTATTCCAGTAACATAAGCAAATAAGCCAAACAGGTAAGAAGCATAAACGGAGGTTACAAACGTAATGGACATGAAGAGAGTATTTCAACGCCCGCCGCTGGCGGACTGTGTACCCGAGTTGATAGCTACAGCTAGAGGGGAGCGCAAGGCATCGCTGGTGATCCGCGGAGGTACGCTGGTCAATGTGGTATCGGGCGAATTGTTACCGGGCATGTCTATTGCTGTGCAAGGTTCTCGTATCGCATATGTCGGTAGAGACGTTAGCCATACGATTGGAGAAGACACCGTAATCATTGAAGCGGAAGGCCGCTATATGGCACCGGGTTTGCTGGACGGACATTGTCATATCGAAAGCACACAGCTCACCGTAACTGAGTTTGCGAAGGCAGTACTGCCGCTGGGCGTGACGGGCGGTTTTTTTGACCCACATGAAATTTCCAATGTGCTGGGTCTAAAAGGGCTTCGTCTGATGCTGGACGAAGCACGCACGACACCGCTGGCTGCTTACATGCAGGTAGCTTCGTGCGTGCCTTCCACAGGCCCAGAGCTGGAAACGACAGGTGCCTCTTTCGGTCCGGCGGAAGTCGCAGAGGCTCTAAGCTGGGGCCCGGATATGATCGGGCTGGGCGAAGTTATGAATTTCCCTGGCGTCGTCTATGGCGACGACGTGATGATCGGGGAAATTCAGGCCACGCTGCGCGCCGGCAAAGTGGCGGATGGCCATTTTACATGGGCCTCCGATGATTGGCGGCTGCCGGTCTATGCAGCCGCAGGAATTACGGGCGATCACGAATGTGCCACGCCCGAGGATGTAGCCGAGCGTATTCGGCTCGGCATGTATGCCAAGATGCGGCAAGGCTCCGCATGGCATGATGTGGCCGAGACGATCCGTGCCAGCACGGAAATGGGTCTCGACACGCGCCGTATGATGCTGGTGACGGATGATCGCAGCGCAGAATCCTTGCTCCATGAAGGGCAGATGGATTTCGTTGTCCGTCATGCCATTGCGCAGGGCGTTAAGCCAGTGACTGCCTTTCAAATGGCAACGCTGAATACGGCAGAGCGCTTCGGCGTGGCACGGGACATTGGCTCGATCATTCCCGGTGCGATTGCCGATATTATCTTGCTTGATGGCCGATTGGCCGAAGTGAATGTGACGGCTACCATTGCAGCGGGTCAACTGGTGGCCGAGTACGGTCAAATGGTCGCCGACTGGGAGGGCTTCGTTTATCCTGCGGAAGTAATGGACACGGTCCATTTGGGTCGAGAGCTGAGTGCCGCAGATTTCCGTATTGCGGCTCCAGTGCAGGAAGGGAATGTATCTGTACGGGTAATTCGTGTCACGGAAAATCATGTAGATACGAAGGAAGTGCGGATGACCGTTCCGGTGCGTGATGGTGAAGTTGCATCAGATCCTGCACAAGACTTGTGCAAAATCGCCGTTTTCGAGCGGCATCATGCCAGTGGCAGCCACGCGGTAGCACTTGTGACAGGCGTCGGCTTCACCGAGCCAGCCGCAATTGCCATGACCGTCGCGCATGATAGCCACAACCTGCTCGTCATCGGCAATGATGACGAGCTCATGACCCAGGCGGCGAAGCAGGCCGTTGCCCTGCGTGGCGGCGTGGTGGTCGTATCCGCCTCGGGTGAGACGCGCTTCCCGCTTCCGATCGCCGGGCTGATGTCCCCAGCTCCGTTTGCTGAGGTAGCTGCGCAGTCCGAAAGCATCAGCCAGGCACTTCAGCAATCCGGCTGCATGTTGAACAACGCGCTAATGACACTGTCGCTGCTCGCACTGGTCGTAATCCCTGAAATCCGCCTGTCGGACCAGGGACTTGTCGTGATCGGAGCCGACGGTATACGCAAGGTGTCTCTTTTCGTGGAAAAGGATGCTACGGAAGCCTGATAGAATACATCACTGGGGTTGTCCTGCAGGTCTACCCAGACCTGTGGGATAGCCCCTGTTTTCTTATATAGTCCTAAAGGTATCTTTGATTCCTTAATCAACGTTTTGTGGGGTGGTGAGGAGATGCAATTATATTATCGTTCATTAGAACAAATGGCTCATCAAGCCTCAATTATAGATCAGGATTGGAACAGGTTTGTAGAGCAAACCCGTGTGAGGCATGTTCAGCAAGGGACATATCTTATTGAAACAGGGGAACCTGTGAAACATGCTTATTTTTGTTCGGAGGGATTATTCCGTTTGTTTTATACTTTGGCAGATGGCAGAGAGTATAATGTTGGTTTTTCACCAGAAGATGATTATGTAACCTCTTATGGCGCTATGGTTCAAGGTAAACCATCCACTTTTACGATTGAGGCCATGGAAGATTCGGTTGTTATTGAAATTCCATATTACGTATTAAAGGAGCTTATGGATACAAGCCATATGTGGGAAAGATTCGTGCGTAAAAGCGTAGAAAGACTGTACATTCGCAAAGAGGAACGGGAACGCGAATTGTTATATCTTTCTGCTAGGGAACGTTATGATGCCTTTCTTCTCAAGTATCCCGGGTTAGACAAACGAGTTGCACAATACCATATAGCTTCGTACATAGGTGTATCCCCCGTCTCACTTAGTCGTTTGCTGCGCAGCAAGCCGCATTAACCTATGTTAATGCGGCTTGGCAGACAAGCAGCGTACAATAACGATAAATCCATTCAAGCTTCACTAAAAAGGAGATAGGCATATGCGTTATATGATGATTGTATTATTGGAATTCTACCCTTCTTGGTTGGCTCTTCCTCGGGAAGAACGCCGCAAACATGCGGGGGCCTTGCAGGCTCGTATTCAGAAGTACAGCGAACATGTTCAGGTTCGTTTTTTCGATGCAGAAGCACTGCCCGGAAAGGACTATACGGATTTCGTTGTATGCGAAACAGAGGATATGAAGCAATATCACTATATGTGGGAAGAAATTCGTGATTCGGAGCCGTATACCAAAGGATATATGAAGATTAAAGATGTAGTAATGGGGATGGAAAATGCATTTCAGTCCTATGAGTCCGAAATGCTACAGATGGACAAATAACTCCCCGTACTCCTTTACTATGTAAAAGTAGGAGTTGAGCTTGTACAGGTTTTAAACAAGGCGAGTTCCCATGCTGTTTTATTCAGCTGGGAATTCGCCTTTTATCTAATAGAGACGATAATAAGATAAAATCGTATTATGCAACTGTATTACTTATAACCGTCATAAAACCATTATTTGTAGCATTATTAATTAACTGATTAATAGATTTTGCTGCGCTATCGCTAAACAAGTACCACTCATCTTTGGATACGTCATGAATCAAAAATTTGGGATACCCGATTAAAACTTCGGATGGAAAGGACTGGATTAAAGAATACACATCAAAACGAGCTAAGCTTTTCCCTTTTTGGTCTAAAAAATCGTATTGTGCATTTTTATAATAAGACCCAGGTGTGTCAATAGTGAGTCTCCAAGAATAGTTTTCAGGTGCTTCGACTTTTTCGCCTTTGTTTTTTGCAAAAATATTATAAATGGCTTTGTTATATGCATTGCCATGAATTTGCTGAACTACGCCGCCCATAATCATATGGTATTCCTGTTGAAGTGCCTTTACTTGTACACCGTCTATGAGCAATGGTTCAATATTAATAGTCACTGCAAAGTTGCTGTAATTGACATTACAGCCAAATGTCTCTGCAATAAAACGAAGTGGAACATATATGTTGTTATTTTTCAAGTATGGTTTTACATCAAGCTGTATCTTTTGACCGTTTTTCTCCGCTGTGCTTTTGTTTACTGCTAATTTTACTTTCATATCGCTTTTAGCGAGAATAACCTCGGAATCGGACCATTCGACGTTAGCCCCCAAACTTTCGCTAATAACACGTAGAGGCACCATTGTACGTTTGTTCTTCATTTGTGGCTTTGCATCGGTTGCTATAGCCACACCGTCAATTTTGATTTGATTTTGTGCTGCATAAGCAGTGGACGATGAAATACATAAAAAGATAGCAAGAAAAGCGCCAAAGAATGCCTTGTTCATAAAAGATTGCTCCTTTTTTTGATTAATTTGTTGCACAGTAACTTTCCCCCATATTAAGACGCGACTGGATAAAAATTTGTTGCGTTTTCCTGTTCATCAACTTGACGTAACAACCAGTTTGTACTATTCAACTGAATTCCGATATTTACCACCCAAAAAATTCTAATCTTCCTGGGGAATTATGTCGATAACATTGAATATTGTTCATAAAATTTACAAAGTAAATCCTTAGGGGGAAAGTTAATGAGAAAACAGCTAAAAGTTGCGATTTCTCTAGCATGTTTAATGATGTTTATAGGTTGTTCAGCATCACCAGTATCACAGCAGACGACCAAGATTACATTTTTGAATTCTAAATCTGAAATAAAAACCCAATTAGAAGAAGTCGCAAAACAATACAATCAAGAGCACCCTGAAGTATCTTTAGAAATTATAACCGCTCCAGAGGGAACGTCTGCATATCAAAAGCTGATGTCGATGTACGGCTCAGGAAGCCCAGCAACGATGTCGATGCTTGACCCGGGTGACACGCAGACATTCCTGGATAAAGCCGTTGACTTAAGTAAAGAGAAGTGGGTAGCCGATACGATAGAAAATGGACTTGATGCAGTTAAGAAAAACGATGCTGTGCTGGGATTCCCATTTGCAGTGGAAGGCTACGGATTAATCTATAACAAAAAAGTATTGGACAAGGCAACAGGGGGTCCTTTTGATCCTTCTTCGGTCAACAGTAGAAGCAGCCTGAATTCATTAATGGCTAAAATTCAGAAGTCGGGAGTAGCACCAGTCATGCTTTCACCAATGGACTGGTCTCTTGGCTCTCATCTTCTGGCTCTGGCTTATTCTGTTCAACCTGGAGGTTTTCCAGAGTTTGTTAAAGGTATGCAGAACAACTCCATCGATATGTCCCAAAACAATGTAATGTCTGGATGGGTACAAACTTTAGATCTGCTCAAGGATAACAACATCAATAAACACGCGCCTTTGGACAGTACGTATGAGGATGGATCCAAAGCTTTGGGAGAGGGCAAGGTAGGGCTTTGGTTTATGGGCAACTGGGCTTGGAATGGAATAAAGAGCAATGATACGGCAAATGAGGAATACGGGTTCTTGCCTCTTCCGCTAAACGATAATACAGATGATCCCAACAATTCAAAGATCACAGTTGGTGTGACAAAGTATGTATTCATTGACTCCACAGCTACTACGCCACAGCAGCAAGAGGAAGCAAAGAAATTTTTAAACTGGCTGGTATACGAAAAGTCGGGACAGGAACTTTTGGTTAACAAGGCTAATGTTATACCAGCCTTTAAGAATATTGACTTAGTGCCTTCCGATCCCTTGAGTAAATCGATCAAGTCATATATGTCGAACGGAAAGACGCTGCCGTTTATGGCAACCCTTCCACCTGATCATGGGGCCATCACAGGAGCATCTATCCAAAGCTATATCAGTGGAAAGATAGATAAGGCTGAGCTCTTACGCCAAATACGCATATACTGGAAAGCTCAGCAGGGATGATACGAGACCAGTCACGGGAGGAAGATAAGGGTGTTTAAATTAACATTAAAGAAAAAAATAATTAGTGCAGCGCTCATACTGGTAATCGTACTGTCCCTTTCAAGTGTTATAGGCGTCATTAAGATGTCGGAAATGGGGGAGGCTTCTGATAAGGTAAATAACAGGTCGTTACCTGCGGTTATTCTTCTTCAAGGTATGGATAAGCAGATTACAGAAATCGATAGACTCACCGTTCGAATGATACTCGAAGAGGATGCAGCTGCTCGCAGCACTTATCAAGAAGAACTAGCCAAAGCTACAGATTCAATGGATAAGAGTGTAAATAAATATCAAAGTTTGGCCTCTACGGCAGAGGAAAAAGAACTGTTCACCAACTTTTATGGTCAGTGGGCAATGTATCTTCGCCATCTAAAGGTGGTTTCTGCGGCCATGGAAGAAAACGACAAAGTGATGGCCTACATGATCATTCATGGAAATTCTTCTATTTATAAGGCAGCATTAGACGATGTAAATAAACTGAAGCTGCTTAATGAGCAGTATGCCACTGAGGCAGCTAATCAATCGAGTCAATCTTACCATTCAGGTAGACTTTTGATGATTTCTTTGACTATCATATGTACGATCCTTGGAATTATCGGTTCTTTTTTATTGGCTCAATCGTTCACTAAGCCCATATTAAAAATAGCAGAACAGATAAAGCTGGTAACGAGAGGGGACCTGCAAGTGGAACCCCTTAGGGTCCGATCCAAAGATGAGGTCGGGGAGCTGGCATCCGATTTTAATGAAATGTGCGATTCGCTACGTAACCTTTTAAAGGAAGTTGTGGATAATTCCTTACTGGTTGCCTCTACGGCTGAACAGCTAACGGCCAGTGCAGAACAGACAAGCATTGCTACCGAGCAGATAGCTATAAGTGCCACTCAGGTTGCGGAGGGTTCTCAGACACAGCTTGCAGATATAGCTGAAACGCTGAATTACACGGTAGGCGTTTCTAAAAGTGTAGAGAGCATAACCAATCGCTTTGTGAATGTGGCGAACCTCACAACCCAAGCACAAGAAAAAGCAAACAACGGGAAAACCCAAATGTCTTCCACTGTCTCTCAAATAAGAGATGTGCATACCAAGGTAACTCAATCCGCTGAAGTGGTAAATATTCTAGGCGAAAAATCTGCGGAGATTAGACAGATCACAGCTATGATCAGTGATATATCTGCTCGCACCAACTTGCTTTCACTCAATGCGAGTATAGAAGCTGCAAGAGCGGGAGAGCAGGGAAAAGGATTTGCGGTTGTCGCTTATGAAGTACGTAATTTGTCGGCACAAGCAAGTGAAGCAACGGGCAAGATTTCCTCTCTGGTCAACGAAATCGCATTAAGAACAGACGAAGTTGTGATTTCGATGAATGAAGGTGTTCAATCTCTAAATGAAGGTATGATGCTTGTCGAAGGTGTCGGTAACGTCTTTTCTGAAATTGTCGGTGCCGTGGAAGAGGTGAGCGGTGAGGTAGACACGGCGGCTGTAGAAGCAAGATCCGTAAATGAAGGAACCATTTCTATGGTGGAATCTATGAAGAAAATTGCCGAAATCTCCGAACGTGCAGCCGACTCTACTCAAACAGTCGCAAGCGTAGTCGAGGAAACTACTGCTTCCATGGAGGAAGTGTCCGCAGGTGCTAACATGCTTGCCAAGCGGGCGGAAGAGATGAATCAAACGGTGTCTGTATTCAAAATTTAAAGCAAGTTAGCGGTAGTCTTGGACGAGAAAAACAAGTCCTAGACTACCGCTGTTGTATTCAACTCTTGTGTCGGAATTAATTTACATATAATTACGAATGAACTGCTTCAGCTTGTTTAGCAGCTTTTTTCAGATTCTGTTTGCGGCGTTCCTCTAGATATCGTTCTCCATTTTTCTTGTCAGCTGTTAGCGTAAAGCAGGAAATGATGGTGAACAGACCTGCAATGGAACCCAAAATAACATAAGTAATTGGGAAATTCAGAACTTCATACATATGTCCGACAATAGGTGAGAAAACAGATACCACCAGGGAGCCCATAAACAGATACAGTAGGTACATGGTGGACGATAAGCGCTGGTCAAAGTTGACGGTAATGTACTTGAAGATGGCTACCAGAATCAGCGGTTTTTCCAGGGAGTGAATCATCTTCATCGCAGCCACCCATATAGAACCGAATGGCAGCGAAGAACCGATAATACGCAACGACATGATCGTTCCGGCAATAATCAATGCCCATTTGGCAGTCGTTTTGTTCACAAACCATGGGGTAACAAACAGGAACACAAATTCTAGGAATACCTGCACAGCACTTAAATCGCCAAGGAATTGATTTCCTTCTGCTTTGGAACTGAACTGAGATACGAAATAGGTGGCAAATTGCTGGTCATATACCTCATAAATTTGGGTCACGCCAACCATGAATAGCATGAGAAACCAGAACTTTGTGGTGCGTACGAGATGCAGTACGTCAATGAGCTTCAACGATTCAGTTTTCTGCTGCTCCTGTCCAGAAATTTCGACTTTGGTCAGGAAGATGCAGATCATGGCAACAACGGCAGATACGGAGGCAATCCAGAAGGTCAGATTTACATTGATGTTGATGACCCGCCCCGCAACAAAAGTAGCGGCCGCCCACCCGAGTGAGCCCCACATACGAACTCGTCCGTATTCAAAGCCGTATTTGCGCGATACTTTGTCCATATAGGAATCGACGACACCGTTACCTGCATTAAACACCAAACCGATAAATAGTGCACCGACAATGGCACCAATGACGAACTGCGTTTGAAGCAATGGACCGTATACATAGATAAAAAAGGGCCCGACGAGCAAAAGGATCGTAAAGAGTATGTACAGCAGATGTTTTCTCAAGCCCAGCTTGTCGGATAAGTACCCAAACAGGGGTTGCATGATCAAGGCGACGATAGAGTTCGCCGCGTATAAAAATCCTGTGTAGGTTTCTGAAATCCCCAGGCTTTGTCCCAGCCAAATGACAAAAAAAGACATGGCGGCAGACCATGTAAACAGATAAGCGAAGTTAAAAACGCTCAAAGACCAATAGTTGCGTTTTGCCAAATTCCTCATGTTTAAGCACCCCTTCAAATTGTAGCCGCTCAATGTGTTGACAACGTCATTAAGCATTGTCTGTACTATTAATTGTAAGGATGATTCAATTGAATCCATAGGGCATTTTCCCAAGATTTCCTGTGCTTATTGCAATCAATTCTAGATGGGTTATACAGAGCTTTTATTATCTTGTAAGAATTAAGTCCTACGTGTAAAATTGTTCATAGTTCATTGGGCTCATTTAGTAGGAGGAGAAACTGGCAAGAAGCAGAATTTTTCTAAGGTCTGGCTGACATGGTCATACTGATAGCATAATAAATTGCTAGAGCAAGGGGATGAAGTGGTTCTTTCGCAAGTACAAAGTTACTTGAAACCGTGAACGTATATAGAGTATTGTGTAATGATGAGTTATCGAAACTCACATCTTGGATAATGTTCTTACACCGATCGGGAAGGGTTAGCGGATGGCTATCCCTACTTGGTGCTGCTATGCCCTATTCACAAGTACTATACAAAATAAAAAGAAAATGAATGATAACAAATTGTTGTGATTTCATGGTTGGAGGATTTATTATGTCAAAAAGTGTTTCTTCGTCCTTTATTATTATTATAGGATCGATGCTATTTGCCTTATTTTTTGGTGCAGGGAATCTAATCTTCCCACCTATGCTTGGTCAAATGGCTGGAGAGAATGTATGGATAGCCAATGCGGGTTTCTTGGTTACCGGAGTTGGTTTACCGTTACTAGCCATCACTGCCTTTGTTTTTTCAGGCAAAAGCAATTTACAAACTTTAGCGAGTCGGGTACATCCTGTATTCGGGATTGTCTTTACAACGATCCTTTATCTAGCCATTGGCCCTTTATATGCAATTCCAAGAACCGGTAGTGTGTCGTTTGAAATTGGAGTAAAACCTTTTTTTTCAAACCATACAGATCATCCTGTCGCACTTTTTGTATTTACAATTCTTTTTTTTGGAGTTGCATGCTTGTTATCACTTAACCCTACAAAAATTATTGATGTGATCGGAAAGTTTTTAACCCCCATTAAATTGACATTCATTGGAATCCTGGTGGTTGTAGCTCTTATTCACCCCATAGGAGCCTTCCAAGCACCTGCTGAAGGCTATACTTCGCACGTCTTTTTCAAAGGTTTTCAAGAAGGTTATTTAACATTGGATGCTCTTGTAGCCTTTATTTTTGGAATTATCATTGTGAATGCAATTAAGGAAAGAGGAGTTACTGCCAAAAAAGAGCTGATGATTATTTGTGCCAAATCGATAACCATTGCGGTTGTCCTCTTAGCATTTATCTATACGTCTCTTGCCTACATGGGAGCTTCTAGCGTTGAAAAACTGGGTGTTTTAGAAAATGGTGCTGAGGTGTTAGCCAAGGTTTCATCCTATTATTTTGGATCTTACGGCTCCATTTTATTAGGCTTAATGATTACAGTAGCGTGTTTAACGACAAGCGTAGGGCTTATTACGTCCTGTTCTTCCTTTTTTCATACATTGTTTCCGAAAGTTTCTTATAAAAGAATTGCTCTCATGTTATCCATATTTAGTACCATTGTAGCCAATATAGGTTTAACACAGCTCATTAAGGTTTCAACGCCAGTGTTAATTGCAATATATCCTATTGCGATTTCTCTAATATTTTTAACATTTTTACATTCCGTGTTTAAAGGAAAATCAGAAGTATATCAAGGCAGTTTAATATTAACCTTCATTGTTAGTCTATTTGACGGCTTGAATGCTGCTGGAATAAAAATTAAAGTAATTAATGATTTTTTCACTCAAATTCTTCCGTTATATGATGTAGGATTAGGCTGGTTAATTCCCTCTGTTTTAGGAGGAGTAGGAGGTTATATATTCTACTATATTAAACGAAGAAAAATTGTCCTTATACTTATGAAGCCAAAAAATAAATGATTTGCTTATTCGGTGAATTGGACATGTATAACAAAAAAGAAAGAACGAACGGAGAACTGGATCTTCCGCTCGTTCTTTCTTTTTTGTAACTTTACTGGCTGCGATTCAAATCAAAATCATGCTTTTCAGTCTGTTATAGCAGGGACAGCAAGCGCCTGATCTGCTTCGTGCTGCTTGCGGTATAGCGAAGGAGTCAGGCCGTTCCATTTTTTAAAGGTTGCAATAAAATAGCTTAGATTTTCAAATCCCACATCCAGCGCAATATCAACTACTTTGCGGTCACTTTGCTCTAGCAACCTGCAAGCCTTTTGAATCCGCTGATAGTTGATATATTCAACCGGACTTTTCTGCACCATCTGCTTGAAGAAACGACAGAAATGTCCCTCGCTCATCCCAACCTCATCTGAGATCTCTCGCAAACGAATGGGCTCATGCGCATGACTGTTGATGTACGCCAGTGCTTTTTTGATCCGTTCGATCTTGTTGCGTTGACTCGCCATAACCACGTCTTCTCCGTTAGCCGGAGTCATATGCGGGAACAGGCAGGCGATTATGCTATAGAGCTGCGCTTTGGTCGCCAGTTCACGGGCAGGCGCATTCTGTTCATGGCTGGTGATAATACGTTTCAACGCGGTCAATAGCTCCTGCTCCCAAGACTGCACACCGCGAATGTGAGGGGGAGGGACGAGCTTTTTATGGATAAACGGTTCAATAAACTGGGTCTGAACTGTATCTTGCGTGCGGCTGTGCAGCATGTCCGGGTGAAACACCACCGCAGAAAATACACAGCGAGGACTTTTTTGTAAATAACCGGCGTGAAGCTCGCCACTGTTTACAAAAAGGGCTTCACCTTCGCTAACCTCCGTATAGATCATATCCGTCTGAAATACAGCGCTCCCCTGTTCTACTACGATAAACTCCATTTCCTCATGCCAATGGGACTCCAATATACGATTTCCGTTCAATTGCTCTACGCTCGGATATACGCTGACTGGATGCATGGGATTGCCGTGAATACGATTTTCTCGTAACATTTCCCTTTGCATTTCACTGATTCCTTTCGGCACACTGATTTATATAGAAAATATCAAAATATTGATACTAAACGTCAAAATAGAAGAAGTAAACCCTTACATAAATCAATATTATTATAGTAAGGATTTCGAAAAAATCCAATAAGCGATTTGGGATCAAGGAATATAAAAGTTGAGACGGAGGAAGAGACAGATGAAATTTACTGATGGCTATTGGTTGGTTCGCAAGGGCTATGAAATACAAAATCCTGCTGACATCCGTGATATCGTGACGGACGATGCTTCCATGACGGTATATGCAGCAACCCACCGAATCGAGCACAAAGGGGATACGCTGAACGGAGCGTTACTGAAAGCGACCTACAGCTCTCCCATGCCGAATGTTATTCGGGTGCGTCTGAACCACCATAAGGGACGGGTGCATCATGGACCAGATTTTGAAATTCACACCTTGCCGACAGAGGTGGCTATTACGGTGGGTGAGGATGTAGCGGTGCTGAAAAGCGGCGATCTGAGTGTGCGAGTCGGTCGTGGAAAGAGCTGGGACGTAGGCTTTTATGTCAAGGATCGTAAAGTCACAGGCAGTGGGCATCGGGGACCAGGCTATATTACGGACCCACAGGGTCAGCCTTTTTTCCGGGAGCAGCTGGAGCTGGGCATGGGAGAGTACGTATACGGTCTTGGAGAGCGTTTCACTCCGTTTGTGAAAAATGGTCAGGTCGTTGATATTTGGAATGAAGATGGCGGGACCAGCAGTGAACAGGCGTACAAAAACATTCCATTTTATTTATCCAATAAAGGGTACGGTGTCTTCGTCAATCATCCGGAAAAGGTATCCTATGAGATTGCATCGGAAAATGTTTCGAAGGTACAGTTTAGCGTTTCTGGCGAATCGTTAGAGTATTTTATTATTGGTGGAGCTAATCCTAAGGAGGTACTGGACAATTATACCAAGCTGACAGGCAAGCCTGCATTGCCGCCGGCCTGGACCTTTGGTTTGTGGCTGACCACTTCGTTCACGACTGATTATGATGAAGCGACAGTAAACCATTTTGTGGACGGGATGGCTGAACGGGATCTGCCACTCTCGGTATTCCATTTTGACTGCTTCTGGATGAAGGAATACCAATGGTGCGATTTCCAGTGGGATCAAGATATGTTTCCAGATCCGGAAGGCATGCTGCAGAGATTGAAAGCTAAAGGTCTCAAAATTTGCGCATGGATCAATCCGTATATTGCAGAAAAGTCCATATTGTTTGATGAAGGCATGGAGAATGGCTACTTGGTTAAAACAGCCGATGGCAGTGTGTGGCAGTGGGACATGTGGCAGGCGGGAATGGGGCTGGTTGACTTCACGAATCCGGCTGCAGTTGCCTGGTATCAGGATAAGCTGAAGGTGCTGATCGATCAAGGCGTGGATTGCTTCAAAACCGACTTTGGTGAGCGTATTCCAACAGATGTAGTTTATTTTGATGGCTCTGATCCAATGAAAATGCATAATTACTATACGCATTTGTACAACAAAGCTGTGTTTGATGTGCTGGAGGAAAAGCTGGGCAAAAATGAAGCCGCATTATTTGCACGTTCTGCCACAGCCGGGGGACAACAGTTCCCAGTTCACTGGGGCGGAGACTGCTCGTCCACGTATGAGTCGATGGCAGAATCCTTGCGGGGCGGATTATCGCTTGGCTTGAGTGGTTTTGGCTTTTGGAGCCATGATATTAGCGGCTTTGAACTAACGGCTGCGCCGGACTTGTACAAACGGTGGGTACAGTTTGGACTGTTATCCTCCCATAGCCGTCTACACGGAAATGTGTCATACCGTGTTCCTTGGCTGTTTGACGAAGAGTCAGTCGACGTAGTGCGCAGCTTTACTAAACTCAAATGCTCGCTGATGCCACACCTGTATGCAGCTGCTGTGGAATCCTCGGTGAAGGGACTGCCGATGATGCGGGCTATGGTATTAGAATACCCGCAGGACCCTACCTGTGCCACGCTGGATCTACAATACATGCTGGGGGATTCCATTTTGGTAGCTCCGATCTTTAATAAAGAAGGCAATGTACAGTATTATGTACCAGAGGGTCAATGGACGAATTTGCTAACGAATGAAATCGTATCTGGCGGTCGTTGGGTCAACGAGCATCATGATTTTACAACCTTGCCTGTGCTCGTGAAGCCAAACACATTGCTGGCTATCGGTCATGAGGATCGTCGTCCGGATTATGATTATGCAGATCAAGTAGCGCTTCATTTGTTTGAACTAGGTGAGGGGCAACAGACCCGCACGGTCATTGTGAATACATCAGGTGAAGAAGAGCTAACGGTTACTGCCAGCCGCAAGGATTCTGTCATTACGGTGAAGGCCGAAGGTGCCGTTAAACCGTGGTCGTTAGTACTGCGCGGTATCCATGAGGCTGTTCAAGTGAAGGAAGGCACTAGTCTGGCAGGAGAACAGGGGTTAATCGTTACACCAGCCTCCAGCGGACAGCAAGAGCTCACTATTCACTTGGCCTAGGTTAGGAGTTCATCCGTGGATGGATAGATTATATTGTAGCGATTATATTGCAAAAAAAAGGGCTTGCCTGATACAAACAGGCGAGCCCTTTTTGATGTGGCATCCGATAAAGAATATCTTCAACTTTAGCATTGATATCATACCCTATACATTTTGCTGAAGTAGTAGTGGTACAAGGTACTGCCGGAAAATATCCACAGGAGTCTGTTTCTTTTTAAATTTATCAGCCGTGAGGACAACTACCAAGTCATAAGAGGGGACCACAATAATGTATTGCCCACCAAAGCCGAGTGCGTAAAAAAAGTCTGTTTCCGTTCCTGTCTCTCTCTCATCTGAAAAGGAAGAAGCCCACCAGTGACAGCCGTAATATGCTTTTTGTGGTTTGGAGGCTGGAAGAAATGGACGGATCGAATATCGGACGGTCTCTGTCTGGATGATCTGCCGTCCTTCCCAGCTTCCTTCGTTCAGATAAAGTCGCCCGAATTTGAGCATATCCAGCGGTCTGAGATGCAGCCCAAAGCCCCCGGTGTGAGTGCCTTGCGGATCGGTTTCCCACTGATAGTTATCGATACCAAGTGGCTGGAATAATTGCTCCTCGGCAAATTCAGCAACGGCTTGTCCAGAGGCAGAACGCAGCAAGGTGGCCAAAAGTTGAGAACAGCCAGAGCTGTACTCCATTCGCGTACCTGGTATATCCGATAATGGCTGTGAAAGCACAAATTGCACCCAATCGGACGTTTTGCTCATGGTAGGAAAAGAATTTTGTCCCCCAAATTCCGTCCAGTTAAAGCCAGCAGACATCGTCAGCAGGTGTTCAATCGTAATATCACGCTTTCGAGGGTCACTGTCTTTGGCTAACTGGGGGAAAAATTCGAGGATCGGTGTCTCTGGTTTGGGTACCAGTCGTTGATCCATAGCAATACTAACTAATGCAGAAATCACACTTTTGGTACAGGAATTTATTTTATAGAGTTCGTTGGCGAATTGAGGCTCACGGTAGTAATCCATGATCGTATGTCCCTGTTGCTCAATAAGACAGCTACGGGTTTCCAACTCGTTAAGCACGTGAATAAGTGGTTTGAGCTCCAGACTTTTCATGCAGATCCTCCTTGAGGCTTATAGCATACCATTACATAGTATATCATTTTTAATCATCCGAATCCGACAAGTATAAACGAATAATGGTTCTTATCTTTTTCCCTAATTTGAATTTTTTTGTTTTTTGATATTAATAAATATATATATGTTCACTAAAAAGACACAAATATATTTGAAAATCTATACACTTTTTCGGTTTCATTTAAAAAAACAGATCAATAAAACGATATATAGTAAGTTGAACATTTTATTTTGAAACAACTGGGGGACCAATTCATGAACTTAACAATTAAGACCAAAATGATTCTCAGCGCGATACTGATCCCAAGTGTGATTGCTGCCATGCTGCTGACCAATTACATTTTAAGTGTACATAGTGAGAATGAGTACAAAGATATTATGAACCGTGAAGAGGCGATTGCGTATAACTCCAAGTCTCTGCAATTTTTGTTAAACGGGATATCCAATGATGAGCGGGCATATTTGTTGACTCGTGACGAACAGTATGGGAACGAGATCGGAAACAAGCAAAGTGAAGTTGCAAAGTTGTTACAGGAGACAGAAGCTCTGCTCAATACAGGCAATGAGGATACAAAGAAGAAGATGACTGATCTCAAAACAGGGATTAATACCTATATGAATCAAGTTCATAGTCTACTGAATACAGCGGGGTATAAGAGTACAAGAGATGATGCCTTCCCTCCATTTTCTGAATTGCTCGATGATTTTGAAAACGAACGGGTTTTGCGCAAGCAACTTGATACCAAGGTGGTAGCATTTGTCAAAGCGCAGGAAGATATGGTAACGGTGAAAATACAGCAGGCGCATCAAACGATGACGAATACAACCTTAATTACGAGCATTGTAGGGCTTTTGGTTATTATTTACAGTATTGCTCAATCTATCGTTTTGATTCGTTCTATTCGTCCATTACACCATATGAATGAGCAGCTGTTGCAAATGTCTCAAGGTGGAGGAGATTTGCGAAGTAGACTGGATATTACGTCCAAAGACGAAATCGGTATGATTGCGAGCTCCTACAACAAGCTTATTGAAGGGTTCCGCAATATCATTGTGGATGCTCAGGATACGGCTCGTACATTAACCGTAACCGCAGAGCGTGTTAACGTCAGTACTGAGGAAATGAATCAGGCCAATCGTCATACCTCCGGTGTAATGGAAGAGCTTGCGACGGGTATGGAGCATCAGGTCGATGATATTACACAAACTACAGATACCATAAAAGAGCTTGCCAACGAGCTGGAACGGATTGCTGCCACAAGCGAGCAGGTATATGAATTGTCTGATACAGCTGCTAAAGATGCAGAAGCAGGGGAACAATCGATTGGTCAGGCTATGCGTCAGATGGAGAAGGTAAGCGAAAGTGTAGACAGCTCTGCACGTGCTGTACGTTCACTTAGTGAACAAGCGGAGCAGATTGGCATGATTGGATCTGTTATTACCGGATTTGCTAAACAGACTGGAATGCTGGCGCTTAATGCGTCCATTGAAGCGGCAAGAGCGGGAGAACAGGGTAAAGGATTTGCTGTTGTGGCCTCTGAGGTAAGAAGATTGTCCGAGCAGGTATCGGTTTCAGCAGCAGAAATCACACAGTTTGTGCAAAATATTCAGGAGCATGTTGGGCATGTCGCTTCAACGATGCAGTCTGGAACAGTTGAAGTGCAATCTGGCGTAAAGGTCATGCAATCCGCTGAAACTGCATTTCGTCAGATTGGAAGTTCCATTCAACAAGTCAGCGAGCAGATTCACAGTGTAAACCGGTCTGTAGAACAAATGTCCGGTGGATCTGAGCGAATGGTGAAGGCCGCGGAACGCATCCGTGAAGTAGCGGAGCAGACGGCAGGAGGAACCCAAAGCGTCAGTGCGGCGGCTGAAGAGCAACTGGCTTCCATGGAGGAAATTGCATCGTCCATTCATACTGTGGCGGATATGTCGCAATTGCTAAACGCAAGGGTCGGTGGTTTTAAAGTATAGCCGTATAAATTCCCACCAATGTAAACACAATAACATCTGTTGAACGAATCTGGACAGCTGTGTGTTATTACTTTTGCAAAGGTGGTAACGGGATGCAACAAAATAAAGGGAATCTGGTTGCATTAGGTTCCATCCCGCTGATGATGACGCTGGGTAATTCCATGCTGATTCCGGTTTTACCGGAAATCGGACGTAAGCTACATGTAAGCTCCTTTCGGATTAGCATGTTGATTACAGTGTATGCGGTGGTGGCCATTTTACTGATACCGATTGCGGGCTATCTATCCGACCGATTTGGCCGTAAAGCAGTGATTGTTCCCTGTTTGATTCTGACTGTGATCGGAGGGGGAATTTCTGCGGTGGGAGCTTGGTTGCTTCATGACCTGGCAGCATACTGGACCATTATTGCAGGTCGACTACTTCAGGGCGCAGGAGCGGCAGGTGCTTTTCCTATAGTTATTCCGCTTGTAGGCGATCTGTACGAGAACGAGGATGAAGCCAGCAAGAACCTGGGGGTAGTCGAGACCTACAACACATTCGGTAAAGTATTAAGTCCGATTCTCGGTGCTGCGTTGGGCGCTGTGCTATGGTTTTTGCCATTGGCAGTGATTCCGGGTCTCTGTCTGATTTCGCTTATTTTGGTCATTTGGCTGATCCATGTGCCCAAGCGTAAAAATCAACCGATTATGTTTCGAGAATTTGTGGGGAATGTGAAGCAGGTGCTTGCCGAAAAGGGACGCTGGCTCTACGCTATATTTGCTATGGGCGGTATTTGCATGTTTGTCATTTTTGGCGTCTTGTTCTACTTATCCGACATACTGGAAAGTCGCTACAACCTCCATGGCGTCTGGAAGGGCTTTGTGCTGGCTATCCCGCTTATTTCCCTCTGTCTGTGCTCTTATTTAGGTGGCAAAGTTATTGGCAAGCACAAAAAACGTATGAAATGGATCGGTTTTGGAGGTTTGGCCATATTGACGATTAGCTTTGCCATTCTCGGATTTTTTCAACATATTTATGCGGTGATTGGCCTGTTTACGCTAGGGGGCGGCGGTATTGGGCTCGCACTCCCTTGTTTGGATGCACTGATTACCAAGGGAATTGAAAAAGAGGAGCGCGGAACCATTACTTCCTTGTACAGCAGCATGCGCTTTGTCGGAGTATCTTTAGGTCCTCCGGTTGTATCTTTGCTGATAGGCCGCAGTGGACATGGTCTGCTTTTTGGCGTCATGGCCGCAGTGGGGGGAATTGCGGCTCTGCTGATGCTATTTGCGGTCAAGCCAGAACAGGATGAACCAGCAGGGGACAAATCCAGTGATCGCAGCAATAAGAGTGAGGGAATGACATACATTTCTCGAGAAAAGCCTCTTTCTTCTAAGCTTAGACACAAAACTCCTGCGAAATATAAATAAATTGCAAAATGAAAAAGCACCCGTTTTCCATGAAATAAAGCTATGGTAACGGGTGCTTTTTCTGCTTGAGCAAGTATAGATGGATATTCATTTTAAAGAATAGTCTTATCCCTCCAGAGGGACATTTGTTTTAGGCTTGCGGCTTGCGATGATCTGAATGACATAAATCAGCAAGAACAACACAACAAACAGCGACGAAAGACGATACATCCATGCATAATCACTGGCTTTGGCGATAACGCCAAGTATAAGCGCTCCGGCTGCGACCCCGAAATCGAGGGAATTGAGAAACATACCGTTTGCCATGCCTCTCTGTTTAGGTGACACAACCTGAATCATCCAGGTTTGCAACGTTGGCTGCATAACACCAAACCCGATACCGTAGCAAAGAGCAGACAGATACATAAAGGCGTCACTGTGTGCGTAGGAAAGCAGGATCAGACCGCCAATGAGAAACAGGGAACCGGGGATGAGCAGTGCCTTTGCCCCTTTTTTATCATATATACGACCCGAGAAGGGGCGTACGATCAGTATAGATACCGCATTAAACAGGAAAAAGTAAGCCGGGTGCGCAAGATTAGCTTCATCTCCATAAAGCGCCATAAAACCGAGCAACCCGCCATATGTGATAGACATCAACATGTTCAACAAGGCAGGGATCCACAATTTACGGTTAAATGCTGGTTTGCGCCCTTCTTCCAAAGGAACCATAGGTGGTTCGACGTGCCCCTTAGGCAGTGTGCGAATGAGCCAGTAAGCTAGAGGGAAAATGACAACAATGACAGCGGATGTCGAATAGGCAAGCAGGTTAAAACTGCCGTATTGCAGCATCGAAATACCGATAGTTGGCCCAATAGACATCGCTAAACTTGTGGACAGACTAAAAAATCCCATTCCTTCACCAAGACGTTTGGGAGGGATGACGTCAGTGACCATTGTTGGAAAGGCAGTGCTGCTCATACCAAAGCCAATCCCAAACAGCATACGCATGAGTAGGAGCACCGCAATTGTCGGTGAAACACTATATCCCAGCGTTCCTGCTAATGCAAACAGCAGTCCAACGAAGATCAGGGCGCTGCGATGTCCTTTTTCCAGCATACGGGCAGAAAAAAGTCTTGCGACAATTGCACTTAATGCGAACAAAGTCGTAACAAGACTGACCTGCACGGAGGTAGCATGGAATGCATTTTTCACATAGGAAGGAATGGAAGATACAATCATCTGTAGTTCCAGAAACAAAAATAAATTGGAAACCGTAAGAACGATAAATTCCTTGGTCCAAAGAGGTTGCTTGCCTTGTTGCATATTAATCGTTCTCTCCTTGTTTTTCTGATTCAGTCATGTTGGTATGAATTTGTAAAAGAATGTGGCGGAATTGCTTTAGATCGGCAGAGGAAATTCCTTTTACAAAATCGTGGTTGGCATCCCGTTCGACGGGGAGGGTCTCCTCCACAAGCTGTCGACCAGCTTCAGTCAAATGAAGCAAATAGGCCCGGCGGTCCTGCGGGCTATTCACACGTCGTACCCAGCCCTTCTTGTCCAACAAATCAATAATACGGGTCGTAGTGGGCTGATCCTTTACGGCCTTAGCTGCAATTTCTTTCTGATTTAAACCCTCGGCTTGATAGATTTGGTATAGAACCGACCATTGCTCTGGGGAAATATCATAAGGTTTAAGACGATGCAAGAGCTGTTGACTCATTTTGCGATGAGTAATCCCAAGCAACATCCCAATAGAACAATCGGGAGGCAAATTGTTCATAGGGCACTCCTTTCTATTTTTCCGTACAGGGATACTTTGAAATTAATTAGTTGTTATAACAATTATATGGACAACAAGTTGTTTTGTCAAAAGAAGTGCAAAAAACAGCCCGTAAAAACGGGCTGTTGGGGTATTAGTACAATATAGTTTGCCATGACTGGCGAATTAAGCTTTAGGTACAGTTTCCCAATCCTTAAGGAAGCGTTCGATACCGCTGTCTGTCAGCGGATGTTTCCACAGGGAAGGAAGCAAGGAACCTGGAATGGTGGCGATATGTGCACCAGACAGAGCAGCATCTTCTACATGCTTAATGTTACGGATGGAAGCAGCGATGATTTCCGATTTCAGACCATGAATGTCCAAAATTTGTCTCAGATCGCGGATCACCTTCATACCGTCAACAGCGATATCATCCAGACGTCCTACGAACGGGCTGATAAAAGTAGCGCCAGCTTTGGCTGCCATCAAACCTTGAGCTGCGGAGAAAATCAGTGTTACATTCGTTTTGATTCCGTTCTTGGTCAGCTCGTTACAAGCGTACAAACCGTCCTCAGTCATAGGAAGCTTGATCACCACGTTAGGTGCCCATTTTGCGATGTCATAAGCTTCTGTAAGCATATCCTCAGCCTTGAGGCCGATTACTTCAGCACTTACGGGACCTTCAACGATACTGCAAATCTCCTGAATGACTTCCTTGAACACTCGACCTTCCTTAGCGATCAGGGAAGGGTTGGTTGTTACACCATCAACCAGACCCAAACGTTCAATACGTTTGATTTCTTCAATGTTACCAGTATCCAAGAAAAATTTCATTTGATTTTCCTCCTCAGGTTTATATAGTACATAATACATATCATATGGTGTACATTATGTTCATTTAAATGTAGCATATTGCACACGTTAAACTTATAATTAGTATGTATTACATCTTTAATTGTGACACATTTTAAATTTGAAAACAAGCGGTCTATGATTAAAATTTGATGAATTGTTGAAACATCCTGAAATTTACTGATCTGTGCTCATTTATAATGTATACTACCCCATTCCATAAGGAGGTAATCATTATTCAACTGTCAGAAAGACAGCGGGAAATTGTAGATATTGTCCAGCGTCTGGCGCCTGTTACAGGGGATAAAATCGCTGAAGAGCTGGGACTATCGCGGCCGACTTTGCGTTCTGACCTTGCTTTGCTCGTTATGCTCGGGCTAGTAGATGCCAAACCAAAGGTGGGCTACTTGCCAGGGCGTTATCCAAAATATGATAGCCATATCGGCAGTATGCTCAAAAAGATGACTGTGGCAGATATACTAAGTGATCCGATTTTGATATCAGGTGATGCTACCGCCTATGATGCGGTATTGATGCTGTTTCAGCAAAATACAGGCACGCTGATGGTCACAGGGGAGGAGCAGGAGCTCATTGGTATTGTTACCCGCAAAGATTTACTGAAGGTCATGCTGGGACATACTGATCTTCACACTGTTCCGGTGACCATGGCTATGACTCGCCGGGCCCAAATGACGACGCTTGCTCCAGGAGATTCTTTATTGGAAGCAATATCGAGATTGATTCGGCATCAGATTAATTGTCTTCCTGTTTTGGACGAGCCATGTACCTCCTCGGCTCCAATTCAGGGGTTGGTAGGGCGGGTTACGAAAACGGATATTATGAACGCCATTCTGAATTTGACGGAAGAAAAGACGTAAAACATGAATAAGGGGGCCTTATATGTACTGGTTGGCCATGCTGACGATGCTGATTGACCATGTCGGACTTGTGTTTTTTCCGACAGATCCGGCTTGGAGAATTGGCGGCAGGCTTGCTTTTCCAATCTATGCGTACGCCCTCTATATGGGCTATACCCGTACTCGAAATATGCGGAGCTACATGCTTCGCCTGCTCGGGCTGGCCCTAATCTCCCAGGTGCCCTATATGCTGGCATTTGATGTGCATAGACTCAATGTGATCTGGACGCTGCTGGCGTCGTTGCTCGCGCTGTCTGCTGCATCTCGCATGAAGCATTGGGTGGCTGTAACGGGTCTGTACGTCCTCACAGCGCTATTTATGGAGCTCAGCCAGATGGATTACGGAGCTTATGGTCTGCTGCTTGTTCTCATTTATCGATACACCCGTTCATATATGATGATTGCTGCCCATTTTGTTTTGAATGTTGTGTATGATATGGTACACCATGCGAATATTCAGCACTTTAGTCTGCTGTCCAGCATTCTGATTGTATGTTTTGCCACTGAGGAGAGCGGATTTTATCGTCGGGTACCGCGTTGGTTGTGGCGCAGCTTTTATCCGGCACATCTAGCTGTGATTGCGCTAATTCGCATCTGGCCCTAAACTCGAAATCATACAACAAAAGAACCTTTACAATCCTGACATAAAATGATTGTAAAGGTTCTTTTTATTCTTAAATAAACTATGGTGTTCAGGATGCCTCATTCGGACCTTGGGCAAAAGGAAGTGGGCGAAGGGGAGCCCCTTCTTTCATATATTGTACCAATACTTCGGGAATATTGTGTATTCCACCTGCATTGACGCGATAGCCATTCGTTTGTCCTGGCGAGTTAATTCCTCGTTTCACCGTGAACGTAACGTCAATTCCCAAGGAGCGGCAAATTTCCAATGTCTCCTTGGTATACCCACCATAAGGGAAGGCCAGTACATTCTGATCATTGTGTAGATGTTTGAACAGCTTCTTATCAGCCATGTCCAAATCGGTATAAACCCGCTGTTTGAACTCCTCCTCGGTTTCCATTCGCCCCAGCTTTTTCGAATACACCGGACCCATCAGAAGCGGTTTTTGTTTGGTGCGCGTGGTGTTGGAGTATCCGTACGAATGCTCGTCATTGGTATGACTGTAAAAATCAATGCCCTCTGCATGCATCTGATGAATTTGATCCCATGTCAGCTTAGGTATACCAATATGTTTAGGATTGCTGATTGTGGATGTAATGAGAAAATTGGTAGCCGGAACATGATACTTCTTCAACACGGGAAAAGTGTCCGTATAAAAGGATTCATATCCGTCGTCAAATGTCATAAGGACCGCATTATCGGGAACTTTGCCTTTATGTAAAATAAAATCTGTATACTCTTTCATGGTGATCCAATGAAAGCCATTTGCTTTCATTTCGTCCAACTGTTTCGTTAAATTACTAAGCTTGAGAGCACCGGGATCAGGTGGAGTCTTGGTCACTTCATGATACATCAGGACAATGACTTTGTTTTGGTAATATACCCTATCTGGTGTAGGCGTCAGTGAAAATAAATGGCGTACCAGTCGATCTGCATTAGCAGTGCGTGTACGATGAGTTCCTTTGACTACAGGCGTGTGATAAATGCTACGTGCTTCATACACCAAAATCCCTAGAATAGCTACCAAGCTTATGATTAGCAATGTTCTTTTTAAAAAAGTGTGTTTCATTGAATGACATCCCCCGCATGCAAAAAATTCTGAAAGTATAGAGGTTTATACTAAATATGAAACTAGCAAAATCTAGTCTATCATACCGAAAACACGCGGGGGAAATATCACAACTTTGTTACCTCTGTGTTGCTTGTGCAGATACCGAAGATGAGGCCGGGAAGTAACCGATCTCGACAGCATGCTCGATCATATTGCGAATAAACTCCAGGTCGGTTACCGGACACTGAACGCCAGCTTGTTCCAGCAGAGCTGTGGTTACAGAGCAGCCGTAACGGTAGGCCGAATCCTTGGCGCCATCACCTTCGAGTTGTCCCATAGCAAGGTGAAGTGCATCTTCCTGAATGCCAGAAGACGGATTCAGCAGCCAAGCGCTGTAATCGTCAAAAGGCAGGGTTTCTACTGCGTAACCGAGCTGGTTTACCATAGCGATCAGTTCATCATATGGCAGTGGGTTCGGATTACAGATGTGGAAAATGCGGTTCGCACTTTTTTGCTTGACGGACAGTTCTACAATAGCACGGCTGGCGTAATCAATCGGTGTAAAGTCTGTTTGCCAATCGGCTTGTGGAGCTTTGCCCAGCAGCAGCATCGCTTTCATCATACGATAATAAGCATTGCTGTCGATATTACGCTGGAAGCGTCCGTTGGCCGAATGGGCGGTCAAATTACCGGCACGGTAGATCGAGACAGGCGTACCTGCTTGAGCTGCTTGGAATAATAGCTTCTCTGCCGCAAGTTTACTGTTCGTGTACAGGTTGTCCACGTGCAGTTCATCTGGGAAGGCAGAGAGTTCTAATGTTGATTCCCATTTTCCTTCGTTTGCAAGATCCTCTGGTATTCCCATAGTGGAAACGTGATGGAAGGAGACTCCTGGTTTAGCTTGAGCGATTTTTAGCAGTTCCAATGTTCCGGTCACATTCGTGCGATCGAAGGTTGCCGAATCACCAAAATGGCGAACGTCAGCGGCGCTGTGAATGATACCGTCGATGTGGTGCTCTAGCATATGGCGGTCGACAGAAGAGAGACCAAGATCAGCTTGCTCTAGATCCCCATAGACAGCCTTCACCCGTCCTTCCATCAAGCTGGAGATATCTTGACCAAAATATCCTGTCAATACGGATTGAATACGCTCAAAGCCAGATGGACCGTCCTGAGAAGGGCGTACCATTGCGTATACTTTGGCTTCTGTCCGGTGGAGCAGGTCATACAGAATGTGTGAACCCAGATATCCCGTGGCTCCGGTCAACAAAATCACGCGCAAGTCGCGGATTTCAGCTAAATCTGAAGTGCCAGGCAACTCAATAGGATGTTCATTCAAATCTGTTTTTTCCTGAGAAATCGCGAGTGACTTGCGCTGAGGCGCTTGTTCTGTACCTAATTGCTCTACATATTCAGCAAGCTCACGAACAGTTTTGTAGCGGAAGAAGTCTCCAATACGCAGCGCGCCATAACGCGGCTTCAGAATAGCCAGCACATGAATGACACGAAGCGAATCGCCTCCGATCAGGAAGAAATCGTCGGTCGCGCCAATGTTATTTTTACCAAGCACTTGTGTCCAAGCTTCGGCAATCAGTGTTTCAGTTCCTTCGCGGAGAGGTTCCCCGCTGGACGTAACATCAGACACTTCAGGAAGTGGCCGCAGGGCCAACTTTTTACGATCGATCTTGCCAGTTGGTGAAATAGGCATGGCTTCCAGATGAACAACATGGGTCGGTACAAAATAGGAAGGCAGCTTGCCTCCAATATAAGACTGAATAACGTCCTGTGGAATGGTCTGTCCGTCCGAAGTGGTGAAATAGCCAACTAACATATTCTGATCTGTGTGATCCTTGACGGCAACAACAGCTACGTCCTGAACACCTGGATGTTTGGAGAAATGGTCTTCAATTTCTCCTATTTCAATCCGGTTCCCCCGAATTTTGAGCTGCGAATCCTTCCGGCTTACGTATTCAATCGTACCGTCTGGCAGTAGCTTGGCGATATCCCCCGAACGGTACATTTTCTCACCCGGGACAAATGGATTGTCCACGAACGATTGGGCTGTACGCTCCGGCTGGTGGAGATAGCCATGGGCCAACGCAGGCGTAGCAATACATACTTCGCCCGGAATATTGACAGGGCAGAGCTTGTTATCGTCGTTAACGATGTACACTTTGTAATTGTAAATCGGCTTGCCGATCGGGATATTAACGACATGCTCAGGTACGGCACCACGGACTCGATGGGTCGTCGTCGCTACGGTACATTCGGTAGGTCCGTATACGTTTACGATGTCGGTATCTGTACCGAATTTGCTTTGGAAGGCCCGAACTTGTGAGCCATACAGCGCTTCGCCTGCTACAGTAACAATTCGAACATTTGCGAGTTTACGATAACCTTCGTCTGACAGGTACGTAGATAGCTGATTAAAAAATACGGTTGGCAAAATAGTAATAATCGTTGTGCCCGTACGTTCGATGGCTTCAGCGAATTCTTCAACAGATACGCGCTCTTCGGAAGACAGCAAGTACAATTTTGCACCGTAAAACAAGGCCCCAATCGTATCCCACACAGAAGCATCGAAGCTATAGGTGGCGAATTGGGTCAATACATCCTGAGGCGTAATGTCACAATCGCGTTGTACGACAGCTCCCAGGTTAACGACACCGCGGTGAGCGATCAGGGCACCTTTTGGTTTGCCTGTAGAACCGGAGGTATAGATGACATAAGCTAGATCATCTGGACTTACATCAACGTTTGGATTGCTGGCTGCATAACCTGCCAGTGGTCCGTCAATAGCTAATATTTCTTTTACGGTTTCAATTGACCCGCATAGTTCAGCCGCTTGTTGGGTGAGTGCGGAAGTTGTTAAAACAAATGGAGAACGCGTGTCCTCGACAATGTAGCTACTCCGGTCAGCGGGGTGAGCGGGATCAACAGGAACGTAGACCCCTCCGGCTTTCAGTATGCCGAGCAGGGAAATAACGGTCTCCAAGCTTCGTTCCATGAAGATGGTCACGAATTCACCTTTGGTGAGACCTTTGGATAACAAAACACGTGCAACTTGGTTAGCACGCTCGTTCAATTCACGGTACGTATACTCACCAGTATGGGAAGCAATAGCTGGACGATCAGGGTATTGGGAAGCCGCTTCTTCAAACATTCCGTGAATCGTCTGATGCTCAGGATATTTTACGACTGTATTATTTAAAGCTTCGTGAGCAGCTCGATCTGCGTCCGATAATATGTCAATGGAATTCACAAGTGCATGGCTGTTGTTGAGTGCACCACGCAGAAGGGTTACAAAGTATTCAGCGTAGCGGACCACCGTTGTTTCCAGCAAGAGTGATTGATCATATCGAATCTGTATTTGATAAGTGCCATTGCTCTCACTGACAGCCCAGTCCATAATACGGGATTCTACACCGCTGTCTGTAGGTAGTGTTGTTGAAAATGAAGTATCGGCTTGCGGTTCTGCCAGGAATGCATGAGGCTCACGGAGCATCTCCTGAAATAAGCTTGCCAGTTCATGAAAAGTCGTTTCCTTTTCAACTGTCAACGATGCTGTAAGCAGACCGGATTGAGGCATAAAAGTAGAGAAAGAAACTTCTTCCTCTGCGGATAGACGATATAACCATGCAGTATACGCTGATAAGAGCACCGCCTGTTTGTCTTCCGCAACTTTTTGTTGATTCAGTTGGTCCGAGATGGATGTTCCTAACTCTACTTGATAAGTAGAGGATGTATACTTGCGCTGTATACGTGCAAAATCCAAGGGAACTAGGAATGGGGATGGAGCTGTCTGTGTGCTGTTTTGTAGTAATGAAGCCATTACGCTAACCTCCTGAATGTTTGGTGTTTCAATATAAGTTGTAAATTTAGTAAATGCCTCCGATCCCTTCAAATGGATGAACAGGAGGGAGGCATTACCGAACGACTTACTTATGAAATATACATTGAAATCGATAAATGGATATTATGATTTGGTACGGTTTGTGTCTGCAATTTTGAAATAAGATGTAATTTCTTGAAGCTCTTCAGACATGGAAGTCAGCTTATGGGATGACTCGATGATAGAATCCAAAGAAGCTTTTTGTTCCTCTACCGTTTGCATAATGTGAACACTGTTATTGGCTGTTTTGGTTACGGTGGAGGAAAGATCGTCTGCTGTCGCGGTCATTTCCTGTGTCCCCGCAGATATTTGCTCCGTAGCACTGGATACTTCTTGGATTTGCCATGCTAGATTTTTAGTTGCTTGAAGAATATCATTGAACAATTCGCCTGCTTGTCCAGCCACGACAATACCGTTTTGAACTTCAACGTTCCCTTGCTCCATCGAATTCACAGCTTGTCCGATTTCACTTTGAATTTCTTCAATCAAAGAAGTAATTTGTTTAGTTGCCTCCGCAGATTGTTCTGCCAGCTTGCGTACTTCATTGGCCACAACGGCAAAGCCTTTACCTTCTTCACCGACACGCGCAGCTTCTATAGAAGCGTTCAGGGCGAGCAGGTTCGTTTGGCTAGAAATACCTGAAATGGTGCTAATGATATTGCCAATTTCCTGTGAACGGCTGTCCAGCAACTTGATGATACGGGAAGTATTCGTTACTGAATCGGTAATCAAATGCATTTGGGATGATACCTTATCTACAATCTCGTTACCTTCATTGGAACGCTTCTCTACTGAATTGGCTTCTTCGGCCACATTGGAAGAACTGGTAGCAATATTTTGGATAACTGATGCCATTTCAGCCATAGCTCGTGCACTATCGCCTGTCGCTTTTTCCTGTGAACGGATATTATCCGTAATTTCATTGATATTTTGGTTGATGATGTTGGAATTGATTCCGTTTTGCTCGCAGATTGCGAGTAATTCTTTCGCAGATTCATTGACTTCATCAGTAGTCTGCTTCACTTTGGTCATTATGCTGTTAATATGGCTTACCATATCGTTAAAGTTCTGATTCACGAGTCCCAAATCATCCTGGCCAGTATGAATTTGAACATCCAGGTTTCCTCTGCTTACTTCACTGATACCGTACATCAGTTGCTTAATCGGAGACAGTGTGCGTTTTACTACCCAATATTGAAGCGCCAGGCAGATCAGTAGGAATATCACCAAAATGGTAGCGCCGCTAATGAGCAGCTTAGTCAATCCAGCCGGTACAGCCCCAGCATCAGCATCGACCGCAAAATAAGCAAAGATTTTGCCACTAGGATCTTTAATCGGCGTCATCAAAGTCGTCCAAGTACCAAAAGAGTCATCGTAGAAACTGGTGAATGTAGGTTTGCCGGAGTCCAGCATGCTAGTTACCCCTACAGCCACGACATTGGGTTGCTCGTACATAGCGCCGACACCCATCTTATCTTTTTCAAATGATTCTCTCAGATCTGTTGGCATTGCGACAATGGAGGTCTGATTCCCATTTTCCAGCTCTGTTCCGAAAATATAGGCGTGAGAGATATTCGGGTTCGTGGCCATGATGTTATCTAGATAGGTACGGAGTTTGGTTTGAATGGGTCCATCATAATTTTTTTCTTGAACCGCTTGGGATACTTCATCGGAATTAATGCCCTGCGCCCACTTCAATGTGATTTTTTCCACTTGCCCATGCAATTGGTCAATCAAAATCGTACGTTGGATCAAATAGCTAGACACAATAAGCACTAGCCCGATCAATACGATATTGAAGAAGGATAATAATAAGTTTTTGGTGAAGAATGATAAGCTACTCCACTTTTTCAAAATGTTCCACTCCCTGGTAGTATTTTTGTATATGGTGTTGAACCGCTTATCGAATGAGATAATCAAGTCCCCCTTACAAACACAATAAATAGAGATAATTGACCCTTGATTTTTTAATAATAGGTCTTAAGTCTTTTTCGGACAAGTAAGATATCCCTATATATATGTCGTACGAAAAGCTCTTGAAATGAATACCTAACACAATAAAAAATTAATTTTTAATAGGTAAACGTTGTGTGTATTTCAGTATTTTCCAATTTATACTCACGCTTGAAATTCAAGTTCATTTCAGTCCATAAGCAACTATTCAACAGAAACCATCATACTTTATAATAGAGTCAAATGCACTTATCAATTTGGGACATTTTTCATATTTGAAGCCGCAAATGCTTGATTTATCGCGGTTTACGTGAATTGTTTGCGAAATGAGTCCATGTATCTATGCAAAGAGAAGAGGGAAGAGAAGAGTGTCCAAGCTTACGATTTTAAAGGTTGAGAGCAATCACGCGGATCTGCATCATTTGATTCATAGGCTGGATGAAGACTTACTGGAAAGGTATCCTGCTGATCAAATTTACTTGGTCGATTTTTCCAATCCAAAAGTTAAAAGTATGTTTTTCGCTGTTGTGTATGTGGATGAAAAACCGGTTGCTTGCGGAGGGCTTAGGCCTATAGATGCGGAAGAGATGGAACTTAAGAGATTTTATGTCGATTCCTCTTATCGCAGACAAGGAATTGCGGTCAGCCTATTATCTTTTCTGGAAGAGGAAGCCAGAAAGCGGGGAGTTGTAAGGATTAAACTAGAGACCGGAGCGGCTCAACCTGAGGCAATTGCCTTCTATACCAAGCAAGGGTACGAACCTATTGAACGATTTGGGGAGTATGAATACGATGAAAATAGTCTTTGTTATGGTAAAAAGCTGTCTCTGTCTTTATAAAGCGTTCTCATATAAAATAGATGTTGATCAACACTAGCCTATATAGCGGGAGAGATGATAATGAATTTGAAGCAAAAAGCGGCCGAAAAAGCAGTTGAGGCGATACAGGATGGCATGAAAGTAGGACTTGGTACAGGCTCGACAGCCTATTGGGCTATTCAAAAAATCGGAGAGCGTGTGGCACAAGGTTTACATATACAGGCTGTAGCTACATCCCAAGCCTCGGAGGATCAGGCTAGGGGGCTGGGTATTCCCATCATTCCGTTTGATCAAATTGGAAGGCTTGACGTTACCATTGATGGTGCAGATGAGGTGAATGAGCAACTGGTATTGGTGAAAGGTGGAGGCGGTGCTCTGCTGAGAGAGAAAATTGTGGAAAGCAATAGCGACCGATTAATCATAATTGTGGATGAGTCCAAGGATGTGAAGGTACTGGGCGCATTCCCTTTGCCGGTCGAGGTGGTACCTTTTGCCAGTGAATGGACGTTGGAGGCTCTGCGGCAGACGGGTTGTAAAGCGGAATGGCGTATGAAAGACGGCGAGCGCTTCCTTACGGATAACGGTAATTATATTGCCGATTGTCGCTATGGTACGATCGAGAACCCGCAGGAGCTGGAAATTCGCTTGAATCAAATTCCGGGTGTAGTCGATAATGGACTGTTCATTAACATGGCGGACCAAGTCATTATCGCACGAGCTAATGGACAAATTGACGTACGGAATAAATAATGTCTGGTAACCGTCTGTTTTATAATGTGGCATTCGTGTTATTGATATTATATACAGGGCTTCTATTATATTGGATGTTTCTCGGTTTTGGTCGTACTTTACGGCCAGGACCTCCGTATTCATATAATATGGTTCCATTGGATACGATCGGGCGATACTGGCGGGCAATGTATTCGTCCCCTTTTCGGGTATGGGGTGTTAATTTGCTTGGGAATATTGGTGTGTTCATTCCCTTCGGTGTTCTTTTGCCGATCATTTGGGTGTCTATGCGCAAGGTAGGCAGGCTGCTGTTAGTGGTGGTGGCCGCATTGGTCATTCTCGAAGTAAACCAAATGCTGCTGGGCGCAGGTACGATGGATGTGGATGACATCATACTGAATGTGCTGGGAGTATTATGCGGACGTGTTGCCTATGTATTTTTACGTAAGAAATTAAGAACTGAATCATAATCGCCCTGCTCTCGATATCAGTGTTTAATGACTGGTCGAGGGCAGGCTTTTTTTACATAATGAACGGCAATTTTCGCATAATAGATGGTAATTCCTACAATAACAGAGCGTAAGAGCAGGAAGGGAAGCGCTTAAACTTGACAAAAGTACGCAATTAAGATATCTTTGAATAAAGATATGAGTAACGGAGGCTGTTAATATGTCTGTAAAACCAGATGATCAGGACTTAGCGCTTAATTTGTTCGTTGTTCTGGCACGTGCCTATAATTCGGTCACATCTCGCACGAATCGGGACATTCATAGTCATGGATTAAATACAACTGAATTTGGTGTGCTTGACCTGCTGTATTATCGCGGACCGCAGCCTTTGCAGAAAATTGGAGAAAAGGTACTGATCTCCAGTGGGAATATTACGTATGTGGTGGATAAACTTCAGAAAAAAAACCTGCTTACTCGCCGTGCGTCACAAGATGATCGGCGTGTAATTTATGCAGAATTGACTGACGATGGACGTCATTTTTTTGAGCAAATATTTCCACAGCATCATCGTGTTATTATGGAGACTGTGGATGGCTTATCCGTGGAAGAGAAGGAGCAGGCTATTCATCTGCTAAAAAAGCTTGGACTAACAGCTGAGGGACAGAAGAGTAACGGATCATAAGTGTTGCATATTCTGGTTAATTCAGCTTTGAGATAAAATACCGACTTTTCGGTATTTTATTTTTTTGTCTAATTTTGGAGCAGTAGGTACGCAAATCAGGTATAATTGTCTAATAGTCTCGATCTGAGGTCATCCCTAGAACCTGTTTCATATACAAATACCTTGTCGGGGAAGGAGCTGTACATGAGTATACAGCAATATACCGCAGGTGAGTCGCTATTAATGCAAGCAGGAGGCTTGGCTGAACTAGTTACCCATAAACAATACGAATTACAGCCAGATCTTTTGGAGCGCTTTGGGGACAACGGTAAAATAAAGACAAAACAGGACTCCATATATAGTTTGAATTATTTAGCTGAAAGTGTAATTGTGAACAGTCCTATTTTATTTACGTATTATGTTTCCTGGTTAAAGAGACTTCTAGAAGGTTTCGGCATAACCCAAGAAGATTTGATCATCAATTTTCAATTAATTCGGGAGACGTTGGTAGAGCACTTTCATCACACGGATAAAACGACGGTGCTGATGCATCTGGAATTGGGGATACAGCAAATTGGGAAGAAGGAGGAGTACGCCTCTTTTATTACAGATGATAATCCCTATGCTGCAGATGTGGCTCAATATTTGGAATATTTACTTTTAGGTAATCGCAGACAGGCTTTGGATTGGATCGTTCATTTGCTTGATGAAGGTACGTCTATTCAACATACTTATAAATATATTTTTCAAATTTCGCAATATGAAATAGGTCGTCTGTGGCATGAAGGCAAAATCACGGTTGGCCAAGAACATTTTTGTACTGCTGCGACTCAGTTTATTATTTCCAGCCTGTATCCCAGATGGATAGGTACTGGAAATAAGGGACGCAACCTTGTAGCAGCATGCGTAGGCAGCGAGCAGCATGAAATAGGTCTGCGTATGCTGGCTGATATATTCGAAATGGATGGTTGGGATACGTACTATTTAGGTGCTAATGTACCTGATCGGAGCCTGCTTCAGGCCATTGTGAGTTACAACGCAGATGTGGTAGCTATCTCAGCTACCATGGCTTACCATGTCCATCTGGTGAAAAAGTTGATTACTGTTATCCGTCAAAATACAACTACCAGGCATGTGAAAATTATGGTCGGTGGCTTGCCCTTTAATCTTGATTCACACTTATGGCAGGAAGTTGGGGCGGATGGATATGCACCAGGTGCGGAGGAAGCGCTGGAGGTAGCAGAGGGCATACTTTCGCTCAAGAGATAATGTTAGTGTTGGCAACCCGTAAGTCATTTTGTAAAGGGGGCCTTTTAATATGAAGGAACCGACAGCAGAAATGGCTGTCCTGCGGAGAACGGTCGAACAATTAACGGATGAGGTTCTGAAAAGCAAAGCTGAGGAAGAAAAGCTGCTGAATGAATTTTCAGCAATGAACAACGAGCTGGTCAATCTGCAACGTCAGCTTGCCAAAAGCAATGCGGAATTAAAGCGGACAAAGGAAGAAGCGATACGGGCTAATGACCTGAAGAGCACTTTTCTCGCCGTGGTTAGTCATGAATTTAGAACGCCAATGAACGGAATTCTGGGGATGATCGAAATGTTAGCTTCATCCAAACTGTCTCCAGATCAGCGGCAGGCCATCGGTGTGATACGTGAGTCGGCCTCTCTGCTGCTAAACATGATTAATAATTTGCTCGATATATCCAAAGTAGAAGCAGGACAGATGGAATTGGAGATCGGAAATGTCAGAGTTCAAGCGATTATGAGCCATGTTGCCCAGTTGTTGGAGCCGCAAATTTATCAGATGGGCAATCAGTTGAGTATAGAGACTGATCCTGGCGTGGCAGAGCATCTCGAAGGAGATTCGGCAAGGATCATGCAGATCTTGCTTAATCTGTTGAACAATGCGAATAAATTTACAAGTGAAGGGAACCTTGTTGTTCGGACAAAATTGGTTGAGGAAACAAAAGATTCCCAACGTGTTCGTTTTGAAGTACAGGATTCGGGCATCGGGATTTCACCGGAGGATCAGGACAAGCTGTTTCAGCCTTATGTGCAAGCTGGTGAGGGCGGCGCCTCTCAATATGGAGGAACGGGACTGGGACTGTGGATATGCAGCTCGTTTGTGAAACTTATGCAGGGAGAGATTGGGGTCGTCAGCGAAGAAGGCCAAGGCTCCACGTTTTGGTTTGAAATTCCCTTCAGGAAGGCATCAGGACAGGCAGATAAAATAGAGAAACATGAAAATGGTGAATTGACGGCACGTAGCGAATTGCTTCGTGAGCATAGTCTTTCTCAAGCTATTTTGGTGGCTGAGGATAATCGGGTGAATCGTCAAGTGGTGCAATTACAGCTTAACCACCTGGGATTCCAGCATATTGACTTTGCCGAGGATGGGAAAGCCGCAGTAAGAGCGGCCTCCGAACGATCCTACGCCTGCATTCTAATGGATCACCATATGCCTCTGCTAAATGGTCACGATGCGACGAAAGCGATCCGCCAGTGGGAAGTAGAAAACCAACAGCCGCCCGTAACGATCATTTCTTTGACCGGAAATGTGTCCGAGGAAGACCAGGCTCGTGGGCGGGAGGTTGGAGTGAACGATTACTTGACGAAACCGGTGACGATTGAAAATCTCTCAGAAAAGCTCGTCAAATGGCTACCCGTTCCGGAATCCGAGCCTATTTTGGATGAGGATGTTATTCGGGAAATTATGTTGCTGGATGAGGATGGTAGCACGGGATTACTCGAGTCATTGGTTGAAATGTATACTAGTGATACACCTGCCAAAATCAACAAGTTAAAAGAATTGGTTGCTGCGGGCGAAGCCACAAAAGTAGTAGAGGCTGCTCATGAGTTGAAATCAGGCAGCGTGAGTCTAGGGGTCGGGCGTTTGTCCAAGTTGCTGTCTGATATTGAACAGCTTGCACGGGAGAACCGACTTGAGAATACGCAAGTGAAGTTGTCTGCGCTCCAGTCTGTCTATCAGGCAACGTGCTTAGAGCTGGAACGTTATATTCACCAGTCTAGACTGATTCCCCCTTGTTAGACTTGTACCTAGAAGGAGGACCTAAGATATATATATGAAAGAACAGCTGCGTTCCATTCACCCGCTGGCCTGGACAATTATAGCGGGTACGATTTTTGGTCGGATGGCGACCTCTATGAGCATCCCATTTTTGTCTATTTATCTGACCACCCGTCTGGGGGTCTCCCCCTTTCATACGGGGGTGATCGTATCGGTCAGCTCGCTGGTCGGCATTTTTGCCAGCTTTTACGGTGGATATATTTCAGATCGGATCGGACGGCGTAAGGTGATGCTGGTATCCATCGCGAGTTGGGCGCTTGTATTCGTCGCTTTTGCGTTGGCAGAAGCGGCTTGGGCTTTTTTTGTCATTAATGCTCTGAACGGACTATGCAGATCCTTGTTCGAGCCAACTTCGCGGGCGCTATTATCAGATGTAACCCCCAAGGAGAAAAGATTGCTCGTCTATAACATGAGATATGCGGCGATTAATGTTGGTGTGGTGGCAGGACCGCTGCTTGGTTTGATGTTGGGATCGGCATCTACAGGTACGCCGTTTATGGTAGCCGCTGGTGTGTATGCTCTGTACGGGGTGCTGCTGTTGATCCAATTTACTCGGTATGCAGCAGATCTGCATGTAGGCACAACCGCAGGCGAGGCTCCGCTGCGGATGGGTGAGGCGTTCCGAACAGCCAGCAGAGATCCCGTATTTATGCCGATTTTGTTGGGAACCGTATTCTGCGTAATGGGCTATGCTCATTCCAATTCGACAATGCCTCAATTTTTATCGTTGTCCTTCGAGGAAGGTACCCGGTGGTTTACATACATGCTAACGGTCAACGCGGTTTGCGTATTGGCTTTTCAGTATCCACTGGTACGACTGGCAAGCCGCTTTTCTCCAGTGAATTCCTTAATAGCAGGGAATATATGTATTGCAGTCAGCTTGCTGCTGTGCGGTATGCTAAACTCAGGCTGGATGTTTATACTGGATATGGTGTTGTTTACAGTAGGCGAAGTATTATTGTTCACGATGCTGGACGTACTGATTGATCAAATTGCTGATGTCCAATATAAAGGGACCTACTTCGGTACGATCGGCTTTAATAATTTGGGTAGTGTACTGGCTCCTTTATTTGGTGGCTGGTTGCTGGATATCTATGGTCAAACAGCACCGCTTGCCGTGTTTGTTCCGGTTGCACTGTCGGTTGTGATCGGTATTCCGTTCCTGCTGGTAGCACGCCGCCGTTTGGCGCAGCGTACAGCCCGGTTCGCGGCTCAAGGTGGGGAGTCTGTGCAGCAACTATCATCATAAAAAAAGGGAGCTGAGTACAGGATGAAGTCGGAAGAAGATGTGCTACGAATTATACAATATATGAATGATCCACAGGTCTTGGAAGACTTGCGTTATGTGCGAGAGCTGAAGCTTCCGCAAGGCTGTATAGCCGCGGGCTATGTACGAAACCGGGTTTGGGACAAGCTTCATGGCTATACAACGGCTACACCTCTAAACGATATCGATGTTATTTATTTTGACCCTAAAAATACGCTAGAGGAACGAGATGAGTTTCTGGAGCAGTCCTTGAATCGTAAACAGGCAGGACGCAACTGGTCTGTCAAAAATCAAGCTCGGATGCATATTCGCAACGGGGAGGCTCCGTATTCCTCGATAGAGGATGCGATGAGCCGCTGGCCAGAGACGGCAACAGCTGTAGCCATTCGATTGAATGCCAAGGATCAAATGGAGGTTATTTGTCCGTATGGGTTGGAAGATCTGCTGGATATGCGGGTACGCCAAAGCCCCCTGTTCCGTCACACTACGGCTTTTCGTCAGCGTGTATTTGAAAAACAGTGGCTAGATAATTGGCCGTTGCTTATTGTGGAAAACTAAAGTATAACCTCATTTCAGATTATAAGGAGAGACGACTAACGATGTTTAAAAATATAAAACCAGATTCAGATCGTGAGGAGGTGCTGGAGCTCCTTACCTACGCTGTGCTTGATCATCCTGAACGCGGAGAGGCGGCTTTGCGTGCTTATCAAGCCTCGGATGAATGGAAGTTGTTCGGTGTGGAAGATGAAGGACTTATTGTAGGTGTTGTCGGTTTTGAGGAGCGGGAGGATGGAACGATCGTGCTCCATCATCTGGCTGTATTACCTGAAAATCGTCATAGAGGCTACGGCAGAGGGATGTTGCTTACGCTTATTAAGGAGCGTAGCCCGAAGCGACTTACGGTGGACACAGATGCGGAGGGGGCAGATTTCTTCCGCAACGTGGGTTTTGCCGTATATGGATCGGAGGATTTGCCAGATGGTGGGCAATTCCATTGTATATATGAAATAGACGAAGAATAAGCGAATCTCCGTGTCCCACTTCCTTTTTTCTACATAATATATGTTATGTCGGAGGGAGGTGGGTTTCATTGGCGTATCACTACACAGCGATTGGAGATTCTTTAACGACAGGTGCAGGGACGTTGCTGAGTGGCGGCTTTGTACCTGTCTATCGGCGAATGGCGGAAAGACATCTCCGTATGCCAGTCAGTTACGAGAATCTGGGAATCAACGGATTGACATCGCAGGAGCTGCTGTCCATGGTCCGCAACAATCCGCTTTTTCGGTCGGCAATCAGCCGGGCTGAACTCATAACGGTGACGATCGGCGGGAATGATCTGCGTCCATATATCAGTACACTTGCTGGAAGCCCAGGCGCGTCGGGTTCTTCCATTCCGCAAGCGCTGAATCATACCAAAGAATATGTACGCCAAATTGTACATGCCCTGTATCAAATAAAGTCCGGTCAGCGTGAGCCATTTATCATCCGAATGGTGGGGTTATATAATCCTTTTCCAGGAGTAAGGGAGGCGGGAGTATATGTGCGCCAATACAACTCGTTTCTCTATACATTGGGCGGGCCGAATTATCGGGTAGCGAACATTTATCCCATATTCGAAGGCAATGAACGGGCACTGCTTTCGCTGGACCGGATACATCCGAACAGCCGTGGTTATCGCGTGATTGCGGAAGAGCTGAATCGGCTTGGTTATGCGCCGTTACGATGACCGTGAGAGGATGCTTTGGATCGGAAAAAGTATAATAAAGAAAGAGGTTCATCATGGCAGATTAACTGTTCATCTTGAACCTCTTTTTTGCGTTTCAGCGTGTGATTTAGCTGATTATTTTACGGAATAGACTGCGTGCAGCCCACTTGCGCTCACTTCGTTTGCGGTATTTGGGCAGAGAACGATAGACAGCAATAGACTGGTTAAATGCAGTGATGGCTTCATCCTTGCGTCCCAGCATACGGTACATCAGGCCTGTCAGATAATAGCCCTCGCTGGAAGAAGACTGAATCTCCTGAAAATGCTGTAGATAGTGTAGTGACTTATTTACGTCCCGTTCCTTGAAAGCTGCGGCTAAATGCAAATAGGGTTCACCGTATTGCACCCGTGGGTTAATGTCCAGTGCCTTGAGTAAATGCTGTTCTCCATCCTCCAGGTGGGTTGTGTGTACCTCAGCCGTACCCCGCGCGTTCCAATAATCTGCTGAATCTTCATATCGGGATTGAATTTCCAATAGTAGCTCCAAACCCTGCGAGTATTTCTTGCTTTCGATCCAAATCCGTGCCAAATCAAACTTGGCAGCCACATCGTTGGTGTTTAACACAATCTGTTGACGCAATCGTGCTGCATTGCGTCTTCTTTTCCACGGTTTGCTGATGCTGGGCAATACACCGACAAAGCTGCGATCCAATATATAGATCACAATTAGGAGTACGAGCATTGCCAAAAACGGATTACCGAGCAAACTCCATAGTAGAGAGAAAATCAAAAATTTTCCAATCATTCTGCTCCAATCCTCCTGTATATGTAGCTATCCATACTTTCCACATTATAGCATAGGTCACTTTAAGGGGCATTAGCATGATGAGATTTCGAAGGATAATAGCTTTCTATGTTGGTGGGGGACTTGTACGTGCTTTTGATATTCGATGGGGAAAAAGAGGAGCATGAGAAGTTTCAGCATTCCCGCCAAAAGGTTGAACAGTCGGCCTTATCCAAAATATTAAACTCGATTATTTTCTCAAGTAATGAGAAATCAACTGGACTATCCCACTGGATACGTACCAACTGCTTGGTGTGATTATAGCCAGCCTGCACAATTAACTCAGAAAAATGATTAATCCCTGCCTTTTCAGGGGCAACGGCTAAAATAAAAATTATGTCCTGTTATATTCCTCAGCAAGAATAGAGTACAAATATGAATTATGAAACTCGCCTTTGTAGTACCAATGTTCTCGCATTATACCTTCACGTTGCATTCCGATCTGTTGCATAACTTTCTCAGAAGCTTTATTTTCTAGACGACATGTTGCATAAATACGATGGACATCAAGTGTGCTAAATCCAAATCCTAACAGGGCTCGTGCCGCTTCTGTTGCATAACCCTTACCTTGATAATCTGGGTTTAAAATATAACCCATTTCTGCATTAGTATCTTTGACATGAATACCAACACCGCCGATCAGAATTCCAGTGTCTTTAAGACATACGGCTAGTTCGTAGTCTTGTCGTGGCTTTTCCAGCTGTGAGACTAGAACTTGTTCTATATACGCCTTTGTATCTTCTTCTGTATTGGGTCCCCATGCTGTGTGCCTAGTAACTTGAGGCAATGACGTGTAGGTATGTATACTTCCCCAATCGGATCTGCAAATATCACGAATGATGAGCCGATCTGTCTCAAATTGCATAACGATTCCTCCTGTCTATAATTAGCGTACATATTCGTGTTTTCTGAAAAATCTATTAAACCTATTTAAGCAGATCTGATGGGAAAGATTCAAGATTTTGAAAGAAAACGTTAAAGAAGAGTATCGAATTACGTGTTGAACAATGGGAACGAATGAATCCTTTTGCCGCCTGAACGCAAACCGCAAGGGAGGCGTCCGGCAAAAGGCAATCAGAAGATAATGAATGTGGTAATGGAGCAGCCTACGGTTATGGGGTATCTGCTTGTCCTAAAACACCCTGCGAGCTGTTACGAAACGTTTCTTCCATTTACCGTCAAACGTGTCAAAATGAACGCCGCGTTCTTTGGAGAAAGTATGCAGCAATTTGTTGTTCCCTGCATAGATCGCCACATGGCCGATCTCCAGCCCCCGCGCACTGAAGAACAGCAGGTCACCTTTGCGCAGCTCGTTCAGCCCGATCTCTTGGCCTTCTTTGGCCTGATCGTAAGAGACACGGGGGAGGTCGACAGAGAGCGTATGCCGGAACACTTCCCCGACAAAAGAGGAACAATCAAAGGTCGATGTCTGTCCGGTTGCAGCGCCGAATTCATAAGGGGTGCCAAGGTATTTTTGCCCGTAGGCGATCAGTTCATCTCCCTGCCGTTCTGCTAGGGAAGTGCTGGTATAGTCACTGTATTTTGGTTTTGCCGATATGTACCCGGTCAGGTTGTTTTTAGTGCGTACTTCCAGCCAGAGGGCATTGACCTCGCGGATGACATGAACCTTTTCACCGGTTGGAATAAGCCGCAGGGAAGGGGAAGTTTCTGATGAATCCGGTTTGCTACGCAGGTTGACTCCAGAAAGAACCGTTGTGAAAAAATCATCAGTGGAGGCAATCCGAATCGTACGGGTTAGGCCGTCCCACTTCACTGTGCTCCCAAGTGCTTCACTCACAAAACGCAGTGGAATCATTGTGTTGCCCTCAACAATCTGTCCGGGAACGTTCAGGGATAGCGTTTTACCGTTGAGGGTGGAGGTGACTTCTCCAATGCGATAGGTCAGCGTCGTGTCGTTTTTGGTTGCTGTTACGGTTTTGCTGGATCCGTTCCAGGAAAGCACAGCTCCTTGCGCTTCAAACAACTGCCGCATGGGAACGAGCGTTGTCCCGTCTAGCAGTAGCGGTTGAGCAGTAAGCTCAAGCGGGCGGTCATCCACATAAACGGTTGTTACTGGAGTTAGCGGTGCCGGCTTGGCGTAAGATGGGGTTGCTTGAAGCAGTGGTACTGCCAGCAGAGCCAGCCATACTTTCTTTCTTATTCATTGTCATGCTGTCATCACCTCGTTGTTAATGTGTTCCTCTAAGTTGTACGATACTGCCTCCGATTAGTTGTGTACCAATTAATGGACTGATTCAAAAAACAAAACAAACAAAAATAAAACAAATAAATATCTGTGTTTTTATATTGACATCAAAATCAAATAAAGATAGAATTGAAATTGTGAAATGTTTCACTTTAGAGTAGTTCTGTATTTAGCGAGGGATCAAAAGTGAATCCTTGGGAGGCAGATTTTTATGAGCGCACATGTATTTTTTGTACCATCTATCAATCTGATGGGAAAAGGCTGTTTGCATGAAGTTGGACCCTATATAAAAGAACTACATTTACACAAAGCACTGGTCGTGACGGATAAGTTTCTGATGAAGAGTGGAATTGCCGGCAAGGTCACATCCTTGCTGGATGATATAGGCTTGGACTATGCGGTATATGATGAGGTCAAGCCCAACCCGACCTGTAAAAATGTACATGATGGTGTCCAATTTCTACAAGAAAACGGCTGTGACTTCTTAATTTCCATTGGCGGAGGATCCCCACAGGATACGGCCAAGGGAATCGGCATTATTGCTACCAACGGGGGACATATAACTGAGTATGAGGGCGTTCATCAATCCAAGCATAAATCGCTGCCAATTGTCGCTATTAATACAACGGCAGGAACATCCGCAGAAATTACAATCAATTATGTCATTACGGACGAAGAGCGCAAAGTCAAAATGGTTATGGTTGACAAGAATAGCGTAGCTACGATTTCAGTCAACGATCCTGAACTGATGGTAGACAAACCCGCCGCATTAACGGCAGCTACCGGACTAGATGCTTTGACCCATGCCATTGAAGCTTTGGTTACTCCGGGTTCCTACCCTGTTACAAATGCGACTGCGTTGGCAGCAGTAGAACTTATTTTTAACAATTTGGCCCGCACGGTGAGCGACGGTCATGATATAGAAGCACGTGAACAAATGGTTTTCGCTATTTTCTTGGGAGGACTTGCATTTAATAATGCCGGATTGGGTTATGTCCATGCTATGGCTCATCAGCTAGGCGGGGTATACGATTTGCCTCATGGGGTTTGCAATGCCATGCTGCTGCCGATTGTGGAGGAGGAGAATGCCAAGCATGTACCAGAGAAGTTTCGTGCCATTGCTAAGGTCATCGGTTATGAAGATAAGGGGAAAACGGATAAAGAATGCGCAGACTATGTAATTCAAAGAATCAAGGACCTGTCGAAGGAAGTAGGGATTCCTGCCAAACTTTCTGAACTAGGTGTAAACGAGGTGGATTTAGATTTGCTTGCCGAAAACTCCATGAAGGATGCTTGCGCTCCGGGCAATCCGTTCATACCTAGCAAAGAACAAGTTATCGAAATGTTTAAGAAAATTCTATAAATAATACTGTTATTATTTTTTGCTATTTTTGTTATATACTTTGAGGGCTGTCCCAGGAACTGATCAAGAATACCGGGAACGGCCCTTCTAAAGACAACCCTATAGAACGTAGCGCGGTTAATGGTGGCCTTTTGGCCTAAGTCATTACAGATTCCCATTTGTCCACTTTTTTACTTAAGAACTCCTGAAGCTCCCCCTCGTTGTTGCTTAGCTTATAAAATAAAGAAAGAGCGACAAGAATCACGTCTGCACATTCCTCTTTGACATCGGAAATATTCAATTGCTTATATTCGCTACCGTTTGCATTCATATAAGACAACATGGCTTGAGAAGTTTCTCCTACTTCTTCGGATAATTTTAGAACCATCTGCTCTAATGTTTTCTTTTCTTGGGTGCTCAGATATTGGATTTTCTTTAAAAGCTGCTCCATTTAACAACCTCCTAACTATTTTTTAAAATCTTATTATAACAGACTTAGATCTAGTTCTTTGAAGCATTTCATACGTTAAAATTAGATCAGACTGACTAAGTACTTGATATATATAGATGTCTATGTAATAATACTTGTATGTTAAAAAATAATGCAGCTGCACTTGTAGGAACCATTAGGGACTCGATCAATAAATTAATTGTATCTGAGCTCGAATCCTATGGAGTTGAAGGAATCGTACCTACCCATGGTGGAATACTGATGTTCCTGTATCAAACGGATGGACTTTCGATTAAGGAATTGACGCAAAAAATTGCTCGTCAACAGCCCACAGTCACTGTTTTAATCGACAAGCTAGTAAAATTGGGGTATGTGGAAAGGAAAAAAGAAAGGGAGGATAGCCGAGTTACTCTGATCTATCTTACCGAAAAGGGGAAAGAGTTGGAGCCTATATTTGAGGCGATCTCTAATAAATTAAAAGAAACTATTTATGGTGGTCTCAAAGACGAGGAAAAAAAACAACTGGAATATCTGTTGGAGCATATAAAAAACAGGTTTTAAAATTTTTTTTGAGTAAATGTATAGATATCTATACAAATGCCAAAATAACAATAAAATATCTGGAGGTCATGAAAATGAAACATCTTATCATCTATGCTCACTCTAACGCTGAAAGCTTTAACCACGCGATACTGGAAACGGTTGTAACGACCTTGAAGGAAAAAGGTGACGAAGTCGTTGTACGCGATCTGTACGCTCTTGATTTTCAACCGGTATTAAAACCTGAGGATACGGCTGCGATGAGAGCTGGACAAACGCCGGCTGATATCAAAGTAGAGCAGGAATATATCTCGCAGTCTGATACGATTACGTTTATTTCACCCATTTGGTGGACAGGTCTTCCTGCGATCCTGAAAGGTTATGTTGATCGTGTATTTGCCTACGGCTTTGCATATACGGCTGGTGCAGAAGGGATTAATAAGTTGCTTACAGGTAAAAAAGGGTTTATCGTGAATACACATGGTACGCCCAACGCGATCTACGATGAAATTGGTATGACCGCAGGATTGAAGCTCACATCAGATACGGGTATTTTTGATTTTGTTGGAATTGAATCAGTCGGTCACTTGCTGCTTGGTAGTATCGGCTACCTTGATGAAGATGGTTACAAAGGATTGTTGAAACAAGTACAAGACACGGTTAAAACGGTGCTGTAAAGTTAGTTCATATTCGTTCAGAAGCGTAGGACATTCTTTAAACGATAAGGTCAACCAGCAATTACGGGTTGGCCTTTTCTTACAAATGCTAATACTTTTCCAATATAGTCCAGACAACGATCTGATCCTGCTTGTTATTATGGGGATATACAAAACTAGCCTTCGTACGATTTATTTTGTCATAATATACTATGGCGTTTAGGCTTTGGGCAGAGTCGTAGCTTTGATCCACGAAATGGTTGCCTAATTTATTTTTCACATCCTCAAGTTTCTGAAGTTTGTGGCCACTGATGCTGGAAAATTCGCTCTCGGACAAGGTTTGCAGTTTCATAATCTCTCCACTAGAACTATAGACAATCAAGAAATTTTCAAAATACCTGTGATCGGCATCTTTTGTGTGTTTATCGTTAAAATCGGGGTTCTTTTTATAAGCAGTCAAATCAATCTCCGCAATATTCTTGCTTAGTGGAATATTGTTTATTGACAATTCCGATAGATCCGTTGATTTTACCGACATCTCCGTCCTTAGATTTTTTGTGAAATATGCCATTAAAGCGATCAGGATAACAATACATATAATGAAGCTTTTTTTGGGGATTAGCTTAAGCATAGTTTGAAGACTCCTTCACTATCACAGAGATTAGCATGGTTTATTTTATCGCAAATACTGGAATATACTATTTATTGTAACGAGTCAATGAATGAGATTAAAGAATTTTTTGTTCTCGGCCTGAGAGATGTCTATAGGTGAAGGGGGAAGGATAATAATTCACAAATATTTCATTGTTATTATTGTTGGCAATTCTTTATAGTACATAGTATCCATATTTAGTTTAACGTCGAGATAATGGAATTAATTTCCCCTTACTCCGAGATCATCTGCATGTATCCAGAACAAGAATTACGGCAGCGCTTACGGTAATAAGGAAAAAGGCGATGTGGCAATAGAAATAGAAATGCCTGATGTGGTTAATTGAGCTTTCTTTGAATATGATGAATGCGGATTCTAATGAAAAATAACATAATGTGAGGGTGTACTGGGTGAGATATAAAATCATAGCAGATAGTTGCTGCGACTTAACGACAGAGCTTAAAGAAAAGATGCAAGTAACTACGATTCCATTAAACATGACATTGGGTGAAAAATGCTTCATAGATGATGATACATTGGACTTGCCTCAGTTTATGGAAGAAATGAAAGCCTGTACAACCAAGATTGGTTCCGCTTCACCGTCACCTATGCTATATAAGGAAGCCTTTCAAGGCGCGCATACTTCTTTTGCCATTACATTATCCAGCAACCTGTCCAGCTCGTATTCCAGTGCATTGGTCGCAAAGGATATGGCGGAAGAAGAAGGGGCAGATGTTCATGTATTCGATTCGAAAAGCGCATCGGCTGGACAACTCTTGTTAGCTCTAAAATTACGCAAGCTGATTGACGAAGGATATCATAAAAGCGAGATTATCTCTTCTTTGGAGAGCTTTATCAGCAAAATGAAAACCTATTTTGTGTTAGAGAATTTGGATAATTTGGTCAAGAACGGACGAATGAATAAAATTACTGGAAAGATACTTTCATTCTTGCATATCAGGCCTATTTTAGGTTCAGACGGTGACGGAAACATCGCATTATTTACTCAAGCCCGTGGTCAGAATCAAATCATTGAAAAGTTGGCAGATACCATTGAAAAAAGTGGTCGGAGTACCGAAGGAGAAAGCATCGTTATTACTCATTGCAATAATCCCGGACTGGCACAAAAGTTAATGAATACCTTGAAGAACCGCTATCAATTTAAAGATATTCATATTGTGCCCACCAGGGGAATTAGTTCAATGTATGCCAATGACAAAGGGATCATTATCGCCTTTTAAAAAGTATTCAGGGTTTATCCTCGTGCGATGGATAAACCCTTTTTAGTATATTGGGGCTTTGCATGAGTCTAAGCCTATCCCAATTTTCTAATGAGGACAGAGGCATTTACGCTGGCTTGAGTTCCTCCGGCCTGTGTTTGCAGGGTAACAGCAGCAGTAGAGCTATGGTTACGCAGAGTAAGGACATCACCGCATGCCAAAGCAAGGATGGCTTGCCCGGTGTTCTGCTGTGTCCCGGCTCCTGAGCCGTACACGGTTCCCTCAGCCAGTACTCCATTAATAAAGATGGCGAATTGGTTAGGTTCTATACCCGACACCGAAAAGTGGACTTCATACTTCCCTGCATCGGCTACAGCAATTTGTGTAGTCCCTGGAAGGTGAGCAATCCCAGGTGTAAGTATGCCGTTCGTATCGAAAATGACCTCCCCTTCAATCGAAACGAGTTGGGGCCTCACATTATAAATGTAACCGAACTGCGCTAAATCACCTGTGGTTCTGGAATCCCCCTCAGCATCATGATTAATATTCACATGTACAACTTGCTTTTTGACAATGATGTCTTTACCAAACGATTTCCGTTTTGAGCGGCCTCTTTTTTTGGGGGGCATTTCCTCAAACTTTTTTTCTAGCTTATCAAACCAGGCACGGACAAAAACGTCTTTTTTACGGCCTTTTTTTCGGTTCAATTCAGGACGACCCAATACAAACACCTCCATATGGTTTGTTGTATAGTACTCCATTCATCTAGAGGAGGCATGGATATCTGTCCTGTGTTTCATAGGAAACAATCTATTTTGACTAAAAACAGGCTTCTGTACAAGGTACATTCGTCTAGTATGTAAAAAGCACCTCCAAATGTACCCTTGGTTGTCATCTAAGGATACACTTGGGGTGCCAGTAGTAGGTTAATATCATGATGAAGCGGTTTGAAGCCGCTTTTTGCGTACATATAAGGCGTACAGGATACCGCCAAGCAGGCACAGGGTACAAGCAAATCCCGCTAGTAACCAAGCTGAAGCAACTGCTCCTCCACGATCCATACTGTTTCCAAGCCATAAGGGCAGCAGAGCCCCTCCGACTCCGCCTGCACCGATAAGCAGGCTCGTGGTCGATTCTTCTGTACCTGGCATCATTTTGCTGGCAAAAACAAGAGCGATGGAAAAGATGCCGGACATGCCGAGTCCCAGCAGTACGATAAGGACAAAGGCACCAGCAGTGCCTTGGATCAACGGGAACACACACAGCAGCAGGGTCGCTGCCAGTGAGCTCAGAGCGACAAAGACACCGTAGCCGTATCGATCGGCAATGTAGCCTGTAAATAACCGTCCGAAGGCCATTGCCAACCAAAAGCAGGTGACACTGAGTGCTGCTTCGGCTTGTGTGAGACCGAGTCGCTCGATAAACATGGAGGGCAGGAAATTGGCCAGACTCATCTCAGTTCCTACGTAGATAAAGAAAAAAACGATAAATAATGCAAGTAGCTTCCAATTGCCTATAGGGCTGCTAATAGAAGCCTTTACGGTAGGTGACTCCAGTGAATTAGTGGAACGCTTATGGTAGTCACCTCGGTGTTCCTGTTCGTCCAATAGAGCGTCCAGTGTGCCGAAGGACCCACGCAGCCAAGCTATAGTGGCTACGGCTGCAAACAAGGAGATGATGGGAAATGCCAGTCGCCACCAACCTAGAGCAATGAATTGGCTAGCGATAGCGGGCATAGCCAAGGCGCCGATCCCGAAAAAGATTTCCAGACGGCTCATAGCTGCGCCCGTTCCTTGAGTAATACCTCCAATAACAATAGTACCTATAAGTGCTTCTACCATTCCAAAGCCAAATCCGGCTACTGCCCCGAGGGCATATAGCCAGCCCCAGGGCGGCAGAAGTGAATACAGCACTTCAGCCGCACACAGCAGGAGTAGAGCAAATACCAGACTTCGGCGTTTGCCGAACGTCCGGGCAAGCCACGGTGACAGTAGGACTCCAGCCAGAAAGCCGGAAAATTGAGCGAAAATCAGGCTTCCGCCATCCGTATAGGTTCTACCGTAATGCTCTAGCAACACGGGCAGTAGGGAGCCTACAACCACATGTGCTAGACCAATTAAAAAATAAGACAAGCTGCCGATCCATAGTAGTCGTTTCATGATTAACTCCTTTGGTACTAAATTACCTTTATGCAGTAAAGTGAGTGGTATAAGTCAGATTGAATTGATTAGGATAGCTCCAGCACTTGAAAGCCATAGCCTTCAATAGAAATATCTCCCTCCAGGAATTTTCCGCTGATCAGCTCTTTTCCTTTTTGGTCATCCAGATGATATTGCTGTGTCTGGGCATTATGGTTGAGAACAAATAGATACGACTTTCCATCTTTGGACCGCATAGTGGCTTCTATGCCCGCAGGAGCACGCAGCAGGGATGAAATCCCTTTTTGCTCACAAATGTAGCCCAGCAGACCATCAAGGAAAGGTTCCTCAGGGTCAGTAGCGACATACCACGCTTCACCTTGACCAAAGCGATTGCGTGTCAGTACTGGCATGCCCTGATAGAAATCATCGCCGTATTCCGCCAGCACCTCGGCTCCTTCGCTATGCAGCAAGTCGCAGAGCAACCCACATTTATATTCACCTTCTAATACGCCCACTTTTTCTTTCAATATAATGCGGTTGTGTGATTCAGGCAGAAGCGCATCAATTTCCTCCACCCAGATCCCGAGTAAATTACGCAGTTTACCAGGATATCCTCCGGTTGTGACCAGATCGTTTTCATTTACAATGCCACTGAAAAAGGTCGTTAAGAAGGTGCCGCCACGCTCTGTGAATTGTTCCAGTTTCTCAGCAGTACCCGGCTTGACCATGTAGAGTACAGGCGCGATAATGAGATCATATTTTTGGAAATCTGTATCCACAGAAATCAGGTCTACCTGTACGTTACGCCGGAAGAGGGTAGCATAATACTTATGCACCTGATCCAAGTATTTCAAGGCGACAGAAGGGCCGCTTGACTTTTCCAAAGCCCACCAATTGTCCCAATCAAACAAAATAGCTACTTTGGCATGAACAGTCGCGTCAAGCAGCGTGTTGCCTAAAGCGCCGAGCTCATTGCCAAGCTGTGCCACCTCGCGAAATACACGTGTGTTCTCATGCCCGGCATGCTCAATTACGGCCCCGTGGAATTTCTCGCAAGCACCGATCGAGCGGCGAAGCTGGAAAAACATGACCGTATCCGCGCCATGTGCTACAGCCTGATAACTCCATAAACGCATAACGCCAGGCCGTTTAAGTGAATTATACGCCTGCCAATTCTGTTGGCTCGGTGTTTGCTCCATCAGCATAAAGGGCTGCCCATCCTTCAAGCCGCGCATCAGGTCATGCGCCATCGCCGTATAGCTTATCGGGGTATTAGCCCCGGGATAGCTGTCCCAAGATACTATATCCATGTGCTTAGCCCACTTAAAATAATCCAGTTGCTTAAAAAAGCCCATCAGATTGGTTGTTACCACGGCATCGGGAATATGTTTTTTAATCGCGTTATATTCCAGCAGGTAGCAATCCAGCATACTGTCTGAATTGAAGCGCGCATAATCAAGGGATATGCCCTGAAATGTGGAGTGATTTTCTCCCCAATGCTCACTCAGATTATTTGGAGGTACAATTTCATCCCAATCATAGAAGGTGTGACCCCAGAAGGAAGTATTCCACACCCGGTTTAGCTCTTCTAGTGATTCGTATTTTTGTTTGAGCCATACCCGGAACGCTGCGGCACAATTGTCACAATAGCAATCCCCGCCATACTCATTGGATACGTGCCACACGAGGATTGCGGGATGGTCTTTGTATCGCTCTGCAAGTCGGTCAGCCATCTGCTCTGCGTATTTTCGATAGGTTGGACTGTTCGGACAAGAATTATGTCGTCCTCCGAATTTTCGCTTACGCCCGTCAGCATCGACCCGAAGAATGTCGGGATAACGGGTAGCCATCCAAGCAGGATGCGCTGCCGTACTAGTAGCTAGACAAACGAAGATATCGCTTTCATAAAGATTATCAATCAACTGATCCAGCCACTCAAAATGATATGTGATTTCGTCAGACTGAATTTTAGCCCATGAGAAAACGTTGAGTGTGGCGATATCAATTCCTGCCTGTCTGAACATCCGTAAATCCTCCTGATGCGTGGCCTCATCCCATTGCTCAGGATTGTAATCCCCACCGTAAAATACTTTAGGAAGTTTGCTGCTTATCATGCCAATCACCTCTGTATATAAGAATAATCCTATCTTATAATACAAATAAATGCTTTTAAATATAATAAAATGAACATGTATATAACAATATGGATCTACATGAGAAATAGATACCGCATACGCCGGAGGTGCTTATTATGATTTTGACTCCCCATCATTTGCGATTTTTCCTGACTACTCGTGAGCACTCTTTACCCCTTTTTATTGAAAGTATCGGATTTAATAGCAGACAGGAGGATGTTTCCCGTCCAGAGGGCTATCCTTGCTTTCACTGGATTCAGACGGTGTCAGGTGAGGGGATGTTTACATATAAAGGTGGAACCTTCCGTTTGGGTGAGCAGTCCGGGGTTCTGCTACTGCCTGGTGAAGCCCATGCATACAGACGGGCGACCAAGGTATGGCGAACGTTATACATCACATTTGACGGACCCATCGCCGCGGCTGTATTGACTGCACTCGGATTGAAGCATACGCGAGGGTACCATTGGGACCCGGATAGCGAGCTGCACAGCTTTGGGGAAAACATGCTACACTCCATGGTTAGTGAACGTGATTTGTCTGGATTAGATGCTTCGGCCAATATGTACCGTTTTCTGACTCTGCTGCGTAAACATGGACAACATAGCTCAATGCCTTCGCTATCTCATAATGTGGAACGTTTAACCCCTGTATTGACCTTTATGGAGCAAAATTATGCCAGCCCAGATGTGGGTTTAAGGGATATGGCCGTTATGATGAATGTCAGCGCTCGTCATTTAAATACATTGTTTAAGCAAGCGTTCGGTGTGACTTCGTATGCTTATCTGATTGTAATTCGGTTGCGGAAGGCTAAGGAAATGATGACAGAGTATCCGCAATTAACGGTAAAGGAGATTTCGGAGCGTGTAGGCTTCCGGGATGTCAGTCATTTTGTGGCAACTTTCCGCCGGGCGGAAGGAATTACGCCGGAAAGGTTCAAAATACTGTATACATAAGGGTATTTTATCGAAATACTCTTTCTTACTCGGGAATGCTCTTTTTAGGGAGCATTCCTTATTGTTTTTTTCTGGATGAGGGAGTATAAAATAATAGTTCATTTGTTTCATCAATCTGATGTGCAGGTGACATAATAAATATCCGATTCATATTTCTTTTGCAAAACCCTCATCCAAAGAAGGAGTCAACGAAATGCTAAGTAAAGTCAAAAGGTTATTAATCGGTCGTCCGCGAAAATCGACGGCCCTTGAAGATGAGAAACTGAATAAGCTCAAGGCACTGGCCATTCTGTCCTCAGATGCATTGTCCTCTGTAGCTTACGGAACGGAGCAGATTCTGCTGGTTTTAATTACAGCGGGCTTTGCTGCCCTATGGTATTCTATCCCTATATCCATTGCGGTATTGGGTTTGCTTATCATTCTGATCCTATCGTATAGACAGACCATTTTTTCCTATCCTGGTGGTGGGGGAGCCTACATTGTTGCACAGGACAATTTAGGAAAGAGTCCGAGTCTGATTGCAGGCGGCTCTCTGCTGGTCGATTATATTCTAACGGTAGCTGTTAGCTCATCGGCAGGTACAGATGCCATTACATCGGCGTTCCCATCGTTACATGATCATCGAATCGCAATTGCTTTAGTGATGATTATCTTTTTGACTATTATGAACTTGCGCGGGGTGACGGAATCTGCCTCGGTGCTGGCTATACCGATTTACTTATTTGTTGTTGCCATTTTTGTTCTGATTATTAGTGGTATCATTCACTATCTGGCAGGAGGAGCCCATGCGGCGGCGCCGCAATTTGGAGCTACGGTATCTAACGTCAGTCTGTTTCTCTTACTAAAAGCATTTAGCTCGGGCTGTTCGGCGCTAACCGGTGTAGAAGCTGTCTCAAATGCCATTCCGAACTTCCGCAAGCCTGCTGCCAAAAATGCGGCAACTACATTGATGATGATGGGCTTGATTCTCGGCTGTATGTTTATCGGAATTAGTTTGCTGGCTTATTGGTACGGTGTTCGTCCTAATCCGCAAGAAACAGTGATTTCGCAAATTGCTAATGCTACTTTTGGGCGCGGTGTGATGTATTACATCATTCAAGGCGTGACGGCACTTATCTTGTTTTTGGCGGCCAACACAGCTTATTCAGCTTTTCCGTTGCTCGCTTTTATGCTCGCGAAAGACAAATACATGCCGCATATGTTCATGGTTCGTGGAGATCGACTCGGCTATTCTAACGGCATCCTGTTTCTGAGTATCTTCTCGGCATTGCTGGTCATCGTTTTTGGTGGCAACACAGAAAACCTCATCCCGCTTTATGCCGTAGGGGTATTTATTCCGTTTACCCTGTCACAGCTTGGTATGATGATTCGGTGGATTCGGCTCAAACCAGCTGGCTGGGTCGTCAAATTGGCTATTAATACGGTCGGGATGCTAACCACGCTGTCAATTACGCTTATCTTTATCTTTACTAAGTTTAGCCAGGTATGGGTAGTCTTTATCTTCCTGCCTTTGGTATTATATTTCTTTATGAAGATTAATAAGCATTACAAAAATACGGCTGAACAGCTGCGCATTGATATCACAAAGGACAAACCTATGGTCAAAGGCAACACGATTATTATTCCGGTGGCAGGCATTACACGAGTCGTCATGAATACCATCAGCTATGCCAAAACTCTGTCGGACAATGTGGTTGCCGTATATGTAGGTGTGGACGATGAAGCGATTCAAAAAATGGAACAGAAGTGGGAAGAGTGGGATGTAGGTATACGTTTAGTAGTGCTGAGATCCCGTTATCGCAGTATCATTAATCCGCTCCGCAAGTTCATTGATACAGTAGAGTGGAAAAAAGCAGACGAGGATCATATTACAGTTCTCATTCCACAATTTATCACTAAACACTGGTGGGAAAATATACTGCATAATCAGACCAGTTTGCTGATGAGAGCCTATTTGATTAACTACAAAGATGTCATCGTAACGACCGTACCTTTTCATTTAAACAAATAGGGAACAGCTGATTATAGCATGATAAAATCAACACTTTTTGACCGCATCTTGGTGCGTCAGAGGGTGTTTTTTTACATAATGGGGATATTTACTTGGGTGATACATTTTGTGTATTATAGATACAAAATGTATCATTTGAATTTGTTATGGAGGGATACGATGCCCGAAGACAAGGGGAAGATGGAACAAGATAAGTTGCAATTTGTAGATACGCTAAGGGCGCTGGCGATTATGGGAGTGTTACTTGTGCATGTCAGTCAGCATGTGGACGGATTAAACGGTTGGTTGCAAAAAGGCTTGAGCATAGGAGCCAAAGGAGTCGCTTTATTTTATATGGCCAGCGCTTTTACGCTGTTTTTATCCCTGAGCAGGCGTTCGAGTGACAAGAGAGAAGGAATGGCGGCCTACCTGTTGCGTCGTTTTTTTCGGATTGCACCCTTGTATTACGTGATGCTAGGAATCTATTTAGCTGTGAATGGGACGGGTCCACGATTTTGGCTTGGGGATCAGGAGGGGGTTACTGCCACTAATATTGCAGCCCATGTTCTGTTTTTGAACGGTCTCAATCCGTATTGGATCAACAGCATTATCGGTGTGGAATGGTCCATTGCGGTGGAATGCATGTTTTATCTGTTTATCCCTCTCTTATTTAAGTTGACTCGATCGGTTCGCCATGCGACTTGGTTTATCATGATGGTGCTTGTGGCAAGCTTTGGGCTAAATACGGTGTTTGCTCAATATCCACTAATTAGTGATCACTCTTTATGGGGGCACTATTTGTATTTATGGTTTCCGAATCAGTTGCCTGTCTTTGGACTGGGTATATTGTTGTTTTTCATTTGGAAAGACGAGCGTCATTGGAAAAGTGTAGACGCGCTCAGTGGCGGCTTGCTGCTTGGTACTGTGCTGTTTGCGTTTTTTGGAGGTATGGCGGATTATCTCTTAGGTGTCGGGTTGCTGCTGGGAGCGTATGCTTTGTATCATTGGCAGCCGATGTGGCTGCTTAATCAGGTGTGGTCATGGATCGGCCGCCTCAGCTATAGCATGTATTTGACGCATATGCTGGTCCTGGGGCTAATCATACAGATTAAATTACCGTTTGCTCCTTTGGTCAGCCTCACACTTATGTTCATCATGACGTTGCTATGCACCGCTGGACTTTCCTGGTTTACCTACATATGGATAGAACAGCCCGGCATCCGATTGGGGAAAAAGCTTATATCACGTATAAAATCTGTACGCAAGCAGGAAGATTCGGTCAAAGAAAGTGTTGCCTAGTTGCAACTTGAAGCAGCATCAGATAACATTTGGTTGAAGTGCTTGAATAAATCTACGAAATTATTGAAAAGACCCCTTGAAAAGTAGCTCCCAGCCCTTTATATTCGATGTACATCCAAGTTTTTGAATACACCGATGAGGTTTGTTGGAATTGTAAAGGAGATGCACGTATGCTTTTGGAGCCACTCGGCTTTTTATTTTTCTCTACACTGGAAGGAGTAGCTGTTTTTGCGCTGATTTTAAGTATCTTTAAGGTTAGAATGACTCCCTATCTATGGCATGCTATTTTTGTAAACCTGATTATGAACCTGCAAAGTTATTTGCTCCGAGAGGAATTTTCACTTTCATATTTGGTACCTGTCATTAATATGCTGCTTTTTATTTTTTTACTTGCTACGGTGGTGAAGATCCCGATTGTTTGGTCAGGTATTATGACAGTTACCGGTTATTTTGCATATGCCGTTATTCAATCGGTACTCCTGAAGGCTATGTTCGGTAACCTGCCGATTTCTGAGCTGCAGAACGGGTCCTTGAAGGGCTATCTGTTACAAGTGGTTAGCGCAGCAACAGGACTACTTATTTCATTTATATTGTATCGAAAAGAGATCGGCTTTTCCCCAAATTTCAAAAAGCTTAAGTTCAAAGAGGAATATGGCATTGTTATTACCTTGATAATTCTGTCTCTCATTTCAACCTCTATTGTGCTTTACTATAGCGAAGTATGGTTGAGTATGATATTTTTTGCACTGGTATCGGGATTTTTTATCTACTACGCAGTCGGAAAGGAATACCGAGATGATTGAAACGATGGCCTTCAAACTTGCTAACCAGATTAAACGTATTGTGCCTGATCATCCGGCCTCCGTCCCAGTGCTTAAATACGCACTCGCTCTCATTCTGAATGCGTCTATGATCATCTTGTTGACACTATTCGCCTCATTCTTCACGGGGCGGATGGTAGAAGCTGCAACGATTCTCGTTGCTTTTGCTTTGCTGCGCCAAGTATCTGGTGGTATTCACTTGAAAACGGGTATGGCATGTGTGTTGGTGACCTCTGTAGCTTTTACATACATATCTTGCATTTCCTTAAATAATGGGTTGACAAACCTGTTTAACGGAATCGCGCTCATTCTTGTTTTATGCTTTGCCCCGTCCAGAATTGAAAAGCAGTCGCGCATTCCAGTCCGGTTTTATCCCCTCTTGCGATTGTTATCCTCCTTGCTTGTATGTACAAATTTTGTTATTGGTTCTTCTGTAGTGGCTGTTGCTTTTTTGCTTCAAAGCCTAACATTGATTCGGGGAAGGAGGTGAGTGGAATGATGAAAAAAGTAGTATACGGGTTAGCCACATCGTTGTCTATGTTTGCGACATTTGCTGTATCGGTGGCAAGTTATGTGTATGTTTATCAAGGGGATACACCCGAAGAACTGCTGAAATAAGCAAAATGCAGATTAGAAAAAATAATACATAAAGCTGCTTTAAAGCAGCTTCTTTTTATGTAAAAAAACAGGCGCTCTACGAAAGAGCGCCCGAATGGGAGAGGAGAAACCGGACGAAGAGCTTATGGGGAAACGTAAGTCTTCTCCGCGGTTGTCTACGACATTGGTTGAATGCCGATATCCTAAGGATGCCCAGGAGATGGTTTTTTATACCTGCTTCATCACTAAGTTTTTCAAACGGCAGTGCATGTGGTACGATAACGTCATAATCTTTATATGGTTATGAACACATATAGAAAATAGGTGAGTTTCAGCGTGAGAGTGGTATCGGGTAGTGCCAAAGGAAGGCCGTTAAAGGCAGTTCCCGGCACCGGGACGCGACCGACCACGGATAAGGTCAAGGAAGCGCTATTTAGCATGATAGGTCCTTATTTTGATGGAGGAGTCGCGCTTGATTTGTTTGCTGGCAGTGGCGGCCTGGGGATAGAGGCGCTTAGTCGGGGAATGGACAAGGCAGTTTTTATTGATATGGAATCCAAAAGCATTGATGTCATTAAAGAAAATTTGCGAAAAACTGGATTGGAAGGAAAGGCAGAAGTGTTCCGCAATGATGCCGGACGAGCGCTCAAGGCGCTGGCAAAACGTGGAGCTCTTTTTGATGCTGTTTTTCTGGACCCGCCTTATCGTCTCAAGCACGGGGATGAATTGATGAGCCGCATGGCAGAGTTGGACTTGCTTCGTTCAGGTGCAATCATCGTACTGGAGTATGAATCGGGACATGAGTATCCGATAAGTTTCGGACCGTTTGAACAGGTTAGAAAAGCGGTCTATGGTGAAACGGCGTTATCCATTTATCACTTTGCAGATGATGCTTTGTCAGACGCCGAAGAACATACAGAAGCCGAAGGGGGCAAATTCGGCATCACCGAATCAGACGGGGAGGACCATCATGATTGAGCACAAACCACGTGTTGCCGTATATCCGGGAACCTTTGATCCCGTGACGATGGGGCATCAGGATATTATTCAAAGAGCGGCCCGACAGTTTGATTTACTGATTGTCGCGGTTCTTAACAATATTAGTAAAAATCCGCTGTTTTCACTTGAGGAGCGAATGGAGCTGCTGCGGACGGTAACTCGCGATATTCCGAACGTTGAAGTGGACAGCTTTCGTGATTTGACAGCTAATTATGTACGTCAAAAAGGGGCTCAGGTTATTGTCAGAGGAATCCGGTCAGTGACCGATTTTGAATATGAGCTGCAATTGGCCTCTACAAATCATAAGCTGAACCCGGATGCGGAAACGATCTTTATGATGACCAATCCGGCTTATTCATATCTGAGTTCCAGTATGGTGAAGGAAATTGCACATTTTGATGGCAAGGTCGTAGATCTGGTGTCACCAGAGGTGGAAGACGCACTGCGTGCAAAGGTTAGCGCGAATCGCGGTGGCTCCACCATGAAGTCATAAAGGAAACGGCGAGCAGAGCAAGTATAATCGTACTTAGAAGTACGACGGACAGTACGGTCAGTTGCCAGGGGTACATGGATGTTCCTTCTATTTGTGTTAATAAACTGCTGGCTCCGACCATGACAGATTGTACACCAGAGTCATTTACACTTTCCGAAAAAGAAGATACAGAACTGCGACTGATGTAAGCAGGAATTGTATTACTGACAATGTGGCTAAGCGGAGTCCATGCCGCCAAGGTCAGTCCAAAAGCAATGATCCCATGGAGCACTCGTGATAAGGTGAAGGTGATGCCCTTGTCGGAAGGTCTGGTGACGGCGGTAATTTGAAGCCAGCCGCACAAGCCGCCCCAGCCTAACACAGCGCTGATCAGCGCTGCTTGTGTACGGAGATCGTTGGGCAGACGGCTGATTTCATAGGAACCCAGATGGATTTCCATCCAGGCAGGCCACACCATAGAAAGCGTCACTTGACCTGAGTATAGGGTTAGCAGCCGAATCAGTACGGAAAAGAAAATAATGAATCCACCTGTCACCATCAGCGTCTGTACAGCATGGGATACGGTTTCGCCTAACAGTTTTCCAAAACTGCGACCGTCCCGTTCTTTGGCAGAGCGGGTAGCTTCCCATGCGGATCGGATCAGAGAGGTGGTAGTGCGGGAAACAGAAGCGCGCCGGATGGCAGCTGGCGTTTCCCGTTTTTTCGATTTTCTGGACGATTCAGGTAATCTGGCTGTGATCCAGCCTGCCAGCAGCCCAGAAATCCAGTGAACGGCAAGTAACAGCCCGCCTACAGCAGCATTGTGCAGCAGTCCTGTGCCAATGACGAGCAGGATCGTAATCGGATTGCAGAAATGAGCGATAGCGGTCAGACGTCGAAGCTGAAGCGGGGTCATATCCTCCTGCTGTGCCCATTGGCGTACCGCTTCCGCAGCAGCCGGGAATCCCGCAGTTAGGCCGAGGGCCAACACCCAGCCGCTTCGTCCCGGCAGTCGAAACCAAAATCGCATGAACGGCTCCAGCAGAACACCTAGACCATGTACCAGACCAAAGGCGATGAGCATTTCAGATAGCATCAAAAAGGGCAGCATGGCCGGGAAAATAATGCTCCACCATAACTTAAGCCCCTGGGTAGAGGCTTGAAATACTTCTTCTGGTGAGGCGACAATAGCCACTACAAGCAAAATGGCTCCGAGGCCAAGCAGCAAGGTTGTCCAATAAGGAGCAGGGCGGGCTTCCTTTTGCATCAAAGAGTTCACCTCTCATAAATATACTAAGGAGAGTCGGATGCTGTCTCCAGCGTTTATTCACGTTCATTGTCTGGGTAGAGGTTGCTCGTACACGTTGTCGTAAACAATGTATGCTTTTTTGGAAGGCTTGAGAACAGGTGGTGCAAAGGCACTTGGGTAAGATAGGAGAAGTTAGGCTGCAAGGGGGAGAAGCAATGATGCAAATTAACCGGAAAAGAGCCTTTTTTACAACCGGTTATGTCTTAATACTGGCTGCAATGGTCTATGTGCTGGTTTATATGCCAACCCCTTATCTGATCTATGGACCAGGTGGGGCAAACGAGATCAAGCCGATGGTTAAAGTACAGGAAGGGGATAGCAGCGAACGGGGGAGTTTTATGATGACGACGGTATCGGCGAGATATGCCAATGTCATCATGCTAGCTATGTCCAAGCTGGACAGCAACTCGGAGATTCAGCGCAAAGAGGATCGTCTGCATGGCAGAAGTGAAGATGAATATGCAGCAGAGCAGGTATGGTATATGGGGGATTCCCAATCTTCCGCGATGGAGGCTGCCTATACCCGTGCTCATGTTCCCTATCGCATTGTGCCGGATTATGTGTATGTATTTAAGGTTCCGGGACCAAACAGCGTGTTTGAGCCCGGAGATGAAATATTAGAGTTGAACGGTACGAGGGTAACTGATAATCATTCCATTCGGAAGGCCTTGGAGGATGAGAAACCGGGGACGTTGGCTAAAGTGAAGCTAAAGCGCGATGGAAAGTTGCTGGCAGTGCAAGCTCCATTAACAACCATCACGGACAGTGAGACGGGAAAAGAACGTTCCGGGTTTGGTGTCAGTATTGCCACGGTACAGAAGGTAGAGCCGAAGGATGGACGTAAAACGATTCATTTTACATCCACGGATGTCGGTGGTCCTTCAGCAGGTTTGATGTTTACTATGGAAATCTATAACCAGCTGACACCAGGTGACTTAAGTAAGGGATATCGTGTAGCCGGTACGGGTACTATTGATAAGGACGGTCAGGTTGGAGCGATTGGTGGTGCCAAGTATAAAATTGTCGCTGCTGACCGTCAGGGCGCGGAATTGTTTTTCGTCCCGGCGGATAATTATAAAGAGGCTAAAGCCAAAGCAGAGCAAATCGGAACCCAGATGAAGCTTGTCCCGGTTCGCAAGCTTGGCGATGCGCTGAATTATATGGAAAAGCTGCCTATTAAACCATAACGGGGGGCCGCAAGTAATCAGCATACATGTGACGGATGGCGGGACGCGGCATCCCGGCTGCATGTATGGCGGCGGCGGCAGTATCCCAGTCCAGATGGGCATGTGACCCGGCAGACGGCTTGACCCATACTGGCAGGGCGGCTGTGTCTTTCATTTGCGCCAGCAGCTTGCGTCCAGCCCTGTTAAAGCCGAGCACGCGGATATAGCCGGGACCTTTCGCCAGCTCAGCGGGAGTCATATCGGCTTTGGCATGATTCAGCAAAATATGTGTACACATTCGCTGAAGCTTCGTACGAGTATAGCGTTTTGTCTTGACAGCGGCAAACAGAGCCTCCACAGAGGGCTGGGGCAGCGTGTACAGCGATTGCTGCAGACGGTGCTCCAGTCCTTCGGTGACCTCGTGCAGCTCCGCCAGCTGCTGCGGGCTCCGCGTGATCAGGGCGTTCAGCAGTGGCTGGCAGAACGCTTCCCAATGCAGCGGCGCGCGTTCTTCTTGCCACTCGCGCTGTAAAATCTCCAGGGTCGCCGCAGGTACGTACGGCGATGCGGCCTCCGGCCCGCCGTCCAGCAATAGACGGCGGATGGCCGTGGCGCTGGCGATGACTCCGTCCGCAGGAGCCACGGCTTCGTGGTAGCCCGATCCCGTGCGGGCTACCGTGAAGGGCTTGATCGTGCTGCCCAGTCGTTCCAGCGCAATCAAGTAATGCAGCCCCAGCGTATTGTTGGGCTGCTGCATAAGAGCGGCGAGCGCAGCGCCGTCCGCTCCTTCGGCCGCCAGCGCGGCTGCGGCTCCCGCGTAGGCGGCGGGATAGCTCGCGCCCTTGCTCAGGCGCTGGGCGATGCCGGCCTTGAGTTCGGCCGGCTCTGCCGCCAGCACACGGGCCAGCGTGTGCAGCGGGGCGATGTTTCCGCTCTCGCTGCCGAAGCAGAGCGCGTCGACGATGCCCGTCGCGCACAGCAAGGTCACCGCGCCGCGGGCAAACCATTCTGCGGGCTGGACAGCATAGGCTACAGGCAGCTCCAGAACCAGGTCTACGCCCATGGCGAGTGCCATTTCGGTGCGCGACCATTTGTCTGTAATCGCGGGTTCGCCTCGTTGAAGGAAGGGACCACTCATCACAGCCACCGTGCGCTGTGCACCAGTGATACGAAGAGACTCCTTCCAGTGATGGACATGTCCGTTATGCAGGGGATTATACTCTACAATGATACCGAGTGTTTTCAAAACTGTATGTCGGCTCCTTTCTTTAGTAGCTTATTTGATAACTATTTTGAGTGGTTTACTACCAGCGAATGCATGTTTTCAGGGCAGCTATCTGGTATTTCATCATGCACTTCAACAAGACCATTGAGACCTAGAGCAAAAAGCTTTATACTCGCATTATTGTACACGAAGAGTGGCGGGGCTACGAATACTCACAGGTACATGATGAATACAACACATTTTTGCATCCGCATAGATCTTACCGAACCATTGGAAAACCAATGGATTTGTAAGTGGTGTAAAGTGAAAGGTGTTGACAAACGACTCGATCAGTCGTTATAATAATTTTTGTTTGTTTGGAGTGATAGTGATGCAACTATTTTTTCGCAAAGTAGCAACAAGTGACGGTCCCTTTCCTATCCGTGAATCTCTTAATGTGAGTGAATTGGTGGATGATCGTGCTGATGTTACAGCCGTTTCCCCGCTGGAGACCGACTTGGTCGCCGTTAGTCTGGGCCAAGGCTCGATGAGTGTGGAAGGCAAGTTGACCGCAGGTCTGGACATGCTTTGCTCACGCTGTTTGAGCCCGATGCACGAGGATTTGAAAATTGAATTCCGTGAACGGTTTAAGCAAACCTCATCTTCAAGTGTTGAAGAGGAGGATGAAGATGGCGATTTTATCGCAGTGACGGAGGATTCCTTCGACATTGCACCGTATTGTGAAGAACTGTTTGTACTGCATGTGCCGTTTGCGCCTGTATGCAGTGAGGATTGTCAGGGCATCGCGCCAGCGGCCGGACAAGACTGGAGCCTTGGCTCCGATGACAGTAACGATGGTGATACGGAAAAGATTGATCCGCGTCTGGCAGGGCTTAAGGATTTTTTTAAATGAGAATTGAGTTCAATTCTGAAAAAAATCATCATCCGCTTGTGCCGGGAAGTTATTGAACCGATACGTGGATGTTGCATGCTTGATTCACCGGCTGTAAGATCATTGTCTTCTGGCATTTTCTTTCGGTCTTGAATGAGATAAGAAGTCATACCCGTTATGCGGGGTTGATCTGTTTAAGGAGGTGGGAATAATGGCAGTACCTCAACGGAGAACATCCAAAACTCGTCGCGACAAACGTCGTACTCACTTTAAACTGGAAGTACCAGGTATGGTGAAATGCTCCGAATGTGGCGAATTGAAACTTGCTCACCATGTGTGCAAAGTTTGCGGAACGTACAAAGCTAGAGAGATCATCTCTCAATAATGTCCGATAAGCGGATTCTTTGGAATATTCGCAGAGAAAGTAGCGCTTCACTACAGTGAGGCGCTACTTTTTTTATCAGCATGCTTTCTTTTTGCGTCAGCATGCTATATACTGTTTTAGTACCAGGTTCTAAGAAAGAAGGGCCTAAGAGGTTCCTTTATACATACAAGAAGACAAACCGGCTTGAAGTTTAGCCGTTAGAACGTAAAGTAACCTGAACTGTCGGCTGAACGGCAGTTTACTGTAGGGAAAGGAGGCGTCACTGATATCGAACGTTTGCCGAAGAGACAGAGACAGCAACGGCTGACTCAATTAATTGATGATAATCCGTTCGTGACGGATCAGGAATTGACAAGACAGCTGAAGGTAAGCATTCAGACCATTCGGCTGGACCGGATGGAACTGGGGATTCCGGAATTGCGGGAGCGGTTAAAGCTGATGGCTGAGCGCTCCTACGATCAGGTTCGTTCCTTGCCTTTACATGAAGTAATTGGGGACATCGTTGATCTCCAGTTGGATCGAAGTGGTATTTCGATTTTTGAAATTAAAGAGGAACATACTTTTTCACGCACAGGCATTGCACGAGGACATTATGTGTTTGCGCAGGCCAATTCATTGGCCGTTGCCGTAATTAACGATGAGATAGCATTGACCGCTTCAGCGGATATTCGCTTTGTTCGTCCGGTTCATTTGGGTGAAAAATGTATTGCCAAGGCATATGTACGCTCAAATCCAGAACAAAAAGGAAAGGCCAAAGTGGAAGTGTTTGCCTACGTAGGAGAAGAAATGGTGTTCCAAGGCAACTTTGTCATTTATCGCTCCACGGAGGAAGAGTATAGCGAAGGAGGAAGTCAGCATGCGGATCGCCATTGATGCCATGGGGGGAGATAATGCTCCTGAGGCGACAGTAGAGGGCGCGTTATCTGCGGCGGCGGAATGGAAGGATACAGACATTACGCTGGTTGGTGACCGGGAACGGATTGAATCGGTTTTGAACGGCAGGGCGCTGCCGACGAACCTCACCATTCGCCATGCGTCCGAAACGATAGATGCGCAGGACGAGCCTGTAAAGGCAGTGCGGCGTAAAAAGGATGCCTCAATGGTCGTAGCGGGTCGAATGGTTAGAGAAGGTGAAGCGGATGCCATGATATCCGCAGGTAATACAGGCGCTCTGATGACTACAGGATTGCTAGTGGTTGGAAGAATGGAGGGCATTGAACGTCCGGCTCTCGCGCCGATGATACCAACGATTGATGATCAAGGTATACTGGCGCTGGACTTGGGGGCCAATATGGATGCCAAGCCTGAACATCTTGCCCAGTATGCACTGATGGGGAGCTTGTACCGTCAGAAGGTTCACGGATTGGCTTCTCCAAGAGTGGGTCTGCTGAATGTTGGGACTGAAGCAGGAAAAGGCAACGAACTGACAAAGTTGGCATTTCCACTTATTGAGCAGTTACCTGTCAATTTTGTGGGGAATGTTGAATCCCGAGATGTGTTAACTGGAAATTGTGATGTATTGGTGTGTGACGGATTCGCCGGAAACATTATGCTAAAATCGCTAGAGGGAACAGCTGGAGCGATATTTTCTCTCCTTAAAGAGCAGTTCACCAAATCCTTAAAGACCAAGCTTGCAGCGGCCTTGATTATGCCTGAGCTTCGGGGTCTGAAGGGGAAACTGGATTATAAAGAGCACGGCGGGGCTCCTTTGTTGGGGTTGAGCGGACTCGTCTTAAAAAGTCACGGTTCGTCTGATGGCATTGCCGTCAAAAATGCGGTAAGGCAGGCTCGTACGGCCTTGCAAAACCGGTTGGTGGAAAGTATATCCAAGGAAATCAGCAGGAAGTGAGTGACGATATGAATAAATTACGGCCGGTTGGTGTTATCGGAACAGGGAAATACGTACCTGAGAAAATTCTGACCAATAAAGATTTGGAAGAAATCGTTGAAACAAGTGATGAGTGGATTGTTAGCCGTACAGGGATTCAGGAGCGCCATATTGCTGCTCCAGAGCAGGCTACATCTGATTTGGCTTATGAAGCAGCAGTTAAGGCGTTGGAGTCTGCGGGTATGACGGCACAAGATCTGGACCTGATTATAGTAGCTACGGTTACACCAGATATGGCGTTTCCGTCAACTGCTTGCATTCTTCAGGACAAGTTGGGGGCCAAAGGCGCAGCGGCTTTCGATTTGTCTGCTGCATGCTCGGGTTTTGTGTACGGGCTGGCTACGGCAACGAGTTTCATTAAGACAGGTATTTATAACAATGCGTTAATTATTGGTGCAGACTGCCTTTCCCGGATTACAGATTATACTGACCGCAACACCTGCGTTCTTTTCGGAGATGGAGCAGGAGCTGTAGTGATTGGTGAAGTACCTGAAGGTAGAGGATTCCAATCCTTTGATCTGGGGGCTGAAGGCGCTGGAGGCACCTTGCTCAAGTTGGAAGCTGGGGGCTCACGTTTGCCTGCGAGTGCGGATACACTGGAAAATAAACAGCACTATATTTACATGAACGGACGCGAAGTGTTCAAGTTCGCGGTTCGCGTTATGGGAACAGCAACGGTTGATGTGTTGGAAAAAGCTGGAATGTCCAAAGACGACATCGATCTGTTCGTTCCGCATCAAGCCAATATCCGAATCATCCAATCCGCAATGCAACGTTTGGATTTACCAGAGGAAAAGGTAGTTATTAATGTTAATAAATATGCGAATACATCCGCAGCATCTATTCCTCTCGCTCTTGTGGAAGCAGCTGAGGAAGGCCGCATGAAGGAAGGCGACCGTATACTAATGGTGGGCTTTGGCGGCGGTTTGACCTGGGGTGCGTCGGTTCTTATCTGGTAATTAAGTGGCAGTTTTGATATAATATTGAATTTGTCTGGTGTTTTACAGAAGAAGCATTGATACAGAGAGGTGCATGCACGATGGGCAAAACGGCATTTATATTTCCCGGTCAGGGTTCACAAGCTGTAGGTATGGCTAAAGATGCTTATGAAGCAGTTCCAGCTGCAACAGAAGTATTCCGTAAAGCGGACGAACGTTTGGGTTTCGCGCTAAGCACACTGATATTTGAAGGGCCTGACACAGCCTTGAAGCAAACATCCAATACGCAGCCTGCACTGTTAACGGCGAGCATTGCGTTGTATGAAGCGTTCAAGGAAAAGGGCATCCGCCCTGATTATGTGGCTGGGCACAGTCTAGGAGAATACAGTGCGCTAGTGGCTTCCGGTGTTCTCACATTTGAGGATGCAGTTGAGACTGTTCGTGCACGTGGTCAGTTTATGGAGCAGGCCATTCCTGATGGACAAGGCGGGATGGCTGCTGTGCTGGGAGCTGATCGTGAAGCATTGGCAGCATTGTGCCGTGATATTACGGAGTCTGGCCAACTGGTTGAATTGGCCAACATCAACTGTCCCGGACAGATTGTTGTATCCGGTACAAAGGCGGGCGTAGCTGCCGTCGCTGAACGTGTGAAGGAAGCAGGCGGTAAGCGTGCTATTACTTTGGAGGTCAGCGGACCTTTTCATTCGTCATTGATGAAGGAAGCGGCGGACAAGCTCTCCGGTAAATTGGAGACTGTGAAATTTGCTGAAGCTCAGATTCCGGTTGTGACCAATGTGACAGCAAAACCTGTACGTGAGGGAAGTGAAATTCGCCAACTGTTGGTGGAACAGGTCTATTCTCCGGTACTATGGGAAGACAGCGTAGCATGGTTACTGGAACAAGGTGTGGACACCTTTGTTGAGTTTGGACCGGGAAGTGTTTTGACCGGACTGGTTAAAAAGATTGACAAAACGGTTAAGCTGTATAACATGAGTAGCCTGGAGTCGTTTGCTTCTATAACAGAAGCCCTGGAAGCCCGCTAAAAGTATTAATGATTGCCTTTACGGGTTAAATACTTGCAAGGGAGGACTATGATGTCTAAGCCATTGAGTGGAAAAACAGCGCTGGTTACGGGAGCGTCGCGCGGAATTGGCCGTAGTATCGCACTGGCGCTGGCTGAAGCAGGGGCTAATGTCGCAGTAAATTATGCTGGTAGCGAAGCGGCTGCGACTGAGGTAGCAGAGCTGATTCGTGCCAAAGGTGTAGAAGCTATTACAGTTCAGGCTAATGTGGGACGTGCTGAAGAAGCTGATCAGTTGATCAAGGATGTAATTGGCGCTTGGGGCAAGATTGATATCCTGGTGAATAATGCTGGCATAACAAGAGATAATTTAATCATGCGGATGAAAGAAGAGGAATTCGATCAGGTGATCGAAACGAATCTTAAGGGTGTGTTTAATTGTCTCAAGGCGGCCACACGCCCAATGATGAAGCAGCGTTCTGGACGAATTATCAATATCTCTTCCGTTGTTGGTGTACTTGGTAACGCAGGACAAGCCAACTATGTCGCTGCTAAAGCGGGAGTGATTGGTCTTACTAAATCCTCTGCTAGAGAGCTTGCCTCAAGAGGAATTACAGTGAACTGTGTGGCTCCTGGATTCATTGATACTGAAATGACACAGGTGCTGGCTGATGATTTGCGTGACAATATGCTTAGCGGTATTCCGCTGGCCCGTCTTGGACGGCCTGAGGAAATTGCAGATGTGGTGCTATTCTTGGCCTCGGATGCTTCCTCATATATGACGGGCCAGACTTTGCATGTGGATGGCGGCATGTATATGTAGTTCTTGTTGCCAATCCGCATGCCCCGATGGAGAGTAGTTAATGAAAACTCTCTTCTATGGCATTTTAATTGTAATTTTCGTATAATACCATAAGGAGGAGGTGAGCCGGATGTCCGATGTATTGGAGCGCGTAAAACGCATTGTCGTTGACCGTTTGGGAGCCGACGAAGCCGAAGTTACACTTGAAGCATCTTTTAAAGATGATTTAGGCGCTGATTCTCTCGATGTAGTTGAATTGGTTATGGAATTGGAAGATGAGTTTGATATGGAAATCTCTGATGAAGATGCAGAGAAAATTACAACTGTAGGTGAAGTTGTGAAGTACATACAATCTCATACCTAATTCATGTCATCAAAAGTCCCGTTCTGTTACAGGCGGGACTTTCTCCTAATTATACAGATTGAACTAAAGACGGAATTGTCGCGTGTTTTTGACTTCATCTCAGCTTCACTTCGTCAAGGGCTGAGTATAATGCGGCATTACTAACTTTAGTTGATTCTATATTATTTTTGTACACAAGCGTGTGCGAACTAAAAATACAATTTGCAGTAGACATAGAGGTGATTATCTTTGAAACAACGTGTTGTCATAACAGGAATGGGTGTAATCACTTCGCTGGGACAGGATTTGAACACACTATGGGATAATCTGATGGCTGGAAAATCTGGTATCAGTAAAATCGAAGCTTTTGATACAAGTGAATACACTACGAAAATAGCCGCTTCCATTAAAGATTTTAATCCAGAGGATTATATCGATCGTAAGGATGCGCGTAAAATGGACCGCTTTGTGCAGTTCGCGGTTGCTGCTAGTAAATTGGCGCTTGAGGACAGCAAACTCGTAATCGGAGAGAATGTGGATGCTGAGCGTGTTGGTGTATCTGTTGGTTCTGGTATTGGCGGATTGGGCACTTGGGAAGATCAGCATAATGCACTGATCGAAAAGGGACCTAAACGCGTAAGCCCTTTCTTCATTCCGATGATGATTGCTAATATGGGTTCCGGCCAAGTTTCGATCTCACTCGGTGCTAAGGGTCCCAATACATCGCCAGTTACGGCTTGTGCCACAGGTAGTCATGCTATCGGTGATTCCTTCCGCATGATTCAGCGCGGTGACGCTGACGCTATGATTTGCGGCGGTGCCGAAGCAACGATTCGTCCGATTGGTATTGCTGGATTTTGCTCCATGCGAGCGATGTCCACACGTAACGATGAGCCGGAAAAGGCAAGTCGTCCATTTGATACCGAACGGGACGGATTTGTTATGGGCGAAGGCTCTGGTGTACTGATTCTGGAATCGTTGGATCATGCTTTGAAGCGTGGTGCACATATTTACGGCGAAGTGATTGGCTATGGTCTTTCAGGCGATGCCCATCATATGACGGAGCCTGATCCAGAGGGAGCAGCACGCTGCATTAGAATGGCGATCCGTGATGCTGGATTGAATCCTGAAGATATCGATTATATCAATGCACATGGTACATCTACGCCGGTTGGTGACAAATCGGAGACGGAAGCAGTTAAGAAAACGCTTGGAGAGCATGCCTATAAGGTAGCGATCAGTTCAACCAAGTCGATGACAGGGCATCTTCTGGGTGCAGCGGGAGGCGTTGAAGCCGTAATTTGTGGTCTTGCGCTCCAACATCAGACAATTCCGCCAACAATTAATTTGGATAATCAAGACCCGGCTTGTGATCTTGATTATGTACCTAATAAGCCGAGAAAAGCGGAACTGAATGTGGTTATGTCCAATTCCTTTGGTTTTGGCGGTCACAATGCTACGGTTATTCTAAAAAAATATGAAGCGTAAGGGGTCAGTTCGTTGAGTGGAGACTTGAAGCAATTACAGCAGAAACTTCATATTCAATTCAACAATCGGCAGCTTCTGAAGCAGGCTTTTACGCACGCTTCCTACGTAAACGAACATCGGTTCAGTCAGCATGCAGATAATGAGCGTCTGGAATTTCTGGGTGACGCTGTTCTGGAACTGACGGTGTCTGAGCAATTGTACAATCAGTACCCTAACCGGCCCGAAGGCGAACTAACCAAGTTGCGTGCAGCTATTGTCTGTGAGCCTTCTTTGGTGAAGTTTGCTGTCGGGCTTGAGTTTGGGCAGTATGTATTGCTTGGAAAAGGTGAAGAGCTGACAGGCGGACGTACTCGTCCTGCTCTGTTGGCTGATGTGTTCGAGGCGTTCGTAGGCGCGCTTTATTTGGATCAGGGTCTGGAAGCCGTCCGGTCGTTTCTAGAACGTTATATTTTTCCTCAAATTGTATTAAACGGTAAGCTTCAGATGAGTGATTTCAAAACAGAGCTTCAGGAACTGACGCAGCATCATAACATGGGGATGCTTGAATACAAGATTGTCGAGGAACGCGGACCTGCCCATGAACGCGAGTTTGTAGCCGAGGTATATATGGACAGCGAACGGCTGGGGGCAGGTACAGGACGCTCCAAAAAGGAAGCTGAGCAGCAAGCGGCGGCAGTTGCTTTAAACCGTTTGAAGCTGGCGGAATCGTAATCGGTACCTGAGCGGCCCGAACGGGTGACGCAAGCAGAGGACACAAAGTAAGAGCAAAGGGCAGTCCGCGGGGAGTCCCGGCCCATAATGGCGAATGGACTGCGTTTTGCTCTTTTTTCGTGGCTTTACTGCTGTAAAGTGAACGTCGATACTGTGCTTTTTTCAAATTAGTCTTATGCTACAATAAGGATAATTCAATCAATCAGGTCAATGAAGTTGTACAAGCATATTTGAATGTTAGAGGTGAGATTGAGCATGTTTTTAAAGCGCATTGAGCTGGCGGGCTTCAAATCGTTTGCAGATAAAACGGAAATGGAATTTGTCCGCGGCATTACGGCAGTCGTCGGACCCAATGGGAGTGGAAAAAGTAATATTTCCGACGGAATTCGTTGGGTGTTGGGCGAACAGAGTGCCAAATCACTGCGTGGCGGCAAGATGGAGGACATTATTTTTGCAGGTAGTGATGCTCGTAAGGCTGTTAATTACGGTGAAGTATCACTTACGCTAGATAATGAAGATCAGGCATTGCCTCTGGATTTTGGTGAAGTGACGGTAACGCGACGTGTGCATCGGAGTGGGGATAGTGAATATTTCATTAATCGTCAATCATGCAGACTTCGGGATATTACTGAGCTGTTTATGGATACAGGGATTGGTAAAGAAGCTTATTCGATTATTGGGCAAGGACGTATTGAAGAAATTTTGAGTACCCGATCTGAGGATCGACGGGGTATTTTTGAGGAAGCCTCGGGTATCGTAAAATATAAATCACGTAAAAAAGATGCAGTTCGCAAGCTGGATGAAACAGAGCAAAATTTGCTGCGTATTCACGATTTGGTCAGTGAACTAGAGGATCAGATTGGACCTCTTAAGGAGCAGTCTGAAAAGGCGATTTATTTTAAAGAGCTGCGCAGTGAATTAAAATCAAAAGAAATTTCGATGTACGTCCATCAAATTGAACAAATTCATACTTCATGGAGCGATGCGACTTCCAAACTAGCTTTGTTGCAGCAAGAGCAGCTTCAGTTGTCTACAGTAGTGTCCCGCCATGATGCGATGCTGGAAAACGATCGTAATGAATTACGGCAGCTGGAAGAGCAAGTAGAACGTCTGCAAAAGGATCTGCTGCAATACAGTGAAGCTACGGAAAAAAGTGAAGGATACGGTGAATTGCTCAAAGAGCGCACACGCAATTTGGAGGCCAATCGGGAACAATTGATCTTATCCCTCAGCACAAGTGAATCACGGCATTCCGAACGCAAAAGCGAACTGGATCAGCTGAACGAAAAGCTGTCAGCGCTGAATGTAGAGCTGGACGAGTTGCGTGCGCGTCTGTCTGATGAAGAGGCCAAACTGATTGGCGTCACAGGTGGAATCAGCCAGGAGCAGGAAGAAAGCCTAAAGGGTGGTCTGCTGGAGCTGATGAATCAGATGGCGCAGGCGCGTAACGAAATTCGTTATACCGACCAACAGAAGGAAGCGTTGGAACGCCGAGTGAATCGCGTCAGTGATGAATCCGGCAAATGGGAAGCCCAAAAAGTCGAACTTGAACAGCGCAAAAAAGGGTTGGAAGCGACGATTCAGAAGCTGGGACAGGAAATTAGCAGTTTGCGCAGTGGCTATATTCAGGGAAGTGAACAGTACCAGGCCCTGCAAAAACTACTGGAAGAAAACCAGGGCACGGTTCGTAAATGGGAACAAAAACGTGAGGCTCAAATTTCACGGCGAGATACGATGAAAGAAATGCAGGATGACTTTGACGGCTTCATGCTCGGAGTTAAAGAGGTGTTAAAGGCTTCACGCAAAGGAACTTTGCACGGTGTGCATGGAGCAGTAGCGGAGCTGATTCGGGTACCTGAGCATTTAGAGCAGGCGATGGAAACCGCTTTGGGCGCTTCAGTTCAGCATATTGTGATGGAAAATGAATCGGTATCCAGACAGGCGATCAGTTTTCTAAAGCAACGTCAATTGGGCAGAGCGACATTCTTGCCTATGGACGTTATCCGCCCGCGTCAGATTGGTGCTGGAGAACGTCAAATTGTGGAAAGCGCAGAAGGCTTTGTCGGGATCGGTGCAGATCTTGTTCAGTACGATGATCGATATGCCGGAATCGTAGGCAGTCTCTTGGGGAATGTGGTCATTGCCCGTACGCTGGAAGATGCCAATCGTATTGCGGCCCGTTGTCAATATAGATATCGTGTTGTCACGCTGGAAGGCGATGTTGTCAATGCAGGTGGTTCCATGACTGGGGGGAGCCAGTTCAAGAAAAATGCTAATCTGCTGGGCCGTAAACGTCAGCTGGATCAGTTGGATCAAGACATTCTAGACACGGAACAGCAAATTGCCAGGTTGCGCCAGAGTGCAATAGATACCAAACGACAGTTGGAGGAGACACAGACCCGTCTGGATGAATTGCGCCAGGGCGGCGATGTGAAGCGGACCGAAGAGCAGCAGATGGCAATGGAGCTCAAACAACTTGAGCATGAACTTCGTCATGTTCTGGAGCAGGTAGCTGCGTCTGGCCAGGAGAAAAAAGGCTTTGACCAGGAAATCAAGGAGTTGGAAGCTTCCCGTGCAGAAGCACTGGTAAAGTTGGCTGCGCTGGAGGAAGAAGAGAAGAAAACGCATCAAGCCATTCACGCTGCCGAATTTGCGCGTAAAGCGAATGAATCAGCCAAAGAGCAGTTGCAAGGAGAGCTCACCAATCTCAAGGTAAGAGAAGGCAAGCTGGACCAAGAGCGCTTTTCATTGGAAGAGCAGATTCGCAGACTGCGTGGGGATTATGATACCCTTGGTAAGGATTCAAGACAAAACAAGACCTTGCTTGCTTCCATCGAAGCGGATTTGCTTACCAATGAGCAGGAGACCGTGAAACAAATTGAGAATCTCAATCAATACCGTTTGAAAAAGGAAGAAGCTGCAGAGCAATTGGAATTCAAACGGGCTGCACGCAGCAGCTTGTCCAAAAAACTGGAAGCTGCTGAGAATGACACAAAAGAACAGCGAATTCAGCTTAAGTCGGTGGAGGAACTGCTTCGCCAAACAGAAATTGGAGTAAACCGACTTGATGTGGAACTGGAAAATGTTTTGAAAAAATTAAGTGATGATTATGAACTCAGCTATGAGCTGGCCAAGCAGCGTTACCCTATACCGGAAGATATTGAAGGTACGCAGAGTGAGGTGGAAAGGCTCAAACGCGGGATATCTGCGCTGGGTGAGGTCAATCTGGGTGCTATTGAGGAATACCAGCGTGTACATGAGCGCTATACGTTTCTTGATGAGCAAAAGTCTGATTTGGTAGAGGCCAAGACAACGCTCTATCAGGTTATTCGTGAAATGGATGATGAAATGTCCAAGCGCTTCAAGACCACGTTCGATGCGATTCGTCGCGAATTTGGAACGGTTTTCTCCAAGCTGTTCGGAGGCGGACGTGCAGACCTTGTGTTGCTTGATCCGGAACGTTTGCTGGAGACGGGCATTGACATTGTAGCTCAGCCTCCAGGCAAAAAACTTCAAAACTTACAGTTGTTGTCAGGCGGTGAACGGGCTCTAACAGCAATGGCTTTATTATTTGCCATTTTACACGTTAAACCTGTTCCATTCTGTGTACTCGATGAAGTAGAGGCAGCATTAGACGAAGCAAATGTGGTGCGTTTTGCTCAGTATTTACGGGAATTCTCAGAGCAGACACAGTTTATCGTAGTTACACACCGTAAAGGCACCATGGAAGAATCCGATGTGCTGTACGGGGTTACGATGGAAGAAGGCGGGGTTTCTAAACTCGTATCTGTCAAGCTGGACAACGATGAAGCTGAGATTGCCTGACATCAAATAACATACTTTCAGATCAACGGAGGGAATCCATGAGTTTCTTTAGAAAATTGAAGGAAAGCATCGCAAGCAAAACGGAATCGGTCACAAAGCAGTTCAAAGACGGTTTAGAAAAAACACGTAAAGGTTTCGTTGAAAAAGTAACGGACCTGATGATTCGCCGTAAAAAAATTGATGAGGAATTTTACGAGGAACTGGAAGAAATTCTGATCGGAGCGGACGTAGGCGTCAATACGGTTATGAACCTCATTGAAGACTTGCGGGGAGAAGTGAAAAAACGCAAAATCGAGGATGCGTCCGAGTTACAGCCTGTACTGTCGGAAAAGCTGTCTGAGTTGCTGCGGGGGAATGACAATAGTCAGCTCAAAATGAATCCAGACGGGATTACGGTTATTCTATTCGTAGGCGTCAATGGAGTCGGAAAAACAACGACCATTGGCAAGTTGGCTCACCGTTTTAAACAAGAGGGCAAAAAAGTATTGTTGGCTGCTGGAGATACGTTCCGGGCGGGCGCGATTGAACAGTTGGAGGTTTGGGGCCAACGGGCAGGTGTAGAGGTCATTAAACAGCAATCTGGTTCAGATCCAGCTGCGGTTATGTTTGATGCCGTACAGGCTGCCAAGCAGCGTCAAGTAGATGTTTTGTTATGCGATACAGCAGGACGTCTTCAGAATAAAAGCAATCTAATGGAAGAATTGAACAAGATTTTCCGCGTTATCCAACGTGAAATTCCAGACGCTCCTCATGAAGTGTTGTTGGTACTTGATGCGACGACTGGACAAAATGCACTTAACCAAGCCAAGCTGTTTGGTGAGAAGAGCGGCGTAACCGGTCTGGTACTGACAAAATTGGATGGTACAGCAAAGGGCGGGATTGTTGTTGCTATCCGTCAGGAATTGAATTTGCCTGTTAAGCTGGTGGGCTTAGGTGAAAAAGTGAATGATCTTCAACCGTTTGATTCAGAACAATTTGTTCATGCATTGTTCGCCGGTTTGATCCAAGAAGAGGCTGTCGAAGCTGGCGAGGAAGAGCAGAACTAATCCGTTTGATTAGACTTGCTTATAAGTCTGGGACTAAGCAGTGCTCCTGTTGCTGCTTAAGCCCGCCCAACTGTATAATGAAAGCAAAAGGTTTGACGATGCCGGATAAATTCTTGTAAAAAAATATTACTCAGGAAGCCGGGTGAAAAAACGATGGCAAACACCTATACTTATTCCCGACGGGAAGAAGTAGCTAACGCGATTACACATGGTATTGGAGCCGTTTTAAGTGTGGCGGCGCTTGTGCTGCTCATTGTTTTTGCTAGCATGAAAGGAACTGCTTGGCATGTCGTAAGCTTTACAATTTACGGAATTACAATGCTGTTGCTGTATACCAATTCCACGTTGCTTCATAGCCTGCGTGAAGGAAAATTGAAGGATTTGTTCGAAATATTCGATCATTCTTGTATTTACCTGTTCATTGCAGGTAGCTACACCCCTTTTATGCTCGTTGCATTGCGAGGTACTCTGGGATGGACGCTGTTTGGAGTGATTTGGGGGATCGCTTTGTTTGGTGTACTGTTCAAGGCGTTCTTCACCAAACGCTTCCTGTTTATGTCTACTGTGTTTTACATTATAATGGGCTGGCTTATTACCATTGCCTGGAATCCCCTGATGGCCATTGTTCCCGCCGGAGGGATGACGCTATTGTTCGTAGGTGGTCTTATGTATACGCTGGGCACGATTTTTTATGTGTGGCGAGCATTTCCATATCACCATGCGATCTGGCATCTGTTTGTTTTAGCAGGCAGCATACTTCATTTTCTGGCTATTCTGCTGTATCTTACTCCGGTAAGAGTGTGAGTGAGAGGGACAAAAAAGTCGATCTGTTTTCCCGTTTAAGGGTAGCGGATCGGCTTTTTTTTATATGACAAGGGATAACGCTTGACATCTTCTTTTCTTTTATGTATGATAAGGAACGTTGAAAAGAACTGTAAAGTGTTTTTCCTTGACGATGGAGGTATACACGATGAGTCAGGAGAATCGGCTGGAAAAGACAAACCGGATTAACCGACTGTTTGACTTCTATGAACCTCTACTTACAGAGAAGCAACAGATGTTTTTAAAATATTACTTCCATGATGATTTTTCTTTAGGGGAAATTGCATCGGAATTTCAAATTAGCCGTCAGGCAGTCTATGAACATATTAAACGTGCTGAACAGGTATTAGAAATGTATGAGGAAAAGCTTGGATTGCTAAGTAAGCATGAACGTAGAATCCAAGATTTAGAGGAACTGAATGCGACATTATATGATGCATTCGGAAAAGTTGGTAAGCCCGATAAGGATACATTGCAACATGTCCAACAAATTGTAAATCGCCTGCAGGAATTGTAGGATATATAAATGAAGAACTAACAACCCTGGTAGACAAGGAGGTGCGAAAGTATGGCATTTGAAGGATTATCGACTCGCTTGCAAAATGTATTCAGTAAATTGCGCGGCAAAGGAAAAGTGTCTGAGGATGATGTAGCTCAGGCGATGCGTGAAGTGCGATTGGCTTTGCTTGAAGCGGACGTTAACTTCAAGGTTGTAAAGGACTTTATTGCCAAGGTAAAGGAGAAATCCGTTGGTAAGGAAGTGATGGACAGCTTTACGCCAGGCATGGTCATCATCGACATTGTAAACAAGGAATTGACCGAGTTGATGGGTGGCAGTCAGGCCAAGCTTGCCAAAGCAAACAAACCGCCTACAGTCATTATGATGGTGGGTCTCCAGGGCGCAGGTAAGACGACGACGTCAGGTAAACTAGCGAAGTTGTTGCAAAAGCAAAACCATCGTCCATTGCTTGTAGCTGGTGATATTTACAGACCTGCCGCGATCAAGCAGCTTCAGATTCTCGGTGAGCAGATTAACGCACCTGTATTTACATTGGGAGATCAGACAAGCCCGGTGGAAATCGCAAAACAGGGTTTGCAGCATGCTAAGGATAATGGTAATGACTACGTTATTATAGATACTGCCGGTCGTCTTCATGTTGATGAAGAACTGATGGAAGAGTTGCGCCAGATTCATACTAATGTCAAGCCGGATGAAGTTCTGCTGGTTGTAGATAGCATGACAGGACAGGATGCAGTTAACGTTGCGGAGCACTTTAACAATAGCCTTGAGTTAACGGGAGTTGTACTGACAAAGCTGGACGGCGACACTCGTGGGGGCGCGGCCTTGTCGGTTAAAGCTGTGACAGGATGCCCGATCAAATTTGCTACATTGGGTGAGAAGCTGGATGCAATGGAGCCATTTCACCCTGAGCGGATGGCTTCACGGATTTTAGGCATGGGTGACATGCTGTCCCTGATTGAAAAAGCGCAGTCCAATATCGACGCCGATAAGGCGAAGGAAATGGAACGGAAAATGCGCAATGCCGAGTTTACTTTCGAGGATTTTCTGGAGCAAATGGATCAGGTTAAGAAGCTTGGCCCAATTGACCAGATTCTCGATATGATTCCTGGTATGGGCAACATGAAGCAAATGAAAGACATCAAAGTGGATGACAAACAGATGGGCCGGATTGAAGCTATCGTTCATTCGATGACTACACAGGAAAAGCAAAACCCAGACATGATTAATCATAGTCGTCGCAAGCGGATTGCTGTAGGCAGTGGAACATCGCTGGCTGAGGTAAATCGTCTCATTAAGCAATTTGACGAAATGCGCCGTATGATGAAGCAGTTCTCAGATATGATGGGTCCTAAGGGTGGCAAAAACAAGGCTCTGAAACAGCTGAAGAGTATGGGCAAAGGTATGAAGTTTCCTTTCCGCTAAAAGGTCGATAGGCCTTTGGAGTTATAGGATAGCAATATACAGTCTACTTTTTGAAGGAGGTGAATTTTCGTGGCAGTTCGTATTCGTCTGAAACGTATGGGTGCACATAAAGCTCCTTTCTATCGCGTCGTGGTATCTGATTCCCGTTCCCCGCGTGACGGTCGTTTTATCGAAGAAATCGGTTACTACAACCCTATTACAGTACCAGCGGTTGTAAAAATTGATGAAGATAAAGCGCTGAAATGGTTGCAAGATGGTGCACAAGCATCCGACACTGTTCGCAACTTGCTTAGCAAAGCGGGCGTGTTGAAAAAGTTTCATGAGCTTAAAACACAGAAATAAGGTGCTGATACGGAGGGTCAACCATGGAAGAATTAGTGATAATCATTGCTAAGGCTTTAGTCGATCATCCGGATGATGTGACCGTGAAGACCTTGGAGAAGGATCGACTTGTAGTGTATGAACTTAGTGTACATCCTGAGGATGTGGGTAAGATCATTGGCAAGCAGGGACGTATCGCCAAGGCGCTTCGCACTGTGGTTGCATCAGCAGCCGTTAAGATGGATAAACGGGTTACCGTAGACATCATATCTTAAAGATATACGAAAGTGGGTTAGGATGTATGTCCTAACCCTTTTTCGTACATGATGAAGATGATATGGAGCGGAGCCGATTATATGCAGGAGGAACACGATGCAGCAAATGTTTAATGTCGGGAAAATTGTGAATACACATGGAATTCGCGGTGAGCTAAAAATATTAACGACAACTGATTTTCTTGAGGATCGTTTTGCCAAAGGCAGCGAGCTATTGATTGTTCCAGCAGATGGCAAAGCACCGATTCCCGTAACTGTAGAAACAGCTCGTTTTCAAAAAAATATGGTTGTCGTAAAATTTAAGGAATATCACAACATCAATGATGTTGAGAAATATAAAGGTACTTTGTTAAAGGTCTCTGCTGAACGGTTAGGAGAATTGGAAGAAAACGAGTTTTACTTTCATGAAGTAGTCGGTATGGAAGTAGTAACGGAAGACGGAACTAAGCTCGGTGAGGTAAAAGAAATTTTGACACCGGGAGCGAATGATGTATGGGTAGTCCAAATGCCTAAAGGTAAGGAACTGCTATTGCCGTATATAGAGGATGTTATTTTGGATGTAAACGTGCGCGAAAAACGGGTTACAGTACGATTAATGGAAGGTCTGCTGTAATGCGGGTGGATGTACTGACCCTGTTTCCAGAGATGTTTGATGGCGTTTTTAATGCAAGCATTCTGGGAAAAGCAAGGGATAAGGGGATTGTATCACTGCAAGCGGTTAATTTTCGCCAGTATGCCGGGAACAAGCATGGGCAAGTGGATGATACGCCCTATGGTGGTGGAGGCGGCATGGTTTTGAAGCCAGACCCTATTTTTGCTGCCGTGGAAGCGCTGTTGGATAAATCAGAGCAATCAACATTTGAAGCTGCCGTTGAAGGTATTGGAGATGAAGATGCCGAACATAACGCAGACATAAAAACTCCGCGTATTATTTTGATGTGTCCACAAGGAGAGACTTTTACGCAAAAAAAAGCGGAAGAGCTTGCCAAAGAGGACCATCTTATTTTTATATGTGGACATTATGAGGGTTATGATGAGCGTATTCGAGAGCATCTGGTGACGGATGAGCTTTCGATCGGAGATTATGTATTGACTGGTGGCGAGCTACCAGCCATGGTCGTCATTGATAGTGTGACACGGTTGTTACCAGGAGTGTTGGGTAATGAAACGAGTGCGGTAACAGATTCGTTTAGTACAGGACTGTTGGAATACCCACATTATACTCGGCCTGCTGAGTTTCGGGGCTGGAAAGTGCCGGATGTACTCTTATCAGGGCATCATGTCAATATTGACTCTTGGAGACGACAAGAGGCGTTACGTCGTACGATGGAACGTCGACCGGACTTGCTGGAACAGGCTGAACTGACAAGCAGGGAGCGCGCGTGGATTGAGGAGCAGCACCAATTGGACAGTTCGAGGGACAAGCGATAAAGCACTATTAACATGAGTGGATTTGAAAGCAGGCAGGGACCTGTTTTATAATGAAGTCAATTAAATAATGTTTGGTCAAATCCCTTTTTGTTGTTGCAATGCGGTAACCTCCATGATACAATACATCTGTTGTGTGTAATACGGTGGTCCTCTGTGGATGATGAAGGAAACGGAAGAGTTTCCAGAAGAAACATGAACACCTGTACGGAAGGAGGGAGTCATAGATGAATATCGTCCAAGCGATTACTGAAGAACAACTGCGTAAAGATCTGCCTAACTTTCGTCCTGGTGACACTTTGAAAGTGCACGTGAAGGTTATCGAGGGAACTCGTGAGCGTATCCAGTTGTTTGAAGGTGTAGTAATTAAACGCCGTGGTGGTGGAATCAGTGAGACTTTTACAGTTCGTAAAATTTCTTACGGTGTAGGTGTGGAAAGAACTTTCCCGCTTCATTCCCCAAAAATCGATAAAATCGAAGTGGCTCGCCGTGGTAAAGTGCGTCGTGCGAAGCTTTATTATCTTCGTGAACTGCGCGGTAAAGCAGCGAGAATTAAAGAAATTCGTCGTTAATACAACGAATAACGAAAGGGGCTTGGTTACAAGCTCCTTTCGTTTTTTCTACGTACATAGGGAACTGTGGATTATTGACCGTAAAGAGAGGACAGTGAGCTATGGAGCAAGAAGTAGGACAAGGAGCTGTGCAGCAGCCAACTGATCAGGATGGTACGCCCAAGCGTAAACCAAAAAATGAGATTTTTGAGTGGCTCAAGGCCATCATTATTGCGTTAGTGCTTGTCTTTTTAATCCGCTGGCTTCTCTTTAAGCCTTTTATTGTGGATGGTCCGTCAATGCAGCCTAACTTTCATACCGGAGAACGCGTCATTGTAAATGAGATTTTGTATGATTTTCGTGCTCCTAAACCGGGTGAAGTGATCGTGTTCCATGTCCCGGAAGAAAAAAGAGACTTCATCAAGCGCGTCATTGCCGTTGCGGGTGATACGGTCAAGGTAGAAGGTGACACGATTACAGTAAATGGTAAGCCGATCCAAGAACCTTATCTCAAGGCTCCTTTGGAAGAAGCACATCAAAATGGCGAACTTTACAACAAGTTTACCAATTTTCCAAATGAAAAGTTTAAGAATGGAAAAGTGCCAGAAGGGCATATTTTTGTTATGGGCGATAACCGTTCCAATAGTACAGACAGTCGGATGATTGGATATATTGATTTGAAGGAAGTCGTGGGCCGGGCTGATGTCATTTTTTGGCCTGTGAAGGATATGCAGTGGATTAACCACTAGAAATAACTAATAAGCAGCATAGCTGCCGTAATCCTAACTATGACCCTAAGGGTGAAAGTAGGAGTTACGCTCAATGGGGTGATGACGGTGACGATTCAATGGTTTCCTGGTCACATGACCAGAGCGCGCCGCCAAATTGAAGCAAAATTAAAGCTGATTGATTTGGTTATTGAGCTGATTGATGCTCGGTTGCCGCTTTCCAGCCGAAATCCAATGATTGATGATATTTTGCAAGGCAAGCCGCGAATGATTATTTTGAACAAGGCAGATTTGGCGGACCCTGTAGTATCACAGCAATGGATTGCCTACTTTAAGGAACAGGGGCATGTAGCCTTTCCAGTAGATGCCACGACAGGGACGGGGCTCAAAGAAATTCCGGTTCAGGCCAAGCTGTTGCTTAAGGAAAAAATAGACCGGCAGATTTCGAAGGGAATGAATCCGCGTCCTATACGTGCTTTGATTGTCGGTATTCCGAATGTCGGCAAATCGACATTGATCAACCGAATGGCAGGACGTAATATTGCAGCTACGGGTGATCGCCCCGGAGTAACGAAGGCACAACAGTGGATCAAGACCGGAGAAATTGAATTGCTGGATACACCAGGTATTTTGTGGCCTAAATTTGAGGATCAGAACGTGGGCTATCGTCTAGCAGTTACAGGCGCGATTAAGGAAGAAATTTTAAATGTAGAGGACATTGCCTTTTTCGCGACAAAATATCTTGTTCAATATTATTGGGATGCCATGGCAGAACGTTTTGAGCTTACCGAACGCCCTGAGGATACAGAAAATCCAGATGATGTTGTGAACGTTATGGAGGCTATCGGACGTAAGCGTGGCTGTATTGTTAGTGGTGGACGTGTAGATCTCGAAAAGGCGTCAAAAATTATTTTGCGTGAGCTACGTGCAGGGAAGCTGGGACGATTCAGTTTAGAAGCACCATATTGATAGAGCTGGTACATCTGATACAGAACATTGCATTTTGTGGCAAGGAAGAACCTTCCCCATCTCTCCGGAGAGGAGGAAGGTTTTTTGGTATGTAAAGGTAGATAGAAAAGGGTTTTGAACAGTAGAGGTCTGTGGTAAGCTGAATTCAATTGTTAGAGCTACGGCATGATGAAGCTTAAACTACGTAAAGATGGGCAGGTATTGAATATGGAAGCTAAAGAGAACGCAGTAAAGGACATGCTGCACTATGAAAAAAAATGCTGGGAACAATCTTGTGAGCGGATTGCAGGTATTGACGAGGTAGGGCGTGGATGTCTGTTTGGAGATGTTGTGGCGGCAGCAGTCATTTTACCAGTTGGTGAGTTATTGGAGGGGGTAGACGATTCCAAAAAATTGACGGACAAGAAAAGAGAAGCCTACTACGAACTGATTATGGAGAAGGCGATTGCTGTAGGAGTTGGTCATGTAGACGCGCGGATGATTGATGAAATCAATATTAAACAAGCGGCTCGTTTAGCTATGAAAAAGGCTGTTGAGGCTTTACATGTGTCTCCTGATTATTTACTTGTGGATGCAGAAAAGGTAGATGTACCTATTCCTCAGCTATCCATCATTAAGGGAGATGCGAACAGTCAGTCTATTGCGGCAGCTTCTATCATTGCCAAGGTGACTCGTGATCGGCTATGCAAAGGTGAATGGGATGCGAAATATCCGGAATATGGGATTGGTATACATAAAGGTTATGCTACCAAGTTGCATAGAGAACAAATTTTGGCGCTAGGGCCTACAGAAATGCATAGACGCAGCTTTTTAGGCAATTTGTTGACCGAGCAACCAACGTTGTTTGATCTGTAGATACTTATTATGAATCAGGACAATACCGATATAAAGTATATCTAATATTACAGACCCTTTTGAGTAGGGGGAGAGTGAGAGGAGGGGCGATATGAACATCGGATCTGTATTCCGGGGATTACTTGGAGATGTGAAGGCGGGAGAGGCGAAAAAACTTGATATGCAGCCAGGCCAGGTCGTAAGAGGAGTCGTATTAAAGGTGTCTGAGGACGGCGACGAGGCTGTATTGCAAATACAGGGTTCTCAAGTCAGGGCAAAGCTGGAGACCCCTCTTCAACCTGGACAGACTGCAACGTTTCAGGTACAACCGGCTTCTTCCAGCGGAATGACTGTGCTTAAGCCTCTGAATGATGCTGCCAATATGCCACAGCAAACCGTAGCGCTGACAGACGTATTGGAATCGGTGGGACTGCCGGATACAGCTCAAAACAGGGAGCTTATACAGGCAATGCAAAAGAATGGTGTGCCGTTGACATCGGAAAATGCGGCTTCTTTGCAAGAAGCCTTGTCGAAGCAAAGCGGCAATGTACAATTGGGAACGTTTGTGCAGGCAGCGGCAGTTGCCTTTCAGCGGGGACTTCCATTAACGGCCGAAAGCATAAATGGATTGCGTCAAACAATGTTTGGGCCTCCTTTAAATGATTTGTTGTCATCGTTGGAGCAAGAACTTGAAGCGGTGTTAAAGCAGCAAGGACAGGGAACGCCTACTGACCGTTCAGTAGGGGAAGCAACCACAATAAAAAGCACTGACCGAACGTCAGTTAGTCCAACAGGCACTTCTTCTGTGGTGATTGCAGAGGGACAGGAAGGCCAAGCTTTAACATTGTCCAAGGATGCTTCTGCCTCTGCTGCTACAAAACAGGCAGAAACAGGACAACAAGTCACAGGCGGCAAGGAATTGTTAAAAGGGACTCAGGCAGCCAATCTCGCTGCTACAGTAAGCGAAGCGAGTGTTTTGGCTACAGATTCGGATACTTCGGCGGGATCTACTGCATTTGCATCCAACGGGACTGCTTCAGAAAAACCGCAAGCAGTTAGCGGGCGAGGAGCGACAGTGGTATTGGATGCTGGTGCCAATGCGCCTGAATCGGGCGCTGCTGATGCATTAAACGGCTCCCGCGTCAAAGCGGAGCAACAACAGCAAGCCACTGCGGCAGGTACGCAGCTTAAGGATGCCGATGGTGCTCCAACTCCGGCCACGGCAGAGTCTACGGGGACGAAGTCTGCCTTAAACGCAGTCACGGCAGACCGTCCTTCCGCACAGCAAGCCGCTGGCTCTACGCTACCATCCGCGACGAACAACGCTACTGTGCCAGAGGCGCCGCTCCAGCGGCTGCGCCTCCTGCTGCAAGAGCTACGTGCAGCAGTGCCACCCGAACTGAGCACGGCTGCGCCAGATCAGTCCTCAGCAGAGGTAGCGCAGCCAGCGGCTGGCGCTTCGCGGACTGCGGATGCCGCTGCTTCACAGTCTGCGGCGCCCAGCATGCAGCTCAGCCCCACGGAGGATCCGTGGGTAGGCCGTGTGCTGAAGCTGCTCGGTGCAGAGCACGAGCAGCAGGTACACCGCTCGACTGCGCAGCTCGCGCAAGGGGCAGCGGCACGTACGGAGCCGCCTGAGGGAGTGTTGCAGACGCTGCCGGGTTTAGCGACTACGACAGACAACTCCGTGACAGCGGCCGCAGACACCGTTAAAGGGGCGCTACTACAGCTAATGAGCAGCGACGACCTGCCGCCCGCTTTGAAAGAGGCGGCTCAGCAGGTTGTACAGCACCTGACAGGCCAGCAGCTGCTGCTAAATACAGACCGAACGGCGCCTTTTGCACAAGTGCACATGTTTATACCGTTTATTGGACCGGACGGTCGCGAAACAGCTACAATCCAGATTCAGTCCCGCCGTGGCAAGCGCGGAGAGCTGGATGCCTCCAACTGTCGACTTTGGTTTGATTTGGACATGAAGGGACTTGGTCCGACGCTGGTGGATGTGCAGGTTGTAGATCGGATTGTAAGTCTCAAGCTTCATAATGATCAGGAATGGGCGGCTTCGCTATTAACGAGTGGGCGTGAGTCCATTCGTACCGCGCTGGAGTCGCTAGGCTACCAACTTCTAACACTGCGTACCGAGCCTATGCCCACAAGGGCTGAACAGAGCAGCCCCGCCTCTTCAGAGGTACAAAGCTATGTGCCTCAGCCGTACAAAGGAGTCGATCTTAAAATATGAAAGAGCCCTTGGAATCTCCTTCTCCTTCCATGAAGAAGGCGGTCGCCCTTAAATATACACCTGGTGAGAGCGAAGCGCCGATCGTCGTTGCCAAGGGGAGCGGCCGCATTGCGGATAGCATTTTGGAAAAAGCCAAAGAACATGGTGTTCCTGTTCAGGAGGATGCTGCGCTGGTTGAAGTGCTGTCCAAACTTGATTTGGACGAGCAAATCCCTGCTGAACTCTATCAGTTGGTAGCAGAGGTGCTAACATATATATATCAAATGGATCGGCTTGCTCCAAGGGATGACTGGTGATGGGAAATGAAATGAAGACTAGAGGCAAGGACCAGCGGAAAGCCAAAGGAGCGATGGGCGAAGAAGCCGCGGCTTTGTTTTTAGAAAACTTGGGTTATCGTATCTTGGAGCGCAATTGGCGATGCCGTAGTGGAGAAATAGATCTGATTGCCAAGCAGGAGCACATACTCGTATTTATTGAAGTACGTAGCCGAAGCAGCTCTAAATATGGAACACCAGCCGAATCAGTTACTGCACGTAAAATAACCCAGGTTCGCCAAACAGCCGCAGTATACTTGCATATGAACGGAATGGGAGAATCTCCAATCCGTTTTGATATGATTTCTGTACGATTATCTGCTGAAACGGCTGTTGTTACGGACCATTTTATAGATGCCTTTTAAAAAAGTAAGAACTTCTTTGGATGTTGGAACACAGGACTGAATTCATATGTACAGGTTGACAGAAAGGAAAGCTGCAGGTATATTTTATTGAGAATAGTTATCATTTTCATTCTATAATGAATATCTAGTCGTTGTACCTGTGAAGGAGGATTTACGTGACAAAGCATACCTTTAGTGAACATGTCATAGATGTAATTCAGGAACGCCGGACGATTAAACGATTTAAACCTGACTCTATCCCGGTAGATACGATTAAAGAACTACTGAACGTCGCTGTATGGGCTCCTAATCATAAAATGCGTGAGCCGTGGCGTTTTCTGTTGTTTGCTGGTGAGGGACGGAAAAAGCTTGCAAAAGCCATTGCAGCCGATATTGGTAAAGACAACAAGTTTGAGAGTGGAATTCTGCACAACCCGATTCAGCTTTTAGTGGTGATGGAAGAAGATCCGCGTCAAGCGGTTTGGGATGAGGATTTTGCAGCAGTCAGTGCGCTTGTTCAAAACTTTATGCTTGCTGCATGGAGCAAAGGGATCGGAACGTTTTGGGTGACAAAACCATTTCTGTATTCGCCTAAATTCCGTGATTGCTTGGGAATTCAACCAGGTGAGAAGGTAATTGGAATGATATATGCAGGCTATCCTGAAGTTATCCCGGAATCAAGACCACGTACTCCAGTAGCCGATAAGCTAACCTTAATTGACAAATAATCTGTCGGCAGATAAGCTTAGTTGAGGATTTGAAATTAGGGTTGAGAGCTAATTTAGAACATTATATTTGCAATAAATGAAGATTTGGAAGCACCTTTTTTCATATAGGCAATGATTCCCGAGAGGGACATTTCAATATGAGGAGAGGTGCTTTTTTGATATGTATGGAAAATTACATGAAGCTTGTCTATATGGATAGATGGCGTTCTGACCGGACGGCCAAGCGACCAATCAAAATTGTACTGCCAATGAACAAGTCATAATCCATTCCTATGACCATTACCCCAAGCAGAGCATATACCGTTGTGTGAGCAAGAAGCATTGATCAGTAATGTGGAGGATTACAGCGATGTATTGGTCAGCTGCACGCCAAACGTGTGTTAGTTATCGCTGCAGCAGGAATGCATAATATTCTGCTGATCCATAAAAGCGTCAAATTTACGGTCAGCAGATCTTCTCCAATCGTGCAGCTCTCGGTAATTCTATTCGTTCTCACGGAGTTCCTTGATCTTCATTTGTAGCGTGGCAATCCGCTTGAGCAGCTCTCCGTCGTTTTTCGTTCGCTCACTTCAATCAAGTTTTAGACCATAGCCCTGACATCGCGGGGCTTTTTTTATTGCCTAGTGATAAAGATAGTCACTTTTTCCAATCCGTTTGTCTGTTTCGATTCTATAAAAACTAGCATATTTTATATTATCAAAAAAGAAGGGAAGTTGATTCGAATGGGAAAAGTAAATTCTTCTAGAAAAATTCTGAAACCTACGCGTCGCCTAAGAACTAAAGCAGGTACCGCGTTCATTTTTAGTCTCAACAATGTAGGTCCGAATTTGTTCCAAAGTCGCTTGAACCTGGCTGGGTTTGTTAATTCCTCAAGTAGGGTACTTGTCTCGATCACGGAAATTGGTATTTTTGGCGGTCAAGTTAAGCCGTTTCAAGGAGCTGCTACCATGACGATCCATAACGTCGTTCCGCATGACGACGGTATAGTAATTGTGCGTGGAAATACTGGCTGGGGTAGTCCCCTCAATATACGACTTTCAGTCGTGGTTTTCTAATCGTTCAGACCTGCTGAACGCACTTCTCACGGGTGAAAACTGAAAACTCCCGCCACTACGCGGAAATAAAATGTCGAATTCGGGCAGCGTATAGAACAAAAAAAGTCCTGACATCTCAGGATTTTTTTTGTTCCTTCAATTTCTCATCAGACTTACCTAGCCTTCGGCTTCTTCTCTTCGCGCCGACCCAAAGGGAGACGGCTTACTTGTTTTCTTTTTAGAGTTACATCATCGTGGAAAGTAAACTCGACAATACATCGTTCCTGATAAATTTTAAATTGATAGTATTTATGAAATTATAAGAAAATCACAAATGTGTTTAATAGAGCCTACAAGAAAAAAAGCGATCTCCCGCCGAAAGGAAAACTGCTTAGTATCGCCAAATCCTTGATATTACTTAGTTTTTCAATGCGTGACAATGTATCATGATATCCTTCTTATGAGACCGCCGGGTGTTGGAAAAACGATGCTCATCCGCAGGAGAGCCCTTGGAACCTTCTTCTCCTTCCATGAAGAAGGCGGTCGCCCTTAAATATACGCCTGATGAGAGCGAAGCGTCGATCGTCGTTGCCAAGGGGAGCGGCCCATTGCGGATAGCATTTTAGAAAAAGCCAAAGAACATGGTGTTCCTGTTCAGGAGGATGCTGCGCTAGTTGAAGTGCTGTCCAAACTTGATTTGGGCGAGCCCAGGAATCAAGACCACGTACTCCAGCAGTCGATAAGCTAACCTTAATTGACAAATAATCTGTCGTCAGATAAGCTTAGTTGAGGATTTGAAATTAGGGTTGAGAGCTAAATTTAGAACATTATATTTGCAATAAAATGAAAATTTGGAAGCACCTTTTTTCATATAGGCAATGATTCCCGAGAGGGACATTTCAATATGAGGAGAGGTGCTTTTTTGATATGTATGGAAAATTACATGGAGCTTGTCTATATGGGATAGATGGCGTTCTGATCGAAGTTGAGACTGATTTGTCCAATGGCTTGCCTCAGACCGCGATTATCGGATTGCCGGATTCAGCGATTCGAGAGGCAGTAGAGCGTGTGAGAGCAGCAATCAAAAACTGCGGTTTCAAATATCCGTCCCAGCGTGTCACGATTAACTTAGCTCCTGCAGATTTGCGTAAGGAAGGCTCATCTTTCGATCTTGCTATCGCTTTAGGCTTGCTGACAACCAGTGGACAGGTTGTCTTACCAGTAGGGGAACGAACGCTGTTTATTGGCGAGCTGGCACTGGATGGCAGCATTCGTCCTGTAAATGGGGTGTTGTCTATGGTTGATCTGGCCAAGCGAGAAGGATTCGATTCCGTGCTGCTTCCTCAAGAAAACGCAAGCGAGGCTCGTCTAATTGCGGATATACGTATTTACGCTATACGCCATCTGGTGGATCTTATCCCGGTTAATGATCATGCACAAGCCACCCCGGACGGCCAAGTGACCAATCAAAATTGTACTGCCAGTGAACAAGTCATAATCCATTCCTATGACCATTTACCCCGAGCAGAGCATATACCGTTGTGTGAGCAAGAAGCGCTAATCAGTAATATGGAAGATTACAGCGATGTATTGGGTCAGCTACACGCCAAACGTGCGTTAGTTATCGCTGCAGCAGGAATGCATAATATTCTTCTTATGGGACCGCCGGGTGCTGGAAAAACGATGCTCATCCGCAGGTTGCCCTCGATCCTGCCGCCTTTGACTGAAAAGGAGTCGCTAGAAGTGACCAAGGTATACAGCGCAGCAGGAAAATGGAAGGATTCATCGCCCCATCTCATGCATGTTCGTCCCTTCCGTGCGCCTCATCATACGATCTCTGCTGCTGGATTGGTGGGCGGAGGAGGCATACCCAAACCAGGAGAAATCAGTCTTGCACACCGAGGGATTTTATTTCTCGATGAGCTGCCTGAGTTTAGCCGTCATGTACTAGAAGTGCTGCGGCAGCCTCTGGAAGACCACCATGTTACAATCAGTCGTTCACGTGCAGTGTTTAAGTATCCGGCGCATTTTTTACTTGCAGCTTCTTTGAATCCGTGTCACTGTGGCTTTTTCGGTAATAACACGGAACATCAGCGCTGTACCTGTTCACCTGCAGCAGTAGCTCGATACCGCTCACGTATTTCCGGTCCATTGCTGGATCGAATTGATCTTCAGCTTGAGGTATCACAACCGAAGGATTGGCGGGAGGAAAAAGGATCACTGTCGTCTGCTGATATGAGAAAGCAGGTGTTGGCTGCTCGAGCAATACAAATCCGCAGATACAGCAAGCTTCCTTTTTCATGGAATAGTGAGCTGTCCGGTCAGATGCTGCGTAAATATGCGGTTTTAGAACAAAATGCAGCGGAGTTGCTTGACCAGACGATGGATGCACTTGGTTTAAGCATGCGTGCGTATGATCGAATTCTCAAGCTGTCCCGCACCATTGCAGACTTACAGGAGTCAGAGAAAATTACGACTTCACATGTGGCTGAAGCTATTCAATACCGCCAGATGGATAGAGCAAATTCCAAATTTCCCGAAATGTAAAAAGGCAATAAAATAGCAGATACAGTACATCATTTTTATGAAAAAGTTTTTCCAAAGGGTATGTATACGAGAGAAAACGGAAATAAGGACAAAAAAAAGCTCCAGGCAAAAAGACCTGGAGAAGCAAAAAAGATTATGACAATAGTGATTATACTATGAGTATATCAATTTCGTATATACGATTATGCATCATCTCCCATGTTACTTGATGGAAAAACAACAAGCCCCTCGACCAATATGGTTGAGGGGCTTGTTGTGAAATTCATTCTAACTCTATGTTACAAAACGTTCAGCTTCACTTCAATATTACCGCGGGTAGCGCGGGAGTATGGACATTGTTCATGTGCGCCTTCCACCAGTTTTACCGCAGTTTCATGATCAACGCCTTTGACCAGAACGTCGAGGTTTACTCCGATTCCGAAGCCGCCGTCTTCGACTTTGCCAAAATGGACCGTAGCTGTGACTTCGGTACCTTCATGTTTAACACGTTGCATGCGAGCGACCATATTTAAAGCACTGTCAAAGCAAGCAGAATAGCCTGCTGCGAATAGCTGCTCTGGATTCGTACCTGTACCGCCGGCGCCACCCATCTCTTTTGGAGTATCAATATCTAAACGAAGTTCAGGGGAAGAAGACTCGATATAACCGTTACGTCCACCAACTGCTTTTACTGTTGTTTCATACATTTTTTGTTGAATGGTCATCATAATCCAATCACTGCCTCTCGCTCAATTTGTATTTTACACAATTTAATTTATCAAAATAATTATTTTTTGTAAAGTATTTTATGCAATTAGAATGTACTTTGCTATATAATGTGCTAAAATAATGACGAAAGTAGGTGACTAGACAGCATGGAAAACAATTCCAATGAACACGCGGCTTTGAAACTTGATAATCAGTTATGCTTTGCCATATATGCATGCTCCAGAGAGATTACAAAGCTGTACCAGCCTTATCTGGAAAAGATTGGTGTAACGTACTCGCAATATTTGGTGCTCATCGTGCTTTGGGAGCGTGAAGAGTGTACAGTGAAGGAATTGGGTGAGGCGTTATATTTGGATTCTGGCACACTAACTCCACTATTAAAGAGGTTACAGAATGCCGGGTTGATCGATCGAAAGCGTTCCACTCAAGATGAGCGTAAGGTGCTGATTTCTTTGACGACAGAGGGAAGAGCGTTGCGGGATAAAGCCCTGTCTGTACCAGGATGTATACAGGAAAAAACAAGTATGACTCATGATCAATTTGGGTCGCTTCTGCTTCAGTTTAATGATCTGCTTGATCGTGTTCATCAAGCGAATGTACAAATTGAAAAATCATAACAGGTACTTTCAGTTGCTCTTGCGAATTCTTACGACATGAGTTGTTCTAAACTGAAAGAAAATGCCCTTAAATTCTAATGAAATAAAGTACCTCTCATTGCGGATTAGGTAATCCCATTTTGCGGAGGTGCTTTTTTTGTGTGAATTTGTATTAAAAAATAAAATCCAATAATATCCAAACATTCGATTTTGGGAATGATAATGATATCAAAATACTGTAATTCATGAGGTTAAATTATAAGGAAAGCGTTTTAAAAACATGTTACAATGATGTAGGTTTAGTATAGATTTCCTTGTGAACCGCCCTTGTTGCAGTCATGTTGATAGGAGGATTCCAGAATGAATATCCATGAATATCAGGGTAAAGAAGTATTAAAGCAGTACGGAGTGGCTGTACCGAACGGCAAGGTTGCCTACACGGTGGAAGAAGCCGTTGCTGCGGCAGAAACGCTTGGAAGCGCTGTTACGGTCGTAAAAGCACAAATTCATGCTGGTGGACGCGGTAAAGCGGGTGGCGTAAAGGTTGCCAAAGGCTTGGATGAGGTGCGTACTTTTGCTTCTGAAATTTTGGGTAAGGTGCTTGTGACACATCAGACCGGACCTGAAGGTAAAGAGGTCAAACGCCTTTTGATTGAGGAAGGCTGTGATATTCGCAAAGAATATTACGTAGGCGTTGTCGTGGATCGCGCGACTGGACGCATCGTATTGATGGCCTCCGAAGAAGGCGGTACGGAAATCGAAGAGGTGGCTGCGGCTACTCCGGAGAAGATTTTTAAAGCAGTTGTTGATCCAGCAATTGGGCTTCAGGTGTATCAAGCTCGTAAACTGGCGTATGAGATTAATATTCCCAATGAGCTGGTAAATAAAGCGGTTAAGTTTATGCTGGCGCTTTACGAAGCATTTGTGGACAAGGACTGTTCGATTGCAGAAATTAATCCCCTAGTCGTTACGGGTGATGGGAATGTAATGGCGCTGGATGCCAAATTGAATTTTGATTCCAATGCGTTGTTCCGTCATAAGGATATTCTGGAATTGCGTGATTTGGATGAAGAGGACGAGAAGGAAATTGAGGCATCTAAATATGATCTAAGCTATATCGCTCTGGACGGCAATATTGGCTGTATGGTCAATGGTGCAGGTTTGGCGATGGCCACGATGGATATTATCAAATATTACGGTGGCGATCCGGCCAATTTCCTGGACGTTGGAGGCGGTGCAACAACGGAAAAGGTAACCGAAGCGTTCAAAATCATTTTGTCCGATCCGAAGGTAGAAGGTATTTTCGTCAACATTTTCGGCGGGATTATGCAGTGTGACATCATTGCGAATGGCGTCGTGGAGGCTGCCAAGCAGTTGGGGCTGACTCGACCGCTTGTTGTCCGTCTTGAAGGAACGAATGTTGAGCTCGGCAAACAGATTTTAGCGGAATCCGGTTTGAATATTGTGGCAGCCGATTCCATGGCGGATGGTGCCCAAAAAATCGTTGAACTTGTTCAATAGCCTGTTTGCATTCCGATATGCCGAATAAACGATAGGGGATGTGAAGATCGTGAGTATTTTGGTCGATAAGCATACAAAGGTGATTACACAGGGGATTACGGGAAAAACGGCGTTGTTCCATGCCAAAGGTGCACTTGATTACGGTACACAGATGGTAGGTGGCACCTCTCCAGGTAAGGGAGGCACCGAGGTAGAAATTACACTGGAAAACGGACAACAGGTCAAACTGCCAGTGTTTAACACAGTAAGCGAAGCCAAGGAAGCTACGGGGGCAACTGCTAGCGTCATTTACGTGCCGCCGGCTTTCGCAGCGGATTCCATTTTGGAGGCTGTGGATGCGGAACTGGACCTCGTGATTTGTATCACAGAGGGGATTCCGGTACTTGATATGATCAAGGTCAAACGTTTTATGGAAGGTAAAAAGACCGTTCTGATTGGCCCTAACTGTCCGGGCGTTATTACGCCAGGAGAGTGTAAGATTGGTATCATGCCAGGTTACATTCATCTGCCTGGTCATGTAGGCGTTGTGTCACGTAGTGGTACTTTGACCTATGAGGCAGTGCATCAGTTAACCACTCGAGGTATAGGTCAATCTTCAGCGGTTGGTATTGGCGGTGACCCAGTTAAAGGTTCGGAATTCATCGATATTTTACATCGCTTCAATGAGGACCCCAACACTCACGCTGTCATTATGATCGGAGAAATCGGTGGTACAGCTGAGGAAGAGGCTGCCGAGTGGATCAGGGATAATATGACGAAGCCAGTCGTTGGTTTTATCGGTGGTGTGACTGCGCCTCCAGGCAAACGGATGGGGCATGCAGGCGCCATTATTTCTGGCGGAAAAGGAACGGCAAAAGAGAAGATTGCAACGCTTGAAGCCTGCGGGATCAAGGTGGCACCGACTCCTTCCGAAATGGGCTCGACACTGGTAAGTGTGTTGGAAGCACGTGGTATTTTGAACTTGTGTACAACACATTAAATCGTGTTTCTTCATTAATATACAGGCTGTAAATCAACATCGAAATTTGCTGCTGGCTAGTGTATAATGAAAGAAAGGTAAGCAACCTTTTTATCTTCTGAAACAGGGGATGAAAAGGTTGCTTTTTTTTTGCGTTGATACAGGCTTATCAGGGAAACGCTTGCAAAATGATCCGTTGTGCCACAAAATAAGGAAGGGTTCACTCTTCCATGAATGGGGGAACCACAGTTTGGAAGAAAGATGGCTTTTATTAGGTCTACATGAGTTAGAGGGAATCGGAAGAAGAACTATTCAGCGTATTTGGTCGAGTGATTATCGATTGCATGAGCTACTGCATTTTAGCGAACAAAAGTGGATTGAGATAGGCTTAAGTCCCACACAGGCACGCATTGCGGCACAGTGTTACGATGAAGAATGGGTGCATGAACGATATCAGCGAATTCAATCCAGTGATATTGGTACGGTAACTTATGTGGACAAAGATTACCCCTTATTAATGAAGGAAACAGTTGACCCTCCTTGGGTGATGTATACAAAAGGGGATAAATCACTTTTGCACACATGTTCTGTAGCCATGGTAGGAACTCGCGTTCCTACTGCGTATGGTCGTAGAGCAGCGGAGATACTAACAGAGGAATTATGTAATGCAGGGATTACAGTGGTTAGTGGATTGGCGAGAGGGATTGACAGTATTTGTCACGAAACAGCCCTGCGCCAGGGAGGCAACACGATTGGTGTACTTGGAACAGCAATTGACCAAATTTATCCTCCCCAAAATGCCTCTTTGTTTGCAGAGATGGCTAGTAAAGGTCTAATCGTATCGGAGTATCCTCCAGGTACGAGGTCTCATCCGGGGATGTTTCCACAACGTAATCGCATTATTGCCGGTTTAACGAAGGGGACGCTCGTTGTAGAAGCAGACGCTAGAAGCGGTTCCTTGATTACAGCGGATGCTGCGCTGGAGGCAAATCGAGATGTGTTTGCTGTTCCTGGACCCATTACGTCACCGAAGAGTAAAGGCACGCTGAACTTGATTAAGCAAGGAGCCAAAACGGTCACTGAAGCTTCGGATATTATTGAGGAGTATGAAGCAGATTTGCGTACAAGGCAGGTTTCTTCATACAATAGAGAACAGAGTCTTAATCTTAAGAAAGTCTCCAAAGCATCAGAAAGTGAGACTTCTGAGGAAAAGCGCGTAGTGCTGCTGCTGGAACAAGGAACCATGACACTGGATGAACTGCTTGATGCTACGGCATGGGATTTTGGACTTTTACACGCAGTTCTGTTATCGTTAATCATAAAAAAAAGGATCGCTCAGCTAGCGGGCACAAAATACAAGCTTATTTAGTCATTGTTTTTGTCAAATCCTTAGTTAGTAAATGCGTAAAATTCAATTTTAAACATAGGTGGAGGGAAATTAGCGTTTATTCGCATCGCGGATTCCTACTCCTTCCCCACTTCCTGAAATGTGTTGAATTTATAGCTCGTATTAACGAACTATAGCTCACCACATTTCAGGAAGTTTATCATATTCATGTGTGTAATTGAGAGGAGGAAGAGCCTATGGCGGATTCACTCGTCATCGTGGAATCGCCTTCCAAGGCGAAGACGATCGGCAAATACTTAGGCAGCAAATATATCGTCAAGGCTTCCATGGGTCATATCAGGGATTTACCTAAGAGCCAGATCGGTGTAGAGGTTGAAAATGATTTTAATCCCAAATATATTACCATTCGAGGTAAAGGCTCAATACTAAAAGAGTTAAAGGATGCCCGAAAAAAAGTAAAAAAAGTATATCTGGCGGCTGACCCGGATCGCGAAGGCGAGGCTATTGCTTGGCATCTGGCGCATGCGCTGGAACTGGACGATACGGCGGATTGTCGTGTGGTGTTTAATGAAATAACGAAGCAGGCTGTCAAAGATGCTTTTAAAACCCCCCGCAAGATCAACATGGATTTGGTCAATGCGCAGCAGGCACGACGGATATTGGATCGGCTTGTCGGTTATAAAATAAGTCCATTGCTCTGGAAAAAGGTAAAGAAGGGTCTGTCTGCTGGGCGTGTACAGTCGGTTGCAGTGAAAATTATTCTGGACCGGGAAAACGAGATCAATGAGTTTGTACCGGAAGAATACTGGACGATCACAGCTAAATTAGCTATTAAAGACAGCACTTTTGAAGCGAAATTCCATAAGCTACACGGCGAAAAGAAAGAGCTCTCTAGCGAAGCGGATGTACAAGAAGTGTTAGAAGCTATCGGAAAATCGTCTTACAAGGTGCGCGATGTGAAAGAGAAGGAGCGTTTACGCAATCCGTCTCCTCCATTCACAACAAGTTCCTTGCAGCAAGAGGCGGCTCGAAAGCTCAACTTCCGGGCATCTAAAACGATGTCTGTAGCGCAGCAGCTGTATGAGGGTGTGGATTTAGGAAAAGAAGGGACTGTGGGTCTGATTACGTATATGCGTACGGATTCCACACGGATCGCCACTTCGGCTCAAGAGGAAGCGAAAGAGGTCATCGTTCAAAAATATGGCGAAGATTTTGTGCCTGAAAGTCCTCGTCAGTATTCAAAAAAGTCGGCTAATGCTCAGGATGCGCATGAAGCGATTCGTCCAACCTCCGCCTTGCGTGATCCGGAAACTGTTAAGCCTTTTATGAGTAGAGATCAGTTCCGATTGTACAAACTGATATGGGAACGTTTTATGGCGAGTCAGATGGCTTCCGCTATTATGGATACTTTGTCCGTTGATATTGAAGCAGGCGAGGCGATATTCCGAGCAGCCGGTTCAAAGGTTCGCTTTCCAGGCTTCATGAAAGTGTATGTGGAGGGGAATGACGACGGTAAAACCGAAGAAGATAAGCTGTTGCCGCCACTCCAACCCGGCGATAAGCTGAAAAAGGAATCGGTTGAACCAAAGCAGCATTTTACACAACCGCCTCCTCGCTATACGGAAGCACGACTGGTGAAGACGCTGGAGGAATTGGGTATAGGACGCCCGAGTACGTATGCACCGACGCTGGAAACCATTCAGAAGCGCGGTTACGTCGCTATTGAGGAGAAGAAATTCTTCCCTACCGAGCTGGGAGAGTTGGTCATCGAGCAGATGGAAGAATTTTTTCCAGAGATTCTGAATGTAGAATTTACAGCCAATATGGAAGGTGATCTTGACCACGTCGAAGAAGGCGAAGGTGATTGGGTCAAGGTGTTGAGTGACTTTTACGAGTCATTCGAGAAGCGTCTCGAAGTGGCTGAAGAAGAAATGAAAGAAATTGAAATTAAGGATGAAGTATCCGACGTCATCTGTGACAAGTGTGGCAGCCCCATGGTGTATAAGCTGGGCCGCTTTGGTAAATTTCTGGCCTGCTCTGCTTTCCCGGATTGCCGTAACACCAAGCCAATTGTCAAGGATATCGGGATGAATTGTCCTACATGCGGTGAGGGACATGTCGTCGAACGACGAAGTAAAAAAGGACGTGTCTTTTACGGATGTGACCGTTACCCAGAATGTGATTTTGTATCCTGGGATAAACCGTCCATTAAGCCTTGTCCAAGTTGCAGTGGCCTAATGGTCGAAAAACGTACTAAACAGGGAACGAAGCTCAACTGTACCGTCTGCGATCACAGCGAAATGCTGGAGGAGAGCGATGAGAGTGTAGAGACTTCTTAAGAACAAAGATAGCAGGGGGATTTAAAAGTGAGTGAACTACAAAAGGTAACGGTCATCGGAGCAGGTTTGGCGGGCAGCGAAGCTGCCTGGCAAATTGCAAGCCGTGGAGTGCCAGTTAAGTTATATGAAATGAGACCGGTTGTAAAAACACCCGCGCATCATACGGATAAATTTGCCGAATTAGTATGTAGTAATTCCTTGCGCGCGAACGGTCTGACGAATGCAGTAGGCGTACTGAAGGAAGAGATGAGAATACTAAACTCTTTGGTTCTGAGTGCGGCAGATCGCCATGCTGTTCCGGCTGGTGGGGCATTGGCAGTGGATCGTGATGGATTTTCCGGTCATATTACAGATACGCTTCATCAACATCCTTTGATCGAGGTCGTTAATGAAGAACTCCAGGAACTCCCGCAGGACGGTATCGTGGTCGTTGCAACGGGACCATTAACTTCTCCAGCTTTGTCAGAACAGATCAAAACACTGATGGGAGAGGAGTATTTTTATTTCTACGATGCGGCAGCTCCGATTGTAGAGAAGGACTCCATCGATATGAGCAAGGTCTATCTGGCTTCCCGTTATGATAAAGGAGAAGCAGCTTACTTAAATTGTCCGATGAACGAAGCGGAATTTGATGCTTTCTATGAGGCTTTGATTACTGCTGAGGTGGCACAAGTCAAGGAGTTCGAAAAAGAAATCTACTTCGAAGGATGTATGCCTATCGAAGTAATGATGCAACGTGGGAAACAAACGGCATTGTTTGGACCGATGAAACCTGTAGGCCTCGTAAATCCACATACAGGAGAACTACCCTATGCAGTTGTTCAGCTTCGACAAGACAACGCTGCAGGTACGCTATATAATCTGGTTGGTTTCCAGACTCACCTCAAATGGGGGGAGCAAAAGCGTGTATTTTCAATGATTCCGGGACTTGAAGAGGCAGAGTTTGTACGTTATGGCGTGATGCATCGCAATACCTTCATTAATTCTCCACAGCAGCTTCACCCAACTTATCAGTTCAAGGGAAGAAGTAATCTGTTCTTTGCCGGACAAATGACTGGTGTAGAGGGTTATGTAGAGTCGGCGGCCTCAGGTCTGCTGGCTGGTATAAATGCGGCACGAGCAGCACGTGGGCAGGAAATGTTCGTATTTCCTGCGGAAACGACACTAGGCAGCATGGCACGATATATTACAACTGCTGATTTCAAACATTTCCAACCGATGAATGCAAACTTTGGTTTGCTTCCAAAGCTGGAGACACGCATTCGTAACAAAAAGGAAAAAAATGAAGCTCTCGCTAATCGCGCGTTGGAAAGTTTGCGCGGTTATATCAACCAAACGGGAGTTATGTCAACAGAAGTACAGGCATAAGGATGAAGGAAAAGGAGGAGCGCGTTATGGATATGTCCTTTCATGCTACCACCATCTGTGCTGTACGCCATAATGGCAAAGGAGCTATTGCGGGTGATGGGCAGGTAACGTTCGGCAACAGTGTTGTGATGAAGCAAACGGCTAAAAAAGTGCGCAGATTGTATCGTGGGCAGGTCGTTGCGGGATTTGCGGGTTCGGTGGCCGATGCTATCACATTGTTTGAAAAGTTTGAAAATAAGCTGGAGGAACATCACGGCAATCTTCAAAGGGCTGCTGTAGAACTGGCCAAAGACTGGCGGCAGGATCGTGTACTACGCAAGCTGGAAGCGCTGATGATTGTGATGGACTCATCCGGGATGCTGCTCATTTCTGGAGGCGGAGAAATTATTGAACCTGACGATGATGTGTTGGCCATTGGCTCAGGTGGTAATTTTGCATTGGCAGCTGCCCGTGCTTTCAAACGTCATGGCTCTGGTATGGAAGCAAAGGACATGGCAAGGGAAGCGTTAGAGGTTGCTTCGGAAATATGTGTGTATACGAACAGTCAGATTATCGTGGAAGAATTGTAAGTCGGCTCTGAGTATTCAAGGGTGGAGGAGTGCAAAATGAATAATCAATCGTTGACGCCCAGACAAGTGGTATCCGAGCTGGATAAGTATATTGTCGGACAAAAGGAAGCTAAAAAATCAGTTGCTGTTGCCTTGCGTAATCGTTATCGGCGTAGTAAACTGCCGGATGATATTCGGGATGAAATTGTGCCTAAAAATATTTTGATGATCGGACCGACAGGTGTGGGTAAAACTGAAATTGCACGTAGACTTGCACGGCTCGTGGGAGCTCCTTTTGTCAAGGTAGAGGCCACCAAATTTACAGAAGTGGGTTACGTCGGTCGTGATGTAGAATCCATGGTGCGGGATCTAATGGAAACCTCTATCCGTATCGTCAAGTCGGAACGAACAGAGAATGTGAAAGACAAAGCGGAGGACATGGCAAATGAACGGATTGTCAATATCCTTGTACCTGCAGAAAAGTCAAATAAATCGCAACGTAATCCTTTTGAAATGCTTTTTGGCAATAACACAGGGACTTCGGTAGAAGAAGAACCACCACAACAGGACGGAACCTTAGCAGAGAAGCGACGCAAGGCTAAATTTGATCTGTTGTCCGGTAAACTTGAGGATGATGTCATAGAGATTGATGTGGAGGATACCGCACCCAATATGCTCGATATGTTTGCTGGGCAAGGGAATGAACAAATGGGTATGAATATGCAGGAGATGTTCGGAAGTTTCCTTCCTAAGCGGACGAAGAAGCGCAAGCTACCAATCAAGGAAGCCCGCAAGGTACTGATTCAAGATGAAGCAGCCAAGTTGATCGATATGGATGATGTGATTCAGGAGTCTGTGAAGCGTGCTGAGCAATCCGGTATTATTTTTATTGATGAAATAGATAAGATTGCCAGCCAAGGCAAGGGAAGTGGCCCTGATGTGTCGAGAGAAGGAGTCCAGCGCGATATTTTACCTATTGTCGAGGGCTCTACCATTATGACCAAATACGGCCCGGTAAGAACAGACTACATTCTGTTTATTGCTGCGGGGGCTTTTCATGTGGCTAAACCATCAGACCTGATCCCAGAGCTTCAAGGTCGTTTTCCAATCCGTGTGGAGCTAAGTAGTCTGACCTTGGATGAGTTTGTGTCGATATTGACGGAGCCTAAAAATGCGCTGACCAAGCAATACACCGAGTTGCTCCGCACCGAGGAAATAGAAGTCGAATTTTCTGCGGAAGCGATTCGTGAGATCGCTAGTATTGCCGAGTCCGTTAATCGCAACACCGAAAATATCGGCGCACGGCGTTTGCATACCATCTTAGAGAAGCTACTGGAGGATCTGTCATTTGAAGCCCCGGAGCTTACATTGGATCGTATGATCATTACCCCGGAATATGTGCGTGAGAAGCTGGGAGATATTGCCCAAAACAGGGACCTTAGTCAGTATATTTTATGAACAGGGTGTCTAAAAATAGGGTGTGTGGTCCAGAATAACACTATCTTGCACCGTCGTTTAGTCCTAGACACAGGTTAAGTTGATGATTTTTCTGTCTATTCCAAAAGTAGGACGTATAATCTTTTACAGGTGTAAAGTGCTAAGAAAACATTCATTTTCTTGAAAAAAACCTGAAAAATTTAACATTTTATGCATCTAAAGCCCTCTTTTTTAAAAAAGATAGGGCTTTTTTCTTATTGTAATTAGGTCCCAACTCTACGAAACTTAGAATATATGACAGAAAGTTAAGATTTTCTACTTAAGACCTAAAAGAAATGTATAATTATGAAATTTTATTGTCGAAAAAAAGTGAAAAATCTTGTTTTATTGAATCTTACTTTGGAGTAGACGCTGGAGGGAGGAGCTAAATGAATCTGCTGGGTGATGTAAGCTTTCAAAAGCTTCAGGCAGGTGTACAGGCGGCCAATACGAGACAACGTGTGATGGCCGATAATATTTCCAATGCGGATACCCCGTATTTCAAGCGTTCGGAGGTTTCATTTGAAGAACTGCTTCAGCAGCAAATGGACGGTGATGTCACGCCACTGCGTGGAAAAGTAACCAATTCAAGACATTTTCAAATAGGACCTGTGAACTCCATTCCTGATGCCACGGTCACCAAAGATGGGTACTCAGTCATGAATAACAACATGAACAACGTAGATATAGACAGAGAAATGAGTCTTATGGCTGAAAATCAACTAAGATATAATACCTACATCCAAGAAATTAATGAGCGCATCAAAATGATGAGAACAGCGGTAGAAGGGAGATAGGACGAGGTGAAGATTAACAACGGCTTTGATATTAGTGCATCTGCTCTTACGGCCCAACGGTTGCGGATGGACGTTATATCGAGCAACATTGCCAACGCAGAGACAACTCGGGCGAAGGTAGAGAATGGACAAGCAATTCCATATCGAAGAAAAACGGTTGTTTTGGAGCCGAACCAATCTGGCTTTGCCGATGTTTTGAAGGCTCAAATGGAAGGAAGTAGTACAAGCGCCGCTGGCGTTAAAGTTTCGCAAATTCAGGAAGATCAGTCACCTTTGAAGCCAGTGTACAATCCGGGTCATCCGGACGCTGATAAAGATGGCTATGTATATATGCCTAATGTAGACATAATGAAAGAAATGGTCGACATGATTTCCGCAACACGCTCATACGAAGCCAATGTAACAGCTCTGAATGCTTCAAAGGCGATGGTTTCCAAAGCGCTTGAAATCGGTCGCTAAGTTCCAGGACTACTAACTACTTAATAGGGAGAGTAAAACATGATTCAGAACGCCATGTTTAACGTACAGACACCGGTAATACAGCAAATTCAATCGCCTAACAATGAGTTGACGAAAGCGACTCCTTCCGAATCCTTGAAGGATTTTGGCTCCTTCCTAAAGGATGCTCTTAATGAAGTAGGGCAGCAGGAAGCCGCTACACACCAGATGTCCGACCAATTCATGGCAGGCAAAGTTGATGTAGATCAGGTCATGATCACTTCACAACAAGCGCTGCTTTCCCTGCAGCTTACTACACAGGTCCGAAACAAAGCGATCGAAGCCTATCAGGAGATCATGCGTACACAGATGTAAAGTGAGGGTTTAGCAAAGTTTCGGATGGGGTGACGGAGTGAACGAGAGAATCGCCCAATACCGGGATAAGATTTCCGGGTATTGGAATAATTTCAGCAAAAAACAGAAGATATTACTTGTTTCGACATTAGCATTCATCATTATCGCCATTGTAGTGCTAACGATGCAGTTTACCAAAACTGAGTATGAAGTGGCCTTCCAGGATCTAAATGCAAATGATGCCGCAGGGGTCATTAAATATCTCGATTCTGCGGGTATACCGTATCAGCTTAATGCTGGTGGGACACAAATTTCAGTCCCAACCGCAAATGCAGATAAGGCGAAGGTAGATGTTGGGTCTCAAGGCCTGATACAGAAAGGGTCAATCGGCATGAGCGCCTTTGACCAGTCCTCCTCGGCCATAGGTATGACGGAGAACGAGTTCAATGTGAAGTACAATAACGCATTGAACGGCGAAGTACAGCAACTGTTGGAACGGATGGATGGTGTCCAAAGCTCCAAAGCCGTCATTAATATGCCAAAGGAAAATATCTTTGCCGGACTTGAAGAAAAGGACAAAGCATCTGCTTCGGTTCAAATGGAATTTGAACCTGGCTTTACTCCCAATCAACAAGCGATCGACGGATATTTTAACCTGGTAAAAACGGCTGTACCGAATTTGCCAGTAGAAAATATTACGATCACGAATAAGGAATATGAGTTGATTCCAACGGCCAAGGGCGGCCAAGGTGGACTCACAAGTGGTGTTCAGGAAAACATGGCTCTACAGAAGAAGTTTGAGAGCGATGTAAGGAATAATGTTCAACAATTTTTGTCGAAAATTGTTGGAGACGACAAGGTAAACGTGCTGGTTATGTCCCAGCTAAATTTCGACAAAGTAACATCAAAGGAACAAATGGTCACACCTGTTGACCAAACGAAAATGAAGGGTATTGAAATTAGTGCCCAACAAATCCAGGAAAGTTATACGGGCAGTAGTGGACAAACCGGAGGAGTTGCAGGGACAGGAACGCAGGATGTCCCGGGTTACCCTGGAGGAGCCAATTCCGGCAATACCAGCTCGGATAAGAGCTCAAGTACGATTAACTACGAAGTTAACCGAATTGCAAGGGATATTATCCAAAGTCCATACACTGTAAAAGATTTAACCATTAATGTAGCAGTTGAACCACCAACAGGTCAGCAAACGTTGGATACTGCAACTCAGACAGCAATTCAAAATATCTTGGTTAATATTGTAAGAGCATCGCTGGCGAATTCCGGTACTACTTTTACAGACGCTGATTTGGCTAAAAAGGTTTCAGTGTTCTCGCAAGCTGCTCCGGCGCCTACGAGTACCAATACATTCTTCTCAGCTTCCAACCCGTGGATGTGGGGCATCGGAGCTGCAGTTCTGGCACTGTTGGCGGGTGTAATCTTCTTCATCGTACGCAGTCGTCGTAATCAGGAAGAAGAGTTGGATGAAGAATTGCAACTTATGCCAACGCCGACGGAATTCCCGTCCATTACCATGGAAAGTGTGACAAATGAAAGTCAAGTGCGTAAACAGCTTGAAAGTCTGGCGAAAAAGAAACCCGACGAATTCGTCAATCTGCTTCGTACATGGCTGGCTGACGAATAGAGGTGAGTTCATTGGCAAAGGCAAGCAGTCAAGGTTTAACGGGAAGACAGAAAGCAGCTATTCTTTTGATCACAATGGGGCCAGAAGTATCTGCTCAAATATTCAAGCATTTGCGTGATGAAGAGATCGAGCAACTTACATTGGAAATTGCCAATGTACGGAAGGTCGATGCCATTGAAAAGGACTCCATTATGGCCGAGTTTCATCAAATTTGTCTGGCTCAGGAGTACATTTCCCAAGGCGGTATTAATTACGCTAAAGAAATATTGGAAAAAGCGCTTGGATCGCAAAAAGCAGTTGAGGTCATTAACCGTTTGACAGCGACATTACAGGTGAGACCTTTCGATTTTGCTCGTAAGGCTGATCCGAACCAAATATTGAATTTTATACAAAATGAGAATCCGCAAACCATTGCTCTCGTGCTTTCATACTTGCAGTTTGAGCAAGCGGCGGCAATTCTATCGTCCTTACCACAGGAAAAGCAGGCAGATGTGGCCCGGCGTGTTGCTGTCATGGACAGTACATCTCCGGAGGTCATCTCTCAAGTGGAGAGAGTATTGGAGCAAAAGCTCTCGGCAACTGCAACGCAGGATTACACGAATGCAGGTGGTATCGAGTCTATCGTTCAGATTTTGAATGGCGTAGACCGCGGAACCGAGCGTACAATTCTCGACTCGCTTGAAATTCAAGACCCTGAACTGGCTGAGGAAATCAAGAAAAGAATGTTCGTATTCGAGGATATTGTCAATGTGGACAACCGGTCCATTCAACGCATTATCCGCGATATCGACAATGCAGACTTGCAATTGGCACTTAAAGTGTCCAGTGAAGAAGTACGCGATGTGATTTTCCGAAATATGTCGAAACGTATGGCAGAAACCTTCAAAGAGGAAATGGAGTACATGGGACCGGTGCGGCTGCGTGATGTGGAAGAAGCACAAACACGTATCGTTTCAACGATCCGCAGATTGGAAGAGGCCGGTGAGATTATAATCGCACGCGGCGGAGGAGATGACATCATTGTCTAACTTGATTAAATCTTTCCAATATGTGCCTGTAGAGGCTTTGAAAACGATTGATGTGGCACATACGTACGTGCCAGAAACGACGGATGAAGAAATCACAACTGAATATGCGGAGCCAGAGCCTCAGCGAGATTATGAGGCAGAACGGCTCCGAGATGAAATGTTGAATGATGCTAAGGACTTTGCCGAACGTCAGGTACGCGAGGCGGCTGAAGAAGCGGAACGAATGCTTCAGGAAGCACAGCAGCAGATTGAAGATTGGTGGCAGGAACGACGCGAGCATGACGATCAGTTGATTCAGTCGACAAAAGCAGATGGATTTCAACAAGGATATGAAGAAGGCCAGAAGCTGGCTGAGGCTGAGCTTCAGACGAAATCGGAGCAGATGATGGAAGAAGCACAAGATATTCTGCGTCAGGCCTATGAGATTAAGGAACAACTGATTCAGGAAGCAGAGCCTTTTCTGGTTGAACTGAGTAGTGCGATTGCCGAGAAGGTCATTGAAAAACAGCTTAGTCTTGAACCGGAATATACAATTGAGTTAATTCGCAAAAATTTGGCTCGTAAGCGAGAAAAAGGAATCATTACATTGTGTGTGTCGCCTCAGCATTTCGCATTTGTGCAAGGTGCGCGGGAAGAATTGTCATTAACTGTCGATTCGCAGGCAGAACTGCAAATTATTCCTGATGGTACCGTAAAGGATCGCGGTTGCGTCATCCGTTCTTCCTTTGGAAGCGTGGACGCCCGGATCGATACGCAATTAGCTGAGATTAAAAAGGAACTACTGCGTCTGGCACATGAAAATGAGGAGCGAAGACATGAAGGGGCTTAATGCGCAGCGCTACATGGATCATTTGCGACAGCTGGACCCCGTTCGGGTGAATGGCAAGGTTACACAGGTTATCGGCTTGATGGTTGAATCGGAAGGTCCGGACGCGAGTATCGGGGATGTTTGTTATATTTATCCAGGCAAAGCGGCAAAGCCATTGCAGGCAGAGGTTGTTGGCTTCAGAGACAATAAAGTGCTTCTGATGCCACTTGGAGAACTACAATCCATTGGTCCTGGTTGTGATGTCGTAGGAACAGGGAAGCCACTGAATGTGCAGGTTGGTTCGGAGCTGTTAGGCAAAGTGCTGGATGGTTTGGGTCAGCCTTTGGACGGATCACTGATTCCCTCGCGAATGGCGAGATATTCAACCTTCAATATACCGTCCAATCCGCTGAATCGTCCGCGTGTGCAGGAACCCATAAGTATCGGAGTACGTGCAATTGACGGGTTGCTTACGATTGGCAAAGGACAACGGGTTGGTATTTTTGCGGGTTCGGGTGTAGGTAAGAGTACTTTGATGGGTATGATTGCCCGTAATACGGAAGCAGATGTGAACGTAATTGCCTTGATCGGAGAACGTGGACGCGAGGTGCTGGACTTTATTGAACGGGATTTGGGTCCTGAGGGACTAGAACGCTCTGTAGTCATTGTGGCAACTTCCGACCAACCTGCGTTGATCCGCATTAAGGGTGCACTTATTGCAACGACGATAGCGGAATATTTTCGGGATCGCGGGTTGAATGTCATGTTAATGATGGATTCAGTTACCCGATATGCGATGGCCCAGCGTGAAGTCGGTCTAGCGGTGGGTGAGCCACCAGCAATGAGAGGGTACACTCCATCTGTGTTTGCTAGTCTGCCTAAGCTTCTGGAACGCGCAGGGACAGGTCCTACTGGCTCCATAACTGCTTTTTATACAGTGCTGGTTGATGGTGACGACATGAACGAGCCCATCGCGGATGCGGTGCGCGGGATATTGGATGGACACATTGTCTTGAACCGTGGGATTGCGAACAAAGGACATTTTCCCGCAATTGATGTGTTAGCAAGTATTAGCCGGGTCATGAAGGACATTGCACCACGAGATCAGATAGACGCTGCCGAAAACATTAAGCGCTTGATGGCCATTTACAAAGATTCAGAAGACCTGATTAACATTGGGGCTTATCAACAGGGTTCGAATGCAGAAATTGACGAATCTATGGAGCGCATACGGGATATATGGGATTTTACAAGACAAAGAACCGATGAAAAGGCTGAGCTGGACGAAGTACGAGAACGTTTGATTTCTGAATTTACGAGGAGATGAAGGTTGAACGATGAGATTTCAGTATTCCTTTCAAAAAGTTGTAGACTTGAAAACGAACGAAAAGTCACAGGCCGAATGGCTGCTTTCCAGTGCTGTTGGACAATTGCAGGTTGAGGAGCAGACATTAACACAGCTTATAGGCGAAAGGAATCGGGTCATATCAGCCATTCAAAAGGCTGCCGAAGATTGCGCGCCACTCTCTAGCATTCAGGAATTACAAGCTTATGTCAATCATCTGGACCAATGTATTACACGCAAGCATAGGGATGTTCAATATGCGCAGCAAAATGTGCAAAGCAAACAAACCGTTTTGACCGATAAAATGCTGGATGAACAAGTTTGGCTGAAAGCAAGAGAGAAGGCCAACGTGAAATTCCAACAGGAAATGCTCCTGCGCGAGCAGAATGAGCTGGATGAAATGGCTTCCGTGCGATTTGCCATGAAAGCCCGGTAAGCGGAACGTCATAGGATACGCATATCAGCTGCCTGAGGAGGAAGACGATGGCACAGAAGTTAGCAGAAAATGAACTGGATATGGATTTAGGAAAAGAATCAGGCGGGGGATTTGAGCGGTTTATGTTTTTCCTGATTCCGATTGTTTTCACAATCGTTCTGGTCGGGGTCTTGCTTACACTGTTCAATATGGACTTCAGAAGCGAAATGATCTCATTAGGGAACAAAATACCAATTGTTAAAAATTGGATTCCCGAACCGAAGGATAAGGCAACCCAGACAAAAGAGGCAGATCAGAAGGCACAGTCTGAAAGTTCTGAAGCAACCATTCAACAGTTAAAAGCGGATTTAGCTAAGCAGACGGAAGAACTTAAAAAGGCTACCGCTGCTAAGACGACACAAGATAAAAAGGTTACTGAACTTCAAAATCAGGTCAATACACTGCAAACGCAACAGGAACAACAGTCGCAGACGGGTCAACAGGGACAGGTCGGGCAGCAGGGACAAGCAGGTACGCAAACTACAGACGGAACAACAAATGAAGATCCTTATGTAAAACAGACCAGAGAACTTGCCAGCATGTATGAAGGAATGACGGCAAGTAAAGCTGCACCGATCATGGAGAATCTGACCACGGAAGAGACCGTACAGCTCTTAAGCTACATGGACCCTGCCAACAGTGCGAAGATTTTGCAAAAGATGGACGCTAAAAAAGCAGCAGATATTACGATGGCTCTGAAAAACGTAACGCCATCTACGGATTTATCGGTAGTTGCGTTGCAGTCTCGTCTGAAAAAGGATCAAGGTACTACCGCCGGAACGACGAGTAAAAGTCTGCAAAGCACTCAAATCAGTAGCACATTTGCTTCCATGGACAAGAAAAGCGGTGCCGAACTTATTTTACAAACTTACAAAATCAGTCCGGATAAGGCATTAAACATATTAAATACAGTAGATGATTCGACACGTGCTTCTTTACTGCAATATATGTCTGCCAAGGATGCAGGTCAGACCGCGAAAATTTTGAATAAATTGATGGGGAGTAAGTAATTTGAATTGAAGGGAGGTGAAAAATATATGACCCTTATTTCTCAAAGTGTATCTCTTAGCTCTAGTCAAACAGCTAGCAGTGCGACAGCATCAACAACAAGTACAGCCACGGCTGCTGGAGCAACCACGGGTGCCTTTAATCAAACACTGACGCAAATGATGACAGGCGGGCAAACGGGCTCAGCAGGAACAGATGCAAATGGTTCTCCATTAGTTATGGTACTACCACTTATTGCAAGCGGAGAATCCACGGAAACTCCAACCGAGCCGCTGGTTGAAACATTAGCTCCTTTGCTGCAAAATCTCGAGAAATTGGATGATCAGGTAGTTGCCGATCCTGCGCTGCTTGCAACTCTGCAATCGTGGATTCAGCAAGTACAACAGTTTTTGCAAGGCAATGGAACAAATCAACAGGCAGATGGTGGGGAAACGGCAGAGGCTACAGGCTTGACAGCTTTGGCAGCTAATCCGGCAACTCTTCGGTTTGCATTGCAGGACGCTTTGTCACAACTTGCCAATGTAGCAGAACAGGCTTCGGGAGACCAAAAGACTAAGGTGACACAGTTACTACAATCGCTGCAAAGCGCAACGGCTGGGACGGGAGCTATTTCCGATGAGCAGTGGCATGGAGTATTGAAAGCTGTGGAACTTGCTGATAGTGGAGATTCACAAGCGGCCCAGCCTTCTGCACAACGAGCAAATGGTGCTCAGACGTTAACTGCAGCAACTACAAACAAACAGGTTACTCCTCAGCAGCAAGCAAGTCAGGGTGAAACTAGCCAGCAAGGCTCAGAAGGACAGCGTTCATCAACGAATCTTCTCGTTCAGTCCGCAGTTAAACCTACTGTAACGGATGAAGCAGGTACATTCGTAGATGCAGCTGAGCAAGCGGATCCGGCATCAACTGATAATCAGACTCCAGTGATCACGACTGCGGGGCAGCTTTCAGTACAAGCGCAGGGAACAACACCTTCGGCTCCAGCTCAACCCGTCGTACATGTACGGCAATTTGCCAAGGAGATGACTGAGTTTGTAGTACAGAAACTTGATATTGTAAAGCACACTGGTTTGACAGAAGCGACCATCATGCTTCGTCCAGATCATCTGGGCCAGCTGGAGGTTAAGCTAACGATGCAAAATGGTCATCTGGTTGCCCAGTTCATGACTGAGCATAGCGGAGCGAAGGATTTGCTGGAACAGCAAATGTCGCAGTTGCGCACGAGTCTTCAGAGCCAAGGTATTCAAGTGGATAAAGTAGAAGTTACGCACAATGAGTCGCTATCCTCCCATATGTATCAGGATGGACGTGGATCTGGGGCTAATCAGCAGCAATCCAACCAACGTTCTAAAGCTCGAGGTAGAGAAGAGAGCGAGGATGCTGTGAAGGTAGCTGAAATGACAGAAGAGCTTCGTAACTGGACAGCAGAACAACGCGCAGATGACATGAATCGGACAGGCTCCTTTACAGCACAAGCGTAATGATGGAGGTGAGAACACAATGACGACTACAGACAGCAATGTATCCACCAGTAACGTCTGGCCGAATTACAATGTGAATAATGTCAAAACAGCAAGTGCCAAGGATACTAAAACGATGGGTAAAGATCAATTTTTAAAAATCTTGATCACTCAACTACAAAATCAGGATCCAATGCAGCCTTTGGAGGATAAAGAATTTATCGCCCAAATGGCACAGTTTTCCTCGGTGGAACAACTGATGAACATTTCTACGCAGTTGAATGCATTGGGACAGTCTTTGGGTACAGCTTCTGGTTTAATAGGAAAAGAAGTCAGTTGGATTGAGCCGGGGAAAAAAGATTCCATTACAGGTGAGACAGGCGCAGGTACGGTGAAAAGTGGAATCGTAGATTCCATCGTTATTCGCGACGGTGTGCAGTATGCCAAAATGGGAGCGGCTGAGGTGGCATTAAAAGATGTAACATCAGTGAGTCAGGCTAATACAACGATTCCCGCTACAAATACATCGGATACTTCATCTTCTTCCTCTACTGGAAGCGGTGAGAACTCATGAATGACAGGATAACGGTCGGACGCCTTTTTCCTACCAACGTTCCCCCGGCAGCGATTTCTCAAAACCGATTAAATTCGGTAACAAAGGATACCAAACCATTTGGTCAGGTGTTGCAGGAACAGGTGCTCAAGCTCAGCAACCATGCCGCCAAGCGACTGGAGCAGCGAGGAATAGAGTTGAGAAGTGACCAAATGGCGAAAATTAACTCTGCTGTGGATAAGGCTGCTGCCAAAGGCGCTAAAGAATCTTTGATTTTAATGCAGGATATGGCTTTGATTGTTAGTGTGCCTAATCGAACAGTTGTTACCGCGATGGATAAGAAGTCCATGGAGGATAACGTATTTACGCAGATAGATAGTGCTGTAATTATTTCATAAAAAAATATACGAAGTGGCTGGCCCGAATAGGAAAGCCATGAAAAAGCCGCGGATCGACTGATGCGGTCAACTAAGCAAGCAATCAGAGGAGGATTTATACTCAATGTTGAGATCAATGTATTCAGGTGTATCGGGCATGAAGGGCTTTCAAACAAAGCTGGACGTTATCGGTAACAACATTGCAAACGTAAATACTACAGGCTTCAAGTCCAGCCGAGTAATGTTCAAGGATATTTTGAGCCAAACCAGCTCGGGCGCAAGTGCACCTGATGCTACGACAACTGCAGGTCAAAATGCCAAGCAGGTAGGTCTAGGGGTGTCCGTCAGCTCGATTGATACGATGCATCTCCCAGGTAGTGCAATGACTACCAATAATCCAACGGATTTGCGGATTAACGGTGACGGTTTTTTCCTGATCAAAATGAATGATGCACAGGAAGTCCCTTATCTGACTCGTGCGGGTGATTTTCACGTAGACGCAAACCGAAATCTGGTGACTTCCGATGGATTTTTTGTAGGGGATGCAGGTGGCGACCCAATCACACTTGCTGACAACGTTACATCGTTCTCCATCTCGCAGGACGGCACGATTGTACAGCAATTAGATGATGGTACAGTAGATAATGGCACGCAAATTGGTATAGCCAGAGTTACTAACCCGGAAGGTTTGGAGAAAATTGGAGGCAGCCTGTATCGTACAACGGTCAACTCCAACATTGATGCACTTGAGCCTGGAGCAGCCAACTCAGAGGGGCGTGGAGCTATCATCGCGGGTCAGCTGGAAATGTCCAACGTTGACTTGACAGGCGAATTTACCGAAATGATCGTAGCTCAGCGTGGATTCCAAGCGAACTCGCGTATCATTACGACTTCGGATGAAGTGCTTCAGGAAGTTGTAAACTTGAAACGATAATCTCATTTAAACGCGGAGGAGTAGAGGCTCCTCCGCACCTATCAGGAGGTTGGTGTTACGATGATCCCGTTAACGCGGCTGAACGGCTCGCCTATGTGGCTTAATGCGCTGCTCATTGAGACTGTGGAGGAAACACCGGATACATACGTCACTTTGGTGACGGGGAAACGGTTGATTGTATTGGAAAAAGCGGCAGATGTCGTCTCCTTGATCAAGGGTTACAGCCGTGAAATCGGCATGCATGCCGCCACGATAAAAGTGCAACAAATGGAGGAAGACGAATGAAGAAGATGCTGCCATGGCTCATTACAATTTTACTCGCGATTACTTTGATTGCAGGCGCGGCCTTTGTACTTATACCAGCGCTTAGCGGGAAGAAGTCGGAAGTCATACCGAATGCGCAAGCCGCTCAAGCAGAACAACTTCCAAGATTGTCAGCAGATGAATTGGTGGAAGTAAGCTCTGAAATTACCGGTATCAAAACAAATTTGGCAGACGCAGATTACATTGTGCAGATGAATCTTGCTTTTCAATTGAACGATGCCAAAGCCAAAGAAGCTTTTGAAAAAATCAAGGACATTAGTATTAAGCCTATCGTTATTCAATTACTTGCAGACACCAAACCTGATGAGCTCAGAACGGCTAAAGGCCGGGATCAGTTCAGTGACAAGCTGACGGATCTCATCAATAAGTCGCTCCCTGAAGGTCACCTGGGGAACGCCAAAATTACAGACTTTTTGCTGGCAGCCATTTGATTCCAGGTGATCTTGTCAGGAACACGTAAGGGGGTGAATAACATTGGTGGATGTACTGTCACAAGGGGAAATTGATGCCCTTTTAGCAGCTCTCTCGTCCGGTGAAATGGATGCGGAAGAACTCAAAAAGGAAGAAACCCAAAAGAAAGTTCGCGCTTATGATTTCAAGAGAGCGCTTAGGTTTTCCAAGGACCATATACGAAGTCTGACGCGGATACACGAGAACTTTGCACGGTATCTGACCACTTATTTTTCAGCACAGCTTCGTACTTTTGTCCAGATTAATGTCGTTCAGGTGGAGCAGCTTCCATATGATGAATTCATTCGCTCCATTCCGAAAATGACCATTCTAAACATTTTTGAAGCTGAACCACTGGAAGGCCGAATGGTGCTTGAGGTTCACCCGAACGTAGCTTATGCCATGCTGGACAGGCTTCTCGGAGGAACAGGTTCGGCACCAACCAAGGTTACCGCGTTGACCGAAATTGAGACGACGATCATGGAGCGAATTTTCAGCCGTACCTTTGATAGCCTGCAAGAGGCTTGGAAAACGGTACTCGACATTGAACCACGTCTAGAGGCTATGGAAACAAATCCGCAGTTCATGCAGATTGTTTCGCCCAATGAGACGATTGCTCTGATTTCGCTTAGCACCAAAATTGGTGATACCACAGGGATGATTAACCTCTGTATCCCGCACGTGGTATTGGAACCTATTATGGCCAGACTGTCCACGCACCAGTGGTTTACATCCGAAAAGAAATCAAGGGCGCCTGAAGAGATAGACGCCTTGAGATTACGGGTCACCAAAGCAGAGCTTCCTATTATTGCGGAGTTGGGTGAATCCCGGATAAATGTAGCTGAGTTTTTAGGCCTTTCGGTAGGGGATGTCATTTCATTGAACAAGCCAGTCAAAGAAGGACTATCCATCCGGGTAGGCGAGAAATTGAAGTTTATGGGAAGTCCCGGCATGGTAAGAGATCGTGTTGCCGTACAAATTGATGAAATTGTCAACGAAGGAGTTGAAGAAATTGACGAGTAAAGACTATTTGTCCCAGGAGGAAATTGATGCCTTGCTGAAACAGTCTGAAGCGGGGACGGATTCTACTCCCGCAGGCAAGACCGTTGACGATTTTCTGACTTCTCTGGAGCAGGATGCTCTTGGGGAAATCGGTAATATAACGTTCGGCAGCGCAGCTACGGCTCTTTCCACACTGCTCGGTCAAAAGGTGGATATTACGACACCTAAAGTTTCAATTATTACACGTTCTGAATTTGAAACTGCATTTCCAAAGCCGCACGTAGCCGTACATGTAAATTATGTCGATGGATTTGAAGGCATTAACTCGCTTGTAATTAAAAAGCGTGATGCGCAGGTTATAGCGGATTTAATGCTTGGTGGTGGAGGAAATCCGGCAGATGAAGAATTGAATGAAATTCACATCAGTGCCGTGCAGGAAGCGATGAACCAAATGATGGGATCGTCTGCGACCTCTATGTCTACCATGTTTAATCGTTTTGTTAATATCTCTCCACCAGGGATTGATATTTTGGATCCTCTGCACGGTGATGGAGTATCCAGCCTGCCAGATGAAGAGACGCTGATTACAGTATCCTTCCGGTTATTGATTGGAGATCTGATTGACTCTACACTGATGCAACTGTTACCTGTTAATTTCGCCAAAAAGATGGTGAGCATCTTAATGAATGGCGGAGAGGATGACGAGCAACCGCAAGCGTCCGCACAGCAGGCAGCTGCAACAGCTGCTCCCGAAGCGCCGACACAAGCTAGTACTCCGCAGCCACCGTCTGCACCAGCCTACCAACAGCCGCCTGCAGCCGCGCAGGCGCCGCAAGATGCAGGCTATAGGCAACAACCGCCGATGTATCCTCAAGATCCGGGATATGGGCAGCAGGGCGCTCCAGGGTATGGAACGCCGGGATATGGAATGCCAGCAGGTGTGCCGCCGCAAGTGCCTTATGGAACACCTCATCATTATGGGGCTGTACCGCCGGGACGTAATGTAAATGTGCAGCCTGTACAGTTTTCTAACTTGCAGTCCGGTGGATTTCCGCAAGTGGATGAAAACAATTTAAATTTATTGATGGACATTCCCCTTAGAGTCACCGTAGAATTAGGAAGGACCCAAAAGCAAATTAAAGATATTCTGGAGCTCTCACAAGGTTCAATTATTGAACTGGACAAGCTTGCCGGGGAGCCGGTGGACATTATGGTTAACAACAAACTGATTGCCAAGGGCGAGGTTGTCGTAATCGACGAGAACTTTGGCGTGCGTGTAACGGATATTGTAAGCCAATGGGACCGAATTCAAAAATTACAATAAAAGCATAATTTAGGGAGGATTTATTTCAGATGGCAAACCGTATTTTGATCGTGGACGATGCTGCATTTATGAGAATGATGATTCGGGACATCCTGTCCAAAAATGGATTTGAAGTAGTAGGAGAGGCCCAGGATGGATCACAGGCCATTGAAAAATTCAAGGAGCTTCGTCCTGACCTGATTACGATGGATATCACGATGCCTGAGATGGACGGCATTGCCGCTCTGAAGGAAATCAAACAAATTGACCCGAATGCAAAGGTTATCATGTGTTCCGCGATGGGTCAGCAAGCTATGGTAATTGATGCCATTCAAGCTGGCGCAAAAGATTTTATCGTTAAGCCATTCCAATCGGATCGGGTTATCGAAGCCATCAACAAGACACTGGGTGTGTAAGGCGCATCCAGTATGGATACACAACAGGGTGCCTCTGACGCTTTGAGTACATCCAGCAATATAGGAAACATTGCTTGGGTCCTTTTCGTGCTGATCTTTATCATCGTACTGATCGTGTACTTGATACGGTTTTTGAGTAAAAGAAATCAGAGCTGGTTCAGCAACCGCTCCGTTCGCATACTGGGAGGCGTGGGGCTTGGCCCCAATAAATCCCTTCAGCTTGTTGAAGTTGGTAGCAGTGTGTACCTCATTGGTGTGGGAGAAGATATCCGGCTTGTTGACAAAGTATCCGATCCTGAAGAAGTGGAGCAAATTTTGGCCGCACTGGAGCAGGAAGCTTCTCTGCAGCGCGGCCCAATTGCCCCGCTATTCGCTAAAATTGCGGATAAGCTTCGCCGGAACAACGCGGCACAGCAGCAGCAACCTGAAGAGGAAACATCTTTTCATGAGATGTTTGAATCCAAGCTTCGGCAGATGCCGAATCGCAAGGATAAACTTGAAAAGTTGCGCAATGAGGAGAATACTACAGATCGGTCGGGAGATTCATGAGAAAAAAGATTATACTAGCATGTTTGCTGCTTGTCTTGTTCAGCTTCATTTCGGTGACGGCGGCCTCTGCGGAACCGATTCCGAACATTGATATTCAAGTCGGCAATTCGGACAAAGGACAGCCCGGTGCCACCTCGCTGTCTATTATTTTACTTATTACTGTCATTAGTGTAGCGCCCGCGTTGCTTGTACTTATGACAAGTTTTACGCGTATCGTGATTGTACTTGGCTTTGTGCGAACTTCACTGGGAACTCAGCAGATGCCGCCCAATCAGGTGCTTGTTGGACTGGCCTTGTTTCTCACCTTATTTATTATGGCGCCGACCTTCTCAGCTATGAACGAAACTGCGCTTCAGCCGTATCTCAAGGGGGATATAACACAGTCTCAGGCACTAGATAAGGCATCGGTACCAATTAAGACTTTTATGTTCTCTCATACACGTGAGAAGGATCTACTGCTCTTTATGAAATACACCAAGATGGAAAAACCAAAAAACTATCAAGATATTCCACTAACGGTGATGGTTCCGGCATATGCAATCAGTGAGTTGAAAACAGCATTTCAGATGGGCTTTATGATTTTTATACCCTTTTTAGTTATAGACATTGTAGTGTCCAGTACACTCATGGCTATGGGGATGATGATGCTACCACCGGTAATGATCTCGCTTCCTTTTAAAATACTACTTTTCGTACTTGTAGATGGTTGGTATTTGGTCGTCAAATCATTACTTCTGAGTTTTAATACATGAATACTTTCTGCAAGGACAGCAATCAAGGAGGACGGCAATGACTTCGGAGTTTATTATTTCCCTGGCTGGGCAAGCGGTGTACATTGTACTCAAGGTGAGTGCTCCGATGCTGATTTTGGGGCTAGTCGTGGGTTTGATCATCAGTATTTTTCAAGCGACAACTCAAATTCAGGAGCAGACACTGGCCTTTGTTCCGAAGATTGTCGCCGTATTGCTGGCATTGCTTTTGTTCGGGCCCTGGATATTGACCACATTAGTGGACTTTACGTATAACATTCTGGACAATTTGTACAAATATATAGGTTAGGCTGAAAGTTATGAACATATTGTTGCAGAGTTTTCCTGTTTTTTTGCTGATTTTTTGTCGGATTACCTCGTTTTTTGTAGTAGCGCCTATTTTTTCAACCCGAGGGGTACCTAATATCTTTAAGGTGGGAATTTCAGGATTTCTAGCTTTGGTCGTGTATCTTACTTATGGTACGCATCAACAGGTGCCGACCGATGTAGCGTATGTGCTGTTAGTAGGGCGTGAGGTGCTGATTGGGTTGTTGCTGGGGTTTACTGCATATTTGTTCATGACAGCGATCCAAACCGCAGGTTCATTTATAGACCTACAGGTGGGGTTCGGAATGGCCAGTGTATTTGATCCCATGACAGGGGCTTCAACGCCTCTTACGGGTAATTTCAAGTTCGCCATAGCTGTATTGTTCTTTTTGAGCATAAACGGGCACCATCATCTGCTAAACGCTATTTTATACAGTTATGATTGGGTACCACTGACCAATGATTTTTTTATAAAGCTGTATGGTGGCAGTGTAACTGAATTTCTGGTGCGTTCTTTTGCGGAATCATTTATGTTGGCCTTTCAAATTGCTGCTCCCATTGTAGTAGCGACCTTTTTAACGGATGTGGGACTCGGCTTTTTAGCTAAAACAGCACCGCAATTTAACATTTTTGTCATTGGTGTGCCGCTTAAAATTATTGTGGGATTGTTCATGTTATTGCTTCTCATGCCAAGTTTTGCTTTTATATTCGAAAGATTGTTTTCTGTGATGTTCGAATCCATGCGCAACTTGTTGGATATTATGGGTAATCGTCCTTAATGTCTGGTCTGGAGGAACGTAGTTTGTCATTTAAATATGCTATGAACCTGCAGTTGTTCTCAGGGGAAAAAACGGAAAAAGCTACACCCAAGAAGAAACAGGATGCAAGACAAAAAGGGCAGGTTGCCAAGAGCATGGAGTTGCCCGCTGCTGGTGTCTTGCTGGTTACGTTTTTTTGCCTCATGATTTTCGGCGGGTATTTTAAGGATCATGCGGTCCGCTTGTTTCGGGATATTTTTGTGAATCGGCTGTCTATGGAAGTAACACCGAATACAACGCTGCTGATGATGGGTGAGTATGGTGTGCAAATCTTGATTATGCTGGCTCCTATTTTTGTTGGTGCCATTGTCATCGGGATAGCAGCGAATTACATGCAGATCGGTTTTTTATTAACCGGAGAGGGCATTACACCCAAGTTTAGCAAGATTGATCCGATTAAAGGCTTTAAAAATATTTTTTCCATGAGGTCATTGATTGAATTCCTGAAATCTGTTTTAAAAATGACTGTAATTGGTTATCTGGTGTACAGCGTACTTTGGAAAACAAAGGCTGACCTACCCAAACTAGCTGAGATGTCCGGCGACCAGATGTTGAGTTTTACGGCTTCATTAACAATGGAACTGGGACTCAAAATTGGTGTGGTGCTGTTCATTTTAGCGATATTGGATTATATGTATCAACGTTATGAGCATGAGAAAAATCTGAAAATGTCCAAACAGGACATCAAGGATGAGTACAAGAAAATGGAGGGTGACCCGCTGATCAAAGGGAAAATTCGCGAGCGACAGCGCCGTATGGCTATGCAGCGCATGATGCAGGAGGTTCCTAATGCAGATGTTATCATCACCAACCCTACGCACTTTGCTGTGGCTTTGAAATATGACGGTTCGGAGATGGAAGCGCCGCAGATTATTGCGAAAGGACAAGATTATGTCGCGCTCCGGATTAAGGAAATTGCCAAGCAAAACGGCGTTATAACGATGGAAAACAAGCCGCTGGCGCGGGCGCTGTTTCAAAGAGCCGAAATCGGGGATGCGATACCAGCTGATCTTTTTCAGGCCGTTGCCGAAGTGCTGGCGTATGTATATAAATTAAAAGGTAAAGTGAAATAAAGGGATCGGAGGCCAAGAGACCCGTGAAAATAAAAGATATAACCGTCCTTGCAGGCGTCATCGGTATCGTTCTTATGATGATTCTCCCGATCCCTTCATGGCTGCTGGATGTCCTACTCGTCATTAATATTTCTATTGCTTTAATGATTTTGCTCGTATCAATGAACACGAAGGAAGCTTTACAATTTTCTATCTTTCCTTCATTGCTGCTCATTACAACGTTGTTTCGTTTGGCACTCAACATTTCTACGACCAAACTTATTTTAGGTGAGGGTCATGCCGGCGAAGTAGTTGCTACGTTCGGTAGCTGGATTGCAGGCGGCCAAATTGCCGTCGGCTTTGTTGTCTTCCTCATTCTTGTGGTCGTACAGTTCATTGTTATCACCAAAGGATCGGAGCGGGTAGCAGAAGTGGGCGCCCGGTTTACATTGGATGCGATGCCAGGTAAACAAATGAGTATTGATGCTGATTTGAATGCAGGTCTGATTAATGAGCAACAAGCCCGTGAACGACGTAGTAAAATCGAACGGGAAGCGGATTTTTACGGAGCTATGGATGGTGCGAGTAAATTCGTTAAAGGCGATGCGATCGCCAGTATTATCATTTTGATCATTAACCTGGTGGGCGGCTTTATTATCGGTATGGCCGTTCAGGGAAAAGGATTTCAAGAAGCGCTGTCAACGTATTCTGTTCTCACGATCGGTGATGGATTGGTCAGCCAGATTCCCGCGCTGCTCATATCCACCGCATCAGGCTTGATTGTTACGCGGGCTACGTCGGATGGCAACTTGGCAGAAGATTTAACTGGACAGCTCTTTTCATATCCAAAATTGATCTACATAGTGGCTGCCACCATTGCATTATTGGGCCTTTTCACGCCTATTCATATCATTACAACTCTTCCACTTGCGATTCTATTGTTTTTTGCAGCGCGAAGAATGCAGGGCAATATGGAACGCAAGCAAATTGCTGATGAACAGCTGGAGGAGGAGCAACAAATCGAAGAGGTGCGTAGTCCGGAAAGTGTCATTAACTTGCTTCAAGTAGATCCGATTGAATTTGAATTTGGGTACGGGTTGATTCCGTTGGCGGATACACAGCAAGGCGGTGATTTACTGGATCGGATTATTATGATTCGCCGTCAATGCGCCTTGGAGCTGGGGTTGGTTGTGCCGGTCATTCGTATTCGGGACAACATTCAGCTCAAGCCTAACGAATATGTAATTAAAATTAAAGGCAATACGGTAGGCGGCGGAGAACTGTTGTTGAATCATTATCTGGCTATGAGTCCGGGATACGACGACGACTCTATTACAGGGATTGAAACGACAGAACCGGCTTTCGGATTGCCTGCACTCTGGATTGACGAGAACACCAAGGATGTTGCTGAGCTGTCAGGTTATACGGTAGTTGATCCACCTTCAGTTGTAGCTACTCATCTAACAGAGACGATCAAGAAACATGCCCATGAGTTGCTTGGCAGACAGGAAACACGTTCGCTGGTTGACAATCTCAAGGAGAATTACCCAGTGCTGGTGGACGACCTTATTCCTTCTGTGCTTGCGATTGGGGACGTACAAAAAGTGTTGGCCAAGCTGTTGAAAGAAAAAATCTCTATACGCGATATGGTGACTATATTCGAGACACTGGCTGACTACGGTACTTATACAAAAGATCCAGACGTGCTGACTGAATATGTTCGCCAAGCGTTATCACGTCAGATTACGCAGCAATTTGCACAGCAGGGAGAAACGTTGCGCGTTATTACCGTGGGACCAGGATTGGAGAAGAAAATTGCTGAGAGTGTGCAGCAGTCGGAGCAAGGTAGCTATTTGGCTCTTGATCCGGTGTCAACGCAAACGGTGTATCAAAGGATGATGGAGCAAATCAATCGTCTCATTCAATCTGGACAGCAGCCTATTGTGTTAACGTCACCGACAATACGTATGTATTTGCGGCAAGTTATGGAGCGGACGATGCAGGATGTCCCGGTGCTGTCGTACAGTGAGCTGGAGCCGAACGTTGAAATTCAAAGTGTCGGGGTGGTGAACTTATGAGAGTGAAACGATATGTAGTGGATACCATGCCAGAAGCCATGCTGCAAATCAGGGGCGACTTAGGAACAGATGCCGTCATTTTAAGTACAAAAGAAGTGAAGGTCGGCGGTTTTATGGGGATGTTCAGTAAAAAGAAGATTGAAGTGGTTGCTGCAGTTGAGGAGCAGCAACCTCCAAAGCCTCGGCGAGCTGAACGCTCGTCACACCAGCTTGCCCAGGCTTCTTCGCCTCTAATGAACACCCCTGAGAAGCCGGAAAAACCATCAGCCCCTGTGGTCCCCAGACAAGCAGCTCCAGAAGCTTATCGACGGGTTACACAACAGATAGCCGGTAGTTCCAAAGAAGGACAAGCTGAATTAACGGTTAATACAGAACAAGCTGCATCAGCAACTGAGCATTTGTCGCCTAGGTCTGCTAATAACCTGGAGACTATATCTCAGGCATTTGATCAAGAAGTATTGCTTTCGAACCTGAAATCATCCAGTGAGCTGCATAAACGGCCAATCGAAGAAAGTGTTCCAGACAAGAGTGGAGCTGAGGAAAATCAGGCTTTGCTTAATGAATTACGGGAAATGAAAGCGATGATGACTCGGTTTTCCAGAAACTCTTCGATGGAAAGTACTTGGCCGGAGGCGCTGCAAGAGATTTGTGAGCATGTGTTGGAACAGGAAGTGGAACGTGATTTACTGGAATATTGGATCGAACAGGTATATGTCCGTCGAAGTGAGCACCCTTTTGCACCTGAAACTTTTGATTGGGAACAAGCCTTTCGTGAGGAAGTGACCAGTTTTATACAGACAAGACTGGATAAAGGAATTTCCCAAGATACCAAAATTGTGTATGTTGCAGGCCCTACCGGAGTAGGAAAAACGACAACCATTGCGAAGTTGGCTGCGGAACAGTTGTTCAAGCATCATCGCAAAGTTGGATTTATTACTTCTGACACGTACCGAATTTCAGCCGTCGAGCAACTGCGTACATATGCAACGATTTTAAATGTACCGCTTGAAGTTGTGCAATCTCCCGGTGACGTCCAAAGAGCTATTCAACGTCTGGAGCATTGTGACTTGATCCTCATGGATACTGCAGGGCGAAATTATCGTAATGAACTGCTTGTATCAGAACTGCAAAGTCTGCTTTCACCTATTAATGAAAGTGAGACGTATCTGGTACTCAGCCTGACATCCAAAAGCAGGGATATGCTCAATATAACTGGACATTTCAGTAAGTTTGGTCTTGGTAAGGTTGTATTTACCAAGATGGATGAGACAGGCAGTTGTGGCGGAATGTTTAATCTTTTGCACCAGTTTCCGATGCAGTTGGCCTATATTACTAATGGACAAAATGTTCCTGACGACCTGCTTCATCCCGATGCAGAAATGGTGACAAATATGCTGCTTGGAGCCAAAGGATCATCAGGAGTTAACGGAGATTCCATATGAGTGATCAAGCCCAATCACTTAGACAAATGGCTTCATCCTTGGATAAGTATCGATTACCCCCACGTAATCGTCACGCAAAAATTATAACGATTACCAGTGGTAAAGGCGGGGTGGGCAAATCCAATTTTACGCTGAACTTTGCTTTGGCCCTACAATCTCTTGGTCGAAAGGTACTTGTGTTTGATGCTGACATCGGTATGGCTAATATTGATGTGTTGATGGGGGCCCACTCACAATACAATCTTCTTCATCTGTTAAAACGTGAAAAATCAATTGATGAAATTATTCAAACGGGTATCGGTGGTTTGCCTTATATCGCCGGAGGCTCAGGCTTAAGCGAACTGTTTGCATTATCAGATGAGAATCTGAATTATTTTGCTGAAGAAGTAGAAAAAATGGCAGCTGACATGGATTATATTCTTTTTGATACAGGTGCAGGTTTATCCAAAGAAAATCTTAAATTCATCACTTCAGCTGACGAATGTATGGTAGTAACCACCCCAGAACCGACGTCCTTAACAGATGCGTATGCATTAATTAAAGTCGTCAACGGGTTGCAGAAAGATACGGTATTCAAAATTATAGTCAATCGTGCCGATAACGATAATGAGGCCCGTCAAGTTGCTGATAAGATCGCACTTGTTGCGAAACGCTTTTTGGAGATCGAAATCCCGCTGCTTGGACATATCAGTGATGATACTTATGTCATGCAGGCAGTCAAAAGACAAGTACCTTTTATGGTTGCTTTTCCGGGATGTACGGCTTCAAGAGATGTACTGAATCTGGCACACCGTTTTGCAGCAATGCCACAGGTTCCACAATCAGGTGCATTGAGTGGAATTAAAGGATTTATGCAAAAATGGTTGCGACGTTCTATGCATTGATTTTTGATGAGAGGAAACAGGGGTGTTTAACATGTGTGCTTACCGGGTGCTGGTTGTAGATGATTCGGCCTTTATGCGCAAAATTATTACAGATCTAATTGTAAGGGATGAGTCGTTCAACATCGTAGGTACAGCCGCCAATGGCAAAGAGGCTGTAGAGAAAGTGAAAGAATTGCAGCCTGATTTGGTCACCATGGATGTCGAAATGCCTGAAATGAATGGTCTTGAAGCGTTGCCACTGATTATGGCAGCCCATCCGCTACCTGTCATTATGCTGTCAGGCATCAATGAACAAGGCATGAAGGAGACCATCATGGCTTTGGAGGCAGGGGCTTTTGATTTTATAAGAAAGCCTTCCATTGCTCATGCGCAAGATATTGAACAGGTGAGCAAGGCATTGCTCGAACAGATGCATACTGCTATGCAAGCAGTACGCAGCCGCTTGGAGCGCAAGGAAGCTAATGAACGCAAAGCTGCATTGGAACAAGCGAAAAAAACGCCAATGGAAAAGCCACCTGGACAGGCTGTGACTGAGAAACGAGCTGGAAGTCAAGCTTCGGCAGACAAGCCTCCTGTTGTTCCGCTTGCTTCTCCACCTGCTGCATCGGCTCAGCCAAAGAAAGATGCTGGGAAGTCCGTCCCAACAGCTGCCAAGCAGGAAACTAAAAAACAGCTGTCTGGAACAGCTGCTACAGCTGATCGCATAGACAAGCCAGCTGTTCAGCCAAGGAAACCAGTGCAAGCACCTCATGTGCAGAAGAAAGAAGACTTGTCCATGGGTACGGGAATAACGTCGGGACAACTGAAGAGCTCTGATCCGACTGCTGGAAAATCGATGCAGGGTAAGGATAAAGCAGGGTTGGTCAAGCCGGAATCACGGAAGACGGTAACTTCATCAGCTTCTTCCACTCCTGCGGCTACAACGCCTCCAGTAACAGCACCTACAGTTCCAGCCGCACCAAAGGGATTGTCACTTAAAAAAGGTGTACACACGTCCAGCTTTCGAAAACTGGTGGCGGTCGGATGTTCTACGGGCGGACCACGGGCGCTGAAGACACTGTTGGAGCGCATTCCTGGGGATTTTCCAGCTCCAATCGTTATCGTTCAGCATATGCCGCCAAACTTCACTCGTTCGCTAGCCCAACGTTTGAATACGTTGAGCCCACTACGAGTGGTGGAGGCTGAGCAAGGGATGACGCTGGAGACGGGAACAGCCTACATCGCTCCAGGGGGATATCAGCTAAGAATTGTGCCTGGAGCCGGTGGTAAATACACTGTGTCACTGAAGATGGAGGAGGCTCGCAATGGTCACCGTCCTTCCGTAGATACGATGTTCGAATCACTGCTCTCGTTAACCTCGCTGGAAAGACATCTAGTATTGCTTACTGGAATGGGGAGCGACGGGGCTAAAATGATGAAAAAGCTTTATGACGCTGGGGTTCAATCCACATTTGCTGAAAATGAGGAGACTTGTGTAGTGTACGGAATGCCCCGCTCAGCAGTTGAATTAAAATGTGTGCGCCACCTTCTGCCAATGCAGGAGATCGCCCCCAAGCTTGTACAAGTTGTGAAATAATCGGAGTGTAACTCATGGAGGAGGTGTCTCACAATGGACATGAACCAATATTTAAACATGTTTATTGATGAGTCGAATGATCATCTACAATCTCTTAACGAAAATATGCTTCAACTGGAAAGCAACCCAACCGATCTAGGCATCGTTCAGGTGATTTTCCGTTCTGCCCATACCCTCAAAGGAATGGCTGCTACGATGGGGTTTGAAGACCTGGCATCGCTCACTCACCAAATGGAAAACGTTCTTGATCTGGTACGTAACAACAAGCTGGCGATGCATGAATTTATATTCGATACCTTATTTAAAGGTTTGGATGCCCTGGAATCCATGGTGCAGCACATTACAGAGGGAGGCGATGGAAAAGCGGATGTCTCCTCTATTGTATCTTCATTACAATCCATCGTGAGCGGGGATTTCCTAAAGTCCGGCTCAAATGCCGCCACTGAGGAGTCTCCTTCTACAAAAGCGGGCACTAACGATAGTGCTGGATTGGTTTTGGATCAATTCCAGTATTCTGTACTGGAGCAATCGATTTCAGAAGGGCATCGTGTTCACTATATACAGGTAACAATCAGTTCAGAGAGCCAGCTGAAGGCAGCACGTGCCTTTATGGTATTTAACACATTGGAAAACTCTGGTGAAATTGTCAAGGCCTATCCATCCGTACAGGATATCGAGCAGGAAAAATTCGAACAAAGCTTCTCGTTATATTACATAACGCAGAAAGAAGTTGGGGAGCTGGAAAAGGAAATCGCGGGTATCTCTGAAATTGACACTGTCTCAGTGGTACAACTGGATCAGGAATCCCTTAAACAAATGAGCGAAGTTACTGCTGGACTCGCTGAGACAGCGGCGGTACAGGAAGCACCAGTTGCCGTGCAGCCAACCGCTCCATCCCAGCCGCAGTCTTCAGCTGCGGCCTCTGTCGCCAAGCCAGCTGCAGGTAAAGCGCCAGCAGCCAAGGCGGCTGCTCCTACGCACAACCGTACGATTCGCGTAGATATTGAACGTCTGGATGTACTTATGAATTTATTCAGCGAGTTGCTCATTGACCGTGTGCGTTTAGAACAGTTAGCCAGTGAGGCTTCCAATCCAGCACTGACAGAAACGGTTGAGCATATGAGTCGTGTGAGCAGTGATTTGCAAAATGTTGTTCTTAAATTGCGGATGGTACCTGTAGATACTGTTTTCAACCGTTTCCCGCGTATGGTTCGCGATCTGGCCAAGTCGCTGGATAAAAAACTGGAATTGGTTATTACTGGAGCAGAGACTGAAATGGATCGGACTGTTATCGACGAAATTGGCGATCCTCTGGTGCATTTGCTTCGTAACTCCGTGGATCATGGCATCGAGTCAGTGGCCGACCGGATTGCAGCTGGCAAACCAGAAACTGGAACGGTTCAACTGCGTGCTTTTCATAGCGGTAATAACGTATTTATCGAGATTGAGGATGATGGGAACGGGATTAACCGTGAAAAGGTACTAAACAGTGCTATTTCCAAAGGGATTTTGACAGCAGAACAAGCAGCTTCAATGACCGACGAGGAAGCTTATCAAGTATTGTTTGCTCCAGGCTTTAGTACAGCTGCAGTCATTTCAGACGTATCAGGACGCGGTGTCGGTCTGGATGTTGTTAAATCCAAAATCACTGCTTTGGGTGGTAATGTTACGGTTCACTCCACATTGGGCCAGGGCACTAATTTCTCTGTACAATTGCCGCTGACTCTATCCATTATTGCAGCCATGATGATACAGATCGGTTCAGAAAAATATGCGATTCCTTTATCTTCCATTGTGGAAACTGCGATCGTCAAACGTAAGCAAATCCGTTCTGTGCATGGCAATAAGATGATTGCTTTCCGCGATTCTCATATCCCGCTTATCTCCTTGAGTCAGCTGTTTGAGGTACCGGACTTCAACGAAGATGAAGAAGAAGAGACAGAGGTCGTGGTCATCCGTAAGGGAGACCGTCTGGCAGCTCTTTCCGTACAGGACTTTTTGGGACAAAGTGAAATCGTCCTTAAAAATCTGGGCAAGTATCTTCCAAACATCCAAGGAATTTCAGGTGCTACGATTCTGGGTGACGGTCAGGTTGCTTTGATCATTGACCCGAATGTTTTCATTAAATAATGTCTTCATTAAAAATGAAAGAAATGTGAGATTGCTGACATCAATAAGGAGGGTTTTTAGACATGGGAGAAGAAATTAAAGTTATCGTATTTAAGCTTGGTGAAGAAGAATACGGTGTTGAAGTAGAAAAAGTCCAATCTATTGAACGCATGGTGCCGATTACACGCGTTCCGAGAACTTACGATTTTGTTAAAGGCGTATTCAACATGAGAGGCGTGGTTATTCCGGTTATTGATCTTCGTGGCCGTTTTGGATTACCTGAAGCTGAATATACCGATCAAACCCGTATTATTATCGTTGCTGTGGGCGAAATGCAAGTCGGCTTTATCGTGGATTCAGCGAATGATGTAATTGACCTGAATACTGACAACATTGAGACACCACCGGAAGTGGTTGGCGGAGTTAAGGCGAAATACCTTCGCGGAGTTGCTAAAATTGGTGAAGAACGTCTGCTGATCATGCTGAACTTGTCCGAAGTTTTGAACCGTAGCGAAATGAACCAACTGGAAGGTCTAGAGGATTAATATATGGAAAATCTAAGAAATCTTGAAGACTTCAAGTTGGATGTATTGAAAGAAGTCGGCAACATTGGCTCGGGGAACGCTGCTACAGCGCTCTCCCGGCTTCTCAATAAACCAGTCGATATGGGTGTACCCAAAGTGCAAATGCTGCCCTTTGAGGAAATTGCGGACAAAGTCGGCGGAAATGAACAACTTGTTGTTGCAATATTTTTTAGGGTCGAAGGGGAAGCCCCTGGTAATCTATTCTTCATATTGCAACCTCAGGCGGCGAAAAGCTTACTTTCCCGTTTGGCGAATATTCCTTCGGATGACGAGGATAGCTTTAACGAAATGGAGCATTCAGCTCTGTCGGAGATCGGTAATATTTTAGCAGGCTCCTACCTTTCTTCGTTGGCGGATTTCACACGTTTATCCATGTATCCAACAGTCCCTGCGCTGGCACTGGATATGGCAGGAGCCATTCTCAGCTACGGACTGCTGCAGTTTGGGCAGATGGGGGATGCTGCTTTATTGATTGACACATCGTTTCTGGAAGGGCAGAATCAGATTGAGGGTCAATTTTTCCTGATTCCTGATCCAGAATCGTTCGGGAAAATCTTTAGGTCGTTAGGAGTCCCGATGAACGATGATTGAGGATAAAAGCATCATTAAAGTCGGCATGGCAGATTTAAATGTTACCAGCAACCCGAACTCGATTCGCACGACAGGACTTGGCTCCTGCGTCGGATTGACCCTCTATGATCCTCATTTGAAACTGGCAGGCATGGCACATGTGATGTTACCGTCCTCGGATATTGCCCGTGAAGGGCAGTTAAATATTGCCAAATATGCAGATACAGCACTGCCAGAGTTGTTGGAGCGAATGTTGAAACTGGGTGCTGAACGGCGCAGACTGATTGCCAAAATGGCAGGAGGAGCGCAAATGTTTGCCTTTGCGGGTAGCGGAGACACCATGCGGATTGGCCCGCGCAATGTAGAATCGTGCAAGGAAATGCTTGTAGATCTGGGCATTCCTTTAATTGCGGAAGATACGGGTGGCAATTATGGACGAACGATTGAGTTAAACTCTGAAACTGGCGTTTTGAATATTCGAAGCGTACAAAAAGGTGTAAAGGAATTATAAACATGTTATTTGGTAGCTTACGCATTAATCTTTGGTCTGGAGTAGTCGGATTTATTCTGACTTTTGTGTTGTCCGTTGGCAGCAATCTGCTGACCACGAGCTTAATTCGTGGCTTAATCGCCTTCGTTTTTTGGTTCCTACTTGCATTTGTGCTGCGCTGGACACTGGGTGTGGTAGCGCGGCCAGATCTGGGTAATGCCCAAGACCGGGCAAGCTCTCAGGTAGATGGCGTAGGGGGAAATCTGGACCTGACGACACCAGACGAAAATGAAAACCTGAATGAATTGCTGAAACCGAAACCAGAGCAGACGGGCGAGGGGAATAATGGTTTTGCACCTTTAAACCCACCCAAGCTGGTTTCCAACAAGGACCCTGAAGAATTGGCCAAGGCCGTTCGTCACCTGACAGACAAATAAGGAGGGTGAAGCCGATGAACGAGCGAAAAGCCGCTCATTTGAACCATTCCGACCTGTGGGAGCAATGGAAAGAACACGGTGACAAGGAAGCGAAGAAACAGTTAATTGAAAAGTATCTTCATATTGTGGAGTATGTGTCGGGCCGTCTTGCAGTAGGCTTACCTAAAAATGTATCCAAGGATGATCTGGCGAGCAACGGTGTTATGGGTTTGATTGATGCTTTAGAGAAATTTGATTATGAGCGTGGTTTGCAGTTTGAGACTTATGCTTCTTGGCGTGTTCGTGGAGCAATTTTGGATGGCCTTCGTCAAGGAGATTGGGTTCCTCGTTCAGTTAGGGAAAAAGCGAAAAAAATCGAAGACGCCTACCAACATCTAGAACAAAGATATTTACGCACAGTAAGCGACGAAGAGATGAGTCATTATTTGGACGTCTCCGAGAAAGAGTTTCAAAGTATGATCCAGGAGGTCGCCGTGATGTCGATTGTTTCACTGGAGGACCCGATCCGCGAAGAAGAGTCGGAAACACGGCTTTCCCTGTTGGTGGACGAAAAGGCGAAAAATCCGGACCATAAGGTCAATGAATTCACACTTCGTGATGCCTTGGCACAAGGCATTGATAAATTAACTGAAAAAGAGCGTATCGTTGTTTCTTTATTGTATTACGAGGATCTGTCACTCAGCGAAATTGCTGAGGTCATGTCACTTTCTCCTTCGCGAATTTCTCAGTTGCATTCCAAAGCAATATTACGTCTGAGAGCGACACTGGACAAACAACGGGATTTGCTAATGCGTAAAGATTAACGTACGGGAGGTTACAGTAACAGTTAGACGGAAGGAGCACCCATGTGGAGAAGCAGTATGCTTTGGATCAGTTTTTAAAAGTGGTTGTCTCACCTGACAAACAATCCGCCTACTTGGAGTTTGCCAAACGTGAAGAAGGCTTTGCCTGTTCTGTGCAAGAATTAGAACGTTTTCTAAGCAACCAAAAAATATCCTACGGTGTAATTACCGATGCAATTCGCACATTTGCGGCAAATCCGGAAGATCATTTCTTCGGGAAATTACTGATTGCTCAGGGGAAGCAGCCGATTCATGGTACAGATGGGAAAATAAATCTGGCCGATATTGTGACCGGTGAAGATGCACATAAGCCACTTGAAACTGTGGATGGACGGGTGGATTATAAAGAATTAACTCGTTTAAGAAATGTAAAACGTGGACAACTGATTGCCGAACGGGTGGATCCTCTGCCAGGTGTACCAGGGATTGCTGTAACCGGAGAGGAAATTCCTTTTCTTCCAGGTAAAGAGGCGCGTTTTAAAGTTGGCAAAAATGTAGTGATCCATCCGGAAGGCGTTGCGATGTATGCGGCTATTGATGGTTTAGTGACTACAACTGAAAAGGGCAAGCTTAATGTCTTCCCTGTGTATGAAGTGAATGGGGATGTCGATTATAGCGTCGGTAACATTGATTTTGTTGGAACCGTCGTCATTCGCGGGAATGTCTTGACAGGTTTTCGCGTTCGGGCGGCTGGTGACATTCGTGTCATTGGCGGTGTGGAAGGCGCTGAAATTGAGGCGGATGGTTCAGTGGAAATCAGCGGCGGTATTATCGGATACCATAAAGGATTCGTGAAAGCCGCACAAAATGTGAAATGCTCGTTTATACAAGATGGTAACGTGATCGCGGGAGCCGATGTACTTGTATCACAGAGCATCATGCATTCACAGATCAAAGCGAGTAATAATGTAATCTGCGAAGGGACAAAAGGGCTTATCGTAGGTGGCAGTGTACAAGCTGGTAAAAAGGTAGTGGCTCGTACCGTCGGTAATACGATGTCCACAGCTACCAATATTGAAGTGGGTGTGCTTCCCGAACTGCGTGATGAACTGACAGAACTCCGTGCACGGTTGAAGCAACAGACAGACAGCCAGGATAAAACGAACAAGGCTCTCACGATATTGGATCAGCTAGCGGCTGCCGGACAGCTTGCACCTGACAGAATGGCTATGCGAATCAAGCTGACATCTACTAAAAAATCTAATGAACAGGAACTTTTGGAAACCAAGTCCAGAATGCTTGAAATAGAACGAACTTTAGAAGATACGAGCCGCGCCCGGGTAGAAGTGAAAAATGTGATTTATGGTGGCTCTAAGATAGTTATCGGCAGATATACAAAATTTATTAAAGATTCTTTGGAAAGAATGGCGTTTTATTACCATGAGGGAGATATCCGCATGTCCTCCTACATGTAATTCATTACACTGATAATAATTCAATTTATTATATTTCTCGGTAGTCTGATACGGATGCCCAATCGGAAAGGGTGTGGTCCAATGAGCTTGAAGGCTGTTGAATTGCAAATTGCTGTACCTCGCACTAGTGAAGCAGGGAAATACCATAGTGAGTTTCAGCAGCGACCGATGAATGACCAGGCATTACTTGGACAAAAGACTGCGCTGGAGACGGAGAACATGCGTCAGCGAAGCGGTGCCATAGACCAGTCTGCAGAAACATTCGTCGGTGAGAGGCAAACAGGTGAGCAGAGTAGAGATTCTTCCCAGCAGAGTCGCTCCCGCTCAGATGAGACTGAGCTGCCTAAGGAGCATCCGGCAGAGCATCCGTATAAGGGACATCATATTGATTTTTCGCTCTGATCCGATGGGTGGAGAAGCGTTATAAAAGGAGACGATGGGCAGTGGATCAACCATGGATTTATATTGTTCTGCTGGGAGCCGCAGCTGTTGTCTACGCCTGGCTTATGCCAAAGCGCCAGCCAAGCCGGGGAACAGAAGAGGCCGTCGTTCAAAAGGTTGAGGCTACATTGGAGCAATATATGGCCGATATTGAAAACGACAATGACGAGTTGATTGAACTCGTATCTGGTATGAAGCAGGAGCACGCGGTTAAGCAGGCAGCATTACAGGAGCAAGTAGCTGAGCTTCGGAATCGTATTGTGGAGCTTGAGCGTCAGGCAATGCTTGCGACCATCTCTATGCCAAACTCAGATTCAGAAGCTTCTATCGTAACTTTGGAGGAGCAAACGGCATTGCAAGAGCCTCAAACTGAGCAGGAACAAGAGTCCATCCGAGATCGTTATCAAGAGTTGTTCGCGATGCATGAGCAAGGCAAGTCGGTGGATTATATAGCCAAGCAATCAGGCATCCAGCGGGGCGAAGTACAGCTCATATTACAACTCGCGGAACGGGAGGATGTGACATGATCAAAAACCGCTCATTTATGTTAGGCATGGGTACGGGGCTTATAATGGGGGCATTGTTGTTGCAACTGGCAATAATTGGTCAGGGGCAGTCACAGCAATCTTCGACAGACCCGAAAAACATGACGCGAGAACAACTAGAGAAGGCAGCAGCCGAGTTAAATCTTCAGATCAGTGACAGTTCTGATCCGAAAATGACAGAAGAGGAATGGCGTAATAATCTGATCAAGGAAGGCAACAAGACTCCCGTTGCACCTCAAAAGGCTAAACCAGCTCAAACGCCTTCAACACCAAAGGTACCTGCAAACAGCACATCCTCGGCTGCTTCTAAGCCTTCGACTAGCACGTCGGTACCACAAAGTCCGAACAAGCCACAAACTCAAAGAGCTGGCACTACAACCACTCCCGATATTCCCAAGCAGCCTGCCACCCCACAAGTGCAATATAGCATTGCATCGGGGAGTAATTTAAGAAGTGTGGCATCTGGATTGGAACGGGCTGGAGTCGTATCGGATGCTAGTGCATTTGAGGCAGCAGCTAAGGCTAAAAAAATCAATACCAAAATTCGTACAGGCACCTATCAGTTTGCTAAAGGTGAGGATTTCAGTTCTATTATTACTAAAATAACGAAGAAGCCGTCCAACTGACCTAATCGGGAAGAGGACGGCTTTTTATTTTTTTCGATGCGAATAAAGAATTTTCTTAGTGTTTAGTTCAAAAGCGGGAATGCCCCCCATAATGGCTCACAACATAGTCTATTGCAATTCAGAGCTAGTGGACATAAAAAAAGACCCCTGAAGAATTCAAAGTTCATCTCATGGCGGCTTGCACCACGATGTATTGTTAAAACTGCCCCCAATCCGGATCAATGTAGCTCTACCGAGAAGGGGGCATTATCGCCTTAATTCTCGGGTATAAATATTTGCCGAAATCCGGCCGTCATGAGGCGCCGAATCTGGACGTCATCGGCATGTGCCCGCGCCAATCGCCTTCTCCATGCTGGCGTATGGTGTAAGCGAAGTCGGCACCAGCTGGTCCAAGGCTTCGACGATCACGGGCTTGACCATCGGCGGCATTGCGCTCATCCTTTTCATCTTCGTGGAACTGGCACAGAAGCAGCCGCTGCTGGAGCTGAAGGCGTTCAAATCGTCTGATTTTACACGCAGCATCATCTTGACGTGGATCGTACAGCTCGCGTTGTTCGGCGCAATGCTGATCGTACCGCTGTACCTGCAAGGCGTCATGCACTACACCGTCCTTGAAACCGGCTGGATCCTGATGCCTTATGCGTTATGCGCAACCCGATCAGCGGCCGGCTGTTCGACAAAATCGGCGCGCGTCCGCTCGCCTTCGCCGGTCTTGCCGTCCTATCCATTTCTCTATTCATCTTGTCCAATATATCTGTAGATCCTTCGCTCTGAGTTATTATCTTATGCATCTGCACCATGGGTCTCGGAATGGGCTTCTCCATGATGCCGCTCAACACGCATGTTCTGAACTCTGCACCTCACCGCCTGGTGAGCCGAGTCACACCATTGACAACAGCAGCTCAGCAAGTTGTTCTCTCGTTGCGGTCGTGGGTCTGACGGGTTATCTGCCGTCGCAAATCACTTCCCACACCGCAAATGCGGGAGCGGACGCGAATCCGCTGAATGCTGTCGTTACGGGTTATGGCGATACGTTTTTCCTATCCGCGTGCCTTACGGCTGCGGCTGTAGCACTGTCGCTCCTTTTGCGTAAACCGCAGCAGTAGGAAGAAGGTACCGCCGACGGGGACAACCCGGACCCGGCGATGATGGGTCACTAATCGCGAATCGGTACGATTTTATTCGTGTGCAAAAAGCCTTGGCCGTTAGTCGGTCAAGGCTTTTTGCTGGTACGCCCAGCATGGCGTCGTCTATATATAAAAGACTAGCACAGATGCGGCTAATAGGGCACATATTGGAACTATCCTGCCCGTTCAATGCAGTGCGAGAGTCTAACACTTTATTTTCACAAACATTTTGCTAAGAAGCCAGGCAGATGGAAGTGTACGGACGTTTTTCACACGGTTTCGACTATTGTCGAAAAGCTGGTTGCAACGCTGCAAGTGTTATGGTATATTAATTGACGGTGTTAAAAACGCACGTCGGTTAATTTTATAGAGGGTGCTTCCAATAGGAAGTCTTTATAAAAAATGATGTCGGCGGAGGACACACAAAAAAACCAAACTTAGGAGGTGCGTGAAGATGGCAGTAATCTCCATGAAACAGCTTTTGGAAGCTGGGGTTCACTTTGGTCACCAAACACGTCGCTGGAACCCGAAAATGGATCGTTATATCTTCACTGAAAGAAACGGTATTTACATCATTGACTTGCAAAAGACAGTGAAAAAGGTTGAGGAAGCTTACAACTTCGTAAAAAGCATTGCAGCTGAGAATGGTACAATCCTGTTCGTAGGCACGAAGAAACAAGCACAAGATTCCGTTAAAGAAGAAGCAGCTCGCGCTGGTCAATTCTACATCAACCAACGCTGGTTGGGTGGTACACTGACTAACTTCCAAACCATTCAAAAACGTATTGATCGTTTGAAACAATTGGAAGCTTGGGAAGAAGATGGTACATTTGCTGTTCTTCCTAAAAAAGAAGTTATCATTCTTCGCAAAGAAAAAGATCGTCTTGAAAAATTCTTGGGTGGTATCAAAAACATGAAGGGCCTTCCAAGTGCTCTGTTCATCATTGATCCGCGCAAAGAACGTATCGCGGTTGCTGAAGCTCGCAAATTGGGTATCCCAATCGTAGGTATCGTTGATACAAACTGCGATCCAGACGAAATCGACTATGTTATCCCAGGTAATGACGACGCGATCCGCGCTGTTAAATTGCTGACAGGTAAAATGGCTGATGCAGTTATGGAAGCTAACCAAGGCGAAGAAACTACAGCATAATATTTCCGATCGGAAATACCTATACGAATTAAATGAAAAGGGTGGTTGGTAGGTGGAAAACCTCTCACTACCCTTTTTTTAAGGAATAAAGCTCGTATATACAACTGAAAATTAAATTTGGAGGGAAATAATATGGCAGTTAATGCTAGCGCAGTAAAAGAGCTTCGTGAAAAAACAGGCGCAGGAATGCTGGATTGTAAAAAAGCGCTTGAAGAAGCAAATGGTGATTTGACAAAAGCGGTTGAAGTTCTGCGTGAAAAAGGACTTGCAGCTGCAGCCAACAAAGCAGGCCGTATTGCTACTGAAGGCGTTGTTGAATCCTACATCCATGCTGGCGGCCGTATCGGCGTGCTGGTAGAAGTAAACTGCGAAACAGACTTCGTAGCGAAAACTGACCAGTTCAAAGATTTTGTTCGTGACATTGCAATGCATATCGCTGCATCGAACCCTCGTTATGTTCGTCGCGAAGAAGTGCCACAGGAAGAGATTGAAAAAGAAAAAGAAATCCTGAAAGCACAAGCTTTGAACGAAGGTAAACCAGAAAAAATCGTTGAAAAAATGGTTGAAGGCCGCATCGGTAAATTCTACGAAGAATTCTGCTTGCTGGAGCAATCTTTCATTAAAGATCCAGACAAAACAATCTCCACACTGATCAACGAGAAAATCAGTACGATTGGTGAAAACATCTCCGTACGCCGCTTTGTTCGTTTCGAATTGGGTGAAGGTCTGGAGAAAAAAGAAGACAACTTCTACGAAGAAGTTATGTCTCAAGTGAAACAATAATTACCAACGATCGGTAAATGCATATGAATAAACAGAAATGGAACACATCAGTGTTCCATTTCTTGCAACAGGACACCTATCCTGTTACATAAATAATATATGAAATTGGAGGGTGATCATTTGGAAAAACCTGTATTTAAACGTGTTGTTCTGAAAGTTAGTGGGGAGTCGCTGTCAGGTCCTAACGGTTACGGTATTGATGCGGATACAATTGCGTCGATTGCTGAACAAGTTAAGGACGTGGTGGAACTAGGAGTAGAAGTTGCTATTGTGTGCGGAGGCGGTAATATCTGGCGTGGTATTGCTGGAAGTGCCAAAGGGATTGACCGGGCAACGGCAGATTACATGGGTATGCTTGCAACCGTGATGAACTCATTGGCTCTACAGGATGCTTTGGAACAGATTGAAGTGCCTACGCGTGTACAAACGTCCATCGCAATGCAACAGATTGCAGAACCTTACATTCGCCGTAGAGCTATTCGTCATCTGGAAAAAGGTCGGGTCGTAATTTTTGCTGCAGGTACGGGTAATCCGTTCTTCTCGACTGATACTACAGCTGCTTTGCGTGCCGCTGAGATCGAAGCAGAAGTAATTCTGATGGCTAAAAATAAAGTAGATGGTGTGTACTCCGCCGATCCGTTTAAAGATAGCACAGCTGAAAAATATGAGCAGCTCACGTATTTGGATGTGCTTAACAAAAATCTTGGTGTCATGGATTCTACAGCTTCCTCGCTGTGCATGGACAACAATATTCCGTTGATTGTCTTTGCTATTACAGAGCAAGGGAACATTAAACGTGTCGTACTGGGTGAAAAAATTGGTACGATCGTCAAAGGGAGTGTAAATTAATGCCACAATCTGTGAAAAAGAGCGCTGAAGAGCGCATGCAAAAAGCAATCCAGGCATTGCAACGTGATCTTTCATCTTTGCGTGCAGGACGGGCAACACCAGCATTACTGGACCGTGTGCAGGTTGAATATTACGGCGCAATGACTCCAGTCAATCAGCTGGCGAATATCAATACACCTGACAGTCGGACCTTGATGATTCAGCCTTGGGACAAATCTTCTTTGGCTGATATCGAACGCGCTATCCAAAAATCCGATTTAGGTTTGACACCTTCGAATGATGGTAACACCATTCGTCTGAGTATTCCTGCTTTAACGGAGGAGCGTAGAACTGATTTGGTGAAGCTGACGAAAAAGAGCGGTGAAGAAGCGAAAATCGCTATTCGTAACATTCGTCGTGATGCAAACGATGATATTAAAAAAATGGAGAAAAGTGATATTTCCGAGGACGAATCTCGTAAGCATCAGGAAGATATCCAGAAGACGACTGATAAGTTTATCGCTGAAGTGGATAAAGTTTTAGCTGCAAAAGAAAAAGAAATTATGGAAGTTTAAAAAGATTGGCAGCCCCTCCCTTACGGTGGGGTTTGTCTCTTTTCAAGCCTGAGGCACATTTTCAGAGAATGCTGGAGGAACTGGAATGATCAAACGGGTTCGGTCTTGGTGGAACGGGGAACAAAAACAGCAAACACCGGCCATTTCAAAAGACAATATTCCGCAGCATGTTGCTGTCATCATGGATGGGAACGGCAGATGGGCCAAACGGATTGGAATGCCGCGGATTGTAGGGCATCAAAATGGAATGAAGGCAGTGAAACGCACAGCAATTGCAGCGGATGAACTGGGTATTAAGTATTTAACTTTATTTGCTTTTTCAACTGAGAATTGGACGCGTCCAAAGGACGAAGTTGATTTTCTAATGAAATTGCCTCAAGAATTTTTGGCAATTGAGCTGGATGAGCTGATTGAAAAAAATGTGCAAGTGCGTATGATGGGGAACAAGGAACATTTACCTTCCCATACCGTTGAAGCGCTGACTGAAGCGACTCGACGTACTGAAAATAATACCGGACTTGTACTTAATTTTGCATTAAATTATGGCAGTCGGTTGGAAATCACAGAGTGCATGCAAGCATTGGGCCGACAAATTGAGGATGGAAAGCTGAAGCCGGAAGATATAACATCTGAGCTAATTGGCAACACGTTGCTTTCTACTGGTATGCCAGATCCTGATTTATTGATTCGAACAAGCGGGGAACTTAGACTCAGTAATTTTATGCTTTGGCAGCTTGCATATAGTGAGTTGTGGTTTACTGATATTTATTGGCCCGAGTTTAAAAAAGAGCATTTATACGAAGCAGTGATCGAATATCAGAAAAGATCACGACGGTATGGCGGACTGAAGTAAATGGAGGATGAAAGCCGTTGAGACAGAGATTAATTACCGGTATTCTGGCAGGCATATTCTTTTTGGCAATGGTCCTGTGGGGCGGCTTGGCCTACCATTTGCTTATATTGGTGATGGCCCTAATCGGATTTTATGAGTTCGCGCGAATGACGCAGGTATCTCCTTTTGGAGGTACGGCACTGCTTGGCTACGTAAGCATATTAGCATTTGTATTCCCATATCAACCTCTGGGTTTACACACACCGCTATCCTTTGCCAGTTTGCTTTGGTTGGTAATGATAGCGTTTATGATGATCACGGTAGGAACGAAAAATAAAATCCCAATTCAAACGGTAGCTATACTATTTCTTGGTACTGTATATATAGGATTTGGATTTTCGTATATTGCAGAATCACGTCATATGGAACATGGACTGTTATGGACTTTTTTGTTGTTGTCTTGTATTTGGGCAAGTGATGCAGGGGCATATTTTGTAGGCAAAATGGTAGGAAAGACGAAGCTATGGCCTGCGATTAGTCCAAACAAAACGGTCGAAGGGTCCATTGGCGGAGTTGTTTTAGCTTTGGTTATAGCTCTGGTATTCGCTGGATTATCAGGTGGACTGCTGCCCTGGGGTAAAGCCTTCGGCATCGGTTTGTCATGTGCTGTTGTGGGACAACTGGGCGATTTGGTACAATCTGCATACAAACGAGTGTACGGCATTAAAGATTCTGGTAATCTGCTGCCAGGACACGGTGGTATACTAGACCGCTGCGACAGCTGGATTGTCGTTTTTCCATTTGTACATATGCTGATGCTGCTTCCATGAGTCTGGTAATTACAACTTATGCTCAGGATCAACCTTTATGTTGTTCCTCCTGCGCTATTAGAAGGATGGTAGCAGCTGTATAGTTGCCTGGGTAACAAACAATGAGCTCCTGATAAAAGTGATTTTCAGGATAGGAAGGTGCATCATGAAAAGAATTACGGTACTTGGTTCAACCGGCTCTATTGGAACTCAAACACTGGATGTGGTGTCCATGCACCCAGATCAGTTCACTGTTGAGGCTTTAGCAGGCGGCTCCAATGTAAAGTTACTTGCTGAGCAAGCACATCTCTATCATCCTAAAAAAGTGTCTGTCGGTACTCAGCAGTTAGCGGATGAAATTCGTCCTTTACTGCCTTCTGGAATCGAACTACACTGGGGAAATGAAGGACTTGTTGAGCTGGCCGCGAATACAGAGGCGGATATGGTTGTGACGGCTGTAATGGGCAGTGTCGGATTGCACTCCACGCTGGCCGCGATTGAGGCTGGAAAACAGATCGGTTTGGCTAACAAGGAAACACTGGTTACTGCTGGTCATCTGGTCACTGCGCGAGCTCGGGCGAAAGGAGTGCCGTTGCTGCCGATTGACAGTGAGCATTCAGCTATTTTCCAATGTCTGAATGGTGAGCGTATGAAAGATGTGGCACATATTACCCTCACAGCATCAGGCGGTTCTTTTCGAGATTTGACAAGGGAACAGCTGCGTGAAGTTACTGTGGAAGATGCACTTAAGCATCCTAATTGGTCAATGGGGGCCAAAATTACAATTGATTCAGCAACGATGGTAAACAAAGGGCTGGAAGTCATTGAGGCACATTGGCTGTTCGGACTTACCTATGAGCAGATCCATGTGTTGCTTCATCCGGAAAGCATTATTCACTCCTACGTCGAGTTTCAGGATACAAGCATTGTTGCTCAACTTGGGAACCCGGACATGAGAGTACCCATTCAATATGCATTGACTTACCCTGAGCGAATGAAGTCTCCGGCAAAGCCTTTGTCACTGGCTGAAGTGGGAAAACTCCACTTTAAGGAAATGGATTTTAATCGTTTTCCTTGTTTAAGGCTTGCCTTCGAATGTGGTAAAATGGGTGGTACAGCACCGACCGCATTTAATGCTGCTAATGAGATTGCTGTTGCCCGTTTCTTGCGTGGAGAAATTTCTTTTCTGCATATTGAAGCTATTATTGAACAGGTGCTCGAACAGCATGTCAATATGGCTGATCCTGATTTGTCTGCGATTGAAACCTGTGACCGCGAAACTCGTAGTATAGCTGCGAAGTTGTAGGCTAATGTTGGGGTCAAGAACGAATTGTGATTCTCTTGTGCGGGTTCAGAGAATAATGATAATCTAGGAAGACAAACTTGATCTCATTGAAAGGGGAACGGAAACGATTGGAAACGATTCAAATAGTGTTGATGACGGTGCTCATGTTTTTCGTCATAGTGACGGTGCATGAATGGGGGCATTATTATTTTGCCAAACGCGCCGGGATTCTGGTACGGGAGTTTGCGATCGGTTTCGGTCCGAAACTGTTCTCTTATAAAAGAAACGAGACACGATTTACACTACGGTTGCTGCCGTTCGGTGGTTTTGCCCGCATGGCGGGAGAGGATCCGGAGGTCAATGAAATTGAAACCGGACAAACGATTGCTGTACGCGTAACAGATGGCGTCGTTAAGACCATCTATTTGGACCAACTGGATAACCGCAAGAATGTTGTGCGCGGTGAAGTGTTGGATATTGATCTGGAACAAGCGCTAACTGTAAAATTAGATGTGGATGGCGAAGATCAGCAATATACTGTGCACCCACAAGCGATGATGGTAACCAAAGGACAATCCATTCAAATTGCACCGAAGGATCGACAGTATGGGAGTAAAACAGTGGGACAGCGTGCGATGGCTATATTTGCTGGACCACTGATGAATTTTATTCTTGCCTTTATTCTGTTTGGTCTGCATATCCAGATGGTCGGCATACAAGTGGACAACCCAACTTATGTTCAAATTAGTGAAATTACAGCGGGTATGCCTGCTGCTGAAGCTGATTTGCATAAGGGAGATATCATTGAATCGGTGAACGGAGTTGTAATTGGTGCGAATGTTGAAAACATGATCAAGCTGATTGCAGATTCTCAAGACAAGCCGATGAAGTGGACAGTTCGCCGTGATGATAAAACCTTTGATCTTACCATTACACCTCGTGCAATGGAAGGACAAAAGGGTGGCAAGGTGGGCATTGTGCCTGAACTTCCAAAACGCCAAGCAGGTGTTGGGGAAACATTCAAATTTGCCGGACAATCCATGGTCAGAACGACAGATATTATTTTTCAAGGATTTAGCCAGCTTATCCAACGTTTTTCTATCAATGACCTGGGAGGCCCCGTACGTACTTTTGAAGTGACGGGACAAATTGCTAAGCAAGGCATTGAGCAGTTGACATATTGGACTGCGATCATGAGTCTTTATCTGGGGATATTCAATCTATTGCCTATTCCGGCTTTGGATGGAAGTAGACTTGTTTTCCTTGGGGTTGAGGCGGTAAGAGGACGTCCTGTTGATCCGAGCAGGGAAGGAATGGTCCATTTCGTTGGTTTTGCTATGCTATTCCTACTTATGATTGCGGTCACGTATAACGATATTTTACGCTTAATTAATGGTTAATTAGAGACGGACATTATAAAAATGGTCTGTATGGGAGGACATGCATTTCTATGTCGAACGATAAACAGTTTGTCGAGGAAATCACGCCGCAGAGCGAAGATTTTTCCCGATGGTATATTGATGTTATTAAAAAAGCAGAACTGATGGATTACTCGCCGGTTCGCGGGTGTATTGTATTCCGTCCCGATGGTTTTGAGATTTGGGAGCACATTAAGGAAGCTATGGACGTACGTTTCAGAGAAACGGGACATCGCAATGCTTATTTTCCAATGTTTATCCCAGAAAGCTTTTTCCAAAAAGAAAAAGAGCATGTTGAGGGATTTAATCCTGAACTGCCATGGGTGACTGAGGCTGGTGGGGAAAAGCTGGAAGAGCGTCTCGCAATCCGTCCAACTTCGGAAACCATGATCGGTCATATGTACTCCAAATGGATTCAATCCTATCGTGATCTGCCTGTGCTCATTAACCAATGGGCTAATGTGGTGCGTTGGGAAAAACGTACGCTGCCTTTCTTGCGAACAAGTGAATTTTTGTGGCAAGAAGGTCACACAGCTCATGAAACAGAAGAAGAAGCACGTGAAGAAACGATGAAAATGCTGGAAGTTTATCGTGAGGTCATCGAGGAAGTTCTAGCTATTCCGGTTATAACTGGACAGAAAACACCTTCTGAAAAGTTCGCAGGTGCGAAGGATACATTTTCACTGGAAGCGATGATGAGAGATGGACGTGCGGTACAAGCTGGAACATCCCACTATATGGGAACTAACTTTGCCGTAGCATTTGACATTAAATATTTGAGCCGTGAAAACAACCTGGAATTCGCGCATACGACATCTTGGGGAACAAGTACACGTTTGATCGGTGCATTGATTATGGTCCATGGAGATGACCGTGGTCTCGCACTGCCTCCTAAAGTGGCACCTACGCAGGTTATTATGGTTCCTATTGGACCACCTAAGAAACGTGATGCAGTTATCGCTCGTGCAGATGAATTGTTTGCTGAGTTGAAACAAGCGGGTGTCCGTGTTAAAATGGACGACCGCAGTGATGTAAGTCCAGGCTGGAAATTTAATGAATATGAAATGCGCGGTGTACCGGTTCGTCTGGAGATCGGCCCTCGTGATATGGAAAACGGTGTCTGTGTTCTCGTATCCCGTATCAGCGGTGAGAAAAAAATTGTACAACAGGACAATCTGCTTGAAGAAGTACACGCGATGCTCGCACAGGTACAACAAGAGATGTTTGACCGTGCGAAGAACTTCATGGAAGAAAACTTCTATTCCGTCGATACGTTGGATGAAATGAAGACTCTCATGGAAGAAAAACGTGGCTTTACTTTGGCTGGTTGGTGCGGATCTGAAGAATGTGAAGACAAAGTTAAAGAAGTGACAGGCGCTACAAGCCGTAACATACCGTTTAAAACAACTGAGCAAAAGACCACATGTTTGTGCTGTGGCAAACCAGCCAAGCATACAGTAGTGTTCGCACGGGCGTACTAATAAAGAAGAGCAATACCCTATACTTACTTCATTCTCTTCGCCAACAGGAATAGCTGTTACGGGATAATATTCCGGACTATCTATATCGTTGTGATGAGGGTTGAAGAAGGCTACGAAAAGCTTTTGCGGTCGGAGATGTTTTAGACGCAGAAGCTTTTCATGTTTTCAGAATGGTAGATTGGAAATTGGGGGGAGAGCCATGGGCGGAGCTGAAGAAAAGAGAAAGCGGCTGGAGCTGCTGATGAAGCAGGTTGTAATGCCGGCGGGAGTGGTTGATCCTTATTTTTTGGACGGTTGGATTGATCAGGTTGAGATTAGCCGTACCAACAAGGATTGGAATATCACTATTGCCAAAGAGACACTGGTCCCCGCTCAGGTGTATCGTACGTTCTGTATTCAAGTACAGGAAAAAATGAGCCATATCGCTAAAATCACATTCCGCTTTCAGTACAGTGAGCAGGTTCAACCTGGTGATATTATCGGTGAATACTGGAAGCTTTTTTTAGAGTGGGTGCACCGTGAAATTCCATCTGTTAACGGTTGGATGAACCGGGCTGTGCATGAGTGGGAAGACGGTCTATTATTACTAACAATGAGCGATAGTATGTCATTGGAACTGGCGCGCAAAAAGCAGATAGATCAAGCTATTATTAAGTTTTACGATAAATATTTTGGGATCTCTATGCGCATTAAAGTCCAGGTGGGTGAAAGTAACCAGGAGGCATTACAGGAATTCCAGGAAAAGAAGATGCAAGAAGAACGCGAAGTTATTCAGCAGATGATGGAAAGTATGGAATCCGAGATGCCGCCTTTGGAAGAAGAAGAAGGAGACGTACGGCTTCAATTTGGTTATGACATCAAAGAACCGGCTATTCCGATGCAAGAGATTCAGGACGAAGAAAAGAAAGTCACCCTACAAGGAACAATCTTCGGTTTGGACAGTAAAGAATTGCGCAATGGCAGTACATTGTTTACGTATTATTTGACCGACTTTAGTGATTCCCTGCAAATGAAAATGTTTGCTAAAACTAAAGAAGATCTAAAAATTCTCAGTCTGTTGGCTAATGGTAAATGGGTCAAAGTGCGGGGAAGAGTTGAATATGACCGTTTTATGCAAATTCCCGAGCTGGTTATGATTCCTTCCGATCTAGTTGAAGTACAGGCTCCACCCGGACGTAAGGATAATGCAGCGGAAAAACGGGTTGAGTTTCATCTGCACACAAAGATGAGTGCAATGGATGCTGTCGCCTCGATTGATCAATATGTCAAAACAGCCGCCAAATGGGGGCACAAGGCGATTGCGGTCACCGATCATGGCGGTGTGCAATGCTACCCTGATGCCGCTAAGGCTGCAAAGAAAAATGGCATTAAGATGATCTACGGTGTTGAGGCCAATGTGGTTAATGATGCTGTTGAGGTTGTAATGCAGGCACAGCCATTAAATTTGAAAACAGCGACTTATGTCGTTTTTGATATTGAAACCACCGGTCTATCAGTTACACAAAATAAAATCATAGAGATTGCTGCTGTTAAAATGCATGAGGGCAAGGAAATTGATCGTTATGCAACCTTTGTCAATCCGCATGAACGTATACCATACAACATTCAGCAACTGACCAACATTAACGATGAAATGGTCAAGGATGCGCCGGATGTGGAACCTGTTATGAAGGAGTTCGTAGCTTTTGCTGGCGATGCTGTATTGGTTGCCCATAATGCGCGGTTTGATATCGGCTTTATCCAGGCCACCCTTCGAAAGATGGGTTTGCCCGAAATGACCAATCCGGTACTGGATACGCTCGAACTGGCTCGTTTACTGTTTCCAACAATGAAAAACCATCGTCTGAATACGTTGACGAGCAAATATAAAGTGGCACTAGAAAGTCATCACCGTGCTATTGACGATACAGTCGCACTGACTGAAGTGCTGAATGGCTTGCTGAATGATGCGGAACAAATTAAGGGATTAAAAATGCTCGATCGTCTGAATGATTATGTAGGTAAGGATCTATCGACTGTTCGTCCTTTCCACTGCTGCATTTATGCTCTCAATCCGGTTGGTAAAAAAAATCTGTACAAGCTGGTTTCCATGTCTCATACCGAATATTTCAAGCGTGTGCCTTGTATTCCTAAATCGAAATTGTCTGAGATGAGAGACGGATTGCTTATTATTTCTGGCTGTGAAAAAGGAGAATTCTTCGAGGCTGTGTTGAACAAGTCCGAGGAAGAAGCCGAGGAGATTGCACAGTTTTATGATGTGCTGGAGATTCAACCTTTGACGATGTATATGCATCTGGTGGAAAAGCAGCTTGTAAGCGGGCCTGATGCACTAAAAACGGCCATTCGCAAAGTATGCGACATAGGAAAACGCCTTGATAAGCCCGTAATTGCTACAGGCAATGTTCACTATTTGGAAACTCGCGATAAGCTGTACCGTGATATTACTATTCATGGCATTACCGGTTTTAGCCCGCTAAAGGACATCCGAAAGCCAGATGCTCATTTGCGGACAACGGATGAAATGCTGGCAGAGTTCGAGTTTTTGGGTGAGGAAAAAGCGTATGAAGTCGTTGTGAAAAACACTAGTGAGCTGGCAGAGCGTTTTGAAGAACTGGAACTGTTCCCCGACAAGCTTTTTACGCCATTGCTGGACGGAGCAGACGAGGAAATTCGTAATACATGCTATGAGACGGCTCGATCCATTTATGGTGAATCCTTACCTGAGGTTGTTGTAGCTCGCCTTGAAAAAGAATTGGAACCTATTATTAAATATGGTTTCTCCGCTAACTATCTCATTTCTGAACGTCTGGTTAAAAAGTCTAATCAGGATGGATACTTGGTAGGTTCACGGGGTTCTGTTGGTTCTTCTGTAGTTGCTACTTTTCTCGGTATTTCTGAGGTAAATCCACTGCCCGCCCATTATATTTGCGGTAATTCTGAATGTAGACACAGCGAATGGTTTTTGGATGGAAGTGTGCCGAGCGGTTTTGACTTGCCAGATAAAAACTGTCCGAATTGCGGTGGCAAGCTCAAGGGTGAGGGACAGGATATACCTTTTGAAACGTTCCTCGGTTTTAAAGGAGATAAAGTTCCCGATATTGACTTGAACTTCTCTGGTGAATATCAACCTGTTGCCCATAACTATACAAAAGTACTGTTTGGTGAAAAAAGTGTTTTCCGTGCAGGGACCATTGGTACAGTTGCTGAGAAAACGGCGTTTGGCTTTGCCAAAAAATATGAAGAGGCACATCATAAAAAATGGCGTGGAGCCGAGCTGAACAGGTTGGCTTCTGGTTGTACGGGTGTAAAACGTAGTACCGGACAGCATCCGGGCGGGATCGTTGTTGTTCCCGATTATATTGAGGTCGAGGACATTACACCGGTGCAGTATCCGGCTGATGATACGAGCTCGGAATGGAAAACGACGCATTTTGATTATCACGCTTTTGATGCGAACTTACTCAAGCTCGATATTCTGGGCCATGATGATCCGACCATGATGAGAATGCTTCAGGATTTGACCGGGGTTGACCCTACGACCATTCCAATGAATGATCCCAAGGTGATGAGCATGTTCAATTCCACGGAGGCACTCGGTGTAACACCGCAGCAGATTCGCACGCCTGTCGCCACCTATGGTGTACCAGAGATGGGGACAAAATTTGTACGCCAGATGCTGGTAGAGTCGCAGCCGAGTTCTTTTGCCGATTTACTGCAAATATCCGGTTTGTCTCACGGGACGGGTGTATGGCTAGGGAATGCACAAGAGTTGATTAAAAATAATACATGTAACATCAAGACCGTAATTGGTTGTCGGGATGATATCATGCTGTTTTTGATTTACAAGGCGGGGATGGATGCAGGTCTGGCCTTTAAAATTACGGAGAGCGTACGTAAAGGTAAAGGACTTAGTGCCGAATGGATTGAAGAAATGAAAAAATGCAAGGTGCCGCAGTGGTACATTGATTCCTGTCTAAAAATCCAGTACATGTTCCCGAAGGCGCATGCTGCAGCCTATGTTATTTCAGCCGTGCGTACAGCATATTTCAAGCTGTATCATCCGATCGAGTATTATGCAACTTACTTCTCAGTACGTGCAGCCGATTTTGATATTGACCTGTGCTGTCAGGGGTATGATGCGATCGCACGGAAGATTGTCGAAATTGAGCAGCTTGGTTTTCAGGCGCCACCTAAAGAAAAAGGGATGCTTCCAATCCTGGAGATGGCTTTGGAAATGACGGCTCGCGGGTTTAGTTTTAAATCCATTGATTTGTACCGTTCCGAAGCTACTCGTTTCAAAGTGGATGGGGACTCGCTCATTCCTCCGTTCGGAGCTCTTCAGGGTATTGGAGATAATGCAGCACGTAACATCGCAGCTGCCCGTGAACAAGGTGAATTTTTGTCCGTTGAGGATTTTCAACAGAAATCGAAGGCTAGTAAAACGATTGTCGAAATGCTGTCCCAGATGGGATGCTTTCGAGGTCTGCCAGAGAGTAATCAGCTGTCTCTGTTTTAATCTGAACCACAGTAGTCAAGCTCTGGCACTTGTCACATAACTACGGTTATGTTATAATTTTTTTGGTAATCATGGAGATAAAACCGTTGCTAAAAGAGTGGGGAAACCCACTCTTTACTGTTTGATATACAGGTACAACGTGAAAAAAAGGTTATTTTTGGGCAGGCAACCGGTACGCCGGTTTATTTGCAGTGAGCCCAAAATGAACATTACATCAAATGAAAATGAAAATGCCGGTGATGGAGAAGCATTGCCCACGGCAAGAGGGTATCTCTTTTTCACCACAGGAAAGTTCACTTTTGGAGGTTATAATCTTTGAGCACACCAAAGATCAAATCAGTAGTAGAAGAAATGGCCCAACCTTACCTCGATGAGCATGGTTTTGAACTGGTCGATGTCGAGTATGTCAAAGAGGGTAGCAATTGGTTTCTTCGTGTTTTTGTAGATAAAGACGGAGGAATTGATCTGGACGACTGTAGTATGATCAGTGAATATTTGGGTCAAAAGCTGGATGAAAATGACCCTGTTTCTACAGCATATTTTCTGGAGGTGTCTTCACCAGGCGCCGAGAGACCGCTGAAAAAAGCGGAGGATGTCACTAAAGCGGTAGGCAAAAACGTATTCGTTACTACATACGAGCCGATTAACGGTCTGAAGGAATTCGAAGGCCGTTTGCTTTCTTTTGAAGATGGGGAACTCACCGTCCAAAGTGGACAAAAGAAGCATACCATACCTTATGACAAGGTAGCCGGTGCAAGGCTCGCGATCATATTTTAATTCAGATTTGATTGTTGCTGTTTGACATGTACTACATGTTTTTTGCCTCGTGTGCCGACCAGTACGCAGGTGCCATCATTTGAAAGGGGGAGCAGTAATCCATGAGTATGGATTTTATTGAAGCAATGAACGAGTTGGAAAGAGAAAAGGGGATCAGTAAGGACGTGCTGTTTGAGGCCATTGAAGCAGCCCTGATCTCCAGTTACAAACGGAATTTCAATACCGCACAAAACGTGCGTGTTGATATGAACCGCAACTCGGGAGTCATTAAGGTATATGCCCGTAAGCTGATTGTTGAGGAGGTATTGGATCCTCGCACCGAGATTTCGTTGCCGGCAGCCCGTGAGATTAACCCACATTTTCAGTTGGAGGATGTTGCTGAAATTGAAGTCACACCACGTGATTTTGGACGGATTGCTGCACAAACAGCGAAGCAAGTCGTGACCCAGCGCATTCGCGAAGCGGAACGGGGACTGATCTACAACAAGTTTGTGGACAAGGAAGAGGATATTGTAACAGGAACTGTACAGCGCCAAGATCCACGCAATATTTATATTGATCTTGGCAAGGTGGAAGCAGTTCTTCCGTTGAGTGAGCTAATGCCTAATGAGAAATTCAACCATTTGGATCGGATTAAGGCTTATATTACCAAGGTGGAGAACACAACCAAAGGACCGCAAATTATGCTGTCCCGATCACATCCGGGTCTGCTTAAGCGTTTGTTCGAACTCGAAGTGCCTGAAATTTTTGACGGTGTTGTAGAGATTCGTTCCGTAGCGCGTGAAGCAGGCTTCCGTTCTAAAATCGCTGTTCATTCTCGTAACGCCGAGGTTGATCCGGTAGGTTCTTGTGTGGGACCAAGAGGAACGCGGGTGCAGACCATTGTAAACGAGCTGCGTGGCGAAAAAATCGACATTGTACGCTATTCTGATAATGTTGATGAATACGTGGCTAATGCTTTGAGTCCGTCCAAGGTGCTTGAAGTACAGGTGTTTGAAGAAGAGAAAATGGCTCGCGTTATAGTACCTGATTATCAGCTTTCTCTAGCTATTGGTATCAAAGGGCAAAATGCTCGCCTTGCTGCTAAGCTTACTGGCTGGAAAATTGATATTAAGAGTGAAACACAGGCGGAGGAAGAACTCGGCAGACCGAGAACATCCACCGATGAAATGCATCAGGATTCCGTTTCTGTAGATTAAGCGGAGTGTAGGGGGGTTAATGCATGAAACAGAGAAAGATACCTTTGCGCAAATGTGTCGCCTGTCATGAAATGATGCCAAAGAAGCAGTTAATCCGTGTCGTCAAAACCCCTGAAGACGAAGTGTTGATTGACTTGACTGGCAAAAAGTCGGGACGCGGCGCTTACTTGTGCGGCAAAGCCGCCTGCTTCAAGTTGGCTCAAAAGAGCAAGGCACTGGATCGAGCATTGAAGCACTCGGTCCATCCTGATATTTATGAGCAGCTAAGTCGTGATTTTGCTGCCGTCGAGGAAGAATTCCTGGCGGCACAAGGCAGCGTGCAGGATGAATAAGGCGCTGTCTGGATTGGGGCTTGCCATGAGAGCTGGCAAGTTGCTAACAGGTGATGAGATCGTTTATAAAGCGATCAGGTCTTCAGAAGCCAAGCTGGTCATTCTTGCGAAAGATGCTTCAATGAATACTCAAAAGAAATTCCGCGACAAATGCGGGACGTACAAAATCCCCTTATTGATAGGATTTGACCGGGAAAGCTTGGGAAGCAGCATCGGCAAACCTGAACGGGTCGTGCTGGCTGTGACGGATCAAGGATTCGCGAAATTGATCATGAAACATGCGGGGATAATGTCGGAGGTGGAGTATATTGAGTAAACAAGAAAGCAAAGACAAAGTGCGGGTATACGAATACGCCAAATCGTTGAACATGAGCAGCAAAGAAATTATCACCATTCTTAAACGGCTGGATATTCCCGTGAACAACCATATGAGCGTCATGGAACATGATGCCGTAGGTAAAGTGGAAAATTTTTTTAAGAATATTAAATCCAATGCTGCGGTCAAGCAAGGCGAAGCAGGTACGGCGCAAGTAAGCTCGAATCAGACCGGTTCAAGCCAGAATAGTAATCATTCAACGGAGCAAACCAAAAATCAACAGGAAAAGCAGGTAAGTATGAATAGGACAAACAACAACCAAAACAGTAATCGAAGCAGCGCTCCAAAAGCGCAAAGCAGTCAGCAGGGCGGTCAAAACCGCAGTCAACAAGGTTCTAGTAGACCAGTCGGCCAGCAAGGCACTCAGAACCGTAGTAATGGTCAACAGCAGGGAGGACAACAGCGTACCGGTAGCAATAACACAGGTTCACGTCCTCAGGGAAGCAGCCAGGGTGGTGCAGTAAGAACTTCTTCTTCGGCAGGAAGCAATAATTCCAACCGCAGTGGTGGCAGCCGTACAGGTGGCAACTCCAACAACAGCGGTAACCGTTCCGGTCAAGGACGTTTTGACGATAACCGTCAAGGCGGAGGACGCGGTGGTAACGGTGGTCGTGGAGGCAACAACCGTGGTGGAAACAATCGTGGTGGTAAATTCAACAACCGTGGTAAAGGTCAACAACTGGAGCGTCGCGAGAAAATCGACAACACGCCTAAGAAAATTATTGTGCGTGGTGAGATGACTGTAGGCGAAACAGCCAAGCTTCTTCACAAGGATGCTTCAGAAGTCATCAAAAAATTGATCATGCTCGGAACAATGGCGACCATCAACCAAGAACTGGATATGGATACCATTCTCTTGCTTGCTGGTGACTTTGGCGTCGAGGTAGAAGTGAAAATCCCAGTGGAAGAAGATCGTTTTGAAACTGTGGAAGAAAATGATGATCCAGCGGATTTGAGAACACGTCCACCGGTTGTAACAATTATGGGTCACGTCGATCATGGTAAAACAACTTTGCTGGATGCCATTCGCTCCACGAATGTAACAGGTGGTGAAGCTGGCGGTATTACACAGCACATTGGTGCATACCAAGTTGAAATTAACAGCAAAAAAATCACTTTCTTGGATACACCAGGTCACGAAGCCTTTACCGCTATGCGTGCACGTGGTGCTCAAGTAACAGATATGACGATTATTGTGGTTGCAGCTGATGACGGTGTTATGCCACAAACGGTTGAAGCCATTAGCCATGCAAAAGCAGCAGGTCTACCAATAATCGTAGCTGTAAACAAAATCGACAAACCGGATGCCAACCCGGACAAAGTAAAGCAAGAACTTACAGAATATGAATTGGTGCCCGAAGAGTGGGGCGGCGATACAATTTTTGTCAATGTTTCCGCTAAACAAAGAATGGGCCTGGAAGATTTGCTCGAAATGATTCTGCTCGTAGCTGAAGTGAATGAGTACAAAGCGAACCCAGATAAACGGGCACGTGGTACTATTATTGAGGCTGAGCTGGATAAAGGTCGCGGTTCTGTAGCCCGTATTCTCGTTCAAAACGGGACACTGAAAGTCGGCGATGCATTCGTAGCAGGTAACTGCTTCGGACGTGTACGTGCCATGGTTAACGATAAAGGTCGTCGTCTTAAGGAAGCAGGTCCTTCCACTCCAGTTGAAATTACTGGTCTGACAGAAGTTCCACTTGCAGGCGATCCGTTCATGGTGTTCGAGGATGAGCGTAAAGCTCGTGCTATCGCTGATAAACGTGCGATTACGCAACGTCAATCTGATCTGGGCAGTAATACCCGCGTAACGCTGGATGACCTGTTCCAACACATCAAGGATGGCGAGATGAAGGATCTGAACGTCATTATTAAAGGTGACGTACAAGGTTCTGTCGAAGCGCTGAAAGGCTCCTTGAACAAGATTGAAGTTGAAGGTGTACGCGTCAAAATTCTTCACAGTGGTGCAGGTGCAATCACCGAATCCGATATTATTTTGGCTGCGGCATCCAATGCTATTGTTATTGGATTTAACGTTCGTCCTGATAATCAGGCGAAATCTACAGCGGAAGCTGAAAAAGTGGACATTCGTCTGCATCGCGTTATTTACAATGTTATTGAAGAAATCGAGCAGGCTATGAAAGGCATGCTGGACCCTGAATATAAAGAAAATGTGATCGGTCACGCTGAAGTTCGTAACGTGTTTAAAGTTACTAAAGTCGGTACGATTGCTGGTTGTATGGTGACGTCCGGCAAAATTACTCGTTCAGCAGAAGCACGTCTGATTCGTGATGGTATCGTTATTTTTGAAGGTAAAATCGACTCACTGAAACGCTTTAAGGACGACGCAAAAGAAGTTGCCCAAGGTTACGAATGTGGTATCACCCTTGATGGTTATAATGATGTTAAGGAATCCGACATTATTGAAGCGTTCGTCATGGAAACAGTGGAGCGCTAACGGCAGAGAGGTGAGCACCCATGGCTAAAATACGTACAGGTCGAGTTGGCGAGCAGATTAAGAAGGAACTAAGCCTACTCATACAGACCGAATTAAAAGACCCACGTATCGGTTTTATTACGGTGACTGGTGTCGATGTCACAAACGATTTGTCCCAAGCGAAAGTATACTTGAGCGTACTTGGAGATGAAGAACAAAAAACTTCTTCTCTGAAGGCGCTGGACAAAGCGAACGGTTATCTCCGTTCTGAACTTGGCAAACGGATACGGCTTCGCCATATTCCTGAGCTGATTTTCAAAATTGACGAATCTATTGCTTATGGCAGCCGAATTGAAAAGCTGTTGAGTGATATCGACAAGGATGAGAAATAGGAATTTTTGTTAGTCTGAAGAACCATGAACTGAATGTAAAGGAGACGGCAATGCATACCTATGAACAGGCGCTTCAACAAGCGAAGGAATTTATTCTGGAGCATGATGATTACCTGATCGTATCGCATGTACAGCCGGACGGAGACGCAGTCAGCTCCACCGTAACGGTGGGCTGGCTTCTCTCATGTCTGGGGAAGAAATTTACCATGCTGAATGAGGGACCTATTCCTAAACGCATGGATTTTTTATGGCATGCCGATGAGATTATGGATATGAGTCAACAACCGCCAGAACGGAAATACAACCGGATCATTTGTGTAGATTGTGCGGATTACCGTCGTGTTGGTTTGACAGAGCAGTTTTTTACGGAAGATGCCATTATTCTGAATATCGATCATCATCCAACGAACGATGCTTATGGTACGGTTAATGTGATTAAGTCAGATGCTGCGGCAACAGCGGAAATCCTTTTTGATTTATTGGAAAAGTTTGCAGTAACTTGGGATGTCGAAGTAGCAACAGCTGTATATACAGGGTTGTTAACAGATACGGGAGGCTTCCGCTACTCCAATACTTCACCGAAAGTGATGTCTACGGTATCACAGCTACTTGCTTATGGTGTAGATGGCCCATTTTTGTCCGAGAAATTGCTCGAGGAAATGACATTTCCCCAAATGAAAGTACTAACCAAAGCATTGCAAACGCTCACGATGTCGGAGGACGGTAAAGTTGCTTGGGTCGTTGTAACACCTGATGATATGACGGAATGTGGTGCTGTAAATGAGGACTTGGAAGGCATCGTGAATTATCCAAGAAATATTCGTGGGGTTGAAGTCGGCATTTTCTTTAAAGTTATTAATGATCAAGCGACCAAGGCTAGTTTGAGATCGGCAGGGAATGTTGATGTAGCTGCGCTGGCTCAATCATTTGGGGGCGGCGGACATGTACGTGCGGCTGGCTGTCGACTAGAGGGTAAGCTGGGAGATATCATTGAGACAGTTGTAGGGCGGGTGAAGTCAGAGCTATGAACCCAATAAAGAAGGAACAGGCAACTTGGGAAGGTGTTCTACCTGTTTATAAACCTGCTGGATTTACCTCTCATGATGTGGTGGCCAAGGCTCGCCGTTTATTGGGGATGAAGCGAATAGGACATACTGGGACACTAGATCCGCAGGTAACCGGTGTTCTGCCCTTGTGTCTGGGACGCGCCACCCGAGTGGTGGAGTACATGCAAGAGCGACCCAAGGAATACCGGGCTACACTGCGCTTAGGCATTGCCACTGATACCGAAGACCTGACTGGGACAATAACAGAAGAGAGCGAACGTCCGGTTGAGGTGACCGAAATGGAAGCCAAAGTGGTTTTGGAGCGTTTCGTTGGTACGATCTCCCAAGTCCCACCCATGTACTCTGCCCTCAAAGTAGATGGAAAACGTCTATACGAGCTGGCTCGAGAGGGCAAAACCGTGGAGCGTAAAAGTCGTGAAGTGAGCATTTACGAGCTGGAAATGACGGGATTTGCGAAGATGGGGGCGCATGTGGATATTTCTTTTCGTGCTTTATGCTCCAAAGGTACTTACATCCGTACACTATGTGTTGATATTGGCCGTGAATTGGGATATCCTTCAACAATGGTTAAGCTGGAGCGAACCATGTCTGCGGGAATTTCTGCAGAACATTGTTTAACATTTGAAGAAATTGAGCGCTATGTAGCCGATGGTAGCCTAGGTGAGCGGCTTATCGCCACCGATAAAGCAATTGACTATATGCCTGAGCATACAGTGGCTGAATCCAAGGCAGCTGCGGCTCTGCAAGGCCAACGCCTGTCGCTGAGTATGATTTCACCACCAGTGACAGACAACCAGCCTTTCCGATTATATAAAGAGGATAAAACGTTTTTAGGCATATATGGACGGGATGAATCAGGTGCGATCGCTCCAATTAAAGTTTTTTTAAGTTTGTAGAATTTATAAATTTTCAGCGGAGCTGAATCATTCTATAATCGCCAGAGATTTTCTCCTAGACTGCGGCCTGGCTTCTGTGAAATTATGCTGATAGACGTTTTTCACCTTGAATTGTGCTATAATTTTTGACGAAGTTAGTCAAATGATGTGAAATGCAGGTGAATGAATATGATTACCGTATCGTTATCTTATCCTTTGAGTGATGAGCTATTGCAGCAATGGGGACGTCCACAAGTCACGGCGATCGGCCAGTTCGACGGCCTTCATCTGGGACATGCAAGCGTGATACGCAAGGCCGTCGCGCTCGCTCGCGAACAGAAAGTGCCAGTATCTGTCATGACATTTCACCCTCATCCGAAGGAAGTCATGAAAAAAGGCGATTATGAAGGTTATTTAACACCGCTTGCGGATAAGCAGACTATTCTGTCCGATATGGGTGTGGATGTACTTTATATTTTAAGTTTTAACGAAGAATTTTCCAAGGTTAGCCCGGAGGCTTTTATAACAGACGTGTTACTTCCATTACAAATTCTAACGGCGGTAGTAGGTTTTGATTTTAGGTTTGGCCACCGGGGAGCCGGGCATGAGGATACGCTTCGGAAGCTGGGAGGAGAGCTGATGTCTGTCTACACTGTACCACCGTTCGAACTGGATGGGGATAAGGTAAGCAGCTCAGGCATTCGCCGTGCTTTACAGACGGGGGATTTAGCACATGCCTCGCGCTGGTTGGGACGCCCTTATCGTATCCAGGGTACTGTGATGGATGGTGAGAAGCGCGGACGCACAATCGGTTTTCCGACAGCTAATCTCAAGCTGGATGATTCTTATGTCATTCCGGTTAAGGGTGTATATGCTGTACGAGCGCTCATAGGTGATCATTGGATAAATGGTGTAATGAATGTAGGGGTTAAGCCTACTTTTCATGAAGGTGTGCTGAATCCGTCGTTTGAGGTACATCTTTTTGATTTTAATCAACAAATTTATGGGGAGTCTGTGCTCGTTGAGCTTCACCATTACATCCGCCCTGAACGCAAATTCTCTTCGGTGGATGAACTGATCAGCCAAATTGGCAATGACGCACAAACGGCTAAAAAGCTGTTGGGCTAATTTATTTACATAAGACAGGCGCTGTGTTATACTGACTTATGTTGTGTAAACAACGATGAACCTTAGCTTGGTTGTCCGCTTTCACCGGCGGTTACGAGGCTAATGGCGATTATAATGAAGGAGGTGAACAGGATGGCATTGACTCAAGAGCGTAAACAGCAATTGATCGAGGAGTACAAAACTCATGAATCCGATACAGGATCACCTGAGGTACAAATCGCTATCCTTACTGAAAACATCGTCAACTTGCAAAGTCACTTTCGTTCGCACAAGAAAGACCATCACTCCCGCCGCGGGTTGTTGAAAATGGTCGGTCAGCGTCGTAAACTTTTGGCTTACCTGAAGAAGACTGATGTTAAACGTTACAGTGCGTTGATCGAGCGTCTCGGACTGCGTCGTTAATTTTCAGACATGTAATGAGAAAAGAAGCCTGGTTGTTCACCGCTTGTCCCTGCTAAGGCGACGGCGGACAGCAGCCGGGTTCTTTTTTGAAATGAGGAATCTTTTTTTGAATTACATATCCTATTTTGTCTGTGAATTTCTTATGAATAAGACCTGCGCAGGAAATACTGGATGTGTATAGAACTTTTACAATGAAATGAAATGGAGGGATACCATGGAGCAACGCGTAGAAATGCAACTCGGCGGAAGAAAGCTGGTGCTTGAAACAGGACGTCTTGCAAAACAAGCCAATGCGGCAGTTAAGGTGAGTTACGGAGAAACAGTTGTGCTGTGTACTGTGACCGCTTCCCGTGAACCGAAAGATTTGGACTTTTTTCCGCTGACCGTGAACTATGAGGAAAGATTGTATGCTGTGGGGAAAATTCCTGGCGGATTTATTAAGCGTGAAGGACGCCCGAGTCAAAAGGCAATCTTATCCAGTCGTTTGACAGACCGTCCAATTCGACCATTGTTCCCTGAAGGTTTCCGCAATGATGTGCAGGTGTTAAACCTAGTCATGAGTGTTGATCAGGATTGCGAACCAGAAATTGCAGCCATGATTGGAACTTCAGCAGCACTCAGTATTTCGGATGTTCCTTTTAACGGTCCAATTGGGGGAGTTGCTGTAGGTCGTGTAAACGGACAATTTGTGATTAATCCAGATATTGCACAGCAGAACGCAAGCGATCTGTATCTCGTTGTAGCTGGAACAAAAGATGCCATTATGATGGTAGAAGCAGAAGGCGATGAGATTCCAGAGGAAGTTATGCTCGAAGCTATTATGTTCGGACATGATGAGATTAAGAACATTGTGGCAGTTATTGAACAATTGGTGCAAGTAGCAGGTAAAGAAAAAATGCAGGTTAAGCTGCATGCTGTTGATGAAAAAGTGAACAGTGAAGTACGTGCTTATGCAGCTGATCGTTTGGTGGAAGCTGTTAAAATTGCAGAAAAACATGCCCGCCAAGAGGCGATTGATGCAGTTAATGAAGAGACCGTTGCCCATTTTGAAGCACAATACATAGAGACACCTGAGCTTTTGAGTGATGTGAGCGAAGTTCTCTATGATATCGTTAAGGAAGAAGTCCGTCGTCTGATTACGCATGATAAAGTGCGCCCTGATGGTCGTAAACTTGACGAAATTCGTCCGATCGAAAGCGACACTAGCATTTTGCCGCGTACGCACGGTTCAGGCTTGTTTACACGTGGGCAAACGCAGGCGCTTAGCGTTTGTACTCTTGGTGCACTAGGGGATGTACAAATTCTGGACGGTATTGATCTGGAAGAAACCAAACGCTTCATGCATCATTACAATTTCCCTCCATTCAGCGTAGGTGAGGCTCGTCCATTGCGCGCGCCGGGTCGTCGTGAAATCGGACATGGTGCTCTTGGTGAGCGTGCGCTTTCCAAAGTAATTCCTTCCGAAACTGAATTTCCGTACACGATCCGTCTGGTTTCCGAAGTGCTGGAATCGAATGGATCGACCTCACAAGCTAGTATTTGTGCAAGCACACTGGCGATGATGGATGCAGGTGTACCGATTAAAGCTCCAGTTGCAGGCGTAGCTATGGGATTGATCAAGGATGGAGATCATGTTTCCGTACTGACGGATATTCAGGGTATGGAAGATCATCTGGGCGATATGGACTTTAAAGTTGCTGGTACTGCGGAAGGCGTAACTGCCATTCAAATGGATATTAAAATTGACGGTATTGACCGCAATATTTTACAGGATGCGCTCAAGCAAGCCAGAGAAGGACGTTTGTTCATTCTTGGAAAAATGATGGAAGCGATCCAGAAACCACGTGAGCAATTGTCTCCGTATGCTCCAAAAATTATGACAATGCACATTAACCCGGACAAAATCCGTGATGTTATTGGAGCTGGTGGTAAAATCATCAACAAGATCATCGAAGAAACCGGCGTGAAAATTGATATTGAACAAGATGGTCGTGTGTTCATCGCTTCTACAAATCAAGAGATGAATGAGAAGGCGCGTTCCATTATTGAAGGTATCGTAAAAGAAGTCGTGGTCGGCGAGATTTACATCGGTACAGTCAAACGAATTGAAAAATTCGGCGCATTTGTTGAAATTTTACCGGGTAAAGATGGTCTGGTTCATATTTCTCAACTGTCTACTGAGCGTGTAGCCAAAGTTGAAGATGTCATTGCTATTGGTGATACGATTACAGTGAAAGTAACTGAAATCGATCAGCAAGGTCGTGTCAATTTGTCCCGTAAGGCAGTACTGACGGCTGAAGCTCCTGCTAAGTCCTAGGTTGTGGTTCGCATACCACAGGGAGTCTATACGTTTGTACAAAATAAGGGGTTTGAATAGCATTAATTAAGCTTTTGGAAAGAGGCAGAGCTACGTTTCTGGCTCTTTTTTCATACATATGCACAAGCTGCACCCAAGTGGGCTTCTATAGCTTACTACGTCATAGATCTTGTCCTTCTCGCATACAATGTGGACAAACGAGCGGGAGGATGAAGGAATGATGAGTAGGGTGAAACGAGCAGTGTGGGTGGTAGCCACTTTAGCCATCACACTGGTAATTGGGCAGTTTAGCGGGGTTCGTGACTACGCTAGTCAATTACGCAATGGAGACGCTACAGGAGCCGAAGAGCTTGAAGCTACACCCACGATGGCGGTAGTAGCTTTGCCTGATAATGCGCTTATGCAGCGACTAAAGACAGAAGCAACGCGTCAGCGAAGAGAACCAGTTGATGCTAAGATAGACAGGGTGTGGAAGGCTATTCCAGGTTATAACGGACTGGAGGTCGATCTGGATGCTACCTATCGCAAAGCCATTGCAGCTCCAGATCGGCCTATTCAATATGTATATCGCCAATTGGCACCCAAAATACATTTAAATCAACTGGGTAATGTCCCAATTTACAGGGGCAATCCCGAAAAACCAATGGTTTCCTTCATGATCAACGTAGCATGGGGGAATGAGTTTATCGTGCCTATATTGGATACATTGGATCAGGAGAAGGTTAAGGCTACATTTTTTCTTGATGGAAGTTGGCTGAAGAAAAATCCTGAACTCGCCAAGGAAATTCAAAGAAGAGGGCATGAGCTTTCGAATCATGCTTACTCTCATCCTAATATGAGTCGTTTGAGCCGAGCTAGAGCCGTACAAGAAATCGAAAAGACGGAAGAGCTTCTTCAACAAACTTTAGGTGTCAAAAATAATTGGTTTGCCCCTCCATCGGGTGACTTTAATCAACAAACAGTGGATATAGCAGCAGAACATGGGCTCAAAACAGTGTTGTGGACATTGGACACCGTAGATTGGAAACATCCGTCACCGCAATCGGTGGTTCATAAAATTAACAGCAATGTTGAGTCAGGCTCCCTGATATTGATGCACCCAACAGATTCGTCTGCTGCTGCTCTCAAAGGCATGATTCATGCCATCCGTAGTAAAGGACTTGTACTTGGAACTGTTAGTCAGACGCTTTCTCCTGATCGGCAGCTACCAGCTCCGGTTGAGTGAATGTCTTTTTTCTGTTAGGATTGAACATTATGGCTAAGTATGCAATTCAGTTTAGGAGGGCCAAGCGTGGAAAGAATTCAACTTAAAAACGGCCTAAGAGTGGTCATCGAAAAAATTCCAACCGTGCGTTCTGTTTCTTTCGGCATCTGGGTTAAAACCGGTTCCCGGAACGAAACATCGGACAATAGCGGTATTTCTCATTTTATTGAACACATGCTTTTCAAAGGAACAGAGCGTTTTAGTGCTAAGGAAATCGCTGAGCAATTTGACGCCATCGGAGGAAATGTTAATGCTTTCACTTCGAAGGAATATACGTGCTATTATGCAAAAGTGCTAGATGAGCATCTACCGATCGCAGTCGATGTACTGTCTGATATGTTCTTTAATTCCAAATTGGATCAGGAAGAGCTAGCAAGAGAGAAAAATGTGATTTTGGAGGAAATCTCCATGTACGAGGACACACCTGATGATATGGTGCACGATCTTGTTTCTCGCGCGGCCTATGGTGAGCACCCACTGGCTTATCCGATTCTCGGAACCGAAGATCACCTGCTAGCTATGGATAGCTCACATCTCAGCCATTATATGAAGGAGCACTATACAATTGATAATACAGTTATCAGTGTGGCTGGTAATGTTGACGATCGTCTTTTAGAATTGCTGGAGCAACATTTTGGGCATTTCGATAATCATGGAACCGTTTCGCCACTGACAGTACCTGCGTTTAACGGTCAGCTGTTGTACCATGAGAAAGCAACGGAGCAGAATCACATTTGTCTATCCCTGCCTGGATTTGCAATAGGCGACGATCTCCAGTATGCTATGGTTTTGCTGAATAACGCGATCGGCGGGGGTATGAGCTCACGTTTATTTCAAGAAATTCGTGAAAAACGCGGACTGGCTTATTCGGTCTATTCCTATCATAGCTCCCATGCAGATAGTGGAATGTTCACGATCTACGCAGGCACCGCTCCTAAGCAAACAAAGGATGTGCTCGATTTGACACTGGAGTTGTTGCGAGATGTAGCTGTCAACGGTTTGGACGCTAATGAGCTTCGCAAAGGCAAGGAGCAGCTAAAAGGAAGTCTGATTTTAAGCCTTGAGAGCACTGGTAGCCGGATGAACCGTCTTGGAAAGAATGAGTTAATGTTGGGTCAGCATTATACGCTGGATCAAATGATTGAACACATCGAGCAAGTAACGGCTGATGATGTGAACAAAGTGCTGGATCGGATGTTTTCGGAGCCGTTTGCTCTGTCAATGGTCGGAGCGAGTGATTCAGCGGTTAAGGATATGAGGAGGGACTATTTTGTTAACTTACGTTGAAATTAACAGACTCGGGGGCAATGAAGATATTGAGCTACCCCGCAAAATGTCAAAGCTTGCATCTGGGTTTGACTTGTATGCAGCAGTGCAGGAGGATTTGGTTCTGGAACCTGGCAAACGATGCCTCGTTCCAACTGGATTTGCAATAGCTATGCCAGCAGGATTAGAGGCACAAATCCGTCCGCGTAGTGGACTGGCTCTCAAGCATGGTATTACTTGTCTTAACACACCTGGGACGATTGATGCAGATTATCGTGGGGAGATTAAGGTGCTCCTTATCAATTTAGGCGAGGAACCGTTCACCATTACGCGCAATGAGCGAATTGCACAAATGGTATTTCAGGTTGTGCCTGAGGTCGAGCTGAAACAAGTAGACCATTTGTCTGAAACAGTGCGGGGTGCTGGTGGGTTTGGTCATACAGGACGCTGAGTCTACGATTTACTTGCAAAACCTGTAATCCAATTGATTTTGCAAAAACTTCAATATTACTCGTTTAAGAGTAAAGCATATACATAAAAGTCGTCCCGTAGAGGGGCGGCTTTTTTTGTGTTTTTTCACCCCTCTCCGGGCATCTGCATAGACTAAAAGCATATCGTGTCTCGGAAAGGAGTGATCCGGATGCTAACAGGAATGCGCATCGTTGTTTTGGGTGGAGATGCGAGGCAGCTTGAGGTAATCCGCAAATGTGTGGACATGGATGCTACCGTCACCGTGGTCGGCTTTGACATGCTTGAAGTACCACTCAAAGGAGTCACACTAGAACCCATGTCTGTCAAGCTGCTGGAATCGTCAGACGCACTGATTCTACCGGTGGTGGGATGCGATGAGGAAGGCAACGTAAATGCACTTTTCGGAGCACAGAAGCTCCAGTTTCTGAATGAGCATGCTGCTGCTCTTCCACCGCATTGCATTGTATATACAGGGATGGCGCGAGCGTACTTAAAAGAAATATGTACCAGACATGAATTGAAGCTGGTTGAGCTGCTGGAAAGAGATGATGTGGCCATATACAATTCTATACCTACGGCTGAAGGCGCACTGATGATGGCAATTCAGCATACTGATTTTACGATTCATGGTGCAGATTGTATGGTTCTAGGCATGGGACGGACTGGATTTACCATGGCAAGGGCACTACAGGGATTGGGAGCCAAAGTGAAGGTTGGAGTACGGCGGGCAGAGGATGCAGCGAGAGCTGTAGAAATGGGTTGGAAGCCTTTTATGACGAGGGATTTAGCGAATGAGACAAAGGGAGTTGACTTGATTTTTAATACGATACCCTCTATGATTATCACAGCGCAAATCCTGTCTAAATTGCCACTGAGTACCGTGATTATAGATCTTGCTTCTGCCCCGGGCGGTTGTGATTTCCGGTATGCGGAAAAACGTGGAATTACGGCTATGCTTGCCCCCGGTCTTCCTGGTATAGTTGCTCCCAAAACTGCAGGTGCCATTATAGCGAATACGCTGGTGCAGTTGTTAATGGAAGATAATCCTGATCGGGGGGATGCGCAATGAGTTGGCAAGGGAAAACAGTAGGTTATGCCATTACAGGCTCACATTGCACGTTTGAAGAGGTAATGCCTGTTATACAGCGCTTCGTAGATGAGGGTGCGAAGGTCGTTCCGATTATATCCAATACCGTACTAACAACGGATACTCGTTTCGGTACTTCGCAAAGTTGGCAAAAACAGTTGAAAGATATAACAGGGAATGATATCATTTCTACAATTGTGGAGGCTGAGCCACTGGGACCCTCCCAAATGCTCGATGTGCTGGTGATTGCACCGTTGACGGGGAATTCGATGAGTAAGTTAGCGAATGCGATGACAGACAGTCCGGTTTTAATGGCTGCCAAGGCGCAATTACGCAATGGTCGTCCACTTCTTTTAGCCATTTCTACTAATGATGGACTTGGTCTAAATGCTGCTAATATCGCCAAGTTACTAGTAGCCAAAAACATCTTTTTTGTGCCGTTCGGACAGGATAATCCAGTTAAAAAGCCGAACTCGCTTGTAGCCAATATGGAGTTGATTCCAGAGGCTGCCTATGAAGCATTGCAGGGCAAACAGATTCAGCCGATGATTGTGGAACGCAAGACCCTATGAAGTACTATAGTTAACTGCTGAGCATCCCTCGCCTAGAAGATGATTCGATAATGCATCGAGTCTAATTTCTTGTTGGCGGTGGATGCTTTCAGAATAAAAAATGGTTTTTTAGTCGAGAAGGGGAGATACACCAGATGAGCAATAGAAAGTTTAATGTAGCTGTCGTTGGAGCGACAGGCGCTGTAGGCGAACAGATCGTAAATCTGCTGGAAAAACGAGATTTTCCTGTGGACAAAATCAAATTTCTTTCTTCGCCTCGTTCTGCCGGCACGTTAATTAGCTTTAAAGGTCAGCAGATTCCAGTAGAGATTGCTACCCCCGACAGCTTTGAAGGAATCGACATTGCTTTGTTTAGTGCAGGCGGAGACGTGAGTAAGGAACTGGCGCCGCATGCTGTTCGTCATGGGGCAGTTTGCATTGACAACACCAACGCATTCCGAATGGAACCGACAGCTCCTCTTGTAGTACCTGAGGTGAACAGCGATAAAATTGCCGAGCATCAGGGAATTATCGCCAACCCGAACTGCTCCACCATTCAGATGGTAGCTGCTTTGAAACCATTATATGATCAATATGGCATTTCTCGTATCATAGTATCCACATACCAGGCCGTATCGGGCGCTGGAAGCCGTGCTATTGATGAATTGAATCGTCAAAGCGCAGCCATTCTTAACGGTGATGAGGTTCAGCCAGATCTGCTGCCGGTAGGTTCGTTGCCAGTAAAACATCAGATTGCTTTCAATGCTATTCCGCAAATCGATAAGTTTCAGGATAATGGCTATACACTGGAAGAAATGAAAATGGTACGCGAAACGAAAAAAATACTGGGTGACGATTCTGTAGACGTAACAGCAACGTGTGTGCGTATTCCTGTTGTATACGGTCACTCGGAATCCGTCTATGTAGAGCTTAAAAAAGATTATGATCTAGAAGAAGTTCGTAATCTGTTGGCTTCCGCACCTGGAGTAACGCTGGTAGACGATCCTGCTGCCCAGCTTTATCCGCTCGCATCCGAAGCGGCAGGAAAACCTGACGTATTCGTAGGGCGTGTACGTCGTGATTTGGGCAATAGCCGTGGTTTGAACTTGTGGGTCGTATCCGACAATCTGCTCAAGGGAGCGGCATGGAACGCGGTGCAAATCGCGGAAATTATTGCTGCAAAAGCGGAGTAACGTTCCTAAAGCCGGGAGTATATGGGGGAAGAATAATGGGTATTTTGGTGCAAAAATTTGGGGGAACCTCGCTATCCACACCTGAAGCGCGTCAACTTGTGCTGGCACATGTGAAGCGGGAACTGAAGCAAAATTTTCAATTAGTTGTTGTTGTGTCGGCCATGGGGAGGAAAGGAGAGCCTTATGCCACGGACACGTTGCTGGATTGGGCGGCATCTAACGGCGACAGTCTTCCGAAGCGCGAACGGGATTTACTGCTGTGCTGTGGTGAAATCATTTCTGCTGCTACATTGTGCAGCCTGATGGAGAAGGAAGGTATCCCTGCTACAGTGCTGACTGGAGCACAGGCAGGCTTTATTACGGATGATCAATACGGCAATGCTCGGATTTTGGATATCAAGCCAGACCGTATTGTGGAAGAACTGAACCAAGGCAGAGTGGTCATTGTGACTGGTTTTCAGGGACAAACAGCTGATGGTGATATGACTACCCTTGGTCGGGGAGGCAGCGATACGTCAGCTACTGCACTAGGTGCTGCTCTACATGCGGATATGGTTGATATTTATACAGATGTGAATGGTATTTTGACCGCTGATCCGCGTATTGTGGAAAATGCGAAGCCGCTTGCACATGTTAGCTATACGGAAATTTGTAATATGGCTCATCAGGGAGCAAAGGTGATCCATCCTCGTGCTGTTGAAATAGCCATGCAGGCTAATATTCCGGTACGGGTTCGCTCTACCTTCTCCGAGGGAGAGGGGACGTTGGTTACCCATCCGGAAGGCTTTAAAGATGTGCAGGCAGATATCGTAGACCGCTTCGTGACCGGTATTGCGTATGTCGGAAATGTTACTCAAATTACTGTTGAATTAAAGTCGGGTTTGGAGCACTTGCAATTACAAGTATTCAAATCTATGGCTGAACACGGAATCAGCGTCGATTTCATTAATGTAACTCCATCAGGAGCGGTTTATACCGTATTTGATAATGATGGAAGCAAAGCGGTTGAAGTACTTAACGGTTTGGGTCTAGAGCCTAAAATACTGGCCGGGTGTGCTAAAGTTTCGGTCATAGGCGGTGGTATCAACGGGGTACCAGGTATTATGGCGACAATTGTGGAGGCATTGACAGAATCAGACGTACAGATCCTTCAATCGGCAGATTCCAACACCACGATCTGGGTACTTGTTAAAAAGGAAGATATGGTGCAGGCTGTACGCGCATTGCATAATAAATTTGAACTCCATCAATAGGCGCATTGTCCGTGCTCGGACTTGCAAAAAAAGGAGGCAGCATGGTGAACTTCGGCAGATTGATTACCGCAATGGTGACACCTTTTGATCAGCAAGGAGAGATTGACTGGACTGCATTGTCCTCGTTGATTGATTATTTAATAGAAGAACAGCATTCAGAGTCACTTGTTGTATCTGGAACAACAGGGGAGTCTCCTACCCTGAGTGATGATGAAAAAATTAAGCTGTTTGCATTTGTTGTAGAAAAAGCAGCTGGGCGATGTAAAATTATTGCAGGGACAGGAAGCAATAACACACGTCATTCCATCCACCTCACCCGTGCTGCGGAGCAGGCGGGAGCAGACGGTGTGCTGCTGGTAGTGCCATATTATAATAAACCGAATCAGGAAGGGATGTATCAGCACTTCAAAAGTATTGCAAACTCCACATCCCTTCCAGCGATACTGTATAATGTTCCAAGCCGTACCGGTGCCAGCCTGACAGCTGAAACGACACTGCGGCTTGCACAAATTCCGAACATTGTAGGAACCAAAGAATGTGCATCACTTGCACAAGTTACACAGATTGCAGCGGCAGCACCAGAAGGTTTTCTGGTTTATTCCGGGGATGATGCATCTGGATTGCCTGCCATGGCTGTAGGTGCTTATGGCATTATCAGCGTAGCAAGTCACGTGGTAGGTGCAGAAATGAAGCGAATGCTGGATTCCTTTGTAGGAGGACACGCTCAAGAGGCAGCAAAACTGCATCAACAGTTGTTCCCGATTTTTAAGGGCATGTTCGGCTGTCCTCATCCTTTGCCTAATCCGGTAGCTGTAAAGTATGCATTGGAGTTACGGGGGATTAAGGTAGGTTCAGTTCGGTTGCCACTTATCCCGCCTACCGAGGATGAAGCAGAGTTTATTAAGAATTTATTTACCCGCTAAAAAGAAATAGACGAAAGATGTTGATGAATACAAGGAGTATCCTTGTTAAGGGCAGTCGGTAGGTATAATATCGACTGGGTTATTGCCCTGACAAGGTCTTCCGAATATGAAGGGCGTTCTTATAGAACGTCCTTTTTGCTATGCTATTAACCAGGCATGTAGATAAAATGGCACATACTTATGGTTTGAGAAGGCAATGGGAAACCTAGCGTAACGAACAGGATGACTTGTTTTTTCGTATTTTAATCATGTATAATGGGGTCAAGTGACTGGGTGCGGTATTTTTTTGAAAATTAAATAACAAATCAAGGTACGACGTCCAACTACCATAGGAGGTTTAGATTCATTTGTCTAAAAAAACAAACAACGATAAATTGATGATTTTCGCTTTGGGCGGCGTCGGTGAAATCGGGAAAAATATGTATGTCGTTCAATACGGCAACGACATTGTCGTGGTGGATTCCGGTCTGAAATTTCCGGAAGAGGACATGCTTGGCATCGATATCGTTATTCCTGATATTTCCTACCTTACAGAGAACCGCGACAAAGTAAGAGGCATTGTGTTGACTCATGGTCACGAGGACCATATCGGCGGTTTGCCTTACGTGCTGAAACATTTGAATGTACCTGTATATGGTACCAAGTTGACGCTGGGACTGGTGGAAAACAAGCTGAAGGAAGCGAATCTGCTTGGTGAAACCAAACGCATTTTGATCAATGCTGATTCCGAAATCAAGCTGGGCTCCACATTGAAAGTAACATTCTTCAAAACCAACCATAGTATTCCTGATTCTGTAGGTGTTTGCATTGATACTCCTGAAGGCGCTGTTGTTCATACAGGAGACTTCAAATTTGATCATACTCCGGTGAACGGACAATATGCAGATTTGCAGCGTATGGCTGAGATTGGCACACGTGGCGTACTGGCTCTATTGTCAGACAGTACTAATGCCGAAAAACCGGGCTTTACACCTTCGGAAAAGAGCGTTGGCATTGTGCTGGAAGATATTTTCCGCAAGTCGAGACAGCGTGTGGTCGTAGCCACTTTTGCTTCGAACGTACATCGCATTCAGCAGGTCATTAATGCTGCTGAGGCAACTGGACGTAAAGTAACGGTTATTGGTCGCAGCATGGTTAATGTCGTAGGTATTGCTTCTGATTTGGGCTACTTGGAAATCCCAGATGGAATGCTGATTGAGCCTGAAGAAGTTGGCAAAATGTCAGCGGATCGCGTAGTTATTCTCTGCACAGGTAGTCAGGGTGAACCAATGTCTGCTTTGACAAGAATGGCTCGTTCTACGCATCGTAAGGTAGATATCCTTCCAGGGGACTCAGTGATCATCGCAGCTACTCCGGTACCAGGTAATGAAAAATATGTTGGACGCACTATTGATGAGCTGTTCCGTCTGGGTGCCAATGTATACTACAGTGCAGCTAATCCTGGTATCCACGTTTCTGGACACGGCAGCCAGGAAGAACTCAAGCTGATGCTGAATCTGATGAAACCAAAATTCTTCTTGCCAATTCACGGTGAGTTCAGAATGCAGCGTCGTCACGCTCTGCTTGCTGAAGGAGTAGGTATCGAGCCTGAAAATATCTTTATCACGGATATCGGTGAAGTCATTGAAATTCAGAATGGTGGAGCACGTAGAGCTGGTAAAGTTACAGCAGGTAACGTACTGATTGATGGACTAGGCGTAGGAGATGTAGGAAATATCGTGTTGCGCGACCGCAAATTATTGTCACAGGACGGTATTTTGGTAGTGGTTGTCACACTGAGCAAGCAAGATGGCACGATTAAGTCGGGCCCGGATATCATTTCCCGTGGTTTCGTGTATGTTCGTGAATCAGAAGGTTTGCTGGATGAAGCAAATCGTATTGTTTCAAGTACACTGCACAAGCTCATGAGTGAAAATGTAAATGAATGGGCTTCCCTCAAGACAAATGTCAAGGATGCACTGGGTCGCTTCTTGTATGAGCAAACTCGTCGCAGACCGATGATTCTGCCAATTATAATGGAAGTGTGATTCAATTGAAATATGTTCAAAAACTTGAATTAAAAACTTAAGTCACAGGCACACAGTCGCCTCTCTTCCCGCAGGAAATATTGGACGGTTTCCGCGGGGAGAGAGGCTTTTTTTGATTTTGGAGTTGAGGAAAGGCATGGAGGTGGGTATAAAATATTCCATTTCTATCCCATACTATAGGGTGAATACGGGGCACATAGATACGTAAAGCGAAAGGAAGATCACCCATATGGAACATTACAGCAATTTATCTTCTGGCAACGAGGAAACGGAAACGCCAGAACAACCAGAAGTTGGACAAAGACCCGTTTTACCTGCTATGGAGGCTTTACAGCAGCTGGGTCAAACCTCCATGCCCGGAAGCGAGTCCAATATTTTTTGTATGACGATTATCGGTCAGATTGAAGGACATCTCATCTTACCGCCTCAAAACAAAACAACAAAATATGAGCATATTATTCCGCAGTTGGTAGCGGCAGAGCAAAACCCACGTATCGAAGGATTAATGATTTTGCTAAATACAGTTGGCGGAGATGTAGAGGCAGGACTGGCTATTGCAGAGATGATCGCATCCATGAGTAAACCAACAGTGACCATTGTCATAGGTGGAGGGCATAGTATCGGTGTGCCGATTGCCGTATCTTCTACTTATTCTTACATTGCCGAGAGTGCGACGATGACCATTCATCCTATTCGTATGAGCGGCCTGGTCATTGGAGTCCCACAGACTTTTGAATATATGGAAAAAATGCAGGAGCGTGTCGTCCGCTTCGTCGTTTCTCATTCCCGCATCACAGAAGATCGGTTCAAGGAACTGATGTTCAAAACTGGAGAATTAAACCGTGACATTGGTACAGCGGTTGGAGGAATCGATGCAGTAAAATACGGTTTGATGGATGCGGTTGGTGGGATAGGAGAGGCGCTAAAACAGTTGAATACTATCATTGAGGCGCGCCGTCAGCAAAACGGGATGACAGGGACTCCACAGCAGACTCCATATGCCCCTTTTTCACCCAATGCTACAGGAGCCCCTTCAAGTGAGCACAGCAAGGAGCTACCCCAATGACATTATATACTGTAATGCCAATGGAATTGGTGTGGGAAGGGATGTGGAAGGAAGGTGAGGAGCTTGTAGAGGTCCGGGTAGACGGTCTGCTTATGCAGGTACAGCCGCTTGAAAGTCGTCGGGGGATCATAGTAAGGCTGTTGGACTGCCCATTGGAAGCCTACCTCAATCCTCGTTATGGACCAGGTCAGGTCATCGAGTGGTCATAGAAGCTGTCGAATAGTACAGAAATAGGTCATTTGCTGCTGAAAAAGAACATATGTGCGGATAGCGAGTGACGTGGTATAATATTCTTCTGGGGGGTGACCTTGTATGTCCAGAAGAAGAAAAAGAAAAAAGAAAGCCATATTTGGCGGAGTTTTAAAATATGAAATTTACGGCATTGTGCTGATTACATTGGCGGTCATTGCGTTGTCGGGTGAAGCGGCAGTTGGTCGGTCGCTATCCAAGATGTTTGGGCTTGTACTGGGGAAATTCTATTTTGTGATCCCCCTGATTGGCATTTATTATGGTCTGATGGTGATGATTCACCGCAAGTGGCCGAACCAGTGGAACTCACGGAAGACGGGTTTGCTGTTGTTGGTATTTGCCTTTACACTTATGAGTTCTATTTCATCTATGGAGCAGCGTTTGGGACCGATCAACGCGCTTCAGCCAGGCGGAGTGATGACCCAGATACATATAGATATGCGTGAGCAGTTGCTGTCGCCTGACCAGCAAGGCCATACCTCCATGCTGAATAAGGATATTAGCGGGGGCTACGTTGGCGCATTACAGCTTACCGTTCTGTTGTGGCTGTTTGGTCTCACAGGAGCTAAGCTGATCATGATTGTCATGTTCGTCATTTGTTTTATGCTGATGACTCAACTGTCTTATGTGGATTTAGTGCGGATTGTAAAGACCAAACTGCTGACAGCCGGGGGAAGCGTGCGGAAAAAATGGACTGGAAAAGCCACTCCGCTTTCTGCATCAAGCAAGGGCAGCGGAAATAGAAAACCCAAATCTGAGCCTATTCCTGCCTATGAGGAGGATATGGATGATGACTTTGATGAAATGCAGCCTCCAGCACGCAAGCAGCCCATTTTCTTTCAGTTGTTTGGCCTTAAAAATACAGATAAGGCGGACAAGGAAGAGCAACCTGCCCATGCGGATGAAGATGAACATGATCTTCTATATGAGGCTGGTGACGTGCAGCCTCAGTGGAGAAATGGCAATCAGGGAGAAGAACTGTCTGACGTGATCGAACACGCTGAACAGGAAGCCTCAATTCCGGTGAAAAGATCGCCAATCATTAGGGACTTCTTCGAACAAGTGAAAAATGAGGAAAAAAGATCAGAGGCTGAACTTGAAGACTCCCTGACAAGTGGAGTGCGGAACGATTCCATTATTGATGAACACCTGGATAGTAATTTTATGGATGCTGATGCGGATATGAATAGAAATGATTCGGCAACGATCCATGGGACATCAGAAGAAGCTCAGGAACTGGCTCAGACGATTGCTAACGGGGTGACAGGCGAAGAAGCTGAAGGGACCAATGTAGCTATTCCAGCTCCACCACCGCCTAAGCCGTACAAGCTCCCATCGTTTCGTTTGCTTGCCAAACCGCAAAATGCAGGCAAAGGCATGGGACAAAAGGATTACATGCAAACAGCACGCAAGCTGGAGGCCACGCTGGAGAGCTTCGGTGTTCGGGCGAAAGTGCTGGAGGTTGTACGTGGTCCAGCCGTCACACGCTATGAAATCCAGCCAGACATTGGCGTGAAGGTTAGCCGGATTGTGAGTCTGACGGATGACATTGCACTTGCGCTTGCTGCAAAGGATATCCGTATGGAGGCACCTATTCCCGGCAAGTCCGCCATAGGGATAGAAGTTCCGAATAATGAAGTTTCTATCGTAACCATGCGTGAGGTAATGGAGACGACAGTTTTCCAGGAATCAGTTTCCAATTTGTCGATTGCATTTGGACGTGATATTGCAGGACAAACGATTGTCGGTAATTTAGCCAAGATGCCCCATCTGCTTGTAGCTGGAGCTACGGGTTCGGGTAAATCGGTGTGTATCAATGGGATCATCACGAGTATTTTGTACAAAGCGAAGCCGGATGAAGTGAAATTTCTGATGGTCGATCCCAAGATGGTAGAGTTGAACGTGTATAACGGAATTCCCCATTTATTGGCTCCGGTCGTGACTGATCCAAAGCGTGCCTCACTGGCATTGAAGAAAATTGTAGTTGAAATGGAAAAAAGGTATGAGCTGTTTTCCAAATCAGGCACCCGTAATATTGAGGGTTACAACAATTTGATGAAGGATAACCCGGATGCATTTCTGCCTTACATTGTCGTTATTGTGGACGAGCTGGCAGATTTGATGATGGTTGCTGCAGGAGATGTGGAGGATGCGATTGCGCGACTTGCCCAAATGGCGCGTGCAGCAGGCATCCATCTGATTATTGCAACACAAAGACCTTCAGTTGACGTAATTACAGGGGTTATTAAAGCCAATATTCCTTCACGTATTGCCTTCGGCGTTTCTTCGCAGGTGGATTCCCGCACCATACTGGATATGGGTGGTGCTGAGAAACTGCTCGGACGTGGTGACATGCTGTTCATGCCGATGGGTGCTTCCAAACCAGTCCGTGTTCAGGGAGCATTTATGAGTGATCAGGAAGTGGAAAACATTGTTAACTATGTACGTGAACAGGGTGAAGCGCAGTATGATGAAACGCTTGTGCCGGAGGTGGAAGAGGTATCCACTGATGCGGATGAAATGCTGGATGAGCTGTATGATCAAGCTGTCAACATCATTTTAGAGGCTAAACAAGCTTCCGTTTCGCTCCTTCAGCGCCGTATGCGGATCGGTTATACGCGTGCTGCCCGACTGATTGACTCCATGGAAGCTCGCGGTGTCATCGGTCCTTACGAGGGAAGTAAGCCCCGTGAGGTACTTATATCAATGGAACAATATCAGCAAAATAAAGTTAGCTCCTGAGCATTATCTTTTACAGCATTTCATTAAAACGCTGTTTGTACGCATGATGAGTTGTTAAGTATGACAACTCCATGCACGCAAATAGCGTTTTTTTGTGATGTTTTTTTGAGGTTTGGAACTGCCTGCTAAAAGAAGATTAAAAGGGTGAATAGCTTCTAGCGGAGCTTGTCATAATAAACGTAGCCATCCTGTTAATCCCACAAAAGAAAGGTAGAGCGCAGCATATGAAAAAGACAATGGTCTGGATTTGCACGGGTATTCTCGCAGCCTCGGCTATTACGTACACAGGACTTTTTAAAAACGACTCTGCACAGGAGCGAGCAGAGTCGCTGAGCACGCAGCAGAAAGTAACAGCAGCGCAGCCTGTTCAGCCGACATTCAGTTCAGAAGCGGTTGATTTTGGTTCTTATGGCCAGGATGTTTATGAGCTGCAATCACGATTGAAGTTGCTGGGTTTTTTTGGTGGGAAAGTGGACAGCCATTTTGGCAGTAGTACACTAAAGGCTGTCAAGGGTTTTCAAAAGGAGTTTGGTATCAGACCCGATGGAGTAGTTGGTGCGAAAACCAAATTAAAACTGGTGAATGCTACTCCACACTGGAAGCCAACGGAAACGCCAATGCATCGTAACAATCAAGGATCCGATCAGGGACAGGCAGCGAACAATAACAATAAATCAGATCAAAATGAAGAAACGATGGGATCGGCCAACACCATGGGGCTTTCTGAAAACGATCTTAAGATCATGGCCAATGCGGTCTACGGTGAATCCCGCGGCGAGCCGTTTGAAGGACAAGTTGCCGTGGCGGCTGTCATTTTGAACAGGGTCAAGTCGCCCAGTTTTCCAAACACACCGTCTGGGGTAATCTTTCAGCCGGGGGCTTTCACTGCTGTAGCAGACGGCCAAATCTGGCTCACGCCGAATGAGACTGCACAAAAGGCGGTACGTCAAGCCCTGAATGGCTGGGACCCAAGCGGAGGATGTCTCTATTATTTTAACCCTAGAACAGCCACCTCCAAATGGATTTGGTCCCGTCCGCAGGTGAAAACCATCGGGGAACATATTTTCTGCATGTAAAACGCCGAAGCAGCCGGGAGCTTGTCTCCGGTTGCTTCTTGGCTTTTGCATAGTTAGAATAAAGATTGGTACACTTTACCTCTTTATAGGAAAGAGATGTACAACAGCTAATGCTAATCAAAGGCTAGACGCAAATTGACGTCACAAAGGAGTTTTGGACTTGAACAAAACAGGTTTCGAGCGTGGTACACGCAGACAACTGAGGATTCATGTACTGCCGACCAAGCGCTTTAAGACGTTTGCCATATCACTGTATGTAGGTACTCCGCTACGTGAGGAAACCGTAACTCGTGTGGGACTGGTACCTTTCGTTCTGCGACGGGGTACAGAATCATATCCGCAGACTACACAATTTAGAGAGCAGTTAGAGCAATTGTATGGTGCGGGTTTTGGATTCGATGTATACAAACGTGGAGATTATCAGATCGTTCAATTTCGTATGGATACGATTAATGACAGTTTTGTAAGCAGTCCAGATAGTTTACTGGATCGTTCGTTTGCTTTCCTAGGAGAGGTTCTGACGAAGCCTGCATTGGAAAACGGTGCATTTCAAACAGGATATGTACAGCAGGAACGAGAAAATGTTCGTAAGAAGCTGGAATCTATAGTTAACGATAAAATACGTTATGCTGGGGAGCGCTGTATGGAGGAGATGTGCAAGGATGAGCCTTATCGTCTGCATCCTCTTGGTCAGCGATCTGATCTGGACAGCATAAGTGCACAAAGTTTATACGAGGCTTATGGAGAATGGCTGAATAATGCCAGCATGGATTTATATGTTGTGGGTGATACCACGCTGGAAGAAGTTGAAAAGTTTGTTGATCGCTATTTTCAATTAAATCGCTCGACGGAAACGGAATATGTACTCGAACAGCCCAAATCGGTAGAACGTGATGTGCAAACTATAGTAGAGCGTCTCGATGTGAACCAAGGCAAGCTCAACATGGGACTGCGCACCCCTATTACGTATGGCGATGAACGTTACGCTTCCGCTCTGATGTACAATGGCATTCTGGGCGGGTATCCGCATTCAAAGCTGTTTGTCAATGTGAGGGAGAAGGAGAGTTTGGCGTATTACGCTTCGTCACGGTATGACGGGCATAAAGGCATTGGCACAATACAATCCGGTATCGAAATTCCTAATTATGAGAAGGCGGTTACTATTATCCGCAAGCAACTGGAAGATACGCAAAATGGAGCGATTACCGAGCTAGAAATGACCCAGACGCAGGCGATGATACGCAACTTGCTAAAGGAAATGCAGGACTCCGCTTTTGAAATGATTGCCTATGATTTTAACAGACAGCTTTCCGGCAAAGAGCGGACGGTAGAGGAACTGCTAAGCCAGGTGGAGGCAGTCAAGGTGCAGGATGTTCAGGATGCCGCCCGGACGTTCCGACTGGACACTATTTATTTCTTGAGAGACCAGAAGGGGGAATAGCGTTGGAGCATATATCGTATGAGCATTTGCAGGAAACGCTGTACTATGAAGTAATGGATAATGGCTTGCACGTTTATGTGTTGCCCAAACCGGGCTTTCAGAAGACGTATGCCACATTTGCGACTAAATACGGCTCAGTTGATAATCATTTCCGGGTAGAAGGTCAGCAGCCCGTCAAAGTGCCAGATGGCATAGCCCATTTTTTGGAGCATAAAATGTTTGAAGAGCCTGAAGGCGATATTTTTGCTATCTTTTCCTCTAATGGAGCATCGGCGAACGCATTTACGAGCTTTGATCAAACAGTATATCTGTTTTCGGCAACCGAACGCATTCAAGAAAATTTGACCACGTTAGTCAATTTTGTTCAGCATCCTTACTTTACAGATGAAAATGTGGAGAAGGAAAAAGGCATTATCGGTCAGGAAATCAATATGTATGAAGATAACCCCGACTGGCGGAGTTACTTTGGTTTGATTGAGGCATTGTACAAGGTCCATCCGGTGCATATTGATATAGCAGGTACTATTCAATCCATCAGTACAATTACAAAGGAAACATTGTACAGTTGCTATGAAGCTTTTTACCATCCAAGTAATATGATTCTTTTTGTAGTAGGTGGAGTGGACCCAGCCGAAGTAATTGAATTGGTACGTAATAATCAGGCGAAAAAGGACTATAAGCCGCAGGGAGAGATCGAGCGGATTTTCGATGATGAACCCACTACAGTTGCAGAACCACGGCGTGAAGTAAAGCTGGCCGTTTCTTTGCCAAAGCTGCTTTTGGGATTCAAGGAGACCGAAGTAGGTCTAACGGGGGAAGCATTGCTTCGTCATGATCTCGAAACTAAGCTGATGCTTGATCTCTTGTTTGGTTCCAGTACACAGCTATATCAGAAGCTCTACGATGAGGATCTGATTTCGGACAGTTTTGGCCATGAGTACAATAGTACGCAACAGTATGCATTTTCTGCGATCGGTGGAGATACGAAAGACCCTGATCGGCTGTTGGCTAGGATACGAGAAGAGGTAGAGTCTATTCAGAAGAAGGGATTTGCAGCAGAACATTTTGAACGAGCGCGCAAAAAGAAGATCGGCGGTTATCTACGCACACTCAATTCTCCTGAAAATATTGCACATGAGTTTACAAGACATCGCTTCCGCGGCAGTGATTTTTTTCAATTGCTTCCGGTTTATGAAAGTATCACGCTTGAGGATGTAAACCGACGTCTGAAAGATCATATACAGTGGGATCAAATGGCAATATCGCTGGTGGTGAGTCCGTAATGTCTAGGGAGAGGGAACCGATGACCACCGAGGGCGGAGAATTAAAGGCTATTGGTGATACGACTGTGCTGATTACAGGAGCAAGTGGTGGAATTGGTGCGGCTATTGCCGAGCGTTTTGCAGCAGTAGGGATGAATGTGGTCATTCACTACATGAAGTCCCATGAAAAAGCAAATGAAGTTGCCCGTCGTTGCATGACTTATTCAGGCAAGGTAATGACTGTGTCAGCCGATCTGCGGAGTAAGGAGCAGATTGAACGCATGCGGGAAAAGCTGGATAATCACGGAATGAAGCCAGATATTCTAGTGAATAATGCTGGAATATCTCATTATGGGCTACTTTCAGATGTTTCAGAAGAGGAATGGGACGAAGTGATGGCCGTGAATGTTAAGGGAACTTTTTTATGTACGCAGGTTTTTATGCCGCATATGATTTCCCAACGCTATGGCCGTATTGTGAATGTTTCGTCTGTGTGGGGCATATGTGGAGCTTCGTGCGAGGTATTGTACTCCACTACCAAGGGAGGCATTAACGCTTTCACTAAAGCGCTGGCTCAAGAGGTTGCGCCTTCTGGCGTAACAGTGAATGCTGTGGCTCCAGGGGCAGTAGACACGTCGATGTTGGATCATTTGGATGCAGGCGAAATTAACAGTTTGGAGGAAGATATCCCTGCCGGACGATTGGCGCGGCCTGATGAAATATCGTCCTTGGTTTATTTTCTTGCGCTTCCTGAGTCAGGTTATATTAATGGCCAGGTCATAAGTCCTAACGGAGGATGGGTGACTTAAGGAATACAGCGCATGGAGGAATTCACCAGTATAGTAAGCGTCTGTGAAGAGCATATTACAACTGTTGATTTTAAATCTGAATCATCTAAGGAGGATTTAAGTATGTCAACAGTTGTTCAGAATTTTGATGTTTGGAAAAAGTTCCTTGGTCAGCGTGTAGAGCAAGCGGAGAAGCTGGGAATCAGTCAAGATACCATTGCAGAGCTTGCTTACGAAATCGGTGATTTTCTGGATGAGAAGGTCGATCCAGCCAACCACTCCAACCGCGCACTGAAAGAACTGTGGGGAGTTGCCGATGAGAACGAGCGTCATACCATCGCCCGGCTAATGGTTAAATTAGCCAAGAGCAACGCATAAGCAGGAACCAACATGAAAAGCTCCCTTTTGGGGGGCTTTTCTGTAATGGTTACAGAGCTGTTCTTGTAATTCCATTGTAATTTATATATCATAAACGTGATTGAGGCTTACAACACAATATAGCCTATTAAATTTCAATAATTGGTTTTGTCGAATGATGCTATCTTATGATACAATTATGCTTTGATTTGGCATTGTTGACGGTTTGAATGTAAATGAGGTGCTAACGTGACGGAAGAGACGAAACAGTGGTACATGGAATACAAGATACATAAAAATCGACCCGGACTGCTGGGGGACATTGCTTCCATGCTTGGTATTCTGGGGGTTAATATACTGACGATTAACGGTGTTGAAGGCGAAAGACGGGGGATGCTTCTCGAAACAGACGATGACGAGAAAATACGCATTCTCGGAGATACGTTAAAAAAAGCCAGCAACATTACAGTCACGGCCTTACGTGCTCCGAGACTGGTCGATATATTGGCAGTTAGACATGGCCGTTACATTGATCGGGATTCAGATGATCGTAAAACTTTCCGCTTTACACGCGATGAGCTTGGGTTGCTGGTCGATTTTTTGGGTGAAGTATTAAAGAGGGATGGCAATCAGGTAATTGGTCTTCGCGGGATGCCGCGTGTGGGTAAAACGGAGTCCATTATTGCCAGTAGCGTATGTGCAATGAAGCGATGGACTTTTGTGTCGTCGACGTTATTACGACAGACGGTACGCAGTCAGCTTTCTGAGGAAGAAATGAATCCCAACAATGTGTTTATTATTGACGGCATTGTGAGTACAATTCGATCAAATGAAAGACATTATCACCTGCTTCAGGAAATTATGAGCATGCCAAGTACCAAAGTTATTGAGCATCCTGATGTATTTGTGCGTGAATCGGGATACAGCTTTGACGATTTCAATATCATTATTGAACTTCGCAATAATCCGGCTGAGGAAATTATTTATGATACCTTTACAGCCAGTTATACAGAAGATCTTTAAATAAGTGTAATTACACAAGGAGATGATGACATGTCAGAACTGGGTCAGCAATTAAAGGAGGCCCGGCTGCAAAAAGGATTGAGCCTTGACGATGTTCAGGAAATGACGAAGATACGCAAACGTTATCTGGAAGCCATTGAGACGGGCGATTACAAAGTGCTGCCGGGAAGCTTTTATGTCAGAGCTTTTATTAAAACATACGCCGAAACGGTCGGGTTGAATCCCGATGAGCTTCTGGAAGGGCACCAAAGCAATGTGCCTGAACCTGAACCGGAAGCAGTCATGGAGCCTGTTACACAGAAACGCTCCAGTCGTCCCGCGACGATTGGCAATCTTAAATGGTTGCCTACAGCGTTAATGTGGCTTTTTCTAGTTCTCATTGTTGGGGTTATTTATGCTTATTGGGTGAGTAACAACCATTCCACTCCAAAAACAGCAGAAAACACAACGCCGATTACAACGCCAAGTACACCAAGTACAACACCTAACACAACGTCAAGTACGACACCAAACACGTCTACTCCAAATACAACTACGACACCGAATAATGGTCAGATAACGGCACCAAATGGTGCTGGCGGGCAGACCCCTGATACGGGAAAAACCGGGGAAACCCAGCCAGGTGGTACGGGAACTACAGATGCGACGACTCCAAATACTGGTCAGCAGCCGGATACGACTACGCCAGCGCAGGGAGTAACGGTGGCTCAGGATGGTAAGCAAGGCAAGACGACGATCTTCAAAGTCTCCAGTGCAACGGGGGCCACGGTCAAGGTTGATATTAAGGCAACGGGTGAAAGCTGGCTTGAGGTGTACAAGGGACAAAATTCCCGTGGAGAAAAGCTGAGCTATGGTATGACTAAAAGTGGAGATGCCATGTCTTTTGATATCGGTCCAGAAGGCTTATATATCAAATCAGGACGGTCTTCTGCCACGGATATTTCCGTCGCCGGCCAACAGATAACCGATAATAAATCGACGACTCGCGTGTTGATACAGCAAGGGGAAGCTTCTTCCACTGGAGCGAGTACTGGGGTGACGGGTTCAACGGATACGACGACAAATGGTAGTACGGATACTACACAAAGTGGGACAGATTCTAGTACAACTACTGATGGTGAATAAACGCCTTGTTGCGGTGAAATACTAATGACTGTAATTCTTGGAAAGTCAGTCAGTTCATTTTCCGCAAAGTGAGGTGTATACGTTATGACCGTCAGCTGGATTGTGACTGGGCTCGGGATTATTGTCAGTTTACTGGGCTATTATCTAACACCGAATGCATGGGGCTATGGCATATTAGGCTTTGGTCTTGCTCACATTGTGCTTGGAATTTTGGATATGTTTAGAAATCCAACACGAAGTCACTATTAGAAATGTTAAACTGCAATTGTAAATAAAGGCGTTTTTGTCGGGGAACTGGCAAGAACGCCTTTTTAGTGAACGGATTATTGGATTTTTGTAAATGACTAGCCTATAATTAGATATTGAACTTTGTTGTGGAAAGGAAAGTGAAACGATGGCTTCAGAAAATTCATTTGATATCGTCTCCAAAATGGATATGCAGGAGTTAACAAATGCGGTTCATCAGACGGAGCGTGAAATTGAAACGAGATTTGATTTCAAGGGGAGCAAAAGTAGCCTCAAGCTTGAGAAAGATGCCCTTACGATTGCATCGGAAGATGAATACAAGCTGAATGCGGTGATTGATATTTTGCAATCTAAAATGGTCAAACGAGGTCTATCCCTTAAAAACGTGGAATTTGGAAAATTGGAACCAGCTTCTTTAGGTTCAGTGCGTCAGCGTCTTTCTCTTAAGCAGGGAATTGATCAGGATAACGCCAAAAAAATTAATATCCTTATTCGGGATTCCAAGCTTAAAGTGAAAAGTCAGATTCAAGGTGATCAAATTCGAGTAACTGGAAAAAATAGGGATGATTTACAAGCCATTATTCAATTGCTGCGGAAAGCCGATCTGCCGTTGGAGCTTCAATTTACAAACATGAAATAAGCCGTTTTCTCTCATAGATTTTGTAGGACTAAACGTTGCTTGATGTGCAGCAGGTTATTTTGACATGCGTTTTGCGCCATATTATACTTGTAACGAAAATGCAGACATTGAGGTGTATAACGCTCGTCGAAAGCGATTTACATAGGATTGAATTCAATCCGAAAGCTGCCATTTGTAATCAAGTACGATAATCAGGGGAGAGTGTGTTGTGAATTTACCCAACAGAATTACAATAACGCGGATTTGCCTTATCCCGGTGATGATGCTGGCTTTGCTGGTGGATTTTGATTTTTATCCGCCACCGATTGAGATCGGTGCATTCACGCTGCCGTATAATCAGCTGATTGCGGCTATCATTTTCCTTGTAGCAGCCAGCACAGATGGCCTTGACGGATATTTGGCTCGTAAAAATAATATGGTCACCAATTTGGGCAAGCTGTTGGACCCCCTTGCTGATAAGCTGTTGGTAACTGCTATATTGGTTTCTTTGGTGGAAATGGGAAAAATTGATTCATGGGTTGTCGTTGTGATTGTCAGTCGTGAGTTTGCGGTTACGGGTCTGAGACAGATCGCCTTATTGGATGGCTCTGTGGTTGCTGCAAGCAATTGGGGGAAATTAAAGACGATCATCCAGATCGTTGCTATTGTAGCACTGCTCATAAATAATTTCCCGTTTGTTTTTCTGGGTATTCCGTTTGATTTAATAGCGATATGGGCAGCTGTGTTAATCACCATTTATTCGGGTATTGATTACTTTGTAAAGAATATCCATTTGCTGAGCTCCTCTAAAGTTTAACAGGATAAATCTTATGGAAACAGCAATAGGGACTTAACTTATTGCTGTTTCTTTACATAATTCCCACATTATACGCATCATAGGAGGACGAATTGATGAAAGCTGAAATCATTGCAGTAGGAACAGAGTTATTACTTGGACAAATAGTAAATACAAATGCCCAATATTTGTCACAAGAGCTAGCTACTATCGGAATTGATGTATATTTTCAGACTGTAGTTGGCGATAACATGGATCGCCTTCAGGAAGCGGTACGTCTTGCTCAGAAGCGTGCGGATATTATTTTGTTTTCTGGTGGGCTGGGGCCAACTCAGGACGATTTGACAAAAGATGCGATAGCGGCTGTACTGGGGCGAAAATTGCAGATAGATCGTCTTGCCATGGACAAGCTGGATCAGTTTTTCCGTAACCGCGGGCTAGAAATGACCGAGAATAACCGCCGCCAGGCGCTTTCTATTGAAGGAGCCACTCCGCTTGAAAATGAGACGGGTTTAGCTATAGGGGATGCCATTGCACAGGACGGTAAATTTTATGTGGTTTTGCCCGGACCACCTAAGGAACTTAAACCTATGTTTGCAAATCATGCTAAACCATGGTTGCTTCAGCAGGCATTAAGCGGTGAGGAGATGCCGATTTATTCGAAAATGCTAAAATTCGCAGGGATCGGTGAGTCAGCTCTTGAAACGCGCTTGTTAGATCTGATCGAATCCCAGACGGACCCCACGATTGCTCCTTATGCCAAGGAAGGGGAAGTCACGATCCGTATATCCACCAAGGCGGCCAGTGAGAGTGAAGCTTTAATTAAGCTGACGGCTACGGAAGTACAAATTCAGCAGCGTCTTTCCGAATATATGTATGCAAGTGAGGATGTTACGCTGGAGAAGGTGATTGTAGATTTAATGGCCAAGCGCGGACTCACTGTGAGCGCAGCGGAAAGCTGTACAGGCGGTATGCTGATGGAACACATCACTTCTATACCTGGCAGTGCTGTTATGTTTCAAGGTGGCATCGTGTGTTATTCCAATGAAATGAAGATGAAATTGCTCAATGTGCCTTATGATTATTTGGAAGGGGATCATGCGCCAGGCGCAGTGAGTAAGGAAGTAGCCCTTGTGCTTGCAGAGCAGGCAAGAATGATTATGGACAGCGATTTCGGACTTTCTGTTACTGGTGTAGCTGGGCCCGGATATTCCGAGCGGAAGCCAGTCGGCCTGGTGTATATTGGTATTGCTGAGCGCGACAAGGAAACGGAAGTATATGAGCTGAATTTAAGCGGTAACCGTGAGACCATCCGTTTGCGATCCGTCAAAGCTATCTTGTACAGATTGTGGCGCCGATTGGTAGAGAACGAGAAACTCTCTTAAATTATCGATGAGTTGTTTTAGATAGATATTCATGATATAATATTCTTATTCGGAAGAACCGTTGCAAAGCTTTTTGCCAGCGGTTCTTTTTTCGTTTTAAGAGAAAGGTATAATTATAGAAGAGAGCTGCGGGAAATAAAAAAACGAATGTATGTTCGAAAAAATGCTTGGCAAGCGTGTCAAAACAAGGTATTATTAAAGTACAAACAATGAAGGATGTGAGTTTATTGTCAGATCGTCGTGCTGCGCTGGATATGGCGCTCCGTCAAATAGAAAAGCAATTTGGTAAAGGTTCCATCATGAAGTTGGGTGAGTCTACCCACATGCAAGTGGAAACAATCCCCAGTGGTTCGATTGCTTTGGATATTGCGTTAGGAACGGGCGGCTTTCCAAGAGGCCGGATTATTGAAGTATATGGACCGGAATCATCCGGTAAAACGACAGTAGCTCTTCATGCTATCGCAGAGGTGCAAAAAACAGGCGGACAAGCCGCCTTTATCGATGCCGAGCATGCACTTGATCCGTCGTATGCGAGCAAGCTGGGTGTCAATATTGATGAGTTGTTACTATCGCAACCAGATACAGGTGAGCAGGCATTGGAGATTGCCGAAGCTCTTGTGCGTAGTGGGGCAGTGGACATTATCGTCGTTGACTCTGTAGCGGCACTTGTACCGAAGGCAGAGATTGAAGGCGAAATGGGAGATTCCCATGTCGGTCTTCAAGCGCGCTTGATGTCACAGGCATTGCGTAAGCTGTCTGGAGCCATTAATAAATCGAAAACCATTGCTATCTTTATCAACCAGCTCCGTGAAAAAGTAGGTGTTATGTTCGGTAACCCTGAAACTACACCGGGTGGACGTGCCTTGAAGTTTTACTCTACGGTACGTTTGGATGTTCGTCGTATCGAAAGCTTGAAAATGGGTAACGACATCGTGGGTAACCGTACACGTATTAAAGTCGTGAAGAATAAAGTCGCACCTCCTTTCCGTCAGGCTGAAGTGGATATTATGTACGGTGAGGGCATTTCCAAAGAAGGAAGCTTGATCGATATCGGTACGGAGCACGACATTGTCGACAAGAGCGGAGCATGGTATTCCTACGAAGGCGAGCGCCTTGGTCAGGGACGTGAGAATGCAAAGCAATTTTTGAAGGAAAATCCGAACATTGCTAGTACGATCGAGCAAAAAATCCGGGTGGCCAGTAATTTGATTACAACAATTGCTCCACCGACAGAAGAAGAGTTGGCGCAGGAGGCCAAGGAAGAACAGGAATTGCTGGAGCTTGAATAAAGCTTGCCCGAAACTTCGCTTCTGATCTGTCATGTGAACTGTAGCCTAGGGATTATGGTACAGTCCGTTTAAATAGCATGATTCTGATGCCCTGCACAGTTGTGCAGGGTATTTTTGCATCAAATAAAGTCTGCTTTGTCAGCAGAATCTAACTTTTACGTAGCAGGTGATCGTAGGCTGCTTTCGTGAATTTCAAAGTGAGGGAAACATATTGCAGTTGGACGATAAAGATGAATACACTTCGGAAGAAAATAAACAGCAAGGGATTTCTCTTTTTCCAGATCATGAGGAATTGATGATTACTAGAGTGGAGCAGGGACAGGGACGCAAGCGTGGAAGATACATCATTCATTTTGGTCCATACTCACTGTCTGTATTGGAAGATGTAATGATCAAGTACAACATGTTCAAAGGAACGTCATTCGTCAAAAAAGAACTAGAAGATATCGTTCTGGCAGATGAAAAACAACAGGCTTATGTACATGCGCTGCGCTATTTGGGGCAAAAGCCTCGTACACGTCAGGAAATTGCCCAGCGTTTAGCGCAAAAGGAAGTGGATCAGGCTGTTATTGATGAGATACTGGTACGATTGCAAAGGGAGAAGCTTGTAGATGATGATTTATACGCGCGTCAGTGGGCAAGACAGCGTATAACAAGCCAACGTAAGGGTAAGATGTGGATCAGGCAAGAACTTCGTCAGAAGGGCATCTCTAAAGCTTCTATCGGGGAAGCATTAGGTGAGATCACCGACAATGAGGAGTGGGAGAGTGCATTGTCGGTTGGACGTAAGAAATGGAATCAGGTACGTGGTGATATAATGGATAAAAAAAGGAAAACATTCCCGTTTCTTATGAGACGCGGCTATTCAGGGGATATGACACGCCGCGTGGTCAATCATCTCAGTGCGGCCGAGCAAGACGGAGCATTCGAAGACGAAGAATTACTGCATTGGGAGGAATAAGTTGCAAAACGGTAGCTGAACCTTTGGCTAGATAAGCCGGTTATTATATGGACAGCTGCACGGTAGTCTACTAATGTTTGCATTCCCTTGACAATGCCATTTGTCAAATAATAAAATATATATGAAACGATATTTGTGGAGTGCCCTTTTTCCTTCCAAAAAAGCGGAACCCACGGTAAAGTTCTCATCGCCAAATAACAAGTGATGCCGCTATGCCAGGCGGAATTGTACGTGTGAAAGCATGTGCATATGAAATGAAGCGACCTTGTGTCGTTATCTTAGTTTGACGATCAAAGTAAATGTGACAATTTCAAAAAGTCCCAAGGAATGCCTTGGAGGAACCAACGGGGAGGTGAACAGTATGATGACTGCGATCTGGTTCGTTCTCGTTGCTGTAGCCGCGTTATTCTTTGGGTTCGGGATTGGTTATTTTATTCGCAAATCTATTGCAGAAGCTAAGATCTCCAGTGCGGAAGAGGCTGCCGCGCAAATCGTGGAGAACGCGAAAAAAGAGGCAGAAGCGCTGAAGAAGGAAACGGTATTGGAAGCGAAAGATGAAATTCACCGCATCCGTGCCGAAGCTGAAAAAGAAACTCGTGAACGTCGTAATGAAATTCAACGACAGGAACGAAGATTGCTGCAAAAAGAAGAATCGCTGGATAAAAAATTGGAATCGCTGGAACGCAAAGAAGAGCAAGTGGCCAACAAAGAGAAACGAATCGATGAAACCCAGCAGCAAATTGATTTGATTTACAAGAGCCAGGTAACTGAGTTGGAGCGTATTTCTAATCTTACGATGGAGGATGCAAGAAGTATTATTCTGACCAACGTAGAGCAGGAAGTTCGTCATGAAACAGCTCAGATGATTAAGGAAATTGAACAGCAGGCCAAAGAAGAAGCGGATAAAAAGTCTCGTGAAATCATCACACTGGCCATCCAACGCTGTGCGGCAGATCATGTAGCAGAAACGACGGTTTCTGTTGTGACATTGCCGAATGAAGAAATGAAAGGCCGGATTATCGGACGCGAAGGCCGTAATATCCGTGCACTTGAAACCCTTACAGGAATCGACCTCATTATTGATGATACGCCGGAAGCTGTTATATTGTCCGGATTTGATCCGATTCGTAGAGAGATTGCGCGTACTGCACTCGAGAAGCTCGTAGCGGACGGACGGATACATCCGGCTCGTATTGAAGAGATGGTGGAAAAATCCCGTAAAGAGGTGGACGAACGAATCCGTGAGTATGGTGAACAGGCCACCTTTGAAGTGGGTGTGCATAGCTTGCATCCGGATTTGATCAAGATCTTGGGACGTCTCAAGTTCCGTACGAGTTATGGACAGAACGTATTGAAGCACTCGATGGAAGTTGCATACTTGACAGGTCTGATGGCCGGGGAACTGGGCGAGGACGTTGTACTGGCAAGACGAGCAGGCTTGCTGCATGACATCGGGAAGGCGCTGGATCACGAAGTGGAAGGATCACACGTTGAAATTGGCGTGGAGCTGGCGAAGAAGTACAAGGAACACCCGGTCGTTATCAACAGCATTGCTTCACATCATGGCGACTGCGAAGCGACTTCAGTGATCGCCATGCTGGTTGGAGCGGCAGATGCCCTATCAGCAGCAAGACCAGGAGCACGGCGTGAAACGCTAGAGACGTACATCCGTCGTCTTGAGAAGCTCGAACGCATCTCCGAATCTTTTGAAGGCGTTGAAAAATCATACGCAATTCAAGCTGGACGCGAGGTTCGTGTCATGGTACAGCCAGAGAAAATTGATGATGCGGAAGCATTCCGACTGGCTCGCGATATTACGAAAACGATTGAGAATGAACTGGATTATCCAGGACATATTAAGGTTACCGTTATTCGCGAGACCCGTGCGGTAGAATACGCAAAATAAAAGCATTTCAATGAAAAGTGGCCGCTGCTTGTAGGGCCACTTTTCATTATGTAAGGCAGACTAGGGAGGGTTTTCTATCAACGTATTATTTATTGGAGACATCGTCGGCAGTGTAGGCAGAAAGGCACTGAGGGAGAATCTCCCTTCGCTAAAATCAAAATACAACCCGCATGTTATTATCGTGAACGGAGAAAATGCAGCTTCGGGAAGAGGAATTACTCAAGCCATCGCCAGAGAATTTTTTGATTGGGGCGTTCATGGGATTACGATGGGGAATCATACATGGGACAATAAGGAAATATTTGATTTTATAGATGATGAACCGCGGATCATCCGTCCGGCTAACTTTCCACCAGGTACACCAGGCCGGGGTTATACTGTGGTAAAAGGTGGGGGTAAGGAGCTAGCCATTGTTAACCTGCAAGGTAGAACCTTTTTACCAGCTATTGACTGTCCATTTCGTGCAGCGGATGACATTGTAGACGAGCTGCGCAAAAAACATAAACATATTCTAGTAGATTTTCACGCTGAAGCCACCTCCGAAAAAATTGCTATGGGCTGGCATCTGGATGGACGTGCATCAATTGTGGTTGGGACACATACACACGTACAAAGTAATGACGATACGATTTTGCCACAAGGAACTGCGTATCAGACAGATGCGGGAATGGTAGGTCCTTATGAGGGCGTGCTTGGTATGCAGAAAGAGGCTGTATTACAGAAATTTCAGACCCAGCTTCCGGTACGCTTTCAAGTGGACATGGGCAAATGGCACTTTCATGCCATCAGCGTAGAGCTCAATGATCACGATGGAAAAGCCCGCAAAATTGAGAAAATTAGGCTTAAAGAAGACGAATGGCGGATGGATTAACTTTGTTGTGAGCTGCTTAAGGAAAGAATAAGGAAAACTGTCACCAAAAAGCAGGAATTTTTTGCTGACCCTCGAATAACATCTAATAGTGGAATCAAACCATCATCATTCCCAGGGGAGGTACTTACTATGGATGTATTAAAAGTATCAGCAAAATCCAATCCCAATTCAGTTGCAGGCGCACTCGCAGGAGTACTGCGTGAACGCGGAAATGCAGAATTACAGGCGATTGGAGCGGGTGCACTAAACCAAGCCATTAAAGCGGTAGCCATTGCCCGGGGATTTGTCGCACCAAGCGGAGTGGATTTGATTTGTATTCCTGCTTTTACAGACATTGTTATTGACGGAGAAGATCGGACTGCAATCAAATTGATTGTAGAACCAAGATAATAAATGGAAGTTGCCTGAGCCTGTTTACGTTTTGTAAACGGGCTTTTTTGCTTTGTGGTTTAGTTATTATGTTTTCAAAATAAATTTGTGAGCTTTAATCCAATGGAGGTATGGTGCATGAATGATAAGTTTGAAGCGAATTGGCCAGTTGTTGACCTGCACTGTGATGTGTTATGTAAAATGCAGCTCGATTCGCAGGTGGATTTCAGTCATTCATCGCTTGATGTCACAAAAGAGCGTTTGCTAGAAGGCAACGTAAGATTGCAAACGTTCGCTATTTATATATCACAGGTATTGGGCACGCCAAGATTTGAGCATGTGGTTCGTCAAATTGAACTGTTCAGGCAGCATGTTACCTCTAGCTCAGGCGGGTTAAAACCTCTACTGTGGAGAGAGGACTTGGCAGCACTCAAAAATACGTCCGCTGTACGTCAAGTGGAGCAAGTACAGCATACAGGCGTAGAGAAGCAAGCAGGGAAGATGACGAATGGGTATGAGAGTGGGACGAATCGTACAGAGCCAGCTTGGGCGTTACTCTCACTCGAAGGGGTAGATGCGCTGGAAGGAAATCCGTTTTATGCGGATGTATGCTATGCCATGGGAATACGATTAATCGGTCTGACATGGAATTATGCAAATTGGGCTGCTGACGGTATTATGGAGCTTAGAGAAGGCGGCTTGACCCGCAAGGGACGTGATTTGGTTCATCGCTGTAATAGTATGGGACTGCTGCTAGATGTATCACACTTGTCCGTACAAGGCTTTTGGGAAGTGATGGAGGAGGCGGCCTTACCGCCCATCGCCTCGCATTCGAACGCCTTTGCGAAATGTGCTCACCCCCGTAACTTGCGAGATGAGCAGATTCGGGCACTGATCGCCCGTAACGGACGAATTGGATTGACCTTTGTCACGATGTTTCTGAAAGAGCAGGGTACAGTGCACGCTGAGGACCTGCTACCGCACATTGATCACATTTGTTCATTAGGTGGCGAAAGACATTTGATGTTTGGCTCTGATTTTGATGGTATCGAGGCCCATGTGCGAGGACTGGAGCACGCGGGGAAATATCCGGCTTTTGCAGAACTACTGCTGAAGCATTACTCTGAGGAGCTGGTCAAGGGATGGCTGGGAGAACATGCACTGGACTATTTGCGAACGAATCTACCATCTAAAATGTCTTCTTAAAATAGCTTAATATAGCAGTTGCTTTCGGCTGAGCATTTTCTTGACAAAGCGAGAACGATTACGAAATAATTGGAGCATCCGAGGATTGCATGGGGCTAAAATAACGCTTTCCGAAATTGGAGATACGTAGGAGCGAGCCTGACAGCACCATGCTATACCGCCATACTAGAGGGGAGCTCCGTTACATCATGTTGATAAAAAAGGTTACCTGGCTTGAACTCTTTTATGATTTATTGTTTGTAGCAGCTGTGTCCAAGGCGACTCATGTTTTACTACATGTTGAGCATGGCAGTGTTGGTTGGCATAATTTAGAGAAGTTTATTTTGATTTTTATTCCGATCTGGTGGGCATGGGTGGGGCAAACTGTCTATAACAATCGTTTTGGTCAAGACAGTATAACGCATCGAATTTTTATGATTTTGCAATTATTTTTTGTATTAATCATGACTGCCAGCTTGAATGTAGATTTTGATGCGTACTATGCATCTTTTTTTGTTGGCTATATTGGTTTAAGAGGCTTGACTGTCGTTCAATATCTACTTACGGCCCCCAAAGAAACAGCTCATAAACAGGAAACAGCTCGTTTTTTTGGAACCTATCTTTGGGTTGGGATAGTCATCTCTAGCTGCTCCCTTTTCTTCGACTCGTGGGTTCAATATTTGATTTTATATACTGGCATTGCGGTGGATATCCTCGTTCCTTTGATCGGTCGTAAAAAGCTGGTGATCACACCTATCCATACAGAGCATCTTTTGGAGCGATTTGCACAGTTTACTTTAATCCTGCTTGGAGAATCAGTGATAAGTATACTTTCTGTTTTACAATCCGATCATTTCACAGTCTCCTCCATTGTATTTGCTGCTTTGACATTTGTGCTAGTCATTGCAATCTGGTGGCAATATTTTGAGAATATAGAGAAGCGCGTAGACAAATCAAAACAAACAGCAGGACAGACTATTATTTATGGCCATTTGTTTATTTATCTTTCTCTTAGCATGCTTGCGGCTTCCATACAGCTCTTATTTTTGGGGCAAGCAGCCTATACTTTTGTACTTTGCTTTACTTTTGCTTCTGTTTTTATTTATTTTTTGTCAGTTTTGCTGGTATTCCATCAGTACAGATTAAGTCACCTTAAACCTCGTCTCAGAGTCATTCTTTTCTTAACTGGAATTCTCTGTGTCCTGTTTATTCTGAATATATTTATTGTAGTTCCTCATCTCATCGTAGCTGCGATCATGCTTTTCTTTCTTCTGTTTGCTAAAATGACGGTTTGATCCAAGTTTTATAGGGACGATATGTATGGCTGGTTAGGGCGAAAAAGGGAACTTTATGTGCTATCCTTTTCTTTCTTGTCGAAATAGGAGTATAATAGCATAGATGTGTAAAGTATTGTATAGAGAAAAAGGAGTGACCACACGATGACTAAAATCGTACCTGTCGGCGTTTCCGCCCGTCATATTCACCTGACTCAAGAGCATATTGAAATTTTGTTCGGAGCAGGCTATCAATTGACTGAATTTAAACCTTTGTCCCAACCAGGACAATTTGCTGCAAATGAAACGGTAGCTGTAATTGGTCCTAAGGGCCAATTTGATAAGGTTCGCATTTTGGGACCTGCTCGTCCCGCTTCTCAACTGGAAATCTCTCGCACAGATTCCTTTGCTATTGGTGTAAAGGCACCTGTACGCGAATCCGGTAGCATTGATGGTACACCAGGAATTACAGTAAAAGGACCAGCTGGTGAAGTGGAACTGCAAGAGGGCGTTATTGTAGCAGCCCGCCATATTCATTTCCATACATCTGATGCAGCTAAGTGGGACATTAAAGACAAGCAGTTGCTGAAAGTACGTGTAGGCGGCGAACGTGGCCTTGTATTTGAAAATGTTCTTGCACGTGTGTCCGATTCTTTTGCTTTGGATATGCATATTGACACGGATGAAGCGAACGGAGCCGGTGTGAAAAACGGTGACACTGCTGAAATCGTAGACTAATACACGTATTTGATACACAAGTTGTAAAAGTCCGATTCTTGCAAAAGAGTCGGACTTTTTTTATATGCTATACATACACAAATCCTTACCTATAAACATAAAAACTTTAGCATCACACTGCATCTGAATCGTATCCGGGGATGATCTATGGCTATGGTCTATAAATCATGCTATAATTTAGTGTAATGCCTTTTTCAAAGGTTTTTTTGGAGCTAAAATAAAATAACCAATGCCTAAAGATACAGTAAAATCACAAATGAGCTCGTGAAATAGATGGTGTAAGGAGTGACCAGGGAATGGCTAAGGAAACAAAAGATTACTCCAAATATTTTGATTTCTCGGATGCGAAGATTATTTCTGAAGATGAGCATAGCAAAAAGATTCGTATTCGTGGACGTGAAATCAACATTATGGCGGAGCCGAACCATAGGAAAGAAAAGCAGCGTGGTAAAGAGGACGTACAGGTATTGTATGATAACGCAGTCCCGGACGAGCTAAAACATATCGGTGAGGGCAAGCATTATATCGTATATACATTCGGTTGCCAGATGAATGAGCATGATTCTGAAACCATCAAAGGCTTGCTGGAGCAAATGGGCTACCAGGCAACCGAGGATCGGAAGGAAGCAGATATCATTTTACTGAACACTTGCGCTATCCGTGAAAATGCAGAAGATAAAGTGTTTGGTGAGCTGGGTCACCTCAAGCATCTCAAAACAGAAAAGCCGGGACTGCTGCTCGGTGTGTGTGGCTGCATGTCGCAGGAAGAGAATGTTGTGAACCGGATTATGCAAAAACACGGTTTTGTTGATATGATCTTTGGTACCCATAATATTCATCGTTTGCCTCAGCTTGTCAAGGAAGCCCTCTTTAGCAAAGAAATGGTGGTTGAAGTGTGGTCCAAGGAGGGCGACATTATCGAAAACCTGCCGAAGAAGCGTGAGGGTATGCGGGCTTGGGTAAACATCATGTATGGCTGTGATAAGTTTTGCACTTATTGCATCGTTCCTTTCACACGTGGTAAGGAAAGAAGTCGTCGGCCAGAGGATGTTATTGCTGAGGTACGGGATTTGGCCCGTCAAGGATTTAAAGAGATTACCCTGCTGGGTCAGAATGTCAATGCCTATGGCAAGGATTTAAAAGATATGAATTACAGATTCGGGGATCTGATGGATGATATGCGCAAAATCAATATTCCGCGTGTACGTTTTACGACCTCACATCCGCGTGATTTTGACGACCATTTGGTTGAAGTGCTTGGTAAGGGCGGCAATCTGGTGGAGCATATTCATCTGCCTGTACAATCCGGTAATACGGATATATTGAAAAAAATGAACCGAAAATATACTCGTGAGCGTGTTTTGGAGCTGGCAGCGAAGATAAAAGCGGCTGTTCCGCATGTTTCTCTAACAACAGATATTATCGTAGGTTTCCCGGGTGAAACAGACGAACAGTTCGAAGATACACTATCTCTGGTGCGTGAAGTGGGCTATGACTTTGCCTACACATTTATTTATTCACCACGTGAAGGCACGCCAGCGGCTTCGATGGAAGATAATGTGCCTATGTCGGTCAAAAAAGAGCGTCTCCGTCGTCTGAACATTGCTGTGAATCAAAACAGCCTACGCTTTAATAGTCGATTGCGTGGCGAGGTGGTTGAAGTGCTGGTGGAAGGCGAGAGTAAAAATGACAGTAAAGTGCTTGCTGGTCGGACTCGTTCCAATAAGCTGGTTCATTTTGAAGGTTCTAAGGACCTGATTGGTTCCTTTGTCCAAGTAAAAATTACAGAGCCTATGACCTTCTACATTAAAGGTGACTTGGTTCAAACGCCAGTAGCGGTTAACGGATAAAAAGAATAGTCTAGCGGCCTGCATGCGATCTGATTAAAGGGCTGCATGCAAGACCATCTAAGTGAAAAAAGGAGCGATGGACAATGACAGAGGAGCGGTTGCAACAAACAGAACTTCAATCGGCGGCGCGCCAGCATGATCATTTGGTCAATCGCGATATGATATTGGCAAAGGCCAAAGAGTTGGCGGGTATTCTGGGCAGCAGTGAGGAAGTACAGGTGTTTCGGAAAGCAGAAGAAAAGATTCAGGATCATGAGCGCATCCAGCAACTGATTGCAACGATGAAGAAGAAGCAAAAGGAAATCGTAGCATTTGAATCTTTAAAGAATCAAAAGATGATTGCCAAAATAGAGGCTGAACTTCAAGAGCTACAGGAGGAGCTTGACGGTATTCCAATTGTAACGGAGTTTCAGCAGAGTCAGGTAGAAATTAATGAGCTGCTGCAGATGGTGATCACGGCCATCCGTGATACGGTTGCTGAAAAGGTGAACGTAGAAGAGGGAAAGACTACTTTCTCCTCGAATTGCAGTGACTAGAATAAGATTTATGGTGTGGAGGCTTAGCTTCCACGCCTTTTTTTCGAAAGCAATTAGTCATCGTATATGTTCATGAGATACTAAAAGAATTGCGACATCATAGATGGGATGAAAGCGAGGGAATGGTAAGTTGCGTAAGATGCTAGAGGGTGAAGAAAATACTTTTTGGGAGTACTTAGGATGTGAGCTGATTACAGCTGATGCTAACGAGGCACATATCGCTTTGGAGGCCAAACAACACCATACCAATGTGATGGGGATTGTACATGGGGGGGTGCTCACAACATTGATGGATCAGGCGATGGGGATGGTCAGTATGGCTTCACGAAATATGGATTCATGTGTAACAACGAATCTGAATGTTCATTTCTTGTCAGCCATGAGACAAGGACGTCTGGAGGTTAAGGCACGGATTCTTCATCAGGGAGGCCGCACCATAACCACTCAGGCAGAAGTGAGGGATAGTGAAGGTACGCTCGGTTGTACAGCTACAGCAACCTTCCGAGTATTGCGTCAACAAGCAAGTGATTCAGGCAAGGCCTGACGCTTGACAAAAATTTTTATTATGTCATAATGAATTTATCAAAACGATATAATATGGTGATGCCAATGGATAGCAATCGTATAAACGAAGAGGCGCAGAAGGCGTCTTATAACATTAAGAAATACCGTACCCCGGATGGTGCTCCGGCGGATATCGTAATGTTTACTTTAACGAAGCGTGAGCGCAAGACGGTAACAAAAACATTGCCGATTCGTGAGCTGAAAGTAATGCTCATCAAGCGCCGTAGTTGGCCGTTTGCGGGACGCTGGGCGTTGCCTGGAGGGTTTTGTCAAGAAGATGAATCCATATATGGAGCGGCCAAGCGGGAACTGTTAGAGGAAACGGGTGTAGATGGCGGGCATCTGGAGTATTTGGGCGTATATAGTGGACCAGGTCGTGATCCGCGTGGGTGGATTATATCGCATGCGTTTTTTGCACTGGTAGAGGAATGGATGCTAGAGCAGCGTCAGGCGGCTGATGATGCTTCTGAGGTTGGGTTATTTACGATCAGAGAAGCGTTGGAGGAATTGGAGCTGGCGTTCGATCACCGGGATATCATAGTTGATGCTTATCGCAAAATTCAGTTACAGATGCTTCAGACAACGATAGCCAAGCAGTTTTTACCGCCACATTTTACACTGGGTGAATTGTATCAGGTGATTCAGAGCGTCGTACCGGATTTCGAAGAGCCGAATTTTATTCGCAAAATAACATCGACTCGTAGCAGACAGGGAATACTGGAAGAGGTGCGGGATGAGAATGGCAAACCGCTCAGTTCCAATCAGTATTCACAAAGACCGGCCCAGTTGTATCGCTTTAGTGATAGAGTACCGCGTTTATCTATCTATACGTAACTTTTATTGGAATAGGTCACGCATAGAGCGTACAACCTCACTTTGATGATAAGGAGCTGACTGTACGATGAAGGCACTGATTGTTATTGATTACACGAAAGATTTTGTGGACGGTAGTCTGCCTGTGGGGCAACCTGCAATTGAGCTAGATGAACGGATCACAGCTATTACGCAGGCCTACGTAGATCAAGGGGACTTTGTTGTCATGGCTGTGGATTTACATGAGGAGAACGACCTCTATCACCCGGAGAGTAAGCTGTTTCCTCCACATAATATACGTGGAACCAACGGACGACAATTGTATGGTAAACTCCATAGCCTTTATAAGCAACAAAGTGATCGTATCTATTGGTTGGATAAAACACGGTACAGTGCTTTTGCTGGTACGGATCTGGAACTCAGGTTGCGCGAACGCGGGATTCTGGAAGTTCATTTGATTGGTGTGTGTACAGATATATGTGTGCTGCATACAGCTGTAGATGCTTACAACAAAGGTTTTGCTATTACCGTATACAAGGACGCTGTGGCGAGCTTTAATCAGGCGGGACATGATTGGGCTTTGGGCCATTTTGAGGGAAGTCTTGGAGCCACGGTGCGGTCGGCTGAAGATACGCTTTTGCTCCAGAAGAAGTAAAATAACTGAACGATTGTGCACCAATGTCCGATAACAAATTAGAGCCGGATATTGCTGAATCTGGGCAGATAAGACGGTATGCCGTCACCAATCCAGGGACAGTCAGAGAGGATGATACGATGAAGTCAACGAGCCTCGCATTACATACAGATAAATATCAGATTAATATGATGTACGCCCATTGGGTGAACGGAAGTCACCAACGTAAAGCTGTGTTCGAGGCGTATTTTCGTAAGCTTCCTTTTGGCAATGGATATGCCGTGTTTGCTGGTCTGGAACGCATTGTGAATTACATTTCAAACTTGCGGTTTACAGAAGAGGACATTCGCTATCTGTCAGAGCAGGAGGAAAAGTACGATCCCATGTTCATGGAGGCATTGCGCCAGTTTAAGTTTGGCGGAACGGTCCACTCGATGAAGGAAGGAGCGCTTGTTTTTCCGAATGAGCCTCTGGTACGTGTTGAAGGAACCATTATGGAAACGCAGCTTGTCGAGACGGCATTGTTGAATTTTATGAATTACCAGACACTCATTGCGACAAAAGCATCGCGTATCAAGCAAGTGGCAAGTGACGATACACTGCTCGAATTTGGCACACGACGTGCGCAGGAGGCAGATGCAGCCATTTGGGGAGCGCGTGCTGCTTATGTTGCAGGTTTCGATGCGACTTCTAACATGCTGGCAGGCGAACACTTTGGGATTCCGACAAAAGGGACACATGCCCATTCATGGGTACAAACCTTTATGACGGAGCAAGAGGCGTTCGACGTGTATGCGAAGGTTTTGCCAGATCAGGTTACGCTACTGGTAGATACCTTTGACACGCTGGAGAGCGGTGTTCCCCATGCGATTAGGACAGCAAAGATGCTGGAGAGTCAAGGCAAGCGTATGAATGCCATCCGTTTGGATAGCGGTGATTTGGCTTATCTATCTATTCAGGCACGGGAAATGCTGGATGCTGAAGGTTTGGATTACGTACAAATTGTAGCTTCCAACGATTTGGATGAAAATACGATTTTCAATCTAAAAGCCCAAGGTGCACGTATTGATGTGTGGGGTGTAGGAACACAGCTGATTACAGCTTCAGATCAACCTTCACTGGGCGGAGTGTACAAGCTGGTTGAGCGGGAAGTGGACGGTGAAATGTTGCCGACGATTAAGATCTCGGGTAACCCGGAAAAAGTATCTACACCAGGTAAAAAGGATGTATACCGCATTGTGGATAAGAAGAAAGGGAGAGCTGTAGCTGATTACATTTCTTTCCCGGATGAAGAACGTCCGCGTAATGGTAAGCGCCTGAAGCTGTTTAACCCTTTGCATCCATATATGAAGAAGTATGTAGAAAATTACGAAGCTGTACCGATGCTTGAACCTATTTTTGTAAATGGGCAGAAGGTATACGAGCTTCCTGAACTGGATGAAATTCGTGCCTATCATGCATCACAGTTGAAACTGTTTTGGCCAGAATATTTGCGGAAGCTGAACCCTGAAATTTATCGCGTAAATCTTAGTGAGAAGGTATGGGAGCTGAAGCAAAAGCTGATTGACAGCTACATGCAGCCCGAAGTTGAAGAAAAGGAATAATGTGAAGAGGCACCTCATCTATGTATGGGTGCCTTTTTTGTATCTGCAATGTGTAAATAGGAGCTTATTTATAAATTTCTCTCATTACATGACGCAGCTCAGGGACAATAATGCGTTCCATTGCCAAACGAACGGCTCCGCGGGAACCAGGCATAGAAAACACAGCTGTCTGGCCCACAGCGCCCGCTACAGCCCGGCTTAATATAGCTGCTGATCCAATGTCCTCAGCAAAGCTTAAGTAACGGAAGATTTCTCCAAACCCAGGTAGTTCCTTATCCAGTAGAGAGGAGACGGCTTCATATGTAGTATCACGCGGAGAGATGCCAGTACCACCTGTTAAAAGTACAGCCTCGATGTCCTCATGTGCCGCAGCTTCGGCTACCAACTGCCGGATTCCTTCATAGTCGTCCTTGACGATAACATATCGAACAACCTTGTACCCATTCGTTTCTAGTAGTTCCTTGAGCAGTCGTCCCCCAGTATCGGTTTCCATGGTACGTGTATCCGAGACGGTCACGACCATGCAGTTAACCTGCTGCGGAGATTCCTGTCGGTGCTCCTCTACAGATGTTATATTCATTACAATGTTCACTCCTTGATCAGTGGTTAAGCATACTCTTTTTTTACAATAGAGGAATGACAGACTAGATGCAAGTCAGAAACGAAGGCTAAAAAGTTATGTGATTAATATCCTTGCGCTTACACCTTGGAATATAGTACACTTCCTTACATAAGTCGGGATTTTCTGGGTTTATTTTGTTGAAAGCGCGAACATCAAATGATTAATTTCAAGGTTCAGCGGGTAATAGTACAGCAGGATCAACAACTGGGAGGTAATGTATTATGAATCATTCATACCAAAAATGCGTAGATGCTTGCCTGGAATGTATGAACGCTTGCAATGTATGCTATGTAGCAAGTTTGAAGGAATATGATTTAGCTATGCTGCGTGAATGTATTCGAGTGAGCAGGGAATGCGCAGAGATATGTGGGTTTGCTGCTCAAATGTTGCAGCGCGGAACGGATTTTGCCGAGGAAATCTGTGAGCTATGTGCCAAAGCCTGTGAGGTATGTGCTGCTGAATGCAGCAAGCATTCCCATAATCATTGCAAACATTGTGCAGAAGCCTGCCGTCATTGTGTTGAAGCCTGTCGCCAATTGGTGGCAGTGTAATTACATATACAGAACTAGTCCCTAAAGAGGGAATAAAAGGTTGCTTTCTACTAAATAGGTTTGTATAATGGTGGGAATTAACGTCAAGGAACGGGAGAGTAGCAACGGAACCGTATCATTACAGCGAGCCGGAAGAGGTGGAAGCCGGTATGAAATCCGATGTGAAGCGCACCCGGGAGACGGTTGATCCAACGATAAGAGCTTCTAGTAGATCAGCCCGGCAGACACCGTTATTTGTCAATGGAGTGAAATCGCGATTTTGTGTAAGCTAGCTTTAGCTATACAACCGATTTACGAAGAGTGGTACCGCGGGGATATCGAAGTTCTCGTCTCTTGAATTATATCAAGAGGCGAGGGCTTTTTTTGTTAGATCCTATAAAAAGAAGGAGAGAGGAACATGTTGTTGATGATTGCTACCCAAGCTATTGTAGCTCATACGGACTTGGAGGAGAAAGAAGTTTTATCTTTATTCGAGGTGCCTCCGCAGCCTGAATGGGGAGATGTGGCGTTTCCCTGTTTTGTGCTGGCTAAAAAATTTCGAAAGTCTCCACAGCATATTGCAATGGAATTGGCAGAGCTAGTAAGCCGTGAAGCGGGTCTAATTGCTTCAGCATCGGGTGCCTATGTAAATATTACATTGGATCGATCTGTTCATATTCCATCGATGCTTGCTGAATTGAGCAAGGATGAGTTTCTCAAGCCCAATATCGGATATGGACAGCGAGTAGTGATTGATATGTCCTCGCCTAATATTGCCAAACCATTTGGTATCGGTCATCTTCGCTCTACTGTTATTGGTGCCGCCTTGTATCGCATACTTGGTGAAACCGGATATGTGCCGATTAGTGTGAATCATCTAGGGGATTGGGGAACACAATTTGGCAAGCAAATTGCGGCCTATAAAAGATGGGGCAATGAGGAGCAGCTACAACATGATCCGATCGGGGAATCGTTGAAGCTATATGTCCGTTTTCATCAGGAGGCCGAGCATGAGCCGTCTTTGGAGGATGAAGGCCGCGAGTGGTTCCGACGTTTGGAGCAGGGGGATACTGAGGCTCAACAACTGTGGGAGTTTTTTGTTGAAGTCAGTCTGGGTGAATTTGACCGTATGTACCAACGTCTTAACATTTCGTTTGACCATGTGTTGGGGGAAAGTTTTTACAATGATAAGATGCAGGCAGTTGTTGCCCAATTAAGAGCAAAAGGACTGCTGGAAGAAAGCGATGGAGCACTTGTGGTTCGTCTGGAAGACGAGCAACTGCCGCCGTGCCTTATTTTGAAAAAAGATGGTACTACCATTTATCCCACCCGTGATCTGGCAACAGCGATTTATCGTCATGAAGTGATGAAGGCTGATCGCCTGCTGTACGTCGTTGGCGGGGAACAGAAGTTACATTTCCAACAGGTATTTGCGGTGCTGAAGCATGCAGGGGAGACATGGGCAGAGCAATGTGAGCATGTACCGTTTGGTTTAATGCGGTTTGCGGGCAAAAAAATGTCCACAAGACGCGGCAAGGTTGTGAAACTGGAGGAAGTGCTGGATGAAGCTGTAGCGCGTGCTCAAGCCATCATTACGGAGAAAAATCCCAATTTGCTGGAGCAACAGGCAATAGCTGAAGACGTTGGCATCGGAGCGATTATTTTTGGCGATTTAAAAAATAACCGTCTGAATGAAGTGGATTTTTCGTTAGAGGAGGCACTGACCTTTGAAGGTGAGACTGGCCCTTATGTGCAGTATACTCATGCGCGCATACGCAGTCTTTTGGAGAAAGCTCGCGCCCGCTCTGATGTTGATTCTAATTCCAGTGACAACGTCCTTGCCCAAGACGGGCATTCTCCTGATTTGAATATCGTTTCGGATGAAATGCTGGGTGACGCAGGCTGGGCGCTGCTTAAGCAGTTGGATCGCTATCACGGGCAGCTAATACGTGCTGCTAGGCAACTGGAACCTTCGGTTATTGCGAGATTTGCATTAGATACAGCACAAGCGTTCAACCGTTTTTATGCTAAGGAAAGGATTGTCGATGGTGGACAATGGCGCATTCAGTTGGCGGAACAGACTGCGGATATGCTGGCAAGTACACTGCGACTTCTTGGACTGAAAGCTTCTAATCGGATGTAAGCTACCACAAGTGGGTATTTTTGTTAGGTACACTGCTGCTTTTGCTAGCTAAATTACTGCGAGTCAGCTCTTTTTCTCTAAAAGGTGCTGCAAAAGGAAAACTGTCATAGACACTTTTGGGTTTGCATGGATATGGTGAGCGGAAAAGAGCAAGACGGGTTACACTAATAGCTAAGGTATTCCATTGTTTTGCAACCAATTTGTGCATATTTGAAACATTTGATGGTTTTATTGCGTCCGTAAGTATAGAAGCAAAGTAAACATGGAGGTGTATCTCATGATTAAACATAAAAGCGTGGCAGCTGCGCTGCTTGTCGTCTGTTCATTGGCTGTGGCTACGTCGGCTTCTGCTTTTAGAGATATAAAGGGAGCTGAGCAGGAGAAGATCGTAAGTTCACTTCAGAACAAAGGAATTATTCAAGGGATAACCAAGGATAAGTTTGCACCAGATCAAACACTCACGTATGCACAAGGAGTACACTTGGTTGTTCGTGCGATGGATCTTCAGGTTATGCCTGATTTCACCACGGGCTCCTTTGCAAACATTCCGGCTTCCGCATGGTATGCCGATTCCTATCGGATTGCAGTCCAGCACCAAATCCCTCTGTCACCGGATATTGATCCGAGCACCCGTATGACAAGGGAACAATTCGCGAATATTCTGTACAAAGCCGTGAGTGCAACAGGTGAATATCCTACGGTCCGTATGTTCATTAATGTAGCAGATGGCAAAAAATTAGACCAAGAGTCGAACGAAGCAGTGCAATTTCTCCTGTTGACCAAAATTGCAAAATTGGACAAAGAAAGCAACTTTAACCCGGATCGTAAAGTAACACGGATGGAGGCAGCAGAAATGGTCTACCATGCATCCGAGTTTGTAAAAAGTCATAAACCGGTGCAAGCCACTCCGGAAAATCCAGCTGAGCCTGTAGATCCGGTTCAACAAACTAATATTAGTATGAGCATAGAGAAGGCGAATGACCAACAGAACAAAGTGACCATCACCCGTCTGCAGGCACCTAATCCAGGTTACGGCATTGAAGTGGATCACATCGACTACGTAGATGATACGAATGCAGTCATTTACTACAAGCTGACTAGTCCAAAACCGGGGGAAATGAATATTCAAGTCATTACGGATACCCACACCAGTACATTGGTAGACAGTAAGTATAAGGTTACGCTCAAAGCAGTCGATGGAACCGTGCTTCCGCCCACAGGAACAGGCACGTCTGTAGCTAAATAAAACTTTAAGCCATATGTCAATATATAAAATAAAGCCAGCGAGTTCCCCCCATAAGAATGGAGACCGCTGGCTTTTTCTTGCTAAATGTTAATTGTAAGCCCAAGCTCTAGTATTATTTAAGCTTTAAATGCGACTTTGCCTGTAAGCAAGTCATTTTGCACAGGATGTGTAGCTGAGGAAGACGCAGATTCTGCTGCAACCGTTCCTGACTGGAGTTGATACATTTGGAAGTAACGTCCGCCTTGGGCCATAAGCTCGTCATGGCTACCCCGTTCAACAATTTCACCCCGATGCAGCACCAAAATTTGGTCTGCACTACGAATGGTGGACAAACGGTGGGCAATGATAAAGGTCGTACGTCCCTTTTTGAGCACCTCAAGAGCAGATTGGATGAGTGCTTCCGTTTCGGTATCAATGTTGGCGGTAGCTTCATCCAGAATTAAAATGGCAGGATCAAAGGCTAACGCGCGAGCAAACGAAATAAGCTGGCGTTGCCCGGCGGATAAGGTACTGCCTTTTTCAATAACAGGCTCATCAAATCCTTGGGGCAAATGGGCTAACAGTTTGTCGGCTCCAACGTCATGCAGCGCTTTATTCACCTGTTCTCTCGTAATTCTGCTGTCGCCGAGACTGACATTAGAGGCTACCGTACCTGTGAACAAATATGGATCTTGAAGAACAATACCCATATGATGGCGAAGCCATTGCTTAGGAATATTTTTGACAGGCGTTCCGTCAATGGTGATCGTCCCTTTTTGCGGATCATAGAACCGGAATAGCAGGTTGATAATCGAACTCTTACCTGATCCGGTATGCCCGACAAGGGCAACCGTTTGACCAGGCTGTGCTGTAAAGGAAATATGCTTAAGCACATCATCCTTTTTGTAGGCAAAGGAAACGTCGTTAAATTCTACCTGGCCTTTGTAACGCGGCATAGTACCGTCTGTCACCGGCTCTCCAGTTTCGTCCATTAATTCAAATACGCGTCCTGAGGATACGATGGAAGTATCCAGTACGGCGAGCTGGTTGACCATACCTGTAATAGGTTGGAACAATCGACCCAACACATCGACGAAGGCATACAATACCCCTAATGATATCGCACTACCTGTAGTGCCAAGTGCCGCAGATCCAAAATACCACAACACGACAGCGAAGGCGAGGTTTCTCAATACGTTGACCAAATTATGCGAAGTAAAAGCGTTCAAATTCAGCATTTTATTCTGATGCTTCATATAGTCATCATTCAACTCTTCAAACTCTTGCTGTGTTTGTTTCTGATGCCGGAATACGCGAATAATGGACATCCCCTGAATGGATTCATTGATAATCGCATTAATCTCACTGAGTCTGGACCGAATGATCGTGTTATAGCGGGTTGCAACCTTGCGGTACAATATGATCCATAAGATCAGTAACGGTACAATAAATAGAGAGATCAGACCCAGTCTGAAGTCCAGTAAAAAGAGTGCAACATATACCCCTGTCATCGTTACAATCCCTGAAGTGAAGTTGGAGAGTACAGCCACAAACAAATCTTTGACTGCCTCCGTGTCATTCGTAACACGGGATACGACCTTGCCTGCGGGTAAGTTATCAAAAAAGTAAACTGGCAAGCGCTGAATGTGTGCGTAGAGATCAAGTCGAAGCTTCTGAATGACCTTGTTCGCCGAGGATTGCAGCCAGTATGTTTTGCCGAACTCGGCAAAAATCGAAACGACCAAAAAGAAGCAATACCACCCAATCAGCTGAAAGATGCCGGGCATTTCTGGTTTGTAAAAGCTATACAGCTCATCAGCGGTTAAAGCCTTGGCTTTGTAATGAAAGGTGTCGGAGCCGCGTGTCACGGTCAACGTACCGTTCGTAAAGGATCGGTTACCATCCGCTACTTGGACAGAGCCATCGACAAATACAAAAGATTTGCCAACTTGTAAAATCCTCGCTTCGCGTCCTTTGGCCTCCCCGGCTTCAAAGCGATCTTCACGTTTAAAATGGGTTCCAGCATAACTTACAGCGCCGTCCACACTAGTCGTCTCATAAAATGGTTTTTCAATAGCGAGCATATGGTCGTCAATCATCGTTTTGGCGATGAAGGGACCGGCCAGCTCGGCGGCTACTCCAATAGCCAAGGCGATAAGAGCGGCAATAAAACCCGCTTTGCTCGTCAGTGCATACTGGAACAGTCTTTTGCCGATATTGGGTTTCATTAGGATACCTCCCCTGAGGTCAGATCAGATTCCACTTGTTGCCGTTCATATTGTTGTCGGTACCATCCGTCAGCCCGAAGCAGCTCGTTGTGGGTTCCTTCCTCAATAATGCGTCCTTGCTCCAGCACGACGACCCGGTCTGCATGCTCTACAGCCGATAGACGGTGAGTGGAGATCAAGGTTGTTTTACCCGAGCGTTTATGCCGGATATTGTCAATAATACGTGCTTCCGTGCGGGCATCTACTGCTGACAGTGCATCGTCGAGCACTAGAATATCTGGATCACCGATAAAGGCGCGCGCAAGCGAAACACGCTGCTTCTGACCGCCGGACAGGGCGATGCCTTTTTCTCCGACCAGTGTATCCAGCCCATCGGACAGGGTACCCAAATCTTGGTCAAAGGCAGCCGTACGGATCGCTTCCATGATGTCGCCATCATCTGCCCCGGGCTTCCCGAACTGAATGTTCTCGCGCACCGATTTGGAGAACAAGATTTGTTCTTGCGGCACGTAGCCAATCCAGCTGTGTAATTGTTCTACTGCAATGTCCTCCAGCCGGGTGCCGGAAATTAAAATATCACCACTGCCAGTCGGATATTCATGCAATAGCTGTTTGAGCAAAGTGGATTTCCCGCTGCCTGTTCGACCAACGACACCTAGTGTTTCTCCGCGTTTGAGCTCCAGGTTCACATGTGACAGATTGTCAACCGTGGAGGTAGGATAACGGAAAGTCACGTCTTTCATGGTGATGGATTCGGGACGATCCACTGGAACAGGTTGCGCTACATTCTGAACGTCTGGCTGGACGTCGAGAGTTTCATTGACCCGGTCCAGAGAAGCGCTACCGCGCTGCATAATGTTAATCAGCTCGCCAATAGCAAACATCGGCCAGATCATCATTCCTAGATACATGTTAAAAGATACTAGTTCGCCTAGCGTGATATCGTTATGAAATACCAGATAAATACCATACCCGAGACCGATAACGTAGCTAAGTCCTACACATAAACGGATCGTTGGTTCAAAGAGAGCATCCATCCGCGCAACTGCCAAGTTTTTACGAAACACATCCTCAGTAATATCGGCAAAACGTTTTTCGTCCATTCGTTCTTGCACATAAGCTCGAATGACACGGATACCTGCCACCGACTCCAGCACCTGGTCGTTCATATCGCCAAATGCATCCTGTGCCAGTGTGTAACGCTCATGTACGGCTTTACCGTAAATACTCATGGCCAGCGCAATAAAAGGAAGGGGCAGAATGGCCGCCAGTGTTAGCTTCCAGCTAATCAGGGTGCCCATGGCAACCAATACAACGGTAAGGTAGACAGTGGAGTCTGTTAATGTCAACATACCGAAGCCTGCTGTACTTGCTACAGAGCGAAGATCGTTCGTGGCACGAGCCATCAGATCACCTGTACGATTGCGTTCAAAAAATGGAGGGGTCATCCGCAGCAAATGATTCATAAAACGTGTGCGCAATAGGCGCTCCACCAGATTAGCACCACCAAACAGCTTGTGCATCCATATGTACGTAATGTAGTAGATGATGGCAAGAATCCCTATGATGTACAAAATATAACGCCAAAGCGAAGACCAGGAAATCGATCCACGTACAATCTCATCAATGGCGCTGCCTAGCAGCCGAGGTGGAGCGAGCTCCAAAACGCCAACCGCAATCAGCAAAAACAATCCAATGGAGTATCGGCTTCGTTCTCTTTTAAAAAACCAGCCTAAATTTTTGAGTACTGAAAACAAGAGGAATCCCATCCTTTCATGTCAAGTTCATTCGAGAGTTGTGTACCATTTTGAAGAAACAACAGCGGCTTGCTGCCACAAGTATAATTCGGCAACAGGCGCAAAAAAGGCATACCGTCCGCAGACGATATGCCTTAAATCTCAATATCATATGGCGCGCAGGTATTCTCAGCATACTCGCCACTGAAAAACTGCTTAAACGCAGGCAGCCACTCGTATTAAACCATACAACAGGAATGGCTCAATTCTGAAGGATGCGATAGGGGAGATGCTCCGGTATGAAGTTGTTGTGTTTGTAGATGTGGGTGAAATACAATCATAAATTTTAGCACCGGGAACACTCCTTTCTTCCTCAAAATGGGTTCATTCTTACATGAGTTATCGTTCAAATTGGTAATAAATTTCAAAATGGATCTCGTATGGTTGAATCTTAACACCCTCTTTTGCGAATTGTCAAACCTTTTTCAAAAAAATGTATATGACTTGTCCAAGAAGCCGCATGGGGAGAGACGGTTGGTGGCTATTCCAAAAGATGCTATGATATAGTTGACAGGACGTCATTGTACAAGGAGATGAGCATAACGCATGAGCATACAGGTAACTGAACCTGCGGCACAGTGGTACATTAAGGAGCTTGGTTTGAATCGTGGAGATTCCATCCGTTTTTTTGTTCGCTATAGTTCCGGCGGTGGGTTGCATCCAGGCTTTTCTCTGGGAATTGCCGTAGAGCCTCCGCAGCACCCCGCATTACAGCATGAAGCGGCTGGCATTACGTTTTATATGGAGGATCAGGATTACTGGTATCTGAAAGGCCATCATCTGGAAGTGAAGTATTTGGAGGAACATGACGACATTATTTACACCTATGAAAAGGATGAACAAGCTTAATGCCTCCACGTTAAAAATAGCGTGCCAGTAATGGTTTTTGGACATGAAAAGCGGCAGAGTATCGTATGGCAGGAGATGAACCTGCACATGATACTCCGCCGCTTTATTGTGGTTAGGGCAGGATGTCGTATGTTAAGGGTTGTTAAACATCGGACCATCGACTGCAAAATCAAAATCATCAATATCGTACACATGTACAGGTACGGAAGCTTCGATAATGCGGTGGATCCAGTCTAATTGATCAGTCAGGATGGGTAATGCTTCACGCTGAGCTGTCAACACCAGTTCGGTTTCAATCGGATCAAAATATTCTCCGTAATGCGCCGTATCAACTGCATTAATGACAATGAGTGATGTATTGGCATCGAATAGGATAGGCAAGCTTTTCGCCCAAGGCATCTGAAGGGCACGCCGAATTTTTTTCTGATTCAACGGTTCTTCAAAATAACTGATTAGCTCACTTACCTTTCGCTTCACATGTTGATCGTCCATAGGGTTATCCATGAGAGGCTCTGTGCTGTCCTGGAATTCGTACAGCTCTAGCAGTGATGTGTAGGGCACTATATATTCCACAGGGGCGGGAGATGTAAGCAACTGGCCGTATATAGCCACCATTACAGCTTCCGTTACAAATTGTCGAGACATCGGTCAAGCCTCCTGCATTTACCAAATTATGCGATATGAGTATAACACAAAGCGGGACTGAATTCAGCCAGATATGCAGATTGCTATCATTCATTTGTATATTTGTTGAACGGCTCTTTTCAATCCTGTGTCTAGAAATTTAGGAGCGACCGATTAATAAGGAGAGCAGCCCGGCAGCAATCAGAGGTCCAACCGGAACCCCTTTAAAGAAGGCAACGCCAATGACGGTCCCAATCAGTAGACCTGTCACAATAATAGGCTGTCCGGACATCAGAGTTACTCCGCGGCCGCCTAGGTAGGCTACCAGAATTCCGATACCAATCGCGAGCAGGGACTTCCAGTGCAGGAAGGACTCTGTCACCTGATTGATGCTGATTTTACCGCTGGCTAGAGGGGTCATGACCCCTATCGTCAAAATAATTATTCCGATCGTTAGGCCATACTTTTCAAGCCAGGGGAAAGCAGTATGAAAGCTGGTTACCCGCAGCAGTAGTAGTACAACCATAGCAATCGTCACGGTTGAGTTGCCACTGATAATTCCAAGGCCGGCTAGTACCAGTAAGATAAGTGAGCTGTAATCCATTCAGTTGTTCTCCTTCGATCGTTTAACTTTGGATATGTTCGGCGATTTGACGCCCGTGCCAGCGCCCTGTTTCAATAAACACTTCATTGGCATTGCTGCCTGAAGCGATAACTCCGGCGACATATATACCTGGGATGTTAGTTTCCATCGTGGTTGGATTAAATTCAGGTTTGTCCAGGTCCTCAGCCATGTGGACGCCGACAGACTCCAGTAGTTTTCGTTCTGGGTGAAATCCTGTTAGTGCCAGTACAAAATCGTTTTCGAGCTGGAACGCTTCTGCGTTCATCGGAGTGACGATGACATGGTCTGGATGAATTTCGGTAATGCGTGCGCCTAAGTGCAGCGTGATCTTTCCTTTTTGTACCATACTGTCGAACAATGGACGAACCCAAGGTTTGATATATGGGGACAACTCGTTGCGACGATAAACCATATCAATCGTAGCCCCGACCCGCACCAATTCCATTGCTGCATCTACTGCAGAGTTGCTGCCGCCGATGACTGCGACTCGGGTTCCTGTATAGGGATGAGCTTCGCTGAAATAGTGAGTGACTTTATCCAATTGTTCCCCAGGAATGCCTAAATAGTTCGGATGATCAAAATATCCCGTAGCCACTACGACATAGCGTGTCGAATAGCTCTTGGATATTTCCCGTTTGCTTAGGGTATGTACGGTAAATGTACCGTCTTCCTGCCGCTGAATGGATTGAGCCTCCTCATAATGCTGAATGTCCAGGTTATAATGTGAGGCTACTTTGCGATAGTACGCTAGTGCTTCATGACGAAAAGGCTTGTCATTGGGAGTGCTGAACGGAACATCACCGATTTCCAATAGTTCGGCGGTGCTAAAAAACTGCATATTTGTCGGATACAGAAAAATGGAGTGAACGATGTTGCTTTTTTCAATAATGATCGTTCGCAAACCTCTGCGGCTGCATTCGATTGCAGCGGATAGTCCGCAAGGTCCGCCACCGATAATGATTACGTCGTGCATTTGGATGAACCTCCAGTTATATTGGTTTATTTCGTCAAACGGATCTCAGAATTGATGCAAATAGCACAGTATGTGAGAAGTTTTCAAATAATAATCCTACCGTAATGTGTGCATAATATCCAGCCGTTTTCAGAAAGAGATAATGTGAGGGAAGAATTGACAGACACTTTTAACATACATATAATTAGATGAACATCTATTTAGATTAAGCGAATTCGCTTGCTTAGCAAACCTGTAGTAGTGAAAAGAGGTGCAGTTACAGTGCAACTAGATAAAATGGTCAATTATCATAAAGCACTTGCGGACCCGACACGTATGCGAATATTACTCCTTTTATCCCGTGGGGAGATGCATGGCCAAGCTTTGGCGAAAAAGCTGAATCTATCACAGCCTACAGTTACGCATCATGCTTCCAAACTCCGTGAGGTTGGGTTAATTAAGGAACGACGTGATAAAAACACGGTGTATTTTACACTGAATCCAGAGCTGATTCGGCAGCATGCCGAGGCGACTGTGCGTTTTATCTTTGAAAAAGGAGAGGAAGAGGAAGATATGTCCGAACTGAATGAAACGTTGGAAGCAACGGTTTTACGCAATTTTTTTGCCAAGGACGGCAAGTTGCGTCAAATTCCTGCCCAGTATAAGAAAAAATTGATCGTACTTCAGATGCTCGCCGAAAAGCTGGAGCCAGGCCGCATCTATCCTGAACGTGAACTAAACGAATGGATCAAGCAATACCATGAGGATTTTGCAACGATTCGGCGTGAACTGATCATGCATCAGTTTATGTACAGAGAGCGGGAAATGTACGAATTGAATCCGCGTGAAATGTGGACACGATGGGATCAAGTACGTTAAACGAAACTTGAAATAGTTTAAAATGTTTGAAATCAGCCTTGACAGACAATTGATGGACTTGTATGATAAAGGAAATTTTAGGAGGAGGCGATGTTATATGCGTACGAACATGAGTGGATGGGTTCAGCAGCAGAATGACTTGTCTCCCGCACGGACGATGCACGGCTAAAGACTGTATAGATCTATAGTCTTAGCTCAGCAGTTGGTTGGACAGTAGAACCAACGAAATCCGCAGGGAGTGATTCCCTGCGGATTTTTTTATGGTCAAGTGTTTTGTTATCCGTTTGTTGGTTTTGGGAGTGGTCTATGTAAGACTGCTTGCATATGTGAACGAACGGATCACATCGCCTGAACTGTATACCCTCCGCAGGGGTTTCCCTGCGGATTTTTTGCGTTGTTTGCTTGCGGAGAGAAAATGTACACCTATCGAGTAACGTTACATCCAGAAAAATTAAACATAATTTCAGGAGGAAAATAATGAGTATACACGATTACGGTTGGTCTGATTACTGGAACGGTTTTTGGGACCAATGGAAGCAAAGCTATGAGGAAAGAGCAGGAAACACGCAGATACGTCCTGCCCGCTTGATTGCCGATTATGGGCAAAAGGTGAAGCTTATTACGATGGATGGGGAACGCTGGGGAGCTGCTTCAGGTAAGCTAAGGCATGCTATGGTTGATCCAGCGGAAATGCCAGCTGTAGGGGATTGGGTGGCCATCACCACGTCGGACGAAGTATCGGATGCAGTAATCCATGCTGTCTTGCCACGCAAAAGCCAAATATCTAGACAGGCCGCGGGCTTTGAGACGAAAGAGCAACTCATCGCAACCAATGTAGATACGCTTTTTCTTGTTAATGCGTTGAATCATGATTTTAATATGCGCAGATTAGAACGGTATTTAATAATGGCCTGGAATAGCGGCGTAAACCCGGTTGTCGTGTTGAGTAAGAGTGACCTTTGTGACGATGTCGAACAGCGGGTTGCAGAAGCGGAGGGAGTTGCTCCTGGAGTACCTGTTATCGTTATTTCTGCTTTGCAGAACGAAGGCAGAGAGCAGCTGGAAGCGTTTCTTCAACCTGGCTGTACGGTTGCTTTGACTGGCTCTTCTGGTAGTGGCAAATCCACAATAGTGAACTGGCTTTCCGAAGCAGAAGTTCAACTGACACAGGATGTGAGGGAGGAAGACAGCCGAGGCAGGCATACAACCACACACCGACAGCTTTTTCCCATTGCAAAGCAAGCTGTTTTGCTGGATACACCCGGGATGCGCGAGCTTAATCTGTGGGATGATTCCAAGGGTGTAGCTCATACCTTTGCCGATATTATGGAAACCGCGCAGCAATGTCGTTTTGCCGATTGTAAGCATAAGGGAGAAGCTGGCTGTGCGGTGGAGGAAGCTATCCAAAAAGGGGAATTATCAGAATCTAGAGTGAACAATTATCGCAAGATGCAGAGGGAACTAGAGTATCAGGCACGCAAGGAAGCAGACCGACGTAGAAAGGATAGCCGTTCAAGTACAACTCCGGGCCGTAAGGATCAGCGAAGCGGTTGGCGACGTGATGTGGAGTGGTAAGCCGAGCTGTTTTGTAACATCATTTGTAGAAAAATAAGAAAATCTATGTGGTAGTCGGCATATGGTGTAAAGGGGTGAACATATGCCGAACTACAGCATTGTGGTGGATTTATCGGATCGTCGTCTATATTTAAAAGATGGAAGTCAGATCGTTCTTAGTTATCCAGTCGGTATTGGGAAGGTGGCTACACAGACACCGCATGGGCAGTTTACGATTATTAACAAACAGCCCAATCCGGGCGGTCCTTTCGGAGCGTTCTGGATGGGGCTGTCCAAGCCGCATTATGGCATTCACGGCACCAATGAGCCATCGTCCATTGGCCAGATGGTGTCACATGGCTGTATTCGAATGCAGAATAAGGATGTGCTGGAGCTTCAGGAGAAGGTAAGTATAGGAACGCCGGTCACGATACAGCCATAACGTCTAGACGATATAGGATTCCTTTGGCTGCCTAGTTACGATTTGGGTTGAATTTGGACACGGGCTTCAATCCGATTGGAGCCCTCTTTGTCGTCTGCGGATTTAACTAAAGATCCCGCAAGACGTTCTCCATTTGTACCGTAAGCCTGTTTGGCGTTGGTCCACATATCTTCGTTCGGTTCGAAACTTATGACCAGGGTGTAGCGGTTGGCAAGGCTCGGCTTTTTGACCCTCATGCTGAAGGAACCATCAGGCATGACCTTGGTTTGATCATCGTAGCCAAACTGCCATCGTCCCGGAAAATCAATTGTGAGCTTGACGTCCGAACCCTCGAGCAAATTGCTGCGTGCATATACATGATAATAATTTCCTTTCTGCTTCACATCAGGCTTAATCCACACTTGAGGGCTACCGTAGTCCTTTGGTTTGTTCCAGACAGGCTTGATTAGAGGGACATGTCGATCTTGTTCAGGATCAAACTCAGCACCTATCCGAATTTCTTGCAAAAGTTGTTCGTTTTCTTCGTATTGATATACATAAGGGCCTTCTAATTTGTTGCCACCACTACCATACAAATTTCGTATTTCTTTGTCTTGGTCATCCGGGCGAAATAGAACAGTCAGATCCATACTACCCTGTATACCAGGTCGGTGCACTTGGAGTACAAAACTTCCGTCCTTTTGAATAGTTGCCTCGTCCGTGTATCCGGTTAACAGAGAGTTTTTGACTGCAAGATTCCCTTTGATCCGTGCTCCAGAAGGCAGGTTAGAATGTCCTGTAACCTTCACTGTATTTTTATCAATACTTATGTCACCTGATATTTCGACATAGCTACTGCCTTGCTGATGGACAGGTGCATCGTTGGCAGCTCGTTCATCAAGGGATGATGCAGCTTGGTTCGGATTACCTGTCACGGTATAGGCACGTGCTTCAGCTTCGTGTTGGGCCATACTTCGAGTTGAGGCTTTCTCCCTGCTGCATGCAGCCAGCATAATTAGGATGAAGAACATACATAAAAGGTTCCAACTTATTTTGGTCATCATGTGCTTACTCATGGTTTTTGCTCGCTCCTTGTCCGTAGCTTCCAGGCTATACTGATAAAACTTTCGAAACTTTATGTATTTACCCTATTTAAAGGGTATGTAATCCTGCCTGCTTTATCCTAGTCAGAGCGTGCGTGTTTAAACAACAGGCGGAATGGTTAAAAATGGATAGCCTGACCATCCCCTTGAAAAGCAGGGGCAGCTTGCAGTAAAGGAGCCTGAGTCATATGTCCATTGACCGTTTTATCTTAAAAAAGCTGGACAACTGCCGGGAAGAGCATACACGCGCTAATTTACTAGAACTGTTTAGAATACGAATTGAGAAGGCGCAGAATAAGGAACGAGGCGGTAAAAAAGGTTATCGCAGAATACTATAAATAGAGTCTGATCAAATGCATAGGCTGCGGTAAGTCACATGTAGCATGTTTCAAAACCGCTGATATGGAGAGGGTGCCGAAATGCCCCTCTCTTTTTTGTGTCTAATGCAAACAAAAAAAGTCCCTCTTAATAGAGGGACAATGCCAATGAATCATTTTCACTAACGCTATGCAGGATGGCTTCACAACCGACAATCTCTATACTGATCAAAGAGTTAAGACATTTTTGAAGGGCACGCTTGCCGCTGGAGATTTTGTTCTCCAAAGTATTACTTAGAAGTTTTAAGGTTTTTTGTACCGGTTGCTTATTTTCTTGATTGAAGTATACGGGAATACGTTTGTTTTGAAATGTAATTAATGTTCTCACAAAAATCACCTCACCTGAGTTATTTCATGGCTTTATTGTAGTGCCCGTTTCTTAAAATTACCTTAAAAACACCTTATAAAAACATAAAGGTCTGAAAAATTTACAAAGTGTTCACAACAATTTGGGTAACAATCGAATTTAGTTCTAACTAATCGACAAAATAACGTAAGCACGCAAATTAAATTTTGTAAATACCTATTTTTGATTCATATGACTCTACCATTAATTTTAAGCATGCCTAAAGTCATTGTTTTATTTTGAGCGTGGGTATTTTGTAACAAATTGACAGTCTAATAGACGGATGCTACAGTTACGATAGCCATATTTCCGTAGAAATAGGCTTTTTGCGTGAGTATTGCTGTATAAATTAAGGATCGGGAGGGATGACAGATGATCCTGACCGTGCTTTCAGGACGACAGGAAACAGAGTGGTTTGATATTGAGGTGGCTGATGAATACTCGGTGGAACATTTAAAATTGATGCTGGGTGTGCGTATTTTTGGTGAGCCTCCGGCTGAAGGCATGCAATATATTATGGAAGCAAAATTCCCAGAAGGGCTTTGGTTCAGAGTGGAGGATAACCAGCTACTCACAGGAGCAGGTTTGCGGGAAGGCTGTACTGTGCGCATTCAGCGAGCTTTTTCGACAACTCAGGACGAGGCGCCTGTATATGGAAGGCGTTCTTTGTTTCAAACTGAAAAAAATGGGTAAATACACACATGAAATAATATGAAACCTTGGTAAAATGAAATAGTAAGCGAAAAGGGGGACTTTTGTCTTGAATGTATTATACCAGCGATCCCCGAGATTAAGACCGGCCCTCCGAGAGGAGAAGCTGGAGATTTTGCGGCCTCCGGCTGAGCCGAGCAAGCCGTCTTTTTCTATTATATCTATACTTATTCCGTTAATGATGACGTTGGTGACTGTAGGCTTTTACGTATATATGAGCAGAACAGGCAAGATGGGCAACAGTAACTATTTGATGTTCCAAATGGTTACTGTGGTCATGATGCTTACATCTTATACGATTCCTTTTTTCGTCTATTTAAATAATAAGAAGGAATATAAGCGCAAGTTGGAGGAACGGGACCGAATGTATCGGGAACAGCTCCAAAAGCATCGTGAAGAACTCGAAATGAAACGCGAAGAGCAAATTCGCACACTATATGAAATTCACGGTGATCCGCAAATATGCACTCAAATCGTAAAAAACCGCAACAGTTCTCTTTGGGAACGATCACCAGAGGATGAAGATTTTTTACAGGTACGTATCGGGACTGGACAAGTTCCCTTTCATATTAAACTGCAAATTCCACGACCTGACGGTTATGACCGTGATCCCTTGTTGGGGGCTGCAGATGAACTGGAGGAAGAATTTCGTTTGGTGGACGCTGCTTCCATCACTTTACCGCTGTTTCAATCCAAAGTGGTTGGATTGGTCGGCGAGCGGGAGCATACCCTGGCTGCGTTAAGAGTGATCTTGGCACAAGTGACGGTTCGTCATTCGCCGGATGAAGTGAAAATTGCCTCCTTCTATGATGAGCGAGAGGAAAGTGAATGGACTTGGATGCGCTGGCTCCCGCATGTGTGGGACGATGACCGAATCCAGAGAATGATGTCAGACCGCAGTAGTAGCGCCCATCAATTAGCTGACTTTCTGTTTGCCAGATTGAACCGCCGAAAAAATAATCGCAATGAACGTCAGGGCAAAGGTATGGAAGCGCCGTGTTATGTCATTGTTTTATCTGATACCCAACTGATTGAGGAAGAACCTTTGCTGCCGTTGTTGCTAGAGGACGGCCGAGCCATAGATGCGTGTACGATTGTGCTGGCTTCTCGTAAAGAAGCTTTGCCAATGCAGTGTCAGCTGATTGTGGAGGCTTCCAAGGAACAGGGTGTATATGCCCTTAAATCAGAATCAGCGGAGGTTGAACAGCAAAGTTTTAAACCGGATCGTTTGTCCAAAGAGGAAGCCGATGCATTGGCGCGGTACATGGCGCCTATTCGTTTGAAGCGTTCTTCGGCTTCTGATATTCCCGCTGTTCTGCCTCTTTTTGATATGATGAGTGTAGCAAGTGTGGAAGAACTGGATGTGGCAGACCGGTGGCGACGTAACCGCCATCCTGATACATTACCCGTCCCGATGGGCGTGCGGGCAGGCGGCAAAAAGATTATGATTAACCTGCATGATAAAATAGAGCGTCAAGGTCATGGTCCCCATGGCTTGATCGCCGGTACGACAGGTTCAGGGAAGAGTGAGGTTATTCAGTCTATCGTAGCCTCGCTCGCTGCTGAGTTTCACCCGCATGATCTTGCTTTTATGCTGATCGATTACAAGGGTGGTGGCATGTCCAACACGTTCGTTAACTTGCCGCATGTTGTGGGCACGATCACGAACCTGGACAATAATTTGATTGAGCGTGCTAAAATATCTCTTAAAGCAGAACTAGTTCGTCGACAGAAGATATTGAACGATGCGGGCAATTTACAACATATTGATGAATATTACAGACTACTCCGGCAGCGGCAGGAACAACCGCTGCCTCATCTGGTTATTATTATTGATGAATTTGCACAGTTAAAGCGGGATCAGCCAGAATTTATGGACGAGCTAATCAGTATTGCCGCGATTGGGCGGACATTGGGTGTCCATCTGATTTTGGCGACTCAAAAGCCTGCTGGTGTTGTAGATGATAAGATTTGGAGTAACTCCAGGTTCCGGATCTGCTTGCGGGTGCAAAGTGAAGGTGATAGCCGTGATATGTTGAAAATACCGAATGCCGCGTGGATAACGAAGCCGGGACGAGGATATTTTCAAGTGGGTAGCGACGAAGTGTTTGAAGAAATGCAATTTGCTTGGAGCGGTGCGCCGTATATAGGCAACAGAGACATTTCTTCTGCCTTACCTGTTCATGAAGTGAGACTGAACGGGAAACGTGAAGCGCTATTGACGGGTGGCGAACGGGCAAGCTCAGGCTTAAAAGGAGAAGAAGCTCCCAAACAGCTTCAGGTATTTATTGATTATATTGCAAAAGAAGCAGCTAAGGCAGGAATCGAACGTCTTCAGGGACCGTGGCTTCCGCCGCTGCCAGAAATGTTGGATTTAACTAATCTACCGCAATGTACCGAAATAGATAGTACATCATCATCCTTGGAGCTCAAGTCTCTTATTGGGCTGGTCGATGATTTGCCGAATCAACGGCAGGAGCCGATGTATGCGTCGCTGGATCATGGTCATTGGGCTGTGTATGGCATGCCGGGCATGGGGAAAACGACCTTTTTGCATACGTTGCTGATGTCCACGGCTCTGCATTACGCTGCGAATCATTGGAACGGTTATATCATTGACATGGGTCGAACCATGCGCGACTTTGGAGAACTTCCGCAAATCGGTGCTGTTATGATGGCCGAGGAGGATGACCGGATTAAACGGTTGTTCCGCTATCTGTTCAAGATGGTGGCCCTACGCAAGGAAATGCTTTCTGAGGCTGGCGTCAAAACAATAAGTTCTTTTCGACGTTCTGCTGTCGAGGATGTTCCGCAAATTGTCGTAGTTATTGATGGATACCTTAATTTTCGAAATGCCTATCCGGATGAAAATGAACTGCTGGAATCTCTTTTGCGTGAAGGTGGCAGTCTAGGTATCACGTTTATCATTACAGCGAACCGGATTACCGATGTGTTTGAGAAGTTCCGCAGTAACATACCTAATGCTGTTTCTTTCGAATTGGCTGATCCTAGTGACTACTATTATGCGGTAGGACGACCAGCCAAAACACCAGGACCGTTAATTCCGGGTCGGGCTCTGGTTAAAGGGCATGTTCCTCCGCTGGAGTTCCAGACGGCACTCCCTTCACCAGGAGAAGATGAGGCGGAACGATCAGCACAACTGCGTCGCAATATCGCTGGCATTGTGCAGGGATGGAAGGGCAAGCACGCACCCGCCATTCTCCCATTGCCTGAGCGGGTTCCACTGTTGGAATTACTTCAGCAGTGGGATCGGACGAGTGGACCATCAGGTGCGCTTCCTTATGAAGTACCTGTAGGCCTACAGAGTGACGATCTTGAGCCTTTTCTCCTGAATTTGAAAGAAGGGCCTAATTTTATCGTAGGTAGTCCAATGGAGGGTGGAAAAACCTCCTTCCTGATGAGTTGGATTATTTCGCTCGCTTATTACACGTCACCGGATCAAATGCAAGTCTATACGATCGATACACGCTATGGAGGCGGGGGACTATCCCGATTACGACATCTTCCTCATGTCAAGGCTGCTGCCGAAAGCGAGGAGGAAATGGGACCTCTGGTACAACAGGTGCATGATATCATTCAACAACGGAGCAAGGATGGGAATGATCCCGAACTGCTCCTGGTCATTGATGATGCGGATATGTTAAGCAAGCAACTGAACGATTTTATGATAAAGGATCAGCTTTCCGCCATTGTACGGTTGGGACGTGATCGCAATGTGCATGTCGTGCTATCGGGTGTGCCATCTGATTTCCCTACCTTTGGTGTGGACTGGTTTAATGATGTCAAGGCAAGCCAAAGCGGTATGCTTTTTGGAACACTGGATTCGAATGATTTATCGTTCTTTCGTATCCCTTATTCGGAAGCAAATGCTGCTGCTGGTGGCCTAAAAGTCCTGCCTCCTGGGCAGGGATACTACGTACGACGCAAATTTACCAGGATAAAAGCGGCGATTCCCTTCTCAGAGCAAATGAGCTGTGAGGATTGGATAACGAAAATTCGTGACCGATGGCATGTTGTAGTTTGAAGGGAGGTGGCTCATAATGTTAACGTTTCAAGCTTCCAAGCAGAAGTTAATAACCCTCAAGGCAAAGGAACTGTTTTTTCTGGCAGGCGTATTGGGTTCTGACAGACTGCTTGGGGTGGAAGATCCGTTTAAGGGCTATCTAGCAGAGGAGTTGGCGGAAGAGTGGGAGCAGGTTAAAGCTGCTCTTCTGGAAAAGGGTTATCTGAAGCAGGCCGATAAGGGCAAAGAGCTGGCTATGCCTCCTACCGTTTTTTCAAGAGTTGCTATCGCGGGATTATCCAACAGGGCTTGCCGTATACGCTATGTAAGGGGAGGTAAGCAGTTTGAAGGCTATCTTCATTGCACGAATGAGCGTGTGGTGGAGCTTGTGAAATCTGTTGACGAACCCGATGAATATCGTCTGTACGATCTGGGTAATGTGGAAAAGGCTTGCGAAACATTGATTGATAAAATGGGCTGGGTTGATCGGCTTGTACCTGAATCTCCCGCGCTTATGTTTTCCAAGCAGGCTTTTAATAAAATTTACGAGCAATCTGCTGGAGAAAGTTTGTCTCAAATCAGCAGTAAGCTAACCGAAGCTAGCGGAGATGAAGAGGGGGCGATGAGACTGGCTCAGTCTTTGAGTTCCCGTGTAGCCGAGGGAGAATTGCAATTGCTGGTCTGGAACGGCAGAGAGTGGGAGTCACAACGGGCAGCTTTTGTCCTGTGTCCTGCAATGAACTGGATATTTCGGATGAGCTCTGCGGGTAACGGAGACTGGTTGATTGCAGCTATGGCTTCAAGAGAACAGTTTGTGGATTTATTATTGAATTGGTTGAAACAGTCGGCAGTGACTGAAGAAGTGACAGAAGAAGGGTGATGGATATGCGCATTCGAGTTGAACCGGATGTGCTTCGGGGGCTTAGCGGGCAGCTACAGCATGCGGCGGAGCAAATTCAACAGTTAACAGCAGGTTTGGAGCAGGCGTTACAATCGCTGGATTGGGATGTATCTGCACGTGAGGCGATCTTGAATCAGTGGATGCAAGCCAAGCGGATGTCAGAACAGATTCATGCTTATCTCCATACATCAGGTACACAACTGAACCGAAAGGCAGAGCAGTTTCAGTCTGTTGACCACAACTATCAAACGATTCTGCCATTTGCCAGCCAACCATTGGGACGACCCGTCACGATGCTCGATTGGTCGAATCAACAATCACCGTCTATTCTGCCTGGGCAAGCTTCGGAAGGAAGCAGTCTAATTTCCAACCCGCAGTCTGTCGTACATGCTATTGCAGGTGTACAGCCTTCGGATGTAGGCACCCTGCATCAGGATATTCTGAAGCAGGCGTCTTCTAGCAGTCCGCAGGATTGGTATTTTACTGACCCGTCTATAGCAAGAGATCAGCCTGTCGCTTAGTTCGGATCGTTCCGAGATGATCTGGATCGACTTGTAAATCCATATGAATTTGTTATACCATTCCCGGTTTTATGGGACTAATATGGGACTTATTAGGTGGTTGTTTTATTAAGATTGTACTGTTAGATGCTGCTTTCTAGTTAAAAAGTGGGATTATTGCAATTAGGTCCTTTGCCTTTTGTAGGGAATTAAATAGCCATAGTACAATTTGAACCAGCTAAACAAAAACATTTTTTATCATCAAGGAGGACGCAAAAAATGGCAGGACGCATTTTAATTACCCCAGAACAGGTTGATCAGGTAGCTAACCAATTTAAACAAAGTGGTGAGCAAAGCCAGCAGATCGTTTCCAGCTTGACTCAATCCATCTCCGGTATGGAAGGTCAATGGGAAGGTATGACTAAACAACGCTTTTTCCAAGAGTTCCAAGAAGCTAGCAAACAAATGCAAGCTTTCGTAACGACTTTGAATAGCATTAGCCAAGAATTGACAGCTATCGCTAACAAATTCCGTACGGTTGACCAAGCAAAATAAGTTGTCATGCCTGATCGGCATTAACTTATCATATATCACTCTATAAAGAAGCAATATGTGAACCCATTCCTCACGGTTTGGCACAGATTGTACAGGAAAAACCGGGCGATCTTCGGATACCCGGTTTTCTTGCCATCCATAGACGTATATAATAAGGTGAGGAAAACTAGCATACTGAACGATATAAGGAGAGGGATGTTTCATGTCTTTTCAACCGAATCCGGGAGACGAATTGATCATAAACGGCACAGCTTATGTGGTTGGACGACATCCCGCTGCACCCGGTTTAGCCTATGCACAAGCAGGGAGGCAGGGAATTGTATACCAGCTGATTGCCAAAAACGGAGCACCGCATGAGGCGAAAGCCCTTAAAGTGTTTTTTCCGAAGTTCCGCATCCCGGCTATGGTTTATCAATCTGAGCATATGGAAACATACGGGGATATTCCCGGTTTGCAGGTATGCAAGCGTGATGTGCTCACTCCAGAAAGAAACGGAAGTCTGATCGCTGAGCAGCCTGATTTGCTGTACGCGGTGCTGATGCCATGGGTTCATGGTATGACATGGTTCGATTGTCTCACAGATCAGCGTCAGCTTGAGGCTTCCGATAGTCTGGCTTTAGCCAGAGCACTGGCAGGGATCGGTTCAGCGATGGAGCAAAAAGGATTGGCTCACTGTGATTTATCGGCGCCTAATGTTATGCTTCCGTTTTTTTCTGAAGTGGAACTGCCTGAAGGCACGTCAGCTGTCGAATTGGTAGACGTGGAGCAAATGTATAGCACCAAAATGGATCGTCCAGATGCACTATTAGCAGGATCGCCAGGGTATGCTGCACATCGTACCGTTCACAGCGGGTTATGGAGTGCATATGCAGACCGTTTTGCAGGGGCTATCATTATTGGGGAGATGCTAGGCTGGTCTGACCGTGTGGTGGTCGATAAAGCGTGGGGCGAAAGTTATTTTGATCAGCATGAAATGCAGACGCCTTGCGAACGTTATTTTATTTTACGGAAATCGCTTGAATCCCGTTGGGGCAGCAAGGTGGTAGAACTATTTAGTCGTGCCTGGGATAGTCAGGATTTAAGTAGTTGTCCTACCTTTGGCGAATGGTTGGTTGTACTTAATGCGGTTACTGAACAGGAAATTCCTGTTGAGACTATAGAAACTGAGCCAGCTGTGACAGAAACAATAGAATCGGCGGCGGCGGGGTCCTCAAGTGAAACGGTATCCTCTTTGGCAACCCCTGCACCGCTCAAAGCTGAACAGGCTGCATTGCTAAATCAGGATGTCCTAGAGCAGGGAGAGCGTGGAGTAACGGACAAGCTGTTTCGACAGGCGCGTGAACTGGAGCAGCAGAACAAACCTGCTGCAGCGTTGGAAGTCTATCGTTCGTTGTATCACTTTGTAGAAGACGGCAGTCCTTTGCATGTGGAGGTGTCGGCTGCGATTACAGGACTGGAGGAGCAGCTGAATCCCAAGATGCCAGAGCAACCTGAAAAATCGAAAGCCTGGTATCGCTCCAAAATGTTTATCGTTACAGCTTCGGCCGCAGTTGTTCTTTTGGCAGCTGGAATCCCAACTGTGAGTATTCTTGCAGATCAGTCTAATCAGCGACAAATCGAGGCTACAAAGCAAGAAGAGGCATTGAAGGCTGCAAAAGCGGCCGAGGAAAAGTTGGCAGCTGAGCAGGAGGCCGCTCAAAAATCGCTAACGGAGAAACAACGGCAGGAAGCTGAACAGCAGGCCAAACAACAGGCTCTTGCTGCTCAAAAGCAACAGGAAGAGCAAAAGAAACAACAAGCTCTGATCGCTCAACAGGTTAAATATGAAGCTTATCTCGCCCAAAAGGAACAAAACAAGCAGGCTGCTGCCAAGTTGGCGAAGCAAAAAGCATATGATCAACAGGCAAAGTATGAAAAATACCTGGCCTTGAAAAAGGAGCAGGAAGCTCGTGCCGCCAAGGAAGAAGCAGCTCGTAAAGCAGCAGCTGAGGCGGAACAAAAGCGAAAAGACGCTATACAGTCACGTAACAAGGAGAATGTTCTCCAGCTTATTTCCTTGTACAACAAGGCGTATGCTTCTCAGGAAGGTGGAAGCACGACGAAGGCAAAGAGCTTTGCCAAACGTTTTAGAGCATTATATGACAGTAATCCTTCTTATTATCGTTCAGTAGGTGAAGTGGGCTATCGGGCTTCCTCTATTTATAACTTTTTAGGAGATACGAATTTTAGACTGCCTAAAATTTGATGTTTCATATGTTTATATATGGAAGAATGATAGATTAGGAAACAGAGGCAGATCGAAGGTAACTGAGGGGAGCATGTACAAACCATGAACTATACAATACAGGCTTCACAACGTACTCCCGCCCTGATCATTTACCTGATTGACATCAGCGCGTCGATGAACATGCTGATGGAAGGGCGGCGGCGTATTGACGTTGTATATGAAGCTATATCGCTGGCGATCCGACAGATGGTTTTCCGATCGACCAAGGGAAATCGGTTGACTGCGCGCTATCGGATTGCAATTTTGGCTTATAGTGACGACGTGTATGACCTGCTGAATGGTGTCAAGGGAATTGATGAAATTGCGGCCATTGGTTCGTTGCCTGATTTGACACCCAAACGATTCTCAGATTCAGCAAAAGCCTTCTTGCAAGCTGAACGTATTTTGCAGGCGGAATTACCAGGGATGCAGGATTGTCCTGCACCTTTGGTCTGCCATATGACAGATGGTGTTTCCACAGGCGATGATCCGGAACCGATTGCGAAGCGCATTATGAACATGAGTGTACCAGACGGCAATGTACTGGTGGAAAATATATTTTTATCCGACAGGTTGCTGGAAACGCCTATTCAGGACCCACGTCGCTGGAAAGGGCTGACGCATAATACGCCGTTGCAGGATGAACATGCTGTGAAATTACGTAATATGTCTTCTGTACTTCCTGAAAGCTATCGGGAAATGCTGTTTGAGGCAGATTATCAGTTAGGTGAAGGAGCCATTATGATGCTACCTGGAACCTGTGCGGAACTGGTGTCCATTGGTTTTCAAATGTCAGCGGCAACGCCTGTACGGTAAGGAGGTAAAAGCATGAATCCACTGCTGTCCCTGCTCCCCACGAGCAAAAAAAAAGGATTGAATGCAAGGCTGACTCAGCAATTTGCTTACATAAGCTCTCAGACAGGCGATCAGCCTTTATCATCTCATCACAGTCGCTTTATGTGTCGTTATGGCTATGGAAGGTCTGCCGAATCTGCCAGCATGGGGGAAAGCGGACAGGATTTTGCCGCAGTACGTATTCATAAATCTGTCTGTTGTTTTGTCTTGTGTGATGGTGTCGGGCTCAGTTACCGAGGAGATTTTGCAGCCCGCTATCTAGGGTCTTCTTTACTGGATTGGATGGAACAGAGGCAGGATCTGTCTGCTAATCAATTGAAGGAGTATCTTGAGCGTCTGGCAGGTACAGCTACTGAGGAACTGGATCGGCAGCCTCTGGATCACGAATCAGGCTTAATGCGTTCAGTACTGGAAGATAAACGTCGTCAGGGAAGCCAGTCCATGTATATTTGCGGTAAAATCGAACTGCCGAAACGAGGTACCCGTGGTCGTCTCCGACTTGCCTGGCAAGGAGATTCACGTTTGCGATTGTGGAACGGTGCGGAAGAAATCAGCGAACTGTTTGATCATACCTTCTCTACTGCGGAGCGCTGGTCTACAAGCCGTGGGCCGATTGGAGGGAAGCCGCATTGGTACGAAAGAAGCATACCCGCAGATATGCCAATGAGATTACAAGTATATACGGACGGTTTGTCCGATTTAGATCCTATTCGCGAGCCTGTCCCTGATGAGCAGATACAGGTATTGCTGGATGCGTCTCATACCGGGGGACTTGATGATGATGCTGCATTTATTGAGCTGCAGTGGTAAATGAATAAGCCAAAGGACGTATACATCCATTATTTATGGTTGTAGAACGTCCTTTTTTTGATCAATCCATAGAAAACTACGAATAGGCAAGATATTGACGGAATGTAGCGAGAGAGAAGAAGAAAAGAAGTACTAATGCACGAAATATTCGATCTTTTCCTGAATATCGCAACGGAACAGCAAAAAATGCGCAAAAATGGTGATTATAAAGTATACCCTTTTGGGTAATCTTGTGATTATACAGATTATTAAAAGGGAGCGATACATATGAGCTACACATATGCAGGAGGCGCACGGTTTGAAGGTAAAACTGCTCTAATTACGGGGGCTGGCTCTGGCATTGGTAAGGCAACGGCCATTCAAATGGCTAGAGAAGGAGCAAATGTCGCTCTTTTTGACGTAAGTAATGATCGTATTTTGGAGACGGAAAGAGAAATTAATGCCATACGTGAAGGGGCAGCCCGGGCTTTTGACGTGGACATTGCCGATCCGGTGCGTGTGGAAAAAGCAGTTCTGGAAGCGGTTGAATTGTTTGGCGGACTGCATATCATTTTTGCCAATGCGGGGATTAACGGGGTCGTCGGACCGATCGAGGAGCTTAGCATTGAGGATTGGCGGCAAACATTGTCAACGAATCTGGATGGAACCTTCCTGACGGTGAAGTACACAATACCACATTTGAAAAAGAACGGTGGCGGCAGCATTATCATTACCAGCTCGATTAATGGAAATCAGCGTTTTACCAGCTTTGGGATGTCAGCCTACAGCACATCAAAGGCAGGTCAAACCGGTTTTGCTAAAATGGCAGCCCTAGAGCTGGCCAAGTTCCGTATTCGTGTCAATGTCATTTATCCAGGGGCCATTTCGACGAATATTGATGAAACCACGGAGAAATCAGAAGGGTTAAAGCAGATTACCATCCCTGTGCAATTTCCTGAAGGAGATCAGCCGTTGGCAGATGGACCGGGGCAACCCGAGCAAGTTGCTGATTTGGTGACATTCTTGGCATCTGATCATTCACGTCACATCACTGGCGCACAAATTGTGATTGACGGGGCAGAGTCGTTATTGTTTTAGAACAAAACCTTATAGTGTTTTTTTATATTGCAGCCTATTGATATTTTTTTGATCAATGGGCTATATTTACACAGTTGCCTTATATATATACTGGATAAATCTCTGGAATGGATTTACTTTATTTTATTTGATAGAAAAATAAGGATTAGTAGAATAAACATATACAATGAACAGTGGATTTTTTTGAATACGACTTAAGTGCATGAGCACTAAATAGTTAGATTGCTCAGCATCTAAATTCCTGATTTTTTACAGATAAAGCAAATAGCACAACCGAAGAAAATGAATCCTTGCTTTACGTAAGAAAAAGCTAGTTTGTAGTCGCGTCATCAGACGATGGTAGTTTTTCACCTAATTAAAGCAACACTCGACCCAATAAAGCTCTTTATAGAGCTCTAGAGTCCAAAATCATAACTGGGGAGGATAACGTATTATGCAACTTCAATCCTATTGAAGAGGAGTGAGAACTAAAGTCCTCAAACTATCTTCCTGGTTTTTATCCAGACCTAGGAAGGCCGTAGCATAATAAACATTATTTTGCTTCCAAAAGTAGTAGGTTTGACTTTTGAGCTTTGATTTGTCGTTGCTGGAATAGAGGGGTCCAAAGTAGACGTGGTTGTTGTCGGCGTAAGCCGATATTTCAACCCCACTAATCTCCAGCTTACGAATGAACGAGAGCTTAGTCGTTTCAAAAAGCGGCACTTTACTTTGATAGAACAAAAGTTCGTCATTCGGGCCATCATAAATTGTGGAATTGTACGGTGCACGATAGGTGTTCCACAGAGCATCTGCAGTTTGTCTAAACGAGTAACTAGTATTCTGATCCTCCGCCCTCAACAAGATCGAGTCATTCAGCGTAAGGTGAGTGTTCAGCAAGCTGCCCGGAAATTTCACTTTAAAGCCTAGAATATTCTTCGCTGCAAGTAAATCCGTCTCATCGTACAGAGGAAATGAATTCCCTTCTCCGTCGTAACGAACACGTTGGACTTGCTGTGGGAAAGTGAAGGATTGTACAACCTTTTCAATTTCTTTTTGCGTGAGCTTCTCCCAATTGATTACATACGATACACCGTTATCCTGCCAGACAAAGCTGTTGGCTGCTTTTCGATTATGCTGAGAGCCTAGCTTTTTCGTGAATAACACGCCTTTTACATTTCCCAGTGTAACCTCACTTTGTTGGAAAAACTGAGTTTGTGCTAACTTTTGTGAGTTTGGGGCACCCCACAGTAAATTATGTTCCAACATATTTCCTTTCCCTTTGGAAGCCAGCATCTCTATAAATTGCTCATTTTTGCTGCCAAATTTCGATACGAACATTATGGATACGACATTAAGAAGATCAGCTTGGTTGGCATCAGAAAAGAGCGTACTCAAATCTACAATTTCAAGCTGATAACCCTCGGGCAGATGATCAGGAACTTTAAAATCAAATTTTTTAAATTGGATTGCCCGATCCAGACTATGAAACCATTGAAACGAGCTGTTCAGCCTGTCAATTTTGAACGAGGAAGTGTCTCCTGCTTTAAGGACTGTGCGAGCATTCATATCAGGATCGGCGATCTCTTCTGTATGCGTCAAATTGGTGAGCAGGATAGCACTCAAGAAGAGCAACAAGAGAAATACCACGGCAAATAGCTTGTACAAGCGTCTTTTGTTTTTGAAGATCAATGTAAGTCTCCTTTTCATTTTTGTTACCATAGAAAAATTTGATAGGATCCCCGGTAGGAAGTAGTATCTCAATTGCCAGTAAGGAATTAGCTCTGTGCTTTATAGTATGATTATAGAAAAGTATACCATATAAAGGTTATTTATGGTAAACTAGATTAGCTTCTTTGAGGGATGAAGGAAATTTGGATGTGAAGAAAGGGGAATCTAGCCACGATAGTCATTCAGCGTTAAAAATAAGGAATCAGTCTATAACAAAATTTAAAAAGAACAAGAGCCAAGGCCAAGTGATTTGGAAAGAAAAGAATATTACGTTAACAGCGAAAAAAACGGAATTGAAAAATGCACCAAGCACTGAAAAAAATCTTATTACATCAATAACGATCAAAAAAGGAGAAAAGATTTACACAATTCATACAGATAAATTTGACGATAAGCTGCGTGATATATCGAGTGTTTCAATATGCCCTTCAAGTAATTGGCTAGCTATACAAACACGACGTAGCGCAGGGGAGACGGTGTTGCTTGTCGATATGAAAAATGGAAAACATCAAGTATTAAATGACCAGTTAAGCGCTGCTGGCAAGAAAAATATTGAAACGATAAATTCCTATAATTGGTCACCAAAAGCAGACCAAATTGCTTTCTCATATGGGGATACTTCCACAAGCTCCATAGCTATATATAATCCCCAAAAAGGTGAGTTTACTTTTTTACCTAGAGAAACGGATTACATTAGTACAGGTCTGATTTTATGGCATAAAAATGGAAAATCATTAGACTATATAAGTGAGTATCCATCTGACCAAAAAAAACTATATAGATACTCTTTGGAAAGCAAGAAAGTAAAAACCATTAAAAAAATTAGTCAAAGTGAATTTCAAAAATGGTTCAAACTTGATAAATACAAAACAAATTAATGCAAAAAAGGGCGGAGGTAAATTCCGCCCTTTAAATTTTTAGTTTTCGCTTATTGTGATTTTACCGGAGCTTCCGTTTGCCTCAAGCACTTTAATTAACTCTCTTTGGTCACTGTTAGTAAGTCTGATGCAACCGCAGGGATGAGTTTTCGGATTCCTGATGCATTTTCTTCTCGCCGGGTATGCGCCGGCCTTTTTCGCTTGCTTCATGCCATCCCCCACGAGGACGACCCGGTCACCCGCCATCATGAGCTGAGCCATCTTCCGGATGATTTGAAGCCAGGTCAGCCGCAACGATTCCAACGACCACGCCGAGGATCGAAAGAAGTGGATCAGGGTTTCATAGTAGAGCGGATGTATTGCCAGATCACGAACAATGGAAGTCACGCCCAGCGTGTCGGAGCGCAGCATAAGGCCGGTGACCACAATAACAAAGTGGCTTGTCGGGAGAAACAGGAGCGAAATTCCGATAAAAGGGTATTCATATATGGGAGCATAGGTCTGGGCGAGCGCTTTGAAATCGGGTATACTGGTTCTTGTAACCCTTTCAGCGATGCTATCCTTTCTAGAGTGGAATCTTAAGGAGACCATAAAATCGCTAGAGTGGGTTATTTTTTCGATAGGAACTTTTCACTGTCGAGTAAAGGCGGAATAGTTACAAAAAAATTTAATAAGGAGTGCTTGATCATGAATCTTAAGTCCGTATTCAAAGGAGTAGTATCATCTGCTCTGGTAGTTTGTCTAATTGCTGGAGTTGGTACTTTACCGACTTTTGCGCAGTCGACTGAAAGTTCGTCGAAAGATTATGCAGTTAAAAGTGGCAGTTATTCAGGAACTGAATTTCAGGCTGCATACCCATTAAAAAAGAGTAATGGGGTAAAAGTGAATTTCTGGATTAAAAATACTGGGAATGTAAGCGTAATGATCAAAATTAATGGAGATCAGAAAAGAACTCTCGCACCAGGTAAGAGTGGCCATATTAGTGCTCCAGTTGGTTCCTTAAGTAGCGAATATAAATTTAAAGCAGTACCAACGCCTAATGGTGGTGATATTAGTATAGACTATGGTATTGCTCAAAGAGATTAAATTTGATGCTTAAGATATTTTTAGTATTTTATAAGGCTCCTGAATCCGAGATGGTAATTTGGTAATTCAGTGCAGACACAGAGTAAAAAAGACCCGTACTAGACTTGAGGACCTTATGCAAAATGGATGAAAGCTGGGAAAATAAATACCTATAATAAAAGCCGATTTCCCTTAACCTGAACTGTGACCCCAATTGAGGACACTTTGAATAAAGCCCGCTTAAGCAGCCAATAGATGGCTTCTGAATTCGTCAGGAGTCATCTTTTTTAACGCCCATTGGTAGCGGCCTGAGTTGTAGTAAGCAATGTAGTTATCGATGCATGCCCGTAATTCTTGAATGGTAGCGCACGATTTGTATTCCAGATCATCCTTCATATGACCGAAGAATGTTTCCATAGAGGCATTGTCCCAACAATTTCCCTTCCGAGACATAGACTGCCTGAAGCCTGCTTTACGGACCAGAAGGCGAATTTTGGGGTGGGTATAGTGCATGCCTTGGTCAGAGTGCAAGATGGCCTCAGGATGAACATTGCCATCGAACCGTTCAATTAACAACTGCAGCGTCCGCTCCACCAAGACGAGCTCCAGAGAAGATGACAGATAGTGAGCAAGTATCTGCTTGGTTGCCCCATCCTTCACACAAGACAAGTAGGCACACTGCCCGTGACCATAGTGCAAATAGGTGATATCTGTGAGCAATACTTTTTCTGGTTCCCCTTGGTCAAGCTGACGTTTTAGCAGGTTGGGGCATGTCTGGTGTTCCTGAGTCGCCTTGGCCATTTTACGGTATGGATTAGCTTGCCGAATCGTGGCGACAAGTTTGTACGTTCGCATGATCCGTCGGATCTTTTTGTGGTTCATAGTAACACCATTTTCCCGTTCAAGCCTCATTTTAATCACCAATGCTCCTGCTTTGCCATGTAGGGCATCAAAATGCATCTTGATGAGCGCTAAGTCATGTTCATCTGCGCGAGCTTGCAACTGGCGTCTCTCCTCGGCATGAAGCCAGCGGTAATAGCCGCTTGCACTGATGTGAGACAGTTCGCACAGGTAGCGTGTCATGCGCTTTAGGCTATGTTGTCGGATCGTGAGGTTGATTATCTGATAGCGCTCGGAGGGTGTCAACGTTTCCTCTGCATCTTCTGCTTTTCGAGCGCTTTGAGCTTTTTTAGGAAGTCATTCTCCGCTTCAAGCAACTTGATGCGCGCTTCGGCACGCTTCAGTTTTTCTTCTGTGGACAAGTTGTTTGTTTGCGGTCTGCCCACACTTCCTTTCCCTCGTTGCTCCTCTAAAAGAGAGGCCTCTCCATGGGCAGCATAGATATTTCGCCAACATATAAGCTTTTCTTTGGCTTTTCGTGTCCAATGGTGTCGATGTCAAAACCCGCCCTAAGAAAAATATCCATCGGCGTCTGTCCGGCTTCATAAGCTTTTACCGCTTCCACCTTAAACTCTGGGGCGTAAGTGATGGTTTTGTCCGTCACTTTTTGCACATTTGGATTAGCCTCGAGCTGTTTAATCTCTTGTTCGCTAAAGATTTTGGAAGCACCTCTCTTATTGCTCATGAATCTTACCTCACAATCCTCTTTATGGTTTGATTAAAACACAAATGACCCGTAAGTGGGTCACTTTTTTCAAAGTGTCCATCTTACGGGTCACAGTTCAACCTTACAGGAAATCGGCTCTTCTATTTAAGGGATTTCCTCAGTCTCTTTGAGCAATCTTATAGTCTATACTAATATCACCACCATTAGGCGTTGCTACTGCTTTAAATTTATATTCGCTAGCGAAGTAACCAACTGAAGCACTAATGTGGCCACTCTCACCTTTCTTGAGAGTTTTTTCATGATCTCCATTAATTGTAATTTTAACGCTTACTTTTCCAGTATTTTGAACCCAAAAATTTACGTTTTTCCCATTAGAACTTGTTAATTTGTATGAAGTCGAAAATCCTGTTCCTGAATAAGAGCCATCTGAAACATTCATGTCAAAAGGTGTAATTACTCTACTTCCATTTACATAATTTTCCGGCGAACTTTCAGTCGACTGCGCAAAAGTCGGTAAAGTACCAACTCCAGTAATTAGACCAACTGCAAGAGTAGATGACACTACTCCTTTGAAAACGGACTTAAGATTCATGATATATCATCCTCCAATAATATGATTAACATCCAAACTTTAGATGTATGATTAATAGGATACCATAGAATAATATTCCTGTAAACGATTTATATACTATATTATTGACTTTTTTGTTAATAGAGAGGAAAGATGGAGTTGTATTACAATTTCTGAGATAAAGGGGCATAAAAAATTGAAAAATTGTTTTATGCCCACCTTTCTATAAGGATAATACAATAACTAAATTCGTACTGGCCGCTGCTCTGACTGATCCTGCAGGTCCTCTGATCACTTCAGCAAGTGCCATAGACAGTAACACAACGGTTAGAATTCCTTTAGTCGGATGTGATACAGAAATATTGGAGTTTTTCACAGAAGCAGAAGCTCATGAAAAAGCTGTAGAATTGACTAAACAAGGCAAAACTACGAAGGTCGGTTTTCCCTGTCCAGAATGCTATGAGAATTACATAAACGGTTGAATCTGAGCTGGACAAGACGTAAAAAGGGCTATAACCGCTCGCAATGGTTATAGCCCCTAAATCAAAACCCTAAAAAGTTTCAACCTCTACTGAAGGTTGGGTAGGAGGGATGCTTTCTCGACTCTTACGGAAATAATTTTTATGCAACTTAAAATTCCAGGTGGGACATTTGAAGCTGGCATATGGCCGAGTTTCTGCAAAAGATCAAAATCCAGAACGGCAACTCGTAAAGTTTCGAGAGCTGGGCGTTGATGAACGGTATATATTTGTCGATAAGATGAGTGGCAAGGATTTTGAGCGTCCTAAGTATCAGGCTATTAGATTGCTGATTCGTGAAGGCGACCTTGTTTATATGGATGCGTTGGATCGGCTTGGCCGGGATTATCGCGGAGTGGAAATATATCACCCGTGAAATAAACGCAGACATTGTATGTCTTGACAACGAAGCTTTGTTTGATTCAAGGAAGTTTAAAATGATGGGTGACTTAGGGAAACTACTTGAAGACCAATTTTTGAGTATGCTGGCTTACGTGGCTGAGCAGGAGCGGAAAAAGAACATGCAGCGGCAGGCGGAAGGGATTGAAGTTGCACGAACAGCTGGAGTGACATTCGGCAGGCCCAAGAAAAAAATTGATGAAACGTTTATTCAAGCTTATAAGGAATGGAAGGCTGGCCAGATAACGGCAACGGCGGCTATCCAGCAATCCGGATTAACAAAACCCACCTTTTATCGCCGTGTAAAGGAATACGAAGCAACTGAATACATGTAAATGAATGTTACAGAGCGATAAAAATCGCTCTTTTTTACGTGTTTATGTATTTTACTATGTTGCTGATTGATTATCTTCTTTTGAAAAATCTTTCGTATATCACTAAAGCGACGACTATAGTAAACACCTGGATTAAGAACTGTGGTACCAAGATTAAAAAATCCATATAATTTCCCCCTTATTAAGATTTATTCTTAGCAATGCTGGACATAAACTACGATCCTAAACGATGTATAACAGTTTTCCTGAATTTCAAACTTAACAAAAATAGTATTATATGATCACTTAATAGTTATTTACTATAAAATGATTGAAAGTGCTAGAATATATTTGTACGGGGCCATTTTCTTGTTGTTAGGGATTTTGCTTATTTTGTCTCCTTTACTATTTAAAAAGTCCCTTATAGCCAAGAAGAGCGTCTAACTGCAAGGATATCTGAAGCTTTGTTCTTCAGGACTTCTTGCTACTTTGTTTTCTATGGAGGTTACAAATGGTTTTGCTAAAAGATAGTTCTACTAAAGAAGCAATTCGTGTGCAATATGAACAAATTTGGAGTGAACTTTTAAATAAAGATGAGGAAAAAGCAGAACATGTTTTAATGAAATTGGAATATGAGTTATTGCCTACTCGTCAGAAAATCCAAAGACGATGGGGAAAAATCCTATCTCCATTAAAAAAACGTTTTATCTGGATTATCCTTCTTAGTGTGATTGGGTTCTTCCTTTTAGCTTACGTATTATTTATATACGTATCGTTGTGGGTTGAAGATTATTAAAGACGTTTCTGGGAAACCGGAAGCGTCTTTTTTTATGAGCTTGAAATCCTAAAGGCTGGTTTTAACCAGCCGGGGTATCGGTAGCAAATAGGCTCGCTGATCGGCAAGTAAGGGAGCGAGCAGGTCAAGAGCAGAGGAAGCAGGCTCATGCTTACTGGCTCTAAGGAGGGAAGAACGCCCAACTAAGAGCCAGTACGCACCGCTGGGCGCTACTCACGCCGATAACAAGAGCGTCTACGCCGGCAAGAGCACCCCGGACAAGGCGCTCTACGTTCCTGTCGTTCGTTTTACGCTGCCCACGGAGCGTAAGAGCTGACGGTCAAAATAAAGATGGCAGCGTATTTTTAAAAAATCCAATAATTTACGTTTTGCATTAGAATATGACACAGAGGGGGAATCATGCTGATGAATCCAGGTGTGACTTTACTTCGTGTCGAACGGGCCAGAAAAAGACTGTACCAAGTGCAGAAAAAGTACGGCTTTTTAACGCATCCTAAAGTAATTGAACAATCCATGAAACTGGATGAACTATTGAATCAATACCAAACCTGCAAAATGAAATCTTAGCTAATGTGTGTGCATGATGCACTTTAAAGGAAGACGAACTCCAATCTCCAAACTCCAATAAAAATCCCAAACCCTATACTATGAAGAGGTGGTAACGCTGTTGAATAAACGAAATCCTGTAACCCCTTTCGGCTGGAAAATCAAACAAAAGCTAGTTGAAATTCAAATGGATCAGAGAACTTTTTGTGACACCTATCATATTCCTGCTAGCCGCTTGTCCAATCTCATTCACGGAACACGCAAGGCCAAAAAATATAGAGAACAAGTATGTAAATTGCTTGGGATCGAAGAATAACCATCTTACTCCTACAGGAATACAGGACAACCTCATTATATGTAAGCAACAGTGGCAAAGGACTCCCGGTTTATTTAATATAGATTGTACATAGGACACTTATTACAAGGAGTGATGAGAATGTTCTCTAGAATGGCAGAGCAGAAGATTGCCGAGGCGATGGCCAAAGGTGAGTTTGATCATTTGCCGGGAGAGGGCAAGCCACTGGTGATTGAGGATTTGTCACATGTTCCAGAAGAGCTGCGGATGTCGTACAAGCTGTTGAAAAATGCAGGTATTTTACCGGAAGAGCTACAGCTGCAAAAGGAATGTGTCCAGTTACGTGATTTGCTTCACGCTTGCCATGAGGCAGGAGAGCAACAGCGGATCAGTCGCAGGCTGACTGAGAAATCACTTCGTCTTCGTATGCTGCTGGAGGAAAGAGGGCTGAATATGTCGTCTGTATTTTATGAATATGAGTCTGCTGTGCGTCAGCGACTGGAGGAATAACAGCGAGAGGAGCAAAGGGCAGAATGCCCTTGTCCATACACTTTGCTTTCTGTGTTTAATCTCATTACCGTTGCAGTGCAGATAATTTCATGAGACATTGTTTAGTTAGGATGACTGGCTCCCGAGGGAGCTTGTCCAGATGAAAGCTATCGATTAAATCCACAGCCTTCACAGGCTCGGGAGAATCCAGCAGCCCGGAAAAGTAGGCGAGCCAGCCAATGACGGCTTCCGGTGTAATTCCTTGCCGACGCATGGCTCGGAGTGCTACGCCACCATGTCGTTTGGCCAGTCTACGTCCATCCGGACCCAGGACAAGGGGGACGTGTGCGAAACGTGGCGGCACTAAGCCCAGTGCTTGGTATAACAATAGCTGACGGGGAGTCGAATCGAGAAGATCATATCCGCGCAGCACATCGGTCATATGCATGTCCGCATCATCGATGACGACGGCAAGCTGATAGGAAAACATGCCGTCTGCCCGTTTGATGATAAAATCGCCCCCCTCCGACGCACGGAAGGATACATGACCAGCTACCTGATCATGAAAAGAAATAACAGTATCTGAATGCTGCGGTACTTTAAAACGAAGTGAAGGGAGTTTATGCTGTGCTTTAGCTAGAGCTTCTGAAGAGCTAAGGTTACGACATGCCCCTGAATATGCAGGTCCTTCACCCGACAGTCCGTGCGGAGCATGGGCGGCAGCCATAATGTCTGCCCGACTGCAAAAACAAGGATACAGTAAATCTTGCCCCTGGAGTTTCTCCAATGCAGATTGGAAGCGTTCCAGTCGCTGGCTCTGACTGTAAGGACCATAGGGACCGCCAATGTCGGGTCCTTCGTCCCAATCCAGCCCGATCCATCGCAAATCCTCCTCTAATGGGTTGGGTTTGTAATTCCATACGAAGTTACCTCGATTCTGTATTCCGTGTTTCTACAATCCGTCCTTTAGCAATCCATATCAACTATATTATAAAACGATCTTGCCGCGAGTGCATCCCGACAAGTATAGGAACTGGCACGGGAAAGTGTGCATACCTGCGAGGACCAGACGGCAAATTTAAATATCTGTATAATAGATTTAGAAGAATCATGCACGACAGATGAGATGAAATCCCTTTGCTGTGGACCAGTTTAACATTTTTTATTCGCTTTTCAATAATTACAGGTAGTGAAAAATTCACAATAGCAAAAGAATTCAAACTTAGATTCTACGCCTCAAGCGTATCATTGGAGAGATTTCATTGACAGATAAACAATTGCCTATTACGCAAGTCATCCCCGAGCTTAAGCATGCCTTGCTATCCCATTCAGCGGCGGTCCTGATTGCACAGCCGGGAGCGGGGAAAACAACAGTAACACCATTAGAACTGCTGCATGAGCCGTGGCTGGCGGAGCAAAAGATAATTATGCTGGAGCCGCGACGCTTGGCAGCACGTGCGGCAGCAGCGCAAATGGCAAGGGCGCTAGGCGAGTCAACTGGGAAGACCGTAGGTTACCGCGTTCGTATGGATACAAAGGTAGGACCAAGCACGCGGATTGAAGTGGTTACGGAGGGCGTACTGACCCGGATGTTGCAACATGATCAGGCTTTGGAGGGAGTCGGGCTGATTATTTTTGATGAGTTTCACGAACGCAGCTTGCATGCAGACTTGGGCTTGGCACTTGCCCTGCAAAGCCAGGCGCTGCTGCGACCGGATCTGAAAATATTAATCATGTCTGCCACCCTAGAGGCAGAGCCTGTATGCAGACTGCTAGGGGATGCACCCTTACTGGAGTGCCCAGGCACCGTATTTCCGGTAGAAACCTTGCATATGTCCAAGCCTTCGTCAACCTCATTAGAGTCTTTTACGGCTGAGACGGTAGAAAAGGCGCTTTATGCCCATGAAGGCGATTTACTGGTGTTTTTACCAGGGGCTAGAGAAATTCATAGAACAGAACGAGAACTGATGTCCAGAAATTTACCGGCCTCCGTCAAAATCATTCCGCTGTACGGCAGCATGAAGCTGGAGCAGCAAGATGAGGCACTACGCCCGTCGGCTCCGGACAGCCGTAAAGTGGTATTAGCCACCTCAATTGCCGAATCCAGCTTGACCATCGCCGGGATCACGGTGGTAATTGATAGCGGACTGTCACGGGAATCGGTATTTTCCGCGCGAACTGGCATGAGCCGTTTGACCACCGTCAAGGTGTCCAAGGCCTCCGCCGACCAGCGGCGCGGGCGTGCTGGCCGTCTCCAGCCGGGCGTGTGCTATCGGCTGTGGAGCGCGCAGGAGCATGCCGCGCTCCCAGATGCCAGCCGTCCGGAAATCGCGGCGGCCGATCTGGCCTCACTCGCACTGGAGCTGGCGACCTGGGGCGTGCGCGAACCCGCCGAGCTGGCCTGGCTGGATGCCCCGCCTGAGGCGGCATACCGTCAGGCCACAGGTCTGCTGCGTCAGCTTGGCTGCCTGGAGGCTGCGGCCGATGGTACAGCAGGCGGCATTACCGCGCATGGGCGCGAAGTATCCGCCTTGGGCACGCACCCGCGCCTGGGGCACATGCTGCTGCGCGCAGCGGCCCTTGGCTTGGCTCCGACTGCCAGCCGTCTGGCGGCGCTGCTGCAAGAGCGGGACCCGTTCCGTGCTCATCGCGGAACGGATTTGCTCCCGCGGCTGGATGCTCTGCGCGAGGCGGCTCACGCCCGCAGTACGCACAGCTTGCTGGGGGCGGCAGACGATACGGTGATTCGACGTATCGTGCAGGAGAGTCGGCAGCTGCTAGCCACGCTGCCGGACGCAGCCGCAACGCAGGACGAGCCCGACGGCTCCGCGGCCTGCGGGCTGCTGCTGGCCTTCGCGTATCCGGATCGGATCGCGCAGGGCAGAGGGGATGGCCGCTTTTTACTCAGCGGCGGCCGGGGGGCGCGACTCCGACAAGTGGAGTGGATGTCGCGTTCGCCCTATCTCGTCGCCGCCGAAGTAGACGACGAGGGAGCAGATGGTGCCATTCAGTTGGCGGCACCGATTGAACTGCAAGAGCTGATCCAGCATTGCAGCGATTTACTGCTGGAACAAGCCAATGTATATTGGGATAGCTCCGCTTCAGCCGTGAGAGCCCGCAAGGTAATTCGGCTGGGCTCGCTCATCTTAAAGGAGACGTCTTACGAGCGACCTCCGGCAGAGGAAATCGCGGCTGCCTTAATGCAGGGTGTCCGGGAACGTGGTCTCAAACTGCTGACCTGGAGTCGGCCAACTCTTCAGTTGCAGGCACGTTTGATTTTTATGCATTTCTCAGCACCTGAGGAATGGCCAGACAGCTCAGAATCTGCGCTACTGGATTCACTGGAATCGTGGCTGTTGCCTTTTGCACTTGGAGCAAAAAATTTAGCTGATTTGCAACGACTGGACAGTAGCGAATTGCTGCTTGGCAGGTTGAATTGGGAACAGCGGCAGCAGCTTGAACAGGAAGCACCGACGCATATACGTGTACCCAGTGGTTCTCGTATTCCTGTCGATTATTCGCAACCTGAGGCACCATCGCTGGCAGTGAGACTACAAGAACTGTTCGGCATGAAGGATACGCCCCGTATTGGACGTGGACGTGTGCCGATTGTGCTGCACCTTCTGTCACCAGCCCAGCGACCTGTGCAAGTGACATCTGACCTGTCCAGCTTCTGGAGCGAGACTTATTTTGAAGTTAAAAAGGACCTAAAAGGCAGATATCCCAAGCATTATTGGCCGGATGATCCACTAGAAGCTGTGGCGACTAACAGAGCAAAACCTAAGCGATGATCGGAAGCCGAACTTGAAGTAGACATCATTGCGAATTTTGTAAAATCGTTTAAACGTCAGGATAGTGGGGTAATAAAAAAACGAACCACTCAACAACAACATATTGGGAGGTAACTATCATGGCTAATAACTTAAACGATTATAATGAAAAGAAAATTGTTGGTGTTTTTGATACCGAGCAAGAAGCATCTCGTGCGATTGGACAATTGCAGAGCAAAGGAATCCCAAGCAGTGAAATTTCTGTGATTACACGTGACCGTGACGACCTCAGGACGATTAGTGAGGAGACAGGCACCAAAGCACCAGAGGGCGTGGCTACAGGAGCGGCTACCGGCGGTGTTGTAGGCGGCGTCGCTGGCTTGCTGGCAGGCATCGGTGCCTTGGCGATTCCGGGTATTGGACCTATTCTTGCTGCTGGACCTATCGCGGCTACCCTTACGGGAGCAGCTGTCGGAGCGGGAGCAGGTGGCTTGGTCGGTGGACTGGTTGGACTGGGCATTCCAGAAGATGATGCTCGTCAATACGAGACATACGTCGATCAGGGCAAGATTTTGGTTCTGGTAGATTCCGCTGATCACCACCGGGATGTATATGATATTTTCCGCACCAACCGTTCTCTGAATGCGGATCGTTACAGAACATATGATGATACGGTGGCGGATACGCGGACAGATGCGTACACAGATACTAGAAGGAACCTGTAACCATCACATGGCTGGTGGAAACGTAATTTACAATAATTTGGCTCCGTCCTCTTTTATAGGTTTTCTAAAGCAGCAGTCTCCCCGTGAGGAGACTGCTGCTTTTATGTGCTAGCTACTGATTGAATATACCTAAGATAGATGATGCTTTGCTTGGCATTGGCACCATTATCCCTCTATATATTTTTACAGGATTGTCGTTATAATAGATTTATAAATTGCTAGATGTAACAGGAGAGTGACATGAGTCAAAAAGAGAGAATTTCCGAAGTCGCTTTGCTGAGAGGGTTGGCTTTTGCAGCCGTTGTTCTTCAGCATTCCGTCGCACACTATGCGGTTGCGCCGGGGGCGCGCATCCAGGACGGAGTTGTAATGACCCTATTACTGCTGTGTTCCAAATTTGCGGTACCTGTGTTTGTGTTCATTACTGGAATGGTGCTATTTTACAATTATGATGGGGCCTTAAAATATGGAACGTTTTTACGTAAACGATTCATGGACATCATCGTTCCTTATATCATATGGTCTCTTTTATACGAGTTGGGGAATCAGCTTGCCCAAGGTGGAGGATTTATTCACCCGTTAGATTTTTTCCAGAAGCTGTTGAACGGGAAAAGCAGCTATCATCTGTGGTACATCATTATGATTATCCAATGTTATGTGTTATTTCCCGTGTTTCGTTATGCTGTACGTCGTTTGTCTGCGCTACTGCCGTCAACATGGCGACCCGCTGCATTGGCTGGATTCGGCGTCCTCTATATTTTGCTTATGTTGGCGGTGGGACCCGTATATCAAGCGATGGATCAGCTCCAGCTTCCCGTCATTTCTTCTTGGTTTACCATATACGCTGACCGGAATGTGATCTATTTTTTCTTTTATTTTATATTAGGAGCGGCAGCTGGGGTGAATGTCAAGCGTTGGAATGCTTGGGTTATCAAGGCGCAGTTGATATACTGGCCGCTCTTTATCGTGATCACAGGATACTTGCTGTATGAGATGATCGGTCAGTTCCAGACGCCGCGAGGTACGATCCTTTCTTTTAACTATTTGTCTCTGCTGCGTCCGGTTATGGCTGTATATTGCATCACGTCTATTTTTGTAGCTTATCGGGTAGCAACGTGGATTGCTCACAAGGGAGGACGTGCGGCGCGGATGCTGACCGTCATGGGAACGTTGTCCTATGGAGCATATCTGATGCACGCCTTTATGCTGCGCGTAACCTACTATTTTGATGGAACGTTGTTTACAGATTGGAGTCACGTTCTTCGTACACTGGCTTCATTCGTTCTCTGTATAATCTTTTCTCTTGTTGGAACATGGTTGCTGGCACATTTGCCTTTGGGCAAATGGATCGTGGGGCTTCGAATTCGTCCCCGCCCGGCTGGAAGTCCGCCAGCCTTCCAAAAGCAAGCTTGATTCAGCGATAAAGTTACATTATTTCACAAAAAGTATCCCGAAGCTTTCAGAAGAAGGCCGAGGGATACTTTTTTTTGTATTATTATGTTGTTTCAACATATGAAAAATTCACAATAGAAAACCATAAAATCACTCCTCAGCACTATGCACACTACTCTATAATGCTTCATTCCATAGCTCTCGTCACCTTCAAGCAGGTCTCAAGGGACGGAGAGTTCTCGTAAACTCTCATATTTATGAAAGGAAATAGTCTATGGACGCAGAGTGGTTTATAATGGAAGATAAGAGACTTGAATAAGATGTAGAGGAGGTTGTGAAATGGCGTTTATGATATCCCAGCGGGCTTTTATCAAAATTTATCTGATCACAATGGTAGAGAGGCATCGCGGATATGGATATCAGATGCTCGAATCGATGAAAGATGAGTTTAGTAGTTTCGGATATGTTCCGCCTCAAAGCGAGGTGTACCGGGCACTGCATGAACTGGTTCAGGAAGGTGTTTTTTATCGTACCAAACGATTAAAAGGAACAGACCCGCGTGTAGATTTTCAGGAGATTGTGCTTTATCATTTTACAGACGATGGGGAGGAGAAAGCCCGATTGTACAAAAAGCAGGTCAAAGCTGATCTGGATCGTTGCTTAGGTATGCTGCATAAAGCGGAACAAGACAACTATTCCTAACTACGAAAGGATGAGAATGATGGGTAGAAAGCTGAAATGGGGAATTTTAGGCACGGCGGAGATCGCCAAAATCGCTGTAATTCCGGCGATTCAGCAATCCGAACGCGGAGAAGTACTTGGAATTGCTAGTCGTAATGCGGATAAAGCCGCTGAGGCCGCCCGGGAGTTCGATATTCCGAGAAGTTATGGAAGCTATGAAGAGCTGTTGGCTGATCCCGAAATCGGAGCGGTGTATATACCATTGCCAAACCATCTGCATGAAGAGTGGACCATTAAGGCAGCGGAGGCCGGGAAGCATGTTTTGTGTGAAAAACCATCTTCGCTTAGCTCGGCCGGGACAAGCCGCATGATTGAAGCATGTCGCCGTGCCGGAGTGACATTTGCGGAAGCTTTTATGTATCGCTATCATCCCAAACATCGAAGAATTAAGGAAATCATCAATAGTGGGGAAATTGGTGACATTCGCGGTATTCATTGTACTTTTACATTTAACAATACTGATCAGGCAGATAATGTACGCTTTAATAAAAGCATGGGCGGCGGCTCGTTATATGATGTGGGCGTGTATCCGATCTCAGCCGCTCGTATGTATTTGGATCGAGAGCCGGAGGCAGTGACGGTACATGCTTTATTTTCCCCTGAGCATGATAACGTTGATATGATGGCCTCCGGTCTGCTGGAATTTCCGGGTGGAGTCAACCTTACTTTCGATTGTGGCATGTGGGCAGCCAATCGTTCCAATATGGAAATTCTCGGTAGCAAGGGTACGATTGCAATGCCTAAGATGTTTGGTTGGGAAAGAACGTCTGTTGTACCGCAAATTTTCGTTCACGTTGGTTCGGTTACGCGTGAGGAACGTTTGAAAGGTTTTAATTCCTTTGAACTGCAAGCAGATGCTTTTGCCGAAGCGGTGCTTGACGGTATTCCGTTGCCATATGAGCCAGAAGATGCGGTAAGCAATATGAAAGTAATCGACGCTTGTATTGAGTCAGCTCGCAGTCGAAAGCGGATAGAAATTGGGTAAGCGTGATCATCGTATTTCCGGAAGACATAGAAAAGCAGCCTGTCTATGGACAAGCTGCTTTTCTAGATGAACAAATACATAGATATTTTTAATGAGTTTTTGTACATTCGAGCATCACATATTTTCATCATAATCTGTGACATCACGCTTGGCGGCTGTCGCAGGCGAGTTTGATGTGCCGTATTTTTCCACTGCGTCCCATGCGCCCGCATCGTCAAATCGTCCTGCATTCCGTTGGCGAACCTCACCTGCACCTTTGGGCGGCGGAGTCATAACCTGTTCCTCGATTGGACGATCATTCGATAATTCTCGTGTTGGAGTGTGCTCAACTGTATAGGCTGTATATGGAATGGCTTGTAACCGTTCAAAAGGAATTTCTTCCCCGCTCTCCACACATATTCCATACGTCCCATCCTTCATCCGTTTCAGGGCCGCATTAACCTGCTCCAGCTCGTTTTCCAGTGACTCATTAATCGCCAGATCACGAGAACGTTCAAAGGTTTCCGTCCCTATATCGGCGGGATGGTTATCATAGGACGAGAGCTCACCTGTAGAATCTGTCAGTGTTTCTCCCAATTGTGTGTTTTCCTGACCGTTTTGTTTAAAATGTTTTTCTAAATCATTTTTCTGCTCCAGTAACATATGTTTCAGCTCTGCAAGCTGTGAATCGTTCAAATGGTTCATGATCATCTCTCCCCTTCATGGTCTGTATGAGTGGTGTGTATGCTCTTTTATACCCGTTCATAGACCTGAGCAATCAGCAGAGACTTTTATTCCCAGCCTAGAATGTGATATAAAAAGAATAGTGTGTTAAGGAGGGAAAACCGATGGATGAACATATGAAGCGTCGTCTGGATAAGCAAAAGCAGTTGTTTAAACAACTGGGCATTCAGCTGGACGCGCTCTCCATTCATGAGAAACAGTTTAAAAATAAAATGCGCGGCTATGATCCGGATGAGGTGGATGCCTTTCTGGATGAAGTGATCAAGGATTATGAACGCTTTTATGCCAATATAGCCGACCTGATGGACAAGTGGCAGGAGCAGCAGGCAACCATACGTGATTTGAAAAATGCACCCAAGCCTGCAGCCGACTTTAATGCACTTGACCGTCGTCAACTGGAGGATATCATTAAGCAGTTGGAATATAGTGTGCGCCAATTAAAAGTGCGAGTACGCCCAGAAAATGACTATTTTCCAGAGTAAGGAGTAGTAAGCACTGTGTCGCTGCCTCTAATGTGGTATGATGGAAACATGCATTTTATCAAACATTTAATGAGGCACACATATAAAGGTGGTTAACATGAGTACCCATTTTTCCGTTAGTATCCATTGTCTGCTTCTTCTGGCTGAAGGGGCACCTGAGCGAATGACTTCGTCACTTATTGCTTCCAGCATTAATACAAATCCGGTAGTTGTGAGAAGAATTATGAGCCGACTCAAGCAAGCTGGTCTGGTGGATTCGTCACCGGGAGCGCGCGGCTTTCGTCTAAGCATGTCGAGTTCAAACATCAATCTGAAAATGATCTATGAAGCGACCAAGGATGAAGGCCCGCTGTTCGCCATCCATACCGACAGCAATCATAATTGCGAGGTTGGCAGGAACATAGACGCTTTATTGGATGGTTTATATACGGTGGCAGAGCAGAAAATCCAGGCGTTTTTCGAGACCGTTACGTTGCGAGATCTGGAGCAGGCTCTCAAACAGCGGGTTGGACAACAAAGTTCATCCGTGTAAAAGACGCCAGTAAGGAGAATTTGATATGAAAATCATCGTACTTTCAGACACCCATATGCCACATAGAAGCAAAACGCTGCCTAGTCGGCTTGTACAGGAGCTAAAAGACAGTGACCTCATTCTCCATGCTGGAGACTGGACGGATTGGTTCGTATATGAACGTCTAGCTGAATTTGCGCCTGTACAAGGCATTGCCGGAAACAATGATGGAACCGACATCGTGGAGCGTCTAGGCTATCAACGTATTGTTGAAGCCCAAGGCAAGCGGATTGGTATGGTTCATGGTCACGGCTGGCGCGGCTCGACAGAAAATATAGCACTGAATACGTTTAAGGGAGAAACGCTGGATTGCCTGATTTTTGGACATTCTCATATTCCTGTGGTCAAAAAGATAGATAATCTGCTTGTCCTTAATCCGGGGTCTCCGACGGACAAACGCGGTGAAGACGAATATTCATTTATCGTGCTGACGATTGAAGACGGGCAGATGGAGGCACAGCTTGTTCTTTATCCAGATAAACATTGATTCAAAAACCAACAACTGTTGATTAAAGGGGAAGCTATGGCTATTTTTGATTTAGAACCGATGAAGCATCATGTGTTGATCTGCAATGGAGGCACATGTATGCGACATGAGGGTGAAGAAGTTACCCAAGCAATTCGGGATGAAATTCGTAAACAACATGCAGAAGCATATATTCACACAACCAGAACTCGTTGTAATGGGCGCTGTCATGATGCGGCGGTTGTAATCGTATATCCGCAAGGGGATTGGTATGGTCAAATGACTCCGGCCTCAGGTACAGAGCTGGTGCAGAAGCTCGTAGCGGGAGAGAAGCTGGAGCCTCATCTTTTTCATGAGTGTACACGTAAATCCAGCTCGCAATAATCCAGTCAACTATTAATAAGAACATGAGTAGAGAAAATCTTTCGGAGATTTTCTCTTTTTTGCGTTTAATCCCCAACCTGAAAGGTAAAAGTATACTGTGGACACAATCCGATAGGGAGGGAAGAAAGATGACCCCATTTGAAGATAATTTGCACGGTGAGAATGAGCAAAAAAGCCAGACGGGGAAAGGAACAACAGAGTCTAAACATCAGGAACAGCCGATTAATCGTGATCATGCAGAGCAGTATCCGACAGAGCAGGAAAGCTTGTTTGACCGTTTTGAAATTGAACAGACGGTAGATGCCATTCCCGTAGAGGATTTAAAGATGGAAAGACAGGAGGAGAGAGACAAGGATGCAACCAAGCACACCTCTTCCAGTGAGAAAAAATATAAGGACGGCGTATAATTTTCAACCAACTGGTAATATTTAAAAAGAAATCTCTTGACTTTAAGATATGTAGGATGTATATTAAGTTACGAAAAGTAATTAATTTTTCTCAGGAGGTAACAAAATGACTAAAGACTTCTTCACAGCGCTGAAAGACAGACGCTCCTATTATGGCATTAGCAAAGAACAAGTAATTTCTGACCAACGGATTCAAGAGATCGTAGAGGAAGCTGTGAAGTATACACCTACCTCTTTCAACTCCCAAACTTCACGGGCTGTAGTGTTGCTCGGAGAGCATCATGACAAACTGTGGAATATTACAGAAGATATTTTGCGGGAAGTGGTAGGCAATGAAGAACAATTCAAATCTACTGCTGAGAAAATGAACGGTTTCCGCAGCGGTTATGGAACAGTGTTGTTCTTTGAAGACAACAACGTGATAGCTGGTCTGCAACAACAATTTGAAGCGTATGCGGACAATTTCCCAATCTGGGCCAATCAATCTAACGGTATGCTGCAACTGGTTGTATGGACGGCTCTGGAGCAAGAAGGACTGGGTGCATCCCTTCAGCACTATAATCCTTTGATCGACGAAAAAGTGAAAAACGAATGGAACATTCCTGAGCATTGGAAACTGATTGCTGAAATGCCATTTGGTAAACCGACATTCCAACCAGGTGACAAGGAATTCCAACCTATTGAAGAACGCGTAAAAACATTTAAATAATGATCATAATAGTATGATTTTTCAGGTTTAACCTGAATACAGCGCTACGGATTATCCGTAGTGCTGTTTGTCGTTTCATTTTTTGGTTATGTAACCTTTTGGATATATGAAGAAGAGAGGTTAATTCATCCGTATGTAGGTGATATTATGTTTGAAATTGGATGAGAAGTTTACATAAGTGTGATTGCTTTTTTTGGCAGATGTTTAGCATTTGCGCGTATTTGAAGGAGGAATTAGGACATGAAATACGATTGCATTATTGTCGGTGGGGGAATCGCCGGATTGCAAGCAGCAATTCAATTGGGCAGATACAGCAGTCATCGGGTGCTGGTGATAGATTCGGGCTATGGTCGATCTACGCTGTGTCATCAGTATCATAACATTTTGGGTTTTCCTGATGGGATTTCTGGTGAAGAGCTGCGAGGGCTTGGACGTAGTGAAGCCATGAAGCTTGGCACTGAATTTGTTGATGGCAAGGCGGTAAAAGCGACCAAGAGAGATGAGCTTTTTGACATTGAAGTGGAGGAAGGGGCAGTATATACGTCAAAAACGCTGCTATTGGCCACAGGGCTGACGGATCGCTTTCCAAAGCTGGAAGGGCTACAAGCCTGCCTGGGCAACAGTGTGTATGTGTGCCCCGACTGTGACGGGTATGAGGTTCAGGATCGCAGTACAGTCGTCATGGGGGCGGGCAAAGCGGGAGCTTCCATGGCCTTGATTTTATCAGCACGTACCGATCACCTTGTCTATGTCAATCATGAGCGTTCAGAAGTACCAAACGAGCTGATCGTGAAGCTGCGGGAAAAAGGGATTGAATATAAGGAAGCAGCCATTTCTGAGATTATCACGGGACAACCGGGCTGTTTTGAAGGAGTACGGCTGGCTGACGGACAAGTGATTGGAGCAGAGCGGGGGTTCTTAGCCTTTGGAAGCAACCATGTTCATTCAGAGCTGGCGGAGCAACTGGGCGTACATCTGCTGCACAACAAGCATATTGAGACGCATCCCCGCAGCAAAATGACAAACGTGGAAAATGTATGGGTGGCCGGAGACTTAGGGGCTCATGCCGAGCAAGCGACGGTTGCGATGGGAGAAGGAGCTATGTCAGCGATCTGGATACACAAGGTATTATCTGGTATGAAAACAAAAATACCGCAACTCTGAAAGCTGCGGTTTAGAACGATGGGCGTGTACTAGGTTGAAGATGAGGCTCGAAGCGTCTTAATTGATCGTTCATGCCATACTTGCTTAAAATTTCCATCTGTTTGTTACCGATGAGATCAAAATGAGGATAGGGCTGACGCTGATGTATATATTGGGGGTCCAATCCGTTATGCTTGCACCATAAGCGCAGCTTATCCAAGTCAGAGCACCCCACCTTGGTGACAGTTGTAATGCCTGGAAAGCGGTCATCCAGCCAGTAATGCGTTAGAAAAGCAATCTGGCCACGACTGACCTCTCTTTTCCAGCTCATCAGTTCCTGCCGGGTAATGCCAAATGCCATCGGTCTCATCCTTTCCTGGCTCATATCTGAAAACATGAGCTATTGCGCGGTTGTCCCATTATTTTCATCCTATTGCTTGTATTATGATCCACATGGAGTAACACAATAACAGGAGAGCGTAATGGGCGATCTCCTGTTAGCCGTTTAGAGCCATCTTTCGGCCCAGCTCTCCACACCATTCAATGCATCACCTAGCTCTTTACCCTTACGTGTCAGCGAATATTCGGTCCGCACAGGCCGCTCTGTGATGACATTGCGAAGGATTAGGCCGGAAAGCTCTAGTTCCTTGATGCGCTCGTTCAGCATGCGTTTGCTAAGATCAGGTATGGAAACTTGAATTTCACTAAATCGTTTGGGATGTTCCATCAAAGTATGAATGATGAGAGCGGTCCATTTTTTGCTGATGATCTGAAAGGACTGTTCCACCTTACCGCACAAAAGCTTAGGCTGCCTGTCGTCGCTCATCTGAATCCCCTCAATTTCATTGTTGTTTTAAACAGTATACTAAAAGTAACTCTGTATACCAATAGTAACTATAATGCATTGTATCAACTGTGACAATTTTAACAGTTTTTTCTCTTTCCTATCGTCAATCATACCACAGAAAACGTTATCATTAAAGGATATATCGAATGTTCACGATTTCGCTAAAATTTGATTGACTTGCCCCTTATTTTGGGTGTATTATGGGTTACGTTAATTCCTCAGGTAACTTTTAATAACCTCATCTTTTATAATGGGAAGAAGGAATATTTCATGGATTCAATGACATTTGTCTTATTTGGAGCGACAGGGGATTTGGCTAAACGCAAAATCTACCCGGCCTTGTATAATTTGTTTGTAGAAGGTAAAATTCCGGCTTCCTTTTCTGTAATTGGGATGGGGCGTCGTGAAGTGGCGGACGAACAATTTCAAAGTAATGTAGAGCAATCTATTAAGGATTTTTCCAGACATGTGAATGATGACCGTGCACAGATGGATCAGTTCTTAAGTGCTTTCCGTTACTGTGCATTGAACGTTAACCACCCGGAAGATTATAAAAAGCTGCTACAGCTTGCTGAGCAACGTGAAAATGACTTGGGAATTCCGGGGAACCGCATGTTTTACTTATCGGTGGCACCGGAATTTTTTGATGTGATTGCCCACAATATTCGGGAAAGTGGTTTGGCTGAAACAAAGGGTTGGAAACGACTTATTATCGAAAAACCATTTGGGCATGATTTGGAATCGGCACGCGAGCTGAATGATCGCCTGAGCAGAACCTTTGCTGAGGATGAGATTTATCGTATTGACCATTACTTAGGTAAGCCCATGGTTCAAAACCTGGAAGCTTTAAAATTTGCTAATCCATTGCTTCAAGGGGTTTGGAACAATCAGTACATTGCCAATGTGCAAATTACCGCTTCTGAGACTGTAGGCGTAGAGGAGCGAGCAGGATACTACGATCACTCCGGTGCTATTCGTGATATGGTGCAAAATCACATGCTGCAGGTGTTGATGATGACGGCTATGAACAAGCCGGGACATATTACGGCTGATCAGGTGCGGGATGAAAAAAGTAAGGTGATGGACGCGCTTCGTGCCCTTGATCCTTCTGATATTGCTTCCAACGTGGTTAGAGGACAATATACCGCAGGTGAGATCAACGGAAAAGCAGTTCCTTCCTATAAAGAGGAGCCGGACATTGGACCTGATTCGCAAAATGATACGTTCATTTCAGCTCGCCTTTGGATTGACAATGAACAATGGTCGGGTGTGCCGTTCTATATTCGTACCGGTAAACGCATGAAAGAAAAATCCACTCGCATCGTTGTGGAATTCAAAAAGGACAATACAGATCCTTATGCTGCTCAAGGGCAGCCGACCGATCCGAACTTGCTGATCATTCATGTTAACCCGGATGAAAAGGTAACGCTCCGTCTGAACAGTAGAGATCCGCTGAACAATGGCCAGTTGGAGACGGTTCTGATGAATTATCATTCCGAGGCCAAGGATGTTCCAGAAGCCTATGAACGCCTCATCTTTGATGCGCTGCGCGGCGATTCGACCTTTTTTGCTCATTGGAATGAAGTGGAGCTTTCATGGGTGTGGGTTCAACCCGTACTCGAAGCTTTTACCCGTGGCGAAGTCCCGCTTCACACATATGCGGCAGGCTCTTACGGTCCAGAAGCTTCAGATCAATTGTTGGAAGAACAAGGCTTTACATGGTGGTTGGACGAAAAGTCCGAAAGCTCTAAAAAAGCAGTCGTTCGTGCTTAGTCCAACAAAAAAAGTTTGTACAGAAATATATTTTTGCTACGGCAGGAGGCCTTTATAATGCAAGTAGGATTAATTGGTTTGGGAAAAATGGGTTTGAATCTTGGTAAAAACTTGATCGATCATAAGCATGAAGTTGTGGCTTACGACGTCAATGCAGCCGCAATTCAAGAAATGAAGGAGTATGGAGCTGCAGGTGCTTCTACTTTGGAAGAGCTTGTACAAGCAACTCAATCCCCTAGAGTGCTGTGGATTATGGTTCCTCACCAAATTGTTGATTCTGTGCTGGATCAGCTTCAACCAATGTTGTCCAAAGGGGACATCATTATTGAAGGCGGTAATTCTCATTACAAAGAGTCCATTGCTCGCCATGCTCGTCTGAAAGAATACGGTATCAGCTTTATGGATGCAGGAACTTCCGGCGGGATGGAAGGTGCACGCAATGGCGCTTGTTACATGATCGGTGGCGATCCAGAAGCTTGGGCGGTTGTTGAGCCGATTTTCCGCGATACAGCGGTGGAAAATGGGTATTTGTATGCTGGTAAATCCGGTAGCGGACATTTCCTGAAAATGGTTCATAACGGTGTGGAATACGGTATGATGGCTTCCATCGGTGAAGGTTTTGAAGTGCTGGAGAAAAGCAACTTTGACTTTGATTATGAACAAGTAGCGCGTGTGTGGAACAACGGTTCCGTTATCCGCTCTTGGCTGATGGGCTTGACTGAACGCGCATTTTCCAAAGATGCGAACCTGGACGAAATCCGTGGGGTGATGCACTCTTCCGGTGAAGGTAAATGGACTGTTGAGGAAGCGTTGGATCTTCAGGCAGCAACTCCGGTTATTGCCTTGTCGTTGCTGATGCGCTACCGTTCGCTGGATGCTGATACATTCAACGGCAAAGTAGTTGCTGCGCTGCGTAATGAATTTGGCGGCCACGCTGTAGAGAAGAAGTAATAACGATATAAGTTAGTATCTATCCCCGTAGCTTCATGACTGCGGGGATATTGCTATATATTTTTTTGCTCATCAGGTTTTTGTAAAATCCTCGCTTATGCATATTTTTCCTTGTATATCCGCACAATAGGTAAAAAAAGGCGGAAGGATGAATTGCATATGTGCAAAAGATTTTCGTTATCGGCTGATTTGGATGACGTAAGGGATCATTTTGGTATACAGCGTGTGATGTATTATTATAAAACACGTTATAACATGAGTCCCACCCAGCATGTTCCAATTGTGCTGCATCAGGATGGAGAACGGGTGCTTGATGAATTTCGCTGGGGTTTTATTCCTTATTGGGGTAAGGATTGTGTTAATGCAGACCTGAATACTGTTCGGGTAAATCCTAGTTATCGGAAGATGGCGGAAACCCGCCGCTGTATTATTCCTTGTAATGGTTTTTATTATTGGCGAAAATTAGGCAAACGCATGTGTGCTGTCCGAGTGGTATTGCCGGAACAGAAAATGTTTGCGGTCGCGGGGCTCTATGAAATATGGCAGGATAGCCGAAAGGAGCCGTTACGCACCTGTACGATGATGACAGTTCAGGCCAATACGGATATACGTGAATTTGACAGCCGGATGCCCGCTATTTTGGAAGCAGACCAAATAGATTCATGGCTAGATCCGTCGATCCAGAACATTGATGAGCTGCTGCCCTTATTACGCACGTATGAGCAAGGTGGTATGAGCATCTATCCGGTGACCCCGCTGGTGGCCAATGATGAACATGATAGCCGTGAATGCATTCAGGAAATGGATTTACAGTGGTCCTGGATTAAACCTTAAATGTATGAAGATTTGTATCCATTATTGATCATAAGCTTCCCGCCACCTGCATAGGTATGTATTGGGGAACAAGCGTCATAATCCGGGGAGAGGGGAAACGGCCGAAGGAGTATCTCATATGGGATGGAGGCGATTGGAATGAGTAACGATACACTCATCCAGCTGCTGGTGCTCATGGTGACGATCATCGGTCTGGTCCAAAACCGGTAACTGACAGGTTCCAGAAGGCGGGGGAATTGCCGTAGGCAATCTTCCGTTTTTTTTGCATTAAAAAGCTCGCAGATTCAGGAAGCTTGCGGTACAATAGATGCTGGGCTACAGGTGACAAGACACCTGAATATACGTCTACATACGATGCATTTTTAAGGGAGAGCGAATCATGAGTGAATTAACTTCATTACCCCCAGCTAAAAAAAGAAAATTGCTATTTAGCGCAGGCCTTAGCTGGCTGTTTGATGCTATGGATGTGGGACTGCTTTCATTTATAGTGGCAGCTTTGGCTAAGGAGTGGCATCTCGGATCAGAGCAGATTGGTCTGCTGACTGCGATGAATTCAATAGGAATGGTGTTTGGAGCCGCCTTGGCAGGGATTTTGGCAGATCGTTACGGTAGACGCGCTATTTTAGTGTGGACCCTGCTGATTTTTTCCGTAGCCAGTGGCTTGTCAGCTTTGGCGACAGGTCTCGGAATGCTGCTGGTGCTGCGTTTTATTGCTGGTGCAGGCTTGGGCGGGGAATTGCCTGTTGCTTCGACGCTGGTGTCAGAATCAGTGCCTGTAAAAGAACGAGGAAGAGCAGTTGTGCTGCTGGAAAGCTTTTGGGCGGCAGGCTGGATTCTTTCGGCTCTTATTGCTTATTTTGTTATTCCGAAATACGGTTGGCAAATGGCATTTATTCTCGGCGCAGTACCTGCGCTGTACGCTCTTTATCTGCGCAGAGCTATTGATGATTCACCGCGTTATAAGCAGCAAAGCGTCAAACTTCCGCTGCGTGCACGATTGGCTTCGATTTGGTCGGGACCCCATCGCAAGTCTACGCTAATGCTGTGGATTTTATGGTTTACAGTTGTATTTTCATATTATGGCATGTTCCTGTGGCTGCCAAGCATGATGTTTATGAAGGGATTTGAGCTGGTTAAAAGCTTTGAGTATGTCCTAATCATGACACTTGCACAATTACCAGGTTATTTTACCGCTGCCTATTTGATTGAAAAGCTGGGTCGCAAATTTGTACTGATCATCTACTTGTTGCTCACGGCAGTGTCCGCTATTTGGTTTGGAACATCGGAAACGGCAGGGATGTTGTTGGCTGCTGGTATCTGCCTGTCTTTCTTTAATCTCGGTGCATGGGGAGCCATGTATGCTTATACCCCGGAGCTGTACCCAACGTCTGCTCGTTCTACCGGTGTGGGTATGGCAGCTGCATTTGGCCGTATTGGCGGCGTGATCGGGCCTTTTGTGGTAGGTATACTCGTAGGACAAGGCATAGCGTTACCATCTATCTTTGCGATTTTTTTCGTAGCGATCCTGATCGGAGCAGTTGCTGTATGGTTGCTGGGTACCGAAACTAAAAATCAGGAGATTGACTAACCTTTACATTCACCTGTGTAAACATTCATAATACAAGAGAGAGGAGTGACCTGAAATGGAGCATACCTTTCTGCTCAAGGCAGACTGGAACGGGGGACGCAACAGCGATGGGCGTATTGAGGCCGGACAGTTGCGGACAGCGATTTCGATTCCGGCTGAGATGGGAGGCCCTGGTGTGGGCACCAATCCGGATGAAATGCTGCTCGGTGCAGCTGCTACCTGCTATCTGATTACTTTGGCGGCGATGATGGAGCGTGCCAGTCTCCCGGTGGCATCACTGGCACTGGAATCCGAAGGGATTGTCGAAGTAACGAACAACATTTTTACATATCGCCGAATCGTGCATCGTCCACGAGTTCTATTGTCCGTCGATGCAACAGAATCGCAAGTCGAACAAGCATTGCGCCTTGCAGAGCAGGCTGAAACCTCATGCATGATCTCGCGTGCTGTAGCAGGCAATGTAGCATTGTCTACAGAACCTGTGGTGGAGCGCGACTCTTAAAACAGTATCTGTAATAGGAGCAATCATTCCAATTGCCCATCATTTTTTAATCCAAGGAGGACACAACCATGACAGCACAACAAAAATTGCTCGTATTCGCAGGCTCTTACGCCGAATTGGAAGGTAACGGAGTTTATTCGTATACTTTTAATGAACAGACAGGAGCCCTGACACTACAGGATGAGTTCTCCGGCTTGAAAAATCCTACATTTCTAAATGTAGACGTTAAAAATCGGAAGCTGTATTCCATTGGCGAGACGACTTCCGCTGCAGGAGCGAAGGTAGGCGAAGCCTCTGCTTTTGAAATTGACCCGGTTAAAGGCACATTTACTTTGCTGAATCGTGCGGAAAACGTAGGCTCCACAACATGCCACATTCAACGTGATCCATCCGATCGTTACCTGATTGTAGTCAGCTACCACGGAGGTATGGTAGGACTGATATCTCTGACTGAGGACGGGCGTATCGGTGAATTGCTGGATGTAAAACAGCACGAGGGCAAAGGAGCGCATCCTGAGCGTCAGGATCGTCCACATCCACATTCCAGTTTCTTTAGCCCGGACGGCCGCTTCCTGTTCGTACAAGATCTTGGACTGGATCTGATCCGTATTTATACCATTGATGACAGCAAAGGGCAACTGGTGCTGCACGGTGAAACGAAAACCCATGCAGGTGCAGGCCCACGTCACTTGACGTTCCACCCGAACGGTAAATTTGCTTTTGTTATTAACGAAGTGGATTCTTCCATTACTTCTTTCGCATATGATGCAGAAGCTGGCAAGCTTACTGAGCTTGAGAGCGTACCGACATTGCCGTCTGACTTTACTGGCGAAAACACAACTGCAGAAATTGCGATTTCACAGGATGGCGCTTATCTGTACGGTTCCAACCGTGGACATGATAGCATCGTGGTGTACGCTGTAGATGGAGCCACTGGCAAGTTGAGCTTGGTTGAGCATGTATCTGCCGAAGGCGAGCATCCGCGTCATTTTGCTTTGACACCTAATGGTGACTATATGCTCGTGGCTAACCGCGACACCAACAATATTGTTACCTTCAAAGTGGACAAAGCAAGCGGTCGCTTGACCTACACTGGACAACAAGTAACCGTGTCCAAACCAGTATGCGTGCAGCCTTTTTACTTTTCCGTGTAAAAATAGGGCAACATCAGAATTAATTAAGTAACGGTATGCGGCTTGTGTTCGCTACGAGAACGGATTATTCTTCCGATCGCTGTTGCCCCCGGATTTCTTGGTTGTATGTTCAAGGGGAGAAATCCGGGGACAAAGGCGAATACTCCGCTTCTTCATAACAATTCCGTCCTCTCCGCTGCTTTATTTCTTTTGGCAACCATTTGTTTATACAGAAAAAATGAATATGCATATGTTGATGGTTTCGGTGAATTAACCAGGCATAAAAATTTATTAGTAGAAACGGCTCGTAGGATAACCTGCAGCCGTTTTTATTTTAGCGCTTAGTCACATCTAAGAAAGGTCATTGCCTACAAAATTATTCTTAAGTTTTAAGATCACAAATAAGATACGAATAATTTCGGTAAGAAAAGGGTACATATGTTATAAGCAGAACAGTTATCCCATTTGTAAATTTAGGACAGGCACTGTGACTCCATATAGAAGTTGGGTATTTTTATAAAAATTTACATTTTAGCTGAGCATCGGTACTAGTTTGCTAGATGGTTGTTGTTTTGAGACAAACTTATGAAAAATGAGGATGACAAGGATAAGCTGAGTACGAAGCGGACAGATGGGTTTGGAGCAGCGATCGGAGAAACCATCTATTTGCGCAGTGGGCTACACACATTGCACGTATTCTAATAAGAGAGAGGGATTCAAATGAAAATAATCATTACACAAAAGGAAGCCGCCGACAAAGGAATCTGGAAAGAGATTATGGGGATGTTTGCTGTAACCAAAGAGGACGAGGTATGGCAAAATGAAGAGTTTATTCTCACCGAGGAACAGGCACGTCAGGTGGGATTACTAAAATAACAAAGGTAAATAGGACATGTCATCAAGTTTTAAGACCAAGTCTTAAAAAATCGTAACTTATTTTTTATGTATCTGATACACTTTTTAACCGTTCAAAGTTTATGATAGGTACACAAGGGTAATGAAGCTTACAGACACCGTGTACATACCCAAACGGCAAGGAGAGATCAGACATGATGAAATTAGCTTCGAAATGGACCGTATTGACTTTGATGATGATGCTGATTACGACGGCAGGGGCAACAGCACAAGGCTACACACCTGTAGCAGCTGCTGAAAATCAGGAGACCGTATATATAAACCAAATGGACATTCGCGATGGACAAATTTATTTGTCAGCAGATCCGATTGAATGGTACGAAGGCGCAGCAGCAGACAAAGCATTTGTGGAGCATGAAGGAAATACAGGATTGGACGGAGCGCCGGATGGCTACTACATCGTAAACAATTCCGTGCAAAATGACGTGTATCAGGTTGCACCAGATGCTTCGGTAGAGGTGCAGATTTATGATCACACAGGGAATATAGAAGATACAGACGTGCAATGGAACGAATCCATTCCTTTGGCACAATTTGAGAAGGATTTTGCCAAAAAGGATGTTCTGGACCTCAGCCAATTTCCATACCATGTTACGCTTCGTGACGGTAAGGTTGTAAAAATCGTGCAGCAGTTCATTCCTTAAACAATAAGCTTATACAGACACGTACTTCTTACTTGATCACAGATCAGGGAAGTACGTGTTTTTTATATTTTGTAACAAAAAAAGAGGATATCCATCCCATAAAGGGTGCGGATATCCTCTTCTCATCATATATATAATTAGAACGATTTTGCTGCGTCTACTGCACGTTGTACGGCAGAAGCAACGATCTCTTGTGCTTGGTCAGGAGCTTGGTTATGTCCTTCCAGTACAACCTTCACGATGTCTTTTACGCCGAAGAAGGTTAAGATGTTACTCATGAAGTTCAAAGACATTTCAGCAGCAGCAGCAGGCCCTTCGGAATAAACGCCGCCTCTTGCATTCAACAGGGCTACTTTAGTGTCAGTTACAAGACCTACAGGACCTTCAGCAGTGTATTTGAATGTTTTACCAGCTTGGTTCAGGTAGTCAATGTATGTGTGCAGTACAGCTGGAATAGTCATATTCCAGAGTGGGAAAGCAAATACGACTTTGTCTGCTGCCAAGAATTGATCCAGGTAACCATTAGCGATGTTTGCCAGGCGAGCTTCTTCTGCATTCAGCTCCATGCCTCTTGCGGATTTGAACGTACCGTTGATCATGTTAGCGTTCAGATAAGGAAGTTCGACGGAGAACAGGTCCAGCTCAGTGATTTCATCAGATGGGTGAGAAGACTTGTAGCTTTCCACGAATGCGTTATACAATTTAACTGTTGCGGATTCTTCAGCTGTACGATCATTAGCTTTGACAAATAATACTTTAGACATGATTTTATTTCCCCCTAAGTAAGTTGAATAAGTAAGTTTAGTTAGTAAGTTACCACGTAATATTACAATATAAAGATAATATCTGTCAACACTTCTATATTAAATTTACTTTGGACAGCTACTTTATTTTTTACACTGTAAAATTTGCGTGTTTCTTTTGCAAAATATCATTTTTGCGGTAAAATTTAAATGTAAAGTCTAATGAAGAGAATGCTTGGATAGGCGAAGAAGGAAATGAACATGGTGCCAGCAAGATATAACACCATAGTTGAACGAAAAAAGGTGAGTAGCTTGAAGATAGGTTTTTTTGATTCGGGATTGGGTGGAATTACAGTATTGTCTGAGGCGCTAAGACGTTTGCCAAACGAAAATTTTGTTTACATGGCGGATACGCTTCATGTTCCTTACGGAACGAAAACACCCCAAGAGGTGCTTGGTTATGTCAAGGCTTCGGTACAAACGATTCTAAAAGAGGATATTAAGGCATTGGTGATTGCCTGCAATACGGCTACAAGTATCGCGGTGGCAGAGCTAAGGAAGGAATATAAATTTCCGATTATCGGAATGGAACCAGCAGTGAAACCAGCGGTCGAGATGAACCGTGCCAATGGTAAAAGAGTTCTGGTGCTGGCGACACCGTTGACTTTAAAACAATCTGGTTATGCAGCACTGGTATCCAGAGTTGACGATCATGGAAGTGTGGACTCACTGCCTTTGCCGGAGCTAGTACAATATTGCGAACAGTTGAATTTTGACCGAACAGAATTGTTCAATTATTTTAACCATAAGCTGTCTTCGTTTAACCTAGATATTTATGGTACGGTCGTATTGGGATGTACACATTATCCATTCTATAAGGAAATTTTGAGAGAACTGCTGCCTTCTCATATTCAGCTCATTGATGGGAGCCACGGAACGGTCAAACGCTTGAAACAGGTGCTGTCCGAGCGTAATTTGCTGGCATCACCGGTAAAAGTGGGTCAACCGCAGGAGGGACACGTCACTTTTCTATGCACCAGTCAGGATGAGACCTATGTCCATAAGATGGAGCGGGCGCTTGAAATCTATGCGGAGCATGAAAAAATCTATTTTTAGGGAAAGAACGGCTGGCGAACAGGTGGGCTAGATCAGCAATCCGAAGCGCCAGCCGCATTATTTATGGATCAGATGCATAGGGAGGTTTTACATGGACATTCAACTCATCCTGAATGAGCTTTATGAAGCAGGCGTGCTTGAAAGCCGTATGCAAAATCTCAAACCGCTGACTGGCGGAACTTCGAGTGAAGTGGTTGTTGTTATGGACGGTACCAGACCACGATATGTAATTAAACAAAATGATCCCGCGATTGTAAAAGCCGAGGCAGAATTTTTACTTACCTATGCACAGATTGAGAAGCTATCTCGAGTGATTTATGTAGATTCCCTACATCGTTATTTGGTATATGCGTTCAAGCCAGGATTCACTAGGCAATATAGTGAAGGAAATAAGGGTGATTTGCTGCTCAGTCTGGCGACAGAAGTCATTGCACACTACAAATCCCTTGGAGAAGAACGCGAGTATGGTTATTCGGATCATCCGTTTGTGGAATGGAGAGATTTTCTGCTTCACAGAACAAAAGAATCCGAAAAGATTATACAAGACGTTTTACCCCCAGAGAATCATCGGTTCGTCCATACTCTTGTGGCCGGATCGCCGCAACGGAATCTTAAATATTTGCTTCATGGCGATTTCGGAGTACATAATTTTGTGTTTACCGAAAATGGTACATTGACAGGTATTATTGATCCTGATCCAGTAGTGGGAGAGCCTCTGTATGATTTGATATACGCCTTTTGTTCTTCACCGGATAGGCTGACCGTCGATACCATTTTGCCAGCGGTAGAGATGCTTAGGCCAGAGATGACAGGGGAATATGAGCTGAACAGGGAAGTGCTACAGGGATTATACTTTCGGATAGCTACCTGCATTCGCCATCATCCGGGAGATTTAGGCCAATATACAGAAGCGTGGAACTACTGGCTGAACAGGGTTCGCTGAAAGGAATAGAAAGCATGAATATACAAGGATGGAATCACATTTGCTTTTCAGTGTCTAATTTGGAGAAGTCTATACAATTCTATCAGAATGTACTGGATGGAAAACTACTCGTTAAAGGACGTAAGCTGGCTTATCTGGATTGTCTAGGAATGTGGTTGGCTCTCAATCTGGAAGAGGATATTCCGAGAAATGAAATTCATCATTCCTACACGCATATTGCATTTTCGGTAGCGGAAGCGGATTTTGAAAGTATGCTTAACAAGCTGAGAACACTTAATGTCACCATTTTGCCTGGACGGGAGCGGAATGAACAGGATAAAAGATCAGTCTATTTTACAGATCCAGATGGACATAAGTTCGAATTCCACACAGGACAATTGCAGGATCGATTGGAATATTATAAAAATGCTAAAAAACATATGACTTTTTATGAATGAGTAAGCGTTATCAAAAAATGATGAGCAAATTTTGATTTTACATACGGGAGTGGAGGAATACAGAAGTATGTCATTGTCGCAGGAAAGTGGCTCCAAGCAAGCGCAGGCCGTCAAAACGATGACGGTTTTCGCAATTACTTGGCCGATCTTCATAGAAATGCTGTTTCATATTTTGATGGGTAGCGTGGATACATTCATGCTGAGCCATGTTTCAGATGAGGTTGTATCGGCTGTCGGTGTATCCAGACAGTTGATTGAATTTACGATTATACTCTTCAATCTGCTTGGTCTTGGAGTAGGCGTGATCATTGCTCAGTTATTGGGTGCGCAAAAGCATGTGGACGCAAGCCGTGTTACCGCATCGGCACTAACCTTTAATCTGGTATTTGGCCTGGCGCTAAGTTTGATGTTTATCGTAAGCCGGGATTTTTTATTATCCTTCTACCATATTACTCCGACAATCAAGGAAAATGCAGAAATCTATATGATGCTGGCAGGGGGTTCGCTGTTTCTGGAAGCCCTTATGCTAACCGCAGGACCGGTCATTCGCTCGCATGGTTTTACCAAAGATACGATGATCGTAGGCATCGGCATGAATATATTGCATGTTGTGGGGAATGCATTGCTCATATACGGCTGGTTTGGTCTGCCGCAAATGGGAGTGGCGGGAGCAGCGATTTCAACGGTTATTAGCCGCGTCGTAGCATGTGTGTGGATTTTTATCCTGCTGTACAAACGTGTAAGTGCGCCCATTCGTATCCAATATTATGTACAGCTTCAATGGAGCAAGCTGGTGGCGATCCTCAAAATTGGTATTCCTGCCGGGCTGGAATGGCTTTCTTATCAGCTTAGTCAAATGATGGTGACCCGATTTGTCAGCTTTATGGGTACAACAGCGATTGCAACTCACTTCTATACGAATACGATTGTGTATTTTTTTATGGTATTTGGAATGGCCGTCGGCGAGGGAACCGAAATTATTGTGGCTCGCCTGATTGGAGCTGGAGACAAGGAAAAAGCATATCATCAACTTTTACGTAGCCTGAAATGGTCACTAGTCATTACGATTGCTGTGATCGTGGCTGTATCCTTTTTCCGATATGAAGTGATGGCAATCTTTACGGATGAGCCAGCGATCATTCAATTAGGGGCAGCGATTTTGTTGTTCTGTATATTGCTAGAGCCGGGCCGTGTGTTTAACCACGTGGTCATTAACTCCTTGCGAGCAGCAGGAGATGTTCAGTTCCCGTTAATGATGGCCATCATTTCAATGTGGGGGATTAAAATTCCGTTAGCATATGTGCTAGGCATTCATATGGGATATGGTGTACTGGGTGTGTGGATTGCACATGCATGCGATGAATGGGTACGAGGTATTTTTCACTATTTACGCTGGAAAGGCCGGAAATGGCAACACAAATCGCTGTTATCAAAGGCTGAGTTACAAGCGGAATCAGCATAAAGCTCATAGAGATACTAGAGCAGACATTTTCCAATTGAATTGGTTGATGTCTGTATTTTTTTGCAAAAATAAGAAAATTGGGATGTTCAAACTTTTCAAAAATTGCTAGAATATAGTAACATCGAACACAGTAGAGGTTTTCAAAGTTTCAAAGACGGATGGTTTCCGATTGAATCCATGAAGGAGGGAATAAGATGGAACGTAAAGTGCATATCATTCCTTACCAAGTGATCAAGCAGGAGCAACAAGTGAATGAAATACCGCGAGGGGTGGAGCTGATCCAGGCTCCTGCGGTATGGAACCAGACTCGAGGCCGAGGAGTAAAGGTAGCGGTGCTGGACACGGGCTGTGATTCGGACCATCTGGATCTGAAGGCGCGCATTATTGGTGGCCGCAATTTCACGGATGATGATGAAGGTGATCCGGAAATTTTCAAGGATTACAACGGTCACGGTACACATGTGGCAGGAACCATTGCGGCAGCGGAAAATGAGGATGGTGTCGTAGGTGTCGCCCCGGAGGCGGATTTGCTCATCATCAAAGTGCTAAACAAGCAGGGTTCCGGTCAATATGACTGGATTATCCAAGGTATCTATTATGCGATTGAGCAAAAGGCAGACATCATCTCGATGTCGCTTGGCGGCCCTGAGGATGTGCCTGAACTTCATGAAGCAGTAAAAAAGGCTGTAGCCAGCCAAATCCTGGTCATCTGTGCAGCTGGAAATGAAGGAGACGGTGACGATAGAACGGACGAGCTCGGCTACCCCGGCTGCTACAATGAAGTAATCAGCGTAGGTGCTATCAACTTTGACAGACATGCCTCAGAATTCAGTAATTCTAATAATGAGGTGGATTTGGTTGCACCAGGAGAAGATATTTTGTCCACCGTTCCGGGCGGAAAATATGCGACCTTTAGCGGAACTTCGATGGCTACTCCGCACGTAGCAGGTGCATTGGCGTTGATTAAGCAGCTGGCAAATGCAAGCTTTGAGCGTGAACTCACCGAACCGGAATTATACGCCCAACTCATCAAACGCACGATTCCACTCGGCAATTCTCCTAAGCTTGAGGGCAACGGACTGCTGTACTTGACAGCAGTGGAGGAGCTTTCCCGTATTTTCGACACGCAACGCGTAGCGGGAATATTGAGTACAGAATCATTGAAGGTTAAATAAGTCGTAACAACGGATTATAGCGACTCTCCTAAGCGGAGAGTCTTTTTGTGCGGCACACCTCCATTTACATCGCATTCATATGTCGGGTAACATGTATTTTAAGGAAATAGTATAGAATAAAAAGTGGGGAATTAGCATGGATCATATGATTGAAAAAGCCAGCCAGCTAAGACATACAGGACAGGCCAAGGAAGCGCGTAAGCTTCTATTAGAGGCGCTGGAGCAGGAGCCTAAAGATGCGGAGCTATGGTATCAGACAGCCTGGACGCATGACTCATTGGGCTTAGAGAGGGAGGCGGTTCCCTTTTATGAAAAAAGTCTAGGTATGGCACTATCCGCAGAATCCAGGAGAGGAGCCATCCTGGGATTAAGCAGTACATATCGTGTACTGGGAGAATACCACAAAGCCAAAGCGTGGCTGGAAACCGGGATAAACGAATTTTCGGACTACAGACCGTTTCGGGTATTTTACGCTATGGTGTTATATAATCTGGGAGAATACGGGAAGGCCATGGAGGGGCTGCTCATGGAGTTAGCTGAAACGACTGCTGACATATCCATGCAGGAGTACTCCCGTGCAATTCAATATTATGCTGATAAGTTGGACCAGATCGAGGAATAAGTAGGCCGGAGCGAGGGCATAAGTGCATTGTGTATATGCGTTTCCTACATAAAAAGATCACAGTCAGAGAGCATGAAGCCTCTTTATCTGACTGTGATCGTTTGCTATTTATTGTCTAGCTATAGGACCGTTTCTGGATGAGCTATGCTGCAATTATTGCGCACCCTCAGTAACAGCGATTTCTTTCTCCAGGTTTTCTCTGGACAGGTTGGCGGTCAAGTAATCCGGTGTATCGGGTAGCACAAGATGTAGATTGGATTTTTGGCAAATGCGAATTGTGCACTTGTCGACAACAAAATCAAAAACATGCCCGCCTCCAGTGCGTTCATCATTGATAAAATGGAGATGAAATCCGGCTACTCCAATCCCTTGGGCATAAGCAGGTGTCCAAAAGCCTGTGATCACGCCAGAAGCGTCATTAAAAGTAAAGGTAGGCTGTGACTTGGTTGCTTCGATAAAAGGTTTGTAAGGCTTCACTTGATGAGGCACGGTACGTGTCTTTACTTCACGAAAAGTGCCATCCATACGGAATGCATAGAACAGATTCCGGCTTGGAAACAGCTTTAGCAGCAGAGCTTCCAGCTCTTCACGGTGCATGGGATGATCAACAGTATATGTGAAATCTTCGCGGAAAAAGGTGACGGTGGAAAACGGAGTGGTTTCTTCCGGTTTTACGCGATGGGCCGTACCGTCTGGAAGCAAGTGATAAAATTCACCATCGAACGCGATCATCTCGCCATTCAGTTGATCAAAGGTACCGAGTCCAAAATCCCCGTGCTTTTGCAGCTCCTCAAAGGCAACAACTCCGTCATAAAGACCATCTAATAAAGCAAGCATGGTGGACGTTTGGTAAATATCATGATCAGTTTCTTGCTTGGTTTCCAGTTCTGCAACGGTCATGGCAATACACTTCCTTATTATAATTGTATGCATTTATTTTTGTTCTTTTTCAATAATAAACGTAAAATTTCAGTAAATAACATAAATAACTCAAAAAAATCATTAAAAAAACCTCAAACTTCCTAATTGTCATAAAGCCGCCACGAGTGATCCGTAGTCAAGACTAGTTTAATTGGTTTGGCAGCAGCTTGCGTCCCAATTGGACATTATCCTGATAGTCAATCGGGATATCAACGACCACAGGACCATCCGTAAGAAGTGCCTGCTGCAATACGCTTTCCAGTTCTTCAGGAGAGTGCACGCGTAATCCGGTAGCCCCAAAACTTTCTGCATATTTGACAACATCGACATCTCCAAATTTTACGCCAGACGTTCTGCCGTATTTAATCTGCTGTTGAAAGGCAACCATGTCATAGGTACCATCTCTCCATACAATATGCACAAGCGGAGAGTTAAGGCGTACAGCGGTTTCCAGCTCCATGGATGAAAAAAGGAAACCTCCGTCTCCAGAAATAGAAACGACTTTTTGACCAGGATTGACGAGTGTAGCAGCAATCCCCCAAGGCAGTGCTACGCCCAATGTCTGCATTCCGTTGCTGAACAGCAGGCGCCGCGGTTCATACGAACGGAAATAACGTGCCATCCAAATGTAGTGTGAACCGACATCACAGGTGACTGTGACGTTATCATCAATCAGGCTGCGAAGTGTGCGAATAAATTGCAATGGATGAATCAGAAAATCATGCTTGTGGGCTGGAACAGCAGCTTGCTCGTTCAGATCATGGCGTAGACGATTCAATTGGTCGCAGGAGGATTTAGGTAGCTTTAAGGTAGGTAACTCTTCTGCGAGGCCACTCACAATCAGGCCTATGTTCCCGATTAATTCGTAGTCTGGTTGATAATCATGATCAATATCGGCTTGATGGTCATCCAGATGAATGAGTGTTCGGTTTGCCGGAATGTTCCAGTTTTTTGGGTCGTATTCGATAGGATCATAGCCAATCGTCAGTACCAAATCTGCGGCTCCAAGAAGCATATCACCCGGTTGATTTTGGAACAGCCCCACTCTTCCAAAATAGTGGTCTTCCAGTTCACGGGAGATGGCTCCAGCGGCCTGGAAGGTTTCGACAACAGGCAGATCTGTATCTCGAATAAGAGCACGGATAGCTGCGGTGGCTTCAGGCGTGCTGGCTTTCATACCGAGAAGAAGTACGGGCAGCTTAGCTTTTCTGATTTGGTCTGCGACTTGTTTGATGAGCGCGGCAGGGGCGGTTCCAAGTTGGGGAAGGGAAACCTTCTCAATGGCTGTTACTTCGGATGACGAAGTCAACACGTCCTGCGGCAGGCTGACAAATGTGGCTCCAGGCTGGGCTGAGGTCGCAATCCGAAATGCATTAGCAATTGCTTCGGGTACATTATCGGGGTGTTCTACTTCAACACTGTATTTGGTGATGGGTTCGAATAGTCCGGCATTATCCATAGATTGATGTGTGCGTTTCAAGCGTTCGGATCTTGGGACTGCACCCGCAATGGCGACGACAGGATCACTTTCTGCATTCGCGGTGACAAGTCCTGTCGCCAAGTTAGACGCGCCTGGACCTGAGGTAACAATGCATACGCCTGGTTTACCGGTTAATCGACCGACCGCCGCTGCCATAAAGGCGGCATTTTGTTCATGACGACATACAATCAATTCGGGCCCCCGATCTTGAAGAACATCAAAAACAGAATCGATTTTGGCACCTGGAATGCCAAAAATATGGGTAACCCCTTGCTTGATCAAGCAATCGACAACAAGGTCGGCTCCTTTTGTATCGGATATAGTTTTAGTTTCAACAGCTTGCACTTTTGTACTCAATGCTACCACCTCTTCTTCTTCGTCTGTGAAATAAATTAATGAAATACTTTCAATGTAAATCAATGGATGTATATTGCAATTATAATACAATAACTGGTATTTTCAAGAAAGAAATTTTCAGAAAAAAGAAGAAAATCATATAAAACGTTTTCAAAGTTTGATTTATCGCGGAAATTAAAATTTGTGGAATTTTTTTGTGGTTTCGGTTATCGAGAAGGGTTAAGAACAGATCTCCCCAAAGGGGGGAGATCATTTTTATCCGCTCACATGATAAAAATCACTTTCCTCTACAAAGGATAGCGGTTACAATGTAATTGTTGTTAACGTAAACATTAAATTTAAGGTGAAGTAAACCAGTATGACATGATGTACAGGTATCATTTTATAGCTGTATTGCCCTGTACAAATCATATGGATTTCTTACTGCTATGGACAATGTAATTGTTAAAAGGAAAGTAGTGTCTCGGGCATTTTTGTTAACGTTAACAAATAGCTAAGAAACATGATTATAGAAGGGATGAGAAAGTAATGACCAAAACGTTTTTAGACGAAAACTTTTTGTTGAGCAATCCAACGGCTGAAACCTTGTATCATCAGTATGCCAAGGATATGCCGATTATTGACTATCATTGTCATTTAAGTCCACAAGAAATTTATGAAAATAAAAAATTCAAGAATATTACGGAAGCTTGGTTGTACGGTGATCATTACAAGTGGAGACTTATGCGGGCCAATGGGGTCGAGGAGCGATTGATCACGGGTGATGGTGAAGATTATGACAAGTTTCTGGCTTGGGCCAAAACTGTTCCTACATTGATCGGTAACCCGCTGTACCATTGGACGCATTTGGAGCTTCAACGCTTTTTTGGTGTCTATGAGTTGCTGAATGAACAGAACGCACCTGTGATCTGGGAAAAGGTAAACCAAAAGCTGCAAGGACCGGGCTATGGGGCACGTGATTTGATTGTGAACTCAAAGGTAACTGTGGTGTGCACCACGGATGATCCGACCGACCATCTCGAATACCACAAACAAATTAGCAAGCTGACCGATTTCCCAGTAGCTGTGTTGCCAAGTTTCCGCCCCGACAAAGCTTTGGAAATTAATCGTGAAACCTTCCAGCCATGGGTGGCTCGATTGTGTGAAGTCAGCGGATTGGATGTTTCCGGGTTTGAAGGATTTTTGAATGCGCTGGCAAGCCGGGTGCGCCATTTTCATGCTGCCGGAGGTCGGGTATCTGATCATGCGCTGGATACTGTAGTTTTTGAAGAAACAACACCGGAGGAAGCAGCAGCCATATTTAGCAAGGCGCTGGAGGAAGGCCATGTGACTCCTTTGGAAGAGGCGAAATATAAGTCGTACGTTCTGGTCTTCCTTGGCAAACAGTATGCAGAACACGGCTGGGCGATGCAGTACCATATTCATGCGCTGCGTAACAACAACACTGCGATGTTCCGTCGATTGGGACCGGATACAGGCTATGATGCTGTAAATGATGGCTCCCTCGCTCGTCCACTGGCAGCATTGCTGGACGCACAGGAACTGGCAGGAGGATTGCCGAGAACCATTTTGTATTCGCTTAATTCGGTTGACTATCCAGTATTGGCAAGTCTCGCAGGCAGTTTCCAATCCGGCGGTACAGTAGGGAAAATCCAGTTTGGTACCGCATGGTGGTTTAACGACCATATCGAAGGCATGCAGGAGCAGATGAAGCTGCTGGCTAATTACGGAGTGCTGTCCCGCTTTATTGGCATGCTGACGGATTCCCGCAGCTTTCTATCCTACACACGTCATGAATATTTCCGCCGTATCCTTTGCGATTTAATCGGAACGTGGGTTCAGGAAGGCAAGGCCCCTGAGGATCTGGAACTGCTCGGAGCCATGGTACAAAATATTTGTTACAATAACGCCGAGCAATATTTTAACTTCCCAACGGTTGTTCATAGTAAGTGATGCTACTCTCTAAAGTGAGAACTCACTAACTTCAGAGAAAAGGAGCTCTTGCTAGGAGCTTGTACCAAACTCCCGGCAAGAGCCATTGAAAAACAAAGTAGATATCAATGAATATGTGAAAATAATTACAAGTATAGAGGAGTGTGTAGGTATGGGAGTGCCTATCGTGCAGGAGAGCGTCCAAACTGACAACAAGACAGGTGAGCATATTAGCCTGAAAGAAAAGATTTCGTATGGTATGGGTGACTTTGGAAACGGATTCATGTTTGATTTGGGGCAGCTGTATTTGCTGAAATTTTTTACGGATGTAGCAGGGGTCTCTGCTGGAGCCGCCGCAGGCATTTTCTTGGTCAGCAAGCTGTTTGCCGCCGTCTGTGATCCTATTGTCGGGTCCTTTGTTGATTATCGCAAACATATCGGTACACGTGGAAAATTTAGACCTTTTCTTATCGTTGGAAGCGTTATCCTTGCAATTCTTACGATTCTTACCTTTATTTCGCCGAATATTTCACCCACAGGCAAACTCATTTACGCCTACGCGTCCTATATGATCTGGGGGATCGGCTACTCTATTGTTAATATTCCATACGGCTCGCTGGGTGCTGCCATTACGCAGGATACTCAGCAACGTGCTTCGTTGTCATCTTTCCGTCAGGCGGGATCACTAGGCGCATTGTTCGTAACCAGTGTCGTGGTCATGCCGCTAATTTTATTGTTTCCTAACCATCATGTCGGCTATCCGGTGGTCATGGGGATTATGTCATTCATTGGTGTGATCGCTTTCATCATATGTTACCGTGGAACGAAAGAACGTATCATTAGCCAGTCCGGGCCAAAAGAGAAGCTATCTTTAGGCGTAATTGTGCATACCTTTACGAATAATAAACCCTTGTTGGTACTCGTTTTAATGACGATTTTCACCATTTCCGCTTACAATATCAAGTCCGCACTGTTGATCTATTTTGCCGAATATAATTTGGGGCATGTAGAATTAATGGCGTATATGAATTTTATTATTATCGGTTCGTCACTGCTGGGTGTATTGTTCCTGCCCAAACTGGTGCGGCGCTTTGGTAAACGAAAAACAGCCATCTTGGGAATGCTGGTAAGCGTCATAGCCGATTCCATTAACTTTTTGATGCCTTCCAACGTATATATTTTCACAATTCTGGCGAGTATTTCGTTCATTGGTATTAGTATTCCCAACGGGGTTACCTGGGCATTTGTGTCCGATATTATTGATTACGGCGAATGGTCATCCGGGGAGCGCAAGGAAGGGATTACCTACTCCTTATTTAACTTTTCACGTAAATTGGCTCAATCCTTGTCTGGCTTTCTATCGGGTATTGGACTGGCGCTTGTCGGGTATGTACCGAATGTGGTTCAATCCTCTGGAACGCTGCTTGGAATCAAAGCCTTGCTTTGTCTTTATCCGGCTGTTGCCTTGGCTTTGGCCATGCTGGTAATCGGTAAAATGTACAAGCTGACGGACAGCAGACATGCAGAAATGGTTCAAGAATTACAGCGTCGACATGCGGACAACCGCGTATAATTTGTGAAAGTCTTCTTTTCCGGGCGGCTCCTGTGGTATGGTGGGTATATAATTTTTTTAGAGCCTCACTAAGGAAAGGATACGTATATGGCAGCTACTATTAAAGACATTGCCAAACTGGCTAATGTTTCCCATACAACCGTCTCCCGGGCGCTCAATAACAGCCCGCTGATTAAAGAAGATACGAAACGCAAAATTATGGAGTTGGCAGAGCAACTCAATTACATTCCAAATTACAATGCTAAAAGCCTGGTTCTCCAGCGCTCGCATACGATCGGCCTGTTTTTCACCAGTATTTCTGAAGGCACCAGCTCCAGCTTTTTTGCGGATACCATCCGTGGAGTTAATAACGTCATCGGGGTGGATTACAATCTGTTTGTGCGAGGAATTGACGATTACGCTGATTTTTCTGCTATTCATCGCAAGCGTTTTGATGGCATCATTCTGATGAGCCAAAGCGAAGCGGACAACCCTTTTATTTATCATGTACTAGGTCAAGGCATCCCGCTAGTTGTACTGAACCGGCAGGTGTCCGGGGCCGGGATTGTAAATGTGATTTCTAATGATAAGGAAGGCTCCTATGAAGCTGTTTCCTTTCTCATTGAAAGCGGGCATGAACGCATTGCGATCATCGAGGGGGTAGAAGGCTTCAAATCGACCCAGCAACGCCGCGAGGGTTTCATGAATGCATTAATTGATCGTGGTAAGCCAATCCGACACGAATATATCGTGCAGGGTCACTATGATACTGAAAGCGGAAGTCTGGCAATGAAGCAGCTGCTTGCCTTGAAAGAACCACCGACAGCGGTGTTTTGCTCTAACGATGATATGGCTATTGGTGCGATGAATGCGGTATTTGAAAACGGCTTGAAAGTACCAGAGGATATCTCTGTCATTGGTTTTGACGATATTGGTTTCTCGATGTATACGACTCCACCATTAACGACGGTCAAAAGACCGATTGAGCAGATTAGCGAGCGCGGAGCCGCTTGCATTCTGGAACGAATTCAGTCACCGTCCAATGAGGGCGAGCTTATATTTATGGAAACCGCGCTCATGAAGCGGAAATCGACGGCAGACAGACCACGCTGAGTTTTATTATGTAAAAGAGGCAGGAACAATGCTCAAGCACTGGGGACTGACCCCTTAACGTGAGACAAATCAAAACACCTTCAAGAGAATGCAACCATGTCGTAAGATATGGAGACAACCTTGGAGGTGTTTTTTCGTTGGCAACAAGAGTCAGTTATCCATTAGAAGTTAAAATGAAGGCGATTGAAATGAGAATTGCTGGTATACCGGTCAAAGAAATCATGGAGCAATTAAACATACGAAACAAGACACAAGTGGAAACTTGGATGAGATGGTACCGTAATGGCGAGCAGAACCGTTTAGAGCAGCCTGTAGGTAAACAATACAGCTACGGTAAAGGGCCCGAATACACTTCGGAATTAGAGAAGGTCCAGGCTGAGAACAGGTTTTTGAGACAACAACTAGAGTTGCTAAAAAAGTACAGCGTACTGGAGAGGAGGTATCGTCAAAGATCGTAATGGAGTGGATAGAGTCGATCCGAGGGGAAGTGAGTGTGAAGCAAGCTTGTGCATGGATAGGAATCCCTCGCGCCACGTACTATCGCTGGAAGGCGGAGTATGCGAGCAAACTTGAGGATCACTTGGTAGAGAAAATCCGCGAACTCTGTATCCAGCATAAATATCGTTATGGATACCGGAAAATCACCGCCTTGCTTCGGAGGGAGTATATGGTAAACCACAAACGCGTGCAACGGATTATGCAGCGTGAAGGGCTGCAATGTCGTGTCAAAGCGAAGAAACGGAAACCTACTGGGCAACCCATTCATATCGCGGAGCATCTGCTAAAGCGACAGTTTGAAGCAGATACGCCTATGCAAAAACTTGTAACGGACATTACGTATTTGCCATTTGGAGGAAGAATGTTGTATCTGTCGAGTATTTTAGACTTGTTTAACGGAGAGATTGTGGCATACAGTATAGCTGACAAGCAGGATACCGCATTTGTGCTCGATACCCTTCGTCAGTTGCCATCTCTACCAGGTGCAATACTTCATAGCGATCAAGGCAGCGTCTACACATCCTTGGCCTACCAGGAAGCTGTAAAAGGAAAAGGCATTACCATGAGCATGTCCCGTAAGGGAACGCCTGCTGATAATGCCCCCATCGAATCGTTTCATTCCACACTAAAGTCTGAAACGTTCTACCTCGAAGGTTTAACCTGTACGACGACGGCAATCGTCGAGCAGACCGTTCGAGAGTACATCCTTTACTATAACTCAATTCGCATTCAAACAAAACTAAACAACCAGTCGCCGGTTCATTTCCGACAACTGGCTGCTTAAACTTGGAAGGTGTTTTGATCCCTGTCTCACAAACGGGGGTCAGTCCCCTGTTCCTGCCTCTTTTTTGTTAAAATGAGCACTGCTTCGTCATGTATTTAACGAAAGAGATTGGTTTTAGCCAGTTCAACAATCTCGTCTCCGCGTCCGTTCAGCACGGCTTTCATCATCCACAGTGTAAAGCCCTCTGCTTGCTTAAGATTAATTTTAGGTGGCATGGACAGCTCCTGACGGTTCACCACCACATCTACCACAACAGGGCCGTCATGAGCCAATGCTTGCTGAATGGCATCCTCCAGCATCGTAGGATCTTCAACCCGAATGCCCTTGAGTCCCATGGCTTGCGCTACAGCACCAAAATCAGGGTTAACCAGTTCAGTCCCGTTTTCCAGAAATCCGGCTGCTTTCATTTCCAACTCGACAAAGCCAAGAGCGCCATTGTTGAAAACAATAACTTTTACAGGCAATTGATGCTGTTTTAGGGTGAGCAGGTCGCCCATCAGCATCGTAAGTCCTCCATCGCCTGAGAGGGCAATCACCTGTCGGTCAGGCTCAGTGGCCTGCGCACCGATTGCCTGCGGCAGTGCATTTGCCATCGTACCATGATTGAAGGAACCGAGAAGTCTGCGCTGACCGTTCATTTGTAAATAACGCGCTGCCCATACTGTGGGAGTACCGACATCACAAGTGAAAATAACATTTTCCTCGGCGGTATCACTGATAACTTTGGCGAGATATTGCGGATGGATCGGCATATGACCTGGCTTACCAACCGCCAGATCGTCCAGCTCCTGGCGTACCTTGGCATAATGAGAGACGGTTTTTTCCAAATGCCTGGAATCATGCTCTGACGTTAAATGAGGAAGCAGCATTTCCAACGTTGCTTTTACATCTCCGCATAAACCATACGTCAACGGAGTGCGTCTGCCGAGATGGGACGGCTCTATTTCTACCTGTAGGACAATCGCATCTTCAGGATAAAATTGTCTATAAGGAAAGTCTGTTCCAAGCATGAGCAGAACGTCACAATCCATCAAGGCATGGTACCCGGAAGAATACCCGATCAGTCCCGTCAATCCAGCATAATAAGGGTTGTCATATTCCAGATATTCCTTGCCTCGCAGAGCGGATACCATGGGAGATTTTAGCTTGTCACACAGCTGCATAAGCAAGTCGTGAGATTGAGCACATCCAGCGCCACATAGCAGCGTAATTCGTTTACCGTTATTCAAATATTCGGCCAGCCGGGAAATTTCAGAAGCGGACGGATGGACGACAGGTGCTGTGGGGTGATAGACATGTTCAGGGGTGGGCACCTTTTCCGCTTCCAAAGCTGCTACATCACCGGGAAGAACAATGACGGAAACACCTGAACGTGAAACTGCCTCCTGAATAGCCATGGTCACTGTTCTTGGAATTTGACGCGGTGTCGTAATTACCTCACAAAAGTGACTGCATTCTCCAAAAAGATGCTCGGGGTGCGTAGCCTGAAAATATTCACTTCCGATTTCATCACTTGGAATATGAGCCGCAATAGCGAGTACAGGCACCCGATTACGGTGGCAATCATATAAACCGTTAATCAGATGCAGATTTCCGGGGCCGCTACTACCGGCACATACGGCAATACTGCCACTAAGATTAGCATCTGCTCCGGCTGCAAAGGCAGCCACTTCTTCGTGCCTTACATGAATCCATTCAATTTGACCATTGCTGCGAATGGAATCAACCATATTATTTAATGAATCTCCAACGATGCCATAGATCCGCTTGACCCCTGCATTGACCAAAACTTGTACAATAGTATCTGCGATTGTCTTCATAGATGCTCCTCCTGCCTAGTAAGTAGTGTTATCCTACCCGTGCTTTCTTGCGTCTATTCTGCTGAAATGTATATATGAACAAGGTCTCGGGAGAGGGTAATAGTTAGCCTTAACCGCCTTGGAACAGGTGCGAAACAACACATGAAGGACAATATACTTGCAGATTTTTATATAAACGTGTATGTTAACGTGTTCATACTATTGTCATTATTATTTTTTAAAACTAAAAATATTGATAAAACTATTTTGTTAACGTGTGCATTATGATAAAATAACGATGAAATCATTATGGTACTAGTGGGAGGCTACTCCGGATGAAACAAGTAGATGAATTAGACCAATTAAACAGAAAAAGCTTTATCGTTACAGAACCGCATCCCGAGAGGGTACTACAATTCGGGGAAGGGAACTTCCTGCGTGCTTTTGTAGACTGGCAATTTGACAAAATGAATAAGCTGGCAGAATGGAATACAGGGGTTGTGATTGTACAACCGCAGCCAGGAGGTCTTGTGGAGAAACTTAACGTGCAGGATGGTCTTTATACGGTTATCCTTGAAGGAATTAAGGATGGGCAGGCCATGAAGGAGCATACCGTTGTGGAGTGTGTCACCCGTGGAATTAATCCTTACGGTCCCGAATTTTTGGAGTATGAAGCGTTATCCCAAAAGCCAGAACTGCGCTTTATTGTTTCGAACACGACGGAAGCAGGAATCGCTTATGCACCTGAGGATCAATTGGAAGATCGCCCGCAAAAAAGCTTTCCAGGCAAGCTGACCGCCTTTCTGTACAAGCGCTTTCATTTTTTTGAGGGCGATCAAAGCAAGGGACTGGTCATTATTCCGTGCGAACTCATCGACCGTAATGGAGACGCTCTCAAGGAAATCGTGCTGAAATATGCGAACCAATGGGAGCTTGGGGCTGAGTTTATTGCATGGATAGAGGAAGCAAATACGTTCTGCAACAGTTTGGTGGATCGGATTGTACCTGGTTATCCCAAAGACCGGATTCATGAAATCCAAGCGGAATTGGGTTACAAGGACGATTTGGTTGTTGTGGGCGAACAGTATCATTTATGGGTTATTGAAGGGCCACAGTGGCTTAAAGAAGAATTACCTGCTTATTTGGCCGGATTGAATGTACTGATTGTCGATGATATGGCACCATATCGTACACGAAAGGTGCGCATTTTGAATGGGGCACATACGGCGCTTACACCTGTAGCCTATTTATATGGCCTGGATACGGTAGGGCAAGCGGTCGAGCATGATGTTATGGGCGAATATATCCAGTCGTTGATTCGAGAGGAAATTATTCCGACACTGGACTCGCCAGCAGCGGAATTGAATGTATATGCCGACGATGTGATTGAACGGTTCCGTAATCCCTATGTAAGTCATTATGTCATGAGCATCGCATTGAATTCGGTGTCCAAGTTCAAGACACGGAACTTGCCATCCTTGCTCCAGTATGTGGCACAGCACAAGGCGTTGCCTGCCAAAATCGTATTTTCGCTGGCGTCCTTACTCGTATTCTACCGGGGAGACAGAAATGGCGAGTCGATTGCATTGGCAGACGAAGCGGAAGTATTGAGCACATTTGGCGAACTGTGGAGTACGTATGACGGAACTCTCGCCGGAGCGAAGCAATTGACTGAGCAGGTACTCAGCAAACAGACATGGTGGGGGCAAGATCTGAATCAGGTCGAAGGGCTGGCTGAACAAACAGCGCAGCACGTGTATGAAATTACAAGCAGAGGAATGAAGGAGACGCTCGATTCTCTAACCGGGAACAGCGTACCCGGAGCATAAGCAAGGAGGAGACTGGAATGCTGGAATTCATTCAAATTCATAATCAAGATAACGTGGCTGTCGCTTTGCGTGATTACAAGCAGGGAGAAACGCTGGCATGGGGAGCACAAAAAGAACAATGCGTGGAGCTGGCCGAGGATGTAGCGCGTGGGCACAAAATTGCGCTACAGGACATACCTGAAGGTGGGCATGTCCTGAAATACGGATATCCCATCGGTCATGCCATTCAGCCCATTCAGGCAGGTCAGCATGTGCATACGCATAATACGAAAACGAATCTGACAGGTGTGGAGGAATATACTTATAAGCCTAAGCCAGCTCCTCATATATATGAACAGGAGAGTCGGACGTTCCAAGGATTTCGGCGAAAGGACGGTCGTGTAGGGATTCGCAATGAGTTGTGGATTGTGCCGACGGTCGGCTGTGTGAATGGAATTGCCGAACTCATTTTAAATCGTTTTAAGCAGGAAGTGGGAGATATCTCACCTTTTGAAAATGCACTTGTGCTCAAGCATAACTATGGATGCTCTCAATTGGGCGACGACCATGCACATACGCGCACGATTTTGATTGATGCCGTGAAACACGCAAACGCGGGTGGCGTTCTGGTACTTGGTTTGGGCTGTGAGAACAATGAAATGAAAGAATTCAAAGAAGCCATCGGTGAATACGACTCGGAGCGGGTGAAGTTTTTGCTTTCCCAGGAGGTGTCGGATGAAGTGGAGGAAGGGGTAAAGCTGCTCCATGAAATATTTGCGGCCGTGCAAGAAGATCGACGGGAGCCTGTACCTTTGTCTGAGCTGAACATCGGCTTGAAATGCGGTGGATCTGACGGCCTGTCGGGTATTACTGCCAATCCACTGCTTGGGCGTCTGTCGGATTATATGGCAGCACAGGGTGGAACGACCGTACTGACGGAGGTGCCCGAAATGTTCGGCGCGGAGACGATTTTAATGGAACGCGCTGCCGATGAGCAAGTATTTGATAAGATCGTACATTTGATTAACGATTTTAAACAATATTTTCTGGATTATAAGCAGCCAGTATACGAAAATCCGTCACCAGGCAATAAAGCAGGGGGCATCACGACACTGGAGGATAAATCACTGGGCTGTACGCAAAAATCCGGGTCTTCCACGGTCACCGATGTCATTCAGTACGGGGAGCGTCTCAAGACCAAGGGACTTAATCTGCTCAGTGCGCCGGGGAATGATCTGGTTGCTTCTTCAGCTCTTGCTGCAGCGGGCTGTCAGCTCGTCATATTCACAACCGGGCGTGGCACGCCTTTTGGCTCCTTCGTTCCGACGATGAAGGTGTCGACCAACTCGCCGTTATATAAGGCTAAACCTCACTGGATTGACTATAACGCTGGTTCACTGGTGGAGGATGTCAGTATGGAAGAGGCGCTACGCAACTTTGTCGATTACATTATCGATGTAGCCAGCGGAACCTGGGTGAATAATGAGAAAAACAATTTCAGGGAGCTTGCTATTTTCAAAAATGGCGTTACGTTGTAAAGGGGTTGTAACCTAAAGGAGGCGGATGGATCCGCTTCCTTTTTTGTGTTTGAATACTTCTAAATACGCTGTTAAACTTACTGCAAATATGCTATATGGATATTCGCATAAGGGGGAAATACAGTGCAACATAAAATTATTGCTTATCAGGAAGAAAATCATGATCAACTCGTAGATATTTGGCATCGGGCAGTACGCCAAACGCACACATTTTTGTCTGAAGAAGACATTCAATTTTACCATCACATCATAAGTAACGGCGCTTTAAGAGAACTTGAAGTTTGGATGGAGTGTACGGTACTTCAGGAGCCGATAGGGTTTATCGGGCTGGACAGGCAGAAAATAGAAATGCTATTTGTCGACCCTGAATGGCACGGACAGGGCACAGGCAGCCGACTCATCCAGCATGCTGAAAAAATAAAAGGGACGCACCTCAAAGTGGATGTGAATGAGCAAAACAAGAAGGCGCATGCTTTCTACAGACATTACGGCTTTGTACCAACAGGACGATCTGCGCTGGATGGATCAGGCCGGGCATTCCCTTTGCTTCATATGGAACTGAACAAATGAATGCTTTATAGGCATCCACATTTTGAAAATTGGAATATATTATAATTTCCTTGCCACATGTCTGATTTTATGATATAACTTAATTACGTAATAAATACGTAATTAAGTTATTTTTAGTTGGAATATAGATCATGTTTTGTTTGATGAGTACAAAAGTCGGACAAGGAGGTGGGGAGGGTGGATGATCTTGTTCACTCCGACATCACAGATCTAGACACACTTGTTAACATGATTAAGCTGTCCTTTTCATTTATGGATGGTACCAATATGATCGCTTTATGCGATCAGCTGTATTCCCATGTCAACCAGAAGTATCAGGAGTTGCAGCTCTACAAAGCGTGCAAGAAACCTATACAACCCATACATACCAAACGGCCGTTAGTCTACTACTACGGCTACAGTCATCTTATGAAAGGCACGGCCTTCCAAAAACAAGGCAAGTATGAGGCCGCTCGAGATTGCATTGAAAAATATGCAGAGTTGGGCTGGTTTAATGGTCTCGATCCGTATGGAGAAGCAGAAGTGGAATATTATCGCCATGCTGCAAGAGCCAATTTATATGCTCTTGATATTTTATCGGGTCGTTCCGAGGTATTGCAGGAATACGTTCAATTTCTTCGTGACAATCCAGAAGAACTGTTACCGGGGCTTCTTTCCATTGTTGAGGGAGCAGCCAGACACGACTATCCTTTGGAGCGTGTGCTTGAATCATTTGCCGAACAAATTGAAGATTTCAAATATTTTGAAGAGCCTGTGAATGTATCCTATTATTTTCGCTTCTGCTATCAGCTGGCTCTTTATTATATAAAGCTGCGACAGTTTACGGTTGCGTTGGGCTATATTCTGCAATCTCTCAAGCTGTCCGATACCCTAGGTATGGAACATGAGCATGAGTTTAGAAAATGTACTGCTATATTTGAGATTTTCAGATCCCAAGCTACAGCAACACAGCAAGACCAATATATAACGATTCTAAAAGGAGTGTTAAAGGATGAAAAAATTGATTTCACGGCCGCTATCGCTCAGTCTGTTTAGTTTGCTGGTGTTTGTTACTAGTCATGATCTCATCACTGTGTTTTATCATGGAGCCAATCATTAATAAGGGAAAATGGTAGAAAATTAGTTGTTTTAATTAACCCAATAGCAAGTAAGCTCATTAAGATCAGGGCTTGCTTGCTATTGGTTTTTTTTGCGAGGAATATTTAGGCAGTGGTAGGCTTGTGCAACAAACTTTGTTCTAATGGATGCAATGAAATCCTTGTCTGTTGGTAAACGGGGAATGTTTCTTCCGTACTGTATGATCCAATCTTTAACGCTGCGTCCAGTGCCCGTAGCAAGGAGCCCACGAATTGCTCTGGCGAAAAGTAAATACTTTTCCCGACCATATGAATGTGAAGCTCGTTATGGTCACGGTTGCTTACAGACAGCAATAAACCTTGACCCTGAAAACCCGTACCGATTGCACGTATTTTGTTTATACTCGATAGCAGCATTTCCGTTTTCAGCGCACGTCCTTGTTCCTCTACAAACACAGATATCAGCCGTTTGTCTGTAACGATAACAATTTGGTTGCCCTGAAACGTATGGCTAAGGTGCAGGAAATCTTTATACACTCCAATAGTCTGTTCATGCGGAGAAACAATCCCCATTCGTACAAACTCATCCAACTCTGTGACGTTAGGCTCCTGATGATTTTTAATTCGTTTTTTGATACTGAACTGAATGGTCAAGATCCCCAAGATAGCTATAAGAAAAGCACTAGGACGGACGTGATATACAAAGAACATCAGGACGATAAAGGCGCCGAGTATCCATTGTCCCCAAGTCAAATAACGCAGCTTTTGCTGTGCAGTACGGCGATAATAACCGTATCCCTTTCCCGGTTGATATTCTTTATTAAACTTCGTCATACCACGCATCATGGTTAATCCATAGATTGATAAGACTGTCATTGCGAGTCCCAGGAGCGCCATAAACCATTCCTCAGCTGCAATGCCAACTAAAGTACACAGGCCAAACATGATGAGTCCTGCCCAGCAGGCAAACCTTTTTATCCGAACCTGTTTCTGAATCGAACGAACCAATTCTTCCATTCTTAGTCCTCCTGATCTAGGTCATAGGTAATGATTGGAATTCCATATAGTCTTATCGTACCATCTGATAGTCTTTTTTGTAAATTAATAGATATAGAAAATCCAAAGTCTGGAAGGAACTTTTTACGTATTGTCCTATCTCCACCTGAACTTTAGACACCAAAATCAAAAAATCAAGTACTACTCATTAGAAGCAAAAGCCCCTAAAATAATAAATGTAAGTGCTTACATTATAGAGAAGGGAGGTCTTCTGTATGAGTACAGGATGGAAAAATCCACAACCACAACCACAACCACAACCACAACCACAACCACAACCACAGCCATCGGTTCGATCGGGGAGATGGACGTCACTAGCCCGCAGATGGGGGGGGCAAAAACATTTGCAGACCATGGCACTACTTGGAGTGGTATGGATGATTATTTTCCATTACATTCCGATGTACGGCATTTTGATTGCTTTCAAACATTTTGACATTATTGGTACTATATCAAGCGCACCATGGGCGGGGTTAGAGCATTTTCGTGCCTTCTTGGAGGATGATAACTTCTGGTATATTGTCAAAAATACACTGGGCATTAGCCTGCTTAAGCTGGCGATCGGGTTCCCGTTACCTATTGTATTTGCTCTGTTTCTGAATGAAATCCGGTCTACGCGGTTCAAAAAATCCATTCAGACCATTTCGTATCTTCCTCACTTTCTATCATGGGTCATTCTTGGCGGGATTTTAACCACGTGGCTGGCAGATACCGGATTGATCAATCAACTGTTACTAGCTTGGGGCTGGATCGACCAGCCGATTAGTTATTTAGCGGAGCCGGGCTATTTTTGGACTATCGTCGTCAGCTCGGATATTTGGAAGGAGCTTGGATGGTCAGCCATTATTTATTTGGCAGCAATGGCGGGCGTATCTACGGACATGTACGAAGCGGCCACCATTGATGGAGCAGGACGGTTTCAGAAAATGTGGTATGTCACACTTCCTGCGATCAAGGGCACAATATCCATTTTGTTTATTCTAGCGGTCAGCGGCATATTGAACTCTAACTTTGATCAAATTCTTGTCCTGCGTAACTCGCTGAATGAAAGTGCAAGTAATGTAGTTGATATTTATGTATATCAAGTGGGCATTCAGCAGGGACGTTTTTCGTATTCTACTGCGGTAGGATTGCTGAAATCGGTTCTTGCTCTCATTTTGCTGCTGATAGCCAATTCTGTAACCAAACGGATGAATAATACCTCTCTATTTTGAAGGAGGACGGATGTATGCAGCTATTGCGACGCAGAACAGCAGGCGAAGCGATATTCGATTTATTTAACAACGTTTTTATGCTGGTCATTTGTTTTGTAACGTTATATCCCGTGTGGTATGTGCTGGTGAACTCCTTTAACGAAGGGGCAGACGCAATGCGAGGCGGCATTTACTGGTGGCCGAGACTCTTTAGTCTCAGCAGCTATCAGGCTGTATTTGCCAACAGCGGCATTATGACTGCGATGGGAGTAACGGTCGCCAAGACGCTAATCGGCACGATTGTGCATGTGTTTTTTACCGCCATGATTGCATATGCATATTCCCGTAGAGAGCTGATCGGGCGCAAGCTGTATATGCTGATCGGCACCATTACCCTGTTTTTTGGTGGGGGCTTGATTCCAACGTATTTGCTGATTCGTGATCTCGGGCTACTGGACAGCTTTTGGGTGTACATTATTCCTGCGATGTTCAGCTTTTTCGACCTTATTATTTTTATGGCTTTTTTTCGGGAACTGCCGGATGCACTGGAGGAAGCGGCGAAAATAGACGGAGCCAACGATTTCGGCATCTTTTGCCGGATTGTGCTTCCTGTATCCATGCCAGTAGTAGCGACAATTGCCTTGTTTCATGGGGTGTACCAGTGGAACGATTATTTTACAGGAATGATCTATATCAATAATACGGATCTTCAGCCGATTCAGACGTATTTGTACCGGGTTGTTGCCCAATCCAGCTCTAATCAAATGATGTCTGCCGCACCCGGGATTGTCGCCCAGTCCGTTACTTCACAATCGATCAAGCTGGCGACGATGGTCATAACGACTTTGCCGATTGTGCTGGTATACCCATTCCTGCAAAAATATTTTGTCAAAGGGCTAATGATTGGCTCGGTTAAGGGCTAGCACATCATCTAAGGGGGAGATTTATGATGAACATTCGTAAATGGCAAAAGGGGCTGTTGGCTGTTGTTCTGCTGGTAGGACCGCTCGTGGGATGTACGTCCGGTGGCAATGGCGCTGCCACGGAATTGAAAGATGAGAAGACAAAGGCTACGGCAGATGCGCCGGGCTGGAAGGCGGATACAGAGCCGATAACGTTTGACTGGTATTTGAATTTTTCCTGGTTCCCGAACAAGTGGGGGACGGATATGACTTCGAAGTATGTGACGCAAAAGACTGGAGTCAGTGTTAATTTTATCGTACCCGCAGGAAATGAAAATGAAAAACTGAATACCATGCTCGCCTCGGGCAAACTGCCTGATTTTGTCACGCTCAGTTGGGGAGAAGATGCAATCAAAAAAATGATCGAGGGCAAGATGGTGCTCCCACTTAACAAGTTGGCCGAGAAATATGATCCATATCTGATTAAAGTGGCAGACCCAGCTAAAATGTCATGGTATCGTCAAACAGACGGAAATGTATATGGGTATCCTAACGCGTCCTCTTCACCGCAGGATTACCAAAAATACGGCCAAAATTTTGTCTCCAATCAAACGTTTATGGTTCGTAAGGATATGTACGAGGCGATTGGCAAGCCGGATATGAGAACACCGGAAGGATTTTTGAAAGCGCTTCAAAAGGCGAAAGAGAAATTTCCGGAGGTGAACGGTCAGCCGCTGATCCCGATAGGGTTCCACGAATTTACGGATAACGGAAATTATTCTTTTGAAGACTATTTACTTAACTTTCTTGCCATTCCTCACGAGAAGGGCGGAAAACTGTATGACCGTCGTTCGGACGAAGAGTACATTCGCTGGCTCAAAACATTCCGCCAAGCCAATGAGCAGGGCCTGATCGCCAAGGACGTATTTATCGACAAACGTCCGCAAATGGAAGAAAAGGTGGCACAGGGACGGTATTTTGCCATGCTATATCAGCGGTCTGATTTTGCTACACAACAGGTGACATTGCATGCGAAAGATCCCAACTCCGTCTACATTGCAGTGGATGGACCTTCCAACAGTAAGCTGGACCCGCCGACGCTGGCCGGGCCAGGCATTTCCGGATGGACAGTGACACTTATTTCGAAGGATGTGAAAGACAAGGAGCGGGCTATTGAATTTCTGACTTATCTGATTAGTGAGGAAGGGAACCGTGATCTGTATCTGGGGGAGCAGGGAAAGTTGTGGGACACAGTTAACGGTAAGCCAGCCTTCAAGCCAGAGGTACTGGAGCTGCTGAACAAGGATCGCTCTGCTTTTGACAAAAAGTATGGCGCCTCCTCCACCTTCTGGATGCTGATGGATACAAATATGAGTTTGCAGTGGGCGCCGCCCAGCGTCGAGCCGTATAAGCAGCCGGAAGATTGGACGAAAGGCAAGACCCACAGCTTCTCCCAATATGAAAATATCAAACCGACCGGAACCTCGGCAGAAGGCATTGCGTCAGGCCAGATAGACAAAATTTGGGGCAAGGCATTACCGAAGCTGTTGCTGGCTTCCTCGGATGAGGAGTTCGATCAGCTGTTTGCCCGCTTTTTGGAAGACCGCAAAAAAGCAGGCTATGACAAGGTATTGGCTTATCAGCAAAAAGCCTATGAGGAAAACATCAAAAAAATGGAACAGTTCACGAAATGATCTCGTTCAATACTTTATTTATTGAATGCTAAGGATGTGATTTCATGTCAGGCCGTGTACGTTCACAGATGAAGAGCCTGCTGCGCCGTCACATATGGCAGTGGCTGACGGATACGGCCGATCAGCTAGGCGGTTGCTCTCTTCAAGTCAAGCTCATTGTCGCTTATATCGGAGTCATTTTAATCCCGGTTGTAGTGTTCTCACTTTATACCTTTCATCAATTGTACGAGAACACCATGCACGACATTACCGTACAAAATCAGTATGTACTCGATACAGAACTGGCCCAAATTCACAGTAATATGGAAATTATGGAGCGGACCGCACAGCTTGCGATTTCAGATCGCAACGTACTTCATTATCTAACCGAGGAACGTGAAATAAGCAGCGATGAGCTGGTTCAATTTAACTTAAATGTGTTTCCCAATTTACAGCACTTGCTCTACAGCAATCCCAACATTGAGAATATCCGGCTGTATACAAATAATCCCCAGGCCCATGAAATATGGCCCATGATTTTCAATGAATCACGCCTGCCTAAAACTTCCTGGCTGACAACAGCTCAACATCAGCAAGGAAGAATATGGTGGGATATATACAAGGGACCTAAGAGCTTATTGCAGGGGCAAGCAGGGCAGGAAAATGAAGCGGTACAGTATATGGCATTGCTGCGTGAAATTCAGGCAAGCGGAGGAAGACACGCAGGTTTGGTGGAAACCAATATGAGGCTAGAGCTCTTTTCGCCTAGAGTATTTGGTACCCCACCACGTGATTATGCATGGCAAATGTTCATTCTAAACGCCGAGGATTCCATTCCAAACGGTGGAAAATTAGTGTCTTCTGCCGATATAGCTACAGCTTCCATTCAACCTGATCCCATTCCGATCCCTCTGTCCCATGTGCACCATCTGTTACAGTCCCGCGTTCAGGGACAGGGTGGTGCTTTTGACTTTACCTATGGGAATAAGCCTTATCTTGGTTTGTACCGTTATATAGAAGGGCTGGATGCCTATCTGCTAAATATAGTGGCGCTGGATGGTCCGCTGAGTGACCTCCGTCACAAACGCAATGCCATGCTACTCATTATTTGTATATTGATATTGTTAATGTCCGTCATTTCTTATACTTTGCACGCTCTTATTCTCAAGCAGCTGCATACACTGCGTGAATCTATGAAAAGAGTACAGCAGGAGGGCGACTTTCAGCTTACAATCCCGGTATATGGGCGGGGAGAAGTCGCGGAGCTGGCTCTATATTTTCGCAGTTTGCTAAGTCGGATTAACGTGCTCATTGCTGAGGCTGTACAGAAGCAGGCCGCTGCTCAGGAGGCAGAATTGCAAGGACTCAAGCATCAGATTGATTCCCATTTTCTATATAATACATTGGAAAATTTAAAAATGATGGCGGAGATGGAACGACAATATCCGCTGTCAGATGCTCTCACTTCCCTGGGTTCGATGATGCGCTATAATCTTCAATGGTCCCGGCCGTGTGTTGCGTTGCGCGATGAAATTCGTCATATTCAGCATTATGTGGCCATTATGAACATTCGCCATGACAACCAAATTGGGCTGGACATCCGCCTGTCGTCAATGTTTATGGAACTGGAAATGCTGAAAATGTCGCTGCAGCCTATAGTCGAAAATGCAATAAAGCACGGTTGGAGTACATTGCGAAGACCATTCCTCATCACCATTGAAGCCTACTCCAAGCAGGATATCGTTGAATTGCGTATACAGGATAACGGAGTGGGGATATCTGAAGAAAGAAAGAATGCCATTATGGCTGGTCTGATGCATTCGGATATGGATTCCTACGAGCCCGGAATGCATGGAGGGATCGGCTTGTATAATGTGCATCGCCGTTTGAGTATGCAGTATGGCGTAGGTTATGGCATTAAACTGGACAGCATTCCCGGCCAATCGACGACAATAACCCTGATTTTGCCTAGACGTCATATCACGAGGGGGGAGGACCATGACGACCAAGCTGTTGATTGCGGATGACGAAAAGAACATTCGAATGGGGCTTCAAGCCATGATCGAACGGGAATATTCCGGTCTCTATGAATGCGTGCTGGTTAAGGACGGAAAGGAAGCCTGGCAGCATGTAATGGAGTTTTCACCCGAGTTGGTGATAACGGATATCCGTATGCCGGTTATGGATGGAATTATGCTGATGCAGCATATTCGCAAGCTAAAGCCAAGAGACAGACCTTTGGTGATCATTCTCAGTGGATATGACGAGTTCCAATATGCGCGCGAAGCGATTCGCTGCGGAGCACGGGAGTATTTGCTGAAGCCGATCGTGAGGGAGGAGCTGTTTGGTGCGCTAGCAGTTTTGAATGAAGAATTGCAGCAACGGAACTCTTTATTAAATGATCGTGATGATAGCGGGGAGATAGATAGACAGCCTGGCAGAACGGACGTTGCTAGTGCGATTGCTGATAGAAGCGGCAGCATGACGCGAGCAATCCAGTACATCCATGCTCATTTCAGCGAGGATTTGAACATGGCGGTAGTATCCAATTCAGTATCCTTGAATTATACGTATTTTAGTCAGGCATTCAAAGCCTATACAGGTCTTAGCTTTGTTCAATATTTAAAAAGGCTGCGCATTGCAGAAGCCAAAAAGCTGCTGGGGCGTCAAGAGGGCAAGATTTATGAAATTGCGGCTACTGTGGGCTTTGACAATGCCAAGCATTTTAACAAGGTGTTCCGTGAACTGGAAGGGATGTCTCCGCAGCAGTTTCGATTGAAGAATCTAGGGGGGAATTGAAAGTGAGGATGGAGAAAACTTCACTGCCTTTTTACCCTTATCCTGATATAATGAATGAAGGTAAACATAACCATGGCCTTCGATAGTTTGTACACATATCAGATAGACGCCTAACGGAAGGGGATAGCATATGGTTATTTATGAAACGGATCAAGCTTATATCATGACGACGCAACATGACCATGCCCGTATTTCAGGTGAGTTGGCTTCACAGTGGGAAGACAGTGCCTTTAAGAATAGACGCCATAAACAGGATTTTATATATGCAGCGAGGGAGCATGACCGGGGATGGATTAGGCTGGACGCTGCTCCTTTCTGGAATGATTATGTGTCAGCACCTTATACGTTTATCGATTTTCCGCTTAGTCCGCGTTTTGTTTTTTATCGTCTTGGGATTGATGAAGTCGAGCAAGAGAATGCGTATGCGGCGTTGCTGTGCAGCTTGATGTACAAGGAGCTCGTCGGACGGACCGAGCATGAAAAAGCTCAGGACAAGCAGATTACGCATGCTTATCAAGAGGCAGAGGAACAGCGTCGCCAGAGGCTCAGACAGGAGCTGACATGCGGCGTAACCTTCGAACATCAAGTGCGGACGGATGTACGGAGAATGTTGTTCTGCGACGAATTAAGTCTGTTTTTATGCAGCCGAGAGCCGGGTACCCCTACAGCAGATTATGAATGGTTTGCTGAAGGGTTGAGCTTCCCGGCTGTTCGTCATGAAAGCGAACGGGTTCGGGCTGAGTGGTTATCGGATCAGACGGTAGGTTTGTCCTTTTTTCCTTTCAAGGGCAATGTAGAGATTACTCATACCTTCAAGAAGGTGAGTAAAGAGAACATTCGTACCTCGGGTCTTCTAGAAGCGTACTGTTCCTCCGAATGCACGCATCGAACCTTTACCATTGAACATATCATGGAAGTAGAAGAACAGAAGGAGAATGCTTGACCGTCTAATCATTCAGCCTCGAACCGATGTGTTGTGCGTTGTTCGTGGTTGCAGAGCAGCGTCAAAGCAGAGCCTCCCTGAACAATTATTCAGAGAGGCTCGCGTGTTTCTTGCTTTAAAATTTAACGATTACGATTTTGCAGATGTTTTTGCACGGTTGACCATCGTCTGTACCTTATTCAATACCTTATCGCGTGCTCCTTTATTTTTCATCAGATACGTTACACCCATTCCCAATGCTGCTACTACCCATTTTTTATTCTTCATCAATAACGCCTCCTTATGATCATGTTGTCATACGCTAATGCCTAAAAAGCATCCAAAATGTGAAATGATGAGCGGGATTTTACGATTTAGTGATTCCTTGCACTTGTTCCGCATAACTATGATTTACCCTTTCCATCACATCTTACCCGTTCCCTTGGTAATGAAACGATTACGACTGTCTTTTCACGTTTAATGGATATTATCAAATATCCTGCCACAATTGCTTCAGACGCACATGACAGGGAGGTCTTTGTTATGAGAAAGAAGGAAGTGGTTGCCATGCTGCTCGCCGGCGGACAAGGCAAAAGACTCAAAGGACTGACCCGCACACTGGCCAAACCGGCAGTATTTTTTGGAGGAACTTATCGTATTATTGATTTCCCTCTCAGCAATTGCTCTCATTCGGGAATAGACACCGTGGGCGTATTGACCCAATATGAGCCGTTGGTGCTTCATTCCTATATCGGCGTAGGCAGCGACTGGGATTTGGATCGCCTGGATGGAGGAGTTTTCGTTTTACCACCACACGAGAAAGAAAATGGAAACAACTGGTACCGAGGTACGGCGGATGCGATTTATCGGAACCTGCATTTCTTGGACCAGTATGACCCGGAGCATGTGCTCATTTTGTCAGGGGATCACATTTATAAAATGGACTATAGTCGAATGCTCGACTACCACAAGGAAAAGGGAGCTGATTGCACCATTTCGGTCATCAATGTCCCCATTCAAGAGGCCCAACGGTTTGGGATACTGAACGCCGATGAGGACCTGAGAATATACGACTTTGAGGAAAAGCCTGAACAGCCGAAAAGCACATTGGCCTCTATGGGTATTTATTTATTCAAATGGGATGTGTTGCGTCACTACTTACTGGAAAGCGCAAGTGATTCTGAATCTTCACACGATTTTGGTAAAGACATCATTCCGCTATTGCTTCAGCATGGCCGGTCGCTGTATGCGTACCCGTTTGCTGGGTATTGGAAGGATGTAGGCACAATTCAGAGCTTGTGGGAATCTAATATGGATCTTCTGGTTCAGGACCCGCCGCTAGATCTGAATGACCCGTTCTGGCGCATCTATACCCGCAGCCCCAATCAGCCTGCCCAGTATATAACCCAACGGGCGATCCTGAAAAACAGCATCGTAAATGAAGGCTGCATGGTGGATGGAGAAGTAAGGCACTCCGTACTGTTTTATGGGGTTGAAGTCGGTGAAGGGAGCGTTATTACCGATTCTGTCATCATGCCGAATGTAAAAATCGGACGCAATGTACGTATTCACCGGGCTATTGTGAATGAGAACATGGTTATTGAAGACAACGCAGTCATTGGACCTGAAGATAGTCTGGATGAGATTATTTTGTTCGATCAGGAAAGCCAGCTTCATGCACGAATATAACTCGGATAAGGACGGTGTCCGCTATGAGCCGACTCATTGGAGTGATCAACCTGGATCACGAATTGGATCAATTGAAGGAGTTGACTTATTTTCGGTGCGGGGCCGCAGTACCCTTTGCTAGTCGATATAGGCTCATTGATTTCACCTTATCCAATATGATGCATGCAGGGGTGCATGATATTGCACTGTTTATCCGCCGCAAATACCGTTCGCTGCTGGATCATTTGGGTGAAGGTCGGCCATGGGATTTAGACCGCAGAAGAGGCGGGTTGTTTATTTTGCCACCGGACTGGAACGATCCGACGGACACATCACGTGGTGACTTGCAGCATGTGCACAACAATCTGGACTTTTTCCATCGCTCATTGGGGCAAACCATTGTTCATGCAGGAACTCAGCATATCAACAAGGTTGATATAGAGGATGTATACCGATATCATCTGGAGAAGAACGCGGATGTCACCCTCGTATACAAACCCATACACCAGCTCGAAACGGAGCATACACCGTGTGTACGGCTGGAGATTGATGAGAGCGGACGAGTGACCGGTATTCATCAGGAGCAGGATCATCATAATATTTATCTAGAAATGTTTGTGATGGACAAAAGCTTGTATCTGGATCAGGTAAAGCATTGCATTGCTCATCAGGATAGTCATTTCTTTCGCGATGCGATTCAGAAAAATCCAAGTGGCCTGCGCATCTACGCGTATTGCTATGATGGTTATCATGCAGTTATTAATTCCATTGAAAGCTACTATAAAAATAGCATGAAACTGCTGGATCAGGAGCAATATCAAGCTCTGTTCCAGAATCAGCCGGTGCATACCAAAATCAAGTATGAAGCCCCGACTCGTTATACGTACAGCGCCGAGGTGGATCATTCCCTTGTTGCCAATGGCTGCACCATTGGGGGAAAGGTCGAGAACAGCATTCTTTTTCGTGGCGTGCGGGTAGAGGAGGGCGCGCGGGTAAGCAACTCGATTATTATGCAAAAATGCGTCATCCGTAAAGGGGCAGTTGTGCAGAATGTGGTTTTGGATAAGGACGTGCAGCTTTCACCGGATCGAACTCTGATTGGCGACATTAGAGTTCCCTATGTGATTGCCAAGAATAGCGTGATTTAATAGATCATACTTAGCCATAAAAACGGAATTAACAGGAGGTACAACTTTGTTCAGCAATAAAGAAGCATTTAAGCAGGCTTTTCGAGAGCAACTGGTCGGAAGGCTGGGTAAATCGATGCAGGAGGCTCAGTCGGAAGACGTATATAAGGTTTTGGGTGGCATGATTCGTGAACAAGTCGGCAAGAATTGGGCCGAAACAAACCAAGCCTACAAAGAAGGACAAGAGAAGCAGGTTTATTATTTTTCACTGGAATTTTTAATAGGTCGTCTATTGGGCAATAATCTGCTGAATTTGGGCGTATTGGATATGGTTCGACAGGCATTAGGGGAATTGGGCTGGGATCTGGAGGAAATTGAAGCACAGGAAGCGGATGCTGGGCTAGGCAATGGTGGTCTTGGCCGTCTGGCGGCTTGTTTCATGGACTCATTAGCATCCCTTGGCTATGCAGGACATGGCTGCGGAATTCGATATAAATATGGTCTGTTTGAGCAGCGTATTGTGGACGGAAATCAGGTCGAACTACCGGATTACTGGCTACAGAAAGGGAATGTATGGGAGGAACGCCGTCCTGACAAAAAGGTCGAGGTTCATTTTTGGGGACGCGTGGAAACCCGTGAACAAGATGGACGTCTTGTGTTCGAGACACGGGATGCCGAAACAGTCTGGGCTGTCCCTTACGATATTCCGCTGGTCGGCTATGGTCATGCGCAGGTAAACACGCTGCGGATTTGGAGTGCGGAATCCGCGCTTGATCCCGTTCGAGGACCAATTCGAGGAGAGGGCGGTTATTACCGCTTTCTCGACTACAATCGATCAGTAGAATCCATCTCGGCCTTTCTCTATCCGGATGATTCCAATTATGAGGGCAAGCTGCTTCGCTTGAAGCAGCAGTATTTCCTCTGCTCGGCTGGATTACAGAGTATTTTGCGTACGTTTGAGAAGCTTCGTTTACCTTACAGCCAGTTGCCCGATAAAATAGCACTGCACATTAACGATACCCATCCGACGCTGGTTATACCGGAACTGATGCGTATTTTGATGGATGTGAAAGGCTTGGGGTGGGATGAAGCGTGGGATATTACGACACGGACCGTTTCATATACGAATCATACGATATTAAGTGAGGCGCTGGAACAATGGCCTGTCAACATGGTGAGGGAACTGCTGCCTCGAATTTACTTGATCATTGAAGAAATGAACAAACGTTATTGCGCTATGCTATTAGAGCGTTATCCGGGTCAGGATATCAAAATTGGTGAAATGGCGATTATTCATAATGAACAAATTCGCATGGCTCATTTGGCTATCGTCGGCAGTTATAGCGTTAACGGAGTGGCTGCATTGCATACGAAAATTTTGAAGGAACGAGAGATGAAATCATTTCATGAACTGTATCCTGACCGGTTTAATAATAAAACAAATGGGATTGCCCATCGCCGTTGGCTGATGCACGCCAACCCGGAGCTGGCAAGCTTGTATGATGAGACGCTCGGTGTACGCTGGAGAACCCATCCACGTGAGCTCATCGACCTGCTTCGTTACAGTGAGGATGAGGCGTTCCAAAAACGAATTCAGGCGATTAAGCAAAATAATAAGATCAGGCTTGCTGAGCATGTGTTTGCAAAACAGGGTGTACGACTGGATACATCCTCCATTTTTGATGTGCAGGTCAAACGGTTGCACGGATATAAGCGACAACTGCTCAATATTTTGCATGTGATGCATCTATACAACCAGCTCAAAACTAATCCTGCACTGGATGCGACGCCACGCACATTCATTTTTGGTGCGAAAGCAGCCCCCGGTTATTTTCTCGCCAAACAGACGATTAAGCTCATTAACAATGTGGCGGACACCATCAACCGGGATGTAGATGTCAAGGACAAGCTGAAAGTCGTTTTCCTTGAAAATTATTCGGTCTCGTTGGCGGAGCTGATTATTCCTGCGGCGGATGTCAGTGAACAGATTTCTACAGCAGGCAAGGAAGCATCTGGTACAGGCAACATGAAATTTATGATGAACGGCGCACTGACTCTGGGCACATTGGACGGTGCTAATGTTGAAATGCACGAAATGGTAGGCGATGCCAACATGTTCATTTTTGGATTGAAGGTAGATCAGATTGAGGACTATTATCAGAATGGACAGTATTCAGCACGCAAAACAGCCAACAGTGATGAAAGATTGCGTGAAGTGCTGGATCAACTGGTGAACGATGCTCCTTTTACGCGGCATGAACGGGAATTTGAGGCCATTTATCAATCCCTGATTGATCATAATGATGAATACTTTGTGCTTAAAGACTTTGCAGCTTATGTAGATGCGCAGGCTCATATTGAGCAGGTGTACCGCAATCCCTCGGAGTGGACACGACGTGCTATTGTAAATATCGCTCATTCCGGAAAATTCTCCAGTGATTGTACAATCCAGCAATACGCAACTGAGATTTGGGACCTTGTACCTTTATCCAGCGATGTCAATAAGCGAATTGTGTTCTAAAATAGCGAAACAGGCGGAATAGCATTGCTTTTCGAACGCTGAGGGTTATAATGACAGTATAGACTAAGTAAGGATGGGAGTTCTTTAACCTCATTCCTGAACTTGAATACGTACTGTTGAAGGAGTCCTCCTATTGATAAAGTTCAATCCGAAAAGGCTCAAACCTCATAAATCAAAGAAGAAATACAACGTGTTTCAAAATATATGGCGGGCAATTCGTCTGAATTTTATCAAGCTGTTGCGCGCCCCTGGAGGAGTTAAAAAGATCTCTTTGGGCTTCGCCATTGGCTTTGGTCTGGAAATGATCGTGATTTCCACGGCCTCTCTGGTATACCTCGTGTTTTATCCGATTGTTCGGTTGTCTGGTGGTTCGCTGCCTGCGGCCATTGTGGGAAACGTTGTAGGCAAGCTGACCTTTTTGCCGATTGTACTGATGCCATTCGCCAAGCAACTGGGAGCTTGGATTTATCCATCACATTATCCGGTGCATGTCAGGGGCGGTCGACTTCACGAGCATTCTTTTATGGAGCTTTTTCACGGCAACTGGTCTGTATTCAGAGACCTACTGCACGGAGGTCTCCACATCCTGATCGGCATGTCCATTTTCGGTATCGTGCTGGGTATAATCTCGTATTTTGTCATTCAGGTTTTGTATAACCGTTCGCTGCACAAACGGTTGGAAAAACGGAAGCTGCGTCATGGCGCAGGATTTTCGCCTACCCGATTGCTGAAGAATGGATAATTTAATGCAAAAGAAGAAGCTCCTTAAGCCTATCTTGTAGGCCTAAGGGGCTTCTTCTTTTGGATTTATGCAACTTTTTACTTTTGTGGCACGTCTAAGGATTATGTGTACTTGTATCCTATGAGTATTTATAGACACAGGAGGAATCGACGAAATGAACAAATGGAATTCTATCACAGCTACAGTCGCAGCACTCTCAATCCTGTTGGGAACGGCTCCAGTTGTAATGGCACAGCAACCCGCTGCTGTCACAACCACAGCTTCAAATGCACAAACTTCTGTTAACCTGGACCCGACCGCCACTAAGCGTCTGACGGATGTCCTAAACACATTAGCAGGGAAACAAACGATAGAGTTTACAAGTGCGGACACTGACGCATGGACGGTTTACGGTACCTTGAAAGGGACAGCAAATGCAGATTTCATCCAAAATTATGATTCCAAGAAAGGAATCGTGCAGTCCACCAGCATCATTTATAAGGCCGCTGATATGGATAAGGTGATGCCCCCTAATTTGCGCAGTAAAGTTGCGTCATTCCTGAAAACATTCGATACCGATAAAGTTTTCAAAATAGAGGCCATCTGGCGTGTATATTCCCCGATTGACGAAGGAGGATTCAAAAATTACTGGGTGCTATGGGGGAAAAACCAAAGCATTTATATTCACCTTGATCAAGGAAATAAAATAACGGCCAGCTTTTTGTACCCACTCAAAGACGTTAAAGCTGCCCTGATCAACAAAGCGAACCGTTCGCTAAAAACACTGGGCATTCCTACAATGAAACCGTTTGAATATACGCTTCGTCAGCGAGAGGACAACGATACCATCTGGCACTTTAGGGATGAGAGCGACACAAACAGCGTACAGATCGGCGTGAAAACCGGTAAAGTATGGGCTGTAAAAAATGAGCATGGCATGGACTGGGATGGAGATAAGGATTTTGCCAAAGCATTTGCCAAGCCCAAGCTCAGTAAAAATCAGGCCCTTTCAGCTGCCAAGTCGAAAGTACAATCCCTTTTTGGAATTAATTTGAAGGGATATACCGTGCAAATAAAGAAAAACGAATATACATTCTTGAAAAAAGGTGCAGCTACCGTTGTGGGGAAAATCAATAAAAAGAACGTATTCTACTCACTGGAAGCTATACCTGCAAATGGAATTAGAAATTAAGTAAAAGGGATTTCATAAAAAGCGTATGATCTGTAAAAGAGTCGTACGCTTTTTAGCAATCATTTTTATAATATTCGCTTCTGCCGCTCAAATCGTTTACAATACGTGTGCATACAACACTGGACGAAAGGTTAATGTACATATGAGGAGTGGTGAAGTTGCGGAAGATATGGCAAATCTACTTAACAGACTGGAGAAATGTTTTCAAAGTATCGACCGGGACTTTATTAGTCATTGGCATCATTCTTTTGCCTTCCGTCTATGCATGGGTGAATTTGAAAGCAATGTGGGACCCATATGCGAATACATCTGGTATTAAAATTGCAGTAACCAGCCAAGATCAGGGGGCTGAGGTGAATGGTAAAAAGATTAATATCGGTGACGAGGTTATACATAACCTTCATAATAACAAGAAGCTGGGTTGGACTTTTGTCAATGAAGCAGAAGCACGAAAAGGGGTGCTGAACGGTGATTATTATGCCAGTCTGCTGATCCCAAAGGATTTTTCAGAGAAAATTACGAGTGTGCTTACAGAAAATCCGCAAAAGCCGGAGATTGATTATGCTGTGAATGAAAAAATCAATGCAGTAGCTCCGAAAATTACATCCTCAGGGGCAACCTCTCTGACAAACCAAATTAGTCAAAACTTTATTGAAACGGCCAGCCAGGCGGTTTTGACGAAATTGAAGGAAGCCGGAGTAAAGCTGGAAGAGGAGCTTCCGACAATTCGCAACATTGAAAATCGGGTACTGGAGCTAAATAATCGATTGCCTGATATCGATCGGTTGGGTAAGCAGGCATTAGAGCTGGAGCAGAATTTACCGAAAATTAAGGCTCAGGGCCAAAAGATCATTGCATTGAAGGGAAAAATTCCTGAAATCAACCGCGCTGGAGATCTGGTGCTCAAAATTGACAAAAACCTGCCTGAGCTGGACAAGGTGGGTGCAGTCATTTTGGATATCCAAAAAAGACTGCCCGATATTCAAAAAGCTGGTGATCGAATTGTTGAACTGGATCAGAACTTCAGTAAGGTAGAAAGTGCACTGGCTACCGCCTTGGAGGACACGCAAACGGCCCTTAAGGTCATTAATGCTGCCCGGACAGCACTGCCGGAAGTACAAAAAATAGCCGATACAGGCAAGGATTTTACAACTGGTATACTCGACTTTCTGGATAAAAACGAGGGTGCGCTTGATTCGATCGGAACCGTAGTAAAAGAAGATTTACAGCTGGTGCAACAAATTGCGAATGAAGTTTCACAGATTACAGGTATCATTCGTGGTGTGGATTTTGATCCCAAAGCAGCACAAGCTGCAGCGAATCGGATTAGCGGCAGGCTCACGACTGCTGTAGGTGTATTGGATCATATTTCTCAATTGCTGAACCGTGTGAATGGGTATTTGCCTAGCCAGCCACTGGATTCACTTATTTCTCGGGTAAGCGGGGTAGAGGATCGCTTTCGCCGATTGAATAGCACGGTTACTAGCATCGGGGATGCTATTCAGCGCGGTGAGAAACCAGCCCAAAATCTGCTGGATGATGCTGACCGTCTTGCAGGAGAAATCAGTAGCGGAATTGACAGCATTTTGGACAATTATGATACGGAATATGCACCTGCCATTCAAAGGGCGCTGGATCAAATCAAATCCGTTGCCCGCAATTCTGCCAATGTGTTGACCACTGCTCAAGAGCAGCTCCCGAATATTGAAAAGCTACTAAATGACGCACAGGCCGCTGCCGAATTCGGGCAGCAAGAGCTAACACGTCTCCAGCAGGACTTGCCACAATATCGTCAAAAACTGCATGAAGCCGCTACGACGATTCAGGGACGCATGGGCGAGTTTACGAATGCTGTGAACAAAGCGGCAGACTTCGTGAAGCACGATTTGCCAACGGTTAAAAGTAAAATTCATCAGGCGGCAAACTTTGTACGTAATGATTTGCCGAAGGCGGAACAACAGTTTATTAAGATGGCGGACTTGATTGAAAACAAATTTCCTGAGGCTGAAAAAGCGGTACATCAGGTAGCCAATTTTGTCAGAACCGATCTTCCTGCTGCCGAGGATTCCATACGTCAGGCAGCAGACACGATCCGCAGGCTTAAGGGTGAAAATGCACTCGGAAGAGCGATTGCGTTGCTTAAGGGAGATGTGAAAAAGGAAAGTGATTTCCTCGGTAGCCCGGTATCGCTGAAGCAGGAGCGGATATACCCGATTCCTAACTACGGCTCTGCGATGTCACCTTTTTATACTACATTATCGATTTGGGTAGGTGCGATGCTGCTGGTCTCCATGTTCAGGGTAGATGTGGATGACCCGGAAGGTCAATATAAAAGCTACCAGGTGTATTTCGGACGGCTAATGACCTTCTCCACAATTGGTATTTTTCAGGCGCTAAGTGTATCTCTCGGTGATTTGTTTCTGCTGGGAACATATGTGGATGCCAAAGTAGCATTTGTACTGTCCTCTATGCTGATCAGTCTGGTGTTTACGGCCATGACCTATACCTTGGTTTCAGTGTTCGGCAATATCGGCAAGGGTCTCGCAGTCATCCTGCTGGTGCTCCAATTCTCCAGTTCAGGGGGGACATTTCCCATTGCGACGAGTACAGCTTTCTTTCAGACCCTGAATCCGTTCGTACCGTTCACCTATGCGGTTAGTCTGTTGCGGGAAACGGTAGGAGGGATGTTGCCTTCAACGGTAACACGAGATGTAGTGATGCTGTTTGTGTTTATCGGAATTTGCTTCTTGTTTGGATTGGTGCTTAAGAAGCCGCTCAGCAAACATACGAAGAAAATGGCTGAACGAGCGAAAGAAACGAAATTAATTCCTTGATTGTTGAAAAAAGAGTGAGTTGGTGGTTGAGATGAGCGGCTCCGCGAAGGATTTGATCTTACGATCGCTGACGCTTCTCCAGATTCAAATCCTCCGCTCCGCTGGTAACCACCGTAAAGTCACTTCTTTTAACATTCGGTGGGTAGTATGAGGAGGGCCTCCGCAAGTAATGCTTCGGCATGGTGCGGAGGCTTTTTTGCATGCGCTATCCACCTTTTAAAATGCATTTTGGGGTGTTTCAAAGGGGGGTTATTCTGGTGAATGAAGTAGGTATGGCCTTTTTTTATGCAATTTTTCGGAATTTAAAAAAATCCTTAAGCAAAGGCGGGAGACAGTATGGAGTATTCATACTTAGGAAAGTCAGGCTTGAAGGTTAGTCGGTTATGTCTGGGCACAATGAATTTCGGACCGGAAACTGAAGAAAAGGATGCTTTTAAGATTATGGATGCCGCGCTGGATGCGGGCATTAACTTCTTTGATACGGCTAATGTATATGGCCATGACCGTAAAGGCTGGACGGAAGAAATTATCGGACGATGGTTCCAGCAGGGCGGCGGAAGACGCGAGAAGGTCGTATTGGCAACCAAGGTATACGGGGACATGAAAAATGAAAATGATGGGCCCAATGCAGGATCAGGCTTGTCTGCCTACAAAATTCGCCGTCATTTGGATGCGTCGCTGAAACGTCTGCAAACCGATCATATAGAGCTATATCAAATGCATCACATTGACCGCAATGTGTCATGGGATGAATTGTGGGGTGTATTCGAGTCCGTGGTGGATCGTGGACAAGTTGGTTATATCGGTTCCAGTAATTTTGCAGGCTGGCATATTGCGGTGGCTCAGGCCGAAGCGAAGGCACGTCGTTTTCTGGGTCTGGTATCGGAACAGCATTTGTACAACCTGAACGAACGTTCGGCTGAGCTTGAAGTATTACCGGCAGCTCAAGAGCTGGGTCTGGGTGTAATTCCATGGAGCCCGTTGGCGGGCGGACTGCTGGGACGCAATGCGTTAGCAGGTACAGGTTCCCGCAGCGCACGTGCCAAGGAAAAGGTAGAGCAGAATCGTGCGAAGCTGGAGCAATTTGCGGCGTTATCTCGCGAGCTGGGTGAAAAGGAAGACGTGATTGCCCTGGCTTGGGTGCTATCTCATCCGGCCGTGACGGCTCCAATTATCGGACCACGGACATTAGAACAGTTAGAGGATGCTCTGCGGGTACCTGAGGTTAAATTAAGTGAAGATGTGCTTGCCAAGCTGGATGAGATTTTCCCGGGTCCGGGAAAACCTGCGCCAGAAGCCTACGCTTGGTAATATTGATTGACAGTAAATCGGCAAAAAGCAGCAGATCAGAAGCATCTTCTTTTCTATGATCTGCTGCCCAATATGCACTAAACGGGATCTGCCTTTTTAGTTAGTATTTGTTGAACACTCGTCTTTTGATGTGATACATAGCTATGCAGACTCATGCCAAGGATGACGATGAACATACCCATCCATGACCAAGCAGAAGGGAGGGGGATAGACAAAAAGATTAATTCCCCCATTAGTGCAAAAAGCACTTCCAGCGATTGTGTTGCTTCTACTGTGGCCAGCTTTTGCATATTTCTATGTACCTGATCTGTAGCCTTAAAAAATATAACCGTAGCAATTACCCCTGAGAACACGGCCACCAAAGCAGACTGTATGGTCTGATCCTTGCTTGGCATCCCTGCGCTGAAAACTCCATATAATGAAAGCAATAACCAAAAAGGCAGGCTGGCTATAGTCATTCCGAGCACACGTTGATAGGCATCTAACCGCCCTGCACAGACTTCCATCATTTTGCGATTACCTAAAGGATAGGCGAAAGAAGCCAGTATGACAGGCAATATACCGAATAAAAAATCTTGAGTAGAAATAGATTGCGACTGTTCGACCTGCATCACAATAATTCCGATTAAAATAATCAGAGATATCAACAATCCTTGGATGGGGATTTTTCCTCGTACTTTGACAGGGCCGTTCTCCGTTTGGACAACCTCAGCAAATAAAGGAACAAGCAAAGAACCGGAAATAATGGTTATTTGCCAAGTCCCTGCAATCAACCACCCCGGTGAATATGCGGATGCGAAGCATAACGGAGCATAAAATAAACCAAATCCAATGAAGCTCCACCACAGCCACATTCCCGGTTGTTCCTTCATGACTTTCCAAAGAGGCTTGAGCTTATGTTGGGCCATTACAATGACGAACAGCATAGGAACCATAAACAGATAGCGTAATGAAGCACTCCAGATCCAGCTCCCCCCAGACAGCTCCACAGTTGACAAAGCAAAAGGAATACTGTATATTTCTGAATGCTGATTTAATAGTAATAATTACGATTAAATATATTGATAAACCAATATTAAAGGGAGTGCACCAGCAATGAATAAGAAACCAATCCCGGTAACCGTGTTGAGCGGGTATTTGGGTGCAGGAAAAACGACGATTTTGAATAATGTTTTAAACAATCGAGACGGAATGAAAGTAGCAGTCATTGTCAATGACATGAGTGAAGTAAATATAGATGCCGAGCTGGTTAAAAAAGAGGGCGGCTTGTCCAGAACAGAAGAAAAACTGGTCGAGTTGTCTAATGGTTGTATTTGCTGTACATTACGTGAAGATTTATTGCTTGAGGTCAAGAAGCTAGCGGAACAAGGCGAGTTTGATTATATATTAATTGAATCTACGGGCATCAGTGAACCCGTCCCCATCGCTCAAACCTTTACCTACGCCGATGAAGGAACGGGCATTAATTTAGCTTCGCTGGCAAAACTGGATTGTATGGTGACTGTAGTGGATGCGAACCGTTTCTGGCATGACTTTGAATCAGGAGAAACGCTGCTGGATCGTAAGCAGGCTACTGGAGAAGATGACACACGTGATATCTCGGACTTGCTAATTGACCAGATTGAAACTTGTGACGTATTGATTCTGAATAAGTGCGATCTGGTTCAGCCCGCAGAGCTGGACAAGCTGGAGGGTGTGCTGCAGAGATTGCAACCTGAAGCCCGAATCATTCGCACTTCCAAGGGAAAGGTCGCGCCTTCGGACATTTTAAATACCGGGCTGTTCAACTTTGACAAAGCTAGTCAATCCGCTGGCTGGATTCGCGAGCTGGAGCTGGAAAGCCACACACCGGAGACGGACGAATATGGAATCAACTCTTTTGTTTATCGGCGTAGAAGACCGTTTCATCCTGCAAGATTGGCAGAATTTATGAGCTACTGGCCGGAGGAAATCGTTCGCGCCAAAGGCTTGGTCTGGATTGCAGCCCCTCAGGATTGGGCGGCGAGCATCAGCCAGGCAGGGCCATCTATTCAATTTGGTCCAGCGGGAAGTTGGCTTGCGGCGTTACCAGAAGAAGAACGGCAGGAAATCATCGCGGGCAACCCTGAGGCTCTGGACCATTGGGATGAGCAGTGGGGCGACCGCATGAACGAAATCGTTATGATCGGTATCGGAATGAATCGGCTGAACTTGGAAGAAGAGCTAGATGAATGTCTGCTGAACGATAGCGAAATGGATATGGACTGGTCCAGCTTTGAGAATCCGTTGCCTTGGCCAACAGGAAGAAGCTAGTTGATCCATTCAGTAATAAAGTCCATACACTTTTTGGCGGCTGGAGCCATGTTCTTTAAGGAGACAGTAGCGATACCAACGGAACGGGAATATCGTCCATCCAAGGGCCGAATACAAATGTCATAAGGGTTTTGGACTAAAATCATTTCGGGAAGGATACTTACGCCCAGGCCATTTTGCACCATAGCCATAATGGCATGATCATCTTCTAATTCATATTTGATTTTCGGAACAAGCTTATGCTGGGAAAAAATTCTCTGTACATCTGTATCACAGCCTGAAGCCGGCATAATGAAGGGTTCATTGAGAAGCTGATCCACACGTATGCTTGTCTGCTCCCGAAGCACATGATTAGACGGAAGTACGCACAGCATTCTTTCTTTTTTTAACGGTAATACTTCCAGTCCATCGAGTGTAGGCAGATTAACGAAGCCAAAATCAGCTTCTCCGCTGGCTATCCAATGCTCTATGTCATGGTAGTTCCCGTCGAGCAATTTTAGTTCAATAAGTGGGAACTGCTCGTTAAACTTTTGGATGATCCCAGGCAACCAATGGATGGATACACTTGAGAATGTACCTATCTTTACAGTTCCGGTCTCCAGTCCTTTGATGAGGGCGACCTCTTGATACAGCTTTTCATTCATTTGGATGATTTCTCTGAAATGCTTCATCAGACGTTCTCCGTTGCTGGTCAATTGGATGCCTGAACGTCCTCTAATTAAAAGAGTTAGGCCCAATTCATACTCCAAAGCAGAAACGGCATGGCTAATAGCGGATTGTGTAAGATTGAGAAGTGCTCCTGCTTTGGTAAAGCTTCCTGCTTCTATTACGCTAAGAAAGACCTTATATTTAAACAAATTCATGTGTCCTCCAACATAGAATGAAATATATTCATACATAGTATCATATATATTCATTTTTTTTATCTCAGCTTTGTAGTTATAATCGAACTTGAGAAAAATGCCGATTAACCATTCATTTCTGGGAGGTACCTATGAGTTCAATTGCAAAAACACCACAGCCCCCTTATTATGCAGCTATTTTTACTTCTGAGCGTACGGAAGGGGATGGCGGATACGGAAAGATGGGGGACAAAATGGTGGAACTGGCTGCCAAGCAGCCTGGATTTCTAGGTGTGGAAAGTGTTCGTGACCAAAACGGAGTGGGCATCACCGTGTCCTATTGGGAGTCCTTGGACGCTATAAAACATTGGAAGGATAACGAGCTACACAAGCTAGCACAGGAGAAAGGGAAGTCTGATTGGTATAAAGCATTCGGTTTAAGAGTGAGCAAGGTAGAACGAGATTATTTTTTTACAGTGTAAATAATTAAGTAAAAGGTCTGTTCATATTCAGTTCATAAAAGTGGATTATTCTCTCTATAGAAATCGTTGTAGGGAGGAAATGAAAGTGGATTATACAGACAAAAAAGAAACCCTGGCCATTGAAGCAAGAGGACTAGTTAAAACTTTTGGTGATAAGTATGCGGTACATGGTGTCGATCTAAATGTGCGTGCCGGCACGATCTACGGAGTGCTTGGTCCCAATGGGGCAGGTAAGACGACGACCATCCGAATGCTGTCAACGTTATTGCGACCTGATGGGGGATCGGCGCTTATTTTTGGACACGATGCAGTAAAGGAACCGCAGGTTGTTCGTCAATTAATTGGCGTAACGGGTCAGTACGCATCGGTCGATGAGTCGCTTAGTGCTACCGAGAATCTGATTATTTTCTCCAGGCTGCTCGGACTGGAACGTGCTGAGGCACGTCATAAGGCAGCGGAGCTGCTAGAGGAATTTGGATTGTCTGAAGCAGCCAAGCGACCGTTAAAGCATTTCTCCGGAGGCATGCGCCGCCGACTGGATTTGGCCGCAAGTCTTATTGCCAAGCCGCCACTAATCTTTCTGGATGAGCCGACTACCGGACTGGACCCGCGCACGCGTGTTCAGATGTGGGACACGATCCGGCGTCTGGTGAAGACGGGTTCCACCGTATTGCTCACGACCCAGTATCTCGATGAGGCGGATCAGCTTGCTGATCGAATTGCGGTGATCGATCATGGTCGGGTAGTCGCCGAGGGGACGGTAGATGAACTGAAAGCGGCAGTGGGGTCGTCAACTCTGCAACTCAGAGTGCAAAATCAACAGGATATCGGAAGGGCTGCTCGAATCGTTGAACAAGTGCTTTCAGTCAAGTCCAGCGTGTCGGTGGAGGCTGGAAAAATTATTTCTCCGATGGCTAATGCCGATCGGGTGACGGACCTGCTGATTGCTCTCCGTGCCGGAGAAATTCACCTGGCAGAGATGAGTGTGCAAAAGCCAACGCTTGACCAGGTGTTTCTGTCCATCACTGGCCAAGGCGTACAAGTAAATGAGCAGCAGACGGCCCATGAAGCACATGCCGTAGAGGGGGTGAGAGCATGAAAAACGCTACTGCTATGACAGATTCTCATCGCACCTTGAAAAAGTCTGTGAGTTTCAAACAGGCGTTCGCCAACTCCATGACGATGGCCTACCGGGGCATTCTGAAGATCAGGCATACTCCTGAGCAGTTGTTTGATGTCACGCTCCAGCCGATTATTTTTACTCTTATGTTTACCTATATCTTTGGCGGGGCTATCTCAGGAGACGTGCAGCATTATCTACCGGTCATCATTCCAGGCATCCTCGTCCAAACAGTCATCTCGACCTCCGTCGTTACCGGTGTGCAACTGCGGGAGGATATGGACAAGGGAGTGTTCGACAGGTTCAAGTCACTTCCGATCGCACGTATTGCCCCTTTGGCTGGAGCTCTGCTGGCCGACAGTCTTCGTTATACTATTGCGACTGTACTTACCTTTGCCATGGGGTATATTTTGGGGTATCAACCAGAGGGAGGACTGCTGAGTGTTGCGATCGCTGCACTTCTGGTCATCGTGTGTTCCTGGGCGGTCAGCTGGATATTCGCCTTCTTTGGCGTGATTGCCCGCACGGCCTCAAGTGTACAGGGTATCTCCATGATTGTTCTGTTTCCACTTACCTTTATTTCCAACGCATTTGTGCCTGTAGATACTATGCCTGGCTGGCTACAGTGGTTTGTGAACGTCAACCCGATTTCACATCTTGTGAACGCGGTTAGAGAGCTTGCGAATACGGGGATGATTGGCGGAGAACTGGCGATCTCTTTGCTTGGGGCGGCAGTTATTGTGGCGATCTTTGCCCCGCTTACAGTTCGTGCTTATATGCGTAAAGCATAGGAAGGGGAACTCTTGACGAGGATGAGAGATTCAAGGCAGAGTTAGTCTGTAGTTAGGGGGTTAAAATGACACGTGTATTAGTGGTTGATGATGACCCGCATATTCGTGAACTCGTCGGACACTTTCTGAGACTGGAAGGTCTGGAAGTCGTCGAGGCGGTGGATGGTTTGGACGCTATGCGCTTGTTTGATGAAACTAAGGTCGATTTGCTTGTCCTCGATATCATGATGCCAGGGATGGATGGCTGGGAGCTGTGCCGTAAGCTGCGCGAGCAGACCGACCTGCCGCTGCTGATGCTTACTGCCAAAGGCGAGACGTCACAGATTGTAAAAGGCTTCGCGCTTGGAACGGACGATTATCTTGTTAAGCCCTTCGATCCTATGGTGCTTGTTGCACGCGTAAAGGCTTTACTAAAACGCTATCGGATCATGGCTTCAAAATCGGTGACTGTCGGAGATCTTGTCCTGCGCAGCGATACATTTGAGTGTCAGGCTGGAGAGCAGGAAATTACCCTGCCACGCAAGGAATTTGAACTGCTCTTCAAGCTGGCCAGCTATCCTGGCAAAACCTTTACACGCGACCATTTGATCGAACAGATCTGGGGTTATGATTACGAGGGAGACGAAAGAACGGTTGATGTGCATATCAAGCGCCTTCGGGAACGATTTCCGGAGGCAACCCAATCCTTTGCGATCCGTACGATCCGGGGATTGGGGTATCGGCTGGAGATAAGGCAATGAAGCGGGAACCGGGGTTCCTTCGTATCCTTGCAAGATTCATGCTCGTGTTATTGGTGCTGTATCTTAGCTGGACTGCTGCGTATTTTATTACGGCGGTGATCTATTCACGCTTGTCATGGACTCCGCATGAATTGTTCGTCTATCTTATTAATGCGACACTTGGCTTTTTCTTTTTCGGTATAATTAGTATGACTGTGAGGCGCTTTATCCAGCCTAGAGAACAGCATTTTTTTACCGAAATGATCGATGCTTTAAAGCGAATTTCAGAAGGGGATTTTCACATAAATCTGGGATGGAACTTTGGCACGAGAAACGGAAACCATGATAGGACACATCCTTATGTACAGCTGGTGGACAGCATTAATGATATGGCGGCAAATCTGAAGGTCATGGAAGAACTGCGGGAGGCGTTTATTTCAAATGTATCCCATGAAATTGGCTCGCCCCTGACCTCAATCATTGGTTTTGCTAAGGCGCTCAAGGACGATAATCTGGATCGGGAGCAGCGAGACCGATATTTGACGATTATTGAGACAGAGTGTATTCGTCTATCCAAGCTAAGCGATAATCTGATGAAGCTGGCGGTGCTGGATTCGGAGCGGCATCCGTTTCATCCGTCCTCTTATCGGCTGAACAAGCAACTGATCTCGCTTATCCTCGCCTGCGAACCGCAATGGGAGGCTAAACAAATTGACATGATTGTGGACACCCATAACGTTGAGGTCAACGCGGACGAGGCTCTAATGTGCCAGGTGTGGGTGAATCTCCTTCACAATGCTATTAAATTCACCCCACAGGGTGGAAGCATATCTGTTTCTCTTTCAAGTAATGGTAATCAGGCAGTTGTCTGCATTACTGATACAGGACCGGGTATCAATGAACAGGATCAACAGCGCATTTTCGAACGATTTTATAAAGCAGACAAGTCACGAACCCGAACCGCAGGAGGTAGCGGCTTGGGACTTTCCATCGCCCATAAAATAACGGAGATGCATAGCGGCTCTATTTCTGTGTCCAGCAAGGTGGGGGAAGGAACGGCGTTTACAGTATTGCTGCCTCTGCAAGAGGAAACAGTAAAGGGGAACAGCAACCATGAAATGAGCGGAAATAGTGGTGATTAACCGGGCTATTGCTGACACTGGTTATGCAAGCGTTGATATAGGTTCGACACAGGCGAAAGAAGTTCATCATGATTTATACAATGGTGGGTTTAGACTACAAGCGCTCGGTACAATTACCTACAGCATGGCTGGTACTACTAAACAACAGCTTACGAGTTCATTTGGGAGAATGATTTAAGAAGAAATATGGGACTCCTTACCTTGTTGGGTCATATTAATCTGTAAAAAAATCAAGAAGACGTTTCTGGTACATCTGGAAACGTCTTCTTGATTTTTCATTTTCCAAATCCATTGGCTAAGTGTATGACGTTTAGGAAAGAGTCAGATGTTAGCGAATAATAATGTTTTAGACTAAACAATAAAGAACAAGACTGAGATCAATAAAGTTATAGACTGGCGCACTGGCGACGGCGGCCGGTGCAATTAGAAAATATAGTTTTAGACTGGAAAATAAAGTATAAAAGATATAAGCTACAAATATGCTTTATTCTTGAGCCCTCTCATATGATGAGAGTAATTCAGTATTCGAGGAGATGATCTTGATGAACAAGAACATAGGGATTAAGGATATTTTGGTAAGGTTCGACGAGATTTCGAAGCATTATGTTCGGGAGCTGGACAAGTATAGTCTGGCGGAACTGTGTCGCAAGCCAAGCGAGAACGAATGGTCGCTTGGGCAAATGTACCTGCATCTGCCCCATTCCACGCTGAACTTGCAGCTCCGTCTTGCGGAGCAGTGCATGGCGCTCGGTGGCGGCAGCGAGGAGGGCGGCGGGAAGACGGAGGCCGGTCATGCCGTGTTTGAGCAAGGGAGCTTCCCACCGATTCGCATTCAGGTACCTGCCGACTTGCAACATACGCCTCCTCAGCCAGAGAGCAAGGAGCAGCTTGTCGCCAAGCTGGAGGAAGCAAGGCGCCGCATGCATGAGATTGGGGCGTCGCTACAGAACATAGACCCAGAGCGGCTGCAGCGAAAGGCGACTCATCCGGCCGTAGCCTTCGGCGCGTTAAACGCGGTCGAATGGTTCACGATGGTGGAGATGCATTACCGTCATCATCTTCTTCAAAAGGAGCGGCTGGACGCTTTCTTACAAACTGCAGAGTTATTAGACTAACGGGACACGAAAGTTGAATGTTGACCACAACAGCGGCCAGTCTAGGATTTTATTTTCGCGTCCTTATCTGCCGCTGTTGCATTTGTCGGTCAGTCTAAAACATATTTCTCAAAAGATGACGACCTTTGAAGTGGACAATCGCGTAAAATCAGCAACTCCAGTCTACAACTTTATTTTCTTCGAACATCAGAGCCTTTACGTCGCTATGTTTGTTTCAGCAAATTTGATAGAAAGCAGGGGTGTTTCTGGAGTTTATTCTTACGGGCCATTCGTATGTGTCAGGAATTAGATGTATTTATCGGTTTCATCTCTTGAATAGCTTCTTTCAAACTTTGTGAGCATTGCTCGTATAGCTGTTTTCTTTGCTGCTCACTGGAACCAGATGCTAGCTTTTGCAGTTCTGTAGTGCATTGTTCCAAAAGAGTCAGTACAGCTTGATTAGAGTCTTGTACCTTGGACTGTTGTACATTATCACTATATTGGTCAATATATAGTTCTCCTTGCGTGTCCACCTGGGCAAAAAACACATCTTTGACCGTCAAACTCTTTTCCTTTAGCTTGGCATCCAGCCATTGCTGAGTAATCCCCATATATGCCATTTGTTGTTCCATGAGTTGTCCGTCCATAATGACAGCTGTGGGTTCCTTCTCCGGTAATTGCAGCATATTCAGATCCTTAAGCGTCACAGGCTGCTTGTCTTTGGTTAACAGCACATTGACTTCGCCACTAGTTTCCATAAGAGCAAATTCTACATCAGCTACTTTGAACACATTCTTACTTCGTAGCTGCTCCATCAATTCATCTAGGGTAAGTCGTTCCTTTCTCAGATTATCCTCTAAAATTTTGCCGTCTTTGATTAGAACTGTCGTCTTTCCATCTGATAAATCCCTGACTTTCTTGCTTTTAATTTGCAAAAATTCAATGCAAAGTGTTGTCAGTACCCATACGGCTAACGATACGGTACCCAAGTACCAGGAGGATTCGCGTTCCAAAGGTATAGAAGCAGCCAAGTTACCGATGGTGATTCCGGTTATATATTCGAACAAGGAAAGCTGTGATACCTGACGTTTTCCGAGAATCTTGGTAATCACAAAAAGAATAACGATGGCTAATAACGTACGTAAAGCTACAATGGTCCATTCCTGCATTTGTTCAACCTCATTTCATTTCGCCACAAGGGCGCTACTATTCCAAGGATGTCCGCGCCAAGTCCCATTTAAACTCCAATTTATCTAAATTTAAATATACAGGCTGTCACCAAACCGATTAAATACAATATAAAATTAAAATTTTCTATCGTTCAATTACCATTGTCTATTACACAAGCGATTGACGGAAAAGAGGGAGCAGGATACATTATAGATATAATTCTTATTTAATTCATCGGGATTATAAACATTAAACTCACGGAGGTATGTATATGTCGTCCAAACCTAAAGTTGTAGTGTGGAGCAAAACCGGCTGTCATTTTTGTGGAGAGATCAAATCGTACCTGGAATCCCAAAATCAGCCGTATGAAAATATCCAGGTGGACGGAAATGATGCACTGCGTGATGTGTTGGAGACCAAATATGGTATTCGTTATGTTCCTGTCGTAGAGATAGGTGGAGATAACAAATATGAAGCACTTCTTAACCCGGATCTGGAAGAGCTGGGTAAAGTGCTGGAAAGTTATAATCAAGCGGTATAACAATTATATTCAAGAGAGGTGGAAGCGTCATGGCTAAGAATAGACAAATTAAATTGGGTGCGATTATTCACGGTGTTGGGGGAAGCATGACGACTTGGCGTCACCCTGATGTACCTGCGGATGCAAGTGTTAATTTTGATTTTTATAAAACGCAGGCACAAAAGGCAGAGGAAGGGAAGTTTGATCTCGTATTTATCGCAGACGGTCTGTTTATTAACGAAAAATCCATTCCTCACTTTCTGAACCGTTTTGAGCCAATTACGATTTTGTCTGCTTTGGCTGGGGTGACGAAGCATATCGGATTAGTTGGCACATTGTCGACTTCCTATAGCGAACCGTTCACGGTAGCACGCCAGTTTTCTTCCATTGATCATATTAGCGGAGGTCGTGCAGGCTGGAATGTGGTGACTTCCCCGCTGGAAGGTTCTGCTCTTAACTTTAACAAAGGTGAGCATCCATCGCATCCACAGCGCTATAAAATTGCCGATGAATATTTACAGGTTACTAAAGGACTGTGGGACTCGTGGGAAGAGGATGCGTTCGTTCGTGATAAGGAAGCCGGCGTATTCTTTGATCCCGACAAGCTGCATACACTGAACCACAAAGGTGAGTTTTTCTCTGTGCAGGGTCCGCTAAACATTGGACGATCCAAGCAGGGACAGCCGGTTATTTTCCAGGCAGGTTCCTCAGAAGATGGCAAAAACCTGGCTGCCAAGGAAGCGGATGCCGTATTTACAGGACATGAAACATTGGAGGAAGCACAGCAGTTTTACCGTGATGTGAAGGAACGTGCAGTACGCTATGGCAGAGCGGAAGAGGATATTGTCATTTTGCCGGGCATTTCGCCGATTATTGGCAGCACGCCAGAGGAAGCGGAACGTAAGTATGAGGAGATTACCAATTTAGTAACAATTGAGGCTGCGTTAAAATATTTGGGGCGTTTCTTCGATCATCATGATTTCTCACAATATCCGCCGGATGAGCCATTCCCTGAGCTTGATGGTATTGGCAGTAATTCATTTCGCAGCGGTACAGATAAAATCAAACGAACAGCCAAGGAACAGAATTTGACGCTGCGTGAGGTTGCGTTACGTGCAGCTACGCCGAGAACCTCTTTTATCGGAACTGCTGAGCAGGTGGCAGATCGAGTGCAAGAGTGGTTTGAAAGGAAAGGGGCAGACGGATTCATTATCGGTTCCGATGTGCCAACGGGCCTGCATGATTTCGTAAATCTAGTTGTGCCTATTTTGCAGGAGCGTGGCATTTATCGTCAGGATTATGAATTTAACACACTGCGTGAAAACCTGGGCGTGCCTATTCCTGAGAATCGTTATACAGCAGCCAGATCCAAAGTGAAAGTTGACGCATAACAGAAGGAGGGAATGAGATGTCCAAGGTTGTCATCCTATCGGGCAGTCCGTCTACACATTCCCGTTTATATGGTTTGATTCACTATACAACTGAGCAGTTACGAGAGGCTGGAGCGGAGGTTACATTACTGAATGTGGTCGACCTGCCAGCTGAGGATTTGATCAAAGCTAACTTTAATAGTCCCGACGTCATAGCAGCGCTTGCGTTGATTGCAGCAGCGGATGCCGTCATTGTGGCTTCGCCAGTATATAAAGCGGCCTATTCAGGGCTATTGAAAATATTTCTGGATCTGGTTCCGCAGGAGGCGCTGAGAGGGAAACCTGTCTTGCCTTTATTTATCGGCGGTACACTGGCCCATCTGCTGGTCATTGACTATGCCCTGAAGCCGGTTCTAAGCGCACTGGGGGGAAGACATATTCTTGGTGGGGTGTATGCAGTGGATCAGTGGGTCGAGCGTCTGCCAGGTGGAGCATATGGATTGTCCGAAGAGTTGATTGTACGATTGGAACGTTCTGTTAAAGAACTCAATGAGCTATTGAAGTTATAGATATTTTCAATATTTCCATTGACAGGTCGTTCAGTGAGTTTTATGATACAAAAAACCAAGTTAACTCATTGGATAAATGTATATAAAACTTACTGGGGGACTTGCGTATGAATATCGAGAATATTGAAGCCTTTGTATACGTGAATCATTATGGAAGCTTTAACAAGGCGGCAGAAGCGTTGTTCTTATCACAGCCCTCTGTCACAGCCCGGATTCAGACGCTGGAACGCGAGCTTGAGTGTAAGTTATTCGACCGCCAAAGCAAACAAACGATTCTGACGGAGGATGGACGAAAGTTCCTTCCTTATGCGGAGCAGATGCTGCAAGTGCTGCAAAAAGGGAAGCAAAAGCTTCAACAGCGCAAGAAAGCCCCTCAGCAAATTCGAATTGGCTGCACGATATCGGTGTCGAACTATATCATTCCTGAAATACTAAAGCAGCTTCGTGCTCGCTATCCGGAGGTTAACTACAAAATTGTGACCGCTACGACGGATCAACTGCTACATAAGCTGTTGAACCGTGAGGTAGACATTAGTTTTGTCCGTAAAGTGATGCATCCGGCTATTCGTACGCTTGCCTTTTATGAAGATCCGATTTCCCTGTATGTATATGAAGGCCACCCGTTTACGAAGACAGGAAAGGCCAGCATACAGGATATCCAGCGTGAAACCCTGGTATTTTTTGAATGCGGCTCATTAGATTGGATGAGGATTCATCGATCTTTTGAATCACTGGAGCAGCCACCGGATATTGCTTTTCAGGTAGACAATGTGGTCACGGCCAAAAAGCTGGTATTGCAAGAAGCGGGCATTGCCTTTTTGCCGGATGTCTGTGTGAACCGTGAAGTGAAGGATCAGAAGCTGTTCCGTGTTCATGTTCCGGAGGTGGCTGGGGTATCTATGCAGATTAGCATAATCGCAACCAAAGAAGACTGCGCAGTGTCCTTCGATTTTGCAGATGCACTGACAGAAGGCTTCAGAGAGGCTGTTTTGTTATAGAAAAGTCCTATAGGTTGGTGGATTGACGTATTGGATTACAGGTGTTAAATTAATCACATCCTAAAACCAATTAAATTTATAGGAATTGTTAATTATTAAATGTTATAGCTACCATGTATGTCGCAAACTGCTGATATGCAAAGAGATGAGGGGGATTCATATGAAAAAGTGGTTTGCAATATTGTCTGTTATGGCAATCATTCTGGTGTTGGCAGGCTGCGGTTCCTCAGATGACACGTCTAGTGCGTCAGGTTCAAGCGGAGACGTGAAGAAAATTATTGTAGGCACAGGCACTCAATTTAAAAATGTATGCTTTATTGACGAAAACGGAAATTTAACAGGCTTTGATGTGGAGCTGATTAAGGAGCTGGACAAGCGCCTACCTCAATACGAGTTTGAATTCAAAACGATGGATTTTGGAAATTTGCTGCTCAGTCTCGATGCCGGCAAGATTGATCTGGTATCGCATCAAATGGAAAAAAACCCGGAACGCGAAGCCAAGTATCTGTTCAACAAAAATCCGTATAGCATTTTTCTAAACAGAGTAGCCGTAGCGAAGGATAATAATAGCATTCATTCCATTGATGATTTGAAAGGGAAAAAGGTACTTACCAGTCCAACCAGTAATGCGGCGTATGTGCTGAAAGAATATAACAAAACCCACGGAGATGCTCTGAATATCGTGTATACGAGTGGTGCAGCCAATGATACGGTGCAACAAATTACGAGCGGCCGTATAGATGCTACCGTTACGACAGACTTTGCGAACCGTTTTAACACCGATGAAAAAGGAGAAGTAGCTCTGAAAACCGTTGGTGATCCTTTGACTCAATCAGATGTACTGTATGTACTGAACAAAAATGAGCAAGGATTGGCGGATGACCTGGACAAAGCCATTCAGGAAGTGAAGGACGACGGTACGCTGTCGAAGCTGAGCATTAAATGGCTTGGAGAGGACTTCACGAAGTCCCTGGAGGATGTGAAAAAAGAGAGTACCAGCAGTAAAAAGTAAGGATAGACTTGTACAGTTCAGCGGTCAGGGTACTTTATGTATTCTGACCGCTGATGTATAGAAAGGAGGCAGGCATATGAGCAGAGAGTTCAATATTGATTATGTTTTTAGCTTTATCCCGAAAATGCTGTCCTATTTGCACATCACCTTGTTTATTGTGGCAAGCTCGCTTGTGTTGGGACTGATCATTGGTCTGTTGGTTGCGCTGCCTCGCATGTATAACATTCCATTTCTCAAACGTGTTTCTCAGGTGTATGTTTCCTTTTTCCGTGGGACCCCGATTCTAATTCAATTGTTTCTGGTGTATTACGGCCTGCCAGAGCTACTAAAGCTGGTGGATATCAATTCCTCCAGATGGGATGTGTTGTGGTTTGCCGTAGCGACCTACGCGCTCAATAGTGGAGCCTTTATTTCCGAAATTATCAGGTCTGGCGTAGGTGCTGTAGATCGGGGACAAATCGAGGCTGCACAGTCAGTCGGCATGTCAGGCTATCAAACTTTTACACGTATCATCTTGCCGCAAGCGTTGGCTGTAGTGGTTCCGGTATTTTCCAATCTGGTCATTGGCAATCTGAAGGATACTTCGCTGGCGTTTACGATCGGTGCGATGGAGATGACAGGAAAATCGCAAACATTGGGTTCGGCTACCCAGCATTTTGTGGAAACGTATATCGCGTTGTCCCTTATCTATCTAGTGATCAGTCTAATTGTACAAAAATTATTCAAGGTGCTGGAAAATACACTTCTCCGGCATGAGCATAGAGATTCAGTACAGAAAGAGCCCGCCAAACGAAAAGGTTTTGTGGTGCGATACCTGAGAAGTCCTCGTCTGAGTAAAGGAGGTAAAGGCATATGAGTCTGGACTTTGGATTTGTATACACCGCCTTTTTAGGATTGTTCTCCGCGTTGCCCAACACTTTAATCATTACAGTGGTTTCCGTGCTGGCAGGGTTGGTCATCGGGATTATAACGGCATTGGCACGAATTTATAACGTTCCTGTGCTGTCCCAGATCTCTCACGGTTACGTTACTTTTATCCGAGGTACACCGATGCTGATGCATCTGCTGCTTATTTATTTCAGTTTGCCTTTGTTGATTGATGCAGGAGCGAAGCATTTCGGATGGTCACTGCAATCCAAAGATGTTCCTTATATGGTATTTGCACTCATTTCGTTCTCCATTACCAGTGGTGCCTATATGTCTGAGGTCGTCCGTTCTGGAATCCAGTCGGTCAACAAGGGGCAGATTGAGGCGGCTTATGCGGTTGGTATGACGACATGGCAAGTATTGAGACGCATTGTATTTCCGCAGGCATTCGTGGTGAGTTTGCCGAACCTGACGAATTCTGTTATTGGGATGCTGCATGGTTCTACCTTGGCCTTCACCGTTTCGGTCACAGAAATACAAGCTCAGGCTGAAATTCTGGCATCCACAAACTGGAAATATTTAGAGGTGTATATTGCGGCAGCCCTGCTATTTTGGGGATTGACGGTATTGATTGAGCGAATATCCGGCTTGGTGGAGAAAAAAATCAATGTATTTAATGGAGGTCGAGCATCATGATCCGTCTGCAAAATATTACAAAGTCGTTCGGCAAACATGAAGTGCTCAAAGGCATTGATTTGACCGTGAACAAAGGCGAGGTCGTCGTTATTTTAGGACCAAGCGGTTCAGGAAAAACAACCTTGCTACGCTGCATTAATTATCTGGAAAAGCCGAATGACGGAGAAGTCAGCATTGGAGATTTTACCGTGAATTGCAAGCGACCTGCGAAGAAGGATGTTGTGGCCTTGCGTAAAAAGACAGCTATGGTCTTCCAGCAATATAATTTGTTCAAGCATAAAACCGCGCTGGAAAATGTCATGGAGGGACTTGTTGTTGTCCGCAAGGTTAAGCAGGAGGAAGCGAAAAAAATCAGTATTGAAGTGCTGGAAAAGGTTGGCCTTGGCGAAAAACTGAATCATTATCCAAGCCAGCTATCCGGTGGGCAGCAGCAGCGTGTCGGCATAGCGCGTGCTTTGGCGCTGAACCCGGAGGTGATTTTATTCGACGAGCCGACTTCGGCGCTGGACCCTGAGCTGGTGGGTGAGGTGCTGTCGGTGATCCGTAAGATTGCGAAGGAAGGTATAACCATGATTGTCGTGACACATGAAATGGGCTTTGCGCGCGATGTTTCAAACCATGTGGTATTTATGGACGGCGGTCATATTATCGAGGAGGGCACACCAGACGCCATTTTTAACCACCCCAAAGAGGAGCGTACCCAACAATTCCTGAAACGAATTACACCAGAATATAACTATTCAATTTAGACGGGAGAGGGAGACATGAGCATTAAAATCGGAGTATTGGATCAAAGCCCTATACACGAGGGTGAAACGGCGGCACAGGCCCTTCGTAACACGATTAAGCTGGCGCAGCGTGTAGAAGAATTGGGATTCACGCGCTTTTGGGTATCAGAGCATCATGATTCCGAGCAGGTTGCAGGCTCATCGCCAGAAGTACTCATTTCCCATCTGTTGGCACGCACCGAGCGTATTACAATCGGGTCTGGTGGGGTGATGCTTCAGCATTACAGCCCATATAAAGTGGCTGAAAACTTTAATGTGCTAGCCTCTCTTGCACCGGGTCGTGTAGATTTGGGCATCGGACGTGCGCCAGGCGGGTTGCCGAAATCCACACAGGCGTTACAACGCAACGTGCATGATGCACCTTCTCTCGAAGAGAAAATTGATGAAGTAAGTCGCTACATTCATAATGTCTCGCCTGAAGAAGGACCGCTGGCCGGATTACAGGCAAATCCGATTCCGGAAATACCAGCAGAGATTTATGTTTTGGGTACAAGTACAGACAGTGCTGGAATTGCTGCGCGTTTGGGGTTACCCTATGTTTTTTCGCAATTTATTAATAGTAGTGAGCAGGTTGCACTGGATTCATTCCGTACGTATCGGGAGTCTTTCGATTACAGTTATGGACGTGAGCCGAAGGCACTTTTTGCGCTATCGGTTATTGTGGCAGACACTTCCGAAGAAGCAGCGGAGTTGGCAGGTGAGCAGAAGCTGTACAAGATTCACCTGGCCAGTGGCAAAACGGCTACGGTGGGTGCGCTGGAAAGTGCAGAGGAATTCGGTAAGCAATCGGGTGAAGAATATACAATTGAAGTTACACAAGCACAAATTAACAAAGGAAATAAAGATGAAATCTTTACTGTGTTGACGGAAATTCAAGCGAAGTATCAAGCAGATGAGCTGATTGTAACGACAGGCATACGGGATATCGACAAGCGTGTGCGCTCATTCGAGTTGTTGCATGAAGCTTTTGCCGGGTTGCCTGTGCAGTCCTAGATACTATTGACATAAGAAAGTTGTAACCAATATGGATTCACCAAGGAGGAGTAGGGATGAGTGGATCAACCGGGACGAAGGAGCAGGTTTTGGAGCAGAAGTTGGTAGAAATTCGCCGTCATCTGCACCGTTATCCCGAGCTGTCTAACGAGGAGGTTGAAACTACCGCCTATATTCGCCGCCTGCTCGAAGAACAGAATATAACTATTCTGGATGTGCCGCTGCGTACCGGATTGGTAGCGGAAATCGGCGGACAGCAGGACGGTCCAACTGTCGCGCTTCGTGCAGACATTGATGCACTGCCCATCCAGGAGGAGACGGGATTGCCTTATGCTTCGATATATCCTGGCAAGATGCATGCCTGCGGGCATGATTTTCATACGGCATCCCTGTTAGGTGCAGCCGTATTGCTGAAGCAGCGGGAGCGGAAGCTGAAGGGGACGGTTCGACTGGTGTTCCAGCCAGCCGAAGAGAAAGCCAAAGGCGCTGCCCAAGTGGTGGAAAGCGGTGCGCTGACAGGGGTACAGGCCATTTTCGGCCTGCATAACAAGCCAGATTTGCCCGTAGGCACGGTCGGCATCAAAGAAGGTCCGCTAATGGCAGCGGCAGACGGATTTTACATCGAGGTGGAGGGCCTGAGCACACATGCGGCAGTGCCGCATGCAGGAATTGACCCCATTGTGGTATCGTCACATATCATCACGGCGCTGCAATCCATTGTGAGTCGGAGCGTTAATCCGCTCGATAGCGCGGTCATCAGTGTCACGAAGCTGCACAGCGGCAGTGCCTGGAACATCATTCCAGACTGCGCTCATTTGGATGGAACAATTCGCACATTTGATGAGAATGTTCGAGCTCAGGTGGCTAAACGCTTCGAGCAGGTCGTCAAGGGCGTAGCTGATGCTTTTGGTACGAAAGCGAACATCCGCTGGATTGAGGGTCCGCCACCTGTGCTGAACGACAGAAAGTTGGCTGTGATCGCGGAGCAGGCGGCCGAAGCAGTCGGTCTGGAGGTCGTTCGCCCCATACCTTCCTCGGCAAGCGAGGACTTTGGGCTTTATCAGAAGAACATCCCTGGTGTGTTTGTCTTTGTCGGCACTGCGGGAAGCCAGGAATGGCATCATCCTTCCTTTGATTTGGACGAACACGCACTGCCGGGAACAGCGAAGCTGCTGGCTTCACTGGCTGAATTGGCATTGAAATCCATAGAGTAGGAACTCGATCCTACTCTATGGAGCTGAGCCCCTCTCTATTAAGAGGGGCTCTTTTTGTTTGACGGTATATTATTCCAATGATAATATAAAATTGTTATTTAATTCAAAATTTAGAGTGGGTGTAGGTGAGAGAACAAACGTTGTCATTTTAAATGTGCTCGTAAAAATAACAGGTACGGAGGTTGAAAAAATGCCGAAGAAAAAAGGAATGATCAGGGCTTCTTTTTCATTGGTAATGGCTGCTTCTTTACTGGTTGGCGGGGCTAATGTCGGTTTAGCAGCCTCAGATTTGGAAAGCACTTCGAATACAGAAACAATGAGTAATAGCTTGGCTGCCGCTGAACTACCTGCTAAATTTAAGCCTTCGGTAGAATGGGTTTGGAAGAATAGGATGGTCAAAGAAGGCTCAACCAACCGTAAAAACTTGATTTTTGATCAAATTTATGCAGGCAAAGGAACACTCAATTATGTAGTTCGCTGGCAATCCTCTAAAAATATCACTCTTCAGCAGCGTAAAGATATGGCTTCCATGCTAAGTCGCCAAATAAATAACTGGAATAAGCAGTTAAAAGGATATGATGGCTGGCCGTATGATCATATTACTGTAAAAATAGTTGGCTGGGCCGTTGCAAATCCGTCGCAGATTCTTAATAAACAATCTAATGAAATCGTTTACACAGATACGATTACCGATGACTTAAGTAAAACAGACCCCGATATTCCTGCTAAACTTCCGGTTGCTCCTAATGCACTATCGAGATTTGAACATTTTATGGACCCTAACTATACTTATCCGGGTGGACTGGACAAGCGGTTTGATATGTACTTATGGGGAACGTCTAATTTTCAGGGTGGAGCCGGCGGTGACTGGGGACAACGTATGCATGATGATTATATCCTGAACACCTTGAATTCGGATGAAGTACAGATTACAGAGCATGAGATGGGGCATGGATTTGGCTTGCCTGATTTCTACGAAGAGCACGAGCGTCCACCTGGTGGGTTCCCTATGCCTACGATTATGTGGGCTGGAAATTCTCCTAAAATAACAGAGTGGGATACCTGGATGTTGCGTTATACCTGGAGCCAGGTCAAGAAGGACACCTCTCGTTTTCCTACCCGATAAAAGATACGTAGAATAGAAATATAGGTATTCAAAGGTTGTTTCCTGCGATTCTTGGTGGGAGATAACCTTTTTTAGGATATTCGGATTTTATGGTGGAGAAGGGCTTATAGCTGATCCTTCTCCAATTTCTCGATCAAGGTGGAAAAATCGATTCCCAGCAAGATTATTTCTTCTGGCTCACGAACAACTCCAACAGGTGGCATATTAAGCATCGGGAAGTTTTCCTCCTGTAGATCGTAGCTATCAAACCGCCTCTGGTACTTAGGCTTACGTTGCTTTTTAAGTCCCTCTGTAAAGAGATCTTGGCTCGTAGGGCTTCAAAAGAGTATCCCCTGCCTAAACGATTAATGACTCGAACAAGGCTGTTTAGAGATTCCGTATAAGCGTTTGTAATGCGATGGTCGAAGTAGGCGAATATTTCCTGTTCCCAGTTCTTCATAGCCTTTGTAAGTGGTTCAAAAGCGGATTGCAGTTCAGTTGGTATTTTAACTTTCCATTCGTTGTATTTAAGGAATGCCGTCTGTCTGCTACTACATTCCCAAATATCGAAATATGATTCCTTTAAGTCATAAGCAGTGCCGAGAGAAGGATGATTTTTTGTCCAAAGGTCAAGCGTAATCTTATCCATCTCTGTAAGCTCTATACGACGTTTTAGGAGGATAAAACGGTCGTGCATCAGCCCGCGGCGCTCTTTTGGCGATAATCCTTCTCGGAGCTGCTTACGAATGGTTTCTAACGCTTGGTTTGCCATACGGACAACGTGAAACTTATCGACGATGATAAGAGCTTTTGGCAATATAGCCCTCACGGCGTCCTTATATGGCTGCCACATATCCATTGTGACGTATCGTATTTGTCCTCGATTTGGAAGGCGTGAGAGGTAGCCTACAACGGTTTCCTTGTTACGATTGGGCAAAACGTCTAACAAAGTATGTTCCTCAATGTTGGTTAAAACGCATCTTGGCTTAATAATGTGTATTTCGTCAATCCCAAGCCAATTAGGAGTTTCAAATCGAAGCGTTTCTTTAAGACGATTGATGTAATCACGAAAGATGTTACGTATCGTTTTTTCATGCAATCCAACATCCTCGGATATGCTGACAAATGTGCGTTTAAGGCTTTGCTTCTCTATATAAGACAATAATCGTTTGGTGCAGTTTCGCTTTTCGTCTATGGTGTGGTTTAAGTGTTCCCAAAAGGTTCGATTGCAGTCTCTACAGCGATACCTCTGACGCTTTATAAGAAGGCCTACACGCTTGCCGTGAATAGGCAAGTCCATGCAGATCTGTTCCCTGCTATCGTGTTTGTAGAGGTTGGCTATGCATCCACAATGAGGGCAAGCCAAAGGTGGAGAGTTCGTCACCACTTGTATTAGAAAATCAAATTCATTCTCACTGATACTTAGGATGTTGAATTTTAAAAGATTTAGAATATCCATATGAATTTCTTCTATGCATTTATGATGCAAGTTCCTTTTTTGTTTTTGCGTGACTGGTCAAAATACCGCTGAATATAAAAGATAACAACGAACCGGCAAAGCATATAGCCGCAAACGTGCCTACGGCGGAAAAACCGTTAAAAGTCGCGTAAATCAGGCCTGCGATCCAAGAACCGAGCGTTGTCGCAGCGTACATGATTGAATTGGCCAAGCTGGAGATCGTGCCGCGGATGGTCGGATTTAATGAATTCAGCATTCCCAATATTAGGGGAAAAGCGATCCCCATGTTAACGAATATGAAAAAGTAAACACTTTCGAAAGCCGCAACCGACGGCAAGAGAGGCAAAACAATAAAACATATGATAGAGACAAGAAAGCCTACAACCAGCGTATTGAAACGGTTTAACGTTTTGATCACATAGGCACCGCCGAAGCTCCCGACTATATTCCCAAGACCAAGAAAAAACATTACGTATCCCGCTTGATCAATTGAAAGGTGAAAGCGATCCGTCACCCATTTTCCAATGAAAGAAAAGGCAGCAAAGAATCCACATTGAAATAAGAAATGAGCGAGGAAAGCCTTTCTCGCCATTCGGCTATTCAATAGTGGGATGTATCTACTGAAAACCGGAGTCTTGGTTTTTTGGCCTTGATTTGGTTTCATTTCGGGCAAAGCATAGAAGATGAATACTGCTACCAATAATGCACATGCACCGATTGTAAAAAAAGGATAATACCAATGGGTTGAGGCAAGCAGACTTCCAATAGGGATGCCGAACGCTTGGGAAGCAGCCAAGCCTGCCATGACGATTCCTGATACTTTGGCGATTTTTGACGTTGGAAACAGAGCAGGGATTGAGGCCCAGACTTGAGGCGCCGTAAATGCTGCGCTGACTCCGGCTAAAAAACGGAAGAAGAACATTGACCAAAAACCTGTGGCAAAGCCGCATAACATGGTTGAAACCGAGAAGCATACCATGCCGGCAAGCATTACTTTTTTGCGGTCCCATCCATCGGAAAGCGGTCCAGCAATCAGTGCAAAAATGGCATAACCTAAAGCATAAGACCCCACCATCCAACCGGAATATTCAGTCGGGATATGAAACAAGCTCTGAAGAGTGGGGATGAGCGGAGAAATCAAAAACGTATCCGTACCGATAACAAACATGATGAGGAAAAATAAAGCAGTTAATTTGATCATTCTAATCACCCTTTTTAGTTAGTTCTATAGTTCAAAGATTATTGAACTAATGAATAAAAAAAAGAATTTCTTTCTACAACGTATCCAGAAATCCAGGTAAGTAAGTTTGAAATGTCTCCAAATCGATGCTCATATACTTCGTTTGAGCTTCTTTTCGTACCTTGATCAATTTCGCCTCCTTTAAAGCACGCAAGTGATACGAAGTATTCGATTTCGTAGTATCGCGAATATGTCCTACTTCTCCACAATTCATTTCCTTCTTGCTGGCGTATAGAGCTCGTATGATGTCCAATCTTGTTTCATCGGCTAACGCCTTAAATATTTTGACTCTGAGCTCGTCATTTATTATTTTTTGAGTAGTCATAAAACCATTGTACTAAGATATCGCTACAAATCAAGTCTTTAGAAAAATACCACCATATTCTCCGATTTTTAAGGCAAATGTTTTGATTTTGTCTCCACCATAAAATCCGAATACCCTTTTTTTGTTTTATAGATAAACAGTTTGACTCTAACGGATCTGGCTTTGGCTTTGCATCAGTATTGTGCCTTCATTTTCGCATGAATGAATCACTAAGAATGAACGGATGTACGATAGTATGTATAATTGACATCAGATATGAAAGAAAAGAGGACAGAAAGCGATGAGTCACGACGTGAACGCTCCTTATGATGTACATGTAGCATACGGACCGGTGTTTGAACTGCTCAGCAGCTTACACACTTTTATTTGCCGCAAGGCTTACAAAAAAACTGATTTATCATCCGGGTGGGCGGAACAAGTGCGTGGAACGCTGTCTCCAAGTCTGTCCGCGTTACTGGAGTCCATGGAAATCAATACAGATTGGAAGGTTATTTATGGATTTGTCTGTATGCTTTCTGATCAGGGGGGCATTGAAGAGGTCGTAGACCGCTTGGAAAGCCAGACTTTACCGGAATTAAAACAACAGGTATCAGCCTATGGGATTCCGCTGTCTGACGACATGGAGAACCTCCGTAAACTTGCTTTACAACTGCTATCCGGCTGGAACGAGGAGTATTTTCGTCACATGGATACAAGGATTCTCAGCGACCTGAAACTGGAAGCTGAACGCAGAAAGCGGGAGAAGAACGTATATGACTCTATGGAGTGGGTGGATCGTATAACTAATGGATTCCGATTCGAGCCTTCCGCAGGACTAACGCAGGTGTTGCTGGTACCGCAATATCATTTTCAGCCGATGAATATTATTTATCAATTTGGCTCACTTCTGTTATGTCATTATTCCGCAGGTGTATACGTTCAGGAGGACGACTTTTTATCACCACAAGAATACCGAATGATTCGTTGTTTAGGAGAGAAGAGCAGGCTCAAGATATTAAAATATTTGTACCAAAGCCAGTCTCCGCGAACCTTTATTGAGATTGTCCGACATCTCAAGCTATCTAAGGGAATCACGCATGATCATATATTTAAGCTCCGTGCCGCTGGCTTCATTCATGCACATTTTGATGGCGAAACATTGCTCGGCTACAGTGCACGGCTTGCGGCTGTGGATGAGATGCATGGGAGTATCCTTGGCTATATGGAGCGAAGGTAAGTCATAAGATTGGACCTTGACAAAATTATTTGTTTATGCTATAATTTACATTTATTTGAGTTGATATTATAATAAGATTCTCCTGGCCAGGGGAATCTTATTTTTGTTTTTATAGGAGGATAAATGTATGAAGCCAAATGAGTCCAGTTTAACTTCCTTAGTAGCAGCTTTTGGCCGAGCATATCATAGTCAACATGACACACCCAAAATTTTTGATGATTTTATGGTTAAAGAGTTAATTTCCCAAAAAGAATTTTCAGATATTAGAAAGAATATGATTGAAGGGATAACGTTTTTCAATGACGATATTGCGCAAAGGTTCAGAGATGATCCAGATGAAATTTTAAAATGGATTACGCAAGTTCAACTTTCTCCAACACCCTTAGCACGTGCCGCGTATTGTGAAAAAGTATTACTTAATGAACTTAGGTTAGGATTACAGCAGTATGTCATACTTGGAGCCGGGTTAGATACTTTTTGTTTTCGACATCCAGAATTGAAAAACAGCTTAGAAATATTTGAAATAGATCATCCAGCAACACAGGAATCTAAGAAGAAAAGGTTAGCTCATGCAAATTTAAAAATACCAAGTAATCTTCATCTGGTTTCTATGGACTTTGCCCATCCGTTTTCGTATTCTAATCTATTGGATGAAGGGTTTGTTAACAAAAAAACATTCTTTAGCCTTCTGGGTGTTTCTTATTATTTAACTAAAGAGGAAATTTCAACATTAATGAATCATTTGTTTACCAAGGTTCCATCAGGGAGTTCGATCGTTTTTGATTATGCAGATGAAAACCTTTTTAAAGAGAAAGGCGTGTTTAATAGAGTTGAAAATATGGTGAAAATGGCTTCAGTAAGTGGAGAACCCATGAAATCATGCTTTGCTTATGATGAAATCGAGGAAATGTTAGAAGCTTCAGATTTACTAATTTATGAACATCTATCCCCGGATACAATAAATAGTCTTTTCTTTGATGAGAGGACAGATTATTTGTCTGCGTTCGAAACGATTCATTATATCCATGCTGTAAAAAAATAGTATAGCAAATGAGTAAGAGACAGCCACTTAATCTACTACTAGGGATTAAGTGGCTTTATTTATATTTGTACAAAAATTCGAATAGTTGTTGATAAGCAGAGCTTTTACATAAAAAAACGCAGTTCTCCCTTTACAGAACCCTAATAAATTCCTATAATGAGGACTATCTTCTTAATCACAACTTGTTCTATCGGAATTTAATTATTTAATTTGGGGGGATTATGTTGAAAAAGAGTATTATTTTACTTAGCAGCCTACTTCTGGCGAGTTCTACCTTGCTGGCGGCTTGCTCCAATGGGGGATCGGATAGCGCCAACAATTCTGCTGCTCAAAACAATGGAGACACACAGACAGTAGCTACAGCGCAGCCATTAACAAGTCTGGTAAAGGCTTCTGATATGTCCAAATTGCCGGAAGTATCCAAAAAAAGAAACGACACCATTATTGTCGGTCTAACTGACCCGGCCGGGGTATTCACCCCGTATTTTAACCAAAGCGGCTATGACGGCAACGTCATTTCGCAGTTATGGACTCCGCTGGTGACCGTAGACGAAAAAGGGCTTCCACTGCCCAATCTAGCGAAGAGTTGGGATATTTCCAAGGATAATCTGACGTATACGTTTCACTTGGTTCCCGGTACCCAATTTAGCGATGGCTCGCCTTTGACAGCAGAGGATGTCGCTTTTACCTGGACGTTGATCTATGACAAAGCTTATCCTGGCGACAGCCAAATTCGGAAGCTGAACATTAAAGGCGGTAGAGCCTACACGGAAGGCAAGGCAAAGCAAATTGATGGAATTAAGGTAATCGATCCACAGACTATTTCAGTAACATTGGAAAAGCCGAACGCGCTGGCTCTAACCATTCTCGGTGAATATGTGCTGTCCAAAGCTTACTACGGTAAGGATTATAAGTTCGGACAGCTGGATTATTTTAAAAATCTGCATGGTAGCCCATTGGGGAATGGGGCATATAAGCTTGAAAAATTCATTCCGGGGCAAGAAGTTCGTCTGGAGGCGAATGATCACTTTTTTAAAGGCAAGCCGAAAACGAAACACTTCATTTATAAGACAGCGGAAGGTGATGCATGGCAATTCATCGAAACAGGTGATACCGATTTTGCATCCTTCACTGCAACGCAGGAAAATATCGACAAGCTGAAAGGGCTTGGCTTTTTGAATATTCTTCCATATACCCCGAGCACCTACGGATATTTGCAAGTCAATCTGGAAAATGAAAAGCTGAAGGATAAAAAGGTTCGTCAAGCATTGACCTATGGATTGGATCGCAAAAGCATTTATGTTGATGCAGCACAGGGAGCAGGGGCGGTCGCCAACATTCCGGCTTCTCCTATATTCTGGTCATACACGACCGATGGGATCAATCCATACAACTACGACCCGGAGCAAGCAAAAAAGCTGCTAGATGAAGCAGGCTGGGTAGAAGGCAGTGACGGCATACGTGAGAAAAACGGTCAAAAGCTGACCATTCACTTGCTGACCTCCAAACGTCCGGAAACAGATACCTTTATTGCGCTTGCGGCTGAGAACTATAAAGCGATTGGCGTTGACCTGCAACCGGAAATCTTTGCAGACTTTAATGCAATGGTCGCTAAAGTAGAAGGTAAAGATTATGATCTTGCCGCCTTCTCGACCGCCATGCTGACAGACCCATCGGATGGAATTGAGCCATTCGTCAATGGTGAAATCAAGGGATATAACAATCCGAAGCTCAAAGAGCTCTATGAAAAAGGTTTGGCTACGACGAATATGGAAGAACGCAAGAAAATATATAAGGAATTATATGTGCTGCTAAATGATGAACTACCCGTTATTTTCACCAACTACAAGAAGACTGTATATGCTTACAATGGTCGAATGGAACATGTAAAGGTCAGTCCATTCATTGGCTTGTCTGGTAATCTGTTCGAATGGTCCCTTAAATAAGCCATCTTTGCGGGCCCCTTGTGAAGAACGCCAGGTTCGGATCAAGGGGTCTGCCAAATGGAGGACGCGTAATGAGTAGCCCGACCATGAATTGAAAGGAGTCTGTCATGAGCTCGTTTTTAACGAAAAGACTGACGTATATGATTATTATCTTGTTGGCCGCTTCGATGATGATTTTTTTCCTGTATGCCATGACACCGGGAGACTTCATTAGCGGTAATCTGAAGCTGTCGCCGGAGAGAAAGGCGGAGCTGAGGGAAATTTACGGGTTGAATAAGCCTATTCTTGAGCGCTACGGAAACTGGCTAGGCAATGCGCTGCATGGTAATTTCGGCTATTCGCTCGCTCAACAGAAACCGGTGCTGACCTTATTTAATGAATATATCTGGAACTCGTTTTTGTTGGCCATTGTATCCACCTTCCTGACCTGGCTGATTGCAGTCATTATTGGTGTGGTTGCTGCTTACAAGCAGTATTCATGGTTCGATACGTTGGTTATGGTGTTAATTTTTGCCGCGATGTCTGTTCCATCTTTTTTTATCGGGCTGTATCTGATCAAAATTGCGGCGGTCGATCTGAAGTGGCTGCCACCGGGCGGGATGCTCAATACGGGCAGTAACGCTACAGGCATGGAGTATGTGAAGGAGGTTCTCCAGCATATGACCTTGCCGGTGATCGTGATGACACTACTGGGATTGGGGTCGCTGACCCGCTACTTCCGCAGCAATATGATCGACGTGATCCAGCAAGATTATATCCGTACAGCTCGTGCAAAGGGTCTAAAGGAAAGAAAGGTGCTTTTTACACACGCATTGAGAAATGCATTATTGCCTGCCATTACGCTCGTTGGCTTTGAATTGCCTGCGTTGTTTGGCGGATCTCTGATTATCGAAAAGATTTTTAACTGGCCCGGGATCGGTCAGCTGTATATGCTATCCTTTTCGCTTCGGGATTATCCGCTGCTTATGGGCTTCACGATGCTGATTGCCATATTGAGCGTGATCGGGACGCTGTTGTCCGATATTTTGTATCGCATCGCGGACCCGCGTGTGAAAGTGTAAGAAGGGGGCTAAGGAATGTCATCCGTGAGCAGTAATTTGAGCAAGAGCAACGGCAGACTGCGAATAAATGTCAAATCTTCAATGTGGCAGCAAGCGCTCCGGCAGTTGTTCAGAAACAAGCTTGCTATGGCTGGACTGCTCGTCGTGGTATTTATGTTTTTGCTCTGTTTTATCGGTCCGTTATTTTCTCCTTATTCCGATAACAAAACGAACATATTAATAATGAACAAGGCGCCGAATATCCATCACTGGCTAGGAACAGACAAGCTGGGACGGGATGTGCTGACACGTGTGATGCAGGCAGGTCAAATTTCTCTTACTGTGGGTTTGGCTTCTATGGTGTTGTCTGTTTTTTTAGGAGCAACGCTAGGGGTTATATCCGCCTATTTTCGCGGAATTGCGGATCAAATCATTATGCGCATTGCCGATTTGCTGCTGACTATACCCAGTTTACCATTGCTATTTATTATGGGGGCGCTGTTATCTGACTGGAAGGTTCCGCCTGATCAACGGATGTATATCGTCATGTTGATGCTGAGTCTAGTCAACTGGCCGGGGATTGCACGGATGGTGAGAGGTCAGATGCTTAGTTTACGAGAACGTGAATTTATGCAAGCCGCGACGGTGCTAGGACTATCGAATCGCCGAAAGCTCTTTAAGCATCTGCTGCCGAATATTTTGCCATTGCTGATCGTTATCGCTACATTGAACATTGGCGGAGCCATCCTGAGTGAATCTGTACTCAGCTTCTTTGGTCTTGGCGTGCTGCCCACGACACCAACTTGGGGCAATATGATTGATGCTGCCAACAATGTATTGGATTTTCAGCAACGACCTTGGTTGTGGATACCGCCAGGCCTGTCTATTTTTGCTACAGTCATCGCTATTAATATTTTTGGTGACGGGCTGCGGGATGTACTCGACCCGAAACATAAGAGGTAGGTGATCATGCACCATGGACAATTTACTTTCTATTGAACATTTAAGCACTCATTTTTATACAGAAGAAGGAACGGTCAAAGCGGTGGATGATATCAGCTTTCGCGTGAAGCCGGGGGAGACGGTATGCATTGTGGGTGAATCGGGCTGCGGCAAAAGTATTACCGCCATGTCGATCATGGGCCTGATTCAGAGTCCCGGTGGTAAAGTGGCAGGTGGAAGTATCCGTTTTGAGGAAACCGATCTGCTAGAGCTTAGTAGAAATGAGATGCGCACGATTCGCGGACATGAAATCTCCATGATTTTTCAGGAGCCGATGTCTTCATTAAATCCGGTTATGACCATTGGTGAACAACTGTCGGAGCCACTGATTGAGCACTTAAAGATGGGCCGAAAGCAAGCTCGCAAGCGGGCACTGGAGTTGGTTGAACAGGTCGGTATATCCCGACCGGAGCAGATATTAAAAAGCTATCCTCATGAACTGAGCGGAGGGATGCTGCAGCGCATTATGATTGCCATTGCTGTTTCTTGCGGTCCCAAGCTGCTTATTGCGGATGAGCCGACCACGGCACTGGATGTAACAATTCAGGCACAGATTCTCGACATGCTGCGTGAATTTAAAGCCCAGTCCAATATGTCGCTCATGCTGATCACCCATGATTTGGGTGTTGTTGCGGAGATGGCAGATTATGTAATTGTGATGTATGCGGGCAAGATCGTCGAGGAAGGCGAAGTGGTGCAGCTATTCAATCACCCCAAGCATCCCTATACGCAGGGTTTACTCAAGTCCAAACCAGTGCTTAATCAGCGTCAAAAGGAGCTGTATTCCATCCCCGGGCAGGTACCTAATCCACTGGAGCTGACGACGTCCTGTTATTTTCATGACCGCTGCGGGCATTGCATGGACATTTGTCGTGTAAAGGAGCCTACATTAAAAGAAGTTTCAGCTCAGCAGAAAGCATCCTGCTGGTTGTATGAGGAGGCGGTTGTTCATGGCTGAGCCGTTGTTGGAAATAGACCGTTTAAAAACGTACTTCCCGGTGAAGTCGGGGTTTATGAACCGTACTTCAGGACATGTGCGGGCAGTAGACGATATAAGCTTTACGATCCGTCAGGGTGAAACCTTTGGCCTGGTGGGGGAATCGGGGAGCGGTAAAAGCACGGTGGGCCGCACGATTGTTAGATTGACAGATAAAACAGATGGTACCGTAAAATACAAAGGGGTGGATCTCCACAGCTTGTCGGCCAAAGGGATGCAGGAATTTCGTCCCAAAATTCAGCTGATCTTTCAAGACCCGTACAGCTCGCTGAATCCGCGTGTACGAATCGGAGATGCCATTGGTGAGGCGCTGCTCGATCACGGTATAGCTACCAAAGAAGAGGTCCGGCAGATCGTGCTGGACGTGCTCAAGCTGTGCGGATTGTCGGAATATCATATCGACCGTTTCCCACATGAATTTTCAGGAGGTCAACGTCAGCGGATCGGCATTGCCCGCGCGTTGGCGCTTCAACCGGATCTGATCATCGCCGATGAGCCGGTGTCAGCGCTGGATGTGTCCATCCAGGCACAGATTATTAACCTCTTTGCCAAATTGCAGGCCGAGCGGGGGCTGACATATTTGTTCATCTCTCACGATTTAAGTGTAGTTGAACATTTATGTTCCCGTATTGGCGTGATGTACCTAGGCTCTATGGTCGAAACAGCTTCGCGTGACGAGCTATTCGGCAATCCGCTGCATCCGTATACGAAGGCGTTGCTGTCGGCTGTGCCTATTCCGGTGCCGAAGCTGAAAAGAGAACGTATTTTGCTAAAGGGGGATATTCCAAGTCCGGTGAATCCGCCTTCGGGCTGCAAGTTTCATACTCGCTGCCCCTTTGCAATCGACCGTTGCTCTCAAGAGATTCCACTCTATCGTGAAGCTCGTCCAGATCACTGGGTGGCTTGCCATTTGGCTGAATGAACGAAGTTAAGTCAGCAAGTTTTGCAGCCGTTGACACAGCAGAACGTTCACCGCAATAAAAAGGTTCTGCTAGATCAACGGCTTTTTGCTTTGAGGAATCCGTAGCTATGATCTTCCGTTTCGTGAGAGTCATGGGGAATCTTTACGATGGAATATATTATCATAAGTATTGATTCTCCTCAGTTGGTTAGGTAGAATATGGACGGGTTAAAAATAATACATAACAAGCGATTACATAATGTCGATATGTCAGATTATGTATACCTCAGGAGGAGCTACAAGATGGAAGTGAAACAGAGAGAGGACTCCTTTTGGAGTATGGTCAAAAAAGGAAATAAATCTTCAGGCTCGGCGGCATTGGGTAATACTGGCATTGCCCTGATTAAGGGGATTGCTTTTGCCTTGACAGGCAGCGGCTCTATGTTTGCTACGATGATGCATTCCATTGCGGATGCGGTGAACCAAATGTTTGTATTTGCGGGCAGTGTATTGGCAGAGAAAAAACCTACGAAACGTTTTCCTACCGGCTTCGGACGGGTAATTAATCTTTTTTGTATGGTTGCCGTTATTGTCGTAACGATTATGGCCTACGAAACTGTATTGGAAGGAATTCATTTGCTGCAGCATCCGGCCGAATCCGCACAAGGATTTTGGATTAATGTAGTGGTGCTGGTTTTGTCATTGGTGGTTGACGGATTTGTATGGAGCAAAGCGATGAAAGAAGTGCTGCATGAATCCAGAGTGGAAGCGAAGGGGCTAAGTATTTTTACCTCTGCCTTTCGTCATGTGGGACGTGCTGCGCCACCAACCCGCTTGGTGTTCTATGAGGATTTGGTAGCAACGACAGGCGGGGTACTTGCCCTGCTTGCTGTAGTTGTCACATCGCTGACAGATTTTAAGCTGCTGGACGGGATTTCGAGTATTCTCATCGGCTGTCTGATGGTCGGTGTAGCTTTCCGGGTCGGTTATGACAACATGGTGGGCTTGATTGGTGTATCTGCACCTCCTGATATCGAAGAACGTGTGGCTTCCATTATTTTGGCAGATACACATGTGACCGATATTTCTCAAATGCGTATTTTGCAGGAGGGACGTTACTATCACGTCGAAGGGGTGATCGAGCTTACTTCGGGCATGACGCTGGCAGATGCTGATGATATTAAATTTAGAGTCGAGGACGCTCTGCTGCGTGATCCTAATATTTCAGATGCCGCATTGGGGATTCTAGAGGATGACGGGATTAGAAACTGGAAACAAGAGAAGCCTAAAGCGTAGAAAAATGGAACAAAGCGAATCTGGACGGAACTCAAGAACGTAAATAAGAACCTTCATGACCACGACAACGTGGCGTGGAGGTTCTTTTATATTTTTCCAATTATATTTTTACCCCCCTTTGAATTTAGGCAGATTGTTAGATACAATGAAAGCGTTAACAAAAAAGAAGGTGAAACGAATGCTTCTCATGGGGAGGAAATGCGAATGAGTCTTCTGAAGGAGGCTTGGCCTGCTTCGCGGCTCGTCAACGCGCTGGCTGGCGGAGTGCAGAATTCGGCAAGACAACGGTTAAGGAGCAATTGGACCCAAAGGTTGCGGGCAACTGTCGATGAACCGGCATACGCCGAGCTGTGGAAGGACATTGAACGTATCTGTAATGATGTTCGGGAAGTGCCTTGGTCTGAACTACCATTGTCTCTGTTCCGGCAATTTGCTAATACAGGGGAGCGCAAGCCGTATGAGGATGTATACTTTGAACGGCGCGGACGACTGGTTGCTATCGTGTTGGCAGCAGTTGCCGATCCGGAGCATCAGAAGATGAAAGAGGTGGAAAGCGGACTGCTGGACATATGCACCGAGTACACTTGGGCGCTTCCTGCACATGTCAACGAAGAGGACACTGTAACACCGCCTTGGCAGCAGGTGGATTTATTCGCGTCCGAAACAGCGCAAATGCTGGTTGAAATTGTATTGCTGCTCGGAGAACGACTGGCTGGTCACGTAGTCGTTCAGGTGCACAAAGAGGTCGAGCGTCGTGTACTGGAACCTGTTTTTTGGCAGCCTCGTCATTTTGATTGGGAAACGGCAGAGCATAACTGGTCGGCAGTATGCGCTTCCGGTTGCGGAATTGCTGCATTGCTGCTGGCAAAAGACGACCTTTCCAGAGCGGTAGCCATCGAGCGTATGCTGGGTGCACTGGATTGTTTTTTGGCAGGCTACAGAGAGGACGGGGGATGTCCCGAAGGCGTAGGTTACTGGGTGTATGGCTTTGGGTATTTTATATATTTTGCCGATATGCTGCGTGAGTTTACCGAGGGAGCTGTGGATATTTTGAACTCAGAAAAGGTAAGACAAATCGCAGCATTTGCAGAACGAGTCCATCTGTCAGACGGTATTTTCGCTAATTATTCAGATAGTAGTGAAACTGAACGGTTGCCTTCTGGACTCATCTCTCATGTGAATTTTTTGCAAGGACGCCCATCTACACTCCCCTTTCGCGTACCTGGTTTGTTGGAAGATCCGTGTCGCCGCTGGGCTCATGTATTGCGTAACCTAGTCTGGACCAACCCCTTGGTATATGGATGCAGTGAAGCCGTAATCGATTATTTGCCGCAACTCGGCTGGTTGATGTGCCGCAGCCTCTGCTCTAGTCCTCATGGATCCGGGGGACAGCAGGATAACCCAGGTGCCACACTTGCATTTTCAGCCAAGGCTGGGCATAACAATGAGCCGCACAATCATAATGATCTTGGACACTTCATCCTTCATGGCGGTGGCGAAAATCTACTCTGTGATCTAGGAGCAGGCTTGTACACGAAGGCCTATTTTTCACCAGGACGGGAGTCGATTATCAACATTTCCTCCAGCGGTCATTCCGTGCCTATCATTAATGGGATCACGCAGCAATCCGGAGCAAAGGCAAGGGCGGTTGTGCTGGATATTGCTATGGATGAGCAGGAGGGAGCACAGACAGTTACAACCTTTAAGCTCGATTTGACATCTGCTTATGCTGTAGATGAATTGGTTGTTTTCACTCGCTCCTTTGCCTGGAGTGTGCCGGAGGGTAACGAGGGAGCAAGGCTTACTGTCACAGATCATTTTGAGTTTGAGACGTCTGGTATGAACGTGAAGCCGTGGGATGTGGAGGAACTTTTGATCAGCCGTATTCAGCCTCATACAGGAGTAGGCTTCGTGGAATGGAAGGGAACGAACGCAGTGGTTAGGCTAGATTATGATGCTGGCGTGCTGAGACAGCGGCTGGAGGCTGTGAAGCATATAGATCATGACGGAGTGGCTTTTGTGTTTTATAAGACATCACTGCAACTAGACTCTAATCGCTGGAACGGTTCAGCAAGCATCGATTGCAATCTGTTTTTTACCATACATCAATCTTCATGTTGAATGGGAGGCATACAGAATGAATAAGCTTCAAACAGGCAGCGTGTACCCTTGGCAGACGGAACTGGAGAGATTTATAGAACAGGTGGAAAGCGCACCAAATCGAGAAAATGATGGATGGACTCACGAACGTAAGCTGGCTGTGCTGGAAAAGCTAGTTCGTGCATATGCCTTGTACCAAGATGAAAACGGAGCTATCATTGACCCTCATTCTGAAAGTGAACGGTATTACTCCACTCCATCCTATGCGTTGGCTGCGGCTGTGCTGGTCAAAGAAGGCCGGCATGATTTACTTGAGTCTGCTGCTGCGGCCTTGACGCATAGCATAGCCTGTGTAGTCGAGGAAAAAGCGCCAGATCATCACCCGGACTTTTTTCCAATTATGATGATGGGGGCGTATCGTATCCTTAAAAATCTGCTGCCAGAGCAGGCCACGGCTTGGAAACAGCAATTGAGCAGGATTCAGCCTGAGCAGACCTACATTTTTACGATGAGCAAAATGAAAAATCCAAACCGGATGATCAACTGGAATGCGATCATGATTTCCGGCGAGTTTTTGCGTGCCACTGAAGGGATTGCAGCCGATTCTGAGTGGATGGAGATGTATATCCGCAACTACCACTTACCTCGCTTTACCAGTTTGGGGCTGTACCAAGATGGTCCGCTGGATCGGCCCAATAGCCCATTCGCCTACGATATTGTCACACGGTTTCATCTGGGCGTGATGCTGGAGAACGGATATAATGGCGGCTGTGCTCTCGAAGTGCGTGACTACCTTCGCAGGGGAGCGCTCAGCTCATTGCTGACTTTATCCCCGCATGGGGAAATTCCTCCGCGTGGAAGAAGCGCGCAACACCAATGGAACGAAGCGGCTGCGGCCTTTGTTTTTACAACACATGCGCAGCAGGCGTATACAGCAGGCGAGCATGGGCTTGCAGGTGCATTTCGGCGGGCAGCAGATCTATGCTGGCAATCGATTGGCCGTTGGCAGACCGATGATGGCAAACTGCATATCGTCCGCAACCATTATTCATCTGAGGCACGCCATGGCTTTGAGGTGTACTCGAATCATACCTGCTACAGTCTATGGACGGCAGCTGTGCTGGCCCATACGCTCCTACATGGGAAGGAGATTGATCGTATTCCTCCAACCTCTATCCCGGCGGAGATCGGCAGTCGGGTATTGGCAACGGATGGCTGGTTTCAGACCGTCATTGCAGCTGTAGACGGGCAGCAAATGCTTGTGCAAACCTCAATCAACGATCCGTACAATATTCCGGGTATCGTACGTATTCAACGTTCTGCGTTGCCATCTCTGATCGGCCCATCCTCAGCAGGACACGCAGATCGCGGCTTTACGGGTTTCGCGGAGGGAGATATTTTCCCGCTGAGCTATACACCGGCCTGGCAAACCGAAGACGGAAAGTGGCACAGCTTGTCAGAAGGAATCCCTGGCACATTGGAGTTCGACCGTGATGGAGGGATTGATCCGCAGGATGGCGGAGGAAACGTACAGATGGAGCGCAGTTCAGCATCTGATGGAGAGACAGACTTTACTCTGCTGTGGGAAGGTCCATTCCCGGGAGTGAGGGAAATCCGAACGCATTATCGTCAGGTGCTTGGCAAAATTGAAGTGTCGTATGAGCTTCAAGGCAATATTCAGAATGTAGGGGCACTTATTCCATTGATGGCGTATGACGGTCGGGAACGAAGTGTGATTCATCATGTGATGACAGCCGGGAAAGAAACAGAAAGCATTCGAGTCGAATACGCAGGCGCAAGCCTTGAAGTCATCCCCATGACGGAAGGAACAAACGTGGTATGGCCGGAAGAATTGACTGCCGTAGCCTGCCGAAATGGTTTACTTAAGGGAGCGCGTCTGGAGTGTGGAGGCAGCCGCATTTCCTTTATCATTCGGTTACCTGAATAGATTAGGTCAGGAGCCATAGTTATCTTCAATCCTGTGGAAAGGGAGAGGAAAAAGAAATGACAAAATCAGAAGCATGGCTGGAACAATCGTGGGAGCTGGCATTGAATAAAACGCTTGCCTTGGCGGCAAGACTGGGGGACGCCTTTCCACATGTTGCAGAGGGTGGACGTTATAATAATTGTGAGGAAGCGTGGTGGACAGCAGGCTTTTATCCGGGGCTGCTATGGCTGGCCCATCGGGCACGTCCTGACAGTGAGACCGCTAAAATTGCACAACGCTGCGAGGCTCGATTGGAAAAAATACTTTATAATAGCGAAGCTGTAGACCATGATCTCGGCTTTATTTGGCTGCTCAGCGGTGTGGCCGCCCATCGGTTGACTGGTGATGCAGAGTCCAGAAGACGGGGGCTATTGGCTGCTAATTTGCTGGCTGCTCGTTTTAACGTGAATGGCCGCTTTATTCGCGCGTGGAACTTCCACTCGAAGGATATGGATACACGGGGTGTTGCGATCATAGACAGTATGATGAATTTACCCTTGCTCTATTGGGCCTCGGAGGAAAGTGGAGATCCACGCTTTGCTGCTCTCGCTGTTCAGCATGCAGATACCGTGGCACGTGAGTTCGTTCGTTCGGACGGCTCCATCGCGCATGTAATTGAGTTCGATCCAGAGATTGGAAAAAAGGTCGCCGAGCATGGCGGACAGGGATTTGCTCCCGGTTCCGCCTGGGCACGCGGCACGTCTTGGGCGCTGTACGGTTTTACGCTTTCGTACGGGTACATGCGCGATCTGCGTTATTTAAAGGTGGCCGAGAACACGGCTGACTTTTTCCTATCCCAGCTGGGCGATGCTTGCCTGCCTGTGTGGGACTTTAGAGCAGAAGAAGGGCACCGCGAAGCATGGGATTCGTCAGCTGCGGCCATTGCAGCTAGCGGTTTGCTGGAACTAGCAAAATATTCGGCACGTGCAGAGCAATTTACCAAAGCTGCAGAATCTATCCTCAAGGGCTTGCATCACACATGTACGGCACGGGGCGAAGAACATGAGGGATTGCTGATGAACGGAACCGTACATTATCCTGAGCAAAGACACATCAATGTGCCCATTATCTACGGCGATTACTTCTTTGTCGAAGCATTGGCAAAGCTGCGTGGTGAGGAAGGTTTGTTTAGTGTGGAGGGCAAAAAACATAGTGCGTTAGATGGTCGGGAACAAGCTCATTCGAGTTGAGCTGTTGCTTGTCAAATCCACAGAATAAATAGTGTGGCGGCGTATGTGTAATCTCATTTACACATACGTTGTTTTTTTATCCGTGAAAAAGGCTGATTCTAATTCGATGCCAAAGTACTACGTATAGGTAGATAAGAGACTGTGGCGCGCTTATTTCGTGCCCACTCAGAGTAAAATTACGGTGTATAAGCGCTTAAATCCTAAAAGAATGTTCATTTTAATGCATGGAAATAGGTCTTTTCACTTGTTTATGAGTTTTTATTCGTAAATTGACAATTTAGGGAGGTGACCGTATGATATCTTCTTGGATAAAGGAATAAAATGGATTTTAACGAATGAAAAGGAGTTATACATCATTATGATAGTAGTAAGTGATAGTGTAAGAAAGATTTACGGAGGATTTTGGGTAAGAACGGCAGCGTTTATGATTGATCTGATCATTCTCTTTGCCATAGTCCTTTTAGTTGGGGGGACATTTTCCATAATTCCAGTTCTTCTGGATATAGAGGAGACGGGTTTCATACTAGAATTTTTTATATGGATGCCGCTGATTCTTTGGCTTGTGCTACCATGGCTATATTGTGGTTTTTTGGAATCATCGAAAGTACAGGCTACACCGGGGAAGCTTGTGTTTTCTCTAGTTGTAGTTAACAGCAAAGGAAACCGTCTAGGATTCTTACACGCATCCGGACGGTACTGGATTAAAGTCATTTCTTTTATGCTTGTTCATATTATTTACATTGTGGTTGCTTTCACTGCGAAAAAACAGGGAGTCCACGATCTATGTGCCAGCACCTTGGTTGTAAATAAAAAAGAGTTGCAGCGACATGAGCAGCAATCATCCTTGCCTCCAGCAGCTTCTAACATCATAAATTAAGGAAATTAACGTTGCGGAAGATGGAAGGGTACTTCCTTCATTTATCGGGGATGAACTTTTTATTCTATCGGATCAGAGTCAAGAAACAATTGCAACAACCAGAAACCTGATGAATAGTGAAGTGTGGAAAACGATTCCAGCCGTTCAGAATAAACGAGTATATACGCTCGACAGCTCGTGGAATTTTGATGATGCCATTACGAGAGAGCGATTGCTGGAACAAATTCCAGATTTGATGAAGCAAAAGTAAACAAGGAACCAGCCAGTGCCTGAAAGCATTCGCTGGTTTCTTTGTTTTCTCATTATGTCATGAAAAAATTCCATTGTGACAAAATAAAAAATGTAAGTTATTCTTACAGTTTACATGTTCTTTTTAGCTTGTTTTGCGTTATAATGAAAGGATGCACATTATGAACGAATTGGAGGCACAGCCCGATTGACTACTTACCCTTTTGCCTTTGATCCGTCCAAGCCGTTTATTGAGCAGGCAAGTGACTGGATTGCAGATGTATTTTATGAAGTTTTGCCTGAAGTCGGCTTTGAGGTTCGGGATGAACAAATTTATATGGCATTCCAGCTAGAACGTGCCTATAAGGAAAAAAAGACCATTTTTGCAGAAGCAGGTGTAGGCACTGGTAAAACGCTGGTATACCTGCTGTACGCTATTGCATATGCCCGATACATGAGAAAACCGGCGATTATTGCCTGTGCGGATGAATCATTGATTGAACAACTGGTGAAGCCAGAAGGAGATATAGCCAAGCTGGCGCGGCATCTAAGCTTGACAATTGATGCCCGATTAGGGAAATCGCCAGATCAATATATTTGCTTGAACAAGCTGGATGAGGTGAGAAGCGGACTGGATGAGGACGCGGATGTTTTTCGCGATATTTATCAGGGTCTGCCTGATTTTGTCCATTTTCCAGATACGTTACAGTCCTTTACTCCATACGGGAACCGGAAAGAGTATCCTGAGCTAACAGATGGACAGTGGAGCAGACTTGGATGGGATGTATTTCAAGACTGTCTCGTCTGTCATCAGCGTCATCGTTGCGGACAGACGTTGTCTCGTGATCATTACCGCAAAGCGGCAGATCTGGTCATCTGCTCTCACGACTTTTACATGGAGCATGTATGGACCTATGAAGCGCGAAAGCGCGAGGGTCAGCTGCCATTGCTGCCGGAGCACAGTTCTGTTGTTTTTGATGAAGGACATTTGCTGGAGACAGCGGCACAAAATGCGCTTACTTACAAGCTTAAGCACACTCAATTTGAGTCTATTATTACCCGACTGCTAGAGGGAGAAGTGCGGGAATCTCTGGCCATGACGATCGAAGATGCAATCTCCCAAAGCGAGGTTTTGTTTGCTGCGCTCAATAAGAGCAGTCAGCCAGTACAAGGGTCTAACCGCAAGGAATTTATCCTGAATGAATCGTTGATTCGGGAGGTGACCCGTTTTGGTGAACTGATCGGTACGATCGAGGAAGAGCTTGTGTTTGAAAGCGGGTTATTCTCTTTGGATGAGTATCAAGTTAAAATTGTAGAAGAACATTTGGAAATGATTCAAACTGCTTTGGCTTTGTTTAAGCGTCCTGAACTTCTCATTTCGTGGGTGACAGAGGATCAGGATGGATTAACGCTTGTGGTTATGCCGAAGATGGTAAAAGAGATTCTCAAAGAACGAGTATTTGCGCAGCATATTCCAATCGTATTCTCTTCGGCTACACTTTCCGTGGAGGGTTCATTTGACTATATGGCGCAGAGCCTCGGTATTGAAAACCCACTAACGTTTTCCGTCGCTTCACCTTATGACTACAGCGATCAGATGCAAGCCGCACTGTACCCGCTACAAGCGGGACATAACCCAATCCAGAGAGCGCTGACGCTGCTGGAGAAATCGCAGGGAAGAGCGCTTATTCTGTTTCCTTCTCAGGAGGAACTGACTGCCTTCCAAAGGGGTCTCGCTGTTTACCCAGAGGCATCTGCCTATCGTTTTCTGTATGAAGGCTCGGCTGAAATTAGCCATCTGATCTCCGCTTTTCAGAATGATGAGGAAAGTGTGTTGTGCGCTGTTACATTATGGGAAGGATTGGACATCCCTGGACCATCCCTGTCACATGTCATCATCTGGTCGCTGCCATTTCCTCCGAATGATCCGGTTTTTACGGCTCTGCGCAAGGATGCAGCAGATCCGTTTACTGAGATAGATATGCCTCACATGGCACTTAGACTCAGACAGGGCATAGGGCGTCTAATCCGCTCGCGTAATGATCAGGGCTGGATCTCGATCATGGGTCAGGATTTGAATCGTCCAGAAGTACGCACACAAGTTGAACAACTACTGCCTGCCGGCGTAGAATGCACCATAATTGAAGGAAATCCGGAGGGAATAAAAACATGTTGAATTTTACAGCATATACAGTAGATCAAATTAAAGATGCTTTTGGTATTTTGAGTGGACAGCGTTATGAATTTATCATTGAGATAGAAGTAGAGGAAGACGACGAGCTATACACTGAAAACGGAATATATATCCGTGCTCTTTATTTAGTAGACGAAGAAAAGACAAGACTGCTGAAGTATGAATTGTTTGAAAAAGCAACGGATCGTTACATTGAGCTTGAACTTGAAGAGGATGAGCTGCAAGCAGTTGAAAACTTCTGTAAAGAACATGTACAGGATGGAGCAGTAAATTAACAGTAAGGACTTTGCTAGCACAGCTAGCTATATATTGCAATCTATAATGAGGATATCAAGGAGCCTTGGCAATGACCAGGCTCCTTTTTCCTATGACCAGTGAAGAAACTTATGTGATCTAACGCAGTCTGTCCCACACATTCACCATAAACAGCATAATACCCGCCGCGAGTAACACCCACCCTATGACGACCCACACTCTAGCCTCTGCAATCGCGTAATTTTTACCTATAATCCCCAATATCAACACTGGCAGACTGATGTTATGTATCCAAAAGTGGATACGTGCCAGAATCGTAACTGAAAGTGCAGGAAAGGTCACGTAGATTAGACCTATGATCCCAAGAGTCGTCCAACCCAGCAAATGGACATGAGACTGAATAGGGGACAGGCTATAATCACCCGACACGCCAATGATTAGACTGAACAGCACACCGAGGGCAAAATATACAGCAGCTATCTTTAAACATTGCTTACCCATAGATGACATCCTCCTATGTTAGACGTGGGTATTTTGAGAGATATTTACCATCATATCGAGGTAGAATATCAAGGGTGTGGGTGTTGTGACTGGTCCATTTGACAAAAGCTTCAAATACACATAAAATCTTATTGCATCAATACTTACCGCATTACTATGTTTTTGGAGAAGACAGCGAATTTCTCCGACAATGGGCGCTAATTTTTGACCATTGGTTTATTTTGGATTCGCCATTAAAAGGAGCTTGAAATTATGAATGTATATCGCAATACCCTTGAACTCATCGGGCGCACGCCATTAGTGGAGCTGAACAGCTATTCTCTACCCAGAGGAATTCGCCTGTTCGCCAAGCTGGAGTTTATGAACCCCGGCGGCAGCGTAAAAGACCGGGTGGGAAAGGCTCTAATTGAAAAAGCGTTAAAGACAGGCCAGTTGAAGCCGGGCGGGACTTTAATAGAAGCAACAGCAGGCAATGCAGGTATTGGTCTTGCGATGGCCGCGCTTCATTATGATATCTCGGTTATTTTTGCTGTGCCTGAGAAGTTCAGCCAAGAGAAGCAGGACTTGATGAAAGCATTGGGAGCACGTATCGTTCATACCCCGACAAGTGAGGGAATGAAGGGAGCCATTGAAAAAACAAAGCAATTGGCTGCTGAAATCAAAGATGCATACTTGCCGCAGCAATTTAGCAATCCTGATAATCCAGAGGCTTATTATACGACAATGGGACCTGAAATTTGGAACGATCTGGACGGTAAAGTCGACGTATTCGTGGCAGGAGCAGGCTCAGGGGGCACATTTATGGGAACCTCGCGTTATCTTAAGGAGCAAAATGCAGCCATTAAAACTGTCATTGTGGAGCCTGAAGGGTCCATTTTGAATGGAGGCGAGTCAGGCCCTCATAAAACAGAAGGAATCGGCATGGAATTGATCCCTGAGTTTGTGGACAAAGGCTATTTTAATGCCATTCATACCATTAGCGATGTGGACGCATTCAACCGCGTCAAGGAATTGGCCGAACGTGAAGGGATTCTCGTGGGCAGTTCCTCCGGTTCTGCCCTCCATGCTGCTTTACTGGAAGCAGAGAGCGCACCGGATGGTGCACATATTGTCACCATTTTCCCAGATAGCAGTGAACGTTATTTGAGCAAAAAAATATATGAAGGCGGGATATAAAATGAAACGCAAAACAAAACTGATTCACGGTGGACTCCCTACCGATCCTCATACTGGCGCAGTTAACGTTCCTATTTATCAGGTAAGCACTTATGAGCAAGAGGAAATCGGCGTTCATAAGGGATACGAGTATTCACGTACAGGCAATCCGACCCGGTTTGCACTGGAAGAGCTGATCAAGGAACTGGAGGAAGGCAAACGTGGTTTTGCTTTCGGTTCCGGTATGGCAGCGATCCATGCAGTGTTTTCCTTGTTTAAAGCAGGGGATCATATTTTGCTGACCGATGATGTATACGGGGGCACTTATCGTATTGTAAGCAAAGTGCTTAGTCGGATCGGGATTGAGTCCACATTTGTGGATACAACTGATCTGGAGGCTATTTCTAAAGCAATCCGTCCGAATACGAAGGCATTGTATGTCGAAACACCAACAAATCCGCTGTTGAAAGTTACTGATATCCGCGCAGTTTCAGAACTGGTGAAAAAGCATGAGCTTTTGTTGATTGTGGACAATACATTTGCTACCCCTTACTGGCAGACGCCAATTACACTCGGGGCTGATATCGTCGTACACTCCGCAACCAAATATTTGGGTGGACACAGCGATGTTGTAGCCGGTCTGGCTGTAGTCAACAGTGAAGAGCTGGGCGAGCAGCTTCATTTTCTGCAAAACGCCATTGGCGGTATTCTCGGTCCGCAGGATTCATGGTTATTGATTCGTGGTATCAAAACCTTGGGTCTGCGTATGGAAGCAATTGAGAAAAATGCAAAGGAAATTGCAGCCTTTTTGGAAAAGCATCCGAAGGTTAGTAAGGTGTACTACCCTGGGCTGGAAAGCCATGCACAGCACGAGCTGTCCAAAACTCAAGCTGAAGGCTTTGGCGGCATCATTTCCTTTGATGTAGGTAGCGATGCTAACGCGGTTGCCCTCCTGAAAAAAGTAAAGTATTTTACATTGGCTGAGAGCTTGGGAGCGGTTGAAAGTCTGATTAGCGTTCCAGCACGTATGACGCACGCCTCCATTCCGGCAGAACGCCGTGCAGAGCTAGGTATTACAGAAGGCTTGGTACGGATTTCGGTTGGGATCGAAGATCTGGAGGATTTGATCGAAGACTTGCAGTCAGCATTGTAAGAAAATAAACACAATGATCAAGAGAGGTGGCAGAAGCTGCCTCTTTTTTTGTTGTGAGAATAGCTTCTTTTTTGAAAAGCACGGAGGAGTACGCAGAGGTGGTAACGAATAGTTTTATATAGTTCAATTGAATGTTAAACGGAATATAACGCGGCTACGTCTCTGAGGAAACAAAAACCTGGAGGGGGAATGTTATGAGGTTCACACATCTGGAAAAAGCAACTACTGTGCTGTCGGATCATCCGGTACGTCTGGCGTCTGCTTATGCAGTCGGCCCAGTCGAGCTTCCGGAAAATTGTGGTGTGGGCAGGGAATGGTCGAGTCATTTTACGCAAGAGGAATGGAATTTGGAAAAGGCTTGTGGTGAAGATGGAATCGAGCTTTCAGCAGGAGGAAAGGCAGTGTGCCGATTACTGACCGAGCTTGACCCTCGGACCTCTGAACTGAATCTAGGTGTTTTTCCGCCTTTGGCTGAACACGAAAGACTTTTGCTGGTTTCAAATCTACGTTGTATGACTGCACAGGAAGTGATTTTTAGACCGTTTGAAGGAACCGGACAAATTTGGATAGATGGCACATTGGTATATGCCGAATCCGGTCCCTTTCGCTTGTATTTGGAGGAAGGTGATCACACGGTCGTTATCATTGCTGCATTTATTCCTGATGAGGCCCGCTCTATTCGTATCAGTGGAAATCAGGTATGCGATGAACCAGATGTGATAGAACTGCATCGTGAATTCGTAGAGCGTAATATACGTAATCATATGGCATGGTTAGAGGTTGAGCAAAGTGCTGGCAGGGAAGGAGAAGACAGCCCGATTTTATTTTATTTGCTGCGTAAGGATCGGATACTTCTTCCCTCAGATCAAACGTTATGGGTCGAGGTAACGAATGATGAGGGCATGAAGCTGGATCAGTTTCCAGCCCATTGGGAGCAGGAGCAAAGCTACGCCTGGGATGAGGAGAAGATCGGGAATACGGGAATGCTGCACTTCACCGTTACCTATCGGGATTATGAGGCTGTAGAACATCATTTTGTGTATTCGGTACTTGTGCGGCCTTTGTCAGTCGTCGTGGAGGGCTTGCAGGAAGAGTATGACCAGTACATGCAAGCCAACGCTAAAGATGTTCTTCATTCTGCGCAGAAAATACAAATAAAGGGCCTGCTTGAGGAATTAAACAGGTTAACGGATTCGCCGGAAGATCCTTTTGAAATCTGGGATTCCCAGGTGGTGCGTGAATATATTAAGCTATTAAAACAAATTTTTATATCTGGACATACCGAACAGTCACAGCACCCATCGTTACTTCAGAAAGAACATATTTTTTTGACGGCCGACGGCATTGGTGAAAGTTTTTTTGTCTCCCGTTTGGACAATAGTTTGCAACGGTATACCATCCAGCTTCCCAGCAACTACACGGCTGAGCGACGGTATCCACTGATCGTTCTAATGCCTGGCAAGCGATATGAGCTGGGACTGCCGGATTTTCAGAATAGAGGTTTTGGGCGGGGTTGGGAAGACGAGGCTATATTTGTTACTTTTTCGTGTCGTGGCGTTACGCTGGGCAGTTATATTGGAGAAGCCGCTTTTTTGGAGGGGCTAGATGTCATACTGCAAGCGTACCGAGTGGACGAAGAACGTATCTATCTGACGGGTTACTCAAATGGTGCATATGCTGCATGGGCGATGGCACAGGCTTATCCTTCTCGGTTTGCAGCTATTGCGGTAATCTCAGGGACGCCACACCCCAAGCATCTGAAAAATTTGATCAATATTCCAATATTGGATGTGTGTGGTGACCAGGATTATTTATTTGCCCAAGCATACACAGCTCCTGTAACAGAGCTTTCATCGAACCATTTTAAAGGTGTGATAGAGCGGCAGTCTAATCATTGGGATACGCATGAGTTAAGACTTTTGGACGGCATACTGGGTTGGCTTATGCAATGGAAAAGAGATGTTGTGCCTCAGCGTATTGCCTATCGGACGGAACGGGGCAGACATAATCGGGCTTACTGGCTGGAACTGACGCGCATGGATGAAAACGAGGAATATGCGGAGTTGTATGGCGAAATGAGCTCCACTGGTGAATTGGATATTGAGGCTGTTCACGCAGAAGAATTTGTGATTCATCTCTCGCAGGAGGACATGTCCTTGGAACTCGCTCAGGTTCGTATTGGAGCCCGCATTTTCATGTTGGATTTACGAGAATACAGCCGCTTTCGCTTTGTTAAAACACACTCGCACAAACGCCCCTCACCCGAATACCGTTTGATTGCTGAACGGGAGGGAGAGAGCAGTGAAGACTCCACCAAAAATGCGGATGCAGCTAAGAGTATTGCGGGTTTGCAAAGCGTGGGAAGAAATGGTGCTAGTCACGGTATGGGTGTACTTGACGTTTATATGGATCGACTTCACATCGTTCTTCCATCTAGCTATACTACATCAGAGGAAGAGCAGGCAGTGAAACGAACGGCGAACGCCTTGGCTAGCCCGCGGACAGCGACTTGGAATCCGTACATTGGTGTTCATTATCCTGTGGTCTCTTCTAAAGATATTTCAGAGAAAGAGCTGGCTGATAGCAACGTGATTTGTATCACTTCAGGCTTGTCCAGACATGAGCTGCTTCAGAAGTATCAAGCTCATCTTCAAATTGCATGTACCGAGGACGGGTATACATGGGGTGACGATTTTACGACAGGCGAGTACTGTTTGTCATATATTCAGCCTAGCCCATGGTCAGCAACCCAGCAGATGCTTGTTGTAGCGACCAATTCACCCCGTCTGCTGGGTAAAAACCTTTTTATGCGCAGACTGATTATGCCCGGATATTTTAATGGTCTACACCCGTATTTGAATAAAGAGATTATTGTGTATGATAGCAAGGGAGTACGAGCATTTAACTTTACTTCCATTAAGCATGCGCAGCATAAACTGCAAGGTCAATAAAGATGCATGAGCGTCATTATAATCCATATTTAAAAAACCGTCTGGAGGCACATTGGCGATCCTGACGGTTTTTTTGCTGATCCATTGCAGTGATTCCTTGACTGGGATACGTCATATATAAAAGGGCATTATGGCAACTCAGCTTTTATACTGCTCCATCAGGTACATGATCTTCACTTCATCGGCCAAATCTCCAAAGGGTTCTAACGGATTCTCCTGAATGATATGATATAAACGTTGGATTCGTTCCTTTGGCAGCTTCCGAACATATCTGGAAATGAAAGCGGCATGGGTGACTATGTAGCGTTTTTTACGGACAGCGGCACTAGCTACGCGAACGAGAATATCTTCGCCTCCTGCCATCTCTAAAATACGGCGCTCATAAAAAGCCACATACCGGAATGTCCGATCCTTAATCAGCTCACGATTGAGTCTGGCAACCTCTCCAATGTATCTGACCATAAGGGGTTCAAAGCTTTTGATCAGGAGAGGATCGAGCGTTAATTCCATATCTTTGCGAAGAACAAATGATTGCAGCAGAGCGACCTGCTGGAGCCTTATCCGATCATTGTGAATGAGTACGGCAATCTCGCGTAACATTTCATAACAGACACGCTCACTGAGCTGTCGCAGGGCAACTGCATTTTTGTGATTCACGTTCAATCCTTCCTGGATCTGTCCTATACGGCCTCTGAAAAGGCGTATAAGCTGCCTACGCTGTTCATAAGGAACAATGCGCTGCTGTAGAAGGATCAAGGGCAACAGGAGAAACGCACCGACGATACCACACAGTAGCATTTGCTGTGACGAGTGACCGAAAAAGATAGAAGCAGCCAGTAGCGCGATGCCGACGGCAAGGTCTTTATGAAAATAACGTTTGGCTCTGAGTTGGGCATATTGCTCTACAGGGACCAGCGTATCCCGACCACACGATGTACATTTCTCTTCCCAAAGGGCGGTGAATTGTCCGCAGCGCTTGCAGACTCTCAGCTTTTGGAAGGCACGCTCTGTGCGGGTAAAGGGGCGAAATTGCACAGCCTGTTTGGAGCTATTCATTGCGCTCACTTCTCCGGTTCAGCAGTGCGAGAAGCTCGGTGTCGATTTGTGTAATCGACGGGGCGCGTCTTTTATGTATATAGTAGATTAGTGATTTAATGGCGACAAAAAGAAACATAATCGCCAGACATCCGTATGAGATCATAGTGTACTTCCTCTTTCTGCTTAGATTTTTATTTTACTGTTTTACATGAACGGGTTTCGCTAGGGTTATTTTTGTCGTATAAAGGAGAAGGCTGGTGCCCGATTGCCCTTGTTGGGGTATAATTATATCATTACTGCAGGATATTGGTAAAATATCGCGGTATAATAGGCTTTTTGGTCGTATTCAGGCCGCTCGGACAGGATTTTCAGCTGGCGCTCATGTAAAACTCATTATAATTTAATAGTAGTGGAGTACAACTGTAATTTAGAATGAGAATTAATCGGCAAAGGGGTACAAGCGATGTTTAGTAGAGACAGAAAATGGTTTTTGGTCATCGGAATCATATGTACAATGATCATGACCTCGATTTCGGCCTGGCAGCCACAGACGGCGAATGCCGCTTCACCCTCAGCTTCTAAAGTGGATGCGGTGCTGGTAGTCGATGTAAGTAATTCAATGAACACCAGTGATCCTGGGAAAATTGGCAATGAAGCCATGAAAATGTTTATTGATATGTTGTCAACACAAAATGACAAGGTTGGGATTGTAGCCTATACGGATGTCGTACAGCGCGAGAAAGCCTTGCTTAATATTTCATCCGAAGCAGATAAGCAGGAACTGAAGACGTTTATTGACGGGCTGAACCGGGGAGCGTATACTGACACCTCCGTAGGTGTCAAGGAAGCGATCCGTATTTTGCAGGATGGAAAAACAGCCGGGCATGCGCCTATGATCGTTATGTTAGCTGATGGTAACAACGATTTTAATAAGACGACAGGCCGAACTGAAAGCCAATCCGCTCAGGATATGGCACAGGCTGTAGCCGAGGCTAAAAAAAGCGGTGTGCCGATCTATACCATCGGTTTGAATGCAGATGGAAAGCTGAATAAAAATAAACTCGCCGACATCGCGCAGCAAACGGGTGGCAAGTCCTTTATTACAAGCTCGGCAGACGATCTGCCGAACATTTTGAGTGAAATTTTCGCCAGCAATTTGAAATTGAAAGTGGTGCCCTTGCAGTCCATTACGGCAAACGGCGACTATCAGGACGTTACAGTAACCGTACCAAACGATAGCGTGCTGGAAGCCAACATTTCGATCATGTCCTCGAAACCGGTGGACGCGAGATTAATAGACCCATCGGGCAACACGAAGTCGATTCCTTCGAGCGATGTACTGCTGTCCAAGTCCAAAAGCTACTCGCTGATTAAATTGCTCAAGCCTGTGGCTGGCGACTGGAAGCTTCAAGTCAAGGGAGTGCAGCAGGATAAGATTGATATTAATCTGGTATTTAACTATGATTTGGAATTGAAGCTCGACGCACCGCCTGCCAAATCATACAAAAAAGGTGACTCGGTTCAAATTCGTTCCTATCTGACGAGCAATAACCAGCCGTATCAGGATCAGGAATTGTATGCGAATATGAATGCTGTCCTGAAGGTCAAGGACCTTGATACCGGCGCAACGAATGAAGTGCCCCTAACAAACGCAGGCGATGCTTTTACCGGCTCATATACGATTCCGGATGAGCATGACTATGAGCTAACCGTCAGAGCAGAGGAGAAGAGCTTTTACCGTGAAACGCAGCCTGTAACCATCAGTGCCAAAGCTGGGGCAGCGAGCGGTACGAATACTGGCACAACTCAGCCTACGGCACCTGCTGAAAAGTCTAAGCTATTGCCACTCATTCTTTTAGGGGTGGGACTGCTCGTTCTGCTAGTGGCGGCATATTTCATCTGGAAGGCTGTCAAAAAAGCCAATCGTGGCTTTGTCGGTCAGATCGTACTGGAAATCCGGGACGAAAATACCGGCGAAAAGACATACCCGCAGTATAAGAAGCTGAACACCTTCCGGGGCAAATTCAATTTACACCAGTTGCTGCAACTGGCGCCAGAATTTGCTGGAACCGATAAGGTCGTGTTCACGCCAGCGAACCAGGATCGCATTGTGGTGCGTAGTACCCCAGAGATTACGATTGAAAAATCCGGGCGTGCTGTAGACGCAGGCAATGGTCTTGAACTGAAAAACGGTGATCGTCTGACGATTCCGCTGGCTAGTGTGGACAAAACCATTTTACTGGAGTTTATTTCAGTAAACAGCTAAACGAACCCTTAGGAGGTCATATCTATGAAACCAGTAGTTAGAGAGCATATCCAACAATTAGACGTATCACTCGGCGGAGGGATCGTAAGCGATAAGATCAGAGTAGATACCATCGATAATCCTATTTTAATTATCGGACTTGGGGGAACGGGGATTGACGCCCTTCTCCGCTTGAAATATCAAATCAACCGTAGATTCAAGCTGCCTGCGGACCCGATTTCTAAGAAAAAGAGCGAGAAACCGGATAACGTAGAATTTCTCGCTTTTGAAACGAATGAACAAGACCGCAACAAAAAATACAAAGGGATTGGTTTGGACCCCATCAATGAGTTTGTACTGCTGTCCAATGCGGAAATCGGCGGGTTGCTGCAAAACCGCAGTATTTTGGAGCCGTACATCACTGACTGGCTGTCTCCCGAGCTGAGCATTACCGATGGTATGAACGGGGCGGCAGGGGTACGTCAGGCTGGACGATTACTATTGTTCACCAAAATCAATCAGGTCGTACAAAGTATTGACAAAAAAATCAAAACCCTGTCTGAAGGTACTAACAAGAAGCTTATGGTGTTTTTGCTATCCGGTTTGTCCGGCGGTACAGGAAGCGGTACTTTCCTCGATATCTCATATATCGTTCGAGGCATTATTGAGCGGGACTATGGCTCCGCAGGTGTAGACCGTGTAAACACGCTGGGTTATCTGTTCACGCCGGATATTAATCTGGCGAACAAAAGCCTGAGCGAGCATACGCGTGAATATATTAAAAAGAATGGCTATGCTGCACTGAAAGAGCTGGACTACTGGATGAATGTGGACAGTCGTGGTGAACGCTTTAAGCAACAGTACGGCAACATTTTGACCGTAAACTCGCCGTTGCCGCCGTTCAATCTGTGTCACCTTATTTCGGCTACGAATACGGAAGGCAAACTACTGGAAAATGCTTATGATTACTGCATGAATGTCACCGCTGAGAACATCACCAACTTTATGGCGAGTGAGGAAAAACAGTCGGGTGAAGAGTTCGCCATTCATGACTACATCAGCAACATTCGTACCAACATCGCGCAAATGAATAAGGCGTATCCAGCAAACTACGATTACAATATTATCGGAGCTTCCTCGGCAGTGCTACCTATGGAGGAAATGACGACATATCTGGCTTACCGAATGTTTGGTAAAATGTCCAAAATGTTTGAGCAAGCGCCAAATCAGGAGGATGTAGAGAAGTTTGCCCGCAAGCTGGGCGTGGATCTGGATAGCATGATCAAAAACTTTGAGTCCCGTGTACCTGAGCCGCTTCCGGGCTTTGAAAACAGTGAACGGTTAAGTTATAACAATGTTGTTAAGATGCAAGTAGTTAATATGGACACTGAGCTGGAGCAAACGTTCCTGACGCGTGCTCGCGAAGAATATATCAAAGCGAAGAAACAGCTTCCTGGCGAAATTGTAGGACAGTTTACGGACCAAATCCGCCGGATGTTCCTACATCCCGAGCAAGGGCCGTTTTATGTATCCCGCATGATATATACTGAAAAAGGGTTTAGCTTGCTGAAAATGCTGCTTTCCTATGTTGAAACGTTGCGTGAATCACTGCACCGTATTCCTACGGACATTGAATGGGCGCGAGAGCAGGCGAACGAGAAGCTGGGCGATGCTAAGAGTGCGTTTGTATCCAAGGATAAGAAGAAAAATGCATATATTGAAGCAAAAATCAACGAATATTGGCTGCGGGCTGATGTGGAACGTACAGAGCAGCTCATTGAATTCTATGAAGACCTGTATGACCTGCTAAATAAAGAAAATAACCGCATTTATAATGTATTTACTGAAATTTTGAACGCACTGAGTGCCATTTTCGAAAAGAATGGTGATCTGCTGATTAATGGCGAGGAACAATCCGATCACAAAGGTAACAAGACGTATTATTGGAATCTGGTAAGTGTACCGGATATTTCAGAAGTTGTGACCAAGTTGCTGGATAACCGCAATGGTGACGATTTGATTCGTGATTTTGCCCAAGAATTGCTGGGAAATTCAGATCAATGGGTGAAAGATCAGGATATGGACATCATCAGCTCGATCTCCAATTTCTTGACTGACAAATTCGGTGATCTCATTACCCGTTCCATGGAGGATTTCCTGGTCATGAAGTACGGGCAGGATGAAGCAATTGAAAAATTTGTGGAGCGTTACATTGCAAGCAAGCTGGATGAGGAGGCTGTACCTGTCTTCCATTTGAGCAACAGTTCTGGCAATTTGTATTTCCCATCCTGGGGATTCGTTTCGGTACCTGTACAGTCGCCTAATATCCTGAAAGGCGTTCGCAATTATCAAAATAATGCAATTGGCAAATCGCACTTCACTATTAAAGAAAGTGAAGTCCGTAACCGGATTTTCTGGCTCAATACGCGTAATGGTGTTCCTCTGTTTGTATATACGCCGCTCAAAGTGTATGAAGAGAGCTATGAGAAAACCATTCTTGACCGTGAAGGTATTGGCCGACATCTGGTGCAGACAGGTCAGAACAACTGGACGAATCTGCCGTCGCCGATTCCTGAAAAATCATGGGGAGAAACTTACATCAATTCGCGTGTGCAAGCTCACAATGCCCGCATTCGTAATGATTTCGACCGGGCCAAGGCACTCGGAGTGATTCGTGAGAAAGATGTCGATCAAAATACAAGCAGCCGTTTTACTGTAATTCGCTCACAAGCGCTAGATATGAATGCGCTACTGGCAGGCTACGATATGCGCTTACAGGAATCCAAGCCGAATTTGGGCGAGGTGAAAAGAGCATGGTCTGAGCTGAAGCGTCTACTGGCTGAAGGGCTGGAGCAGACCGGAAGCAAGGACATCTTTGGCAGTATCAATGAAGAGATGGCCAAGGAAAACCTGATCCGTTCACCGGAGTTAACACAGGTGGTTCGTGATGAGCTGGCGAAATATATTCAAATCGAAGCAAAAGCCGCTGAATTGGAAGCTTTACTGGGCAAATATCAGGATGAAGAAAAATGGTTGGATCAGTTCATTCAGGCCCTCTATACAGACACAATTACGAAAAAAGGCGCTTTGTACGTCTATGATCGTGATGAAGAGGAAGAGGCGTGGGAGCCGTTTGCCAACGTCATGAAGAGCCGCAATTATGTGGAGTTTGAAGTGTTTACAAACTTCCGTGGATTGGATGAAAAGAAATTTGCAGCACTAATGCGTAAGGCGGATCGCCGTGATGCTGTATTGACTTCATCTGAGGATATTACACCACTGCTGGCGAAGTTGGATGAGCTGGCTGCCACTTACACAGAGGCACGCAATCAATTGGAATATGAAAAGGTAGAGCTGGCTAATGGAGCGGAACTTTATGCATTTTATGCTCAAATGGCCGGAAAATTAAACGACATCCGCAGAAAGTTGAAGTAAAGTATGAGAGAGCAGCTGTTACGTTATGCGGCTGACTATGCAGCCGCAGAGGACCAATTAATCGGAAGCGGGGATGGACGCAGCAGCATCCATTTCCCGTCCGTGTTTCTTTTTATCGGCGATCACATGAGCCCGGTGATGAACACAATTGCAGATATCAACCGGACCAAGTGGGATAACAGCACAGGAGTAACCTATATTCAGATTTGCTCGCAGGAAGAGCACGCGGCTGCAGACCGTTCGGTAGAGGCCATCGTTCATACGGTAGCTGTACCGGAAGAAAGTAGTCACCAAACGTTACGCCGTGACTTGCACCAGGCTTTTTATACACATGAATCAAAGCTAATTGAACTTAACACCGCGTTACGCCGGGCTAGTGGACATCTGGCTGATTATGGTCGGTTGTATTCCTCGTTTGAGCGTGTACATTTGTCGATCCTGACAACAGCGGATGATCCCATGAACGTATTAATTCCTGAAATTACGCTGTTGGCAGAGTATATTTTTGCCCAATCTTTTAAATCGGTACAAATGGATCTGTATGTGTTGATGAGCGAAAGCGACCAGGCTGCCCAATTTGGCTACAGAAGTGCAACATCCGTTGCTTTTATGCGGGAGTTGGATTACATCCAGAGCCCAGCATATACGTTTACAGCACCGCTTCATATGACCGAGGACAAATTGACCATCCCGGTATCTCATGCTCCATCTCCGTTGTTCGATCTTGTCTATGTGCTGTCCGACAAGAATGAGCGCGGCGTAACGGTGCCGAATAGCCTGCGCGAGAGCTGTGATATTATTTGTCACATTCAACTTCTTAAAAACCGTTATCAGGCAGGGGATTCCTATCGGTCACAGGATGGAGGCTACAATAATACATCGTTTAAGAATAACATCATGACGGAATCCGGGCGGCAGGGTTATGTGTCGGCTGGATTTTCCCGGGTTAACCGCCCTAATCAGTCGATTGCGCTTACGGTGTTGTATCACTTTTATGTGAAGCTGCTAGAGCGTATGAGAACAGAGCAGGATTGGGACATACGCGATAAGCTAAATTATTTTGGCTTAGATGCTGCTGAGCGCGGCCGTACACGAAATGATCTAGTACCTGGAAATGAAGCGATCATGGACATGAGCGCACTAATGACGAGCGGAGCCAGCTACGGCTCGCTGAAACGAATGTCATTACGTGAGGCAGAGGAAACCTTGTTTGGTCAGGGGTGCGAAGCCTTTTTCCGCGATAACTGTGAACGGATCGTACAGAAGCGCTTGGGAGATTTTCAGGCGGATATGCGTTTGCAGATGGCTGTGAATGCAGCTGCTAAGGAACATCCTCATATCGGCTTTTTCGAGCTGACAGATTGGACGGATGAAAATCAAACAGGGAATGTGCTTACGGCTGTTCGGGGAATGATTCGTGATACGTCCAATGATTTGCAGATCAGTGCGGCCGAACTGGATGCGCTGTATAGCGGACGAGTGGAAGATCAGCCTTTTCAGCGACTGCCGCTTATGGATAAACATAATGTGCGTAGCTTGATCCGTTACCTCACTGAAACAGTCTACGGGCATAAAATGCACATGTTGCGGATTCAAGTGGATTTGGAGCTACTTCGCCGCTATGAAATGGCACTGGAAAAATGGCATGCACAGGCGAAGCATATTACAGTACAGCTAGCCAACCTGGAGCGTGAATTGCATCAAGCTGCAACGGATAGTATTCGGCAGGCTGACAGTTACACAGGTCAAAACCTGTTCGAGTATTACGAGCGTGTGACGGAGGATGTCATGCATGAGTTGGAAAGCAAGCGGGGGAAATCTGTATTTTTTGACGCCCGGCATATGGGACCTGTATCTGGGTTTCTGGATGAAGGTCTGTCTGCACTGGTGGATAGACTTACGCAGACCTGCCGTACCTTGATTCTCAGCTCACAGCCATTTAATCAGACATTCGAAGAAGAATTATTACGACGTGCCAATGTAGCTGCTGCATATGAAAATCGGCTGGTCGTTCCGAAGGATGAGCTGTTTAAAAAACTGTATCAAACGTTAGAACAGCACGGCGGAATCAATGTACGTTTGCTCGACTATACCCATGAGCATCGGTATGAAGAAAAGTATTTTTTTGGTGACTACGAAGGCGAATTTCTTCCTTATGCGATGGACGTCGACATTACTTCGCGAATTTACAAGCTGGGTTTTGTTCATGAGCGTCGCAGTAGCGGGGTGGAAAAACTGCATTTGATGGGCGGCTTCCATCTGGAGGATCTGATGGTTTACCGCAACGGCAAAACGTATTATGAGACATATACTGCGAATGGTTTCGTGTTTCATGGAATCGACGTGGACCGGTTGCCGGAATTGCGGTAGCCATATATTATCCTACTTTAATGATGGAAGGAAGCAACGAATCTTATGAAGCAACGTAAATTTAACGTTCTCCTATTGGTGTTTGGCTTGCTGGGCGCTGTAGTAGGCTTCATCTTAGGAGAGCTTATTCTTCACAAATTAATAGGCCATTGGCCGCATATCATCGTGGTCGGGCTGTATTTTGGCATCATGGCGCTGTGCATTGGTCTAGGTTGCCTTATCGGCGAACTGATTTCGCCACAGTTGAATGGACATTCATGGCGACAACGATACTCAGGATTGTCCTGGAAATTACTGGTACCCGCTACACTGGTCATGTTGTTCGTGGCAGGTCTACTATTGGAACTGGGGTATCAGATTAACCCTGAAGGGCGCAAGAGTGTACAGGACCTCGTGCTTGTGATTGATAATTCCGGGAGTATGCAGCAAACAGATCCCGATAATGAACGCCTAACAGCTGCCAAGAGTCTAATTGGACAAATGGATGGGGACAAGCGCGTAGCCATTGTTTCTTTTGAATCCACCGCGCAGTTGGTACAGCCGTTTACTCCCATTGGCACAGATGCAGAGAAGCAAGCGGTTTATTCGAAAATCGATAGTATGCAGGCGTTATTGTCAGGCGGTACAGACATTGGGCTTGCTTTGGACGAGACGATCAAGGAGATTGAAACCCAAGGCAGTGCGGAAAAAGGTTCTCTCGTTATTATGCTTTCTGACGGTTTTAGCGATCTGGATACGCAGACTGCATTGGCGCCTTACATTGCCCGCCAGATTCCGATTAATACGATCGGACTAAAACTGGCAGAATCGGATGGTATAGCTTTATTGCAAAATATTGCTAGCTTAACGGGCGGAACTTATTCTAATGTAGCCAATGCCCAAGGACTTACGCAGGCGTTTGGTAAAATATATAACAAAATTGGTGATCGCACGCTGGTAACGGAGCGGACAGGTGAGTATGCCGACAGTCTGTATTTTGCTATTTATCGCGTAACGGCTCTGGTTATCATCGGAGTTCTATTAGGGTTGGCTCTTGGATTGATGTTTGATAACCGTTTTCTCGCGCGGAATTTTGCAATTGGTGGAGTTCCAGCCGGCTTGCTCGCTGGCTTGATTTTGGAAAGAGGGTTATCTGGCTCGCCTATAGGTGACTTGATGATTCGTTTGCTAGCAGCGCTCGTACTGGCGGCCCTTATTGCTGTCTTTTCACTTGTTCTGCCGATTGCGGAAAATACTCGCCGATCTTCTGGTGGTGGGAGCCAAGGTGGGCCATCAGGCCAACGGAGAGGGGCACCGGAAGGCCCGACGCGCAATCGACGCAGCAGTGGATTTTAGAACGGGAGGCTGGAACTTATGCAGTATAGGGATGCACAGCCCGGTGATCCTGTGATTTCGGAGCTGAGCCACAAAATTGACGACAACCGGGTAGTGTTACGCTGGCAGTGGCCTGAAGGTGTAGCCGTAGTCTATATTGCCAAACAATCAGCCGATGCAGGTGCGAACGGGCAGAATGAAACGCCGACTTCTGACCTGAAGCTTTTTACACGCGAGGAATATAAGGCCGCTGGCAGCTATCGTGACCGGATTGAAGGCATTGGACGTGTGCGGTATACCGTGTATCCGGCTGTTCGGGAGGAGGGTGACACCTTTGTAATCCGTCAGCCAGACGGAACCAACCAACTGGAGTTGAGCACGGGTAGAGCCAAAATTAAATATGCGGTTCACCATAAAAAAAGCTGGTTTCGCAGCCGCAAAACAGTCCAGATTCAGGTGACAGCCGAAGTTCCTGTTCCGCAGGAGGTGCTTTGCTACGTAAAGAAGCGTGGCGGCTATCCGGTTGACCGGGACGATGGCACCTTGTATCCGTTCACGGCACCCTTTGCTGCAGGACGGAATGTTTTACCCGCTATTGAAGTGGGGGGAGATGAGTATGTGCGGCTGTTTTTTACGGACGGTCAGAAGTATGGCACGATATATGAATTAGTTCCTGAATGAAAGGAGGCCACAACCGATGAGTTTTCTTAGCAATTTATTCAGAAGAAAGCCACAGGCCGAACCGCGGCCGTTATTCTATGATATTGTGTGCCCTTATTGCTTTAGTAAATTTTCCCCAGAGGAAGTGGTATTCCGTGCTTCCCATCACCGTGAAGATGATGAGGATTACGCTTTGGGTGAAGATGAACTGTTGAACAAATATCGGGAGCGTTTTGGCTTGGATAGTGTACATGATATGGAGGCAATTCTTCATCCCTATGATGTACCTGAGGAACATCGCTTGTATTCAGATCATGTGTTGACAGGTCTGACGGACCGTTACGGTGAGCTGACACGTCGCCGACTGTGCCCACACTGCCATAACGAGCTACCTGTGACCGCAGGCAAGGTGCCGAGTAATATCATTTCAATTATTGGAGCTTCGCAGGCGGGAAAATCTGTATTTATGACCTCTCTGATTCACACGCTGCAGCATGTGACCGCCGATCATTTTGACGCAGCTTGCATGCCGCTTAATGCAGAGATCAGCCGCAAGTTCCGCACGATGTATGAGGAACCACTGTTTGAACGAGGCGATCTGCTTACATCGACACAAAAAGAAAAGATGCAGGAGCCTTTTATTTTCCAGTTTGTATTTAAGGATGAGGAAAAGCCACCACTGACATTGGTATTTTTTGATGTAGCCGGTGAGGGGATGGTCGATCAGGACTATCTGGGACTTCATGGACAGCATATTAAAAATTCTGCGGGAATTCTTTTTATGGTCGATCCACTGCAAATCCGTTCTATCCGGGAACGTATTAAGATTAATCTTGGCGATAAGCCTGGTGAATGGGTCTCGCAATATGATGAACCGCGTGATGTCGTACTTACGATGTTCGGTGACTTTATCGCATACCAGGAAAAAGGCAAGACGGACATTCCGACCGCTGTGGTCCTGACCAAAAGCGACATGCTTACTGCGCTGGCAGATGAAGAAGGCACGTATATCAAGACAAACAGCAATATTTTTAACCCAATGGAACATCGCAAATACATGGATTTGGATGAGTTCGCGAACATTGATGGCGAAGTTCGGCGCTTTATCGAGAAGGTGGATAAGCCGTTCAAGGGCACAATGGATGTATATTTTACAGATACAGCCTATTTCGCAGTTTCTGCTCTAGGTAGCAATCCAGTGGACCAAAAGCTGCAAGGGTTGGTTAGTCCGATCCGTGTAGATGAGCCATTCATCTGGCTGCTCTATAAGTTGAAGTACATTGAGGGGAGAGAATCACAGTGAGTTTATCTACCTCTCATATGATACAGCAGCAAATGTATACACGGGAACGGCGCGGTATTTTCCGTTCTACGGAAGGCTTCGATACAGTAGCTAATTCCAAAGGGTTGGATGCTTCATTTATTAAAAAGGTGTTGCATCCTTTATGTGTGTATGATGCGCCTGCGGCTTTGACAGCGCGTGGCGAGAAGCAGGAGAGTGTCTATCCCGAAGCTTTACATCTGGTACGGACAGAGTCCGGGGATGTAGTGCTCGGACGCAGTATTTATAAAGCAGCGGATTTCACTGGGCTTCGGAGCGCCTTTTTTACGCATAACTATGTGATTCCGGCTGGACATGGTGAATCTCCGTCTGATTATAAGCAGTGGCTGAACACTTCGTTTGTCGATACCTATGATATTGAGCAGGGAACGGAATTACCGGAATTAGAGCGTCTACCAGGTGGTAGTGTATTTCCCGCTATTGACCCGTCTGCAGTACTGGCTCAATTGCAGCTGAGCGAAGAAGTGTTCAAGCAGCTTTTATACGCGGTCATGATGTCAGCTGCGGGTCGCAAGAAGGTATATGTAGCGCTGAATGTTCCAGCAGAAGCGGTTGCATCTTCAGCCAAACAGCTACTGGGTGTGTTGTATGCGGCACTGCCTTATGCATTTCGCAACAGACTCGGATTTCTTACATATGCGCAGGAACCGAACAGCAGAAAAGGCATTCACTTAATGTTTGTTGAGCCTTTCAGCTTGCGTCCCGGTGATCGGAATGTAGAAAAGGACTTTGTATTTGACCTCTCTAACAATAGTCGAATACTGAATGTGGATGCAGAGCAGGCGAAACAGCCGTATTTTGACTGGATTGTCCGTACGCTACTGAATGGCGAGGCTCCTGACGATTTTCTCAAATTTGCCGAGCAAATGCTGACAGGCATGGAGGCAGGGCGTGAACTAACGCCTTCCAGCTATCATGAGCTCATTACGCTGTACAGAATTGAGCAGGGCGAGCGGTCATTATACAACGAGCAGCGAATCACTGTGTTACGAAGCTTGACTGATTATTTATCGCCATCCGATGCGCTGCCACGTAAAATGCGGCTGAATGATCTGTTTCTGTCCTTTTTTGATCACGAGTTTGATCGGGTGAAGGATGGACACATTCCAGATGTAGGGCTGGTTGATTGCTTCAAGGACTATTATAAAGTTCATGCACGCAGTAGCGAAAATCGGCTGGTGGAGTATTTAATCCGTTCGCTAAACAACGCTTATACTGCCAGAAATACGGAAGCGGTCACGTATATTTATCATACGATTGAAGAGAATCCGTCATTAGGCAAGGTCTATTTTACGAAAGTACTGGGTAATCCGGCACTCACGAAAATGCTGTTCATTCCCTACATGGACAGTCAGATGAAAAGAACGCCTGATGTAAAGGGTCTATTGGCCGTGGTGCATGAATGGGGCAGTCGGTATATCGAAGTGTCAGCGAATGCCGATTTTCAGCTGTTGGCTGAATCTGCATTAATGGGCAAGCTGCGTGCCGAGAGAAAGCCGGTAGAGGCTGTGGCTGCCATTCACCAGCGCTTGCGTCAATGGGACAGTAGTTCTGCCGTGGGCACACTGTCCCCGCTGGAGCAATCCGGATTAACAGAGCGCTTACGGGAAGCATCGGATCGATATTTACTCACTGAAGTAGAGCTAAAAGAAATATCACCTGATCAGGTCGTACAGATTCCGTTTTTCACACGGCCCGATTTGGTGCAGTGGGTTGGAAAGTTGCCTGCTCCTCTCAAGGGACAAGCAGTGCGATTGATTGCGGCTTATGATTGGTTTAACACGGAGGACCCGGAACCATCGGTGCTAGACGGTCTGGAGCCAAGCGAAGTAGAAAAGGTGCAGGATTGGGCTTACGGTTGGCTGCCCCAGCAGCTTGCAGAAGGCAATTTTGCCCGTCTGTTGCCAGCTTTCTATCGTTCTGATGGTACTGGCGAAGGAATACTGGATTTTGCCCGCCTGGTCAGTTCGATCCGCAAATGGGCAAAGGATAACGATACGATGTACCGCTTTATCCGCTGGTCGGAGGAACACGCTGAGTTTGCTACTCCACGTGGTGGTTTTGAACCAGCCTACCGGCGTGCGTTGCTTTTATTCTTCCAAAAAGAAGGACGAGAGGGCCTGCATAAAAAGACGCTATGGCGTCAATATTTTGAACCAGCTAAGCCTGTTTTTAAAAATTTCTATCAGGCAGCAAAGCGTGAGACAGACACGCCTTTGGTCAAAACGCTTCGTCGTTTCCGTAAAGGCGGGGTGATTTCCGGGATCGTATTAATCGTTATTGCAGGAACATTAGGCGGTCTGAAAGCAACCGGGATCATTGGATCTGTTGACACACCAACGCCTGCCGCTGCTCCAAAGCCTGTACAACAGCCAGTAGAGCCTACAGTGCCGGTAAAAGAGGAGCCTGCTGCAATAGTGACACATGTACCTAACACCAAGTCCACTACGAAAATGGTCAAGCTGTTGTTTGCGTTTCAAACATCGGCAGAGCAGGCAGAATTTAAGCCTAAAAAACTCGTCATTGTCGGTGCGGATCAACAGGAGCACTCATACGAAAATTTTACGCTTACTGAACAGAACGATAAGAGGGCAGCCAGTAAAGCTAACAATGGTTCGTCCGGTGACGTTAACACTGAGGGCGCTACCACCAAAAGCAAGACAGGTGCCGGAGAATCCACAGGAAGTGGTTCTACAGATCTGAGCGGTACATCCAGCGGAAAAAGCGCTGATCAGACTGGAGCAGTGACAGACAACACAGCCGGAGGCGCGACTTCAAAGATATCAACTGAGGGTAGCGGTATAGCAACCGATCAAACCATCACCAGCACGTCCGATGATGGTACAGGGACAACGGAATATGATCTCGACAAGTATCCTTATCGTACGCTGTTGACTATTTGGCAACGGCTAGAGCTAAATGATGCTAGCACGGTTACTGTGGATGGAAAAGATTATCCGCTGGTTCAAGTGAAAGCTGCGAACTAAGCAACTATAGACAGTAAAAAGACGGGTTCTTTTTGGAACCTGTCTTTTTTTATGTATAAATTTATACATAAAATGTATTCGTGATTCTGAAACTGACTGTATTTAGTAGACGATCATTTTACGAAGGTATTGACACCAAATAGGCAGCTGATTAAAATTAGTTGGAATTCAAACTATTAAAATTCGATGGATAAGGAGGTTAGCGGTGAAATGGGAAGTGAGGTGTATCCCGTTTGTCTTCCTTGGGAAGAAGAGAGCACGATGTACTTAATTAAATGGATTTTCACCACCGTCCGGCGTGAGATTGAAACAGCACTGCGCCCTTTGGGGCTTACCTCCCCACAATCGCAGACGCTCTATATACTGGCGATGTCGCCTGGAGTCACCAATACGGAGTTGGAAAAGCTATTGCTTATTGATAAATCAAGTGTTACCAGCCTGGTAAACGGGATCGTTAAGAAAAACTGGGCAGTACGCCAAAGTCATCCGGAAGATGCACGAATGAAGCAAATCTATTTGACCGAGGAAGGCTTGGAGATTCACAAGGTAGCCGAACGTACCATTGAGCAAATTAAAAGCTCCGTAGGCAAAACGTTATCTGTCGGAGAGTCGGAGGCGCTGCGTGGTTTGCTCAAAAAAATTCTTCACGATTACCGTCCTGCGAATGCCTGCGTTTGAGCGGATAATTAGAAAAGTTTGCCCGGCTGAGGAAACTATGAGCTATAAAATGTCACCTAGATAAGATGTTTACAGGAGAGGGAGAAACCAAATGATAAAAGAACAAACTTATCCCAATGCGGATAAGCTTATGCGTGTTTTGGCCTTCACACTTGTTTTTTCAGTGATGAACGCTTTTATGTTTAATGTTGTTATGCCTGTGATTCGGGAGGAATTTCATATTAGTGCCTCCGATGTAAGCTGGCTACTGACGGGTTATATGATCGTGTATGCAGTTGGCTCGGTGACCTACGGCAAGCTTGCAGACAAGTATCGTCTCAAAGATTTGCTGACATTCGGGATTATATTTTTTGCACTAGGTTCGCTTATTGGACTGTTGGCCAATCAATTTTGGATGTTAATTGTAGCCCGTTTGCTTCAGGCCACGGGGGCTGCTGTTATTCCGGCAACCGCTATGATTGTTCCCGTTCGCTATTTCTCAGCTGAAAAAAGAGGGCGAGCTTTAGGCGTCACAGCAATCGGCTTAGCATTAGGTACTGCGCTGGCTCCCATTATTTCCGGTTTGATTACAGGCTTTGCGAGCTGGCGTTTTTTGTTCGTCATTTCCATGCTGCCACTGATCGCTTTGCCGTTCTTTCGCAAATACCTGGACGATCAGCGAGGAAAGGATCAGAAGTTCGATTTTCTTGGCGGATTATTGCTGGGTGGAACAGTGGCCTGCTTGTTGCTTTCCATTTCACAAGCCAATATGATGTTTTTTCTGATCGGTGTGGTTTTATTTGGACTGTTTATATGGCGCATTCATACTGCCCACGATCCGTTCATCCAGCCGAAGCTGTTCCGTAACAAGCAATATTCATATGGGCTTCTTATTGCTTTTTTAGGGACGGGGATTAGCTTTGGATTGCCGTACTTGGCACCACAGTTTTTGAATAGTCTCAACCAGCTTACACCAGCTACGATTGGACTGATTATGTTTCCCGCTGCTATTGCGTCAGCTCTTTTAGGAAAAAAAGGGGGGCGTTTGGCCGATAGCAAAGGAAATTCAGTTCTGGTGTATACAGCCGTATCGCTATTGTTTATCTGCTTTATCAGCTTGTCTACATTTGTAGGTGCATCCCCGTATCTGATTTTGTTTTTGCTTATTTTCGGGAATGTAGGTCAGACCTTTATGCAGATTGCCATGTCCAACACGATTTCTCGTACTTTGTCGAAAGATCAGATTGGTGTTGGAATGGGGCTGTTATCTTTGTTGAATTTCATTGCCGGAGCGATGACAACAAGTATTTTGGGTAAAACGTTAGATAGTTCGTCGTCCTTTCATTTGAATCCGGTTGTATCTAATGTCCAAGTGTTCAATTTCAGCAATATATTTACGGTGCTTGCGCTGATTGCGCTTGTGACGATGGGGCTTTACGCATTGCAGTTCCGGCGGGGTCCGCGCGGTAATACACCTGCTGTCGAATAAGGATAAACATTTTATGTAAGCTCATGCCATAACAAGGGTATAATATAGAAGGAGAAATTTTCTATGGAAGGACGGAGTGCCCAGCATGACAAGAAACCTTCAATATGTACCCTATGGTTATGAACCGCCAATCGAAACGCACAAAGGGACTATGGTCTACTATGATACGTTTGAGCAGACTACAGCTAGTGAGCTGGAGCTTTTTGCCGAAACGGGGGCTGCACTGTCTTTTACAAAGCTGGTGCTGTATCCGCTACATGAAGAAACGGTCAGAAGAATGTGGAAGCAGCCAGTATGCTCGTATTATAAGCGGGTCGACGAGCTGGGAGAGTGGCAGCGAGAGCAGGCTTTGAGTGCTGTTGTGATTGAGAACTGGGAAGGTAAGCGAAAAAAGTATACGCCAATTGAAGCAGCCATTCGTTTTTTGACGGAAAAGTATGCAACTCCGCTTTTTTTGTATATGAGTCCTGAAACTGCTAATTTGTGCGCTTCCTATGCATCCTTTGGAGAATGGATTAGAAACGTCAGGTTGCTGCTTTCGAGTGAGCCATTGGAACTTCATCCCAAGCTAGTACAGTACCGTAATCGCTGGAACACAGTAAAAGAAGCAACAAACCGCGACTCTAAGGTTGACAAAGAGGAGCATGAATTATAGAATAGAACTAATCGTAAAAATTACTATTGTAATTGTATACCATGTATTCCAATTGAGGAGGAAGAATAAATGCGCGTTATTGTTACCTTGGCATGCACCGAATCCGGTGATCGCAACTATACAACAACCAAGAACAAAAGAAATCATCCGGAGCGTATTGAAATGAGAAAATACTCTCCGCGTTTGAAAAAGTACACGATTCATCGTGAAACTAGATAATTTGTGGTTTGCTGCATAGCAACCTGAATGATCTCTTCCTGAGCGAAGCCTGTAAGTTTGCAAAAAGCCTGCGTTATGGAACCGGCGAAAACTTGAATTAGTCCAGTGGACAGAGCGTCCAAAGTTAAAGCTAGCACCTAAGAGAACGGCTTCTTTTCATGGTTGTATGATGGATGCTGAGCTACAGTGGCACGCTTTGCCTTTTGAATCGAAAGCACGTGGTCACCGAGTTTTCCTATGCTGATGTCAGCATACGGGACGAGCCGGAGGACCATTCACAATATGCTTATATAACGATGAAGGCTGACGAAAGATACGGAGCGTTCGTGTAATGGGCGATGCAATATATAGGGCATCGTTTGCTTGTCGTTTACGACCTTGAGCACAACCGTTATGATCTGTCGTCTTTTTTTCTGAGACATAACCGTTCCTTTTGCCAACTGATGGAGCATTGCGTCAGTACGTTTGAAGATTGAAACTAAAACTACATGAAAGATTAGGTGAAACAAATGAAAAAAGATATTCATCCAACATTGAACAAAGTTATCTTTTTGGACCCTAGCTGTGGATTCACTTTCCTGAGTGCTTCTACTAAATATTCGCAAGAAACGATGGAATGGGAAGATGGCAACACTTACCCAGTTATCCGTGTAGATACTAGCTCCGCTTCACATCCGTTCTTCACTGGTAAACAAAGAAACGTGGATATTGGTGGACGTGTGGATCGCTTTAACAAAAAATACAACCTTAAGTAAGACTCGTGGAGAGCTATGTTTACGGATTATACCAATAATTCGTAAGCATAGCTTTTTTATTATCTACGATTACTTGATACAGCCAAAGCCCAATAAGAACACGAAAGCAGCAGCTTCTCCGGAACGATCCGTGAAGTTGCTGCTTTTTTATGCTTAATGAAGCTGTACAATAGTCGACAATGCTAATCTTGGCAAACTGATCATTTTAAAACGTAACTCCATACTTCGCATGAGGCTGTCTTAACTTAAAAATAATCGCAGGTTTCTAGCCTGCGATTATTTTTTTATAGAACAAGTATTATGGTTAAGGGAAGATCTGGATAAATCACTCGCGGAAATGAGTTATTTGAAGAATATAGTTGGGGACTTAGTGCAACCAGCATCAATTATATAAGATTTTGTTCAGAATTGGTTCAGAGCTTTCGTATATATTAATCGAAACGACATAAATCACTTATTTTCGACAAATATATGAATAAAAAAATAATATAAACGCATTATTTATCGATAAATTCAGTGAATAGGCTTTATTAACTTTGAATTAGGTAGAAACATTTCGAAGATTGAATAGGGTCGTTTTACTTAAAAGTAAATTAGGAGGTACAACCATTGAAGGTTTATTCACTTAAGTGGGCAGCCGCTCTTGTTGCTCTTCAGGCGACGTTTGGTACTTCTGCTCACGCTGCAACGCCTGCCAATAATTCGTTTTCAGATATATCCTATGTGACGAATGATAAAATGGTGGCCATCCAAGAAGCTGTACGTCAGGGGCTTTTATCGGGAGATCCTCAAGGAACTTTTCGCCCTGCAGCAACATTAACTCGCCAGGAGCTCGCAGTATTATTGGTCAGAGCTTTAAAATTGGACCCTATTTCAAGTTCTTCTACTTTTAAAGATGTGCAAAGCAAACAATTTGCTGCGCCATATATAGAAGCCGCACAAAAAGCCGGGCTTCTATCGGGGGATGGATTAGGAAACTTCCGTCCGAACGATTCTGTTACGCGTGAAGAGCTGGCAGCTGTGTTTGTTCGTGCAGTCGGAGGGGTTAATGCAGAGGGCGGATCAAGCATTTTGCCTAAAGATCAGTCCTCGGTAAGCCAATGGGCGGCTGGAGCGGTAGATAAGGCACTTCGTTTGGGTTTAATTGACATTCATGACAGCAAGCTCAATCCCACAGGTGAAGTAAAAAGGGAGGATATTGCTCCTTTCCTGCTGGATATTTTCAAAACTCAAGAGCAAACGGCTACGATCAATAGCGTTGATGGAGATATTGTAACAATTGATAATGTTCCCTATTTAATAGAAGGAAAGTTGAAAGAGTTGATCGGAAACTCCAATAAAGATGCGTTAAAGGGAGCTATATTAAAGTTTAATTCGCGCAATCGTAATGTGGACGGGCTACAACAATTGGAGATCGTGCAAAAAGATGTTGTGTTAAACACCAATGGTCTACCGGAAAGCAGCCTGCTTCGAATTTCGGGTGATGGTGTTCAGATTAAAGGGGATACCAAAGGAATAATTGAGCTTAAAAACGGTGTCTCTAATATCCAGCTGAATGGCAACGTAAACCATCTTACTGTGAATTCCGGCAGTGATGTTTCTATTAAAGGAACAGGGACAATTGGGGAGCTAAAAGTTGCCAACGCAAACGCTAAAGTGACATTGAACCCGAATTTTAAAGTTGAAACGATTAAGCTCCCTAAAGATATTTCTGTTTCACAAGTTATCCAAAATTACAACGAAGTACAAAAGCAGATTGGACAAATTCAGTCCGCTGACGGGACGGTTCAAAAAACGACTACAGTTACATCGAGTAGCGTGACATTTTCATCTGGAGGTGGAACTTCAACAAATTCAGTGACTAACCATGCGCCAGGCGTTACTACCGGGTTTACAGATATTACGTTAAGTACAGCAGATGAGCCTAAAAAGATTAATCTGGAAAATAGCTTTACCGATGTTGACGGAGACACTCTGACTTACACAGCGGAATCTTCGGTCACGAACGTAGCGACGGTATCGGTGAATGGAAGTCAGCTGACTCTCACACCAGTGAGCGCAGGAACAACCAAGATCACGGTTACGGCGAACGACGGCAAGGGCGGGACCATAAATAGCCAGTTCAACGTGACGATCACGCCGGTGATCTCGGAAGCTGTGAACCATGCACCGACGGTGGAAACGTCGATCAGCAATGCAACGGCAGGAGTTGCAGACGGCATCAAGACGGTGAGTCTTGCAGGTGTGTTTGCAGATGAAGACAGCGATGTGCTGACATGCACGGCAACCTCGACGAATGCAGGCGTGGCGACAGTAGTGGTAAACGGAAGCGACTTGAAAATTACGCCAGTGAACGCGGGTGCGGCCACGATTACGGTAACGGCAGATGACGGCAATGGCGGTACGGTGGATACGCAGTTCAACGTGACGATCACGCCGATGATCCCGGAAGCCGTGAATCATGCACCGATAGTAGAAACGTCGATCAGCAATGTGACGATTGGAGTCGCAGATGGCATCAAGACGGTGAGCCTTGCAGGTGTGTTCGCAGATGAAGACAGCGACGCACTGACATACACGGCAACCTCGACAGATACGGGCGTGGTGATAGTAGCGGTAAACGGAAGTGACCTGAAAATTAAACCAGTGAACGCGGGTACGACCACGATTACGGTAACGGCAAATGACGGTAAAGGCGGCACGGTGGATACACAGTTCAACGTGAGAATCACGCCAGTGATCCCCGAAGCTCTAAACCATGCGCCGACGGTGAACACGTCGATCAGCAATGTGACGACAGGAGCCGCAGACGGCATCAAGACGGTGAGTCTTGCAGGTGTGTTCGCAGATGAAGATAGCGACGCACTGACCTTTACCGCAACCTCGACAGATACGGGCGTGGTGACAGTAGCGGTAAACGGAAGCGACCTGAAAATAACGCCAGTGAATGCGGTTACAGCCACGATTACGGTAACAGCAAATGACGGTAAAGGCGGCACGGTGGATACACAGTTCAACGTGACAATCACGCCAGTGATCCCGGAAGCTGTGAACCATGCACCGACGGTGGAAACGTCGATCAGCAACGTGACGACAGGAGTTGCAGACGGCATCAAGACGGTGAGTCTTGCAGGTGTGTTTGCAGATGAAGACAGCGATGTGCTGACATACACGGCAACCTCGACGAATGCAGGCGTGGCGACAGTAGCGGTAAACGGAAGCGACCTAAAAATAACGCCAGTGAACGCGGGTACTGTCACGATTACGGTAACGGCGAATGACGGTAAAGGCGGCACGGTTGATACGAATTTCACTCTAACGGTGACTCCTTTACCTGCGGTTAATCACGCTCCTGTTGTTCAAAGCACGATAAATGATGTTTCTACAGAAGCAGGTGCTATGGACACAACTATTGGACTTGCTTCAACTTTTGCAGATGAAGATTTGGACTTGCTAACGTATTCCGCTGGTTCATCGGACCCTGGAGTAGCAACGGTTACCGTTACAAGTGACCAACTGAGTATTACTCCACTTGTAGTCGGGAGTACTACAGTCACAGTCACCGCAGATGATGGGAAGGGGGGGACCGTTCAAACGACCTTCCAAGTCACTGTTGTAGAAAAAAGAGGACTTTTCTTCTCTGAGTTGGCATGGGGGGAGGGCGACTCTATGATGCAGATTATTGAGCTTTATAATGCGGGTTTTGAGGAATTGGATGCTTCGAAAATTAGAATTGAACGCAGTGATAGTGGAAATTCGATCGAAATAAGTCAAAACGCTGGTGCTTCTATTTCAGGGGGAGCTACTTTTGTGATAGGAGAAACTATGTATTTTGGTGATGCGCATGTAGATTACTTCATGGATATGGGATTTTATAACGACGATTCAGCACCTGTCACTTTATCGCTCTATTACGATAATCAGTTGATTGATACGGCCGTGTTTCAGCCTCATACCACTATAGCTAGACAATCCGATGTTACCCATGGAAATGCAGGCCACTACGAGGCGAGTGAATGGTTTGATGAAGGTATCGATTATACGGATAATATCGGTATCTTTAACAGTGAGGCACCGTAATGAATAAAAAGAATAGAGGGAACATCATGAGTTCTAAGCCCAATAAATGGCTGATTACATTAGCCTTGGCTGCACTTGTTGCTCCAACGGCTTTGCAGACGATTGCATCTGCTGCCAGTGATGCGTCAAACGGAGTAGCTCTGGCGAGCCTGCCTTTTAAAGACATCAATAATATTGCTTCAGAGCAAAAGACAAGCATCCTGCAAGCCATTGAAGCCGGGCTTCTGCATGGCGACCCGTCCGGATCCTATCGGCCAACGGATTTGTTGACCCGTCAAGAAATGGCGGCTCTGTTAACTCAAGCTCTTCAACTCTCTATTTCTAAAGCAGCAAGTAGCAGCTTCTCGGATGTAGACTCGAAAAATTGGTCCAGTCCCTATATTGAGGCTGTACATCGTGCAGGACTCATGAATGGAGACGACGGCTCCAAATTCAGGCCCAAAGCGGCAGTAACCAGAGAGGAGGCTGCGGTTCTGCTTATGCGGGCTTCCGGGCTTCCTATTACAGCTAACGCCACGGAGTCTGCTAAACTTACTGATTGGAATCGGGTCAGCCCGTGGGCACGGCCATACGTTAATACGGCTTTACAGTCGGGCTCCATGAAGACGGATCAGTCCGGTTTCAAACCTAAATCGTCCGTTCAGCGTCAAGATATAGCCCAGTATATGATGTCTACCTTTTTCCCCAAGGACCATGTAGTCCAACTCCAAAAAGTAGAGGATGGAAAGGCCTGGATTAACGGGATTGAATATAAACTCTCGGATTCAGTTAAAGGAATCCTGCAAACCTCTAACCAGGAGATTCTTAAGGGAGCAGATATTCAATTTGTAGCATCACAGCGGACCATTGAATCAATCACCAAACTGGTCATCCATGCGAGTGGGCAAGCCCCGATAGGGCAAGCTTCCGAATTCAGCGGCAATCTTGTATTAGATGGTCATAACTCCTCGATTGACGGCGATTTAACTATTGACGGCGACTACATTTCGGTTATGAATTTGAATGTCAAAAATAGTTTTACAGTTACGTCAAGCCTTGAACATGATTTCTATGCCTCTAAATTTACGGTACAAGAAAAAACATATATTCAGGGCGGTGACCAAAACACCGTATTGTTTAACACATCTGAGCTGCAGGATGTCGAGGTATCCAAACAGGATGTCCGCGTAGTCATTCAAGGAAATTCAAGGGTAGATCAAATGACATTGACTTCCAATGCAACGATTGAAAATGATTCATCCTCAATGATACAGCAGTTAAAAGTTCTTACCGGTGCCCAGCAGGTAGAGTTGCAGGGGACTATTCAGCAATTGTCGGTCAACAGTGACCAGCCCGTAGCTCTGACAGGGCAGGCTTCCATTAATACATTGGTTGTGAACAATTCCTCTCCGGTCAGTTTGGAGGTAGCTGGAACCGTTTCAAATTTACAAGTAAATAACTCTGGAGCAAATATTAGTGTAAGCTCCTCCAGCCAAGTCACGAATACTTCATTTGCAGCAGGTGTGTCCTCTTCGACAGTATCAGGAGTCACTGCAACTTCTTCCAGCAGCTCTTCTAGTAGCTCGCGTTCTACGGTTGTGGCCAATACAGCACCGAAGTTAGTGACCAAATATGAAGATCAAGCCATAACGGTGGGCGATTCTGAACTTCGAATTGACTTGCTTGGGCATTTTACGGATGAGGAGCAGTCTGAGCTCAAATATACGGCTGTGTCGTCTAGTACAAAAATCAGTACAGTCAGAGTAGAGGGAACCAACCTGTCTATCAAGGCTGTTGGCAAAGGGACTGCGACTATTACGATCGCTGCAGATGACCAGGCCGGGAAAAAAGCGGGCACGAGTTTCAAGGTCCGTGTCAATGAATCTCCTGTTTCATTGGGTATCCCCGATCAAAGCGAACAGTTGGGAAGCGGCGACGTAATCTTATCATTAGGATCGTTTTTTACGGATTCTGAAAATGATCTCATGACCTATGAGGTAGCGATCGATGATCCTTCCATCGCTACCTTTACCCTGACGGGTGATCAATTGGTATTAACTCCGGCAGTTGTAGGACATGCCCAAGTTACTGTCAAGGCGTCCGATGGTCGGGGAGGCAGCACAAACCAGTCGTTTCAATTAGTGGTAAGTGCGGGACCTAATCAAAATCCGGTTGTAATTCAGAAGCCAGGCAACCAAACGCTCACTGTGGGGGATACGGACTACATCCTGGATTTATCCCCGGTGTTCCTTGATTCGAACAGTAACCCACTGACCATCTCGGCAGAATCCTCGGATTCTTCCATTGCGACGGTTTCCGTTAACGGAAACCAAACTACGGTTCACGCGGTTTCCTCAGGAACAGCAAGCATCCAGCTAAAAGCGGCTAATGGCCTTGGAGGCGAGGTTAAGACCAATTTTGATATTACCGTTAATGAACCTCCGGCATCCATGGGAATTCCGGGTCAAACGAAACAAATCAATTCAGGTGACATTCAATTATCTTTAAATGACTTCTTTACCGACCATGAGCAGGATTCGTTGTCATACAGCATTGATATTTCCGATTCTTCGGTTGCAACTGCAGTGCTCAATGGGGACACGCTTACCATTACACCGTTAAAGATTGGCAGCACATCAGTATCCGTTAAGGCATCCGATGGCCATGGAGGCAGCACAAGCCGGTCGCTTCAAATGGAAGTAACCGCTGTACCTAACCAAAATCCGGTTGTAGATCAGCAGCCGGGTAATCAGACACTGATTTTAGGTAATTCAGATTATACCCTGGATTTTTCTTCGGTATTCCACGATCCTGATGGCGACTCTGTGGACGTTTCTGCAGAATCTTCGGATTCGTTAGTCGCTGCTATATCCGTTAACGGAAACATAGCCACAGTCCATGCAGTTTCCCCAGGAACAGCAACGATTACGCTTAAAGCAGAAGATGGCCGTGGGGGCGAAGTCGCTACTAATTTTGATGTTAGCGTCAATGAATCCCCGATTTCCACAGGGATTCCGGATCAGATGAAAGAAATAAATACAGGCGATATTCAATTGTCCTTAAATGATTTCTTTTCCAGTCCTGATAGCTATGTTTTAACTTACGATGTTCATAGCGTTTCTGACCCGACTGTTGTGACGGCTGCCGTTTATGGGGATATACTCACTCTTACACCATTAACGATCGGTAGCACATTAGTATCGATCAAAGCAACAGATGGCCAGGGAGGGGAAGTAATCGAAACTTTCAAAACCACCGTCACAGCTGGACCTCCACAGAATCAGAATCCAGTAGAAACTAAACCTGCCGACCAGTCGCTTACTGTAGGTGATGCGGTTTACTCACTCGGTTTAGATTCCGTTTTTACAGATCCTGATGGAGATACGTTGACCTTTAAGGCAACCTCTTCCGTTCCGTCTGTTGCTTCGGCGGAAATCACTGGAGACCAATTGAAAATTCAGGCACTAAGTGCAGGGACGACAAGCATAGAAATCAAGGCTACGGATGGTCGCGGAGGGGAAACTTCAACTACCTTCCAGGTCAATGTCCAGTCATCCGGTTCGTCTAACCCATCTTCAAATCAACGCCCTCAAGTAGAAGCTGCCATTTATGAACAAGTGTTGACTGCAGGAGTTACCAATGCAAGAAGCTACGACCTATCCCAATTGTTCAGTGATGCTGACGGGGATGCCCTGACGTTTACTTCTACTGTTGAATCAAGCGGTGTGGCAAATGCAGAGGTTAACGGATCAACGCTGACTCTTACTCCGGGTAATCAGGCAGGAAGTACCAAGGTAACGATTACTGCGGATGACGGGCATGGTGGAACAGCCACCTATAATTTTCAGGTAACAAATGCTCCTCTAACGACGAACGGAATTGTTCAAATCCGAACCAAGCAAGGGGTCAAAGATCCGATTACTTATGACATGTCAACAGTTTTTCCGGGTGAAACTTCATTTAAAGTCTATTCGGGTACAGCAGATTCTACCTTTACTGGACCAATCCCTCTTAACGGGACAGTGTGGACATGGAATGGGGATATTTCTCAATACTACTGGGTAATCGGGGCGAACGGATCTGCCACTGTATTCCAAGTGATAGCAAATCCTCAAGGGCCAGAGGATCTATATTTTTCCCAGTATCTATCCTTGGATAAAACCCGCACTGCTATTGAGTTGTTTTACAATCCAGTAGGGGATACTTCTAAACCTATAGAAAATGTAGGATACTCACTTGAGATTCATCAATACAATTTAGCTACAAATACTCCTAAAGTGTGGAGCCAGCCTATTAATTCGTTTTGGAAAGGCATGCCTTATATATATATCGATTCCATTTTTTATGACTTTTTCGACATTGTTCCTGCAGCCTACTATAATGAAGAAATAATGTTATCAGAATCAGATAAAAATGTAACGACAGGCTATGTCCTGAAAAAGAACGGTGTAACGATCGATGTCTTAGGTGATCCTGACGGTAAAACGCAATTTATGCCGAATAATGGGACTATTATCCGAAAATCGGGGATAAAGTCCGGTTCCTCCTCTTATAACCTTCCAGGAGAGTGGAACTCTTATCCAAATGGAACGCTCCAATATTTTGGCCATCATACTCCATAACAGTTTGTTGAATTAACGGGAAGCCGGCGATAAAATCGCCGGCTTTTTTTTATATTTTTCAGATTTAAGTCCTCTTGATTTGTGGTTGCTTAAAAGCCAGCCGAATTGCACAACCTTCATCGGTTTTGGGGTTTGTTTTGATTTTAAATTAAACTCGAATTATTTTAGAAAATAACACTTGCTATATAATTTGATTATGTGGTATATTCTTATTCCGGCCAATTAAACAAGGTATTTTGCCGGTCAGCTAATGAGCAGAACGAATTTGAAAAAAACGAAAAAAATTGTTGCAAAGTTAGTTGAAAGATGATAATATATAAAAGTTGCTGTTGAGAAAAAAACAGCGATGGAGTGAAGGGTTTGATCTTTGAAAACTGAACAACGAGTGAGTACGGATTTTGTTTACAAAATCCAATGTTGTAATTTTGATACATGCCATCTGGCTGTATGAAATGGAAATGAAAATGAGATATTTCATCTCGTCAGTTTCAACATGAGCTAATCGCTCTTTCGATAAACCAACTTCGGTTGGTCTTTAATGGAGAGTTTGATCCTGGCTCAGGACGAACGCTGGCGGCGTGCCTAATACATGCAAGTCGAGCGAGATTATTTAGAAGCTTGCTTCTAAATAATCTAGCGGCGGACGGGTGAGTAACACGTAGGCAACCTGCCCACAAGACAGGGATAACTACCGGAAACGGTAGCTAATACCCGATACATCTTTTTCCTGCATGGGAGAAGGAGGAAAGGCGGAGCAATCTGTCACTTGTGGATGGGCCTGCGGCGCATTAGCTAGTTGGTGGGGTAAAGGCCTACCAAGGCGACGATGCGTAGCCGACCTGAGAGGGTGATCGGCCACACTGGGACTGAGACACGGCCCAGACTCCTACGGGAGGCAGCAGTAGGGAATCTTCCGCAATGGGCGAAAGCCTGACGGAGCAACGCCGCGTGAGTGATGAAGGTTTTCGGATCGTAAAGCTCTGTTGCCAGGGAAGAACGTCTTGTAGAGTAACTGCTACAAGAGTGACAGTACCTGAGAAGAAAGCCCCGGCTAACTACGTGCCAGCAGCCGCGGTAATACGTAGGGGGCAAGCGTTGTCCGGAATTATTGGGCGTAAAGCGCGCGCAGGCGGCTCTTTAAGTCTGGTGTTTAATCCCGAGGCTCAACTTCGGGTCGCACTGGAAACTGGGGAGCTTGAGTGCAGAAGAGGAGAGTGGAATTCCACGTGTAGCGGTGAAATGCGTAGAGATGTGGAGGAACACCAGTGGCGAAGGCGACTCTCTGGGCTGTAACTGACGCTGAGGCGCGAAAGCGTGGGGAGCAAACAGGATTAGATACCCTGGTAGTCCACGCCGTAAACGATGAATGCTAGGTGTTAGGGGTTTCGATACCCTTGGTGCCGAAGTTAACACATTAAGCATTCCGCCTGGGGAGTACGGTCGCAAGACTGAAACTCAAAGGAATTGACGGGGACCCGCACAAGCAGTGGAGTATGTGGTTTAATTCGAAGCAACGCGAAGAACCTTACCAGGTCTTGACATCCCTCTGACCGCTGTAGAGATATGGCTTTCCTTCGGGACAGAGGAGACAGGTGGTGCATGGTTGTCGTCAGCTCGTGTCGTGAGATGTTGGGTTAAGTCCCGCAACGAGCGCAACCCTTATGCTTAGTTGCCAGCAGGTCAAGCTGGGCACTCTAAGCAGACTGCCGGTGACAAACCGGAGGAAGGTGGGGATGACGTCAAATCATCATGCCCCTTATGACCTGGGCTACACACGTACTACAATGGCCGGTACAACGGGAAGCGAAGGAGCAATCTGGAGCCAATCCTAGAAAAGCCGGTCTCAGTTCGGATTGTAGGCTGCAACTCGCCTACATGAAGTCGGAATTGCTAGTAATCGCGGATCAGCATGCCGCGGTGAATACGTTCCCGGGTCTTGTACACACCGCCCGTCACACCACGAGAGTTTACAACACCCGAAGTCGGTGAGGTAACCGCAAGGGGCCAGCCGCCGAAGGTGGGGTAGATGATTGGGGTGAAGTCGTAACAAGGTAGCCGTATCGGAAGGTGCGGCTGGATCACCTCCTTTCTATGGAGAATCGTTTCCTGCGATGGAAACATTCAAATCAGCAGGTACATGTGCCTGCGACCAGATATTCAATTCGGTTCATCACGTTCGTGTGAATGAAATGAATATCCTGAACTCTACTCACTCGTTGCTTAGTTTTGAGAGTTCAAACTCTCACATATGACTTCCAAAATATACTTGTATTCAAGTGTTGAGGAATTTGATATGATGTTCTTCCGGGATTAAAACCGGTGAATATTGCACCTTGAAAACTGGATACCGAAACGAAATTGCGTTTTAGAATATTCCTTTAAGCTGATCTTGTGTAAACAAGTGAAATAAAGGTAGCCAATAAGGAAAGATATTTTGCTTATAGCAAAAATCATTTTCTTATTGAACATCGACATTTTCTTTCTGCGAAAGAAAAGTCTAGGTTAAGCTACAAAGAGCACACGGAGGATGCCTAGGCGCCAGGAGCCGACGAAGGACGTGGCGAACAACGATAAGGCCTCGGGGAGCTGTAAGCAAGCTTTGATCCGGGGATGTCCGAATGGGGAAACCCGGCTGTCTTCATCGACAGTCACTACTCACTGAATTCATAGGTGAGTGAGAGGCAGACCAGGGGAACTGAAACATCTAAGTACCCTGAGGAAGAGAAAACAATAGTGATTCCGTCAGTAGCGGCGAGCGAACGCGGATTAGCCCAAACCAAGGAGCTTGCTCCTTGGGGTTGTGGGACGTCTCACATGGAGTTACAAAGGAACCGGTTAGATGAAGAGGTCTGGAAAGACCCGCCAGAGAAGGTAAAAGCCCTGTAATTCAAAACTTGTTCTCTCCGAGACGGATCCCGAGTAGTGCGGGGCACGTGAAACCCCGTATGAATCCGGCAGGACCATCTGCCAAGGCTAAATACTCCCTGGCGACCGATAGTGAAGCAGTACCGTGAGGGAAAGGTGAAAAGCACCCCGGAAGGGGAGTGAAATAGATCCTGAAACCGTGTGCTTACAAGAAGTCAGAGCCCGATCGATGGGTGATGGCGTGCCTTTTGTAGAATGAACCGGCGAGTTACGTTCCCGTGCAAGGTTAAGGTGAAGAGCTGAAGCCGCAGCGAAAGCGAGTCTGAATAGGGCGACTTGAGTACGTGGACGTAGACCCGAAACCGGGTGATCTACCCCTGTCCAGGGTGAAGGTGCGGTAACACGCACTGGAGGCCCGAACCCACGCATGTTGAAAAATGCGGGGATGAGGTGGGGGTAGCGGAGAAATTCCAATCGAACCCGGAGATAGCTGGTTCTCCCCGAAATAGCTTTAGGGCTAGCCTCGGAAAAAAGAATCGTGGAGGTAGAGCACTGATTGGGTGCGGGGCCCGCAAGGGTTACCAAGCTCAGTCAAACTCCGAATGCCATAGATTTAGTTCCGGGAGTCAGACAGTGAGTGCTAAGATCCATTGTCGAAAGGGAAACAGCCCAGACCATCAGCTAAGGTCCCTAAGTGTGTGTTAAGTGGGAAAGGATGTGGAGTTGCACAGACAACCAGGATGTTGGCTTAGAAGCAGCCACCATTGAAAGAGTGCGTAATAGCTCACTGGTCGAGTGACTCTGCGCCGAAAATGTAACGGGGCTAAACACACCACCGAAGCTATGGCTTGATGCTTTGCATCAGGGGTAGGGGAGCGTTGAATGCGGGTTGAAGGTGTACCGGAAGGAGCGCTGGACTGCATTCAAGTGAGAATGCCGGTATGAGTAACGAAAAGATCTGTGAGAATCAGATCCGCCGAAAGCCTAAGGGTTCCTGAGGAAGGTTCGTCCGCTCAGGGTAAGTCGGGACCTAAGGCGAGGCCGATAGGCGTAGTCGAAGGACAACAGGTCGAAATTCCTGTACCACCGTAATCCGTGATGAGCGATGGGGTGACGCAGTAGGGTAGTGACGCGGACTGATGGATGTCCGTCTAAGCAGTGAGGCTGATGTGTAGGCAAATCCGCACATCGTTAAGGCTGGGCTGTGATGGGGAGCGAAAATTATAGTAGCGAAGGTCATGATCTCAGACTGCCAAGAAAAGCCTCTAGCCAGGAGAAGGTGCCCGTACCGCAAACCGACACAGGTAGGCGAGAAGAGAATTCTAAGGCGCGCGGAAGAACTCTCGTTAAGGAACTCGGCAAAATGACCCCGTAACTTCGGGAGAAGGGGTGCCTCGGTAGGGTGAATAGCCCGAGGGGGCCGCAGTGAAAAGGCCCAAGCGACTGTTTAGCAAAAACACAGGTCTGTGCGAAGCCGCAAGGCGAAGTATACGGGCTGACGCCTGCCCGGTGCTGGAAGGTTAAGGGGAGTGGTAAGCTCTTCGGAGCGAAGCTATGAACCGAAGCCCCAGTAAACGGCGGCCGTAACTATAACGGTCCTAAGGTAGCGAAATTCCTTGTCAGGTAAATTCTGACCCGCACGAATGGCGTAACGACTTGGGCGCTGTCTCAACGAGAGATCCGGTGAAATTTTAATACCTGTGAAGATGCAGGTTACCCGCGACAAGACGGAAAGACCCCATGGAGCTTTACTGCAGCTTGATATTGAATTTGGGTACGATCTGTACAGGATAGGTGGGAGCCGTTGAACTTTGAGCGCCAGCTTGAAGGGAGGCATCCTTGGGATACCACCCTGATCGTATCTAGGTTCTAACTTGGTACCGTGATCCGGTGCGAGGACAGTGTCAGGTGGGCAGTTTGACTGGGGCGGTCGCCTCCTAAAGAGTAACGGAGGCGCCCCAAGGTTCCCTCAGAATGGTTGGAAATCATTCGAAGAGTGCAAAGGCAGAAGGGAGCTTGACTGCGAGACCTACAAGTCGAGCAGGGACGAAAGTCGGGCTTAGTGATCCGGTGGTACCGCATGGAAGGGCCATCGCTCAACGGATAAAAGCTACCCTGGGGATAACAGGCTTATCTCCCCCAAGAGTCCACATCGACGGGGAGGTTTGGCACCTCGATGTCGGCTCATCGCATCCTGGGGCTGAAGTAGGTCCCAAGGGTTGGGCTGTTCGCCCATTAAAGCGGTACGCGAGCTGGGTTCAGAACGTCGTGAGACAGTTCGGTCCCTATCTGTCGTGGGCGTAGGAAATTTGAGAGGAGCTGTCCTTAGTACGAGAGGACCGGGATGGACGTACCGCTGGTGTACCAGTTGTTCCGCCAGGAGCACCGCTGGGTAGCTATGTACGGAAGGGATAAGCGCTGAAAGCATCTAAGCGTGAAGCCCCCCTCAAGATGAGATTTCCCAATGAGTAAGACCCCTTGAAGACGACGAGGTAGATAGGTTGGGGGTGGAAGTGCAGTAATGCATGGAGCTGACCAATACTAATCGGTCGAGGGCTTATCCTAAGATAAGACGCAAGGAAGTTTCGGATCCAGTTTTCAGGGTGTAACCTTGAAGTTAGAATTTGCGAGGCAAATTCATGTTTGGTGGCGATAGCGGAGGGGTTCCACACGTACCCATCCCGAACACGACCGTTAAGCCCTCCAGCGCCGATGGTACTTGGACCGCAGGGTCCTGGGAGAGTAGGACGTTGCCAAGCAAATAATAGTATGACTCTGCATAGTCGTACTCAGGTCGTCGAGAAAGCTTCGACGACTTTTTTTATTTTCCCATCATTCAACATAACGTCCTATAAGTATTTAATGCGTATATGCAAATTTGTGATAGTTACGAAAAAAGGCTGTTCCATGACTTTTAAAGGTCAAAGGAACAGCCTTTTATAACTTAATTTCGTAGACATTTCGGAGGGGAATTTCATCTTGAGCCGATCTGTCGATTACAGCGAAACGAAGCACTGTTCCCATTGGTCAGTAATGGATGCTTTGTCAAGCTGTTCTCCAATGAGTGTGACATATCCCTGGCTCACCGGAAGTGCGGTGGGTTGCCATTCCAAGTGACTTCCTGAGAATTGCAGAAGCATTGTGCCCTCATACGGGAGCACACAATAACCTTTCGCTCGAAGAAGCGAGGAACCTAGCCCGGTCAGGAAGTCTTCTAATCGTTGCTTTTCTAATGGCCGAGGAGAATATTGATGCAGTGTTAAGCTCTCCAGACGGGAAAAGGAAGGGGGACGGTTGCGATCATGACTGTGGTTATGAGGATGTGCAGAGATCACTTTGAATGCGGTATTTTTGAAGGTACTGCTAGGTCTTTCATTATCTTTGGTGGGAATTGGGATAGGCGATGCTTCTGCATCGTTGGGCTGCACTTGTGCAGATGTATGTTGAAATACTTGTACAGGTTTCGGATCAACGAGTACGGAGGCCAGGACAGGTTCCAGCAGTGGTCCAAGGTCAACGCGGCTATATTCAGTAGTTTGTAGCTTAGCTGTATTGTTGAGCTTGCGGATGTTCTTGACGACCTTAGCCACTTCACGGCTACTTGCGACATCCGTTTTGTTCACCACAATGAAGTCGGCGGAGCGAAGCTGTCCATGCAGAGTCCGAACCAACTCCTTGTCTGCAGTAAAGCGGCTGTTGTATTCATGGAACAGCACAGCATCCACCACACTGATGCTGTGAACCAGATACAGCCGATCTGCCAGCAGTGGAGAACGAAGTTCCTCCAACACTTGCTCGGGGTTGGCTACTCCGGTGGTCTCCATGAAGATCACATCCGGCTTTTGGATGAGCAGGGAATGCAGTGCGCCAGCCAGCTCATTTCTTTTGCTGCAACAAATGCAGCCCTCTAGCAGACCTTCCACTGTTACGTCAGGCATTTCCTCTGAAATAATAGCGCTGTCTACATCATATTCGCCCATTTCGTTCATTAAAACAGCAGCACGAAGGGGAATCTGGCGAGTATGGGCTAACAGCCGCAAAAGTAGCGTTGTTTTGCCGCTTCCAAGAAAACCACTGATTAATATAACAGGAACCTTGTTCATCATTTTTCCTCCTTGGTGGGTTTAGTTCGCTGCATTCAAGCGATCATAGGTTGCTACCGAGTCTGCCTGGGTATAGACATAAGGAGATTCTGGCTGCTTGACAGTCGTTATTTTATTGGATTGAATTTCAAGTACGGGTGTATTGCCCTTTTGCGTTGCATGCAGTGTTCCTTCAATAGTCACCCAGGTATCCTTGTCAAAGGATGGAGGGTTCTGGGATTGGACGATAATCCCGAATGGCATAGCATCAGCAGTACAGCACATAACGAGGAATCTTCCTACTGCAAATAGACCTTTACCCGGTAGGTTGTCGTCCTTATAGACAAAGCCAGTCACCTGTACTTTTTTTCCTTGAAAAGCGTGATTATACAGTTCGATCGCTCCTATAGTTTCGGAGAAAATCTCCGGATGGATCTGTATAACGGGTTGCTGATACAGACGTTTCGCCAGCTCGGCGAACTCTACATTGTACTCATCCGGCGGAACGAACAGCTTATCCAGCGCTTCCTGACTCCATTTACCCCTTAGTGGGAGCGAAATTGGTGTGAAAGATGTAGTTGATACAAGGGAGGAGGCGGGTGTGTTCGTGGTTTGTATGTCTGTTTTTCGTCGGATATCCGGGTTGGGATAGGTGAAGGACATGCCTTTTTTGGCTGCCATATCACTGCCAAGCGCCTGATTGGGCAGCAGTGAGCCGAATAGCAGCGGAATGAGCAGCATTCCATATACGAGTGTTTTTTTAAACCAGCTTTGCGGTAACGGATGCTCACAATCGCATACATCTTGACCATCCGGCCCTCCCACGATTACGTGCCATGCCATCCCCAAAGCGATGAACATAAGTGGCACAGGACAGAGTAAAAGCAGCTTTTGCATGTGCGGAGCCAAGTAGTAATGAAGTGCACTCGTGCGGTGTAATGTGATAATGTATACAGCTAATCCGATCATGAGCAAGGAGCGCATGCCATATTGACAGCGGATGCTAAAGGTTGAATTCACGTTTGTATTTACCTCCCCAATAACCATTCAGCAGCTATAGAGCCGATCAGAACGAGTAAAATAATGAGCATGCCCAAGATTACGACAAATTTGGTGCGAAAGGTGCTGAGCAGCATGAGTGTGCCTTTGAAATCAAGCATCGGGCCGAGTACTAGAAAGGCTGCCAGTGGACCCAGTGTAAAGGTATGCGAAAAAGCAGTAGCTACAAAGGCATCGGAGGTGGAGCACAGCGACAGCACATAGGCAAAGCCCATCATAAAGGCGTACGAGCCGGCCGTTCCATTGCTTAAGGAAAGCATTTCATCACGTGGGATAAAGGTTTGGATGCAAGCTGTCAATAATGCGCCGATAATGAGATATTTACTCATGTCCAAAAACTCATCGCCAGCATGTACAAAAAATCCCCGCCATGTGCGGTTATGCTGATGAATCTGATTGTTCTGCTTTTGCTGGTTAAAAGAGAGCAACGACCGTTTGAGCGGATGCGCACGCACAAAGGCATATACGATCAATCCGATGGTCGCGGAAACGACAAAGGCCAAACCCATTCGAACGACAGTGACCTCAGGGTGGGAAGGGAAAGCCATTATCGTGGCAGCCAGTACTACGGGATTGATAATAGGTCCGCTTAAGATAAAAGTGATACCCATATAGGCAGGCATTCCCTTGAGCATTAATTGGCGAACGACAGGGATCATGCCGCACTCACAGATGGGAAACAGCATACCTAGCAAGGAGGCGAGCAGGACACCCGGCACAGGATGCGCAGGCGCTATTTTACGAATCCATGTCTCCGGTACAAGCCACTGCAAAAGGGATGAGATAAGTACACCGATCAGGAGAAACGGAACAGCCTCCAGAAAAATACCCATAAATACCGTCTTTAATGACTGCAGCTGCCCCATACCTAACAAACGAAGCCACTGAGGAGATAGCGTAATAAGCACAGGGATGAGAAAGGCAAACGGAATCATAAAAGGCAGCATCTTTAACAGCGTACTGTTTTTCATTCCACATCTCCTTGGGAATAAGGATTCTTATCTACATCCTATGCCTGTGTTGGGACAATCATGCCGCAGGATTATGATTGAATCACCTCCTATATTGACAATTCAAAGCATGGTCATATATATTTATGTTTGTTAATAGTAATTATTACGATTAAAATCGTCAAATGATTGCAAGAAGAAAACTTTTACGGTACGATCCATATTAGTGCTGTAAAGACAAGGAGGATTATATGATACCGATTGTTGTTTTATCCGGATTTTTGGGCAGCGGGAAAACAACTCTTCTTCAGCATGCGCTGGCTTACTACAAGGAGCAGGGTCTCAAGCCAGCTATTTTGATGAATGAGTTGGGTGATGTTAATCTGGACGGCAGTTTGGTGAACGACCAAGCCCCCATGAAGGAAATGCTCAGTGGCTGTATATGCTGTACCATTCGCGGGGATTTGGGCGTCGAGCTCATGAATCTTGCCGAGGAATATAAGCCGGATGTGATTATTGTAGAATGTACCGGAGTGGCTAATCCAATGGAGATTGTAGATGCAGTGACAGATGCCTCTATATATTCTTCTATGGTTTTACAATCTGTTATCACGGTCATGGACGCGCGTCAATTTCTGGATTTTTCCTTGGGTAGTGAGAGAAGCAAGTCGTTTCGTTTGATGCAGGATCAGCTACGGTGTGCTTCCAAACTGATTATTAACAAGACTGATTTATTGGCTGCGGGAGAATTGCAGAAAGTGCAGGCCTTTGTAAAAGAATTAAATCCTTATGCTTTGACTGTAAGCACGGAGCGGAGTGACGTAGACCCGGTTACCTTTTTCTCCATTCAAGGAGAGAAACGGATGGAAATTTCGCGGCAAAAGGAGTCCACAGTCGATATCGGGAATGATCATCATTATGCAGAAGATCGTCTTCAAACGTATGGTCATGATGACCATACAGACCATCATCCTCATGACTGTCATAAGCCTGAGCACCACGACCACGACCACAAACACGGAGAGCATTATCATTCCTACGACCATGTAGTTGTTCATACGCATTTTTTTGGACAACCTGTGTCACGATTCGAGTTTGAACAGTTGTTCCGCAGTTTGCCTGCTGAAATTTACCGGGCCAAAGGAATCGTGCAATTTTTGGAATCGGAGGGTCAGATGATGTTCCAATTTGCCTATCGTGAGCTGGAAATCATTCCAATTCGACCGCAAAAGCCAGTGAACGATGTTGCGGTTATTATGGGCGAGAATTTCTCTGCTTCTGAGATTGAGGAACGATTGAAAAGGCTGGAAGCGGCTGCAAAGCCACTGGCTAGTTCATGATTTCGAGAACAAGCAGCGATTATTCATCCAAGGCTAATTCTCGAGCTGATCTAGCAGGGAAGCCTCCATGGAGATTTACAACAATTCTGTTGCTGCTAACTGCTGTGCTGGTGCTGTCAGTTACACTCGCAGTCATGCTGGGGCCTGTGGCTGTCGCTCCAGGGACAGTATGGCGAATTGCGCTGTCCCATCTGCCCTGGCTGGATCAGTGGGTACCCATGACATGGACCAAACCGGAGCAATATATCGTCTGGGAAATTCGCTTTCCGCGTGTGCTGCTAGGTGTTGTCGTGGGAGCAGGGCTTGCTGTTACCGGAGCGGCTATACAGGCATTAATTCGCAATTCGTTAGCGGACCCCTATATTTTAGGAGTCTCGTCGGGGGCTTCAGTGACAGCGACGTTAGTTATTGTGTTTGGAGCTTTTGGATTTTTGGGACGACTTGCACTGCCCCTATCTGCTTTTATAGGCTCCTTAGCTGCAATGCTCATGGTGTTCGCGTTGGCTCGTGTGGCCGGGCGTATATCGAAGACCCGCTTGCTGTTGGCAGGGGTAGCGGTATCTATGATGCTGTCGGCTGTGACTAGCTTTATCGTTACGATGGCCCCGAATGAAAAAGGCATCCGTGACGCGATGTATTGGATGATGGGAAGTCTGGCAGGCGCTCAATGGGATACGCTTTTTATTCCAAGCCTCATTATAACCGTTGGAACGGCCGTCCTTTTAACCCGATACCGTTCACTGAATGCTTTGCTAACGGGGGAAGAAGCCGCCGTAACGCTCGGTGTGAACGTGCAGGCGTTCCGTGTATTATTGGTTGTTGTCGCTTCCCTTTTAACCGGGGCAGTCGTATCAGTTAGTGGCTCAATTGGCTTTGTCGGGCTTATGATTCCACACATCGTTAGGCTAATAGTGGGATCGGATCATCGACGTGTCCTGCCTGTCAGCCTGCTTCTGGGAGCTATCTTTGTCGTGTGGGCAGACGTATGTGCTCGGCTCGTGCTTGCTCCGCAGGAACTGCCGATTGGTATTGTAACGGCTGTATGCGGTGGACCCTTTTTTGTATGGCTGCTGCGGCGCAGCTCCTACTCGTTTGGAGGCGAAAAATGAATATAGAAGTCGAATGCGTGACCTTCAGTATTCACGATAAACGATTGATCGACGGTATCAGTCTCAAGGTGAGAACGGGAGAGCTGGTCGGGCTGATCGGTCCCAATGGCAGCGGCAAATCGACGTTGCTTAAGAATATGTATCGTGTGTTAAGACCTGATAGTGGTTTGGTGACGCTGGATGGCCAGGATTTACTACGGATGAAGTACAAAGAGACGGCACGACAAATGGCAGTGGTAAGTCAGGATGCGCCCCAAACGTTTGATTTTTCAGTACGGGACATCGTCCTGATGGGCCGCCTTCCTCATAAGAAGCTGCTGGAAGCAGATACCGTCTTCGATCATGAACTGGTTGAGCAGGCGCTGGAGCGGGTAGGCATGAATGCTCAAGCGGATCAGGGGTTTGCTACTCTGTCGGGCGGTGAAAAGCAACGGGTATTGATCGCCAGAGCTTTGGCCGGACAGGCAAAATTTCTCATTTTAGACGAGCCGACGAATCATCTCGATATCCGGTATCAGCTGCAAATTCTCGATTTGGTCAAAACACTTCAGATCACTGCTTTAGCTGCACTGCATGATTTAAATTTGGCGGCATGTTATTGTGACCGATTGTATGTATTAAAAGAAGGCAAGGTGGTAGCCTCCGGCATAACAGAGAATGTGCTTCAGCCTGACCTGCTGCGCAGTGTATTTGGGGTGGAAACAGAAATTCGCATTCATCCGAAAACCGGGAAACCGAGTATTACCTTTTTACCGGATTCTCTCAGAGGTGGAGCCATCCACGACATTAGAAATGGTGATCCGATGAAGTCAGTTAAACTGTGAATGATAGAGGAGACGGTACATATGAATAAATATAGCAAACCCGCATTGCCGCTGGTTATGCTTGCTTTGGCGATGATGCTGTTGTTATCGGCCTGCACAGCAGGAAACACGGCTCAAACCACAAATTCATCTGCAAACGGGCAGCAACCTGATGCATCGCAATCAACGGCCCAAGAGAAGGCAGTAGAGATTGAGAATATGGGTGTAAAAATGATATTTCCCGAAGCGCCCAAACGCGCGGTTACATTGAACCAGCATGCGACAGAAGTTATGCTGGCCCTTGGGCTGGAATCTTCTATGGTAGGAACTGCATATTTGGATGATCAGATTTTGCCTAAATATAAGAATCAATATGATAAAATCCCGGTTCTGGCCAAACAATATCCGTCCAAAGAGGTGTTTATGGCTGCTGCACCGGATTTTGCCTACGCGGGCTGGAAGAGTGCTTTTAATGATAAAAATCTGGGTTCCCGTGAGGAGCTTGCCCAACAGGGCGTGCAAACCTATGTACAGGAATCCTCCAATAAGCCGGGTCCTATACTAGAAGATGTATATCGGGATATACTAAATATTGGACGTATTTTCCGGGTTGAGGAGCGCGCAGAAAAACTTGTAAATGACATTCGTGCACAAGTGCAGTCCATTCAGACTCAAATTGGTACGGTTGAACGGGCACCCAAGGTTTTTGTCTATGACAGTGGAGAAGACAAGCCATTTACGGCTGCCAACAATTATCTGACGTCTTTGATTACAAGTGTGAAGGCAAAAAATATTTTTGATGATATCGACAAAAGTTTTACGGAAGTAAGCTGGGAAGAGGTCGTAAACCGCAACCCTGATGTTATTATTATTCTCGACTACGGAGATACTTCACTGGCTGATAAAGAAAAGCTGCTGTTGAGCAAGCCTGCACTGGCTGGTGTCGAAGCGATCAAAAACAAACGGTTTGTGGTGTTGCCTCTATCCGCAGCGGCTGAAGGCGTGCGCGCACCGATTGCACTGAAAACCTTGGCTGTAGGTTTGTATCCGGACAAAGTGAAATAAACAAACAAAAGAGTTGCCAAAACATTGACGAACCTTGCCTAAACTGTTAAACTTGCTAATGCGTAAAGGTTACGTTTATCAAGCGCTTATTTTTTTATTACCAAATCGTAATAATTACGGTAGATGGTTTAATGATCATAAACGACCTGGAGAATCTGCGCTATGATGACCGCTCAGATGGCTCCAGGCTTTTTAAAGGAAAAGGAGATTTGTATCATGTTATTGGCCTCATTGGAACAGGTCACATTTGGCTACGGAGATGTTCCTAACTTGGTGGATGCCAATGTTGAAATTTTTTCCGGAGAATTTGTGGCTATTACCGGACCGAATGGTGCTTCTAAATCGACGATGCTCAAATTGCTGCTCGGTTTACTTCAGCCTTGGAAGGGCAAAGTGTTTATGTCCGACCGTACAGGTGAAGGCAAAAAGCTCGTTGTCGGATTTGTATCACAACAAATTGCTGCCTTCAATGGAGGGTTTCCAAGTACCATTCTGGAATTTGTCCGTTCGGGTAGATACACTCATGGCTCTTGGCTGCGCCGGATGCGGGCTGAGGATCATGATCTGACAGAACAGGCGCTTCGTCAGGTAGGGATGTGGGATTTACGGCATCGCAAAATTGGTGAATTGTCTGGTGGACAGAAGCAGCGTATTTGTGTGGCAAGGGCACTTGCTCAGGAATCGGATTTGCTCATTTTGGATGAGCCCACGACCGGAATGGATCAGGAAAGCCGACATCACTTCTACGATCTGATGAATCAACAGGTTAAGGAATATGGAAGAACCGTAGTCATGGTTACACATGGACTATCGGAAGTGCAACATTATCTGGATCGTATTATTGAGCTTGAAAGGAAGGAAGATGGCGGATGGAAATGCTGCACTACGACTTCATGCAGCGGGCATTTTGTGCCGGTGGGGTAATTGCACTGCTGGCCTCGGTGCTTGGAGTTTACCTGATGCTACGGCGCCAGGCTCTCATGGCGGACATGCTATCGCATGTATCGCTGGCAGGGGTGGCAGCAGGTGCCTATTTAGGGATTAACCCGACGATAACTGGATTTATTGTTGCCGTGATCGGCGCGATTATTGTTGAATACGTCCGCAGGTCTTATAAAACATATAGTGAGATTTCTGTGGCTATTATAATGGTAGGCGGCCTCTCGACGGCTGTTATTTTAATGAATCTGAATCAGAGCATCAACAAAGGCTTTTCCGCTTATTTGTTTGGTTCGGTAGTAGCCGTCAATCAGACAGAGCTGATGTTAATGATCGTTGTGGCTGTCATCGGTGGTATTTTCTTTTTTGTATTCAGGCGCCCTTTGTATCAGATTACCTTTGATGAAGAAACGGCAAAGACCAATGGTCTTCCTGTCAAGTCTATCTCGTTTGCGTTTAGTATTTTAACAGGGATGATTGTAGCTGCAGCCATGCCGATTGTCGGTGTGCTGCTCGTCTCCTCATTAATCGTGCTGCCTGCTGCCCTGGCGATTCGAATTGCACCGAGCTTTGCGGCAGCTATCTGGATATCCATGATCACCGCATTGATCGGCGTATTTATGGGATTAACCGCATCATATGAACTCAGTACACCCCCAGGGGGGACGATTGCTATGGTGCTATTATTATTCCTGATCGTAGGAGCTAGTATTCAAAAGCTGGTCCGTAAGCTTGGCAAGCAACAGGCTTCCCGACGTAAGAATACGGCAGGTCAGTGAGCTTATAAAAAACTAAAACATAAGGAGTTATGAATATGAATACATGGTTCAAAAAATCATTTGTATTGTCTGCGGGGCTAGCACTTATTTTGGCCGGTTGCGGAGCTAAATCTGATAATGCAGCCACGAATGCATCCCAAACCGAACCTAATACGGCACAAACAGCGGACAGTGGTAAAAAACTGAATGTGGTCACCACTTTTTACCCAATGTATGAATTTACCAAGCAAGTTGCCGGAGATCATGCTAACGTAACTGCGTTGATTCCTGCCGGTGCTGAGCCACATGACTGGGAGCCAAGCGCCAAGGATATGGCACAGGTTAAGGATGCTGATGTATTTGTTTATAACGGGATCGTCGAAGGTTGGGCAGAACAGGCTTTGAGCAGCGCATCGAATGATAAGCGTGTAGTAGTGGAAGCAAGCAAAGGGTTGAACTTGATGGAAGGATCTGCTGAAGAGGAAGAAGGAGAAGAAGCACACGCAGAGGAAGGCCATGATCACGATCATGTGCTGGACCCTCATGTATGGCTTGATCCAGTCTTAGCTCAAAAAGAAGTAGAAGCTATAGAAGCAGGGCTTGTAAAAGCCGATCCTGCAAACCAAGCAGACTATGAGAAAAACGCTGATGCTTATATCGCTAAGCTGAAAGAACTGGATAACGAGTTCAAAACGGGTCTGAAAGATGTAAAACGTAAAGACTTTATTACGCAGCATGCTGCTTTTAGCTATTTGGCGAAGCAATATGGTCTGACCCAAGTACCCATTGCTGGTTTATCTCCAGAGCAAGAGCCTACACCGGACAAATTGGCAGGTATTATCAAGTTTGCTAAAGAAAATAATGTAAAGACAATTTTCTTTGAAACATTGGTTGATCCGAAGGTTGCCGAGACCGTAGCTACGGAAATTGGTTCGAAAACGGATGTGCTGAATCCGCTTGAAGGGTTGACAGATGAAGACAAGCAGAAGAACCTAGATTACCTTGGTGTAATGAAAAACAATCTGGAGGCTTTAAAGAAAGCTCTGAATGAATAAGTAAACTTTAAATAAATAGTTCGAAAAAGACGTCTGCATAAATAGCAGCGTCTTTTTTTATGACTATCGGCACTTTAGTTACTGGTGATTCTCGTGTCTACTGACTAAGTTCAACATTGCCATTCATAAAAATAATGATAAAATATAGTTGAGCATATCAACTATTAACCCTAATCAACTATATTGCAAAGAAGGTAAATGAAATGAGTGACAATTGTATACGGGTATTAGGAGCGAGGGAACGAAATCTAAAAAATATAGATGTGGTGATCTCCAAAAAAGAAATTACGGTTTTTACGGGTGTATCTGGCTCAGGGAAATCATCTTTGGTATTCGATACAATAGCGGCAGAATCACAACGGCAATTAAATGAAACCTATACAAGTTTTATTCGTCACCGTATGCCGCATTATGGAAAACCAGATGTGGATACCATTGAAAATTTATCAGTCGCTTTTATTATCAATCAAAAACGGTTGGGTGGTAACGCAAGGTCAACAGTAGGGACCGTTACAGATATTTATTCTCTATTACGACTGTTATTTTCACGAATCGGAACTCCGTTTGTGGGGTACTCTGATGTGTTCTCATTCAATAATCTGGCGGGTATGTGCAGCCAATGTCAAGGTTTGGGAAAGGTTGAAACAATTGATATCGAACGACTGTTAGATAAAAACAAATCCTTAAACGAGGGCGCAGTCTGTTTTCCCACCTTTGAACCTGGGGGTTGGCGATTAACACGCTATATTCATTCAGGTTTTTTTGATAATGACAAAAAAATTAAGGATTATTCCGAAGCTGAGTTGGAAATGCTTCTCTACGCTGATGGTATAAAAGTGAAAAATCCCTCACCTGAATGGCATAAAACCTCGTTGTATGAGGGGCTGATTCCGCGCATTGAGCGGAGTTTTCTAAAAAAAGAAGAAGGAGAAAAGACAAGATATAGTAAACAAATTGAGCGTTTTGTTACCAAACAGACTTGTTCACACTGCAACGGGACACGCCTGAGTGACAAGGTCCTGTCTTGTAAAGTGAATGGGAAAAATATCGCTGAATGTGCTGAAATGCAGGTGAGTGAACTTTTAGAGTTTATTGAGACCATTCATACTCCGGTGTCCGTCACAATCGTTTCTGAGTTAGCCAATCGGCTGCAGCAGATGGTATCGATTGGATTAGGCTATTTAAGTCTAAATAGAGAAACATCTACTCTTTCAGGTGGGGAGTCGCAAAGAATTAAAATGGTCTGTCAACTGGGAAGTAGCCTGACTGACCTTACTTATATTTTCGACGAACCAAGCATAGGTCTACATCCCCATGACATAAGCAAAATAAATGACCTCATGAAACTTTTGCGAGACAAAGGCAACACCGTGCTTATTGTGGAACATGACCCCGATCTGATAAAGATTGCAGATCATATAATCGACATGGGACCGAGTGCAGGAATTTATGGCGGTGAAATTGTATATCAGGGAGACTTACAGGGATTAAAGGAATCGGGTACACTGACTGGAAAATACTTATCACACCAGCCTGAGTATAAACTCAATACACGCACCCCAAAAGGCTGGCTTTCCATCGAAAATGCAACGTTACATAATCTGAAAAATATTTCGGTTCAAATACCCAAAGGAGTAATGACAGTTGTAACTGGTGTCGCTGGTTCAGGAAAAAGTACGCTTATCAATCAAGTATTACCTCAATTTTATCCTAAAACTGTATTCATTGATCAAAAAGGGATACAAGCATCAAAGCGTTCAAATATAGCCACCTTTATGGGGATCTTTGATAGGATCAGAAAGTTATTTGCAAAAAAGAACGGTGTTAGTGCCTCCCTGTTCAGCTTCAATTCCCAAGGGGCTTGTCCTGTTTGTAAAGGCTTGGGTGTTACATACACAGACTTAGCTTTTATGGATACAATTGTTACCGTGTGCGAGGAATGCCAAGGGGATCGTTTTACCGATGAAGTGCTCCAATACAAGCTAAGAGGCAAAAATATTAGTGAAGTTCTTAAAATGACCGTAGCAGAAGCTTTGGAATTTTTTCAGGAAAAAGAAATTAGCAGGGTATTAAACATGCTTTCAGATGTTGGAATCACTTATATTCCTTTGGGACAACCACTAAACACTTTATCAGGCGGGGAATTACAGAGGATAAAGCTTGCTTCTGAGCTTGAAAATGACGGGCAAATTTATGTTCTGGACGAACCTTCAACTGGCCTGCATATGGCGGATATAAAACAGTTAATTGGTGTAATGAATCGCCTAGTGGAACAAAATTCAACCCTTATTGTAATCGAACATAATTTAGACATTATTTGTCAGGCTGATTGGATTATCGACTTAGGTCCTTTTGCCGGGCAAAATGGTGGTGAAATCATATTTACAGGCTTACCAGAAGATTTAGTTAAATGCAGACATTCACTTACAGGAAGTTACCTGAAGGAATATATCGGGCGCACATAGGAGGAAAAGCAATGCCAACAAAAGATTTAGAAGATCGTTATGTCCCTTTTCAATGTATGATTTTAGCATACTCTAACCGGTTCAGCGTAGAAGGTGTATCAACGGCACAATACTATATACTGGATACTTTGAATAAGCAAGGTCCAAAAACCACAAAGGAACTTGCTGAAATGAAAGGTATTACACAGTCGGGGATCTCTAAATTGACAAAACGCCTACTGGAGAAAAAGTATATAAATCAGGAAAGGCAAACCAATGACCGCCGCTCTTATAACATTGTACTTACCAGTGAGGGAAAAGCGTTTCTTAGCCGTGTTGACGATTTCGGGAATGAAATCATGAATTTAATTGAAGAAGCATTAACAGCAGATGAAGTACAGTCCTTTTCAATGATGTGCAAGAAAATTACGAGCTTATACGCTGAGAAGCTGTAGGATAGCCCGCAGCTTTTCAACCCGGCTTATATAGGGCTAAGGGTTTAAAAGATACTAGTACTTTGTAATCTTCATACTATAGAGATGATTTACGTTATTGCGAAACGTTTTTATTGAAATTAATGCTGTAGTAGCTAGTTTCAAATTCCTTTTATAATTCAATGGTAGCGTTTTTCTTTTTACAGATTCTTTCTATTAATATAACTAGTTTTTTCACCGATATTGAAGTTTGGGCGTGCATTTCATAAGACAACGGATTGGAGAGGTTAACTTGGCAACAGTTATAATAGTAGATGATTCTTTATTTATGCGTTCTGTGCTTAAGGATATTCTGTTGGATTTAGGTCACTCTGTTATTGCAGAAGCGGAAAATGGGTATGATGCAGTTTTGAAATATGCACACTTTCGACCAGATTTAATCACCATGGATATTAATATGCCTAAAATGGATGGGCTTGAGGCTGTTAAAAAGATTGTAGAGCTTGATCCTAAAGCCAACATCTTAATGTGTTCTGCTTTGGGTCAGCAGGAAGCCATTATACAAGCATTTAAGGCAGGAGCAAAAGATTTTATTGTTAAGCCATTTGAGATGGAAAGGGTCGTGAATGCAGTCACAAAAATGCTGGATAATTAATGAATCAAGCTTTTAATACATAATATTGAACATGTTGAAGCGGGAGTTCCATACTTATTTTTCACGAATATGGAGATGAATAGGATGAGCAATCGAGTATTGTCTCAAAAAGTATTTATAGATGAACTGATCGCTACGATCAAGAGTGGGGGGCTTGTTCCTGTAAATTATGAACACCTCATCAGTGAACAAAGAAAAAAAATGGATGCTCTAAACAATGAACTCACCGTTCGTATTGAGGCATTAGAGACAGATTTGATCTCTGCTTCGACATTTTCCATTCCGTTTGCCAATGGTGAAATCATGTTTCTTGCTCGTTATATTGTACTCATTGGGGATTATACCGAGGGTTACTTTGTGTTTTATCGAGCAGAAGACTGCGAAAGTCCAGAAGAATATCAATTTTTAACAAGCTCTTATCAACTTCCACATGTATTACTCGAATTATCTCACACTTTAAAAGAACATGGTATTAATGAGCCGCATGATATTCTGACTTATTGGAATGGCCCTGTGTATCCGCTGAAAGCTTTGAGTAAAGAGGATATTAAGCTGTCCACCTATGAGTTTTAAATCCCCTGAGAGAGGCCACTCCCTCAGGGGATTTTTTTACATTGATAATCAAACGCATGTTCGCATATAATACAAACAAACGTTCTGATGAGGAGTGAAGGATGATGCTGGAGAAATATGTGGGACAGATCGTGGAAATCGTGTATATGGACCGAAAGGGCAAATTGTCTCATCGGCAGATAGAGGTGCATCGTGTGCAGAATGGCTTGATCCGGGCCACCTGTTTGCAAACTGGTCAGCCACGTGTTTTTCGATTAGATCATGTATTGGCATGGCATCCGGTAACCAGAACAGCATAGGAGGGGCTTACGATGGGAAAAAAGCTTGAAGGAAACGGCATATGGGAAAGTTCGCGTATGATTTTGCCCGAGCATCGGGAGGCATATTTAAGACTGATGAAGGAGCAGGGAAGACGCGGCAAGCCAACACTGGACGATCAGGAAATACAGCAGATTGAACAGGCCATTATCGTGTCCTATAACGAACGGAAGCCAATTACGCTAAGAGTGTTCAATCCGTTTGATGATGAGGAATTGTGCGGACTGGTGACAGTGATTAACACAAGTCGGCGAGAAGTGAAGCTATCTCGTGGGGAAGAGGATTTTAGCTGGATTAAGTTGGAGGAAATTATCGAGGCGGATATCTAAAATGGTCTGGCCACGGGACTTTTTTACATTGATTCTGTCATTTTTATAATTAAGATTGTTGCTTTGTGGTTCTAGATTTACAATAAAAATGTAACTGCAAAGGGGGAGTTTATTTTGAAAATAAGTAAACATAGTGCTGAACATTATATATGGGGAGATCAATGTGATGGTTGGCGCTTGGTGAAAAATGATGATTTGAGCATTATTCATGAGCGCATGCCGGGAAATACACATGAAGTCAGACATTATCATCATCATGCGCGCCAATTTTTCTTTATTTTATCAGGTGCAGCGGTACTTGAAGTGGATGGTGAACGAGTCCAATTAGGATCTCAGGAAGGGTATGAGGTTCCTCCTATGGTGCCTCATCAAATGTTTAATGAAACGAATGAGGATGTTGAATTTTTAGTTATCTCTCAGCCTGCCAGCAGAGGCGACCGGGTTCTGACCGAAAACTAATATTAGGGGACAGCCCATCCAAAACGGTATTTTGGGCAAACAACGTTAGAGTATAAAAAAACCAGCCTAGCACATCTCAAGTGCCCGACTGGTTTTTTTCATTAATAGATGTCCGTTGCATCTGCAGGGAGGGTGTTTACGTGATGGAGATAGTTAGTAACACGTTGATCGTCCTGAATCGGGTATTTATAACCATAATGGTTCGCCACTTTCTGGGCAACTTCTCTGAATAAATTACCCATGATAAAAAGAGACTGCCACATATGTTCATAGTCTGCATCCGCAAACGTTTGGATGTAGGCCGTCCAATGATCAGGCTCAAGGTGCTTCTCCAAGTATTTTCCCTGCTTCCCTGGATCTGCCGTGAAGTCGGATTGTATACCCATATGCCATTCCAACATCAAGTGAAGTGCATCTCTTACAGGTCGATCTAACATGAATTTGGCATAGGGAAGCTCATGCCGCCATAGTCCTTTAGCCACATAAGTACTGACCCACCAGAACTCATTGCAGGAATCTGCATAGGTTTGGGCGGTTGGAGGGACTGTCTTATAATCTTGAAGATTTGGCGGTGGAAAAGGCTTCACCAGTCCGTCTTTATCCAGGAGCAGTACACTTAAGCTGTCTCGGGGCCAATTGGCGATGTTAGCCACAGGGCAGAGGGTAAGATCTATGCGATTGCCATCCGTAAATAACATAAGAAAAGCAAAGTGATCACGGGACGTCACAGTAGGCTCCGCATGTTCATCGGGCGTCTGCATAATGATCAATTCTCCAAAGTGGTGAATCCAGCCACGTTCCTGAATAAAGCTGTCCATGGAAGATACGAGAAAGACGATGTCATAATCCTGAAAAATATCTCGTGGAGCATGTGGATTGGCGCGTGAACCATTCATAATCACAGCACGTACCCGTTCGTCCTCTTGAGCAAATTGGAGAATGGTATGCAGCATCTCTTGTTCACTTCTCACTATAGTCGTCTCCACAAGCGGTATCGAAAGGAAAAAAACGTAGACAAGACAGCAGTAGAAATAAAGGCCACCAGTTCAAGGATCATCAAGAAAAACGACCTCCTGTAAGTTCTTTTATCTGGGAAAAGTATCCTATCCTTACAATAGCCTATCCATGGAAGCCATTCAACTGTATGGGAGAGGTATGTTCATACCGAATGTACACTTGACCGAATTGTATAGGCAATTCAAAAGGTTTGGATCAATATCCATCAGCCACATGATCATAATTTTATTTATAAGGAAGCAAACAGCGAGCAGATTGTTCAGAATTTGTTCAGTGACGACATTGTATAATCCAAGCAGCAATCATAGATTTATTTCAATAGGAGGAAAGGTATGCATTTTTGCAAGTCTACTAAACGATTCACATATGCATTGACAGCAGTATCACTAATCTTCTCATCGGCCATCTCGGTGGCAGATGCTGGTGCGGCACCAACCGCACAACCCGAATTAATCCAAGACGGAACATGGAGCAAGTCTGACACTTGGATGGATGCTCCAGAAAACTATGTTGGCAGGTCTTCGGACACAACGTTAGGATATTACCGATCAGCGATTCAGTTTAACATGCCTGAGCTGACAGACAAGGTTGTAACGAAGGCAACCTTGCGAATTCATATCTCTTCCATCGGCTATAGCTATAACTTGAATCCTTTTTTGACCGTGTATGGATCGACTGCCGATGTTTGGAGCAACGAAGCTTTTCCACTGAACCCGACGGATCAGCCTTTGAATACGAAAACAGGCTCAGACCTTCAAGTAGGCTGGGTTGATTTTGATGTTACCCATTTTGTACAACAACAGACGGATGATATTGTCTCCTTTGCATTGCTTGCCAATGAAGAAGGGAACCCTGGAGACTATTCGGAAATTACATATTCAGCCGATGACAACGGCGTAGATATTCCCCAGTTGATATTGGAAACAGCAGCCCTGCCCGCTGTATCCAAAATGCCTGAGGTAGCTGCTGTAACTACTGAGGAAGATATCCCGACATCCAATATAACCATTACACCAAACCCGCAAGATTCAACGGTAGTGACACATTATCAAGTTACGAACGTTATCGGGGGTAAGCTGTATCATAGTGATGGGGTAACGGAGATTTTTGATGGAACTTTTATCACGGCAGCAGAAGCCAGCGATGGCGTGAGGTTTGTGCCTATGGCAAACGCCAACAATGCAGCGGGAGATACCTTCTCGTTCGATGTAAAGGCGGCTCAGAGTGCAACGGGGGATGGACTAAGCGATGCTACTAGGGCTGTTGTTCATGTTACGGAAGTAAACGATGCTCCGACAGCTCAAGACCAAACGCTATCCTCCATTTCAGAAGACTCAGGAGAGCGGACCATCCCTTTTGCAGAACTGCTTGCGCATGCGTCTGCTGGTCCGAATGAGAATGGTCAACATCTAACGATATCCTCAGTCAGCAGCATTGCAGGAGGGGCTGTACGTTTGGATGGAACCAATGTGATTTTTACACCTCAGCCGGATTTCAATGGAACCGCTAGCTTCTCTTTTACCGTCACCGATGATGGAACATCGGACGGCGTCTCAGTCCCGCAGTCGGTGGTCAAGCAAGCCTTCTTTGCGGTCAATTCTGTCGCTGATGTCCCTAATGTGACAGATGCTTTGACAGAGGAAGACAAGCAAAGCTTTGACGGACTGATCCTTACTCGTAATCAAGTGGATGGAACTGACGTGTCGTATTTTAGAATCTCAAACATTATTGGTGGAACCCTCTATAAAAACGATGGGGTAATGGAAATCCGAGATGGTCAATTCATTTCTGTAGCGGATGGCGAAGCAGGGCTTAAATTTATGCCAAATCTTTATGCTAACTCTCCATCAGGTGACCATTTCAGTTTCGACGTACAATCATCGCTAGATATGGCTGGAACAGGGATCAGCGAGCCGAACCAAGCCAGAATCACTGTAAGTGAGGTAAACAACAGTCCGATAGCTGTGAATGATACACTGCCAGCGTTATCAGCAAATTCAGGAGCACAATCTATCGCTGTTGATGAACTCTTAGCGAACGACACGGCAGGCCCTGTGAATGAGAGCTTACAACATCTTAGCATCGCATCGGTAGAAAATGCGCAAGGTGGGACGGTAGTTCTAGACGGATCGGTTGTGTTATTCACTCCGAATTTAGACTACCAGGGCCCGGCAAGTTTTGATTATACTGTGATTGATAACGGCACAACCAACGGAGCATTAGATGTGAAGAACTCGACAGCTACCGCTTCATTCTCTATCAACTCAGTACCAACGCCAGATCCGGTGCCAACGCCAGACCCGGTGCCAACACCAGATCCAGTGCCAATGCCAGATCCGGTACAAACAGATGACAATTACACAGAATTGCGTGCTTCTATCAATAATAGAAAAATGCTAGTAGGGGATACAGAACGGGCTACAGCAAGCGTTGTAAAATCAGATTCGTCAGAGATTGATGTCAGTGAAAAAGCAACTTGGACTTCCAGCAATACGAATGTCGCTACGGTTAATCAGGGAGAGATTAGAGCACTTTCAGAAGGGAACACGGTAATTTCCGCCACATACAGCGGATATAGCTTTAACGTTCCAATTACCGTAACAGCTGTTACTGCTCCCGCACCCAATAATGCTGGCAGTGATTCCAGTAGTTCCAGCGGTAGCGGGTCTGGCCATCGAAACAGTGACCATTCTAGCGATGATTCCAGCAGCAATACGGCAACATCAGCTGTATCATCTTCATCGGTAACTGTATCTAAAGAACCAGTAACTGTACCTGAAGAACTGGTGACTGAACCAACTGTTCCTGTGCAAGACATATTCAACAGTAACGTAGTGGTTGCAGACAACAAAGTACTGCAGAATATAAAATCTAAAGCAGAATCTGCTTTAAATTCTTCTACTAATGTTAAACCGTCAGACCTACAAGGACATTGGGCAGAAAAGACGGTCGACACGTTTTCAAAGCTGGGTATCGTAAATGGATATAAGGATGGCAGTTTCAGACCTGATGGTGAAATTACCCGTGCAGAGTTTTCTGCTATCATCTCTAGAATCTTCGATATTAGTGGTGGAAACCAGCCTGTGGTTTTGAACGATATTGGGGATCACTGGGCGCAGGATGCCATAACAAAACTGACCACAGCAGGAGTATTAAACGGTTATGAGGACGGTACATTTAGACCAGACCAAACGATCGTTCGTCAAGAAATGGCTGCCATTTTGGCGCGGATCTTGGATTTAGACCGATTGAAAAAGGACACCTCGAATGAAAAAAGCTTCACCGACCTGTCCACTTCTTTTGCGGCTGATACGATTAAACAATTAGCACAAGCTGGTGTGCTTTCGGGTATAAGTACGAGTCAGTTTGGACCTAAGTATCATGCGTCACGTGCTGAAGCCTTGACTGCGATTTATAATGCACTTAGTTTGAACAGCGAAATTAAAACCGTATTGGAAAGTTTGGAGCAGTAATCTGGAATGATGTAGAGGCGAGCCTATGTGGCTCGTCTTTTTGGTTGAGAAGCAACGTGACAACTGTTATGTTGTACAACAATCCATCAACCTATAGTTGATGAGCTTTAAGACTTGGTACCTACCGCAAGCATATGCGGGCTCATACCGATCACGGATTCCTGCTCTTCAACCTGCTGTGCTATATCCAGCAAACGTCTGCGATGGGAGGGAATCGCCCATTTTTCTTCAAATCCGGGTGCAATCCAGACGGGGCCTTCCACACCCAAAACACGAGGCTCCTGCAATCCAGCCACCTGCCAGTCTGCACGCAAGGCATCCGGTGTATGAAAGTAGGAGCGTGTGATAAAAGAGGGATAAGCCGCCGGTCGTACATGCTGACCATCTGTTAACTCCTGTCTGACCATATCCATGAATGCATCTTCCTCTAAAATGGTATTGCACTCGCCGTACACCGATAGCCCCCACAGTAACGAGCCAAACCTGGAAATAGCCGAAGTAATCAGCGTTCCCCCCTTTTTTAAGACACGCGCTGCTTCTTGCAGGGCTTTTAATCGTTCCTTCTGTTCTGTTAAATGATATAAAGGTCCCATCAATAGCACGATGTCCGCGCTTTCATCTTTACGATCAATATTTCTGGCATCTGCGGTTTCCAGCTTGCTGATAATGGGTTTATTCAGTTGCTGCTGACGAGCAAATTCAATGGCTTGCGAAGAAAGATCAAATAGATGAACTTCATATCCCAGTTCTGCCAGCCACGAAGAGTAGACCCCTATACCGCCGCCGATATCATAAATAACATGAGTGGACTTGCTGAGATAACGGGAAATGATTTCTTTTGATCTTTCCAGCTCTATTTTTCCGATGCCTCGCTCTAATCTGCCTATTTCTGCACCGCTATCATAATAAGCCAGAATTTCATGCGTATCTTTTTCGAACATAGTGCATCTCACCTCATATGATTGGAATAATATAACAATAGCACTAGCATTAAGAACAAGTCTACCGTACCTTTGAAGAGGTATCCACTTTGACCAACTATGAACTTAGGATAACTATAAAAAGCCAATTTGGGGTCCGGGTTGGCTTTTGCTAAGCAGTAAAGCTCATCATCCACGATTTGAACCCCACAAATATAAATTGCATATATTATCAAGCAAGTCGATCCATAAGATATGAGTTTGAGAGGGGAAGAATACGTGATCATACATGTATACGCATTATGCTGGAACGAAGAAAAGATGCTCCCGTTTTTTTTTAAGCACTATGATAATATAGCCGACCAATATTACATTTTCGATAATGACTCGACTGATAATTCTATATCCATGTTAAAGGCACATCCCAAAGTAAATATGAATAGATTTGAGATCGAAGGTAATTCGGTCGTGAGATCAGCACAAGATCTATTCAACCAATGTTGGAAAGAAAGTAGGAATAAGGCAGACTGGATTATTATCTGTGACGTAGATGAACATTTTTATCACCCTAACCTTAGAACATATTTGCAGGAATGTACTTCGAAAGGGATAACATTGATTGTCCCTAATGGTTATGAAATGGTTTCTGATTTTTTTCCTAGCAGCGATCAACCATTACATGAGACGGTAAGGAATGGTGTAAGAAGTCAAACGTACGATAAGCCTCAAATATTTAATCCAAGTGCGATTCAAGAAATAAATTTTAGCCCTGGTAGGCATACTGCTGAACCTGCTGGGAATGTAATAAAGCCATCTAATAATGAAGTACTATTGTTACATTATAAATACTTGGGATTTGACTATCTGAATTCACGTTTCTCAGCCTTGAAACAAGGGCTGCGGGAAGGGGATACCACTAATCGATGGGGATTTCACTATTTGTGGGATGAAAAACAAAAAATGGAACAATTTAAGGATTTAAAAAATAGATCTGTAAGAGTGTTGTAGCATGAGCTGTTGTCGCAAGTGACATTTGTAAATAACTATTATAACCTTCACTGTTTCTGTGTAAACGTGCTTGCAAGAGAGTATAGTTTATTTGAAATTGATCTACAAGGATAAAGGCACTTTTTTCTCAGGGCGCCTTTATCCTTTTTTATGGTTGGAAAAGAAATTGGTGAATCAGCTTGCTTAATGCTCGGTCACTGCCTTTTAATGTCCCCAGAATTAAAAACGGCTTGAATAAGTAAATATCTATTTTAATTTTAATAGGTAAACAAACAATCATATGTAACAAGTTATTAATATGATACATGGAGCTACATTAATCCCTATTCTGTTCTATATAGATTGAACTTTTAAAAATATAGTAGATAAAGGCCTAAATATATTTTTTAGTTCAATATATATAGTATTTTTATATAATATGGATTTGTAGTTAATAAATAGAAAAGGAGAGATGAACTTAATGGCTGTATTATCAACTGGACCTATTGAGAATAGTCCTGTTAGTGGGATCAGGCCTATTCAGCAGGTTACCGTTAAAATAATTAACCGTGATTTGGTCAATTCTTCAACTATTTTAATTCAGGGCTACATTTTAAATGGTTTACGAACATTGTATGTACTAGAACAAATAGCTTTAGCCCCCAATGCAGTTGTTACGAGAAATTATCTAGCGAACTTCGACGCATATGAATTCGTTTTTACCACAAGCGGTTTAGCAGAAGAAAGTACTGATATTTCAGTTTGGGGAAAAAACGCGAGCGGTACAATCATTGATGTTCAGCGTATTGTTGCGGATGAGCAACTAGGATCTTAAAACTCAACATATGTATAGAGATAGAACCACAATCGCAGCAAATGGTTGAGACATAAAATAGAGGGAACAGGGTCTTGAGAAAGATCGTTGTTCACAAAAATAATTTGCTTTTTACTAGAGAGGAGGGAGTACCTAAATGGCAGTATTATCAACTGGACCCATTGCAAACGATCCTGTTCTAGGAGTCAGACCCACCCAACTGGTCACTGTAAAAATAGATAACCGAGATTCTGTAAATTCTTCTACTGTTTTAATTGAGGGTTTTATTTTAAACGGTAGCAGAACATTATATGTACAACAACTAGTGGCAGTGGGGCCCAATGTGGTTTTAACTAGGAATTTCTTTGCAGGTTTCGACGCATTTGAATTCGTGTTTACCACAAGCGGGCCAGCAGAGGATGAAACTCAAATTTCTGTTTGGGGTAAAGATGCATTGGGGCAATTAGTACCTGCGCATCGGTTAGTATCTGATGAACTTTTAGGAACCGATCAAGGCGTCCAAGGACCTCAGGGTGTTCAAGGACCTCAAGGTGTTCAAGGGCCTCAGGGTGCTCAAGGACCTCAAGGTGTTCAAGGCGTCCAAGGTGTCCAAGGACCTCAAGGTGTTCAAGGGCCTCAGGGTGCTCAAGGACCTCAAGGTGTTCAAGGCGTTCAAGGCGACCAAGGACCTCAGGGTGTTCAAGGCGTTCAAGGCGACCAAGGACCTCAGGGTGTTCAAGGCGTTCAAGGTGACCAAGGACCTCAAGGCGTTCAAGGAGCCCAAGGCGACCAAGGACCTCAGGGTGTTCAAGGAGCCCAAGGCGATCAAGGACCTCAAGGCGTCCAAGGCGACCAAGGACCTCAGGGAGTCCAAGGCGACCAAGGACCTCAGGGAGTTCAGGGAGCCCAAGGCGACCAAGGACCTCAGGGTGTTCAAGGCGTTCAAGGAGCCCAAGGACCTCAGGGTGTTCAAGGCGTTCAAGGCGACCAAGGACCTCAGGGTGTTCAAGGCGTTCAAGGAGCCCAAGGACCTCAGGGTGTTCAAGGAGCCCAAGGCGATCAAGGACCTCAAGGCGTTCAAGGAGCCCAAGGCGACCAAGGACCTCAGGGTGTTCAAGGCGTTCAAGGTGACCAAGGACCTCAGGGAGCCCAAGGCGATCAAGGACCTCAAGGCGTTCAAGGAGCCCAAGGTGACCAAGGACCTCAGGGTGTTCAAGGCGTTCAAGGTGACCAAGGACCTCAGGGAGTCCAAGGCGTTCAAGGACCTCAAGGCGTCCAAGGTGACCAAGGACCTCAAGGCGTTCAAGGCGACCAAGGACCTCAGGGAGTTCAAGGAGCCCAAGGCGACCAAGGACCTCAGGGAGTCCAAGGCGACCAAGGACCTCAGGGAGTTCAGGGAGTCCAAGGCGACCAAGGACCTCAGGGAGTTCAGGGAGCCCAAGGCGACCAAGGACCTCAGGGTGTTCAAGGCGTTCAAGGCGACCAAGGACCTCAGGGTGTTCAAGGCGTTCAAGGCGACCAAGGACCTCAGGGTGTTCAAGGCGTTCAAGGTGACCAAGGACCTCAGGGTGTTCAAGGCGTTCAAGGCGACCAAGGACCTCAAGGCGTTCAAGGAGCCCAAGGTGACCAAGGACCTCAGGGAGTTCAAGGCGTCCAAGGCGACCAAGGACCTCAAGGCGTTCAAGGTGTCCAAGGCGACCAAGGACCTCAAGGACCTCAGGGAGCCCAAGGCGACCAAGGACCTCAGGGTGTTCAAGGAGCCCAAGGCGACCAAGGACCTCAGGGAGCCCAAGGCGATCAAGGACCTCAAGGCGTCCAAGGCGACCAAGGACCTCAGGGAGTCCAAGGCGACCAAGGACCTCAGGGTGTTCAAGGCGTTCAAGGCGACCAAGGACCTCAGGGCGTTCAAGGTGACCAAGGACCTCAGGGAGTCCAAGGCGACCAAGGACCTCAGGGAGTTCAAGGCGTCCAAGGCGACCAAGGACCTCAGGGAGTTCAAGGCGTCCAAGGCGACCAAGGACCTCAGGGAGTTCAAGGAGCCCAAGGCGACCAAGGACCTCAGGGAGTTCAAGGAGCCCAAGGCGACCAAGGACCTCAGGGTGTTCAGGGAGCCCAAGGCGACCAAGGACCTCAAGGCGTTCAAGGTGTCCAAGGTGACCAAGGACCTCAGGGAGTTCAAGGCGTTCAAGGCGTTCAAGGTGTCCAAGGTGACCAAGGACCTCAGGGAGTTCAAGGCGTTCAAGGCGACCAAGGAGCCCAAGGTGACCAAGGACCTCAAGGCGTTCAAGGAGCCCAAGGTGACCAAGGACCTCAGGGAGTTCAAGGCGTCCAAGGCGACCAAGGCCCTCAAGGCGTTCAAGGTGTCCAAGGCGACCAAGGACCTCAAGGCGTTCAAGGAGCCCAAGGCGACCAAGGACCTCAGGGAGTTCAGGGCGTCCAAGGCGACCAAGGCCCTCAAGGCGTTCAAGGTGCCCAAGGCGATCAAGGACCTCAGGGTGTTCAGGGCGTCCAAGGCGACCAAGGACCTCAAGGCGTTCAAGGTGCCCAAGGCGATCAAGGACCTCAGGGAGTTCAGGGAGCCCAAGGTGACCAAGGACCTCAAGGCGTTCAAGGAGCCCAAGGTGACCAAGGACCTCAGGGAGTTCAAGGAGCCCAAGGCGACCAAGGACCTCAGGGAGTTCAGGGCGTCCAAGGCGACCAAGGACCTCAGGGTGTTCAGGGAGCCCAAGGCGACCAAGGACCTCAAGGCGTTCAAGGTGTCCAAGGTGACCAAGGACCTCAGGGAGTCCAAGGCGATCAAGGACCTCAAGGAGCCCAAGGCGACCAAGGACCTCAAGGCGTTCAAGGTGTCCAAGGTGACCAAGGACCTCAGGGAGTCCAAGGCGATCAAGGACCTCAAGGAGCCCAAGGCGACCAAGGCCCTCAGGGAGTTCAAGGCGTCCAAGGTGACCAAGGACCTCAAGGCGTTCAAGGTGTCCAAGGCGACCAAGGACCTCAGGGAGTCCAAGGCGATCAAGGACCTCAAGGAGTTCAAGGAGCCCAAGGCGACCAAGGACCTCAGGGAGTTCAGGGCGTCCAAGGTGCTCAAGGCCCTCTAGGTCCACAAGGTGTTCAAGGCCCTCTAGGTGCTCAAGGCCCTCTAGGTCCACAAGGTGCTGAAGGCCCTCTAGGTGCTCAAGGCCCTCAAGGAGACCAAGGCCCTCAAGGGGTTCAAGGCGTCCAAGGCGACCAAGGTCCTCAAGGAGTTCAAGGCGTCCAAGGAGACCAAGGCCCTCAGGGAGTTCAAGGCGTCCAAGGAGACCAAGGCCCTCAGGGAGTTCAAGGCGTCCAAGGCGACCAAGGCCCTCAAGGAGTTCAAGGACCGCAAGGCGACCAAGGCCCTCAGGGTGTTCAAGGACCGCAAGGTGACCAAGGCCCTCAGGGACCTCAAGGTGAGCAAGGACCAGCTTAAGGTCAGGGTATATTTAGAGGACTCAAAAGTTATTTATAACTTTTGGGTCCTTTTTTTGTTTTAAGTTAATATTTTGCAGTTCTGCTGTAAAAAAAACCTTTGTCGAAGCTCCATGGAAATAATTCCAAGAGACTTCGACAAAGGCATTGGAAAATAATTGTTGGCCAATATTCTATTCAGCATTGTTGTAATTTAGGGCAACACAACCACTTTCTCTTTACAGGACGCAACAAATTTTGCATATTGAATACAAGTTTCTAATGAATCATTTGGCTCCATAGGCCACCATCGTATGGCTCCCCTGGGAGCTTTGGAGGCATAGGTTTCGATTTCTGATGGAATTCGACCTACAACCACAATTTCGATCTCCCTAAAGTTGTTTTCAATGCCCTTTTGGAGTGTCTTATTTAATTGCGTATGCTCTATTTCAGGGCAGGAATGGGGGATAGGGAACAATATCGAGAATCTTGAGGTATCTTCTTGAATAACGTGAGCAGATTTCCGGGCAGGATCATCTGTAGAAGTCTCCCATATACGACGATAAGGCAATAGCTGTGGTAAATCGAATTCTTTCAATCTCATTTGAATCCTTTGAAAATTAGATCTATATAGTTCCCCTACAAGAATCTGAATCTGCTTATTTCTGAGGAATGTAGTGTTATTTCCTTGTTCGTTACGATATTGGATATATATCAAATCGGGGATGTTTACAAATTTAGTGCAAAGAAACGTCCGGACCAGCATATCGTAATCATCTGCTACCAGTAGTTCATTGCGATGGCCTCCGATCAGATGATAACAGTCCCTCGTCCACGCACGTGGATGATTGGGTAAACCGACCAGATGACGAATGGTTTTGCCATTAATGGTCGTATGTTTTTGTACATTTTGCCATCTGTTCATATCATGCAGCCAGACTCGATAATGAACACTGTAACCAAAGCCACAATCCCAGCCGTACCAATGCGCATGATTGCTCCCTGCATACACCTCAGCACAATCCCCATAAACAAAGCCACAGTCAGGATTTTGTTGAAATGCTTTGACGATTTTCTCTAGGCAGTCAGGAGTTAGCTCATCATCATGATCAACTTCTACTATAATTTCCCCTGTACATAGACCTGCTGCAAACCTTTTGATAGCCCCTATATAACCATTGCGGGAATCCTGGCGGTATCTTCGCACACGGTGATCCTCTAAAGGTAGTAAATACTCCTTGTATGTCTCATCTTCATCACCAGAATCATCCACGATTACCCATTCCCAGTTCTTGTAGGTCTGCTTTAATAAAGATTGATAAGGTCGTTGAATTTTTTCTTTTGATCTGTAACTGGCAGTAAACACGGATATTAAAGGTGTGTTTGAAGAGAAATGTGTTGGAGGAATCGTTCTATTCTCCGGAAGAGGATCTGTTGCCTTAAGCCAGCAGAAAAATAAATGCATAGGTTGAATTTCGTCTGGTGATTGGAAGTGTAACCAGCGTTTTTTTTCGTGACCAGGTAACGCTTTTAGTGCTGAAAATTCTCCCCACTCTTCTCCGAGCGAGACGTAAACCCGAGGCTTTTGGAGGCTATTGTCTATAAGTGGTTGATCAGGTTCATACAAGTTTATTGTAATGTGATTTTCTTCCAATCTATCTATCAATTCTTTTACATGATCCTTTAAAACCTTCTTCGATACAAATAAATGAGCTGTCAGTAGCGGAGTGAAATTCAATGACATGATCATTCCCCTTTACCAGTTTCGAACACCAACGAGAGGGAGGTGCCGATTCAGACGTTAGTATTGTTTTTATTGAAACATCCATTTTCCCGGCATCATTTTATTTCTCAGCAATATATATGTATGTGTATGTGTTCGGGGATGTGAGGAAAATGCCAGCCCATGTGAACATAGCAAATTAAATCGTTTGAAACCTCCGGCGTAGACACCTAAGCATAAAGGAAAGGTGGAGTAAGCGTGCAATGCCCATTAGTAAGTGTAGTTATACCTGCATATAATCGGCCGCATACACTAAAAATCGCCATCGACAGTGTATTGGAACAAACTTATCCGAACATTGAAATCATTATCTGTGATGACAGTACAACGAATGAAGTACAAGAAATGCTTGATTCTTATTTAGATTCTTTTCCCCAAATTAAATATTATAAAAATGATAAAAATCTTTTTCTCGGAAATTGGCATAAATGTTTTGATTTAGCGTCAGGTGAATATATCAATTATTTGATGGATGACGACATGTTTCAAAAAGAAAAAATAGCAAGGATGATCTATTTTTTTGAAAATTTCGAAAACATCACACTGGTTACCTCGTATCGGCAAACCATGGATGAATCAGGGACTATTCTCCCACCGCTCTATGCAACGGAAAGGCTGTACGAGGAAACAAGGATCATGGACGGAAGAATGTTGGCAAACGTTGCATTAACTCGTTGTTTAAATGTGATTGGTGAACCTACGACAGTATTTTTCAAAAAAGCAGATCTTATCGAACGGTTTGGGGTTTATAAAGGAAAACAGTATTCTCTTCTTAATGATTTAGCTTCTTGGTTGAACTTACTATCCAAAGGAAAAGCAGTTTATATTCCTGAAGCACTAAGCTATTTCCGAATACATCCCAATCAAAATAATCAGACGCTTGGTCAAAATGCGTTCACGGAATGGTTAGATATTATAATTGCCTCAAGAGATGATGGATTTCTTGATACTGACGATTTGTTTAAAACTGCACTTCATGCTTATCAGGAACGTATAAGGGGTCGTCCACAATTTGTTGAAGATATCGAGCGAATTGAAATGATATTAAAAACATTGGAATCCTAGTTTGCTCATCCCATATGCGAAGGAGGCTGGCTCATGTTCGATATTCCCTTTTTACGACCTAATTTAGTAAAAAAGGAACGATTTATTTCCAATTTTGAGAAAATAGAAGAGACCCGGATTTACTCCAATTATGGTCCCTTAAATAACCTGTTTGAAGAGCGGGTCATTGCGCAAATGTTTGATGGAATCGGTTCGGCTGTGACCGTTCATAACGCTACTATTGGCTTGATTTTGGCGATCGCCCAAAGCAAGCGACCACAGGGCAAATATGCAGTTATGCCAAGTTTTACTTTTGCGGCCACCCCACTTGCTGCTGAGTGGTGTGGGTTAGAACCCTACTTCCTTGACATTGAACCGGAGAATTGGCAAATGAATAGGGAGCAGTTAGAGCAGACAGTCAAGCTGCTGGGAGATGAGATTGCGGTAATCGTTCCATATGCCACTTTCGGTACAGCCATTGATTTATCCGTATATAATAAGCTGCAGGAGCAGGGAATTCCGGTAGTCATTGATGCTGCTGCCAGCTTTGGAACGATAACGCCCGAGGAAGCCACCCATTTTGGCAAAGGTTTTGGAGGGGCCGTAGTATTCAGCTTTCATGCCACCAAATCTTTTGGTATCGGAGAGGGTGGATTGGTATACAGTCTGGACCAAGATCTCATTAAGCGAATTCGTCAGGCAGGGAATTTCGGTTTCTCCAGCAGCAGGGAGTCTGTCACCCAAGGTCTTAACAGTAAGATATCCGAGTATACCGCTGCTATCGCTTTAGCCACCCTCGATCATTTTAAGACTGTACGGGAGAACAGAAGGACGATCTACGAATATTATCTTCAAGAACTGCTTCAAGCAGACTTATTAGAACGAGGATGGTCTATACAAAAAACGCAAGGATCAGTTGTCCATCAATTTATCCCTCTCCTTAGTCCGGATTCACACACGAATCAAGAGGTCGTTAAGTTATTAGCCTCTAATTCAATAGAAGCCAGAACCTATTTTTCTCCGGCGTGCCATCAGCAGAAGCAGTTCCAAAGCTATACGCGGTCTACTCTTCGTGTTACCGAACATATTGCCAAACATATTGTCAGCTTGCCCTTGTGGGAGGAACTGGACGAGATTATTGTTCGAAGAATTGTGAATGTTCTGGGAAGCCTGGGAAAAGAGACAACCGGATGAGGAAAATCGTGATTTGGGGATCGGGCGGACATGCAAGGGAAATCAACTGGTTATGTGAAGAGCTAGGAGTGCAAGTGGCAGGTTTTTTGGACGAACGACCTGAGATGAAAGGGCAGATCGTAAATGGCGTTCCTGTACTGGGGACGTTGAATGACATTGAAGCGTTAAAATATGAGGTGGAGCTGATATGTGCGGGGGTGGGTGACCCGGCATTAAAGAAGCGATTCGTTAATAATACAATTCAATCGGGATTTCGTATCGCAGCTCCGCTAATACATCCCCGTATTCGTTTGTCTCGAAGAAACACCATTGGAGAAGGAAGCATGGTCTTTGAAGGGGCTGTCCTGTCGGACAATATTAAGATCGGACAGCATGTAATTATCAATCGGAGTGTTAACGTGAGTCATGATGCGGTTATTGGCGATTATGTAACCATAGCCCCGGGTGTGAATCTGGCAGGCAATGTAACCATAGATGAGGGTGCCTATATCGGCATTGGTGCCTCGGTACGGGAGAAACGTCACATTGGTTGCTGGTCTATGATCGGTGGTGGGGCCTTTGTTAAAGAGGATATACCCGAATTTACCATGGCTGCAGGTGTACCAGCAGTCGTTAAAAAACAACTTGATATGTTCTGATCTTCCTTCCTTTACAATAGAGCGTAATCAAATTTGCAGCAATATGCTTGGCAATAAAGTGATTTACCTGTCAAAAGGCTGTACCGGAAAAGGTTCTTATGACCTGACCCCGGCACGGCCTTATTATATTTTAAGCTAGACGATATATTCGTGTTACATATGGATAAAATTAAAATTTATTTTTGATTATTTTTGTATTTTGTATTTTCAAATTAAAACAAAAGTGTTATAGTCTCCATAAACAAAAATATCCACCTTAATAAAACAATTCAAAACCAAAACAGAACTTGGAGGTCTTTTTCCTATGGTACAAAGTCTATGGAATTCTTCACAAGCATCTGAGCAGAAAAGCACGCTGGAACAACTCGTATACCGTTCTAACCTGATTGGCACAGATAGGAGCGTGTGCAACTGGGGAGGCGGCAATACTTCGGCCAAAACAACGATACAGGATTTCCGCGGGCGTGAAGTGGAAGTGATGTACGTTAAGGGTAGCGGTTCCGATCTTGCAACAATGAAAGCGCATAACTTCACAGGGCTTCGTATGGAGGATATTCGTCCACTGTTTGAGCGGGAAGATATGTCTGACGAGGATATGGTTGCTTATCTGGCGAATTGTATGATTGATGCCAAGCATCCGCGTGCCTCGATTGAGACGCTATTGCATGCTTTTTTGCCTTTTAAGCATGTCGATCATACACATCCGGACGCGATTATCAGCTTATGCTGTGCGCATAACGGCAAGGAAATCGCTAAGGAAATTTTCGGTGATCGTTTTGTATGGGTACCCTATATCCGTCCCGGCTTTAAGCTGTCGACAATGATTGCCCAAGGGGTACTCGATCATCCACAAGCTGAGTTGGTATTGATGGAAAAGCATGGCTTGGTTACGTGGGGAGACACATCCGAAGCGGCTTATGCCAAAACGATCGAAATCATCCAAGAAGCAGAAAGCTATATTAAAGCTCACCAAGAGGAAAAGCAGGGGTTTGGAGGCGCAAAATATAAAGCGCTTACTTCAGAGGAGCGCCGCAGCATAGTGTCCCAGGTCATGCCATCCGTCCGGGGTGCAGTCAGTGATGAGAAAAAGATGATCCTCACCTTTGATGACGCGGAGGATGTGTTGGAGTTTGTGAACGGCCTGGATTCTAGTGCTTTATCCCAGGTTGGAGCAGCATGCCCGGATCATCTGGTTCATACCAAAATGAAACCGCTCTATGTAGATTGGACACCGGATATAGAGGATGTTGAGGGGCTGAAAGTTAAGCTTGCCGAGGGTATAGCAGCCTATAAAGAGCAGTACCAAGCTTATTTCGAGCGTAATCGACATGAAGGAGACGTGAGATTTGAAGCAGCGCCGCGTGTAATCTTGATTCCGGGTGTAGGGATGATCAACACAGGCAAAAGCTGGAGTAATGCACAGGTAAGCGGTGCCTTATATCATCGTGCTATTGCTGTCATGCGAGGAGCAACGGCATTAGGGGAGTTTGTTTCGCTCAGTGAAAATGAATCTTACAACGTGGAATACTGGCCGCTGGAGCTTTACAAGCTGTCACTGGCGCCAGCAGAAGCGGAATTTTCACGCAAAATTGCGTTCATTACAGGAGGTGCAGGCGGAATCGGCAGTGCAACCGCATGGCGTTTGGTAGATGAAGGTGCGCATGTCGTATTGGCAGATCTCAATCTGGAAGGTGCACAAAAGGTAGCCGCAGACATAAACAGCAGTTACGGTGAAAACCGTGCCATCGCCGTAAAAATGGATGTGACGCAGGAGGAACAGATCCAGGCTGCCTATGCCGAAACGGCGCTAACCTACGGCGGTGTAGATATTATCGTAAACAATGCAGGTCTTGCTACATCCAGTCCGTTCGATGAAACGTCATTAAAGGAATGGAATTTAAACGTGAACGTGCTGGGAACAGGCTATTTTCTGGTCGCACGTGAAGCATTCAAGCTGATGAAGGAACAGACACTTGGCGGTAGTATGGTGTTCGTTGGTTCCAAAAACTCAGTCTATGCAGGCAAAAATGTAACGGCCTACAGCTCGGTCAAGGCGCTGGAGGCGCATCTGGCCCGTTGTATTGCCGCAGAAGGTGGGGAATACGGTATCCGCGTAAACACCATTTTGCCAGATGCAATTTTGCAAGGCTCGGCGATCTGGAACTCCAGCTGGCGCAATGAGCGCGCCGCCGCCTATGGTATTGATCCAGACCAACTGGAGGAGCATTACCGCAAGCGAACGACGCTGCTGGTCAACATCTACCCGCAGGATATCGCGGAGGGCATAGCCTTTTTCGCCTCATCCAAGGCGGAAAAAACGACAGGATGTATGCTGACTATCGACGGCGGCGTCCCAGCAGCCTTTACACGCTAGGAAGAAGAGGCAGTTAATAGAACACTTAGGATCATAGCGAACTAATTTAATGTACTAATTTACTGCAATAATCCAGGCCACAAGCCCATAGTACGAAGAGGTTTTTAATTAGTTTCAAACACGTAAATAAGTTGTGTTAACTTATTTGCGCGCGAATGCCTTTATATACACGCTAACACTTTAAAATAAAAGTGACTTTATGGGTGGTCAGCAGCGAAGCGGCCTCCCCCCCATAACTCACTTACTTTTCAAGGAGGAACCACGATGAGTGACAAAGCGTACGCCTTATTTGAGGAGCAGCAACAACAACGGGGTATTGACCTGGAGCAAGTAAAGACCAAGCTGAAAGCGCTAAGCATAGAAACACCGTCCTGGGGATATGGCGACTCAGGTACACGTTTTAAAGTCTTTCAGAAAACGGGCGTGCCGCGTGATCCGTTCGAAAAGCTGGAGGATGCCGCACAGGTTCATGCCTTGACAGGCTTGTGTCCGTCCGTTGCCATTCACATCCCGTGGGATAAAGTAGACAATTACGGTAAGCTTCGCAGTCATGCCGAAAGTCTTGGCCTGCAGATTGGGGCCGTAAATCCCAATCTGTTTCAAGACGAGGACTACATGCTCGGTAGTGTTACGAATGTAGACCCGGCAATCCGCCGCAAGGCTATCAACCATTTACTGGAATGCGTGGATATTGCAAAGGAAACGGGCTCCAACGATTTTAGCTTATGGTTCGCAGACGGAACGAATTATCCCGGTCAGGGGGACATTCGCAAACGCAAAAATTGGATGTTGGAGGCACTCAGCGAAATGTATAAGGCGCTCACGCCAGACATGCGTATGCTGATTGAATACAAGGCGTTTGAGCCGGCCTTTTACCATACGGATATTGCCGATTGGGGCATGGCGTACCATTATGCGACCAAGTTAGGGCCGCAGGCACAGGTGCTGGTGGATACAGGGCATCATCTGCCGGGGGCCAACGTGGAGCATATTGTTGCGTTTTTAATGGATGAGAAACGACTGGGCGGCTTTCATTTTAACAGTTATAAATATGCGGATGATGATTTGATCGTGGGTTCTGCCAATCCGTATGAGCTGTTTTTAATCTTTTACCAAATTTTGAACGCAGCTCAGGATGTTGATGCAGATATCCGCCATACCGTTGATAAAATTGCTTATTTGATCGACCAGTCGCACAATATCGAACCCAAAATTCCGGCCATGATTCGCTCGGTACTGAATGTGCAGACTCAATATGCGAAGGCACTCTTGATTAATCATGCAGAGGTGGAGGAAGCGTCGAGCCGTCAGGATGTGCTGGGTGCGGAGGATGCGGTACGCCAAGCATTTGAGTTTGATGTGGCCCCGTTGCTTAAAGCGATCCGTGAAGAGCAAGGATTACCTGCAGATCCAATGAAAGCCTACTTGGCGTCTGAGTATGGTACGCAGATTTTGCAAAGAGGCAAGGGTGGTGCGAGCTGGTGAGCATCCTCGCTTATGATTTGGGAGCAAGCAGCGGCAGAGTTCTACTCGGAAAATTGACAGATTCACGTATCGTGGTGGAAGAAATCCACCGCTTTTCCAATGATCCGGTCAAGGTTGGGGAGCGTCTGCACTGGGATATATTGCGTCTCTATCACGAGGTTCAGCAAGGATTGCTCAAAGCCAAGCATATGGGAATGAATCCATCCAGCCTGGCGATTGACTCCTGGGCGGTCGATTTTGGACTGATTGGAGAAACCGGAGAATTGCTAGGCAACCCTTATCATTATCGGGATTGGCACACCCATGGAGTAATGGAAGAAGTACAGGAACAACTGGGAAAAGAGTTTATTTTCCAGCGTACAGGTATTCAGTTTTTGACGTTTAATACGATTTATCAGCTGGCTGCTATGCGAAATGCAAGATCACCCTTGCTAGAGCAGGCGGAACATTTTCTGATGATCCCTGATTTGCTGCGGTATTTTCTGACAGGTGAAATGTATCATGAGTTTTCGAATGCAACCAGCACGCAATTATATCATCCGTTACAGCAAAAATGGGATGATGAGCTTTTGTCCGGAATCAACATTCCCCGCTCTTGGTTTGGAGAGGTACTGGAGCCGGGAAGTGTTGCAGGTACAATCCGTTCATCGGTCATGACGGATCTGGGCATTGGAACGATTCCTGTGATTGCAGTAGCAGAGCATGACACAGGATCAGCAGTGGCGGCCGTGCCTGCGCTGGAGCGATCCTTTGCTTATTTGAGCTGCGGAACATGGTCCCTGATGGGAACGGAAACCGCACAGCCAATAATCAATGATGATACGCTTCGATTTAATTTTACAAATGAAGGCGGCGTGGACCGAACCTACAGGTTGCTAAAAAATATCATGGGGCTGTGGATACTACAGGAGGCGTGCAGAGAGTGGGAGCGGCAGGGAAACTCTTATTCCTTTCCTGAATTGGTTCATATGGCAGAACAGGCTCCAGCGTTCACTTGTTTGATTGACCCGGATGATGAACTGTTTTTGCATGCCGGAGATATGAAAACACGCATACGCCAATACTGCCGCAATACCGGGCAGCCATTGCCGGAAACGCCGGGCGAAATTACACGCTGTATTCTGGAAAGTCTGGCGTTAAAGTATCGTTACATTTTGGAGCTTACAGAACGAGTGTCAGGACAGCGTTTTAATGGCTTGCATATGGTCGGCGGCGGGATTCAAAATCGCTTGCTGTGCCAATGGACGGCCAATTCGATACAAAAACCCGTATGGGCGGGCCCCGCAGAAGCGAGCGCAATCGGCAATCTTGCGGTACAATGGATGGCACAGGGAAAGTTCGCCGATATATGGGAAGCACGCCGGGTGATTGCGGATTCGATTACCGTAGAGGAATATGAACCTGCCGAGTCAGAAGCGTGGGAGGATGCCTACGGGCAGTTCCGGCGGGTGACAGGACTTTTTGTACATTAAAGATGTGGAGTGAGATTGCCATGCTGGTCGCAGAAAGATATGAGATGATTGTGCAGCTCGTGAATGAAAGAGGAAGCATACGGGTGTCCGAATTGAGTGAGCTGTGTAAAGTAACGGAAGAAACGATTCGCCGCGATCTGGATCGTCTGGAGCAGGCGGGACGACTGCGCCGTTCACATGGGGGAGCGGTTAGTGTCAAAAACGAGCAGCCTGAAACGCCCTATGCGGTACGGGAAATTATGAACGCAGAGGAAAAGCGTCGGATTGCTGAGGAAGCGGTCAAGCAGATTCAGCCGCATGATCGCATTTTGCTGGATGCCAGTACGACTGCCTGGTATATGGCGTCTAGTCTGCCCGATATTCCTTTAACGATACTGACGAATTCGATTCGGGTAGCTACAGAGCTGGCAGGTAAGGAAAAAATCGAGGTTATTTCGACGGGAGGTCAGCTGCTTCAACGTTCACTATCGTTCGTAGGCCCGCTCGCAGAGCGTTCATTAGAAACTTATTATGTAGATAAACTGTTTTTTTCCAGTCAGGGAGTTCATCTGGATCGTGGCATTAGTGAATCGAATGAGCTGCAAGCTCGTTTGAAGCAGAAAATGGTCAGCATTGCAGATCGCGTGATTTTACTGGCAGATGCGAGCAAATTCGGGCAGCAGGCGTTTACACATGTGGTGAACTTGTCGCAAGTGTCCGAAATTATCACAGATTCGCGGTTGTCGGACCCGATTCGCAGTCAGCTCGCAGAGCTGTCCATCCCGGTTACGATTGTGTAAAGAGTGCAATTTCCGGGGGAAGGCCGCTCTGCGGTTCATTTGATCTTACCATCGCTGTTGCAGCGGGATTCTCTGGTGAGTATGACCTATATAGGTAAGAATCCCGCTGCAAGCTATGCTTATGATGAAAGTTTTCTTTTGGAAAATGGACGGAAGGGGTGTATCGTATGAAGGTATCTTTATTTATTACCTGCCTGAGTGATGCGATTTATCCCAAGGTAGGGGAGGCGATGGCCCGCTTGCTTGCCAGATATGGTGTCGAGCTAGAATTTCCCAAGGTGCAGACATGCTGCGGGCAGCCGTCCTATAACAGCGGCTATTGGGATGAAACAAGGGCTGCTGCAAAAACGATTTTGAAAGCGTTTAATGACAGTGATTTTGTTGTAGCTCCTTCCGGTTCCTGCACATATATGATTCATCATTACCCGGAGTTGTTTAAGGATGAGCCTGAGTGGCTGGATTCGGCACGGAGACTGGAGCAAAAGACGTATGAGTTTACACAATTTATGGTACAGGTGCTTGGCGTGACCGATGTCGGCGCGTCTTTTCCTCATACGGTAACCTACCATCCGTCTTGTCATGGAACACGTTTGCTCGGCGTAAAAGAGGAACCGATGAAGCTGCTTGGCAGTGTAAAGGGTTTGCAATTAGTGCCGCTTCCTTTTGCTGAGGACTGCTGTGGGTTTGGTGGTACTTTTGCGGTAAAAATGCCCGATATTTCGGGAGCGATGGTGACTGAAAAAGTGGACCATATCAGGGAGACGGAAGCTGAGGTGCTGGTCGGACTGGACATGGCCTGTTTGATGAACATCGCCGGAAATCTCAGATATCGGGAAGAGCCAGTTCGGGTAATGCATCTGGCAGAGCTGCTGTATGAAGGGGTGAAGCACGCATGACCGCTGTACATACCCATTCTATGAAGCAAAAGGTCAAAGAACGTGCAGAGCTGGCTCTAAATGACGATTTTCTACGGAATGCAGTTCGTTTCACTACCGAGCGACTGCGCAACGGTAAACGGGTAGCTTCTGAGCAGCATGGAAATTGGGAGGAATGGCGTGAGCGGGGGCGCCAAATTCGGCTTCATACCATTGCCCATCTGGACTATTACTTAAATCTATTTGTAGAAAATGCCCGTGCCAACGGGGTGCATATCCATTTTGCCGACACAGCTGTGGATGCTGTACGCATTACACTGGACATTGCTGCGCATAATCAAGCACGTTCTGTCGTCAAATCCAAGTCGATGGTGTCGGAGGAGCTGCATTTGAATCAGGCGCTGGAAGGTGCGGATATCGAGACGATTGAAAGTGATCTCGGTGAGTACATTATTCAACTGGCAGGAGAGGCGCCATCTCATATCGTAATCCCTGCGATTCACAAAAACCGTTATCAGATTGCCGAGCTGCTGTCCAAAGAAGCGGGGGAGGAGTTGTCCGCAGATACGACGATTTTGGCGGGCTTTGTCCGCAAAAAGCTGCGTGAAAAGTTTCTAGATGCGGATATTGGCATGACAGGCTGCAATTTTGCCATTGCTGAGACGGGTTCCATGGTCCTGTTCGAAAATGAAGGCAACGCTCGTATGGTTTCCACTCTGCCCAAAACGCAAATCACACTGATGGGTATGGAGCGAATTATTCCATCCTGGACAGATTTGGAGGTGATGGCTACATTGCTGCCACGCTCCGCTACCGGACAAAAGCTGACTATGTATATGTCGGGGATTTCAGGACCCCGGCGCAGCCAGGATGCCGATGGACCGGAGGAAATGCACATTATCATCGTAGATAACGGGCGTTCGCTTCAGCTAGGCAATCCCGAATTTCAGGAGCTGTTAAATTGTATTCGCTGCGGTGCTTGTCTGAACGCTTGTCCGGTGTACCGACACATTGGGGGACACGCGTATGGCGGGACATACAGTGGTCCTATTGGTGCAGTGCTTACGCCTGCCCTTCACGGCAACATCGAAGAGTGGAACGATATAGCGAGTGCGTCCAGCTTGTGTGGGGCGTGTTATGAAGCCTGTCCGGTCAAAATACCACTGCATGATATGCTGGTTTATTTGCGTAGACGCAAGGTGGAGGCGGGAAAAGGGGATAATCTAGAGACGGCAGCGATGAAAGGTTTTGCGTCAGTAGTTTCCAGCTCAAAGCGATTCGCTGCGGCGATCCGACTCGGACAGATCGCACAGAAAGCGGTCGTTCGTAAGGGAGAAATTACTCTTAAGCTTGGCCCCTTAAAAGGCTGGAATACGTACCGTGTGGCCCCTAGTCTGGCAAAAAAATCCTTCCGTCAGCACTGGAACACACTGGCGCGTGAGCTGGAGCAGGAACGCAAGGTCATGCATCCGGACATTCTCAGCCGAATGGAGACGATCTTGGCGGATAGAAGAAAAGGAGGGATGCAGCATGAATGAACAGCGTAATCCTTCTGCGCATGCAAAAGCGGAGCATGAGGCGTGGCTTCATCAAATACAATCAGAATCCCGTGTCAAGCAGGCACGCTTTATGGAGGGCATTGCGGCGCGGCTCAAGCGTCCGCGGCAGACGGAGCCACCGATGCAGCCGTTTCGCGGCGCACCAGCGTTTTGGCACGAATTCGAATGGAGTGCGGAGCAGCGCATCGAGGAGTTCACCGCCAACTTTACAAGTGTTGGCGGACATGTCGTGCGTCTGCCGGATCTGAAGGAGACGGCAGACTGGATCGCGAACAAAGCGCGAGAGCTGGGAGCGGCCTATATCGTCCGGCAGAATGAGCCGGACCTGGAGGCGCTCCAGTTGGAAGCAGCGCTGCCGGAAGTCCGACTGTCGGTGTGGAACACCGATCCAGCGGAAGACTGGAAGGTACGCGCCGCGGAGGCCGATATCGGCATTGTCATAGCCGATGAGGCCGCCGCCTATACCGGCTCGGTAGCAGTGCTATCCTCGCCGGAGAAGGGGCGCTCGGTCAGTCTGCTGCCGACCGTGCTGATCATTCTCCTGCCCGTGGAGCGTCTGCGAACACGACTGGGCGAGATTTTAAGCCGCTTTGACGAAGCAGGGCGCGAGCAATTGCCCGCAGGCATTCATTTTATTACTGGACCGAGCCGCTCGTCCGATATTGAAAATGACTTGACGATCGGCGTACACGGACCGGGTATCGTTTATACGTTGTTGATTGGTTAGCGTTACACTGCCCGTCTAACGGGTACGATAGAGCGGAAAACGGGTTTCAAAATCCGTTTGTCTGCGATTGCTCCTAACCGAAATACGGCCATTGTGCAGCTCAGTAATGCTTTTGGTAATGGCAAGACCCAGCCCGGTGCCTCCGGTTTCCTTGGAGCGTGATTTGTCCACTCGATAAAACCGTTCAAACAGATGCGGGACATCTTCTGGTGGAATCGGGGCACCGTAGTTGGTGCAGATCACTATCGCTTCATCGCCTTCACGTCCGATGGTGATATCGAAACGTTTGCCATCCTTTCCGTATCGAATCGCGTTGGAAAATAAATTTTCATATAGGCGTACCAGCTCGTCCGTATCGGCCAAAATCCGCACAGGCTCAACGATTCGGACACGATAAGACATGTCCGCCTGTTCCAGTGAGGGTACAAATTCCTCAGCAAGTTGAGTGAGCAATTTGCCGAGGTCTACAGGCTCCAGCTCCAGAGGCAGGCTACCACCGCTCACACGCGTGTACTCAAACAATTCGTCGATCAGCTTTTTCAGCGTCAGCGATTTTTCATAAGCAATGTTTACATAGTAGCGCAGCTCAATTTCGTCCCGGTAGCGGTCGGTTTCAATATACTCCAAAAAGCCAATCACAGAGGTTAGCGGGGTGCGAAGATCGTGGGATACGCCAGTGATCAAGTCGTTTTTGGCTTTGGCGGAAGCCCGTTCTTCTTCTAGTGAGAGACGGAGCTTGTCTGCCATGGTATTCATATTTTTCGCCAAGCTTGCCAGCTCATCCGCTGAAGATACCGGAATCGAATAGGATAGATTTCCGTCCGCGAACTTCTGCATCCCTTTCGTAATCTCGCGTAGATAGCCGATCGTATTTTTGGTAAAAAGGAAAAAGAAATAAATATATAAAGGCAGCCCGCTCACCAGCATGATCAGTGAGGAACCAATATGATTTACGGTCCAGCGGATCAGCCGGGTGCCGAAAAATGAACGGGAGGGATTCAGCCATAACAGCAAAGACGCTCCATAATAAAACACCATTAAAATCAGTCCAGTTAAAGTGAAGGCAGCAAGGCTAAGAGCTGCCAGCTTCCATCCCAGCGTATCATATCGTTTTGCCTTCAAGACGCAAGTCCTCCATTAATCGAATTTTTCCATTTTATAGCCGATGCCCCACACTGTTTTCAGGTATTTGGGCTTTCTCGGATCAGTCTCAATTTTCTCGCGAATTTTACGCACATGAACCATTAGCGTGTTGTTGGATTCCAGATATTGCTCCTTCCAGACCTTCTCATAAATCTGCTCCATGCTCAGCACTTGCCCCCGGTGTCGAGCCAAAAGCTCAACAATGGCGAATTCACGCGGAGTCAGCTTAACGGATTTTCCAGCGAGAGTGACCTCATGCGTAACAGTGTTAATGGAGAGTTCATCCAGTACCATTTCATGCTCCAATACAGGAGAGGAATGGATATACTTCCGTACTCTACGTAGCTGGGATTTGATGCGTGCCACTAGCTCCAGCGGGCTGAACGGCTTGGTGACATAATCATCAGCCCCAACGCTAAGCCCTGTAATTTTGTCCATATCTTGTCCCTTCGCAGACAACATAATGATCGGAAAATGCTCGGTTTCCCTGATTTTCATACAGGCTTCAATCCCGTCCATGTTGGGCATCATCACATCCAGCACCATCACATCTATCTGTTCCCGATTAACCTGCTCCAGCGCTTCCAGTCCGTCCCTTGCCATGAGCAAGCGGTATCCTTCATTTTCTAAATATATTTGCATGAGCTTAATTATTTCAGGTTCATCGTCTACTAATAAAATGGTTCCGTTATGCATGGCCCGCGCACCCTTTCTGTTCTTTCCAGCAGTATACAATATGGGCGTATTATATACCTTTTTGGCGGTGGAGGCTATGGGCACCCTTCTCAGATCGTTTGTCGGGTATCATCAGCCTTTGAATAGTAACGTTTCGGGCGAAGACATACGCTCTTCTTGCTTGAAGTTCCTTTTTCCTATACCCGGTAGCTGACCGAACAAAATCCACGCACATGGCAGGAAGCGGGCGATGAACGACACGACGAGCCAAGAGCAAAGAAGTGCACAGAAAAAACCTCCAGCGTACCACACATGAATAAGCTGCGGCGAACCGATGTGTGGTGAAAACTGCCGATACAGGAGCAGGAAAAACGGATGGATGAGATACACCCCAAAGGACAGGGTACCCAGACGCTCCAGCTTGCGAATGACAATGGAATGTTGTCTCCTATACATGAGAAAGGAAATCTGTAACAATACCAGCGTACTAGACAGGCTGTACATATTATACATAAGTTCAAAAACCAGCGAATTGTATGAGGTTCCGTACATTCTATTTTCATACCAAATATAGACATGAATGATGGCTGAAATCAGCCATAAAGCCCAAATTGCAATCCAGGTCAGCACGCTGACAAAGCTTCGTTCCCCTTTACGCATCAGAAACCAAGTTCGGAGCTGGGGATAATAGTAACCGAGAGCAGCGCCCATCATGTAACAGGCCACATAGGACAGCGCCCAGCTGCCTTTATTTTGAACCTGAAAGAGAAATTTATTGCTAATTATAAATGCCCACTGTACCAGCAGCCCAATGACAATAGACCATTGCGGAAATTGCCGATAATGCTGAAACAGCCACAGTACGCATGGAAATGCAAGATAGAATTGCATCATGATAAAAATGTAATATAAATGGGTGTAGGCTTTGCCTGTGACCAGCTTCAGAGCAAAACTTTCCGCTAGTGTAGTTATACTCCATGGTTCGTTACTGCCAGCCATAAGGGACAGGATGAAATAAAAGAGAGAGAACATGACATAAGGTACGAGAATATACAACAATCTCTGCTTATAAAAGCGGCTCAAAAGCTGTCGTCCCATTGGACGATCCTTATAGTTGTAGAACAGTACCATGCTGCTAAGCGCGATAAATACAGGGGTACCATACTTCATCAACACATTGAGCGCATTATATACAACATAAAGGCTGGAATGTGTAAGTTGAACCGTTGCATAAGAAGTGGCATGTACCATTAAGACGGCTAAAATCGCCATGGCTCTGACCAACTGTAATTCGGGAATTCTTTCTTTGGTCGTAGGCTTCATAAGCTTCATTTCCTTTCAGTAGTGAACTGTATCTTGTTGAACTCTTTCTATTAAAAGATAAAGTTCTTAACAATCTGAAAGGGAGTGGCTTAAGAATCGCTTATGAACTTCTTAACTTTTGTTAAGAATTAAGAAAAAGAACTTCCATAGGCTCAAAATGAGCAGCATGGAAGTTCTTTTAGTACTCATGTCCATTCGTTATTTGCAACGTTTGATAGGTGCGCGTCTGATTTGTCCACGAATGGCACCGTTCGGATGACGGATCGTGTGGACATTGACGTAGGTGTTGCCCTCTCTGATTTGGCATACCAAATCATTAATGGTTCTGCCTCTGAGCGGACCAGTAAGATCAAATGCACGCAGCACGCCGGTAACGACGCCTCTTCTTACGGTAATCCCAAACTTCGAAGGGCCAAACAGGGTAGCGACAACAGGTCCGTTTTGACCTCTTCGTCCCAGATGAATGTGCGCTTCCGTTACTCGTGAAATATTGCGGACCGTCAGTTCAAAGCTTAATTGCTGGCTCGCTGGACGGTAACGAAATTCCGCAGTTCCTGTCGCATTTGTTCTGACAGGAGGCACTTCATTAGCCCCCCTCAACGTGGCTCTAAACTTATTAGACATTACGTCCCTCCTTTCCCAGTGTTGGTTTAGTGTATTCACAGAACCAGAGAAAGGGCTGTACATTTGCCTATTCATCAGAAGTTGTGTGTTTTACAAGTTATTCAGTCCAAGCACAAAACGAATTTTTTCATAGTCTATGAGTATCTGGTAGGCAGGAGGAGACACCATGGGAACATTTATTGATGGAAGAACATCCTAAAATGCTTCGACAGCCAACTCTATTGCCATTCCGATCACTCTTATAAATACTCCTCAATTGTTCGGGCAGATCGGATTAAACACACAGGGAGCCACAGATACGCAGATAACGGATCCTGTTGTTTATTCGGCTACGTCAACTTTTTATTTGCATAAGAATTACATAGGTACAACCGTGCAACCATTGGTAGAATTTTATGTATGCGCTTACATTAAATATTCTTTGCTTCTTACAATTAAAAATCTGGAGGAGGAATGAAGAATGAAGTGGAAAAAAGGATTGACTGGTATGCTTTTAGCAGCTTTTTTATGTGGTGCGCCAGGGTTGGGTATAACTACTCAGGCACATGCATCCAATGGCGAGTACAAGTTTGATTTTGGCGGAGGTACGGTCGAAACGGGTTATACCGGAGTGAGCGCTTCGCTGTCCTATGACTCAGCACGTGGCTATGGCTTTCGTACCCCTGAGAATATGCGTAATGTCAGTGCATCGGGGACTGGGGTGGCAAGTGATGCGGTACAATTCCTGACTACAGGTACGAAAAGCAAGAATACTTTTGACGTCGATCTTCCTCCAGGTTTATATGAGGTATCGGTTACTTTAGGTAATACTTCTCGTTCGAGTGTTGCGGCCGAAGGGGTGTATCAGGTCATAAATATGACGGGGAATGGGGCCAAGGATCGCTTTCAAATTCCAGTGACAGACGGACAGTTAAATCTACTGATTACTGAAGGCAAAGAGGGCGCGGTCTTCACACTTAGTGCACTGGAAATCAAGCAATTGTCTAGCAATCCAGCTACGAATCGCACGATTTATATTGGTGGGGATTCTACGGTATGTAACTATTATCCGCTAGATAGCAGCGTGCAGGCAGGATGGGGTCAACTGCTGCCAGAGTTTGTAAACACGAATACTTTTCAAATTCGCAATATGGCGTCAGGGGGCCAGATTGCTAGAGGATTCCATCAGGACGGTCAGTTGGAGGCTATCGTTCAATATATCAAGCCAGGGGATTATTTTATTCTCCAATTAGGCATTAATGACACCAATCCAAAGCATAACGAAAGCGAAGCGGAGTTTAAGGATTGGATGCGAGATATGATCCGGCAGGTGAAGGCTAAGGGGGCGACGGTAATTCTGTCAACACCGCAAGGACGAGCCACTGACTTTAATGCTAACAATGTACACAACGCAGAAAACAGATGGTATAGAAGCGCTATTTTGGCGCTGGCTCAAGAGGAACAAACGCCTTTAGTCGATCTGAATGTGCTCAGTTCAGCTTATTTCACTTCTATTGGCAAAGAAGCTACGCTGGCTTTGTATATGAACGGTGATACACTACATCCAAACTTTGCAGGAGCAAGGCAACTGGCGCGATTAGTAGCACACGATTTAAAAAGACAGGGTCTGAGTGGATTCTAAATTTCAATGCTGGTTTTACCTCTGTTTCTTACATTTGTAGGAACAGGGGTTTTTGGCTTATGTTCAGGGTGCTATAATAATGGAAAAAAGCAATAGTAATTCGGAGGAATTAGAACATGCAGCCTTTCACTGCCCGTGTGCTTCAGATTATATTGCTGATCCCTGAGGGAAAAGTAATGACTTACGGTCAAATTGCGGCAGAGGCCGGAAGCCCAAGAGGTGCTAGACAGGTGGTGCGAATTTTGCATACACTGAGCCAAAAACATCGACTTCCATGGCATAGAGTAGTCAACCGCTTGGGAGAGATTGCTTTGCAGGAGGATGAATCCGCCTCCCTGCAGCGCCTGTACTTGGAAGAGGAGGGCATACAGTTTAATGCAAACGGACGTATCCCGCTGGATCAATATCTTTATCATCCACAGACGGAGACAGAAGAATAGGCGAGGAACACTAGTCTGAATCCTCGCCAAAAAGAGACGGGACAAATCATAGTTTTGATTTGTCCCGTCTCTTTTTAAACTGGCGTATCATGTAGATTAATGAAGAATGGCGTTCATATATAGCACTAGATTTCCCAGTAAGCTTATCCAATCAGATGCTGCTGGTCACGCTGGGCAAGGTGAAAAGAAATACTGTTCATCAGCGGTAGATCGTTATTTTTTCGGGCTTCCCGAATGAGTTGTTTCTTTTTTTGTTCTGATTCGCGTAAAAAGCGAGTCATCCACAAATCAGACGGTTCGTTAGTAGTTGTCATGCGAGATTCTTTTATCATCTATTAACCCTCCTAGTGAGCGGCTGTTATTCTTTCTCTATTATATGTTCCAAACCTTAATAGATGCTGTTGGTTTCCTTAAAATTAGCTGAAATTTAGGTAAAGTTCAGGTAAAAACAGCTTAAATCTATGTCTAGTGGGAAGTAAAGTAGCTTACAACGAGTTATCTGGCAGTAAAGGTTACAAAAATGTATTGTTTTGACACCTTGTACCAACATAAACCTGAAAGTACAATTAGAATGCGAGGAATTCGTGGAAATTTATGTCGAAAAGAATGGAAAAGATTCGAAGGATGCACTTGAAAGGGGAGAAACTCATTTATGAAGCCAAAAGCGGCTGCCGTGCTGCTTGTACTGTCTTTTTCAACAGGCTTGGTCACCACTGTCCAGGCTGACAGTTCATCAGGAAGCATTACAGCAAATGTGTCAGTTAATTCATCATCTGCTGCGGCTACGGCGAAGACATCATCCGTAACGGGACAGGTTCTACCTCCATTAACGCTCAAGCAGGCAGTGGAATGGGCACAGACGAACAGCTACAATACGCGTACCGCAGAGCGGGATGTAGAGCGTCGCAGACTTGAACTGAAAAATGCAGAAAAGGAGCTGGGCAATTCACCTATCGATTATATAGACAATGAGTATGTTGATAATGAAACGTCCTGGAGGAATTACAGTTCTTCGACACTATCCTATCTAGCTAGCAAAAAGCAGGCGCAATATGCCAAAGACCAGATTTATTTTAATGTAATGAAAAGCTACCAAAGTGTGTTTGTAGCAGAGAACCAGGTGAAAAATGATCTGGAGGCGCTGGAAATCGCCCAAGCGGAGGAAAAGATTGCACTTGCCAAATTTGCGCGCGGCAAGCTGTCTGAATATGCGAAAAACGAGAGCACACAGGCCAGGGTCCAGGCGGAACAAGCGGTCGAACAGGGGAAAATTGCATTGCAAAAATCCAGAGATGCACTCAACTTCCTCATGGGACAGCCTAACGGGACAGCCTATGAAATGGTGGATCGACCTGTGTACAAAGAACCGAAGAAGCTGGATATCGAATTACATATACAACAGCTGACAGACATGAATCCAAATTTGTGGAAGCTGGAGGATAGTATCAAAACTTCGGAACTTAATGTAAGATATTTTGATTTTAACAACGGCGCCGGTGCTTACGATCTAGCTAAAATGGATGTCGATACAGCTAAAGAGGAGCTTGCCAAAGGTCAAAAGGATTTTGCCGAATCACTCCGCAATTTGTATGCCACGGTTAAGGAAAACCAAAAGAAATACATACAGTTGGAGGAAAGTTTGCGCACGGCAAAAGAAGCCTTGGAATTATCACGCAAAAAGTGGGCCAGAGGTCTGGTTATCGAGATGGAATTGAAAAACAACCAGTTGAAAGTGAACCAGATTGAACGACAAATGGAAGAGCTGGCGATCGAGTTGGATCAAAATGAGTATACGTTGAACAAGCCATGGAGCACATAGGGAGGAAAAGGCGTTGGCAGAAACGGTTTTAAATGATGCTTTAATCAAGCTACGGAGAAAACGGAGAAAAAAATGGATCTGGACTGCGATTGTTTTACTGGTTGTAGGCGGAGGCGGAGCAGCAGTATATCTGAATATGCCGAAAGAGCAGGCAGCACCTGTAGTTCAGGACGAGACGTTTAAAGTAGAGCGCGGCGATGTGAGCGAGAAGCTGGACACGTCCGGTACCGTGCAAGCATCCAAGGAAGTGAAGCTGAACTTCACAAGTGCAGGCGATAACAAGCTGGCTGCGGTGAACGTGAAAGCCGGGGACAAGGTCAAAAAAGGACAAGTGCTGGCGCTTCTGGACAGTTCAGAAATTAAAATGCAAATTCAAAGTGCGTCTGATTCTTTAGAGATATCCAAAGCCAAGTTGGCTGAATTGGAGAAGGGTCCGAAGGCGGAGGATATTGAAATTCAGAAAACAAATGTACTTCGGGCCAAAATGGCTGTCGATACAGCGCAGGAATCATTTGAGCTGGAAGAGGCCGAAAGTCAGAAGAAAGCTTCCCAAAAGCAGTTGGAGCAAGCGCGGAAGGCATATGAAGACCAAAAGTTTTTACATGATGCCGGGGCTGTATCCAACAGTGAATTGGAGCAGGCAGAGCAAGCATTGGATAAAGCACAAACGGACTATGATAATCTAGATTTACAGTTCCGCAAGATTATATCGCAAAAACGTCGTACCATTTCAGAGGCTGAAATCGGCTACCGTGCCGCATTGGCTGAGCTTCGCAAGACTCAGGTTCCGGCTGATGCATCGAGTATTCAGTCCTCACGGATAGAGGTGCGAAGACTGGCGACTGAGCTAGAGCAGAAAAAAAATGAACTGAACAAGCTTCAGGTCACGGCACCGTGGGACGGAGTGATCTTGAAGGTAAACGGGGATGTGGGAACCAGTCCGACGGCTCCATTTATTGTCATGAATAACTCGGATTCCAACGATCTTAAGGTAGTTGTGAAGGTAAGTCAGAATGACATTGTCAAGGTAAAAAAGGGGCTTTCCGCTGTGTTGTCAACCAATGCATATCCGGGTGAATCGTTTCCAGGGAAAGTGCAATTCGTCTCACCGGAAGCTTCTACAGATGAAGGGATGACGACGTATCTGATGGAACTGTCTGTTCACGACCCGAAAGGCAAGCTTAAAACAGGCATGATTATGAATGTGGCCGTTATTTTGGGAGTACACAAAAATGTACTGTTCGTTCCTGCGACTGCCCTGAGATCCGAAGGAGGACAGGACGGCGTGTATGTATCCGCTAATAACGCTGCGAATCCGGGGGCACGCACATTCAAACCCGTAGAACTTGGATTTTACACGCCAGACCGTGTAGAGATTAAGTCCGGTGTTAAGGAGGGTGACACGATTATTGTGCCTGCCCCTGAACCTCCGCCAGATCCTTCCGCAATGGGCGGCATGCAGGGAGGCTTTTAAACAGGCATGAGATATGTTATTCAGATTGAGGGTTTGAAAAAAGTGTACCATGTCGGAGATCAGGAAATTCATGCTCTGCGTGAGGTTCAACTTGATATTGCTGACGGTGATTTTGTTGCGATTATGGGACCGTCTGGATCAGGCAAGTCCACGATGATGAATGTTATCGGCTGTCTGGATTTACCTACGTCAGGACAATTTTATTTGGACGGATATTCGATCTTAGATGCCCGCGAGGATGAACTGGCTATTATACGTAATCAGAAAATCGGATTTGTATTTCAGAAATTCCATTTACTTCCACGATCCACAGCTCTGGAAAACGTGGAACTGCCTATGATCTATGCGGGGGTTTCTGCCAAGGAGCGTCGTTTGCGGGCTATGGATGCCCTCACAAGCGTAGGTCTAGGCGATCGGATGAACAACAGGCCAAATGAATTGTCAGGCGGTCAGCAGCAACGGGTATCCATTGCGCGGGCACTTGTGAACAATCCGGTTATTCTCTTAGCGGATGAACCGACAGGAGCTTTGGACTCCAAAACAAGTGTGGAAATCATGGGGATTTTTCAGCGTCTGAACGATCAGGGGAAAACGGTTGTACTGGTTACTCATGATCAAGAGGTTGCTGAATACGCCAAGCGTCTGATTCATTTTCGAGATGGGCGGATTGAAAAGGATCAGCCTGTTGAGGAACGAAGAATGGCGGCAGAGGAAGTGAAGGCATGAAGTTTCAGGAAATTATTCGTGTGTCGCTCAATAGTTTGCGAACCAATATGCTGCGATCCTTGCTGACCATGGTGGGTATTATTATCGGAGTAGCCGCTGTGATTGCGATTGTAGCCATCGGTAAAGGATCAACCGCTACAATTACATCGCAGATCAATAGTATGGGAAATAATCTGCTGATGATCTATCCTTATGCTCCATATGATGGGTCAAGTTCCATGTCGTTCAACCAGACGAAAGGAATATCTTTGGAGGATATTGAGGCACTAGAGCAGCAAAAAGCAGTAGCCGAGGTGGCGCCAAGTGCGATGACCAATGCAGATATTACATGGAGTCGCAATAAGGTCAGCGGGCAAATCGAGGGGACCTCGCTGGGATTTGTTCATGTGAGAAAGTTGTCGCTCGCTCAGGGCAGATCGTTTACCCACTATGAAGTGGATAAACGATTGAATGTGGCTGTATTGGGGAGTGATGCGGCCCGTAATATTTTTGGCCCGGATGCTTCCAAAGCGGTAGGTGAGATCATTATGATCAAACAACTGCCCTTTAAGGTGGTTGGTGTGCTGGCTAATTCCAATTCAAATATGAATAATAGCGGACAGCAGGTCTATGTGCCAATCACAACGGGGATGGAACGACTAGGTAATATGAGCATTCAGCAGGTGAATGCCTCTGCAACAACGGAGGACAAGATTGATCAGGCAAGTGCTCAAATTCGGCAGGTGCTGCGTGTCAGACATGAGCTAAAGCCATCAGAGGGCGATGATTTTCAAATTATGACCCAGACGGAAATCCTAAAAACAGTGTCTGGGGTTGACCGGGTTATGAATATGCTACTGATCGGTGTGGCTGCAATTGCGCTCGGCGTTGGTGGTGTTGGCATTATGAATATTATGCTGGTGTCTGTCACGGAGCGTACGAGAGAGATCGGAATTCGCAAAGCGATTGGTGCGCAACGCAGTGATATTATGCTGCAGTTTGTGGCTGAGGCTGTTTTTCTCAGTCTAATGGGTGGACTGGTCGGCGTTATGGTGGGTCTTGGGGGTGCAAAGCTGCTCGAGAAATTCGTCCAAATGCCGATTGTGTATTCGATAGAGCCGGTACTGTACTCTTTTCTGTGCTGCATGGGAGTCGGAGTGCTGTTCGGAGTATATCCGGCGCGCAAAGCCTCGAAGCTGCGTCCGATTGATGCTTTAAGATACGAATAGGAAAGCGGGTGTTTTGCCTTACTCGAAAGAGGGGGGGGAAAGCGCCCGTTTTTTGTATGGAATAAGTATTTTAAATGATAAAAAAACATGAATAACCACTTTGATTTTATATATGTGATGTTTTATATGCTTTTTTAGGTTGATTTATTATTATATATGACGTATTATATTCCATATCAGATCGCAAGCAAAAAAGGAGGGGCGTTCATCATCGACCTTACGGCAAGACAAGTAGAAATTTTAAACATCGTACAAAAGCATGCCCCGATTACGGGTGACCAGATTGCGGAAATGCTTAATCTCAGTAAGGCGACCATTCGGACCGACCTATCCAAATTGGGCATTTTGAATTACATAGATGCTAAGCCCAAGGTCGGTTATTTTGTTGGAAAGCGGGGTACGCCGAACCGGGAGGAAAAATTCCGGCTTTTGCAAATGAAGGTCGGTGATCTTCACGGGGTTCCAGTCATCGTACGTGAAACAACCACAATTCAGGAAGCTGTCGTAGCTTTATTTTTGGAAAATGTGAGCAATTTGATCGTCACCGATGAAGATGGAGATTTGGCAGGGGTGGCTTCCCGCAAGGATTTACTCAAGGTCACGTTAGGCAATCCCAATGCAGCAACCATTCCTGTCAGTCTTGTGATGACCCGACAGGCGAATGTGGTCACTGTTTCCCCAGAGGATACCGTACTAGAGGCAGCACGCAAAATTATTGCCCGTCAAATCGACAGTCTGCCTGTTGTCGTCCCTTCGGATTCTGACAAACCAGGAGAACACTGGAAAGTCGTGGGACGTATTACAAAGACAAATATTATTAAAATGTTGCTCGATATGGTAGCAGAGGATTAATGGGAGGAATCGAATGGTTCAGGCGAGCAGTCATTTTATAGCGATCTGTTCAGACTCGATTGGTGAGACGGCAGAAGCTGTCGTGCAGGCGACCATGCGCCAATTTGAGTTGCCAGACACAGAGATCAAAAGATTTATGAATGTGAGGGATGAAGACGAGCTGAGTCGGGTAATGGAGGAAGTTGCCGAGCGTAAAGGCTTTGTAGCTTATACGCTGGTACAGCCGGAATTGAGAGAGGCGATGAAAGAGGAGGCTGTTCGGCTGAATGTGCGGGCTGTCGATATTATGGGACCGATGATGCAGGCGTTTGCCGATACGTTTCATAACGATCCCAAAGAGAAGCCTGGCCTACTGCACCGACTGGACGACAACTATTTTCGGCGTGTAGAGGCACTGGATTTTGCGGTTCAATACGATGATGGCAAAGATGTGAGCGCTATTCTCAAAGCAGATATAGTATTGCTTGGGGTGTCTCGTATTTCCAAAACTCCTTTATCCATGTTTCTCGCACATAAAGGTTATAAAACAGTCAACATACCGGTTGTACCGGAGCTGACACCACCTGTTCAGTTGAAGGATGTTCAGCGTGGCCGAGTGTTCGGATTGACGATCCAGCCGGAGCTATTGTTGAAAATACGCAGTGAACGACTGAAGGTAATGGGGCTTCCGAATAATGTGCAGTATGCTACAGCGACGAGGGTAGAAGAGGAAATCGCGTATGCGCAGTCTTTGTTTAAAGAGCTGAATTGTCCAGTCATTGATGTTACAGATAAAGCAATTGAAGAGACAGCGGGCTTGATTGTTAGAATGCTATAAAGCGAAGCAACTTAGAAGCAGCGTTTATAAAGAAAATATGAATCACGGGATACAGGAGTGTAAATATAAAATGGCAGCAAAGCTGCCGTGAAATATTATTTGCCTGTGGGTAACAATTATTTTTAGGAGAGGTGGAGGGATAGGTATGGAGAGTCAAATGGCATTGGAATTCGTTCGGGTAACAGAGGCAGCGGCACTGCAATCGGCACAATGGACAGGGCGTGGAGATAAGAATAGCGCGGACGAGGCGGCAACAGTAGCCATTCGTACTCATTTTAATGCGGTATCCATGGACGGCACGGTCGTGATTGGTGAAGGCGAAATGGATGAGGCTCCCATGCTGTATATCGGGGAGAGAGTAGGCAATCGCAGAGGGCCGGCCATGGATATTGCTGTTGATCCTCTCGAGGGGACGGAAACAGTGGCGAACGGTTTGAATAACGCACTGTCGGTCATTGCTGCTGCACCTCGTGGTAGTCTACTACACGCTCCGGATATGTACATGCAAAAATTAGCTGTTGGTCCGGCATTGGCTGGAAAACTGTCACTAGAAGACACGATCCCGACTACATTGTCAAAAGCAGCGCGCATACTGGGGAAATCCTTGTCCGATCTTACGGTGTCGATTCTGGATCGTTCACGGCATGCCGGGATTATCCAGCTTCTGCGGGAAAGCGGCGTTCGGATCAAGCTGCTTGGTCATGGGGATGTGATGGGCGCAATTGAAACCTGCCTGGATAGCGGTGTAGATTTGCATATCGGCTCTGGCGGCGCTCCTGAGGGTGTATTGGCCGCGGCCGCGCTGAAATGCATGGGCGGAGAAATACAAGGCCGTCTGCTTCCTCATGGAGAAGAAGAGATTGCACGTTGCAAACGCATGGGTATTACTGATCCAGGGGCGTTGCTGTCGATGGAGGACATGGTCGGACGCCAAGGCGTGATGTTTGTCGCTACAGGCGTTACGCCTGGTGAGTGGTTGCAGGGGGTTCGTTCTCTGCCTGGTCACAGAGCTGAAACCCATTCAGTTGTAATGCATTCAGATACAAAAACGATTCGTTTCGTGCGAAGTATTCATCATACAGCTGATTCTTCCGGTACGCTTGCAGCCGCGGCATCCTCTTGAAATTTGAAGTCAAGACTTCCTTCACTGGTGAATTCAATCATAATAAACTTATAAAACAGCAAGTCTCTGACTAAAGAGAGACTTGCTGTTACTGTTTTTTGGGGATAAAAGAGTAAAAGCAAGGATATAAATTTCTAAAAAGCAGGCACTTTTGAAGTGAAATTGAAACGTTTCTATTAGGGCTTGAAAAGAAAAAACATAGCTTTGGAAGAGAAAAAATCAATTCGAACTAATTTTTTTAGACGAAGAGTCAAAAAAAATTATGCATTATATAGTTCTTTGGAACTATATAAAAACCCTGTTTATTAAAAATTTAAAGAGTTATTAATTTGGGTTTGTGTGTGGTTGTTTTAAATTAGTTCCATTATATAGGAGGTTGAAGGGAGGTACGGAAAAAGTCGGAATTTGTCGGATGATATCAGGTTGAATTTGTTACATTTATGTTAAAGGCATGTAAAGATAAAATTGTTATAGGATAAGGGCTTTAGGCGTAATTGTAAATCATAATGATTTTAGTTTTACAATGTTCGTGAAAATGTGAAATTATGTTTTAAGCCAAATTTGCAGATCGTGATGGGCAGATAATGAGCGAAAAAGTAAAATTGTTGCTTTTGTAGTTTGGAAACAAATAGCATAATATGGATTTTGGTTTATTTTTATGAAGTCTAGTAATTTAGCACTTTTGTCCCATGTCAAGCCGTTTTAAAGTTTGTATATTTAAAAAAGCTAGAAAGTGTTGGAAGAAAAAAAGAGATATAAGGATTTAATGTAAAATTATGACTTAATAGAGGATGGAGGAATTCATATGACGACTCGATCACAATCTTGGTTCGCGAAAACAGAGGTCCAACCGACTGCGAAACTCCAATTATTTTGCTTCCCCTACGCCGGCGGCGGTGCTTACATATTTAACTCTTGGAAGTCCAGGCTCGCACCTGATATTACTGTGTTGCCAATACAACTCCCAGGACGTGAGGCCCGCTCCATTGAAGCTCCAATGGAAACCCTTCAAGACATCGTTCAATCGTTGGTTCCCGCTATGGCTCCATACATGCATAAGCCGTTTGCCTTTTTTGGACATAGCATGGGGGCACTGATTGCATTTGAAACAGCACGGCAGTTGTACAGCAAAACAGGAAAACTACCTGTGCATATCATCGTATCTGGCAAATCCGCCCCTCATATTCCATACTCCAAAAAACGACTCCATGATTTAGCAGATGATTCTTTCACCGAAGAGCTCCGTTTGATGCAGGGCACCCCCGAAGAGGTGCTGCAAAATGCAGAATTGATGCAAATTATTATGCCTCGTCTGCGTGCAGATTTTAAGGTATGTGAAACTTATGTTTATCAGCCGGGAAATCCACTGGCATGCCCGATGACGGTTCTAGGGGGAACGAAGGATTTTGAGGTTAGCACAGACTCACTCCGTGCCTGGCAGCAGCATACGATGTCACCTATGGATGTCCGGATGTTCGAAGGCAATCACTTTTTCATCCATGAACAAGAGCAAGAGGTTATGAGTGCAGTCGAGGACATTCTTTCCGCATCCTCGCCGATGGCCCACACTGCGGCAGCTCATACAGCTTGCAACACAAGTACTCTACAACCACGATTTAGGCAGAGTTGACTGTCCCACACATCACGATGCACTTCGTTATCACCATCTCAGCAATAACCGATAAAACAACCCACCATGATGCATTTCCCAACATAGATTAAAATCCAACTTTACTGTACAGGCACTCATTCATTTCAGACACAGAGTTTACTTCAACGACGTCCATCGCCAATCTAAATAGTTCGCACTGCATAAAGTGTGGGCAATGAAAAAGAGGGATGCCCTTGTTTCGAGCAAATTCTGCTTTTAGGAGACTTACACGTTATATAAAACCGTATAACCTTTGGGTTTTTATAACCGTAATTTCTTCTTTGTGTTTGGCAGCTATTGACATTATTTTGGGTAAGGCCATAGAACAAATGGCACAGGGCACATTCTCCTCCACCCAGAACATGATCTATCTAGTTGTTGGTATGACGGTCATTGGAATGCCTTGTAAGTTTGTGATGAGGTACGCTTCAGCACGATTTAGTGTTAGTGCATTGCGTGACTTGAGAGGCGATCTCGTACATAAGTTTTATGATTTACCTGTTTCTAGCGTGGAGAGGAAGTTCACCGGAGATCTGGTATCCCGTCTAACAAACAATACGGCGCTGTTGCAGAACTTTTTTATCCAGCAATTTGCTAATCTGTTCTATTTGCCACTTGTGTTTACAGCATCATTAGCGTTGCTTTTACTGACAAGCTGGAAACTGGTTTTGGCAAGTCTTGCGCTTATGCCTGTAGGAATGATTATCACCTCACTGATGAGCAAGCCAATTGAAAAATACTCCAAGGAGCTTCAGGAGAAAATTGCTCATTTGAATGCGGTGGGACAGGATGCAATTGGAGGACTTCCTATCGTCAAGGCATTCAATATGCAGGCTGTGCTGTTGAAGAAGTATTTGGTGATTACGGAGGAGGTCATCCGGCGTGGGCTGCGGCTGGAAAAACGCTATGCGTTCATCACCCCAGTAGGTGTGATGATGCTGGCGACACCAATTATTTTGGTCATAGTGTGCGGGGGATATCTGATTCAACAAGGTGAGCTGAATGCTGGAGGCATTGTCCTTTTTTTATATCTGATTTCGTTCATCTTGCAGCCTGTCGCCATGCTGCCGACAATCATTTCACAAATGAAGGAAGCAGAGGGAGCTGCGAAGCATTTGTTTGAGGTGCTGGATTGGCCGGATGAACGGCAAGACGGGAAAATCACTACAATAAGCCAAAATCTCAAGGAAGACGATGCAGAAAGCAAGGACGACATTACTGTAGTCAGCTTTGAGCATTTGACCTTTGGCTACAACGAAGGGAACTCGGTGCTGAAGGATATTAGCTTTCAGGTAGGACAAGGTGAAACGGTAGCGATTGTTGGGGCCAGCGGTGGCGGTAAAAGCACAATTTTCAAGCTGCTATGCGGATTTAATGAACCTGGAGAACATGCTGGAGCCGTTCAATTATTTGGCAAGAATTTGACAGATTGGAACCTATCAAGCCTACGTAGCCATATCTCGATGGTATCTCAGGAACCGTCGCTTTTTCCGGCCACCATTGCAGAAAATATCGGATATGGCCGTCTGGAGGCGACTCGGAAAGAAATTGTCGAGGCGGCGAAAGCGGCACATGCGCATGACTTTATTGTTCAGCTACCAGAGGGATATGAAACTCTGTTGAGCGAGCGGGGAGGCGGATTGTCCGGCGGACAAAAGCAGCGTATTTCTATAGCAAGAGCATTGCTGAAAAATGCTCCGCTGCTTTTACTGGACGAGCCGACTTCAGCACTTGATAGCCAGTCGGAGGCTCAGGTACAGATTGCAATGAATGCAGCCATGCGAGACCGGACGGTACTGGTCATAGCTCATCGACTGTCAACTGTACGCCAGGCGAACCGCATTATCGTACTTGATCAGGGGAGCATTGTGGAATCAGGTACACATGAGGAATTACTAGGCCGTGATGGTGTGTACCGAAAGCTGTATTTGCAAAATTTTGAAGGACAGCAAACGGAGGAAGACGGGTATTCACTGCCTGAGGAAAGGAGTGAGCGTCGTGACCTTCAAGCAGGGGTTTTATGAATTTAAGCAATTGATGTCCCTGATGAAGCCGCATCGAAAATGGTATTTTACGGGGTTGGTTGGCAACAGTCTAACCAATGCCAGCATCACAATTTTGCTTTCTTTTGTGGTGCATAATCTGCTGAATTTTGCGGTTAATGGCGATGTACAGGAGCTATATCGAGCGGTCTATCTGGTCAGCGGGACATTTTTGGCATTAAGTCTTATTTCCCCTGTGTGCAGCTATATGTATAAACGCTGTGTCAAGCTTGCGATTGCCGATGTACGAATGAAGCTATTCGGCCATGTTGTCAAGCTATCGTATGAAAAAGCCGAAAAACATCATTCGGGTAATCTTGTATCCCGCATGACGAACGATGTGCAAGCGCTGGAGCAGGCTTATACCGTTCATATTCGCTCGATTATACTGGAAACTTCGCTTTTCTTAGGCTCATTAGTCATTCTGATGGTGCTGGATTGGCGATTTGGGGCTATGGCGGTTTTACTTGGTTTGGCTTCAGCCTGGATAAATGCTCATTTCGCGAAGAAAATGCGACACACGAGCGAAGAATTACAGGGACGGATGAGCAGATTTACAGAACGATTGAGTGATTTGCTTTCCGGATTACAGACGGTGAAGTTGTTTGGGCTCAGGGCAAAGGTAGGCGGACTTTGCAACGATGCAAGCGAAGACATAAATCGCATTAGTATCCGACAGGGACGTCATATGGGCTTGCAGGATATGTGCAATTTTGTCATTGAATTTATTACATTGGGCGGTGTGCTTGTTGCCGGATTGATCCTGGTTTCGCAGAAGCAAATGGAACTTGGAGTTTTGGGACAGATTGTGCAGCTGCAAACGGGTATTTCAACGGTGTTTTTGGAACTGGGGGCGGCTGTATCCCTGTTACAAAACTCTTTGGCAGGCTTGGCGCGTATCCGCGAAATCTTGAATGAGTCGAAGGAAGAGGAACAGTTCCCTGCGGCGAAGCAGAAGGGATCAGTAACCGGGCTTATCGATCTGGAGGTATCAGCTTCATCCGCCCGTGAACCTAAGGAATCTTATGGCGGTGTCGAGACTGTGGGTTCAGACCTCGCCATTGAACAGACTGCGGCTGCGCTGGAACTGCATAACATTACCTTTGGCTATCAGCCAGACCGTCCAACGCTGCGAGGATTGAACTTGGTCGTGCCAGAAGGGCAGGTAACCGCGATTGTTGGTCCGAGTGGGGGTGGCAAAAGCACAGTGATGAAGCTGTTACTGGGATTTTACCCACCGGATGAAGGAGTGCTGCGAGTTCGCGGCCGCTTCGCAGAAGAATTTCGGTTGGATGAGGTTAGGGAATTGATGGCCTATGTGCCACAGGAGGCTACACTGTTCCATGGTACAGTAGCGGATAATATCCGTTTTGGCTCACCGGATGCCACCGATGAGGAAGTAAAGGTTGCGGCCAAAACAGCCTATGCCAGCGGCTTCATAGCTGAGCTTCCGGAGGGTTATGACACGATTGTCGGTGAACGCGGAGCCAATTTGTCCGGCGGACAAAGACAGCGGATTGCGATTGCCCGTGCTCTGCTCAAAAATGCACCGATTTTGCTGCTGGATGAAGCGACCTCAGCCCTGGATGCAGAGTCGGAATACGAAGTTCAGCAGGGCTTAGATGAGCTGATGAAGGATCGCACCACATTAGTTATTGCCCATCGATTGTCTACGATTGAACGGGCGGATACGATCTGTGTCCTTGCCGATGGCGAGCTCAAAGAACAGGGAACTCATGACCAGCTCCTTGCTGAGGGAGGTCATTATGCGGAGCTGTACGAGCTTCAGTTTCGAAAGCATCCCGAGGAACAAACCGCATAAATATGCGAATTTTCTTTTTACCAAATATCTATTTTGCGAGGAGAGAGACGGATGACACAGCAAGATGTTCAATTGTTTTCCTTAAGCCAGCCACAGCAACGTATTTGGTACACGGAGCTTTTGTATCCTCATCGGAACACTTCAACCATTATTGCTACTGTAAAAATCAGAGGAACTGTTCGTATAGATGCATTGCAGCAAGCAATGAACCGGGTGATTGCCCAAAACGATTCTTTCCGTATCAAAATCACTGCTCAGGATGGAATCCCATATCAATATGTAGAGCCGTTTACAGTGGAAAGTATTGAAACGCTTCAAGTAACCCCGGAAGAAGCGAATGAATGGTTAAAGCGCCATAATCCACAGCCGTTCTCATTGTTGGATTCGCAGCTGTACCGATTTGTTATTTTGCAGTTAGGGGCAGAAGAAACCTGGTTTAATTTTAAAATGCATCATATTATTTCGGACGGGGTGTCCATGAATCAGGCCATTAATGAAATCACTGGACATTATATGGATATTGTTCATGGTACAGGCCAGGATGCACCGAGCAAGAGCAATCCTTATCTGGATTTTATTCAGGTAGAGCAAAGCTATGAGCAATCTGATCGCTATCAAAAGGACAAAACGTATTGGACGGAAAAGTTTGCTGATTTGCCAGAGACCACAGGTCTAAAATCATATAACCCGCTGACACTGAGCACAGCTGCACGCCGGGAAAGTTTTATACTGGAACATGGATTGTATCGTGGTGTTACGGCTTTTTGCGAGGAACATAAAATCAGTATTTTCACGTTCTTCCTAGCCGCTCTGTATATTTATTTGCATAAAGTGACGGGTGAGCAGGACTTAACTGTAGGAACACTCTATGCCAACCGTACGTCTAAGAAAGAAAAGGATACCATCGGCATGTTCGTCAGCACCGTGGCTACGCGTCTGCTGGTCGAACCGGAATCCGAACTGCTGGCCTTCTTACAGGGTGTAGGGAAGGAGCAGGCGTCCATTTTGCGGCATCAGCGTTACCCGTACAACAAAATTATTCAAGATTTACGTGAACAGCAAAGCAGTATGGACATCCAGCGTCTGTTTGGGGCATCCATTCAGTACCGTACATTGAGTTTCTCTCGTTTTGATGAAGCGATTCAGCAGGTGGATAACGATTTCTGCGGAGATACAGTGAATGACTTCGATATTCACATGGTTGAAATGCTGGATGACGATAGACTCGTATTATACCTGGATTATCGTACCGAGCTGTTTAGTGAGCAGGAAATTGCTCGAATTATTCGACAATTTTTGAGTGTGGCGGAGCATATGGTACAGGGCCCACACAAGCGAATACAGGAATTGTCGCTGATCAGTGAGGAAGAACGGGCGGAAATCGTCGACGTATTCAATGCTACAACAGTGGAATATCCACACGAAGCAGGCATTCATGAGCTGTTTGAGGAACAGGCGGCACGTACACCGAATCAGACAGCAGTTGTGTCTGACAATGCCTATTTAACTTATGGCGAATTGAATGTAAAAGCCAATCGATTGGCTCACACGCTGCGCGGGCACGGTGTTACTGTCGAGCGAACTGTAGGTATCGTTGCAGAGCGTTCCGCAGATATGATCGTTGGTATGCTTGCGATTCTCAAAGCGGGCGGCGCATATGTGCCAATTGACCCTGATTATCCGGCTGAACGTGTGCGCTACCTGTTGGAAGATTCGGGAGCGGAGTTGCTGCTGGTGCAGCATGCGGAACAGCAACCGGAGGATTACACCGGAATTGTGCTGGATCTGAGTGATGCCGCTGTGTACGGGACAAAGAATAACCAAGACGTGAATAACATACATGGGGAACAAAACGAAGCTAGTCATGCAGATTTTACCCATTATTTAAATCTGAAAAATGAGAATTTAAAAGAATCTTCTTCGTCTGTCGTAGACAGTACTACTGGAGCACATACATTTGGCAATCGACTAGCCTATCTTATGTACACTTCGGGTACGACCGGACAGCCTAAAGGAGTTATGGTAGAGCATCGCAATGTCGTGCGTTTGGTGAAAAATACAAACTATGCGCAACTGGGTGCTGACACGCGCATTTTGCAAACTGGTGCCGTTGTCTTTGACGCGTCCACCTTCGAAATTTGGGGTGCGTTGCTGAATGGAGGACAGCTTGTACTGGTAAGTCAGGATGTTATTTTGGACGCTCCGAAGCTCAAGGAAGCTGTCCGCAGCCATGGTATTACGACAATGTGGCTAACTGCGCCACTCTTTAACCAGCTATCCCAGCAGGATCTGGAGTTGTTCGAGGGGGTACAAGAACTGCTGGTCGGCGGTGATGTGTTATCCGTACCGCACATTAACCGGGTGCTGGAGGCTCATCCGTCCCTACGGATTATCAACGGCTATGGCCCAACGGAAAATACAACTTTTTCTACAACTCATGCAATTGCTGGCGTGCAATCGGAAGCGGTACCGATCGGGCGTCCGATCTACAACTCCACAGCGTATGTTGTAGACCGTTCCATGCAGCTTCAGCCTGTGGGAGCATGGGGTGAGCTAATCGTCGGCGGCGACGGGGTGGCACGTGGCTACCGGAATCGTCCTGATTTAACGGCTGAAAAGTTTATAGACAGTCCTTTCCGCAGCGGTGAGCGCTGCTACCGTACAGGCGATTTGGTGCGTTGGAATGAGGACGGAACGTTGGAATACAAAGGACGGATCGACGCGCAGGTGAAAATCCGTGGCTACCGGATTGAGCTGGGCGAGGTGGAAGCGCAGCTGTTGAAGCTGGAGGCGGTGCAAGAAGCTGTGGTCATTGCACGTGAGGATGAGCAGGGACAAAAACAGCTCTGCGCATATGTGGTCACCCTTGCGGATATCACAGCAAGTGAGCTGCGAAGCGACTTGAGTCAGGAATTGCCGGGTTACATGGTGCCGTCGTATTTCGTACAGCTGGAACAATTGCCGTTGACACCGAATGGCAAAGTGGATCGGCGTGCATTGCCGCAGCCGGAGGGAAGCGTGGATTCCGGCGAGGATTATGTAGCCGCTCGTAATGAGGTAGAGCGGACATTAGTATCAGTATGGCAATCTGTACTGGGTATCGAACAGATTGGTGTTCTGGATAACTTTTTTCATTTGGGTGGCGACTCGATTAAGGCCATCCAGGTGTCTTCAAGACTGCTGCAAAATGGTTACAAGCTGGAAATGAGGGAGCTGTTCCAGTATCCAACGATTGCTGAGCTGAATGGACGAGTGCAGCGGGTGACCCGCGTGTCCGATCAAAGAGAAGTCAGAGGAAACGTGGCATTGACACCGATTCAGCACTGGTTTATTGAACAGCAGCCATCCCATCCTGAACACTACAACCAGGCTCTGATGTTACACCGTGAGGATCGTTTGGACGAAACGGCGCTTCATCAGACATTGCAACGCATTGTCGAGCATCATGATGCTTTGCGCATCGTATTCCGCCAGAATGCAGACGGTGGTTATGAAGCATGGAACCGTGGCGTGCAAGAAGGAGAGCTGTATAGCCTCGAAGTGATGGATTATACCACGGAGTCTGACTTTGCTCATTTGCTGGAGAACAAAGCCAGCGAAATCCAAAGCAGCATCCGTCTAGATGAAGGTCCTCTGGTGAAGCTGGGTCTGTTCCGTTGCATCGATGGAGACCATTTGCTGGTGGCGATCCACCATTTGGTGGTCGACGGCGTGTCATGGCGTATTTTGCTGGAGGATCTGGCATCCGGCTATGAGCAGGCTTTACGGGACGAGTCTGTCCGCTTGCCGAATAAGACGGATTCCTTCCGCCTGTGGGCAGATCAACTGGCAGCTTATGCGAACAGCACCGCGTTGGAGAAGGAACGTGCGTATTGGGAGCAGGTGGAGCGAGCTGGTGCTGCTCAAGAGGCATTGCCTAAGGATTACACTCGTAAATCTCAGGCCAAGCCACAGCTTCGTGATGATCGAACACTGACCGTAGCGTGGACGGTCGAAGAAACGGAACAATTCTTGAAACAAGCTCATCGGGCCTACAATACAGAAGCAAACGACCTGCTGCTGACAGCTCTGGGCATCGCCATTCAGGAGTGGGCAGGCATCCGTCAGGTGCTTGTAAACTTGGAGGGTCACGGACGGGAAGCCATTTTGCCGGATATGGATATTACGCGCACGGTCGGTTGGTTTACCAGCCAATTCCCAGTTGTACTGGATATGGGCGAAGACCGGAATGTGGGACAGCGTGTCAAGAACGTCAAGGAAGGGCTGCGCCGTTTGCCGCATAAAGGGATTGGATACGGGATTTTGAGATATCTTGCTGACAGAGAAGGGAAAGCAGCTTTTGTTGCCGAGCCGGAAATCAGTTTTAACTATCTCGGACAATTCGATCAGGATTTGAAAAATAATGCATTCCGCATGTCTCCTTATTCCATCGGGGCCTCCATGAGTGACACATTGACCAAGCGGTATGCGCTGGATATCAACGGCATGATCACAGACGGCGCACTGGAACTGACGATCAGCTACAGCAACAAAATGTTCATGAAAAAATCAATCAAAAAGCTGGCTGATTTACTTCAGGAGAGTTTACGTGAGGTATTGGCTCACTGTGTGGTCAAAGAGTTGCCGGAGCTGACCCCAAGCGACTTGTCCTTCCAAGGACTAACGGCCGGAGAGCTGGATCATATTGTAGAGCAGACGGCTGCTGCGGGGGAACTGGAAAACATTTATTCGTTAACACCCATGCAAAAAGGCATTCTGTTCCACGGCTTAATGGAGCCGCAATCCGGGGCGTATTTTGAGCAGGCGACATTTGATCTACAAGGCAGCTTTCAAGTGGAGGCTTTTGCCGAAAGCCTCAATCAACTGGTGGATCGCCATCAAATATTCAGAACGAATTTTTATAGCGGCTGGAATGAACAGCCCTTACAGGTGGTGTATCGACACAAACATGCGGGGTTCCGTTTTGAAGATATACGCTTGATGGGACAAGAAGAGCAGGACGCGTACATTGCTGATTTTGCTGAGCGCGACAAAGGCGAAGGCTTTCATTTCAGCTCAGGCGAGCTGATGCGGGTGTCTATTTTACGTACAGGTGAGGAGTCTTACCGTTTTGTATGGAGCTTCCATCATATTTTGATGGACGGTTGGTGCTTGTTCCTGGTTGTAGGGGAAGCATTTAATACGTACTTTGCCATCCTCGAAGACCGCAAGCCGGAGCTTGTCCCGGTAACACCATACAGCGAATATATTGAATGGCTGGATCGGCAGGACAAGACGGAGGCTGAACGGTTCTGGCGCGATTATTTTGCGGGCTTTGAGCAGCAGACGGTATTGCCGCAGGTCAAACAGCTGGACGGTCACGCTAAAGCATATGAAGCGGACAAGCTTTCGTTTACACTGGGCCGTGAAGTGACGGAGCGGATGAACAAGCTGGTTAAGCAGAAGCAAGTGACGGTCAACACACTTTTGCAAGCAGCGTGGGGCGTTGTGCTACAGCGGTATAACAACAGCCGGGATGTGGTATTTGGCAGTGTCGTATCTGGTAGATCAGCAGATATTCCGGGCATAGACAAAATGATTGGGTTGTTCATTAATACGGTTCCTGTACGGATTCACAGTGAGAAAGATATGACATTTGCTGGGCTGATGAAGCAGATCCAGGAGCAGGCACTGGCTTCCCGTGCCTACGAAACCTATCCGTTGTATGACATTCAGGCCCTGACCGAGCAGAAACAGGACTTGGTAAACCATATTATCGTGTTTGAAAACTACCCGGTAGAACAGCGCATGGAGCAGATGGGTAGCCGTGGCGCGAATGGCTTTACGATTGCCAATGCTTCCATGTCAGAGCAAACGAACTATGATTTCAACATTACCGTTGTGCCGGGTGATGAAATTCATTTCCATTTGGAGTACAACGCGCGAGTGTTGGAACGTGCAGCTGTAGAGCAAATCCGTGAGCATTTGCTGCATATGATTGAAGAAGCGATTCACAGACCAGATGCACGGGTAGATGAGCTTGAATTGGTGACTGCTGCGGAAAAAGCAAAAATCATCGATGGTTTTGGATCAGTAGGCGTAGCTGCGTGGACTGATGAAAAAGAATCTAATTTGTTGTTCCACGCCTATGTGGAAGAACAGGCACAGCTTGTGCCGGATCACGTGGCCGTTGTATACGAGGAACGGCAGTTTACGTACCGCGAGCTGAACGAGCGTGGGAACCAGCTTGCTCGTAGATTGCGGAATGAGGGCATTGGACGCGAGTCCATTGTCGGTATTTTGAGTGAGCGCTCAGTGGACATGCTGGTCGGCGTACTGGCGGTGTGGAAAGCCGGAGGCGCATATGTACCGCTGGATGCGGATTATCCGTCCGAACGGATTCGCTTTATGCTGGAGGACAGTGGTGCGACGGTGCTGCTAACGCAAACCGGTTTGCAAGAGCGTGCACAGGGTTGGCTGGAGGCAAGTCGGCAGGCCTTGGTCGGAGGGCAGACTGAGGGTGAATTGGAAACAGCGGCTGGCGCTGAAACGATGGAAAGAGACAGCCTGAATGAAGGCGTAAGCTTGAAATCAGATTCGAAGTCTGACAGTGAAGCAGTATCCGAACCGGCAACAGGGCTGCGTCTGCGTACTGTATTGGCATTGGACGATGAGTCGCTGTACACCGGGGGTGTCACGGATATCGAACCGATCAATGAACCACACGATTTGGCATATGTGATATACACGTCTGGGACAACCGGACGTCCGAAAGGCGTCATGATCGAACATCGCAGCCTGGTAAATACGGCTGCGGCGTATCGCCGGGATTACCGTCTGAACCAGTTCCCGGTGCGACTGCTGCAACTAGCAAGCTTCTCCTTCGACGTGTTCGTCGGGGATATGGCACGGACGCTCTATAACGGCGGCACGATGGTCATTTGTCCGAAAGATGACCGCATTGATCCAAGCCGTCTGTACGGATGGATACGCGATTACCAGATTACCGTGTTCGAATCGACTCCGGCCTTGATCGTACCGTTTATGCAGCATGTGTATGAACGGGGCCTTGACATGAGCAGTCTGGAACTGCTGATCACCAGCTCGGATAGCTGCAGCGTGACGGATTACCGGGTGCTGCAAGAGCGGTTTGGCGCGGATATCCGCATCATGAACAGTTACGGCGTCACCGAAGCGGCGATTGACTCTAGCTTCTATGACGAAGAGCTGTCGAAGCTGCCAAGCAGCGGCCATGTGCCGATTGGTCAAGCGTGGCTGAACGCACGCTTCTACATTGTGGACAGCCAGCTGAATCCGATGCCGATTGGCGTACTGGGTGAGCTGTGCATTGGCGGTGCTGGCGTGGCACGGGGGTACCTGAACCGTGCGGACCTGACATCCGAGAAATTCGTAGCGAACCCGTACGTACCGGGGGAACGTTTGTATCGCACAGGCGATTTGGCGCGGTGGATGCCGGACGGTAATGTGGACTTTATCGGCCGGATGGACTACCAGGTCAAAATCCGGGGCTACCGGATCGAGCTGGGCGAGATTGAAACGGCGATCCAGCGGGTGCCGGGTGTGCGCCAAGCCGTAGTCATCGACCGGACGGATGAGCGTGGGCACAAGTATTTGTGCGGATATATCACGGGAGAAACCGAGCTGCGGATCGAGGAAGTGCAGGCAGAGCTGGAAGCCGGACTGCCAGCGCACATGGTGCCTGCGCGCCTGATGCGACTGGAGACCATCCCGCTGACCAGCAACGGCAAAATCGACCGCAAGGCTTTGCCGGAGCCAGAAGGCAGCATCCATACGGGAGCAGCCTATGTAGCCCCGCGTACCCAGGTGGAGCAAGTACTGGCTGCGGTATGGGCTGGAGTACTGGGCGTGGAAGCCGTAGGCACGCAGGATAACTTCTTTGAGCTGGGTGGCGATTCGATCAAAGCACTGCAAGTATCGTCTCGCTTGCTGCAAGCCGGCTATCGATTGAACATGAAAGACCTCTTTAGTAATCCGACAGTAGCAGCACTCAGTCCTTTGCTTCGTACAGATGGCAAGATGGCCAGTCAGGAAGAGGCAGTAGGCCCGGTGGAACTGACACCTATTCAGCGATGGTTCTTCGAGCAGCAGCCGGCCGACCTGCACCACAGCAACCAGGCGATGATGCTGTATCGAGCTGGGCGCTTTGACGTCGACGCGCTGCGCCGTACGATGGACCGTATGGTCCAGCATCATGACGCATTGCGCACGGTATTCCGTGAGACGGGGCAGGGCTATGTCGCTTGGAGCCGCAGTGTAGCGGAAGGCGAGCTATACACGCTGGACATTGTAGATTTCAGCGCAGTGGAAGACGAATCCACCGCTGTTGAAGCCAAGGCGAGTGAAATTCAAGCGAGCATTCATTTGAGTGAGGGTCCACTTGTGAAGCTTGGTCTGTTCCACTGCGCTGAGGGCGACCATTTGCTAATCGTCATTCATCATTTGGTTGTGGACGGTGTATCGTGGCGTATTTTACTGGAAGATTTGGCATCCGGTTATGAGCAGGCTGTTGCAGGTCAAACCGGCACAGCGATCCGACTGCCGCATAAAACAGATTCATTCCAGGTATGGGCCAAACAGCTGTCAGCCTATGCCAACAGTGCGACGATGGAGCGGGAGCTTGCTTACTGGCAGCATATCGAACAAGCAGAAGCTAGCCTTGTGAAGCCTTTGCCGAAGGATTTTGCAAATGACAATGCTCTGCTTGGAGACAGTGAGGTTGTGACGATCCGCTGGACGAAGCAGGAAACCGAGCAGCTGCTCAAACAAGCTCATCGCACGTACAACACGGAAATGAATGACCTGTTGCTGGCTGCGCTCGGAAAAGCAGTCTATGACTGGTCTGGTTCCGAACGGGTGCTGGTCAATCTGGAGGGCCATGGACGGGAAGCCATTGTATCGGATGTGGATATTACGCGCACGGTCGGCTGGTTTACGAGCCAGTTCCCGGTTGTACTGGATGGAAGTTTGGGACAAGGGGGACATACCGCTCGTCTGATCAAAAGGATCAAGGAAGGGCTGCGTCATATTCCGCAAAAAGGCATCGGCTACGGTATTTTACGATACCTGTCGGATATGAATATGCTGGAGAAAGCAGGCGTGCGGTTACAGGCTCAGCCTAAGATCAGTTTTAACTACTTGGGCCAATTCGATCAGGATTATAAAGGCAATGATCTACAGCCTTCCGCCTATTCTATCGGTGTGCCTGTCAGCACGAACGCGACTATGGATTTTGCGCTGGATATCAATGGAGTAATCGAAGATGGCGAGTTGATGTTCACGATTCGCTACGGCACAACGCAGTTCCGTCATGAAACGATTGAACGGCTTGGAGAGCTGTTGGCATCCAGCTTGCGTGAGGTGATTCATCACTGTGTTGCCCAAGAAAGAACGATGCTAACCCCAAGTGATGTCCTGTTAAACCATGTAACGCTGGATGAGCTGGAGCAATTGGTGGAAGATACGCGAGATCTGGGCGAGCTGGAAAATGTGTATGCCTTAACGCCGATGCAAAAGGGGATGCTCTTCTACAGCCTGATGGATGAGAATTCGGCGGCTTATTTTGAGCAGGCCACCTTTGAGTTGAACGGGCGTTTTGATGTGGTTACTTTCGGTAAAAGTTTTGATTTGCTCGTACAGCGTCATGAGGCATTGCGGACGAACTTTATCAGTTCATGGAAGGACGAGCCTGTACAGGTCGTTTTCCGCAACCGTAGCGGACAATTATATTATGAAGACCTGCGCGGACTGGAAAAAGAGGAACGAGCAGCTCGTGTTGAAGCTTTTGTCATCGAAGATAAAGCAAAAGGATTCCATCTGGCAGAGGATGCACTCATTCGTGTTTCCATTTTGCAAACCGGGGATGAAACGTACCACTTTGTTTGGAGCTTCCATCACATTTTGATGGATGGCTGGTGCTTGTCCTTTATTACACAGGAGGTATTCGGTAGCTATCTGGCACTGCGCGCGGGTCATGAGCCAGCGCTGGAGCCAGTCACGCCGTTCAGCCGATTTATCGAATGGTTGGAGCGTCAGGACCGTGAGGCGGCCTTGCAATACTGGAGTGGGTATCTGGCGGACTACGAGCAGCAAATTACGCTTCCACAGCAAAAAACACAGTCGAAATCTTTACAATCCGGGGAGTATGTCGCTGAAGATCTGGAATGTAACTTCCAGCCAGAGCTGGTTGCTCAGATCGAACGGGTGGCGAAGCAAAATCAGGTCACGATCAATACGCTGATTCAGACGGTATGGGGCGTTCTGTTGCAAAAATATAACAACAGTACGGATGTCGTGTTCGGTAGCGTCGTGTCCGGTCGTCCAGGGGATATTCCAGGCGTGGAGCACATGATCGGGCTGTTCATTAATACCATTCCAGTGCGTGTGCAGTCTGAACAAGGTGAAACCTTTGTCGAGCTGATGAAACGAACCCAGCAGCAGGCGCTGGCTTCCAATGCCTACGATGCATTCCCGTTGTATGAAATTCAGGCGCTGACCGAGCAGAAACAGGATTTAATCAATCATATTATGATATTTGAAAATTATCCGGTGGGACAGCAGGTAGAACAGTTAGGTAGCGAGGGACAGGATAAATTTACGATTTCGAACGTGGTGGCTACAGAGGAAACCAACTACGATCTGAACGTAGCTGTTATGCCGGGAGAAGGCATCAAGATTCGCTTTATGTATAACGCGCTCAGCTTTGATCAAGCAGGTATTGAGCGTCTGCATGGGCATTTAGCACGCCTGCTGGAGCAAATTTCGCTCAACCCGCATGTTCGGGTTGAAGAGCTGGAATTAGTCACAGCAGCGGAAAAGCAGCAGATTACAGGAGCGTTTAATGCGACGGCTTCAGCATATCCAAGCCATCAGACGATCCAAAAGCTGTTTGAGGAGCAGGCTGAACGCACACCAGATCATGTAGCTGTCGTTTGGGAGCATCAATCCTTAACCTATCGTGAACTGAACGAGAGAGCCAACCGTCTTGCACGCACCTTGCGCACAGAAGGAGTAGAATCGGAACAGCCGGTAGGCATTCTGGCGCAGCGCTCGCTGGACATGATCGTAGGCATCTATGCGATCCTTAAGGCTGGCGGAGCTTATGTACCAATCGATCCGGAATATCCGGCCGACCGCATCCGCTTTATGCTGGAGGATTCGGGAGCGAAACTCGTGCTGACGTCATCGCACCTGGCCGAGCAAGCATCGCTGAGTTTCGACGGCCAGGTGCTGGTGTTGGAACGCAACGACATCTACCACGAAGATAGCTCCAACTTGGAGCCGTTGTCGGGGCCACATCATGTCGCCTATGTGATCTACACCTCCGGTTCCACTGGAAAACCGAAAGGTGTAATGGTGGAGCACCATTCCGTGCTGAACCGGATTTTGTGGATGCATGATCGCTACGGCTTGAGTGCGGAGGATACAATTCTGCAAAAAACCACCTTCACCTTCGACGTGTCGGTGTGGGAGCTGTTCTGGTGGTCGATGGTCGGCTCGAAGGTGAGTTTGCTGTCAGTCGGCGGGGAGAAGAACCCGGAAGACATCGTTGACACGATTGCCCGTGATGGTGTGACCACGATGCACTTTGTACCTGCTATGCTGCATGCGTTCCTGGAGTACGTGGAGCAACAGCCACGGGAAGTGATGCAAGCGAAGCTGGGCACGCTGCGCCATGTCTTTGCCAGTGGTGAAGCCTTACCACCGCAGCATGTGGCGAGGTTCCAACGTCTCGTGTCGAGCCTAGCAGGAGCGAAGCTGATCAACCTGTACGGCCCGACGGAAGCGACGGTGGACGTATCGTACTTCGATTGCAAGCTGGATGAAGAATATACAGTTATTCCCATTGGGAAACCGATTCAAAATATTCGTTTGTACATCGTGAAGGAAGGCAAAGAGCAATTGCAGCCGATTGGGGTTGCGGGTGAGCTGTGCATCGGCGGTGTCGGCGTAGCCCGCGGTTACCTGAACCGACCGGAGCTGACGGCTGAGAAATTCGTAGCCGATCCGTTTGCTGGTGGGGAAGCAGGCTATGAGCGGATGTACCGCACAGGCGATTTGGCGAGATGGTTGCCAGACGGGAACATCGAATATTTGGGACGGATTGACCATCAGGTAAAAATCCGGGGTTATCGAATCGAACTGGGCGAGGTGGAAACGCAACTGCTCCAGGTGGAATCGGTACGAGAAGCCGTGGTCATGGCTCGTGCGGATGAAACGGGCCAAAACCAAATGGTGGCCTACTATGTTGCGGGGCAAGAACTCAGTGCCAGTGAGCTGAGAAGTGAGCTGGGCCGAGAACTGCCAAGCTACATGGTACCATCCTACTTTGTACAGCTGGAGCAGATGCCACTGAGTCCAAACGGCAAAATTGACCGCAAGGCTCTGCCGGTACCCGAAGGGAGTCTGCAAAGCGGAGCGGAGTATGTAGAGCCGCGCACTGGAGCCGAACGGGCACTCGTAGCAATCTGGCAGTCCGTTCTGAACGTACAAACGGTCGGTATTTTAGACAACTTCTTTGATCTGGGCGGCGACTCCATCAAGGCGATTCAATTCTCTTCCCGACTGCTTCAAGCCGGGTACAAGATGGATATGAAGGACTTGTTCAAATTTCCAAATGTGAAGGAGTTGGCTCCGCATCTTCGGTTAGCGGACAAGCAAACGACCGAGCAAGGCGAGGTCACGGGGAAAGTGGCGCTAACGCCGACCCAATACTGGCTTGCAGAACAAGGGCAAGTGCATGCGTATCCATTTAACCAGGCGGTTATGCTGCATCTGGAGCAGGGCTTTGACGAATCCGCTCTACGTCAGGCGCTCATGAAGCTAACTGAGCACCATGATGCATTACGTATGGTGTTCAGAAAGACGGAGCAAGGCTATGAAGCATGGAACCGTGGAGTACATGAGGGCGAATTGTATCATCTGGATGTATTGAACTTTAGAGATGTCACTGATGAAGCCTTGCTTAGTGCGACGATTGAGGCGAAAGTCAGCGAAATTCAAAGCAGTATTTATGTGCATGAAGGCCCGCTATTTAAAGCTGGTTTGTTCCACTGTGCGGATGGGGATCATTTGCTCATAGCCATCCACCATTTGGTGGCAGACGGGGGATCGTGGCGCATTTTGTTGGAGGATTTAGCCACAGTCTATGAGAAAGCCGTCCATCAAGAAGTGCTTCAGTTACCGGATAAAACGGACTCGTTCCGTTCCTGGTCTCAAAGACTGTACACCTATGCGAATAGTGCAGCACTGGAAGGCGAACGCGCCTATTGGGAGCATCTGAACGCATCCGCTTTGGCTGACCAGGTACGCTTGCCTGAAGATCAAGCACAGGATGGCAAATTTATCTTGGCTGACACGGGTAAAATGGTCGTTAAGCTTTCGGAAGAAGAGACAGAACGGCTATTGAAGCAAGCGCACCGCGCATATAACACGGAAGTGAACGATCTGCTGCTGACAGCTTTGAGCATGATGCTGTACACATGGACCGGTCATGAACGTAGCCTGATCAATTTGGAAGGATATGGACGTGAGGGCATTTTACCAGATACGGACCTTTCTCGTACGGTAGGTTGCTTTACGGTTCAATATCCAATATGGCTGAACATCGGCAGTGATTCTACTTTATCGGGACGCATCAAACAGGTCAAAGAGAGTCTGCGTGATATCCCGAATAAGGGAATTGGCTACGGAATCTGGAGACATTTGAATGAATCCGGCCAAGCCACGGGTCAGCAAGCAGATGCACTGAATCTCGGTCAACATCAAGCTTTTGCCGAGCCACAGGTAAGCTTGAGTTATCACGGACAGTTTGATCAGGAGTTGCAAAACAGTGATATCCGTATGTCACCTTACTCGATTGGATCGGTCGTTAGTGGTCAGCTGGAGATGAAATACGATTTCATTGTGGACGCGAGTGTAACCAACGGTATCCTGAAACTGGATATTCGATATAACAGCAAGGTCTTCCGTAAGGACACCATCCAAATGCTGGCTAACCTGCTAAAAGCCAATCTGCTTGAAATTATCGAGCACTGTGTTGCAAGGGAGCAGAACGAATTGACTCCAAGTGATGTACTGTTTAAAGGTCTGACCTTGGAGCAATTAGATACGATTAAGGAGCAGACAAAGACGGTTGGGGAATTGGAAGACGTGTACCCGCTAACGCCAATGCAAAAGGGTATGCTGTTCCATAGTTTGATGAATACACAAACCGAAGTGTATTTTGAACAGTTGACGTTTGATCTTGAAGGAGAGTTTGAACCGAGCATGTTTGAGGAAAGCGTGAAGCTGCTCGTAAGCCGTCATGCAATTTTCCGGACAAATTTCTACAGTGGCTGGCATGGTCAACCGTTGCAGGTTGTCTATCGTCATAAAAATCCGAGCTTCCGTTACGAGGATGCCAGAGGGCGTGAACACACTGTAGCTGAATTTGTGACTCAGGACAAAGCTCGAGGCTTTGATTTAGGCAAGGATGCGCTGATGCGTATAGCTGTCTTCCGTACAGGGGATTGCTCATACCGATTTGTATGGAGCTTCCATCATATCCTGATGGACGGCTGGTGTCTGTCACTTGTCATGGAAGAAGTGCTAAGTGCGTATTCGTCTTTGATGAAGAACAGGCAGCCGGAACTACCACCTGTCAGATCATATAGCCGTTACATTGAATGGCTGGAACAGCAGAAAGCGCAGGAAGCGGCTCGCTATTGGAGCGACTATTTGGCGGGTTATGAGCAACAGACCTTGTTGCTTGGTGAGAAAGCGCAGGCTTCTGTAACAGTGCAGAATGAGGATGCAGACGGAAGTGACGGGCGTTCGGATACAGGCTATGTTTTGGAGAAGGTGACCTTTGGGTTAGGTAAAGAGCGGAGTACCGCATTGAAGCGTATTGCAAAGCAACAGAAAGTAACAATTAATACGATTTTACAGAGTGCGTGGGGTGTTATTTTACAGAAATACAATAATAATCAGGATGTCGTGTTTGGTAGTGTGGTATCCGGGCGTCCGGCAGAAGTCGCAGGCGTGGAGAGCATGATCGGTTTGTTCATTAATACAATTCCGGTACGCATTTACAGTGAGCGGAATGCAACATTTGCTGAAATATTAAAGCGTACACAGGAACAGGCTTTGAGCTCCGGTCCATATGACACGTTTCCGCTCTACGATATTCAGGCGCTAACTGAACAAAAACAAGACCTGATTAATCATATTATGGTCTTTGAAAACTATCCGATCGGGCAAAAGATATCTCAGGCGATTGATTCCGGCGAAGCAGACGCACATACAGGCTTATCTATAGCCAATGTGGCAATTGCAGAGCAAACCAACTACGATTTTAACCTGATTGTCGTGCCTGACGAGGATATCACGATCCTGCTGGAATACAATGAACTGGTATATAACCGGTCCGAAATGCAGCGCATCAAGGGTCATATCGAGCATGTCATTAGGCAAATTGTGGAGAATCCGAATATCCGTGTGAGTGAGTTGGAATTGATAACATCGGAAGAACAAGCGCAGATTATTCAGGTTTGGGGCGATACTGCAACAGCTTATCCACAGGATCAGACGTTAAGTGCGGTGTTCGAGGAACAGGTGGCACAGACACCGGATCAGGTAGCATTAATGTTTGGACATCAGAGTCTGACTTATCGGGAGCTGAATGAACGAGCCAACTCATTGGCACGAATACTTCAAGCACAGGGGGTAGGACCTGATAAGCTGGTCGGCCTGATGGTGCATCGCTCAGTGGAAATGATCGTAGGTCTGCTGGCCGTTCTAAAAGCAGGCGGTGCATATGTGCCAATTGATCCCGAATTTCCGTCATCTCGTATTCAATACATGCTGGAAGATAGCGAGGCCACAGTGCTTCTGACCAGTCGTGATCTGTTGGAAGAGCACCATTGCAACGCCAATGCAATATTTATTGAGGATGCAGAATTGTATCAGGGAGAAAGCAGCAACCTGGAGGCGATTGCCCGCCCAGAGCATTTGGCTTACGTCATCTATACCTCTGGTTCAACTGGAAATCCGAAAGGGGTTATGCTCCAGCATCGCTCAGTACTCAACTTTATTACAGGTATGCGCGAAGCAATTGACTTTGAAACGAGTCAAACCATTTTGTCACTGACGACCATTTCATTCGATATTTTTGTCTTGGAAACCATCCTGCCTCTGCTGGGTGGCATGACGGTTGTGCTTGGCGACCGCCAGCATCAGGTGAATCCTCAGGCACTTGGTGAGTTGATTACTCATCATCATATTGAGATGTTGCAAATGACACCATCGCGGGTGCAAATGCTACTGAGTCATGAAACAGGTTCCCACGCACTGCAAAGCGTGAAGGCAATTATGGTCGGGGGTGAAGCTCTACCGTCCAAGCTGTTGGGAGATCTGCAAAAGATAAACGGTCCTCGCATTTACAATATGTACGGACCTACAGAAACGACAGTTTGGTCGACTGTACAGGAACTGACCCATGCTCATCAAATTAATATCGGACGTCCTATCGCGAATACCCAAATATATATCATGAACGCGGATGGGGGATTGCAGCCAATCGGTGTGCCGGGCGAATTATGTATTGCAGGGGAAGGATTAGCCCGTGGTTATTGGAAACGCGAAGAACTAACGGCCGAGAAATTTGTAGAGAACCCGTTTGCCGGAGGCAAAGCAGGCTATGAACGGATGTACCGCACCGGCGATTTGGCGAGATGGATGCCGGACGGCAACATTGAATATCTGGGCCGGATCGATCATCAGGTGAAAATCAGGGGTTATCGGATTGAGCTGGGCGAGGTCGAATCGCAGCTGCTCCAGGTGGAATCGGTACGCGAAGCGGTCGTCGTGGCCCGTATGGACGAAATGGGCCAAAACCACATGGTGGCCTACTATGTCGCGGGACAAGAAGTCGAGGCCAGCAAGCTAAGAAGTGAGCTGGGACGGGAGTTGCCAGGCTACATGGTGCCATCCTACTTTGTACAACTGGAACAGCTGCCACTGACACCGAATGGCAAAATCGACCGCAAGGCCTTGCCTGCACCAGAGGGCAGCCTGCAAACCGGAGTCGATTATGCCGAGCCGCGTACGGCGCAAGAACGCGCTTTGGTAGCCGTCTGGGAGTCGGTACTGGGGCTGCAGACGGTCGGTATTCTGGACAATTTCTTCGACCTGGGCGGTGATTCGATCAAGGCGATCCAAATCGCCTCCCGTGCGTTCCAGGCCGGCTATAAGCTGGACATGAAGGATTTGTTCCAGTATCCAACCGTTGAAGCCCTGGCACCGCATATGCAAGAGGTCCGTCGTATGGCAGATCAGGAAGAAGTCAGCGGGGAAACGGCGCTACTTCCGATCCAGCATTGGTTCTTTGCGCAGGAGCGCGAGCGTCCGCAGCACTTTAATCAAGCGGTTATGCTCTATCGCGCCGAGGGTTTTGATGAGACAGCGGTTCGCCAAGCCATGGATCACCTCGTGAAGCATCATGATGCGCTGCGTACGGTATTCCATCAGACTTCCGCTGGTTATACAGCTTGGACTCGCCATGTAGAGGAAGGCACGTTATATACACTGGAAACTTTGGATTACCGTGAACGGGCCGCTTATGCGGAAGCGCTGGAAGCGAAGGCAATGGAAATTCAAAGCAGCATGGACCTGTCCGCAGGACCCTTGGTGAAACTCGGATTGTTCTGCACAACCGAGGGCGACCATCTGCTGATCGCTATTCACCACTTGGTGGTGGACGGGGTGTCGTGGCGGATTCTGTTTGAAGATTTCTCGACAGGCTACGAGCAGGCGATCCAGGGCGAGCCTGTACGATTGCCCTATAAAACAGATTCCTTCCAAACGTGGGCACGGGAGTTATCCTCTTATGCTAACCGTCCTGAGGCTGTATCGGATGAAGTCTATTGGAAGCAGCTGGAACAGGTCAAAGCTGAAGCTGCACCACTGCCTAAGGATTTTGCCTATGAGGGCTCCGTGAATGCAGACAGCGAAGTGCTAACGGTGGAGTGGACTGAAGCTGAAACCGAGCAACTGTTGAAGCAGGCCCATCGCGCCTATAACACCGAGGTCAATGATTTGCTGCTGACCGCGCTGGGACTCGCGGTGCACAACTGGACAGGTGCAGGACATGTACTGGTGAACCTGGAGGGCCATGGTCGGGAAGCGATCTTGCCAGAGGTGGATATTACACGTACAGTAGGCTGGTTTACGAGCTTGTATCCAGTGCTGCTGGAGACCGGCAAGGAAATGACACTGGCAGAGCGGATTAAAGAAACGAAGGAAGGCTTGCGGCGCATTCCGCATAAAGGGCTGACCTATGGCACTTGGCGTTACCTGTCCTCTGCGTTGCCTGCAGATGAAATGGATACGATCGCAGCCGAACCGGAAATCAGCTTTAACTATTTGGGGCAGGTCGATCAGGATCTGCAAAACAGTGGAATTACGTTGTCCTCCTACCGTGCAGGGGAGACAGAGGATGCCCATTCACCGTTACTGTACACGCTGGATTTGAACGCAATGATCTCGGAAGGCACGCTGCGTTTGACGATCGCTTACAGCCGTAAGCAGTATCGTAAAGAAACGCTGGAACGAGTGGCGGGGCTAATGAAATCCGCTTTGCAGGAGGTCATTACGCATTGCGTCGCTCAGGAGCGGCCAGAGCTTACCCCAAGTGATGTATCCTTCAAAGGTCTGACGACTGGTGAGCTGGAACAGATTGCGGAACAGGCGGCACGTATCGGTGAGCTGGAAAATGTATACGCACTGACGCCGATGCAGAAGGGCATGCTCTTTTACAATCTGATGGATTCGCAATCGGGAGCTTATTTTGAACAGGCCTCCTTTGATCTGCGAGGACATTTTAATATCGCTGCCTTTGCAGCCAGTTTGGATGTCTTGGTGCAGCGGCATACGGTACTGCGCACGAACTTCTACAGCGGCTGGAAGGATGAACCGCTTCAGGTCGTGTACCGGAATAAGCGCAGCGAACTGTATGTTGAAGATTTAAGGGACATGGAGGACGAGCAGCAAAACGAATACATGCTCGAATTTACGCGTAAAGACAAGCAAAGAGGCTTTGACCTGGCACAAGACGCCTTGATGCGTGTCGCTGTGTTGCGCACAGGTGAGGAGACGTATCGTTTTGTATGGAGCTTCCACCATATTGTGATGGACGGCTGGTGCTTGTCGCTGGTGACAAACGAAGTGTTTGCAAGTTATTTTGCGATACTGGCTCATAAACAACCTGAACTGGCCCCTGTAACCCCGTACAGTCAATATATCGAATGGCTAGAGCAGCAGGATCGTCAGGCTGCATCAAGCTACTGGAGCAAGGTTTTGGAAGGGTATGAGGAGCAGTCCCGCTTGCCACAGGCAAAAATTCAGGGTAAGACGGGGTATCAGGCGGAGCGTCTGGATTTTGATTTGGGCGCAGAGCTCACAGCTGGTATTCAGCGCATAGCCAAGCGTTATCAGGTCACCATCAATACGTTGATGCAGACCGTATGGGGCCTTTTGCTGCAAAAATATAATGGCACCGATGATGTCGTGTTTGGCAGTGTGGTATCTGGACGTCCGGCAGACATTCCGAATGTGGAGCATATCATTGGTCTGTTTATCAATACGATTCCGGTGCGTATCCACAGTCAGGTGGACAGCGTATTCTCCGACGTGATGAAGCACATCCAGGAGCAATCGATCGATTCCCATGTGTATGATACGTATCCGTTGTATGAAATTCAGGGGTTGTCGGAGCTTAAGCAGGATTTGATCCATCATATTCTTATTTTTGAAAATTATCCGGTAGAGGAACAAATCGAGCAATTAGGTAGTAGTGAGGCGTCCAGCTTCACGATCACAGGAGCCGAGTCTGTCGAGCAGACCAACTATGACTTTAACGTGGTAGTGCTGCCGGGGAATACCATTCACATGAGCTTTGGCTATAATGCCCTAGCCTTTGAACGGGAAAGTGTGGAACAAATTCGAGGTCATCTGGTGCAGCTACTGGAGCAGGTGACAGCGAATCCGAACATTCGCGTACATGAACTGGACATGGTTACGATGCAGGAGCGTAAGCAAATCGTTGAGGTGTGGGGCAATACAGCGGCAGCCTATGCAAGCGAGCAAACGATTCACGGCTTGTTCGAGGCGCAAACCGCGCAGACGCCAGAGCAGACAGCCTTGTTCTTTGAAGGAGAGCAGCTGACTTATCGCGAGCTGAATGAACGCGCCAATCGATTAGCGCGTACCTTGCGCAGTCAAGGCGTGACGAAAGATCGTTTGGTGGGTCTGATGACCGAGCGGTCGGTGGACATGCTTGTGGGCATCTTCGGGATTTTAAAAGCCGGAGGCGCCTATGTTCCTATCGATCCAACCTATCCGGAGGAACGTATCCGCTATATGCTGGATGACTCGGGAGCGAAGCTGCTATTGACACAAAGTCATCTGGTGGACAAAGCCGTTATCGACGGTCAAGTGCTGGTATTGGATGGGGAACAATCGGTGTACCACGAGGATGGTTCCAACCTGGAGCCGCTGTCTGGTCCAAACGATTTGGCGTATGTGATCTACACGTCAGGTACAACCGGGCAGCCGAAGGGCGTGATGCTGGAGCACCACGGGCTGTGCAATCTGAAAACGTATTTTGATCAGACGCTCAAGATTCGTGCGTCGGATCATGCGCTGCTATTTGCCAGCTACTCGTTTGATGCGGCTTGCTGGGAAATCTTCCAGGCGCTGTTCTGCGGGGCTACGTTATACGTGCCAACAACAGAGACGATTTTGAACTACGAACGGTTTGAGCAATATATGGCGGATCACCACATTACGGTGGCTGCTTTGCCGCCAACTTATGCAGTGTATTTGGAGCCGGGGCGGATGCCGCACCTGCGTATTCTGTTCACTGCGGGTTCAGCCTCATCCACCGAACTGGTATACAAGTGGAAGGATCAGGTGGCGTACTACAATGGCTATGGTCCAACCGAAAACTCGGTGGCAACATCCATCTGGCCGGTATCCGAGGATGAAAGGGCAGGACAACTCATTTCCATCGGACGTCCTGTGCCGAATCACCGGGTATACATGGTGGATGTGCATGGACATTTGGCGCCGGTCGGCGTAGCAGGTGAGCTGTGCGTGTCCGGTCCGGGTCTGGCGCGTGGTTATCTGGATCGCCCAGAGCTGACGGCGGAGAAATTCGTAGCGAACCCGTTTGCGGCGGGTGAAGCAGGCTATGAACGAATGTACCGTACGGGGGACTTGGCGAGATGGATGCCTGATGGCAACATTGAATATTTGGGCCGGATCGACCATCAGGTGAAAATCCGGGGCTACCGGATCGAACTCGGCGAAGTCGAGGCACAAATGTTGAAAGTGGAAAACGTGCAAGAAGTCATCGTCCTGGCTCAAGCGGACGAGCAGGGACAAAACCAACTGGTGGCGTACTATGTCGCTGAAAGAGACGTAAGCGCTGGGGAGCTGCGCGGCTTCCTGGGTGAGGAGCTGCCAAACTACATGGTGCCTTCGTATTTCATCCAGCTGGAGCAGATGCCGCTGACACCGAACGGCAAAATCGACCGTAAGGCCCTGCCGGCACCGGAAGGCAGTCTGCAAAGCGGAGCGGATTATGTAGAGCCGCGCACAGCGCTGGAGCAGACGTTGGCTTCGATTTGGCAGTCTGTATTAGGAACGAAGAACATCGGTATTTTAGATAATTTCTTTGATCTGGGCGGCGATTCGATCAAAGCAATCCAGGTATCCTCCCGCTTGCTGCAAGCGGGCTACAAGCTGGACATGAAGGATTTGTTCCAATATCCATCCATTTCGCTGCTGAGTGGTCATGTACACCCAGTTAGTCGTACGGCCGATCAGGGCGAGGTTTCGGGCAGCGTCAAGCTGACCCCGATCCAGCAGTGGTTTTTTGGACTATCGTCGGCAGAGCCGCATTATTTCAACCAGTCGGTGATGCTGCATCGAGCAGAAGGCTTTGATATAGATGCATTGCATCGCACGGTGACCCAGGTGACGGAGCATCATGATGCGTTGCGTATGGTCTTCCGTCAGACCGAACAGGGCTATGAAGCGTGGAATCGCGGTGTGAACGAAGGCGAGCTGTATCATCTGGACGTTGTAGATTTGACAGGCGTCGAAGATACGGCAGATGTGATGATGGCGATTGAGATGAAAGCCAATGCCATCCAAAGCTCTATTCATCTGGATGAAGGACCGCTGGTGAAGCTGGGACTCTTCCGCTGCATGGATGGAGATCATTTACTGATTGCCATTCACCATTTGGTTATAGACGGGATCTCATGGCGGATTGTGTTTGAAGATTTTGCGACTGGATATGAACAGGCCATTCGGGGAGAAGCGATTCGCTTGCCTTATAAAACGGATTCGTTCTCTGCTTGGGCAGAGCGGTTGTCTCAATATGCGAACAGTCCGGCCATTGACAACGAACGCGAATACTGGCAGCGTCTTGCTCACATGGCAGTCGCATCGCTACCTAAGGATCAAGACAAAGCAGCAGGACAGCCTTTTTGGGTCAGAGATAGTGAGACGGTGACCGTGGCTTGGAACGAACAGGAAACCCGGTTGCTGCTTCAGGAATCACATCGTGCGTACAATACGGAGGTCAATGATCTGCTGTTAACCGCACTCGGCAGCGCATTGTACAACTGGAGCGGTCAGGAGCGTGTGCTGGTCAATCTGGAGGGACATGGCCGGGAGGCTATTGTTCCAGATGTGGATATCACACGTACCGTGGGCTGGTTTACGAGTCAGTATCCGGTGCTGCTGGATGTCGATGGAAAGGCGGAAGTAGGGCAGCGCATCAAGCGGGTCAAAGAGGACCTGCGTCATGTGCCGCATAAGGGCATTGGCTACGGTATTTTGAAGTATATGTCTTCGGATGATGCTACCTCTTCCTGGAGCCTGCAGCCAGAGATCAGCTTTAACTATTTGGGACAATTTGATCAGGATTTGGAACAGAGTGACATCGTGCTGTCTTCGCATACGGACGGAGAGCCGATGAGTGGTTATACCGTGCTGGAGCAGCCGCTGAATGTGAACGGCATGATTACAGCAGGCGTGCTGACACTGGAAATTCGCTATGACAGCCAAGTATATCATCAGCAAAACGTAGAAAAATTTGCGCAGTTGCTACGGGAAAGCTTGCAGGAAGTAATCAAGCATTGTGCCTCCCAAGAGCGGAGCGAACTAACGCCAAGCGATGTCTTGTTCAAAGGCTTGTCGTTGGAACAACTGGAGCAATTGACGGAGCAAACGGCTTCTGTGGGCGAACTGGAAAATGTGTATGCTCTTTCTCCCATGCAGAAAGGGATGCTGTTCCATAGCTTGATGGAGCCAGACTCAGGCGCATACTTCCAGCAAGCATCGTTTGATCAAAAAGGCAGCTTCGATGTTGCTATTTTCCGTCAGAGCCTGGATCTGCTGACACAGCGTCATGAAGCGCTGCGGACGAATTTCTATCGGTTTGAGACCGGACATGGTCAGGAGCCATTGCAGATTGTATTCCGTCACAAAGATAGCGACCTTTCCTACAAGGATGTACGCGGAATGCGGAAAGCAGAACAACAGGCGTATATCCAGGCGTTGAAGCAGGAGGATCAGGCTCGGGGCTTTGATCTCGGTACGGATGCACTGATGCGCGTACAGGTATGGCAGACCGATGAAGAAACGTATCACTGGGTCTGGAGCTTCCATCACATTATCATGGACGGCTGGTGCTTATCGCTCGTTACGGGTGAGGTGTTTGGTACGTACTTTGCGCTGCTGGAGCAGAAACAGCCGGAGCTGGCTCCGATCACACCGTATGGCCAATATATTGAATGGCTGGAGCGTCAGGATGAACGTGCGGCAAAAGAGTATTGGAGCAGCTATTTGGCGGGCTTTGAACAGCAGACGTTGTTGCCAGGATCGGATACTGCATCGAAAGACCACGTGACGGACAGCAGGGAACATGCGGTATCCTCGACAGCAAGCGAAGCCAGCGAATATGTTTCTGAAAAAGTAACGGTAGATCTGGATCCAACGTGGAGCGAAGCCATGTACCGGATTGCCAAGCAGCAGCAGGTCACGATTAATACGCTGATGCAGAGCGTGTGGGGCCTGATTTTGCAGAAATATAATAACAATGAGGATGTTGTATTCGGCAGTGTCGTATCTGGACGTCCGACGGATATTGCGGGTGTAGAAAATATGATCGGTCTGTTCATTAATACGATCCCGGTTCGGATTCAAAGTGAGCGGAATGCCACGTTTGTGGACATCATGCGGAACACGCAGGAGCAAGCGTTGGCTTCGGGAGTATATGACAGCTTCCCGCTATATGAAATCCAGGCGCTGACCGAGCAAAAGCAAAATCTGATTAATCACATTATGGTATTTGAGAATTACCCGGTAGAGGAGCAAGTCGAGCAGTTGGGTGAAGTTCGTCCGTCTGCATTTGACATTACGAATGTAGAGGTTGTTGAGCAGACGAACTATGATCTGGACTTGATTGTGATGCCGGATGACACCTTCCGCATCATGTTCAGATACAACGCGAATGTGTACGATCGGTCTACGATCGAGCGGATGCAGGGACATGTACTGCATGTCATCGAGCAAATCGTGAACAATCCGCATATCCGTGTGAATGAGCTGGAATTGGTGACACCAGAAGAACAGGCACAGATCATTCAGGTGTGGGGAGATACGGCGGCAGCCTATCCACAGGATCAAACGCTAAGCGCACTGTTTGAGCAGCAGGCAGCAATTACACCGGATCAGGCAGCGGTAATATTCGGGTCGGAGATGTTGACCTACCGTGAGCTGAACGAGCGAACCAACCGTTTGGCTCGGACGCTGCGTGCGGAAGGGGTTGAACCCGATCAGCCTGTAGGCATTCTGGTCCATCGTTCGCTGGACATGATCGTAGGTATCTATGCGATCCTCAAAGCAGGCGGAGCTTATGTACCGATCGATCCGGAATATCCGGCCGACCGCATCCGCTTTATGCTGGAGGATTCAGGCGCGAAGCTGGTGCTGACGCAATCGCATCTGGCGGAGCAAGCATCACGGAGTTTCGACGGTCAGGTGCTGGTGCTAGATCGTCAGGAGCAGGCTGGCAAGAATATTTACCACGAAGATGGTTCAAATCTGGAGCCCCTGGCTGGGCCGCATCATGTCGCCTATGTCATCTACACCTCCGGTTCCACTGGAAAACCGAAGGGTGTAATGGTGGAGCACCATTCCGTGTTAAACCGGATTTTGTGGATGCATGATCGCTACGGCCTGGGTGCAGAAGATACGATCCTGCAAAAGACCGCCTTCACCTTCGACGTGTCGGTGTGGGAGCTGTTCTGGTGGTCGATGGTCGGCTCAAAGGTAAGCCTGCTGTCGGTCGGCGGGGAAAAGAACCCGGAAGACATCGTCGACACGATTGCCCGCGATGGCGTGAGCACGATGCACTTTGTTCCAGCCATGCTGCATGCGTTCCTGGAGTATGTGGAACAGCAGCCACGAGAAGTGATGCAAGCGAAGCTGGGCACACTGCGCCATGTCTTTGCCAGTGGCGAAGCATTGCCGCCACAGCATGTGGCCCGGTACCAGCGGCTCGTGTCGAGCCTGGCCGGAGCGAAGCTGGTCAACCTGTATGGCCCAACCGAAGCAACGGTGGACGTATCGTACTTCGATTGCGAGCCTGATGGAGCCTATTCGGTTATTCCGATCGGGAAACCGATTCAAAACATTCGTCTGTACATCGTCAAGGAAGGCACGGAGCAATTGCAGCCAATTGGCGTGGCAGGGGAACTGTGCATCGGCGGTGTCGGCGTAGCACGAGGATATCTGAACCGTCCAGAGCTGACGGCCGAGAAATTTGTAGCTGATCCGTTTGCCGGCGGGGAAGCAGGGTATGAGCGGATGTACCGTACCGGCGATTTGGCGAGATGGATGCCGGACGGGAACATTGAATATCTGGGCCGGATCGACCATCAGGTGAAAATCCGGGGGTACCGGATTGAGCTGGGCGAGGTCGAAACGCAGTTGCTCCAAGTGGAATCGGTACGCGAAGCCGTGGTCATGGCTCGTGCGGACGAAACGGGACAAAAACACATGGTGGCCTACTATGTTGCCGGGCAAGAAATCAGTGCCAGCGAGCTGAGAAGTGCGCTGGGGCAGGAGCTGCCAAGCTACATGGTACCATCGTACTTTGTACAGCTGGAGCAGATGCCACTGAGTCCCAATGGCAAAATCGACCGCAAGGCACTGCCAGCACCGGAAGGTAGCCTGCAAAGCGGAGCCGATTATGTCCCGCCGCGGACGTGGGTGGAAGTGAAGCTGGCGCAAATTTGGCAGGATGTGCTGGGCCTGGCGCAAGTTGGCGTGAAGGAAAACTTCTTCGAAATTGGCGGACATTCGCTGCGGGCGACGACACTAACCTCGAAGATTCACCAAGAGCTGAACAAGCAGCTTCCTCTGCGCAGTATTTTTGAAGCACCAACGATTGAACAACTGGCGGCTGTGCTGGAAGGTCTGGATCAGGTGGCGTATGCGTCCATTCCGGTAACGGAAGAGCGTAGCTTCTATCCACTGTCCTCGGCGCAAAAACGACTGTATGTGCTGCATCAGTTCGATCCGCTGGATGTGAACTACAACATGCCGTCGGTGCTGCAAGTGAGCGGTCCGCTGGACGTGAAACGAGTGGAACATATATTCCGTCAACTGATCGCCCGCCATGCGACCTTGCGTACTCGCTTTGAGCTGGTGGACAATGAGCCGATGCAATGGATCGAGGACACCGTGCCATTCGAGGTGGAATATACGAAGGTACAGGCAGAAGATGTGATTGCGGATACAGATCAGGACACAACTACAGATACGTACACCAGGGTCAACATAGAGGCGCAACAGCTGGTGCGGCGCTTTGTCCGTCCGTTTGATCTCAAAGCTGCACCGCTGCTGCGAGTAGGTTTGGTGGATCTGGGCGTTCAAGGAGTAGAACAGGAATCCCAACATCTGCTTATGCTCGATATGCACCATATCGTCTCAGATGGGGTGTCCCTGGAGGTCCTGACTGATGAGTTTGTTCGTTTGTATGGCGGTGAAGAGCTGGCGCCATTGCGGATTCAATACAAGGATTATGCCGTATGGCAGCAAAGCGAAGCCCATCAGGAATGGATGCAGCGTCAGGAAGCGTACTGGCTGAGCACTTTCCAAGGTGAACTGCCTGTACTGGATCTCTCTACGGACTTTGCCCGCCCAGCGGTGCAGAGTACAGCAGGGGATACGGTCGAATTTGTACTGGAGCGTGAGGATAGTGAACGCCTGAAAGAACTGGCTGCCCAGACCGGCTCTACCCTGTTTATGGTGATGCTGGCGGCGTACACCACACTCTTGCACAAATACACAGGCCAAGAGGACATGATTGTCGGTACGCCAATTGCCGGACGACCGCATGCCGAACTGGAGAGTTTGGTTGGTGTATTCATTAACACACTGGCGATGCGCAATTATCCGTCCAGCGACAAATCGTTCCTGGATTATCTGCAGGAGGTCAAAGAGCATGCGCTTCGTGCGTATGAGCATCAGGACTATCCGTTTGAAGAGCTGGTTGAAAAACTGAATTTAACCCGGGATACGAGCCGGAATGCGCTGTTCGACACGATGTTTGAATTGAAAACGTTGGAGCAGCGGGAGTTCGAGCTGAAAGGGCTGACCTTGAGCTCCTATCCACTGGATAATCACACAGCCAAATTCGATCTGAGCTTGGAGGCGATAGAGCAACCGGAAGGCATTCTGTGCAGTCTGGAATACAGCACAGCGCTGTACAAGCGGGAGACTATGACGCGATTGGCAGAGCATTTTGCGGAAATCGTTCGAGCGATTGCCTATCATCCGCAGCAGCCACTGGCAGTTTTGAACATGGTAACCGATGAGGAACAAGAGCAACTCATCTACGGTTTTGGAGAAGTGGGCGTAACGGATGTTGCTGCGGTTGGAGTAGGAGCCCTGTTCCATACCTATGTGGAAGAACAGGCCCAGCTTATACCAGATCATGTGGCGGTGGTATACGAGGAGCAACAGCTTACGTACCGGAAACTGAACGAGCGTGCGAACCAATTGGCGCGCAGACTAAGAAATGAAGGTATCGGACGCGAGTCGATTGTCGGCATTTTGAGTGAGCGCTCGGTAGACATGCTGGTCGGTGTGTTGGCGGTATGGAAGGCTGGAGGCGCATATGTGCCGCTGGATGCAGACTATCCGTCCGAGCGCATTCGTTTCATGCTGGAGGACAGTGGTGCGACGGTACTGTTGACCCAGACGGGATTGCAGGAGCGCGCACAAGCATGGCTGAATGAAAGCCAATGGACTTGGGGCGATGAAAAAGCTAAGGGTGAGCTGGAGACGGCGGTTAGCGCTGAAACGATGGAAAGAGACAACCTGAATGAAGGTTTGAGCTTGAAATCAGATTCGAAGTCTGACAGCGAAGCAGCATCTGAATCGGCAACAAAGCTGCGTCTGCAAATCATGCTGGCATTGGACGATGAGTCACTGTACACCGGAGATACGACAGACGTTGATCACATCAACGAACCGCAGGATCTGGCGTATGTGATCTACACCTCCGGAACAACCGGACGTCCGAAGGGCGTCATGATTGAGCATCGCAGTTTGGTGAATACAGCTGCGGCGTATCGCCGGGATTATCGCCTGAGCGAGTTCCCAGTACGACTGCTGCAACTGGCAAGCTTCTCCTTCGACGTGTTCGTCGGGGATATGGCGCGGACGCTCTATAACGGAGGCACGATGGTCATCTGTCCGAAAGACGACCGACTTGATTTTAGCCGTCTGCATGGCTGGATTCGTGACTACCAAATCACTGTGTTCGAATCGACTCCAGCTTTGATCGTACCGTTTATGCAGTATGTGCATGAACAAGCACTGGACATGAGCAGTCTGAAGCTACTCATCACGAGCTCGGACAGTTGCAGCGTAACGGACTACCGAGTGCTGCAAGAACGGTTTGGTGCAAATATCCGTATCATCAACAGCTATGGCGTCACGGAAGCAGCGATTGACTCCAGCTTCTATGACGAAGAGCTGTCGAAGCTGCCAAGCAGCGGCCATGTGCCGATTGGTCAGGCATGGCTGAATGCCCGCTTCTACATCGTGGACAGCCAGCTGAATCCGGTGCCGATCGGTGTACTGGGTGAGCTGTGCATCGGCGGAGCCGGGGTCGCACGGGGCTACCTGAACCGTGCGGACCTGACGGCGGAAAAATTCGTAGCGAACCCGTACGTACCGGGCGAACGACTGTACCGCACAGGCGACTTGGCGCGGTGGATGCCGGACGGCAATGTAGACTTTATCGGCCGAATGGATGATCAGGTCAAAATCCGGGGCTTCCGGATTGAACTGGGCGAGGTGGAAGCGCAACTGCTGACTGTGGATGGCATTGAGAAAGCCATCGTCACCGCCTGGGAAAACGAAAACGGAGACAAAGATCTGTGCGCGTATGTCGTAGCCTCGGAGGCGCTGAATTTGCCGGAGCTACGCAGCACACTCCAGCCCAAACTGCCGGGCTATATGATCCCGACGTATGTCGTACCACTGGATCAATTCCCGCTGACACCAAACGGGAAAATTGACCGCAAAGCGTTGCCAGCACCGGAAGCTCGCCTCGAAGGAGGCACGGAGTATGTTGCGCCGCGGACAGAGCTGGAAGAGCAACTGGTACGTATTTGGCAAAGCGTTCTGAATCATCAGCGGGTAGGCATCCAGGATAACTTCTTTGAAGTGGGAGGACATTCACTGCGTGCCACCACCCTGATGGCGAAAATCCATCAGGAGCTGAATCACAAGCTGGCCTTGCGAGATATTTTCCAATATCCGACAATTGAACAATTGGTACAGGTGATGGGTGAAGATCAGACCCAGCAAACGTATGTATCCATACCTGTGGCGGAGGAGCGCGACTATTATCCCGTTTCCTCGGCGCAAAAACGGATGTACGTGCTGAGTCACCTGGAAGGTGGAGAGGTGAGCTACAACATGCCGGGAGCTTTGATTATCGAAGGCTCCTTGGATAAAGAGCGACTGGAACAAGCCTTCCGCCAGCTGATTGCCCGTCATGAAACCCTGCGAACCCGATTCGAGATGGTGGATGGCGAGGTGATTCAGCGGATTGAATCTAACGTCCCATTCAGCGTGGAGTATGTGCAAGCAAGCGAAGAAGAGACACCGCAGTACGCACAGGACTTTGTACGTGCCTTTGATCTCGCACAAGCCCCGTTGCTGCGAGTTCAGTTGATCGAAAACGGACCGGGGCGTCACGTTATGCTCTATGACATGCACCATATTATTTCGGATGGCGTCACGGAAGGAATTATCGTGCAGGAGTTCTCTCAATTGTACGAAGGCAAGGAGCTCCCGCCACTGCGTATTCAGTACAAGGACTATGCCGTTTGGCAGCATGCAGATATGCAAAGTGAACGTCTTCGTGCGCAAGAAAGCTATTGGCTGAACACCATGTCTGGTGAAATTCCGGCACTGGATATGCCAACGGATTTTACAAGACCCGCCGTACAGCGTCTGGAAGGAACTCGATTTGAGTTTGCGATCTGCATGGAGGACAGCGAGCAGTTGAAGCAGCTGGCCGCGCAAACCGGATCCACCTTGTACATGGTATTGCTTGCAGCGTATAGCACACTCTTGCATAAATACACGGGTCAAGAGGACATCATCGTCGGCACGCCGATTGCCGGAAGACCACATGCGGAGCTCAGTAGCCTAGTAGGCGTATTCCTGAACACGCTGGCGATCCGTAATTATCCGTCTGGTGACAAAACGTTCCTGGACTACTTGCAAGAGGTCAAAGAGCATGCGCTCAGTGCGTATGAGCACCAGGAATATCCGTTTGAGGAGCTGGTTGAAAAGCTGAATGTAACGCGGGATACGAGCCGGAATGCGCTGTTTGATACGATGTTTGAATTGAAAACATTTGAGCAGCAGGAGTTCGAGCTGGAAGGGCTGACCTTTAAGCCGTATCCGACGGACGTTCATACGTCCAAATTTGATTTGACCTTGGATGCTGTAGAGCAGCCAGAAGGCATTCTGTGCAGTCTGGAATACAGCACGGCGCTGTACAAACCTGAGACCATCGCGCGCTTTGCACAGCATTTTACTGAACTCGTACGAGCCATTACACTGCATCCAAAGCAGCCACTGGCCGCTTTGGATATGGTAACTGTCGAGGAAAAAGCACAAATCCTCTATGGTTTTGGAGATGTAGGCGTATCAGATGTTACTGCGGTTGAAGCAGGAGCACTGTTCCATACCTACGTGGAAGAACAGGCCCAGCTTGTACCGGATCATGTGGCGGTGGTGTACGAGGAGCAACAGCTTACGTACCGCACACTGAATGAACGTGCAAATCAATTGGCGCGTAGATTGCGAAATGAAGGTATCGGACGCGAGTCGATTGTTGGCATTTGGAGTGAACGCTCGGTAAACATGCTGGTCGGCGTACTGGCGGTGTGGAAGGCTGGAGGCGCATATGTGCCGCTGGATGCAGATTATCCGTCCGAACGCATTCGTTTCATGCTGGAGGATAGCGGTGCGACGGTGCTGCTCACGCAAACCAGTTTGCAGGAGCGTGCCCAGGCATGGCTGGAGAAAAGCGATCAGGCCTTGGTCGAAGGGCAGACTGAGGGTGAGCTGGAAACAGCGGCTGGCGCTGAAACGATGGAATCAGGTGCTCTTCATGGAAACCTAAATGGAACAGCAGATTCGAAGTCTGACAGCGAAGCAGCATCCGAATCAGCAACAGGGCTGCGTCTGCATACCGTACTGGCATTGGACGATGAGTCGCTGTATACCGGGGATACGACGGATGTTGAACCGATCAATGAACCGCACGATCTGGCGTATGTGATTTACACCTCTGGCACAACCGGACGTCCGAAGGGCGTCATGATTGAGCATCGCAGCTTGGTGAATACGGCTGCAGCGTATCGCCGGGATTACCGTCTGAACCAGTTCCCGGTACGACTGCTGCAACTAGCCAGCTTCTCCTTCGACGTGTTCGTCGGGGATATTGCACGGACGCTCTATAACGAGGGCACGATGGTTATTTGTCCGAAAGACGACCGCATTGATCCAAGCCGTCTGTACGGATGGATTCGCGATTATCAGATTACCGTGTTCGAATCGACTCCAGCCCTGATCGTACCGTTTATGCAGCATGTGCATGAACAGGGCCTTGACATGAGCAGTCTGGAACTGCTGATCACCAGCTCGGACAGCTGCAGCGTGACGGATTACCGGGTGCTGCAAGAACGATTTGGTGCGAATATCCGCATAATAAATAGCTACGGCGTCACCGAAGCGGCGATTGACTCCAGCTTCTATGACGAAGAACTATCGAAGCTGCCAAGCAGCGGCCATGTGCCGATTGGCCAGGCATGGCTGAACGCACGCTTCTACATCGTGGACAGCCAGCTGAATCCGGTGCCGATCGGCGTACTGGGCGAACTGTGCATCGGCGGCATCGGGGTCGCACGGGGCTACCTGAACCGTGCGGACCTGACAGCCGAGAAATTCGTAGCGAACCCGTACGTACCGGGGGAACGTTTGTATCGCACAGGCGATTTGGCGCGGTGGATGCCAGACGGCAATGTGGACTTTATCGGCCGGATGGACTACCAGGTCAAAATCCGGGGATACCGGATTGAGCTGGGCGAGATTGAAACGGCGATCCAGCGGGTGCCAGGTGTGCGTCAAGCCGTAGTCATCGACCGGATGGACGAGCGTGGACACAAGTATTTGTGTGGATACATCACGGGAGAAGCCGAGCTGCGGATGGAGGAAGTACAGACCGAGCTGGAAGCCGGACTGCCAGCACACATGGTGCCTGCACGTCTGATGCGACTGGAGACCATCCCGCTGACCAGCAACGGCAAAATCGACCGCAAGGCCTTGCCAGAGCCGGAAGGCAGCATCCATACAGGAGCAGCTTATGTGGCCCCGCGTACGAAGGTGGAGCAAGTACTGGCTGCGGTATGGGCCGGAGTGCTGGGCGTGGATGCCGTAGGCACGCAGGATAACTTCTTTGAGCTGGGCGGCGATTCGATCAAAGCCCTGCAAGTCTCGTCCCGCTTGCTGCAAGCAGGTTATCGACTGGAGATGAAAGACCTGTTCAGTCATCCGACGGTGTCTGCCTTGGCGCTGAAAGTCCAATCGGTGACAAGATTGGCGGATCAGAGCGAAGTGGTGGGCGCGGTGAAACTGACACCTGTTCAGCATTGGTTCTTTGAGCAGAACCTGACGGATGCTCATCATCATAACCAGTCCATTATGCTGCATAGCCAGGACGGTTTTGATGAAGTGGCCCTGCGCACAGCGATGGACCACATCGTTAGCCATCACGATGCACTGCGGATCGTTTTCCGCCTTACCGAGCATGGATATGAAGCTTGGAACCGCGCAATTGGCGAGGGTGAGCTGTATACGCTGGAACGTATAGACTTCAGCCATGAGACTGAAGTGTCTGCGGCGATGGAGGCCAAAGTAAATGAAATTCAGGCGGGCATTCATTTAAGCGAAGGACCACTGGTGAAGCTGGGGCTGTTCCATTGCCCAGATGGAGACCATTTATTGATGGCTATTCATCACTTAGTAGTGGATACCGTATCCTGGCGCATTTTGTTCGAGGATCTTACGACAGCCTATGAACAGGCATTGCACGGACAAGCGGCTCGTCTTCTGCACAAAACGGATTCGTTCCGTACCTGGGCCGAGGCACAGTCTCACTATGCGAACGGTCCAGAAATGGAAGCAGAGCTCGCATTCTGGCAAGACGTGGAACAGGGAAGGTATGAGCCGCTTCCAAAAGACGAATCACCTTCTCATTCCTTGAATAAAGACAGCGAGCTTATGATGGTCACATGGACAGCTCAGGAAACGGAGCAGTTGTTAAAACAGGCGCACCGTGCCTACAACACGGATATGAATGATCTGCTGCTGACCGCACTTGGCACGGCTATTCATCGCTGGGCGGGGATTGAACGCGTGCTTGTCACCCTGGAAGGCCATGGGCGGGAGTCCATTTTGCCCGAGCTGGATATTACGCGTACGGTGGGCTGGTTTACGACACAGTTCCCGGTTGTGTTGGATATGAGCGCAGGGCAAGACCTTTCACAGCACATCAAACAGGTGAAAGAAGGGCTACGCCGGATTCCGCAAAAGGGCATTGGCTACGGGATGCTGAGATACCTGTCTGCAGCATGTGAGCAAGCGCATTTTGGAACCGAACCTGAAATCAGCTTTAACTATCTCGGACAATTTGACCAGGATATGCAACATCAATCCATTGGCGTGTCTCCTTACGCTAGCGGTGCCGAGCTTAGCGCATATGCAGCCAGATCGCACACCCTGGATCTGAACGGACTGATTTCCGAAGGTCAATTGCAATTGACGATCAGCTACAGCCATCAGGAATATCGCAAGGAAACGATGGAACAGCTAGCCGAAGCGCTCAGAACCAGCCTGCAGGAAATCATCGCGCATTGCGCGGGTCGCAAACAGCAGGAACTGACGCCAAGTGATGTTATGCTTAAACCTGTAACCTTGGCCGAGCTGGATCAGTTGGTCGAACGGACGCGTGACATCGGGGAACTGGAAAATGTATATGCCTTGACACCGATGCAAAAAGGGATGTTGTTCCATAGTCTGATGGATGCAGAATCAGGGGCTTATTTTGAACAAACGACCTTTGATCTACACGGACGTTTCCAAGCGGATATTTTCCAAGATAGCTTGAATCAGCTGGCGCAGCGGCATGAGATCTTTAGAGCTAATTTCATTAGCGGCTGGCAGGATGAGCCCGTACAGGTGATTTTCCGCCATAAAGAGGTTGGTTTTAGATATGAGGATTTGCGTCATTTGGAAGATCAGGAACGCGACGCGTATGTGCAGGAATTTATTCGTAAGGACAAGGTAGCTGGATTCGATTTATCCCGGGATGCGTTGATGCGCGTGGCGATTTTGCGGACAGGTGATGAGGATTATTATTTTGTATGGAGCTCTCATCATATTTTGATGGACGGCTGGTGTGTGGCGTTGGTGACGGATGAGGTGTTTGAGGCTTATTTTGCAGCCGTAGAGCATAGAGCACTGAAGCTCGCCCCTGTGACTCCATACAGTCAGTATATTGCGTGGCTGGAAGCTCAAGATGTAGCAGCAGCCGCTTCATATTGGAAGGAATATTTGCTGGGCTATGATCAGCAAACGTCGATTCCAACCGGCAAAGTAGGCGCGAAAGCCGAGGGTGAACAATTTGAGCATGTGCTGTGCGATCTGGGCCAAGACTTGACCAAACGTATGGAAATGGTAGCCAAGCAGTATCACGTGACCACCAATACGCTCCTACAAACGGCATGGGGCTTACTGCTTCAAAAGTACAACGGTAGTAACGACGCCGTCTTTGGCGGTGTCGTATCGGGTCGCCCGGCAGATATTTCAGGGATCGAAAACATGGTGGGCTTGTTCATTAACACCATTCCAGTACGTATCCGTAGTAAGGCTGAGGACACCTTTGCCGACCTGATTAGAGCGAATCAGCAGCAGGCGCTGGCTTCTCAAGATTACGAAACGTATCCGCTGTATGAAATTCAAGCCTTGACCGAGCAAAAGCAAGAGCTGATCCAGCACATTATCGTGTTTGAAAACTATCCGGTGGAGGAGCAGGTCGAGCAGCTTGGCGAAGGTGCGGAATCGGATTTTGTCATCAGCAATGCAGGGATGATTGAGCAAACCAACTATGATTTCAATCTGGTCGTCATGCCGCAGGAAGCGATGAAAATCCGATTCGAATACAATGCGAAGTTATATGATCGGGAAGCGGTGGAACGGACGCAGGGTCATCTGGTACAGCTGCTGGAGCAGGTGGTAGCGCAGCCGGACATTCAAGTGCAGGAGTTGGATGTGTTAAGCGAGCAGGAACGCGAGCAAATTCTCCACGGATGGGGAGATACAGCCGCTGAGTATCCAAGCGAACAAACGATCCATGGCTTGTTCGAAGCACAAGCCGTGCAGACACCGGAACAGCCAGCATTGTACTTCGAAGGAGAGCAGTTGACCTATCGCGAGCTGAATGAACGTGCGAATCGTCTGGCTCGTACCTTACGCAGTCAAGGCGTGACGAAGGATCGTCTGGTGGGTCTGATGACCGAGCGTTCGGTAGACATGATCGTGGGCATCTTTGGAATTTTGAAAGCCGGAGGCGCATATGTCCCAATCGATCCAACATATCCAGAGGAGCGTATCCGCTACATGCTGGATGACTCGGGAGCAGAGCTGTTGTTGACGCAAAGCCACTTGGTGGACAAAGTAGCTTTCGACGGTCAGGTGCTGGTGCTGAATGGGGCGGAGAGTGTGCATCACGAGGATGGTTCCAATCTGGAGTCGTTGTCTGGTCCGAACGATCTAGCGTATGTGATTTATACGTCAGGTACGACGGGACAGCCGAAAGGGGTTATGCTGGAGCATCGCGGTCTGTGTAATCTGAAAACGTATTTTGATCAGGAATTCCAGATCAGCGCGTCGGATCATACATTGCTGTTTGCCAGCTATTCGTTTGATGCAGCTTGCTGGGAAATATTCCAAGCCCTGTTCTGTGGTGCCACGTTGTACATGCCAACGTCAGAGACGATTTTGGACTATGAGAGATTCGAGCATTACATGACAGAACATCAGATTACGATAGCGACATTACCACCAACCTATGCGGTCTATCTGGAGCCAGAACGGATGCCAATCCTGCGTATTCTGATCACTGCCGGTTCAGCCGCTTCAACAGAGCTGGTATACAAGTGGAAGGATCATGTAGCGTACTACAACGGGTACGGTCCAACTGAAAACTCGGTGGCGACATCCATCTGGCCAGTATCCAAGGATGAGAGAGCAGGACAGCTGATTTCTATCGGACGCCCTGTACCGAATCACCGGGTATACATGGTGGATGTACATGGACACTTGGCTCCAACAGGCGTAGCGGGTGAGCTGTGCGTGTCCGGTCCAGGTCTGGCTCGCGGCTATCTGGATCGTCCAGAGCTGACGGCTGAGAAATTTGTACCGAATTCATTTGCGGCTGGCGAAGCAGGTTATGAACGAATGTACCGTACGGGTGACTTGGCAAGATGGATGCCGGATGGCAACATCGAATATTTGGGCCGGATCGACCATCAGGTGAAAATCCGGGGTTATCGGATCGAGCTGGGCGAGGTCGAGGCACAAATTTTGAAAGTAGAGAGCATACAAGAGGTCATCGTACTGGCCCAGGCGGACGAGCAGGGACAAAACCAACTGGTGGCGTACTTTGTTGCCGAACGTGACGTGAGTGCGGGTGAGCTGCGAAGCTTACTGGGTGAGGAGCTACCAAACTACATGGTGCCTTCGTACTTGGTACAGCTGGAACAAATGCCGCTGACACCGAACGGTAAAATCGACCGCAAGGCCCTGCCAGCACCAGAAGGCAGCCTGCAAAGCGGAGCCGACTATGTCGCACCGCGGACGTGGGTGGAAGTGAAGCTGGCGCAAATCTGGCAGGACGTGCTGGGCCTGGCGCAGGTCGGCGTGAAGGAAAACTTCTTCGAGATTGGTGGACATTCCCTGCGGGCGACGACACTGGCCTCGAAGATTCACAAAGAGCTGAACAAGCCACTTCCACTGCGCAGTATTTTTGAAGCACCAACGATTGAGCAACTGGCCGTTGCACTGGAACAGCTGGATCAAGTGACGTATGCCTCTATTCCGGTAACGGAAGAGCGCAGCTTCTATCCACTGTCCTCGGCGCAAAAGCGACTGTATGTGCTGCATCAGTTCGATCCGCATGATGTGAACTACAACATGCCGTCGGTGCTGCAAGTGAGCGGTCCGCTGGATGTGAAGCGGGTGGAACATGCATTCCGTCAACTGATCGCCCGTCATGCATCCTTGCGTACCCGCTTTGATCTGATCGACAGTGAGCCAATGCAATGGATTGAGGACAAGGTACCGTTCGAGGTGGAATATACGAAGCTACAAGCAGAGGGTGTGACTACGGATACAGACACGATGGCCAGCAAGGAAGTGCAGGAGCTGGTGAGTCGCTTTGTCCGTCCGTTTGATCTCAAAGCTGCGCCGCTGCTGCGAGTAGGCTTGGTGGATCTGGGCGTCCAGGGAGTAGAGCAGGAATCTCAACATCTGCTTATGCTCGATATGCACCACATCATCTCGGATGGTGTGTCGATGGGGGTACTGACTGAAGAATTTGTCCGCTTGTACGACGGTGGAGAGCTCCCGCCACTGCGGATACAGTACAAGGATTATGCCGTATGGCAGCAAAGCGAAGCCCATCAGGAATGGATGCAGCGTCAGGAAGCCTACTGGCTCGATACCTTCCGGGGTGAACTGCCTGTGCTGGATCTACCGACAGACTTTGCCCGTCCGGCGGTGCGAAGTACAGCAGGCGATACCGTGGTGTTTGGGCTGGAACGCGAAGTAAGCGAGCGTCTGAAAGAACTGGCTGCGCACACCGGCTCTACGCTGTATATGGTGTTGCTGGCGGCGTATACCGCCCTCTTGCACCAATACAGCGGCCAGGAGGACATCGTCGTCGGCACGCCGATTGCCGGACGACCGCATGCGGATTTGGAGCCGATCCTCGGTATGTTCGTCGGTACGTTGGCATTGCGAAACTATCCGACAGCAGAACATACCTTCCGCAGCTACGTGGAAGAAGTGAAGGTTCGCGCCCTGCAAGCCTATGAGCATCAGGACTATCCATTTGAGGAGCTGGTCGAAAAGCTGAATGTGAAGCGGGATATGAGCCGCCATCCGCTATTCGATACGATGTTTACCCTGCAAACGACCGAGGAGGGCGAACTGCAACTGGCAGACCTGAGCTTCCGTCCGTACGGCCTGGAACAAACGCCAGCGAAGTTTGATCTGACGCTGGAAGCCAGAGAGGAAGAGGCAGGCATCCAGTTCGGATTGCAGTATGCAACCGCGTTGTATCAACGGGAAACCGTTGAACGGATGACACGTCACTTTATTCGCTTAGCCGAAGCCGTGGCAGCGAACCCGGATGCGAAGCTGGGTGAGCTGGAGCTCATTACGACAGAAGAAACCGAACGGATTCTGAAGGTGTTCAATGATCCGAACGCACATAGCGTGCGTGGAACACTCCAAGGCCTGTCGCTCAGCGAGCGTTTTGAAGAGCAAGCGAAAAACAGCCCTGAGCGGATAGCCGTTGTGTCTGGGGACATGGCGCTAACCTACGCTGAGCTGAATGAGCAGGTGAACCGATTGGCCCGGGTGTTACGGGCAAAAGGAGTTGAAGCAGACCAACCGGTAGGCGTACTGCTGGAACGTTCTGCGGATCTTCTGGTGAGCATTCTGGGGGTACTGAAGGCCGGGGGCGCGTATGTGCCAATGGATACGATGTATCCGCAGGAGCGCATTGATTACATGCTTCAAGATAGCGGAGCAACAGTCGTGATCACCCGCAGAGCCGCCAACCTTTCGCTGAGCTTGCCATCCACAGTACAAGCTATCGTTCTTGACGATGAGGACGTTCAAGCTCAACTGGGAGCACAGGATGCAAACAACCTGATCCCTGTCGCCGGCCTGCATAACCTGGCCTATATGATCTACACGTCAGGTACAACCGGTCAGCCGAAAGGGGTTATGATTGAGCAAGGCAGTGTCGGCAATCTGGTAGACGCTTTATATGAGCGAGTGTACAGCCGGTATGATCAGCCGCTTCACATCGCATGGCTGTCCGCATTTGTATTTGACGCTTCAGTGAAGCAAATCTTTGCCAGCTTGCTGCTAGGCCACACCCTGCATGTGGTGTCCCGTGACGTCAGCCTGAGCGGAGAGCATTTGATCGCCTACTATCGCACGCACCGAATCGATCTGTCGGACGGCACACCAGCGCATCTGCATATTTTGAACGAAAGCGTCAATGTGACAGAAGCGCCGGATGTGAAGCATTACCTGATCGGGGGCGAGGCCTTATCCGTGCAGCTGGTACAGGGGTTCCTACACAAATGGTCCGGATATCGCCCGGTCATTACGAACGTGTATGGTCCGACCGAAGCGACGGTAGATGCAACAGCCTATACGATTGAAGATGTAGAGTCACTGAATGTACTGCTGGAAAAAGGGGAGCATACGGTATCCATTGGAACGCCGATAGCGAACCAGGCTGTGTACATCTTGAACACTCGACAACAGCTGGTACCGATCGGGATCGCGGGTGAGCTCTATATCGGAGGGGCAGGTATCGCACGAGGATACCTCAACCTGCCGGAACTGACGGCTGAGAAGTTTGTTCCGAATCCGTTTGCTGATGCGACAGCCGCTGATCCGGCGGACAGCAGTTACGCAAACCGGATGTACCGGACAGGCGACCTGGCACGGTGGCTGCCGGATGGCAGTATCGAGTATTTGGGCCGGATCGACCACCAGGTGAAAATCCGCGGCTACCGGATCGAGCTGGGCGAGGTGGAAGCACAGCTGCTGACCGTGGACGGTATCCAAAAAGCCGTGGTTACGGCATGGGAAAACGAAGACGGACACAAGGATCTGTGTGCCTATATCGTAGCTTCGGAGTCGCTGAGTCTACCGGAACTGCGGAATGCGCTGCAGCCGAAGCTGCCGGATTACATGATCCCGACGTATGTGGTACAGCTGGATCGTTTCCCACTGACGCCAAACGGGAAAATCGACCGGAAGGCGTTGCCAGCACCGGAAGCACGCCTTGAAGGAGGTCTGGAGTACGTTGCGCCGCGGACGCCGCTGGAGGCCAAGTTAGCGCAAATCTGGCAGGATGTATTGAAGCTGTCCAGCGTAGGCGTCACCGACTCATTCTTCGATGTGGGTGGACACTCCCTGCGGGCAACGACGCTGGTGGCTAAAATCCATCAGGAACTGGACAGTCGGATTACACTGCGTGAGGTGTTCCAGCACTTTACGATTGAGCAGCAAGCTCAGCTCATCGCAACGCACGGGACAGACACCTATACGGTGATCCCTGCTGCGACGAAACAGTCTTACTATCCTGTCTCCTCGGCGCAAAAACGACTGTATATTTTGAGCCATCTGGAAGGTGGGGATCTCAGCTACAATATGCCGGGTGTATTAACAGTGGAGGGACCGCTTCAGGCAGATCGACTGGAGGAAGCGTTCCGTCAGTTAGTAGCCCGTCATGAAACGCTGCGAACTTCCTTTGAAATGGTGGACGGCGAGGTTGTTCAGCGGATTTACGATCAAGTGGAGTTTGTCGTAGAACGCCTGCAGGCCAGTGAATCCGAAGCGGAAGTGTATATCGAGTCCTTTGTACGCAGCTTCGATCTTCGGCAGGCACCGCTGCTGCGTGTCCGTCTTATTCAAACCGGACCCGAGCGCCATCTCCTGATGTACGACATGCACCATATTATTTCAGACGGGGTATCGTCTAACAATATCGTGCAGGAGCTAGGACAACTGTACGAGGGACAGGCCTTGAAGCCGCTGCCAATTCAGTACAAGGACTATGCGGTGTGGCAGCAGCAGGAAATGCAGCGTGAGTCCTACCAGCGCCGGGAACAGTTCTGGCTGGAGCATTTAGCCGGGGAATTACCGGTGCTGGATTTGCCGATTGCTTATCCTAGACCTGCTGTTCGCAGCTTCGAGGGAGCAATGTATGAGTTTACCGTGGACCCGAATGTATCTGAGCAATTGCACCAAGTGGCAGCACAGACCGGAAGTACGCTGTACATGGTGCTGATGAGCGCCTACACCGTTCTGTTGTCCAAATATAGCGGTCAGGATGATTTGATCATCGGTACGCCGGTAGCAGGTCGTTTGTTACCTGAACTGGAGCCGCTGATCGGCATGTTCGTCAATACACTAGCCATCCGGCACCAGCCGCAGGGCAACTCAACGTTCCATAACTACCTACTGGAAGCCCGAGATCGTACGCTGCAAGCCTTCGAGCATCAGGATTATCCGCTGGAAGAGCTGGTGGAAAAGCTGGATATAGTACGGGATGCAAGCCGTAATCCGTTGTTTGATACTATGTTTGTACTGCAAAATACGGAGTCGCAGGAAGCGAAGCTTGAAACGTTGTCCTTCAGTCCTTATGTGCAGGAGCATCGTATTTCCAAATTTGATTTGACCTTGTCCATGAGTGATGAAGACGGGCAGATCAAGGGTTCCTTTGAATATTGCACGAAGCTGTTTAGCGCAGATGTTATTGAACGATTAACCGGAGATTTGATAGCGATCCTGTCACAGGTTGCGGCCAATCCAGATTTGCAATTAAGCGATATTCAGGTGAACTTCGGTGAACAAGCAGAAGGCTTCTCACCGGATTCCATCGACTTTGTTTTCTAGATCAGTTTTCAGGTTTCTAAAAGGCAATGATTTCACTTTGCATGTGCAAAGGGCAGCGGCTTCGTCCGACTGCCCTTGCCTGCAAAGTATTCTTTTTCCGATACAACGCTCATCTACGTAACAACGCACCATTCCAACCGGGGTACAGACCCCATAAAGCAGGAGGGATGTCATTGAAAGCCTTATTTGAGAAAGAGAAAAATTACTGGAGTCATAAGCTGGAATCCGAGGATCGTATCATCTGCTTGCCATATACCAACCATGTGTCCAGGGATACAGCTGCAACAGATTCTAATTGTCATACGTACACGCTGACATTTCCATCAGAAATTTCCCAAAGAATATCATCTATAACAGGTGGGGCTCCATGGGCTGTATTTATGGTTCTGCTTGCTGGAGTAGAAAGTTTATTGCATAAATACACAGGTGAAGAAAGTGTGCTGCTGGGCATTCCTGTAGCCAAGTCTGGCAACGGTGCTACCAAGCCAATCAACCATCTGCTTTTATTGAAAAATACGCTGGATTCTTCAACGACCTTCAAAACCTTGCTGTCTCAGATCAAAACCTCTGTCAGCGAAGCTATTGAACACCAAAATATTCCTTTTTGGAACTATACCGAGGGGCTTGAAATCCTACGTAACAAGGACGACAAGCCTCTTATCCACACCACGGCCTCCTTGCAAAATATTCACATTTCTGATTTTCTACATCACGTGCAATCTGAGCTGGATTTTCAATTTCAATGGGAAAATGCTGCAGTTTCTCTAAACGTGAAATACAGTAGCGACCGTTACGACCAGGTGACGATTGAACGCTTTGTTGAGCAGCTATTACGGCTGTATACCGTTGTTTTACATCAGCCAGAGTTGGAGATTTGCACAGCACAAGTGCTGTCAGAACAAGAAGTAGAGCAGCTGGTTCATACTTTCAACGATACAGCTGTAGATTATCCACGTGATGCTTCCATTCATGAATTGTTCGAGATACAGGCGAAGCAGGTACCACAGCAGGTGGCAGTAGTGTCTGGACCCAATAGCCTAACCTATGAAAAATTAAATGAAAAGGCCAACCGACTGGCTCATTTTTTACGTAAGCAGGGAATCCGTACTGAACAGACAGTCGGCATTGTAGCTGAGCGCTCGATTGAGATGATTGTAGGCATGCTCGCGATTCTTAAAGCAGGCGGGGTGTATGTTCCGATTGACTCTGATTACCCGGACGAGCGCGTGCGTTATTTGCTGGAGGATTCCGAGACCAAGATACTACTTGTACAAAAAATGGAGCATCGGCCCACAGATTTTAAGGGAATAGTACTTGACCTGAGTGATGATGCGATCTATGAAACAGATGATGCTGATCGCTGCAATTCCGTTTTGTCGTATGATAACGGGATGAGTACAGATACGGGTAATATGGGATATGTGGACTGCCTAAACCCACTCTATTCTATTTCTGCTAGTCCCGAACTTGCTTCTACTACAACTATCCCAACAGAAGCTACGCAATCAGAACAAGCTAAACCAATACAGCAGGTTTATGCAGCTGAAGAACAACCGAAGGCGACCGCAGCTGATCGATTGGCCTATATTATGTACACCTCAGGGACAACAGGCCAGCCCAAAGGGGTAATGGTGGAACATCGCAATGTCGTTCGTTTGGTGAAACATGCAAACTATGCACGTTTGGATGCGGACACGCGCATTTTGCAGACTGGGTCTGTTGTCTTTGATGCGTCCACCTTTGAAATTTGGGGGGCGTTGCTAAATGGTGGACAGCTTGTGCTAGTGAGTCAGGATGTCATTTTGGACGTGCTTAAGCTTAAGGAAGCTGTACGCAGCCACGGCATTACCACGATGTTTCTGACCACACCGCTCTTTAACCAGCTGTCTCAGCAGGATCTGGCGCTGTTCGAGGGGATACGGGAACTGCTGGTCGGCGGTGATGTGATGTCCGTACCACATATGACTCGGGTGCTGAAGGCTCATCCGTCCCTGCGAATCAGTAATATCTATGGCCCAACTGAAAATACGACCTTTTCCACAGTGCATGCGATCAACGGTGTGCAATCGGAATCTGTGCCAATTGGCAGACCGATCCATAATTCGACAGCATATGTCGTGGACCGTTCGATGCAGCTTCAGCCCGTCGGGGTATGGGGTGAGTTGCTAGTGGGCGGTGATGGGGTGGCACGTGGATACCGCAACCGTCCGGACTTAACGGCTGAAAAGTTCATCGATAGTCCGTTCCGTAACGGCGAACGCTGCTATCGCACCGGGGACCTGGTACGTTGGAATGCAGATGGGGCGCTGGAATACAAGGGACGGATCGATGCGCAAGTGAAAATCCGGGGTTACCGGATCGAGCTGGGCGAGGTGGAAGCGCAGCTGTTGAAGCTGGAGGTGGTGCGAGAAGCTGTTGTGACTGCACATGAGGATGAGCAGGGGCAAAAGCAGCTCTGCGCTTATGTAGTAACTCATGCGAATGCACAGTTAAGTGAGCTCCGCAGCGCTTTGAGCCGGGAACTGCCGGGCTATATGGTGCCGTCGTATTTTGTGCAGTTGGAGCAGTTGCCATTGACGCCTAATGGCAAGGTGGATCGCCGAGCTTTGCCTCAGCCGCAGGGAAGCATAAGCTCAGGTGCAGAATATGTAGCTCCTCAAAATCAGTTACAAGCACAACTGGTCAGCATTTGGAAAGATGTGCTGGAACTTGAGCGCATTGGGATTAAGGATAACTTTTTTGAAGCAGGAGGTCATTCCTTACGGGCGACAAATGTCATCTCGCTCATCCATAAGGAATTGCATAAAAATGTGCAGCTAAAGGACCTGTTCCAGCACCCAACCATCGAACAGCTTGCGCAGGTTATTGAAGCACTGGAGCAAACCACCTATGAATCCATTCCTGTTTCGGGAAATAAGCCATCTTATGCGGTATCCTCGGCTCAAAAACGGATGTATATTCTCAATCAGCTTGATGGAGCGGGAACTAGCTATAACATACCAGGCGCCTTGACATTGACCGGTTCACTTGATTACAAGGCACTGGATAACGCGTTCCGTCAGCTTATTAATCGCCATGAAACATTGCGCACAAGCTTTGAGAGCATGAACGGTGAACCTGTCCAGCGAGTACATGACGAGGTTCCTTTTCGCGTGGAGTTGATTCATGCCCACGGAGCTGACCAAAAGGAAACGGATGAGCTGGTGCATGGCTTTGTTCAGCCGTTTGATCTTGCGCATGCTCCGCTGTTCCGGGCGGGTCTGATTGAAACTGGGCCAGAGCATCATATTTTGCTGCTGGATATGCATCACATCATTTCGGACGGCACCTCTATAAATGTATTGATTCAGGACTTCATCCACTTATATGCGGGGGACACGCTGCCGTCGCTGCGCATTCAGTATAAGGACTATGCTGCATGGCAGCAGGAACAGCAGCAAAGTGAACGCTATCAGGAACAGGGAAATTACTGGCTCAATACCTTCGCAGGAGAGCTGCCAGTGCTGGATATCCCGACGGATTATCCACGTCCGGCGGTGAGAAGCTTTGAAGGAGATGTACTGGAATTTACGCTCGATCAACGGCAAAGCGAAGGATTAAAAGGCATTGCGATGCAGACCGAATCGACCTTATATATGGTGCTGTTGGCTGCCTATACGACTTTGCTTAGCCAATACAGCGGGCAGGAGGATATTATTGTCGGCTCGCCGATTGCGGGGCGGCCACATGCTGATCTTAGCAGTCTGATTGGGATGTTCGTCAATACACTGGCGATCCGCAATTATCCGGAAGGCGGGAAAACATTCCGCGATTATGTGCTGGAGGTCAAGGATAACGCGTTAAAGGCTTTTGAACATCAGGATTATCCTTTCGAAGAGCTGGTAGAAAAGCTGGGCGTGGATCGGGATTTAAGCCGCAATCCATTATTTGATACCATGTTTGCTTTACAAAACCTGGAGCAAACAGAGCAGCAGCTGGCAGAGCTGCAATTAGCGCCCTATCCGAGTGAACAAACAACGGCCAAATTTGATCTAAGTCTGTTCGCGCAGGAGGATGGGGAACAAATTGCCTGCGGTTTTCAATACGGAACCCGGCTGTACAAACGCGAAACCATCGAACGACTGGCTGTACATTTACAGCAGCTAATCAATGTGGTTATAGAACAGCCGGAGATCGCTCTTGCGGCTATAGAAATGGTTTCGGCCCAAGAAAAAGAGCAGCTGGTGGAGCAATTCAGCACTACAGCAGCAGACTCTCCGTATCCACGGGATCAATTACTGCATGTGCTGTTCGAGGAACAGGTTGCACAATCGCCAGATCGACTAGCGATCACCTTTGCGGACACACAGCTCACTTATCGCGAGCTGAATGAGCGTTCCGATCGTCTGGCATGTGTCCTTACTTCCCATGGGATACGGCGTGGGTCCGGGGCTCAGATACAGCGAGTAGGGATAGTAGCTGAGCGTTCCATTGAAATGGTCGTGGGCATGCTGGCTATTATGAAGGCAGGCGGGGCTTACGTTCCTATTGATCCCGAGTATCCGGAAGAGCGTATCCGTTATTTACTGGAGGATTCCGGTGCCGAGCTGTTACTGTCACAGCGACGGGAACAGATTTCTTTTGAACCAGGTATTCCGGTTATCGATTTGAGCGATGCGCAACTATGGAGCAGCGAATTTGAAGGATACACTCATACTCATGAATCAGCTTCCATTACAAATGGGGGGTCTGCCTTAGATCTTTCGCATGTCATATACACCTCTGGTACGACAGGCAAGCCGAAAGGCGTTATGGTCAATCACCGTAATGTCGCACGGTTGGTGAAAGGCAATAGCTACGCCACGCTTGACGAAAATACGCGTATGCTGCAAATGGGCGCAGTTGTATTCGATGCCTCCACGTTTGAAATCTGGGGAACGCTGCTGAACGGTGGTCAATTATATGTAGTAAATCATGACACTATTTTGGATGCTGCCAAGTTCAAACAAGTGATGAACAAGTATCGTATTAACACCATGTTCATGACCACGGCTTTATTCAATCAGCATTCACAGCAAGACATTGAAGTGTTTGCATCCCTAAAGGAATTGCTCGTGGGTGGGGATGTGATGTCCGTACCACATGTTAACCGCGTGCTGAAGGAGTACCCGCAGCTTCGGTTGAGTAATGTTTATGGGCCGACAGAGAACACGACCTTTTCCACCACCTATGAAATTACAGAACCGCAAACTCAAGGTGTTCCCATTGGACGTCCGATTGATCATTCCACCATTTATGTGGTCAATCGTTCGTTAAAATTGCAGCCTGTCGGGGCGTGGGGCGAGCTCCTTCTCGGTGGCGATGGCGTGGCACTCGGGTATCTGAACCGGCCTGAGCTTACGGCAGAAAAGTTTATTGAAAGTCCATTCCGGCCTGAAGAATATTGCTATCGTACAGGGGATTTGGTGCGTTGGCGTGCTGATGGCGTACTGGAGTACAAGGGAAGAATGGATGAGCAGGTCAAAATTCGCGGCTACCGCATCGAACTGGGTGAAGTTGAAACCCGTTTGTCCACGATTGCAGGTGTGAAGGAATCTGTTGTTACTGTGCGGCAGGACGATAGCGGGCAAAAACAGCTGTGTGCATATTTTGTAACAGACAGCGAATTGAGCGCTAGCGACTTACGTAGTGTGTTATCACAGGATCTGCCGAGCTATATGGTGCCTTCCTACTTTGTGCAGCTGTCGAAACTGCCTTTGACACTGAATGGCAAAGTAGACCGTAGGGCACTGTCTGCACCTGAGCCTAATGTCGATACAGGTATGGATTATGTGGCACCTGAGACAGATGTCCAACTGGCCTTGGCTGCGGCTTGGGGAGCCATTCTGGGTATACAGAAGGTAGGCACACAAGATAACTTTTTCCATTTGGGTGGTGACTCCATCAAGGCTATCCAAGTATCGTCCCGCTTGTTTCAGGCTGGATACAAGCTGGAAATGAAGGATTTGTTCAAATATCCAACGATTGCAGGATTGAGCACATATATTCAGCCAGTTAAACGAGTAGCCGAGCAGGGTGAGGTTACGGGACATGTTGTGCTTACACCGATTCAGCGCTGGTTCTTTGAACAGTCAACGGATGAACCACATTATTTCAACCAATCTGTCATGCTCTATCGGCAGGAAGGCTATAACGAACGGGCACTTCGGCTGGCACTCCATCAGATTACAGCGCACCATGACGCCTTGCGAATGACTTTTCGTTCGTCGGAGAACGGATATACGGCATGGAACCGAGGTGTAGGGGAAGGCGAACCGTACCATTTGGAGTGCTTTGACTATAGGGATAGCGAAGTAATTGAAGAGAATTTGGAGAAAATGATTGAGGCTAAATGCAATGAAATTCAATCCAGTATTTCCTTGAGCGAAGGGCCATTGATGAGGCTCGGCCTATTCCGTTGCCCGGATGGAGATCATCTGTTGGTCGTGATTCACCATTTGACAGTGGATGGGGTATCCTGGCGCATCCTATTCGAGGATTTGGCGACAGCATATGAGCAAGCCGCCAAGGGCGAACAGGTGATTCAGTTACCGCACAAGACGGATTCGTTTCAAACATGGGCCGAGAAGCTGCACGCCTATGCCAACAGCCCAGCGATGGAACGTGAGCGGGCGTATTGGGAGGGGATTGCACAAGCGAAACCGGCACCTCTGCCGCAAGATTATGGACATAACGAGCACGACAAGCCATTGATTGGCGATAGTGAGTCGGTTACTGCTTTGTGGACACACGAAGAGACAGAGCAATTGCTCAAGCAGGCCAATCGTGCCTACCGTACAGAAATTAATGACCTGTTGCTGACGGCAGTAGGAATGGCATTGCAAGCATGGAGTGGTCATGATCGTTTCCTAATTAATCTAGAGGGACATGGTCGTGAAGCCATTTTACCAGAGGTGGACATTACCCGGACGATTGGGTGGTTTACAAGCCAATATCCTGTTTTACTCGATATGCCAAAAGAAACGGCTCTTTCGCAGCGAATCAAGCATGCGAAAGAAGGATTGCGTAGTATTCCGCAAAAAGGAATAGGTTACGGGATACTGAAATATTTAGCCGAAGTATCTCCAGCCCTATGTGAGGTAGATCCTGAGATCAGCTTTAACTATTTAGGACAATTTGATCAGGATATGAAGGGAAATGACCTGCAGTCGTCTCCTTATAGTGGAGGTATGCCACTTAGCCCGACTATGGCTCGGACGTATACGCTGGATTTTGGCGGCATCATTTCAGGAGGCCAACTGGGGCTGACAATTAGCTATAGTCGTACCAGCTATCGACCAGAGACGATCGAGCGATTGGCCAGTTTATTGGAATCGAGCCTGCGTGAAATTTTGAAGCATTGCATTCATAAAGAACATCCAGAGCTAACCCCAAGCGATATTTCCTATAAAGGAATGCGTGTTGAGGAGTTGGACAGCTTGTTGTCTGAGATGGGTGCTACGGGTGAAATCGACAATGTCTATACCCTGACCCCAATGCAAAAAGGGATGCTGTTTCACAGCCAACTCGATAGTCAAGCAGCTGCCAATGACGCGTATTTTGAGCAGGTTTCTTATGATATGCAAGGTCAGCTGGACATTCAGGCTTTTGCAGAAAGCCTGAATACTCTAGTTCGGCGACATGAGGCGCTGCGTACACACTTTTATTTTGGACGGGATACGGAGCCTTTGCAGGTAGTGTATCGAAACCGGGATTGTGGCTTCTATTACGAAGATTTACGAGAGCTGGATAGCGATACAAGGGATACGCAGCTGACCAATTTCAAGTTGCAAGATAAAGCACGAGGCTTTGATCTGCGTCGGGATGTCCTACTGCGTGTAGCGATTTTGCGCACTAGGGAAGATCGTTATCATTTTGTGTGGAGCTTCCATCATATTGTGATGGACGGTTGGTGTCTGTCCCTTGTAAACAAAGAAGTGTTTGAGAGCTATGCAGCACTTCGGGAGCGCAGAGTACCGGAGTTGGCACCGGCGGTGCCCTACAGCCGCTTTATTGAATGGCTGGAAGCACAGGATCGCAACGCAGCAACCGACTACTGGAGCAGCTATTTGTCCGGGTATGAGCAGCAAACAGCACTGCCAGCTGTAAAATCCGGTCGCAAGAGTGAAGGCTATATGGCCAGTGACTGGATGACGGATTGGGAGCATGAGCTGGCTCTCCGGGTGGAGGAGACGGCGAAGCGGTATCAGGTGACCATGAATACATTATTGCAAACCACATGGGGGATTCTGCTGCAAAAGTACAACAACCATAGTGATGTTGTATTTGGCAGTGTCGTCTCAGGTCGTCCATCGGATATTATCGGGGTCGAGGATATTGTTGGTTTGTTCATTAATACCATTCCTGTTCGCATCCGTAGTGAAGCAGGGGAAACTTTTGCGGAAGTTATGAAGAAAATGCAGGAGCAAGCGCTGGCTTCTCATGCGTATGATACGTATCCGTTGTTTGAAATTCAGGCACTGACCGACCAGAAACAGAATTTAATTAACCATATTATGGTGTTTGAAAATTATCCGGTGGATGAGCAGATTGAAGAAATGGGTAGTGACGGGCAGGAGTTATTATCGGTTTCCAACGTGACGGCTACAGAGCAGACTAACTATGATTTGAGCATCGTCGTTATGCCGGGAGAAGGCATAAAAATTCGTTTTATGTATAACGCACTCTGCTTTGATCAAGCAGATATTGAACGTCTGCACGGACATTTTGTGCATCTGCTAGAGCAAATTTTGCTTAACCCGAATGTTTGCGTTGAAGAGCTGGAATTGGTTACAGCCTCAGAAAAACAACAGATTATAGGAGAATTTAATGACACGGCCTTAGCATATTCCTACAATCAGACGATCCAAAAACGGTTTGAGGAGCAGGTGGAACGCACGCCGGATCATATCGCCGTCGTTTGGGGTCAACAATCTTTAACTTACCGTGAACTGAACGAGCGAGCCAACCGCCTTGCACGGACTTTACGCGCGAAGGGGGTTAAACCAGATCAGTCGGTAGGTATTATGGTATATCGCTCGCTAGACATGATCGTAGGCATCTATGCGATCCTCAAGGCCGGCGGAGCCTATGTGCCAATTGATCCGGAATTTCCGGCCGACCGCATCTGCTTTATGCTGGAGGACTCGGGAGCGAAGCTGGTGCTGACGCAATCGCATTTAGCGGAGCAAGCATCGCTGAGCTTCGATGGCCAGGTGCTTGTGCTGGATCACGAGGACATCTATCACGAAGATGGCTCGAATCTGGAGCCACTGGCCGGACCGCACCATGTCGCCTATGTGATCTATACCTCCGGTTCCACCGGAAAACCGAAGGGCGTAATGGTGGAGCACCATTCCGTGCTGAACCGGATTTTGTGGATGCATGATCGTTACGGCTTAAGTGCGGAAGATACGATCCTGCAAAAGACCGCCTTCACCTTTGACGTGTCGGTGTGGGAGCTATTCTGGTGGTCGATGGTCGGCTCGAAGGTGAGTCTGCTGTCGGTCGGCGGGGAAAAGAACCCGGAAGAGATTGTGGACACGATTGCTCGTGATGGCGTGAGCACGATGCACTTTGTACCGGCCATGCTGCATGCGTTCCTGGAGTATGTGGAGCAGCAACCACGAGAAGCGATGCAAGCGAAGCTAGGCACGCTGCGCCATGTTTTTGCCAGTGGTGAAGCCTTACCGCCACAGCATGTGGCCCGGTTCCAGCGGCTCGTGTCGAGCTTGGCCGGAGCGAAGCTGATCAACCTGTATGGTCCAACCGAAGCGACGGTGGACGTATCGTACTTCGATTGCGAGCCGGATGAGGAATATGCGGTTATTCCGATCGGGAAACCGATTCAGAACATTCGTCTGTACATCGTGAAGGAAGGTACAGAGCAATTGCAGCCGATCGGGGTCGCGGGTGAGCTGTGCATCGGCGGTGTAGGTGTAGCCCGAGGCTATCTGAACCGTCCGGAGCTGACGGCCGAGAAATTTGTGAAAGATCCGTTTGCTGGAGGCAAAGCAGGCTATGAGCGGATGTACCGTACAGGCGATTTGGCAAGATGGATGCCGGACGGCAACATTGAATATCTGGGCCGGATTGACCATCAGGTGAAAATTCGCGGTTATCGAATTGAACTGGGCGAAGTGGAGGCACGTTTGGCAAGTGTGCCGCTCGTGCGGGACGGCGTTGTTATTGCTTTGCAGGATGGAATAGGTCAGCAGCAATTATGTGCTTACTTCACGGCTGATGAGCAGCTGACTGTCCGTGAGATTCGAGCTGTACTATTGGGCAGTCTACCAAGCTATATGATTCCATCCGTATTCGTACAGATGGAGCGTATTCCGCTGACGGCCAACGGCAAAATCGACCGAAAAGCGTTACCTACGCCGGACACAGCGCTGCGCACGGGTATAGAATATGTTGCACCGCGAACCGACGTGGAGCAGTTACTGGCAGCCATTTGGCAGGAAGTGCTTGATATTCCACAAGTGGGTATCCACGATGACTTTTTCACGTTGGGTGGACATTCCTTGAAAGTACTGGAGCTTATACGCAAAGTTCACCTTGCCACAGGCATTGAGCTTCCTATACGTAGTGTGCTGGAGTTCCCGACCATAGAAGAGCAGGCGCTCACATTATTGAAAGCTGATCTGGAATACAAGGCTGATAGTCCAATCATTCGGTTGAATGAACACGGTCCGGTCTCCATCTTCTGCTTTCCGCCGATGCTTGGATACGGGCTGTCGTTTGCAGAGCTTGCGAAACAACTGGATCAAGACGCAGTCGTGTACGGGTTAGAGTTCGTAGATGATGCTGCGGATGAGCAGGCAATGTTGGCACGTTATGTTGATCTTATCGTCAGCACGCAAGCGCAAGGTCCGTATGTACTACTTGGTTATTCCATAGGTGGGAATCTAGCGCATAAGGTTGCCTCTACACTGGAGCGTCAAGGTCATGCTGTATCCGACATTTTTATGCTTGATTCAGTCAAAAGAACGGAAGCCCTGCCTTTCACAGACGAAGAAACAGAGCAGGAAATTCATGCGATGCTGGAACAGGTTCCTGAATCTTACCGCGAGCTGCTGAATGAAACGTACCAGCGTAAAATGATCGCTTATGCGGTGTATGGCAATCAGCTTGTGAACACTGAAAAGGTTCAGGCGAATATTCATGGTTTTGACGCCGTTGGATCGGAAACGGTGAAGGGCACAGGAGATAATCGACTTTTATGGAAAGACGCTACACAAGGAAGCTATGAAGAACATAGCTTGATTGGGAATCATTATGAACTGCTGGAACCCGGATTTATCGAAGAAAATGTAAAAGGGATCCGTGCCGCGATACAAAAGATTACCCGGAACATGGACAAAGGCATGGCACAAGGTTTAACACATCATAATTCTTGAAAATCTAGTCTTGACGAATGATTAGAAGTTATCACCAATTTTAATCTGTAACCCATGAATCCTGATCGAACAAGTAAGAAGCCTTCCACTTACGCGATTCGATCAGGATTCGCTTTATCATGTGCACTCCCACGATGGGAAGTGCGATGATTTCATAGCGCCATGCTGATGGCTTCCATGCGGAGTATAAAGATCTGCTCGCTATGCAATCACCGCACGGTTCAAATTATTAAATCAAACTCATACGTAAGGAGAGTACTTGAATATGAAGAATAGAGGCTTTTACTACCTATCCGCATTTTTAGCAGCGTTGTATCTCTGGAATCTACTCATTGCTTCGGTATGGGCAGCAGATAGTATAACACCTAATTCAGTGGAAAAAGCAGTGGACGACATCATGAGTACAGAATTGGAAAAATTGCATACTCCGGGTGCTGCGGTCGTTGTGACCCAGGAAGACCACATTCTTTTTAGTAAAGGCTATGGATATGCAGACCTGGAGCAGAAAGTGGCATTCGACCCAGCGAAGACTATTGTTCGTGTCGGCTCTCTAACCAAATCATTTAGCGCAAGCGCCGCAATGCAACTGGTCGAGCAAAACAAACTTGATTTGAATCAAGACGTAAACCGCTATCTCCACAGCTATAAAGCTTTGCAATACCAAAATCATCCTTTTAATCTACATCAGCTTCTGACACATACTGCAGGATTAGATGAAGCGATATACGACATCAACAGCTCGACTCGGGCAGGTGTTTTACCTACAGAGCAGTATCTCAGCACGTATTTTCAAAAGCAACCTCCTATCCGAAAACCTGGAATTCGGTATGAATACAGTAATGTTGCCTTTGGTCTGATCGGTAACATTGTGGAGCAAGTAAGCGGTCAGGGACTGAATGATTACCTTAGCACACATCTGTTCCGGCCGATGAATATGCCGAGTGCGACATTGGAATTGCCACTAAATAATCCGGCACTAGCGCAATCCTATCAGTGGAAGCGTGAAGCGTATCTAAAACAGCCTTTTTCGTATATCAATCTGCCGGGAGCAGGAGCGTTGAACGTCACACCCAACGAATTTTCCCATTATCTGATCACTCATTTGAATCAAGGCAAGTATAAGGGCAAAGCGGTGCTCCAGCCACAAACGGTAAAAGCGATGCATGCACAGCAATTTGCAGCTGACGCTCGTCTTGATGGCATAGGTTACGGATTTTTCCGCGGTCAACTGGAGACGGGAGTGCACATGTTGTGGGCTACCGGGAAAATTGATGGTTTTATTTCCAAAATGGTACTAGTTCCCTCCCAAAAGATCGGTATTTTTGTAATCAGCAACTCAGCGGATACGGACACCCTGCTTCATGGAAAAGTCATCAATGCGATCGCCCAAATACTGCCCGCCGAGCCGCAGGCCGCTTCTCAGTCACCGGTTCGTTCTGTCAAGGAAATAAAGCTTTTACCAGAAATCGAGGGTGTATATCAGCTGAATTTGAATCCTATTCATGGGTGGGGAAAATGGCTTCGGATGCTGGGAAGTGTTAAATACACCGTTCGAATTCAAGATGATCATACGTTAATTGTTAAAGGGAAATTTCCGGATCAAAATGAAGCATCAGACAAAGTTTTTCAAGCAGCAGGTGATGGACTGTTTGTGGAGAAAGGGGGACAGCTTAAAATATTGCTGTATCAGGAAAACAGTACATGGATGATGATTGCCCCGGATAGTGAGACCATGAAGCAGACGACATTTTGGCATCGTACCTGGACGCTGCTTGTCAGCTACGCCGCATCCTCTTTATTTTTCATCACAACCCTGCTGATATGGATGATAAGGTATGTGCTCAGAGCTATCCGTAAAACGAATAATCACATTTCATCCAATCTGGCATACATCGCGTTACTAAATACGATTTTTCTCGGGGTACAGGTCGTCTATGCTAACAATCAGATGGTCTATGGCTATTCCGCCTGGTTTATCTGGGGAATTTGCACGCTGCCGCTCCTTTCAGCACTCATTGCCGTGTGGGTATTGATTGTGAATGGCGCAAAGCTGATTACCGGGGAAAAAAGAACTCGGGCTGCCGGGAAAATTGTATTTGCGGTACTCACATTGCTGCATACAGCCTATCTTTATTATTGGAATTTCCTTCCCTTTCATTATTCCTAAAGATTTACAAAATAACGCATGTCCGCACATAAATGAATGCTAACATTTATATTTAGTGCCCCTCTGAGAGGGGCCTTAAACCAATTAACAGGAGGAATAGAATGGGAATCTTTCGTCGTTTTACATCCCGTAGCTTCAAATACGCAACAGCTATGGTTTTCACTTTATCGTTGTACGCTGGTGTTGTAGGCGGCATACAACCGGCACGTGCAGAAGGTCCGGCAGACCCTGCCCCTTTCATTGCAGCCAAAGTGGTCAATGAAAACGCTGGTAAAAAAGTATTGTTCGATAATACACATGGACAGACAGCCGGCGCAGCAGATTGGGTGATTGATGGTGGATTCTCAGATTTCGGACAAGCCCTTGCAAACAATGGCTACGATGTTCATGAACTTCGCCAATCTACACCTATTACTTATAATGATTTAAAGAATTATGATGTATTTGTGACAGCAGAGCCCAATATCCCTTTTAAACAAAGCGAACAGGCCGCAATGGAACAGTATGTTAAAGCAGGCAATAGCATTTTTTTCATTGGAGATCATTATAACGCCGACCGCAACAAGAATCGCTGGGACGGGTCGGAAAGTATCAATGGGTACCGTCGAGGTGCATGGGAAGACCCTGCGAAGGGAATGAGTGAGGAAGAAAAAAGCTCGACAGCGATGCAGGGCGTGGTTAGCTCAGATTGGCTGGGCAGCCAGTTTGGTATACGCTTCCGCTACAATGCATTAGGCGATATCACGGCTAATCAGATTGTTGAGCCTGCGCAGGCGTTTGGCATTACAGCAGGAGTGAGTAATGTGGCGATGCACGCAGGATCTACATTGGCGATTATTGACCCGACCAAAGCCAAGGGGATCGTATATCTCCCTAAAACCAATCAGGCTTGGGGGAATGCAGTAGATCAGGGCGTTTATAACGGTGGCGGTATAGCGGAAGGGCCTTATGCTGCTGTAGCAAAAGTAGGTCTAGGCAAAGCTGCCTTCATTGGGGATTCATCTCCTGTTGAAGATGCAACGCCAAAATATTTGCGTGAAGAGACAGGAACCAAGAAGACAACGTATGACGGATTTAAGGAGCAGGATGACGCCGTGTTACTGGTCAATATGGTAGACTGGTTGTCCAAGAAAGAGGAGTATACCAGCCTGTCGTATGTAAAGAACTTACATCTTGATCAGCCGACGGAATTGCTGTCTTTTGAAGATCCTCAGGCTTCCACGGAACCGCAAGCAGAGCCTTGGTCCGCTCCTGCAGCCGGCTACAAATGGTGGGATCAACGAACGTTCAAGGCCGGCTCCTATGGCGGATCTACAGCCAGCGCGCAGCCTGTGTACAGCATCGTTCGTCAGGAACAGCTGCCGAATGTACAGCCTTTTCAAATTCGCATTGTTGCCGACCAACTGGCTCCCAATAGCACGATTAGCGGATTTAGCGCAGGTATTTATGTAGCGGGCGGCAACCAAGTAGCCCAGATTCAGAATCCGGATGGAAGCTGGCCGACCTCTTACGGTTATAGCGGAACATTTAGTCTGGAATCCGACAGCAAGGGGCATGCCTATAGGGACCTGACGGTGCGTATCAAGCCGGGAACCAGTGGTTCGGCTAATCTTAGGCTGAGACAAAACGGCAGCAACCTGCTGACCCAATCCGTCGTGTTGGCTGATGTCCCGGCTCAGCCTTTGCCTGAGGATGGCAACACGATTCCTGCTCGTATCAGTGTCGCAGAAGCACGGACTCTTTCGGCTGGCAAAGTTGTGACCTTGGAGGGTGTTGTGACGACAGAACCAGGGGCTTTTGGCGGTCAAGCCTTTTACATGCAGGATGAAAGTGGCGGCATTTATGTATATCAAAACCAAAGCGGATTTCACCCAGGTGATCGAGTAAAGATTACAGCAAGTTTGGCACTGTACAATAGTGAAGTGGAGTTGACCGATCCAGTGGCTATTGAAAAAACGGGAGAAGGACAACTTCCGCAAGCTGTGCAGGTCACCGAACTCAACGATGCGAACCAAGGACAGCTGGTTGAGCTCCCTACTGCCATTATTCGTAATGTGATAGATGCAACTCCTGTAGGTTCGTTTGAATTTGATGCAGTAGCGGGTGAGGTTAGCCATCATGTGCGAATTGATGCACGTACAGGCTTAACACGGACATCTTTTCCGTATCAAGAAGGACAGCAAGTGAAGCTGAAGGGAATTTCGGCGGTTTTTAAAGGGAATTATCAGTTAAAGCCGCGCGGGCTAGATGACTTTTCAGCTCAGACAGATGCAACTTTGCAGGAAGTGGAGCTTTCACTGGATCAAACAACATTTAACGTTGGGGATACAGTAGCCACACATCTCAAGGGTACGCTGACAGATGGCAGCCAAGCTGATTTAAGTAATGCCTCTGTTCAGTATAGCAGCAGTCATGAATCCGTTGCACTGGATACGTATGGAGAACTTCGGGCCCTAAAAGAGGGGAGCGCCGAGATTACAGCCAGCGTCACCTTGGACGGTAAAACGGTCGTATCCAATCCTGTAACCGTTAGAGTCGAGAAAACCGCTGCAGGTGAGGTGCCGGGTAAACCGGTGCTGTCTCATGATAACGGTCAGGAAACCGGACTGAAGGATGGAGACTACAACATCACCATGAATCTGTGGTGGGGCACGAATGGCGATGAACTCAAGTGGTATGAAAATGATAAGCTGATCGAAACCCAATCATTGCAAGCAGCTTCCCCTGAAGCACAGCATGCAGTCATTTCCGTTACAGGCAAAAGTAATGGAACCTACACGTATACTGCCGAGCTGATCAACGCTTCCGGTAAAACGGTCAGCGACCCGTTAACTGTCGAAGTGACCGATGCTTCTCCTGGCATTCCGGTGTTGTCTCATAATAATTGGGATGGTGACGGCGACTATACCCTGACAATGAACATGTGGTGGGGCACGAATGCTACCCAATACAACCTGTATGAAAATGGAAAGCTGATCGACACGCAGGATCTGCCGAGCCAAAGCCCGCAGGCTCAAAGTGCTGCGACCAATATCCAAAATCAAAAGCCGGGTACATATGAGTATCGGGCAGAGTTAGTCAATGCTGCCGGAGAGGTTTCCAGTCAAACCATAAGTGTAGAAGTAAAGGAACGTTAAATCGAAATGATTGGCTGTTAAAAAGAAGAGCATCTATTGACCTCGCGAGAGTCTGTAGATGCTTTTTTTGCGGGAATTATCATTTTAGGATTGGGTTGGCGAAGCGGAAAGTCCCTCTATATCTGAGGAGCCATAGAAGATCATGGCAACTAGAATCACAATGATGATAACCTCTGCAAAATATTCTCCATCAAACTCACTCACTACAAATATCTCCTTTCGCCACCTCTTAAGTATTTATTTTTTGTGAAAAGGCTTGAATTACCTGATCCAACGTCATATTGCCGTTATCATTTAAAAATTTCACCATATTATCTACATTAGTAGGGGCAGATGCTAATGTTTTGTATTTTCCTGTGAGTCCTAAAAATAAAGTTGCTTGTCTGTATAAAGTCACGGAATCGACGTTTAGTTTTCCTGTTAGTAGGAGGGCTGCGACTAGGACCTCCACATTTTTTCCTTGAAGTGCTGAAAAGATAGCCGAATTACTGTTTAATCCATTTTTCTTTTGACCGTTAGGGGGGGATTTGGATTTGCGATTCCCGTTCCCGTTGCCATTCTTTCCTAAGGAAGCCATTGAATCTTCCTCCCGCCATACACTGCTCCTGCCTGGTTTTCATGAAATTTGGGACAAGGGCAGTGGCACTGCACGTGCTCATTAAAATACGTTATGATCATACGATATGCGAGCAAGAAAGCTTTGGTTACCATATGAATCACTGTGGCCGAAGGTAGCTGACTGCTAAATTCCTGAATTTCTTTTCGCATGTTGGTCCAATTTAGAGTAAACTACAATAAAGAAAGCTAAATGAGCATTTTGCATCAATTCCAGGAGCTTTATCCAATCAGCAATAGATGGACCCTAACGGTTTAGCTCGTATATATTGCACCTTCGAGTATTGAACTTGAATTATGCAAAGTGCTGAAATAGGAGTTGAAATAAGACCATGTCGAACGAAGAAGTATTGTTAACTAAAGAGGGATTAGCCAAGCTGGAGGAAGAGCTTAAGGAACTGAAGACGGTAAAACGCAAGGAGCTAGCCGAACGCCTCAAGTTGGCCATCAGCTATGGAGATCTGAAGGAAAATAGTGAATATCACTCAGCCAAGGACGATCAGGCGTTTATGGAAACACGGATCATGGTCTTGGAAAAAATGTTGACCAAAGCTCGGATAGTGGATGAAAGTAATCTGGACCTTAAAACGGTCAGTATCGGATCTACTGTTATTCTGAATGACATCGAATTTTCGGAGAAGGTGGAATACAAAGTTGTAAGTCCTGCGGAGGCAGATGTTCTGGACAACAAAATTTCCTATGAGAGCCCTTTAGGTAAGGCACTTTTGGGGAAAGAAGTGGGCAGTATCATTCATGTCGATGCACCCATGGCTGTAATCAAATATGAGCTGCTAGAAATTAAGCTCACTTAGTCCATTCCCGATTCCCTTTATAAGGGGGCCGGGATTTTTCATTCTTGCTATTTACATACCATCCCTGCGGAGTGCATTTGCACTCCACAAACTGGACAGGATTTTCATTACTTTGTATCGTATTAAGATTAATCTGTCATCAGGAAGCCGGCTTGCTCCAGTGCAGCACAGGCATCATTAATTTTATTTTCATCCGAGGCATGCAAGGTATGCAGGTGAATGCCTCCGGTCAGCTGGGACAAATAAGTGGCTTGGGTGGAACTGATCTTACGAATAAAATCGTCCACTTCTTTGCGAGTTCCGACCCGTATTGGAGCAGTCAGATCTCCATATACTGGATGTTCAACTATAACATCCTGCACACTGACACCGTAGTCCACAATCAGTTTTAATTCTTCTTCTGTTTGTTCAGGGCGGTGATTACACACAATAATACGAGAGGCTAAGGGAGCGACTTGAGCCGTAGGCTCCATATAAATGTATCCTTGACTCGTTGCAAGGATAGGCTCTTGGCTTGCTTTTAACAGGGAAATATCCTGTACAATTACTTGTCTGGAAACGGAGGACCTGCGTGCCAGTTCGCTCCCGGTCAGCGGTGATTCGCTTTTGAGCCACAATAGCAGCTGTTCGCGGCGATCCGTACCCGACCGTTTTGAAGATTCAGTCAACGGGATAAGCTCCTTTCTTGTTGATGCGTCAGGTCTGTCAAAATATCTACCAGTACATTCAATTCCTCGATGGTGGTTGTCCTGCCGAAAGAAATACGGATAAATTGTAAGGCTTCACGGCCGGATGCTCCAAGCGCCTGTAAGGCAGGGGAAGGATCGTGATGTCCGGCGGCACATGCGCTTCCGGTAGATATACAGACACCGCTGCGATTACACTCCAGCATAACATATTGTCCTTCGTAACCGTGAAAAAAACATCCTACAATATGATGCAGCACCGCTTTTTTTTCGCTTTCCTCTACGACCCAACGTAATGGAATCGATCTTTCCTGAATTTTCGTAATAAAGTATCTTCGCAGGGTAGCATACCGCTCCTGATGCATCTCCATCTGTTCGGTCATCATTTCTGCCGCTGCGACAAAGGCTGCAATCCCTGGAACATTAATCGTTCCGGGACGAAATCCGTTTTCATGCAGTGTATCAGGATATACCGGACGCCATGGGGTTCCGGGTTTGAGATATGCAGCACCGACACCTTTGGGGCCATACACTTTATGGCTTGATATAGAGAGTGCATCCACTCCCATGGCTTCTACATCTATGTGAACATTCCCAAATGTTTGTACCGCATCACTATGCAGCAAAATACCGCGTTCGTGGAGCAGGGGAGACAAGGCAGCAAGATCCTGAATCAGCCCTGTTTCCGAATTGGCGTGTTGTACCGATACAAGCCCGGTATTGTCTCTAAGGTGGGGGATAAGAACTTCACGGGTTATTCTTCCTTCCCGATCCGGTTGTACAATGGTCAGCTCATAGCCCTGATGTTCTAGAAAAGTAGCAAGATTATACATCGAGTGATGTTCCAAAGCGCTCATAATCCAATGCTTTTTGTGGGGCGGCAACCCGTTCAGGATCGATTGCACGACCAACATATTGGATTCTGTGCCCCCTGTTGTAAAATAGATGCCTTCCTTATGCCCGCCAATCATATTTGCCATTCGTTGCCTGCTGTAATCTAGTGTGTAGGCTGCTTGACCGCCTGCATCATGGAGACTGCTAGCATTTCCGAACATTTCCTTATTCATTACGCTATATATATGCAAAGCTTCGTCACACATGGGTGTGGAAGCGGCATAGTCCAAGTAAATCACAGCAAATCCTCCCCACTTAAAAATAATTCCATTCCAAAAACCCTTGAGATTATTGTAGGCATGTGTAAATATAAGTGTCAAGACACATGTAAATATGTTTGTACACATAGCGGTTATCTATTCGTGAGCGAGGGACAGTCAGCCGCAACGATATGGAGGGAATCTAATGTCTATGCTAGACGTTTTACAAGGAAATCGTGGACTTATGCCAGAGCATTATAAAACACAGACGGTTGCTGACATGGAGCAACGTGTAGCTGAGCTGAAACAAAAATGGGGCTCAAAGCTGCTCATTCCGGGCCATCACTATCAGAAAGACGAGGTTATCCAATTTGCTGATATCACAGGAGATTCGCTACAGCTCGCTCAAATGGCGGCACAAAATCAGGAAGCGGAGTTTATTGTGTTTTGTGGGGTTCATTTTATGGCGGAGACAGCGGATATGCTGACTACCGACCAGCAAACCGTTGTTCTGCCGGATATGCGCGCAGGCTGCTCGATGGCAGATATGGCTAACATGGAGCAGACGGAACGAGCGTGGAAGCATTTGCAGGAGTTGGTAGGCGATACGATCATTCCGTTAACGTATGTAAATTCCACCGCAGAGATCAAAGCCTTTGTAGGACGGCATGGCGGGGCTACTGTGACTTCTTCGAATGCGAAGCAGGTGCTGGCTTGGGCGCTGAAACAAAAGGAACGTATTTTATTTTTGCCGGATCAACATTTGGGACGCAATACAGCCCATGATCTTGGAATTCCGCTGGATGAAATGGCTGTATGGAATCCTATGACCGATCAGTTGGAGACTGAACGAAACCCGGAAACTGTGAAAATCATTTTATGGAAAGGGCACTGTTCAGTTCATGAAAAATTTACGGTAGATCACATTCGCAACGTCCGTGAACGTGATAAGAATATCCGGGTCATCGTTCATCCCGAATGCTCTCACGAGGTTGTACAGCTCGCAGATTGTGCTGGCTCCACCAAATTCATCATCGATACGATCCGTGCGGCAGAGCCGGGGACCCAATGGGCCGTTGGCACAGAGATGAATCTCGTGCAACGGATTAGACAGCAGTACCCTGAACAGCAGATTGAATCGCTCAATCCCGATATGTGTCCTTGTCTGACCATGAACCGGATCGATCTTCCGCATTTGCTGTGGGCAATGGAACAGATTGATCGGGGAGAGCCTGTGGGGGTCATTCGTGTGGATGCTCAGATCAGACAGGACGCTGTTCAGGCACTGAATCGTATGCTTGCTATACGTTAAGTTTTTATCGCAACGTAGAGCGGACTTTCTTGTTTGTGATCCAACCTCTATCTCTAATTAAAGATTAGTCGATTGTCCAGTTTCGTGCTATAATTGTAGCAACATACCGAAGGAGGTGAATCCCTTGTTTGAGCTTCAGGACCTACTCCCTTATTTGCTTACGATCGGCTTGCTGTGCACTGTGACTTATACGTATCTTGCTCATTTGCATGGCAGTGTAGCTGAATGCTGGGTCGAAGGCGGGCCCGTTCGCTCGCATGCTTCTCCGCTGATGCCGATATCTGCCCGCGGACAGGACATGCCTGTACGGCTAGCACGTCACATTCGGCGGAAAGAAGCGCCAGATGAAGATGCATCCGATTGTTCCCCCTTGTTGAATGATGGCACAGTCAATCAACGAGGAGGAACATATGAAACGATTCAAGGGATTCACTTTCTGGGGTAAACAAGAACGGATATTGGGTTTAATCGTAGCGTTGGCGGTGGTCATGCTGCTGTCTGGTTGTGGTGCGAATGCTGCGGAGATTAATGCACAGACACCTGGTTTTTTTAATCATTACGTGGTATTCCCACTTTCATGGCTGATTCAGCATTTGGCGCAATGGTTTGGTGGAAGCTTTGGGCTGGCGATCATGACTTTGACATTCATTGTCCGTCTGGCCTTACTGCCGCTAATGATGCGTCAAACGCGTGCCCAGCAGGGGATGAAGCGCAAGATGAGCGCTATGCAGCCCGACTTGGACCGAATTAAGAAGAAGTATGAGAATAAGAAAGACGCTACCAGTCAGCAAAGTATGCAGCAGGAAATGATGTCACTATACAAAGAGCATCAATTCAATCCACTCAATATCGGTTGTCTGCCTATTCTCATTCAGCTACCGATTTTAAGCGGGATGTATACTGCCATCCGACTCACGCCGGAGCTGGCGTCTCACTCCTTCTTATGGTTCCGGCTCGGACAGCCGGACTGGATTCTGGCAATTGTCGTTGCAGTTGTATACTTGGCACAGGCCAAGCTTTCTCAGCTACAGATGACGGCTGACCAGCGCAAGCAATTTGCTATCATGGGTTATCTTTCACCGATTATGATGGCGGTCTTTTCCTTCAACGCTCCTGCGGCTATGCCTTTATATTGGACCGTAAGCGGCACCTTTTTGTTGCTTCAATCGTTGTGGTTCCGCAAACGCTATCCAATCGAGGAAGCAGAGAACAAGATTAAGCTTGGTGAAGTCACGCCAACCTAATAAGAAGATGCTATTTGTTTGACATAGAATTGCGTTTGCAGTGTCTCATGTGTAATGACAGGATACTATTCGAGCCTATAAGGCTTAAATAGTGTCCTTTTTTTGTAGTTTTTTTCACTATTATTTCGCTTGCGGTTTTGTAATCATTATGAAATCCTTATATCATAAATATTCTTAAAAGTTAGGAGAGACTATATGGAAAATTCAACAACAACCACTGAATGGTATGAAAATCAAATAAGAGAAGACGGCTGTTTTTGCATGAGAAGCATGCAAAAAGCACCGGGATATGTACAAAAGCTGAATTGGACAGAAAAAGAATTCACTCAAGGTTTGACTTACATACAATTAAGAAAAGACAATAAACCAGTAGGATTCATTGAGTATGCATTGGGTGAACAAGCATGGAGAGCTGTTCATGCGGATGGATATCTAGTAATTCATTGCATCTGGATCGCTGTAACTGGTTTGGGGCTAGGTTCACAGCTTATTCAACGCTGCATTCAAGATGCTATTACGTTGGGGAAGAAGGGAGTGGCAGTTGTTACCAACATAGATACCTCCTGGGCACCAGGTCCCGAGATTTTTCTGAAAAACGGATTTCGGCATGTGGAGGATGCTCCATATTCTTTTCAGTTGTATGTTTACAAGCTTAATCAAGAGCATTCAGACCCTTATTTTCCTGATAATTGGGTTTTACGTCTGGATCGTTTTAGTGAGGGCTTAACCATTTTACGAACTCATCAATGCCCTTATCTGGAAATAGCCACGCACAATGTGATTGAAGCAGCTGAGACTGTGGGGATACAACCTGAAATCATTGATATACGAGATCGTTCACAATTGATGGAACTGTCCCCGACCCCGTATGGCGTATTTCATGTGATCTGTAATGGAGAATTGATTTCATATCACAGGATGACTCCTCGTTCTTTTGCCAAAAAGCTAACCATGCTTTATTCTAAAAGCTAATCTTTTCATGAAATGATACAAGAAAAGTGGGTAAAGTAAATACATAGACAATACGAATGCTACATTTTGCTTGATCAGGGGATGAAGATTATGGAGGATCTTTAAAAAATGAAGCAACTACCTACAAAGCTGCCAATTTCCGTGGCTCTGCTCACATGTATAGTATGTGCCCTCGGTTTTTGCTTAATTGCACTATGGGTCAGCGACCATCAAGTACGGCATTTTGACCACAAGATCATTACAGCTATTGGGCAACTGGAGTCGCCTGCCATGACACGTCTTATGAAATGTTTCACTATGATCGGCAGCGGGATTCCAGTAGTGATTATCATTTTAATTGCCATGTTCGTGCTATATAGCGTATTAGGACACCGCCGAGAATTGTTTTTTTTAGCGGTTGCTGTGCTGGGATCGGTGCTGCTGAATATGGTGTTAAAAATGCTATTTCAGCGTGCGAGACCTGAAATTAACCGTATTATTGAAGCGAATGGATACAGCTTTCCCAGCGGACATTCTATGACTGCTTTTAGCATGTATGCGGCTCTGACGTTTTTATTGTGGAAGCATGTTCCTTCCAGAAGAGGGCGTATCCTTCTTGTTGTGCTCAGTAGCCTGCTAATCCTAACGATCGGGGCAAGCCGTATTTATTTGGGCGTACATTATCCAAGTGATGTTGTGGGTGGCTATTTCATGAGTGGGTGCTGGATGGCAGCTTGCATTTGGTTCTACCAACGTTATGAAGAACGAATGCTATCCCTTCGTACCAAATCGACTGCATAATGAGCCGCATAGATGATGAGCTTAAAAAAGCAGACGCATTAGCGTCTGCTTTTGATTTGGACAGAGGAAGTGGATTTGGTCATCTTAGTTCTCGTCTGTGCTGCAGGTTTAAGTCCCAGCTTCTGCTCCCATTTTTCATACAAAATAATAGCCGCCTGCATAAAGATGCCTGGAAGCTTCCGACTGCGAATGAATTTATGAACACCAACTGCGCAACCTGCCCCAATAAGGGCGCCTGCCAAAATATCTGAAGGATAATGCACCCCGGTCCATACGCGGGATATTGCAATAAGCATAGCCAAGATAACCCACAGAACACGATATTTTTGATGATGAAGCCATAGAATTGCAGCCAGAGCAAAAGCTCCAAGTGCATGATTACTCGGAAATGAAGCATTTGGATCATGGTGAATAAGCTGAATGACAGAATGTCCAACAAAAGGCCGGTCTCTGTAAAACAAATGTCCAAGCCCCCAACTGATCATAAAACCGATACAAACCGTTATAACGGCTTCTAAAACCATCATCCGATGCGGCATTTTAAAGGTGAACCAGTATATCAGTAAGGCCACTCCGAATAAATACGGTGCATATTGCGCCAAGAAGCGCATGGTTCCATTCAAAAAGGCGAGGTGATCAGCCAGTTCATTGATCCAGTGAAACAAAGCAAAGTCTACATTAATTAACATGAATAAATTACTCCTTAACCTCAAAAAATTGAATTACAAAGTTATATTATAGAGCGACTATACGGATAAAAGCTTAAAATCAAATAAAAAATGAATGTTATGTGCATTGCTTATTAGTTTTTTCTATAGAAAATAGGTGGTTTTGCGATGGATAAGTCGGTGCTGGTCATTGATGATGAAGAGAAGATATCCAGATTGCTTCAGTTGGAGTTATCCCATGAAGGATATGTGGTTGAAATCGCACAAACGGGAAGAGAAGGGTTGGAAAAAGCATTAGCCCATACATGGGATATTATTATCCTGGATGTGATGCTGCCGGAGATAAACGGAGTTGAGGTGCTGAAGCAGATTCGAAAAGTGGACAATCATACCCCGATAATTATGGTCACTGCACGTAACACGACTCCTGACAAGGTCTCAGGTCTGGATGAAGGAGCTAATGATTACATTACAAAGCCTTTTGAAATTGAGGAGTTATTAGCGCGGATGCGGGCTAGTATGAGGAATCAATTGGAGCCGGCTACCGCTTCACCAAAAGAGGACAAGCAGCAATCCAAACTTCAGGTCGATAGCCTGGTGTTGGAACCCAAGACGCGATCTGTGGTGAGGGAAGGAAAACGTATCGAACTTACGCCCAAAGAATTTGATCTGCTTCTTTATCTGATGGAGCACAAAAATCAGGTATTGCATCGGGACCAAATGATTCAGGACGTGTGGGGGTTTGATTTTGTTGGTGATACGAATGTAGTAGATGTTTATATCCGATATGTTCGCAAAAAAATTGATCATGGATACAAAAAGAAACTGATTAAAACCGTGCGCGGCGTTGGGTACAGTATCCGGGAGGAAGACCATTGAAGCTGCGGACCAAAATTACCCTGCTTAGTTCTATTTTAGTGATGACGATTCTCCTGTTTGTGGATGTCACGGTTCATCTATTATTTGTCAAAATCGCTACTCGCAATGAAAGAGAAGTGCTACAAAATAAGTGGACTGAAATTATTTCCGAAACAGGACCTACGATGATTCTGAAAAATGCATGGGGGCCCAAGCTGAAAGATGAACTTTCGGGGGATACCATTCTGAGGGTATTTGATCAGCAATCTCGTCTTCTGTATGAAGTAAGCCGTCAGTCGCGCTTTAAGCTAGACGATATACGTTTTAACCTTTCTCAGAGCTCTCAACTGACGGATCTACAGAATCATAAAATTCTGATCATTCACCTTCCGGTGCTTTCCCCAGAAGGTAGTCAAAAGGGGACACTGGAGATTGTAGAAAAATGGGATGCGCTCGAAAACAATCTCGATATCTTAAATACAATTCTTATCACGTCGACTGTAGGAGCTATGTTGCTCAGTCTGGTGGGTAGCACGATTTTGGCGAATGCGATATTGCTGCCAATTTCCAGTAGTATTCAAACAATGCAGGAAATCGAAAGAAGCTTGAAATTCAAAAAAATTCCTGTCGGCAGTCACAATCAAGATGAATTGTCCCAAATGACCGCAACTTTTAACCTAATGGTGGAGAGATTGGAAGAAAGCTTTCAGAGCCAGCAGCAGTTTGTTTCCGATGCCTCACATGAGCTGAATACGACATTGATGATTATTGAGGGCTATGCCAACATGTTGCGGCGGTGGGGTACGCGTGACGAGGACATACGTAAGGAATCGATTGAATCGATCTATGAAGAAACTCAGCGAATGCGTACGATGACGCAGCAATTACTGACATTGGCCTCCTCACAGCAGCAAGCCCCCGAACCGTATGAGCCGGTAGAGCTGGTTGGTTGTTGTCAACAGGTAGTAGCACATCTCAAGCCTGTACATGAACGTCAAATTTCTATTTTTACAGAAGAAAAGGAAATTTGGCTGGATGCTAATCTTGCAAAAATCAAGCAGTTACTAGTCATCCTGCTGGATAATGCCTTAAAGTATAGCTCGGATGAAATCGAAATATGGATATCTACAGATGAAAAAGATGTCCACCTTCAGGTTAAGGATTACGGAATTGGCATTCCTGAGGGCGAGATCAAGCGTGTCTTTGAACGATTTTATCGGGTAGACAGCTCCAGACATCGTAAAACCGGAGGAACCGGACTGGGGTTGCCGATTGCCAAGACAATAACAGATGCTCACCAGGGTACGATACGCATGGAAAGCGTAGAAGGAGAAGGGACGGAGGTCATCGTTACGCTGCCTCAAAAACAACAGAAAAGGCTGTCCCTCCAGTAGACATCTCTACTCAGAGGAACAGCCTTTTTAATGTTAATTGTAAGTTAAGCATTCGGTGGATGGGAATCATCCAAAATGATCCTAAAGGACACGACGTGCTGTTGTGTAATGGGAGTTCCACCATCCCGAATTCAGTTTTGTAATCGTTACGCCACCTTTACCATACGTGTGCAGTATTTTCCCGTCTCCCATGTAAATGGCTACGTGATGAATTGGGGCATAGAAAAAGACCAAATCGCCTTTTTTAAGCTGACTACGCGGTACATAAGTGCCTACAGTTGACTGCTGTTTAGACGAACGTGGAAGCTTGATTCCATTTTGTGCAAAAACATACTGAGTGAACGAAGAGCAATCAAAAGAGCTTGTACTGCCTGCAGGAGCTCCATATTCATAACGGACGCCCATATACTGGGATCCTTTTGAAATAATCCGATCAGCTTTACTTGTCGAAGCGGCATGAGTGGTGTCTGATCCAACGACGAAGCTCCCAGCGCTCAGTGCCAAAGTCATCGTAAAGCAAATACCCATCCACAATTTTTTAGAAGTACGTTTCATATATAATTTCCTCCGTTATTCGTATTGTGTTGATGTCCTGAAATGACAATAACACAAATAAAATATCCGGAATTTACCACTCGTGGTTACAATCCTGTTACCCCAACGTTTTGCCCTGCTTTATTAGAAAACGATGAGAATTTTCTCCTTAACTTTGACTTGACAAATTAAATAAGCCCCCCTTATGGCTAGGCTCGTATGACAAAAAGCGACTTGCAGACGATTGGCACAAGCAATCATGCAAAACATACATACCTATATACTACAATTTATAACCTGTACGGGAGTATGCTCAGATTCCCGTTGACATCGTAAAGATTACACCGTATCTCCGGTCAGGAAGGGGAATTCATATGGCTTCAAGGCAGAGTAAAGCACTCAAAAACCGACCTTTAACCATTGTGCAGGTCATATCCAACTATCCCGATGCACAGCCTGTACCCTCCATCAAGGGCGGAACGGAAAAGGTTGTGCATGAATTAACAGAGGAATTAGTGAGACGAGGGCATCATGTATCTCTTTTTGCCGCCCGTGGGAGCAGGAGCAGCGCGCGATTGATTACTTATCCCAAGGGTTTGAAACATAGTCAGATCCCCCAATATGTACTTCGGCATATGCCTTCCGGTACACATATCATTCATGACCATACCTTTCGTTCTGCGGTGGCGCGTAGGAAGCTGCCTTGCTCATCATTGTGTACCGTTCATCTACCAGTGAAGAGGCACGGTAAAAACCCCGTATATGTCAGTAAAAGAGCACGCCAACTGATGGGCGGGGGCAAAGGATTTTATATTTATAACGGCATCAACACCCATGAATACGAGTTCAGCAGTGAGAAGCGAGGCTACTTGCTGTTTATGGGCAGAATCATACCGGATAAAGGTGTACTGCAGGCCATTCAGGTTGCAGAGCGAACAGGAAAAAGACTGCTTATTGCGGGTCCTATCAAAGCCCCTGTATTTTTTCGCCGAGAGATTCAAAAGCGAATTCAGCGCAATCCGAATATACGCTATGTGGGACCAGTTGGGGGTGATCGGAAACAGAAGCTGCTGAAACATGCAGAGTGTCTGTTGTTTCCATCACTGTGGGAAGAGCCGTTCGGACTCGTAATGGTAGAGGCCATGGCTTGTGGAACACCGGTGCTGGCACTAAAAAATGGCTCCGTTCCCGAGGTGCTATCAGGCTTTCCACAGTTGATTTGCAAATCAGTTGGCCAAATGGCACGTAAGGCACAGCAAAAAAATTACCCGTCACCCGCGCAGCTTCGATTGTATGTTAACCAAAGATTTACCAACAAACAGATGACCAGCAACTATTTGAGACTATACCGTGAAATCATCCGTCGGCGAGAACAGAAGAGAGGACACTGAAAGCCTATACGGAGGTGAAGAGGATGCAGGTCAATCGATATATGCTTGGGAAGGGATCTTCTTGGGCGACTCCTTATTATGTAGCCATAGAGGGACAGAAAGGCCCGTGTGCGATGGTGGTTGCAGGCATACATGGTAATGAAATAGCAAGTATACGTGCGGCTGAGAAACTGGTAAAGCTTTTGAATGAGCAAAAACTGAGATTCAGCCATGGCAAACTTATTATTGTGCCAATTGTGAATCAAGAGGCTTACCGCAAGCGGATCAGAGGAAAACCTGATCTGAATCGAACCTTTCCGCGCCAGAAAAAGCAGGCGGCAACACATCCACTTTCCGCTGCTTTATTTAAACTAACACAAAAGCATCACCCTGAATGGTATCTCGATTTGCATGAGGCGAATGGATTATCACAAAAGGATGCCAAGGTGCTTGGTCAAACGCTGATCTCCAATAAAGGCAACCCGGTAATTCCCACGACGCGCCGGATTATTAAGCGAATGAATCGCTCGATCAAGGTGAAAGACCGCCATTTCAACATGCGGCTGCATGAGCTCCCAGGTTCCTCTCGTACCGCTGCAGCCCGTATTTTAGGGGCACGTGCAGTAACCGTGGAAACGGGGTGGAGCCTGTCCCAGAAAGTACGCATACACTATCAGATGAAGATTGTGCAGCACTTTTTAAGAGAGGCCGGGATAGTTAAGGCCAACAAGGTTTATTTATCTGGCAAGGTTAAAACGGTTACTTTATGAAATGTAATGTTACAAAAAAAGTCGCTTCATGAGCAAGGGATCTTACTCACCTTGCTCAAGAGCGATTTTTTTGATGTGTGATTTTCGTGCAAAAATCCTATCTGTTTAGATGCTATAACTCTGTGTTGTCAGGAATCGGATTTATAGAAGGCGCTCACCAAACTGTGACCCAGGCGCACCTCGATCAGTTCCAGTGCGGTATCCAGATCTGCGCGGATCGTGTGATACGTATCCACTGGAATGCTAAATACAGAGCCGCTTGCCGCAGCAAAGCGTTCTCCGTTCAGCATAACCTCTCCCCGGCCGGACACGATCGTCCATACTTTAAGTCCGCTGCCGTGAATACGTCCATTCAAGCGATGATCTGGCAACACCGTCAGTCGTATGGCTAAGATGTCGTTCGGACTCCGGTGATCAAACTCGTCCAGCACCCGGTAACTGCCCCAAGAGGTTTCACCATGCATGGGGTGAAGTTGGAGGTTGCCTAGCTGCTCCTTGATCGCGTGAGCATGGCTTTTGGACGCAATGAGAATACCGTCAGGGCTTGCAGCAGCAATAATATCCTCCACGCCAATGACATGAAGTGGATAGGGCAGCTCATTCACGATGTGTGTGCCGTGAGTCTGACCACTGATTTGTCCACGTCCGATCACTTGGCTTCCTATCTGCTCTGTTAAGGCCTGCCAGTTGCCGATGTCGTGCCATTCGCCCTCGTAAGGCAGGACAACGGCCCGTTCAGTACGCTCCGCAATCTCCTTATCGAAACTGCGAACCGGGAGGCTATCATATATTGTGTACAGTTCTTCATCGTTCAGCGGCAATTGAATTTGCTCCATGCAGGACAGCATATACCGTAACGTAAAAGCGTAAATACCGCAGTTCCACAGCGCGCCTTGGTTAATAAGCTGCTGCGCCCTAGAGAGAGCCGGCTTTTCAGTGAAGCGAGCAACTTGTGCATAAGCCGATTTCCCTTCCTGCCTCATTTGCAGATCTGGAACAATATATCCATATTGGTCGGAGGCATGGGTAGGCCTTGTCCCAAGCATAGCCAGATCGGCTCCGCTCTCGAGCAATAGACCGGAGAGCGCTGCTATGCTGTGGAAGAAGTCGTCGCCTGCGAACATATCTGCTGGAGCAATACAGAGAACTTCATCCAGCCCCATGCCTCTGGTGTGAAAATAAGCAGCAGCGAGTGCGGCAGCTGTGAAGGTTCCCCGTTTGGCAGGCTCGCCAAGAACGGGCAGACGACCTTCAGTATGGCGAAATGCTAGATTTACCTGACTCCGATGAGCCAGAAGCAGGGCAGAGGAATCTAGCCCGGCTAAGGTAAGCTGACGATACACCCGGCCAAGCATAGATTCCTGCTGCCCATCAGGAGCGGGTAACAACCGGAGAAACAGCTTTGACCGAATATCGTTGGACAATGGCCACAGCCGTTTTCCGGCACCACCGCATAACAATACGATGCGCACGGACGTTTCCTCCTTCAATGCAGATCCATTTGGATTGCATCAACAATTGCGGGATTTTCTATTTTAGGAACTATTTCAATGCAGATTGAATCTTTGTTTTTGGAGCTAGCTGGTATACTTTGCGTTGATGAAAAGATAAGGAGCGGTAGCTTTGGGCGTAGAGATCCAATTGTTTTGGTGACAGCGAAGAAGCACGACTATGAAGCGCTTTATTCAATGACTTGCGCAAAATCATCCGAGAGGGCTGATTGCTGTATAGATAGTTGGCATACGTTTCATATTCGGAAAATCCAAACTGTTTTGTCCGGTCTATACTTTGAATAATGGCGTTGTACCAAGGTTCCCCATGTCTGGTCTCAATAACTTGCTTGAGCTGGGCGAGCCGTGTTTTTTCAAAAAGCATATAGTGAGTGACAAAGGACTTTGGTGAGGGAGCTTTAGCACCCATCAGCTTACGGTAAGTGCGAAAGTACTCAGGTTGACTCCAGCTGCGATAGTAAAAAATTGTTTTCCCGTCTTTACGGAACGTATGTGGACGAATCAAAATGGTGTCCGCGTCTATGACGAGAAAAAAAGACGATTTACTGATTTTGTCGCCATTCATTTTGAGCAATTGCTGATACAGCCAGCCTGATCGATCCCAGCGCGTTGTTCCGTAACGAATATGCTTTTTAGTGATGGGCAACACCGTTTTTTCGTCTATAAATGTACACTTCTTGTTGGCACATAGACGGCGAAGTTTGGTGCTTTGCGGTGAAACGATATAAATGGTTGCAATTCGGTGCTGCACGTGACGGCGCAGACTGTCAATTACTAGTGGTAGTGTCGCCAGATCTTTTTCAATTGCGGGGATCAGAACATCGATTGAGAGGGAACCCTTTTGTGGCTCATCGGATTGCGCAGACATGTTATTCACTCCCTATACGTGTAAATATACGCTACCGGTACCTTATATTATTGTATGCCTGGACAGGCGCTTTCGACCGGGCAAGGCCAACTGTCTAATTCTATGTAGAAGAGGGCGAATGGAGCTTCGAATGGGGATTTGGCGCATACGATAGATTGATCTTTTTTAACAGGAGCGTTCTACCCTGAGAGTAGAGAGGAGAGGGGCAAGTGAATTCTTCACAAGCGCAGGCGTTGCGCAGCAAATGGCATAAAACCCAATTGTTGCTCCAGCATGGCAGCATCAAGCCTTTTGTACCTGAAACTCGTAAATACAGCAAAGCAAATGTAAAATCAATGCTCGAAAAATATGGTATGGTCTATGTAAAGCCTGAGCGAGGTACCTTTGGCAAAGGTGTGATGAAAGTCGAACAAGAGGCAGGTCAGCGTTTTGCCTACCAATATGAGGAAAAGCGTCTGGAATTCAAACATTTGGATGCACTAATCACCAGCTTATCGAAACACACGGGGAAAAAAAGTTATCTCATTCAAAAGGGAATCCATTTACTGCGCCATCAAAATCGTTATTTTGATATCCGGATCATGGTGCAGCGTAATGCAAAAGGGTCATGGGAATCTACCGGAATTATTGGACGCTTGGGTCATCCCCGTAAAATCGTGACCAATTATCATAGTGGTGGTAAGCCGATGGCCTTAGAACAACTACTGAAATCCCATTTATCGCAAAGTAAGCAGGCTGAGCTGGTCAAGAAGCTCAATGAACTAGGGATTACCATCGCCACACAACTACAAAAAACATATCCGAAATTCCGGCAAATTGGTGTGGACATTGGATTGGATCATCGCTTTATCCCGTGGATCATTGAGGTGAACACGAAGCCAGACCCATATATATTTAACCAATTGACAGATAAGTCTATGTACCGAAAAGTAATAAGCTATTGGCGACTGGCTAATGAAAAAAAGAAAGTTGCAGTCCCAAGCAAGGATAAGAAGAATAACAACAAGAATAAAGATAAAATTGCAAATAAAGTTGATCATACAAATAAAGAACCTAAATCAAAAAAAGGATGAATTGTTTATGATTCATCCTTTTTTTTCTTGCCTGTTTATCCTAATCCTAACCGCGAGGTGGCGACTCGGACATTCACGGTACTTCCTATGTCGTTATTTTTAACCCCGGTGATGTATGGTATTTTCCGCGTGGTTATGGTCACTCTATTCAAGGCCTTTGTCCTGGAGAATGTCATTTTATCCTGATTTTCGATAATGGTGATTTTTCGGAGGACCATACGTTCAGCATTACTGATTTTATCGCTCAGACTCCCGCGGATGTTGTCATGCAAAATCTCGGACTTGCAGCCGACGAGCTGGCTCTTTTGCCAAAGAAGGAAGCTTATTTTGCAAAAGGACCTGTCCCATCTATCGCATCTTATGATGCATATCCGCGCGCTTCTTCCGATCTAATTACTAAACACCGCTATCCTTTAATGGCCAAACAGCCCAGATTGGCACCGGGTGGAGGGACTCAGCGGACCGTTACAGTAGTAGATTTCCCTATTTCTTCGACGATGGCAGGATCTGTGATTGAATTAGAGCCAGGCGGATTGCGAGAAATGCACTGGCATCCCAATGCGGATGAATGGCAATATTATTTGGACGGAGTGGTCATTACGAGGCCATTGATTTGAGTGAGTGGATGGCTGGCAACCCTGTTGATGTATTGGCAACAAATCTGAGCCTGCCTCGGGAAATAGCGCATAACTGCCTCATAAATCAGTCTTCATCGCCCCAAAATCTTAAATCTTAAATCTTAAATCTTAAATCTTAAATCATAAAGCAACTAAAATGCCCGCTTATGCTACCTTATTCCAGTTAGCCTAAGCGGGCTATTGAACTTGATTCTGTTTATATTACTTTTGTAGAAAGTAATAGAGTGAATTTAAAATTGAACAACCTGCAACCCTGTGCTATTCTTATACGAAAGTGAAGATTAATGTAGTAAAAGTTATATTTTATTATGCTTATAAACATCTGATGATACGATGAATAGAAGGGATGTGCAGCCATGAATTCTGTCATTGAACTTAACAATGTAAGCTGGAAGAGAGATAACCGTACCATACTGGATCAAATCAATTGGCAGGTAGCTGAGGGAGAGCACTGGGCTGTACTCGGCTTGAATGGATCAGGCAAAACAACGATGCTCAATATGATTAATGGTTACATATGGCCAACCACAGGTAGTGTCGGTGTATTGGGTCATACTTTTGGGGATGTAGATTTGAGGGAATTACGCAAATCTATTGGTTGGGTCAGTTCCTCTTTACAGGAAAGAATTAATGGAAGCCAGCGCACGCAGGATGTTGTCATTAGCGGCAAATTTGCTTCCATTGGACTGTATGATCAGACGACGGATACAGATGATAAACAGGCTGTTCAGCTTATGACCCAACTGGGCTGTGCTCATCTCGTAGATCGGTTGTATCAGGGATGCTCACAGGGAGAAAAGCAAAAAGTGCTTATTGCTCGCGCGTTAATGGCCTCGCCCAAGCTGCTGATTTTGGACGAGGCGTGTAATGGGTTGGATTTTTTTTCTAGAGAAGCATTACTGGATAGCGTTCGTCAGCTGTCCGAGACGCCGGGTGCTCCAAATTTATTATATGTTACACACCATATCGAAGAAATTCTACCCATGTACACACATACGATTCTGATTCGTCGGGGTACGGTGTTTGCCAAAGGTAAAACGACAGATATCCTGAGCAGTGAAACGCTCAGTGCTTTTTTTGAAACACCTGTGCAAGTAGACTGGAGACAGGATCGTGCATGGCTCTCTATGGTATAGAGAGCCTTTTGTCTGTCTAACCTGCTACCAGCATAATCAGAATGGGCAAAATCAGGAATGAAGCAAGCGTGCTCCACAAGATGCAGGTAGAAACCAGTTTTGGCGATGCATTAAATTTTTCGGCTAAAATGACTGCATTCACAGCCACTGGCATCGAGGCCAGAATGAAGAGAACGGAGAACAAAAGTCCTGAAATTCCCAGTATCAGCATGGCAAGACAAGCCGCAAGCGGGGAGAGCAGAAGTCGAATTATCAGTCCTGCGTAGCTGGCTTTTTTAATAGATGGCTCCAGCCTGAATATTTTTACATAAGCCATCTGGGTACCGAGAATCGCCAGCACGACCGGAGAATAGGCGGCTGCAATCATCGAGACACCTGATTGAATGCCAGAGGGTAGATGCCAATCCAGTGCTCGAAGTCCCAGTGCGAGAAGAGCCGCATAGATCGCAGGGAGAGAAAATACTGACTTCACGGCACTTTGAACAGAAAATTCAGAGCGGGCTGCAAAGTATACACCAATGGTATTGACCATAATCATCTGGATGACGACATATACGGAGGCTTTATCCAGGCCAAGCTGTCCAAAAGCAAGTAAAATAAGCGGCAACCCATAATTTGCACTATTAGTCAGTGTGGAGATTAAGGTGAGTCCCGCCGTTTCCGGGGGGCTCAGCCTGAAGATTTTCCCCGCTAATTGTGCAATTCCCCATAAAAGCAGCAGGTTCAGTAATGAAAAAGCGGCTGTCAGTGCCACATCATGCCAGGAAAGCTGTGCCTTGAGCAGTGTGTCCAGAATCATGGCGGGACTTAAAAAATATAAGTATAAAGTCGAGAGCGGTTTTGTTTCCAGCTTCATGAATTTGCCGAGTAAAAATCCGGCAATTACCGGAATGGACAGCGGAACGATAACGGATAAAAGAGTTGAAAGTACGATTTGAACCATGAATTCCACTCATCCTTTCTGTAATGACATTTTCCATTATAAGGCGCTACTTTCGAACCCGTCCAAGATGGATAAACAATTAAGGTTATAGGTATATGCTATGAAGCTTAGATCACTTATTCTGAAAATAACAAAAGGGATGTCCACAGCCATGTTAAACGGCTAATAGGAACATCCCTTTTATATGAAACCGAGTATTCTGAAGGTTTATGCAGAAGCCATAGTTTCCGCTTTAGTTCGGCAATCGTCAGAGCAATAGTGTTGATGCTGTTCTTCGCAATCTGGACACACGATATGTTGGAGATTGCACACGGGGCAGTTAATATAATGATCGTTTGTTGTTTCACAGTGGTAGCAATTACCAACAACAACGTCTTCATCTGTATGGTTGATTCGAACCGAAATTCGTTCGTCAAATACATAGCACTTACCGTCAAACAAACGTCCTTGTACTTCTGGGTCCTTGCTGTAAGTCACAATGCCGCCATCCAACTGAGCTACATCGTTAAAGCCTTCTTTAATCAGCAGACCAGACAGCTTTTCGCAACGAATACCTCCGGTACAGTATGTTAGGATTTTTTTATCCTTGAACCCAGTCATATTATCGCGAATCCATTGTGGAAATTCACGGAATGATTCAACTTCGGGGCGAATAGCTCCGCGGAAATGACCGATGTCATATTCGTAGTCGTTACGTCCGTCCAGAACCACGACATTTTCATCTTGGAGCTGTTCATAAAACTCCTTTGGTGATAGACGCTTGCCGCTAATTACATTAGGGTCCAGCTCGTCCTCATGACGTAGCGTAACCAGCTCCTGACGATGGCGTACAAATATTTTCTTGAACGCATGACCGTCAGACTCATCTATTTTAATAACGATATCGTGGAATTTCGGATTAGCGCGCAAATCACGGATATACTGCTCCGTTTGCTCTACTGTACCGGACAGTGTTCCGTTGATTCCTTCCTCAGCAATCAAGATTCTTCCCTTGACGCCCAACTCCTTGCAGTAAGCCAGATGCTCTGCCGTAAAGGTGGCAGGATCTTCAATATTGACATATTTGTAAAACAACAAAATTCGATAAGCATGTTCACACATGTAAAATCACCCTCTGATTCAAGTCAAAGTTTTTTAACAAGCAAGTTTAAATGTACCACATTCTTTAAGTTAGTCAACATAAATGTTTAAAAAGTGGAAACGGAAAAGATGACGAGCGACAAAAGTAAGGGGTTACATTATAATGGTATTGTGGGGTTGATGAGATTCGCAGTAACAGGTTGAGGTCTAGCAGATGAAAGGATGAATTCAATGAAACATCATTTGACAGCGCATACACCACCTATGGGGTGGAATAGCTGGGATTGCTACGGTGCAGCAGTACGGGAAGAGGAAGTGCGAGGAAATGCTCAATATATGGCGGAGCACCTGAAGGAATATGGTTGGGAATATGTTGTGGTGGATATTCAGTGGTATGAGTCAGGAGCAGTATCTTCACAGTATCGCCCGTTTGTCCCATTGGAAATGGATTCATATTCACGTCTTATTCCAGCGGTGAATCGTTTTCCTTCGGCAGCAGATGGACGCGGCTTCCAAGCTCTTGCGGAATATGTACACGGTCTGGGATTAAAATTTGGGATACATATTATGAGAGGCATCTCCCGCCAGGCGGTTCATCAGGATACTCCGATTTTAGGAACTACAGCTACAGCCAGACAAATTGCACTTCCTAACTCTATTTGTCCTTGGAACACAGATATGTATGGGGTAGATGCTTCCAAGGAAGGCGCACAGGAGTATTATAATTCGTTATTTGACCTGTATGCGGAATGGGGTGTGGATTTTGTCAAAGTAGATGACATTGCTGCATCACGTCTCTATGGTATTCATTTGGCGGAAATTGAATTGATTGAGCGGGCTATCGCCCAATGCGGACGTCCGATGGTGTTGAGTCTATCGCCTGGTCCCGCACCGCTGGAGCATGCATCTGATTTAATCGCAAACGCGAATATGTGGCGTATGACTGATGACTTCTGGGATGTATGGCCTTTACTGTATGGTATGCTTGAGCGCTGCGAGAAATGGGCGGAACATGTAGGTCCAGGTCACTGGCCGGATTGCGACATGTTGCCACTGGGCCATCTGGGTATTCGTTCGGTAGATTCAGTAGATTCCGGCAGTCATGATCGATGGACACGCTTTACGAAGGATGAGCAGCTGACAATGATGACCTTATGGAGCATTTTCCGGTCTCCACTGATGTTTGGGGGAGAACTGCGTGATAATGACGAATGGACACTTTCATTGCTGACGAACAAAGAAGTGCTCGATGTTCATCACAACGGTGTGAATGCGCGACAGGTCTACAGAAAGGATGAACATATCGTTTGGACTTCTCACAACGAGGAAGGTCACGTATATGCGGCTTTATTTAATGCTGGAGATGAAGCTTCCACAGTCCGTGTGTCCTTACAGGAGCTTGGAATTGAAGGGCAGGCAAGTGCCAGAGACTTATGGAACCATGTGGATTTAGGTGATATAGTGCAGGAACTGTCTGCAGATTTACCCCCTCATGGAGCTGCACTATTCATTATAAAATAACAGGATGTTAGGAAGGATCTAAGCTGCACGTTCAGCTCTAGTCACCTTATTGTAAAGTGGAGGATGTTTTTACGATAAGGTGATTTTTTTGTATGTGTAACTTTATGATATTTTTAACGGACTCGACATGATTCTTGGGAATTTGACATTTGGAACATGTTAGGTTTATAGAGTACCTATTTCTGCACAAATTTAAATCATTCTAGCGAATAGAGTCGAGAAAGGAGTCAAATGATGAAATTAAAAAAAATTCACAAAAATGAGCAGGACGAGCCTTGGCCCTCTAGTGAACAAATTCTGTGTATCGGAGGGGCCAATCTGGATCGTAAAATCATGATTAAAGGTACATTTCAGCTTCACACCTCCAACCCGAGCAGCACTAGTCTGCAATCTTGCGGTGGGGTAGCACGGAATGTGGCTGAAAATTTAGGGAGGTTGAGTCGACGGGTCAGCCTGCTGACCGCAGTTGGGGACGATGCTGAAGGTGAATTTATCATCGAACAGTCCAGCCGTTACATGCACGTGATTCCTCTTCAAGTCAAAGGTGAATCGTCAACCGGTGTCTATACTGCCTTGCTGAACGAGCATGGTGAAATGATTGTAGCGACAGCAGAAATGGAGATTTATGATCAGATTCGTCCTTCCATAATTTTTGAAAATATTCCTTTAATCGCCTCGTCCCGACTCGTTCTGCTGGACACTAATTTTTCTATGAACGTAATAGCGGCCACCATACATGTCTGTCTGGAACATCAGGTTCCGCTTGTCGTTTCTTCGGTGTCAGCTTCCAAGATGAGAAAGCTTCCACGAAATTTGCATGGGGTGGAATGGCTGGTATGCCAACCGGAAGAGGCTGAAGCTTATTTGGGACTTGAACTTAAAGATGATCAGCAGATATTGGACGCAGCCCGAGTTTTTCACAAACTTGGGGTTCAAAATGTCATTATTATCTGCGGTGCTGAGCGTGTGTTGTTTGCTTCTCAAGATGGAACTTATGGACAAATCCCTATACACCCATTTCAACAGGTCATTGATGTCACAGGCGCAGACGACGCTTTTATTGCCGGGATGATTTATGGAATTACCCAAGGTTATCCTATGGAACAAGTGTGCCAGTTTGGAATCAGTTGTGTCGATTTAACCATACAAACGGATCGGACAGTCTCAGACACCATTTCTATGAATAAACTTCATTCTAGATTCCAGGAGCTGTATGGCACACATTCGCAAAATTTTGTTTTTTTTAAGGGTGTGTATTTTAAAAAGAAAAATACATAAGTAAAGAAGAGAACACTAACCTACAGCAGCGTGTATTTGGAGCTTCACGGACGTAATGGTCTCAATTATTGAATTTATAAAAGGAGCAGGTTGTCTGATGGACAGTGTGAAATACGCTATTGTTTTTCTGCCGCTGTTCCTACTTTATTTGCTTTTAAAGGGAGGGGCTTTGGCAGTAGGTTTACTATATCGACTGATCTATTCCATTTCGACCTTACGTGCAGGACAAAGTGACGATCTTCTAGCTGTACAGCATGCTAAGCGTATTATCGTAATCGGCTCACCGGGGAGCGGCAAGACTTTTTTGGCCAAACGTCTATCGATGTGGACTCATTTGCCGTATACCTCGTTGGATGATTTGTATTGGGGGCCAGAGTGGAAGCAGAGTACGGACAAGCAATTTCACAAACAGCTGGGAGAAGTCCTGCAAAGGGAAGAATGGATTATCGAAGGGAATTATCATGAGCGTTATTTTACCGAGCGACTCCAGCGTTCCGATACAATCATCGTGATGGATGTCAGCACGATTGAGGCGATATCAGGTGTTATCACACGTTCGCTTAACCGTTTTTTATTTTCCAAGGAGTTACCCACAGGAATAGAGCGGGAAGCCGTTCGTATTTGGGATATTTCACCTCGGTTTGTCCGCTTTGTTCTGGGTTTTCGCAGGCGTATCCGTCCTAAAATCTGGCCGCTCATTTTGCAATATGGTAATGAACGGAATTTGATTATCCTAAAATCTAAATATCGTTCATGTCCCTGGATGAGCCCAGATAGACAATTATCTCCTTGACTCGAATCTGCGTTTCGTGTAAAGTGGTGAAAATTGTAATATATAGGAATAGTGTAGACCAAGGATCAAAGGTTCAATTACCCGCTGTACAGAGAAGAAACCCATGGGCTGAAAGGTTTCTCGCCGCGAATGAACGTTTCCCTGCCTTGCGAGCTGTAACGGTGCGTAAGATAAACCGTTACCGGCCAGATGCCGTTATCTGAAGAAGGACCGTCCCGTATATGGTTACGGTCAAATGAAGGGTGGTACCACGACACATTCGTCCCTGACGGATGTGTCTTTTTTGCGTACATTTTATCGTTCTTACAAGGAGGAAGCCACACATGCGCCAAAGCCAATTATTACTGACAACCTTACGTGAAGCACCTGCAGAGGCCGAAGTGATCAGCCATCAGCTGATGCTGCGGGCAGGATTTATCCGCCAATTGGCGGCTGGAATGTATACCTATATGCCACTGGGCAGACGGGTGCTCAGAAAAGTGGAACAAATTGTACGAGATGAGATGGATCGTGCAGGAGCTGGAGAGCTGCTAATGCCTGTATTACAGCCAACGGAGCTGTGGCAAGAATCGGGGAGATACGATGTGTACGGTCCTGAGCTGATGCGTCTGCAAGATCGGCATGATCGGGAGTTCGCATTAGGTCCTACACATGAAGAGGTCATTACGTCTTTAATACGAAATGAAGTGAATTCCTATCGGAAATTGCCAGTAACACTGTACCAAATTCAAATCAAGTTTCGGGATGAACGACGTCCTCGGTTTGGTCTGCTTCGCAGCAGAGAATTTTTGATGAAGGATGCCTATTCGTTTGATGCCAATTGGACAGGACTAGATCACACTTATTGGACGATGTTCCAGGCCTACCAACGTATTTTCACCCGCTGCAGTCTGAATTTTCGCGCAGTCGAAGCAGATGCAGGCGCTATTGGTGGTGAGGGTGAAACTCATGAATTTATGGCACTGGCTGAGATTGGAGAGGATACCATTGTGGCATGTACCTGCTGTGATTATGCTGCCAATCTTGAAAAGGCGGAGCCACGGACGACGGGGAGCGTAGGAATATCTTCTGTCTCCAATGAAGATGAACATGACAGCCATCCTTCAATTGATACAGATAAAATGGAAAAACTGTACACTCCAGGTTTGCGAACCATAAATCAACTCGTTGAAACGCTTCACATAGAGCCGAAGGAAATCATCAAAACACTGATTTATATGGCTGACGATCAGCCGATTGCGATAGTTGTCAGAGGAGATCATGAGGTCAACGAAGTAAAAGTTAAACAAATTTTAGGTAGTGAAAAATTCGAAATAGCAAATGCAGATGCCGTCACAAAGGCGACTGGAACCCCACCCGGGTTCATAGGTCCATGCGGCTTGACAATCCCTGTGTGGGTGGATTACGCCGTTGTCCAAATGTCTAGCGGTTTTGCAGGCGCGAACGAGCAGGATTACCATTATCGGCATGTGAATCCAGGACGCGATCTAGATCTTCGCTATGTGGCAGACTTGCGCAATGTTATAGAAGGGGATAGATGTCCTCGGTGTGACGAAGGGAAATTGGAACTTCATCGAGGAATTGAGATTGGACACGTATTTAAACTGGGCACCAAGTACAGTGAAAAGCTGGGTGCAACTTTTCTAGATGCGTCCGGAACTGATCAAGCGATGATTATGGGCTGTTATGGTATTGGTGTTTCCCGAATCCTGTCCGCCATTGTAGAGCAAAATCATGACCAGAACGGAATAATATGGCCGCATGCGCTGGCCCCGTTTCAGGTTCATATCATTCCGATTTCTGTGAAAGACAGGCTTCAGATGCAAATAGCTGAGGACTTATACAGCCAACTGCAGGATCGCGGTGTGGAGGTGTTGCTAGATGATCGTGAGGAACGCCCAGGGGTTAAATTTAAAGATTCGGATTTAGTAGGTATTCCCGTGCGTATCGTCGTTGGTAAAGATGCTGAACACGGAAAAGTAGAGTTCGTAGAGCGAAGAAGCAGCCACAAAGAGTCAATTCATATCCATGATGTAGAGAGACGGATACTGAACCTCATTCAACACTAAGCATCTGTATCCCGCAGAACATGACCTTCTCCAAGGGTAATCTCATGAAAGTCGGCCATCTGACGTGCCTGAAAACGAATGGGCTTGTCTCGACCTATCATAATGATATTTTGGATGTCAGCAATGCCTTCCGAGGGTAGGGAGAACGTGGTAACATAGGCGAATTCTTCACGCAGCGTTGTGTGAATGGCATGGATCAGATGATCGTGTTCGCTTTTGCCTATCAAATTCATAATTAGCGAGCCTTCTGCATCCAGCTTTTCTTTGGCCATTTTGAAAAATTCCCAAGATATTAAATGCAAAGGCGTACCCTGCTCCGTGAAGGCGTCCAAAATAATATAGTCATAAGCATCCGGGCTCTCCTTCTCCAGAATGCGGCGTCCATCACCAATAACTACATTGTCCTGGTCGTATCCAAAGAATGTTTGGCTGAATTCTACCACTTGTGCGTCCAGCTCGGCAATCTTAAAGCGTTTGTCTGCAAAATGACCCGCAATCGTGCCTACACCATGTCCGATAACAAACACGTCTTCAAATGACGGGTCGTTCAGCTCCATGAGATGAATGATTGCTCTGGGATATTCGAACAGAATACGTTGCGGATGATTCAAATCCATCGCACCTTGGATGGCTGCATTGGAGAATTGCATCACGCGAAATAATCCCTTTTCACCATATAGCTCCGTGGTTTCATATACCGTGATTTCATGGTTATTGCTCAACTTTTTATGTAAGACATCCAAGTGAATAATCTCCTTCAAGTCAGACTTCCTCCTCATCTTAGACATTCATAGGATTATTGTCCATAGATGAGGGGATTGAAAGTTCACATTCTTGAAGCATCCCTAATTAGGTAGAATTGTTTATTTTTCCATAACGGAGTTGTTTGAACTTGTTCGTATGTCCTTTAGGAGATATAATATACAAGGATATAATGAAGTTCGTTGTGTATATTCATACAGGAAGAGAGCGGGATATTATGGGACGTAAGTGGAATAACATTAAAGAAAAGAAGGCATCCAAGGATGCTAATACGAGTCGTATATATGCTAAATTTGGCGTGGAAATTTATGTGGCAGCCAAACAGGGCGAGCCTGATCCTGAATCCAATCGGGTACTAAGAGTCGTGTTAGAACGTGCAAAAACGTACAATGTACCGAAAGCGATCATTGACCGTGCTATTGAAAAAGCAAAAGGTGCTGGCGATGAAAACTACGTAGAGCTTCGTTATGAAGGTTTCGGACCGAACGGCTCCATGGTCATTGTAGATGCACTGACTAATAACGTAAACCGTACAGCATCGGATGTGCGTTCTGCATTTACTAAAAATGGCGGTAGCTTGGGCGTGAGCGGATCTGTAGCCTACATGTTTGATTCCACGGCAGTTATTGGTCTGGTGGGTAAAACCGCAGATGAAGTGCTGGAGCTGCTGATGGAGGCAGATGTCGAGGTTCGTGACATCATTGAAGAAGATGAAGCCGTCATCGTATATGCAGAGCCTGATCAATTCCATGCTGTTCAGGAAGCTTTCAAGCAGGCAGGAGTAACTGAGTTTACTGTGGCTGAGCTCACCATGCTTGCCCAAAATGATATTACTCTTCCGGAAGATGCACAGGTTCAATTTGATAAATTGATTGATGCATTAGAGGACTTGGAAGATGTTCAGCAGGTGTACCACAACGTAGACTCTGAGGAATAATCGGATTGCATCATTTACATCTGAGCGTTTGGATAAAATAAACATCCCTAAACCATCGTATTTCGGTACGATGGTTTTTTTGTGAATAAAATGATATAAAATCAATTTCATTTTCTTGACTGATCAGTCTGAAAAAATTATAATCATAGTCAAGGAGGTGAACATGAGGTTTGGGAAGAGCTAAAGAATTTGATACTGAAAGTGTTCTGCGAAAAGCTATGGCTGTATTTGGAGAGCATGGCTATGAGGGAACTTCTCTGACTATTTTACTGGATCAGCTGGGTATAGCGCGGCAGAGTCTTTATGATACCTACGGAACGAAATATGATTTATTTTTTTCGGCTATTCAGCTTTATATACGTGACAAAACTGAAGCCGTAGTTCATCTGCTCAGTCAACCTGGGAGCATTAAGGATGCAATAGCGACGATTTTTAATGAATCTGTTAGAGTCTTGACGGATAAGAGACTGTCCAAGGAATGCTTTATTATGAACAGTGCTATTGAACAGGCTCCGCATCATCATGAGATCAAAGCTTTTATTTCTGAAAATACTGAAAAGCTTGAACTTGCCTTTTACAACGCCCTAGTCCGCGCCCAAAAAGAGGGGGAGATTCATGCTACGGAATCTGAGCTATTGTCAATCGCCAGATTTCTAAATCATGCCCGACTATCGTTGACATTTACCGCCAAGACAGGCGCCAGCACTGAGGTGCTTAGAGATATTGTACGTACGACGCTGTCGGTTTTGGATTGATCTTTATGAACGCTTAATAGCGTTTATTTTTTGAACATTCCAGACCGATTAGTCAAATTTTTTTGAGTATTATAGACTATTCAGTCTAGAATGATTATGTTTATTTTCGCGTCTTGAATTCACTTTTAAAACAGAAATTAAAATAAATATGCGAGGTGTCTACCATGAATATCAATCCGAATACTGACGATGCAAAACAGCAAGCACAAGCAGTCATGCATAAATTTACGAGCAACCTGTTAGAAGAAAATATGGAGCAATGGATTTCATTATTTGATGATAACGCTGTTTTCGAGTTCCCTTATGCACCTAAACATTTTGTACAAGTGCTTCAGGGTAAAGCAGCAATTTACGAGTATATTAAGGAGTTTCCTAGTATACTTCGGATTCAGCATTTCTCTTCACCAACTATCCATACGACAACGGACCCGGGTTTATTCGTGGCCGAATTCGCCTCTGAGGCGCAGGCTGTGAGCACAGGTAAACCGTATAATCAAACCTACATTTCTGTTATTAAGCTGAAGAACGGAAAAATTACTCACTACAAAGATTATTGGAACCCTTTAGTAGCTCTAGAAGCTCTAGAATCGTGAATGAAAAAGTCAAGTCTCATAGGGATATAGAGATCTAGGCGAAAATAAAAATTAAAATAGGAGTTGAATTTCATGAAAGACAGAAATATAGCGTTGATTACAGGAGCAAACGGCAAAACAGGCAGCCGTGTAGCTGCCAGACTTATGCAACTTCAGTATCCGGTACGTTTGGCAGGGCGTACTAAACCTGGCAATTCGGAAGGGGCGGATTATGTATTTTTTGATTGGTATGATGAATCAACACATGCACAGGCGCTGATGAATGTAGGTAAAATTTATTTGGTAGTACCTGTGCTGGACGTCAATCCCGCCAAAGTGATGATTCCTTTTATTGAAAAAGCCTTGAGTGCCGGAGTGCAAAGATTTGTGCTGTTAGGGAGCGCATCTGTGCCTGAGGACGGACCAGTATTTGGACCTGTGCATCAAGCACTTCGTAGATTAGCTCCAGAGTGGGCTGTACTGCAGCCATCCTACTTTATGGAGAATTTCACAGAAGGCCAGCATGTGGGCACGATCAAAAACAACAAGGCCATTTATAGTGCAACCCGAAACGGGAGAATAGGCTTCGTAAGTGCAGATGACATTGCAGAAGTAGGAGTGAGGGCTCTTATTGACGATAAACCACACAACACGGCTCATGTCATCACTGGACCTCAATCACTAACATATGACGAAGTGGCTGAACTGATCGGGAAATCAACAGTCCAACCGATCCAGCATATCTCGTTGTCTGATGAAGAGTTGAAAGCGGGCATGGTTCACGCTGGAATGCCTGAGGAATATGCAGATATGCTGGCAGGATTAGATAGAAGGATACGTGAAAATGGAAGTGAAGACCAAGTGACCGATACCGTTAAGCTTGTCACTGGGCGCTGTCCGGTCTCATTTGAGCAGTTTGTTCTGAGCCACGGAAACAGCTGGAAGACATCATGACAAAGTGTTTCCTTTATTTCTTTTTAGGGTCATAAGAGTAACCAGGATACTTGACGACGGGCCATTTGACCTTTCGTAAATTAGAGATCACATCAGCGCCAACGTGTAAATTACTTTGAATCAGTTCTTTAGGCGTAAGAGCCATCCATTGATTTAAGGACACATCTGCAAAACGGTCACTTTTAAACATCTCAAGAAACCATAGTGTGCTAGAACCTGTATTTTGAATGTAATGACCGTAAGCAAAGGGCACATATCCAACATCCCCGGCTCTGAAATCAAATGTACGAGCTGCACCATTACCGCCAAAGACAGTCATCCGTCCTTGCCCGGCAAGATAGTATTGCCATTCGTCATTATTGGGGTGCCAATGCATTTCTCGCATGGCTCCAGGCTCAATCTCAACAAGGGCAGCTGCAATGGTTTTGGAAATCGGAAAATTGGAGGAGTCAACGATCCGTACGCTTCCGCCTGGTGTTTTGATCGGGGGCTGAGCTAGTAACTCATGCTTAAAGGATTGGGGCAACGTCCCGTAGGGAGAAGGAACCGCTTGACTTTGAATTGAACCGGGAACGGAGTCCTGATAGATGTACACTTGGTCTTGAGGAATCTCTGCAAAATCGGCTTCTGGAATCCCGAAATTTGCAGAGAGCACCTCTTTAGGTGTGTGTGCGAACCAATCCGAGATGGATAAGGTGTTCAGATCGGAGAAACTGCCATCGTCGAAAACCAGCAAAAATTCACAGCCTTCTTCAAGGCCCTGTATAGAATGCGGGATGCCAGGTGGAAAATACCAGAGATCGCCAGGGCCTACATCAGCAATAAAATTACGTCCATCTTGGTCAACTGCCGTAATGCGAGCACTACCTAACAGCATATATGACCATTCTGCCTGCTGATGCCAGTGAAGTTCGCGGACACCGCCCGGTGTCAAACTCATATTCACGCCGGCAAGAGTTGTGGCAATGGGTAATTCCCTTACTGTAACTTCTCTTGACCATCCACCCTGATTAAGCTGCATATGGGCGTCTGAAAAAGAAAACCTCATATTCGGTATGAGACCATTGTCCGTTACGGGAGGAACCAGCATATCTGGATTTTGTAAATCCCTCATCACATCACGTGGACCCTTGTCAATCCCCCCTGCGCCATCACTTCTTATGGGCTGGGGGATTCCGACTTTTTTCGAGCAATCATTATGCATTATTTGATCTTCCTCTCCAAGTTGAAGCATGATGAAGCATAGGATTAAGAGAAAATACGCATAAAGATTTTATGAGGACGTGATGAGTTTTATGCCGTGTGGGTTAGATCTGTAAACTGTGCTTGAATGATTTGGGCTAAATCATGCGGACTCAGCTCCACTTGGGTTCCAATTTTCCCAGCGCTTACGACGATCGTTTCCAGCTCAACTGCAGGCTGGTCGATATAAGTGGGATAGATCTTTTTCATCCCTATGGGAGAGCAGCCGCCGCGAATATATCCCGTATGCTTTTGCAAATCCTTAACTGGAAGCATTTCAATTTTCTTCTCTCCCGCAGATTTAGCAGCCTTTTTGAGATCGAGCTCTTTATGTACAGGAATGACAAAAACAAACAGATTTTGTTTGCTATGTGCAACCAAAGTTTTAAAAACAGATTCGGGTGCTCTTTGAATCTTTTCGGCTACGTTCATACCGTCTATTTTTCCGTCTTGGTGCTCATAACTCAAAATATTGTAGTGGATGTGTTGCCCGTCCAATATACGCATAGCGTTTGTTTTACTCACACTCATTTTAATTCTTCCTTTCTTAGCGTTTTTCCAAGTAATCTACATAATCTTTTGCATCCTTAAGTGAAAGATTCTTAGCGGTTCTTAACTCTTTTATGGCTTTAATCTTATTTCCTTCCCTGATCAGTAGAAGCAGCCTTTCATTGATTTCTTCAGAAGCATCTGCATGTTGGATATGTGGAGCAGGAGGAGCGATTGTATTTGACATCGAGGTTCCCGTTAGTCCTGAACGATTCTCAAGACGCTCCACATCGGATTTCAAGTCATTAAGCCGAGATTGAAGGTGATAGACCTTGAACAAAAGTATGACGGAGAGGATCAATGCAATGATTGCTACATATTCGCTAGTTGCCAATAGAATCTCCCTTTTCTTGTTAGTTTTATCATTAAATTTTTGTCCCTTAAACATAGTATATCATGATGGTTGACTAATCGAATTGAGAATCATATTCTTTGCGTACGGGTAGTGCAAATTGACTTATTGCAGACCGAGCGTTATATTACAGCTTATTATTAAGCTTTTTATAATCACTTCAAAAGGAGTGTATTCAAATACAACCAGTTTCCAATAATACCATTCGGGTCAAACACATTAATGTAGAGCTAGTTAAAAACACACTGAAATCCAAGGAATATGCAACCAAGTCATCTATAGCCAGTATTACAGGACTTAGTGTGGCAACCTGCGGAAATATTCTAAATGAGCTTCTTCAAACCGGAGAAGTATTAGAGATGGAATTGGAAGAATCGAACGGTGGGCGTCCGGCTAGACGTTACAAATATAACGCTGATTATTCCTATATTATTTGTTTAACTGTGAAAACGGAAGGCGGAGTAGATTCTCTTACTTATGCTGTTGCCAATATGCTTGGCGATATTATTGCAGAGAACACATCCGTTGTGCCTCATATTGATTATGAAGTAATAGATCACCAAATTGAAGAGCTGATTAACAACTACGAAAACGTTAAAGCGATTGGTATTGGCATCCCGGGGGTTGTTCATCAAGGGGTTATTGATGTCTGCGATCTTGATCTGCTGATAGGAGTCCCTGTAGGACCACGCCTTCAAGATAAATACGGGGTAGAAGTCACCATTGAAAATGATATGCATCTGACCGTCTATGGATTTTATAACATGCAAAATTATGATGAGGACAAAACCTTCGCTATTGTTACGTTTCCCAAGGATAATTTTCCGGGAGCGGGTTTTATTGTCGATGGACATTTGTTAAAAGGAAATACCAAATTTGCCGGGGAAGTTTCCTTTTTACCCTTTGGCATAACGAGAGAGGAACAGCTTAAACAGTTAAATAGCACACAGGAATTTGTTTTTTTGGCGATCAAAACGATAACATCCATTATTGCGATTATAGACCCTGTATCGATCGCTTTGACCGGAGAGTTATCTAAGCCAGCACTGTTGGATGATATTTATAACGGCTGTCTTAAAGATGTACCCAAAGAACATATGCCTGAGATTTTTGTAAAAAACGATACGCACGATGAATACATGTATGGGTTGATTTCAGTTACCCTTGAAAGCTTGACCTACAATTTACAATTGGTGGAAAAAAGAAAATAGAGGCCTTCCACTTTGAAGAATAGCTCACCCAGTTACAATTGGTAATTAACGGATAGATGGGTGGGGACGTTGTTATAAATAGGGAAGTAAGTATTGGAGATAATACGATTATAGACTCTGCAAGTTTTTAAAATAATACTTGACATGAAACGCGTTACAAACCTTAAGATTCAATTAGAAGTACTTTATAAACATTAGCGTAGAGGTAACGTGTTTATGTGCTAGTTTATGAAAAAACATCAGCAAAGGCGGAGAAAATATGAGTACACAGTTTCCAAAAGATTTCCTGTGGGGTGGAGCAGTTGCTGCTAATCAGCTCGAAGGCGCTTATCAAGAAGACGGAAAAGGCTGGTCCATTCAGGATGTAACTCCTCGTGGTGGTTGGGGACCGGTGACGGATGTACCAACAGAAGATAATATGAAGTTGATCGGTATTGATTTTTACCATCATTATAAAGAAGATATCAAACTTTTTGCGGAAATGGGCTTTAAAGTGTTCCGTACTTCCATTGCTTGGTCACGTATTTTCCCTAAAGGTGACGAACTTGAGCCTAATGAAAAAGGCTTGCAATTTTATGATGATTTGTTTGATGAACTTCATAAATATGGTATTGAGCCACTCGTTACATTATCTCACTATGAAACACCTTTACATTTGTCCAGAGAATACGATGGTTGGGTGAACCGTAAGCTTGTTGATTTCTATGAGCGCTATGCAACAACTGTATTTAATCGCTACAAAGATAAAGTTAAATACTGGTTGACGTTCAATGAAATCAACTCGATTCTTGAAGCACCATTCATGAGTGGCGGGATTAGCACACCAAAAGATCAACTTAGTGAACAAGACCTTTATCAAGCTATTCACCATGAGCTGGTAGCGAGTGCAAGAGCAGTAAAAATCGGTCATCAGATTAACCCTGATTTCAAAATTGGTTGTATGGTACTGAGTATGCCTACTTATCCGCTGACACCTAATCCAGACGATGTGATTGCAGCAATGGAATTTGATCACAGAAACATGGCATTTGCCGATATTCATGCAAGAGGTCAGTATCCAGGTTACATGAAACGTTTCTTCAAAGAAAACGGAATCTCTATTCATTTTGAGCCAGGTGATGCTGAAGATCTGAAGCATACGGTTGATTTTATCTCGTTCAGTTATTATATGAGTACTTGTGAGACGGCTGACGAAGCTAAAAAAGTCAAAGGTGAAGGTAACATCCTCGGTGGGGTTAGCAATCCGCATCTCGAGGCAAGTGAGTGGGGCTGGCAAATTGATCCGCAAGGTCTGCGCTATGTGCTGAATACATTTTATGATCGCTTCCAAAAACCACTGTTCATCGTTGAAAATGGTCTGGGCGCTGTGGACGAGCTTATCACCAATGAAAAAGGTGAAAAAACGGTTGAAGATGACTACCGGATCAACTATCTGAATGATCATTTGGTTCAAGTTGGGGAAGCGATTGAAGATGGAGTAGAGGTTCTGGGCTATACATCTTGGGGCTGTATTGATCTTGTCAGCGCGTCGACTGCTCAGCTTAAAAAACGTTATGGCTACATTTACGTAGATCGTCATGATGATGGTAGCGGTACACTTGAAAGATATCGAAAGAAATCGTTCCACTGGTACAAAGAAGTTATTGCTACGAACGGTGAAAGCTTGAAGCGTTAATTTATAATATAATTAAATTAAGTTGTAAAATATAATGATGGTTTTACGTGGCGACCGCTTCTGCTTTATTACGGAGGAAGCGGTCGCCAAATTTTTTCATGAGCGTCATTTACGACAAGTATCTAGCTACATAAACGGAGTGTAGACAAGCTATGACAGAAAAAGAAAAATCACAATTAGGGCTCAAAGACATTCCTTCTGGCGTGATTGCCGCAGGAAACCCTTGCAAGGTCATCCGTAAAATCACCGAAGATGATAAGCACAAGTATAAAAGGAATTAACCATAAAACTACAGCTTATCTGGAGCTGTAGTTTTGCGTCATACCAAACGTAAAGAAACATTTTTGCACAGATTTGTTTAGGGAATAGTGTAATAATGAACGTAAGAGGAACATTTTTAAATTACAATGGTCTATTCAGAAAGGAAGGGAAAAATATGAAATTAATGTTTATATCAGATATTCACGGTTCGCTGTACTGGTTGCAATTAGCACTGGAAAAATTCAAGGAGGAGAAAGCTGACCGTATTGTCTTGCTTGGAGATTATATGTACCATGGACCGCGTAATCCGTTACCGGAAGGATATAACCCGGCGGAAGTGGCTGCTATGCTGAACCAATACAAATCCCACATTGCAGTGTCGGTGCGCGGGAATTGCGATGCAGAAGTGGATCAGATGTTGCTAGAGTTTCCAATGATGGGTGATTATGCTTTGCTGTATCATGAAGGACGGCGAATCTATGTCACGCACGGACATGGTTTTAGTATCGGAAATTTGCCGCCACTGGAAGCAGGGGATGTGTTCATTCAGGGACACACTCATATTCCGGTAGCAGATGTGGAAAATGGGGTCTTTGTACTGAACCCTGGTTCGATCGCATTGCCAAAAGAAAACTACCCATCCTCTTATGGTGTGCTGGAGGGAGCACAATTTACTGTGAAGGATTTTGATGGCTGTACAGTAAAAACAATCACCTTTTCAAAGTGATTTTCTTTAAATTACAATGTGAATTATTAAAACTTTTCCGCTTCGATTGAGACAAAGATCATATTATTGTATGATAGGAGCGGAGTCTACATTTTGAAAAGAAAGAGAGCTTCAATACATGCAAATTAAGGATTCATATTATAAGATGCCGCCTGAATGGGCGCCACATGAACGTACGTATATTTCCTGGCCTGTACAATCTTCAATGGTTTACCCGGAGATGCATGCCGAGGTAAGTAAGGGTTATGCCGAAATTATAAGTGCCATGGCGGAATTTGAACCAGTTACCGTAGTCGTAAATCCAGATGATCTGGAGAGCGTTAAAGCGCTTGAACTTGGGGAACGGGTAGAACTGCTGCCGATAGAGCATAGCGATGCGTGGTTGCGTGACAACGGTCCAACTTTTCTGACAGACGAACATGGTCAGTTGGCAGGTGTAAACTGGAAGTTTAATGCCTGGGGCGGCAAATATGCTCCATGGGATCTAGATGACCAGGTTGCGCCGCAAATTCTGGACCAACTTGGAGTTCCACGGTTAGATGCACCACTAGTAATGGAAGGCGGTTCACTGCACGTAGACGGCGAAGGCACCCTGATTACAACCGAAGAGTGCTTGCTTAATCCCAATCGCAATCCGGAACTAAGCAGAGAAGAAATAGAACGGTACGTATGCGAATATACAGGTGCCGAAAAAATTATATGGCTAAAACGCGGACTCAGTGGCGATGAAACAGATGGTCATGTGGACAATATTGCTTGCTTTGCTGCTCCTGGTAAGGTCATTATGCAAGTATGTGATGATCCAGAGGATGAAAATTATGAAATCACGCAGGAAAATCTGCGCATTCTAGAACAAGCAACAGATGCCAAAGGTCGTAAGCTGGAAGTGATTCAGATCGGCCAACCGCCGCGTGTGGATTATGAAGATAGCCGACTAACACTGAGCTATATTAATTTCTACTTTGTGAATGGCGGTATTATTTTGCCAGTGTTTGGCGGAACTGCCGCTGAGAGCGATCTTGCAGCCCAGCAAGTACTAGCAAAAGTATTTCCGAATCGCAAGATCCGCACTGTAGATGGTATGGCAGTTATCCGTGAAGGCGGTAATGTACACTGTACAACCCAGCAGATGCCTGCTGTAAAGCGTTAAACGATACAACATTCATAAGGAGGACTAAGGTGAGAAAAGTAAAAGTGGCAGCAACTCAAATGAGCTGTTCTACCAATATTGAAGAAAATATCAGCAAAGCAGAGAAACTGGTACGTGAAGCGGCAGCCCAAGGCGCGCAAATTATTTTGCTGCAGGAATTGTTCGAAACTCCGTACTTCTGCCAGAAGGAAAAGTCTGATTATTATGTATATGCAACTGAGCTGGAGCACAACAAAGCGGTTAATCATTTCAAGAAGATTGCCAAAGAATTGCAGGTTGTGCTGCCAATCAGCTTTTACGAAAAGAAAAACTATGCTCGTTACAACAGTCTTGCTGTCATTGATGCAGACGGTGAAGTGTTGGGTAAATACCGTAAAAGCCACATTCCGGATGGTCCTGGGTATGAGGAAAAGTTTTATTTTAATCCGGGCGATACTGGGTTTAAAGTGTGGAATACACGTTATGCCAAAATTGGGGTAGGCGTATGCTGGGATCAATGGTATCCCGAGGCGGCCCGCTGTATGGCGCTTATGGGCGCAGAGATTTTGTTCTATCCGACAGCGATTGGTTCTGAGCCACAGGATTCTTCCATTGACTCCAAGGACCACTGGCAGACCTGCATGCTAGGTCATGCAGCTTCCAATCTGATTCCAGTCATTGCTTCCAACCGCATCGGAATGGAAACAGATGAAGAATCCAGTATCAATTTCTACGGCTCATCATTTATCGCCGGACCTCAGGGGAACAAAATCACAGAAGCGAGTCGTACTGATGAAGAAGTGCTTACTGCTGAATTTGATCTGGACGAGCTCGAAGTAGGGCGGATCGAATGGGGCATTTTCCGTGACCGTCGTCCCGAACTATACAAAATGATTGCTACCTATGATGGTGATCTAAAAGTATAATCTGTATATAGATAGGTATATTTCCCTTGCTGTCAAGCCGTGATGTTTCTTTTCTGAACTCACACGGCTTTTCGAGCAAGGGATTTTTGGTTTCTAAATGGAATACACTTGTGATAAATAGGAGGAAGGAGAATAGCAATGAGGCATAAGCGGATAGACCAAACGTTCACACACTTACAAACTTCGGCCGAAGAAGATCAAGAGTGGGGAGACTCGCGTGCAAGAGATATGGCTATTTTGGGCTTGTGGGACGAGTACACGCTATCTGCGCAGCGTTTATGTGAACGAATGGCTACCGTAACCCGTCAAATCAGACCTTCGGAGTACGAGACGTTCCCAACTCAGTTTGAATGGCTGGAACAAAAAGAAACAGACTTGATTATTGATGGAATATGGTCAGCTGATTTACATGGTGATCATTGTCTGTTTGTGAATATTGGGGAGCATCACCCAGAATGGCATACATCGATTGAAGCTTATATTTATGATACGCAGGTGATAGACGAAGGATTTTTCCTTCAATATTTGAACACTTCTCCTAAAGCCACTGCCTACGCAACTTCATTCAGAAACAATGGATATGCTACAATGTGTGAACTACTGGACAGATATGTCAGGGAAGGGAAATTGGAGCGTAGACCCTTCGGCTTCAAAAGAACGAATGCGTAGGTGAATAATGAATAAAAGTATGATTTTGGTTTGAGTCAAAAGGAACATTTCTCAAAGGATTGTTCCTTTTTTTATGTAGGACTATATTTCATCTATAGACTGAAACTATGATTCAGTACATAAAATAGCATTAGAATTTATAGATTGAATGATATAAAATCAATTCATAAGGAATGATCGTAATCAATAAAACTTCGATATCCTTTAAAGTGAAAAAAATCACATATATGAGTTATTTAATGAAACTTGAAAATGAAATTTGCAAACCTGCAAGGAGGAAGAACAATGAACTACTATCCTGCGATATTTGAACCTCTGACCATACGGCGCATGACCTTGAAGAATCGGATTGTAATGCCCCCAATGGGAACCAACTTTGCTGCCATGGATGGAAGCTTTGTTCAGGATCATATTGACTATTACGTGCAACGGGCTAAAGGGGGGACTGGCCTGATCACAGTAGAAAATGTTTGTCTGGATTTCCCCATGGGTACGAACGGGACAACTCAGCTGCGGATGGATAATGATCAGTTTATTCCTGGACTGTTTAGATTAACAGAAGCCCTGCACTCTTATGGGGCATGTGTTTCTGTACAAATTAACCATGCGGGTGCTTCGGCTTATGCGGGACGACTGAACGGAGTTCAACCCGTATCCGCTTCGAATATTCCTTCTAAAAAGGGTGGAGCGATCCCAAGACCTCTGCAAAAAGAAGAAATTTATGCCATTGTGCGTAAATACGGCGAAGCAGCGGGAAGAGCGCAACGAGCTGGGTTTGACTGTGTTGAAATTCACGCAGGACATTCCTACTTGCTGAGTCAGTTTCTTTCGCCAGTGTATAATAAACGTACGGATGAATTTGGCGGCAGCGCAGAAAACCGTACTCGTTTTGCCAGATTAGTCATTGATGAAATTCGTTCAGTGGTGGGCCCATTTTTCCCCATTTGCTTACGTTTTAGTGCGGAGGAGTTCACAGAAGGTGGGAACACCTTGGAAGATACACTGGAGTTACTGGAGTATCTCAATGATGAGATAGATATTTTGAACGTTTCCGCAGCTCTAAATGATTCCATCCAGTTCCAGATTGACGGGATGAACCTGCCTGATGGTTGGCGCTCATATATGGCCAAAGCGGTAAAAGAAAAATTCGGAAAGGTCACGATGACCTCGGGTAATATACGGAGCCCACAGGCTGCTCAGGATATTTTGGCAAGAGGTGACGCTGATCTTCTGGCAATGGGCAGAGGTTTGATCGCAGAACCGAACTGGGTGCTTAAAGTGCAAAACGGCTACGAGCATTTGCTTAGAAAATGCATCTCCTGCAACATTGGTTGTGCCGATCACCGTATCTCCAAAAGTAAACCGATTTGCTGTACGGTTAATCCGGATCTGTTCAAGGAAGCTGAATACAGGAAACAACGAGTTAGAAACAGTGTTCAAGTCGTTGTGATCGGTGGGGGCACGGCGGGGATGGAAGCGGCCTGTACAGCAGCTGAGGTAGGCTGCAAAGTAACTCTCTTCGAAGAAAAGCCAGAACTGGGTGGCCTCGCGCGTGATATTGCTCGCTTACCAGACAAAACGCGCATCAATGATTTCCCAGATTATCTGATTCAGCGCACCAAGCAGTTAACCAATCTGAACATTGTCACGGGTACAAGAGCAGATATGTCGATGATTAGTGCTCTGAATCCTGATATTATTGTCAATGCAACTGGGGCCCAGCCACTGCTTCCACCCATTGCAGGTCTGCACGATCAACTAGGCAAACCGGGTACAAAAGTATTTTCCATCTTTGACCTGTTGAACAACATGGAGAACTTTCAAGAGTTTGAAGGCAAACGTATTGCTGTAGTGGGTGGAGGAGCCGTGGGACTGGATGTTGTAGAATATTATGCGGAACGCGGGGCTCAAAAAGTTTCTATCATTGAGATGATGCCTTTATTGGGCAAGGATCTGGATATGATTACCCGCATTTCAATGATGAAAATGGTGGAGGAAAGGGGAGTAAATGTCCATACAGAGACGGCTTTGACAGAAGTGTGCAGCGACCGCTTCAAAGTAAAGCATGGAGAACAGGAGTTTGAGATTCCTTTTGATCTAGGGTTCGTATGTTTGGGTATGCGTTCATACACTCCACTGATGGATAGCTTGCTTCAATATGGAAAAGAGCATCAGGTGGAAGTTGTAAATATCGGAGACAGCAAACAAGCGCGTCGTATTATTGATGGCACCCGTGAAGGTCGGAATATTCTGAAAACCATTCAACGGGTAGACGAATTTAAAAATGAGTTCTCCTATTCTTACTAAATTGAGGGTATAGGTGATAGGTATTTATGACCAACAACTCACTTTATATTCAGGTTGAAGAGACGTCTGTCTTTTCAGCCTTTTTAATTTGGATTTATGCTGGCAAGAAGATTGATTCCTTTGTCATTTTAAAGGTAAACTATGGAAGGTATAAAAAGGCTATTAGCGTGGGGGGATGCGAGCGTGAATCATTTTTTGAGTGAAATTCCAGGTGCCAGCGCATGGAGGAACGTGCAAGAAATTCATAAAGGCTGGTCCAGTGACAGCAAATATTTTATTCAAACCACTGACGGTAGAGATTTGCTGCTGAGAATTTCGAATATCACCCAATATGACAAGAAACAGCGAGAATTTGAATCCGTAAAAAAGCTGGATCATATAGATAATGTTCTAATGTCCCGTCCGCTTGGTTTTGGATTGTGCAACAACGGACAGTCGGTATACTCTTTATTTACCTGGGTCAACGGGGAGGATGCTGAAGGAATTATACCCACATTAAATGCAGAACAGCAGTATCAGCTTGGAGTTCATGCTGGAAAGGTATTGGCTAAGTTGCATGAGATTTACGCGGAGCAAGATCGCGTCCCATGGGCTGAACATTATAATGCCAAAATCAACAGATATATCAGAAACTATAAGTCATGCGGTATTGCTTTAAAAGGAGCAGATCAAACGATAAGTTTTATTGAGCAAAACCGTCATCTATTAGAAAATCGCCCCCAGACATTTCAGCACGGGGATTATCATGTGGGCAATATGGTGATTACCTCATCTGGTGAACTGGGTATCATTGATTTTAATAGACTGGATTATGGCGATCCCTGGGAGGAATTCAATCGTATCACCTGGTGTGCTGGATTAAGCCCATTATTTGCTTCTGGTCGTATTCACGGTTATTTCAATAACGATGTGCCGGATTTATTTTTTAGGTTAATGGCACTGTATATTGCAAGCAATCAGATTTCATCGATTCACTGGGCCATTCCATTTGGCAAAGAAGAGGTAGACGATATGGTGCAACGAGCTGAAGAGGTTTTGGAGGGGTATGATTACTTTCAAACGGTTATACCAAAATGGTATCTACCTCTTCACCTGAGTAGTAAAATGTGAAGACCGCCGCTCCTGAGAGTGACGGTCTATTTATAGTGTTTTATGATTGTTTCTTAATCTTATAGGTGAATTCCCAAACGGCCAGTTTGAAATATTGAGGAGAATCTCCTCTATTCTATTTATCGATTGCAGCCAAAGGAATTGTTAATGGTTGGTAAAAAAATAGTTTAGTATTTTATTGCATCACTTATGACCTAATATGATTATGACCTAAATTTTAGTAGAGAAAAGGATGGGGAAATCTGATGAAAAAAATATACAGAAAACAAGAAATCATAGATATGACCATTAAGCTGCTCGAACAAACTTCGATGTACGAAGAACAATATGAGCAATATGTAAGACGACCTTTTCGTACGGATTTTTATGATGATCTGAGTCCGTATGTGAAAGTTGGCAAACAGGGGTATACGCTACAGATGTACGAAAGAGGCGTACAGATGCTGAATAAGCTTACTCAAGATGTAGAGGATGTGATGTATTGGATCATCGAAGATACAATTCATATCATTTCTCATCTAAATCTGCTTCGCAAATATAAAGTAGATAACCAAAATACTCATCTAAAATATACCAAGGAGATCATGAAGGAGCTGACAACAGCAATGAATAACGCATTTTATGAAATTGGAGGAATCTATCAGGAATGGCATGAAGCGAATAGAAGGGCAACGTTGGAAAACCCATTAAAGTAAATAAAACTTAAAGAAACAGTTGACAATCATGAAGCAGAAATTTACAATTTTATATTAGTGATAATGATTATCAATATCACTGTTTTTAAGTATGCTCTGCAATTACTATATTTCAAAGGAGAATTTATAACATGCATCATATGATGAGCAAGAAATCTTACATGATTTTATGTGCATTATTCGTAATGATCTTCGTTATTTCAGGATGTGGAAATGCTGGAAGTTCCTCAGATTCATCTGCTCAACCTGCATCTTCCACGAAAGAAGAGGCAGGCGGTGAGTCTGGTACACGTACAGTCTCTACGATAAAAGGAGATGTAAAGGTGCCCGCTAATCCCCAACGGGTAGTGGTCAACTGGTATATTGGCGATGTATTCACGCTGGGAATCAAGCCGGCTGCGGTATTTGGTTGGAAACAAGAAACTATGCCTTTTTACGATAAGTTTAATGGGATTCCTGTTATTGAAAAGTGGGAGACCGAGGAAATTATGAAATACGATCCTGATCTCATCATTACATATGACACAAAGGATTATGATAAGTTGTCCAAAATTGCGCCTGTTCTTGTAATACCTGAGGGTAAAATGACATCTGTTGAACGGTTGAAATTCCTTGGTCAGGCCACAGGACATGAAGCAGAAGCGGATAAAGTGATTTCACAGTTTGAAAGCAAGCTGAGTGAGGCCAAAGAAAAACTTAATTCCGACATATTCAAGGACAAAACATTTAGCATTTTCGAGGACTGGGGCAGTGGATCCTACGGAATATATTATGAAACAGGCTCACGGGGAGGAACGTTGCTTTACGATTTTCTAGGACTTCACAAACCGGAAAAGCTCAATACATTGATTAAAAATTCCGGAGAGAGTCGAGGCTCTTTATCCTATGAGGTAGCTGCTGAATACTTTGGGGATTATGTACTGTGGTTTAAGCAGGAAGACAAAGAATCCGAATATGCGAAGACCAAAATCTGGAGCAGTATTCCAGCCGTCAAAAATGGGCACATTATCGAAATTCCAGCGAAATATGCAGGACTTTTCTATTATTCAGACGTTGCTAGTATGACAGGACAGCTAGATTATATTATTGGTAAATTACTGGAACAGACGAAGTAACGATGCATAATTGACCAACTAAGGGTGTAATCAATGTCTACTCACAAAGAACAAAATAAAAAAGGAATATTTCATTTTGTAAGCTACATGATCGCGGGCGTGTTCCTGCTCTTGGTAGTTTCCGCAGCATCCATCACCTTTGGTGCTGCGGAGATGAGCTTGAAGCTGGCGTGGGGGGCTGTATTTCAATTTGATCCCAATATTACGGAACACCAAATCATTCATACTTTGCGTTTTCCACGCACTGTGGCAGACATTATTGTAGGGTGCAGCTTGGCTGTGTGCGGGGCTATTATGCAGGGAACCACTCGCAATCCATTGGCCGACTCGGGACTCATCGGTATAAGCTCAGGCTCGACATTTGCTATTGCGCTATGTATGGCCTTTTTACCAGGTCGCACCTACGGAGAGACCATGCTGTATTCTTGTTTAGGTGCAGCCATCACGACAGGAATTACGTACTACATCGCATCTATAGGCAAGCGGGGAATGACGCCTCAGCGCTTAGTGCTAGCAGGAATGTCCATTTCCATGCTCTTTGGTGCGTTTAGCACTTTTCTTGCTATTAAGTATGAGATTGGTCAAGCGCTTGATTATTGGTCTGCTGGTGGTACTGCTAGTGCCAAGTGGAGTGAACTGGCTTTCATTTCACCACTATTTGTAGTGGGCTTGGTCTGTGCTATTGCCCTTTCTCCCTCCATTACGATCTTGAGCTTTGGAGAGGAGGTGGCGTCAGGCTTGGGAATTCGTGCGAATAGAATTAAGCTATTTTCAACCCTAATCGTATTAATTCTAACGGGGCTATCGGTTATTGTTGTCGGTCCTGTTGGCTTTGTAGGTTTGATCGTGCCACATATTATGCGATGTCTGGTCGGTACAGATTATCGATATATTATTCCCGCCTCAGCGCTGTATGGCGCAGTCTTTCTCCTGGCAGCAGATTTGCTGGGTCGAATGATTAATCGCCCTCACGAAACGCCGCTGGGCATTATTTTTGCTTTGGTCGGAGTACCCTATTTTCTCTACCTTGTGCGCAAGCAAAGGAGGGAGTTTAGTTGAAGCTGTCCCGCAATAGCAGGGGTATAAGCATTATTTTACTGTTAACCATGTTGACACTACTGGTTGCTGTACTTAGCATGAATGTCGGGAAAATGAATCTGTCTCCACTCGAAGTTTTCAAGGTCATCATCGGCGAAGGAACGAATAAGCAGAACCTGATCGTATTTGAATTTCGACTGCCACGTATTGTGCTTTCCGTATTAGTGGGTATTGGCATGGGGATATCGGGTTGTATTATGCAAAGCCTGCTCAAAAACGACATGGCCAGTCCGGGGACACTAGGCATCAGTTCGGGCTCAGGCTTATTTGTGCTTTTGTATATTACGCTGTTCGCTAGTGAGGGATTACTATCGCCTATTATTCTTCCAGGGCTGGCTTTTGCAGGCGGACTAACGGCAGCTTTCTTGATTTTTATGTTTGCTTTCAGGCGGGGAAGAGACATTTCGCCTACAGGCCTAATTTTAACGGGTGTTGCTATGGGGAGTGGATACAGCGCATTGTCGCTGATACTGACGCTCCGATTAGACAAGCAACAGTATGATTTTGCTCTGCGTTGGCAGGCTGGAGACCTGTGGGGGGACGACTGGAGCTATATAATGGTGTTGCTCCCCTGGGTGCTGATTATCTGCCTTTACGTTTTTTACAGGTCTAACACACTCAATACGCTGAATTTGGGAAATCAGACAGCATCGGGGCTCGGCGTAGCCATTAAAAGGGAATTTATCGGCTTGACGATCGCAGCAGTGGCTCTGGCTTCTGGTAGCGTGGCACTTGGTGGGAATTTCTTTTTTGTGGGGATGGTTAGTCCCCATCTGGCTCGCAGGCTGGTAGGTCCCAATCATAAGCTACTATTACCTACCACTGCATTGGTTGGTGCACTGGTCATATTAATTGCTGACACACTTACACGGACAATCAGTTTTGGTGCTGATATTCCAACCGGAATCATAATTACTATCCTGGTTACCCCTTATTTCCTCTATTTGTTGTCAAAGGCCAATTAAATGTAGATCAATGAAAGACTCTAACCCATGTCCATGGATAATATGGCTGGGTTAGCGTCTTGTAATTAAACCTAATCTTTGGCATAATTTAAACCCAAGCGATAAGCTTGGTCCAGCAGTATTTCATAATGACGGGAATTTGAACCCAGTGTCTCATCTAAGAATTCAACCTTGGAATTGGAAACACCGCAATAATCTGCAATACCCACATTCAGCAAATGAGTAATCTTTTCATCATAGTTGCGCTTTTTCAGCTGTTCTTTCGAAACGCCGGCCAAGCCAATCCATAAGATATGCTGATGATGAAGGTTATTCGAGCCGTACGCAAACCCATTGTTCCATACACGATCAATATAACCCTTCAGCATAGCTGGCAAATGCCACCACCAAAGTGGAAAAATAAATGCCAACGCGTCATGCTCCTTCATCCGCTTTATTTCCATTTCTACTTCAGGGGAAAAGGACTGCTTCGCAACGGACCAATCCGGTTCATCTACTCCTTTTAAAACAGGATCAAAACCGATCCCATGCAAATCCAATATCTCATAATCGTGGCCTGCATCGGCAAGACCTTGTACGAAACGACCAGCAACCTTAAAGGTTAAAGAATCTTTTCTCGGATGTGAAACAACGCTTAATACTTTCATATTTATTCACTACCTTTCTTAATAGGCTAACTTCTAGGCATGCTCAATGCTTGCTGCTATTATAAACAGTAGGAAAATAATCTGGAAGTACGCACTTTTACGTTCTATAGGATGATACAGGTGCCATAGGAACATGGAAGTGCCCTAGGTAGATTACCTAAACTGACCTGGGTCACGAATTGAAGTGATGGGTTGTTCTGAGCAAACGTAGCCTTCTAAAGGAGGATTAAGGAATGAATGAACCGACCAAAAATAGGGTTCAAAAGAAGTATCAAGTTGGAGTGGAAGCAGCTTTAGAGGTAATGGGAGGAAAATGGAAGCCTTTAATTATCTACCATCTGATGACAGGACGGAAACGATCGTCTGAGTTTCGTAGGTTAATGCCCGGTATTACTCAAAAAATGCTGACCACTCAGCTCAGAAGTCTGGAAAAGGATGGGATTGTTACACGAAAGGTTTTTAATGAAATCCCACCTAAAGTGGAGTATGAGTTAACGCACTACGGCTGGGGATTAAAACCCGCGCTAGATCATTTATGCTATTGGGGAGAGGATCACCTGGATAAGATCCATGGAGACAAATTCAAGGTTTTAGAAGAATTCCAAGGCTGCGACTGATATTAAGCCCTCATAAAGCATTCAATCAGATAGCTTGTGAGGGCTTAACTGTCCGTAAGACAATATAAAAGGCTAACTGTCGGTCATTCCGTTGTCATAACTTAATTGCCATTCAATTCCGAACCTATCCTTGAGGCTTCCGTAACATTTGCTCCAGAATGTTTCTTGAAGTTCCATGTTTACGGTCCCGCCTTCTTTTAACTTATGAAAGTACGATCGAATTTTCTCTTCGTCCTTATTGACGATGGCGAGGCTGATGTTGTTTCCCGCAACAAAAGGCATACCAGGAAAAACGTCTGAAAACATCACATTACTACCATCAATTTGAAGCCGCGTATGCATGACCAAATTTTTGGCTTCTTCTGGTAGAGGATAATCGGGGTTGGGCGGTGCTTCACCGAACGTCATGATCTTTGGTTTCTCAGTCCCAAATGCCTCTGCGTAAAATTCTGCTGCCTCGCGACAGTTTCCATTAAAATTAAGATAAACATCAACTGACATGTGTTTCACTCCTTTAAGGATCATTATTTTTCCATACTATACAATCTCATTTCATTATTTACCTGCAAACAAACAAAAATACAATAAGATCCATTTTACAAAAGTATTTGCGGCTTAACATGTTCAATTTTTAAAACAAATGGGCATTATGATCAAAGTAATGGTATGATAGCTTAGTTAAATCTGAACGACTAGTCATGGAGTGATTATATGGGTGGAAAAAGTAAGGGTGGCGGAACCGGCAGAGGTACGGGAAGTAAAGGCTGGACACGCTGGAACAAAACGGCGAAGCCTGTAAAGAGAAAAAGCGCTGCTACCGGTGAACCAGGAAATACAGCGGCAGGAGCTGCAAAAGGCGGCGCTGCCAAGCCAATTGGTAACAGAGGCGGCAGAAGTAAGTAGGCCGAGCATGTATAGGGTTGTTTTTAAAAGGCTAACATCTGATTACGTACGCATAATCAGATGTTTTTTTAGTGGATTAAAGACGTACCGCCTGTATTGATCCATATTTCTTATACTACAACGTAAAATAGGTGAATCATGCGAATTAACAAGTACATTAGTGAGACAGGATTCTGCTCACGTCGGGAAACGAACAGGCTGATTGCAGCAGGGCGAATTACAATTAATGGCAGCGTATGTGAAGCGGGCGCGGAAGTAGAGCCACTGGATATCGTGTTGATCGATGGGAAGCCTATTCCGATTAATCATAGTGAACCCGTATATTTGGCATTAAATAAGCCTATCGGCATTGTATGTACGGCAGCGGAGCAAGTGGAGGGCAACATTATTCGTTATGTCAATTATCCTTCACGTATTTTTGCCATTGGCAGGCTGGATAAGGCGTCAGAAGGGCTCATTTTATTAACGAACGATGGAAGCATTGTCAATCAAATGATGCGTTCCGAGCATGGTCATGAGAAGGAATATGCGGTGACTGTAGACAAACCTGTTACAGATGAATTTACACAGACCATGTCTCGTGGCGTTGAAATATTGAACGTTATTACCAAACCGTGCAAGGTTGATCGTATAAGCGAATACGAGTTCCGTATTATTTTGACACAGGGTCTAAACCTGCAAATTCGTAGAATGTGCAAGGCTTTGGGCTACAGGGTGCTCAAGCTGGAGCGTGTTCGAATTATGAATATTACATTGGATCATCTGGAGCGTGGGCAATGGAGACATCTTGAGAAGGAGGAACTGGAGCTACTTCTCGCTAAATTGCAATAATGAGTACAACAAAAGTTTATTTGAAGGCAATATGTTCATACAGCCAACGCAACTTAGTGATACTTTTTACGTAATTTCAACGAGCCGCCTAATTTACCCACCAGCCATAGCACAATAGGAAACACAATACCGAAAATCATGGCGTAAAAAGGCCATACTGAAAAAAACTTGTTTATAAATTGCATGTTTGGCCAAATAGAATGAACCATTGCTATTGCGATTAGGATCAAAGGAACTAAGAGAGAGTTAGCGTTTCGAAGGCGAAAAGCATCTGCAAGCCCTTGGGCTGAAACATATAAAAGCAGTGCGAGTCGGAAAAAAATAGTGACAAACCAGAACACTGCAACGAAAATTTCAAACCGTTGAAGAAACTCTCCGCTACTGATTGTTCGGTTAATAAAAAAAGTAGGAAATGTCAAATTAGATACAACACCTTCACTCATCACGGCGATTATTTGTAGAACCATGAGAAAATACATGCCGCCGCTAATCAAAGCAGATGTTATCACTGTCTTTCTCCACTTTTTTGGATCAGGGATGTACTGTGCAAAAAAAAGATACAGAAATGCCTCAAGATAGGGAAAGGCAAACAAATTGAACGAAGCGAGAACGATAGGGTTCAAACCATACTCAAAAATAGGGAGCACATTATCTATTTTGCTCTCAGGAAGAAGGGTAATCCTGACTAAAAGATACAGAACAAGAAGGAAAAAAAACAGGATTTCCGCACAACGTCCAATTACAGCTGGGCCTGATCGAACGGCGAAATAAATGACTATAAGCATGATGAAATATATGGCGTCGGGGGGAGTTTCAGGCATAATAGCTATCGTGATAAAGTCGCCTAGATTTCGAAGCGTCATGATGAACACAAGAAAGGGAAAGAAAAAAATGAAAACGATACTGATCGTTCCGCCCAAGGGACCGAAGAGGCAACGGAGATACTCTACGAAAGATTTCCCCTGTATTTGCCTAGCGATAGAGGTATATAAAGGTATCAATAACAGATAAAACCCTAAGGAGACTGGGATGGAGAGCCAGGCATCTTGTTTAGCGGCAGCGGTAATTGCCGCTGGGAGTACCAGATATGCGCTTCCTATTTGATATAATGCAAACCACATAATAGCTTGTCGAACGGTCAAGTTGGAATTCACCCTAATACCTCCTTAAGATAACATTTCTGTAAGTAAACGGCTTATCGGTTGAAATAGGATTTGAATGCCCGTTAGTGGAGTCGGCAGTTTAATGCTGACGATCCGTAGGATAATCAATATAACGCCTATAATCAATAATATTGAGCTGAATACAATTTCACGTACATATTGTTTCTCTTTAAATTTTTTAAACTCATACAACGATGTTAAAATGGAAGTTACGAGAATCACATAAAGCATATGCATTCACTCCTGATTGTGTATTCCCATATCAATTGGACTAGTAATGTCTCCGAACCGAACTAAACGATAATTGAGCTGAATATCCACTTTAAGTGTTTGGAATTTTTGTGGCCAATCCTCTTTCCATCTATGCCATTCACGCGGGAATTTGCGGTGAAAAGCTTCTCCAAACCCGAATATATCGGAACCGATTTGTTGTGCGTGCGAAATGCCTTTCTTTAAAGACTGTTGCAGATGCTCTTTAGCTGATTCTTGAAGATCTCTAAATGTCTCTTCATTCTTAGGGTTGGCATTGCACGAGATTGTTCCGATATTGGATTCTGTATCCACAATAAGAGAAATGCGCGGCTCATGGTCTATTATTTCTGGATGTATTTTTACTTTGGAACGGATTACTTCAACAACAAATTTTCCTTTGGAATTCGGACAATCGATGGAAGCTACGGTACTGGAAACACGGTTGGATATATAGGTAAAGGCTTTACTTTGTGAATCATCCATCCAATCGATAAGTCGATCGCCCTTGAAAACACCAATTCCAGTGAAAAAATATTTAACATGTTGGGGCGACTTTGTCACATTATCAATAGTTAGACCTTTTTCTAGGTTTGTCAGTCGAATACCTGTAAGGACCGGTTCAATGCCATCCTCCGTAAATTTCTGCAAAAGATCTTTTACATTGACCGCGGAAGTTGGAGCCCATGCTTTTTCAGAGATCTTTAATGCCTTATACATATCCATTGCAGGCAAAACCTCGGTTGGAGCTACAAAAGTAACGGCCTCCTTTGCCGAGTTTTCTCTGACAACGGCCAAATAGAAATCAGGCCGAACTTCATGATCACGGAATAGAAAGTCCAGCGGCTCCTTGATTCCTTTTTTTGCGGTTTTCTCATCAAAAATGACAAACTTTAAGTGAGACATATACATTTTGCGGGACGATTCCGTTGTTAATTTTCGAATAGCTTCAAATATGGTATCGGCGCGTTTGGAAAAAACGATCGTTGGCGTCCGTTCCGTGGGGGAATTCTGAGACATTTTCGATGGGTCAACCACTTGTAAACTGACTTCATATTGGTCATCAACAGCATCAATGCCCAGAGCCATCACGACGGAAATTGCGCTCAATTCCTTACTGTTCCAGCAACCCGTAAGAAACACCATTAGCCAGATGCACATAAACAGTAATAAAATGGTGGATCGATACGAGTTCATGATGGTCACTCCTTTAGTTTTTGCGATGTTTTTTAGTTCTATATGGAAAACGCAATATTGCGTCCCTCTGCTCCGACGATTTGTAATTGGCAAAGGGGCTCAAATACGGTACACCGAATGAATGAAGCCCATTCAGATGTACAAAGAGCATAAGAATACCAACAGTCAACCCGTACACACCAAACATAGCGGCTGTGCCTATGAAGGCGAAACGTAATATCCGGATTGGAATGGCAAAGGTGTATGAGGGAATGACAAAGCTGGAAATGGCCGTTATTGCAACAACAATGACCATAACAGCCGAAACGATGTTTGCTTCTACAGCTGCCTGGCCGATTACGATGGACCCGACAATAGAAACGGCTTGACCAACCGTCCGTGGCATACGAAGACCTGCCTCCCTCAGAATTTCAAAAACCACTTCCATGATCATCGCCTCAACAAATGCGGGAAACGGTACTCCTTCACGTTGCGCGGATAAGCTTAATAATAAAACGGTTGGAATCATATCCTGATGGAATGTCGTTAATGCGACATAAATGGCCGGAGCCAACATACAGATTGCCAGGCAGATGTACCTTAATATTCGAATGATACTGCTGTAAACAAAGGATTGATAATAATCTTCTGCCGATTGAAGGAAATCTGCAAACACCGCAGGTGCAAGAATGGCGAAGGGAGATCCATCCACAAATATCGCTATTTTCCCCTCCATAATTCCTGCTGCAATGGAGTCTGGGCGATCTGAATTGTAAAAGAGCGGAAATATCGTGAGTTGTTTATCATGGAGACATTCTTCCAAATATTCGCTTTCAAGCACGCCTTCTACATGCATGTTCTTTAACTTGGATATCATGTCTTGCACCTTTTTTGGGTCAGCGACCCCATATAAATACATGACGGATATATCGGTCTTAGTTTTTTCGCCAACTTTCATGGTAGTTAGACGTACTCTTGTATCCTTCACCCTTCGGCGAACCATAGTCGTATTCGTACGTAAAGTTTCTGTAAACGCTTCTTGCGGACCTCTGACCACTGGCTGCGTCTTCGAGTCCGAAATGCTGCGTTCTTCCCATCCAGGCAAAGAAATGACCAATCCTTCATCCATATCGTCTAGGAGGAGGAGAAGACCACCTGAGAGGATCTGTTCCAAGGCATTTTCAAAGTTTTGAGTAAAGCTTGCTTCACCAATGTCCAAAATTGCGTTTTTCAATAACGGTAAAGTGATCTCGTCAGAGGAGACACGATCATGCAACGGACGGATCACATTGTCCTGTACCTTTTGCATGTCAGTCATTCCGTCCAAATAAAAAAGAGCGGCGTGTTTATGACCAGTCGTGATCTCACGAACAACAAAATCCGAACTGTTTCCCATGAAGCTACAAATGAGCTCGATATTCCGGTATAATTGTCTTGAAAATTTAGTATGTAACTTCATTGTTACCCTCCTCAGATTCGTAGTATTAACAATAATCCGAAATAATACCACAATAATCCATGATTTATTCATTTCGTTAAGATTAATAACATCTTTAACGGTGGAGGATACAATACCTGCAATAATACTATGTAAAGAGCTTAATTTATCCAAATTTCAATTCATCCAATTATTCAAACAGGCTACAGATGACTATCTTTTTTTGGAATAGTTTACTTGTGTAGTATAATATTTTTGACGGATATTCTTTACTGTCAATTCATTTAAACATCCAGATAGAGAGGGATTTGATCATGCTATTCATTACAAAAAAATTGATCGACAAGCTAGCAGAACCTCATAGAGAATCTGACATGCTCATCTGCTATTCAACTCCACAGAGCTTTTCGGCTTATACAAGTCGAGCCATATTACTCTTAAATAATGATCGGATTATTATCCTTTTCCTCAATCTATTTTCCACAAAAGTAGTACAAAAAGTTGAATATGAAATAGCTGATTTACAAGAACAAAAATATCATTCTGGACACCTGTCTTCTGCAGTATGGTCATTTAAAATCAAAGGCCAGCACAGTAGGTTCAGGATAATCAAAAAAATTCTTACGCTTGGCTCTATGCAAAGAGATTTTCTAAATTTCTTGCAACAAAATATCTTGAACTAGCGACCGAGTAGATCGGTAATTCCTGTCTGTCTAAGGCAGAGGCACTGGAAGTACTTAATAAGGATAAGTGATGAAGGTAATATTCGGTGTTTTTTGTTATATATCATTGAAGGGAGGAATTCTACATGAATGAACTACTTATAAAAAGCGATGGAATAGAAATTTGTAGTGAGAGTTTCGGCGAGCGAGTTCACCCAGCAATATTACTGATTATGGGCGCTCAATCCTCACTGATCTGGTGGGAGGAAGAATTTTGCCGGCGTTTAGCTGATACAGGTCGGTTTGTCGTTCGTTATGATAACCGAGATGTCGGACGTTCTACAACTTATGAACCGGGTCAACCAGACTATACTTTTGAAGACATGGCAGATGATGCGATTCGAGTTTTGGATGCTTATAAGATTGAACAAGCGCATATCGTAGGGATGTCTATGGGCGGAATGCTGACTCAGATGATAGCTCTACGACATCCAGACAGAGTATTAACGGTGACTCTTTTAGCAACGTCCAATTTTGCTCCCGATCTTCCACCGATGGAGGAAAAGGTTATGGACTATTTCTCGAATATGGAAGCAATAGATTGGACGAACGAACATCGGTGGTTGATTTTGTGGTGGGTAGATCAAGAATTCTAGTAGGTTCAAAGCATTCCTTCGATGAGAATAAGGTGTATCAACTGGCAAAAGAAGAATGGAAAAGAAGCAATAATATGGCTAGTATGAATAATCACGCAATGCTGTCAGGTGGAGAATCCTATTTGGCCAGGACAGGGGAAATAAACGTTCCTACACTGGTTATACACGGTACTGAAGATCCGATTATCCCTTATGAACATGGAATACATCTTGCTCACGAAATTCCGGGTGCGTTTTTACTGGCATTGGAAGGTGCCGGACATGAGATTCACTATGACGACTGGGATTTAATTATCGATTCAATTTCAAAACACACTTCGATGCCAAATTAGTTTAATCAGCCGAACATTTAGATCAGATAAATTAGAGTAGAAAATGCAACTTTTCAAAGTTGTCATTAGAAATGTAGAGCTCTATCCTACGGGGTAGGGCTTTTTAATGGTTTCTAGTAAAATATTCGCTAAAAAATCATTAGTGACATTACAATAGGAATATTCTATTTTTTAGGAACAGAATGCATCTACATATCTGAAATTTATACAAAGTATTTATCAGAACAAAAGGGAGAAGATGAATATATGAGCATCTTGGAGGATTTATATTATGGAAAATGGTACCCAAGAGAACGAACCAAACCTAAAAAACCTGAGCTTGAGCTAGTCCATCAGAAAATATCTGTTTTTATGAAACAACTGAGAGTGAGATTGTCGGAACACGACTACGAATTAATTGAAGAACTATCCGATTTATATGATGTTTTGATTTCTATATTATCTGCCTCAGATTATTATTCAGGGTACAAAGCAGGGGCTTTGACGATAATTGAAATAATTGATGGGATAAACTATCGAAACTAGGAGATCGAGCTTTCAATGTATCGGCTTATTTTTATAAGGTGAATCATATAACTTAAGTAAGATGTATTTTAGGAGTGGACAGTATAAGAGAAGCATTTATAAATATAAGTCAGAGGTCATAGGGATTCAGTCTTATAATTTGATTCTTTCTGGAGCTTCATGGATTACATGACGTACGGTATACCCAAAGGAATGTATCAAGGGTATATGGAACGAGCAGCCAAACAAAACGATTCATGGAATGACATGCTCAATTTCGGTACATTTGGAGTAACGGGCATGATTCAGGGTGCATTCAATCCTACCAATGCATGGTCAAAGGAACATATGGCAAATTTGTTTGGTACAGCAGGATTGATGATAGGTTCTACGTCGACCAAAGCGCTAATCAAGCCCAAAAATATTTTGGAGGGTTCTGTTAAGTATGAATCAACTCTTAGTAAAGTCAATATTTTAAAAGAAAGCGAACAGCGCTCTTCTAATATAAAATCAAACGATTTTAATTATGCTGAAACTGGTGCTCGTAATATTCCTCCAGAGCAATTTTTTAGAGAAGAAGCTATTGCAGAGGAGTTATATGGAAAATTTAGGAACTTAGGAAATCAAGACGTAGAAGCCATTGCTAAAAATACTGGTTTTTCAGAAAGAATTCAGAGAATTAAAGACCATGTTTTTAACAATACCCACACTAAGGATCATGGAGTCGGGAAATTTGACCCTGACTTTGAATTATCACAAGCTTGGGAGAGGTTAGTAGATGGGAAATACGTGGATTCTGATGTACAATTACTACATCATGAGCTTTTTGAATCGAGGTTTGAAGGCATATTCCATACGAATTATAGAACAGCACATGATAAAACTATAGAATCTGGAAGACCATGGAATTGGGAAAAGATCTATGAGGAGAGAGAATAATGGCCGTATATATAATCATGCTAAAAGAATATGAAGATGAAGAAAGAGTTGTATATAATTATGGACCAAGTGAAGAGGCAATGGGGAAAATAGAATATGACAAAAAAATGGGGTCATAAATCAAATTGCTCCGATAGTTTCAGATAACTATGCAGATGAATTTTTCTTTAAGAGAGCGGGACGAAGGTTGGCAAAGATGATTATTAAAGAGAAGAGAATGGAAACTTCGTAGAAAAAACGACTATTGAATCGTAAGTGAATTATATAAACTATCTTTACAAGAATCGTAGAAACAAATGGCGATGCCATTTAAGCTTTTTAAAGTAGCTCTCACATTAGGAGTTACTTTTTTTATTACAAGAGGTGCAGTACGAGGCTTGAGAAATACGTGTAAGACAGAGGGCTTTCTTTATAGATGAGAAAGTTTGCTAGTGAAATCGAAGGTATTGAAAATGAAATCACAGTTCTTAGTGAAAGCAAACAACAGTCATGGATCGGATTAACAAAAAGATTATTTCTATTAATGAGAAAATTCATACAGATAAACGGAGAGCACCTTAACTGGGAAAGCATATACAAATTTATTTATTTTAGATATATGTATATTTGACTTAACACCACTACCTATTTTGATACATGATTCAGTATTATTCAAAAATGTTGAAAATAGTGTGGTTGACAATATTATTGAATTATATGATGAGCAACGAAAACAAACATTCATTTCAATTGATGAATTAAATAAATATTCAAGTACTACACAAGAAATTTTGTTTACACATTCTGTAATCCAACTTTCAAAGGATAAACTTTTATTTGATAAAGATTGGAGGGCGTGATAGTAATATTTAGCTATGAAATCTATTTAAAGTAGATGTTTAGTATGCTAATAACAACTCAAATCATTTGTGTAACTAGCATAACTACGCCCTTCATCACTATTACCATAAAGTTCTTGTTAAATACATATTGTTAGGAGGATCGGTTAATGTGAGAGATGGATTCAGCATAAATACAAAAAATACATTATCTAAAAGAGTAGGTGGTTGTTGTTGCAACGTTTAAAATGAAAAAAATAATGGATGTTAGTTTGGCTTTTGAGTCAAAAGATGAAGGAACAATCATAGTAGGAACAAACAAAGAATTGGATCATTTAACCTACCCAGAGATAAAAAAAATCATAGGAAATAAAATTCTTATTAAAAATACAGATCAAAATGAGACGGTATTAAACGTTAGCTCTATTCAAATTTCAACTTCAATGGCTGAAAGGAAAAATATTGGCATATGTATTGGTAAGTTAGTATCTCCTGATCTTGTTCAAGTGGGGGCAAGTATTTATAGTTTGGAAGATTAATAGAGAAATTAACACTATGCATGTTTTGGTCAATACTTTCGTAAAAAGGCGGTCTCCCCTTTTGGGGAAACCATACATTATACATAATTGATTTAAATATTTATGCAATATCAGCATTAACAATACTCTGAATTTTTTTATGTGAAATACTTTTAGTGTTTATCCATCTTTGTTATATGAACTTCTTCGTTTCATTAAATGCTAACTCCCTGTGGCCTGCTTGGCAGTGTTGCTCACCCTCCGTTTCTTTAGTAAATACTGTTAAACTGTAACTTTATAATTCTTGGGTAAGACCTAATATCTGATCATGTATATCTACATTACTTAATCCTCCGTGATAACAAACCACCGATGCAATGTCGAGATCTAAGTACTTTTTCAATGAGAGACAAGCTGCATTCATATCCGGTGTGGTCGGAGCATAAATTCCTCTGAGAATCCCGTTTTCACTGTACATCGAATCCCCGGCAATGAGAATCTTACTTTGCTTTAAATAAAGGCTGATATGACCAGGGGTATGTCCAGGAGTATGGATGACTCGAATTGTTCCGCAAAACGGCAGCTCCTGACCGTCTATTAAGGTAGCATCCACTTGGCCCTTTGGAGGATTCTCAAGGTGACTATCTTTGAAAAGAGGGATCTCCCCCTGAATATATGGCTTATCCAGCTCATGTGCATATGCTTTAATATTGTTGCCACACTCCTGCAAAATCTCAGGAAGACAACCTATATGATCCACATCCTGATGTGTCAAAATCACAGCTTTTAGTTTGTCGAACGATACGCCTACCTTTTCCATAGCCACGCGTAAATCTTCCATTTGTCCAGGGAATCCTGTATCTATTAAAACAGCCATTTCTTGATCCCATAAAAGAATGGGGTGAATCCTATGCCCACGAAAATCTAGCTGAAGCATTTCTACTCCCTGTGAAATTTCCATAATATCGGGCCTCCGTAAAACGAAATTACCACCCATGAAAATAGGTTCAAGGGGCGAATCCAACTCTGTGGCGTTGCCGTTCCTTAATGTCAATGGATACGGTGCGAATAGATGTAATAGGAATAACAAATGTCTGATATTGCGTAAGGTATTTTACGAACTTGTCGTCAATCTGATCCAATATTCCGTCGCATACATTTGTCCCATCTATAAAATGAATAGTTACTTCCTTACCTTGTAAGCTTGCTAACATGATATCACCTCGTTTGTTTTCTTGAAGTTTCTTGCCGGATCATTGAAATCTTGAACATACTCTACAAAGAAGTTATCACTTGATCAATAACACCATATTCGAGTGCCTCCTGTGCGGACATGTAAAAATCCCGGTCCATATCTTTTTCGACTTTTTCAAAAGATTGCCCGGTCCGTTCAGCTGTGATACGGGTTGCCTTTTCACGAGTCCATAAAATTCGTTTTGCGCTGATCGCAATATCGCTGGCCTGGCCTTGTGCGCCGCCGTGCGGCTGATGGATCATAATTTCACTGTTCGGCAGTGCAGAACGTTTTCCTTTGGCACCAGCCAGCAAGAGGATGGCGCCAAACGAAGCAGCAAATCCCGTACATATCGTATGCACCTCGGGTTTGATGTACTGCATCGTATCATAAATGGCAAATCCTGCGGAAGTAGAACCACCTGGGCTGTTGATATACATGTAAATATCTTTTTCCGGATCTTCTGCCGCCAGGAACAACAATTGAGCAATAATACTGTTAGCCAATTGATCGTCGATGGTTGCCCCTACAAATACAATACGATCCTTTAACAATCTGGAATAGATATCGTACGATCTTTCACCTTGAGCAGTTTGCTCCACAACATAAGGAACATAAACACTCATTTTTCATCCCCCCATTTTCTTGGTTCAGTTGATTTCTTCTTGTAAACGAACCCAGACCGTAAAAAGATACGGAGTTTTAATGGGAAAAATGATTTGCGTATATGGTGTAACTTCTATAACCCCTTGTTCGTTTACAATGAAGGTAGCAAATGGCTTTGCTTTAGCAGAGGGCAGAATATGACCGTAGAGGAGAAGGCCTATGAACATAGAAGATTCTGTACAGATGACAGACAATACACTAGACATCCAGAACTTTGATGAATTACAGGCGGTCCTGAAAAGTTACTGTCTGTCGCTTACGAAATCAAATTGGGATGCGGAAGAATTGGCGCAGGACACTTGGGTAAAAGCATTAGGAAAGTTAAATAAATTCGAGCATACAAATCCCAAGGCACTGTTGATGCGGATTGCTAAAAACACCTGGATTGATGATATACGGAGAAAAGCAGTCTACACTCGAATATTGAATAGGGAACAAGCGAAAGTAACTGTACCGGATCATGGATCTTTTGAAATCGAGATCGCGTTGCAGTCCTTAATGAATCATTTATCTGCGCTTCAGAGAACTGTTTTTTTGCTGCGAGATGTGTTTGGATATTCGATTCGTGAGACATCCGACATGCTTGAAACAACGGAGGGAGCGGTAAAAGTTGCACTTCATCGGGCACGAAAATCGCTAGGAGCAGTTCAGGAGGAACTCTTAAAAGGCGAATTATCCTTACCAGAAAGTGAAAAATCGAAAACTTTTCTAAGGGCATTAACGGCTGCATATCAGATGGGAGATATTGCAACTTTGGTTATGCTTTCCTACCAGGATGTAATAGAACCAGAAGTTATGATCAGTATCGTCAATAATAAGTTGCTCTGGAGTCACGTCTCAGCAAAACAAGCGAATTTCGATACTATAAGTATGATGGCAGCGTAGTTTTTCTTACCATCGTAGTATCATAAGATAGAATCACAAAGAATATTTTGATAAGGAAGACAACAACAAGCTGTTTTAAGCGAGGATAAAGTAATGATAAAGCAAAAATTGAAAATCGAGGGCATCCCGGCAATTTTGTGGGGTGGTGAATCAGATAAGGTATTTATAGCTATCCACGGTAATATGTCAAACAAGGCAGATGATGTGATCGTTATATTTGCAGAAGAAGCAACGGCACAAGGGTATCAAGTCATTAGTTTTGATTTGCCTGAACATGGTGACCGCAAAGAAGAAACCTACGTCTGTAAAGTTCAAAATTGTGTTCATGATCTTGACATCATCATGCGTTACACACAAAAGCAATGGCATGAAATTAGTATTTTCGCTTGTAGCATGGGTGCGTATTTTAGTTTACTTGCTTATCATCATCTCCCACTAAAACAATGTCTGTTTCTTTCTCCAGTGCTAGATATGGAGAGAATAATCAAAAATATGATGACATGGTTCAGTGTAAGTGAGGATAGATTAAAAGTTGAAAAAGAAATATCTACACCCATTGGGCAAACACTTTATTGGGATTATTACTGCTATGTTAAATCGCATCCAATTGATACATGGAATAAGCCAACTGCCATACTTTATGGCTCTGAAGATGACTTGTGTGAATATGACGTCATATCTACGTTTGCAAGCCGATTTCATTGCCAGCTAAAAGTGATGGAACGTGGAAAACATTATTTTCACACCAAAGAGCAACTACAGTTTTATAGACAGTGGTTGAAAGAACATGTAACCGCAAAATAAGCATATGGGAAGCAAGGAGTTGATCTCACTGCTTCCCATTTAACGTATCTTCCAGCGCCGTATTTATCTTCAAAAGGTTACAAATAAGTAGCTGGTAAGTGAGTGTTTGAGATTGAAAAAAAGTTGAACCATGTGAAAGAGAATGATTTAGTATTATTGATAACGATGCAAGAAGCCATCAACTAATTTGGCATTTGTCATCTGAATTACAGACTGATCTTCCAGTTCCTCGGCCATATCATCATCTGTCATGGACACGAAAAAAATAATATCTTCTTTGGACTGACCGAATTGAGTAAAAAATACATCGTCGGTTTCTTTAACTACCTTGGCCATAATTTTTATCATTTCATCTTTATAGTCCAACACATTGTCGGTTGCATACAGAAATTTGCTAATATGATTGAGGTGTGCTGTATCGCCATATTGATATTCGCTTAATCCCCATCTGTAATAAATTTCATCTTCCTTGCTGTTGCACAGGTCTTGGGCTTTCATGTTTGTGATATGTCTAACAAGTGATTCCTCCGTATTAACAGCTAGAAACAAGGTGACAAAATCGCTGTCTGTGCCAAACGCGCAAGCGTAAACTTTTTCATCCTTCACTTCTTCCAGTATGCTTTTGAGATCTTCCAAAAATCCTGCTCTAAATCTTTCCTCAAATTCACTCAGAAAATTGCTCATGTGGTTCATATACTCCTTTATGAGTTTTATGCTTGATTATACTTTACTATTATTAGCACGACTCGTGTAGCCTACCACAATTATAGGAACTTGGATTGGTACGAAGCAAATAAGCCTAGAACCTTTTCAGAACTTCTTTCATAGTTGGTTTAGAAATTTTGGTGTAGCATTTTGGATTGAGCTATTGGTTGCTCAGCCAATAGCAAGATATACAATGAAAAACATACATGCAAGATAGGCTAGCCAAGAGAGAGTGTAAATCCGTAATATGATACCAAAGTCATAATAAAAACCGCATAACAATATGGTTTTTCGTAAATCGGTAAAGATACAAACCATGTAAAAAGGCGCTGGTTCCAGCCTGGGACCAGCGCTTTTTCGCGTTTCGGATTATGAACTTTCGTCAGGCCAAGCAGGCCGGGTCGGCGACTTATTTCCTAAAATGACGCATTGCCGACTGTTCGTCTTTATTCTTACTGGGCTGTTAAAATCAGTGGACCGTCCTGCGTAACTGCAATCGTATGCTCATATTGCGCCGACAACTTGCCGTCGGCCGTTCTCGCCGTCCACTGATCGTCGTCGATCGTGATACGGAACGTACCTTCGTTGATCATTGGTTCAATCGTAAACACCATGCCTTCCTTTAACCGAGTGCCTTTGCCAGCTACGCCGATATGCTCGTAGCTCGGCTCCTCGTGCAGGCTCCGCCCGATCCCGTGCGCGAGCAGATCGCGTACGACCGAAAAACCGTTTGCTTCCGCATGCTGTTGAATCGCCGACGTTATGTCGCCGAGCCGTCCTCCGGGGAGTGCTCGGGCGATCCCCAGATCCAAGCATTCCTTTGTCACCCTCATTAATTTTTGCGCCTCCGGCCGGATATTGCCTACCGCATAGCACCAGCACGAATCGCCGAACCATCCGCCGTATTCCACAACGATGTCGAGCTTCAGCAAGTCGCCGTCCATAAGCACCTGGTTCGAAGGAATGCCGTGGGCCACCACATCGTTGACAGAAATGCAGGTTTCGGCGGGGAAACCGTTGTATCCTTTTGTAAACTGCTTGCCGCCCAGCTTGGTGATATGTCTGGCAACAAAGTCATTGATTTCCCGGGTGGTGATCCCAGGCTCGATTAGTTTGACCACCTCGCGATAGCAGTCCGCAACGATTTGGCTCGCAGGCTTCATCTCTTCGATTTCCCTGGGTGATTTTAAAATGATCATCTTTGTCTATTCGCTCCTTATTAATTCTATAATTTTAAAAACCGGACGATATCTCTGGCCTCCTCGTGCAGCTTTCCGCGGCGAAGCGAAAGCGAGGCGCAGCCGACCAAGGCGGCCAGTAGCATTTCCGTGCGCTGTAGCCGATACGGCGGCTCCGCCGCGTTTCCGCCGGAAGCGGCAGTCCCGTCCGCCGCACGATCGGTTTCCAGCAGCGCGGCAAGCGGCGTGAGCACTTCCCGGCGAAAGGCGGCCGAGAGCGGGGCCGAGCGCCCTTCAGGCAGCGAGGCAAAGCCCTCACCGGCCAACTTATGCAGCAGGTACAGGGCGTGGTCCTCCGCCCAAAGCTGCAGCAGCCGGACGCCAGCGGCGGCGACGGGGCCAAGCTCTGTGGCAACGGCCGTTTCGCGGCTTCCGCTTTGGGAATCCGCCGCAGCCAAGCCGAAATGCCCGCCTGCCGGCGTCTTCTCCGAAGCCGAAGCGGGAGGGGCTTTCGGTTGAGCCTCAAGCGGGGTCTCCAGCCATCCCCCGGCCCGCTCCAATGCGTCCCATAGCAGATCGTGGAGCAAATTGCCCTTATTGCTGTAATAATGGTATACCGTGCCATAGCCGAGTCCTGCCTGCACGGCGACATCGCGGATTTCCAGTAAAGGTCCTTTATTCAAAAACACATCGGCAGCGGCTTTCCGGATTTGCGCCAGACGCCGCAGCCGGATCTCTTCGTTTTGTTCCTTTGTTCGTGGAGACATCTTGTCCGTTCACCTCTTTTATTTTTGACCTACTCTTATGTCAATATAAAACATTAGCTTGCGAATAACAAGAGTGAGCAAACAAACGTCCCGGCAACACCTCGTAAACGAATGAAGATCAGGTGAGCAGAGTTATGCTATACTTGCGAAGTAAAAGGGGGTGCCTACTGATGGAGAATCTATTGGGATTGTCTGTGACTTCTTACACTCATGCAAAGCCAATTATTAGGAAAGCGTTACTTTGTATGGGGCGAAACAATTTTTTAACGCTGAATAAGCTTTTTTAATATTTTTGGCTTTGCACCTTATTTTAAAAAGAATCAAAATAAGGAGCGAGCAAAATTGAGATATACGAATGCTACAAAAGTTTTACCTCAAAAACTAATTACGGAAATTCAAAAATATGTTCAAGGAGAGACTCTGTATATTCCTAAACCAAAAACGGAGTATATGAATTGGGGCAGTTTGAGTGGCGGGAGAAGGTTGCTTGAACAGCGAAATACCGAAATCAGAAATGCTTTTCAAAATCGCAGCAGTATCGAGCAATTAGCTAAGGAGTTTTTTCTTTCTACCGAAACCATTAAGAAAATTGTGTATTCACATAAAAAGTAGGGGATGCACTGGTGAATTCGATCGATATTCAATTAAGTGAACATAAATAATACCTAATTTACAAAGTGGCGTGGTACTATACTCGCGTCAATGAATTTAATTTTGGCCTCATCTAGATTCCCAAATACTTTTTTGTATTTCAATTTCTATTTCAAAGGCTGTACTTCATTTTTACATTTATTATTTTTATGTCAAAAATGATTCTAACTCGTTGTTTTCATTTATAGAGCTTATTTTAATCTTTAAAATATGAATATAAACGACAGCAACAACGGATTTGGAACGGTGCCGATTCTGAATAAATGAAGGGAAACATGTGTTGATTCATTATCGTTGAAACAAGAAAGTGGGGAAGATTTATGGGGGAGCAAAAAAGTAGAAGCAGACATCTCATTGATCCAGAAATTATCAGTGCAGTTGATTTAATACCAACAACCGACCTTACCAAATCTACACTAATGGAATCACGTAAAAACCAATCTCAAATGATGCAACAATTAGATGTAACACAGATGTTCCCTGTTACATTGGAAAAAAGGGTTGTGCCAAGTTATTTTAACGGTCCAGATATTCAAATAGAAATCATTAAGCCCAAACAATCAAAGCATAATAAGATGCCTCTATATTATTCGATACATGGAGGCGGGATGGTCTTAGGAAGTCCAGTCGTGGATCGTCCTGCTAATGCAGCTCTTGCTGCAGAACATGGTTTCTGTTGTGTATCTGTGTACTATCGCCTAGCGCCAGAGCATGTACAGCCAAGTCAGTTACAGGATTGTTATTCGGGCCTAAAATGGTGTATTGAACATGCGGAAGAGTTAGGGATAGATACTGAGAAAGTTGCCGTCGGGGGCAGTAGCGCTGGTGGCGGTTTGGCGGCTGGCTTAGCTTTGTACATTCGTGATCAAAAGGAATTCGAAATCCATCATCTAAGATTAATGAGGCCAATGCTAGATGACCGCACAAGTATCGCACCGGAGCATCCATACGCAGGAGAGTTTATTTGGACAAAACAAAGCAATTATTTTGGCTGGAAATCTGTATTGGGGGTTGAACCGGGTTCCGAGGAGGTAAGTGAATATTATGTGCCGGCCCGTGCCAAGTCTTGGGCCGGGTTGCCACCGACTTATATAAATATAGGTACCGTTGATTTATTCATTGATGAAGCCTTATTTTTTGCTAAACAACTGGTATTTGATGGTGTCTTAGTGGAATTACATATCTATCCCGGGTACCATCATATGTCTCCCGCTTTTCCAAATGCGCATTTTTCAAAAGAAGGAGCTAGAACAAGTGAATACGCCTTACTGAAAGCTCTGAAGATATTTGATATAAATTCTAATGAGTATAATACTAAACGCTAATAAGGTACGATTGCAGTAAACAAAGCACTGTTGGAGAATATCCATCAGTGCTTTTTCATACCTACTTATGACCTGAACACATAATTTATTGATAGATTCGGTTGAGAGTCATTATATTTTTTCTACTCTTCCGACTTTTACCACCCATTTAGGGTAAAATAATACCAAGCATAAAATCCAACTATGGAAGTGGTGATGCCCCATGTCAACGAGCAGCAAACCGAATAGATTAGTCAAGGAAAAATCACCGTACCTATTACAACATGCTTACAATCCGGTAAACTGGTTCCCTTGGTCAGATGAGGCTTTTGAAATTGCTAAGCGTGATAACAAGCCAATTTTCTTGTCGATTGGCTATTCGACTTGTCATTGGTGTCATGTGATGGAGAGAGAATCTTTTGAGGATCAAGAGGTAGCTGAGGTATTAAATCAGGATTACGTATCCATTAAAGTGGATCGAGAGGAACGTCCGGACGTGGATCATATTTATATGTCCATCTGTGAGACGATGACGGGGCATGGGGGCTGGCCGCTGACGATTATGATGACGCCGGATCAGAAGCCTTTTTTTGCGGGTACGTATTTGCCAAAGGAGCAGAAGTTTGGGCGTGTCGGACTTTTGGAGTTGCTGGGTAAGGTGGGAATCCGATGGAAAGAACAGCCGGATGAGCTGATGGAGCTGAGTGAGCAGGTACTTACCGAGCATGAACGACAGGACTTGCTTGCTGGTTATCGCGGAGAACTGGATGATCAATGCTTGAATAAAGCTTTTCATGAATACAGTCACACCTTCGATCATGAATATGGTGGCTTCGGAGAAGCACCGAAGTTTCCTTCTCCACATAACTTGTCTTTTCTGCTGCGATATGCACAACATACGGGGAACCAGCAGGCACTGGAAATGGTAGAGAAGACGCTGGATGCGATGTCACGGGGCGGAATCTACGACCATGTAGGCATGGGATTCTCAAGGTACTCAGTGGACGAGAAATGGTTGGTGCCGCATTTTGAAAAAATGCTGTATGATAACTCTTTGTTGGCCATCACGTATACAGAAGCTTGGCAGGTGACAGGCAAAAGACTGTACCGACAGATCACTGAACAAATTTTTACATATATCGCAAGAGACATGACGGATGCAGGAGGTGCTTTTTATTCGGCAGAGGACGCGGATTCTGAAGGAGAAGAGGGGAGATTTTACGTCTGGAGCGACTCTGAGATAAAGGCTGTATTGGGCGATGAGGATGCCTCTTTTTTCAACGACTTGTACGGAATCACACCTTACGGTAATTTTGAAGGTCACAACATTCCAAACCTGATTGATATCAATTTAGAAGCCTACGGGAACAAGCATGACTTGACCGAGCCAGAACTGGAGCAGCGGGTCAGTGAGCTAAAGGCCAAGCTATTTACTGCCAGGGAGCAGCGGGTTCATCCTCAGAAGGATGACAAGATTTTGACCTCGTGGAACGGGTTGATGATTGCTGCTTTGGCCAAGGCGGGGCAAGCTTTTGGAGATACCAGATATACAGAGCAAGCTCGAAAGGCAGAGACGTTCTTGTGGAACCATTTGAGACGGGAAGACGGACGCCTATTGGCACGGTATCGGGATGGTCAGGCAGCTTACCTCGGCTACGTAGATGATTATGCTTTTTATGTGTGGGGGTTGATTGAGTTGTACCAGGCGACCTTCGATGTACAATATCTGCAGCGGGCACTGACGCTTAATCAGAATATGATTGATCTGTTTTGGGATGAAGAACGGGACGGGTTATTCTTTACCGGATCAGATAGCGAACAATTGATATCCAGACCCAAAGAAATTTATGATGGTGCGATTCCGTCGGGTAACAGCATTGCGGCCCATAATTTTGTGCGACTTGCGCGGCTAACGGGGGAAACTCGATTGGAAGACTATGCTGCCAAGCAGTTTAAGGCTTTTGGCGGGATGGTTGCTCATTACCCCTCAGGCCACTCAGCGCTGCTCAGCGCGTTGTTGTATGCGACGGGAAAGACGAGTGAGATTGTCATTGTAGGTCAAAGGAATGATCCGCAGACTGCCCAGTTCGTTCAGGAGGTTCAAGCTGGTTTTAGGCCAAATATGGTTGTTATTTTTAAGGATAAAGGACAGCCGGAGATTGCAGAAATAGCTCCTTATATCCATGATTACGATCTTGTGGATGGCAAACCAGCCGTATATGTGTGTGAACATTTTGCCTGTCAGGCACCTGTCACCCATATCGACGACCTTAAGGCTATGCTGGATAGAATAGAATAAAGTGAATTTAATCCCCTTGCGGGTGGAGCATATGGTGATTTTCGATCAATGACCTTATGTGTGCCACCTTCAAAGGGATTATTTTATGTAAAGAGGTAGGTATAGTGTAGTGAAACTAACATTTTCTTAACATCTACATTGCATTTTTTTTAATAATTTTTAGGTATATTATATCAAAGAACCGGTTCCGTTTAGCTTTGTGGTGTTCGAAAATAAGTACATATACCTATTCAACTAGCGTGTTTATATCTTTTTATATCCAAGCATTTCAGCAGGAGATGTGAAAAAACGTGAAAGGGAATCTGTCGGGTGACTGCCATCATAGACAAGACGAAGCGGCTCACCATAGGTTACGAAATTCAGGCGATGAAATGGAGATGCTAAGTAATGAAGAAGTTTTCAAGGGAAAAATGGAAGATAACAAGGGTACTCAGCAAAAATTTTAAAACAAAGCTAATGGTGGCCTTTATTGCCTTTCTGATCATACCATCCATGATTGTGGGGGCTCTTTCGTTTGAGAGCGCTAGTCAGCAGATTCGAAACCAGATCGAAGAAAGTGCCGAGCAGGCTATAATTCGTACTAATTTTATTATTGATAGTACTATTGAACCCAAGCTACATGATGCAGAATATTTTGCAGAAAGACTAAAAGGCAATCGGGTAGAGACAGAGGAACAAGCGGCTAAACTGGAAGAGTTGTTTAAGCAATATGCTGCACTTCACCCAGAAGCAGAATCTATCTATTATGGTACGAAAGACGCTAAACTTACAACCTATCCACCAAAGCAATTACCAGATAATTATGATCCACGTATTAGACCTTGGTATGATGAAGCGATAAAGGGAAATACAAAGACAGCGATTAGTTCACCTTATCTTTCGGCAGACTCAAAGCAGATGACGGTTACGGTGTCGAGAGCAACGACAGATGGATCCGGTGTTATTGGTATTGACCTGAAAATTAGTGGTATTAAAGAGACATTGAACAATATTAAAGTAGGTCATGAAGGTTATGCCATATTGCTGGATAGCAACCATACTTACATTGTTCATCCAACGAAGGCAGCAGGCGCCAAAATTACAGATATTGAATCACGCATGTTTCAGAGCGACACAGGTGAATACGAATATGAATATGAAGGTCAGCCCAAGTATATGAACTATGCGACCAATAAGCTGACAGGCTGGAAGATAGGCGGAACGCTATATTTATCTGAAGTTGATGAAGCAGCTCAGCCGATTTTGTTCAGCACTTTGCTTACTATTGTCGGTTGTCTTGTGATTGGTGTTATTATTGTTTATTTCCTAATCCGTTCCATCATCAAACCGATTTTAAATCTTAAAGAACAGGCGGTAAATGTGAGCGCAGGAGATCTGACACAGGACATTCAAGTCATGAGCAAGGATGAGATTGGAGAATTAGGAGCAGCTTTTCAGAATATGCAGCACAACTTGCGATCCGTTATTCAGAACGTAGGAAACAGTGCGGATCACGTCGCTCTTTCTTCGAATGAGCTGACAATAAGTGCGGAACAAACCAGCGCTGCAAGTGAGCAGGTATCCCAGGCTGTGCAAGAAATTGCTAGCGGTGCGGAGAAGCAGACTACGGGGCTGGAAAATAATTCGGTTGCACTGGATGAAATAGCACAAGGAATCACCCGAATTGCTGAACGCTCGACTTCAGTAGCGGATTTGGCCAGACGTTCTGCCTTACAAGCTGAGGAAGGACGAAAATCTGTGGAGCAGACAGGCGAGCAGATGAATTCCATTCACCAGTCAGTAGAGCGTTCCAACCGGATGATTCAGACCTTGCAAGCCCGCTCTCATGAAATTGGAGAAATTACGAAGGTCATTGGCGATATCTCCAATCAGACGAACCTGTTGGCCTTGAATGCAGCTATTGAGGCTGCCAGAGCAGGTGATCATGGTAAAGGCTTTGCCATCGTTGCGGATGAGGTGCGCAAGCTGGCAGAACAGTCTCAGAGTTCTGCCACCCAGATTGCCAACTTGATTGGCGAAATTCAGCATGAAACCGAAACTACGGTGGAAACGATGGATAGGGTCACGACTGAGGTGAAGGACGGACTACAGATTTCCAAAGAGACCATTGTGAAGCTGAATCATGCGATGGAAGGCATTCGGGAGACTACGCCTCAGATAGATGATGTTGCCTCGATTGCCCAGCAAATATCAGCTAGTGTACAAGAGATTGCAGCAACAGCCAGTGAGCTAGCAACGATTGCAACCGGTAATGCCGCCACATCTGAAGAAGTTGCCGCCTCCTCACAAGAGCAATTGGCTTCTATGGAGGAAATTTCGGCTTCTGCTCAGTTGCTTTCCAATATGGCTGCTGATTTGAAGGTGATGGTCAGTCGTTTCAAATATTAAATACGAGCTTGAACGTTATGGAATCTATAGTACAATAAATGCTCGGGACAGTTCTTTAAGCCTTATGGCATAAGGAATCTGTCCTGAGTTTTTTTATATTTCCGATACAGCTTCTGGCAACATATGAGAGATTACAAGGAGGACGAACACTTGGTTCGAGATTTATTGCTATATACGATCGTGATATTATTGTTAGTTTTGATTTTTCAGCGTCAGCTCATTCGTCAGGCGATCACAGGCGTATTTTATGGACTGGCAGGAATTCTGTTCTTTTATTTTGGCATAAGTGATAGTACACTGCTGACCTGTGTGTTGGAAATAGGGATTGGTCTATTGTTCATGACTCTGTTTGGGCAGGCCCTAACCCCCACCAATTATACATATGGACAGCGATTGTTGGACAAAAATCATGATCTGCTAACTTTACTTCGAGTTCAACCTGGCTTTACCTTCAGGCTGGAGAAAAGGGGTGATGAATTTTATTATATGCTGCTTGATGGTGAATTGCTGGAGCGTATGGGTCTGAATCTGCAAGTCAATTTCAATAAATGGGAGCATGTGAAACGTATTGGGGATATTTTGGAGCTTTCCTCTGAAACACTGGAGCAGCTTACCGAATACTACAAACAGGCTTGGTTCGGGGATCGGACCGTATTTGAATTGGAGTTTTGGGAATATTCAGCTTTAATTACCTTGCATCCTGTCAGGGACGACGGGTTCACCAGATATGTCATCGGTCATGTATTGGATATTACAGAGTATAAAGCTTCCGAGCAGAAAAGAAAGGAGATGAGTGAATTTAACCATGCAAAAAGCATTTTTCTAGCTCATATGAGCCACGAAATTCGAACGCCGCTGAATGGCATCATCGGGCTCTCAAAGCTGTTGAGTAAGACTCAACTGACTGACGTTCAAAAAGATTACCTCCACAAGCTGCTCGCCTCCTCGCGTACTCTTTTAGACATGCTCAATAATGTATTGGATTTTTCCAAGATAGAGGCTTGTAAGCTGGAACTGGAAAGGGTCGAATTTGAGTTGGAAAACATGCTTCGGCATCTCGCAGATACTATTGGGACTTTGCTGGAACATAAAGAAATAGAGGTCGTTTTTATAACAGACCCGGAATTGCCGAAAAGCTTCAAGGGAGACCCGCTTCGAATGGAGCAAGTACTTTTAAATCTTATGACCAACGCCATTAAATTCACAGATCAAGGGCATGTTTTGTTACAGGTAAAAATGGTAGGCCAGCAGGACGAACGAGTGAGTGTCACTTTTATGGTAGAAGATACGGGCATAGGCATTTCCAAGACGGGAATGGACAAGCTATTTGTCCCTTTTACCCAAGTGAGCACATCAACCCACAGATATGGGGGTTCCGGGCTGGGTTTGGCTATTAGCAAGCAATTGGCTGAAGCTATGGGTGGTAGCGTAGAAGTGAAGAGCTGTTTAGGAGAGTATAGTCAATTTTACTTTAATGTGGAGTTGGATATCGGGGATTTAAATGCAAGAAATACGCAGTTAGAAAAACCAATCAACGGCAAAGCCTTAATCATTGCACAGCATAAACTGGTGAGCCACAGCCTAAACGAATTACTGCAAGATTTGGGACTACAAACACTCACCGTTTCATCCTTTCAGGAATATGCAGATGCTTTTCAAAAGGGTGAACATTTTGATTTTGTTATGATTGATATGGGGATGAAAGGCTTTAGAGAACTTGAATCATGGAGGCATTGGTTTCATATACTGGATAAGCAAATGACTCAGGTCATTGGGCTTACAACCGTGTTCCAGTTGGAAGAAGTAGCCGCTGAAGCTACAGAACATGGGGTGGATGTCTTTTTGTCTAAGCCAGTAACTCGGAACGCTCTTCTGGAGGTGCTCCGCTTTAACCACGAGCAGGAAAAGTCAGTGTCGGTAGATCATCATAGTCTGGAAGCTGTTGCAACCATGAATTTGCAATATGAAGTAGGGGTCTCAACACAAAAGTATCAAATCCTCATAGCGGAGGATAACGAGATTAGCCAAGTAGTGATAACCGAATTTTTGGCAGAGCGTGGTTTTGAGGTAACGATAGTCACAAATGGAAGAGAAGTAATAGAGTTACTGGAGCGATTTTCCTGGGATATGGTGCTGCTTGATCTACATATGCCGGAAATGGATGGTTTTGAGACGGCCAGACATATTCGAAGAAACAGGGCTTTTAACAGACTCCCCGTTATCGCTTTTACCGCGGATGCTGTGCAGACTCAACAGGAAATTTGTCTTCGTGCAGGCATTAATGACGTGCTGCTCAAGCCTGTACATGAATTGACCGTAACAAGAATATTAAATAGCTGGATCCATTTAGCGTGGCTGCAAGAATTACATGGCATTCACGCGGAGAAGGCGATAGCCGGTATGGATGGCAAGGTGTATATTTTTCAATTTGCCCTACATAAATGGATACAGGAATACCAATATCTTGATAAGAGAGTTGTGAGAAAAATGGATAATGGTCAGTTATCCTCTGCTCTTCGATTAATTCACTCGCTGAAGGGAGGGACGGGGAATCTGTGTGCGACTGAGCTGCTGGCAAAGGTGATAAAGTTGGAGAAAGCATTGAAGCGCAGCAATGAAACCTCAGGGGGAGAACTGTATCCAGACTGGAGAGAGCAACTGAGTATAGTTCAAAAGGAGATTAATCAAATTAAATCATCCATTCCCTGGATCTAACTGTGTTATTGCATAAATTTGTAGCCGATTCCCCAGATGGTCTTAATCAATTGTGGTTTCTTGGGGTCTTTTTCGATTTTTCTGCGTAAATGGTTAATATGTACGTCCACTGCCCTCTCATTAATAAAGGAGTCTGTGCCACGGAGAGCCTGAATCAAGGCATATCTACTAAATACAATTCCTCGGTTCGAATAAAAAAGCTTCATCAGCTCAAATTCCGAATAGGTCATCTCTACCATCTGGCCATTAACGATAACCATTCTTCTCGCCAGATCCAAAGAAATGCCGTTTTCAGGTTCAGCTTCAGGTGAAGTGTTTCTTCCTTGCAAGCGTGTGATTTTAATCCGACGGAAAAGAGCCTCGATCCTTGCTTTGAGCTCCTGCATACTAAAAGGCTTGCAAATATAATCATCTGCTCCCAACGTAAGTGTACGAATGCGCTCTGAAATGTTGTTTTCTGTAGAAATCACGATGATTGGCACGTCCGTATGCTTGCGTATCAGCGGGCAGGGATTCACGCCATCCAAATCTGGAAGCAACAGATCTAGCAGAATAATATCGGGCTGTTCTTTATCGAGTAGGGCAATTCCCTCAGTTGCTAGTTCCACTCGAGTAACGTTGTAGCCTTCCCCTGTTAAATATAAGGAGAGAGTGTCACCCAGCATATTATCATCTTCAATAATCAAAACATTAGACATGATATGTTTCCTTATCTATTTTTAAATTTAGCAAGTTCTTTTGATAGAGTAAACTCCTTTGGACAGTCTGTCAAAAACTCAGTTTTACTCTGGAAACCCAGTAGCCAGACAGTTTTGATATATATCTATTTGATATGAAAATGTACTTTTTTTGAGATTTATCACTATAATACGACATTTTTCATATCTATTTAACAATATACTGCAAGAACATAACCTTAAATTACAAAAAATTAACAAAAGATCTCAGAAACATGCATTGACTTTAAAGAAAATTATGGTATTTTATTACATAGGAGTTGACATCCTCTGACAGACCCCTTAGAAAAACCCACTATATTAATCTTCCATTTATCTGCTCTTAATATGCATCTCTGTATTCTTTTGTACTCTATATGTTCTTGTGATCGTACTCATGATTTTGTGGTGTGGATATCCCATTGTGAGTTCAGACTGTCTACTCATTTTAGATTACATATTTACACTCTTTTGCATTTTTTTGCTTTCCATGCTTGTGTTTTTCAAAAATCAGGTCAGCGGGAGGACGAACTATTATGAACACATTCGAAACACTGGAGTCCAATGTAAGATCCTATTGCAGAAGTTTTCCAGTTGTTTTCAACAAAGCGAAAAATGATGTTTTGTACACGGAGGCAGGAGAGGGATATATTGACTTTTTTGCCGGGGCAGGGGCTCTAAATTACGGGCATAATAATGACTTTATGAAAAACCGGTTACTAGATTATTTAACCTCCGATCGGATCATGCATGGTCTGGATATGTACACCACGGCCAAGCAAGAGTTTATGGAGTCTTTTTCCGAGCGTATTCTCCAGCCTAAGGGCTTGAATTATAAGCTTCAATTTTGCGGACCAACGGGAACCAATGCGGTAGAAGCAGCACTGAAACTTGCGCGTAAGGTGAAAAAAAGAAATGGCGTTTTTGCTTTTATGGGCGGTTTCCACGGTATGTCGCTGGGTAGTTTATCTATTACCAGCAACAATTCCATGCGAGAGAGCGCAGGAGTCCCACTGAATAATGTTACCTTTATACCTTATAACAGCACGTTTAACGGAATGGATACGATTTTGTACATGGAACAGCTTTTAACAGACACTCATTCTGGTGTGGAAAAGCCTGCTGCGATTATTTTGGAAACGGTACAGGCTGAGGGTGGTATTAATATCGCAGATAACGAATGGCTGCGTGAGTTGCGACAGCTGTGCGATGATCACGATATTTTGCTCATTGTTGATGATATTCAGGTCGGTTGCGGCCGAGTTGGTTCGTTCTTCTCGTTTGAGCGAGCAGGAATTGTTCCTGATATGGTTGTCTTGTCCAAGTCGATCAGTGGATACGGTCTGCCAATGTCTTTGTTGCTACTTAAGCCAGAACTGGACATTTGGAGTCCAGGGGAACATAACGGCACTTTCCGTGGGAATCAGCTAGCGTTTGTCGGAGCCAAGGCAGCGCTGGAGTTCAGAGACACGGTAGGGCTAGAAGCACAAGTGAAGGAAAAAGAGGCTTTTGTTCAGCAGTTCTTGCGTGAACATATCCAAAAGATTGATCCACTCATTGAAATTCGCGGCTTGGGACTGATCTGGGGAATTGATGTGACCCATCTGGGAGAAGCCTTCGCCAAGGAGGTAGCAACTCTCTGCTTTAGTAAGGGACTTATTATTGAGCGAGCTGGGCGTAACGATACGGTGCTCAAAATTATGCCTGCATTAACGATAAGTATGGAGAACTTGAGCAAGGGTTGCAACATTATTAAAGAAAGCATGGCACAGATAACCAGTAACTTGGTTACGCTGTAAATGTAATTCCATTAGCAAAACCCCTTGGTTGGAGCAGCCGTCTGCTGTAAGGTAAGCAGGTGTGTACCAACTTCCAAGGGGTTTTTTGTGAAAATTAAGAAATAACCGCCTGCGCATATTTTAGTGCAGATTGCTCCAACTGCTCATCTGTCAAAGTTGCGGCACCATACTGCACGAAATAAGGGAGCAATTTAACACCAATCATATGGCCTGTAGCTTCAAAAGGTCTCAACAGTTCTTCGATCGTGTATCTGTTTCGTCCGCCATGTTGATAGTTTTCCTCCACGCTGGCAGCGGACAAGGCGATCAACAACTCTTTGCCCTGTAGCTTGCCACCTTCGCTTCCATAAGCCCAGCCGTAAGTTAAAACCTTATCCAGCCATTTTTTCAGCAGGGGAGGACTGCTATACCAGTAAAAGGGGAATTGCAGAACGATACGATCATGCTGCTCTAGCAGTTTCTGCTCATGGGCAACGTTGATTTGCTCATCCGGATATACTTCATACAGGTTGTGAACGGTCACGCTGGATTGCTTCTTGAGTTCTTGCATCCATCTTTTGTTAATACGAGATTCCGCAAGATCAGGATGAACAACAATAACGAGTGTTGACATGTAAAACCATCTCCTCAAAGCTTATTTTTCGTAAGTAAATAACCATTACGCATGTAACGATTTTAGATTCAACCCACAAAATTGTCAACTCTTCTCAATTTTGAGTTCTACATACAAAAAACTCCGACAATCTATGCCGGAGTTGCATTAAATGCATTTTTTACATTAAGCGATATGGTCAAGAGCAACAATTTTATTTTTACCGGAGCGCTTGGCTTGATACAGATAGTCGTCTGTCTCCTGAAAAAATACATCTTTGTCTTTGTTCATATCCTCGGTATAGCTTTTTAATCCAATGCTTACGGTTACAGAAACGATTTGCATTTTCTCCTGAAAGGTCATTTTCTCCACTTCACGCCGAATGTTCTCCACAATCTGATAAGCTTCCTCAAAAGTATGCTCGAACATTAAAATAGCAAACTCCTCGCCGCCATAGCGGGCCGGAATGTCATTTGCTGTAATTTGCTCTGTGATGATTTGCGAGATGCCTTCCAAAATTTTATCTCCAAACTGATGTCCGTAAGTGTCATTGATCTTCTTGAAATTATCAATATCCACTAACGCCAGATGGATGATCGCTCCTTGTTCGGCATATTCGAGTGCTTTTTCATAAAAGTTTTGAAAAGACAAATGATTATAAAGCTTCGTCAAACCATCGGTCATAGACATTTTGCTGATAATCGCGTTGCTGATCATTAATTCCTGCTGGGCGCGCTTTGTCTTGTATAAATCCACTAACAAATCGCGGCCGCTGGCCTGAATAATAAGGGCAAGAAAAGTAGACATAACTAAAAATGTTGGAATCGCCACGATATCAAAGTCTGACAAATAGCTGCGGAATGATCCATCTATTGCTAGCAATAGAAAAAAGACGATCACTTGCAGTGCAAAAGAAAACCATATTAAGCGACGATTGAAAAACAGAATCGAAGAAAAAATGGGCAACAAGCACAACGCTGGAATAATCCGGATATCATAGTTTAGGCGAATAATCATCCAACAAATGACGGTGCTTGCCATAAATAGAATCGCGAAAGAATACCTACTAAATTTAAAATGTGCCAGCTCTGCAAGTAAGTTGGATCCACTCATGATTAGTGTGGGAACAATAAGGACCCCAACGTAAAATTCATAAGGCGAAGCGGGATAATCAAGGAATAAGTAGCTGCCCAGCTGGACGATAAAATGTACGGTTATAATCATCCAGTAAAGTAATAACATTTTGCGCACCCAGCGGGCTTGCTTTGTTCTGTAATCCATGGTTTGAGTAAGCCGTTTTGTCTTGTTCATGATGTCACCACACTTAATGTATCTATAGCCATTCTCGTATTATAAGATACTATGTGGTGAAGTTGAAGCTAATTTTTTTGAAGGGCATGAACTCGTTTAGCCCAGCAACACTTTTACCTGGTGAATAGTTCCATCTCCTGCAACCGGCAGAATATTATTCGTTAGAACAGTGCCATCTACGGTAACTGTAGCTACACCTTTGGAGACGTGTTGCGGATTAGTGATATGAATCACATAGGTGTCGCCACGGAAGACGCGGGTGACTGTGAATTCTCCCCAAGATTTGGGGATGCACGGATCAATACGCAGACCGTCCCATTCCGGCTGAATACCGAGGATGGATTGAGTAATAGCTATAAAATTCCATGCCGCAGTACCTGTCAGCCAGGAATTTTTGGCTTCACCTTCACGAACTGCATCCTTACCCGCGATCATTTGAGCATACACATACGGCTCGGTACGATGAATGTCGCTGATGTCCTCTAGATAAGCGGGAGCAATTTTGCTATACAGCTCGAAAGCGCGATCCCCGCGTCCTATGACAGCTTCTGCCATCATAATCCAGGGGTTATTGTGACAGAAAATACCTGCATTTTCCTTATAGCCAGGAGGGTAAGAAGAGATTTCACCTAGATTCATATAGTAGCGGGAATAAGGCGGATGTTGTAGTACAATGCCGTAGGGAGTTTCCAGTCGATCACGTGTAGAGTCGAGAGCTTTATGAGCGAGACCTTCTTTAACGCCAATTCCTGCCATTACACAGAAGCCCTGAGGTTCTATGAAAATTTGCCCTTCTTCACAATCCTTGCTCCCTATTTTGTTACCATAATGGTCGTACGCACGTAAGAACCATTCCCCGTCAAACCCATGCTCCAATGTGGCTGTTCGCATACGATCCACATGTGCTTGAGCTGTGGCTGCTTCTTCATTCAAACCTCTGCGCTTGCAAAGCTCAATAAAATCCGGTCCAGTATATACGAATAGTCCGGCGATAAACACAGATTCGGCTATTCGGCCCTCCAAATTCTGTGTCGTCTGATAGGACTCATCTGGTGTAGCGGAAAAACAGTTGAGATTGAGACAGTCGTTCCAGTCAGCCCGGCCAATAAGCGGAAGACCATGGGGACCTAGATTGTCTACAACATGGTAAAAAGAACGCTTCAAGTGTTCAAACAGCGAAGCGGCACGATCTACATTGCCGTCAAAGGGAACTTGTTCATCCAGAATGCCAAAGTCTCCAGTTTCTTTAATATACGCTGAGGTACCGACGATAAGCCACAACGGATCATCGTTAAAGCCACCGCCAACCTCGTGATTTCCTTTTTTGGTCAACGGTTGGTACTGATGATATGCCCCGCCGTTTTCAAACTGAGTAGAAGCAATGTCGATAATCCGCTCCCTTGCCCGCTCCGGTATTTGGTGGACGAAGCCGAGCAAGTCTTGATTTGAATCCCGAAAACCCATACCACGTCCAATACCGGATTCAAAATACGAGGCCGAACGTGACAAATTGAATGTAACCATACATTGATATGGGTTCCATATGTTCACCATTCGGTTCAGTTTGTCGTCATGACTTTGAAGGGTATACTTGGACAACAGATCGTTCCAATAACTTCGTAGCTCACTCAATGCTCGTTCCACATCGGTTTCATCCGCAAATTGCGCGATCATGGCATGAGCCCGTTTTTTGTTAATAATACCCGGAGACTCCCATTTCTCTTCCTCTGGGTTTTCCACATAACCGAGTACAAAGTTACAGCTTGTTTCTTCGCCAGGCTCCAGTGTGATCTCAATGCAATGCGATCCGATAGGGGACCAGCCGCTGGCTATCGAGTTAGACGCTTGCCCTGCGGTGATGGTTTGGGGCTGATCCAGTCCATTGTAGAGACCCAAGAAAGCTTCACAGTCTGTATCATAGCCCGCCAGCGGACGATTCGCATCGAAAAAAGCATAGTGATTGCGGCGTTCGCGGTATTCCGTCTTGTGATAAATGACAGAATCCTGTATTTCAACTTCGCCTGTGTTCAAGTTACGCTGAAAATTGGTCATATCGTCATAGGCGTTCCACAGGCAAAATTCAACGAATGAAAAGAGTTTGATCTTTTTAGTTTGTAACGATGTGTTCTGAAGCTTGACCTGGTGGACCTCGCCGTCAAAGGAAAGGGGCACAAAAGCTAGTTGCGTAGCCCGAATACCTCTGCGTTCACCCATAATTGAGGTATAGCCAAGCCCATGACGGCATTCATACTGCTCCAACTCTCTTTTAACCGGCATCCAGCCCGGAGTCCAATAATCTCCATCATCATAAATATAAAAATAGCGACCGCCATTATCGACAGGAATATTGTTGTACCGATAACGTGTTAAACGACGTAAGCGAGCGTCTCGGTAAAATGCATAGCCGCCGCCTGTATTGGAGATCAGTCCAAAAAATCGTTCATTACCTAAATAATTTATCCAGGGATATGGGGTTTGAGGGGTGTGGATAACATATTCTTGGTTGGCATCATCGAAGAAACCATACTTCATGGCGCAGGACTCCTCTCAAATTGGAAAATAAAAGACCCAACACATGATTATATTCAAACATTCAGCAGTTCTTCCTGAAAGAAGACATTTCCTGCCTTAAACAAAATGTGCTTGAATTCGTCAACCTTCTTTTTCGAATTTGCAAAATATTTGAAATGGGTAAATATACCTTTTTGTGCTAAACTAAAAAAGTTAGGATTTAGCAAGACAGGAGGTTGCAAGAATGGCACCTATCACATTATTTTTCATCCCGTATGCAGGTGGATCGGCATCAGTCAGCTTCAAGTGGAAAAAGCTGCTGCTCCCACAGATTAAACTTGTCCCTTTGGAATTGGCGGGCAGAGGTATTCGTTCTGGTGAACCGCTAAAGGATAGCATTGAGGAGATGAGCGAGGATCTGCTGCACCAAATCAGCCAAGAGTTAGTTCCTGGCGATCCTTATGCCATATACGGTCACAGCATGGGAACAATGATTGCGTTCGAGCTGTATTATAAGCTGGTGGCCGGAGGATATGGGAAGCCGGCTCATCTATTTGTTTCGGGTGGACGAGCACCGCATGTCCCGAGAAATGTCCCGTGGTTACATGATCTGCCCGCAGATCAATTTAGAACACATTTGCGACGGTACGGTCAGCTTTCGGAAGCCATTTTTGACAATCAGGAATTGTATGACTATTTTATGCCAGTATTAAGAGCAGATTTCAAAGCTGTCGAGATGTATAAGTATATGGATAAAGATACGCCTTTACATTGCCCTATCACCGCCCTGACAGGACTGACCGACAACACGGTGACCCTACAAGATGCGGAGGCGTGGGCACAGCATACGGATCAGCAATTTCGTGTGTTTACCTTTGAAGGAGGACACTTTTTTATTCATGATGAAGTAGAACGAATTACAAACATTATCAATGAGTCTTTGGAGCTGAGTACAGTGACTAGTAGAATACAAAATTAAAAAAGAGGTGATTTTTAGTGACAGTAGGTGTATTGGCACATTTGTTTGGCAAGTTGCCTTATCGTGAGTTGGCTGCAAAGGTAGGTGAAGCGGGCTTTACTCATGTTCAGCTTGCTCCATGGAGAGCGATCAGCGATGTCGATTTTAATAAACCTGGCAAGTTCAATCCAGGATTAGCATCGTCTATCGCAGAGGAATTTCGTAAGCATGGGGTATCCATATCAGTGCTCGGTTGTTATTTGCATTTTTTTGTACAGGATGAGGAATTGTTACGTGAGAATGTAGAGCGTTTCAAAGAGCTGATCCGATATGCGGGTCTGTTAGGAGCACCAATGGTCGCAGCTGAAGTCGGACGCAATGAGGACGGGACCCCTTATTCGGAACGGGACTGGAGAGTTGTAAAAGAAGTTGTACGAGAATTAGCAGATGAGGCGGAAAAATGGGGGGTATTCGTAGGATTGGAAGCTGCTAACGATCACTTGGTCGGAACAGCAGCAGAGCTTGCTACCTTCTTGGAAGAAGTGCCCTCTTCACACATTGGCGTTGTGATTGATCCGGGTAATTTGCTAAAAACGGAAAATTTGGCCCGACAGGATGAGATCATCCGCGAAGCTTTTCAGCTGCTGGGACCTCGGATTATCGCAGCGCATGCCAAAGACCGGCGTCTGTCATCATCAGGTGAGATCGAGACCGTACCGCCGGGTTTTGGTGACATGAACTATGGTCTATATATGGAACTGCTGGAGCAGTACAAGCCAGGGGTCCATATTATTATGGAAGCTGCTCAGGAGCATGAGATGGCTCAATCCAAACGCTATATCGAAGGTCATCGGGTTGCGGCTCAGAAAGCACAGCAAGTGCAAACGAAATCATAGACACTTTCATATTCATCAATAATTCGGTCATGATTCAGGAGACTTGGAAGCGCCTAATTTTCCAAGTCTCTGTTCATTTGTTTAGCCTTGCATTACCGCCACCATCACCATCACCCAGCTTGCCAAAAAAGCCAGCCCGCCAATCGGGGTGATGGCTCCAAGCTTTTTCACACCAGACACACTAAGAACATACAGACTGCCGGAAAACAGGAGAATGCCCACCAGCATAACCCAACCAGCGGTTACAATAAGAGAAGAATGGACCAGGTTGCCTGCAAGAACTCCCAGCAGCAACAAACCCAAACCGTGAGCAATTTGATATTGAATTCCTGTCTGGAATATGCTCATCATGTCTGCAGAAAGTCTTTTTTTCAACGCATGCGCCCCGAATGCTCCCAGAGCTACAGCTAAAAACATCACAATACAGCCAAGCAACAGCAACAAATTCATGATTTAACGCCTCCTTGTGAAATAGTACCGATTCCTATCGATTTCGTCAATTTCCTTGTGCAACTCTAAACATATAGAATTTTTCGACTCTCATTTGGCAACTAGTGTGGTATATTCTTGCCAGGGCCAATGTGAAGCATTTGGAGCTATGGACAGCGTGTCCTCCACCTTTATAACGGGAAAGTGAGGTGATGGCGCTGTCTTTTTATGCTGTCGTTTTTCGGAATCAAATTTTGAGTAAAGCCAAAATTGATAATGGAGAGGATGAATGCAAAAGTGATCAGTAGAAAATCAGTGTTCAGAAAATCTGTCTCTATGGTCATGTCAGCCATTTTGGTACTTCCGTTAAGCTTGGGCTTATTTCAGGCCGAACCCGACCGTGCATCAGCCGCAACCCCTGAATCGACACGCTTTCTGCAAATGTATAAACAGCTAAAGGACCCGGCTAGCGGTTATTTTTCAAAAGAAGGTATCCCTTATCATTCCGTTGAAACACTCATGAGCGAGGCTCCTGACTATGGACACTTAACGACCTCGGAAGCATACAGCTACTGGATGTGGCTGGAAGTTCTCTATGGTCATTATACCGGGGATTGGGGTCATTTGGAATCAGCCTGGGACAACATGGAGAAATATATCATTCCTGTTAATGAGGGTGACGGTAAGGAAGAGCAGCCTACAATGAGTAACTATAACCCGAACAGCCCTGCCACTTATGCCGCAGAATATCCGCAGCCGGATCAGTACCCAAGCCGTCTGAGTGGTCAGTATGGTGCTGGCAAGGACCCGCTGGACTCTGAGCTGAAGGCAACCTATGGCAACAATCAGACCTACCTGATGCATTGGCTGCTGGATGTAGACAATTGGTACGGTTTTGGCAATCTGCTGAATCCGTCGCATACGGCGACCTATGTGAACACTTTCCAGCGTGGAGAACAGGAATCGGTCTGGGAGGCCGTACCGCATCCATCGCAGGATAATCACAAGTTTGGCAAGCCTAATGAAGGCTTTATGAGCCTGTTCACCAAGGAAAACAATGCTCCTGCACAGCAATGGCGCTACACGAATGCCACGGATGCGGACGCACGGGCGGTTCAAGCCATGTACTGGGCGAAAGAATTGGGTTACGACAACCAGGTATATTTGGACAAAGCGAAAAAGATGGGAGACTTCTTGCGTTACGGCATGTACGATAAATACTTCCAGAAAGTAGGAAGCGCTTCCAACGGAAGTCCGATTGCTGGTACGGGCAAGGATGCCAGTCTTTATCTAATGGCATGGTATACGGCTTGGGGCGGCGGGCTAGGCCAAAGCGGCAACTGGGCTTGGCGTATTGGTGCAAGCCATGCGCATCAGGGCTACCAGAATGTCGTTGCTGCATATGCGTTATCCGATAAGGATAGCGGATTGATTCCAAATTCACCTACGGCAGGACAGGACTGGGCGACCTCGCTCAAGCGCCAATTGGAATTTTATACTTGGCTGCAATCTGATGAGGGGGCCATTGCAGGTGGAGCAACGAATAGCTGGGATGGCGCCTACAAGGCGTATCCCTCTGGTACGAGCACTTTTTATGGCATGGCTTATACAGGGGCTCCTGTATACCAAGATCCACCGTCCAACAACTGGTTTGGAATGCAGGCTTGGCCTGTCGAGCGGATTGCGGAGCTGTACTATATTTTAGCCAAGAAAGGTGATACTTCGTCTGAGCAGTTTAAAATGGCTAAACAAGTGACGGAAAACTGGATCGAATGGTCCAAGAGCTATGTATTTGCCGACGAACGGCCTGTAACAGACGCGCAGGGATACTATTTGGATGCACAAGGCAAGCGTATTCTGGGTGGCAAAAATCCGAAGGTAGCCACAACAGCAGCTAAAGGTGAGTTCTGGCTGCCGAGCAATCTGGAATGGAGTGGAAAGCCCGAGACTTGGAGCGGATTTGCCAATCATAAAGGGAATGCCAATCTTCATGTAGTAACAAAAAATCCAGGACAGGATGCAGGAGTGTTGGGCAGTTATGTGAAAGCGCTGACCTTCTTTGCTGCCGGAACAAAAGCTGAAAAAGGAGACTACACCGAGTTAGGCAAGGAAGCCAAAGATCTGTCCAAAGCCTTGCTTGATGCAGCATGGGGCTATAACGACGGCATAGGAATTACAACGAAGGAAGCACGTGAGGATTATTATCGTTATTTTACTAAAGAAGTATATATCCCGAGCGGATGGAGTGGCAAGACTGGGCAAGGAAACACGATCCCAGGCACAGACGCTACACCGTCTGATCCGGCCAAGGGTGGCAATGGTACGTATTCCAGCTATAGCGACATCCGTCCTAACATCACCAAAGATCCGCAATGGTCCTATCTTAAAGACAAATACACGACTTCATGGAACAAACAGACCAAGAAATGGGATAAAGGTGCACCAGAATTTACGTATCACCGTTTCTGGTCCCAAGTAGATATGGCAACTGCTTATGCAGAGTATGACCGTCTCATTAATGGTAGTGGACCAGCCGAACCTACAGCTCCTAAAGCTCCGTCAAATGTGAAGGCAAGTGCAGGGGATGCACAAGTTACACTAACTTGGAGCAAAGCGACAGGTGCTGATAGCTACACGGTTAAGCGCTCCACAACCAGTGGTGGCCCGTATACCACGGTAGCAACGGTAACTGACGCCACTTACAAGGATACAGGGGTGGTGAATGAAACCACTTATTATTATGTAACAACTGCAACAAACTCCTTAGGAACCAGCCCGGATTCTGCTGAGGTCAGCGCCAAGCCAACAGCAGCGCCGATTCCGGCAAAGGGAGATGTAATTGCCCAATACCGTGTGGGCGACACCAACCCGGGAGATAACCAGATTCGACCACTCTTCCGTGTCGTAAATAAGGGGAAAGAGGCTCTGGATCTGAAAAACGTCAAGCTGAGATACTACTATACCGTAGATGGCGATAAGGCGCAGGAGTTCCACTGTGATTATGCGCAATTAGGCAGTAGCAACATTCAGGGACGTTTTGTGAAACTGGATAAGGCCGTTAATGGGGCAGACTACTATCTGGAAATTTCCTTTGGAGCCGGTGCGGGAAGCCTGGCAGCTGGAGAAAATACGGGAGATATCCAGATTCGTATGAACAAGTCAGATTGGAGCAACTATAACGAAAGCGATGATTTTTCCTATGATGCAACCAAGACCTCTTATACAGATTGGGAGAAAGCACCTCTGTATATAAACGATAAACGTGTCTGGGGTCTGGAGCCTTGATTGTGAACTAAATGTTGAGCACGGTGGGCGGAACGTGAGTATGCTTGAATTCACTTCCGTCCGTTTTTTTGTGATCGGATTCGTGGTACACTATGATCGTTACATCATTACATATCTGACCGAGGTGACCTGAGACATGAATGACAATTTGGCACAGGCTCTGAACGAGCAAATGAACTTTGAATTTTACTCTGCTCACGTATATCTGGCGATGGCTGCTTATTGCTCCAGTGAAAGTCTGGATGGGTTTGCAAACTTCTTTCTGGTACAAGCGGAGGAGGAACGGTTTCATGCCATGAAACTGTATAGATACATTAATGACCGTCGAGGACGCGCCACATTGGCAGCATTACCGGAGCCCAAAAATAGCTATGATTCCATGCTGGATGTATTTGAACATGGCTACAAGCATGAGCAGCAAAACACACAAAAATTTTATCACTTGGCTGACTTGGCCCTCGATGCACGTGAGCATGCGACGATCCATTTCCTGAAATGGTTTATTGATGAGCAAGTCGAAGAGGAAGCTCTGTTCGATAGTGTTATCCAGAAGCTTAAGCGCATTGAAAGAGACAGTAATGCCTTTTATATGCTGGACAGCGAGTTTGCCAAACGCAGCTTTGTTGCCCCTGCGGAATAACACAGCGTACAGGTTCGTTTAAATGCCCCAGAGACAGGGACAGCATTTTATTAGTCTAGAAAGTAAAGGAGCCCGGCTTTCGGGCTTTTTTGCTTTCATTTTAATTACGGACTTTCCAACCCTCAAGGGATATTGTTATTTTAAATGGAGCTATAGAAAAATTTAATTTGTCGCTGAATGGTTAGCATGCTACAGTTATGTTAACTTTTATATCTAATTAAAAAGATAGGATTAGTTGTAAAGTCGTTTGCGTACATTATTACAGCACTACAGGGAGGCGGGGGACTATGAGCGAGATCTATCGTCTGGCACGACAAGAGGACGCAGAAAGATTGCAGTATGTAACGTATGAGGCATATGAAACAATTCGGCAGTTAGAGCTTAAATGGCCTGCCGCTCAGGCAGACGTTGCTCTCATTCAAGAGAACATTAAAAATAATGATTGCTATGTGCTGGAAGTCGATGGTGTCATCCAGGCTACCGTTAGTCATCTAAAAAATAGAGCCCTTAATTTTATAACTGATCTTCCGTTTGTGATGTGGTTTGCCGTAGATCCGGCTGCCCAGGGCAAAGGATATGGTAAAAAACTGCTGAACTGGGTAGAACAAACGGTTATTCGTGATAAGGTCGGAGCTCCTGCAGTGACATTAGCGACTGCGGAAAAACATCCTTATTTATTATCCATGTATGAGCGTTGGGGATATGAACGCATTCATGCTTTTGACCATGGAACAGGGGACGGGACGATGCATTTACTGCGTAAAGTAGTGAATCCTGAATTATTCTCCACCTACATCCATGAAAAGAATGAAGCCGAGACTGCTCATCGAAATTAGACCCGATCACTGGGGAAGCCTGAATTCGAAGCAGAAATTCCAAAATGTCGTCAGGCAGGCTGTGTTTGCATGCGTATGGTATAGAAGAACGATAACAGATCAGACCTTCTCTCAAGAAAGCAACCGAAGCGGCGGTGTTTTCGAGTCATTGCGACTGAGAGAGGGTTATTTGAGCTGTGGACAAATTGACAGAGATACATAAAAAGAGTAACGTAATTGTATATTTATTTAATCCATATAAAATTAATCGGATTAATCGAATCTAAAGTTGTAGAAATCTGGCCATATTAAGGAGGAACTTATTTGAGCAACTCGCAATCTGGCACGACCAAACGCCGTATAATAGCTGAGGATTTATATCGATTTCACTGGGTTAGTGATCCGGCTGTTCATCCCACGAGTGGCGAAATCGCTTACGTAGAGCAGTGTATTAATAAAGAACGGACAGACTATAACTCGGCAATTTGGCTGTTGCCGTTTGAAGGTGAAGCTCCGATACCCTTTACATACGGACCGAAAGATGAAACACCTGTCTGGTCACCGGACGGATCACAACTTGCTTTTCTCCGTTCGACAGACGGCAAGCGCCAGGTATGGATTATCCCAGCACGCGGGGGAGAAGCCCGACGACTTACGCACATAGAGAACAATGTTCGTTCATTATCCTGGTCGCCGGATGGAGCCTACATATCGTTTGTAGCAAAAACTGCTGAGAACCAGTCAAGTTCTACATGCGATGTAGGTGAGCAGGAGACACATCTTGAGGGACGAGTGGTTAATCGAACAAAAGCTAAATCCGACGGCTATGGGCTGTGGGATGATACTCGTGATCACTTGTACGTAACTGATGTCACTTCAGGGCACACGGTTCAACTGACGTCCGGCGCTTATGATGTGGCGGAGCCCGTCTGGTCACCGAATGGCCAACTGATTTTATTTGTCGCTAGAATAGCGGAGCATTCCAAAGAGGATACGGATTTACGCAAGCAAAATGATTTGTTTACGATAGCTCCTGCGTCTTCTAATGGCAATGCGGCAGCACCGTTTAAGTTGACTCATTCCGAACTTCAAATCGAGAGTGCTGCTTTCTCTCCCGACGGCACAATGATTGCCTTTTACGGTCATGATCGCCATGCCAAAGGCGCTACTCAGACTCGGCTGTATACGGTTGCCTCCAGTGGTGGGACGGCAGTATGTGTTAGTGAGACGCTTGATGCTCACCTCGGTAATGCGGGTATGAGCGACATGCGTTCACATCTTCATGTAGGACCACCACGCTTCAGTGCGGACGGTCAATCCCTGTACACGCTGGTAACCATTGAAGGAAATGTGCACGTATATCAGTTTGCCCTTGATGGAACTTTTAAAATTTTAACCCAAGGAGAACGGGAAATTTATCAATTTGAGCTTACTTCAGATGAACAGCATATCATTGCCGCTTCCACTGACGTCGCTTTGCCAGGTGATTTGTTCCGAATTGCAATCCATTCGGGAAACGAAGAACGGCTGACACGAGTGAATGATTCTCTGCTTGATGAGATTGAGATCAGTGTGCCTGAGAGCTTCTGGACTGAGGTTGAGGATGGTCGACGCGTGCAGGGATGGGTGATGAAGCCAGCTGGTTTTAAGGAGGGAGGATCTTATCCTGCCATTTTGGAAATTCACGGCGGTCCCCATGCCATGTATTCCAATTCTTTTTTTCATGAGTTTCAGTTGCTGGCCGCTCAGGGGTATGCAGTCATCTATACGAATCCGGGAGGAAGCCGAGGGTACGGACAGTCTTTTACCAATGTTGTCCTTGGAGATTACGGCGGACGTGACTACACCGATCTACTGAGCGCCGTGGACGAGGCTATACGCCAATTCCCACTCATTGATCCGGAAAGACTGGGTGTCACAGGAGGCAGCTATGGTGGCTTTATGACAAACTGGATTGTCGGGCATACGGATCGTTTCCGAGCAGCTGTGACCCAGCGCTCCATATCTAATTGGCTGTCGATGTATGGGGTGAGTGATATCGGATACTCGTTTACTGAAGATGAAGTTGGCGGAAATCCATGGGATGATTTCGAACTTTTGTGGAGGCAGTCCCCGCTGGCTTATGTGCAGCAAATCAATACACCGCTGCTCATATTGCATGGAGAGCAGGATCTACGTTGTCCTATTGAGCAGGGGGAGCAGCTGTTTACAGCATTACGTCGTTTGGGAAAACCTACTCAATTTGTCCGTTTCCCAGCTTCAAGTCACGAGCTTTCACGAAAAGGGCACCCACAGCTTCGCGTGGAACGACTGCAACGTATTACCGACTGGTTTGTCCAACACAAAATTTAAGTCTCATTCGATTTGTAGTGTTTATGGAAAAATGTCAGGTCCTAATCTTAGGACTTGGCATTTTTTAATGTGTCTTGCATCCATTCTCTTAACCTCATTTAATGCTGGTGTTGGGTCACGATTTACGGTTATCATAGACGAAGATATTATTCGTTCATCGCTTCTTGCTTACATTCATATTCAAAAGGAGATATACAATGGCTGAGCCCTTAAAAAATATGTACACGGAGGAATTCCTTCGTCTATTCGGTGAAAGAGTACAGGCTGCATACAGTCCATTCGACATTGAAGGATTTATCCATCAAGTTATGGACCAAAAATGGGATGAGCTAGAGCTAAAAGAACGAATACGGCGTATTTCGTTAACATTAGGAGCGTTTTTGCCTAGTAGTTATGAAGAAGCTCTTTTTATTTTATTTGCCATAGATGAGTACTGTAGCGGGTTTCCGTACTTGTTTTTCCCCGATTTCGTAGAGGTATATGGGCAGGGAGAAGAGCATTGGGACCTGTCCATGAATGCACTGGAGCGATTTACATCAAAATCCTCTGCGGAGTTTGCTGTGAGGCCCTTCCTTCTGCGTGAACCAGAACGGACGATGCGGCAGATGACGAGCTGGGCGGCACACCCCAGTGAACACGTCCGCCGTCTTGCCAGCGAAGGATGTCGTCCACGGCTACCCTGGGGACAGGCGCTGCCTGTCTTCAAACGTGACCCTGCTCCGGTATTGGCCGTATTGGAACTACTGAAGGCCGATCCATCATTGTATGTACGTAAAAGTGTAGCCAACAACCTGAACGATATTGCCAAGGACCATCCCGATATCGTCATCGCAACGGCTCAACGGTGGAAGGGGGCACATCCTGACACCGACTGGATTGTGCGCCATGGCTGTCGATCCCTGATTCGCAAATCCATCCCTGAAGTGATGGCCATGTTCGGCTATGCGAATGATACGGATGGGGTGCCGCTGGTTGCAGCTGCCTCTCTCAACACAGACCCTATCGTGTTAAAGATCGGTGATCACTGTGAGTTAAGCTATGTGCTTCAGCTTCGAGAAGGTGAATCCGTACGAGTCCGCATCGAGTATGGCATCGACTTTGTTAAGGCGAGAGGACAGGTCTCACGTAAACTGTTTTTGCTTTCTGACAAAACCGTCTCCGGAGGAACCCGTTTAACGGGTACACGAACACACCGGTTTGCAGACCTGACAACTCGTCGCCATTATGCGGGAGCGCACCGAATTGTCCTGCTCGTAAACGGGCAGGAAGTGGCTTCTACAATGATAGACATTGAGATGTAGATTACAATAATAGTAAAGAAAAGAGTCTGTATTCAGGCTCTTTTTTGTCGTTTGCGTTACAAATTTTATTTTTTCCAAATAAATTAATTCTGGTATTAGAACCTGGTACTAAGACGTGTTATACTACTTAAAGGAAGTTGCTCTTATCTTATGTATAAAGGGGTAGGTATGATTTGACTGATCAGCAACAATGGCTTGCGCCTGAATATTACAATATGACTTCGGAAATGGAGCACCATGAGGCTGGTAAGACAGCACTCAAGTGGTTAAGTGAGACAGGAGAATACGAAGAAATCACATACGGAGAGCTGTTGAAAAAAGCAAACCGGCTGGCTGGAGGACTTGCAAGTCTGGGATTTAACAAAGGGGACAGAGTTCTGGTCGTAGTACCACGGCGTATTATTGCATATGTCATTTACCTGGCATGCTTGAAGCTGGGGCTTGCTGTCATTCCATCTTCAGAAATGCTGCGGGCCAAGGATATTGCATATCGGCTTCGCCATTCGGAAGCGCGCGCAGTCATTGCCTGGACCGACGTAACAAGTGAAGTAGACAAAATCAGCGATGATTTGCCTGCTTTGGATTATCGCATTGTAGTCCCTGGGGACCGAACAGTAGGTGCGCAAGGCTGGCTCGTGCTGGATGAGCTGATGGAGGGACAGGAAGATATTTTTGAAGCTGTGAAGACACACCGTGATGACATGGCCATTCTGGCCTATACTTCGGGCACCACAGGCAATCCTAAAGGTGTTGTACACAGCCATGGCTGGGGATATGCCCATCTGCGGATAACATCACCATGGTTGGATATTCGAGCTTCAGACATCGTATGGGCTACTGCCGCACCTGGCTGGCAAAAATGGATTTGGAGTCCGTTTTTATCAGTACTGGGAAATGGAGCGACCGGATTCGTATATAATGGTCCGTTTCGTCCGGGGCGCTATTTGCAGTTGCTGCAGCAATATGGAGTTCAAGTGTTGTGCTGTACACCGACGGAATATCGGATTATGGCAAAAACGGCTGGTTTGGATCAATATGATCTATCCCGATTGCGAAGTGCTGTTTCTGCGGGAGAACCGCTCAATCAGGAGGTTATTAACAAGTTTCAGGAGCAATTCAACATTACGATTCGCGACGGTTACGGTCAAACAGAAAGTACATTAATTATTGGTAATCTAAGAGACGTACCTCTGCGCACAGGTTCGATGGGCAAATCCATTGCACCGGGACTTGTTGAGGTCGTAGACGAGGATGGTATTCCGCTGGCTCCAGGGCAAGTGGGCGATATTGCAGTGCGTGCTGATCTGCCGGCATTGTTTCATACGTACTATCATGATCCAGAGCGCAAATTAGCGAGTGTACACGGAGATTATTTTGTAACGGGCGACCGGGCTCGGAAGGACGAGGATGGATATTTTTGGTTTGAAGGACGTGGTGATGATATCATTATCAGTTCTGGCTACACCATTGGTCCTTTTGAAGTAGAAGAAGCGCTGATGAAGCATGATTCTGTGCAGGAATGTGCAGCGGTAGCCAGCCCGGATGAAATCCGTGGACATGTTGTAAAAGCCTTCGTCGTGCTCAAAGCCGGAATAGAAGGATCACCAGAGCTAGTGAAGGAACTGCAACATCATGTAAAAACATGGACGGCACCTTACAAATATCCACGAAAAATAGAGTTTATTCAAGAGCTTCCTAAAACCAGCTCAGGCAAAATACGAAGAGTGGAGCTGCGTGAACTGGAGAAACAGTCCTCACTGTAGTGATGAAATCATTCAACATAACCAAACGGGAACAGGAGCGTGGAAAAATGAGTACATTTGAATCATTGTTGGAGCAATATGCAGAACTGGTCGTTAGAGTAGGAGTCAACATTCAGCCCGGACAGGCGTTGTTGGTAACTGCACCACTGGAAACTGTTGAATTCACACGCCTGATTGTCAGCAAAGCCTATGAAGCAGGCGCTAAATATGTACAGGTAGAGTTTGAGGACGATTCCATTACACGCAGTCGTTTTGAGCATGGTGACGAAGCCAGCTTTGATTACTACCCTGCTTGGAAGGCAGAAATGATGGAGAAATTCGCCGAAGAGGGTGGAGCCACATTAACGATTAAAGTGCCGAACCCGGATTTATATCAAGGTATTGATCCGCAAAAAGTTTCTCGTGCGACAAAAGCGGCAGCTACGGCGAGAGAAGGCTTTTCCAAATATACCCGCAATCACAAAATTAGCTGGTGTTTGATTAAAGCTCCGACGAAAGCCTGGGCCGATAAAGTGTTTGCGGATGTAGCAGAAGAAGACCGCATTCGTGTTATGTGGGATACGATTTTCCAAATGAATCGTGTAGACGGCTCTGATCCCATTCAGAATTGGCAAAATCATTTGAAAAATCTTGAACAGGTACAAGATAAGCTGAACCATAAAAAATATAAAAGCCTGCACTATCGTGCGCCCGGAACAGATTTGAGAATTGAGTTGGCTGACGGACATATTTGGCGCAGTGGTGGTGGTGAAAACGGGCGCGGAGATTATTTTGTCGCGAATATGCCGACAGAAGAAGTATTCACGATGCCTAAGCGTACTGGTGTCAATGGTCACATTACAAGTACCATGCCGCTTAATTTAAATGGGCAGCTGGTAGATCGCATTACATTTACCTTTAAGGACGGTAAAGTCACCGAATATACAGCAGAATCCGGTGAGCAGCATCTCACTCATTTGCTCGCTACAGATGAAGGAGCCAGCTACCTGGGGGAAGTTGCCTTGGTGCCGCATGATTCACCGATTTCTAATCTCAACCGCATCTTTTATAATACAGGTATCGACGAAAATGCTTCCTGCCACCTGGCTTTAGGCAGTGCGTATCCATTTAACATCGAAAATGGGACACAAATGAACCGGGAGGAACTACTCCAGAACGGTGCCAATGTCAGCCTGACTCATGTTGACTTCATGATCGGCTCAGCTGAGCTGGATATTGACGGTGAACTGCAAGACGGAAGCAAAGAGGCTGTGTTCCGCAAAGGAAATTGGGCTATTTAGTTTTGCCTTTTCTTAATCTCTATTCAATCAACCCGCAAACGATCTGATTCGTTTGCGGTTTTTTTTAGCCTAATTTTCATATCTTTACTTGTTTTGTGAAATGTAAAGTGCTAGGATAAGTTCAAACAATAATTTAAACAACGTTTTAAATATAGTTTGAATTTTTGTTTGTTTTGCTTAAGCGGCCCGTTTCATTTGCCCGTTTGGATTAAACTAAATAGGAGGAGGAAAAACATGAGTCACCCAGACAAAAAACAACAGACCAAAGAAAAAATTCTACAGTCTACGCTGAAATTTATTCAAAAGGAAGGTTTCGAGGCGGTTACAATCAGAAAAATTGCTGATCTGTCTAGCACTAATATTTCTTTAGTTAATTATTATTTTGGCTCCAAAGAAAATTTGCTCAGTGAAGCTATTGAAGTGATCCTAAACAGCTTTCAGCACACATTTTCCGTTTTGGACAATACAGCGATGCCTCCGCAAGATAGACTGAAACAATTTTTACTTAACTATTTACAGGTCATTCGCCAATATCCAGAGCTACTGTCGCGAATTATTGTGATGGGCAGCACACCCTTTACATCTCAACAGGAATACGGAAGATTTTTAAACATGATGGGGTTTCCAAAGGTCCAGAACACGATCAAGGAGCTGACAGGTGAGCAACAGCCGGAGCGGTCGTTAGCAATGATGCTGCAAATATTCGGAGCTATTTTTCTGCCTGCACTGATGAGTCCGATTCTTGAGTCTGGAGCAGTTGTGGAAATGCCCACAATAGAGGAACAATTAAACCTGCTATTTGAAAGATATTTCGATCAAAAATAAATCTCAGGGGTGAATACCATGGAATTTTTGAGAAAATATTGGCAAGATGCAGGAGCCATCATTGGAGTGGCTGTATGTATTGTTTTGTTTTTGAATCCCGCCATGTTTTCTGATATATCAGGAATATTATGGTTGAGCTTTGTGAATATATTGTTTCACCAATTTGAGGAATACCGCTGGCCTGGATATTTTGCGGGTTTATTTAACAATATTTTGTTTAAAAGTGAAGCCCCAGATCGTTACCCCTTGAACCCTAATTCAGCGATGATCATTAATGTGGCCATTGCCTATGTATTTTATCTGCTCCCCGTATGGTTCCCCCACGTAATCTGGCTCGGACTCGCACCAGTTTTGATGGGATTCTTCCAGGTCGTCTGGCACGGTATTGTTGTCAATCTCAAAGCAAAAACGGTATATAACCCTGGTTTGTGTACGGCACTTCTCCTGCATGTCCCTATAGGAATCTGGTATATTCATGAAATCGTAAAGAGAGACATCCCAACGGCAATAGACTGGATTGCAGGCACAATCTACTTTGTTTTTGCTGTATACATCTTCATTATCAAAGGGAATATATGGTTGAAGGAGAGTGACTCCCCTTACGCCTTTTCTAAACAACAGCTAGGAATTTATGATCGCAGGTAGGATATGTTAGAAAATCACAAATGTGCTTGTTTACAAGTTGGATACAAGTAGAGGTATTCTCGAAACGAGGTTCGGTTACACTTGGTTTGTACCCAAGAACAAGGAAAGAGTGATCTTACAATGAAACCTACACATCAATCTCGTAATCGTAAAAAGTTAGCTTGCAAGCTGGTCACCACCAGCGCTTTATTGGCTATAGGTTTTGCTGTAATGACAGGATGCGGCAATAGCGGAGAAGCAAACTCAACTGCTCCCTCTACAACGAAATCAGCCACACCATCTGCCAGTAATTCAACAGATCAGAACACAGACATCCATACCAACGAGCAAGATACTCACACTAACAAGACGAGTACAGATCTCAGCAAGCCTAGTGTGGATGCGGGAAGTTCCAAGGGAAGTTCCAAAAATACTGGAAAAGAGTTTGATCAAGGTTCAACCTCGACACAGCATAAACCTGCTAGTAGTACAGCCTCACCTGACAGTAAATACAGCTCTGCAGCTGCTATATTGAGTGCAGCCAAGCAGGGGACGTTACCCAATCTGCCTAAAGGTCTTGGTTTGGGAACTAGCAGCGATCTTTTGTTTGAGCTTTGGGGGAAATCCGATTCTGGTTCTACAGGCCCTATGAGAAGTTACGCTAAATATCATACAGATCTCGTACTGGATGGAAATGATAAAGTTACAGAAATTACTTCTTCCGATTCAAAATATAAGAAGTTGCTTATCAAACAAGTTATTGACGAACTGGGCCAGCCCACAGAAACAGTTGACACCTCTAGAGACATATCCGGCACAGCAGAAGCTAATTATAAAATCGACAACACATCAGGTCTTAGTTATTATTTAGTATTTTCCTATCAAACCAAAACGCAAAAGGTCAGTTATGTTCGACTATATTTTAACTCGATGACGCCATAATTAGATTTAGATGTATAAAAAAAAGAGTCGTTTCCATTACAATGATGGAGGCGACTTTTTCGGTTCATTGCATTTTTAAAGGATGACATTTATAATGTTAAGTGATTGATTAATCACTAATCAGAGAAAATTTGTGATAAACAAAAGGATGAGAAAATATGGCTAAAGCAACATCAACATCAATAAATCGCCAAAAGGAAATCATATCTGCTGCTATTGAAGTCTTTGCGGAGATGGGCTACTATCGAGCTACAACGGCCAAAGTTGCGGAACGGGCTAATATTTCACAGCCCTATGTTTTTCGCTTTTTCGCTACTAAAGAAGCCTTGCTTATTGAAGCCCTAAAGGTATCATTTGCACGTATCATAGACTCTTTTCACCGGGTCATACAATCGGCTTCGTCGGAACAGTTAGAGCAAGAACTGATTGCAGCCTATTCGCAGATTATGACGGAATATCGAAATGAAATACTTTTGCAAATGCAGGCACAGACAATCCGTGAGGATGTGGTTGTAACCGTGATGCAGCAGGGGTTACGTGAGATCCATACGACAGTTTATGACGCTTTCCGCCATGCTGGTATTGAACAAGCCATGGAAAGAACAATGCTTTTTCTCGCCAGAGGAATGCTATGTAATATTTCGATGTCGCTGGATCTGCCAGAACTGATGAAAACAGACGATTAATTGGTATGTATGCAGTAGAGTCGCGCTTTTGCGCGGCTTTTTTGTGTGCTTTTAATTTTATAAGACATGAATTATTAGTTTGAATGAAAATGACTAGCTGAGTTGACAAGAGAAGTGGGCTTCGCTATTCTAATACCTATAGGGGTATATGTATTAAGAAATTAAAACTAAACTAAACCCCACAAAAAAAGGCGGAGGTACCACTATGTCATCAACTAGTCATATCGAAGCAGATCAGATTCTTGATTGCAAAGGGCTTGCTTGTCCTATGCCAATTGTAAAAACAAAAAAAGCTATGGATGAGCTTCTTGCCGGGCAAATTATGGAGGTTCAAGTGACTGACAAAGGTTCGTTAGCAGATTTTCAGAGCTGGGCCCAAGGCACCGGACATCAGTATTTGGGCACTTTTCAAGAAGGAGTTGTCATGCGACATTATCTACGCAAAGCAAATCCGACTGATGTGAAGGAGGAGCAAGCATTTCCTTCCACGATAAGTATTAAAGAGCTGCAAGCAAAATGGTCTGCAAAGGAGAACTTCATTTTGCTGGATGTTCGTGAACCCGCCGAATTTGCTCTTAAACACATCCCAGGATCTAAGCACATCCCCCTCGGAGAACTGGAGAACAGCCTCGCTGAGCTAAATCTGGAAGATGAAATCGCAGTGATCTGTCAAGCTGGAGCACGCAGTGAAAGGGCTTGCCGCTTATTGGCAGACAAAGGCGCTAAAAACGTCAAATCTGTGCTTTCAGGCATGTCCGGCTGGGCAGGAGAAATAATAGGGTACGATTCTATATGAGTACAGCCAAAACAACGATTATTTTATTCAGCGGTGAGCTGGATAAAGCGCTTGCTGCATTCATTATAGCGAATGGAGCGGCAGCATATGATCATGAAGTAACTATTTTCTTTACATTTTGGGGACTAAATATATTGCGTAAGGATGAGCTCATGCGCACCCATAAGGGAATGCTCGAAAAAGCCTTTGGCTGGATCATGCCTCGTGGACCGAAAAAGTTAGCACTCTCCAAAATGAATTTCGTCGGACTGGGACCACAGATGATCAAGCATGTCATGAAAAAGCATAATGCGCTCTCTCTTCCAGAGCTTATAGAGTTAGCACAAGATCAGGGGATCAAGCTCGTCGCTTGCACCATGACCATGGATTTGTTAGGACTTCAACAAGAAGAGCTAATAGATAGTGTGGAATATGCTGGAGTAGCTGCCTACTTGGGAGATGCATCGCAAGGACAGGTGAATCTATTTATTTAGGGTATCCTATTTACTTTTTTGGTTTATAATATACCTATACATGTATATGGTAAGTCAAAAAAGGAGTGCATTGCTTATGGATTACAATTACAGTGATGAACTGAAAACGCGCTTGAGAAGGATTGAGGGTCAGGTACGTGGAGTACTTCGTTTAATGGATGAGGGCAAGTCGTGTAAGGATGTAGTCAGCCAGCTATCAGCTGTACGCAATGCATCAGATAAAGCAATCGCCCAGATTGTAGCAGAAAATCTGCAACGCTGCATATTGGAAGAGCAAGAAGCTGGGGGAGATACGGATAAGCTGGTTAGAGAAGCAATTCAGCTGCTGGTGAAAAGTAGATAATTTATATGAATACACGAAAGACTAAGATTAAATAATAGCCGAATTAAAAGGTTCGCTGCCCTAGTTGGTAGCGGACTTTTTTTCGAACAACTTTAGGAATGGATTAAGCCTCTGTTTATACAGAAGTATAGGAGTGTAAATAACCCATAAGAAAAATAACTTCTTTCGGAGGGCATAGGTATGGAGGTATTTGTCACGATTGGTGTCAAATTGATCATCAGCTTTTTTGGCCTATGGCTTATTACTTTTATTACAGGTCGGAAAACACTCAGTCAGTTAACACCGCTCGATTTTCTGACATCATTGGTATTGAGCGAAATTGTAGGGAATACGTTATATGACGATAAGGTGACCATTTGGCATCTTTTGTTTGCTTTGGCACTATGGTGCGCTCTGGCCTACTTTTTCGAAAAAGCGACGACCCATTTTGTGAAATTTGGATATATGGCAGAAGGTCGAACAGTGCTGCTCGTGGATAAAGGGCAGGTTAATCAAGAATTGCTGGAGAAATATGATATAGAATTTACACAGCTACTCTCCATGCTACGCCAGCAAAATATTTTTTCTCTGCGTGAGGTCTTGTACGCTACGTTAGAGACGAACGGCTCATTGTCAGTCATACGCAAACCCGAATATGAGCCACCCGCTGCTCAGGATATGGGAATAGATGCACAGCCTGATTTTTTTTCTGTTACTGTCATTGATAAGGGAAGGTTGCTAAATGAATCTATGCGCGGGAAAACAATTGATGTAGAGCTGATAAAAGCAAAGGCGCGAGAGCAGGGATATGACAGCATCAATGAGATTGCCTATGCAGAGCTTAGCGAGGATGGAACGCTCCATGTAGTGCCGATGAAAGAGAATAAAAATCAAAAAAGTGGTGGATCTATTTAAATGAATGATCATCTCCTCATGAAGAGGACTGTTTATTTGTTTTTTTTCTTTTTTTAATAACAATAAAGGTGAATAGTAACAAAGGAAGGAAAATTTGAAAAATAGGAAACCAGGAATTAAGAACAAATTTTCGACCGATTACCATGTGATGAATATAGTTAGGCGACAAAAAAGAAAGACCATAAATAAGTGCTGCAAGGGGAAGAATCCATTTTTTAAATCCGACCCCGGTTATTTTTTCAAGTCCTATCACAGCACCATTAAAAAATAAAGACATTTTGATGATCAAGCCAAGAAAAAGAAGCAAGGTGAAAAGGGCATCCATTCGTTCGAACAGATCTGCTAATTCAATCAACTGAACGGCTTCCAAAAGAGGAAGCGTGCTATTTGCAGCGATCTTGGGTCCGAGAACAAAAATATCCAATTGATTAACAAATGTTAGAGCAAGTGCGGTCATTATATAGGCAAAGGAAACGGGTTTTATGAGATTCCGGCCTTTATGTACAAGTGGATAAAATACAAGAAATAACACAGTTTGTCCGAATGGAAAGGAGATAAGCTCAGGAATAGCGGCTTTAAATATGGGGTTCCATCCTTCCTCTAAAACCGGAAGGGAATTTTCCAAGTGAAAGAGACCAGTTGCCGGAATTAATATACTAATTATGGCGTATCCAAGTACAAAAAAAGGGAAAAGGAACAAGCAAAATAAGAAAAATGCTTTGTAGCCGTAACGAACCGTGTTGGATACAACCACGATTGTGATCAAGATGATGATCCACAAAGGGGTTTGGCGGAGCAGAGTCATTACGGTCACCTCGCCTAAATCGCGTATGTTCCGAGAAGCTTCATATGTAAAATACATCACAAAAAGTAAATTGATGAGTGTACCCACATATTTCCCTGTGTAACGGCGAAACAACATGAACAAATCTAATTCAGGATCTTGATGGTGAATAGCAAGATGGAGCATTAGCAGAAGAAGTCCTGCTAATGCTCCTATCAACATGACTAACCAAGCATCTTGCTTTGCTTCAGCCCCCATTAAAAACAAAGTTGTACTTCCAACTTCAAATAAAGACATACAAATGATCAGCTCGGATACTCGGATTGTATTTTGACGCATTGCTTCATTTCACCTCTCCCTGTTTATTTCATTTCAACAGTTCGTTAAAAGATTTTTCGAATAATCCTGGACGTGCAAGCTTCATTTTTACACCTATTTTTATATCCATGTTTGCGAACTCTTCAGGCCATGTCTCTTTTATTTTTTTCCAGTCTTTTGGGTACTTGTGATGAATTTTATTTCCAACACCAATAAGGTCGATATTCTTTTGCTGTAAGGCTTTCCAGCCTTCCTGAATTTGCAGTTTGATCGTTTCTGCTGCTTGCATCTGCAATTGACCTACACTTTGCATATCTTTCATTTCTCTTTGCGAAGAGGCTGACAGAAGATCACCGGTAGCTTTAACGTCAACGTTGAGATAATAATGATTTAAATTCTTGATTGGCGTAACCTTAACCTTGGCTTTCCGGATGAGAAAAGCGGACGTAACATTCCCATCCACATAGTTTACAGTAGTGTTTTTAATCTGGTTGTTTAACCATGAAACCCCTATACTTTCCTTTTCATTTAGGAAGCCGACTCTCTTGTCTTTCTGAAAAATGCTTAAGCCCGATAACTTGAGTTTATTTTTGGCGGAGGTTTCCTTGAAAACATCAACAGATTCTAGTTTCTCCGGCTCGGAACCCTCAAGAGATATTTCTGGAACTCCGGCTGCACTATCGGAGCTAATTTTCGAAATGAATTCATACATGGATATTGCAGGGTAAATTGATGCTAATTTGCTATCTCTTTCTATAATCTTTTCTAAAGCTTGACCAGGAATTTTCTCTGGTGGTACAAGCTTTTTTAAAAAATTACGAGCCTCTCCGTTGGCAATGAATACTTTTACAGTTTCTCGTGAATCAAGGTTGCGGAGGTAAATATCAATAATCTCTTCAATGCCTTGTTCTGCTGCTTTTTTTCCAATAACGAGTATATTATTTTGGGCAAAATATAGTTTGCGTGGGTATTCCAGGGTACTCTTCGTAACGGTCTCTCTCAATGTTTTTCCATGTGTAGAAAAGGTATGTACAGCGCTTTGCGATGCCCCCGAGGAAGTACCACCTGAGCCAGTCGTCATGGCTGATGGAATGATGATTTGATAAGTATTGATCCAGTCGCCCTTATGTCCATCAATTCCAGTTGCTGTTGTGATGGCTAATTCGTTCAATTCTGTTCGATCTACGCACCCTGTAAGTAATAAACCTGCAATAAACAGAACATAACTAACTCTTAATTGCCGCACCATTGATCTCTCCTATTTTTGGGTATCAGGCTTATGACCACCTTCAGTATCATCCGAACTAGCAGGGTATTGGTGAGCTGCCTGTCTTGTCTGGTTATGGCCTGATTTTTCGCTAGGTCTGGTTTTCATAGCCCACCACGGAACTCTGATGATAAGGTCCTTCATATTAGTTTTAAAGGTGGGGCTATAGGGCACAAAATAATCAACTCCGAATGACTTGAGAGATACAAGGTGAATTAGAAGGGGGATAATTCCTATCAGAATACCAAATAAGCCTAGAGCCCCCGCCAGTAGCATAAGTGCAAAACGCAACAACCTGACCGCTGAAGCCATAGCAAAATACGGGATGACAAAGTTCGATATAGCTGTGAAGGCAACAACGATCACCATTGCACCTGAGACCAGTCCGGCTTGCACCGCCGCCTGTCCGATAACCAGAGCTCCTACAATGGAAACGGCTGGTCCGATGACCCGTGGCATTCGCACACCTGCTTCACGAATCACTTCAAACATTAATTCCATCATTAAAGCTTCCAATAATGCAGGAAAAGGAGTTCCTTCCCGTTGAGCCATTAGCGTAATCAACAGCGTGGTGGGGATCATTTCCTGTTGGAAAGTCGTCAAGGCTATAAATAGAGAGGGAAGCAACAATGAGACTAGAAAAGATACTACACGAAGAGCCCTTAAAAAAGTTGAAATGTCATATCTCTGGTAGTAGTCTTCCGCCGTTTGAAAGAAATTAAAGAAGGTTACAGGTGCAATCAGAGCGAATGGCGTCCCATCAACCAGGACAGCTACTTGTCCGTCTAAAAGGCTACCTGCGACTGTATCCGGACGCTCTGAGTTTAGCATGGTGGGAAAGAGACTAAGTGGTTCATCCTGTATAAATTCTTCGATGTAGCCACTTTCAAGTATGCTGTCTGTATCAATGGATTGCAGCCGTTTTGTAATTTCCTGTATGACTTCTGGATTAGCGACATTTTCAATGTAAGCTAACATGACTTTGGTTTGTGTATATCGCCCAATAACATGACTTTCAAATTTAAGGTCAGGTGTCCGCAATTTTCTTCTGATCAGTGTAATGTTGGTTGAGATATCCTCCGTAAATCCTTCTTTAGGACCCCGTACTACGGTCTGAGTACTGGGTTCCTGAATAGCCCGTCTTACTCCGCCTGCGATGGAAACTACCAATGCATAGTTGTTTCCGTCGATGACAATGACAGCATTCCCGGAGAGGATGGCTTGATATACTTCATTTTGCGAATGTATCATTTGAATATTTCCAGACGGAATTGTGTTTTTTAACAAAGAAGCTGCAGTATTTTCCTTAAACATAAAAGTATCTGCGGAGCCCATCTCTGTAATCAAGCTCTCCATTAAATCGGAAAGCAAGTTTTGGTCAATCAGTCCTTCAATATAACAAACGGCGAGATGGCCAGCATGTACAGGACTTTCGGAAAAATCACGAATGACAAAATCGGGACCTTGCCCAAGTTTTAATTTAAGTAAAGAAAGAGTATGGGATAACGATGAATGGATTGGATCGGTAGCGGTTTGCTGTTTGGATTTTTCGATATCCTGTGTGTACCTTTTTCCAGGTTTCAGAACACTTCTAATCCAACGTGTTAACACAAGTGAACCCCCTCTTTTTTGATAAAGCGTATCTTTTCCTTGCAATCCAAAAATATACGCTATTTTTATGAATTGGATACTTAGTGAAAGACATGTGGAAACCTGATCAGTTTCGAAAATTAAACAGCACAGGTCTAAAGCAATTTGACTTATAGAATATTTGAGTCCTTGATTGAGGAGACTACCTTCATGGGTTTGGAATTTTTCAGAAAGTGGTGATCAGGTTTGAG
>NZ_CP034141.1:2697500-4502500 GCF_003856555.1 Paenibacillus sp. M-152
AGCAGTGAGGCTGATGTGTAGGCAAATCCGCACATCGTTAAGGCTGGGCTGTGATGGGGAGCGAAAATTAGAGTAGCGAAGGTCATGATCTCAGACTGCCAAGAAAAGCCTCTAGCCAGGAGAAGGTGCCCGTACCGCAAACCGACACAGGTAGGCGAGAAGAGAATTCTAAGGCGCGCGGAAGAACTCTCGTTAAGGAACTCGGCAAAATGACCCCGTAACTTCGGGAGAAGGGGTGCCTCGGTAGGGTGAATAGCCCGAGGGGGCCGCAGTGAAAAGGCCCAAGCGACTGTTTAGCAAAAACACAGGTCTGTGCGAAGCCGCAAGGCGAAGTATACGGGCTGACGCCTGCCCGGTGCTGGAAGGTTAAGGGGAGTGGTAAGCCTTCGGGCGAAGCTATGAACCGAAGCCCCAGTAAACGGCGGCCGTAACTATAACGGTCCTAAGGTAGCGAAATTCCTTGTCAGGTAAATTCTGACCCGCACGAATGGCGTAACGACTTGGGCGCTGTCTCAACGAGAGATCCGGTGAAATTTTAATACCTGTGAAGATGCAGGTTACCCGCGACAAGACGGAAAGACCCCATGGAGCTTTACTGCAGCTTGATATTGAATTTGGGTACGATCTGTACAGGATAGGTGGGAGCCGTAGAACTTTGAGCGCCAGCTTGAAGGGAGGCATCCTTGGGATACCACCCTGATCGTATCTAGGTTCTAACTTGGTACCGTGATCCGGTACGAGGACAGTGTCAGGTGGGCAGTTTGACTGGGGCGGTCGCCTCCTAAAGAGTAACGGAGGCGCCCCAAGGTTCCCTCAGAATGGTTGGAAATCATTCGAAGAGTGCAAAGGCAGAAGGGAGCTTGACTGCGAGACCTACAAGTCGAGCAGGGACGAAAGTCGGGCTTAGTGATCCGGTGGTACCGCATGGAAGGGCCATCGCTCAACGGATAAAAGCTACCCTGGGGATAACAGGCTTATCTCCCCCAAGAGTCCACATCGACGGGGAGGTTTGGCACCTCGATGTCGGCTCATCGCATCCTGGGGCTGAAGTAGGTCCCAAGGGTTGGGCTGTTCGCCCATTAAAGCGGTACGCGAGCTGGGTTCAGAACGTCGTGAGACAGTTCGGTCCCTATCTGTCGTGGGCGTAGGAAATTTGAGAGGAGCTGTCCTTAGTACGAGAGGACCGGGATGGACGTACCGCTGGTGTACCAGTTGTTCCGCCAGGAGCACCGCTGGGTAGCTATGTACGGAAGGGATAAGCGCTGAAAGCATCTAAGCGTGAAGCCCCCCTCAAGATGAGATTTCCCAATACGTAAGACCCCTTGAAGACGACGAGGTAGATAGGTTGGGGGTGGAAGTGCAGTAATGCATGGAGCTGACCAATACTAATCGGTCGAGGGCTTATCCTAAGATAAAGCGCAATGAAGTTTCGGATCCAGTTTTCAGGGTGTAAGTTCAGTATATCGTCAGCTCAAGTAGCTGAAGTTACACGGACAAACACACAGCATTTGGCGATGCTGATTCCTGAAAAAGAATTTACACCGTAAATTCATGTTTGGTGGCGATAGCGGAGGGGTTCCACACGTACCCATCCCGAACACGACCGTTAAGCCCTCCAGCGCCGATGGTACTTGGACCGCAGGGTCCTGGGAGAGTAGGACGTTGCCAAGCACAAAAAAAGAGCACAGCCTTAATGGCTGTGTTTTTTTTGTATATCCGATTCATTTATCATTCATATGAAAGGCTCATGGCATGCCTTTGGTTAAAAGCACTACAATATTCTGATTGTTCCCTTGTATAGTGCTGCTGCTGGAGGACACTTAAGGCTTGAAGTTTACGGGTAATTTCCTTTTGCCACTTTGTATCTCCGACTTGACGGCAAGATTGAGAAGATCCAAATTCGGTTTTGTTTTAAAAAAAATCATGTTAAACTTTTCTCATAAAATAAACAGACTTTCAGAGGTGAGTTATAGTGCTGGAACGATCTATGGAGAATACAAGGGATTTAAACAACGGAAAGGGAGTGATTTAAAGAAGAAAAGGAGACGATGAAGATGAGCACTTATCAAACAGTTATTAGTGATGGATTTGAGCTGAAATATACTATAAGAGGTAACGGAAAGCCGATATTGGTGATCGGCAGTAGTGTATATTATCCTCGCTTATTTTCAGACCATTTATATAAAAAGTTTCGGTTTATTTTCTTAGATCATAGAGGGTTTGCAAAACCGACTCGTGCTTTAAAACCAGAAGACTATACTTTGGATAAAGTCATTAATGATTTAGAAACAGCAAGACGTTGCCTTCATTTAGATACATTTATTATATTAGGACATTCCGGGCATGCTTTTATGGCTTTGGAATATGCTAAACAATTCCCAGGCTATGTTGAAAAAGTGGTGCTATTAAATTCAGCACCTACGAACAGCCAAGAAAGACAGCGGCAAAGCTTTTCATTCTTTTATGAAACGGCCAGTCCAGAAAGAAAGGACCGTTTTGAAAAGGAAATTGCTTTATTAGAGAATGATATCAAAAGAGAGCCCGACAGAAGATTTGTTCACATGTGTATACGTATGGGAGCACAAAGCTTTTATGATTATACCTATGATGCAGCTTATATGTGGAATGATGTGCACACAAACATGCCTATCATAGATTATTTATGGGGAGAAGCCTTCGGAAAGATGGATTTGATACAGTCCTTGGCGGATGTCGATAAGCCCGTGTTTATTGGTCTTGGGAGATCTGATTACTTAGTCGCACCTGTTTCATTATGGGATCGGGTCGATGATAGCTATACGAACGTAAAAAAGGTGGTTTTTGAACATAGTGGGCATAATCCGATGTTTGAAGAACCTCATTATTTTGATCAAACATTAACCGAATGGATTAATGAAAATCACTAGGATTTTAAAACGGTCGATTCCTATTATAAGGAGTCGACTTTTTTGATATTTGGAGCACAATAGCAAGGATCAGCAAGTTTGATTCAATTATGGCGTGTTCCATGACTTGACGAATCAATGAGGTTCTGTATAATTACCGGGAGATCATACTGTATTGATAGTCTATTTCCGTTTTTCTATATCCTATTTGGGACAAGTCTATAGTTCATGGAACTTAACCATATAGCAAAGTTATGACATGGAGGTTGGGGGTCGTTATGAAATACGAAATTATTTTATTTGATGTTGATGATACGCTGTTTGATTTTAAAATGGCAGAGAGTCATGCGCTACATAATACGTTTGCCCAATTTGGATTGCCGCAAGGGGCCACTGAGTATAAATCTAGCTATGATGAGATCAACAGTTCGTTGTGGCGAGAGGCAGAGGAAGGACTTATTACCTCGGCACAGCTGCGGGTGGAAAGATTTAAACGATTGTTTACTGTTCATAAGCTAGACTTCAATCCAGACGCCTTTAGTGCTGCTTATTTACGTTATTTGGGTGAAGGAGCTTTTTTGATGGACGGAGCGGTTGAATTATGTGACGTACTATCTGAGTGTCGTTTGGCGATCATTACGAATGGAATAAAAGAGGTCCAAACCTCCAGAATTCAGCTTTCCCCGCTGCGTCATGTGTTTGAGCAGATAATTATTTCAGAAGAAGTGGGTTACCAAAAGCCGCAGGCCGAAATTTTTGATTACGCATTTACCAAGCTAGCTATTTCAGATAAAAGTAAGGTCCTAATGGTGGGCGATTCTTTAACCTCGGACATTCAAGGAGGGAATAAGTACGGAATTGACACTTGCTGGTTCAACCCTTCCGGAAAAACAAATACATCCGGCATTCAACCCACTTATGAAATAGCAAGTTTGATGGAACTACCGAGTAGTGTACTTTCAATGCCTCCCGTACTGAACCATACATCTTTAGAATACTAGATAATAAGAAATTGAAGTCAGACTCTAGCAGGTTAAAATTGTATAGTATGATATGGAAAAGGAAAATCAAGGACTGTTATGAACTGAGATGTCTGAATAAAGAGAAACGGATTCATTGTAGAACGAATCCGTTTCTCTTTTTATTTCCTATTGCGATATTGAAGCAAATCCCTTCATTTTGATTAGCAAGAGATCGCTTTAAGGCGGAAGGTAGAGCTGGCAAAATCCCCAGTAAGATCCGAGACAACAAGCCCAATTTTCATTAAGCGGTCACCTCCAAAAATTTCGCCGTCAAACGCTAGACGGAAAGGGGAAACGCCATCTTCAGTCGAGGTATTAATAGGATCTGAAGTATTGCCGGTCGCACCGGTTTCGATTATATACTTTTTGGCTGGGTCAAGTCCTTTTAGCGTTAGTCGCCGGATAGGTCCATTTGGCTCAGCCAGCACACGGAAGTAAGCGACAAAAGCTTCGGACTGGTCCTCGCTAACAAACATCCAGGCAGTATCGCCTCGGCCTTCAAACGGACTAAGAAGTCGATACATATCTCCCTGCTGTACAAGGGAGCGGATTTCTTTATACTGGGCAATTTGTCTGGCAGCGAGCTCTTTTTCTTCATTTGTAAATGCAGTAAGGTCAAGTTCGTAGCCAAAATTCCCGCTCATTGCCACGTCGCCACGTATGGCGAGGGAGGTGTTTCGTCCCACCTGGTGGTTCGGCACGTTCGATACGTGGGCCCCCATAGTACTGGCCGGATACACGATGCTGGTGCCGTACTGGATCGCCAATCTTTCAATAGCATCAGTGTCATCACTGGTCCATGTCTGCGGCATATAGTAGAGCATCCCTGGATCGAATCGTCCGCCTCCGCCAGAACAGCTTTCAAACAAGATGTCCGGGAACCGTGAGGTCAGGCGTTCCAGCAGATCATAAAGTCCTAGCATATAACGGTGCGCAATTTCCTTTTGGCGTTCGCTAGTAGCAGTAGCCGAAGCGATCTCCGTCATATTACGATTCATGTCCCACTTGACATAAGTAATTGGAGCGATCGAGAATACGGAGCTAAGCGTCTCGTACAAGTAATCGCATACTTCTTTGCGGGAGAGATCAAGCACCAATTGGGATCGACCTTCCGTCCGCCGCCGACCTTCTGCATGCAGGCACCAGTCGGGATGGGTGCGGTACAGTTCACTATCAGGTGATACCATTTCCGGCTCAACCCATAAGCCAAACTGTAATCCTTGTTCATTAACTCGTTTGGCCAAATCGGTAAGACCACCAGGTAGCTTGCGGCGGTCTTCGAACCAGTCTCCAAGCGAACTGTTATCGTTGTCACGCTTGCCAAACCAACCGTCATCAAGGACAAATAGCTCAATTCCAAGAGGTCCCGCTTCTTTGGCAATCGCCTCAATTTTATCGGCGTCGAAGTCAAAATATGTGGCTTCCCAATTGTTCACGAGAATCGGGCGTTCCTTGTCGCGATAAGTTCCCCGGCACAGACGTGTGCGGTAGAGCCGGTGATAGGTGCGCGACATGCCTCCAAGACCTTCTTCGGAAAAGACCAGCACGGCTTCAGGAGTCTGGAATGACTGACCCGGTTCAAGCCGCCAGGAGAAGTCAAAAGGATTGATTCCGATACTTACACGAGTCTGATTAAATTGCTCTACTTCCGCCTGTGCGACGAAGTTGCTGCTGTAAATTAGACTGAAGCCGTACACATCCCCACGATCTTCAGTTGCATCAGGACGAAGCAGTGCCAGAAAAGGATTCATTTGGTGACTGCTGGAGCCCCGTCGGCTTTCCAAGCGAATGGCGCCGGGCCCAAGATCGCGGCGCTGGATATGTCTTTCCCGAACCCAGGCACCAGATAAATAGAGAGCTTGGTAATTGGAATCGGCGAAGTCGACAGAGGCGCTCATCGCATGCTCAATATTCATGACAGCGCTTCCCTTATGTTCAAAAAGAGTAGACCTAGCAATGGCGCTGTGGTTCGCAAACACAGTATAAAGCAGTGTAGTCTTAAGGCCTGAGTGTTGATCCTCGAGGAACAACAAGAGAGTTGTTGCTTCATCATCTGATTCGGTATAGACGGAAGGAAGTCCTTCGAGCTTGGGTTTACCCGGTTCAATACGGTAACCACTATATTTTAGCTCTGTAGTCCGAGTTCCATCGGCAAGCGCAACTTGATAAGCCGGCTGACGGAAGTCGCTTGTTCCATACTGTGGATATTCCTGTGGAAGCGTATCCAAAGAAAGCGTACGACTGGAAGAATCGGGAGTGGGAGAGAAGGAACAGCGTTCTCTAAGCTCCAATATACTTGCAAGACTTTGGTCATGATGAAGTTGAGCTCCCCAATAGACATGTGCAGGATATCCTTCTACAAGCTGGATAATATAGCTGCAATCCTTGGACTGCAGGTGAAACAAACCAAGCGCCTCGTTAACATGAATGTTCATGATATTCACTCCTTAGGGGTTATCATCTCGATTGTCTTACGTAAGGATACTTATCAATGACAAATGACTCTTAAGAATTGATTTTACTGTTTAAGCATGAGCTTTCCCGTATGACAAGCTTAGTCCCGATCACGCTGTACGCAGGTGGTTCACGTCCCTCAAACCGTTCAGAGAGCAGCTGCACAGCAGCCTTTCCCATCTGTTCGGGATAGGCACGCACTGTAGTTAGCGGAGGCTGAACGAAGGCCGCCATCTCAATGTCGTCGAAGCCGACAACAGCCATATCTTCTGGTACCTTGACTCCATGTCCATGAAGGGCGCGGAGAGCACCGATGGCGAGCGGATCACTTGCAGCGAAGCAGGCTGTTGGTCGTTCCTGCTCGGCTAGGAGCTCATTCATCATGAGATATCCATCCGCTGTACTCCAGGCGCCTACCCGGACGAATTGAGGATTGTACAATCCTCGTTCCCGCATAAATCGTTCAAAATAATGCGCCCTTCGCTCTCCGTCGCTCTTGCCACCGATAAATCCGATTTGTCGGTGGCCAAGCTCGAGCAGATGTCCGAGTGCCTGATCAACCGCTTGCCGGAAATGGAGGCGTACGGAATCGTATTCTAGCTGCTCATGGTACTGGTCAACAAGGACAATGGTGTTCTTGTCTGGATACAGCTTGGACACCTCTTCAGGATCAACGCCTCCTACGACAATCAGACCGTCCGCCTTCTGCAAGGTGCCGAGAGATGAGCGGCCTCTCAGCGTCTGCCCCAATGTCAGGCCAAGCTCTTCACAGCGCAGTTCGATTCCACGGCGGATTGAGGCGTAATACGGATCGTCCCTTTCCTCCTCAATGGAACACCACAGCAGGAGGGCGACCGTTTTCCCGGCACGTTCCGTATTCCGCTTTAACTGCCTCAGCCGGGAAGGCTTATACCCAAGCTGTTCAGCAATTAAAAAAATTCTGTTTTTGGTGTCTGGACTCACGGACAGTGACAGATCGTTATTTAAAACCCTTGAAACGGTTGCGGCAGACACACCCGCTTCGCGGGCAATGTCTTTAATGGTTGCCAAAGAGCTCACACCTTTTTAGTTAATAATTTTACTAAAAATCGACTTTATCCTAACATATCCTTTTGCCACTTTCAAGATGGAGCGTTGAATTTTTTTAACAATATTTTAGTTCTACTACTGTTCAGATTAGTTGTGTTAACATGATGAATATTCTTTGATGACGGAGGGGGTTTATTTGAATATTCTGTCCCTAGCTCGTAAGTGGTTTGGTCGCCTTCGCTTTAAAAGCAAGGTTATAGCGGTATTTCTCCCGCTAATCATTATTTCTCTGCTCATTCTTGGACTTGTGTCCAATCAACTTTTCAGCCGTTCATTGATAGAGCAAACTACCAGCAACGTAGTGGACGAATCGCAGCTTATCCTGTCCCGGACCGACTACATATTCAGTAGTGTGGAAACAGCGGCCAATATTATGGTCACGAATATTAACCGCATGTATGATTCATACGGCGCTAGACCTGATACTGCTATGGATCGTGTTCAATTTGGAAACCTGATGCAAAGCCGCCTATCTATTGACTTGTCTATCTTTCGCGAGGTAGATGCGGCGGTATTTATTGATACTGAAGGGACAATTTTCGCTTCTTATACCGAAAGTGGGGACGATAGCAAAGTCGATAGCATGCTCAAACGGGTAAGGGAATCTGAAAGTTATGGACAGGCACTCTGGTTTGATATGGAGAAAAGAGATTTCCTAACACCAGATCCAAACTCTCCGGTTTTGACGCTGGGAAAGATGGTCATTAATATAGACACCGGCGACCCCTATGGAACGCTTTTTCTTTTGGTAAAGGAAGAAGGTTTGTCTGATTATTTTCGTTCCAGCGATCCCGATACGAACAAATCTTATTATTTTTTAGATAACGAGATGCGTGTGGCTGTGGCAGAAGACAATGGGATGCTGATGAAGCCAGTGAGTTCACAGTTGGCGGAGGCCATCCAAGGCTGTGGATCTAATGTGTCCCCAAAAACATGCTCATTTGAGGACGGCGGCAATCTCGTAACGGTCAATGATTATAACCGAATGGGTTGGAAGCTAGTCAATATTGTTTCTCTTAGCCTGCTTACAGCTGATGTCCGGCAAAATGTAAGGCTTTCACTCTTAATCGGCGTATTCTGTCTTGCTTTTTCCTGGCTCGGTGCTAGCTTTCTGTCCAAAATGGTCGTTAGCCCGCTCGAACAACTGACTAGAGCCATGCGAAAAGTAGTAACCGGCGATTTACAATCGGTTGCGACAGTCCGAACAGAAGATGAAATCGGTACCATTGCTGAAGCTTTTAACTTTATGATAAGACGGATTAGGGAGTTACTGGATGAAGTTAGGCAGGAACAAAACCGCAAGCGTGAATATGAACTTGCACTGATGACCGCTCAAATAAAACCGCATTTTCTGTACAACACTTTAGATACCATTTATGCACTGAATGAGTTGGATCGTAATGATGAGGCTAGAGATACTACGAAGGCGCTGGCAGATTTTTATCGAATGGTGCTGAATAAGGGACGGGAACTCATTATTTTAGAGAAGGAAGCTCAGATTACGGATGATTACCTGACAATTCTGCAAATCCGTTATCCCGATGTGTTCCGCTATGAAGTGGATATCCCTTCAGAGCTTGCGGGTACACCGATTCCGAAACTCTCGCTCCAACCACTTGTCGAGAATTCGATTTACCATGGTCTTAAAAAGAAAGGAACCAAAGGTTTTATCCGTATTTTCGCTTTTAAACAGAACGATAGGGTGATCGTCCGGGTAGAGGACAACGGTGTGGGAATGAACGAAGTTCAAGTTCAGAACATTATGTCCAGACATTTACCGAAAGAAGGAATACGATCAATCGGTACCTACAGTGTTCAGCAACGGCTGAGCCTGTATTTTGGCGAGGAGTACGGGATATCCGTGCAGAGTGTTCTCGGAGAGGGAACCATTGTTGACCTGTCACTACCAACGCTGCCAAAGGGGAGTGAACACCAAGATGTATAAAGTGATGATTGTTGATGATGAGCCGCTGTTCCGAGACTTTCTGCGAATTAAGATAGACTGGGAAAGTCACGGCTTTCGAGTTTGCTGCGAAGCAAGGAACGGGCGGGAAGCGCTTCAGGAAGCCGAGCGGCATCAGCCGCATCTTGCCCTCGTTGATATCAATATGCCATTTATTGACGGAATTGAATTAGCCCAGAGATTGAAAGTCAAGTTCGAACGAATCGTAATTGTATTCATATCCGGGCATAACGAGTTTGAGTATCTACAGAAGGCCGTTCGAACTGGAGTGCAGGATTATTTGCTGAAACCGTTCAATGCCGAAGAAATGCTTTCAATGTTGGAGCGTATTAAGCCGAAATTACCAGTGCTTCCACAGGAGAGCGAAAGCGCAGAGTTAAGGGGACAGGGCGGCGAAGCGTTGCATAGCAGAGCAGGTATGCCTGATTTGGGCCATCTACGCGATGCGGTTGTGCTTGACCTCCGAATGAAAGACAGTGAAACGCTAGAGGAGGTCCGCAAGGCAATCCGTCAGCTTAGTAAATATAACTGGGGAGACGAATACGCAGATGCGATGCTTATGGGAATCGTATCTTTAGCCCTTTCCTTTGCCAGTGAACGAGGCATTCCTTATGACCAGCTATGGGAAAACGGAGGAGACAATTCTCCTTACGAACGGCTGCGGGAGTTAGATTCCTGGGAGGCAGCTGAAGGTTGGATGCTCACCCTATACCGCAAGCTGATCCAACTGATGGAGAATATGCGTCCGACGAAGGCTTCCAATTTATTTGCGGCGGCGATCAACTATATTGAGGAACATTATGCAGACTCAGAGCTGTCTGCTGAGCAGGTTTCGTGCGGAGTATTCGTCGATCCCAGCTACCTGCGCCGCGTATTTCGCAAGGAGTCTGGCTTTTCCATAGTGGATCATATTACACACATCCGAATGAAGAAGGCTAAGGAGCTTTTGCTGAAAGGAAATCGGAAGCTGTCAGAAATCGCCGAAAGTGTAGGATACAGTGACCCTAATTATTTCAGCAAATGTTTCAAGAAACGCTTTGGTATGACACCCACAGAATATGAACAACTCAAAAAGAGGTAGCATCTGCCTTGTGAGGCAGAACACATCGATTTAAGCCTGGCGGTTTTCCTATATGGAGGACCGCTGCTCTATTTGTCCCGTTTTTTACTGATAATACCCGTTTTATTCCTTAAAGAAGAAAAGAGGCAGCGGTATACTGTAGTCAAGCAAATGAAAGCGTAATCATCAAAGACTCTTCATAAGGGGGAAAAACAAATGAAAAAAAATCTCAGAATTTGGAGTTCAGCCTTGCTAGTGCTCACCATGTCCGTCGGATTGGTCGCTTGTGGTGAAGACAACTCAGCCTCTTCCAATAACGGATCAGGGGATGGAACGATTAAATTGAAGGTGTATGCGCAGCATTTCGATGACGATACCATAAAGCCGTTCGATTATGCGGTGGAAGAGCTCAAGAAGAAGATGCCAGACGTAGAAATTGAACTAGATCCTGCCGTGCAGGACGGGGGACAGAAGCTTAAAACTTATGCAGCAACGGGCAACATGCCAGATATCTATTTAGCGGATTGGCCTGTCCTGCAAACTTTTGCAAAATCGAAAAATGTCGAGGTGCTGGACAACTATGACACAACTGCCGAATTCAAAAAGAATCTTAACCCAGGTGTGGAATCGCGTTTGGTAGCTCCTGATAATCATGTGTATGCTTATCCCGAGACTGGTATTGAATTCCAAATGATCTATTACAACAAGTCAATTTTTGAGAAGGTAGGAATCAAGACACCACTTAAGACGATTGACCAGATGGCCGATGCAGCTAAGAAGTTGAAAGCTGCTGGTTATGTACCGATGTCAATCTTTGCTAAAGAAAAATGGATTACGACCGCTTTTTATAATGGGCTGGTTACAAGAGAGCAACCACGTGGATTCGGAGCACTTGAGGAGAAGGGTGTAAAAGCATTGCCAGAAGCATTCGTAACAGCGGCACAGCAGATGAAGCAACTGCAAAGAGCCGGATTGTTCGATGCCAACGCCACGAACACCAATTATGATCAGGCATCGTCCCTATTTTATCAGGGCAAAGCTGCCATGTTCGTAAATGGACAATGGGAAATCTACAGCTCCCAGGAAAAGCTGGGCGATCAAGTCGACTGGATGTACTGGCCTGCAAAGGATGAAGCAACCTACGAGAATTCCAAATACTTTATTGACGGCTCAGGTTCTCCACAAGGTTACGCAGTATCAGCGAATAGCAAAAATAAGGAAACAGCCGTAAAGGTAGCGGCATTCCTTGCCTCAAAATCAGCAGAGTACAGATACTCCCAGCTTGGAAGTCCAATTGTTCCAGTGAAAGTTGATAAACCAATGGCCTCCAATGTTCCAGCAATGATGCAGCGAGTTGTTAAAGAGTTGTTACCAAATGCGCAGGAATATGCTCAACTTCTGAGTAATACAAAAATTCAGAACACGATTAATGACAATACTCAGAATATGATGGTCGACAACTTTTCAGAAAACGATTTTGTAAGTAATCTGAATAACACATTGAATAAAGAAAACTGAGAATTCAGGGAACGGCAACCCTTGGCGCATAAGGCGCTGAGGGGGCTGTTCCAAAGATAAGGGGTGGAAGCAAGACATGAATAAATATTTGGGGAACAAACCGGCGCTCGCACTGTTTCTCCTCCCTGCTTTGATACTGTATAGCGTGATTCTAATCTATCCCGTTTTGCAAACCGTTCTTCGCAGCTTTTATGATTGGGATGGCCTCAGTACACTGACCTTTTCAGGATTGAATAATTACCGGGAATTGTTCTCTGATCCTCTACTTGCTACTTCGCTTAAGAACGGATTGATCTTTGCCATTGTGCTGGCAGTCTTTCAGATCGGACTGGGAACGATATTGGCACTAATCTGTGCGGACCCACGTACACGCGGGCGGAAAATACTGAAAACCGCTTATTTTATCCCAGTTGTCCTATCGGTAACCGTGGTATGCCAGCTGTGGATTGCAATTTATGATCCAACCAACGGATTAATCAACCGACTGTTTGATCTCTTGAACATTCCGTATCAGCAAAATTGGTTGAGCTCCCCAACAACATCCATTATTGCCATCGCCTTTGTTAATGCTTGGCAGTTTATGGGATACCAATTCTCGTTGTTATATGCGGGAGTTAAGTCAATACCCGAGGACTACTTTGAGGCTGCCACGATTGACGGTTGCAGCAAATGGAAAGCGCATCTGCATGTTACGCTTCCTTTAATGAGAGAAACGTACAAATTTTGCTTCATTATCGCGATAACCTCTGGAATAGGGGCGTTTGTGCAGATGCTGATTATGACAAATGGTGGGCCCGGTACTACAAACTATACACTGACATTCATGATTTATCGCTATGCTTTTATGGAGAGCAACTATGGTTATGCGTGTGCTGTATCCGTGCTACTTGTATTAATCTCGCTATTGGCAACTGTAGTTATCAATAAGCTGTTCGACCGCGGACAAACCGCCTGATAAGGCGTGTATTGAAAAGGAGAACGAAATGAGTAAAACCGCTTTGAGCAAGTTCAGACATGCTGCCCTGCAGATACCACTGTGGTTGTATCTAATTGTTTCGGTCTACCCGTTGTTTTGGATGGTATCCTACTCGTTAAAGAACAACGATGAGATCTTCGTCTCTAACCCATTTGGACTGCCAACGCATTTTCGATACGAAAATTACATCAATGCCTGGACACAATTTAATATTCCCCGTTACTTTCTAAACAGTCTGGTCGTATCAACGATTTCGACTCTGTTTATCCTTTTACTGGCTCTGATGTTTGCCTTTGCAGTGGCTCGTATGAGGTGGAGATTTCGTTCTACCGTCCGGACTTATATGACCATAGGAATGTTTATGCCACTTCAGGTTATCATGATACCGCTGGCGATTCTGGTTCGCGATTTTAATCTAACGAATACGTATGGAGCTCTTATTCTTCCTTATATCGCAATTGGCCTTCCTTTCTCGTCCATGATTTTCTATGGGTTCCTTACGGGAATCCCTAAGGAGATTGAAGAGGCAGCATGCATGGATGGAGCTAATATTTATAGACTGTTCCTGAAAATCATTGTACCCCTTGCATTACCTGCAATTGCGACTGTAGCCATTTTTCAGTTTTTGAATAACTGGAATGAATTCACTTTGGCCTATATTCTCATTTCTGATGAAAATATGAAGACATTGCCGCTAGGCTTGCTTTTCTTCCAAGGCTCTTATAGTACAGATTGGGGAGCGATGGGTGCTGTTATGACTATTGCCTCCTTACCGATGGTACTCGTCTATCTGTTCTTGAGTGAACAAGTAGAGCGGGCGATGACGGTAGGTTCCGCTGTAAAAGGGTAAAAATAGACTTTCAAGCAAACTGCCTGGGTTAAGGATCACCAAGAGATCCTCTAACCCAGGCAGTTTGTTCGATAACGACATCAGACAATAAAATCGATATTTTCCACTATAATAGATAATAATATCCCCTTTTTTTGGGTGGTTTTTCTTTATAATGAAGGCGCACCCATAACAATTAAAGGAGCTGATATGTTTTGACTCGTAACCAACGCTTAAGAAAATGGTCCACAATCCTGTTAACGGTGCCTATGCTCACGATGTTCACCTCAGGTGCAATGGCCGAGCAGGATATGAACGGGCATAAGCCTCCGAATTCTGCTGGAAGCGGCGTGTTTTACGAAATTTATATTAATTCTTTTTATGATTCGAATGGGGACGGACATGGTGATTTAAAGGGTATTACACAAAAGCTTGATTACTTAAACGATGGCAATCCCCGTTCGGGCAAGGATTTGCAGGTCAGCGGTCTCTGGCTCATGCCACTGAATCCGTCTCCAAGCTACCATAAATATGATGTAACTGATTACTATCAGGTGGACCCGCAGTACGGGAATCTGAATGATTTCCGCACCTTGACGAAAGAAGCGAAAAGAAAGGGTGTCAAGGTGATCATCGACCTTGTTATCAATCATTCGAGCAGCGAGCACCCTTGGTTCAAGGAGGCCAGCGCCAACCCGCAAAGCAAATACCATGACTATTACGTATGGGCAGATGAGAATACAAATCTGGATGAGAAGGGATCATGGGGCCAGCAGGTATGGCATAAAAATCCGAATGGCGAAGGGTATTTCTACGGTACCTTCTGGTCGGGGATGCCGGATCTGAACTTTGACAATCCCGAAGTCTGCAAGGAAATGATCAAAGTCGGCAAGTATTGGCTACAGCAGGGTGCAGACGGATTCCGGCTTGATGCGGCGATGCATATTTTTAAAGGGCAAACGAAGGATGGCGCAGATAAAAACATTGCGTGGTGGAATGAGTTCCGTTCCGAGATGGAAAAGATAAATCCAAATGTATATCTGGCAGGAGAAGTATGGGATAAACCGGAGACAATAGCTCCTTATTACGAATCGCTCCACTCTCTGTTTAATTTTGATCTGGGCGGAACGATTTTGAACTCCGTGAAAAACGGCCAGGATCAGGGTATCGCAACATTCGCAGAGAAAACGCTAAAGCTGTACAAATCATACAATAGGGCGGCACTCGATGCTCCGTTCCTAAGCAATCATGACCAGACCCGTGTTATGAGCGAGCTGGGCGGGGATGTGCGAAAAGCCAAACTGGCTGCATCCATTCTTTTGACGCTGCCGGGCCAGCCATTTCTCTATTACGGGGAGGAGATCGGCATGAAGGGAGAGAAGCCCGATGAGTTTCTTCGGGAGCCTATGCGCTGGTACAAGGGAGAAGGTCTCGGTCAAACGAAGTGGGAGGAGCCCAAATACAACAAAGGCGAAGTATCGGTGGAAGCGCAGTTGCGGGACAATGATTCCCTGCTGGCAAGCTACCGTACGCTTATCCGCCTGAGGGAAGAACATGAGGCTCTTCGCAGCGACAATCTAGAACCGTTCCAAGCAGGTTCTGCCAACGTGGCGGCATACAAACGTTCCTCAGGCAAAGAAACATTGTATATATATCATAACCTGTCAGGAGAGCCGGTTACCCTCCAGATGAAAGATTGGGATAAGCAGAAGAGGAAAGTAGTCTTCTCCAGCTCAAAGGATTTGAAAGTAAAGAAAGATACGGTGAAGATTCCCGCCTACAGCTCTTTGATTACCAAAGAAGATAGAAAGAGCTGAGCTACGCAAACTTACAGCCACAATAAGGATAGACATTTATTGGTAAACTCATGTGGGGGTGTGAAAAACACCCCTCATAAGGAGGAAGCAACATTCTAAAAACGAATTACTGATTCATGATTTCAAATTAAAGTCTTCGGGAGACATTTTCGAACTGCCATAATATCTTTGAAGGATCAAGAGTCATATGAGGAAGCTTGTAAAAAAGCAAAATTTGCAGCAAGGATGGCCGGTTCCATGCGAGACAACTTAATAAATATGCTCCAAGAAATAGGATTGCAGATTTTTTGAAGGTGTCGCATGTACGTAATTAATTGATTCAGACTGCTCGTTGTTACATACAACTTCTTTAAACCACCTTGATCATAATAACCCCCTTTTTTTGGGGAAAGATTTCCTTTATAATGAAAGCGTATGCAATAACATCTTACGGATAGTTGCTTGGCAATAACCTATTTACAATTGAATTCGATCCGTGAGCAACCATTTGATAGGTGGTGGCTCAATTTAGGAGTGGAAGGAAAATGAAAATGGACAATCGGAAATACAATGTCGTTATTATTGGTTATGGAGGTATGGGAAGCTACCATGTTCAATTAATTGAACCTATTGAGCAGCTTGCCATTGGCGGTGTATATGATATTGTTGATTATCGGATGGAATTGGCTGCAGCAGCCGGCTATAAAACTTATGCCAGTCTAGAGGCTGTTCTCGGCGATCAGGACGTAGATATTGTATTAATAGCAACGCCTAATGACGTTCATAAAGAAATCGCGATCCAAGCACTGCAAGCTGGCAAACATGTCATTTGTGAAAAGCCAGTTACGATAACAAGCGCAGATTTCTTAGATATTGTCGAGGTGGCCAAGCAAGAAAATCGTCTGTTTACAGTACATCAGAATCGCAGATGGGATGAAGACTTCCGGATTGTCAAAGATATAATCAGTAAGAAGACCGTTGGCGATCTTTTCCACCTGGAATCGCGGGTTCAGGGAGCTAACGGCATTCCAGGAGACTGGCGGCAATTAAAGGCGTATGGTGGAGGAATGCTATTGGATTGGGGAGTGCATCTGTTGGACCAGCTTCTTCAGATTACGGACAGCCAAATCGAAAGCGTGACTGCTACCTTAAGTTATATTCTGGGGACAGAAGTGGATGACGGCTTTACCAGCTTGATTGAGTTCAAGGACGGTCTTACAGCGGTCATTGAAGTAGGTACAACGAATTACGTAAAGTTGCCGCGTTGGTATATTAAAGGAACTGAAGGAACAGCAGTGATCAAGGATTGGGATTTGAGCGGAGAGATTGTCACCCGAAATCCAGATGTCGCTCACGTGGAACCCAAACCGATTCAAGCAGGTCAAGGGTTGACGAAAACGATGGCACCGCCGTCTGAGGAATCCACCCTTAAGTTCCCGATTGAGAAAATACCTGCTGCAGCAGAAAGCTTTTACGAAAATTTTGTCTCCACCATCGAAGGAAAAGCCGAGCTTGCGATCAAAAGCGAAGAAGTGCACCGTGTGCTGGTGCTGATCGAAACCATTTTTGAGGCAGCAGCGACCAAAAGCGTGATTCGAAGATCGATTTAAAAGAAACGCAGAGTCTTTCACAGATTCTGGAATGAAATAATTTGAGAGCATGGCCAGGCGGATATGGCTCGTGAAAGCACCCCCTTTATCCTCATAGTGAGGACAAAGGGGGTGCTTGTTTAATCTACCCTGAATATAGCCAGCAGAAATTTTAGTCTGTTTTACACTTCAACAGCTTCGGGTCTTTTCACTTGGAGAGGAGGTGGAATTAACCATCCTTTTTCTTTAGACATTTGAAGAATCTTAACGCCTAAAGCAGTTTTGGTGGCATGATATTTTGCAAACAAGGCCCCTATATCCTCTCTGATGGATTGACCCATCACTTGACTACAAGCCACCAGTCCCAATGATGTATCAGACGCAATTTTAGCGGCGATCTCCGGGTCAGTAAACCGCGCACCTACAGGAATATCTTCAAGTTTCACTGGAGGTCTTTCTGGTAAGGCTGGCGCTGGGGCAATCCCATTGTCAGTAAGAAGCGTATCACACTCCTTAATTTCAAGTTTCGCTTGATCAATGAGTGCATCCAATATTTTTCTCAAATCCTTATCACCTGCATGATTCAGGAATGCTTGGTAGAAAGACAGAGCTCCTTTCGCGGCCAATGAAAATTGCCAAACACCGGAAATTTCACCATAGTGCATAGGTTCGTCTTTTGGATTCCCACTTAATATTCCCATCATAACCGCTCCTTTAATATTTTTTACACCAATCTTATAGTTCCAATTAATGATTAAAAGTATCCAAATAAATTTGTAAATACGCAATAGAATAAGGAGCGGATTTTTGGAGAAATTATATGCATCACACTTTCAGGGAGGATTCCTTTTTATGAAAAAACAAATAGTCACAGCGGTAACTTCCATTTGCTTATTTGCAGCTTTAGCCACCCCTTCTTTAGCACAAAGTCCAAATGTAAATGCAGCCAATGACCCAGCTCAAAACCCTTATCAAAGTAACAATCCAACTTATAACGCTAACAATGTACGAGCAAACGCCGTAGATAATGACAACGATATGGATTGGGGTTGGCTTGGCTTGCTTGGTTTGATAGGACTGGCTGGAATGCGTAGAAAAGTATCTGACCATAAATAATTTGTAAATAAAATCAAATTCAAAACAAAACACCTTCAGAAGATGCATTCCTAAGCATGGAAGCTGATTTGAAAGGTGTTTTTGTGTTGTTTTGACCATTTCCGGTAACCCTGATAGAATTAATTATTCCCTATGGTGACACCTATAATATGTGTAATTTATACTTAGAATAGAACGGATGAGTCGAAATGCATAACAACAATACTATCGAATTTTTAAATATTTGGCTGTCCCTTACTAAACTCCAATCGAACATAAACGATGAATTGGAACGCGCACTTCAAGAAAACTATAGTTTATCCTTAAATGAATTTTTGGTTCTGTATTTCTTATCTCAAACTGAGGAAAAGAAATTGAGATTGCAGCATTTACAAGAGATGGTTGGGTTAAGCCAAAGTGCATTATCTAGACTGGTAGTCAGAATGGAAGCAAAAAGCTGCGGAGCTTTGCAAAGACATATATGTGAAGATGATCGTCGGGGAATCTATACAAGCATGACCGATTTTGGTGAAAAGAAATTTGATAGAGCGCTCGAAACCTTCAACCAGATTCTGGAGTCAGTCCTTTCAAAAGATGAGTTGAAGCAAAAATTACAATCACTTATTGAAAAAATATAATCCTTTCATATAAATTAAAACTTAATACGAAAGTTAATGCTTGAATAGAGCAAGATTTAATCCTAGGTCTAGAGAATACAATCTCTGGGCCTTTATTACGTAAACGCATAGTTTAAACGATAGTTGACAAATAAAAAATGCATGCTGTATTATATGCATGTGCATGCATTTAATATAGTGTTCACTATAAAACCTAGAAAGGGGTCTTTCTTAATGAAAGATTTATTTAGTGCTTATAAATTTAAAGGCTTGGAATTAAAGAACCGGGTCGTCATGCCTCCAATGTGTCAATATTCTGTTGAAAAAAAAGATGGTATAGCTACCGATTGGCATTTCATGCACTACGTAAGTCGTGCAATTGGTGGAACTGGATTTATTATAATTGAAATGACCGATGTAGAACCCGATGGACGGATTTCTGATTTCGATCTGGGATTGTGGTCTGATGAGCAAATTCCTGCATTGAAAAGAATTGTAGATGCCTGCCATAGTTATGGAGCAAAAGTAGGTATCCAAATTGCTCATGCTGGACGTAAAGCAGAAGATGCTGAGGTGCCTGTTGCTCCGTCCGCTATTCCATTTGATGAGAAATCTAAATTACCCAGAGCTCTTTCAACACAAGAAGTTAAAGAAATGGTGGAGAAGTTCCGCGGTGCTGTAGCACGTGCTGTGAAGGCCGGAGTTGATGCCATTGAATTGCATGGAGCTCACGGATACTTAATCCATCAATTTCACTCTCCTCTTACCAACCAAAGAGATGATGAATACGGGAAAGATCTTACAAAGTTTGGTCGGGAAATTATTCAGGCAGCCAAGGCAGAGATGCCGGAAGACATGCCGCTTATCATGCGTATTTCCGCTAAAGAATACGTAGAAGGAGGATACGACATTCAAGAAAGCATTTCTTTTGCCAAAGAATATCAACAAGCAGGAGTAGATATTTTTGATATTTCTTCAGGCGGGGAAGGACCTATCGCTGCGTGGGGTAGACCAGGCAGTCACGCAGCATACCAAGTGACACTTGCTCGAGAAATCAGACAAGCACTCGAAGTTCCAGTCATTGCAGTCGGAAGACTCGATGATCCGATCCTGGCAAACGCTGTAGTAGGAAATGAGGACGCAGATCTTGTGGCTGTCGGGAGAGGAATGTTAAGAAACCCTTATTGGGCTCTTGAGGCGGCAACAAACTTGAAAAAAGAAACAACGATCCCGAAACAGTATACTACAGGTTTTTAGATACAGTTTCTGCTGGTAGAAATATAGGAAACTGCAATTATCGAAATAAAAATGACTCAAAAGCAACCGATATATCGGTTGCTTTTTTATTTATTGTGGTCAAACATTTAGTAAGCATATGTTAACAAAATTCACTATACTGGAATGGTTATAGAGCTTGAATAATGTAAGTAAATAAAGGAGGTCTATATGTATGAAGAAGACTCATACCTCTGACCATATTAAAATTCCGCCAGGATTTTGGACGGGATTACACGAATTAGGAATTTCTGCTCACGACGTAGCTCATAAAGCACGGCTGCCGCTTAACATTATGACAGAACCAGTAGTCACCCCAGCCCAATATTTCGCGATCTGGCAGGCTTATTCCGATCTCATTGGTGACACTGCCAAAGGAATCATCAAGCTTGCAACCGTCTTTGAAACAACGAAGTACCCACCGACCGTCTTAGCGTGTTACCACGCTCGTAACTACCGCGACGCTCTAAATCGAATGGCTCGGTACAAACAATTATGTCCCCCTGAAACCTTACGTATCACTGAAGAGGGCGAGCACTGTACAATCGAACTGGAATGGCTGTATACCGAGCAGCCTGGTCCACCGATGCTGGTCGGTATTACGCTGGCATGTCTTCTGGAGCTTGGGCGCCGGGGCACTGGTCAACCTTTGACGGCACAGCTTGTGGAATTTTCGCAATCAATGGGAGATGTACAAGCTCTTGAAGCTTACTTCGGTTGCCGTATCCGGATTGATGCAAAATGTAATCGAATGACGCTACATCGAAGAGATCTGGACCTCCCTTTTGTTTCGTACAACGAAGAATTGCTGGAGATTCTCACTCCCGTCCTAGACCGATCTCTGGCTGAACAGCAGCGCAACTGCTCCATTACCGAAATGGTCAAATGGATTATAAAACGGAGCCTCACAGGAGGACGCCCTGATATTGAGGCTATCGCGAAGGAACTCAACATGAGCGATCGCACGTTGCAGCGCCGGCTCACTGACCAAAACACGAACTTTAAGCATCTGCTGACACAAGCTAGACATGAGCAGGCACGAAAGTACTTGGCAGACCCATCGCTTGATATTAAAGAAGTAGCTTTCTTGATTGGATATGAAGACCAGAACTCGTTCTATCGGGCTTTCCGCCTTTGGGAAGGTGACACTCCTTTAAATTGGCGTACTAAACATTTAGCTGCAAACTCAATATCAGAAGGACAGCTCGGAAGACCGTCAATTCATTAATAGATTCCAGACTAGCCAATTGTTCAAAGAGCTAGTTTTATTGAGTTTTATCAATTGGCGTGTGAAACAAGAATTTTGGCGCAATATGCTAGTTACTGAACAATCCAGGCAAGGTAATATAATCAGGACTCTTTAAAAGGCTGATCTTAACATAGTTTGGAAGTAGAGAAAAAGGAGAAATGTATGATGGATATGAGTTTAAACAATAAAACTGCTTTAATAACAGGATCAACGAAAGGTATAGGTAAAGCAATAGCGATTGAACTTGCCAAAGAAGGTGTGAATGTACTTATTAATGGACGGAATTATGATGAGGTAGAACAAACAGTAAATGAAATAAAGTCAAAGTTCCCAACTACCTCTCCCCAAAATGCTACGGCCGATATTGTGGATAAAGAGCAAAGAAAAGCATTATTTGAAAAATACCCCGAAGTTGATATTTTGGTTAACAATATGGGTATTTACGAAATTATGCAGTATGAGGACGTTGACGATGAAGTGTGGGAAAAATACTTCCGTACTAATGTTCTTGCTGCAAATGGATTAGCTAAATTTTACTTATCTAAAATGTTGAAAAACGATTATGGACGCATTGTTTTCATTGCGAGTGAAGAAGCAATTATGCCTTCAGGACAAATGCCTCAATATTGTATGACCAAATCCATGCTGCTATCATTGTCAAAAAGCTTGTCTAAATTAACAAGAGGTACAGAAGTTACCGTTAATACAATCATGCCAGGACCAACACTTTCTGAAAATGTACATCAAATCATAGAGGGGATTTACACCAATGAAAATATGACTTTTTCAGAAAAAGAGAAACAATTTATGGCCGCAAACCTGCCTCAATCCGAAATACAGCGATTTATTAGACCTATTGAAATCGGTAGATTAGCCGCATTTGTATGTAGCCCATATGCGTCTGCATTTAAGGGTTCTCCAATCCGTATGGATGGGGGAATGGTGCCAACTATTTTTTAATATTTTTACTGCGAACAGGGCTTCGCTGCGTTTTACCGTAATGCATCAAGCACATCATCGAGCGCAAATACTGTCCTGATGAGACAAGCTAATTTACCTTTGCATAAAGGGATTTGAAAGCTGGATTAGGGATGTGAACTGGAATTATTGTCACCTACCAATCGCTACCAAAAACAGCCGATTGCTCGGCTGTTTTTTAACTAAATTCCTTTCTCTTTCGTTGAAAAATTAACGTTAAATAAAGAGTAGAGGGGTTTATTTGAAGAAACGGTAAACCTATGACTCTCGCAATTGTCCTGAATCCAGGCGTCGCCGACTCATGAATACCAAAGTCAATGCAATTACCGTAAGGACAATTCCAAGCACTTGAAATCCCTCGAAGCTGAACTTACCTCCCATTACGATACCTATCAATAATGAAGAGAAAATGGTTCCCAGATATCTTGATGTATTAAATAATCCGGATGCTACACCGATTATTTCTTTTGGAGAACTTTGGAACAAGGCTGCTTGCATACCTACATTGTTCAGTCCGTTGCTAATACCGAATGCAGCCAAAGCCAAACACACGCTGATCACCGGAGAAGTTGGATTTAATGTTACAAGCCACACAGATCCCAATGTCATCAGGATTGCCGATACCAGTAATGCCGGTCTGGGTCCTGATTTATCAATCCATCGTCCTGCTATTGGAGAAGCAGCAAGCGAGCACAAGCCTAAGCTTAGCATGAGAATCCCTGTTTGGAACTCGCTTACATGCCTTACCACTTGCAAGTAGGACGGAAGCCCGAAAAAAAGCGAGTAATAGAGTACGTTAACGAACATGAATTCGACATTAACCCAAGTCAACGCAGGATATTTGGCGAACGTGCGTAAAGGAATAAAGGGTGACGTCGCTTTTAACTCATATCGTACGAATGCCCCCAGCGCAACGAGGCCTATTAACCCGACAATGACGTTTTCTAACGAGATATGCCCAGATGATTTTGCCGAGAGTAATCCGACGAGCAGGGCAACCAGCCCTAATGTGAAGAGTAGGATCCCTCTTGCATCAATTAAATCAAACCATTTACGAAAGGACATGTTGCGTGCAACAGATGTTGGCGATTCGTCCTTAGGAATAGTCCTCCAAGCCAATAGAAAGCTGGCTACCACAAACGGAATATTGATGAAAAAGATGGCAGGCCAATTCCACCAATGAACCAAAACCCCGCCAATAAAGGGTCCAATTGCTGCCGCTCCTGATAGGAAAATGGACAAAACAGACAGCGCAGTCGCTTGTTTCTCTGTAATATGAATTCGAACAATGGCCATTCCAACCCCAACCATCATACTTGTTCCGATGGATTGTACAATGCGGAACACGATGAGCCATCCAAAGGTTGGTGACAACGGAGCTAATAATGATGCAATGAAGGCTACAACAAGTCCAATAAGAAACATCTTCCTACGGCCGAATAAATCGCTGGCCTTTCCCATGATAGGTTGAGCTATGCTACTTGCAATGTAGAAAGAAAAAATAATCCAGGAAACACCTGTAAAGTCAAGTTGGAACACATTTTGCAGACTTGGAATTGCAACAGAAACCATCGAAGAATTTAATGGGTTCAATAATATCCCTAGACCAACTGAAATCATTAACCACCAGCTGCGAACACTCATTTCTGCCCCCCCCATAGCGAATTAATGTCATCGTACTTGAAATCGATTATTTATTCCAATGCATTTGATGTTATAATCTCATTGATTTGAGGGAATGAATGGGGGATGCGAAATGGAACTTCTTCAACTGCAATATTTTCTCACGGTAGCTCATTTGGAACATGTAACCGAAGCTGCACGAAGTCTGCACGTTACTCAATCGTCGCTCAGCAAAACGATTCAACGCTTGGAGGAAGATTTGGGAGTCCCTTTATTCGATCGAACAGGGAGGAAACTGCGATTGAATGAGTTCGGAAGCAGATTCCTTTACCGTGCAGAAAGGGCTTTATTTGAATTAGAACAGGGGAAGCAGGAGCTTAGCGACTTATCCAGCCCAGAACACGGAACTCTCGAATTGGCAGTGACCACCGCAAGCACATTACCAGGTATTCTTCGAGAGTTTCGGAGAAAACGGCCCTATATTCAATTTCATGTACAAATGCTGACCACACAGGAAATGGTTACACTTCTTCATAGAGGAGAAGTTGATTTTTGCTTGTCTTCACCTCCTGTTGAAGGCGATGACATCGAATGTAAAATCGTATGTATCGACCCCATTCTTGTAGCTGTTCCAAAGGGGCATCGGCTTGCGGATCGAAATAGCGTATCCTTGACAGAGCTAAGGGAAGAATGGTTTGTCGGCGTAAAAAGAGGCTATGGTACTCGTGATTTAGTGGATTCTGTATGCATGTCGGAAGGATTTGTGCCTAACTATGTGTACGAGGGGGATGAACCTGCAAGGCTTAGTACTCTTGTGGAAGCCGAAATTGGGATAGCTTTCATACCGAGCACGGCACGAAATTCGCAGGAACATCTCAAATATCTCCAGGTAGAGAATCACGAATTGATACGTGAGATTGCTTTATTATGGAACAGGAATCGGTATATTTCGCGGGCTGCTCAGGAATTCCGCGAGATAGTAGTAGAATATTTTGCGACGAATTCCAAATAGACAACTTAACTCCATATATGTTTTTGATGATCTACCATTGAAAATAAATAAGTAGGAGATTGCGTTAATAAGATAGCGCAGAGGCTAAACATTGTTATCCAACGAGCAGGAACTAACCGTTTTTGCTTTACCTCGTCATGAAATGATTATTGTCAAAAATAACAGGTGATATTTTTATTATTTTAGTGATAATATGGTTAGGTAATTGCAATTAAACAGATTTTTACTTTTATTTTGTGGAGGCGTTAGAATGAAGTACATAGTGAAAAGAAGGGCACAAATTAAAGGGGATAACGCATCACTGGCCCTATAAACTGCGTAATCCCTGGCATTTTTAAGGGGTTTGCATAATGGAAAAATCGATTGAGAAACGTATTCCTAAATCTTTGATTTGGCTGTGCGTGCTTGCATTTTTCAGCGTATTGAATGAGACGGTGTTCAACGTATCGTTGCCCGACATTGCCGCTCAATTTGGAATTAAGCCATCCGCTGCAAATTATGTTAATACCAGCTTCATTCTTTCTTTTGCCGTAGGAACGGCCGTTTACGGAAAAATATCGGACATTTACGGCGTAAAAAAACTGGTTCTCATCAGTATGATGATATATAGCGGGGGATCGCTGTTTGGCTTGCTTTTTCATGCCTGGTTTCCGATTTTGCTTGTTGCACGATTTATCCAAGGAGCGGGTGCTTCTGCCGTCCCCGGACTGATTATGGTCATCGTTACCAAAAGTATCGAAAAGCAGCATCAAGGAAAAGCTTTTGGAATGATTGGATCGACCGTTGCTCTGGGAGAAGGTTTTGGTCCTATAGTTGGAGGCTGGATCGCGGACTATGTACATTGGTCCTATCTGTTTTTCCTGCCAATGATGACGCTTGTCACACTACCTTTTTTCTTACGGACGCTGCCTGACGAACCTATGAAAAAAGGTGGGCTTGATGTTCTGGGAGGCCTGCTCTTTGTTCTTGGAATTGTTTCGTTCACTTTATTTACGACACATTACGAGTGGTGGTATTTGACCAACAGTGTCATTCTTTTCATAGGATTTGTGCTGAGAATTCGAAGAGCTAAGGAACCTTTCGTAGAACCAGCTTTATTCAAGAGGAGAAGGTTTATTGTCGGCGTATTTGTAGGGGGAATACTTCTAGGGACCGTTGCAGGATTTATGTCTATGATCCCTTACATGATGAGAGAAGTACACCAGATGCCGACAAGCCTTATCGGAGGCGGTGTTCTGTTTCCAGGAACGCTTAGCGTGATTCTTTTTGGGATCGTTGGCGGTTCTTTGGTCGATAGGCAGGGAGCTCGTTTTGTCATGGTTGCAGGGTTATTGCTTCTCGTGATGGGGCTTTTCATCGTTTCACTTTTTGCCGATCGTAGCCTCTGGATCATTTCAGGAGCATTGGTTTTGATTTTTGGTGGGCTATCCTTTGTCAAAACGGTCATCTCAACCATTGTGGCAGGCTCGCTAAGTGCTGACGAATCAGGCTCAGGTATGGGGTTTTTAAATTTTTCCTGCTTTTTGGCGGAAGGGATTGGTATCGCAATTGTAGGAGGACTGCTTACACAGCTTAGGTGCAACTTTCCTATTCTCCCGATCGTTACTGACGTTGCAGCATATTTGTACAGCAATTTGACGTTACTACTTCTAGCTGTAGTAATTACAGGCGGTGCCATTTTTATGATCGTATTTAAGGGAGAAAAGGCTTCCTTGGATCATTAATAGAAAATAATAATTTTTATAGAGCTGACATTGATACGTAATGATGTCAGCTTTTTTGTACAAAAAACTAAACTTTTTAAAGGGTGCATACATTGATTATTTGGACATCAACTAGATGTTTTTTGGTATTACTAAACGTTTCCTATGAGGCTGAGCATCGCGTATAATATATAGTAAATTGTTATGTACCGAGTGTGAGATTCGTTTATTTTGGTTTGGGGTGAGTGTAGTGGCATCTATTCATGAGGTGGCGAAACAAGCAGGGGTATCGGTGGCAACGGTATCCAAAGTGATTAATAATTATTCTGATGTCAGCAGCAAAACGAGAAATAAGGTGAACAAGGCGATTGAATTGCTGAACTACCAGCCGAATGTGGTTGCCCGAAGCCTCGTGAAAAAGCGTTCCTGGACGGTCGGGATGTTCCTGCTGGATTTCTTCACGAATCCTTTTATTTCGGAGCTTCTTGATGGGTTAAGAAAGTCTCTTGAAGATAGCGGTTATGACCTGCTCTTTCTATCACCGAATCTTAGCAATCCCGATTATACCTTCACTAAGCATTGCATCAGCCGCAATGTAGATGGAGTTGTCATGTTTGGTGTCGATCGAACTAATCAAAATTTTTTGGATCTACTTCAGGCTGAGATGCCGACGATGATGATCGATACCGATCTGCTGGGACCTAGAACCGGATATGTAACAGCCGACAATCGCATAGGTGCTTACTTAGGTGTTCAGCATTTGGTGGAACTCGGACATAAACGCATCGCTTTTATTTCAGGGGATTTGGGATGTCTGGTTGGTCAAACGAGATTTTCCGGGTATCAGGAGGGGCTGCGCTCGAACGATCTTCCTTACTACGACCAATATGTGGAGGTAGAGAAATACAGCATTGAAGGTGGATATAAGGCGATGAAGCGCCTGCTACAGCTTCCGGAAGCACCGTCCGGCGTAATCTGCTCTTCAGACTATATGGCGACCGGTGCGATCGAAGCAATTCGCGAAATCGGAATGCGAGTACCTGATCATATTTCCGTTGTTGGGTTTGACAACACATTCTATGCGGAACTGTCCATGCCCAAGCTTACAACAATCAATCAGAACATTACGCTAATGGGAATGAAAGCAGGAGAGCATCTCATCCGAATGATTGAGAATCCCGATTATTCACCGCCAACGGAGATTGTCCCGGCAAATCTGGTTGTACGAGACTCGACAGGAGAGTATAAGGAATAGTTTTTTAAGAATTGACAAACACAAAAACAAATTGTATTTTAATTATGGTGTAAGCGCTTAATATAAGGTCCCTTGAATCACTTCTGCTCGTTCTTGTTTCATTCCCGAGTTATGGACAAAAGGGAAGGTCTCATATTGCGTCAGAGGGGAGGAAACTGGAATAGATATGATTTTAAAAGAAGGTGGTGATCCGGAAGACGTAGGGCGATATGTTGTTAACCTGAGGAAAGCGTGAAGATGTTAATGGTTGAATCTAATTGAGTCTATTGGAACAGGAGGTTTCACTAACATTTTTATTTCATTTTCGAAAACGTTTTCGCCAACAAGTTTGAATGCTGTCACTGTTCTTGAATCCGGCCGATATGCAGATGAATATCGGGGCTACTTGCCGAAATTTTTCGCGTAATCATGCCATATTAAAGGGAGAAGAGAATTATGAAAATGTCGTTCAATTCATTCACTAAGCCATTAATCATGATCCTACTGTTCAGTTTATTAACGCTACTTTTTCAAGCGGCCTTACCTGCAACGCCCGCTTCTGCAGCTGCCTGCGCAAACCCTGTAAGTTATTTCGGTGAAATGAAAGCAAGTGGAAACAAGATTAACGGCTCCAAAACGAATCGGCCTATGATGGTCAAAGGGTCGAGCTTCTTCTGGAGCAACTGGTCCGGTCCATTTTGGAATACCGCCACGGTGAATCGGATGGTGGATGAATTCCAAGTAGAGATCGTAAGAGCGGCATATGGCGTGGACCCCAGCGGAAATCCGTATAACACGGCCGATGAATCCAAAGTTCGTGACGTGGTCAATGCGGCAATTGCTAAGGGGATCTATGTTATTATCGATTGGCACTCACATGACGCGCACAACAACGTCAACGCCGCTAAAAGTTTCTTCAGCCGCATGGCGCAGGAATACGGAAGCTATGATAACGTCATTTTCGAGATCTATAACGAACCTACGCAAGTCTCGTGGGGGACAATCAAAAGTTACGCTGAGCAAGTTATTCCAGCCATTCGTCAACATTCTGACAATCTAATTGTCGTTGGTACGCCATTCTGGTCTCAGAATGTAGACCAGGCAGCGAACGATCCCATTACATCCTCTAGTAATATCGCCTATACATTGCACTTTTACGCTGGAACTCATTTTCAGTCGCTCCGGGACAAAGCCAACTACGCAATGAGTAAGGGCATCCCGCTATTTGTTACCGAGATGGGCTTTGTTAACGCGGATGGCGACGGCGGCATTAATTACGATTCCACGAACCAATGGCTTGACTGGATGAACCAGAATAACCTGTCATGGGCCAACTGGGCGATTAATGACAAGACAGAAGGCGCCAGTATTTTCAATACGAACGGGAGTCTCACAGCAGGAGGTAACTATCTGAAAAGCATTCTAGCCGGGCACGCACCGTATGCCGAGTGGAGGCAGAATGCGGCTTGCGGTGGCAGTAGCGCAAACACATTATATGACTTCGAGGGTAGTACGCAGGGCTGGACCGGTTCGAATATATCCGATGGTCCATGGAGCGTAAACGAGTGGTCATCCAAGGGCAGTAATTCTCTTAAAGCGGATATCATCATGTCTGCTAATTCCCAGCACTACCTGCTTCTCTCACAAAGCCGCAACCTTAGTGGTAAGGCAACGCTAAGCGCGACCGTCAAACATGCATCTTGGGACTCCGCAGGTGACGGACTCAATGCCAAGATTTATGCCAAGACAGGATCAGGTTGGGCTTGGTATGCTGGCAAAGCTGTCAAGATAAATTCTTCTGGAGGTACGACGCTGTCGTTCAACCTTGCATCTGTACCCAATCTTGACGATGTTAGGGAAATCGGCATACAATTTCTTGCCTCGGCGAACAGCAGCGGTAAGTCAGCCGTTTACGTTGACAACGTGACACTTCAATAATACACTCCTAACTTTTCCTGCTAAGGGACTTCATCGCTATATTGTGGGCTTGTCCTTTCGACCAAGTTATTTGCGAATAGTGGAGAAATAATGCTAGTGATAGTTGATTGATCCATAAAACAGTGCCAAATTAAAGAGGAAAGACGCAAGATAAAGCTCTTGCCCAAACCAAGTGACAAGAGCTTTATCTCATTACCGATTGTGTCAATAATATGATCTCATTACTCATGGTCTTCATGAAGTACCCGTGTTTTGTAGTTGGGAAATATAAGGCTTACAAAAGCTGGTACATATACCGAATTACAAACCAAACACCTCAGTAATTAAATAGAATCAATAAACCTCCTTTTAAGCACAACCTTATCTTAGTCCTCGGACTGGAGGAAGGTTGTTTTTCTTTGTTATAAAATAGGAATCCTTTGTTGTTTCACACAATTATTCCCTAATTAATCATTCACATTATGATATCGCGGATTTACGAGAGAAGACAGGGACTATGATGAATAAAGCAAAATTCTCATTATTGAAGATTTAGTAGCTGTCCTATTATCAAATAACATTATGACATGTATTTTTATCACAGTGACATTCCAATACATAAGAATTGTTAGATATACTTGAGCTGCCTAAGGTTAGGTCCTCAACTTTATGACATGTCTTGAGGGAGGCGTGAAATGAGAAATAAGAAATAAGAAGAGGGCACGTCAGAGGCCAGTATTTTGCTAGGAATGAGAAAGGATGAAATCAGGTGACTTATATTGCACAAGAGAATTGATACGAACAAATGAAATATCGGCGGATTGGACGGAGCGGTGTCAGGCTCCCGGCCATTTCGCTCGGCTTGTGGCAAAATTTCGGCGGGGACAAACCGTTTGAGGATAGTCGTGCAATGATATTACGTGCCTTCGATCTTGGTGTCTCGCACTTTGATTTGGCAAACAATTACGGACCACCTCCCGGATCGGCCGAGGAAACCTTTGGACACGTTTTAAAAAAGGACCTCGCACCTTATCGGGATGAGTTGTTTATTTCAACAAAAGCTGGCTACTATATGTGGCCTGGCCCGTACGGTGAGTGGGGATCGAGAAAAAACCTGCTTGCAAGCCTGGATCGCAGCCTTCAGCGAATGGGACTCGACTATGTCGATGTCTTTTACCATCATCGTCCCGATGGTGATACCCCCTTAGAGGAATCGATGGGAGCGCTTGCTCATGCTGTGAAATCAGGCAAAGCACTGTACGTCGGTTTATCCAATTACGGACCGGAGGAGACGAAGCAAGCAGCTGTGATCCTTAAAAACCTTGGTACACCGCTGCTCCTCCACCAGCCTATGTATTCGATGCTGAACCGGTGGATTGAGAACGGATTGCAGGACGTGCTGACTGAAGTAGGAGCCGGCACAGTGGCTTTCTGCCCGCTTGGTCGCGGACAGTTGACGGGAAAATACATCGATAAGCTGGAAGCTGAGTTTAAAACAGGCCTGCGCACGTTGAAACTAGAGGCCATATCTCAGGAGCGGATTAACAAATTCCGTGCGCTGGAGGCGATCGCGAAGCGCCGCGGTCAAACGTTGCCGCAAATGGCGTTGACATGGGCGCTGCGCGAAGGAGGTGTGGATTCGGTGCTAATCGGTGCAAGCCGTGTAGGTCAAATCGAGGAAAACGTGCAAGCAGTACACGCGGAACTGCTATCGGCAGCGGATCTTCAAGAGATCGACCAAGTTATGCATAATATCGGGGATGTCCCCTGGTAATGTCATGGCAACAACACGATTCATTAAACGAACAAATCAGTCGAGACTTGAAAGACCCATTGAGCTGTCTCTTTTAAGCCTTGAGCGAAAGTGTGATGGAGAAAGTCCCTTCACTTTTTTAAACATTTTGGAGAACAGTAGCGGGTCGCTATAACCAACAGAATAGGAGACTTCCGTGATGGACAGCTGCGAATTGTCCAGCAGATCGCCTGCTTTGTCCATCCGGAGGTTCAACAGGTATTGTTGTGGGGAAACATTAAGAATCTCCTTGAAAAGGACGGACAGATAGACACGATCAATCCCAACTATGTGTGCGACCTCGGAAATGGAAACTCTTTGGTTATAGTTCATTCGAATAAACTCGACCGCTTTACGAATGTAGGCGTCTTTGGGCCGTACCTCGGGCAGTAGTTGACTCGTAGCAACCAACATATCAATCCAATCGGCGAGTGACCTGAACAAAATGCTCTGTCTTCGTAGTTCACTGGTGCTGTGGTTCACGTCGCAGGCAGAAAATTCATCCAAATAAGAATCAAACCAAAACAATGGGGAGTACCTGAATACGGGATGAAGGGGAGAAATGTGCGCCTGCTCGAATAGAGGTATAACCCCGTTACCCGAAAAGGCTATCCAAGAATAAATCCAAGGATCAGTTGGGTCCGCTTCCATGTAACAAAGAATGTTGTCGTATACGATAAAGCCTTCGCCTTGCTGAAGATGAAAGGTCTTTCCGTCAATCTGGTAAACGCCTCTACCCGCATGGATAAACATGATTTTGTATTGTTCTTTGATGCCGGGCCCCCAAGAATAGCTGGGTTCACAAACTTGTTTGCCGTGATAACAGTAACAAATATCCATCTGGTTGCTTTCCTCCTATAATAGTACATCATGACATATAAGATCCTGAAAGTCACTTGCGAAATGAGTTCACTTATAAGGAGTATAATGCTTGATCAGTTCCTTACGAGCTATACGAATCGTCGAACAGATGAATACGGTGGATCCATTGAAAACCGGATACCAGTTATTGCGAATGGCCAGCTTGATAATCCTGATAAGGCTACCACAATCATTGGGCAAGGGTTTGCTGACGTAATTGCGTTGGGGAATGGCGTACTTGCAAATTATGATTGGATAAAGAAGGTTAGAAATGGTAAACCGTTATCTGAGCTGGATCAAAATAAAGTTTTAAGACCGGATGCAACCATTAAGGATTTCGAGATTAGTCAATAAGATGATCATTGCGTAACCAACCATTTGGAGGTACGGATATGATGAGGACGTAGCTGGGATAAAATCGGAAGAACCATCGAAGGATGAAAAGTCCAGAGCGGTGGTTCTTTTTTTCTTTTGTTACCTATGCCATCATTATAGATGGAGGGCGATGAACAATGTTCCAAGATTTTAAGCTCGTTGGTGACCGTCCGGTCGCGATACAAGTAAAAGAATATATTAAACGTTTAATTATAAAAGGGACGTTTCACAAGGATCAGAAGCTACCCTCCACACGAGAAATGAGTAGTGTGCTCAAGGTGAGTCGCAATACAGTTATTGCAGCCTATGAAGGCCTAGAGGACGATGGATTTACGTATACAATACCGAGTAGAGGCAGCTATGTGGCCGCTATGGTGGACTGTTTGGTTGCGAATAATGGAGGGGATGATGCCTCCTTCGCCTGGCAGATTGATTGGAAGACAAGAATGAGCAAGTACGCTGTATCGGCTGCAGAGCTTGATATGATGAAGCAGGGCATTCGCGCCCCAAGAGGAATCATCTCGTTTACAAGCATCGCACCGGATGAGCAGCTGTTTGATCTGGGAGATGTAAGGCGAGCCTTTATGGATCGGATGGCAATCGAAGGGCAGGTGCTGCTCAACTACGGCTATGCCAAGGGTTACAAACCACTGATCGATTACCTGATTAGATATATGGAGAATAAGGGCGTCGATATAAGCGGCAAGGATCTACTGATTACAAGCGGTTTTACAGAAGGCTTCGATATTGTGCTGTCAGCACTTCGCCCTTCAGCGCGCCGCGGTACAGTAATTTGTGAAAATCCGACCCATCACACAGCGATCAAAAATTTAAAGCTACAAGGCTTTGAGATTACCGGCATTCCAATGGAGCGGGATGGTATTAATGTGGAGCAGCTTGAAGCGGTATTGCAGAAGCAGACAAGTAGCTTCGATCTCGCCTATTTGACTCCTTCCTATCACAATCCTACAGGCATTGTCATGTCGCCGGCAAAGCGCAGCGCTGTAATGAATTTAATGATGCGCTATCAGATTCCGGTGATTGAGGATGGTTTTAATGAGGAGCTGCGCTATTCAGGAGCGCATATTGCGCCATTAATAGCAACAGCAGGGCGAGGGAACGGAGTCATCTATATTGGCAGCTTCTCCAAGGTGCTGTTTCCTGGCTTGCGAGTAGGCTGGGTGCTTGGAGATCGAGCGCTGATTGACACTCTGGAAAGCATTAAGCGTGCGCGCACCATTCATACCTCAACAATCGACCAATCGATATTATATCAATATTTGCTCAATGGAAATTTTGAGAAATATGTAAAAAGAGCACGTATGGAATATAAGCGCAAATACGAGCTTACGAAGGCATGCTGTGATACCCATCTCTCTGAGGCGCAACTATCTGGCGATGGGGGCTTGCATGTGTTTCTTACCTTCCCGGCAGGTGTAAATACGCGCCAGTTGCTTGAAGCATGCATAGATCAAGGCGTTATATATACACCTGGAGACAAGTTTTTTATACAGGAAGGTGAAGGGACGAATACTTTGCGGCTTGGCTTTTCCCGAGTAACGGATGAACAGATCGAGCGGGGTATTCAGATTATAGGCCAACAGGTGCGTAACTTTCATAAGGCATGTGGTCATAAGAACAATCCGTAACTGCACTATGATTTTTTAAGAAAATGGGGTGTCATGATGAAGATTGGCGTTATTATGGGGGGGACTTCCACTGAGCGTGAGGTTTCTCTGCAGACAGGTCAAGAGATGCTGAATCATTTGGATCGCAGCCGCTATGAGGTGGTTCCAATTGTGATCGATCAGCCAGCGGATTTAATCGCACAGGTTCAGCACACAGACATCGATTTTGCGCTGTTAGCGCTGCACGGCCAATATGGCGAGGATGGCACGGTGCAGGGAGCGCTGGAGACACTGGGCATTCCCTATACAGGGAGCGGTGTTCTGGCAAGCAGCCTGTGCATGAATAAGCAGCTGTCCAAGATGCTGCTGAAGTCGGCAGGGGTGCTTACGCCTGCAGGCCTCTGCTGGCAGGGAATGGGCGATTATGATCAGCAAGCGGTAGAGCAGTTGGGTTATCCCGTTATTGTGAAGCCGAATATGGGAGGATCCAGCATCGGCATCCAGCTTGTGCATAATGAGAAGGAGCTTCACTCGGCTATTCAGAAGGCTTGTGCTTTGGATCAGACGATTTTGGTTGAGCCTTTTATTCAAGGGACGGAGCTTACCTGCTCAATTGTGGATGGCGAGGTATTACCGATTATCAGGATTCGCTCTGCCCATTCTGAATGGTTCGACTATAAAGCGAAATATGAGACCGGCGGTGCTGAGGAGAAGGTGATCCAGCTTCCTCCCGTTATTGAGCAGCGTGTGCGCGAGACGGCGCTTGCCAGCTATCGGCTGCTGCAGTGCAAGGTGTATGCAAGGATCGATATGATTTTGTGCCAGGATGTACCTTACGTTTTGGAGGTAAACACCTTACCCGGAATGACCGCTAACAGCCTACTTCCGAAGAGTGCAGCTGCAGCAGGCATAACCTTTACGCAGCTGCTGGACCGTATTATTACTAGCTCACTTCATGAGCGAAAACGGGAATGGGAGAAGGTTTAACATGTTTGATGGATTAGACCAGCTAGAATACCTTGATACGGAAGCTTTCATCTGAGGGAACATCGGAAGACTTTGTTCATCTTAAAGAGAATTTAATGGTCTATAAAGTAAAGGGATTAGACAGAAAATGGCGAAATATTGTTATAATGGTTAGAACGGAACAGCGTTAAACTGATGTAGATTTGAAGAATGTTGCAGCAGTAATGCAACTTGATTTTGCTTCAAGATGGGGGAGGTGTTCACATCTCTATTCGCACCTTATAAAACTGTAGGAGAACGAATACGAAAATGAATATTTTAATCAGAGAAGTGAAGGCTGAGGACGGTGAGTGTAGCACAAACATTGATGGTAGCTTTATCGTGGATTCTACCCTTGTTTTGCAATTAACGGGACAGCAAATCGAATATACGGTGAAGGAGAGGCCTATTAGTAAAAAAAGCTACGATGATGATCAGTTTGAGGAAGACACAGTTGAGGATTATTCGAATTATATCGACAATCCCGATCAGATCATATATTTAGCGCTCGTAAATAATCAAGTCGTAGGTCAAATTGTTCTGAAAAGGAATTGGAATAAGTATGCATATGTGGAAGATATCAAAGTCGACAAGCTATATAGAAGCTTCGGTATCGGTAAGGAACTAATCGAACAGGCTAAACGCTGGGGGAAGGATGGCAGAATGCCAGGAATCATGCTGGAGACACAAAGTAATAATGTTCGCGCTTGTAAATTCTATGAAAGTTACGGTTTTGTGATCGGTGGATTCGACTCCTACGTCTACAGAGGCCTAGATAAAGAAAGTGACGAGATCGCGATCTATTGGTATCTGATGTTTGATTAGAACGACAAATTTATTTGAATAAAGGAGGACAAAAAGATGACTAAAAAGAGAATGGAATGGGAGGAAGGGAATTGGATCAATTCACCTCTATATGCCCGGAAAGAAGGAGATTTCCTTAAGGTTGCGCCTGAAAAGGGAAGAGATTTTTGGAAAAAGACATTATATGGTTTTGAATTTGAAGATGGGTCCGCTTTATTATCGGATTGGAATAACAACACGGCGGTGGAAGTATCGTTTCAACTCGCATCCTTTACGGAGCTTTATGATCAGGCAGGTATTTTGTTATACCATGGCCCCGAGCAATGGATTAAAGCGGGGATAGAAATCAATGATGGCATTCCTCAGCTTTCCACAGTCGTAACCGCTGGGTATTCTGACTGGTCGCTTGCGGCTGTGCCGGAGTGGGTTGGTGAAGAAGTCACCCTCCGCGCTTCCATCATCAAGGATGCTGTGGTCATTCGCGCACGGACGGAGAATCATGGATGGCGAACGATTCGTGTGGCGCGTTTTCCCTACACCACTGGAAATCAGGCAGGTCCATATACCTGTTCGCCAACCCGTGAGGGCTTTGAGGTTACCTTTACTCGCTGGCACTTTACAGAGCGGGACCAAGACCTTCATAGTGATCCTCCTGTAGAACATCATTGAAGAACGAATGCACAGCTGAGCACAGCAATATGAGATACGATAAACTAGCTTATATGCACATGAAATAATGATTAAGAGTAGGTGTCTCATAATAAAATATATTGTAATAGACCCAAAAGGGAAGATGTGTATTTTGGTGTGAAATCCGGGACTGATAAGGAAGACCAAAGCGGAAAACTACTACTTGACACAATAAAATACATACTCTAAAAACTCCGATTTTGTCTTTCCTAAGTTCAGTTTTTTACGCAACAGACATGAGGTTGAAAAATATTTGATGTAAAGCACGCCCCATAGAGTACACACAGGGTAGTCTAAATGACATACTCTACTATGTACTCTATGGGGCATAATTATATCTGTCATTATCCATTTTAAAGATCAGGCGGTTTAATATATTTATAGAGGAGATATGCCTTCCAGCATCTTACAGCCCTTCTCTTGGCAGACAACTATTCCCCGAATGGCAAGCTCTCTTTAAGCGCCCACAGGTCATCATAGCTGGAAATACGGTAATCTGCCTTGGATAAATCCTGCTGGCCCGAGCCTGGGGTGTGTAAACCAATGCAGCGCATACCAGCACTCTTGGCTGCATGAACACCATTTCGTGAATCCTCAATAACAATACAATGGTCCGGGGCTATGCCAAGTAGTTCGGCGGCATATAGGAAGATGTCTGGTGCCGGTTTACCCTGGGATACCTCTTCTCCAGTGATTCGAATATCAAAGTAACGGCCAAGTCCCGTTTTTTCCATAATGAGATCAATCAGCGACCGCGGAGAGGAAGAGGCTACTGCAATCGGAATTCCTTTTTCCCGTAACCAGTCCAGCCACCGTTCCAGTCCGTCGATCGCCATCAGGCCCTCATATGCTGTTATGGTCTGCATCACATTTTTTCGGTGATAGGCAAGTGCCTCTTCCAATGTATTAGTAAGTTGATGCCTGTCCAGCACTTGACGCCACATGGATTCGAGTGTCACTCCAACATAGGTGTGATGCTCTTCTTCCGTCATGGGTGCACCGAAATGGGCAAAGGAGCTGCGTTCAACCTCAAAATAAATCGGTTCGCTGTCTACCAACACCCCATCCATGTCGAAAATGACCGCTTTGACCGGAACGGACGCTGATAGGTCTCCTGTGCATTCATGATTCGTCGGTGTAACATGATGAATGCTCGTCATGTCCATTCTCCCCCTTGTTAGTAGCTAATTTAGTTGCCGGAGCCATTCGATTGCAGCACAATCTTGATCGCCTGAGACGAAGGCTGAAGTGTCCGCTCGCTGATATTACATCCAAGTGTCTTAAAGGCTTCATGGTAGTCATCAAGCGGATACGAGTGGGTAATGATTTTTTTGGCGGGAATGATTTGCTGCTCAATCAGATAATGCGCCGTGGAGAACGTGCCCAGAGAATCAATCGAGCCGATGATTTTAAGGCTACGGTCAACGACCTCTTTCGGATTAAACGAGCTTATCCCATCTCTCAGCCCCACCAGCATCAAATACCCGCCGCTCGCAAGCTGGCTTAGTACCTCGGTGCCGACCACGCCTGTGGTATCCACAATCATGTCCACCTGATTCTTTGCCGGAGCCAGCCTATGAATGGCCGCCTCCAGCGTGGCATGCGCGGACCACCGTTCGGGGGCAATAGAATCCGCAATGGCGAGCCGTTCCTCCGAGATGTCAACAAGGCAACCAGTCACGCCTTTCGAAGCAAGAGCATAGCTGTACAGAATCCCGATCGGACCTGCGCCTATAATAACAGTGGTGAAGTTCGGCAGCAGGTTAATCTGGTTGATCCCGGTCAGCATACAGCTCAGCGGTTCGGTCAGCGTCGCTTCTTCGTAGCTGATATGATCCTTCAGCTTGTACAAAAAACGGTCCTCAGTCACATAATAATCGGTGAACGTACCGTCGGCGCTGACTCCGGTCTCTGTTACGGCTTTATGTGTGCAATGATTCTGTCTTCCTGTCCGGCACATTTCGCATTGACCGCAGTAATATGTTGGATCAATCACCACACGGTCCCCAGGCTGCAGTGAACTGACGGCTGATCCTACAGCGATCACATCCCCCGCTGATTCGTGGCCCAAGATCGTAGACGGCACGGCATGATATTTACCGCTAATGATACCTAGATCCGTACCGCATACGCCTGTCGCCCGAATTCGGACAAGTACATCGTTATCTTTTTTAATCTCCGGGATAGGTCTTTCTTCAAGTGCGACATCCCAAGCTGATTTGTATACCAGTGCAAGCATGAATAATTCCTCCTTTTGCCTATTGGGCAGATCGTTAGTGAAGGGTAGCAAGAACGGTGTCAAGCCGTTTAACAATTTCGACAATCTCATCTTCTGTAGCCGTGAGGGAAGGTCTCACTTTGACCACGTTGCCATAACCGTAACGGGAACCTCTGAGAATTAATTGCTGTTCCTCAAATGCACGATCGATAATTCCATTGCTTTTCACTGCATCCGGGGCATCGTCCTCGTCTACAATTTCCAGTCCCCACATCAGTCCGACACCGCGAGCCTCACCAATGCAATCATGCTTGTCAGCCATCTCGGTCAGCAGGGATCCTAGCAGGCTTCCTTTGGACCGGACGGCTTCCAGAAAACCGGGCTCGGTTACAACCTCCAGCGTGGATTTGGCCGCCGTGACCGAGATCAGATTGCTACCCGAGGTAAAGGAATGCTCGTGCTTCTCCAGGACATCGAGACGAGACTGCATCAAGACCGCCGCAACCGGGACACCAATACCGCCTAGACCCTTGGCGAGAGTAATGATATCCGGTTGGATGTCAAACAGCTCACTTGCGAACATGTAACCTGTCCGCCCAATTCCGGTCTGCACTTCGTCAGCAATCAGAATCATTCCGTGCTCGTCGCATAGCTGACGGAGACGCTTGAAATATCCTGGAGGCGGGATGATATTACCTCCGTTGCCCAGAATGGGTTCGATAATCATGCAGGCCACAGACCCAGAGCTTGCATACTCAATGGCGTCTGATATGGCGTCAATACAATGATGACCACACTTGTCTGGTGAAGAATTAAAGGGACAGCGATAGCAGTAGGGGGCAGGCACATGCAGAGAGTTTGCTGCAGTTGAGTTAGGGAAGTTTTTCCGGCGGAAGGCATTGCCGGAAATGCCTGTTGCGAATTGGGTTTGTCCATGATGTGACAGATGCAAGCTGATGATATCAGTAGCTCCGGTATATTTCTGGGCCAGTTTCACAGCACATTCGTTCGCTGTGGAGCCGGTAATATCTCTCATCCACCCAGCGTCGATACCGTTCGGGGTGTACTGGATTAGATGATCTAGGACTTCTTCGACATAAGGCTCTGTAAAAGACGAAGACATGTGAGCAAGATTGCCGACCTGCTCCTGTACTTTTGCGACGACATGAGGGTGGTTATAACCGAGCGACAAGTTGAAGGTGCCGGATACGCCATCCAAATACTCCTTGCCCGAATCGTCAATCAGAGTAATGCCTTTACCATATCTGAAACGTTCTTTGGTTAACGTATGCACGATATTTACCCTCCATATCAGAATATACATTCTTATTAAGTCATCTTATAAAAGTGTACCACCCTATTAGAGCATCACGCGGCTGAACTCACCTCCCCAAAATAAGAAGTTTATCTTCCTTGCCCTCATGGGCAAGGGAGCACAATCTGGTGCTTCTGCGATTTCACAGATATGAGAGATAACCGCAGTAACAGAATCAGCCCGAAAAGCAAAAATGCGATAGGCCTCACCTCCCCTAAGAACTAAGCGATGTCATCCTTCCTTGCTCTGATGGGCAAGTGAATCAACTACTCGGCTACCCCGATTGTTCCACAGATGCGTGAGAATAAGTGCCAACAGCAAAATCAGAGTAAACCCTCCTAAAATCCAGAGGCTAGCCGCCACCGGCCATTCGCTCATGCTCCAGCCTATAACATATTGAAGCACCGATCCGCCAATTCCGCCTGACGCAATCAGAATGCTGGTCGTCCGTTCGGTCATTCCTGGAATCATTACGTTGGCGTAGACAAGCGCGATACAGAAGAGGCCAGACATGAATATGCCTGCACCAAAAATGAGAAGGTATGTAACCCATTGGCTGGATATAAACACCATGAAAACCAGAAAACAGAAAGTTCCAATTGCACTCCATAACAGATAAGGAATATATCCTGCTGATTCTGCAATCTTTCCTGAGAACATACGACCAATGATCATTGCAATCCAAAGCACGCTGACACCTAGCGAGGCAACAGATCCCTGAAGTTGTAGCGTTTCTGTCAGAATAGAAGGTAGGAAGTTCATGAGCCCCAGTTCAAGACCCATATAAACAAAGAAGAAAATAATGAAGATTCCTAGCAATACACGGTGCTGTCCTGAGTAACGAGCTTGTTCAACTGAACGCTCAGTAGTGCGGATGTCTGCTTGTGTGAGGTGAGTGGAGGCGGAAACAGGCATGGTAAGCCAAAATAGCAACAGGATAAAAGTAAGAAAGGAGATGGTGTAAAAAGTTAGATTCCATATTCCAAACCAGATATATAGGCTAACGATGGCAGGCATAAGCAGTGCACCAAGTGCAAAATAGACATCCAGCTTGGACATGGCCACGGCTTTTTGCTCCTCCGTAAACTCAATTGTAAACGCTCCGATGGATGATTCAATAATGCCTGAGCCGAAGCCAATCCAGATGGCCATTGCGATGACCCAATTCCATGAGGGCAGTACACCCAAGATAGTACATGCGATGACAATACTCCCCAAGGCAATAGCAAGCATGGACTTGCGGCCCATATGTAGAGCCATGAAGGGAGTGAGCAGAACGCCGACAAGAAAGCCGAAAAACTGCAAGAACAGCAGCAATCCACCATCGCTGTACCCCCGTCCATAGTGAGGCAGCAAAGTCGGCAGTAATGCCCCCAGCACAACGCTGGTGACACCGATTAACAGATAGAAAGCACAACTTAAAGCGAAAAGTCTCTTCAAGGCCTGTCCCTCCATAAGGTCATATTTTTTTATATGAGCATTGTTTTTACTAGAATATACCATTACTCTGGAAAAGTATATATACAATTCCACAGAAATTGTAAAAATAAATCGATAGACTCTTAATAATATGCGTCATGCTCCTTATCAACGTGATACACATCAGTTTTATCTTGAAGGCACTATATACTTTCGTACAATTGACTTTGATTTAGAAGTTGGTCCATCCTTCAAATGAACGGTTGATTAAAAACATTGGAGGGATCTTTCATGCGTTTGGGAGGAAAAGTTGCGGTCGTTATGAGAATTACAAATCCCCCTGACCAAAGTTTCGTAGCAGGGGGATTGCTTTAATATAAGTTCTAATTCACATACTTCTCTATCGTACTTCGGACTGCTCCGGGACTTGCCAGCATTTCATGAAACATGGCTTCAATCTTGTCGCCCAGACCAATCTCATATAATCGGACGCCGAACAGTTTTTCATCCTCAAGGAGGTAGCGAATTTCGGAGGTCTGATCGCCTAGCTTCGTATTCTGTAAATATCCCTGTAATGTATCCAGTAACGGGTCCGGACTGAGTGTGAAGGGAGCTCCTTGATCATCCAGTCCCAGCAAATAGCGACACCAAATCGCAATGGTCAAGGGAATAGCAGTCAAGTTGGCAGGATCAAGACCTGCTGTGCTAACATAAGACTTTATGGTTTCCCCAAAACGGATGCTCATCTTTTGAGATGTATCTGTTGCAATCCGCTGTGGTGCATCCGGAATATAGGGATTGGCGAAGCGTTCCTGCAATACCTCGTCAATGAATGCTTTCGGTTGGATAATTCCGGGATCAACCACAACAGGCAAGCCTTCCTTGTAGCCGATGGTTTCCACCAGACGACGCAAGGTGTGATCCTTCATTTCATCTGCAATGAGTTGATACCCTAGTAGACACCCGGAGAGGGCCAGCGCTGTATGTAGCGGATTGAGACAGGTAGTCACTTTCATCTTCTCCACTTTGTCCACCGTATCCCGATCCGTGAAGATGATGCCAGCTTCCTCTAGGGCAGGTCTCCCGTTTGTAAACTTGTCTTCAATGACCAAATACTCGCTAACCTCAGCATTGACAAAGGGGGCCGTATACGTATGCCTGGTGGTAACGATCATCTCCATGTCGACCAACCCCAGCTCCCGAAGAGCAGACTGTACCTGTAAGGAAGGGCGGGGGGTGATTTTATCAATCATAGTCAGCGGGAAGGTTATTTTCTCCTCATTCTGCAGATAGTCTACAAACCCTTTCTCAACTAGACCTCTGTGATTCCACTCCTTGGCGATAGTAATCATACTATCCATTAACAGATCGCCGTTATGGGAGCAATTATCCATGCTTACAAAGGTCATTGGAAGCTGCCCCTTCAGATAACGCTGATAGACAAGCGAAGTAGCTATGCTCATCACATGCACTGGCTGTTCAGGACCATTCGCTAAATCCCTCTCTACAACAGCCAGATACTTACCGTCGGGCCCGGTGAGGACGTATCCTTTTTCCGTGACAGTAAAGCTGGCCATCTGCAGAGTCGGATTTTCAAATATTTCAATCAGACGGAGGTAGTCGTCCGGACGATTCTGCTCTGCTGCGAGACCTTCAACGATGCTTGCGACCACACTCTTGCAAAATCTTCCGTCTGCACTCATCGACACCAGTAGGGTTAGATTGTCGTAAGGCTTATAGGCTTTGTCGATCATTTCAAAATCAAAGGCTTCGGCCGCAATTATACCTGTATCCGCTTTCAAACTATTCAGCAGCTGTTGCTGTGCATTGGCTACGAACCCCCGAAAAATATTGCCTGCGCCGAAATGCACCCATTGCGGTCTAACTCGGGTATTATGGGCTACAAGCTCCAAATCATATTTTGGCAGTTCAATACCTGCTGCTTCCCAGGCCGTCCTGTCTAAAAGGCTTTTCCGGTTAAGCTGGAGCATCTAATTCACTCCCTTGTTGTTTTGAGCCAGACTATCCCAGACACCCAGCAAGTACATAACTCCCAGTGCACGGTCATACAAACCGTAGCCTGGCCGACAATTCTTTTCTTCTCCCCATAGATGTCTGCCATGGTCTGGGCGCACATATCCCTGATAGCCGTTCTCGTAATAAGCTCTAACTACTTCCGGTACATCGACGCTTCCGTCCTTTCCACGGTGTGACACTTCAATAAAGTCGCCATTTTCGAACACCTTAACATTACGAATATGCGCAAAATGAATACGATCATGGAACTCCCGAATCATAGCTGGCAAATCATTCTCAAGATTAGTCCCCAGTGAGCCTGTGCAGAAGGTTAGACCATTATATGGACTGTTCACTGCATCCAGGATACGCCGGATGGTCTCACGACGCCGAACAATTCTCGGTAACCCGAAGATGGGCCATGCCGGATCATCAGGATGAATGGCCATCTTGATGTCAACCTCCTCGCAGACGGGGATAATGCGCTCAAGAAAATACTTTAGATTGTCAAACAGCTTGTCTTCAGTGACTTCCGCATAAGCAGCAAACAGTTCATCCAGTCTCGCCAACCGCTCAGGTTCCCAGCCTGGCATCGTGAACTTCCCTGCTCCCTTGAGAATCCGATCCACCATTTGGCGGGGATTATCGGTAATGGCAGCCTTCTCATAAAACAGAGCGTTAGATCCATCAGGTAGTTCTTTATACAACTCTGTTCTGGTCCAGTCAAAGATAGGCATAAAGTTATAGCAAATCACCTTGACTCCCACCTTGGCTAATTTGCGAATGGTGTCAATATAAATGTCAATGTATTGATCGCGGGATGGGAGGCCGATTTTGATATCATCGTGGACATTTACACTTTCTACGACCGCCGTACTAAAGCCCTTGCTTGTGATCTGCTCAGCTACCTTCTCAATTCGTTCCATTTCCCATACTTCACCAGCTACCTTATCATGTAAAGACCAGACAATACCCATAACTCCCGGAATTTGCCGGATATGATCCAGTGTAATATTGTCGTTGCCTTCTCCATACCATCTCCAGGTCATGTTCATAAAGATACCCTCCCTGATTTTATTGGTGATCTTGTATACAAGATCGGTTTGATCATAAAGTACAAAGTTTGCCCTTGTCAATGACAATTTTAGAGGGGGTCAACACATCAAAATGTTTTATAATAAGTCTAGATTTATAAAGTGAAGGCAGGAATGATATGTTTACAAAGGAAGAAATCAAGCAGCTTTTGAAAAATGATATTTTGTCGATGATCTTAAAGCCTGGTACTCTGCTCAGCGAGACGACCTTGTCAGAACGCTTCCAGTTGTCCAGAACTCCGCTGCGCGATGTATTGAAGCAGCTTGCACTGGAATCTTATATTGATATTTATCCCAAAAAGGGGAACATTGTCTCTTATATCGATCTGGAGTCCGTAGAACAAATGAGCTACTTGAGAAGCGCAGTGGAAAAAGAGATTATGAAGGAGCTTTCTACGCAATTTGCATTAAGCGATATACAGAAGCTGAGCGAAATTCTGGACAGACAGAGGGCTGTCATTGATGAAGATCATGCTACGGATCAATTTCTCATTTTGGACGATCAGTTCCACCAAACTATGTTCCAATTGGTAGGCCGAGAATTTCTTTGGCAGCTAATTCAGCAATCAAATGTTCACTATATCAGATATCGCAAGCTTCATATGCTGCAAGCAGGGAAGCTGATGGAAATCTGGCATGAGCACCAAACCATGCTTGAATATATGTTGAATCAGGAAACGAGCAAAATGGATGATCTGGTTCACCATCATCTCAGAAAGGATATACATTCTCTCGAATTTCTCCGGCAGTTCGCTGACTATATCAAGAAATAATGCTGGTGTGTGTTATTCATTTTTTGTTTATGAGTTTAGTTGTTTGCCGTCAAGTGGTGGTTGGAATTAAAGGGTTTCCAAAGGAATTCGAGATCTTGTATACAAGATAAGGCATTGTTGACACACTAAGCCCCTTGCCGGTTCGCAATTGTAAAATAGAAGGGCAAGGGCTGGAAAATGAAGATTCTATACCCCCGAATAGGCCATGAAACCACCATCGATAGGAATGACTGCACCTGTCACAAAACCGGAAGCGGTTTCATCGACCAGCCAAAGCAGCGTTCCGAGGAGGTCTTCAGGTTCACCGAAACGGCGCATTGGGGTGTGGGCAATAATCTTGGCCGAGCGCTCGGTAAGCGAGCCGTCCTCGTTGGTGAGCAATTGTCGGTTCTGCTCTGTCAGGAAAAATCCGGGGGCAATGGCATTCACCCGAATGCCGGATTCGGCTAGATGTACGGCCAGCCACTGGGTGAAGTTGTTGATGGCGGCTTTGGCAGCGCTGTAGGCGGGAACCTTGGTCATCGGGCTGGGAGCGCTCATGGAGGATATGTTAAGGACCACAGCGCCGGGTCGCCCGATCATGCTTTTGGAAAAAATCTGTGTTGGGATTAAAGTCCCGATAAAATTTAAATCAAGTACATTGCGGAAGCCAGGCACACTGAGATCGAAAAAGGTAGTGATTCCAGGCTGGTTCAGATCTTCAGGATGAAACGTCTCCAGACTCGTATTCGCACTGGGGTGGTTGCCGCCTGCTCCATTGATTAGAATATCGCACGGACCGAGCAGGAGGCGGACCCTCTCCTCAGCCTGCTTCACGCTTTCGACATCGGTCACATCGCAGGCAACCGCGATGGATTCTCCGCCGCTTTCACAAATTTCCTTTGCTATCAATTCGCCCTTATCAGCAGTACGGTTCAAAATGGCGACCTTGGCACCCTGGCGGGCAAGCTCCTTGGCCATGGAGCTGCACAACACGCCGGAACCGCCGGTTACCACAACTGTTTTTCCGGACAAAGCCGGATGCAGGGGAAGACTAGTCAATTTACATTCCTCTTTTCGGTGGAAGATAAGCCCGTATTACGCTTATACGCGTCCCACAAGCTGTCATGAATTTTAGTCTAAAACGATAACAGATGATCTTATCTAGCTTTCTTTCTAAATTCGCTAGGTGTCATGAATATCGTTTGTTTAAAGATCTTACAAAAATACATGGACGAGTTGAAGCCACATTCGTTACCAATCTCGAGTATCGTTAACTTTGTATTGATCAGCAAGTTGCAAGCATGTTGAATCTTAATATTATTTAAATATTGAATAACCGTAAGTCCCGTGACTTCTTTAAAACGATGACACAAATAATATTTGGACATGTAAAACGACTTTGCAATATCTTCGATTTTAGTGATTTTGTTATAGTTTTGGTTGATGTACGACAGAATAGGTCCAAAGTTAGCATACTTGGAAGACTGCTGCTCCACGGTTTGGGAATCCTTATTATTATTTAATAGTGATAACAGTTCAGCTAAAAGTATAAAAATACGATCACTCTCACCCGAGACGTTTTCTTTCTCCAGGGATTTCAATAGCCTTTTCACTTTCGCAAACACTTCTTGGTTCAAAGAGATGATGATTTCTGTGTTAAAGCAGCCTAATAAAGATTTTATCGCCCGCTCCGTAAAATATAATCGCAAGAAACGCTCCGTGAAATAGACACATGTTCTGGCACAGCCTTGATTTTGGTAGCTTCTATGGAACAAATTTGGTTTGAACAGTGCAACATCATGCAGCTCAATGTCATAGATGGAGTCCTGGATCAAAATCTGATGGTACCCTTTTTCTAGAAAATAAAGTTCATATGCATCGTGATAATGAAAATTGGTCATGTTGTGGTCTGCATCATGGACGACATACTCGATTGAAAATAGGGGATGCATATGACTTACATCAGCAATCATCGCTCAACCTCCATCCTATAGCAATATAATATAACAAATCGATAATTCGGCAACATATTAAAAGATTATTGCTTGGTATTCAGGTATAGTTTAGCTACCAGATTTTCTTCCGAATGGACCACATGAGGAGGTTAGACACTTGAAATCACACCAAGGAACCCAGAATGAATTTGAACTGTTGAAAAGAAATCACACGGTGCCTGTTTTTGTTTCCGAAACGGAAAACAGCGCGGTGCATCTTGCCTTTTGCAATCTTATGCGAGATATTGATTGGGTTTGCGGTTGTAAGCTATTGCGAGCAAAAGAAATGGATCAAAGCAGCATCGTGATCGGCACGATCACAGACAATGAGCCGTTACTCGCTTATCTGCAAGAAAAAGGGGTATCGCTGAAAAAACTAGCGCTGGAGGATGGCTCATATCGGTGGGAAGCGTTTCTTCAGGAAGTCATTGACGGTGTCTTATATATCATAGGAACCGACAGGCGCGGTACCATCTTCGGAATCTATGACTTGTGCGAGGCAATGGGTGTGTCTCCGTGGTATTACTGGGCAGATGTACCGGTGAAAACCTACGATGTATTTTGTCTGCCTTTGGACTACTCCAAAGCAGATTGGCCAGCGGTTCAGTACCGGGGAATTTTCCTGAATGATGAGGAAGAGCTTGATGACTGGGCCAAGATTCATACGCAAGATGGCACCATCGGGCCTGCCGCGTATCAATCCATTTTCGAACTTTTACTTCGACTGAAGGCCAATTTCATCTGGCCTGCCATGCATGTGAATTATTTTAATGAGAATCCCGAAAATGGAGCACTCGCTGAAAAAATGGGGATTGTTGTAGGCACGTCGCATTGCGATATGTTGCTTCGCAGCAACCAGAATGAATGGGAGCCATGGCTTGCAGCCAAGGGTTATGACGACGCCTCATACGATTATTCCATCGAAGGCCGAAATCGCGAGATTCTACAGGAGTATTGGCGGGAAAGTGTCGAGAAGAATAAAAATTACGAAGTGTGTTATACGGTTGGCATGCGTGGAATCCATGATTCGGGATTTTATACGCAGGCCATTGATGAGGACAATTCCATGACTAAGGAAGAACGGGCAGAAGCCAAGTGTTCTCTGCTAGGAAAGGTCATACAAGATCAAAAGCAAATTCTCAAGGACGTGATCGGCGAATCAAAAGAAAATGCTTCATTACAGACATTTATCCCGTACAAAGAAGTACTAGAGCTATATGACCGAGGTCTTGATATACCTGAAGGTGTGACTCTCATTTGGGCAAACGATAACTTTGGGCATATGCGCCGATACCCGAATGAGAAGGAACGTCAACGCAGTGGAGGCAACGGTTTGTATTATCACAACTCTTACTGGGCAGCTCCAGGAACGGGGATGAGCTATCTCTTTATCAATTCAATTCCATTGGCCCATACAGAAAATGAATTGAAAAAATCGTATGAATCGGGAATTCGAAAATTGTGGATTCTGAATGTTGGCGGGTTGAAGCCCCTTGAACAGGATATGGAATTCTTTTTGCGATCTGGCTGGGAAGCCGGCAAAGAGGAAGGAATGACCAAGAATGCATCCCAATTCGTTGAATCTTGGATAAACGCCAATTTTTCCGGCAACCACGGACCTGAAGTTGCGGAATTATATGAGACATTTGCACAGGTCACTAACGTACGAAAGATCGAACATATGCAATCCAATGTGTTTTCACAAACTGTATTAGGTGATGAAGCAGGGCGTAGATTAATGCGGCTGGAGGATATTTTTCGTCGAGGCAATGCCATAATGTACAGCCTTCCGGTCCAGGAGCGGGCTGCATTTTTCCAGATGTTTCTCATGAAAATTCACGCGTCATATTATACCAACCATGAGTTTTATTTTGCCGACAGAAGCACGCTTTCTTACGAGCGCGGAAACATGCAGGCTGCTGACCGATATGTGGAGCTTTCGATAAAAATGGCGGACTACAAGCGAAGAATGCTTCATTTCTATAATGCAAAAATGAGTGAAGGCAAGTGGAATGGAATCCTCACACCGGAAAGCTTTCCACCACCGCCTACCGCCTTGTATCCTGCGCGAAAGCCCGCATTGAAAATTGCTCAGGGTGGCATGAGAATCGACCTTTGGAATGAAGAAACCACACTGCGCTTTTCCATCCATGGTCAAAAACAAAAATGGTTTGAGATTGGAAACCAGGGGAACGGGACTATTCCATTCACGATTGAGGTAATGGAAGGCGAAGATTGGATCATTCTTTCCGAAAGTGAAGGATTGATCCAAACGGAGAAAAGAATTCTTGTCTCGATCATTGATCCGCATCAGCATGCTGGAAAGACTGGACAACTGACCGTCCGAAACCATAAAGATATGACTTCTGTTCCAATAAAGGTGCAAGTTGAGGAAGGTGTAAATGTTCCTGAAACGTTTTACGGACATATAGAGGCAGACGGGTATGTGTCTATCCCAGCAGCCTCCTACGACCATAATGTTCCCGGTGCAGATTCGACAGATAAGTCTGGTTGGGTAGTCATACCGGGGATGGGAAGATATGAAGGAGCCGCGATGATGGCCTGGAACGGTGAACTACGACCCCTTGGAGGAGAGCTTAAGAATCATCCATATTTAGGATACGATATTTTTTTGAAAGAGGCTGGGCAGTTTACCTTAGAGATTCACCGTTTTCTTACTTTAAATTCGACAGGCAACATTCGTTTCGGTATCGGAGTCGATGATATAGCACCTATTCTGGTAGAATCAGAGACTCGTGACGAGTGGCTGGGCACCTGGCAGGAATCCGTTTTTAATAACGGTGAGAAGATAAGAGTGGAGCTGCCCTACCTAGCTTCCGGTATACATGCCTTAAGAATTTATATGGTAGATCCTTATGTCACGATTAACAAGTTAGTGATATATACGAATGAGCAAAAAACGTGCAATTTAGGACCGATTGCCAGTCAGCATTATCATAGGTTGGTTACCGATCACGGTCTGGAAAGTCCTACTGTGAATTGGAATGAAATCGAACAATTATGTAATCAATTTTACGAAACTGGAGAGCATGAAGTACCTCTCCCCGTCGTTCTTTATGCCACAAGAGATTTTTACGCTACCATCGATGAGATCTTCTTGAAATGTTTTGATGTTCCGCAGACCATGTTGGGGGACAAACGCTATGTGGACATCTGTGATGCTGACGGTACAAAGGATATTATAAAAGAATTTGGTGCGGGTATGTTTATCGAATCAAACAGCATCGTTGCGATCGAAGCCGAATATGCATTGGAAAACTCTAAAAATGCGTATCTCACGTCCAGTAAAGACGGTAATGCTATTGATTGGAGCCACGTACAGGCCGAAACCAATGGAAGAACAGGTTTCGCCATGCATGTCTCTGAGCCTGGAAGGCAGTGGGAGAACCCGGAGATTGCTCCAGGGATGCATTACAAAATAAACATCACGAATTCAGGTAATTACCATATTTGGATTTTGGTTCGACATCATAACGGCCAATCCGATTCATGCTACTTATCGCTGGACGGCGTAGTGAGACCTTTATCCGAACAACTGGGCCAGGGCACACTGCATACGTATAACACAGCTCAAGTGTACTATTGGTGTTTACTGTCGGATTTGGAATTGACCCGTGGTGATCATCTGTTTTCGATCTTAGCTCGAAAGTCGCAACTCAGAGTCGACCGGATATATATGACACAAGGGAACGAATTACCGCCTGTGGATGCACTCTGGACGGATTCGATAAGAAAACAGCCCTAAGTTAAAGTAGCGCCTCCATGCTGAAAGAGCGGAATTTAGATACATGTTGAGATTCCGCTCTTTTTTCGATAATAAAAGAAACAATTCATTCCTGAAGATTGTTTAATATGAGTTTCAAGTGTTCTCTAGCTGATGGATTCAATGGTTGTAAGGGTAAAGGAAGACTGGGACTTGAGATCAAGCCACTTATTTCTGCTGCTGCTGAAACAACACGAAGGCTACCATATTGATGAAATAACGTCCAAATAGGTTCAAGTAGTGCCGAGAGTCGTTCTGCTTCGTCAGCAAAACCGTCCTGGGCCAATCGGGTCATATTTAGACACGCCTTTGGGAACAATCCGCCAAGAACTGAGAACCATGCTTCACAACCTGCATTCAAGCCGGTGACTGCAAATGAATCTCCACTTACTCCTATAGTTACGTGGGGAGGAATCGACCCTCGTAGTTTTTTGATGCGTGTCTTGGCTGCTTCGGGATCAGTAGGCACTCCGGGAATCTTAATCGAACCAACATTAGGTAACTCAGAAATTCGTCCGTGCAATTCATCACTGAAATGAAAATGGGAGGTACCCGGATTATCATAGACACAAAGTGGAATGGAGAGTGAACTGGTTACCTGTTCATAAAGTGAAAATACTTCTTCATTCGTTAGTGCTTGATAGGAGATGGGGGCTAGCAGCACTGCACTTGCTCCTGCTCTTTGTGCATCTTCCGCTAATCGAAGTACTTCTAAGGTACGAATCGCACTTATACTTGTCATCACGGGAATCCCCTCGGCTGAGTGGACAGCAAGTTGAAGAACACGTAAACGTTCTTCTCGATTAAGATATGCATAATTTCCAGTTGAACCTAATGCACCAATTGAGTCTACACCAGCTGTAACTAATCGTTGAATCAGCGTCACAAATGCTTTTTCGTCAATGCCTGTCTCATTAACCGGTGTGAGTGGAAAAGCAGATAATCCGTGGAACATAAAGTTACACTCCTTTATGAATTGACCTTCAAAATACAAACACATTATAAAAATGAATAAGACACAATTAAAGTACCAATTAAGAAACAAATAACTGTACCAATTCTTCTAGAGAAACTTAAAATTGAAAATAAAGATTCTGTTTCGAAATTAATGTAATGATATTACGCCTTCAGATCAGGTTAGTTGAATGCTTTTTGTCTTTATCATGATTTGGTGATGTACCAGAGTGTGTTAAGGTGCGATCTAATACTTTTCCAGTGAGGGGCATGAAATAATTGAGTATTAGCCCCCCTAGACCAACAGTTAACAAAGTTCCGATGCCAATGGGTCCATTTAAAATGAACGCTATGACCAAGAATATGAGGTAAATGAATGTTCTTGAAAAAAATAGATTTGTTCTAGTTAATTCCTGTACGATTATTGTTAATCGGTCAACTGGAATGGGCGCAAAGTTTGTCTGTAAATATGTTGCAGTTCCTAATCCAACAACAATTAAACCAATTCCAAAACAAACAACTTTGCTGTACCATAGTTCAGGCGTTAACACATCCTGCAATAAAAAAAGCCACATATCAATACCAATCCCCGTTATAAATGCTGTTAACAACCCCAGAACTTCTGGTCTTTGTCTATTTAAAAGTGAATTACAACAGATCAAAATCAAAGCCATTATGATTTCCCAACTTCCTACAGTAAGCCCCACATTTGTGGATAGTCCTACCAAAAGTGCATCAAAAGGTGATGTCCCAAGGTCTGATTGTATAGTGAAAGAAATACCAAGGGATAATATAAAAATACCTATTACAAAAAAAACATATTTCACTTTACTCGACCTCTTTAATATAATTTTATATTGCAAATGCAACAAAGTTAGGGTAGATTAAATATATACCATGTTTATTGCATTTGCAACAAAATAGGGGCAAAGGAGTTCATTATGAAGGAAGTACTTCGTGAAATTGGGATGATAGCCAGAGCATTAGATTCGATAAGTAATATTGAATTTAAAGAATATGACCTTACAAAAGGACAGTATTTATACCTTGTACGAATATGTGAAAACCCAGGAATCATTCAAGAAAAGTTAGCTGAGATGATAAAAGTAGATCGAACAACCGCATCTCGTGCTATCCAAAAACTTGTAATTAATGGGTTTATTGAAAAGAAAGAGGATCAGCATAACAAAAAAATTAATAAACTCTTTCCAACAGAAAAGGGGAACAATGTCTATACTTTCATAAAAAGAGAACATGATTATTCGGATAATGTTGCCTTAGCGGGATTTTCGGAAAGTGAAGTAAACACCATTTTTAATCTACTTCAAAGAGTAAGAAAAAATATAAGCGATGAATGGGAATTTGTGAAAAAAGGGAACAAAAGAAATTACTAATTGATTTATATGAAGGAGCATAAATTTATAATGAATGCGAAAATTATCAAATGCAGCCGTGCAGATTTACAAACACTCCAAGAAATAAGCATTGAAACATTCAACGATACTTTTAAAGAACAAAATTCACCTGAAAATATGCAAGCCTATCTGGAAAGAGCATTTAACTCGAAACAGTTAGAGAAGGAATTGTCCAATGTCTCTTCAGAATTCTTTTTCGTCTATTTTAATGAAGAACTTGCTGGATTTTTAAAAGTAAATATAAATGATGCCCAATCCGAAAAAATGGGTGATGAGTCACTCGAAGTTGAGAGGATTTATATCAAAAACAAATTTCAAAAACATGGGCTTGGTAAATATCTGTTAAATAAAGCTATGGAAATTGCACTGGGACATAATAAAAAGAAGGTCTGGCTCGGGGTATGGGAAAAAAATGAAAATGCCATTGCTTTTTATAAGAAAATGGGGTTTGTTCAAACGGGTGCACACTCTTTTTATATGGGGGATGAAGAACAAATTGATTTCATAATGACCAAATCAATGATACTATAATTGAATTTAAAAATGTTTTCTAGGGTTCCGCGATGTCATATCGGCTGGTCCGAGAGAAAACTCACAGTCGTTGCACTGTGTCACGGAAGGATAAAAGCCTGGGAGAAAAACTGCTGTATGCAGTATGATCTCAGGCTTTTTTTAATTGCTGCTTAGATCCATATTACATTTGCAACGTTATCAAAAAGGAGGAAGTACAAAATGAACAAGACATGGTTATCTGTTGTAATTGCGGTATTATTTGAAGTTGCATGGGTTATCGGGCTGAAACATGCCAGTGGATGGTTAGAGTGGGGAGGGACTTTGGTTGCTATTTTTGTAAGTTTCATACTCATGATTTGGACTAAAGCTTGTAGGCTAAACAATGATGGGATTTGAAGACAAACTCCCTATACTGGGAAAGCAGCTAGGGAGTTTGTTAATTTATGTTCTATGATGTCCTTCGTCATTGGGGTAATGTGACAGATTTGATTTGAGCAGAGGTATTTCCGTAAATATCCTTCGCCAGCACAAGAATATGCAGTGTATCGGCTTGGGAGGCACCACTCTGTTTGTATATCGTAGTTGGAAGTGTTGCTGACCAATTAGCTTTATCTTCTGTAATAGCGACACGCATGCCATTGACATAAACTTTGAGCTGAGCGATTTCACTTTGATCTGTGACTGAACCTTTCAAAGCGAGAATATCGCCCTTGAGCGAAGCATTCAACTTAAGTGCAGGAGCTTCTGTTTCCTTGCGTTTAGAGGGTGGGAGAGCAGTTTGTGGGTTATAGGAAAAGGTTTCATCCTCAAGCGCTGGCGTGCGTGTTGCAATAGGACGGTTTTTGGTTGCTTGCTCATAGGAATAAGCGTATCGAAGCAGGTCGTTATCGCTATATGCGGCACCTGCTATCGTCAGGTTGACGGGCATACCAGTATCTTTCATAGCACCCATACTCACAGACACACTCGGGATTCCGTACTCGCGTAGAAGGAAATTCGTATTGGAGAAATAGTTGCCATTCTCCCAAGCCTCCTCATAGGATGTTTCATTCACATCGGAGTCCGCTTTGCCGATATTCGAATTGGCCGGGAAAACTATAAAATCAAGGTTATTTTGCTTCATCCAATTTTCAAAATCAATCTTTCGTACATTTTCAAGCCCCCGTAGCCCTTCTTGAAACTGAGGAATTTGTTCGTAAGGGGTGACGCCTTTCTTTATTGTGTCAATGAATACGTCATAGTGACCAAGGTCTCTGCCACGTTTGGCATCAACTGAACCGGGCGGATTCGGAAAGACGGTTGCAGGGTCGATATTAGCCCATGACGGGAAATTCGGATCGCCCACACTTTTAAGGAATTCCTCAGCTACATAAGGATTAAGCAGCCCGAATTCCTTTTCAGCCCACTTTGCCGGCATCAAACCGCGTTCTTCAGGTGTTTTCGCTGTTGGTCGGTCCTTCTCGCTGTTCACTTGCAAAGGGAAGTCAACTTCCACAACTTCAGCTCCAAGAGCAGTTAAATCCTTTACAGCTTTTTCCCATAATGCCTGTATTGAAGGTCTGAATTTAATCGGAGTTGTGGTTTCAGGGTCCTTACCGATATAGATTTTTGGAACACCAATGCGTTTGCCTTTCAAAGCTTGAGTATCTCGCAGCTCTAAATAGGAATTGGGACGGACACTGTTGACAGAAGGGAGCCGAACAGCTTTCTGTTCTCTCCAGAAATCGCCCTTGGTGATCTTATCCTCAACAACAATCACGTCAAGCAGGCGGAGCATGTCCTCGATAGTTCTCGTATGTGGAACAACGACATCCCGTATAGGGAAGAGCGGCCAATTCCCCCGAATGGAGATTAGGCCCCGCGATGGGGTGTAGGCAATTAAACCATTGTTCGAAGCTGGTGATCTTCCAGAGGATACCGTTTCTTCCCCCATACCGAAGGCAGCGAGGTTGGCGGCTGTTGACACGCCAGATCCGTTAGAGGAGCCAGAGTACCAGGCTGCAGCCAAATAATCTGGATTGTACGGACTTTCGGCACGACCATAAACGCCTCTTTGCATTCCACCGGCTGCCATTGGCGGCATATTGGTTTTACCAATGAGCACCCCACCGGACTTTCGTATCTTCTCTACTGTAAAGGCATCATCTTTTGCCATCAGGTTTTTGAAAGCCGGAGATCCAGAAGCAACAGTGAGTCCCTTAACCTTGTAACTGTCTTTAACCGTGTAGGGGATGCCTTGCAGAGGCCCGGTATTAATCCCCTGAGCCCTTTGCTGATCAGCCTGAGCGGCTTCTTTTAGTACGTCAGGATTCAGAACAGGGATGGAATTCAGCCGAATGCCACTAGAATCATAGGCATATACCCGGTTAAGGTACATGGCTGTGAGCTCGACACTCGATAGTGCTCCTGACTTCATCGCGTCCTGCATCTGAGCAATCGTAGCCTCTTGCAATTGAAATGTAACCAGGGAGGAGGTAGGTTCACTAGTTTTACTTGAGGATGAGAGTGAGGGTGAAGGAGCGGCGGATGCAAACGAGCATCCCGTGAGAGTTACAATCATACCAGCTGCGATCCATTTGTAATAGCTACCGATTACATTCCTTGTATTCGCTTTTAACGTTCGTGCGCGCATAGCATTTTCACTCCTTAAAATAAGATAGGTAGGATCAAGAATTTGAATAGAGGGGAATGAGGAAAGGACTCTTTTTTGTACAAATCTTTCTATTTATACTACTTATTTTCATTGTAAATGTCAATTTTTGTAATGTTGAAAGCGAGAAAGTACAGCTAATAAGTTGCATTACAATCCTTGATACGTAAAGATACTTTCAGGACTGATATATTTTGGTTCCAATCAAGTAATCTATGAGAACAAATTAATATGAAGAATAAACAACTCAGTAATCAGATTTCTACAGGAGGCGGGTCAGTATATTAAATAAAAGATACATTGAAAGAGATCCACTATGAAGCATTAAAAGAAAAAAGACAACTTAATTACGCTAGTTTTTCACAATTATAATTGGCGCTCCTAGAGGGCAATAATACCAGTTATCCAACAAGTGGTCATCTTGAATTTTCGATCTCGTTATCCGTTTTACGGATCGATTTATAACAAGTTCAGAGAAAGCTTTCACTGTTGGAGATAGCCACTTTTTCTTTTTAATCAGCGTATGGGAGTATATAGGATCGAACTTTTCGGAATGATTTACAATTTAAGTTTTCCTCTATTTACGTTTCTTTAACTGTAATATAAGGCAAAAAAGAAAATCCAAGCCCACTCATAACGGTTTGTGTAATCGCCTCTACACTCCATAACTCCATGGTTTGAAAATGAAACTGGAAATGAAAATGAAGAAAAATGTTAAGCAAAAAGACCTATTTTTCAAGATATTACTATTATCAAACATTGAAGTGCCGATAAACATAATAGCGCAGAAAAAACAGGTATATATACCAACTCAAAGGAGAATTACATAAAGGAGGGATCGAGGATAAAATAGCGGAGGATTTATTTTAAACACACTAATATAAGGGGAATGTAAATGTTGAAAAGAATACTATTAGTATCCATTATTTTTTGCCTAGTAATAAGTACGTTTGAATTCACTGAGAAAACATTGCCTAAAGCTGCAGCATCCACTGGATTTGCTCATCCTGGCCTATTACATACGAAAGAAGATTTTGACCGAATTAAGCAAATGATTAATGAAGGCAGACAACCGTATTTGGATGGTTGGAATCAATTGCTGTCCAGTCCACTTTCACAGGCTGGATGGAAATCACGCGCTACTTCTACCATTATCAGGGGAGGAAGTGGGCAAAATGTAGCTGTGTTTTACAATGATATAGCTCGTGCTTATCAGAATGCACTTCGTTGGAAAATTACAGGGGACACCGCAAATGGAGATACAGCTCGTGATATTTTGAATGCCTGGTCCTCTAATCTTAAAACGATTTCCGGCAATGCTGATCGCTACTTAGCGGCGGGAATTTATGGATATGAGTTGGCTAATGCAGCAGAACTTATGAGAGATTATCCGGGGTTTAATGTGGAACAAATGCAGAACATGCTTCTTACCGTATTTTACAAACCATTGAACGAGAGATTCCTTATTGGCAATGAATATGGGAATAGTCATAATGATTCATATATACAGAATTACTGGGCGAACTGGGATCTAAGCAATATGGCTGCCACCATTGCAATCGGAATATTCTGTGACCGCCGGGATATTTATGATATCGGTGTTGAATATTTTAAAAATGGTGCAGGAAATGGGTCCATTTATAATGCGATCCCATTCCTTCATCCTGATGGTCTTGCCCAATGGCAAGAGTCTGGAAGGGACCAAGCGCATACTCAATTAGGTATTGGTTTAATGGCCACAATTGCTGAAATGGCGTGGAATCAGGGAGATGACCTTTATGGATGGGCGGACAATCGTTTCCTGCGTGCTGCTGAATATGTTGCCAAGTACAACAATGGCGAGGATGTGCCATTTACAACTTATGAATGGGGATCAGGTAGAAACGGCGCGATAAATAGTCAATCCGGAATATCGCCTGCCAGTCGTAATGAAATGCGGCCCATCTGGGCAATGATTTATAACCACTATGTCAATCGAAAAGGTCTATCTGCACCCAATATTGCTGCCCGAATGGCTCTGGAAGGTACCGAAGGTGGTCCGAATTTAAAATATCCATCAACGTTTGACCAACTTGGTTTCGGAACTCTTCTCTACACCCGGCCTGCTGGCAGCGGAGATAAAGCAAGCATTCCTGATGGAAATGCTTCTAATGGTATTTATCGTTTCAACGTGCGTTTGGACGGCAAGGTCATGGAAGCCGATAATACGATAGAAGGGGCAAATGTAATTAAATCAACCTATGCAGGTAAAGAAAATCAGCAATGGAGTGTTACGCATCTAGGTGGCGGTCAATACAGTATCAAGAATGTGCAGAGTGGACGTTCACTCGAGGTAACAAATGGCTCTCTGGATCATGGCGCTAAATTCCAACTGGCTGCTAGTACTGACCAAGATCAACAAAAATTTGCTTTTATCTCTACAGGAGATGGTTACTATCGCATCACTCCTGTAATTTCCAATAAGCCAGCTGATGTCACAGGCCTATCAACTGCAGAGGGAGTTCCTATCCAGCAATGGCGGTATACATCCAATTATAATCAACAATGGAAGCTTGAATCTATTGAATAGCACTGATCAGTAATTTGCCTAAAAGCATCAATCTAACATCGTTTATTCAATCGGTTGAATCTCATTCAGCATTTCCTTAGTCAAGCCACTATATTGGGAAAAGCTGTGCGGCAAAAACTGGTGTCGATATTCTGTCGGCGCCAGTTTTTTATTTTGGTACTTGAAAGATATATTACTCCAAGACAATAGTCCGTCTGGTCATAAGCGCCTCCTCTTTAACCAACCTCTTTATTGTAAACAACATAAGTTGTATAGTTGATTTTGAATGAAACTCGAGTATTATTTAATCGGCAATAGTGCTTCATTTTTGCCTAGACAACATGTATAAAAAATTGTTGAAAATAAGGAGAGCAGCCTATCGCGTCTTCTTGCCACTTTGTTGCTTGTTGAACTACCAATAGATCTTCAAATTTTCAACTAAAAGGAGGATTTAAAAGTGTTTGAGACTGAATTGACGCGTACTCTAAAAATTCGATACCCGATTTTTCAAGCGCCGATGGCAGGTGGCGTTTCGACGTCTGAATTAGTAGCGGCTGTTTCAAACGCTGGTGGGCTAGGCAACCTAGGAGGCGGATACTTAACGCCGGAACAACTCTGCAGCGAGATCCAAAAAATCAAGCAACAAACGGATCACCCATTCGGAGTAAACTTGTTTGTGCCTGAGCAATTTGAAGAGTCGGAAGAAGCTATCTACCGGATGACAGATTATCTCAATAAATATCGTATCGAACTTGGCACTGCTCAAAATCCATTGATTTTGAAGTCTGCAGAATCATTTGAGGAACAGGTACAGGTATTATTGGAGGAACGTGTGCCCATATTTAGTTTCACGTTTGGCATACCATCTCCAAACGTGATTCAAACCATGAAACAGCATGGAATATTCGTCATTGGAACTGCAACAACCGTTGATGAAGCCAAGCAATTGGAAGCAGGGGGTGTAGATGCTATTGTGACTCAGGGGAGCGAAGCAGGCGGGCATAGAGGGACCTTTCTGAAAGATGCCTCCCATGATGCTTTGATAGGCACCATGGCTATTGTTCCGCAGATCGTTGACCATGTGTCGATCCCGGTCATCGCAGCGGGGGGAATCATGGATGGGCGGGGACTTGCAGCAAGCCTTTTATTAGGAGCTTCTGCAGTACAGATGGGCACTGCGTTTTTAGCCTGTCCTGAGAGCGGTGCCCACGAAAAGTACAAGCAGAAAATCCTCTCGACAAATGAAGACTCCACTCAAATTACACGTGCTTACTCCGGCAAAGCTGCAAGAGGCATTCAAACAAAATTTATGATTGACATGCATCAGTACTCCGGTACAATCCCTGCTTACCCTATTCAAAACGCGATGACCCGGGACATTCGTCAGGCGGCTGCAAAAGCAAACAACCCCGAGTATATGTCACTTTGGGCTGGCCAGGGGCTTCGGTTAGCCAACGACCAACCTGCTGCTTCAATTGTAAAACAAACCATTGATGAAGCCAGTATTCTTGTCCAAAGTTAAAAGGCCATTATTCCGTTTTGATCTTATTTGAAGGGCGATTTCCCTGAGGTTTGGTGTCGAGATAATTTTAGATACCAGCATACTTGAGAAAATAAATGCGTGAAGACAAAGTCTATGGACTTCTGGAGAGAGAAGCAGTGGTCTTCTCTGGAGATGTACATCACACTTATAATTTACTCTCCCATGAGTACGAAATAGATGGTACCTAGTCACTTGGCTGGGTTTTTTTTTATTGAATAATAGAAAAAACATTCTAGATAATGAAAGGATAAACATGCCAGCAAACTATTTGAGCTGTTTGGTGGAAATCATAACCTGATTTTGATACACTTCTAATCGTAAATATTACTATTTAAAGAGGCAGGTAAAGACCGTGAACAATAAAAGCAAAAGCAATGCTGCTGTGCGGCTCCCGCGTGCCAAAGGCATTGATATGGCGACCGTATATACACCAAAGGAGTGCGCCCGCAAGGTCAAACGAATCGTACTAGCCGAGAAAAACCAGACAATTGTGGATGAGTTTATTACGATTTTGGGAATGAAAGAAAAGTTTGAGGAGCAGGATGTGCCCATGCCTAACAAGATCGTAATGTTTGGTCCACCAGGAACTGGAAAAACACTAACGGCTTTTTATTTGGCGCAGCGCTTGGATCTGCCGCTTATATTAGTGAGGCTTGACGCGATTATCCATAGTCATTTGGGGGAAACAGCGAGCAATGTGCGCAAGATCTTTGACTATGCAAATGGGACGCCTTGTGTTCTGTTTCTTGATGAATTTGATGCTCTGGGGCGTATGAGGGATTCAAATGATGAGGTGAAAGAGATGGCACGAGTGGTGAACACGCTGCTACAATGTCTAGACGAGTTCGGCGGAGAGAGTGTTTTTGTCGCAGCCACCAACCTTGAGGAAGAACTGGATACAGCGATATGGCGCCGTTTTGACACGAAAATGACGTATACATTGCCAACGCATGCGGATCGGATTCAATACATTGAACTGCTGATCGGGGAGAGCCTTGCTGGACAGGCTGCAGATTTGCTTGCCGGATGCAGCTTTGCTGATATTGAGCAGATTGTGTTAAAAGCAAAACGAAAAGCGATTATAGAGAACCGAGCACTTAATTTTGAAAACATAGAAAATGCACTGTCGGAGTATAATCCTCGCATGAAGGTATAGAAAGAGAAAATTCAAAAATACCCAGACGCCTATTAGCTGATTTGGGTACTCACTGGGTATTGTCATTATGGAGCCAATTTTTGATTGGTTCTCATATGTATTTATGTATATGCTATGTAAATAATCTTGGGCGTCGATAATTGTTTAGTGTGAAACAAATGTGGGAAGTAGATTTATAAACGACATGTTGTATTGACATGTGGACAAAACAGGATTATAGTTTTTTATTAATCGTAATTATTACTATTTAAATAATTCATCCTACAATCATGCAGGGTGAATACAACGATGTAAAAAAGGTTCATGAGAAATGACACCCTATATCTTGATCTGTGAAACTTATTCTAGAAGGAGTGCATGAAGTTATTTTATCTGACCGCACGCTGCGAACGCTGATCAGGCAAAAAAGGATGACCGTATCTCCGCTGACAGAGGAACAGATTCAGCCTGCTTCCATTGATAGTGAAGAGACCTTGATTCCACCGTTATCCTTTATGCTCGCAACCACGATTGAAACAATTCGGCTGCCGGGTTATATTACGACTTTTGTCGAAGGGCGGATTTCAATTGGACGTATGAGCTTATTTATGAAGCGGTCCGATCTGACATGCATTTAATCTAATACTAAAAGGAGCTAGAAAAATCAATGGCCAAAAAATCAAAAGTAGTACGTGAGAAGAAACGTCAGGAGACCGTAGCCAAATATGCAGAGCTGCGCCGTCAACTGAAAGAAAGAGGGGACTATGAAGCATTGCAGAAGTTACCACGTAATGCATCCCCTACTAGACTGAAAAACCGTTGTGAACTGACGGGGCGCCCGAGAGGATATTTGCGTAAGTTTAAAGTATCACGGATTGTTTTCCGTGAACTGGCTCATAAAGGACAAATTCCTGGTGTTACCAAGTCGAGTTGGTGAACAGAACAGAAGTCCAAGATGAAGCAATTGCTATTTTGACCGCATGTCTTGTTGCATTACCTACCGTGCATAAGGAAATGGGGAACATTCGCCGCACAGCTCACGAGCAGACAACTGCTAACCTCTGTGGGGGGGATTTTTCATGGCCTGCTTCATAGAAGATGTATAAAAAATCTACATTGAAGGGGTTTGAGCATGGAATAAACATGTGAAAAGTCTGATTGGGAGTTTGCAAGGAATGTACAGTTTAGAATTAGGACCTTAAGGGGGGGACTTACATGGAAACGGAACAAGATCCACGCATTCCGGTAACGATAATTACGGGATTTTTAGGAGCTGGTAAAACGACGCTGCTTAATCATATATTGAAGGCAGATCATGGTTATAAAATCGCTGTTATTGTGAATGAATTTGGAGAAGTGGGCATCGATAATGAACTAATTGTGGAATCTGGCGAAGAAATTATTGAAATGAACAATGGCTGCATCTGCTGCACAGTACGAAGTGATCTGGTGGATATCATGAAAAGTTTGTTGCATCGCAAATTTGCAGAGACTCTTACACCTGTCGAATATGATCGGATTGTTGTTGAAACTACGGGTTTGGCTGATCCGGGACCGGTCATACAGACTTTTCTTGCGGAGCCACTGATTTCAAACTTTTTCAAAATTGATGCTGTTATAACCGTAGTAGACGCTAAACATGCTGAACATCATCTTGATAACGGACATGAGGCAAAGGAACAAGTCGCTTTTGCCGATGTCATATTATTAAACAAAATAGATCTTGTCGAAAAGGAAGATATTGCTCGTTTGGAATCCCGGTTGAAAAAGATGAACTCACATGCCCGATTGACGCATACACATCAATCCTTAATTGATTTGGATCAGATTCTTGGAGTTAATACATTTGATCTTGATCACAAACTCGAAGTCGATCCACATTTTCTGGAAGAACATCATCACCATCATCATGATGACGATATTTTCTCCATTGTTCTCACTGAAACGAGACCTTTGGATTTAGATAAAGTGAATAAGTTTATAAACGATTGGTTGGTGGAGCATTCAGCTGATACGTATCGATACAAAGGAATTCTTAATGTACAGAAAACAAATAAAAGGGTCGTATTTCAGGGAGTTCACATGATATTGGGGGTGGATACTGACAGGGAATGGAATGTGGATGAAGACAGAACAAGCCGCATCGTTGTAATTGGAAAAGATTTGGATGAGGACTGGTTCAGAGCACGATTTAGCGAATGTGCGGTTGCCGAAGCAAGCGTCTGACAAGGAGCAGGATAACATGAGTAAGAGTGTGACACATTCATTTGTACTGCCTGATAAGGCTGAAAGGCTTGGGCTATTCGGTTCAGTTGATCCAATACAGGGAGACAAACCTGTTCTCAAAGAAGAGATGCAAGATTTGCAAAATAGCAAAAATGATTTTCTGTTTGAGTTACAGCAAGTAGGCATCGAAAATTTGAAGTATCCTATCGATGTTATTTCGGTAAAAAGTCCTGTAAAGGTGTCCAGCATTGGCAATTTTCGACTGACTACCTCACTGGAGCGGGAATTTAAAGGCATTAATATGAGCAGATTGGCAGAACAGCTTCAGTATAGTCGCAATGAGGGACTGAGTGACCAAATTACAGATTTACTTAGACTGACGCAGCGAATTGCCGAACAGATGTATCAACAGAAATCACAACGTTATGTCCTTGTTCTAAAGAAATAAGTGAATATAGTGCACACAATCAGCGTGGTATGCTACGAATTCAGGTACAGGGCAACCCTGGAGAATTATTGCCAAGTGATTGGAAGGAAAATCTGTTGGATGCCGCTGAATCCAATGCAAGCAGTTGCCTTCATCCCGTATTAAAAAGGCCTGACGAGAAACAGGTTACAGAACGTGCGTACGAGAATCCTCGATTTGTTGAAGACGTAGTGCGGTTGGTGGCTGCTGATTTGTATGAAAAGCACTGGATAAGGAAAGTTGATGATTACTTTACTTTAATCTAGATCATCAGAAGATGATAAACATCAGAGTGAACTGCACCCCAATTTTTAGACGCGATCTAACTTTGGAGGTGCAGTTTTTTGTGTCAAGTTGCAATGAAGTATTCCTCTTCGCATTCAGGTCGTGAGTGGTCATGAAACTTCAACCATTACATATTTTCCCGAATTGACTTTATGTCCGGATATCATTATTATCTTACAGTATAAGATAAATGCAGAAGGTGGTACTGCCAATGGACTATAAAGCGTCAGCAACAGAACTATTCGAGTGTATCGTCAAATCGCGCAAACCGGTGTTAGAGGAACGAGCGCATTTCTCTCGTGGTGAAATGGGGATTCTCATCGCTTTGAGTCATCAGGATGGGGTTACTTCGGGCCATTTGAGCGAATACTTGTCCGTCAGTACGGGACGGATCGCAACGGCACTGAAAAGTTTGGAGAAGAAAGGGTTGGTTGTACGACGTACGGATGCTAACGACAAACGTAAGGTGATTGTATTCATTACGGATTCAGGCAAGCAATTTATGATGGACAGGTATAACGAAGGAGTCGCATGGAGCGAGAAAATTCTTCGAAAGCTGGACGAACAGGATGCCAAAGAGTTTATCCGACTCATCAAGCTTATTGTCTCTAAAAGCTGAATTCCTATGTAGAGGACGTATGCAGGATACGTTAATTGCACCAAACACCTAAGATTTTCAGATAAAGGAGAAGAACAGAATGCTGAAGATATTCAAATATCTCAAGAAAAATGAATGGATGTTCGTGCTTTGCAGCTTGGCCTTCATCGTTGTGCAGGTGTGGCTGGATTTGAAGCTGCCTGATTATATGGCCGAGATTACAACCAAGCTGCAAACCGCAGGAACGCCGATGTCGGAACTGCTGATTCCCGGTATTTATATGCTGTTATGTGCTGTCGGCAGTATGAGTGCATCTATTATTGTCGGCTATTTTGCGGCAAAGGTCGCGGCAGGGCTGGCCATGCGTCTGCGTGCGATGGTCTTTGACAAGGCCTTATCTTTTTCCATGGAAGAGATGAACAGCTTTTCAACAGCCAGCCTTATCACCCGCTCCACGAACGATGTTACCCAAATTCAAACGGTGGTTGCGCTGGGGCTGCAGGTGATCATCAAGGCGCCGATTCTGGCCGTGTGGGCCATTGCAAAGATTGCGGATAAAAACTGGCAGTGGACTGCCTCTACAGGAGTGGCTGTGGCTGTTCTGATCCTGATGCTGAGTGTCATTGTTATTTTCGCTCTTCCGAGTTTCCAAAAAATCCAACGTCTCACCGATAATCTGAACAGGGTAACACGTGAGCATCTGACCGGGCTTCGGGTGGTGCGCGCTTATAATGCAGATCAGTATCAGGAGGAGAAGTTCGGGCAGGCTAATGCCGAATTGACGAATACAAACCTGTTTGCAAACCGGTTAATGGCAATGGTTGGCCCGGGTATGACCTTTATTATGTCGGGTCTGAGTGTCTCAATCTATTGGATTGGCACTTACCTGATTAACGGAGCGGCCGTGCCGGACCGCATTACGCTATTCTCTAATATGGTCGTATTCTCCTCATATGCGGTGCAGGTGGTCATGGCCTTTATGATGGTAAGTATGATATTCTTCCTGATGCCTCGAGCTTCGATTTCTGCCAAACGGATTATGGAGGTATTGAATACCGAATCTCGCATCATCGACGGACATGAGACAGCTGGAGAAGAGGGCGTTATGGGTCAGGTGGAATTCCGTAATGTCAGCTTCAAATATCCGGATGCGGAGGAACCTGTGCTTCGCAACATTAGCTTTTCGGCAAAACAGGGCGAGACAGTTGCCTTTATTGGCGCAACAGGCAGCGGCAAAACCAGCGTAATCAATCTGATTTCCCGTTTCTACGATGTGACTGAGGGAGAGGTGCTTGTGGATGGCGTGAATGTCAGAAATTATAAGCAGCAGACACTTCATAACAAAATCGGGTATGTCCCACAGAGAGCCGTACTTTTCAGCGGTACAGTGGCGTCCAACGTTTCGTATGGCGATAACGGAAGGTCAGAAGCATCGGAGAAACTCGTCAAAGCCGCCGTGGGGATTGCCCAAGGTACGGAGTTTGTTGAAAAAATGGACGGTCAGTATGAAGGACGGATTTCACAAGGTGGAGCGAACGTGTCCGGTGGTCAAAAGCAACGTCTGTCCATAGCGCGTGCCATCTACCGTCAGCCGGAGATTTATATCTTCGATGATTCCTTCTCGGCACTGGACTACAGAACAGACCGGATTCTGCGCTCCGCGCTTAAACAAGAAACCGGCCATGCTACGACACTCATTGTTGCTCAGCGCATAGGCACCATAAAGGACGCTGACCGCATTATCGTACTGGACCAGGGCGAGATTGTAGGAAACGACACACATGAAGAGCTGATGGCGAATTGTAGCACCTATCAGGAGATCGCTTATTCGCAGCTTTCGAAGGAGGAACTCGTACATGGACAAGAATGAACACACCGTCGACAGTGAGCATATCAAAATGAAACAGCAAGGTCCCATGGGTAAAGGTCCTACGGAGGGGATGGGGACTGGTAAAAAAGCGAATGATTTTAAAAAGAACATCCGTCAGCTCTTATCCTACATCAAGGCCTGTGCGCCTATGATTATCCTCTCTATGGTGCTGGCACTGGCCGGTTCCGTCTTCAATGTGATTGGTCCGGATAAGCTCAGCGATATTGCCAACCTGATCCAGGAAGGAATTGTAACAGGGATTGATATAAATGCTATTCAGAAGATTGTTCTTGTACTGGTAGTTTTGTATGGTCTCGGCCTTATCTTTAATTATTTCCAAGGATTCATTACGGTAACCGTGTCACAGCGCCTTACAAAGAAGATGCGGACAGAACTGTCCCAAAAAATCAATCATATGCCTTTGAAGTATTTTGATGCTACGAGCTATGGTAATGTGCTCAGCCGTGTGACTAACGATGTCGATACCATCGGACAAACGTTAAACAACAGTCTCGGCACACTTGTCAGCGCACTGGCAACCTTTGTGGGTGCATTGATTATGATGCTGTATACGAACTGGATCATGACCATTACCGGGATTGTAGCTACGCTGATTGGTTTTTCACTGATGACCGTAATTATGAAGCATTCACAAAAATATTTTGTAGCACAGCAAGCAGAGCTTGGCCAGATCAACGGTCATATTGAAGAAACCTATGCTGGTCATAACGTAGTCAAGGTATATAACGGAGAAAAAGCAGCCAAGGAAGTGTTCCATGGCATTAATGGCCGCTTGTATACAAATGCATGGAAATCCCAGTTCATGTCTGGCCTGATGATGCCGGTTATGATGTTCATCGGGAATTTCGGTTATGTAGCGGTCTGTATCGTGGGCGCTTTGCTGGTGAACCAACATGTTATAACGATCGGAACTATTGTGGCCTTTATGGTGTATATTCGTCTATTTACACAGCCCTTGTCACAGTTGGCGCAGGCTGCAACCAATTTGCAATCGGCGGCTGCTGCCAGTGAACGTGTATTCGAATTTCTGGATGAAGAAGAATTGAAAGATGAAAGTGACAAGACCATGAAGCTAGATAACGCCAAAGGGGATGTTGAATTCAAACATGTTCGTTTCGGTTATAACGAAGACCATATGATTATCAAAGACTTCTCTATGAAAGCTGAAGCTGGTCAGAAAGTCGCCATTGTTGGCCCGACAGGTGCTGGTAAGACGACGCTCGTGAATTTGCTCATGCGGTTCTATGAGCTGAACGGAGGGGAAATTTATATTGATGGAACTCCGATCAGCCAATTAACACGTGAGAATGTTCATAAATTATTCTGTATGGTACTGCAGGATACATGGCTGTTTGAAGGAACGATTCGTGAGAATATCGTCTTTTCCCAAGACCATGTTACCGATGAACAGGTAGAAGCCGCATGTAGAGCAGTGGGTCTGCACAACTTCCTTAAAACTCTGCCGCAGGGCTATGATACAGTACTAGACGACAAAGCCAATCTCTCTGCTGGCCAAAAGCAATTGATTACCATTGCAAGAGCCATGATTGAAGATGCGCCTATGCTCATACTGGACGAAGCCACAAGTTCGGTCGATACGCGTACGGAGTTGCTGATTCAACAAGCGATGGACCGACTTACTGTAGGGAAAACCTCTTTTGTGATTGCCCATCGTCTCTCAACGATTAAGAACGCCGATCTGATATTGGTCATGAAGGACGGTAACATTATCGAAACGGGTAATCATGAGGAATTGCTGGGTAAAGGCGGATTCTATGCCGATTTATATAACAGCCAGTTTGAACATGCATCCTGAAAAATATAATTTTAGGGAAAAACTATAGGAACACATGAAACTGGACAAATGTCTAGGGACAAGAACGTTGAAGCAAAAAAAGTCGCTACATAGCGGCTTTTTTGTTTTATTGAACAAGCTTTTGTGTCGTGTCAAGGACAAATGCTTGTTCCAATTATGAAGTTTATAAACATCTATGCAGATATGCGACTATTGATAATCTATAACTAAAATTCTCTTAATCGAGACCTTGCAGACTTCTTTCCATACTTTCTAATGCTCGTTGCAGCAAAGATCTAGGGCAAGCAAAGTTGATTCTTTGAAACAACTCTCCGCCAGCGCCAAAGATAAATCCATCATCCAATGCAACCTTGGCTTTTTTCTGCATTAACTGTTGCAGTTCAAGATCCGAAAGTCCGAGCTCTCTAAAGTCTAGCCACGCCAAATAGGTCGCTTCCGGTTTGATCAATTTTACTTTGGGCATGCGTTCTTTCACAAACCGATCAATAAAAGTCAGGTTCTCCTCAAGATAGGTAAGCAGCTGCACAAGCCATTCTTCTCCATCATTGTACGCAGCAATTTGGGCGATAGTTGCAAAAGAGCCCGGGTCAATATCGATGGTTGTTAATTTGTGGTTCAGCTCGTTCCGAAGTCTTTCATTCGGAACAATGATATTCGATAATTGCAAGCCTGCAAGATTGAACGTTTTAGAAGGAGATGTACATACGATAGAGTTCATTCTGAATTCTTCGGATATTTTTCCAAAAGGAGTATGATGATTGGGCTTAAAGATCAGAATGAATTTCGTCGGAAACGATAAGCACATTATTCCAAATACAAATCTCACCTAAACGTTTCAATTCTTCTTCAGTCCATACGCGGCCAACAGGAATATGTGGGCTGCACAGAAATATCATTTTCGTTTTAGAATCCTGGGCGATTGTTCCCAATTCATGGCTGAATATCTTGTGTTCTATTCGCTTCGTGGAGAGAGCATCATTTCAGTATATCGCTGCATCACGTTGTAAAAAGCCTTAATTTCTTCGCTACTGAAACTTTCGTGTAACGTTTTGTCGGCCCACATGAGTTCTTTAATATCGTATAATTTGTGCGCTCTGCTCAATGCCTCTCCTTTTTCTGTAGCGTAAAGGTTTAAGTTTTTTGCATTACCGTTTTCTTTTTTTCGAAGGATGAATCCGCGTTGCTCCAGCTTTTTTAGAATCTGTGAAGTTGCTCCTTTTGTACGGTTCCACTCCAATGACAGCTTGGCAGCAGTGATCCCTGGATTCTCTTCAATCATCGTCAGGGTGTGTACTTCGACCATGTTGATCTCTTCGCCAGTACCGTAGTCCCGAATGGCTCTAATATAGTCGCTATACGTCATAACAAATTTATATATGATACTGGCCTTATTATCTAATTCATGATATTTGTCGTCTTGTTCATGGAGTTTCATCGATTGCACCTTGTCTTTCATTAAGTATCTAATTGTATCGTACCACATGGTTCAAGCAGGTACATAATACATTGAGAAACATTACAGTTGACTTTCATCAACTTAGGTTCAACATTTTCAAAGATACAATCTCGTAAGGGCTTGGTCTTCTTTACCTTTATTGACGAGAATAGTCCAGGAAAACATGCTAACGTTAAAATAAAGTTGGATGTATTGACTCTTGAATTACTCCATAGTTTATTCTTGTTTTTAGATAGATCATACTGACACAAGGTGGTTAGGATATTGTTAAAAAATCATTATGATATTATTATCATTGGCGCAGGTGCAGGTGGACTTAATGCAGCTCAAAAAAGGAATTGAGTTAGGTAAACAAGTATTACTTGTTGAAAAGTATAAACCAGGTGGAGAGTGCACATGGGCAGGTTGTATCCCAAGTAAGGCTCTAATCCAAATCGCTGATGAAATTTTTACAGCTAAAAAATATGGAAATGTAACTCATTCATCTAACATCATGAGTAAAGTTAGAAGACTTACCGAGGAGGCTCATCAAGGAGAAGCTGTTGAAGTATTAGTTGGAGAAGGCATCGACTACTTCAATGGGACAGCAAAGTTTGAGAATGAAAACATGATCAATGTCAATGATACACTAATTAGTGCAGACTATATTGTCATAAGTACAAGCTCATCTACTTATGTGCCGCCTATTAAAGGTCTGGAAAGTATACATTACTTGACTAATGAAAATGTGTTTAAACTGACTGATTTGCCTAAAAGTTTGATTGTCGTCGGGGCAGGGCAATTGGAGTTGAGTTAAGTCAGGCTTTTAATCGACTGGGCGTTCATGTAAAACTTGTGGAACGAGCCGATCACATCTTGCTTAAAGAAGAATTGGATCTGTCTCAACATCTTGAAAGCATTTTAAAGCAGGAGGGGATAGAAATTTTTACGGGCTATAGTGCCGAAGAGGTGTCGGAAGATGAGACAGGGGTTTCTTTGAGTATCGTAAAAGATAGTCATAAAGAAGTTCTTCACGCAGAGAAAATTCTATTTGCACTTGGCCGGAAACCAAATGTTCATAGCTTAAACCTGGATGATGTAGGAGTAATATATACGGCAAAGGGAGTTCAAGTGAACGAGTACATGCAATTCAGTGCTCCTCATATTTTTGCTGTTGGGGATTTGGTGGGTTCCTATATGTTCTCTCATATGGGAGCTATTCAAGGTAAGCTCGCTGTGAATAATGCCTTCAATAAACAAATGAAAAAAGTATCCAATGAGTATGCATGGTGTACTTTTACACATCCAGAACTAGCAAGAACAGGCTTAACTGAACAAGAGGCACGTGAAAAGTACGGCAACAATATTAAAGTATATACTAGAAGTTATAAAGAGTTGATCGCGTAGTAGTGGATGGAAAAACGGATGGTTTTGCAAAAGTTATTTGTGATTCTAACGGATATGTGCTTGGAGCAAGTATTTTAGGTGAGAGAGCTTGTGAGATGTTAGGTGAAGTTCAATTACAACACTACACTTACCTCTTTCCGTTCTGAAGGATAGTATTCACCCGTACCCTTCATATAGTGAATTATTACTAGGTTTAAGTAAAGAGGCTTCTTTTGCTTAATAATAGTTCAGTCAGATTATTTCTGGCTGATTTTTTTGATCCTAAATCAGGAAAGGAAATGGGAGTCTGAGCACCTAATAGAATCTCAAGAGTGGAAAATCATTAAACACACAATAAGGAGGGAATAAACATGGACAATCCTTTTTTTAAAACAGGAGATATAGCGAAACTTCATAATGTAAGTACGGATACGGTGCGTTTATACGATAAAGAAGGGCTTGTTAAACCATCTCTTGTTAGAGAAAATAAATATCGTTACTATACTTTGCAAGAAGTCATGAATTTTGGTAATGTGACTATGTTCAGGGAATTGGACCATTCAATCAGCTCCATCAAAAAACGGTTGGATTTTAGTACAATCGATGAAGTTGTATCTCTTAATCATAATCAAATGAGCCATTTATCTAAGGAGATTAAACAGTTAGAAAAAAAGATGGCTTACCTTCAAACTCTCAATGAGCACCTGCATTCATTTTTAGAAGCACCCAATACTATACAGCTAATTGAGAATCCTTTCTTATTTATTTGCAGGGGAATGGAATTCTCTTGGGGAAAAAATGGAATAAGCTTAAGCTCTTCCTATGAAGATGAAGGTGTGGCTGAGTTATTTTGGACCCGAACTTCATTGATAAGCCGGAATTATCATAAACAGCCTGATCAAACTGTAAGGACTACAATGTATTGTTCAAATATAATAAATAGTGATTGTGAAGCTGCTGAGAAAATTAAAATTAAGCGTGCACTACGTTACAATTATGTAGGCAATCCTTTTGAGCACACGGATTATATGCAAGAAATAGATCAGCAAATTGATAGCTACTGTCAGGAGCAACAACTTACAATAAGCCAAGAGAAATATGAGGTTTTTCTCATTTGCCTATTAGATGAAAACCATTCCGAAAATTGTTACATCCATATCCTATACCCCTTGATTTAGAAAAAGGAGTCTTCTTTCATGATTTTCCGATTTCGGGAAGACTCTGAGCAAAGCGAAAAAAGGAAAACTAGAAATAAATAATTTACGCAGGCTTCGAGTGTCTGTTGATGACCTTGAAAAACGTCTGCGAATGGTTGGTATTTCGAATATTGAAGATGTGAAGTACGGTACGACTGAAAATAATGGCGAGTTTGGTTATGAGTTGTACCCCGAAGCAAAGCCAATAACAAAAAAAGACATGGAACTTATGTTGAAATCTTATTTGCCTAAGCCTAACAGAGACGTTTCATCAGGGGTGAAAAGAATTTCTTTAGAAGGAGACCAAACGGAATCCCATCGTGACGAAGTTCCTACACAACTTCAATGATTTAAAGTAGAAGAAGGCAATCCCAACACTCCGTCTGAGTTTGAAAGGGGATATTGTTACATGGAAAAGAAGACCTTTAACTTGATGGGCGGGTGTTTTCGCTGAAATACCACCAGATTGAGCATGATCTATATAAAAAATGCACTTAACAACTGGTTATTATAACTTTCGTGCATAACGCAGGCACAATATAGAACTCCCTCCAATAATTTATACATATGAGATCTATCACCAAGTCATATACCATGAAACCAATGGAAATCACTCTAATTGAAGATGATGTTTCGTACAGTTCTTTTCTGAACTCAAACCTATACTATACCTACATGAATAAATTTCTCTAAATACAATCTAGCAGGAAAGAGGCGATAAATAATGAAACAGAGAAGAATCTATCTGTTCCTTATTTTAGCTAATTTATTTTGGGCAGGGAATTATATTTTTGGAAAAATGGTGGTGTCAGAGCTTACTCCCGTACAGATGACTTTTTTCCGTTGGACTATTGCAATCTGTATCTTGTTTCCGATTTCTCAGATCGTAGAAAAACCGAAATGGAAAGAAGTTTGGAAGAAATGGCCTATTCTTTTATTAATGGGGTTACTAGGAGTTATCGGATATAATTTTCTACTGTATGTGGCATTACGTTTCACTTCTTCTTTGAATGCATCTTTGGTCAACGCAATGAATCCTGCTTTAATCGTATGCTTTGCGGCCCTTTTTCTGAAGGAGCCCCTTACGCTATCAAGGATGGTAGGTCTTTTGATGTCACTTATCGGGGTTCTTCTGGTTCTTACAAATGGTCAACTTGGAATGATTTTTCGGACAGTATACAACGTGGGAGATATGCTGATGCTGGCAGCGATCTCAGTATGGACAGCATATTCTTTGCTGGGACGCAGAATCAAGGAGATCCCACCCATCGCTGCAATTGCAGTATCTGCTTTACTTGGTTTATTTGTTCTTGTATTCTTTCTCCCAACCTCTGGAAACCCATTTCCTTTGAATGGGAGAGTAGTGATAGGTATTTTGTATATTGGATTGTTTCCATCTATACTTTCATTTATTTTTTGGAATGCCGGTATTCGGGAGATAGGGGCAAGTCGTGCAGGCGTATACATGAATTTAATTACTGTATTTACTGCGATAATGAGTGTGGCTATGGGGAATCCTGTTCATCTTTCGCAGATCATTGGAGGATTAATTGTATTTGCTGGAGTATATGTGACAACATTGAAGGTGTAATGAGCGATTAATGGAGTCATTTTCAAATAGAGTTTTGTCAATAATTTCCATATAGTAGTTCCTAATATTAGGAACCGACATGGGCAGATGCGCATATATTTTCTATAAACTAACGTCGGGAGGAGACAAACTTGTATCAAGTACCTTCTTACTGGGTAAATTCAAACTATATGCGGGTCGATTTTGTTCCTATCTGGAACACAGGATTTCCAAAAGCAGTACAAATGATAAAGGAAGCGGTACAAGGGGAGCGTAACGATGAGCGCGGCCACAATAAAATGTTTAGAGAGATGTATCGGGCTTTGACAGGTCAAGAGAAATTTCAGGCATCAGTAGTGAGGAATATGAGAAAGTGCAATCCTATACAGAAGGTCTACAGCGCGCCTTGATGGGGGAGTTGGATGCGGTGGAACGATATCGCGACATCTGGTTTGGATTGCCTGCTGGCATCTATAAAGATACAGTGTACGGTGTTATATTGGATGAGCTTAAGCACGCTGCCAAATACAATTATCTGATTACGTTGAATCTTAAGTGTTTAGTTACCAAATAGTACTCTGAGAGCAATTCTAAAACACAACTCAGATGTAAGGCACAAACAAAAGATCGAAATCATGTAGTATTGCTCGATTAGTAGAAAAAACGAACTGTTCTTATCAAGGGAGTAGTTCGTTTTTTCTTTTTAAGAGTTATATCATTTGGATAATAGACAAAGCTTAAAGTGTAAAAAATTGTGCTATCAGGTGAGGAATATGAAGTAGAAGTAGTTGACTTTCCTTACAATTGTAGTTTTTATTGAAATAAGTTCTGATTTACAATTACAAATAAATTAGTCGGCTATGAAAAGTTAACATAAAAATAACATTGTGTAATAACTATGGGAAAAATTTAAGGTATAAATATATGAATTGATCGTTAAAATTGTTAGTTATTCAAGATGCCTAAATATTAATGTTTACGATACCATGACGAACGGCTTCGGCTAACGCTTCAGAACGATTGGTTACTTTTAATTTCTTGAAAATTTTAGTAAGATTATATTCTACTGCCCGTAGACTCATATAAAGATCATCAGCGATTTGCTTATTATTTTTTCCTTTAGCGATATATTCTAGCAATTCTTTTTCCTTCTGGGAAATGGTTACTCTACTGGTAGAGTGCAAAGAATTATTTTCTTGAGCACTTTCATATACAAACTCGGTAACTCTCAACTGTTTAAGTAAAGATACAGGTATTAACGTATACCCATTGATAACAGAGCGGATAGACATAATTAGATCTTGTTGAGAAGCAGATTTGCTTAGGATACCGCTAATACCTGTGTCAATTAACAGATTGAATATGGACAAATATTCAAATCCGGTATATAAGATGATCTTGGCATTCTTATGTATTTTCATAATTGACTTGGCAAGTTCAATACCGCTGCACTGAGGCATATTCATATCAAGCAAATACACATCGTATTGTTTATGTCTTAGATCATTTAACATTGAGTTAACATCGCTGGAATAAGTAGCAGACATGTCTTTCTCCAACTCAATCATTTTTTTAGTTCCTTCACCAACTAGCTGATGATCGTCCACGATAATTATTTGAATCAATTGGTGTCACCTCGGTATACTTATTTGAACAACAGTACCTTTGCCAACGGATGTTACGATCGTTATCTCCCCTCCCAGTGAACGAATCCGCTCTTTAATTCCTGACAGCCCCATGTGTTGATGAAGGGAACGCGATGATTCCAGATCAAATCCAATTCCGTTATCACTGTATTTAAGCAAAATCATGGAGTCTACTTCGGAAATGCTAAGAAGTACGTTAGTAGATTGGGAGTGTTTTTTTGCATTGTTAATTAACTCTTGAATCACTCGATACAAAGATAGAATTTGTTCGAAATTATAGTATTTTTCCTGAATATCATAATATTCGAAATGGATAGTGAATTCAGCCCTTAGCTGTGCCTGTGACAGCCATTCTTTGACTGAGCCAATTAAACCAATATCGGATAAGAGAGAGGGTCGAAGGTCGTTGCATGTACTGCGGATTTGATGGATAACATCCAGCATACCGACTTTTATTTTTTCCAATTGGCCCCTTAAATCTTCCTCCAAAATGTTTTCACCGAGTAGCGTCTCAAGTTTACGATACCATAGAATTTGATCTTGCAGAGCCTCGTCATGCAGATCGGAAGCAAGTCGGCGGCGCTCTTTTTCTGATAATTGAAAAATGAGCCGTCTAAGTGTGACGGAATAAATTTGCTCTTCGATATTCTGCTCTTCAAAACTCTTAATTACTTGATGAATACAATTCAAATTTTCATAGACTAGATGTATGTATTTCCCAAATGTTAAAAACCATTGCTTTTGTTTTTTACAGAAAGCCGCTCGTTCCAACGTATGACCAACCCAGACGACATAACTGGTTTCTTGTTTGTTATATAGAAATATACCGATGTCTCCATCTGATTCATACAACTCATAGCGAGTTTTTGTTTTCATTTCATTCTTCATATTATCGGTTATTACAAATTCCTCACTATAACAGCCTGTATTGCTATATAAACCATAATTTTCGGTTCTTGCGGTATATTTCAAAAAAACTAGATATGAGGGATTCAGGATCTGTTGAATCTCTTCAGCGATAATTTTATTTAAATCTTCAGTTCTCATTATAGTAGGGAGTTGTTGTATAAATTTATCAAGCCGCTCATGTAAATTATTATTTGGGTGTAATACACTCAACAATTTCATAACTCTTTTCTCTTGCGGGATGAGCAAAATATGTAGGGCAAGCAATTCCAAGAAAATCTCAACGAAGAAAACAAATCCTTTCTCGGCATTTTCAAACAATATGTAGAAAATATATGTATTTAAGCTACTGTAAATTAAAGATAACAGCACGGCATATTTCCAATGGTGAAACAATGGGTTCTCCCGTATCGGCAGTATGGAAATGCCTTTTTTGAGTAGGTAGAAGAAAAAGGTGATTAGAATTAATTCTTCCATGCTCAAAAAAAATTCAAATAACGATGTATCCAGCGTGGAAAAGCTCCAACACATAACAAAATATATGAAACTGAAAGCTAAAATTAAAATAAAACCATTACTTTTATGTGAAATACCCATGAGAATATGCTCCTTTCTATAGTATTTATATTCAAAAGCATTGAAATTAATATTTTCTTAAATTTTACCGTGGTATGGAAATTGGACTTTCTTTAAATGTATTGCATGAATCTTTTAAAACAATGTTGGATTAGGGGAATACACAATCAATTTGCGGTGACAAGCCATATAGTTTACGGTTCATACCATTCAATATAGAGCTAAAATACTAATAAATACTTAGTGAGTATACACTTTAAGGAGATTTCTATATGAAAAGTCCTTCAATCCTCGTTCTGAGGGAGGAATGCTAGAAGTTACTGTTCACTCTTCCACTACAGATGAAACTTATATCTAATATGGTAATTATTTAAAATTTTAACTTTTGATCCTTATAACATCCCTTTTCTCTCAAGATTATTTTTGGCAAGCCATTTGCGAGCCAATTCGTTTTGCTGAAGCAGCAAAATCTACGATCATTCCATGAATCTACCGTATACCTTGATTTGAGTCTTTCTGGAGATATAGTCAATACTTTAAAGGAACTGATATATATCAGCTAACAACTGATTAATATCCGTTTTTGCCCATTTGTTCAAAACTGTGCACAGTTAGACAGCTTTGTTTTAATACATAAAAATGAAAGATTAGGCGAAGAAATAAATTTTAAGGAGGACAACAAAATGCTTGGATATATATTCCCGGGTCAAGGGTCCCAAAAAAAAGGAATGGGAGCGGATTTGTTTGACCAATTTCCAGATATCATCAGACAAGCTGACGTTATTTTGGGCTATTCCATTTGCGACCTATGTACTCAGGATCGTAATAATCTGCTTCGACAGACACAATATACACAGCCGGCTTTGTACATAGTTAATGCTTTAATGTACATGCAAGCGACCCAGAAGGGAGAATATCCCCATATTGTCGCTGGCCATAGTCTCGGTGAGTATAATGCTTTGTTTGCAGCTGGCGTGTTCGATTTTGCAACTGGCCTAAAGCTGGTACAAAAAAGAGGGGAATTGATGAGTCGAACAAGCGGGGGAGCTATGGCCGCTATTTTGGGTTTAAATGAAGAAGAATGTACCGAAGTTTTGAATCGTGTTCCTTCTCATACGATTTCAATAGCCAATTATAATTCTGCGAAACAGTATGTTATTTCTGGGACACAAGCTGATATCAACAGGGTACAACCTTACTTTGATGAAATAGAGAATATTACATATATTCCGTTGAACGTAAGCGGGGCTTTCCACTCTCAATATATGAGTGAAGCAAAACAGGAGTTTGGTAAATTCATTCAACAGTTTTCTTTTTCTGAGCCATCCTTACCCGTCATCTCTAACTTGAAAGCTCGTCCTTATCGTTTATCTGAGATTGCATTCAATTTAATAGAACAAATAACTCATCCTGTAAAATGGTCCGAGACTGTAAGGGTTATGCAAGGTTTTGGTGACATTAGTCTAGTGGAGATAGGCCCAGGCCACGTACTCACGGGACTAGCAAACCGAATACAGCAAGAGTTTGATCCTATCCGACTCTCTTCCGAAGAATGGGCATGGCAGGAAACGAAAACAGCTGCTCCACTTCAACCTAGCTCGTCCGTGAAAACCTCAAGTGCAGAAAAACTTGGAAGTGATGAATTTAAACAGGCTTATAATCTAAAATATGCGTATTTATCGGGGGGGATGTATAGAGGGATTGCATCCAAAGAGCTGGTGATCAAAATGGGGAAAGCCGGAATGATGGGTTTCTTGGGTACAGGTGGATTAACGCCAGAAAAAATTGAAGAAGACATCAAATATATTAAACAAGCGTTGAATCAAGAGCAGGCTTTTGGGATGAATCTTCTGCATACTCCTGATAAGCCAGAAAAAGAAGAACAAAATGTCGAGTTGTTTATGAAATACGGAGTAAAGAATATTGAGGCTGCAGCATACATAGGCGTAACGCCAGCATTAATTAAGTTCCGGGCGATGGGCTTATCTGAACTTCCAGACGGTACAGTGGTAGTGAACAATCGTATTATTGCAAAGGTATCTAGACCAGAAGTTGCACAAAATTTTTTGAGCCCAGCCCCTGAACAACTATTGGAGAAAATGTTGAAGACAGGAGCTATATCCCACCAGCAAGCAAAATGGTTGAGGGAGATCCCGGTAGCCGATGATTTATGCCTTGAGGCTGATTCGGCAGGTCATACCGATGGGGGTGTGGCTTATGTGTTAATGCCAGCCATCAGTAAATTACGTGAAGAGATGATGGAAAAGTACAAATATAGGAAAAAACCTAGTATTGGTGCGGCTGGGGGGATAGGTACACCAGAAGCAGCCGCAGCTGCTTTCCTTATGGGAGCTGATTTTATAGTTACTGGATCTATTAACCAATGTACAGTAGAGGCCTGCACAAGCGATGCGGTAAAAGATCTCCTTCAGCAAATCAACATCCAAGACACAGCGTACGCTCCAGCCGGTGATATGTTCGAATTAGGCGCTCGTGTCCAGGTATTGAAGAAAGGTGTGTTTTTCCCAGCTAGAGCCAATAAATTATACGAGCTTTATGTACAGCATTGTTCAATAGATGAAATTGACGAAAAAACAAAGAAGCAGTTGCAAGAACGATATTTTAAAAAAAGTTTTGAAGATGTATATGCTGAAGTTAAACAGTATTACGACCAGGCTGAAATTGAGAAGGCCGAACTCAATCCTAAACGTAAAATGGCACAGATCTTTAAATGGTATTTTGCATATTCCAGCCGGGCTGCAATTGAAGGCATAGCAGGTTGTCAAGTGGACTATCAGATTCATTGCGGTCCTGCGCTCGGAGCATTCAATCAGTGGGTCAAAGGCACAGAGTTGGAGGAATGGCGGTATCGTCATGTAGATGAGATCGCTTTAAAGTTATTGGCGGGAACAGTCAAGTTGCTTCAATTAAACGCGAGAAAAGAGTGGGGATCATGAAATCCAGAAGAAGAGAGATAGCGGTGATCGGCATAGCCTGCCGCTTTCCAGGAGCTAATGATTACAGCTGTTTTTGGGATAATTTAGAAAAAGGTGTGAATTCAATCCGAGAAATAACCCCAGATCGGTGGGATCCAGACATTTATTATAGTCCCGACGCAGATAGTCCGGGGAAAAGCGTAAGCAAGTGGTGTGGGCAAGTAGAAAATATTTACGATTTTGATTCCGGCTTCTTTAATATTTCACCGCGTGAGGCATTGACTATGGACCCGCAGCAAAGAATTTTATTGGAAGAGACTTGGCATTGCATCGAAGATTCAGGAATTCCGTTATCAGTTCTACAAGAAAAAATTACGGCTGTATATGTGGGAGCTATGACAACTGACTATAGACAAGAGTTTACTTCCGTTAACCTTAATACAGACAGCTATGACTGCTTAGGAAATTTTGAAAGCATATTGGCCAATCGTATATCTTATACATTTGATCTAAAGGGAACTAGCCAAACATTAAATGCCGCTTGTGCTTCTTCACTGGTAGCTGTGCAAGAAGCACGGCGTGCATTAATAGAAGGTGAATGTGACTATGCGCTTGTTGCAGGGGTAAATCTTAACTTGCACCCATGGAAATATGTATCTTTTTCCAAATCGCGTATGTTGAGTCCGGACGGTCAGTGCAAAACTTTTGATATTGCCGCTGACGGTTATGTACCAGGTGACGGGATCGGCGTGGTGCTCCTACAGCGTGTAGATGAGTCCACTATGGATAAAAACCATATTTATGGGGTGATAAAAGGAGCTGCCGTTAATCATGTGGGCAAAAGCTTATCAATGACGGCTCCCCGAATGGAAGCACAGCGTAATGTCATATTATCAGCACTTGAAGATGCGGAGGTACAAGCCGAGACAATTAGTTACATTGAGGCTCACGGAACAGGTACGTCGCTAGGAGATCCCATTGAGATTCAAGCGCTGACCCAGGCTTTTCAAAAGCACACGGAGAACAAACGGTTTTGTCATATTGGATCTGTAAAGACCAATATCGGGCATCTGGAGGGAGCGGCAGGGTTGGCGGGTGTAATTAAGGTATTGCTAATGTTGCAACATCGAAAAATACCAGCCACTTTAAATATTAAAACGATCAACCCTATTCTTCAACTGGAGCAAACACCATTTTGCATAGCAGATCAACCTTTAGCATGGCAGGATAATGGAACAAATCCCTTACGCGCGGGTGTCAGTTCTTTTGGATTTGGAGGAGTCAACGCACATATTGTGATAGAGGAATACGTGAATAGAGACCCTGAGACTGATGATTTCCAATCCGCTTCTGTAGCTTTGGAGTTTTTTGCTTTATCGGCCAAAAGCTCCTCAAGTTTGTCAGATGCTTTACATAGCTGGACATCTGGCCTGCTTCATAATAAATGGGGGTCTTATACGTTAACCGACATAAGCAAGACATTATTGACGGGCAGATCGTCCTTTCCCTATCGATACGGATGCCTTGTGGAGAGCAAAGAGGCGTTACTGCGACAACTAGCCTCCCGTAGCGAGTTGCTGACAAAAGTTCCTCATTCCTCTTGGGTTTTGCATATTGGACAAAGATCATGCAGTGGCTTTGGAGAATTTAGTGATTTTTATGCAGAATGCTATTTATTTCGTAAACAAATAGACCAACTAATCAAAATACTGAAGAAATTAAGATATCAACGAAATGTGTGTAATGATTTTTATGAATCCGTGTGGCCAGAAAAGTATGTCGATTTGTACAATTTTATAGCTCATTTTGCTTATGTTTCGGTTTATTTGGAGCTAGGCTGTTCTCTACACCAGGTGACTTGCGACATTTCAGGTATATGGGTTGCCATTGCCGTAAGTGCAATGGCTCAAATAGAAAAAATTTTGGCGGTGAAAAGTGGCAGAATGTCTTTGGCAATGTTGCAATTAAAACGTCCCCGTATTCCATTTAAAGATCCGGTTAGCGGCAACGAATTATTGCCCATTGTTATTGACGCTGAATACTTGCGGGAACTAATTACAAGCATACTGGAGCAGATTCCTATTGAGAAAGCAGATCATACGAGGCAATGTTACGTAGCAATTTCTAATAATTTCGTTGATTATCTTGAAAAAACAAAATTACTGTATCACAGCCAATTCACTTTAAAAAAATATATAGACGAATGGCAGGAACAAATTATTCGGATCACAGGATACGATATTTATAAACATATAAACCAGGAAGAAACCACTGTAAATATTACGCAAAGTACAAACAGGGAACAGTTATTGCTAGGATTGGCTATTGTATGTTCATGGCGCAAACTTAACCGCAAGTGGAACCTTCAAGACCAGACTGAACTGCTGGATTCTAGATTCCAGGAATTAACAGATTTAATTATCGATGATTTTATCCCCGCAGAAGTAATACTGGAATTGCTAACTGATCAAAAAGCTCCTTGGGAAAAAGTGGCTGATATCTTGGTTGATGCCCAGTCTAAACTCAGTTATGAGCACCATCCTTATGTATTGCTTAAAAAACATAATGAGCAACTGCGTGAAATTATAAACGTTTCCGAGTGGTTGACTGCGGCGAGTGACATGGAGCCAAGTACAGTAGACGAAAATTCGATTTGCCTCTGTATCAAGGACGACCTGGCAAATGCGACAGATACCAATAAAACATTTAAGGAAAATCTTCTACGTTTATGGTTACAAGGAGCTGATATAGATTGGAGTCGTCTTTATGAGAAACCAGTTCACAAAGTACAATTGCCAGGCTATTTTTTTGACAGATCGACGTGTCGTATATCTCAAAATCAAAAAGGAGATAAACATCTATTTTCTTGCCAATCCGATAGCAAACAGGACAAAAATTTGCTTGTGCAAGACTTAGAACTGCAACACTTGCTGAAGTTACTGGAACAGGGGAATCTTGGGGTTGATGAGCTAAAACAAATAATGGGGGCCGAATGATGGATGACAATCAGATGTCAGTGGATAACATTCTACACATGATTAAGGACGGTCTTATGAGCGCAAAGGAAGGTTTTTCCTGCATTAAGCGCATTCAATATCAGCAAGAAGTAATTCATCATTCATCATTAACTCAGCCTGCTTTACTGTATCAGCCAGTGTGGGACGAACAGATTGCAGTTCCACGGCTTAGCGAATCACGTCAAATCATAATGTTTGATACAGATGATTGTCACTGGAACGTTTTAAAACAAAATGGGGTAAGAGTGACACTTGTTAAGCCAGGAACTTCGTTCAAATGCTTAGCAGAAGATGTATATGAAATCTCTCCTATGGTGGAAAACGACTACAATAAAATATGGGGAGCTTTATTAGATAAAGGTCAGGAAATAACAGATATCATTCATTGGTGGTCGAAAATAGGACAGGACTCGAATGAATTTGAAAATAATAATCATTTATATCATTTATTTTTTCTTACCAAAGCATTAATGAAAATAGAGCGACAAGAGCCAATCCGACTTTTATATGTCTTTAAAGAACAAAAAAACAAACTGAATTTCCTGGAGGCAATGGGTGGATTCGCTAGAACTGTAAGACGCGAAAATCCTGATTTTATCTATAAAACGTTCCAATACACTGAACCTGCTGAACATATAGTGGATCAACTTTTGGAAGAGTTACGTTCAGCAGATAAAGACGTTGAAATTAGATGCTATAAAGGAAAGCGACAGGTCAAACAGATGGTTCTCATGCAAAAAAGGCAGCAACAGCCATCAGCAATACCTTTTAAAAAACATGGAACTTTTCTGATTTCAGGGGGATTAGGCGGGCTTGGATATATTTTTGCTGTACATTTTGCAGCTAAATTTCAGGCCAATTTGGCCATTGTTGGCCGCTCCGAACTAACTTCATCAAAGAGAGAAATGATACATAGACTGGAATCGCTCGGAGCTAAAGTGTTGTACATACGTACCGACATCGCTACGAGGGAAGGAGCCCACGAAGCCGTTAAACTAGCCAAGCAGCAATTTGGTGCTGTGAATACCGTCATTCATGCAGCCGGTGTTCTGCGTGACTCATATATTCCTTATAAGACTGTTCAACAAATACGGGAGGTTCTAGAACCTAAAGTAAACGGAACATTTTGGCTGGATGAAGCTACAAGTGATGAAACACTAGACTATTTTATTATGTTTTCTTCTATTATGGCTTTTAAAGGAAATCCGGGACAAAGTGACTATGCTTTTGCCAATGCCTACATGAACAGTTTCGCAGTTCAAAGAGAGTCATTACGCAAACAGAGAGCACGGACAGGAAAAACAATTTCTGTGAATTGGACTCTGTGGGAAGACGGTGGGATGAAAGTGGATGATGCCACACTGGTTTTTTTGGAAAACACAATGGGGATTGTCCCTTTATCCACATTGGAGGGTATTCAGGCCTTTAAATACGTCATTGCCGCTGGAGCACCTCAAGTGGCTGTATTAAAAGAACTTTCTGACGTGAAAATTGTTTCTAAAAGCAGTGCGGATAATCAACCTCAAAAGCAAGGCACCACCACAACAAGTGAAGACAAAGAGTTGTATGATTTTATTTGTCTGGAAATAAAAAAACTGATTTCTGAAATTTTGTATGTGGATGTATTAAAAATTGATCTTGATACGGACAAAAACGAATATGGTTTTGATTCTATATCTGTAACCGATCTTATTAACCGTCTAAACAAAAAATTCGGACTTGAGCTGACTCCGCCATTATTTTATGAATATAGCGATTTCTCTGCATTTTGTTCGATGCTCAGAAAAAAATACTCCCGTCAAATTGCATTTGTGTATGGTCAATTGGATTCTGACAAAAAACTGCCGCCACTTGTTCAAGATTCTATCTTGTCGCCCAGTCCTGTTAACTCCATTCCCAATTCCCAAAATAGAACTTTTATAAATGAATCATATGAAGCTGAACCCATAGCCATTGTAGGCATGTCCGGCGTTATGCCACAGACCGCAGATTTAGATGAGCTTTGGCAGCAAATATACCATGAGGCCGATTTAATTACAGAAGTACCGAAAGACCGTTGGGACTGGCGAGAATATTATGGTGATCCGCTTAAGGAGACGAATAAAACAAACATCAAATGGGGGGGATTTATGAATGAAGTTGACAAGTTTGATGCCCTCTTTTTCGGTATTTCACCGCATGAAGCTGAATTGATGGACCCTCGTCAACGCATATTTCTAGAAACAGTATGGAAAGTAATCGAAAATGCCGGTTATAAAACTTCTGATTTGTCTGGGAGTCAGACGGGACTTTTTGTAGGTGTGGGCAATTCGGATTATAATGATGTGCTAATTGACAATAAGACAGAAATACAGGCTCATACTCCATCGGGATTATTTAACTCAATTTTAACAAACCGTATTTCCTATATCCTGAATTTGCATGGGCCAAGTGAGCCGATCGACACAGCTTGTTCAAGTTCTTTAGTTGCTGTTCATCGGGCTGTAGAGTCTATTAGAAGCGGCGAATGTGAAATGGCAATCGCAGGAGGAATCAATGTCATTCTCAGTCCCAAACTCTTTATAGCTCTGAATAAAGCGGGGATGCTTTCAGAAAGTGGACGCTGCCACACATTTGACCGCAGAGCTGATGGGTATGTGCGTGGTGAGGGAAGTGCTGCGGTGATGTTAAAACCACTCTGTAGAGCTATCAAGGATGGGGATACAATTCATGCTGTTATAAAAGGTTCATCCGTAAATCATGGTGGACATGCCACTTCCTTGACTGCACCCAATCCAAACGCACAAGCCCGTTTAATCATTGAAGCATGGAGAAAAGCGAATATTGATCCCGCTACCGCTGGCTACATCGAGGTTCATGGATCGGGAACACCTTTGGGAGACCCCATCGAGATCAATGGTCTTAAGAAAGCATTTGACGAATTATATTCCTACTGGGGACGAGATATTCCGGTGGAACCCCACTGCGGCATCGGTACGATAAAGACGAATATCGGTCATTTGGAATCAGCTGCTGGTATTGCAGGCTTGGTTAAGGTAGTGCTTTGTATGAAACGACAAAAATTAGTGAAGAACCTTCATTACGAAGAGCACAATTCCTACATTGAGTTAAATAACAGTCCATTTTATATTGTGAACCAGACTGGAAATTGGAACCGAACAGGTAAGGATATACCGCTTAGGGCGGGCGTAAGTTCTTTCGGTTTTGGTGGAGTCAATGCTCATGTAGTGATTGAAGAGTGGATGAATCAGAAAAAAACAGCCGAAATAACAAAGCAGGCAAATGTGATTGTTATTTCCGCCAAAAATGAAGACAGATTGCATGCTTATGTTAAAAACATATTGAATTATCTCGAAAATAGCGATCCGGAAATATCCGATCTTTTCTATACACTTCAAGAGGGTCGGGACGAGATGGATGAAAGACTGGCTGTAGTAACGGATGATAAGCAGGATTTGATTGCTAAATTGCAATTGTATCTCCAGCAGAAGTCGGCTACAGAATCTATTTACCGAGGAAATGCCAAATCCGGTTCAATTGTACTGGGCTCCCTGATGGATGGTGAAGAAGGAAAAGCATTTATTGAACACCTTATTAAAACGCATAAGCTAAATAAATTAGCTAAATTATGGGTTTCTGGTATGAAAATAAATTGGAAACTATTATATCAATGCCTTCCTAATCGTATCCCATTGCCCGTTTATCCTTTTAAAGGTGAGAGATACTGGATATCTCCGTCTACCAAAATCGACACAGAAACTTCCAGCCATTACGCTTATGAAAATCATCCACTCATACAGCGGAATACATCCGATTTGTCGGAATTTCGATTCAGTTCAATACTTTCAGGACATGAATCTTATTTGGTACATAGTAATGAAGGGGAGTTCCCAGTATTTACTGGAGGAATTTTTCTGGAGATGGCTTGTGTGGCTGTTCAGGCCATAACGGGGTTACAAGAGCGCAAACTAATAGGGCAAGAACTCCACATAGCTCTTGAGGATATTCACTGGATTTCTTCCGTACAGACGAATACAGGCCCCTTTGATATCCATATCGGGCTTTGCCCGGAAGAAGATCAGTATATAAATTATGAAATCTATGGAGGATGTCGGACTCAAGATGAGCAAATGGTGTATAGCCAAGGAAAAGGATTTATTGGGAGCTATTTAGAGCAAAACTTTGACATCGGAATTCTCCGTTCACAATTTCCGCAGCTTGTGGAATTGACAGAGCAGTTTTATAAGGAATTTTACAGCTTGCAGGGGTCTACATTTGCCCGCCAAGAACTCTGGAGGATCGACTCTTTATATACAGGATTAAGCGGAGCTTTAGCCAGATTTTTACCTACATCCGCTGAGTCAGATAATTTTCAGCAATTCGTACTCCACCCTTGTCTTGTAGATCTAGCTTTGCAGACTCTCGTATGGTTCTATGAACCAAACCAAGCGGAAAGTGGAAACTCACAAGAAATGGAAAAGACTTTTGCTATGCATAAATTAACAGTCTTACAAACGTGCCCTAAGGCGTTGTGGATTCATATCCAGTACACTCCCGGCAGAGAGACAAAGACATTTGATATAAACATGTTAGATGAACAAGGCAGACTATGTGTACGGATGGAAGGTCTTACCTATAACTGATCCGAAGGAGATTCTAACCATGACAAAAATGTTGATGTTTGAACCTATATGGTGTGATCAACTCTCTACTTCAAACAAAATTGAATTTGAAAGAATTATTGTTTTGCTCTGCGATCCTGAAAAAGAATTTAAAGAAGATTTATGTGAGTATCTAAAGGAGAAATTATCCTCAGCCTTTAAAAACCACTCTTTCAAAAATACAGTTGACGCGGTGGATTGTTCGCGTATAGATACAACTGAGAACCGCCGGGATCGAATATTTCGGGACTACGCTTTGCAGAGTTTTCAGGTATTAAAAAATGTAATGGAAAGTAAGCCACGGGGGCATATTCTTTTTCAAATTGTTTCAGTGCTTCCACGCCACGCAGAGCAACAATTGCGGGCTGGTTTAACAGGATTATTGCGTACTGCTAAGCTTGAAAATCCAAAAATAGTAGGACAATTTATTGAAATCAATTCGGCATGTTCCGCGGAAAAGTTACTTTCCATTCTAAAAGAGAACAGTCAATATCCTCAGGAACACCATGTTCGGTATGTAGATAATATACGTGAGACGGCTTCTTGGAAGGAGTGTAATGTACAGGACCAAAATCACACGATTGTAGAGCTTAATAACCCCGTCCCATGGAAAGATGGAGGGGTATATTTAATTACCGGAGGAACCGGTGGAATTGGACAGATTCTTTCGCATGAAATAGCGGATACAGTAAAACATCCTACGATTCTGTTGGTCGGTCGCTCTCCTGCTAATAGTGCAAAGGGATTTCTTTCAGAACTGCAGGCTAAGGGGGCTAGAGTAATATATGAAAGCGTAGATATAACTGACTCAAGCTCTATCCAGAAATGGATGAATCTTGTTGTGGAAGAACACGCTCAACTTAATGGAGTTATCCATTGTGCAGGTGTTCATAAAGATAACTTTATTATAAAGAAGGATAGTTCCGAAGTTGATGAAATCATGTCTCCAAAGGTCGCGGGAACAGTGAATTTGGATGAAATAACTAAAGACATGAAGCTGGATTTTTTTCTAATGTTTTCTTCTGCCGCGGGTGCTGTTGGTAGCGTAGGACAGGCCGATTATGCGCTGGCTAATTCTTTTATGGATCGGTACGCAGCTTATCGGAATGAACTTGCCAATAGACAAGAGCGGTATGGTTGGACACAATCTATCAATTGGGCCCTCTGGGAACGTGGGGGAATGAAGGTAGATGATGTAACCAAGCATACGATGAAGGAAACCATGGGAGTAATACCTATGCTTTCAACCTCGGCCATTAAGGCTCTATACGCTGTTATGAAAAGTGAAAAACAGCAAGTGTTATGTGCAGAAGGTGAAGAACAAAAGCTTAGAAATTATATCCTTTGCAATCATGCCGCAAGCAACTTGAAAAATAAAGAACAGGCTTCCTCAAATATAGATAAACAACGATTAAGAATGCAGGTTCAAACTAAGTTAAAAGAATTAATGAGCAAAGAGTTAAAGCTTGAAGCATCCCAAATAGATGTGTTTGAACCTCTGGAAACATACGGTATTGATTCTCTAATTATTATGAGTGCGAACCGAAAGCTTGCTGAAGTATTCGATGATTGCTCAAAGACCCTGTTTTATGAATACAGAACATTACATGAGCTAAGTGAATATTTCACAGAAAATATGACAGACAGTTGCTCTGAGTGGACAGGATTTCTGATAACTACTCAGGATGAAGGGGAATCACAGGATCATACGCAAGTCGAGACACGGAAGTTAAGAGAGAAACCTCTGAAAAAAACAAAAAAAACCAACTCTTTCTTCTATACGTCTTCTCCATTTTCACGGAATAAGTCAAAAGATCCTATTGCTATTATCGGAATAAGCGGGCATTATCCGGAGGCAGACAATTTGGATGAATACTGGAATAACTTAAAAAATGGAAAGGATTGTATTAGTGAGATTCCCACGGACAGATGGACATTGGATGATTTTTATGAACCTGATCCCAATAAAGCACTAGTTGAAGGGAAAAGTTACAGCAAGTGGGGGGGATTCTTGCAAGGATTTTCTAACTTTGATTCCTTGTTTTTTAATATCTCACCTCGTGAAGCCCTCAATATGGATCCTCAGGAGCGCATATTTATCCAGACTTGCTGGGAAGCCCTAGAAGATTCAGGTTATACAAGAGCATTAATTAAGCAACGACATTTTGGAAAAGTCGGAGTATATGCGGGTATTACTAAAACTGGTTTCAGCCTCTATGGACCAACTTTTTGGAGCCAAGGTGATAAATTATTTCCACATACATCATTTAGTTCTGTAGCTAACAGAATATCTTATTTATTAAATTTGAATGGTCCTAGTATGCCTGTTGATACGATGTGTTCGTCCTCCTTAACGGCAATACATCAAGCTTGTCAGCATCTGCATAACGGAGATTGTGAAATGGCAATTGCTGGCGGAGTAAATTTGTATATGCATCCTTCCAATTATATAGAGTTATGCAATGCAAAAATGTTATCAGTAGACGGTAAATGCAAAAGCTTCGGGCAAGGTGCTAACGGATTTGTTCCAGGAGAGGGTGCAGGGGCAGTTATACTGAAGCCTCTATCACGGGCCCTCGCAGATGAGGATCATATTTATGCACTTATCAGTGCAAGTCATATCAATCATGGAGGTAAAACTAACGGTTACACCGTGCCTAATCCTGTTGCCCAAGGGGAACTCATCCGTGAGGCCATGCAAAAAGCGGGGGTTAATGCCCGAGCCATTAGTTACATCGAGGCCCATGGAACAGGAACGGAACTTGGAGACCCTATTGAAATAACGGGGCTTCAGCAAGCGTTTGATAAAGACACGCAGGATACAGATTTTTGTGCAATCGGCTCGGTCAAAACCAATATCGGACATCTTGAGGCTGCAGCTGGAATAGCGGGATTAACCAAAATCGTTCTTCAACTTAAACACAGCCAATTAGTACCTAGTCTGTACGCAGATAAGCTAAATCAGAATATAAATTTCTCTAAAACACCTTTTTTTGTGCAAAAACAACTATCAGAATGGAAAAGGCCGTTACTGAATACTGGAAAGGAATTTCCAAGAATTGCGGGTATTTCTTCCTTTGGCGCTGGGGGCTCCAATGCCCACGTTATTATCGAGGAATATATCCCTAAGGCAGAAAGCAAGTCGGTGTGGACGGTAAGTTCGGAGCAGCCAGCCATCGTGGTGTTGTCCGCACGAAATACGGAGCGGCTACAGGAGCAAGCCGGGCAGTTACTACAGGCGATCGAAGAGACGCAGATACCGGACGAACGCTTAGGGGATTTGGCGTATACCCTGCAAATTGGCCGGGAGCCGATGGAGGCGCGACTGGGATTTCTAGCCAGCTCCATGCACGATCTAAGGGACAAACTAACGGCATATCTGTCGGGCGAAGCCGGGAAAGCGGAACTGTATACGGGTCAAGTCAAGCGCGGCGGGGAAGGCGTGCGCACGTTGACGCTGGATGAGGATATGCACGAAGCGGTGGGGAAATGGATGGAGAAACGCAAGTACGCCAAGCTGCTGGACTGGTGGGCTCGCGGGCTGAATGTGGAATGGAACCAGCTCTACGGAAATATACGTCCACGGCGGATGAGCCTGCCGACCTATCCGTTTGCTCGCGAGCGGTATTGGGTGCCGCAACCCGCTGAACCCCGTGTATTGCCCACTGGAGTGAATCCAGCAGGTGCCCCTGCCCGGGCTGTGCTGCATCCGCTGCTGCAGGAGAATACCTCGGATCTGGCGGGACAGCGGTATAGCAGTACCTTTTGGGGAACGGAGCCCTTCTTGCGCGATCATGTGGTGCAGGGAGCAGCGGTGCTGCCGGGGGTGGCCTACTTGGAGATGGCACGGGCGGCGGTGGAGAGCGCCAGGGGGACGCAAGAGCAGCCTGGGGTGCTGCAGCTCAGCCGGATCGTCTGGTCTCGTCCCCTACAAGTGGAAGGGGACGCGGTACAGGTGGATATCGGGCTGGCGGTGGAGGAAGACGGCCGGATCTGCTATGACATTTACCAAGAAACCGGCGTCTCTGGGGAACCGGTGGTGCACAGTCAAGGACAAGCCCGCTGGCTGGAAGCAAGCGAGATAGCCCGGGTCGACCTGGCAGCTCGTCAGGCCGCCTGCACGCAGGGCGTGATGGAAGGAGCCGCCTGCTACGCGCAGTTTGCCAAGCTCGGGCTGCAGTATGGGCCGACGCACCAAGGGCTGGTGCGCCTGCATCTGGGCGAGGGGGAGGTACTGGCGCACGTGAGACTGCCAGAAGAAGCCCGGGCTACGCAGGCCCTCTACACCTTGCATCCGGCACTGATGGATGCCGTCTTGCAAGGGTGCCTGGGGCTGCAGCTGGCAGCCGGTCAGGGAGCTCCCAAGCCAGAACTGCCGTTTGCCCTGGAGGCTTTGGAAGTGAGACAGGCTTGCCCCGAGGAGGGGTGGGCATGGATCCGCTACAGTGCAGGTAGCGGACCTGAAGCGCGGGTGCGCAAGCTGGATATCGAGGTTTGCGATCCGCAGGGGCAGGTCTGCGTGCGGCTCAGCGGGTTCAGCACCCGGCCGCTGCATGGGGAGAAAACGCAGCTAGGTACCGTCATGGCGGAGCCAGTTTGGCACGCGCAAGAGGTCCCGGCAGCACACGCGCAGCAGGAACCTGAGGAAGCACATCTGGTTCTGCTGTGTGCCCCGCCGAAAAGCGCGTCGCCAGTGGCATGGGCAGCATTGCTAGACTTGCTGCAGACCTCGCCGCAGGTGGTGTGTCACCGCCTGCAGGCCGAGGCACAGCGTCTGGAGCAACGCTACGAGCAATATGCGATGCAAGCGCTGGAACGAATCCAGGAGGTGCTGCGCAGCAAACCACAGCAGCGGGTACTCATTCAAATTGTCTCCGTGGATTCGGAGGTAGAAGAAGCGGGATACGCCGCCTTATGGTCAGGGCTGACAGGCCTGCTGCGCACAGCCCAGCTGGAGCAACCGAAGCTGCGAGGACAGATGATTGAACTGGGACGGCTGTCCACGGGTCAGGAAGGTCTGCAACGGCTGCAGGACAACCGCCGTTGCACGCAAGAAACAGACATCCGCTACCGTGCCGGGGCACGCGAAGTAGCCCGCTGGCAAGTATGCCCGGAACCGACGAGTCCAGAAACGTTACCAACGTTACCTTGGAAAGACGGCGGGGTGTACGTTGTGACGGGCGGAGCTGGAGGCCTGGGGCAGCGGGTGGCGCAAGACATTGCGGCGAAGACGAAGCACCCGATTCTGATCTTGGCCGGTCGCTCACCCGAGTCAGCAGCGGCAGAGCCATTGGCGCAGCTGCGGGCGCAAGGGGCAGAGGCGATCTATGCCCAGCTGGATGTAACCGACGGCCCGGCGGTACACGCCCTGATGAAGCAGATTCAGCAGAAGTATGGAGCGCTGAACGGGGTGATTCACAGCGCTGGAGTGATTGAGGACCAGTATCTTTTGAAGAAAAACGTAGCGGAAGGGAAGCGGGTGCTGGCACCGAAGGTGGCAGGCACCGTGCATCTGGACGAAGCGACGCGCGGCATGAAGCTAGACCTATTCCTGTTGTTCTCGTCGATAGCTGGGGTGCTGGGGAACGCAGGTCAGGCGGACTATGCGATGGCCAATGCCTTTATGGATCGTTATGCGGTATACCGCCAGGAGCGGGTGAAGCAAGGCATAGGACACGGGCGCACGCTATCGCTGAACTGGCCATTATGGGCAGAAGGCGGAATGCAGGTGGACTTGGCTACGCGGCAACGGATGGAGCAGCAGTTAGGCCTGACACCGCTGCGGACGACCACGGGAATAACGCTATTGTATCAAGCACTGGCCGGTACGTCCGCTCGCATAATGGCCGCCGAGGGACGGATAGCACGGCTGCGTACAGTATTGCTCAACGAGAATGCGCCTGAAAGGGCAACGGTGCAGGTGGAGCCTAAGGTAGAGGGAGTAGATTCTATCGCTTTACAGGATGAGGTAGAACACGCCTTGACCCGTCAGATCTCAAACATGCTGAAAGTGAAGCTGGACGAGATTGATCACGAGGGGGAACTGCATGAATACGGATTTGATTCCATCACCCTGACGGAGCTGGCCAATGTGCTGAACCAAACCTATACCCTGGACCTGACGCCAACGATCTTTTTTGAATATGCCACCATCCGAGACTTGGCGGGATATTTGGTGCGGGAGCACCGCGGAGCCCTGTCCCGCAGTTTCGGCGGGATGAGGCAGACCGCAGCTTCGGTTCCAGCTCGTCCAAGCTTCGTAGAGCCACAGGCATATGAGTCCGAAAGCGGCCAACCGCCTGTACGTCTGGCAGGACGGGGGCACCGGACAGGGTTTGCCCCTGCCGCTTCAACCCCTACAGCCCGAGAAGCGATTGCCATTATCGGGATGAGCGGTAAATTTCCCGGTGCCAACAATGTAGACGAGTTGTGGCAAGGTCTGGTCTCAGGTATCGACGGCATCCGGGAAATCCCGGCCGAGCGGTGGGACTGGCGTGCATATTACGGCGACCCGCAGGAAGAAACGAACAAAACTAACATCAAGTGGGGCGGTTTTATGGAGGGGATGGATGAGTTTGATCCCCTGTTCTTCGGTATTTCGCCCCGAGAAGCGGAGCTGATGGATCCGCAGCAGCGGCTGCTGATGACATATGTGTGGAAGGCCATCGAGGATGCCGGCTATGCGGCACAGAGCTTGTCCGGGAGCTCGACAGGCATTTTTGTGGGTACAGGTAGTACAGGCTACCATGAACTGATCGCCCAGTCTCAAGTTGCAATTGAAGGGTATTCTTCCACCGGGAAGGTGCCTTCGGTGGGGCCGAATCGGATGAGCTATTTCCTGAATCTGCATGGGCCGAGTGAACCGATTGAAACAGCCTGCTCCAGTTCCTTGATCGCCGTGCACCGCGCCGTACGGGCTATGCAAGCAGGAGACTGCGCTATGGCCGTGGTGGGCGGTGTGAATACCCTGGTGAGTCCGGCGGACTACATCAGCTTCAATAAAGCAGGCATGCTTAGCGAAGACGGACGGTGCAAAACCTTTTCGGCCGAAGCAAACGGCTATGTGCGAGGCGAAGGGGTGGGGATGATTGTGCTCAAACGGTTGTTCGAAGCAGAACGAGACGGGGATCATATTTACGGGGTAATTCGGGGAACGGAGGAAAATCACGGAGGACGAGCGAACTCGCTGACCGCGCCGAATCCCAAGGCGCAAACCGAACTGCTGAAGTCGGCTTACCGCAAAGCTGGAATTCACCCAGCGACCGTAAGCTATGTGGAGACGCACGGCACCGGAACGCCACTGGGCGATCCGATTGAAATTAGTGGGCTCAAACATGCGTTCGAGGAACTGAGTGAAGAAATGGCCGATCCCGGGCTGGGGAGCGGGACTCCCCAAGTTCGCTGCGGCTTGGGGTCAGTAAAAACCAACATAGGGCATCTGGAGCTGGCAGCAGGCATAGCCGGGGTGATTAAGATCCTGTTGCAAATGAAACACCAAACCTTAAGCAAAACCTTACACTTTGAACGGTTAAATCCATACATTGACTTGCAGGATAGCCCGTTTTATATCGTAGAGGAAACGATGCCTTGGGAAGCACTTACCGATGCCCAGGGACAGGAAATACCGCGCCGGGCGGGGGTGAGTTCGTTTGGATTTGGGGGCTCCAATGCCCACGTTATTATCGAGGAATATATTCCTAAGACAGAGAGCAAGCCGGTGTGGACGGTAAGTTCGGAGCAGCCAGCCATCGTGGTGTTGTCCGCACGAAATACGGAGCGGCTACAGGAGCAAGCCGGGCAGTTACTACAGGCGATCGAAGAGACGCAGATACCGGACGAACGCTTAGGGGATCTGGCGTATACCCTGCAAATCGGCCGGGAACCGATGGAGGCGCGACTGGGATTTCTGGCCAGCTCCATGCACGATCTAAGGGACAAACTAACGGCATATCTGTCGGGCGAAGCCGGGAAAGCGGAACTGTATACGGGTCAAGTCAAGCGCGGCGGGGAAGGTGTGCGCACGTTGACGCTGGATGAGGATATGCACGAAGCGGTGGGGAAATGGATGGAGAAACGCAAGTACGCCAAGCTGCTGGACTGGTGGGTCCGCGGGCTGAATGTGGAATGGAACCAGCTCTACGGAAACATGCGTCCACGGCGGATGAGCCTGCCGACCTATCCGTTTGCTCGCGAGCGGTATTGGGTGCCGCAAACCAGTGAAACCCGTGTACTGTCCGTTGGAGTGGCCCCTGCCCGGGCCGTGCTGCATCCGCTGCTGCAGGAGAATACCTCGGATCTGGCAGGTCAGCGGTATAGCAGTACCTTCTGGGGAACGGAGTCCTTCCTGCGCGATCATGTGGTGCAGGGAGCAGCGGTGCTGCCAGGGGTAGCCTACTTGGAGATGGCACGGGCGGCGGTGGAGAGCGCCAGAGGGACGCAAGAGCAACCTGGGGTGCTGCAGCTCAGCCGGATCGTCTGGTCCCGTCCCCTACAGGTGGAAGGGGACGCGGTACAGGTGGATATCGGGCTGGCGGTGGAGGAAGACGGCCGGATCTGCTATGACATTTACCAAGAAACCGGCGTCTCTGTGGGACCGGTGGTGCACAGTCAAGGACAAGCCCGCTGGCTGGAAGCAAGCGAGATAGCCCGGGTCGACCTGGCAGCTCGTCAGGCCGCCTGCACGCAGGGCGTGATGGAAGGAGCCGCCTGCTACGCGCAGTTTGCCAAGCTCGGGCTGCAGTATGGGCCGACGCACCAAGGGCTGGTGCGCCTGCATCTGGGCGAGGGGGAGGTACTGGCGCACGTGAGACTGCCAGAAGAAGCCCGGGCTACGCAGGCCCTCTACACCTTGCATCCGGCACTGATGGATGCCGTCTTGCAAGGGTGCCTGGGGCTGCAGCTGGCAGCCGGTCAGGGAGCTCCCGAGCCGGAACTGCCGTTTGCCCTGGAGGCTTTGGAAGTGAGACAGGCTTGCCCCGAGGAGGGGTGGGCATGGATCCGCTACAGTGCAGGTAGCGGACCTGAAGCGCGGGTGCGCAAGCTGGATATCGAGGTTTGCGATCCGCAGGGGCAGGTCTGCGTGCGGCTCAGCGGGTTCAGCACCCGGCCGCTGCATGGGGAGAAAACGCAGCTAGGTACCGTCATGGCGGAGCCAGTTTGGCACGCGCAAGAGGTCCCAGCAGCACACGCGCAGCAGGAAGCCGAGGAAGCGCATCTGGTCCTGCTGTGTGACCCGCCGGAAAGCGCGTTGCTCTCTGGTGAGGAAACCGCATGGGCAGCATTGCTAGACTTGCTGCAGACCTCGCCGCAGGTAGTGTGTCACCGCCTGCAGGCCGAGGCACAGCGTCTGGAGCAACGCTACGAGCAGTATGCGATGCAAGCGCTGGAACGAATCCAGGAGGTGCTGCGCAGCAAACCACAGCAGCGGGTACTCATTCAAATCGTCTCCGTGGATTCGGAGGCAGAAGAAGCGGGATACGCCGCCTTATGGTCAGGGCTGGCAGGCCTGCTGCGCACAGCCCAGTTGGAGCAGCCGAAGCTGCGAGGACAGATGATTGAACTGGGACGGCTGTTCACGGGTCAGGAAGGCCTGCAACGGCTGCAGGACAACCGCCGTTGCTCGCAAGAAACAGACATCCGCTACCGTGCCGGGGCACGCGAAGTAGCCCGCTGGCAAGTATGCCCGGAACCGACGAGTCCAGAAACGTTACCAACGTTACCTTGGAAAGACGGCGGGGTGTACGTTGTGACGGGCGGAGCCGGAGGCCTGGGGCAGCGGGTGGCACAAGACATTGCGGCGAAGACGAAGCACCCGATTCTGATCTTGGCCGGTCGCTCACCCGAGTCAGCAGCGGCAGAGCCATTGGCGCAGCTGCGGGCGCAAGGGGCAGAGGCGATCTATGCCCAGCTGGATGTGACCGACGGGCTGGCGGTGCACGCCCTGATGGAGCAGATTCAGCAGAAGTATGGAGCGCTGAACGGGGTGATTCACAGCGCTGGAGTGATTGAGGACCAGTATCTTTTAAAGAAAAACGTAGCGGAAGGGAAACGGGTGCTGGCACCGAAGGTGGCAGGCACCGTGCATCTGGACGAAGCGACGCGCGGCATGAAGCTAGACCTATTCCTGTTGTTCTCGTCGATAGCCGGGGTGCTGGGGAACGCAGGTCAGGCGGACTATGCGATGGCCAATGCCTTTATGGATCGTTATGCGGTATACCGCCAGGAGCGGGTGAAGCAAGGCATAGGACACGGACGCACGCTATCGCTGAACTGGCCGCTGTGGGCGGAAGGCGGAATGCAGGTGGACTTGGCTACGCGGCAACGGATGGAGCAGCAGTTAGGCCTGACACCGCTGCGGACGACCACGGGAATAACGCTATTGTATCAAGCACTGGCCGGTACGTCCGCTCGTATAATGGCCGCCGAGGGACGGGTAGCACGGCTGCATATAGCATTGCTCAACGAAAGGGCAACGGTGCAGGTGGAGCCTAAGGTAGAGGGAGTAGATTCTATCGCTTTACAGGATGAGGTAGAACACGCCTTGACCCGTCAGATCTCAAACATGCTGAAAGTGAAGCTGGACGAGATTGATCACGAGGGGGAACTGCATGAATACGGATTTGATTCCATCACCCTGACGGAACTGGCCAATGTGCTGAATCAAACCTATACCCTGGACCTGACGCCAACGATCTTTTTTGAATATGCCACCATCCGAGACTTGGCGGGATATTTGGTGCGGGAGCACCGCGGAGCCCTGTCCCGCAGTTTCGGCGGGATGAGGCAGACCGCAGCTTCGGTTCCAGCTCGTCCAAGCTTCGTAGAGCCACAGGCATATGAGTCCGAAAGCGGCCAACCGCCTGTACGTCTGGCAGGACGGGGGCACCGGACAGGGTTTGCCCCTGCCGCTTCAACCCCTACAGCCCGAGAAGCGATTGCCATTATCGGGATGAGCGGTAAATTTCCCGGTGCCAACAATGTAGACGAGTTGTGGCAAGGTCTGGTCTCAGGTATCGACGGCATCCGGGAAATCCCGGCCGAGCGGTGGGACTGGCGTGCATATTACGGCGATCCGCAGGAAGAAACGAACAAAACTAACATCAAGTGGGGCGGTTTTATGCAGGGGATGGATGAGTTTGATCCGCTGTTCTTCGGTATTTCGCCCCGAGAAGCAGAGCTGATGGATCCGCAGCAGCGGCTGCTGATGACATATGTGTGGAAGGCCATCGAGGATGCCGGCTATGCGGCACAGAGCTTGTCCGGGAGCTCGACAGGCATTTTTGTGGGTACAGGTAGTACAGGCTACCATGAACTGATCGCCCAGTCTCAAGTTGCAATTGAAGGGTATTCTTCCACCGGGAAGGTGCCTTCGGTGGGACCGAACCGGATGAGCTATTTCCTGAATCTGCATGGGCCGAGTGAACCGATTGAAACGGCCTGCTCCAGTTCCTTGATCGCCGTGCACCGCGCCGTACGGGCTATGCAAGCAGGAGACTGCGCTATGGCCGTGGTGGGCGGTGTGAATACCCTGGTGAGTCCGGCGGACTACATCAGCTTCAATAAAGCAGGCATGCTTAGCGAAGACGGACGGTGCAAAACCTTTTCGGCCGAAGCAAACGGCTATGTGCGAGGCGAAGGGGTGGGGATGATTGTGCTCAAACGGTTGTTCGAAGCAGAACGAGACGGGGATCATATTTACGGGGTAATTCGGGGAACGGAGGAAAATCACGGAGGACGAGCGAACTCGCTGACCGCGCCGAATCCCAAGGCGCAAACCGAACTGCTGAAGTCGGCTTACCGCAAAGCTGGAATTCACCCAGCGACCGTAAGCTATGTGGAGACGCACGGCACCGGAACGCCACTGGGCGATCCGATTGAAATTAGTGGGCTCAAACATGCGTTCGAGGAACTGAGTGAAGAAATGGCCGATCCCGGGCTGGGGAGCGGGACTCCCCAAGTTCGCTGCGGCTTGGGGTCAGTAAAAACCAACATAGGGCATCTGGAGCTGGCAGCAGGCATAGCCGGGGTGATTAAGATCCTGTTGCAAATGAAACACCAAACCTTAAGCAAAACCTTACACTTTGAACGGTTAAATCCATACATTGACTTGCAGGATAGCCCGTTTTATATCGTAGAGGAAACGATGCCTTGGGAAGCACTTACCGATGCCCAGGGACAGGAAATACCGCGCCGGGCGGGGGTGAGTTCGTTTGGATTTGGGGGCTCCAATGCCCACGTTATTATCGAGGAATATATTCCTAAGCCAGAAAGCAAGCCGGTGTGGACGGTAAGTTCGGAGCAGCCAGCCATCGTGGTGTTGTCCGCACGAAATACGGAGCGGCTGCAGGAGCAAGCCGGACAGTTACTACAGGCGATTGAGGAGACACAGATACCGGACGAACGCTTAGGGGATCTGGCGTATACCCTGCAAATCGGCCGGGAGCCGATGGAGGCGCGACTGGGATTTCTGGCCAGCTCCATGCACGATCTAAGGGACAAGCTAACGGCATATCTGTCGGGCGAAGCCGGGAAAGCGGAACTGTATACGGGTCAAGTCAAGCGCGGCGGGGAAGGTGTTCGCACGTTGACGCTGGATGAGGATATGCACGAAGCGGTGGGAAAATGGATGGAGAAACGCAAGTACACCAAGCTGCTGGACTGGTGGGCTCGCGGGCTGAATGTGGAATGGAACCAGCTCTACGGAAATATACGTCCACGGCGGATGAGCCTGCCGACCTATCCGTTTGCTCGCGAGCGGTATTGGGTGCCGCAAACCAGTGAAACCCGTGTATTGTCCGTTGGAGTGGCCCCTGCCCGGGCCGTGCTGCATCCGCTGCTGCAGGAGAATACCTCAGATCTGGCAGGTCAGCGGTATAGCAGTACCTTCTGGGGAACGGAGCCCTTCTTGCGCGATCATGTGGTGCAGGGAGCAGCGGTGCTGCCAGGGGTGGCCTACTTGGAGATGGCACGGGCGGCGGTGGAGAGCGCCAGGGGCGCGCAAGAGCAACCTGGGGTGCTGCAGCTCAGCCGGATCGTCTGGTCCCGTCCCCTACAAGTGGAAGGGGACGCGGTACAGGTAGATATCGGGCTGGCGGTGGAGGAAGACGGCCGGATCTGCTATGACATTTACCAAGAAACCGGCGTCTCTGGGGAAACGGTGGTGTACAGTCAAGGACAAGCCCGCTGGCTGGAAGCAAGCGAGATAGCCCGGGTCGACCTGGCAGCTCGTCAGGCCGCCTGCACGCAGGGCGTGATGGAAGGAGCCGCCTGCTACGCGCAGTTTGCCAAGCTCGGGCTGCAGTATGGGTCGACGCACCAAGGGCTGGTGCGCCTGCATCTGGGCGAGGGGGAGGTACTGGCGCACGTGAGACTGCCAGAAGAAGCCCGGGCTACGCAGGCCCTCTACACCTTGCATCCGGCACTGATGGATGCGGTCTTGCAAGGGTGCCTGGGGCTGCAGCTGGCAGCCGGCGAGGGAGCTCCCGAGCCGGAACTGCCGTTTGCCCTGGAGGCACTGGAAGTGAGACAGGCTTGCCCCGAGGAGGGATGGGCATGGATCCGCTACAGTGCAGGCAGCGGACCTGAAGCGCGGGTGCGCAAACTGGATATCGAGGTTTGCGATCCGCAGGGGCAGGTCTGCGTGCGGCTCAGCGGGTTCAGCACCCGGCCGCTGCATGGGGAGAAAGCGCAGCTAGGTACCGTCATGGCGGAGCCAGTTTGGCATGCGCAGGAGGTCCCGGCAGCACACGCGCAGCAGGAACCTGAGGAAGCACATCTGGTTCTGCTGTGTGACCCGCCGGAAAGCGCGTCACTCCCTGGAGAGGAAACCGCATGGGCAGCATTGCTAGACTTGCTGCAGACCTCGCCGCAGGTGGTGTGTCACCGCCTGCAAGCCGAGGCACAGCGTCTGGAGCAACGCTACGAGCAGTATGCGATGCAAGCGCTGGAACGAATCCAGGAGGTGCTGCGCAGCAAACCACAGCAGCGGGTACTCATTCAAATCGTCTCCGTGGATTCGGAGGCAGAAGAAGCGGGATACGCCGCCTTATGGTCAGGGCTGACGGGCCTGCTGCGCACAGCCCAGTTGGAGCAGCCGAAGCTGCGAGGACAGATGATTGAACTGGGACGGCTGTCCACGGGTCAGGAAGGTCTGCAACGGCTGCAGGACAACCGCCGTTGCACGCAAGAAACAGACATCCGCTACCGTGCCGGGGCACGCGAAGTAGCCCGCTGGCAAGTATGCCCGGAACCGACGAGTCCAGAAACGTTACCAACGTTACCTTGGAAAGACGGCGGGGTGTACGTTGTGACGGGCGGAGCTGGAGGCCTGGGGCAGCGGGTGGCGCAAGACATTGCGGCGAAGACGAAGCACCCGATTCTGATCTTGGCCGGTCGCTCACCCGAGTCAGCAGCGGCAGAGCCATTGGCGCAGCTGCGGGCGCAAGGGGCAGAGGCGATCTATGCCCAGCTGGATGTAACCGACGGCCTGGCGGTACACGCCCTGATGAAGCAGATTCAGCAGAAGTATGGAGCGCTGAACGGGGTGATTCACAGCGCTGGAGTGATTGAGGACCAGTATCTTTTGAAGAAAAGCGTAGCGGAAGGGAAGCGGGTGCTGGCACCGAAGGTGGCAGGCACCGTGCATCTGGACGAAGCGACGCGCGGCATGAAGCTAGACCTATTCCTGCTGTTCTCGTCGATAGCCGGGGTGCTGGGGAACGCAGGTCAGGCGGACTATGCGATGGCCAATGCCTTTATGGATCGTTATGCGGTATACCGCCAGGAGCGGGTGAAGCAAGGCATAGGACACGGACGCACGCTATCGCTGAACTGGCCGCTGTGGGCGGAAGGCGGAATGCAGGTGGATATGGCCACGCGGCAACGGATGGAGCAGCAGTTAGGCCTGACACCGCTGCGGACGACCACGGGAATAACGCTATTGTATCAAGCACTGGCCGGTACGTCCGCTCGTATAATGGCCGCCGAGGGACGGGTAGCACGGCTGCATATAGCATTGCTCAACGAAAGGGCAACGATGCAGGTGGAGCCTAAGGTAGAGGGAGTAGATTCTATCGCTTTACAGGATGAGGTAGAACACGCCTTGACCCGTCAGATCTCAAACATGCTGAAAGTGAAGCTGGACGAGATTGATCACGAGGGGGAACTGCATGAATACGGATTTGATTCCATTACCTTGACGGAACTGGCCAATGTGCTGAATCAAACCTATACCCTGAACCTGACGCCAACGATCTTTTTTGAATATGCCACCATCCGAGACTTGGCGGGATATTTGGTGCGGGAGCACCGCGGAGCCCTGTCCCGCAGTTTCGGTGGGATGAGGCAGACCGCAGCTTCGGTTCCAGCTCGTCCAAGCTTCGTAGAGCCACAGGCATATGAGTCCGAAAGCGGCCAACCGCCTGTACGTCTGGCAGGACGGGGGCACCGGACAGGGTTTGCCCCTGCCGCTTCAACCCCTACAGCCCGAGAAGCGATTGCCATTATCGGGATGAGCGGTAAATTTCCCGGTGCCAACAATGTAGACGAGTTGTGGCAAGGTCTGGTCTCAGGTATCGACGGCATCCGGGAAATCCCGGCCGAGCGGTGGGACTGGCGTGCATATTACGGCGATCCGCAGGAAGAAACGAACAAAACTAACATCAAGTGGGGCGGTTTTATGCAGGGGATGGATGAGTTTGATCCGCTGTTCTTCGGTATTTCGCCCCGAGAAGCAGAGCTGATGGATCCGCAGCAGCGGCTGCTGATGACATATGTGTGGAAGGCCATCGAGGATGCCGGCTATGCGGCACAGAGCTTGTCCGGGAGCTCGACAGGCATTTTTGTGGGTACAGGTAGTACAGGCTACCATGAACTGATCGCCCAGTCTCAAGTTGCAATTGAAGGGTATTCTTCCACCGGGAAGGTGCCTTCGGTGGGACCGAACCGGATGAGCTATTTCCTGAATCTGCATGGGCCGAGTGAACCGATTGAAACGGCCTGCTCCAGTTCCTTGATCGCCGTGCACCGCGCCGTACGGGCTATGCAAGCAGGAGACTGCGCTATGGCCGTGGTGGGCGGTGTGAATACCCTGGTGAGTCCGGCGGACTACATCAGCTTCAATAAAGCAGGCATGCTTAGCGAAGACGGACGGTGCAAAACCTTTTCGGCCGAAGCAAACGGCTATGTGCGAGGCGAAGGGGTGGGGATGATTGTGCTCAAACGGTTGTTCGAAGCAGAACGAGACGGGGATCATATTTACGGGGTAATTCGGGGAACGGAGGAAAATCACGGAGGACGAGCGAACTCGCTGACCGCGCCGAATCCCAAGGCGCAAACCGAACTGCTGAAGTCGGCTTACCGCAAAGCTGGAATTCACCCAGCGACCGTAAGCTATGTGGAGACGCACGGCACCGGAACGCCACTGGGCGATCCGATTGAAATTAGTGGGCTCAAACATGCGTTCGAGGAACTGAGTGAAGAAATGGCCGATCCCGGGCTGGGGAGCGGGACTCCCCAAGTTCGCTGCGGCTTGGGGTCAGTAAAAACCAACATAGGGCATCTGGAGCTGGCAGCAGGCATAGCCGGGGTGATTAAGATCCTGTTGCAAATGAAACACCAAACCTTAAGCAAAACCTTACACTTTAAACGGTTAAATCCATACATTGACTTGCAGGATAGCCCGTTTTATATCGTGGAGGAAACGATGCCTTGGGAAGCACTTACCGATGCCCAGGGACAGGAAATACCGCGCCGGGCGGGGGTGAGTTCGTTTGGATTTGGGGGCTCCAATGCCCACGTTATTATCGAGGAATATATTCCTAAGACAGAGAGCAAGCCGGTGTGGACGGTAAGTTCGGAGCAGCCAGCCATCGTGGTGTTGTCCGCACGAAATACGGAGCGGCTACAGGAGCAAGCCGGGCAGTTACTACAGGCGATCGAAGAGACGCAGATACCGGACGAACGCTTAGGGGATCTGGCGTATACCCTGCAAATCGGCCGGGAACCGATGGAGGCGCGACTGGGATTTCTGGCCAGCTCCATGCACGATCTAAGGGACAAACTAACGGCATATCTGTCGGGCGAAGCCGGGAAAGCGGAACTGTATACGGGTCAAGTCAAGCGCGGCGGGGAAGGTGTGCGCACGTTGACGCTGGATGAGGATATGCACGAAGCGGTGGGAAAATGGATGGAGAAACGCAAGTACGCCAAGCTGCTGGACTGGTGGGTCCGCGGGCTGAATGTGGAATGGAACCAGCTCTACGGAAACATGCGTCCACGGCGGATGAGCCTGCCGACCTATCCGTTTGCTCGCGAGCGGTATTGGGTGCCGCAAACCAGTGAAACCCGTGTACTGTCCGTTGGAGTGGCCCCTGCCCGGGCCGTGCTGCATCCGCTGCTGCAGGAGAATACCTCGGATCTGGCAGGTCAGCGGTATAGCAGTACCTTCTGGGGAACGGAGTCCTTCCTGCGCGATCATGTGGTGCAGGGAGCAGCGGTGCTGCCAGGGGTAGCCTACTTGGAGATGGCACGGGCGGCGGTGGAGAGCGCCAGAGGGACGCAAGAGCAACCTGGGGTGCTGCAGCTCAGCCGGATCGTCTGGTCCCGTCCCCTACAGGTGGAAGGGGACGCGGTACAGGTGGATATCGGGCTGGCGGTGGAGGAAGACGGCCGGATCTGCTATGACATTTACCAAGAAACCGGCGTCTCTGGGGAACCGGTGGTGCACAGTCAAGGACAAGCCCGCTGGCTGGAAGCAAGCGAGATAGCCCGGGTCGACCTGGCAGCTCGTCAGGCCGCCTGCACGCAGGGCGTGATGGAAGGAGCCGCCTGCTACGCGCAGTTTGCCAAGCTCGGGCTGCAGTATGGGCCGACGCACCAAGGGCTGGTGCGCCTGCATCTGGGCGAGGGGGAGGTACTGGCGCACGTGAGACTGCCAGAAGAAGCCCGGGCTACGCAGGCCCTCTACACCTTGCATCCGGCACTGATGGATGCCGTCTTGCAAGGGTGCCTGGGGCTGCAACTGGCAGCCGGTCAGGGAGCTCCCGAGCCAGAACTGCCGTTTGCCCTGGAGGCTCTGGAAGTGAGACAGGCTTGCCCCGAGGAGGGGTGGGCATGGATCCGCTACAGTGCAGGTAGCGGACCTGAAGCGCGGGTGCGCAAGCTGGATATCGAGGTTTGCGATCCGCAGGGGCAGGTCTGCGTGCGGCTCAGCGGGTTCAGCACCCGGCCGTTGCACAAAGAAAGAACTGTGGAACACGCGAATAGTGAGAGTTTGAACACATTGAAGCAGCCAGATATGGCTTCTTCAGCCGTAACAGCAGAGCCGATCATGCTAACTCCAGTTTGGGAAACGTTTCAACCAGAGTTTTACCAAGACAGCCTCCCACCAAGCGGTCGCCTGGTTATTATCGGAGAGGACGCCACGCGCTTACAGTCTTTTCTCAACCATTATCCGGATGCGTATAAACTGCAGCTCCACAGTGGACATACCATTGAGGATATAAGTCAGGAGTTAGAGGCGTTGGGCAGCATTGATCATCTGGTGTGGATCGGCCCTGCTTATAACCCAGCTCAGCTAGTGGATGCATCTATTATCTCGGATCAGGAAAAAGGGGTTATGCTCGTATTTAGAATCATTAAAAGCCTTCTGCAAGCTGGCTACGGAAGCCGTCCGTTACACTGGACGCTTATCACTCAACAGGCGCAGCCGGTGCATATGTATGATGCGGTTAACCCAGCTCATGCTAGTTTGCACGGTCTGATGGGATCAGTAGCCAAGGAATACGCCCGCTGGAATATAAAGGTTCTGGATATGGAAACGAAAGAAGAATGGCCACTGGAAGAGATGATGGTTACATCCTCCCAACCATACGAGGGCGTGTGGATTTGTAGGGAAGGAGATTGGTTTCGGCGCGAACTGATTCCTGTTAGCATGTCTGTCCCAGAGAATACGAAACTGCGCTTGGGAGGTGTGTATGTGGTGATTGGCGGAGCCGGGGGCATCGGTACAGTGTGGAGTGAGTATATGATCCGCACTTATCAAGCGCAAATTATTTGGATTGGACGGCGTCCACAGAATGAGGAAATCGTTCACCAGATACAGCGGTTGTCGAAGCTAGGTCCGGCGCCAACCTATATAACAGTGGATGCAGCAGATGAAGTCGGTCTGGCACAGGCCTGTCGCCAAATCAAGGAGCGCTACGGAAATATTCACGGGGTGGTACATTCGGCCATCGTGCTTTGTGACAAGTCAATTAGCTATATGGAGGAGGAGCGATTCCGCACAGGATTACAGGCTAAAGTAGATGTCAGTGTTCAGTTGGCGCAGGTTTTTGGAGGAGAAGAACTAGACTTTATGCTTTTTTTCTCATCAATGAATTCTTTTCTTCAGGCAGCAGGCCAGAGCAATTATGTGGCGGGTTGTGTATTTGAGGATGCTTTCGCACACCAGTTGTCCTTAGAAAGAGGTTGCACAGCCAAGGTGGTAAATTGGGGTTATTGGGGAAGCATCGGGGTTGTAGCATCAGAGGAGTATCAGAAAATAATGTCTACTCAGGGCTGGGGGTCAATTGAACCGCAAGAAGCCATGAAAGTTATTGAAGCATTACTTGCTGGAAATCTGAACCAGATCGCATTTCTTAAAGCACACCAGAAGTTGGCGATTGAAGGGGTAGCTTGGGAAAAATCACTTGTTTTGTTATAAGCAGAAATCTTCAATGAATTCATACATTCCAGCAGATTGAGGGTGTTAATGTGAATTTTCATCAATCCAACATTAAAGAACTGGGAGAAATGCAAGGTTTTCTAATAGGATGGCTGCAGACTTTGCTTAATTCTTATAACCTACGGGAGAACGAGGACGTTCTCCCGCAGTATAAAAATTGGCTGGAAGCCGGGAAGTTATTTGTGCAAGAATTCAGAGAACAAAATCCAGAGGTAAGCATAGAAACTATGACTTCATCCAAATTACAGGTGGGCTGGGAGGAAGGAAAAAAACGTTGGTCCACAAAAGAAAATATGAAAGCACAAATAGATTTACTGGAAGTTACCTTAAAAAATATTCCCGCCATCTTGACAGGAAAAATCCAAGCAACTGATGTGATGTTCCCAGGTTCTTCATTACATTTGGTGGAGAATGTTTACAAGAATAATCCGACAGCTGATTACTTTAATACCAAAGTTGCTACGGAGGTAATAGAGTATATACAAAAAAAATCAAATCAGCCATTAACAGCGGGTATACGCATATTGGAGATTGGCGCAGGTACAGGAGGAACTAGTTTTTCCGTTCTAAAAAGCATACAGACCAGCGGCTTTGATATTGCTGAATATTGTTATACAGACTTGTCAAAAGCTTTTTTGATGCATGCTGAGAACGAATTTGGACCGCATTATCCTTTTTTAACTTACCGTTTGCTAAATATTGAAACTCCGTTGCAAGATCAGAGCATAGATTTGGCAAGTTACGACGTGGTGATTGCTTCCAACGTCCTGCATGCGACCAAAAGTATACGCCAAACTTTACGCAACGCAAAGACACTACTTTGTAAAAATGGAATACTAATCTTAAATGAAATATCTGATAAGTCGTTGTTCACCCATTTAACTTTTGGTCTTTTACCAGGCTGGTGGCTGTATGAGGATGCAAAACAACGTATTCCAGGATGTCCTGGTCTTTATCCTAAAAGCTGGAAACGGATTTTGGAGATTGAAGGTTATGGTTCAGTCTCTTTTCCTGCACAACACGATCATGGGGCGGGACAGCAGATTATTACGGCCATAAGCGATGGACGTATTCATATGCTGTCTGGAGCTACATTGCATCAAAACAGTTCTTTCGTAAACAAATCGCTCCCTCACAAGTTTTCGCTTAGAAACAAAGCATCCGTTTACGAAGAGGGAAATCCTATCGCCATTAAAGTCAGGGAATTAATTGTAAGTAAATTATCTGAGTCGTTAAAAGTGAACAAGGAAGTCATTAATTATGATGAGTCATTTTCAGATTATGGAGTAGATTCTATTACAGGTGTACAGTTGGTCCAAGAAATTAATCGTAGTCTTGTATTAACGCTTGAAACAACGGTTCTTTTCGATTTTAGCTCCGTTAATCAATTAACAAATTATATTTTGGAATATCACATCCCGCTATTTCATACGGATGAAGATAAGGATACGGTCATAGCAGCAGACGAACAACATGTTCAAAAGGTTATCATTGAAAAGTTGTCTGAATCTCTTAAGGTTAGCCAGAGTGCTATTGATATAAACGAATCATTTTCGGATTACGGGGTTGACTCTATTACAGGCGTACAATTGATACAAAGTATTAATAAAGCGCTGACTATTCAATTAGAAACCACAGATTTATTTGACTACAGCTCGGTTTATCAGCTAGCCAGCTATATTGCCGCTCATCATTCGCCGCTCGTACCCCAATTAAATATGAGCAGTCAAGAGCAAACCACCAAGAAGCATAAACTGGTAAAAGAAAATACTTTGGAACGTTCCCACTCAAATGTTAACTCTTACTCCACTAATCGGATTTTCCATAATTCCTCTTCATCTGGATTTACGGTGAAAAGTGACCCATTGGTACAGGAGAACGGGCAGAGTACAAACGGTAAAAAAGTTGCTATTATTGGCATGAGTGGGCGATTTGCCCATTCAGATCAATTGGAAGATTTTTGGGATAATTTGATTAACGAAAGAGATTTAGTTCAAAAAGTTTCCCGTTGGGATTTGTCTAAATATCATCATGAAGACACCAACTATTGTAATTGTGGAAGTTTTATTGATGATATGGACACTTTTGATCCGCTCTTCTTTAATATTTCAGGCTTGGAAGCGACGTATATGGACCCGCAACAGCGTGTTTTCCTGGAAGAGTCATGGAAAGCACTTGAAAATTCCGGGTATGCTGGAGAAGAAATATCGGGGAAAAAATGTGGTATCTATGCTGGGGGCGTGTCTATGGACTATCAGCGATTAATCGGGGACACCCCTCCTGCGCAAGCATTCTGGGGTAATTCAGGTGCTCATATACCAGCTCGTATTGCTTACTATCTAAATTTGCAAGGTCCAGCCATCGCTGTAGATACAGCTTGTTCCAGTTCACTGGTTGCCATACATCTAGCATGTCAGAGTTTGTGGGCAGGAGAAATAGAAATGGCGCTGGCAGGTGGCGTATTTCTTCAGTCAACACCTGGATTTTATGTAGCGACGCAAAGGGCTGGTATGTTGTCTACTTCTGGTCGTTGCCACGCTTTTGATCGTCGTGCCGACGGATTTGTACCTGGCGAAGGTGCTGGAGTGATAGTATTGAAACTTCTCGACGACGCATTAAAAGATCGAGATCATATTTACGGGGTTATTTGTGCAACAGGAATAAACCAGGACGGGACGACTAATGGAATTACAGCACCTAGCTCCAAATCGCAGGAACGTCTGTTGCAAGAAGTTTATGAAAATTTCAATATCAACCCAGCCACAATTCAGATGTTGGAAGCACATGGTACCGGAACCAAGTTGGGGGATCCCATTGAGTATAGGGCTCTCACGAGAGCTTTTCGTACATTTACAGATAAGACGAAATTTTGCGCACTTGGAACCGTAAAAACCAATATCGGGCATACTCAATATGCAGCTGGAATTGCCGGACTGCTTAAAATATTGCTTTCTTTAAAACACCACCAAATTCCTGCAACCTTACATTTCGAGTCACCAAATGAAAGTATCAATTTAGAGAATAGCCCTTTTTTCGTCAATAGCCGAACTAGTAATTGGGCAGTAGAACCAGGCATGGTTAGGCGCGCTGCCATCAGTTCATTCGGATTTAGTGGTACTAATGCTCATATGGTTATTGAAGAACTAGACGTTAAAGAAGAACAACCCCGTGCTTCTAAAGAGTTCTTATTTGTGTGGTCGGCTACATCCCGAGATCAGTTGGAGAAATTGGCAGAACGATTTATCTTATTTTGTCAACAGCAACCATTAACTGATTGCGGGAATATGAGTTATACCCTTATGACGGGTAGAAAACACATGAATTATCGGTTAGCTTGTGTTGCCGCAAGTACGGAGGAACTGATTAGCTTGTTATCTGCTTGGCTAGCTCATAGAGCAGCGGACAAAGTGTTTTACTCCGTAACAAACGGCATGGAACAGCAGCAAGAAACCGGAAGACTAGATTCAAAACAAAACGGCAATGATCTCATCCGGTTCAGTAGGGAAACATCGGGCAGGGAACGTACAAGCCAACTAATGACGTTAGGTGCAATGTATACACGTGGCTGTGAATTAAATTACAAAGAGTTGTTTTCCGCTGAACCCTATAAAAAATGTCCACTTCCTTGTTATCCTTTTTCTAAAAAGCGTTACTGGGCCGAACAAGTATCGGAAATCCAGAACAATCGTGTTTCTGTCAGTTCGGTACCATCTATTAAGCCGACAATTGGGCAAACAAAGCGCAGCGCATGTATTGCCGTAAAAGGATGGGATCCAGTAGAGATATCCGCTTCACTGGCTTCTATAGGAAATGTGATCATTTTGACTACGCCAGACAGCGAATATCTCGCAGAATGTTTGGCTCGCCATTTTAATTCAGCAAAAATTGTTCATGATTATGAGTTGAAACTCGAACATCACTGGAGTACATATCAAGGATTCATTGATTTAACAGGCTGCGGAATACATTCAACTTTTAGTTCAGAATGGATTTCATGGCTGCAAAAGCTGATTTCCTCCAAAGCGAAGCCTGATATTATGCTTTTGTTTGTCACTAAAGGCCTGGAGTCCTATCAGAACAACAGAATTCGTATGGCAGGAGCATCAAGAGTTGGATTGTACCGAATGCTGCAAAGTGAGTACAGCCATGTCCGCTCGAGACATATGGATGCTGAATTTGTGACGGATGATGAATCGTTAGCACATCAAATTGCCTGTGAGTTTCAATCCAATAGTGAAGAACCCGAAATTTGTTACCGCAATGGAGTTCGCTATAGAGCAGTTCTTCATATTAAAAATGAAGAGGAAGCAGTAGACGTGTCCCGTCTATCTTTTCCTGCAGAACAGGTGCTTTGGATTACAGGGGGTACTCGTGGACTGGGGTTGTTATGCGCTCGGCATTTTGTGAAACAATACGGGGTCAAGCAACTCGTATTGTGTGGTCAAGAAGCACTGCCACCACGAGATGAATGGGATCGCTATGACGGTCAAAGCTCTATCGTGGCTCAGAAAATTCAAAACTTTAGAGAACTTGAGAATTTGGGAGTGCGTGTGCAAGTGTTGACTCTTGATCTGGCAGATGAGAAGGAGGTCTGTTCAAGTATACAAAAGGTGAAACGCACGATGGGGTCTGTCGGGGGTGTCATTCATTGCGCTGGTTCAGTAGATATGGAAAATCCCGCCTTTATCCGAAAGCGGTCTGAACATATTGAACGCATTCTACATCCCAAAGTGGACGGACTTGCTATGCTACATCGTCATCTGGAGAACGAGCCGCTCCAGTTCTTCATGCTATTTTCCTCAGTGGCTGGCATTGTGTCTTCTTTAGGAGTAGGCCAGAGTGACTATGCAATGGCTAACGCTTATATGGATTATTATGCGGAGTCAGTATCCTCCCATTGTCCGGCTGTGAGTATACAATGGCCAAGCTGGGCGGAAACAGGGCTTGGACAAATAAAAAGTAAGGCATTGGAGCAGATGGGGTTTTTAGGGATGACTGATCAGGAGGGCTTGCGGTTGCTTGATCTTGTACTGCAAATAGTCAACCGTCCTAGCGGAAAAGGCGCAGTGCTTCTTCCAGCAATAGTGAACCCGGAAGTATGGGAACCAAGCACTCTCATTCAGCGCAGGATGCGTACCGTTTCAGCAGATGATTTAAAAGTTGCTCCGGTCTTTTTACCAACAGTCAGTAAGGGACAGCAAGTTGACAATGTCGTTCTGGATACGCAGAACTGGTTAAGACACATTTTGTCTGAAGAACTCCAGTTAGAGAAAGCAGAGCTTGATAACAGGCGCAGTTTTCAGGAATATGGTATGGATTCTATTCTGCTGGTACAGCTAGTGAAAGCAATGGATAAAGAACTTGAAGGTATTTCAATGGATCCTACGCTGATACTGGAATATCCCACAATTGAAGCGTTGACTGAATATTTAGTGGACCGATACAGGGAGGAACTACAGCGGAAATTTGGAACTAAGCCAGTTGATTCACAAGAGACGGTCTCCGAGGACAATCAGATGCTTAATACAATAGCAGTTATAGGGATATCATGCCAATTTCCAGATGCTGACGATGTCGAAGAATTTTGGGGGAATTTAAGGAATGGGAAAGACAGCATTGGTGAGGTCCCTTCAAACCGATGGAACACTGAAAAGTATTATGATCCTGAGTATTCACATAATGGAAAAAGTATTTGTAAAAAAGGAGCTTTTCTAAAAGATATAGAAAACTTTGATGCAGATTATTTCCAAATTCCTGAAGATATGGCCGTTCATATTGATCCGCTCCAAAGAAAAGTACTAGAGTGTGGGGCCCAAGCTTTCGCAGATGCAGGCTATAGTAAAGAGAAATTATGGGGACGGAATGTTGGCGTATTCATGGGTGCTCGGACCAGTAATTATTACAAAAAGTTAGGGCATTGCGAGAAGGACACCATTATTGGAACCGGACAAAATTTTATTGCAGCTCATCTAGCCCATATCTATAACTTTAAAGGTCCTAATATGGTCGTTGATACAGCTTGCTCCAGTGCCTTAACTGCCGTACATCTTGCTATGCAGAGTCTTCAGCTTGGTGAAAGTGAAGTAGCACTGGCTGGAGGGGTAGATATTCTACTGGATCAAACCCCTTTTGTGATAATGAGCACATCTCAAATTTTATCTGCCGACGGGTACTGCAAATCTTTCAGTGCGAATGCGGATGGGATTGGACTTGGAGAAGGTTGTGGTGTTGTTGTTCTTAAACCACTTCATAAAGCAATTGAGGATCAAGATAAAATTTACGCAGTCATTGACGGTTCAGCAATTAATAATGATGGCAACACAATGGGTGTGACAACACCAAATCCTCAAACTCAGCGGGAATTGATTCATAAAGCAATTACCGTCGCTGGTGTTCATCCTGAAACTATCACTTATATAGAAGCACATGGTACAGGAACCTTAATAGGTGATCCCATCGAATTAAAGGCTCTGACAGAGGTGTTTGCTGATTATACCGACCAAAAACAGTTTTGTGGAGTAGGTAGTGTCAAAAGCAATATTGGACATACCTTAAGTGCTGCAGGTGCGGCTAGCCTGATTAAAGTAATCCTGTCCATGATTCATGAGGAATTGCCACCAACACTTCACTGTCTCAATCCTAATCCAAGGTTCGAGCTTCAGAATTCCCCATTTTTTATAGTCCAAAATTTAAGGGATTGGAAAAGTGAAACGGGCGTTTTGCGGGCAGGAATAAGCGCTTTTGGTTTAGGAGGCAATAATGCGCACTTGATTGTGAGTAATGAAGATATCCCAAAAGCACTCCGAGCTTCTTTGGAATCTCGACTAGCCAAAATATCGTTTAACAAGAAGAAATATTGGCCGGAAAGCGATCATGTTGAAAAGCAATTCACTGGATTTTTTGATGCAATCCAACTCTAAAAAAGCGAGGAATTAAGGATGATTGAGCCATCTGAAAAAACGTATGTTCAGCGGTTGGAACACACTAACCCGATAGTTCAGGATCACCGTGTACATGGAGTGTGCACACTTCCCGGCGTGGTACTGTTAGACATGATTTATCGTTTGAGCATACAGCAATTGGGGTTAGAGATCATAGAATTAAAGCAGATTGTATTTATGCAGCCTGTGGTGACTACGGAACAATTTGATCAGAATATTTACGTCACCTTTACTCCGGTTGGGTCGGATTGGAGAGTGTCTGTCTCAAGTCGCAGAATCAGAGGCGAACAATTTATTGATGACCAAACTTCCATAAATATGCAATGTTTACTTCAAAGTATCGATTATCTTAAGGAGCGTTATGATCCTGGAATTGATATTAAGCAATTAATGTCCAGTGCAACAGCTAAGTGGGATATGGATGAGGTGTATAGCTTGGCCAGGGGTGTGAAAATCAACCACTATCCCTTTATGAAAACGAATGGAACCGTTTTTCAAAAAGAGAACCAAGAACTGATGCGCTTACAATTAAGCCCGCTAGCCGTCAAGTATATTGATAAATTTCATGCTCATGTAGCTTTTTTAGATGGTTCCACCTTTGCAGGTTCTTCGTTCCGTTTAAAAGGATTACAAACAGGAGTCTTTGAAGATGACACACCTTATATTCCCTTTATGATCAGTCACTTCCGTATATACCGTCCACTACCTCATACTATCTATACCTATACAACTCAGCAAAACGAAGCGATCAAGGAAGTTTCGGGGGTCGTTCCTGATATTTTAACCCGAGATATTACCATTATGGATGAAATGGGGCAGGTGCTGGTTGAATTCAAAGGGTTTTCAATAAAACGCATCCGAGAGCCTCGTTTAATTAAGGATTTAATTGAATTGGAAGAATTATCTCCTGCCGTATCTAATCACTTGGATGTCAATATAAATGAAACACTCTCATTAGAGAAAAGCCAAGGCATGGAAAATAGAGCTGCTCCTGCGCTAAGACCGCACAAAAGCTATGATGCCAAGAAGACTATTCTTTATTATTTGCAGACAGAAATTGCAGCAATGCTGAACACTTCGGCAAACCAGGTAGGAATTTACGATGGTTTTTACCAACTAGGCCTAAATTCCATCCAGCTGCTTGAATTGGTTAAAATTTTAGAACAGAAAATCAGACGCCCACTGTACCCTACCTTATTATTTGAGTATTCTACTCTAGAAACCCTTTCTGAGTATCTAATGGAGAACAGCGGGGATGCATTTTCCTATCAAGAGAGCTCTGAAGAACCAGTTGATCAAACTCCTAAGGTTAAAGCCGGATATCCAACAGCGCAGAGATTATTATTTGAAGAAATCTGGAATAGACAGTGTCGCAGCAGTAGCAGCAACTCCTCCGCTGAACGACGTCATTGCATTATTTTTTATGATCGCATGCATAATTTACAGGTCTATCTTCAGCAACATACAGAGTTTGAGCAAGTTTTGGATTTAAATGCAGCTACTCCTTACGAAGGAGAGGCATGGGAAGATAAATTCAAGCGTTTGCTTTTGATTATCCAAAATGAGCTTCTCAGGAAGTCTCAAACGAAACTATTAATCCAGTTAGTCAGCGGAAACCAGGAAACCAATAAATATGCAGCTGCATTGCAGGCTTTATTAAAGACAGCATATATTGAAAATCCTAAAATTCAGAGCCAGCATATCATTATTGATGACTTGGCTTCATGTTTGCCAGAGACCATCGTTCCTTTACTTCAATTAGAAGCACAAGCTCATGATCAGGGGACAATCGCCATTGCATATCAAGGAAAACAACTTGAACGTTACGTGCAGGAGTTTATCGAACTAAAGGTGCCTGATGCACCTTATAATTATTGCAAAGATGCTGCTTATGTTATCACAGGTGGACTAGGGGGAATTGGAATACTTCTAGCCCATCATTTGACGGATGTTTGTGAAGGAAGAGTAAAGCTTGCTCTTCTCGGAAGATCACCTTTAACTTTAGAGAATGAAATGAGAATCAATGCCTTAATTGAAAAAGGGGCCGAAGTTATATACTTGCAGACAGATCTGACATCGCTTAATGAAACCGAGCATGCTTTTAAGGTCATTAAACAAAAATGGGGTGCTCCAGCAGGAATATTTCATTGCGCAGGAGTGATTCACGATCAATTAATTATACAGAAAACACCGTCTGAAGTTGACCGAGTATTGAAACCGAAACTGCAAGGTTCTCATCACCTGGATATAGCAACACAAGGCGAAGCATTGGATTTCTTTATGCTGTTTTCTTCCGTTTCTGCAATCACAGGTAATCTTGGACAAGCTGATTATGCCAGTGCTAATGCCTATATTGATATTTTTGCAAAAGAACGCCAGCGCAAGGTAAAGCAAGGGCAGCGCAAAGGCATTACTTTATCTGTTAATTGGCCATTATGGTCTGAAGGCGGTATGCAAATCGGGGATCAAATGGAAGAAATGATGTATGCTTCATCGGGAACGCTTCCTCTGCCTACTACGGAAGCTCTTCGCATAGTAGATAGTCTGTTGATGGCAGAACAAGCTCGGGCTATTGTATTATATGGAGATTATGAAAAAATACTAAAAAACATGGGTGGTTTAGCATATAATTCACCTGCTGGAGAACTTGCATCTACGACGGGGGATAACGTCATCTCTGCCAATGAGCGGAGCAGTGATACAGACGACATTGCCATCATCGGAGTTTCTGGCAGATATCCGATGGCGAACAACCTTGATGAATTGTACCAGAATCTAAAAGAAGGAAAAGATTGTATTTCTGCAATTCCCGAAAGTCGATGGGCGAATAACTCCATTTCTTATGATGTAAATGAATTTTATAAATACGGTGGGTTTATAGAAGGAATTGACGAATTTGATCCTTTATTTTTTAACATTACACCTTTTCATGCTGAAATGATGGACCCTCAGGCCAGGCTGTTTTTACAAACAGCTTGGGAAGCCTGCGAAGATGCGGGTTTTGCGTTACAACGCACCCATCATGATTATTCTTCATCCAGCCATCGCAGCGTTGGCGTTTTTGCTGGTGTGATGTGGAATCATTATGAACTGTATGGTTCTGAAATGACACAACGTGGGACACCTATGGGGTTTGGAATCAGTTCTTCTTCTATTCCAAATATGGTGTCTTACAGCATGAATTTCCACGGTCCTTCTATAGCTGTCGACACCATGTGCTCTTCTTCATTAACCGCTATTCATCTGGCTTGTGAGAGTATCAGACGTGATGAATGTCAATATGCCCTTGCAGGTGGCGTTAATTTGGTTACCCACCCTCATAAATACGTATTTTTGCAACAAGCACACTTTTTATCTTCAGATGGAAAATGCCGGAGCTTTGGCGTAGATGGAGATGGGTATGTGCCAGGTGAAGGAGTAGGCGCCTTGCTTCTGACTAAACTTTCAGTAGCTGAGAAGGAAGGATATCCTATTTATGGAGTTATTAAAGGGTCGGCTATTAACCATGTTGGTAAAACATCCGGTTCAACTGTACCTGACCCTATTGCACAATCGGAGGTTATATCTGATGCTATCCGTAAAGCAGGTGTTGATCCTAAAACAATTACTTATGTTGAAGCTCACGGAACCGGAACCTCTCTTGGCGATCCTATTGAAGTTCATGGATTGCAACGTGCCTTCCAACCTTGGACAGATGGGGAGAAATTTTGTGCGCTTGGTTCATTAAAGTCAAATATCGGGCATTTAGAGGCGGCAGCAGGTATAGCAGGGATAACCAAATTGTTGTTGCAATTTAAACACAAAGAAATTTTCCCATCATTGCACGCTGAGAAACTTAATCCATACATTTCTTTAGATAATACCCCTTTTTATGTGGAAACAGGTTTTCAATCATGGGCTAGACCGACAATCGAAGTAGCCGGACAAAAAACAACGGTTCCGCTTCGTGCAGGGATAAGTTCTTTTGGCGCAAATGGAAGCAATGCGCACCTAATTGTGGAGGAATATGAGAAGAAAATTGTTTTCGAAAACGAGAGACAAAAAGAAATCAAAAGTGTATTAATTCCGTTGTCTGGAAAAAATGAAGATCGTCTTCAAGTCTATGCAAAGAAAATATTGGAATTTTTACAAAATCAGCTTGTCGCACTAGACGATAGAAATATTAAAGAAGCTGATGCCGCCAAAGAACTACTTATGAATATGGCTTTCACTTTACAGACCGGGCGTGAAGCTATGGAACACCGGGTCATATTTGAAGTATCGACTATTGCTGAATTGATGCACCAACTGGATATGTTTTTAAATAAACTTACAGATATTCCAAATTGTTATCAAGGAAAAGTTGTAGGACAGCATTTTGATAGACAGATTCTTGATGAGGATAGAAAAATAGATGCTAAATGGATACAGGAAAGAAAATTTAGAGAGGTCTCAAAGCGATGGGTAAAAGGAGCCCTGATAGACTGGTCTTTGTTATATGGAAACATGCGTCCACGGCGGATGAGCCTGCCGACCTATCCGTTTGCTCGCGAGCGGTATTGGGTGCCGCAACCCGCTGAACCCCGTGTATTGCCCACTGGAGTGAATCCAGCAGGTGCCCTTGCCCGGGCCGTACTGCATCCGCTGCTGCAGGAGAATACGTCGGATCTGGCGGGACAGCGGTATAGCAGTACCTTTTGGGGAACGGAGCCCTTCTTGCGCGATCATGTGGTGCAGGGAGCAGCGGTGCTGCCGGGGGTGGCCTACTTGGAGATGGCACGGGCGGCGGTGGAGAGCGCCAGGGGGACGCAAGAGCAGCCTGGGGTGCTGCAGCTCAGCCGGATCGTCTGGTCCCGTCCCCTACAGGTGGAAGGGGACGCGGTACAGGTGGATATCGGGCTGGCGGTGGAGGAAGACGGCCGGATCTGCTATGACATTTACCAAGAAACCGGCGTCTCTGGGGAAACGGTGGTGTACAGTCAGGGACAAGCCCGCTGGCTGGAAGCAAGCGAGATAGCCCGGGTCGACCTGGCAGCTCGTCAGGCCGCCTGCACGCAGGGCGTGATGGAAGGAGCCGCCTGCTATGCGCAGTTTGCCAAGCTCGGGCTGCAGTATGGGCCGACGCACCAAGGACTGGTGCGCCTGCATCTGGGCGAGGGAGAGGTGCTGGCTCATGTGAGACTGCCAGAAGAAGCCCGGGCCTCGCAGGCCCTCTACACCCTGCATCCGGCACTGATGGATGCCGTCTTGCAAGGGTGCCTGGGGCTGCAGCTGGCAGCCGGTCAGGGAGCTCCCAAGCCGGAACTGCCGTTTGCCCTGGAGGCTCTGGAAGTAAGACAGGCTTGCCCCGAGGAGGGGTGGGCATGGATCCGCTACAGTGCAGGCAGCGGACCTGAAGCGCGGGTGCGCAAGCTGGATATCGAGGTTTGCGATCCGCAGGGGCAGGTCTGCGTGCGACTCAGCGGGTTCAGCACCCGGCCGCTGCATGGGGAGAAAGCGCAGCTAGGTACCGTCATGGCGGAGCCAGTTTGGCATGCGCAGGAGGTCCCGGCAGCACACGCGCAGCAGGAACCTGAGGAAGCACATCTGGTTCTGCTGTGTGACCCGCCGGAAAGCGCGTCACTCCCTGGAGAGGAAACCGCATGGGCAGCATTGCTAGACTTGCTGCAGACCTCGCCGCAGGTGGTGTGTCACCGCCTGCAAGCCGAGGCACAGCGTCTGGAGCAACGCTACGAGCAGTATGCGATGCAAGCGCTGGAACGAATCCAGGAGGTGCTGCGCAGCAAACCACAGCAGCGGGTACTCATTCAAATCGTCTCCGTGGATTCGGAGGCAGAAGAAGCGGGATACGCCGCCTTATGGTCAGGGCTGACGGGCCTGCTGCGCACAGCCCAGTTGGAGCAGCCGAAGCTGCGAGGACAGATGATTGAACTGGGACGGCTGTCCACGGGTCAGGAAGGTCTGCAACGGCTGCAGGACAACCGCCGTTGCACGCAAGAAACAGACATCCGCTACCGTGCCGGGGCACGCGAAGTAGCCCGCTGGCAAGTATGCCCGGAACTGACGAGTCCAGAAACGTTACCAACGTTACCTTGGAAAGACGGCGGGGTGTACGTTGTGACGGGCGGAGCCGGAGGCCTGGGGCAGCGGGTGGCACAAGACATTGCGGCGAAGACGAAGCACCCGATTCTGATCTTGGCCGGTCGCTCACCCGAGTCAGCAGCGGCAGAGCCATTGGCGCAGCTGCGGGCGCAAGGGGCAGAGGCGATCTATGCCCAGCTGGATGTAACCGACGGCCCGGCGGTACACGCCCTGATGAAGCAGATTCAGCAGAAGTATGGAGCGCTGAACGGGGTGATTCACAGCGCTGGAGTGATTGAGGACCAGTATCTTTTGAAGAAAAACGTAGCGGAAGGGAAGCGGGTGCTGGCACCGAAGGTGGCAGGCACCGTGCATCTGGACGAAGCGACGCGCGGCATGAAGCTAGACCTATTCCTGTTGTTCTCGTCGATAGCTGGGGTGCTGGGGAACGCAGGTCAGGCGGACTATGCGATGGCCAATGCCTTTATGGATCGTTATGCGGTATACCGCCAGGAGCGGGTGAAGCAAGGCATAGGACACGGGCGCACGCTATCGCTGAACTGGCCATTATGGGCAGAAGGCGGAATGCAGGTGGATTTGGCTACGCGGCAACGGATGGAGCAGCAGTTAGGCATGACACCGCTGCGGACGACCACGGGGATCGCGCTGCTGTATCAAGCACTGGCCGGTACGTCCGCTCGCATAATGGCAGCAGAAGGACAGGTTCATCGTTTAAAAGAACTTATACTGGGACACGGCCATGTTGTTTCAGATAACTTAAATACGATTGAATTAGACCTGACTCAGATGGTGGCCAAAGTTCTCAAAGTTGAACCAGATTACGTGGATATAGATGTAGATCTAATAGATTACGGTTTCGACCAAGTATTGTTTGCTGAACTTATGGGTACAATGAACAAGCATTTCCAGCTTGACTTGTCTACTAATATTTTTCAGGAATATACAACTATTTTACGTTTGTCGGCTTATTTGAAAAGTATATTCATTGATCCGACTCAAAATCAGCATACAATTAATCCTGCTTCAGATCCGCATATTTTTAATAAAACGGTTGATTATCTACGCAAAATGCTTTCATCGGTCATTAAGTTACCTGTGCAGCGCATTGATGCAGATAAAGAATTAGAATATTATGGAATTGATTCCGTGATGATTGTAACAATGACTGATAATCTAGAGAGGGTATTGGGTCCCCTATCCAAAACTTTGTTTTTTGAATATCAGACCCTTAATGAACTGGCTGCATATTTTTCACAAAATCATGTGGATAAATTAATCAAATTGTTTGATGTCTCTATGATAACTTCCTTGCCAACTCCTCAGTCTGCTTCTTTGATAAAGGAACCTGTCCAATCTATACGTGCCAAGCGGTCTGCCAGTCACCATGAGCAGATAGCTAAAACCCCGGATATTGCCATTATTGGACTTTCTGGTAAGTATCCTGGAGCGGATAATCTACAGCAATATTGGAACAACCTGAAAGATGGAAAAGATTGTATCACTGAGATTCCTCCAGAGCGGTGGGATTATCGCGCCTACTTTGATGCGGATAGCAGCAAGGTAGGAAAAGTATATTCTCGATGGGGAGGTTTTCTGAACGGTGTAGACCAGTTTGATCCGAAGTTCTTTCACATTTCACCACACGATGCTCAGTTTTTAGATCCACAAGAACGGTTGTTTCTGCAATGTGCCTACGAAGTAATTGAAGACTCGGGCTATACAAAAGATACATTAGTTGTTAAAGACGAAGAAAACCCTACTGCAAGTGTAGGCGTTTTTGTAGGGATCATGTATGAAGAATACCAACTGTATGGAGCGCAATCTCAAGTATTAGGACAGCAAATAGCCTTTGGAGGACACCCTGCCACCATTGCTAATCGTGTTTCATACTATTGTAATTTTCATGGACCGAGTATGGCTGTGGATACCATGTGTTCTTCTTCATCCACTGCAATCCACTTAGCCTGTCAGAGTCTGCGTAGCAACGAATGCGAAGTGGCTATTGCTGGGGGGGTAAACGTATCAATTCATCCCAACAAATACTTGAAACTGTCACAGGGGAATTTTTTATCCACTACAGGTCGTTGTGAAAGTTTCGGAGAAGGGGGGGATGGATACGTTCCTGGAGAAGGGGTAGGGGCTGTACTTCTTAAACCTCTAAATAAAGCAATTGCAGATGGGGATCATATTTACGGTGTACTTAAAGGTACAGCGGTTAACCATGGTGGCAAAACAAACGGATATACCGTACCTAATCCCAACGCCCAGGCAGCTGTGATTAAACGGGCGCTCCGTGAAAGTGGAATTGATCCGCGGGCTTTGAGTTATATTGAAGCGCATGGAACAGGGACTAGTTTGGGGGACCCCATTGAAATTGCCGGGTTGACAAAGGCTTTTAAGGACTATGGAACAGATAAACATTGCAGCATTGGATCTGTTAAATCTAACATCGGTCACTGTGAAAGTGCATCTGGCATTGCTGGGTTAACTAAAATATTACTTCAGATGCAACACAAAAAACTAGCTCCGTCACTTCATTCGCAGACATTAAATCCAAATATTAACTTTGAGAATACTCCTTTTATCGTTCAACAAGAACTGACACCTTGGCATAGACCAAAGCTTCACATAAACGGAGAGTTAATTGAACATCCGCGAACTGCGGGAATTTCATCTTTTGGAGCTGGAGGAGCCAATGCACATATCATTGTTGAGGAATATATTCCTCAGAAAAAGGTTTCCTCGAAAAATGCGAGTATATTTGTGCCAGAGAATGGCGAAGTGATAATCGTGCTATCTGCTTTAAATGAAGAGAAACTTGTTGAACGGGCCAAACAACTAATCAACGTCATTCAAGATAGTAAATATTCTGATACACATTTGAATGCGATGGCATATACTCTGCAAACAGGCAGAGAAGCGATGGTAGAACGTTTGGCTGTTATAGTAACTTCCATGCAGGAGTTAAAGGAAAAGCTCACCGCTTTTATTAACAATCCAATTTCGGATGGTCTTTATAGAGGACATACCAAAAATCATCATGAGATATTACGTTTGTTTACCGAAGATGAAGAGCTAGATAATATCGTGGAAAAATGGATGGCCCGTAAAAAGTACACGAAATTAGTGGATTTGTGGGCTATGGGAATGAATATAAACTGGACCAAGTTATACAAGGATGGTCACCCACAACGCATGAGTCTGCCAACTTATCCTTTTAGTAAGGAGAGATACTGGATTACTCCACCCGAAGTTGCATCTCGTGCTTTTATACAGTCAAAAGACGACGGCCATCCTTTATTGAAACATTACCTCAATTTGTCTTCTGATCATACGCATATGCTCGCGGATAATTTAAGCAACAAAAATTGCTGGAACTACGCATCAGAAAGAGTTAAATCTATTTAATAATTACCTTACAAATCGTCTCTGGCTCAGTCATTTTGAGATAAAGCCAGAGGCGATTTATATTTTTTTGAACTTGTTTTGTATATTACTCAAAATGTATTATAATAATTATAGTACTACTCCATTTTCTTTGTACTGAAAAATAAAATTACCTTAACTACTATTAGGAGAGCGAGTGATTTCATTTTGTCTATGAAACTGGTAATTCTAGGCCTACTATTGGAAGGGGATGCACATCCTTACGAAATTCGCAGAAAATTAACCGAACGTAAAATGAACTTGTACATTAAAATTCAAGATGGTTCCTTATATTATGCAATCGACCAACTTCGAATGGAAGGCTGCATTGATGTAGTGGAGGTTGTACGTGAGACAAATCGACCTGATCGCACAATCTACCAGATTACAGAAGTGGGGAAAGAAAAATTTCACCAATTAATGAAAGAGCAGTTTCAATTCACACCGAATATGTTTCATCCCATCAATCCTGCCATTGCATTTAGCCAATTTTCTGACCTGGAAATTATAGAACAGGAGCTTAAAAGATGCATTCGCGAGCAAATTGAATTCATTCGGAATTTGCTCGATGATTTTGTTGTTTTTCGTGATGTTATGCCTCTTGCTAAACAACATCTTTTCCTTGCTGGGCATAAATTTGGTCTGTTTCAAATTGAATGGCTAAGCCAATTGCTTGAAGTTGCTAAACAGAACAGACTGGCAGAAGTTGGAATTTTTGTAGAGATTGATCTAGACGCCGAGAGAGAAAAAATAAATCTGCTTGAGAGCAAAATATTTGATGAATAGTTTTGGCTAAAACCTACTTTTTGAAGCAAGAACTATGATTTTTTTAATGTATATTTTGTGAAATATCACATCAGCAATTACAACAACAATTTTGTGGTATAACTCTATTTAATTGCGGTCAACCCAGACCTACATAGTGGTAACATTTGATAAAGCATACTCTTCATTCAATCAATAAATAAAGGCGGAATGTATTCATGGATACAATTGTTGATGATTTGGGAGAAAAAGAAGCTTTATTAAATGATAATATTGCTATTATTGGGATGGCAGGTCTGTTTCCAGATGCCTCTGAATTGGATCAATTATGGGATATATTGGAGTCCGGTCGGATAAATGAAAATGTTTTGCCAACGCAACGCAATCAGGACCTCTTGCATTACCTCCGCTGGATTGGATTGGATAATGGACAACAACCCGAATTTCAAAAGGGTGCTTACCTCAATGGGATAGATCAATTTGATTATAATTTTTTTGGGATTTCTGCGGAAGAAGCATGTTTGATGGACCCAGGGCAACGTCTTTTTTTGCAAACAGCATGGAAAACAATGGAAGATGCTGGTTATGGGGAAAAACAGCTTGAAGGAAGCCGCACTGGTGTATTTGTAGGGAAAAGTGATTTGCCTCACTATACATACAGACAAATGGTATCTGATGTATATCCTCACCAGGTACATTTTCTTGATGAAGGAAATCTCGCAGCCATTCAAGCCGGAGGCATCTCTTATCTAATGGATTGGAGAGGAACCAGTATGGTTATTGACACCGCTGAATCCTCATCACTACTATGCCTACAAAAGGCATGTCAGGCTTTGCAATATGGAGAATGTGACCAAGCGCTGGTAGGAACATTCCACCTGAATTTGTTCCCTCACGTTCAGCAAAATCCGGTCCATACTTTGGAAAATAAGGGCTATTTTCCGGGAGAAGCCGTAGTATCTGTTTTGATTAAGCCTTTAAGCCGAGCACTGGAAGATGGGGATATGATTCATGCAGTTGTGAAAGGATCCGCAGTGATTCAGAGCGGGAGATACCAGTCTGTGCAGGATCAGCAGTCAACTGCATGCGAACTTTTGATTCGTGCATGGCATAATGCATCCATTCATCCAGATACCCTTTCTTTTATTGAAACGAACCACGACATAAACCTAGTAGATTCGCTGCAAGAAATGCAAGGCATTGAACAAGCTTTTTCTTATTTTACTTCACAAAAAAAATCCTGCCCCGTTAGCTCAATACACTCGCAATTTGGGATGTCTTATCATGCATCAGGTTTGGTAAGTCTATTCAAAGCAGTGCTCTCGCTTCAAAACAAAAAAATACATCCACCATTTCATAAAGCTTATCCTTACGATGTAAAAAGTGATTTGCCAAGTTCTCCTCATGATGAGAACCGCGCAGTTAAACTTTCTGCTGAAGATTATCCATTACGTTGCGGTGTCAGCTCATATTCAAAAAGCGGGACTCATTGTCATATCGTTTTGGAGGAATCGCCCCTAACTATTCAGAAAAAACAAGACCCTCCTGATTTTCCACTGATATTTACGATTTCTGCCAAAACGGAGTATATGTTAAAGAAACTGTTGCTGGTATACCACTCTTTTTTGATAGAAAATGGAAATCTTTCGTTAGTACAATTATGCTACACCTTACAGACGGGAAGAACCCATCATGTTCATCGAGCTGCAACTACTTTTAGCAGTAGGGAAGATCTTATCCTCAAGCTGAAGAAGCTATCGTCCGCCAATTTTACAGATCTATCATGGTCTGATCTATACTACGATTCACTTTCAGCTGACATGATATTAGACCACTGTGATTGGAAAAGAAATAAAAATGCAACTGATTTATGCCTAGCTTATGTTCGCGGTGAAGAAGTTGACTGGGAGAAACTGTACAGGAAGCAATCGGTTCGAAAAATGAGGTTACCAACTTACCCGTTTGAACCAAATAGGTGCTGGGCAGAATTTGGTGGATCCGTTCCGAGGGGGGAAACTGACCTTTTCGGAACTCAATCATTTGAAATGCATGTAACATCTGAGAAAGATGTATATGACGGAGAAATTGTTGAACAGATTATGTGCCATTATCTCGGGATACATCAAATAGATGACTCAGATGACTTTTATCGGTTGGGCGGAGATTCCATCACAGCTGTTAAAATTATAAATGATCTCAAAAAAACACTAAATCCTTATATTCAGATTAATGATCTGTTAGAAAATCCAGTATTAAGTAAATTTAAAGCAGCCATTGAGCGAAAGGATAAGGGGCAGCAAACACATCAGGATGCATCAAGAAAAATGTCACACCCCCAATCTCCACTGTCTTTTTCCCAGCAGCGACTGTTTATTATGACAAAATACGATCCTCAGTTACCTATCTATAACATGCCGTATTCCTTTATTGTAGAAGGTGACTTGCATAAAGAGAGATTTGAATGGGCCCTAAATCAGTTGTTGGAACGACATGAAACGTTGCGTACTTCTTTTACGATGACAGATTCGGGTCCCATTCAAACCGTTCATGAGCATGTAGTGTGCCAACTGCAGGAGTTGTATATCCCTTTACAAGAAAATGAATTGGATGCAGCATTAAGAGAATTCACTAAGCCATTTGATCTTCAGCAGGCGCCGCTTTTGCGTGTTGCATTGGTGCATATGGTTAATGGCCAGTGTGCTTTATTTCTTGATATGCATCACATTATTTCAGACGGTACCTCGTTAACCATTTTTCTGCAAGAATTGATGCATTTTTATGAGTCTAATGAAAAATTAGAGCCCTTATCCATTCAGTATAGAGATTACGCTACCCAGCAACGTTTAATGATGGAGACGGGGACATCCGACTCTGAAGATTTTTGGGTCAAACAATTCAGTGGTGGGGTGCCTGTATTACAGCTAGCCGCAGATTATCCACGTCCTGCTCGTAAAACATTTCATGGGACTCAAGCGCATTATACGGTGAATAAGAAAGCTACGGATACGATACTCCATTTTGCACAGCAGACAGGGGTAACTCCTTATGTCATTTTACTCACCGTATATCATCTGCTGCTCAGTCAAATGTCGGGACAGCAGGACATCGTCATCGGTTCATGGACTCAGGGCCGTTCAGAACAAGAACTTAGCCAAATCATTGGCATGTTTGTTCAGACAATACCCTTACGCAACAATTCATCGGAAGCCACCACGTTTATCGAGTTTATCAAGCAGGTACAACGTAACGTTTTGCAGGCTTTCCAACATCAGGAGTATCCACTGGAAGCTTTGATAGAACGGCTCCAGCTCAAGCGTGATCAATCACGCAACCCATTGTTTGATGTTGTATTCACGATGCAAAATATGGACCTTCCGGTTTTGAAATCTGAGAACCTGACTTTGAAAGTACGCCCTTTCAACAATACAATTTCGATGTTTGATCTGACTTTATATATTTATAACTGGGAAGGACAATTTGAATGTATATGGGAGTATAACACAGCTTTATTTATCGAAGAGACGATTACAAGGACAGCAGACGATTATTTCCAGTTACTTATGAGGCTTATTCATAATTCTGATGAACAGCTAACCGAAATTTTGAAACTTTCGGATCATGAAATTGATATAGAGAATGTAGAATTCAACTTTTAAAGTTAGTTTAGTTATCTAATTATTGAAATATAAAGTGAGGTAATATCTATGGAAAACATGAAGCGGGGTATGGTCGCGGCATTAACAGACGGCAGCAGTAAACACACAAATTTTTGGACCAATATTTTGGACCCTGAGGTGCTGATTTCCACATTTCCTTATGACTTCGAACCCTCTTCTGAAACAACATTAACAGAGAATAAGTTGAAAGAAATCAGTCGGGTCCTACCTTTGCCTGTTACTTCTTCTTTAAATGAAATGAGTGGCAAATCAGAACTTGGCACATATATGATTTTATTGTCAGGAGTTATGTACTTGCTTGCTCGCTATACAGGAAGCGAGGATCTTGTAATCGCAGCTCCAAAGATGAAACCAAAAAACGGATCGGCATATATTAATGAGCCCATACTATTAAGATCCTGTATGAAGCCTCAGTTAACTGTTCGAGAATGGTTAACCATAGTAAAAGATACAGTTAGCGATGCATTTAAACATCAATCTATTGCTTTTGCACGAATGGCTGAATACATCGGTATAGTCACTGACCCACAAGGAAAGCATGTGGTAGAGACACTTGTACAATTTGATTCAATCCATTCAACTGAGGAAATGACCAATATACATGCTCATACGCGATTCAGGTTTTTCAAAATGGGCGGTCACTTAGCTGTTAAGGTTTCATATTATGAAGAATTATTCAATGCAGGGACATTGGAGCGTTTGCTGGACGCTTTGTTTATGTACTTAGAAGGAATTATCCATAACTCAGAAATGTACTTGTATGATATCCCTCTACTCACAAAGAAAAACCTAGATGAGATTATGTACGAATTTAATTCAATACAAACAGACACACAATTGGGAGGAATAACAGTAGATCAACTCATCCAACCACAGCTGTTGGCTCGGTCCGATCAAGTAGCTCTTATTTTTGAGAATCGGAAGTTGACCTATCAAGAAATAAATGAACAGGCTAATCAGTTAGCTCGATACATTAGCCAAAAGAATATGGAAAAACCTGTTGCTGTATATATGGGCAGATCCCCATTTATTCTTCCTGCTATTTTAGGTATTCTCAAAGCTGGCACTACATACGTACCAATCGATCCGATGATTCCAACCGCACGTTCTCAATCCATTATTGAGGAAGCAGAAATTTCTATTATCGTTACAACAAGTGCCTATAAAAAAAATCTCAGTACTATAAACGATCATGAAGGCAATGACCCGATCGTGCTTTGTCTTGATACCGATGATATTAGTGACTCCTATTTCCCTGCTACATATGCGCCCCTTTCACCCGACGATGAAAGGCTGGCATATATTATTTTTACATCTGGCTCCACAGGAAAACCAAAAGGTGTTGAAATCCAGCACAAAGCCGTAGTTGCCTTTCTTGATGGTATTAATGAAGTTATTAAACCCGCGTTAACATCTGTGATGTTAAACGTTACCAGCTTATCCTTTGATATTTTTATGGTTGAGTCTTTATATTGCTTGCTTCACGGAATTACAATTGTAATGGCCAGTGATCAAGAGAATATGGACCCCGTTGAAATTGAACGGTTAGTGCGACAGCATAACGTTGATCTTACACAGCTTACTCCTTCCAGGTTACAACTATTGCTAAATCATCCCTCTGGTAGAGAAGCACTATCTCGATTGAACAAAATTTTAATCGGCGGAGAAGAATTCAAACAGCAGGCGCTTAAGCAGCTTCGCACATTGACAAGTGCTAGTATAATCAATGTTTACGGTCCAACAGAAGCAACGGTCTGGGCTACGGCTGCCGAGTTAAATGAATCAGATGTTGTGACGATAGGCCGACCTCTTAATAATTATGCTTGTTACATTATAGATGACTTCAATCATCTTCAGCCAGTTGGAGCTATTGGGGAATTGGCAATCAGTGGGAAAGCGTTGGCTAAAGGATATCTGAATAATCCGGAACAAACAGCACTTAAATTCATACAAAACCCACTTCAAAAAAATGAGCGGTTGTACAAAACTGGAGATAGAGCACGCTGGACGTCCTCTGGGATGATTCAATGTTTAGGACGTGCAGATAACCAAGTCAAAGTAGGGGGCTACCGCATTGAACTGGGGGATATTGAAGTAGCGATCTTGTCGCATCCTGATATTTTAGAGGCTAAAGTGATTGTGAAACCAAATGAATCCGGAGAGCTTTTGTTGGTAGCCTATCTAGTTAGCGATCACTCTTGGACAATGGACGCTATACATAAATATCTGCAAAGCAAATTGCCGAATTACATGATACCGGCACGTATTTTCCAAATTCCAGTAATGCCTTTGTCTGTTAGTGGCAAAGCAGATACAGCAGTGTTGAAAGGATGGAGTGGGGATACACTCCCTCAAAATGAATATCGCGCTCCAGAAAACGAGGTTCAACTCTATTTGAGTGAAGTCTGGAAAAATATTTTAAACCTTAAACGTGTCGGAATTAAAGATGATTTTTTTCAGATAGGAGGCAGTTCACTTTCCGCTATCAAGATGATTGCACATCTTAGTGATCAATATACAGTATCCATAAACGATATATTTGCTTATCCAACTATTGAACAATTATCTCTGCATGTTGCTGAGCAACAAGGTTATTTCCAGCAGATTATCAACGAGATGAAAAATGCCCCCATACCAAAAAGAGACAATATGGACAGCTTATTGCAGTACTACCGAAGTAATATTCAATTATATGATTCCGAAATTCTTAAACAGCGCAAAAAATATGAGAACATTTTTCTGACGGGAGGAACTGGTTTTCTGGGGTGTCATTTAATATATGAATTATTACATAAAACAACGGCTCAGTTGACATTGTTGGTGAGACCAGTATCCGGCGAAATTCCAGAAAACAGAGTCCGTAATAGAATGCGTTGCTATTTTGAACAAGCGAGTGACGAACTGAGGTGGGATAGGGTCACTATAATTGCAGGTGATTTAACTGAGCCTCGTTTAGGATTAAGCCAGGAACGTTATGAGCAACTCGCTCGGGAAACGGATTGTATCATTCATGCAGGCGCCTTAATTAAGCATTACGGAACGGTAAAGGAATTTAATGAGATAAATGTATCAGGCACACAGGCTGTTATTGATCTGGCCAAGGTGGGACAAAGCAAGGATCTCCATCATATCTCTACAGTTAGCATTGGGATTGGTAGTGAACTAGAAATTTTCCATGAGTTTACTGAAGAAAACGGAAATGTAGATAATCTTTATTTACAAAGCAAAGGTGAGGCAGAAGCGCTGATTCGCAAAGAACGAAAAAATGGGCTTAGTTGTACGATCTACCGACTGAATTCGTTACATCCAAGTAAGAAGTTGCAAAAATTTATGATTAATAAAGAAGGGAATGGCTTCAACAATTTTGTGAAAGGATTGGCTGAACTTCAATTGTATCCCGACTTGAATGAACCTGTGTTGGATCTAACAGGTGCTGATCAGGCAGCCGAAGCCATAGTGAAGCTATTTGATCACCCCGCTGTTCACAACCTGAACCACCATATTTTTAATCCTAACCGCATAAGTTGGGCTGGATTTGCAAAAATGCTTCACAATAATAACAATTCATTTCAGCTGGTTCCATATGCAATCTTCATTCAAAATCTGGCGGACGCATTTGAGCAACCAGCGACCCGAAACAGTGTTATTAACGTTATCCTCAATCTTTTCTTATTACGCAATACACAGATTATCGGCTACGCCCGGGTTTGCGAACAAACCCAATATATATTAACAGAGCTTGGTTTTAGCTGGGGAGCTATAGATATGAGCCAGGTAGAAATCTATAAGAACCTTTACCAAAATACTCAATAATTTGCCCAAATAAAATATGGAACTGGTGATGAGATGAAGAAGCAAATGAACGAACAAATAGTTGAATTACCTGCTATGTTGCCTTGTGATGTGTCTTATGATTTTAAACTCAGTATGGGCAAAACAAGCGGTGTACAGATTCAACTCTACATTTGCTGTGAACAGGCGGACATTGAAAAGATATATTATCAGCTAACCCCTAAGAGTAAGCAGGATCCATTATTTATAAGATTAATAGGACAAGGCCTTATTGGGTTAAGCATTGAAGAGCTAAATGCAATGGATCGTGATGACATTGATCGTTTTTTAGAAAATAGTAATGTTCCAGTTTCCGCAGAGTATGTTCAGTTTGTATCTACATTTATACAAAAGTTTCTGGATTCCTATTTTAACCGATTTTTCACCTGAATCCGAGACAACTTCTGATTTATATATATGAAATTTCATAATTTAAAAAGTGACTTTTTCCTTGATTACAAGTTCTGGGGTAGACAGAACTTTCTTACTGAGGAGAAGTCCTTTTTTTATTACCAATTTTGCTTTATTTGCTTTAATGAATCTGCTTCGTCAGCAAAAATAAATACAAAAGACAGTTGTTTTGTACTCAAATTTTAGTATAATAATTATATTATTAAAATTAGATCTTGGGTAGTATTTATCAGCCCGATACGGCCAGTCAGATAATTGATTTGCTTCTTTTGTTTTCGCTTCTTCTGATTTCTGGTTTCGGAATAGGTGCTGAAGTTTCAAGTAACCTAGATAAGCAGATTAAAGGAGGCAAAAGAGTATGTTTTTTTCAAGAAAAATTTTTTGGATAGGATTAGCATGTGTGGTTGTTTCAACAACTGGATGTGCAGCAAATCAAGAGTCTAGTGCGTCTACTCAAAGTTCTTCAAATGTTCCAGTCGTGCAGATCCATCAGATTACAAAAGAATCTCTTCAAACAAGCTCGGAGTTATCTGGGGTTCTAATGGCGGGTGAAGAAAGGACGTTATCCTTCGAAAATGGGGGGCGCATTGTTAGTACGGAAGTAGCTATAGGCAGTAAAATTGCAAAGGGCAGCATTCTTGCTAGATTAGATGAAGCTGACGATCGGCTGCAGATTGAACAATCAGCAGATAATATAGCGGACGCTATTGCCGGTATTGAAAGTGCGGATGCGCGCATTCAATCTGCCAATGCATCGATCAGCGCCGCAGAAGCAGGTATCGCCACTGCAGAAGCTAACGCCAGCAAAGTAAAAAATGGCGCTCGTCGACAGGAGAAAGCACAGGCACAAGCTGCTGTTGATAAGGCGCAAAGTGCTTATGTCAAAGCTCAGACAGATGCTCGTCGGATAAACCAACTTTATGAAGCAGGTGCGTCCTCACTTTCCGATCATGAATCCACCCAACTTGCCGCATTGAATGCAGCCAAAGATTTAGAACAGGCTAAAGACAAATTATCTCTTCTAGTGGAAGGAGCCACTCAGGAGGATTACCGTACCAGCCAAGCTGCCGTTAAAGAGGCACAAGCAGCCAGAATTTCAGCCATCGCAGATCAAGCACAAGCCAAGGCTTCTGGTAAACAGGCGAAAGCTAATTACGAAAAAGCTTTGCTTTCAAAAAAACTAGCCGAATTAAATTTGAGCAAAAGTCAACTTATAGCTCCCTTTAATGCTGTAGTTTTAAAAAAGGCTGCAAATGCAGGTGAACTGGTCGCCTCAGGGCAAACGATCTATCAGATTGGCTCAATTCAAAAGCTCAAGGTTCTTCTTCCCGTTCCTGATAGTGAGATTTTTAACTGGAAAAAGGGACAATCCGTTCAAATCTCACTGTATGATGAAATTAAAAAAGGAAAAATCACTAATATTTATCCAACTACTAATGCGGACACAGGCACCATTAATGTGGAGGTAAGTGTTGCTAACGATGATCACAATTGGGTACCTGGTCAGGTAGTAAAAGCTGCTCACAAGTCAGTAGAACGACAGAGCTTTTTAATTCCAACAGAAGCAGTTATCCAACAGGGAAAACAAACTTATGTATTTAAAATTGCACATAACAAAGCAGTTAAAACGCAAGTTAAACTGGGCGATCATGTTACAGCCAATAAGCTTGAGATTTCTTCAGGTGTGAGTGAAGGTGATGTGATTGTTGTTAAAGGAGCTTCGACCCTGTTTGACGGCGACAAGGTAGAAGTGGTAGAAGGCGGTCAACATGATTGAATTTATTATAAGAAAGCGTAAAATCACACTGTTGTTTTTTTTAATGGCTATTATTGTAGGATTATTTAGTTTCTTTCGGCTGCCGCACCAGGAAATGCCTGATGTTGTTGTGCAAAAAGCGTTGGTCACGGTTACTTATGCAGGTGCATCACCACAAAAGGTTGAGCAAACCATCACTAAGATATTGGAGCACCGCATTAAGGAAGTGAAAGGTGTTTCAAAAATCACCTCAACCTCAGCCAATAACTATGCCTCTATCCTGGTAGAATCGGAAGACGGTACGGACCCTCAGAGCGTATGGGATAATATGAGAAAGAAAGTGCAGGATGCTGAGACGGATTTGCCTAAGGGAGCAGATGTGCCTGTTATTAATGATAATTTAACGAGTTCGTTTATCGGAGCATATGCTATTACATCCGATTCACTTCAAACGTTATACCAGTTAAATGATCTGATGACTACTTGGAAAGACAAGTTGAGCGAAGTTCAAGGAGTATCTAATGTAGATATGGACGGACTGCCTGATAGGGAAGTTCGCATAGATCTGAATGCGCAAAAAATGCAGCTTTATCACCTGTCATGGGAACAGGTATCACAGGCCATCAGTGCACAAATCGATCGTGTTCCCATTGGGGATGTGCAATACAACGAACGCAGTTATCAACTTATTATAGATGAGCCTACAAATGCTGATGAACTCAATCAGACTATAGTAGCCCAAAATCATGATGGCGTTCCAATTTACTTAAAAGACATCGGCTCTGCCCAACTCGCTCATGCCAAGGCCGATTCGTTTTCTTATGTAGACGGTAAGCCTGCCATTACTATTAATGTTGGGGCCGAAATAGGCAGTGATGTGCCAGCAATGAGCGATAAGGTAAATGCCAGAATTGCTGAATTACAAAAAACGCTGCCGACAGGAGTTCATTTTCAAACACTTTTTTCGCAGCGCAAGCATGTTGGAGAATTATTTGAAGATTTGTCTCGTGAAACTTGGATTTCCATTATATCTGTAATCGTAATTTGTACATTAGGGCTAAATCTGATTACTTCCGCGTTCGTTGCACTAGCTATTCCTGTATCTATTGCAATCGGTATAATATTTTTACCTATCTTTGGGGTAACGCTAAATCAAATATCCATTATTGGTCTTATAATTGTGCTTGGTATTTTAGTCGATGATGCGGTCGTTGTGAATGATAATATTGAACGTAGGTTAAGTGACTTGCAAGAATCGCCAGATGAAGCTGCCTTGCGGGGAACAAAAGAAGTATCTATTTCTATTCTGACGGCAACACTTGCCACCATTTCAGCGTTTGCACCTTTATTGTTCTTGAGTGGGGATATCGGAGCCTTTATCAAACCCATTCCAGTTATTATTTCACTGACCATGCTAGGTTCTATGATTATGTCACTTACGGTTATTCCCATATGTCGGGGATGGTATGAAGCTCGGCGAAGAGGAAAAGGAAAAAGTAATGACGAAAAAATTTCAGGATTGCTCGGTCGTCAAATTCAATGGCTGACCCGCTGGTACTCGGAGCGCATAATGATGAAGGTAACGAAAAGGCCGCTATTAACAGGAATTATAGGCATTCTAATTGGTACGCTTGCTTACGGCCTTGTAGCCTTTACGCCAGTCGAGTTATTTCCAGAATCGGAAGATCCCAATTTCTCCGTAAATATTACGATGCCTATTGGTACTTCTTTGGAAGAAACAAATAAGGTAACTACAGAAATTGCGCATTGGATTCAAAAGCAGCCGGAAACAGAGAAGGTTTCATTTTCTGCAGGCGGGGCGGCTCCCTTACTGTATAGTGACTTAGGTTCCAGTGCACCCGAAGGAGATATTTATGGTCAAATAGGGGTAACAGGGAAGAAAGGAATATTTGATCTTAAAAAGAGTGTAAGTTCATGGAATAAATATTTTCGAAAAAATTATCCTGGTGTAAGCATTAAACCTATTATTCCGGAAATGGGTGTTCCGGTTGGTAAACCAATCTCTGTCCGGATTACTGGTAGTGATGTCAATCAACTACAATCATTAAGCCAAAAAGTAAAAGAAAGCATTGCGAAGGTAAATGGAACAAGCAATATTGAAGATGATATTGGGTTGGAGCGAAATGCACTTGAGTTAAAGGTCAATAAACTGGCTATGGATCAGCATTTGATAAACTACACGAACTTAACTCAAACGCTTATGCTATTAAATGAAGGGGTGAATATGAGCAAGTTTGATACAGGCAATGAATTGGTTGATACTAAGATGTTTTTGAATCAAAAGCAGGGGATTGATCCTAATGTTTTGTTACAACAGCTCAGTGTCATTAATGCAGCCGGTAATCAAGTTCCACTCTCTCAGTTGGTGCAGGTTAGACCTAGCTTTGCTGTTCAACAGATTAAACACTACAATTTAGAACGCACGATTACTGTTGAAGCAGATGTGACCAACAGAACAGCAACAGAGGCAGTTAATGATGTAACAGCAATCCTTTCCAAAATGAAGTTTCCTGAAGGTTATAGTTGGCAAATAGGAGGCGAGACATCAGATCAATCTGATATCTTTATGGATTTGGCTGTTTTATCCATTGTTGTGCTATTTCTAATTGTTTTGTTAATCACTATGCAATTTTATTCAGTTTCCATTGCAGCAATTATAATGACTTCTGTTTATCTTGCGGCAGCTGGAGGGATTTTAGGAATTTTCTTGACAGGAAAACCAATTGGTTTTATGAGTATCATGGGAATTATTGCACTTGCTGGAATCGTTGTTCGTAATGGTATTGTCCTAATAGAATTTATTGAAGATGCACGTAAAGAAGGGGCGAGTCTGCATGAAGCTGTAATCCGTGCAACCGTTGCACGTTTCCGTCCAATCTTATTAACATCCATGACAGCGATTGTCGGAATGCTCCCTATTGCTATTATGGGCAGTATGCTGTTTAAACCATTGGTATACACAGTCATTTCCGGCCTTTTCTTTTCGACATTATTAACGTTACTAGTCGTCCCCTCACTGTATATGGTAGTAGCCCAATTAAAACTTAAAAGACTACAGAAAAAACTGTCACGAATTACTCCAACATCTGGTCAGGGACCAAGTACGAATGTATAGGATCATGGTTTTAGCCCCACGGCGATGCTATCTCGAGGTAATAACGCAGGCGAACATTCGTGGAACTGTCCGTGCTATGTATCGTTATAATCACAATGGTGACTTTTGGTTACTAGGAACCAAACATCGTCGTGTCCAAGCGAGGAAAGAAAAATACTAGATCAAGCATGTCAAATACAGATTGTAGATCGGGCATCCGTGTCATGTTGAACATCATTAGCAAGAAGTTTAGAAGAGATCTACTTGACGTAGGTCTCTTCTACTATTTCCGGTCGAGGGATTGAATACTAGGGCGTGTATTCAAGCTACAAATCAAAGTTAAATCACAGTAAATTAGAAATTTGAAGAGGCAATACGAAATCCAACACGATCAGTGGGAAAAGATTAAAGACGGAATGCCACCAGAATAATGGATTGTCAAGCTAAGTGCGACAGTTCCACTGTGTAAGATTCATGAGCAATTTCCAGCCCAGACATTTTCGGGGACAGTCGTTGATAAGATGAAGTGAACGTGTTAGTACTTTATCTGTAATCCGGGTAAATTAGGTTATTTTAGACAAAGTGTTAGCGTTTTCGTTAGACTCTTGTTGTCACGAAGAGTAAGGGCTGAGAAATAGACCTCCAGATGGTGAACCGCATAGCAAGTAAACTCCTTGCCCCGATCTGTCGTAGCGGTTGAAACGTTCCAGTAGACAATCAAAGTGAATGTATTAAAGATAGCAAAACAAAAAGATACATTCCAATTATCAGATGAGGTGAAATAACGTACTTAAGTTTCTACTTTGGTTTTAACTCCCTAGTATATTTTGATATTAGATTAGATACCTGTGCTTAAGTTTCTTCGAAATGATTCAATTTGAGTTTTGCCGCCTTGTTCCCCTATATGGAAGGTTGAACTCAAAGATTATGCATTCAATGAGCTTACATAAAATTAACTTAGGAGATGCAAATTGGAGGTGGTAATACGCACATCAGAAAAAGTCAAGCAAAAGACCAAGTCAACTTCATAAACCACAAGTAGCTATTATGATGATTCTGACTTTAACTGAGCCTGTGCATATCGCTTCCCACGACGCAGTGGCTTGGAAATCTACTGACCAAGGTTTCAGAGACGATTTGCGTTCTGGAGACTATATACTTCAGTGGAGAGGTAGGGATTATAAAGTTAACGGGAAATGCAAAAAAATAAGGACCGATTGGAATTGTATTGGGAGTTTTACGAATACAAATTGGCTTGAAGATCACAGTGCAGAGGTTTACTCGGTCGTGATGCGCTCATCACAAAAACGATTCGATTTGTATAAAGTAATCATCACAACGACAAATATGTTCAGTACTTTTGCTGTGTCAATCTTCACTTCATTATTAAAGGATTAACTCGTCAAAACTTAAAAAAATAGCAAGTTTCTTGCCACATGGAGACTTGCTATTTTATGTTTTTGGGTCAATAAGTTTCACAAAAGAAATGGTCCAAAAGTTATAAATTTTCTGAAAATCTAAACTTTTAATGAAAAATCCAAACGTTTCTATTAATAAAAAAGTAAAGTTTATAGCTCAAATGAGAGAATATTTAACCTAAATCGAAATTCTGAGAGAAAATTTAAAGAAAATTTTGCTCGGTAATTAGTTCAAAAGATCTAAAAAAATCACTATCTATTTAAAAAGTGAAGAGTTATTAATTTCGAATTAATTCAGCTTGAGCAAATAAATCCCATGATTTAGGTAGTTAAAGAATATTGCTGAAAAAGTTGAAATTTGTCGGATGGTGTCAGGATCGGCTTGTTATATTTGTGTTAATGATATGTAACGTAAAATGTGTTTTGGTACAAGGGTTTTGGGCTTCATGCAAGCACACAGCATTTTTATTTTATCGATTATAAAATCAAAAATTTTGTTCTAAATCATATTAACTTGTCGTAGTTAGTATTCAATTTAATAAAAAAGTGGAATTCTTGCATTTAAAGATATAAAAATAATAGAATAATATGGGCTGTTTATTAATTTTATGAAATCTATCAAATTAGAACTTATGTCCCATGTTAATCGGTTTTAAAGTTTGTATATTTAAAATAGCTAGAAAGTATTGGGAGAAAAGAAGATATATAAGGATTTATTGTTATATTGTGGACGGAAAGAGGATGTGAGAAATTTGTATGGCAACTCGGTCGTCTCTTGTTTGGTTTTTAAAAAATTTCCGGTAAATCCGTCCCACGTCTTCCATATTCCAAAGACAACTCCAATTTTATTCAGATTAATCTTTCACCAAAGAGCTTCGTTTGATGCAGAGAACACCGGAAGAAGTACTGTAATTCATCCATGTACAAAATCAGGAAGTCATAAGCGCAGTCGTGAGTATTTTTAGCTCCTTTCAGCCTAGAATTACGCTCCTAATCACGCTGCAGCAGTTCATGCGTCTCGTAGCATCGATACCCTCAAGCCAAGATTCAGACAGCACACATCACGACACACTACGTTGTTAACATTGCGGCAACCATTCTACAACCCACCACCAAGATGCACTCACAGCATAATTCGAAAATGTTCCCATTCCATGCACATATTCATACATCCAGAGTCAGAGTTTTTTCACCATGACCGCCCAACTAAAAAAAGCTTGCACTGCGAAAGTGTGAGCGATGAAAAAGAAGATGTGCTTATTTCGATTAAAATCAGCTCTTCGAAGCTCCGGGGGACTGAAGGAAACCAGCTTTCAGATAGGAGAAGGAGAAACGGTAACGATTGTCGTCGCACCGTGGCGGCAAAAGCACGATCATCAAACTGCTACAACAAGTATGCGAACTCAGATCTCAATGGTATATCAGGAGTGGTCGCTTTTGCCGACTTCCATTGGTAATTCAATGCCGGAAAAAAGGATCGCATGACCGTTTCTTGCCATGGGCGGTCATTTTAGCAGAGTTACTTTTACACATATCTATTTTGCGAGGAGAGGTACGTATGACTCAGCACGATGTTCAATTGTTTGCATTAAGCCAGCCACAGCAACGTATTTGGTACACGGAGCTTGTGTATCCCAATCGCAACACGTCTACGATTATTACTACTGTTAAAATCAAGGGAACGGTTCGCATAGATGCATTGCAGCAGGCAATGAACCGGGTTATTGCACGAAATGATTCTTTTCGTATCAAAATCACGGTTTGGGACGGCATTCCCTATCAATATGTTGAGCCGTTTGCTAATCAAAGCATAGAAACCCTTCAGGTAACCCAGGAGGAAGCTGAGCTATGGGTGAGTCATCATAACGCACAGCCGTTCCCCTTACTGGATTCGCAGCTGTATCGGTTTGTTATTTTGCAGCTGGGGGCAGAAGATACCTGGTTTAGTTTCAAGATGCATCATATTATTTCTGACGGCGTTACCATGGAGCAGGCCATTAATGAAATTACGGGAAATTATATGAATATTGTGCATGGTACAGGTTCAGATGCGCCGGTCCCAGCGAACTCATATCTCGATTTTATTCAGACAGAGCAAAGCTATGAGCAATCAGAACGCTATCAAAAGGATAAGATGTACTGGACGGAGAAATTTGCCAATTTGCCGGAGGTTACAGGTTTAAAATCGTACAATCCGCTCACAGTAAGCACGGCTGCACGCCGGGAGACCTATACACTGGAACATGAATTATATTGTGGTGTCACGGCTTTTTGCGAGGCGCATAACATCAGTATTTTTACATTTTTTCTGGCTGCTCTGTATATTTATTTACATAAAACGACAGGTGAACAAGATTTAACGGTTGGTACATTGTATGCTAACCGTACGTTGAAGAAGGAAAAAAATACAATGGGCATGTTCGTCAGCACTGTGGCTACACGTTTGCAAGTTGAGCCGGAATCCGAGCTGCTTACTTTCCTACAGGGTGTTGGCAAGGAGCAGTCGTCCATTTTGCGGCATCAGCGTTATCCGTATAACAAAATCATACAGGATTTGCGTGAACAACAAAGCGGCACGGATATTGGCCGCCTGTTTGGCGTTACCATTCAGTACCGTACGCTGAGCTTCTCTCGTTTTGATGAAGCTGTTCAGCAGGTGCATACCGATTTCTGCGGAGATACGGTGAGTGACTTTGATATTGCCATGATTGACATGCTGGATGACGATAAACTTGTATTGCAACTGGATTATCGGACCGAGCTGTTCAGCGAGCAGGAAATCGCCCGAATGATTCACCAATTTTTGAGTGTGGTAGAGCATATGGTGAAAGGGCCACAGCAGCGGATTCAGGAGTTGTCACTGATGAGTGACAAAGAGCGGGCACAAATTATGAATGTATTTAATGCGACCACAGTTCCCTTTCCAGACGATGTGGGGATTCATGAGCTATTCAAGAAACAGGCAGAATGTACACCAGATCAGACAGCGGTTATGTTTGGAAGTCAGAGTCTGACTTATCGGGAACTGAATGAACGGTCGAATTCATTGGCACGAATGCTTCAAGCACAGGGAGTAGGACCTGACAAGCTGGTCGGCCTGATGATGCAGCGCTCAGTGGAAATGATCGTAGGCCTGCTGGCTGTTCTAAAAGCAGGCGGTGCTTATGTGCCGATTGATCCCGAATTTCCGTCATCTCGTATTGAATACATGCTGGAAGACAGCAAGGCTGCAGTGCTTCTGACCAGTCGTGATTTGGCAGAAGAGCACCATTGTCAGGCCAATACCATGTTTCTTGAGGATGCAGAATTGTATCAGGGAGACAGCTGCAACCTGGAGGTGATTTCTCACCCAGAGCATTTGGCTTACGTCATCTATACCTCTGGATCGACTGGTAATCCGAAAGGAGTTATGCTCCAGCATCGTTCGGTACTCAACTTTATTACCGGGATGCGTGAAATCATTGACTTTGAAGCTGGTAAAACCATTTTGTCACTCACGACCATTTCATTCGATATTTTCGTCTTGGAAACTATCTTACCGCTATTGGCTGGAATGACGGTTGTGCTTGGCGATCACCAGCATCAATTGGATCCTCAGGCGCTTGGTGAGTTGATTACCCATCATTCTATTGAGATGTTGCAAATGACACCATCCCGGCTGCAGATGCTGCTGGATCATGAAGCTGGTTCCCGCGCGCTGCGGGGCGTAAAGGAAATCATGGTGGGAGGTGAAGCCCTTCCTTCCAAGCTGCTCGCAGCACTGCAAGAAATAAATGGCCCCCGTATTTATAACATGTATGGACCTACAGAAACGACGGTTTGGTCGACCGTACAGGAACTGACTCATGCTCAAGAAATTAATATAGGACGTCCCATCGCGAATACCCAAATATATATCATCAATGCGAATGGGGAATTGCAGCCAGTCGGTGTGCCGGGCGAGTTATGTATAGCAGGGGAAGGCTTGGCCCGTGGGTATTGGAATCTGGAAGATCTGACGGCAGAGAAATTTGTAAATAATCCGTTTGCCGGAGATAAAGCAGGTTATGAACGGATGTACCGTACAGGCGATTTGGCGAGATGGACACTGGACGGCAACATTGAATATTTGGGACGGATGGATCACCAGGTGAAAATCCGGGGCTACCGGATCGAACTGGGCGAGATCGAATCGCAGCTATTGCAGGTGGAGTCGGTACGAGAAGCGGCCGTCGTGGCTCGTGTGGACGAAACAACGGGCCAAAAACAAATGGTGGCATACTATGTGGCCAGTCAAGCAATGGAAGCCAGTAAACTGAGAAGTGAGCTGGGGCGGGAGCTACCAAGCTATATGGTGCCGTCGTATTTCATTCAGTTGGAGCAGATGCCGTTGACACCGAACGGTAAAATCGACCGCAAGTCCCTGCCAGCACCGGAAGGCAGTCAGCAAAGCGGAGCGGATTATGAAGCGCCCCATACTGCGCGGGAACAGGCACTCGCAACGATCTGGCAGTCCGTCCTGGGCGTGCCAACTGTAGGTATTTTGGACAATTTCTTTGATCTGGGCGGCGATTCCATCAAGGCGATTCAAATCGTATCCCGTGCGTTCCAGGCAGGCTACAAGCTGGATATGAAGGATCTGCTTCGGTGTCCAACCATCGCAGCATTGGCACCGCTTATGACAAGTCGTATGGCAGATCAGGGAGAAGTGAGCGGGGAAACGGCATTGCTTCCGATCCATCATTGGTTCTTTGAACAGGAGCAAGTGGACGCGCATCACTTTAATCGGCTGGTTATGCTGCACCGGGAGCAGGGCTTTGACGAAGCTGCTTTGCATCAAGCGCTAATCCAGTTGACGGAGCACCACGATGCACTGCGGATGGTGTTCAGGAAGACCGAGCAAGGCTACCAAGCGTGGAATCGCGGAATACAGGAAGGCGAGCTGTATCATCTGGACGTGCTGGACTTTAGGGATTTGACGGATGAAGTCATCCTAAGCACGAAGATTGAAACGAAAGCAACTGAAATTCAAAACAACATAAACTTGTCTGAAGGACCGCTGGTAAAGCTCGCTCTGTTCCGTTGTACTGATGGAGACCATTTGCTGGTGGCGATCCACCATTTGGTGGTCGACGGCGTATCATGGCGTATTTTGCTGGAGGATCTGGCATCCGGCTATGAGCAGGCTTTACGGGACGAGTCTGTCCGCTTGCCCAATAAGACGGATTCCTTCCGCCTGTGGGCAGATCAACTGGCAGCTTATGCGAACAGCACCGCGTTGGAGAAGGAACGTGCGTATTGGGAGCAGGTGGAGCGAGCTGGTGCTGCTCAAGAGGCATTGCCTAAGGATTACACTCGTAAATCTCAGGCCAAGCCACAGCTTCGTGATGATCGAACACTGACCGTAGCGTGGACGGTCGAAGAAACGGAACAATTCTTGAAACAAGCTCATCGGGCCTACAATACAGAAGCAAACGACCTGCTGCTGACAGCTCTGGGCATCGCCATTCAGGAGTGGGCAGGCATCCGTCAGGTGCTTGTAAACTTGGAGGGTCACGGACGGGAAGCCATTTTGCCGGATATGGATATTACGCGCACGGTCGGTTGGTTTACCAGCCAATTCCCAGTTGTACTGGATATGGGCGAAGACCGGAATGTGGGACAGCGTGTCAAGAACGTCAAGGAAGGGCTGCGCCGTTTGCCGCATAAAGGGATTGGATACGGGATTTTGAGATATCTTGCTGACAGAGAAGGGAAAGCAGCTTTTGTTGCCGAGCCGGAAATCAGTTTTAACTATCTCGGACAATTCGATCAGGATTTGAAAAATAATGCATTCCGCATGTCTCCTTATTCCATCGGGGCCTCCATGAGTGACACATTGACCAAGCGGTATGCGCTGGATATCAACGGCATGATCACAGACGGCGCACTGGAACTGACGATCAGCTACAGCAACAAAATGTTCATGAAAAAATCAATCAAAAAGCTGGCTGATTTACTTCAGGAGAGTTTACGTGAGGTATTGGCTCACTGTGTGGTCAAAGAGTTGCCGGAGCTGACCCCAAGCGACTTGTCCTTCCAAGGACTAACGGCCGGAGAGCTGGATCATATTGTAGAGCAGACGGCTGCTGCGGGGGAACTGGAAAACATTTATTCGTTAACACCCATGCAAAAAGGCATTCTGTTCCACGGCTTAATGGAGCCGCAATCCGGGGCGTATTTTGAGCAGGCGACATTTGATCTACAAGGCAGCTTTCAAGTGGAGGCTTTTGCCGAAAGCCTCAATCAACTGGTGGATCGCCATCAAATATTCAGAACGAATTTTTATAGCGGCTGGAATGAACAGCCTTTACAGGTAGTGTACCGCCACAAACCTGCCGGGTTCCGTTTTGAAGATATACGCTTGATGGGACAAGAAGAGCAGGACGCATACATTGCTGATTTTGCTGAGCGCGACAAAGCCGAAGGCTTTCATTTCAGCTCAGGCGAGCTGATGCGGGTGTCTATTTTACGTACAGGCGAGGAGTCGTACCGCTTTGTGTGGAGCTTCCATCATATTTTGATGGACGGTTGGTGCTTGTTCCTGGTTGTAGGGGAAGCATTTAATACGTACTTTGCCATCCTCGAAGACCGCAAGCCGGAGCTTGTCCCGGTAACACCATACAGCGAATATATTGAATGGCTGGATCGGCAGGACAAGACGGAGGCTGAACGGTTCTGGCGCGATTATTTTGCGGGCTTTGAGCAGCAGACGGTATTGCCGCAGGTCAAACAGCTGGACGGTCACGCTAAAGCATATGAAGCGGACAAGCTTTCGTTTACACTGGGCCGTGAAGTGACGGAGCGGATGAACAAGCTGGTTAAGCAGAAGCAAGTGACGGTCAACACACTTTTGCAAGCAGCGTGGGGCGTTGTGCTACAGCGGTATAACAACAGCCGGGATGTGGTATTTGGCAGTGTCGTATCTGGTAGATCAGCAGATATTCCGGGCATAGACAAAATGATTGGGTTGTTCATTAATACGGTTCCTGTACGGATTCACAGTGAGAAAGATATGACATTTGCTGGGCTGATGAAGCAGATCCAGGAGCAGGCACTGGCTTCCCGTGCCTACGAAACCTATCCGTTGTATGACATTCAGGCCCTGACCGAGCAGAAACAGGACTTGGTAAACCATATTATCGTGTTTGAAAACTACCCGGTAGAACAGCGCATGGAGCAGATGGGTAGCCGTGGCGCGAATGGCTTTACGATTGCCAATGCTTCCATGTCAGAGCAAACGAACTATGATTTCAACATTACCGTTGTGCCGGGTGATGAAATTCATTTCCATTTGGAGTACAACGCGCGAGTGTTGGAACGTGCAGCTGTAGAGCAAATCCGTGAGCATTTGCTGCATATGATTGAAGAAGCGATTCACAGACCAGATGCACGGGTAGATGAGCTTGAATTGGTGACTGCTGCGGAAAAAGCAAAAATCATCGACGGTTTTGGATCCGTGGGCGTATCTGCATGGAGTGATGAAAAGCAATCAGAAGGGTTGTTTCACGCCTATGTGGAAGAACAAGCGCAGCTTGTGCCGGATCATGTGGCAGTGGTATACGAGGAACGGCAGTTTACGTACCGCGAGCTGAACGAGCGTGGAAACCAGCTTGCTCGCAGATTGCGGAATGAGGGCATTGGACGGGAGTCCATTGTCGGTATTTTGAGTGAACGCTCGGTGGACATGCTGGTCGGCGTATTGGCGGTCTGGAAAGCAGGAGGCGCATATGTACCGCTGGATGCGGATTATCCGTCCGATCGGATTCGCTTTATGCTGGAGGACAGTGGTGCGACGGTGCTGCTAACGCAAACCGGTTTGCAAGAGCGTGCACAGGGTTGGCTGGAGGCAAGTCGGCAGGCCTTGGTCGGAGGGCAGACTGAGGGTGAATTGGAAACAGCGGCTGGCGCTGAAACGATGGAAAGAGACAGCCTGAGTGAAGGCGTAAGCTTGAAATCAGATTCGAAGTCTGACAACGAAGAAGCATCCGAACCGGCAACAGGACTGCGTCTGCGTACTGTATTGGCATTGGACGATCAGTCGCTGTACACCGGGGATGTCACGGATATCGAACCGATCAATGAACCGCACGATTTGGCATATGTGATATACACGTCTGGGACAACCGGACGTCCGAAGGGCGTCATGATCGAACATCGCAGCCTGGTAAATACGGCTGCGGCGTATCGCCGGGATTACCGTCTGAACCAGTTCCCAGTACGACTGCTGCAACTGGCCAGCTTCTCTTTCGACGTGTTCGTCGGGGATATGGCACGGACGCTCTATAACGGGGGCACGATGGTCATTTGTCCGAAAGATGACCGCATTGATCCAAGCCGTCTGTACGGCTGGATTCGTGATTACCAGATTACCGTGTTCGAATCGACTCCGGCCCTGATCGTACCGTTTATGCAGCATGTGCATGAACAGGGCCTTGACATGAGCAGCATGGAACTGCTGATCACCAGCTCGGATAGTTGCAGCGTGACGGACTACCGGGTGCTGCAAGAACGGTTTGGCGCAGATATCCGCATCATGAACAGCTACGGCGTCACCGAAGCGGCGATTGACTCCAGCTTCTACGACGAAGAGCTGTCGAAGCTGCCAAGCAGCGGCCATGTGCCGATTGGTCAGGCATGGCTGAACGCCCGCTTCTACATTGTGGACAGCCAGCTGAATCCGGTGCCGATCGGCGTACTGGGTGAGCTGTGCATTGGCGGTGCTGGCGTGGCACGGGGGTACCTGAATCGTGCGGACCTGACCGCTGAGAAATTCGTAGCGAACCCGTACGTACCGGGGGAACGTTTGTATCGCACAGGCGATTTGGCGCGGTGGATGCCGGACGGTAATGTGGACTTTATTGGCCGGATGGACTATCAGGTCAAAATTCGGGGCTACCGGATCGAGCTGGGCGAGATTGAAACGGCGATCCAGCGAGTGCCAGGTGTGCGTCAAGCCGTAGTCATCGACCGGACGGACGAGCGTGGAAACAAATATTTGTGCGGATACATCACGGGAGAAGCCGAGCTGCGGATTGAGGAGGTACAGGCAGCGCTGGAAGCCGGTTTGCCAGCGCACATGGTGCCTGCGCGCCTGATGCGACTGGAGATCATCCCGCTGACCAGCAACGGCAAAATCGACCGCAAGGCTTTGCCGGAGCCAGAAGGCAGCATCCATACGGGAGCAGCCTATGTAGCCCCGCGTACCACAGTGGAGCAAGTACTGGCTGCGGTATGGGCTGGAGTACTGGGCGTGGAAGCCGTAGGCACGCAGGATAACTTCTTTGAGCTGGGTGGCGATTCGATCAAAGCACTGCAAGTATCGTCTCGCTTGCTGCAAGCAGGCTATCGATTGAACATGAAAGACCTCTTTAGTAATCCGACAGTAGCAGCACTCAGTCCTTTGCTTCGTACAGATGGCAAGATGGCCAGTCAGGAAGAGGCAGTAGGCCCGGTGGAACTGACACCTATTCAGCGATGGTTCTTCGAGCAGCAGCCGGCCGACCTGCACCACAGCAACCAGGCGATGATGCTGTATCGAGCTGGGCGCTTTGACGTCGACGCGTTGCGCCGTACGATGGACCGTATGGTCCAGCATCATGACGCATTGCGCACGGTATTCCGTGAGACGGAGCAGGGCTATGTCGCTTGGAACCGCAGTGTAGCGGAAGGCGAGCTATACACGCTGGACATTGTAGATTTCAGCGCAGTGGAAGACGAATCCACCGCTGTCGAAGCCAAGGCGAGTGAAATCCAAGCCAGCATTCATTTGAGCGAGGGTCCGCTTGTGAAGCTTGGTCTGTTCCACTGCGCTGAGGGCGACCATTTATTAATCGTCATTCATCATTTGGTTGTAGACGGCGTATCGTGGCGTATTTTGCTGGAGGATTTGGCATCCGGTTATGAGCAGGCTGTTGCAGGTCAAACCGGCACAGCGATCCGACTGCCGCATAAAACAGATTCATTCCAGGTATGGGCCAAACAGCTGTCAGCCTATGCCAGCAGTGCGACGATGGAGCGGGAGCTTGCTTACTGGCAACATATCGAACAAGCAGAAGCTAGCCTTGCGAAGCCTTTGCCGAAGGATTTTGCAAATGACAATGCTCTGCTTGGAGACAGTGAGGTTGTGACGGTCCGCTGGACGAAGCAGGAAACCGAGCAGCTGCTCAAACAAGCTCATCGCGCGTACAACACGGAAATGAATGACCTGTTGCTGGCTGCGCTCGGAAAAGCAGTCTATGACTGGTCTGGTTCCGAACGGGTGCTGGTCAATCTGGAGGGCCATGGACGGGAAGCCATTGTACCGGATGTGGATATTACGCGCACGGTCGGCTGGTTTACGAGCCAGTTCCCGGTTGTACTGGATGGAAGTTTGGGACAAGGGGGACATACCGCTCGTCTGATCAAAAAGATCAAGGAAGGGCTGCGTCATATTCCGCAAAAAGGCATCGGCTACGGTATTTTACGATACCTGTCAGATATGAATATGCTGGAGAAAGCAGGCGTGCGGTTACAGGCTCAGCCTGAGATCAGTTTTAACTATTTGGGCCAATTCGATCAGGATTATAAAGGCAATGATCTACAGCCTTCCGCCTATTCTATCGGTGTGCCTGTCAGCACGAACGCGACTATGGATTTTGCGCTGGATATCAATGGAGTGATCGAAGATGGCGAGTTGATGTTCACGATTCGCTACGGCACAACACAGTTCCGTCATGAAACGATTGAACGGCTTGGAGAGCTGCTGGCATCCAGCTTGCGTGAGGTGATTCATCACTGTGTTGCCCAAGAAAGAACGATGCTAACCCCAAGTGATGTCCTGTTGAACCATGTAACGCTGGATGAGCTGGAGCAATTGGTGGAAGATACGCGAGATCTGGGCGAGCTGGAAAATGTGTATGCCTTGACGCCGATGCAAAAGGGGATGCTCTTTTACAGCTTGATGGATGAGAATTCAGCGGCTTATTTTGAGCAGGCCACCTTTGAGTTGAACGGGCGTTTTGATGTGGTCACTTTCGGTAAAAGTTTTGATTTGCTCGTACAGCGTCATGAGGCATTGCGGACGAACTTTATCAGTTCATGGAAGGACGAGCCTGTACAGGTCGTTTTCCGCAATCGTAGCGGACAATTATACTATGAAGACCTGCGCGGACTGGAAAAAGAGGAACGAAAAGCTCAAGTTGAAGCTTTTACCCTTGCCGATAAAGCAAAAGGATTCAATCTCGCAGAGGGCGCACTCATTCGTATCTCCATCCTGCAAACCGGGGATGAAACGTATCACTTTATCTGGAGCTTCCATCACATTTTGATGGATGGCTGGTGCTTGTCCTTTATGACACAGGAGGTATTCGGTAGCTATCTGGCACTGCGTGCGGGATGGGAGCCAGTACTGGAGCCAGTCACGCCGTTCAGTCGATTTATTGAATGGCTGGAACGTCAGGACCGTGAGGCAGCCTTGCAATACTGGAGTGGGTATTTGGCGGACTATGAGCAGCAAATTACGCTTCCTCAGCAAAAAACACAGCCTAAATCGATGCACGTCGGGGAATATATCGCTGAAGATCTGGATTGCGAATTCCAGCCAGAGCTGGTTGCCCAGATTGAACGGGTGGCGAAGCAAAATCAGGTCACGATCAATACGCTGATTCAGACGGTATGGGGCGTTCTGTTGCAAAAATATAACAACAGTACGGATGTCGTGTTCGGTAGCGTCGTGTCCGGTCGTCCAGGGGATATTCCAGGCGTGGAGCACATGATCGGGCTGTTCATTAATACCATTCCAGTGCGTGTGCAGTCTGAACAAGGCGAAACCTTTGTCGAGCTGATGAAACGAACCCAGCAGCAGGCGCTGGCTTCCAATGCCTACGATGCGTTCCCGCTGTATGAAATTCAGGCGCTGGCCGAGCAGAAACAGGATTTAATCAATCATATTATGATATTTGAAAATTATCCGGTGGAGCAACAGGTAGAGCAGTTGGGCAGTGAAGGACAGGAGCCCTTCACAATTTCGAATGTGGTGTCTACAGAGGAAACCAACTACGAGCTGAACGTCGTCGTTATGCCGGGAGAAGGCATTAAAATTCGTTTTATGTATAACACGCTCAGCTTTGATCAAGCAGGTATTGAGCGTCTATATGGGCATTTCGCACGTCTGCTGGAGCAAATTTCGCTCAACCCGCATGTTCGGGTTGAAGAGCTGGAACTACTCACAGCAGCGGAAAAACAACAGATTACAGCGGCATTTAATGACACCGCTTGTGCATTCCCATGCAAACAGACGATCCATCAGCTGTTCGAGGAGCAGGTAGAATATACGCCAGACCAGGTGGCATTGGTGTTTGGACATCAGAGTCTGACTTATCGGGAACTGAATGAACGGGCCAACTCATTGGCACGCATACTTCAAGCACAGGGAGTAGGACCTGACAAACTGGTCGGCCTGATGGTGCATCGCTCAGTAGAAGTGATCGTAGGTCTGCTGGCCGTTCTAAAAGCAGGTGGTGCTTATGTGCCAATTGATCCCGAATTTCCGTCCTCTCGTATTGCATACATGCTGGAAGATAGCGAGGCCACAGTGCTTCTGACCAATCGTGATCTGTTGGAAGAGCATCATTGCCACGCCAATGCAATATTTCTTGAAGATAAAGAATTGTATCAGGGAGAGAACGGCAACCTGGAGACAGTTGCTCAGCCAGAGCATTTGGCATACGTCATCTATACGTCTGGTTCGACTGGAAATCCGAAAGGAGTTATGCTCCAGCATCGCTCGGTCCTCAATTTTATTACAGGGATGCGCGAAGTCATTGACTTTGAAGCCAGCCAAACCATTTTGTCACTGACGACCATTTCATTCGATATTTTTGTCTTGGAAACCATCTTGCCTCTGCTGGGTGGAATGACGGTCGTGCTTGGCGACAGCCAGCATCAGGTGAATCCTCAGGCACTAGGTGAATTGATTGCTCATCATCATATTGAGATGTTGCAAATGACACCATCCCGGGTGCAAATGCTGCTGGGTCATGAAGCAGGCTCCCGCGCGCTGCAAGGCGTGAAGGCAATTATGGTCGGGGGCGAAGCCCTTCCGTCCAAGCTGCTCGCAACACTGCAAGAAATAAACGGTCCCCGTATTTACAATATGTACGGACCTACAGAAACGACAGTTTGGTCGACTGTGCAGGAACTGACCCATGCTCAACAAATTAACATTGGACGCCCTATCGCGAATACCCAAATATTTATCATGAATGCGAATGGGGAGTTGCAGCCAGTCGGTGTGCCGGGTGAGTTATGTATTGCCGGGGAAGGATTGGCCCGTGGGTATTGGAAACGTGAAGAACTGACGGCCGAGAAATTTGTAAATAATCCGTTTGCTGGTGACAAGGCAGACCATGAGCGGATGTATCGTACAGGCGATTTGGCAAGATGGATGCCGGATGGCAACATTGAATATTTGGGTCGGATGGACCATCAAGTGAAAATCAGAGGCTACCGGATCGAACTGGGCGAGATCGAATCGCAGCTGCTGCAGATGGAGTCCGTACAAGAAGCGGTCATCATGGCCCGCACGGACGAAACGGGTCAAACCCAGCTAGTGGCGTACTACGTGGCGAGTCAAGAGCTTGGAGCTAATGAGCTGAGGCAGGAGCTGGGACAAGAGCTGCCAAGCTATATGGTGCCGTCGTATTTCATCTGGTTGGAGCAGATGCCGCTGACACCGAACGGTAAAATCGACCGCAAGGCACTGCCTGCACCGGAAGGCAGTCTGCACAGCGGTGCGGATTATGCAGTGCCACGCACTGTAACGGAACGAGCACTCGTAGCGATCTGGCAGTCCGTCCTGGGCGTGCCAACTGTAGGTACTTTGGACAATTTCTTTGACCTGGGCGGCGATTCCATCAAGGCGATTCAAATCGTGTCGCGTGCGTTCCAGGTAGGCTACAAGCTGGACATGAAAGATTTGTTCCGCTATCCAACCGTTGCAACACTGGCACCGCATATGCATGAGACAAGTCGTATGATAGATCAGGGAGAAGTAACTGGAGAAACGACTTTGCTTCCGATCCAGCACGGGTTCTTTGCACAGGAGCAAGTAGACGTGCATCACTTTAATCAGGCGGTTATGCTGCACCGGGAGCAGGGTTTTGATGAGTCTGCTCTGCGTCAGGCACTTGGCAAACTAGCAGCGCACCATGATGCACTGCGGATGGTGTTCAGCAAGACCGAGCAAGGCTACCAAGCATGGAACCGCGGAATACAGGAAGGCGAGCTGTACCACCTGGATGTGCTGGACTTTAGCAATTTGACGGATGAAGTCATGCTCAACACGGCAATTGAGACGAAAGCCAGTGAAATTCAAAGCAGTATTCAACTGCAAGAAGGGCCGCTGTTAAAGGCTGGCTTGTTCCACTGTGCAGACGGGGATCATCTCCTGATGGCAATTCACCATTTGGTCGTGGACGGGTTATCATGGCGTATTTTGTTCGAGGATTTGGCTGTAGCTTATGAACAGGCCATCCGTGAAGAGGCGCTCCAGTTACCAGACAAAACGGATTCATTCCGTTTCTGGTCACAAAAACTTTCCACCTATGCGAATAGCGCGACCATGGAAAGTGAACACACCTACTGGGAACAATGGAACGCAGCCGCTTTGTTAGACCAAGTACGTTTGCCTGAGGATCAAGGGCAGGCTGAGCCATTTACCCTAGCTGACACGGATACAGTGGACTTCCAGCTTACGGAAGAAGAGACAGAAAAACTATTGAAGCAAGCACACCGCGCATATAACACGGAAGTGAACGATCTGCTGCTGACCGCATTGGGCATGACGCTGTACACGTGGACGGGTCATGAACGCAGTCTGATTCATTTAGAGGGACACGGACGTGAGAACATTTTGCCGGATACGGACCTTTCTCGTACAGTAGGCTGGTTTACGAGTCAATATCCGGTATGGCTTGACATCGGCCGTGATCACGCTTTGTCGGAATGCATCAAACAGGTCAAAGAGAGTCTGCGTCATATTCCTAATAAAGGAATTGGCTATGGAATTTGGAGATATCTGAATGAATCTGGTCAAGCCGTTGGTCAACATCAAGCTTTTGCCGAGCCACAAGTAAGCTTTAACTATCTCGGACAGTTTGATCAGGACTTGCAAAACAGCGATATCCGTATGTCTCCTTACTCGATGGGATCGGTCATTAGTGACCGTACGAAGATGAAATATACGCTCGAAGTGAGCGGAATCGTAACGAACGGCATCCTGGAACTGGAGATTCGGTATAACGGAAAAGCCTTCCGTAAGGACACCGTGCAGATGCTGGCTGATCTGTTGAAATCCAATCTGCTTGAAATGATCGAGCATTGTGTCACACGGGAGCGGACCGAATTGACTCCAAGTGATGTACTGTTTAAAGGTCTGACCCTGGAGCAATTAGATACGATTAAGGAGCAGACAAAGACGCTTGGGGAATTGGAAAATGTGTACCCGCTAACGCCAATGCAAAAGGGTATGCTGTTCCACAGTTTGATGAATGCAGAAACAGGCGTGTATTTTGAGCAGGCGACCTTTGATCTTGAGGGCTACTTTACACCGTCTATATTCGAGGAAAGCTTGAAGCTGCTGGTTAGTCGACATGCTATATTACGGACGAATTTCTATAGTGGCTGGCATGGTCAACCGTTGCAGATTGTCTATCGTCATAAAAATCCGAGCTTCTTTTATGAGGATGTCAGAGGGTGTGAACAGGCTGTAGCTGAATTTGTGGCCCAGGACAAAGCTCGAGGCTTTGATTTAAGCAAGGATGCGCTCATGCGCGTAGCTGTCTTCCGCACGGGTGATCGCTCATACCGTTTTGTATGGAGCTTCCATCATATTGTGATGGACGGCTGGTGCCTGTCCCTGATGACGGACGAAGTGTTTGGTGCATATGTTGCCTTGCTGGAGAATAAGCAGCCAGAGCTCGCACCTGTCAAGCCGTATAGTGACTATATCGAATGGTTGGAACATCAAGATGCACGGGAAGCGACCCGTTATTGGAGTAACTATTTGGCAGGTTTTGGGCAGCAAACATTGTTGCCTAGTGAGAACGTGCAAGCTTCTGTAGTAGAACGCGATGAAGATACAGACAGAAGCGGTGGAAGTTCAAATTCCGGTTATGTTTCGGAAAAGCTGCCATTTATGTTGGGTAAAGAACGGAGTGCCACATTAAACCGAATTGCCAAGCAACAACATGTAACGATTAACACATTGCTGCAGAGCGTTTGGGGCGTTATTTTACAGAAATACAATAATAATCAGGATGTTGTGTTTGGTAGTGTTGTATCCGGTCGTCCGGCAGAAATTGCAGGCGTAGAGAACATGATCGGTTTGTTTATCAACACGATTCCGGTACGGATATGCAGTGCACCAGATGCTACATTTGCTGAAGTATTGCAGCGTACACAGGAACAGGCTTTGGCCTCCAGTGTCTATGATACGTTCCCGCTGTACGACATTCAGGCACTGACTGAACAAAAACAAGACCTAATTCATCACATCATGGTCTTTGAAAACTACCCAATCGGGCAGCAGATGAAGCAGATGGGCGGTTCCGGCGAGACAAAGGCACAAACAGGCTTCTCTATTGCCAATGTGGCACTTGCAGAGCAAACCAACTACGATTTTAATCTGATTGTCGTACCTGATGAGGATATCTCTATCCTGTTTGAATACAATGCGCTGGTGTATAACCGGTCTGCAGTGGAGCGTATCTATGGTCATATCAACCATGTCATCGGACAAATCGTGGACAATCCGCATATCCATGTGAATGAGCTGGAATTGGTGACACCGGAAGAGCAGACACAGATCGTTCAGGTGTGGGGAGATACGGCGGCAGCCTATCCGCAGGATCAAACGCTAAGCGCATTATTCGAGCAGCAGGCAGCGAACACGCCGGAGCAAGTGGCGGTGTTGTGCGGAGCGGAATCGTTGACCTACGCAGAGCTGAATGAGCGAGCCAACCGTCTCGCACGCACCTTGCGTGCCGAAGGGGTTGAACCGGATCAGCCGGTAGGCATTCTGGTCCACCGTTCACTGGACATGATCGTAGGCATCTATGCGATCCTGAAGGCAGGCGGAGCCTATGTGCCGATTGATCCGGAATATCCGGCCGACCGCATCCGCTTTATGCTGGAGGACTCAGGCGCGAAGCTGGTGCTGACGCAATCGCATCTGGCGGAGCAAGCATCGCTGAGTTTCGACGGCCAGGTGCTGATACTGGATCACGAGGACATCTATCACGAAGATGGCTCGAATCTGGAGCCACTGGCTGGATCGCACCATGTCGCCTATGTCATTTATACCTCTGGCTCCACGGGAAAACCGAAGGGCGTGATGGTGGAACACTATTCCGTGCTGAACCGGATTTTGTGGATGCATGATCGGTACGGCTTGAGTGCGGAAGATACGATCCTGCAAAAGACCGCCTTCACCTTCGACGTGTCGGTGTGGGAGCTGTTCTGGTGGTCGATGGTCGGCTCGAAGGTAAGCCTGCTGTCCGTGGGCGGGGAAAAGAACCCGGAAGATATCGTCGAAACGATTGCCCGCGATGGCGTGAGCACGATGCACTTTGTTCCAGCCATGCTGCATGCGTTCCTGGAGTACGTTGAGCAGCAGCCACGGGAAGTGATGCAAGCGAAGCTGGGCACACTGCGCCATGTCTTTGCCAGTGGTGAAGCGTTGCCGCCACAGCATGTGGCCAGGTTCCAGCGGCTCGTATCGAGCCTGACCGGAGCGAAGCTGATCAACCTGTACGGCCCAACCGAAGCGACGGTGGACGTATCGTACTTTGATTGCGAGCCGGATGAGGAATATACAGTTATCCCGATCGGGAAACCGATTCAAAATATCCGTCTGTATATCGTGAAGGAAGGCACGGAGCAATTGCAGCCGATTGGTGTGGCAGGGGAACTGTGCATCGGCGGTGTCGGCGTAGCCAGAGGTTACCTGAACCGTCCGGAGCTGACGGCCGAGAAATTTGTAGAGAACCCGTTTGCCGGAGGCAAAGCAGGCTATGAACGGATGTACCGCACCGGCGATTTGGCGAGATGGATGCCGGACGGCAACATTGAATATCTGGGCCGGATCGATCATCAGGTGAAAATCAGGGGTTATCGGATTGAGCTGGGCGAGGTCGAATCGCAGCTGCTCCAGGTGGAATCGGTACGCGAAGCGGTCGTCGTGGCCCGTATGGACGAAATGGGCCAAAACCACATGGTGGCCTACTATGTCGCGGGACAAGAAGTCGAGGCCAGCAAGCTAAGAAGTGAGCTGGGACGGGAGTTGCCAGGCTACATGGTGCCATCCTACTTTGTACAACTGGAACAGCTGCCACTGACACCGAATGGCAAAATCGACCGCAAGGCCTTGCCTGCACCAGAGGGCAGCCTGCAAACCGGAGTCGATTATGCCGAGCCGCGTACGGCGCAAGAACGCGCTTTGGTAGCCGTCTGGGAGTCGGTACTGGGGTTGCAGACGGTCGGTATTCTGGACAATTTCTTCGATCTGGGCGGTGATTCGATCAAGGCGATCCAAATCGCCTCCCGTGCGTTCCAGGCCGGCTATAAGCTGGACATGAAGGATTTGTTCCAGTATCCAACCGTTGAAGCCCTGGCACCGCATATGCAAGAGGTCCGTCGTATGGCAGATCAGGAAGAAGTCAGCGGGGAAACGGCGCTACTTCCGATCCAGCATTGGTTCTTTGCGCAGGAGCGCGAGCGTCCACAGCACTTTAATCAAGCGGTCATGCTCTATCGCGCGGAGGGCTTTGAGGAGATGGCAATTCGCCAAGCCATGGATCACCTCGTGAAGCATCATGATGCGCTGCGTACGGTATTCCATCAGACTTCCGCTGGTTATACAGCTTGGACTCGCCATGTAGAGGAAGGCACGTTATATACACTGGAAATGGTAGATTACCGTGAACGGGCCGCTTATGCGGAAGCGCTGGAAGCGAAGGCAACGGAAATCCAAAGCAGCATGGACCTGTCCGCAGGACCTTTGGTGAAACTCGGATGGTTCCGCACAGCGGAGGGCGACCATCTGCTGATCGCCATTCACCACTTGGTGGTGGACGGGGTGTCGTGGCGGATTCTGTTTGAAGATTTCTCGACAGGCTACGAGCAGGCGATCCAGGGCGAGTCCGTACGATTGCCCTATAAAACAGATTCCTTCCAAAAATGGGCACGGGAGTTGTCCTCTTATGCTAACCGTCCTGAGGCTGCATCGGATGAAGTCTATTGGAAGCAGCTGGAACAGGTCAAAGCTGAAGCTGCACCACTGCCTAAGGATTTTGCCTACGAGGGCTCCGTGAATGCAGACAGCGAAGTGCTAACGGTGGAGTGGACTGAAGCTGAAACCCAGCAACTGCTGAAGCAGGCCCATCGCCCCTATAACACCGAGGTCAATGATTTGCTGCTGACCGCGCTGGGACTCGCGGTGCACAACTGGACAGGTGCAGGACATGTACTGGTGAACCTGGAGGGCCATGGTCGGGAAGCGATCTTGCCAGAGGTGGATATTACACGTACAGTAGGCTGGTTTACGAGCTTGTATCCAGTGCTGCTGGAGACCGGCAAAGAAATGACACTGGCAGAGCGGATTAAAGAAACGAAGGAAGGCCTGCGGCGTATTCCGCATAAAGGGCTTACCTATGGCACTTGGCGTTACCTGTCCTCTGCGTTGCCTGCAGATGAAGTGGGCACGATCGCAGCAGAACCGGAAATCAGCTTTAACTATTTGGGGCAGGTCGATCAAGATCTGCAAAACAGTGGAATTACGTTGTCCTCCTACCGTGCAGGGGAAACAGAGGATGCCCATTCACCGTTACTGTACACGCTGGATTTGAACGCGATGATCTCAGAAGGCAAGCTGCGCTTGACGATCGCTTACAGCCGTAAGCAGTATCGTAAAGAAACGCTGGAACAGGTGGCGGGGCTGCTGCAATCCGCTTTGCAGGAGGTCATTACGCATTGCGTCGCTCAAAAGCAGCCTCAGCTGACGCCAAGTGATGTATCCTTCAAAGGTCTGACGACTGGAGAGCTGGAACAGATCGCGGAACAGGCAGCACGTATCGGTGAGCTGGAAAATGTATACGCACTGACGCCGATGCAGAAGGGCATGCTCTTTTACAATCTGATGGATTCGCAATCGGGAGCTTATTTTGAACAGGCCTCCTTTGATCTGCGAGGACATTTTAATATCGCTGCCTTTGCAGCCAGTTTGGATGTCTTGGTGCAGCGGCATACGGTACTGCGCACGAACTTCTACAGCGGCTGGAAGGATGAACCGCTTCAGGTCGTGTACCGGAATAAGCGCAGCGAACTGTATGTTGAAGATTTAAGGGACATGGAGGACGAGCAGCAAAACGAGTACATCCTCGAATTTACGCGCCAAGACAAGCAAAGAGGCTTTGATCTGGCGCAGGATGTTTTGATGCGTGTGGCTGTTTTGCGCACAGGTGAGGAATCGTACCGTTTTGTATGGAGCTTCCATCATATCGTGATGGACGGCTGGTGCTTGTCGCTGGTGACCAACGAAGTGTTTGCGAGTTATTTTGCGATACTGGCTCATAAACAACCTGAACTGGCCCCTGTAACGCCGTACAGTCAATATATCGAATGGCTGGAACAGCAGGATCGTCAGGCCGCATCAAGCTACTGGAGCAAGGTTCTGGAAGGATATGAGGAGCAGTCCCGTTTGCCACAGGCAAAAATTCAGGGTAAGACGGGGTATCAGGCGGAGCGTTTGGATTTTGATTTGGGCGCAGACCTCACAGCTGGTATTCAGCGCATAGCCAAGCGTTATCAGGTCACCATCAATACGTTGATGCAAACCGTTTGGGGCCTTTTGCTGCAAAAATATAATGGCACCGATGATGTCGTGTTTGGCAGTGTAGTATCTGGACGTCCGGCAGACATTCCGAATGTGGAGCATATCATTGGTCTGTTTATCAATACGATTCCGGTGCGTATCCGCAGTCAGGTGGACAGCGTATTCTCCGACGTGATGAAGCACATCCAGGAGCAATCGATTGCTTCCCATGTGTATGATACGTATCCGTTGTATGAAATTCAGGGGCTGTCGGAGCTTAAGCAGGATTTGATCAACCATATTCTTATTTTTGAAAATTATCCGGTAGAGGAACAAATCGAGCAATTAGGTAGTAGTGAGGCGTCCAGCTTCACGATCACAGGAGCCGAGTCTGTCGAGCAGACCAACTATGACTTTAACGTGGTAGTGCTGCCGGGGAATACCATTCACATGAGCTTTGGCTATAATGCCCTAGCCTTTGAACGGGAAAGTGTGGAGCAAATTCGAGGTCATCTGGTGCAGCTACTGGAGCAGGTGACAGCGAATCCGAACATTCGCGTACATGAACTGGACATGGTTACGATGCAGGAGCGTAAGCAAATCGTTGAGGTGTGGGGCAATACAGCGGCAGCCTATGCAAGCGAGCAAACGATTCACGGCTTGTTCGAGGCGCAAACCGCGCAGACGCCAGAGCAGACAGCCTTGTTCTTTGAAGGAGAGCAGCTGACTTATCGCGAGCTGAATGAACGCGCCAATCGATTAGCGCGTACCTTGCGCAGTCAAGGCGTGACGAAAGATCGTTTGGTGGGTCTGATGACCGAGCGGTCGGTGGACATGCTTGTGGGCATCTTCGGGATTTTAAAAGCCGGAGGCGCCTATGTTCCTATCGATCCAACCTATCCGGAGGAACGTATCCGCTATATGCTGGATGACTCGGGAGCGAAGCTGCTATTGACACAAAGTCATCTGGTGGACAAAGCCGTTATCGACGGTCAAGTGCTGGTATTGGATGGGGAACAATCGGTGTACCACGAGGATGGTTCCAACCTGGAGCCGCTGTCTGGTCCAAACGATTTGGCGTATGTGATCTACACGTCAGGTACAACCGGGCAGCCGAAGGGCGTGATGCTGGAGCACCACGGGCTGTGCAATCTGAAAACGTATTTTGATCAGACGCTCAAGATTCGTGCGTCGGATCATGCGCTGCTATTTGCCAGCTACTCGTTTGATGCGGCTTGCTGGGAAATCTTCCAGGCGCTGTTCTGCGGGGCTACGTTATACGTGCCAACAACAGAGACGATTTTGAACTACGAACGGTTTGAGCAATATATGGCGGATCACCACATTACGGTGGCTGCTTTGCCGCCAACTTATGCAGTGTATTTGGAGCCGGGGCGGATGCCGCACCTGCGTATTCTGTTCACTGCGGGTTCAGCCTCATCCACCGAACTGGTATACAAGTGGAAGGATCAGGTGGCGTACTACAATGGCTATGGTCCAACCGAAAACTCGGTGGCAACATCCATCTGGCCGGTATCCGAGGATGAAAGGGCAGGACAACTCATTTCCATCGGACGTCCTGTGCCGAATCACCGGGTATACATGGTGGATGTCCATGGACATTTGGCGCCGGTCGGCGTAGCAGGTGAGCTGTGCGTGTCCGGTCCGGGTCTGGCGCGTGGTTATCTGGATCGCCCAGAGCTGACGGCGGAGAAATTCGTAGCGAACCCGTTTGCGGCGGGTGAAGCAGGCTATGAACGAATGTACCGTACGGGGGACTTGGCGAGATGGATGCCTGATGGCAACATTGAATATTTGGGCCGGATCGACCATCAGGTGAAAATCCGGGGCTACCGGATCGAACTCGGCGAAGTCGAGGCACAAATGTTGAAAGTGGAAAACGTGCAAGAAGTCATCGTCCTGGCTCAAGCGGATGAGCAGGGACAAAACCAACTGGTGGCGTACTATGTCGCTGAAAGAGACGTAAGCGCTGGGGAGCTGCGCGGCTTCCTGGGTGAGGAGCTGCCAAACTACATGGTGCCTTCGTATTTCATCCAGCTGGAGCAGATGCCGCTGACACCGAACGGCAAAATCGACCGTAAGGCCCTGCCGGCACCGGAAGGCAGTCTGCAAAGCGGAGCGGATTATGTAGAGCCGCGCACAGCGCTGGAGCAGACGTTGGCTTCGATTTGGCAGTCTGTATTAGGAACGAAGAACATCGGTATTTTGGATAATTTCTTTGATCTGGGCGGCGATTCGATCAAAGCAATCCAGGTATCCTCCCGCTTGCTGCAAGCGGGCTACAAGCTGGACATGAAGGATTTGTTCCAATATCCGTCCATTTCGCTGCTGAGTGGTCATGTACACCCAGTCAGCCGTACGGCCGATCAGGGCGAGGTTTCGGGCAGCGTCAAGCTGACCCCGATCCAGCAGTGGTTCTTTGGACTATCGTCGGCAGAGCCGCACTATTTTAACCAGTCGGTAATGCTGCATCGAGCAGAAGGCTTTGATATAGATGCATTGCATCGCACGGTGACCCAGGTGACGGAGCATCATGATGCGCTGCGTATGGTCTTCCGTCAGACCGAACAGGGCTATGAGGCGTGGAATCGCGGTGTGAACGAAGGCGAGCTGTATCATCTGGACGTTGTAGATTTGACAGGCGTCGAAGATACGGCAGATGTGATGATGGCGATTGAGATGAAAGCCAATGCCATCCAAAGCTCCATTCATCTGGATGAAGGACCGCTGGTGAAGCTGGGACTTTTCCGCTGCATGGATGGAGATCATTTACTGATTGCCATTCACCATTTGGTTATAGACGGGATCTCATGGCGGATTGTGTTTGAAGATTTTGCGACTGGATATGAGCAGGCCGTTCGGGGAGAAGCGATTCGCTTGCCTTATAAAACGGATTCGTTCTCTGCTTGGGCAGAGCGGTTGTCTCAATATGCGAATAGTCCAGCCATTGACAACGAACGCGAATACTGGCAGCGTCTTGCCCACATAGAAGTTGCATCGCTACCTAAGGATCAAGACAAAGCAGCAGGACAGCCTTTTTGGGTCAGAGATAGTGAGACGGTGACCGTGGCTTGGAACGAACAGGAAACCCGGTTGCTGCTTCAGGAATCACATCGTGCGTACAATACGGAGGTCAATGATCTGCTGTTAACCGCACTCGGCAGCGCATTGTACAACTGGAGCGGTCAGGAGCGTGTGCTGGTCAATCTGGAGGGACATGGCCGGGAAGCTATTGTTCCAGATATGGATATTACACGTACCGTGGGCTGGTTTACGAGTCAGTATCCGGTGCTGCTGGATGTCGATGGAAAGGCAGAGATTGGGCAGCGCATCAAGCGGGTCAAAGAGGACCTGCGTCATGTGCCGCATAAGGGCATTGGCTACGGTATTTTGAAGTATATGTCTTCGGATGATGCTACCTCTTCCTGGAGCCTGCAGCCAGAGATCAGCTTTAACTATTTGGGACAATTTGATCAGGATTTGGAACAAAGCGATATCGTGCTGTCTTCGCATACGGACGGAGAGCCGATGAGTGGTTATACCGTGCTGGAGCAGCCGCTGAATGTGAACGGCATGATTACAGCAGGCGTGCTGACACTGGAAATTCGCTATGACAGACAAGTATATCATCAGCAAAACGTAGAAAAATTTGCGCAGTTGCTACGGGAAAGCTTGCAGGAAGTAATCAAGCATTGTGCCTCCCAAGAGCGGAGCGAACTAACGCCAAGCGATGTCTTGTTCAAAGGCTTGTCGTTGGAACAACTGGAGCAATTGACGGAGCAAACGGCTTCTGTGGGCGAACTGGAAAATGTGTATGCTCTTTCTCCCATGCAGAAAGGGATGCTGTTCCATAGCTTGATGGAGCCAGACTCAGGCGCATACTTCCAGCAAGCATCGTTTGATCAAAAAGGCAGCTTCGATGTTGCTGTTTTCCGCAAGAGCCTAGATCTGCTGACACAGCGTCATGAAGCGCTGCGGACGAATTTCTATCGGTTTGAGACCGGACATGGTCAGGAGCCATTGCAGATTGTATTCCGTCACAAAGATAGTGACCTTTCCTACAAGGATGTACGCGGAATGCAGAAAGCAGAACAACAGGCGTATATCCAGGCGTTGAAGCAGGAGGATCAGGCTCGGGGCTTTGATCTCGGTACGGATGCACTGATGCGCGTACAGGTAGTGCAGACCGATGAAGAAACGTATCACTGGGTCTGGAGCTTCCATCACATTATCATGGACGGCTGGTGCTTATCGCTCGTTACCGGGGAAGTGTTTGGTACGTACTTTGCGCTGCTGGAGCAGAAACAGCCGGAGCTTGCTCCAATCACACCGTATGGTCAATATATTGAATGGCTGGAGCGTCAGGATGAACGTGCGGCAAAAGAGTATTGGAGCAACTATTTGGCAGGCTTTGAACAGCAGACGTTGCTGCCTGGATCGGATACTGCATCGAAAGATCAAGTGGCAGACAGCAGAGATAACACTGTATCCACTACAGCAAGTACAACCAGCGAATATGTTTGCGAAAAAATAACGGTGGAGCTGGATCCAACATGGAGCGAAGCCATGTACCGGATTGCCAAGCAGCAGCAGGTCACGATTAATACACTGATGCAGAGCGTGTGGGGCCTGATTTTGCAGCAATATAACAACAATGAGGATGTTGTATTCGGCAGTGTCGTATCTGGACGTCCGACGGATATTGCGGGTGTAGAAAATATGATCGGTTTGTTCATTAATACCATCCCGGTTCGGATTCAAAGTGAACGGAATGCCACGTTTGTCGACATCATGCGGAACACGCAGGAGAAAGCGCTGGCTTCGGGGGTATATGACAGCTTCCCGCTGTATGAAATTCAGGCGCTGACCGAGCAGAAGCAGCATCTGATTAATCACATTATGGTATTTGAGAACTATCCGGTCGAGGAGCAAGTCGAGCAGTTGGGCGAAGTTCGTCCATCCGCGTTTGACATTACGAATGTAGAGGTTGTTGAGCAGACGAACTATGATCTGGACTTGATTGTGATGCCGGATGAAACCTTCCGTATCATGTTCAGATACAACGCAAATGTGTACGACCGGTCTACGATCGAGCGGATGCAGGGACATGTACTGCATGTCATTGAGCAAATCGTGAACAATCCGCATATCCGTGTGAATGAGCTGGAATTGGTGACACCAGAAGAACAGGCACAGATCGTTCAGATATGGGGAGATACAGCGGCAGCCTATCCGCAGGATCAGACGCTAAGCAGTCTGTTTGAGCAGCAGGTCGCGAACACGCCGGAGCAAGTGGCAGTGCTGTGCGGAGCAGAATCGTTAACCTACGCTGAGCTGAACGAGCGAGCCAATCGTTTGGCCCGGACGCTACGTGCGGAAGGGGTGGAACCCGATCAGCCGGTGGGCATTCTGCTTCACCGTTCGCTGGACATGATCGTAGGTATCTACGCGATCCTCAAGGCAGGCGGAGCTTATGTACCGATCGATCCGGAATATCCGGCCGACCGCATCCGCTTTATGCTGGAGGATTCAGGCGCGAAGCTGGTGCTGACGCAATCGCATCTGGCGGAGCAAGCATCGCTGAGTTTCGACGGCCGGGTGCTGGTGCTGGACCGTGAGGACATCTATCACGAAGATGGCTCGAATCTGGAGCCCTTGGCCGGACCGCACCATGTGGCCTATGTGATCTATACCTCCGGTTCCACCGGAAAACCGAAGGGTGTAATGGTGGAGCACCATTCCGTGCTAAACCGGATTTTGTGGATGCATGATCGGTACGGCTTGGGTGCGGAAAATACGATTCTGCAAAAGACCGCCTTCACCTTCGACGTGTCGGTGTGGGAGCTGTTCTGGTGGTCGATGGTCGGCTCAAAGGTAAGCCTGCTGTCGGTCGGCGGGGAAAAGAACCCGGAAGACATCGTCGACACGATTGCCCGCGATGGCGTGACTACGATGCACTTTGTACCAGCAATGCTGCATGCGTTCCTGGAGTATGTGGAACAGCAGCCACGAGAAGTGATGCAAGCGAAGCTGGGCACACTGCGCCATGTCTTTGCCAGTGGTGAAGCGTTGCCGCCACAGCATGTGGCCCGGTTCCAGCGGCTCGTGTCGAGCCTGGCCGGAGCGAAGCTGGTCAATCTGTATGGCCCAACCGAAGCGACGGTGGACGTATCGTACTTCGATTGCGAGCCTGATGGAGCCTATTCGGTTATTCCTATCGGGAAACCGATTCAAAACATTCGTCTGTACATCGTCAAGGAAGGCACGGAGCAATTGCAGCCAATTGGCGTGGCAGGGGAACTGTGCATCGGCGGTGTCGGCGTAGCCCGCGGTTACCTGAACCGTCCGGAGCTGACGGCCGAGAAATTTGTGAAAGATCCGTTTGCCGGCGGGGAAGCAGGGTATGAGCGAATGTACCGCACCGGCGATTTGGCGAGATGGATGCCGGACGGGAACATTGAATATCTGGGCCGGATCGACCATCAGGTGAAAATCCGGGGGTACCGGATTGAGCTGGGCGAGGTCGAAACGCAGTTGCTCCAAGTGGAATCGGTACGCGAAGCCGTGGTCATGGCTCGTGCAGATGAAACGGGACAAAAACACATGGTGGCCTACTATGTTGCCGGGCAAGAAATCAGTGCCAGCGAGCTGAGAAGTGCGCTGGGGCAGGAGCTGCCAAGCTACATGGTACCATCGTACTTTGTACAGCTGGAGCAGATGCCACTGAGTCCCAATGGCAAAATCGACCGCAAGGCACTGCCAGCACCGGAAGGTAGCCTGCAAAGCGGAGCCGATTATGTCCCGCCGCGGACGTGGGTGGAAGTGAAGCTGGCGCAAATTTGGCAAGATGTGCTGGGCCTGGCGCAAGTTGGCGTGAAGGAAAACTTCTTCGAGATTGGCGGACATTCGCTGCGGGCGACGACACTAACCTCGAAGATTCACCAAGAGCTGAACAAGCAGCTTCCTCTGCGTAGTATTTTTGAAGCACCAACGATTGAACAACTGGCGGCTGTGCTGGAACAGCTGGATCAAGTGGCGTATGCGTCCATTCCGGTAACGGAAGAGCGCAGCTTCTATCCACTATCCTCGGCGCAAAAACGACTGTATGTGCTGCATCAGTTCGATCCGCAGGATGTGAACTACAACATGCCGTCGGTGCTGCAAGTGAGCGGTCCGCTGGACGTGAAACGAGTGGAACATATATTCCGTCAACTGATCGCCCGCCATGCGACCTTGCGTACTCGCTTTGAGCTGATCGACAGTGAGCCAATGCAATGGATCGAGGACACCGTACCGTTCGAGGTGGAATATACGAAGGTACAGGCAGAGGGTGCGACTGCGGATACAGATCAGGACACAACTACAGATACGTACACCAGGGTCAACATAGAGGCGCAACAGCTGGTGCGGCGCTTTGTCCGTCCGTTTGATCTCAAAGCTGCGCCGCTGCTACGAGTAGGCTTGGTGGATCTGGGCCTTCAAGGAGTAGAACAGGAATCCCAACATCTGCTTATGCTCGATATGCACCATATCGTCTCAGATGGGGTGTCCCTGGAGGTCCTGACTGATGAGTTTGTCCGTTTGTATGGCGGTGAAGAGCTGGCGCCATTGCGGATTCAGTACAAAGATTATGCCGTATGGCAGCAAAGCGAAGCCCATCAGGAATGGATGCAGCGTCAGGAAGCGTACTGGCTGAACACCTTCCGAGGGGAACTGCCTGTGCTGGATCTCTCTACGGACTTTGCCCGCCCAGCGGTACAGAGTACGGCAGGGGATACGATCGAATTTGTACTGGAGCGTGAGGTTAGTGAACGCCTGAAAGAACTGGCTGCCCAGACCGGCTCTACCCTGTATATGGTGATGCTGGCGGCGTACACCACACTCTTGCACAAATACACAGGCCAAGAGGACATTGTAGTCGGTACGCCGATTGCAGGACGACCGCATGCGGAGCTCAGTAATCTAGTCGGTGTCTTCATTAACACGCTGGCGATTCGCAATTATCCATCCGGCGATACATCGTTCCTTGAGTATCTGCAAGAGGTCAAGGAGCAGGCACTTAATGCTTATGAGCATCAGGATTATCCTTTTGAAGAGCTGGTTGAAAAACTGAATTTAACCCGGGATACGAGCCGGAATGCGCTGTTCGACACGATGTTTGAATTGAAAACATGGGAGCAGCGGGAGTTCGAGCTGGAAGGGCTGACCTTGAGCTCCTATCCACTGGACAATCAAACGGCAAAATTCGATCTGAGCTTGGAGGCGATAGAGCAGCCGGAAGGCATTCTGTGCAGTCTGGAATACAGCACAGTGCTGTACAAGCGGGAGACCATGACGCGATTGGCACAGCATTTTGCGGAAATCGTTCGAGCGATTGCCTATCATCCGCAGCAGCCACTGGCAGTTTTGAATATGGTAACCGATGAGGAACAAGAGCAACTCATCTACGGTTTTGGAGAAGTGGGCGTATCGGATGTTGCTGTTGAAGCAGGAGCCCTGTTCCATACCTATGTGGAAAAACAGGCACAGCTTATACCAGATCAAGTGGCGGTGGTATACGAGGGGCAACAGCTTACGTACCGGAAACTGAACGAGCGTGCGAACCAATTGGCGCGCAGACTAAGAAATGAAGGTATCGGACGCGAGTCGATTGTCGGCATTTTGAGTGAGCGCTCGGTAGACATGCTGGTCGGTGTGTTGGCGGTATGGAAGGCTGGAGGCGCATATGTGCCGCTGGATGCGGATTATCCGTCCGAACGCATTCGTTTCATGCTGGAGGACAGCGGTGCGACGGTGCTGTTGACCCAGACGGGATTGCAGGAGCGCGCACAAGCATGGCTGAATGAAAGCCAATGGACTTTGGGCGATGAAAAAGCTAAGGGTGAGCTGGAGACGGCGGTTAGCGCTGAAACGATGGAAAGAGACAACCTGAATGAAGGTTTGAGCTTGAAATCAGATTCGAAGTCTGACAGCGAAGCAGCATCTGAATCGGCAACAAAGCTGCGTCTGCAAATCATGCTGGCATTGGACGATGAGTCACTGTACACCGGAGATACGACAGACGTTGATCACATCAATGAACCTCAAGATCTGGCGTATGTGATCTACACCTCCGGAACAACCGGACGTCCGAAGGGTGTTATGATCGAGCATCGCTGCTTGGTGAATACGGCTGCGGCGTATCGCCGGGATTATCGCCTGAGCGAGTTCCCAGTCCGACTGCTGCAACTGGCCAGCTTCTCCTTCGACGTGTTCGTCGGGGATATGGCGCGGACGCTCTATAACGGCGGCACGATGGTCATTTGTCCGAAAGACGACCGACTTGATTTTAGCCGTCTGCACGGTTGGATTCGTGATTATCAAATTACCGTGTTCGAATCGACTCCGGCCCTGATCGTACCGTTTATGCAGCATGTGCATGAACAGGGGCTGGACATGAGCAGCATGGAACTGCTGATCACTAGCTCGGATAGCTGCAGCGTGACGGATTACCGGGTGCTGCAAGAACGGTTTGGCGCAGATATCCGCATCATGAACAGCTATGGCGTCACGGAAGCGGCGATTGACTCCAGCTTCTATGATGAAGAACTGTCGAAGCTGCCAAGCAGCGGCCATGTGCCGATTGGTCAGGCATGGCTGAATGCCCGCTTCTACATCGTGGACAGCCAGCTGAATCCGGTGCCGATCGGTGTACTGGGCGAACTGTGCATCGGCGGCATCGGGGTCGCACGGGGGTACCTAAACCGTGCGGACCTGACGGCCGAGAAGTTCGTAGCGAACCCGTACGTACCGGGCGAACGACTGTACCGCACAGGCGATTTGGCGCGGTGGATGCCGGACGGCAATGTAGACTTTATCGGCCGAATGGATGATCAGGTCAAAATCCGGGGCTTCCGGATTGAACTGGGCGAGGTGGAAGCGCAGCTGCTGACTGTGGATGGCATTGAGAAAGCCATCGTCACCGCCTGGGAAAACGAAAACGGAGACAAAGATCTGTGCGCGTATGTCGTAGCCTCGGAGGCGCTGAATTTGCCGGAGCTGCGCAGCATACTCCAGCCCAAACTGCCGGGCTATATGATCCCGACGTATGTCGTACCACTGGATCAATTCCCGCTGACACCAAACGGAAAAATTGACCGCAAAGCGTTGCCAGCACCGGAAGCGCGCCTCGAAGGAGGCACGGAGTATGTTGCGCCGCGGACACCGCTGGAAGAGCAACTGGTACGTATTTGGCAAAGCGTTCTGAATCATCAGCGGGTAGGCATCCAGGATAACTTCTTTGAAGTGGGAGGACATTCTCTGCGCGCTACAACACTGATGGCGAAAATCCATCAGGAGCTGAATCACAAGCTGGCCTTGCGAGATATTTTCCAATATCCGACGATTGAGCAATTGGTACAGGTGATGGGTGAAGATCAGACCCAGCAAATGTATGTATCCATACCTGTGGCGGAGGAGCGCGAATATTATCCCGTTTCCTCGGCGCAAAAACGGATGTACGTGCTGAGTCATCTGGAAGGCGGAGAGGTGAGCTACAACATGCCAGGAGCTTTGATTATCGAAGGCTCCTTGGATAAAAAGCGACTGGAACAAGCCTTCCGCCAGCTGATTGCCCGTCACGAAACCTTGCGAACCCGATTCGAGATGGTGGATGGCGAGGTGATTCAGCGGATTGAATCTAACGTCCCATTCAGCGTGGAGTATGTGCAAGCAAGCGAAGAAGAGACACCGCAGTACGCACAGGACTTTGTACGTGCCTTTGATCTCGCACAAGCCCCGTTGCTGCGGGTTCAGTTGATCGAAAACGGACCGGGGCGTCACGTTATGCTCTATGACATGCACCATATTATTTCGGATGGCGTGACAGAAGGAATTATCGTGCAGGAGTTCTCTCAATTGTATGAAGGCAAGGAACTGCCGCCCCTGCGGATACAGTACAAGGACTATGCGGTTTGGCAGCATGCAGATATGCAAAGTGAACGTCTTCGTGCGCAAGAAAGCTATTGGCTGAACACCATGTCTGGTGAAATTCCGGCACTGGATATGCCAACGGATTTTACAAGACCCGCCGTACAGCGTCTGGAAGGAACTCGATTTGAGTTTGCGATCTGCATGGAGGACAGCGAGCAGTTGAAGCAGCTGGCCGCGCAAACCGGATCCACCTTGTACATGGTATTGCTTGCAGCGTATAGCACACTCTTGCATAAATACACGGGTCAAGAGGACATCATCGTCGGCACGCCGATTGCCGGAAGACCACATGCGGAGCTGGGTAGCCTAGTAGGCGTATTCCTGAACACACTGGCGATTCGCAATTATCCGTCTGGTGATAAAACGTTCTTGGACTACTTGCAAGAGGTCAAAGAGCATGCGCTCAGTGCGTATGAGCACCAGGAATATCCGTTTGAGGAGCTGGTTGAAAAGCTGAATGTAACGCGGGATACGAGCCGGAATGCGCTGTTTGATACGATGTTTGAGCTGAAAACATTTGAGCAGCAGGAGTTCGAGCTGGAAGGGCTGACCTTCAAGCCGTATCCGACGGACGATCATACGTCCAAATTTGATCTGACCTTGGATGCCGTAGAGCAGTCAGAAGGCATTCTGTGCAGTCTGGAATACAGCACGGCGCTGTACAAGCCTGAGACCATCGCGCGCTTTGCACAGCATTTTACTGAACTCGTACGAGCCATTACACTTCACCCACAGCAGTCACTGTCCGCTTTGGATATGGTAACTGTCGAGGAAAAAGCACAAATCATCTATGGTTTTGGAGATGTAGGCGTATCGGATGTTGCTACAGTTGAAGCAGAAGCCTTATTCCATGTCTTTGTGGAAGAACAGGCCCAGCTTGTACCAGATCATGTGGCGGTGGTGTACGAAGAGCAACAACTTACGTACCGCACACTGAATGAACGTTCGAACCAACTCGCTCGCAGACTGCGAAATGAAGGTATCGGACGCGAATCGATTGTCGGCATTTGGAGTGAACGCTCGGTAAACATGCTGGTCGGCGTACTGGCGGTGTGGAAGGCTGGAGGCGCATATGTGCCGCTGGATGCAGACTATCCGTCCGAGCGCATTCGTTTCATGCTGGAGGATAGCGGTGCGACGGTGCTGCTCACGCAAACCAGTTTGCAGGAGCGTGCCCAGGCATGGCTGGAGAAAAGCGATCAGGCCTTGGTCGAAGGGCAGACTGAGGGTGAGCTGGAAACAGCGGCTGGCGCTGAAACGATGGAATCAGGTGCTCTTCATGGAAACCTAAATGGAACAGCAGATTCGAAGTCTGACAGCGAAGCAGCATCCGAATCGGCAACAGGGCTGCGTCTGCATACCGTACTGGCATTGGACGATGAGTCACTGTACACCGGTGATACGACAGACGTTGAACCTATCAATGAACCGCACGATCTGGCGTATGTGATTTACACCTCTGGCACAACCGGACGTCCGAAGGGCGTCATGATTGAGCATCGCAGCCTGGTAAATACGGCTGCGGCGTATCGCCGGGATTACCGTCTGAACCAGTTCCCGGTACGACTGCTGCAACTGGCCAGCTTCTCCTTCGACGTGTTCGTCGGTGATATTGCACGGACGCTCTATAACGGGGGCACGATGGTCATCTGTCCAAAAGATGACCGGATTGATCCAAGCCGTCTGTACGGATGGATTCGCGATTACCAGATTACCGTGTTCGAATCGACCCCGGCCCTGATCGTACCGTTTATGCAGCATGTGCATGAACAGGGGCTGGACATGAGCAGTCTGGAACTGCTGATCACCAGCTCGGATAGCTGCAGCGTGACGGATTACCGGGTGCTGCAAGAACGGTTTGGTGCGAATATCCGCATCATGAACAGCTACGGCGTCACCGAAGCGGCAATTGACTCCAGCTTCTACGACGAAGAACTGTCGAAGCTGCCAAGCAGTGGCCATGTGCCGATTGGTCAGGCGTGGCTGAACGCACGCTTCTACATTGTGGACAGTCAGCTGAATCCGGTGCCGATCGGCGTACTGGGCGAACTGTGCATCGGCGGCATCGGGGTCGCACGAGGGTACCTGAACCGTGCGGATCTGACAGCCGAGAAGTTTGTAGCGAACCCGTACGTACCAGGTGAACGACTGTACCGCACAGGTGACTTGGCGCGGTGGATGCCGGACGGCAATGTAGACTTTATCGGCCGGATGGACTATCAAGTCAAAATCCGGGGCTACCGGATCGAGCTGGGCGAGATTGAAACGGCGATCCAGCGGGTGCCGGGTGTGCGTCAAGCCGTGGTCATCGATCGGACAGACGAGCGTGGACACAAGTATTTGTGTGGATACATTACGGGAGAAACAGAGGAGCTGCGGATCGAGGAAATACAGGCAGCCCTGGAAGCAGGACTCCCCGCGCACATGGTGCCTGCACGCTTGATGCGTCTGGAGGCCATTCCGCTGACCAGCAACGGCAAAATCGACCGCAAGGCCTTGCCAGAGCCGGAAGGCAGCATCCATACGGGAGCAGCCTATGTGGCCCCGCGTACCAAGGTGGAGCAAGTACTGGCTGCGGTATGGGCCGGAGTGCTGAGCGTGGAAGCCGTAGGCACGCAGGATAACTTCTTCGAGCTGGGCGGCGATTCGATCAAGGCTCTGCAAGTCTCGTCTCGCTTGCTGCAAGCAGGTTATCGACTGGAGATGAAAGACCTGTTCAGTCATCCGACGGTGTCTGCCTTGGCGCTGAAAGTCCAATCGGTTACCCGATTGGCGGATCAAAGCGAAGTGGTGGGCACTGTGAAGCTGACACCTGTTCAGCATTGGTTCTTTGAGCAAAACCTGACGGATGCTCATCATCATAACCAATCCATTATGCTGCATAGCAAGGACGGTTTTAATGTAGCGGCGCTGCGTACAGCGATGGATCAAATGGTTAGTCATCATGATGCACTGCGGATCGTTTTCCGCCTTACCGAGCACGGGTATGAAGCTTGGAACCGCGCGGTGGGTGAGGGCGAGCTGTATACGCTGGAACGTATAGACTTCAGCCATGAGACTGAAGTGTCTGCAGCGATCGAGGCCAAAGTAAATGAAATTCAGGCGGGCATTCATTTAAGCGAAGGACCGCTGGTGAAGCTGGGGCTATTCCATTGCCCCGATGGAGATCATTTGCTGATGGCTATTCATCACTTAGTAGTGGATACCGTATCCTGGCGCATTTTGTTCGAGGATCTTACGACAGCCTATGAACAGGCATTGCACGGGCAAGCGGCTCGTCTTCCGCACAAAACGGATTCGTTCCGTAACTGGGCTGAGGCACAGTCTCACTATGCGAACGGTCCAGCAATGGAAGCAGAGTTCTCATTCTGGAAAGAAGTGGAACAGGGAAGGTATGAGCCGCTTCCAAAAGACCAGCCACAGTCATCTTCCTTGAATAAAGACAGCGAGCTTATGACGGTCACATGGACCACTCAGGAAACGGAGCAGTTGTTAAAACAAGCGCATCGTGCCTACAACACAGATATGAATGATCTGCTGCTGACCGCACTCGGCCTGGCTATTCATCGCTGGGCGGGGATTGAACGCGTACTCGTCAACTTGGAAGGCCATGGACGGGAATCCATTTTGCCAGAGCTGGATATTACGCGCACGGTGGGCTGGTTTACGAGTCAATTCCCGGTTGTCCTGGATATGAGCGCAGGGCAAGATCTTTCACAACGTATCAAACAGGTGAAAGAAGGGCTGCACCGGATTCCGCAAAAGGGTATTGGCTACGGGATGCTGAGATACCTATCTGCAGCATGTGAGCAAGCGCATTTTGGAACCGAACCTGAAATCAGCTTTAACTATCTCGGACAATTTGACCAGGATATGCAACATCAATCCATTGGCGTGTCTCCTTACGCTAGTGGTGCCGAGCTTAGCGCACATGCAGCCAGATCGCACACGCTGGATCTGAACGGACTGATTTCCGAAGGTCAATTGCAATTGACGATCAGCTACAGCCATCAGGAATATCGCAAGGAAACGATGGAACAGCTAGCCGAAGCGCTCAGAACCAGCCTGCAGGAAATCATCGCGCATTGCGCGGGTCGCAAACAGCAGGAACTGACGCCAAGTGATGTGATGCTTAAACCTGTAACCTTGGCCGAGCTAGATCAGTTGGTCGAACGGACGCGTGACATCGGGGAACTGGAAAATGTATATGCATTGACACCGATGCAAAAAGGGATGTTGTTCCATAGTCTAATGGATGCAGAATCAGGGGCTTATTTTGAACAAACGACCTTTGATCTACACGGACGTTTCCAGCCCGATATTTTCCAAGATAGCTTGAATCAACTGGCGCAGCGGCATGAGATCTTTAGAGCCAATTTCATCAGCGGGTGGCAGGATGAGCCCGTACAGGTGATTTTCCGCCATAAAGAGGTTGGTTTCAGATGTGAAGATTTGCGTCATTTGGATGATCAGGAACGTGACGCGTATGTGCAGGAATTTATTCGCCAGGACAAGGCAGCTGGATTCGATTTGTCCCGGGATGCGTTGATGCGCGTGGCGATTTTGCGGACAGGTGATGAGGATTATTATTTTGTATGGAGTTCTCATCACATCCTAATGGACGGCTGGTGTGTGGCGTTGGTAACGGATGAGGTGTTTGAGGTTTACTTTGCAGCCGTAGAGCATAGAGCACCGAAGCTCCCCCCTGTGACTCCATACAGTCAGTATATTGCGTGGCTGGAAGCACAGGATGTAGAAGCAGCAGCCTCGTACTGGAAGGAATATTTGCTGGGCTATGATCAACAAACTTCGATTCCGACCGGAAAAGTAGGCGCGAAAGCGGACGGCGAACAATTTGAGCATGTACTGTGCGACCTAGGTAAGGATTTAACAGGACGTATGGAAATGGTAGCCAAGCAGTATCACGTGACCACCAATACGCTCCTACAAACGGCCTGGGGCTTACTGCTTCAAAAGTACAACGGTAGTAACGACGCTGTCTTTGGCGGTGTAGTATCGGGTCGCCCGGCAGATATTTCAGGGATCGAAAACATGGTGGGCTTGTTCATTAACACCATTCCAGTACGTATCCGTAGTAAGGCTGAGGACACCTTTGCCGACCTGATTAGAGCGAATCAGCAGCAGGCGCTGGCTTCTCAAGATTATGAAACGTATCCGCTGTATGAAATTCAAGCCTTGACCGAGCAAAAGCAAGAGCTGATCCAGCACATTATCGTGTTTGAAAACTATCCGGTGGAGGAGCAGGTCGAGCAGCTTGGCGAAGGTGCGGAATCGGATTTTGTCATCAGCAATGCAGGGATGATTGAACAAACGAACTATGATTTCAATCTGGTCGTCATGCCGCAGGAAGCGATGAAAATCCGATTCGAATACAATGCGAAGTTATATGATCGGGAAGCGGTGGAACGGACGCAGGGTCATCTGGTACAGCTGCTGGAGCAGGTGGTAGCGCAGCCGGACATTCAAGTGCAGGAGCTGGATGTGTTAAGCGAGCAGGAACGCGAGCAAATTCTCCGTGTATGGGGAGATACAGCTGCTGAGTATCCAAGCGATCAAACGATCCATGGCTTGTTCGAAGCACAAGCAGTGCAGACACCGGAACAGCCAGCGCTGTACTTCGAAGGAGAGCAGTTGACCTATCGCGAGCTGAATGAACGTGCGAATCGTCTGGCTCGTACCTTACGCAGTCAAGGCGTGACGAAGGATCGGCTGGTGGGTCTGATGACCGAGCGTTCGGTAGACTTGATTGTGGGTATGTTAGGCATTTTGAAAGCTGGGGGCGCATATGTTCCAATCGATCCAACGTATCCAGAGGAGCGTATCCGCTATATGCTGGATGACTCGGGAGCAGAGCTGTTGTTGACGCAAAGCCACTTGGTGGACAAAGTAGCTTTCGACGGTCAGGTGCTGGTGCTGAATGGGGCAGAGAGTGTGCATCACGAGGATGGCTCCAATCTGGAGCCGTTGTCCGGTCCGAACGATCTAACGTATGTGATTTATACGTCGGGTACGACGGGGCAGCCGAAGGGTGTCATGGTAGAGCATCGCAATGTTGTGCGTTTGGTGAAAAATACAAACTACGCGCAGTTGGATGCTGACACGCGCATTTTGCAGACAGGCGCGATTGTTTTCGACGCATCCACCTTCGAAATTTGGGGAGCTCTATTAAACGGTGGACAGCTTGTGTTAGTGAGTCAGGATGTCATTTTGGACGCGCTCAAGCTTAATGAAGCTGTCCGCAGTCATGGCATTACCACGATGTTTCTGACCACACCGCTCTTTAACCAGCTGTCCCAGCAGAATCTGGCGCTGTTCGAGGGGGTACGGGAGCTACTGGTTGGTGGTGATGTGATGTCCGTACCACATATGAACCGGGTGCTGGAGGCCCATCCGTCCCTGCGAATCAGTAACATCTATGGCCCTACTGAAAATACGACCTTTTCCACAGTACACGCGATCACCGGTGTACAATCGGAATCGGTGCCAATTGGCAGACCAATCCATAATTCGACAGCGTATGTTGTGGACCGTTCGATGCGGCTTCAGCCCGTGGGGGTATGGGGTGAACTACTGGTAGGCGGTGACGGGGTAGCACGTGGTTACCGCAACCGTCCGGACCTGACATCCGAAAAGTTCATCGACAGCCCGTTCCGTAGCGGAGAACGCTGCTATCGCACAGGCGACATGGTACGCTTAAATGCGGATGGTTCGCTGGAATATAAGGGGCGGATCGATGCGCAGGTGAAAATTCGGGGCTACCGGATCGAACTGGGCGAGGTAGAAACGCAGCTGTTGAAACTGGAGGCAGTGCGAGAAGCTGTGGTCATCGCATGGGAAGATGAGCAAGGGCAAAAGCAGCTCTGCGCTTATGTGGTCGCCGATGAGGAAGTTGTCGCAAGTGAGCTACGCAGCGCTTTGAGCCAGAAGCTGCCGGGTTACATGATTCCTTCCTATGTGATACAGCTGGAACAAATGCCGCTGACACCGAACGGTAAAATCGACCGCAAGGCCCTGCCAGCACCAGAGGGCAGCCTGCAAAGCGGAGCCGACTATGTTGCACCTCGGACATGGGTGGAAGTGAAGCTGGCGCAAATCTGGCAGGATGTACTGGGTCTCACTCAGGTCGGTGTGAAGGAAAACTTCTTCGAGATTGGCGGGCACTCACTACGGGCGACGACACTGGCCTCGAAGATTCACAAAGAGCTGAACAAGCCACTTCCACTGCGCAGTATTTTTGAAGCACCAACGATTGAGCAACAGGCCGTTGTACTGGAACAGCTGGACCAAGTAACCTATGCGTCCATTCCAGTAACGGAAAAGCGCAGCTTCTATCCCCTGTCCTCGGCGCAAAAACGACTGTATGTGCTGCATCAGTTCGATCCGTATGATGTGAACTACAACATGCCGTCGGTGCTGCAAGTGAGCGGTCCACTGGATGTGAAGCGGGTGGAACATGCATTCCGTCAACTGATCGCCCGTCATGCGTCCTTGCGCACCCGCTTTGATCTGATCGACAGTGAGCCGATGCAATGGGTTGAGGACACGGTGCCGTTCGAAGTGGAATATACGAAGGTACAAGCAGAGGGTGCGACTACGGATACAGACACGAGGGTCGGCAAGAAAGTGGATGAGCTGGTGAGTCGCTTTGTCCGTCCGTTTGATCTCAAAGCTGCGCCGCTGCTGCGAGTAGGCTTGGTGGATCTAGGCGTCCAGGGAGTAGAGCAGGAATCTCAACATCTGCTTATGCTCGATATGCACCACATCGTTTCGGATGGCGTGTCCATGGGGGTACTGACTAATGAATTTGTCCGCTTGTACGACGGTGAAGAGTTACCGCCACTGCGGATACAGTACAAGGATTATGCCGTATGGCAGCAAAGCGAAGCCCATCAGGAATGGATGCAGCGTCAGGAAGCCTACTGGCTCGATACCTTCCGGGGTGAACTGCCTGTGCTGGATCTACCGACAGACTTTGCCCGTCCGGCGGTGCGAAGTACGGCAGGCGATATTGTGGTGTTCGGACTGGAACGTGAAGTGAGCGAACGCCTGAAGGAACTGGCGGCGCACACCGGCTCTACACTGTATATGGTGCTGCTAGCGGCGTATACCGCACTCTTGCACCAATACAGCGGCCAGGAGGACATCGTCGTCGGCACGCCGATTGCCGGACGACCGCATGCGGATTTGGAGCCGATTCTCGGCATGTTCGTGGGTACGTTGGCACTGCGAAACTATCCGACAGCAGAACATACCTTCCGCAGCTACGTGGAAGAAGTGAAGGTTCGCGCCCTGCAAGCCTACGAGCATCAGGACTATCCATTTGAGGAGCTGGTGGAAAAGCTGAATGTGAAGCGGGATATGAGCCGCCATCCGCTGTTCGATACGATGTTTACCCTGCAAACGACCGAGGAAGGTGAGCTGCAACTGGCGAACCTGAGCTTCCGTCCTTATGGCCTGGAGCAAACGCCAGCGAAGTTTGACTTGACGCTGGAAGCTAGAGAGGAAGAGGCAGGCATCCAGTTCGGATTGCAGTATGCCACTGCGTTGTATCAACGGGAAACGGTCGAACGGATGACACGTCACTTTATTCGCTTGGCCGAAGCTGTGGCAGTGAACCCGGATGCGAAGCTGGGTGAGCTGGAGCTCATTACGACTGAAGAAACCGAGCAGATTCTGAAGGTATTCAATGATCCGAATGCGCATAGCGTACGCGGAACACTGCAAGGGCTGTCGCTCAGCGAGCGTTTTGAAGAGCAAGCGAAGAACCATCCTGAGCGGATAGCCGTGGTGTCTGGGGATATGGCGCTAACCTACGCTGAGCTGAATGAGCAGGCGAACCAATTGGCTCGTGTGCTACGGGCGAAAGGGGTTGAAGCAGATCACCCGGTAGGCATACTGCTGGAACGTTCTGCGGATCTTCTGGTGAGCATTCTGGCGGTACTGAAGGCTGGAGGCGCGTATGTGCCAATGGATACGATGTATCCACAGGAGCGGATCGACTATATGCTTCAAGACAGTGGGGCGAAGGTTGTAATCACAAGCAGAGCCGCCAACCTGTCACTTCAACTGCCATCGACAGTACAAGCTATCGTTCTTGACGATGAGGACGTACAGGCTCAATTGGGAGCACAGGATGCGAGCAACCTGATCCCTGTCGCCGGCCTGTACAACCTGGCCTATATGATTTACACGTCAGGTACAACCGGTCAGCCGAAAGGGGTCATGATCGAGCAGGGCAGTGTCAGCAATCTGGTAGATGCTTTATACGAGCGGGTATACAGCCGGTATGATCAGCCGCTTCACATCGCATGGCTGTCCGCATTTGTATTTGACGCTTCAGTGAAGCAAATCTTTGCCAGCTTGCTGCTAGGCCACACCCTGCATGTGGTGTCCCGTGACGTCAGCCTGAGCGGAGAGCATTTGATCGCCTACTATCGCACGCACCGAATCGATCTGTCGGACGGCACACCAGCGCATCTGCATATTTTGAACGAAAGCGTCAATGTGACCGAAGCGCCGGATGTGAAGCATTACCTGATCGGGGGCGAGGCCTTATCCGTGCAGCTGGTACAGGGGTTCCTACACAAATGGTCCGGGTATCGCCCGGTCATTACGAACGTGTATGGTCCGACCGAAGCGACGGTAGATGCAACAGCCTATACGATTGAAGGTGTAGAGTCACTGAATGGACTGCTGGAAAAAGGGGAGCATACAGTATCCATTGGAACGCCGATAGCGAACCAGGCTGTGTACATCTTGAACACTCGACAACAGCTGGTACCGATCGGGATCGCGGGTGAGCTCTATATTGGAGGTGCAGGTATCGCACGAGGATACCTCAACCTGCCGGAACTGACGGCTGAGAAGTTTATTCCGAATCCGTTTGCCTCGGCTCCACTGGAAGTCGAACAAGCTCCAAATGCCCACAGCAACCTGATGTACCGAACGGGCGACCTGGCACGGTGGCTGCCGGATGGCAGTATCGAGTATTTGGGCCGGATTGACCACCAAGTGAAAATTCGGGGGTATCGGATCGAGCTGGGCGAGGTGGAAGCGCAGCTGCTGACCGTGGACGGCATTCAAAAAGCCGTGGTCACAGCCTGGGAAAACGAAGACGGACACAAGGATCTGTGTGCCTATATCGTAGCTTCGGAGTCGCTGAGTTTACCGGAACTGCGGAATGCGCTGCAGCCGAAGCTGCCGGATTATATGATCCCGACGTATGTGGTACAGCTGGATCGTTTCCCACTGACGCCCAACGGGAAAATCGACCGGAAGGCACTGCCAGCACCGGAAGCGCGCCTTGAAGGAGGCCTGGAGTACGTGGCACCGCGGACGCCACTGGAGGCCAAGCTAGCCCAAATCTGGCAGGATGTCTTGAAGCTGTCCAGCGTAGGCGTCACCGACTCATTCTTCGATGTGGGTGGGCATTCCCTGCGGGCCACGACACTGGTGGCCAAAATCCATCAGGAACTGGGCAGCCGAATGACACTGCGTGAGGTGTTCCAACACTTTACGATTGAGCAGCAAGCCCAACTCATTGCAACGCACGGGACAGACACCTATACGGTGATCCCTGCTGCGACGAAACAGTCTTACTATCCTGTCTCCTCGGCGCAAAAACGACTGTATATTTTGAGCCATCTGGAAGGTGGGGATCTCAGCTACAATATGCCGGGTGTATTAACAGTGGAGGGACCGCTTCAGGCAGATCGACTGGAGGAAGCGTTCCGTCAGTTAGTAGCCCGTCATGAAACGCTGCGAACTTCCTTTGAAATGGTGGACGGCGAGGTTGTTCAGCGGATTTACGATCAAGTGGAGTTTGTCGTAGAACGCCTGCAGGCCAGTGAGTCCGAAGCGGAAGTGTATATCGAGTCCTTTGTACGCAGCTTCGATCTTCGGCAGGCACCGCTGCTGCGTGTCCGTCTTATTCAAACCGGACCCGAGCGCCATCTCCTGATGTACGACATGCACCATATTATTTCAGACGGGGTATCGTCTAACAATATCGTGCAGGAGCTGGGACAACTGTACGAGGGACAGGCCTTGGAGCCGCTGCCAATTCAGTACAAGGACTATGCGGTGTGGCAGCAGCAGGAAATGCATCGTGAGTCCTACCAGCGCCGGGAACAGTTCTGGCTGGAGCATTTAGCCGGGGAATTACCGGTACTGGATCTGCCGATTGCTTATCCTAGACCTGCTGTTCGCAGCTTCGAGGGGGCAATGTATGAGTTTACCGTGGCCCCGAATGTATCCGAGCAGTTGCACCGGATAGCGGCACAGACTGGAAGCACATTGTATATGGTGCTATTGAGCGCCTACACCGTCCTGTTGTCCAAATACAGCGGTCAGGACGATTTGATCATCGGTACGCCGGTAGCAGGCCGCTTGCTGCCTGAACTGGAGCCGCTGATCGGCATGTTCGTCAATACACTAGCCATCCGGCACCAGCCGCAGGGCAACCAAACTTTCCATAACTACTTGCTGGAAGCCAGAGATCGTACGCTGCAAGCCTTCGAGCATCAGGATTATCCACTGGAAGAGCTGGTGGAAAAGCTGGATGTAGCGCGGGATGCAAGTCGTAACCCGTTGTTTGACACTGTGTTTGTACTGGAAAATACGGAGTCGCAGGAAGCACAACTTGAAACACTATCCTTTAGTCCTTATGTTAAGGAACACAGGACCTCCAAATTCGATTTGACCTTGTCTATGAGTGATGAAGACGGGCAGATCAAGGGTTCCTTTGAATATTGCACGAAGCTGTTTGGCGCAGATGCTATTGAACGATTAATCGGAGATTTGATAGCGATCCTGTCACAGGTTGGAGCCAATCCAGATTTGCTATTAAGCGATCTTCAGGTAAACTCGGACGAGCAAGCAGAAGGCTTCTCGCCCGATTCCATCGATTTTATTTTCTAAATTAGTTTTCATTTTTCTAAAAAAAATGATTTCACTTAGCAGGCAAGGGCAGCGGCTCCGTCCGATTGTCCTTGCCTGCTAAGTATTTTTTTCTAATATTACAACGATCCAGGCTTGTGATCTGGACTATTTATAAATGATAAAACCCTAAGGACCTTATGCAATAACCAACCCCATGTAAATTGCAGATTGCCCACCACAATTCCGTTTACCGGTGCTGCATTTTCTCTTAATATGAACAAAATCAAGCCAAGTAGGGCAGAAGAGCTTTTGCTCACTAATCCTACCAGATAGTCTGCCTTTAATTTGCCCGGCTACAATCAAATTCAAGGTTACATCCCTTTTGGTGTGCTCTTTTTAAATTAGAATGATATTGTTATATTTGATAGAGTATGGTATGATTATCCCAAATAAATCCATTATTCTATATCCAATTACATATTAATACTCAAATTTTTATATTTCTATATTTTATTAAATTAATACTGACATCATAAGGACAGAGATAAGTATTTAGTGACTCCTCTTGTATAATGTTTCCAAACAATACTTTGTAAGCGATTTCAAAGCAATTCTATCTCTTACCATTCTTCACGTCATTCTCCTTACGGGTAAAGGTCTGAGCATATCCATAAATTTGATATATTTACGGATAGCTCGGCTTTAGACCATATAAAAAACGGAGGTTATGTTATGATTAGAAAATGTCTAGTTTTATTTCTTTCCTTCGCTTTATTGCTGAGTGTCTTTCCCATGCTAAATGTAGATGCTGCCAATCGACCACTGGCTAAACTACCTGGAAATTCCAACCCTCTAATGGATCACAAATTGGGAGCTGACCCGTATTCATTGGTATATGATGGAAGAGTGTATATTTACATGTCAAGTGATACGTACGTGTATAACAAGGATGGATCGATTAAAGAGAACGACTTTAGTAAGCTGGATCGTATCCAGGTCATATCCTCCACAGATATGGTGAACTGGACGGATCACGGAACGATACCAGTCGCAGGTGCCAACAACAAAAACGGTGGAAGAGGCATTGCCAAATGGGCCTCTAACTCCTGGGCTCCAGCAGTTGCGCATAAAAAAATAAATGGCAGAGACAAGTTCTTTTTATATTTCGCCAATGGGGGAGCAGGTATTGGTGTCCTGACAGCGGACACGCCTATCGGACCTTGGACAGATCCCCTTGGCAAAGCACTTGTGACACATAGTACACCTGGGATGGCTGGCGTGACTTGGCTTTTTGACCCGGCTGTACTGGTAGATAATGATGGCACGGGATACCTGTATAGCGGTGGCGGAATTCCTAATGAATCCGATCCGGCTTCCATTGCAAATCCGAAAACCGCCAGAGTCATCAAATTAGGCGCAGATATGACAAGCGTTATTGGAAGTGCCACCACTATAGATGCTCCTTACCTGTTTGAAGATTCCGGTATTCATAAGTACAACGGCAAATACTACTATTCGTACTGTATCAACTTTGCCGGAACACACCCTCCACAGTACCCTGCTGGTGAAATCGGCTATATGGTTAGCGACAACCCGATGGGTCCCTTCACTTATAAAGGTCATTTCCTGAAAAATCCGTATACGTTCTTCGGCGTTGGCGGCAACAACCACCATGCTGTATTTAATTTCAAGAATGAATGGTATGTCGTATACCATGCCCAAACGGTCAGCAAAGCTCAAATTGGAGATGGAAAAGGCTATCGCTCTCCGCATATTAATAAGCTGGTGCACAAGGAGGACGGAAGTATCTCTGAGGTGCAAGGGAATATGACAGGAATTGCTCAGCTATCCAATATGAACCCGTATACCAGAGTTGAAGCGGAGACCATTGCCTGGCAAGCAGGCATTGCGACCGAACCCACGCAAGCCAGCGGCGGCCCGATTGGCAATCTGAATGTGACCAACATCCATAATGGGGACTGGATCGCTGTTGGAAAGGCTAATTTTGGCTCTACCGGAGCGAAGACGTTCAAAGCTAATGTGGCTACAAATGTCGGTGGCAACATTGAAGTACGGCTTGACAGTGAAACAGGTCCTCTAGTCGGTTCCTTGAAAGTACCTTCAACTGGAGGTATGCAAACCTGGAGAGAAGTAGAGACCACGATCAATAATGCAACAGGAGTTCACAACGTTTATCTGGTGTTTACCGGGTCAAGTAACGGTAATCTGTTGAATTTGGATGCCTGGCAATTCACTCCCAACACGGGGGAAAATACGGTAACAAAGGTTGAAGCCGAGAATATGAATATTGGCGGCACTCATGCAGGCAAGATCAGCGCACCGTTTGAGGGGGTAGCTTTGTATGCCAATGCTGACTACGCTTCATATTCACAGTATTTTGCCAACCCTACGCATAATATCTCAGTGCGGGGGGCTTCAAGCAATGCTGGTACGGCCAAGGTGGACTTGGTTATTGGAGGAACAACTGTAGGTTCCTTTAATTTCACAGGTAAAACACCAACTGTCAAAACCTTGTCCAATATTACTCACGCTATCGGAGATCAAGAGATCAAACTCACCTTGACGAGCGATGACGGCACTTGGGATGCCTACGTGGATTTCATTGAATTTTCATTATGATCGCTCGTCGAAACAGTAGTTGTTCTGGACCTTTTGTAAAATCGAGAGATCCGCCTGTTATTCCAAGCGAGCGCAATCGGCGGGTGAAATGCTCTATTAATTGGTTTTCGGCAGACTGTATCGCGTTTGCTGGAAACGTATTCCACAACTTTGTTCATATTTGAAATTATTCTTGGAGGTGTATTTATGAAGAAGAAGTATTGGTTTACACTGGTGATCACGGGTATAGTTTCTCTGTTTTTTTCGGTAAGCGCTTTTGCGGCGAATGTGTTCTGGGAACCATTAAGTTATTATAATCCGAGTACATGGCAAAAGGCAGATGGATATTCCAATGGGGACATGTTTAATTGCACTTGGCGTGCCAATAATGTCAATTTTACTAACGATGGCAAAATGAAGCTTAGCTTAACGAGTTCTGCGTATAATAAATTTGACGGTGGAGAGTATCGTTCGAAGAATACTTACAGATACGGCTTATACGAGGTCAACATGAAGCCTGCTAAAAATACAGGAATCGTATCTTCCTTTTTCACATATACGGGACCTGCTAATGGCACGCAATGGGATGAAATAGATATTGAATTTTTAGGAAAAGACACAACAAAAGTGCAATTTAACTATTATACAAACGGGGTCGGTGGACATGAGAAGGTTGTCGATCTGGGTTTTGATGCATCAAGTGGCTTCCACACCTATGCATTCGATTGGCAGCCAGGATACATTAAGTGGTATGTTGACGGGGTTCTAAAGCATACGGCAACTACGAACATACCGAAAACGCCAGGCCAAATTATGATGAATTTATGGAATGGCACCGGAGTAGATAGCTGGTTAGGTCCATATAACGGAGTCAATCCGTTGTACGCCGAATATGACTGGGTAAAATATACGAGCAATTAGTATGATTACAGCAGAAGAGGCAGCCCTGTAGGGCTGCTTTTGCGTGTTCAGGGGGAGATAGCTGAATAGACCCGCTAGGGGATTTTTTAGTTAACATAATGATGTTATGAAAAACTGCAAAAAAATAAGTGATTTTACTTAAATTTTTGAATAGATTTAGAAATAGAATTATCTCGAAATTCTTTTGGTGTTATAACCTATTTCGTTTTCAATCCCATAAATAGGAATGTCAGTATTTTCAAGTAAGATAGATGCTCTAGTTAACTTTTGAAGTAATATAATTTCTGAGAAAGATCTATTGGTAGTTCTTTTAATTAAATTACTTAGATAGTTTGGATGAAAATTGAAATGCTTAGCTGTGGAAATTAAAGTACAAGTCATATAATTTTTCTCTAAGTAATTAAGTATTTCTATAACAGGTGTATTGTTGAGCACCATAAAGCAATCAATTATTCATTTGAACATAAAGATTTATATGAGTTTCACCTGAAAATGCTGGACTCCTTGTAATAGAGTCCGGCATTTTTTGTTTGGTTCTCCCAGTCTAACATAACTATTTAAACGGTTAGTTAAAAAAAAGCATTGCATTAAATACTTGACTCTCCCCATTAGGGGATACATTAAACTCAATTTGTAAGCTAATCAATTAAAAGGAGGAATCAAAATGAACTTAGATATTAGAGACATTAGAAAAAAAGATATAGAACCTATTAAAGCAATTATTGCGGATACTTGGAACGCAAAGGATTTTATAGAGGATGAGGGCGTGATAAATGCAGCAGTTACAATGATGTTCATAAGTTCAATATTAAATAAAAGTACTTTTGGAAGAGTAGCTACATTAGATGGAGAAGTCATTGGTGTAATTTTTGGTTCAAGAGTTGGTGAAACAACATCTTATAGAATGCTTCAGGAAGATTATACAAGTGAATTACTACAACTCTTAAATCTAAATGACATAGAACGAAAAGTATTTGTTGAACTCACCTCTATGACTAATGAGGCATACAGTAAGTTAATTAGAGGAAAAGAAGATGAGTTTCAGGGTTGCTTAGAATTCTTTGCTGTTTCTGAAAAAGCTAGAGGAAAAAAGATAGAGAAAAAATTATTTAATGAACTCATCTCTTACTTAAGAGATACAAAAGCAACTAAAATTTATGTGTATACAGACACAATGAGTAACTATGGATTCTATGATCATTAATGGATTTGTCCGTCTTGATGAAGCAGTAACTGTATTTAATCTACCTATCGGCAAACTCGAAAATACAAATTTTGCTTATGAATAGCTGTCCTTAATATTTCTATTCGTTTATTAAGTTCTTCTAATTTCTTTATGAATTTCTTCATTTTTCTGCTCTAAGTAAAGTTTAAGGTAATTAGTATCGGCTTTAGCAAATAAGGCTTTAATTTCTTTAACACTTACATTACTTTGCTTACTAATTTTTATAATATCCAGATAGATGAATTGATTAATTATACTTTTTGTTCTCCATAATTTCCTCCAATAAGTCTTATGTGTGAAAGTCGTCGTTCTGCTAATACATCAATTCCTACCCTCCTAATAAATCACAAGTTGTGCTCTTACACAATAACTCGCATTTAAGGGATTTGAATTTGCGTTTTATCCAAAAGCTATGTATAGAATATTAAAATATTGTATACTGTTCAGACTATAATTCCATGCAACATGCAATGGGGAAGAGGTGTATGGTATTTATGTATAGAGTGGCTATTTGCGATGATGAGTACAAGCAAAGAGAGCTTGTTAAAAATATGCTGATTGCTTTATCCATCAAAACAAATATAGAATTTAAAATTGAGTTATTCAACTCAGGAGAACAGCTGGTAGCTCATTATTTAAACCATGAATTGCCATTCCATATCTTAATATTGGATATTGAAATGAACGGCATGAACGGAATTCAAACAGCTCAAAAAATAAGGAGTTTACGTCACCTTGATGAACAGATCATTTTTTTAACGAGCTATCCCGAATATATGCTAGAAAGCTTTGACGTAGTTACCTTTCAGTACTTAATAAAACCGATTGCTTCCCATATCTTTGAGGAAAAAATGATAAAACTGTGTCAGTATTTTCAATCTCTTGATAAAAAATTCGTTATCATCAAGTCAGCTTATGAAGAAGTGCTTTTAAAATATGATGATATCATTAGTATTGAAGTGGCCAAAAGCTTGACCATAAAAAACAAACTGCATTTTGTAACCTCTACACAAACCTATGATAGCAAAGGGATTCTTTCAGATTATGCTTTAGCATTAAAGGAATATAATTTTCTGCAAATTCATCGTTCGATTATTATAAACTTAATTCATGTCAAAAAATTTGCTGGCGGTGATGTTCTGATGTCAAATGATGTGAAGTTGCCTATTGGACGTTCTAAAATAAAAGAAGTTAAAGATCTATATACCAAATTTATGATCATGAAGATGCATTAATATGATGGAATATAACTCCCTGTTTCTTAACCTATGTGTTGTCTTGGTGATGTGCTTTCAGGTGAATTTTTACTTCAACTCGGTTTTTGATAAGTCCAGTCGAAAGCCGAACAGAATGATGTATTTCATTATTTTCGGGCTGCTGAATTTTTTATATTTAAGTGTTTATCTGTCTCCTACGTTTTCCTCCATTTTGGCGTTATTTGTCATATTTAGCTTGGCCCAGTCTTATACCGTGGAAATAAAGACAAAGATCATTTTTTCCATCCTTTATGCTGTGTTGATCACCATCGTTAATTTTATATCTCTTTATATTTTATATACTGTAGACTCTGTTAAAGTTAGCAACCTTAGCCATTTGAGCAGTCAAGATCACTTGATATTTTCTAAGGTTATGTTACTCAGCTGTATTATCATGTTTGCTGTCATTCAGATTATACGATTATTTGCCAAACGCAGAACCTTCCCTTTGCATGCCCGTTATTACATTTTATTTCTAATCGTTCCTATCATAAGTATATACCAGGTCAATGTTTTATCTGTTTATAGTGAAAAGAATATGTATTATTTTGTATCTATTATTGGCTTTATTTCCTTAAATGTTTTTATCATATACATCTTCGATAATGTCATTGAAAAATTCCAGTTAATGCATGAAAATGCTCAACTACAACATCAGATGGACTACCAAGATGCTAACTACGAAAAAACGGTTCACAGCTTTAAAAATATGAAAAGAATCATTCACGACACACACCAACAGTTTTTGTATATTGACGAATGTATCAAGAGAAATGAATTAGCTGAGGCAAGTGAACATATTAAGGTCACATTAAATAAAATCGAAGGAGCCTATCAGAGGGTTAACACCGGTAATCTGGTTATAGATGCTCTTGTCACAAATAGTCTTAATATTGCTCAGGCCAATGGCATCAAGGTGGATACCCAGCTCAACTTATACTCACAGAAAGTAAACATTGAACGTTATGACTTGTGTGTCGCTCTGGGTAATATGCTGGATAATGCCATAGAAGCATCTAAAAAGGTCAAAATTGCGGATGATAGGTACATTCTTATTAAAATACATTCCAATGAATCTGCGCTTTTCATTCACATTCTGAATCATATGGAGAATGAAGTTGCCCATTTGCATAGTCAAAAATCAAACCCGGATATTCATGGTATTGGCTTAACGAATATAACCAGAATATGTGACAAATACGGTGGAAACATGATCATTGAAACGAAAAATAAAATATTTAATAATATGGTTTTAATCCCATTTTATAAGGACAGTCCTTAAACATCATGCTGTTTAGGGATTGTTTTTTTCGTTTTAGGATGACTTTGCTATATGGAATCCTCGTTCATTGTATGATCAGTCCAGAAATAAAATCTGGGAACCTATAAGAGGAGGAAATATGGAATGAAGAAAATAATAGCTGTGTTCATTTCGGCCATGCTTTTTGTACTGCCGATGACGAATGCTTTTGCTCAAGACAATCCTAAACCCATTAAGGAAAAGGCGCGTAATCTGACCTCGGAGCTGGTATCCAAATACGGTGTTAGCGGTGTGCAGTATGCCATTATGGACCATGGAAACATCGTATTATCGGATAGCGTGGGTGTAAAGAATAAAGCAACCAACGAGCCAATCACTAACGATACGATGTTCGGTATAGGCTCTACAAGCAAAATGTTTGTATCTGCTGCAACGATGATGCTGGTAGATGCCCATAAGGTAGATATTGATCAGCCACTAACAACATACATTAAGGACTTTACAATGGCTGATGAAAGATACAAAAAAATTACACCGCGTATGCTGTTAAATCATTCGTCAGGCCTTTACGGTGCTCACTATAAAAATAGTATGTTATTTAATGACAATGATACAGAAAATCATGATGAGCTATTGCTGAGATTACGATCAGAAACTTTAAAATCCAACCCCGGCGAATATTCTGTATATAGTAATGATAGTTTTCAATTGCTTGAAATATTGGTTGAACGGGTGAGTGGTCTAAGTTATACCGAATTTCTGGCAAAGCATGTTAGTGCCCCTTTGGGTTTGAACTCTACGAAAACACCACTCGATCAGTTTGATAGACAAAAGCTGTCCAAAACTTATTTTCCTGCGATTGAGGGAGCCTTACCCGTTGAAAATGCCAATGTCATCGGGACAGGGGGCTTATACTCTACCGCAGAAGAATTGACCCAGTTTGCAGAAGTATTAACAGGGAATAGAACTGATATTTTATCTGAACAATCAGCAAAGTCCATGCAAAGCCATGAATATCGAAAAGGAATCTGGGTATCTGAAGAGACAAACAGCTTTAATTATGGCCTTGGCTGGGACGCGGTTCGTTTGGCACCATTTAGTGATTACGGAATAACTGCGTTGTCCAAGGGGGGAGACACTGTTTTGTATCACTCTGTCTTGATCACCCTACCAGAGCATCATATCTCTATGGCTGTGCTTTCATCTGGAGGGTCTTCCATCCTAGATAGTATTTTTGCTTCTAATGTTTTATTGGAGCATTTAAAAGACAAGGGCATCATTAAAGACATTCTACCGGATAAAACATTTGAACCTCCTGTAAAAGTGGAAATGCCATCTGACTTGCTTTCTTATTCTGGATTATATGGCACTGTGGGTACAACCATCAATGTAGAGATTAAAAATGGAGAGTTTGAGTTACCAGCTTTTCTGGATGGACTCGTCCCGGCGCAAAAATATGTGTATGCAGGCGATGGAGCATTCAAAAGCAGTGATGGCAGTGTAGCCATAAGCTTTGACAAACAAAAAAACGGAAAAACGTATATTAAGGCTAACTTCTATTTAAACTTTCCGGGATTAGGTCAAATGGTTATGGTAAATTATGAATATCAAAAGCTTGATGCCAATCCTCTAAATACTACAGTTAAAAAGGCATGGGAACATAGAAACGGGAAAAATTATTATGCCCTGGATGAAAAGATATCTTCTATTTTTTATTTGGCTCCATCATTTATTACGAAAAAAATATCTGTTGATCATGAGGGATACGCAAGTGGTACTAAAATTGTGGATGAGAATAAAGCTGTTAATGCCGTTGAAATTCCAGTAATGAGTGGAAGAGATGCATTTGATTTGAATTTTACTACCAAGGATGGCTCAGAGTATTTAACCATAGATGGAGAGTCCTACATCAGTGAGGATGCTATTAAACCTATCCTAGGTGGGAAATCACAGTACACTATACCATCCAATGGCCAAGCCATATGGTTTAAAATAGATAAAAACGCAGCCCATAAAACGATGACCGTTGATGTTCCAGCAAGTGGAGGGTTCGCTGTCTATGATGAAAACGGAGGGGCTGTAGATTTTTCAACTGCCAGCCATAACAATTCGGTTGTTCTGCCCCAAGGGGGCTTGATCGTTTTGGGTGGCCAAGCAGGGGATGGATTTAAAATCAATATAAATTAAGCGTGTAGCCGCTTCTGAAAAATTCAGGAGCGGCTATTATAATAGGAATATCTCAAAACGCCTTGACGCTATGAGCACGAGGGAAAGCAGGGCAACTTAGTACTTGGAAGCATCTTCAGCCAATTCATTGATGGGATTACTTTAAATGTAAACGCTTGTTAAAAGCTTATATAAGCAGAATGGAAGAGCTAAAGTGTATACAATATTCTTGATGCATATACAGCACGGAATGCTGGAGACATGTTTTTTCACGTTTAACCATGTTAAAATAATAGGATAATTGGAGACTTGGCATGGAGAGAAGGCAGGTTGAATCAATGAAACCAAAACTTAACGATGTTGCACAATTAGCCGGAGTTTCACCGACCACGGTTTCTCGCGTACTTAACAATCGTGGCTATATCAGTCAAGAAACGAAGGATCAAGTTCATAAAGCGATGCAGGAGCTGAATTATTTTCCTAATGATGTAGCTCGGTCATTATTTAGTAAACGAACAAATCTGATTGGATTAATCATTCCAACTACAAGCAACCCATTTTTCGGAGAGCTGACTTTCCATATAGAGAATATTTGTGCGTCATTAGGCTATAAGCTGTTGCTTTGTAACAGTTTAAATCAGCTGGATAAAGAAGAATCTTATGTCGATATGCTTATGCGAAATCAAGTTGACGGTATTATCGTCGGTACACACAACCGAGGTATCGTAAATTATGAACAGAAGAATATTGCCGTCATTGCGATCGATCGCTTCCTATCCGATTCAATCCCAGTTGTAGGATCAGATAATTATTTGGGTGGCAAACTGGCGTCAGAACTGCTTATTGAAAAGGGATGCAAGCATATTTTTCACATAAATGGCCCTGTTGAATTGGAAACACCAGCAAGCTTAAGAAGAAAAGCATATGAAGATGTGATGGAGCAGTATGGTCGAAAGGCAATTACCTATGAAGTACATGATCCCTTTCACCAACAGAATCACAATGAACCGATTAAACGCTTGCTCGATGAACATCCTGAAGTAGATGGATTGTTCGCGAGTAATGACATGGTGGCTGCGTCTTTTATTGCTGAAGCAAGAAGAAGAGGAAAACGGGTTCCTGAAGATATCCGCGTAATTGGATATGACGGAACTGAAACAACCCGCAATCTTCTCCCTGAATTAACGACAATTCAGCAACCAATACAGGAAATCGCGAGATCTTCCATAGAGTTACTTATTAAAGAAATTGAAGGTGGATTCAGTGATGTCCCGCGAGAAACCTATCTACCAGTGAAACTTATTGAAGCTAGTACAGCTTAACACAATTTCCATAGTTTTCAGCATTGTGATATAAGATGGGCTATCCTTATTAGAGTAATTGAAATCAAAGAGGAGAGCTCTTTTTCTTTTGAAGATATGTCAAGCGGTTGACATATGAAAGCGGTTGACATATAATCGATCTGTAAATACGAAAGTGCTTTCATTTACATTAAATGTTCAACTAGAGGAGCGTTCGATATGAGAAAGTCAAAGAGCATGTACTGGAAACTAAGTGCCTATTTCTTCTTTTTTTTCTTTACTTGGTCAGCAAGTTATTCATTGTTCTCCATCTGGCTAGGGCAAGAAATCAGTCTGAATGGTGCTGAAACAGGTGTTATCTTTACTGTAAACGCTATCTTTGCGCTTTGTATGCAACCGCTTTATGGCTATATATCTGATAAAATCGGATTGAAGAAGCATATTTTATTTCTAATCAGTTCTTTACTCTTATTTGTTGGTCCTTTCTATATCTTTATCTATGGACCGTTACTTCAATACAATGTATTTCTCGGCGCCATTGTAGGTGGATTATACTTGGGTATTGCTTTTTTGGCAGGGATTGGAGCCATCGAATCTTATGTCGAGAAAGTCAGCCGAAAATATGACTTTGAATATGGAAAATCTCGTATGTGGGGCTCGCTAGGTTGGGCAGCAGCAACATTTTTCGCTGGTCAACTCTTCAATATCAACCCTAACATTAACTTCTGGATTGCATCAGTATCTGCTGTCATTCTGTTTATCATTATGATGACAATTAAAGTTGAGATGACAGATTCCGAGATGGAGCGAGCAGATTCTGTTAACTTTAAGCAAATCGGCTATTTGTTTGCAAATAAGCATTTGTGGTTCTTCATTTTATATGTTCTTGGCGTTACTTGTATTTACAATGTGTATGACCAGCAGTTCCCGAATTACTTTTCATCGACGTTCTCAACGGTTGCTTTAGGCAATCAAGTTTACGGTTATTTAAATTCTCTACAAGTATTCCTGGAAGCAGGCATGATGTTCTTAGCGCCTTTCATTGTCAACAAAATTGGGGCAAAAAAGGGTCTGATATTGGCAGGATTCTTGATGGCGTTCCGGATCATGGGTTCAGGCTTAGTTATTGGACCTTATGGTATCTCAGCTATGAAATTGATCCACGCATTGGAACTGCCAATCATGCTGATCGCCGTATTTAAGTACTTGGCTGCTAATTTCGATACGCGTCTGTCTTCGATCCTATATCTGGTGGGATACCAGTTTACGAGTCAGGTAGGAGCTTCGATCTTCTCGCCAATCGCCGGTATGTCTTATGACATTAGAGGCTTTGCAAATACGTACGTAATTATGGGTGTTTTCGTATTCGCCTTTACAACCATCTCAATCTTTACCTTAAAGAAAGAACCGAAAAAGCTAGAACCCAAGCCTAACAAGCATATTAAAACAGCATAGGAGGAAGACAAATGAACAGCACATATATAAACAACACGAAGCAAGCTGAGGAAGCATTAAAACAAGCAGAAGCGAAAATGAACAAGCGGTACCGATTAGGTTATCATATTATGGCACCGGCAAACTGGATTAACGACCCTAATGGATTAATTCAATTTAAAGGTGAATATCACGCCTTCTATCAGCATCATCCTTATGATGAGAACTGGGGTCCAATGCATTGGGGGCACGTGAAGAGTAAAGACCTTGTACATTGGGAGCATTGTCCGATTGCATTAGCGCCAGGTGATGCTTGTGACCTTGATGGCTGCTTCTCAGGAAGCGCAGTAGATAATAACGGCGAACTGACATTGATTTATACTGGCCATCACTATATTGATCAACCAAACAATATCTTTTTCCAAAATCAAAATGTGGCAGTTAGTACAGACGGCATTCATTTTACAAAACTAGGGCAGAATTCCGTAATCGCTGAACCTCCGACAGATAGCTCCCAGCATTTCCGTGATCCGAAGGTATGGAAGCATGAGGATACATGGTACATGATCCTAGGTAACAGCACGAAAGAAGATCTGCCGCGTGTTATTCTATATACATCTCCTGATCTTAGAACTTGGACCTATCATGGTGTGCTTCTGCAGGGAGATAAAAATATGGGCTTCATGTGGGAGTGCCCTGATTTCTTTGAACTGAACGGTAAGCATATATTTATGTTCTCCCCACAAGGTATTGATGCACAAGGAGATAAGTACAATAACTTGTTCCAGACCGGATATTATGTTGGCGAATATAATTATGATAGTAATGAATATAAACATGGAGAGTTCATCGAGTTGGATAATGGTCATGACTTCTATGCGGTTCAAACTTTTCTAGATGATCAAGGTCGCCGCATTGCGATTGGTTGGATGGATATGTGGGAATCGGATATGCCGACGAAAGCAGACGGCTGGTCCGGAGCGCTGACGATCCCACGTGTAATTACGTTGGGTGCCAATAATAAATTGCTGATGAATCCAGTAGAGGAAATGAAATTGCTTCGTCAAAGCGAACAGGTTTTGTACCAATATCGCGCTATTTCTGGAAGTTACTTGACGGAAGTTGAAGCGGATCTGCTTGAAGTGAAGGTCGTGTTCGACCTGACGAAGTCAAGTGCAGACCTGGTAGGCTTGAAGCTTCGCGGAACAGGTGAGGAGGAAACGGTTATCACTTATTCTATCGCGGGTCAGAAACTTATGCTTGATTGTTCTAATTCGGGCAAAAAGACGGATGGAGTACGTCAAACAGCCTTAAGTGCAGAGGGGCAGCTGACGTTACATGTATATCTGGATCGCTCATCCATTGAAATATTTGCGAATGAAGGGCAAGCTACGATGACAAGTCGCATCTATCCGAGTGAAAAACTGCTAGGCATAGAACTCGTAGCGGAGCGCGGAGAGGCACTAGTAAATGAGTTGACATACTGGAAATTGAAAGATATCTGGCAAGCTGAATAACTCGATGAAAAGGTTGCTTTCTGAGTCCTTGTAATGACTTAGAAAGCAACCTTTTCGGCAATGGCGACTTTCCCCGGAAATGCTCACCTACATGATAGCCAACTAAACCAAGCCTGGTTTCTGCGTATCCTCAATCATGTCCTTTTGGAAAAACACAAGAGAACGTTTCCATTATTCGGCGTCGGATTCGCTGAAAAGACCATCCCAGCCGGTTAAGCACTTCCAGTAACCGCGTAGGAGCATCAAAGGTTAGGATACTCCATGTTTTGTAATGCTGTCCCGAATTTCTAACTGATGCGATATGGACCAGTGGACAGCTGCTAATTCTTCTCCTCTAATAAGCTTAATGAGATTGCGGGCGGCAACCATGCCCAGTTCGGATGCTGAATATCGGACAGTTGATAATTTAGGCCGGATTATTGTAGCCATATCAATGTCGTCAAATCCCAAGAAGGAGACCTGTTCAGGTATTTTCACACCATTTTCGGCCAGAAAGTTCATAGCACCTATGGCAATTCGGTCCGTTGCGCAGAACACCGCACTAGGCAATGGGCCTGAATGATAAAGTTTTCTCATAGAGGTTATGCCGTCTTCAACTGAAAAGCCGCTTTCCAACACACGTTCGGCACGTACTGGCAGGTGAGCGGTCTTCAATGCCTGTTCATAGCCCAAAAAACGCTGATTGCCCACTGAAATATCCCCCGCTGGTCCCTGCAGCATCGCTATATCTTGATGCCCCTGCTGAATTAGATAAGTTACCGCCTCAAAAGCAGCCGTTATGTTGTCAACATGCACGGAAGGAATGGATTGGTCTCGAAAATCCCGTCCGACAAGGATGCAGGGAATTCCCGCCGCTTCAATGAGCGCAAATAGCGCATCCCGGATTTCGCTTACCGATATAATAATTCCGCTCGCCTGCATTTCACGGAACATATTGTAATAGTGTATTTCAGAATCCTCGTCCCCCCCTGACAAGGCGATTATGACATCGAAGCCGTATAGATGCGCTACTTGATTGATGCCTTCAACCATGTCATCAAAGACGTTGTTTTTAATCGCGGGCAGAAGTACCCCAATCAGAGATGTATCATTCTTTACCAGTGTCCGTGCTATGGCATTTGGACGGAATTGAGTGGCTTCAAGGACATCCTGAACTCGTTTGCGTATTTCACTGTTCACCGTCTGGCTGTTATTGATAACTCTGGAAACCGTTGAAATGGAGACGTTGGCCATTCGAGCCACATCTTTTATAGTCATTTTCATTGTACACACCGACTTTCAAGCAAGTATTTATTTAGAAAAAGTTTCTCAAAGTGGATTGAATTAATTATATCAGTTTATTGAATTGTTTATTGAGTTTAACAAAGATTCCAGAGCAAAGAAAGCGCTTGACCTTGGTTTATAAGGAGAGTATAATCAACCCCGGAAAACGTTTTCTAGTATTTTCTGGACAAAAACAATTGTTTTTACCAATAATCAGCTGGATTCAAGGTATTTCAGCTTGTTTTTTTGATGATTAAGAAAACGTTTTCTTGATGGCATTGAATTGTAGAGAATAACAAGGGAAAAGGAGCATGAGCATGAGAAGTTCGAGCGATATTGTTGTAATGGGAAATGAGACTTCAGTGCAAACCGGTTCAAATATTACGCTGAAAGAAAAAATTGGTTATGGATTCGGTGATTTTGCCAGCCAGTTGCTGTTTGCCGCCGCAATGACTTTTCTGTCCTATTTTTACACAGATGTAATCGGGATCAGCGCTGGGGTCATTGGTACTTTAATGCTAGTTGCACGCGTACTGGATGCGTTTATTGATGTCGCGATTGGGGCTTTGATTGATAAAACGAAGAGCAGACACGGGAAGGCCCGTCCTTGGTTACTGTGGATGTCCGGGCCATTTGCATTGTCTGGAATTCTCTTGTTCACGGTTCCAAGTGGAAATATGACGATCACTATTCTATACATTTACGTTACCTATCTGCTAATGAACTTTATCTATTCTAGCATTAACGTCCCTTATGGTGTGCTTAATTCCATGATAACGCAGGATTCTTACCAGCGTTCTCTGCTTAATATTTTTCGTATGAGTCTGGCGAATATTGGTGCCTTGCTAATTAATTATTTCACCCTCCCGTTAGTGAAGTCATTCGGCGGCGGTCAAAAAGGGTGGATTTTCACCTTTATTATATTTGGCTTGCTCGGAACCTTTTTATTTCTCGTTACCTTCTTCAGTACCAAGGAAAGGGTTACTCCATCTGTTGTACAAAAGCCAATTCCGTTTGGACGCGCTTTTGGAGCGCTGATGCGTAATAAGTATTGGAAATTGATCCTTGGGTTTGCTGTGGTCTATTTTATAAATAACGCACTGGGCACAGGTATGAATATTTACTACGCACGTTATGTGTTAAAAGACGCCAATCTGATTGGAGTCCTCGGCATATCCTTACTGCTTCCTTCCCTGTTTGGTTATATGCTATTACCCCCCGTCGTCAAGCGGATCGGTAAACGAAATTCCTCCATTATCGGAAGTATCCTCCTGATTGTCGGATCGCTTGTCATTGCCGTCAGCCCCACAAGTCTGATGGCGGTCTGTCTGGGACTCGTTATTAAAGCGCTTGGGCATGCCGCTATTCTCGGAACCTTCTTTGCTATGTTGGCAGATACCATTGAATATGGCGAATGGAAGACAGGGATGCGCACCGAAGGACTGGTGTACAGTGCGGGTAGTTTCGGCACAAAAGCGGGAGGCGGTTTGGGAGCGGCACTTATCGGTTGGGGACTGGCATTGGGAGGATATGCTGGTGGACAAGCTACAATCAGTACTACTGCGCTAGCGTCTATTCATTTCATGTTTATCTACGTTCCAATTATCTTGGCTATCCTGCAAATTTTATTGCTGGCATTTTACAATCTAGATAAATTATTTCCCGGTATTGTCAAAGAGCTTGAATTCTTAAAAAACGCTGAATAGCTACTTGGTAAATGAGGTAGCCCATGAATGAACTCATCCTATTGTTGAAGTGACTAGCAGTAAGGCAGTCCAAGAGGGGCTGCTTTTTTCATTGAGGGGTATTCGGATTTTATTCATTTATAAAAGGACAGGGCAGTGTGGTATTATCCCCTTCTAGTAGACAAGAGAGAAAAGACATCTGTTAAGATGGACTTAATCTTGTTGAACGGAGGGGATTTTTCATGGCTAAAAAGGGACAATCATTCCGGCAATACTCCTTAGATGTGAAGATGGAGGCAGTCCGGTTGGTGAACGAAGAACATATGAGTATTCGTGAAGTGACGAAACAATAATCGCTGCGGTTCGAACTGTGGGTATCCATAAATTTGAAAATGGATAAAGGAATTCCAAGTCATTTCCTGCAGCTGATCTAATAGTCGATAATCTCATTGTTATATAGGTCTTTGATGGCAGATAGGTTTTAACTCCTCATCTCGTTCATCATATTTTACCTGAACATTCAGATAACTTAGTGCAGACAAACAGTATATGACCTACGAAGCGTACGAAACGATCCGGCAGTTGGGAATCCAGTGGCCTGCCGCTCAGGCAGATGTTGCTCTCATTCGGCAGAACATTAAACACAATGATTGCTATGTGCTGGAAATTGACGGGGTCATTCAGGCTACTGTCACCCATCTGAGATATAAGACCCTTGATTTTATAACCGACTTGCCGTTTGTGATATGGTTCGCTGTAGACCCGGCTAACTGAAGTAGTTCCGATTACAGGGAACGGACGAAGCTAATTCATTTAACGAAAGGGGCTTAATGATCCCTGCCATGATCTGTTATTACAAACCATGCCTGATTTTTTAGACAAAAAAGGACATGGTTTGTGTGTATAATATACTTAACATTATATTGCCATGCTTTAATTTACTTTTACGCTTAATGTAACAAAAACATTCATATCTCATCAATTTCTCTTATTAAAGGAATTGGATGGATATTGACATTTTTCGAGTCCATATTTAATATATAAATAAAATATTCCATATTTAACGCTTACTTATAGAAAAACACCCTGTATGACTCCAGTAATTTCACACCATTCATCTATGATGCTGAATTTTAGCTTTCAAGCCTGAAATTTCAGTATACTCCAAGGTTTTTACACTTCCAAGTCTACTCACACACCTGACTTTTGTTCACAAACACACCACGAACGGAACCCTATTACCAATTCACTTCCATATGTCGATTACTGTTTTTTGGCAATCTACTTCGTTGCTTTTTACTGCAGTTTTCTCTACATCTTAATGTCACCATACATATGATACATACATGAAATGTAAAGACACCTTTGTTCTTCCATAATTTTTGTGGAAAGGGGTTTGATATGAATCGTATGGCTTTGGTTTTTCCTGGACAAGGATCTCAGTATGTAGGAATGGGGGCTACATGGCATAGCGGCTTTGCAGAAGCGGATCGCTTGTTCGAAGAGGCTGCTGATATTTTGGGATATGATCTGAAAGCTTTATGCATGGCAGGTCCGATGACCAAGCTATCCAGAACATTCTATACGCAGCCCGCACTTCTCACGATCAGTGTCATTGCATTCCGGCGTTATATGCATGAAATCGGAATTATCCCTGAATTTTCAGCTGGTCATAGCTTAGGTGAATATTCAGCGCTGGTAAGCAGCGGTGTTCTGTCCTTTGGAGACGCTTTACGATTAGTCCAAGAGCGGGGACGCTTTATGGAAGAAGCCGCAATGACAAAGCTGGGCAGCATGATTGCCATTCGCGGAGCTGAGCTGGGCGAAGTGGAAGAATGCTGTCGTTTGTACTCCACAGTCGATCAGCCTGCAGCCATTGCATGTTACAATTCACCTAGCCAAAACGTCGTTTCAGGTCATCATACCTCTGTCGCTTTGGCAGCTGGCGAGTTAGAACAGCGAGGTGCCCAAATTACGCGGTTGCAGGTCAGCGGCTCTTTTCATAGTCCGCTTATGCAGCCTGCTGCGGACAGACTGGCCGCAGAGCTGCAAAAGTACACTTTAAATGAAGAGAAGTGGCCCGTGATCTCCAATGTGACCGCTCAGCCATACCGCGATCTTGACAGCATACGCCAAGGATTGATTTTGCAAATGACTCACCCGGTTCGATGGATTCAAACCGTGCAATATATGATGAATCATGGCGTAAAACAAGGCATCGAGTTAGGTCCACGAACAGTGCTGAAAAATTTAGTGAGGGAAATAAGCCCTAATATCGAAGTGCTGTCCTTGGACAGAGACTTGGATCGCTTTGAACTGGGCCGCCGTTTCTCGATCCGTGATTGGATTGCCTGTTCCCTGTCACTAGCAGTGTCTACTCCCAACGCCAATTGGAATGAAGATGAGTATCGAAAGGGTGTTATTTTACCTGTGCGCAGACTGGAAAAATTACTGCGAAACTTGCAATCAGGCAGTAGTTCGCCTCCTGCTTCTGAGCAAAGACAGGAAATACTGGAGTGTATTTGCCTTGTGTTGCAAACCAAACAGGTCTCCGAAGGAGAGCGGAAAGCAATGCTAGAGCAATTGAGGAGGGATCAGGATGGAGCAGTTTCAAACCTTAGTTGAAATCATTCAGGACCGTGCAAGCCGGGATGAGAACGGAATCATTTTTATTTCCGGTGATAAACAAGAGGAATACGTATCCTACAGGAAACTTCTGGAGCAAGCATTACAGGTGCTTTATGAATTACAGGAACAAGGAGTAAAACCCGGCGATGAGCTGATCATACAGATCGACGACAACCATAACTTTTTGAATGTATTTTGGGGTTGCCTGATTGGTGGAATCGTTCCTGTACCTGTAAGCATAGGGAATAATGATGAGCATAAAATGAAATTGTTTAAAATCTGGAACACACTCTCCCGCCCATATATGGTTGCAGATGACAAGGTATTAGAGCAGCTTGAAAAATACGCGCAAGAGCACGAGCAGCTGGATTCCTTTGAGCCGGTTAAAAAAGCGACTTTTTCAAGCCATAGATTCGATTATTCCACTCAGAATAAAGGTGTAGTTCATGTATCCAAACCGGAGGAGCTAGCTTTTATCCAATTCTCCTCGGGTTCTACAGGCGATCCCAAAGGAGTCATGCTGACGCATGAAAATCTAGTTTACAATATCCGGGATATTGTAAATCAAACAGACATGAGCTCCAAGGATGCTTATTTGGGCTGGATGCCGCTTACGCATGACCTGGGATTGATCGCATTTCATTTAACCTGTGTGATTGCTAATGCCAAACAGCTGATTATGCCGACGGCACTTTTTATCAGGCGTCCGTCTTTGTGGCTGAAAAAAGTATCGGAGCATAAGGTTACTCAAATATGCTCTCCCAATTTTGGATATAAATTTTTTCTCGATCAGTATAAACCTGAAACAGCAGCTAACTGGGATTTGACGAGTGTTCGTATGATTTTAAATGGAGCTGAGCCAATATCTGTAGAGCTTTGTCATGTGTTTATGGATGCAATGAGTGTTCATGGTTTGAATAAAAATGCCATGTTACCCGTCTACGGGCTGGCAGAAGCGAGTGTAGGTGTTTCCTCTCCGCCTCTGGACAAAAACACTTTTATTCCCATTCATTTGAACCGGCACCAGTTACACGTTGGTGAGCCTGTAGAAGAAGTGGACAAGTCTGACAAGCGGTGTCTTACTTTTTTGGATTTGGGTTATCCATTGGCTAATACCTCTGTCCGTATTTGTGATGAACAAAATCAGGTGCTTGATGATGGGGTGATTGGATACACGCAAATCCGCGGCAAAAATGTTACATCCGGATATTATAACAATCCAGAAGCTACCGCAAAGGTTATAACGGAGGATGGCTGGCTTATCACTGGAGATTTAGGGTTTATGCGAAACGGACGCCTGACTATTACCGGTAGAGCCAAGGATATCATTTTTGTGAACGGACAGAATGTCTACCCACATGATATTGAGAGAATCGCCGAGGAACTGGATGGTGTGGAACTCGGAAAAGTAGCTGTGTGCGGTGTACATGATACGCAAACGAGGCAGGATCGTATTATAGCCTTTGTAATGCACGCAAAAAAAATAGAGCATTTTGTACCGCTTGCCCAAAAGCTGAAAAGCCATCTGAATTACCGGGGAGGCTGGCATATTCACAAGGTGGTTCCGATCCGGCGTATACCTAAAACAACCAGTGGAAAGGTTCAGCGCTTCAAATTAGCCCAGAGTTATGAGCAGGGCGAATTTGATGAAATATTGACAGCACTGGCCGAGGCTGTTCGGGTCACACAATCAGCTGAGCGTGCGGTCTTGCCTCAAGGAGAAGTAGAGAAGAAGCTGATTGGAATATGCCAGGATATTTTAAATATAAAGTCGATCGGGACAGACGACAGCTACTTTGATATCGGAGTAACTTCCTTGCAGCTTGTTCAAATTGTGGACCAATTGGAGGATCAATTAGGAATTCATATTGAGGTGACGGACTTCTTTTCCTATCCGACCATCGCCAAGCTGGCTGCGTATATCTCCAGTCAAAATCTAAACGGAGATGCAGCTGCAACAGCAGAGTCCAAAGCCAAGGAAGAAGCAAATGTCCGGGATATCGCCATCATCGGCATGTCAGGCAGGTTTCCTCAAGCGGAAACATTAGAGCAGTTTTGGGCGAATGTAGCATCAGGCGCTGATAATATCGGCCCGTACAGCGACGAAAGAAGAAAAGATGCCGAAGCTTTTCTTTCGCGTCTGAATACGGAAGGACGGAATATGCAAATTGCAGAAGGCGGTTATCTGGATGAAGTAGACAAGTTCGATTACTCCTTCTTTAAACTGACTCCAAGAGAGGCTTCGCTCATGGACCCGAACCAACGGTTATTTCTAGAAACAGCCTGGAGCACGATTGAGGATGCAGGGTATGGGGGAAAGCAACTGGCAGGCCAAAAGGTCGGTGTATATGTCGGCTTCTCCAAGACCAGCTTTGAATATGAGCGTTTGTTGTCCGAGGTAGAACCAGGCGCGCTGCCGAACTTTGCCATTGGTAATTTACCGTCCATTATTTCCAGCCGGATTGCATATTTGCTCGATCTGAAAGGTCCAGCAGTAACAATTGATACAGCATGCTCTTCTTCACTCGTGGCAGTGCATTTGGCCTGCAAGTCCATCCTTAATGGAGACTGCGATATGGCCTTGGCAGGTGGAGTGAAAACGATTTTGTTGCCGCTGAAAGCCGGTATTGGCATGGAATCCTCCGATGATCGGGCACGCGCCTTCGACGACCAGTCGGACGGAACGGGCTGGGGTGAAGGAGTTGGTGCTGTTTTCCTGAAACCGCTGCGCAAAGCGGAACAAGACGGCGACCACATTTTAGCCGTGATCAAGGGTAGCGCCATCAATCAGGACGGCAGCACGATTGGTATTTCCGCGCCTAATGCGCTGGCTCAGGCAGAAGTCATTTTGCAGGCGTGGCGCGATGCACGGACTGATCCTGAAACGATCAGCTATATCGAAGCTCATGGAACCGGAACCAAACTGGGCGATCCGGTTGAAATTGACGGCATTGCCAAGGCTTTCCGCAAGCATACACAGCGTAAGCAGTTTGCGGCGATCAGCACGGTCAAAACGAATATCGGTCATTTATACGAAGCCGCCGGGATTGCGGGCTTGATCAAATCCGTGCTGTCCATGAGGCACCAGCAAATTGCGCCGCTTGTTCATTTTCGCACACCAAACCAGAAGATTCATTTTGAGGAATCCCCGGTATATGCCAATACGAAGCTGAGGGAATGGAAGACGGACGGATTCCCGAGAAGAAGCGGGGTGAGTTCCTTTGGATTCAGTGGGACGAACTGCCATGTGGTGCTGGAGGAGTATATAGCGAAGACAAAACCAGATCCAAGTCCAACGGACAGCAACAATAAATCATCACCGCTGCTGTTGACCCTGTCGGCGCGGAGTGAATCCGCTTTGCGCCAGTTGGTCGGACGGTACGCAGAACGGTTCGGGCGCGTGGAAGAGATCGTGATGGAGGATGTATGCTATACGGCTAACACAGGCAGAAGCCATCTGAATCACCGGATTGCTGTGACTGCTGCAGGAGCGGATGCGTTAAAAGCGAAGGTGCTTCAGTTGCATGAACAAGGCAGAGTCGTCGAAGGTGTATACACTGGAATAGCGGATAGCATAGGCAGTGCAGAGATGGTCACTGGAAGCTTGGACACGCTCCAATCCCTGGAGCAGCTGTCTGCCAAGTATGTGCAAGGAGCGCAGATCAATTGGAATGCCCTCTATGCAGGTAAGCGTTATAAAAAGGTTTCTCTGCCTACGTATCCATTCGAACGGAAAAGATGCTGGATTAACGTGCCTGAACAGGTTCGAGCGGAACAGAAAACGCCAGTTCATGAAAACTCAACAGTAAAGGAGTCTCGAATGATGGGGAACGAGTATTCAGCGCCAGCATTTGCTGCCGATGATCAGCATAAATCATCTATACTTCAAAAGCTAGCGAAAATGATCGGTAACGTGTCCCAGCTCAGCCTGGAGGAACTGAAGCCGCAGACACATTTTCTCGAGCTTGGGCTGGATTCCATTAATTTGTCCCAGGTTCGCCACAGTATCAAGGATACCTTCGGACTAGACATTCCAATGAACGAATTTTTCGAATCGTTGACCACGCTGGAACGGTTGGCCAGCTACGTAGCCGAACGGGCGAGCATTTCTACTTCTGTTGAACTCCCGGGTCAGTCTATGGAAAATCGTCCAGAAGCAACGCTGAAACAGTTTCATCATGCAGCTTTTCCGTTAACCCAACCGACTCTTAAATCCGCCGTTCCGGCTGGACCCACACGGGCTCCAAACTTTCCAATCGCTACAGCTCCTACGGCTGTAGAGCGAATTGTGCAGCAACAGCTGCATCTGATGTCACAGCAGCTTGACATTCTCCAGCATCAGCCGGCTGCATCCGTAATAGCTTCCGAGTCATTAAGCCCTCAAACAAGCGCCTCTCCATCGGGAATTAGTGAAAGCACGCAGATCATCCATACGGAACCGAAGCAGAAAGTTGCGGCTGGATTAACACCAGCTCCATCCGTAAAGGCTGCTTCCAAGCAGGCAGGACATGAAGCCAAGCCGTATACGCCCTATAAAAAGCTGGATGTTAAAGCAAGTGAATTGCTTTCGCTCCGTCAGGAACAACACCTGCAAGAGCTGATAGAGCGCTACACGGCCCGTACGTGCAGCACCAAAAAATACACTCAGCAGTACCGTTCCGTATACGCAAATAACCGGAATGTGGCTGGCTTTCGGCCTGCTTTGAAGGAAATGGTGTACCAAATTGTATCCCAACGTGCAGACGGGGCTAAAATCTGGGATTTGGATGGCAATGAATATGTCGATTTGACGATGGGCTTTGGCGTAAATCTGTTCGGGCACAATCCGGCCTTTATTCGTGAAAAAATTGAGGAAGAGCTGAAGCACGGCATGTGTATCGGCCCCATGTCCAACATAGCCGGACAGGTGGCCGAACGAATATGCAAGATGACCGGGGTGGAACGAGTTGCCATGTATAATTCCGGCACCGAGGCCGTTATGGTCGCGCTCCGTTTGGCGCGTGCTGCCACAGGACGAGCTAAAATCGTCATTTTTGCTGGCTCGTATCACGGTACATTCGACGGGGTGCTGGCGCTGGGGAGTGCAGATGACAACAAGGAACATTCGACACCTCTAGCTCCAGGCATCTTGCAGCATATGGTAGACGATGTCGTCGTGCTTCCTTATGGGACGGACGATTCCCTGAATTATATTCGCACTCATGCGCATGAACTGGCCGCGGTCATGGTGGAGCCGGTGCAAAGCCGCCGACCTGATTTTCAGCCCAAAACCTTTTTGCAGGAAATTCGCCAGATTACGAAGCAGTCGGGTACTGCCTTCATTTTTGATGAAGTCATCACAGGCTTCCGAATTCAGCCCGGAGGAGCTCAAGCGTGGTTTGGAGTACATGCGGATCTCGTGACCTACGGTAAAATCATTGGCGGTGGGCTACCCATTGGGATCGTAGCCGGAAAAGCCGCCTTTATGAACGGGATTGACGGAGGCACATGGAGATTCGGGGACGATTCCTATCCACAGCATGACCAGCAGCGAACCTTTGTCGCAGGAACCTTCTGCCATCATCCGCTGGCCATGGCTGCATCTTTAGCGGTGCTGGACCATTTGGAGAAAAATGGTGAGCAGCTGCAAAATCGCTTGAACAGCCGTACCTCGGCGTTAGCGGCGGAGCTAAACAGCTATTTCACTGACGAACACGTACCTATGAAGGTCGTTCACTTTGGCTCCCTATTTCGCTTTGTGCTCAAGGGCGATCTGGAGTTGTTCTTTTATCACATGCTGGACAAAGGCATCTATATTTGGGAAGGACGCAACTGCTTCTTGTCCACGGCCCATACCGAGAAAGATATAGCGCGTATCGTACAAGCTGTCAAGGATAGCGTGGACGAGCTGCGCAAAGGTGGCTTTTTACCGGACCCGCCCCCGAATGGGAACGGCCCGGGGCCGGGCAAGCAGCCTGTAACGGTACCTGCAGATGCTGAAGCAGCTGATACTGTTATTGCGTTAACGCCAGATCAAAAACAGCTTTGGTTCGCCTCTGTTTCAGAACGCGGCGATTCTCTATCTTTACACGAAACCGCCTTGTTGCGGTTTCGTGGTCCGCTTCAGCAGCAGGCGTTCAACGAGGCTGTCCAGACCATTGTAAACCGTCATGAAGCCTTACATATCTATATGAGCGGAGATGGAGAAACTCAGGTGATCGCTCCTGAGATGAAAGTGGAAGTCCCGCTCTATGATTTTACCACTCACCATCCCGATGAACAGGAGCAGCATCTCCGGGCATGGATGATCAAGAACAGCGAAACCCCGTTTAACATGATACCAGGTGAGCCGCTATTCCGGATTCACCTACTAAAAATATCAGATGAGGAGCATCTGAATGTCTTTACGTTCCATCACTTTATCGCGGATGGTTGGTCAATCGGTGTATTTATTGAGGAACTGGAACACATCTATTCTGCGCTTGTCCGGCATGCTGACTACAACCTTCCTGAACCGATACCTTTTCGGAATTATGTGGTTTGGCAGCAGGACCAGTTGAAAGCAGGAAAGGAAGAGGCCCTGGCTTTTTGGTCGGCGATGCTGGAAAAACAGCAGCCTGTCCTCCAGCTGCCATCTCCAGTGAGGGGAGTGCAGATTCTGTCCTCTAGAGGAAGCAGACATACCCTAATTCTTGAGACGCCGCTTGTTAAACAATTGAGGTCTGCTAGCATAAAGCTTGGCAGCAGTCTTTTTATAACGCTGTTATCCGCCTTTCAGATTTTTCTGCATCGCCTGACAGGGCAGCGGGAAATAACGGTGGGGGTTCCCACCGCAGGACAATCCCATATGGACGCATTCTCTTTGATCGGCAACTGTGTCAACCTGCTTCCGGTCATCAGCGAAGTGCGTCCTGATTCTACTTTTATGGAGCATGCTCACACGGTCAAAAAGCGCATGAATGAACTGGAAAGCTATCAAAAGTACAGCTTTGCCGGACTCGCTCAGCTGGGGCTAAAACATTTACCTATCATAAAGGCTGTATTCAATATGGATCGACCGATTCCGCGTTTTCAATTCCATAAACTGGAGACGGAGCTCGTTGAACATGAGGTATCATTCAGCAAATATGAGTTGTTTTTGAACGTGACAGAGACGCAGAAGCAATTACGTCTTGATTTTGACTATAATGCAGATCTTTTTCAGCCAAACATAATCTTGGCCTGGTCAGGATATTTCCTGAATCTGCTGCATTCCCTTGTAGAGGAAGAAGGGGCTCGCGTTTCCGCGCTGACGTTACTCCGTGCGTCGGAGACCGAAAAACTTCGAGCAGCATGGGCAGCGAATACCGATGCCAATGGAAACTATCTTTGCGCCCTTGATGCGTACAAGCATTTGGCGCCTGTCGGGACAGCAGGGGAGGCGTATCAAGCCTCAGCAGCAGGTCTGTTGGGAACGACCCAGGAATGGGTTTATGTGGAGAACGATGGTAAGCTGCGGCATATCGGAAATTTGAATCGGGTCATCCATATTCGCGGGCATCAGGTTAATCTGGAGCAGTTGGAGAAACACCTGCTGCAGGTTCTCCAATTGGAGTCCTGCGTCATTACACCGCAAACGGACGAAACTGGAATCGTCTCATATATAAGCGCCTATGTGGTCGCAAACGCATCGAAGCCTTGGGAAGCAGACGCATTAAAAAAGGCTGTAATTGAAATGCTTCCAGATTATACGCAGCCCCGTTTTTGGATTCTGATGGATCATATTCCTCTTCTGCCGAATGGCCAGCCTGATCTACAGGCTTTGCCAGCACCGGGACAAGCAGGCGTATTCGCTAAAACAGGCATCGCTTCAGAGAACCGAGGTATGGAAGATCAACTTGTGGACATTTGGAAGGACGTTCTGAATGTAACGGATATCAGCCATGACGATAACTTTTTTCAACTGGGCGGTGATTCGCTAAAAGCGACGGTGATTCTGTCGAGAGTCGGTAAGGAATTGGGGGCACACATTCCGCTTAGCCGCATTTTTGAGCTGCAAACGATTGCTGATCTGACTGCATATATTGCGGGTGGGAGCAAGAGGGCCTACGAACCGATTGTAGCTGTGAACAGACAAGCCTTTTATCCGGTATCTTTTGCCCAAAAGAGAATGTACGTGCTTGAACAGCTAGGAGCCGGAATGGCCTATCATGTCCCTGGCCAGCTTTTCATAGAGGGAGCTCTGGAGGTTCCCCGCTTCATTGAAGCCGTTAAGGAAGTTATTTCTCGTCATGAATCTTTTCGGACATACTTCGATCTGGAAGACGGGGAAGTGGTGCAAAAAGTTCGGGACACCATTCCATTCGATATCCCGCATACCCGTATTTCCAAGGAAGAAGCAAAACAGGCCAGGACCTTGTTTGTTCAGCCTTTTCAGCTGGGAACAGCTCCTTTATTCCGCGCCGAACTGCTCGAATTTATCGAAGGTGGCTTCAATCTGCTCGTGGATATACATCATATCGTGTCTGATGGTTTTTCCATGGCTGTACTGCTTAATGAAATCATTCAACGGTACCAGGGTAGACAACTTGCGAACATTCAGCTTCATTATAAAGACTTTGTTGCTTGGCAGAAGCAGCAAATAACTGATGAGGCATGGAAAGCGCATGAATCATATTGGCTTCAGAACTTGAATGGGGAGCTTCCTATTCTAAATATGCCAACAGACTTTCCACGTCCGCAAGTACAAAGCTTTGAAGGTGACAGCTTGACCGTCACATTGGAATCCAAACTAGCGAGCAGACTCTATAAATTGGCCCAGGATACAAAGTCCACGATCTTTATGGTGCTTTTGGCGGTTTATAATGTCCTGCTGGGCAAATATGCGGGTCAAGAGGACATCATCGTAGGTACACCTGTTGCCGGAAGACGGCATGTAGACACGCAAGCGATGATTGGCATGTTCGTCAATACGCTGGTGCTTCGTAACCAGCCGCAATCTTCTTTAACGTTCCAATCCTTTTTGCAGGAGGTTAAGCAAAACTTGCTGCTGGCACTGGAGCATCAGGAATACCCGTTTGATAAGCTTGTAGACAAGCTGGAACTGGTACGCGATGTAAGTCGAAATCCGATATTCGATACGATGTTCAGTTTGCAAAATGTCGGCACAGATATTGTGGAAGCAGGAGGTATTCGTTTTAAACCGGAGGAATTCAACGCGGGCATATCCAAGGTGGATTTTTCATTGCATGTGACCGAAGAAAAAGAACGATTGTTCTTCACTTTAGAATATGGCACAAAGCTGTTTAAACCGGAGACCGTCCGGCGGCTGGCAGAGCATTTTGTACGAATTTTGGAAAAAGTAACGCAGGATGCAGGGATGCGGTTGGCCGATATTACGATTATTTCAGATGAGGAGAAGCAATTACAGCTAACCGTATTTAATCGTACCGTCGTACCTTTCCCGTTTAATGAGACAGTACACGGGCAGTTTGAAAAGCAGGTTGAACAGACGCCGAGTCATACAGCATTGGTGTTCGGAGATCAGCGTCTGACCTACCGGGAGTTGAATGAACGTGCTAACTCACTGGCACGGGTGCTTCAAGCGAATGGTGTAGGACCCGATAAGCTAGTCGGTTTGATGGCGCCGCGTTCAGCGGAAATGATGATCGGCTTGCTTGCCGTGCTAAAAGCAGGTGGTGCTTATGTGCCTATCGACCCTGAATATCCGTCAGCCCGTATCGAATATATGCTGAGTGACAGTGAGGCTGCCGTACTCCTGACCAGCCACGATCTGGCAGGAGAACACCATTATAACGCCAACATCCTGTTTATTGAAGATGAGGAATTATATCAAGGAGAAAAGACCAATCTGGAAGTTACGACTCAGCCGGAGCATTTAGCCTACGTTATCTACACCTCTGGCTCAACCGGAAATCCGAAAGGAGTGATGCTCCAGCATCGCTCGGTGCTGAATTTTATCACTGGGATGCGTGAAGTGATTGACTTTGCAGCGAATAAAACGATTTTATCGCTAACTACCATATCGTTTGACATTTTCGTTTTGGAAACGATTCTGCCCCTGTTGGGCGGCATGACCGTCGTGCTGGGCGATCGTCATCATCAGGTCGATCCTCAGACACTTGGCGAATTGATTACTACACTCCACGTTGACATGCTGCAAATGACACCATCCCGGCTGCAATTGCTGCTGGGCCATGAGGAAGCTTTCCGTGCGCTGCAAGGTGTGCAGGAGATTATGGTCGGGGGAGAAGCGCTTCCGTCTAGGCTGCTGGAAGCATTGCAGAAATTGAACGGTCCCCGCATTTATAACATGTATGGACCTACGGAAACAACAGTTTGGTCGGCAGTGCAGGAAGTTACCCATGCCAAACAGATCGACATTGGGCGTCCTATCGCGAATACGCAAATGTATGTCATAGATGCGCAGGATAGATTACAACCCATCGGCATACCGGGCGAGCTATGCATTGCAGGGGAAGGGCTAGCCCGCGGCTATTGGAACCGCGAGGAGTTGACGGCGGAAAAATTTGTGGTTAATCCATTCTCCACAGGCACACGAATGTACAGAACGGGTGACCTGGCTCGCTGGAAAGCAGATGGGAACCTGGAGTTTATCGGCCGAATCGATCATCAGGTAAAAGTACGCGGATTCCGGATTGAGCTGGGCGAGGTTGAACATGCCTTGATGAGCCATTCTGCAATTCAGGAGGCTGTTGTCACTGTCAATGAAAGCCAAAATCATGAATCCGTACTATGTGCCTACATTGTACTGAATACAGAAGAAGCACCTAGCTTGACGGCCATTCATGAACATGCTGCCAAACTGCTCCCCTATTACTCGGTTCCGTCTCACTTCGTTTTTCTGGATCAGATACCGTTGACACCGAACGGTAAAACTGATCGAAAAGCATTGCCAGAGCTTGAAGAGCTATCCCGACCGGGTGTGGCCTATGCAGCGCCACGAAATGATGTGGAAGAGGCTTTGGCCGCCGTATGGCAAGATGTTTTGGGACGCGATCAGGTAGGCATTCAGGATAACTTCTTCCTGCTCGGAGGCGACTCTGTTAAAGCCGTTCAAGTCATCGCGCGTATGCGTCTTCACGGGTATTCGCTGGATATCCGGCACGTATTGGAGCATCCGTCCATTGAAATCCTGAGCGGCTATGCAGAAGCACTGGCCCTTCCGATTGAGCAAAGCCTAGTAGATGGGGAGGCGCCACTGACACCGATACAACAACATCTAATCCATCGGTTCGAACGGTGTTCAGCATCCGAGGCACTTCCTGCTACAGCGTCAGTACTGCTGTTAGCAAAGTCGGGCTTTGAAGAGCCGCCCTTGCGTGCCGCATTGAAGAAAATTGTAGAGCACCACGATGCTCTGCGCCTTGGCTTATTACAAGAGGCTGACGGATCAGTTGTGCAAACTCACAAAGAATTGAATGAGGAGCTAATCACTTTGGAGGTGCTGTCGCTAACGGGAACGGAAACCGAAGCACGTAGCCAATTGGCAGCTGAATGTCAACGTCTTCAAAGCAGCCTGCGGCTGTTTGAAGGACCGCGAGTTCGAGCAGGGCTTTTCCGAATGGGTAGCGGTGATCATCTTTTCCTTGCTATAGACCCGCTAGTGGCTGACGCCATTTCATGGAATATTTTGCTGGAAGATCTGGCAACAGGCTACAGGCAAGCGCTGGACAAGGAAACGATTGTCTTACCGTACAAAACGAACGCTTACCAAACGTGGGCAGAGCATCTAGAGCATTATGCGAATAGCAAAGAGCTGCTCAAGGAGCAGGATTATTGGAACAAGATAGAGGTCTCTGAGTGGGGGACGCTTCCCAAAGACCATGGAGTCATTATTGATTCTGGATCGGAGAGACCGACACACCAGCTCCACCTGCAATTATCACCAGACGAAACCCGGCAACTGATGACACAAGTTAATCATGCCTACAACACCGTGCCAGATGAAGTGCTGCTGTCCGTACTAGGTCAGACAGTATCCGAATGGTCAGGACTAGAACGGATTGCGCTCTACGTGGAAAAGCCGGTCCGAGAGCCGGGAGAACAGAGTTCGCTGGATTTCTCTAGAACGGTGGGGCAGTTTACGTCCGTGTATCCAGTTGTACTGGACATCAAATCTGCAGATGATATTTCGATGCTGCTCAAACGTGTGAAGGAGACCATTCGACAGGTTCCCAACCAGGGGCTGGGCTACGGTGTATTAAAATATCTGACCGAAGTCAGTAATCAAACGAATTCCAGCATTTCTCGTTATCCGGAAATCGGGTTCCGTTACATAGACTCCGTGGACCCGGAAACGGTATATTTTTCAACATCGCCGCTGGAAGCTGAGGTGGCATCAGGTTCCCAGGCTGCAAATAGCGCTTCACTTTATGCTCTCTTATTAAGCAGCCGAATGGAAGATGGAAAATTAAACATCCGACTAACCTATGACCGAAATGCATACGAAGAGTGCACGATCAAGCAGCTTCTCTCTCGCTTTAAAACTCACCTGTTAAATGCCATCCGTCATTGCCTGGATCACTCCGGTCAGGAACTGACACCAACAGACGTAGGCGCGGATGATCTGGACCTGGAAGAGTTTGAAGAGATGAAGCACTTCTATGAAAGCCTATAATATTCGGCCGAGGGGGAAATCCGATGAGTAAAAGTCTTGAAATCGAAAAAGTGGCTAATTTAACGCCTTTGCAGGAGGGGATGCTCTTTCATACAGTGATGGAGCCAGAATCACAGGCTTACTATGAGCAAGTACGAATGACCATCCGGGGTGAACTGAACCTGGAGGCTCTGCAAAAGAGCTTCCAGACTCTGGTGCAGCGTCATGAGGCGCTTCGTTCGAATATTTATCATCAAAGCGCCTCCCGTTCGCGGCTCATCGTGTTTAAGGAGCGAAATGCGGTGCTTCGTTACGAGAATTTGATAAATATTCCCGAGGCAGAGCAAGCTGCAGCCATTCGCAGCTATGCAGACACAGATCGGAACCAGCGTTACGATCTGAGCAAGGATTTACTCATTCGTCTGACGGTGCTTCAAACCAAAACGCACGTATATACGCTACTTTTAAGCTTTCATCATATAATTATGGACGGTTGGTGCCTCGGCATCGTTATGGAAGAGCTGTTCGCGGCTTATGAAGCACTGAAAGCGGGTAAGACTGTACAACTGCCGACACCGCAGCCTTATACGGGCTATGCCCGTTGGCTGGATAAGCAGGATAAGAAGGCGGCGAAGGAGTACTGGCAGTCCATTCTGAACAGCTATGATCAGCCAGCCGTGCTGCCGACCCTGCCTGTAGCACATTCACTCCTGGCAGATACCGGGTACCTGCTACATGAGCATAAAATAACACTCACGGATGAAACAACCCGTCATTTGCGAACGGTGGCAGAACACAACGGCACAACCCTTAGCAGTCTGTTTCTGGCCGCATGGGGAGTGGTGCTTGGAGGATACAACCAAAGTGAAGACGTCGTTTTCGGCACCGTTGTTTCCGGTCGGCCGCCGGAGCTTGCAGGTGTAGAACAGATGTTGGGACTTTTCATAAACACCATGCCGGTACGAATCAAATGGGATGCAGACCAGCCGTTTTCAAGTCTGCTTCGTGAAGTGCAGCGCAACATGGTTCAATCACGGGCATATGACTATTGTTCACTCGCTGAAATACAGGCCCAGTCTGTGCTCAAGCAGCAACTTATGGATCATTTTGTTGTATTTGAAAACTACCCACTGGAGGATATAGTTGGTCGGCCTGATTTGCAGGAACGGCTTGGATTTGTCGTAGAGGACGCCCAGTTATCTGAAGAAACGCCTTACCACTTCAATATCGAAGTAGAAGACGGAAAAGCACTGGGCTTTATGCTGTCCTACAACAGCTATGTCTACAGCGATGAAGCCATGAAACGGTTAGCCGGACATTTGGAGCACGTACTCGTTCAGATTGCACATGCACCTGAACTCCCGCTGGAGGACATTCGCCTGCTGACTGCTAGCGAGAAGGCTGAGCTCACCAATGTATGGAGCGGACCGGTTGCCGCCTATCCTGCTGGGACGTTCCATGGAATATTTGAGGCGCAGGCAGAACGTGTGCCGGAACAGACTGCTGTCATCTACGAAGATACCGCACTGACCTATCATGAGCTGAATGAGAAGGCCAATCTGCTTGCTCAAGCGCTACAAAGCCGCGGGGTCGAACGCGAGCATCTCGTCGCCGTGATGCTTGAGCGTTCAGCAGATATGATTATCGCTGTGCTAGGCATTATGAAAGCGGGAGCTGCCTACGTACCTGTCGATCCGACCTACCCGAAGGAGAGAATTACTTACATGCTGCAGGATAGCAGGGCTACAATTATGCTCACGCAATCTTCCCTGACTGAACTACTGGCAGATGTGGATTTTGTAGGTGAAGTGCTGGATTTGCCAGTATTACTTCAACAAGCTTCGCAAGCGGAGCAGGCCTACCAACAGGGGCCCACTTACACACCTATCCATGATCCTGAGGCTTTGGCTTACGTCATTTACACATCGGGAACGACGGGCAACGCCAAAGGCGTGATGATCGAGCATCGCCATTACGTAAATACGGCGTGGGGCTATAGAGAAGCTCACCAGTTAAAAGAATTTCCAGTCAAGCTCCTTCAGATTGCCAGTATGTCGTTCGATGTCTTTGCAGGTGATCTGGCCAAGACATTTGTGAACGGGGGCACCATGGTCATCTGCCCGCAGGATGTGCGCAACGATCCTCCAGCTTTGGCCCAGGTCCTCGAGCAGCATAAAATTACGACGTTTGAAGCTCCGCCAGCCTTGTTGACGCTGCTCATGGACTATGTATATGAACACGGTACAGATGTCAGTGCCATGAAGCTACTTACTACAGGCGCGGACAGCTTTGGCGTTGATAATTATCGGACACTTTTGAATCGCTTCGGTGATACGATGCGCATCATGAATACCTATGGTGTAACCGAAGCGGCAATTGATTCCAGCTTTTATGAAGAAACTGCTGAGCGTATGCCTTCATCCGGTATCGTCCCAATTGGAAAGGCACTGCCCAATCATAAAGTATATATCCTGGATGAGGCTTTGCGTCCGCTCCCGATCGGTGTAGCCGGGGAGCTGTGCTTGGGCGGCGCCTCAGTAGCCCGCGGATATTTGCACCGTCCTGACTTGACGGCGGAGAAATTTGTACCGAATCCTTTTGTGAACGGAGAGCGTCTGTACCGCACCGGAGATCTGGCACGCTGGCTGCCGGATGGCAACATTGATTTCATCGGCCGAGTTGACTTTCAGGTGAAAATTCGTGGCTACCGGATCGAACTTGGGGAAATTGAGTCGGCCTTACTCCAACTGGATGAGGTACGCCAAGTGGTGGTCACGGATAGAACGGATAAGGGCGGACAAAAGTATTTGTGCGCCTACGTAGCAGGTGCAGCCAACAAATCCTTCCTGCGGACAGAGCTAGCCAAGCAGTTGCCGAGCTATATGGTTCCCGCCCATATTATCGTGCTGGATCAATTGCCTTTGACCCATAATGGAAAAATTGATCGTCATGCGCTTCCGGAACCCGAAGATTTTGTGTTGACCGATACCGAATATGAAGCGCCGCGGAGCAAATTGGAGCAGACACTCGCTTCCATCTGGGAGGAAGTGCTTGGCGTTAAACCGATTGGCCTGCGCAACAACTTTTTCGAGCTTGGCGGAGATTCTATCAAAGCACTGCAAATTGCAGCCCGGTTGAATGCAAAGGGCCTCAAAATGGACATGAAGGATTTGTTCCGTCATCCGCAGATTGATTTGATCGTTCCTTATATTAAGACAATAACACGGATCATCCCGCAAGGGGCAGTCCAAGGTGCAGTGGAGCTGACGCCAATCCAGTGGGAATTTTTTGAGTATCATCAAACCGAACGTCATCATTACAATCAGGTTGTCATGCTCCAGAACACCAAAAGATGGAATGAAACCTGGCTGAGAAGCGCCATGGATAAGCTGACCACGCACCATGATGCCTTGCGAATTACCTTTGATGAGCGAGAAAAAGAACCTGTCGCCTATAACAGAGGCACAGCCGAAGGTGAATGCTTCACATTGGAAAGCTACAACTTATTACATGCTGATCAACCTGAGGCAGAAATCTTACAATTGGCTGACGCGTTACAACGCGGCTTTGATTTGCGTAACGGCCCGCTTGTGCGTTTGGCTTTATTCCGGCTGCAGGAAGCCGACCATTTATTAATCGTCATTCACCATCTTGTCGTAGACGGTGTATCGTGGAAAATTCTGTTGGAAGACCTGGAAAAAGCCTATCAGCAGGCTGCTAACGGTCAAAAGCTACAACTGCCTGCCAAAACTGATTCCTATAAGGAATGGGCAGCACGTTTATCCAAGTACGCGCATAGCGCGCAGGTGCGTCAGGAAATAAACTATTGGAATGAGGTAGAAGCCCGTGAGATACGTCCTCTGCCAAAAGATCATGAGGTTTCGGTTAGCCTCATCCGTGACGCACACCAATCAGAAGTGACACTCAGCCGGGAAGAAACTGAAAACCTGTTGAAACACGCGCACCATGCCTACAATACAGAAATAAATGATATTTTACTGACGGCGCTAGGATTAGCTTTTTATGAATGGAGCGGACATGCTGAAATTGCAGTCCAGGTGGCTAGTCATAACAGGACGGATTGTATTAAAGACATTGACGTATCCCGTACAGTTGGACGGTTTACGTCCGTATATCCGTTTGTGATACATGTGAGCAAGCCCGAAGATCAGGCCTATCAAATCAAGCTGGTTAAAGACAATTTGCGGCGTGTACCCAACCAGGGTGCTGGCTATGGTATTTTACGCTATTTGACCAACAGGGAGCAGCAGGATAAAACAACCCTTTTTTCTGCCAAGCCACCTGAGATTAGCTTTAGCTTTGACGAAGAAACCAGAGAAGGTACAACATGGCGTACCTCGGCACTATCCATGTTTGCCGGTTCTGCAATCAGCCCTCTGACTGAAAAAGCACCCGGCTTTGGTATTCATGGTGTGGTGGCTAAGGAGAGACTCAGCATTGTATTCGAATATAACGCGCATGAATATGAAGAATCGACGGTGACGCAACTTACAGCCAGCTTTAAGAATCATCTGATCGAACTTATTCGCCATTGCTGTGCTAAGGAAACAGCAGAACAAAGCCCGACGGATTTTACATATGGGCAATTGTCTTTGGACCAGTTTGAAAATATTGCAAACCGTTTGACAGATAAGCTGTTAAACCACCAAGTGAAAATTAAAGACCTCTATCCGCTTTCCCCGATGCAGGAGGGAATGCTATTTCATGCCATAGCTGATGAAAAGTCAGAGGCTTATTTCGAACAAACGATTATTACCATTCATGAAGCTATGGATACCGACCTAATCAGCCGAAGCCTACAAAGGCTGATTGACCGCTATGATATTTTCCGTACGGTATTCGTGTATAAGGAGACGGATCGTCCGCTTCAGGTTGTACTGGAGGAACGATCAGCTACTCCTGTGCATACCGAAGATGTGCGCGGTCTACCAGAGGCGGAAAAGCAGAGACGACTTCAAGCCATTTTACAGGAAGAGCGGCAGAGAGGTTTTGACCTGGAGAAGGAAGTTCTTATCCGGTTAGCGCTTGTGCAGTGGGATGAGGATATCTCGAAGCTTATCTGGATTTCTCATCATATAATTATGGACGGCTGGTGCCTGCGAACGGTAGCCAAAGATTTTTTTGAAATTTACACATCACTTCGGGACGATACGCCTTTAACATTAGAGCCCGTCTATCCATTCAGCAGCTTTATTCAGTGGTTGAAAAGACAAAATAAAGAGGAAGCAGCAGCATACTGGAACCATTTTGTGGATGATTTTGAAAATGAAACCGTCGTGCCCGGCTATACCCGCTCCGTTGATTCTTCGTTTCAGGCAGAGCAGCTCATATGCACATGGGGAGAGCAGCTGACCCAAGGCATGGAACAAATCGCGAAGCAAAACCGTGTCACCGTCAGCACCTTATTTCAAACCGTATGGGGCTTGTTACTACAAGCGTACAACAATAGTAATGATGTCATTTTCGGGTCCGTTGTGTCGGGCAGACCTGATGAAATCCCTGGGATTGAAAATATGATCGGATTATTCATTAATACCATACCTGTACGTATTAAAAGCTCCGCAGAACTTCGGTTTTCCGACTTGCTTACGTCTATACAGGATTCCTTGATGGAGTCCAATCGGTATTCCTATTTTTCCTTGGCTGATATTCAAGCCCATAGTGTACTAAAACAAAACCTGATCCAGCATATTGTTGCCTTTGAGAATTTCCCCGTTTCGGAAGAACTTGTGGACACGGAAGTAAAATCCAAATCTCTCCGTGTTGGTAAAGTTGAGGATATTGAACAGACCAACTATGATTTAAATGTAATTGTCATGCCTGGGCGCGAGCTGGAAATCAAATTTAGTTATAATGCATTGACGTATAACAAAAATGCGATCAAACAATTGGCTGCCCACCTCATCCAAATCATGGAGCAAGTGATTCAGAACCCAAATATCCGGGTTTCGGAGATTGATCTTTTGACGGCAGAGGAAAAACAACAGATTTTGTTTGAATTTAACGATACACGAAGACCGTACCCATCGGATCACACTATACATCGCGCCTTTAAAGAACAAGCAGAGAAAACACCGGAAGCAGTGGCGGTTTTATTTGAAGATTGTGAGCTAACCTACCGCGAATTAAATATAAAAGCTAATCAACTGGCCTCGAAACTGCGGAAACTGGGCGTTGTGTCAGAAACCATCGTAGGCATCTTGACTGAACGTTCACCGGAAATGATTATCGGTATTCTTGGTATTTTGAAGGCGGGTGGAGCCTACTTGCCGCTGGAACCTTCTTATCCGCAGGAACGGATTATGTTCATGCTTCAGGATAGCGGCAGCGAAATTTTGCTAACCCTGTCCGGCAAGGGAAAACAGATGAACACTTTCAATTTCTCGGGTATGGTTCTGGATCTGGCAGACATCAACTCCTACGATTCAGACGACTTCATTCTTTCTGAATCGATGACGGCAGACGACCTGGCGTATGTCATGTATACATCCGGTTCAACCGGGCGTCCCAAGGGTGTCATGATTGAACACCGGAATGTCATACGGCTAGTGAAGAACACCAATTACATGCCGTTTGCCGAGAACGAACGCATTTTGCTAACAGGGGCGCTCGTGTTCGATGCCTGTACTTTTGAAATTTGGGGAGCTTTGCTGAACGGATTGCGCTTGTACATTGTACCGGAATCCGTAATCTTGGATGCTGTTCAGCTTGGTGAAGCGCTGGATCGATATCATATTACAACGATGTGGATGACATCGCCTTTGTTTAATCAGCTCACCCAGCATAAACCAAATCTCTTTGCTTCGCTAAATCACCTGCTGGTGGGCGGGGATGTGCTTTTATCCGGGATCATTAATACAGTGAGATCACATTCTCCGGGACTGAACGTTATCAACGTTTATGGCCCTACGGAAAACACCACCTTTTCTACTTATTTCCCGATTGATAAGGAATATAACAGCATTCCTATTGGTCGTCCAATTGGCAATTCAACCGTTTATATTTTGGACTCTTCAAGCAGGCTGCTTCCTATTGGTGCTCAAGGAGAAATATGTGTTGGCGGGGATGGTCTCGCGCGTGGCTACCTGAACCGGGATGATCTGACCCAGCTAAATTTTGTCCCTAATCCATTCATTCCGGGCGAAAAAATGTATCGGACAGGTGATTTGGGCAGATGGCTACCCGATGGCAATCTGGAGTATCTCGGACGGATAGACCAGCAGGTTAAAATCCGCGGATTTCGTATTGAACCTGGGGAAATTGAAACCCAGCTCATGAGGCATGATGCAGTTCAGGAGGCGCACGTAACGGTAAAAAGCACAAACGATGGTCAAAAAACGCTCTGTGCTTATATCTCAACCGACGTACCGCTATCTAAGAGTGATATGAAGACCCATTTGACTGGCCAGTTGCCGGATTATATGATTCCTGCCCAGTATGTGTTCCTGCGGGCTTTTCCTCTGACAACGAACGGTAAAATCGACCGCCAAGCATTGCCTGAACCAGAAATGGCCAGCGGTACCGATATGGAATATGTTGCTCCGACTAATGAAGTGGAACAACAGTTGGCGGACCTGTGGCAAGCAGTGCTTGGCGTTGAAAAGGTCGGCATTGACGACGGCTTTTTCGAGCTTGGAGGTCATTCATTGAAGGCCATTCAACTGGTATCCAAAATGCAGGAATCGAACATTCCATTGGATATACATCAATTGCTGCGATATCAAACGATCAGAAACCTGGCCAAGCTATTACAACGTGGTGAAGAGGGCGGAGAGAACACGGATACGCTTATTGCGAAAACTCAGGAGGTTGAGCAGGCAATTGCCGATGCGTTTGGTGTACAGGCATGGCTTCATTTCGTATCCGCCGATAAGCAAGACTATTTGTTCCTGCAAGTTAAGCCTTTTCACACAGAACAAGTTCAGGCAATCACAGCATTTATCCAATCTCGTATCCATCCAGACCTTCATCCCCATTATATCGTTCGCTGGGGAACCGACGAACCAGATAGAATTTTTGGGACTCTACCAACTAACGAAGAACAAGAAACCTTACTTAAACTACAAGTCGATGAATGGCTTGCTAGCATTGCCGAGTCAAATATAAGCTGGAATACCAATATATTAAGTCTAAATGCTATTGGGTGCTATCCGCTTGCACCAGCTCAGCAGTATCATTTGCAGCATTTTACAGGCTCGGGCATGGCAATACAGTTAGATAGCTACTTGGACACCGAGCATTTGAACGCAACAGTTCAGCGGCTTCTTCACCGCCATGAATTGCTAAGAAGTGTGCTTGTTCAATCGTCCGGAGCATGGGAATGGGAGCTGCATCCAGCTCCAGAGCATCTTTCTATACCGATTGTTGATCTCTCGGATCAGCCGGTACAAGCACAACGTAGGCTACTTTTATCTATCGCTTCCAGCCTGTTTTTAGAACCTTATGAACTTACACAATCGTTGCAGTACCGGATTGTCCTGGTTCGCTTAAATTTGCGTGAACATCTGTTGTTATTTCCTTGCTCGCACATCATCTTTGATGCTACGAGCAGCGACATCTTACGCAGACAGCTTCTTGATGAATATCATCACCCGCAACAGGAATATACGATAGAAGAGATGCAGTACCGGGATTATGTGAACCATATCCGTCAAGGCCCTCAAGGAATCAGGGATCAGGAAATCAGCGAGCAATTCGAACTTCAGAGGTTTGGTGAGAATAATGAACGTATCCACGCGCTGACCGAAGAACGCAACTATGCTGACACTACTAGATATCGCTGGACGCTAAATTTAGACGGAATTTCAGAGCAGCACGGCCCTGCGATGATGTGGGAGATTTCGCTTCAAATGGCTGTACGTTTTTTCAGCAGCTATTTCGAAGGCTCTGATGTTCCGCTTTGGCTTACTAATTATGGAAGACAATATGGCGACCGGAATTATTTTGGAATCGTAGGCGAGTGTATTGATCATATCCCCGTTGTACTGCAGGAAGATGACATGGAACCCTATGAAAAGAGGATCCATACCCATCTGGACTTTGCTTCACGCTATCATTTGAACTTTTTCAACCTGATCTTTAATGCGGAAATGGAGGAAGCTTACCCGGTATCCAGTAGCTTTTTGAAGAAGGGACTTGGGCAGCTGCCCATCGTATTCAACTATTTAGGTGAGGGACGCGATAATACAGAATTGCTCGACAATCTATATACTGAAAGCACACAGACTAATGTCAACAAGGTTATTTTCTTCGAGTCAGAGCATATAGGGGATATTCTGAAAATTTCACTTACTATTCCATATAAAGAAAACCGGCAGTATATCCATCAAATCTTCCAGACTGCTCGTGACAGGCTTTTGAATGCTTTGACTATTTTGCAGTAGAAGATGAAGATGTGAATCTATTGTTTAAGGATAGCCGTTTTATCCGTTTCTCATACAGGGCGGGATGGCCAATCTGATCGCTATTCTTGTTATTGTATTCATTGCATCATGCTGCCGCAACTGGTAGACTCGCAAAAGTATATTAAAGCAGCTCGGAGGTGCAAAAGTGCAAAAAAAGATATTAGTTGTAGATGATGATAAAGATATAGTAAAACTCATAACAAAGAGTTTAAGTTATGAGGGATTTGAAACGATTCCAGCATATTCTGGGAAAGAAGCCTTATGTGCATTGAAAGAAAATCACATTGATTTCATCATTCTTGATATAATGATGCCTGGTATGAATGGTCTTGATGTCTGCCGAAGCATCAGAAATTCTTATAATGCTCCAATTCTGTTTTTAAGCGCTCGGGATAAGGATATTGATAAAATCGTTGGGCTCGAAATAGGGGCAGATGATTATATGACAAAGCCCTTTAGCATTCAGGAGCTTACTTCCAGGATAAGGGCCAACTTCAGAAAAGTTGACAGGCTGCTTAAAGAGTGGAATGAACTTAGTCCCAATAGAGAAAGGACTGATTCTCCTCTCATCTTGAATGATAAGACCTTTGAAGCATTTCTAAATAACAGAAAGCTTAACTTATCAACAAAGGAATTTCAAATATTGTCCATGCTCATGCATAACCCCAATAATGTATTGACTCGTGAGCGGATATATGAATATGTCTGGGGAGACGAATACGGAGAATTAAATACCGTAACGGTTCATATAAAAAATATCCGTAAGAAACTTGGTCCTGAATATGACTTTATTAAAACAATTTGGGGCATCGGATATAAGTACAAGGAAAGAGAGTAATGGTATGAAACTGAAAATAAAGCTGCCTTTACTCTTCCTGGTGATGTTTATAGTTTTTATGGTTTCAATTGGAATCTATTTAAAGTTTATCTTTGCAGCATATTCACCTATATCCAGTTCATTACTGAATCCCTCATATATAGGATTACTCTTTCCTATATTTGCTATTGCCTGTTTCATCTTTATTATTTTGATTATGTATATTTATTTTTTTATAGAAAAACCAATCGGACTGCTTAATACCAGATTGGAAAGAATAAATATTGTGCATCCATTGCCTCCACTTGCATTAAGAAGTAATGATGAAATTGGAGACCTTTATAATCACTTTAATAAGATGGAAAAGAGGCTCCAACTAGCACACAAAGAGCAAACGGATATCATTGCTGCCATTGCTCACGATCTAAAAGCACCATTAACATCTATTAATGGTTTTGCTGAACTGTTAGCTATGCAAAAGGGTCTATCAGAAAATGAAAAGCAGGAATATTATGAGTTGATACAAAAAAAGTCAAAATATATGGCTGAACTCATCAATGACTTTGTAAGCTTCACCAAAGAGAAACAGGATTTAGAATCCATGACTGTGAAACCCGTCGATGCATCAAAATTATTTGAAAACATTGCCCTAGAATATGAATATGAGCTATCAGGACTTGACTGTGAGCTTGTTTACAAACATTTATTCACGGGAAATGTAATGCTTATGGTCAATGAAATTATGATAGGTCGGGTCTTTGGTAATTTCTTCAGTAATGTTGTAAGATATGGAGGAAAAAATGAGTTGAAAGTGTATATGACTGGATACTCACAAGGTTCTTATGCCTATTTTGAAATTGAGGATAATGGGACTGGAGTGCCGGATAAGGATATCTCTTCACTATTTCTTAAATTTTTCACTGTGGATAAATCCCGGCAAATTGAAAATGGCGGGATAGGGCTTGGACTTGCAAGCTGTAAATCAATTATTGAACATCATGGTGGAGAAATCTATGCATATTCTTCTGAGTATGGCGGTCTGGGCATAAAGTTCAGCCTTCCACTTGCAAAACACTAATTTTATTTTTTTACAATAATTTAGAGGCCGCTGCTGGTTGAAAGTACAGAACATAGGCAGTGGCCTTTTTGCTTTTTAGTACTTTATGATTTTTTATATTCTCTTTATAAAGTTTTATTTTCCTTTTAGAGAAGCTTTATTTTTATATCTTAAAATTTACTTGTAGCTTAAACACTACAAGTAAATTGATAGGAGGAAATGATATGGTAGAAAATCAAGTTTGCGGCACCGACATAGATAGGTGCTACCATTTCGAAACATACACCCTTGCTTAATCAGAGAAGGACGGTAGTAATCAATAGAACTAGAAAAGGGGGATACTGCAATGTCAATTGAATTCAGTCGTTGGCCAAACAACTATATGATGTCATATCAAGTAACTAAAGCTCTAGGCATGGCAAGTCTTGGTGCTACTGATGTCACCGAAATTTATGAAGCATGCAAAAAAATAGATCCCAATGATAAGGAAACATGGCATAGGGAATGGCTCATAACAGCAGAGGCCTTGGAAAGACATGGCAAGGAGGCAGAAGCTTTTGGAAACTGGTATACAGCACGTAACTGCTACATTCGTGCTTGCAATTACCACCGAATCGCTGAATATGCTGTGATGGATAATGACACCGAGAAAATCCGTATATTTAGGAAGGTAAATGAACTCTTCGAAGCTGCCGGAAAGTACTTCGATGTCAAACCCGAGAAAATCCAAGTAGATTATGAGGATGTCAAGTTGGATGGGTACTTTTTCTCACCTTCTTGGATAAAAGGTCCGAAGCCCACAATTTTGGCTCTCAATGGTGGTGATGAGTGGTCAATTGAGAACTATTTCTGGTTAGGGCCTGCCTTTATTTCGTGTGGATATAACTTTATGGTCTATGACCAGCCTGGGACCGGTCTCTCAATGTACGAAAAGGGAAAGGGCAGACGAGCTGACAGCGAGGCTTTTCATTCAAGAGCAATCGACTTTCTTCTGACTAGACCGGAAGTGGATCCTAGCAAGATTATTGTCCATGGTGAGAGCTTTGCGGCATACGACTCCCTTAGATTTGCTTCCTTCGACCACAGGATTGCTGCCGTCATCTCTAACGGAGGCACCCACGCATTCGACTGGGAAGCAATGCTAAAATGGATGCCGCCGAGTTTGGCTGCTCACGGCATGAGAATCCTGGGTGCAAAAAGCTTGGATGACTTTGCGGAAAATCCTCGTTTTGCCTACAATCTCGAGGGCGTGCTTCACCAGATAGAATGCCCGCTTCTTGTGATGCACGGTGCGGAAGAGATATTAGTTCAGCCCAATCCACTAACGCAAGCTCTTAAAAATTACGAGCAGGCTGGTTCGAAAAACAAGACGTTCTTCGCCATAGAGGATAGAAGACTTGGCGGATTAGAACACTGCCAGGTAGACAACATCAACGTGCTGCATGAGGTAGTACTGAATTGGCTTTGTTCCGTTGGTCTTGGCCCTTCTGCACCTAGACCAAGTGATTGCTAGGACATTTTTAAGTTAATTAGAAGGTGGATCTTATGAAACTTACATTAGTTACAGGTGAAAATGTGTTTGTTAGAAAGCATGTAGCGAGATATTTATAATTTAAGGATCATGAAGTTTAATATAAGGGGGCTCGCTAACATTTTAACCGTTCTATACGCTTATATTAGCGGACATGCATTTTTGACTGCAAATATGGAACAAGAGCATCAGCCCATTCCATCTGACATGCCCAGGTATCTATTTCTTTTAATTCATTAATGTGTGTCTCGTGATTTGACTCAATAAATCATATTTGTCCTGATAATGAAGATAAATCGTACCACGGTTTACGTTTGCTTGGTCTGCAATGTCTTGAATGGTAATGTTATCGAAGTTTTTTACAGCCGTTAGCTCTATAACAACAAGAAAGCAGCCGACCAATGTGATCAGCTGCTTTCTTTGTTTTGTTGCCCATGACGCCAGTCCGCTAGAAGGCTGCGGTTTCTATAAGTTAATTACACAGTATGGTTTGTTCTCGTTAATATGGTGCTCTAAAATGTAGGATATTGTCGATAACTTTCGATGGCAGATTACGTAAGAATGAACCTCTGTTTTGAAATCCGGATAAATTCGGACATAGCTGCAGTTTCATAAGTATCTTTACGACGTATGAATAGAGTCGGGGTTTTATAGAATTCTTCCGAGATTTCTTGAGATCGCAAGTTATATTGAACCGTGGCTCTTTCAACCACCGAGCGAGGTAAAAGGGATACTCCGAGACCAGCATGAATACATCCAAGGATTCCTTCCAATGTTCCGAACTCCATGATCTTAGCAGGAATAATTCCTTGCAAATGTAACCAATCCTCGAGTTTTCGTCGGTATGAACACCCAACACGAAATACTAGTAAAGTCAGATTTTGCAATTGTTCAGGCTGATCTATTGAGGGGAATTGTCCTCCCGATATAAACGCAAGTTCCTCAACCCCTACCTCAGTAATATCGAGCTCAGCATGATCAACTGGCGCAGCTACGAAAGCTCCGTCCAACTCGTATTTCAACACTAAATGGATAAGTTCTTCCGTCGTTCCAGTTTTTAATGCCAAATCCACCTCTGGATAGGATTTATGGTAATCAGTGAGAATAGATGGTAGCCGAATCGCAGCTGTGGTTTCAGGCGATCCGATCCGAAGCGGGCCTCTTGGGATTGAGTTATCTGCCACGACTCGTTCTGCCTCTTGAGTAAGAAAGACAATTTTCTCAGCATAGGACTTGAGTGTCTCTCCGGATGTTGTGAGCCGAACCCCTTGCCGGCCACGACGAAATAACGCTGTTTTCAGTTTCTTTTCAAGCTGCTGGATACGGATGCTTATACTCGACTGAACATATTCCATTTTTTCGGCTGCTCTGGTAATGCTTCCTTCGTTCGCAACCGCCAGAAAAATCTGCAAGTCCCGGATGTCCACCGTCATTCCTCCATTTTATTATTGATAATTTTGATATTACAAATCGTATAAATTCATTTTACACGATATTTTTGAGGAGTTACAATTAGTTTAGTAAGCGGCAGGTCTTATGAAGAAAACAGGAGGTTATAGTATGAGGGCTTATCATTCATTAGAGATAGAAGGATTAAACGTATTTTATCGTGAGGCTGGTAATCCCAACAAGCCAGTCATTTTATTGCTTCATGGCTTTCCATCCGCAAGTCATATGTTTAGAGAGCTAATACCTATTTTAGAAAAAGACTACTATTTAATTGCTCCTGATTATCCGGGGTTCGGGAATACCTCATCACCTGACAGAGAAGATTTCCAGTATACATTTGACCATATTACTGAAATTATCGAAACTTTCATCGATAAACTAGGGCTTACTAAATATGCGTTATATGTCTTTGACTACGGAGCCCCTATTGGCTTTCGCATTGCCAAGCACCATCCAGAACGTGTAACAGCAATAATAAGCCAAAATGGCAACATTTATCGTGAAGGACTAGGAGGAAAATGGGCGGCACGAGAAGATTATTGGCGTTATCCTACACAAGAAAAAAGGGAAAGTTATAGGACAGCATTTGCGCCTAACACAATCAAGGGCCAATATGTTGATGGAACAAAGGAAAGTCAAGTTTCCCCAGATGGCTATACTCTTGATATAGCTTATATGTCCCGGCCGGGAAATGATGAGAAACAATTGGATTTAATTTTTGATTACCAAAATAATGTAAAAATGTACCCGGAGTTTCAACAGTATCTCCGTGAATATCAGCCGCCCTTGCTAGCAGTCTGGGGTGAAAATGATGTTTCCTTTATTCCGGCTGGTGCTGAGGCTTTTAAGAAAGATTTACCTAAAGCCGAGATTCATTTATTAGATACTGGGCACTTTGCATTGGAAACACATGCATATGAAATTGGAGAACTAATGTTGGATTTTTTAGGAAAACAATAGAATTTGAAGATTCAAAAGTTGGTAAATCCCGGATGGTTTCTACCGTCATTTCTTGTTATAGGAATTGATTTTTTTAATGTTAACCAGGATTTATGTTCATATTAATTGATGTATTGAGAGGTAAATTGAATTTAGAAGGGTGACAGGTCAGTCTCATGGAGAATTCAGGAGCTAAAAATGCGAAATTGTTTAATTCCACAAAGACCATGATCGGTGGTTTAGTTATGCTCATTATTGCAATGGGAATCGGACGTTTTTCATATACTTCCATACTTCCATTGATGCAATCACAAGCTCATCTATCCGCTACGGAATCCGGATATTTGGCAGGGAGTAATAACTTGGGTTACCTTATCGCTGCCTTTGGTGCAGGTTTCATAACCTGGGGATCCCGAAGAGCCTATCATCTTCGGATGCAATTGGTACTCTGCATCATTTTAACGGGACTTATGGGAATCACTTCATCATTTTTATGGTGGATGATTTTGCGCTTTCTTGCTGGAATTAGCAGCGGCCTTATTTTCGTTCTATCATCAAGTTTAGTGTTGGATGCGTTGTTTTCAGATAAGCGTGAAAAATGGGTAGGTATATTTTACGGAGGAGTTGGCGTTGGTATTGTTTTAGTTGGTTTACTTACGCCTTTTCTTAGCATTTTCACTTGGAGGGGGCCTTGGATCGGCCTTTTGATCATTAGTATCATCCTTATCGTACCCGTTTGGTCATTTATCCACGATAAAGAGCCGAAACCTATAACTCAAAATGCTGAATCCCTGAGTTCATCAGCGGAAAATCCATCTATTTTCGGCTGGCTACTTATTGCTTATGGACTTGAGGGGTTAGGTTATATAGTAAGCGCGACGTTTCTTGTAGCAATGGTTAAGCAAATGCCTCATATGTCAAGTTTTGCTGACTTTAGCTGGATTATCGTTGGGATAGCGGCGGTACCATCAACAGTGATCTGGTCCTGGTGGGCGAGTAAAGTCGGTTATATCAAACCATTGATTATTGCGCTTATCCTGCAGGCTGTTGGGGTCATACTGCCTGTATGTCTTCCCAATATATTCGGCGTAACGTTAGGATCTGTCCTTTTTGGAGGCACTTTTATGGGCATCTCCATGCTTGCTCTCGCCGAGGCTCGTATGTCTAGACCATCCAGTGGTAGTAGAGCAATTGCTTTGATGACAGGATTTTATGGCATAGGTCAAATACTCGGTCCAATCGGAGCCGGAATCGTGTTGGAAATGGCGCATAGCTACAACCTATCACTACTTCTTGCCGCTTTGGTGCTTGTTGTTGCTGCTATAATATTGCTATCCGGTGCAGTCATTTCAAGTCAAAAAGGAGCGGTAGGAAATTTAAACCATGCTCACATTCATCCTGGTCAAGAGCTTAGTTAGATCCTGGGCAGTTTGCTTTGGAATCAGATACAAATGGAATTGTGAATTGATTCCTTATTGGAGGAATAAAAAATGCAAATAGGTTTTTTTGATTCTGGTATTGGAGGCATTACTGTATTGCATGATACATTAAAAGTTTTACCTAATGAAGATTATATGTATTACGCAGATACATTAAATGTTCCATATGGGCACAAAACGAAAGATGAAGTTAAAAAGTATGTTTTAAATGCTATAGAATTTATTAGCCAGCAAAAAGTAAAAGCGATAGTGATTGCTTGTAATACTGCCACAAGCGCAGCAATCGAAGAAATAAGGGGAAAATACAGCATTCCAATCATTGGTATGGAGCCTGCCGTAAAACCAGCTGTTAAATCAAAAAAAAATATAGATAAACGAGTTTTAGTAACTGCTACTGCTTTGACTCTAAGGGAAGAAAGACTTCAAAATCTTATTACTAAATTAGATAACGAGCATGTTGTTGATTTATTACCTCTTCCGAAATTAGTTCAGTTTGCAGAAAGTTTTGAGTTTAACGAGCAAATAGTGCTGCCTTATCTTCAAGAACAATTATCTATATATGATTTAAGTAAGTATGAAACTATTGTTTTAGGATGTACTCACTTTTCTTACTATAAAGATATATTTAGAAAATTATTTTCATCGGATGTTAATATAATTGATGGAAATAACGGTACTGCAAAAAATCTAAAAAAAGTACTGGAAGAAATGAATTCTTTAGATGAAGGCAATGGCAATATTTCATTCTATTGTTCAGGGGTCAAAGTCGAGGATAAGGCTAAATTAAAAGAGTTTAATAAACTGTTCAAAAGATTGGATGCTATTAACGAATATAATTGAAAAGTCTGCCAGCCTTTCGGAGTAAACTTCTATCTGCCTGAGCAATCAGAAGATTCGGAAGAAGCAGTTTACCGGATCACAGATTATCTGAATAAATACCGCATCAAACTTAGAACTGCTCAAAATCCATCTCATATAAAGTTTTCAGAATCATTTGAAGAGCAGCTACTGGTACTGTTGGAGGAGCGTGTACCCTTAGTCCGATAATTTTCTTTTATTAGAATGGTTGATAATAAATAGGGAAAAATAATTTTTATTAAAGGGAGGAAGTTAAAATGCCATTACTTCGTTTTGATCTTATTAAAGGACGAGATAAAGCAAGCCTAAAAAAACTTTTGGATGTTGCCCACCAAGTTGTTGTGGAAGCTTTTGACGTTCCTGAGCGAGATCGTTACCAAATCGTTCACGAACACCCGGCGGACCATATGATTATTGAGGATACTGGGCTAGGATTTAACCGTACCGATAGTCTAGTTATTCTCTCCATAATAAGCAAAGCCCGGCCAAAAGAGAAGAAACAAAAGCTCTACTCCTTGCTGGCTGAAAGGTTAGAAGCTGAATGCGGCATCGCACCAACCGATTTAATGGTATCTATTGTTGAAAATAATGATGATGATTGGAGTTTTGGACTGGGGGAGGCACAATTTTTGACCGGTAAGTTAAGCTGATTCAATGCTAGTCGTTTCGATCTTAATCGGTAATATCTCTAATTCTAATCGCCCTTAAATTGGCCTGGTAGGCTAGTTGAAGGGCGATTTCCATGAGGTTTGGTATTGAGATGGTAAAATAGGCTTATGGATGGTCCAAAATTACAATTACATCCAATCATTCTGATGTGAAACAACCCAATTCATAGTAAGTATTATTGTTGAAATCAAAGCTTTTAATCACGTCAAGACCAAGCTTTTTGGTATGGGCAGCGTAAGATCTATGATTGATGTGGTTTATAAAAGTTATCAATATCGGATATTTTTTACTCATTTGCATTCTGGAAAAATCAAAAACCTTTCGGAGTACTACCGTCCCCCTGTAATCCGTATCAATGCAAATTGGCCCATACTGATAAGTGTTTTCAGTAGAAAGCGTAATTCCCTTATATTCTGTATCTTTCAAATCGTCAATCATAAATTGAAAAAGAGGCCACTTAGCCCAATACTTCCATGAGGCAGCCATCACATAAGCAATAATCTTCTGGCCATGACATGCAATTGTAATTCCATTTTCTTTTTCAATTAATTCCTTAAATTGTTCTTCTGTAAATAAGGTTGTTACGAAGCCATCGGGTTTGTCTTTTTCACTAATGGTTGTAATGTGATATTTTTTTTGTAATTCCACTATAGCAGATATATCATCAACAGTAGCGTTTCTATAAATCATTGTTATCCTCCTATATGAAATAAGCTTAAAAAAACTTTACTTCAGCATTCGACATATTGCAACCATTTTAAGTTATAGGTTTTTGCGAGAGGAAGGCTACACTATGATCAGGAGAGCGTTAACAGGGGGAGAGCGACTGGAATTTCTATTATCCTACCTGTCTTACAAGGAAACATTGGAAAAGTTTTTTAACAATTTTCCCAAGAGGGAGAGGATTTTCAGATCGACCCACTGCAGATTAGTGTAGCCCCTGACGAATAAGCAAATGGAGTTAGTTATTAGATCGCGGCGGGTAAAAGAAAATAAAGATTTAGACTGAAAAATAAAGTATTAGACTGACGATGCTTCATTAAGCTAACGGGCAAAATTTCAATGCTAAGTGTATAATTTAGAAGACGTATTAATTATATATCACACTCCAGGACATTCTCCTGGCCATATTTCAGTTTTCGATGAAACAAAAGGGTATTTATTTACTGGCGATCTGCTCTATGATGAAGCGCCAATATATGCCTTTTATCCTTCAACGAACCCTGTTGATTTAGTGAATTCATTAGAAAAGATTGCAAGAATACCCAACGTCAAAATGGTATACGATTCTCACAATACATTAGGACTTAATCCAATAATTTTAGTTGAAGTAAAAATTGCAGTTAAATTTCTGAGGGAACATGATCTCGTCAAATTTGGAACTGGGATTCATAAATTCAACGGATTTAGTGTTCAGTTCTAATAATCTTGTCAAACTAACGGGAAACGTTAGCTCAATAAAATAGCGACAGTCTAGGACTTTATTTCGTGTTATTAGGTCAATCAGAGATTTCTGGTTGGCCTTTTTTCTTAGGCATCATATGATGGCGGTAGCCGAGAGAACGTTGACTTTATTGGGGCGGGCCCGTCGTGAAAACAGTTCTCTCACTGCCCTCAATGACCATGTTTGAGCTGGTTGAGACAGGGATCTCGTATCACAAGCGAAGCTATGGGGGAACCATCGTGGGAGTGGCCGCAACTTTAATATTAGGGAGTGTGTTATGGAGCCGGTTGTAGGATTAGATGTGGATTAGTTTCCTATTTTAATACGCGAGGAGTGCAAGCATTTTATAATCAATCCACTTCAAACTAAACGTGCGAGAAACACGCAACTGCGAAAAGTAAAAACCGACACTGCAGATGTCAAAAGATTGAATTTATCAATAAATAGGCAAAATGAATAAAGTCCCTGGACTCTTAATGCGATGTGCATGCGGATCGGGGACTTATCATGTGAAATACTCAATATAAGCAGTTTGCTTAATTTTTGAAAAACACTTAAAAACACTTAACAAAAAGCGTTAAATTGCTTATGATGAATATAGGGAAAGGGGGAGGGATTATATTCACCAAGAGAAACGACTTTTAAAAATTTTGGAGTATCTCCAAAGCCGTAACCAATTATCAAATTCGGAAATTTGCGATTTATTGAACATCTCGAGAGATACGGCAAGAAGGGATATTATTAAGCTTGTTCATGAAGGGGGGGTTATCAGAACCCATGGAGGTATTGCCTTACCCTTATTAAAAGAAGAAATAAGAGCCTACAAGGAACGTGTAACCTCAGCAACAAAGCAAAAGATGCTTATTGCAAAAGCAGCTTCTGAGCATATCGCTGACGGAGATGTATGCTTCATGGATGTATCGACTACCATTCAACTGCTCTGTGGGCAATTGGACAAGAATCTGACGGTTTACACACACTCGTTGGATAATGCAGAAGCTTTATCAGCAAAAAGTGAAATTAACATAAATTTGCTCGGGGGCAAATTTAATCATGAAAACCGTTTTTTTTATGACTACGACACGGCTATGCAGTTGAACGATGTTTTTTTTGACAAAGCTTTTTTAGGAGCTGCCGCCATTATGGAAGACGGAGTGTATTTTGCGAACCGTGATGATGCTTTAGTTAAAAAGCTGGTATCGAGGCGTGCCAGAGAAGTATTTTTACTTGCCGATTTCAAAAAATTTAATTTAACAAGCCCGTTTAAAGGTCTGAATTTTTCCGAAATTGATATTCTAATTACAAATCAGGATGCCCCGAAGCATTCATTGCTGATGTTGCAGGATAGCGGAGTAGAAGTTATCAAGGTGCTTGAGGAAGAAAAGTGATAAAAAATCGCAAGGGAGCATGGGCCATGATACAAGCAATCTTTAGCGATATTGACGGGACGTTGTTAAATTCAAAACATCAAATTACATTCGACACCAAAAATACAATCCAAAAGGTTGTGGGAGGAAATATCCCTTTTGTACTCGTTTCAGCGAGAATGCCAAGCAGCATTTTTGCTCTTCAGCAAGAGCTCAATATTAACGCTCCCGTCATTTGTTATAGCGGTGGTCTAATATTGGGCTGTAATAGGGAAATCCTCCATAGCATCTGTTTATCAAAAAAGAGCATTAAACAAATATACGATATTGTATCGGATCATTATCCTTCTATTAGTTTTAACTTATATGGCTATGACCAGTGGATCGTTGATAACACTCAAAATCCTTGGGTAATTCAGGAAGCGGGAATTATTAATGGCTCTCCCATACAGAGGGTGCTTTCCTCATATATAGAAGAAGATCATGAAACTCACAAAATTTTATGCATGGGACCTCCCGAAGACGTTGAGCGGCTTGTACAACAAATCAAAAATGAAGTTACTGGTATCAGTGTCTATAAATCCAAGGGAACCTATCTGGAAATTATGGATGAGATGGTGTCCAAATCGTATGCCATTCAGGAACTCGAGGGGATATTTAATATTACTTATCGTGAATCGATGGCCATTGGAGACAACTATAATGACATGGATATGATTTTGTACGCAGGCCTAGGAATTGCAATGGGGAATGCGCCAGAGGAAGTTAAGAAAATTGCCGACTGGGTCACATCGAGTAATGATGAAGACGGTTTGAAAATAGGCTTGGAGAAATACATTTTGTCCGTTTGAAATGATCCAGTGACATTGTATATCCAAACACCAAAAAACTGTAGGCATTAGAAATAGAACAGAGGGGGACACATAACCCTGAGGATACTGAGTTTGTATCTTCTCGGTCTGCGAGTGACGAGAACGGTAGAAAAAGAAAAGCACAGTGAGACGACAAAAAGAGATGAGGAAAGTTAGGTTGGGAGTTTGGTCGTCTGGATTTGTAGTGAAGAGCTTATTTACCTGTAATGCAGAAGAGCAGAAGGGATTAGTGATGCACGTTCTTATTATGGGCATCAAAAGTCAATTTTATTAAACTAAAGGGCAGGATAGTCAATTTTTTCACGAATACTTTACATTTGAAAGAAATTTGCGAAATTCGTAGATAAGAGGTTATGAGAAAAGTGATGTAAGCTTTTGGGTGCTAGGTGAACAAGGAGAGCCTGCTTGCCTTATGACGGATTTTCTTATAATGGACTGATTAAAACCCATGAAAACGTGGGTTCTTTTTTATGCAACATTAACGTTATCTTTGTGTGATCAAACATAGGGCTTTAGCAGTTAGACACTATTCATAGATATAGTGAATAAGTGGATAGTGTATAATGAAGAAAATAGGAACGGAGGACAAATCGGTGAAGATACAACTATTGGTACTAATCATTTCTATTGGTGGAGTAGTATTAGCGACATTCATTTCTGTGTTTGCTGTGCTTCGATTGAAAAAGAGTCATCAAACGGCGAGTGACGAACAGAAGAATAGCAGAAAAGTAAACTTAGCCATACCGTCTAAAACATTTGAAGTTGAACTCCATCAATCACTCTTTCAGGACTGGGGAAGTGGTGTGGAGGAATCATCGTTTCAAGACGATAAATCTAGTGTTTATCTAGAAGTTTATAATCATGGAAATATCCCAGCAGAAAATGTCATGGTTGAGATTGCGGTTGATTTTGATGAATTAAATGATTTTATGAAAGATCATACTGCTTTCAATGATGAAGATAATCATTCATTTTATCTTTCTGAGGAAGAAGAAAAAGTCGTTATTTCATTTAATAAAGTAGAAAATATCAAACATGAAATCAGTTTTCATCTTGAGGAATTGGGAACGATTCATCCTGTTGGCGCAGAAAAACACGGTATAAAAATACATCTTCCTAGATGGTACATATACTTATTGAACATAAAGGCATTTAATGAAAACTTGGATTTATTCAGTTTGAATATCATATTGGTGTACAAAGATCCGAATAATGAAAGTAAATTATGTACAGAAGAGTTTTTGATTGAACCTGAGATACATATGGCGAAGAGGGAAGAAGAGCATTCTAATAATAAGGTGAAGTATAGAATTAAGGGTGAGTTAATAATAGAATAACTGTTTGGCACGGTTTATACGGCTTCCAGTAGGTAGTCGTTCTTTTTTTTGTTTCAAAAGATACTTAACAATATCCTGGCAGCCAGCTACAAGGCAATTAAAATGAACAAATGGACTTCAAGGATCAATGTGAAATCGGTGAACCTATTTAGGTAACTTTGCGTCATTAATGTAGGAACATTTTTGTCATTGGATAAAAATGGGGAGAATATGGACTAAGTAATTGTATGACACAAATCTTCTCTAAGTCTAGCCTCAGGGATAAATACAGTGAGATTGATGAATTTTACCTGATTTATATCATGAAGAATCTACGTTGCTATGCGGGTTTTCTAAGACATCTTCACAAAACCCGTATCTCTTTTAGTTTGATTAAATTATTATTTAGTCTTTATTTAATAAGGATTTTATATATTGTGTCACAATATATATATATTTGATTGTAAGTATAGGTTTAAGCCATAGACACATCGGCAGAGGAATAGCCACAGAAGCAACAGCGAAAGCGATAGCTCCTATCCATTATGAAAAGAAACATGAATTCATTCATGCTTTTTGCAATCCTGCTTCTAATGTCATTTGTCGCAAGCTTGGCTTCTTCTTATTGGTGAATGTGATTTTGAATACCCTGTTGGTACTACCATACGATGTAATGACTGGAGGCTGAGGGTCGGGGACGGCTTATCTTAGTTGTGTAAAATAGATATTAATTGTAATTTGCAAGAAATATGTCGTACCGTTCGGCACAATAGCATGCAGCGCTTCCATGAGCTTGAGTGAGGAAACTAAATCATTTCCAGGGAGCTTAATGATTAAGTGAATTTATGAATCCCAGTACGGATTAGCATTCAGTTCTAATAATCTTGTCCAACTCACGGGAAACGTTAGTTCAAGAAAATAGCGACAGTCGGTAAGAAGTTCTCTTGTTTTCAACTATCCATTCCCCTTTATATATTAATACCAATTACAAAAAAGTCCCAAAAACAAATGTTTTTGAGACTGGGTTAAAAACCAAGTATTCTTGTTTACTGACTGGTATCCTATGCTACATATTCATTTTTTCCTGCGCCTATACCCGTGATAAAGATAATAACAGAAGTTAAAACTAACATCAGTAAGGAAGTATTCCAATTATGTGTCACATCATGCAACCATCCAAATAAGACAGGGCCAATAGCAGACAAAAGATAACCTAATGATTGAGCCATACCGGATAATTCTGCTGCCTCATTCGTATCTTGAGTACGTAAACTAAAAAACATCATAGCTAAACTAAAGGCAAATCCCACTCCAATTCCCACCATAATTATCCATATTGGAATAAGGATCGTGCTTCCGTGTAAGATACCGAATACCCCTCCAATAAGCAAGACGACTGAAACCAGTACTAATGAATGCTGCTTCTTTAAACGTCCAGCTAAAATAGAGACAATAAACGTAGTAGGAAGCATAGCAAATTGCATTAAAGACAACATCCAGCCAGCTTCATGAGTGTTCAGCCCTTTTTGTTCAAGAATTTCAGGAAGCCACGTTATCATGGTATAAAAGATTAAGGATTGAAAACCCATAAATAACGTGACATTCCATGCTAGTTTAGAATGCCATAAGTTTATAGATTTAACTTTCTTTTTAGTTTGTACAAATCTAATAGATTTATGTTGATTTTGTATTAGTGGTAACCAAAAGAAAAGTGTAAGAAGAGATAAGATTCCCCAGCATCCGAGACCTCCTGACCATCCTAACCCTGATAATGAGGAGATGGGGATACTTATACCGGATCCAATAGCTCCACATAAATTCATAGAGACTATATAAATCCCTGTTATCATTCCTACATGTTGTGCAAAGTTATGTTTAATGAGACTGGGAAGTAATACATTACCAATGGCAATACATGAACCAATTAAGATTGTTCCTATAAATAAGGTTATTACACCACCAAAAGAACGTATTCCAAATCCAATGGTTAATAAGATTAAAGAAATAAATAGGATAAACTCCGTACTAAAACGTTGAGCTAACTTAGGGGCAAAAGGGGATAAGAATGCAAAAGTAAGTAAAGGTACTGTAGTTATTGTCCCTGCTAGTATATTAGATATGCCTAAACTGTCACGTATAGAATTTATTAGTGGACCCACTGAAGTTAGTGGGGCTCTGAGATTGGCTCCCATTAGGATGATACCTATAATAAGTAATCCTATTCTAGGCTTTAGATCCGGTTTCGGTTGTCCTAGTTGATTGGTTTTTTGTGAAATACCCATGATCGCTATAGATCCTCCGTATTTAATACTAAAGCTTTTCTAAATTAGTAATCAATTCATTTATTGTTTGGATTGCCACACTTCTATATTGTTCCACAATAGTAACCGTAAAGCAGAGAACATAATAAAATGTTGTTTTCTACTTGACGGTTACTTTTAAACATTTTAATTAAATTAAGCGAATTTTTGGACTTCTCCCGTTAGTTAATAGGAGAACGACAAGCCCCTACTTTTATACCTAAAGAATTATAGTGATTTTTTATGTTTATGATGGCTTGACCACTTGTAACTTTATTAATTAATTGTTTTATCTTCCAAAGGTCTACTGGTTTATTCATTAATAAGTCATTAAAAATTTGTTTGATTTCTTGTGGGTAAACATTTCCTACCATACTAGAAAGTCCATTACATCCATTCATTATCTTTTCTATAAGATTTACATCTCCACCAGCGAACATGATGAAATCATCTGGTAAGTCAGTATTATGGTGACGTTTGGCATCACTCTCTTCTTTAAGTCCTACAAGGTTAGAGTATTTCTGGTTAATAACAGTCTTTAATGATTCAGCACTTAGCTCAAATCCTGTTCGGAAAGGATTATTATAAAGGACAACGTTTTTAGTGGTATGTTGTAGCAGCTCATTGATATAAGAAATAGCTTGTTGTTGTGTCGGCTGAATGTAAGGTGGAAACTGAATTAGAATAGAATCAAAAACAGATTCCTCAAGCTTTTTAACCAGTTTTATTGCATTTCTTGTTGTTGTAGCTGATACGCCAAACATCAGTTCAACATTTTCAAATTTTTGTTGATTAAAATAATCAATAATATGGATACGCTCTTCAATGCTCATTGAATTTTGTTCGCCTGTCGTAGCAGACACAAGTAGTGAATCTATCCCGTTATCTGTTAAATGTTTAACAATAGGATTGAATCCTTCTAAATATAAGCTCTCATCATCACGAAAGGGAGTTGGAATAGCAACATTAAAATTTTTCATCAGTTATATCCTCCAGTGCATATACATTACAAGAACTAATTTGTACATAAGGTCAAATACTAAATCCTTTCAGATAATTTTTAAAAGGTATATTTGAATGACTAAATTGTTCTATGTTCATGTTGTTTAAAGTTTGGTTACATTCTTACAGGCCAAAAGTATTAACTAATCTTTTCTAGTTATTCTTTGTTTGTGTATCTGGTTTGACTATGTGACGAGGTGTACTACCCACCGGTTTCTCTAAAAACCAAGTGCCCATTGAAGTAAGAACCGGTACATTTTAAAACGTGTAAATAATAGCATCCTCTGTTTGCTAAGTGTTGCAATGCTCATGAGCAGAGCAAGGAGGAGCTAAGAATAGGTCACCTTTTTTCAATTCAATCTTTTCTCCATCCACGATACTTTAACCCTCGCCCTGAAATACTAGATTGAGAGCTACATTAGTATGACGATGAGCTTTATTATGCCCACCAGGTTTAAAAATTTGGACGACTACTTTCATAGTTGATGAAGTTCCATGCGTATCCCCTGTATGATTATGAATGAGTGACAATGTTCCACGGCCACTTTAAAGAAAGCCTTCCGATACAGATTAATTGAGTAATGGATAAATGTCTTTCCATTTCCATGAACATGCTCGAACGGCAGGCTTACTACTCTTTATTAAAAACTCACTGTAGTAGATAATCTCTGTTTTTTGACTACCCATCTTATCACCCCCACAAAATTTTTACACAGTTTAAAGAATGTATACTTTTAGGATTAAAGACTTTACTTGGATCTCTGTGCAACTAATAGTCTAAGACAGTTCAATCAATAGTACAATTCAATTATTTATATAATAATCATAGGTTTAACCTATGATATAATATGTAATATCTAAGATTGTTTATAGTATTCCTATTGAAATTCATGTTAATGAACTTGCAAAATGCAAAGGTAGGAACTATTACCGTTTAAATCAGGAGGCTTAAGAATGGAGTTAAGACAACTTGAATATTTTTACGCTGTGTGCCAAGAGCTACATTTTACAAGAGCAGCAGAAAAGGTAGGGATTTCTCAACCTTCTTTAAGTCAACAAATTCGTTTGTTAGAACATGAAATTGGCACACTTTTATTTGATCGCATTGGTAAAAAGACGGCTCTTACGGAATCAGGGCAATTACTCTTAAAGTATACACGTAACATTTTTCATGAACTGGAACAGGCAAAAACCTCAATAGATGAACTAAATGGTCTTCAAAGAGGAACCATTTCTATAGGCACCTTGTTAACCGTTGAAAATTACCTCATTCCGCCCACATTACGTAGTTTCCATCATCTATATCCTGGTGTTAAGATATCTGTGTTTGGATTACGTACTGGGGATATTCAAAAACAACTGTTAGAAAATAAGCTGGATATAGGCATTGTTTTTTTACCTATGAAAGGGGATGAATTAGAAACCATTTCTTTATATAGAGAGGAAATGGCGTTTGCAGTGCCTGTTGGACACCCGTTAGAGAATCAGGATAAATTAGGTATAGAAGTCTTGCAAACAACACCTTCCATCTTACTTCCTGAACAATACTTTATAAGACAGCTTATAAATAAAGCTTGTAAAGATGTGGGGTTTATTCCAGAACCGGTCTTTGAAATTACAACCATGCAATCTTTAATTAATATGGTTATAGATAGGATAGGGGTAACTATATTACCGCGACCTTACTTAGAGTACCTTAACCATCCTCGTATCAGAATTATTCCCATTTTAAATGTTAATCTTGCTCGATATATAGGAATTATCTACAGGAAAGATAAATACCTGAGTGCTGCGACACGTATTTTTATTAATACTCTAAAAGAGACTTCACTCCATTTGACTCAGAATTTTATGAAAGGCACTGATTAAACAGTCCACTCATTTTATTAATCTTTATTTATATACTACTGGACATATAAAAGAAAGAAGCTACGACGGTCAGTTCTTTTTTGGATTGGAAAAGTCAGAGGGAATAGCTTCAGGTGCTATTAATATGTAAAGAGAACGGAAAAGTCACCATTTCAAAAATAATAAGGTCACCTTGAATCACTGATTGAATCGTATCAAAGGGCAATCGCGTAGGTAAAGATGCGTACGAAAAACCGTATTGTGATGGTGGGCAGACTTGAATTATCTCGATTCAGATATGAATTTGACTTTTGAGAAAATAATGAGGTTTATACTAGATGCCATCGCTCCATTTAAGAAGGAATGACCCATTTTGCGTTAAAAGACTTGGATCTTAGTCTACAGAACAAATTTCCAAGGAGTGCATTGGTACTTAGGGGAGCGGTCGAGGATTCAGCCGCTCCAAAAAAAGTCAAACAGTCCTCCTTTTATTAATGGCTATGATGTGCATGTGCATCCGGCGCACCTGACTCTATAGTGCACAAAATGGATTCATCGTGTCTATGCTGTTCGGACTCGATCTGCAAAGTAGAGTGAGGAATGTTCTTATGCTCCAGCATATGCTCGATACTATGCAGTAGGGCCTCGGTTTCATACACTGTTTTATTTCCATCAACTACAATATGCGCAGTCAGAGCGTTTAAGTTGCTAGTAATTGACCAAATATGCACATCATGTACGGCTTTCACACCTTCGAACTGCGAAATGGCTTGTACGACTTCCTCTACATCAATGTTACGGGGTGTTCCTTCCATAAGCACATGCAGGGAAGACTTACTAACAAAGTAACCACTGCGAAGGACAAGTACTGCGACAATTACACTAGCAAGTGGGTCTGCCCAACCCCATCCCAAGAACATCATCAGAAGAGCGGCAATAATCGCTCCAACAGATCCCAGCATATCGCTGAGGACGTGCAGATAAGCACCTCTCATATTCAGATTGTGCTCTGTATCGCTGCCTCGCATCATAATCCAGGCAACGAGTATATTAATGAACAGGCCAACAATACTGATAACTAGCATCCCTACTGTAGCTACTTCTGGAGGATTTATAAACCTTTCAATCGCTTCGTAAAAAATGTATAAGGCAATCGCAATCAGAGTAACACCGTTTAGCATTGCAGCCAATATTTCAAATCTCCTGTAACCAAAGGTTTTTTCCTTATTGATAGCTTTCTCTCCAAACTTAAACGCGAACAAAGCGATCGCCAACGCAAGAGAATCCGATAACATATGACCTGCATCCGAGAACAAAGCTAAACTATTGGTAATAAATCCACCAAAAGCTTCGACCAGCATGTAAGTAGTGATGATGATGAAGGAGATCAGCAAAACTTTTTTATTGTTGTGTCGATGTCCATGATCATGTCCTGCCATACATATCCCAGCTTTCTATTTTATTAACATATGAGCAACTGTTCATATGTTTTATTGACTTTAATTATATGTGGGGAAAATCTACACGTCAAGTGCAGCATGGCCCAACATCAGTATTTAGTTGCCTTTAAGTTTTATAAAGCATTAAAGCACTTCCGTATTGAGAAAGTGGTTAATAGGTCTAACGTTGTTTTAGTGTATCTATTTTATGGTGTATATAAAGAGGGGATATTTTAAACAGCTTTAAGAAGTCGAGTAGGAGCGTCGAATTTAAAAAATAGAAACAAGCAATCAAAGCTTATTGTGAACAATATCCTAAGATTAGCTATGCTTTTAATGGTGAGCTACATACAAGTATTTTTGACATGTGGACTCAGTTGAAAGATGGAACTGTAAAATGTTGTGAGGTTAAATATGAATTCGACTTAAATACCGAAAATCCGCGTAACTCCCGAACATTGAAACAAATAAAGGCACAGAAAATTTGGTGCGATAATAACGGGATTATACATGAAGTTGTTACAGACAAAGATCTAAGAAAGAACCACTTAGAATTGGAAAATAAATTAAAGGTTATTGTCGGGTGATAAGAACATTATCTCATTAATTGCTGCGAAAATCGCGGCTTTTTTATTTTATGGGATAAAGTTCTTGTCAAAACCAATTGACAAGAACTTTATCCTAATACCGATTTTGACAAGAATATTATCCCATTCCCAACGAACCAATCATCGAAGGTTTATATTTTAACAGCTTTTTTTGTTTATTGGTACAAGTAAGTGTTCGGAGTCGACAACAAAAACTTGTACCTGTTGCTGAAAGGACAAGAACATAGTGTCATTATTGTTTGGTATTTACCTAAACAGCTTAATTCGGCTTATGCGTAAGAAAAGTGGACGTATCGGCAGTTATTAATAAGTTTCTTATCTAACAACTTCCTTAGCGGTATCTTCTATACTAGGAAATTCCTACTGAAACTGTAATCCCATTTGAATAGATAAAACAAGCTCGTCAATAAGCACTTTAGCAAAGAAATGGGGAGGACGGTGAATGTGTTTTTGAGACGTACTTTGTGCTGATTTGTCATTTTTGAGGGACAAGAAGATAATCCGATTACCGATTATGTATACATCTAAATAAAGCACTGTAGTTAAAACTTAAATAGGTAGGATACTGAAGGTGTGTTTTCACATTTCTTATGAACCAAATGGTTCGAGAAGAGATAAACACAGTCGGATAAGCCCACGCGCAGTATTGAGCCGAATCCGTTGTACCAACTATTTGGAACATCTGATTCAAAATAATAGCAAGAACCTTTTTTAATTAAAGGTTTTCTGCAATAATTATACTATAATTACTTCAAGTGATCTGGAAAATTATATAACAGAAAGAAGGGATTGTTTTTGGTACGGTATAAAACGGTAGTGACAACTATAGGTCGTGGTAATAAGTTAAGTCGTTGTACGGACAGCGCAGGTAATATATTCAGCCGAGAAAAAATACTTGATAGTTGGAGATTGTCTTACCAGGAGAGAGTTTCTCGAAGTAAAGGTGAGAGTGGTTTACGTTTACCTCAATTTGGAGCTTTATCTGCAATTCGTGCACATTGGGCAACATCAAATTCTCCAGCTACAATAGTATTACCTACTGGTACAGGAAAGTCTGAAACAATGTATGCAACAATTATTTCTGAAAGAATAGCTTCAACATTAATCATTGTACCTTCTAATCTCTTGAGAGAACAAATTTATGAAGGAGCGAGTCATTTTGGTATACTCCCAAAATTAGATATGATTTCTGATGAAACTATTTATCCAACCACTTTTCTTTATAAATCTAAAGTTGAAGATAAAGATGAAAAAACTATGATTGCTGCACTTGAGGAAGCAAATATCGTGGTTTCTACCCCAGGTATGATAAAAAAAATGCCTTCTTCTGTTTGGGAAAAATTTGTTCAAAAAGTAGAAGTAGTGATCTTTGATGAAGCACATCATCTTGCATCTCCCGATTGGGGAACGGTAAAAGAAAAGGTTTTAGGAAAGAAGATTCTACAATTTACTGCAACTCCTTTTAGAAACGATGGAAAGAAGGTTGATGGTAAGATAATTTTTAATTACGGATTGGCACTGGCGCAAAAAGCTGGATATTTCAAGCCAATTGACTTTTATCCAATTCAAGAATTTGACGACCGAAAGTCTGATGAAGAGATCGCGAAAATTGCAATCAAATATTTAGATGAAGATCTGGACAAAGGATTCGAGCATGTACTTTTAGCGAGAGCCAAAAGCCGTAAGCGCGCTGATGAGTTATATGAAAAAGTATACTCCCAGTATAAAGAGTACAATCCAGTTGTAATTCACACTGGTATCCCTGTTACACAGAGAAATAAATACTTAAGGGAAGTTAAAGAAGGTAATGCAAAAATTGTGGTATGTGTAGACATGTTTGGTGAAGGCATCGATATTCCAACACTCAAAATTGCGGCAATTCATGATAAATATAAGTCACTTCCAATTACTCTTCAATTTATTGGACGATTTGCTCGAACAAGTGGTAATAATTTAGGCAATGCAAAGCTTATAACAAATGTGGCAATGGATGATTTAAAGGACTCGATAGAAGAGTTATACCGTCAAGATTCTGATTGGAATTTACTTCTCAATATCCATTCACATCAAGCCATCGATAAAGAAGTTCAACTCGGTGAGTTCATTGGAAAGTTTGAAAAAGGCCATGTTAAGGAGATAGATTTATCACAACTTAAGATGAAAATAAGTACCCGAATGTTTCGGAATCCTACAGGAAGAACTTTTGTAGACGGGTGGAAACTAGTCTTGAATTCAGATAGAACTACATCATTGATAAATGAAGAAGATTCTGTTTACATTTTTATTGAGGAAATTGAAACAAAAGTAGTTTGGTCTGATCAAAAGGATATTGTGCAATATGATTATGATTTTTTTGTTTTGTTTTTGGATAAGGAGAATGGAATCATACATATAAACGAAACTGATACTGGAAAAGGAAATCGACTCGTTGAAAGTATATTTCCAAAAGCCATAGCAATTAAGGGGGAATCTGTATATCGAAGCTTGAATGAAATTAATAGGTTAATGATTGGCACTTTAGGATTGAAACAACAACCAAGTGGAAGAATTAGTTTTAGAATGTTTGCTGGTACTGATATTAAGTCTGGAATAAGTGAAGCAGTCGTATCTAATTCGACTAAATCTAATTTATTCGGTTATGGTTATCAAGGTGGGGAACGTATAAGTATTGGTTGTTCGTATAGAGGGAAAGTTTGGATGCGTTGGGTAGAACGTATAAACTTCTGGACAGAGTGGTGTCAGGATATAGGTAAGAAGGTTTTGGATGATACCATTGATACGAATAGTATATTAAATAATTCGCTCACATTAGAAGTAATCAAGGAGTTTCCAGAAGGTGTTCCTTATAAAATACTGTTACCAGAAATTGTTGAAACATCTAATAGTTCCACGAAACAGTTGCATATCACTAAAGAAGAAAAGGCATATCCTTTCTATCAATCGGAGTTAAGGAATCCCAGTTTAGTTGATGGAAATCTTCGCTTTGAATTTTTGATAAATGCAAGGAAATTTATTTTTGAACAGATTATTAATGAGTCCTCATATAGTTTTAAGCAAATTGAAGGTGAAGAGCTTATAATAAAATGGGGTAAGAATAATGTTAAAATGATCGATTATTTATACGAGTATTCACCAGAAATCTCATTCATACAAAATGATGGGACTGTAATTGTAGTTCAGGAAAATCTAAAAACAGTTATCAAACCAAAAAGTGGTATTAAGTTATCATCAGATGCTCTTATTTCTATTAACTGGGACGAACTTGGAGTCAATATTAAATCTGAATCTCAAGGAAGAGGGCGAAAGACTGATTCTATTCAATACGCTACGATACATAATATTGTCGATCAAAGTTCAGATATTATTTTCGATGATGATGGATCGGGGGAAATTGCAGATGTCGTTTCAGTTAAAATTGATATGCAACATCAAAAAATTTTATTTCATCTTTATCATTGCAAATATTCACACGGAGAGCGCCCCGGTGCTCGTGTTTCAGATCTATACGAAGTATGTGGTCAAGCTGAAAAATCAATTATGTGGAATGATAATGTAATAGAAATAGTACAAAGAATGATTGAAAGGGAAAATACGAGACAGAGAAGCTATGGTGAAACACGATTTGAAAAAGGGAACTTACAAACTTTAAAAATGTTAAAAAAGATGGTGAGAGCTGGTTTTGAAACGGAATTTGAAATATCTATTGTCCAGCCAGGGGTCTCGATATTAGAGATCACAAATCCTATGAAACAAATTATTCTTGCAACAGATGCTTATTTAAAAGATACTTATGGCCTACGTTTTACATGTTATTTTAGTAATTAAATGGATGCTTTTGTTCATATTTTGCTACTAAATAATAAAACAAAGTCATAAAAAAGGGGCGTACGACTATAGAGAGTTGTACGCTTAGTTTTAAGGACATGCTACATCCTTCGCAACAACAAGTCGAAGTTCCCATTGAAGTCACTAAATGTTCCGAGACAAGAACATTGTTCAATACAAAGTCGAGAAATGATTGTCGAGGGACAAGAACATAGTCCGATTACCAACTTGATGAATATCTAAATAATGAGCACCTGCAAATCAGCCTTCATTAGTAACACAATACACTTATACAGTTGTGACTTCTTTAATGAATAACTGAGTTCTTGTGGGTAAAATATAACTAGCGTTGGGGGACAAGAACTTGTCCTTTAACGGTACAAGGAATTAGAACAGAATGGGGCACTTTCTGCCATTTTTCCAGGGGACGTTAATCTGCTAACAACCATACTGAATACCCAAATAAAGGTTTCTTATTAGAGGCATTAAAAATAGAAAAGAGGGGGCACTTAACCCTTGATCTGCGAGTGACGAGAGCGGCGGAAAAACAAAAGCAAAGTGGAACGGCAAAAAGAGATCAATGTGTTCTGACCGTTGGTCTCTTTTTGTGTTGAGCTCACTCAGCACGACAGATTACAACAGAGATGAGGAAAGCTAGATTGGGAGCAATCAAAATCAATGCTATCACAGTAAAGAAAAGGAGTCATATCATTAAGTTTCTCTATTTAGCTTGTTTGCTAATTTGAACAATCTCTATCAAAAAGAATTCCACCTTTAAAGTCGCCATCACTTAGTATTGTAATTTATCCAACCATTAAATTAATGTGTAATCCCTAAACTGAATTCTATAGTAAAAGGGGGAGGGAATAAACATATAAAAGGTTGAATATGGTTTGATGATCCTAATCACTACAATAAGTGCAAACAAGATATTATAATACGAATGATAATGAACGAAGATATTGATTTATATTCATAAGAGAACAATGGATCACAGTGCAAATAACCTGGCAAATCTGGCGTGTGTCAGTTAAATGAATAATACTTGTGGACTTCCATTCTGTGGTCCTTGGTTCTAGTTTAGTCTATATACAATGTTTATATTATTAGCTCATCTAACCAATGTATTTAGCATTTTGTAAAAGGCAGTAAGAGAAAACGGAAATAAGTTACCTCAACATAATTGAATAAGATAACGACGTTTCCGAATATTGATCATACTGTACTGGAAACACAATGAACGCTCCACCACTTTATTCCGCTCTTTTTACACCGAAACTCTGAACGATCCCTCCAGAAATGCCTCTGGACCTGACAATTAATAATGGGAGGATAAACGAACCATAACGATGTCAATCAAATACGTAAGCAAACAACGAATAAACGTAAACTAACCATTTACAGAGGAGCAGTAAGGCATATTTTTAAGGACGATAACAAAAAGGGGCGAGTTATTTGTTTAGAAATAGTAAAAGAAAAAAATTTAACAAAAAACAAAGATATCAGAAAAATGAATTGAGTTTCTCAGAAAGAACAACCAGATTAGTATTAGTTCTAACTATAATAGGGGGTATTTTTGGATTTATAGGGAGATTTTACTTAGACTTTTTTGTGTATTCTTTTTCTTCAAGAGTACCTATGGAATTTTCTATAGGTTCAGAGCATATTGTACTAGGGCGTGTCTTCAAACTTAAGCAAGCCACACTACAATGGATGCCAAGGTCAAAAACGCCTTGAACGTACACGCTAATTTATCATAGCGAGTCGCCAAACGACGGTAGTTTTTTACTTTATTAAAGAAACATTCCACTAAGTGACGTTCTTTGTAGATATCCCGATCATATTTTGGAGGCACTCGGCGGTTTTTCTTCCCCGGAATCACGGGGATGGCTCGCTGTTCTTCCAAAAAAGCCCGGATTGCATTCGTATCGTAAGCTCGGTCGGCCAAGACTTGCTTCATGGTCAGTTTCATGGCTTTAAGCATTTTGTATCCATGGACGGAATCATGCGCCTCGCCTCCGGTCAATTCAAAGCGAAGTGGGTTGCCTAACGCATCCACCACAGCATGAATTTTGGTGCTTAATCCACCACGGGAACGTCCGATCGCTTGCTTACTTTGCCCCCTTTTGCGCCTGATCCATGCTGGTGAACTCGCACAATCGTGGCATCAATCATCACGCTTTCCTCATCGGAATCCAGCGAAACGTGTTTTAACACTTCATCCCAAATCCCTGCTTTCTGCCAGCGTCGAAAGCGGGTGTAGACAGATTTCCAATTGGGAAAGATTTCGGGCATATCACGCCAAGGGGCGCCTGAACGGGCCACCCATAGCATGGCATTCAACATGATTCGATTGTCCACTGCAGGACGTCCTCCTTGTGGTTTTCGTTCAGGTGGAAAAAGATCTTGAATCTGCCGCCATTGTTGATCTTGAATTTCATATCGTGTACTCATTTAATGGTTTTAACCAATATATTCCTACTCAAACACTTTGAAGACACGCCCTAATATGTTTAGGAATAAATTTAACCATGATTATCGGAAATATTATAGTTTATATCTGGAGAGAGTTTAATAGCTTTAACTTACAAACAAATCTAGTAGAAGTTACTGAAAAAAAAATAAAAAAGGCAAATCAAGCATATGGCAACATTTTTAAGAGCATAAATATGAATCTTTCAATATCATCAATAATAATTGTAGTCTTTATTGTCGTACGGAAATTTTATTTTAAGGATCGATTGGTTATCGGCATTACACTTATTTTTACATTTTTGACGCTATATATAATCATTTTGTTTTGTATTAAGAAGAAATATAAATTTGATCCTAAAAAAATACTGAATTTAATTATGCGTATATCAATTATGCGTGTTTGGGTATTTGTTGCAATTTCCTTTTTATGGTGTCTATTTGGTGTAATAACTATGATACCGAAGCAACCAATAGATATTAGGTTTGAAAACTCAAATATTGTCATTGACAGCAACAATTACCCACCACAAAATGTTTCTATTACTTTTATGAGTTTCGATAGGAAGGGGGCTCCGCTTACAAAGAAAATACGTTTAAAAGAGGATGATTTTAAAATAGCGTTTCAAGAAGTTATAGAAAACCCGAATACAAACGATGATTATTTGTATCAGTTGAGAAAATCGTCACCTAGTAGTGATCAAGTAATTCAAATGGGGAATACAATATATAACTATCGTTATAAATTAGATTACAGAAAATATATAAAAGAAGGAGAAAACTTTGTTCGTATAACTTTTGATGCTAAAGGATTATCCAGCAATAAAAAAACAACAATAGTTACTCCAATAATTTATAAGAATAAGAAATATGACATCCAACAAAATAAATTCCATATCAAATAGTTGTTATGAGACAGCAAATCGCAGTCTTCTTTCTTATCTACTTCAATTCGGACTGAAGACCAGTAGGGGACAGCAGATCTCTTCTGAGCGGTGTAAAGAAAACAGTAGATATCACTAAGCATAAGTAAAATGTAAATCCCCTCATGATGGAGTGTTTTATTTGCCGTTCACTGTTGATCTCACAACCGGGTATAAAAAGATCTGTACAACTTACTCGCAGTAAGTGGACAAAGTTTTAATATATAATTGCAATTAATTATGAAGAGACTATAACAATGGGAACCCTAGATCTAGAATTGTCAGTATAATCGGGATATCATATATGTATGGAAAACCGGTATTGATGCTGCATTACTTGAGGAATTCCTTTCATTTGCATCGCGTATGTTTAACCATCAAGTTTATTAGTCCTGTTATGGATAAATAAAAAAACTCATTTTTGTTAATGAGTTCAGGCTGTCGAGAAGTTCGACTGGATCGTCTACACTTAGTTGGACAGAAAAATAAGGGCTTGTAGAATAAACCATCAAGCTAAGGAGCGGATCTCTACAATGTCCAAACAACAACGAAGAACGTTTACAAGCGAGTTCAAAAAGCAAATGGTGCAGCTCTATGAGAACGGAAAACCCAGAGCAGCGATTGTGGAGGAATATGACCTCAAATACAGCTGCGAGTTGAGAATATTTATAAAAGTGAGTAGGGGGGACAAATTAGGTTTACTGTTAGGAATGCTTTTGCTGTCGCTGATGACGGCAACTTCGAGCACGTTGATGTGGATTTGGCGACGGCTTGGATAGTCGTGCATCACTATATTTGTTGATCGCAGAGCATAAGGTCATCAAAAGACGATAGACTTGCCGCAGATGTTTTCCGTTATATGGCCTGGCCAATGCGGATTGATTACTTTTCTCGCAGCCAAAAGCCCACAAAGAAAGCGACTGGCATTGGTATAAGTCTATTGAATCCTACACTAACGCTCTTATAGCATTCTTCGTTCCCCAGCTACTTCCTCACTTATAGCGGGTGAAAATGTACATGGTAACATCAAGTAGCCTACCCACTTAGCAAAAGGGCAGGCTCTTGATTCGTTATTCTTCGATACTTTTTATGCGAATTCTATACCTGGCTCCTTTAAATCTCCAATTCTGCAGAAAATACAAGGCGCCGCTCAGTATTGTTATTGTCACCTTCATTGCCTCAAAACGTTCATATACGCGTCCGATCAAACATTAAAATTTTTCTTTACAAGCTCTGGGTAAGGTAACCTGTCCTGTCCACACCTTTGGATCATCAATTGCTGATAAGGGATAGCTAGCATTAGGTGTCGGCAGCCATCCTTGTTTTGATGAATTGGAGTCCTTAGTTTCAAGCTGTACTTCAACATCCCCACCTAATGTTAGGGATGTTCTTTGTGGAGAAAATCAAAACATCAAGTATCATCCTCTCAAGATTTCATGGAGTAAGAAATATGGAATTATTGGACTTCAAGAGGAAACAAAGTAGGGAACGCAATATTGAACTATACAGTGATTTGGAGTTTGATCACTGGCTTACCGTGAAGACGAACCAGGAGGTTATCACTTACTGTGAGCAGCCTTTGAAAATATCATATGTTTTGAAGGGTCAACTACGTACAAGCATATTTGATATGTGGATTTTGAATCGAGATGGTTCATAAACCTTTGTAAAAGTCAAATACGAGAAGGAACTCACATCAAAATATCCTAAATATGATCGAACTCAACGGCAAATCGAAGCACAACTAGAATGTTGTCGAGTTTACATTAAAAATTACGTGGTTCGTACAGAAGACAATATAAGAAAGGGCCGCCATTCAATTGAGAATAGAACGTTCTTATTTATGTCAGTAGTCAATAATAAGAAGCCTGTTTATTCAAATGAAGCGCTCGGTTCTATTAGGGCATAAAGGGTTAACTATTAAAGAAATTGTACAGCAATTAACTCATCCTTCTGTAAAGGACGTACCTTTTTTAACCCTAAAATGGCTCTTCTATGTGGGAGATATTAAAGAAAACATAAACGGCCAACCAACTTATGGGATTCGAAATAGAGGTTTGGACAAAGTGAGCAGGTCGCGAATTTCAGTGACATCGACTGGGCGATAAATCAAAAAGGGCTATAAACCAGACTGAGAACCCCAATAGCCAACCAACCTTCTAAAGTGAGGGGAAACACTGAAGGAACTTGCGTAATCTGATATCGAATTGTTCTTTATTTTGTACAAGTAAAACAAGCAAGGAAAGTTTTGGTTTTCGTCTTGCTTGTTTTACTATAATTTATTATATCTGATAGAAAATACTATGCTTTAATCATTGTTTGACGAATCCAATTTGCCAGTGTGGTTAACTGAAGTTTGGTTTTAATGCTCTGGTCGACCTCTTGATACAGCGGAAGATGATCCGTATGCTCATAAATCCACTGATATACCTCTTTTAGACCAGTAGCTGTATCTTCCCCTAGAAATGGGCGTATACCCGCTTCGAAGCTATCAAAAGGCAAGGAGACAAAGCTTATATTTTCACCCAATGCATCACTAAATGTCTCAGCCAATTGTGAACCGGTGAGAGCCTCTAGGCCTGGTGCCGGTATAATACTTCCTGCAAGTTCAGGATGTCTTAAAGCATAGTAATGATATTGCGCTGCATCATTGATGCTAATCCACGAGATAGGTTTATCTGCAGGCACTGGATAGGATAGTACCCCATTATTCAGTGTCCCTGGAATCAAGAAGTTCTCCATGTAAATAATCGGTTCCACAATAATAAAGGGCAGGCAGCTCTGCTTTACTTCATTTATGATTTCGCGTTTTATTTCCAGCCCTGCCGATTCGGTAATTAGATCAGGAACATAAATACTTGTATTGACAACAAACAATTTTACGTTTGCTTTCAAAGCTGAGGCAATAGCGTTTTTAGTATACTGTCTTAATTTGTCCAGGTTAAACTCGACAGGGAGGTTCAGGAATACTCTGTCAACACCTTCATGTGCTTGATGTAGCAGTTCAACATCAGCCAAATCTCCAATAAAAGCTTTGATTCCTTGACCCCTCAAAACTTTTGCAGTTTCTTCGTTACGAGTCACTGTCCGAACCTCAAAACCATCTTGGACGAGTAATTTCGCGACTGCACCTCCTTGTGTACCAGATGCTCCATATACTAAATATCGTTCAGTATTCTTCATGATTATGAACAACTACCTTTCAATGAGTATTTTTGAATGCTTATTGAATACTAAGTAGTACTCAACGTGTGTTCCTAAGTTAACATTCTGAACTCCGTAATGTAAGTACGCACATTATTGATATGAAGTATCTTCGGAGATACTGAGGGATCAGAAGAGAAGTACTAAAAGTCTTTGAAGAAAAGGGAGTTAGTTAATAATTTGTATGGAGATACGCGGCTAAAAGCAGAGGCGTTGCCAATTACATGATGATGAATAAGCTAAGTTAAGAATTATTCATCTTGAACTTAGCTTAGAAAAAATTATTAATATATAAGTGTAAACTCCCATTATGGAATGTTGGAAGTGCAACCTATTCCATATGATTTAATCCCCAGTCTTCTAATTGTGAAAGAATTGTAGTCAGACTTTTCCCTTTTTCTGAAAGTGAATATTCGACCTTAGGTGGTACTATAGGATAAGTAACGCGATTAATCAGGCCCGAATCTTCAAGCTCTCTTAGCTGCCGTGTTAATGTTCGATGGGTTATGGGCGTAAGCATTTTTTGCAATTCATTGAAACGAATGGTTTGATGAGTCATTAGCCGATATAATATCAAAAGTTTCCATTTCCCTCCAATCAAACTCACAGCAAACTCTACGGGACAACGATCATTTATTCTAATAGACTCCAAGTCTCTAATACCTCCTTGAATGTTGATTACTAATAATTTTGAAAGAATTTATAACATAAGTCGCTTATTTTGTGTAAGTATATCATTTGGTCTCGGTTTGACCAAGTAATCTTATTTTTCAAGCATTTACATCTCTGAACATTATCTGGTCACTCCCGGAACGTTAAATTACGATTAGAGTGACAGACCATTATTTTCAAATACTGATTTTCAAATTAACTTAAAGCGTTGCTCATGCAATTGTGAATCATCTTGGATAAAGAAAAAGCTGCATACCAAAATAGGTGTACAGCTTTTTCTATTTTATGAGGCTAGTCATCGTTTCGATCACTCACTGAAAGGAGCTGCTCGTTATCTTTGATATGATAAAGTTCGTTTTCTACTCGTTTTCACCTCAAAGTATAGCCGAAAAGCAATTCAATCATTAAAAGAGACTGAGACAACTGCGTAATAACAAAAGAGTGGAAGCTCACGAAGGACATTTAATGCTAGTTTACAATTAACATATTAGTGCTTATTCCACCGAAGATGAGTGACTAGCTTTATGGGATATGTGATGGTAAATCTAAAAATATCTACTTACTTCCTTAGCCACTCTAATCCAATTGTGAATTTCATTAAGATAAGATTATTCATAAGTTTGATTTTTTTAGAGAGAAGTTTGACATCGAAATCGTTATATCGTAATATTACAATATAACGATAACAACGGGGGGATGAATTTGAACACCACTACTTTTGATAGTAACGATTTAAAGCAGTTTGACGAACCTGCTAATCTACTGAAAGCTTTGTCTCACCCGATTCGCTTGTGCATTGTACGTGGGCTGATGCGGAAAAAGAAATGTAATGTTTCATATATGCAAGAATGTCTTGGCCTTCCGCAATCAACAGTCTCTCAGCACTTGCAGAGGCTACGCAGTACAGGCATTGTCGCGACCGAGCGCAATGGACTTGAAGTGAATTATGTGATTGCCGACCCAAGGATTGAACAGGTTGTAACTATTTTATTTGGAGAGGACGATTGTGAATCATGAGCAAAAAAGTACTAATTGTTGGCGGTGTAGCAGGTGGTGCTTCCGCAGCTGCACGCCTGCGCCGTTTGGATGAAGATGCCGAAATTATTATATTTGAGAAAGGACCATATATATCATTTGCCAATTGCGGACTACCTTATTATATTGGCGGCGCGATTGCTGACCGCGAGCGTCTGTTGGTACAAACACCTAAAGGCATGGCGGATCGCTTTCGGATTGATGTGCGTACGAAGAGCGAGATCATTGCTATCGATCCACACAATCGTACGGTTCAGGTACAAAACCATGAACGCGGTCAATATGAAGAAAGCTATGACGAGTTAATTCTATCACCAGGTGCACGTCCGTTTATTCCCGATATGCCAGGAAAAGATCATCCGCTTATTTATACAGTTCGTAGTATACCTGATATTGACCGTATTAAGGAACAAATAAATTCGTATAACAACAATTCTGCGATCGTTATAGGTGGTGGATTTATCGGTGTCGAAATGGCAGAAAATTTAAAGGAAGCAGGCCTAGATGTGACGCTGGTCGAGGGCAATGAACAACTATTGGCTCCATTTGACGCTGAACTGGCAGCGGCACTGGCACAGGAAATGGAGCAGCATGGCGTAAAGCTGCTGTTTTCGCAGCGTGTTCAAGGATTCCGTTCACTTGAGCAGGGCATTGGCGTTGAGCTTATCGATGGTAATGTTCTGTCTGCTGATCTGGTTATTCTCGCGATAGGGGTAACTCCGGATACATCTTTTTTGAAAAATAGTGGTGTTACTCTGGGCACACGTGGGCATATTATTGTCAATGAAGCGTTGGAAAGCAGTGTGCCACATATCTATGCTGTTGGTGACGCCATCGAAGTAACTGATTACATTCATGGAACAAAAACAGCTATTCCGCTTGCAGGACCTGCCAATAAACAAGGGCGAATTGTTGCCGATCGGATTGCCGGACTGAATTCCACATATAAAGGAACACAGGGTACATCCATTATTAAAGTGTTTGGAATGACAGGGGCTGCTACTGGCAGTAATGAAAAAACACTAAAACGTCTCGGTATTGATTATCGCACGGTTATCGTGCATCCTGGCTCCCATGCATCGTATTATCCGGATTCCAGTGCAATTACTCTTAAACTGTTATTTACACCTGATGGTAAAATTTTGGGTGCTCAGGCAGTTGGTTATGATGGTGTGGACAAGCGGATTGATGACATTGCCGTAGTCATTCATTTTGGGGGGCACGTCAGTGATCTGACAGAGCTTGAGCTAAGTTATGCACCGCCTTATTCCTCTGCGAAAGATCCGGTTAATATGATTGGCTATGCAGCAGAAAACATTATTGCAGGACGTGTGCATGCTTTCACATATGATCAGCTATCTATACGCAAACAGGAGCAATCCATATTGCTGGACGTTCGGAGTGATCTGGAGCACCGCAGCGGGTATATTCCAGATTCGTTATCCATTCCAGTAGACGAGCTTCGTCAGCGACTAAATGAACTGGACTCCTCTAAGGAAATCTGGGTATACTGCCAGGTCGGTTTACGCGGATATACTGCTTCACAAATTTTGCGTCAGCATGGCTTTAACGTAAAAAATTTGAGTGGAGGCTATAAAACATACCGTCAGGCGCAATTTAGGCCCACTACTTTTTCTAACGAGAACCATGACGACAATGACGGTCAGGACCGTAACGAACAAATGCCTACTGTAAAAGAGACTATTTTGCAGCCGACGGAGCAGGTTTCTGGACAACCGCTTCATATCGATAACGAACTGAATGTATGCGGCTTAAGCTGTCCCGGCCCGCTAATGCAAGTCAAGCATTCCATGGATCAGTTAACCGAAGGGCAGACACTGCGCGTAAAAGCTTCCGATCCAGGATTTTACGAAGACGTGAAAGCATGGGCAACTATGTCTGGTTCCCCGCTACTGCAGTTAGAACGTGGTAAAGGCGGAATTATTGAGGCGGTGATTGCAAAAAAGACAGTACAAACTATATCCTCAACTGTGAAAGCTCCTAATACTGAGCCTTCCAGCACCATGGTTGTCTTCAGCGGCGATCTGGATAAAGCGATTGCCTCTTTCATTATTGCGAATGGTGCGGCTGCAAGCGGACGCAAAGTTACGATGTTTTTTACATTCTGGGGTCTCAATATTATCCGGAAGCATCAGCCTCAGGTGGTATCCAAAACGATGGTTGGCCGCATGTTTGACATAATGCTGCCGCGCGGCAGCCGCAAGCTTAGCATGTCTAAAATGAATATGCTCGGTATCGGACCTAAAATTATCCGTGGCATTATGGGTAATAACAATGTTGCTTCTCTGGAAGAACTCATTCAAAGTGCAGCTGAACAGGGTGTTGAAATGGTAGCATGTCAGATGTCAATGGATCTTATGGGCATTCAGCACGAGGAATTAATGGACCAGATTAAAATTGGTGGTGTTGGTTACTATCTAGGACAAGCGGATCATGCAAACCATAACCTGTTTATATAAGTTGGTATTATACATTGGATTTACTCGGTGACATGTATGGGCATCTGTAGCATAACGATTGTCCCACAGTAACTGTTGAATTAAGGGAGCATCGTTTAATTAAATTTTTATAGGTTGATGAACCCGCAGAAGTAGAGAACGTTGATTCTATTGTAGAAAAATTTATGGTACATATGAGACAGTACCTTTTTTTCCTAAAATAGATTAGTACAACTCAGACAACTCGCTCTTAAGCGGGTTGTTTTTTTGGTTAATTAGATGATCAAATTCCGAAGTAGCCAGTAAGCTGTGCTTTAATCGTAAATCATCTCATTCAATTCTTGAAAACAAATTATAAGCGATATCTGAGAGAATTCTCTAATCAAAGATTCCATGTGAAATTGGTTGGGTAGAGGGGATTACTCTATCTCCGTTATAACATACTGAGGAAATAATAATGAACAAGACCCCATTAGGTACGATGTATTGAACTTTTGTATTAGTGTATTTAGGGGGCCGTATGATGTGTTAAAGTAGTGGTGTCTACCTTTATAAGAAATTATATTAAGAATTAAACAATAAAACTCTGTTTAAGCCGATGTTCGGTTGGGACAGAGTTTTTTGCATTCATTTTGTTTTATATCTATTTATCCCAATTTTGTAGAATCTGTAGTGCAGCTCCAGTTACCACACCGTCCTCTCTATAAACTCCTGTAGAAAAGATAGGGTTGTAGTGTGGATAATGATAAATATTCTTTTTGGCAATCTGAGTTGCTGTATCATATACAATTGGGTCTGCATTGATAAGCGCTCCACCTAAAATGACATATTCGGGATGCACAGTATTAATCAGATTAGCAATCCCAATTCCTAAATACGAAGCTGTCTCAGTGAACAATTCTCTTACCAAAGGATCTTTCTGTTCTAACGCTTTGACAAGGGAAGAGAAAGTAATACATTCAGGTGGTATGCTCGAGAGCGAGCTTTCACGGCCTAATTTAAGTTGAAACTGTGCACGTTCTTCAAGTGAAGGTACGGATACATATGCCTCGAGAGAACCATAATTCCCTTTGTCTCTGAGTCTTCGCCCACCTGCATGAATGATCATTTGCCCGATTGCTCCTTCTGTGTCAGCAGCACCTCGTAAAATCTGCCCTTCAGACATGATTGATGAGCGTATGCTCACTCCTGCATGGACATATAACATATGCTCACAAGCTTCATTTCGAAGTGCCCAGTGTTCTGCAAGCAAGGCTGTGTTAGCTCCATTGTCGAGTTTTGCCGGGATTTTAAGTCCTTTCTCCAGTAACGTGCAGATAGGTACATTGTTCCAATCAGCGGAAGGAAAATGTTCAGGTTGTAAGATAATACCCTTTTTGGGATCCAGGGGACCGACTGCCCCGATACCCATCCCCAGAATCTGTTCCTGAGCTATATGATGATTCCCTAACATTTTATTTGTCTCGTTTATCACCAGTTTAACGAGTAATTCGGGGGTGAGGCTACGATCCATTTCCCAACGAACAGAAGATAAAGGATTGAGATGCAGGTCAAACAGTCCCAGTGAGGAACTGATACGCGAGATTTCTAACCCCAAAAGGTAACCATAGTCAGGATTCGTTTGAAATAGAATTGGTTTACGTCCTCCAGTTGATGTACCGAGTCCGGATACTACAATACGTTTTTGCACTAGCATGTCCTCAAGTATACGGGTCATACTGCTACTTGTTATAGAGAAATAGTCTAACAACTCAGCTTTAGATGCCGTTCCAAGATAAGCAATCCGATCATAGATCTGCTTTTTGATTGAAAAATGGGAATGATTTAACAATGGTATTTCGCTCCATTTCCAAGTGAATGAGTCGGGATATATTGAGTATAGCTGATGTAAAACTTATTTTCCAGCTAATGTTATAGGGATTATTGAGTTTATTTCAAAATGGATTTAAAAAAAGGGATTTAACATTATTTTTAGTTGATTTCTATATTATTATTGACTTACATATTATAAATTCAATATCTTTCATCCAAAATGAAATTAACGTGTTATAATGAAAGATATCGAACTCAAAAGATTTATGAACGGAAGGTGCTATATGCATGTACAACAAAATGAACGCCTTAACATGATTGGTCAGTTGTTTGTTGTTTTTTTTAAATTGAGTCCCTCAACCTTCGGTGGAGGATATGCGATGATTGCAGCTATTGAGCGAGAAATTGTCGATAAGAAAAAATGGATACGTCCTAACGAGATGGGGGACATGGTATCTGTAGCTGGCTCCGCTCCTGGCGGAGTAGCTGTGAATTCAGCTGCTTTCATCGGATATCGACTGGCAGGAGTGATTGGTGCGGTAATGGCCGTTATAGCGATTACACTACCGACCTTTGTCATAATGCTTGGTCTCAGTATATTCGGTATGATGTTTCAGGATATCCCGAAGGTAGAAGCGGCCCTAAAGGGAGTCCACGCTGCAATTATTGCATTAATTATTGTGGCGGTATTTAAAGTGGGGAAGACATCCATAATAGACCTATCCACAATGTTTATTTCAGGTATTAGTGTCTTTCTGCTACTTTTTACATCGTTCCATTCTTTGTACCTGATACTTGGAGGTCCAATTTTGGGGATAGTTATTGTTTCCATCAAGCGTTCTCTTGGTCTTTCAGCCCTTACTGAAAAAAAAGAAATGAAGCATCAGTCAGAACCAAATTATCCTGAATACTATATTTGAAGGTGTTGAGCGCATGTTATTAAAGCTATTTCTCGTATTTTTAAAAGTGGGATTGATTTCATTTGGTGGGGGATATGCAGTGATGGCTCTCATCCAGCGCGAAGTGACTGAAAAAGGATGGATTGAGCCTGAAAAGTTTCAAGAGATAGTTACTCTAGCAGGAATGGCTCCAGGTCCGATTGCAACCAATACAGCAACTCTAATTGGTTATTCCCAAATGGGTATAATAGGTGCAACTATATCTACAATTGGAATTATATTACCTTCACTTTTTATTGTCATTCTTTGTTCAGCTTTTTTTCTTCGTATGCAAAACAATCAGTGGGTACGATATTCGTTTTACGGATTGCGCCCGATCATAACAGGACTCGTCATTTATGCTGCAATTCATTTTGGATTTGGAAGTAATCAGGAACCATTGTTTAGCTGGTCGAACTTTGGGATGCTTATTATTTGTGCAATCTGTCTAACCGCGATTACTAAGTACAAAATACATCCCTTCAGAGTGATCTTGCTAGCCGCAGCATGTGGAATCATTATATTTTGACGGTTATGCAGGCAGACGTGCTACCCAAACGAGTAAGATTACGATCCTTTAATTAAAATAGGCCATCAAGAAATGACGGAAATATTGCGAGAAGCAACGAGAGCGCCATCTTCAATTAATTTTCAGCCTTGGCGTTTTTTAGTGCTAGAGAGTGACGAAGCAAAGTCATAACTTGTACAGATTGCACCATTCAATAAACACATTATAGAAATTTCTGCAGCAGTAATAGCTATTTTTGGAGATCTAGAAAATGAACATTATGCCGAAGAAATATTTAGTGAATCTGTGAAATTGGGATTTATGACTAGGAAAGTTTAACAACAACTACTTTCTAGATTACTTGAAAATTATAAAAAACTTTCCGAACAAGAACGCAGAGATATTGTCATGACAGATTATGGGCTGGTAGCAATGTAATTAATGCTTGTTGCACGGGCTCATGGATATGATACGAATCCTATGGGGGGTTACGAAAAAAATATATTGCTTAAGTTTTGGTTTGGATAAAAATCGCTATGTTTTCAGTGATGGTTGTAGCAATCGGCAAAGGAATTGATATAGGATACGCAACGATGCGATTGCCCACTAATAGAATTACAGAGTGGAGACAATACAACAAAAGTAGTTTAGAACATAATAAGACAAAAGTTTAGTTTGACACGTTTATTTAATTGAACTATTGGAATCTAAATTATTGCCGATTGCTGGCTTTATATAGGGCCTGAAATGAATGAAGATCACCTTCCACCTTGCTTGGCAAAGAGGAAGGTGATCATAAATTTCGGTTTATACAGTAATGCAAGCTTTTACAACGATTATTATTAAATGAATTAGATAAACGTTGTTTTAAAGCAACTTTTTTATTATTAATTAGATTGTGTTAACTTTTTTGTTGTAGAAATTCTTCAGTCGATTTCACATCGCAATACATACTTTCAAGTGCGCTGACAAACGCATAATGAACCATTTCAGCTGGCACAACCTTACCATGGTAAGATAAGTCTCTCGTTGCACATGCATCTTCAATAAGTGTAGTTTCATAGCCGAGATCCACTGCCGCTCTAACTGTGGCATCAATACACATATGTGTCATCATACCCACAACCACTACCTTAGTTACTTTTTTTTCTTTTAATTTGCTTTCTAATTCAGTCTGTAAAAAGCTGTTAGGAAAATGTTTTATAATGATGTTTTCGTTTTCTAATGGTAGAACAGCTTCATGTATTTCTACTCCTTCCGTATCTGGAAGAAAGAAACCTAGCCCTGGATCACTTGCGATATGCTGAACATGGAAAATATTATCTTTGTGGTTTTGTCTGAACCAATCAAGCACTTTCGCAGCATTAGCTGCCCCCTTTTCAGGGTTACTTAACTCCATCTTTCCATTCGGGAAATAGTCGTTTTGAATATCTACAATAATTAAAGCTGTGCTCATTATTCTCCACCTCGTTTAAAGTATTTTGTTACACTATTATCATAAATCTTATATTGAGCTTTATCGATCAGTTGACGAAACACTTTTGTCCCAAAAAATTTCATGGTGAAAGGATTTTATTATGGAACTTGATAACATTGATTTTCAGATCCTTCGGTTGCTATCCAAAAATTCACGTATACAGTGGAAAGACTTAGGTGAACAAATTCATTTGACAGGACAAGCAGTAGGGAATCGTATAAAGAAACTTGAAGAAAGAGGTGTAATTAAAGCTTACTCTCTAACTGTTGATGAAATGAAATTAGGACTTACTTATACAGCGTTTGTTATTATTTATATGAAAACAGCAAACCATGAATCGTTTATACGATTAATGAATAATCGAAATGAGGTTGTAGAAGTTCACCGAGTATCAGGAGAAGGCTGTTACCATTTAAAAATTAAAGTTAATTCTCAAGAACAATTGAATCTTTTTCTGGACACAATTCTTGAGTATGGGAATTATACTGTACATCTATCCATACAAGAAATTAAACATCAGAATCCGATGACTGCCACATGATAAAGAAGACTACGAAGGGTAGCTACTTATCTTGGCGATGCAACTAAGGGTTAACTTGTTCATTTAAGAGGTGTAAGTTTATTTTTTTGCTCTATACTTTACCTGTATAGGTATATCTTAGAAAGGAGATGAAAAATTAATGGGATACGATTACCCAGATGAAATAAAAACACGCTTACGGAGAATTGAAGGACAAATTCGCGGGGTATTACGATTAATGGAAGAAGGGAAGCCTTGTAAGGAGGTAGTTGCGCAACTCTCTGCTGTCCGCAATGCTTCTGACCGAGCCCTTGCACAAATTGTGGCGGAGAACCTTCAGCAGTGTATCTTAACTGAGCAGGAAGCCGGCAACACTAGTACCGGAAAAACTGTCAGAGAAGCTGCAGAACTGCTTGTAAAAAGCAGATAAGAAGCTAATATTTTTCATTCAGCGAGATGAATTCATTCAAAATGGCATCTAACGAAAATAAACTGCAAGAGATTTCAGAACGCCTTAAAAGGGGAACCCTTCCTGAACAGACAAATTAGTAAGGGATTAATTCTAAGAATAGAACAAAACCAGATATTTGGCATTAGCCAAACAATGCATCTACAATAAAATCGATAGGAGTGATTTTTGTGCATTTCTTTGATGATAAGATCGATACACGGAGAAAATCACAGAAAAGGAGTGGAATAAATTGGTTAAACACGCTTGGCTTTTTACTTTAAGCGCTTGTCCTGTAGGAAGATCAATGGGAACAATCCTAAATGAAATCAAGAGTCACAGATCGGATTTGTCGTTCAGAACCGTTTATCTCGACGTGGAAACAGATCTTACCAACCTGTACCGAGTAAAGAAAAATCCAACCACGCTATTTCTCGATGAACAGGAGAAGGAGCTGGGACGAATTGTGGGATTTAAAGAAACGGATGCTGTTCTTTTATATATAAACCAGTTAAACGATATAACATCCTCTGCATCATTTCCACTTGAGGAAAATCAGCCAAGCAAGGAAACCTACACTTTATTTTTACTGCAGGGAGAAAATTTAAAACCTGTCCTTTGGGAGTACGATAATTTAACCTCAGTTCGTGCACCTAGAATAACGGCAATTCAGCTTCTGCTTAGATCTAAGAAAGAAGGTTACATCAATCCGTTCCCTCCGTCATGTAAGCTAGAGTATGTGGACTTTAAAGAAACTAATGGCCGAGTCGTCTTAAAAATTAATAGCGAAGAGAAATCTCTTTTGGACATGAATAGAGCAGTAGACTCCCTTAGTTTAACTCTCAAAGAATTTGGGATCCAAGATCTTAAGGTTGAATTTTTAGCAAATGATTAGGATTAATTAGAAATAGTTAGATTGTAAGATTGAGCCATATGTAGCAAAGCCTTGTTGAAGTAGCCGTGACCTAATCAGCGGAAAGTGGAAAATCCTTATTTTGTATCACTTAATCAATCATAAGGTGAGGAGATTCAATGAATTAAGAAAATCCCTTTTAACTATCACCCATCGAACTCTGACGCGCCAGTTACGTGAACATGAAGAAGATGATTTTATGAGCCGGGTAGTCTTTGCTGAGGTACCACCCAAAGTTGAATTGTAGGCTAACTCCGACAGGTAAAAGTCTAAATCTCATGCTGATTGAGTTGCAACATTAGGGAATTATTTGCAGAAAAGAATGACTATTTTATGTCTGTATATCCAGATAATATCCTATAATTGGGTTCTTATTTTAACTAAGGATATGAAGGTTAAATTTGTAAATGATCAGAACCTTGTCAATACTAATGGCAAGGACATGATTTCTAAATGTCATCGAAGTTGTATTCGTCCTATAGAACTTTACATTATTCTGGTAGCTTTACAATGTCAGTAGTAGAAGGTTCAATAGGTGATACCATCTTATATTGATGAAAAATCCTTCTTAATTATAAAAATTTAAATAATTATTGACTTTTTAATTTCTATATATTAATATCATAACAACAAAACATAAGTGGACATGTCACTGGTAAAGCAGGCAGGATCCTTAAAACGATAGTATCTCAAGAGAGGTACAGTATCGTTTATAGGGTTCTGCCTTTTTTGTTAGCTTATTTTTTCGGCCGAAATGTAAGCGCATCAGAAATGATCTAAAGGGGAAATTTTAATGGATTACAACAAAACAGCAAAGGACATCCTACATTTTGTTGGGGGCAAGAATAATGTAGTTCATCTTGGGCATTGCGCTACTAGATTACGCTTCACCCTTGCTGATAATCGCAAAGCTAATGTCGAAGAAATTAAAAAAGTTAACGGTGTCCTAGATGTAGTATCGACTGCCCAATTCCAAGTCGTTATAGGCAATAGTGTGATGGAAGTATATGATGAATTGGTTAAAATTGGGGATTTTGGAGATTCAGATCAAGACGATACAAAATCAAATTCAAATGGAACCCCCAAACAGAAGAAGAAGATTGGAGCTGTAGTTTTAGATTTTTTCGTAAGTGTATTTCAACCCCTAGTGCCAGCAATGGCTGGTGCAGGAATTCTAAAGTCTATTTTACTCTTACTTTCAGTACTGAATTTGATTGATAAGACTGAACCAACATATCTTATCTTGACCTATATTAGCGGCTCTGTGTTTTACTTTCTACCTGTCCTAGTTGCCATTACAACGGCATCCAAGTTGAAGGTTAATTATCTGGTTGCTGCCGCAGCTATGAGTGTACTTTTATTCCCAGATATGATAGCCCTTATAGGGGATGGAGCAAGCTTTATGACTTTACCTGTAACAAGTGTTAACTATGCTTCACAGGTATTTCCGTCCATGCTAGGCGTTATGTTTTATGCTCTTATGGAAAGATTTTTCTTTAAATTATCACCGAAACCAATTCGTGTATTTTTTGTTCCTATGATGTCCATGCTGTTCACGGTTCCTGTAACTTTGCTGTTGTTAGGGCCGCTTGGTTTTATGTTAGGAAAGTTATTAACGGCTGGAATATTGTTTATTTTCCATACAGTTGGTTGGATCGCAGTAGGCATTCTGGCTGCACTTCTTCCATTCATGATTGCAACTGGTATGCACAAAGCTCTGACCCCATATGGAATATCTGCACTTGCTGCTACAGGAAGAGAGACATTGCTGTTACCTGCATTTCTTGCACATAATATGTCTCAAAGCGCTGCGTGTTTTGCTGTAGCGATTCGAACAAGAGATTCACGTCTTAAATCCGTGGCAATTTCTTCTGGTATTTCAGCATTGTTTGGCATTTCAGAACCTGCTTTATACGGGGTTACACTACAGAGAAAGCGCATTCTTATTAGCGTTATTATCTCATGTCTTATTGGAGGGCTGAGTCTTGGATTACTAGGGGTATCAAGTAATACGTGGGTTAGTCCAAGTCTTGCAAGCTTTTCTATGTTCATAGATCCGACTAATGCAAAGAATTTTATTTACGCTATTGTAGGACTTGTTATTTCTTATGTCTCCTCATTTGTAATCACGATGTTCCTGTGGAGAGAAGATAAGGCAACTTCCGGGGAAAGTATAACAACGAACGGCACAGCAGAGACGGGAAATGTTGATAAAAACACAAGTGCTGAAGTCAGTATTAAACAACCCGTCCATGGAACCGTCATTCCACTTGCTGAGGTAAAGGATGAAGTTTTTTCTACGAAATCCATGGGTGAGGGGATAGCTGTCATCCCTTCATCAGGAGAATTGTACGCACCAGCTGATGGCAAAATTAAAATGGTGTTTCGCACACAGCATGCTATAGCCATGGAGACAACAAATGGAGTTGAAATGCTATTTCATATTGGCATCGATACAGTTAAACTGCGAGGCCAGCATTTTGAATCTCAAGTAAAGATTGGGGATGAAGTAAAGACTGGTGATTTGCTCGTCAAGTTTGATCTCCAGAAAATTATTGAGGCAGGTTATGATCCTGTAACAGTGACAGTGGTAACGAATCAAGATAAATCCTTAGTCAAAGTTGTAGATTCAACAATCAATGATCATCAAGGCACATTGATGTTTGTAACGGCGGCAAAAAACTGATTTATGGAGGGAAACGAAATGAATACAGGATTTCCGGAGCATTTTTTGTGGGGAGGAGCTACCGCAGCTAACCAATGCGAAGGTTCATATTTGGTAGATGGTAAAGGTTTAAGTACAGCTGATGTCATGACAGCAGGCAATATTAATGTTCCTCGGACAATAACTGCGGGCATAAGTGAGAGTGTATACTATCCAAGCCATGTGGCTATTGATCATTACAGTCATTTTAAAGAAGATATTGCTTTATATGCGGAAATGGGGTTTAAATGTTATCGATTGTCGATCAACTGGACACGGATTTTCCCAAACGGTGACGAAGACACACCTAATGAAGCAGGATTACAGTATTATGATGAAGTATTTGATACGTGCAGATCTTATGGAATTGAACCCTTGGTGACGATATCTCATTTTGAGACACCCCTGGGATTGATAGCATACGGTTCATGGGAGAGTCGACAAGTAGTTGATTTTTATTTGCGGTATTGCAACACAATCTTTAATCGATACAAGGGGAAGGTAAAATATTGGATTACTTTTAATGAAATCAATGTAATGTCCACAAAACCTTGGATGGCTGGCGGGATTGAAACGGATGATGAGCAAGTCAGGATGACAGCGGCCTATCACCAGTTTTTAGCCAGTGCTAAAGCTGTGCAACTGGCACATGAGATTGATCCCGAGAACAAAGTTGGAATGATGTATGCAGGACATTTTTCATATCCCAATAGCTGTGATCCTGAAGATGTGCAAGCAAATGCTGATTTTATGCAGTCTATGTTGTTTTACTGTGATGTGCAATGCAGAGGCTATTATCCAGCCTATAAAATAAAGGAATTTGAGCGCAAAGGAATCGTTCTACCTATTCTAAACGGTGATCAGGAAGATTTGATGAAAGGGAAAGTTGATTTTCTATCTTATAGTTATTATTTTACTCATGTAGTTGGCAAAAATACACCAAATAAATTCGTGGGACTGAATGGAGTAAAAACGGGCTACTCTAATCCTTATCTTCATACAACGGCTTGGGGTTGGTCCATTAACTCAATGGGTCTTCGTTACTCATTAAATCTTCTATATGACCGCTATCAGATACCCTTGATGGTGGTTGAGAACGGGTTAGGAGCAGCTGATATTGTAGAAGCTGACGGAGGTATTCATGATTCATATCGCATTGAATATCTAAGGGAACATATTAAAGAAATGAGAAAGGCTATCGATTTTGATGGAATCCCTGTTATGGGTTATACTATGTGGTCACCGATCGACATTATTTCTGCAAGTACGGGTGAAATGAAAAAAAGATATGGTTTAATTTATGTAGATGTAGATGATAACGGGGAAGGTACATTTAAAAGAATAAGAAAAGACTCTTTCTATTGGTACAAAGCTGTTATTGAATCAAACGGTGAGAATTTGGATTAACTAATAATAATGTAGACACTAAAGCTCATAGTGCTTTAGTGTCTTTCCCCTTACGGTTTGGTTAAAAGTGTTGGATTACTTCTTGTGTGTTTATTGCAGACATTTTGGTTCAATTACTCAAGTTCCCAAGAATTTCTGCGGTGTATGTTATAGTCTTGGTACAGGTTTTAGTGGAAGGTGATGTTAATGATAAAAATTAAAAAGGTATTGAATTCCAGTGTTGTATTGGCTCAAGATGATCAAGAGACGGAATTCATCCTTATAGGCAAAGGGATTGGTTACGGACAAAAAACGGGGGCTATTATTGAAGAGCATCAAGCTGATCAAATATTTATACCTATTGAGAATGTCAAAGTCAAAGAGCTTCTTGGTTTGTTGAGTACTATTTCTCCTATATATGTGGAACTGGCTCAGCAAATTATAAATTATGCTGAAGAGAAGCTCAATACTAAACTCAATTCAGGTGTATATTTTACACTAATGGATCATTTGAATTTCGCTGTAGAAAGATTTAAAAAAAACATAAACATCACCAACCGAGTATATTGGGAGATTAAAAATTATTATTCCGAAGAATTTAAAATCGGAGTATTCGCTTTAAAGCTAATGAATGAAAAGCTCCATCTTGATTTACCTATTGAAGAAGCGGCAAATATAGCATTTCATTTAGTTAATGCCCAAGGGGAACAGAAAGATTCCAATAACGGTATGAAGTACGCTAAGATGATTGGTAGCATTGTCAACCTAGTCAAATATACTTTCAATATTGAGATGGATGGCGAAAATATTCATCACACTCGATTCATAACCCATGTTAAATTTTTTGTAGAACGGTTCTATTCAGACAAGATGCTCGATGATAAAGAAAATATTTTATTCGAACAAATTGCCAACTTGTATCCGGAAGCAATGTATGGTGCTTTTAGAATTAAAGAATATCTTGAACAAATTAACAAAAAAACGATTCCAAATGAAGAAGTGGCCTATCTCGCAGTGCATATGCACAGACTAATCAACTATAATCAGCTTGGATGATTATTGCTGTAACAAGATTTGAAGGTGTCTGATTCTGGCACCTTCTTTTGTTTATGCAATGCTGCTAATTATTTCACTTGCACTGTGAGACTGAGTCAATGAACAAAACAGTAAAGAGCTTACAGCATCATGGACATATAAAAAACCAATTTACAAGCTCGAAGAACTGGAGAATGAGAGAAATCACCATTTTTCTTTTGACAATTGATGGATATCTTAAGATTCATATATGACAATGTTATAAAAATAATTAATGTATCCTAAAGGCTTATTTAAATTTTTGGTTTTTTCCCATAAGAAGTTTGTGACTGCTAAAATGAAATATTTGCTAAACGTGACTTGACAAGAGATTTTTTTTATTATACAATTCAATCAATCAATTGAACAGAATAATAGAAAAGGGTGAAGTTATGGGAGCAATATCATTAACCAAAGAAACATTTCAAAACAGTATACAATCAGGAGTAGCGCTAGTTGATTTTTGGGCTCCCTGGTGTGGACCTTGCCAGGTTCAACTTCCAATAGTTGATAACCTTGCTGATGAGTTAAATGGAGGAGCACTCATTGCAAAAGTCAATGTAGATGAGCAACCTGAGTTGGCTTCACAGTATTCTGTCCGAAGTATTCCAACGCTATTGTTATTTAAAAATGGTAAATTGGTAGATTCAATGGTGGGCATTAACCAGAAACATACGCTTGAAGAAAAGATAACTAATATTTTAAAAAATTAAAGGAGATGTTTACAATGGCTGATAATCAAGTGGAATTTAATACAGTTTGGTATCAAGGAGTAAAAGGAAATGGGAAAATCCAAAGCGGCGAGTCATTGAAGACTAGCATTGCTATTCCAGAACTAAAAGGAGGGAGCGGAGATGGAACGGAACCATTTCGTATGCTGGTTTCTTCGACAATAGCCTGCTATGTCATGACCCTTACATTCATGCTTCATCAAAACAAGTTGCCCGTCTCTGGACTGTATATGAATACGGAAGCAAGTGAAACTAAAGAGAAGGGGATCGTAATAACGCATTATCCTCATCTTATTTTAATGGAAGAAGCAAATGAAGACCAAATCAAGACGGCACAAAACTTAGTAGACGAGGCAGAGAAAAAGTGCCATATTGGCAACTTTGTGAAACAGGCAGGTGCTCAAATTAGTGTTGCTGGTAAAGTGTCCCTACTTTCAGATGTGGATGAAGTAAGTGATTATGTTGATAAACATGGCTTGGACTGGTAAAAGTTTATCTTTTAAATATATCCCCGAAAGAGATTTTTTGAAGATCGTCTGCTTTTGATTAATCAATTTGGTTTAATGAAGGGATGTCCCCAAAGGCCATAAAATGGCTGTTGGGGACATCCTTTGTTTTTAGAGAAGGTCCATTCCAATAGAGAACTTCTTTTGTACAATCAATACACCATGGAGAACAGCGTATGCTAGGGAAAATCCCCAAATAATATTGCAGATGCAGCCTATGGACGTAAAGAAAATTAAGCCCGTCCGGAAAATTAAAAAAACATTATAAAGTAAAGTATAGTAATTACCATGAAAAAAGGAGAAAGGCTGGTATGAAAATAACGGAAGGACTTGAGAATTGGACGAAACAGCGAAGCCGAGATATATGATCTATTCAGCCGGACAAACGTTGTATTTCAACAAAGAAAATAAGAATCCTTAAGAGTTCACTACCAAGTCAGAACTGCAATGGCTGGGCCATAAGCAGGCTCGGAAACGGTTAAGGAACAAGAAAGTTACGAGGTTACTATAAGGGGAATTTGTTTAGTTTTAAAATAAAGTTATCATGGATATGATACAATAAACTAAAGTGTAGATGATAAATAAAGTGAGGTACTTTAGATAATGATACATTTTAATCTAGAATTGAACGTTAAAGAACGTGTGTATCATCAATTTGCTCGCATAGGGAAGTGTCTGTCAAGTGATAAAAGGCTAGAAATAATGGATCTACTGTCGAATGGACCTAAAAATGTAGAAGAAATAGCATTACGAACCGGTATGAACATAGCGAATGTATCGCGACATTTACAGATACTATTAGACGCTAAATTAGTTAAATTCAATAAAAAAGGGAACTATGTGATTTATAGTATAAGCGATCCATCAGTAATACGATTTTTGATTGCTATGAATAGTGTTTGTGAGAACAGACTTTCGGATGTACAGCAAATCAAAGAAGAACTTAAGTCGCAATATAAAAGTGTTCAGAGTATTGGTAAGCAGGAGCTTCAAGAAAAAATGAAGCAAGGCAAACTGATTGTTATAGATTTTCGTCCAGCAGATGAATATGAAACAAAACATATACCAGATGCTGTTTCAGTTCCATTCGAACGATTAGATGAATATTTACAGACAATTTCTCACGATACTGAAATTGCTGCCTTTTGCCGAGGGATGTTCTGTTCTCTCACATTCGAGGCAGTAGAATTCATGCAAAAAAAAGGATTCAAAGCCTATCGAATTGAGGAAAACATTCAAGAATATGAAGCATTTTAGGTGAATAAAATCAATGTAATTATAATTAAATATGACTCGAGTGGCTTTGTATGAGAGCAATATTTGAGCTCAATTTCGCATTAATGCGAAAAGGTAAGGAGCTTCCCTCTACGATACTCTGTGTATTACGTACAGCCTTGCGTTTTTTCATTGATCAAAAAAGAATACTTGAGCGAAGATCACTTTAATATTCTTAAATCGAACTAAGGAACGAATTGACGCACTTTTAGCGTTAATTGATATTATTGAGTTATGTATGAGGATAGGAAGTGAGTGATATAATTGAAATTAAGAATCAGAAATGCTTCAACATTTTTTTACTTGGAAAGCGTAAAAAGAGAAACAAGGCAGCTACACACCTTGTTTCTCTTTTTCTTTGGATCAAAATCTATGTTGATCTTCGCTCAATCAGATTAAATGCTAGAGAATATAGTTTAGGTACAGATTGATCCAGCATACTTTTAATAATAGCAAAGGCATTCTCCGCTTGTTTATCTACGGGGTAATGAATGGTCGTCAGATCCAGTAGATGGGCAATATCTGTGTTATCGAATCCCATAATCCCCACGTCATCTGGAACCGAAAATCCGGCATGTTTAAGTTCCATTAAGATACCTGCTGCCACCTCATCGGTTGAGCAGGCAATCGCCTCTGGTTTGTCCGTCTGTTTTATCCACCATTTCGCTATTTCTTCTCCATCATATATTGACATTTTATTGTGAAATTGCGGGAATCCGCTATCATTCAGCCCATGCATTTGGATAAAATCCCTGTAGGCTCTGATTCGTTCCAAGGTATTTAGACCTTTGGACGAGAATACGTTTAAAATTTTACGATAGCCTTTTGAATACAAATATTCGAGACTGAGCATGTAGCCTTGATATTGGTCCATAAAGACAGATGGTATGCTGTCGCTTGTGAGACGCTGCCAAGTTACAATGGGGCCGTATTTTGTGTAGGACTCTATAATATTCCACTCATTTGTCCTGACCAGGCAAAAAAGAGCGTCCAACTGCCTGCTACGCAACATTTCAAGAGCTACAAGTTCTTTACTGCACTCTCCGTTAGTCATGAAGAGCATTGTGTTAAATCCGAATTGTTGAGCAATGGTATGGAAGGAGCGGACAAGTGACATCAAAAGCGAGTTGTAATCAACAGCTATGATGCCAATACTCTGGGTTGCTCCCTTTTTTAAAGATGTTGCATTGTAATTTGGGACATAGTCCAACTGTCCAATTATTTTCAAGACCCTTTCTCTCGTTAAATCACTTACATAGGGATGCTGGTTAATTACTCGTGAGACCGTTGCCGTAGAAACGCCCGCAAGACGTGCGATCTCTTGAATATTTGCCATGGTGATTCACCTCATGATTAAGTATAGCATTTTCGGGTTCTTACAGAATGAAACTGGAAAAGATAATCTTGAAATTGTGAGAGATACAGAAAAAGGTTGATAGGGGCAACAGGAATCGACTGTGAAATATACAGCAGATCACCATTACGTCGTGAGATAAAAGTTCCATTTTATATTTAATGATATCTTAAATTCTTAGACCTTGTCGTTGACAGAAAAGAAGAGGGAACCCATTCCCTCTGGATACGATTCCCCCCTTTAACTTTGTAATATTGATCCCCAACTAAATCCCTGAGGATCAAGTCCTCAATACAAATATATGCATTTTCTCTATTTTATCTATCTTTATTATGCTCGCCCCATTGGCACATTACTTGAATAATAGGCCAAAGAGTTTGCCCTTTTTCAGTAAGGCTGTATTCGACCCTTGGAGGAATTTGTGGATATTCCTTACGATGAATCACACCATCATTCTCCATTTCCTTTAATGTAGAGCTGAGAGTTCTATAGGTTATTTTACCTATTAGACGCTGGAGTTCATTATAACGCACTGCACCATGCTTTGATAAATTATAAATAATTAACAGCTTCCATTTACCATTTATAATAGAAAGTGTGTAGCCAAAAAAAGTATCTTGGCTGTCCGCAACGGTTCCTTTGTATTCTTTCATAATTACACTATCCTCCTAGATAGTATGCGTCAAAAAAGTGCATACTTGTTTGCGAATCTATATCCACTTTATACTACATTTGAATCCAAGTAAACAAGGATTAAAGATGAGAGGAAATATAGGATACCTCTGGATTCGACTATTAAAGAGATATCATTGGGAGGCTAGTAAAGTATGTTATCAGAACAAAATCAAGAATATATTTCTACCATACTACAAAAAATTCAAGAGGCTGAGGCGATTATAGTTGGCGGTGCAGCTGGTATGTCTGCGGCTTCTGGATATAACTGGTATCGTGATGATGCAATGTTTCGAAAGTATTTTAACGAATTTGCTGAAAAATATGGAATCGACAGTATTTTCGGTGGATTTTACCACCCATTCCGTACTGAGGAAGAACAGTGGGCATATCTTGCCACGTTGATCAACTTTGTAGCAGATGTTCCCCTCGGCCAGCCTTATAAGGATTTAGATAAAATTTTACGTGGTAAAAACTATTTTATTCTTACGACAAATCAAGATACCCAATTTTTGCAGGTGTTCCCGGAAGAAAAAGTCAGCGCCATTCAGGGCAACTGGACATATCTGCAGTGCTCCCGTCGCTGTCATGACGGTATTTATCCTTATGTCCAAGAGGCAAAGGAACTGTGTGCCCATATAGAAGGGACAAGAATTCCGTCCGACATGGTTCCCCAATGCCCAGTGTGCGGCGGCACTATGGAACTATGGGTACGCTCCCGTGTATTTCTGGAAGGAAGCAAGTATAGAAGTGAGATCAATAAATACCATGAATTTCTTGTGAAGAATCAGACGAAAAAGGTTCTCTTTTTGGAGTTGGGCGTCGGTCAAATGACTCCGATGTTCATCAAAGAACCCTTCTGGAATATGACTTACAACTGGCCGGACGCGTACTATATTACCATTAATCCAAAGGACGCATTGCTGCCGAAGGAACTGAAGGATAAGGGACTCGCCATTCATGAAGATATAGCGCCGGTACTGCGAAACCTGGTGTTGCATATGTAGAAATATATTATTTATTAAACAAATCAGAGATCATCCTATTCGGAAGGTATTCATATCTTTGCTGGGTGAAACGCTTCAAACAGAATAGACACAGAGACTTGTTGAATTTGCAAAATACATTTTGTAGAAGTGTCGCGTGAAATAGAAATTTAGTTTAAAGCGGCTTTTACTCTTGCGAGCAGGTTCGAGCGTATTTTTTTAGTTTAGGAGAAAAAATGTTATGAACAAGTATATAGATGATACTTTTGCTTTACACACAGACTTGTACCAAATCAATATGGCAGAAGCTTATTGGAAAGACAACACTCATACTAAAAGAGCTGTTTTCGAATTGTATTTTCGAAAATTACCATTTGGAAACGGTTATGCGATCTTTGCTGGATTAGAACGAATCATAGACTATCTTCGAACGTTTCATTTTTCTGAAAGCGATTTGGATTATTTAAAAGAGTTTGGCTATCAAGAAGATTATGTTGATTTTTTGAGAACTATACGTTTCACAGGGTCTGTTCGTGCCATGAGGGAAGGGGAAATTATATTTGGAAACGAACCAATTGTTCGGGTCGAAGCAATGCTAATTGAAGCACAACTCATCGAGACGGCCTTGTTAAATATCGTGAACTACCAAACACTTATCGCAACCAAAGCTTCTCGAATCAAACAAGTTACGGGTGACCAACCCGTCTTGGAGTTTGGCACAAGACGGGCACATGAATTCGATGCTGCATTATGGGGAACAAGAGCTGCTTATATTGGTGGGTTCTCTGGTACAAGCAATGTTAGAGCAGGAAAACGATTTGGTCTTCCTGTTTCAGGAACACATGCTCACTCCTTTGTTCAAGTGTATCGAGATGAGTATATCGCTTTTCATAAGTACGCAAAATGTCATAAAAATTGCATCTTCTTAGTGGATACCTACGACACTCTAAAATCAGGTGTTCCTACAGCAATCAAAGTCGCCAAAGAACTGGGCAACAACATCAATTTTGTAGGCATTCGGTTGGATAGCGGGGATTTGGCTTATCTATCTAAGGAAGCAAGAAAATTATTAGATCAAGCAGGATTTCTTGATACCAAAATTTATGCTTCGAATGATCTCGATGAATATACCATTATGAGCTTAAACGCACAAGGAGCGAAAATCGATGCATGGGGAGTTGGTACCAAAGCCATAACAGCCTTCGATCAACCGGCCTTAGGTGCTGTATACAAACTAGTCTCCATTGAAGATGACAACGGGCAAATGGTCGATACTATCAAAATTTCTGCGAATCCTGAAAAAGTTACGACACCAGGATTAAAAAAAGTTTATCGCATAATCAACAATTATACGAAAAAATCAGAAGGTGATTATATCATCCTAGCCCACGAACAAGCAGAAAAGGAAACTAAACTTTACATGTTCCATCCTGTGCATACGTACATCGGGAAATTTGTCGCCAATTTTACAGCCAAAGATCTACATGAAGATATTTTCGACCATGGCGCACTTGTGTATGAATGTTCTTCAATCCAAGACATTCAATCCTATGCACAACAACAACTAAGCCTTTTATGGGAAGAATACAGACGTTCTTTAAATCCAGCGGAATATCCTGTGGTCTTAAGCCGAGCTTGTTGGGACAACAAAATGAAAAACATAGAGATAGCAAAAAAAAGCAATTAATGCTAGATATGCTTTAGCCTTTCGAATGGTCGTTTGTGCAAAGGGGCCCATTTCAACGTAATAGAGTTGAACGGTTTGAAGATTAGCATGTATATAGTTCTTCGTCTAACCCCATCACGATTATTCATTTATGGACTGCTTCCACTGTTGCTCACCAAAAAAATTAGATACAGTGTTTTTTTCCCCGAAACAAATTTATCATATCACATGGCTAGAGACGATCATGATGATGGTTCAAAATTTAATTTATGAATTACAGGAGCGAATTGTAATGGGAAAAGAAGCTTTATTAATTGTTGATATGAGTAATGATTTTATAGCTGACAATGGGACATTAACTGCTGGTAAGCCAGCACAAGAAGTAGTACCTTATATTGAGGGATTGGCGACAAGATTTTTAGCAGAGAGTAATATAGTTGTAGTAACAATGGATGAACATCAACCCAATGATCCACATTTTGAATTATGGGCACCACATAACATTGTAGGTACAGAAGGGCAACAATTGTATGGAGAATTATATGAATGGTTTCAAAATAACAAAGATAATGAGAATTTAATTTATGTGCCCAAAACGAACTATAATGCATTCTTTAAAACGGATTTAGCTGAAACTTTAAGGGAATTAGGAGTAGAGAAGGTTCATACTGTTGGAGTATGCACGGATATTTGTGATTTTTTCACAGTTGCAGGAGCAGACGCAGAAGGTTTCAAAACAGCTATTCATAAGCGAGGTGTAGCAACATTTACCGACCTTGGAGAAACAATGGTGAACCATATGAAACTTTGTTTCCATACTGAAATCATTGAGTAAATACAAAACTAATTAGGTTGGTGAAGTACATGATTGACTTTTTACAACGAATTAATGAGTTAGCAAAAAAGCAGCGTGAAGAAGGTTTAACAAATGCTGAAAAAGTCGAACAGCAAGTCCTTCGAGAAGATTATTTACGTGTAATACGCGGACAAGTTCTCCATACTTTCTCGGGTATGAAGGTGTTAGATTTACTTGGAAATGATGTAACACCCGAAAAAGTCCGCAATTTAAAAATAAGAGATTAGATAGAAAAACATGGTTTGATAATACTGAAACTTCTATTATATCTTTATTTAAATGAACAAATTAAACGTATTTATAAAAATTCCTCAAGATTATAAGGTGAAATTATGTTCTGGCAGCTTCTTAAAGAGGGCTGCTTTTTTGCTTTAAAGAGATCGTAAGAAAAGAGAATGCGTTTTTGTCTTTCAGAGATACAGTGTAACCATAAGGCTTGCCGCCAGTGACATCTTAGCTTGAGGAACCTTTCAGAATAGAAACATTGTAATATAATCTATGTCTTTTTTATGTTTAACGTGGTTATGAAGATGATCATAAACACAAAACAAACATCATAAAACAGACGCGACTAGGAGGCGGGAACTAAATAGTTACTGAAAACAATGAAGCTGATGATTTTGAAACAACTGACATAAAGCTTCTTAAGAACGAAGTTCTATTCATACTCGATGTACGCAATTCGTCGGAGTACAGCAACTGGAGAATTAAAGGCACAATGACAGACGTTGAGGAACAGATTCTTGCTGATAGACTGCGTCAGAGATCTGCTCCGATTGCCGCCGTTTTTAAAATGCGTGAAATCCAACAATTATTACCATTACCATAATAGCTGACTTCTCTTCCTCTTTTGGAGGAAAGGTTAAGCCATGCAAGAGCTAATTTTCACTTTCGGCCAATGTGCAACCTCTCTCAAGAAATGCCTCATTCGTTCAATCAATTACGTTGTGCTTCGGCTGATGCAGTTTAGCTTATATCCCATAACGCTATTGCCCTTACGCAGTATCTTGTATTGCTCACTAAAGATAAAAATGTTATTAATTTTTTGTAAAATAAAAGACTTTTACCGTTTAAGCACACTAGGTTGTAAGGACCTAGTGCATCGCACTAACCACAATAGATAATTTGTAATTTGCATGCTTGTTTAACTTTAATAGAAATTGATCTAACACTTCATTTGTTGGGAATCGGCATTCCAGGAGATAGCAGCCATCACCACTGATTTTGTAGTTATTGATCACATATTCCTCTTGAGTTTGGATAAATGAGAGGTATGGTTCATGGTGAATGTCGTTCATATAGATATTCAGAAAGGCATAGATTTGGCAACCTATTTTCACTTCATTCACTTTGATGGTATAGCCCTCAATGACCCCGTTGTCTCCTAATTTCTCAACCCTTGATGCGACTGCTTGTCCTGTTAAATGAACCCGATCGCCCAGTTCTTTCATCGTAATCCGGCTGTTTTTAGATAACTCCTCTAATATTCGCATGTCTGTTTGATCCAGCATAAAATGAACTCCTTTCAAGTTTCAAGTAAAATGGGGAAAACAATTGATTTAATCCATTTATAACAACACTATCCATATTATAAACTAAATAATGTAAGGAAACGCAAATGGAAAAAAGGAGATGTTCAAATGCATATTCAACAAATTCGTAATGCTACGATTATTGTTCAGTACGCAGGTAAAAAATTTTTAATTGACCCAATGTTAGCAGAAAAGGGTGCATACCCACCGTTTGGAGCAGGTGACGGCTTCCCTATCGCATTAAGACAAGACCAATATAATCCTTTAGTCAACTTGCCCATATCACTTGATGAGATAATTCAAGACATAGATGCTGTCATCCTTACTCATCTGCACTTGGATCATTTTGACGAGGCTGCTCAAAAAGTGTTACCTAAAGAGACCAAAATGTTTGTCCAGAACGAAGAAGATGCACAAGAAGTTCAATATGCAGGTTTTTCAAATGTAGAAGTGCTGCAAGAAGATACCATCTTTGCAGGCATCCAATTAATAAAAACAAAAGGCGAGCATGGACGGGGAGAAATCTTAAAAATTACGGGGCATGTGTGCGGCGTTGTATTCAATCATTCGACGGAAAAAAAACTGTATGTAGCTGGAGATACCGTATGGTATGACGCAGTCCGAGAAGTAATTGATATACACAAACCAGAAGTCATCGTAGTAAATGGCGGCGGCAATCAATTCTTAGAGGGTGGCTCTATCATCATGGGCAAAGAAGATATTTACGAGGTATATATAGCTGCCCCCAAAGCTAAAATTATTTCGGTTCATATGGAAGCTGTGAATCACTGGGCTCTGTCCAGAAACGAATTGAAAAGCTATCTTATCGAGAAAAGGATTTCGTCCTCTGTTCTCGTCCCCGATGACGGAGAATCTTACACATTGTAAAAACAAATAAAATTAATTATGGATATACTGGAATAATTAAGAATTAAAGAGAAATTTTTGTCATCTGGAATTTTCCATTTATCCGCAAGTTGCTACACCTTGTAATGGAGTAGAAGGTATTATGAAATCAGAAAAAATTTAAATGCGTTTCCTGTTTCAAAATGCCAATTTAAGCAATGATCGCTGAAGGAGACTAAGCGGTTACAATAAAATTGTACTTTTGGTTTAAATCATCTGTAAAATAGAGATCATTTTCCTTCAAAACATAGGCATTGCCTTCTAGCTCAGATTGAAAGAAGCTAGATACTTACAGACATCGTCTCTATATAGCAAGCAGAACCTTCATGATGGTTTATCCGACACATTAAATCATTGCGGTAGGAGTTACCCTAGGCGTCTATCACTTTCAGCGATAGACGCCTTAACAATTTGTTTCTCCCCATTAACTTTGCGATGCTTGTCCTAGCTAAATCCTTGAGGATCAAACCACCAAATCAAATATATGCATTTTCTCTATTTTATTTATCTTTATTATGTCCGCAATATTGATATATTACTTAAATAGTAGACCAAAGAGTTTGTCCTTTTCCAGTAGGGATATATTCGCACTTTGGAGGAATTTGTGGATATTTCCTTACGATAAATCATACCATCATTGTCATTTCCTTTAATGTAAAGATAAAAGTTCTATAGGTTATTTTAACTATTATAATAGAAAATGTGAGCCGAAAAAAAGTATCTTGGCTGTTCGCAACGGTTCCTTTGTATTTTTTCATAATTACACTATCCTCCTAGATAGTATGCGTCAAAAAAGTGCATACTTGTTTGCAAATATATACCGACTTTATACTACATATGAGTCCACGTAAACAAGGACCAAGTATGAGAGAAAATATAGGATACCGCTGGATTCAAATATAAAAGAGATCTCATCAGGAGGATAGTAAAGTATGTTATCACAACAGTATCAGGAGAATATATCCACCATACTGCAAAAAATCCGCGAAGCTGAGGCGATTGTGGTTGGAGGTGCATCAGGCATGTCCACAGCCAATGGTCATGATTTTTATGGGCACAGCAAGTATTTTATAGATAATTTCAGTGAATTTGAAAAAAATTATGGGGTTCGCGGCAATTTCGAATCTCTTTATTATAAATATCCCACCAGTGAAGAACGATGGGCTTATTTAAGCAAGCACGGAACACTTATGTTTGACACCCCACCAGGACAGACTTATCTGGATTTGTACAAGCTGATAAAAGACAAGAATTATTTTATTATTAGCACAAACCAGGATATGCAGTTTTCCAAGCTTTTTCCGGACGAAAAAATCTGTCTGCCTCAAGGAGATGCGCACTGGTTCCAATGTGGAAATCCTTGCCATGACGAGGTTTATTACGCTGAAGAGATGCTTCGAAATATGGCTGACAATATTGTAGATACAAGGATTCCCACCGAACTCATCCCAAAATGCCCCGTGTGTGGAGGTGAAATGGAGCCCTGGATCCGTTCCTATGTTTTTTTGGAGGGAGGTTTATGGAAAGATGGGATAAAAAGATATCAAACATTTTTGAATGAGAATTCTCATAAGAAGGTTGTATTCATCGAACTGGGGGTGGGGAGAATGACACCTAATATAATTAAATATCCATTTTCCCAGATGACGTATAACTGGCAAAATGCCTTCTTGGTTCGTATTAATCAGGGAGAGGCTCCAACTCCAATGCTAAAAAATAAATCAATAACGATGGACGCGGATATTGCCCAAGTACTACATGATCTGACTTCACATATGTGAGAAGGCATGAATGATTTTATCAAAATTCCTTGAAAAAATGGAGGATCATTATGGAAGAGAAGTTGAGTGAGGTTTTTAAAAAAATTAAAGAGGCCGACAATATTATAATAGGTGCAAGTAACGGTCTCTCCATTTCAGAGGGTTATCATATCTTTGCGGAGGATTCGTCTTTCTTGGAACATTTTGGTGACTTTCGTGAAAGATACGGTTTTCGCAGTATTATAAAAGGATGTTTCTATCCATATCCTTCTGAGGCAGAGAAGTGGGCATTTTTCAGCAGTATGTATGAACATTTTTTATACAACAAAGAAGCCAGCACGGTTATGAAAAACCTTCATGAATTGGTGAAAGATAAGAACTATTTTGTAGTTACCTCTAATATAGACGATCATTTCACAATGGCTGGTTTTCCAAAGGAACGCCTCTTCGAAATAGAAGGCAATTGTCGCAATCTGCATTGTTCTCATGGTTGCAACAATCAAATTTATCCAGGCGACGAAATATTGAGTAAAATGGCCCATAACCAAGAGAATGGAAAAGTCCCTTCAAATCTTATTCCTAAGTGTCCCGAATGTGGTGGTACCATGCAAGTCCATATCGAACTCGATGGAAATTTCCTGAAGGACGGATTCTGGCAAACCCGCTTTCAGGCTTATCATAATTTTATCCATCAAGCTCATGGCAAAAAATTAGTCCTTTTGGAATTGGGAGTAGGTTACAGAAACCAGATGATTAAAGCCCCATTTATGCAGCTAACTCATCTTGAAGAGTATGCTAGCTACATTACTCTTAATAAAGGCGAGCTTTATATTCCAGATGCAATTGCTGCTAAATCCATTGGTTTCGACGGCGATATTGCGGAAGTGTTACAGCAATTGGTGCAGATGAAATAAGCTAATTTAGTAAATGAGAAACTAGAGGAGTGAGCGGAAGATGTTCCCAGCAAATGTTCTAAATGATTATGCCAGTCAACCAATTAAAAATAAGTATAAGCTATGGTATATATTTATGGAGCAAAACATAGAGTTCTGGCTCCCTGAAAGTAAAATGCATACAAAAGAACATTGCGCTCGCGTCCTTTTGCTTTCACTCCTCATCGGACATCAAAAAGGATTGAGTGATAAGGAAATGGATGCACTAGGGATGGCGGCTATTTTCCATGATTCTCGTCGCCTCGATGATGGGATTGATAAGGGGCATGGAAAGCGAGCTGCAGAGTATTACGAAGATTATTGCCGTGAACACGATTTGTCCTTTAATGCTCATTCTTACTACATCATCTATTACCATGACCAGAATGATTCGCTTGGCTTGTCAGAGATTGCAGCGGCGCCTGCTACCAATGAAAGGGGCGTGCTGCTGTATCAGATCTTCAAAGATGCCGACGCGCTAGATCGTTTTCGTCTGGCAGCAGATGCTTTGGATGTTAGTATGCTTCGGACAGAAGAAGCACAAAGACTTGTTGACTTTGCAAAATATCTCTTGCAGAAAAGTCGTGAAACTGACTTGTGAATATATAAAAGATAACAGCTTCTGTGATACGAATTGTAACCAAACTAGTAAGTTTTGAACAATTAAAATCATAGCTTTATGAGGACGAATTGATGGAGATACAGAAACAAAATATCGGTTTAAGAAGGAAGTGTTCTAAACAAGTATATTGATGATAGCTTTGTCCACCATGGAATTGCAATTCATCAATATGACAGAAGCCTATTGGGAGGATAACATTCATACCAAGAATACGGTATTCGAAATATATTTTGACAATTGTTATTTGGAAACGGTTATGCGTTTTACACAGGATTATAACGAACCATAGACTATCTCACACGATTCATTTTTCTGAAAGCGATTTGGATTATTAAAAGCAATGTTCGAGCAGGAAAACGATATGCTCTTCCTGTTTAAGGAAGACATGATCGCAACTTTATTCAAGTGTATCGAGATGAATACGTCGCTTTTAGTGTTTGCTTATAACATTCTAAAAATCAGGGTGTTCCTACGGCAATCCAAGCACCAAAGAACTCGGCAACAACTTTTGTAGGCATTCGGTTACCGCATTCAACCAGTCTTAGACGCTATGTATAAACCAGTCTCTGGAGATTGAAGATGACAACAGGCAGCAGATCAATACCACATAGATTTCTGCAAGTCCTGAAAAAGTCACGACACCAGGATAAAAAGCTATACCGCAATATCAACGACTATACAAAAAAGCAGAATCTATAAAGTTATATTTTATGATATTGGCCAAAGGATAGTGAATCATCCTTTGTATAGTCAGTGTGTTTTGTTACGAGTAAGCCACATGCAAAATATCCTATCGATGTTTGATAAATGGAGGATCACGATGTCAAATGAAGAAGCTTTGAAGCAATACGATGTAAGAAAATATAGAACCCCGGACGGCTACACCTCTGATATTGCTGTCTTTACGATTTTGCCAATTATAAATGAAGAATTCAAGCAGCCTGAAATGGATCTAAAAATCATGCTGATTCAACGTAGCATGACCGATAGCGAAGGCCGTCCTAATATCGAAGCAGGTAAATGGGCGCTACCTGGTGGATTTGTAAATCCGAACGAAACAGCATTTGACTGTGCGAAGCGAGAACTGATGGAAGAAACCGGTGTAGAGAACATCCATCTGGAACATTTTGGAGTTTACGACAAACCGGGGAGGGATCCGAGAAGTTGGATCATCTCCAATGCGCACTTCGCCATTGTATCAGAACACAACCTTACGAATCGGCAAGCAAACGATGACGCAAGTGATGTTCAGCTGTTCTCTATCAAAGAAGTTTTGAACTTGGATCTTGCATTTGACCACGCTCAAATTATTGAGGATGCCATTGAGGTCATTCGCAAGAAATTGCTCGAAACGACTGTCGCCAAAGAATTTCTACCAGCAGAGTTTACTTATGAGGAGCTTCAAGCGGTTTTATTGACGGTGACAGACGACTCTGCAATTTCCTTGGGCGTTGCTTTTGCAAAATCGTTACCTTTTATCCAAGAGGTTGAAGGAGAGAAAACGCCTAAACGCCCTACACAGTTGTATCGATTTGTAGACGTGGAAATCAACCATTCCATCTATTACACCAAAGCGTAGGAAATATTTTGTCATATCAATATTTTGTAGCGGCCGAACGGAAATTTGGCATACCTTATGGCATTTTGCATAGGTCGATTAGCTTCAATCCAATCGATTAACCAATTTTGAATTCTCTGACCACTAGATCATACTGTGATTTAGTGGCTTTTCGTATGACTTGAAGGCTTAATTGATAGGATTTTACCAATCTCGACCTAATCGTAATCCGACAAGAATGAAGTTGAAATTCCGTGGCCATCGGCAGATATGAGCGACAATTACTAACTTGATTTATGCCTTAAAATTAGGCTTTGGACTATCTTTAGATTTATCATACCTGAAGAGGAATCTAGTAACAATGAGAGATTTTCAGAAACTACATTAGTTGAGGGAGGATATTGGGTTGGTATGTACCGAAAGTTTTGGAAAACATTATCATATAGAAAAACTCCTGTAGAAGTTCGACAGGAGTATATTGACTGAATTTATTAGAGTTTCTGAATGGTAGCTCTTGATTACTTCACGCTTTTCCTATGTCCACATTGGCAGAATAACGAACTATATGACTTTGAATCCTCCTAACTATAATAAAAGTAATGGCCACAATGATGAGGAGGATAGCTAAAAGCTGAGATGTACGGATGTTTTCACCCGTCTGCATAGCTCCCCAACCTAAAAATTCAATTGGACTCCACATGGTTTTTAGTAATGTGGCAAGCCACTGCGGGCCTGCAAAAGATAAGCTATCTGTACGCACACCTTCTACATAGAAACGACCAAGTGAGTACCAGATCAAGTAGCTCATGAACAATTCTCCCGATCTTAAAAATGGTCTTCGACGAAGAATAATCAACAGAAATAATCCAATTAAACTCCAGAACGATTCATATAAAAATGTAGGATGATAATATTGTCCGTCAATGTACATTTGTGTAATAATGAAATGGGGAAGATGCAGGATATTTTCCAAGAAACTTTCTGTCACAGGACCACCATGTGCTTCTTGATTAACGAAGTTTCCCCAACGCCCGATCATTTGCCCTGTGATTAACCCGGGTGCGCAGATATCAGCAATTAGCCAAAAATTGTATGCCTTCCGCCTTGTATAAATCACTCCGGCAAGGACTGCACCGATTAAAGCACCGTATATGGCAATGCCTCCGTGCCAAATCATAATAATCTCAGCTAGGTTGTTTTTATAACTCTCCCACTCAAAAGCAACATAGTAGATTCGTGCACCAACTAAAGCTGATGGAAGCCCAATCAAAAGCAGATCCATGAAGAAGTTACTTGAAATACCAAATCTTTTACCTTCACGAATGACAAGCATTAATCCAAGAAGAGTACCTACTCCAATAATGATGCCGTACCAATGAATTTGAAAAGGCCCTAGTGAAATAGCTATAGGATTAATCAAAAATTCTCACTCCCTCTCCTTCCAGCCTTCATAAAAATCCACCATACAATAACGCTTTGAGATTCCTAATGTAGGAGGAATTGAACCGTCTGAGGCTTTTGATATTTTGTATTCATGTCAATTTGAATGAGTTTCACAAAAATTCCACCTCATATTGACTGATTTTATGTACATTATACCATCTTTACACCAAAATAAAATTAACTTTAAATATATATTTATTTTTGTTGGTAAAGGAACATAAGACAAGTAAATAGCAGCAGTAGAATGGACGATAATTTGATCTATATTAATATGATATTCGAACTTAATTTTATATTGGAATAAATGAGACTCAGGTCACTAGGGTAGTCATGACTGTAAATAAGAGATAATGCTTACTTAAAACGGAGCGATAATAGAAAAGCGCCCTATGTTTTCACCGATTAAAAAGGCTGTTGAGGAACAGATTGCCCAAAAGAATGACGCATCAAAAGTGGAGCTGTTGGCTTAGTCTAGTTTGAAAAGTAGTAGCCTGACTCGGTTGTTGGAGGAATTGACAGGGGAAGGATGGACCGTAAAATCATGACGAGCAAATCTATCGAGGGAAGAAAGCCTACTCTTAACCAGATAGATCCAACTCAAATGTGGATCGCGATAATGAAGGAAGCGGCTCCATAGAACGTTATAAAAAAGATTCTTTTAATTGGTACAAAAACAAATGGAGACCAGCTATAAGTCATCTCTCTAAGTATGAGTTATGAGTCGTTTAAGAACATCTAAAACAGATACTTTTTCTGTTTTAGATATTTTTTATAACTTTAGATCCATTGAGCCAAAGCGTGATAGACAGAAAACCACCTGCTTTTGAGTTTGAGAACTCGTGAGCAATGTATTTATTTTAACCTGTTGTCTATAACGTAAAAGCATTCCATCGTGGGGACCCGTACATAAAGGAACTGTTTTTACAATCTGCGACCTATCTAGGAATCGGACTTGGTAATCTGGTAAATATCTTGCACCCCGAGTTGTTATAGGCGGAGCAATGATTAAGTTGATGATAGCTATTTCAATATGGCCGTAGCTACTGGACAAATAAAATATTTACTATGCATCCGAATATCAACGGTATTCTCCAGAGACATCTTTCAGAATATACCGTGGCAGTAGGCGCAACTGTACTTGTATTAAAACAGATCTCTATATAATACATCTAATCAAGAACAGGTATAATTTCCATTTACAATTCTAAATACAGATAAGAATCAATAATGTAAAATGTAACCGCTTGAAATTTGATTTAATCAGGATTATAATACAAACCAACAACAAAAAAATAAAACAGGACATGTTACTGGTTAAGCAGGCAGGATCCATAAGAATGTATAATCTTTTAATTATTATACGTCTCTTAGGGATTCTGTCTTTTTTGTTTGCAGCTTATTTTATGGCCAAAACATAAGCGCAGAAAACAACAGGGAGGATCTAAAATGGACTATAAAAAAACTGCAGAGGATATTTTGAATTATGTAGGTGGTAAAAAAATGATGCTCACTTAGGGCATTGTGCCACTCAATTGCGTTTCAAGTTAATGATGATCAAAAGGCAGATGTTCAAGCACTAAAGAAAGTACCAAGCGTGTTAGAGTTTATTAACAAAGAACTAGTTTTCTTTGTACGTGGCAATAAAAATTAGGGAATATAATTGAGCAGGTTTATGGGAATCTGCTTCCAATGAAAAGCTAGCTTACCTTGCAGTGCACTTGCACAGATTAACTAATTATAACCAGCTTGGTTGACCCTTACCATTTCATAAATTTGAGAGTTAAATTAATAACTCAGTATCTAAGAAGATATTTTAAATCATACTAAAGGGAGAGTAAAATCATGCAAAAAAGCTTTAGAATTATAGACGAGGATGGAATTCACGCGCGTCCGGCGACAGCTCTAGTCAATACAGCAACTAAATTCAAAGGTACTGACGCTTTTGCAGAATCCAAGGGCAATAAGGTAACTCTAAAATCCATTCTCGGTGTGCTTTCTCTTGGGCTTGAAGCCGGAGACACTCTTACGTTAATCACCGAAGGTAGTGAAAGCATGGAAGCTTTGGACGAACTTACGGATGTTATGATTAAAGAGGGTCTAGGAGAGGTTAATGAGTAAAACTTTAGGTATTTCCTTTACAATAATTCGATTGTAGGGGTTTGGTGATACTCTGTGAAAATTTGCAATGATCTTTTTCCAACAACAATTTGGCCGATTCTTTCGAGAATCGGTTTTTTTTAATGCTGGGATGTTCTTGAAAGCTATTTTTAGAAGAATATATGTTGCCTTTGAAAGGCTTATTTATAAACAGATTTTTTCCACGTTAAGCTAGGTTTCGCTTCTGAATCTATATTTCCTTGGCGAAACGCCAACAAACTTCTTAAACTGCCTCATAAAATGGGTGTCATTCTCATAACCACACGAGTTAGCAATTTGAGTAACTGACAACGCGCTGTGATCTAAAAGATACCTCGCATGTTCAAGTCTGGCATTAATGATATCCGTCATTACAGAACAACCAAATAGCTCTTTATATATATGTTGGAAATAAGATTTGCTCAAGTTTAATTGCAAAGCCAGTTCCTTCACAGAAAGCTTCTTATGAGAGTAGCGGTAAAGATCGTTGCGTAGCTCAGTAAATTGAATGTAGTAACGGTTGAGTTGATGGGGAGCAGTTCTTTCCCGTAAGTCGCTCAATTTCATAAAAAAGGATCGAAGGTCACAATCGATAATATGCTCACGTAGTGTTCCGTCAAGTCTATAGCTGTTCTGGAGTTCCATGATACATCTAGAAATCAGCAGCGGGTCAGAAGCGTCAATAAGAGTATCCAAAGGGAAATTTATATTCAGAAGAAATTTATGGAAATCGTAGCCGTTACAATGAAACCAATCATTAATAAATGGGCTTTCCAACTCGCGGTAATAATGAGGAGTTTGAGGTTGAAAGAAAATAAATGTATTTTTTTGGACAATTGTTGTGTTTTCATGTAACTTCACTTCTGCTCTGCTATTAAAAAATACAAAGGTGTAGTTTCCCGACCCATTCGGCCTATTTCTTACGATTCCTTCATGATGAATAGTATGATAGCCGCAAGAAAACAATTTAAGCATTCCTTTTCCTCCTCGACACAATAGGTCAGTTTTTGATGATTATAGTTTATTGTAGGGGAGGAAACAACCGCTTATAATTTTTTAAAAAATACTGACTTGTTTAGGAGGAAGGGTAAATGATGGTCGATAGAAAGTATTGGGTGGATACCTTGGTTCGAATTGCGCATCCTGTACTCTATTCCTTATCGGAAAGCAGACTTGTTATCAATATGCCTGTCGAAGCGAGCGTGGGCGATCGATCCGACTACACCTATTTAGAAGCTCTGGGGCGAACACTGGCTGGAATTGCACCTTGGCTTGAACACGGACCACGTTCGGGTGAGGAAGGAGAAATTCGAGCTAAGATGGCGGATTTGGCAAGGCGGGCAATCGAAGTGGCTACAGATCCTGATTCACCCGACTTTATGAATTTCACAAAAGGCGGACAGCCTCTTGTCGACGCAGCCTTTCTCGCGAATGCGGTGCTCCGCGCTCCAAACGAGCTGTATGAACTGCTTGAAGAGAAGGTGAAAGAAAATTTGACTTCAGCCTTACTGGCAACACGTATTATACGCCCTGTATTCAACAATTGGCTGCTATTTAGCGCTATGATCGAAGCCGCTCTGTCTCGATTGGGAGTAGAAACTTGGGATCGCATGCGAGTGGATTATGCATTAAGGCAACACGAGCAATGGTATAAGGGCGACGGTGTATATGGAGACGGCCCCGCATTTCATTGGGACTATTACAACAGCTTTGTTATTCAACCCATGCTAGTGGATATATTGGATGCGATAGGAGATCAATTTGAAGATTGGAAAGGAATCCGAGTCAAAGTGTTAGACAGGGCGGCACGCTATGCAACCATTTTGGAACATATGATTTCACCAGAGGGTACCTTCCCACCAATTGGACGATCACTTGCCTATCGTTTCGGTGCATTTCAGCATCTATCGCTCATGGCCTTGAGAGAGGAGCTCCCAGAAGAACTAGAACCGGCTCAAGTTCGCTGTGCGCTCACGGCCGTTATCAAACGGCAGATTCAGATGCCCGGTACTTTTGATGATTCTGGTTGGCTGCGAATTGGCTTCGCCGGAAACCAGCCGGAAATCGGAGAAGCTTATATATCGACGGGTAGCTTGTATCTGTGTACGACAGTGTTTCTTGCTTTAGGACTGCCATCTAGCGCTGAATTCTGGCAGGGAGAGGCCGAGTGGACTTCAAGGAAGGTATGGTCTGGAGGAACCATCAAGTTAGATGCAGCCATATTAGGATAACAATAAGGAGTTCATATTAAGGGAGGAGCGATTGAAAAATGACGATTAAACCGGATTGGGTGCAAGAAGCTTGGGATCAAACGAAGGCAAAAGTTAAGCGAATTTCTCATCGAATCGGGGATGCATTTCCTCATGCAAGTGTGAATGGAGAATACCAGTTGGAGCGAGCATCTTGGTGGACCGCTGGTTTCTGGCCGGGAATGATGTGGCTTGTTTACCGTGATACAAAAGACACTTATTTAAAGGAAGCAGCGGAATCATGCGAACGTCAGCTGGATTCATTGTTGACTGATTCTCAGATGGTTGATCACGATCTTGGTTTCATGTGGACCTTAACAAGCGGAGCTAGATACAAGCTTCTAGGAGCAGAGGACTCCAAACGGAGAACTCTGCTTGCCGCCAATCTTCTGGCGGCACGCTTTAATGTCCAAGGAAACTTCATCCGCGCATGGAATGGGGAAAATATCGCAGGTTGGGCCATAATCGACTGCTTGATGAATTTGCCACTGCTTTATTGGGCATCCAGCGTAACTGGAGATCCTCGGTATAAACACATAGCAGTCAAGCACGCGGATACGGTGTTAAAGCATTTTTATCGACCTGACGGATCCGTTGCTCATATCGTTGTTTTTGATCCTGAAACCGGAGAGAAACTTGAAGTAAAGGGAGGACAAGGGCATGCACCGGAATCTGCGTGGTCGCGTGGAACGGCGTGGGCGATTTATGGGATGAGCCTAAGCTACCATTATACGGGCAACCAGCAATATCTGGATGCAGCCAAACAAGCAGCTCATTTTTTTATGGCTAATTTACCGGAAGATTCTGTCCCGTATTGGGATTTTCGTTCGCCAGAAGCATTTCTTTCAATCCGCGACTCATCGGCCGGAGCCTGTGCCGCTTGCGGACTTCTACTTATAGCGGACCAGGTGAGCAGTCAGGAGGCAGGGATGTATCGCAAGAGTGGGGAAAGAATCTTACATTCCTTGTACACAAATTATGGAGCATGGGAATCGGAAACAGAGGAAGGACTTATTTTACATGGAACAAGCCATTTCCCTGAGAAAAAAAATGTTGATGTCTCATTGATTTACGGGGATTATTACTTTGCAGAGGGCATTTCCCTATTAATGGGTAACCGAGAACGTTTCTGGTAGATTTCAGCCGTTACAAAGGCTTGGTGAAATACTGGATTATATTTAACGAAATTAATATGGTCTTGGAGGCTCCTTTTCTGGTAGCGGGACTGTACATCTAGGACCAAGAAGACGTGGAGACTGTGAAATATACAGCCAGTCACCACAATTTGGTGGTAAGCGCCTTGGCCACTAAATTGGCACATCAGATAGATCCTGACAATCAAGTTGGCTGTATGCTCGCGGCTAACGCTCCATATCCTAGAACATGCAAGCCTAAAGATATTTGGAAGGCAAGACAAGTGGAAAACCAGAGCTATTTCTTTATAGATGTACAGGTTCGAGGCGATTACCCCCCATTTATTTTAAAAAAGCTGGAACGTAAAGGCATCACACTTCCATTCGAAGAGGGGGACAGAGAATTATTGAAGCAGCAGACGGTAGATTTTGTTGGCTTCTCGTAATACTCATCCAGCGTTGTCAGCGCTGATCCCGAACAGACGGACACGATTGGGGCAACCCTTTCCCAAGCTTGCCAAATCCGTACTTAAAAGCTAGTGACTGGGCGCGTCAGATTGATCCTCTCGGAATACGAATTACGCTAAATAATATTTATGATCGCTATCAGAAACCCCTATTCATTGTTGAAAATGGATTTGGAGCGGTTATCATACAGACAAAAACGGATATGTGGAGGACGACTATCGCATTGAGTATTTTAGAGAGCATATTCGGGCTATGAGGGATGCCGTAGAGAATGATGGTGTCGATTTTTTAGGGTTTACAACCTGGGGGCCGATAGATATTGTAAGCGCCAGCACAGGTGAAATGAGAAAAAGATACGGTCGACAAAGATGATCATGGCCAATGCACATTAATGCGAACGAAGAAAAAATCAATGGTATAAAAAGGTGATTGCTAGCAACGGCAGGGATCTAGATTAGAATTTTCTGATTTATATCTTGCAAAACTTAAAGTAAAAAGAACTGACCGTCAACCTGCTTAAAATTATAAGCCGGCATGACGGTCAGTTCTAAAGGATATGACCGTGATGAGTGGCCAATGGCAATGTGCGCTGGAGGTGGCGCAGGTGCTGTTATTCAGATACATAACCCCTAGTGATAACAGGGGAGCAGGATCTTGGGTAAGTCATCAGTTAGATAAGTATACTCATGGAACTAAAGTGAGGTTTATAGTGAAATAGTAAAAGGGTCTGCTAACTTTAATTGGTCGGCAGAGCCTTTTACGTTGATCAGTTTGAATTTAGAGTACATGTAAAGGGGATTACAAGTCATAGAGTAGGATTTTTTCTGAAATTTTTGTATTTGGGACAAACTACCTGCTTAATGGTTATATATAACTGTATTTTAAATTCGACAAGATATATCTTACTTCGACTTTCGATATATTATATATTGATATTAAATTTACAATATATTGGAGGGGTTCGCTTGAAAAAAATTTTGAGCTTAGTGATTGCAATATTTTTATGTTTTTCTGTACCTCTTACGACCTTCGCATCTAATGAAGGTAATGAGAGTGTAGAAAATGGAAATGTTTCTGAAGAACTTAATCAAGATTTTATTCTAGTTGAAAGCAACATTAACCCTGATGAGTTAAAGGATACAAAAGATTTGAAGTCTTTAACTGAGAATAATAATAGTAGAATTGAAACACAGGCCAAAGGTAGCGTTGGTGGATACGGGAAAATAAATTGTAAAAATCTGAAAGCCGGAAAAATGAGTTGTAATTGGAGTATTACTTTGACAAAGAAAGGTGAGGCAATACAAAGCATAGCAGCCATCTTTGATGTAAAGAATTTAGATGGTGACATTGTAGGAAAAAAAGATTTCTATGTAAAACCTCTTGGAGGAAATTATAAAACGTATAGAGATCAAATGGACTTTAATCCGGGTGCTGGATCCTTTAAAGTAGAGAAATATGGGGCGGTTGAGGGCAGATATGCAGTCTACACAATTGTGGCTGTGACTGGAAGTGTGGTTAAAGTTACTAATTAAAAAAATAGCTGTCCGGAGGAATTAAATCGGACAGCTATTTTTTATTATGGAGGAATTATATGATTTGGTATAAAGAAAAGAACTTATTAGAAGATAAAATTGAAAGGGATAATGATGATGATTATATGGATTTTTATATAAAAGAAATAGAATGTAATGCGACTCCAGATTTTAATCGGTTAAATGAAGATATAGTTATACAATGGGTTATTGCTCCCTTTTTGTTGGGGGAATATGGAGTTGTTTATGATCTTTCAACCCATACAGAACAAGAGGAATTTATTTTAAGTAACATTGCCCCTTTTTTTGACACAGTTAAAGGAATATACGAAGGCGAAAAACTCACCACAATACGGTTATCTGATTTGAAAGTGGAGATTCCAATAAAATGTGAGGATATATCATTTCATCCGATCATTCAGGATTTTAATTTTTGTGAAAATGAAATTTCTCAAAATTCTATCCAGACAAAAAATTATGAATTAATTATTGATAGATTCCTTGAAAAAAACAAAAATTTAGATAGTGTGGAAAAAGATGACAATTTATGGGATTTTCTAAAGAAAACTCAAACAAATGAAGAAGGATACATGGTTATATATCCAAGGAATTGGTTGTTTAATCAATCACTTCAAATGTCACCAGCACTAAGGTATTTTGTTGAGAATGCAAAGGAAATTACGCTAACGGTTAATACTTACAATAAACATGTTAGAGTAATTGAATTGAAATAGTAATCAACAATATTCTAAAGTATGTAATTATGTTTATAGAAGCAGGAGGGTACCTCTATTGCTCTTTTTAAAGAACAAAATAAAAAGCCCTCAACATGAGTGAAGTGCACCCCTTAGAATAGACATTGGAATGAACTCCTGGTTTATCCGATGAAATCTAAGGGGTGCATTTTTTAATAATTTAAATGAATTACGAGTTTTCCCTTATACATATTCACAAAACCCGTATTTTGTACATATGTATTACATGAGCTGCTGAGATAAAACTTCTTCTCAACGATTGTACATCTGTCCAGTGACACAAAGCTTACCTCTTTTTTGACACAAAGTTTGCTCCTTTTGAATTAATGACACAAAGTTTATCCTCTTTTATTGCAAGTTGTTAGCTAGAACTAGGTCGATATAGAGAAACTTGCGCTATTACATCTTATAAGGGTACCGCCGGTATACCCTTGAAAGGCGACATTTGTTTGGAATTGTCAGCGAAGAGTGTCAACCATTATTCGACGAAGTTCAGGCCTACCTCAGCCAATCCAAGGATGTTATTCCTTTGGAGCAACTTTATCAAGTCATCGTGAGCTATGTTTCCTTTTTGGAGTCGAAAGTCCCCTGGCTTTGCGCCGTCAGCCGCGCATCTACCGGACATCGCCCGCTTCATTCGCCGCTATGTCAATGGATGCGTACAACATGTAGATATTTATATAACGAGGCTTCAGCAAAAGGAGATATTTCGGACGTTGACATTGTATACACCGTAGAAGCTTTACTTGCAACTCTCCACAACATTGATTTTCATTTAAAAGATGAAGGACTTTCGACGAAACAAATTTTGAAAGGAATTCGCAGACTTTACATTGATGGCTTGAAAGCGTCAAAAAGTGGATGACCCTACGATCAAATCGAAATGACACTTAAGATCGGAAACGACAAATAAGCGCCGCATAGTTCGGCGCTTATTTGCATGCGTTGTCATTTAGGTGGCAATTCGCTTAATGAAGTTCTATAAACATTCCAACGACTAACAAATGGGTGCAGTTTTTTGCCTAAATTCAGTTTAGATGAGAAATTCGAGGTCATTCGTAGGTATCAGCGTTGAAATTATTAACATCATTCTGATTGTGCGTCAGTCGGTGTAGTAGTGTATGTATCTGTAAGCACATCAGTCGGTGCAGCCGCAGGCACATTCTCCGTTGCTGATTCACTGTTCTGGATTAGTGCTCTCGGATAGGTCCGTGCACGTTCATTGTACCAGTCAAACAAGAAACGGGCCATCGCCTGACGTCGCGTATCCCCATCCCACTTTAACCCGGCCGTTGGGTCTGCAAATGAACTCCTTGCTCCTGCTTCCAGCAGAAATCCATTCATGTGTGCGGTCATGCTGACATTACCAGCTGCTGTAAAAATCGACTTCGTGTTTTTCCCAAATCCATCATTAGAGCCGTTAAACAAGTTCCAATACTCTGAGTCGCCGGGCTGAGTTTTGAACCAGGTAAACTCTGTAATATTTATTGGATAGGCTTGAGCTGCCGCTTTAATGTTGGAATTCCATTGCGATTGTAGCTTGTCCTTGTCATCATGTGCTCCGTAGCCCGGATACCAGTGGACAGCATAGCCGTAGTTGTTCAATGGGTCCATCAGCGGGTGTTTTGCTGCCGGACTGTAAAATTGGTCGTATCCAAGCCCTGCAGCCCATATAACATTATCCGCTCCTTTACTTCTAATCGTGGAAATGATAGAGTTTTGGAATCTTCTGAGATCATTCCAATGGTCAACAAAATCATTTTCGCCGGCATAGCCCCCCCAATGCCCATTCGCATACGACTTAATGGGCTCGTTGATTAGTTCAAACATGACGTTATCCGCGCTCTTAATAGCTGGCTGCGAGGCAAGATACCCCCATATTTGATTGAATTTGTCTAAATTGGATTGTGTGGTAGCTTGGTCGTTAGCCAAAGTGAAATCGAGACCAAGAGTCACATAAATACCCTTTGTTTTCGCATAATTGATATATGGTATAATCACATTTTGTGTAGCTGCTTGTAAACCTGAAAAGTTGTATGAACCTGCGGCCACATCTCCCATATCCTGGCGATCAATAAACAATCGAACCTGATTCATATACCAGCCGTGGTTGCTTCCATACTTTGGTCTGGTGTCTGTAAAGGTGTCGGTGATATCCTTCAAATAGGCCAAAATTGCTGCATGACGATTGTTACCATTCAAATTGAGATAATAATTACTGTTTTGATAGGTCCAGTATGCACCAGACGGCTGATGCCAGCCATTCAAAACAATAGGTTTTCCGCTGCTGTTCACCAATTGATTGCCCTTGACATGAAGCTTTCCCATAGGCATACCTGACCATGCATCTACATGTTGACCAAAGGTCGGTGTTAAAGGCGTTAAGAATACAAGTATCAGAACTATTTTACATACCATCCCTAATTTTTTCAAAGAAAGGCCTCCTCTTTAAAAATTAATTGTCCATTATGCCAAAACAATAAAATGGTATAAACATGTAGTAGCCTGCTTCCTGAAGCTACCCCAATCCAAAATCATCATTCCCCCCTTTAAAGAATATTTTAATTCTAATTTGCATTTCTTGTATCTAATTGTATTACTTACATTTACAAACCACAAATTGATAAATTTTTTTTTTTTTTTGAAATTATTAGGTTTACAATAGTGTTCGCCCTGATTACAAGCCACGACAACGATACCAAATGTGTAATAACTAAAGACTGTCCTCTTTTGTACGATCGTTATTATCTCAAAAAAATTATTACGTAGTTCGTTAGTTTTCTAAGCAAACGGGACATGATAGTTTAAAAGTAAAAAAACAGGAACCTGCGGTCCGAGTAACGTAGGCGCTGTTGAGGGCTTAACCGTCGGGAGGGGCTGCTCACCAATCGGATCGATCTTGGCATTGTTTATCTACCGCTGGATCACAAGCAGCTAGAGAGCAATTTTGTTGAACCCTTCCATTTAGCATAATGCCGCTATTAGTCTATAACTTTATTTTCACAGTCTCATGTAGTGCTTCCTCTGTTAAGTTCTTTGTTTTTCTATGCAAAAAAACCTGTCATTTCGACAGGTTGAATAATCATAAAATATGCAGCGTAAAAAACATGGAGCGCATCATTTCTGTTAAAGAAGTCCCAGAGGGATGTCCTGCCGGCTCCAAACCTATGTTTCTTATTGGCTATTCAATAACTCTTTAAAAGCTTTTAGATTTGTATCAAAATTAGGCACAGTTTGAGATTCTTCTGCAGATTTGACTTGGGCTACAACTAAATCATTAAATGGTGTTGAAATACCAGTCCCTTCTGCCATTTTGGGAACCACACCATTAATGTAATCAATTTCAGTTTTACGTTTCTTCTCAAGATCCTGAAGCATACTTGCTCTTAGCAGCCTGGACGGTTCCATGACTAGCCTAAAGGTTTGGATACGTTCAGGAATATCATTTTCGCTTCTTAATTCCAAAGATTCTATATCAAATCCACCCATTTTAGCAAATTTGACACCCTTTGCGTGTCCAATCTTGATCGTCTCATCTGCGATATGAACTGCACAAATAATGCTAATTTCATTGTCAAGAATGTCTCCATATTCTCCGTTTAATGCTGCAGATAAACCACTGAATGCATTATTGATCAGTAATTTTGACCACTTCGTTCCAACTAGGTTATCGGAAATGTTTGTTCCGCCGACAAGGTCTAAAGCCGATTTAATACGTTGTATTCTTTCTGTGACTTCGCCGTTTAATTCTCCAATTTGAAAAGCGTACTTTTTAAATTGCGTATACTCGGTTGTAAGGCTAGATACGCCTGGTTCAATAAACGTAGCACCAAATTCAACAGAACCTGCAATAACACGTTCTTCACCAACAATTGAAGCAACGTTCTTTTCGGGTATACCGTTTTGTAGAGAACATACAACACTATCGTCCCTTAGAAAAGGAAGTAACTCTTTAAGAACAGAGTCGTTATATAATTGTTTTGTTAGCAGTAAAACTAAATCATACTTGCCTGACTTGTTTTCAGGGATGATGGCTTTTACCTTTGCTTGAAATTCCGTCGTACCCACTACTTTAGCACCTATTTGATTTAAAGTATCTACATGTGCTTTGTATGCATCAATCAACTCAACATCCATTCCGCCAGCAGCAAGATATGCTCCAACTATGGTTCCTAAAGACCCTGCTCCTAAAATTGCAATTCTCATCTCAAAGTCCTCCTTATTTTTCCTCTAAGTAGTTGTATACAGGTTGTGCAGCGTTTAAGGTTAAATCCGTAAGGATATGAGATGCTGAAACGACTTCTAATACAGGCAAATCTGCAAGAGGTGCCAGTGCATGCTCAAATAATTGAAGTCGAGCAGGACCTGTCCAAGCCCCTTTAACCTCTATATTCGTTATTTGTGTTCGTACTAAGTCGCAGATTCTTAAATCTCCATTGTAATCAGTAGCAATCTTAACCATAAAGTTAGGTCGACAAATTTCATTTTTAGCTAGTTCCTTATCCATCTCAAAATGCTTGTACCCCATGGTGGCTGTGGCTACGCGAAGTGTACCGTAATCAAGTGTGCCAACAAGAGTATCTGAATCTACATAAAGCTTGGGAGCACCTAACTTCTTCGGATATGCAGTTAGCTCCCGACCACTTGCAATCGCTGGAAAGTTGTCAACGTACATCGAATGCACGTAATCTCCGTCCTCTCCATTAAATCGGACAGGAATTACTTGTCCAGCCTCAGTATAAGCACCTAGTCCGGAAACATCGGGCATCCACATCACTTCGAATTTAACCAAGGGATCACCGATTTCTAGGGGTTCCGGCACTGCTGTCCGTAAAGCTTTTTCATCCGTTCGGTAAATAATGTTAAGATATTCACGATTAACAAATTTATAGGTTGGCACCGAATATGCCGGTGCTGTTAATGGTGTATTGAAATTTTTGAATGTGTTATTTACATCAATTCTCATAGAAAGTACCTTCCTTTCTTGCTCAAATTTTGCACTTTTCATTATATGTCGCTTGAGTTTGATCTTGTTCACTTCACTTGATGACATTATCTTATATCTATATTTACATTTAATCTAATACATAATAAGGTATGTATATATTTATCATAATAAATAAGGAGACAAGCTAAATGGAGTTGCTTCAACTCAAATACTTTCAGACAGTTGCTTATACCGAGCACTTTACTAATGCAGCCAGACAATTGAATATTGCTCAGCCCTCTTTAAGCCTGACTATTAAAAGACTTGAAGAAGAATTGGGAACAACCTTATTTGAAAGGAAAGGGAGAAATATTCAACTGAGTTCGTCAGGAAAGATTCTTTTGAAACACGTAAACAGGATTTTTACGGAGATTGAAAATGCGCAAATGGAAATTAGATCGGAGGAACATCAAATTGCCAACACCATAAGAATATCAATTTCCAATTCAAGATTCCTTACAGGACTCATCAGTGAATGTATTACCCGCTTTCCTGAATCAAAAATACTTCAAACCATCGGAGTCAAAAGCGAAATATTGACAAGTTTAAAAAAAGGAGAAATGGATTTAGGAATAACAGGTCATCCTATTCAAGATGAAGAGCTAGAGAGTTGTTTACTGGTAAATGAAGATATTGTTCTGGTTTTACCTTCGAACCACAAACTTACGGGTAAAAACGAGATCTCATTAAGTCATGTAGCCAATGAACCATTTATTACTCTTGCTAATAATGTAGAATATAGTGACTTTACAACCATGCTTTGTGAAAAAGCTGGATTCATCCCAAATATTTCCTTTGAAGTCGATTCTTATTTATTGGTTGAAATTTTAAAGGTTAATCAGGGAGTGGCTTTACTCCCTATTTCAATTTGTAGAACACTAGGGTTGAATTATATTAAAATTACGGATAAAGCTTCAAAATATCCTGTCAGCTTATCTTGGAAAAAAAATAAATTGTTATCTTCTTCAGTGAGAAATTTTCGTGACTTTATTATTTTGTTCTATAAAGATAATTATGTAATTTTCAAGATTTAAAAAATATAGTTACATAATTATCTTAGATTATCCTACATTTCCCGGATTGTTCCCGAAAACTTCTCTTAAAAATGAGGCACAAAAACCTCATATTTGATAATCCTCTTCAATTACGGTTAACCATACATGTTCTTGTTTTTTCGGCTAACGATATCTGCTCTTGGCTTTTGGTTTGGACAAAAACAGATATTGTTAAAACAAAAAGCCGCTGCAACGCGACTATTAAGCTTGTATTAACTTGTCGTCTTATATATAACAATAACTGTAAAATCCGTCCCTCAAGTTGTCATACGTATACGAAAACCTCATCCTCATCATAGACCAGTTCATAGAAGATCAGGTCACCTTCAACTGATTCGGCACACCCATGTCGAGATTCGCCAGAAAAAGCTTCCACTTTTCGAGATTGTACATCTTTCCGTTTAAGTGGTAAGTAGTTGCATTTAATTAAACTTCCTCATTTATCCATTACAGAATTTCGATATATCCTTCAGTTCCATGCACGCGAATTCTTTGCCCATCTTTTATCGATTTGGTCGCATTTTCCACTCCCACAACGGCTGCAAGCCATATTCACGTGCAATAACGGCTCCATGGGTCATTAGTCCGCCCACCTCTGTAATCAAGCCTTTTATGGATAAAAACAATGGAGTCCAGCTCGGGTCGGTAAAAGTGGTGACTAGTATATCGCCATCTTCCAGTTCAGCCCCTTCTATATTCAGGATCACACGAGCCCGCCCCTCTACAACGCCTGAAGAAACAGCAAGGCCTACAATAGCTTCACTGGGAATATTTTCTCGTTTGTACTGACCCGTAATGATTTAGCCGTCAGACGTGATAACACGTGGTGGAGTTAGTTTTTCATATAATCTGTACTCATCTTTTCGTTTGTCGATGATCTGGTAATCCAGTTTATTTGTGCGTATGGTTTCCTGCAATTCTTCAAAAGCAAGATAGTAAATATCTTCTTTTTTATGAAGAACGTTAGCCTGTACGAGTCGTTCCGCTTCCTTTAATAAAGCCTGTTTATAGATGAAGTAGCGACTGACAATGTCGTATTTCGGATATTCACGATAACCGATGAAATTCCGGATCTGGTCGATCATTTGTTTTGTCTCTTTGGCTTTTTGTTCACCATTCGGTAATTGTTTCAATCGAGCTAATAAGTCCTTGGACGAGGATAATCCTAATTGCTCACGGCATTACGTGCATCAATAAGCATAACCCTTAGGAACTGAGTAAGATCTTTCGTTTGATTGACGCACAAATCTACGTTCTCATATTGGTCGTCCTTTTCTACTTCAGACGCAGATCCAGCACGGAAACACCAATGCTCCGCATGATTATCAAAATCGATTCCATACCTTGCATTCAGAATAGACAAATCTCCTCGTTCGATTTCCTCCAATTGACTGCTATCGGCATAGGTAGATACGAGTTTATCAATTGAACGTTCTAGCGGCGACCTTAAATCTGGTTTCATTTCCATACCTCCATTTAATCAGTTAGCTGTTAGTTAGAATAGCTTACTGACCGACACTCATTCATAGTCCGTTCACGAAAACTGTCCGTTAACTTAACCAACGCGAACCAGTCTAATACTTCATTTTCTCAGTCTACAACTTTATTTGCCGAGTCTAACACTTTATTTTTCAGTCTAGAACTCTATTTTCATTTGACAGTAGGACAATGGTGTAATTTCTGTATCCGCTGCAGCCTTGTTTGTAATAAAAGAAAAAGGTGGGAGCTGCAAAAGTAGCAGTACCCCCACCAGCAATACGGCCAGAATTCGTTGCGTCTTCTTCATAAGCTTAGCGTCCTAATTCCTTAAATGCTTGATAGAGTCGATTTTTCTTACTCTCGTTACTAAGTTTCCGAAGTAAGGTTGACGGTAGAATTTTACCCTCCTTGATTGACAGAACTACCTGTAAGAGATCTTTCCAATGGGTTTCAAGTAAATCCCAATCCACAGTATCACTGAATAGTGGATCTATGTGTTCGTATACGGTGTCTTCACTTGGCCTGAAGAATATGAGATCTTTCCAATTTCGAATTCTAGGCATTAGGTTGATCCCTAACAGGTACGCTAATGCGAAAACAGGAGTAGATTGTCCTTGGGTATCAGCGTGCAACGTATCAGGTTGGATGTCTGATTTGTTCTTTAGTAGACCATCTATTATGTAGACAGCTTCCCATACTCCGCAGGGAATGAAGTGACTAAATAAAGCAATGTAGGTATCTGAAATATGATGATAAGCAATTCCGCCATACCCACCATAACGAATATGATATTCAGATAACAAATTTTCTTCGTACAAATCGAACTTCGTTCCGTCTGCAGCAGCTGTCTTCCCGTCTCCCCATAGTTTAGGCAGGCTTAGTGTATTGTATTGATTCAGAATGTCACGTATGGCTGCATCGATCTTCTGGGCAGTTACATGTCGGCGGTTTACAAATGAGAGCATATGGGGTGTAACTAAACTTCGCATATGTTTGGATGTTTGGGCTGGCCCAAGATTGCACCCGTATCCATCGGTAATCCGATCAGGAAAATGTCCCATGCGTTCGCGCAGGTGTGAGTTATAACGTAAATTGAGACTGTTTATCTCGGACATTCCGTCGCGGGCAGAGGAAACGGTCGGGGCCGAGATGGCAGCAAGCTGGCACCGGAATAGGAAATTTCCGGTGCCAGCTTGCTGGTGTTCTTAATGTGATGAAGAGCCAATGAGTTGCTCGGCAATGCTTTTGGAAAGAGGCAACGTATTAATTTCAGAAGGCATCGCATTGATATTAAGGGTTTGTACATAATCCCCGCCGCGAGTTCCACCTGCGAACGTTGCGAATCCTGGAAAGTTGCCGCCATGCCCCCAAATCGTAATACCATTCGTCAGCTTTGTTCCAAGGATCCCCAAACCGTATTCACCTGCTGGAGTTTCAACCCCAGTTAACATCTGATCTAAAGTAGCTGGTTTTAATAGCTTGCCACTAAGTATAGCTTTGAAGAATGTATTCATATCATCCGCTGTGGAGATCATAGATCCCGCAGCATCTGCCCAAGAGGGATTCATTTCAGTTCTGTCTATGAATTGACCGTCGAGTACGAAGTATCCTCGTGCATGTTCACCTGGAATAAACGAGTAGTCGTCGGGTACATAAGTGTTCGTCAGATTAAGGGGAGCTATAAAACGTTTCCTAATATGTTCCCCGTATGTTTCTCCAGTAGCCTTCTTAATAATCATCCCTGCCAGTACCGTATTCGTATTGGAATAAACCCATTTCTCTCCAGGCTTAGAGGTTGCTTTCATGCTCAGTCCGGTACGAACTAATTCGTCTGCAGTAAAGGAATGTAACGGGTTTGGGAGTAATTTATCGAGAATATCCTTGTGTTCTGAATAGTCAGGAATACCGCTTGTTTGGTTTAATAGTTGCCGAATCGTGATATGTTCCCCTTCATATTCTGTACCCTTAACAACATCAGGCAGCCACTTTTCTATCGTGTCATCCAGGCTCAGTTTTTGTTCATCAACAAGCTGAAGAACGACCATTGCAGTAAACGTCTTTGTTAGACTACCGATCCGGAAAGTAAAGTTCGTCTTAACCGGGTCGGTACCGTAAATGCTTGCTTCACCGGAAGCATATGCCCATTTTGATCCTTTGTTTGAGGAGGCTACAATTATGCCCGGTATATTTTGATGGTTAGCAGCTTCATCGATAAGTTGCTTGGCTTTGGTCTGCGAATTTTGACTGTAAGTAGTAACGAGGGGAGCCGCCTGCTTTGCAAAACCAGTTCCTTGTAATGGCAGTAATAGAGCCGCGGTAATCATTGCCGATACAGTGAGCATAGAAATTTTGTTCATTCCGTTTCTCCTTTTGATTAAGGATTCGTATTATTCATTCATTTGTGATGGAGTGACCTTTTTGATATAGAAAAGGATGTCAAATGTCTTGCCGAATGCAGCGTCTACAAACAAAGGTACTTCAGGTCCCAATTTTGTTATTCCGGCAAATGTAGGACGGGTTTCATCTAACCAAGTTTTCACCGAACCGCTTGCTTTGCGCAAGTCTACAAAAAATTGATCATGTTTGACTTGTCCGACGGTATAGTTAATGCTATTAGGGTCATCGATTCTAACCGTTCCGTAAGGACCGAATTTGCCGCTTTCATTAACAACGTTATATGAACCTGAATGGATTGAAGTCCCGATGGATACGTATTTGTCGCCGTAATGTTTAGCCAAATGTTGTCCTGACATCTCCGGATATACGAATGGAAGAGTATTGGTTTTGGATATATGTCCGTTATGACCCCATACAATGGTTTTCCCCCATTGTTCTTGTGTCCACTTCGCATTTTCATACATTGCAATATCATGTCTTAAGAAGAACTCCGGCTGTTGTTCAGCTGAAAGCATATAAATAAATTGCTCGATAATACGGGAGCTATGCAATGCCCATGCGTAAGCTTCTTTTTGCTTGCCGGCATTAGCTTTATTTTTTTCTAGCAGCTCAATAATAGACCGGGCATTGGAAAGATGCTTTTCTTTCTCATCTTTCGGCAGTTTCTCAAAACTTTCTTCATCTTTTGCTGCGGAAATAAGCTCTTTCATTTTGTCATTTAATTGAGAAACCAAATCCGGATGATATTGTTGGATATAGTCCGAAATTTTGTTAAACACAGGTTCATCTAATTTTTTTTGATCCATCCCGATTACACGTATTTTGTTGGGATGTTTGGGATTGGCATTGTAGTCACGAATCCATTCCAACATTTGCGTCATTTCTTTATTGTTAAACACGGGGCTAAGAATTTTGTCTGGATGCCCTTTACCTGTAAGAACATATTGATCAAGCATCAATCCTTTCCCCCAGTCCTCCTCTAAGACGAGGTTTGTAAACCCCAATTCCGTAACCATATACTGTACGATACGGTGTTTCATCGTGAATACTTCATGCATGCCATGAGAAGCTTCGCCTAAACCAACAATAGAAGCAGACCCTATCATCTCTTTAAGTGGTTGTAAATCTTCCAAAGAAGCACGAGGCTCTGTTGTTGTTAATTTGCTTGCATTCTTCTCCAGCCACTGTAATGGAGTCTGGTTGTCCTTCATGGCAGTTTCAAGTTTAGATGCAGGCGTATTGCCCGAACTGGATGGTGTTGATGGGATTTCTTCTGTGGAACAACCGGCCAAACTTATACTACATATTGTAGTAAGTGCCAGCCTCGTTAATAATTTCTTGTTCATTTTTTTCCTCCCCAGGGTTATTGTTTGACATTCGTTGCGAAGCGATTTGTCTCCCCGAGTATTGCAAAGTAATTGTCATACTGCCAAGATGCCATTATGTCACCATGATGCGTTTTTACTGTCATATGACGGCTTATCGCCCGATTAGGACGGGATTATGAGGGTCCTGACCAGCATTTTGTCCAACAAGTCCTCCAGCTCGGTTGACGGTCGTTGTGACTGAACCCGTTGAATAAGAATTGCTCACGATTCCGATAGAATTGTATCCGACTAAACCACCAACGCGGGATAGTCCATCCACTTGGCCAGTTGCATAACTTTGGCTGACGGTGCCCCGCACATTATAGCCTGCAATTCCTCCAACGTATCCAGCAGATTTTATATGCATTGCAGTATCGACATACATTTAATAAATATTTATATGAAACAATGCTGCTTCCCTGTTCACAATCACTCTCTCTCCTTATGTAGGTTTTGGCTGTTATTTTGATACGAAGATTTTAGCATGGTATGACTGAACAAATTCTGAACATTCACACTCCTGTTTCGTCGAAGAATGCACTAATCCAAAATCTGGCTTAGATTATAGAATATTTGAGAAGAACAATAAAACTCTTTCTAAGAAGCCAAAGACTGGTGAGGATTTATATAAGTTTTTAGTTGATATTTACTATCAGCGATACAGCAGTATATCCCCTGTAAAGGATAACCTTCCCTACATCAATGATGATCAGAAGAATGCATTGGCCACGTATTATGGTTCAGGACAGCAACAACATCAACTGAGAAAATGCACGCACGAGGCATTTGGTTGTACAGGGAACTGTTTAGAACAATTCCAGGAGAGCCTGAGAGTTAAGATTAATCAATGTGGAGGGACATTAGAGGAGTTGGTGATACAACCTGACGTGGAGTTCAGTGAACCTAATGTGGAGATTGATGGAGTCATTCCGTGGCCAATTAATGAAATCGCCGAGCTAGTTCTTAACGGGTTGGCAGTCGGGCTTTAGACAAAATGAAGGATAACATCAATAGCAACATGACGGTTAGCCTATTGTTCCCGCGGCTTAATGGGGTAGTATACTTTTATTTTGGATTTGATCATGTGGATTTTATGAGAATAGTTCAGTAATCGTCACAGGTATTGCAAGTGATGATTAACATCCTTGGAATATGATATTTCTTTAGAAATGGTGGTAGCTTCGAATGGAAAAAATTCAGAGTACCGCCTTTTTTTTTGTTTTTGAACTGTTGATCAAACTCACATGTATGTCAGTTATCCGTTGAAGGCGGGCAAAGGGAAAGAAAATAAAGAACTGCCTGCGGTGATGAATTTTTAAAGTTCATATCATTAGACGTTTCAGGCTTTGAGCCAGCAACTCCTCATGTTTCCCCGTCAACTTTATAATCACCGCCTCTCCATTGAAGTATGTAGTCTCCAGAACGCAAACCATCGCTGAAACCTTGGTCGTTAGAATTCCAAGTCACTGTATCGTGAGGAGCGATTACTAAACTTTAGATATATAGTTTGTTTGAATCAATGTGAGTTAAACTTACCTTTACTGGATGATCAGAATGATTCTTCAAACAAAGTTTAACATGACCCCCGCCTTTAGGGACACTAAACACTTCTCTACTGTTGTGCTTCCGCCCGATCTTTGAGAAATAATATTGTCTCCGCTAGTTTTACTTGGTGAGGCTGCAGCTTTTTCCTTCATGGTTTTCCACACCTATCTCTTGATATGGTTTACCAATTAGGGACTAGTGAATACAATCTGGTAGGACCTTTTCTTATCTTCTCTATATTCAAATGCACAACTCTATAGACAAAAACGCCAAGGATAATGAATGCGATTTTTGTTGCCCAGAATACCACTTTTCCACTTTTTGAAAACACAAATTGGTCACTCTGACCCCAAGTGACCTATTTGTTAAACAGTTTTATACCAGACGATCTAATACAATTATTGGCTCAGTCTCTTCCCACATCGGGTGCACGATTTATCCACGAACGCTCTACTTTGCGAAATATTTTGAACATCGGAAACTGGTGGAATGTCTTCTTCTTTCAGATGGGCAAGAGCAGGGTTTTTGGCCCACTCCCGATATGAGGCTAAATCCTTCCATCCCATCTGCCAGGAATCAACAGCATTAACAAAGCCCTGATTAATGACTACGCTTGAAGATTTGCGGAGTAATCCTGTGTAAAAAACCGGCAATATTGCACCGGGCTTAACGCTTAATTTTATTTCCCGAAAATATCGTTTAGTTTTGTACCGACCACTCCTTTTATGGTAGAAGCCATTTTGCATTTTTAAGCGTGCAGCGGAATTTACAATGCTTATCCGGTACGACAGCGACATCCGATAAAAAGGAAAGTTTGAAAGTTAGCGTGATTAAATTTTTATTGCCCTGCAACCGCCGGTGTAGTATTCTACATCCTGAGTATTTTTAACCACTTCATTACCGAACCTCAGGGGGAAGACATCATGATGTTTCGAACACGCACGAGACGATTCGCCGCGCTTATCGCGGCGGCAGTAACCTTCACTACACTAGTCCCAGGACTCCCGGCAAGCGCGGACGCAAGCCCGAACCCGATGGAGGGGATCGTGCTCACGAAGCATGAACGACTCGGTCCCGAAGGGTTTGGGACCATCAGCTATGAGGATGGGATCTTCTACCTCACTGGAAAGAACAACCGTGCGTACTCCGACGACGGTGGGTCGAGCTGGAAGAAGCTGTACGGCAATAACGCCCAGATGGACACGGCCGGCGACGGCAACGGGAATTTCCTCACCGTCGTCGGTTCTGGCGGATATATTCGCTGGGATACGACCACACGGGCATTGGAATCGTTCGAAAAAACCATCTACTACCCGGGATTTAAGCCGTCCATGCCAAGCGTGGCCTACTTCAAGGGGTCTTTTTATGCGGCAGGCTACGAGACGGCCACGATGCCGCAGCTCGGCAGAATCTTCAAGCTGAACGACGACGGCGAATCCTGGGAACACATCGCGGTGCAAGGTCCTGCGCTGGAGAACAAGCGGTTCAATAAAATCAGAACGAACGGAACCACGATGGTCGCCGTCGGGGAGTACGGTCTGATCGCGACCTCGACGGACGGCGTCACGTGGACCCAAAGAGAATCCGGGTCGAGTCAGCACTTGGTGGACGTCACGGTCCCGGCCGACGGAAGCCCTATCATGGCCGTGGGCATGTACAATACGATCACGATCTCCGAAGACGGCGGGGAAACTTGGCAAGCGTATGGCTTCAAATATGATGACCCGGATATTTACAGCGTTACTTATGCACGCGGGTATTACGTCATCTCCAATGAATACGGAAAAATCCTTTACTCAACCGATGCTCGGAATTGGTCGGAATTCAATCACGGCTTCGGAAGAATAGGGATTAACGCCATTAATATCGACCTGCCGGGGCAGATGGTGCTTGTCAGCGGAGGTGGCTTGGTATATTCCGTAAGTAAGGCTACTACCTCTACGGCGTTAGCAAGCAGCGCGAATCCGGCTTCGGTCGAACAAGAAGTCGTCTTTACGGCAACCGTGTCGAAGCCGTCGAATTCCCCGGTGACGGCCGCGCCGACGGGGACGGTTACGTTCAAGAACGGCGAATCGGTACTGGGCAGCGCTCCGCTCACGGTAGGACAGGCGACTTATTCCGTGTCGGATTTAAGCATCGGGACGCATCAAATTACTGCGGTATACAGCGGCGATGGAGCGTTTGGGACAAGCGCCTCCGCTCCGCTTGGTCAAGTCGTGACCGACGCAGTGCCGAAGAAGTCCACGACCACGACCGTGACGAGTACGCGAAATCCGTCTACGGTAGGTCAGTCCGTCACGATTCACGCGACGGTAACGGGACCCTCCGGTACGCCGACAGGTACCTTGACCTTCAAGGATGGCGACACGGTGTTGGATGCCGTACCGATGACGGTAGGCGCGGCAACCTACTCGACGACGCAGTTCATGGTAGGCGTGCATCCCATTACTGTGACGTACAGCGGAGACGTTCAGTTCGAAGGCAGCACCTCCGCCACGCTCCATCAGACGGTAAACGCCGACGATTCCGGCAACTGCGATAACGGGTCCGGCGGAAGCAGCGGCGGAAGCGACGGCGGAAGCAGCGGCGGAAGTGGCGGTGGAAGCGACCCGACGACGGGAACGACCCCGACGGCGCAGCCAACGACGCCGGAACAGCCGGATGCGCAGAAGCCGGAAGGAAACGGGGAAATCCCCCAAGACCCGAACGATATTTTCAGAAGCCAAGTCGTTCGTGCGGACAGCAACGTCATTGCCGGCGTTCAAGCGAGAACGGCAGAAATCTTAGAAAACGGCGGACAATTCGCGTCGATTCAATACAACGATCTCGGGGATCACTGGTCTATCCCGAACGTCGAGAAGCTGACTAAGCTCGGCGTCATCCACGGGTACCCTACCGGTGGCTTCGAGCCCGATGCGGTCATTACGCGGGCCGAATTCGCGGCGATGATCGACAGGGGCTTCGTGGATATGGCTAGTAGAAAAGTTGAGATCAATGAGGAAGATTTCGCGGCCTTCAGCGATATCGAGGGGCATTGGTCTTCCGATAACTTAAAGCAGCTTGTAGCGGTCGGCGTTATGACGGGATACGAGGACGGCACGATCCGTCCGGAGAAGTTGATAACGCGCCAAGAGATGGCCCTCATGATCACTCGAGTACTGAATGCATATATTTTGAACCGCGATACATCTGATGTAGCGTTTAGCGATTTGGACGGCGCGTACGGCGCGGAGGCGATTAAGAAGGCTACGGCACTGGGCATCTTCACTGGGAAGACGAAACAGCGCTTCGACCCGCATGCGGGTGCGACGCGCGCCGAGTCCCTCCAGACGATCATCAACACTTATACGTTAAGCCCAGCCATCAAGGAAGCGTTGGACAGCTTGAGTTGATGTCGGGCGTCTATAACATAAACCGATAGGACGACCCAAATATATAAAACCAGCGGCAGTCAAGGACCTGAAAATAAAGTCTTAGACTGCCGCTGGTTTATTGAACTAACGTTCTCTGTTAATTCGACCATATCTGGCGCACGGGTCAGCACTTTCCGATGCGACTTGCCGAGAATCCTCTGATATTCCTCGAATCTTCGTTCGATGAAATGTTGAAAAACCGCTCTGTAAACGGGCGGTTTTCTTATGCTTGCATGAATGCTTCTAACGGCTCCAGAGTCGAGAACGTCTTCTTTGCATCCTTCTTCCGTTGCTCATCATAGAGTTTGGTTAACTCTACGAATGATTCAGCTTTAATCTTCGTATAACTCGATTTGGTGTATCTGATTATGTACTTCTTTTGCCCTTCCTCTTCAACCCATTCGTAAACGACGTCATATTTGTCCCTCAAATTCTTCAAATGAAGTGCCCGGCGCAACACTGCATAGTGTTCTTCAATGGCTTCATCGCATTCCTCCATAATCTTCTCGTATGAGCAGCCAACTCGCATCATAATCTCTAATGCCCGTTCATCGCCGTATCTCGCGAGAAATTCCTTCAACGAAACCAGCGCATATAGCGTTATTTGTTCCTTGTCATTCGGATTTCTGTATTCATAACAGCCTACAACCAAATTGCGGTCGGTCATTTCCTCCTTACTGAATTGCATCTTAAACAAATACTCGAGTGTCTTCTGCTTCATAACGGTTTCCAACATCTGTTCTTTATCAATCCTGATGCCCGTTGTCACCCACGGAAACGGTAGTTGGCCGTTACTTTCACGCGGTATGCTACCCCTAATATTCAAAATCGGCAAACCCGTAGCAATTGCGTACGACCTGTTATATCCTTCGTCCGCGAATATTTCCTGTTCTTCTCGCATGTGTCCTGCCCCTCCTTTTAGTACCAAGTTCCATTCGGCGCGAAGTGCCACCAGTTGTCTGCGAAGTGAATCTCCGCTCGATTGTATCATATGAGAACCATAAGTTCATCTAATGGTTGCATTATCCTGCCCGTTGGCTAATGCCGGCTGCCAGTCTACAACTTTATTTTTCAGTCTAACACTTTATTTTCACAGAACAGCGGTAACACAGCTCTCTGGCAGTCGCTTTAAATAAAGGCGGCTTACAAGGTGGGCTTTAAGAGGAAATACTTCTGCATAAATGCTTGTATTAATGTCGGTGTACATATTTTTCATAGATTAAGGTAATGATAGAAAAAAAATTATGGGAGTGAGCATGAGATGTTTAAAGACTGGGTGTACAATATACCTTCTTTGAGACACTGGCTAAGTAAGTTGCCATCCTTACCTTATCCATTAAAAGCATTGTTGATTGTAGTGGTTGGAATTATGCTGTTTCGTCTTGCTGGAAAAAGATCGCTCGCAGAAATGACAGTGGCCGAAGCCGTCATAAGAATAGCCATAGGTACGGTACTTATCCAACCCCTTGGTATGAAAAATGAGTGGGAGGCAATTTATGGAGGCACTCTGCTCATTATTGTAGTTATAATCATAACGAAAATGATGCAATACATACCGAAATTTAGGGTCTTATGATCGCCGTCCCTTCCGTAGTTATTAAAGACGGTGAAATGATGCTGAAGGAGATTAAAAAGGCCAAGTTAACCACTGGTGAGGTGGAAGTTAGCCTACGACAAAACAAAGTCGGTAATATAAAAGATGTAGATTTGGCTATTTTCGAATCAAACGGTAAATTATCGACTATTCTAAATAATGAGCAAGCTGCGGCAACAAAGAAGGACATCCAGATGACCCTGGATGTCCTAGCCAACAATGGTTTTCGCATTCCTGAAGAAAAAATTACCGAAGGGAAAACAGCACCATTATTTGAAAGAAGCTTATAAGGAGGCTGAAAAAGTTGATAACATACCAAATCAGTATTGAGTTTGACTCATATTTTTTTCTGCTGACTGGTTATGTAAACAGCTTACTATAAGGTATCCGAGAAATCCAGGCAGGTACGTGTAAAAAAGTTTCCAGATCGATACTAGCATACTTCTTCAGAATTATCTTAACGCAAGAATTTATTATAATAGTGCTGATCGCCAGCTTTCTGTATCCCATGAAAAATCTGATTGGCCTTTTAACACGTTTAGCCTTGTTCGGAATGATGGCCTACACTCTGTTTTCAGGCTCTATTCCGAATTGGGGGGATAAATTATTGTAATGGTCATATTGTCCTTGCCTATCCTCATAAATTTGTTGGTTAGATTCCTGAAAATGAAAATAATAAAGGCTTAAACCGTCCTTTCAACAGGACATTTTTTTTTCAACACATAACAAACTAAATGTCTGCTTTAAATACTCTCTTATATCAAATTTCAACTTACATGTGCCCATGCATGAAGCGAAGCTGCAGGAACTGCAGGACGATTATGAACAGCTGCCTGTCATGACCTATGAAGAGATTGTAAAAATCTCCAACATGCTGTCCCTGCTGTGCAACTATATTGTAGAGGAAGCTCTCAATAAAAACTTGCTGGTGGAGATGTTCGAGAAGGCTTCCGGCTCCCAGGAATCCGTTAATCTATCCAAGATTTTGCCTGGGTACTCCATTCGCAATATTGAATCCATCAAAAAGGAAATGACCAATGCGATTGCGGATGCCTATCTCAAAAACAGCCCAAGCGATAATGCATGTACCAGCCCTGCGTTACAGCCTGCTTTTGAATATATTCACAGTCACAAGAGTGAGCAGGTGACATTGAAACACATGGCAGATCTATGCCACCTTAGTCCAAGCTATTTCAGCAGACTATTTGCCAAGGAAACCGGGGAGAATTTCACAACCTATCTGGCCAAGCTCAAAATCAAGTGGGCCAAGCAATTGCTGGAGGTTACCGACATGCCGATCTCACAGATCAGTGATGAGCTGGGTTTTAACGAATCAGGGTACTTAATCAAAATTTTCAAAAAATTCGAAGAGATCACGCCTGCCCTATATCGCAAATACATTCAAGAGCAATCTGTCACCTGGTCTGACTATTTCATCTGTTCCTGAACCCAGATCGCAGAACCGGCCAGCATCTCCATCAATCCGTTAAAGTGAGGCGCTACCTCCTGAAATGGATAGTCGCCTGCATAGTCGTGGATAAGCATCAGAACTTTACCCGAATTCCGTTCCAGAACAGCAATGCTTCCTTCTCCAAAACCGCCAATCGGGAACGGATTCAGGTCTTCAGGCAGGTCGTACTCTTTCTTATACTCATGATACGCTTCCACAAATGCTGGGTATGCCCAGTCCAATTCCTGTACGGAATAGAGCGCAGGATCACCGAAGTGGCAGGCACCGTAGTACAGCAGAAGTTCCCGGTACGACTCGGGAAGAATAACGTTGTGCTTTTTCTCAAAATCAACGATCGCCTGCTCCGATTCCCGCGTACAGCTCTTCCCCATTACGGTCTTATATGCCTGATTCAAAAGAGTCCGAATTGGTTCTAATGCCGCTGATTCCATGAAACATCCTCCTTTTATAGGTGAGATAAAGCCTGCCATCATTGTACCGATGTAAAATATTATTGATTAGGCCCTCGATCTAACGAATTCGAGTTCGTCCCTCACTGTTAATAACAATACAACCCCGATAGAGTTTTATGAAATAGAATTTTTTAGCCTTCGTTACTCCTGGTTGTCATCATCTCCAGCAAGCCACGTAATGCGGCCGATAGATGTTCACTTTGGGCATGTACAAGTCCCACTTCCAACCTGCAATATGGCTCTGGCAAAGATATCACTGAAACCTCTCCTCTTAATTCGGCTTGAACAACCGAAGATCGCGGGAGTAAAGATACCCCTATTCCGGCAGATACACCACTTAGGATCGTGTTCAGTGTACCAAATTCCATTACATTGAGCGTATGGACACCACGGCTATGTAGAAAAGCTTCAGCTTGAATTCTGTGTGTACACCCGATCTCAAAGAACAACATCGGTTTACCTAATACTTCGGGCATCTGATGCAAGCCGGGTTCCGCAATCAGAACCAATTCTTCATCAAACACCTTGATTCAAGGATTCCTTGAAGTAATCGGAACATTCATTAGCAAAAACCGGTTCATTCTCTATTAACATACCAAATTCATAGTTCTTATAGAAACCATTAAACGTAAAGTTAGCAGATCTGGTAATAACCGAAGTCCCATCGAATATATATAGCTTTGAGTGTAGGTCCTGCAGTGCATATATGTTGGCACCAGCACTTAACAATCTATCTAAGCCATCAATGTTGCTAGCGCCTTGTATAAAATCCTCCCGATAGAAGCGGGTTATGATGTTGCACTCAAGCTCCTCATCGCTTTCTAAAACCGCAGAGAGACTTATGGCCATGTTTCTCCCTATGAAAGGAGAAATAATGTTGATTTGCGTTGTACAGTTGTCTAGAAGCCTTAAATCTTCTCTGTTAGGCTTTGTCCTCTTTTAAGTACATTGTTGGGAATCAAATTCAAACGCAAATCTGATGATATCACCCTTGGTATCAATTTCCTTGTATTCTTCGGTACTCGATCGGAGAGAGACCATTGCGCTTTTTGAACGTTTTACTGAACTGGTATACGTCAGAATAGCCACAGGCTCTCGCGATATCTGTGACGGAATCACTTGTGAACAGGAGCCGGCGAACGGCATGCTCATTGCGAAGATGATTCAGGTACTCCTTGGGACTGCACCCGTACCGGGATCCAAAGGTTCTGCGTAAATAAACAGGTGAGAAACCCGTCTGCTCCGCCAATTCGGTAATCCGCAACTCGGTAGCAAATGCCGTATCTAACTTCTCCTTGAATTTACGAAGAGCCTCTACTATTCCGTCCCCATCGTCGTGCCTCCCTCCTGCTTCCGCTGCCTCGTGTACCTCTTGTACCAAACGATACCAGACTGACTTTACTCTGGTCTCTCGCACAAGATCTCCAGGTACCCATTCCCTTTCCGCTTCCTGGAATTGTTCCCCAATCCGGCCCGCACGCTCACTCTGTAGAGGCATAAGAAATGGAAGCCGCAGCCGCTCAATCGACTTTGGCGTATCCCATTCGTTCTCATTTTTTATGAGCGAAGCGCAATCAAACAGTATCATCGTCATTCGGAGTGGATGTGCATCAGACGATTTCATGTAAAGAGGCAGTCCAGGCCATAGGTATACCAATGTTCCCCCGCTAACCTCTAGATCACTCTCCTCACAACGAAAGGTTCCCTTCCCACTGTAAATGTAATAAAAGGTATGTCCTGATACCGTCTGCCGTATATCTTCCCAGCCTGGCAAGGGCGGCTTGGCGATTACCCAATGGATATGCACTACCATATTTCCCAAGGCGTAATCCATATAAATTCCTCCTTTCCTTAATAGTATCATTTATGACAAATGATGAAGATTGTTTTTGCCATTGTCGCTGGCTTGGTACCAATGCTACACTCCCAACATACAGGCCATCCATGATGTTCTATTGCAAAAATATACTGGAGATGATGAATATGATTCGAACGTTTCAGCAGCATCGACTTAGGGAATCCCAACAGCTTGATGGATTATGGGATTTCGTTTTAGACAAGAATAATGTTGGATTATCTGAAGAGTGGAATACGAATTTCCCTTCCAATCATGATCGTGTGCCTGTGCCAGGCTGTTGGAATAACGAGCTCGGCAAATACGAATACGAAGGTGTTGCGTGGTACCGGACATGGGTAACCCTTGACAATCCCAGCCATCTGCGTCTACTGTTCCACGCTGTCATGGGACATGCCGATGTATATTGGAATGGACAGCATTTAGGGTACCATTATGGTGGCTTCACTCCTTTTGACTTTACTATTCGGGATGTTACCTCTGGTGTACACGAACTCATTGTCCGCACAGACAGCACTCTGGGGACCAACACCTTACCCTATCATATCGTAGACTGGTTTCATTACGGCGGAATCATACGGCCCGTAGAGGTTCAGCGTTTGCCAGATGTATGGGTTGAGGGAATGCGCATTACCTATGAGATGACAGGAGATTCCAGTGCAGATACCCGAATCGTGCTCAAGCTCCGTTCGTTGTCAGATAAACCCGTTGATGTCCCTGTTTCCCTCTATCGGAATAATGAGATATTTACAAATCAAAACGCTTACCTTCCAGCTAAGGGTAGCACGGAACTTGTGCTGGAACAAGAATGGTCAGACCTCCAGCGTTGGAATCAGGAAGATCCTGCCCTATACATGATTCGAGCAGTCGTGGGTCAGGACGACCGGACAGATCGCATTGGGTTCCGTACCGTAGAGACGCGGGACAAGAAGATTCTGCTAAATGGCAAGGAACTTTACCTGCAGGGTGTTAACCGTCACGAAGAACACCCCGAATGGGGTTTCGCTTTTCCCAACAAATTGATGACCAAAGAACTGGATATTATCCGTCAGATGGGATGCAACACGGTACGCGGGTCACATTATCCGCAGAGTGAGTACTGGCTCGACCTGCTTGATGAGCAAGGTATCCTCTTCTGGAGCGAAATTCCGATTTGGGGCGCTGCTTTTCCCGCCAAGGAGACAGATGATCCCATCTTCGTGGAACGAGCATTGACCATGATGGATGAGATGATCGAGCGAGATTTTCACCATCCTTCAATCCTGTTCTGGTCTGTACACAACGAGATTGATACACGCTCTCAGCAGGCTTATGTTCTATCAGTCAAATTGACCGAGCTCGTTCGAAACAAGGATCAATCTAGACTGGTTGCTTTTGCCACGATGTACCCTATGACAGACATCTGTCTTGGACTATTCGATGTCATCGGGATTAACTATTATGGTGGATGGTACTTCGGACATGTCGAGTTTGAGGAGATGCTTAAAGTCTTTCATGAGCGTTGCAATGAATATGGAGCCGAGTATACCCCGGTGCTCATGACCGAATTTGGTGGAGCCGGTGTATATGGAGATTCTGGCTGGGAACCGCGCTTATTCAGCGAGGATTATCAAGCTGATTTGCTCGGCAAGTCGCTGAAGCTCTTCCGAAGCGATCCGAAGATTAGTGGCACTTACGTTTGGCAATTTGCAGATACACGGGGCCAACTTCTGAGCCATCAACCGCACTTCAGAGACCGGGCACGCTCCTTCAATAACAAGGGGCTGGTTAACGAATATCGCAAACCCAAGCTTGCCTATCGTGTGGTGAAGGGTATTTACACCGACCACAGTGATCCGTATGACTGGGGTTCTACACTGAAATGAGTTTGTAGAGATTCTATAAGCTTTTTTTGAACTCGCACTAATTAGGGGGTACTTTTGGAACACGTACTTATATGGTCAGAGGCTATCCTTTTGAGGATAGCCTCAAAATATAAAGCCGTTTTATAAACCGTCATCCCAATGGTAATGGCAAAGCCGGCGAAATTCCAATCTTCATGTCGGCAGGCGAGTTAGCTTTTGCGGGTGCCTTCGGAACCCCTGTCGGTTTCTACCAGGAGAATGACACCGTCAAATACGGCCCGATTATAGTTTAAGCCCGTTAGCTTAATAGCTTGTATCTTTACCATTATGAAAGCTTATTCATCATGCTTCATGGAGATTAAGCTCATAAGTCTGTTCAATGTGACGTTTACCCCAAGATTCGTTTTCTTGTTCGGAAATCTTCTGAAAACCTGCTTTCACATACATGCCAATAGCCGTTTTCTGGTCCTCTGTCGTTTCCAGAAAAATGAACTGGTAACCTCTTTCTTTGCAGTAACTGATCGCCTCATGTAAAAGCTTTTTCCCGAGTCCCATTCCTCTGGCATCCGGATGCAGCATAAACCACCTTAACTGCGCTTTTTCATTAGAATGGCTGATGATAGCTATGCTGCCAATTATTTCGCCATTGGCTTCCGCTAGCCAGAAACGGTCCTTGTCCGAGCTGTAGGTTTGAAGCAAGTCGTAAAACGTCTTGCAGACATATCCTTCAAAAAAAAGATTATAACCGCACTCCTTTGCATAGATCCATCCGTGCATATGAATGAGCATTCCTACGTCTCCTGGTTTCAATTCAGTCCGGATGCTTACGCTCCGCTCTGTAGGATTGTCCGATAGCTCTCTTTCAATGTTAGTCATGCTTCTGGCAATGCTTACTTGGCTTTGATACGGCAATCCGATGATCATATTGCGAATCTGATTATCGGACAAGGTATTCATTTTTGACAACGTCTCCTCACCGAGACTCGACAAGTACAGAAAAAAAGATCTGCCATCCTTCTCGGATTGGACCCGGTAGATTACGCCCAGCTTTTCGAACCGTTTGAGAATCCGGCTTAAATAGCCCGCGTCGATACTTAGAAGGTCGATGAGCATTCTGGCCGTGCAATGCTCCGTGTTGCCGATTTCGTAAAGAACTCGGGCTTCCGAAAGTGAAAAATTGCTATCCAGAAGGTGCTTATCAAGCAACCCGAGCACCTTCGTGTAGAATCGGTTAAATTTGCGAATAGTCGGGATTAAGGACATTTCCGAACCCATTTGTAAGCCTCCTAAATTAACTGAACTACATTAATCCTTATACTTTAATTGACTAATATCAACTAAGTAAAAAATATAATGATTTTAATTGACTTTGTCAACTATATTAGCAACAACAGTTGGAATTATCTTGTCCGTTAGCTTAATGAGGCTACGATAGTCCAACACTTTATTTTCTTTGGACAACAACCAGCCGCCGGAGCTTACCGACAGCTGGTTGCTTATATACAAAGTTTCTAATTATTAATGAAAAAATTCCCGAAAGATTTTTAAGTATATCAGCAAACAGACATGCCTGTATTAACAGCAGCACAGAAGTTTATCGATATAATAAAGGTTTAGTTTATATAAGTAGTACGAAAAAACTCAAAGGTTTGATCTTATGCTTTACCCATAACGAACTTCATTTGATTAGCAAAAAAGGCGTTCCCTTCAGCTGAATATTAAACTATAACACGAAACCTTTCTCTGACTAAGGTTAGAATTTATTATTTTTCATTAATGTGCGCTCACAAGCCATAATCCTATGGCTTGTGAGCATTAAATTAAATACACTCTTATCTCCCATCCAAATAAAAATTGATTCAGTTTCGTTTTACAAGTACCTGCCCTTCTCCTTTGCCATTTCGAATGACAAGCTATCTGACTATTCGGTTTGCTCGGAGTGACTACAGGACTCACGGGTATTCTGTATTAACAAGAGTCAGTTGTTGGTTTTCTTCTTTACCTGAACAGGTACATTAAAATCATCGACGTTAATATGTCCAAACCCGCCTTTGGATTGGTCAACCACCTTTATATAAAGCTCCTCGCCTATATAATCCGACGCATCCCAAATCTTCCGTTGATATTCCTCATAATTAGTTGCTGTCTCTTTAAATAACTCTTTGCCGTCCGACGCCCGAACCAGCGCAACATACAGACGATCCATATCCCGGCCCCCGCTGATAAGGAAGTTGATCTTACCGTTCCCACCAAGGACGAAATTTTGAGATCTTAGCGATCCGGTTAAGCTATCGCCGCCGGCTTGCTCGTTGAAGCCCCACAAATGGTAGCCGCCCGGAATTTTATGCGACGGGTTGAAGTAAATGTTGTCCCAGAAGAACTGGGTATTGGTCACATGGACATTCTGGAAGGCGTCTCCTTCCGTTATCCACCCCGTTAAGTCGCCCGTAGCAAAATCATGGTTAGGCAGCTCTGTAATATCCTTATACACAGAATTATCCCACTTATCGGTTACATAGACCGGAGCAGCCGGTTTACCCGTTAAGGCATTCATATCCCATACTTGCATCGATTTGATATTGATATCGCCATCGGCCCAGACCTGTAAGCCTAAGGAGTCGTATCTGCCTATATAGACACGAGTTGTCAGCTTCTTCTTGTAATTTGCAAAGGCTTCAATGACCGAGCGATCGAGAAAGATATGGAGTTTCAAGTTCTCTCCTTTAAGATCTACATATCCTCCTTGAATGCCGTCCACACGCACATCCGGATCAATGCTGCTCTTGGTTCGATCCACGTTAAATGTCCCGTTCTTCTTGTCGTAGTAAATGAGCGTCTCTTCTTGGCCTTTTTCCGAGCGTCGCACCTTGAGACCAAATTTCTGGGCTTCACGCGGATCAATCTCCATCACAATCTCTAGCATGTCGCCTTTGACATTCTTAATCAATTGATTGGCACTCTCCAAATTTTTGTCCGAAAAATCAACCCACTTTTTCCCTCGAAGACTCTGCAGTTCTTTAATCGGTTCGATATTCAATTTATCATGCTTATCGAGGCTTAGGGAAACCGGCAAAGATAAATTATGAGCCCATCCGGATTGATATTCAGCTTGCGGTGTTCTAACATTTTGCACCATGGAGAATACGACCGTTCTTCCGTCGGGTGTGACCAGACCGCTCTCTGCGGTTAAATAGCCGTCACCTACATCCATTTTGGAGGGTGCCTCCTGATCAGGAATAAATTTAAAGTTATCCCGGTCCCAGGTCCCGATCCAGTAAAAGACCTCAACATCTCTTTGCACATCGTTCGCTGGAGGAACATGCTCCGGCTTTTCATGGGGATTAATCATGAAAATATATTTTTGCTTGCCCGTACTATCTGTGCCTAACGGCAATAACACTGGTAGCTCCCATACCGTACCCAACTCCGGATAACGGCTTCTGTCACTAACGTATAACGGCCCCTTATATTCCCAATTGTACATATCATCGGATACATACACCAAAGCTGTGCCGCTGCTGAAGTCTGGAAGACCAGATGTCACTAACTGATACCACTTGTCCACCTCTTTGTCGTACCATACAAACGGATCGCGAAACTCGTTGTGGATGCCTTTTCCGTTCTGCTCCGTTACCGGTTTAGGATATTTCACCCATTTTTCCAAATTGGGATCAGACAAATCCGCCGGAGTTGCCAACCCTGTTCTTTGGTTCGGCGACAAGGAGTCGTTGCCAGCGGTATAGAACAGAACAGGATTGCCGTTTCGATCATACGCTGCACTGCCTGACCACGTGCCATCCGGATCTAGGGTGCCCGCTTCGGGCGCAAGAGCAGGTCTTACATTTTCCCAGTTCACCATATCGTCACTCATCCAATGCCCCCAGTGGATTTGATGCCAGAATGGACCTTGCGGGTTATGTTGATAAAATAAATGGTATTTGCCGTTATAATAAATCGGTGCATGTGCTTCATTCATCCAGTTTTGCGGAGGCATCGCGTGGTACTGGGGACGATGCTGATCTCCGTCAAACACACTTGGATCCTCATCAATGTCCGAATTCGGAATTTTCGGAATTGAACCTCCATGAAGCGCCTTCACGCTCTCATATCCAGCAAGTATCTCCTGGTTCGTAAGGGCTTTATTATGCAGCTTCACTTCATCTAGGAGTCCGCTGAACATATTGAAAGAGAACACCCCTGCTAACTCTACAGGTTTATTATTTTTCCCGTCATGAAGAAGGGGGAATATGAATGAAACGTTTCCAAACGGAAGAATGCAAAGTTTCTTGATCATTTGTGCATACCCCATTCGTAAGGAGCGCCTAAACAACCGTCTTACCAAATGGACTGCATATCCCATATATCCAAGGATTTAACAAACGGTTCTCCATCTCCCCAAATCTCGAGTCCCAAAGCATCCATACGGCTCGGATATACCCGGGTTGTCAGGCTTTTCAATCCGTTTGCATAGGCTTCGACCATGGAGCGGTCCAAATAAATGTGGAGCTTCAGATTCTCCCCAAGTAGCTCCAACTTTCCGCCTTGAACCCCTCCGCACTTTTCTCCCGGGTGCAGCGTCGTTTTCGACCGGTCGACCAAGAGCATCGTTTGATTCCAATCATAATACAGCAGAGTTTCTTCCTCTCCGTCCGGCGTACAACGGACCTTGATTCCGAATTTTTTGGCGCTGCCGGGCTCCAATTCCAATTGAATCTCAAGCATGTCACCATGAACATTCCTAAGCTGCACATTAGTTTCAGCCAATGACTGGTCCCGAAGCGATAGCCGCTTAGGGCCACGCAGCGATTGAAGCTCCTGAATCGGCTCTATTCCCAGACGCCCGTCATCCCTCAAATACACGCTTAACGGCAAGCCTCCGTTATGAGCCCAACCCGACTTATATTCCATCTCGGACGTCCTGTCGCCTTGGGCTATCGTAAAGACGATATTTCTGCCGGTCTTCGGATCAACCATTCCGCTCGGTCCGGTAAAATGGAAGTCCCCGACATCAATCAATTGAGGCTCATCTTGATCGGGGATGAACGAAAGATTTTGCTTGTCAAGTTGTCCGATCCAATAGAACACCTCGACATCCGCTCCCTTCCCCACAGGGCTGACAAGCAGCAGATGTTTGTTCACCCCCTGCTTGTCCCTGCCAAGGGGAAGAAGCACAGGGAGCTCCCAGATGGGTCCAAGGTAAGGAAACTTCTGAATATCCGCTTTAAAAAATGGGCCTTTATACGTCCAATTCAGCATATCCTGTGACGCAAATGCCAGTGCTGCTCCACCTTCAATTCCGGACCCGACCAGAGCATACCAGCCGTCGTCGTCCTTCCATACGAATGGATCTCGGAAATCCCCAAATGCGCCCATTCCCTTCTTCTGCACGATCAACGGCTCTGGATGTTTGACCCACTGAACCAGATCCGGGTTTCCGTCAAGGGTATAAGTGCTTCGGGCAAGCGCTACGCTCTGATTCGGAGAGGCGCTGTCATTACCTGCCGTAAAGAACAAGACAGGAAGTCCGTCAGCATCATAGGTTGCGCTTCCCGACCAGATCCCGTCCGGTGCGAGCTGATCCTTTTCGGGCGCCAGAGCCACGGGTAGATCACGCCAATGCACCAAATCCTGACTTACCCAATGCCCCCAATGGATCTGATGAAAGAACGGTCCCTGCGGATTATGCTGATAGAACAAATGATATTGCCCGTCAAAATAGATCGGTGCATGGGGTTCGTTCATCCAATGGGCCGGTGGGCTAACATGATATTGCGGTCTGTGCCGATCAAGTAGCAGTGGCGTCCGGTCTAGCTTGATCTCGTCATAGTTTAATTGTGGCTGGATACCTTCATGAAAGGTGTCCAGCACATGACGATAAGAAGCGGCCACTTCTTCCGCGCTCAGCGCCCGATTATAAATCTTGAGTTCATCAATGATACCGCTAAACATGTGCAGGCTGAACACTTCCGCCAGCAGGCTGCTATGGTTATTCTTTCCAATCAGAAGATCCGTGTCTGCCGCCTCAGCCAGACGGGAACCACGAGGCACGGCAGCTGAAGCGATTTCACTGCCGTTTAAATACAGCTTGATTTCCCCTTGGTTCCCATCGAACACAGCATTCACGTATGACCATTCATTCTTGGGCAGTTCATGGCCGTCCGGCGACCAAAGTTCCTTCCAGTCTCCTCCTTCCAGCCCGACTTGGAAGGACCAGGAACCGTGACGGAACATGCCGAGCAGATAACCCTGCTTGCGATCCAGGTTGTAGCGGTTCACGATGGCGGACAATTTGCCATCATCCCCCCATTCATAGGAGTGTGGGGCTACCCATACTCCTATGCTTAACGCTGATCGATTCTCTGGCTCGGTGTTCTGATTTCCCTCATCGAACGAATGCGCAATGTAAGTCGAATAACCATCGAACAGAAGCCCATTTCCACTTACCCCCTGTCTCCATCGTGGAGGGCAAGGTTGAGTAAACTCCGCTTGGTTAAATACGTACTGGATATTATCCTGGACTTGGGATACGCTCTCCAGAGCGCTTGTACCGGTTCCTTCATTGAAAGCCCAATACATGATCAATCCCCGATTATCGGTTGCATGACTCATACTTCAATCCTCCTTGATGTCTGCTGCGTTGGACCATTGGGAATATGAATGGAGTTAAGAGCATGCATATAAAACGAGTTCACTACAACTTCCCCTGATTTCGCACTTATCTCAATACGATCCATCGGAGCATCAGGGAATATTTGATCCGTCAGTGCAACCAAGCCCTCATTCGCGTACACTTCAACCGCGTTGCGATCCAGCCAGATATGCAGCTTGATCTTCCCATTCTCCGAAACCATTCTAGCACCGTGCTTGCACGCAAACGATGGATGGAAATCAGTCAGGCCCGATTTCGAGCGGTCGATGAATAGCCATTGGCGCACAGGGTCATAACCGATAATAGTCTCACTTTGCCCAGAGGACTTCATTTTAATATGAACCTCGTCTTCGGAACGAATGTCGATATCCGCTTCAATTTCAAGCAGAACATCATTCGTTTTTTGCGTAAACGGCACCTCTGGCGTAACCTTAACCTCATTCCAGCAGAGCGTTCCTTTCCGCAGTTGCTCTATTTCCCGAACAGGCATTTGGGTCAGAACTACGCCCTCGTCTCGGCTGGTCAATGATAAGACGCGAGGCAGAGTCATTGTGCCTCTCCAGGCCCCCGTAGGCGTTTGGTTAGCATATTTCCAGTTGCTCATCCATCCGATGATCACACGCCGTCCGTCCTGCTCAGCTATATCCGACCAGGTGACCCCCGCATAATTGTCCCGGCCATAATCCAGCCACAGGATATGATCGGCCGGATGGTCATTGATGAACGTATTTCCGTCGAACTCTCCGATAAAGTATTGCGTGCGTGAGCCTTCCGGACAGTTGGGATTATCTCCGATGCTTATGATAAGTACCCATTTGGAATGTCCGCTGTCATCAACCGGCAATTCAAAGAGATCAGGGCATTCCCAAACTCCGTCATGCGAGCCTTCACTCTTTCCGAATTCGCCTGACAATGACCATTCACGTAAATTGTCGGAACGATAAAACCGAACGTGGTCTCCCGCGACAAGAGCCATAATCCAGGATTCACTTGACGAATGCCAGAACACCTTGGGGTCCCGGAAGTTGACCAGATCATGCTCGTCGAGTATTGGGTTCCCCTCATATTTGTGCCAAGTTCGGCCTTTATCGCTACTATAAGCCAGGCTTTGCCGCTGGCGAGGTTGTCCGGTCTCCGGACAGCTGTCTGCATGAGTGAAGAGTGCGATCAATCCATGGGAACCATCGAACAGTCCGCTGCTATTATTCCAGTCAACCACACAGCAACCAGAGAAAATTGCGCCATGCTCATCCGGGAACAGAGCGATAGGCATATGCTCCCAATGAACCAGGTCTTGGCTTACAGCATGACCCCAGTGCATTGGTCCCCATTGGTTACTATAAGGATGGTGCTGATAAAACAGATGATAGACTCCTTCGTAATAGACTAATCCGTTGGGATCATTCAACCAATGGGAGTGAGGTGAAAAATGAAAACCCGGCCTAAATCTATCATCATCGTGCTGTTTATTTGTCTCGATTATCTGGGTAATTTCATCTGTCGTCGGCATAGATTGAAGAGCCCCTTTCCGTGTGGTTACTAATGCACCGCCGGCATTAGCAAAAGTTAGCATACCGATGATTTGCTGTTTGGTCAGCTGATTCAAAGAAATACCGGTTTTCAGTATCTTATATAACAAGCAGCCCAGAAAAGCGTCGCCGGCTCCTGTCGTATCAGTGACCTCTACTTGAAAACCCGGCACATATCCGTCATGACCCGCTAATCGGTAATAACAGCCTTTTTCCGCTAAAGTTACGAAGATCCCGGCGATGCCGAATTGCTGTTGCAACTCTAGCGAGCCTTTTTCCACATCAGTTGTACCCGTTATAAAGTGGAGCTCATCTTCTGATATTTTCAGGATGTCGGCATACTTCATGCCCCAAAGGATATTCCGTTTCGCTTCCTCTTTACTCTCCCATAAAGCAAACCGGATATTCGGATCGAATGAAAGCAGGACTCCTGCCTCTTTAGCCTTCACAACTGCCGCTCTTGTTGCCGTACGGGCCGGCTCATGGGTCATCGACAAAGAACCAAAGTGCAGTGCATGGCAGTTTTCAATCCTATCGAACGGGACATCCTGCGTGCGCAAGTATGTATCCGCTCCTGGTTTCCGGTAGAAGCTGAACGATCGGTCTCCGTTGTCATCCAGATGGACAAATGCCAGCGTTGTATTAGCTTCATCTGTAAACGTAAGCGCAGACACGTCGATGCCGCCGTTCATCAAGGTATCGTGCAGCAAGGAACCGAATTGATCATCCCCTACTTTGCTAATCAATGTCGCTCTAGCTCCTAAACGGGATAGAGCAGCTGCTACGTTAGCCGGAGCCCCTCCAGGATTGCATTCAAACTGCTCGTTGCCTCCCGCTGTACGACCTGATGGCGTAAAGTCTATCAATATTTCCCCAATGGTTATTACATCAAGCACAGTTTTCTCCCCACCTATCGTTTGATTATTTATTTTTTAAATTTGCATTATATCGATCCAACCCTTTTTGATAGATCTCCATTAATTCGTTCAGCCCCATCTTCTCGAGTGTCTTCACATAGCTGTCCCACTTTTCATCTACCTCGCCATCGACGATGAACTTGCCTCTTTGGGTATTTACATATTTAATAAGTTCTGGCTCGATCCGATTGATTTTATCTAGTTCATCCGGTTCAAAGAAGATGCTCGGATAGTTTTCCTTTGTCATATATGGAGTGTAATATTTCTTCAAATAATCAGCACGCTTCTGAGCTCGGGGTTCCATATCAACAACTTTTCCGAAGTCATCGAAAGTAATAACGCCCGGATTTCCTGTACCTGGAGCCACTTTTTGACGGAATTCACCTGCGGAGACTCCCTTGGGAAGCGGCAGGTTCACCAATTTTCCTTTTTCGTCCTTCTTGAATACGACATCCAACGGACCCCAGTGAATTTGAGCCGCCATGTAAGGGTCATACTGTTGATCGATCCAACGCATCGTCATTGCCGGATAACGGTTCTCCTTTGTAATCACGAAGCTACCTCGTCCCGGACCGCCGCCGTTGTTGCGACCAATCATTTGATCTCCATTTGGGCCTTTAAGCGGGGGCAGCAGAGCATAATCCTTACTACGCTCCGGTCCGACAACTTCTTCAACTTCCCACCAAACGTAGGAGCCGAGCGTTTCATCTGGTGTTTTGCCTTTTGCTAAATACTGAGCGGCATCCTGGGTGAACGATTCAGGGTCAATCAACCCCTGCTTATACCAGTTATCATGGATATATTTTAATGCTTCCTTATATTGAGGTTGCGAAGCGGTAAAGATTACTTTACCTTCGCGGACGATCCGATGTTCCAAATTATCCGGAATACCGAAAGCACCGAATATGCCAGCAATGTCACTACACCACTGCATGTGCATAAAGCTTAATGGGATTTCATCAGCCTTGCCATTGCCGTTCGGGTCCTTCGTTTTAAAGGCAATCAAAGCCTGCGTGTATTCGTCCAGCGTTTGAGGTACTTTTAAACCCAGTTTATCGAGCCAATTTTTATTGATGACGTGAAAGAAGGGGTTGGTATCGAGCTTATTCTCTTCCCACGACGGCAGCCCATAGATGTGACCGTCTGGTGCTGTGATGGCTAGTTTAATGTCAGGCCGACGATCAAGAAGCGCTTTCAAATTAGGCGCATATTGATCAATTAAATTCTCCAACGGAATAATGGTTCCGTCTTTACCGTAATTGATTAGCTCGTAATCTGTGAATCCGGCTCCGTAAAAGGCATCTGGCAAATCTCCGCTGGCCAACAACAAATTTTTCTTTTCTGCAAAGTCAGTGTCCGGAATGTTTTCCCAATCAATTTTTACGTTTGTTTGGTTTTCCAGCCGCTTAAATATTTCCATTTTCGAGTAATCTGGCGCTAAAGCAGCTTTTGGGGATACCATCTTTAATGTCACCGCTTCTTTAACAATCGGAAGACCGGTTTTATTAAAATTTGCATCCTGATCCGGATTCACCGTCTGATTTTTTGACTCGCCACCGCCTCCCGAACATCCGCTAAGAGCAAACACTCCAGCCAGCATTAGAATTCCAGCCCTTTTGAATAATTTCATCGTACATACCCTCCCTATGTCAGTCCACAAGCTGAGAACTTCCCTTGTCCTTGTTACTTTATTTGTCTAAATGCTGAATTTATGGTTTCTGTTGCACATTCCCCCTTTCAGGCACCCTGGCAATGTTAGCCTTTGATCGAGCCGATCATCACGCCTTTTACAAAGTATTTTTGCAGGAAAGGATACAAAATCAGCAACGGTAGGCTGGATACCATGATGACACCATATTTGATAAGCTCTGTAACGCGCATCTTTGCTGCGTAGGATTCCACGTCGATCATCATGCTCGAGTTGGCCTGATTCTGGACAAGAATGTTGCGAAGGACCAGTTGTAATGGATACTTGCTTTCATCGTTTAAGTAAATCAAAGCGTCAAAGAAACCATTCCAGAACCCGACAACATGATACAGTACCATTACGGCTATAACAGACTTAGACAAAGGCAATACAATGCTCCAAAAAAATCTGGTATTGGAACAACCATCAATGGAAGCGGCCTCCCACATTTCATCCGGGATGGTCGACTGAAAAAAAGTCCTTACGATAATGACATTGAACACACCTCCCGCTCCAGGAATAACAAGTGCCCAAATCGTATTCAGCATATGAAGATCTTTGATCAGCAAATAGGTTGGGATCAACCCCCCACTAAAAAACATGGAGATCAGTAAAAACCACATTATCACCGGCTTTCCAGCCAGTCCTTTACGGGCTAACGGGTAAGCTGCACATACGGTCACGGCAACTCCGATTAAGGTTCCTAGACTCGCATATAAAATCGAATTGGCATATCCAATCCATATAGATGAATCGCTGAATATTCGCCCGTATCCATCCAGCGTAAAACCCTTTGGAAAGAACCATACTTCACCTGAGTAGATGAGATTGGGGTCACTGAGTGAAGCAATCAGTACAAAATACAGCGGGAATAATACAAGCAACATAACTATGGTCAGCATGACGTAGTTGATGATGTCAAACCATAAGTCTCCTTTACTTTTTCTCTTTAATAATTGATTCATAATGATCTCCCCCTTACCACAGGCTGGTTTCCGTCAATTTTTTTGCGATCCGGTTGACGGTGACTATCAGGATAATATTTACAACTGAATTAAACAGGCCAATTGCTGTAGAAAAGCTGTATTGTGCTTTTTGGATCCCAATTTCATAAACGTAGGTCGGAATAATATTGGAGGTGGCATAATTCAAATCGTTCTGCATAAGGAAAGCCTTTTCAAAACCGATGCCCATAATGTTGCCGAGTGCGAGAATCAATAAGATGACGATCGTCGGCAAAATGCTTGGAATATCCACATGCATTACGCGCTTCCATTTGCTTGCTCCATCCATGATCGCCGCTTCATGCAATTCCGGATTGACCCCTGCCAGAGCTGCAAGGTAAATGATGGTAGCAAAACCTGTCTCTTGCCAAACCCCTGATAATATATACAAAGGACGGAACCACCCTTCGTCGGCCAAAAACATAATGGGGTCCCCTCCAAACCAAGTGATGATGTGATTCACAATTCCGCTGTTTGGAGACAGAAAAACATTAAGCATACCGACGAGCACTACGGTAGAAATAAAGTGTGGTGCATAAATTACAGTTTGTACAATTTTCTTGTATCTCTTGGCCAGCATCTGATTGAGCATAATCGCTATAATAATCGGAGCTGGGAAGCTAAATACAAGCGATAGAGCACTGAGTGTAAGCGTATTAGTCATGATCGTCCAGAAGTTATAGGAATCGAAAAAATCAATAAAGTGCTTAAAGCCCACCCACTCGCTTCCCCAGATTCCCCGACTTGGTGAAAAATCCTTAAAAGCAATTTGTATTCCATACATCGGATAGTATTTAAATACGAGATAAATAATAATGATTGGCAGCAAAAACAAATACAGTTCATAATCGCGTTTGATCTGGTTCCATATTTTGCGATTTGGCTTAATCGTGGAGTGATCTAATTCGCTAATTTTTGTATTCACCATTACATTCCCTTTCTTGACATAGGATATTTTCATTTTTGAAACGTTTCCAATTTGATATAAAAAAACGTCAATCGGCAGAGCCATACATGAACCACCGATTGAATTCGAGTTTTTCTAAAATCAAAAACAATCTTGTCTAAAAAAACGGGAAGACGATGCATTTGTTGATCCAAACTTATTCCTTTGATCTTTTAACAAAGTAGTTTCATCTCCAAATGAAACGTTTCCAATTTATTATAAAAAAATGACGAGTTTATAGATTCAAACAGAGATCCAACTGAAATGAGCTAATATCTTTACATTTAAGATCATGTAGTTTCGCCTTGCCTGAAGATAACGGGGAGACGATACACTTGCTGATCTAAAGTTATACCATCCATCTTTTGATACAGCAGTCTGATTGTCATACGTGCCATTTCCTCCACTGGCTGCCTGATTGTGGACAATATCGGATGAAAATAAGGATGATTCTGAATCCCGTCGTAACCGATGACCTTTACATCCTCTGGAACGCGAATACCCTGCCTGCCTACTCTTTCTATATATTTGGCGGCTAACATATCGGTAATAGCGAAAATGCCGTCCACATCCTGATACTTATGTAGAAATTCGCTAAAATAGGCATCGTCGTTCACAATAGGGTCTGGTTTCTCGTATACAACATAGTCGACACCTAATTTTTTCGCCTCATCAATGAAACCTTTTCTTCGATTCATGGTTTCACTAAATACGGAAGTTACACTTCCTATAAAAGCCGGCCTCTGGGCTCCCGCTTTAATAAGTTCCCTTAAAGCCATACTCCCTCCCTTATAATTATCCGAGGTCACACAGGTAATTTTTTTGCTAAAGTGTCTGTCAATACTTACAATCGGAATGTCATTGCTTATGCTATTCTCAATATCATTGTAGGTAATGCCGACAATTCCAGCCACTTTATTTTGCCGTAGCATATCCAGATAATACAGTTCCTTTTCGGGCTTGCCACCGCTATTACATAGCATGAGCTTAAAGCCTTCCCTATCCAACTCATCCTCAATGTAATAAGCCAGTTCAGAAAAAAAAGGATTCCAGATACTTGGAAGTAGCAAGGCTACCATCTTGGATTTCCTCATCTTAAAATTTCGAGCGACTTCATTAGGGATATAATTCAATTCTTGTATAGCTTTTTCCACCTTATGGCGTGTATCTGGTTTTACAGAGCCCGAGTTGTTAATAACACGGGAAACAGTTCCCACAGCTACGCCAGCCAGGTTAGCGACATCTTTAATACTTGGCATTTAGCCCCCCCTCTCTCTTATGAAAATTATAATAACACGAAGTTGGAAACGTTTCAATAATCTTTGAAACGCTTTTTTTTGACTTTTTTTCCTAGCCCATGTAGCTAAATCAAGTGTAATCCGGTCAGAAAGATGGTAAGCCAGCTTCCTGATCTTTCTCCTTCTTCACTACTCGAATACATATATGATTATGAAACCTTCTTTAACTATCTTCTGGCTGAAGGACTTACTCCTGCTGGCCCTATTAGTCAAATTCCGTTAGAAACTCTTGAGAAGCTTTCATTGAATTCAATTCTCGGATATAGATTTCATCTTCTCACCAAAGCAGGAAACTCAAGAACGACAGTATCAAGAAAGCTATCATCGCTTCGAACTTTATTTAATTACTTGAATCAAAAAGCTGAGGACGAAAACTTCAATCCTTTACTAATTGGAAATGTGATGGCGAAAGTTGATATTCGCAAAAAGAAGAAATCTAAGTATACAGCAGCTAGCATCCTAGCTGGGAAATTGCTTCGAGATAATGAGATTACTGAATTTGTGGAATATATAAATTAAAGGATACGAAAAAGACATTGCCGGCAGAAATAGAGCCCTTTTATCATATAAATTTAATCGAGTACGTGATGCTTGTATAGAAGTTTAATCCTTAATTCAGGAATACGCGTTTCTGAAACTGTGAATCTTGATGTAGATGATATTGATCTTATGAACAAATCTGTCTATGTTTATCGAAAAGGTGCAGATGACCAGACTAAGTCACAAGTTCATTTCCGTGAGGAGGCAATTCCGTGTGCGTAGTTCATGAATATCTTCTTTGGATACATGCTCATGCTCCAAAAAATTCAGCACCATGGAATTCAGTGCCCCATTGTAAAAACGATCGAGAAAGGATTTGCTTTCATACTTGATATATTCATCTTCTTTGATCAAGGGCGTATATACAAAAACTCTGCTCTCTTTCTTATAGGTCAGCGTATTTTTCTTTACCAGCCCAGGGTTTGAATCGTCTTTGGACTCCATTTGCTCGTCTGGGTAAGTTTTTCAATGACTTCGTTGGTGTTGATCGGCGTATGACTCCAGATAATTTTCATTACTTCGAATTCGGCTTCTCATATTTGCAGCAATTCTTTCATCGTAGGAACCTCCAATCGCTGTTGACCCCAAATTTCTCAATTATATTTTTAGCGGATGAAATTCAGGATCAAATGCGAACGCTTCGATTTATCGGAATTGCTTCATTCTCTCCGCTGCTGCATGCATAACCCCAACTTCAAACCAATCAAAAGAATACTCTAATCCAGAGGAATTCTTGCGATTCCCTGTTTGGCAAACAGGTCGAGAACAGGAGCATGTTTCCCCTTGTCTCGACCTTTTGTGCTTGGTTTAAATAGCCCTATCGACTTACCCAACAGCTCTGCTACGCTTACTCCAGAGCCTTAAATGCCGCCTTGGCTGCCTCAGCGATTAGGGCATTGTTATACTCTGCATCTTTGGTATCACGGCTGGACATTACAGCAATAATGATCGGCTCCCTGTCCGGAGGCCATACGATGGCAACATCGTTGCGTGTGCCATAGCTTCCTGCGCCTGTCTTGTCACCAACTACCCAGCCCTCTGGCACAGCCGCCCGAATTAGTTCGTCACCGGTAGTATTTTCCTTTAACCAGCCGATAAGCAGTTCTTGTTTGTCATTAGGCATGGAATCGTCAATCGTCAGCAATTTTAAGCTGTTGGCAAGGGCGTTGGGTGTACTCGTATCACGGTGGTCCCCAGGAATCGCTTCGTTCAACTCTGTCTCATAACGGTTGGCCATAACCACAGTGTCACCGTTGTCTCTCATTGCTTTTTCGAACCCTTCGGGCCCGCCGAGCGCCTTTAGCAGCAAATTTCCTGCCGTATTGTCGCTATAACGAATAGCCGCATCACTGATTTCCTTGAGATTCATCCCGGTATCTACATGCTGTTCCGTAATCGGTGAATACGTGACCAGATCATCCTTGGCAAACTTAATGACTTTGCCCAGTCCATCGTTAGACTTCTGCTGCAGGACCGCGCCTGCTGCCAGTGCCTTGTAAGTGGATGCATAGGCAAAACGTTCATCGGCCCGATAGGCAACCTCTTTCCCTGTTCCCGTATCAATAACATATACGCCCAGCCGCGCGTCAAACTTGACTTCAAGCTGTTTAAAAACCACATTCGCTGCGTTTGAGTTTGGTGGCTCCTTTTCAGTCGGCGGAGTTGAAGCCCCCTGTTTTGTACAGCCAACGAGCAGCACAAGAAAGAGTGTCATCGCAAATAAAGCTATTCTATTTGTATTTAATACGTATTTTTTCAAGATTTTAGACTTCTTTCCCTAAAAATATATCGTCTGTTTGAACCCCTGCCAGCAGGTTATACCCGATGTCCTCCTCTCTTCTCATTTCCACATGTATTACAAATGTAATATTTCAGTTATTATATATGTCCCTAGTACATCTTATCTATTTTGAAATCGTTCTCTTCTGAATGCGGACATACGTGCCTCGATTGCATAAAACGACGGTTAATTATAGCAGAAACCGACATTCGCCCTCAAATAAAGGGCGCGATGTCGGCTTTAAACTTAACTGCCAAACTCCTTATCGATTATTTTATTGTGAGCCGGCTCCACTTCCGGAGCTACCGAGTTGATGCACGTTACCAAAATATGCTGCCCGCCTAAAGATCCGAAGGCTCTTGATTCAAGTCCGAAAGTACCGCCGGTATGTCCCCAGAATGATTGCCCGTCAGAAGTGCTACTCCTTTTCGAATGGTGAATGTTTTCATAACGCAATCGCTCCTATTATTTTAGAATGTTGTTCTGCTTTCCCCCTCACCTTACCTCCAATATTGTTAAATCGAACAGTGATAAAACCGCCAAGCTTTTGATGACATCGTACTTGGACCTGTCACATACACCGCATGACAAACTGTCAACTGTTATATGACGTGCTTGCTAAGATAAGGATCTCTAGTACAAAAGGTGTTAGGACAACAACCTTTACCCATAGGCAAAGAAACATGCCCAGAATGAGTTGTTGTTCTAACTATGTTATTTGATAGAGCTCATACAATTTAGTTAGCAAGGATAAACTATCACGACAGTTAAACAAGAAGACTTCACTGGAAATTTGAACAATTCATTTAGCAGCATTCTCCAAATTCATTGCTTCTTGTCATCAACCTAATTTTCTGAATATCATTAATGTTGTACTTTTTGATTATCCCCGGAGGTGCCGAAATTCCCCAACCCGGCCATACAATTTTTTGATAGCATTCGTAACACTTTTGTTTTCACTTATTATTTTCTTTTTTACGATTCAACTCTCCCCTGTTTCAGTGTACTTTCTTTTTTGATTGCAATCGTAGGAGTCCTGCTTGAGAAAAGCCAGCAGCCCATGAAGCACATCTTTAGAGGCTAAGAAACCGATATAGGCCAAGGTGTTGTTGCTCGGCGGAATGGAGAGCGCGATGAAGTTAGCTGCAAGCCGATGAGCAAGACCAGGTATCCATATTCGTGAAACAATTGTTCAACTAACCCGATCAGGTCCATGAGCATTCTCCCTCTTGTGCTGCAATGTCCCGCGAGCCGAGACAAGCTTGTTTTGCGGCAAAATTAAATAAAAAAGTGCAAGAACAGCCAGTAAAGCAGCGCTGATGCTAATGGCAGTTTCATTCGTATACTGGCTGGCTATCCATCCCCCGATGACCGGACCAATCATAATACCGAGCCCTTCAATCCCGGAGAGTACTCCCCACCCGGTCCCCTTCTGATCCTCCGGAACAAGGTACGACAGCACCGCATTCCAGGCCGGAAGCACGGCTGAGTAAGACAATCCCAGCATAAAGGCAAACAGCATCGTTAATGCAGGCGGCGGCATGGATACGATTAACAGAGCCAATATGACCGTAAGCGATACGAAACCGGCGAACAGCATTTGCTTGTGCCCCCATCGATCGGCCAGCTTCCCCATCGGGACCAGAAACAGCATCGCACCGGCCCCGCCGAATATAAGCATTATCGAATATTGCGGCTGGCTCAGACCGAGATGGTCAGCGGCAAAACCGGGCAGTATCGGCAGCAGCAGTCCCGCGGCGGTCATCTGCAGAACCATGCCTGGCAGTAGCCATTTCAGCTGAACGAGTCTTCTTCGCAGTCTTGTCGCTTGTTCGGCAAAGCTGACGTTCTGGAGGTGCAAGGGGGTTGTTCTGTTAATCCCGAACGATGCAATGCAGCCGACGGCGAGCAGCGCAGCCATCAGCCGGAAGGCAGGTACGAAGCCATAATCGAAGGTGAGATTGATTGTGATCGGCCCCAGACCGATGCAGGCCAGCCACACGGTGTATATCGCCCCAATCTGGGCTGCCCGCTCCGTCAGCCGGATTTTCTCCAGACAAATGAGCCATATAGGCGACGCCCCCATCCCAAGCATCACGGAACCGGCAACGAGCCCCCAGGCATATGGACTAACGAACACAGCGGCTAGTCCGGACAGCATCAGGACGAAAGTGGCGGGCAGCAGCCAGCGCAGCGAAAACCTGTCCAGCAAATATCCAGCCACACATTTAATCAGCGTATCGGCTGTATAATGAAGCGAGACGGCAAGACCGACCAAAGCAACGGTTTGCCCCGATTCGTTGACGGCAAAGTTCGGCAGGAACGAGAACAAGAAAGCGCTTCGGACAAACTCTGTGCAAAAAAGCACTGTGAACAGCATCAGAGTAGAAAGCTTGAACGCGCTCCTCCCGCTCATCATATTCCACCCCTTCTTAAGGGGCTTGCCTCAGGAAACAAATGCCGAACAATATGGTCCGCAGACGTTTTCTGCCTTGCTGCGAGCAGCCCGTTCATCATTGACTGCTTGATCGGCTCAGAGGAGATCATCGCTCGTATCTGCAACACCAGATCATGAATCGTAAAGGCCACGGCTGCCGCTCCTTTGCGCTGCAAATACAAGGCATTTTCCTTCTCCTGCCCCAGAAACGGATTTAGGATGAAAATCGGAACCCCGGCCTGAATCGCCTCGGATAGTGTAACGCCTCCCGCTTTCGTGATGACGCAGCAGGCACTGCTCATCAAAACATGCAATTGATAGGTGAAGCCGAATATATCCACTCTTGCATCATCCACCCAGCTCTCCGCAAGTCTCCGTCTCCATCTTTTCTGCCGGCCACAAATCACTTGAATGCGGACGCCTGACAAGAGTAGCAGCTTCCCGATGAGCCTCGATAGCGATTGTAATGTGCCGCAGACGTTGGCCATAAGCAGAATCACATGCTCATCTGCCTCTTTAACGGAGCTGGAACCGATCATTGCCGCATCATAAAATGACTCCCTGACCGGAATTCCGGTCACGGTAATACGACTCTCGGGGACGCCCTGCCTGACCATGGCCTCTTTGACGTCGCTGGCAGGGACAAAATAGTGATCCGGCTTGGCGAACAGCCATCTTCGGTGAACGTCAAAGTCCGTTATGACAACAGCAGTCCGGGGACGGATCGCAGATAATGCTTCGCTGCTTGGCAAGCTGCCGAACGGGAATGTATAAATGATGACTTCCGGCTGGTACTGGAGGATGATTTTCTTGAGCCTGTCGCCGCCAAGACTGTTCATCCAGGCCGCAATCTTTCCCTTCATGGGAAGCCGGTTGGTCAGATGGTAGATCCATCCGTAATAGGGAATGCCTAAACTGGCTGCATGCGAGCTTTGCCGGTATAGAAAGCGGATTATTTTGTTCAGCACAGGATAAGCTTCCCGGAACAAGTCGACAACCGCCACCTCGCTATAACCATTGCGAATTAAGCTTTGCTGCAACACCTTGGACACCTGATGATGACCTTCTCCGTAATCGGCCGTTAAAATTAAAATTTGTGGTTCCTGTCTCACTATTGTCACCTCATTCACTTGTCAAGCCATTTCATCCAGACGAACGAATTGCAAGTTGCGTCCCTGTAATTGATGTAGTACTTCCTCCAGAGCCTGAAGCATAAAATATGGCGCGTGACGGTCCGCTCCCGGCGTATCTCCGCTGTCATGCAGTAAAATAACAGATCCGTCCGTAATTCCGTTCAGCAGCGTTGCCTTCAGCTTCTTGCGGCAGCTCCTGCTGCGCCAATCCCCCGCCTTCAAGGACCAGAGTACGATGCGGTACGATTTGGGATGAAAGAAATCGAAAGCGTTCATGAGCCCCCATGGCGGACGATAGTGATCCGGCCTTTTTCCAATTATGGATTCAATAATATCTGCGGTCCGTTTCATATGATCACGCCGCACCGTCCAGGGAAGCATCAGCCAATTGGAGGTGTGAGCGTAATTGTGGATTCCAATCTGATGACCTTCACGATCCATTCTTCTGATTAGATCCGGGTGCAGTTCCGCCTGCGAGCCAAGCACGAAGAATGTGGCCTTCACTTGATAATCCTGCAATAAATCCAATAATTCCGGTGTATACCTCGGATGTGGCCCATCGTCGAATGTGAATGCTACCTGGTTCTTGGTCGTTCCCTTACGAAAGGCTCCCAATCTGACTATTCTTGGCAGAAAACTGGGAATTAGCATATACAGACTGATGAAGCCTATGAGCCCAATCAACAAATATTTAACAAGCAACGTCTTTATCCCCCTTAGTGAAAAATAAGTTTAAGCATATTGCTGCAAGGAGCAAACCCATTTTTCTTCCTGGGTATCGCTCTGCATGTTCAGAATTTGCAAGACCGCATGTCTGGCGGAATCCTGCTGTCTGCACAGCCCTGCATTCTCCCTCATTTCTTCCATTAGGGAAGGCTGTTGAACCAGCCGCTGAAGCTGATCCTGCAAACTGTCAATCTGACATAGATACGCTACTCCCGCTTGAATCAAATAACTGGCATTATCCTTTTCCTGCCCCATTTGTGGCTCCAACAGCAGCATGGGAAGCTGAAGCGCCAGCGCTTCGGAGGTCGTCAGTCCGCCCGGCTTGGTAATCAATACGTCTGCGGACGCCATCCATTCATGGATTCCCTCCAGGAAGCCTGTCAGCATGACGTTATCCCTGTCTCCCAACGCTTCATGCAGACGGTTCAGCAGCTTCACATTGCGTCCGCATACGATCACAAATTGCACGTTAGGGGGAAAAGAGTCAGATTGCATTTGCTCTATGAAGGATTTATCGATAATCCCGCAACCGCCCCCCATCACCAGCACGACAAAGGCGTCAAGAGGCAAGGCCAGCTTCTCGCGCAGCCGGTCTTTATTGTTGGTCTGACTGTAGGATGGGCGAACAGGGATGCCCGTTACAGCAATTTTGTGGTCAGCAACGCCTTTTCTCTGCAGAGCTGCACGCACACCTTCGGAGCCGACCAGATAAAGATCCGTAAACGGATGTATCCAATAACTGTGATCGGAATGGTCAGTAATGACTGTTGCCGCAGGCAGATCCGTCATCCCTTTTTCCTTAAGCAAGGAAATGGCGGCTGATGCCAGCGGGAACGTACTGACAATCAACGTCGGCTGTTCCTCATTCAGAAGTTTGAGCAGCCGCTGTAGGCTGGTTGTGAGAAAATGCTTCAGGAAGAAAGTAAGTGTACTGTCCGTCCGGGTCTTCTGATACATATATCCGTATGAGGAGGGAAAATGCTTCACCCATTGCAGGAAGCAATACCGTTCAACCACATGCATGCGGGGATGGATCCATTGCATAAAGTCGACCACCTCTACTCCCTGTTTGTACAACACCGATGCCTCCAAAATCGCCTTGGCCGCCTGCATATGTCCATCCCCGAGCGCGCCGGACAAAATCAGAAGCTTTTCCCGTTTTATGTTATTCATCAACAATCGCCTCCTTCGTGAAATTTAACTATGTATGAACAAAATAACCAGCACCGCCGTTAGGAATCCGACCATCCCACCAGCCACACAATCGATTGGATAGTGATAGCCCCAATAAACCCGGGATATGGCCACCAACAAGGCCAGACCAATCAAGACAAGCATAATTGCCGGCGATGAGGCCAACATAAAAGGTGTAACCAAGGCGAAAATAGCGGTTGTATGGCCGGATGGGAAGGAATAATCTTTCAACGGGAATTTGCCTACCTTTACCTGCTCCAGCTTGCGGAAAGGCCGGTCTCTGCGCACCTTTCTCTTGATCAGAACAGCAACGATATGGCTAACGGCCAGTGCGATCAAGCTTTGCAGCCCGATTCTGCTGAACTCCCCCTCGGCGAACCATGCCAAGGACACTGCGCAAATGATGGTAAATAAAGCTCCGCCCAAATGGGTAATCCATCCGAACAATCGGTCCAAGACCCGACTACTCAGCCGATGGTTGCACCAGAAGAACATCGTTTGATCAATTCGCCTTATCCACTGCATCCTTCTTTCCGCCTCCATTCCCTTTTTTTTTCATAGATTGATGTTCACCCCTTATCTTCCTCCGCTCAGACAGCTTCCGTATTAAGAACCATATTGCCGCAATCGCTATACCAACGCCCACCAGCATAATCGTGAGAACTTGGTTCACCATATTCTCTGCCGCGCGGCCATATATATAGAAGAGAAAACCGACTACATAAAACTTCACCGCCCGGCCAATGGCCGCATAGCTGAGCAGCTTCCATAACGTATAATTCATGCATCCGGATAAAATCGTAAATATTTTAAACGGAATCGGAGTGAACGATCCGATCAGGATTGCGGCCTCGCCACGGCGGGCAAATAAGTCGCTTGCCGAATCCAGCCATTTTTTCTTCATTACACTGCCTAAAACATGCTTTCCCGACAGCTTGCCAATCCCATAACCGATCGGTGTTCCAAGCAGGCTTCCGGCAAAGCCAACCGTAGCGAGCCATAAAGCCGACTCCGGTTGCATCGCGCTTAAAGAAAGCTGCAGGAAGAACGCCGGGATAGGGAAGATAATCGCATCGAGCATAGCGTGAATAAAAAGTCCCGTCGCTCCGAAGTTCTGTAAAAATTCCATAATTTCATCCATGAATGCCTTCCCGCCTTTGTTACAGAGCATGATGAAAAATAGGTTACCTCTGGGTGGTATGGGTTTCCAGTCGCTGTGTTTCAACTCCATACCGCCCTCCAGGAACTTACCCACCACGCTCCTAGTTTCTTTTGTTTTTAATTAATTAGATCTTGATTTGGGTAGACATAACTCCTTTGAAACGGACTGTCTCTTCATCGTCATAAATCGGTTCTTCAGCGAGCTGCGGGAGTGAATCAGCATCATCGGTATCAATTGTTCGGTCTTGCGGCCAATCCGCTTCTTGCCTTCAGGGTGCATGACGGATAACAACAATCGTAGATAAGCCGTTGTAATGCATTGGAACAGATCTGATTTCATCGGTTGTTGTTCGAAACCAAGACCATGTATCAAACCACGATGAAGCAGCGTAATGGCGACTAACGCCTTCACCTCTCTGAACTCCGGCTGACTTGCGAATGCCTCGCTGATCTGCTGCATGGATTTCCGTGTAAGCCGGGCCGTCATGAGCGCCGCGCGGTCTGAGTCTTCGGATTTGGTCAGCATCAGAATCGTTTCATTATTGAGATGGAGTTCCCCGACCAGATCGCCTTTATCGATGATGGTGGAGTCCGCACAGACGATGCTCTCCCCTCGGTGTTTCTTAATCATGACTTTGCAAATTCCAAAGTGCGATGTACGCGAGCCGCGAAAGCGTGATATCCAATCGAACCCTCTTTCCCACACCATCCAGACTGCCTGCATTGAAGATTTGCGTAAACGAAGCAACATTGATCCAACCATCCCTCAATCTTATTTTAATAGACAAATTCCATTGAAATTGTCGAACTGAAATAATATTTCTATGTGAATTCCTTATCTCTGTTAACTTAATGATAGAGGATTTAACCAAGATAGCATACGGGCTGAAGTACTGGCAGGGCCGGATACATCCGGTTGCCTACTGTACATGATTAAGTATGAAAAACAAATCTTAATTAAACGTAAAGAGATTCTTAAAAAAAAGTTAATTTTTGTTTCGGGTTGGGGGTCCGTCACACAATTTGATGCACATCGCTGCTCGCTCAAGTTTTCATATATAAGTGCGACCAAAAATAGTAAGCCAATAAGAAACACTTAAACTTTGATGAGGTAAGTATCAGAGTGGCAAATAGGTCGGAATGGTATTGAAAATCTGCCATATTTCACTCCTTTTCGAATGGTGAATAATTTCATAACGCAATCGCTCCATTATTTTAGAATGTTGTTCTGCTTTACCCCCTCACCTTACCTCCGATATTGTTAAATCGAACAGTGATAAAACCGCCAAGCTTTGATGACATCGTACTTGGGCCTGTCACATATACCGCATGACAAACTGTCAACTGTCTTATATGACTAGGTCTGAATCATTCGAAAATTGATTTGCAAAAAAATATAAGAAGGTGTGCGTAATTCGTGTTCTGGATAATGAAAAAAGGTTCTGATTATAATAATGGAATTTATTCCCTCACTTTCTAAGGAAATTCTGCCCGTTAAAAAAGGAGCCGATCACGTTGATCAGCTCCTTTTTTTATTAAGTTAGCGTTTGCCGTTAAAGTTTAATGGATCACATTTGTTGCCTTAATGGAACCTGGCACTTATTCCATTAATCTACCTTTACTTCATTATCATTCGGAATTAATTCATACAATGTACGAACATCACAACCGATGGAATCGGCGATCGATATGGCAATTTTGAGAGGCATCACTCTCTTGTTTTCAATAAAGTCGTAAACTCGTTCCGGTTTAAAAAGCAAGTCTTTTGCCAGCCATTCTGCTGACTTTCCAGATTCCATCAATCGTTCACTCAGTAAGCAACGTCCTAGTTCAAATTTCAAGAAGCGATGACCTCCCGCATAAGATAATATTTAACCTAAGCGTTGTCCATTGCCAGCATGAATATACTTCATAAAGGGAGCCATAACGATAAAGTTCCTCTTGCGTCGGCCCAATTTGTTGGGTGAGCTCCTTCCCGTCGCTATCGTTTCCCCTTATTTATCCATTACAAAAATTCGATATACCCTTCTGTTCCATGCACGCGAATTCGTTGCCCATCTTTTATCAGTTTGGTCGCATTCTCCACTCCGACAACGGCTGGCAAGCCATATTCACGTGCGATAACGGCTCCGTGGGTCATCAGTCCGCCCACCTCCGTAACCAACCCTTTTATGGATAAAAACAATGGAGTCCAGCTGGGATCAGTAAAGGCGGTGACTAGTATATCGCCATCTTCCAGATCAGCCCCTTCTATATTCAGGAGCACACGTGCCCGCCCCTCTACAACACCCGAAGAAACAGCGAGGCCTACAATAGCTTTAGCGGGGATATTTTCTCGTTTGTACTGACCCGTAATGATTTCGCCATCAGACGTGATAACACGTGGCGGAGTTAGTTTTTCATATAATCTATACTCGTCTTTGCGTTTGTCGATGACCTGGTAATCCAGTTTATTTGTGCGTATGGTTTCCTGCAATTCTTCAAAAGCGAGATAGTAAATATCTTCTTTTTCATGAAGAACGTTGGCTTGTACGAGTCGTTCCGCTTCCTTTAGTAAAGCCTGTTTATAAATGAAGTAGCGACTAACAATGTCGTATTTCGGATATTCACGATAACCGATGAAATTCCGGATCTGGTCGATCATTTGTTTTGTCTCTTCGGCTTTTTGTTCACCATCCGGTAATTGTTTCAATCGGGCTAATAAATCCTGTTCTTTTTTCATTGCCTCCTGTCGCCCTTGCTCAAATTTTCGTTTACTGGCGCCAGGCTCAAGGTTTTTGATGTTACTGAGGATCATAGGTACCAATATATTTGGTTTTTCACTCCAGCGTGTTCTTGTAATATCGATCTCCCCGGCACATCGCATTCCATATTTGTCGAGATAAGCAGTAATAACATCACGCACCTGCTGTCCACCTTCGAATTGAACCAGTTCTTCTAAAAAGTTATCATCCTTTACCTGTTGTAAATACTCAATTATTTTCGGGTAGGGACGAATCACATCTGCAACATCCAATAGCTCCATACCCATTTCAGAAGTGACGTTGTTAGGTACAGATAAGGAAAGTGTGTCTGCTACGTTTTTTTCACCTAACCATTCATCCATTTTTTCATTGATCCATGCTGAAGCATGGATGGCGGACATAATCACACTCAAGTTTTTCAGATCTGACGCACGCTGCCTCCGTTGCTGCATATCTTCCAGGATACAATCTAATACATCCAATCCTGATTTCGTTTGGGTGTTATGTTTTAACGCTGATAACGATGTCTCACTACTCTTAATCAAATCGGCAACAATTGCCGGGTCGTTTCCTGCTTCTGCCAGAATATCCGCAGACGACATACCCTTATGGCTTTTAACGGGTCCCGGTTCGCTTTTGTCAGATGGGTCCAATTTTATGAAATCTCCCCGCTCTATGATGGTAATAAGCGCGTCTTTTATGAGCGGATCGGAGTGTCCTAAAACATCCAATAAATTTTGCCTGCCATCTGGTGAAGCCAGACCCATCGTGATATCCACAAACAGCCTTCCACCACCAGTTTTAAACATGGGTGTGGCACCTGTTAACATCCAAACAGATATTCCCAGTGGTTTAATAGGATCAGTCATCATTTGCTGATGGCCGACAGATACATACACGTGATTCTCCTGGTCATTTGCTTCAGGTATGGGATATAAAGTGGTGATCGGCCGGCTCTGGACAATATAAAATATATCATCAGCCAAACACCATTCGATGTCTTGGGGGCAGCCGAAATGTTCTTCGATCTGTCTTCCAATGCGTGCCAGTTGTAAAATTTGTTGATCCGTAAGGGTTTGCGTTTTTTGCTGATCAGGATTGAGCTGCTTGGTCTCTGTTCCGCCTTCTTTTCGTCCATAAATAGCCATTTTTTTGGTTTCTATCCTCTTGCTGACTATTACCCCATTCTGTACTTGATAACAATCGGCAGATACCAAGCCGGAGACCAGCGCTTCTCCAAGTCCGATACTTGCATCGATAGAGAGCAGCTTTCGGTTGCCATTGATGGGATCAGCGGTAAATAAAATCCCTGAAGCTTGTGGGAACACCATCCTTTGAACGATGACAGATAAATAAACTTGGCTGTGATCAAATCCATTCAGCATTCGGTAAATTACCGCGCGTTCCGTAAATAAAGAAGCCCAACATTTGCGGATATGCTCCAGGATGGATTCTTTGCCGATAATATTTAAATAGGTATCTTGTTGACCAGCAAAAGAAGCATGCGGCAAATCCTCAGCAGTCGCACTAGAACGTACGGCATAAGCATATTCATCACCAAACTGGGAGAGATAGTGAGCAACTGCTTTCACAACATCAGAAGGAATGGCTACTTCCATAATGGCCTGTCGAATCTTCTTGCTGATATCATCAATTTGTTCTCGATCTTCTACTTTAAGCGTAGCTAGCTGATCCAGAAAAGCATGAACTATTTCGTTTTGTTCGATGGCTTTTTGATATCCCAATGTTGTAACACAAAACCCTTCTGGCACTTGTATTCCTTCCATTTTGGTTAATGCCCCTAAGTGCAATCCTTTTCCACCAACCAGCAAAAGCTGAGTGTTATCCATTTCTTGAAAATCGAGAACCAGTGAATTCATTCAACATCTCTCCTAACCATTAATATAGAGAAAAAAGCGAACAATCATGATCATGCCTAGTCACCGCCGAAGTAAGTCGCCGCGTACTTCTTCTCAAAACCGCTTGATTATGTACGCAGCCTGATTGCACATTCCATCTTCCTTTCTATTTTCTGGGGGGGTAAAAAAAACATTGACAAATCAAAGTTCTAGATGTACTATAATAGTAGGGATAATATTTTTTCGGTTGTTTATATGATTTGTCAATAACGCTATCGATTATATCATAGCTATTTTTTGTGTTCAATTATTTTATGTAAAAAGAGATGATCCTTGAATTTATCAGGGTCATCTCTTTTTGTGATTACTCTTTTACCGATCCTACAACAATTCCAGTCACAAAATATTTTTGAAGTAACGGATAAATCAGCAGTAGCGGGATGACAGCGACTACGATTTTTGCCGCATTTAGATTTTTATTTGAAATTTCAGTCAAGTTGCTAAGTTGTGCTGAGTTGGTGCCGGATTGAAGAAGTTCCGCAATATTCACGTTAAGGGACTGAATATACGTCATGAGCGGATAATTGCTGACTTGAGTCATATAGATCAAACCGCTGAAGAAATCATTCCACGTTCCCACGATACTGAATAGTGCTACCGTCGCCAGCGCAGGGATGGACACGGGAACATACACTTTGAACAGGACCTGCAACGGACTTGCCCCATCGATGAATGCTGCTTCCTCTAGGGCCTTAGGTACAGCAGAGAAGAAGTTCATGACAAGGATGACACTGAATATAGGGACAGCTCCTGGTAGAACAAGCGACCAAATTGTATTGAGCATATCGAGGTTTTTGATCAATAGATAACTCGGGATCATCCCACCGCTGAACAGCATGGCAAAAATCATGACGTTCATATAAATGTTTCTGCCCTTAAATTCTCTTTTTGACTTGGAGAGCGGGTATGCCATTAGAACAATTAGAATCATGTTGAGAAGAAGTGTAAGCACAACACGTAGAACAGATATGCCAAAGGAACGCCAGAACTGAGCATCATCGATAATTTTCGTATACGCTGCGGTTGTAAAATTGACCGGTACGAGACCTACAGCATTAGCTGACACGGCCTCACTGCTGCTAAATGAAATCGCAACGATATTCCATAATGGAAGTAGGCAGATCAATGCCAGCAATATGACGATGGCATAGATGACTAACCCGCCAATTCGATTTTTTTGGCTTACAGAATACGACACAGGCTTCGCCTCCTTAAAATATTTTTCGGTCGGTGTATTTTTTGGCTAATTGGTTGGCGGACAATAGCAAAACAATACCAATCACTGACTTGAACAGGCCAACAGCCGTACCGAAGCTATACTGTCGCCCAACGAGTCCAATCCGATATACATAAGTATCCAGAATATCTCCCGATTCATAGACAACTGGGTTATACAGATTATAAATTTGATCGAAGCCGGCACTCAAAATATTGGTCAGACTCATCACTCCCATGAGCAGGATAATAGGCAGCATGCCTGGCAACGTAATATGCCATACTTTTCTCCACCAGCTGGCTCCATCCATTCCTGCCGCTTCATACAGACCCGGATCAATCGAAGTAATTGCAGCCAAATAGACGATGGAACTGTAACCGAACTCCTTCCACACGTCTGTCCCAATAATCAGCGGCTGAAACCAGGTGTTGCTGCCGAGAAAATTAATATTCTCCAGACCGAAAAAGGTCAAAATTTGATTCACAATTCCATCTAAACTGAACATGTTAACAACCACGGACGCTAGAACTACCCAGGACAGAAAGTGTGGCAGATAAACAATTGTCTGCACGGATTTTTTAACGAATTTGATGCGGATCTCATTTAACAAAATGGAAAAAATGATAGCCATCATTGTTCCCAATAGAATCTTGGCAATGGCAATCACCAACGTATTACTAAAAACCTGTGCGATGTCCGGCAGCTTAAACATATAAATAAAGTGCTTCAGCCCTACAAATTTGGAGCCTAACATTCCCTTGGCTGGTATATAATCCTGAAACGCCGTAATGACACCGACCATCGGTACATAGCTGAATACCAGCAAAAATAAAATACCCGGAAGCATCATCAGATGATATATGGCACCCGTGCCGAACCGGATTTTTGCTTTATCGTTTCCCTGTTTCATGGATGGACCCCTTTCCTAAAAGCAGGGCTGCAATACGCAGCCCTGTTAGCAGTTTAAGATTGTTTATTTTTTGGATGCAACCTCGTCTTTAATTTCCTGAATTACCTGGTCACCGCCTTGCTTCTTCCAATTGCTAACGAATGTATCGAAGTAATTCAGAGGTTCTGCACCTGTCACGATTTTGATAAAAGATTCCTGCTCCATCTTGGTCAGATTAGCCCAGGTCTGTTTCATGCTTGGTGTAGTTCCGGAGAAAGCGGGTGTCATCCATACAAATTTGTTTTCCCGTGTCAGTTTGTCAATGAGTCCCACTCCGTTGATACGCGAGTGATATTTCGACCAGGCTGTTACGTTATCCGTATCCATATTACTTAAGTAAGTCTGGATACTTTTAATATTGTTCTTTGATTCTGTTGTCCGGACCTGATCCAAACTTATCTCTCCTTTAATCCCTCGAACGATATCAGAGTAGTCATCCAGTAACGAGGTCGCCGAGTTGACTTCAATATTAAACGGTCTGGTAGAACCGTCTACGCCGTTCTCTTGATACTTGGCAGCTTCTGGCATAGATGTTCCCACATTTTTATCATTTGCCAATTTATCGTAGAAAAGGTTTACGATTTTAACGGCGAGTTCCGGGTGTTCGTATCCTTTTCTTACAACGATAAACTGATTAGCTGGATTGGCGTGTGCCACGTTTACCTTTCCATCTGCATCTTCCAAAGTGTAAGCCGTGAATTTCGCATTCTTATCCTTCTGCTTCACGTTGCCCAGACCCCAGTCGGGAATATGCCATGGTCCAAAAGCAATACCGCATTGGCCGTTGGTGTACAGTGCCGTAATATCATCAAATGTGCGTGTTCCAAATTGCGGATCGATGATGCCTCTCTTGAACCAATCTGCCATGACGCCTAGCATCTGCTTGGTTTCCTCTGTTGTCGAGCCATAAACAATGCTGCCGTCTTTACCCTTCATCCAGTACTGAGGGAATGAACCCTTCGTTGAGGCAACTCCCAGCATGGTATAGGCGGAACCATTGTAGTCAGTTGTATTCAGGGTGTTCACAAAGGGAATACCTACTGGTTTCCCGGTTTGACCAGGATCTCTTTTTAAGAATTCCTCGGCTGTTTTCTCCACATCTTCCAGCTTGATGGCACCATCTCCGTCTGCGTCAAGTTGGATTCCCAGTAGATCCAGCCAATCCTGACGAACCCAGACCATGGTTGGTGCGGAATCTAGGGAAGTAGCTGGAAGCGCCATTAAACGTCCATCTATCGTCGCATTGTCTAACGCCCGGCCCTCATACGAGTCGTAAATATTCTTGATATTATCTGTGGCATACTGCTTGTAAATTTCCGTCATATCTTCAATCAGATCATTATCAACCAGTTCTTTGAGTTCATCCTTGGAATCGACACGCATCATGTCAGGCAGTTCTCCAGAGGCGATGGCGAGCGAAACCTGACGGCTGTAATCTTCTCCGTTGGCTTCAAATTGGTCTTTAATCTGAGCGTTAAACGCTTTTTTGACCAGTCGAGTATACGCATTATTCTCATACGAATCTCCAGCCGGCAGCTTCGGGTTGGCCGTAGTCACACGACCCATCGTGACGGTTATTTCGTCTTTATAGGCACTGAATGGGTCTCCGGGTGTTACCTCATATTTGCCCGCTTCCTTCGCAGTGGGAGGGTTGGATGAAGCCCCACAGGCTGCAAGGGTTGAAATCATTAGGGCAGATATCGACAGTACGGCCAGACGTCTCGTCAACAATTTGCTTTTTACGGACCATTTAGTTGTCATCTCATTCGATTCCCCTTCGTTGTGAATATTTCTCTATCATTGTTGTTTACGCTTTCATTATAAAACTCGATGAAGACAAAACGAGATAGGGATTAAACGTCTGTTTGGATAGAAAAATGTATGCGGTTTCACGCCAGGCAGTGAAGTCATACTTGGCTTGTAAGCATTTATCCTACCTGCCGACATACATTTGTCTATCTTTACTTACTAACCAAAGTAAAGCACAAAAAACCGGCAGCTCCTATCAGGAATCTGTCGGCTTGACTGAATTATAAAAGAGTACGCTTTTTATCCCCTCTGCCCAGCTGTCGATATTCACTTGGAAGCAGGCCTGTCAACTCGCGGAAAATTCGGCTGAAATATTTTTCATCCGTATAACCCACTCGCTCAGCAATCCAGAAAATCTGATTATTTGTATTCAATAAATACTCTTTAGACTTCTCTATTCGTATAAAACGGGAGTACTCATTAAAGGTTTTCCCCATCAGATCCTTGAAGCATTGACTGAAATAGCTTCGGCTGATGTTCAGTTGCCGGGACAGACCTGAAGCAGTAAAAGCTTGATCCAAATCATTTTGCATGATCATAATCGCTTTTTTCACGGCGTCTACAATTTCCTGTGAATACGAGGTCTGTTCATCTGCCTTACGAATGTCCACAGAGGTCTGCTTGATCCAAGCTTCTACCTCGTACCACGATAGAAAAGAATGGATCATTGAGATTCTACCAAGCGTAGACTCGGCAAAAAGGTGATTCCATTCCATAACTATCGAGTATAGCAATCCCATCAACTGGCTTTTTTGCAGTCTTAGTGATTTGAACTGTTCAATCAGTTGGTTGTAGTAACTGTCGTTATGTGTCCATGGTGATAGAAACCAACTTTGCTTAATTCGATCCATGTCTTCATCCTGCGGTTCTATTGGAAATGATTCCTCCACATTCATCGAAACGGCAATGACAGGATCATAAGGGTCGTATGCATAGAATAAGGACGTTTCTGTATAATTCATAATCCAGTTTTGGATTTGCGACCACGTTCGCTCTTGTACATCGGACATAACTAGCAAGGCGCCTTGGGGAACTTGGTCCCGGTATTCCTTCAGTTTGTGGAACAGTTGATCCTCTAAGTCCATGGGTGCCGCCCACATCCAACTGTTCCGTTCAACCTCCCATCGGATCTCATCTACACTGGATGTCGGTTCAATCGGCCAGCTCTGTCCTAACTTGCGATCCAGTGAAACAAGTGCATACACATGGCGGTAATGGACATTAGTCTCACTAAGCAGCGGCAGCTTTCGTTTTTTATTCGCCAGCTCGTCAATCCGGATATGTATTCGATGCAGCACGTGTTCGAATTGCTCCTTCTCGAGCTGAACCTTGGCTATATAGTCGATGGCTCCCAGCCTGAGCGCTTCCTGGATATAATCGAAATCTTGATGCAGTGTTAATACGACAATATGAAGCTCTGGATAGAGTTGCCTTGCAGCTCGCATCAGTTCAATACCTGACATCACCGGCATCGCGAGATCCGTCAACATCAGATCGACCGGTTGGGATTTCAGAAAATCCAGTGCTTTCAACCCGTTACTTGCTTCTCCTACAACTTCCATATTGAACTCATTCCACGGCATCGCGGAGCTTATGCCTTTTCGTACCAATTTGTCGTCATCCACAATCAATACTTTAATCATCCCCGAACATCTTCTCCTTTGATAGGAAGTATGAGCAGAATACTTGTCCCTGTACCCAATTCACTTTCGATCACCAGTTGTGCTTGATCTCCGTACTGTGCCCTCAACATGCGGTGAACATAATTGAGTCCGATGCCCATCCCTACTTTTTTATGTTCTGCTATACGATTGTTCAAGAGTTTTTGAATCGCTTCCTCGGTCATGCCGGCTCCATTATCCTGTATCAGAATATTCAGCGTTTTGGTGAGTGTAACTTCAATTTGAATAAAACCTTCGTCACTCAGTCCATGATAGAGAGAATTTTCAACCAACGGTTGCAGAATAAAACGAGGCACAGGTATTTGAAGCACATGGTCATCTGCTGAAATACGCACGTCAAATTCAAAGTCATATCGAATTTGCTGCAGGACTAGATACTGTCTTAGCGCATCAATTTCCTCTTCCATCGTCGATACTTGCCCTAATTTACCCAAATTGTAATACAACAGCTTGTTCAAGGATTGCACCAACTTGTCAATCTCCCCTTGTCCATTCATGACGGCCAGCCAATGTACAGTATCTAGCGTATTCATCAGAAAGTGAGGATTGATCTGATATAACAATTTTTCCACTTCCAAATCTGCACGGATCTTCTCTTTCTGCTGCACTTCCTTGAACAGGTCACCGATTTGGTGCTGCATATTTGAGAATTCTCCCAATAGAAAATCGAACTCGGGAATATGAGTGCGAGTCTGGCTACCTGCCTTTTGTGGATTCTGAGACATTCCGTTAATTTCCGAATGGAACAGACCGAGTGGCTTGTAGACCATCTTCCACAGAAGCCAAGCAAGAAATACAGTAAAGCCGAGAAAAAATAAAGCGACCAGTAATATTTGAAGCAACCACTGGTTTTTCTCCTGTTGATACTTAGCCTGCGAAATTACCGAGATGACGCTCCAATTCTGAGCGGAGTCCTCCTTAAACCAATGGTAGTCACGGGATATTCCGTCTTTTGCAGCACTTTTTGATAAGCTGAAGAAATTCTCCCCCACTTTCATCGTTTCCGGAATTTCACTGTAAACAATTTGACCTTCACCATTTAGGATCAAATGCGATAAAGCTCCTTGGTATTGGTTGTAACCTAGTATATTCTGGGTAAGACGAAAGCCGGATTCGACGTAAATATATACATCGTCCCTTTGAGGCAGTTGTACCTTTCGCATGGCAGATAAAACGAGCTGGTCATTAAATCGGTTCATACTGATATGGGGACCATAGTACGAAATGCCATAAGATTTGAAAAGCACAGGCAAAGACTCAGGGGCAAAACGATCTTTGATGGGAAAGTTAGCGAACTGTGTAGCGCCTTCTTTCTGGAAATAATATAAGGTCAAGCCTATATTCGGATTAGTAAACGTTACAACATTTAACTCATTCTTTAATTCATCTCTAGCCTCAATCAATTCAATTATATTGGAGGAAGGTTGCAAGACTTCATCCAGTTTTTTGCCTAAAGTACCGCTATATGATAATTGCTGAGTAACATGATTCAGATTGGTAATTGAATTTTCCAGTGATGAAGTTACCTGCTGTAGATTGCTCCTAATTCCATCATTGATTTTATTTACAAAAATGGAATCAATGGTATAATAAGAAATTGCAAATATACTAATAAAGGGAATAAACGCGCTGAGAAAAAACAATAAAAAGATTCTTTTTTTAAGTGTCATTCCGCCCCATTCTCCTTAGGTAAATAAAAGAGCAAGCCCCTGATTATGGAGCTTACTGTTTATTGAACAACAGCTCTATCAATTATCGTATTCCTCATAGACAGCGACCTATTTGAGAATAGACAACATCTACATCCGATCCAGACTGGAATAATCAGGATTTTTCCATCTCGGTGAGGTCCAATTCTGTTCATAATTATAGAATGATATTCCAATATGTCAAACGCTTTCATGGAATTCATAGAACTTATTCTCCCTTCCTCTTTGCATACATCGCATCGCATTGTATTCGTTCTTTTTAGACAAAGAAAAACTCCCCTTCAATTAGCGGTTTATTTATTAAACCTGTCTACTTGAAGGGGAGCATATCAAAATCGGTAGCCTGTTCCGTAATTTATAATAGCGAGGTTACGAACTTCACCTCCGGAAAGCGGCTATCCGGTCCTTTCATTAAGTTTCCGCCTTGATTTTTCAGATACCTATCGAAGAAATCTAGCATATAGGCATTGATAACGGAGTTCGCTCTTTCGGGCGCAATCTTTCCTGTAATGCCCAGCATTTTGAAAATCGGAGAAATGAACTGTACGTCAGCGAAATTCAAATGCTCCGTATTTTCGATATAGAGGACTTGTCCCCCTTCGTCGACCGTTTCACGCATCCGTTCAAGCTCCAACTTTTTATCTTCCGTTACTTGATCCTCCCACTCTCTTGTTGATCCCATACGGTTAAGCTCTGCATCCGTGTAGACCCGATTATCCATTACCATTTTTAATTTTTCGAAATAGCTTTCCGAGTTGATGAACAAAAACGGCTTTCGCAGACCCTCTCTGTCACGCAGTCGATAAAGCCCTCCATCAAGGTCTATCCCGACTGCGATTCGCGGATCGTAAGAAGCGTCATAGGCCGTCGCTCCGCCGATGGAATGACCGAACACCCCGACATGACCGAGATCAATCCTCCCTTTTAGATGACTTGGAATCTTCCCCGATTGGATGAGCTCGAATTGGTCCAGCGCAAACGCCACATCGCCGGTTAAAACTTGTCCCAACTTGTCGCGATTTTCTCTGCTCGTCTGGTAATCATGGTCGGGCGAGAATAAGTCGTTGGTTGTGCTGGTTGTGATTCGACCGTCCGGAAACTCGGTTGCAAATGTATTGTAGGTGTGGTCGATCACTGCCACCATATATCCGTGACTCGCGAGATATTCGGCTTGCGAGGTGTGGAGGAACCTGGAAGAGCCGTTGCCGGGATTCGCAAGGATCAGCGGGTATGAAGTCTGTGCCGAAGAAACTTCGGCCCCCGAATAAGTATGACTGGATACGTACCTCAGGTGTTGAAACGTAAACCCGGGAAGACCATAGTTCGCGGCCATATAACGTAAAATCTGGGTATCGGGAATAAAGGGAGCATACTTGCCAGTGCTAGCTTGAGCCGGATACCAGACCTGAACCATCAATTCTCTCTTACCATCTCTGGATTCGTCGAAAATCTCTTCCCTATTTGTATCCACGAAATGAAAAGTTTGCGTTCCTACCTTAAATTCGCCTGTCGGTTCAGGTAGTTTAAATACAGGAAAAGCATACATAAGACCCGCTGTTACGACCAGCATTATCGCTATAGCGGTATAAGCTGAACCCAACATGAATCGTGGGATTTTTTTTGGACCGTCTTTTTTAAAATAGCTATAACCTGAAATGGCTAAAAAAATGATCGTTATGCAATATGGGAAAAATAGCTGAATTCTGTATCCTTCCACCGTCCAATGAATGACCAGTAAAAGTGTGGCAATACCGCTTGCAACGAATACTGGAATTCTACGCCTTTTTTTTAATAGAAAGTTTAATGAAAACAAGCCGATGTTTGACAATAATAGCAACAGTTCAAACAGCCTCATCTCGATTCTCCTTTTAAAAAATTTCTATTTTCGTTTGTTCCAATCTTATCCTGCCAGGCTGGCATAAGCTATCGATTTGCCTTACATCTACCTTACAATTTTGTAATTCGATCTTGCGGTATTGGAGGACTCGTAAAAACAGTAAGTTCAATCATTCAATCATATATGGAGAAATACGGGTATCGAGCTGAAGCGGTCTAATTGTTTATTTGCAGTCAATGCTATCAACCTTTCTCTATAGAAAAATAATGTTGCGCCTAGGATGCCTCTCCATAGCAACAAGCAATCGGTGATCATAATGTGACCCTCGAATTAAATGATAATAATTATCATTATCAATTATGGTGTATCAAGAACTACGGAAATTGCAAATACACAAATTGTGAATGCTATATATAAAGACAAAAGCCCTCGCATCTAGAGGGCTTTTGGAATAAATCAGCTATTCATTTGAGTCGCCTCAATCCGCCACTTGCATCAACGGAGTATCAGCACGCACAGGACTCCAAGAGGATCAGATTTTGCATAACCCGACAAAAACTCTAGCTTTGCTTCACTCATCTGCACCGATATTCACGGCTTTCCCTTTCACACGGGGTTCCCCGTCGATATCCTCGGTTCCGATGATGGCGTTATCCGTTGATCCGGAATCGATCGCTGGTGACAAAGACTGCAAACGGAAGTCGCCATTCGTGGCATTCACGAATATAGGATCGGCAAACAGAGAATGCGCATCGTTGCCCGTTCCCGATTTGTACGTGGAGAATCCTGTATATTCTTTATCTTTCCAGGTCCAGTTGGCCCCCGAACTGCCACCAGGTGCAAAATATAAATTATAATCAACAACATTGCCCGAATTTTGAGTATATCCATTGTAGATCAACACATCAGTCGAACTGGCTACGAAAATATTGTTCTTGATCACGTTGTTTCGTGTATCATACTGAACCAAAAGCTGGCCGCTTCCGTCGTACAATGTATCGTTCTTGTACAGCGTATTGTTCACGATCTTGCTGTTTACCGTTGAGCCACGCTCGTCATCGTAGCCGCCCATAGCGATGCCGGTTAACCGGTTGATATATATCACGTTACTGCGGACCGTAATATTGCTGGTGGTTTTGCCGGCATGCTCGGAGGCAATTTCGACGCCGATGTCATTGTTATAGCTGTAATTCTGCTCGATAATGTTGTCCTTGCCCCCATCCACATAAATGCCGCCGGCCGAGTTGTCATCGCTTTTGTAGGATGGGTTATTTCGAACCGAATTATTGTACACTCGATTGCCTTTTACCACCCCATTCCGCACCTGATCGTAAGCAGTATTCGGCGCGGTTCCTTCAAAGCCGATTAGATCGATTCCAATGTTGTCGTTATCGTGAATGAGGTTGCTGGTCACTGCAAAGCCGTTCACATTACCGTTTAAAACAAGCGATTCGCTGGAGCCGAGCACGAGATTGTATAGTTCATTGCCGTTGATTGTAAGGTTGTGAATCGATGCAGGAGCTTTCGTGCCATAAACAGCGATGCCGTGAGCGTCCCGGCCTAGCCGGTCTTTTCCAGTTGGGGTGGCCGTGTTTTTGATGTCGTGGATTTTGTTATCAGACAGATTAATGAACCCCCCTGCACCGTGAACGTAAATGCCTGTAGGCACTGCGTTCTTGGAAGCAGTGGTAAAATTGCGGATTTCAAACCCTTGGATGGTGACGTAATCGACATCGGCCAATTCGATTAACCCTTCGTTCCCACTGACAGATAGGCCAGTACCGTCAACAATGGCGGTTTCCGTGCCATAGCTTGCGAACACGGTTGGGCCTTGCGAGGCGGAGCCAGAGCGGGTGATTTTCAGTTTCTCCTTATAAACACCACCTCGGACATAGACCTTGCTGCCCGGAGGGACTGTGTCGGCCGCATGCTGGAGCGTTTTCCACGGCGCATCGCTTGTTCCCGCGTTGGAATCGCTACCACTTGTCGCCACATAATATTCGGTACCAGCGGCAGAGGCGGCAGGAGTCTGCACATTACCGATTGCAAGGCCTAACCCCAAGCTTAAACCTATAAGCAAAATTTTACCGAATTTCTTCAAGAATTTTCAACTCCCATCCTAATTCAGCTTTCGTCAAACTAACGTTATCATCACTTTACGGCTTCTTGCAAGCGAAGAACATCCTCCACCGTCCATCGGCAGGCTTTCCGTACAAAAGTCGATAGCGCCCACACGCATTGGTGAATTGCAGTAATTCTTCGCCTTGACAAAGAAACCTAAATAAAAACAACCCTGAAAATATTATGTATATTTTCAGGGTTGAACGGCTAACTCAATGTCTTCAATAACACTGAACACTCTGAAATGAAACTGTTGGATGCTGCCTGTATGAAGGGCCATTATGGTCACACACCATGAGAAGACTGCCGATAAATTTCATCGACAGCCCTTCTCTTCCAAGTAGTATACTCCTCAATCTTGTTCGCTGGACAATTCCTTGAGCGATTTGATTTTACCATGGGGATGCTGTTCTTGCTTTCGTGACTTCCATGCAGCTTCTTTCCTTCTCTTCTGGTGAGCCATAACAGATATCCTCCTTTGGAAATTGTGAATATATACTACTTCCTTAAGTTGTCATTTCTCGACTCTGTTCATTCATAAAATTAAATTCGTTGGGTTTTGTTTTTAGTTAACGGGCATCTTGTTAAAGAATGTGATATCGTCTATCGGCAGCCGAGTTGTCTGATGACCCGGTTGTGCCGCTTTACCGAGTGCAATCAGCATGATTGGAATGTATCGGTCACTAATACCGAACGCTTGCTTAAGCTCGGCCGCATTATAGCCGCCCATCGCGACGGTATCGTAGCCGTGAGCACGTGCAACCAGCATAAGCTGCTGGGATACAATACCACCATCAATATGAATGACTTTATGAAGTGTTTCCTCTGGCAATGAAGCATACGTATGAATCGATCTTTCCACGAACGATTTGGCGGTATCTTCTGCTATATAGCCGTGTTTTACTGCTTCGCCGAAAACTTCATCGAGCTTCTTATATCCTTCCGTATCACCAAGCACAACGATCACCGCTGCAGCCTCAGTAACCTGGGATTGATTGTAGGCGATTGGCTGCAGTTTTGCTTTCAATTCCTCTGTCTCAATAACCAAGAAGCGCCAGGGCTGAACGTTACTCGAAGAAGGCGCAAGCGTCGCTTCTTTCAGAAGATCCTTAATCTCCTCGTGAGACAGACGAACCGATTTGTCGTAATGACGCACAGAGCGGCGCTCGCGGATGACATCGGCGAACAAGGCGGAGCTCTGACCAGTATGAGTTGAAGTTGACATTATGAATCCTCCTTTAAATAAATACTGTTTTTTATTCAGCACAGTTAAATCCAGACTAAGCGATTAGTCAAAGTTTGAAATCTATTAAAACGAAGTGCCTTGAAAAAATTCCAACAATATTTCCGCTTATGCGCACAGGCATAACTGTGTTCATTATCACACAGTATAACCTTAAAAATTAACGTTGCGCGCGGCTTGCGTTTAACTGTTGTTTATATTGCACAGTATAAAATCTAAGCAAGCCGCTGTCAACCGTCTTTTTCCAGGTTCATCTAAAGCTTGGCTTCCAGTTGATTGGCGAGATCAGCAATCGTGTACTTGCTTAATACTCCACGTATGCTATCGTCCATTTCTTGGGTAATATCCTCAAGCGTAGATTTCATACATTTACCGAGCGGATGCGTGCCAGCTGTCTCGGTAATACCAAAGGAAAGCCTGCTGTCTGAACGGAATACATCGTACACATCAACTAGTCGTATAGACTCTGCCGGTTTCCTAAGGTGGTACCCGCCGTCACGGCCTTCCCGGGTTCCGATAAGCCCTTCCTTGGCGAGAACGGAAAGTATGCGGCGCAGCAAAGAAGGCTCCGACTGAAGATATTTGGCGAGTTCAATACTTGGACAAGCTATGCTTTTGTCCTCCTGCGATAATATAACAAGCGCTTGAACAGCCAGTCCAAACCACTTTGGGTGCTGAGTCGGTGTACAATACTCCTGCTTCAACCTTTACTCTCTCCTTCCAGCTTACTCTTAAGTAGTATGAGTAAATTGTACCGAATTCCCTAATATGCTGCAATAGACGAGCTTACATCCAATTTATATATTTAAATATGGTATTGACTTCTGTGCAACAGCTTCTTTGAAAGATGGAAAGCTTAACACATGATCTGCGACTTCACGCAATTGATTTGTAGTCAAGCTTTCCATTTGTAACTTAATGTCTGCTCCCATATTGGCGACTTGCCCTGCGATGATCGGCTTGATCCGTGTTCCCAAATGCCTCAAAACAAAGCTTATAGAAGTCCATTGCTTGGTTAAAGACTGTCTTGTTTATTATTCTTTTATTGTTTGTAAGCTGGCAGCTCATGCAACAAAAAAAGCCGCCAACTTGGCGGCTTTGTGTACAGAAAAAGCTTGTTTTCGTACTGAACATTGTTGACTAACGTTAAATACTCATGGTTTACTGGATGACTGTTTGTTGGCTGAATCACTATAAACCGTGCTTAATTTTGATGTCGCCCTAATACCATTGGGACCTTCAATGATAATACGACCTTGTTCCGTTAAGCTTGATCCTTGCCAGTCAGTGGTCATATCTAAATAATCGAGACCCGGACTGTTTCCTTTCCAAGACCATGCAAGATAACCTACACCCTTTTGCTCAGCGTAACTCATAATGGTAGCCTCATCCACATCACCGCTCGTATGCTTAATGCCGAATTCTCCAATCAGCAGAGCTAGGTTTTTATTCAGTACATTATCCATATTGCTCTTTACTGTGGCGGCATTACCTCCGGCATATTCGTACATATGAATGGAGAACATCGTATTTTTAAGCGGATCTGCATTAAATACTTCTTTTCCGTAGTCAAAAATAGATTGCGGATACTGTCCCCATCCTGCACCATCAACAATGATTGTGTTTTTGATGCCAGCATTTCTGAGCTTAGGTATAACAGACTTATAACCTTGCGCCCAGCCTCCGCCATCCCAAGTTCCATACCATTCGTTCGCGATATTGAGGATGACGGTGCTTTCTTTTCCAATGAGTGCACTTTTCATTTCAATCCAGTACTTGGCGATATTATCCAATACAGCAGCGCTGTCAGACCCTGTGCCATCATGTACTTCTAGAACAACGACCAATTTGTTCTGCTCTGATAAAGTGATTAAATTTTGTATCGCAGACAGATCATCTTTTGTCCATTGCTGACCATCCGACAGTACGATTCTGATGGTGTTCGCTCCCGTTTTTGCAATGGCAGGGATCGCTACAGACTCTTGCCCCTTATACCAGGTATAAGCGTGATTGATTCCCCTCATAACAAACGGATTCCCCTTGGCATCGTAAAGCGTTGTTCCATTAATATAAAAACCTGTATTCTCCGTTGTAGAATTCGTCGTAACCTTTAGGACATTGCTTGCTGTTGAAATATTTCCTGCTGCATCCCTGGCTTTGACAGTGAAGCTGTATGTTGTATTGGCGCTAAGCCCTGTCACCGTATAACTTGTCGTGGGGGTTGAATCGACCAAAGTTGTTCCATTGTACACATCGTAGCTGGTAACATCGACATCGTCTGTTGATGCTGTCCATACAAGGCTTACCGAAGTGTTTGTTTTGGAGTAGCTTTTCAGGTTTGCTGGTGCTGTTGGTGCCGTTGTATCAGGGGTTGAGTCAACAAGCGTAAACTTCCATTTCTGCTGATCATTTCCGTTATCCGTCCATTGCTGCACATTTGCCCCGTCATTAGTATAACCTCCGATTACATCCAGCGCTTTACCGCTAGATTGTACAAGCAGCTTATAATATCCACCGCCGACGTCAATCATTTTCCATTTTTGATTAGTTAAATCGCTGTCTGTCCATTGCTGTACACTAGCCCCATCTTCTGAAGAGCCTCCGGCCACTGTTAATGCTTTACCGCTGGATTGCACAATCAATTTATAATATCCATCGCCAACGTCAATGACTTTCCATCTTTGCCGAGCGCTACCGTTGTTCGTCCACTGCTGCACCTTCGCTCCATCGGCAGTTGAGTCTCCTGCTTCCAGATTTTTTCCGCTATGCTGTGCCGTTAGTTTATAAGTTTCACCTGAGACAATATTTGTGTCAGCTGCGCTGGTGGTAACATCAATCACATTGCTTGCATCTGACACATTACCTGCGGTATCTCTGGCTTTCACATAAAAGCTGTACGCCAAGTTGGCTGTTAGGCCGGTAACGATGAAGGATGTCGACGCACTGGATCCAACGAGGTCTGATCCTTTGTAGATGTCGTAGTTGGAAACACCTACATTATCTGTAGATTCCGTCCACTGCAAGCTTACTGTTGTATCTGATACCGAGGAACTAGTCAGGTTGGAGGGAGCTGTTGGAGGTGAGTTATCCTCCGGTTCATCAGCTGAATGCACTTCAAATTCCCAAAGGGAATATCCGTAGCTGGTAGCTCTTTCGATACCGTTCATTTTTACATATCTAGCGTCTGTTACTTCGAAAGATATCTTATCGATTCCTCCATCTCCAGTCGTGGTGGAATAGACGGTAGTCCAATGATCATCATCCGTCGATGTCTGAACTTGGTAGGACTTCGCATAAGCGGCTTCCCAGTTGAGCGTAACGCCATTGATTTTGGTGGTGCTACCAAGATCTACACTTATCCACTGCGGATCTGAATATTGTGAGGACCATCTAGTTTGCGGGTCACCATCAATCGCAAAATCAGCCGCTTTACTTGAATCTTCGACGGAGCTTGCGGTTGCCGATTGGGTAAGCCTAGCATTTTCGAAAGCGCTCACACTTTTGAACGGCAACATACTCATCAGCAGTCCAAACAAAATCAAGCATGTTATAGTTTTTTTCATTCCCAAGCCTCCTATTTACCATCATAAATAGCTAATTGGTTACCCCTGCATTCTCATAGATTTCAATTCCATTCTCCATCCCTGAGGCACGGTAAAGTCTTCTCCTTTCCGATCATAATTGGGACCAAAACAAACAAACGTAGAGCAATCCTAAAGTAACCGCTTTCTTTTACAACTGCAATTATTTCGCTTTAATAGATTTTCTGTATCATTCCCAGTGATGAGATTTTATCAAAGCGACCTAAAGCATATATATTTTTGTTTTCCAGTACTATTCCTTGATGATTAAAAAGTTTTAAAATCTGTTTTCCTAACTCCATAGCATGGGTCCTAAAAGTGCAAAACAAGACAACTTTCTCCCAGCAGTTGTCTTGTCTAGTATTTTTATATTTGTATAATTGTCGATTCAACTCGTTATTCTCAAGATTGTAATCTTGTTTAACAGAATTATAAATCGCTACCCTTGAGCTTGAATATAGCCTCTATGAAAAAATAATCGCCGTAAATGATGGATTGATGATGAAGTGGTCTCTAGGTTCTTCGGCTGGAAAAAGATGGATCGGCAAGTTCGGAGCTTCTGTCTCCAGAGTCGGTAACTTGCCGCCATGACTCAGGCGCAGCCAGCCGTCTTCAGTCCATATACACTTCTGAATCGCTGTTTCCCTGCCGAGTGGATTCATTAAAGAAGTACCAGGAAAAAGCCGAGTACATATATGGGCCATATACCATTCCCCATGCTGCGTTTCGACCAGCGTCCCATGACCCGCCTGCCAGTAGAAAGATTAGATCTTCTAAACATCGCTTTGCCGGATGGAAGCCTCAACTTTGTAAAAATGCTATCTGCGTCTACTACGTGAGGGATGAATATAAAAACACTCCTTTCCGCTTCTTCAAGCTGGCCATGATTGAGCCGCAAAGTACGATGTTGAGATCAGTGAATTGCGAATTTACGGTCAACGTCATGAATTTTAAGTAAAGTGCCCCACACCAAACAATCCTCTACCTATTTGGTAGAGGATTGATGTTTCTAGACTTCCTATTATGTATCTGTGCGCACATCATCCCAATCCTGTCCCATGTAACTGGTGAGCCATTTAAGCACACGATGACGTTCATACACTACACCATCATCCAGATTTCCAGGGGCTGGCTGTTTATGAATGCGGCTATCCACACACATCCAATCGTAACGACAAATTAAATCCGCTTCATCTAAAATTTCCTTGCTGCTGCGCAGTCTTGAGCTTGACAGAAAAGCCTCAAATGAGTCGAATTGCTGCAGCTTTGAAACAGACAACGGCACGTCGCAAATCCCAGTTGGGTCACCTAGCTTCTCAAGATGGCCCAAAGCCCATAACAGAGTCCAAAAGCCTTCATAACGCCAGGAGAACTGGATGCCCTCCGACTCATCGACGTAATCATTGAATAAGAACCTCTTTTCTTCCGGTGAAAAGAAACAGTCCGCGCCATACTGATCAGTCACTTGATTTATCATCCGTTTCGTATCATCCATGCTTTCGCCCGCACCGATACACTCGCCTTTCAGTGCTACAATACACAAAGCAACGGCACGGCCAGCCACTTCCTTGAGAGAACGGATGCTGTCTGCGGCTTCATCTCCTAGCCTGCCTGGGATCGGCGGCATTTGCGTAAAGCCTTGATCGACCAATTTCTTTTCCGACCGCAGCTTCCGCTCCATCCCGGATTCGCTAATTGGGTCCTCTCCGTGCAAATAACTGACATGAGCAGTAACTGTATAATCTTCCACTTCCGAACGCCCATTGACATCTAATAACAGACTTCCATCAGGTGCAAGTAAATTACCGCCACCCCAGAACATCAGCCCGTCCAACGAATTTATGATATCAAGTAATTCGGCAAAAAAGGCTTCAGATATATCCTCCTCGGTCTCCACACCAATCACCATATTTAGCGTACTCATCTTGATCAGCAACTTTTGCTGCAACTGTTCGTTTTCAGCAGGAATCTGACTGAAAAAATTTATCATTCCGTTAAGCATGGAGGCAAACTCCTCCGGATTCGTTTTGCTGGTCATTATGTTAAAGCCTTTGACTTTCTTATTAAACCAGCCCTTGCTTTTGACCTCAACTCTAGTTTTGCTTTCATTCACGTGTATCTTGTTATTGGGATAAATCGACTCTAATAGTCTCTCAACCTGATCCAGATCAAAGGTGGAGCTGTATAGCGCACAATTTCTCATGATGACCTCCTTATGGCAACACTACGAATAGTTCATGTTTGTTACTTGCTCGATTCAATTAACTCTGCAAAAGCCGATGCAGTAATGCCTCTCCCTCATTCTCAAACCTTCGCTGTTCCTTCAGGAATCCAGGAACATCTTGTAGCTGGGAAGGTCTGTACCCAGGACCGTCACATCCGCAGGAATGGTAAGAGTATCCGTTTTGGTACAAAAGCTCTACCTTTTTCCACTGCTTGATATCCGTTTGCTTCGGGGCCTGAAAATCATGCCCCATGTCATGCATGGGCGTCTGGCATTGCGGACATACATGGACAATCCCCTCATATTCTTCCTTTGGAATCTCAAAGCGGGATGTTTGCTTATATACCTTCCTACAAGCAAAGCAGGCAAAGATATCTTTGTATGGACCGTACATTGCATATCTACACATATTTTCACCCTCTTCAAAAATTGCAATTGGTCTAATATTTTTCGCTCACAATTTAGCAATCTATAAATCTATTTTTGAAAAATTAAAAATACATTCACATCACCGTAGTATTAAGAGTACATAGATGTCAAGCTGATGTTTCTTTTATATTAGAACGACACTATAGAACTAATCAAGCTAAAAGGTCCATTCTAGCGCATTCCTCGCAGTAGTGATGTTATTTTTATAGCATTAAGATCTTGTTCAAGGCGCAAAATTATGTAGCATGATGTTTCAAAATTTAACTAAGAAGACTCCAAAGCCGCAGTCAAAGCAGAGCTGGAGCCTTCTTTTTTATAGTAATTAATATCAAATCAGAATGCGCAAATCCCCAGACCGACTTTTGGGACAGCCCCTCCAGTCTTATAATTCTTGTATGCTGCAGGTCAGCTTCAGGCTGGTACTTGTTTTATACATCTAACGTATATAAGGGTAGGTTTTCCGGTAAAGCCGCCGGGCGCTGACATGTACTCTGCATCGTATAAAAGGTCTGCTGATCGGAAGAATCATGGAACGCCCACATCGCTTCCAGCACATGGTAGGCCAGTTCCCCGCTGGCGCGGTGAGGTCGTCCGTTGCGGATAGCATAGGCCATATCAGCAACTCCGATACCCCGTGTATTTTCCTGGTAACCTGGCAGCAGCGGTACCTCTGTCCAATTGTGCTCGCCTAGCAGCCTGAAGCGAACTGGCCCTCCGAATGTGTTCGGGTCAGGTACCTGCAACGTGCCATGCGTACCATACACCTCGATCGGTGGCAGAGTGCTACCTCCAAAAATGTCAAAGCTGGTAATCAGCGTACCGACAGCTCCCTGCTTGAAGCGCAACAATCCAGCCACATGGGTCGGAATATCGACTGGGATAGTCTGGCCTCTCTTTTTCTCGCTCGTAATCGTTCGCTGATCCATCGCCTTGCTGGTCATGCCCGAGATGGTGGCAATCGGTCCCAGCAATTGCACTAAAGCAGTCAAATAATAAGGGCCCATATCAAACATCGGGCCACCGCCGTCTGCATAATAAAATTCAGGATCGGGATGCCAATGTTCATGTCCACGGCTCATCATGAAAGCCGTAGCAGCAACCGGATTCCCAATGACTCCGTCTTCAATCAACTTCAATGATGTCTGTATACCGGAGCCGAAGAAGGTCTCCGGTGCGCAGCCAACAAGTAGTCCCTTTTGATGAGCAAGATCCAAGACAGCCTGACCCTGCTTATGAGTGACGGCAAGTGGCTTCTCCACATAGACATGCTTGCCAGCCTCAAGAGCTCTGAGACACACCTCGGCGTGAACGGCCGGAATGGTCAAATTAATGATGAGTTCGATCTGCGGATCAGCCAAAATCTCATCTACCGAATATACGTTCGGAACGTTGAACGCTATCGCCTGCTCCTCTGCCCGACTTTGGTCCAGATCCGCTACTGCGAACAGCTCCAGAATGTCGAAACGATGGCAATTTTCCATATAAATTCCGCTAATTTTACCGCAACCGATGATGCCCACTTTCATTTTTTTCATGCCTGGACTCCCTTCTCCTTCAGAAAAAATGGATAATGGCATTCTTTTATTACATCGGATACTATCCTGTTCACGCTACTGTTGCTGGTTGTCTGCCATACCCGTGTATGCCTCTGCCAGCGAGCTACCTCGGCTGGTCGCCGCCTGTTTGCCTGCCGTAGTCCACAGGAATCCGCTGCGCATCATCTCGGTCACTTGAGGTATTTCTATGATATCTGCGTGATGACCTAGCGAATTGTAGAACACGCGGCCGTTTCCCCACCGCTTTGTCCATACAACGGGCATATCCACTGGCCCATTAGCCGAATGAGGTCCCGGAACGACCGGGAAGCGTGTGGTTGCCAGCACCTCAACCGCAGGGTCTACATGGAGGTAGTACTGCTCGCTTTTGACCTGAAAATCCTCAATATGGTCCAGCAGCGGGCTCGATCCACGCTTTATGTTTACCATGTACTCCACCCCATCATTGCCGGGATGTGCAACCCATTGCCCACCTGTCATGAATTGCCAGTCCACGTTGTTTCGAAAGGCATCACACATGCCACCGTGACAGCCTGCCAGACCTACGCCGCTTTGAACCGCTGCTGAGACATTATTGATCAGTTCCTGCTCAATCTGTCCCATGGTCCACATGGGAACGATCAGGTCCAGGCCAAGCAGTTTCTCCGCATCCTGATACGCTTCAAGGGTACTGGACACCTCCACCTCAAACCCTTCTTCCTTCAGAATGCGTTCAAAAATGGCCGCCACCTGCTCCGGTTCATGTCCGTTCCATCCACCCCATACAATCAGTGCCTTGCGCATCTGTAATCCACTCACCTTTCGGAATGTGTTGTTAACCTACATTTCTTCAATGGATACCCAACGGCGTTCCTCTATAGATCGTTCTACTGCTTCAAGCACAGCCTGACAAGCGACCCCGTCGTGGAAGTTCGGCGAAGGTTGCCGCCCTTCGGAGATGGCACTCAACATCTCAAGCATCTCGTGGGTGAAGGTATGCTCGAATCCAATTGTATGTCCTGCAGGCCACCAGGCTTCGGAATACTTGTGTACCGGATCGGTGGCGAGCACGCGGCGGAACCCCTGAACGCCTTCCTCATCCTGTGTGAAATACACTTCCAGCTCATTCATCCGCTCAAAATCAAACCGCACACTGCCCAGACTACCGTTGATTTCGAATGAATTTGTGCTCCGATGTCCGGCTGCAAAGCGTGTGGCCTCAAAGCTGCCCAGTGCACCTCCAGCAAAGCGTGCTAAGAACAACGTGGCATCATCAACCGTCACTTCTCCCATCGGTGCATTGGCCTCGGTACTCCTTTTGGAGCTCAATCCGCTCATCTCCGTAGCCAGCGGACGCTGTTTGATGAACGTCTCGCTCATGCCGATGACTTCGTGGAACTCGCCGACCAGAAACCGAGCGAGATCAATCAAATGGGCGCCAAGATCACCATGAGAGCCAGAACCGGCCACTTCTTTTTGCAACCGCCATACCAGCGGGAAGGACGGGTCCATAATCCAGTCTTGAAGGAAAAAGGCGCGAAAATGATAAATCTTGCCCAGGCGACCGCTTTCGACGAGCTGCTTCGCCAGCTGGACAGCCGGAGAAAAGCGGTAGTTGAAGCCAATCATATGGTTGACCCCTGCTTTCTCTGCTGCTTGCAGCATGTCACGGGAATCCGCCAATGAAAGCGCAAGCGGCTTCTCACAAAACAGATGCTTGCCATGGAGGGCAGCCTCAATGACAATTTCCTTATGGGCATTACTCGGGGCGTTAATGTCAACAAGATCAATATCGCTACGTTTCACTAGATCACGCCAATTCGTAACACTTTCGCTCCAGCCGAACTGGCGGGCAGCTGCCTGAACCCCCTGCTCGTTACGTCCACAGATAACGGACATCTCTGATTGCAGCGGGGCATCCGGGAAGAACATGGGTAGACTACGGTAAGCGTTGCTGTGAGCCTTGCCCATAAATTTGTAGCCAACCATTCCAATACGAAGACGATTAGACATGTCGTGATCCTCCTTATGGGTATGAGTTTCAACGAATTATTGATGAATGATGTTATTGACGAATGGATGACGCCCTAATAATCAGCTCTGTGGACAGGAGTTCTCTGATTAAGTCGCACCCAGTCAGTTCCAGAGCCGGAGTGAGATCCTGAGAATCGGGTATAAGCTTCGAGGCTGCAAGTTCCCCCATCTCATAAAATGGAACACGGACACTGCTTAGTGGCGGAACAGCCATCTCAGCTGCATCCGAGTCATCATAGCCTACAAACGCTGGAAACCGCTCAACTGCCAGCCCGCGCTCACGGAGACCCTGCATTACACCGAGGGCCATCCGGTCGTTCGCCGCAAATACGGCATCAATATCATCTAATTTGTCTGCGATTGTAGCCGACGCTTCGAGCCCGCTTCGACGACTGTAATTGCCTTCCAAAATCAGCTCATGGTCATATTCAATACCAGCCTCCTGAAGCGCGATGAGATAACCCTTCAATCGCTCAGTACTGTTGGAATAGATATCCGGACCGTTGAGAAAGGCTATCCGCTTGCATCCCTGCTCAATGAGATGACTTACAGCCGCCCGGCTTCCTTCTACATGGTCTGCATCCACTTCACAGAACGACTGCCCTTCAAAATGGTGATTCATGACACAGAACGGTCGCCCCTCTTGCTGAAGTCTCTTCAGAGCCTCCACCTCATCGTGGTCATCCCTTGCTCCAAGGATGATACAACTGTCGACCTTTTGCTGACGGAAAAGACTGCTGTAGTCCATCCGTTCGCCCGGTTTTCGGAATAATAGTAGTAGATCGAGCCCGCTGTCTCTGGCCTTGTTACCGATGCCGCTCAGCATCTCGGAGAAAAAATAAGCAGAGAACAGGTGCGCCTTCGGGACATAAGGCATAACCACACCAAGATGGCCGCTTTTGCTTCGGGCAAAGTTGCGGGCCAATGCACTGGGAACATATCCAAGTTGATTGGCAACGTCCAGGACCCGTTTCCGCGTATCTTCCTTGATAGGACCGGTCGCGTTCAATACCCGAGACACCGTCGCTTCAGACACGCCAGCGAGTTCTGCTACTTCCTTGCGCGAAACGATATTGCCCACCTCCAATCATTTTATGTACGCGCGTACATTTTCTCATGCTGCTATACCTCTGTCAATCCCGAAAAGCGTGCCCTATTGGTATATAGGCTTTTTCTCCACAAATTCTCTCTAGGGCTTAAGCAGGCTAATCATTCCTACTCCTATCATCAGCACCGTAATTCCCACAAGTATAGCTAACCATTCATAAAGACTTTTCTTTTCCTTAAATAATAAAATGCTGCCGACACAAGCAATTGCAATGCTCGCTTGAGAGATCGGAAAACTAGCCGCCATGCCGATCAGACCGTTGGAAATAAATAGTGCTAGATTAGCAATGCTCCAAACCAATCCTGTAAACAAATTGCGAAGCACTGGAGAGAAGCGTAGCCGATGTTTGCCTTTCAAATTTATGACCAGGGCCGAGCATAACATCCCGAGCGATTGCGGCAGAATGACGGACAGCCCAGATATGTTAAAGTACTGATTGATAACTACATAACTGCTTAACGCTAACCCGGAGCAAACCAGCATCATGATAATTCGTAACGGCATAGGCTTAGACAGCCCAGCAGACTTGCCCTGATAGCTGGTCAATAGAACTCCCGCTAAAATACACAGAAGAGAACCAACACCCATCCCATATTGGTAACCTGTTATCCATTCACCCAAGATCAGTGCGGCAAATAACGTCGTCCCTATCAACTGTAGACCGCAAATAACAGGAATGGTGATGGATGCGCTTACTTTTTGGAAAGATCGAAACTGGAACAATTGTCCAGCAGCCCAGAAAATACCGGATATAAAACTTACCACGAAAGGAATCGGTGCTAATGAGGCTGGATGATTGATATACACGCACAGGGCAAACAGCACAGCACCAATAACGGTACCTGTCAGCTGTTCTCGGGGACTGGCTTTAGTCATATACGCCAATATCGGCATGACTCCCCAGCCGACAGCTGGAATAAAGGTAGTTATGAAATCCACGTGCGGTTCTCCTCCCGTAAAAAGTATTCTTCCTACAATCGTTAAAAATACCATGCAGGAAAAAACCAATAATTTTACGATAGCAAAGAAAACCGCTTTCAAATACCAATATTTTTATAGATTAATATAGCAAAAACAAAGAAATTGTTCTCTATATGTGCCTATCCACAATTTTATAGAATCAGATCCGATATATTTTCATGCTCTGAACTGGGATGTGTATCTACATCCTGAAACGTATTCTGGCCCATTCGCACCCTCCCCGTACTTTGCCCAATATAGAATCTATGTTTGTTAATTTATCAGTATAGCATAAGTTAAGGATGACAAATACTTAGAAAAAGGTTGAATCTAACTATAAATTTTCTTTGAAGGTTTCTTTGTTTTTCCCATAATACGCTTAAAAAAAGTAATGTATTTTCTTCCCCTGGCTTTGTTATGCTGAGTTCGATAATAACGCTTTCAACAGGACAGTTATATTTTGAAAGGGGCTATGTACATGGCTAGTATACAAGTTAACCCAAAGGAACGTACATTTCACTTAACGAACAAATACTGCAGTTATCTTTTCCGTGTCATGGAGAACGGGCAATTGGAGCATTTATATTATGGCAAAAAAATGGAGTACCTAGGTCAGTATGACCGTTTTATTGAACGAAGTTACCGCTCTGTGTCTGTCGGTGAATTTGATGGTGACTTGGTAACATCATTGGAAAGCATCAAGCAGGAATTTCCTTCTTCGGGAAGTGGAGACTTTAGAGAACCAGCAGTTGAGATCATACAGGAGGACGGTTCTCATGTCATGGAGTTCATCTTTGACCGTTACGAGGTCATCACGGGGAAACCTAAAATCCCCCATCTCCCTGCTACGTTTTGTAAGGAAGCAGATGAAGCAGAGACACTCCAGATCACGCTGACCGATTCCCTTACAGGAGCGGTTGCCGTGCTTGCTTACACCATCTTCAGTGAACTGCCTGTAATCACGAGATCCGTATCCATAACGAATTCCGGAAATAGTATTCTGAGAGTCAATCGTCTTATGAGCGTGAGCCTTGATCTTCCTGACTCCGAATATGAAATTATTCATTTGTCGGGGGCATGGGGGAGGGAACGACATGTGGAGCGTACACCACTCAGACCAGGTGTTCAGTCCATTGGGAGCACACGAGGAATTAGTAGTCATATTCACAATCCATTCTTGGCGCTTGCCAAACCGGGATCTCAGGAACACCAAGGAGAAATATATGCAGTGAATCTTGTCTACAGCGGAAACTTTCTTGCCCAGGCGGAAGTGGACAGCTACTCAACTACCCGACTGAGCCTCGGTATTCATCCTGACAAATTCTGCTGGACTCTGAATCCTGGAGAATGTTTTTATTCGCCTGAAGCAGTTATGGTCTACTCACAGAGCGGTTTGAACGGCATGAGCCAGGCGTTCCATCGCCTGTACAATAAACACTTAATTCGTAGTAGCTGGGCTGAACGGGAACGACCTGTATTAATCAATAACTGGGAGGGTACCTACTTTGATTTTACCGAGAAGAAAATAGTGGATATGGCTAAAAAAGCAAGTGAACTAGGGATTGAGCTCTTTGTCTTGGATGACGGTTGGTTCGGTCAAAGAAACAATGATACCTCCTCGCTCGGTGACTGGTTTGAAAATCGTGAAAAGCTACCGAACGGAATCTCGAATTTGGCAAAGAAGATCAATGAGCTTGGTATGAAATTCGGTCTTTGGTTTGAGCCGGAAATGGTTAATTCCGACTCTCATATTATGAGGGAACATCCGGATTGGGTTGTGGGAACACCCGGGCGTAAACGCAAGCATGGACGGCATCAGTATGTTCTTGATTATTCCCAACCGCCTGTTGTGGATTACCTGTTTAAGTTAATGGATGACGTGCTCTCTTCTGCTCATATCGAATATGTAAAATGGGATATGAATCGCTGCATTTCAGAAGCCTATTCATTATCTCTGGGCAAGGAAAGACAGGGCGAGTTTTTCCATCGTTACGTCCTAGGCGTGTATGCTTTATATGAGAAGCTGATTACCAAATACCCTGAGGTTTTGTTTGAGTCCTGTGCTTCCGGTGGAGGACGATTTGATCCAGGGATGCTTTATTATGCTCCGCAAACATGGACGAGCGACGATAGCGAAGCTATTGAACGTCTTAAGATTCAGTATGGCACTTCCATGGCCTATCCGCTTAGCAGCATGGGTGCTCATGTGTCAACCATTCCGAACCACCAGGTAGGCAGAACCGCACCGCTGCAAACCAGATCAAATGTCGCCTACTTCGGTGTATTCGGTTACGAACTTGATCCATTGGCTTTGACCGAGGAAGAGTGCAATATAATCAAAAAGCAAATACAACTGTATAAACGTCACCAACGATTAGTTACCCAGGGAACGTTTTACCGTCTGCTAAGTCCCTTTGAAAAAAATGAGACAGCTTGGATGACCATTGATGCAGAACGTGAGCATGCTCTCGTCGGCTGGTACCAGGTACTCTCACGCCCCAATGCAGCTTATTCACGGCTAAAGCTCATCGGACTGGACGAAATGGCAGTATATTTCGTGGAAGAACTGGATCGACGTTTCACGGGCAGCGAGTTAATGAACATCGGACTTATACTCACCCCGCCTTATAAGGCTGACCAGGATTTTAATATTGCGGAGAAATATGATTTCTCATCTCAATTATTCACTCTAACTAAAGAGACTTCCTCGTGATTGATATAAGTTTCATTAAGGGATAGACTTTAGTTAGAACGCTATGATTGTGCTATTGATCTTAAATACGTCATACCGGGTAAAATCATTTTCGTATAAATTCGATGATTTTACCTGGTACGACTCTCTGAAAAAAAGGTATTCCATCAATTCAATCTCCACAGCTATGAAGAATTAGATCATAGGCCTGTTCTTCTCTCCAACTCCTCCGTATATCTCATACTCATCAGCCTTGACTGCATGCCTAATCGCGCAATATACAGTGCTGTCTGGGTAGACATTATGTCCAGCAATAGAAGACAAGTTAATGATGTGTCCCGATTTGTGTTCCCGCATCGCAGGCAAATCAGCTGCAATTCCATACAAAATCCCTCTGCTGTTCATATCAATCATCATATTCCATTCATCAATTTGCTCTCGCCTAACTATTCGAATCAGACCATTGAGATTTCTAATCTCAAATCGCATTTGCCTAGGTTCAATTGTTTTGTGTCGGCATATGTTGTAACAAATAAAAAAAATAGAGGAGTGCTACTTGTGTACTACAATCTGGTACCTACGCTAACTCATTGCAGGCTTATGCACAATCGGGAGTCTTTTGTTAATGCACAAGCGACTCGGCAGGAACCGGATATGACGGGAATCTAACGAGGCAACGATGGAGGCATATACTACATTCGGCACCTTAATAACAATAGGATCTGGTGGACAGGATTAAGCGACAACGGCAGTGGTCATAATTGGACCAATGTGTTGGAAGGGGAAGTGACTTATGATCCGACCGGGGCGGTGGAAGTCAGCGGACAATGGTATGATGTACCCCGTGGAACGAACAGGGGCAGCGGTATCTTGGGCTTTTCTGTACGACTTGGTGATCTCGTCAAAACATACCAAAGCAGTGGATTTGGTGCGAATATTTTGAGGAAAATATCATAGTTGGTTGAGGGCACCCGAAAACAGGTCCTTTTACGTTTAAGCCCTCACTTTTACCTTCCCTCCAGTGTACTTGTCCAATAATAGATGAACTTCGGGACGAGGATGGCCGAGCAAATTGGCATGCTTTTGGACCGGAAATTGTGAATCTGGGCAAAAAAAGAGTAGCAGACGTATCTATCTGCTACTCTCAAATCCATGAGTCAGAAGCAGCTCAAGCGAGTTGCTTCTTCAATTTCAGGTACAAGCATTAAAGATTGTGTTTATCGGGACCAAACACAAGATTGGCCGACTGTTTGGCCTTCTCAATGACATTCATGACCTTTTCGCTATGTTCAAGCATATCCGAGACTTTTTCCAAATCATTTTCTCGGATGATACGTTCGAATTCAACGAATTCGTCATACATACGATGCGAATGATCTTTTAGGTCCACCTGGATGGGCGTTTCCTTATTAGGAGTGTATTCAAAATAATCGCATATATTAGCTGAACTCGCCATGTGTACATAGCCTTTATTGCCTTGAATGTTCACTGCATTGGGTGCCGTACTGTCTTTTGAACCTATGCAAACACACTTAAAATCGCCGTAATCAAGCAGCAGTATGCCTGAAGTGTCAATTCCACGTTCCATGTTCGCCAAATATTCTACCTTCTTAGGGCTCCCGAAGAGGCCAACAACAAAATGAATATTGTATAAATTGATATCCATCAATGCTCCGCCAGACATTTCCGGATTAAACGCAGGCTGGATTACTCCCGCTTTAAAAGCCTCATACCGGGATGAATATTGAGAATAGTTGCATTCAACTATTTTAATCTCGCCAAGTTTAGGCAGATACTCCTTTATGGACAAATAATTTTTCAAATATTGATTCGTAATAGCTTCCACCAATACCAGTTTTCTTTGCTGAGCAATTTCTTTTAGCTCTAGAAATTCATGCACATTTGATGTAAACGGCTTCTCACATATAACATGTTTACCACTCAGTAATGCTTCTTTGGCATATGAATAATGGAGATGATTAGGCAAACCAATATAGACAGTATCTACGTCATTATTCCTCAGCATTTTGCTGTAATCCGTATAAATCTGAGAGATTCCATATCTATGTTGCCAAGCTAGTAATTTCTCCTCATGGCTAGGTCTAGAACAAATGGCCTTTAATAAGATCGTCGGGATTTCCTGAATAAAGCTCAATAGATCCCCTACGATCATTCCTGCTCCGACAATTCCCAATTTCATTCTAGTTACACTCCTCTATACCCTTCTCAAGTATTTCCATTGAAGTTATGGTTTCTTCATCTGTAATCGCTTTTTCTTTGCCGTGTATGATCGAATGATAGAGATTGTCATACACTCGGGCATAATCTCCTTTTTCAGAAACCACTTTTTCTTCATGGTACTGACCATCATCATCCAGGTACGTTAAAATGCCATAATGCTCAGGCTGGTCGATGCCAAAATCGGCGTGTCCCTTAGGCAGATAGTATAATTTAAGATGCTCCTCCTGACGATCCTTTGTCTGCTTTATAAAAACGCCTTTTTTGCCATATACTACAAAACTCGGCCGCTCTTTTAAACGAAAAAAGCTGGATTTAATGGATACCTTGAGTGAGGGATAATAAAAATCCAGATCAAAATAGTCATTCATTCTTCCAGAACCGAGCAATTGGCGCACGTCGTAATGGATCGTGTCAGGTTTCCCAAAATAGGAAAGAACCTGGTCAATGGTATGAGCGCCATGTCCATAGAGGTAACTGTTATATTTGGAAAAATGAGAGGTGGAGTTGGGGGTTTCAGGGCGGTAATAATCAAAATGCATTTCCACCTCCAACAAATCACCGAGTTTTCCTGATTCAATGACCTTCTTGGTAGTGAGAAAATCCGAATCGTATCGTCTGTTTTGGTAGCACTGTATAATCAGATTTTTCTCTTTGGCATATTGGAAGATGGACACTGCTTCTTCTTTCGTTAACATAAAGGGTTTCTCAATAAGTACATTTTTTCCGTGGTCGAGTGCCATTTTCGCATAAGTGTAGTGGGATTCTACAGGTGTACAGACAACAATCAACTGAATTTCCTTATCGTTCATTAAAGATTCAAGATTATCTGTATACTGCACGCCAGGAATTTTCCCCCACTCCCCTTTATCTGGATTACGGGCGTAGATCGTCTTTACTTTCAAATGATCTCTGGTCAATGAAAAAGGCAGATGATACCGATTGGTGCTTTTGCCATTCCCAATATAACCGATGGTAAGCATATTAATTCCCCCTAGGCTCTTTTTCATTTATTATAGTAGAAGAACGTCGATCGTAAATAATTTGCCATCAAAACGGTACATTTAACCGAATATTTGTAAGCATGACGGCTTGTTTTTAAACAAAATGTTTATTGGGTATCTTTTATCAAACGTTATTTCAATTGAACCGGGGGGAACCTGTTGAAAATACTGATGCAATTATCAGAAATGCAAAACTTTACACCAAACGAAAAAAGCATTGCTTCCTACATTTTGGTCCACAAGGAATCGATCCTGCACTTAAATATTCAGGAGCTTGCCAAAGCTACGTATACTTCGCATTCCGCCATTAATCGATTAATTCACAAACTTGGGCTATCCGGCTTCAAGGAGTTTATAATAAAACTCGCTCGGGAATTCCAGCAAGATACCCAGAATATTTCTAATGTAGACCCCAACTATCCATTCGGGTTTGATGAAACCCCACTTCAAGTGGCGAAAGAAATTGCTGAATTAATGAAGGAAACGATTGAAAAAAACTTTACATTCATGGATGATCACTTGCTGTCACAAACAGCCCAGTTACTGGATCAAGCAAATAGGATCTTTATATATGCGTTAGGCGATTCACAAATCCGAGCAAAAAGTTTTCAGAATAAATTAGTAAAAATCAACAAGTATGTGGTTATAGCCACGGAGCTGTCTGAATGGGCTTACCATACGGCTAATCTAACTTCAGAAGATTGCGCTATTTTCTTAACTTACCACGGTAAGTCACCGATTTTTTTAAAAGCGGCACGACATTTTACGCGTGAGAATATCCCTTTTATCACCATTACAGCTACCAATCAAAGTGAATTGGCCAAACGAAGTAGTATATGTATCCAGGTGCCTAATGACGAAGTAAAGCATGCCAAGATTGGTACTTTTTCGTCGCAAATTGCCTTTGACTATGTATTAAACGTGATTTACTCCTGTATCTATAAAATCGACTACTTGAAAAATATGCAAACCCTGACACAATCGTTGGAGAATTCGCATCTCAACGACATGATGAATGACGTGTAGAGGGTTCAGCTTCTCTCTAACTGCAAAATAAGCGGCAATTTATAATTATATATGGTTGTTCTTCGACAAATAAGGTCTAGTTAGTTTTATGCTAACTAGACCTTTTTCTTTTATTGCTTCAAGCCCATCAGTACGGCCGACAGCAAGCTAGGAAAGCGTTCATTCAAATCATCGTAACGGATAGAGATAAAGCGTTGGGTTCCCTCTATTCTCGTATGAATGACCCCTGATTCCCGAAGAACCTTAAAATGATGAGACAAGGTTGACTTTGGAGCTGAAATATCTATCGAGCTACAGGATTGCTCCCCTTTTTCGTCTAAAATCTGGATGATATTAAGCCGAATGGGGTCACTTAGAGCATATAAAACTGTAGGTAGAGTAATTTCAATTACGTTGGGATGATACAGCGTTCTCAAGATCCGTTCACCTGCCTAACAAAGAATTATAGTTGCATTATAGCATATTGGAATGCTATATTTCTATTATTCGAAAATATTCGAACTATAGAACAAATGGAGGGTTTCGTTTTGAATAAAATTATCACCTTGTTTTTTTTGATCATGTTTTTCATTGGTACAGATACGTTCATTGTGTCGCCTCTTCTACCTATTCTTCGTGAAAGCTTCGGCATTTCTATCGAACAATCGGGCTGGATTGTTTCAGCCTATGCTTTAGGGTATGCTCTGTTTGCCTTAATTGCAGGACCGTTGTCAGATGCATGGAATCGAAAAAAAGTACTACTGTTCGGCTTACTTGGTTTTGGTATCTTCACTCTACTTTGCGGCTTTGCCGTTGATTTTTGGACCATGTTTGCTTTTCGCTTATTGGCTGGCATTAGTGCCGCTTTTGCCTCACCTCAAGTTTGGGCAGCCATTCCTCAGTTAGTTCAACCACATAAAGTGTTAAAAGCCATGGGAGTTGTCACCGCAGGATTAGCTTTTTCCCAAATGCTGGGCGTGCCCATTGGCAGCTATCTCGCTACCGCCGGGTGGCAAACACCCTTTATTATGATTGGTTGCTGCACCTTCCTGATCGTTATTTGGACTGCTGTTCTCTTGCCCGCCTTGCCTCCTTCTATACAGAAGCAAAAGGCTCTCTCGATTAGGAACAGATACCGTTCATTGCTGCAGGGGTCAACACCTAAGGTCGCTTTTCTGGCCTACTTCCTGTTCCAACTCGGAAATTTTGCTGCCTTCTCTTTTATTGGCACATGGCTGTCCGACAAATTCAGCCTCAATGTTGCAAATATTGGTACGGTGATATTATTCCTTGGTTTAGGAAATACGATCAGCAGCTTATTTGGGAGCAGCTTAGTTAACAAAGTGGGGCCTAAGCACTCTTTGATCTATGGCGTAATTTTCATCGGTCTGCTTTATTTGCTTCTGCCCTATTTACCTAGTGTGACCTATGTCGAAATTACATATTTTCTGATCTTCCTTATCCTTGGAATGATTTTTCCGCTTATGATGAGTATGCTTCAAACCTTGTCTGCCACAGCACGCGGAACAGTCTCATCACTTGCCAATTCTTCTATGTATTTTGGAACAATGGTTGGCTCTTTCACAGCAGGAATGCTATACGCGCACAGCGGTGGTTTTATTTCCGTTAGCCTGTTTTCTGTGATTTGTTTCGGTGTGTCACTAATCTTGTTCCTACGTAGCGGGGTTTTACTAGGTCTAAGACAAAAATAGAAACGAGTAACCTTAAAAATCGACATAAGCTCTATCTTTGGGCCAGGAAAAGAACTTATATTATCAGAAAAGCCGCCAGTATGGCGGCTTCTTATGCATATCTACTGTTGTCTAGCTTCAAGGATCAATCTTCATCAATAGCATTTCGAATATCATAATCATCAATGTTGATATCCAAAGCCATTCCCAGTGCTAACTTTGCCAGTTGGCTTCCAATAAAGGGACCCATGGTCAGCCCGGATGCTCCAAGCCCATTGGCAGCTATAAGGCCGTTCCAGCCAGGCACAGCTCCAAGCACCGGTAGAAAACCGGGGGTAAAAGGACGGAAACCGACTCTTACCTCCTGAAAAGTGCTATTTGCCAAACCAGGTGCTAATTCTAAACCTTTATTTAGGATTTCCTGCATTCCACCTGCTGTTACTCTTGTATCGTAGCCTTCGATTTCATTTTCGTGAGTCGCACCTATTACGATCTTCTGTTGATCAAACGCCAACAAATACTGGTCAGAAGGCGGTATGATTACAGGCCAGGTGCCTGTATCTTGTCCGGCAGGGATCTGCAAATGCATGATTTGTGCCTTTTGAAAACTAACTTTAAAGCGAATGCCCAAAGGCAGCATCAGTTGATTGGCCCATGCACCAGCACAAACAATGACTACGTCAGACGAAAAACTATGTCCATCGACCGTTACTCCGGTTACATGGTCGGAATTATATTGAAGCACAGCATCCCCATGGATAAGGGTTGCCCCATTTCTTTGGGCTGATCGGATCAACGCGTCACGTAGCGCACGACCATCTATACGAGCGGCACCGCTAATATGAACAGAATGATATCGATCTTCTAATAAAGGAAACTGTTCATGGGTTTCCTTTTCATTTAGTTGCGTAATTTCACCGATTTCCGGTGCATCTGTATGTCGTAAGTGTGCTCGTTCCTGCATTTTTTTGATTTTCTCCAAATCATCGTGAATACTGAGAGCCCCAACTTGAGCATAGCCAGTTTCTGTTTCTCCCTCGCTTTTGAGTTCTTCAATCAACCCGGGGTAAAAACGTGCGCCCGCTTTGGCTAGCTGGTACCAAGCCTGATTGCGTCGCTGTGATAGCCAGGGACAGATAATGCCAGCAGCTGCATCAGTCGCCTGTCCTTTATCTTTGCGGTCTACAAGAATGACATCAGCGCCCATTTTTGCTAACTGGTATGCTGTCGATGCCCCCAAAATTCCTGACCCGATTACGATAACCTTCTTCATGATTACATCCCTTTCCTAAATCACTGTATCCATTATAGCGAATACTGCATGAATGCATAAAGTTTGAAACATTAATATTTCAATCCTTATAAAGTTCTTAGAATTGATCTGTAAAGTAGTTGTCAGAACGAATGAAAAGGATGAACTGATATGGATAATATTATTTTACAGACTAAAAATCTCTGCAAAACCTTTGGACGACAGCAGGCAGTGAACAACGTCGCGTTGTCTATTCAGGAGAATTCCGTGTATGGATTGCTCGGGCCAAATGGGGCAGGAAAATCAACTACCTTAAAAATGCTAACCGGTATGCTACGCCCGACAGCCGGTGAGATTTTATTTCAAGGGAAACCTTGGTCCCGAAAAGATCTTGCTCAGATCGGCGCGCTGATCGAAGCTCCTCCACTCTATGAGAATTTGACAGCTAGAGAGAACCTGAAGGTTCGCACAACGTTGCTTGGACTACCTGATTCGCGGATTGATGAAGTGCTGAGCATTGTTGATTTGACCCATACCGGGAAAAAGCGCTCCGGCCAGTTCTCGATGGGTATGAAGCAACGGCTGGGCATTGCGATTGCTCTCCTCAATCATCCCAAGCTATTGATCCTAGATGAGCCAACCAATGGACTAGACCCCATTGGTATTCAGGAGCAACGTGAACTAATTCGCTCCTTCCCGAAGCAAGGAATTACCGTAATTCTTTCCAGTCATATTTTATCCGAAGTCGAACAAATCGTTGACCATGTTGGTATCATTGCCGGCGGCGTATTAGCTTATCAAGAGGCGGTCACTCCAGGGCAAAACCTGGAATCGTTGTTCATGCAGATTGCACAGAAATATCGAAAGGGAGGTGAGTAGGATGCAGCAATACATAGCCGCCGAACATCTAAAATTAAAGCGCACCTTCACGAAAAAGTTGGTCTGGCTTGCCCCCATCGTTACTCTTACTCTGTGTACCGTGCTCATGGGGGGACGTATGCTCCAAAGCGCCAGCTACAATTGGTGGTATTTCATGCTGCTACCAGGTGCCCTCACCTTAATGTGCTCAGGAGTGATCCAAAAGGATGGCAAGAAGCTGAAATACCGTGCTGTCCTTGGCATATCTGTAGATTTGGCTCGGGTATGGTACGGTAAAATCGGGGTTTGCGTAAGGCTCTTAATGGCTTCCTCTATTATCCTATTTATAGGGATAACTCTTGGCGGATTCGTATTCTCAACTTCCGTGACACTAGCAGAAAGCGTCGCTGCAACTCTGCTACTCTTCATCACCTTTTTGTGGCAAGTTCCACTTTGCCTGTTCCTAACGGATCGAATAGGCATGTTTGCCACCCTAATCATCAACATGCTGGGCAACGTAGCCTGCACCGTCTTGTTCGCTACGTCTTCTGTATGGTGGGCGGTACCCTATGCTATTCCAGCGCGATTGATGTGCGCCGTCATTCAAGTGCTGCCTAATGGGCTTGCCGTTCCTTCAGGAGATCCACTTTTGGATAGAGGCATAATTGTTCCCGGCCTGTTGATCACAGTATGTCTATTCATGATTCTGTCAGTGCTGACGGCCATGTCTTTCCGTAAACGGGAGGCTAAGTAAGATGATATCTTTCTTCCGCAATCTGAAATCTGATGTGCTCAAACTTAGAAGGCAGCCCTTATTGCTGGTGCAGCTGCTTGTGCCACTCTTAGGCATAGCAATCTTTCTAGCCTATTATTCCTTCACTCCATACTCATCGATTTCGAAGATAGACGGCTATTTGCAGGTCCTGGCTGTGGTTCTTCCTACCATGATTGGTATTGTATGCTCCATTGCTGTTGAACAGGAGTCAGTCGCTGGAAATTTTCAACACCTCTTGACCTCGCCGGTGAAGCTGTTACCTTTTTTGAGCAAGCTTAGCCTGCTTCTGTGCTTGGGATTTGGTAGTGTGCTGCTTGCCTCAGGCGGCTTTGGAGCTGGCTATATATATCTGTTGAAAGAGTCCCCGTATGGCTTGAAGTTTTATGTGTTGGGTGCCTGCATTCTGTTTATGTCGAGTCTATTCCTTTATATTCTACATTTTTTCGTTAGTTTGCGATTCGGTAAAGGAGCTTCTATCGGTCTGGGCATCATGGAGAGTCTATTGTCCGCTTTGCTTCTAACTGGGCTGGGTGATCATAATTGGATATTCATCCCCTCTGCTTGGGCTGCCCGCTTCATCACGATCTGGGTGCAATACGGCGTAAGCTCAGCAGATTCTATCCCTGAAACTATACAGCTTGATTTGGGAATCAGGTATTGCGTAGTAGGGACCTTAGTCATCATGGTATTATTAGGGTTATGGATTTGTCGTTGGGAAGGACAAAATTCATCCGAGTAAAGATTAGAGAAAGAAAGCAAGGGAAGTGAATAAAGCATGGCAAACTTGTTGGCCGTTGATGATGAACCCGCCGTTTTGGCACTACTTCAAAATATCTTGCAGAAAGATGGCCATGTTGTCACGGTAGTCTCCACCTCCCCACAGGTTCTCACCATGCAGCTTGGAGCCTTTGACCTCATCCTGTTGGACGTGATGATGCCGAGCATGGACGGATTCACACTCTGTCGGGAAATTCGCAGCAAGGTAGACTGTCCGATCCTGTTCCTTACAGCAAAATCCATGGAGAACGATGTAATGTTGGGCCTTGGGGAAGGAGCCGACGATTATATTGTCAAGCCGTTTGGGGCTGGAGAGCTGCGCGCTCGAATCAACGCTCATCTCAGACGAGAGAATCGTGAAAGGCGTAATGTATTCTGCATCGGGGAAGTTCATTTCAATCTATCGGGTAAGGAAATCACCGTTCAAAATGTTGTAATCCCGTTTACCAAAAGTGAATATGAGATATGTAAGTTTCTAGCTCTGAACTGGGGTCAAGTGTTCTCTAAAGAGCAGATTTACGAAGCCGTCTTCGGCTTTGATGGAGACAGCGACTCCGCCACCATCGTGGAGCATATCAAAAATATCCGGGCCAAGCTTGGCAAAGTAGAGGTTTCGCCAGTGGAGACAGTTTGGGGGATCGGGTACCGATGGAAGTAGCCAAAATACAGCAAGCACATAAGACAACCAAACTGCGAACCATTTTTCTGGGTTATTTAGTTATGTTCTGTATCGGGACGATTGCGCTAGCGCTGTTCCTGGTCCTCATCTTCTATATCCTGATGTCTTGTGGAACCATTCTTCCCGCGAACTATGCTGAGAATCAGGTACGGGAGGATAAGGCAATCCTTGAAGCTGGCAAGACCCTACAGCCGGATTCTCGGCAGAAACTATATAGATACGCGTCATTCACTTCGGAAGGCCGCCACATTGAGGGAAATCTTTCTGAAAAGCAGGCTCAAGCCGCTTGGAGTGTTACGCAGCAGAGCAATACTGCCTATCAATTTCCCTATAACTATGTAAAAGTTTCACATAATAATGAAGTTACTGTGATGCGCTACTCTGTCTCGGCGCAGTTTGAACTTCCTATTCTACGTCAATATCTGCCGAACGCGGAATTGTCCTTTTTTGCCGTGTTTTGTATCGCCTTCCTGGGGGGAGGAGCCCTGCTCGCTTCCTCCTTCGGACGAAAGCTGACGCGCAAAATGAGTGGATTGCAGCAGGCTACAAAGCAAATTCAGGCACAGGACCTGGACTTCTCAATTCAGCTCAGTGGTGTGATGGAGATCGATCGGGTGCTCCATTCTATGGATAAAATGAAAGAAACGTTAAAGACTTCGCTTCAGAAACAATGGAATCTCGAAAAATCCCGTCGTGAGCAAATATCCGCCCTGGCACACGATGTCAAAACACCACTCACTATCGTTCGCGGAAACGTAGAGTTGCTGTCCGAAACCGATCAATCGGAGGAGCAAAAAAACTATACCGATTATATAGCGGAGAGCACCAGGCAAATGGAGCAGTATATTAAGACTCTTATTGAAATTTCAAAAGCGGAAACAGTAGCCACCCTGCAGGCGGAAACGATAGATACTGACTTCTATCTAACTAAGATAAAAGATCAGGTAATGGCTCTGGCCGCTGTCAGAAAAATATCTGTCGTATTTGCTACATATAACCTCCCTAGTACGTTGTATGTAGACCCAGTTCTGCTTGAGCGAGCCATCATGAATGTTGCTTCTAATGCGGTAGAGCAAGCGCCGGAATATAGCGAAATCCGGCTGACTGCGGAGTCTGCCGAAGAGTGTATTCGTTTAAGCATCGTAGACGAAGGCCTAGGCTTCTCTCCTGAAGGCCTCAAACAGGCAGCGGAGCAATTTTATATGGGCGACTCATCCAGAAGATTAACTGGACATTACGGCATGGGTCTGTATATAACAAAATCCATTGTGAACCTACATGGCGGACAGCTGATCATCACTAACTCCACCCAGACAGGCGGCGGACAGGTAAGCATTGAGATACCAATCCGTGTATCATCGACATCATGATAAACTCCTAACAAAAAGAGTTCTAAAGTTTTTTACTTTAGAACTCTTTTTGTTAGAGTATTTACTTGGTAATCGTAATTTGTTTGGATACACTATTATAGTTTACCTGATAACCCGAAAGCTCGCTGATGACTCGTAATGGAACCAGCGTATAGCCGTTAATAATAACCGGAGCAGTGATGTTCGTCGAATAATTTCGGGAGTTGTTTAACTCATATACAGCAAGGGTGGAATTCTTGACTTGAAGTACTATTTGTTTGCCGTCTGTAGGACGATTCAGAATGATCTTTTTAGTCCCTTTTTCATAGTTTACATCGTAACCCACCCGTTCACTGATAAAGCGTAACGGGACCATCGTTACCCCATTTATAATTTTTGGAGCCTGAGCTATCGTTGTAGCCCGACCATCAACATAAGCTGTTTTAGCTCCTGGTGTCAGGGTGAACGATGTTGTATATGAAGCAACCGCATTGTTCGTGTAACTCGTCGTAGTGCCGGAAGTCGTTGTAGTTGAACTCGTCCCGGACGATGAACTACTGGTGCCTAATGCCCTATTGCGAATAGCCTCCAGTCGATCTAGCAGGTCGCTTTTACGTGTACCGGTTGGCAGATCACTTATCGCATCTCTGGCAGAACGCCAGTCGGACGCATTTAGACTGTTCTCCGCAATCCGCATTAAATCTCTCGCTTTCTCATAGTTCGATGAACTAGAGGACGAAGAGTAGTAACCATCCGAATTCGTGCGTTCGGATATCTTTACACCACTAGATTCCCTTCCACTACTATTTACGGTTATGACTTTAATCTCATACCAGCGTCCTTCTCGTAAATCCGTTATTTTATAGGATTCTGAGGTTGTAGTTCCCTTATAATCACCATCAACATAGATTTTTACCCTCTCTGCTCGACTCGGCATATCATAGGTGATTTTGATCCAGGTGTCGCTTTTGCTATCGACTTCAAGATTAGAAACTTCTGACGAATTGGAAGATGTACTGTCCGTTGTGGCAGTCAGCTTCACACCGGAGGATAACGCACCTGTGCTCCGCTTGGATTTTATCGTGAACGTGTATGTCTGGCTTGCCGAAAGATTATTAAATGTATAGGATGATCCTGTTGAATCAGTTACTAGTTGTCCATCCTTATATAGACTGACTGTACTAATTCCGCTAGGTTTTGTCCAGGAAACAGTAACACTATAGTTATTAACTGATGTCACTGAAGCACCTGTCACTTCGGGCACGATATCGGTAGAGACTGAAGACGTTGTAACGGGAATACTAACTCCTTGAGATAAGTTTCCGGATTTGTCTATCGTTTTGACCGTTACATTGTAGGCAGTAGCAGCATTTAACACATTAAACGTGTAAGACGTGCCTGTGGTTTTCTGAATTTCTGTACCATTTAAATAAATAATCGCTTGGCTTAAGTCAGCATCCTTAGGCAGTATGTAATTGATGGTAAATCCATTATATCCTATATTCGTCGCTGTCAGCCCGCTTACTTCTCCTGGGGGTGTCTTATCTACAGGGGCGTCAGTGGAAGCTGTTTTAACCTGTACTGTCGTACCTAGAGATTCGTTGCCGCTCTTATTCACTGTCTTTACTCGAAAGGTATATGTCGTATTCGGCTGTAAACCACTCATCATATAAGAGTTACTTCGAATGTTATCAACATATACATCGTTAGTGACATTAACCACTTTTACGTGGTCAAAATTGATGTCCGATGGATTAGTCCAGGACAAATTTACTTTTGTTGTTTCTGTAGGGATCGCTGTCAGATTGCTTATCTCTGCTGGCGCAATATTCGCAGTAACCAATTGGGTCGACATTAATTTCATCACTTGGTTAATATTAGGCTTCTGACCGGTTAATGTAGTCAATTTCGTGCTAGAAGTGATCGGTATTTGGCGTCCTTGAACGGTCGCTAATTTGGTATGTGATTGTGGTATGTTCAAACCTGTCAGATTTGAGTTATGCCTTTCAGTCGGCAACGCGCTAGCCACTGCATCGGGTCCCAAAATGCCATACCCCGTATTCAAAATCAGCGTAGCCGTTGCGAACGGAGCCATCCATTGACGCAAACGTTTTTTATTCATGTTTTATGCTCTCCTTGATACCAGTATTGAAATTTTATGTTGTCAAAATAAATAAGTAAACTCACAAATCCTTCTGCTGTAATCCAGCTTTTAAAATATATACCATAACGTACAGACGTTCATTTAACTGTTATCGGAATTTCCATACCAAATGTTTAGACCTGACACTAGCATTCTTTAGTAATTGGGTACATGTTAACCTCGAAATGTCCATATACAAAGCCTTCGAGCTTGGCTAACTAGACATTTTTTTCTTGCGCTAAGCCATACAAAGCAAACCTTGTTACCCTAGTCTCAGAGGAAATATTAAAAGCTAGCTGTAAATATTCGATATATCGTAACTTTCTACCGTTTAATAACATTGCATTATAGGATATATTAAATTTTAAGTAATAGAAAAAGGATGTGTATTATGTTCAAAAATGCTTTTAAGACGTTTGGTGCCATTGGTAATATTGAAGCGATTTCTTATCTGCTGCTTGTGTGTATTGCCATGCCACTTAAATACGCAGCTGGAATGCCGCAAATGGTAAGCTGGGTGGGAATGATCCATGGGGTACTGTTTGTGGCTTATGTGGTTGCCACTATTGTCATGCTGATTTTGCGTAAAATTACGCTACTGCAAGGGCTTGCAGCCTTAATTGCCTCGCTGTTGCCGTTCGGCCCCTTCATTTTCGATCGTAAGGTGCTTAAGAAAGCCGAAGCCCGTGCCAGTCATGCCAGCTCGATCAAAGCTACATAAACCCATACCAGGCCTAGGTCAACGCAGCAATGCGGTGTTCTCCTTACCACTTATACAGCAGAATATAAAAAAACAACCGATGGCTGTAAACCACTCGGTTGTTTTTTTATTCACGAATAATAATTATTAGTTCCTGACATTTTCCAAAAATTCATAATAGCCATCATTTGACGGATCATCCTGGCTGTTACGTTTGAGATATCCTACTGTAGCTAGATAAGCAAAAAGTCCGAACATAGCAGCAGAAACAACTATATATACTTTAAAACCGAAAATTATTGAAAAGATGATCATAAAAATACCGATTGTAAGGGAGACGCCTAACTTTGACATTCTTTCATCCCTTTCTGTTATATTTATGTAATCACAACTAATCTCTCGGGTAATTTACACTCATGATATCCATAAAAGGAACTTTATCCGTTTCTCCATTACTCTCTACATGAACCTTGCCTGTTCTCGAGTCCATTTTAACGATTTGTCCGCGGGTTGCTTCTTCGCGTCCCCATACTGTCAATACAACTTCGGATTGCTCTTGTTGTGCTTCTACAAGCTGATTCCCGATTTCCTCCAGTACAAATTCATCCCGAGTAGGCCGTTTGGGTACCTTCGCTTTTGCCACTTGCTATCACTCTTCCTTTCGCGCAAAATCAAATTCATTCCATTTTACCATACTTTTCATCATTTGGTGCTGGTAATGTGAGTAAAATTACGTCCCAGGATGCACCAAAAAGCCGAGTTCTCAAAAATGAAAACATCGACTCTCTAAAGTCGCTTGTTAGAGCTCATTAGGGGCGCATGAAAACCGACCAGCTAAGTCATTTGACCAACTGTGGAATGTAATCCACGATATTATAAATAGGAGCACTGCTCTGTTGTGTAACCGCTAAAATTAATGCCCCTTCGAGCATCGAGATGATCAGTACCGCCAGACTGTGTGCCTTTTCCTCGTCCAAGCCCGATTCCTGAAGGCGTTCCATATAGATGTGCTGCCAATCTGTAAACGTATTCACACAGGCATGACGTAGTGATTCACTAATACAGGAAGTTTCCGCGGCAGCCCAGAAGCCAATCGGCATGAAGCTGTCAAAGCCGAGACGGTCTGCCTCCTCAGCCGTATGACGAATAAAATCCTGAATGGCTACTACAGGATTTTCGTTTCCACTCAGTGCCTGTTTTAATTTTTGCTTAATAAACTCATTCCCTCTTCTTATGCACTCCAAAGCCAACTCTTCTTTACCATGTGGAAAATAATAATAAAGTGATCCCTTCGGTGATCCACTCTCCGCAAGAATCTGATTCAGTCCGGTAGCATGATACCCCTGGTGAAAAAAGAGCCTCGACGCCGTTTGTACGATATTCTCATATGATTCGGGTTTAGCAGCCATATACAGCATCCTTCATTATATAATATTTGAAACTTTTACTTTGACAAAAAAATAATAGCATGTTTATTATATATAGACCGATCGTTATAATTCAATACCCATTAATTTATTGGAGGAACAAAAACAACATGAGTACAATGAGTCAAACAAGCTCACCCTCTGAACCCAAAACGTTCAAGGTGCTACCTATTATGATTGCCCTGCTCCTTAGTGGCTTTATTGGGATGTTCAGTGAAACGGCACTTAACATTGCGTTGAATGATTTGATGCAGATTTTGCATATTACAACTGCAACAGCTCAATGGCTGACTACCGCTTATCTGCTGACACTTGGTATCTTGGTGCCTGTATCGGGATTGCTGCTTCAAACCTTTACCACAAGACAGCTGTTTGTGACATCGTTGCTATTTTCAATAGCTGGTTGTCTCGTTGCAGCGCTTGCCCCTACCTTTTCAGTGTTATTGATCGCACGCATTTTGCAGGCTATGGGTACAGCGCTGTTATTGCCGTTGATGTTTAACACGATCTTAATTATCTTCCCAGCTGAAAAGAGAGGCGCGGCTATGGGAATCATCGGATTGGTTATTATGTTTGCACCTGCGGTAGGACCTACCATTGCAGGACTGGTACTTCAGAATTTATCTTGGCACTGGATCTTCTGGATCTCTCTTCCTTTCTTGGTCCTCTCGCTGATCTGCGGTATTTTGTTTATGCAGAACGTCTCAGAACCGACCAAGCCCAAGATTGATCTTTTATCTATTATCCTGTCTTCCATTGGCTTCGGCGGTGTCGTGTTTGGTTTCAGTAAATCTGGTGAAGGTGGCGAAGGCTGGACCAGCCTGGTTGTTTTGCTTCCTGTGATCATCGGCGTGGTATCGTTGATTCTGTTCTCTGTACGACAGTTAAAAATGAAAGCACCTATGCTAAATTTGCGTGTATTTAAATATCCAATGTTTGTGATCGGCGTTATCATGGTGTTCTTATGTATGATGACGATCCTTTCTACGATGCTGATTCTTCCACTCTTTTTGCAAAAAGGGCTGGCCTTGTCCGCTCTAACAGCAGGCTTGGTGCTTCTGCCAGGTGGAATTATCAACGGTCTCTTGTCGCCTATTATGGGTTCCTTATTTGATAAATTTGGTCCTAAATGGCTTGTGATTCCAGGACTTGTGATCGTGGCCGCTGTGTTGTTTTTCCTGTCCGGCATTACAACGACATCCACGCTCGTACTCATTATTGTGCTGCATAGCTGCTTGATGATCGGCATTTCTATGATTATGATGCCAGCCCAAACTAACGGTCTAAACCAGCTCCCTATGGATCTATACCCGGATGGAACGGCTATTATGAGTACGCTCCAGCAAGTCGCTGGTGCAATCGGTACTGCCGTAGCGGTAAGTATACTCTCCAAAGGCATGGACAGCTATTTGAGCCAATCCAGCATGCCTCAATCCGTAAATGAAATGGCTAATGCCATGGTAATCGGATCTCAAAATTCATTTTTCTTTGCAATGGTCATCAGCGTGATCGGTCTGATCCTTGCATTTTTCATCCGCAGAGTTCATGTTGAACATGGCACTGCTAAAGCACCCATGCACTAATTAATTATTATTTTCATTCCAAATGTAATACCTGAATAAACTTAAAGGCTGCTAACCATCCCATTTATGGTTAAGTAGCCTTTTTTTATGAATCTAGATAGGTATTCATATAATTACATATTTACAAATCCTCCTCATTTGGTTACGATATGACTCACGGAGTAAAGCGTAAAAATTACGATTACTATTAAGGAGGATTCCCTGTTGTTTAAACGTTCGTATTTCAAACTATTTATCCCTGCGGTCATGGCGGTGATGATGACAGCCTGTGCTACATCTCCATCAGCTTCATCCACATCCTCTACGGCACCACAAGATAAAAGTGTCACCTTATTGTTCAACGTGCAAAGCCCTTCTATTGATCCTCATGCAGATATCAATTACACAGCCGTTCGTGCTGGAGTAAATGAAACACTGATCAAAGTGAATAAGGATCTCAAGCTGGAAGCTTGGCTTGCAGAAAAATGGGACAGTAAGGACGGGCAGCACTGGACCTTTAGCATCCGACCAGGCGTGAAATTCCATAGCGGTAAAGCCGTAGATGCCGCAGCTGTCAAAGCCTCTTTGGAAAGAGCACTAAAGCTCAATCCATCGGTTAAAAATGCGCTACATATCCGTGATATTCATGCAGAAGGGCAGATCTTGAGCATTACGACGGACAAGCCCTTCCCGGAATTTGTATCTGAGCTGGTTCATCCGAATACCGCAATCATGGACACCACAGCCACAGGTGACTTCCCAGCAGGAACGGGGCCGTTCAAAGTTGTCAGTTTCCGTGCCGGAAGTGAACTGAATCTGGATCGCAACGAGGACTATTGGAACGGTGAAGTAAAATTGAAACATGCCAAATTCATGTTTAACGAAGATGCCAATGCACGTCAACTTGCTTTTCAAGCTAAGACGGCCGATATTGTGTATCGTCCGCCCGTTGAAAGTCTGGAGCTCTTGAAAGCTGATTCTACCGTTAAAGTTGACTCACTTCCTAGCCTGCGGACGCACCAACTTATTTACAATATGAACAATCATGATCTGAAAAAAACAGCTGTGCGCAAAGCATTCGATAATTTGATCAACCGGGATGAGATTGCGAGCGGTATTATGTCTGGTCAGGCAACCCCTGCTCAAGGTCCGTTCTTGCCGGACTTTCCTTTTTCACCGGAATATATTACGAAAAAGTTTGATTTGAATGCAGCACGAGAAGGCTTCAAAGAAGCTGGATATACAGTGGAGAACGGAAAAGTTACGAATTCTGACGGGTCCTCCCTTCATCTTACATTGTTAACCTACCAGTCGAGAGCGGAGCTTCCACTCATTTCACAGCTGATTCAGGCTAACGCTAAGGAGCTTGGCATCACGATTGATATCCGTCAGGTTGATAATATTGATGAATATCTGGCCGCTCATCAGGATTGGGATTTGGCGACTTACAGTAACATTACAGCTCCGCGCGGCGATGCAAGCTATTTCCTGAATGCGGCCTATATGCCGGAGGGAGCATTGAATTACGGTCGTGTGCATGTACCAGAACTCGCGAGTATGATTACGCAGCTAAACACAACCGTGAATGAGGAGCAACGCAACAAGCTAGCGCTGCAGGCTGTCACGCTGATTGACCAAGAAAATCTGCAATCCTTTCTAGTTCATCCAAACAACGTAGTGGCCTATCGTAATTACGTACATAACTGGGTAACCAGCCAAAGTGAATATTATCTGTTGACCCAGGACTTGGATGTGAACTAGCATGCTTCAATCTATTGCCAAAAAGTTTCTGACGCTTATATTGTTCTTTCTTATTCTTTCCTTTGTGAGCTTCTGTCTGCTTAAGCTTGTTCCGGGCGATCCCGTTCGGAGCATTCTCCGAGTAGATGATGTAGCTGTATCCAATCAGCAAATTTCGGATATGCGCAGCCAACTGGGGCTGGATCAACCATTACCTGTGCAATATGGTAAGTGGTTGGTTCAGTTGCTACAGTTGGATTTTGGACAATCTTATCTAACCCATCGTCCAGTCTTGACAGAGTTTATAGAAAAGCTGCCTTATACACTCCTCCTGACTGGAGGCTCTCTGTTCATTATGCTGCTGATAGCTCTCCCGTTGGGCACAATGTCCGCACTGTACCGTAACCGCTGGATTGACAGTGCCAGTCGTGTATTTGCCTTAATTGGCTCCTCAATTCCCAGCTTTTGGTTGGGGCTTTTGTTTATCGAATGGTTTGCAGTTAAATTGCGTATTTTGCCGTCTATGGGGGATGGAACCGTTTTTCATTTAGTCCTCCCTTCTCTTACCCTCGGATTGGCAATGGCGGCTGTTTATGTACGAATGATTCGCGCAAGTCTGATTGAAAGCTCGGGACAGGATTTTATCAAAGCAGCTCAAGCCCGTGGAATCAGTCCGGTTCGCATTTTTTTCAGACACATGTTCCGTCACAGCTTAATTCCACTTATAACGGTATTCAGTGAGAGCATAGGCAGCCTACTGGGAGGTACGGTGGTAATCGAAGTGCTGTTCGCCTATCCGGGGCTTGGCAAATGGATTGTGGATGCAATTGCCGCGAGAGACTATCCCATTATACAGGGCTATACAATTTTTATGGCCATATTCATTATATGCCTCAATATCTTGGTAGAACTGTCCTACCGTTGGGTCAATCCTGAAATTGCTTTGAAGGAGAAACGTTTATCATGATAAAATCCGTACATGCGGAAAACAGGCAGTTCACCAGGGCACGATTGTCCAAAGCATGGATCGGATCACTCTCCATCTTGTTCATTCTTACAGCCATTACAGTCATACCCTTCCTAGCTCCACAAGATCCGTATCATATCCAGATGGGGAGTCGACTTCAACCGATCAGCGCAATGCACTGGCTGGGAACCGATCATTTGGGTAGAGATGTGCTATCGAGGGTCATAGCAGGACTACGGACGACAGTCGGAACCAGTTTGTTGATTTTGATCGTTTCACTGGTTGTTGGGGTACCCCTCGGTCTGCTGTCAGGATTTATTGGAGGCTGGATGGATCGTGTATTCCAACGTGTGGTCGATGCCTTCATGACTTTGCCTGATTATATTTTTGCCATTGTACTAAGTGGCCTGCTCGGACCAGGCTTAGGGAATCTTATATTTGCGGTGTCTGCAGTAAAATGGGTTGGTTATGCCCGACTGGTGCGCAGTACCGTTCTGGCTGAAAAGCAAAAGGATTACATTTCGTTATCCATACTCGCGGGTACCTCCTCCCTGCGAATTGTCATGCGGCATATTCTGCCCCATGCCATTGGGAATGTACTTGTACTGGCTACGCTGGATATCGGCAAAATCATTTTAATGATCGCCTCTCTATCTTTTTTGGGCTTAGGTCCTCAGCCGCCCATTCCCGAATGGGGCACGATGTTGAATGAAGGGCGTGCATATTTTCAAATGGCCCCTCATTTAATGCTGGGTCCCGGCATAGCTGTCGTGCTCACGGTACTATTAGCGAACGTGTTTGGAGACAAGCTACGCGACCGTTATGATGTTAAAACCCGGTCAGAGGAGTGAACTACATGCTGACTATTGAAGGCTTAACGATTCGGACAAAAGCAAAAACGATTGTAGAACAACTGGAGCTTGCCATTCGTCCGGGAGAATGGTGTGCTCTGGCAGGAGAAAGCGGAAGCGGCAAAAGCATGACTGCGTTCGCTATTGGCGGTCTCCTCCCCGCTTCTGTTAGCGCTGAAGGAATCATAATGTGGAATGACGAGAATTTGCTTGCCCTACCCGCTAAACAAAGACGTTCCTTGCTTGGTAGTGAAATATCTTACGTTTTTCAAGACTATCACGGGGCTTTTACCCCTTTTTTGCGTGTGGGCAGCCAACTCGACGAGCTGATGCGTGCTCACGGCAAGCAAGACCGTAAAGCGCGTAAGCAGCGCTGTCTTGAGGTGTTGGAGCACGTACAGCTTCCCGCCGAGCGTGTGTACCGCAGCTATCCATTCGAGCTCAGCGGCGGTCAATTGCAGCGAGCAGCTATTGCAGCTGCACTGCTTCTAGAGCCAAAGCTGCTCATTGCCGACGAGCCAACAACTGCGCTGGATACGCTCACTGCACACCGAGTACTCCAGCTCATTGACCAAATCCGGATGGAAACGGGGATTTCCGTCATGTGGATCACTCACGATCTACGGCATGTACGGAAGTATGCGGATCGAGTTGCAGTAATGCGTACAGGTGTTTTGCTTGAAGCTGGTCAAACGCAAGCGGTGCTGGACCATCCAGCCCATCCATATACGCGTCGCTTACTGGCGGCTATTCCGCCGCTGTCTCCAGACGCTCCTTCACGTTTGCCATGCAACAGCACCGATGAACAGCTTGCACCGGAAAGGAGCATATTACATGAATAATCAAGCCGCCTGCGCTCAGTGGCAAGACAGCCCCCATCCTGTTGTTACCGTCTCCGGTTTGACGAAGGCTTACGCTGGGGGCAAAACTGTACTGCACGATGTTGCTCTGTCGGTCTCACCCGGAGAATGTCTGGGTGTTGTCGGAGAAAGCGGCAGTGGGAAAAGCACACTTGCTCGCTGTATTTTGACATTGGACACGTTTGATCAAGGTGAGCTTAAACTGGATGGACAGTCCATTCGAGGATTAAAGCGAAGTGAATTAAAACGGATTCGCAGCAGACTGGGGGCGGTATTTCAACATCCATCCGCAGCTTTGAACCCCAGACTAACCATTTTGCAATCCCTGCTGGAGCCATTGGATCAGCTTAAATGCTATGTTCCTTCCTTTATGGCGGGGATGCCCTCTGGACGTTGGAATATAGCAGAACAACTGCTAGGTATGGTAAAGCTTCCGGCAAGCTACCTGGATAAGTTTCCACATCAGCTCAGCGGTGGGGAAAAGCAGCGTGTAACCATTGCACGCGCCATTAGTACAGAACCGGAATTTATCGTATTGGACGAGCCGACTGCAAGTTTGGATGTGACCACACAAGCCACCGTTTTAAACCTGCTCAAGGATTTGCAGGATGAGTTTGGACTGGCTTATCTGTTTATCTCGCATGATCTGGCGGCTGTGCACTTTATGAGTGATCGAATCTTGGTTATGAAAGAAGGCCGTGTGCTTGAGCATTTTTCCAAGGAAGCATTATTTCATTCGGATCGGCTTCCCTATACACAATCATTACTGGAGGTTTTTTCAACATGCTGCCTTCCCACCGAGCCTATCTTGCTTTAGCAATCCCTTTAATTATTTCGACGATTACTACCCCGCTACTCGGTGCGGTGGATACAGCAGTAATCGGTCATTTGAGCCAGTCTGCCTATTTAGGCGGCGTGGCAGTCGGTACTCTTATTTTCAATACTTTATATTGGCTGTTTGGCTTTCTGCGAGTCAGTACGTCAGCTTTCACAGCACAAGCCGCAGGTGCACAAAATAACGACCAAGGCATAGCTGCTCTCATGCGCCCACTGGCTATAGCTCTACTCATCAGTGCAGTATTTATTGTCTTGCAAAAGCCCATCCTGCTAGCTTCTCTCCAGCTTATCCGTCCAGCTCAGGATGTGGCAGAGCAAGCTGCAATTTATTTTAACATCCGCATTTGGGGAGCACCCCTTACATTGGTGAACTATGTGCTGCTCGGATGGCTGATGGGATTGTCCCGCGTGAAAGCTACATTATTTTTACAAATATCAATGAATGTAATCAATATGTTATTAGCTCTTGTATTTACACAGATCATGCATTGGAATGTCACTGGGGTCGCAAGCGCTACTCTGATTGCAGAAGCTCTTGCATGTGTATTGGGTCTTGCACTGGTGTTCCGTTCACCGATTTGGAGAGAATGGAAGCGCAGTGGACAGAGGAATTGGCGAGAATGGTTCGGTGCCTCAGAGTTGAAAAGTGTCATGGCGACGAACCTTGATCTCATGATTCGTACAGCCTGCCTGTTGACGATGTTTAATCTGTTTACGGCGCGCAGTGCGAGCTTTGGCACCGATCAGTTAGCGGCAAATGCTATTTTGTTGCAGATCCATTACATTATGGCTTACTTTTTTGATGGGTTCGCCAACGCCAGTAGCATCATGACGGGTCAGGCTCGTGGTGCCGGAGATCGTAAAATGCTGCAAAGAGTTATTCATTTGTCCTGGTTTTGGACACTGGTTACCGGTGTAGTGACGGGAGGATTGTACCTTGCACTGAAAGAGCCGCTGATCTCGCTATTTACAGGGAACGCTACAGTGATTAGCCTGACAATTCCTTACAATGGGTGGCTGGTGATCTTTCCCCTAGCAGCCGGGCTGGGACTGGTATTCTATGGTGTATTTACAGGGATGACGGTAACGTATCCGATCCGTAATTCGATGCTGATTTCACTGGTCTGCTTTTTGATCGCTCTCTTCTGGTGCGTTCCGCATTATGGGAATCATGGACTTTGGTTATCCTTTATCATCTTTGCCCTGGGACGGTCACTGTTTCTGGTGGTCTATTTGCCTCGGTTGAAGAAGATTTAGCAGATCTGCTTTACATCGCTCTCAAAAACAAAGGATGTCCCATCCACCATGTACGTGGTGTGGGGACATCCTTTTATTATTTATTCATACTGTTCTTAGGATAGGAGTTTACCAATCCTTCTATTCGCCTTGTGGAACGGTCAAGCCTAGACCATCCGCTACACGACGTCCGTATTCAGGATCAGCTTTATAGAAATGGCCGATCTGACGCAGTTTGATTTCATCACTTTCTACAGGCTTCATCGCATTTACGATGTTTCGGACCAGACGTGAGCGCTCCTCTTCACTGAGCAAGCGGTACAGGTCCCCTGGCTGTGTGTAGTGATCGTGATGATCATAGGCTACACTCTGTGCCTCACCAGACACTTCAAAAGGAGCAATTTTGTGAGCTGGTGATTCTTTCGGTCCACCGAGACTATTAGGCTCATAATAGGCAGATCCGCCGCCATTACTGTCACTGCGCAATGCACCATCGCGTTGGTAGTTGTGTACCTCCGCATGCGGCCGGTTGATAGGCAACGCATTATGGTTTGCACCTACACGGTAGCGGTGTGCGTCACCATAGGCAAACAAGCGTCCTTGCAGCATCTTATCCGGGGATGCCTCAATACCAGGAACAAATGAACCCGGTGAAAATGTCGCCTGCTCTACCTCAGCAAAGTAGTTCTCAGGATTGCGATTCAGTACCATGCGTCCTACCTCGATCAGCGGGTAATCCTTTTGAGACCATACTTTGGTCACATCGAATGGATCAAAACGGTACGTATCCGCATCTTCTATAGGCATAATCTGCACATAAAGTTTCCATGCCGGGAAATCGCCCTTTTTAATCGCATTAAACAAATCTTGTATATGATAATCCGGGTTTTCACCGGCAATTTTTGCAGCTAAATCCACATCAAGATTTTGTATACCTTGTTCTGTTTTAAAATGATATTTCACCCATACGGCCTGTCCCTGGGCGTTTACCCACTTGAATGTGTGGCTGCCAAAACCATGCATATGTCTAAGTGTAGCGGGAATACCGCGGTCAGACATCAGAATACTTACCTGATGCAGTGATTCAGGAGATAGGGACCAGAAATCCCAGACCGCATTTGGGTTTTTTAAATGCGTTTGGGGATGACGTTTTTGCGTATGAATAAAGTCAGGAAATTTAATGGCATCTCGAATAAAGAAAACAGGCGTATTATTGCCCACGAGATCATAGTTCCCTTCTTCCGTATAAAACTTTACCGCAAATCCACGTGGATCACGTACAGTATCGGACGAGCCTAACTCACCTGCCACAGTAGAAAAACGGATAAACATCGGTGTACGCTTGCCCACTTCGGACAAGAAACTTGCTTTTGTATATGAAGACAAATCATTAGTGACTTCAAAATATCCGTGCGCCCCGGCACCTTTAGCATGAACAACGCGTTCCGGCACACGCTCCCGGTTAAAATGCGCCAGTTTCTCCAGCAGATGCACATCCTGAATTAATGTGGGACCACGTGAGCCTGCTGTAATCGAATTCTGATTATCTCCAACAGGAGCGCCCCAGCTTGTAGTCAGGTTCGTTGGTTGGTTACTCATAATTGAAATCACCTCTTGAATGAATTGGTTGACCATGTGCTTTTCACTATAAATTGTGCACAAATAAAAATCAATACTTTTTTATAATTATTATAATTTAGGATTTAGAATTAGTTTAAATTAAAAAAAAGAAAAAGCAAGCCCCATAAGGCTTGCCGTAATACGTGCTGTATTTATTTACAATAAAATGACTTGAATTTTTTACGTTCTGTAATAATTACATTGATCACTTTTTAGGTTTTGTTATGGAGACTTTCAGACAATATTCATATGGAATTCATCATAAAATCATATTAGGAGCTGCTTTCTATCGAGAAAGTCTAGAATATCCTGTACCGACTGACTTACCTCCCGACCTTCAGTGGATACGATTAAATCAGGTTCCAGCGGTACTTCATATGGAGCATCAATCCCCGTAAAATGATGAATTTCTCCGGCTCGTGCTTTCTTGTACATTCCTTTTGGATCACGACGTTCACATTCCTCTAGACTGCATTGGATATAAATCTCGTAGCAGCCTTCCTGTTGTAAAATGCCCTTTACCATTTCACGATCCTCACGATAAGGCGAAATGGTAGCGCAAATTGTTAGAACCCCCGCATGTGCCATTAGCTTGGACACTTCCGCTATACGACGAATATTTTCTTTGCGGTCAGCGGGTAGGAAACCCAAATTGCGATTCAAACCATGCCGAACATTATCCCCATCCAAAATAAACGTACGTATCCCTCGTGCATATAATGCTTTTTCGAGTGTGGAGGATACCGTTGACTTTCCCGAGCCAGACAGCCCCGTAAACCAAAGCACCGGACTCTTATGTCCGTTCAGAAGCTGTCGAGCTTGCTTATCCACTTCTGATACATGCCAGGTAATGTTGGAAGATGGGTTCATTCAGCACTCTCCTATTTCATCAGTATTAATGGTTAATATGTCTCTGATATCAGGATAGAGCATTTTTAAAACTGTTTAAAGTACGCTGCTCTGTTTTGTGGTCCAATACTGCAAAAACAATCTGTTCAAACAGCAGTCCATATCCTTCAGCTACAAGCACTTGCTTAAACCAGTCGGCAACCTCTTCCGGCTTATTGCGGAATACCCCACAACCATAAGCACCAAGCACAAGATGTTCTACACCATTTTGCATGGCCATTCCCAAAATATAACGGATACGCTCCAACATGACTTCTCCAATCCGATTGACCTGCTCTGGCTCCCGTTCACGCACGACTCCAGCATTCACAGCAGGCGCGGTCAGGAAATCGACTAAATACGGATTTTCCAGCAATGTTCCCTGATCATCCCGAAAAACAGGAACTTGGGGAGAATAAATCATATAATCTGAATAAAAACAGCTCCGCAGCTTCCGATTATGTTGATACATTTCCTCCATTTGTGAAATGCAAGGATACAGCGCTGATGAACGAGCTAAGCTTTCCTCTTGAGCCTGGCTGCCTCCAAGGAATCCGCCCCCGGGGTTTTTGGCTGATGCAAAATTCAAACACGCTACGTGTTCCCGTTTCTCTTCGACCTGAAGTCTATGTGCGGCCTGCAACGTACTTTCTCCCGTAACTTCCAGCTTTCCAATGATCGCCTGTGCGCCTACATCGGAAGAATCTACCCATATAGTTTTTATTCTTTGCTCTGCCTCTTGCTTTATGGCTACCAGTTGAGAAGGTCTATATAGCTTCGAGCCTGTGCCCGCATTTTCTACCTCTTTTGCTATATTTACTTGTACCTCTTTGGTATTCGTATAATGCCCATTTTCCAAAATGGACAGTGTTTCATGCGCCATATATGATCGAACATCCCGATTACTCCGGGAATTCATTGTGTTTTTCATGGTGACTAATCCTCCTTTTGCAATAAATCCTCACGTAAATTCGTCAATATTTCCCCCAGCCAGTTCGTACCCCGCCATAGCTTCCGGTGCCGTATACGAGCATCATTTTCAGCTAAGCCTACACCCCAAATGGTGTCCGTCGGACTTGCCTCAATTAGAGTAGTTCCCTTCGTTTTAAGCAGGTGCTTGAGCAAATTCTGATTTTGGGTGAACTTGGCATAATTTCCGTCATACACAATTTGCTGGCAATTTGCTTCCCACAAGGATTGATCAAATCCGCGCACACTGCGACCACGGGCTTTTTGCTCCCTTGGGGTGGGGGCTTGCATAATTTTCAGGGCTGCCTCTTCGTCTCCAAAAAGCTGCGCTTTTTTTAGCATCATATATTGCTCGGCACAGTTAAACTCCAACCCATCCACGACAAATTCACAAGGGTACCATTGCGAAAATGGCGAATGACTGCGATAAAAAAATGTAAACTTTTCCATGAATATTCCTCACTTCTTCTTTCTTTTATGCTATATAAAACGTGACCGTGGCTTAAATCGGTATAGCTTGGACGGACGATGTCCGGCCGCCTTCCTGTATTCATTGGTTTCTTCCACGAGATCTGCTATTTTACGACGAAAAGCCGCAGCCAACAGCTCTTTACCTAAAATAATTTCATATACCTGTTGGAGTTCACTCAGTGTAAATAGAGCTGGCATCAGGTGAAACGCAATATCTGTGTATTCAATTTTGCTGCGTAGACGCTCAATACCGTACGCAATAATTTTGGCATGATCAAAAGCAATTCCCTGTGACTCCAGCACTTCTCGCTTGATTTCTATGGTTTTCCCCTTAAGAATTTCAGTTACTTTCACTTTGGCTGACAGGAGGATGTCCGCATGCTTCAATGTAATGTCAATGTTTTGCTCCCATGTATAACCTTCCGGTTGATTCGTCCGCGTCTCCTGAACCACACTGTAATCCAGTTCAAACCATTGAGCATCTGCGGCATCATCCCCTGCCTGTACCTCCAAGGATTCATGATCAACTAACGCCATATAAGCGCAGCTGATCACCCGCATACGCGGATCACGTGCCACATCTCCCCAAGTATACAGCTGCTCCATATAAATCTGATCTACATTGGTTTCGGTTTTAAGCTCGCGTCGTGCAGCTTCTTCGAGGCTTTCATTCATGTCTACAAAACCGCCAGGCAACGCCCATTGTCCTATAAAGGGGTGCTCTCCTCTTTGGATCAATAGAAGCTGAAGTGTCTTCTCCGGTAGCTTACGGTAATTTTGCTGGAGCTGATCCATTACAGTAAATAGCAGCATATCTACCGTTACGGATGGGCGTTCATATTGATTCGCATCATAAAGGGCCAGAAACTGCTCTTCCGTCAAGCCACTGTGATTGTGTTTCAATTTATCTTTCATTTGTGTCACCTACCTGCTCATATTTGGGGCATCCTCGCTTTTGCTTCACAAGCAAGCAACGAATGCTTTATGTAAATTTTAATTTGAATCAATTGATAAAAACAAAATGTTAATATCAATACAATAATATATAAATAATGCTTCGTCAATAGGGTGTATAGACCTATTTTTGATCATATGATAGTACTATTAGACTGTTTACTGAATTTTGCTTGTTGCTTATTGTCATATCATGTATGATGTTTTGGTCAATATAGGAAACACAACATACTAAACACGTAGGGAGAAGATTCAATTGTCTAACCAGTTTAATCCGCAACACAATCAACAAGGAGCACCATCCAGACCAGCCCCTGTTTACCCGCCACCTGTTTCATTCAAGGAGTGGATGATCAGTTTACTCCTGATGGCTATACCGGTAGTTGGGCTTGTTATGCTGTTTGTGTGGGCTTTTAGCGGCTCGACGAATCCGAGCAAAGCGAACTACGCTAAGGCAGGTCTTCTTTGGGCTGCTATTGTAATTGTGATCTATATCATTATGGCTGTTGCTCTATTGCCTGCTATTATAAGCTCATTGAACTCCAGCAGCTACTATTGATTTCAAGTACATATCAAAATAACCTTCCGATGAATCAAACTGAACCATCAGAAGGCTTTAAACTAAACTGCCGATCCTGTCGGCAGTTTTTTTATTTGATCTCTTTCACTTTACTTGTACCAAAGATCATCGGTTTCGAGCTCCTGTAGGCTGCTCAAAAACGATTTTGAGTTATCAACATAAAGTTCGGTGTCGATATAGTACAGCTTTTTATCTTGTAAGCATTGATCAATATACTCTGCATTCAAAATACTTTTATCTTCTACATTGGCGGCAAATGCTTGCAGTTTGGGAAGTGCAGTTTCAAGCCACGAATGATGGAATCCAGCCGGCTCCTCCAGACAATAAATGTCATGATACAACGCTTCAGCAATCCCCTTTTTCCTGAGATAATCGGGTGAGAAAGGCATACTTTTGAAGTAGCGTCCGGTCATAGCAAACACGCGATAGCTCCAATGAGGAGCACCATGATTAGATTGGCAAAAAAGATTCAGGAAAAATACAGAATAGTGCATTTTTATCGTCATAATATGATGTTTCTTCACTTCCGCAACAATACGATCCGCCATCCGGCTGTCAATGATCTCATCGAAATCAGCCAAGATGATCACATCATCATCCTCAACCTTTTCCTGCAAAATAAAGGTGCTCCTGTTTCTTTGGCAAGCTTCATTGTGAAACGCACTGTTATGACTGAGCAGACTCCAGTACCAGTGGTCAAAGTGATCTGCGCCGCAGCGATCCACATCAAAATACAATGAATGCTCTTCAGGTGCGCGAAACAGTTCATCCGCATGAAATGGATGGTGAATGACCTTGGGACCTATATAATCTGGATTAAAGTTGCAGGGCTTATCCAAATAGCTGAATGTCTTGTTGGCTTCGATTACGTGCAGTTCGTCGATCCAGCTGGCATTTTCTTTTATTTTAATCTCTGCAATGCGATTTTCATTGAAAAAAGGGCAAAATTCATATATTTTCATAATCTGAGGCTCCCTCCATTATCATGCTATATGTTCGAACACCAATGCTTCGATACAGATATTCGGATATAAAGCGTATTAGCTCTGCGATCGTCTGATCCTTATAATGCAGTGAACTATAATAGCAGGTTAAACTTAATCTATCTCGTCTAAGGTCTGCCGTCATATTTAACTTGTAAGCAGAGGGGTTGTCCGCCGCATTCGTGCTTCCGTAAGAAATCGATAAAGGCTCATACAAATCATCAGCTATTCCGTTCATTTCCTCTGATTGGTAATGGAAAAGCATGTGCGTTCCGTCTCTCAGTGGTTTCGTATTTGGATAAACATCCTGTATCATATAACGTAAAATAAAGTAATCCATGCCTTCAGATGGAACATGCTGCAACATGTGTATGACATGTCTCAGTGCCATTTCCCAATTGTCCGACTGATCTCCTGCCGGGATCTGAATACGAAGGGGATATGCTCCAGCAAAAAAACCAATAGTACGATCAATCACAATACCCGGCAAAAAGGACTCACGTTGATAAGACATGACATGCAGCAGCAAATCCGATTGGTTTTTCAATTGAAAACAAGCCTGTGATAATGCCGTTAGTAGGATGCTCAGTGGTGTAGTTTGATGCTTTACAGCCAATGCCTTTAATAGCTGAAGATGCTCTTCTCCTTCGAGTAAATCAAGCGTTATAGTTTTCATGTGGCGATGGAGAGGCTGTGCCTCAGATTCCGTGTCAACCTGCAAAGATTGTCCGCCTTCTACAATCCTATTCCAAAAAGTGAATTCTTTAGAAAAAGTGTCTTTCGCCGCATATTGCGTCAACGCCATGCACCAATCCCGATAACTGCTTCCCTCCTCCACATGTAGCGCCAGATTACTCCCTTGTCCCGGCAAGAGAAGATGTCTCAAATCCTCTAAAAAAATGTTTATAGAGATTCCGTCAAAAATTAAATGATGGAACAGAAGCAATAACACCTGTTGGCTCTCGTCGTAATAGTGCTCAAACCATACAACCTTCCATAAAGGTCCTTCCTTGATATCGAATTCATGCTGCACTTTCGAGCAGTAGTCCGAAATATAGGCGTCATGTGATCCCGAAACCATGCGCAAATCCACGTAAGAAACCACCTCTTGTACACTTATTTTCTGCTCAAATTGATACCATTCATCATCCTCCAGTTGAGAAAATGACAGCCGTAACGCCCCATGTTTGCTCAATAGTTGTTCAATCGACGTGTTCAGCAATTCTGTAGGAATGTAATTTTTGAGCCGAGCCAGGTAAGGTACATTAAACATGTTGCGATTCACAAGATCTCTTTGGAAAAAACGTTTTTGTACAGCAGACAGTGGAAATCCGTCATACGGGTATGTTTTTCTTATAGACTGAATATACGGGTTATCCATGTTTGGAAAGAGGGCAGCCGCTGTATCCGTTATTGCATTGCTCAACGAAAGTGCCAAACGTTCGATCGTCTGTTCGCGAAATATCTGGTTAACCGTAACCGGATATCCGCTTTTTTGCAGCAGGCTGGCTATGCGCAATGCATGGAGTGAATGTCCTCCCAACGTGTGAAAGTCTTCATTCTTGCCAATGTAATCTAGCTTCAGGACCATGCTCCAAACTTCTTCTATGGTTTGCTCCAATTCAGTCCACGGTCCAGCATTTGCTTCTTTATCGCTATGGATTTCAGGTAAAGGAAGCTTTTTGCGATCAATTTTCCCGTTAATCGTTAATGGGAACGATTTTAGCCAAATGTAACGAAACGGCAGCATATATGATGGCAGAACGTCAGCCATAAAAGCATGAAGCTGTTCCTCTCGTTCTTCCTCTTCCGCTGTATAGTAAGCGAACATTCGGAGATCGCCATGAACCTCCCCGACAAGGATCAGGCATTCTTTTACCACTGGACGGCTGCTTAAACGGAACTCGACTTCTCCGAGTTCGATTCGATATCCGCGGAGTTTTACCTGATCATCAGCCCGTCCGATATACTCGATATTCCCGTCTGGCAACCATCTCACTCGATCTCCCGTACGATATAATACTAAATTTGTGCCTCTTTCACGATCTTTGGCAGAGCGGTGTGGATTTGGAGTAAACGCATGCTGTGTCAATTGGTTTTGCTGCCAATAACCCCTCGCCACCCCGTCTCCTCCCACGTATAATTCCCCGACTGCTCCGACAGGCTGAACACGGCCCCGTTTGTCCAAAATATAACAAGTTGAATTACTTATGGGCTTACCGATAGGAATATTCTGCTCAAATGGCTTTTCGATCCGGTAGCTCGTCGAAAAAGTGGTGTTCTCCGTAGGACCGTATGCATTGAGAATCGAGAGTTGCGGATAGGCGAGCCGGATACGATTGATATGTTTAACCGACAAAATTTCCCCACCTACGACCAACCATTGGAGTCCAGCAAACAGCTTTTCATTTTCTTCAATCCAGTGATTACACAGAGCAGAACTTAACCATAGGGTATTAATTCTCCACTCCTTTATCCGCTGCTCCAGCACATGGATATTTAAAAGATCGTCTTTGGAAATTACAAACAGCTGACCACCATTTAACAACGTCCCCCAAATTTCAAACGTAGAAGCGTCAAAAACAGGCGAACCTGTATAGAGTAATCTGATGTCAGAAGAAAATGGGAAATAACAAGTGTTTTTGACCAAGCGAATGACATTGCGATGTTCCACCATTACGCCTTTCGGTTTTCCCGTCGATCCAGAAGTATACATGAGATAAGCAAGATCATTGGGAGCAACCCTATTTTCCTTCTTTTCCTGTTGTACAACTCCATTTTGGTCAAAATGTTCTGTATCAATCAATGTTAAACGGATTCCCTTACAAGCTTCCGCGATACGTTTTGTTCCTTCCTGTGAAGTGAGGATAGTGTCCAGTCCAGCATCCTTGATTAATTCTCGGGTTCTTTCTGCCGGAAAATCAGGATCAATAGGAACATAGGCATATCCCGCTTTCATGATCGCCAGGATGGAGACAATGAATTCAAGAGAACGCGGCAAGTAAACTCCAATAAACTTTCCATGACTACTGGCATTAGCATCATCCGCTAACCTGTTGGCAATGTGCTGAGACATGAGGTTTAGGCTGTGGTAGGACATAACCTGATTGTGAGCGATTACTGCTGGCTGTGAAGACCGCAGCTTTGCTTGCTCCTGAAATAAGTCAACAATCGAACGATCTCTGGGATATGCTGTATACGTATTATTCCAGTCATAGACGATTCGATCATATTCATCCTTATTCATGAAGCAAACGTCTCCGACGGTGTGATTCGGATAATCCAGCACATATTGCACCGTATTTTGCAGTTGTTCTGCCAATCGGCTAACCGTTTCTTGCTTCAGTCGATCTGCATCATATATAAACTTGATGATGATCTGTTCCCCGTCATGAGCCACGGTGATCGTCATTGGATAATTCGTTTTCTCTCGTTCCTCCATAGCTGACATCTTCAATTCATTTTCAGGCTGCCGATAGTCGTTCAAATAATTTTCGAATGCCACGATGCTATAAAACATGGCATGTCCTTGAATACCAGACCAGCTCTTCAATTCGTTCAGACTCACATAACTGTGGTCATTTAGTTTCTGAATGGTTTGGTGCAGCTGTTGTACATACTCCGTGATGGTTTGCTCCACATTCCAGTGCATGACTAAAGGCAGTGTATTAATCAGCATACCTGTGATCCGATCCGCTTGTGCAAGATCCGATCCTCTCCCGGATACCACCATGCCAAAAATGGTTGTATCGGCATCATGATAGACTTGTAGCATTTTGCCCCATGCGAACTGTACCAGTGTATTTAGCGAAACTTGTACTTGCTGTACAAAATCGGCGATCTGCTTGGTTCGTCTTGAATCGATAATAAGCGTTTCGATCTGCTGGTTCTCTATCGGTTGATGTACATCGGGAAGTGTACCTTTTTCTATCAGTGGTCGTGTCGGCTCCGTTACGTCGGCCAAATATGCCCTCCAGAATGTCTCGGCCTCCGTGCGATCCTTATTATTTAGCCAACGATTATAAGATTCAAAAGAACGGTTCAAGTTACGTTGAGGTATCCGATTTTGCAGGCTGCAAGCATAGAGCTCATGTACCCGATTCAGTAGTAGCGGCAGGCTCCAACCGTCCAGCAAAATATGGTGGTAACTCCAAATCATCGTCCATTCGTTCGAAGCAATCTGAATTAGGGTTAGGCGGAACGCAGGCTGAGTTAGATCAAAACGGCGATTACGATCCATTGTCATCCAGCTTTCGATATGCTCTTGTTGCCGCTCTGGTTGCTCTGCTTCAAAATCCAAAAACGTCCATTCCAATTCTGCATTTCGGACAATACATTGTATGGGCTTGTCCAACGTCTCCCAAATGTAGCAAGTCCGCAAGCTATCATTTTCGGCAATGACGCTGTTCCAGGCTTCCCGGTAACGATCTACCTCTAGCCTGCCATGATATTTCCAATGAACCTGCACGAAATATTGATCGGAGGCGGGATGGTCCAAGTAATGGAACAGTAGTCCTTCCTGTAAGGGACTTAGATACAGCATTTTATCTAGACCATGTTTCAAATGATATGTCTTTACGATCTGATCGAGCGAATGCTGTTCCAGGGACACGGATGGAAAATCACTAGGCGTGAATTCTTCGTGTTCAGCCTGGCTGCAATGCTCGATAATAGCAAGCAGACGTGTTACAAAAGCTTCTAGCAATTGAGTTATAGTTACTTCTTCATAGTGACATTTGCTATATTTCATAAACAGATGCAGCTTGCCATGAACTATGGAACAATTGAGTTCCAATAGGCTTGTTCCATGATTAAGCGGTGAGCTATAATCCTGTGCTGCGTCACGTGTAAACTCTAGCCACTCTTTTGACTCGTTCATATTACCCTGATCAAATTGGCCCAAGTAATTAAAAAGAGCCTGAGGTTCAGAAGCTGCTAACTCGGAACGGACTTCTTCGTGCGGATGGCAGTATCTCAAAGCACCATATGACATACCACGGTGAGGAATATAGCGCAATTGCTCTTTGACAGATTTAATCGTCGCTCCCAAAGAGCCGCTATCCAGAATCCGAATGCATACCGGAAACATAGAGGTAAACCAACCGATAGTTCTTGTAAGGTCTATATCGGATACAAAATGCTCACGTCCATGACCTTCTAAGCGAAATGCAATCGTTGTCTGTCCAGACCAATCGGAGAGTGCCAAGGACCAAGCTGTAAGCAGCAAATCGTTGATCTCAGTATGGTAAGCCTGGGAGCAATGGTGCAAAAGCAGCTCCGTATCGTCGAAAGTAAGCATCGTAACCAATTCCGACGATGCACTGCTCTTTTTATGAGCCGGGTAATGGTCTACTGGCAGCACAAATGCTGCAGCTTGGTGCTGTACTATTTTCCAATACTCAATATGACTTAACGTATCCTTATGTTCAGAATAACTCATCAATACAGAGTGCCACTTTTTGTATGGATTTAAAACGGGCGGCAGTGCAGTCCCCTGATACAATTGACACAATTCCTGAACCAATATTCTCCAGGAAACTCCATCAATGACCAGATGATGTATAGTCATAAATAAACGAGCTTTACCATCAGGATGACCTTGGATTACTCCTGCATATATCATAGCGCCGGTCTCATAATTCAATTGTCTGTTCCACGCATCACATATGCTTAAAATTTCGGATTCAGGATAATCAATTTGTTGAAGGGTATAGCTAGCCAGTTGGATGGAAGTATCCGTTCGGTAGCGCTGCCAATACACATGTTCCCTGACCACGATCTCCGTCGAAAGCTCTGGATGTAATCGAATCAATTGATTAATGGCAGTTTCCAATCTCACAGGATCAAAATCACGGAGCACAAACAGCTGGGGTTGATTGAAATAATGCGGCTCTACAAACTGTTGCTCGAAAAACCACTGCTGAATCGGTGTCAAGCCAAATTCGCCTGTCAAATCAACCATAAGCTCTTCCGTTTGATTACTGTTTGTCCAAGTAACAACAGTAGCTAATTTCTTAATAGTTGGATGCTCTGCCACTAGTCTTGGAGTAAGTATCATACCGTGATCTCTGGCTATAGATACGACCTGAATGGCAAGAATTGAATCTCCCCCAACAGCGTAAAAATGGTCGTTAACTCCGATATCTCCCCTTTTTAAAATCTGTCGCCAAATCCTAAGCAAACGCTTTTCAAGATCATCCTCGTCTGCTTCCACAACTTCATCAGCTTGAAGAAATAAGATGCTCTTCGGATCAGGGAGAGCCACACGGTCGACTTTTCCATTTCTATTTACCGGAAAATACTCCAAATAACAAAAATATGATGGAACCATATAAACTGGTAATACAGCACCCAAGTGCTGCGTCAATTCCGCCTCTTTCAGTTCTTCTAGAGCAGTATAATAAGCTACCAGTTTATGGTATGACCCGTCCTTCCAGGTTTGAACGACACATTGACCGATGTCAGGATGTTGGCGTAGCTGATATTCTATTTCACCCAGTTCGATACGATACCCTCTGATTTTAATCTGTTCATCACTACGCCCTATAAATACCAGTTCTCCATCCGGCGTCCATTTCACAATGTCCCCGGTTTTATATAACCGCTCACTGTGTGACGGATATTCACTGCTGACTGCAATCTCTTTGTGAGCGAATCGTTCTCGAGTCAGTTCCTCACGATTCAAATATCCTCTGGCAAGCCCAATGCCCCCTACCCATAGTTCGCCGGGAACGCCGACAGGCACAGGATTGCCGAATGAGTTCAAGACGAATAAACGTTTGTTATAAACGGGTTTGCCAATCGTAATTTCTTTTCCTGGCTGGCAGACAGAAGTAGCACAAATAATCGTTACTTCGGTCGGCCCGTAAGCGTTCACAAATCGTCTTCCTCTTCCCCAATAGTCGACAATATCAGGTGTACAGGGTTCTCCAGCAGATATAAGTGTACGCAATTTTGGCAATTCTCTATGTTTCATTGTTCGGAGCACCGATGGCGTCAGCATGGCAATGTGGATCTTTTTCTCTGCCAGAATATCTGAAATGTCTGCATAAGGTGGTAGTTCATCGTCTGAAAGGACAACCAAAGTCCCGCCTACTGATAACGTACCGATCCATTCGTAGACCGAAGCGTCGAAACTCATGGAGGCGAATTGCATGACTCTTGAGTCGGACGTAATACCAAACTTTTCAACAAGATAAGGGATCAACGTAACCAAGCCAGCATGTTCAATGAGAGTGCCCTTCGGTTTTCCGGTAGACCCGGATGTGTAGATGACATAAGCCAGATCATTCTGTTTCAGCCCGATCTGCAAATTTTCGTAAGGATAGCAGTCCTGTTGCTCCGAGCATTCATCCACACAAATCAGCGTATGTGGTTTCATACCCAGTTGAGAAATATATGGATTTATTCTAATTACTAATTGACTGTGCGTTATAATCATTTGGACCTGTGCATCTTCTAAAATAAATCGCAACCGCTCTCCAGGATATTGGGGATCGACCGGAAGGTAAGCAGCTCCTGCTTTCATAACTCCGAGCATTGACGGGAGCACATCTGCGCTCCTGTCCATAATGATAGCAATTAGCGTGCCAGTCGGCAGAGAGCCATGTCCTTGCAGCAAATGCGACTCTATAATCATGTGGCTGATTTGATTTGCCCGGTGATTTAACTCATAATAGGTCAGCTTCTGCTCACCAAACTCCAAAGCGATCGCATTGGGTGTTCGATCAGCTTGCTCCTCGATCAATTGAACCACCGTTTTATCCAAAGGATAGGCTTGTTCTGTATCATTCCATTGTTGCATCTGTTCGCGTTCTTCCGTGGTCAGCATGGGGTGAAATAGTATCTTTTTCTGCGGAAAAAGGAGTGCATTTTCCAGCAATGTTTGAAAATGGCCTGCGAAGCTAGGGATTTGTTTTTCTCCAAAACGATTGCCATCATACTGTATTGCGCACTCCAATACATCCGCATCATAATGGTAGCAGAGTGCGATTTCTAGCTGATCTATACTTTGTAAAAGAGCCTGTGCTTTCACATTTGAACTTGGAGATAGGAAATGATCACACATTTCTGTGATACCCACATTGAAGAAATCCTTCTCTCCTCCTGATCGAGGATCGACTTTAGTCTGCTGCGAAGAATCCTCTCTCCAATCGCCGCTGGTATGTCGTTTGTTCCAATCCATTTGTATCCTTTGTGTCAAAGAGAAAAGATCATCTTCCCTTTGTATATGAATGAGTAGCGGATAATCCAGACGATCTCCTTTTTCTTCTTTGTCGGATATCATAGAATATACAACAGGCAAAGCATATTGATTGGCGTAATGGGATAGCAGTACGGACCATATGGATGTTATAAAGGAAGGCATACCTATCTGATGATCCTGTACAAATTCTAAAATCGCTTGGACCTGTCTTGTCTCCAAACGTATGCCGTAAAGCACTTGATTGTGGCCTGCAGGCTGTGAGATATTTCTACTGGAGTGAGAAAATAAAGGCAAATAACGTCGTGGTCTATCAGACCCACTCTGACTAGGTATATTGGATGACTCTATCACTTATTGTACCTCCCCTATCCGGGATGCTATACCAGCAGCTTGATAAAAAGCAGCCCTGACTTCCTCTACTTCTATCTCGTAACTGCATCGTATAGAAAAGATAAGACCATCCGTGTAGGAAGAAGCAATGCAATTGAACAGTGAATGGATCGGCAGTGGATTCGGTTGCTTTATAACGGTATCATCATAATAATTGCTGTATTTTGAGCCTGCCTTTGTGCTGTTTCCTAAATAGTTAAACATGAATAAATCTAGTTGCTCATACTGCTTCCCCAACTGTGCAAGTGTTCTGGTCCGCTTCCACTTGTCTTTGTAATCAGGGCTTGTAAGAAGATGCATAAAATTGATCGTATGGTATTTTAATAAATCCAGTCTGCTTCTGACAGACTGCATCATTTCATCTGGATTTTGCTTCAGATCCAACAGCATAGGCACAAAATCAATAAATTCACCGGTCGTGTTATAATAAGCTTCCTCGTCGTATCTTCTTCCATCATATAAAAATAACAATGGCAGCTTATCCATACCTAAATATGTTTGCAGGCCCCTTGTATAGACATAAAGCGCCAGCTCTAAAGAAGGATTTGCAGCGGGAATGCATACGTTAAACAGGTAGGCTTCTGTGCTCGTTCGAAGCTTCGGGGCTTGGAAGATGTATTGCTTGCTTTTTTGGAACGCTTCCAAATTAAAAGATGATATTAATTCTGGTTCCGTGATTCCTTTTGGTCCACTTTGGATTTGTCTAACATACTCCACATAGGGCTTCACTTCATCCATAGGAAGGGAGCGATTTTGAAGTAGACTCCTGTAGCTAGCAATCAGCTGTCGCTCAGCTACTTCCGAGGTCACCCGGTCGCATATCGCATGATGATAAATAGTAATGACATAATGTTCACGCAGGTTCCGTTTCAGCACAAACATGTGGAATAACATTTGCTCTCCGGCGAATCGGGTATTTGTAACATAATCATTTATCATTTCCATGAGGGGGCCACATGGATTGTAAGCTGACACATCAATAATGTTAAGTCTTGGCACATTATCACTAGGCAGTACGTATTCCCTCCAATAAGTCCATCCATCTCTTTGGGTCGGAACACTCCTCAGTAATCCTTGACTTTGGACAAAATGATTGTAGGCCTGATTCAAAAAATTATAATTTACACACTCATCCAGCCTAAATACACCTAAACTTGGTGGTGTTTGAAACGAAATTTGCATTTGTTGAATTCCACTTAGTGGATATTCTTGTGCCACTTCTCCTCTTTTAAGAAACTGATCTTTTTTCAAATAATCATCTTTCAATTGCTTGCGTAAACTTTCCACTGGATCCGAATTCATGCTCTTTAAGCCTAGACGCTGGAAAAATTCCTCTTCATCCATCGTCCAGTATTGATCAGCCATTTCAGCTCTTAGATGCAGTGGTACAATATAGTGAGGCAGTAGCTCTGGAGCTACTTTTCCGTCCATAATCCGCAAGATATGGTTAACGTTAGCCACCATGTCGGAGTAAAGCACCTGAATATCTCTAACTTCGTGAATAAAATCCCTTACTTGGTATTTCACCCACTCAAAAACACCATCCGTTTCTTGGTGAAGCCAAGACATCAGCTGATGTCTTGTTTTAATGATGCCCTGCTGCTGTTGGGACCCGATAACACTATTCTGTGTTGAACGAAGGTAATCAGCGAGGGCCCGAATCGTTTTATAGTGATAAATGTCTGCTAAAGTGACGTGATATCCTGCCCACTCCATCCTTGACATTAATGTAAGCGTATGAATAGAATGTCCACCGAGGTCGACAAAGCTATCTAAAACACTGAACTGCTGCAGTCCCAATACATCCTGCCAGATATCCATCAGCTTCGTCTCCAGTCCCGGCTCAGGAGGGACATATTCTGCTCCAGCATGCTTATTTCCTTGAAGGGCCAACAGTGCCTTGCGATCCAGCTTACCATTCAGTGTCAGTGGCATCTGCTCTAATTGAATAAAAAAAGAGGGGATCATGTAATTCGGGAGTTTTATAGAGAGAGCAAATTTAATTTCATCTGCTGTCAGTTTTGTGGTCGCTGTAAAGTACGCTTCCAGTTGCTTCTGACCGGCCTCATTTTCGCGGGCAATAACAGCCGCTTCTTGTATATCATTTATTTTTAATAGTTGCGACTCTATTTCTCCTGGCTCAATTCGGTACCCCCGTATTTTTACTTGACCGTCGATCCGGCTAATATATTCGATGTTTCCGTCCGCTTGCTCTTGTACCCAATCTCCGGTACGATACAATCTGCCTCCAGGTACCCGTGAAGACTGAATAAACCGCTCTGCTGTCAGCTCTGGACGATTCAAATAACCTTTAACTAATCCATCGCCAGCGATGTACAATTCGCCTGTAACTCCCTGCGGCAGAGGACGCTGCTCTTGATCCAAGACATAAATCTTCGTGTTGCTAATTGGTTTGCCGATCGGCACAGTATTTGCATTTTCGTCCAAATGATCAATCGGATAATACGTAGCAAATACCGTGCTCTCCGTCGGCCCATAGACATGAATTAAACGGCCGGGACCCAGAACAGCGAACGCTTTACGTACATGGCTGACCGACACCTTCTCACCACCGAATAGCAAGGTTTCAATGGTTGCAAAGCAGCCGGGGTCAATATCCACCAATGCATTAAAAAGAGCCGTCGTGACAAAGCATTTTGTAATCTGTTGTGTACGTAGTATATTTGATAGCTCCCGTGCATTCATAGATTGATCCTGTGTGCTCAAAACAAGAGTGCCCCCATTAAGCAAAGCTCCATAAATACCAAATGTAGCACCATCAAACGAAAAACTGGACACTTGCAATATCCGATCTTTTGTCGAGAAATGGATGTAATTTGGCTTTTTAACAACACGTGTAATGTTGTAGTGCATCGTTAAGGTTCCCTTAGGTTCGCCCGTAGAACCGGACGTATACATAATGCATGCTAGCGTATCGGAACCTTGAATAGATGTGAGATTCCGTGTTTCTTTTCCATAATTCCGCTTGTCCATCAAATCCAGAACAAGACTGTCGAGCTCCAATGGGTTGTGGATTGGAAGCCGGGTCAGCAGGAGGGTTGCGCCGGAATCCGTCAGCATATAGCGTATACGTTCCTTGGGATATTGCGGATCAATCGGCACATAGGCTCCCCCGGCTTTTAAAATTCCGAAAATCCCGATAATCATCTCCAATGAGCAGTCAACCATGATCCCGACGGGCTCGTCTTTATCTACACCTTTGGCTCGCAAAACATGTGCAAGCTGATTGGCCTGTTTGTTCAGATCGGCATACGTCAAGTCCTTGTCCCCAAATACAACCGCTACGTGGTCCGGTGTACGCTCAACCTGCTCCTCAAACAATTGATGAATCGTTTTCTCCCGCGGGTAATCCGCTAACATACCGTGTAACATGTTTAAGATCATCTCCTTCTCCTGTCAGCCATAATCCAGATATTACAATAGGTTGGATATTTAACTGGAGAAAAAGAAATGACATCAGAGCTTGTTTTTCGACTGAAAATTTCTTTAAAATAAGTATATAGCTACTTCTTGCTCTACAATAAAATACCACAGATTGGTTACTCGACTGGAGGAAAAGAAATGACATCGGAGTGGCAAAGATTACAGACCAAACTGCCGGAATGGGTAGAACAAAGCCGCCATGAGTATATTCATGGCAAGGTAGCAGCATATATTCCCGAACTGTCCAAAGCCCCGGCCGACGCGCTGGGTATTGTGGTAATGAACGGTGCGGGTAAGACCGTGGTAGCCGGAGATACGGAAATACAATTTACGATGCAGAGCATCTCAAAGGTATTTACGCTCATTCTGGCCTTGATGGATAATGGAGAGGACGTTGTCTTCTCTAAGGTGGGGATGGAGCCTACCGGGGACCGTTTTAATTCCATGCTAAAGCTAGAACTGGTTGAGCCGGGGATACCGTTTAATCCACTGATTAACGCTGGAGCAATTGCTGTCTCCTCTCTGATTCGCGGAAACAGTCCAGAAGAGAGATTTGCCCGTGTCCTTCAATTTTTCCGTCTGCTTACTCATAATGACACATTGGAATATGATCAGGATGTCTACGATTCAGAATCAGCCACAGGCCATTTAAACCGTTCCCTTGCTTATTTTCTAATGGAAAAGGGGATTTTAAGAGGTCATGTGGAGGATGTGCTTGACGTCTATTTCAGACATTGTGCTGTCAAATTGAACTGTACAGATTTAGCACGTATGGGACTCATACTAGCCTACAACGGCCGTGATCCGGTCACAGGTATACCTCTGATTCCCCGTCGTTATGTACAGATCGCCAAAACATTTATGACAACATGCGGTATGTATGACGCCTCTGGTGAATTCGCCATTCAAGTCGGGCTCCCTGCCAAAAGCGGCGTATCTGGCAGTATAATGACGATGGTACCCGGACGATACGGCATCGGGCTAGTGGGTCCTTCATTGAATCGTATGGGCAACAGTACAGCGGGGGTACACTTGCTGGAGACAATGTCACGGGATTTGGATTGGAGCTTGTTTTAGTATAAAAAAAGGGTATTCCCAGCCAGTACGGCTTGTAGGAATACCCTTTTTGTTACGTTCCTGCTATGTTAAATGGTTTGACCATGTACCAATTTGATTTGAATGCGGAACGGGTCAGCCACATACAGGGCCCCATCACGTTCTTGTATCCCATAACCTGCCGCAGTCAAACGAGCAGTAATGGCATCCAATTCTTGTTGGTCTGGAACAATCAGTTCAAAATAATCCAATCCAGTAGCCTGCTCGGGAGCTGGTGGTGCTCCTTCACCTGCCCATATATTCAAGCCCATATGGTGGTGGTAGCCACCCGCAGAAACGAACAGGGCTGAAGATCCGTATCGGCACGTAATGTCAAAGCCAAGCACATCGCAATAAAATTGCTGTGCTGTGCGCAAATTAGATACATGGAAGTGAACGTGCCCAATTACTGTTCCCTGTGGCAGCCCCTTCCAAAGTATATTTTCAGAAATGGCAATCAGGTCTTCTGCATCCACGGGACCTGTTCCCATCATGTAAAATCCATCTGCATCTCTTTTCCATTGATCACGAGGACGATCCGCATAGATTTCAATCCCGTTATTATCGGGATCATGGATGTATAGTGCTTCACTTACATCATGATCTCCCTGTCCAATTTCAATCTCATGAGCCAGCAAATTACGCAAAGACAGGCCAAGAGCTACACGGTTCGGTAGAAGAATAGCAAAGTGATATAATCCGGCTACGGACTGGCGCGGCAGAATAACTGCATTTTCAATATAGTTAAGAATCAGTAGCGCATGCTTTCCGTCGACAGTCAATTCAGCCGTATCCGCCGTTTGACGCAGAAGCTGTAAACCAACGACCTCAGTGTAAAATTGAATAGAACGCTCCAAGTTACTAACTTTTAATGAAACCTGCCCGATTTTAGTGTTGTCATGAATATGTGCTGTCATCAGATTTCCCTCTTTCTACATGGATTGGAGGACTAAGGATGAAACGAAATTATTGTTCTGTTGACCCACGACGACTGAACAAAGAATCCAGAGACAAGCGAGTTGTCGGTACAAATACGAGATGAAGAGCTACCAGAATAAAAGCAATATCCAGCTCATAGCCAGCTCCTTGACCATTCCCCATCAACCCGCCGGACAATTTGGCCGTGAAAATGGCACCGATCAATACAATAACTAAAAGTCCGGATACATAGCGAGTAAGCAATCCAAGAATTAATGCAATCCCGCCGACCAACTCTATCACCGCAACGACATAACCTAAAAATCCTGGGACGCCAATGCTGGAAAACCAGCCCGCAACATTACCCAACCCCATTTGGAATTTAGCAATTCCGTGTGCCAAAAACAAAATTCCGAGCGCCACCCGCATAATTGTAGAAACGTTTCTGCTTGCCGAACTCATGTTATCTCTCCATTCTGTTTGTTTTATTACACTTATACAAGCGTATATGAATAATTAATTTATATTACTAATAACTTAGTTAAAAAAATAATAACGTTCGAATCTATACGGCAACATATATGTGTGAATCAAACTCAATTATTAGTAATAGTAATAATTATTTTGTAATGTGAATTTAGCATAAGAAACTATAGTCTGTCAACAAATTATTTGGTATGATAAATAATAAATTAGTATACATTATATTTCCCAAAAGGAGGAACGCTCAATGGGTATAGGATGCAACATTCGTGCCGCTCGTAAACGTAAAAATTTATCCATCCAGCAAATATGCGAACGAACCGGACTATCTCAAGGGTTTATGAGTCAAGTAGAAAATAATAAAACCTCCCCTTCCATCGCTACATTGGACAGCATCGCTAATGCGCTTAATGTACCTCTCGCTTTTCTGCTTCTTAAAGAAGAGGAACGAATGCAAGTGATTCGCAAGGACGAGCGCCGTAAAACGTTGTATGGAAAAAACAAGCTCCAGGTCGATCATTTGGGAGGGCAGGGTAACGTCAAAATGATGCTCGTTGAAATGCCGCCAGGCTCCTCTACAGAAGAAGAGCATGCTCATGCAGGAGATGAGATTCATTTTATTTTGGAGGGCACAGTATACGTGGAGCAGGGTGAGGATTCAGCTACTCTGGAAGCAGGAGATTCCTTTAGCTGGAGAGCGGCCATTCCCCACTATGCCAAAAATGTAGGAGAAAACAACGCTCGTATTCTGATCTCCGTATTCCTCGAAGCAGAAAATGATGCTTAATCAAGATTTGAGCACATCACAATATCAATTCCCCATATCATTGCAAAAAGCGTGTACCTGGAAGTTAAATTAACTTCAACGATACACGCTTTTTTGTAGTAGCTGTTTAACTTATTCCATCGCTTGCTGAGTATCTGTACGCGATTCCCACGGAAGCTTGAAGGTTTTCATGATCTTTTTGGCATTGGCTGAGAGTACGGTTACCGGATCACCAGTCATTCCCAGCAGTTCTTCTTTTTTATCTATAGTAACACGCCCATAAAAAGTAGTGCTGCTATCTCCCCATCCTGTAGTATACTTGTAGATCAGCGGCTTATTAAATTTCGGATAGGTTCCCCACTGATCTTTGGCTTTATTGGCCAAAAACAGCTCCAGTGGATCGTATTCCATCGTAAAGGTATTATCAAAGGGAGCTCCCACATACCCTTGATAGGTGACCATCGGAAAATCGTCCTTCACTTCAACCAGACTCAGCACATCCCCGTCCACTGTAAAATACCGTAATGCTTCACCTTGAGGAAACATGTAGACACTAGACAAAAGCTCAGTGTTGGGACGGTGAACTTCTATATAAGGATGAACAGAACGTGTTTCTAAGTGGATTAACGCTTCGCGTGCTGCTACGAGATCCCCCTCATACAATTGTTCTTTTAGTTTACCGTGAATCGGTGGCTCGATCTGAATCTGTGTGTTTGTCTTCTCCAACGTATAACCTAATTCAAGCGACACATCTCTAAGAGGTACATATACATCTTTACCTACAAACTTAAAGGTCAGCTGCTGCTGGTTCTTACGTAATTGCTCTTTAAGAATTAAGGGTTCTGCCCACTTTTGCAGCGTAATCTGCTTTTGTTTAGCGTCCCAATGGTAGCTTGCACCCACAGCTTCAGCGTATGGTTTGAGAGGTACCATCAGCTTACCGTCGATCAATAGCGGTTTGATTTTGTTGTTTAAGGGCTGACCAGCTATAACAATATCGGTTAGCTGTGTTGCTTGAGGTGCTGTGCTTTCCTGTTTAGCCGCTTCGGCGTCTCCTTGGTGTATTGTTGTCAAGAGTAATGGTAGCATCAGCAAGGCGACAAACAATCGCTGAAATCCTGTTCGATCTAGCTTCATTATTAGTCTCCGTTCACTGAATAGACTTGTTCATTCCCGCTCTATCTCTTTTTGGCTGCATCAATGTCTCCAGGTCTCATCCCTGCCCATATGTTCGGGATACTGACGGTCTCTGGATGCTCAAATACGAGAAACGCAGTCGGCAAATACCGTTCACCGTATTCAGAGGAAGGCTTGTTGACAATGGTGTTGTCCTTGACGAGCACGGTTGACGAACCTCCATCCAGATTAGCACCGATAACCGCTCCATGTTTAAGTAAAATATTTTGCATATCATACAAGTTGGCACCGATGCTGTACCCAGGCTGGCGACCGTCGACGGTTACAAAAATAATTGCCCCGTCTGCTCTCTGCCCCATTGCAGTTCGGGGAGCAATTCCCCATCCCTCGCTTGCATTGCGAATCAGACCTTTTCCATTCACGATTAGGCGTGGCTGAAAGGTAACCGCTTCTTGCACATTCATTTTGGACAACTCGGACAACGAATAGTGGCCGGCTATCATTTTTCCCTGTTTATCAATACCTACGATTTGAACAGAGGCATTTTTACCCATATCGTTGTAGTATATCTGACCCTGAGAAATGACAACACCAATCGGTTTAAAGCCATTCCCGTTCCAGTTGGGATCAGCGAATCCACCGCCATTCACCCCAGCAACAGCCCCCAAACGCTCGACCATGCTAGATACATGTTCTCCCCGGCCGACTTTAGCAGGAACCCCGAGCCTAATTTTAGTGGGGTCATGCACCGTCATAACATAGCCATGATAGTTACGACCTGACACCTCTTCCACTTCAACCAACGGCGTTTGTTGTACTTTAGTAGGTATCAGATCAGGCAAGTTGATTGTATGTCTATCCTTCTCTTCACCCATCTCTTCGAACCGGGCCGAATATTCAGCCACTCGTTGCTTCGCCTCTGCTTCGCCGATAAAATATTTCGCCCAGTGACGATGCTGAGTCGTAATCAGCGTGTCTGCAGCCAAATAGCGCATGTCCTTGCCAGAAGGGGTTAAAAACAACCATGTACCACCTCCAATTCCCGCTAACAGGAATACAATAAAAAGTCGCAGCATAAAGCGACCAAATTTTCCTTTCCGTTTCTTTTTCTTATTTTTCTGCCTGCGAGCTGCTGCACGCTGTGGCAAGACTTCCGGTTTCATTCATCATCTCTCCTGTTTGGTGACTTCTATCGTATTTCATCACTATTGCCCATCAAATGATCAGTAACGATAGGCTGCGACATCTAACGACAATATCATAAACTAATTTTGTAGAATGATAGTGTCAATTTTTTAACAGATTCATCCACTCTGAAAAAGAATACAGCAAAAAGCCCTTCACATAAATGTGAAGGGTTGTAACTATAGGGGGGATATCCGATTTACGGAGCAGCCTCCGGTTCGAGCAGCATGAACAGCTCTTTCATCTGCTGTCGCTTGAGTTTGGGACTAAGCACATACAAAGTATCGCCCGGTTCAATCACGGTCGTGCCTCTCGGGGCAATAATTTGCTCGTCCCGAATAATGGCTGTAAATAAGATATCTTCAGGCAGCTGTATATCCTGAATCGCCTTGCCCGCTATCGACATCCCCTTTTGTACCTGAATGTGGTTGATTTCCGAAGTGGTTTTTCCCAGAGAAACTAATTCCAGCAGTGAAGGAGACGATGTCTCGTTAGGGTCCATCAAGCCAAGCTTCACCGCTAGCCACGAGATTGTGGTACCTTGGATAATCGCAGAAGTGAGCACGACGAAAAATACAACATTAAAAAATAAAGGTCCTACATCCATTTCATCCAGTAATGGATAAGTTGCTAGTACAATGGGTACCGCCCCCCGCAATCCTGCCCAGGATAACAGTGTCTTCTCGCGTACAGAGTACCTGGAAAAAAGCAAGCTTAGGAACACGCCTATTGGACGAGCCACGAGCATGAGGATGAAGGAAAGCGCCAAGCTTTGCCACGCGATACCCAGCAATTGATCGGGAAAGACCAACAAGCCGAGCAGGACAAACATCATAATCTGCACCATCCAGGCGAAGCCATTGTTAAAATGAATAATGGATCGCTTGTAGGTTAAGTCGGAATTTCCCAATACAATGGCCATGACATAAACTGCCAGCAATCCGCTCGCCTCCAGTAACGATGCCGCCGCATACGTCAATACCGCAAATGCCAATGCCATCACAGGATACAAACCGGATGAATCAAAATTCATTTTATTAATCGCATATACACCTAAGCGTCCGAGTACAAAACCAACGGCTAAACCAAAACCCATTTCCCATAAAAACAACAAGATATGTATCCAAATGGATTGTTCAGGGTGATGTATCAGCTCAATCAATGTTACTGTGAGAAATACAGCCATCGGGTCATTGCTGCCGGATTCCGCTTCAAGCGTCGAGGTAATTCGCTTTTTGATGTTTTTACCTCCTAAAACGGAAAACACTGCTGCCGCATCCGTCGAACCAACAATAGCGCCAAACAGCATGGATTCCATCCAGCTCACGCCTAAAATAAACTTGGCGCAGACGCCAATGACTACAGTCGTAATGATGACTCCTAACGTTGATAATGACAACGCAGGTCGAATTACTGGCTTAACATCTGCAAACTTTGTCTGCATCCCGCCTTCAAACAAGATTACAATGAGCGCAAGAATGCCCACCAGCTGTGTGATAAAGGCATTATCAAAATAAATAAACTGACTGAGCACCATGCCTACGGCAATAAACAAAACAAGCGCAGGCATACCGAAACGGCTGGAAAATTTGGTAGTCAGCACACCGACCAGCAGCAAGCCGGACAGCAAAAGCACAATCAAATTAATCACGGTTGTCTGTTCCATACGGCTTCTCCTATCTTGAAAATAAATGTTCATTTTTTCGCCTTCTAACTATATACCCTCAAATCACACAGAATACTAATCATAAGTAAAAAAAATTATAGGAGAAAATTAAAAAATCCAGCTTATGGTCTGTGCTAAATCGGCACTCCATAAGCTGGTCTGTAATTTTTATAGGTGTTAAGCTGCGACAATTGCCGTGCTTTAGGCTTTAGGATGAATCATATGCGCCGGTACAACATATTGGTCAAACTGCTCTTCAGTCAGCAGTCCGCTACGGAGTGCCGCTTCCTTTAGAGACAGTCCTTCCGCATGTGCAAGTTTGGCGATTTTAGCGGCATTTTCATAGCCGATATGTGGATTCAATGCTGTCACCAACATCAGTGAATTATTCAAATTGTGCTCAATCTTAGCGAGATCAGGCTCGATGCCGACGGCACAGTTGTCATTAAAAGCAATGATGGAATCAGCCAGCAGATGAACTGATTGCAAAAAATTGTATATGATTACTGGCTTAAACACATTCAGTTCGAAATTTCCTTGACTTGCTGCAAAGCCGATGGCTGCATCATTACCCATGACTTGCGTAACGACCATCGTTAGTGCTTCACTCTGGGTCGGATTTACCTTACCAGGCATAATAGAGCTACCTGGCTCGTTAGCAGGAATCGTGATTTCGCCCAAGCCGCTCCGTGGACCACTAGCCAACCAGCGAACATCATTGGCGATTTTCATCAAATCTGCAGCTAACGCTTTGATTGCTCCATGTACAGCCACCACTTCATCGTGACTGGTCAGTGCATGAAATTTATTAGGTGCAGAAGTGAACGTTTTACCAGTGAAGCCGGATATTTCCGCAGAGGTTCGGGAACCAAACTCTGGATGAGCATTAATTCCTGTACCCACTGCTGTTCCGCCAATCGCCAGCTCCTTCATATATTGAACCGTATCGACGATCATTCGTTTGCTTTTATCCAGCATGGCATACCAGCCGCTGATTTCCTGACCCAGTGTTAGTGGTGTCGCATCCTGTAAATGGGTTCGGCCAATTTTGATGATATCCTTGAATTGTTCTGACTTCTGTTGAAAAGTCTCTTTCAGCTTATCAATGGCAGGCAACAAACGGTCCTCAACGGCAATAACACCCGCTACATGAAGGGCTGTAGGAAACGTATCATTTGAGCTTTGTGACATATTCACATCGTCATTCGGATGCAGCTTCGCATCTTTTCCCTGTTCTTGAAGCCATTGGCTACCCAGATGAGCAATCACTTCATTGACATTCATATTGGACTGCGTTCCGCTCCCTGTCTGCCATACAACCAACGGGAAATGGTCATCGACTCGTCCAGCTAAAATTTCGTCCGCTGCATAAATAATGGCGTCCTGCTTTTCCTGAGATAGCTTACCCAACTTATAATTGCTGATCGCTGCACTCTTTTTGAGCACCGCGAACGCCTGAATGACCTCTAATGGCATTTTCTCCGAGCCAATCGGGAAATTTTCCTTACTGCGCTGTGTTTGCGCTCCCCACAAACGGTCTGCCGGTACTTTGATTTCGCCCAACGTATCCTTTTCAATGCGGTAGTTCAACTCATTTCCTCCTCTTGGCCTATGTAATTCAGACAAAATATGGTGATCTTCTTTGCCTATTATACATTAAATTTCAGATGTTATCATATATTTTGCAAGCGCTTTTTTTACAATAGGGTCAGAGGAGAGACAGAAGAAAAATTCAGCTATGAGCTTGATTACCAGTCTCAGCTAATCGTGATGTTGCTTTTGGCATGAACTTCTTTTCTGCCCAGTAGCTTGTTTAGTGCGTCGATATAAGCTTTAGCGCTAGCTTCCAAAATATCTGTACTTGTACCTCTTCCCAGTGCTGTGTATTCACCTTGCCTCAAAATAGCGTGGACTTCCCCCAATGCATCTTTGCCGTACGTTACAGACTGGATGGAGTAATCCTCCAATTCCACCACTTCCCCACTGGCCTTGTCTATCGCATTGAAAATCGCATCTACAGAACCATTACCCATCGCTACTTCATCAATCGATATACCATCTTGCTTATTCAGCCGTATGGAGGCGACCGGGACAGACTGATTACCATAAGACACCTGAATGGAATTTAGCGTGTAAATTTGAGGCGAGGCATTGCGGCTTTCATCCATCAGGACGAGTAAATCTTCATCCAGCACCTGTTTTTTCTTATCCGCCAAGGCTTTGAATTTGCGGAACGCATCCTGAAGCTGTTCCTCTGTCAAAACATCAAAGCCCATGTCCGCCAGCTTTTCCTTAAACGCATGACGTCCCGAATGCTTGCCTAATACAAGTTTACTCGTCTTCAGACCAATGCGCTCTGGGGATACGATCTCATACGTTGTACGCTCCTTCAGCATTCCGTCCTGGTGGATACCGGACTCATGTGCAAATGCATTGGCCCCCACAATAGCCTTGTTTCCTGGTACCGACATCCCCGTACGTTTGCTTACCAGTCGACTGGTGGCATACAGCTCCTCCAAAATCAGACTCGTTTGTGCACCATAGAGATCGGTTCTCGTATCAAGGGCCAGTGCGACCTCCTCGATAGGTGTATTTCCGGCTCGCTCACCGATGCCATTAATGGTACCTTCAAATTGATCTACACCGTTACGGATAGCTGCCAGCGTATTGGCTGTTGCCATGCCAAGATCATCATGACAGTGTGTGCTAAGCTGTATTTTTTCGATACCTGGTACTTGTTGTTTTACGATTCTAAACATTTCTCCAAATTGATCTGGCGAGGCATATCCCACCGTATCCGGCAAATTGACGACTGTCGCCCCAGCGCGAATTGCCATATCTACAACTTCACAAATAAAGTCCAACTCGGTACGACTGGCATCCTCTGCCGAAAATTCTATCTCGCTAAAATACTTGCGTCCATAACGAATGGCAGCGGCAGCGGTCTCTAATACCTTCGCTTTATCCATTCGCAGCTTATGCTGGCGATGAATAGGTGAGGTAGCAAGGAACAAGTGAAGACAAGCGTCCTCCGCTTCCCGTAGAGCTTCTCTGACCGCATCTATATCCTGCTCTTTCGAGCGTGCAAAACCAACCAGTGTTGCTTGGGTGACCTGTTTGGCAATTTTCTGCATGCTGACGATCTCACCAGGTGAGGTTGCCGGAAAGCCAGTCTCAATCCGATCTACGCCTAATTTTTGAAGCTGAAGAGCTATTTCCACCTTTTCTGTGCTGGTTAAGCTAACTCCTGGTGATTGTTCTCCATCTCTTAACGTTGTGTCCAACACCCATATTTTTCGCATACAGATACCACCTTTGGTTTGATTTTAGGAGATGCTCAAAGTAGAAGGTTTAAACATCATTTCATTCATCTGATCATCTGATGTTTAAGATTAAAAAAATTAAGAACTTCCCATATGCTTTTGCAGCTCCAGCTTGGTGCCGTCCAAATGCTGAATACTATACAGTTCTGCAGCTTTGCCATCCTGCTCCAAGATCGCTTCATAAATTTTTTCATGTTGAAGTGTAAAATGATTTTGCATTGCTGGATCGGTAATCAGATTGCTCAGCGCCTTGCGAATAGCCTCTACAAAGCTGCGGTAGACGTCCGTAAGCACCTTATTGCCTGTAGCTGCTGCAACAGCTAAGTGAAAAGTGATATCCGCATCCAAGTACCCATTCATATCTCCAGCGGCCAATGTCGCAGCTCGACGGTCCAGCGCCTCCCGCATCAAGCGTAAATCTTCGTCATTACGACGTAACGCAGCTAATCTGGCAATCTCCAGTTCCAGCACGCTCCGCACTTCATAAACTTCAATAATTTCAGCGCGACTTAGTCGGTAATCCAATGGTTCTTGAGAAGTCGTTGGTTGGCAGACAAAGGTTCCGTGTCCTTGCTTTTTCTCTAATAGACCGGCATGCACCAGTACGCTAACCGCCTCTCGAACTGTAGATCGCCCGACTCCAAATAGCTTCATAAGCTCGGGTTCCGTTGGAATCCTAGTGCCCACATTCCATTCACCAGCAGCAATTTTTCGTTGCAGCTGCTCAGCCACTTCATCGGCAATTTGCTTACGTTTGACGGCTTGAAAAGGCACCATTTCATAATTCATCTGATCATCTCCTGTTTCGTATCATACTATGACACATTGCTTTTCTGCAACCTATTTCACCTTCCTTCCCCATTATCTTTTATACAAGGCCTTACCAATCGAAAAAGCTTGCACCGTTCATCACGATGCAAGCTTATAAGGATAGAGAATATTAAGATTTCGTTTTATTCGGAGTAACACAATACAGACGGCTGGTTGTTTCAAAAATATGCCCCGGAGCCAGTGCAATTAACCCGATGTCTTCCGCAGGCAAGTCTGGTCGATTCGGCGCATTGATCATGTTCATTTGCGGTTCGGGACAGATAAATTCCTTGTTCGCTTTGTTGTTCCAGATCATCCAATGCTTATAAGCAGTGCCTACATCGTATACAAGGGTAGCACCTGTCTTACTGTGTGTGAGTTCCATGTAGTTACGTCCATTTTGCGGAGCCGCCGTATAATGATTATCCATAGAGGCAAAATAAGGGCTAACTCCTGTTGTCTTCATCAATTCCTCTTCCGGGGATAGCGGTTGGAACTGCCCAGTGGCCAACAATCGATCTGTCAGCTCACGCCGCTCACCGATCGTAACCTTAATCTTGTAATCCTCAGGCGAGCTATCAGGTACAAACGGTACCCGAATGGCTGTGTGAAAGGCAAACAAGTTGGGAATCGGCTGATCCCCCTCGTTATGAATCACATAACGCTGATGCAGGCCAAATTCGTCCAGGCTGTACGTCAGCTTCATTGTAAAGGTGAAGGGTAAATAACGGAACATAGGATGCCCTTCCCTTACATGCTGATTCATTACTACATAACTACCTTGCTCCCCGGAACCGTAGTCCTCAACCTCCCACCGAACGGTGTGTAAAAAGCCGTGCAAATGGTTATGGGTAGCCTCTTCATTAATTGGCAGCTCATATGTAACACCATTCCACAGGAATTTTCCATCCTCATACCGATTCGGAGGGAACAAAAAAGGAATTCCGTAAACGGATGGACTTTGCTTAAAAGCCTCTATGCTCTCAGCATCCGGCTCACGTAGAAAAGAATATCCCGTCTCATTGTCACGAAAAGAAATCAGATTTGCGCCGTTTCCTGGCAGGGCAACCGCTTCATATCGTCCAAATTTAAGACGAATCGCCGGTATTCCATAATAAAGATCACCAATTGCAGTATGCTGTTGTGTCATCAAAAATCCTCCTTGATGAAATGACGATGTTTAATGAAAGCGTTTAGCTTTTGGCTTGACTATACCATGTCCAGCAAAAAAATTCCACGTCAACACAAAAAAACGATGCCCCGCAAGGCATCGTCCTTCACACATATTACACATAGCGTCCCTGTTTGGGTACTGCCATGTGTTCAAAATTCCCAGCCAGCCGTTCCAACTGATCGGTCAGCTCGGTACCTTGCATGAAATGTCCATGCCCTGTAACTGCAATTGCGGGCTTTAAACCAGCTAACATTTTCACTGACCGCTGTGCAGCTTGCCAATCTGTTGTAAAATATGCAGGCGGTCCGTGGATTTCTTTTTCCTGTAAAAGCACAGCCAATGCCGATTCCTGCTTTACCGTGATAAAAGCGTCACCAGCCACCATTAAGCGTCTCTGCTCATGAAAAAGCGATACATGACCAGGCGTATGTCCTGGTGTGTGCAGCCACTTCCAACCAGGGGCGCCGGGGATACTGCCATCTTTGGGCAAGGAGGTGATGCGATCATCAAGATCTATAGCATCATTGGGGTACAAAAAGGAAATTCCCGACATCAAACCTCCCCCCACACTAGGGTCAGGTTTTTGATAATCTTTCATTCCCGTCAAATAAGGTAGTTCCAAAGGGTGTGCATAGACAGGCGTACCCCAATGCTGTACCAACTCAATAACCGAACCTACATGGTCAAAATGACCGTGAGTAAGCACAATAGCAACCGGAGGACCCGTAAACCGTTCCTCAGCCAGGCGTATAATCGAGTCTGTGAATCCTGCCATCCCCGTATCCACCAGCACCCAGGATCGGCTTCCCGGCTCTCCGATAAAACACACATTTACAAACAGCGTCCGTAAGCTCAGGAGATCGGGAGCAGCCTCTTCATTTGCCGTCATTCCTTCGGTGAACAGATGATTTGCCAAAGCTTCACCCTCCTATTCACATGGAATTTCTTGTTATACTCGACCTATAGGCTTCCCCCATGTCAGCAGATTATGCGGACACTGCTAAATATAATCCGCTTGTCACGAAAATAGACCATGTTTACATTACTCGGGTAATTTACTCCATGCCGCATCCAGCAAATAGTCGAAAAGATCATCGTTCTCTTCAATCCAGCTATCCATCTGTAGCATTTCTTCCTCCAAGCGCGGCTCTCCAGCAAAATGGAGACTATAATCCCACTCCTTTCCCTTTTTACTGTGGAAGGTAATTTCATATATAGAACTCTGTCCGTCTACTCCAAATACCACTTGACCTAAATATGCACCGTTCTCATCTCTTGTCATTTGTGCCTGTTGAATATGTACTTCTTTCAATTCCTGAGAAGAATTTTGCTCTGTCATTTATTTAACCGCCCTTTCATTTTCACTAAAAAGTACCAAAACTGATTTGTGAACCTTTTCGTTACATTGTACAATATATAAGCTATGTGTGGAATTTGCAAAAAAACTGTGCGAATTACCCTATTCTTATTTGAGGCTTTTTCGTGAAATGGAGGAAAGTTACATGTCAGATTTTCAACAAAAATTGCAGAAATATGCGGAATTAGCCGTTCGAGTGGGCGCAAATGTCCAACCTGGGCAGACACTTATCGTTCATGCGCCAATCTTGTCCGCCGAACTCGTACGACTTATCGTTAAATCAGCGTATACTGTCGGAGCCAAGCTGGTAAAAGTAAAATGGAGTGATGAGACGGTTACCCGATTACAGTATGAACTAGCTCCTGATGAAACTTTTAATATTGCTCCCAAATGGTATGCAGCCGAAATGACTGAAGAAGTGGAAAATGGCGCTGCAGTACTCCATGTCATTGCCGAGAATCCTGATTTGCTTCAAGGGATTCCGTCCAGCAGAATTACCGCTGCCCAGCGTGTGCGATCACATGAATTACGGCAATACCGTGAATACCAAATGGCTGACAAGTTCAGCTGGTCTCTGATTGCTTATCCTTCAGCAGAATGGGCAGCCAAAGTGTTCCCTGATCTGCCAGCTTCCGAGCAAATGGATAAACTGTGGGAAGCCATTTTCAGTACTGTACGTGTGGATCTGGACAACCCTGTGGAGGCGTGGAATGAGCATTTGAAAACTCTTTCCAGCAAAGCTGATATTTTAAACTCCAAACGCTATAAAAAGCTGCATTATCTGGCTCCAGGTACAGACCTCACCATCGAACTTGCAAAAGACCATCTGTGGGTAGCAGCCGAAAGCATCAACCAACAGGGACATAGTTTTGTAGCCAACATGCCTACTGAAGAGGTATTTACTGCTCCACTTAAAACGGGAGTAAACGGTAAAGTCAGCAGCACCAAGCCACTCAGCTACAGTGGCAACATTATCGACAACTTCTCACTGACCTTTGAAAATGGACGTATTGTCGATGTACAGGCCGAAACCGGCTTGGAGACTCTCCAGCATCTCGTAGAAATGGACGAAGGTTCACACTACCTGGGCGAGGTTGCGCTCGTGCCTCACAAGTCACCGATCTCTGACAAAAATATTTTATTCTACAATACATTGTTTGATGAAAATGCCTCGAACCATCTGGCTATCGGTAATGCCTATGCATTCAACCTTAAAGGTGGTAAAGATATGACTCAAGAGCAGTTGGCTGCCAACGGTCTGAACTCCAGTCTGACTCACGTCGACTTTATGATTGGTTCAGGTGAAATGGACATCAACGGCGTTACCGAAGACGGTACTGAGGAACCGATCTTCCGTAAAGGAAATTGGGCGATCTAACACGGCAAAAAAGGCTCTCACCACTTTATGCGGGAGAGCCTTCTTGCTTCGTCCGTTAGGATATGTTACCTATATTCACAGTGTATTAATCCAATAGTTCGCTGCAAGTCCAAAAACGATTTGTACTATGCTGATGATGAAAAAGACAATAAAGCAGCTTACGACTCTTCGATTAATGGTTTGATGTAAGGATAAAGATGATTTCACATAGAACATACTACCTAATATCCCTAAACACAGACCAAAGACGCCTGCAAATAACCACCCTATAACCAAGCTGACCACGACAAAAGCCCAACTCCAGCCAGGAGCCTTACTTACTGGAACATAAGGTTGATTGGACCCAAGATATATACCGTTCACAGCTAAATCTGCTTTGTTGCCAATGACTACAACATTCAGAGCTTTCTCCTTTAATCTTATTGGAAAATCAATCAAGTTTAAAAATGCGTTCTGGCTTTTCACCTTCTGCTCGCTACCATTCACAATGACTTTTCCACCGTTAAAGCCACGCTTATACTCAATAGTATATTGAGTACCTTGATCTTCTACATTCCACTTTGCCATCGCTAAACTCCTTTCAAAATTTAGGGGAGCCGTAAATATACTCCCGGGATTTCCTAATTATGTACCATGAAAATCATACCATAAGCTGCAAGTTAAATAATGGAAAAAGGCCGCTTATTAGCGACCTCTGAACCTACTTTATTAGTATGGGATTAGTTTCAATGTCCAATTTTAGCCTTGTAGGCAACTGAATACTGGTCAGCTGCTAAGATTGCATCAAGCACATCATCCGCTGTAACAGCAAATGGTAAATTGTGAGCTGTTTCGCCTTCTTTGGTAGCAGCCTGAGCTACCCGGTACAAATCCTCTCGTGAGGCTTCTTGCAGCTTAATGTCTTTCAGCGTAACCGGCAAATCCAGTTTTAGGTAAAAATCAATATACCGCTCCACCTCAGTTAAAGGTCTTTTTTCCAAGGCAAGCTGTACTAAGGTGCCAAAGGCTACTTTTTGACCATGCGTCAGGTGATGAATGTCTCCTTCGAGTACGGTAAAACCGTTGTGAATGGCATGTGCGCCTGCCAAGCCACCGCTTTCAAAACCCAAACCACTTAGCAACGTATTGGCTTCCACCACCGCTTCAAGCGCCGGTGTAACAACTTTGCGTTTCACAGATTCATAAGCTTGCAGTCCGTAATCGAAAAGAACTTCCTCGCACTTGGACGCAATGGCTTCTGCCGCCAACGTTGGCAAACCACCAGCCATAGTGGTAGCACGAGCTTCAATGACTGCGCGGGCTTCAATCCACGTTGCCATAGCATCCGCAATGCCTGAGGAGAGGAACAAAGGCGGTGCTTGAGATATGACTTTCGTGTCAACCAGGATTAAGCTTGGATTTTTACTGAAAAAGGAATACGTATCAAATGCACCCTCATCGGTGTACAAAACAGATAGTGCACTGGTGGGTGCGTCTGTAGAGGCGGTCGTTGGAACAATCACAACTGAGGAATCGAGTAGCTCATTAACGGCTTTGGCGGTATCCAACGTTTTACCGCCACCTACACCAATGACAATATCGACCTGGCCGCTTCGTCCCTCATCAGCAATACGGTTTACTTCATTTTTGGATGCTTCCCCTTGAAACTCAACCTTTACCACCGTAATCTCAGCCTGTTCTAGACTTTTGACCACCCGATCGGCTGCAATCTCCCAAACCAGCTTGTCCGCAATAACCAAGGCCGTATGACCTAAAGGCTTAACATATTCACCTGTTTTATCAATCACATTTTTCCCTTGCACATATTTACCTGGACTAATAAATACTTTTTCGCTCATCATTCAACTCTCCCTTCCATGTTTGTACAATCTCTATTATACGGCTGAAAGAGCACACATCTCAATTTCAAAGCCAAGATCTTCTATGATTTGATGATCAGCGGTAACTTCTTGGCCTTCTGTCGTTAAATAATCTCCTACAAAAATCGAATTTGCTGCATAAAGGGATAGCGGTTGTAATGAACGCAGATTTAACTCCCTTCCGCCTGCAACGCGTATTTCCTTGGATGGACAGATGAACCGGAACAGTGCCAACACCTTCAAAGCTTGGATCGGCGAGATCCGCTGTGCTTCTCCTAAAGGGGTTCCGGGGACTGGGTTCAGGAAATTAATCGGAATAGAGTCGGCATCCAACTCTCGTAAGGCATAAGCCATTTGAACGATTTCCTCATTCGTCTCCCCCATACCGATAATAACGCCAGAGCATGGAGACATTCCATGTGATTGAGCTATTTTCACAGTTTCGACGCGTTGATCATATGTATGTGTGGTTGTAATCGAGGGATAGTTGGCCTTGCTTGTATTTAAATTATGATTGTAACGGTGTACCCCCGCATCTGCCAATCGCCGTGCTTGATCTCCCTTGAGAATCCCCAAGCAAGCGCAAATCTTGAGCGGCATGGTACGAGTAATTTCCTGTACAGCATCAATTACCTGATCCAGCTCCCGATCTGTCGGACCTTTGCCGGAAGCTACAATGCAATATGTCCCTGCTTTTCGTGCTACGGCTTCCCTTGCCCCAGCCAACAGTGATTCCTTGTCCAGCATACTATACTTGCTGACAGGTGCCGTGGAAACGATGGATTGTGAGCAATAACTACAATCCTCCGGGCACAGACCACTTTTGGCGTTCATGATCATATTGAGCTTTACTTTTTTTCCGTAAAAATGATGCCGCACCTGAAATGCAGCTTGCATAATCGGTAATATTTCTGCATCGTCCGCTTCCAGTACCGCCGTACCTTCTTCCAGCGTCAGATTGCTGAAATGGATCGCTTTTTCAGCTAATCGGCCCCAATCTACATCCTTATTGAATACATCCTTATTGAATAAATTCATACTTCATCCTCCCTCATTTAAATGAACATGTAACCAGATGAGATTTTTAGCGTAAGGAAATTTGCTCTATTGTCAACCTATTGACATGCAATTAGGTTGACAATAACACGAATATCATATCAATTCATATCCTTTATGTAAAGAAGGCAAATTAAAAAGCGACCCCATATCATTGAAGGTCGCTTTCCATATTTATTCCATTATGAGACTCCTGCTTCCTCCACGACGATAGGCTGTTTAATTAGCCGAATACGTGAAATCCGCTTGTTTTCAACTTCTTCCACAATGAACATACATCCTTCAAACACTACAGACTGGCCTGGCTGTGGAGGAATAACCTCTACATGTGAGTACAGCCAGCCTCCTACTGTATCATAATCCTCATGATCAAGATCCAGTCCAAAGCGATCGTTCACTTCATCAATTAATAACATACCGTCAATGGAAAATTCCTCGTCATTAATCTGCTCACAACTCGGACGTTCTTGGTCGAACTCATCCTGAATCTCACCGACGATTTCTTCCATAATATCTTCCAGCGTTACCATACCCGATGTGCCACCGTATTCATCAATCAAAATTGCAATTTGCGTCTTGCTACGCTGCATGCGTTTGAGCAGATCACTAATTTGCGTTGATTCAGGAACAGCAAGAATCGGGCGAATCATCGTACGGGTATCCAGCGTGTTTGCACGTAGAAGATCTTTAATATGGATAAAGCCGATAATATGGTCCTTATCTTCGGCGCAGATTGGATAACGGGTTCTCATGCTTTCCGTCGCAATCGCGAGATTTTCTTCTGTAGACTCATTACTGTATAAACAGATCATCTCCGTGCGCGGAATCATGATTTCCCTGGCGGTCGTGTCGGCAAAATCAAATATATTATCAACAAGCGCCAATTCCGTATTATCAATTAGTCCGCTCTTATTGCTTTCTTTCATCAGAATGCGTATTTCATCCCCCGTATGCGCGGAATCATCATATTCGGATACCGGCTCCAGACGAAATAAACGCAGCAGGCTGTTCGCCATTCCATTCAACGCCCATATGAATGGATACATCAACTTGTAAAACCAAGTCATCAGCATGGCCGAATACAGCGTAATAGTCTCAGATTTACGAATAGCTATCGTTTTGGGTGCCAATTCACCCAATACAATATGCAGAATCGTAATGATAATAAATGCAATGACCACGGCAGTACCGTGCACGTATACCGCTCCCAAGCCAGCGGCAGTAAATATAGGTTCAATCAAATGTGCGATGGCCGGCTCTCCGATCCATCCCAGTCCCAACGATGCTAGGGTAATACCCAATTGGCAAGCAGACAAATAAGCGTCCAAATTGTGTATCATATTGGCGGCGTATACGGCCTTTTTATTGCCCGCCTCCACCAAGGTTTCTATACGGCTGCCCCTAACCTTCACCATGGCAAATTCCGCAGATACAAAAAATCCATTCAATAATACTAATGCAAAAACAATAAATAAGTTAAACATACTCGGTAAAGGGTCACTCAATATGCTCCCCATCAGCCGTCATTACGGCAGACAGGCGCACCTCCTTCGGATAGTTTCATCATAGACAGAACGATAACACATCATAAGCAGCGTCAACTTCCCAACACATTCACCCCTTCCGGCTTCCCTAAGCCATATTCCGCAAAATGATTAAATCATTTATCAGCTTATATTTAATTATATAACTATACTCTATACAGTCAAACCACAAGCAATGTCAGAAAAATCAATCCCTCTATCATTTAGGTCGGAAAGCTCTCATTTTCGCCTCTTACCACCAAGAAAGCAACTATATTTGAGAAAGAATATAAACAAAATACATCCCCTGCCGTCTGGCAGAGGATGTAAACTCATATATATGAAGGCATCAGCGAACCGGAGATCCGCCCGGGTTCCCGATGACGCCGGGATATTGGTACAACAATGGCTCATCAAAAGTTGCATAATCCAGGTTTAACATCAGCAGAATGGTCCGTTTGCCTGTCGCCGGATCACTAATAATAATGTGGTCCCGACCTGCTGCTTCTAGAATGCCTTTGAATATTTTAGCATTCCATTCCCGGTTATTTTCATAGGTCATATAAAAGGTTCCCGTTTTGCCCAAGTTCAAGCGTAAAATATTCTCGATGTATGATTGCTCGTATTGCGGAGTCTGAACCTGCACCACTGTACCCGTTGGTGTCATAGGGCTGCCACTACTTACTTGAGGTGGAAAGCCAGTCATAGGTTGCATAGGTTGCATAGGTTGCATGGTTCCGGCTGGAGCCATCCCTCTTGGCCATTCGGGATATCCATTACCGGAAGCATAAGATACGGGACGGTAAGCTTGCTGTGAAATCATGTAAATTCCTCCTAAGATGGTTTTAATTTAACTTTAATTCTTCAAGCCATTCTGAAAGGTGTCTAATATACATTAGGACAGTCCTGTGCAGTCGGGCTAAAAAAGCAGTGGGCTTTAAAGCGTCCGGTATTGGTCTGGTTATACCAGGTACCCGGGCATTCACCAGCCGGTCTGAAAAACCATAATGCATTGGATGCCGGACGTATTTTTTCTCCATTAATTACACGCTGGGCAAGTCGAATGTCCCGATCACGGGCTTTCTGATAAAAATACCCCTTCTGAGTAGCTTCAAAACCTCCGGGGCTTTGAAACACCATGTCATTCATGAGGCGTATCCCTTGGAAATCCAGGCAATTGGATAAAATTCGGTTCACACCGACATTACCAACCATGAGCATTCCCATCTCACCTTCACCTTCGGCCTCAGCCCGCATCAGCCGGGCGAGGGTCCTCACATCCCCTGAGTTGGTCTTGATTACAGCCATCGCGTCCCCTCCTTGCTTCTCAATCACATACCCTATCCTATGGTACAAATGCCCAATAAGTGACAGTCCAGAAAATAAAAAAATAGCCCCAAGAATGGGACTACTTATTTAGGCTTTTATCATGGCTCGTAAACCATCTTACGCGTCATGCCACCATCGACCACCAAATTCGTGCCTGTTACAAAATCATTGCCCGGTTGTGTCAAATACAGACAGGCTCGTGCGATGTCTTTAGGGGTCCCTACTCGTCCAGCCGGGTGCTGTTGATGGTCTTCAGCACGCAATTGCTCGTAATCCCCGGTTTCAATCCATCCTGGACTAATACAATTGACCTGAATCCTATCCTTTCCTAGCGATATGGCCATCGCGTGTGTAAGGGCGGCTATGGCTCCTTTGGATGCTGCGTAGGCTTCTGTATCCGGCTCTGACATGAAAGCTCGTGTAGAGGTCATATTAACCACTGAGCCCCCTTCTGCGTTCCGCTTCATTACCTTAGCCGCTTCTCTTGTTGCAATAAAACAGCTGCGTACGTTTGTGTTCAAAATGTCATCCCATTCTGCTACGGTTAACTCATATGGAGATTTCCATCTGGACACGCCTGCATTGTTAATCAATGTATGAATTGTACCGTATTCTTCTTCCGTGGCACGGATCAGCGCTACAATATCTTCTTCCTTACGCACATCACAAGGGATAAAAATGGCCTGATGACCCTCGTTCCGGACTGCTGCAGCAGCTGCGGCGCCCTCTTCCTCATTGCAGTCAGCAAACACGACTCTGGCACCCTGAGCAGCGTAGGCAAAAGCGACCTCTTTCCCGATACCATGCGCTGCTCCTGTTACAATAACAACTTGTCCTTCAAATGACACGACTTATTCCTCCTCTGAACTACTCTGTTTTAGTATATATGTACCAAAATGTGCCGTACAAGAAACATTCACAGCCCCCTACCCTGACTCCTAGCAGAAGGCTGTAAATGAGCATGAATATTTTTGACTGAATCCTACATTTTAACCTGCTCCAAACTATAGCGATTAAGACGCTGAAATCCAATATACCTTGTACCTTGAAAAGTAAGCCGTCCCTCATCCCCTTCAGCACATTGACCATATTCTTCCCCAGATACTTTGAACTCCATCCGGTCGCCACTCTCCACCTCAAAGGTTACATAATAGAAGGTATAGGTACGAGTGCCTTGTTCCTCCTGGCGCCTCTGTTGGAGATGTGTCCTTCTGGCCGTAATGCGGGAACCCACCGTCAACACAGGCTGCCGCTTGTTCCGGCTCCATTCCATGACTTCCCTGCCCGCAGACAACACGACAATACCCAACACAACTACGAAAAATACGGGCAATACCGTACCCAGCCAATCGAACATCCATAATGACTCAAATCCCATGCACCGCACTCCTCTCCGCCAGGCATTCCACAGGGAAACCACCGGGCATCCTGACCTGCCTCAAGCCTTCTATAACAGTATATGTATGTTGCTGCCCAAATTTGATAGTAACCCTCAAGAACGCCAAGAGCCTCCACGGATTAATCCGGGAGGCTCAAGATATGGCGATATCAGAATAGCTCATCGATTTACACATGTACAAGCTGGAGATAACGTTGTGTTTCATCCAGAACTTCATGATCTTCTTCCTCGGCGTAACGCTCTGCGCATTGCTTGCAGTCCTCTTCAGTCGTGCAACCGTAGGCATCCTGACAAGTGTAGCAAAATTGAAGGTAGTATTGGGTTAACATATGATCCTGATTCGCTCTCATGATTATCACTCCTATCGTTGTTTACAGGTTTAGTATAACAGTGGCTTATTTGTTAGTTTGTGATTTTTTTCACATGTTGTCGTATAAAATTTAAATTTTTTAAAAATAAAACGCCCTGGGAAGACATCCCAGGGCAATCACCTTTATCGTGATTATAAAATCCTCCAGTTTGCACCACCGTCCGTTGTTTTTAACAGCAGTGATTTCTTGTCGTCTAGTCGTTCCAAAAGCAGCCAACCTACCGATGAAGAAGCAAAACGTAGCTTGACTGATCGTGGATAGTCTTTTAGCTTCGAAGGCAGCACCTTGTTGCCTCTGAGACTTGTCCACGTCTTCCCTCCATCCATTGTACGGCTCATTCCGTTTACGGTTATAACCCACCCTTCTTTATCGCTTAGAAAGGTACGCCCAGGAGTTATAGAAGTATTATTGCTACTCAGACCCAATGGCACATCATTCCATTGTGTTCCTGTATTATTCGTAAATAGCCCGTTATATTTTGTACCTTTATCCCCGTAGCAGAGAACCGGAATCCAATATGAAGAACTGTTACCTTCAAGAGACTGCTGAGCTTCTGCCTTAGCCTGAGGGCAACCCTGCATGCTGTTAGCGACCGGAGTCCACGTTTTCCCTAGATTCGAAGTTTTATACAACTTCACCCTGCTGTCCACATTAATCGCCACAAAACCCTGATTGTTGGAAGAAAAGCTCATTCCCGCCACACTGCCCTGATCGGGTAAACCTGAGCCTGACTTGTTGGATGTCATACCAGAACTTTGGGCAACTTTATTCCACGTGGCTCCTCCGTCGGTGGTGTGATACAACATTTTTTGTTGATCCTGCTCATTCAGTTTTATATAAGCCATGATCCAGCCTGTAGTTGGATTTACATATTGAATCGAGCTTACATGGTCTCCGCTTGGTAGCGCTGATACATCCCAGCTCTGTCCTCCATCTGACGTTCTTAGAATGACCGTTGCTGTTTGGTCCAGATTTTGACGGACAACCCAACCGTGACGGGAATCTGTGAAGCTGATATCCTTGCCATATTCAAGCTTGTCTTGAAATTGAACATTTTCGGAGGGAGAAATATTATTCCATGTTTTCCCACCATCATGGGTATCATAAAGGCGCAGCTCATTATGGGTAACTCCCCAAACCAACCCTTTATTGTTATCGATTAAATGAAAATCCGCGATTCGTGTTTGTACAACATATTTGGCGTTTGGATCACCCGCCTTCGGGGTCACCGGCGGATTAATAGTTATCGTCTGTCCCTGGTCATCTGGTTCCTCAATCGAAGGTTTAGTTACAGTTTTTGGGGTTTCAGCAGAACAGGCAGTTAGCAAAATACCCGTCAACAGCATTACTCCTCCCAAGAGCGCACGCCAGCGCAGTTTCATATCAAAATCCTCCCTCGATGGCATGCGGTAATCACGTGCCAAAAGCTTATCTGAAACAGAATTATACCATAAACACCCCTATGTGACACTTTTCGCGTAATGACAAAAAAAACCGGCTCCTTCACAAAAGTGAAGGATACCGGCTTTTTTTATACTAATATTGTTCAGGATTTATGGTTCAACAAACTTTTGTGATATCCATAGAAGAAATAAATCAGTAATCCAAGCAGTAGCCACACGATAAATCCGATCCAGGTGCTGATATGAAGCTGAAGCATCAGACCGATGCAAACCAAAGCACTCAGTAGCGGAAGCAACGGAACCCATGGTACGGTAAACCCTCTTTTCAAATCCGGGCGTGTCTTGCGCAGAACGATGACCCCGACCGAGACTACAGCAAAAGCGAACAGAGTTCCAATACTCGTTAGATTGGTCAGTGCATGCAACGGGAACAAGCCGCTAGCCAATGCGATAATGCTACCCACCAGCCATGTACTTCGAATTGGTGTTTGGGTTTTGGTATTTATTTTAGATAAAAAAACGGGTAAAAGGCCATCACGTGACATGGAAAAGATTAATCGTGTCTGGCCGTACAACAGAACCAGTAAAACGGTCGTCATCCCTGCAATCGCACCGACTGAAATTAATCCAGCTACGAAATCCTGATGAATAAAGCGGAGAGCAAACGCAACCGGATCACTAACGCCCAACTGCGTATAAGGTACCATCCCCGTTAGCACAACTGAAACGGCAATATACAATATCGTGCAGATGGCTAGAGAAGAGATAATGCCGATGGGCATGTTCCGCTGCGGATTGCGTACCTCTTCGGCTGCAGTTGAGATAGCATCGAAACCCAGATAAGCGAAAAATACGATTGCCGCAGCACTTAATACACCAGAAAATCCATAAGGCAAAAATGGTGTCCAGTTGGCAGGCTTAACATAAAAGATTCCAATCGCAATGAATAACAGTACAACCCCAACTTTGACACAAACCATAATGAAATTGAATCGGACCGTTTCCTTGGCTCCGAGACTTAGCAACAGTGTAATGAGCATGATGATGCACACCGCTGGCAGATCAATAATGGTCCCCTTGGTCGAATCAAAGGCTGCGGTTAAAGCTAACGGTAGATGTATATCAAATCCGGCCAGCAAGCCTTGAAAGTAAGCAGACCAGCCACTACTCACAGAGGCGGCCGCTACTCCATATTCCAGAATCAAGTCCCAACCCAGTACCCAGGCCAGAACTTCTCCAAAAACAATATAACTATATGCATAAGCGCTCCCAGCCGCGGGAACTGTAGATGAAAGCTCTGCATAGCACAAGGCTGCCAATACGCAGGCAATCCCTGCAATAACAAAAGAAAGCATCAAGCCGGGACCTGCATTTTCTGCTGCTGCCTTGCCAGTAATAACAAAAATCCCTGTCCCGATGATGCATCCTACTCCTAGCATGGTGAGATCAAAAGGCCCCATTGTTCTCTTTAAGTGACCTGTAGATCCGCTTTCCTCGTGCGAGAGCAGTCCTGTTTTTTTTCGAAATAAGTCCATATTCCTAATCCTCTTTCCATAATTTCATGCGTCAATATCGGTGCTGCAACGCTTTAGTGCGTGTTCTTATCATTCGATTAATTATTAGCGAGCTCGCCTTTGAAGTCAAGGAAAAATGTCATATTTCTTTGCGGTGGGTTAGTATATAGGGTACACTAAGTTGGAAAGATAAATTTTTAAGTAATATCCCAAAATGAAAAGGTATACAACCCGAGAAGGAGATGAGGATTTTATGAGCTTAAAACCTTACAAACGAAGTAGAGTGGCTATTGTCGGCATGGGAGCGGTTGGCACAACAACCGGCTACACCCTGCTGCTGCGCCAACGCATGCAAGAACTTGTCTTTATTGATGTCAACGTCAAAAAGGCGAAGGGGGAAATGCTCGATATGAATCATGGGCTTCCTTTTCTCGGCGGTGTCAAAGTATGGGCGGGTGATTATGAAGACTGCCGTAATGCAGATATCATCATTGTTGCAGCGGGAGCTTCACAAAAGCCGGGAGAAACACGTATTGATCTTCTCAAGCGTAATGCCGAAATTTTTGAAAGTATTATTGATAATATCGTCAAGGTCAATACACATGGCATTTTGCTGATCGCAACCAATCCAGTGGACATTCTCTCCTACATCTCTTGGAAACGCAGTGGTTGGCCTTCAAGCAGAGTCATTGGATCAGGAACGTTGCTGGACAGCGCACGCTTCCGCTATCTGATCGGGAAGCAAAAGGGCATCGATCCACGAAGCATCCACGCCCATATTATTGGAGAACATGGTGACTCTGAGTTACCTGTATGGAGCACAGCCAACGTGGCTGGAACTCCACTGGAGTTGGACGAAGGAACGAAAAATGAAATTTTTGAGAATACGAAGAATGCTGCCTATGAAATTATAGATGCCAAAGGCGCTACATCCTACGCCATCGGGCTGGCTCTTGACCGTATCGTAGCCGCTATTCTCGGAGACGAGGGGTCGGTACTTAATGTGTCCACCCTGCTGGAAGATTATAACGGTGTATCTGACGTTTATTTAGGTGTTCCAAGTATCGTGGATCACAATGGAGTACGTGAAATTTTGGATCTTCCGCTCAATGACGAGGAACGTGCAAGGTTGGTTCAATCTGCGGACAAGCTGAAAGATCAAATTAGTAAAGTGCATATGTAATTCAGTAAGTCAAAAATATATAAGCTAAACAAAAACGGACCTCCACAGCGGATACATCCGTTGTGAGGTCCGTTTTTTTATAATATAATTTCGTTCGTTTGTCGCCCTGCTATGCGTTCCAAATTACCAAGGTGGTGTATCGCCATCCACACCCTCATTTTCATGCTGCCTTTTCTCTTTCAGCCGCTCAGCCACTGCTTCAAAGGATTCAGGTTGTAGTAGTTCAATCGGAGAAAATCCCTTTTCAAACGTAAATGCATCACCTTCAATAATAAGTGCATATCTATCATGAAGTTTTGTGATATGCAGCTTGGCACCAAAGTCGGATAGTAAACCACGCACAGCCGTATCATCCAGTTTGAAACGAACTTCAATTTCCGGTTTTAGCTCGACAATATGCTGCGCAGCCTCTACGACCTGAAGGGGTTCCCACTTCCCTTGCAAATCCCGTTTTTCGCTGGCTGCCCACAGTTCCAGATCGCGCTCTTCCTGCTGTCTTTCCTCATTAGATGCATCCGGCCATTTGGTTTCTACATAGTTCTGAACAAAGCCCATGACATGCTCATTAACGATTTCCGGCATGGATTGCTCATAAGTGACGAATTTCAAAAAGTCTTCAAAATACCGTGCATGCGAAGACTGATGTATTTTAAGCTCCCATTCATCGTTCATACCCTCCTCCAGCATGTAAGGATACATGATGGATTTCATATTACGGGCTGAAATCGCCATTTCGACCTCACTTACCAGACTACTCTCAGTAATCCGTGCAATTTTAGGTTCAAAATCACATTTGAGTACAAAAATAAACGGGTCGTCAGAGTGGGTATTTAATGTAGCCTGTACAATGATCAGTGCTCCACCTCGTACCGCGCTTGTATCCAAATACATCCGCACCAGATCATCACATGCATTTTTAAAATCTTCCTTATCCTCTGCTGCACGTAGTCGGGCGAACATATTGAAATTCGGATTACTGCTCAGTTCATGTTCCGGTTCGACGATAAAGCGGCCAATTTTGGTCGGTGCCTGCTCTGTGCTGGGATTTTTTTCAACCTTTCGCTTGCTAATACGAGCAAATTCCCCGTCCAGAAATTTTTTGACATCACTCTCGTCGTAATCATAGTCATCCATTGTAGCATAATGCTTGTAGGACTTACCGCCTTGTCCTTCTTTTCCGTCTACCTGAATCACAAAAAAAGATAAAAAGTCCACTTGAAAGTTCATTTACGTTCTATACGCTCCTTTTCAGGCATGTACGCGTAATTATATCACTATGATTTTAAAAGGTACATCGGATTCAGATTCTGATAGATAAAGATGCGCTTATTAGTTAACATAATATTAATTATGTTCGTCTTTTTTATTTGAGTATAATTTCCAATTTATAAATATGTAGTGACTCATTCCCTTCTATTCTAATCCGCATTCTTTAGCATGATTGATCACTTCCTTTTGCCTGCTCTACTTCATTCATAATCACAAAAAAACATTTGACTAAATAGTAGTATATTTATTATATTATCTATTGTTATATAGACAAATATTAATTTTGTTTATAAAAAACAAAAAATAAACCCTAAGGGTTTTACCCCCTGAAAACTGGAAAGGAGAGTTTGTTGTTGTTTAAAAATCCATATATAAGGACTATTATCGCCTCCAATGCGTTGCTAAATTTGGGCATCTGGGTGCGGAACTTTGCCATACTGTTGTATGTAACAGATCTGACCCATAATGATCCCGTATACGTATCGCTCATTTCGGTTGCTGAATTTGCGCCTATCTTTCTGTTTGCCATCATTGGAGGTACGTTTGCGGATCGTTGGCGGCCTAGACGGACAATGGTTAGTTGCGATCTGCTGTCGGCTGCATCCATTTTTATCGTGTTGCTCGCATTGTGGTACGGGTCATGGCAAGTGCTCTTGCTATCCACTTTCTTCTCGGCCATTCTATCTCAATTTTCTCAGCCATCTGCGATGAAGATATTAAAGCAGCATGTAGCACCAGAACAGCTTCAGGGAGTGATGGCTCTTTTTCAGTCTCTCATGGCATTATTTATGGTTATCGGTCCTGTCGTCGGTACATTTATTTATCAACACTTTGGTATTTTCTCTTCATTGTCTATAACAGGAATGTTGTTTCTCATCTCTGCGCTTGTTCTGACTCGTATCCCACAAGATGAACAAGCAATTGAGATAGATCGACCAACTCATTTTATTGAAGAGCTTAAAGAAGGAATACGTTATGTATGGAATAACCGTACACTTCGCACGCTTGGAGGAACATTTACCATAATTGGGCTGGCAGTTGGACTTATTCAACCATTAATGGTTTTTGTCGCTATCGAGAACCTCGGACAAGAAAAGGAATTTTTACAATGGCCGTTAATGGCGAACGGAGCAGCTATGCTGTTGGGCGGCGGTCTGATTATGGGGATTGCCAAAAATGTTCAGCCGCAATTGCTGCTGGCGACTGGACTTCTGGTCAGCACACTGACAACCTTTGGAGTCGGATGGTCGCACAATATTGTGCTGACAATGGCATTACAAGTACTCAGCGGTCTATTTTATCCTTGCATTCATATCGGTATCAACACGATGATGATGAAAAATGCCGAAGCTGCTTTTATCGGTCGTGTCGGTGGTGCCCTCTCTCCCCTGTTCTCCGGGATGATGGTCGTCGGTATGAGCATCGGCGGAACACTCAAACGCGAATCCTCCCTGTACACCGTATATATCGTGAGCGCCGGCTTATTTTTAGTCGGATCGATGTTGTTGTTACCGCTGCTTCGTGACAGACAGCCTGTACAAGCTGTCACATCCGTTGATTCTAAATAAGAGCACAAGAAACCGCCCTGGGAGATATGATATGCCAGCTACTAGGGCGGTTTCTTAATGTTAGTACTCTGTTTCATATGGATGCTGTATTCCTGCTGGAGTGGGATCATTTTCATAAATCATTTAATCGAAATTAGTTAACATAATATATTTTTCGTTAACTCATTGTCCTCATGATCACTTTTTCATCAAATTGATGAAGTCAGCCTTGACTTCCATACCTGTCTGATTGTATATTGTGGATATATCTTCAATTAAGGGAGAGATTTTAATGTCGGTGAACGTTCTTAACTAAGCAATTGCATATTCAGGGAAAACCATCAGGCGCTTGTACCCTTCAGGGACAGGTTTGTTTGTTGCTGAGTTTTCACCCTGGTATTAGTTAAGAACATGCGGATATCATAAATCGCCTTAGGGATTATTTTCATTTAGGCCTTATTCCGTGCTGTGTTCAGCACGGTTTTTTTGTTTCCAGCTTTGTGAACTCCTTTTACACGTTTTTCTATTCATAAGCCAATTAACTGATATGTTGGTTGGCCTGTGGTTTAAAACGCAGAATTGGTGAGTTCACATGCTGGATTATAGGCTTATTTGATGATACATTCCCTCTTCCTTAAAGGGCGGAGAATGAACGTTTTGTTCATTCTCCGCCCTTTTTTTGTTTTTCAGAAAAGTTTTAAAAAAATCCTGTCAATACACAACTAAAGGAGAGATTTATTCATGAACGAAACTACAATGCTGCGTTTGGAATATGATCAGATTAAAACAAGAGTATCTGAATGTGCTTTTTCGTACCTGGGTAAGCATCATGCCGCTTCCATGCAACCAATTACAGATATCCGTACAATCAAAATTCGTCTTAACGAAACGAGCGAAGCTTTACAGCTCATTCGCCACGGAGCTAGCGTACCCGTTCCTTCATTGGAAGGAATGGAGCACATTCTGCACCTCTTGGGAACCGGCTATATGTTCAGCGAGCGTGATTTTTCTCATTTGGCCCAATTCATCAGAAGCTGCATGCAGCTGATGAAATATATGCATGCCAAGGCGGATGCAGCTCCAACCGTCAGTGCTTATGCTTCTTCCATGTATGGTATGGAGTCACTCCTATCCGAAATCGAGAGATGCATTTATTCGGGTCGAGTGACGGATAACGCCAGTAAAGAGCTAGCTAAAATTCGCAAAAAAATTGCAGTTACTGAAGAACGTATCAAGAGGAAATTAGACTCTCTCACCAGCCGTCATCGATCCATCATGCAAGAAAATATGATCAGTCAGCGCAATGGCCGTTATGTACTTCCGATCAAAAAGGAATTCCGCAAACAGGTGAAAGGCAATGTACTGGATGAATCGGGAAGCGGTCAAACGGTCTATGTTGAACCTGCAGAGATCGTAAATCTACAATTCGAACAAAGCGCAAACATGGCAGAGGAATCAAAAGAGGAAATGAAAGTGCTGGGAGATCTGACCGCAATGGCTGAGTCATACAACCGGGAACTAAGCATTAATACAGAGACGGTAGGCATACTGGATTTTTTATTGGCTAAAGCTAAATACGCCATGACCCTGGATGCTGTTTCTGTCGAGCTTAACGATGAGGGGATTATAGATATCCATGGTGCACGTCACCCATTGATGGCGAATACTATGGTGCCGCTTGATTTCTCAATTGGTGAGGGTTATTCCTCGCTTATTATTACCGGACCGAATACAGGCGGAAAAACGATGGCTCTCAAAAGCGTCGGTCTGTTAACACTCATGGTGCAATCGGGCCTGCTGGTACCTGTTTTGCAAGGCAGCCGCATGTCTGTATTCGAGGACATTGTGGTAGACATCGGGGATGGCCAAAGTATTGAACATGCTTTGAGCACCTTTTCTGCACATATTCGCAACATGATTGGCATTTTGGAAACGGCCGGCAGCTCTACTCTAATCCTGATCGATGAAATGGCTTCTGGTACTGATCCGGGAGAAGGCGTAGGCCTATCTATCGCACTGCTGGAAGAATTTCATCGTCGACGGACGACAGTAGTGGCTACCACCCACTTTAGCGAAATCAAGCATTTTGCTGAAAACACACCGGGATTTCAAAATGCTCGTATGGAGTTTGATACCGAAACGTTGCAACCCTTGTACCGACTTCGCATCGGTGAGGCTGGGGAAAGCTATGCATACGCAATTGCTTTGAAACTAGGCATGTGGACTCGCATTATCGAACGTTCGGAGGCCATTTCTGCTGGAAGAACGTCTCAGAATACACAGAAGTCTTTGGTTCCTCCCCCTTCTTTTGACGATAAAAGGCCTGAGGATGTATGTAAACCTACCTCTAAAAAAGCATCTACAGACCGTACAGTCGCAAAACAGGAAAAACAAGAGAACCCACTCATAACCAGGTCGTTTGCTCTTGGAGATAGTGTTTATGTCGGCTACCTAGATCGAACTGGTATTGTTTGCAAAACGGAGGATGAACGAGGCAATGTTGGAGTTTTGATTCAAGGACAAAAGCTGATCATAAACAAAAAGAGGCTCGTTCTTCACATCGCAGCAACAGAATTATATCCAGACGATTATGATTTGGATATTGTTTTAGAAACAAAGGAAAATCGAAAAAAACGAAAGCTTCTAGCACGCAAGCATGTTCAGGGGCTAATCATTGAATCTCCTCCGGAAAATGAAAAGTAAGCGTACGTGCATATTCTTCATTGAAAAATAAGTTGCTTCGGAATGTTATACGCACCAAATGGACATAATATATATTATGTAAACGAGGTGAATACAAAAGAGCATGTCTTAAGCTTAAAGACACGCTCTTTTGCTTTTATTTTATCTCATACTTCAAGATGCTGTGATTGCATGTAGTTGTATATAGCACCTAGCAAATTCGCTTCATTGCCTAATTTACTTTGCTCAATATCTGCACGCACAAAATTTAAGATTGAATGCAAATAAAGCTTCTCTAGCTCTTCCTTAATAGTAACAACCAGCAAAGGATTGGCAGATATGCCTCCCCCAATCACAAACTTTTCAGGGTCAAGAATTGTTTGTAGGTTAATAATTTGTGTTGCGATGTTCCTGCAGTATTCTCGAAAAATCTTTTGAACCGTGTGATCACCTTCTTCAATGAGCTTGAATACTTTTTCACCTGTAATAGAATCTGCTGGAAGTCCTTTAGCCTTGGCAACCGTTTTAGCTAAAACAGAACTACTACCCTGCATACCAAGCAGATAATCCACATTGTCTGCATGCTCGTTGTTAGTTCTGATGAAGGAGAATTCCCCAGCCGATAAATGATGGCCTTTCAGCAATTTACCTTGAGAGATGATTCCACCGCCCATCCCTGTTCCAACAACCAAAACAACACCATCAGCGATCCCCTGTAGTGAGCCGCGCCATACTTCTCCAAGAGCAGCACACTTTCCATCATTTTCAATGGCTACGGGTAAATGAAACGCTTTCTTAAAAACTTCAATGATATTGATATCGTTTATATACCTTAATGAACCACCATGCACCATATGACCCGTGACAGAGTCCACAATACCTGGCATGCTGACGGCTATACCTTCACATTCATCTATAAACTGACTGTGAATTTGCTTCAAAGCTATAAGCAGATTCTCTAGTGAATCTAACGGTGTAGCAACTTTGCCCTTTGTCATAAATTCACCTTGAGAATATAAACTGAATTTAATAAAAGAGCCGCCAATATCAAAAACCAGTATTTTATTTTTCATGCTGCGTATAGTCCCTTCATTCGGTAGTGTGGAATCTGGAGGTCTATCTCTCATAAACGATAATTAATATTAGTGCTTTTGTAAATCCATCATTTTCTTTATCGTTAACAATACACCGTTTTCTTCATTGGATTTGGTAATAAAACTTGCTGCATTTTTAGTGTTCTCACAAGCATTTTTTACAGCAAAACTGTATTTGGCAATACTCATAAGCTCCACATCATTTTCACCATCTCCAAAAGACATGGTTTCATCCATAGTAACGCCCAATATCTCTTGGAGTTTTCTTACCGTCTCCCCTTTATGAGTATGAAGCGCTGTTATATCCAGCCAATTTGCTTCAGAATCGACAATATAAATTTGATCTAGCAGCGTTTCTTCAACATGTTTTCTTAACAAGGAACTTCTCCCGGATGGATCGTAAACCGTTATTTTAAGAAAGTTGCTGTTTATTTGATCAAATGAATCAATCTTTAGCACTTCCTTGTAGGAGCCCTTCACAATTTTGTAATATTCCTCTTGAATATGAGAGTGAACATAAGCTCCTTCTGTTGTACATGCTATGATAATAAAATTCTTAGCAAAAGCTTCAATTTGATTGATCGCTTGTAATGCTAAATTACGTTCAATTGTAAACTCTTTTACAACGACTCCATCCTTTTTAATGCGAGTCGCGCTGTCCCCTAAAATCCAGATTCCTTTTCCATGTTCACCAAACAATTCTTCTACTCTTTCACATTGCTTACCTGTACAAGCAACAAAGGAGATATTATTTTCTTGCATTTCTTCATACACTTGATTGAATAATTCAATATCAAACGTGCCACTATTGTTCAGAAAAGTACCATCCAAATCACTTACTACCAGTTTAAACATAAATAAGCCTCCCTTAGTTGTTTGATACACTCATTGTCAGTTCATACTACGGTTTTTTATGTTCATTCCAGGGAACAACATCAAAGTCTCTATTAAAATTCTCAAACTTACGTGCTGCAAGCTTTTGAACAAAAGAAGAATGAGCCAAACTACTGATTATGAAATACGTAATGCATAAAACGGTAACGCATAAGACTCCTTCAATCCCCACATTGTCGCACTCCCTTCTGTCGTATCTGCAACTTTTATACAACATCTAATCCATTTAAACAGCTCGATACAGTTCCAGTCCACTTCATAAAAGATTTAATTAAAGAAGTTAATAAAGATGGTAAAAAAAGTACCTTTATTAAGTGATTATAAAGCTACTCAAAAAAATCATCGATGGAGCGGTAAGGTTTTACATCCATAGGCTGTCTTGATAATGCTAAGCACCAGTAAGTACCACACCATATAACTAAACATAATAAAATGAGTGAGATCATAGAGTGCTCTCCTTTCTCTTTTAGGGTATACATTTACTTTAGCTGATGAAACGCGTTTCAAGTCAAGTTGTAATTTGTCTTAACCCTTCAAAATTCTCTTTCTCAGTATACGATTCACTTGTTCTGAACTGAGTAGCATAAAAAGAAGGAAAACAAGGACTGCAACCGGAAAAAAATGAATACTTACCTGAGATGCTATCAGCCCAACAATGGGCGGGAGTAATGTTGTGCCTGTATAAGCAACAGCCATCTGATAACCCATGAGTTTGGCGGAGTTTTCCTTACCGAACCGTGTTGGCGTTTCATGAAGAAGTCCAGGATAAATCGGTGCAAGCCCTAATCCAATAAGGATAAAACCGGGCAATAAAAAGGCAACAGGCAACGGAAGCAGCAAAATGAGTCCGCCTGCAACAGCAGTAAGTTGGCCAATCCGGATTAGGATACGATTATTTATTTTTAAAGTTACAAACCCCGTAATCAGCCTGCCTACCGTGATTCCACCGTAGTACAAAGATACCCAACCAGCAGCAGTTTCAGCTGGGATGTTTCTAGCCCCTACCAAAAAGCTGGCTCCCCATAAACCTACCGTTGCCTCTACACCACAATAAAACAAAAAAGCAACGAGCGTGTTCTTAACTCCTTTCATTCGAATTAGATTTTGTTTGGGTGTGTTCTCAACTTGTGCTATATTGTGATCCATCTGTGAGTAGTCTGATTGAGCTTCAGAAATAATCGAATCTTGTATCGCGTTTACACGTTTCCATAATGGCAGTGTAATAAGCAAAATAATAACAAGTCCCCACTGAATCATGGATACGGCTGTATAGCCACTTCTCCATGAATTGTAGTTCGAAATGTAGAAAGACATAATGATTGGTCCCATCGTAGCTCCAACACCCCAAAAACAATGCAGCCAGCTCATATGATGTGCCTTATAATGAGTAGCCACATATTGATTGAGTGCTGCATCTACAGCTCCCCCGCCGAGACCAAGAGGAATTGCTAAGAGTACGAGCCAGAACAATGAAGGTGCAAAAGAAAACCCGAGTAACGCTCCTGCAGTCAAAAAGCAGCTCATTAGAGTAATCTTGCCTGTACCTATTTTTTCAATGATAGTTCCACTGGCTAGACTTGATACAATGGTTCCGCCTGCAACGACCATGGATACTATTCCGGCTGACCCAAAATCAGCCCCGAGTTCCGGCCACATCACAGGCCATGCTGCCCCAAACAGGGAATCCGGGATTCCCAAGCTAATAAACGCTAGATAAATAATAATCAGAAACCAGGTTGCCATCATGTTTCTCCTCCTCTGCTCAAACGATAGATGTCATTATCTAAAAACAATAATAGGACGCTCTAATTCTTTTAGGGTTAACTCTCTCAACCCTGTTTTAAAATCCTCATAAAATAAATCGGAGAGAACAATGTCAGGATACAAAGGCATCTCATGCTTAGCTTTGTAGGTTTCCAAAAAACGAAAGAAAGAGTCTTCTTCTATATTCTCTCTATAGACTACAATTTGATCAGGATCAAATATAGATTGTAATGTTTGAATTATTTCACATATACTATTGAAAAAAACTTCTCTTCCCTTGCTTTCATCCCACACTATAGACGGGAGGAATTTGATTTCACCAGCCAATCCATGTTTGCCCTTTAAAACTCCATTGCGTAAATAAATCCCCATCCCTGGTGGAGAATTTTCAGGAAAATAGATAGCTAGCACACATTGATCTTCATCTAACTGTTCTCTGTAAACGTATCCACATACAGCCGCATTTACATCATTCTCCACCATAACGGGCAAACCAAATTTGCTCTGCACATCCTCTGCCAACCGGATTCCATTCAACCTTTCATGGCTGCTGACTGTAATCTCTCCATCAACCGATTGTCCCGGGATTCCAATACCAATAACCTTAATAGAAGGATAAAGTGAAATGATGCCTTGAATCGTGGAATAAAATTGTGCATCATCAAAAATTTGAAAGGGATGTTCTTCTTTCATGAGAGCGTCCTCGTTTAAATTAACGACCGTGGTTGATACTACATCCGTTCCTTGTTTTTCATTAATATGTATAATCAGTGCCAGACTATACTCATAATTAAAACGATAGGTTAATGCATGTCTACCACCGTTGGAAGGCACAATCTCATCTTCAAAAATCTCTCCATTATTAAGCAATTCCTGCATAAGCGTATTGATAGTCACCACACTTAAATCAGTCAATGCGGCCAGTTGGGGCTTTGTGGCCTTGCTGATCTGCTTTAATACTTTACGAACCAGATTCAGATTTATTTCTTTAATTAAATTTGTATTAGCTTTTTCCATACCGTGCTCCTTCTTTTTACAAAATTAGTGGAACCACTTCATAAACCATATTTATAAAGTGGTTCCACTAATTTTGTAGCAAAATATTACCTTTGTCAAGACCAGAGTATGCTGGGCATTAAATAAACAAAGCTGTAAAAATCAAGACAAAGCTTATGATAAAGATTACAAGTTCATAATATTAAGAACATAGTATCATGGATTTAATTTACAAGTCAGGTTCAATTATTTTCTAGTTTGTTTACGTAAAAATAATTATGTAAACTAACTCTAGATAAACTATACAATATAATCGTGGAATATACTTACAATCCCGTTATAGGTATCTGAATATCCAGTTTATCCATCGCTTTTTCTTTTTCCCGATCAGTGACATGTGTATATACCGTGGTCGTCTGAATGGATGAGTGCCCCAGCAGCTCTTGCACTGTACGCAGATCTGCTCCCTTGCGTAAAAGCATCGTGGCAAATGTATGTCTCAGCTTATGACTGGAATAAGCCTCCCGACGTTCTGTGCCCTTATCTTGCTGGAATCGTTCAAACGTTTCTGTAGCAATCTGTTGAATAGAACGCACCGCCAGACGGCGGCCTTTTTGGGATATGAACATCGCGTCTTCCTTACCTCTCCACGGCGTCAATCTTTCCTCCAATGCATGCTCTACAAAATCACATACAGCCGTCGGCACTGGCAGGGTGCGCCACTTACGTCCTTTACCGAACACATCTAAGGTGCGTCTTTCTCGGCTGTAATCTGAGATATTCAAAGAATGAACCTCCCCCACCCGTAATCCCATGTAAACCATAAGTAGAAAGATAGCCATATTACGATTTGCATACTTCCCTTCCACCGCAAGCAAAAACGGCTGGATATCCTTCTCATCCAGATAGACAGGCATACGATTCTTTTCAGTCTTTGCTTTTTTGATTCCCGCTGCCGGATTCGTGCTGCATAACTCAAATTCATGTAGCGCTCTAAAAAAACTGTTCACCGCTGCATGCTTCCGGTTCCGCGTACTATCTCCGGCGCCTCCCTCCCGCGCTTTAGACAAATACGACATCACATGAATCTTTTTCACCTGGTCAAGTGGTTTATTACGCAATGTACGTAAAAACTGTTTTACATCCCCCATGTAATTTTTTTGCGTATGTATTGTATATCCCGCATCCTTCATCCAAATCAAAAAAGCTTCCAGCTCTTCAGTATACACTTCATCAATTTCGTCTATAGTATCCAGATCCATATGCCGCAGCTCTTTTCTCATCCCGCTTGCCTCCATTCAGTTCAAATTCCAAAATATGCTGTAAAACGATCATCTTCGTCTGATTTTTATCGACAATCCAATCGACATCTTATGCAGGAGAGCATATAAAAGTCGTTTTAAACCTAAACTGCGTATAATTTATATTATACGCAGTTTTTTTGAGCACTTTTTAAGTATAAATAAAGCGTGTCCCTCTTGTCCAGCCTATGTACTTACCCTTTTTTGCTCATCCGATTATACATCAGCACGTACTGGCCTTTGTGACGGCAGATTCCTGCTGGACGCCTACATGCCCTATCATTTAAACTATTAGAAATTAATTTTTGAAAGTACGGGATTACAGCGAAAGCATGAGGCTCCATCACCCCATCTTACAATGTAATACAAGCATCACTTTCTGCCAGCTGTAATCCCGTTTATTATTACATAATAATTATTATGTAAACTAAGAGCGGAGGATGAATGTATGATTAACAAATTGTACTGGTTACCGGTCGGTCAGCTTGATATTGATCGCTCCTCACTCAACCATCATGCACAGCCTGGTGAACTGGTGCGCCTGCAAATCTGGTCGTATCTGCTGGAGACAGATCACGGTCCGATTCTCATTGACACCGGTATGCCGGATTCGTTTATCAACAATCCAGATTATTTTAAAAATACACCGTTTGAAGGGCGTTTCATTCCCCATATGTCAGCCGATGATAGTATCGTAGCTGTACTGGATCGGATTGGCTATCAACCAGACGATATCCATGCCATCGTAATCTCTCATATGCATATGGATCATGCCGGAGGCAATCCGCATTTTCCGAATACACCGATTTATGTGCAGCAGGCCGAAGCAGACGCTGCGATCGGTAATCTGGAGTATGCGCCGCCGGAATGCGTGCAGACGAACTTGAATTACCGACTGCTCCAAGGGGACCATGAGCTGGTTCCGGGCTTGCAACTGCTCTATACTCCGGGTCATTCGCCGAGTCATCAGTCCGCGCTGGTCACAACAAAGGAATCGGGTCCGGTCATGCTGACGATTGATGTTGCCTACACGCAGGAGAATTACGCAAACGACGTGCCGTTTGACGGCTTTGACCGTGAACAGGCACGCCAGTCAATCGCCCGCGTTCAGCAGATTGTGCAGGAGGTTAAGCCGAACCTATTGTTCTTCGGTCATGATCCTGAGCAGGTAGCCGTTCAGCCGGTATATCCACAATACAAATAATGATAAATGTTATAGCCTCTTATTTTTTTCTTTTCATTAGGTAGTTGTAACGACTTCGACATTTAGGGCTGCAAAATTTGGTCACCTGAGATCGCTGATATGGAATAAACCAAAGATTGCATTGAATAACCTTTGCTGTTCTCGTTGCTCCTCTCCATAGCTTCCAGCAAACTGATAAGTGATTGCATAAACATGAAGCTAATGTCCCTAATCTCCTGTTATCGCCAGCATAAGGAAGTATATCTAAGAACTCAGGGGGTGAGCAGCTGTCGACGCGGTATGGATGATGAGGATAAGTATTTTGCTATCTCATTCTGTTTTCCCTTGATCATCCAGCACGATATACTTAAAGAAGTCGAAAGGCAACCTTATATTCAGTCTATGCTTATTTCTAAAATGTAGATTTATTCATGACAAAGGGAGTGTTCATTTACTTATGAGTACCGAAATGCTGGAACGTCGAAGTGAGATTTTAAAACGAAACATCCATCAGTTGCTGGTTCAGGAAAATCAACACGGCGTGACACGGCAGGAAAATTACACGTTGCATAAAATGATCAGAGAGCTGCATCAAACCTCTCATGCCTTGAATACTTCCCGTTGAGATGAAAGGCTGCTACATCAAACAAAAAATAACCTTCAGCTCCACTTCTTTAGTGGTGTTGAAGGTTATTTTTTATGTTATCCTTTTGAGCGACTCAAAAGATATAAGAAGTATGGCGCACCTATGATGGCAACAATTAATCCTGTCGGAATTTCTTTCTGTAAAGGTAAGGCTCGTGTGATCGTATCCGCTACAAGTACCAGGAGTGCTCCGACTAAAGCACAGGTTACCAGCAGCATTTTATGCTTCGGACCCACTAGCTTTCTTGCCAAATGTGGAGCTACCAAACCGACAAAACCGATCCCGCCACTAACCGACACACTTGAACTGGCTAGTCCAACTGCAGCCGCGAGGAGAAGAATGCGTTCCTTTTCAATAGGTGTACCTAACCCGGATGCCGTCTGATCCCCCAAATTAAGCACATTCATTACGTTTGCTTTATAGTATGCGAAGGGAAGCAATACAATTATCCAAGGCAGCAGAGCCATTACGAATTTCCAGTTTGAACCCCATATGCTTCCTGCTAACCAATTAGCTACAAACGTGTAGCTTTCAGGTGTCAACTTAAGAGTCATAATGATCATGGCAGCACTGATGCCCGCCGCTACCCCAATTCCGCTCAGCAATAGCCTTGTCGGAGAAATGCCTTCGCCTTTTTTGTAAGAAAGAGCATAGATCAGAATAGCAGCCGCTCCCGATCCAATTAGTGCAAGAGCGGGTAGTAAAAATAATGAATTCATAGTTTGCATAGATGGGAAAAGTAGTACAAACAACATCACCATCAGCCCGGCGCCTGCATTAATCCCCAGAATACCAGGGTCTGCTAGACTGTTGCGTGATACCCCCTGCATAATACAACCGGAAACAGCCAAACCTGCACCGATCAGAATGGCAATAATCATTCGCGGTAACCGAAATTCAAAGAGAATTAATTCCTGCTGTGGAGTCCCTTGTCCGAACAAGGTTCTAAAAAGCTCCATTGGCGAAAGTCGGATCGTTCCCGTGTTCGCGCTCACAGTGAATGCAGCAATGAGCAATACAAGCAAAATGATAACAACCATCCAATCATGGATTTTTTTACGGTGACTTGCTTTGGCAATAGCCTCATTCGTAACGTTACTCATCTTACAGTGCCCTCCTTTCTTTACGTGCCAGGTAAAGGAAGAATGGAACACCAATTAAGGCAATAAGTACACCCACTGGTGTTTCCTCAGGTGCATTAATCATACGGGCCGCCAGATCGGCAAACACGATAAGTAAAGCTCCCATAATAGCCGAACAAGGAATAATCCAGCGATAATCGACCCCAACCAGTTTGCGCGTGATATGGGGAATAATCAACCCTACGAACCCTATAGAACCAACCAACGATACCGCAGCACCCGCCAGGATTAATACGAGAACCATACCGGCGACCTTTACCATCCCAGTTCGCTGACCAAGGCTCAACGCAATTTCGTCTCCTAGACTAAGTAACGTAATGGAGCGTGATAACATGAGAGCACCGATAAAAGCTGCCACAACCCATGGAACGACAATGCCTAGCTGAACCCACTTGGTCCCACTAAGTCCTCCAGCATACCAAAAGGCCAAATCCTGTCCAACATTAAAGTATAAACTGATCGTATCTCCTAAGGCAGACAGCAATGCCGTGACAGCTGCACCCGCCAATACAAGGCGAACTGGCGTAATACCTGATTTGGAAATAGCGCTTGTACCATAGACCAACATAACCGCCAAGGCTGCACCCACAAAAGAATACAGCATTAACTGCAAAAAGGAAGTACCCGGAAAAAGAGCAAAGCAAATCGCCATCGTCAAGCTGGCGCCCGAATTCAGCCCAAGCAAGCCAGAGTCCGCAAGCGGATTGCGGGTCATCCCCTGCATAATGGCCCCTGCTACGGCGAAACAAACTCCGATTAACACACCACCCAGAATCCGAGGTAGACGGATTTCCCATATAATTTGATGGTTTTGCAGCTCAGGATTAAAATGAAAGACGGCGTTCCAGACCTCCTCCAGTTTGATTGAGGCTGCACCAAATGATAAAGACAGAGCGATACCGAATGCTAACAGTGCTAATCCGGCTGTCAGGATAAGCGAAGCCGCCCATGGCCGCGATTGAAATTGAGTCGGCGGCTGATTACGATTGCTTTGAGCAGAACTATCCGAAGATTCTGATAATTTCATAACTATGGTTCACCCTTACTGTTAAATAGTATGTAGGCTATCACGAAAACCTGTAGTGAAGATAATATTTGATAATGAGAATTATTATCATGCAATCTTTACTATTGTAAATTAATGCGGCAACAGCTTCAATAGCAAAATTTCGACGATTTTCTTATGTTCAGCTGTTTGTGAAAAATAAAGCCCTCTGGCAAAAATACCAAAGGGCTGCCAACATTACCGAAACAACTACTTCTGTGAGACGTTCTCTTTATTCCGCTGGACGATCATATCTGCCAATTCTTCAGCTTGCCCCGCAATAGCGATAGGATCGAAGTACCAGTATCGATCCTCCTGAAGCTCAAAAACTTTTCCATTTTGGACCGCATTTAGTGATTTCCATATGCTGTCTCCTTCATAACCGCTCAAATCCTTATTAACCGTCAGGAAAATGTAAGAGCCAGCATATTGATTAATAACTTCCTTGGAAATTGACTTCCATTGCGTCTCGCCTAATAGTTCTTTTTGGACTTGTGGTGGAGGTGTCAAATTCAATCCTCTATAAACCGCCTGTCCGCCTCTGCCAAAATTATCACCGTATACATAGTATTCTTTTTCCGTGGCTTCCATTACCGTGAAAGTATCCCCGGCTTGAACAATTCCTTTTAATTTGTCACGTGCAGCTTGCAATCGCTGATCATATTGGGCAAGCCACGTTTTGGCTTCCTGCTCTTTTCCCAGTAGCTCACCAAAAGCTGTCAGTTCTTCATGTACATTCTTGTACGTTCCATAAGGAATGACTATAGTCGGAGCAATTTTACTATATTTTTCATATTCAGAAGTATCTTTAGAACCAATCAGAATCATATCCGGCTGTTAAGCCAATACTTTTTCAATAGATACACTGCCACGGTCTCCAATGCTTTCAATGCCTTGTACAAGATCCTTCGAAAACGGATTATCCAGATAATACTTAACACTTCCCACAGGTTTAATTCCTAGTGCTAATAAATCATTCTGGTACATATCTACTACAATCCGCTGAGGGTGAACCGGAATCTTAATATCTCCATGAATTGTCTTGACTGTTTTCGTTGCAGCTGACTTTGATTCACCAGAAGCTTGATTCTGCTTTTCGTCTGGCTGATTTCCCCTTCCACCACAGGCGCTAAGAAAAACAATGACTGACAAAAAAAGCATCGTCACCATCCACATTTTCTTTGTCAAAATCATTCATTCCTCTCTCTATTTACGATGTTGCAGTTGACTCTTACGTTCCATATTGAGCTTGGTGCAGGCGGCTATATGCACCTTTTACGGCCATTAATTCTTCATGTTTTCCTTGCTCGGCAATCCCTTGATCTGCAACTACAATAATACGATCAGCATTTTTGATCGTTGCCAGACGATGTGCAATCACGAGTGTCGTGCGACCCTGTGATAGCTCTGTCAAGGCCTGCTGAATTGCAGCTTCTGTCTCTGTATCCAATGCTGATGTCGCTTCATCCAAAATAAGAATTGGCGGATTTTTCAGAAACATCCGGGCAATTGATAAACGTTGCTTTTGACCACCGGACAGCTTTACGCCTCGCTCACCGATCATCGTATCCAAACCCTCTGGGTAGGATCGAACAAGTTCTTCAATCTGAGCACGACGGGCAGCATCCCAGATTTCATTTTCTGAAGCATCAAGTTTGCCGTAAGCGATATTCTCACGAATCGATCCATCAAAGAGGAATACATCCTGCTGTACGATACCAATCATGGATCGCAGCGAATCCAGCTTCATTTCGCGGATATCCATACCATCAATCGTAATACTGCCTTCCTCGACATCATAGAAGCGAGGCAGCAAGCTGCAAAGTGTCGTTTTGCCTGCACCTGAAGGGCCTACAAGAGCTACGGTTTCTCCCGCATGTATGGATAGGTCCACTCTATGCAAGACCTTGTCTTTATTTTCATAGCCAAACGTTACACCTTCAAATTGAATATCTCCCTTGAGATGCTTAACGGTCTTCGCGCCTGGCAGATCCTCTACGTCGGATTCACTTTCCAACAAGTCCAGGTAACGTCGGAAACCGGCAATTCCTTTGGGATACGTTTCAATGACAGAATTAATTTGTTTGATGGGTGCGAGGAATACATTGGACAGCATTACAAATGCGATAAATTCCCCATAGGACATCTGTCCCTCAATAACAAACCATGTTCCACATACAAGCACAAACAATGAGACCAGTTTCATCAGAATAAAGCTAATTGAAGAATTCCACGCCATAATGCGATAAGCAATCAGCTTTGTTTTACGAAACCGTCCATTATTTTCAGCAAAACGCTCCATTTCATGGGCTTCGTTGGAGAACGCTTGAACAACGCGAATACCGCTAACGTTATTTTCAATCCGGGCGTTGTAATCTGCAATATCAGAAAACATACGATGGAAAGCAGCATTCATTTTGCGACTAAAATACAATGACAGGTAAATCATTAGTGGAACGATAATAAATGTCAGCACAGCCAGCTTCCAGTTAATACTGAGCATAATACCGAAAGCCCCGCCCAGAGTCATCAGCGCGATGAACAAATCCTCAGGTCCATGGTGGGCAATTTCTCCGATATCCATCAGATCGTTGGTCATACGGGAGACCAGATGGCCTGTTTTGTTATTATCAAAAAAGCGAAAGGATTGCTTTTGTACGCGATCAAACAGCTTTTTGCGCATATCCGATTCAATGTTAATTCCCAGCTTGTGTCCCCAATACGTAACGACGTAATTCAATCCGGCACTTACAACATAAATCGCAAGTAGAGCCAGACAGGCAAATAAAATCCATTTCCAGTTTCCGCTGGGTAGCAAATCATCAACCACCCGATTAACTGCAAGCGGAAAAGCCAACTCCAGCAGTGCAGCTAGTATAGCGCAAGTAAAATCAATGATAAATAACGTCCGATAAGGACGGTAATACTCAAAAAATCGTTTAAGCATATGACTTCTCCCTTCCTATTCAAATGAACTGGTTATGTAGGATCGACGGAAAGCATCTTAATAGCCTCATCCAGTGAGTGATCGATAGCCAGTGGTGAGTAGGTAAACCAAGGATCGGCCTTGATGAAATACACTTTGTGGTTTTTGACAGCCGGGAGATTTCTCCACAGCGCACTTTGTTCAATTTCCTTCAACATTCCGTCCTTAGCCGCTTCATCGTAAACCAACATAATGATACGATCCCCTGACAGTTCAGGCAGCTTTTCCATCGAAATGCTATCGTATACAAAGTTATACTTCGGGTCCTTTGCGAGCTTCTGACGTATGTACTCTGGAGGATTCAATTCCAGTGAACGGTAGATGACATGTCCTACATTTCGCGCCCCGTACACTCTTAGCACGTCCTTACCGTAGGTCATATAAATGGTAATCGTTTCATCCTTTTTGAATTTTCCAGCCAGCTTCTTTCGACCTTCTTCAGCCTTTTTGTCGAAACTAGCGATCCAATGCTCGGCTTCCTTGTCCTTACCCAACACGGCTGCGACATCCCGCAGTTGCTTAAATACATCCCCATCTCCAAACGAGACGGCTACGGTTGGAGCAATTTTCTCCAGCTGTTCTTTCACTTCTGGCGAGGTATCTTCTGTTGCTATGATCAGGTCAGGTTGTAGCTCCAGTACCTTTTCCACATTCGTCGGGTTTCCGATATCAACAATCCCGTCAATCTTTCCTTTCAAATAGTCGCCTTCTAACACATGAGAAGCAGCCCCTACTGGCTTAACACCTAAAGCCAGCATTGCATCCAAATATTGTGTCGTGACGACTCGCTGTGGATTTGCAGGGATACTGACCTTTTTGCCAGTGGCATCAACATATTCACGCATAGCAACCGATTGGGATTGCCCGTTAAGAGCATCCGTTCCGCTCTTTTCATTGGTCTGGTTGTTACTAGCTGCGTTTCCGCATGCAGCCAATACAACCATCAAAAAAACGCCAAGACCAAGCATGATTCCCCATTTTAAGCTGTACTTTTGTTGCACAATATACGTCCTCCCTAGATATATGTCTTTATAAAATGATAGTGATTCTCATTATCATACAATTGTTATTCTATCTTTTACCATCCTTTCTTACAATACAAAAATTAAAAACTTCCATTTATGTGTATAAATCGTCTGGGTAGAATAGCCAAAAAAAGGACTGATGCGCATTACAGCATCAGCCCGAAAAGCTTAATATGTTGGGTTCAAACGCCCGTTTTATTTCGATTGATCCACTAACTCCAGCTTAGCGGGAATGGATGTTTTCACGGTTTTACCTTGAAGTACATCCTTGGCTGCCTGTACCGCCAATTGACCAATCAGCTCGGGTTGCTGAGCCACGGTGGCGGTCAGCTTCCCTTCCTTAATTGATTTGAGCGCATCCTCGTTACCATCAAAGCCAATGACTGGAATATTCTTACCAGAGCTTTGAATGGCTTCAATGGCTCCCAACGCCATTTCATCATTGTGGGCAAATACAGCCTGAACATCCGGGTTGCCTTGCAGCAGATTTTCCATCACATTCAAACCTTTGGTCCGATCAAAATCGGCCGATTGTTTGGCTATGACTTTCAGATCCTTATCTGCTACTTCATGGAAGCCTTTCCCACGTTCGCGGGTAGCCGATGCGCCTGGGACGCCTTCCAGCTCAATGACCTTGGCACCTTTTCCGACTTGATCAATCACGTATCTGGCAGCCATCCGTCCTCCCTCGACATTGTCCGAAGCGACAAGTGCTTTTACATCTCCTTTGTCAGCAGATCGGTCCAGTGTAATAACCGGGATGTTCAAAGCATTCGCTGACTGCACGACAGTTGAGATAGCTGACGAATCTGTCGGGTTAATGAGTAATGCGTTCACTCCCTGCTGGATCAGATCATCCACGTCATTACTTTGTTTTGCAGAATCATTTTGTGCATCGACCACAATAACCTGCAATCCTTGTTTTTTGGCCTCTGCAACAACTCCGTCTTTAAGAGAAACAAAGAATGGATTATTCAATGTTGAGATCGACAAGCCGATTTTAATATCCTTCAGGTCTGCAGTCGCTTTAGGCTTCGCCCATTCGGGCGGCTCCAGGGAACACCCTGTCATGAGCAGGAGCAGTAAGGCAGTCATGATTAATGTAAGCTTTTTCATATTTGTGTGTCTCCTTCTATGCAGATTAGGTGTATTATGCGGATTTTTTACGGTCAATCAATACTGCAATAGCAATAACGATCCCTTTTACAACCATTTGGTAAAAAGAGTTAACCCCCAGCAAATTCAAGCCGTTGTTTAGAGTACCGATGATAAGTACACCAATTAATGTACCTACGATTCGTCCGCGTCCTCCCGAAAGGCTTGTTCCACCTAATACGACAGCCGCAATGGCATCCAATTCATAAGAAGTACCCGCTGTCGGCTGCGCCGAGTTCAAACGTGAAGTCAAGATAGCTCCCGCCAATGCGGAAAGCATTCCGGCCAATGAGTAGATCCAAATTTTTACACGTGGTACTTTAATACCAGATACAATCGAAGCCTTCTCGTTACCGCCGATGGCATACGTTTTACGTCCGAATGGTGTTTTATGCAAAATGATCCACAGGACAGCAAAGGTAATGAGCATCGTAATCGCTGGAACCGGAATACCAAACTGATAGCCACGACCGAATAATTGAAATACCAGACTGTCTCCGAGCCCCGTAATAGGGTTACCGTTGGTATAAACTAAGGTTAATCCTCTAAAAATAGTCATGGTTGCGAGTGTCGCGATAAACGGAGCCATTTTACCTTTCGTAATCATTAAGCCGTTGACCATCCCCATCACGCCACCCAATGCACAACCAATAATAATTGCCAAAATCGGATCAAAGCCGGCCAGCATCATATTTGCGACAAACGCACTGGATAGTGCTAATATGGAACCGACGGACAAGTCAATTCCACCTGTGAGAATAACGAAGGTCATACCGAACGCGATCAATGCATTAATAGATACCTGGCGCAACAAATTCAAAATATTAAGCGGTTCCAAAAAACTGGGATTTAAGGCCGATACAATGATCACCAAAATAATGAGTCCCAACAATGGGCCAAGCTTCTGTGTGATTTGTGATATTTGAATGCCTTTGCTACCTTTTGCTTCATTCTTAGTTGTCATATTACTGTCCTCCTGTAGCTAGCGTCATAATATTTTCTTGTGTGGCTTCTTCCCTGTTCAGCTCTCCGCTGATCTTTCCCTCGTGAACCACGACAATACGATCACTCATGCCAAGTACCTCGGGAAGTTCTGAGGATACCATGATAATTGCGACTCCACGTTCGGTCAGCTCGTTCATCAACTGGTAGATTTCCCGTTTGGCTCCCACATCCACGCCTCTTGTCGGTTCATCAAGAATGAGCACATTGGGACCAATACCCACCCATTTGGCAATGACCACCTTTTGCTGATTGCCGCCTGACAAACTGCCAACCGTTGCTTCGGCTGATTGGGTTTTAATTTGTAAGCGCTTAATTAATGTATTAACAAAATCCATCTCTTTTTTGCCTGAAATAAATCCTTTTGATGTAAAACTGAACAGATTCGTCAGCACCATGTTTTCCCGAATGGAAAAATCCAGCACTAAGCCCTCATCTTTTCGGTCTTCTGTAATGAAGCCAATCCCTAGTTTCACTGCATCATCTGGCTTGCGAATAGACACCTTTTTCCCACGTACGTGTATCTCACCACTATCCAAAGCATCCAGTCCAAATAACGACCGCATGATCTCGGTCCGTCCCGAACCCATCAAGCCCGAAAAACCTACGATTTCCCCAGAGCGCACAGTAAAATTCACATTTTCAAATAGACCTTTATGCGATGCGTTTTTGACCTCTAGCACCACTTCTCCCAAAGCAGGCGTTCTTACCGGGTAGCGTTCAGTCAGCTCTCTGCCAACCATTTTCCGTACAACCTCGTCAAAATTCGTATCAGGGATTGCTTGAGTATCTACGGTTTTCCCATCACGCATAATGGTAATCCGATCACAGATTGCGAATATCTCCTCCATCCGATGGGAAATATACACGATTGAAACACCATCTTTTTTCAAGGAAGTAATAACCTCAAACAGCTTTTGTATTTCCCGTTCGGTTAAGGCTGCTGTCGGCTCATCCATTACGATCACTTTAGCATCCGTCATGAGTGCTTTGGCTATTTCAATCATTTGTTGTTGACCCACTGAACACTCGCCTGCTTCACCGTTCAAAGGAAGATTTACTGAAAGCTTGCTAAATTGCTCATTTGCTAGCGCTTTCATTTTAGAGCTATCTAGTAATCCCCACTTGGAAGTCATCTCCTTGCCGATAAACAGATTTTCCAGTACCGTCATCTCCGGCCACACATTCAGTTCCTGGTGAATAAAAGCAATCCCTTTTTGCTCCGCTTCCTTGGGGTTGGCAAAATAGGTTTCCTGACCGTCAATGATGATCGTTCCCTCATCGCGTCGATGCAGTCCGATTAAAATATTCATCAGCGTTGATTTGCCTGCACCATTTTCACCCATGAGGGCATGTACTTCTCCTTCACGGAGATCAAAGTCAACACCACTTAGGACCTGATTGGTTCCAAAGGCTTTGTGAATTCCTTTCATTTGAATCTGCATGCTGTCCCCCCCTTTTCATTCCACACTGATTTATCCAAAATGAACTCCTGCCTGTAAAATACAATTGGCAAACGGCGTAGCCTCTCCTGTACGAATGACAGCTTTTGCTTGTCGGGTTAATGCCTTAAATTGTTCATGTGAGCAAAACTCAATAACGGCAGTCGGCTCAATAATCTGTGAATGCTCTAGTTGCTCTCCTGCAAAGGTGCGCATAATATACTGCAATGCTTGTTCATTTTCTTGTTTGATTTCTTCGGCTAATGTTACTTTTTCAATCACCATGTCTGCCGCAATGACATCAACAACATCCTGAAAGGAGGGAACCCCCAGTTTCAATGCCAAATCAATTTTGGTAACGCCTTCAGGAACTGGTAAGCCGGCATCAGCCACGACAATAAAGTCCGTGTGGCCAAGATCCGCTAGTATTTTAGAAATATGACTGTTCAGAATTCCATGTTTCTTCATTATAATTGCTCCTCCACTTCACGACGGGTTGGCATTCCGCCTTGCGCTCCAAATTTGGTAACGGACAATGACGCAGCCCGATTAGCAAATTTCACACTGTCTGCTAGCGATTTTCCTTCAGCCAGTGCCACCGCAAATGCAGCGTTGAAAGTATCTCCTGCACCTGTTGTATCAACGGCTTCTACCTTGTAAGTAGGAACCACAACTTCCTGTTCTCCGTCGAAAAACCGTACACCATTGCTGCCTTCAGTTACAAACAGCTTATTCGGATATTTGCGCAACGCTTCTTGAAGACTCATGTCCTTAAACATGATGGCAGCTTCATGCTCGTTTGGCGTAATGTAGGTTGCATTGGCAATTACGCTTTCTTCCACCTCACGAGCTGGGGCTGGATTCAGCAATAATGGTACCTGATACTTCGCACAAATTTCGCTTACATAGACAATCGTCTCTGGCGGTATTTCCTGTTGAATTAACACAATATCCGAATTTCGAATGACATCAAGCGCTTCTTCCACGTAAGCGGGTGTAACTTCATTATTTGCTGCTTTTACCACGACGATACTGTTATCACCCTCGGCCAGTACAATGTGCGCTGTACCACTTTCCATATGTGTAACCGGTTTCACATAATCAATATGAACATGATTTTCTTCAAAATTGCGTAAAATCTGTTGTCCAAAATGGTCATCCCCTACACGTCCAATCATCTTAACGTCCGCGCCGAGTCGTGCTGCGGCTACTGCCTGATTGGCTCCTTTACCTCCAGGCACGGTTGTAAAGCTTTCTCCTAATACGGTTTCACCAGCACCGGGACGCTTGGATGAAGTCACTACGAGGTCCATCGAACTGCTTCCGATAACCGAAATTTTAGCCATGATGATCCACCTTTCTCGTCGTTTCCCGTTCGATAAATTTGACGGGCAATTGTATGCTTGAATAGGTAAGTACTTTCGAATGAAGATTAGGTACACTTGTTTTCGTTGCTTGCACCTGCTCAATTAACTGAATGAGCAAACCTGCCGCCTCCCAGCCCATTTCATAAGCAGGCTGTCGGATCGTTGATAATGGCGGAAATAACAAGCTGCTTAATGGTATATCATCAAACCCGATTATTTGAACATCTTCCGGGATTTTCTTTCCTAATCTATGTGCCTCATGCATCACCGCTGTAGCTACAATATCGTTACTGGCAATCACTCCGTCCGTATCCGGATACTTGCTGAACAGCTCTTTGGCCCACGATTCAGCCTCCTTGAACGAAAAAGACGTTGTCTCGACGACATGGTAAGCAATACCGGAATGCTGAAGCTCTTCCACCGCCCCGCGAAAACGATCTTGTGCTGGACGAATATGAGCAGGCCCCTGCATAACTGTAATTTGTCTGCTGCCACGGGCAACCATGGCCTGAGCAGCCAAGCGGCCGCCATGAGCTCCATCCGCATAAACGGAGAGACTGTCACTGGAAGTCCGGTCGAGAAAAACGACTGGTATTTTCAGTTTGGCGTAACAGTCGGCAGCAGGGTCATTGGTAGATGAAATAACCCCAACAACATTATTCTGAACAAAAGTATCCATGTAATCTAATTCTTTTTGGCGATCTTCATCACTATTACCAAAAATAATCCGAAAATCATTTTCCTGCATTCGATCCTCCACCCCACGAGCCAACAAGGGAAAGTAAGGGTTCGTAATATCCGGCAGCAGCAGGCCGATTAATCTGGATTTCTTTTTATACAGAGAACGTGCAACTTCATTAGGCTTGTAATTTAGCTGCTTCACTGCAGCTTCAACCTTCCGCCGTGTATCCTCGTGGACATATCCGGTTTCATTAATAACTCTGGATACGGTCGCTACGGAAACACCTGCAAAACTTGCTACCTGCTTAATTGTTGTCATAATGTAGGTTCAACTCCAATTGTGTAACCGGTTACACATATAAAATATCATAGCATTTATTTTTTGACAAGCATTAATTATTTGCACGTCGAAAGCATTAGCCGTATAATTCATTTTGTAACTGATGAAGTTTCACCTTTTTTACTTACACTAAAGTAGGCAGATTCACTCCCAGTTGCTCAATAAAATATGTATACATGGAGGCATTTCCTGATGAATATCGAAGTTTGGTCTGATTATATGTGTCCGTTCTGTTATATCGGCAAACGCCGTTTGGAGCAAGTTTTACAGCAGTTCCCACACCACGATGAGGTTCAATTGACATTTAAGAGTTTTGAATTGAACCCTAATGCTGTGAAAGATAGTGGTAAAACGATTAATGAAGAACTATCAGCAAAATATGGTGTCAGTCTGCAAGAGGCTCATGCCATGAATGATCGCATGACCGAAAATGCTCGTTCTGCGGGTCTGGACTACAATATTCATGCCATGGTGCCGACAAACTCTCTCGATGCTCACCGCCTAACGCATTGGGCTCACACACAAGGCAAAATGTTGGAATTGAGCGAGCGTTTATTTCAGGCTGTCTTCATGGAAGGCAAGCATACCGGGGAACATGAAGTGCTGGCAGCGTTGGCAGCCGAGGTGGGTTTGGATCATAACGAAGCCGCTGCTATTTTAGCCAGTGACCGCTTTACCAACGAAGTTAGAGCTGATGAAGCTGAAGGCGCTAAGTTAGGCGTTCAGGGTGTGCCATTCTTTGTATTTGATCGAAAATTTGCTGTTTCTGGTGCTCAGCCGGAAGAGGTATTTCACGATGCGCTTCAAAAAGCATGGGATGAACGTTCACCTTTTACTATGATTAGCGGCAGCTCGTCCAAACAGGATGCAGCTGGTGTATGTACCGATGACGGTTGCGAGCTTCCAAGCCGTGAGAGCTGATCAGTCAATAAATTAAACCTCTCTCTAAATAACTTATGAAAAAGCGTGCCAGCACCAATTACACCTGATGCGGCACGCTTCTTTATTTTTTTATAATGATTTAATCATTCCGCCGTCCACAAGAATGGTGCTGCCAGTCAAATAGGATGAAGCCGATGATGCCAGAAAAGCAACGACTTTACCGAACTCTTCTGGCTCTCCGTACCGTCCCAACGGAATGCCCTCTTCTGCTTGTTTGCGAACTTGATCCGTCGTTTGGTGGGATTTTTCGGCTCGATGCTCGTCCAAGCTGCGTACGCGATCGGTTGCAATTCTCCCTGGTGCTACAGTATGTACCAGAATATTGTAAGGGGCTAATTCCATTGACAATGTTTTCGCTAATCCAGCGACCCCAGTACGTAGTGTGTTGGAAATAATCAGGCCCGGAATCGGTTGTTTAACTGATGAGGAGGCGATATTTAAAATTCTACCGCTTTGTTGTTTTTTCATATAGGGTAACACCTCACGGATCAACCGGATATGACTAAGTAAATTTTGCTCAAAGGCCTGCATCCATACTTCATCTGTAAAATCATCAAAGGTGCCCGCAGGAGGGCCACCCGCATTGTTAACCAAAATATCGACGGTGCCAAACCAATCAACTGTACGGCGGATGGCCTGGGAGATATGTTCAGGTTTGGTTACATCACAAACTACATATTCAACGCGACCACTCGCTGTTTCCCGTAATTCGGCTTGCATCCGCTGAAGCTCTGCTTCATTTCGTCCCGAAATAACTACATTTGCACCTTCACGTGCCAATTCGCGTGCACTTGCTTTGCCAAGTCCTTTACTGGAACCTGCAACAAAGGCTGCTTTTCCCGTTAATCCTAAATCCATTTATGATGACACTCCCTTTTCTGAGACTTCTCTATTTAATTGTACACATGACCAGAACATAATGCGAATAGCTCGGTACAAAATAGCAAAACAAAAAAGGGCCTGACATTCAGCCAGGCGCCCTTTCTGTATACACCATTTTTTGTTGACAGCACGTTATAATGCTTCAGATGTTGTTGCCTGCTCATATACAACAACAGACTGGCTCTCAGGCTCCCATTTAACATTTGCTCCCAAAGCCTCTCCGATTACCCTTACAGGTACCATTGTTGTTCCATCCACTATGGATGCTGGCTGCTCGATAGAGTATGGCTGGCCATTAATGTAGGCTTTGGCGCTATTCACGAATAATTTGACGGACACACCGTTACGCGTGACAGTAACAGCCTTTTCTTTCGGATCCCAGGAAACCTTGGCATTCAGAGCTTCGGAAGCTGTTCTAAACGGAACAAGTGTGGTGCCATTGCGGTTAATCGGTTCGGCATCGTATTTTTCACCATTCACGAACAGCTTCATACCTGATGACCGTCCAGCCTTCCTCGAGAATAAATCCAGCTTTTTGTAGCTTTCCAGATTGGACACATCAGCCAATACTGCCTCTTCCTGCATGTAAACGGCATCTGTTACATTTCCGTTTTCAGCTAGTAGCTCTGCAGCCTTAGTTAGTGCTGTGTCAGAATTTCGGATCAATTCAAGTTCAGTTACCTGCTCCGGGGTCAAACGTTCCGGGTATTTTGTAAGCAACAGATTCGCAATAACCGCTCCTGCCGGCTTATCTTTTGTATTTTCTACCGCTTGAAGCAGACCATTGTACCCGTTGTGTCCCTTGCGACCTTTTTGGTCTTTGGACTCCCCGTATGTATCATCCGTTACTGCAACAGGGGTATTCTTTTTGATTTCGTCGTGTTTATCTTTTTTGCTGCTCTTTTCATTCCGGTCTTTATCAGACGCCTTTGCTTCCTGTTTGTTCTCCTGACCATTTCCGCGCCCCTGCTTGGCTTCGGCGGTTCCCGCTGCCAGTCCCAAGACCAGTATACACGCTAATAATGCTGTCCATGTGTTTCTCATGATGCGATTCCTCCTTATAGTAAAAGACCAGGTTTAAATGTAACCTACATATATTAACGGCTACTATAAGCTAAATATGAAGCTCTTTTTTTCTAGTGTTGCATTTTTAGGGGCTGATGGCTAATCCAATATAATAAATTTTATTATGCGCGAATCTGTTTCCACAGTATAATGGAAAATGCAAATGCATTTTAAAGATTAACCTTTCCATTCGCATAATAGAAAGAAGAGGAGACAGACATGTTCGGCACCATTCTTTTAGACGTTGTTTTACCTATTTTTGTCCTTATCGGTTTTGGCTGTATCATGCAATATTATTTCCGACTGGATTTGTATACCTTAGCTAAAATTAATTTTTACTATATCACCCCTGCAGTTGTGTTTACCGGTCTTTATAACTCTGAAATTTCTTTAATCCTCATGGGTGAAGTCTCACTTTTTTATGCCTTGTACATAGCTATTTTGTACGTAATCAGCACTACCGTTGCCAGATCTCTGAAATACAGCCCCGGCATGCGTGGAGCTTTTACAAATAGTGTAATGCTTGATAATTCAGGAAATTATGGTCTACCAATTAATCAGTTGGTGTTTAAAGGTGATCCGTTGGCTATTTCCGTCCAAGCTCTGATTATGACTTTTCAAAGCTTTGTTACATTTACATACGGTACTTTTGTTGTACAAAATGGTAAGGCCAATACACGAAAAATTTTAATTAATTTTTTGAAAATGCCTGTGCCCTACGCGCTTGTGCTGGGCTTGCTCCTGAATCTACTGCACAGTCCATTGCCTAATTTGCTGGCTGAGCCTCTAAACTATATTAGCCATTCGATGGTCGCAGTGGCTCTACTTACTTTGGGAGCACAAATTGTGCAGTACCCTTTTCATTTGCGCCGGACAGCCGTGTATATCAGTATGGTATTACGCCTGATTGCAGGTCCAATAGTTGGTTTTATGCTCGTGTTCTTCCTAGGTCTTAAGGGGATTCCCGCTCAAGCATTGCTCATTGCGTCAGGTATGCCTACCGGCGTTAATACAAGTATTTTGGCGGAAGAATATAAAAATGAACCTGATTTTGCAGCACAGACAGTATTACTTTCTACGATTGTGAATGTCATTACGATGACCCTGTTAATTTCAATATCCCGTCATCTTACTTGAGGTGTATGATAAATATAAACTTGATTTATGACGCTTTTTGTCTGAGGACAGGAGCGTTTCTTTTTCAACAAAAAAAGAACATACGTTCTGGTTCTTATCTTTTTTTCTGTTTGAAGTGGTGTGTTTGTTTGACGGAGATGGTATGCAAGAAGGAATCTTTTTCTATTATGAATTTTTCATATAGTGAAATAGTTATGTGTTTGAATTCAAACCCCTGCTGATTGCTGTTTTTAACTTGAGCTTCTTTTATTTTTAGATAAGAATGAGGAGAACTAATTCCTCAAAAAATAAAGCCAGCTCGCTCATTAGAGTGGCTGACTTTAGAGTATTTTTATGAAGATTTAGGGCTCAATTCCCCATTGCTTGATCCCAGACAGGTAAGCGGTTATTTTAGTAGAATCTTGTAAGCTGTTTGCTGTGGGGTTAAAGGAATAATCATCAGTCTGTGTATAATTGCTCCAATCCGCTTTGGATATCCGGGTTTGTAGCTCAACACTCTGACCAGGCTCTAAAGAACCCGCTGCCGACTTAAAACCAATTTCCGCATAAGAATCTGCACTTGGCTTTGCATTGGTTAACGCTTTGAAGTTAGCAATCACATTCTCTGTACCGATGCTTGACCAATCTGTAAAGAAGTTCTGCGATTTCTCACCGTTAATGGTGTAATAATAACGCAATGTCACGTCTGCTAGGGAAACGGGTGAGCTTCCTGTATTGGTTATTTTAAACTTGGAGCTGATCGTATTACTTGTTGCAGATATATTCCCATTGAAAGATTGCACCTTCAGAGCGCCCTCGCCTGTTCCCGGCTCACTTGGCGTATCCCCTTTTACCGTAATCGTGAACAACGCATCATTGCCAGTACTAAAATGGAAGTTAAGCGTTGTCTCTCCTTTGGGAAGTTTAGATAAATACTTGTTGGTAAGAATGACTGTTTCTCCACTAACCGTATAATCTTCACCTTTGCTCAGTGTCACGCTCCCTTGCTTGATCGCATCTAGTGTATTACCGTTAAGTGTAAGCTTTACAGTAATATCGCTATTGCCGTTAGCCACTCCATAGGTTGCAGCTGTCGGTGTAATACTTGCTTGCCCGGTCGAAGGCTGATCCCCCCCTACACGATCTGCCACCAGAATGCCGCGCCCATTCGTTCCCAGATAAGCACGTCCGTAAACCCGAGGATCCCCAATAATGGTGGTCACACGAGCATATTGATGCTTGTCATCATTAATGCGTACCCAGTTTGCGCCAGTATCGTCCGAGCGATAGAATCCACGTGTACCGTCAATTTTACCAACGATAAACACTGTTGCATTGGTGCGATTGGGTGCTGCTTTGCCAAAGCCTACAAAATCCGCCTCCTGTACATGATCAAGCTTGGTGAATGTAACACCTGAATCTTTGGAATGCCATAAGCCGTATGGCCCTCCGTCCTCGGAGCCTCCAGCAAACCACACATCCCCTTCCGCTCCTCGTACAGCACCAATATCTGCATTCCCTACACTTGGCAAACCAGTAACTGTGGATGCTGTGAAGGATGCGCCTCCATCAACACTTACATATATTTTTCCAGCAGCAAACGCGTAGTATTTGTTAGAATTTACTCGGTCAGAGGCGATCTTTGCATTGGCTGGTATTCCCGTGCTTGCTGTCCATGAGTTTCCTCCGGTTTTGGAATAAAATACACCTTTGTCCGATGTACTCCACAGCAATCCATTACCATTTGCCGCAACAGCGATGCTGCCTCCTCCTGCTGTACCAGAAGGCTCGCTATTTGCTTTGTACCAGTTTGCTCCGCCATCATTGGAAAATCCGATGGATTTGGCATTTGGATCTTTTTTATAGTCTGCTTTACCCACCCGAGCCATAAAAGAAGGGTTCAGCTCGGCATAATCAATGCTTTCGCTGCTTGTAAAGGTTGGATTATCCAGCATTTTAGCGGGAGCCTTGAACAGATCATCATGTCTGAATCCGGAAACATCACCCACTGCACTCACTAGAGGAGCTCCAGTAGGAGGGCTCACCAGATCCAAAATCGCCGTTTCCTCTATCCCTTTAGCGGCTACCGAGATGTCCAGCTTATCTCCCTTGTCCCAATTGGTCAGATTTTTAGAGCCATATATCGTAGCTCCTGTGCCATACAGCATATGATCTGAGTTAAATGGATCTATCTCAAGATCTCCAATCATCCACCCTAGCTTGGGCGATACTTCTGGCGGAGCAGGGTTGGCATTGAAAGTCAGCCAAGGCGCACCGGATATATCCAGATTGTATTTGAGCTTACGAGACGGGTAACCGTCGAATTCCCAAATAGGGCTCCAGGTTGCTCCACTATCAGTACTGCGGTAAATCGTTTCATCCGGCCACCAGGCATTCAATGTTGCAACCATAAGGGTACCAGGCTTCTGGGCATCCACCGTCAGTCCACCATACCCAAAATGATTGTCTGCGCTGCTGCTGGCAACGGGGCTAATGTTAGTCCACTGTCCGCTGGCTGTATTCAATTTCCATAGTTCACCCTTTGTTCCGTCATATGGCCCAGCTCCATCGCTGTAAGAAATATACAGGTTTCCATCTGGTGATAAAACACCGTGATGTGGCAAATAACCTGTAGGCTGTCCTGCTACAGCAGACCAGGTTGTCCCGCCATCTGTACTGCGGTAGACACTTTGCTTTTTGTCTGCGACACCCACATAGATGGTCTGTGTTGCTTTGCTGGAAGAGCCCGTTTTTTTGTCAAAGGTGATCCAGGCTAAACCGACAATATCACTGGTGTATTCATTTGAAGGGTCCTGTACATACGTCCCCGGATTCGGGAAACCGCTCACCTTACTCCAGGTTGCCCCGAAGTCGGAGCTTTTCCACAGTCCATTACCACTTCGAGCTCCGAAGAATAATATATTGTTCTTATTCGGATCAATTGTCAGACGTTCACCCATCGAGCGTCCCGGCATATTGCCTCCTACCTTAAAGGGAAGCTTCGTAGTCTGCCATGTATTACCTTTGTCAGTGGAGCGCATAATTTGCCCGTTATGTTTATCCCAGGAATTAGTATACGTACCTGTAGCTATATATACACGATTCGGATCCACAGGATCGGTGGCTAGTGCGTCGACACCATTTTTGTTCCAATCTTCCCAGCCCACAGAATCGGTCAGCGGAATCCAGCTTTCATTGGCAGGATTCCAGCGGTAAGCTCCTCCAATATCTGTGCGGGCATAGATCAGATCTTTTTCCGTTTCATTAAAAATAATACCAGGTACAAAACCACCTCCACCACCTGTAACGACACTTTTCCAAGTATATTCGTCACTTGGAGCAGCATGAGTGGGTGCTATCATGCCTGTCCAGGAAGCACCCCCTACTACAAGCGCCAAACATGCAATTCTCAACCTGCTTTTTGTCTTAGTCAATGAATTCAACCTCCTTCTCTGTAATCATTTGAATTGGTAAGCCATTTGGAGCTAAAAGTAATCAGACAATTGCGGATTCATTCCTATCGTTATTATTCCATTCATCAATCAAACGAGCGTTCTTTCAAGCTCACCTCCAGTAATTCAATAGATATGCAACATCCGATTGATAGCGCTCACACGGATGTTTGCTCAATAGTTTCGTCATCTTTTTCTCTTTTCCTTGTGTGAAAAATCAAGATAATGTAATAGGATCTCCTGGTTGACTACTTGTAATATAAGAGTAAGCTTTCCCTTACCGTTGATACCTCTTATAATTTACTATTAGGAATTTTTCATATAGTGAATTATTTTCTTAATTTTTTATTCAATCTAGATACCAAAATACTTTGATTTACAGCAAAAAACCGCGCTATGCGCGGTTCGAGCTTCCGTTAATGCTATGGCTAACCATTAAAAAATATAATTATTGCAAATATTCAAGCGCCAACGCTAGAAAAATATGTCCTGAGATGAGCAATGCGCGCTCATCAAAATCAAAGTGAGGATGGTGATGAGCAAAATGCGTTCGTTCATCCTCATTACGTGCACCCACATGAATAAAAGCTCCAGGTCGTTGCTCTAGATAATAGGCAAAATCCTCTGCTCCCATGACCGGTTTCAAGTCCATAAAAGCATCTGCCCCATACAGCCTGCTGACTAGCTCACGTACCCGTTCTGTTTCGGCCTCAGCATTCACCAGTGCAGGATAGCCATTCAAATAATCAATTTCGTATCCCGCATGATAAGCCTCCGTCAGACCTTTTACGATACTACGAATTTCGTTCTCGACTTCCTTGCGTACATCCTTATTAAACGTACGTATGGTCCCTTCGATTTTGGCTTTATCTGCAATCACATTAAAGGCAGTACCCGCTTGAAATACCCCAATCGTTAACACCGCTGATTCAATAGGGTCCACTCTGCGACTCACCACCTGCTGCAATCCGTTCACAATCTGACTGCCGATGACAATGGAATCCACTGTCTGATGTGGCCTGGCGCCATGTCCACCTTTGCCGTTGATCTGAATTGTGAAAGCATCGACTGCAGCCATTGCCGGACCACTCTTTAAACCAATTTTGCCCAGCGGGATCTCCGAGGAAAGGTGGATACCATATACTGCTTCCACCCCATCCAGACAACCATCCTCGATCATGAATTTGGCTCCGCCAGGCGGTTTTTCTTCGGCATGTTGAAAAATAAACACAAGCTTTCCCTTCAGTGTCTGACGGTGATGGCTTAACACTCGTGCGACTCCTAGCAGCGCAGCCGTATGACCATCATGTCCACAAGCATGCATAACACCGGGAACGGTCGATTTATAAGGCGCATCCTTTTCATCCTGAATAGGAAGTGCATCAAAATCAGCACGAAATGCAATCGTTCTACCTGGCTGGCCACCTTCTAAAAAACCGAGCACACCATTTCCACCGACATTCATTCTTACTTCAATACCAAAAGAGCGTAATTGATCGGCGATAAATGCAGATGTATTCGTTTCTTCAAAAGAAAGCTCTGGATGCTGATGCAGATGTCTTCTCCATGCAATCAGTTCTTGTTCACCATCTTTTAGTTCCTGAACCCATTTCTCCAGCATATTACCCTCTTTTCCTATTGAATTTATATACTTACATCCTTATCTTACCATAGATGATTCCAATAAGTTATATATGAATTAGCAAATAGCTTTATACCTGTGTTTTTATAGTGTCAATGCAGCTTCTAATTGGAACGATCTATGGATAGAAGACTGTAATTAACAACAAAAAAAGCCGACAGAATATTCTCCTCGGCTCTTTTCTGATGATTTTCTATTATGAATTTTTCATGTATTGAAAAACTGACTTATATTTCCTCGCACTGGATGTGTCTGCTCCCTATACTCACCATTCGTATAGCTTCCAATTACCTTGCGCCAAAAGGATTGGGCTGGTCTATTCGTGCTCATCTGCGTCACCTTCCACCGCCCGTTAAAACGTCCAAACAGCTCATGAGCCGCCCATGTACCCACACCATTGTACCGATAAGGACGAAGTACAAAGAACTCAGCCATGTAATAGTCAGCTTCTCGATTGCTAGACATTCGGTCAACGAGTGCAAAGCCCACAGGAATATCCTGTCTCCAAATCAGAAAAGGTAGCTTCTGTTCGCCGCTCGTCCAGTATTGATACAAGTCTGGATAAGCCGGGAATGTTCCCTTCTCAGTGACATCAATTCGCAGATAGGCTGTAAAATCGTATAAGTAAAATTGCATGAGTTGGACAATAATGTCCTTCTGCGACTCTGGTACACTCTTTATGGACAGCTTCAATTCTGATTTGATATTATATCCCATACTTTCACCTCTCTTGGCGGTCAGCTTGTTCTTTACTTTGATTACTCCCATCCAGTGCTGTTCAAAATATGCTAAAATACATGTATTATGACCGGACGAGGTGGACCCTATGAACATACAAAAGATCATCGACCGGCGCAAACTGGATGAAAAGATGCCGGATCTGCCATGGTACGTACAGCAATTTATGGATTACAAGCTTCCCGACCTATCTCCCTCTACTTTGCTGGAATATGTACGGGATTACGAAGCTTTTTTTTCATGGCTTCGCTCGGAAGGCTTGTCTGCCGGAGAAGCGAATGCCCAAGTTACGCTGGAAGAATTAGAGACACTTCATATGGATAGCATTACAGGCTTTCGCTTGTTCCTGTCTACCAAACGCGAAGGCTCCAATTCCCGCATCACCATTTCACGTAAGTTGTCGTCCCTGCGTTCACTCTTTCATTACTTGAGTCAAATCGCTGAGGATGAAAACTTTTATCCGTTGCTCAAGCGCAATATTATGGCCAAAGTCGAAATTAAGCGCGTACATAAACCCAAGGATACGGCCGCCAAGCTCAAAGGAAAAATACTGGAAGAGGAAGAGCTGCTTGAATTTATCGGCTATATTTATGAAGGCTACGGACAAGATTTGGCTGATAACAAGCAAGCCCTATACTCCTATGAATTAAACAAGGAGCGGGATGCCTGTATCGCAAGTCTTATTCTAAACTCGGGGCTACGTGTATCCGAAATCGTCAACTTGAATATGGATGATCTCGATATAAACAATAAATTACTGTATGTGTACCGCAAAGGAAATAACGATGAAACTTTTAAAACGCCAGTATATTTCCGCGAGCAGTCCAAAGATGATCTCGCACTTTATTTGTCCTTAAGACATACCCGTTATCGCGCTCCAAAAAAAGAAAAGGCTCTTTTTGTCGCACGTCCCAACGGCAGTACGGAGGGCAAACGGATGACTAAAAGAGCGATTCAAGCTATGATCATCAAATACGCCAAACGGTTCGGCAAGCCCTATTTGACCGTTCACAAGCTCCGTCATTCCTTTGCTACTGACTATTATTTACAAAATGATATTTACAAAACCAAGGAACAGCTGGGGCACGCTTCGACAGAAACAACGGAGGTCTATGCCCACCTGACTGACAAAACGATGTCTCAGGCGATCGAACGGCGGATAGAGACTCAGACTGACCCAGCCGATTAATGGCCTTCTCAGCCCTGCTCTGTCTGGAATCCTGCTCTGTGCCTCTGAATTTGTTCGAGTAACCAGCGGCCTGCCGGGTCGCTGGCATCGGCAGGATATATCTGCACCGATTGTTCATCTGAGTAGAAATCCTGAGCCCAATCCATATGGCACTCCCAAACTACTACTCCCTGTACATTTGTCAGCTCCTGAACAAGTCGGGCATCCGATTGTTCTCGCACCATGACCAGCTTCGGATATTTTTCCTGCTTGAAGCCTTCCAGCAACACACAGTCATACGCCTGAAAATGCCGGATGAGTCCGGTCACAGGCCGACTATGTTCCTCTAAAATGGCTGTTCTTTCTGCCGAAACAATCGCTACGCCTTCGGCGCCTGCCTGTCGGTGCTTGTACGTATCTGTTCCCTCATGATCCATCTCAAATTCATGACCATCATGCTTGATCACTGCTACACGTAGTCCTGACTGCTGCACATATCGAATTAAACCTCCAAGGAAGGTGGTTTTTCCTGTATTTTTGAATCCGACAATTTGACATACAAATGGATGTTTTGTTTTCACGTCACCTGTCCGCCTTGAAGCACCAGTACATGCACCTCTTCACCTTCGCGCAAGCCTTCTGTTGTGGGAGGAACTACGATCAGACAATCGCTGTCCTTAATCGTGACCATGGCACTGGATTCATCTACTCGCGCAGGAATCGCATATACTTGTCCACCACGTATCTCCAGAGAACTGCGTACAAAGCGGGTATAGTTGTTTACCTTCGTATAATCTGCTCCTAGCTTCGCTGTCCAGGTTTGCAAATACGGATGTACCGAAGATAACATCATTTGAATAGTTGGACGTACAAACAGCTCACAGCCTACAAAGCACGCACCGGGATTACCTGAAAGCGCAAATAACAGCTTGCCGTCTATCACTGCGGCTGTGGTTACACTACCTGGACGCATCGTAACCTTGTTGAACAGCATATTCACATCTTCCTGCCGCACGAGGTCACCCATAATATCAAAATCACCCACCGACACTCCACCACTCGTAACCACGATATCATAGGCAGCTATTGCTTCTCTGACAGAAGCCCGAGCAAGGTTCAAATCATCATGAATGGCTTGCAGAATGAACGGATCTCCTCCTGCCTCTCTAATTTGAGAAGCCAGCATATATGTATTACTGTTTCGAATTTTCCCCGGTTGTAACGGCTCATCCACTGCGAGCAATTCTGACCCTGTGGAAAAGACGGCCACCCTTGGCTTCCTGTAAACAGGCACACGATGTACACCAAAAGTAGCCAGTACCGAGATGTGCCCTGCTCCCACACAAGTTCCCTTACTGAGCAAAAGCTGACCTTCCTTAATCTCATGACCAATTTGTGTCACATTTTTGCAAACTTTCATACGCTTCTTCAAGCCAACATATGTCTGTCCATTTTCCTCACGCAGCTGTGTCGCCTCCAGCATAACCACCGTGTCCGCTCCTTCAGGTAATTGTGCTCCTGTCATGATGCGGGCTGCCATTCCCGTCTCCACCCGCTTGTCCGATACGGTGCCACAAGGAATTTCATCAATCACATGTAGCCAGATTTCCTGACCAGTCGAACAGACTTCAGTGTCCGAGGCAAGGATCGCATAGCCGTCCATTCCAGAGCGACGAAAGCGGGGATACGGATGTGGCGCAGTCAAATCCATCGCCAGATAGCGACCATGTGCTTGCTCAAGCCCTACGTCCTCCCTTTCGCCCTGTTGAACATAGCTAGCTATCCTGCTTTGTGCCTCTTCCACCTTAACTGCTTTACGTTGGAATTTTTCTGTATTTAATGGCGTCTGATTCATGTTCTCACTCCGTTCTTCTAAAATACCCTCTTTCTGTTATAACGCTAAAACCGTTATCTGGCAAATCCGAACGGTATTTATTGGATTGCTGCAAGTCTCTATCCGCCAAAAAACAGCCTGAATATCATATCGCGGCTGTTTTTGGTAGATTTTAGTCTTTGGTTTTTGGTTTTGCATGTCATCACGTCAGTTTTCTACGTATATTAGGTTATATTATTTTTACCGAAATAGATTGAATCTATTGAAACCTCATATAACGAGGACATTTGCTGCGCTCGAGCTATTGTTAAATCGGATGAATCTTCCTCTATATGTTTTAATTCATTCATTGACATACCAAGTATATTGCAAGCTATTAACTCACTATATCCTGAAGCGAGTCGTGCCATCTTTATTGTATAAAAGCTAGTGCAAGTTACATTTTCATTTTTATCTGCAACCATCCAATCAACTCCACAATATAATTGATAAAAAAGTAATTTACCTGTATACTCTGAACGAAACACTTTTCCCCTGTTAGGAGCAAGTAAGGTGCAAAAACTTACTCGGGGGAAATGCCTTTTGAAAGAGGAGCTCAAATCTCATGGACGCACTCAATCATGGCTCGCCCGACGAACTGGATATTCGCGGCAACAAATATCCAACTGGATCGCGGGACGTGACAAAATGTCATTCGAGGCGGCAGTCCTCATTTCTAGGATATTGGAGTGTAAAGCTGAGGACTTATATGAGTGGGAACTTGCCTGACAAACAGGCATTTCCTTCGGGGCATTTGTACATGCCGGCATTTACAATATATATCCCGCTTTCACCCTCCTTTTCTTATATGTAGGTTGTTTTCACCTTAATTTAAAAGATTGTTATTTTTTTCATAATCAATTTTATCACATGGAAAATGATTAAAAACGGGAAATATGTCGAATTAAATCGAAACCGTCCGGCTTATCCTAGTCTAACTGATTATTGACTTATTCATTTAAATCTGGTAATAAAAATGACCCCTGAATTTTCATGGGTCATTTCCACAGTTTTTTAAGCGCTTTAAGTTTATTATGAGACATCGAGCAAGTGAAGTCAGATCCTTCGAATCGTATCAGCCCTCCAAATGCGTTAGACTCAATTTCACAAACCAAGTCGAGATTTATCAGGGTATCTTTATAAGCTGGATATAGATACGGAAAAGCTTCCCTGCAAGCCTGTGCGGTTAGCCCGATTGTATAAGAGCGATCTCCAGAGTGGAAACGCGGGACATAGTAATTTTTTTTAGGTTCCCACATATCCACACTAAGCATATTCCCTACCTTAAAAAAACCGCTCACTGTTGCCTTACCCACTACCTTGATTTCCGATCCGAAAATATAACGAATTTCTCTATCGGCATTCATTGCATCCGCATATATTTGTTTCCATCGAGATAAATTGGCTGAATTTATACTTTCTTTGATGTCTTGATTTTTAAAAACAACCTGCCCCCCTCCATAATCTCCCGTAATGATCTTGTCCACTTGTGTGATGTTAACCAAATTAGATCCGTCCAAATTGCAAAAAGTGGGTAAGCCTACGGAACATTCATGGAGGGTGGTGGGAACTGTAAATCTTCCATGAGAAGTATGAAAAAGCGGGATGTGATAATTGCTTTTAGGCTTCCACAATTCAATCGCAACTAGGTGATTCTCACAAAAGAAAGAGCAATCTCCAAGTGAATTGTCATCAAGCAATGGAGTGGCTAGGATTCGCTTTCCCTCTTCCATTAAATTCAGTTCTTTTCTGTTTTCTTCAGCTCAGCTGGTACAGGTTTAGCGCCAAATATTGTTTTTTCTTTTTTGGTAGACTCGTTAGCGTATTTCCCAAGGCTTATACTTAAAACTCTCGCCAATTTCTTATCCATTTTCGCTCACCTCCTTTCCATAAAGGAAGAATACTGAATGCTTGTATAACTATAGATAAACATATTATGTGAGATTGTACAAAAAAATTTAATATGCAAACCAAAATACATATCGTTTTATTATACTTGTGATATTTGGTCTTATTAATATAGATAAAATGATTGGGAGCATATACTACAAACACTAATAATGAACAAGCGTTAATTATCAAAATTGTTGATAAACCTAAAGAAACAAAAGGTATAGTTACACATATGGCCGTTGTAAAACAGACACAAAGGGTAAGGTTGCTGAAGTGTACCCCACCTGAAAATCTCCTTACAAACATGATCGTAGCCAGAGCTAGTAATGCCCCCCAAAAATGTCCTGTTATCCAGGCTATAACTGCGACCATTAGTACTGCCGAAATTTCGGTAATTTTTATACCAATCGCATACTCCATCACTTCTACACTTGTAGGTCCATCAGGATCAGCTTTCTTTATTTCTGATGCGATGTGCCTCGATAGCGTTTCTAGCATCCTCGTAATCTCCTTTCTCTGAAAAGAAGTACGAAATTCCAAAAGTTAGCAATGAGATGGAAAGTAGTCCTATCGTATTGGAGTTATAGAGCATATACAAAGTAACAAGAATAGTGACAAATGATATTAGGGAGCCTATGATGAACATTTTATTAAGGGGTGATAGGTAATTTTCACCTTTCAAAAAATCATGTGGGGGCTGAATGATAAATGAGAAACCAAAGTTGTATTTCCCCATGACAAAAGAAATAAAGTACGCAGTAAAAATAGAAGCTAACTGTATAACGTAAATGGAAGAACCAGAAGTATTATTAATAATATCAGGTTGTGCTACTCCGAAAAAATTTGCAAATATATATACAAATAGCTGTAGGTTAATGTAAGCTGTTAGACCAGAACCAGCAGAAAATGCTGCAAGATATGTTTTGATCCCTAAACCAAATCTTAAAAAGAGAACCATTAACAAATACTGAAGCGGAAAATCAAATTTAGGCATGCCTATAACTTCTCTCATGAGAAAGGAAAAGAAAGCTATGCCAATTGCATAGAAAAGTATTTTTCTTCGATTTTCCCACACCGGAAGCATATAAAGCTTCAAGACCAAAGTAACTGCCGCTAAAGCATCGAAAAAACCAAGTAAAATATATAAAAAAGCAGATAACACAGTTACATCATCCTCCTATTTCGCCTGATGTAATTGTATATTTTACTAATAGATGTGGCAATGAAATAATCTAGTAAACTGTCATTTTTTGTATAAATATGAGGTAAAATTTTCTTTCTATGGCTTTCTTCTTCAAACTCGACACCCATTCGTGCTAACAAAAAAATCCCCCCCAAGTAAGCGACGTTGCTTTTGCTAATGTATTATGTTGGTTTTTTTTCGATATCAAGGTTATAATCTACTTAATTTGGGGTGGAGGGATTATAGTGGCTTTAAGTGACAATTTTAAAAAATTACGTATAAAATATCATTTGACTCAACAAGAGCTTGCTGAGATCGCTGGGGTTACCAATAAAGCAATTTCAGCTTGGGAGAGCGGACTTTCTGAACCACGAATGGGTGCTATAGAAAAGATAGCTCGTCATCTCCATATCAAAAAAAGCAACATCATCGAAGACGATGGCATTGAGCACATAAGCTCTGATCAGGTGTAGGTCAAAGTAGACGGTAATAAAATCGAAGTGAGAGCATCCGTTCAATTCACTGTAGGTTATATCAAACAACAAAAAAGGAACTGTGCAACAGCTCCACAGTTCCGCAAACAACTTTAGAAGAATATAAAACATTACCATTATCGTCGACTTCGTCGGCTGATTTTACCTGAGCCGCTGCGTGTTTTAGGCTTACTATACGATTTGCGCGGCGAATCAAATATGCTGGAACCGCCGCTGCTGCCTCGGTCACGTGAAATCGAGCCTCTGCTCGGTGAACTGCTGGAGCCTCTATCGAATAGACTCCCGCTTGATCCAACGCTGGAATCCGAATTTTTCCCTCTACGGGTAACTGAGCCTTTTCGCTCCACCGTTATCGGCGGGATCGCTTTTTTCTCCTGTGCTGTTGGAGCACGATATTGCCCTTGTGAAGGTCGGTATACATCTCTGCTCGAATAACCTCGATAGGAGCCAGACCCCCGCAACGAATCGAACAGAGCATCCAGCACAGTTGCAGTTAAGTATCCTTTTAGAAAGCTGGAACTGTAATTTTGCTCGACATACTTTTTACTATCAATTTCAATGAGTGTGTCTTCCTTCTTAGCTGGATCCTGCTGCAAATGGTACCACTCATCACTATATACCAGAAACATCCGCTCATTGCTCTGAGGTGACATTTGTTCCGGTGTACGCTGTTCTTTCAATTCCTCCGCTACTTCGGGAACCGTTTTGCCTGCCGCCCGATACACGTACGAGGTCGAGTTTCCGCTACCACTAACGGATTCCAGCGGATACGTATCTTTCACCTTTGGCGCGCCGCAGCCGCTTAACACGGATACGAACAAGCTCAGCGCCACAATGACCTTTAATGCATATTGCCAGGTGCGTTTGCTCATGTGTAACCCTCTCCTAGCTTGCCCGAATAACCTTGACGTCTCCGGTAATCACTTCTTCTCCTTCATAAAGCATAAAGCGACCGTCCTGCCATTCTACCCGCAATAGATGGTAATCATCAGACTGGTACTGCCAAACATGTTGCTCTCCACCCTGCCGGAAAGGAGCACGGCCCATAACGGTAACATGCCCAAAATACTGTTCTTCCAAATGATACGTTATATCATCCAGCTCTAAAATGGTCGGTACTTCCTCCGGGTTGTCTAGTCTGCCATCGATGGCCTGATAAAGCCCGAATTGCAGTGTTTCCCGTTCCTCAATATGAAGATAACTCACTTGATTACCATCCTGAAGCGTCAAAACAACGGCATTCCGAGCACGATTATGTACACGACCTACCACTTCATAGGTGACAAGCGACACCTCACAAATATCCCCTGGATTTAAGTGAAGCATGCTTTTTTCCGCTTTCGGCGGTTCAGGCTTAGCAAATAGATTTGAAATTCGTTTCCATACACTCATGGTTATATTTCCTCCTTACTTTGCCTAGAAGCATGCTGTAATGATCAAGGCACCAACCAAATGCAGCGCTCCCGAAAACAGACCGAAACCAATTTTACCTTCCTGGGTACCTTTATCCAGATCAAACTGTGCCCAATATCTCAACAGCAGACGCACAATCACTTCCAAAACAAGCAGGATAATAAAGGCAATCACAGAATACACAAGCGCTTCAAGCAAATTATTAGCGGTAGCAATTGAACCTGATAAAATATATCCTTGTGCAATCAGCTTCATAATCATCCGTACCGTTACGGCCATATTTCCGGCTTTTACTTCGGCAAAATCCTTATACTTTGTAAATAAAGAATCGACATACATTAATACGAACAGCAAAATAGCACCCGCGCCCGTCCATACCAGCATCGCTTTCATCGTTTCTAAAAAATGCATTTGCTACCATCCCTCCACATCTTCTTGACTACATATATTGATTTACGCCCCCAGGCAGGGAAAAGCGAAGGAGAAAACGTTTCTCCTTCGCTTACTGAGCCCTCACACTAGCGGCAATGCTTAAAAGTTCTTATTTGTTTTCGTATTGTTTCAGCAAAGCAGCAAGTTCATCGTCCACAGCACTTTTCTTATCCAGCTCTTTGAACTCTTCATCCAGCGATTTTTCCTTGGAAGCCATTTCGTTGCTCGCTTCAGCACGTGCTTCTGCTTGCAGCATTTTTTCCTCCATACGCTTCAATCCAGCAGTTGCCGTATCCGAGCTAAAACCGTTCATAGCTTTGTTAATTTCAGTTTGCGCTTTAGCTGCGTTATAACGGGCAACCAGTGTCTCGCGCTTGTTTTTCATTTCAGTCAGCTGTCTACGCATTTCATCCAGCTTACCACGCAGGTTGTCAGCTGCAGCTTTGTTTTGCTCATAACCAGCTTGGAACTCGTTCATTTTTTGTTCGGCAGATTTCTTTTCTTCCAGCGCACGACGAGCAAGATCCACATTTTGTGCTTTTGCAGCCGTATGAGCCTGTTCTTCGCGTTTTTTCACCAAAGCTGCCTGTTCTTCGTATTGCTGTTTGAATCTCTTTTCAATAGCAATTTGAGCGGCTACCGCTTTCTCTGCGTCTTCCAGATCCTCTTGCATATCACGAATGTATTGATCCGTCATTTTAACTGGATCTTCTGCCTTGTCGATAATGGCGTTAATGTTAGACATCGTAAGATCTCTTAATCGTTTGAAAATAGACATGTGAAGTTCCTCCTAGAATTGAATGCTTAAATTTTAAGCTCTGTACACATGTTTACGCAAGCTTTGCAAAGAGGTTTCAAAAATATCTAAAAACCGCGTAGATAAGGCTCTGGGATATCTGCCTGTACTTTTAGCGCCCGTGAAGCATGCAGCGCCCAATAGGGATCACGCAGCATGGCACGCCCTATGGCTACCAGATCAGCTTCATTTTGCTGAACGACTCGGCGGGCATCCTCATAATCATCCAATAAGCCGACAGCAATGACAGGCACATTCAATTTTTCACGGATGGTATGAGCCAAATCGACCTGGTAACCAGCACGCGCAGACGGGCCTCCGCTGGAGCCTATCGGACCCTCACCACCAGAAGAAATATGGAAAATGTCCACACCTGCATCACGATATCGTTCCCCTATGGCTGCTATGTATTCAACATCATATCCGTCTTGGACATATTCTTTGGCAGATATCCGCATTAGCACAGGCATATCAGCAGGAAGTACCTCTTTAACAGCACGGATCACCTCAACACCAAACAGTGACAAATCCTGCCCATACTCATCTTCTCTGGTATTGGTTAAAGGGGAATGAAATTGATGGATCAGATAGCCGTGAGCACCATGAATCTCTACCGTGTCAAAACCCGCTTCTACCGCCCGGCGAGCCCCCTCTTTGTAGGCCTGAACCAGTTCCTTGACTTCTGCTCTCGTCAAAGTGTGCGGATCTTTAAAGCGTTCACTAAAGGGGATCGAGGACGGGCCTACAGGTGTCTCAGCATCCTCGGCCTTGCGTCCGGCATGGCCTAATTGAATGGCAATTTTGGCACCATACTTGTGGACTTCCTCTACAATTTTACGATATGCAGGAATATGTTCGTCACTCCAAATGCCCAAATCACGATCCGTAATGCGTCCATCCGGATGAACCGCTGTCATTTCCACAATTATGAGCCCAGTCCCTCCTACCGCGCGACTCACATAATGGACATAATGCCAATCCGTCGGTTTGCCGTCCTTGGCCTCCACGCTGTATTGGCACATTGGGGGCATGACAATCCGATTTTTTAATGAAAGCCCCTTTAATTGATAAGGAGTAAACAAGTCGGTCACTTTTATCCATCCTTCCCTCAATTCCAAGTATGTATCATAATGAATAGCATCCCCATTATACACCAGCTGTCACGGTATACCGAATCCTTTGTAAGGCTAAAACTTGCGAAAATGCTTCAGTTTTCGGTCATGTTTAAGAGAATATGTACGTTTACTTCGTCATCTTCACGGATACCCGCTTCATGATGTACTTCTCTTCAGCCGTGGAGGGCTTCACTCAATCACCAGCATAATTTTAATAGGACAGGTACATAATAGCTGAGAGCACCACTAGGTACCACTGCACGGAAAGGGGGAATACAAATGCGGTACAGGGGAGTGTTGCCATGTTTAGCACTGTTACTAGCATTTTCAAGTTTTCCCGTTCACGCGGACACGCCTCCCAACATCGGAACGCCCCATCCCAAGGAAGCTGCTGTCGCTACTTCGGTATATCAAAGTAAAGATCGAGCTACTCCAACATTAGCGATGCTACGAAAAAAGCATGCGGACATTTTTAAAATGTGCGGCCCGCACACCCGCCAAATTGCCTTAACCTTTGATGATGTGCCCGATTCAAGGTATACGCCGCAGGTTTTGGACGTATTACACGCAAATGGTATCAAAGCTACCTTTTTTATCGTCGGCCACCGTGCGGAAAAGCATCCGGGGATCATACGCCGCATCATCCGTGAGGGTCATGCTATAGGAAACCATTCCTATACTCATCCGGATTTCAGGAAGGCCACACCAGAACGTTTTCGCCACCAGATTACAAAAACAGAACGCATTTTAGAAGCCAGCATAGGTTTTCGGCCCAGATTGATACGACCACCCTATGGTGAAATCACGGAGCCTCAAATCCAGTGGGCACGTCGTCATGGGTACATGATCGTCAATTGGAATGTGGACTCTCTAGACTGGAAGGGATTAAGCAAAACACAAATTCAGCGCAACGTGATCCCGGCTACCGGACCTGGCTCCATTATTTTAATGCATGCAGGTGGAGGTCAAAGTTCCAACTTGCAAGGCACTGTCCAAGCTTTGCCGGGTCTAATCCACTCTCTAAAAGCTAAGGGCTACAAATTTGTCACTGTCCCCCGGCTACTTCACACATCGGAACGAAAATAACAGTACGTCTAAGCTTCAAATATACCAACAACGTAAAAAGGCTGCCTTAACGAGCAGAATGCTTCTGCTTGTAAGACAGCCTTTTTTAGCGATAAACGACCGGGCCTAATAAAAAGTCGTCCCAGTTATATGTTGTATGATAGATCAAGTTTACATAACTTATATTATGTTTAATCAAATCATACATAAGCACAATGCTATTTATCAATGACGTACAGTTTCACATTCTGGAAGCCGAAGTCGTTCACGAATGATTTATTGCCAGGGATAAAGATATCAATCCGCTTTCCGGTAATAGCACTGCCCTGATCACGGGCAACGGCCACAAAAGAATGGTCTGGCAATCCAGGATGGGAATAACCTGTAACTAACACCTTTGTTCCCATAGGAATGACTTTCGGGTCTACCGCAATTGTACCTAGCTTAAGCGGATTGCCGTAATAATCGACCGCACCCCATTTGCCATTTTCATCAGCTGCGGCAGAATATGCTGTAGCTTTAACATCAACTACTTTACTGTAATTGAATGTTTTGCCCCATGCTTCAATTGTTGGCTTCTCATTCGCTGGTGCTTTCTCTGTAAGAAGCTGTGGCTTCGAATCCGAAGCCGCCTTTACACTTTTTTCGTCTGGCACTTTAATTTGCAGACCTGCATATATGTTGTTGGACGCAATATCCGGGTTAGCCTTCGTCAACTCATCTACTGATACCCCATAACGTTGAGCAAGCAAAAAGAAGGTATCGCCTTCTTTGGCAGTGTGAAGCGAAGCAGCATCTGCTACTCCAGCTGTCTGTGCCAGCCCTGCAATAGCTGCAGCAAGCACCGCAAATTTCATAGTTTGTCCAATATGTTTTAAATGTTTCAAAGATATGTACCTCCTCTGTTATGCCTGCGAAGTTAGCTGTCGGATTCGGACTCAGGAGAAGCCCTATGCTTGTGCAATTCACCCCTAGGCATATTCCACAACATCTTATGATGCATTGGAATCATTGCCGTTGTTACGTCCCCCGCACTTCCCATGGTTTGACCCCAGCACCTGAGTATTTATTATCATTGCTGCTGCCCCGGTAAGTTTTGGCTTACTGCATAATATCACAATTTTGTAACCTTATCTGCATGAAAATGTTGGTAACCTAAAATATCATACTATACTCGTTACAATTTTGTCATCAAGAATTCGTTTTCTGTTACGAAAATATGGAGATATAGTGACAAAAAGAGAAAAGCCCTCCGTGAAACATCATCACGAGAGGGCTTTGTTAATATTTCATAAAAGCATTTTCTTACAGCACTTTAGCAAGAAAATCACGGGTACGGTCATGGCTTGGAGTACCGAATACTTGCTCAGGCGTACCTTGTTCTATAATTTGACCGTTGTCCATAAAGATGATTCGATCCCCTACCTCACGGGCAAAGCCCATTTCATGCGTCACGATCACCATCGTCATGCCGCCCTCAGCGAGCTTCTTCATCACGTCCAGAACCTCTCCAACCATTTCAGGGTCAAGGGCAGAAGTAGGCTCATCGAACAGCATTACGTGCGGCTGCATGGCCAAAGCACGTGCTATCGCAATACGTTGTTTTTGACCGCCAGATAACTGGTTCGGGTAGGTATTCTTCTTATCCTCAAGACCCACGGTCCGCAGGAGCTCCAGCGCAATTTTCTCCGCTTCTTTCCCCGACTGCTTTTTCACCTGCGTTGGTGCAAGCGTCAGATTCTGCAGTATTGTTTTATGCGGAAACAGATTAAAATGCTGGAAAACCATCCCCATCTTCTCCCGAGTCGCATTAATATTATGACCACGGGCCGTAATCGGCTCACCCTCAAACAAAATTTCCCCTTCTGTTGGCTGTTCCAACAGATTCATACAACGCAAAAACGTACTTTTTCCTGAACCACTCGGGCCGATAATGACGACTACTTCACCTTTGGCGATATCTATATCAATGCCTTTTAAAATTTCATTCTTACCGAATGATTTACGCAGTTGTTTAACGGTGATCACTGGCTCTCAACTTCCTTTCCCATAAACCCAACAACTTAGATAAGCTGAATGTCATTACAAAATAAATAGCGGCTGCGATTACGAACGGACTCAAGCCTTCGTAGGTAATATTCTTAATGACCTGGGCTTGATACATAATATCCACCATCCCAATGGTCGAAATAATAGATGATTCTTTAATGATCGTAATGAACTCATTACCAATAGCAGGCAATATAGATTTAAATGCTTGCGGTAAAATGACATGACGCATTGCTTTGCCTCGTCCCATCCCGAGCGAGCGGGCAGCTTCCATCTGTCCACGGTCTACGGCCTGAATACCCGCACGGAAAATTTCAGCCAAATATGCCGAGCTATTCAGAGACAATGTGATCACACCCGACTGGAGTGGGGTAAAATTGATACCCAGCGTCAAAGCAATTCCGTAGTGAATGATCATGAGCTGTACCAGCATAGGTGTACCGCGCAGGATCTCGACATATGTGGTACCTAACCACTCAATGATACGTATACCACTCATTCGCAGCAAGGATATGATCAGACCAATAATGAATCCAAACAATACTCCGAGTGCAGACAACAACAGAGTGTAGCCAATACCCGTAGCGTAAAGACTACGATATTTCATAAATATATCTACAATGCTATTCGAAGAAACCTGTCTGTCGGCAGACAGTGCACTCGCTTCTGTAGAAAACTTCTCAATTGCCCCCTCCGCTTTCAGGCGAGCCAACGTTTTATTTACAGAGACAAGCAATTCAGTATTTCCTTTACGGATACCTACGGCAGTTTCTGCACCTTCATCCTCAGGTACTGCCTTGGCAAGTGTTACGGTACCGTCTAGCGTGTATCCTTTAGCCACGGTATCTTCGATTACAACTGCGTTGACACGCTTTGTCCGAAGCTGGAGTACCAGATCGGATATTTTATCTAATGAGGTAACCGAAGCATTAGGCACTTTTTGTGCAATTTCTTCCTGAATACTCCCCTTCTGTGCACCGAGCTTCTCTCCTTTCAGAGTAGCCATCGTTGAATATTTGTCCTTATCCTCCGGGCGTACCATAATGACTTGTTTGGAGTGATAGTACACATCCGAAAAATCAATACTCTTTCTGCGCTCATCCGTCGGTGTCATACCGGACAGCACCAAGTCTACACGACCACTTTGCAGAGCAGGCAGCAAGGAATCAAAGCTCATGTCCTCTGGTATCATCTCTGCGTTCAGATCCTTGGCGATTTCCTTGGCAATCTCCACATCGAACCCAACAATGGTTTTCTTACCGTTAATGACTTTATAAAACTCATACGGCGGAAAGTCGGCACTCATGCCCACTACAAGTTTTTTCTGTGGTTTTGCTTCCGTTCCGTATGCATTGAGCATCGGAAGACCAGCCAACAGTAAGATAACCGCCGACAAAACCAGGGCGGTAAAACGATATGCCTTTTTCAATCTTTTTTTCTCTCCTTAAATTCTTTATAATAAATAAGATTGTGTCATTATAAATGAATATGCATGATTATGCAATGAATGTTATAGTACAATTTTAGTATATCTATCGCAGTACCTACATTACAGCTTATATAAAGGAGTTTTTAGCATGAATTTCAAACAGACCATTCAACACACCATTGAACAGCACGCCCAGCGGTTTAAGGACATTTCGTTATATATTGGCGCAAACCCTGAACTTGGAAACGAGGAATTCCTGGCCTCTGCCCGTTTAAAAGAAGAACTTGCTTTTCACGGATTTGAAGTTCAGGCACCCGTATTGGGTATAGAAACAGCCTTTATTGCTACTTACAAAGCAACAAAGCCTGGACCAATCATTGCTTTTCTGGCAGAATACGACGCTCTGAAAGGGCTAGGACACGCCTGTGGGCACCATTTGATATGTATGATGAGCACAGGCGCTGCCGTAGGTCTCAAATCGATTATCGACGAGACTGGTGGAGAAGTACGTGTATACGGCACACCTGCCGAAGAAACACGCGGTGCAAAGGTTCCGATGGCGGCGGCCGGGTTGTTTGATGATTGCGACATAGCTATGATGACACATCCCTTTGATCGCTACGAAAAATCAGGCAAATCGCTAGCGATTGATGCTGTGCAGTTCGAATTTTTTGGTCAATCCGCTCATGCTGCGGCCAGTCCGCATGAAGGGATTAATGCTTTGGACGCTGTGATTCAAACGTTTAACGGGATTAACGCATTTCGGCAACAGGTAAAAAGTACGGTACGTATCCATGGCATTATTAATCAGGGTGGGCAGGCTGCCAATATTATTCCTGATTACGCCTCAGCCCAATTTTACGTGAGAGCCGCGACACGCCAAGAGCTGAACCCGCTTACCCGCCGTGTTGTTCAAATTGCTGAAGGAGCTGCTTTACAAGCTGGGTGTCGTTTGGAAACTTCCAATTATGAGACTTCTTACGATGAAATGGTGACTAATCGTGTACTCTCCGACACCTTTACCGCAAATTTGGTGCAGGCTGGCATTGCGCAAGAAGATATTACGGAGGGTGAAGATCATGGCTCTATGGATATCGGAAATGTATCACTTCATTGCCCTGCGATCCACCCGTACATTCAAGTTATTGACGAGAAGCATGCCTTGCATACACCAGAATTCCGCGATTTAGCAATGCAGGACCGCGCAATGGAAGGAATGCTCTTGGCCGCGAGAACCTTGGCATGGACGGCTTGCGATGTAATCACAAATTCTGAGCTGCTGGCACAGATTAAAAAAGAATTCGCTCTACTGAATAGCAAAAGCTAAAATCGGAAATGCCGTCTTCTTTTAGAAAGGAGTGCCATTATGAATAGTATGACTAGCTTTTGGACGTTGTTTATTGTGGTTGGTCTCATCATTCTTTGGTTTATATTCCGTGCTATACACAGGAACCGTGGAAACAGAAGCACGCGCCGCCGGAATGCATTTTTCCTTAGCTCTCCGTCTCCTTCGTCACTCACGCAAGAGCGTCATCGAGAGATTACGGAGCTGAAGGAGCTGCTGGAGCGATCCATTCCAGCCTCCTATGCTCATAACGTAAAGCAACGTGTCATGGACGCCCATCCTAGCCTGACGGAGCAAGAATATAATTGGCGCTGGCATGAGCTAAAACGATACTTCATGCTATGCGCCATTATGAATCGGGTGCCTATGTTCAGCAGTGATGTAGATGAACTATGGCACGAAATGTTAATGTTTACGCGTGAATACCAGCAATTCTCCGAAGCTTTTTTTGGTCGTATGCTTCACCATGCACCCCATTCGGGCGGCTCTCAGCCGATGCCAGAGGAGCGGGCGTGGTTTGACTGGTTGTATGTGGAATGCTTTGGTTGGAATCGTTATAGTGCCAGTTTGTGGGGAACTTTTTTTAATCATCCGCTACCGAACGATGAGCTTTCACACTATTACAAACTGACAGCTTCGACGCAGCCAATAGGTGACCGATGGAATTCCCATGAAAATGTAGACATTTCACAGCAAGCACAACAAGCGGTTCATAAGATAATCCAACACCTCCATGAGCGGGTAAATAAAGCTGTAAATGATCCGGAGGGCAAGCAGCTACCTAAGGTCAACTATTTGCAGGTTGACTATCTGCTATTGGCTGCTGTGTGGTATTCATGGTATCAACCTGAACAATTTGCCATACACATGCACCCAGATTCTACAAACAGTGCCGCACTAGCCAGCTCATCCGGCTGTAGCTCCGCAAGCGGCTGCTCGAACTGGGATACACACCACTCGCACCATCATTCCTCCCATGACAGTTCTCATGGTGGAGGCTCTTCTCACCACGATTCAGGCGATTCCGGGAGCCATTCCTCGTGTAGCAGCGGCTCTTCGTGTGGAAGTAGCTGTGGTGGCGGGGGCGACTGACCAGCAACAAAAAAGGGAATTCCTCAGCCAAACCATGGCTAAAGGAGTTCCCTTTTTCATTAGCATAAATATGGTATTTATGTGCTGTTTAATCGGTCTTTGCTAGCGAACGGTAAATATCCATATACGCCTCGGCCGATACATCCCAACTGTACTCTCCTGCAAAGGCCGTCTGTGTAAGCTTGTTCCAATGCTCAGGTTGACGATAGTAATGAACAGCACGACGAATGGTATGCAGCATGTCATGTGCATTGTAGTTCGTGAAACTAAAACCGTTACCTTCACCTGTGGATTCATTGTAAGCCTGCACAGTATCGTTCAGCCCTCCAGTTTCTCGCACGATGGGGATACTTCCATAACGAAGCGCCAGCAGTTGACTAATCCCACAAGGCTCAAACCTCGATGGCATAAGATACATGTCACTTGCCGCATATATTTTTCGTGACAATGGTTCGCTAAAAGTAAGCTGCGCTGACATTTTCAGAGGATATCGTCCCGCTGCTTCCCGGAACCAGTGCTCAAAAGCAGGGTCCCCTGTTCCCAGTACGACAAACTGAATATCATCATAATACAAAATTTCGTCAAGCACTCTGGTTACCAGATCTAGCCCCTTCATATCCACAAGCCGGGTTACCATAGCAATCATAGGTACGTCCGGACGCACCGGCAAACCCAGCTCCTTTTGTAGAGCAATTTTATTTTCCTTTTTCTTTGCCAGACTTGTGCGGTATTTCGTATAAATACGATTGTCTGTGGCAGGATTGTAGCTTTGGGTGTCAATTCCATTCACAATCCCCGTTAAGCGTCCCTGCTGTCCTAATTTACGAAGTAGACCCTCCAGTCCGTATCCGTAAAATTCAGTTTGAATTTCCTCTGCATAGGTTGGACTCACGGTCGTGACATGATCCGAGTAAGTAAGCCCACCTTTCATAAAGTTCAGTCTGCCATAATACTCCACACCCTCGGGGGTAAAATAGCTTCCATCCAAGTTAAGCAGCTCCGTTAAGACCTCATATGGAAAATCACCCTGATACAACAGATTATGTATCGTAAACACCGTGCGAATATCGTTGTAAAAGGGCAAATGTCGATAATCGGCATTCAGAAGTAGCGGTACCATCGCCGTATGCCAGTCATGACAATGCACAATATCTGGCCGAAAATTCAGTTCAGGCAGCACTTCCAAAATCGCCCGGTTGAAGAAGGAGAAGCGTTCGCCATCATCCATATAACCGTAAATACCGTCACGACCGAAGTAATATTCATTATCTATAAAATAAACCCTGATCCCGTCCAACGTCAGCTCCTCTACTCCACAATATTGATCACGCCAGCCTACAGCTACATGCTTGACCGTTACCGGACGCAGAGACTTCTTATAGGTATCGGGAATACCCGCATATTTAGGTAAGATGATTCGGACGTCACACCCTGCCTGATGAAGTGCCTTTGGCAGTGCGCCAATAACATCAGCCAACCCACCTGTTTTAATAAATGGATGTGCTTCTGCTGCCGCAAACAAAATGTTCATATGTGCTTCCTCCTTATGTGGTCAATCTGCTTTTTTAGACCTACGTGGTGGTGTCTTCTTGAGTATAACGATGCTTAGGGGTGGAATAGTCACCTCCAAGCTGTGAAGCTGTCCGTGGTAAGGGATTTTGGAAGTACGTATCGCTCCGGAGTTTACCTGACCACTTCCCCCAAAGTCCTTATGATCGCTGTTCAGCAATTCCATATAGCTTCCTGCCTTTTGCAACCCAATTCGATAATTTTCTCTTTGCACAGGCTGAAAATTAATAAGGACAACCAGCGTATCCCCCGTTTTTTTGCCTTTACGTAAATACGTAATTACACTCTGCCCTCGGTCTTCAGCTTCAATCCATTGATAGCCGTCCCACGAATGGTCCAATTCCCATAATGCTTTCTCCTGAAGATATAAATGATTCAGTGCTTTCGAATATGCGTGCAAAGACCGATGACTGTCATAGTCTAGCAAAAACCAGTCAAGCTGATCCTCATCCTTCCATTCAATAAACTGACCAAATTCCCCTCCCATGAATAAGAGCTTTTTACCTGGTGAGGTCATTTGGTAGCCAAGGAGCGCCCGTAGTCCGGCAAATTTTTGTTCATAGGTGCCCGGCATTTTATCAAGCAGCGACTTCTTACCATGAACAACCTCATCATGGGACAATGGCAGTGTAAAATTTTCGCTGTATGCATAGGCTATGGGAAAGGTCAGCAAATTATGGCGCTCGGGTCGTTGATCAAACTCCGATTCCATATAATCAAGTGTATCGTTCATCCACCCCATATTCCATTTGTAATTAAAACCGAGCCCTCCATCGCTTACTGGGGAGGTCACCATCGGCCAAGCGCTGGACTCCTCTGCCATCATGAGTGCATATGGATAATAGCGGAATACCGTCTCATTCAGCTGTTGAAGGAAGGCGATAGCCTCCTCATTTTCAATCCCTCCCTTGGAATTGGGACAATATTGTCCTTCCTGCTTTTCAAAATCCAGCCGTAACATGCTCGTCACCGCATCCACACGCAGACCATCAATATGGTACACATCCATCCAGAACAATGCGTTGGAGATCAGAAAAGAACGTACTTCTGGCTTGCTATAATCGAACGTTAGGGTTCCCCAGCCGGGCTTTTCAGCAATTAGCGGGTCCGCGTATTCGAACAGTGGCGATCCGTCAAACCGTCTCAATCCATGAGCATCCTTGGCAAAATGAGCCGGAACCCAATCCATAATCACTCCAATTCCCGCCTGATGGCAACGATCCACTAAATACATAAAATCATGTGGTTCACCATAACGGCTTGTGAGTGCAAAATATCCTGTTAATTGGTAGCCCCAGGAAAGATCATACGGATGCTCACTCAGCGGCATCAGCTCAATATGTGTATATCCCATATCAGTTACATAAGGCACAAGAAGCTCAGCCATTTCCCTGTATGTATAAAACATACCATCTGCTTTTTGCTTCCAAGTGCCTAGATGAAGCTCGTATATATGTAGAGGTTTACCATAAGGTGCTCTACGTTTACGGCGCCAAGCTGCATCGTTCCAAACATAACCATCCAATGAAGATACCACTGAAGCCGTAGCCGGTCTCACTTCAGCACGTACGGCGTAAGGATCTGCTTTCAGAAATCGTTCACCATTTGGACCTGTAATGTCGTATTTGTAAAATGTTCCTTGGGATATCCTCGGAAAAAAACGACTCCAAAAACCGGATTTGGGAACCCTATATAAGGAATCCTGTTCCCCATTCCAGTTGTTGCGATCTGTAGCAAGCCCGACATGGAGAGCATGAGGAGCCCAGACCGTAAAACGAACGCCCTGTTCTCCGTTCTCCACAGTAAGGTGGGAACCCAAAGATCGGTAGCTGTGATAAAGCGTTCCTTCATGAAACAAATAAATATCTTCCGATGAGATAGTCTGTTGCGGAAGAGTTTGGTCTGTCATCACGTCACCACCCTTTTATGTTTGTAAGTAAAAATGTATGAATCGGTAATGCATTCGCTTTTGGGTCAAAGCTGACCTGAGTTATTACCCCATTCTAGCCACAATGAACAGAAAAATGACTAGGAAAAAAATAAACCTTAGTTTTTGGGGAATCTTATATACCTGATGGTTTCAAGAGTACCCCATACCGTTTATGTATGTACTACAACAGACAACTAAACCGGGAGGGAAACGAAATGTTTAATAAAGAATGCATTGCCATGCTGCTGGCAGGCGGAGAGGGACGCCGTCTTGCTCCCCTTACTTCAACGATTGCAAAACCCGCCGTACCTTTTGGCGGTCATTACCGGATCATCGATTTTCCTCTCAGTAATTGCGTAAATTCAAACATTGATACTGTAGGTGTACTGACGCAATATGAGGCAGAATCCTTGCACGAACATATTGGGGATGGAACTCCATGGGGCCTTACAAAAACGGATGACAAAGGAATTACCCTGCTTCCATCTTATAATACAGGTAACGCTGAATATTTAGGAACGGCAGATGCTATTCATAAGAATATCGAATATATTGACAGCCAAAATCCAGAACATGTGCTTATTTTATCCGGTGACCATATTTACTATATGAATTATGGCGAGATGCTGAACTACCATAAGGAAAAAGGAGCTGCGGCAACCATTTCTGTCATGGAGGTTCCTTGGGATGAAGCACACCGTTTTGGTGTTATGAGCGCCGATGAAGATCTGCGCGTCACTGAATTTGCAGAGAAGCCGGAGAAACCGGAAAGTAATTTAGCCTCTATGGGGATTTACCTTTTCAAATGGGATTACTTAAGAAATTATCTACTGGAAGACGCACAGGATCCTCAATCCAGTCATGATTTTGGCAAAGATATCATACCTAAAATGCTGGCAGACCAAGAATCACTATACGTTTATGAATTCCAGGGCTACTGGAAAGACGTAGGTACAGTTAAAAGCCTATGGGACTCCCACATGGACTTACTGCAAGAAAATTGCGCGATTGACCTTCAGCGTCAAGACTGGCCAATGTATACACGTGAACGCCGCACAAGGCTGAGCGCGCAAAAGGTGCCTGGTCGTAAAATGCAGTCATTGGACAGCCTCCTGCATGATTCCTGCCAAGTCGAAGGCCAAATTGAGCGCTCCGTAGTGTTTAGCGGCGTCGAGGTGGGAAAAGGCTCTTCCATCAAGGAAAGTATCGTTATGCCTGACACACGTATTGGGCGCAACGTGCATATTGAGCACGCAATTATCGGTGAAGGTGCTGTGATTCGTGATGGTGCTGTTATTAAAGGTAATCCGAGCGAAATTATGGTTATCGGACCCAATGAAACAGTATTTGGCAAAATGGCAGTACGGCCACAAACTACTCGTATGCTAAAAGAAGCCTATGAGCGTAACACACGCTTGCGTGCAGAAGGCTTTACTTCATAACTCTCCCCTAAATTTCAAACAGCCAGCCCTCCATTATGGTGAGGACTGGCTGTTTTTATGGTTACATCTTACATTTAACTTTAAATCTGCCCTTCCGAGAGTTGTGGTGGTTCCACCGATGGCTCTGCTTGCAGAGCAGGCAATGAAACCGTAATGGTGGTTCCAGCTCCCAATTCACTTCTAATGAGCATCTGCCCGTGATGACGCTCAACAAACTGTTGCGAGATTGCCAATCCCAGTCCAGTCCCCCCATTTTGGTGGTCTACCTGGAAAAAGCGATCTCTTACTCTGGCAAGATTTTCTTCACTAATCCCAATTCCTGTATCCTGTACCGATATCTCGATATTGCCCTTAACACGTTGAAGAGACAGATAAATAATCGAGCTCTCATGCGAAAATTTGATGGCATTATCTACAATGTTCAAAAACACCTGTTTCAGACGGTTACCGTCTCCATGAACAAGGTATGCCGTTTCCTCGGAATCCAGTTGGAGCTTAATCTGCTTCATTTCTGCCTTGGCCCATACATTCAGCATAATTTCCTGCAAAAGCTCTCGAAGATCAACTGTTCCCATCACGAGCTTCATGGCATTTTGTTCCAGTTTGGAAAAATCGAGAATTTCCTCCACCAAGCCAATCAGCCGGTCCGTTTCCTTAGAAATAATCTGCATTCCGATCTTGGTCTCTTCCGGGTCATATCCGCCAGAATTTAACGTTTCACTCCAGCCCTTAATGGAAGTAAGCGGAGTACGCAGCTCATGAGAAATGGAAGAAATAAAATCATCCTTGATTTGATTGGTTCTGACAATTTCCTGTGCCATGTAGTTCAACGTCGATGCCAGTTCACCCAGTTCATAGCGATAATCGCCTTTGATACGTGCATCAAATCGCCCCTGCGCCATCTGAGCAGATACATCGCGAATATTGTTAATCGGTCTGACAATGGAATTGGCAAGCCCTGTACTCACTACAAATACAATAATCAATACAGCTGCCATGATTCCCACCGAAAATAATGTAATGATGAATAACTTGTCATTTACTAATTCCAACGAAGTCGTATACCGGATTATATACACCTGATCCCCGACAATATTGTCCAGTTTCTGAGATACCGCCATCACCTGCTGTCCCGTGCCGGGTTGCTTTCCGATCCATTTGCCCGTATCTCCAGCTAAGGCTTGTGTCACATCACTGGTTTGCACACTTAGATCCGCAGCAAAATTTGTCGAGTTATCAATTACATTTCCCTGTTCATCAAGCAATTGTAATTCAGTGTTGGGCAGTGAAAATGTATCCAACAAATACGATTGTAATGATTGTTCCGGCTCCTTGAATTTGGATGCAAATTCACTTACCGATTGGATACGGTTCTCGATCTTTTTATAAATAGTGTCATAATAATATGACCGGAGTGCAAACATAAAAATGACTTCTACTAACAGAAGCGCCAAAAACACTACGAAAAAATAGTGAAGCACAATCTGTCGGCGGATCCCCTTTTTGATCATTGAGACTGACCTTTCCATTTATATCCATGTCCCCACACGGTTTGTAAAAAAGCTGGCTCGGATGGATTGTTTTCAATTTTCTGCCGCAGACGTCGGATATTCACATCTACAATTTTCGGATCACCCATATATTCCTTGCCCCATACGTGGTCGAGTAAAACATCTCGGCTAAGCGGCGTATTTTCTTTCTCCAGAAAAAACTGAATCAGGGAAAACTCTGTCGGTGTCAGCTCGATCAGCTGCCCGTTTTTCTTAAATTGCTTAGCTATCAAATCCAGCGTGAACGGACCGGACTGGAAGGACACCTTGGCTGCTGTTTCACGATGTACATTCACCCGACGCAATAACGATTGAATACGTGCAATCAGCTCTGTCGGGCTGAAAGGCTTGCTCACATGGTCATCAGCCCCTACAGACAAGGCATACACCTTATCCTGTTCCTGTACCTTGGCTGTCAGAAAGATAATGCCAATACGCTCATTCGTTTCCCGAATTCTCCGACAAACCTCAAAACCATCCATGCCCGGCACCATCACGTCAAGTAACGCAATATCGATATCCCGCACCGTGTTCAAAATATTCAGAGCCTCATGCCCCTCTGACGCCTCCAGCACCTCAAAACCGTTACGTTTCAAGTTAATAACGATAAAGCTACGGATCGATTCCTCGTCTTCCATGATTAAAACTTTACTCACTCTACTCTACCTGCCTTTCCCCCATCTTGTTTTTAATGGTTTTACGTGGTTCCAGCTCGCTGGATCGCTTAATACCAATTACCTGTGCATTCGTTCGCCACAGTTGGCTATAGCCTTCGTTGTTTCGCTCCCATTGTGATAACGAGAAAAATTTAATTTCCGCTATCGTTTTGTCTGTATCATCCAAAATAAACCGCAAATAGCTGTCCTTCCTTGAAACCTTCGGATCAATAGTTACCTTGCCATGCAGCTCTTTTGGCAGCCTGAAGTAGACCTGTTCATTAGAATCACGATACTGTTGCTGCTTGAAAATCGTCCCTTTGGCCCCATCCCACTGATAGAACGATACAAAATAAGGAACTTCATCCAGTGGCCTGTTGCTCCAGCCTTTAGGCTTCTCTAAATTTCCAAATTCAAGAATACCGTCACCATCCACATCACCACTAGCGATGGTAGCATCCTTGAAGGTGACATCCATAAGATTGAGCTTTCTGAGTTTGCCGTGATCCATCACGATAACATTGGAGACCGTAGTTGTCTCGGCAATCTTTGTATCAATAATGATCCCTTGCCTACCTTGGGCTACCTTACCAGCAACGACATTGTAGACACCCAGAGCCTGACTGTCCAAATCCAACGATCCAATTTCCTTAAAGGTCCCTCCACTGAATTGGAATGTTTTCACAGTGAAGAATTCATTACGACGGAGCAAGATAATGGTCAAGTCATTCAGATTATCCCCGTTCAAATCCATCTTCTTATGGTTAAAATCGTCTACAACGAAGTCCGTATAGCCCGTTGCATATATTTTTTCTAACGTTCCTCCAGTATATGAGTATACGATGAGGCCCTTCTGGTCCCCGTTCTCATTACTGTCTCCGCTCGAAAAACCTGCTACAATATCAAGCGTACCGTCATTTGTTAGATCCACTAGTTTAAATGATTCCAACACCGTGCCTTCCCCATCAAATGTAAGCTTCTTTACCCACGTCCCGCCCTGATCTTCAAACAAGGCACCATGTATCTTTACGCTCTCATCTGGTGTTTCATAAAAGAGCACTGCTTCGTCTATACCATCATTATTCAAATCTCCCGTCCGAATTGGCGTAGGATCATCTGGATCATTCGGCCTTAAAGGCTGTACCGCCCCTAATTGCGTATTCACTGCTCCATTCAGCTGTTGTTTCTCGTCAGACATCGTTGGTGTCTGCATCAGCGAAATTGGATCGCTAATCACATTACAGCCGCTTAAAAATCCAGCAAGAAGCAGCAAGGAACAGCAGCAAGCCACCATTTTCAACAGCATTTTTTTCACTTCTCTTGGCGTCCCCTTCACAATTTGTTCTTTTCTGCCTGTGTCAATCGTCTTCCCTGGATATCAAACACCAGTTTACCCTCATTCAGGCCCCAGATTCGGGAAGCAAAACGTTCAGCCATTTCCAGCGGCAGTACAGTAATGATTGTTACTCGCTCGCCAGAGCACAGCTTGCGAAAGGTTTCCAGTACATGCGCTGCTGAGGCAGGATCAAGTCCATTTACAGGCTCATCAGCTAAAATAACCTTAGCTCCGTGGACGAGAGCACGCGCTGTGGCTACCCGCTGCCGTTCGCCGCCGCTGAGCTTGTCGCATTTATCATGCGCCTTATCTAGCAGACCCATCTCCTCTAGAACGTCCATCGCTCCCATATAATCGTCGGAACGCACCATGCCAGTCACGATTCTCCACCAGGGTGTTTGACCCGATCTGCCAATGAGCACATTTTTAAGAGCGGTCCGATTCATATTAAGATGCGGATTTTGCTCCAGGTATGCCCACTCTCGCTTTATTTTCATCTTGCCCGTCCACCCGGATCTCAGTACATCATTGCCACCAACAATCAAACTGCCTTCTTCCCAAGGCTCTTGTAAAGCAAGACAGCGAAGAAGTGTCGTTTTACCACTTCCGCTTGGCCCCACTATAGCAATGAATTCACCCTCATGAATTTCAGCATCAATCCCTCGAAGCAACGGGGTACGTTCAGGCCCCACTTGCTTGGTCAGCTTCCGAATTTTAATCATCTATGATTCCCCTTTGTCCGCCATCAATACATGTTTATATTTTATAGTAATTGTGAAACAAATACCATGCAAACCGCAGTTTTATACCGCTGGTGCTCTTTTTCGGGAAAACAGACCTAACAATCCGAAAACAATATAACTACCTCCAAGGACTAGAAACATACTGCCTTGAGTTCCAATGTCCAACAACCCTCCGCTAATATTAGGTCCAATCACACTTCCCAGATTAAAATGAAAGGATGCCAGCACATTTGCAGCCGCCAAAAATGATTTGGGCAACAGGTCAGCTGCATAGGCCAAACCAAGTGAGAAAAAGGAGCCTACCAATCCACCTGCGATGGTCAGCAATACCAATGTGAACATAAAATGATTGCCACTCCATGGTAGTAACATAAAGGTCAACCCTCCTGCTATACCTACGCTCATTAGCACCTTTTTACGTCCCCAACGGTCACTTAATATACCTAAAGGCAGTTGCAACACTAAGCCTCCCAAACTGACGAAAGGCAGCAAGGCAGCAATTTCATCGGTATGGAAGCCAATACGCAGGCCATAGACTGGAAAATTACTGTTCAGGCTCGCTTCCATATAACCGTATAGAAATGCAGGCAACAGAGCGTACCATGCCCAGCTATAGCTGCGCCGGAATCTTTGTGCGGGACGCGCCTCAGTCTCCTGCTTCTCGGGTCTTGAGTCAGGCAGCTTGATTAACACTAACAGCAACACAAGCAAGCACAACAAAGCCAACGCAGCAAATGGAACCAGCATTCCATAATCAAGTAGCCACAATCCCAATGGGCCTAATGCAAAACCCAGACCATAAGACATACCATAAAAGGAAATGTTGCGGCCTCGATTCTCTGCTGGAGTTACCAGCAATATCCACAACTGCGCAGAATAATGCAACGCACTGTCACCAATACCTACTAGCAGGCGCAGTACGAACCAAACCCGAATATCAGGGATTAGCGGGAACAGCAGCAGCATGATCAGCACAAGCACAAGACCACCAGCCATCAGCTTTTTAAATCCCAGCCACCCCAAAGTCCGTTCAGCCACCAGTGTCATTGCGAATGAACCAATATACAGTGCAGCCGCGTTCATTCCGTTTAGCGAAGACGAAACCCCCATTTGTTCCAAAGAGATCGACAGAATGGGCAATAGTAAACCCTGACATAGTCCAGCAACAATAATAACTGCAATTAAGATAAAATAATGAACACGTAACGACGACGACATCCCAGCTCCTCCTGCTCGAACAAATAAATTATTAACATCATAAAATGAATGTTTAGAAATGATTTGCATTTGATACCATAATCAATAATAAATCTTATCACGATGTGTACCATGACTTTCTAAAAATCGATATATTACATATTAAGGTGTTTTTAGCATGTTAATTTTAGTGTATTAAAGAGAGAAATAAAAAAATCGCCATCTGAGATGACGATTTTACGGATAGAGCTAGTCTGGTATGTATCCGACTCCTCGGTTAAGAGCCTCGTATGTTCAATCCGACCAAGTTCACGTCACAACGCACTATTTCATATTATAGTGGACAATGCCTGGCAGAACAAGCCATAATAAATGAGTGGGCAATTTCAAAATGCTCATGTTTTGCTTATGGACGGGCTTTATTTACGTTCACCGCTCTGGGCTAGAAGACAGAATAGGAGGCATTTGATTCCATGAGTTATCAAATTAAAATAGACACTTCCCCAATTTATGAATTGCTCGGCAGCTTTATGGCCTATGTAACTAAAAAGTGGGTCCATGATATGGACTTGGGCCATGAATGGATCGACAAGGTGGATGCACGATTACAACAGGAAGTTCGTACTGAGCTAGCTACAGCTCAGGATTGCCCTTTTAGCGATTATGACGCACTCTATGCCTGGGCGTTGCTTCGACCAGAAACAGATGAAATATCCGACTATATTTCTTACTTGGATCACGGACCGGATAAGGATATGTTTGAGCTGCTTGTTCCGCATATTCCTTTTTTAACCTTTGAAGAATCTTTACGCATTCGTAAGGTATATGCACCGCTCCTCAGATTGTGGGATCGTGATTATTTTCGGGCCTTGGAAGGCGAACTGCGTGTATTGGCAGAAGAAGATGCTGCGGAAAAGCGCATGTTGTTAAGTAAAATGGAACCGGAAGCACTTGTTGAATATGCGACAGCTGGACTAGTCGTGCCACATATGGAAGACCTCGATACAGTAGTGCTGTTTCCGGTCGTTCATAATCGCCCAATTAATTCATACTGCTTTTACACCCGTACACTGCTAATCCAGTATCCGGTAGATATTCCCGAAGAGAGTGAGGAAGAACCGCCCACGCTTCTACTACGACTCACTCGTGCAGTCAATGATCCACAACGGCTGCGCATTTTGCGTTATGTAGCTCAAGGTCCTAAGTCTCTTGAAGACATGCGTCATGATTTGAGCCGATTGGAAGATACACTAATGTCTGATATGATGATTTTGCGTGTGGCTGGTTTGCTCCGCATACACATTGGACGCTATCACAAGGAAAAATTCAGCATCCGTCCCGACGGTGCGGCTGATTTGCAGGTATTTTTGGAATCCTATATTGGATTGTAATTTGAATCGCAACTTTAGTTATAAACTGAACACCGTTAAAGCTTTGGCTTGGAAGGAGTATGCATCATGTCGTATCCGAAACAGCACATTTTATTTGATCTTGATGACACTTTGGTCCACTGCAACAAGTATTTCGACCTTATTCTCAACCACTTTTTCGATTTGCTTCAGGAATGGTTTGCAGCTCATAACCTAACGAGAAATACAATCCGTGAAAAACAAATTGAAATTGATGTGGCTGGGGTTCATCAGGTGGGTTTTGCCAGCGAGCATTTTCCACAATCCCTAATAGATACGTACCAGTTTTTCTCTGAACAATTCGGACGCCGTACGGATTCTCGGGAAGAGCAGGAGCTTCGCTCGCTTGGCCGAAGTGTGTACGAGCAGGAAATTGAACCGTATCCAGGTATGGCCGAAACGTTAAATTCACTCCAAAAAGCAGGGCATTCCCTTCACCTTTATACGGGCGGTGAGCAGGTCATTCAAGAAAGAAAGATTGAGCAAATGAAGCTGGCTACTTACTTTGATGACCGTATCTATATTCGCCAGCATAAAAATGTCGAAGCACTGGAAGAAATCATCCAAATAAATCGGCTGGACCGAGGCATCACCTGGATGATCGGGAATTCTTTACGCACCGACGTATCTCCAGCCCTTGCGGCAGGTATTCACGCTGTGTATCTTAAGCAGCCTAAAGAATGGATTTACAATATGGTTGAATTGCAAAAAAACGTGAACTCTGTAATGTATACAATACAAAAGCTAACAGAAGTGCCACGGGTGATCCACGAAAGCATACAATTGCATCAACAAAAAAGGACCCTCGGATAGGGTCCTTTTTTCGTGTTTAAAAAGTCATTCAACCTTCACATTCTACTATGATAGACGACCCTATTTCAGGATTCCTCACGAACGCTAAGTTGTCCTGTTCCTGGTACATCCAGAACAATCCGCGCTTTGACGGTCGATCCATCTTTACGTTTAAAAGACAACAATTGCGTCTGCCCCTTCGCGAGCAGGGACTTGAGCATCGTTTCGGTAATCTGCTTGCCAGCATATTCCTTCCAAATGACAAAGCCACAGCCTTGCTTAAAATGGCTACACCCATACCCTTTACGGCCTTCAATAATACTCCCACCGCAATTGGAGCACGGGCAGCTGCCTAACGCCTGCCTTTGGCTCACTGAAGCATCTGACTGTCCATCAGATGAGCTCCGCACTGCTTTTGTAGCTGAACTGCGTCTTGTTGGTGCTGCTGCTTGCTTTAGCGCAGCACTTCCTGCACTACTACCGCCTCCTGATGGTGTGCGATCCATTCCTTTGGCGGTGGCACGTCCACTCGCGCCTACACTGCGGGCGTTCCCCTTGCCTCCCGAGCGATTACTCCTTGCCTCCTCGCCAAAGGCATTTGCGGGAGCAGGTGGCTGCCGCCTTACCTTATCAATGATGGACAACGTGAATCTTTTAACGTTATCCATAAACTTCTCCTGAGCTGCCTCACCCTTGGAAATTTGATGAAGACGGCGTTCCCATTGACCTGTCATTTCCGGTGAGGCTAATAGATCTACCCCGGCATGACGGATCAGGTCAATAGCCATCTTTCCCTTATCTGTAATAAGAATCTTTTTGCCCTTCATTTCAATGTAGCCGACTTTCTTCAATCGTTCAATTGTGGCAGCTCGTGTCGCAGGTGTACCTAAGCCAGCGTCCTTCATAACCTCGCGTAATTCCTCATTCTCCATCTGCTTGCCGGCGCTTTCCATCGCTTTAAGCAATGTGCCCTCCGTGTAGCTTTTAGGGGGCTGAGTCGCCTTTTCTTTCATCTCGGCGCGAACACAATCCACCGGACGCCCTGCATCAATTTCAAACTTCTTGTCTGTCCACTCGTCCGTTTCCTCTTCATCTTCTTTTTTTGATGTTTTGCTCTTTTTACCTTTATCCTGGTCAGCCTTGCTCAAAACCACTTTCCATCCTAAGGACAGAAGCTCCTTAATATTGGTTTTAAACAAATGCTTGTCCACCTGCGTCATTACGGTATGCATTTTATATTCAGCCGGCGGGAAAAAATGCGACAGAAACCTACGAATAACCAGGTCGTATACATTTTGTTCCTCCTTGCTTAGCGTCCCCGGTCTTTTTAACGTCGGCAAGATAGCATGGTGATCCTCAACACGAGACGGATTGCAGACCGATTTATTCTGTTTGTGGACCAAATTAGGGTTTGCTTGTTGAACCAGATCAGCATAAGGGCCTGTCCCGAGCATCCGTAATGCCTTATGCATGCCGTCTATATTCTGCTCTGTCACATAGTTAGAGTTGGTACGCGGATAGGAAATGACCTTGTGACGCTCATAAAGCGCTTGTGCCACATCCAGCGTTTTTTTGGCCGAATAACCGTACTTGGCATTCGCCTCTCGTTGAAGCAACGTCAAATCGTACAATTTAAAAGGATACTCCTTTGTCTGCTTCGTATCATATTTGGTAATCTTCCCCTCTTTTCCGCGTACCGCCGCAGCAATCCCCTCAGCTTCTTCCGGTTTCGTCAGCCGATCTCCCTGCCATGCCCCTTTGTACTTAATCTGATCTTGCTTAAACTCAGCCCACACGTCATAGAAGGTTTGAGACTGAAATGCTTCAATTTCCTTTTCTCGATCATGAATTAGTGCCAGCACGGGAGTCTGTACCCGTCCTACCGACAGCAGGGTGTTATGACGTGTTGTGAACGCTCTGGAAGCGTTCATGCCAATCAGCCAGTCCGCTTCACTTCGTGCCCGCGCAGCTTGAGTCAGGAATTCAAACTCCGAGGCATCTCGCAATCGTTCAAAGCCTGTCGCAATACTCTCTGCCGTCAAGTCCGAGATCCACAATCGCTTAACCGGCTGTCGTAGCTTTAGCTGCTGCTGAATTAACGCAAAAATATATTGCCCCTCTCGTCCAGCGTCACAAGCATTCACGATGGCATTGCAGCGTTTGGCCAGCTCACCAATCATTTTTAGCTGATCTTTTGTTTTCGGATTAGGTACGATTTTGAACTGTTCAGGGATAATCGGAAGATCTTGAATATTCCATCGTTTGTACTTAGCATCGTAAGCATCTGGCTCAGCCAGCCCTAACAAATGACCGATCGCCCAGGTTACAATGTATTTCTCCCCTTCCAAATAGGTACGGTTATTTTTAGCACGAGGCTCCATAACAGCGGCAATCGTCCGCCCCATATCTGGTTTCTCAGCAATAATCAACGTCTTCATACATTCCATTCCTTCCTGACGGCCTTCTGTTTCTCCTCCATGAATCATAAATATACATGGAACGCAAATGAAAACACAGCTATCCCGGCCTCATGCAAAAGGAGCTTTCTCCCAGCGAAAGCTCCTTTGTAAATTCATTTAGTCTAGCGCTTCAACAATATACGTCTATTATACCATAGATCTCATAGTTCTCTCAGATCATGATTTTACTCTATGTTGAAACTACACCATTAATAAACACGGGTCATATTTATGTTAGTTTATATTACATATATTTAAGTTTTCAGCTAATTGTTTTGTAAAATAAAAGTATTTTTCTTTAAAAAGGCTACACACATCCTCCTTATTTATGTTATGATCACTATAGATAACAGTTGCATGATTAAAAACTCAATTCAAAGTCATTTTATATGACGTTAAGTTTACACAATTTTGTACACCCCCTAGAAAATTGGATTCAACAACTAGCGACAATGCTTGAAACACAAATAAAGCCCCATCCTAAGATGGAGCCTTTACTTGATTCGTAAATTAAATTTATAATTACACCAAAACAGTAGTACCCATGAGGTATTTATCAACTTCACGTGCTGCTTCTCGACCTTCATTAATAGCCCACACAACCAGACTTTGTCCGCGGCGCATGTCACCCGCAGCAAACACCTTATCCACATTCGTCACATATTTCCCATAACGTGCCTTAACGTTGGAGCGACGATCCGTTTCCAAACCGATTTCCTTCACAATCGTTTGCTCAGGCCCATCAAACCCAATTGCAATCAGCGCAATTTGTGCTGGGAATACACGTTCCGTACCTGGAATCGGTTGATAGATTTTACGTCCAGTTTCATCAACAATACGTTGGATTTGAATGGTGTGCAGTTCTTTCAGATTGCCATTCTCATCACCTACAAATTTGGTTGTCATGATGGAGAACTCACGCGGGTCTTCCCCGAACAACGCTTTCGCTTCTTCCTGTGCATAATCGAGAGAGTACACATTCGGAAACTGCGGCCAAGGATTGGCAATCGGATCACGTTCCAGTGGAGCTTTGGTGTGTGTGCCAAATTGAGTGACACTCCGGCAACCATGCCGCAAAGAAGTAGCTACACAGTCCGAACCTGTATCACCACCACCGATAACAATAACGTCCTTACCTTTGGAAGACAAATAGTTGCCATCTTCAAGGTTAGAATCCAGATAACTTTTGATGGTGCCATTCAAATAATCCATAGCATAATGGACGCCATTCAAATCACTGCCTTCAATATTGAATTCTCTCGGCTTTGTAGATCCACCGCATAGCACAACCGCATCATAGTCGGCAACCAACTGTTCAGTAGGGATATCCTTGCCAATTTCCGTATTCGTGATGAATTGAATACCTTCAGCCTCCAGCAAGTCTACACGACGCTGTACAACCTTCTTATCCAGCTTCATGGATGGGATTCCGTACATCAGCAACCCACCTACACGATCTGCACGCTCATATACAGTCACGCTGTGCCCTGCTTTGTTAAGCTGTGCTGCCGCAGCCAATCCCGCAGGACCCGAGCCAACAATAGCCACTCGTTTGCCTGTACGTTTTTCCGGCGGGTTAGGAACAACCCAGCCTTCCTCAAAACCTTTTTCGATAATCGCTTCCTCAATTGTCTTAATGGTAACAGACTGCCCGATAAGGCCAACAGTACATGAGCCTTCACATGGCGCAGGACAGACACGGCCCGTAAATTCGGGGAAGTTATTCGTTTTGTGCAGCCGATCTAACGCTTCCTTCCACAAACCACGATATACGAGATTGTTCCATTCCGGAATAAGATTATGAACCGGGCAGCCTAAAGTTGCTCCCATGAGATCCATCCCCGTATGACAATAAGGAGTTCCGCAGTCCATACAACGCGCCCCTTGGGTACGCAGCTCTTCTTCAGACATATGCTTATGGAATTCTTCCCAATCCTTTATACGCTCTGCCGGGTCCCGGTCTGTAGGAAGTTGTCGTGTGTATTCCATAAATCCAGTTGGTGTAGACATGTTACGTTCCCCCATCTCTTCGCTTATGAACCCCGATCATCCATTCAGAATTCTAATCAAATTCGAACTTGTCTGTTTGTGTTATGAAAGGGTCTGTTCTCGTTGAATTTGATTTATTGTATCACAATACAGCGTAAAAGTAATGAAAACTTATGCAACTTTCTGCATCTACAGCCAAAAGGATTTTTTATATGGTTTATTAATTTTTCAAATGAGCTAGGTCGAGTTCATCTATTGTTATCCTGTTCTCTCGTAAACAACAAAACGGTAGTCATACAGGTTTTTGTCGTCCTTGATACCTGGCGTCTCACTGACTATAGTCCAGCCGCTCCAATCCAGCTCAGGAAACGTCGTATCACCTTCAAAGGTCTCCACAATTCGAGTCACAATCAGCCGATCAGCATGTGGCCAAAACAGTGAATAAATCTCCGCTCCGCCAATGACCATTAGCTCTTCTTTCTGGGCAAGTTGGAGCCCTTCTTCCAGCGTATGGATTACTTCCGCACCTTCCGCCTGATAGCGCTCATCTCGAGTCAAAACGACGTTGCGGCGGTTTGGTAGGCTTTTCCCGCCAAAGGATTCCCACGTTTTGCGTCCCATGAGTACCGTTTTATTAATCGTCTGCTCTTTGAAGAAGGCCATGTCTCTGGGAAGGCGCCAAGGAAGACTGTTATCCCGGCCAATCACACCATTTTGTGCCATAGCCCATATCATCGAAATGCTCATCTTTCCACCTCCTCTAATCAGATGGCGACAGGCGCCTTGATCCCTGGGTGATGCTCGTAATTCTCAAAAACAAAATCCTCGTAAGTGTAATCAAAAATGGATTCCGGCTTGCGCAGGATTTTTAACTGTGGCAAGGGATAAGGATCACGCTCCAACTGCGTATGCACTTGTTGTATATGGTTTGAATAAATATGCACATCGCCGCCTGACCAAATAAACTCTCCGGGCTCCAAACCGCACTGCTGTGCAACCATATGCGTCAGCAATGCATAACTAGCGATGTTGAATGGCAGTCCAAGGAAAGTATCCACTGAACGCATCGTCAACATACAGGATAACTTTCCTCCAGCTACGTAGAACTGGAATACAAAATGACATGGTGGCAACTTCATTGATTCAATTTCAGCCACATTCCAAGCACTGACGATATGTCGACGTGAATCCGGATTGTTTTTGATAGCCTCAATGACATTCGCAATTTGGTCAATATGTTGTCCGTCCGGTGCTTCCCATGCGCGCCATTGCGATCCATACACAGGTCCCAGATTCCCCTGCTCGTCTGCCCATTCATCCCAAATGCTAACTCCGTTCTCCTTGAGATAAGCAATATTGGTATCCCCTCGCAAAAACCATAACAGTTCATGTATAACGGATTTCAAATGTACTCTTTTAGTGGTCACCAACGGGAAGCCCTTGGCCAGATCAAAACGAAGTTGCCTTCCGAACACAGATAATGTTCCCGTCCCTGTCCGATCCTCTTTTTTCACTCCGTTCTCTAAAATATCCTCCAACAATTCCAAGTAGTTGCGCACGTTGTTTCTCTCCTTTGAGCATGAATAAAATACAGCATCGTCAATTTTTAATTTTTAAAATTCTCGATCTACCCCATTAATCTATATTTAGTTTATCATGTAGGGTACTTTTTTGACCATGTGCTGTGTGAATTTTCATGATAGTCCAATAATCTTAAAGTTTGAAAAAAAGAGACAAAGAGCGCAGATATAGCGCTCCTTGCCTCTTTTTTCATGTATGAAAACCAAAAACAAGATAATGAAATGGAATTAGCGACGTGGCGCCAATGCGTGGATCGGATGACCCATTACGACTTCTGCAGCTTCCATCACAAGTTCGCCCAGTGTAGGGTGAGCATGGATAGTCAAGGAGATATCTTCGAGTGTAGCACCCATTTCAATCGCCAGACCCAGCTCAGCAATCAGGTTGGAAGCTTCCAGACCTACGATTTGCGTACCCAGTACCAGACCTGTATCTGCGTCAGCTACGATTTTTACAAAGCCTTCAGCAGCGTTCAGGGAAACGGCACGACCGTTTGCTCCATAAGAGAACTTGCCAACTTTGACATTATAGCCTTTTTCTTTAGCTTGTGTCTCTGTGTAGCCTACGCTAGAGCATTCTGGATCTGTGAACACAACAGCCGGAATACATTTATAGTCTACAACAGATGGTTGGCCAGCAATTACTTCAGCAGCTACTTTACCTTCGTAAGAAGCTTTGTGAGCCAGAGCAAGACCAGGAACAATATCGCCGATTGCGAAGATGTGAGGGATGCTTGTGCGTCCTTGGTGGTCAACTTTCACCATTCCGCGTTCATCCAGTTCTACACCGATCAAATCCAGACCCAGTTCACCGTCTGTATTTGGACGACGTCCAACAGTTACAAGCAGGTACTCAGCAGTTACTTCTTTGCTTTCACCGTTAACAGAGAATTTCACTGTTACATCTTTATCAGTTTGCTCCGCAGTTTCCGCTTTAGCGCCAGTGAAGATTTCGATACCTGTTTTCTTCATGCTTTTCGAAACGATGGAAGTCATATCTTTATCGAAGCCAGGAAGAACAGTATCCATACCTTCAATGATCGTTACTTTGGAACCGAATTTGGAATACATTTGTCCAAGCTCTGCACCAATATATCCACCACCGATAACGATCAGGCTTTTCGGAATTTCAGGCAGGTTCAATGCTTCAGTAGAAGACAGAATGCGTCCGCCAAACGGGAATGGCTTCAATTCGATAGGACGGGAGCCTGTTGCGATAATTGCATTTTTAAAACGGTAACGTGGTGATTCATGTTCGTTGAATACACGCGCTTCGTTTTCGTTGATGAACATGCACTCACCGTTGAAAACTTCGACTTTGTTGCCTTTGAGCAAGCCGCTTACGCCGCCAGTCATTTTCTTAACAACACCGTTTTTGAATTCTTGTGTTTTTGCAAAATCTACTTTTACATTTTCAGCCGTAATACCGAAAGTTTCGCCATGTTTAGCTGCTTCGTATTGATGAGCTGCAGAGATCAAAGCTTTGGATGGAATACATCCACGGTTCAAGCAGACACCGCCCAGCTCAGATTTGTCAACGATCAATACGCTTTGTCCCAACTGTGCGGCACGGATGGCAGCTACATAGCCGCCAGGACCCGCACCGATAACCAATGTGTCAATATCCAGAGAAGCGTCTCCTACTACCATTGATTACACCTCCATTACAAGCAGCTCAGGGTTAGCGAGCAGCTGTTTAATATAGTTCATGAAGTTTTGAGCAGTTGCACCGTCAATAATACGGTGGTCAAAGCTCAGGGAAAGAGCCATTACTGGAGCGGCAACAATTTCACCGTTTTTCACGACTGCTTTTTCACTGATGCGGCCAGTACCCAAAATTGCAACCTCAGGGAAGTTGATGATTGGAGTAAAGAACATACCGCCTGCGGAACCAATGTTCGTGATGGAAATCGTGCTTCCTCTCATTTCATTGGCAGCCAATTTACCATCACGACCGCGTACAGCCAGGTCACGAATGGAATCAGCAATCATCCAAATACTCTTACGATCAGCATCTTTGATAACAGGAACGATCAAGCCGTTGTCTGTATCTGTAGCAATACCGATGTTGTAGTATTTTTTGTAAACAATTTCGTTAGCTTCTTCGTCGATCGAGGCATTCAGAGCCGGGAATTGACGGGAAGCGGCAACCAAAGCTTTTACGATGAATGGCAGGTAAGTTACTTTTGTACCTTTCTTCTCTGCAATTGGTTTGATACGAGTACGGAAAGCAACCAGCTCGGTTACATCCACTTCATCCATAATTGTAACGTGTGGAGCCGTGTAAGCCGACTTAACCATAGCATTGGAAATTGCTTTACGGATACCTTTAAATGGTACACGTTCTTCCTCAGCACGCGGATCTACAGCTGGTGCGGATGGTGCTGCAGCTTTCGCTTCTTTTTTAGCTGGCTCTTGCGCTTTTGCAGCTTCTTTCGCTGCTGGTGCAGCCGCTTGGCCTCCGCCATTTTTGAAAGCTTCTACATCTTCTTTAGTGATTTTACCGTTTTTGCCGGAGCCACTCACTTGAGCGATGTTAACACCTTGCTCACGTGCAAATTTGCGAACGCTAGGTGTAGCCAGTACGTCTTTGTTCGAAGCAGCAGGTGTTGCACCTGGTTGCGTGTTCGCTCCACCTTTGGCAGTATCCTCTTCTTGTTTAACAGCAGCTGGTGCTTCTTCTTGCTCAGGAAGTTCACCTTCAGCAGCGATGACAGCCACAACTTGACCTACGTTAAAGATGTCTCCGTCTTTGGCAAATACTTCTTGAACCGTACCATTAACCGGACATGGAACTTCAACTACAGCCTTGTCGTTTTGTACTTCCATGATGATATCATCATCAGTTACTTTATCGCCAGGCTTGATGTGCATCTTGATGATTTCGCCTTCGTGAAGACCCTCACCCAGCTCTGGGAATTTATATTCAAATCTAGCTGCACCTGCAGCTCCACCTTGTGCAGCAGCACTTGGCTCAGGGCTAGCAGCTGGTGCTTCCGGTGCATCTTCTTGTTCAGGAAGTTCACCTTCTGCGTCGATGACAGCCACAACTTGACCTACGTTGAAGACGTCTCCGTCTTTGGCAAATACTTCTTGAACCGTACCATTAACCGGACATGGAACTTCAACTACAGCCTTGTCGTTTTGTACTTCCATGATGATATCATCATCAGTTACTTTGTCGCCGGGCTTGATGTGCATCTTGATGATTTCGCCTTCGTGAAGACCTTCACCCAGCTCCGGGAATTTATATTCAAATTTTGCCACGTTTAAAACCTCCCAAATTTACGGTGTGCTTTAATTAAAATTCCAATACTTTATTAACCGCATCAATGATACGTGTTGGCGTTGGCAACCAAGTATCTTCAATTTGAGCAAATGGATAAACGGTATCCGGACCTGCTACACGCAGAACTGGTGCTTCCAGATGCAGGATTGCTTTTTCATTAATTTGTGCAATAACTTCAGCAGCAACACCGGCACTCTTTTGCGCTTCTTGAACAACGATAGCACGATTGGTTTTTTGAACAGAGGCAACAATGGTATCAATGTCAATCGGGCTGATTGTACGCAAATCAATGATTTCCACTTTAATACCCTTTGTTTTTTCCAGCTCTTCAGCAGCCTTAACTGAAGTGTGTACCATCATACCGTAAGTAATGATCGTCACATCGGAACCTTCACGAACTACATTAGCCTTGCCCAGTTCAACTGTGTAATCATTCTCAGGAACTTCAGCACGGAATGCATGGTACAGGTTCAAATGCTCCATGAAAAATACTGGATCGTTATCGCGAATAGACGCGATCATAAGACCTTTTGCATCGTAAGGGTTGGAAGGAACAACAACCTTAATACCTGGTGTTTGAGTCAAAAGACCTTCCAAGGAATCTGTATGCAGCTCGGCTGCCTTAACACCGCCACCAAAAGGTGTACGGAATACGATTGGGGAATTGTAACGTCCACCGGAACGGTAACGCATACGGGATGCTTGAATTGCCATTTGATCGAGTGCTTCAAAGATAAAGCCTACGAACTGGATTTCAGCTACAGGGCGGAAACCTTGGATACCCAGACCGACAGCAAGACCCCCGATTGCGGATTCCGCCAGCGGAGTATCGAATACACGTTCTTCGCCAAATTCTTTTTGCAGACCTTCTGTAGCGCGGAATACGCCACCTACATGACCTACGTCTTCACCGAAAAGCAGGACGTTAGGGTCGCGTTTCAACTCTACGCGCAGTGCGTCACGAATCGCTTCTTTCATGTTCATTTGTGCCATTTGCTTCATTTCCTCCTTAAACATTGACAGATCAGTTTCAGTTCAGGTCAATCGAAAAGCAGACCGGATCGGGTTGCCGCCCGGTCTCTTTCAAGTTCAATTATTTAAAATCAGCTTTTTGTTCTTCCAAGTGCTTAGGCGTAGTTTCGAACATGCTATCGATCAGGCCAGAAATTGTCATTTTTTCTGTTTTCTCAGCTTTTTTGATCTCTTCGTTCACTTTTGCCTTAGCTTCTTCTTTTACGCGAGCTGTATCTTCTTCAGTCCAAAGACCTTTTTTCTCAAGGTATTTCGCAAAGCGGGCAATTGGATCTTTTGCATTCCATTCGCCTTCTTCTTCTTTAGAACGATATTTCGTTGCATCATCAGAAAGGGAATGCGGACGGAAACGGTAAGTAACGGCTTCAATCAATGTTGCACCTTCGCCATTACGTCCACGCTCTGCAGCTTCTTGAACAGCTTTAATAACTGCAAGCACGTCCATACCGTCAATTTTCACGCCTTTAATACCAGCAGCTACTGCTTTATGAGCGATCGAAAGGGCAGCGGTTTGTTTCGAGAATGGAGTTGTGATCGCGTAACCATTGTTTTGCACAAAGAAAATAACTGGCAATTTGTACACACCAGCATAGTTCAGACCTTCGTAGAAGTCACCTTCGGAAGAACCACCGTCACCTGTATATGTAATGACGACTTGTTTTTGTTTTTTCAGTTTGTAGCCCATTGCAATTCCCATAGCGTGCAGAATTTGCGCGCCAATGATGATTTGCGGCATCAATACGTTAACGCCGTCCGGAATTTGACCACCATGTTGATGACCACGGGAATACAAGAAAGCTTGATATAATGGCAGGCCATGCCAAACGAGTTGCGGAATATCTCGGTAGCCTGGTGCAATAAAGTCTTCTTTTTGGAGCGCAAATTCACTACCAACCATTGTTGCTTCTTGTCCGGATACCGGAGCGTAGAAGCCGAGACGTCCTTGACGGCCCAAGTTAACAGCACGGTCATCCCAAGTACGTGTAAATACCATACGATACATAATTTCTTTCAATTGATCATCTGTAAGTTTAGGCAATTTATCTTTATTGATAATTTCACCATCCGGAGAAAGTACGGACAGAGCCTCAACTTCCTCTGTGTAAACTTCATAAGGAACCTTGCTCATTTTCTTCACCTCAACAAAAAAATTTGAATATCAAGTTCCGCTGTTATAGGATTATTATACACCTGTTATATCGCTCGCGTCAAAGATTTAGTTATTTTTTTTGAGTTTGGCACAATTTTGTGTATGTAACAGGGTGTGTTTTTTACTATAACAGCTTAGTACATGATTGAAATTTTAAACATCTATTGCAATCAGGGTAATCTTAACTTATTGTGATCCTTAATGCAAAATAATACCCAAGAAAGGTGACGAAAAATGACGGATTCTCGGTATTTAAAACGAACCATCCTTAAAGACGAAGTAGATAGCCGCTTACTTGGCGAAACCCGAATTCTTCGGATTTATTTGCCGCCCGGCTATAATGAAATATTGAGCTACCCGGTCGTCTACTGTCAGGATGGAGAGGAATTCTTCAACTTTGGACGAATTGCAACACAGGCCAACCGTCTCATACTGGATGAGGGCGTGGAACCCTTCATTATTGTAGGCGTGGAAGTGAACACCAAAATCAGAACTCAGGAGTACGCTCCCTTCGGCAATCGTTTTGAGGCATACACTGCCTGTTTTGCAGAAGAGATTATTCCCTATGTGGAACAAAAGTATCCTATAAGAAAAGATGCAGCTTCCCGCATTCTGGCTGGGGATTCACTGGGAGGCAGTGTGTCTTTGCATTTGGCGCTATTGTATCCTGAGCTGTTTAATCGCATTATTAGCCTCTCAGGTGCCTACTATGAAGCTTCGCAAGAAATTATTGCCCGTGAGAAAGAACTGTCGTATCTAAATGTATGGATGACAGTTGGCCTTCAGGAAGATGCTTTTGAGAGTGATACCGGCATTTACAACTTTGTAGAGCTGAACCGTCAATGCGCAGATTTACTGCGCGAGCGGAACGCCGAAGTTTCTTACCGTGAAAAGGATGGTAAACATTTATGGGGCTTTTGGCAAAACGAGTTGCCTGACGCGCTAATGTATTTTCTGGATCGTGCCTGAGTAAAAAACATCCCAGACAATGATGAGGAATGAGCATTGACCTAGGAGGTCATAAGGCTCCTTCCTCTTTTTTATAATTTGGTTACGCTTTCAAAAATGTATAACGAAAAACGGCAATGATTGCCGTCATCTGTCGTTCACATTATAGCTTTTCTTCTATGATCTTGTCCAGCAAGGCCTCGCATCCCGCGTCCAATAATCGATAGGTCTCTTCAAAATTTCCGGTAAAATATGGGTCGGGTACTTCTCTTAACTTTTCTTGGGGAAGCAAATCCATGAACTTTAGAATATCAGCATCTGCTCCACCTGCAAGTTTACGCATATTTCGTTCATTAGAGTCATCCATGCACACAATATAATCAAATGCGTCAAAATCACGATCCGTTATTTGCCGTGCCTGTATGCCTTGTTCGCTGATTCCGTGCAGTTTAAGCTGCTTTAGCGTTCCCTCATGCGGAGGATTTCCAATATGCCAGTCACCTGTTCCAGCCGAGTCCACCCGAATTTCTGCGTCTAATCCCCGTTCCTTTGCTTTATGTCTCAGTATTGCCTCCCCCATGGGAGAGCGGCAAATATTGCCCAAACACACAAACAAAACGTTAATCATTTCGTTCCCCTTCCTATTCACGTCGCACTTTTTTTCTGTTCCATTGTAGCCAGGACCTCCAAAATTGTGCAAGCCATATTTAACGCGGTATACTTAAAATGATCGTATATCTGGAACCGTATGCAGAAAGAAAGGATGTTGGTTATGATGAAAAAGCGAGCCATTGTATTTTCAGGCGGTCGTCTTAATGAAGAAGATTTACAACAAATACAACCCGATGATTTTATTATAGGCGCAGATAAAGGTGCCCTTTTCCTGATAGAACGCGGTATTACACCACACGTCTCTGTAGGAGATTTTGATTCGATTACTTCAGAGGAACAAGAACAGGTAAAATCAGCAAGCCAACGTATGATTGCGTGCGATCCAGTACATAAGGACCTAACTGATACAGAGCTTGCTTTAGAAATTGCTATGGAAGAACAAGTAGATCATGTACTCTTGCTCGGTGTTACTGGCACTCGAATGGACCACACCTTAGCCAATGTTCAAATATTAGTACGGGCCATGCAGCATCACATTAGTTGCGCTATCATGGACGCACATAATTATATTGAGCTGACCGGATCAACGCTCGAGATCCAGCCCATGGGATATACATATACATCCCTGATTCCTATGACCGCCGAAGTAACAGGTATACAACTGGAAGGATTTATGTATCCCCTTCATAATGCCACCCTCAAAATGGGACAATCACGGGGTGTCAGCAATAAGCTAACGGCTGCAAAAGGTACTATTTCTATCAAAAGCGGTCTACTACTCGTTATTCAAAGCAAAGATTAATTATGACATTGTTGTAACTATTTAAAAAGTTGTTCACACACTCAAAACCCTTGACTAACAAGGGTTTTTCGGTTTTTTGAAGGTACTAGAATTAATTTATTTTTTACAAATTGTAATTTTTAATCGTTTTTTAATAATTGCGACGTAAGCCTTGCCCCACAAGCATTTGAGAGTAGTTTTCCAACTATTAGGCGGCTTCAAAACTGTTATACTCAACGCTGTCAGTTAGTTAGCAACTCAGCAAAATATTGCACAAATCTATTTTTGGAGGTACTTACAACATGAATATGCATAAAATCATAAAAAAGGTAATTATCGCAGGAGTCGCTGCCACTATCGGCTTTGGTACTTTTGCCATTGAGGGAACAAATACAGCACAAGCTGCTACTGCTACTACTACTGTAGGTCAAAAAGTAATTAACTACGGCAAAAAATATATGGGTACTCCTTATAAGTTTGGAGCTTCCACAAGCACCACACGCAATTTTGACTGTTCTTCTTTCATGAAGCACATATTCAAGAAATACGGAGTCGATTTGCCGCGTACTTCTGTTCAACAGTCTAAAGTCGGACATGCCGTATCCAAGGCCAATTTGAAAAAAGGTGACTTAGTGTTCTTTTCAAGCGGTAGCCGTGCCACAGGACGCAATATTACTCACGTAGCAGTATATATGGGCGGGGGTAAAATCCTACACACTTACGGTGGACCTGGGGTGACCATCTCTGATTTGAACTCCGGAAACTGGAAAAGAACGTACATTAAAGCACGTCGCGTGCTGTAATGTAAAACTCATTTAAGATTGGTAAGCCGGGACGAAAAGTTCCGGCTTTTTTTATACATAACTTATGCTATTTTGCTTCGATCGGCGTTCTGAGTGAATAGCCAATGCCTCGTTCGGTTCGAATCATTTTAAACTTTTGCCCTCTATCTACTTTAACCCTTAAATGCCTGATGTACACATCTACTACGTTCGTATCAGCGATATAATCATGTTTCCAAACATCCTTTAAAATTTGCTGCCTGCTACAAACTTGGTTAAGATGTATCGCCAGATGTAGCAAAAGATCGAATTCTTTCGGAGTTAATTCCAGCTTTCGCTCCCCTCTGCTCACCATTCTGCTTGCAGTGTCTATATGTAAATCCCCTGCCTCGATTGCTCTTTTCACATCACGTTCAACACCAAAAATTCGTAATAAATTAGCTACTCTAGCCTGAAGAACTCTAGGATAAAAGGGCACTACCATTACATCATGTGCTCCTTGTTCAAAGCAGTAAACCATAAGTGCTTCCTCATCTGATGAAATCATTACAAGCAGTGGAATATGAGGATAGTTCTGCTGCAAAATGCGAATCAAGCCTTGAGTGTCCGCCTGTTCATCTTTAATGTTCAGGAGTAGCAAACTCACAGGATTTTGAGCTATATAAGGGCTTACATCCGACGTATTACGAACATGAACCACCTGATAACCTGCCTGCTCCAATGGATGAACGAATACAGCGGGCTCTTCATTTTCATCCACAAGTACAATTAACGGGCTCATCTTTTCACCCACCTGGTTTGGACATCGCATTACATATTGGATACGAACAAGTTTGTTATAAGCCATTAAAACATATTTGTGTTAGTGTAACAAAAAAGCAGAAAATCATTCTCAAAGAATGGTTTTCTGCTTTATGCTTTATGGTTTATGGTTTTCAGCCCAAATAGCGATGATATAGACTTTTTGCTTTTGCCACGTCCTTTGTCCCATGGATCAGCGCTCTGCCATCTGCAAAAACAACCAAGCGATGCTCGCCCACACTAAAGGAAACCAGATACGAATTCCACTCTACGTTCCCCTCACCCAATGCTGTAAATCTATTTGCTATCTCTGCGAGATTCAGATGTGTTCGGTTGGCAGGTCTTATTTGAACGGTATCCCTACCGCACAAAACATCTGTTTTCTGCCGATAAGAGGCTGATAAATAGGGATACGTCGGTTGGCTACCGCAAGAAGGACAATTCGCTTTTTTTAGACGATCCACTGCTATTGCTACATACTCATTTTTCCACAAATCAAACGAAAGCAACTTTCCTCTCAAGTTCTCAGGATATCCACCAAGAAGCTTGAAAGCTTCCGTAGTCTGGTTAGCGGTGACCATTTGTACTGCCTGCGGAATAATCCCGGCCGTATCACAGGTCTCCCCTCCAAGCGGTACAGTTCCCATCAGACAGTGTAGACAAGGTGTCTGACCCGGTAAAATAGTGTAAGTTACACCATAGCTACCCACACATCCTCCATAAATCCAAGGAATGCGATGCTTGAGTGCCATGTCGTTCATAAGAAGCCGGGTATCGAAATTATCGGTTGCATCCATCATGAGATCTACCCCCTGGATCAACTCTTCCAGCTCTTCTATCCCAACATCCAAGACATGTGCATGTATAATTGTTTCCGAATTAATATCCTTTAATCTTCGCTGGGCAGCTACTGCTTTGGGACACCTTTGCACAGCATCACTTTCCTGAAAAAGCTGCTGGCGCTGCAAATTGCTCCATTCCACATAATCCCGGTCTACCAGGCTTACCGTACCTACGCCTCCACGAACTAACGTTTCTGCAATACCTGTGCCCAGCGCTCCAACACCTATGATTAGTGCGTGAGAGGAAGCAAGCCGGCGTTGGCCTGCAGGCCCAAAGGGTGCAAACCTTTCCTGTCTGGAATAACGGTCACTTTGTGGTGGTTCAGGAGCAGATTTTTTAGTAATCCTCATCCCTGAACCATGCCTTCTATCGGACTGCTTGCTGAGGCATAACGTTTTACAGGAATCATCCCCGCCTCAAATCCATATCTGCCTGCACGTACAGCCAGCTTCATGGCCTCAGCCATTTTCACAGGATTCTTCGCTCCTGAGACAGCTGTATTCAGCAGAACACCATCTGCTCCCAACTGCATTGCCATTGCTGCGTCACCAGGTGAGCGAATACCAGCATCGACAATGACCGGAACTTCCGCTTGCTCGATAATCAACTCTAACGAAAACGGATTGAGCAAACCATGTCCTGTACCAATCGGCGACGCTCCAGGCATTACGGCATGTACTCCAAGCTCTTGCAACCTCTTCGCTAGTATCACATCATCCGATATGTAGGGTAGCACGACAAAGCCTTCCTCTAGCAACTTTTCACTAGCTTTCAATGTTTCAAAAGGATCAGGCAACAGCGTCTTGCTATCCCCAATGACTTCTACCTTAATCATATCGCACAAGCCGGAGGCTTTTGCCAACTTGGCAATACGGATTGCCTCCTCTGCTGTTGTTGCCCCCGCTGTGTTGGGAAGAAGTGTATACCGGCTCAAATCCAGTGTATCGAGAAAATGCTGCTTATCCCGTTCCTCCAAATTCAGTCTGCGCACAGCGAACGTTAATATTTCCGTCTCAGCAGCCTCTACGGCTTGGGATTGGATATCCAGATCCGAAAATTTCCCTGTTCCTAGCAACAGCCTTGAGGTAAAAGATGCTTTTCCAATGGTTAACATGATCAACCGCCTCCTACAAAATGTACGATTTCTAGGCAATCTCCATCCTTAAGTACCGTTTCATGATGATCTTCACGGGTCAATATATGCCGATTCAGCTCTACCACTACGGTTTTCACCTTTAAATCAAGTTCATGCAGCAATTGATCCACACGAGTGATTCGATTGGAAATGGTCATGCTCTGTCCGTTAATGGTCAGCTTCATAAGCTTTCCTCCTTGAAAAGTTCAGAAGAAAATTTACTTATTCCAAGTCCAGCTGCACCAGCCCCTTTAAGCATAGCTGCCATCGCTCGCCCAGTCGCATCACTAAGCAGGACACCGTTGCGATAATGCCCGACTGCAGCATAGACGCCCTCTACCCCAGGAACAGGACCAATGAAAGGACGCTCCGCAGTTGCCTGCGGACGCAAGCCTGCCCATGCACGTACAAAAGAAGCTTCCTGTACACGCGGTAACCAGGCAGATGCACGTGCTAACAACCCCTTTAAGCCTCCTACGGTCACCTCTTTGTCATATTGATGCGAAAGACTTGTGGCACCAATCCAAAGCTCGTTATTCTGTTTAGGCACGAGGTAAATATCGTCAGCATAAATGGTATAATCCAACGGATGATCCTTCAAGGAGACTGCTACCGCTTCGCCCTTGACCGGGTATAGTGGATAATCAAACCCAATTTGTTCTAGCAAGTTCAAGCTGTCCAAGCCTGCGGCAATCACGACCTGATCGCAGGAAAAAAAACCACTATCCGTTCGCACACCACAAACTCGACCATCCTGTATGACCAGTTCCTCAGCTTGAGTTCCAGACCATATTGTTGCTCCCAGCACCGCAGCTGCCCCTGCATAAGCACGGCAAAGCTGGACAGGAGACACTTGTGTCTCCTTTGATCGGTAGATAGCCCCAATTACTTGATCTGCCAAGCCCGGAATCCGTCGGGCCAACTCCTTGGCATCCCACCAAATGGGACGATCATCCTCTCGCATATTCGCAGCATTCCAGCGTTTTTGGCCCTCTGCTTCCGAACGAAATGGGGTCACAAATCCTCCTGTACGAAAGTCCACTGAAATACCCGATAAACGTTCCAAATCACAGACAAGGTCAGGGAATGCATCTCGACTTGTACGGGCAAATCGTGCCAGCTCAAGGTCTGCAAACTCTTCACTTTCCGCTGCCAGCATTCCCACCGCTGCTCCTGATGCTCCCTCACCAGGGATCCATCGTTCCAGCATGATCGTACTACGTCCCTCCTTAGCCACATGATAAGCAATGGAACTGCCGATCACACCTCCGCCTATGACCAAGCATTCAGCGTGTCCTATCGCTTTTTTCTCTGTATGTGTCTTTGACATATGTTCCGTGTCTCCTCTCCAGTGAGCTTCTGCTTTCCCTTCGTCTTGTTTTCTTGCTACAGGTCGTGAACTACAAGATCTACCATTCGCCTATATTCCATCGCTGCTGCAACGGGTGACTTTGCTTGCCATATACCAGACATCACCGCAATTCCGCTTGCTCCAGCATGATAAAGCTCTGGAACATGATGGGGTTGTATGCCTCCCAGCGCTATCACCGGAATGTCCGACAATCTGCAAATGCGTTCAAGCTGTGCTATACCCCGCGGTACAAGACCGGCTTTACAATGGGTCTCATATACATGACCAAATAGTACATAGTCTGCTCCAGCCTGCTCGGCGGTCTGCACCTCCTCCAAGGAATGTACAGACACTCCACAGCGTGTACCCTCTGAAAGTAGACTTTTCGCATCCACCACAGATAACCCATTAGCTGGAAGCTGGACAGCTCCTGCCGAGGTAAGTAAAGCTACGTCCACGCGGTCATTTACTACAATTTGCCGCAAAGGAACTTCCTGCTTGATCATGCTACGAGTCAAAGAAAGCAAAGCAGAGGCACCCTTCTGTTTCGAACGTGCGTGTACATAATGAATATAAGGACAAATAGCGGCAGCCACTTGGGGTACATTCACACAGGAGACACTTTCCATCGTAATTACGTGTAATTCGATCTCATTTTCACCTCACTTGGACTAAAGAATATGAACTTGTGTTATAAAAAAATCGTATTAGCTGAATCTATATTGTTTTAGCTCCATATTGGGTAATATCATACGGAGCCAGCCACATGTACCAGCAATAATGAAAGGAGATTATATGTAAATCCATCTACGGAAACTCGAACAAATGAAGATGAACGAAACGCAAAAAGCCACTTCCCAAAGGAAGTGGCTTGACAAACGTTCAAAATCAAACGGACTATTATATCCGTAAACGTATATCGTTCCCTGCGCAAACAAAAGTAAAGAGCTACTACCTTGTTTGTACAGTACTCACTTCCCTACGCTGGCATAACCCAGATCAGGTACAAAGGGTCCGAAATCCATTTATTTCGTCTCAGCCGCATGGGCGGCTCCCCTAGTGTGACTATTTTATTGTATCAGCTAAAGATAGCTTAGCATATTTTCCTAATTCTGCAAACCCCACCTTGTATGAAATCTGTCAGAACTGGATTTTAGTTAACTTTACTAGACCACTCTTCTACATTCCACGTTTTGGTTACCCAATCCTCGTAAAAGTCCGGTTCGTGGGATACAAGCAATACGGTCCCTTTGTATTCCTTCAAAGCGCGTTTGAGTTCATCCTTTGCTTTGACATCCAAGTGGTTGGTGGGCTCATCAAACAGTACCCAGTTACTCTCACGCATTAACAGTTTACAAAGGCGGACTTTAGCCTGTTCTCCACCACTAAGCGCAGACAGAGGCCGCGTGATATGCTCATTCTTCAAACCACAACGCGCCAAATGCGCTCGTACTTCATGCTGATTCAAATGTGGAAATTCATTCCATACATCGTCAATCGGTGTAATTTTCTCTGCCTTTACTTCCTGCTCAAAATAAGCGGGCTGCAAGAAATCTCCTTGATAGGTTTTTCCGCTGATTGGAGGTATTTTCCCCAGAATGGTTTTGAGTAACGTAGACTTACCAACACCATTGCAGCCTACAATTGCGATCTTTTCGCCACGTTCGATCGTCATGGACATTTTAGGCAAAAGGGCATGAGTATAGCCAATTTCAAAATCAATACCCTCAAAAACTGTTTTCCCGCTTGCACGGGCTTCTTTGAACTGAAAGGTTGGCTTTGCGGCTTCTTCTGGCTTATCAATACGTTCGATTCGATCAAGCTGCTTTTCACGGCTTTTTGCACGACCTGATGTAGATGCGCGCGCTTTATTGCGCTGAATAAAATCTTCCTGTTTCTTAATATATTCCTGCTGCTTCTCATATGCATCAATATGCTGGGCTTTGTTCAGATCCGCCATTTCAAGAAACTTTTCATAGTTAGCTGAATAACGGGTCATCTTAGCAAATTCAAGATGGTAGATTACATTAACGACTTGGTTCATAAATTCAGTATCATGTGAAATTAGGATAAAAGCATAGGGATAATCCTTCAAATATCGCGTAAGCCACTCAATATGCTCCACATCCAAATAGTTGGTAGGCTCATCCAGCAGCAATACATTTGGCTTTTCCAACAGCAACTTCGCAAGCAGCACCTTTGTCCGTTGCCCACCACTAAGGGCTGCTACATCCCGATCCAGTCCGATGGCAGAGAGACCTAATCCATTCGCCATTTCTTCAACCTTCACATCAATGAGGTAAAAATCCCCCATATCCAGTTGCTCTTGAATTTCTCCCATCTGTTCCAGCAGTACTTCCAACTCTTCGGGAGAAGCCTCTCCCATTTTATCCGTAATCTGCATCATTTCCTTTTCCAGTTCCAACAAAGGAAGAAACGCGTCTTTTAATACATCACGTACTGTTTTACCTGGCGTTAGCTTGGTGTGCTGATCCAGATAGCCATAACGTACACGTGGAGTCCATTCCACTTTGCCTTCATCTTTAAGCAATTTTCCAGTCAGAATGTTCATGAGTGTCGATTTACCAACACCGTTTGCTCCTACCAATCCTACACGTTCCCCCGCAAGTAATCGAAAGGAAACATTTTTAAATAACGCACGGTCCCCAAAGTTGTGGGATACATTTTCTACAGTCAATAAACTCATAAGCTGTTTTTGGCTCCTTATTGTCTCATCGGCATTGCCGAGTGTTCTTATTTCATATAGCTATTGTTTCTTTCAAAGCTTTATTGTAGCACATCCGGCACCCTTATCGGAATATTGAAAACAGCGAATTTTAAGGTTTTCAGATGGATTGGCCTAAAAAAAGAAAAACAGTTAATCGTAGTAGCACTTAAGCTCCTCTTCGGTAGGTACGTAAGGAGTTTCTTGCTGCTTTGGTAATCTAAGCTTCTAGTATACAGAAGCTTACAATTCCCTAGCAACGAATACCTAAATAATTGATAAGTTCTAATAACAATTAATAAAAAGGAACTCTATGTAGACAGTCCTCATGAGTATCGGAGGAATAATAAAATGAAGAAAATGTAATCATCCCGGTCTGGATTCTGGACCGGGATGAAATAAAATTAATTTATAATTGGCTATCTTTCAGCAGACATGGCAATTTCTTTTGTTTCATGAACTGTACCAAATGGATGCTCAGGCGGTGCATAGATAACGTATATCTTAAGGGGCGTATTTCCTGTATTAATTACATTGTGCCATTTTCCAGCAGGTATCATAATTGCATAGTCATCATAGGCCATCACTTGATAATCTAATTTGTCTTTCCTATCCCCCATTTGAACAAGTGCCTGACCTTCTTCAATACGTATGAATTGATCAGTTGTTGGATGAGCTTCTAAACCGATATCATCGCCAACATTAATACTCATCAGAGTCACTTGAAAATGTTTCCCTGTCCATATAGCAGTACGATAATTTTTGTTTTGATTTGCAGCCTGGTCAATATTCACTACAAATGGACTTTGTCCATAATCTCTTAATATTATCTTTTCATTGAGATTACTGTCGTTGTTGTACCAATTGTAGTATTGAGGATTATAACTCCGATAGTTGTAATTACAGCTGTTATACATAGGAATATGCCATGGGAAGTGATGGCATGATTTAGGGTACATACTCATTCTCCTTTTTTTGATTCAGTGTTTACTTATCATATGCGGTTGCCTATATAAAGGACTAAAAACCTTCAACATTAGACAAGTGCCTAAATGATGCCAAGACAAAAATATTCACAAGCGGTTTCGTCTTTTACTTCAACAGATATTAGCACTTAAATTTACATATAACTGCATATACTTTGCGAGTGGTGTTAGCTTCGTTGGAACTCCCCCGATATGTCGAGTATCAAATTCCATTTATTTGACTCACTCTTTAAAATAGCAGTGACCATAAAATCGAAAGACTAGGCTGTCACTGCAGGCCAACCTTTTAGTTGACCTAATAATACGAAACCCACCCCGGAGAGTGATTATTTTAAGCTGTTATGATATTTGTATTCGAAATACCCAGCAGCTGCCGCAGATTTTTCATCCATAAAACGCTCAATCGCTTGAAAAGGGGCTGGATATGAATCTCTATAAAAATATTTCATTCCAGTACCAGGTTCTATGCCTCCAATAATAGATCGCTTTCGGACGACTCTTCCACCACCAAACCCGTAGTTATTGTAATACCTGTCTCCAACTGGAATGCCTTGGATAAACGCAATCATACCCACATCATCTATCGTGTTATACCATTCCTCTTGTGGAATGAATGGAAGAGTGAACGTATAGGAAATGCCATTCCGTGCTGCTTTTTCGTTATGGACGTTAATCATTCGAGCCAGATCTTCCTGAACGGTGCGAACGATGGTAGAACGGCGCATTTGCTCAAAGGTTAATGAATTGTTCAGTAACGAAATGGGGGTCTGACCCTCAAGCTCCTTTTGAAAACCCTCCACCCATCTCTGATTTCGCGCATCATATGCGTGCAGATAATTGTCCAGGGTGAATCCCACACTATTGCCTGCTGCATCAACATAGGCATAAGGCTTTTTTTCGCTCCACTTGTGGCCTATGACCGCTTGTCCATACGCATCTTTATAGGTTGCTGAAGCGAACGTATAATAACCATCATAGTCCAGAATCACAATGACTGGTATGTAATCCAATAACGCACGTTGTGCTGCTGTATCCCCATCAATGCCCATATTAAGGAAGAAAGTGTGCAGGAACGTGGTCAGTGCTTCTTCTTTATCTACACGAAAAAACTTATCTGATCCATATCCGGCCTCGCGTTCCTGACGTTCATTCTGTGAGAGCACAACACCTGCATCCTGAACTGCGGTACGGAGAGCAGACGTATATTTCATTTCTAGCTGCTGTACTTCACGCTGATTCTGCACTCGTAAATCACTAACCACACCAAAGGGCAAAAAGAGTAGGACAAATATAACTGCAAAATCAGTAATCTTCATTCAAAACCATGCCCCCGTAAGAAGCTGAAACTGCCGGCTTATCGTTATCTATTCCACCCAAAATCCAGGATTTGTATAAATCCGCAGGAGTTCGATTCGTATTATGTAATCGTACTGTAAAATAATCTCCGGCCATCAAGGTATACCGACGTGTCTGTTCCGACTTGGGCTGCGAATTATCAGGAAACAGTACAGGTAAGATTTGCGGGTTATAGTAGCCATCGTATACAGCTTCATAATTACCCAGAAAACTGTCTGGATTTGCCGCATCTGCATAGTTCGGTACATATTTTTTGTGCATATGCTCCAAATCAACTTCGTACGTATTGCCTGTCAGCTCCAGATCACGCATAAAATCGTTATACATCGTCGGTGTAATGTAACCTTTGGTTCTTACCATATCAACAAAATGTACAGTCGAATGATATGTATTTAACCCGGATATATCATCCTGCCGTTCAGCAGCTTGAGCTGCGGGTACGATGTACAAAAGCAATACAGCGAGCAACGCCCCCAGCAGCTTGGATATTGTTTGAACCACTTCAGTCCTCCCCCAATTTCTCAAAACGTACAGATGTTATGTCTCCGTTCCCATTACGCTGTGGGTATATGGCATATATAGAGGAAGCATCCAAGGTAGATACATCAGGCTCAAACGGTTCAGAGTATACATCGTACTCTAAACCGTCAACTTGAACCGAAATCCCCTCCTGCAAGTTCATCCGAATGGTCTGGATAACTTGAGTCCCCTTAATCCGTTGTGGCGTCTCCACCTCTATAGTTCTGGATATCCGCCCCTCTGATTGCTCCTCCCGCTGCGACCTTAATTCCAGTGCACTACCCAATTGACTGGACAAGTTTGCTGCTGCTGCACATGCGGTTATAAATAGAATAACTGACACACCAAGCCACAGCATACTTGAAGCGTGATCAGACATGCTCACATCTCCCTTATGACTATCATCTTTGCTGTACTTCTTAAGACTGGGTAAACAACAACCCACGTACCACGTTTGATTTGTCTTTAACGATTTCAGCCTTGAATTTACCACTTGGATTTACGTATTCATTCTCCTTTTCATTAAGTGTATTCGCAATTTTTCCCGTCTTATCACTGCCGCCATTCACAGCACCATACTGCTCGCTGTCTGGACTAATGTTCAGAGCATTTCCATACCACTGTCCTGCCATATTTTTGCCGGTTTTAATCTGAATACCAAACTGGTCCTTTCCCTGAAACTTCCGCAGCGCATTGGTTACCTGGGAGCCGCTAATTGTTGTGCCGTCGTATACTGTAAAGGAGGCTTGAGACAATTCGGTCTGGATATCGGCGAAATTGTTTTGTGCTGTTTTAGTAGCTTCCTGAGCTGAGATAAACAGTATGACTACAATTGTAATTAGTGCGATGGTCAAAAATATCCCAGCAGCTACCTTTAATGCTGTTGATGCATTGTTCATTTCTTTCTCTCCTCAACTTGTAATATTGGTTAATCATCATTGAATTTACTTACTGAATTTTTTGTATTTGCTCATAATAGCTATCCATTTGAACAAAGCTCATACCGATCAGCGGAATCACCAAATATAAAAAGATAAGACCATACATCGGGGCAAAACCAATCATCCTCCCCCAGATTGCCTTGCTGTCTATTATTTTTTCATACTCCTGTTTTCTTTGTTCAATATAGTAGGTCATCTGGGATTCCAAATCATCAAACGCCTCTCTAATGGTAATTTTCCCCAAAGATAAATGAAGCTTGTCCACCAGACGTTGAAATTCCGGCAAAGGTGCTTCTTCTTTCAACAAATCGAGAGCTGCCTCTGGTCCATGTTCATAATGAAGCAGACATTTTTGCAGAGGTCTTTTGAAGATAACTGAAAATCTGTTCAGCCACTCCAATATTTCCTCGACAGACATTCGTTCCATAACCCGTAAAATGGAAATAACCGTTTGAAACTGATACACCTCATGCTTCATGTCCAAATAACGCATTTTCCGTTGCAAATATAATAAAAGCATGGGCATTTGGTAGGCTACAAACCCAGCAATTATACTAATCAGTACTTCCCACCATTTGATATATTCTTCATTCCAATCTTTCAGCTTTTGGAGAATTCGTTGAGTATTTCTGGATAGCTGCTCTGGAGTAGCTGTGCCATTAGCATAGTGTTCTAAAGCAGCGTACGCTCGCTCGTATGTGCTGTCCGCTTTCATGTTCAACGTTTGCATGATTTTGCGGTCAATCTCACTCTGCTTCAAAGCTTCCTTTTCCTCTATCGGACTTAAACGTCCAAACATTTGACCCGATTGTACTGGTGCGTGAAGGATATGCGTTTTTTCAGCTTCATGTAAAATAAATATGGTGCTGATACTAAGCACTAATCCTAAGATAAAAAGAGCAATTCTGCGTATGTAGAGCCACTCAAGCTTTACCTCCGCACCACTTTCCTTTAATAGTCGGGTTATCCGGGAATAAGATGTCATATGCTGCCGGGGAATTAAAGAATCCACCATATTACGAATGATGGGCAGACGATATAACTTCTGCTCCCACACCCTCCGCCCTTTACCCGCACGATATCCTGTCTCGTCCGACTGTTGCAGTTTCTGTAACAGAAAGTAGGATAGGATGATAACAATGTAAACGGTCAATTTTGTGATATAACCCAATTTCCCCTGATAAAATTCATCCATGGATGGAAAGCTGGATCTCGCCCATCTCTCGATTGGGGTAGTAAAGAAAACGGGGGCCAGTGCGATCACGTTTAAACTTTTTAGTAGGTAGTCCAGTTTATTTCTCCGCAGTAACTCCAACTGGATTTCACGTGCAAGACTGCTTAGCCCCTTTAAATAAATGGAACCACCATCCTCAACCCGATCACCAAACTCCATTACCATATACGAAATACCAGCAAAGGCTTTTAAAAACCGATTTGGAGCTGATTCATAATATCTTTCGAGTGCCTCGTGCGGATCAGCATCTGTCAGCGCCTCATGGATGAGCCGTGCATGTCTTCCAGCCTCTGCTCCTGCTAAATCGACCGCTTCAGATATGGATTCTTCTACCATACCGTGCTGATGATAGTGATGACGTACATTGGCGAACAATTCGATCATTTGAGAAAGTAGCATTTTTTCTATTTGGCTAGTGGCCACATCTATAACAAGAGTGTTGATTACCACTCCACATAAAACGGCCAATATAGCAAACTCTATTCCTGGTTTCATCATCAATAGCACAACGCCGCTGCAAACAAAAATACCCCAGATGAACAGTATCATCTTCATGGTCTGCAGACGAAGCTTATACTCATCGTATGCATACTGACCAGCTAGTCGCTTACGTACACTTGTGATGTATCCAGATGTGATAGGGACCCTCATACACAGCGTATACAATTTATGCATTAAAGTTTGAAGTTCCCGTTGAAGTACCGCTTTTCCCTTTCGTTCTTCCTGTACAGAATGAATTCTACCTCTGCGAATTGCATAGCTCTTATGCTTATGCAACCCATACAAAACTGTATATAGAACTGCAAATCCCCCACCTGATATAAGCAAAACCCACAATAAAATTTCTTTAAGACTCATAGTCTTCCTCCCAATAACGGGTCAAAAAACTGCGGAAATCTGTAGCATCCTTAGCATTCATTTGCTCACACATTTCTGCTACGCTTTTAGGTGTCAAGGGCTTCATTGGTATATAGCTTCCATTTCGATATTCCATAACATGGCGATAGCTATAGCTCGATGAAGCATTGGGACCTACATCAGTATGCTCTGGATTACGCGGTACACATTCTGTGATCCGTTCGATATAACGCCGCCCTTGCGCATCACGCTTGAGATGCACATCAAAATTAATGACATGCACTACCTGTTCTTCAGCAATGCCTTCATGCTGAAATACTCCAGTTTTGAGCAGTGAATTACGAAGCGAAAATACAAGATCGCGAAATGTTTTAGCATGGTGAGTAAAAATAGTGAACAGACTAGCAACCTGCGACATTTGAATCATCCAAGCAGCTACTTCATCACTCGCTACTTCACCTAGAATATTGACGGTTCCATCTGTTTTTTTCTGCAAGTCAAGACCTTGTTGTCCTGAAATATGATCTGTTTCTCGAAAGGTAAGAATATTACGGCGACTGTAGATGTTGCGTAGATGCAGCTCAAAGGCCATTTCCTGAACGCGAAGCGTATACGAAGCGTAAATATGCTTGACCATCGCCATTAACAATGTTGTTTTTCCTGAACCCTGCGCACCTGTAATTGCAGTAATCCGACTGCCTTTCATTAGATAAGATAATAGCTGGATTGGAAAATCAGCGTTTTGTCCCCTAATTAACTGTTCCAGCGAAGCGCTTTGAATATCAAACTTACGAACAAAGAAAGCCCATGATTCAGAGAAAGGCGGGCGCACTACTACTACCCGTGATCCATCCTTCATTTCGTTGACCTTATAACCATTCGCTTCAGAAAGCTGTCCTGGATAATTGTATTTGTAAATATTTTGACATACCCTTTTAAGCTCACGTTCCGATCCGAAGGAAAGGAATGAAAGATGGATAGTTTTACCTTTGTAGAAAATCCACACACTCTCATATCCATTTGTAGTAGGCGCAGAGGTTTGTTCAAATACATATTTATCTGAAGACCAATGTGGTGATGAAGGAATCCCACCTTCCGGCACACCACTGACACCCCCGCTTACACCATCGATCTTCTGGTCACGAATTTCATCAATGACAGAAAAGCCTTTATAATTTTGATAAATCCGCTGCACAATAATATCCACTTTCTCCATAAAGGAAAGGGGACGGTATTCACAGTCATAGATATAGCGGATATCCTCTGTCGTTACGAAATAGCTTCCATCCTCTTCACCTTGCTGTGAATACCTCATTTCGGCTAAGTCATAAGTATCCAGTAAACGTGATAGTGCATCCGCGCCAAACTTCTGCTGATATTGGTAAAAAATAATTTCGAATTGATCCTGTGTGTCAAACAACTCAGGTCTGGAGAATGGCATAACAGTATCGGCGATTTTCTCGTTCAAACCGTAACCGTTTATCAGAAGCTCACTCATCAGATTTTTAACAAAACGTTTATCTCCACTGCTGCCATTGGCACAGTCCTTTAACGCCCTTCGTAGTTCCGCCCTTTGATGGATACGCCGCCTATATTCCTCTTCATGTAATCCGGCATCTGCCATCTGGCTGTGACTTAGTTCATGAAGCGCATTTTTGATATATTCTATCAATGTTTCGAATGTGGCATCTTCGTTCTTTGGTTCTACCCGAAGAGCTGAATGTTGCGAGTAAAGATTCCCTCGATATTTAACAATAATCAGTACGATGCACAACAACACAATGCAGGTAACAATTAACCCGTTGATCATATGAGCGGACAGCATTAAGCGCCCCTCTCCAAAGCCTTGAGCCGAAGATCGGACTCTACCGCCTCCAGAATAGCTTTGCTAATCTGCCGTACGCTCTGCGCCCATCCTACAGACATAAAAAGCTTGCGTTGCTGATCTTTTCCACTTCGCACCTCGCGCTGCACATGGCCAATCACATCCCTGCGGTTCCATGCGTCCATAAATTCGGTGCTATAAGGAACTGTATACAAAGTACCCTTGTAGCCATATCTCCTGCGTATATTCGCTTCATTCGCTTGTGAATGCACATCATATTTTCCAAGGACAATTAATAAGGGTAATGACGAATATGTGGATAACGGAGACACAGATTCAAAATAAGCGTCCAACTCACGCATATTCTGAGTGAGCGAAAGAACAGCCAGTTTGGCTCGTGCACATGCTTCATGCTGTACAGCCCCCCAGCCTCCCCCACTCCCTGCATCAATCAGCGTTAAATCATAATATTGATTCGCTGTATCAATTACCACCCTTACAAGATCAGGGGAAAGTAGCGGCGGTGCAGCTCCAAAGCCGGAGGTTCCCTCAAGTACATCCAGAGTGTGTTCTAACACAGGTATTGTATAGTTACGAATATTTTCTCTAGACAGCGTCCCTCTCAGAACTAAACGTGAAACAGCCTCCCAGCCCCCTTCCTGAATCTGTAGACTCGGATCGTCCATGGCGTACTCCTGTATAGGAAATCCTGATTCAATACCGGTATGCCTACGGCCTAAATGAGTCAATAATAGTCTTCCTCTATATAAATTACCTATGGTAATTGCTATTGCTGCCGCTAAAGAGCTACTCCCACTCGCTCCCTTAATTGGACTCCAAAATAAAATGGTGCTCATGCTCTCCTCCTTTCCGCACGCTTTAGCGCACGATGACTCTCTTTTATCTCCCAACTCATCCATTCCCCAATGCAACGGCACAATTCTCTCTTATATATTCTGGATAGAGGTTTTAGCAGAAGCTGTTTTTTATGCTCATTTTCCAGCTTTAGAGCAAGCTGCCCCTCATCCCATGGCAGTACATACGGCTCTTGCTGCCATAACGCAGGGAAGCGGTTCATGTATTCCCACAAATACGCTTCCTCCACACCACAATCCACTGCTTGTATAAATAGCTTGTGAAATACAAGATTTTTGGGGAAACCAGGTTGGTCAAACAAATGCTCAAGCCAATTCTGTCCGTTGTGCATTAACATGTGGCTATAATCACTGACCCAAACTCGCAGTTCTGCCGTTTTCCAAACCGAAATTGGACAAAAATCAGGCAGCTCTACATCCAAAATAACAATGTCATAAGTCTGTTCTTCATTTTGATCAGCCAGCATATCGATATGCAGATCTTCCCATGCTGTAAATCCAATTGCCACATCGAATCCACAAAACTGCGTAATGGGTAGTGGTTTATCAAGCATTCCTATGCTATACCGATACCGTCCCCGCAGTGTAGCATCCACAAGCAGTACCTGTTGACCGGAAGCTGCCAATACGCTGCTGATGTATAATAAGGTATCGCTTTTGTCACAAAGACCGGCAAATATCCATGTTTTCATACTTCCGTTCCTTTTCTCTCATTTATTTGGCATACGGATCAGAGCTGCCGCCCTGCGTTAGAATCTTCGTTTGTTCTTTGTGATCCTGTTCCTCACTCCCTGTATCATCAATTCCGCTTGCTGCATCTTCAATAGCTGTGCCCGCATGCTGAGCTGCAACCTCCTCACTTAGGACTCTTTCCGCAGGTGTTGAAATCACATTGTTTGATGAACCAATCGCATTTTCTAGAGAATCTCGTAGCTGCTTGGACAGTTTTTGTTCAGCAACACGGACTAAATTCGGATCACTATTCATTAACGCTAACACCTGCGCATTAGGCGGATAGGTCGGGATTGCCTTGGGCTGAAATTGGGGATCTACATATGTCAGAGCATAGATGGATGCTTTATGCAGATAGGCATCTACAATAGCACTCGAAAGCGATAGTATTTCCTGCTCATTCATAGTAACCCATACGATTGGGCCTTCCAGCCGGGAAATCTTCTTTTTGGATAATAGAATGTAATCCTGACCTGTTGGAAATTGAATGCGGATATCTACTTCGTCCCCTGACTTCAGGCTGCTGGGCAGTACCACCACTTTTAACTCACGGTTGCGTAAATCCTTAGGTGTCGGTTCATTAGCAGTAATCATAGCCGATGTAAGCACAGATCCTTTTTTTAGTTCTATCTTGGCTGTAGTGCCGGAAACTTCATTTTTATTTGCCAATAAATTAGACGGGGCTTGAGAACCAGGAACCTTAATTCCCTTCAAATCATTAGATGTAATCTGCTCGCCTGGTGAAATGTCACGAACAACCGCCCAGCCTGTTTTCGCGGTCCGTTGCTCTTGTTCATACAGTTTCCATTTCTGCTCTGCCTCCACCTCTGCCTGTTTCCTGATCTCACTCATTTGATGGGTATTCAGTATAAGGTAGCTCACAAAGATCATGCCTACAATTCCCGCGCCAATACAACCTGCGGATAGTTTTTGTTTGCTGCTTTTTCTTAGCTTAGACACACAGCTTCTCCCCTACCTCTTTTTGATATATACATGTCTATTTATTTAGTGCTGCCGTTTAAGGAATCCGAAACGTTTTTTCCGGGTGTCTGTAATGACTCCACGAAAAAGCTCATCCAATACCTGATCCATTTCATCATCCTGTTCGAAGGGGTCTGAGTGGAACGGCAGCGCAAATACTTTATCGTGTTCTAGCTCCTTTCGTAACCTGCGGACAGCCTCCGAGGATGCCAATGGCAAGCAGTAATTCCATTTATGTTGCGGATGACGCTGAAGAGATCGGGCTAAGCCCGTTATATCCTGAACTCTCCATTCGGCTCCTGAGCCAACAACTAGCGGGTAATCAGCTCTCAGAAATTCTTCCAGTCGTTCATTGTCCTGCCCATTCCCCAAGTCCAGTACGATAAATCTGTAGGAGCCGCCCAGCAAAGAAATGACATCCGCACGAGATGTTTGCCGCCAATAATGGACTCCATCGACTTCAAAACGCCGACTTGAACTCGCTTGTCCAACAGGTATGCCTTCCACGACTTCTTGCAGTCGGGCGAATGCCTTAGCTGTACTATGTAGCTCAACCAAGGCTACAGAGTGGGCTCTTCGAGCCAAGTAGTGGCTCACCGCAATTGCTGTGTGCGTAGCACCGGAGCCGGAAGACACGCCCAGCACAGCCACTACCCTTGTTCCAGCATAATCCATTGAAGCATTACTCATAGATTTTCCTGGTTGAGCAGACTGAAAATCAGCACTGCGCCTCAGTTCTCCAATGACCTCCTCAGCAGACTGAAATCGTTCCTCAGGATGATGCCGCAGCAGCTTTCGAATTATCGGAATCAAATGTCGAGGAAATTCCCCACGAATATACCCTTCAACTCCTGCAGTCCACTCGCTATATTTACCACCTGTACATAGATACAATAGTAACGCCCCCAGACTGTACAAGTCCGAACGAGCATCCGTCTGTCCTGTTCCATATTGCTCTGGGGCAGCGAAGCCTACTGTGCCCAGCTTTATCGTATCCTGATCCAGCTCGGACTTATAACTCCTCGCTATCCCAAAATCGATCAGCTTAAATTCCATTTCTGGTGTCAGCATTATATTCGCCGGCTTGAGGTCCCGATAAATGACTGGTAATTGACGGGTATGCAAATAATCAAGTACATCCAATACCTGCAGAGCGAGTGGAATGATTTGTTCCTGTGGTATATAGCCTTGGTATCCCCTCATGTATGCTTCCAGCGTAATTCCTTCGATGTAGTCCATAACCAGATATACCGCACCAGATGGAGGATACTCAAAAAAATCAACAATTCTCGGTAAACGTGGATGGCTTAGCGAAATCAACATTTCGGCTTCCGTCCGTACAATCTTCATTATTTTTGGATCGGCAATCGACTCCTTCACCGCCCAATGCTTGCCCGGCAGCTTTAAATCTTCGGCCATGAACACGCGGCTCATGCCTCCCGAACCTAACGTGCGAATTATTCGGTAACGCTCACCGACAATTGACCCGAACTCTAATCGTGATGGTTGATTCATCATTCTCTTACCTCCCTTCTAAAAGCAGACAACGCAAAAAAGGGAAAGCCACCGCAAAATGAAGTCTTCATGCTGACATGAAAACAATTTTCGCGGGATGCTTTCCCTTGATTTAACACAATTATTTTTTTAAAGGAACAATTTGGCTTTATTATATAGCACACCTGTATCTATTGTAAAGAATTATTTTCCATACTTGATCATATACAGGGTAATCTCGTCTCGGTTATGGAAAAGCTGCTTAGCTCGCTGAATCTGCATGCCGGACTCCTCAAATGAAGCAATCACATCATGAATGAGCGCCAAGGGCTTTTTATGCATTAGCTTGACTGTTACGATAGCCGTACCACCACTCCGCAAACTATATAGTAAATCAGTAACGAGCCTTGCCATCTGTTTTGGACTCCAGCTCATATCACAAACCAGCAGATCGAACGAATTCTCTTTAAATTTGACTTCACTTGCATTTTTACGCAAAAACGTCAGGTTGGCGTACTTCATCAGTGATGGCTCCATCTTGGCCGGATCAACCGCTGTAACTTTCAGTCCACGCTCCAGCAAAAAGGAAGTCCATCCACCCGGTGCTGCCCCAATATCTAGTCCCTGATGGAAAGCGCTAAAATCAATACCGAACGTAGCTTCTGCTTCCAGTAGCTTGAATTTGGCACGAGAGATCTGTCCGTCTTCCTTCTGAAAACGAACTGCACCTCCACTCCAATCCGATAGGTTGTCCTGAGGATGTGATACGCCTGCGTACCACGTATCCGTATCTGCAAAAACGGACACAATAACATCGGCGCCTTGTACCACCAACTCCATAGGTAGATCACTTAATTGTTCACTCAAAGCCAGCCTGAGTGCACCTGCGCTTTCAGTCCAACTGCTATTAGTTCCTTTGCGTACTTGCAAAGAAACACGTTGATCTATCAGTTCCCTGCGGTTACGGATAAATGCAACCAGACGCTCTTGCACTTGAACCAGATCCGTTCCTTCCTCCTGAAAATGAACAGGAAACAAGTGGCGAAGAAACATTAGTGGCTGGCCTGTAATCGTCCTCACTGTTTCAATTTCTCCCGCGGGTAGTGTTGCTAAAAAAATTTCACCAGGTAGAAGCATTGTACTTTTTACAGACCCAAATAATCTTCTAAGCTCCTCTTGAGCATAGGGTGCAAAACCATGGTTGGCCGTACAAACAAATCTTGATGATGACAAAGCGCATTCACTCTGTTCATCTGTATTCATGTATAGTTCTTCCAAAATAACGTTACCCTCCAGTGCACACCCGAATCCAGGGACGTTCACCATCCCATTCCAGCTCAACTGGAACTTCATAAGTGTGCATAATCAATTCTTTCGTTAAAACTTCTTTTTTCGATCCAGCAGCTGCGACTTTGCCATCCCGAATCAACGCAACATGCGTAAAAAGAGGGACAATCTCCTCAATGTGATGAGTTACATAGACCACTGATAAGTCTCGCTTGCGAAGCCGATCAATCTCGACCAACATCTTTTCCCGTTCAAATAAGTCCAATCCGGCACAAGGCTCATCCATAATCAGCAGACGAGGTTCAGCCATCAGCGAGCGGGCCAGCATTACCTTTTTACGTTCTCCTTGCGATAATGTGCCCAACGGGTGATGAATCAGATCGCCTAAATTCATACCCTCCAGAAGAGATACGGCTTTTTCTTTTGCCTCCGTCGGAATCTCCTGATAAAAACGCAAAAAAGCATACGCACCTGTAGCCACCACTTCCCAAACGGGATCTTTTAGCGCCAGCTTTTCCAGTAATGTCTGGCTAATGTATCCGATCTGCTTGCGAACTTCTCGCACATCACATTGACCATACGTTTGCCCAAGCACTTCAACCGTACCACGACTTGGAAACATATACCCTGTCATCATTTCCAACAATGTTGTTTTGCCGGAACCATTGCGACCCAGAATAGCCCAGTGTTCACCTTCTCGTATTTCTAGGCTTACATCGTCCAGGATACGTTTTTCTTCCCGCTGTAATGTAATGTTCTTTATGGATATCATTCCATCACGCTCCTTATCCTGCTCAGCAAGTGTCCTACAGATTCCATTTTGTAGATGATTTCAGGATTTTTGTTTTCACCATTATATATAAGAAGCGCGGGGACGCTGGAAATCCGATACTCCTGAACCAGTTCAGGAATATAGTTAATGTTGCTCTGCACCACTGCTCCTTCGGGGAGCAAACGCTCTGCTACCTCTAACATTCTACGGGCAGCCGCGCATGTTCCGCACATGGGAGTGTATACAAACAAAGCCAGCTTACATCCTTCCCATATGGCACGGCGCGCCTCTTTTTGTCCGATCTCTTTCATCGCTTAGACTCGTTTAGGATCTCTTGCATACGCACCTCAGGAATTGGCCCGTTATGCACAGTGACTCCCTCCGGCTTACTCGCATAAAGCAGATCATACATGGCTCGCCGCCCCTGCGGACTGGAGGAATGCAAGTAAATTTCACGCGGATATAACTGTTTACTTGCAATAGCAGCAGCTACATCCTTTCCCGTCGGTTGCCCTGGACCCAAATCATAATCTAACGATAGTATCGAAATAGGGTATTCATGAAGTAGAAGCAGACACTCATCCGCATCCCTTGCCAGCTTAAAACCTGGAGGACAAGGTCGATAATCGTCCATAAACAAATACACCAACTTCTCCTCCTTCTTCCCAAAAAAGTAAGCTTACACCATTCTCTAAGATCACTATTATCTATTTAAAATAATTCACTCCCAGCTTTGAATCATTTGAATGTCCTCCTGATGTGTCCCATCAGGTCCCGCCTCACTCTCCAATACGACGGGAATACCTCTTACAGCTTCTTGTTCTGTTATCCAGCGCATGCCCTCAGTACCAATGTAACCTTGCCCCACGCGCGCATGTCTGTCTTTTTTAGAGCCGTACGGGTATTTGGAATCATTCAAATGAACTCCGCACAGTGCTGGCCAATAGCCGAGACGGTCCCCTTTTTCAAGCAAAGCCTCGTCCATTCCACCGTTCCACAATCCTGCTGCATACGCATGACAAGTATCCAGGCAAAATCCGATGCTGCCAGGATCTCGACACAACTGGCGAATTTGAACCATTTCCTCCAGCGTGGTTCCCATGGGACCGTGATCCCCAGCCTGATTCTCAATTAATATTTTAGCATTTCCCTGCCAGCCTTCCAGCACATCATTCAGACAGTTAATAATATTACGATAGCCCTCCAGCGGGTCAGACGAATGCATATGCCCAAAATGGACAACTATCCCCTTCGATCCACAGGCTTCAGCAATATCCAGATCATTGCGTAATGAAGCAACCATCAGTTCATAAAGTTCCTGACCGCGTTCGCGACCATGAGCTGGATTCACGGGATATGGCGAATGAGCAATAGATTGAAGTTGGTGCTCTGAGCAGTAGGTTTTACAAGCAGCAGCATCTATGGAACTCCATTCCTTCAGCTTGAGACTACGAGGATTTTTCGGAAAATATTGAAATGAACGTCCTCCCTGCTCTCGTGCACGTATAGCAGCTTTGGAAAAGCCACCACGCGTACTCACGTGAGAGCCGATAAGCAATTTAGGCATCATGCTGCTGCACCGGGCAATAAAATGCTTTTTTTCCCGCCAGCTCGACTCTTACAATTTTCCCACCGCTTGGAGATTCTTCTCCTTCACGGTCATATACTCGACACTGATGATCAAAGCCACCTGTTAGCGTGTCTCCCTCCATTAGAGGCATTTCCATATAACCGCCCTCCGCAGTAGCTTCACGAAGTACGGATTGAGTAGCATGATATAGCTTTTCCACTTTTTCTGGAGACTGTACAATATTTTGTACCTTGGAACCCGGTGTAAATCCGGCGATATAAGCAATTTCGTCCGAATAGCAGTTTCCAATCCCCGAAAAAACCTGCTGATTTACCAGTGTTGTTTTCAAAATTCCCCGTCGTCCTTTTAGACGTGCTGTAAAATTCTCCAACGTCATACGACGGTCTAACGGATCTGGTCCCAGGTCTGACAAAGCTTCATCTGTTTCTTTAGCCGTCAGCAAGTGCAGATAACCTAAGCGCAGTCCGATAAAATAAAGCTTCACTCCGCTAAAATCCAATTCGATCTGAATCGTACGGTCTGGACGTTGCTCCTCCGTTCCCAGATACAACAGTCCTCCCAACATTAGATGAAGCACAAGTCGTTTACCCGTGTTTAAATGAAAAATCAAATGCTTACCCCGACGCTCTAAATATACAACGGTTGCACCCAGCAATTGCTTTTTAAAGGTTTCCACTTCAGTATTAATGGACTTTTCGCGGCTAACCGTCACTCCAGTAATCGGAATGTCCAAAATTTGTTTTGACAATAAGATTCTGTAGTTTTCCATTTCAGGAAGTTCCGGCATATCAACATCTTTCCTTTCGTAGCTACATAGCTTTTAATTCTCGCAAATTTCTAAAACATATATTTTTTTATGACTTCAGCTCTTCTTTCATCCATTCCTGCAGTTCGTCCAAATTTTCAAACATCAGGTCAGGTTTCACTCCAACGGCACGAATATGTTCATCCATATTAGCGCGAGTCGTCACGCCTGACAGAATCAAAGCTGTCTTACAACCTGCTGCTGCACCTGCCGCAATATCTGTAAGCATATTATCGCCCACAACCAGAGCTTCATCCGCTCTAATGTTCAAGCGATTCAGTGCATAATTCATTAGCACGCTTGAAGGCTTGCCGATGACGATCGGTTTGACCTGTGAAGCAGCTTCAATGGCAGCTCCAATTGTACCTGCACCTGGTGTAAGTCCGTCATGCGAAGGCAATTGTAGATCCGGATTTGTCAAAATAAATGTGGCTCCCTCACGAATCCAACGCATGGCAGCTGCCAGCGTTTCATATGTAAATTGACGATCTATCCCCTGTACCACATAATCAGGATGGTTCTGAACAAGCTGCAAGCCAGCCCCCGTGAGTGCCTCGCGTAATCCCGTTTCACCAATACAATATACAAGAGCTCCAGGGCTTTGCTGTGCAACATATTGTGCAGCTGCTAACGCTGAAGTATATACTTCATGACTAGCTGCTTCAATTCCCATACCAATCAAATGCTCAGCCACCGATTCGGGTGTGCGTGAAGCATTGTTTGTGACATATGCATAAGGTATCTGCTCTGAGCGTAATCGGGAAATGAACAGATCCGCACCCTTAATCATTCGATTTCCATGATAAAGTGTTCCATCCAGATCAATTAGTAACGATTTTATCGCAATCCCCTCCCCCACTTCAATTTCATACATCATAACATTGAAAATAATAATTCACCCCATGAATGGTGTTCTCCTTTTTATTTAACCACCTGAATGACTCAGGTCATTAAATAATCGGTCATTTCCACTCATCTCATCTATCTTAAGTCAAAAATGCTTATGAAGTCCATGAATTGCTGGTAAACCATCCAAAATAGCGTCAACCCTCGCTAAAAGCCGTCGCTTCCCCATAGCATAAGATCATTTCTTCGTCGAATTCCATCGAAGATGCTACGTCTTCAAAGAAAATTTCCTGTATTTCCTGGGCATACTCAAGCAACTAAATCCTTTAAATTCGATATATAGAAACTCAAATATGACATGCCTCCATATGTGGTAGAACAATTTCATTCATCCTCATACTGATACGTCTCACCTCTTGTCGCATCCTGCGCTTTCCCGGAAAATAATTTCTAGTGAAAAAGAAAAGCACCGGAGCAAGCCCCGGCACCTAAGCACATACCTTTCTCTCCAATCGTTTATTGACCGATATCAGGTACCGGTAACAACACATGCTGCTCCGCAAGCAATGAATTGGGGAATAGGCTTCGCGCTTCCTCCAGCAAAGGCTGAAGCTGCTCTTGATCTTTATACCTAGAACTAAAATGCGTCATAATTAACTGCTCCGCACCTGCGGCTTTGGCAGCTTCCGCTGCCTGAAGCGCCGTACTATGATGATATTCGTACGCCGTATCCGCCAGATCATGCAGAAATGTGGCTTCATGAACGACAACAGTCGCATCTCGTGCCAGCACTACCGTATTCGGACAAGGTCTCGTGTCACCTAAGATAGTGACGATCCGTCCTTTTTTAGGTGAACCCAATACATCCTGGGGATGCAGAATAACTCCACCCTCTACTTCCACACTTTCTCCACGCTTTAATTTACCGTATACTGGGCCAGGCTTGATCCCGTATCGTTCCAACAGTTCTTGGTTGAGCTTACCGGGCTTATCCATCTCTACAATTCGGTAGCCATAACTGTCGATCCGATGATCCAGCAAAGCGGATTCCACCCGAAATTGACCGTCATCGAACAGAACCCCGCCCGTATGCTCCACAATATGTAGTTGGTAATTGATACGAGATTGGCTGATCCCTAAAGATAGCTCAATATATTGCTGAAGCCCAGGCGGTCCATATACCGTCAGAGGTGCCGTACCTCCCTGATATGCCCTACTCGACAAAAGGCCTGGCAGACCAAAAAGATGATCCCCATGCAAATGAGTGATAAATATTTTTTCAAGTCTGCTCAGCTTGAGCGGCGAACGCAATACTTCCTGTTGAGTGCCTTCACCGCAGTCAAACAACCACATGCTTCTTCGTTCCTCCAGTAAACGAAGAGCAATGGATGTTACATTTCGCTGAATTGTAGGTACCCCTGCATTTGTACCGAGAAAATATAATTCCATGACATTTACCTTCTTCCTGCTGACCAGCAAAAAACCTCCGAAGCTCGGAGGGTATTTGCTATCCCATCTGATAAAGGTGTTAAACCTTTTCGACGTTAAAATACTGCGCCTGAGGGTGGCTGAACACCATGGCTGATACTGAAGCCTCCGGTTCCATCATAAACCCTTCTGTTAGCTCAACGCCAATGTCCTCAGGTTTTAACAATTGGAACAACGGTCCCTGATCCTCCAGATCCGGACATGCCGGATAACCAAAGGATACCCGTATACCTTGATATCTAGCGCCGTGCCGCTGTTTCATCGTCATATCGGCTGGGTCCGGGAACCCCCAGCTATCCCTGATAATATGGTGAAGCCGTTCTGCTAGCCCTTCTGCCACTTCGAGCGCTACCGCTTGAAGTGCGTGTGAACGCAGATAATCTCCGTTGTCTTTCCACTGGGTAGATAGCTTCTGAATGCCATGACCAGCGGTAACAACCATAAAACCTACATAGTCCATAACCCCTGATTCCACTGATTTCAAAAAATCAGCCAGACATAGATAGGGCTCTACCTGCTGACGCGGAAACGTAAATGTGTGCAGTACCTTGCTTACATCCGATGGATCATAGATTAGAATTTGGTTTCCTTGGGACTGAGCCGGGAAGAACCGATACATAGCACTCGCCTGAATAATTCCGTCTGTAACAGCTTCAAACATGATGCTGTCCACGGTTTCCTTCAACTGAATCGCTTTCGGGTCCCCCGAAGCTAGCAGTTGCTCTACATTCCCTTTTAAGCCAAGATGATGTCCCATCAGCATCTGCATATTCACATAAGGCAGAATATAGTTCAGTGGATAGTTACGCAGTACATGGCGATCCGTATCCGGTGGGATATAGACGGGCAAATCCTGAGCAATGTTAGAGCGTACAGCCCGAGTTAGCTTAGGGAGCGGCTTGGCCTCCACGACCGTTGCCGCTTCTGCCTCCTGCTCAGCCTTCATGTCCTCGGCCATTTTTTTACGGGACTCAGGGTCCATAAGCTTATTGGCAATATCCAGGCCATCCATAGCATCTTTCGCGTAGGCTACCAGTCCATCATACTCAGGACGAATACGATTTTTAGTAAACTTACGCGTTAAGGCAGCTCCACCAACCATTATTGGAATATCAATGTTCGCATTTTTCAAATCCTGCGCGGTTAGCACCATTTGTTGTGCCGATTTAACAAGCAGACCGGACAGGCCGATCATGTCAGCCTTTTCTTCACGATAAGCCTCAATAATGCGTTCTGGTGGTACTTTTATACCCAGATTTACAATATGGTAACCATTGTTGGATAGAATAATCTCCACCAGATTTTTACCTATATCATGCACATCACCTTTGACCGTAGCCAACAAAATCTTACCTTTTACCGAGGATTCATTCTTCTCCATGAACGGCTCTAAATAAGCCACGGATGCTTTCATTACTTCAGCGCTTTGCAGAACCTCCGCAACAATCAGCTCGTTGTTGTTAAACAGACGTCCTACTTCTTCCATCCCTTTCATTAGCGGTCCGTTAATAATCTCCAGAGAAGAATATTTGGCGAGAGCTTGCTCCAGATCCGGGATCAGTCCCTCCTTACTTCCCTCCACTACATAGGAAGCCAGCCGTTCTTCGAGCGAAAGGTTTGATATCTTCTCTTTTTTCTCCACTTTCTTGTTACGAAAAGCTGCTACAAATGCAGATAAAGTATCGTCATTTGTATTATAGATCAGATCTTCCGCCAATTTCCGTTCATGCTCAGGGATAGATGCATAGCGTTCAAGCTTCTCTGTATTTACAATTGCATAATCCAGTCCCGCTTTGGTGCATTCATACAAATAGACAGAATTGAGCACTTCACGACCCGCTTCCGGTAAACCAAAGGATACGTTACTGATGCCCAATATGGTATGAACCCCAGGAAGGGCTTCTTTAATGATACGTATGCCCTCAATCGTTTCCTTAGCCGAACCGATATATTGTTCATCCCCTGTTCCTACTGGGAATACGAGCGTATCAAAAATGATATCCTCCGCTGCCAGACCGTAACGGTTCACCAACAGATCATAAGAACGTTTAGCTACCTCAAGCTTATCCTCACGCGCAATTGCCTGTCCACGTTCATCAATCGTTCCGACAACAACAGCAGCGCCGTATTTATGAATAATAGGAGCCATTTTCTCAAATTTTTCTTCACCATCCTCCAAATTAATGGAGTTAATAATTGCCTTACCTTGCGAATATTGAAGTGCTTTATCGATAACTTTAATATCCGTGGTATCAATCACCAATGGTACTTTCACCTTGTTTACAACCAGTTTCAAGAACGCTTCCATATCAATCATTTCATCCCGGTCCGGATCTTGCACACAAATATCAATGACATGTGCTCCGCTTTTTACCTGAGCGCGGGCAATTTCAGACGCCTCTTCATATTTGCCTTCTACGATCAAACGCTTGAATTTCCGGGAACCCAGAACATTTGTTCGTTCACCAACCATATACGGACGATTATCCTGTTCAATATATACTGGTTCAATGCCTGATACGGCAGGAGGATGATGACCTACGAGCTGGCGAGGCTCAAACTGCGCCATACTTTCACTCATTACTCTTATATGCTCTGGTGTAGTACCGCAACAGCCTCCTGCAATATTCAACCAGCCTTTTTCAGCGAAAGCAGCCATTTTACGAGCTAATGAATCCGGCGATTCATGGTATTGACCATTTTCATCGGGCAAGCCCGCATTTGGATAACAACTAATAGCTGCAGAGGACATTTCAGACAAAGAACGAATATGATCACGCATAAACTCTGGACCTGTAGCACAATTCAGTCCAATCGAGATTGGGTTTAAATGTTCGAGTGATATGCAGAAGGATTCGATATTTTGTCCGGCCAACGTTGTTCCCATCGGTTCAATCGTGCCAGAAATCATTAACGGAAGCTCAATCCCTGTCTGCTCAAAAGCCTGACGAATTCCAATGCTGCCTGCCTTAACGTTAAGCGTATCCTGTGAGGTCTCCAACAGAAGAACATCCACCCCGCCTTCAATAAGCGCCAAAGCCTGCTCCTGATAGCTTTCAATCAGCTCTACAAATGTAACACCGCCTGTGACAGACAAGGTTTTCGTGGTTGGACCCATAGCTCCTACAACAAAACGAGGCTTGTCCGCAGTGCTGTATTTATCCACCGCGTTACGTGCCAGTTTGGCCGCCACCAGATTAATTTCACGGGCACGTTCTGGTATATCGTAATCCGCCAAAACGACGGATGTTGCTCCAAATGTATTCGTTTCAATCAGGTCTGCCCCGGCCTCCAAGTATGCTTCATGAATCCCTTGAATGACATCCGGTCTCGTTAAGACCAACATCTCGTTGCAGCCTTCCAACTCTTCTCCACCAAAATCAGCGGGAGAAAGGTCTTCCTGCTGAATCATAGTACCCATAGCCCCATCAAGAAGGAGTATTCTTCGTTGTAACGCATCCTGCAAGCTAACTTTATCCAAAATTTCTTCACCCCCGCAAAACGTTAAATCCTAGTTTAGCAGAAACCGTATCATTTAGATAGATTGAAGTAAAAACATACGTTTTATGCAGGCTATTCTTCTTCATAAACGACTTAGCTGATCTATTTTTGTAGTATGCATCGTTATAGACGAACGTCTTTAAACTGTATCGTTTAGCTATAGTCGTTCCCATATAAATGTTTCAGCCTGTATTGTGCAACTGGATAAGACATGGTATTCTTTATACAACATTAATCCAAGTGGAAAAGAGGGATTTGTATATGGCAGAAATTTTTATACGCAATACGAATGAGCGAATTAGTGGTGAAGAACAAGTACGTGAATTTTTGGAGAGCCACCAAGTATTGTATGAACACTGGGATGCTTCCAAGCTGCCAAGGGAGCTGCAAGAAAACTTTACTCTGACAGATGATCAAAAAGCCGCTGTTCTTAAAACATTTGAACCTGAAATCAAGGATTTAGCCGCACGTCGCGGATATAAAATATGGGACGTTATCACCTTATCTGAAGCAACGCCGAAACTGGACGAGCTGCTGGCCAAGTTCGAGCAAATTCACACCCATACCGAGGATGAGATCCGTGCCATTGTTGCTGGTAAAGGCATTTTCATCATTAAAGGCTCTGAAGAGATCGGCTATTTTAATGTAGAGCTTTCACCAGGTGACGTTATTTCCGTACCTGAAAATACACCGCACTTCTTCACTTTAATGGAAAATCAAAAGATCGTCGCAGTCCGCTTGTTCATCGAAGAAAATGGCTGGATTGCCGAACCGTTCGAAGATCCAACATTCACTACAGCATAATTAAGATCTATGGTGTCAATAAGAAAACTCCCTCCGCTCTGTAGCATATCGAGCGAAGGGAGTTTTCTTGATACTTGTTTTAGAAAACTGTAGATTTCTCACTTTAAAGATTGAATAATTCCATGCAACTCAGACAAATGCTTGATTTGGAACTTCGGCTTGATTTCTGTAGTATTGGTTTTAGCGTTCCGATTCACCCACACCGAATGGACACCAGCTGCCAAAGCCCCTTGAATATCAGTCGTCAGCTTATCTCCTACCATTAAAGCTTGTCCAGGTTCAATTCCTAGAAGTCCCAAAGCATGCTGAAATATAGAAGGGTCAGGCTTGCCCCGACCAAAAGAACCTGAAATGACAACATGATCAAAAAAAGGAGCCAATTGAGGAACTCCATCCAGCTTCTCCTGTTGTAGATCAGGGGAACCATTTGTCAGCAATAACAGCTTGTATTGCCCCTTCAATTGTTCCAGAATCTCAAACGTTTCTTCATATACATGTGGACGTGCACGTCTTTCCGAAGCAAATTGGGCAGCTAGCTTCTCCGCCAACTCCTCATTATCTATCCCCAGTTGCTGAAGCCCTCTGCGCCATGATTCCTTACGATAAGCAGGAGCCAACTGTTCCAATTGGCGGAATTCAGGTTGCTCACCTGCTGTAAAATTCGCCCACAGTCCTTCAAACGGATTAATGCCAATCATTTGAGTAAAACTAAAGGTTTCATAGGACTCATACAAAGCGCGCGCTTCCTTGCGTACGGCTTCTTCCAGCGTTTTCGGATCAGCCCCTGTTTCTCGGGAGCCTGTTTGACACGCTGCATCAAATGCCTCTTCTACACTACGTTCATCCCACAGAAGGGTATCATCAAGATCAAACATTATCGCCTGAATCGTCATATGAATTATCCACTCTCTTTCCACTGTATATGTAAGATTGTCTGTTTGGTCACGAATCAGATCGTTATGTGTGCCCATATTAAGCAAGTGGCCGCACCATGTTATATGAAAAAATAACATCATACGGCCTTACTTACAGAGCTACAGGCTAAATCGGTTATTTCTTATCTACCTGTATCTGATTGGATAGTGCAAACTTTTCAAGCCGCTCTGCGATGGCATCCGTATCGTAGCGTCCCAGTGATTTTGTAAAAATAAAATTACCGCCCTTCCCTTTTCTTTCAACGGTAACGTAACCCTTTTCAATTTTGATGGCTTTCATGTCCCCTGCCGTCATCGGACGTTCTCTTCCACCTTTTAACATATAGAGGGTATCTTTTCCCACTTTTAAATAAGGACGGCGAATGAAGAAGATAACAGCCAGCATCAAGTACAAGCCAAATACCAGCCAGTCCATTCCCCGCATGCCGGTCTTAGTCAAAAAGTAACTCATAAGCATGTACAATACAGCAAGACCAGCCAGCATGATTGGCACAGTAATATTACGGCCACGGAAAATGTCCATTGCTGAACCTGCGCCGTTAATGGTTTGAATGCCTTGTTTCTTGCGCGTTTTATTTAAATGCGCTGTGTTTTTACGTACTTTTCTTTCAAATGATCGGGCCATCTCTCAATTCCCTTCCCAATAAATATTACATTAAAACAACTGCCTTAAAGCTGATCTATATAGATACCAGGAAAGATACCTAAAACAAGGCAAATGATGCAGGCTTTAGCGACATTAATGCTTCAGCCCGTCATTTCCCTTCGACGTATCATCGTCCACAAATTCAATGGTTTCAAGCTGCTGCCGAAAATTACGGCGAATGTTGCCTAAATAAATTTCCCGAAGGTTGGCGCGCTCTGTGGTTTCCTCTTCTGTCAATCCTTCGGCTTTTGCTTTGCGCGCTAATTCATTAATGCGCTGTACCAAGCTGTCTATATCCAAATTGTGTCCCCTCCATAAAAGCAAAGATATAATACACTTTGACATGTAGAAAAGAGCTTGTCAAGGCTCCCGCATTGCGCTCCTTGACAAGCTCTATAGTCTTATAGATCAGAAGTGTGGAAGCTTAAGCACCTGACCTGCCTGCACTCCCCGATCCTCCAAAGCGTTAATACGCATAATCCCTTCAATATATACCCGTGTATCCATTCGTTCCGGTTTATGATTCACGGCAATATTCCATAACGTATCTCCAGGTTGTACGGTCAGCTTAATCACCTCTTTATTAGAAACTGAAGGTGCTGCGAAAACCGTAAGTACACCTGCCCCTGCAACCCAAACGATAATTACTAGAATAAGAAGCTTGAGTAAAAGAGTATTGGTAATAACCTGTAACAAACGCACCTTACCCTCTTTTCGGGTCTCCTGTAAATTCTCTAAGTTCATCGGGAAAATACTTTGATAAGTGCTATATTTCATAATTGGCCGCGTCCTCCAAACGTTTGTTCTTATGTTTTTCACAATATAACACGAACATTTGTTTTGTTCAATAGAAAAGAGAACAAAAGTTCGTAAATATTTTTAGGGATTATTTAGAACTTATGTTTGTACGAACGGAGGTTCTATGCTATAATTTTCCCAAACGTTACTAAATGGGGTTGATACGGTATGTCTAAGATTTCGAGCCGCCAGCAGGCCATTCTTGAATTTATCCGCAATGAAGTGCGTCTAAAGGGATACCCCCCTTCTGTGCGCGAAATAGGCGAGGCAGTCGGATTGGCCTCCAGTTCTACGGTTCACGGTCATTTGGATCGTTTGGAGAAAAAAGGACTCATTCGCCGCGATCCTACGAAACCACGGGCTATTGAATTACTTGGTCAAGACGAATCGGATAACAGCAACTTGATTAATTACTCCATTAGTCGTGTTCCCGTCGTCGGCAAAGTAACCGCTGGTCTTCCTATTACGGCGACAGAAAATATTGAAGATTACTTTCCTCTTCCCCAACACTTTGTTGGTGAGGATAAAATATTCATGTTATCTGTTGTAGGCGAAAGCATGATTGAAGCTGGTATTGCTAACGGAGACTATGTAATCGTACGTCAGCAGCAGACAGCTGATAACGGAGACATTGTAGTAGCTATGACAGATGAAGACGAGGCAACAGTTAAAACCTTTTACAAAGAAAAAGATCATATCCGGCTTCAACCTGAAAATCCAGCCTTTGAACCGCTTCGCCTGACACACGTCAGCATATTGGGCAAGGTTGTTGGACTCTTCCGGGACTTCCACTGATTTATCGTGCTTTCTTCCCCGTTATACTACCACGAATATAAAACCGGCCGCCTAGGCGAGCCGGTTTTATATTGTTATTATGTTTACTATGTGTGTCTCACAACTATTCTTTCCTTTTCAGCAACCTATATTGTCTCTACTATTATATCCCCCCCATTATCCGAAATAGTCCCGTCTGATCTTGAACTGTTTACTTTTATTAGCTAAACAAATGGAAATTTGACTCATGTGAACCTACTCTAGCCTTCCCCTATAACGTAAAGTTGGGAAGGCGAACGCAGGCTAGCATGAGTTTTTTTAAAAAACATTTAGGAACATAGGTACTAGCTTCTTTTTGTCTTTAGTAGATTTATGCTGATACATTACTAGCACAATTGACATATGTATATAGCAGACCTAAAGTAAAGGAGTTATGCAGATGATCAGAAATAGAGTTAAAACGTATAAGCATCGCATCGGGAAAAACAGATATCTGGTCGTTAAAGTCTTTCAAGCCGCAGCTGCTAAAACAGGAAGCGGAAATGCACTCGCAACTAACGCATTAAATATCAAAATTACCAAGCGTAAGCATAAACATCATTAAGATTTAACCGTACCTTCATTTCTTTGAAGGGAGGTGATATTATGAGCAGAAGACACAGCAACCGTGAATTGAGAAGAAGAAGATTAAACATCCGTTCCAACCAAAGAGCCACTGCGCGTGCAAGAGGTAACGCACTGGCTGTCAATCTGTTTAGCGTGAATGATGGACAACGCAGACGTTAATATTTATTTACAAGCAAAAAGCAGGAAGAATTCTTCCTGCTTTTTTTGTGTTAAATGATCCCCAAACTACCAATCCCGCCAGTTATAGCTTCTTCAAACTTGTATCAGCTTTGGTCCTGCTTGCCCGCTTTTCTTTATAAATTTTATAAACAAGGCTCGAACAGCTGGACCCATAACCAATAATTGTAATGGATAGGCGGAGTCTTTTTTTATTTTAAGGCTCTGTTATACGTTAATGTTGATAATTTCAATAAAATTAAGGGAAAACCAATTGTAGACGGTTTCCCTTTTTCCTAATTCAAAAAAATTTTAGTCCTCAATCAACATATTAAGAAGGAGTTATTTTTCCACCAACTTTAAACAAAAAAGGAATAAGTGCTAATAAAATAATTCCTACTACAAATGTTGATATGAATAACTCTTTCCATATAATTAAATTCTTTGAAAACATTTGATAGATAAATAATGAATTTATTGGAAGGTTAAGTAATAAACCAGTGAGAAGTCCTGGTGCATACTTTTTCATCAAAATGGTCGCAATAAGGTGCGGAAAAATAGCATTAAAAATCATTGAACCTAAAAATCCAATAAAAATCCATTTCGCAAAATCTGATTCTGGCATATATAAAAAACTAAATGCAGATAAATAAGCCAGAATAGTTATAAAAATAACAGCAAAATGGAATTCACTTGAAGTAACTGGCTTTTGAAACCTTGAAGATTGCTGTGACCATTTAGGCAACCAAATTGCTTCTTCGATATTATGAAGTGTAATAGCAAAACAAAAAAATACTACGAGATAATAGCCCATATACCTTTTCCCCACCCTTAAAGTAACTTACATCGTTAATTTAATAAGAATTACACATTAAATTTTGATAGTCTCAGCCTGTCATATGTGTCCGTCATTTCAAATAAAAATGAGTTTGATAGAAATTCCTTTATATGCTGTTTAGTGCTTTCGTTACTACGACTATCGACAAATAAAAACCAAACAAGGTAATTATCAAGATATTTCGTAGCCACACCTTTAAAGCGGTCTATCCATTGTTTCAAACGAGAATGGAGACCATTGACATTTTGAATGTGATACAAGCCTTTAATAACGTGTTTGCCACCGTCTGATTTAATCTGATAATGCTCTAAACCCTTTTCTTTTGCATAGGTTTTGTAGGCTCTCCAAGCATCGGTTACAAGCACATTTTCATTGGACAGTTTAGAGCCAATCAAGGCATCGACTTTCGGTTTTACAATACGCCCCATACAAGCAACTTTAGAGACGGTTGCTTTTGTACGGTCTCTGGCAACGAGAACACAAACTTGTTCGTGGCTTATACCTCTATGATTAGATTTACCACAACGTTTACGAGGTTTTCGGTCTGTAATACCACGTTGTCCCTTTTGAGAATACAGGAAATAAGTCTCGTCAATTTCAACAATTCCTTCAAAATGGTCAAAATCCATTTGTTTCAATGCGTTTAACAGTTTGTGTCTCCAATAAAAAAGAGTAACCCAAGTAACCTCTACGATTTCAGCCGATTTTCGTAGAGAATATCCTTTAAACATACATTCAACAAATGTAATCCATTCGTTACCTTTCCGAGTGCGATACAAAACGGTATTAGTTGTGTCAGTAAAGGTTTTGTTGCAACATTTACAACGATAGCGTTGACGACCATTGTATTTTCCAAATCGAACAACGTGTTCTGATGAACAGAGGACACTCGAAACCTTCTTTGAAGCGAGTTTCTCTCATTTCATTGATTAAACGACCACCAGCAGAAGAAGAAGGTTCAACATAGCGTTTAACCCATTGATAGACTTGTTCTTTTTTTGTATGCGGTAATTTGTCGATATACTTTAACAAGTTGCTAAACGCTTTGCTCACCTTTGTAACCTCCCAAAAGTTTACGAATGTTTGTTCTTGTTTACTATAGCAAGTTTATGGAAATTTATCAAATATCAACATTTTTCTTTAACAGAGCCTATTTTAAAAAATCCCCACTACCTTAGCTGAATTGACCCCAAAAAGTTAGACACAAACAGACTTAGGCTGCTACAGAGGACTGAATGCGGTATTCTACCGGCTACAGTCCTCTGAGCTTTTGTTTGGTTCTTCGATAGTTGTAGTAGTGAATATATTGATGTAGTTCTTGAATGAAATGTTCAATGGATTCAAATTCTTGAATATACAGAAGTTCCGTCTTTAAGATTCCAAAGAAATTCTCTACCACGGAGTTATCCAGGCAGTTCCCTCGGCGTGACATACTTTGTGTGACTCCTCTCTCAGAGAGCATTATACTGGTAGCGCTTTTATTGCCACCCTTGATCAGAGTGCAGAATGAGATTGTGTTGCTCTGGTAGCTTCTCTAAGGCCTTTTCGAGCATCTCTGTGACCATAGAGAGAGTCGGTCTTCTAAAAATGGTATAGCTGATGATTTCACGGTTATATAGATCCATAATTGGAGACAGATATATCTTTTGTCCAAACAAGTGGAATTCCGTCACATCAGTAACCCATTTCTCATTAGGCACCATTGCATTAAATTCTCTCTTCAAGACATTTGGAGCTATTTTTCCTTCGGCTCCTTTGTATGAACGGTATTTCTTCCTACGAACCATACAATGAAGCCCTAACTCCTTCATTAAGCTCTGAACTGTCTTATGATTGATTGGAGTCATTTTGCGAATCTCCCTGTTCATGGTTCGGTATCCCGCTCGACACTTTAATTCATCATTAAATACACGCTGCATTTCTGTTTTCACATCGGCGTACTTATCAGACTTGTTCCACTTTTTCACGTGATAATAGTAAGTGCTTCGAGGAATGCCTGCAATGTTGACAAGCTCTTTGACGTTAAATTCATGCCTTAGCTCGTAAATCACAAGAGCTTTGTCGTCGTTTGTAATGAGTTTTTTTCCTGAACTAAGGCATTCAATTTTTTTAAGTACGTTACCTCCATACGAAGGCGTTGGTTTTCCTTAATCAGCTCGTCTATAACACTTTCATTTGCCTCCAGTTCTTTCTGCGGCTCTTTACTAGCTGTACGTCCTCGTTGCTCCATATAGAGTCCTTCAGGGCCTTCATTTCGATAAATGCGCTCCCAATTCCGAATGGATCTATCTTGTACGTCATGCTTCTTCGCAGCAGCTTTATAACTCAAATGGTTCTCATGCATATCTTCTAATATGTACTGCTTTTTTGTTCTCCAGTAAAAGTCCTGTGTGTTCCCTTATTGATCAATCCCGCAGCTCCATGCTTGGAGTATGCAGCTACCCATTCATTAACCGTTACATGGTTCATTCCATACTTACGAGCTGCTTCGTTCTCGAACAGCCCTCCCTCAAGTACATCTATAGCAACTTTTATTCGTATTTCTTCGCTGTATTTGACCATAAAGTAAAATCCGCACCCTTTCTTCTTAGAGGATTATATCATGTGTCTAAGATTTGGGGTGCGGTTCAAGCTGGTCGGCGGGGATTTCGCTTATTTAGAGTATTCACTTACACTACACATTAGGAATTTTCTAGTATTTGATTATAGCTGATCCCGCTTTAGCCCACTCTTTGGATTCTAATTGAATCCATCCATATACTGGTGAGTCAGAGTTGATTTTTTGTTTTATCAGTGAAAGGTTTTCATAGTTGCTGGAACTGTAAAGCGACCCTGTTTTTGGCGCAACTTTTACTGTCAGTATATTTTTTATATTTGGTTCTTCATCAGTACTAGTCCAGACTAATCGATTATAATAATTTGCGTTAAACGGGTTTTCTAAACCACTAATCGAAAATTTTACTCTTTTCCCGACAATAGATACATCTGTATATGCTGTGTCATCTTTAAAAATTACTAATTGAGATGAAACTAATTCTTGATTTAAAGAGTTTGTATAGGTGTCATGAGTAACGCTTGCTGCATCTGCCGAAGCTGATAGCGGGGACAAAACTGAAAATAAGAGAGCAATTGTGAAGTAGTTTTCCTTCCTATTTATCTTCATCCATAAACATACGGATTATTGATTGTCAAAGTAAGGGGAGCTTTGTCTGACATAAAAAATACACATTCGGGCAGATTACATTGTCCACTTCTACTCTATATTCAAACTGCTTACGAAAGAAATAGAGACCGTTAATCAACGATTGGAGTTACTCTCAATAGAGAAATTATTGTTGTTGGCTATACCATTTCCGAAGTTGATTTATATTTGCTTGGTGATACCGGCTGTGATCAGATATGTGCCAGATTCCAATAAATTAATCACAAAATTATAATCCGCTAAGAGATCCTTAAGTGAATTATCCCTACTTTGCGGAATATTATTATGTTTATCAACCATAGGACCATACTTTTCCTCAAGATATTCAGGAATATCTTCTCCTTTAATTCTGTAAACCCATTTCAAGTCCACATATGACAAATGCCTAATCAACTGGGAAGTGCTGTTATACTTATGATCTGGCCCTTTATAATCTAACTCGCTTTGCTGCATATCTTGAACGATGGATTTTAATCGGTTGTAATTACCCTCCACCATTGAATAAAAGATGCCTACCTGCGGTGTCATAGATTCAGACCCTCTTAGATCAAAAATCATTAAAAAACCTCATTTCATGGGAAGATATAATTTGTCATAACTTTGTGCCATCAAAATATTTATATGTATGCTTTTAAAACTGAACATTCAGTGACTCATTCGGGGCATGTGTAACAATTCCTTTAACTAAAAAGCTCTACCAACCATAAGGTTAGCAGAGCCTTTGCATTTAAGAACCTCCAACCTGTACAAGGATCTGAATATGTTGCGTCAGGACGGGAAAAAACAAAAAGCTACTTGCAACGATTAACAGTGTCATTTTTTTCAACATTGTCTAACCACACCTTTTCTGATAGTTTAAAATACTCTTCTCTGGCCTCTGGAGACGCGTATGCTTGGAAATGTGCAAAGAGACCCGTACAGTTTATAAAGTATGTTTCATTGTTTAGTATATGTGCTTTTACCATAGCACATAATAATTGTTTAAAACCATCATTGTACTTCCCCCTGTTTAAATAATAGTAGGCCACTTCGTAACAAAACCATGCAATATAGTCAGGTACCACTTGTTGGGTGTACATATCAGTAGATAGCGGAAGTTGGGTAAAGGCATCAATGTCTATCTTAAATCGCGATAGTACATCATCTACATTCAAATTATATCGGTTAGCCGCTATCATAACGTTCAACAACTTTGAGAGTTTTTCATCCTCCACAGTATGTGCTGTTTCAGCTATGTATTCAACATAATCTGCAAGCACACTTGTATCTCCAGATAGGAGTTTATTAACGTAAATATTGCATCGTGCCCAGTCTTGATACATTTCTACCCAATATAGGGTATCATCATCAGTCTCTCTAACCCACTCCAAGTCTGCATAGGCATATGTATATTGTAGAGCTTGTTGATAATCGCCTTGGGCATCACAGACACTTGCACACAACAGGTCAGCATAGGTAATATATACAAACATGGGGCGACTTAAACTATTTTTAGACTCGTCATCCTTTAGTTTCTTCTGTTGATGTTTCAAAGTGTATTGGATTTCCGCTTTTGCTCTCAATTTTCTCGCTATTTCATCAACCTTATCCCATTTACGCAAAGACCTGTACACATTAGCTAAGTCCTTCAATGCATCAAGTTGTTCTATTTCATCTAGGCGCTCGACATAAGGCTCGAAAAGTATGGCTGCCCTAAGATTGCGGCTTTGATCGTCATCAATCTGAATCGTGAAAATCCGATATTGACAGATGGCCAAGCGTTCAGAATGTTGATATTTTTCCACTTCTGCTACACTTTCATAGAGCAATAGTGCAGCATCATATCGTCCCTGCGCTAACAATTCTTCTGCAATGTCAAATAGCTTGGGTGAGTAGAGTAGATTGTCCATGATAGCTCCTACCACTCGACGGATCGCATCTAACTTGTCCAACTCTGCACAGCGATACAAAAATGGTTCGATTCGCCTCATATTAGGGGGAATGTCGATAATATAGTTTTCTACATATAAGTCGTAAAAATAGCCCTCTGGTAAACCCATAGCCTCAGTGATTCTATCAATTTGGTTAACAGACATAGAACTATTTCCTGTTACAATGCCACTTACTATCCCCCTATTAATGCCTGCGATATGCCCGAATTGCGTTAGGTTCAGACCCTCTTGTTTTAGGTATCTATCTAATTCCGCCCGAATCGTAGGTGTATGCTTCATGTCATATCCACCCTTCACATAAAAATTCCAAAATTTTTATATTATTGTTATCTATTTTTCTCTAAAATTGACCATATGTCAATATATTATGCGAATAATTGAGATTTCATTTTTAACATAAAATGAAATAAAAAAACTTCGGTAAGTAAGGTTTATGCTGATCACTGACAGTAGAACCCAATAAGCGCAACCACCTATTATGGCAGGGTTTCCCAAATAGGCTGTAAAAACTTAGTTAACCAAAAGGAAGAGAATACTATGGTTACTGCCAAATAACCTATGCGCCATTGGGTTCAACTTTTACCATCTTAAAAAAAAGTGAAGTGTGTTACATTATAATTTTTCACAAAATTAAATCCAAAATGCTTTAGTAATTATAACCAAGAGGATAAAAAGCACCAAAATTGCCGCTGTAGAAGTCCACACACCGTAGCCACCTTCACATGCACCCATGGTTTTGACCTCCTTTAATTGTTGTACTTCTAATATATGTATAGATACGTTTTGTGACAGGGCATACAGATTAAACAAAACAAAGACTCAACCAGCTAAACCGGCAGAGCCTAATCACCTTTTTGTAAAAACATTACAAGCTTGTGCCATTAGAGTATCATCGGTCCAACAGGATCACTTGCTTATCTCTCTGTCAATAAGGAATATGGGATATACACCTTGAAAACGCTATATTTAACATTTCCTGGTTATAAACTAAATACTTACTGTTTTGGTCTAGCACCCAGTTGGCAAAACCTAAAGCTCTGGTGTAGCTACCATAATCGTAGGGATTAATTTTAAACTCAAGAATATCCAGCATAATCTGGTTCTCTTCATCTGATAATTCCAAGCCCAACTTACTAAACTGTCTTTGACGAATTCTCCGAGCAGTAGCATCTTGTATAGCTTTGTGCTGATTGGACACTTGTCCATTATGTTGACGATAATACAATACGTTTATGGGGAGGTTTGCCATTTGTACCTGGAAAGCTAGTCGGTTCCACAGCTCGTAGTCTTCGGCATGGGGATAATTACTATCATATTGAATGCCAAGCCGACGGATCATGCTATTGCGCATTATTACAGCAGGATGGCAGATACAACAGTGAAATAGCAACCATGTTTTAATTTCGTCATGACTGGCCGGATTTACCTTTATTGATCCTCCACTAGATGAAGTAAAAGCAGCACCGCATACATCAACCAATGGATTATGATCCATAAATGCGATTTGTACAGCTAGTCGATCTGGTGTAGAAATATCATCGCTATCCATACGAACGATATATTCACCATTGGCCTTTTTTAATCCTTCGTTTAAAGAAGCGATTAACCCTCGATTGGTACTATGGAAGATTTTTATCACTCTAGGGTCTGATATTTGTGAAATAAGAAAGGTAGATCCATCTGTCGAACCATCATCAATAACAATTAATTCAAAATCTGAATAAGTTTGAGCTAAAATACTGTGTATTGCTTCCAAGACAAAAGCCGCATTATTGTAAACTGGCAGTATGACCGAAGCTCGTGGCACAATATTCCCTCCCTTTCATATTTTAAAAATAGAATCAGTAATAAAATCACAAAGCAGCTCCCCTATTTTTGATAGCTGTTCCTTCTATATTCTTATGTTCTAAGATATGTTCTGAAATATATTTTGAAGCGGCTTCCCGGTAATATAATATGCCCTTTTGAAAATTTAGAAGCTTTCCACTCCTAGAAAGCCAATCCTCTTATCAAAAGACACCTCCGTATAATTAATTAACAGAAAAAGATTCGCTAGTGCCATCAAAGATTGATTGGTTTGAATATTCATGCTTCAAAGTCGAGTTATTTACTTCTTAGATGATATTGACAAAATAAGTAATAAATTTGTACAATCAGGAAAAATATATTACTTAGATCCCATTCTTCATCGGTAATAAACATATTATAAATATCAGTAATATTTTCTTAAAGATGGGTATAACAACTCTCTTTTGCCTCTCCTTTTTGCAAATGTGCCTGTATTTAATTTAACGTAACCATATTTGTCAGATATCACGGCTGCATATACTACTGTATATCTATATCTAAGTGGAAAACGGACTGTGAGATTCAGCCGAAGATCATATCTGCATCTTAAAAAGGGAGATTGAATGATGGAACGAAATGTAACATCCGTAGAACACTACACTCCAATTTTGATTGTCGGTACGGGTATCTCGGGGCTTGCTGTCGCTTATTATTTGTCGAAAAACAATATCAAGTATACCATTACAACAAAAAAGAATGCGCCCAAACAAAGCAACTCCTTTCTTGCAGCCGCAAATACACGTGTTCCATCGGAGAATGATATTAACAATATTATTAATCTTACGATTAATAAATGTGGAGCAGATCGATCGGTTATTGAAACGCTATATAGAAACTCCAACATAGTTATAAATTTTTTCGAGGAATTAGGAATCTCTTATGAAAAAACATCCTTTGGTATCATGCCTGAATGTTTGATTAAATCACAGGGAGGAAAAAAATTAATTAATTGTTTGTTACAACATATTGAACAACCGCTGTGTAATAAAATTTTGATTGATTTGGAAAAGTCTGATGATGGAATCATCGCATTATTTTATGACATTCAATTAGATCAATTTATCAGGATATATACTAATTATTTGGTATTAGCTACAGGAGGATATGCGGGACAATTTAATTACAATGATAATTCACCGGGTTCGACTGGAGAAACGCTTATCCTAGCTAAAAAAATAGGCGCAAGATTAAAGGGAATGTCTACTGTAATGTCTCATCCTTGGTCAATATATAATGGAAGACAAATTTTATTGGGCGGAGTTGTATCTTTAAGTCAAGGGAAAATAGTAGATGAGGAAGGAATTCAACTATTAAAAGATGAGTATATTTGTGATGCTATTGCTCGAGATGATTACCACGAAATGATTGACGAGATTTTACATTTTGAACTAGATTGCATCAAGCAAAAAAAGGATATGTACTTGGATATGAGCCATGCTGATGAAACTATATTGAATGAAAGATTTAAAAAATATGGATTTAGCACTAAGGTGGTTAAAAATAAAAGAATCAAAATCACACCAACAATGCACTATTCTTCAGGAGGAATCGAAATCAATGCTAATGCTGAAGTTATAAACTTGAATCGTGTTTTTGCTACTGGAGAAGCTCAATTTAATGGTGATCTTGGTATGGGAAGAATCCCTGGGCAAGCATTTGCAGCGGGTATCGTTTTCGGTAAATTAATTGCTGACAAAATAGCTAATGAAGGTGTCTTCAATACTCAATACCCGATTACATTTAAAGATCCACCTGAACCTATGCAGCTCTACTCAAAAGAAAATAATGACTTTCCAATTGAAGAGTTTCAGAAAAAGTTGTCAACTCTAATGGTGGATCTGATCGCACCTGATTCATCTGTGGTTTCTCTATCACTCCATAAAAGAGAAATCCAAGAAAGTCAAAACATAATATTGAGTAGCGCAAGAGGATCAGGAAAACGATATGAGGATATTTTAACATTATTTTTTGGATATTTTGTTGCGTTAGAAATTATAGAAGATCTTGAAGAAAAGGCATTCGGTATAGGCTAATAAACCCTTCAATGAGACGTTCCCCTTTCCGACGAAACCCAATAAGCGCAAAACTATTATGGCAGAAATTCACCAAGCACCCACCAAAAGAACAGCGAATGCTGTGGCTATTGCCAAATAGCTTATGCGCTTACTGGAATCAATCTTGTACAATCCATGAGTGAAGTGATATTATCCAACAGTTCTTTTCACAAATTAAACCCAAAGTGATTTAGTGATGATAACTAAGAGAATAAAGAGCACTAAAATCGCCGCTGTAGAAGTCCATACACCGCCGCCGCCATTACCTTCATATGCACCCATGCCTTTTAACCTCCTTTATCTGTCGTCACTTTAATATATGTAAGAATACATTCTGTGATAGGGCGTGCTGGTAATTAAAAAACACCACAGAAACATTTTCCCCTTTATTTTGAATATATCCACTCTTATTCCCGTTTTCATTAACATTGGATACTACCTCTCCGTTAGAGCAGGCACCATTGATAAAAATACCATTGACGCATGAAAGTAGATCATAGCGCTTCTGAGTTATTAAAGCTAATCAAGAAAATGCTCAAATAAAACAAGCTCTACTAACCTTAATCGGTCGGCAGAGCTTGTTATCTAATCTGATTTCGGGCAGATTACCAAAGAAATAAGGGTATTGAACTTGTTGATGGGGCACTATACAATTTTCTTCAAAAAATTAAACCCAACACGATTTAAGGATGATAACCAAAAGGATATAAAGCACCAAAATTGCCGCTGTAGAAGTCCACACACCTGCACATCCACTCATAGCTTTAGCCCTCCTTTAATTGTTTTCACCTTAATATATGTATAGCTACGACTCCGTGACCGGGCATTCAGTTAAATAGAAAATACACCCAACCAGGCGAATCCAGTGAAAATGCAGTTGTAGACTAAGCATCGGCGTTAAAGTAACTGGCAGGTTAGTGGTGGAGTTGTAAATTGACTCACGTAACATCGCGTGTTAGTATGATTTTAGCCAATAACTGAATAAAAACGTTTTCTAGGGTTCCGCAATCGCAAGATTGGTCTGGTCCAAGAGAAAACGCACAGCCAAGTGGCTGTGACACGGAGGGATAAAAGCCTGGGAGATAACCGCATTGTGCGGTTATCTCCCAGGCTTTTATCTTTTTCTTTTATGGACCAATTTTTAATAAGAAGTTTAAGGAGGAGCGTGTTATGAACAAAACGTGGTTTTCAGTCATTGTGGCGGCTATATTCGAGGTTGCTTGGGTCAGTGGGTTAAAGCATGCGGATAGTTTTTTGGAATGGAGTGGTACAGTAATCGCAATTTACATCAGCTTTTATTTGATGATCAAGGCGGCTCGTTCATTAGCGGTTGGAACTGTATACGCTGTATTTGTCGGGCTAGGGACAGCTGGAACTGTAGTAGCTGAAATTTTATTATTTGGCGCAGACATAAGTGTTTCGAAAGTAGCTTTAATCGGGCTGCTGCTTATTGGAGTGATTGGACTAAAAATGCTTAGTAAGAAGAAAGAGGAGGTAAGTGGACTATGAATTGGGTGTATTTGATCTTAGCGGGCATTTTTGAAATGATCGGGGTTTTGCTTATAAACAGGTTCAATCAAACCCGCAGTTGGAAATCGCTGACTCTTTTGATTACTGGTTTTGGCCTAAGTTTTATATTTTTATCGTTGGCAATGCAAACACTCCCGATGGGTACGCTGTATGGACTGGAATTAGCGCTTCTGGAGGCGCTATCCTCGGCATGATCCTTTATAGTGAGCCCCGCGGTTTAATGCGCATTTTGTGTATAGGGTTGGTCCTTAGCTCTGCTGTGGGGTTGAAACTAGCTAGTTAAAAATATATATTGATGCAGCTCTAAAGTTCGTTTCCTGAGCAAGCTAACGATGAATGTTAATTTTAATAAAGCTACGGCAGTCTAGGATTATATTTCCTCTTCCAAGGCTGCCGTTGAAATAAAATTCTACAAGAGTTTAGAACTGAAATTGCAGAAACCAACCTCAGTGTCATCTTCAAAACGCAATTGATCAAAATTATGAAGTCGACAAAATATATTAGGTAAATCTCTAATATTAAGAGTCAACATTTTGGCTTGTATATACTTTTGATAAAGTTCTTCTTGTGTGCATATAGGACTTGTGAACAAGCTAGAACCCCCTTGCTACTATATTTGCTTATGGTATCCTCTACTTTTCCATTAATTTATTGAATATCTCTCTATCTTTGGAAGTAAAGTCGGAAATCCGTTTCTTTTGCTCGTACGTGTTGGTACTTGAATCCAATTTAATGAAGCCATTTTCACCAACCACGTATACGATATTTTCTTCTATTTTATATGACAGAACGTTATCAATCACTGTATTTGGGGCTTCAATTTGATGAGTGTATAGTATTGGAGGCTCACCCGCTCCTCCCCCCCTGTAAATCTGAAAAGTCCCATCTCCAAAAAACTCTAGCGTATCTTTTCCATAAGGGTACTTCCTCATTGTGTCATCTCCAGAATTTGCCAAAAAAATTATAGTAGTAGTTATAACTAGTAGAAAGATCAAGATGTAGATGTGTCTGCGTTTCATCTGCACTTCACACCTCACTTCCAAGCTTTTTTTGTATCAGTTACTGTAACATAAGATGTATACTCATTGAGTGTTCCCCATGATTCCATTAAATTTGTTAGATTGGCCGCAGCCCAACCGAGTTTGTTGTCCCCAGTAAACATTTGTTTAAAATTATATTCAAAATTATATTTATCATAATATATTGTAGTAATTTCCCATTGTCCTTTTACATATGTTCCATCTATTTTGTATTTCATTTTGTGAAAAGCGTTATATAAATCTTTGTCACTTTCTAATCCCTTAGAACCATTATATGAAAAACTTTTAACTTTATTAGCGTTAGCTTTTTTGACTTCTTCATTAACTATTGCGATGTGCTCTTTAGATTTTTTAATTTGCTGTGCCTCATACGACCACTCGTTAAAGTGTAAATTTCCTGGTTTGTAGTCAAGTGAATGTTGAAGTAAATTGGCTGTGATGTCCCCGTACTTCTTTCGAGCTATAGGAACAGCTACTAATGCAAATGCTTTACGATCAGGATAATGTATTACAGTATCTGTTGAATCTTTTACCTTCTCTACGCCTCGCACCCAAGTCTTTCTAGTTCTACCATAGGATTTTCAAACGGAAAAGTATTATTTCCTGCATACAATAGCATATTCTTACTGTATGCACCTTCCAATACTTTTTTCGAGGCATCAGAATGATCCTGTTCTCTTGTTTCCTTAGGTTCTACCTGAGGACTGTACTGAATTTTTCCCAATTGATCTTCTTTTTGTTTTAAAACAAGTTCAAACTCAAGAATCTCTTTACTAGTATCAATCTGTTCTTGATACTTATCTACATAAGCGTGTGTAAATGTAATATCTCGGATTGTATTTTCATTTTTAACGATTTGGATATTACATTTGCGATAGTAATCCTCACTATCAGGTTTATATTCTGTGGTTGCCCATGTATACAGCATGTTGGAATTATCCGCATTGTCTACAACTGAAGGAAGCGAATGAAGCGGAATTTTACTTTGAATATGTAGTGAATGAGCCAAGTTTGGAGACTTAGCTGAAAGTTTTATGGAACTATTATTCTTATAAGTAAAGCCAATGATCTCACCATTTACAAACTCGATTGGTTCACCACCGGATTTGCGTTCTATTCTTAATGAAATGCTCATTGAAATAATCTCCTCTGTTAATTCAATCTAGTTTTGTAGGAAAAATTTGTTAAAAAACTAATTTCCAAATATTAATATATACGAAAAATATTAAATAGTAAACATATTTTCAACGTGCTAAAGGACGTAAAAAAAGCCCCGGTTTGGTCATACCCCTGTCAAGTAGACAGAACTAAAAAGACATCTTTAAGCAGCAACCGTTTCTCGGTATTCAATCGGGGAACGGTTGTTTAATTTTTTCTGAAATCTATTTTCATTATAAAAAGAAATGTACTCCCGTACGTGTTGTTCTACCTCCGCTAGGGTTCCGGGTTTCGTTAAATAAATCTTCTCTGTTTTAAGATGGGAGAAGAAGGATTCTATACAGGCATTGTCTAGGCAATTTCCACGCCTTGAATGGCTCCCAAGCATGCCAAGCCGCTTAAGTTTGCGGTTAAACGGCTTGGAGGTATACTGAAAACCCTGGTCTGAATGGAGAATGACACCCTCCATGTTCACGTTCTTACTTAGAACGTCTAGCGTCTCGCTAACTAGAGCAAGATCATTTCGTTCCGAAAGACGCCAAGCCACGATTTCATTGTTAAACAGATCTTGAATGACAGAGAGATATACAAACCGCTCTCCAGCTCGTATGTATGTAATATCGGTAACCAGCTTGGATAAAGGAGAATCTGCCTGAAATTGTCGATCTAATCGGTTGGCATTTACCACAGATGCCTGTTTGCCAAAAAAGCGCCGCTTCTTTCGAATGACGGAACGGATCCCTAATTTCTTCATTAGGCGGTACACCTTTTTGTGATTGACCAAGATACCTTCTCTACGTAAAGCAACGGTCATCCGCAGATAACCAAAATAGGGATGGATCCGGTGGATCGACAACATATGCGATTCCAGAAGCTCTTCTTCTTGCTTACGCTGCTGGGTTGTTTGCTGATTCTTTCTCCATTTATAATATCCTGCCCGAGAAACATGGGCTAATTCAAGTAACCATTTCAACGAATATCGTGTTCGCATTCCCTCAATAATTTCAAACCTCGCTTCTTTCCTCGTCACTCCTTGTGTAGATTTGGATACTGCTTTTTTAAATATTCAATCTCCGCCCGTAGATACGCCATCTCCTCTTCCATACTGGAAAATTTCGTTTTGGGTCGTCCCTGCCTTGTGGTCGTTGGCTGGAGGTTCTCCCCCGCTCGATGTTTCATCACCCAGCTTTGCACTTGGGATTTATTACGAATGTCCAATTGTTTCGTCACTTCACGAATACTCATATGTTCTTCGTTCACCAACCGGACTGCCTCCATCTTTACATCTAAGGAGTATTGCCGGAATGATTGTCCCTTTTTAGCCATGAAAAATCCCCTCCGTTCAACAAGATTAAGTCCATCTTAACAGATGTCTTTTCTCTCTTGTCTACTAGAAGGGGATAATACCAGTTACCTATGGCCTTTTATGTACTGCAGAATAATATCCTCCAACTTAACCCAGCTAAAATCACCTTCACCGTGTGGCAACCGTACGTGAGTTGTAGGAATTTATTAGCGCTTGCTTGATTAGCTGCACTTTCTGATCATCCAATTCTGGCTTCCCGCGCCGTTAACTGTCGTTCATGAGTTTTAGATACGCTTCCTTATATTCCGGTATGATGCGGCTGCTTTCCCCTAATCCATTACCTTCGAGTCTTATTGACATGACATGTATGCAGCCTCCTGATGTGTTATGGACGAATTATATTCTGAGTACAGAAAAATAAACTTCAGATCATTGGAGGTTTAATACCGTATAATGACTATTTCCAAACGAGAAATGTAATGATCTTTTGGCACCATCCCAGCCCTCTATGATTACAATATAGAGCGTATCCGTCTTCGCTCAGCAGAATAATGTAGAGTATTGGTGGTAGCGTTCGATATCAGGTAACAAAGCATTCAACTTCTTTGTTACCCGGCGTTTCTGTATACTATACAGATCAAAACAATGAACACAAAAGCGGACACAACTATTATGCAACAATTACGGAATAGACGTTGCCAAAGTTACACTAAACTTTTGCAGAAGTTTACGATGGCGCACGTGAAGCCATGGAAAGATTATGGGGGCGATATTCCTGAGCCAGTAGGATAAATCAAGAACAGCAGTAAATTTAATGTGTGTATTCCTAAAAGCCTACGTCGTCCATTGCCAAAAGGGGCTACCGAAAATTCTCCCTTGAACTAGCATTGCCTTTACAAATTGAGCAAATGAGGGATTTACAATAAAGTTCGTCCCCCCTCCCTATTACCCCAGTCTAAACAAACGCATCGCAGTTCGTGCCAACCTTCAAACGGCAAGTCATTCACCGCATTGGTGCCAAGATGCCAAAGGCTAAGAACAGCTGCGAGTTCCCAAAAAACAGTTATCAATAAAGCGTACAATCACAGCACGTTGATACATTTAAACTAATTAGGAAATTATCCAAGTAGGAGGAAATAACCATGGCATTTGAAGGTTATGGAAAAGACAAGCGAGAACATTGGTTTGACTGGCCATTCCCCTTGTCGGTATCAATACTGTATGTGGATGCGGATGTAGATGAAACAGAAACGAAATGGTACCTCATTGACGAACAAGAAAAACACTTGATCCGAATTAGGGATGAAAAGCAAATTGAACTCCTTCATCACTGCATGTATGGAGTCTTGTTAAATGACGAGAAGATCAACTGGATTATTGATAAAAATGGCGGTAGATTTACCTATCACGATAGTGTGCAAGATTTTATCAATTTCCAGAAAGAATACCTTGATACACTATAAGTGGCGTGAACAGTTAAAAGCTCTACCGACCAATTAAGGTTAGCAGAGCTTTTAAATTTATTTAGAATATTCACTTACTTCAAATGTTAGGATACGATCATACAGCATGTAGTCCTTACGGCTACTGAACGGGCCTTTATTATTATCGTGCTTATTAATGGCGTACGAAGCCGATCCAGAACCAGCCTGTTTGCCTTCGTACCAGGAGATAAAGTCATTTACCTCTTTCATGCTTAGATCGAATTCTTTCTCTAGACCAGTTGTCATGGTGACTACCAGAATTGCGCGGTTTCCTGTTGGTTGCTCAGGATCAGTTTGACCGCCTCCACCTTGGGGAGCTGCTGAAGCTTCATTGGAGTATTCTGAATCCACACCATTTACTTTAGCACTCACAACAAAGTAGTATTTTGTTCCGTTGGTCAGATCTGGAATGATGAAGTTTCCATAGGCATCTTTTGTTGCTGTTGCGGTTTCAGTATATTTGCCGGATTCTGTTCCGTATTTTACTGTATAGCTTTCTGCATTCTCGATTTGATCCCATTTTAAAGTAACTTTACTGTCGCCTGCAGAAGCATCTAAATTGAATGGAGCATTGATAGGTAATAATTCTCCGTCTTCTGCTATATCTATAGCATCAACTTCAAATTCCTTACCTGCTTGATTATTTGTCAATTTAACAATATGCTTACCTTTGTCTAAATTTAGTTTTTCAAACAAAATAACTCGATGTTTTACTGGTGAGCCATACGCTGAATAATTCATTATTTTCACACCGTCAATGTTCACTTCAATGTTATTAGATTGTAAAGTCCAGACTGGAGCTAGAACTCTAAGCTTTTCGCCAGTGAAAGCAAATGAAATTGTCGCGCCTTTGTCTTTACTATAATAATATCCCTCTTTATATGCTTGGTCTGGCTCATCGGATGGTACGAAAGCAAACACTCCATTTTCTCTCAAGATTGTCTTATAAGTATCATCAAATCTCTTCCAACCTACTTCTGGTTCTGTAAGCCTGTCCCCAACAGACGCAGCATAAATATTTGAATTTAATAGACTGACCGTTACAAGTAAAAAAGCCCCGAATAATACTCCTATTTTTTTGATAAATCGTATTTTCACTATTATTTCCCCCTAGTAATTTAATGAACAGATACTAAGGTAATATATTCCTCAAAACATGTCTAAACATAAACTTGCTGATTTATAAATATAATCTAAATATTTGCATATTTATTTTTTATTGGGTATGAAACAGGTCTTACACCAGTTCCCCAGCTGAATCCTTTACCTCTACTCTAAATTCAAACTAGTCAAAAAAAAAAAAAGCGCTGCCGACCAATTAAGGTTAGCAGAGCTATCTATTATATATCGCAAATAAGACTGCCATTTATCAATTCTCATAACAACTAAATTTTATGGTACTTAGTAACTATGTACACAGATATACAGATTATATATAATTATTTTTGTAGTTAAATTATAGAAAGAAGGGATTTAATTTGAAAAAATTAATGAGTTTTGGTATCGCCGCATCATTGCTTCTGTCACTAAGCCCTGCTGCTTTTGCGCAGGATTCAATTTCAGCAAATCAAACTGATAATGGTTTCATTAAAGTGGTTGAAAATACTGAGAATCAGGACGGGCATGTTATTACTCCTTTTGATGTTCAATTGATTAATCCAATACATCACACTGGAAAAGGAGCATTTGAGAAAACCTTCACCATGATCCCTGAGAATGGGGAAGACGCCAATGTGTTCGTTAAAAATAATGGAAGTTCAACAATTTATGTAGAGATTAAGAAATTAGGTTCTAGCACCTCTATAGACACTTCAGTTTCACCTGGTAGTCAAAAGACCTTGCAAATTTATTCTCAAAGTAAAAATTCATATAGTGTATACATTTACACCCAGGACGGTTCCCAAATGGACCTCAATATAAGCGCAAGACAATTCTAATTAATGTACAGAAATTACTAAGTGGCTTCATATACATCCGACTCACATAAAAAAGAAAAGGACTCTATCGGCTAAATTGAACTGTGACCCGTAAGATGGACACCCGAGCGCTATCAGATAATCAACCTTACGATCCGACAATATAGCCTAAAGCGCATGACACGCTACCTGTGCAAACTGTCTCACATCAGTGCAAGCGGCTATTATCGCTGACTTCATGCCGAGGAGAGACGCCAGTTGCAAGCTCGCGCAGATGAACATGACTTAGCGCTCATCAAGATGCATTTTGATGCCCTACATGGCAAAGCAGGAGCATTGGTAATTAAAATGAGGCTTGAACGGGAAAATGGTGTTATTATGAACCACTAAAAGATCCGACGGATCATGCGAACGTACAAACTTGTCGCCACGATTCGGCAAGCTAATCCATACCGTAAAATGGCCAAGGCGACTCAGGAACACCAGACATGCCCCAACCTGCTAAACGTCAGTTTGACCAAGGGGAACCAGAAAAAGTATTGCTCACAGATATCACCTATTTGCACTATGGTCACGGGCAGTGTGCCTACTTGTCTTGTGTGAAGGATGGGGCAACCAAGCAGATACTTGCTCACTATCTGTCATCTTCTCTGGAGCTCGTCTTGATGAAGCGGACGCTGCAGTTGTTAATTGAACGGTTCGATGGGAATGTTCGTCCTGAGGCCATCTTGCACTCTGACCAAGACATGCACTATACCCACCCCAAAATTCGCCTTCTGGTCCGTAAAGCAGGCTTCAGGCAGTCTATGTATCGGAAGGGAAATTGTTGGGACAATGCCTCTATGGAAACATTCTTCGGTCATATGAAGGGTGATCTGGAATACAAATCGTGCGCAACCATTCAAGAATTACGGGCATGCATCGATAACTACATTGCTTACTACAACTCAGGCCGCTACCAATGGGCGTTAAAAAAGATGATTCCTGACGAATTCAGAAGCCATCTATTGGCTGCCTAAGCGGGCTTTATTCAAAGTGTCCTCAATTGGGGTCACAGTGGTTACATACCAGCAGAGTCCTTTTTTACATCTACGCTAAATTCAAATTGATCAACGAAAAAAGCTCTCCCACCAACTAAGGGGATTAATTCACTTACTTGCTTGAACAGTTAACCTTTCTCATCAAATGGCCAGAAGGACAAGTTGTATTCCTAGGGAATTTAGAGGTTTCCAGGCTGTGAATCAGCCACTCCCCATGTTTCTCCGTCAACTTTATAATCGCTGCCTCTCCACTGAAGTATGTAGTCTCCAGAACGCAAACCGTCGCTAAAACCTTGGTCAGTAGATTTCCAAGTCACTGTATCATGAGGAGCGATTACTAATGCTTCAATATATAGTTTGTTCGAACCGCTGTGAGTTAAACTTACTCTTACTGGATGATCAGAGTGATTCTTCATACAAAGTTTAACATGACCCCATCCTTTAGGAACACTAAAGGCTTCTTTTACAGTTGCGCTTCCGCCCGATCTTTGAGAAATTATGTTGTTTCCACTAGTTTTACTGGGTGAAGCTGAAGCTGCACCTATCGTAGTTGCTATAGATAAAGATAAAATCAAGAACAGAAATATTCTTTTCTTCATCATTTCCCCCTCCTATTTTTTGATATAGTCTACCTTTAAGGGACACCGTCTACAATCTGGTAGGTTCTTTCACTTCTACTCTAAATTCAAACTACTTACGAGAGAAGTAAGATCCGTTAATCTTGATCGACTCTGGTGTAATCTTCTCCATTACGCCACCGTAATCCACAATATCTATCAAATCCCCACCCAACGGCTGTACTACATATACTCTTACTGTCTTAATGCAGCTTGTAAATAGTTCTATATCCGACTTTAACATTTTATATGTATGGTTCATGCTGATCACCTCAGATAGTTATTCTGCCGTATGTGTGGTAATTCCTGCACTAAAGAAAGCCCTACCAACCATAAGTTTGGCAGAGCTTTAGCTTTTAAAATCCTCCAATGGTAACGTTAGGCTGAATACTATGGTGGTGGTTAAAGGCTTGATCCGGCACAGTAACAATCAACAAAAAGCTAGCCGCAATGATTAGAAGCACCATTTTTTTGAACATTGTTTTCCCACACCCTTTCAATAAGATTGAAATACTCAGCTTTAGTTTCAGGAACCGCATGGGCTTGAAAACGAACAAATAACCCCATACAGTTTATAAAGTAAGTTTCATTATTTATTATATGTGACTTTACCATTGCATTCATCAAATATTTAAAGCCATCAATGTACTTCCCTCGATGTAAATAATAAAAACCTAACTCGTAACCAAACCACGCGATATAATCCGGTATCACTTGTCGGGTATACATATCATCTGATGATGGTTGTTGCGAAAAAGTCCCAATAAGAGTTTCAAATCGTTTAAGTATATCGTCTACATCTATGCTATATTGGTTTGCGGCAATTAAAACATTAAGCAGTTTTGATATCTTTTCATTTTCGTTAGTGTCTGATGTCGCTACAATATATTCAACATAATCATGCAGCACATTTATATCTCCATATAAAAGCTTATATACGTAAGTATTACCTTCTGCCCACTGACTGAACAAGTTCATCCAGTACTTAGTATCCTCGTCGTCCTCTTTAACCCAGTCTAAATCCGCATAGGTGTATGTATATTGTAAAGCTTGCTGATAATCGCCTCGGGCTTCACAAACACTGGCACACAACAGGTCAGCATAAGCAATGTATCCAAATAACGGTCCTCTTGTTTTCTTTTCTGGCGTTCCAACTTTGTGTTTCTCGTTATGGACAAACGAATATTGGATTTCAGCTTTAGCTCTCATTTGCCTTGCCATTTCGTCTACCTTGTCCCATTTACGCAAAGACCTGTACACGTTAGCTAAATCCTTCAATGCATCAAGTTGATCTATTTCATCTAGGCGTTCGACAAAAGCCTCAAAAACGGCTGCTACCCTAACATTTCGGCTTTGATCGTCTCCGATTTGAATGGTGAATATACGGTATTGGCAGACTGCCAAACGTTCAGAATGTTGATATCTCTCCGCTTCAGCCACACCTGCATAGAGCAGTAGTGCAGCCTCATGTCGTCCCTGCGCCAACAATCTTTCTGCAATTTCAAATAGCTTGGGTGAATACAGCAGATTATCCATGATGGCTCCCACCACTCGACGGATTGCATCCAACTTGTCCAACTCCGCACAGCGAAACAAAAACGGCTCGATTCGTCTCATATTGGGAGGATGGTCGATGATGAAGTTTTCTATAAACAGATCGTAAAACTCCCCTTCTGGTAAACCCATAGCCTCAGTGATTAAGTCAAGCTGGTTAACAGACATTGACTTATTACCTGTCACAATAGCACTTATTGTTCCCCTATTCATGCCTGCAAGTTGTCCAAATTGCGCTAAGCTCAAACCCTTTTGTTCTAGATAGGAAATATGCATTTTCGAATATTAAAATTTTTTCCATTTTGTTAATATAAAAGTACATTTTATTCCTTTTTATGTGCTTTGATTGGTCATTAGTACAAATTATACCATTCGAAAGGACGGTTTTTGATGAAGTTTAAAAACACATTAATCATTCTTACAGGTCTATTGGCTCTTACGGCAGTAGCTCCGCTGGCTGCTTCCGCCACACCATATATGGGGGTTGAATTACCAAAGGGGCGTGGAGGTATAGTTATCCAGTCAACTGGTCAAGAAGTACATGAGGTTCTTGGCGGGACAAGTCCGACGATGGAGTTTACTGTCAAAAAAGGTTATGGACATGTAAAGATTAAAGTGAAGAATACAGGAAGCAACACAATTTCGTGGAGCTTGCAGGGTAACGGGAGAGAATACCTTAATAAAACTGTTGGCAAAGGTGATACATTAACGTGGACTAGTCTTAATTCATACTCTAACGGGATGCCATCAGGGGAATACGTAATTCAATTCCGAGCTGGCGGTAACAAAGTTGAAGGCGAAGCTTGGGGTACTACTGGCCAGTACCCATCAGACATTAACTAACTAACCTCAAGCAGGGGAGTATCTTGGAGTTATATCCGAGACACTTTATGAATACAATGTTGCCATACTTAGTGTCTAGCAAAAGCCCAGCTACACGATTATCCTTTGGACTTAATTTCCCCCAACTGAATGCCTCCCTCTAATACAAAAAAAATACCCCACCAGCACAGCTAGCAGGGTCAGTGCACGTTTTTTGGAGTTGTACTGAGTGAAGTGAAAAAAGTGTGTGTGGTCCTTCAGCCTTTTCTTCACATAATTAAATCCAAAGTGATTTAGTGATGATAACCAACAAGATAAAGAGCACTAATATTGCTCCTGTAGAAGTCCACATACCACCAACTGGAGCTGGAGTTGTGTTGTCACATCCACTCATAGCTTTAACCTCCTTTACTTGTTGTACACCTTAATATATGTATCAATTCGTATAGTGACAGGGTATGCAGGTAAACAAAACAAAGGCTCACACCAGATAAACCGGCAGAGCCTAAAAACTTTTATAAAAGGGTTAGTGTTAAGATAACTACCAACAAAATAAAAAGTGCCAGGATAACAGTTATCGACATCCAAACTGTCCTGTCAGTATTCCCGCCACCTCTTTCAGCTCCACTCACACATAACGCCTCCCTTGTTTACTCCACAGGTTATGTGAGACATTGTTTAGGGAATGGACTTCTAGGTAAACAAAAAAAAACCACCAGCGTATGCCAGCAGGGTATCACCGATGCTTTCGGATTGCACAACGGTGCTTTCGTATGTGCTGTTACGATTATAGTACGGTTGGACTATTTTGTAAATAATTATTCCAACTTTCCCCAAAAAAGGTCAAATGATGTAGAATTATCAAGTGCGAATTACCTATGACATTTCTACTATGTGGGGGAGATGATCAATGGATATATCTGAAAGAGAATATCTTGCTGAGAGACTTGATGATCAGATTAATTGGTATGATAAAAAGAGTATAGAGTGTCAAAAATACTACAAACGGTGGAAAAGAGCGGAGATAGTTGCCGCTGCTCTGATTCCTGTTTTAACAAGCTTTTCCTCCGGATTAAGATGGATCGCCATTGTTATCGGCGCTCTAGGGGCATGTATAGCATTATTCGAAAGCATACTTAGTCTACACAAATCCCATGAAAATTGGATTGAATACAGGGGAATTTGCGAAACTCTGAGGCAAGAAAAGTATATGTATCTTACGAGAACAGGAATTTACAAGATCGCAGACGGGGCATTTAATTTGCTAGTAGAGCGTGTGGAAAGTGTTATTTCAAAAGAAAATGTCAATTGGGCTAATTTGCATGCAAATGAACAAAAAAAAGAAGAGCCATCAGCAGCAAGCGCCTGCTTCAAACGGCTCGTAAGTTTTCTGGAAGATATCAGGTTTACATGGATACTTTTCGCCGTTGATTCCAGTAATAACCCAATCTCCGGGCGAGGCTTTTAATGGACCTTCAAGCGTCTGAATAATTAACTCTTCATGAGTTTGGTAGGCTTCTACCACAACGGGCTTTTTTCTGAATTTATTCATACAATCTCACCTCTGCATTATATTATCATATGGAAAAGGAGCTTCATTTATATGGCATTATACAATATTTTCATCAGCCACGCTTGGAAATATACTGAACATTATGAGGATTATCAAGACCTAATTTTAAAAAAGATAGAAAATTTAAAGGGTTCTACATATTAGATATGACTAATATGTAGAACCCTTTCTTCTTTTACTAAAGCACCCGTTAGTACAATAAGTTCAATAAAAAAGACCATCAAAAATGATGGCCCTACTTCACAAACTATTACACAGTCATTAAAAAAACTAAGACATTAAAGCTAATAAAATCCTTCAACTTTAATTTTATTGTTCCATAACATTTCTAACAAATAATTGCTTGTTTTTATGAGCAATTGTACTTACTATCGCAAGTAATAGCCCCGAAATAACGAATACAATTCTAATTCCTAACAAATCTGCTAATACTCCCATAACAAGAGAGCCAACGCCAAAAATCCCAGTTCCGATAGCACCTAACGAGGTATAAACAGTTGATAACTGTTCTTTTGACACACTAGTTTGTATAACCGTTTGTTGAGGAATTTTTTTAATTTGTCCAAAAAGCTCTACACAGAGCGATAAAAGTAAGGAAATCATTGGAATGCTGTTTATGCTAAATAATATTGTGAATAAGAAACTTGCAAATGAACCGACAAAAATAAAGGTTCCTATTTTCTTTTCAACAAAAGAAGAAAATTTAATACAATAAGCACTTCCTAAAATCAGACCTAAAAAGTTAGCTCCATTGATAAATCCCCACCATTTTTCATCAACGTTCAAAGCCTCGTTGACAAACACATATAAAATAGCAGCTATCCAAACCGTTGCAGCAATTGTTTCCAAAAATTCTATCCAAGCAATCCTTCTTAATACTGGAGTGTTAGATAAAGTTTTCCAACCTTCTTTAATTTTTTCTAGTTTCCCTTTTTGCTCGGTTGTTTTATGGTTTACACTTTCTAAAAGGCAAAGTAATATGCTTGCAATTACAAATAAACATCCAACTAACCAAATAAGTTGTTGAGAACTCATAATAATTAGCAATGAACTTCCTACGAACCACATACCTGCTTGTATGGTCTGCGTAATTGTTTCTGCAATTCCATTAGCTTGAATTAGACATTCAGGTTTAACATAGTATGGAGTTAATGTCTGTCTTATTGGATTTGCACATCCGTCAAAAAAAGCAATCAATCCTATTATTAAAAAGATAAAATAATAATTAGCTGCTGTTAAACCAATTAACATAAACCCTAGAATAAAGAGTAAAATCGTCTTTACAATTTGTGACCCAGCAAGTAACCATTTAAGATTTAATTTCTCAACCAAAAGAGGAGTCAGCAGACTGGATATAAACATAGAAGAAGCAATCGTAAATGGAACAAACGATGCTGCAATTGCAGAACCTGTTAATACAAAAATTGTACTTATAACACCGACTATATATAATACATCGCCTATATTAGCGAGTGATTGACCCAAAAGTAATAAAGAAAAATTTTTATTCAATTTCATTATATATCCCCTATTATTTCATTCGAATTTGGCTTAATAGGGGTATATTAGATTGGACTATTCATTAAAATTTGACTCCTGTCATATATGGGACAAATCTGGGGATATAGATTTATCACAAATACAGCAGAAATGATCTCAGTTAAATCCTCAACAGGTCTGGTTAGATCCAGTTGTATGTCCAATGTGGATTTTATCTTTGCCATGGGTTTCGTCACCCCCTCAAGACGCAAAATAAGCCCCTGATTTATCAGAGGCTTTCATACTTATATCTTAAATTGGTTTTATTACTATAACGGTGCGGATTTTAAACAGAAATATTGCTCAGCAAAAATAAGGTTGTAGAGTGACTATACATCTTTAAGCTAACAGGAAGTAAAGTTCCAATTATGGTAATATGGAGGATGACCAAATCTTCTGTTTGAGTTAGGAGCGAGTTACCTATGGATCTACTCATAATTATTTTAGTGATCGGTTTTATAACCATAGTAAGTTATCTCAGGGCAATTCATATTTCTCTTCAACGAATTATAGAATATAAAGGTAAAGAAAATGACTAGCTATTTTCAAATATGCCCAGTTTCAATATTTTGTAATATATTGGCGTATAGCTACATTATAACTATTCGACTGTCTTAACTTAGGAGGTTCTAAAGAATGCCTTATCCAATGGTCCATTTTGCTATAGCTTTAGAACTTTGCTCGCGTACTCCATCTTCTAGTTTCTTAATTGGGAGTATTGCTCCAGATGCTGTCCATGTAAGGGGAGATGTGACAAGAAGCGAAAAGGGTATTACACATTTTGTTTGTGAAGATAGATTCCCTAGTAGTGAGGTACTTAAGGAAAGATGCCAGTATTATTTAAACCTTAATGTTGAGACTAACTGGACAGATTACATACTAGGGTATTTTGCCCATATCTATGCGGACATAAGATGGACGGAAACAGTCTATTCGAATTTTGAACGTGAGTATCAAGGAGAAAAAGATGAAATGAGAAAAATCTATAATATGGAAGCAAACCAAGTAGAATTTAATTTAATCAAAAGAGAAGAATGGGCAGAAGATGTTCTCAACAAGCTCTATGTAGGAAATGCCTATAGTATTGAACCATTGTTAACACAAATTGAAGTAAATCAGTACCGAGATATAAAACTACAATGGCTACGTAATAAGAACAATGAACCCCAGATAACCCCAATTTATTTAAAGGTAGATGTGGTTAAGAGTTTTGTTACAAAGACATCGCATGAACTTAACGACTTATATAAAGAATGGGGAATCGAGTCTCTATAAGTAAGACTTGTTTAAGCTATCGTGACACAGCAGTTTAATATCACACATCGTTGAGCAGGCACATAAGTCTGCTCTTTGGGTATTAGACACTAATTTGATTATTTTTAAAATGGAGTTGTTTATCATTTTAAAGCATTATAAGATGGTTTCAGACATCGATGTACTTTAAAAAGAAAGAGAAGAAAATATGAAGGCTGAAATTGAAAAAATACCGTCTTGTAGAATTGCATACATGAGACAGATTGGTCCGTATGGAATTGCAAATTCACAACTAATGGAGAAATTTAAATACTGGGTTGAATCGAATAAATTATTTAATAATAAGTCTATTATCCTCGGCATTGCCCAAAATAATCCTGCATTTGTGAAGCCGGAAAATTGTCGCTACGATGCATGTTTGGTTATTCCTGATGGTTACTGTGTTAATACTGATGAAGTAAGTCTAAGCAATATTAGTGGAGGAAGATACGCTGTTTTTAAGATAAATCATACAGCAGAAGCTGTTCAAAAGGCTTGGGGCGAAATATTTCTAGAGTTGAAAAACCAAAAGTTCAGATTAGATGAAACCAAACCTATCTTGGAGCGCTATACAATTGAACTTATTAATAATCATCGTTGCGAAATTTGCGTTCCGATTCAATAAACGTGTTAAGATACCTATTATTAAAGGTAGTCTAATACTAATCCCTCTCATAAAAGTAAAAGCCCTCTGTTTGGTATTATCCCCTTCTAGTAGACAAGAGAGAAAAGACATCTGTTAAGATGGACTTAATCTTGTTGAACGGAGGGGATTTTTCATGGCTAAAAAGGGACAATCATTCCGGCAATACTCCTTAGATGTAAAGATGGAGGCAGTCCGGTTGGTGAACGAAGAACATATGAGTATTCGTGAAGTGACGAAACAATTGGACATTCGTAATAAATCCCAAGTGCAAAGCTGGGTGATGAAACATCGAGCGGGGGAGAACCTCCAGCCAACGACCACAAGGCAGGGACGACCCAAAACGAAATTTTCCAGTATGGAAGAGGAGATGGCGTATCTACGGGCGGAGATTGAATATTAAAAAAGCAGTATCCAAATCTACACAAGGAGTGACGAGGAAAGAAGCGAGGTTTGAAATTATTGAGGGAATGCGAACACGATATTCGTTGAAATGGTTACTTGAATTAGCCCATGTTTCTCGGGCAGGATATTATAAATGGAGAAAGAATCAGCAAACAACCCAGCAGCGTAAGCAAGAAGAAGAGCTTCTGGAATCGCATATGTTGTCGATCCACCGGATCCATCCCTATTTTGGTTATCTGCGGATGACCGTTGCTTTACGTAGAGAAGGTATCTTGGTCAATCACAAAAAGGTGTACCGCCTAATGAAGAAATTAGGGATCCGTTCCGTCATTCGAAAGAAGCGGCGCTTTTTTGGCAAACAGGCATCTGTGGTAAATGCCAACCGATTAGATCGACAATTTCAGGCAGATTCTCCTTTATCCAAGCTGGTTACCGATATTACATACATACGAGCTGGAGAGCGGTTTGTATATCTCTCTGTCATTCAAGATCTGTTTAACAATGAAATCGTGGCTTGGCGTCTTTCGGAACGAAATGACCTTGCTCTAGTTAGCGAGACGCTAGACGTTCTAAGTAAGAACGTGAACATGGAGGGTGTCATTCTCCATTCAGACCAGGGTTTTCAGTATACCTCCAAGCCGTTTAACCGCAAACTTAAGCGGCTTGGCATGCTTGGGAGCCATTCAAGGCGTGGAAATTGCCTAGACAATGCCTGTATAGAATCCTTCTTCTCCCATCTTAAAACAGAGAAGATTTATTTAACGAAACCCGGAACCCTAGCGGAGGTAGAACAACACGTACGGGAGTACATTTCTTTTTATAATGAAAATAGATTTCAGAAAAAATTAAACAACCGTTCCCCGATTGAATACCGAGAAACGGTTGCTGCTTAAAGATGTCTTTTTAGTTCTGTCTACTTGACAGGGGTATGACCAGTTTAAGAGGGCTTTTTGTCACGGTGACGGTTTTTTCAATGCGCTCAATAAGTTTTTGATCGTCGCCTGCCGCACCTATTCTTCTATCGATGTCAGTCAATGACTTTTCAGATTTTGTAATATCATTATTAAGTATTTCGATCAATTCCTCCACAGTCCCAGAGTGCTTTACAATTAGTTCCTTGGACCAATTGGTATGTGGGTTATTCTTCAAAGCCATTGCTTGTGACTGCTCTTCAACAACCACATATGAAGAAGGGGTTCCTGTTGTAATTTCAATAGTTTTCCCCTTCACCGCTAGGTTCGTCCCCAAAGATTCTGAAATCGGGCGCAAAGGTACATACGCTGTACCATCGACGGCAAATAGCGTTTTCAAACAATGTTGTTCCATTTACGCTCACATTTTATTCCCCTAAAACCATCTTTCCAACTAGTGGAAATTTCTTGGTGATGGATCAAATGTAGCGTTCACAATTACATCATCGTACATATCACCTCTTAGTGAAGCAACATCGTTTCTCAACTCTCTGATTGTTTCCCCGAGATTTTCAATAAAATCTTCAACTCCGAGCTTAAGCCCACTTACAGTAGCTTCAGTAAAATTAACCTCATTTTGAAAATAAACCATATTATTCGTAGATTTAATATATCCCCCACCCATATTATCTACATGAAATGAATTCAAGTCCCCAAAAATACGCCTACCCTCTTTTGCTGTACAGAATAAGGCACCTGTAATAATACCGCCCTCTATCTCATTACCAATTAACTTACTGGCTCTAATAATCATCTTGGGCCCGTATCGCTGCTAATGCATTTCCTATCCTATATCCAAACCTTTAAGTATTTCTTTCCGGCGTGCTGGTTGCGAAGCAATGATAGCAGAAGATAGTTGAATAACAGTAATCAATCTAAGGAGCATGTCGACCTACGCGAGGCTTCATCCTAAATGAAACTAACGCAGCTTGTAGTTAAATTACTATTGTGATAAACTGGATGTAATTTAATGATGGGAGTTGAACGGATACATGTAGAACTTTCTTGCTTCGAGATCACGAAAAGAACGGACTCAGCGATTGGCTAGGGTCGTTTTATTTCGTCTCTGCAAGAAAGGTCTGCGTTTCGTTTGCGCTCCCTCTCCGGACAGTCATATGGCCCCCTTGTAATGGGGTCTTATTTCCTCGTATGGATTAGAGCCGCAAGAAAGCACCTTTCTTGCGGCTCTTTTTTATTTCCAAACGAAAGGATGATTGCCATGCCCGCCATTCAGGTAACCAATCTTACTTTTGCCTATCCAGGCAGCTATGACCCTATATTCGAAAATGTTCATTTTCAAATTGATACAGACTGGAAGTTGGGCTTTACAGGACGAAACGGTCGGGGTAAAACGACGTTCTTAAACCTGCTGCAGGGGAAGTACGAATACAGCGGTACGATCTCCACACCAGTCGCCTTTGATTATTTTCCGTTTCCCGTCGAACATCCGGAGTATTTGACTTTAGATGTCGTCGAAGAGATCGTGCCAAGCTATGAGAACTGGAAGCTGATGCGTGAACTGAACCTGCTTAAGGTTTCAGAAGACGTGTTGTACCGACCATTCGAATCGCTGTCCCAAGGAGAACAGACGAAGGTATTGCTGGCTGTGCTATTCATCCAAGACAATCGATTTCTGCTCATCGACGAGCCGACCAATCATCTCGATTTGCACGCACGCAAGCTTGTCGCCGATTATCTGAATACGAAGCGTGGTTTTATTCTTGTTTCACACGACCGTGCTTTTCTCGACCGCTGCGTGGATCATATTCTGTCGATCAACAAAACGAATATTGAAATCCAAAAAGGCAACTTCTCCAGCTGGTGGACGAACAAAACTCGCCAGGATACATTCGAAATAGCACAAAACGAAAAGCTGTACAAAGACATACAGCGTTTATCAGCTTCCGCTAAACGTACTAGTAGCTGGTCTTTCGAGACCGAAAAATCGAAAAACGGCACACGAAATTCCGGTTCCAAACTTGACAAGGGGTACGTCGGACATAAGGCAGCCAAAATGATGAAACGCTCAAAATCCATCGAACAGCGGCAACACACTGCTTTAGAGGAAAAATCGAAACTGCTCCGAAATATCGAACAGTCAGAAAGCCTTGCGATCTCTCAGCTCGTGTATCCCAAATCGGAATTGGCGATACTGGATCACGTTACGATTTACTACGGGGAAAGAGCAGTATGCAAGAACGTTAGTCTGACGATTGAACCAGGAGATCGGATTGCAATTTCAGGTCCAAATGGTTCAGGTAAGTCTAGCTTGCTTCACCTGCTTAACGCTGAGGAGCTGTACTATACAGGTACGTTTCAACGAGATCCGCAGCTTCGCGTTTCCTATGTATCCCAGAATACTTCTCATTTGCGAGGTACGCTTTCCGATTATGCAGCAGAGCACAGAATTGATGAAAGCTTATTCAAAGCCGTGTTGCGTAAGCTAGATTTCGCCCGCATCCAGTTTGAGAAGGATATATCAGCATTTAGCGGCGGGCAGAAGAAGAAAGTTCTGATCGCGAGAAGCCTATGTGAGGAGGCTCATCTGCATATTTGGGACGAACCGCTCAACTTTGTCGACGTGATTTCCCGGATGCAAATTGAGGATCTGCTGCTTGAATACACGCCCACCATTGTATTCGTAGAGCATGATCAGGAATTTCATGACCGGGTCGCCACGAAAACGATTGAACTCGGTGGGGATTAGAATTTTACAAAAGTGACTTGAATTAAGACGTGATTTCAATGGCAGAAACCTTGGCACAACAACTTTTATGAAAAGAGAAAAAATTGAACTAAAGGCACATGATAGTTCAAATCGAACATCGGCAGTCTAGGATTTTATTTTTTCGTCCATGGCTGCCGATGTTTTTATTGAAGACAGTTTAATAGTTATCTCAATAAGACTAAGAAGCTTATATTATTTTACAGTGGGTTTTGCTTCTTCTACTCTACTCTCACTGTCCATTATGGGAAATTCCGCTTCAAATGCTATTGCAAAACGGACAACAGGATCAATAAAATTTGATCAAGGAAGTATAAGCCAACTTGTTTTAGCTGTTTGTGACTTTTACCAGCAACCAAGATTACAATGTCGCCAAAGTAATATAAGTTTGGTAATCCCCCAATTGAAAGAAAAAATATTGAGTGAGTTGAATTTGTATTTGCTTAAGAGTGTAGAAAACTTATATACAGATATGGAGAAAGATTTATTCGTATCTATTTATGCGAACGTAATCCATGAGGCTGGTTATTTATGGGCTTCCGGTCATGCTCTCAATAGTAGCCTCTTCATCCATTTTGGATTCAGTTTGAATGAGCATAACTTCAGCGCCGTCAGTTCCGCGATATGATTTTCTAATAATCAGACCATACTTACCTTTTATAGCGGTTGTATTTAATGGTTTCAAGCTGTGCTCTTCAGCCGCTGCTGTTTATGCGAGTCTCCCTGCACTAGGTTGAGAATATGGATATCTTCTGCTTTCGCCTTAGCCGATATCTGTGATGGAGCTTCCGATTCGGCAGCATATGAATTATAAACAAATGCACCTATTACGAATGCGCCACCCAATGCTACAGCCACTAATTGTTGTTTCAACGCAAGTCCCTCCATGGTTTCTTCCAGCCTACTTAATTGCTTCTGGACTCAAATAGGAGGGATACCATCCCTACAAGGACTATGCTTTGTGTTATGCTCCTTTTTTTTATTATTGGCCCAATTAAGTAATGTTTGTTTCAACTGATTTGCCTTCTCTCCTACCCAATCTTTCGAATGAGACTTTCCTGTTTGTTCCTCAATGATAGATTCTACCTTTTCAAACTCGTTGTTCAGACAACTCTGCAGCACTCTAAGGGCAGTAGCTGAGAAGAGATTTCCGAACACCTTCTCAAACGCAGGAAATACCTGATCCAGTAAAGCTCTCGAGTTTAGCTTTGCCTGAACATACATCGAGGTTATAAACTCATGTTGTCTCGTCACATGCTGTAGCTCAGTGTACAACTCGTCCCATGTACGATGTGGCGTTACATCACCCCGATAGTACATGTCGGCCAAGTGCCATGCATCTGCAGCGTCGTTTTTTTACTTTTCGCAGTTGCGTGTTTCTCGCACGTTTAGATTGAAGTGGATTGATTATAAAATGCCTGTACTCCTTACGTATTAAATAGGAAACTAATCCTCGATGGTAATGGCCGGTTGCTTCCAAAATAATAACAGGCTCCCTGCCCGAGAGTACCTTCAATTCATCAAGTAATTCTCCCAATCGTTCAAAACCGCTCCCCTCGTGCGTAAAACTCTCCAATATTCCGTAAGGTTCATTTCTTCCTAGAAAAGCCTGAACGACGCTGGCTCCTTTAGCCACATCTAATCCTACAACCGGCTCCATAACACACTCCCTAATTTTAAAGTTGTCGTCACTCCCTCGATGGTCCAAACCCCATAGCTTCGCTTGTGATATGATACGAGATCCCTGTCTCAACCAGCTCAAACATGGTCATTGGGGGCAGTGAGAGAACTTTTTTCACGACGGGGCCCGCCCCAATAAAGCCCAAGTTCTCTCGGCTACCGCCATCATATGACGCCTAAGAAAAAAGGCCAACCAGAAATCTCTGGTTGACCTAATAATACGAAATAAAGGCCTAGCCTGTCGCTATTGCATTGAACTAACGTATCCCGTTAGTTCAATGGATTAATATACAACTAAAATCCAAACTCTGTTACTCTTTCAAGCCACTCACGCATAAGTGACTCAAATAATAGAGTCTGTTCAATCTGAAGATTATGGCCTGCTCGATCTAGAACGGCAAAGGTTGCTCTAGGATAATTGTCTAAAATTCTAAAAGCATCTATGTAACCAACAACTGCATCTTGTCTCCCAAGAGTAAATACTGTTGGTTTATCAAAAACTAATTCATCTATATTGGTGGAAAATCCATAATTTCTTTGAATCTTGCTAAGAAAATCGTAGTCAGCGATCTTACAACCTGCCATGATCTCTTCTGAATACCTTTTCCAATTATATTCATTGAGAACGACTTGATTTGCGCTAAAATCACTTACTTGCTCTTCACTTAAGGTGTCCATAAACTCGCGATCACTATGAACAACAAAATGCTCGGGAAGTATTCTTCTTTTGTGTTCAGGAATAATTAATGGGCAAATCAGTGCAGCCCCACCAATACGATCTTTATGTCTATTAATTATTCCTTTTGTAATATATCCACCGTATGATTCACCTGCTATGAGATAATCTTGGTTTGGGACAAGAGTTTCAATAAAATTTATAACTGCTTCTAGCATATCATCTGAATTACATATTTGATCGTAATCCTTTGTTTGTCCCATTCCAGGCAGGTCAAGATAGATACGACGCCAATTAGAATTATCTTCAAATATCGGTTCCATACACCCACTCATTAACCGATGGTCTGGTGTAAAACCATGGATCATTATAATTGGTTTGCCTTTACCAATTTCCTCGTAATATATATTGGCATTCTTGACTTTACAATATGGCATACAGACTCCTCCAAAATTGAGTTATTATTATAATATTCTTACACTAAAGAAGAATCTACATGTTTTATCAAGCAAACCAGATCTCCTTTCCGTTTCGTTTTGATTATATACTCATATATTATATATGTAAAGAACACTTGTTCTCGTTCTCGTTTCCGGAGTTAAACTAACCTGCCCGTTAGCGTAACAAACCTGCCATTGAATCCACGGCAGCCTCATGGTTTAGTTTATTGAGCTACCTTAACAAAGACCTCTTCTTTTGCTTCCCTTTTTACGGCTTCAATCAGTGTTTAGACAATCATTTTACATGTTTGAAATTTACAATTTTTCCCTCTAAGCCTTCCTCATCCTGGTCCCTTCCTCTTCCACCATGAGCTCCCTTCTAAAGGAAGTCTTTATGCATAGGTATACTCCGGTCCCAATCGTTCGATAACTCGATCTAACTGTCTGGTTAGATAAGGCGAAACGTCACCAATGCCAGACACTGCTTCTAACAAGGGAAAGGATTGCCCACCCCACGGGCCTTGTGGATCAAAGACTTGTCTACCGATTCGCAAGCCTTCTGTTTCCCTGAAGATGTTCAATCGTTCCAATCCTTCAATAAGCAGCCCGACCGGCAGCGTTTTGTTCCTACGTCGGGACCATTCTGCCAAGAAGGACATGCCACGTAATATATCATATTCAAAAAACCTCGGAAAACAAGGCTTCAGCCATTCCATATCGATGACACTTCTATTTTGTTTAGAACATACAAGACGATGCTCAATTAAATAACGTGCGCCTTCATCTAAGAAAACGACTTCCTGTTCAGTAAATTCACGGTCTGTATGCCATAAGATAGCTTCAAGCGGAGGAAGTGTCGAAACAATAGAGCTCTTTTTAGAATGAATATAAGCTTCAGGATCGCAGTTCAGTCCGCCATCAGGTAACTGATGCTTTAAGAGCCATTCGCGAATCCAAGGCAGTTCCTTGTCCAAATCACAGCCATACGCCATTAGAATCATATAGTATACGGCAAGTTCACAATGGCAGCAATCCATCTTCATCTTATCACATTCACTTGTTGGATGGTCATCGGGGAATATGATGAAGGTGGGCCAAACCTGAGTTTCGAGTAAATATTTTGCTCCAGTAATAGCAGACTCGGGAATTAGTTTCACCTCACCCATTTCATAAAGAGCAGCCATATGCCACCAAGCTCCATCCCATTTTCGACGGCTGCACTCGCCGTGAGTCATCCCCAAATGCGGAGTAGATTCAAGGAACTGTATAGATTCTTCGATTGCTAAACGAATATTTTGATTTGCTTCCATCTGGGTATCTCCTTTTTGATTACCTCTACTTCACACTTCAGTTAAGCAACGCCTCACCTCGTATACCCTTCCACTCTTAAAAAATTCGATATGTTATTAAACTATCCTGCCCGTTAGCTTAATGAGGCATCGTCAGAATATTACTTTATTTTTCAGTTTAGAACTTTATTTTCTTCTGACACCTATAATAAAGACCGCAAAGGCTTAAGCCCTTTGCTTCTGGCATTCTAAGTCCAATTTCTCCTTCTTGGTTTCGCCCCCGACCATAGTCGATCATCACAAAATCCAATGTTCGGTTGACAGACTTTTTGCTAAATTTTCTTTGACCTTGCGTCTTTTGTCAGCGAATGTTGTGGCTGATATACCATGAATACCTTTTTTATACTCTGCTCATATACTGTTGAGCTTTTAGATACAAAAGCTTTGCAGCAAGCCTTTCATGCACATCTCTAATGTTAGAGATTGCAAAACGGATATTGTTTGTAATGAGGAAATAGAACTTGTAATGAGCTGTTACTCTTTAGAGCTATCCACATCCAGAATGCCACCCAAGGGTGAGCCATCATCCAATCAGCTTATGGTCATGAGCGGCCACGCTCCACGGAATCGCTTATACTCTTCTGTTCTTTTAGGCTGTAATAGCTGAGCTCATGTTCAGGTTGCACACACTTTGACCTTTTATTGTCGTGGTAACCGTAGACCTTCAACAGACTTCTTGAGCCTGGCTATCTCGTTATCCTTTTGTTGCATAAGGGTTTCAACGGCGATTAAATCATCGTTCTAGCCCTTAGCCACCTGTTGAAATCTCTATACCCCCTTTCTATATCTAGCTGCTGTGGTGGGTCTGGATCAATCCTTCCACTATTGAATGGTTGTTGCTCCACATCTCATTTATATGTTTTTCCACACTCATCCGCCGTCTCGGCTCCATCCACTCTTTGCAGCATCAAATGGCATTTTACAGTCATATACAATTAAAAATCCCTTTCCGCATTACTGTAAGTACACTGTCCGAATGCGTACATGCCTCTTCTTTCATCCGTAGGAGTATTTTTAAAATCGAAATCAACATTTTCAGTGAGGAAGAAACCTCTACATCTGGCATCATTACAACGATGCTTCGACAGACATTGTATAAGGCTGTTTTCTCTTTCTTTACTCCCTATGAGCTAAAATATGATATATCCTTACTGCCCTCAACAATGAATATGTTCTGCATAAACTATCAAAAAGGAGATGAGAACATGACTAGATTGTTAGATGCTCGAACATCTCAAAACGCAAGTTACGGTAATACGATCTCAATTCCCTTGCCAGCCAATACTGCTGGTGCCATCGCGGAGCTTGGTTTAGATGTAACGGAATGCCCTTTACTCTGTGAGTGTCTCCGAAACAAACCCAAACGCTGTACAAGTCGTCACCATCAATGCTTCTGATTACAATATCCCTCTACCACCATCAAATGAATTGGTATATACCTTATATATATTTTGCACAGCAGATGCTACCCGAATAGGAATAGAAAGTTTTAATGCTGTTGCCTACTCGGATTAAAATTCACCGTAACACGGAGAACAAAGCCCTCTTATTTTTGTTTCATCTGCTCTTGGAGACAATAATTTCTATCTGTCGTTCATTTTTTGGTATAATTTACTTAAAGGGGGTGATCAAATGGGAATTATGCTTATTCTTATTGCTATTATTTTTTTCGCGCTTGGTATTTTAAGTAAACGGAAACCCACTTGGGGATGGCGTGCAAACGAAGCCTGGAAAATCAAAGGTGACTCAGAACCAAGCGACGCTTACATTGATGACATGAAATTTAGGGGCTCTGTATCTATTCTCTTTGGGTTCTTCTTCTTAGCGTGTGGACTTTTGGTTATCTTTCTGTAAGCTCTGCGATCTGTTATTAGTCATCACCCTCAAACAAAAAAATCCCTCAACGCTTAGAGCGCCAAGGGATTCCGCATTTTAGTAAAGCGTCAGATATTGATCACGTTCCCATTGATGTACTTGGGTGCGATACATATCCCATTCAATTTCCTTAAGCTCATAGAAGTAAGCCAGAGCATGATCACCCAGTGCGTCAGAGATCACCTCGCTCCGAATAAGCTCAGACAGAGCTTCTTTCAGGTCTGCAGGCAGACTAGGAATGCCTTCTTCAATTCGCTCTTCCTCGGACATCACGTAGATGTTGCGATCGATTGGGGCTGGCAAAGCCATCTGACGTTTGATACCATCCAAACCTGCTCTCAGCATTACAGCCAAGGCTAGATAAGGATTCGCTGCCGGGTCAGGGTTCCGAACTTCGACGCGAGTGCTCAGGCCACGAGATGCGGGGATCCGAATCATCGGACTGCGATTGCTTGCAGACCAAGCAACATAACAAGGCGCTTCATAACCTGGTACGAGACGTTTGTAGGAATTTACTGTTGGATTCGTGATCGCTGCCATTGCACGTGCATGTTTAAGAATACCTGCCATATAGTGGCGAGCTGTCTGGCTTAATCCGAGTTCATCCGTCTCATCATAAAATACGTTTTCATTGTCCTTAAACAACGATTGGTTGCAGTGCATACCGGAACCATTCACGCCGAACAAAGGTTTTGGCATAAAGGTTGCATGCAAACCATGCTGACGAGCAATGGTCTTAACAACGAGCTTGAACGTTTGAATCTGATCGGCAGCTTTAACTGCATCTGCATATTTAAAGTCAATCTCATGCTGACCAGGTGCGACCTCATGGTGGGATGCTTCAATTTCGAAGCCCATCTCTTCAAGCTTAAGAACAATTTCACGACGGCAGTTCTCACCCAGATCCATTGGAGCCAGGTCAAAATATCCGCCTTGGTCATTCAGTTCTGTGGTTGGATCGCCTTTTTCATCGGTTTTGAACAAGAAGAATTCAGGTTCTGGTCCGACATTCATCGAAGTGTATCCCATTTCTTCAGCTTCCTTAAGTACACGTTTCAAGATCCCCCGCGGGTCACCTGCAAATGGAGAGCCGTCTGGCTTGTAAATATCGCAGATCAAACGAGCTACACGATCTGAGGTTACCCATGGGAATACAACCCAAGTGTCCAAATCTGGATATAAGTACATGTCAGATTCTTCGATACGTACATAGCCTTCTATGGAAGAACCGTCAAACATCATTTTGTTATCCAAAGCTTTTTCCAGCTGGCTAACAGGAATTTCAACGTTCTTAATGGTGCCCAGCAAATCTGTAAACTGCAAACGAATAAAACGAACATTTTCTTCTTTCGCAATCCTAATGATATCTTCTCTGGTATAACTCACACTAACCTCTCCCTTTCTGTAACGACTATATGCAAATCGGCTGTATCATAAATGACTTAAATGATGAGACCGTTTTTAAGTAGAATAAACTTATGCCAAAAGGTAAGCCACAGCATTATCTTTTGTTGAAAAACCGTGATAATTCGCCTTGGATCAAAGATACCTGTCCTGGTCTTTTGCCTGCAACAAGTTGTTGCTTCAACAAACGATGAAGCTGAGTGTCGGACATTTCACGGCGTTTGACTTCCGTATCTGCAGTAATAACTGTAGCTTCCTCCGATTCCTTGGTAACCGGATTCATGACTTGTTTAATTCCTGCAATGTTTACACCCTTCTCGATCAACGCCTTAATTTCGAGCAGACGCTCTACATCATTAAATGAAAAAAGTCGTTGGTTACCTGATGTACGGGCAGGAACTATCAAATTATGCTGCTCATAATAACGAATCTGACGTGCTGACAAGTCCGTTAGCTTCATGACAATACCTATTGGAAACAAGGCCATATTTCTGCGAATTTCATCGCCCATTTGTCATCAACCTTCCAGTGATCTATTATTCACCTTATTGTACATTTAGCTGATGCAAAGTGTCAATGATATGTTAGAAAAACTCACAATAATTTACGTTCTTTCATCGTTTGCAGAGCCATAAGTACTCCATATTTGACATGAGAGTAGGTTAAGCCCCCTTGCATGTAACCAATATAAGGCTCTCGAATCGGAGCATCTGCGGATAATTCCAAACTTCCACCTTGTATGAATGTACCTGCTGCCATAATAACCGGATGCTCATAACCCGGCATATCCCACGGCTCTGGCACCACATGGCTATCCACGGCGGCTGCGCGCTGAATGCCCTGTACAAAAGCAATTAGATGTTCTGCTCCGCTAAAAGAAATGGCCTGAATCAAATCCGTACGCTCTTCATGCCAGGCCGGTTTGGTCTCAAAACCCATTTCCTCAAAGACTGCAGCTGCGAATATACTTCCTTTAACCGCTTGCCCCACCAATGTAGGAGCAAGGAATAGTCCCTGGTATATGCCTCGTGTAGTACCTAGCATCGCTCCTACTTCTCCCCCGATACCGGGTGCTGTTAATCGGTAGGATGCCAGCTCTACATATTGATGTTTGCCGCAGATATATCCACCCGTTTCTGCAATGCCACCACCGGGATTTTTAATCAACGAACCTGCCATCAAATCAACACCGACCTGAGTAGGTTCCAGCTTCTCAGTAAATTCCCCGTAGCAATTGTCTACAAAGACAATAACGTCAGGCTTTATCTTTTTCACTCGTGCCGTCATTTCTTCAATATCTGCCACACTAAAGGAAGCTCTCCAATCATAGCCGCGTGAACGCTGGATACCAATCACTTTGGTATTGTCATGGATTGCGGACTCCACCGCTTTCCAGTCCACTTTACCTTCTGCTGTCAGCGCTGTCTCTCCATAAGTAACACCAAAGTCCTGCAATGATCCTGTTCCGTCGCCGGGCTTACCAATCACTTTGTGTAAGGTATCATATGGTCGCCCTGTAATGTATAACAACTCATCCCCTGGTCGCAGCACACCAAATAAAGCCGTGGCGATGGTATGCGTTCCCGAGGCAAAATGCGGACGCACCAACGCTGCCTCCGCACCGAACACATCTGCATAGACTTCTTCCAGCACTTCACGCCCCCGGTCATTGTAAGCATATCCCGTTGAACCTGCAAAATGAAAATCGCTCACTTGCTTGCGCTGGAAGGCCTGAATGACCTTCCACTGATTTGCATCTACAATATGATCTATGTGCTGTATACGTTCTTGTATTTTATGTTCTACCGTTTCCTGAATTTGCTGAATTTCCGGACTAAAAACTACCATTTACCTTCTTGACCCTCTCTCTTCCGCAGCCTTAGGCTAATCATGTTATATTGTTGTTCAATTTTGAACGATAAGCATTATCATCTTATTGACCCAAAAACGTCATTAGATGTTAACTTTCTGTGAACTCACTGAGAGCATGACCATACTTTTCGTATTCGCCTCTTTGAATTTCTACCTCATAAATGACATCATTGCCATCATACTCTGTCAGCAGTACATCTCCAATTCGATAAAGCACAGATGTTAAATCCCCACGTTCCGCAGGAATACGGAATCTCAGTGTGTCACCGCTCAGATGCTCCTGAACCAGTTCGCGAATGCGTAGCAAATCCGCTTCATCAAATGCACTGATTTTCAAATAGCCTTCCCCGGAAGGAAGCATTTCCAATTGTTCAGGGGTGCAAGCATCTTTTTTGTTAAACAATACAATCTGAGGCTTGTCCGCAGCCCCAAGCTGTTGCAGAATTGACTCTACAACTTTCATTTGTTCGTCACGCATGTCTGAAGAGGCGTCCACGACATGTAAAATGAGATGGGCCTCATTGGCCTCTTCCAAAGTGGCCCGGAAAGAGGCTACCAAATCATGAGGCAGATTTTGAATAAATCCTACTGTATCTGTGAGAATAACTTCTTTGCCACTCGGCAATTCCATTGTTCTGGAGGTAGGATCGAGCGTTGCAAACAGTTGGTTCTCAATATATACATCGGCAGCTGTCAGTTGCTTCAACAGTGTTGATTTCCCGGCATTCGTATAGCCAACAAGTGCCACCTGAACGATGCCAGCCTTTTGTCTGCGCTCCCTGTGTAAATACCGATGACGCGTCACTTCCTCAAGTTGGCGTTTCAGATCACTAATTCGGTCACGAATGTGACGACGGTCCGTCTCGAGCTTGCTTTCACCAGGACCACGTGTTCCGATTCCGCCACCGAGCCGTGAAAGGTTTTTACCGTGTCCAGACAGTCGAGGCAGTAAGTATGACAACTGCGCCAGTTCAACCTGGATAATACCTTCCCGTGTTTTTGCACGCTGAGCAAATATGTCCAGAATTAACTGTGTTCGGTCAATTATTTTGAGATCCAGGCTCTCTTCCAGATTTCGTACTTGAGCTCCCGAGAGCTCCTGATCAAAAATAGCTGTATTCGCTCCCAATTCTTCAGCAACTGCACGCAATTCATCTACTTTTCCTTTGCCAATAAACCATTTCGAGTCTTTGGATTCCCTATTTTGTGTGAGGACGCTCAGGACTTCAACTCCCGCTGTTTCAGCCAGCTTCACCAGTTCTTCCAGCGAATATTCCGTATTGATGCCAGATCGTTTGACTTCATCCGTAATTAAACTGACCAGTACCGCCTTATCCTGCATTTCGGTTTGTGTATCATGAGTGGAGTTCGCCATATTGTTTGCTCCTTTATTTTCATGTCAACTCTCGAACAGAAACCGACCTGATGTCAGGCCGGCCCTCGTTCGATGTCATACAATTCGATATGATTCAGATTCCTATTATCGCCTATCTTTTGTCCATTTTCAAATCCTCTGGTCGCAACGTCATCAACTCCTGCTTACCGGGTTGCCCGCTCCTGTACTGATTAAGCAGCCTGACAGCTTGGTGTCGAATCGCTTTTTCAATCACATTACGAACATAACGTGCATTACTAAATGCATGGAGACTGTCATTTCGCTCATTTAGCAAATGCTCCTTCATTTTGAGTATAGACTGAGGCATGAGAATATAATCCCTTTCCTTAGCCATCAATTCCGAAATTTGAATGAGCTGATCCACAGTGTAGTCAGGAAAATCCAACTGGATTGGAAACCGAGAAGGAAGACCAGGATTTGTCCGTAAAAAAAAGTCCATTTCTCCCGAATACCCTGCGAGGATCAAAATAAATTGATTTTTTTGGTCTTCCATGGCCTTTACCAGGGTATCAATCGCTTCTTTTCCAAAATCCTTTTCCCCTCCGCGTGCTAAACTGTAAGCCTCATCAATGAACAGCACGCCGCCAAGAGATTTCTTTACCAGGTCCCGCGTTTTTTGTGCGGTGTGGCCGATATACTCACCTACCAAATCAGCCCTCTCCACCTCAATCAGATGGCCCTTACTCAGCACCCCCATTTTTTGCAGCATTTTAGCGATAATGCGGGCTACTGTCGTTTTCCCCGTACCTGGATTTCCTTTGAAAATCATGTGATATACGTGTGCGTTGCTCAACAGACCTGCATCAGTGCGCATGTGGGCGATTTGTAAAAAGGCATATACCTCAAATACCAGCTCTTTGATGTTATCCAAGCCGACGAGATGATCGAGTTCTTTCTGAATTTCCTGATAAAGACTGAGATACTGCGGTAGCGCCTGCGACTTGGTCGAAGCCACTGATTCCGTCTCGTCCACAGTCACCGAAGCGATCGGCTCCGGGCTACGCAGCACGACATTGATTTGTCTGGAAGGTCTCTCCTCCGACCGCTTGCCCGCGGCGATTCCCCGTCCGTTCATGCATCCATCACCTCAACATTTCTTCAGGCACAGCTTACCCTATTAATGTATTCGGTCCAGCATGTCCTTATTAGCATAAAAGCAACGAGAACGTGCACTAAGCCTTCCCTCAATTCAGGCAATCCAAGTTTGAGCACTGATCCACCACCGTTGCAGCGTCCATTTAGCGTAAGCCAACACTTCTCTTGATTGATGGATTGGCATATTCAGCACTTTGGATTCGGTCAGAGCCATCTGAGGATGATCAAAATTCAAAAATTGAGCAATCTCCATCGCCCGAGGTCCATGATAGCTATGTGTGATGATTACGGTGGAGTTCCAGTCATATTCCTTCATGATACGCTGGCTGTAGAGCAGATTTTCGTAAGTACTGGTCGCCTGGTTTTCTAATAGAATATGCTGTACAGGGACTCCTCTATCTACCAAGTAGCGTTGCATCCCCTCGGCCTCCGTGTACGGAAAATCAGGTTGATCCAGTCCTCCACTTACAATTAGGCGCTGCACCGTCCCGTTGCGATATAACCGCAAGGCTTCTTCTAATCTTTCTTTTAAACCAGGACTGGGTTCAGCTCCCCACATAGAAGCACCTAGTACGATACCAATTTGTGCATGCTGGAGTGGATTGGTAGAGGCAGCTGTATTCATATTCCATACTCGGATACCTGCCCATACGAATCCGACCAAAAAGAAAATCATCAAACCAAGTATGAAACGCTTCGATACCATAAATATTTTCCCATTGCGACTTTGCCTGCTTTTTGGCTCATGAAGTTGGGGCCCAGTGCTTTTAATCCACTGCAAAAATTTCACCGTTCTCTCTTAAAATCACCGTTGTGAAACCATTCAGCCCGGTGTTTCAGCGACATTTTAAAATAGGGGAACATATGAGCATCGATCTGATGTAACAAGTCAGCCGCCGTTCGGTTAGCCAATTCTGCTTCTTGCGTAGAAATATGCCCTCGTTGTAGCGCCTCCTCCAGTTCATCCTCATCCACCAGAAAGATTTCACCGTTTTTAAGCACGACCACATCCAAATACAAATCATCAAACCAAGGAACTCCTTGATCGGTTACTCCTTGATTTCGGCAGGTGTCAATGTACCATTCAACGATTTGCTCTCGATTGTCAAACATAGCAGTCACCACATAATGCTTACCTTTGGGATAATATTGTAACCAGGAATAACCTTTATCGGCTATGCAAAACGTATGACCACCATAACTTTTCCATAATGGCTCCTTGAGACTCAAAATAGTATACAGGGTCACATATCCTGTAAACGCATCACTTTCTACATACCGGCAAGCAAACTTGCGATTGGTGATTCTGCGCCAGTTGGCCCGGTCTCCGAATTTGCGCTTCATAAATGATGTTCCTCTCCAACATTGGTAAAACCAGCTTACCATATTTAAACTGTACACTCAAAAATAACCCCTGTATTACAGCAAAAAAGGTATTTTCAGACTGTCAAAACAGTCCGAAAATACCTTTGATTTGAAGCCACTATCATCTTACATAAAACATATTTGCTAATCCCGGTTGTGACGTCCACGATTGGAGTTTGAATGACCGTTGGATGTGCCTTCCTGACTTCCATCCATAATAGCACCTGTGGTAGATGCATCTGTATTTTCTGGATTGGTCATAGTATTTTCATCAGTTATACCTGAATCCGGTGTAGTCGTCTGACCATTCCCCGTATTTGTATCGTTTCCGTTCCCAAAATTGTCGTTACTGTTGCCTGTGCCTCCAGTACCATTTCCATTGTTACCTCCAGGAGACGTTGGAACTTGGTCAGTACCAGTACCGTTATCAGTACCTCCAGGAATCGTATTCCCCTGGTCTGTGCCGTTCTGACCGTCTATATTCTCGCCATTATCCGGTACGATTCCATCCTGATTAGGATCGTTTCCTGGCTGCGGATCTATCGGAGTAGTCTCTACCGGAATTTCAACACTAATCGTATTGGAAGCTGCGGATTCTTTACCATCCGCTCCATAAGCTACGACATAGTATTGATACGTTTTTCCAGCTACAGGAGACGTATCTTCACCACTCGTGCCTCTCATCGCCTCCATAATCGTCCGGAAGCTTCCTTCGGAAGACTCTTTACGATAAACACGGTATTGTACATTGTCTCCCTCTGCCGCATTCCAAGACAACGATACAATTTGGGTATCCTGACTATAAGACCCGCTCAGTCCGCTAGGAGCGGTGGCCTGAACCGGCTCTTCTGGCTTCTCTTCAACCGGTGGTTCATATCCCTTCGGCTCGCTAAATTGCGTTACCGGATGCCCCTTGAGAGCTTCACCCATGACCCTTCCGAAAAAGGCAGCCGACTGCCCACTGTAGTTTCTCAACATATGCTTACTGTCCGGCTTGTCATACCCCATCCATACAGCTCCGGTATATTCCGGCGTATAACCGACAAACCAAATGTCCCGGTTACCACTGTTGCCGCTGATTCCACTTTGGGTCGTACCCGTTTTACCAGCTACAGGCCAGTCAATACGTGCTTTGCGACCTGTACCGCTATTGACCACATTTTGCATCATTTTTGTCATTTCATAAGCCGTTTTCTCACTCATAACAGATTTGGATTCCTCATTATGAGTATAAACCACTTGATCATCACTATTATTAATTTGTTTAATGGAGTAAGCTTTTTGGAATTGTCCCTTATTGGCAAAAGCGCTATAGGCCTGCGCCATTTCGAGGGTATTTGTTCCTTTGCTTAATCCCCCTAATGCGATAGCAAGCGAGTGATCATTTTTGTCCATCGGTATGCCTACGCTCTCGGCGAATTGAACCCCTTTTTCCACACCGATTTGGTTCAACAACCATACAGGTGGTATATTTTCAGACTTCGTAATGGCATCAATCATGCTGATGGTCGAAGAGTAACCATGCAAGTTTTTCGGACTGTATCCGTTAAAGCTCTGCCGTTCGTTACTCAAAGGAGTATCTATCGTAAATTTACCGGATTCAAGAGCTGGCGCATAGGCTACAATCGGCTTAAAGGCCGATCCTGGCTGTCTGCGGCTCTGTGTCGCACGATTGAAGGTTCCCTTTTTATAATCCCGTCCGGGTGCCATCGCGGCAATACCACCTGTTTGGTTGTTAATAATAACCATAGAGGCTTGAACAGGCTGATCGTCTGGACTCTTTTCGAACATATCATCATCTGCCATCGCTTGGTCCAGCGCATTTTGAGCCTGAGCATCCATTGTCGTATGAATTTTATAACCGCCAATAATCAGATCATTGCCGCTGACTCCTGGCAAGGCATCCTCTGCCTCATCCATGACATATTCCATAAAATTTTGATACTTTTGCACTTTTTCCGGTTGTTTGTAATCGTAATTTATAGCCTTGGCCTCTTCCATTTCCTGCTTGCCAATCATTCCCTGCTCAAACATCAGCTGGAGAACCACAGCACGTCGGGCCTTTGAGTTTTCCGGGTTACTGATCGGGTTATACTTGGAAGGCCCTTTTGGAATAGCTGCCAGTGTAGCAATCTGCCACAATTTTAGTTCTTTTAAGTTCGATTGCCCAAAATAGCCTTCCGAGGCTGCTTTAATACCGGAATACGAGCGTCCAAACCAAATCCGATTCAGGTATAGCGTAATAATTTCATCTTTAGTCAAATTCCGCTCTAGCGCCATTGCGATGGATACCTCTGTCGCTTTACGGAAAAAGGTTTTGTCACGTGTCAAAAACAAGTTTTTGGCCAACTGCTGAGTCAGCGTACTGCCGCCCTCCACCGCAGAACGAGCAACGATATCCTTCACTGCCGCCCGACCGATAGACCAAATATCAACTCCTTGATGCTCCATAAAACGCTTATCCTCAGTTGCGATAAAAGCTTTTTTGAGCAACGGTGGAATTTCTTCACTCTTCACTGGGTCACTTTTTTGCACAGACAGCTCACCCATGAGCACACCGTTGCGGTCATAAACCTTTGATGTCTCGTTCACTGTAATTTTGTCCTTGTTGGCTTTGTAGATTTTTTCGCCATTAACCATGACAAATAAATAACCACCAAGTGCGCAAAATATGGCTAATGCTGCTGTAATAAACAGCGTCCACCCAACTCGCTTACCTGTTATTTTCTTTTTCTTGCCCTTCGGCTTCTCTTTAGATGTGTTTCTATTGCGATTGCCGGATCTGGACAATGAATCGTTTGGCATTCCCCTGACTCCCTTTCGCGAATAATCATTATGTCACCGAGCCTAAGCTTAGAGCTAGCTGTCGGCAGCATGAAAGTAAACGGAATGAAAAGAACAACCCTGATCAGGTTGCTCCCGGTCACATTCCTATACAGTTAGACGAGACGGACGCCTGAAAAGTTTCATTACCCGGGCGTCCGCCCAGCCGTAATCAGTTATCGCTAGCGTTATCTTGTTGTACAAGCGATACGTTGCGTTGCGGTGTAAAGGTGGAGATGGCATGCTTGTAGATCAGCTGTTGCTTTCCATCCGAATCGATAACAATTGTAAAATTGTCAAATGCTTTAATCGTTCCTCGCACCTGGAATCCATTGATGAGGTATACCGTTACAGGTATAGAATCCTTGCGCAATTGGTTCAGAAACGTATCTTGGATATTAATAGACTTGTTCATTTTAGCCGTACCCCCAATAATCATTTGGATTGTTTTGAAGTATATTCAAGGTCTGTCCGGAACTTTCCTGCTATAATTTCGTGTATTCGGGCTACATGAGCAGAAAAATTTTCGAAATCAGTGACATCTACCCACTGGATATCCTTCATATGGCGAAACCACGAGAGCTGTCGCTTCGCAAAATGACGCGTATCCCGTTTTAGCCAAGTCACCGCCTCCTCCAAAGACACCTCTCCCCGCAGGTAGGAGGATATCTCTTTATAGCCTAGACCTTGCATGGAGATGGCATCGCTTCGCACTCCCCGTTCCATTAAGGAGGTTACCTCAGCAACAAGCCCTTGATCGAGCATCCCGTCAATTCGGTCTTCAATACGTTTATATAGCATTTGCCTATCCATTGTCAAACCTACGATGCAGAGTTGGTAGGGAGATTCCTTTTTTTGACTGGCAAGTTGAGAGCTAAGTGTTGTTCCGCTAACATGGTAAATTTCCAGCGCTCTCACGACTCGACGACGATCATTAGGATGCAGACGAAGTGCACTTTCGGGATCAACTGCCTGTAGTCGCGCATGAAGCGCTTCGGCCCCAAACTGATCGGCATAGTCAAGCTGTTCCTGGCGAAAAGCTTCATCAGCCCCTACCTCAGAAAACTGGTATTCATAGCAAACCGATTCTACATACAAACCCGTTCCGCCTACGATGAAAGGTAGCTTTCCCCTAGATTGAATATCAGGTATGAGACGACGACAGTCTTCCTGAAATTGGGCTACTGAATATGGGTATTCAGGCTCATGAATATCGATTAAATGGTGCTTGATTCCTTTCATTTCCTGTTCGGAAATTTTGGCAGTTCCAATGTCCATATGACGGTATACCTGCATGGAATCCCCGGAAATAATTTCTGCTTCAAATTGTCGAGCCATTTCGATGCTTAGTTTCGTCTTGCCAACCGCAGTCGGGCCAACAAGAACAAGTAGTTTAGGCTTAGATGCCACTGTCAATATCAATCACTCCGTACACTGTTTTCGTTGTGCCCCGTTGCTCCACACGGAAGCCGAGGCGGGCAAACTCTCCGCTACCCCTTTTTTCTTTCATTACGATTGTTTTTCGTGCAACCCTTTTCGCATGAGCAATACTTTCTTCATTCAACGCATCTGGATTAGCCAATCCTCTCAATGGACCGATTGCACTGGAATCAAGCAACGGATCACGGAACATGGGGTCAAAATAAATAATATCTACACTTCGATTCGGCAAGCTACGCAAATAGTCCAGATGATGACCATAACGAACGTCAATGTCTGAAAAGGCTTTATCCACTGCAGCGTTACCGGAACGGTAATGCCTCATCCCATCCTTGATTAATGCATAGACAGGGAAGGAACTCTCCACAGCTGTAACTTGTCCAGAGCTTCCCGTTCCAATCGAGAATAGAAGAGAATCCGTACCGAGCCCTGCCGTGCAATCGAGCACCGTATCACCCGGGGCAAGTCGGGCAGCCGTCAACATCGGATCAGCCTCGCCCTTTAATACCCTTTTAGCTCGAATGAATCCCATGCTTGGATGAAAAATCATCGGTGATTGTTCCGGGCCAATCAGCCTCACCCCGCCCTGCACCAGCACCAGAGCCTGACGGACTCTGTGAGCAGCGATTAGCTTAGCTACTGATATGCCGCGACGTGGAGCGTACAGCACCCCAAGCTCGGTTGCAAGCAACTTTGCGCGCTCCACAACCTCGTCCGAGGGAGAATCTCCTGTCGTGACCAGTAATTCAGCTTGCTTCTCACGAAGCATCATCTGCTTTTCTTCTTCACGGTTTTCCCAATCCTGCAACATATTTATACTCCCTTACATTACTCTTTTAAACAGCTTCTCCAGATCATATGTGGAAAAGGAAACAACGATGGGGCGCCCATGGGGGCAGGTATAGGGTTGTTTGCAGGCTGCCAAACGCTCTATCAGCACGGAAGCCTGTCGGTCAGTCAGCTTCTGATTTGCCTTAATCGAAGCCCGGCAGGAGCACATGATTGAGGCTGCTTCCCGCAGTTTAGCAAGATCAATGGCTTTTTCCTCCAGCACCCATCCGGCCATTTCCTCAATGACATCCGCTTCTTCTCCTTTGGGGAGCCAGTACGGATATGAGCTGACACGGAAGGTTTGCCCGCCAAAATGCTCCAAATACACCCCCGCCTGTTCAAACCAGTGCAACCTCGTTTTCAATTTTTCCGTCTCGGAAGGCGTAAATTCCAATGTAATTGGCAGTAACAGCTCCTGTGATACTGATTCAGGATTGCCAAATTTTTCGTAATAAAATTCGTAATTGACCCGCTCATGGGCGGCATGCTGATCAATTAAATACAAGCCCTGGTCATTCTGCGCAATCAGATAGGTCCCATGGTGCTGACCGATTAAATTCAGCTCAGGAAAAGTAGGCACCTCAGGGGCTGCCCCCGACAACGCTGTCAATTGCTCTGTATTTAGATGCTCCTGGCGCGGCTTCTGATCCGTGAATTTAGTAGTGTTGTCTGCAATTGGTGAAACAGCAGGACGGTAAGTAGCAGAAGCAGCCGTTTCCTGTATCCCTTCGCTGTACGAGGAAGAGACATCTGTTTCGGCATGATCTCCTGTGGATATCCGAGTAGTCGTCCCATCAGGAAGCGACACGCCTCCTCTAACATCACCCTCGTTGTTTTCTTCCACAAAATCTGCATCCAGCTCATCATCACTAATACTTTGACGAGCGAGAGTGTTGGCCTGTCCAATGACGGAATGGCTCCCCCTATTCGGAAGTTGCTCATGTTCATGGCTAAACTTCTTACTCTCTTCATTACTTTCATTACTGCTTATATTATCTGCAGAAGTATCTACTTTTGCACTATTTCCTTTCGAGAAATGAAACTGCTCCTGCACAAATGAGCCGCTATCCTTGCCGCCAATTTCGCGTTTGACTGCCTTTGGAATCAGCACTTGCTGCCCTAAAACAGCTTTTACCGAATCTTCAACCAGCTGAAACAGTTCAGCTTCTTTACTGAACCTCACCTCCAGCTTGGCTGGATGGACATTAACATCCACCAAAGAAGGATGCATGTCCAGTTGGATCACAGCCAGCGGATAACGATTAATCGGCAACAAAGTATGATACGCCTTGAGCAGTGCCTGATTGAGCCCATAGCTCCGCACAAATCGTCCATTCACTACTGTCGAGATTGCATTTCGATTCGATCTGGTCCACTCTGGGCGACTGACATAGCCGCTAATTCGGTAATCAAGGCTCTCTCCTTCCACCATCAACATTGATTTCGCCGCAGAAGTTCCGTAAATAGCAGCAATCACTTGGAGCAAATCACCATTGCCCAGCGTTTGCAACAATGTATTACCATTATGCCGCAATGTAAAGGCCACTTCTGGGTGCGAAAGCGCCATTCGATACAATACATCCGAAATGTGTCCCAATTCCGTCTGGATCGTTTTCATATATTTTAGCCGTGCAGGTGTATTATAAAACAGATCGCGTACGGTAAAATCCGTCCCCTGCCTTCCAGCAGCATCCTCGTGAAGCATCAGTTTACCGCCCTCAATCACCAATTTACGGGCACGGCCGTCATCTCCTGCTGCTGTGAGTAGCTCTACTTTTGAGACAGCCGCTATACTTGGCAATGCCTCTCCCCGGAAGCCGAGACTTGTGATCTGGAACAAGTCTCGGCCATGTCCGATTTTGCTTGTCGCATGTCGATAAAATGCCGTTTCCACGTCCTCAGGCTCTATCCCACTGCCATTATCCGTCACCCGAATACTTTGCAGGCCGCCCTCTTCTACCCATACGTCCACTCGTGTACCGCCCGCATCAATCGCATTTTCCACCAGCTCCTTCACGACGGAGGCTGGACGTTCCACGACCTCACCGGCAGCAATCTGATTCGCAATATGCTCATCTAGCACTCGAATTTTAGACATCCTTTTAACCTCCTCCTGACTTCAAAGTGTGATGAAAAATAAGCAAAATAATAATGTCTAATATTCTTAATTACAGACCATTGGCCTTATTCTTTAATTCATTTAACAGTTGCATCGCCTGTAAGGGTGTCATATTCATGACATCAGCATTTTTCACCTTCCGCAAAATTTGGCGCACGATCGGATTAGCTTCTACCGTCTCTGAGTGTGGCTTGGAGGGAGCAAGGTCCTGCTCTCCGAAAATGGACAGCTGTACCACGTCAGAAGCTGCATGCTCCAACTCACCTGAATCTTCCACAATCTGTAGAGTATCTTCTTTTACCAGGGTAGCTTGCTGTGATCCAGACTGGATTGGTGGTGCAGTTTCTCCGTTTGCTCGCAATGTCTGGTCCGCATATTTTGCGGACATTGGAGAAATCTCTTCTGTCCCTGGCACTGTACGAAGATCAGTCCCTTCCTTCGCTCCTCTTGCTGTCTCGGTGCCTGCCGTTACTTGAGCTGCCGCCTGTTCAAAACCATACAGCAGACCATTTGCTCGCTCAATAATGTTATTAGGCAAACCTGCAAGTCGGGCACAATAAATACCATAGCTACTACTAGCCGCACCCGGTATGAGCTTGCGTAGGAAATTCACCTTATCGCCGCTTTCCTGCACGGCCATGGAATAATTTCGCAGCGAAGTCAGACCTTGCTCCAAATGGGCCAGCTCATGGAAGTGCGTAGATACCAGCGCCTTACAGCCAATCGTATCATGCACAAATTCGATGACCGCTTGTGCAATTGCCATCCCTTCGCTGGTGGACGTTCCTCGTCCCAGTTCATCAATTATAATCAGACTTCGTGGAGTTGCCTTGTCCGTCATGACTTGAATATCTGCCATTTCGACCATAAACGTACTCTGTCCGCCAATGAGATCATCCGCTGCGCCGATCCGTGTGAAAATGCGATCCAGCATCGGCACTTTAGCACGTGCAGCCGGGACAAAGCAGCCAATTTGAGCCATAATCGCAATGAGTGCAACCTGACGCATATACGTACTTTTCCCAGCCATATTCGGACCGGTGATGAGTAGAATATGCGCATCGGCTTCTTCCAACACTGTGTTGTTGGCGATAAAGCCGCCATCTTTCATGACGGCCTCCACAACGGGGTGCCGTCCCTGTTCCACCACAAAGTCATATCCTGTTGTCAGCTCAGGTTTTACAAACCCTCGTTCCGCGCTAACCGTCGCCAGCGACTGATACACGTCAATTTCAGCAACTTGCTCTGCCAGCTTTTGCAGGCGAGGAATTTCAGCGTTCAGTTTACTGCGAAGCTCAGAGAAAAGCGTGTACTCCAGATCCACCATTTTATCCTCAGCTTCCAGAATTAGCGATTCCTTTTCCTTCAATTCTGGTGTGATATACCGCTCAGCATTCGCCAACGTCTGTTTGCGTTCATATCGACCTTCCGGTAATGAAGCCAAATTGGATTTGGTCACCTCAATGTAGTAACCAAATACTTTGTTGTATCCGATTTTGAGTGACCGAATGCCGGTTGCTACTCGTTCTTTGGCCTCCAGCTCAGCAATCCAACGCTTACCGTTCACACTCGCCTCACGCAGTTCGTCTAGACGCTGATGGTAGCCTTCCTTTATAAGCCCTCCATCTCTTACGGAAATCGGGGGTTCATCAGCCACTGCTTCCTCAATCAGCGTACACAGGTCTGCACAGCTGTCCAATGTTTGTGCAATTCGTCTCAGCGTATTCGACGGAGATTCAGCGCACAGCTCGCGTAAAGACGGAATTTGGGCCAGAGACAGCTTGAGGGCGATCAAATCTCGTGCATTAGCACTACCAAAAGCGATCCGTCCTACCAAACGCTCTAGGTCGTAAATCTCTTTAAGCTGAGCACGTACATCCTCGCGGAAAATAAACTGGTGGTATAGCTTGTCTACCGCTTCTAACCGTTCCTCAATTAAATTGCTACTCAACAGCGGCTTGTCGATCCAACGACGCAACAAACGTGCGCCCATGGATGTCTCTGTGCGATCCAGCAACCACAGCAACGAGCCTTTCTTGGAGCGTTCACGCACCGTCTCCACCAGTTCCAGATTCCGGCGGGTAAATGGATCCAGAATCATAAAATGATTAGGCTCATAGACCGAGATTTGGGTCAGTTGACCTAACGATCTTTTTTGCGTTTCATTTAAATAGGAAATCAGGCGCGATACGCACCGTCTGCGTTCCTCCGTAAGCCTTGCCCACGTGGCTTCACCAAATTGATCCCGTACCAGATCATCCTTGGATTTGTCCCAAGCCGTATACACAACCCGCCTTCCAACAGGAGACATACGGGAGGTCACAAAATCAAGCAAATGACCATCTCCCAACATTTCGGACGGCTCATAAATGTTAATTTCATCTAATAGCCATTCTTTCGAATCAGGTACGGAAGTCACATAGAGTTCACCTGTCGACAAGTCGCATGCCGCCAGCGCCAGCATCCCGTCCGTCTCTGTGACACATACCATGTAGTTGTTGGATTTATCACCCAGCACCTTGCCTTCCATGACCGTACCCGGGGTCACAACACGGACAATATCCCGCCGTACCATTCCCTTGGTAGCTGAGGCTTCCTCCATTTGTTCACAGATGGCCACCTTATAACCCTTCTCAATGAGGCGTTGTATGTAATTTTCTGCTGAATGATAAGGCACGCCGCACATCGGAATTTTCTCCGCGACGCCACCCTCACGACCAGTCAGTGTAATTTCCAGCTCCTTGGATGCAAGAATCGCATCATCAAAAAACATCTCGTAAAAATCCCCTAGGCGGAAAAACAAAAACGCATCTTTAGCCTGCTCTTTTATAGATAAATATTGCTCGATCATCGGTGTATATTTAGACATACCGTTACCTAACCCCCACACTTTGTTCCGTTTAAACTCATAATTACCTTTCATTATATCAAAAATGACAGTCGATAACATGAAACCCTCTCGGGTGTTGACACTTGATTTTACGAAAGCTTCCAGTACGGGCGCAAATCCCGTGTTTCATCCCATTGTTTTCCCTTGCGAAGGCTATCCAGAAGTGGCGCTATATAAGCTTCATATTGAGAAAAGATATCTAGTGAAATCATATCTAAAATAAGTGGCTCCATATACTCTCTAAGTACAACCTGATTCCCTTCATAAAAAGCTCTGTGAGCCTCTTCTTCTCCCAGCGGCCTACGCTGCAAACGTGAGTATTGGGAAGCAATCAGAAACGCCATCCCAATCACACCTTTCGCCAGCTGTGGCGAGATTAGAAAACTGGGCAGTGTTCGATATTCAAAGCCTCCATAAGACTGACGGCGAAAATCGCCCAAATTGCCATAATGCGGTCTGCGCCGAGCCGAGCGCTTGTCTTCCAGCAGCGCCAGAGGCAACGCCAAATAGTTATCTAGTGCCCTGAGCAGGGCACCATTTAGCGGAACCCCGCTGAAATGCAGATGTCCGCCCAAGGGAAAACCCGGTTGCGGCATTCCGCCTGCCTGCCAGATGAGCGTATGGTCATCTATCTGCCGAGCTGCTATCGCAAAAGCTTGGCGCAGGTGCCTCAGCAGACGGGCCGGATCTTCACTTGGTGCAGGACGAAGCTCAGCGACTGGGTATAGCGTTCGTCCTCGGCGGGTAACGGCATCGCAGCCGGCTACGCCTAATCGGCCCAAATATCGAGAGGCCGGAACAACCCTCCCCTCTGGCATACGAACCAGCACAAATTCGGGATCCATTCCGATTAATAGTCGCGCTCTGCCCCGTTCCGCTGAAAGTTCCTCTCCCGGAGCATCCTCTTCACGAGCAGCAGCTTCATATAGCGTGGCCAAACGTCTATCGTTCAGCCATGGCTGTGCCAAGACATGGCGAACCTGACAATTACGTTCTCCAAGCGGCCTCAGCACTACCTCACCACTGTCCAAACCGAGAGTGTACAACGCACGTACAGCCAGCCGCTCCATCCGGACATAGAGCGGTGATTGATAATCTAGTTCAGACCGATCATATGCACTAACCTTAGTAGAACCTTCGAGGGCACGTCTACGGATTTCCAGCACCCGTAGTTGATGGATTTGCACCGCGTAGCCGATCGCAAAATCTGCTGTACTCTCATCCAGCCAACGAACCGAAATACCTGAGCGCTCCAATCTGCGCATTTTTTCATCGTCCGTCATCTGTCTGAAACGTCTGAGCGCCTGTCCCGGTTGCCGCATCATAACTCCCCCTTACCGATCTACGTACGGACTTAAACAATCCAAACGACAAAAAAGGAGGGCCTTTGCCCCCTGCGCAATATCAGCCGGCGCAAAGAGTAAAGTGGCCCTCTTTTTGGTCACTCCTGTCAGAGCTCGTCGTCAATGAGGTCGGGGTCGAGCTCCTCATAGTCCCCCTCTTCCGCTCCAAAATCAAAGTCCTTGTCAAAATCGTCACTGCTGCCATACGGGAATACTTCTACAACAATCTTCGTTTCCGCCACCAGCTCCACCGCAAATTCCCGCTCGACCCGGATCATTACGCTGCCACCTCCAGAAGACACACTGGCCTCGACGCAACTTGGCTCCTGTGTAGCTTCGGCGGATACTTCCACTGTAGACGCCCGGTGCTTCGGATCAAGATACGAGAGCGGCACATTTTCTACGTACGACACCGTTTCCTTAGCCACATCGGTCTGCGAGTTTTTATCGTATGAGTACCAAATATTGATATCATACGTCCCGATGACCTCAATGCCGTCTCCAGCCGCCACAGCTTCATACTGGTGGTTAATAATCCATGCCCCCAAAATACTGGTCGGATTATTCGGCGGAGTTACGGTATGGGTTACGGTAGAGAATCTGCGACCTTTACCACAGATCGCTTTGGTAATAATCTCTCTACGATTTTTATGACTTAATGCCATTCTTGAACCTCCTCCATACAATCAATCATTCCATACATATGTATGCAGGTTGTGGGCGAATGTTGAGTGAATAGGCGAAAAGGAAAAAATATTATTTGTATAAGCATATGCCGCCATGGCTTGAACTCATGCACGCCAATGTGTTACATGCTGCTCAACGATCTGTAAAAATTCGCTGAGAGCTGGCGATTTCCACTTCTTCGTATGATAAGCGACCTGAGTAGCCACCTGCTGTTCACTGTCATCCCAGGCTAGACGTGCCATTTTCCCTTCTCGCAGCTCATTTTGTACCGTAACCAGCGGAAGCAGCGCAATACCCAGTCCAGCCATGACGCATTGTTTGATGGCTTCTATGCTCCAAAATTCCAGACTAGGGTCTGCAAAAATACCGTGTTTGTTCAAATACTGCTCAAAAAGGATTCGGTACGTACATCCAGCCTCCGTATGCAAAATGGTTTCGTCCTTCAAGTCGGCAGGCTCTACCTGAGTATAGGCAACCAGCGAATGCTTCAGTGGAGCAACCAGCGCCATCGGCTCATGAATAAGCGTGGTGATATTCAGTTCCCTATCCTCCGTCTCAGGTTGAAGCAAAAAAGCCAAATCCAATTCACCGGAACGGATCAAATCACGTAATTCCCAGCATTCGCCGGGTTTAAGTACAATTTTAACCTTTGGGTACCGCTCCCTGTACTCACGGATCAGACTCGGCAAACGAAAAGCAGCCAGAGACTCTGGTGCTCCTATTTTTAGCGTTCCTGCTAATTCTGTTTCTGAACGAAGCGCATCCTTGGCCATAGCATGCATCTTGGAAATTTCCTGCGCATAGGGCAGCAGGCGTCGTCCGGCATCGGTCAGCATAATTTTCTTGCCAATGCGATCAAACAGCGGCGTACCCAATTCCGTCTCCAGTGTTTGAATTTGAGCAGTAATACTTGACTGTGCATAATCCAGTATACGCGCTGCTCGCGTAAAACTGCCTGCCTCCACTACATTTATAAAGGTAAACAAATGCCGCGATTCCATAATCCGCTCCTTCAATCGATTTTTCCGATGCAAGCAATCGTAATATTCCGTTTTTCCGATAGATTGATTATCTGATAAGCTGGAGAAAATAACAAGAGAAAGAAGGCTTTTCTGCATGACGAATGAAAATAAACTTCAATCCACTATTGGTCTTCCACAGGCCATTGCGCTCTATATCGGAGCTGTATTGGGTTCGGGGGTATTGATTGTGCCTGGTCTTGCCGCCCAAATGGCGGGTCCAGCATCGTTGCTGGCATGGGGATTCATGACCCTGCTCATTCTGCCAATGGCGCTTTCCATGGGACTTCTATCCGCGAAATTCCCAAATGCGGGAGGGGTATCGCATTTTGTGACGTTGGCCTTTTCCCCACGTGCTGGTGCTTATATCGGGTGGTTTTTTCTCATGTCGGTTCCAATTGGGGCCCCTGTTGCCGCACTTACCGGAGCCGGCTATATGACCGCAGCTATGGGCTGGGGAGAGGAAAGCCGCATAATGTTGGCCGCTGCCATGCTGGCGGTGGGCCTGGTCATCAACTGGATTGGTATGAAGGTAGCCGGACGTATTCAGATTGCCGTCGTTATAGCCATCGTTGCCGTCCTGATATTCGCTATTGCCGCAGCACTCCCTCAGATGAAAACTATTCACTTCACGCCGTTTGTTCCACATGGCTGGCTTTCTGTCGGCCAAGCAGCTGCGATTCTGTTCTGGTGCTTTATCGGCTGGGAGGCTGTGTCCCATATGTCAGAGGAATTTACCAATCCCGAGCGGTCTGCCGTTAGAGGTGTGACCATTGCAGCCGTCATTGTAGGTTTGCTTTATTTCCTTACTGCGCTTGCTACGGTAGGCACACAAAGTTACCTTGCAGGGGGTTCGGATGCTTCGCTCATATGGGTGATTAGTCGGGCTATCGGGCCATGGGGTGCGATCATTGCGGGCTTGACGGGGATCTTTATTTGTACCGCTACTATTATTGCTTACGTGGGTGCCGCTTCACGAGTCGCTTATGCTTTATCTCGACAAGGACAGGCCTTTCGCTGGATGGGCGTGTTATCCCAACGCTTCTATACCCCCATCGGGGGCATTGCTTTTCTTAGCGTCTGCTTCGTGATCATTATGGTGTTGTACAGTAGCGGTGCTGTTTCACTCACCAACCTGATCCAATTGCCGAACGCTACCTTCATTCTGACCTATCTAGGGGGTTGTGCAGCAGGAATCAAGCTCCTACGTGGGAGTCGTTGGGGAGTTTCCATTAGTTGGATTTCCTTCATTTCCACGGCAGTTGTTTTCCCCTTTGTCGGGTGGGCCATGCTTTACCCTTGCCTGATCACCGTTGTCTTGTGGATCACAGATCGAATTCGGCATAAACGGACTTTCACTCATCCGAATTCTGCCGTTACTGAACAAGAAAAGGCTACTGTCCGTCGTGGATAGTAGCCGCTCAAGGTCCTTACTCTAATTTTTCACCGGAGTAGGGGCCTTGTCCTTTTTAGCGATTTTCAAATACTGGTGAAGCTCATGTGTAAGCTGCAATAATGCTGAACGAATCTCAAATTCCTCCCGAGTTGCGGGAAGCTCCATGGCTTTAAATTCTTCACGAACCTGCTCCAACAGCTTCTCGGTCTGTCCTGTATAATGTCCAGCCAAAACGTCGTTGCTAAGCTGGTCGAACAGCTCGGCCAGAAGCTTGGCCTGCGGCATGTGCTGATACATTTGTGCGATCAACTGCATCATGTTTTGAATCGAATCCAGCTGTTCTTTGCGCATATAAAAATACACATTCCAGCCTTCTTGGGGACGAAGCATTTGATTTTCCAATGAACGACCCGCCTCAGTGACCCCTTTGGTGATCACGCTGTCCGCTTCAATAACTTCCTTGCCATCCCATATGTATGCCGGACTACGCAGCGTGTTGGCCATATTTCTGAATATAACAGAAAATGTCCGATCCACCTCCTGCCGGATTTGTTGCATTGTATTATCAGAACGCGGCATATAAGCTAGATTGACAACCATCGCAGAACCCAGCCCAATCACCAGCAGAGCCAGCTGGGTCAGCAGTACCTCCATATCAATCACACCGCCGCTGAATACTCGGAAAACCACGACCGAACCCGTGACAATGCCTTCCTTAAAGCCCACCCGTACAATGACCGGAAACGCCGTTAAAATATATAATGCAAGCACCCAATCATGGAATCCGAATACCACAAACAAAACACAAGCAAAAAGAAGTCCCACGACGGATGCAAAAAATCTCGCCGAAATGGTGCGGAGACTTCTCTTGCGTGTGACATCCACCCCCAAAATTGCTAAAAGCCCTGCCGAGGTGGCTCCGTGAATGCCTACTCCCTCCGCAATAAGTACGGCCATTAATGCGGCAATAGCCGTTTTAATCGTACGAAAGCCCATGAAAAAATTCTGTCCCCTCTAGATGAAATCTGTTTTCTCATTTTCATAAATATTAAGTATTTCATTTTCATGGTACTTTATTTTCACGTTTTGCACAAATATTCAGAAATTTAATAATTACCGATGAGGGCGACCTGAAAGCAAGCGGTGCTCCACATACACAACTGCCTGGTACATCAATGTAGCTACGACAGCAATGATCAACAGACTGGACATGACCAGTGTGAAATTGAACACCTGAAAACCATAAATGATCAAATAACCTAAGCCATTTTTAGCAACCAAAAATTCACCAACAATCACGCCAACCCATGCCATGCCGACATTCACTTTCAGCGTAGAGACAATTGCGGGAAAGGAGGCAGGCAAAATCACCTTTTGAAACGTATCCCGGCGTGTTCCTCCAAACGTGCGAACCACTTTGACCAAATTGGGATCGACTTCCTGAAAACTGTTGTATACCACAAGGGTCGTAATGATAACCGTAATGGAGAGGGTTGTCATCAGAATCGCGGTAAAACCAGCCCCAAACATGACGATAAATATTGGCCCTAGCGCTACCTTGGGCATACTGTTAAACACAACCATATATGGATCAAGTACCCTTGATAAAAACGGCGACCACCAAATAAGTACCGCGAGCAATGTGCCGAGCAGAGTACCGAGCAAAAAACCTGCCATCGTTTCTCCAACAGTGACACCTACATGTCCCCATAATTCCCCGCTGACCGCATCCTTGCCAATCTGAGTGAAAATTTTGCTAGGATAGCTAAACAACAATACATCAATCCACTTCAAACGACCTGCAATTTCCCACAATACAAATAAAAGCAGCAAAATAGCTATCTGCACACCTGTTACTAACCACTGTTGCATACGCCTGTTACGCAAATACGTCTGATGCAGTCCTTGAATCCAACGTTGCTCAGGCTGATCAGCTTCGTTCTTCATACGTTAACTCACTCCTTTGCTCCCGAAGCCTCCAGTTCCCGCCATATTTCATGAAATAGCTCATTAAAGCCCGGCTGTTCGCGCGCATAAAAAGGCTGCGCTTCCCGAATGGAATCCGGAATCTCGAAAGTACGCCGGATATGACCAGGATTTCGCCCCATCACTATAACCCGATCACTGACTGCAATGGCCTCGGCCAAATCGTGCGTGACTAAAATCGCCGTTTTCTTTCGTTCGCGCAAGGTTTGCACAACGAGGTCCTCCAGTTGCAGCTTAGTTTGATAATCCAGCGCGGAGAACGGCTCATCCAGTAGCAGCAATCCCGGATTCGTCGCCAGCGTCCGTACCAGCGCCACACGCTGGCGCATTCCTCCAGACAACTGGGATGGATGCAAATGCTCCTTTCCTCCCAAACCCATACCTTCCAGCAATAATCGCGTCCGCTCACGCGCAGCTTCATCTACTCTGTTGCTTAGTTCCAGACCTAACAATGCGTTATCCATGATCGTCCGCCACGGGAAAAGATAATCCTGCTGCAACATGTAACCGACCTCAGGACTCGGGCCACTTACCGGCTGACCTTGCAACATAACTTGACCTGCCGCTGGACGCAGCAGCCCGGCGATCATGGACAGGATCGTCGTTTTTCCGCAGCCGCTTGGACCGACTAAACTGACAAATTCCCCTGTATTTACGGAAAAATCGATATTCTCAACCGCCAATGAAGCTTCCCGATCTGTTACGTATACATGGGTCACTTGCTCCATTCTCACCATCGGGATCATCACATCCGCAGTGAGACCACTCTGTTCCTCCGTCATGGTGAACCTCCTGCATCCACAGCTGTATCCGTAGCTTCGGTTGTGCTCTTTTTCACATCTGTTTCAGTATTCCCGATAGAGTTGGAGGAGATCGCCTGTTTTGCAAAACTTGGGTTTACCAGCTTATCTAGTGCAACCGGGCTTTTCAGCTCACCTGCCGAAGCCATGACATCCTGTAAATTATTCCATTCCTTTTCCTCAATCATCGGGTTCATTGCATAGGTACCCTGTTCCTTATAGCGCTTGATACTACTCGTCAAAACAGCTAATTCTGTATCCTTAAAATAAGGTGTAATAGCTTCGGTGATCTGTTCAGGTGAATGCGCAGCAATCCACTGCTGTGCCCGATATATGGCATTTGTAAATTTCTGAGCGGCTTCGCTATTGGTGTTTAGATAGCTTTGCTTCGCCATATATACCGTATACGGCAACTCGCCACTCTCTACGCCGATAGAGGCAACTACCCGACCTCGACCTTCCTTTTCAAAAATAGACGCCTGTGGCTCAAACAGCTGCACATAATCCCCTGTACCCGAACCAAAAGCAGAGGCGACATTGGCAAAATCAATATTTTGAATCAGCTTCAGATCCTTATGCGGATCAATGCCGTGTTTGCGAAGCGTAAATTCAAGTGACATTTGTGGCATTCCGCCCTTGCGTTGTCCCAAAAAACTTTGTTGTTTCAGCTTTTCCCAGTCAAAGCTATCCTTTGTTTGCCGAGCAAACAAAAAGGTTCCGTCCTTCTGTGTCAGCTGAGCGAAATTAATGATAGGGTCCTCTGCTCCTTGCTGATACACATAAATAGATGTTTCCGCGCCGATCAGCGCGATATCTGCCTGATTGGACAACAACGCCGTCATCGCCTTGTCTCCGCCAGGGATCGTAGCCAGTTGGACATCCAGTCCCTCCTGAGCAAACATCCCCTGGCTCAAGGCTACATACTGCGGCGCATAAAAGACCGTACGGGCTACCTCGCCAAGTCTGATCTCAATCGTCTGCCCCCCCTTGGGGGCACACCCACTGAGCAACAGTAATCCGAGTAGTGCCGCAGCCACCACTGCTTTGCAACGAGCGCCGTAATTCATCCTTGTTCCCTCCCCACCTTTACATCGTTGACTTCATATATTGTTATGCGGCTGACGTTATAATGGTTAACTGTATACAAAAACCCCGCATTTGCCTATGAATGCGAGGTTTTTGTGTGCGATTGTATAAGAGCTCTAAATCAGAGCTTGTATATGGATGTATATTTATCTTCCAGATAGTCGGCGAGATAATCAGGATTCAGATCCTCACCCGTAATGGCTACAATCAACTCAGACGGCGTCCGGCTCTTGCCGTAACGGTAAATCCGTTCAGTCAGCCATTGCTTGATCGGCTCCAGCTCACCAGCAGCAATCAGCTCATCCAGGTTCGGCAGCTCCTTACGCAGAGTCGCCAAAATCTGGGCTGCATACATATTGCCAAGTGAGTAAGAAGCAAAATAGCCAAAATCACCACCGGACCAGTGAACGTCTTGAAGTACGCCCAGCCCGTCGTTCGGGGGTAGAAGCCCCAGGTATTCTTTATATTTTGCATTCCACACTTCGGGGAGACGCTTTACATCCAGCTTTTCATTAAACAGCATTTTCTCAATTTCATAGCGGACAATGATATGTAAATTATATGTCAGCTCATCCGCTTCAATACGAATCAATGAATTTTCCACGCGGTTGACTGCCCGGTAAAATTGCTCTGCCGTGACCTTCTCCAAACGATCAGGAAAATGCTTTTGCAGATCATCGTAATACCGATCCCAGAAAGCACGACTGCGTCCGATTTTATTTTCCCACAAGCGGGACTGGGATTCATGAATCCCCATAGAGGTTCCTCCGGACAGTAGTGATCCTGCCAGCTCAGGAGCAATGTTTTGTTCGTACAGTGCATGGCCTCCTTCATGCAGCGAGCTGAAAATAGCACTGGTTACATCATCTTGCAAATAGTGTGTTGTTATACGCACATCACCTGGATTTAATCCTGTCGCAAAAGGATGCACACTCTCATCCAAACGACCTGCATCAAAGTCATAACCCATCTGCCCTAAAATGAACAGACTGAACTTTTCCTGCTGCTTCACATCAAATACCCCGTCTAAAAAGCTCTTATCCGGCTGGTTGGGTGAAGCCTGAATTTTAGACAAAAGGGGTACAAGGCGCTTTTTGAGTCGATCAAAGACAGCATCCAGCTTTTTAACCGTCATCCCTGGCTCATATTGATCCAAAAGTGTGTCGTACTCTGTATCCTTAACACCCCAGTAGCCGATAAACTCACGCTTCATGTCTACGATTTTAGACAAGTACGGTTCGAATCCAGCAAAGTCGCTGTGTTCCTTTGCTTCCTCCCACTTGCTTTCTGCCTGAGCCGCTAAAATGCTATACTCCCGGTAGCGGTCTGCTGGGACTGAACGATTCAAGTCATAATTTTTGCGACATTCCTCTACCAATCTGCGATCATTGTCCTCCAGTTGCTCCAGCTTGTCTTTTGCGGCAAAAAATTGCAGCAACTGCCCCATTTCATCTGAGATCATCAGCTTGAACATTTCCGTGGACAGCATCCCCAACGTCTCGGACCGAATGTCAACTCCCTTGCGTGGAGCTCCTGTCCGTAAATCCCAGTGCAGCAAGCCGACTGCTTCGCCATAACTGCTGATTTTGTGTGAGATTTCCTTTAAAGCCGTCCATTGATCCAACGTCTGTTGCTCCATAATTAGGGTCACCTCTTTAACTTAAAATGGTTAAAACTTTACAACTACCTATACTTGATGATACTTATATTAAAAAGTATAATCAACACACAACATGTACGACCAACTCCTAATACCTGGATCAACGTTGGGCAGTACATATTGCACTTTATTAGAATCTGGAGGGAACTATCGTGGATCACATCCAAGAAATTTTAGAGTACAATCGTGTTTTCGTAGAAAACAAAGAATACGAGGCCTATAGAACGGGCAAGTTCCCTAACAAAAAAATGGTCATCATAACCTGTATGGATACGCGGCTAACGGAATTGCTCCCCAAAGCCATGAACCTGCGTAACGGGGATGTCAAAATTATTAAAAATGCGGGTGCCATTATTTCACAGCCTTTTGGAAGTGTAATGCGCAGTGTGCTAGTCGCTTTATATGAGCTGGGAGCAGACGAAGTACTCGTTATAGGTCATTATGAATGCGGCATGGCTGCACTAAACGCTGATCATATGGTTAATGAGATGCTGGAACGTGGAATTTCGCAGGAAGTGCTAAGTACATTAGAAAATTCAGGTATTAAGTTAAATAAATGGTTGAAGGGTTTTGACAACATTGAAGAAGGGGTACAGACTACAGTGAAGCTTATTAAAAACCACCCCCTTCTCCCTCCCAATACGCCCGTTCATGGTATGGTAATACATCCGGATACAGGCGCGTTAACCCTTGTTGTTGATGGGAATAACCAGTAAACAGAATCCTTATCCTCAAAAGTTATCAGGGTAGTTCAGGCGCGTATATACGTGCTTAAACTACCCTGTTTCTATGAAAAAAAGCACATATACATACCGAATGTCCCCAGCCAATTTTGGCTAACCTGTGAACGACTGGTGTGAAAGTTGTCAAACCATACAGTTTCAGTGTACACTTTTTATGGAGCCGCAGATTACCTGCCGCAGAGCTGTTACAACCGTTACTTTGATGGATGAAGGAGATAAGATATATGAATTTACTATCGTATGGTCTGTTGGGACTTCTCGCCAGAGAGGAATCCTCCGGCTATGATCTGATGCTGCGTATTCAGCCTTTTTGGCAGGCCAAGCACAGCCAGATCTATCCGCTACTGGCCCGTATGGAGAGCAAGGAACTGCTAGCCTCCCGATGGATTCAGCAGTCCGACAAGCCTGATAAAAAGATGTATACCATTACGGACAAGGGAATCCATATGCTTCAGCAATGGTCTCAGGAAACGTTAGCTGCTCCGGTTACACGGGATGAATTAAGCCTTCGACTATTCTGTCTCTGGTTGACGGACAAAACTAGCGCCAATCGTATGCTAGAGGAACGCAAACGTTATTTTATTCAGAAAATCCGTCATCTAGAGGATATACTGAACGACATTCCCGCAGAAAATTTACACTTTGGCAGTAAGAATTTCGGTGACTATATTCTAGTACAAAAAGGGCTTATGAATGCCAAAGCAGGCCTGGAATGGTGCCAAATGGTGCTGCGCATGCTGCTTGCCGGTGATGTCAGAGCGGACACTAATCCGTTTTTACTTAAACCCTAAAGCAAAATGCTTTTATCAATCCATGCATGGGATTTATGTACGTTATCGTTTAATTTTTTAAAATTTAAAATTCTTTGAAACCCTTTTCCATACTATATCGTATTACGGGTAAGCGGTTGTTTGACCTATAACACAAATTACTAGGGGGATTATATTTACATGAAAAAGACATTCACTTTGAAAAATATGATGATGCTGATGATGGCTTTCACCCTACTCATTGCTATGATCGCACCATCTACAGCTGATGCAAGGCGTGGTGGCGGATTTAAATCCGGACCAAAATCATACCAATCTACACCAAGCAAGGCGAATGACAGCAGCGGCATCAATAAGTCTGATAGCGGAACTAAATCTAGTGCGGCTACGGGCAACACAAGCAGAACCGGTGGGTTCCTCGGTGGCGGTGGCGGGTTCCTCAAAGGTATGATGCTGGGCGGCTTGGCAGGTATGCTTTTCGGCGGATTGTTCGGCAACATGGGTGCATTGGGCAGCTTACTTGGCCTGGCCGTTAACGTTCTAGCTATTTATGTCCTGATTATGGTTGGTGTAGGGATCTACCGAGCTATCAAAAATCGCCGTAGACCCGATGATTCTCGTGGAGGACGTTACTAAGTTATGATTTTAAGCATGGATGAGATTGTCAATGCCATTTGCCTGCATATGGCTGAACGCAAGGGCGTACGACCGACCGATGTGGTTGTGGAGCTAAGCTGGGAAGAGGATACAGGCTATACAGCCGAAGTTCATGTCCAGGGACGCAGTCAATATCTGGTGGAAGCCAATATGATTGAAGCCATTCTGAGATATCTTCATTCCGAATACAATATTCGTGCCTATCGCGAGCAGGTCAGATTGGATCTGGATGAAGAAATTACCGCTATTGTCCAAACTTAATTAAATTGCATAGGACCGTCGTACAAACTTGTTTCAAAACAAAAGAACCGCTCTTTGCCTGGTGGCAAGGGCGGTTCTTTTTCTGCTCTTTTCTCTCTAATAGATCGTCATGGTTGTACGCGGCACCCTTTCAAGCAAACCACTACCATACATTTCCCGAAATGGCTGCTCTTCCATATGGATATAACCGATATAACAGCCACATTCTTTCATCCGGCACGGACGCTGGGCGCTCAGCCCCTCCAGACCGTCTCTGTACAGGTGCCCAATCACACGTCGATCCTGATAGCAGTGTTTTACTCGCCCGTCACCTTGGACGTAGAATACATCTGCTCCCGCGCGACATGCTCTCCCCTGGCTGCTATAATCCTTTAAATTCCATTGAAAATAGGGATCTATCTCAGTTAATTCGGTAACCTCGGCATCCGTATAATAATGTGGTCGGTCCTTGTAGGCGTTGATCCACATATAAACTTCTTTTGGAAGTTGCGCCCGCAAGGAACGAATAGCCGGGAACGCCTGTCTCAATCCAACTGTACCGACACTATAGGAAATGCCAAGTTCATATAGCTTCATCGCCTGCGATATAAAAGCTTGCTCTTTGGTTTCTCCAGGATGATAAGTAGCCCACAGCGCAGCCGTATCTGGATTTAGTTCGTTTGTCCAATCCAGCTTAGCCGATAGATTCGTCTGTACCGCCACTTTTTCCACATGCGCCATATGAGAAAACTCAATCATAGCCTTACGATACCAGGAATGAATCAAGGCTTCTCCGTACGGATTAAAAAAAATGGAGAGCTGGTGCCCCAAAGCACCCTGCTCCCGTACCCAATCAGCAAAACCCTCCAACTGCGCCCGATCCTTGTTCAACGTTTCCCGACTATCGACGTTTTTACTGAATGGGCAGTAAGGGCAAGCATAGTTGCACGAGGTCAACGAACCACGATAATATAAGGTCGATCTCATGCGCCTACATATCCTTCCATACGCTCGCGTACTGATGTGGAGATCATCCAGTCTCCAATCGCATCGGAATAGGCCATTCCTTCCTCCGTAAGTCGAAGCGTGCCCTCCTCGACCACAGCCATACCCGATTCCAGTAGCAGCGACATTCCTGTAAAATCGTCTTCCAGGGATACACCAAAGCGCTCTGCATAGGCACATAGCTCCAAACCTTCCCGATGAAGAAGCGCCTTCAGGATAAAGCGCCGCTTACGCTCATCCGCATTTAAAATAAAGCCGTAGTCAGCCAGATCATGACGCTCCGCCGCCACATAATCCGCGATAATACTACGTGTAGCTGCTGTACTGACACCATACCGGCTGGCATAGTGTACATCGCGTGTATAAGAGCGTGCACCACACCCCAATCCAGCCATGCTCTCCTCCTGGCAACTGTAGGGTAAAAGCTCTTTGCTAGATGTACCCTCATTTTTAGCAAAACGGCGCATGGAATATTGTACATATCCTGCCTGTTTGAGTCGTTCGCGCGCTACTTCATACAAGCTGAGGCGAATATCATGATCCAGCCCAGTATAGCCAGGCTTTAAAATCGTATTTTCACGAATGTATAACGGGTAAAGAAAAATCTCTCCTGGCGAATAGGACAGGGCTTCCTCGAGAGAATACAGCCAGGTTTCCACCGTTTGACCAGGCAGACCATAGATCAGATCCACGTTGAGCAAAGGAAAATTGTATTCTACCAGCCGCTCAAGTGCATCTCTAACAAGCTTGGGCTTCTGAGGTCGGTATATGGCGGCACTTTCTGATTCCACAAAGCTCTGGATTCCCATGCTGACACGATCTGTACCGCGGCGCTTGAGCACCTCCAGCCTATCCTCAGTTACAGTATCGGGAGAGGTTTCGACTGAAATAGAAGCTCGCTTGGGGTCCAATCCCATAATATTTTCTGCAATGTCAAATAAACGCTCCACCAAAGGAGCCTCCAATAAGGTCGGCGTACCACCGCCAATCGCAAAACGCGAAAAAGGCCGACCGCCCATAATTGGGGCCCATTGCCGAGCTTGTCTTTCTAGCGCATCCACATACTCCTTGTGCACATCCTGGCGCTTATCCGGTAAAGTGAACAGGTTACAAAATCCACAGCGAGCTGCGCAAAACGGTATATGCATATACAAAAAATAGCTTTCCAACTCTTCTTTCTCCCACAATTCCTGCAATGAGAGCGGTGTATCGAACGAACGATAGGCCGTTTTATGCGGGTAAGAGTACAGATAGGAGCGATAGGGAGCTTCTCGGATCGTACGTGCCCATTCTACAGGAGTATCCGGCCACTGAAATCTAGTCGTTACTAATTTTGTGTCCATTCCTGGAGAAGTTTGGGTTGCTGCGCCTATCGGATGTAGGTGATTCAGATTCATGGCTTTCATTTCTGCTCCTTCCTCGCGCTGGATTGGATTCTTGATCATTTATCAGTGCAAACTACTTTTCTTTTTGTCCTACAGTATAAAATCGCGGTAAGGCACATTCCACACTACCTCATGCGCCAGACGATGCCCTTCGTAGCCGTCTTCGCCATAAGCTGTACCATGATCGGAAAAAGCCATGCAAAACGTCTTGCCACGCTTACGCAAAGCATCAAACAAGCGTCCAAGTTCACCATCCACATACCGCAAAGCTGCTCGTTGAGACTCTACTGAATCTTTTGAAGAGCCCTTTACAAAATAATGATTAGGCCCATGGATTGCTGATACATTCAGAAACAAAAACAAGCGCTGTGCAGGGTCTGCCTTTTCCAACAGCTTCAAGGCATGATTCACCTGATGCTCTGTTGAACGAGGGTTGGTAACGCCAAAGTTCATGCGCCAGTAGCTCTCTTGAAAATATCCGGGCAGCACCTTGGCCAGCTTGTTCTTCTTCGTGAAAAAAATAACGCCACCGATACAGATCGTCCGATAGCCCTCGTTCTCCAGCCCGGACACAATGTCCGGAGCATCGAACAGCCAGGTATGTGGATGCGTTCGCAATCCCGTATCCTTTGTGTGAAACAGCCTGATATGTGAAGCCTTATCTGTATTGGCCGGAGTCGGTAAAAATCCGCCAAAAAAAGCATGGTGTGCAGCATATGTAAAGCTCCCTGGTGTATGGCGCTTTTCCCACGACCCGGAGCCGCATAAATTCGAGCAGTTTTCTTCCTCCAGCTTGGCTACGTCATAACGCAGGGTATCCAGTGTAATCATGACAATATCATGAGAGCCGACAATTTGATTCATATCAGTCATTATCTGTCTTTCCTTTCCAAAACTACGCTCCTATTAGCAAGGTGCAGCATTTCCCATTCATATGGATTCCAACCCTGATACTCAACCCGATACAGTAAATCACCGAACGGATTAACATCCAATACATAGGGACGACCACCGTGAGCCGGAACGAGCACATCCAGTCCAGCAACCATAGATGACGGAAAAACCCTCATGGCGGCTTTTGCAGTATGCTGGACCGATTCTACCGTATTCTGTGGTAGTCCGGCTTCCTCTAGCGAGAGTCGCTCATTACGCAAATGTAGATTTGTAATGGGGCTGTGACTCAAACGTAAAACCGCATGACAAGCTTCTGATTCACACACGAGTTGACGCACATCATAAACACGTCCGTTCAGGATCGCTTTGGGAATCCAGCGTTCCACATGTACCCCTTCCAAACATAGCCAGTTAAGGATGGCATGAATGTCCTGCTTGTCTGTATAACGACGCAATCGTCCGGCATTATAATACACACGCTGTCCGTGTATGATCTCTGTTCCAATCGTAGTTACCGCCAGCTCTGCATGTGTCTGGGGATGTACCTGATATGCCATAACACCAGAAGCACCTGACCCGCAAAATATTTTCACAAATACGCGGTGAAACCCACTCTCTTTCATAGCTGTATGCAGATCGACAGCATCACGAAATGCACCGCCTGAAGCTGTAAGCACAGGCGGGACCCTGATGTCTGCCTGGTCTAATACGGCGCTACAACGCCGTTTGTCAAACATGACGGCTACTTCCGCAGGATCGTTCATCCAGCGCGACGAAGGCCAGAGCCGATCTACTTCATGCCGCAGCCAAGCCAGCAGACGGCAATAGCCCCGGAACCATTGCGCCGGGTGCCAAATGCGACCATGCTGCTCCTGCAAACGGCGCGCTTCTGCCGCCAGTATACCTGTGCCATGTGCCCATTCCGGCCATGGCAACAAAGAATCGTCTCCCTCGGCATCCGGGGCGCCCAGAGCAATCAATTCCCGCTCTACCTCAAAGTTTTCGCCCGGTGCATCCAGACGTAGCAATGGACCTCTGTCCACCCGCCCTGCCATTAATTGATCAATGCTCTCTTGCACATGGACACTGCCATTCACGCTATCTTGCGCAGCTTGTGCAGCTATCCTGACCATCAGTTCGCGCAGACTGTGCTTCTCTCGAATGGCCCCCAACACATCTGTATAGGAAACCTCCAGAGCTGGCGGAAGCATTAATCTGCTTCGTGCTTCCTGCAGCCCCGTAGTTCGACGATTCCCCGAATTACCGAACAAGATAAACGGCTCGTTGACATTACTATCCCACATCTTCATCATAGAGCCGCCTCACTTTTATTCTTTTTAATTTTAAATTCAATCCGTTTTAGAAAATCCATTGGAACAAATTACTCTGTCAGTGATGGATAGCGCCAATCATCTTCTTCATCTGCTTCTTGTTGATCCTCTACGTTCACAGATAAACCTGAGCTTTTCCAGCGTTCCATCATTTCACTAGACATATAATGATAGCTCAAATCCAGATGTTTTAGCCCTTTTATACTTTCACTAGCCAGCAGCGCTTCTGCACCTTGATCAGACAATGTACCTTGTGAGAGATCTAGCACTTCCAGTTGTCCAATCACAGGGGCATTAGCAGCAGCAATGGCAATTTCATCCTGTATCTCACTGTCTTTGAGTCCCAAGTATGTAAGTTTGGGAAAAGGATTGCTGTCCAAAAACGGTAAAATATCTTCCAGTTTACCGTCAAAACCATAATCCTCGACACCCAAATACAGCTCCAGCTTGCGCAGTTCAGGCAGTTCGGCATTAATGATTTGCTGAAGAACGCTCACAGGTAGACCGCCACAAATAATAACCAATTCTTGAAGATGATTATGGCGAAGTGGTTCCAAGCTCAGATCCTGGCTTCCTTTAATATGTAAGGATTCAAGCTTTGGAAACGCTTCTAACAGCGGCGACAGATTCGTTTGGTTAATCCATGATACCTCACACTCATCATATTCCATATCACCAATAAACAGCTTGCGCACCTTAGGAAATTGATCTTTCAGCTTCACTAACACCGGTATAAAATCATCTGGTGAGTTTTCATAGGCGCCTCCCCAATCTCCGATGATCAGATCCGTAACTTGGGCACTCTCCGGCTTGGCTGCCAGTTCCTCAATAGATTTAGCCATCGTTTGGCCATTATCATAAGCTTCATAATCTACAACCAATTTCACTTCCATCTCACAATTCCTCCGATCGCTTGTCTGAGATCTCGTAAACTATCTATTTCCAATTTAGTCTATCCTATTCTACCAATGTTCGTCAAAAAAAGTCCCAGATCGACATTAATCCTATGTAAAATGTGCAAATGAAATAAAAACAAGACAGCCCACTTACGGGCTGCCTTGGGATGTATCCATAATAAATTTCTACTATTATAAAGAACGCAAGTTTAGAACCAAGTTATTGGGTAATTGTAATCGGTGAGTTATCGGACAGCAATGCCAGATTATTCACGATCACATTCTCTTCCTTGCTCAAGCCACTGGTAATGAGTGTTTGTGAACCTGTCGTTTGAACAGTCTTCACTTCCTTGCGTTTCGCATGGTCGCCGTTTACCACATATACATATTCTTTACCTTGATCCTTTTGCACTGCCGCAGTAGGAACAACAATACCTTCTTGCGCATTGGCAGCGACAAAGCTGATATCAGCCAACATGCCGGATTTCAGTTTCATATCTGGATTGGCTACTGAGATTTTTACAGGATAGCCTTTTCCGCTTGCATCCAACGGGCTTACATTTTTGACTGTACCTGTTGTTACAATGTTGGAAGCTGCAACACGAACCTGTACCTTGTCACCTACTTTTACATTGTTGATCTGTTCCGCAGGGACATAGATCAATGTATTGACCGTACTCAGGTTAGCAATGACAAGCGCAGGAGACTGAGCGGATACCATTTCGCCCACTTCTGCATTTTTCGTACCCACAATACCGTTGATCGGTGATGTAACAACGGTGTCATCCAATGCATCCTGAGCAATGTTTACATTCAGTTGTGCCTGCTTAAGAGATTGTTGGCTAGACTCAATGCCAGCCGTATTTTGAGATACTTTAAGTTGATTTTGCGCATTGCTGTAGCCGCTGTTGGCATTACTGTAGCTATTTTTTGCTGACTCATAGCTGTTGCGGGCTGTAGTTAGGGCCTTTTGAGCCGCTATCAATTGATCTTTTGCATTAGCCTGCGCATTTTGTGCATTATTATAAGCCGCTTCCGCATTCACAACTGCGGTTTTTGCTTGTTCTAATTGTGCTTGGGTGCTCGCACCAGCATCAAACAGACTTTGTGTACGGGTTACATTCTTTTGTGCATCTGCCAATGCTTGCTGTGTTTGTTTCACCGTATTGGCTGCCGAGGAGACACTATGTGTCGCTTGTTCTACGGCTGTAGTTGCTTGATTAATAGCTCCCTGAGCCTGATTGATTGCACTTTGGGATTGAATCACACCGCTTTTGGACTGCACTAAGCCCGAAGTTGCTTGAACCATCGTTGATTCATGGGATGCTTGAGCGGTGCTTACGCCTGCTGCTGCTGCTGCGGCGGCGGCACGGGCTTTTGCAACATTGTTACGCATATCCTTATCGTCAAGCTTGAATAGTACTTGACCCTTTTTAACCTCAGAACCAATATCCACAGGCAGCTCAACCACTTTACCGCCTACTTTAGGCACAATATTGACTGTTTCCGAAGGAGTTACCGTACCTGTATAAATATTGCCCTGTCCGATAATCCCCTGCTGTGCTTGACTAATTTTAACCGGTACGACCATGTCCTGAGCCGCTCCGCTATTACTGGAGCAGCCTGCCAGCACTGCGCCGCCGAGGACTAAAGCCGCTAATGTACTTTCTACTCTCAATATTTTCATGATAATTCCCTTTCTTTCTGTCCGTGGAAATAATGTAAGCCATCCAGTCGATATTTTTGTATTTCTCTTTTTTAAGCTTCCGGCTGTGTCTTTGCTTTCTTCCTCTGAATAAACAAAAAGATGAGTGGAATCGTGCAAAACAGCGGTATAGATGAAATGAGGAACGTATCCCCAATTCCTCTCGATGTAGCATCCAGTGTGATTAAACTACTTATGGATGACATCCATGAGCTACCCAATGTCGCTTGTAGCGTATGAGCCGAGTCTTGTGTAATGGACTCCGAAATTTGCTGGGCATGGGCAGCTGAACGGCTTTGCATAATGGCGGTCAGTACCGCAATCGCCATAGATGCAGCCACGGTACGTACCAGATTGGACGCTGTAGACGCATTGGCTACCTTGCTCGGATGAACAGCATTCATGCCGACCGTGGACAATGGCATCATGCAAATACCAATTCCCAGACCCCGTAATGCCATTACGGTTTCCAACCAGGCATGCGAAGTATCTGGCGTAAGCTGATGAAGATGATAGGTCATAAAGCTGGTTAACGTCAGGCCCACAAGTCCCAAAGGCACAATGCCGAACTTATCGAACAGCTTCCCGGCAATAGGCATCATCGCCGCCATGGCAATGGCCTGTGGAATGAGGATAATACCAGTATCAATCGGTGACACGCGCTGAATATTTTGCAAAAACAACGGTGTTAGGAACGTTCCTCCGTACATCCCCATCATGACCAGACTGGAGGCGATAACACTAATCGTATATTTTGAATTCTTGAATAATGAAATTTCAATTACAGCATTATCCTTGCCGCTTTCTACATAGATGAGAAAGACAAGTGCCCAGAAAGAAATAAACAGCAGAGATACAATCCCAAAAGAAGTCCAGCCATCACGCTGGCCGTTTGTCAGTGCGTACAAGAGTGTTCCTGCACAGGTTGCCGCCAGTAAAAATCCTGGCAGATCAAACGGTTTCGGCGTAACCTTAGGCGGCTCCTTGATGAGAAGGATGACCATTAAAATGGCAAATAAAGCAACCGGCAGACTGACAATAAACAAGAAACGCCAGTTAAACCATTCAATTAAGTAGCCACTCAGCGTAGGCCCTACAGCTGGTGCGGCCATTGCAGCGATACCCCATATACCAAGGGACATCCCGATTTGTTCACGCGGCATAATTTTGTAAATAATCGTCATACTCAGCGGCATAATGACACCGCCGCCCAGACCAGCCAATACACGCGCTGCAATCAGGGAAGAATCACTCCATGCAAAAATACATATTCCTGTCCCCAGCGAGAACACGCTGAGCGCAAGAATCAAAAACTTTTTGTATCCGATACGCTGCTCCATATATCCGGTAATCGGGACGATTACGCCGGATGCAAGCGTGTAACCTGTAATAACCCACTGAATACGTGTCGTCGTTGACCCTAAATCCGTCGTCAATCGTGGAATGGCGACATTGATCAGACTGTTGTTCAGAATGGCGACAAAGGCGCCTAAAACGATAGCAAAAAAGGCAAGCCAGCGTTCTTTGGAAGAATCTGTCGAAGGAGCAGCAGCAGTTTCATTGGCAGCCACATGGACCCCTCCTTTTTAAGATGTATGAATTTTTACTTCCACGTTCGTTCCAGGGATAAGCTTCATGTCCTTCGGCTTGTTCACAGCAATTTCTACAGGTACACGTTGAGTCACCTTATTAAAGTTACCACTTGTGTTCACAGCAGGAACGAGCGAAAACACTGCATTGGAAGCTTCGCCCACTTTACGAACCTTACCCTGAATGACCTGATCGCCTGCTGCATCAAGCGTAATGTCAACAAGCTGTCCTGGTTTAATACGGTTAATATCGGTTTCTTCAATATTCGTGGATACATACAGGTTGTTCATATCAACCATAGTCGCTACAGCACTACCCGGTGTTCCAATTTCATGTTCTTTCGAATAAATCTTAATAACAGTTCCGTTAATCGGCGCACGCAGCACAGACTTGCTAATCATGCTTGCATCCAGTCCTGATACATCCTGTTCGGCAATCGGTTCATTGCGTTGCAGCACATCGCCTTCTTCAACATCAATGTGGCTAATCTCACCGGAAATTTGCGGCATCACCTTATACTGATCGGCTTGAATGCGCGCATCGTCACTTTTAACAAAGTGTGTTGCCTGATACCAATAATAGTAGCCAATAGCTCCACCACTCAGAATGAGCAGCACGATGAGAATCGGCAATACAGTTTTCTTACTCACTTGTTCCACCCCTGTTGTCCAAAAAATTTTTATTATTCAACGCTAATATTTTAAAATTGAAATATTAGGGCATTAAACCAAATCTAGAGCATAAATAAACACATGGCAGCAAGCCATGCACAAGACAGGACTTATTTATGTACGTAGGACAAGCTGATCCATAGTCCACAAACCGTCTTTATTATATTTAAATATTTTCATATAACTATTGTACATTGAAATATTATAGATATATTTATCTATTCAGGCAATATAAATTTTCAGTTTTTTCAGAATTTTTTTTCACAAAAAAGAACCTTGTTTCCAAGGCTCTTTCATGAAAAGGGATAGTTTACATTTAAAGGTTCACACAATAAACCTAAGAGAAAAGCGTAGGTCCAAATGACCGATCCCTACAGTTTTTCGCCTCTCGCTCTTCCTTTTTGTCCTTATTCGCTCTGTTCTGCTGAGAACCTTGCTGCCCCATACATCCCCTACAACGACAGCGTTCTGCCATCCCATGCATATCCTCTCTGGAGTCTTTTAATAGTCGTACGTAATCCATAGATTGCTGTAAAGAAGCCGAACCAGGAAGAAAACGAACCTTCTTGCCTTCTAGCAGACAGTATACTTCGATAAGCTGAGGGAGAGCTCCAAATGCATAATAACAAAATACATTTGTTAAATGTTGAAAAGTACTAATAACGTTAGGGTTGTAGTCCACCATATACTTTTGAATCAGTAATGAATCCGCTTGTTCTGATTGTTGCCAGGCAGCCTGAATAATCAGCGAAATGTCGACCTCCAACTCAGGCACCGCTGTACAAAATTGTTCATACAACATCACAGGCACCAATAAGTCATTATTTAAGGCACATATTTTTGACAACTCGCCTGACACTTTATTTTTGACATCCCAGTAATGGAACAAGGATTCAAAACTGTTCGACTGCTTAGGCCACCACTTCTCCAGCACATACTGGACAGGGACTTCTCGCCGTACCTCTACTTCCATTCCAAAGTATTCGTTCAGCGCATGCCCTATCGCATACTGAACCCTTTGCCGCCAATTCCAACCCTCACGCCCTCGTTTTCTCTGTGATTGACGGATTGGCTGCGGAGTTCTCCACATCTCCTCAAGCTGATAGTCGTGCAGAAGAGGAAAGCCGCTTAAGCTATCGCTATTGCGCATACCTATCCCTCACTCTCTTCTCAGGACACTCCAATACCAGCCTGCGCAAATTGTCTTCCGTAAGCCCGGCAATTCTCCTTCTCATCATCGAGTGGATTGAATTCAATCTTCAGACTCTCCTGAATGACCGATGCGCCGCGTTCTTTGACTTTTTCCTCTACTAAGTCCACTGCGCCACAGAATTGTGTATAAGATGTATCTCCACTGCCAAATACAGCAGTCTTTTTACCAGACAGATCAAGCTCGTCTAGTTCCTCGTAAAAATCTAAAAATTCATCAGGAAGCTCACCATCTCCCCATGTATATACACCCAACAGGAATCCGTCATATGCAAGCAATTCTTGCGCGCTGCAATCATACGAAGCCTTCAACTCCGCCTCATGCCCTGCCTGACGAACACCCTCGGCGATCAATTCCGCGATTTCCTCTGTATTACCGGTCATGCTAGCATAAGCAATCATGATTTTACCCAAGTTCATCCCTCACCTTTATTTGAAATATGGGATGCTTTCATTCCCTATTACTCAAATAATATTTGATAATGATTCTCATTGTCAAATATTAATTTCAATTATCAACTGTATTTTGGTAAACATATACGCAAAAAAGTCGCATTATATGCGACTGTTCACAATTAAAATCTATAGATAGATGCGAAAATATTATGTACGTACAACATAATACACCTTTCATAAATAGAATGAAAATCGAATAGTTGTACGTACAAGTGGGATTGATTTCATTTTAATATGGAAGCGCTCTAATTACAAGTACATCCGAAAAAAATATTTTTGCTCTGTCTAACTACTTACTTATTCATGGAATCATTCGATTGTTGCTAAGGTTTGTTGTACAATAGACTCCATATGGGGATTTTACGCAGCTTACTGCCTAAATCCTGAATTGACTGCTGAAGGATGGATTGTACATGTATGTAGCACAAGAGTGGAAAGACTATGAAGTAATGGATACAGGCGGTGGTGAAAAGCTGGAACGTTGGGGCAATATTGTCCTGCGTCGTCCCGATCCGCAAATTATATGGCCTTTGACCCAGGAAACAGCGGAATGGCGGAATGTTCATGGGCATTATCACCGCAGCTCTTCCGGGGGAGGCCAATGGGATATGAAAAAGCCTATTCCCGAGCGCTGGACGATTAGCTATGGACCGCTTAAATTCCACATTAAACCGACCAGCTTCAAGCATACTGGCCTTTTCCCAGAGCAAGCAGCCAACTGGAGCTGGATGATGGATAAAATTAAAGGCGCGGGCAGACCTATTTCCGTACTGAACCTGTTTGCATACACAGGAGGGGCCACGACTGCCGCAGCGTATGCCGGAGCCAGTGTAGTTCACGTGGATGCCGCCAAAGGTATGGTGCAATGGGCAAAGGAAAACGTTCAATTGTCCGGTCTGGCTGACCGTCCGGTGCGCTTCATTACAGACGACGTGTTCAAGTTCGTGCAACGGGAACAACGTCGAGGCAACCGTTATGATGCCATTATTATGGACCCTCCTTCTTACGGACGTGGACCTAATGGAGAAACCTGGAAGCTTGAAGAAAGCTTATATCCGTTCCTTGAATCCTGCATGAGCATCATTTCAGATCAACCCTTGTTTATGCTGATCAACTCCTACACGACGGGTATTTCACCTACTGTATTGCGTAACATGCTGAGCATGACGATGCAACAAAAGTATGGGGGCCAAATTAGCGCTGGTGAAATCGGATTGCCGATCACACGCTCAGGATTGAATTTGCCTTGTGGTATTCTCGGACGCTGGGAGGCTTAATTCCTCTTATGAATCAAGATGAACTTACTCGGCAAGAGCATGCACAGCCGAATATTCCCGTACTATATGAGGACAACCATGTCCTGGCGGTTGTAAAGCCTGTCAATGTTCCGACACAGGAGGATGCCAGCGGTGATCCCGATCTGCTGTCTTTACTCAAGGAAGATTTGAAAATCAGACACAATAAGCCTGGTAACGTCTTTTTAGGTTTAGTTCACAGGCTAGATCGGCCTGTAGGCGGAGCCATGATTTTTGCTAAGACGTCCAAAGCTGCTTCTCGCCTGTCAGAGTCGGTTCGAAGTCGTCATTTTCACAAGCTGTATACAGCTGTTCTGAATGGCGTTCCTGCGGCTCTTCAAGGCCGGCTAACCCATTACCTGCTAAAGGACAGCCGTACCAACACGGTCAAAACGGTTCGACCCGGCACGGCCGGTGCCAAGGAAGCCATTTTGGAATACCGCGTTATCGGACAGGCTGCTGGACTCAGTCTTGTGGAAATTAAGCTACACACCGGACGCTCGCACCAAATTCGCGTACAGATGCAGGCAATCGGCTGTCCCCTCTATGGGGACCAAAAATATGGCGGTAATCTGAGCCGTCCTGGTCAACAGCTGGCCCTCTGGTCCTTGCTCGCTGGAGCACCGCATCCGGTCAGCAAGGAAGCGATGAGCTTCCACTCACTGCCTCCCGTCCAATTTCCTTGGAGTGAGTGGCCCTTATCGCTTTATGAGAAGATGATTACGTCGGAAAATTGAGCAGACTTACTACAAAGAACCCGCACTGCATGTAAACAAACATGCAATGTGGGTTCTCTTTTTTCACAAAAGCAAATTAAAATGTATCCATGCTTATGATGAGGAAGCCACGGTCTTCCCCTTCTCGCTGTTGACCAGTTGTTGACGGGAACGAGCGTTTTGTGCATTCGTATTTTTGATGAAAAACGCTAAAACCAAAGCTGTCACGCTCAATAGTGTAGCAATAATAAAAGCCGAGTTAATACCGTAAATCGTAGCTTGATTGCCAGCAGCCAGCATTCCCGCTTTGTCCGTAACGTTCAGTCCTTCAGATGCAACCATCGTGGTCAAACGATTGCTGGTTTGAGTAGACATTACCGTCACTAGAATTGCTGTCCCAATCGAGCCCGAAATCATACGCAGCGTATTGCCCATCGCTGTACCATGGGCATTCAATCGTTGTGGAAGCTGATTCAGTCCGGCTGTTTGGATCGGCATCATCAGCAACGACATCCCGAACATCCGTACCGTATAGTTGATTAAGAGTGTCAAATAGGTGGTTGATTCGGTTAAACGTGTGAATTCCCAAGTCGTTATAGTCATGATCAACAACCCAATTACAGACAGCCAGCGCGCTCCAATTCGGTCAAAAATAGCCCCCGTCACAGGAGACATGATCCCCATCAGAATCGCTCCTGGTAGCATTAGCATACCAGACTGGAGTGGTGTAAATCCGCGAATATTTTGCAAATAAATCGGAAGCAATATCATACCAGCGTACAGAGCCATCGTCACAATAACATTAATGATTGTCGTCAAGCTGTACACATCGTATTTAAAGATACGGAACTCCAGCATAGGCTCATCTACCTTCAGTTGTCGGACAATAAATAAAATAAGCGCAATCGTCCCGACGATGAGTGTAGACAGGACTGGAATACTTCCCCAACCTGATGTTCCAGCATCACTAAAGCCGTATAACAGCCCGCCGAAACCGAGTGTAGACAAAATAACACTGAAAATGTCCAGCTTAGGCTTGGATTGCTCGGTTACATTTTTCAGAAAAATAAATCCGATCACAATCGAAATTACGGAAATCGGCAGGATAATCCAGAACAATACTCGCCAGTCATAATGCTGGACTATATAACCAGATAAGGTTGGTCCAATGGCTGGAGCAAACCCCATCGCAAGCCCCAGCGTTCCCATTGCACGGCCACGACGCTCTATTGGGTAAATGTTCAAGATAACGACTATCATTAATGGCATCATTATCCCTGCACCCGCAGCCTGAATAAGCCGACCGATTAGCAAGATACTAAAACTCGGCGCTATTGCACATAACAGCGTGCCGATTGAAAAAATAGTCATCGCACTAATAAACAATTTACGAGTAGAGAAACGGGCAATCAGGAATGCGGTCACCGGGATTAATACCCCGTTTACGAGCATAAAGCCTGTGCTAAGCCACTGAGCTATATTGGCATCTACATTCAGATCACTCATCATTTTCGGTAAAGCCACACTTATCAACGTCTGGTTTAAAATCGCAACAATTGCGCCAATCAACAGAGCGGCCACAATGGGTGCTCTGCGGACATTACCTGGTAGTGTCATTTGAGGACTGCTCAAGTTGATTCATTCCCTTCGGTGTTAATTTCATGATCATTTGTTTATGAACATCCAAGAGCAACTCTAGCTGCTCCCTCGGGATGTCCAGAATTGGCAAGACGCGCTCCATCCACATGGCGTCTACCTTTTGCATGATATCTTTTCCTTCTGGCGTAAGCGTCAGTACTAAAGATCTGCGATCATGCTCAAGCCGTCCACGAGCGATATATCCCGCCTTGGTCAAGCGGTCTACCACCCCGCTCATAGAGCTGCTTCCCACATGAGCTATCTCTGCCAGCTCGGATAACCCAATATTGGGACGTTTATTTAGAATGGCCAAAGCCATATGCTGAATCGCCGTCAGATCCAAATGCTGCTCCTCATTCCAGAAAGCATAAAATATTGTCTTGTTAACCTCCCTTACCGATTGAATAATCCGGTACACCTCAAGTCTGTCTTCCTCTCTGTCACTCACTAGAACCATCCTTCTTCCCAATACATATTCTTTACCCATATACACAAACTAGTAACTATTCGTATACGAAATGTTATTTATTTATAACTATTATTTTATCATCTCTTATGTAAATGTCAACATTCCCCCAAATACTACCTATGCTTGAACACAAAAAAGCGCGGAAATGAATACCACGATCGGCATTTACCCGCGCATTTCTATTCGCCTCAGAAAGCTATTCTGCTCGCTCTATTTGTTCCTTTATTCCCTCGTTTTCACTGGCTGATACAGCAGTTTTTGACTTCGTTGTAATTTTCCCCAACAAATAAACCAGCAAATTCTGATTGTGCTGAGATATTCGGTTTAGTGCAGAACCCAGAAAATCGTCCCTGATTTGCAATCCACGCTCCACTTCTTCTCTACCTTGATCTGAAATAACAATCCATACAATTCTACGGTCCTTTACGTCTCTGAACCGGGTGACCAGTCGATTCCGCTCCATCCGATCCAATAGCATCGTAACTGCCGCAGGTGTGGTGGCGAGATATGGGATAAGTTGAGACGGCTTCATGCGGCCGTATTCGTTCAGAACCTCCAGCACCGTGAGTTGAGCCTCAGTTAGTGATGGAGCTAGTTGCTGCTCCATATGAACCTTGTAGTCCTTAGCCATTCTGGACCAGATTTTTGCAAATTCGGTCGTTTGCATTTTGCCTCACTCCTTTGAATAACAGGGTCAGTAAAAGCATCAATGTTACCGTATGGGCCACCGTCCGGATTGTATTTCATCACATTAAATTTTCGCCATTTCCCTTCAGTTTCCTGCCGTTTTTGGAGCATCAAATGAAAAGGGGAAGGAAGTCTCACTTCGGATTTGGAGGCAGGTCAAGGTTCGACAGCATGACGGCAAAAAGGTCCTCATTCGTGCCGGAATGGCACGTGAGGACCTCTCTTTTTCGAGCTAAAAAACGCTTGACTTTACAATTATTCTACTGTCTGCGAACTCTGAGGTTCACTACGCGGCAGCACATTTACAATTTCGTCCTTCTTCTCCACAGGAGCCAGCAGCTTGCCTGTATCCTTGCGGTCGGTTAAAGGAGCTTTTTCCGAAAGGAAGGACATCGTCTGCCCTTCTGATGTGATGACAAATAATTGAACAGCTTCACGACAATAGAAGGCAGCCACAATTCGAGTTCCGTTCGAACGCACCCGCTTGCCTTCCTTGAATTCGAAGGTGCTGATTCCTTTACCGCCTCTTCCCTGAGAAGGATAATCCAGCAGTAGCGTACGCTTACCGTAACCGGATTCGGTCAGTACCAGCACCTCTCCTTCATCCTTTTCTACCCATAGTGCTGCGACAATTTCATCGCCTTCCGCCAGTTGTATACCTTTGACTCCCGCTGAAACGCGGCCCATGGCATTAACCTCTTGCTCCTTGAAACGTATGCTCATCCCCGCACGGGTAATCAACATAATATCCTTGCTATTGTCGCTTAACGTTACTGATAGTATCTCATCGTCGCCAGCCACCTTGCAGGCTGCTACAGCACTGGAGCGTTTTGTAGCATATTCTGTAAGTTCTGTTCGTTTGACCTGTCCTTTCTTCGTTACAAACACCAGACTTTTGCCGATTTCCTCCATATTTTTGATCGGAATAACGCTTACGATCCGATCTTCCTTCGCTAGCGAAATGACATTGACAATTGGAGTGCCCGGCTCTTTCCACTTATACTCTGGTACCTGGTGCACAGGCAGCAAAAAGTATTGTCCACGCTGGGTGAAGACGAGCAGCACATCGAGTGTATTCACGTCAAGGAACTGGGTAATGTAGTCCCCTTCTTTAACACCTGAGTTTGAACGTTCCCCGCCAGAACGAGTGAACGACAGCATACTCGTACGTTTCACATATCCATCTTTCGAGAGGGTTAGCAACACATCCTCTGCCGCAACCATGACCTCCAGGTTTACCTTAATCTCTTCTACCTCACCCTGTATCTCCGAGCGGCGGTCAATACCGTACTTTTCACGAATTTCCAGCAGTTCCTTGCGGATCAGACTGATCAGCTTGCGGTCGCTATCCAGAATAGAACGATATTGAGTAATTTTCTTCTGAATGTCAGCAAGTTCTTTTTCGAGAGTTGTAATTTCAAGATTCGTAAGACGGTACAATTGCAGAGTCAAAATGGAATCCGCTTGTCGTTCACTAAAGCCAAACATCCATTGCAAATTATTTTGTGCATCCTGACGATTTTTAGAAGCTTTAATAGCCGCGATGACCTCATCCAGAATGTTCAGCGCCTTGACTAAACCTTCCAGTACATGTGCGCGATCCTCCGCCTTTTCCAGTTCAAACTTGATACGGTTTGTGACAACCTCGCGCTGGTGAGCTATATACGCTTCCAAAATGGACTTTAATCCAAGCTGGTGTGGTGCTTTGTTTACGATGGCTACCATATTGAAGTTATAAGCCACCTGGAGATCGGTTTTTTTCAGCAGGTATGCCAAAATACCTTCCGCATCCGCTTCCTTCTTCAGCTCGACAACAATACGCAGGCCATTTCTCCCGCTCTCGTCACGAACCTCGGCAATCCCTTCTACCTTTTTCTCCAAACGGATGTTTTCCATAGCGGTTACGAGCCTGGATTTAACAACCTGGTATGGAATCTCTGTAATAACCAGTTGCTGCTTGCCTCCACGCAAAGACTGAATTTCCGTTTTGGAACGGATATAAATACGTCCTTTGCCTGTTCTGTAAGCATCCTTGATGCCTTCGCCACCCATAATGAGTCCGCCAGTCGGGAAATCCGGACCTTTAATAAAGGTCATAATCTCTTCTAGCTCGATCTGCGGCTTTTCCATCACTGCGATGGTGGCGTCAATCACCTCACGCAAGCTATGAGTTGGAATTTCCGTTGCAAATCCCGCTGAAATCCCGCTGGATCCGTTTACCAACAAATTAGGATAACGGGATGGCAGCACAACAGGTTCCTTTGCCGAGTTATCAAAGTTATCCTTGAACAAAACCGTACGTTTTTCGATATCACGCAGCATTTCCATTGCGATCGGAGATAATCGTGCCTCCGTGTAACGCATAGCTGCCGCAGGATCGTCGTCCTGAGAGCCCCAGTTGCCGTGGCCATCCACCAGTACGTGGCTCATTTTCCAAGGTTGCGCCATCCGTACCATCCCATCGTAAATAGATGAATCACCATGAGGATGGTAATTACCCATAACGTCCCCAACGGTTTTGGCGGATTTGCGATACGCTTTTTCCGGGGTATTACCCGAATCGTACATCGCGTACAGTATTCGGCGTTGCACAGGCTTTAATCCATCCCGTACATCAGGTATCGCCCGATCCTGAATTATATATTTGGAATATCGGCCAAAGCGGTCACCGACCATTTCCTCCAGATAAGCTGGCAAAAATTGCTCCGATAAGCTCATGTCTACACCTCATTTAATAGCACTACTCTACGTATTCCGTGAAATCCACGTTTTCCACGATCCAGCGCTTACGTGGATCCACCTTATCACCCATCAATGTGGACACACGGCGTTCAGCTTTGGCAGCATCCTCAATCTGAACGCGCAACAGGGTGCGTGACTCGGGATTCATTGTCGTTTCCCATAACTGATCAGGGTTCATCTCCCCGAGTCCTTTATAACGTTGAAGCTCAAAATTTCGTCCAAATTCTTTTAAGTAATTATCAAGCTGCTCGTCAGTCCAGGCATAACGAACCGTTTCGAGCTTACCCGACTTGCGGGTTATTTTATACAATGGCGGCTGAGCAATAAATATGCGTCCTGCATCAATGAGTTCTTTCATGTACCGATAAAAGAACGTCAACAACAGTACTTGAATGTGCGCGCCATCTGTATCTGCATCGGTCATAATGATGATTTTGGAATAATTGCTGTCTTCCAGCGTGAACTCAGTTCCTACCCCCGCGCCAATCGCTGCCGTAATCGCACGATACTCATCATTTTTCATAATATCCGCCAACTTTGATTTTTCCGGATTCATCGGCTTGCCCTTTAACGGCAAAATTGCCTGGATTTTGGAATCCCGTCCTTGTTTGGCCGATCCTCCAGCCGAATCGCCTTCCACGATAAATAACTCATTACGTGTAAAATCCTTAGACTGCGCAGGCGACAGTTTGCCATTCAAATTAGAACTTTCACTGCGTTTCTTGCCAGAACGCATTTCGTCCCGAGCCTTACGTGCAGCTTCACGCGCTTTGGATGCTTGAACTGCCTTTCTGATCAAGGTTTGCGCTATCTGTGGATTTTCCTCCAAAAAGCGCTGCATTTGTTCAGATACGATGGCATCCACTGTACTCCGCGCCGAAGCACTACCCAGCTGATCTTTTGTCTGACCGACAAATTCAACCTCGGCCATCTTGACACTGATTACAGCCATCATACCCTCACGCAGATCGTTACCTTCCAGGTTTTTATCCTTTTCCTTCAACATCGCTGTTTTGCGTGCATAGTCGTTCATGATACGAGTGTAAGCGGTTTTGAAGCCTGTTTCATGCGTACCCCCGCCACGTGTCGGAATGGAGTTAACGAACGAAGCAATCGTCTCTGTGTAGCCGGCATTGTATTGGATGGCAATCTCCACTTCAATGTCTTCTTTCTCGGCATTAAAGTGAATAACATCATGCAGTACATCCTTACCCTCATTCAAAAAAGAAACAAACTGACTTGCTCCACCCTCATAAAAATATTCATCTGACTTTCCGCTGCGTTCGTCTTTAAGCTGAATACGAAGGCCGGAATTCAGAAAAGCAATCTCCTGAAGGCGTTCAGCCAGCGTATCGTAGTTAAAATGAATTCCTGACTGAAAAACGCGAATATCCGGTTTAAATGTAATTTTCGAGCCCGTCTTGTTAGTATTGCCCAGCACTTCAAGGCCTGTGGTCGGTTCACCGACATGCTCCACGCCCTTCTTGTCCTGCCAATATTCAAACCGCTGACGGTGAATCTTGCCGTCCCGGTAGATTTCCACTTCAAGCCATTCCGAAAGAGCGTTCGTTACAGACGCACCTACCCCATGCAGACCCCCGGACTTTTTATATCCCGAACCGCCAAACTTACCTCCGGCGTGCAAAATGGTGAATACAACTTGAGGCGTAGGAATTCCCATTTTGTGCATTCCCGTAGGAATACCGCGCCCGTTGTCTGATACTGTAACAGAACCGTCCTTATGCATTGTGATATCAATGCGAGAGCAAAACTTGGCGAGATGTTCATCCACCGCGTTGTCTACAATTTCCCATACCAAATGATGCAGTCCCGAAGAACTGGTGCTCCCGATGTACATGCCCGGCCGTTTGCGAACTGCCACAAGCCCTTCGAGCACTTGAATGTCGTCCGCGCCATATTCTGAAGCTCCGTTCTGTGTACCGGAAGCTCCCGCAGACAAGTCGATTTTGTCGACCATTCATGCTCCCCCTTTGTCTAATCGTAACCGTGTTTTGCCTTATTCTTGATGGTTTTCACCAAAAATGCAAACAGATGTTTTCTTTTACCTTGTCCATTTTAATTCAATATATCCCGTTTCGTAAAGACGGCGAATGAAACAATCAACGCCGCAGCCCCCCAAATGCCCAGTACAGCTAAAGAAAACGGCAGGGTCATTCCCTCAATCGGGGCAGGGCTTCCAGATAAATAATCGGTTAATCCGAGGTTAACCATAAATAAATATTTGGCGCTCTGCCAAGATGAAGCCATGTTGGTCAGTATAGTGCCCGAAATGAGCGCGGCCATCATGACCACGATACTTGCAGCTGTACTACGTACCAGAACAGATACCATAAAGGCTAACGAAGCAACCACCAGACTGACAAACCAGATCAATCCGGCTTGCAGCATCAGGTAATGCCATTGTGGAATTGCATGTACAGCAGACAAATCCACCGTCGATCCAACAATTTGAAAGCCGGTAAATACCGGAACATTAAAACCACGAAAACCAAAAAACAAGCCTGATATGAGATAACTAATGACAAATACGGCCAAAATGATGAGCGAAACGAACATATACAGTGTCAGCAGCTTGCTCAGCAGTATTTTCCACCGCCTGACCGGCCGAGTCAGCAACATTTTTATCGTGCCTGTCGTCCGTTCTCCTGAAACCAAGTCCGAAGCAATGGCCATGATCAACAACGGAACGAACAGATTTATGGAGTTATCCATAAACTCTCTGGTAAAAGTGACGCCACTCGGCTCATTAGGATTCACGTCATTTTCCAGATAATATTGCATCTGCTGCACAAAGACCCGACGATAGGTCTTCCATTCTTCGGGAACCCTATCGCTGCCCAGCGAGTTTTGGTTATCGGTAATGGCTTGACGCAGTTCCAGCCGCCAATCATTGCCGAATTTCTCGCGATTGTTTTCTGCCACTTTCATCTGAGCGTACGTAAAAATCGGCACAAGCACAAGCAAAACAAGTAAAATGACATAAAATCGTTTCTTCTTGATAATTTTAAGGGTTTCATTTTGTACGAGCGGTAAAATATTATTCAAGTATCTCACCTTCCGTCATTTTCAGGAATAGTTGCTCCAGTGTAGGATTAATTTTGGTTACACCTTTAACGGAAATACCGGAAGCTGTCATGTGTGCGACCAGCTTCGCAATATGCTCTTCATCCATTTCTGTAAAAATAGCATCGACTCCGCTGCCTGCAACAATGCTGTCATCAATTAATTCATCGACGTTCGTAATTATGTGCACATACGGAGAATTTTGCAATAGGGCAAGGCCTTGATCGCGAGGCTCCAGCTGCCATACAGCCATATGTGAGTGTGTCTCAACCAGTTCCTGTACCCCACCAACAGCCAGCACCTTTCCCCGACTAATAATTGCCACACGATCACATAGCAACTGGATCTCGCTGAGCAAATGACTGGAAACAAATACAGCCATGCCTTCTGCCGCTAACAAACGGATAAAAGCTCTCATCTCTTTGATTCCCTTGGGGTCTAGCCCGTTCGTCGGCTCATCCAAAATGAGTAGCTTAGGTCTGCCAAGCAAGGCTTGAGCTATACCAAGACGTTGGCGCATCCCCAGTGAATATGTACTTACCTTATCATGGATGCGACGATCGAGCCGAACCAACTCAACCACCTCGCGGATACGCTGTTCATCAACACCAGGCTGCATGCGGGCAAAATGTTCTAAATTCTCCCATCCTGTCAGGTAGCTGTACACCTCTGGATTTTCCACAATAGAACCAATATGCCGTAAAGCCTGCTCAGGGTCACGATTTACATTATGACCGCATACGGTTATCGTCCCTTCCGTAGGCTTAATTAAATCGACCAGCATACGAATAGTCGTCGTTTTTCCTGCTCCATTGGGGCCGAGAAATCCGAAAATTTCACCTGCGCGAACGTCGAACGTTACATCATGAATGATCATTTTGCGTTTAATTCGTTTTTTAACATGCTGAACAGAGAGCACGATTTCATTATTGCTGCTGTCTCTGTCTGCGCTACCAACCTGATTGGAGGAATGAAGACTGGACACTGCATTCGTGGATGTCGAATCTTGGGTCACGCCAGCCTCGGTCTTGTCAGCAGATTGGATGCTCATTACTTGTTCCCTCCCTTTTTCGCTTCTGCAGGTTGGCTACTTGTAGACTGTTGATTAGGATTTACATGATCGGTACCCTTCGTTGCGGTAACAGCAAATCCTTGTGCGATACGTTCAGCGATTGCCTGATAGCCTTGTCCGTTGGGATGAAAATGATCGGATGATAAATAGACGGGCAAATTTTGCTCGAATAAATCGAAAGTTGGAACCAGCGTCATGTTACTGTTTTGGTTGGTAATTGCCATGGCAGCCATATTCCATTCAGTTACCACAAGATTACCGGGAATTTTCATTTCCCGCAGATCACTGAATGGATTATACAATCCTACATAGACAATTTTAGCATTCGGATTAATTTTCCCTACCTTTGTTAGCACCTTTTGCAGACGTTTGGCTGCATCAGGCAGAGCTTTGCGCAAACCGCTGAGTGTAGGTGGCTCTTTGCCGGTTTGGGCCGCCTGTGCGCCCTGAAATAAATCATTTCCGCCAATCGAAACTATAATCACATTAGCCTTCTTCAGTACATAAGACACACCAGGCTCATCCAACTTGGTTAATAGTCCTTGAGTCGTCAGTCCATTAATCCCTAGATTATTTATGAGCCGAGCTTTATGTCCTTCCTGATCATTTAACAAAGTCACCGACCGACGCACAAAACCACTTCCGGAGTCATCCCCCGTTCCTTTGGCTAACGAATCGCCAATGGCAGCTACACGCAACTCTTCCGTCTGAGCAGTAGCCGATGGTGCAGTTTGTGTCTGCGATGAACCGGATTGTACAGGTTGAGTACTTACCAATGGCTCTGGAGCCGTAATACTTCGTACTGCTGCAATAAATCCGTACAATAATAGCAGTGTGGCGGCAATGGAAACGGAACCGACAGACCGCCAAATCCATTTTGATGAATTCACTCGTGTTCCCTCCTGATAGCTTGGTGAAATAAACATAAAGCTTCTCCTGTCATTTTGCAAATAAACCGTTCTGGTTCAAGCGAAAATCAATGATTACAATCCCATATAATTTTCCATGAACATACTAAAAAAGGATGGCAAATTCCCATCCTTTTATTATACTTTTTGTGCGAATAGCCCTTCCTCTCATCAGCGGGATTAGACGGAAGGAACTATTTGCTATCAGGGATGAAACTTCTAATCCATTGTCCAAAACTACCCGGATTTCGGCTTTGAATCAGTACCGTTCCTTCACCGCGAAAACGACATACAAGAGCTTCCCCACTCGTTACGCTGGACAACCAGCCTTTAGATGCCTTTTCAATTCTATAATCCATATAATCCGGCCATGCCACTAGATGAGCATTATCAATAATACGCTCCTCTCCTGGCGCGATATAAATGGGGTGAATGGCTCCATACGAGGATAGGAATACTGTGCCTCGGCCACTGATTTCTACAATAAAAAAACCTTCACCGGAGAATAAACCTTTCATCAGGTTTTGCATTTTGGTACTAACCTCAATCCCTTCCGTACAGGCCAAAAAACCGTCCTTTTGGACCAACAGCCTGTACGTGCCATCCAGTTCCACTGCTTGTACATCACCTATGCTTGCGGGGGCTAGCAGTACTTCAGCGGGTCCCCGGGCTGCTCTCAGCTCTTGAAAAAAGAATTTTTCTCCGCTCAGCATTCTGCCTAAACCACGTAACAGCCCACCGTCTACCGTCCCCTTTATATCTACACTGGAAGACATGGAAACCATCGCTCCCATTTCTGCTTTAATGGTTTCTCCGGGGTTCAACTGCACCTTAAGCATCGCAAAAGCACCTTCATGCACGATTTCGTAGCTCATTTGTTCACCTAGCTTTCCAAAAGTAGTCTGTTATCCATTCAGCTTACTGTCATCATACTATAAGCGCGTCCCATATGTCTTTTCTGGGATAGAGAAATGGTTTATGCTTGAAGAGTCATAAGCGACATAAAAAGACCCGCTGAACGTTGTCAGCGGGTCTCTAAATTACGTTTCGTCACTATCTTTTTATAAACAGAAATGACGTTTGAAACGTTTTTTCTATCAACTTAGTTACGTGTGAACTCTTGTACCCAATATCCATTGTAGTAAGCCACACCGATTTGTGTATATTCTGCCTTCAAAATATTTTCACGATGTCCCTGGCTATTCATCCAGGCCTTCATTACTTCTTGTGGTGTTTTTTGTCCCATTGCAATATTCTCACCCGCATACGTATAAGTTACACCGAATTTTTTCATCATATCAAATGGTGAACCGTAAGTCGGAGATGTATGGGAAAAGTAATTGTTCGTGCTCATGTCCTTCGCCTTCGCTAAGGCTACTTCTGTAAGCTTCGCATTAGAGGTGAGGGGCTTCAGACCTTTTTGGCTGCGCTCGTTGTTTACAAGCTTTACCACCTCGGCTGCAAATTGAGACTTGCTCAGTTGTGCATTAGAATCTGTAGACTGACCTGCACCTGAGTTGGCGTTTTGTGTTTGGGTCTGTTGCTTGGTAACAGTCTTTGAAGCCTTTTGGCTAGCCTGATTCGTCGTTTGCTTGCCAGAAGAAGGATTTGCTGTTTTTGTTTTAGCCTTGTCCTTTTCAGAATAATCCTTAATGACAGTCTTCGTTATTGTTGTCGTCCCATTGGACATATTGACTGTGTATCCGTTATTTTGAAACCACTGTTGTAATTGGGCAGACAAATCGTCAGCTGGTGAAGCTGATGCCGGAACGATGAATCCTGCGGATAAAACGGCGCTTAAGCTTCCCATCACCAGTGTTTTTTTCAACATATTCTTCATTTCGTCATCTCCTCGTTGTATAAGTGCCTTTTGTGAACGTCTCAGGTTACAACTTTGTAATCTTTACTCTAGCAGTATATCATGTTTTATAGCATCATCAATGGTATAAAAGTTGGAAAAAAAATAGCCTGCTCGGCAATGGCGAACAGGACTAAGTTAAAAATATTGAGGCTTTAAGTATTAGATTGTTTGTTGCAAGCTGATTATCTAAGCTTTTTGCTGAAACGGTAGCCTTGCTTCTCAAAGCCGATTCGGTTGTAGAAAGCACGGGCCTCTACTTGTTTGATGCGGTTATTCGCTCCAGTAATGAATAAATGATAGCAGCCTTGCGCACGCCCCCACTCCTCACCACAAGCAACCAATCGTTTGCCAATGCCTTCGCCGCGATACTCCCCGCTCACGACCAGCATGGTGATTTGTACAGCAGGATCAGGATAGGCCAGGCTTTGAGCCGTATGCATGCCGATTACTCCGACAACACAACCATCCATTTCTGCAACCATCATATTCGCTTGACTGTCCTCCTGCGCTGTTCCCATAACTTCTTTCATAACGCCACAAGTCATCGGGTATCCGACTTCTCTAAGTAGTCCAGTTACGGCTTCACAATCGCCAAGCTCTACGGAACGAATTGTCAGTACTGGAATCATCACACTGTTAGACATGATTTACCTCCACTTTCAGCATATTGGCAGCTTCTTTGGCTGTCTTCCGTGCTGTCTCCACATCTTCTGCAGCGCTAAGCGCTACAGCCATCCGGCGTCCCGGCTTGGTTTCAGGCTTCCCGAACACTCGCACCTGTGTCCGGGGTAGCAATAGTGCATCATGCAGACCGCTTATTGCGAAATCGCGCGTAGCCACTTCTGCCTTCAAGGTAGCTGAAGCTCCTGGTGTAAGCAGCGTGACCGAAGGCACCGGGAATCCGAGAATCGCCCGTACATGAAGCGCAAATTCAGACAAATCCTGCGTGATCATGGTTACCATACCTGTATCATGCGGACGCGGGGATACTTCACTAAATATGACGCTATCAGCCGTTAAAAACAGCTCTACGCCAAACAATCCGTAACCACCCAGTTCATCCGTAATCGTACGGGCAATGTCTTGCGCCTCCGAAAGCTGCTTGTCCGTCATGCCATGAGGCTGCCAAGATTCGACATAATCCCCATCTTTTTGAATGTGGCCAATCGGTGGGCAAAAAGTCGTGCCTGATTCCGATCTGACGGTCAATAAGGTAATTTCGCTCTCAAACGGGACAAAAGCTTCAACAATGACACGTGTCGTTTTGGCACGCGCGCCTTCCAGCGCCGTATTCCAGCAGGATTCTGCGTCTTCGAGTGTCCGACATACAGACTGCCCTTTACCCGACGAACTCATTAAGGGTTTGACCACACATGGCGTGCCCAGCTCTTGAACCGCCGACCGTAACTGCTCAAAATGATCTGCAAAACGGTAGGCGGCAGTCGGAAGCTGTAATTTCTCGGCAGCCAACCTGCGGATACCCTCCCGGTCCATCGTAAGACGGGCGGCCCGGGCCGTTGGTACTACGTGAAATCCCTCTTGCTCTAATTCTTCCAAAGCACCCGTAGCAATAGCTTCGATTTCAGGTACAATTATGTCGGGCTGTTCCTTGCGAATTAATGCCTTCAACGCCTCAGCATCCTGCATATCCAGACAGTGAGAGCGATGAGCCACCTGCATTGCTGGAGCCAGCTCATAGCGATCTACAGCAATACATTCCACGCCAAGCCGCTGAGCTTCAATAATGACTTCTTTTCCCAATTCGCCGCTACCCAGCAGTAGCATCTTCTTAGCCTTGGCAGAAAAAGGAGCACCCCACATCTTGAACTCTTCCCCCTCTGACGATATTGCTCTGATCTCTTTTCATCTTTATTTTCAGGGTTTAGCTCCAAGAATGCAATAGTGCTCGGCATTTTAATTTACAAAAAACGCGATTTTTTGATCTTTTTTTTACAAAAATCTGAACTGTGCTTCCACCAGCCCCCGATATATTCCATGTTTTTTCATCAATTGTTCATGATTACCACTTTCCTGGATTTCCCCATGGTCCAGTACAACGATATGATCAGCATTCCGAATAGTGGACAAACGGTGAGCAACCATAAAAGAAGTTCTGCCTTCCAATAGAACCTGAAGAGCCTCCTGAATTTTCAGCTCCGTTTCCGTATCAATGCTAGCTGTGGCCTCATCCAGAATAAGAATTCGCGGATTAGCCAGTAAGGCACGAGCAAAGGATAAGAGCTGGCGCTGGCCCATGGACAGCATCCCTCCACGCTCCTCTACCTCTGTTTCATAGCCATCTGGTAAGTGAACAATGAATTCATGAGCATTGACCGCCTTCGCAGCCGCTTCAATTTCCTCATCCGTTGCATCCAAACGGCCAAATCGGATATTATCGCGTATCGTCCCCGAAAAAATAAATGTATCCTGAAGCACGATGCTAATCTGGCTGCGCAAGCTCTCCACCGTGACATCTCGCACATCATAACCATCAATGGTAAGTCGCCCTGACGTAATGTCATAAAAACGACTGAGCAAATTAATAATTGTACTTTTACCTGATCCGGTATGACCTACAAGCGCTATAGATTGACCCGCCTCGACAGAAAGATTAATACCTTTAAGCGCCTGACGTCCCTTTTCATATTCAAAAATGACTTTTTCAAATTGAATTTCACCCCGGATAGGCGGTAAGGCTTTTGCTCCCGGTTTGTTTGCAATATTCGGCTGTTCATCCATGAATTCAAAAATTCTTTCTGAAGAAGCCATCGCAACCAGTAGCTGATTGTACATTTGACCCAGCCGATTGATTGGCTCCCAAAAGTTCCCTACATAGTTGGCGAATGCAACCAGCAGCCCCACCGTAAGCTGATCTGTCTGAATTAAATGCGCTCCAAACCAGAACAGCACAAGCGTACCTAATCCTCCGGTAATATCAATAAGTGGGCCAAAGACCTGATTCATAGCAGAAGCCTTATCCCACGATTTTTTACTGGAGCTGTTCATATCGTCGAAATAAGCCATGTTTTCCTGCTCCTGCGTATACGCTTGTGTCACACGAATTCCCTGAATAGATTCATTCAAATGAGAATTGATACGCGAGTTCTTCATGCGTACTTCTTGCCAGGCGCGACGGATGCGTACTCGCAGCTTGGTCGAGATCAAAAACATGATCGGAACGGTCACAATCACTGCCAAACCGAGCTTCCAGTTAATAAGCAGCAAAATAACGATAATTCCGAAAAGCTGTACGCAGTCAATCAGGACATTCACTGCACCATTCGTAAATAAATCCTGTAGCGAGTTAATGTCATTCGTCACACGTACTAATACAGAACCCGCCGGTCTTTTATCAAAAAAGTTAAAGGAAAGCTTCTGAATATGCTTGAACAAATCTTCACGCAAATCGTAAATAACCCGCTGACCAATAATATTGGTGAATTTAATGCGGTACGTACTGGCTGCCCATTGAATTAAATATAACAAGAGCACGGCACCCGTAATGAGCAACAATAACTTTACGCTCGGCAGTGCAGGCCATGCGGGAGCAATGGCCTTGTCAATGGCCAGACTGATCAAATATGGAACCGTCAGCTTAGTAATCGTGCCGAGAATCATCATGACCAGAAGAATCGGCAGAATCTGACGGGCATAAGGTTTCATGTATGCTAGCAAACGTTTGAATTCCGCCCAGTTAAACGGTTTATCAATGACCTCATCATCTTGATAGACAAAGCGCTCATTGGTCGGCTTCTTTAACGGTTTGGCTTTTTCTACTGGAATATTCATGGTCTCACCTGCCCTTCGGATACACCGTCTGGAGCCTCCGCTATGTAATCGGCGTATTGAATATGATACACATCTTGATATGGACCTGGAGTAGCAATGAGCTGTTCATGTGTTCCACGTTGGACGATTCGTCCTTCCTCAAGCACTACAATTTCATTGGCATGACGAAGCGAAGAGATTCGATGAGCTATAATAAACGTTGTGCGTCCACGCATAACCTCTTGAAAACCGGACTGAATTTCATGCTCCGTCTCCATGTCGACCGCACTGGTAGCATCATCCAGCACGAGAATTTTCGGATTTTTGAGTAGTGCGCGCGCGATGGCGATCCGTTGTTTCTGCCCTCCAGACAGTCCCAATCCACGTTCACCAACAACAGTGTCGTAGCCCAGCGGTAATTCAGTTATGAATTCATGCGCCTGAGCCAGCTTGGAAACGCGTATGATGTCATCCATACTGACATGACTTAACCCATATGCAATATTGTTGCGTATAGAGGACGAGAACAGAAACGTCTCCTGAAACACAGAAGAAATTTGAGCACGTAAATCGCGAATTTTCAAATGACGTATATCCGTCCCATCCAGCTTGATGCTTCCTGCATTCACATTGTAGGCTCGCATGAGTAGTTGAATAATGGTCGACTTCCCGGAACCTGTTCCTCCTAAAATCCCAATGACCGATCCCGGTGGCGCATCCAGATTGATGTCAACAACAGCAGGTAGCTTATTTCCGTAAGCAAAGGTAACATGATCAAACGTCACATGACCCTTCACCTGATCGGCGTTGAGTGTAAGTGCATCAGCTTCATCGGTTACATCTACAGACTGATTCAGCAACTCCAAAACCCTTTCACCGGAAGCTTTGGACTGCGTATAGTTATTGATATGAAAGCCAATGCTCCAGATGGGACCGATAATATACCAAATTAAGCTAAAGAAAGCGACGAGTTCCCCCAAGGTCATTGACTTCTGGATAACTAGATATCCACCCATGCCCAAGAGAAGAACCACACTGACCGAGGCAATCAGTTCCATCGCGGGAAAAAATCGACTCCATAAGGAAGCAGCCTGAATTTGGTTACTTTTGTACTGCTCATTACGTACGGAGAATTTTTCCACTTCATAGGATTCGCGAGCAAAAGATTTAACGGTTCGCACACCTGTAATATTTTCTTGTACCGCTGTCGTCAGGGCGCTGAGAGCTATTCGCATTTCCTGAAAGGTGGGATGAATCCGAGATTCAAATTTGAATGTGACGAAGAGTAGCAATGGCATGCTGATCATCGTAAAGAGGGTGAGCTGCCAATTAATATACAGCATCATGATAGAGCCGAATACGACCATCAGTAGCACATTGAGGAGCTGCGCAAAACCAAACCCGATAAAGTTGCGAATCGCCTCCAAATCACCAGTCAGACGGGACATAAGATCCCCCGTTTTGGCGGTGTCATAATATCTGAAGGACAGAAATTGCAGCTTTTCGTAACAGGCATTGCGAAGTCGATACGCCAGATAGTTACCTAGCCGTCCACCAAAAAAACCATGTAAAAATTGCATAAACCCTTTGATGATCACGACTCCCAGTACAGTCAGAGCCAGAACCGGAACTTTCTCGAAGTCACCGGGAATGATAGCGTTATCAATGAGCCGTTGGAGCAGGTTCGGATACACCAGTCCCAAGGCAGTCGCTATCGCAAGGCATAGAATGGAAAGAAATAGATAATGTCTCCTCTCACGAAAAAAAACTTGCAGTTGCCTGAGCACTTCCATGTCAAGTCCCTCCATTAGTTGCACGACGTTGTTATATGGCTTAGTGAAGTTTACCATCCGTGTTCCAAGGCGGCAAAGAGGATAACGGGCCGTTTTCAGGCAGGTTCGCAATTGGTAGGTGATTAGACAAATTAAATCGCTTTCTTATCATTGAATATGGCTATTTCCTCAGTTTTCCTTTCTTTTTGAAGTATGCTTAAAACACCGGATTGTCCCACAACCCGGTGTCCTGAACTTAATACAATCATGAACATATTTATATTGACTCTAAATTCGCGAGCTGATCAGCAAGCTCTTCCCAAACTTGTGGCTCCTCACCGCCGTTAAGTGCATGTTCCATACCACGAATCGTCTCCAGCATTTGCTCTCGTAGCTGTGCTTTCTGCCATGTTTGTTCCTCTTGCATCATAGCAACGTAAAAAGAAGACATTCGTTCTCGCTGCTGATCCACAGCTTCTCCGATTAACTGGCGTAATATGGGCTCCAGTCTAGTTTGTAAATTCGCCCGACCCGTCCCTTCAAAAAATAGCTTTGGATTTTTAAAGCTATTCCAATAATTCTTCCACTGAATGGACTCCTGTAGGGAAATATCGCTCAGTTCGGGGACAGCCCATTCTCTAAATCCAGGAACTGTGCAATCTAGCCCATTCAACTGAAGGTTCATGTGATCTACGCACTGTTGGATAGCTTTACCCACCAAGGCTTGCCCCATTTTTTCTAGTCTGAGGGTGGTTGCCAGCAATTCCTGAGACAACTCCAGTTCGATCAATCGCATCAGCTCACGACCACAAGATGCAAAGGCCAAACGAAGATCACCTACTCCTTCACGCAAAACAGATGGATGGAACGCTTCTGCCATAAATTCACCCGTCCGGTAGGCTAGCCTTTGGCGTACATGATACAACAGTTCATCGGTTTCGTCCGACAGCACAGATCCACCATTGTTGTCAGTCGAACCAAGGAGCACATTCTCCAGTTCCCCACGAATTCGAGTTAATTGCTCTAATCGGAGCTCACGCTCTTCAGCGCTATACAGGGCATCAGCAGCATGTTGTTCTATTCGACTCCGCAGACGTCCCAGCTCCTGCAAAGCAGATGCAATAGACAAGCCTGCCAGCTCTTCGGCTGCAAATGCCGAAAAATCATTTTCAAACACATCAAACCGTGAAGCTGCACGTAGCGAAGCCTCTCCCCGCTCGGCTGCTTCCAACGCTAGCATGCTGGAAAGCGGATAAATACGCGGCTTGCGGATTCCGTTCGCCTGAAGTTGTTCCTGTACATGCTGAGTCACAGAATATAGTTCATCTTCAGAAGACGCCAAATCGGATGCGTTGACGATAAAAAACGTCTGATTCAGCGCCAATGTCTCTTTGACTCGGCCCAATTGATTCAAGAACTGCCGGTCTCCTTGCGTAAACGCATGGTTATAATATGTCACAAATACAAGAGCGTCTGCATGCTTCATATAATTGAAGGTCACACCTGTGTGCCGTGCATTCACAGAATCGGCACCTGGCGTATCCACCAGCACGATGCCCTGACGAGTCAAAGTGCAATCATAATAAAGGTCGATATGCTCCACGAAGCATGATTTGCGCTCGAATGCGACAAAATCTCGATATTGCTCTAGATTCACCTGAAGCTGTTGTCCTAGCAAGCTTTCAGCTTCTTCCCATCCAGCTGCAGCAGCCTTCAAAAAGCTGTAATGAGGCCTTCCCGCAGGATGAATACCTTCTGGTGATAACGAATTTACGGCTTCTTGCCAGCCCACGGATGCTGGCTCTCCCAATCCTAATAACCGAAATGAGTATTTAAGATCTTCCCGCAACGCATCCACTGATTTCATGTGGACGTCAGCCGTGGCATGGCGCTCATGAATTGTAGGCGCCATAATGCGATTAATCGCCGCTGTCGTCGGATGCGGCGATACGGGTAACACCGCTTCGCCCAGCAAAGCGTTGGCAAAGCTGGATTTGCCGGCACTGAATGCTCCGAATAGCGCCAGTGTAAAGCGCCCGTCCTCCAGTGCAGCAGCTCGCGCATGTAAATCCCGAACAGCCGCCTGCATCGCAGGGTACGGGCTTACCAATGCAGCGGCCGCCTTCAATCTTGTCGCTGCTGCATCCAGCCGCGTACGGCGGCCCCCGGCGGCAGACTGCGCTGTTGTCATGCCTGCTTGTGGCTGCACCGATGCGTTGTGCGAGCCAGCAATGTCTGGACGCACGGCACCTGTTGAAGCCGTATCTGTCGGGGCAGCAGCTTTGGTGTCGGCCGCAGGAGCAGGCGTGCCCACACGGGGCAACCCGTCAGGCGCGGAAGCCTGCGGCAGCATGCTACGCAGCAGGTCGGCGTGCGAATCCAAGGCTTGCAAGCGAGTGCTGTAACGGCTCGCCGCGTCCGCCTGCGCCAGCAACGCAGTGCGCGCATCCGCGAGAGCCTCGCGGTTGGCTTCGGCCCGTACCGCAAGCTGGGCCAGCAGGCGGTCTACCAGCGCCAACGCCTTGCGGCGGCAATCAGCGGTCACAGCAGCGCGCAGGTCCTTGCAATAGTTCAACGTATACTCCGGAGACAAAGCATTTTCCTTTACTGTCTGCTCTACCAGTTGCCGATCCATTGCAGGGCGGATGTCATCCAGCTCCTGTTCCATCGCAGCGGTCCACAAACCTTGACCTTCTCCCCATGACCTCAGTAACTCACGCACATGAGGCAACAGTTGTCCCTCCACCTGATCACTCAGCATCCCTGCCAGCCGGTCCAAACGGCGCTCCTTTTCTCGCTCCGTCTTTCCTCCGGCAAACCATAACCCTGTTTTAAAGCCCGGCTTGCGGCTTTCTAAATATTCGCCAGCCGCTTCACGTAGCTCCGCAGGCGTGAGATGAGCATGTTCCAGTAGATGATCCAGCTCTTGACGAAGCCGTTTATGCTCCTGCTCTGGAAGCATCCTCCAGTGTTCATCCTCTTGCTGTAAGGCCTTCTGCTCTATGTCCAGGCGCAAAATGGCCTCTTCTCCACCTGCTTCTTTGAGCAGTGCGTTCAGTTCCTCTTCTTCAGCGGCCTGCACCGTCTCCACATGCTGCTCTACCAAATGGTGCATAGAAGACACTAAACTATAAGCCAAAAGCTCTGCTTTGCGCTCCAGCAAATTCGGAATCAAGTACGTCAACTGCTCCCACTGATTCCAGGGGTGATTCTGTTCCTTCAAGGAAGTAAACAGAATGTCCGTGTAATGTACCTGCCAGGCATGAAAGCTGCTTTCCACCTCATTACGATAACGTGTAAAGGATAGCTCCCGCTCTCGGTGCTTATCGATTTGATTGATTATCAAATATAGTGGCTTGCCCCAATCCGACAAACTTTTGGCAAAAGACAAATTATTCTCAGATTGGACATGATTGTAGTCCATCACATAAAAAACAATATCAGCCCAATGTAAAGCTGAATGTGTCGCCATCGCGTGTCCGTGGTCTGTGGAATCTACGCCGGGTGTATCCAGCAGCACTCCTCTGCCAGATAATATCGGTATATCCTCCCATACTTCAACTGATTCATAGGCTCCACCATTTTTACAATACTCAGCAAGCTCGGACAGGGAAGCTTCCACGATTTCCGGCTCCGGGTTTTCTACCGATCGGGCTGGATGAATAAGCACTCTCGAACGTCCATGACGGATGGACACTACATTAGCGCTTGTAGGCACCGGTCCAGATGGCAGCACGGTTTTACCGCACAGGCTGTTAATCAAGCTCGATTTACCTGCTGAAAAATGTCCACAAAAGGCAATGGTCAACTCTTGCGCATGCGCTTTTTCCATCAAATCCCCTAGCGCCCTCGCTCCCGCTTCATCCCCTGCTTTACGCAAGTTATCCTGTATCTGTTCTATCGTATTCAACCACTTGTCCGCATCTCCTGTAATCGTTTGCATCATAAGCTACGGTTTCACTCCTTGTTTCTTATCTGCACCAAATAGCTATATTGTAGCATTCCTAAGCCACTGTGAGAATCATCACGTTAAAAAAACTAAAAAAGCGCTCCCTGGCTTTCGGGAACGCGTTCTTGTAAATGGCAAACCATAAGTTTATTTTATAATGTCCAAAACAGATCATCACAGTAATGCTTCAATATATTCTTCCATATCCAGAGGGTCTGTCGTTGCTTCAAATCGTTTGATCACTTTCCCGTTCCGATCAATCAGGAATTTCGTGAAATTCCATTTGATCGAATCTCCTGGTAAGTACTCAGGATGACGCTCATGAATTAAAGGAATAAGTATTTTGGCAACCGAATGTGTTTCATCAAAGCCCTCAAAGGGCAACGACGAAGCAAGATATGTAAACAACGGGTGAGCCTGCTCATCACGTACATTCACCTTTTGGAACATGGGGAATGCGACACCATAATTCAGAGTACAAAATGTTTGCACACTTTCATTGGAATCCGGCTCTTGATCGGCAAATTGATTGCATGGGAACCCGAGAATCACCAAGTCTCTATCCTTATATTGATCATATAGACGCTGCAAATCCTGATATTGAAATGTAAAACCGCACTGGCTGGCCGTATTTACAATCAACACTACTTTATCTTTATAATCACTAAGGGTGATCTCCTTGCCGTTCATCGCAATGGCTGAATAATCATAAATGCTCATTTAAGAAACTCCTCTGAAAATGTAATTGAAGATTTCATATTTAAATATGTGAAATCATCCATATCCAGCGTTTTATGACAGTCTTCAAGGTTCGTGTAAATATGCGCCTGCGGGCTGGTTAGACCAGCCGAGCCGCCTATACCGGAACATGCAACGCATGTCGTCCGCTAATTACACTTAATTAGCTGCAGTCTCAAGTACTGGCAGCAAAATTTCAAATACTTGACCATGCTGTAAGATCGTAATTCCACGGGATTTATCCTTCATTACGACCACTTCTGGTTTTTGTGACATACGCTCTAGGTAATGCTCAGGTACATCACCAGAATGACTAACTGTGATTCCCTCTAGCTCGCGCTCTTCGTTTTCAGCAAACTCTGTTGTTACAATTTGCTCAAAAATATCGGAGAACGCCTCAAAATTATCTGTATATACCGAAATGCACTTCATTACTCTTCATCCTTTTCTACACATAAATGGTTAAACCCTCTATTACCTTTATAGGTCTTTCGGGTCTTTAAGCTCTACGTTTCTTATCTTTTCTGATAAGAGACGTTTTCATACGTTTCTTGCCTTCCCTGCACACATCAAGCAATGGACACACCTGACATTGAGGGTTTTGAGCTTTGCAATGGTAGCGTCCGAAAAAAATGAGCCGGTGATGGGTCACAGACCATTCATCCCTAGGTACCCTTTTCATCAGCTTTTTTTCCACCTCAAGCACTGAATCATCCCACCCTGCAAAGCCGAGCCGTTTGGAAACGCGCTCTACATGCGTATCTACCGCAATAGCTGGTACATCAAAGGCAGTAGATACTACGACATTAGCCGTCTTGCGGCCAACACCGGGTAGCTTGACCAGTTGATCATGCTCCGAAGGTATCTCTCCCCCGTACTGGTCTATTAAAATCCGGCAGAGGTTATGAATATGCTTGGCCTTGTTTCGGTACAAGCCGATTCTACGAATATCCTGCTCCAGTTCCTCAAGAGGAACAGCCAAATAATCCTCAGGTGACTTGTATTTTTGAAACAGGTCTGCCGTTACTTTATTGACCATCTGATCGGAGCATTGAGCAGACAATAACACGGCAATCGTTAATTCAAAAGCATTGTCATGGTTCAGCTCACAATGGGCATCCGGAAACATCGTACCGATGGTGTCCAATATATGACGTGCGGTTGCTGCATTCACGGAAATCCTACCTCCTAGCAAAAAAAACGTCTTGATACGGGATAGCCCGCATCAAGACGGTCACTCTAAATAATCATCCGGAAAGAAACGAATACTATTTGTGCATGACTGCCTGCATAGGCGAGAAATACACTCCTATATTATCATTATCTGTCACAGATTGCACGTGAAAAGTGTGTAAATTCTCAAGAAATTTTCATACAGTCTGATCGATTAACGGCTCATTGGATGCTCCAAATCTACATGTCCCATTAAGGACTCCAGAGATTGACCATCTACGAGCAAATCCAGCGTTTTGACTTCCTTGAATTGGAACATCGTTTGCTTCAAAGCATCGATAGCCAATTCCTCGCCGCCAGCTCCCAATCGAGCCTCATCCGGCAGGGAAATATCAAAGGTCAATGCACCGTTATCCAATTTGATCTTATGCACGGTAATTTTCTCGGACCACAACGGAATCAGAGCAGAATCACCGCTCTTTTGTAGAGCTTCAAACGCTTTTTGGAATTTTTCCAGCTCGCTCGGATAGGTAATTTCCTTTTTCTGTTCTTTCAAACCGTTCTCTTGTGTATCCGTATAATACACCGTGATCTGCTGTGTTTGACGATCTCCTGACTTTTCCGTGTCCGTCTTGGTCTTTGTAGGCTCCGTCGACGGAGTTGCAGGTGTTTGACTCGCTCCATTATTTTCAGCAGACTGAGCTGATGGATCAGGGGTCGTCTGTTCGGGTGTACTATTTTGTGCAGCTGAAGTTTGTGTTTCCTGAGATGGAGTCGCAGGAGCCGATGTTTGCTTAGAGGCACACCCTGCACCTGCAATGGCAAACAGTGCCAGCAGACCTGCAATTACGATTTTCTTGTTCATATGTCTGTCCCCCTCCTTACTTGACGTTGGCAAGCGATTTGTTGAAGATTTATTTTACGTCGAGATACTCTGTGATTCCATCTGCAATCCCTTGAGCTACCCGGTTTTGAAAATCTTCATCAAACAGTGTTGCTTCCTCTTTTGCATTACTCAGATATCCTACTTCAAGCAAAACAGCTGGCATAGTCGTTTCCCGAATTACATGGAAATTTCCATAACGAATGCCGCGGTCTGTCAGACCCGTCGCAGGAGCAAAGTACTTATGCATAACGTTGGCGAACGCTTTGCTTGCACTACGCTGGTAATACGTCTCTGTGCCGTTGGAAGCTGAGCTACCGCTGCTGTTAGCATGAATGGACACAAACACGTTGGCTTTAAGATTTTCAGCCACTTTTACGCGCTGTTTAAGCTCCAAAAATGTATCATCGCTACGTGTTAACACAACCTCAAGCTTGGGGTTTTGTTTTAATATGCTTTCTACTTTCAGAGCCATCGCAAGGTTGAAGGTCTTTTCATAATTTTTTCTTGAAATACCAACTGCCCCGGAATCTTTTGCTCCATGTCCAGCATCAATAACAACGACCTTTTTACCATTGCTATTAACTGGAGATGTCTGCGTATCGTCCGGCTCTGACCCATCCGGTAACGTTGCGTCTGGCGTTGTATTCACTGAATCCTTGGAAGCCAGATCGACGATAACACGATTCGATCCATCATTATATGCGGTATAATTCATGGCATGTTTCAAATCAATAACAACTCGCACCGTTGATGGTTCCTTTTGGAATAAAGCATATCGGATACCGGACACATCCGCTTCATTCTCAATGTCCAGCGAACCATTTAAGTTGCTATCCAGCTTCTGCTGGTCTCCAAAATTGTCCGCAAATGCAGTCGCTGGCAAATCCACCACTACCCGATCAGGGCCTGTCATCGTAAACGCTTTCGGCTTGACAGCACCCGCTGTTGTGATGGTTAAGCGGTTTTGGCTGAAACTGACTCCCTGCACCTGCGTCACACCTGAACTTGCATTATTGGTTGGCGCAGTTACACTTCCTGTACCTGTACTGTTATTTCCGGACTTAGGAGGTGTAAATTCCCCGTTTCCAGACCCACTATTGCGGGTATATAATTTTACGGACTTGGAGCTGCTGTCCCATTTTACGTCCAGTCCCATTTGCTCGCCGATAAAACGAAGCGGTACAAGGGCATAATTGGAACGCAGCAGAGGCGAAGCATCCAGACTAATGTCGCTTCCATTGACAGTCGCCGTCTTACTTCCGATTATCATTCGGATCAAGGTACTGTCCTTCTCAATCGTTATGGTTCGCGCCTGCTGCTTCCATGTCACGTCATATCCCAAATTTTCAGAAATTACGCGCAGCGGAACCATCGTACTTCCGCCAATTACTTGTGCCTTAGCACCACTAGGGACACTTAACTGTTGATCGTCGAGATAGATTTGTGTTCCACTCGAAGCCGCATGTCCATAACCCGGAACCACCCACATGAAGACAAATAATAACAACAAAAAACCAAATTTCTTCATTCGTCACCCTTCCATTCATAATTTTTTTGCCACATGCTCCGGTGCGGCGACCTGATATACGCGCTTATGTAATATCAGACAACCTTATAGACGTTATCTCACACCAAAAGTTGCGAATATATTCCATCATAACAGAAATATACGTGCCAAAGAACTATTTTTGTCGAATTTTGACTAAAAATATGGACCATTTGCTTCCCGTCAAAAGTCACAGCAAAAAAATAAAAAAAGCTACTTTTCACCCTCATGAATTTTCATTAAAAGGTGAAAAAGCAGCTTTTATTGCAAACTTTCTTAGTTGAGTGATTCAGTTACTCCTGTGCCTGTTCCAAGGTACTCTTTCAGGCCATCGACAATACCTTCGGCAATCTTCTGCTGTGTTTCTTCTGTGAACATGGCCGCTTCATTTGACAGATTACTAAGGTAGCCACATTCCAGTAATACAGCGGGCATTTGTGATTTTCTCGTCACCACATGGTTTGCCACCTTAATACCGTTATCCTTAAACTCGGTTGCTGCTACAAGATGCTTGTGCATGATCGTGGCCAGGCTCAAACTTTCCTGACGTGCATAATAGGTTTCAGACCCATTAGCTTTTCCGTTATTAGAAGTTGGCATACTGTTACCATGAATGGAAACAAACACGCTAGCCTGCTGATTATTAGCGAGCTGTGGCCGTTCATCCAGTGTGGGATACGTATCTCCATTGCGAGTCAATACAATTTGAATATCAGGATCATTTTGGGCAAGCTGCTGGACTTTTAACGCTACCGCCAAAGTAAATTCCTTCTCATGTCGTCCAGTCACACTGCCTGCTCCAGGGTCCTTACCACCATGTCCTGGATCAATTACGACGATTCGCCGTCCTTCGACATTCGTTGGAGCTACTATCTCCGGGTTCACACTACGTTCACGCAACTGAAGGGTGATATCACCTATGCCATTTGTTGAAAGATCGTAATCACGTGCCTGATTCAAAGCAATGACGATACGTGCGCCCCCTTTTGTTCCATCCGCAGGAGCAAATCTGATTTCCTGTACATCCTCACCGTAACTATTCACCAACGCCCGAGTGCCATCCTTACGAACCGGGAACGACTGGAGAAGATCTGTCGACAGTGAAGTCTCCGGTAAATCTACAACTATACGGTCAGGTCCTGTCATTTTGGATACTTTAGGAGTTAGGTCTTTGTTCAGAGAAATCTTTAACGTTTCATTCTCAAAAGAAATGTTTTGTACAAGCACCGCATTTGTAGTAGTCTGTTCTACATTCTGCTCCTTGGAAGTTGAAGGTACGGCTTCCGTATGCTTGTCTGCTTCAACCGGAGTTATTGTTCTCGCTGTTGCTGTAGGCGTTTTATTTGTGCTTTTTGTACTCTGTGTTGACGTTTGCGACGGTTGTTGGGATTGAGACTGTTTATCCGCTGGTTGAGTTGCAATCTTCTGACTGAGATTTACGGATTTATTTTGATTATTCCAATCCACTTTTAACCCCATTTGCTCCCCGACAAAACGCAATGGAACCATGGTCGAGCTGCCCCGCAGCACAGGTGGTGCATCCAAACTAACTGTTTTTCCATTCACATCAGCCGATGTACGGCCTACATACATAGACATATCGGTACTGTTTTTTTGTATTGAAATTTTATAGGCTTGTGGCTCCCACTTAAACTGATATCCAAGCTGCTCCCCAACCACCCTGAGCGGTACCATGATTTTACCATTGACCATTTCAGGCTTGGCACCCGCGGGCGCTTCCACCCTTTTGCCATCCAAAAACAATTCTGCTCCAGCCGCATTCACATGAGGGGAGGACGGCCACAACCAAATCAAGATAGCCGCTAGTATCACCCAACCATATTTCTTCATCCTCATTCCCCTAACTTATATATGTATTTTTTGTGCTACTTACAGACATAATCCTTCAACCATTTTACATTTACAATACCATGATGAGTCGAACCGTCAACCCCTTATTTACCAATTTATTTTCTAAACATGATAAAAGCCCGTAGGCAAAAGAGTTGCCAGTACGGGCTGTCTGTCTATCAAATAAATTAACTATATTTCTTCATATTGAAATTGGACCGGAAATGAACATTATGCGCCTTGTTTCGCAGCACGCTTTTGCTCATAAGCCAGAATTTCAGACTCATGCTGGAGGGTCAAGCCAATATCATCCAAGCCTTGCAGCAGGAATTGACGGCGATGTTCATCCAGATCGAATTCAATACGCAGACCGTAATCGTCAGTGACCGTTTTTTCATTCAGGTCTACGTTTAATTGGTAATTATCATGCTTTGCCGTGCGCTGGAACAATTCCTCTACTTGCTCTTCAGACAGTTTGATCGGCAAAATACCGTTTTTAAAACAGTTATTATAGAAGATATCCGCAAAAGACGGTGCGATTACACAACGAAACCCATAGTCCATGATTGCCCACGGTGCATGCTCACGGGAGGAGCCGCAACCAAAGTTGGCGCGAGAAATCAGTACAGATGCCCCTGCATAACGAGACTTGTTCGGTTCAAATTCAGGATTAATATTGCCCGCCTCATCAAACCGCCACTCATAGAACAAAAACTGCCCAAAGCCTGTGCGCTCGATGCGTTTCAAAAATTGCTTAGGAATAATAGCATCCGTATCCACGTTCACCCGATCCACAGGCGCTACAATTCCTTTTAAAGTTGTGAAAGCTTCCATCGTTAATTCCTCCTCCGTATCCTAGCGGACAACTTCTTCTTGCTTGAATTTCCAATCTCGTACATCGACAAAATGTCCATGAATCGCCGCAGCGGCTGCCATTGCTGGAGATACAAGGTGAGTACGTCCTCCGCGTCCCTGACGACCTTCAAAGTTGCGATTAGAAGTTGAAGCACAACGTTGCCCCGGTTGAAGTACATCTGGATTCATCGCAAGACACATGCTGCAACCCGCTTCGCGCCACTCAAATCCTGCTTCTTGAAAAATGACGTCCAGTCCTTCTTCTTCAGCCTGAATTTTCACACGACCCGAACCTGGTACCACGATTGCCGTGACTTTGTCAGAAACCTTGTAGCCTTTGGCTACTTCGGCTGCAGCGCGCAAATCTTCAATCCGACCGTTGGTGCATGAGCCGATAAACACATAATCAATTGCAATATCCGTGATCGGTGTGCCTGGCTTCAAATCCATATATTCAAGCGCTTTCTCAGCTGCTTTACGTTCGTTTTCTGTCGGCAATTCTGCCGGAATGGGTACGGTTGAGGAAATATCTGTGCCCATACCGGGACTGGTGCCCCACGTTACTTGTGGAATTAAGGAATCCACGTCAAACTCCAGCACGACATCAAACTCGGCGCCTTCATCGGTGACAAGCTCTTTCCACTCAGCAACCGCCTGCTCAAATGCGTCACCTTGGGCTACATGTTGACGTCCACGCAAGTAGTTGAAGGTCGTTTCGTCCGGCGCAATCATACCTGCTCTGGCTCCGCCTTCAATAGACATGTTACACACTGTCATGCGCTCTTCCATGCTCAACTCGCGGATGGATTCACCCGTGTACTCAATAACATAGCCTGTAGCGAAATCTGTACCGTATTTGGCGATGACACCCAAAATCATGTCCTTTGCCGTCACACCAGGTTTGCGACGCCCTACAAAACGAACTTCCATCGTTTTTGCTTTTGCTTGCTGGAGACATTGCGTTGCCAATACGTGCTCTACCTCACTGGTTCCGATACCAAAAGCGAGCGCTCCGAACGCCCCGTGTGTGGAGGTATGGCTATCACCACAAACAATCGTTTTTCCCGGATGAGTCAGCCCCAGTTCAGGCCCCATAACGTGAACGACACCCTGATCCACCGTATCCAGATCATATAGTGTGACACCGAAATCGCGGCAATTTTGAGTTAATGTATCAATCTGCTGCTTGGAAATCGGGTCCGTAATGTTGTAACGATCTTTTGTCGGTACGTTATGATCCATTGTGGCAAACGTCAGCTCTGGACGACGCACCTTGCGACCGCTAAGACGTAGTCCCTCAAACGCCTGCGGCGAAGTTACCTCATGTACGAGGTGAAGATCAATGTACAAAATACTCGGCTTGCCCGCTTCCTGATAGATGACATGGTTATCCCAAATTTTCTCGAACATGGTCTTTTTACTCATCAATATTCACCCCTGTGTTTTTCGAACCTAGTGGAGAGAAGCTGTACGGCTCTCTCTTGGATGTCAACAATATACCACGACGTGTCTGATTGGTCTAAGATATGATATCTATAGAAGTGATAGTCTTGACCTATAAGCGCACTTAAGAAAATATTGAGGCAAGACTAAAACACCAAAGGCCGAAGGTTATTTTTCCTTTTGACCTTTGGTATGACTCTATTTTTATATCATTATAGTTTTGCGCTAAAACATTGAGATTGAGTGCATCACCATACCGTACACCGTCAATCTCCGATGACTGCTTACTTCAAATAGGTTCCCGTTTCTCCAATTCCACCACTGCCATTCAAAACATATACCCTTGCATTTCCTTTACCGGAGCAAGTCAAGGTAATTTTGCCATCCGTAACTTTTTTGGAATCACCGGTCACTGCATCCACATAGGTTCCGTTCGGAATTCCGGAAAACGTTGCGTTTCCCGAAATCGTGACCAACGCAAAGCTGTCAATGCCTTTGGCGCTGTCGGTATATCTTCTCTTAAACGCAAGATTACCCGTAACATTTTCTGTAGAATACTGGCCTTTTTGCAAGGCAGGTACAGCTCTTCTAATTAAATTAAGCTGTCTGATATGTTTCGCCAGAGGATGGCTGAGTGATTCCGCAAGCGTGCCAGTAGCGTTTGTGTATTTGCCATAATCTTGTACCATAACACTGCCTTCTATGTGATCGCCGTAGTAAGCCCGTCCCGTTTTGCTTAGCGGTGCATTTGGACCCGGATCAATGACTGCCCCCTTTTGAAATTCGATTTCGGAGCCATAGAAGATGGCAGGTATTCCGCGGAAGGTGAACATCAGATCGAGATTCTCGGCCCAAGTATCTTGTGTGCCCGCAAATCTTTGATTTTCCGGAGCCTGGTCGGGCGCATAGTCATGAGAGTCGACATAGGTTACATTCCAGGTGGCATCATTGTAGTATTGATCTCCACTTCTCATATTGAAGGCTTCATGCGCGGTCTTGAACGCCCAATGCATAGGAAAATCTATCACATCCATACCCGATTTCATCGAATAGTCAGGCGTATGATAGGTATTGCCGATTAAGAAAGCATTGTTCGAAGTTGGCTGTCCTGCTGTAGTAGAGTTATCCGCCCACTCTTGTTCAACCGACATTTTATTAGAGGCATAGTCATTTTTCCCATCGCCCGGATACGATTTTGAAGCCTTCCAAGTATAGAATGGCGTTGAAATCGCTGGAATTCCGCTGTTCCAAACATCTCTGTACCGGGTGGCTACTTCTCCAAAAACATAGAAATCCGAGCCGCCTCTTGTCTTCCAGGCAGGAATATAGTATTTATTGAAAATATATCGGCTCACATGCTTCACTGTATCGACACGGAAAGCGTCAACGCCCATGTCTATATAGTGATTGTAGGTATCAATTAAATATTTGTTAACTGTAGGGTTTTCCGTGTTCAAATCCACGCAATCTCCCGCTATCTGACCAGTCTGAACAGTATAGGACTCCCAGGAAAGACTTTTCTCTGTATGGTAAATATTATTATTCGTTTCGGCGGTCTTCATTAAAGCGAGCCTTGCCTGATACTGCTGATCGGGTGTCATGGAATCATAGTTTGACGGCAGCTTATCCGTAGTTTTCACCAAGTTGTTACCGGTATCCGGTTTAGCCGAATCTTTCTTAAACATGGGGTACAGATTCTCTTCACCAAAATTACCGGTATGATTGACGACGATGTCCTGAATAACCTTCAGCCCTTTGGCATGGGCCGCATTGATCAAATCCTGATAAGAAGCTCCCGCCGATTCATACCTTGGATCTACTTTGGCAAAGTTTATAGCATGGTAACCATGATAATCATAACCGCTGGCATTCTGCACAACAGGTGTAATCCAGATGGCACTAAATCCGAGGGCTTTGATATAATCGAGCTTTTGAATCAGTCCCTTAAAATCTCCTCTCCAAGCCGGGTCCGAATCCGGATTACGCGCCTTGGTATCATCCCATGCATGCACATTGTTGCTTGGATCACCGTCATAGAACCGGGAAGTAATCACGAAGTAAATAGTGTCTTCCCGAAAATCCCCCTTGTCTCCAATATTATAAACAAAGCTCTGTTTGGTTTGATTCCCAGCACCGTCTATAATAAGAAATTTTAATGTCGTGGTCTTGGAGATAAGGATGGACGGTCCGGTCAATCCGGCCAGTGCGTTACCGTGGATGTAGACTTTTGAGCTTGTGGTAGGTTCCGTACCATCCTCCGTGTAGTATGCCTTGGTCGTTGCCGCCTTGTTATCTTTCAGGTTGAAGGATACCGTCACAGAGGAACCGGAATGCCCGGCAGGCAAATTCGCCGTGATTGTCGGAGCTTGCAGATCGGCATTTAGATCAATTACATAATCGAAAGAGGATGCATTTCCAGTTTGACCGATTGAATTGACAGCGATGGCTTTGATAGTCAAAGAGGAAGCAACCTTGATTGGAGTGGTATACAAGGTCGAGGAGGTCGTAGGTGTCGAACCGTCTATCGTATAATAAATCTTATTGCCACTGTTGGTGCTGGACAGCGTTACCATTTGGGCCGAATCGTATGTTTTCGGCTCGGGAGAGATGGAAACCACCGGAACTTTTGGAGTTTCCGGGTTGGCATCATACCATACGTTATCCGTGTAATACCAGCCGTCTTTCACACTGCGGGACAAGTCGGCCGTCTGTTTGCCACTACTATCATTAAAGATGAGACTTGAGCCTGTCGCCTCGGCAATGGTATAGCTATACCAGTCGTTTCCGTCCGACTTCATAAGAATTCCGGGCCACGCCCCACTAATCGGAACGGTTGCCGGATTCAAATTCCAGTAATGGATTCGAATTGCTGAATTCCAGCTTGCAGGCTTTTTAAAGTGAACCGTTAATCCGTTTTGAGTTGATGCAGGTGATGCTGTAGGTGCATACGTCGCAGTAACGGTAGACGTGACCGCTGCGGTCGGCAATGGAAGAACATTCACTGTGGAATTCGTATAGGCGGCTGTATGATCGGTGTTACTGGCCGAAGCACCGCCAGGTAAACCGAAAAAGTTCAAGCAAAGCGACAGTATAATCAACCAAGAAATAAAACTCCCTGTTTTTTTTCTTAGCAAGTTAACACCCTCCTGATAAAATTTAGTAGCTAGATCGTGCAACCGGTTGCATAAAAAATAAAAAAAAAGAAAGACACTTATTTTGGATAAAATGAATCCATTGATCGCCTCCCCCGTGTTATGTAAGAAAAATCATTGTACGCGCTTACAAAATAAACTCTTAAAAAAGCCCGTTTAAATACGGATCTAAAATAATCAATGATTTTTCCTTTTTTGATTATATCATCCATACTTTTCCTCGGTCAATGTATTTGCTAGTGTGTAGATTTCCTCCGACCATAATCACTCTTTATGAAAACCAATGGCTACTTTTCCAGAACTCTCTCGCTCGCAAATTCCCAGCATACCTACCTCCAATCTAAACTATGTAAAATTTTGGTTGGGTGTAATGAATTTCACATCTTTCCTGGTCAACCTGTTCTACCATAGAAGAGTGATACGCCGTGCTGGGCAGACCATTTTGGTCGGGACGTTTACTTCCTGTTCTAAATTAGCTACAGAGGCTGTCTAGCATGCGCGGCAAGTACGCCTTTATTTTGATTCGAAGCGGAGTGTCCAGATGTTGAATACCGAATTGGAATACCGTGAGCGCATCAGGAAGCTGGCCGTATGTATTGTCAAGCATTACCGAGGAAAAGGACCGGACAACGTTAAGGTTTCTTTGAACTCACCACTCCGAGTTACAGTAGAGATCCAAGGTACTTTGTCTAATCTGTCCGAAATTCTCGTTCATGAAGGCGCTGTGGAAAAGGTCAGTGATTACTGGAATGTCCTTCGTCCTTATCTGGAAAAGGAGTTTATGAGGGAAGCCGAAAAAACACTTGGCAGTCCCTTCACTTACACTTGGGAGGTCTGCCCCTCCGTCCATGGAGACGGACATATTATCATTACTCTTGAACTACAACACATACCCCGGTTGGATTAGCGGGAAGGAGATTATCTCCTCGCTCGCGGATAAGCCAGTACAGAATGCAGCGTAAAGCGGCATTTTTGTATTGGCTTTTTTTATGTTACGAGTTTCATCTATTTCATATAAAAAGAGGTGCTGCACACATGGCAGACAAGGTATTAACAGTATGTCCTTACTGCGGAAGCGGTTGTCAGCTTCATTTGCTAGTGGACAAAGGACAGGTAATTGGCGCGGAGCCAGCTAATGGCCGTACAAATGAAGGAACATTGTGTCTGAAGGGACATTATGGGTGGGATTTTCTGAATGATCCACAGATTCTGACTGCACGCTTGCGCAAGCCCATGATTCGCAAAAATGGAGTCATGGAGGAAGTGGAATGGAATGAAGCCATTCAGTATACTGCCGAACGGCTGTCAGCAATTAAGGAAAAGTATGGACCTGACTCTATCATGGGGACGGGTTCCGCACGCGGTCCGGGGAATGAAGCCAATTATGTCATGCAAAAGTTCATGCGGGCAGTCATTGGCACCAATAATATTGATCACTGTGCCCGTGTTTGCCACGGTCCTTCCGTAGCAGGCTTAACCTACTCGCTTGGGGATGGGGCTATGTCCAACTCTATTCCTGAAATTGAACATTCTGATCTCCTTTTCGTATTTGGATACAATGCGCCAGAAACGCATCCAATCGTCGCAAGACGTATTGTAGCTGCCAAGCAAAGAGGTGCCAAAATTATTGTATGTGATCCTCGTATGACTGAAACAGGGCGCATCGCGGATATGTGGCTACCTCTAAAAGGCGGCTCGAACATGGCTTTGGTGAACGCCTTTGGTCATGTGCTAGTACATGAAGGGCTGTACGACAAAAGATATGTCGAAGCAAACACAGAAGGCTTTGCCGAATATGTAGAAAACATTAAAAAATATACACCTGAATATGCGGAAGGTATTACGGGTGTCAAGGCTGCTGACATTCGGGCGGCTATGAGGGAATATGCCAAGGCTCCTACCGCTACAATTCTATACGGAATGGGCGTATGTCAATTTTCACAGGCCGTTGATGTGGTAAAAGGTCTCGCTTCCCTTGCCCTGCTTACTGGTAATCTGGGCAAGCCAAATGTAGGTATTGGACCTGTACGTGGACAAAACAATGTCCAGGGCTCCTGCGACATGGGTGCATTACCCAATGTGTATCCTGGTTACCAGGATGTCATCGACACTGCAGTTCGCAAAAAGTTTGAAAAAGCATGGGGTGTTGAACTGCCGCGTAAAAAAGGATATTCACTTACAGAAGTACCGCATCTCATTCTGAAAGAGAACAAGCTGAAGGCTTATTATATCTTCGGCGAAGATCCTGTACAAAGTGATCCGAACGCTGCCGAGCTGCGTGAAGCGCTGGAAAAATTGGAATTTGTCGTGGTGCAGGATATTTTCATGAACAAGACGGCACTGCATGCGGATGTCATCCTCCCTTCTACCGCTTGGGGCGAGCATGACGGGGTGTATTCTTCGGCAGACCGTGGCTTTCAGCGCATCCGCAAGGCCGTCGAGCCTCAGGGTGATGTAAAGCCAGACTGGGCTATTATTAGCGAGGTTGCTACCGCTATGGGCTACCCTATGTCCTATGCAAACACAGAGGAAATTTGGGATGAAATGCGAAGCCTCAGTCCCTTATTCGCTGGTGCCAGCTATCAGAAAATGGAGGAACAAGGCGGCGTACAATGGCCATGCCCTACAGAGGATCATCCAGGTACACCGTATTTGTACAAAGGCAACCAATTTTCCACACCTAGTGGTAAAGGCCGATTATTCGCCTGCGAATGGCGACCACCACAAGAACAGCCGGATGCACAATTCCCGCTTGTCTTATCTACAGTACGTGAGGTAGGCCATTACTCCGTACGTACTATGACTGGTAACTGCCGTGCATTGCGCCAGTTGTCTGATGAGCCTGGATTTATTCAGATTAGTCCGGAAGACGGAGCAGATCTAAACATTCTAGATGGCGAAATTGTGGCTATCTCCTCGCGTCGGGGACGCATTATGGCACGGGCACAAATCAGTGACCGTGTGCAGAAAGGTGCGACCTACATGACCTATCACTGGTGGGTCGGAGCATGTAACGAGTTGACCGCCGATTTTCTCGACCCGGTATCCAAAACCCCGGAATTAAAATACTGTGCCATCCGGTTGGAGCGGATTGCCGACCAAGCGCAGGCTGAACGTGATGTACATGAATCATACCAACAGATTCGTAAACAAATGAACGTTCAGGAAGCCGTTTTAGCTGACAAGGTGACGAGATGAGCGGCGCGCGCAACACGCTGAGCCGTCCGACAAACAGAATGGGGTCAGCCGATAGAACAAGTGCTATTGCTTCCTCATTCGTCGTTGCAGACGGCGGGCAATGTATTGGCTGCAAAGCCTGTGAACTGGCGTGTTTTGCCGTTCATGGGCAGGCGGGCGGCATAGGCGCTTCGGTCGGAACCGTCAGTGTGCCTGTGGTTCCCAAGGTATATGTAGTGCGCGCCGGAGATACGTACGTGCCAGTGCAATGCCGGCATTGTGAAAATGCCCCCTGTGCACATGCCTGCCCGGTGCAGGCCATTCGCCAGGAGGATGGCGTAGTCATGATTGATGAGGACCGATGCATCGGCTGCACCTCCTGTGTCTTGGCCTGCCCCTTCGGAGCAATCGAGGTGTCTCCAGTCTATCGAGCCGGACACGTTATCACGCAGTCCGGTCTGACTAACCGTGCAAATCGAACCGCGCTTCCCCGCACTGCGGCAAGCAAATGCGATCTGTGCGCGGAAACAGAGAACGGACAGCCTGCTTGTGTAGAGGCCTGTCCAAATCATGTGCTACGGCTGGCCAATGGTATATCCGACTCGCCTCCAGAGCCTCGGCGGGAAGTCTTTTTCCCACGCCTGTAAGGTCAAAATCAGCCGCAGAAAGGTAGAAAAACATGTCAACAACAGACAAGATCTCTTCGCCTCCATGTATGAGGACGTCTGATTCTACAGACCCCGTCATTCATATTGACCCAACGCTCTGTACTGGATGCAGACGCTGTGCGGGTGTTTGTCCGGTAGATGCCATAGAGGGACTGCCTGGAGAACCTCAAACCGTGAACGCAGACCGCTGTGTTATTTGCGGTCAATGTGTGCAAATATGCAGCGTGTACGCCTCAGATTGGGCAGATTCATCTCCACAGGTAGCCGCCATCAGACGACAGGAACGTATACGTGAACGCGATATGCCTGCCGACATCGGCGAACCGCTATTTGCTGCCTATTATAGCTATAACCTGAATAAGGTAGCTGACATGATGAAGAAGCCAGGACAGCTTCGAATCGTGCAGTGCGCCCCAGCCATTCGCGTGTCACTCGCAGAGGAATTTGGTATGCCGTTTGGTACCCTGACGCCCGGCAAAATGGCCGCTGCCCTTCGTCGTCTCGGCTTCGATCGAGTATATGATACGAATTTCGGAGCTGACGTAACTATCATGGAAGAAGGCACTGAGTTGATTCGCCGCGTAACCGAGGGTGGACCGTTACCGATGTTCACATCCTGCTGTCCAGCTTGGGTCCGTTTTGCCGAGATTGAATACCCCGATCTGCTAGACCATCTATCCAGTTGCAAATCGCCAATGCAAATGGTGGGAGCGCTGGTCAAGACCTATGGTGCACAGCTGGATGAGGTGGAACCTGCGAATATTTACAGCGTCGCGATCATGCCATGTACCTGTAAACAATTTGAATGCGATCGTCCCGAAATGGAATCCGACGGTTATCGTGATGTAGATGAGGTATTGACCACGCGTGAGCTTGCATACTGGATCAAGCAACAAGGCATTGATTTTATGAACCTGCCTGATGAGGAATTTGATGCACCGCTAGGTCAATATTCAGGCGCAGGTACTATTTTTGGTGTAACTGGAGGAGTTATGGAAGCTGCCATCCGCACAGGTTATGAACTGCTGACAAATGAGAAGCTGCCAAAGCTCCAGCTGGATTTTGTCCGTGGCGAAGAAGGCATTCGAGTAGCGGAGGTACAGGTGGGCGAATTGCAGCTCAAGGTAGCGGTCGTCGCTGGACTCCAGCATGCCTATCAGCTCCTGGATCGTGTGCAGGCAGGCGAATGTGATTATCATTTTATTGAGGTGATGGGCTGTCCAGCTGGATGTATCAGCGGAGGAGGGCAACCCAAGCTCATGTTGGAAAAACAAAAAATCGATGCTTATCGTGCGCGTAAATCGTCTATCTATGGACATGATGCTGCATCTCAGGTGCGCAAATCGCATGAGAATCCTTTTATCATCAAGCTGTACGATGAATTTCTAGGTGAGCCGCTAGGTCATGTATCACACCATCTGCTGCACACGACCTTTCAAAAGCGTGGACCCGGCAGGCAGAGCCGCAGCAGCAGTGATATGTCCGTCAAAGGACATAACGATTATCCCATTCATTAGTACGTTCAACACATAGATATAATCATTAGAAATTATAATTTGCCGTTAGTTAGAGAGGAGTCGAGTTAGTATGAATCGCTTTGTTTTAGCTGATCCCGATCAGTGTATCGGCTGTCGTACCTGTGAAATCGCATGTGTTATCGCACATTCATCGGAGAACCCTTTTATCTCGCCAGATGACGAGTTTCATTTTCACCCTCGCTTAAAGGTGATCAAATCCTTTGGAGTCACCGCACCTGTCCAGTGTCGTCACTGTGAGGATGCTCCATGTGCTAATGCTTGCCCGAACGGCTCCATTACGAACGCAGACGGCTGCATTCTTATTAACAGCGAAAGTTGCATTGGCTGTAAAACCTGCATGATCGCCTGCCCTTACGGCGCGATTACCATGGTGCCTCAATACAGAGACGGACAGCCGGTCGTGCAAGACGGACTGTACACTAATGTGTCGGGTCGTTTGCAACCCAAAGAACGCATGATTGCCAGCAAATGTGATTTGTGCGAAGGTGTGGATGGCGGACCGGCCTGTATTGGAAAATGTCCAACGCAAGCCCTCAAGCTGGTCGAGCCAGATCTGGTTCATGCACGGGTTGAGGAAAAACGAGCTGCAAGTGCACGTCAGCTGCTGCATATGACACGTATTCCGGCGACGGGTCTATAACATGACTCCGTCTTCTCCTCTGGTCAAAGTTATGCGGACCGAACGGGATGCACTAGGAGACATGGAAATTCCTGCGGAGGCCTTGTACGGTATTCACACCGCACGTGCGATGAACAATTTTGCAGTCAGCGGCAGGCCCGTGAACAGAAACCTGATTCACGCTCTTGTATTGGTGAAAAAAACGGCCGCTCAAGTCAATGGTGAGCAGAAGCGGCTACCTACTCACCGGGTGTCTCCCATTGTAAATGCCTGCGATGAATTACTCGCTGGACGGCATCAAGATATGTTTACCGTAGATGCCATGCAAGGCGGCGCAGGCACCAGTACCCATATGAATGTAAATGAGGTCATTGCTAATTTGGCCATCGTACAGCTAGGGGGGCAGCCAGGGCAATATGAGCTTGTACATCCGCTGGATGATGTGAACTGCTGCCAATCTACGAATGATGTCTATCCTACGGCGCTACGAATTGCTGCGATACGCCTGCTGCGCCCTTTATGTGACACGATGTCTTCGTTACAAAATACTTTACAGCAAAAAGAAATAGAATATGCCGACCTGCTCAAGCTAGGCCGCACACAGCTAATGGATGCCCTGCCTATGATGGCCGGGCAAGGCTTTGGTGCCTACGCAAAAGCTATAGCGCGTGACCGTTGGCGCCTCTATAAAGCCGAAGAACGGCTGCGAGAAATCCCAATTGGAGGCACGGCGATTGGCACAGGTATGAATGCGCCTCGGGCTTACAGCTACCGGATGGTCGAAAAGCTGGCGGACGAGACTGGATTAGGACTATGTCGTAGCGACCACCCCATGGACCCGATTCAAAATATGGATGTCTTCGTTGAGGTATCGGGTCTACTTAAATCCGCTGCCGTAAATCTGCTCAAAATATCTGGCGATTTTCGTCTGCTGGCCTCTGGTCCTTTCGGTGGTATCGGTGAATACATGCTGCCTCCGGTCCAAGCTGGCTCCTCTATTATGCCAGGCAAGGTCAATCCGGTGATGGCAGAAATGGCCGGATTGACAGCGATGCGCGTGATGGCCAATGATGCGGCTATCACGATGGCTGCTGCCTCTGGACAGCTGGAGCTGAACGCGTTCCTACCGTTGATTGCCGAGTCGCTGCTGGAATCTCTGCACATTCTCAGCAATGCCGTTCAACTGTTCGAGGAACGGTGTGTGCGCGGTCTGATCGTACATGAGGAACGCTGCTCTGCTAATCTGCACAGCTCAGCTGTGATGGCTTCTGCGCTAGTCGCGGAACTTGGCTATGATGAAGCTGCTTCCATTGCATCAGCAGCCATTGCACAGGGGCGCTCACCAGAGGATATTGCAGAGGATCGCGGTCAACTGACCCGTGCGCGGATTGACCAATTGTGCCATCCCTATACCGTTACCAAGCCCGGAATTCCGGGGCAGGAAGAAGGAACTCACCATGGGAATGAATGATACCCCGAGAAGCAACCGACCACATATCGTTCTGCTTGGTCGCCGAAATGCAGGCAAATCCAGCATTCTGAACACCTTGACCGGCCAGCCCGCCGCTGTGGTATCACCTATAGGAGGAACGACTACGGACCCCGTTTTCAAGCCGATGGAGCTACTTCCTGTGGGTCCCATTGTTCTGGTGGATACCGCCGGACTGGACGATGAGGGTGAGATCGGGGAGCTGCGCCGCAACAAAACGCTAGAAATTCTTAATAGTACAGACTTGGCTCTGCTGGTCATCGACGCCACTGTTGGCGTCGGACCATTCGAGCATGAGCTGCTTGAAAAGCTACGCACTAAAAAGATTCCTGTCATTGGGGTACTTAATAAAATAGATACCCTTGCTGAATCAGATCCGATGGCTGCAACGCTGGGGAACGAATTGAATCTCACACTGATTCCTTTCAGTGCCGCTATGCTTCGGGGGGACACTGAACTGAAAAAGGCCATCACGAATACACTCCCCCAAAACGAAGATCGCTTCCGCATCGTAGGTGACTTGTTGTCACCTGGCGATCTGGTCGTGCTGGTGGTTCCCATCGATAAAGCTGCGCCAAAGGGTCGATTGATTCTGCCGCAGCAGCAAACGATCCGTGATACGCTAGAGAGCGATGCCATCGCTGTAGTGACCAAAGAGCATGAACTACGTTTGACGCTGGAGCGACTGGGACGCAAGCCCCGCCTGGTCATTACCGATTCACAGGTCTTTATGAAAGTCGCAGCCGACACACCCAAGGATGTACCTCTTACCTCTTTCTCTATTCTGTTTGCCCGTCATAAAGGCGATCTGGACGAACTGGTGCGAGGGGCAAGAGCCATTGATCGCCTCAAGGATGGAGACCGTGTACTCATTGCCGAAGCCTGCACTCACCAATGCCAATCTGACGATATTGGTCGAGTGAAGATCCCTCGTTGGCTCCGCCAAACGATAGGCAAACGTCTCATTATCGAGCATGCATCCGGCTCCAGTTTCCCTGACGATTTGAGTGAATATGCGTTGGTTATTCATTGCGGTGCCTGCATGCTCAATCGGCGTACAATGCTTCATCGTATGTCTGAAACGAAAGCGGCCGGCGTGCCGATTGTGAACTATGGTGTTTTTATCGCTTATGTACAGGGTGTCTTTCCCCGTGCTATTGAATGCTTTCCATCTGCTATGCTGGCCTGGGAGCAAGCGGCTGAAGCCGGAAGTTATTCTTAAAATCTCATCATTAATATTTTTTCTCTAGACATACAAAAGCAGCCGCGTTGGAATCAGCGCGGCTGCTTTTGTATGTTCAAATGCTATTATTATAAATAATAAGAATTTTCATAGCGTGAAATGATACTACCCATATTATATAATGCTAAAAATACAAATCACGCTCGCCTGCTTCCAATCGTTCAAGTCTGTCAAGCGTCAAACGGCGCGTCGATTCACGTGGGATACGCTCCAGATTCTCTCGCAACGCGGCAGCTCCCAGTTCACGTGCCTCCTCATCCCCATAATCCAGTAGATATTCTTGGAAGGTCAGCAGCGAATTCGGCTGGCACACATTGTGAATTTGTCCGGATTTGGCAAGCTCCATGAAGCGGTCTCCAGTTCGTCCCTCACGGTAGCAAGCTGTACAGTAGCTTGGCATATATCCGCCGCGGCACAGACTTTTAATAATTTCCGATGGTGAGCGATGGTCTCCCACCTCAAATTGGGGCTTGTCTTCCGTGTCCTGTTTGGCATAGGCGCCTACGCCCGTAGCTGATCCTGCACTAATCTGTGACACGCCTAAACCAATGACACGGTCTCTATATTCCGGCTCCTCGCGTGTAGACAGGATCATACCAGCATAAGGGACAGCCAGTCGAAGGACGGATACAATTTTCATAAAATCATCATCGTTGACCAGGTACGGATATCGCTCCAGGTCTACATTTTCAGCCGGACGCAAGCGTGGAACCGAGACCGTGTGAGGCCCACAGCCAAAGACTTCTTCCAAGTGCTCGGCGTGTTTCAGCATGGCTACAGTTTCATAGCGGAAATCATACAAACCGTACAACACACCGATCCCCACATCATCTATACCTGCACGCATAGCCCGGTCCATTGCGGTGGTGTGCCAATCAAAGTCCCGTTTTGGTCCTTGTAAGTGAAATTTGCGATAGCTTTCTCGGTGATACGTTTCCTGAAATAGAATATACGTTCCAATACCCACCTCTGCCAACTTCCGATAATCCTCTTCGGTAGTGGATGCAATATTCACATTGATCCGCCGAATGCTGCCATTATCTACTTTGACCTCATAGATCTGGCGCAGACAATCAACGATATAGTCAATGGGACAATGGACTGGGTCTTCGCCCGCTTCCAGTACGAGTCGCTTGTGTCCCAGTTCTTGAAGTACTCTGACCTCTTCCACCAATTCCTCCGGGGTCAAGCGGCTACGCGTAAAGCTATCATTGGTATGTTTATAACCACAATATTCGCAGTTATTAACGCAGTGATTGCTTACATATAAAGGAGCAAACAACACAATCCGGTTGCCATAAATCTGCTCTTTGACTGCCCGCGAAGATTTGAACATCTCTTCCAATAATTCAGGATCATCCACATGCAAAAGAGCCGCCGCTTCACTTGCATTCAGTCCGCGGCAGGCTCTACCCTTTTCTAAAATTTCCAAAATGCGTTGTCGATTGGTTGCCTCTTGTTTCCCCTGCTCCACTGCAGCCATAATCTCTGCTTCATTAATAAAATCCGCCGACACTTTCTCCCGTACTCCACTCACGTATACCCATCTCCTTATTTATGGTTACTGCAATGTTTCCGTCACGTTCTCACACTGTCCCCTGTCTCATAAGCTGTCGTTGCACTCTCAAACTATCGCCGCGCCCCATATCAACTTCAAATCCAGCTCCACGGATCCGCAGCTCCAAGCAATGTCTACATTGGGCAGACTCATCACCCAAACATATTTTATTCTCATAAATCGCATACTTAGGCCTCACCGCCAGTGGCGACAAATTAGGCATCACCACATTCGCTCCCGCCTGAAGCGCCTTCTCCCTTCCTTGGGGATGAATCGTCCCCATGGCCGTGGATGCCGGAATAAGCGCATCTGGAACGACCAATCGGGATAATGAGATGATATCAAGTGCCTTTTCCATGCTCCCCTGGCTGGCCTCACGAAGCGGCGTGTTGCTATGTGGTAAAAAGGGACCAATCCCGATCATATCTGGCGACAGGCTATGCAAATAGACCAAATCGTCTGCTAATTCACTGTTCGTTTGTCCTGGCAATCCCACCATACATCCAGCCCCGATCTGAAAGCCGATACGTTGCAAAGCCAGCAGACGGCTACGCCTGCTTTCGATCGTCATCGTCGGATGCAGCTTGGCGTACAAACTGGGTGAAGCTGTCTCATGCCGGAGCAAAAAACGGTCCGCACCCGCCTCGTATAATCGCTCATAAGTTTCGTCATCCCGTTCACCGATGGACAATGTAACCGCCACATCTGCAAAACGGCTTTTAATTTCCCGAATTAGTTTCGTCAGCCGAGCAGCCGTAAACCAGTAATCTTCCCCACTTTGCAAAACAAAGGTCCGATAACCCAGTTCATACCCCTCCGCGCAGCAGGCCAGAATTTCTTCCGGCTGCAAACGGTAACGGTCAGCCTGTTTATTCGAAGCACGCAGCCCACAGTACATGCAATCCTGACGACATATACTTGAGAATTCAATTAATCCTCGTAAAAAAACACCTTTGCCATAACGCTCCAATTTGGTGCGAGCTGCCAGTTGACGCAGTTGAGCTCGTAGCGCCGGCTCACTATCCAGACGTGTTAGCAGTTCCGTCATTTCTGTATGCGTCCATTCCTTGCCATCAGCCAGACGCAGTAATAATTCGTCCGTGACTCATCCCTTCTTCCCTCGTCCATCCGGACTTTACATCATCAGCGACTTATATCGTACATGTATTATTCTAGCAACATTAGAGAGAATATAACGTGACTAGTTTCACAAAAAATCCCATTTTCTGAAAACCAATTTCATTCTCAACTTAAAAACTACATATTCATCTCTACACACAAAAAAAAAGCTGCCTCCTCCCTTATGGAAGAAACAGCTTCTGTCGATGGTTCTGTTTATCACTGAATCAAATCAATCGCTTGCTGGGGTACAAAATAATCAACGCCGTTAAATACGACTACACCGTTGAGCGTAGAATTTTTACCATTGAGTGTAGCAATATTTTTGTATACTGGAAGCTCCAGCTTGTTACTGCCTTTGGTCACTGTAATGACTTTCGTGTCTGCAGTAAACTTGGCTCCTTTAGCTTCAAAAGCGGCTTTTGCAGGAACAAACAGTTGCTTGCTGACTGTATCCAAATCCAGTCCAAGTACACGTGTCATATACTTATTTACATCCGTATTGTCGATTACACCGGATGGACGGTCTCCGTTCGGCGCGTACGTGTACAACACAACATCGCCTCCTGTATGTCCACCCGTAGTCCAGCCAATATTGGCACGTTTGCTAATCATCGGTCCGACGGCATAATTCATGCTACCTTCTTTAGCATTTTTAATTGTCTTTACTTCTTCGTCTGTCAAATCGGTGATGCCAAAATACGTGGAAAGCACCTCTTTAATATTGCTGCGATCTGCATTCAGCTTGGCTTCCAAGCCTTCCCCCGTTAGCTTCGCTTTTTTCAGCGGGTCTATAAAAGAAGCCAAAGGCGTTTTGTCATAATTGCTAGTTGTATCACTGCTACCAATCGTCAATCCACCGTTTCCGTGGTCTGTCACTGCTACGACGACAGTATTTTGATTTTGCTTGGCGTAATCCAGAGCCACTTTCACGGCATCGTCAAATGAAAGCACGTCACTAATAATTCCCGTTGGATCATTAGCATGTGCAGCCCAATCCACTTTACTGCCTTCTACCATTAAGAAAAAGCCTTTATCATTTTTGGATAACACATCAATGGCTTTCGTTGTCATTTCTGCCAAACTAGGTTCCTTGGATGCATCGCGATCCAAGTTATACGCGAGGGCTTCGGGAGAAAAGCTGCCCCAGAGCTTGTTGGAGGTCGAATTTTTCAACCCTTCAGGTGTTGTGACAAAATCATAGCCCTGGTCTTTAATTTGAGCAATTATATCTTGGCCGTCCTTACGCCCTGCTGGCTCCAAAAACTTGCCTCCTCCACCTAACACAACGTCAACTCCGTTGTAGGCTTGTTGCATGCTGAGTGCATCATAATTTTTACGGTCAGGATAATGTGCGGTAAAATCAGCTGGTGTCGCATGCATAATCTCCGAAGTAGCAATAATTCCGGTCGATTTCCCTGCTAGCTTGGAAGCCTCCAGAATGGAAGCTACAGGTTTTTTGGCATCACCTGCTGCGATCGGTTGTTGTCCAGGCATCGTCGCTTCATCCGGAAGAACACCTACATAGCCAGTATGTGATTTATGTCCTGTGGCAAAAGCTGTACCCGCTGGAGCAGAATCGGCAATCGGTGCATCCGCGGAATGCGTGCGCACCATGCCGCTTGCCATGCTGTCTAACGTTAAAGATGATCCTTTGTACCATCTAGCCAGTGCAGTAGCGTCATTAGCCATACCGTCTGGAATCAGAATAATTACATTTTTAATTGATGTATCCTTCTCGACTGCCATCGCTGTCCCGCCGCTTACGGTTAGCATCATTGTCGCTACGAGTGCAGCCACCGATTTTTTCGTATGTATCCCCCAACATTTTAGCATTCATTTTCCTCCCAGACCTTTTTTGTACAACCAGAACTAAGATTAATTAGGTTTTATCAGGAGAATGTTAAGGGAATTCATTATCTGTATTAAAAGGCGCTATTTGTGAAAAAACACTTCATCTATATAAAACTTGTGACACATGAGATTCGTTAGGATTGGGCATTTAATTTTATTATTGTATAATCAGTCTATAATGTAATAGGAAAAGCTTATAAGATAGGAGCATGAAATTCGATGGAGTTCAGACAGCTTCAGTACACCCTGCAAATTGCAGCGGAAAAAAACTTCTCACGTGCCGCAGAAAAACTGCATATTGCCCAGCCTTCTTTGAGCCAGCAATTGTCCAAACTGGAAAAAGAGCTTGGGGTGCTGTTGTTTCAACGCAACACCAGCACGGTGGAATTAACACATGCCGGAGCAAGCTTTGTGGAAAAGGCAAAAAAAATAGTCGACGCGGTGGAGCAACTCCGACAGGAAATGGACGATATCTCTCAACTGAGAAAAGGGAAGGTCGTCGTTGGCAGCATGCCTATCACGGGCTCCCATTTGCTGCCGCATGTGCTGCCTGTATTCAAGAGGGCTCATCCAGACATTGAAATCGTGTTAGTCGAAGATTCCTCCATGAATCTGGAGAAAAAAACGGCAAGTGGCGATACAGATCTCAGCCTGCTCTCTCTTCCCTTAGTAGAACCTACACTTTCTTATGTGCCCATCGGTGAAGAATGGATTGATCTCGCCGTTCCTCCGGGTCATCCCCTAGCCGTGCGTAAAATCGGTGACCAGCCGCAGCCCGTGCATATGGAAGAACTTAAAGACGAGCCTTTTGTCGTCCTGAAAAAAGGGCAGGGCTTTCGCAAGCTGACGATGGATCTGTGTCATCAAGCAGGCTTTGAACCCAATGTGGTGTTTGAAAGCACTAATATGGAGACACTCCAATCGCTCGTCGCGACAGGTATGGGCGTGACACTCGTCCCCCGTTTCATCGCACGGGCCGCCAGTAGCGAGTTTGTTCCAGCATTGCTGCCACTAGCCGAACCTACCCCCAGCCGCACCCTAGCGATTGCTTACCGGAACGGACGTTATTTGTCTAAAGCTGCCGAAGCTTTTATTGATACCTTCCGAGAAACGGTCAAGCAACTTTCTCAAAAGTAGCCTCGAACGTGAAAAGGACCGTCTTCCTCCCCAGCCCAAGCCAGAGAGGAAGACGGTCCTGGGGCTTCGCCCCTATACTTTCAATACTGCAATTAGATCACGGGTTCGATTACACTGTTGCGATGTTGCTTCATTCTGTCTTCAACGAACCACATTTCATGTTCATTTGAAATTCATGTCAGCCTCGCCTGATTACTCTACGCTTGCTCGGAAACTCCACTTTATCCATCCCGCATCACTTCTTTCCTTAAGGTCTCTAGTCTTGGTATCCAAGAATGTCCTACCTCAGTTCCAATGTGCTGTGTGATCCCAAAGTGTCTGTCCTCGCCTTGTTGTGATCAGGGTCTCCCTAGATGTGGTGGACTTTTGTCCTGATCATAGCCCATTTCATAGTTGTTTCCGACAACCTGTCTATTTAAGCCTCTCGGCCGTGACAGGCCATCCCTATTCGCCAGTTCGGATCTACTTTGGTTATCCATCGTTATCAACCTCCTGGTGTCGGGATACTATTATAATACACCTATAGGCTGTATCTGAAACAGGCGGAACAATTTTTTTATCGGGAAGAACCAAATGCTTGCTGCACGTCAGCTTCACTCACTTGTGTCTTAATAACCAGTTTCGAAGGATCTTGAGGCGAATATATAACCTCTATAATACTTCCCTGCTGCAGTTTGGATAGTTGGGAAGAGAAAACATCCTTTTGCGTGGTTACATTAAATGTTTCGCCACTGCTTTTCGTCACCGTCAGCGTAAATTGAAGCTTGATTTTATTGGGCCCCGCTTCCCCCATAGGTGTGACATCCAGTATCTTCGCATAGGCTTGCTCACCGGTTTTGGCAATTTCCATCAGCTCAGGCGATACGCCCTGCTTGACCATCTGCTCATTCATTAACGCTTGCAAATCCATTTGCGACACCTGACCTTTCAGGTCAAGACCTACCTTCATTTTGTCTTTCTCAGATACGATCAACGGAACGATCGAGCCCGGCTGAAATTGAGCCATGGAGGTCAAAGGAATAATTGTCGTCAAAGCAGTATCATATTTGTCTTCTCCCTGTTTGGTTACGGTCAACCCGAGCTTTACCTGCGGCTGATTATTTACATAAGTCCCTGTTTGTTGAACACTTGTAATGATTCCCACTCCAGGAACACCCTTCTTGACTTTACCGCCTCCAAAAAATAGACCTAAAATACCCGGTAGAAATATAAGCGCAAATCCTGTATAAATTAACGGCCGATACCACGGAGCATCCATAATCAAAAATGGATCATCCCATAAATATTCAGCCAGAAAAGGCGAAAACCCTACGCCAAACACCAGAAGTACCCCAATCAGACTCAAAAATCCTTTCATCCTCCAAAACCCCTTTTTCAATCATCTATTTTAAAAATATGCCCGCAAGAATGGTGAAACGCTCCAATCATTTATGCTGTCACCAGCCCCATATAAATCAGCTCTGATGGATTTACCGGATTGCTACCCAGCCCCACTGTATCTCCGGGCCGCGGAATTTGCAGCTTGGAAACGAGTGTTTCCAGTGTTTTTTGGTATCGATTGCCGTTAACTTCCGTCACATCTAGTACAAGCACCACAATCGGATCAAAATTTACGAGCTTCCCGGTATCTGTTACCGAAATGACAACCGCAGTCGCTGCCATCGCCAATCCACCGTTAGCCGCTGCTTGAGCTTGTCTTGCCGAGTTTAAGCTCTGGTTGATCTGTTCCCGATGCTCTTTGGGGACCAGACCTTTCATAAATAATCCGGATAAGCCCTTATTCATCAGTTGATCTGCATGTTCTATCGCATCCTGCTGTTTTTTCTTCTTGCCGAAAAAGTTCATCATGTGGCTGCACCTCATATTTTGTATTGTTGTTGTGCCTTATGAATTCAGTATAGAAGACGGTATCCGGCATCACAATATGTTTTGGCACATACAAAAAAACCGAAAAAACAGCAGCTTTAAACTGTATTTTGTCGGTTTAGTTTTGAACTTTGGGGCGGTTTGCACAAAATTTTGCGCACTTCGGAGCATTCTTTTACACGATCATCTGATCGTTTTGTGAAAAACGAATGCATTCAGACTATTTTTTACGCAAAAGATAGACCAGTTTACGATAATACGCTGATGATTCTTTATAACGACGACTGTCCTCGGACACTACAGCCAGCGTTTCATATAGTTGCTCAAGCCGCGCAGGATGCTGGAGGGCTTCAAAATAAGGCAAGCATTGCTGAGCATGCTTCCAAAAAGCATCCTGTTTTCCCTGGGCAAGCGCAAGCTGGCTTTCATAAAAATCAAGCCCCATTTGCTGATCCGTTGTCAGATTAGTTTTACGCAGCTGATCCAGATGCTGTGAGAGCAGCCCCCAGTTTTTCCGGGCAAACGCAATCTCGCAGCGATATATCAGCGTAACGGGCAGCATCATTTGTTGCATTTCCTCTCGCTCCCGACTCACCAGTGCTTCAAAACGCACCACTTCCTCCAAGGCCTTATCCAGCTCGCCAATCGACGTCAGCATAATAATCCGATTGTTCAGAATCGTCGTGAGCATATCTGCTGCATTTTCCAAATAGACCAAATTGGCCTCCGCCATAGACAACGTTAACAGTGCTTCCTGTACAGAACCCATAGCAAAACAATATCCGCTGTAAGCCACATACAGACCCGTCAAACGGTGAAAAAGCCGATCATCATATACTCTGCGCATCGTCTGCTCAAATACCTGCTTTGCCTGATCAAATTGCTTGACCTGAATGCAGGCCTCCATCATAATGTTTTGCGCATTGAGCCAGTTTTCCGTCCCTTCTTCCACCAGGCGGATTAGCTGCGTAACATTATTTAGTACATCATAATAATGATTTTTAGAGCGGAAATACTGAATTTTATAAAATAAAATTGCTTTTTTTAGCGGTACAGGCAGCTCCACCTCATCCGAGCGACCAAACTTCTCCAAGTAAAAATTCAAATAGGTTTGATGCAAATAATCATAGGCCGTTGGGTCATTTAACTGTTGAAAATAAACAGCCTTCATCAAATAAGTCGTCATTTCCACCACGAGCGAATCGTTGCGATCCTCCAACTGATCCACATAGCTTTCCGTAGCGGGATTAGCCAGCTTGGACAGCTCTGTGAAAATCTTATCCGCTGTAGCCAGCGTCTCCTCGTCCTCTGCCGATGCGCGCAATAGGTAAGAAGGTTGTACACCTAGGCGCTCAGCAATTTGCTCAGCTAAATCCTCAGCCAGCGGGTAACGGTCAGCCAGTATATTCGCAAAATGTGCAGGTGTAACTAATCCGTCTACTAACTCTTTACGGGATAGGTTTTTCTTTTTACACAAAAATTCAATGCGTTCCTTAAGCATGGATTATCCTTTCTACACTAACTATCGGTCATACAGCAGGGGACGCCGATCTTCAAACACCGGAATACGCCCGCGCACGTCCTGAACCAAGGCTGATTCAATTGATCCTGTGAGAATTTCCTCCTGTTCTCCGCCCTCGGCAATCATTTCTCCCCATGGATCAATGATGAGCGAATGCCCGAAGAAATCGGTATCTCCGCTACGACCTACCCGGTTACAAGCGATGACATACATCTGATTTTCAATAGCCCGTGCGGTCAGCAGGGTACGCCAGTGATGAAGCCGGGGATGAGGCCATTCTGCGGGTACGATTAGCAAATTTGCGCCGGACAGAGCCAGACTGCGGGCCAGTTCAGGAAAACGGATATCGTAGCAGATTGACGCCCCAGCCTGAATCCCGCCATCCAGTGCGAATACAACCTTTTCCTCGCCAGGCTGTAAATATTTCTCTTCATCCATAAGTCGGAACAGATGAATTTTGGAGTACGAAGCTATCTCTTTGCCTGTACGGTCAAAAACGAGCATCGTATTATACACATGACCGTCGCTTTTTTTCTCTGCGATTGACCCTGCTACTACATTCACTTGATGGGTGGCGGCAAATGCTGCTATCCATGCCCGAGTCTCCGTCCCTTCTTCGTCCGCCAGCTCATGAATGCGATCCAAGGCATAACCCGTATTCCACATTTCCGGTAGAACAATCAGATCTGGCTTTTGTTCGGCCCTCACCGCTTGTTCCATTAAAGATCGGATATGACTGTGGTTTTCGGGGGGATTTCCTATCTCTATATGAGCTTGTATAAGTGCCACACCGAATGGCTGAGCTTCCTGATACGTCAAAGTCCTTCATCCTCTCTGTGAGCCGGAACTTCCCGTGTCCTATCGTCCGGTATTTTCTCCCATCATAGCCCGATTAATCTGGATTACGCAACCATGAAAGCTCAATTCCTCCTATACAACTCGGTAAAATCGTGATAGATTGTTTCTTAAACTATTCCAAAAGGTCGTGTACATTGATGACTCATTTTTCTATTCCCTCAGCTGACGTCATGAAACAGTTACCCACTCAATTTTTTGCCACACTTGTACAAAATGTAAATCGTGAAATTGCAGCAGGGCATGATGTCATTAATCTCGGACAGGGAAACCCGGACACTCCTACTCCACCCCATATTGTAAAAGCTTTACAGGAATCAGCAGATAACCCGCTGTACCATAAATATTCACCTTTTCGCGGCTACAGCTTTCTCAAAGAAGCCGTTGTCCAGCGCTATCAGGAGGATTACGGTGTAACGCTTGACCCGGAAAGCGAGGTCGCCATCCTGTTTGGCGGGAAAACAGGCTTGGTTCAGCTACCGCAAGTCTTACTCAATCCGGGCGATGTGTGTCTCGTCCCTGATCCCGGCTACCCGGATTACTGGTCGGGCGTAGCCTTGGCTAAAGCGGAAATGTCATTTCTCCCCTTAAAGGAAGGGAACCGTTTTCTGCCCGATTATGAGGCCATTGCCGAAGAAGATCGCCGCCGCGCCAAATTAATGTTTCTTAATTATCCGAATAATCCCACTGCGGCAACTGCCCCACTCTCCTTCTACGAGGATACGGTTGAATTTGCGCTACGTAACAATATTGTGGTTGCCAGTGATTTTGCCTATGGCGCTATTGGATTCGATGGCGAACGGCCAGTGAGCTTCCTTCAGGCTGAGGGGGCTAAGGACGTGGGAATTGAGTTTTATACCTTGTCCAAAACATACAACATGGCCGGCTGGCGTGTTGGTTTCGCGCTCGGTAATGCCAAAATTATTTCACTGATTAATCTGCTGCAGGACCATATTTATGTAAGCCTGTTTGGCGGCATTCAGGCAGCAGCGGCGACAGCTCTGACGTCTTCGCAAGAGTGCGTAGGCCAGCTGGTGGCCCGCTATGAATCACGCCGTAACGCTTTTTATGATGCACTTGGGCATATAGGTTGGAAGGCGCCACGCCCAAGCGGCTCCTTCTTCAGTTGGTTACCTGTGCCGCAGGGCTATAGCTCGGCTTCTTTTGCCGATCTGCTACTGCGTGAAGCCAAGGTGGCTGTCGCTCCAGGGATCGGCTTTGGTAGCGGCGGCGAAGGGTATGTGCGGGCAGGGCTTCTAAGCTCAGAAACCCGACTGACCGAGGCAGCTGATCGAATTGGCAAGCTAAACCTGTTTGGTTAAGCCGTATTTTCCAGCTACAACTTCTTTGCCAAACCTGGTCTTTTCGTGGTATTCTGTATCCAATATCATTTAGCGCGTTGAAGGGACTATTAAGAGAGACCCGGTCCTGTTCAGAGAGTAAATTCCGATAGGCTGCAAGAATTTACCTGGACTCTCTCCCAACTCCTATCCCCGAGCGCCCTGCGCAATCAGGCGGTCCCTGCCGTTAACAGGTTTTAAGTGGGATGATCATGAATCATCAATGAAGGTGGTACCGCGGAAGCACAAACTTTCGTCCTTTGCATACAAAGGATGGAAGTTTTTTTGCATTAAAAAGAGTAAAATTAAGGAAGTGGACGTCTTGTCAACACGTATCGTCATTAAAATCGGTAGCAGCTCACTGACTGGAGTGGAAGGTGGCCTGAATCGGGAAGCCATCGCTTATTTTGCTAGGGAAATCAGCTTGCTTCGTGCAAAAGGCCATGAAGTGCTGCTGGTTACATCAGGCGCTGTAGCCGCCGGATTCCGGGAGATTGGGTATCCCTTTCGGCCCAAACTGCTGCATGAGAAGCAAGCGGCAGCTGCCGTCGGCCAAGCTCTTCTCATGCAAGCCTATGAGCAGGCTTTTAAAAATTTTGACCTCGTGATCGCACAGGTTCTCCTCACCCGTAGTGACTTTTTGAGCCGCAAACGGATGAACAACGCCGGAATGACTGTAGAAGAATTGCTGCGCCAGCAGGTTATCCCGATTTTTAACGAAAATGACACCGTATCGATTGACGAATTGAAATTCGGCGATAACGATATGCTGTCTGCACTAGTTGCCAATCTGGTCAAAGCCCAGCATTTGATTATCATCACGGATACCGATGGTGTATATACGGCTGACCCGCGCAAGCATCCAAACGCCGTACGTTTTGAACGTATCGAGGAAATTACTGAAGAGATTTATGCATTAGCCGGAGGTTCTGGATCAGCAGTAGGGACTGGCGGCATGCGCTCCAAAATCGAGGCTGCCAAAGTTGCTACACGCGGCGGTGTGCCTGTATATGTCGGCCGAGTAAGCGCAAATGGTGATCTGAAAGCAGCTGTCGAAGGACACGGACCGGGCACTTATTTTGATACTCACCTCTCTTCACTGCCGATGAAAAAACAATGGCTTGGATTTATGTCCACCCCTCTGGGCTCGGTGCATGTAGACCAAGGGGCCGAAGAAGCGTTGGTACACGGAGGACATAGTCTGCTTCCGGTTGGCGTACGGCGTGTCGAGGGCAGCTTTCATGCCGGAGATGTCGTTGAGGTACTGGGACCGGAAAATAAGGTGTTAGGACGAGGCATTGTCAATTATGATGATGAACAGCTTAGAATGGTACAAGGTTTACCTAGCGGCGAGGTTGTGGGCAAAATTGGTCCCATCCATCGACTTGAGGTGATCCACAGGGATGAATGGATTACATTATGTATGTAGGGAGGCCATAATATGAGTGATTTAACAACAAACACAGTGACAACAGCGGATAACCAATTCAGCGAAGTACGCACCAAAGCAAGTCTTGCGAAAAAAAGTGCCGGGGTTATGAACCGACTGACTACAGCACAAAAAAACGAGGCATTGCTTGCTATGGCAGAAGCTCTAGTGAACCATGCAAAAGAGCTGATTGCAGCAAACCATAATGACCTGAAACGTGGACGGGAACTGGGAACATCCGAATCACTTCTCGACCGCCTCAAGCTGACCGAGGAGCGAATTGGGGCTATTGCCGAAGGATTACGCCAGATTGCGGCGCTACCTGATCCAGTCGGCGACACGCTTGAGCAAATTGAACGTCCCAATGGTCTACGAATTGAAAAAATACGTGTACCGCTGGGTGTCATCGGTATCATATATGAAGCGCGTCCAAATGTAACCGTGGATGCAGCGGGCCTGTGCTTGAAAACAGGCAATCCGGTTGTACTGCGCGGTGGTTCGGCTGCTCTCTCCTCCAACCGCAAGATCATTGAAGTGCTTCAGCAGGCGCTAGACGCAACAGCCGTGCCACGCGAGGCGCTTCAACTCATTGAAGATTCAGATCGTGCCTCCGTCAATGAAATGCTCACCTTGAACGGCTTGCTGGATGTGATTATTCCACGCGGCGGGCGTTCACTCATTCAAAATGTTGTTCAGAATGCTACCGTGCCTGTCATCGAAACCGGGGCTGGCGTATGCCATACATTCTTGGACGCTACAGCGAATACAGAAATGGCCGAAGCGATTACACTCAATGCGAAGGTACAAAGACCGTCCGTGTGCAACTCGATGGAAACACTGCTCGTACACTCGGATTATGCACAAGCACATTTAACAGGATTGGCAGAACGTTTTCGTGATGCCGGGGTTGAGCTGCGCGGCTGTGCACGGACACGAGAACTGGCTCCTTGGGCTGTTCCTGCCACGGAAGAGGATTATGGCACCGAGTACAATGATTACATTTTAAACGTTAAAGTCGTACACAATTTGGACGAAGTACTGGAGCATATTGCCCGTTATGGTACGATGCATTCAGAGTGTATTGTCACTGAGAATAAAGCTCATGCCGATCGTTTTCTGCAAGAAGTGGACGCGGCAGCCGTGTACCACAATGCATCCACCCGCTTCACGGATGGCTTCGAGTTTGGATTTGGGGCCGAGATCGGAATCAGCACACAAAAATTACATGCCCGCGGCCCCATGGGATTGCCTGCCTTGACTTCAACCAAATACCGCGTGTACGGTACTGGACAAATCAGGGAATAATATCATAAATCAATCCGTATCTTTGGAGGTATGAATCCATGTGTGAATCACAAACAAAAGTGTTAATTAACGAGCAAATTACATTTTTCGGGGCAGGTTCAATGGCTGAGGCTATTATTCGTGGGATGACGAATCGTTCTGTCGTCAAACGTGGCGGTATTACCGTCATCAACCGCAGTAATCAGGCTCGTCTTGAAGAACTTCAACAGCAATACGGAGTATTGTTCCAAACTGAAGATGCCGCCAAAACTGAACTGCTGCGTCATTCTCCAGTGATCGTGCTTGCCATGAAGCCTAAAGATGCTGCCGGAGCACTTGAACAGCTTGGTCCCCTCCTGTCAGATGAACAGCTGATCATTTCAGTCATCGCCGGATTGTCTATTCGTACCATGCAAACGTTGCTTGGTCGTAAGCAGCCAATCGCGCGGACGATGCCCAATACATCCAGCTCGATTGGACTGGGAGCCACAGGCATCAGCTTTTCCAAGGAGATCAGCGAAAGTCAACGTAAAAACGTGCTTACAATGTTCGAATCTGTAGGTACAGTCACGGTTATAGAAGAAGAGAAAATGGATGTATTGACCGGCATTTCCGGAAGCGGCCCTGCGTATGTCTACTACTTAATGGAAGCCATGATTGCTGGGGGAATCCGCGGTGGCTTGACTCCTGAACAAGCGCACGAACTAACAGTGCAAACTGCGCTTGGTGCAGCACGCATGGTACAGCAGACCGGAGAGGAGCCTTCTGCCCTTCGTCACAAAATCATGTCTCCTAATGGCTCCACGGTAGCTGCATTGGAAACACTGGACAAAGGTGACTTCTACGAAACAGTGATTGCGGCGGTGCAGCGCTGCGCTGAACGATCCCGCGAGATGGGAGCTGTACTTAAGGAGGGAATTGAGTGAGCTATTGCCTGGCGACCTACCGAATATACGATGACAAAGCTGATTTTAACCAAAAGGCCCAATCTATTGCCATCGGCATGACGGTGGGCAGCTGGACTGAGCTCCCGCAGGCCAAGCGGGATGCGATGCAAAAACATCTCGGCTCTGTTCAATCTGTAGATATTCACGATGGAGGCCTCGGTGAGCGATACGCCGACTTGACGATTGCTTACCCGGATGTCAATTTCAGCCGAGACATTCCCGCATTGCTAGTTACAGTCTTCGGCAAAATTTCGATGGACGGCCGAATTAAGCTGATGAAGCTGGGGTTCTCGGAAGCATTCCTCTCTGCTTTTTCAGGACCGAAATTCGGTATCAGCGGCTTGCGCGAGCAGCTTGGCGTGTATGACCGGCCTCTGCTCATGAGCATTTTCAAATCCGTGATCGGGCTCAATTTGGACGAACTGCGTGAACAGTTTACCCGGCAGGCTCTCAGCGGCGTCGATCTGATCAAGGACGACGAGATCTTATTTGAAAATGCGCTGACGCCGATTGAAAAACGTGTCGAAGCCTGTATCCGAGCTGTCGAAGAGGCTGAGCGTGAAACTGGTAAAAAGCTGCTGTATGCCGCTAATTTAACCGGTCCAACCTCGCAGCTCAGGGCGCAAGCCCTCAAAGCTATCGACGCAGGCGCGAACGCGTTACTGTTTAACGTACTGGCCTACGGTTATGATGTGCTGCATGAACTTAGCAGCGATCCCGCCGTTTCAGTACCGATTGCAGCCCATCCTTCATTAGCAGGTGCTGCTTACCCCTCGCCTCATTATGGTATTTCGGCGTCCGTCCTGCTTGGTCAGCTTATGCGGCTGGCTGGCGCTGATCTCGTCCTCTTCCCTTCTCCTTACGGTTCAGTGACGATGCCGCGTGAGGAAAACATGGCGATCCGCGATGAGCTGATCACCCCTGATTCACCGCTGAAGGCCTGCATGCCTGTCCCTTCCGCAGGGATACACCCCGGCCTAGTGCCGCTCATTGTCCGCGATTTTGGTACCGATGTGGTGGTTAACGCTGGAGGCGGTATTCACGGACATCCGCTGGGTACGGAAGCTGGCGGACGCGCCTTTGTGCAAGCGATTGAAGCGGTCCAGCAAAATGTCCCGCTGGCACAATACGCCCGCACTCATCCCGAGCTGCAATCTGCGCTCGACACGTGGGGAGGCGAACGATGAGCACTGCCAAGAAGCCTGTCATTTTTTGCGATTTTGACGGGACCATTACAAACAGCGATAATATTGTCGCTATTATGAAGCATTTTAAGCCTGCGGGCTATGAGCCCATCATGCATCAAATCGTGAGCGGACATATGTCCATTCGTGAAGGCGTAGATGCGATGTTCGCCCTGATGCCTTCAGAGCTTAAAGAAGACATTATCTCATATGTACTTGGACAAGCGGGTATACGTGAGGGCTTTGCACGCTTTTTGGACTTTGTACGAGAGCAGCAGATTGAATTTTTTGTTACTAGCGGGGGCATTGATTTTTTTATTGATCCATTGCTAGAACCGTTCGACATCCCGCAGGATCACATCTTTTGCAACGGAGCGGACTTTTCCGGGGCTCACATCCAGATCACGTGGCCGCATCCATGTAATGAGCCGTGTAAGAATGACTGCGGCATGTGCAAAACGACCGTCATTCGTCAATACCCTCCCGAGCAATACGAACGGATTTTGATTGGCGACAGTCTGACCGATTTTGAAGGTGCCAAAATTGCCGATCTTGTGTACTCCCGCTCGCATCTGACATTAAAGTGTCAAGAGCTTGGCGTACCGCATGTACCCTTTGAGACATTTGATGATATTATCGAGGATTTAAAGCAAAAACAGGAGCAGGGGGTACTGTAATGAGTTTTAACTTGGCAGACATTTCATTCGAGGAAAAACGCCGTTCGCTGGAAGAACTCGCTGATGTCAAGGAGCTATTCGCCTCTCGTAACTGGTTCCCAGGCACAAGCGGCAATCTGTCGATCCGAATCGGTGATTTTCATCCTGGACAATTTTATTTTGCAGTCACCGCTAGCGGCAAGGATAAGACCAAACGCACTCCTGAGGATTTTCTGTTCGTAGACCAATACGGAAAAGCAGCAGAAGCCACAAACCTTAAGCCAAGTGCAGAGACGCTCATCCATTGCGAAATTTACCGCCTGACAGGCTGTGGAGCAGTTTTTCATGTGCATACCGTGTTTAACAACCTGATTTCTGAATACTACGGCGAGCAGGGTTTTGTACCTGTGCAAGGCATCGAGCTCATTAAGGCTTTTAACATTTGGGAGGAAAATGCCGCCATCCAGATTCCCGTGCTGCCAAATTATGCTGATATCGCCTCGATTGCCAAGCTGGTACCAGGCGTGCTGAATGATCAGGTTCCAGGAATTTTATTGCGTAATCATGGCATTTATGCATGGGGTCGTGATGTGTTTGAAGCTAAAAAGCATCTAGAGGCGTTTGAATTTCTGTTTGAAACGACCTATCGCTCCCTACTACTAAAAACTTCGAAATGAATAAATCATAAATATTAAAGATGCATATCATTGAATTGTAAAAGTGGTCATTGAATATCGAGAACGGAACCTAGCGAAAGCACGGAACGTTCTTTTTTTTATTAAAAAAGCAACCTGTCCTACTGGCGACATAAAATCTAATCTTTTTTTCTCAAATTGAGCTTTTAAATCCGATGAAGGTATCACTGAAAATTGAAAGGCAACTGGGGTGATAAGGTGAGTAAAGAATTAGAAGATATAATATTAAATTTAGAAAAGCAGTTAATGCATGCTCGAAGAGAGGATTTTGAAAGACTACTAGCTGATGACTATATTGAGTATGGTTCGTCGGGTCGGAAGTACGACAAGTCAATGCAAATAACCTTTTTAAAGGGTAAGTTTCCATTAGACTATATACCATTTGTGATTACTGACTTTAACATAAAGGTGTTATCTTCAGATTTTGTACATGCAACATACTGTACTGAGTCGATTGATACCGGAAATAAGTCATTAAGAAGTTCCATTTGGAAATTAAATGAAGGGCAATGGCAAATGATTTTTCATCAGGGAACCCCAACCCAGTAGGAGCCCATTCTAAACCCTCGATCTCCTAAATCCTACAAACATCTTAGAATATTTTCATTGCCTGGCAAATTCCTTTTACTTGATGTTGTAAAAAAACGTCCCCTATTGGGGACGTTCCAGCGTGAATTGCTCTCCTAGCTTCGCATAGTTGTTTCCAGCCAGCCGACTCACCGGACGCAACTCCTTGGCGATCACATATGTATTTTGGTACGCTTCCTCCGACAAATGATACTGCACTACACGCCCAATTAATAGATCACAGGCAGGTGTGTCCTCCTTACCTCCCAGCGGTATCACTTTCTCCAAAATACATTCCAACCGTATTTTCGCTTCAGTCACACCAGGAACGGCGATTTTTGTACTCTTAATCGGGGTAAGACCTGCCAGTGCAACCTCACTCTCCTCCGGCGCCAGACGGGAAGCCGTCACATTCACCGCCCCCACATTGTCTTCGTCTGTAATATGTACGACAAAAGCATTATGCTCCATCGCATTACGTGCTGTATCTTTGGAAACTCCATCGACACGCTGTACAGATACAGACAGCAGTGGCGGCTCAGCGGCAACGATGGAAAAATAACTGAACGGAGCACCATTCAGCACGCCTTCGCTGCTCAAAGTCGTTACAAACGCTACCGGCCTTGGGATAATACTTCCGGTCAACAGCTTATAATTTTCACGCTCTGTAAGTGTGTCAGGATTCAATGAAATCATTTTTTCCCTCTTTTCCGGTTACATTCGCTCTTCGAATGCATATCATCAAGTTACGCTCCCTTACAAGTATCGCGCGTATAATACAAAATGTAAAGCTGAAGCTGGAAACACTCTCTATTTTTCAATCACATTTCCCTGACTGTCACGCACAGTAACCGCTATTCCCTCAGGTACCGCAATGGTAACGTCCAGCTGATGATGTGTTTGCATAAAACGTGTGGGAACCTGGCTGAGAAGTACATATAGTGTATCTCCAATATGCTTGGTCTGATACAGCTCGGTTCCTTTGAAATCATCCTCATTGCCTGTATATACGTAACTCCCGAACACGTGCACCTCCGGTGAGGTGGTTGCGTCAATTTTGACCGCATAAGGATCTTCACCCTGCACAATCACCTTAGTTACTCCGGCAGGCAGTTTTTCATGCCAGTCTGGAAGGATCCTTGTTTCCTGAACCGAACTCATTATTTCTCTAACTTGCGGAGTGATCCCCAGTGAACTGACCAATGCAAATCCGATACAACAAAAAACCAATACCGCCGTAATAAACATACTGAACAGGTCATAGCGAATGCGCTCACGTGTTCCTTTCCAAGCGGTGTACATTAAAATTTCCAGTCCCAGTAAAACAAAAACGACAGGCCACCAGGTCAATGCCTGATCCAGTATACCTGCTCCCCAAAACTTGGAAGCAAACGTTACACCGCCCAGCAGCACCAAGAACAGCCCCATGGATAGCCTTCCGACTTTCCACACCCCTGTTGGCGCGTTGGAGTTCTTAGAGGGACCATTCTTATGGGATGAAGTGCCCAATAAGCCTATCGCCCCATTTACATCGTTCTGAGAGTGATGGGCTCCCTTGAAGGAAGCCTCACTCTTTGAAAATTCAGTATCCATTTTATCGTTTCTCCTTTGCTCGCTTAGATTTGGAATTACCGATCATCATCCAAACACCGCCGCCAATTAATAGGAAGGAGACAATAATGGTTCGTAAATACATGTCAACTATATTGTAAATTTGTCCATCCGGGAACAGACGGTCCAGTGTGGGAACAAGTACGTTAATCAGGATGTAGTATGCACCTAGCAGAAGCAGTCCCAAGCCTACCCAACGGTGATATTGAGCAAACATACCGATCACAGGCTTGTCGATCAGCTGCTCCTGTCCATAACGGCTTACCTGCTGCAATGCATCAAAAAAGCTGTAAAACCACACCACCGGGATTAGGAACAAAAAGAGTGAAAGATGCAGCACATCCAGTATATAGATAAATCCTAAAAACAGTAGCATGAGCTGGAGTCCACGTTTTTGCAAACCAATATACATATGCCCAGCACCGGGAAATACCGATAAAATGGTAGCCAACATTTTACTACGACGTCCCTCAACTCTTCCATACTCCAGTTCCTCAAACAAAGTCCGGTCCTGAAGAATGTCTCCGGCTTGTTTACGATGTACATGCTGCACCGCATCAAACATGCAATACAACCAAATAATCGGCAATACGCCCGCAAACGCCAAAAATCCGGATTCGTTCGTAATGCTCGTGATAAAGACAAGGATCGCTCCAAAGCCAAAGAAGGATAGCAGAAAAGACAAACCACGCTGCATCAGCCCCAAATGAAGGTGCCCCAATCCAGGAATAAATGACAGCAAAATCGTAAAAAATCGTTCATTGTCCGATCCTTTTTGAAAAGCAGGTGATCCTGCCATACCATAATGTCCTTGTTGATAATGGTTATACCCCGGCGCATATCCCATACCTGCCCCCGGGGCATTCGTGCCTGTGTCTGTTGCCCCCTCTGGTACCTCTCCTGTTAAATCAGCCTGTCCATAAGGTCCACTTTGCGAGTAAAAGCCATATGGATTGGGTCCTGCATGAGGGGGATAAGGAGCAGCGACTGCGCGAGGATCGTAACGTAATAAGCTAATCACGATATGCAGCATGCTGAGTCCCCATAAAAGAGCAGCAATAAAAATACTCACCAAAAAAGGCGTTCCGTCACTTGCTACCACTGAAAAAAATATTCCCCCTGCCAGACATCCGAAAAACAAAATGGTATATACAAACGCATTGGCTTTTCTGGTCCAGTAATAGTGTCCTACACCCGGAATAATGTTCAATAGAAATGCCAAGAGCTTGCTTCGTTCCGTATAAGGCATTGCTACACTTCCTTTCTATTTACGGGATCTTGATACAAATTCCCAACAGATGGTTGACTTTAAACTTGTTCATCTTACCCTTAACTTAATTTAGGGCTTTAATTTATCGAGCCAGGTTGTCGTAGCTTGCATGACTTCTTCACTGTAAGAGACGCGTTCTTTTGGAGGAATCGGCTTATCGCCTGTTTGCGGCATCATTTTGTCAAAGGCTCCACTGGACAGCAAGATCAACGTCAGACTTGCGGCAACAACATAGTGAAACACAGGTTTTTCAAACCAGCGGCGTTTTTTGAACAAAACTTGATTTGGTTCCATTTCTATCTCGGGAAGAACAGCCATTACCTGATCTGTGAAGCGCTCCGTGTCCATCCAGGCAGAGTAATCTTTCAAGGTTGGCTCTAATTGCTCCAGTGCAACAAGATATAGCATAAGCGCCTGTTCATCTTCCAATAAGAGCTTTTCCAGTCGGGTAGATTCCTCTATCGAACAAGCACCTGTAATATATGCATGCCAGTCATTCGTTTGCCCTTCTATCCACGGTCTATCCTGTTGGTCAGTCATTGCCATTCCTCCTCCTTCCAGTGATTTCGAATCCATAGTCGTGCCCGATAGAGTCTGGACTCTACCGTTTTTAAAGCTACCTGCGTCTCTTCTGCAATTTGGTCGTAGGTTTTACCCTGCATATAGTAAGCTTGAATAATATCCCGATGCTGCTGGGGTAACTGGGCGATTTTTTGTGATAGTTCTACCGTTTGCTCTTCGCGAATGAGACGGGCCAGTACATCCTCATCCGGGGAAGGGAGCTGCACAAGGGATTGCGCCACGTCTATAAGCTCTGCGGGCCGCCTGTCTTGTTTACGTTTGATATCCAACGCTTTGTGGAGCGCAATTCGGCTCAGCCACGTTTTAAACCCTTCGTTCCGGTACTGGGGGAGAGACTTGTATACCTGAACGAACGCCTCCTGCGCGGCATCCTCCGCTTCCTTGCTGTCATGCAGTACCGAATAGGCCACATGAAATACATGCTTGCTGTACAGCTCTACGATCTCACGGAACGCCTGCCGATCACCAGACCGGATTCGTTCAATGATTCTCTCTATATCAATGACGCTCTCCCCCTTCCCAATACTATAGACGCCAGGAATTTTTCTCCCCCTGCATATTTCGAAAAAAAATTTAAAAAGGACACCCCCTCCAAATCGGAAAGGTGTGTCCTCTATCATTAAAGTCTACTTAATCACTTTAATTTTCTGCCCTTCATCTGCACAGGCGAAACTCCCCGGTTGTCCATGTATCGCCCTTTCAATGTGAAAGCCATAGTGCATCAATTTACTACCTAAAAGGCTCAGTCTGCTACTTTAATTGCGACCGCCACCACGGAATCGCTGGGCATATTCTTTCGCATCCTGTGCATTACGGACCCGGTTTCGGCTCCATTCTAGCAAAATACGATCTATATACCGGAAATGTACCTTCCCAGCAAACACCGCTTCCTTCAAAGCCAGTAAAATCAGTTCCTCCGGATACCGATCCTGATCCACCCAACTGCTGATCGTCTCGTACTCCATCGGTGATAATGGTCGTCCGAATTCTTTCTCAAAAATCGTAAATAAATTTCGTTCTTCTGTAATTGGGGATTCTGATAATCCATTCAGTAAATCGGGCTTCCCGGCAAACAAAATGTCATCTTCATCGCGCTGCTCCGAACGCTCGGCGATCATACATTCAGCCAGCTTGCGATACAGACCCGCCAAGTTATAACGTTCAAATTGGACGGATGAGCTGCGGTCTTCCACGGAATCTATTCGCAAAAACCCTTCTTTCATGAGCTTACTGAAATAAAGCGCGATTTCGTTTGCAGTGCATCCGATACGAGCCTGCAATTGCTCCCATGTCGGAAATTCATTACGTTCCGCTTGTTTAAATGCAAGTAACTGCATCAGTAGCAGCATTTCACCATCCGTCAGCCGAAGCGTCCGATAATGCTTGAGCAGAGCGTAGGGAATTTGAACCATTCCGGTTTCCATAGCATAGGCTACTCCCTCCGCCCATTCTGCCGCTGATGTCTTGTCGAATGATCCTGTCATTGATTATGGATACAAACGATACAGCATGCGTGGGAACGGAATCGTTTCACGTACATGATCGAGTCCACAAATCCATGCTACTGTACGCTCCAGTCCCAATCCAAAGCCAGAATGCGGAACGGAACCATATGTGCGAAGATCCATATACCATTGATAGGCTTCACGTGCCAGGTTATGCTCGTTAAAACGCTCTTCCATCAATGCTGGATCATCAATCCGTTGGGAACCCCCGATAATTTCGCCATAACCTTCAGGAGCGATCATATCAGCACACAGAACAACCTCTGGGCGGGATGGGTCAGGTTTCATATAGAATGCTTTAATGTGAGTCGGCCAATGCGTAATGAACACAGGCTTGTTATATCTTTCGGCAATAGCTGTTTCATGAGGAGCACCAAAGTCTTCCCCCCACGGGATATCGAATCCTTCACCTTGAAGGAAGGCAATCGCCTCATCGTACGTAATCCGTGGGAACTCGCCTTGAATTTGCTCCAGCTTCGAAACATCGCGTCCGATGGCTTCAAGCTCCTTCGCACAATTTTTCAGAACAGACTGCACGATATGGCTTACAAACTGCTCCTGAACGCGCAAGGATTCTTCATGATCCACAAAAGCCATCTCAGGCTCGATCATCCAGAACTCAATCAGGTGACGACGTGTTTTGGACTTTTCCGCACGGAAGGTTGGACCAAAGGAATATACTTTACCCAGCGCCATTGCCGCAGCTTCCATGTACAACTGCCCGCTTTGTGTCAAATAGGCATCTTCGTCAAAATATTTGATATGGAACAACTCTGTTGTGCCTTCTGCAGAAGAAGGAGTCAAAATAGGCGGGTCTACCTTCGTAAAACCGTTGCCGTTGAAAAATTCCTGTACAGCACGGATAATTTCCGCCCGTATGATCAGAACTGCACGTTGCTTGGCGGAACGCAGCCACAAATGGCGATGATCCATTAGGAAATCTACACCGTGCTCTTTAGGGGTAATCGGGTAGTTTTCGGTCAAATGAATTATTTCTATACCTGTAACCGTTAATTCATAGCCCGATTGACTGCGCGGCTCCTCACGCACGATTCCAGTTACATATAGGGAGCTTTCTTGAGTCAAGGATTTGGCATCATTCCAAATATCCTCAGACACTTCGCTTTTTACGATAACCCCTTGAATATACCCGCTACCATCACGTAGTTGCAGGAACTGAATTTTACCGCTAGACCGCTTATTGTTTACCCAAGCGCCGATTGTAACCGTTTCCCCTACATGGCGGCCCACTTGGGCAATCGTACTTTTATTTGTCATGACCGTCTCTCTCCTTGAACCGAAAATCAAACAGCCCTTCCCCTTGGGTCAGGCTGTTTGCTCTCGCTGTTTGGTGCATGTGGTACTTAAACCATAGTTCCACATGTATAAAGTTTACACTTAGGGACCGAACTACTGAACCAGACGGAACGTGTCACGGGCAATTACCAGTTCTTCGTTTGTTGGAATGATCAGTACTTCTACCTTTGAATTTGCAGTTGTAATCCGGCGAATCTCGCCAGAACGAATAGCATTCAATGATTCATCCAGCTCGATACCGAGGAATGTCAGTTGTTCCAACACTCTCTTACGCAGAACGATGGAGTTCTCGCCTACGCCTGCCGTAAATACAATTACGTCTACCCCGTTCATTGCGGCAGCATACGAACCAATATACTTGCGCAGACGGTATTCATACATTTCAAATGCCAATGTAGAATTAGCTTCGCCTTTTTCCATACCTTCAGTGATTTCACGCATATCACTGCTGATACCAGAAATAGCTAGAAGTCCACTATGCTTGTTCAGCATCGAATTGACCTCATTGACAGTCAATTCTTCTTTGTTCATGACATAAGGTACGATTGCTGGATCCAAATCACCACTACGAGTACCCATCATCAGTCCTTCCAGTGGAGTCATACCCATGGAAGTATCTACAGACAAACCGCCTTGAACTGCTGTTACACTACCACCATTACCGATATGGCAAGTGATAATCTTCAGGTCTTCCAAAGGACGGCCGACAAATTTGGCAGCTTCCTTACTTACAAAGTCATGGGAAGTGCCGTGTGCACCGTAACGACGAACCTTGTACTTATTGTACAACACTCTTGGTATGGCGTACATATAAGCTTTTTCTGGCATCGTTTGATGGAACGAAGTATCAAATACCACAACTTGTGGTACTTCTGGCATATTCAATTCAGCCGCTTTAATCCCCATCATGGATGCTGGGTTATGCAGTGGAGCCAGGTCGAACAAGCGACGGATTTCACTCTTCGCTTCAGGAGTTACGAGCGCTGACTGTTTGAAGATTTCGCCTCCATGAACCACACGATGGCCCACAGCCTGAATTTCGCTAATGCTGGAGATGACACCATGCTCTGCATCTGTGAGTGCATTCAGCACTTTACGGATGGCAGTAGTATGCTCCAAAATTTCGCTAACTTCAGTGTATTCTTCCTTATTGGTTGGTTTATGCGTCAGAATCGAAGAGTCCATACCGATACGCTCTACCAATCCTTTTGCCAAAACGGACTCGTCCGTCATATCATACAATTGGTATTTCAGGGAAGAACTCCCTGCGTTGATTACGAGAATTTTCATATCCGGTCACCATCCTTGTCATACTTAAAGAAGCCTTCGCCCGATTTTACGCCCAGATTACCTGCACGCACCATTTTCTTCAGGACGATGGACGGACGGTATTTCAGTTCGCCAAATTCACGGAACATCCGCTCCAAAGCAGCCAAAACGGAATCCAGACCAAAGCGGTCAGCCATTTCCAAAGGACCGTTTTGGAAGTTGTAGCCGATGCGCATAGCATCGTCAATATCTTCCGCAGAAGCTACGCCCTCTTGAAGTACATGAGCTGCTTCGTTAATTAGCAGACAGATAATCCGGCTAGTTACAAAGCCAGGAGATTCATAAATCATGACTCCTTTTTTCTCCACGATTTCTTCTACGAACATTTTCGTGTTTTCAAAGGTATCGTCTGAAGTTTTCAAACCACGAATAATTTCTACAAGATCAATACGGGATACTGGATAAATAAAGTGCATACCAATAACACGCTCTGGATACTTGGTCGAGCTGGCAAGCTCGGTCAGGCTCAGCGTGGATGTATTACTTGCAAGAATAATGTTGCTTGGACACACATGATCCAGCTCTTGGAAAACAACTTTCTTCTCGTCCAGATTCTCTGTGATTGTTTCAATGACCATATCACAGCTAGCGAGCTCCGCCAGATGGGATACTTTTTCAATGCGAGATAAAATCAGTTTTTTCTCTGCTTGGGTGATTGCCCACTTTTCCAGTTGCTTGTCTAGACTTGTTTCAATCATATTATAAGCGTAGTCTAGTTTCTCTGGTGTCTGCTCTACTAGCAGCACATCGATTCCTTTGGACGCGAGCATTTCAGAAATACCTTGTCCCATGGTGCCGCCGCCAATGACGCCGATTTTTTTAAATTGCATGGTTCTTAACTCCACCCTTTCCTGGTCACTCTCATATATTGTATCCTTCTTTGTCGAAAAATACATGTTTATGTCCCAATAGATAATAATATCTTAGCACGGACTAAAAGTAAAAAAAAATAACCAGCATAAAAAATTATGCTGGTAATAAAGCATTTTCACTAAATTGACATCTAAATTGATCCCCGGACAGAGTTTCTTCCTTCATCAGAATGTCAAGAGAATTGTCGAACACAGGACGATGCTTTTCCAGCAACTCCAAAGTCCGATTATGCAGGTCATTCATAATTTCGCCATTTTCCCGCATAAGTTCCTCTTTTGTAACCATTTCCATGTTAATAATCCCAAGAGAAGTCAAACCGGAAGTCATCATCGTATGAACAATGTTCAGCGCCTGCTCAAAATCATTACTTGAGCCCGTACTTCGACCGCCATAGTACATTTCTTCCGCAGTAGCCCCTGCGAGCGAGATCATAATCTGCTCCTCCAGGTACTGCTTGGTATATAAATAATGTTCTTGCTGTGGATTGTGACGCACGTAACCGAGCGCTTTCCCACGCGGGCTGAGCGCTACTTGACTTACGCTACCAGGACGGACGATTTCAGCCATAATAGCATGTCCCAGCTCGTGAATCGCTACACGCTTTTTCTCTTCCAATGTTGATTCTCGGTCTGTTTTTTCACCCATCATCACCTTGTCAATCGCCATGGATAGATGACTCTGCGCAATCATTTGACGATCCTGTCTCATTGCATAGATGGCCGCTTCATTCATGACGCTCTCCAACTGTGCACCGGAAAAACCGTAAGACTCCTCAGCGATTTTGTCCAAATTAGCATCTTCCTGAATCGGTTTGTTTTTGGCATGAATTTTAAGGATATGAAGACGGCCCTTCTTATCAGGCAAGTCTACTTGAATATGGCGGTCAAAGCGTCCTGGACGCGTTAAGGCGCTGTCCAGCATTTCTTTACGGTTTGTTGCCGCAATAAGTAATATCCGCGGTGTATCTGCCGAATAAATGCCATCCATTTCTGTCAGCAACTGATTCAAAGTCTGATCATATTCTCGTTGCTGTCCACCCTCACGCTTACCACCAATAACATCAATCTCGTCAATAAAAATAATTGCATTTTCTTTCTTTTCCTTGGCTGCACGAGTGCGAGCCTCCCGAAACAACTCACGGACACGACCTGCACCGACACCCACGTACATTTCAACAAATTCACTGCCTGAAGCTGCAACAAACACAGAATTGGTGTAGTGTGCAGCTGCTTTCGCCATCAGCGTTTTTCCTGTTCCCGGAGGGCCTGTAAGCAAAACGCCTTTCAATGGACGAATACCAAACTTGGAAATTTCATCATGCCGATTCAAAAAATCCAAGGCTTCACGCAATTCCTGTTTAGCGCTTTCTTGTCCACCAATTTCCTCAAAAGTCAGCTTGTCCGGACCATTTTTTTTACGTTTGCGCTCTTGCCCGGCACCTACGGCCAAGCCGCCACGAGCATGCATGAGCATTAACAAGCCGCTGAGCATCACGCCCGCAACCAGAAGAGGGATAATATTCACCCCAATAAAAACGAGAAATATAATGGTCACCGGCACAATACCGATTAATATTTCCTTGATCCATCTAGGCATTAGGCCATACCCCCATTTGCTGAGATTGACGTGGCAAAACGATAAACTTAGTCGCATTGCCTTCGCTGAGTCGGATATAGACATTGTTTGAATCCATATCGGTATCAGCCTTGATACCTGCTTTTTTCTTTTTCATCTGCTCAACTGTAGATGAAATTTGAGTATACTTTTTATTTTCCATCGCTTCGGCTACAGGAAACATAGCCTCAGACCACCATTGATTCAGTGCTGAATTGGAACGATCTGCGATATCCAGCTTAATGGTACGGCTGCCAATGATGGATTGCCCTTTTTGCTTAACCACATCGACCAATCCGGCCACATCCGCCTGCGGTTTGAGATCTAGTTTCAATACGACCTGATCCTGTTTAATATCTATTTGAGCGCTTGTCACGCCTGGATATTGAGATACCAGTTTTTCCAGAGGACTTTGCATTGTAACCTGACGGTAAATGAACCATCCCCCAAACATCAACAAGGCTGCCAAAACGGCCGCCACAACAATAGGAACTGCACGCAATTTCAAACAACATCCTCCTCTCAAAATGTAAAACCCAGAAGAAACGGGACGAATGTCAACAAACAACCAAATTGCATGATCTTATAGAGATCAGCAACTCGTTTTTCTATCATTTTTGTCTATCACTTATAAAATATAGTATATCATAACGTGAATCTAATATCGAAGGCAATGTGTGGAGGAGTTGTGATTTTCGTAGTAGCAAAAAAAGACGCAAATACGATTTAATCGCATTTGCGTCTTTTCAACTTCAATCAGTCATTCTTTTAACAATACATTGTTTTCACCATCACTACTCCCATAGCACGCTAGTAATTAGGCAAAGTATACTTTATCCCCGTCGATGCTCCATCTGAGAAACGGTAAAAGGTATAGTTATGATGGCTTTCATCATCGTAAAACAGTTGCCATACATATTCGCCATTGAACACACTCGGTTGGAGCCTTACAATTTTTGCATTTGGAAGTTGCTGCTGAATTATCGCTGTCATTTTTTGCTCGTCGACTCCGTTTTTCATCAGCTCGGTATGAACACCGCTTGGATCTGCGATAGGTACGTTAGGTTGTCCTTCCATTTTTTGAAAAGGAACCCACACCATTATATTTTCATTCTGTGCGTTTTTTCCTTGAACCACCCAATAAATCTGATCCCACACAGACTTCCAAGTCTGAGTCGTGCTAACCAGACCACCTGATTGCTTGGCCTTAATGATAGCGGCATTTTTCTCAGCCACCTGGTCTTGAGTAACATAGGAATAATACCAGAAAATGCTGACCAGGATCAGTATTACGGCCAAAATGGCGACCGCTATCCATTTCTTCTTATTTTTCAAACCTGTGCTTCCTCTCTAAGGGGATGTGACACCTGAATTAGCGCGACAGCAGCCCTTCAAAGGCGGCTTGTGCCTCATGTTTGATACGTTCCTCGTCCATCGTCAGGCATTCGCCGTTTTTCACAACCTGACGACCGTCTACCCACACATGAGCCACGTCTTTGGCACTTGCAGAGTATACGGCATGGGAAATAAGATCTGTACGCGGCAAGAAGTGGGCCTGATTCAGATCTAGCGCGATAAAGTCAGCCTTGTTGCCTGCTGCCAGCGCTCCTACTTCTTTTAAACCAATCGACTTTGCACCATACTCTGTTGCCAGACGCAGTGCTTCATTTGCAGGAACTGCTGTTGGGTCGCCAGATACTCCCTTGTGAATGAGTGCCGCCAGACGCATTTCCTCGAACATATCCAGGTTATTATTGCTGGCAGGACCGTCTGTTCCAAGAGAAACAGTAACTCCTGCACGCAGCAATTCAGGCACTCTAGCTACACCACTTGCCAGCTTCAAGTTGCTGCCTGGATTATGTGAAACCGCCACACCTCGTTCCGCTAATAAAGCTATCTCTTCGTCGTTCAAGTGTACGCCGTGGGCAACAAGTGAAGGGCGGGAGAAAAAGCCAAGCTTATCTAAGTGTGCAACTGGACGCAAACCGTAGTCGCGTACGTTTTGCTCAACTTCGGCTATGGTCTCGGACATGTGCGTATGCAATGGTAAATCGAGATCATGTGCTGCTTGAACAAATTTCTCAATAAACGCTGGCGGGCATGTGTATGGGGCATGCGGAGACATCATCGTTGTGATACGTCCGTCTGCTTTTCCATGCCAGTTACGGGCAAAAGTCACGGCCTCAGCCAGCTTGATCCGCTGTTCTTCTTCTGAACAGAGTCCAATGGCTCCACGCATCAAACTTGCACGGATGCCCGACTCTTCAGCTACACGTGCCACCTCATCCATATGATCGTACATATCCAGGAAAGTTGTGGTTCCACCTTTCAGCATTTCCAGCACTGACAAGGATGTTCCCCAGTACACATCCGTAGATGTAAACTTGGCTTCCATAGGCCACATTTTTTCCTGAAGCCACACTTGAAGTGCCAAGTCATCTCCATACCCTCGCAGCAGAGACATCGCCGCATGACCATGAGTATTAATCAGACCAGGCAAAAACAATAACCCGTTACCGTCGATTGCTTCTGTCTCTTCCTCACCCGCAGGCAGAGTCTCGCCAATGTAAGTAATACGGCTATCCTCCACAATCATAAAACCATGGATTACCCCAGCTTCAGGTCCATTCACGGCAAAAGAACCGTTTTTAATCATCCATTTATTCACTGTCATATTGTGCTTCTTCCTTTCCGTCCTCCAGATAATAAGCGAGGCTAAGCAAATCAGTTGTAAAGTCTGTGGCATGTATCCGAATGTTAGCCGGTGCCTTGAGAATGATAGGTGCAAAGTTTAAAATCGCTCCAATTCCACTCTCAATGAGCCTATCAGCTACGTGTTGTGCCTCAAAATCAGGTACAGTAATAATCCCGATTCGAATATTTTTTTCTTTCACAGTCGCTTCCAATTCATCCATCGGCTGAACGACTAAGGTATTGATTCTGGTCCCAACCTTATCCGGGAACGCATCAAATACCGCCACAATCTTCATATTGTCTTTTAAATAAGCGTTATAGTTTGATAGGGCTTGACCCAGATTACCCGCTCCGACCAATACTACATTAATTTGCTGGTCGATTTTCAGGATATGGCGTATTTTCTCAATTAGATAAGAAACATCATAACCGATGCCCTTCCGACCAAAATCGCCAAAATAGGCAAGATCTTTACGAATTTGGGCCGGATTCAAATCTAACCTCTGTCCCAGCTCTTGAGAAGAGACCGTAGCCACCTCCCGTTTGTGCAGTGCATTCAGATAACGTAAATATACGGGTAATCTCCGTACGACAGCCTCTGAAATTTTATCTGATTTCATACTTGCTCCCCCTAATTGTAACGGACTTTAGGTGTCCGTCCGTTGTGCCTCTGTCTCCGGGGCGGATTGGAGCCATTCGGCGATGCGGGGCACCATTTGCTCCGATGGCATATGCTCCATTTTTGGTCCCGGTAACGAGTACAAAAAGTGCTTTCCATAATAGGATTCGATCACACGCGTATCGTAAACGATAACGACTCCGTGGTCACTCGCTGTACGTACCAATCGCCCAAATCCCTGTTTGAAGCGAATAACTGCTTGTGGTACAGACAGCTTCATAAATGGATTCTTCTTCTGCTGCTGGAGCAGCTCGCTTTTTGCCTCCAGTAACGGGTGATTGGGCGGTTGAAACGGCAAGCGAACGATAGCCAGACAAGTCAAAGCCTTCCCTGGAATATCGACGCCTTCCCAGAAGCTGCTCGTTCCCAGCAATACAGAAGCCTTGGCTTCCTGAAAACGACGGGTTAGCTTGCTCCGACTCCCACTGTCTACACCTTGTCCTAACACGGTAATATCGCTGGATGCTAACGCCTCTTTAAGTGGCTCATACACTTGCCGGAGCATCCGATAGGAAGTAAACAGAACAAGCATTCTCCCCCGCGTCGCCTGGGCAGTCGCTCCTAGAGAGCTAACGAGCATCTCTACAAAATGTGCATCCCCTACACTGCCCTTCACACTCGGAAAGTCTCGCGGAATGACCAGCAACACCTGATCCCTGTAATTAAAAGGTGATGGGAGCTGTGACGTCATTAATCGTCCTTGATCCGCTGCCTCCTGCAAGCCGAGTTGATCGGTCATGTACTGAAACGACTTATCTACCGATAAAGTAGCAGATGTCAGAATAATACTTCTTTTTTTGTCAAAAAACATTTCTTTCAACTGGCGGCTCACATCGACGGGCACTGCATAAAATTGCAATGATTTACTACGGAATTGCCCACTCGCTTCGAGCCAATATACGGTTGTTTCATCATCGAGTCGTATAAAGAAGCGCAAATTTTCCCTAATCCCCGCCAAATCCTTAAGCAGACCCGTGATATCTGTAATGAGACTATCCGCCGCATAATCGTCGTGTTCTTCCTTGACATCCAGCATCAGCTTGTCGCCCTTGCGCAAAATTTCACCCATCGTTACATAAAGCTGATTTTCCAACGCCGCCGCTTGATCCCACTTTGCAGGCTTGGCCGACGGTTTGAGACGCGAAGAAAATTGCCCCGTTTCACCCGGTGTGGCATCAGACCGCTCTGGCAACATACCAAACAGCTTATCGCTTAGCAGGTCCCAAGTTTCCTTAACCTCTAACACGAGTGGGTACAGCTGATCAATGGTCGAGGCCCATTCCGTCGACTTCTCATGTCCCGACTTTGCCAACTGCTGACGTAACGAAGGCAATTGTCCGTTCTTACTGTCCTTGAACAATCGAGTCAGCGTATGCACGAGTGTGAAATATTTCATATGCATGCCTAAGTGCTTACCGGCTACTTCCTCTAGATGATGTGCTTCATCAATTACCAGATGTTCATAGCTGGGCAATAGCTGGTGACTTGCTTTGACGTCGGTGAACAGCTTGGAGTGATTCGTTATAACCACATCCGCTGTTCCTGCTTCATGACGTGCACGATGATAGTAGCATTTGCGGAACCATGGGCAAGAACGACCAAGACAGGACTCGGAATCACTAGCTACTGTTTCCCAAAAATCCCCTCCACGGTTGCTCAGGTTCAGTTCCTCATCATCACCGGTTTCTGTCAGAGTCAGCCAGACAATCATTTGAGCCGCTGTAATCAAGTCTTCCTTTGGTGTCGCGAAGTCTCTTCTGTTTATTTTATGTTCAAACTTACGCAGACACAAATAATGCCCCCGACCCTTAAAAATGGCAGCCCGGAACGGGAACGGAATCACTTTTGTCAGCATCGGAATATCACGCTCTCGCAATTGCTCCTGCAGATTAATGGTATGCGTGCTTACTGTGACCCTCTGCCCATATTTTACACTGTGATACAGTGACGGAAGCAAATAGCCTAGGGACTTCCCTGTTCCTGTACCCGCCTCGATCAACAAATGCTTATCTTGACTCAGGGCTTGATTTACACCCTCAATCATTTGTGTTTGCGCCTCGCGCTCCTCATATTGGCTCAAGGATGAACGCAAATTGTCCCGCACATCATCCATATACTCCTCAAAGGAAACGCCTGAGAGTGGATTCGGATCATCTTCTCTACGTGGAGTAGCCAATTCGGTCCAATCTTCCACTTTAAGCGCAAGCTGACGAAAAAACTGATGTTTCTCCAAATCCTGAATAGGGTCTAGCTCTTTCTCTTCTCGTATGCCGTCAAGAAACCAACCCAGGTCACTGTCTTCCTCTGCGAACAAATCGCTGAGCCGCTGTATCGTTATCAGAGGTAATGCCTGAAGCTCACCCAGACACTTTAAAAACACCTCAGCCGTAGCCAACGCGTCGCTGTCTGCTTGATGAGGGCGGTCATGCGCCAGCCCAAACTCTGAGGAAACAAAACCCAACTGATAAGAAGATAACGATGGAAACATAATTTTCAGAAAATCCATCGTATCCAAAATTCTACCGCTAAAGGGTAAATATCCACACCGGTCCAAAGCGCTTTGCAAAAAATTGAAATCAAACGCCACGTTATGACCGACAAGCACGACATCGTCCAGCATAGGCACGAGCTCCATCATCATTTCTTCGAGTGCAGGTGCATCCTTGACGTCATCATCTGTAATTCCGGTCAATCCGCTGATAAAAGGTGGAATAGATCTGCCAGGGTTTACATAAGAGCCGTAAACACGGGAAATGCTGTTATCATGATCTATAATTGCAAGTCCGACTTGAATGATGTCATCCGCGGACTGGGTGCCTGTCGTTTCAAAATCCAATACCGCAAATTTCATTCGAGCTTAATCCTTTCTTATGACACATACAAAAATAATAACTCTGTATAATAGCATAGCAGAAGATTGTCTGTTTGGAAATTAAGACAGCCAAAAAAGACGATGCACACACCGCCTAAGGAGGTGAGCATGCATCGTCTTACTCGGTGTCTGACAACTACATCCAAGTCAACAAGGAACTGTCGTAGCGAAGCTTTTCGGCACCGGACAAACAGGCTTGCATATTGTGCAGTGGCTCGGGCAGCGTTGGATCGAACTGATGCGCGAGAGCAAAATATTTTTGCGCCTCTTTTACGTCTGCCTGCTTTGCCATCAAACAGCCTAGCGCATTATAGATGACCGCTTTTAGCCCTGACTGTTCAGTCAGGTGTAACACCTTTTGAAACTGGCTTATAGCCTCTGCTGGATCATCCAGTTGAAAATGCGCCATTCCCATATAGATGCGACTCTGCCAGCTGTCCGGAAAATGCTCCAGCACCTGCTCAAATTGCTGGATTGCCTCCGGGTACATAAGTAATCGATAATACCCCTGCCCCCGGTTAAATGCCGGTAGCTCCTTTTCAGGCAGCTCAGCGTCAGACATGTCGGCCTCTGCGGAAAAGCCGGCTGCACGCAGGCAAACCATTTTTTCCTCAAAGGCCAGCCACTCATCCATAATTCCGTCACTCATTCTCCGCAGCAGACTCCAGTGCTGTAGCAGCTCCTGTCTGCGGGGGCCCTGGGCTGATGGGTAATGCTTCACGATATCATCTAACATGCTGTTCATTTCTGCGAATACATGCTGGAACATGTGCATCCCGCCCTTACGAAAGATGGATTAATACACTCACATTTTTCGCTTAAAAGACGGGTTTCATCCGCATTCCCATTCATTACATGATCGTTGCGTGTACTTCCTTGCTCATCGTTTGGGCTGGTTTATTATGTTCATCCACAAATACCACAGTTGGTTTGTATGTTTTGGCCTCTTCATTTGACATGGAAGCATAGGAAATAATAATGACTGTATCACCGGGCTGGACCAGACGGGCTGCCGCACCGTTGAGACAAATCACGCCGCTCCCACGCGGTCCGGGGATCACATAGGTTTCCAGTCGAGCTCCATTGTTATTGTTTACAATTTGAACCTTTTCATTCTCCAGCAGATCTGATGTCTCCATTAAATCTTCATCTATGGTAATACTGCCCACATAGTTCAGGTTGGCTTCAGTAACCGTCGCGCGGTGAATTTTAGATTTCATCATGGTTCTAAACATGGGAAAGTACCTCCACTTTCTGTATTCTTATATTATCAATCAGTCGGGTATTCCCAAATTTTACGGCTAGTGCAACAATGACATCTTCTTGCACATCACATAGGCGCTGCTCAGGGCGAAGAGGCTCCAGGCCACGGAATGTTAATATTTCAATGTAGTCAATATCTGCCAAAGGAGATGAGGAGATGGTCGACTCCACCATTTGATGTAACTGCTCAATCGTAATGGTGTTCTGTACAATATCTTCGCTCACTTCTTGCACCTTGCGCAGTGACTGGGACAGCACTAACGCCTGCTCACGCTGTTCCGCACTTAAATATACATTGCGGGAGCTAAGAGCCAAACCATCGGCCTCTCTGACGATAGGACAAGGTATGAGGGTCACATTCATATTGAGATCAGCCACCATTTGTTGAAGCACAGCAACCTGCTGCGCATCCTTCATTCCAAAGAAAGCCAAATCAGGACCTACCATGTTAAACAGCTTAGCTACCACTGTAGTTACACCATCAAAATGGCCAGGACGGGAAGCGCCGCACAAACGGTCTGTCAGAGCGGATACGTGAATTTTAGTTTGAGTTGGCTGCGGATACATTTCTGCTACAGTCGGCATAAATACAATATCCACGCCTTCACGTCGCGCTACTTCCAGATCACGAGCTTCATCGCGAGGATAGCTGTCCAGATCTTCGGTAGGTCCAAATTGAATCGGATTTACGAAAATGCTAAGCACCACCGTATCTGCCATTTCACGCGCCTTTTGCATCAAGCTTGCGTGCCCTTCGTGCAGGTATCCCATGGTTGGTACAAAGCCGACTTTATGTTGCAGTAAAGAGGCAGAATCGTGTAAAGTTTTTGCTCCATTGGCTCCAAGTTGGCGACGTTCGGCAATAACCTTGCGTAGTTGAGCCACTTCTCTTACGATGATCATGACTGAGATTCCACCTTTTCCTTAGCTTGTTCCTGCGGTTGTCCTTTTGCCTGTCCGTACAAGGACTCCAGGGACTCCACAACACGGTCATCCGCGCTGAACACATGCTCTGCGGCCGGGAATGCCCGCCCTTTTACATCGCTCACATACTGCTCAATGCTGCTGCGGATCATGCCGCCTACATCTGCATAAGTTTTAACAAAACGTTTGCTGAAATATGGCGATGCATATTGAATCAGATCGTGGTAAACGAGTACTTGACCGTCACAGCCACGTCCTGCACCGATTCCAATGGTTGGAATGGAAAGTTCTTTAGAGATCGCCGTTGCCACTTCCTCAGTCACCAATTCCAAGACAATACCAAAGGCACCCGCCTGCTCTAATGCCTTGGCATCTGCCATCAACCGGCGTGCGTCTGCTTCGTCCTTACCTTGAATGCGATAGCCGCCAATTTGATTAACCGATTGCGGAGTAAGCCCGATATGTCCCAGTACAGGCACACCTGCCTGAACAGTCGCTTTTACGACATCGGCAATCTCAGCTCCGCCCTCCAATTTAACAGCATGCGCATGTCCTTCCTGCATCAGACGGCGGATGCCTTGAAGACTTTCGGATATGCTGCTGTGATATGTCATAAAAGGCATGTCCGCTACGATAAATGTATGCTCAGCGCCTCTTGCGACTGTCCGGGAATGGTACACCATATCATCCAAGGTCACAGGGATGGTTGAATCGTAACCAAGAACTACGTTACCCAGCGAGTCACCCACGAGAATGATATCAATTCCGGCCTCCTCGGCTATTTTAGCCGATGGATAATCATAGGCGGTCAGCATACTGAGCGGAATGCCCTCTTGCTTCATTTTTTTCATTTTTACAATATTCAGTGCTTGTTTTCCTGCCATTGTGAATGGCTCCCTTCCATCTTTTTTTGGCACAAAAAATAACCTTTTATGAACGCCTGTACATCTGCGTCATCAAAAGGTCCGAACAGCCAAAAAAGACACTCATTTTGAGATCGTCCCTTCTGTCTCGGTCCTGTTCGGCTCAGAGCAGAATCCAACGTAACCTTCAAATGAAGTTATGATGGTCTTACAAACTTGCTAAAGTAGAGCCATGTGCCCTTGGAGTGCAGCTCGGACCGTCCGATGCCGCCTCCTGCACAGTATAACAAAAAACACCAGCTTTTTCACGTGAAGTTTTACACAGGAAACAGAAAGTTTGTGGTCGTATACTCAGCTAGGGTCGCTTCTACAATTGTATATCCCCTGAAATAACCTGAATCCGCTCACCCTGGTTCGTTTCTATTACGAGCGCTCCTGAAGGGTCCAAGCCAACCGCTGTACCTTCTACCGCTATCCCTTGTCCTGTATGTGTCCGTACGCTGCGGTTCATCGTCACAGATAATGCCTCCCACAGCATGGCTATTGGCTGGAACCCCTGCTCGGCATATAGCTTGCTTAGCAGCTCCATTTCTTCCAAAACAGCAGCAATCAGCGCAGTACGGTCAACTTCAAGCCCTGCCTCTATTTTCAAAGATGTCCCTACATGGGATAACTCTTCCGGATAATCTTCTACATTCAAATTAACGTCGATGCCAATGCCTGCAATGCAATAGCGAACCCTTTGATCCTCTGTTGCAGATTCCAACAGAATACCGGATACTTTGCGACCATGAATCAGCAGATCGTTTGGCCATTTAATGCCTGCCTCCACACCCGTCAGTCGGCGAATAGCCCTACACACCGCAACACCTGTAAGCAGCGTTAGCTGGGGGGTAAAGGCCAAGGGCTGGGCTGGGCGCAATACAATGCTCATCCAGATACCTTTGCCGCGAGGGGAATACCATTTCCGCCCCAGACGTCCCCGACCTGCCGTTTGTTCCTCCGCAAGCACTAACGTTCCCTCCGGCGCACCCTCTTCTGCCAAACGCATAGCATCCTGCTGGGTAGATACCGTTGAATCCAGAACGACGATACGCTGGCCAAACGATTGAGTATTCAACATATCTGCCAGTTTGGAGGCTTCCAGCCGATCTGGCTGAGAAATCAGCCGATACCCCCGACGTGAGGAAGCATCGATATTATAACCCAGTTCACGCAGTTTGTTGATCTGCTTCCATACCGCTGTACGACTAACCGACAGTCGTCGGCTAATTTCCTCCCCGGATACGTAATCGGATGAACCTTCCTCCAGTATGCCTAACAATCTTTCATGATTATTCACTACTCATCACCCGTTTCACTTCCTGAAGCAATGTTTCTGTTTCATTCGGGATATCTCCGCAAGCGACCGCTTGTAAAAGCCGTTCCATCATCTGGCCCAGCCAAGGTCCACCTGGTCGATTCATTGCCTGAACCAGTTCATTTCCAGTAATATTTAAATCTTTGATACGAACGACGACAGCCTGCTGTGTCCACGAGTTAGCCAGTTCGGCAATTTTCTTTACATGCTTTTCTACCCATGGCGGTAATCCACGGAACGAAGAAGGCAGTGTCTTGTGAAGCTCCAACCAGTCTGAAGCTGTATCCTTTCCCAGCTTAATTAACAAGCGAATCCAGTTACGACGCAGCACCTCGTCGTTGATAGGGTCAGAATCTCTCGAAATAGAGTTGTCAGCTATGGCAACAGCATGGCTGATGAGTTCGGTCTCCCATTCCAATAAATGAACCAAACGCAAACGTACGGCGTTGGAGAAGGTCCAAGCTCTTAAAAGCTCGTCCGCTGCCTCGGAGCTAAGTCTACAAGACATAAGGAGCAAACCCCACCGCAGCTCTGCTGGCAGCTGCACGATCTCCTTGAGCGCCTGTGCGTCACATTGTTCCCAGGGAACCGGAACTTTTGTACAGCCGAGCAATCCGCTACGACCCAGCATCTCTAACCCACGTAATGGGTCAGGCCCCGCTAGCATCTTTTCTAACTCGACTCGTACCCGTTCCATGGCTATGTGTCGAAGTCCCTCTCTGCGACGGATCATACCTTTCCAGGTATTGTAGGCCACTCGGAACCGAAATACAGAGGCAAAACGGATGCAACGCAGCATTCGTAGCCCGTCCTCCTCAAAGCGTTCCTCGGCTCGTCCCACACAACGAACGAGAGCGGCTCGCAAATCAGCTTCCCCACCAAACGGGTCCACTCGCTCCCCATGTTCAGCCATCGCTATCGCGTTCATCGTGAAGTCCCGCCGCATCAGATCCTCACGGATGTCCTTCACAAAGGATACTTCCGTTGGACGGCGGTGATCGGTATAACCGCTTTCCGTACGAAAAGTGGTCACCTCGAATGCATGACCATCCTGCATGACCGTTACCGTCCCATGCTGGATTCCTGTCGGAATCACATGAGGGAACAGCGCTAAGACCTCTTCAGGCTCAGCCGAAGTGGTCAGATCCATATCATGAATAGCTCGTCCTAATAGCTCATCCCGCACACAGCCACCAACCCAATAAGCTTCGTGGCCAGCTGTGGTTAGTGTATGTATGACCTCTCTGCCGCGAAGAGCCATTTCTGGATCAGCATGTTGCCAAGTATTTGTATTCACAGGGTTTCCCCCTTTGCAAGTATTCAATAAAAAAACGGACGCGAGTCCGCCTCCTTAAACGCTGATCGGTTTAAGATCCGGCACCTCGCGTCCCAAAACACGGTAATAGATTTCTTCATATTGACGGGTAATCAGCTCATCGCAGAATACGGTACGTGCGCGTGTCAGGCACGCTTCACGGAAACGTTCCGCCATCGCTTCATCGGAGAGCAGTTCTACTGCATAATCCGCCATCGCCTCGGTATTCCCGATTTCAGCAAGATACCCCGTACTTCCATGCACGACAAGTTCAGGTACTCCTCCTGCCTGGGAACCAATTGTTGGTACTCCACAGGCCATTGCTTCCAGTGCAACTAGACCAAAACTTTCTTTCTCCGAGGGAAGCAGCAGCACATCTGCCATAGAAATCACTTCTGCGATTTGATCCTGCTTACCCAAAAAGAAGACTTTGTCCTGCAAGCCTAAACTTTCGATTTTACAACGAATTTTTGGAAGATCCGGTCCTTCTCCCACCAACAGCAGCTTCGCAGGTATCTTTTGTTGCACTCTGTCGAATATATCCAGCACATCCCCCACCCTTTTGACAGGACGGAAATTGGAAATATGCATCATAATTTTTTCGTGCGGTTGGGCAAAATCTCTCCTAAGCGCAGCAGCATCTCGTGGATAATATACTCGTTTATCTACAAAGTTGTAAGTCAAATCAATATGTCGTGTGATTTCCAACGCATCAATCGTCTCACGAATCAAATCCTTGGAGACCGCTGTCACAGCATCGCTTTTGTTAATAGCCAGTCGAATCAGATCCTTTAATGATTCATCCTGTGCCAACACTGTAATGTCTGTACCGTGCAGGGTGGTCACCACTTTCAAATGATCGCCCACCATTTCCTTCGCTAAATATGCGCATACTGCATGCGGGACAGCATAATGGACATGGAGTACATCCAAATTCTTCATTTGTGCCACCTGGGCCATTTTTGTCGCTAGCGACAAATCATATGGCGGATATCTAAACACATAATAATCGTTAACCTCAACTTCATGATAAAAAATATTCTTCTGGAACGCCCCGCCTAATCTAAACGGAATGCTATTAGCAATAAAATGGACCTCATGCCCTTTTTCTGCCAGCAACTTCCCCAGCTCAGTAGCCACAACGCCAGAGCCACCCAGCGACGGATAACAGGTAATCCCAATTTTCAGTTTGTCATTCAAGCTAAGCTGCCTCCTTCCGTCCATCCGTAATCACTCGTATGCCCATGTATTTCAGCATTCTACAACATGCGTAAGTATAAAATCCTTATGTGAATAGCTTAACCAGATGTGGCGTTTTGGACGCAAATCCTTCTGCATATGAAATCAGCTTACGTTGACCCAACAACGAGTCCCGAGCTTTTACACGTTCCACGTACCCCTGGTTCAGTGGTGTGGATACCGTGTCCTTCCCAGGCGCTGCCTGAAATTGCGAAGCATAACTCAACAACGACTGCTCCTTCGCTTCATAATGCTCGGTAATGTCCACGATCAAGTCCGTTCTGCCGATGTCATTAATAAAATAAAAATATAATTGCTCTACCTGTACCGCAGGACTTTCTGACATAAAACGTCTCAACTTGGCGTTAAACACAGCTTCCTCTACTAACTTGCTGCACATGACATGATCGGGATGCCGATCCTCCCAATAAGGGGCAAATACAACTTTTGGTGCATGGCGCCTGATTTCTGCTGTAACTGCAGCTACATGTTCAGGAGTTACATATAACCCACGATCAGGCAGACCCAAATTCGTCCGCACAGCAAGCCCGAGCACTTTCGAAGCGTGTTCAGCTTCTGCCATGCGAGTATCTACATCACCATTAGATGACATTTCAGCCCGTGTCAAATCGCATACCCCCACCTTTAACCCAGCGGCAGTATGCTTGGCAATCGTGCCTCCCATTCCTATTTCTGCATCGTCGGCATGGGCTCCGAAAATCAGGATGTCCAGCGTCATTTTACATCACCCTGCTGGTCAATGCCCGGTTTATATTTATGTACCAGCTCACGCCAAGCAAAATCGCCACGATCCAGCGCTTTAACCAGTATTTCAGCAGTTGCAACGTTGGTTGCCAAAGGAATCCCCTGTACATCACACAGACGTAATAATGCGCTAATGTCCGGCTCATGCGGCTGTGCCATGAGTGGATCACGCAAAAATATAATTAAGTCCATATCATTTTGCGCAACCATAGCCCCGATTTGCTGATCTCCACCAAGCGGCCCAGACATGAAGCGGTGAATTTGAAGCTTGGTTTGCTCCATAATGCGCTGACCTGTTGTACCTGTTGAATATAATTGGTGATCTGTAAAAACATGCTCATATGCCGTTATAAAATTAACCATTTCATCCTTTTTGCGATCATGCGCTATAAATGCAATCTTTAACATTCCAAACTCCTCCTGCCTCATTCTATAATTCCATTCATCAATTCATTCGTATATTCTTAATCGATGTAATGCTCAAAACCATATACAAGCCCCGGGTGCTCCATTACCTTCTGGATACCGATTTTAACACCAGGCATATAACCAGCTCGTTCATAGGAGTCCTGACGAATTTTCAGAGATTGTCCAAATCCTCCAAATACGACTTCTTGCTGTGCGAACACACCGGGAAGACGAACACTGTGAATGCGGAAGCCTTGATAGTAACCGCCACGCGATCCTTCTAGCGTTTCTTCCTCTTCCGGGTTGCCTTGTCGTAGCTCCTCACGCTGCTCAGCGATCAGTTCTGCAGTCTTAATGGCTGTGCCTGATGGCGCGTCCAATTTTTGGTCACCATGATATTCGATGATTTCTAGATGCGGAAAATATTTCGCTGCCTGAGCCGCAAACCGCATCATCAAAATGACTCCGATCGAAAAGTTAGGCGCAATCAGACCCCCAATTTGTTGCTCACGACACTGCTTGTCCAGTTCATCAATTTGTTCAGGAGTAAACCCTGTCGTACCGATAACCGGACGAACTCCATGCTTAATAGCAAGCGCTGTATGTGCGTACGCGAAGCGCGGCCCCGTAAAGTCGACCATGACATCTGCTCGGCTCTCCAGTAAAGCCTGCTCTACATCCTCCATAATAGCGATACCAGCTTCCGGTAGTCCGACGAGAAGGCCGGCATCACTGCCGGCGTGTGTTCTGTTCACTGCGGCTACAAGCTGTAGTTCCTCATCCTGAAGAACCAATTTGACCACCTCACGGCCCATACGCCCTGCTGCTCCAACGACAGCCACTTTTATTGGTTCTGACATATCCCTACAACTCCTTATGCATCCATTTGTACTAGATTTGTTCATTCATCTGCTGGCATAATTTCTTCATGAGGTTGGCAAGCTGCACATTGTGAGGAAACAGCGCTGCCGCCTCACGAGCAGCCTGCACAGCCAGCTTATATTCATTCAATTCGTCATAAATCAATGCGAGCAGCAAAAATGCGTCACCACATAGCGGATCAAGAGAAATTGCCCGTTCGAGCAGCAAAATCGCATCCTGGTGCATCTGTGGCGTAGCTCTGTCGACCTCCAGCATTTTTCTGGCCTTTTCTGTATACTGCCTGGCTTCCTGCGCATGCAGATGGAGAACATATTCATCCTGATGTGGCGCGAGACGAACCGCATGCTCTGCATATGCGAGGGCCTGCTCCAAGCGTCCACTGCGAGCGTAGGTAACCGAGCAACGGAAATAATGCTCCGCATGATCAGGCTGGGCTGAAATCGCTTTTTCAAACCACTCCACCGCCTGCTCAAAATCGTTCTGCAAAATGCACTGATAAGCTTTCTGAACGTATTCCTCCGCCTTCATGACACTGCACCTCCGGGTAACCGGTTTGGTACAGCATATGTACAAAATGCCTAATCGGTGTCCTTTTTGGTCCAGCGATTCGCATCACGCGTGTTAAATTTATGCATAACCTTATCATGTGCCTCGGTCAAATTGATACCTAGTGAGTTCGCAAAGCAAACTGTGATGAACAAGATGTCCCCCAGCTCCAGCTCAATGGAATTGTCCGCCTCATCCGTTTTTTTCGGCTTCTCACCAAAGGAGTGATTAACCTCCCTTGCCAGTTCACCGACTTCCTCGGACATCCGGGCCAACATGGCCAGAGGGCTGAAATACCCTTCTTTAAATTGAGAGATATACTGGTCTACCTCACGTTGAATTTCATCTAACGATTTTTCCATGAAACACGCAATCCCCCCATGTGCAGGTTTATTCATATGTTATCGTAAAGCACATTTTAAAACAAATTTTTTTTAATTGTGAACTTACGATGCCAACTTACAGTCATCTGTCTTTTAAAGCTGCCGCAAAAAGGTATACTAAACATAAGGGCCTGCGATTTAGCAAAAATTTGCATTCAGTCGCTCATCCTTAAACTGCTACTGTGAGGGATCTTATGAAAATATCCAAGTCCATGGAACAGCTTAAATTGATCTTGCCCATCGTATTCGGCACCGCCATCTATGCATTCGGTCTGCTTTATTTTATTATACCCAGTAAACTGATGGAAGGCGGTATTACAGGGATCACCCTGCTGTTAAATTATGCTTTTTCGATTTCACCTTCTCTCTCCACTTTGTTTCTGAACATTCCATTATTTTTAATTGGATGGAAAATGCTTGGGGGCAAGCAGATTATATATACGGGGGTCGGTATTGGGTCGCTCACATTCTTTCTGTGGTTATTTGAAAAAATGATTCATTCCGGATGGATGGGGACGTTTCAGACTGAACACGATTTTATACTTTCTTCATTATATGCGGGGGTTACGCTGGGGGCCGGGTTAGGTATTGTGTTCCGCTTTGGCGGCACTACTGGCGGCTCGGATATTATCGCTCGTATTTTAAACCGGAAGTTTGGCTGGAGTATGGGAAGGATTATGCTGGTCATTGACATTGTCATTATCGGCGCTTCACTACTTTACATACCCAAAGAAAAAATTCTATATACATTAGTCGCTGTGTTCATTGCGTCCAAAATTATTGATTTTATACAAGAGGGGGCTTATTCCGCCAGAGCCTTTATGATTATTAGCGACCACACGATGGACATTGCAGATATTATTACCAAGGACATGGATCGCGGAGTTACGATTATTCCGGCTGTAGGTGCATTTTCCAAACAGGCCAAGCATGTTGCCTATTGTGTCGTGTCCCGTCAGGAAATACGGCGACTGCACCAAATTGTTAAGGCGGTTGATCCACGGGCGTTTATTATCATTCAGGATGTGCATGATGTGCATGGCGAAGGGTTCAAAGAGGAATAGCCCGGTAATCCGGGCAATGGGCTGACATATATGGATGGATCCACAGCCAACGATGCGAATGTTCAAACTTTCATCGTTACCCAATGAAACCAGCCCGATATTTACGATAACCTGCGTAAGCCAGCGCCAGCAGAACAATCATGCCGATGGCCCATTCAGCCCGGCGCTCACTCTCACGCGGGATAAATGGCGCCAGTGCGGTAGCGTCTTTCTCACGTCCAAACAAGGCATTAAACGTCGGGTTGCCTTGGTCCAATGCTCCTCTAATCGCTGAGGCATCTGCATTTTGCTGATCTCCCAATCCTTTGACGTAGGAAATCCAGGAATCAGTCCGCACGACCTCGGTTGTTCTGCCATGGATCAATGCTGCTGTACGAATCGTTTCATAGTGGTCTTCCAGCACTTCGGTACCAGCTTTGAATCCCTTCATGTTCCCTTTAGCAAACTGGTTATTCAAGCCGCTAACATCTTCTCTTAAAATCTTATAATACTGCTGCCATAAGGGCTGGCGCGGGTGCGCAAGCGCATCTGTCGCAAGCCGTAAATTCGCAGCTGCCTTCACCCATTCATCCGGTGATGCTTGAACCGACTGTGTAGCTTGCTGCACCTCCAGAATGCTGCCGGATAGAGCATGAATGGCCTCTACAGATAGCGCTGCCTGCACCTGTCCAGTGCTGAACCATCTGCTCACCTCGGCTACATCCGCGCGTGCTTTTTCAATATTCCCGTCCATTACGTCACGGTACAGTGTCGCAGCTGCATGATCCAGTTCTTCAATTTCCTTGGTATTACCTTCGGGTTTTGACTGATCGCGCGCTTCTGCCATACCTGGAGGGACGTAGACGGACAGCAGCAGGACCATGGATAACACAATACTCAAAACCACACGTAACGTAATACGACCCCCCCGACCCCTAATCATGGGACATCCCTCCTCACCTTACTGTATGGCAAGGTTAACGGGACTAGAACTGGCTTTAGGTGAAACGTTAGAAACCGGCTATGCTCTGGACAAAATAGGAAACATAAGTGGATTTTCATTACATTTGTTGGGATGCTTAGTCATATAAAACAGCGTAGTATCTTCCTGCTTCAGCACAGAAATTTCGCAGCCGTCCTGTTCTTTTGGTGTAAAGCCAAAAACAACCTTTTTCGTATCTTTTTTCATGACTACCCCTAGAATTTCATCTAAAGAAATGTCGCCCGCTCCAAAAATATCGTAACAATTCATCGTATCCCCTTCGAAATCTGCAACAACAATCGTCTCGTATTGAGGTATGTGCCAGAACTTGTCTTTAAAAAATAAGGTACTATAAAATAAAACCAACCACTCATTGTTTTCCGCAGAAAAAAGTGAATACGGATTGAAGTCAGCACTCTTCATCTTCAACAACTGCAAATCCGACATTTCTTCTGTATTCAATTTCTCGATCCTTATGTCCAAGCTGTTAGGTGCCTTCCGGCTATATTGATACTCGGGTGCCGAAGCGAAGCCGAATTTAGGATAAAAATCCCTCACACTATCATTTCCAAACAGATAGATACCATCACAATTGCCATGCCAATCTTTCAGCGCTTGCTCTACTAAAAACCGACTCAAACCTTGATTCCTGTAGTTTGCATCCGTCATTACAGTCCCGATCTGAATATATTTTTTCTTCTCGCGTGATACATCAAAATCCATTAGACTTACAGATACATTGGCCACAACACAATCCGCATCCAAAAGGACATAAGGAATATATCTATCCTCCCAATCCCCCAATTGATACCAGGCTTCAAAATCAAAGCCAAAACTCTGTTTTGCTAATTCATTAAAACTTGTTTTTATTTTGTGATCATCACGGATGCCCTTTTGGAATACATATTCCTTCTGATTTATAACTATATGCATCTCTATTTCTCCATTCAAAAGACTCAAGCTATATCACGATGAGACGATACCTTTCGATTACGCGCCAACATGGCAAGCCATGCCGCTACAATACTAACAAGGGTCAGCATGTAGGTAAAGACACATACTTGCGGTACATCATCCGTTAGTGTTCTGGGAAGATAAGGGTATATGCCAAAGGTATAATCCATCGTATCATTTAACAAGGTCCACAGTGCGGCTAAGCATAAAGCAATCCATTTGCAGGTAAAAAAACGTACAAACAGTAACGCTTCGACCGCCATTGCTGTGTGAGATGCCATCAGCATCCAATCCTGCCATACCATAGGTCCCCCCTGCGCAACTCCCCACAAAATAATAGCCGAAGCCCAAAAGCCATACTTTACACTCGTGACGACAGCCAACGCTTCCATAATCTGGAGAATAACCTTCAAGCTTTTGAGATGCGGAGGATAGAGCAAAAATGCTATGGAAATTGTAAAAAATAGGCTGGCTGTCGGACTATCAGGCACAAATACAATCTGCCACATCGGGTGATAATTCAGTGTATATTCCAGCTGTCCTCCATACCATATGTATCCATACACCGTTCCAACTAAATTACACCAGAACAGCAGCCACAAAAAGGGCCGGCTCGTCAAGAACGACCGGCTCCACAAATAAGATAACGACACGCCCTTCATCCTCCGTTCATACGACAGATACCTTGCACAGGCACTATCTTACAAAGACTATATCATATCCAAGCGTATCAAAAAAACCTGACCGCCGTTACGGGTCAGGTTTGATGATATAATCTCAAACTGGCGCTTGGCCATTTATGACCAACTTAAGCTTACCAAAAGCGTTCTAACTCATTGCTTTCAGCTCATCCGTAAGATGACGAAAAGCTACTTCATCTCCGGAGGCTAACGCCTCATCAATATCCTTGTAAAGTTTTTCACTCCGGTGTTTACGTAATGCCTCGTCCAAAACCATTTCAGCAGACAGGCCCAACATTACCTCATAAGTAACCTTCATTTTATCCATAGGATGCACCTCCAACATGAGTTTAAGAGATCCTATATTCTTTTCCTTTCGCCACATAGCTGAGTGTCGTTCGTGACATCCGCTGCAAATCTGCATCTGTCAATTCGCGCACCACTTTGGCAGGTGTACCGATAGAAAGAGTATAGGGTGGTATTTTGGTATTTTCCGTAACGACCGACCCTGCTCCTATTAAAGCATATTCACCAAGCTCCGCTCCGTTGAGTACAATGGCCCCCATACCAATTAAAGTGCCTTTGCCTATCGTACAACCGTGGATAATGGCAGCATGTCCTACCGAAACATCATTCGCCAGCAGCAGGGGCTGATCCGTGTTCACATGTCCCACGACGCCGTCCTGAATATTGCAGCGTTCACCGATGATGATAGGCGCCATATCCCCGCGCAGTACGGCATTAAACCATACGGAGGACTCTTGGCCGATCGTTACTTTTCCGACAACTTTTGCTCCTTCTGCCACATAGACAGATGAATGGAGCTGTGGCATGTTTCCGTTGTAGTGAATGAGCATCAACTTCACCCTCTCATATTTTGGGTGAAATTCTATCAACATGTGTACTGCTTGTCAATGGAGCCGTATACCCGAGTCGTTTCGCCCAAGGCGGCACTCTCCCGCCAACTTCTGCCCCCAGGCCGTCATTTGTACAGAAGGTCCTGTTGAATGCTCACCTTGTCGAAGCATACCCAAGTGAAGCATCATTCGTATAATCCTCTGATCAAAGACCGAACGGGGGGTATCATAGTAAAACGGTCGGATCAGTGGACCAATATGCACAAAAAGCGACTCCGAGGATGTCCATGGCCTGGCACATTCTCCAATCCAATAGACTAGTGAAAGCAGATTGGGTACGGCTCCTTTATACAATCTTAACCAAAACCTGAATAGCTGTATCATTTCATCCTCAATTGCAAGTTCCTGTTGTGCTTCCCCTTTTGCGGTCAGCTCAACCCGGTCTCCCTTCTCCTCAATATACTTGGAGTGACGGGCGTAATCGTACAGTAATGCCATTCGATCCGGATAAAACTTAAAAGAGGAACCATAGCCAAAACGCCATCCTCCTTTACCCAACAACGGCTCCGCAATGTGCAAATGCTCCATTAGCTGCTGCTGATTGCGACGGTACCAAGCTCCTTCAGGATTAAGCAGAACCTCATGCTGTCTCATATATTGAAGGAAAAGCCGTAAATCCTCCGCCAGTAGATGACCTTCATCCCGGTACGACGACGGTTCGCTTACCCGAGTCATCCCGTTTTGAAAGTCATGTACCATAACACGCCGGAAGCGCTCTTTCATATCCGACGGAATTTGGTACAAATACCTCGTATTGTGCGTCGAACCGTTGAACAACCAGCCGCTAGAACGCAGACGGGTCACAATATCTCGTGGTCGCTCACCAGCATCCTCGTCATTCTCAACCGACTGTTTGGCAATCGCAATCAATTCCTCCATACTGAAATAAGGTCGGTCATCGAACAATAGCGCGTTCAAAAACCTTACCTCTGACAACCTCAGCTCCTTGACCTGCGTCTCAAAGAAACTACTACTGCCGAGCTTTGTCAAAATCCCTTGGATCAACTCATGCTTGGAATTAGGTTTGCAGTCACAATCGTAATACACTGCGATTCTGTTCAAATGCACAATATCCGCAAATGTCAGCATATCCGCCAGATTCATTGTTCCATCGCCTCGTCACTGGACTGTCATCCGGAAATGATTCTTACCTGTTGTACCCACAGCTTTGACGGAATCTTCAGACTCTAAACCTCTTTTTTCGCAAAGGTATAATTAAAAAACAAAAAGACCACGACTCTATGATGAATAGAAGCCGTGATCTTTCACAAATTATTTAAGTTGCAGCTACTTTTTCTCTTGCAAATGCTTTGTACAATTATACAAAAGCGGTTCCCAGTCCGCATCCTCACGCTGGAGTACACTTAGTGACAAATTACCAATTCGCTCTGTGAATTTCTCCTGATACAGAGCCTTATACAAATTAGCCAAAAAACCGCCGTGGGAAACGACCAGCAGATTCTTGTCCCGATTTTCCGTCCAAAGAGCCTCCATAAAAGCTAGCGCGCGAAGCTGAAGATCTGCATCGCTCTCCTGCCCCAAATCCAGCAGATGCCAGTCAACTCCCCACTTTTCTTCGCGTTCGGCCTGTGTCATCCCCTCGACCTGACCATAAGCACGCTCTCTTAGTCGATCATCAGGTTCCAGCAACGGCAAATGCAGAGCAGAGGCAATAATATCCCCCGTCTCTTTCGCTCTGGAGAGACTACTTGTAATAAGTCCGTCCCAATGATAAGGCTCTTCCTTCAATCGTTCTGCCAGCAAGCGTGCCTGCCGACGTCCTTCATCATTCAACGGAATATCACTGTGGCCCTGGATTTTACCTACCGCATTCCAATCCGTCAATCCATGTCTGATCAAGCCAATAAGCATTATGTTAGTCCCCCGCTGTTGTGTTATTCAGGCATTATAATGAATTTTATATGGAGCCCATCTGCCAGCTAATTTCTAACTCTTCTCGTCCGATGGATCCAGCCCAGAGAAAATAAAGCAAGCGCAAGTGCCAATACAGACAGCAACATCCAGTATTGCGGGTAAGTAGGAACAATGCTTGCAACCAGCGGATCCATAATGCCACTGTTCACATCTTTAATGTGGTATTGATACTGTGGAGATGTACTTGTAGTTTCCAGCAGGCCTGTCGGTAAAATACCCGTGTCCATGACAGGAGCCGCTTGGGGGGGATTTTCCTGAGAGGAGCTTCCATTCCAGTTCAAAAATAAAAAGCTGCACAAAAATACGGCCAAGAAGCCGGCGATCCATACAGACATATACTTACGGGCTGCTGGGTTCACTCGCGCACGTCGATGCTCGCCCGGAACAAGCCACGGTGATTCTTCATAAATTCGATCCATGACTCTACGATTCATTGCCTCTAGCTTATCATCTGTTATTTCAAAGGAAATATCACGAATAGCTGATCGACTTTCTTTTGACAAATTCCAATCATTCTCTTCCGAACCATGCTCCCACCCGGCAGACGAGCTTTTGGCCCGTCTGCGCTCCGAGTCTTGTTTCGATACATTTTTGCCTGTAGCGAACAAATCCTCAGCGTCCCTGGATTTCATTGGCTGCTCATCCCTTCGTTTTCCTCATAGAGAGGCTCAAAAAAATAAGGCTCCAACTGCGTCTTCACACTGGTTCTTGCCCGGAAAAGCAATGACTTCACCGCACTGACCGTCTGTCCTAAAATAGTCGCAATCTCCTGATAATCTAATTGCTCATATTCACGCAAAATCAGCGCAGATCGCTGCTTCTCAGGCAATCTGTTGATTGCTTCACGAACCATCTCTACCTTCTCACCGCGAAGAACAGCCTGCTCCGGAATCACATCCGATGGAGCTACCGGTACATAACCGCTCTCTTCCAATGGAACCTGACCACTACGGTGCTTGCGAAGCTCGCTTAGCACCGTATTACGTGCAATTGTATATAGCCAAGTGGAGAACGATGCATCTACCTCGCGAAAAGAATGCAGGCTCCGATACGCTTTATAAAACGTCTCCGAGCATAAGTCTTCAGCAATCATTTCCAGGTTCGAACTTTTCAGCATATGATAAACAAAAGCTAAAATTTTACGTTGGTGTCGCCTCATTAATTCTGAATAAACCTCGACATTACCTTGTTTGATTTCCTGAATCATCTGGGAATCTGTCATCATCCGAGTGAGACCCTCCTCGCCCATACATGTGCTGTTTTCCCGTTCGATTCTGTCTATATATACCGAACAGGTCAAAAAAAGTTGCGCCCTCTGCGCAAATGGATGAAACAGCATCATGGAACATTTGTTATTTTCTTACCCTATGTAGTGCCAACATTAACGGTGCTATCCCCAACAATATTCAATATCCAAAATGGACTTACCCATTGTACCACAAAATGGCCGCCAGTAAAAAAGTCCAAAATCCCCACGATTTCCATCGAAGGCTCCCTAACGCTGGCAGCTAATTCATTTAAACAGCTTTTCAATGGATTTTAAGTTTATTCAAGATAAATGACAAACCCAATGAAAGTGTTCCATATAAAGCACCAATAAGGATAATTACACAAAAAAGAAAACGCTTTAAAAAAATATTGACAAAATGAAAACGTATACATATAATAAAAGTACAGTATGGTTTCTCTCCACTCCTATCCTACTCAGCTACTTTACTGAAAGTAGCTACCACCCGGGGCTTTACCCGGGTGGTCTTTTTTTGTTTTCCAATACTCCTCTTTACCTTACTCACCTACCCATATGTGGGTTGATAAAATACATCAATAATTTACTAATTATTTGATTATCCTATTGAAACACATTATTATATAATAAATTTTTTTCAATAGGTAGGGGGCAGGTAATGAATAATAAGTGGAACAAGGCTGTATATAAGATTTGGTCTCCAATTTATGATAAGTTTTTCAATTCAGGCAGCTTCCTCAATTCTAGAAAGATCATATTTCAAGAAAAGTCATTTAATAGCGAGCAAAAAATACTTTTTGTAGGTGTAGGAACTGGAGCAGATTTAGAATTAATAAATCACTACGGGCTGGATATTACTGCCATAGATTATTCACCTGAAATGCTTAACAAAGCAAAAGAGAAATTTATTAACACCTCCATAAAATTCTTAGTAATGGATGCTCAACAAATGAATTTTATGGATGAGCAATTTGATATAGTAGTAGGAAGTTTAATTCTCTCAGTAGTACCTAACGCAAATAAATGCTTCGATGAGATGGTGCGGGTTTTGAAAAAGGACGGGGAAATTATTATTTTCGATAAGTTTTCTCCTAAAGGAAAAAAGCCCTCATTATTCAAAAAAACGATAAGACCCGTTATTAAGGTGTTAGGAACCGATATAGGGTTGAATTTTGAAGAACTGTTTGAAACCCAAAAAACAAAACTGCGTATCAAAGAGGATGCACCTATAATGTTTAACGGTATGTATAGAAAGATAGTAATTACGAAATAAGGCGTAGCTTCACCCCCTCTTCAAGTACAAAAAAGCGAGCGAAGAGAACCTTCGCCCGCTTTAGATCTTTTCTTACTACTCACTCCCAGAAAGTGTGGTCCTTTTATGGCGGCTGTAGCGTAGAGGTTCATTTGAATCTGGAGAAGCGTAGCGTTCGCCTTTGCCTGCGGATTTTCACCTTTGAACATATAATCAGAAAATCCGCAGGCAACAGCGATCATAAGATCAAATGAATCGCGGAGCGGAGCACCTCTTTAACGAATACTCATTCCACTCCACCCTTCACACCACCACTTTATAGCCCATCGAATCCAGCAAGGTTTTGGCACGTTCCCAATCCTGCTCTTGACGGAAGGAAAGCCGCATGATGCCAGGAACATCCTCCCGGCTTTCAATGATTCGCATATTGCTCAGATTAATGCTGTGATTTCCCAGTTCCATTGCAATTCTTCCGATAATCCCTGGGGTATCCGGTACATCAATATACAGATCAAACGTAGAGACAATAACTCCTTTACGACGCTCTGGCAGTTCACTACGGAAATGCCCAGCTGTCAAAAATTCGTCAGCAATTCCCTCTCCGTCCTGTGTTCTCAGCAAGTGAGTAAAACGCTCAATCTGCCCATTCCACTCTTCCAACAGACCCAGTAAAACATCACGATTACTCAGCAAAATGTCCCGCCACACAACCGGATCACTAGAGGCTATCCGTGTAATATCACGAAACCCACCAGCAGCCAATGTACGGTACAACGGATTTTCATCATTGTGCTTTCGCACCTGATTCACCAGCGCTGCTGCAATAATATGCGGAAGATGACTAATCGCACCGACAATATCATCATGCATATCAGGTTGGACACGCACAACATGAGCACCTGTATATTTCAACAAATGCTCCAGCGAGCTGTATGCTTCCTCAGGCACACCCTCTGCAGGGGAAAGTACATAATATGCGTTTTCAAACAACAACGCAGAAGCGGCCTTGACACCGGAACGCTCCGAGCCGGCCATCGGATGCCCCCCGATAAAATAAGCGTTGCGCAAAGAAATTTCTGATGCTTTTTTGGTAATCGCCGATTTCGTGCTGCCTACGTCGGTAATAATACAACCCGCTTTAAGCGGTAGCTGACTTAACAACTCGAGATAATGCTCCAGTAAACCAACCGGTACGCATAAAAAAATAAAATCGGCATCCTTTGCCGCCTCTTCAACCGAAAGAGTCGCAGTGTCTACGACACCACGGCTTAACATCGGTTTTATCAGTTCAGGGAGATGAGCGTGGCCGACTACAGTAATATCCGGTTTCCCTTTAAAACAAAGTGCGAGGGACCCGCCAATCAGTCCCACGCCGAAAATAGCAATCTTCATCTAATATCAAATCCCATCTGCGGAAATTATAGGCGTACTTTCGCCGCTTCCGCCCCTAGGACCTGTTCCAGCGCGCGAATAAACAACTCATTTTGCGGCTGTGATCCAACCGACACCCTAATATAAGTCGGATATTTGTGATGACCTGCGCGAATGATCACACCTTTACGAAGCAACTCCTGAAATACCTCACCGGATGGACGACGTACATCCAGCATAATAAAATTGCCATGTGCCGGGAAAGACTCCAAACCCAGACGTTTCAACTCATTTTGCAAATAAGCTCTACCCTCTGCATTACGATCTCGGCATTCCTGAACAAATTCCTGATCTTCCAAGGCAGCAATGGCTGCAGCCTGCGCTACCCGTGAAGTATTAAATGGCTCCCGAACCTGATTGATCAAGCGAATGGTTGACTCGGCCCCCATACCATATCCGATACGTAGCGAAGCCAGACCATAGATTTTGGAGAAGGTACGTAGTACAACCAAATTTTCATAAGCTGACAACAAGCGAATGCCGTCTGGATACGAACGATCTATTACAAACTCAGCGTAGGCTTCATCCAGCACCACCATGATATGCTTGGGTACTTGGTTCAGAAACGCTATCAACTCGGCTTCGGGTACAATCGTTCCTGTTGGGTTATTTGGATTACAGATCCAAATAATTTTTGTACGGTCATTGATATGAGATAGCATGGCATCCAAATCATGTACACCGTCACGCAAAGGCACCTCAACTGCAACTGCTCCCTCAATTTCCACGTTACTTTTATATACGGAAAATGTCTGATCAGCCATGATGCTTTCTTCCCCTGGAAGGAGAAATGCACGCGTAATCAACGCAATAATTTCGTCAGAGCCACAGCCATAGATAAACTGTTCTTCTTTTAAACCCGTCCGTTTAGCTAGTGCTTGTGTCAGAGCAACTGCACTTCCGTCAGGATACACACTGATGTTAGCAAACTCCTGCTGAATGGCCTGCAACACTTTAGGAGAACTGCCATACGGATTCTCGTTTGAGGCGAGCTTGATTACTTCATCGAGTCCCAGCTCACGTTTCACATCCTCAATCGGTTTACCGGGCTGATATACTGGCAAATGTACAATATGCGGTTTAGGTTGCATGCCCCTACCTCCTCTATCCAATCAGAACTATATTTAAAATTTCTATTTTGACCCTATTACTGCTTTAATTGTGCCACAAAATCACGAATTTGCAAAAGCCCTTCTTCTCTGCGTGCAGAATCCTCCAGCAATGGAATGGCTTCCTCCACCTGGCGCACAATGGCACTGCCAACCACAACTCCATCGCAAATGTCTGAAAACCGGACAACCTGCTCACGATTTGAAATACCAAAGCCTATCGCCACCGGAACACTGGTATGCCGTTTGACCTGCGCGATAAAGCCCTCTATACCTTCAAAAAAAGAAGCTCTTTCTCCGGTTACACCCAGCGAAGATACACAGTATACAAATCCACGGGCCTGACGGGCAATTCGTTCGATACGCTGTTCAGACGTTGGGGCTACCAGCGGGATCAGATGCACACCCACCTCTGCTGCACGTCCTCCCAGCTCTTCTGCTTCTTCAAGTGGAAGATCCGGAATAATAAGACCACTGATACCGTGCTCCTGCAAGCCAGCAAAGAAAGAATCCATTCCCATCTGCAATACAGGATTATAATATGTGAACAGAATAAAAGGCAGGTTTGAACCTGCCGCTCTAGCCAGAGACGCGGTCTCCATACAGGTGCGGATCGAAATTTGCCGTTTCAATGCACGTTCAGACGCACGCTGAATCACAGGACCGTCAGCCAACGGATCCGAATAAGGTACGCCTAGTTCCAATATATCGGCTCCGGCCGACTCTAACTGCCGAATGATCTCTATCGTAGTATCTACGTCCGGGTCGCCTACCGTCAGAAAAGGAATTAATGCCGTTTTGCCTTCATTTTTAAGGCGTTCAAACGCCTGATCAATTAAATTCATAACGGATTTCCCCCTAAATACTTGATAATGGAGTCCACATCTTTATCCCCGCGCCCAGACAAACAAATAACGATAATATCATCTGCGGTCAACGTAGGTGCCAGCTTGGCGACCTGTGCAACGGCATGCGCCGACTCTAATGCAGGAAGTATTCCTTCGGTACGGCAAAGGAGCTGAAGTGCATCTAGTGCTTCCTGATCGGTAATCGGAACATATTTGGCCCGCTCAATATCTTTTAGGTATGAATGCTCCGGTCCAACACCTGGATAATCCAGTCCAGCCGAGATGGAATGCGCAGGCTGCACTTGTCCGTACTCATCCTGAAGCAGATAACTCATAGAGCCTTGGAAGACCCCTTGTGTTCCCTTGCTCATGGTAGCTGCATGGAATTCCGTCTCGACGCCTTTTCCAGCAGCCTCCACGCCAATCAAAGCGACACCCTGATCCTCTATAAAAGGATAAAACATGCCGATAGCATTGCTTCCACCACCGATCGCTGCCACGACTACATCCGGAAGTCTACCTTCCTTCTCCAAGATCTGACGGCGTGTTTCATCGCCTATCACACGTTGGAAGTCCCGCACCATCATCGGATACGGATGTGGGCCGACAGCCGAACCCAAAATATAGAACGTATCATGGACGTGGCTCACCCAATAACGCAAAGCTTCATTCCCGGCATCCTTCAGTGTACGCGTACCGGATGTCACCGGAATCACTTCTGCACCCAAAAGCTGCATCCGAAATACATTCAACTGCTGGCGAACTGTATCCTCTTCCCCCATAAACACCTTGCATTCCAATCCGAGCAATGCAGCCACAGTAGCCGTCGCAACACCATGCTGTCCAGCACCTGTTTCGGCAATAACCTTCTGCTTACCCATACGCTTCGCCAGCAATCCCTGGGCCAATGCATTATTAATTTTATGGGCGCCAGTATGGTTTAAATCTTCGCGCTTCAAGTAAATTTTAGCCCCGCCCAGATGTTGACTCAGTCGCTCCGCATGATAAAGCGGCGTTTCCCGACCCGAATAGTCTTTTAGAAGTCCGTTCAACTCTGCTTTAAATTCAGGATCATCCGCATACTTTCGGTAGGATTCCTCCAATTCAATCAGTGCGTTCATCAACGTTTCCGGTACATAACGTCCGCCAAAAGTTCCAAAACGTCCGTTGTTATCAGGTAATTGTGTCATGCCTGCTTCACCCTTTCTACGAATGCTGTGATTTTTGCAATGTCCTTGACTCCGTTCGTCTCTACACCGCTGGACACATCCAGCCCTTCGGGATGATACTCGTTAATCAGCTTTTCTGCGTTATCGGCAGTCAGTCCCCCGGCTACAAACAAAGGAATTCCATGTTGGTGAGTCCAAGCCTGATAGGCAGGAATCCGATCCCACGCAAACGTTTTTCCAGAACCGCCACCATACAGGGGATCGTATGTATCCAACAGTAAAGCATCGATCGTTCCGACATAAGCCTCCAATTCGTCCGCTCGGTATTCGATCTTCCCCTTCACGGTCTGCCCTTGGCTATCCACAGACCAGGCCTTGAATACTTGCATGCCAAAACGTTCCTTAAGCTCCCGACAACGCTGCGGACTCTCCTGTCCATGCAGCTGGATGACATCCAATGGTGCTTTCTCCATCACATCGTTTAACAGTGCGTCACTAGGGTTCACAAATACGCCCACGCTACGAGGTCTGCTGCCTGGAGTCCATTCATCCAATACGCGAAGCAACTCTCCAGCATGTGCGCCGTCAATCCGGCGCTTGCTGTCAGCAAACACAAAACCTATATAATCGACCGGTAAGTTTACCATAGATTTTAGCACTTCAACGCTTTGAAGTCCACAAATTTTTACGCCCGTTTTGTTCATGCTTTAACCCCGTCCATCAATTCGGCTACAGCCTGTCCTACATCTTCCTTACGCATCAAATGCTCCCCTACCAGAATGCCGTGCGCACCTACCGAATGCAGATACTTCACATCTTCCGGTCCTGCAATGCCGCTTTCGCTGATGAATGTAACCCCTTTAGGGATCAGTGAGATCAGCTCCTCTGTCGTCTGGAGACGGGTCTCAAATGTCCGAAGATTACGATTGTTCACACCAATTAAGGTTGCTGTCCCAAGATCCAGCACTGTTTTAAGTTCCTCACTGTCATGAACCTCTACCAATGCATCCAGCCCAAGATCCTTGGCGATTTGTAAGAATGACCCTAATACATGGGGTTCCAAGATAGCCGCAATCAACAGTACCGCATCTGCTCCTAACAGACGAGCTTCATATATTTGCCGTTCATCAATGATAAAATCTTTTCGCAGCAGCGGAATTTTCACCTGATCGCGAATTTGCTGCAAATATTCAGGACTTCCCTGAAAATACGTCACATCTGTCAGTACAGAAATGCAATCGGCTCCTGCCCCCTCATATGCACGTGCGATATCCACCGGATGAAAATCAGGTCGAATCAACCCTTTTGACGGGGAAGCCTTCTTCACTTCAGCAATCAGCCCGAGCGGACGGTTGCGTCCGCTCGCGAGCGCATTTTCGAATCCTCTCGTCACAGGTAAATCCGCAATTAAGCGTTCGGCTTTATTAATTTGAAAATGCTGCTTCAGCTGCTCCACTTCTTGTCGCTTCGTCACCACGATTTTATCAAGATACATATTGATATTCCCCCGTTGCCTGTATTAATTGATCCAGCTTGGAAAGTGCCAGTCCGGAGTCAATGGCTTCTGCTGCTCGCGCTACTCCGTCTGTCAAGCTAGCTGCTGCGCCTGAGACATAAATACATGCTCCTGCGTTCGCTAGCACAACATCACGATAGGCTCCATGCTCTCCGTTCAAAATTCTTCGTATGATATCTGCGTTAACCTGTGCATCGCCACCTAACACCTGATCTAGAGAATGTGTCTGCAAGCCCAGATCGGACGGATGAAGCTCGAACGTATGAACCTTGCCGTCCTTGAGCTCAGATACTCGCGTCGCAGCCGAGATACTAATTTCATCTAGTCCATCCAAACTGCTGACAACCATGGCTCGTTTGGAGCCGAGCTGGTTCAATACCTCGGCAATCACTTCCGTTTTGCCGGCATCATAAATGCCCAACAGCTGTCGATCCGCACCAGCCGGATTCGTCAATGGACCGAGCATATTGAATACTGTCCGCACACCTAGCTCGCGACGCGGCGCTGCGGCATGCTTCATAGACGGATGATACAGCTGTGCGAATAAAAAGCAAATGCCAATGCGGTCCAGACACGATCGCGCCTGATCACTTGTCAAATGAATGTTGACTCCGAGTGCCTCCAGGACATCAGCGCTTCCGGCACGGCCACTTGCAGAACGGTTGCCATGCTTTGCTACCCGTACGGAAACCGAAGCCGCGATAATAGCAGATATCGTGGAAATATTAAACTTGTGAATACCCGAACCCCCGGTGCCGCATGTATCCAGTAGACGACTGTTCCCTTCTCCAGCTTGCACTGGACTAGCGTAATTGCGCATTGCTTCGGCAAAACCGGTAATTTCATCTACCGTCTCTCCCTTGAGGCGAAGAGCCGTCAGGAGCCCGCCGATTTGCGCCTGTGTAGCACTCCCACTCATAATCTGTTCCATCACGCTACGGGCCTCCGTACGCGAAAGATGCTGTCCCTCAATGATCCGGCTTAACCCTACTTGCATCATGTCATGTCGTTCCATTGTCGTCTCCTCCTCAGAATCAGATTTTGGTGTGTTACGGAGTGTACAAATAATCTTGGTTGATGACGCTGTTGTAAGGCTGTGTCGTTGCTGGGAACATCGCTTCCGCCGTGCGGATTGCTTTCAGCAGTGCCTTCGCTTTGTTCACTGTCTCCTGATACTCGCTTTCCGGTACCGAGTCCCACACAATCCCAGCCCCTGCCTGGACATAGGCCCGGTTCTTTTTAAACACAATTGTGCGAATCGTAATGCAAGCATCCATATTGCCTGAGAAGCCCAAATATCCAATTGCTCCTGCATAGGTTCCGCGTGCTTCCCGTTCCAGCTCGGCAATAATCTCCATGGCCCGTAGCTTTGGAGCTCCTGATACGGTGCCGGCAGGCAGGCAAGACAGGAAAGCATCGAAGAAATCTTTGTCCTCACGCAGCTCACCCGACACATTCGATACAATGTGCATCACGTGGGAATAGCGTTCAATCTCCATGAACGTATCACATTTTACGGTGCCAAACTGGGATACACGGCCCAGATCATTTCTTCCCAAATCGACCAGCATCAGATGCTCTGCACGTTCTTTTTCATCCTTCAACAATTCTTCAGCAAGTGCCGCATCTTCTGTTTCCGTTACACCACGCGGTCTCGTTCCTGCAATCGGCCGGGTCTCTACGCGGCCGTTTTCCACCTTGACGAGTGCCTCCGGCGAAGTGCCTACGATGATCTCGTCATCCATTTTCAAATAATACATATATGGCGACGGGTTCATCGTGCGCAGCACGCGGTATACCTGTAGTGGAGAGGCCTCTGTATCAATGTGAAAACGCTGGGACAGTACAACCTGAAAAATATCACCTGAGCGGATATACTCCTTTGCCTGCTCCACGTTTGATATAAACTGTTCCTTCGTCACATTGGATTGAATCTCACCCAGTTCCACATCATCAGGAATGGAAGCTGATCCTAATCGCTCCGGTGGGGACTGCTTGCGCAGATACTGCGCCGTGTTCTCCAACTTGCGTTCCACATCTGCATAAGCAGCACGTATGTCCTCCTCGCGGAACCCTTCACCTATATGAACATTGCCAACCAGCAAAATTTGCTGTTTCACATGATCAAAGACAATGACTTGATCACAGAACATAAAACGAATATCATCCATATTCAAATCATCTACCGAATGCTCCGGCAGCTTTTCGTAATATTGAAGAAGGTCATATCCAAAAAATCCGATAGCCCCGCCTGTAAACGGAGGCATTTCTTTCAGTTTCGGACTACGGTATTTACGAAGCAATGCTTTGAGCGCTTCAATCGGCTTGTCGCTTAATATTTGCCGTTTACCGTGCTGTTCCAGAATCAATCGACCTTTTTTACCTGAGACCATTAGAAACGGGTCTGTTCCGATGAAGGAATGTCGTGCCCACTGCTCGCCTCCCTCTACACTCTCCAGCAGAAAGGCACGGTCCCGCTCAGCATACCGACGGAATATCCGAATCGGCGTCTCCATATCAGCCAGCACTTTTTTGTACACAGGAATCAGGTTAAATTCATTCGCCATCGCTATCACTTGCTCCACATGCGGCGTTAACATGAGATCACTTCCTTTCCAAATTGGCGCAGAACCCAATGGAGAGAATAAAAAAGCCTCTACCCGTAAGGTAGAGGCTGTCAGTTATTGAAATTATAAGAATGCTCCATATGTAAAATGATTACAGCAAATAGACAAAAGCATATACTCATCCCTTTGCATAACCACGCAGGTTACCTCAAATAAGCTTCTCTTTAGAAGAAAGTCTCTTCATGGACAAAAGCTTACCCGCTACCGCCGGTCTCTGTAATCTCATATGGAATTGGCTAAGGCTACACTCTTCTCATCTCAACTCTGCTCTGGCTAACTCTACTCTACTCAACTCTGCTACACACACTATATCTCATAGAATGTTACTTTGGCAACCATCAACTTTAAAAACGGGCGCTTATTTCCCTTGGGAAGCCAGATCCGGTCTTAACATCTGTGCTCCGTTCAAATATACATGTTTCATTTCACGCTGAGATTTATCAGTATTCACCTGTACCATCAAACGGATGCACTTGGGCAAGCTGCCAGCCACAGGAATTTCTAATGCACACATGAGTGGAACCATATCCCAGCCGTCAAGCTGACGGATGGCCATGGCTGGAAAGGCAGCATCCAGGTCATGCGTCACCGTTATCCATACATTACTAATATCGTCTGGCTGAATTTCATTGTAGGATACAATTTCCTCCAGCAGTTGGCTTGTTGCTTCCAAAATTTCGTTTGCTTCATTATTTGCAACGGTCGTCGCGCCACGAATACCACGATTGTACATCGTTACGCCTCCTCTTTTAACTGTTCAATGACTTCCCGGATGTAAGAGACGGAAATATCCTTCACAACCTCCACACGCCCAATACTGCGTGGGACAACGAAAGTAATGCTGCCTTCCTTGAACTTTTTGTCATGCATCATCGCTTCAAGCAGTCGATCTGTATCGAGATGTGATGGAAGAGAAGTCGGTAAGCGCAGCGAAGACAGCATCTCCTTCGTTTCGTTTACCAAAGAAGGATCTGCCCCCAGCTTCACACCCAGAAGTGCGGAGCCGACCATACCAATAGAAATGGCTTCCCCGTGTAAAAACTCACCATATCCCGCAATCGCTTCAATCGCATGACCAATCGTATGACCTAAGTTTAGAATAGCGCGCAAATCGTTTTCTCGTTCATCGCGCGATACGACTTCAGCTTTAATGGAACATCCCTTTTCCAGTCCATACTCCAGTGTCGCCGCATCCAGTGCGAGCAAATCCGTCGCATGCTCACGGCACCACTGAGCGAAATCGGCATCCCAGATCAAGCCATGCTTGATCATTTCAGCTAGTCCCGCAGATACCTCGCGAGGAGGTAATGTTGACAACGTATCTACGTCATACAGTACGAGTTCCGGTTGGTGGAAGGCTCCTATCATATTTTTTGCCAAAGGATGATTGATGCCGACCTTACCGCCCACGCTGCTGTCATGAGCAAGGATTGTAGTTGGAACCTGTACGAACTTGATGCCTCTCATAAAAGATGCCGCCACAAATCCAGCCAAATCACCCACCACACCACCACCAAGAGCGATAACGGCTGAATTCCGATCCAGGCCGCCCTCAATGGCTGCTGTTATAACCTGCTCAAATACAGCAAGCGACTTGGATGTTTCACCTGGTTTAACGACAAATGATACCGTTTTGTATCCCGACTCCTGAAGATTGCTCTCCAATGCTGCCAGGTAAAATCCCGCTACATTTTCGTCTGAAACAATCAATAATGGGCTTTTTTGTGCAATTCCTCGTTCCTTCAACGACTCTCCGGCCTGATGCAACAATCCACGTCCGATATGAATAGGATAAGAACGTTCGCCAAGCTGTACCGTCAGCGTACTCATCTTAGTACTGCTCCAATTGTTGTTCATAGGATGCAATATTCGCGCGGATTTCTTCGATCGAATCCCCGCCGAATTTCTCTAGTAAAGCTTTGGCTATCTCCCAAGCTACTACATGCTCCATGACTACGCTTGCCGCTGGTACCGCACATGCATCCGAACGCTCAACCTGTGCAGTGAATGCTTCCTTCGTATCAATGTCGACGCTTTGCAGCGGCTTATAGAGTGTAGGGATTGGCTTCATTACGCCACGAACCACCACGGGCATTCCGTTGGTCATGCCACCCTCAAAACCACCCAAACGATTCGTACGACGATGATACCCACGTTCCTCATCATACAGAATCTCATCATGCACCTGTGAACCGCGTAATTCTCCTGCTTCAAACCCGATGCCGATTTCCACACCTTTAAATGCATTGATCGACATGACTCCTTGTGCGATACGCGCATCCAGCTTCCGATCATACTGTACATGACTGCCTAGACCAATCGGAACACCTTCCACGATACATTCCACTACCCCACCGACGGAGTCACCTTCTTGCTTGATCAGGTCAATATATGCTTCCATTTTCTTCTCCGTTTCCGGATCGGTTACTCTCACCGAAGAAGCTTCTGTTATAGCAATCAGTTCATCAATCGGCAAATCGCGATAAGGAGCTTCGATTTCACCAATACGGATGACCTGACCTGCCACCTTGATTCCGAACTCAGCCAACAATTGACGAGCCAAACCGCCACATGCCACACGAATTGCTGTTTCACGTGCACTGGAGCGTTCCAACACGTTACGAAGATCCTTCAGGTTGTATTTCATTCCGCCATTCAAATCCGCATGGCCCGGACGTGGCCGATGAACCCGACGCTTCTCTTCATCACTGCCTTCAATAGGCTCAATATTCATAATATTCTGCCAGTGCTTCCAATCGTTATTTTCCACAACTAGCGCAATTGGTGCACCTGTGGTATATCCGTGACGTACGCCACCAGCAATCTTCGCCGTATCTTTTTCAATCTGCATACGCCGCCCCCGTCCATATCCTTTCTGACGACGGTGCAACTGAAAATTCAATTCCTCAAAATCCAATTTTAAATTACTCGGCATACCCTCTACAATGGCAGTTAGCTGGGGACCATGCGTTTCCCCCGCGGTTAAATAACGTAAACTCATGACGCGTTCCCCCTTTAAACTGTTAAACTGTGCATCGCTAAAATCTTTAACTGTGCTTCATTATAGTATACGCACCTTTCTTTGACAAGAAAAGCCACGTGTGAGGCAGATAAACAAAAAAACACGTCCCTCAGCTAGAAGAGCTAAAGGACGTGCGCTGTTGATAAGCCAGCCATCCATTACTTAAGGATACAAATAAGTTCCTACGAAACGATGGATGATATGTACAGGCTTATGCTTTTTTGCGATAAAAAAAGGTTTCAGTCGATTCCAGCCCGTATTGGTTAGGAGAAAAGATTTGCTCGGTACTGCCGACAAATAGAACACCGCCGGGACGAAGGCTGGCAGCAAACTTTTGATATAACGCATGTTTGGCCTCTTCTGTAAAATAAATCATAACATTTCGACAGATAATGAGATCATACCCATCCTCAAATCGATCCAGCAGCAAGTTTTGCTTTTGAAATTTCACAGCCTGTTTTAAACGGTCATCAATCCGATACATGGCACCATCTGGTTTAAAATATTTGCTAGCTACCTGCTCAGGCACATCCTTGAGCGAACGCTCCAAATATTTACCTTCCTTGGCTTTAGCCAATGCGCCATCATCAATATCGGAAGCTGTAATGGAGCAATTCCCCAAAATTCCTTTACCGTCGAGAACCATTGCTAGGCTATAAGGCTCTTCACCAGTCGAGCAGGCCGCACTCCACAGCTTAAGCTTCTGCTTTCCCACAAGCAACTGTGGCAAAATGATGTCCCGTAGCACTTCCCAACGATTGGGATTTCGCCAAAACTCGGAAACATTGATCGTCATACGATCCAGAAATTCATAGAATAGAGGTTTTTCCTTCATCATGGCATCATAAAAAGAAACAAAACTGGGAAACCCGTTTTTGTTGCGAAGCGTCGTTAACCGCCTTTTCATCTGTGCTTCTTTGTATTGTGCAAGATCAATACCTGTGCTGTCCTTGATTTTGCGGATAAACGCTGTGTAATCGGGGTCCGTCTGACCCAGTTCCAGATCTGTCATGCTACCATCCTTCTTCATACGTAATTAAACTTACACCCAGGTCGCTACCGTTTTTTCATACCGAACTAATTCTTCCGGTGTGAAAAAATTTGCAATCTCGCGTTCTGCGCTCTCCGGTGAATCTGAACCATGAATGAGGTTAAACGGTGTATGTGCAGCAAAGTCTCCACGAATGGTGCCCGGAAGAGCCTCTGTTACTTGTGTTTTACCAATCAGCAAGCGGGAAAGCGTAACAATGTTATCCCCTTCCCAAACCATGGCAAATACAGGACCTGATGTGATAAAGCCTACAAGCTCTTCAAAAAAAGGCTTGCCCACATGCTCCGCATAATGCCGTTCTGCTTGTTCTCTAGATACCTGAACAAGCTTGCCAGCCGCCATTTTGAAGCCCTTGTCTTCCAAACGACTGACAATACGCCCCATCAGTCCGCGTTGTACACCATCCGGTTTAACCATCAAAAACGTACGATCCATCGGCTCACTCCCAATCCAATCTAATGTATTTATACAGTACTAATCTGTATTGTAACAGAAAGATTGGAAACGGTTAAAGTATTTTGTCACAGCAAACCTAAAATACAACTTTAGTAGGAGCGGCGTGTTACAAAATGAGCAATATCGCGCAGCGTCTTTTTTGTTTTGACATCTGGTAGTAAGTCCAGCGCGTTCAGCGCTTTATTAATATATCGGTCGGCGAGAATTTCAGCTTTAGTGATTCCTTCACTTTTTTTGATCATATCCACCGCTTTACGGGTGTCTCCTTGCCCGTCCCCATCCTGAATCCGCCGGATTTCAGCCAGCAGATCATCCCGCAGTTCGGGTTGTTCAAGCGCATAAATGACCGGAAGCGTAATATTGCCCTGTCTCATATCGCTGCCTGGCGGCTTGCCGATCTTTTTTTCTGTCCCACACAGATCAAGCAAATCATCCTGAATTTGAAAAGCCATACCTACGTTATAGCCATAGGTGTACAACAGAGAGTTGACTCTTTCCCGTGCTCCTGCAGCCATAGCTCCCAATTGGCAACTAACTGCAATCAACAATGCCGTTTTGCGCCGTATGCGCAGCAAATAATTGCGCACACTCTGATCCACATTAAAAAAATCACGTATTTGTTCCATTTCACCAATTGACATCTGTACCAACGCCTTAGACAGCACCCGGTGAATATCGGGATTCGGCAGTCCAGCAGCAATAGATAGTGCGCGTGCATATATGTAGTCCCCGGTGTACATAGCCACCCGATTGTCCCATTTGGACTTCACGGTGGGTTGGCCGCGTCTCATTTCCGCATCATCAATCACGTCGTCGTGAACGAGAGAGGCAGAATGAATCAGTTCCAGAGGTACCGCTATGCGCTTGAGCTTGTCCAGATCATATTCTCCAAACTTGCCTCCCAGCAATACAAACACGGGACGCAAACGCTTGCCCCCTGCTTTAAGCAGATGAAGCGACGTATCATTAATCAACGGCTCCCTACTGTCAATGCTGCGGTACAGCTCTTCTTCTATGAAGTTCATATCCTTTTTTAATAAACCGAACAAATCCAATCGTTTCATTCTTTCACCCGTGTCAGCGTATTGTCACTCCAGAGAAGCGGCTTCACTCGTCGGTCAAGCAGCCCCAGTTCATATGCATACTGAAAATAAAGCTCTAAACCTTGTTGTTGCTTCTCTCCAAAATCATAACACAGATTCGTAAAGTAGCGCTCCCAATAATCTTCCGAACCTCCAATTTCCTTGCAAGCTTCAGAAATAACAGGTGCCAGGTCAGACAGACTACGCTGCTTGCTTACGCGGAACGCACTCGCAATTTCAGCCACCGTAGCGGGATTCTGAGCAGCAACAGCACGTCGAACTGCCCATACAGCAAATGTCATGCTGTAGCCCGTCCAGCGTTTCCACTCTTCCCCAAGGTCGGTTACATACAGGCCTTCACTTCGCCAGGACGCCTTGATCGCGTGATCTCCAATCAGCAGCCCTGCATCTGCCTGTTCCAACATCAAATCAAGATCTGGTTCACAGTCAAAGTAAGTAGGCTGGCCTTCCCATGCCTTTTGCATCAAAATTTTCAACAAGTTCACCGATGTTGCTGAAGTATTCGTCAGTGCAATGGTGCCGTTAATGATTTCATTTAGCGGCTTGCGTGAAAATAGTAAAATGGATTGGACTGGACCGTCTGCACTGACGGATAAATCCGGCAACAACAGCATTTCCTCAGCACCTGATGCATACGCAAAGGAGGACATCGCACTCATATCCAAACTCCCATTTAGCATGCCTCGATTCAATTCAGCCGGAACTTTGGAAACCATCTCCGCCGAATGGAGAAGCTCCGAAGGATTAAAGTAATGAAAAATAGGCCAAGCGTTTGTATATTTAATTTTTCCGATTGTGATTGTCTTGGTGTCCGGTATCGGCATCGGAATCCCCCCATCTCGTAAACAGTTGATGTTCTATACGCAAGCTGTCTAATACTTTGCCTACGAGGAACAGTACAATATCATCCAGCGTCTTTGGATGAAAATAAAAAGCTGGCATGGCCGGAATCATTTTGACGCCGAGTCTCGCAAGCTTAAGCATATTTTCCAGATGAATAGCATGCAATGGTGTCTCACGAGGCACAAGGATCAGCGGACGACCCTCCTTCATCATCACATCTGCTGCACGTGCCATGAGATTATCAGACGAACCGTGCGCTACCGCTGACAACGTCCCCATCGAGCATGGCATGATAATCATGGCATCGACCAAATAAGAGCCGCTTGCAATAGAAGCTCCAATATCTGTAAAGGGATGGTATACAAGAGAACCGGGACGGTCTCCGAATTGTTCATTCAAAGCTCCTTCCCGGTCAGTCACATTCCAGCCCAGCTCCTCTTTCAATACCCGCCAGCCAGCATTAGAAACAATCAGGTGAACTGTATACTGCAAGTCCAGCAGTGTCTCTACCAGTCGTACACCATAAATGCTTCCGCTCGCACCTGTAATGCCAATAACGATTCGTTTGCCTTGATGGTTGCTCACCTGATTATTCATTAGTATTGACGCACCACCAAATCAATCAGTGTAAAAGCAAATACGACAATGCTAAGTACACCGTTCATCGTAAAGAATGCCGTCTGCAAGCGACTTAGATCTTTTGGAGAAACGATATAGTGCTCATAAAATAAAATAATGTATGAAATAATCATGCCCGCCAGATACCACCAGCTCAAATCTGCAATAAAGAACAGCACAATAAATCCGATCGCCGTAATGACATGGAACACCCGGGCGATGTTCAGAGCACCTGCTACACCAAAACGGGCAGGAATAGAATAAACCCCTTCACTCTGGTCAAAATCAATATCTTGACAAGCATAAATAACATCAAATCCAGCGGTCCAAAATGCAATCGTGAGATAAAGTACGATAGCTGTCAAATCCATTTGTCCCGTTACTGCAACCCATGCGCCTAATGGTGCCAAACCAATGGTCAAACCGAGTACAATATGGCACAGCCAAGTAAAACGCTTGGTGTAAGAGTAAAAAACAAGCATAAAAAAGGCCAGCGGGAACAGCTTGAACGCCAGCGGACTTAACTTGAATGAGGCCCAGAATAACAACAACAAGCTAACGATGATGAAAATTACCACTTCGCTCGATTTGAGCAGCCCTGCCGGGATGGCGCGTCCTGCTGTACGCGGATTTTTCCCGTCAATTACACGGTCAATCATACGATTAAAGCCGAAGGCTGCGCTACGAGCGCCAACCATAGCCAACAAAATCCAACCGATCTGCGGCCATGAGGGAAGGTTGTCCGTCACGACAACTGACCCCAATACAGCCCCCATAAATGCAAATGGGAGCGCAAATAAGGTATGTTCAATTTTAATCATTTCCAAAAAAATAGCAATTTTCTTAAACATGCAGACTCTCCTTGATTCCAATATGCAATGCCGCAATGCCTCCGGTGAGAGAATGAGCCTGAACATCCTTTAATCCGACTTCACGAAAGATGTCAGCCAGTTCATCCCTTCCTGGAAAAAGCGCCAACGAATCAGGGAGCCATTTGTACTGCTCATAACGTTTGGCGAACAATTTGCCGAGCATGGGCAAGATGTGTTGAAAATATGCGTAGTAAATTCCCTTGAACGGCTGCCAAGTAGGTTTAGACAACTCCAGACATACGACCTGCCCACCAGGCTTAACGACTCGTTGCATTTCCTGCAACACGCGGCGCAGATCAGGCACGTTGCGAAGACCGAAACCAATCGTCGCATAATCAAATGAATTGTCTTCAAAAGGTAGATCCATCGCGTTGCCTTGAACAAGCTTGATTTGCTTTTCACGGGATTCTGATGTAATCTTTCGCTCGCCAACATTTAGCATGTTCTGGCTAAAATCCAGTCCTACGATGTGACCACTTTCACTTGCACGCGCCATCGCAAGCGTCCAGTCACATGTCCCACAACAAAGATCGATTGCCGTATCGCCGCGATGCATGTCCATCTTTTTCATTGTAAATTTCCGCCAAGCCTTATGTCTGCGAAAGCTCAGTATATCGTTCATCAAATCGTATTTACCGGCTATACTTTCAAACACGCCATGAACGAATTGCTCTTTCGGCTTGGTGTCGCTTGATCCCATGACGTTCACCTAACCTTCCCTCACAACCGGGTGCGAACTATGTAGCAGCTTCAGGAAAGGCTCAAGCATGCATTCAAATTCCTCAATCCCCGTGTTTTGTTCATCTGACAGGGTCTGCCGGATGTGTGTAACAGCCGTGCGAAGCTTGTCCAGTATCGCATCCTCGGCTTTGTATTTCAACACAAGCTTACGCCAAACTTCTGTTTCAGTACCACCCTCTGAAAGCAGCGCCTGCTCATGCTGGTCTCCGTTACCGTAAATATGCCAGAACATATATCCGAAACGGGACTTGTCTGGTTCTGCCCGCTTCTCCCATTCCTCCACCAGCGTATCACAGAGAGCGAATTCGTTAAGAAGCTGCTTCCAGACTTCCTGATCCTGTTCTGCAATAAGTGAAGTCAATGATAAAAAAAGCTCCTGTTTGAAGCAAACCATCTGAGATAAATACTGAGCAGCATCCAAACGAAAATGCTTCATCTCCCAGTACAAGCTCATTTTCCCTGCGTTCACTTCACATACAGCATCACTCAGCTTCGAAATGGCCTCGATTCGGCCTGCCAGTGCAAGTAGCTGATAAAAACGGCTGCTGAAGTAGTCACCGGCTAACACTTTCAGCTGTCTGGAACGCATCTCTTCCGGGCTTCGTATACCGGATAAAGTATCAATCATATCATGCGTATCCAGTCCCATCTGCACAAGTGATGTAACCAAAGCGTACAGTTCATCCTCACTGGCATGCAGCCCTTGCGCATTCCGGTTCAAAAACTCAAACAGCAAACGGGTACGGCTGTCAGGAAAAGCCGGCATTTCCGTATGTTGTTGAATCATGTCGTATTCCACATATTTCCTTGCTAATTGAGGTACGCGATACGGTTTCATCCTAAGCCTCCGAGCCATGACTTTCTGGTATACTCAAATAATTGCAATGCCTTATATTATATCACAATTTAAAATGATTCGCGACTAAAGTACTGTAGGTCCAGCGGTAGAAAACATCTAGTTTGTATATACACCGCTAAACCTGTTTTGCCACATGGGCGTTACTGTAATGCGGAAACGAGATTTCAAATCTTCTGGCAGTTCAGCGCCTTCCCGATTCCTAAGTTGTTCCAGTGCCTCGTTCGTCCACTCGTTCCGGCGTATATCGGATGCTAGCAGCAAATGGCGTTCTCCTGACCATTCGTCCTCTGTCACCACCCGCAACAGCAATTGCCGTACATTCGTCGTTCCGTAGAAGCTAAAGGCGGCAAGCTCCGTCATGTTTTGATAAATCTCCAGTGGCGTAGTTTCTTCCTTGGACAGCTTAACATCCAGGGTCAGGACTGAATGTTCCCAGCTTACACTTGCAATCGGTGTAGTTAATGGAAGCTCATTCAGTGTATCTACCAGATTGTCATCCGTCAGCAGTACTCGTTGCTGGGGCGAAATTGTCGCCTGTGTTTCACGAACTGCTGCGGTACCCGAGTCCAGCATCTGTAAGGACGGCAGCAGTATTGCTGCTGCGGTGGTTATGAGAATGGAACCACCGAGTACAGTCCAAGGTTTCATCAGAGCCTCCCCTGACCCCTACCCCATAATGTGGGTTTGCTACGGTAAAGGTCCTCACTCTCATTGTACAACAAAAAAAAGCAGGCTATGCCTGCATTTTACTCCTCCGTATCTACAACCCCGTGCTTGGTCATCACAACGGCCTTGCCGCGGATTTTGATGGCAGAAGTATGATCCGTAAATTGGACGATCATTACCTCACCCTTGTCCAATTTTTCTGAATGATGCAGGCGTGTATCCTGACCTCTGGTCAGACCAAAAACCTGACATCCGTTGCTTTTTGCTTTAATTACGACGTACTCACTGCTGCCCGTCACGTTATCTTCCATGTTCTTTTCCTCCCTGAGAGCCGAAACTATATTTTTATGATGGAGATTTAAGATTGTTTTGTCAACTCATGCTTTCCACGCTGCCTGCAACAAATAGTGCTTCCTGTGCCATACTATCTGTGCAATCCCATCTATTAACGAAAGGAACGGATCTGATGGAAAACTATCGTCCCGCCAATCTCAGTCCTGCTCAGATTGAGCAGCTTCAACGGCTGGAACATGAATTTGCCGAGCTGACAGGTGAACCCCTGGTGCTGATCGCTTATGCCTCCCGAAACGGCAGGACAACTTCCTCTTCTTCAGTCCATGGCACCTCTACCACAAAGTAAATAGGACAAAAAGAAAGGGCCGTGAATCAAATTCACGGTCCTTTCAGCGCATTGGGAATATGTAAGAAATCTTATTTAATTCCGTCTTTGAGCGCTTTACCCGGTTTGAATGCCGGAATTTTGCTCGCAGGGATTTCGATTTCTTCTCCTGTTTGCGGGTTACGTCCTTTACGTGCGGAACGTTCACGAACCTCAAAGTTCCCGAAACCTACCAGTTGTACCTTGTCTCCGTTTTGCAGTGCACCAGCGATCGCCTCAAATACTGCATCGATTGCTTTGGTTACGTCCTTTTTGGACAATTCAGTGCTCTCAGAAACCTGATTGATCAAATCCGTTTTATTCAACATATTCACCTCCCAATTCAAGTGTAGTCCAGCATTAAGGTTATCGGTGTTCTCCACCGATAATGAAGTCGCCTGTATAAAATAACCCGGGCGGCATACTGCCTTCCATAATGTTATCATCTGTTTCCGTTTCGTCGTTAAATATACATATAATATACCTAACCACCGCCATATAGGCCGAAACTGGCGTTTTATGGCACCCTTCTTGCGTGGAACAAGGTTTATAGTAATACAGTCGACAGACAATTTCAAGTACGACGACGGTTCAGCACGTAAAAAGTAACAGCCAGCGCAAGCACCAGCACTACTCCTTTGACAATGTCATGGGCAAAATATTGCACATTCATCATGGTCAGTCCATTAACCAATACGCCGATCAACACCGCACCAATAAATGTACCAATAACATTGGGTTTACCCGCTCCAAACACTGAAAAGCCGACGAATACTGCAGCTACCGCCTCCATGAGCAAGGGAGAGCCAGCGTCAATTTGACCCGAGCCTACACGCGAAGCATACAAAATACCAGCAATTGCTGCAAATACGCCTGAAGCAATATAGGCCAGTGTACGGACTTTTTTTACCCGTATACCCGACAGACGAGCAGCCTCCTCATTCCCGCCAGTTACATACATTTGACGCCCGTGCTTCGTATAGGTCAAGAAAACATGCACCGCTGCCACAGCTAGCAACAGTAAAATAACAGAAATCGGGATACCCAACCATTTACCTTGACCTAGTAAAAGAAATGCTGAAGATATCTCGCCTGGGGCCTTGCTGCCATCAGGAAACTGCATATGATTGTAGATGGTATAGCCCTGTGCGTACGTTTGATGAACCCCGCTTACAATATACATAATGGCTAGAGTTGCGAGCAAATCGGGGATACGCAGTTTAATAATCAAAAGTGAATTTAATAGTCCAACCAAAGCTCCAACAACCAGAGCCACAATAATGACCACTGCAACAGGCTGTTCATACCAGACCATCAACGAAGCTGAGACGACTGTCGTCAAAGATACCGTTGCACCAACCGACAGGTCAAAACCGTCCACGATAAGTGACAATGTCACACCAATGGCTACAAAAGTTACAATCGCAATTGAGCCAAGAATATCCATTAAATTATCATACGTCCAGAAATAAGGTAAGGTGGCTGAGAAAAACGCCAACACACCTATAATGACCACTACAGCACCGTAACGAAACGAGACATTTAACCATTTTTCCTTCATGAATGCACCTCTTCACCACCGCTAGCGTACAACAGAAGCTGTTCCTGTTCGACTTCGCCTCGCGCAAACTCCCTTATTATTTTCCCGTCATACATGACTGCTATCCGATCACCAATGCCAATACCTTCTGCAAATTCACAGGTTAGATAAATGATTGCTTTTCCTTGTACTGCCAATTCTCCAATGATACGGAAAATATCGCTTTTTGCCCCTATATCTACACCCTTGGTTGGTTCGTCAAAAACAAAGACATCCGCTCCAGAATGAAGCCATTTTCCTATCGCAACCTTTTGTTGATTCCCACCGCTCAAATACTTAACATGCTGGCGCAGTGAAGGCGTCTTAATACCAAGAGAGGCGACAACCCCATTACCGTTAATACGTTCTCTATGCCGACTAATGAAACCAAGAACACTCAGCTTGCCCAAGAGCGGAAGACTAAGGTTTCGTTCCACGCTTTCCTCAATCAAGACCCCCTGCTTACGCCGCTCCTCGGGTATGGACACAATTCCTTGAGCTACCGCGTCCGCTGGCTCACGCAAACGAATGCAGCGCCCCTTGAAGGTCAGTTCCCCCACATCAGGCTTGTCTGCCCCTGTAAGAAGTCGTGACAGCTCCGTCTTGCCCGCACCGACCAAACCCACAATAGACAGAATTTCGCCGCGTCTGACCTGCAAATCAACACCGTGAACCCTCAATCCCTTCCGGAGCCCTCTTGCTTCCAATACCGTTTCACCAATAGGCACCTCTGTTTTCGGAAATTCCTCATCAAATGTTTTCCCAAGCATATACGTGACAATGTCGCCTACATTTAAATCAGAAGCAGGTCCCGAGAACACGCGCTCACCATCACGCATTACCGTAACACGGTCACTGTGCTCGATGACCTCCGGCAATCGGTGGGTGATAAGAATACATGCTACTCCCTCATCCTTGAGGGTATGAATGGTACGGAACAAACGTCGCGTTTCTTCCTCGCTCAGCGGTGCCGTTGGCTCATCAAAAATGATAGTACTCGCTTGCTGTGTCAAAATCCGTGCGATAAGTACAAGCTGCTTTTCTGCCAGCGTCAATTCAGACACGTATCGTCGTACATCTATATCAACCTCCAGACGCGCTAATGCCTCACGTGCTCGTCTGCGCATGGACGCTGGTGCAACCCACCACCGACCATCAAGTGCAGACAAATCGTCCATTACAATGTTTTCAGCGACGGTTAACTGAGGCACAAGTGCTGAATCGACTTCTTGATACACACAGTGAATTCCGGCTCTTTTGGCTTCCCACGGTGAACTAATAATCAGTTCCTTGCCATCCACAACGATCGCTCCCTGATCGTAACGATACGCACCGGACAAGATTTTCATTAATGTGCTTTTCCCTGCCCCGTTGGCACCGAGCAGAGCGTGAATTTCGCCACCCTGAACCGTAAAATCCACAGCTCGCAGCGCATCTACACCAGCAAACCGCTTGCTGATGTTCTTCATCTCCAATGTATATACTGGTGAACTCATGGTGCCCCCTCACTCCCGCTTATGATAAAAGCGCGCCGAAGCGCGCCATTGCATTTGCGTTATGAATCAATTTATTTGGACGTTTCATATTCCTTCATCCAATCCTTGTAACCCTGCTCACTCTTGCCCCATCCTTTCACATATTGAGACAACTCGGATGTGGAAATTTGCTTATCTGGCAACTCTTCGCGCTGCACATATACTGCCTTCAGCACAACTTTCTCCTCAGGGTTATCCCCATGCAACTTTTGGTATGCATAGCGCACTTGTACACGTCCAATATCTGTTGGATCTACGGCTGCTGAAGCCACCCACGGGTTTTTCGGGTCCTGAATCATTTGCAAATCTTCATCACTCATATCAATCCCGTAAACTTTAATTTCCGTACGCCCAGCTTGTTGTATCGCCCGAGCTGCACCTTTGGCAAATTCATCCCAAGCCGCCCAAACTGCCGTAATTTCGCCCTTAGGATATTGCTTTAGAACAGCTTCCATTTTGGCTTGCGTATCCAAAGCAGGATTCTGAGCCGAACCAAAAGTTGCAATCTCTTTAATATCTGGATTGGATTTCAAAAATGCATCATAAGCAACCTGACGGCGCTCCATTGGCGCAAACCCTGCAACCCATACCTTCACAATATTTCCTTTGCCACCGATGTCCTTTTTCATTTGCTCCAGCGTCAGTTCCGCCATGCTTTGATCATCCTGTGAAAGCACTACCGCGCCCGGAACATTGACCGCAGCATCGAACACGATAACCGGAATATTGCGGGAAATTGCTTTTTTAAGTCCTGGCTCCAGCAATGCGTCACCGTGATCAGTCAAAATGACATCAAATTGCTGGTTAATCGCACTATCTAGCAAGGAAGCCATTTTTGCCTTATCGTTATTTGCAACAAACTTGGTCAGCGTACCGCCAAATTTCTTAACCTCATCTTCCACACCTTGAACATACTGCTGCGAAAACGTACCTGTGTTAAACTCCATGATCAAAGCAACCCGTTTACCCTTTAGATTCGAACTATCTGTTTTTCCGTCCCCTGTATTCGTTCCTGCAGTGCTTGTCCCTTGAGCGCCGCTCTCTGTTTTAGGCGCGCCACATGCTGTGACCAGCAGAATCAGCACCAGTAGCATAATGGCTCCCAGCCCTAGCTTCTTGTTTTTTTGGAGCCCTTTTTGGATATACATGATCTGTTTCCCCCTCGTTCCATCCACTAATATGTTTCAAATTTGATACTTAATATATCGCGTTAAACCAAGTATGTAAATAGGTTTTATTAAATATAGAAAAATTCGCGATCTCTCATGGCAAAAAACTACAAATCCCATAAAAAAATACCGCAAAGAGCAGTCAGCAGCCCTCTACGGTATTTCACTTACACATTTTTGGTTATGGATTAGCCTTAAAGAATTATAGCAATAAGACCACCAGAACCTTCATTGATAATGCGACCCAGCGTTTCCTGCAGCTTATAGCGTGCATTGTCTGGCATCATGGCAATCTTGCCTTGAATACCTTCACGCACAATGGAATGTAGCGAACGTCCGAAAATGTCTGATTCCCAAATTTTGATTGGATCATTCTCAAAATCCTGCATCAGGTAACGCACGAGTTCCTCACTCTGCTTCTCTGTTCCGATAATCGGAGCAAATTCCGATTCCACATCGACACGGATCATATGAATGGAAGGGGCTGTCGCTTTAAGCCTCACTCCAAATCTTGTACCCTGTCGAATCAACTGCGGTTCGTCCAGTGCCATCTCAGCCAGTGACGGAGCAGCAATACCATATCCTGTTGTCTTGACCATTTCCAGAGCCTCGGCAAAACGGTCATATTCCCGTTTAGCGTGGGCAAAATCCTGCATCATCTGCAGCAAATGATCCTTGCCGCGAATCTCTACCCCGACGACTTCAACCAAAATCTGGTCATACAGTTCATCAGGAGCATACAAATCAATTTCCGCGACGCCCTGCCCCATATTCATTCCGCTTAATCCGGCCCTGTCGATGAACTCATACTCCATAAACTGGCCAACCACCCGATCTACATCACGCAGGCGCCGAATATCTTTAACCGTATCACGAACGGAATTTTCATAGTTGCTACGCAGCCAGTGATTTTCGTTCAATACCATAACCCAGCTCGGCAGGTTCACATTCACCTCATGCACCGGGAATTCATACAATACTTCACGAAGTACACCCGTAACATCATCTTCCGTCATGGTTGCCGCGCTGAGTGTCATGACTGGAATATCGTACTTGGCAGCCAGTTCACTGCGGAGTTGAAGTGTTTCATCACTGCGTGGATGCGTGGAGTTGATAACCAGAACAAATGGCTTGCCAACTTCCTTCAACTCTTCAATGACGCGTTCCTCCGACTCTACATAAGAGCTACGCGGGATTTCAGCAATGGTGCCGTCTGTGGTGACGACCACACCGAGTGTCGAATGTTCTTGAATAACCTTGCGTGTACCAATTTCTGCCGCTTCCTGAAAAGGAATGGGTTCTTCAAACCATGGTGTAGAGATCATTCTTGGACCATTTTCATCCTCGTAGCCTTTTGCACCTTCTACTGCGTATCCTACACAGTCAACCAGACGTACATTCACGTCCAGTCCTTCCGTTACTTTGATCTGGACGGCATTATTCGGTACAAATTTAGGTTCCGTCGTCATGATCGTCTTCCCTGCCGCACTTTGCGGCAACTCGTCTACGGCGCGGGCACGGTCCGCCTCACTCGTAATGTTGGGCAGTACAATCGTTTCCATAAACCGCTTGATAAACGTTGATTTTCCTGTTCGGACTGCGCCGACGACCCCAAGATAGATGTCTCCTCCGGTGCGTTCGGCAATGTCTTTAAAAATGTCCACTTTCTCCAATGAAATCCCCTCCTCAAAAGTCTCCGAAGGAAAAATGCTTAAAGAGCATCCGCTTCGTGTTCAACCAACTGCTTGATCCCAGATGCGGCAGAACAGCCTTTAAAATGCCCGGAAGTCGTCCGCCGCCGAGATTCAGGAGACTGATGGAATCGGCGAAACGGCGTAAACTCGTACATGCATTTGGACTGATACCATCATATGTATCCCCTCCGTAAAATATGTTTAGTTTTTTTAAAAATAGATTACGTTACAGTGATCAATGCAGAAAGATATTTTACGTTTGGGTCCACTCACTTAATATATGCACAGCAAGATTTCCCCATGACTTTGTTGCTAGACTTAAATAAAAAAAGGATATTTCTCTGACCGTTTCTAGCCGTCGAGAAATATCCTTTGTTTTTTGTTCTACTGATATAATCGATATTACCACAGTTCGTCATCCAGCCCCTGACGCTCCAGTTGGCGTCTAATAGCTGCCTTGAGCCTATCCTCCGGTATGGTTACCTCCATATCACCCTGAGCACGGGCCTGACAGGATAAACGTATTCCTTCATTCAGTAAAGGTCCCAGCTTACGCTGCTCTGCATCATTAGGGCGACCTGCAAGCTCAGCCCGTTCCGGTGCTATCTCTACCTTACACATCAGACAGGCTGCTTTTCCATCACAACGTGTGGGAATATACACACCTGCTTTACGGGCAGCCTGGAGCAATGACGTACCCCGACTAACCTGTACGCACCTGCCTGACGGCTTGAACGTAATCTGCACATTCATGAACGGTCCTCCATTCACCTTTCCTCTCAATACGTACGCAACTTATATTTCATTACTCATTCGGATGAAGGAGTGAAGTTCTGGCCAAGGGAGAAGCTCTCCAAGCTTGCCCAACTGCTCCTTATTCCAAATGTTACTGACCAATAGCTGTTTTAGTATCCCTATGTGTCGTTGCGGGTCTCGCTTCATGACATTTGCAATCGCTTGATAGCGGTCGGGGCGATTTCGCAACAGATTGAATAGCAACTCGTGGCTGAGAGGCATCAAACGCAATGAGGTATTTTCCAGATCAAGCTGTATCCCAGCCGACCAGAGTAGGCGCTCGACCTCTAAGCGGTATAAAGCTCCATCACATAAAACCTCAAATCCTCCCACCAATTCGACTGGAAATCCCTTCAGCTCATAGTGGCTTAGCAACGAAACGTAAGATCCGCTACGATCAACCTGCTGTTGGTCTATACTCACACCCGGCGAGTGCGCGTGTAACAGCTTTGCTGCATGAATATCCGCATAAATATCAATGTCCCGAGGCAGACGATCCAATTCAACTTCTTGCACAAGTAGTGCACAGCTCCCCCCCAGCATCCATGGAACCGACACCGCTGACCAGCTCTCAGTCAAGCTACCCAGCGCAACTGCCAGATCATGAGGAAGCCTGTCCACTAACACTGATGATATTGCCTCCTTCAAAATCGTTTCCTCCTTTGCTGTCTTTCCTCCCGTTTCCTGATGGGCATCATTATAACATGTTCGACATGGCAGTTCGACATTTTGTGTACTGGAATAGCACTTTCCTGCCTCAAAATACAAAAAAACCGCGAACCTTCCCGGTTCACGGTAAAAAAAACGAACCATCGTGCGGCCAGTGTTTTATTTTTTCATCATCATTTTCATTAACGCTTCCATATTGGAAGGATTCATTCCACTCTTTTTGACGGCTCCGACAATATCCCTGACTGTATCTTCCGATACCGGAATGTTAGCCATCGCAGACACCTGTTTTATAAGCTGACGCAACTGTGTTTCACTTTGAAGCGTGTCCGGCTTTACCGTGCCTGCCAGCTTTTTCACTGCATTTTCGGATATGTTTTTGCCGCCTTTTTTGTTAATGGCCTTCAATGCATCTTTCGGAAAGTTTTTACTCACAATCTCCCCTCCTCCGCCATTGCTCAACTCAGTCTATGAGTGACGGAGACAAAAGGTGATTAAGCATACAAAAGACATGCCAAACGCCTAACTAAAAAAGGCTATCTCATCGTAGAAAAATCTACTCATGAGACAACCTTTATACTTTAGAAGCTCCTCTGTACTCTTATGAATGCCATTGCTCCCAAGTTTGAAGCGGCATGACTTCCATCTCGGTTTTCGGATCCCGACCCATTAATGCCTCAACAGCTTTGCGGACGTCACGTCCTTCAAACAACACTCCATACAGCACCTCTGTAATAGGCATTTGAACACCTAATTTTTGTGAGATAGCGTATGCTGCTTTTGTCGTACGAATTCCCTCTACGACCATACCCATAGATTCCAGTACGGCATCAAGCTGCTGGCCCTGTCCCAATAATGACCCTGCACGCCAGTTGCGGCTGTGACGACTCGTTGCCGTCACAACTAAATCACCTATACCCGCAAGTCCGGCAAAGGTTAATGGATTAGCCCCCATCTCAACTCCGGCACGGGTAATCTCAGCCAATCCACGGGTCAACAAAGCCGCTTTAGCATTATCACCGAAGCCAAGTCCATCCGACATTCCCGCACCCAGTGCGATAATGTTTTTTAAAGCACCGGACAGTTCGACACCGAGCAAATCCCGGTTTGTATAGACACGGAAATAGGAGTTCATGAACAGCCCCTGAGCAGCCTCTGCTGCCTTCTCATTGGAAGAAGCTACAACAACCGTTGTAGGACATTTCTTCACCACTTCCTCCGCATGACTCGGGCCTGATAGCACGGCAATATCGTCCTCCGCAATTTCCAGCTCTTCCGAGATCACCGTGGACATACGCTTGAGTGTCTCTGTTTCAAAGCCCTTAATGGCATGTACTACCAGCATATCCTTGGTGAAATGAGCCTTCAAACTACGTGCAACCTGCCGAGCGGCAGACGAAGGAGATACGATGATCACCGCTTTTGCTCCAGATACCGCAGTCTGCATATCCGTTGTAGCTGAAATGCGATCAGACAAAATAGAGCCTGGTAAATAATGCTCATTCGTATGCTTCTCATTGATCTCAGCAGCTTGCTGTTCGCTTCTCGTCCAGACAGAGACATCGTTGTTATTGGTCGCAAGTACGGAAGCTAGGGCTGTTCCCCAACTACCTGCCACCAGCACAGCTATTTTCTCAGACAAGACGATCTCCTCCTTTGGAGCCAAGCTTATTCTCATTTCCCCGTGCCAACTTGACTATATTAGTACGGTGTCTCCACACAGCAAACAGGCAAATGATTAGAGCCGTCCAAAATAACGGCCAAGCAAAACCAAGTACGAGTAATATCCAAGGGGTCAAAATAACAAAAATTAGCGATCCCAGGGATACATACCGCGTTATTACGATGGCAAGTATCGCAATGATTCCGGCATATAATGCCGGCAGCAAGGCAAGCGATGCCAGTACACCAATGGCAGTCGCAATCCCTTTGCCTCCGCGAAAGTGAAAATATACCGGCCAGTTATGGCCCGCAATCGCCGCAATGCCACACAAACCCGGTAACCAGGATGATTCTCCACCCAACCAGTGCCCTATCAGCACCGCAATAACCCCTTTAAGTACGTCCAGCAGCAGTACCAGAATAGCCGGGCCTTTTCCAAGCACACGCAGCGTATTCGTCGCACCGGCATTGCCGCTTCCATGCTGGCGAATGTCGATTCCTTTTAATTTTCCATACAGCAAACTAAAGCTGACAGAGCCAAGCAAGTAACTGAGTACGATGGCAACGATCTGTAAAATCAACCTATTCGCTCCTAACTTTCGTCAGACTTGCGCCGTGTAAATATACGAATTGGAGTTCCTTCAAAATTAAAGGCGGCGCGAATTTTGTTCTCCAGATAACGCTCATAAGAGAAGTGCATTATCTCTGGATCATTTACGAATACAACCATCGTAGGCGGTTTAACAGCAACCTGAGTCACATAGTTAATACGCAGACGACGACCCTTGTCTGTTGGTGGTGGATTGATAGCAACCGCGTCGGAAATGACATCATTCAGCAGATGTGTCTGAATACGCATGACGTGCTGCTGTGCCACATGCTGCACAACTGGAAGCAACTTTTGCAGACGTTGCTTTGTCTTTGCAGATAAGAACACAATCGGAGCATAGGTCATGAACAGAAAGTGGTCACGGATTTTCGTCTCAAACTGGTGCATCGTTTTATCGTCTTTATCTACGACATCCCATTTATTAACGACAAACAACGAGGCTTTACCCGCTTCATAAGCATAGCCGGCAATGTGTTTATCCTGCTCAATGATGCCTTCCTCGCCGTTAATAACGACCAGTACAACATCTGCACGCTCAATGGCACGCATCGCACGCATTACACTATATTTTTCTGTCGTTTCGTATACTTTACCACGTTTGCGCATACCTGCCGTATCAATCAGTACATACTTTTGTCCGTCTTTTTCAAAAGGCGTGTCAATTGCATCACGTGTTGTACCTGCAATGTCACTGACAATAACCCGTTCTTCTCCTAAAATGGCATTAACGAGTGAAGATTTACCTACATTCGGACGTCCGATCAAAGCCACACGTATAACGTCTTCGTCATAATGATCTTCTTCTAGCTCAGGTAAATTGGACGTAATTGCATCCAACAAATCACCGATCCCTGTGCCATGACTACCAGAAACAGCAATTGGATCACCAAATCCATAAGAATAAAACTCATAGATCAGATCGGCGCGACTGAGGTTGTCCACCTTGTTTACTGCTACGATGATCGGTTTACCCGAACGATACAGCATTTGAGCTACCTCTTCATCCGCTTGCGTTATTCCTGCTTTTGCATCGCTCATGAACACAATAACATCTGCTTCTTCTATTGCAAGTTCGGCCTGCATACGGATGGACTTCAAGATAACATCCTCACCATCAATCTCAATGCCGCCGGTGTCAATAATACTGAAGGATTTACCATTCCACTCCGATATACCGTAAATACGGTCACGAGTGATTCCCGGTTTATCTTCCACGATGGACAAACGATCCCCGATAATCCGATTAAAAATCGTGGACTTACCCACATTCGGACGACCAACGATAGCCACAACGGGTCTTGCCATAAATTCACTCCTCCTGTCAATTCTTCCGCTATCATCATAGCAAAAAACATACCTATTGGCGATATAGTGACGTAACAACAATCGGCGAACCCTCTGGGTCCGCCGATGGTGTACGTTATGCTTATAATAAAATGTATTGATTTAAACTCATTTAAATTTGTTCAGCTTATCGCCAAAACGCTCGCCAAGCGTAATGCTCAGTCCGGAATTGTTGAGGGAAACGTTAGGATTATTCAGTTCCTCACGAGGCGCGCGAGATGCACGTGGTGCTCTTTCTGCTTTTGGAGCGGCTTCAGGAGCTTCCTCAGTTTCTTTAATGCTCAGGCTAACACGTTTTTCAGAAGGATTCATTTCAAGAATTTTAACTTTAACTTCTTGTCCTTCTTCCAGAACTTCTTGTGGAGTTCCAATGTGTTTGTGGGAAATTTGAGAAATATGAACCAAACCTTCCACACCAGGAGCAATCTCAACGAATGCACCGAAGTTAACCAAACGTTTAACAACACCAGTTACGATGTCATTGTTATTGAATTGTCCAGCAGCCGATTCCCAAGGACCAGGCTGTGCAGCTTTCATGCTCAGGCTGATTTTTCCTTTTTCAGGATCTACTTTCAAGACTTTCACTTTCACTTGATCTCCTTCGGAAACAGCGTCAGAAGGCTTATCAACATGAGTCCAAGCAATTTCAGATACGTGAACCAGACCGTCCACTCCGCCAACATCTACGAAAGCACCAAACTGAGTAAGACGTTGAACCGTACCAACGATTTCTTGTCCTTCTTTCAGCTCAGCCATTACTTTAAGCTTGTTAGCTTCGAATTCTGCTTCCAGAACGTCTTTTTGGGAAAGGATCACTTTGTTGTTTTCACGATCCAGTTCTTTTACAACAACACGCAATGTGCGGCCTTTGTAATCACTGAAATCTTCAACAAAATGGCGTTCTACCATGGATGCAGGGATGAATCCGCGCAGACCCACGTCTACTACGATGCCGCCTTTAACAACATCATTCACAACAACTTCAAATACTTCTTTGCTTTCGAACAGTTGCTCCAACTTTTCCCAAGCATTCTCACTGTCGATTGCACGTTTGGACAGAACAAGTTTTTCCTTGCCGTCGTCGATGCTGATAATTCTAGCTTCAACCTCTTGGCCTACTTGTACTGCTTCTTCTGCATTATCCAGACCAGAAGACAATTCGCGAATTGGAATAACTCCATCGTATTTATATCCAATGCTTACTACCGCTTGGTTATCTTCCAATTTCACAATTGTACCCTTAACGGTGTCACCTTTTTTCAGGGAAACGATTTGATCGAGCTCGTCTTGATTTGCCGCTTCAGCAGCTTCTTGATTTTTAATTTCTTCCGACATGTCAATACCCTCCTCAATTCAAAAAAACCATTTATTTAAACCTGCGCATAGCAGAGTTCAAAACAAAATACATTTTTGCTCTAGTTTTCCAAGCTTAGACACAATTCATGCAAGCCTTTCAATCATTCGTAGGCTCACCAGTTTCCTTCATTGTGCGAATACGTGACATAATTGCTTCTGTTGCCAGTTCAAGAGGATCTCCTTCGACATCGGCACCCTTTTGGTAAGCGTCCAAATTAACAGGTTTACCGTATATCACTTTCGTTTTACGGAAAAGCTTGTAATCACCAATAATGGCGACTGGAACGGCAGCCGCTCCACTACGCAGTGCAAAACTGGCAGCACCCTTTTTACCAATTCCCCCAGCTCCTCTGGAGCCTTCGGGAAAAATCCCCATAACCTTACCGTCACGCAAAATGTTCAATGCCAGCTTAATGGATTCCTTACTCACACCACCACGTTTGACTGGAAAAGCTCCCAGTTTGTCGATCAGTGGTCCCAGCACAGGAACATTAAACAGCTCTGCTTTGGCCATAAAGTGAACCTTTCGCTTCAGCAAAATGCCAACTGTAGGAGGGTCAAGATTACTAATATGATTAGAACACAACAGCACTCCACCCTCAGCAGGAACATTTTCCCTGCCTACCGCCTCAAGCCTAAACAGAACGCGGTAAATGAGACGCAAAATACTGGCGCATACAGTATATATCATTGGCTGATCTCTCCATCCTTCTCCGTTAAGCAATAAGATACGATCGTATCAACGACATCCTGAATGCCCATATGGGTCGTATCAAGCACGATGGCGTCCTCACTGCAACGAAGCGGGGATACCTCCCTCTCCTCATCAAACTTATCACGTGCCGCAATGTCACGTTCAAGCTGTTCCAGAGTGATATCATCAGTTTCGCTCAGTTCTTTAAAACGACGTGAGGCACGTTCCTGAACACTTGCGGTCATGAACACTTTAACTTCCGCATCGGGAAGCACAGTTGTTCCAATATCGCGTCCGTCCATAACGACACCCTTACGCGCAGCCATTTCACGCTGGTTTTCGGTCAAGCGTGTACGTAAACCAGCAATACTTGAATACTGTGACACATTGCTAGTCACTTCCATCGAACGAATCACAGTGGTTACATCTTCCCCGTTACAATAAACCTTTTGGCCTGTGGGGTCCGGTACTAATTCAATCACCAGCTCAGGTACATGTTGAAGCACTTTTTGTACATTTTCTGCAGGAATTTCTTTGCACATCATGTACCACGTTGCTGCTCGATACATGGCTCCGGTATCTACATATACATAGGAAAGTGCTTTCGCCACCAAGCGGGCCACTGTACTTTTCCCTGCGCCAGCAGGTCCATCAATGGCTACATTTATTTTGTTAATTAAAGATGCATGTTGCCTTGCCAACAGGGAATTCCTCCTAACCTAACCTCAAGAAAAAAGCAGGCATTGCCTGCGACGTGAAAATTATACCACACATTTATAGGCGATGCAAAATAAGCGACAGGTTTACTAAAAAAAGAAAAGCTTCGCATGATTACGATTTCCCCCGAAACTCCAACTGTCTTTCAAAACAATATTTAATCAGTTTTTGGCGCTCCTGATCAGCGATTTTCTCATATTTCAACATAATGAGTTTGCGGCCATTTTCCATCTGCTGAATGCGTACAATTTCAGATTGGAACGGAACATGCTCTTGAGTGCCGTTCTTATATGGAACCAAAACCCAGCAAGACAAAGATTCTCCTTCTTCAAGATGATGCGAGCCCTGAGTTTGAAAAGATACGCCTCCACCTCCCACATCATGCGTCTCTGCTACAAATCTAGATTCGTTCACACCATGCTTAACCGCAATTTCCAAGTTGGCCTTTACTCTAAGAAAGTTTCGGCGCTGAATTTTGCTGATGCTGTCCGGAGCAGGCTTGTGAATACGAACCATCCGGAGGACGTCTTCTTTAAAGCCCGTAACGTGGGTATTAAAATAGTTTTTAATTCCACCCTCACTCATAAAAAATATAGACAGCTCTTCCCCAAGAAACAGCTTTTTCAAGTGTCCGCTTGTTTGTGACATGGGAATTTCAATTAGAAAGTTCTGTGAGTCCTCTTCCGCAATACGCGACTTATATTCAAAAGATTCCTCCTTCTGATCGGTACTGGCAACTTGTATGTATAACACATCATTAATTTTCGGAAACAAACGATTCACCATCCTTGTCCATTCATAACTACAATTAAGGTATATAATACCACGACTTTGTGCCTATATTAAGCATTATATTTGCTAGAGCCATGACTAAAGCACAAAAAACCTCCTTAAATTAAGGAGGCTTAGAGTGACTATTGATTCATTTTAGTGTAATCAACTAGGCATTACTTGCCGTAACTTGTGCTTCATCTGAATCTTTTACCTGTTCAATCGTTTCTTCCATTCCCGTGTTTGCGTTAATGTAAATTCGATAAATGGAACCGTTAATTTTACCGCCAAATTCATAGCACAGAACTTCATTCGACAGTTCATTTTCAATTAGTGCTTTGCGGTGGTAAGTTTCGCGAAACTCAGGATTCAACTTCGCTCGTGCTTCATTCAAATTCAGTTTTGCCTGAGGGATACGACGGAGGTGACTGTGCTCATATACATAATCGCTGCATTGAAAACCAATCACTTGTCCGTTATCTAAGCCTGATCTGACTGTGATTTTTTCTGGATAGATAATCACATCCCCTTGTTGGCTCGCAAATGTAATGTTAGCTAAATTCCCGCTTTCATCATATGCTACGGGCTTCATTCCTTTGTAGCCCCTTTGTTCAAGATACTCACTTGCATAGCGAACCGCTTCATTACGAGTTGCTTTTTTAGGACCTACTGATCTCATGTCATGATAAGAAATGAGCTTGCCGCCCTTTTTCGTAAAATCCATCGTGGCCATAGGCTGCTGCTTATTTAGCAATGTAGCCGTAAAAGACGCCCACTCTGTTCCTTTACCATTTTCGTTCACACGAATCTGACTTTCTGGTTTTCCTGTAAAGTCAGCGGCATTTCGCTTAATTTGTCCAGCATCCACCGCCGGGAGACTCAACTTTTTCACTGAGCGCTTATCATAGATGCTCGCAACAGACGGTCCCCAATCCAGTTCTTTGTAGTTCTCTACTTTTTTGTCCACGGTTTTGAAGCCATCAATAATGGTATTATCCTTCGGTCCTGTTTGAGAACCTGCCGCCATATCGACATCCATCCAACGCAAGTTTTTGCTAATGACCTTTTGCTGCACCTCATGCATGTTTTTCGAAATTTCCTTGGAATTGTTATATAACGTTTTCAGATTCGAAATTTCTTTCTCGTTTAAAGGCTCGTGATCCAGATCACGAACAGCGGTCTGATACGAAAATGCAGATAGATGTGACAGCAAATCTTTAGCATGATTAAAAGGCATTACATTGAGAGGCAACTGATTAACCTCGTTTTGGGCTTCACTTGCAATCCTCCACACGTTCATCAAGCATTTGCGGTGCATTGCATGTGAAGTAGTATGGACAGCAACCGCGTTACCGAGTTGGGAATGCAGCTGATCCATATGAAACGACAAATCGTGAAATGCACGCTGGTATTGATTTTCCGCTTTAATCGACATTCTATTCGCCTGAGAAGACACCTCTCTTCTCATCTGGCTTTGCTGATAACCCCACACAAATGCTCCTATCATAATCAGGGTAACCACCGGGAACAATACGGCACTAAGTCGCTTATACATATTGGGAGTCTCCTTTCTTCAAATACACTACCGATAGTGTGACAAGAAGAAAGCTCTCTTATGCATGGTTTTCCATGACTTCAACAATAAACTCACAGTTATCGCAAATACAGCGTTTAAAGCCGGTCTGAATCTGCCCTTGCTCCATTCGCCCTCTCAGCACAAAGCGTTCTCCGCATCTTTTACAATGAATTCTTACTTTTATACGCAAAAAAGACACCTCTTCCTCTAACAGGTTTGTCAGATCAGTGTGTCCCATTTCGTTACATATTAACCTTTTCTTCCCGCTTTAACATTCGAAAAGGAGAACGATTATTCGCTCGACTGATTTTTGCCATCCCTCCATACCATAGAAATGCCATCAGTGGAATGATAAACCAGATCCAGTCGTGTGAAAATTTCGTTAAAATTAAATCATATACTCCGTGCCAAAACCATGGAAGCACTAATGACAGAAGCAGCATATATTTACTCTTCAGGTCTACCGAAAACTTGGCTTTCCCCATATAGTAGCCCATCATAACGCCAAACATCGCATGACCGGATACCGGTAGCAATGATCTCATTAACATCATGCTGATCGAAGCATGCCCTGCCCAGGCATATAACAGATTTTCAACCGTCGCAAACCCGAGTGAGACTGCGGCTGCATACAATATCCCATCATATGGCTCGTCGAACTCCGTATGGTTATAGATGATGTGATACAGCAGGAACCATTTAAAAAACTCTTCCACTCCAGCGGAAATACCGAACACCTGAATTAAAGTGTCATCTCCTAGCCAAATCAGCAGCCCACGTTGAAAAATCATGACCGGAAGCACCACTAAAAAACCGAGCAAAAATACTTTAATAACCATGTGCAGGGGCTCCGAATCATAGCGATCCTTTAAGTAAAAGTACATCAATAAGGCGAGACCCGGCGCTGTAGCTGCCGCTAAAACAGAAAACAGAAGCACCGATCATCCCTCCATAAAAATGAGTCGGCCCTGCTTTCAGCGCAGAGCCGACAAATTAACTTCATTATCACTTTCTAAAAAATCAAGAACGGCTGTCAAAATGGGTGCAGATGACAGCAACTGCCTGTTCAGGAATGACCAACTTTCCATACTCTTCCAGCATAGCTGGTGTTACGGATGAACCTTCTCCAAATTCAGCCAAAATCGCGATTAAGGCTGCAAGCTTGGACTCTTCTACTTCTTCTGGCTCCAAATGCAAAATCCATTTTCCTCTATAATGATACAGCTTACCTGCTTCCGTAGTGTTGCTGCGGAGCATATGAGCCGCTTCTATGAGTACTTCGAAATCGCTAAACGCGTAAACGATGGAATCACTGTGCTCCATTGTGACTTCCATTTCGTAGACTTCCTCTGGAAGCTCCTCATCGGGACCCGAACCGTACTGCTGGTGATCATATTTTCCCCGAGTGACGATAACAACCATTCCCTGAGCAGGAAGCGCAAAGACTTCAACAGCTAACGGTCCCGTGGCATCGAAGCCCAGTTCGCTGTATGCCTGATCCATCATTTCAGTAAACAGCTCATGAACCCTTGGAATTTCTTGCCACATATCATCCTTTTGGATACCCCGTTCGCTCAAATCGTCAAAGGTAAGGAAAATCCGTATCTTGTCCTGACTTAATCTTTCTATTTTCATACTGGACCCTCCTCCTGGCAGCCGAGTGTTATTAGCAGATTATGATTCAAATATGATGCCTGTGATGAAAATGGTTCTATGTAATCATGTTATCATTTTATAATCGTAAATGCACGAATAAAAATGATAAAAAAAAGAATCATTTGAACGGCTTTAACAAAAAAGCCGCAAAATGATTCGGAATAGAGGTTTCGGGTTACAATCCCGGTACGGCTGTATGAGTTTCTTTCAGTATCTGCTCGACCTCACGTTTAACATCGGGACTTGTGCTTATAAACTCTTTAATCAACTTCATATTCTCTTCCTTGCTCTTGGCAGTTTGGGCGTTATGAACGGTTTTATCTGCTTGTGAACGATGATCATGATCCTTGTGGGTGTCTTGTGTATTCAGCGCAATATCACCCATGCCTGGAAATGCGGCGTCCATCATTTTTGTACGAGCTTTCTGCACCAAATTTCCGCTTTTTTTTCCGCCCATGTCCATGGATAAGCCCAACGCATTGCGGTTACGAGAGATCAGAGAGCTTGCAACAGCCCCCAAGACGATTCCCAGGAAAAATGAAGATGTTTTCACAATTAGAACCTCCCTTTGTGGTAGAATCAAGCATAGTGTTCGTCAGCAGAGACAAACTCATACGGTATAAATACAGGAAGGTGAGATGAATTAATGGGTACAAAAACAGCAGCCATTTTGCTAACAGCATGTCTGCTGCTTAGTGCTTGCACTGCGACGATGCCGGAATCTGCAGATTCCAGTAACCATCAGGATTCAGTAACTTCTAATTCAAGTAACAGTGCCAAAGATCAAAGCAGTATATCTTCCCCAAAAGGAAGCAGTAAGCAAGCAGACAGTGATGAGCAAAAATCAGTGAGTACAACAAATACACAAAATGACAAAACCGCCGTTGAGAGCAACGGAACTACAGTTTCGACAACTGCGGTTACCACTAACAAAATGTATCACTTGGACAAAGCTTACAATGTAATTCCTAAACAACAAGGTGCCGAAAAAAAAGTGGTGTTGCTGACTTTTGATGATGGTCCGAAGGAAGCGGTCATGATTAACAAAATCATAGATATATTGGATAAGCACAAGGCAAAGGCGATTTTCTTCGTAAACGGTTATCGTGTAAAAGAACATCCTGAGTTGCTTAAGCTTATCCATGATCGTGGACAGCCCATTGGCAACCATAGCTGGGACCACATCGTTCTCAAGAACAAGTCTGAGGCTGAGGTCAAAAAACAGATTGAAACGGTACAAAAAATCGTTAAAGATACTACAGGCCAAGCACCCGTATTCTTTCGTCCGCCTCATGGTGCTGGTGGAGACGTAGGTCGCAAGGTGGCGAAGGAAAATGGGCTCTTGTATATGACATGGTCCGTTGGTTCTCTGGACTGGACCATGAAAAAAAATCAACCTCATAAAACGGAGACACTTCTCAAAAACGTAACAGAACAACTTCATCCAGGCAGCAATATTTTGATGCATGAACTGCCATGGACAGCGGAGGCACTGGACAGTCTATTGACGCGCCTTGAGCAGAAGGGTTATCAATTTGTCGATCCACAAAGCATTGAGATTCCTGCCAGTTAATAGTCACTTGTGCATATGCTCGTATGGTCAAATGTAGATAATGTAAAAATAAATAATGTAAAAAGGCCTCCATCTCCACATAACTTGTGGGAGATCGAGGCCTTTTTAGCGTAACGTTGCACGCACGTACTAGACGTAAGCTGTCACAATGCCTTTATATCACCACAGCATTTCACTAATGGGTGGTGCACCCTTAATTCCCCACCATAGTAACGCTGCTGTAATAAGCACAAAAAGAGTGCTCAAAAAATTTAAAAACCACTTACTTACCCGAATACGGCGGGACGGAAACATTTCTGTCCGTGTTCGGTACTCACTGGCAGGAATGTCTTCCTCCATTGTCACAGCAACTTCTGGTGCAGCGGCAACGTCAGCCAATTCTGGCATGGGCCGTGAAGCACGGGAGCGAACCGGTTTGGGCTTTGACCTGTCCTCCTCCTTGCCTTTGCGACCATTTCGGCGGCTACCATAGGTCTGCACTCTGCTAAGTTCCTGATTCATTCTTCATACCTCCGAAAACGTAACGCTAAGCCAGATATAAGGTCAATCACAAAATGACAAATGATTGGTGCCCACAGGCTGCCTGTCTGCACATATATATATCCCAATCCATAACTGCTAAGGAAAACCCAGCCCGTGGGAATCCAATGCCGTAAATATCGGATATGAATAACCGCAAACAAAATGCTTGTCCAATAAGGACCAAAGCTGTACTGAATCGCACCTCTAAACAAAAGTTCCTCACAGATGGAAACGATAGCAGCTATACAAATAATATGCCAAACCGGTCGATTTTGAAACAGCATTTGATTAATACCACCGTCATCCATGGCATCCTCAGGCATGATCCGAGATAGCAGCAGATCCACTAATAGCATAGCGGCCGCCAGTCCCAATCCCCACCATAAGACGTGTACAGTGTTGGGCAATGCAAACAGTTCAAACACATTTCTTTTCTGAAATATAATCCAGATTACGCCAATCAGCAGGGTCAGACCCTGAGTTAGATACAAATTGTAAAGCAGCAAGCGGTCGTTCAATTGATGAATTTGCGCTCTTTTCCATTTCACTTTAAGCTTTTTCATAGTTAGTTAGTCCTCTGCTTAGTCTTCTTTAGCATCATAGCCAAAAAGTCGGGCGGATTCAAGAAGACTTAAATCTTAATTTTTCCGCATTCTGTAGCTATGTATCTAGTCGTCTATCCACACATGTCGCATGTCCTATTGACATGCCCATGTAAGCCATGATACATTATGAAAAAATTATTAGCGACAACAACAATGATGGAGAAAAGGTATTGATTTCGTCCTCAGAGAACCGGTGCTTGGGTGGAAGCCGGTGGCGAAGTAACTACTTTCAGCGCTCCTGAGTTATTGCATCGAGGTCTAGGGAATCATTTTCCGACATTAGATGCAATCGGCAGAAAACCGTTATCCTTTCGGTCATTATATGACCGCTGAAGGCAGTCCATTGCGAAATGGCTGCGAATTAGGGTGGTACCACGATAACTCTCGTCCCTTACTATGGAGATAGTATGTGATTCGGGAGTTTTTTTGATGCCCGAAAACCATAAAGCGACTCCGCATAAGGCCTTTGGTTGTCAGTTTGGTGCAAAATACTATTTTATTCCTTTTCTGCGTCAATGCGTTATCACACTAGTGTTTCGACCGCTCTCCTGTACTTTTTAGAAGCATTTCAAGTTTTTTCATGTTCTTTATGGAATGTATTTCAGTTTGAAGTACATCCTGTCCATAAAAGAAGTTAACTTTGAGGAGGAAACCAAATGTTTAAAGTGTTAGTATCCGATCCAATCAGTGACCTGGGCATTCAGCAGCTGATGGATGCAGACGATGTCACGGTGGACAAGAACACAGGTCTCAGCGAGGATGAATTGGTTCAAATTATTGGTGACTATGACGCATTACTCGTCCGAAGCCAAACCCGGGTAACCGAACGCATCATGGCGGCAGGTAAAAACCTCAAGGTTGTCGGACGTGCCGGGGTCGGAGTGGACAACATCGACCTTGAAGCAGCAACACAACGCGGGATTATCGTTATTAATGCTCCTGACGGCAATACCATTACGACATGTGAGCACACTTTTGCCATGATGATGGCACTGGCTCGCCATATTCCACAGGCTTACGCTAAAACCATCGGTGGTACATGGGATCGTAAAACATTCCTCGGTGTCGAACTGCGTAACAAAACACTTGGAGTCCTCGGCATGGGACGTATCGGCAGTGAGGTAGCTAAACGCGCCAAAGCATTTGGCATGAGCATCCTCGGTTATGATCCGTTTCTGACTGAAGAACGCGCTGAGAAGCTGGGCATCAAGCTGGCCAGCGTGGACGAAATTATCCGCAACGCAGATTTCATGACCGTACACACGCCATTAACACCAGAAACCAAGCATATGATCGCACGTCCGCAGTTTGAAGTGATGAAAAAAGGAATGCGCATCATCAACTGTGCCCGAGGCGGAGTTATCGATGAAATGGCACTTGTTGAAGCCATTGATGAAGGTATCGTTGCCGGTGCAGCCTTTGACGTATTCGAGTCGGAACCACCAGCACAGGATCATCCGTTCCTGAGCCATCCAAAAATTATCGTTACACCACATCTGGGTGCATCGACTGTCGAAGCTCAGGAGAACGTGGCGATCGACGTGTCTGAGCAGGTGCTGCATATTTTACGGGATGAGCCGTTTAAAAATGCGGTCAACATGCCTCCAGTACCATCCAATGTCATGACGCAATTGCAGCCATATTTCTCACTCGGAGAGAAGCTGGGCAGCTTTGCCGCTCAGATCACCAACCAGGCTGTACGTGAAATCCAGGTGGATTACGCTGGCGATTTGTCTTCTGTGGATACACAGCCGCTCACACGTTATATTTTGAAAGGCGTACTTAGCCGTCATCTGGGCAGCGATGTGAACATCGTAAACTCTGTGCATCTTGCCAAAACTCGTGACGTTCATCTCATCGTCTCTCAGGCGCCTGCCACCAAGGGCTTTACCAACCTGATCACCGTTACGCTCAAAACGCAAAGCGGCGAAGAACAACGTGTTTCCGGCACCCTGCTCGCAGGCTATGGTGAACGTATTGTTCGGTTGAACCAGTTCCCGGTAGATGTGGCACCGGAGGCTCATTTCCTGCTCATCTCACACAATGATAAACCCGGCATTATCGGCCGTGTCGGCACCTTGCTTGGGGAGAACAGCGTCAACATCGCTTCTATGCAAGTAGGTCGTAAAATTGTAGGCGGTGAAGCTATCATGATCCTGACCGTTGACAAAGCTGTGCCTAAAGACGTACTGATTCAACTCGTAGGCTTGCCAGAACTGAATACTGCCCAAGAAGTAGTGCTGGATTAGTTCCAGTCAGTGTGAAAACTTCCTTGGTTTTATTTATAAAGAGAGGCGCCCGGCTACCGAGGCGCCTTTTCTTATACCCTTATCTAACATAGAAGCATCCATCTTGAAACTGAATGTTCCACGTTGAACAAGATAAATGTTGATTTTTCAACAAAAAGCACCCTCTTCCGAGGATGCCTGCAAACTGGGACATATGAGCTGTCGTTATAAGCTTGTTACAGAGCCCTGTCTTGTTTTATTGGAGATTGGCAGCAAAATAGTAAATTCCGTCCCTTCTCCCAGTACGCTAGCAGCTGAGACAGAGCCTCCGTGAGCCTCTACGATGTTTCTAACAATGGCAAGCCCCAGCCCAGTTCCTTTGTCCTCACCACGTACTCTAGCCTTGTCTGCCTTGTAGAAGCGGTCAAAAATATAAGGTAGATCCTCACTGGCAATGCCCACACCTTCATCTTTAATACGAATGCGGATTAACTCATTCCGTTCTCCCCGAATTTGATCCGCCGCAATGGTAACTTTTTTCCCGGAGGGTGTATGTCTGAACGCATTATCCAGCAAATTGGTCAGCACCTGCTCCAGTCGGTCTTCATCTGCCTCAGGCAACAGCAAGTGTTGATCTGACTCATAATAATCGAGTGTCAGTCCCCGTTCCTTGGAACGAACCGTAAATTTCCGGTGAACACGCTCGATCAGTTCATTCACATCCACTTCCTGACGGTACATGTCTGTATGACCTGCCTCCATTCGGGCCAGATCCAGCAGATCCTTGACTAATCTTCCCATACGCAATGATTCATCGTGGATAACCTGTACTAGCTCCTCAGACTCTTCCGGTGAACCTGCCATGCCGTCCAGCAAAGCCTCACTGTATCCCTGCATCATAGATAAGGGTGTACGGATTTCATGGGATACGTTGGCCACAAAATCGCTACGCATCTTCTCAAGTTTTACTTCTTCCGTAATATCTCTAAGTACAGCTACTGCACCACGAATAGCGTTATCTGTATACAGCGGCGCCATTTGCACTGACCACGAGCCCTTCTTGACATGGATGTAGTCTCCGACATCCTCGCCTCTGTCCATAACCGTATGGAACAAAGGCAGCAAAGGCTCAGGCACAGAAGCTCCGAATTCCTCCAGATCACGCCCCTGCCACTCCAGCTTTTCCCAAATATCCAGCAAACTTTGTGCAGGCGGATTCGTCAAGATGATTTGTCCACTTCTGTCGAAGGTAAATACGGCATCAGACATACTTCGCAGCACACTGGATAAGTGGTTTTTCTCCTCATTCAGACTGCGGATCGTCGCTTCCAGTTCCGTAGACATATGGTTAAAAGTTTTCGCCAGCTCTCCAATTTCATCGCTGGTCACCAGCGAAAGCCGAGTATCATACCTTCCCTCACGGATGGCATTCGCCGCCTGAATCAACAGCTGCATAGGCTGTGTGATTTTAGTAAAAAGAAATAGAGCAAAAAAGGTCGTCAATAAAAATCCGACAATACATGTATAGGTGAATAAATGCTTGATCTCCGTCGATTCATGTGCTGCAAAATTTCTGTTGATGTACGGCAATAAAAAAAGCCCCAGAAAAATAAGCACAGAACCTACAAGACAAATGATGGTGATCCACAGCTTGCCTACCAGCGATCTCCAGAAGTTCACGTTATTTTGGAACCTCCAGCTTATAACCTACGCCCCATACGGTCGTAATCATAGCCGCTGCCTCTGGCGATACCTTATTCAGCTTTTCACGAAGCCGTTTCACATGCGTGTCCACGGTGCGTAGATCACCAAAAAATTCGTAATTCCAAACATCTTTCAGCAGTTCTTCGCGTGAGAAGACTTTATCTGGCGACACCGCCAAATAATGCAACAGCTCGTACTCTTTAGGCGTTAGACTGATTTCAATTCCGCCTGCAGTTACCCGGTGTGCATCATGCTCAATAATAAGATTTGGAAAAACAATACTATTGCTTGGCACAGCCTCTTTCGTTAAAAAAGCAGTCTCCGACGACCGTCGTAAAATTGCCTTTACCCGATAAATGACCTCTCGCGGGCTGAAGGGCTTGACCACGTAATCATCAGCTCCGACTTCGAAGCCTTGCACGCGGTTCACTTCCTCGCCTTTGGCTGTCAGCATAATCACAGGTGTAGATTTGGTTTGGCGCAGCCGTGTACACACTTCAATCCCGTCCATACCCGGAAGCATCACATCGAGCAAAATAATACTGTAATCGCTTGCAGTCGCTTTTTGGAGAGCAATCTCACCATCCTCAGCTTCTTCAATCTCGTATCCTTCTTTTTCTAGATACATCCGCAGAAGGCGGCGAATGCGTTCTTCATCATCTACAATTAATATGCGGTTGCTTTGTTCTGACATATTCCCAGCCCCTTCGCTAAAAAAAGCATTCTCTCTATTTTACTATTTTCCCGTGCTTGGTCAAACTTTACTCTCATCCAATAGTCTCTTTACGCCAAAAAGGCCGGGGTTATGACCCCCGTCCTGTCCGTTTCTTTTTCGTGTTGTCTGATTTGGCAAGTTGAATGAGACGGTTGATTTCGTCCTTGGTTAGGGGTCTGGTGAGACCACGCTTCAAGTTTTGCAGCAATAGATCCCCAAAGGCAATCCGCTTGAGTCTGATGACTGGGTGCGAAATGGCCTCAAACATCCGTCTTACCTGGCGATTTCTGCCTTCATAAATGGTAATCTGGATCACAGATTCCTTACCGTCCGGATCTACATCCTTATATTCTACCTCGGCCGGTGCAGTAATGCCATCCTCCAGCACGATTCCTTTTTTCAGCTTGTCCAGCTCAGTACCGTGCGGAACGCCTTTGACTGTAGCCACATACGTCTTCGGCACATGATGCTTGGGATGGGTGAGCAGATTGGCGAACTCTCCGTCATTGGTAAGCAACAGCAGCCCTTCGGTGTCGTAATCAAGACGTCCGACTGGATATACGCGTTCTTTGACGCCTTTTAGATAGTCAGACACAATTTTGCGACCTTCCGGATCGGAAGCGCTTGTAATGACCCCTTTGGGTTTGTTCATCATCAAATAGATTTTTTTCTCAGTTTTGATCGGGCGTCCCTTTACTGTAATCATATCTTGATCAGGGTCTGCTTTCGTTCCCAGCTCAGTTACGGTAACCCCGTTTACTTCCACACTGCCCGCCTGAATAAGCTCCTCACATTTGCGTCTGGAAGCTACACCGGCTTGGGCCAATATTTTCTGCAATCTTTCCATGTTCGCTAATTCACCTCATGCTAATGATACCCATCCATGAGCAAAATCACAACCCCCGTTCAAAAAACGATGCAAAATTCAAAATACAAGCAAACAAATGGCAATAGCCGCCACAAAACCAACCACATCTGAAAATAGTCCCACCTTCAAGGCATATCGTCCATTGCGGATACCTACCGCACCAAAATATACAGTTAATACATACAGCGTCGTATCTGTGCTGCCCTGAATCGTTGAAGCAATCCGACCGATCATGGAATCGGGACCATAAGTGCGAATTAGATCCGTCGTGAACGCAAGTGAACCAGTGCCCGTCAATGGACGGAGCAAGCCTAAAGGCAGCACCTCGCCAGGTACGCCCCAGTTTTTAATCCACGGGGTTACCCAGGATATTACATAGTCCAAAGCGCCGGATGCTCGAAAAATGCTAATCGCCACCATCATGCCTACAAGATGAGGAATAATGCTGATGGCGGTAGAAAAGCCGTCTTTGGCTCCATCTACAAAAGAATCGTAGACAGGGACCTTTTTGGCATATGCATATAAAGGAATAAAAGCAAGAATAACCGGGATGGCCCAAGTCGATACGAGGTTAATAAAATTCAGCATGCCTCCCTCATCCTTTCCAAGTGGTGTCCCTGCCCTTTGTAGCTGTGATTCCCGTTCGCGGCACGGCAGGTGAAGATATGGGCGGTACATGTGAAGAAGCCACAGATGTTGGTGCTTGCGAGGTACGTGGCGCCAAGGAGGTCTGGGATGGCGGATTCGCTGGAGGACGGCGGCGCAATTCTCGACTACGATACCAACGATCCGCCGCAATGGCAGCAAAGGTGGCTATTGCGGTCGCCACCAGTGTCGTTCCGACGATTTCTGCTGGGTGTGCGGAATGAAAATTTAGCCGAATGGCGATCAACGTAGTAGGAATAAGCGTAATGCTGGCTGTATTCAGCGCGAGTAGCGTACACATGGCAGGTGTAGCGGTTTGCTTATCAGGATTGAGTGTTTGTAACTCTTGCATCGCTTTGATCCCCATGGGCGTTGCTGCATTCCCCAGTCCGAGCAGATTGGCGCTCATATTGGACAAAATGTAGCCCATAGCGGGATGATTACGCGGAACATCAGGAAAGAGAAAAGCGACCAAAGGAGAAAGCAGCTTAGATATTTTCTGCAAGAGCCCACCGTCTTCAGCCAACCTCATCATGCCCATCCAGAATACCAGCACACTTATCAGTCCAAAGCATACTGTAACACCCGTAGTTGCCCCGTCAAAAGCCGCCTTCGTTACCACCTCTATATTTCCCTGTGCGGCTGCAAATACAAATCCTATACAAATCAAAGCCACCCATATGAGATGAATCATGACTGATTCCCCCTTTTCCCAATGATGTGACACCGCAGCTTTATAGCATCAAGCCTACTTGCCTTATGATCCGAACAGATTTTTAAGAATTTCATTCCATTTGCTCGTCCAACCTCGTGGCTCAGTATGGTTTGCAGGAACTTGTGCAGTCGGAGCCTCCTGCTGTGGCTGTACAATAGTATGAGTAGGCAGCTTACTACCTTTTTCATATACAGGAACAGAACCGATCAATTTACCTTCCAGTAAAAATTCGACCCGTCCTCGTAAACCAAAAGACACGTCAGCTCTATCCGCCGAAGCGGAATTTTTAAACAACACCAGTCTTTTGTGCAATTGAGTCTTCTCACCATCATGTAGAGGATAAGAGAAACTCGCCCCTGTCAAGAGGGGGTAACCATCAATAGGCTGCTGCTTGTCCGTAATCGGAATGAGAGGATAATATCGAAAGCCGTAATCAAGCATACGGGCATGGTCATTCCAATCGTCCCCGTCATTCAAGGTAACAGCAGCGAGCTGGCGCCCCTCACGTGTGGCCGAGCTGACCAGGCAACGAAACGCTTTTTTAGTGAAGCCTGTTTTTACACCGTCAGCTCCCTCATACAGCCGCAGCATTTTGTTTTTATTATGCCATGAATAGTCCCAGGAATCGTTGGGGTTCGGTGCTTTCTTCAGTTCTGTTTTTACGATACGGGCAAAAGTTGGGTTATGCAGCGCATAAGCAGTGAGCCGGGCCATATCGTTGGCTGAGGAATAATGTCCATCGGCATCCAGCCCATGAGGATTAGCAAAATGCGTATGGTTTAGCCCAAGCTGAACCGCCTTGTCATTCATTAAATGGACAAACCCCTCCTCTGTCCCCCCAACATGCTCGGCAATGGCAGAAGCTGCATCATTACCCGAACGGAGCATTAAGCCGTATAGCATATTTTCCAGCGTCATTTGTTCACCCATTTGCAGAAAAAGCGAGGAGCCTTCTTTGGCATACGCCGTTGAACTCACTTTTACTCGGTCCTGCAAGCGTCCATGTTCAATGGCTACAATCGCAGTCATAATTTTGGTTAGGCTAGCTATTCGGAGCTCCCGGTCACCTTCGGCTGAATATATGATCCGTCCTGATGTGACATCAATTAAAGAAGCAGCCTGTGCATGAGTTCCTAACGCGGGCGGTGTTGCTTCTGTTGTCACCGCTCCCAGAACAGGCTGTGGACTCAGCAATGTAAGCGGCAATGACAAAACAAGCATAAGCGCTAGCGGCAAAACAAATGCGCGTGCCTTATTCTTAAAATGGCTGTGGTCCGCATGGATATGTTGTTTTTTTTTAAACATTTGGATTCCTCCGGTTTTGAGCAAGTCTTGTACCATTCTATGTCCAAGCTGTTCAAAGTATGTCCACCTTTATAACAGAAAATTCCTTGTACAGGACAGTCATTAGCCGCTCCTCTTTTGCTTTCTTTCTATGTTAACCAAGCAACTTGCACTCCTGAACACATATAATATTAGTTACTAAACGTTAAATATGAATCGGGGGGTTACAACATGCAGCGATTACAGTTTGAAATGATTTTAAGATCGCGGATTGTAGAATCCGCACAAGCATTGCATCAAAGTGGTGTATCCTTCGCCACTTTTGCTACCGCGCGTTGCAACCCACAATTTTGGGAGTTAACGGAAAAAGGCGGTTTTCGGATCAAAGCAGGTGTCACTCCGGCGCAAGGGATCAGAGATATCTTTATAAACGGTCAACAATACGCTTTTGAATGTGCAACAGCAATGGTTATTGTGTTGTACAAAGGAGTACTGGATTCCATTCTAGAAAGTGAGTTTAATCAGATTTTTGCAGATATGCTGTTGTATGATTGGCACTATGACAGTGATCTCAGGCTTATACAACAGCAAGGCAGCCATAAAGCGGTTCCTGGGGACATTCTGTATTTTAACAATCCAGATGTGTCGTCCGATGCATTGGAATGGAAGGGAGAAAATGTCATCAAACTGAAGGAAGATTCTTTCTATGGCCATGGGATTGGCATCTTGCCGGCTCAAGGTATTATTGATTCTCTTAATCAACATCGTCGCCCGGATGCCACGGTATCTGCTTATATGACGAATGAAGTGATCTACCCTGACTTCGTTTACCTATCCCAGTTCGCACCCGAAGAAAACCGAAAAAATGAACTATCAGTGAATACATTTTATTACCAAGAATTCAGTCACTGTATACATGCTGTCATTGGTGGAAGGCAGTATATTCAGGAATAGAGGCCGAGTTGATACTAAAAAGAAGGTATTCCTAGGCCACGCTCGGCTTGGGGATACCTTCTTGAGAGCACACTTTTAATTTCAATAACTTTTACAAGTAAGCCGGTCCAGATTGACTTTGGTCAGTATTAGCATTTGCAGGTACCTGTGGAGGTGGAGTCTGCATGTTGCTGCCTGAATTCTGGAAGATAGACTGAACCTTATCGATCAGGTATGGTGTGGAGTCGATGATTTTCTCAAACAGATGCGTTTGATTGTCCAGCGGAACGATTTGTGCTCCCTGTTTGCCGACAACTAGAAAGGCAATGGGATGAATAGATACACCACCACCGCTACCGCCACCAAAAGGATGTACTTCCTTCCCACTATGATTACCGGATGCTGAGGAAGTATGGAGCGCCTCTTCATCTACGTTAAAATCACTTCCCCCGGCTGCGAACCCAAATCCTACCTTACTGATTGGCAAAATAACGGAACCATCGGGTGTTTCCACCGCGTCTCCCACAATCGTATTCACGTCCACCATGGCCTTGATATTCTCCATCGCGGTTTGCATGAGCCCTTGAATCGGATGATCTGACATGTTTTATTCCTCCTCTGCTTATCTCAAGCGTAGACTGCTTTTCTTTCGCTATTGTGCGCAAAGGTTCAGGGAAATATGTATGTCAATCCTCTACACTGTTTATTCCTCACTGCTGGCTTGTTGATTCTCAGGATTTTTGGAAATAACCCGCTTCCATGCCTCTGGTCCTCCCGGAACACGCCATATGCGGAAAGCTAATCTGAGCATGGAAAAGATTAAATAACCGAGCGATATTTTTGCTTCACAGTTCAAGATGGTAGTAAAACGTAGTCGGTCCACCCAATAAGGCACAACAAACACCTTTGGGGTACAGTCCATGCGCACAATGCTGGAAGCAAAACCGATCAAGGTCGTTTTTAGCCCCCATAACATACCAGTTGAGGTCGCTGTATAAGCTGCGTCAGCCAGACTAATATTGGTAGACCACTCCATTTTGGACACTGTTACATGGGCCAATGTATGTCGCAGCCATCGCTGTAAAGATTGTGTTCCCTTGAGCAAAACCCGTATATCATGTATAAATTGCTTGATTTTTTCGATATCAATATTTCCGCTATCCACAGAAGCATCCGTTTTATGTATGTTTTTATTGCGGTCAAGCCGATAGAGAAGCCCTTTTTTCAAACCTGTTATGAGAATGGCTGGAATATCGTAATCCATTTTGACCAACCCGTACAGAATTCTGATCTCTAGATGCGCCCGATCATCATTGTCATGCTTGGCAATTTCCAGCTTCAATCGAATACGAGAGAGCAGAATAGCCAGTACGATGAATATAACGATGATGGTGGCGATACTGATCCATTTCCACACTGGCGAGTCCTCCCTACCCTTTTGCTATAGAATATCATGGCAAAAATAGTATGACCCTTCGGCGGAAAATCATGCATCTTAAAATGCCAAACAGCCAGCCCTCAACAACGTAAGGACTGGCTGTCTTTTTAATTTTATGAACTTAGGATTCCAGATCCGAATCGTTCTCTGCAGGCTGGCTGCTCTCCAGACGCTCGAACAATAGCTGTGTCTCTTCTTCCAAATTGTCTGAATCCTCGAACTGCTCCGGTTGCGGCAGATCTTCGAGAGAGCCTAGACCGAAATAATCCAAGAATGATTTCGTCGTTCCATACAATATTGGTCGTCCGATGGCTTCAGCTCGACCTTTCTCTTCAATGAGCTCCTTGTTGACCAGTGTATGTATGGCCCGCTCGGATTTGACTCCCCGAATTTCTTCGATTTCAACTCTTGTAATGGGCTGGCGATAGGCCACAATAGCCAGTGTCTCCAAAGCAGCTTGAGACAGTGAGGCACGTGCCGGAGAGTAGGCGAGCTTTTCAAAATAGGGTGCATGTTCGGATAAGGTTGCAAGCTGATAATGACCAGCAATACGGACAAGCTGCAGGCCTCTTCCTCCCTGCTCCATGTCCTGTTTCATATCCTCCAGACACTTTTCAACCAGCTCTTGCTGCTGCTCTACAATGTCGGCGATCTGCTTGGTGGACAACCCTTCCTCTCCCGCAAGAAACAGCAGCCCCTCAATAATTGATTTCAGCTTCAGATAATCCATTAACCCGTAAATCCCCTCTCCACTCCATTACAATATCATCGAAAAGCTTCTCCTGATAACAGAAGATTTGCTTCATTTTCATCAATTCAAGGATAGCCAAAAAGGTTACAACCACCTCATGCCGATACATGTCCTCATGCATCAGCTTGGAGAACAGCAGCCGTCCTCCAGTCCCCACCATCTCTAACGCCCCGATAACTTGCCGGATACGGTCCTTGACTGAAATTTCGTCCCGATGAACACGGGTTACCGTCGTACGTCGTTCAGCTTTGCGCAATGCACGCTGAAAGGCCGCGACCAAATCACTTGCATGCAGCCCATGCACCGGATTCGCGGGTTCGGTTGGCAAGAATGCGCTCAAATCTTCCGGCTCCTTGCCATAAATCAGACTCCGTTCCCACTCACGTTCACTCAGGTGGCGAGCAATCCCTTTGTATTTGCGATACTCCACCAGCTTGCGAACCAGTTCCTCGCGTGGATCATAGTCCTCTTCTTCATAATAATCCAAATCGTCATATTCCATCACAGGTGGCTTGGGAAGCAACAATTTACTCTTAATGGATAAGAGCGTCGCCGCCATCACTAGAAACTCGCTTGTAATGTCCAGCTCCAGCTCCTGCATACTGTGCAAAAAAGCCATGTACTGATCAGTAATATCGCTAATCGGGATATCCTGAATGTCAATCTCGGCTTTATCAATCAGATGCAACAGTAGATCCAGCGGACCCTCGAATGTTTCCAGCTTGTAATTTACGACTGTCAATGTGCTTCCCCCTGCCTTACTCCAATCATCATTCAACAATACCTTTCCCCATTAGCACTTATGCTCTACGTTATCAATCCCTCTTTCTGTAGTATATACGTCATCGCCTTGCTTAACAATCCAATCCCTTTTCCACTTTGCAGTTTATGCCGTTCTTTCAGCCATTTATATCATTAGAACTGCTTACCGAGATTGGCCATTTCAATCGCAGCCAGCGCAGAATCCCAACCTTTATTACCAGCCTTCGTACCTGCTCGTTCAATAGCCTGCTCAATATTTTCCGTAGTCACTACACCAAAAATAATGGGGACACCCGTTTTCAGACTGCTTGCCGCCACACCCTTGGCCACTTCATTGCAGACGATATCATAGTGTGAAGTAGAGCCACGGATAACCGTGCCAAGCGTAATGACGGCATCATATTTTCCGCTTGCAGCCATTTTTTGTGCAATAAGTGAGATTTCAAATGCACCCGGCACCCATGCTACATCAATTTCATCTTCCTGTGCACCATGTCGTTGAAGTGCGTCAAGCGCACCACTTAACAGTTTGCTTGTAATAAACTCATTAAATCTGCCCACCACAATACCATACTTTAAACCACTTGATACAAGATTACCTTCCAGAAAACGTGCCATGCTTATCAACCTCTCTTTTTTTTGAATTATTTACAATGACAAACGACGACGGTATTCAATTAAATGTTGAATGCTAATCAGCTTCAATTGATGTCGCTTGGCGATCACGGCCAAATCAGGCAAGCGGGCCATTGAGCCATCTTCCTTTATAATTTCGCAAATGACCCCGGCGGGCTTGAAGCCGCTGAGTCGGGCCAGATCGACAGCCGCTTCAGTATGACCAGCGCGTTGCAAGACCCCACCATCGCGAGCAATTAGCGGGAACATGTGACCAGGTTTGCGGAAATCGCTGCCCGTGATTGCTTCGTCGGCTAAGGCGCGAACAGTCAAAGAGCGCTCGGCCGCTGAAATCCCCGTTGTTGTCTTCATATGATCTACCGATACCGTAAAGGCGGTACCGTGAAAATCTGTGTTTTGCTCTACCATAGGATGCAATTCCAATGCCTCGGCTCTGTGCTGTGTGATCGGCACGCAGACCAACCCGCGACCTTCTGTAATCATGAAGTTGATGACCTCAGGCGATGCTTTCTCAGCCAAAGCGATAAAGTCGCCTTCATTTTCCCGCTGTTCATCATCCACTACAATAACGACTTTGCCGTTCTTTAAATCCTCCAATGCTTCTTCGATGGAATCCAATCGAATCTCTTCGTCATGGTGCAACTCGCCCTGCTCCATGATATTTGTCGTCGCACTTGTTTGGATGCCTCTATCCATAACCCTCTCCTCCTTATGTCTTATGTCACGAATGCTCCTGAACCAAATTTTCTATCATTCTGTATCAGGCTGTATCAAGCAAAGCCGTGTTTCGCCAAATAGTCCAAACTAAGAGGAGCTTGATCTGCTCTCTTCATCGGTACTGAACCTCTGTAATGTAAAAGCTGCTCCACATATTTGCCCAATATGTCGCATTCAATATTCACAGTGTCTCCTTCACGTTTGGCTTGTAAGGCCGTTTCAGCTAAGGTGTGGGGGATGATGGATACGGCAAAGCTATCTCTCGTACGCTGCGCGACTGTGAGGCTGATACCATCAATTGTAATTGACCCTTTGAGGAGAACATATTTAAATAATGCTTGATCAGAAGGCTCAACTTCGAACACAACTGCATTCTGGTCTGATGTTACTCCGCGAATCGTACCCGTCCCGTCCACATGTCCCTGTACGATATGTCCTCCGAACCTTCCATTCGCCGCCATCGCTCGCTCCAGGTTGACTCGGCTGCCGGATCTGAGTTCCCTTAGATTACTGCTGCGAAAAGTCTCTGGCATCACATCAACCTTAAAATCTTTAGTACCAATCTGTATTGCCGTCAGGCAAACCCCATTTACCGAGACACTATCGCCGATTTTCAAATCGCCCAATACCACAGAACCCGAAATCCCCAGCACCATCGCTTCACCGCTTTTGGAAATACTTTGAATGCGACCCACTTCCTCGACCAATCCGGTAAACATGCTTTCACTCCTTTCCACTACATTTCAGTTTATCCCTAATTCATCTGCTGTAAGCGCAAATAACCCCCAGTCAGGATTCAATCCGTCATGGGGGTGATGAGAGTCACATATGTAGTATACAAGCGCAGTTCATGTATGTCTTAAAATGACATGAAATCATAGGTTTGCCAAAAGAAAGCATGATCGAAGATACAGCAATTACGCTCAGAACGTTATCAAAAAGAAAGCTAAAAAAAGCTATCGTCTGATGCTGTCCTACAACGAAATAAGCCGTACGTACTTTTAAGTATGCTAAAAATTGGCACATGCCACGTCATGCACATGCGCTTCGTATCCTTCTCCCATCCAGACTATACTGTCGGTCCCGGAATTACACCAGGTCCACCTTCTGCTGATTGTTCAGCATCCGGGTCACGGACTAAGCCATGCTGTGTTCGCAGAAGCGATTCACAAACATGTCATCACCGCCGGTGGGGAATTTCGCCCCGCCCCGAAGGATCTTGCTCTTATTTAATTGAATTAACATTAAACTTGTTACGTATATTAGCACCGACTTCAAAAAAAAGCAAGTTATCTAATAGAAGCTCCTGCTTTGGTTTTGACATATTGGCTGGAGAGTTCTTCAAACCAGGTTTTATCATTCATATGAAGTGCCAGATCAATCAGATCGGCCAGTTCGTCGACTCCAAGCTGTGTATCATGGTCAAAGGTAATAACGGCCGAAGCGACAGGTCCTCGCTCTCCCTCAGAACATGCTTCATAATCCAGTCGCACATCCACATGCCCATCAATAAACTCGCATTTTAAAAAATAAATAATTTCACACATTAAAATAGGGCGCACTTGTGTTTCTAACACACAATCCATCACCTTGGCAGAATAATGCTGGTTCGTCAGCGTGAATTTGTGTTCTGTTGCCGCCAGCGATGCTCGTCCAAAATCATCCGTAAACTTGAGTTCCACTGGCGTGATGTTCATAACCTTGGGGATTTGCTTCTTTATAATTTCAATTATTTCAACTGTATTCAGCTTAATCATTACCTGCACCTCATTGCATCTTAAAATTCAGAAGAAAACTTTATAACATGCCTTCTATAGGCCTCCACTCCTATATCGGAAATCATTACCTGTTTTTTTATGCCTCAGTCCATAAACGCAAAAAAAGATTCCTTGCGCAGCAAGCGCAAGGAATCTCAATCGAACTGGTGCCGAAACAGCGGCTAACAATGTTACACGATTATTATGCAAAAAACAGAATTATAACTCCGAAATTTCATGTTTCTTTTTCAGGATAGTCCAGCGACGCTCAATCTCCTGCTCAAAGGTAGCCAGCGTTGCTTCCTCTTTGAGAAGATGCTTCGTTTTACCCATTAATTTCAGCCATTCTGCGGCTGGAATCCGTTTTCCCTTGTCTTCCGGATTGTACGTAATCGTCGTGCTTCCCTGCTCGATTTCGTACAAAGGAAAGAAGCAAGACTCAACTGCGGCGCCTACGATGCTAGTACCCAGTCTGTCTTCGGATTTCCAGTTGAGCGGACAGGCGCACAGAATTTTACCATAAGCCGTACCGACGTTGTTGGCATACCATTGAGCCTTGGCCGCTTTGCGCAGCATATCCTGCGGATGACTTTCGGCTGCTGTAAAGGCATACGGGATGTTACAGGCGGCCATGATTTGCACGGTATCCTTATGATGCCCTTGCTTCCCTTTTTGCATTTTTCCTACACCCGATGTACTGGTCATATGCCCCATTGGAGTGGAGTATGACTGCTGCGAACCTGTATTCATGTACCCCTCATTATCATATTCCAGCATAATCAGTTTATGGTTACGCAGAGCCGCACCAATCGCAGAACCCATACCAATATCCATCCCGCCGTCACCACTGATCATGATAAAGGTTGGATCATCCGACATCTCAATTTCATTACGTCGCTTCATCTCCATGTAAGCTTCCAGCGCACCTGAAAGGGTAGCGGCCCCGTTTTGAAAAAGATTGTGGATCATCGGTTGCTTGTGTGATGTATATGGATACCCTGTCGTCACCACATAAACGCAGCCAGTCTGGAACAGTACGACAATATCGCCTTCAATTCCTTTAAAAAATAGCTCAAGTGCAGACAAGGCTCCACAACCAGGACAAGCCCCATGCCCTGGTGTAAGACGGCGTGGTTTGGTTGTCAACGAACGCAGAGGTGGTACCTTGACTTTGAGCTTCCCGGTCGCCTCGTCCGGCGTAACCTGAATCAGACCCGTACGGTATGCATTGCCACGTGGTGGCTGCATGACTTTCGGCATCACTTTGTCCGGTGAACCCGGATTAATCCCGTAATAATCAAAGGGCTGCTCCGCACGTCCAGCCTCTGCCGCCTGAATCGCAAGCTGGAAGAACGCCTCTGCATCTTCCGCATAAAAATCCTTACCACCCAAGCCAAAGATACGGCTTAATACGATGGTTTGGTTCAGTGGGTCCTCTTGTAACGCCGCCTTGATTTCATGCGTCAAATTACCACCATCTGACCCGTACGAATCTGCACGTTCACCCACCAACAGCGCCTTGACATGGCGCAATGCCTCCCGCAGTTGTGCAGCTGGGAATGGCCGGATGATATTCGGACGAATCACACCGGCTTTAATGCCGCGCGTGCGGAGTTGATCTGCCACATCCTTGGCCGATTCAGCCGCCGAATTCAGCAGAAATACCGCAACCTCAGCATCCTCCATATGATACAGGTCCAAAATGGGATATTCCCGACCGGATAAAGCGGCATATTCTGCTGCTACCTTCTCATATACTCCTTCTGAAAGCTTCAACGCTTCGGACAGTTGAACGTGATTATTCGTCAGATCATCGCCGTTCATATGCGCCCCCACAGTGACAGGATGATCAAAATCCGTAATATTCGGATAATTTAGGTTCGGGTTGGGGCCTACAAAATCGCGTACGGTCTCTGCATCGGCAAAATATTGCACTTTACGTTTTTGATGGGACGTATAAAAACCGTCGTATGCGACCATTACAGGCAATCGTACATCGCTATGCTCTGCAATTTTGAGGGCCATAATGTTCATATCATACACAGCCTGTGGTGTACTTGCCGTCAAAATGACCCAGCCTGTATTCAAACCATAATACAGGTCCGAATGATCCCCCCGAATATCCAAGGGACCACTGACAGCTCTTGTCACCAGATTCATAACCATAGGAAAACGGGTACCTGACTGGACAGGCAACTGCTCCAGCATGTACAGGAAACCTTGCGAACTGGTGGCATTGACAACCCGTGCTCCGGCCGCCGCAGCTCCATAACAAATCCCTGCCGATCCATGTTCTCCATCTGCTGCAACCAGCTTAATATTATGCTGACCACGCGTTTTCATTTGATCCAGATACTGTGCTACCTCAGTCGATGGCGTAATCGGGAAATATCCCATCATATGATAATTGATCTGCGCAGCCGCCGTAGCTGCCATTTCATTACCGGATTCGAATGTTGTCACTTGTGCGGCGCCCGTCTGTTTGAGTTCTTCCTCTAGCTTTGCCATTACGCACGCCCTCCTTCATATACTGGAAATTGGTGGGCAACGCGATTCTGCTCCGCCCAGCCCCATTGTTCGCGACGCGAGCTTAATGCCCCCGACGGGCAAATATCTACACACTTCAGACACCCTTTGCAATACTGGTAATCAATTCCTTGCAAAAACGGCATCATTCTTCCGCGTTTGTCTGCTTGCTCTTCCCATACAAAGCAGTAATCCGGGCAAATCGAATCACACTTGGCACAATGAGTACATTTATCAGCTTCATACTCAGGTACATAACCCTGACGTGAACCACTAACATCTTTCGTCATGCTGTTGCCCTGGGTTGCAATAACGCCCCCCAGCAATTGAGTTTCGTACCCTAGCAAAGGCTGCGGACGTTCAAAAACCCGATCCTGCGCATCAGCAGTAACCGGATATACATGTAGTTGCATTTCTTCAAAACCACGATTAAACGTACGCAGATTAGGTTCCACTAATTGTGGATTTTTCTTTTCAAAAGTACTGCGAATAACCGATCTCATTGCTTCCGGGTCCAGGAAATCACAGACACGGAACAAGGCACCTAGCATGGACGTATTAAGTTTGGTCCGCTCTTCCAGTGCGATGCCCATCGCATCCACCACTGCTAATGTACCGGATACCAGTCCCAAATCAGCCCGTATTTCTTCTGCCGGACGTGTGGAATTTACCACTACAATCCCATCTGCTGGCAGGCCGCTGATTACATTTACCGTTTTGTATAACGTTTCATGGAAAATGCCTACCACATGCGGTTGCTCGATCGGACTGTGATCGCGAATATCCACCTCCGGCTCACAGAAGCGAACAAAGCTTTTAACTGGAGATCCCTTCTTTTCCGAACCGTAGGATGAGAAATTTGAAGCATTCAGTCCCAGACCAAGTACTCCGGTTTCGGCCAACATTTTGCCAGCCAGATTTGCGCCGAGTCCACCAATGGATTCCAGCCGGATTTCAAAAAATCCGAGTCGATTTGTGCGCGTTAAAATAGACAATGTGATAAGCCCCCTTCTTTTCCAACTCTTACTGAGCTTGAATACTCATATAAAATAAATGGAAAATGCATTCTTATGAAAAGGCTATCACAACACTTACTTTTCGAATGTGATCTTACGCACTGTAATACCTACGTGATTGTAAAAATCAGCAAACCGTCAAACAAAAGACAACAAAAGCCGCCCTGTCCAAAGACAGAACGGCTTAGGTGCAACGCTATTTAAAGGAATTCAAATCATGCATGTAATGGTAAATTACACGTCAAATACTTTAACCTCTTTCATTTTGTCGCCTTGTTTTACAGCATCAATGAATTCCATACCTTTGGTTACTTTACCAAATACAGTATGTACTCCATCTAAATGCGGCTGTGGAGCGTAGCAAATAAAGAATTGACTGCCACCTGTGTTGCGACCTGCATGAGCCATGGACAGAACGCCTTTGGCATGCTTTGTTGTATTCGTAGCTGTTTCACAGTCAATGGTGTAGCCAGGACCGCCAGTACCATTACCGATCGGACAACCCCCTTGAGCAACAAAGCCCGGGATGACACGGTGGAAGCTCAAACCATTGTAGTAACCGCTGTTTGCCAGCTTTTCAAAGTTAGCAACGGTGTTTGGAGCTTCTTCTGGGAAAAAGTCAATTTCGACGATACCGCCGTTTTCAAGATCTATTCTACCTTTTTTCATTGTTTGTATCTCCTTTTCAACCTGTTTTGAGAACTAAATAACATCAAGTTCCAGTTTACTATGAATTGGCGCGCTTAGCAAAGCCTTGTCCAAAAAAAAGGGGCCATTGTCCCCGGTCTATTATTACCGACGCAATGGCCTGCTTGAATTTAGAATTCCACAATCAGGACGAAACCGTAATCTTAGCATTGGGCTGAACCACTGAACTGGCTTGATCACGAACCAAGCGCTGTGGCAAAACATCATTGCGAACGATATCCTCGTAGGTTTCCCGACGCACTACCAGCTCGGCCTCACCGTTGTTGACAAATACAACTGCTGGTCGGCGTATCCGGTTATAATTGCTCGCCATGGAGTAATTATAAGCTCCGGTTGAGGCAACAGCGAGCAAGTCTCCGCTATTCGGGCGAGGCAGTTCTACATCCCAAATAAGCATATCGCCGCTTTCACAGCATTTGCCTGCAATGGACACTGTCTCTTCGTTCGCATCTTGCGCTCGATTAGCCAGCATTGCTTCATACTTAGCCTGATACAGTGCAGGACGTGGATTATCTGTCATTCCGCCGTCTACAGAAACGTATTTACGAACCTGCGGAATATCCTTGATGCTTCCTACCGTATACAAGGTTGTACCTGAATCACCTACAATACTGCGTCCCGGCTCAATCCAAATTTCTGGAAGTTCATCGTAAAGCCCTGAAAAATGAGTTTTCACCGCTTCGCCGATAGCCTGTACATAGGTGGATAGTTTCAGCGGTGTGTCCTCCTCTGTGTAACGGATACCAAATCCCCCACCGAGATTAATCACCTTGAAGGAATACTGAAGCTGTTCCTTAATCTCCCTGCAAAAAACTGCGACCCGCTCGGCAGCCATTTGGAAGCCATTGACTTCGAAGATTTGCGAGCCGATATGAGAATGTACTCCCAGCAGATTAAGATGATCCAGCTTGATAGCCTGTTCCACCGCTTGACGGGCTGTGCCATTCGCAATGTCAAAACCAAATTTTGAATCTTCTTGACCTGTGGCCATATATTCATGCGTATGCGCCTCAACCCCCGGCGTAACCCGCAGTAAAATATTGACCTGTTGTCCTTTTTCAGAGGCGAGAGCCTGTAACAAATGCAATTCCATCTTGCTATCAACGACAAAGCAGCCAATTTGCGCCTCTAACGCCATTTCAATTTCTTCCGGCGTCTTGTTATTGCCATGAAAATGGATTCGTTCTGCCGGGAACCCTGCTTGCAGCGCTGTGAACAGCTCTCCGCTGGAAACAACGTCGAGCGACATCCCTTCTTCAGCAGCTAAAGCGCACATTGCCATAACACAAAATGCTTTGCTTGCATAAGCCACTTGAAACTTTAAACCGGTCTCACGGAATGCTTCTATAAATTCCCGGCAGCGCCGGCGGACTAACTGTTCGTCTACAATATATAGCGGCGTGCCAAAACGCTCTTTCAAAAGCGTGGTATCACATCCGCCAATCTCCAAATGTCCATTGCTGTTAATTTTACTGCTTCCATGCAAATACATCTTCTGGCGCCTCTCTTTCTGGAACAAGCTAGTCATATTCCATCGAATGTTTACACCAGTATAGCAAAAAAAACATCAAGAACAATGGATTTTTATGCAGATCATTTACATTAATGCTCCTGTCCATTGCCTGAGTTCGAATCGGTGTTGGCATCCGTATGGGGCATACGCGTATTGTCCCTCGTTTTATTAAATGACGGGCGGTTAGGCGCATCAAGTACAGGCATACGGAACAAAATGGAAGCTAACGCTTTGGCATTAAAAGGAATAAACGGCCACAAATACGAAGAATTATATGACCGATGCAGCGTCAGCATCAAAATGATCAGTGTCGTGCCCACGACAAAGCCTGGTACGTGAAAAATAGCAACAGCAATCAGCAGGAATAGTCGAATCAGTCTATTCGCGAGCCCCAGCTCATAGCTTGGTGTCGCGAACATTCCTATGGCAGCAACAGCCATGTACAATACGACTTCATTTACGAACAGCCCCGTCTTAACCGCTATATCACCAACCAGAATGGCTGCAATCAACCCCATGGCGGAAGCCAATGGTGTCGGAGTATGCACAGCTGCCATTCGCATAAGATCGACCCCTAGTTCCACAATGATAAACTGGGCAATCAGCGGAAAATGCGCTTCCTTTTGAGGGCCGATAAAATCGAGAAACGCCGGTTTTAATTCGGGATTGATAACCATTAGCAACCACATCGGAAGCAGAAACATCGAGGCGAATATGCCTATAAAACGTACCCAGCGTAAATAGCTACCCATAAAAGCGGTTTGCCGATTCTCTTCTGCATGCTGGCACAGGTCAAAAAAAGTGGTAGGCAAAATCATTACGCTGGGTGAGGTATCAACGAAAATTACGAGCCTTCCTTCCATAATATGCGAAGCCACAACATCTGGTCGCTCTGAATATCGTACTAATGGATATGGATTCCAACCTTTATTGATAATCGTCTCCTCTAATTGCTTATCAGCCAGTGGAATACCATCCAGATTAACATTTTTAATTTTGTCTCGTACCGTATCCACCATAACCTTATCCACAATATCATCAATGTAGCCCAAGCATACATCTGTTCGAGTTCGGCGTCCGACCTGCATGGCCTCGAATTTAAGTCCGGGGTCTCGCAAACGCCGACGCACTAAACCTACATTTGTAAGCATCGTTTCAGTAAAACCATCACGTGCACCGCGCACAACTCTCTCCAAGGAAGGTTCCTCTGGACTCCGTACAGGGTAATTACGAGTATCCAGAATAACAGCAAAACGCTCGCCTTCCATGAAGAGAGCACTCATTCCCGTCAGTACCTTGTTTATGACAACGGACATCTTATCCGTCTTCTCCACCTGTATATGTGGAATAAAATTTTCGAAATACGCTTGAAGTCCAGCTGAAGTCATGTCATCCGGCGTCAGATAGGTGAGCCGCTTTAGCACCTCAAGCATGATCTGATCCTTGGCAAAGGTATTCAAGAACAAATACCCGATATGGCGGCCACCTGTTGTCATTTCCCTAAATACAACATCAAAGGTTTCTCCCAAACCCAATACCATCTTAAGGGTTTCACGATTTTCCTTCATCTTTGGCGAAATATCATCCTCAATCTGCCAATAACGAATGGATTCCTCTACATTATCAGAACGCTCGCTTTCTTTTTTGTGCTTAAGACGGGCGGCTTCCTGCTCCTGCTTTTGCTTCCAGGAGCCCAAACTTTCCCCGTCAGTATGATTTTCCCTTCCAATTGCTCCGTCTCCATGATAATGCTCCTGCTGATCCTGATCCGTTCTGTGATCCATACTTCTTGCCCCCTTCTCTTTCACTATTAACGGTTGTATACAAACCAATCAAATAAGGAACCCGTTACCTTGCCAAGCACCATTGCCATTAACAGACCGAACATGTATACAGTCATATGGAGTCGCTTGGCCAGTATGGGCAGGAGATTCAGCACCTCTGTTAGAGCCGCGGCGAGCAAGCCAATAAACACTCCGCAAAACAAACCAGGTATCCATGTAAATATGCCCGGTAATGACAAGCAGATGTTCCAAAAATCGACCACGGTTCCCACCACTGAACCTAAAATCATCGCCTTTTCGTATGCACGTGATTTTTTATACGTCCGGGTGAGTTGTGCTAATCGCGGCATAATATCCAGCACAATAAAAAAAGCAATCACACCGCTACCTACCGCCAGCCCCCCAGCGATACCCAAAATAATCTGAAGTGCAGCCTGTACAAATATCATGGTTTCTTATCCTTTGGCTGCAAACGAGCCATCTTTTCATACTCCTCTGCCACAACATACTGATCCACATTTTCCTGATACAGATACATTTCCACCTCCAGTGGCGTCGGCTCCTCATTCCATTTTTTCTTGAACAAGTGATTAAAAAATACGATCATACCAAAGCCGATGCCGATCGAGTAAGCAATTTGGAATAAGTACGGGTGCTCATCCTTTTGTCCCGTAATCATTTCTACAATCCGAACCTGTACCTCCATCATGCTAACGTCAGCATGAAAGTTCATAATCGTCAGTGCAGAGCCAAAAAACAGAAGCAACCATACCAACACGAACAGTATTTTGGATGGCTTACGGGGTCTCTCCACGAGTTCTACGAGTACATGCGGTTTCCCGAGAGATTCAACTACAACTCCCGGAATATGATCTCTAATTTTTGATATGATCTGTAGCATGTCCACCAGTATCAGGTTACCGTCCTGCTTCTGCGGCCGCTTGAGAACAAGTTCAAGCAGATCCTTTTCCCATTCGGGCTCCGTCAGCAGATGGGCTACATCGCCCAAATGTAAATCCTGCCCTTGGATCATACGCACACGGGTGCGGAGCCGCAAGTAGACAATAGGAGCCGGACTATGATTCATCCGATTCCCTCCTTATCCTCGTAATTACCGATTAGTATGGAGCGAAGCAAGCAAACCTATTCTGTATATTGTCTTTTGTCACACGCAAAAAAGAGTACTCCTGGCCATTAAAATGGCTTTGGAATACCCTTTAAAATGCGTAAGCATAAAGTTTTACTAAAATCCTGCCCTTTATTATTGGGCAATCTGATCGCGGATTAGTTGTAAAATCTTTTTTTCCAATCGTGATACCTGCACCTGGGAAATACCAAGACGACTTGCAACCTCTGATTGAGTCTGATCCCGATAATAACGCAAGTACACAATCAATCGCTCCCGCTCAGATAATCCGTCAATGGCCTCATTCAGCGCCAGCTTGTCGAACCATCTTTCCTGTGATTCATCGGCAATCTGATCCATAAGTGTAATCGGGTCCCCGTCATTTTCAAACACCGTTTCGTGAATCGAGGTAGGAGGCTTATTCGCCTCCTGCGCAAAAACAACATCCTCCGGTGTCACTCCCAGCTCATCAGCAACCTCCTTGACTGTAGGCAGACGATTGAGCCGTTTGGATAGCTCGTCCTTCATTTTACGGACCTTATTGGCTGTTTCCTTCAAGGAACGGCTAACCTTGAGTGTACCGTCATCTCGAAGGAACCGTTGAATCTCACCGATAATCATCGGTACCGCATATGTTGAAAATTTGACTTCGTAGCTGAGATCGAATTTATCCACCGATTTTAACAATCCGATGCAACCAATTTGAAAAAGATCGTCAGGTTCATACCCCCGGTTCATAAAGCGCTGCACGACAGACCAGACGAGCCGGATATTACTATTGACCAGTGTCTCACGAGCATCATTATCACCAGATTGGCTCAGTGCAATAAGCCGCTTGACCTCTGTATCCTCCAAATAGCTGTGCGAAGTTTTTTTTCCTCCTGCTTCCATAGGATCAACTCCTAATTATATAAAGCTTTCTTGGATTCAATCCTTTTCTTCATCCGGACCGACGTGCCTCCGCCCGGTTCACTGACTGCTTCGAACTCATCCATGAAATTTTCCATAATCGTAAAGCCCATGCCAGAGCGTTCCAATTCAGGCTTGGACGTATAGAGAGGCTGCTTGGCCAGCTCCAGATCCTCAATTCCCCGTCCTGCATCCTCAACGACTAACGTGATCACGTCCGCTTCAATCCCAACTTTAATCGTTACAACACCTGACGGATCGCTGTCATAGCCGTGAATAATACTGTTTGTCACCGCTTCAGACACGACGGTCTTCAAATCGCTAAGCTCATCCATTGTGGGATCAAGCCTGGAAATAAAGGCTGCCACAGCCACGCGGGCAAATGCTTCATTTTCCGATTTGGCGGCAAACTGCAAGCTCATGAAATTGTTCCCCGTGCCTTCTCTCATGACACAACCTCCAATTCCGTGAGCGCATTTCCCTCGTTGTCATAGATGGGCATGATTTTAAATAAGCCTGACATATCCAGCAGTCGATGTACCGGCGGATTGACATCACAGACTGCCATTTTCCCACCCTTTTGCTTGATCAGTTTGTATCGTCCCAAGATAACGCCAAGGCCGGAACTATCCATAAACTGAAGATTCTTCAGGCTGAGCACGATATGCTCGCATTGCCGGCGTTGAATCGCCTCATCCATTTGCATACGGACCATATCCGACGTATGGTGATCAAGTTCACCAGACAGCCTTACAATAAGTACTCCCCGGTGATGCTCCATTTCAATTTGCAGGTTCATGCTTGCTCACTCTCCTCCCGGTCTTGGACAAGGATTTCTACGTAGTCGCAGACGATTCCTGCCCTCCGACAAAACTAGAAGAAAACCCCGTAAAATCTACAAAGAAAATAGGTTTGACATGGTACGTTTAAACAATTTCCACCAGCCGGCCTTCTCGATCGCCACAGGCGAAGTGATATTAAACTCCTTAAGGCGTTGTCCATCCTGATAGACGACCAGCTTACCAACAGGGTCACCCACCCGGACAGGAGCTTTAAGGCTTGGAGTCAGTTGCAGCTCGTGACGCAGTGTTTGTTTGTTGCCGCCTTTTTTCACCAGCACACTGTAAGAACGGTCAGCCTGAATTTCCAGCTCTGGTAATACACCTTTTTCAACTTTTACACTGCCCAGCTTTTCACCTGGTTTATATATGGATTTCATTGTATATTGAGAAAATGCGTAGTCGAACATGGAAGAAACCTCATTGTTGCGTATCTTCGTGTTCGGCTCACCGAGTACGACAGCTACGACACGTAAGCCATCACGCTTCGCCGTAGCGGAAAGGCAGAACTTTGCTTCTGACGTATAGCCCGTTTTCAGACCGTCTGCTCCGGTATAGAAGCGAACAAGCTTATTCGTATTCACCAGCCAAAAGGGCTTGACTGAGGATTTGCGCAAATAGTCCTGATACGCTCCCGTATATTTCGTAATTTGTGGATATTTCAACAGTTCCCGGCTCATAACCGCAATATCATGCGCAGAGGAATAGTGATTTTCTACGGGTAAACCGTTGCAATTGGCAAAATGCGTATCTTTGAGTCCGAGCTGCTGCACCTTGGCATTCATCATCTCGACAAAAGCCTGTTCAGACCCCGCAATTTTCTCCGCCATCGCTACAGAGGCGTCGTTGCCCGAAGCCATCGCAATTCCCTTCAGCATCTCATCGACCGTCATTTCTTCTCCCGGCTCCAAGAAAATTTGTGAGCCTCCCATTGAAGACGCATACTCACTGGCCCGTACTTTATCGGTCAGCTTGAGCTTGCCATCATGAATGGCCTCCATTGTTAGCAGCATCGTCATAATCTTAGTGATGCTTGCTGGAGGAAGCTTTTCACGACTATTTTTTTCATAGATGACTGTGCCTGTATCTGCATCCATCAAGATCGCCGAAAGAGCCTCGGGAGCCAGCTCAGCTGCTGATCCTACTTTGGTTTTGCTTTCAGGTCTGCTTTCTTCGGCCCAACCGCCGACAGGGACGGCAGTCAAGGCTACCAGACAAGCCAGGATGAACGCCACCACTTTTTTCTTCACAATCGGTCCCCTCCTCAACATATTGGCGTAAAGCACCGGAGTCCATTTACTGATCTCTCCGGTCTATTCGCGTGCTGCTAACCATTGTCGTCAGATTGAAAGAAAAATATTCCATATGGATAAAAACATCAAATAGCACCAAGCTGAGCCAGCATGGTGCTATTTTCCAATCTATAAATGCACAACATGTATCGTCTGTAACAGGATCTATAAAAATCGTTCAAATCCGGCTAACGGTGAGGTATGTAATACCTCCACCCGGTAAAATATCCACTGCATTTTGACTAAACACCCGTATATCAATAAAAGAATTCGCTTCAAGTCTAAGTTCCATTGCTCCACTCAATGCACCATAGTTCAGCCCGCGAATCACCCTGTCATCGAGATATGCATAAGCAGAACTTCCGGCAAGCTGCTCATCATTCAGGTGAAGTGCCAGCCGTGTCCGGTTACCATCTACTTGGGGATCGGTCGAAACGTAGACTTGTATTCTGTATTTCCCAGCTCGCTTGGCTCGCCACCGACTATTCGAACCATCGAATTCGGTCAACTCATCATGATTGATTTGATTGAACCTTACTTTCTGCCAGCTACCCGCAGGGATATTTTGCCTTAAACCAAGGTAGGCTTTGACAAAGGTTTCATTCAAATGTTCAATACCATTATTCGAATATTTCTCTACGAGCAACAACGCTTGCCCTGTCCCATTATTTTCGTCATAACGATGATTGCTATAGCTAAAATCCAAATGTGAGCGAAGTGTCACCTGCTGTGTGGAGGAGCTACCAGAGAAACAAATAAGCTGTTTTAGATTACGGGGATATCCGCCCACCTCGTCCACCAAAACTTTTTTGCCAATGACCACATCCACAAAATAATTGCACACTGATTGGGTGTCATCGTATTTGTCTGCTATCGCCAAAATAGAGTCGCGCAAGGCAACATTTTTGGTTTCTTTCGTAGCACCAATTTGAATAAAAGAAGGTACTGTCACCTTGTGTTCTCTGCTTAGTCCCTCAAACCAGCAGCCTATAAATTCTGCATTCATAAAATCATTTATTAGAATGGGAATATCACTGGGGCTCCCATCCTTAATGTGCTGGCTAGCCATGAATCTCGCCCCGTTAGAACTATTCAGGTCCAGCGCCGTATCGTTTCCGAGCGTAAAAAGCGCAATGCTTGTAAACTGTGAACTTCTGTTCTGCAAGTGAATCCCTATTTTATTGTAATTTATCTCCGTGCATTTAAATAAGTTCACATCACTTTCATAGCCCCAAAAAGCCGTTTCAAAATGCTCAATCAACACGTTATCCAGGACAACGCCGCCGCCCTTCCAATCCTGAATGCCCGTAGTACCTTTGCCATAATACCCGCGCTTCACTGACTGCGAAAACGGATTATTTAAGGTAGCTCTGTCGGTCCCTTCGTACCGGATCGATAAGTCATGGAACTGCACATTTTGAAAGCCACTAAACGATGGCAGACTTTCGTCTCCAATTTGGAAACAAGGGCCCTTGCCATAATATTCAATCGATGTAACTCCCTTACCCTGTCGGTATCTGCCCTTATGAATACCAAAAATGCGCATACCCTGCTTCCGAATCTGAAGGGTAGATGTTATTTTGTATCGGCCGCTGGGGATGTGAAGAATGGAGTAATCGGGGGTCTTGTTAATCAATTCTTGCAAAGATGCCGTGTCGTCCTGAATACCATCACCAGCAGCTCCAAACCAGCTTACGTTTACACTGCGTTCCATGAATTCTTTTTCAATGGCTTTAAAATTGTCATTTAACTGCTGAGGCGTTAACTCTTTGCCCGTACCGCTCAAATTCAACTTCAATCGGTCTGTAAAATCTGCCACCCAAACACCCCCATTGTTAAAAACGTGAAAATACTTTCAGACTATGCCGAAGAATTCTTCATTTTCTTAGCATGGACTGAGTATATGCACAATAAGGCTTGCTCTAGGATCGCGAAAAATGAAAATAAATATTTTATATGATTGTACAAGAAGATACATTTTGTATATTATAGATACATAACGTATCTAGGCGGTGAAACCGTGAAACACATACTCACAGTAGCCGGTTTACTGGCTTTCTCGATCCCCTTTGCCTGTCAGGGTTTGTCTCCCAGAGTGATCACGATTTCCCTGCTTATCTTGTTGTTTAGCTACACCATGCTTCTGCCTTCACTCAAGTCATTAATCGCAACCCTAGCTGATAATCCGTTGCTGACTTTACTTATGATGTACATCGCCGCCTCCTGTATATGGGCTGAACAAGAGCAGACCTCTTCCCTGCTCATGGTTCTCAAATTTATTGCCTTCTCTACCTTTGGACTTTATCTGGTCACCCATTATACAACACAGGGCTGCATACGCCTCTTAGTCGTTACATTAAGTATCCTGAGCGTACTCAATCTACTCGCCGTTGTACTCGTTCCTTCCTTTGCCATTCATGGCGGTGTAGAACATACTGGACTGTGGAAGGGAATCTCCGGTCATAAAAATACACTTGGAACCCTCTCTCTGTTAAGTTTTGTTTCACATGTCATTTATTTTTTCAGGGGCACACGCAAAGCTTTACATATTGGCTTCATCTTACTCAATGCCTTATTACTCATCGAATGCCAATCTACCACCTCATTGGTGCTGACATCTTCACTGTTCGTATTTATTTTGTTTATATTGCTATTCAAAAGAATTCGAAGCATCGCGTTGCGGGGGTTCTTTGTTAGCTGTACCTGCCTACTTGTTCTTTTGGGTTTGGCACTTACCTTTTCTTATGGAGATGCGATTGCCTCGGAATTCGGAAAAACAACAACCTTAACCGGAAGAACGGAAATCTGGCAGGGAATTGATGGTGCTATTCAGAGCCACTACTGGTTCGGCCATGGTTATGGCTCCTTCTGGGCAGCCCGGCCCAGCATTTATGCGAACGGCATCCGCTTTGATCTGACCAGCAGCCATAGCGGCTTTCGAGATCTGTGGATCGATGTGGGCCTTATAGGACTCCTGGCAACGGTTATACTCGTCGTAACTACCTTATTTAAATTCAGAATCGGCAAAACAGATATGTATACTTGGCTGACGGCAGCCGTCTTCTTCCTGTTCATCGTGTTAAATAATATAACGGATAGTCGTTTTCTGAACTCATTATCCATCTACTGGATTATATTCATGGTCATTGTGATCAAGGTGCAAGAGCGACATAGACTAACTGTGGCAGAAAAAGCGAATACAGCTGCATGGAGCACACGCCCTCTTCACTAGGCAATCTTACTCAGCTCAACCGCGGTATGTAAAAGAACCCCGTATCCCACGCCATCAAAAGGCGCTCGGATATGGGGTTCTTTGAATATAACCACCGTTTCGAGTGGAAAATTATACTTAATCTACATTTGTGGAATAATCGCCAGTACCAATTTCAGAAATTGTTCACGTACCTTCTCTGCCGTCTCCATCACTTCACCATGAGACAAAGGCTGGTCCAGAATGCCTGCAGCCATATTGGTAATACAGGAGAAGCCCAAAACCTCAATCCCCGCATGACGAGCTACGATAACCTCAGACACGGTCGACATCCCTACTGCATCTGCCCCCAGTGTACGCAGCATAACGATTTCAGCAGGTGTCTCATAGTTGGGTCCCAGCAATCCGGCATATACACCTTCCTGCAGGCTGAAGCCTTGTTGGGTAGCTGTTTGTTTGGCAATTTCATGCAAGCGGCGGCTGTATGCCTCTGACATGTCTGGGAAGCGAACACCCAGAGCAGCATCGTTCGGTCCAATCAGCGGATTTTGTCCGGTCAGATTCAAATGATCCGAGATGACCATCAGATCGCCCGCTTTGTAGGAAGTGTTTACACCACCTGCCGCATTTGTCACGAGCAGGCTTTGAATCCCGAGCTGCTTCATTACCCGAACAGGAAAAGCCGTCAGTTGCGGGCCATAGCCCTCATACATATGAAAGCGCCCCTTCATCATGACGACAGCGCGACCTTCAATAGTGCCTAACAGTAACTCCCCCTCGTGGCCTTCTACCGTTGATACGGGAAAATGGGGAATATCCTGATAGGGAATACTAACTCCATCTTGAATCAAATCTGCCAAAATACCGAGGCCTGATCCCAGAATAAGACCAATCTCTGGAGTTATTCCGCTCTTGGCACGGATATAGTCTGCTGCTTCCTGAATTGTAGCTTGGTTGGCTGTTGACATAAATATCTCTCCTGACTTGTACAATCGTAAAGTTATAGTCATTATCACATTTTCTATAATAGCAAAGCGACGTTACGTTTGATCCTTGCTATCATGAGAAGTGCGGTTGCCGCCGTGCGGGTGATGCATTTCATATACTTCCTTCATGTTCCGTCTAGCGGTCTGTGCATATACCTGCGTCGTTGATAGATCTGCATGACCCAGCATTTCCTGTACAGAGCGTAAGTCCGCTCCGCCCTCCAGCATATGTACCGCAAAGGAGTGTCGCAGCGTATGGGGCGTGATATCCTTGCTTATGCCTGCTTCCTGAGCGTACTTCTTAATTATTTTCCAGAAGCCCTGTCTACTGAGCCGCTGACCCGATACATTCAAGAACAAGGCTTCCTGCTCTGTCTGAGCCTCTTCACCCTGCCCGGGTCGCAGCAACGCTGGACGCTGCTCGTCCAAGTAAGCTTGTGCCCACTGTGATGCCTCACGACTGATCGGTACAACACGCTCCTTGCCCGCCTCACCGCCACAGTGCACAAAGCGCAAATCTATGCGCACATCACACACATTCAGGGCAATCAGCTCTGATACGCGGATGCCGGTCGCATACAACAACTCTAGCATGGCCTTATCTCGCCCCCCTTGCGGGGCACTCACATCCGGCGCTGCCAGTAAACGCTCTATTTCATCCTGTGTTAACACCGAGGGCTTCTTTTTAGTGGCCTTGGGCAGTTCCACCAGAACGGACGGGTCATGGATTGCGATTCCCTCTCGAATGAGAAAATGAAAAAAGGAGCGTATCGAGGCGACGCTACGTGAAATTGTCGCCGCGGCTTTTCCCTGTTCCTTCAGATGCCCCAAATACAGCACCAGATGTGACCGCTGTACATTGTCCGGCTGCTCAAGGCCACAGCTTTCTGCGAACTCGGCAAACTGCTGTACGTCCCGCTGATACGCTTCCAATGTGCTGCGCGACAAACCTTTTTCCTCTTCCATATATTGAACGAAAGGTTGAATATACATTTTCATGAGTTCCAAAAGTCTCCTTGTCCTGCATACAGCGATTCAAGTTGTTGCGCCTGCTTCTTCGTGTGCGGCCTTCATATCATCATCTCATCGTGAAGATTACATAGACTACTCACCATACCAATAAAAGAAACGTAAACGTTCCAACACTCCGATTCGTTGCTCGGACCCTTCATTCACTGTTTGTCCGCCAAATACCTTAACTGCATGTCCTTCCGGTATTCGGTAATGATCTACAGGTGTTATCCAATCTGTAAACAGCCTGAGGCTATAAAAGAACATACATGCCAACACCCCGAACAATATCAGCAAGCGCAGCCATTGTAGTCCTCTCCGTAATGATAGTACCATGTGGATCAGCCGCCTTCCCAAAATATAGTCCCTATGTAGGGCTCTCTATGGAAGGGTATGACAAGCTATTCCGTTTTATACCACTTGGTCCTACACAGTAAATTCCGAACCAAAAAAGCTCCCCCGAACGCGTCTTCGTCGGTGAGAGCTTGGGTAGTCAGCTTATTAATCCTGGGATTTGTTTTTCTTGGTTTTGCCCGAGGATTTCTGGGCAGTTGTATCGTTCTTCGCCTTACAACGATAACAAATACCGTGGAAGTCCAAACGATGGTCCACTACAGTAAAATTATATTCCCGTTCCAAACGCTCCTCTAACGGTCCAAGCCAATCTTCCAGTATTTCATCTACACTGCCGCACTGCACACATATCAAATGGTGGTGGTGATGTTTGGCTGTATCGCCGCGTAAGTCATAACGCGCAACGCCATCGCCAAAATTAATTTTCTCCACGACATGCAGTTCACTTAGCAGTTCTAGGGTACGGTATACGGTTGCCAGACCGATTTCGGGAGCTTTCTCTTTGACGAGCATAAATACATCTTCCGCACTCAGATGATCATCTTCGTTCTCAAGTAAAACTCTGACGGTGGCTTCCCGCTGAGGCGTTAGTTTGTAGCCCTGGGATTGCAGCTGCTGCTTAATTTTTTCGATCCGTGCTTCCATGTGTCTCCCTCCCCCTGCAAAGCTACTGCCTACTGCACTTTTTTTCACTCCTATTATTATAGGGGGTCTATACAAATAAAGTCAAACATTTTGAAATGAGATCAAGATGTCACGGAAGCCGTCAGCATAGGAGTGACCCATTGCATCATAACCGGGGTGACCCAGGTTTCAAAGGATGCGCTGCCGATAAGCAGCACCATCATCACAGCAGTCAATCCTGCGTAAGAAAGCAATGGACGCAACATCCCGTCTGATGGCCGAGTAGCAAGTATTTTAGTTTTGATCATATGAATGGAAAAAGTCATCGCAGCCACACTACAGACGAGCAGTACCGGAATCACGAGCAGGTTATGTGGAGCAACGGAAACCAATGAAAATAATAGTCCTTTCCATGAATATTGTCCTACCATATAACCTACAGAAAATCCGATCAGTACACCCTTAAGAAAATTCAATACAAGAATACCTGGGAGTCCGATGACCGAAAGCCCGCATACCCAGATGAGGCCCACCCATTTAAGATGTAGTGATACGCTGTCCCAAAAGGTCGAGGCCGCCTGCGAATCAGCAAAGCCCTGCTTGTTTTGATTGACCGTCACAAAAAAATCCTTCAGGTAACGGGACAAATCCTGTAACTGTTCCAGGGAGAGTGCATTTACCATGAGTGCGCCAAAGACAACTCCCACTAGAAACAGTACAGCCAAGAAAACATAATACGGCGTCTGATCCTTTAACGTATGACGAAACCATTGCATCGGGTCCTGCCCCTTTCATCTGCTTGTTTGTCCAAAAAACAACCGTAATCCGACGGCTGATGGCTAGAAATGGGGCAGCTTTTCGCTGCAAATCTAACATCACGAATGATGCGCCAAGCCAACGGCAGAGATATTTTATGGTTATGAACAAGTAGACGCTGATATGCCTTTTTAGGGAGACAAGACTTGACTAGGACACTTTACTAGGATTTCGCTATTTTTCCGTATGTTCCACCACCACCGGATACCAGCGCCAGGCGTCCTTCGCGTGAAAGCACAATCTGCTCTGCCAACACTTTACCGACGACCTCTAACAGTTCCTCTTGCGTAACCTCATGGAAAATATTCATTTCTGTCCCGAAGGCTGCTAACAGCTGGTTCAGCTTGGCTTTACCCAAGCCTGGAATAAATTCCAGCGGAATCTGGTAAACGTACGGAGGACGATGGGAGGGAATTACGGGCTGTTCACGATCGGCAATGCTCCAGATTCGATCGAGCACACCCCGCACCAGCTTGGTATGCCCACAGTTAGGGCAACGTTTGTCCGCCATCTGCTGCTCATCAATAATCGTACCGCAGCTTTGACAGTAAGAGCGATGGTATTTTCCAAGTTTGGGATTCAAACCGTAGTTGGCACACACTCGTCGTCCTTCACGCCGCTCCAAAGCCATCCTGAATTCATCGAAACTCGGCTTCGCCAATGATAATTTGTTGTACTCTCGTCCAATTTTCCCAAGTGAATGGGCATCTGAATTCGTGAGAAAGCTGAAACGATCCAGCTCCGAAATCAAACCAGCCATAGATGAATCTGCGCTCAGCCCCAGTTCCACCCCGCTAATGAGCTCCATATCCAGCAGTTCCTCCATACGGGCTGCAGAACTGCCGTAAATGCCCTTATGCGGAGTGAACACATGCGCAGGCACCATAATGCCTCCACGACCGTAAATTTGCTGCTGCAACTCACGTGGCGGTGCGTAGATCCGTTGTGAGCTGAGATTGACATTTTTCATATGCTTACTCAACCATTGGGTAAAATCCTCCATCGCCGCCAGATCAGGAAAATAAGCCAGTACGTGTGCTTCGGGACGACGTTCAGCCCGTATTTCCAGCTCCGTGCCAAGTAGAATCACTGTATCCCTGTATGCGATGCCACCACCGCTGATTTCTTCCATTTCACCTGTATGCAAATAGCTACGAATATCTTCCTGTACATTAGGCGCATGGCAGTCAATAATCCCGATAAGCCCAATCCCTTTGCGACCGGAGGCTTCCTTGGCTATATTGGCAAACGTTAGATCACGGCTACCACTAATTTTGACTGGAGCTCCTTTCTCCGTTCTGCCAATATGAATATGCAAGTCTGCAAAGTAGTTGTTAAGTTCTATTATATTTGTATCCATACGCTTAGAAGCTCCCTGTTTGTTGGCGAAGTTGCCATGCATAGACGGCCAGAATCGTCTTGGCATCACTAATGCGTCCTTCACGAATAAGCGTGTGCGCTTCTTCCAGGGTCACTTCAAATAGCTCCAGAAATTCATCCTCATCCGGTTCCATCTCACCTCGCTCCAGGTCTTCGGCCACATACAGATGTATGATTTCATCCGCAAAGCCAGGAGATGTATAAAAAGAGTGCAGCAGCTTCAACGATTTGGCTGTATAACCTGTTTCTTCTCGCAATTCACGTCCCGCTGCTTCCATCGGGTCTTCACCTTGCTCCAGCTTGCCTGCGGGGATTTCAACCTCACATCGCCCCATAGCTTGTCTGTACTGATCCACCACCAGCATTTTCCCTTCATGCAGAGCCAAAACTGCCACCGCACCTGGATGCTTTACGATTTCACGCTTTCCAGTGGAACCGTCGGGAAGCTCTACCGTGTCTACCTGTACCGTAATGACCTTTCCTTCAAAAATAGGCTGTGTGGACACGGTCTTTTCCTCCAGCGCAGGATTGGAAAAAGGCTTGCGAAGTGTATTGTTTGTTGGATTGTTCACTTGTTCGTTCGTTTGGTCGTTCATCAGACATGTTGCCTCCTTCGTCTTCTATCTTTCTTTCATTATTAATTATCTCCAACATTAGTCTAACTTGTCCACTTGGGACATATGCTGGGGGTAGTATATCAAAACTTCTGCTATAAGGAGATTTCAGAACATGAAAAGTTACCGAACTGAAACCACCCTTCATATTGTTGGAAAAGCCTGGCAGATACAAGCCCTCCTGCGTCAATGGCAAAAGGAATACGGACCTACAGCCACTATTGCTTCGCTAACTGTTCCAAAAAAGGTTCAGATCTAAAGGAGGAACACCGTTCCTGTCTTTAGCCTGAACCCTTTTTTCGGTATATTGTAAATGTAAGAAGTAAGTCTTACTTTGTAGTTTCTTGGATCAGAGCTACGACTACTTCAGCAACCTTCACTAGATCATCGGCCTTGATCTTTTCCTCTGTGGTGTGGATGTTCTGGTAGCCTACCGCCAAATTCACCGTTGGAATACCAAGCCCGTTGAATACATTGGCATCTGAGCCGCCACCGGAATGGAAGGTTGATGTTGCCATTCCCAGTCCTTGAATGGCACGCTGTGCAACCTGTACAACTTCATCATGCTCCGTAAAGCTGAATGCTGGATAGATGACTTCACTGCGGAACTCTCCCTGAGCACCAAATTCACGCGTAGTGGTTTCGAGCGCTTCACGCATATGCTGAATCTGATGATTAACCTTTTCCTGTACAATACTGCGAGCCTCCGCACGGATCAATACAAAATCGCAGACCACATTCGTCGCGCCGCCGCCCTCGAAACTGCCGATGTTAGCAGTCGTCTCCTTATCAATGCGTCCCAATTTCATTTTAGAAATTGCTTTAGAAGCGACTTGAATGGCACTAATGCCATCTTCAGGATTGACCCCCGCATGAGCGGACTTTCCAGTAATTCTCATTTCAATACGTGCCTGTGTGGGAGCAGCTATACAAATAGAACCGACTTCACCGTTCGAATCCAAAGCGTATCCGAAGTCAGAATCCAGGACTTCCGGCTTCATCGCCCGTGCACCCATTAAACCAGATTCCTCGCCAGCCGTAATCACGAACTGAATTTGACCATGGGGTATGTTCTGCTCGCGCACGACACGAATCGCCTCGAACAAAGCAGCAATCCCAGCCTTGTCGTCCGCACCCAGAATTGTTGAACCATCACTGCGAATCCAGCCATCCTCACCCAACTGCGGTTTGATTCCTTTGCCTGGAGTCACGGTATCCATGTGACAGGTGAAAAATATTTTGGGTGCTTGCTCCACACCTTCCGCTTTCCAGGTAACAATCAAATTGCCCGAACCATGTCCCGTTCTTTCGCGAGAATCATCTTCTACGACTTCCAGTCCTAGTGCATTAAACTTTTCTTTCAGAACACGTGATATTTCCTGTTCATGCTTCGTTTCACTATCCACCTGTACGAGTTCCACAAATTCCTGTACGATTCGGTCTTTTACTATCTCTACTGTCATTAAACTTTCCTCTCTTTCCCGATTACGTTACAATACGGATAGATGTTCTTATCTATGACTTAAACCTATCCTAAAGGAGTTACACATGTCTAACAAAAAATGGGTTCGTTTTTTCGTCTACGTTATGCTCGCAGCTATGATTGGTTCTACACTGTTCATGGTGATTGAGCCGTTTATTATGCCACTATAATAGCTATACCGCTCAAGGTTGAACTACTTCAAGATCCGTTGAAGCTATGTGTAGACGAGCTGCTGCACAAGCAAAGAGGCGGGCTCCCGTGTTAATTACACAATTGCCCGCCTGACCTTTATTGGAAGGAATGCGTTTGCCATTGCGCAGCAAATGAAAATTGCTGTTCAAAGTACGGTACAATTTCCTTCGCAATCTGTTCCACCGAAAAAGACTGCTGTGTACAGTCCTCTAATGATGTCACACCGTATTCCTGAATTCCGCACGGAACAATGCCTTCAAAGCCCTCATGCTGTATTCCTGACTTGATGTTAAAGGCAAAGCCATGGCTGGTTACGAAGCCTCGACGGTGCTTACATTTGTTAAATTTGACACCAATGGCCGCAATTTTAAGATTCCCGATCCATACCCCCGTATATTCAGGCTTACGGCTCCCTTCAATCCCATAAGATGCCAGCAACTGAATGATCACTTCTTCCAGACTTCGAAGGTATCCGTGCAGATTTAACGCCTCTCGGTTGCCAAGCACAAGTAGAGGATATCCGACAAGTTGCCCTGGTCCATGATATGTAATGTCTCCCCCACGATCAATCTGAAAGACGCTGATTCCCTGCTCTTTCAGCTGCTCTGGTGTAAGGAGCAAATGCTCAGGATGCCTCTGGGAACCAATGGTGTAGGTTGGTGGATGCTGGAGAAGCATAAGCGTTTCTCTCGCCTCCCCCGCATCCAGCTTTCCCACAATCTCCTTCTGGACATCCCAAGCATGGGCATATTCCATCCTATTCGTATAGGTTACATCAAGCGGTCGTCTATTCACGGCCTGTCACTTCCTCTCCGTCCATTTACCTAACTGTTCGGATGATTAGTACAGCTTCGTATCCAAGGTGTAGCCTTCTAGATTTTCTTTAACCCGTTGCAGGAATCGTCCGCAAATCACTCCATCTAAAATACGATGATCCAGCGACAGACACAGATTAGCCATTGAGCGCACCGCAATCATATCATCAATAACCACTGGTCTTTTGACAATGGATTCAAAGGTAAGAATTGCAGCCTGCGGATAATTAATCACCGGATAAGATAAAATTGAACCAAAGGAACCTGTGTTGTTGACGGTGAACGTTCCACCCTGCATGTCGTCCAGTTTGAGTGTACCTTCGCGAGTTTTACGTGCCAAATCGTCAATTTCACGAGCTAAGCCAGCAATATTTTTCTGATCGGCCTTTTTAATAACAGGAGTAAGAACGGAGTCCTCTGTACCTACGGCCAACGAAATATTGATGTCTCTTTTGATGATAATTTTATCCACTGCCCATACCGAATTCATGATCGGATATTCCTTGATTGCATTCACGACTGCTTTCATGAGAAAAGCAAGATACGTAATATTGATGCCTTCTTTTTGTTTGAACTCGTTTTTGATCTTGTTGCGGAGCATCACCAGATTGGTCACATCCACTTCAATCGTCGTCCAGGCATGAGGAATTTCCGAAACACTTTGCCGCATATTGCGGGCAATTGCACTACGAATGGGTGTAACATCAATAAAATACTCGGATCTGTTATTGTTGCCACCCTCAACTTCGATCATAGGAACTTTTGGAGCTTCCGTTAAATGAATGCCGCTGTTGCGCACCGGAATCGCAGGGTCCATATTTTGAACTGGTGCACTATGCTGAACGGCAGACTGCTGGAGTCCTGTAAAAGGAGATCCTTGTCCTTGCGTGGTTCCACTCGTCTGACCAGTCACTCCAGTTGGAGCAGAGCCGCCCTGCTGCACAAAATTCAACACGTCTTTGCGGGTAATTCTTCCCCCCATGCCTGTGCCTGGCACTCTGCTTAGGTCTACATTGTGCTCAGCAGCCAGTGTTTGGACCGCTGGAGAAAAACGTCCGCGCATGGACTGATCCGATCCAACACTCTGCTGGGATTGTGCTTGCACGTTGCTTTGAGATGCTGGTGCCGCAGGTGTCCCTCCTGTTGATGCTGTAGGTGCAGCCGACTTCGTCTGGATACGGCAAATCAACTCGCCTACCGCTACCGTCTGACCTTCCTCTGCCAACAGGTCACCCATAATCCCATCCAATGTGGAAGGAATTTCTGCGTTCACTTTATCTGTAATGACCTCGCAAATTGGCTCGAATTGCTCTACTGGATCACCAGGTTGTTTCAGCCATTTGGCGATTGTCGCTGATACGAGCGATTCAGCCAATTGCGGCATGGTCACGTCGTTCCATTGTGTTTGGTCTGACATTTTTTTCAACTCCTTAACATCATAGAAGGGCGCGTTTTATCGCTGCCCCACTACACTTTTGGAATGCTTTCGCCCGAATCTGCTCTATATTAATACATTGCGAGACGACGCATGGCTTCCTTCACTTTATCCTTGTTTAACATATAAAACTTCTCCATCGGTGGACTGATCGGCATGGCTGGCACATCAGGAGCGCACAGACGCTCAATCGGTGCATCCAGTTCGAACAGACACTCTTCATTAATAATAGCCGATACTTCGGCACCGATACCGCCCGTTTTGTTGTCCTCATGAACGATTAAAACCTTACCTGTATGTCGTGCAGCCTCAATAATGGCTTCGCGATCCAAAGGCTGGAGTGTGCGCAAATCCACAACATGTGCGGTAATGCCCTCTTCCTTCTCCAATTCCTCAGCTGCCTGCATAACAAAATGCAACGGCTGGCTATATCCGATGACCGTAATATCGTCACCCTCACGTAGCAGATTAGCCTTGCCAATTGGAACGATATAATCATCCTCAGGCACTTCACCCTTAATCAGCTTGTAGGATTTTTTATTTTCAAAAAACAGCACTGGATCAGGGTCACGAATGGCTGCTTTCAACAATCCTTTGGCATCATAAGGTGTAAATGGAGCAACAATTTTTAAACCCGGTGTACCAAAAAAGATAGATTCTGGACACTGAGAATGATATAAACCACCAAAAATACCGCCACCGATGGGGGCGCGGATCACCACAGGGCAATTCCAATCGTTATTAGAGCGGTAGCGGATTTTAGCCGCTTCACTAATAATCTGATTCGTCGCCGGCAGCATGAAGTCCGAATATTGCATTTCGGCAATCGGCTTCATTCCGTACATTGCCGCACCAATCGCAACTCCTGCAATCGCCGACTCTGCCAATGGCGTATCCATGACACGTTGCTCACCGAATTGGTCCATGAGCCCCTTAGTCGTTGTAAAAACACCGCCTTTTACGCCGACGTCCTCACCTAATACAAAAACCGTTTCATCCTGCTCCATTTCTTCTTTCATAGCAAGACGTATCGCATCAATATATTCCATAATCGCCATCGTTACCGACCCTCCCCATCGCTATCAGCATACACATGCAGCAGCGTATCTTCAGGCTTTGGAAAAGGCGCATTGTCTGCATATTCAATGGCTTCCTTGACTTCGAGCAGCAGCTCGGCCGACAGATCTGCATCTTTGGCCTCGTCCCAAATGCCGCATTCAATCAAGTAACTCTTCATGCGGGCTACGCCGTCCTTGGCCCAGTTTTCATCCACTTCCTCCTTGGTCCGGTAAGCCAGATCATTATCCGAGGTGGAGTGAGGGGACAGACGGTACATCATCGCTTCGATTAGCGTAGGACCTTCACCGCGGACAGCACGTTCACGTGCTTCCTTCACCGCGGCATATACGGCTAGCGCATCATTACCGTCGACACGAATACCAGGGAATCCGTAACCCAATGCCCGGTCGCTTACCTTGCCTGCCAACTGCTTATGAATCGGAACCGATATTGCATATTGATTGTTCTCACACATAATGATGACTGGCAGCTTCTGTACACCTGCAAAGTTACAGCCTTCGTGAAAATCCCCCTGATTGCTGGAGCCTTCCCCAAACGTAACAAACGATACAAAATCCTTTTTTTGCATCTTGGCGGCCAACGCAACACCCACTGCATGTGGAACCTGTGTCGTCACTGGACTGGAGCCTGTCACAATACGCAGCCGTTTACTACCAAAATGCCCTGGCATCTGGCGCCCTCCACTATTAGGGTCATCTGCCTTGGCAAATGCCGACAGCATCAATTCGCGCGGCGTCATGCCGACTGCAAGCACGAATCCGTAATCCCGGTAATAGGGAAGGAAATAGTCCTTTTCCCGGTCTAGAGCGAAAGCTGCACCTACTTGTGCCGCTTCCTGTCCAATGCCGGAAACGTGGAAATTAATTTTCCCTGCCCGTTGCAGGAGCATGTTGCGCTCGTCAAATCTTCTTGCGAGCAACATATATCTGTACATATCAATTACTTGTCCGTGAGTAAGTCCCAGCTGCTCATGTCTGAAGCCAGCGTCTACAGCGCCTTTAGAACTCATTGAGGCACCTCCTTAAATGTCAAACATCCTACTTTCAGCACCTAGTACCATCTTGTCTTAAAACCTGGTACTAAACTCTGACTAACCCCATTATAATCCTTTTCGCCCCAAAAAGAAAAGTACCGATTTATTTGAAACGTTTATATGCCTATCGCTTGTCCATCGACTGCCAGCATCGCTTCTCCCAAAATCTCCGACAACGTTGGATGCGGATGAATAAGCTGTCCGACTTCCCAAGGCGTAGCATCCAGCAATTGCGCAAGAGCGGCCTCGCTGATCAGATCCGTCACATGCGTACCGATCATATGTACACCGAGAATATCATTGGTTTTCTGGTCCGCCACCACTTTCACGAAGCCGTCTCGACTACCGTATACTAGCGATTTTCCGATAGCTTGGAAAGGGAACTTCCCTGTTTTCACCTGGTGTCCACGTTCACGGGCTTCCTGCTCCGTTAAGCCGACGCTTGCGGCTTCAGGACGTGTGTAAATACACCGCGGAATCATATAGTTGGGTACGCTGTGAAACTCTTCGCCCGCCAAATGATGAACTGCCTGCAAGCCTTCATGACTCGCGGCATGGGCCAGTTGTAAGCCGCCGATGCAATCCCCGATGGCGTAGATATGTGGCTCATTTGTCTGCAAATGCTCATTAACCGAGATAAAGCCACGCTCCACGCGGATATCCGTATTTTCCAGCCCGATATTTTCCACATTCGCCTGACGACCTACAGAAATGAGCAGTTTGGAAGCACTGAGGGTTTCGGTTTCTTCACCTTTTTGCACGTCAATCTGTACGCCTTCCTCATCCTTGCCGTAGGTTTCAGCCAACACTTGTGCCCCCGTCAGCACCTTGACACCACGCTTGGTTAACAAGCGCTGCATTTCACGCGAAACGTCCTCGTCCTCCGTAGGAATAAGTCGATTCGCGGCCTCAACCACCGTAACCTCCACGCCAAAATCATTTAGCATGGAAGCCCATTCCACGCCAATGACCCCACCACCCACGATAATCAGAGATGCTGGCAGGTTCTCCATAGTCAATGCTTCGTCACTGCTCAGAATAAATTCGCCATCTGGCTCCAGTCCAGACAGCACACGCGGACGTGATCCTGTTGCAATAATGAGGTGTGCCGGAACAATCGTCTCCATCTCACCATCTTCTAGTTCCACAGCCACTGTACCGCTTTTAGGAGAAAATATAGACGGTCCAATCACGCGTCCCTTACCGCTCAGCACCGTAATTTTATTTTTACGCATCAAAAATTGAACGCCCTGGTGTAGCTGCTCCACAACGGCTTCCTTACGTTCCTGAACCTTGGGAAATACAAGCTGTGCTCCCGATGTCTCAATACCATATTGCGCACTTTCTTTAATCGTTGCATATACTTCCGCACTGCGCAGCAAAGCCTTGCTCGGAATACAACCACGGTGCAGACAGGTTCCGCCGAGCTTGTCCTTTTCGATGATCACCACTTCCTTGCCGAGCTGGGCTGCGCGAATTGCTGCTACATACCCTCCGGTTCCTCCACCCAAAATAGCGACATCACAATGTATAGTCATGTTTCTCCTCCATTAACATTGATTATATATAGCTTATTGTACTCTCTTTATTTCACTGTACAAAATTTAGCGTTTAGGCATAGGCTGCAAATCATCATCTACCTAATCTAGATATCTCTCCATATCATTCATACAGTGCATCTCGTAATTTCGTAGCCATTCTTGGACTTTGTGCTGATTTGGCTCGCAACGCCTTGCGAAACGATTCATTTTGCTTGCTCAGAAAATCAAGCTCTGTCTCCAACTCAATGATTAGCTCCAGAGCTTGCGGGCTAATCAGTCCTTGTTCCAGTAATACTCTTTTTTTGGCACTATAATCCGTGTTTTTTTCGTCCATGCCTTCCACTCTTCCCTTCATTCCACTACGCTTCACCATATCATGCCCGCGGCGGCAGAGCAATGACGACCACCTTTACGATTTAGGAATAGACATACAAAAACATGTCGAAAAACAATATATTTTCTCTAGTCTGTATGTGGCTCGTTATGGTAATCTATAATGGCGTTTTCTTTCGGAGATGAAGATTTACAGCGTTATGTACATGTTAAGAGAGGGGAATTCGCTTTGCCTACAGGACGAATTACGATTATAACAGGCCCCATGTTCAGCGAAAAATCCGGCGAATTGATTCGCCGTTGTCAGAAACTAATCCAATACGGGCATCGCAAGGTGGTCGCTTACAAACCAGCTGAAGACAACCGTTATGCGGAGGATGAAATTGTAAGCCGAATCGGATATCGGCTGCCCGCTATCTCTATTCCAAGAAAACTCACGGATGAGCTCGTTCAGCGTATTTTGCAAGAAACGAAAGATGCCGATGTGGTTGCCTTTGACGAAGTCCAGTTTTTCAGTCGGCATATTATGTCGCTCATACAAGAGTTAGCTTATTGCGGAAAGCATGTCATTGCCGATGGGCTAAATCTGGATTACCGAGGCAAGGAGTTCGGCTATGTCGGTGGTCTGCTCGCTATGGCAGATGACATCGAGAAACTGACTTCCTTCTGCGCTGTATGCGGCAGCTCGGAAGCAGTATTTACGCAGCGTATGGTCAATGGAAAACCTTCCACTGTAGGACCTATCGTGATGATCGGTGACTCTGAGGCTTATGAGCCTCGTTGTCGTAATTGCTTTATACCTCCTCATAAAGTGAACTGCGAATAGTAAGCTACATGGGGCGGCAAACTCCATACGCCCACTTGTTTTCCATTACTTTTTTCTTGCATTTTTTTGGAACGGTTCAAGCTATTTCCCCGTATATCCGTTAAGCTGTACAAGTTTTTATTTTTTTGTGCATAATAACCATAAGATTATCGGGGGGACGGAATGATGAGTTTCTTTAACAAGATCTTAGCAAGTGCAGGAATCGGTTCAGCCAAAGTCGATACGTTGGTGGATCAGACTGTATATGTGCCTGGAGAAGAACTTAGTGGCATCATACGTATCAAAGGCGGTAAAATTGATCAGGAAATCGGCAAAATTGATATTGAACTCAAGACTGAATATATCGTAGAGCACGATGATAAAAAAACCGTCACCACCTGCTGCATTGCGCGGATCAAGGTATCTGATGGCTTTCATCTAAAGCAAGGACAGGAGCTTGAAACTCCTTTTTCCTTTAGGTTGCCTTTGGAAACTCCTGTTACTCATGCCAAACAGCCTGTCTGGCTGGAAACAGCATTGGACATTGGCATGGCTTTGGACCCGACCGATCGTGATTCACTCAAAATCGAGCCACATCCTTATATGAGTACGGTGTTTGAGGCGGTTCACCTGTTAGGCTTCCGATTCCGTTCCTCCACCTGTGAACGTCACCCCAAGCTTGGACGCGGTGTTCCATTCGTGCAGGAGTTTGAGTTTACGCCTGGCTCGGAGTATGCACGGGATATCGAGGAGCTAGAGCTGATTATGCAGTTGGAACCCGAGGGTGTCCATGTGCTTGTAGAAGTAGATCGTAGAGGCAGAGGCTTGTCCGGTTGGCTGGAAAATGCCTTTGATATGGATGAGCGTCATGCCTGGTTGAGCTTAAGCCGGGAAGAACTATCCTATGGACCAGATCATATAGCTGATGCGCTAGAGGAATTGATTGACAGGCAAATTCGCTAACAATGTAGTAAAACACTAACAAAAAAACTCCTAACCAATTTACTTACATACGGTTGGGAGTTTTTATTAATTATAAGAATTATTTGATGATGGTTCTCCATAGTCTGTATAGACTAAAGTGGCAGCATATCCTGTCTTTCCGCCTTATGCTTACACTCTTTACATACCCCATACAGCGAACCATTATCATCGGCATAAAAGGTTAATTTTTCTTCTTTTTTACAAAAGGAGCATTTTTGTTTACTCGTGCTCTGAATGGAGTCAGACAGTCCAAATCCAGCTTGGGCCTGAATATCTGCCGCTTTTGTATTCGCGCGTGTACCCGAAAACACTTTAGACTTCATTTCATTGCCAGTGCGGGATTGTCGGGCGGGCTTACGAGGGCGAAATTCAACAACATTACTGCCCCGATGTTCATCCGATTGTTGTTGATTGCCGCTACGTCCACGCCATGCCATAACAATCCAACCCAACGCCACCAACAACACGCCGACGATCACCCAAGTCAGACTATTCCACATGCTCTCATCCCCTCTTTGCTTTAAAATCTTTTACATCCATACCACTAGCCCGTTCAATGCGATGACTTTTGCCTATAACATATGATTGTATATATCCGTGTATACAGCCTCTGTGTTGTTCATTCGATTGATACCCATGTAAAAATCTACCCTCCAGGGCAACATCCGACTCTCCTCTTAACGAGACATTGATCACGTTCGGTAAATCTTGTTATGCCGAGGAGTATATTGATCCTTTTTACAAATTGTACATGATTCTTTTGAAAAACGGTAATATCCACTCCATGGACACCGTTCTCCTTATTCATAATGCTTATCTACTTTCCAAAGGTGAGGACAAAAATGTCCCAGATGGCTACATTACTCCCCTTGATAATAAAAATCAATGAATCTTTTCGTCAACGGATTAAATTTATCAAAACGTTTGCGATGCGGTAAAAAGCCTGACTTATGTACTTGTTCTGCTAGTGTTTCTACATCTTCAAATCGCTTGAAAAAGGGCAACGCAAAAGTGTAGATATCTTCCACAATCTCTTGGATCACTCGTTCTCTTTCTACTTCTGTGGACACAAGGTAATCCCTGTTGCCCGTATATTTCTTGGTTAGAGCGATCAACTCACTGTGAAAACAAGCCCCTGTACTATACTTCTTTTTTATACTTTTGGATTCCACGGTAATGTAAACTTTTAATGCACTATATTTGGTCGCGCCGAAACAAATTTCAAATATAAATTCCTTGTTTTCTTTTTTCAAAACTTTTCTGCTTTTCAGATATTTAAAATCATTCAAAAATAGCATAGCTATGATTTTGTTTATCGCTAACTGACGCAGGTCGCTTGCTTTAAGTTCAGTTTTATTGTCCATGATATGACTCCAACCCAAAAGAATTTCCCACCATTATATCATATCTTTCCAATTACAGGCTCCGCATATCTCCATCTTTTAATCGCAAATATATTTATTAAAAAATGAATAGAAAAAGCCGCTCACAATAGAGCGGCTTTTCCCCTGAAATATAGAACCGGTATACGATTTATACTTTAAATTTACCAATTTGTCCTTGTAGGTCTTCTGCCATTTTGGACAGGTTTCTTGCAGAGGAAGCAATTTCCTCCATCGATGCCAATTGCTCTTGAGTCGCGGCAGATACGTGCTGCGTCCCAGCTGCAGCCTCTTCAGCAATCGCTGAAATTTGTCTAACAAAGCCAACAATCTCATCGGTACTTGCAGACATTTGCTCCGATCCAGCAGAGACCTCTTCAATTTCACTGGCCACTTTATTAACGGTTTCCTGAATAAGCTCAAAGGATGCACCCGCATTTTGTACGACTTCCCGACCTGTCATGACATCTCGCCCATTGGACGCTACCGCCTCAATAGCATGCGAGGTATCCTTTTGTATCAATCCCACCAGCTCCGTAATTTGTTGAGCAGAATGAGCCGATTGTTCAGCCAACTTACGCACTTCACCTGCAACTACAGCAAATCCGCTACCGTGATCTCCTGCGCGGGCTGCTTCAATGGCCGCGTTCAGGGCAAGAAGATTGGTCTGACTTGAAATATTGGTGATGACATCAATAATCTTCCCGATTTCATCTGAACGCTCTCCCAATCCAGCCATAAGATCAGCCAAGCTATTCATAGAGTCATTCACACTATTCATTTGGACAACAGCCTGCTGGATCATTTGATTACCTTCAGCTGATTTGTGAGCCGCATCCTGAGCTGATGCAAAAACATTTTGCGCACGGATTGCAATTTGTTCTACACCGATGGACATTTCCTCAATAGCCTGGGACGATTTGGTCACCATATCCACCTGGTCACCTGTCCCTGTAGCAACTTCTTGCACTGTTTCGGTAATTTGCGCAGTTGCTTGGCTATTTTGCTCTGCGCTGGCCGTCAATTCCTCCGAGGAAGTGGTTACCAGCTCGGTCGTACTACTTACAGACTGAATCAGTTGACGAAGATTTGCAACCATCGTATTAAAAGAATGGGCCAAAATACTAATCTCATCCTTGCCTTTCACGACAATGGCTTCCCCAGTAAGGTCACCGGACGCAATGCTTTCAGCAGCACGACTGATGCGCAAAATGGGCTTAGAAATAATTTGGGCTATAATGATCGCCATGATCAATGCTAGTATAACGGCTGCAATACTCAAAACGATAACTAATTGTCTGCCTAAAATAAAGTTGTCAACAGCTTCTTTCGTAATCAGTTTTGATCCATCTGCATTCAACTTAATGAGCTGACTGATCATATCGTTTGAACTATACCATAACTTATAGGATTCTTGGTGAAGGATGCTTGATTGAGTGTAATCATTAGCTCTCCCTGCTGCAATCATTTCTGGTAACTTAGTCAAATACTCCGTATAAGTTTTGGAGAATTGTTCATACATTTCACGTTCCTTAGGAGTAGCAATTAATTTTTCGTATGTTTTTCGGTCTTCTTCAACTTTCTTTAAAACCTTATCATATTCGGCCTGAACCTTCTCCATTTCCTCCGTGTCACGTTCTACAATAATGTTTAATGAGAGCCGCTCTACATCAGATATATCACCATTTAGTGTTCCGAGGATGGTCACACTTGGCATCCAATGGCTATCAATTTCCATTGAAGTATCGCCTAACTTTTTCATTCGCGAGATCGATACTGTACTAATCAAAACCAACAGGATTATTACCGCAAGGAAACCCAATAACAATTTTGTTCGAATGTTAAATTTCATATATTCGCTCCTTAGTTCTCTTTATAATAGATATTATATCGACAAGAATCGACACATTGTTTATATCAAAATTAAAGAGAATTTCAGAACTGTTTACAAAAGGAAAATTTCTCTTCGTGATCGTTATATAATGATTGACGCTTATTTTATAAACCGCGTGTGAGTATTATTTTTCGTCCATCCAATTCATCCGTTAAAGCATTGCAAGCAAAAAAGAGATACCCCCAAAGCGGGTATCCCTTTATGTTTTACTTCCTAGCTATAATCATAAATCGTTCTGCATTTGTCCTAATTCCTTTTGGAGTTTGGTTGTCCAGAATGAATTGTTGGAGTATTTCAAAATCCATTTGTTTTTGTCCAAAGTCAGGAATAATGGGAGTGTGTTTCAAAAGAAAAACTAAGTCTGCAGGAGTCTGATAATATTCGATTGCATTAAATTCAAATGACTGAATATCGTTAAAGCCCGCTTCATTGAGATCTGTAATACATTGAGTTTTCAACGAGTCTTTCTAGTACCCAATGCCTGCCCTCTTCCAAACGCTTCTTTAATGTTTAATTTGTCATTTTCGCTCACTTGCTGTGTTAAAAATATACCACCCTTAACTAACACCTTAGCTATTTCTTTTGCAGAGAAACACGAATGTCGAGAAGAGATTATATTAAAGAATTCCTTGGGAAAATTCAAATTTTCAGCATCCATCTGTAGAAAACGAACATTCGCTATGTCTGCAGAATTTTTTCTTGCTGTATCAATCATTCCAGCAGATTGGTCAATTCCGACTAAAAGCAATGCAGAAGCCGCTATTGACAAAATAGCTTCCCCGCCACCCGTGCCGATATTAAGCAATATGTCCGACTTCTCGCACGTCTTCGACACTTCATTATAGAAGTCCCATTTTACTCCTTCAGAAATACATTTCACATTGCTAAAATCCCATCCGTTGATTTTTCCAACCTTATCATAAAATTCTTTATATTCAATTGAATTCATTTTTATCCACCTTCAAATAAGATAATAAACTACGGAATAGCAGACCGAGATCATTCGAAATTTTAGTTTTGTAGTCAATGAGGCAGACTCCCCCCTTGACAGCTGGTACGCGTTTTTTTCCAGCCCGGAAACTAAATACTTCGAACAATACGGAAAGACATCCATTCACCTCATTTGAAAGTTTGCTTTAATTATATTTCTAATCAGACATGCCACAGTAACCCATATAGAGACAAGTTTAACATAAAATTATAAAGATTTATTAAAAAAGTCTATAGCAACCTGCGTAGAAAACTCATGTGTTACACCTCAACGTAATGTGAATACAAAATGTCCTCAAAACCCGCAGATGCGACAGAATTGCCTACAATAGTCGCTGACCGCATCTTACCTGTGATAGTATTGCCAGCTATTGAGATATTTTCTAGTCTGTTGGCTGTATTGGCCACCAGATTAACCCCTACACTATTTGCATTATTGAGTTTTATTTGATTGTCTTTAATGTTTGCAGTCAATATTGATGTATCTTCGTCCTTACCGATTGCTATTTGTGCTCTAGCTTTATTCAAGCAATTTATTGCATTTTTTACTACACGTATATCTCCTGCAATAGATTGATCATGCCCAAGTTGTAACACCAGTTCGGACATTGAGTTGATTTTGTTATTCTCTATAGTTATATTTTTTGGATTAGTTCCGTCAAGTAGCAACCCCCATATCCCTAGGTTTTTAGCTCGATCAACTTGAATTGTGGCCGTCCCATAGGTGTCTTGAAGATTATTACTGATAGAATCTCTCACGGTTATATTTCTCGAACCGCAAATGTCTACGAAATGTTGATCATGATTTAACGATTGGACACGCTCAATAAGTACATTATTCGCATGTCCCAACGCAATCAAGTCCCCGTAAGTCCTCGGCTTGGAGGTAACATCACCGTCTGTAATCGTGAAATTTCGTAACACGATATTGCCAGCTGCTTTATATCCACCCTTTGTGTCGTAGCCTTTATTAACGAGCAATACGCCGTTTTGCTTCCGTTCACTACTAATCCGTTTGATGATGGTGACACCCATACCAGAGCCTTCTATAATCACTCCGGCGGGTATGACAATACATGCCTTACTGTGAATACTCTTAGCGATACTTAGGAGATACGTACCTTTGCCAAGGATAAGCTTACCGCCTCCCACTCTCTCGAGGTAGTCAAGTGCAGACTGGATAGCTTTTGTCTGATCAGTCCCGTCTCCACTGGCACCAAACATATTAGATGTAACCGTGTTTTTTATTCCTCTATCCAGTTTAGCTTGTAGATCAGAAATGCCGGTAGTGAAAAACCAAACAATCACTAACAAAATTATTGAAATTTTTATCCGCATCATCTAACAACCTTCCCTAGTAATAGTGTATGTTAATACCTTACATTTTAATGGGAAGTAAAGTCAATAATATAATAACATTGGCAGATTTACACTCTGATGCGCATAAGGAGATAGACCGATGAACGTATAACGACAGCATTATTCGTAGAGTCCATTGCAATTGCAAGATTACATCTGTTCGATCTTGTATTTGTCGTAATAGTGTTTGTTACGCGCCCATTAGCATCATTTCGAAGTACGGTTTTGCTTAATGATATTCCTACTATAAAATGAACTCTCCGCAATTACCTCGCTCGTAGTCTCTCCTCATTAAATGCTTGGTATAATTCAACCTTGCATCTCTTAATTGCTCTTTGAACGTTCATACGATGAATCCAAGTATAGGGGCCCTCTATCGGTGAGTTACCCTAATTTGATGGATTTGCAAATTTGCGACATCTTGCAAAAAAATAACGCCCACCTCCGAAGAGATAAGCGTTATTCAAATAATTTTCACTTTTTTAGTATTAGTTTCAGCAAAAATACCTATTGATATGTGTGTAAAGCGTAAAATTCAACTCAATTGCGAAGAGCTTCATCGGAATCTCCGGCGCAACGATCGATAAATTATTGAGAATTTGCGTTCTACTCATGTTCATTTTTTCGCGTCTCATCAGACTTTCAGGACACCTTATTCTCAATCCGCAGCTTGTCTGCGACCATCGCTATAAATTCTGAGTTGGTTGGTTTGGACTTGCTGATATTGATAGTGTAACCGAACAGGTGGGAGATGCTGTCGATATTTCCACGGGTCCATGCTACCTCGATGGCATGGCGAATGGCGCGTTCTACGCGAGATGCCGTCGTTTTGAACTTTTCGGCAATTGCCGGATATAGGGTTTTGGTGATGGCTCCCAATATTTCGATATTATTGTACACCATCGTAATGGCTTCGCGTAGATATTGATAGCCCTTGATGTGAGCTGGTACGCCGATCTCATGGATGATAGCCGTGATGCTGGCATCCAGGTTTTTCGTCTTACCCATAGGCACAACGTTGGACCGCATGGATGAAACGGTTACCGGGCTATTGCTGACTAATTGCGGTCCTACCAATTGGCGTATACGGTTAGCAAGCACTTCCATGTCAAACGGCTTCAAAATATAATAAGATGCCCCGAGTTGAACGGCCCTCTGTGTAATATTTTCTTGACCGAATGCAGTCAGCATAATGATTTTCGGTTGTGGAGTCAGGTTCATTTCTCTTAAACGCTCCAATACACCGAGACCATCCAGATGAGGCATAATAATATCTAAAATAAGTACATCAGGTATGTTGCGGGATTCTGCGATGCGTTGGAGTACTTCTTCACCGTTAAAGGCGATTCCTGTAACTTCCATATCCTCCTGATCGGAAATATATTCAGCAAGCAAATTCGTAAATTCCCGGTTGTCATCAGCCAACAATACCTCAATTTTTTGCAATGTACTTCCTCCTTATTGAGTGTTATTCCATTGGGACATCTGTTTGCATTAAATAAATATTTCTTGTCGGAGTATATGATTTCGACATCGAATTATGAATTCCTTCTGTCGAAAATTATTTTTATTTATTTTTTTTATTAATTCAATTATAATTGAATTTTTATCTTGCAATTCTGAGTTATTCCCCTGCTTTTCGACAAAAAAATCTTAAGGCCACTAGCTCGCCTTAAGATTAGAGGATGACTTCAAGCTCAATTTATTATGCATGATTCCTGCATCACGCAACATCCATTCGATAAAACATCCGTAACCTGATTTAGGATCATTAACGAATACATGTGTTACAGCTCCGATCAGCTTACCATTTTGGATAATCGGACTCCCACTCATTCCTTGCACGATTCCGCCGGTCTTATCTAATAGCTTAGGATCTACAACCCGAATCACAAGCCCTTTGGTTGCCGGTTTATCCTGCTGAGAAATGTGTACAATTTCTGCCTGAAAACGCTGAATTTGTTGACCTTCCAATACAGTCAATATTTCTGCCGGTCCTTCTTTTACTTCATTCGCAAGTCCCACCGGAATGGGCGTCGAATACAATCCATTCTGCGGCTCATCTGACATTTTCCCAAATATTCCAAAGCTCGTATTTCGTTCTATATTTCCTAAGATCCGATGATCTTTGAGAAAATGAGCACGTTTTTCTCCTGGTTCCCCACTCTGGCTCTTCGCAATTGACGTCACATTGGATTGCACAATCTCTCCACTACCCACAACAATGGGAGTTTGAGTATTCATATCGGTAATTACATGACCCAAGGCCCCGTAAACCCCCTGGTCCGGTGCATAAAACGTTAATGTACCTACGCCTGCAGCCGAGTCTCTAATATACAACCCAAGCCGCCACGCTTTATCATCTTGATCGTATGCTGGGGTTAACTTGGTGGAAATCGTCTGCTCACCTCGACAAAGCGTGATGTCCAGCGGCTTTTTGTTTTTACCTGCCTCGTCCACGGCTTCCGCTACCCTGGCGAGACTATTAAGGGGTTTGCCGTTCATGTGTGTAATCCGGTCCCCTAGGCGAATACCAGCTGTCTCACCAGGTGACACCTTACGATCATTGCTTTCCTGAATGATATGGTGACCTACGACAAGCACTCCTGAAGATTTTACTTTGACCCCGATCGTCTGCCCCCCCGGGTATACTTTCAAATCGGGAACCACGCTTTCTTGGGTTGTTTGCATGCTTTTAGTGCCGAACAAATCCAAAGAAGCTTGTAGAGGCAGCGCTGCTTGCACATGCTGAGCGTTACCGAGAGAACACATAAGAAAAACAAGCAAAAGACCGAGCAATTTGATCCTGGAGTAAAAATTCAATGGCTGTCACGCTCCCTTTGCTTCTTTCGCTTGACGAGTAAAGGTGGTCGCCAATTGCGTACCTATAAGGTAACCTTGCCCCCAGGCTTTTATAACTGTTAATCATTACGCCAGCCGCTCTTTTCAGGCTTTCTTTCCTTCCGCCAAATTCAGCATTTCCTGTGCGTGATGCAATGTTTTTTCGGTAATTTCTACCCCACCCAGCATCCGTGCCAATTCCTTAACACGACCTTCCTCCGTTAGTCCCTCAATTTGAGTCATGGTCCGTCCGTCATGAACATTTTTCTCAATCAGGTACTGATGATCTGCCATACATGCCACCTGCGGCAAATGAGTAATGGAAAACACCTGACAAACGGAAGACAAACGATAAAGCTTCTCGGCTATGGACTGAGCTGCACGACCACTTACCCCGGTATCCACCTCGTCAAAAATGAGCACCGGAATTTGATCATGACGCGCAAAAATACTTTTCATCGCCAACATGATACGTGATAACTCACCACCGGAAGCGATTTTACCGAGTGGGCGAAGTGGCTCACCTGGATTGGGCGAAATCAGAAATTCCGCATTATCTATCCCTTGCTTGGTAGGTCGTACCTTTAGACCTTTATATTCATATCCACGTGGATCTTCAATTGGATCAATACGCACCTTGAGTGACGTTCTTTCCATTTGAAGATCTTTTAATTCCTGCTCTACTTGCTCTGCAAGCTCTTCAGCACAAATTTCACGTGCCTCTGTAAGCTCTTCAGCAATCTCCAGCAAATTCGAAAGCAACTCATCCCGCTTTGCAATGAGCTGCTCCAGCCGCTCATCTTTATTTTCCAACAGATCGGTTTCCTGCTCAATACGGCTATAGTATTCCAAAATCTGCTCTATACTATCACCATATTTTCGCTGTAACCCGGTAATTTGATTCAAACGTTGCTCCACCTCATGCAGCTTGCCCGGATTAAATTCAATATCCTCACGATAAGAGCGTAATTGAAACGCTGCATCCTCCAACTGATAGAAAGCAGATTGAATCTGCTCCGCAATGGGCTGAAGGCTTTTACTGTCGTAGCTCTGAACATCATTTAATCTGGACAACACGTTATTGACCGTATCCAGACCACCTCTGCCACTTAACAGCTCGTATGCTCCTGATACTCCATCCATCATTTTCTCACTATGGGATAGCTTGACCCGTTCCTCTGCCAATAATTCATCTTCACCCAATTTTAACTCCGCCGCAGCGATCTCTTCCAATTGGAAGCGATACATGTCCAATAGCTGATAAGCCTTTTGACTGGAGCTTTGCAATTCTCTTACTTCTTTTTCCGCTTTGACAAAAGCATTGTAGCGCTCCCGGTAAAGCGCTTTGACTGGACCAATGACCGAGTCACCGAACGTATCCAGCAGCGCAAGATGGCGATCCGCACGCAGCAAGCTTTGATGCTCATGCTGCCCGTGGATATTAACGAGTTGCTCACCTACCTCACGCAGCATCGTTAAATTAACCATCTGACCGTTAATTCGAGATGAGCTTTTCCCCTGAACTGTAAGTTCTCGACGAATCAGCAAATGCTCTTCTGGATTAGCCTTAATCCCTTGTTCCTCCAACGTATTCCAAACGGGATGTTTGACCGGCAATTCAAACAAGGCTTCCATTTCGGCTTTATCACATCCGTAACGCACTAGATCAGCAGATCCCCTGCCGCCCGCAATCAGCCCAAGTGCGTCGATAATAATGGATTTACCAGCACCAGTTTCTCCGCTCAATACATGAAATCCTTTATAAAAATGAACATCGACAGCTTCTACGACTGCCAAATTCCGTATAGACAAAGTGACCAGCATCGTTCTTTCACCTCTATGATGTACAAATTAAAACGCCTAATATGCGTACTTTATAATTAGGAAATGTAGCCCATAAGACGATTCACGATAGTTTCGCTATTTTCTTCCGATCGGCAGATAATCAAAATGGTGTCATCCCCGCTGATCGTACCCATGACCTCAGACCATTCAATATTATCTAATAAAGCAGCAATCGAGTTAGCTGTTCCTGGCAGGCACTTCATCACAATCAGATTGGTTGTGTAGTCAATATGCAAAAAGTTGTCAACCAATGTACGTTTCAGTTTCTGCGTCGGATTGTAGCGCTGGTCTGAAGGCATCGAATATTTATATCTGCCGTCGTCCATTGGAACCTTTATGAGCAGCAGTTCTTTGATATCCCGGGATACAGTTGCCTGCGTGACCTGGAAACCAGCCTCACGCAATGCTTCAACTAAATCATCCTGCGTTTCAATCTCATGTTGTGAAATAATTTCCCTGATTTTAATATGTCGTTGACCCTTCATATAATCCTCCTATGGATTAACCTTCATATTCCTCTTCTTCGAGGTCTTCCATTAATGTAATAAGGCGAATACTTTTCTCGTCCGTATCAACGTACAATACCCCCGCACAGCCCGGATAGAGCAGCAAATAAGGCATAAGCCTGTCCCGTAAATCAGGACCGTTCCACTCCATCGGTTTCTTGCGGCGTGACGTTTTGACCATATATGTCGAACCGTTACGTACAGCTACGTAATCAATAAACAAACGGCTATACACGGTATGTCCATTCACTTTAAAAGCAAGCGGTATTTTCATTTTCCCGCCCACCACTTCATACCCTGCTTCTTCTAGTTGGTCCACAGCAGGTCCTTCGTTCAATTCCTCGTTAATTGGTATCGTTTTTAGCACAAGCGGTCCCGGCTCTTTTAACCAGGCACGCAGGCTATATAAAGCCCATATCCCTAATATCACCCCGATCACAGTGATGATAACCGTATCGTATCGCGTGTCCATGAACCGATCACCTCATGGACATATTCTAGGACAAGATATAAAATCCCTTTTCCTCATACAGGTACGCTGTACCTGCGACCGGATATTCAATTGGGTTCATCACATCTGTGTGAATGAAAATACATATCTGCAATTATACCTCTCATTATAGGCGAACGTGAGTTCTACAATCAATCCCTCACACCAAAAAGAGGTTCTCTTAAGTTCACAGAACTCATGGAGAACCCCTGAATGTCACTTACGCGATGGGCCGTTATTAAAAGTCTGACCTGCTTCCTGAACGGTTCGTTCAATTAGTGGACTGAAATCCACCTTCTCCGGCTGTGATTTAGCAGACGGAAGGCCATCCAAACGCCAATGTGCTAAAAACTCAATATTTCCTTCGCCACCTGTAATAGGGGAAAAGGCCAAGCCTTGCAATGTCAGGCCAAGCTCATGCGCAAACATCAAGATGGTCTGCAGCACTTCTTTATGTGTAGCAGGATCTCGAACCACGCCAGATTTCCCAACCTTTTCGCGTCCAGCTTCGAATTGAGGCTTAATTAGAGCTACAATATCAGCAGGTTGATGCAGCAATGCAAGCAACGGTGGCAAAATAATTCGTAACGAAATAAAAGAAACATCAATACTTGCGAAATTAGGCACAGGACCGCCCAAATCTGCAGGTGTCATATATCTGAAATTTGTTTTCTCCATAACGCATACACGTTCATCATTACGAAGTGACCAATCCAGCTGATTATACCCCACATCAATGGCATACACGTACTCAACTCCATGCTGAAGCGCACAATCCGTAAAGCCTCCGGTTGATGAACCGATATCCAGCATCGTCCTGCCCTTCATGTCCAGCTCGAATTGACGGATGGCCTTTTCGAGCTTCAACCCTCCACGGCTTACATACGGATGCACCGCCCCTTTAACTTTAAGCTCGCTGGAACGTGGTACCTTCATTCCCGCTTTCTCGATCCGTTCGCTGTCCGCCAACACTAGACCTGCCATGATTGCGGCTTTAGCTTTTTCACGGCTTTCAAAAAAACCTTGTTCTACAAGCAATACATCAATGCGTTCCTTCGGAACAGACATGTTAATCTCCCTTTAGGCAGCCAGGCTGCTCTTGTCATACTTTTTATAATATCATGTTGTTTACTTTAAGTTACCCTATACAGATTGCCCCATGCCATATGCTGGCTCAGCAGACCACTTACGCAGCTTTAAGCACACAGCTTCAACGGTAAGTCCCACTTCAGCGCGCTGCTCTTTTATGGAGCCGTGCTCCACAAACAGATCGGGAATCCCCATTAAGCGCACCTGTGCATCTTGTATTTCTTCTTTAGCGTAAAATTCCAGTACAGCGCTACCCAAACTTCCCGCTTCAGAAGCTTCTTCCAATACGATCAGCTTCGTATGCTGGCGGGCCAGTTCACGCAACATCTCCTCATCCAAAGGCTTGAGGAAGCGTGCATTCACAACGCCCACTTGCATACCCTCACGTTTCATCGCCTCCGCAGCCTCTGTCGCCACTTGGAGCATTGGTCCTGAAGCGATTACAGCGAAGCCCTCACCTTTACGCAGAAACTCCCAACTGCCGATGGGAATAGCCCGCAATTCATTATCCAATGGCACACCAACCACGTTAACACGTGGGTAACGATAAGCAATTGGACCGTCTTCGTAGTCAAGTGCTGTTTTCATCATATGGCGCAGCTCATTTTCATCCTTTGGCATCATAAGCACCAGATTCGGGATATGACGCAGGAATGCTACATCAAACACGCCATGATGAGTTTCACCATCAGCACCAACAAAACCAGCACGATCAATCGCGAACATCACGTTGGCATTATGACGACAAATATCGTGCACAATTTGGTCATATGCACGCTGCATAAAAGTGGAATACACCGCAAATACCGGCTTCATCCCTTCCATTGCTAACGCTGCACACATGGTTGCAGCATGCTGCTCAGCGATACCGACGTCAATCATACGTGTAGGAAACTCTTTACTAAACGGTACTAGCCCTGATCCACCAGGCATTGCAGGGGTGACCGCAATGATCCGCTCATCCTGTTCAGCCAGCTCAATCAGCGTTCTACCGAAAATTTCTGTATACATCGGATTGCCCACGGCTTTGAGTACCTGACCTGATTCAATTTTGTATGGACTGATGCCGTGCCACTTGTGCGAATCGGCCTCCGCAGGTTTATAGCCTTTACCCTTGGTGGTTACGACATGCACTAATACGGGGCCAGTAACGTTATCAGCCTGCTGAAAAGTCTCAATTAGCTTGGACAAATCATGTCCATCGACCGGACCAAGATACGTAAATCCCAGCTCCTCAAACAGCACACCTGGCACCATCATATATTTAAGACTGTCCTTGACACGGCCAGCCGATTTGGCAAGTTTACCGCCTATAGCGGGTATTTTTTTCAGCAAAACTTCCAGCTCATCCTTTGCCCGCAAATAGTGACGGTCCGAGCGAATTTTGCTCAAATAATTATGCATGGCCCCTACATTCGGGGCGATGGACATTTCATTATCATTCAGAATGACCATTAAATTTTTACGTTCATGACCAATATGGTTTAATGCTTCGAAGGCCATGCCCCCAGTCAATGCTCCGTCCCCGATCATTGCAATAACTTTATTGTCCTCGCCCTTTAAATCTCGTGCCAAGGCCATCCCCATTGCAGCCGAAAGGGAAGTGCTGCTATGTCCAGCTTCCCAAACATCATGCTCGCTCTCGCTTCTTTTTACAAAACCACAAAGTCCATCACGCTGACGAAGTGTATCAAAACGATCCATTCGCCCTGTCAATATTTTGTGCACGTAGGCTTGGTGCCCAACGTCATAAATCATCTTGTCCTTTGGACTGTTATAGCAATAATGCAGGGCGATCGTGAGCTCAACCACTCCCAGATTCGATGCCAGATGCCCCCCAGTCACGGACAGCTTCTCAATCAAAAAGCTCCTGATTTCCTCGGCTAGAGAAGCCAACTCCTCAACCGACAGTGATTTCAGATCGCCTGGTTGCTTTATGTGTGGAAGCAGCACGCATATCTCCCCGCTTTCCTTCAAGTTTGTGTGTAAAGTTAACAAGTATTATATCACACTTTTGGACTGTGCTTAAACGCAGACAAGTCAAACCAGTTCTAATGCTACTAATGATCACGCTTCATCAGGTAATCCGCTATCTCCAGCAAACGCGAAGAATCGGGAATGCCACCTTCTGCAATCACTTTTTTGGCAGACACTGTGAGTTCCTCCACTTGTCGCAGAGATGCGTCCATACCGATGAAATACGGATAGGTAACCTTCTCTTGTTCAACATCACTCTGCGTTTTTTTTCCCATTTTGCTTTCATCGCCTACGAGATCCAATATATCGTCCTGAATTTGAAAGGCCAGGCCCAGATCTCGTCCAAAACAGCGAAGCGCCTCTAGTTGACTCTTGTCTGCCCCAGCAATCCGTCCACCTGCCAAGAGTGAGAAAATGATCAAATCAGCCGTTTTATGAAGGTGGATATATTCCAGTTCCTTAATCCCCGTCATTCCCTGCTCGCCTGACATATCTGCGACCTGTCCACCTACCATACCTCTGGCGCCGCTCATTTCGGATAAATCCTCAACTATGGACAATAGCGCGTCGGAAGAAACCCCGTGACGACGACCTGCCTGCACGATGCAATAAAACGCATGGGTCAGCAAAGCATCGCCCGCAAGAACAGCAACCGCCTCGCCGTATACCTTATGATTCGTCAGCTTTCCTCGCCGATAATCATCATCATCCATCGCCGGCAAATCGTCGTGAATGAGGGAATACGTATGTACCATTTCTACCGCACATGCTACTGGCAACGCCGCTTCCCTGCTTCCACCAAATGCTTCCGCAGCGGCGATCACAAGCAGAGGCCGCAGCCGTTTTCCGCCTGCGGTCAGTGAATAGTTCATAGATTCTCGAAGGACATCTGGAATGTCCCAATGCGCCGGAAACTGCTCGGTCAATGCAGACGAAACTGCATCTGCCGTCACAGCCAAATATTCCTTGAACGACAGTCTATTCAAGCCCTTCACCGCCGTTTTCATCCAATCCGCCACCGAAAGGCTTCTTGCGCAAATCTCCATCCTCTTCCACAATCATTTCAATTTTACGTTCGACCTGTTCCAGCTTCTGGCTGCAAAGCTGAGACAGCTTCATCCCCCGCTGGAACAAATCAATGGCTTGCTCCAGAGGAACGTCTCCATGCTCCAGTTGTCCGACAATTTCTTCAAGAGCGGCCATGGCCGCTTCAAAATTCAATTCCGCTTCATTCGCCACCGTGCTTCGCGTCCTCCTTCATTCCCCATACTTGACAGTCTAACTGCCCGTCACTCACTTTTATCTTAATGGAATCTCCCGGTTGTACATCTTTGAGCGACTTGATCAGCCGTTTCTCCTGCTCATCGTATACCAAGCTGTAGCCTCGGGCCATGACTTTGAGCGGACTCAGCGCATCCAGCTGACGAATTCCGGTATGCAGCTGCTGCCGTCCCGTTTTTGTGATCGCACGCATCGCAGACTCCAGCTGACGTTGTGCCATATCCGTCTGCTTGCGCGCCGAACGAATTTGTTCGCGCGGATTAAACCGCTCTAGTACCTGACGCATACGAGCATTTTTCTCTGCGTTTAAGCGTGAACGGTTAGCTGCTGCGCGGATCAGACGCTGATGCAGCATATCCATCCGCTCTGCATGCTGGAGCATGTAGCGGCGTGGATGCAGCAGCACTGGCGAACGCCGAAGCCTCAGCAAGCGTTCACGACTGGCTTCCAGCCGCTGCCTAAGGGCGTTGCGCAACCGTTGCTCCCGCTGGAGCAGCTGATCCCGAAGCTCTCCCTGGTGAGGCACAGCCAGCTCAGCTGCTGCGGTCGGCGTCGCTGCGCGTAAGTCAGCCACAAAATCGGCAATGGTAAAATCCGTTTCGTGTCCAACAGCCGAAATGACAGGAATGACCGATGCGTAAATGGCACGCGCAACCGCTTCCTCATTAAATGCCCACAGTTCTTCTAAGGAGCCACCGCCCCGTCCGACGATCATCACCTGAACCTCCTGCATACGATTCATGGCTTCAATTGCCTTAACGATCGAGGGGGCAGCACCCTTTCCTTGCACAAGAACAGGATACAACACGATTCCAGCCTGCGGGTATCGGCGTTGAAGTGTGGTGATAATATCACGCACAGCCGCTCCGGTCGGTGACGTAATTACACCGATGGTTGCCGGGTGAGCGGGCAGATTCCGTTTGCGAGCGGTATCAAACAGCCCTTCTGCATCAAGCTTTTGTTTGAGTTGTTCATAAGCCAAATAAAGGCTGCCTATACCGTCAGGCTGCATTTGCGTCGCATAAAATTGATATTGTCCATCCCGTTCATACACGGATACGTTTCCCCGGGCGATAACACGCGTACCTTCTTTTGGTACGAAAGGGAGCCGTCTATTATGGGTCGCAAACATAATCGAACGTATCCGGCTCCCCTCATCCTTGAGCGTAAAGTACATGTGACCACTCGAATGATGCGTAAAGTTAGAAATCTCCCCGCGTATCCATACATCAGACAGCACCTGATCGGATTCCAGTTTCATCCGGATATAACGATTCAGGTCCTTTATAGAATAAATACGTTGTTGTTCAGCCACAGGTAGCTGCCTTTATGCCAAACCGTACGACCGCTTGGCCGCTACGAGCGTATTTTGCATCAGCATTGTAATCGTCATTGGGCCTACTCCGCCGGGAACAGGCGTAATCGGACCGGACACTTGCTTTACGCTCTCAAAATCAACGTCACCCGCCAGCTTTCCGTTCTCCAGACGATTCATTCCCACATCGATAACTACTGCACCTGGTTTTACGAACGAAGCATCAATAAAATTGGCTTTACCGATGGCAACGACCAAAATATCCGCTTGTCTGCTGAGCTCGGCCATATTCGCTGTACGAGAGTGACACATCGTAACCGTAGCATTTTCACGCTGCAGCAATAAAGAGACTGGCTTGCCCACGATATTACTGCGACCAATAACAACTGCATGTTTACCAGCTATCTCTACTCCAGCACGCTTGATTAACTCAATGACTCCAGCGGGAGTACAAGGCAGTAGGCTATCATCACCGATGACCAGGTTTCCTACGTTTACCGGATGAAATCCGTCAACATCTTTCTCCACTGCAATCGCGTCAATGACAGCTTTTTCCTGAATATGCTTTGGCAATGGCAGTTGCACCAATATCCCATGGATATTACTTTGATGATTCAGCTTATCCACCAGTTTCAGTAATGCTTCTTGCGAAGTATCTGCCGCCAGTCGATGAACCTCAGAGTAATAGCCGAGATCATGACACGCCTTTTCCTTATTTTTAACATACACCTTAGAAGCAGGATCTTCGCCCACCAGTACAACAGCCAGTCCGGGTTGAAAGCTGTGTTCTTTCAAACGAATGACCTCTTGCTGAATGCTTGCCCGGATATCCTGAGAGATTTGTTTACCATCAATGATCGGTGCTGACATGTTTAACCACTCCCCAACCTGATTCAGTAGTCTCTAATTAAAAACGTGCTTTCAATTGCTCCAGCTCTTGTATAACTCGTCCCAGTACACCATTAACAAATTTACCCGATTCCTCGGTACCAAAGTGCTTCGACAATTCAATGGCTTCATTGACTGATACCTTGGCTGGAACATCCTCGCGAAAAATCATTTCATATACCGCAAGCCTCAAAATTTGACGATCCACACGTGAAAGTCGGCTGATCTGCCAGCCTTTCAGGTAATCCGCCAACAGCCCGTCAATAGCTTCCTTGTGCTCCCATGTGCCACGCACATGCTCCAAAACATATGCTCTTAACACTTCCGCGTTTTTAATCACAACTTCGGCTTCGTTTTCCTCAGCCGCTTCCTGAAGCAGCATGTCTACAGCTGCCGCCGCATCCACTTCATTCATTTCCATATGGTACATACTCTGTACCGCTAATTCCCTCGCCAGACGTCTTTTCATGCCCTGCCTCCTACGCTTGCCTATATCTATTTTTCATTCTAACCAATTTCCACAAAAAAACCTGTGAACGCATCCTCCAAAACCGTTGGGCGCAAATAAGCTACAGCTGTATTTTGGAGAACACGTATCACAGGGTTCATTTAAAAGGACGCCAACGTTGCGACAACCATTCGCTCCATTCTTTCCAAGGGAGGAATGAACCAAGCGCTGAATCGCTACGCCTTCCTAGCGTATATCCGATGAACACCATCAATGCAAAGAACAACATATTCCAAAAGCCTGCCCACAAATAAATAAAACCGAAAAAAATACCGGCCGTGATCCCCATGATCCGGCCCTTGTAACTTCCCCATATTTCTTTCCAGGGCATCAGGGAAAATCACCTCTATTCCACACGACTCTTAAAGCTTGGTGACTGAGAAACATTAGCGATGTACACCGACACATTGGATACTGGAATTCCTGTAATTTCTTCCACATGGTCGTGTACCCCCTTTTGTACCTCGGAGGTTAACACTGGAATGGAGCTTTCCCCGTCAACAATCGCCCGAATCGTAATATCAAGTCCCGATTCCAACACACGAACGCGTGCTTTTAGATCCTGCATCCCGCGAAATCGGGAAGCCGCTTTGAGGCACAGGTTTTCGATGGTATCCACCGAAATCTGAATGTCACCATATTCGGTTCGCTGATCAATAGAATGCTGTACGGTTTGGTTCCGTCGAATAGAGATATAAAAAACCCGAAGACTCAATAACAACAGAACTCCTGCAATAATCAAGCTGGTAAACCACACCACTCGCTCATCCTCAATGCTTAAAACATACGGAATGGCCCCGCTCAGGAGGAGGATGGCGAGAATGGAAATAATTCCGATACTTAAGCTGTACAAAAACAGCAGAAGTCTGTCCATAACTTTAGCCACGAAACGCACAGCCTCCTTAAATTAGAGTAAACCCTCGACCCATAAGGGTCGGGGGTTTGTACAAAGTATCGCTCTATTTAACCCGTCCGGCGCCCAGCACTTCCGGCTCTTCTACTTTTTCAGCATTTTTGAATTGAACATCATGAATTTGCACGTTCACTTCTACCACGTTAAGACCTGTCATGTTTTCAATGGAACGCTTAACATTATGCTGAATAGCAGCAGCCACCTCAGGCAGACGGTTACCATACTCAATAATGACGGAGACGTCTACAGCAGCTTCACGCTGTCCGACTTCCACTTTTACACCTTTAGATAAATTTTTGCGGCCTAGCAGTTCGGCAAATCCGCCAGCAAATCCGCCACTCATTCCCGCTACACCTGGTACTTCAACGGTAGCCAGTCCGGCAATGACTTCAATAACTTCCGGGGCAATTTGAATTTCCCCAATTTCTGTACGTTCGAATTCGGTTGGCACTGTGCTCATACCTTCAACACCTTTCGGTCAAAATAAGTTTCATTCCAGCTTTGGATATCAAAGCAGACATGCTCACTTATTATCCATACTATATCATTTGGCGTTCATTATGACAAACTGAGGAAATATACCGATTAAACTTCGTTTTCCTCCAAAAATTTAATATCAAAATCGCCTTCAATAAAGGTCGGATGCTCTAGCAAGCGCTGGTGAAAAGAAATCGTTGTGGGTATGCCCTCAATAGCAAACTCAGCTAAAGCCCGCTTCATTTTGGCAATCGCCTCCTGCCGTGTAGGCGCCCATACAATCAGCTTGGCGATCATTGAGTCATAGTAAGGCGGAATGCTATAGCCTGGATAAGCAGCGCTGTCTACCCGTACTCCAGGACCGCCTGGAGGCAGATAAAATCCGATTTTACCCGGTGCAGGCATAAAATTACGATCCGGGTCCTCAGCGTTAATGCGGCATTCGATTGCCCAGCCATTAATCGTGACTTCTTCCTGAGTAAAGGAAAGCGGATGCCCTTCAGCGACCGAAATCATTTCTTTAATCAGGTCTACACCGGTAATCATTTCTGTTACTGGATGTTCTACCTGAATACGTGTGTTCATTTCCATGAAATAGAATTTATTGTCCGGGCCAAGCAAAAATTCAAGCGTACCTGCGCCAGAGTATTGAACGGCCAAAGCTGCACGAACAGCCGCCTGTCCCATTTCTTCACGAACATCCTGCGAAAGTACTGGACATGGTGCTTCCTCCAACAACTTCTGACGACGACGCTGTACAGAGCAGTCCCGTTCGCCCAAATAGGCAACATTACCATGCTTGTCCGCGATGATCTGTATTTCCACGTGTTTCATACCGGTCAAATATTTTTCCAGATACACACCCGCATTGCCAAAGGCCTTTTGCGCTTCCTGCTGAGCAGTAGTGATTTGTTGAATAAGGTTATCCTCATCTTCGGCGATACGAATACCTTTACCACCACCACCTGCTGTGGCCTTGATAATGACCGGATATCCGATATCACGTGCGATGCTGATCGCATCCTGCACATCCTCAACCAGTCCGTCTGAACCTGGAATAACCGGAACCCCGGCATCCTTCATGGTCTGCTTGGCTACAGCCTTGTCTCCCATTTTGTTAATTGCTTCAGGAGAAGGTCCGATAAACGTAATATTGCACGATTCGCAAATTTCAGCGAAGTCTGCATTTTCCGCCAAAAATCCGTAACCTGGATGAATGGCATCACATTCAGTCAATGTAGCAACACTCATCAGGTTCGTAAAATTAAGGTAGCTGTCCTTAGACAACGTCGGTCCGATACAGTAAGCCTCATCTGCGAGACGTACATGTAACGAATCCTTGTCAGCTTCCGAATAAACGGCAACTGTCGAAATATTCATTTCGCGGCAAGCGCGAATGATACGAACTGCAATTTCTCCACGGTTCGCGATTAATACTTTTTGAAATGTCATGACTTTATCCTCCCTGGGAGCAGTCTTGCCGAACCCTCAAAAAAGGGGACAAACAAGCTTCTTACTCCGGTTTCACAAGGAACAATGGCTGGCCATACTCAACCAACTGTCCGTTTTCGGCCAAAATTTCAACAATTTCGCCCTTCACTTCAGCTTCCAACTCGTTCATCAACTTCATCGCTTCAATAATACATACCGTTGTTTTATCGCCTACTTTACTGCCGATACTCACATACGGGGCCGTATCCGGGGATGAAGAACTATAGAAAGTGCCCACCATCGGAGATACGATTTTATGTAGATTGCTTGCATATTCCTTCGGTTCCCCAGCAGTTGCATGTCCAACATCGGACTGTGCTTGTGGATTCGGAATTGCAGCTTGTGGCGCCACTGTATAAGCAGGTGCTGTTACAGGAGCCTGTACCGTAACGATCTCGCTTTTGCCCGGTTTACGGATCATGAGGCGAGTTCCTTCATTTTCAATTTCAAGCTCATGCACAGACGTTTCATCCACCAGCTTGATCAATTCCTTAATCTCGCTTAATTTAAACATCTCTATTAATCACTCCTTCAGCATTTTGCCGGTTGCTGATAACATTTTTGAAACAGCTTTATGTATTATATCACAATCATTAAAAATAGAAAGAGCCCGGGATTGTGCAGAAATCCGGGCTTTTTCGCGTTTTTTGTCTTATTGTGTAACATACTGGACACTGATCTTGTCCTGCGTAACGTTTAATTCCTTCATGACTTTATCGACAATCGTTACCGCTTGCTTAGCATCCAATTTTTCACTCAGAACCACTACTTTGTATTTATCAGCATCTTCCTCGCGGACGACTGCATTGGCGAATTGCTGCTGTAGCTCTTCTTCGATACCGGTAATTTTGGCCTGTTTATCTTCAAGTACATGTAATTCCTTTTGCGCCTCTGCAGCTTTCTGAGGTGTACTATCATTCATTGCCGTAGTCAGCTCGTCATTTTTCTTTTGATTTTCCACATCCCGCTCCAGCAAATAGTTGTCAATCACAGCTGCCGCTGTTGGTTGGGCTGCTTGTTCGTTTGCTACTTGATCAAGTACCTGCTTGTCGGTTTTGGCGCTAGAAGCTGCTTTGTCATCACTTTTAGCTGTCGTGTCTGTCTTAGCTGTAGTTGTGTTTTGATCGGATGCAGTCGATTCAGTAGCAGGGGCGGCGGCTGTGTCTTTACCGGCTTTTGATGATTCTGTTGCTGGATCAGTTGTAGAAGCCGTGTCCTTTGTGGAAGTCCCTGCTGTTCCGTCAGTTACTTCTCCATTGGTTACCACTTCATTTACTTTCAGTTCGTTCATTTGTTCTTCTGCCTTTGACGTTGCTTCCTGGGCAGCATCCTGTTTAACCTTGCTCACCTGCTCGCTGTCTGCCACGGGCGGATTCGCCGGACTAGAGTCCTCCGTAAACAAATAATATGCAGACAGTACCACCATTAAACTCAGCATGGACACCAGCCAAACGGTTTGTCTTTTATTATTCATGTTCTGTCCTCCATATTCATAAGTGGTTTGCAATATTAACTTCTTTGTTCTTAAATTCCATATTATCCCTGCTTACGCGGAACGACTGATATTTTGTATGAAGGTACGTTCAGTCCCTTCTGCACAGCATCCACAATGAGCTGCTTCACCGTAGGGTTTTCTGCCCCCATAGCCACAACAAGCACTCCCCTTACCTGTGGTTTTACTTTTTTCGTAACAATCGGAGTATGCTGACCACCAGATGATTCATAGGTGACAATCTCACCATCGCGTGTATATTGAGTAGTGTGCCTTTGTCCACCATTAGCGTCCGTCTCGTTATTTTCTTCCTGCATGTCCTTCACATTCCGTTGAACGATCACTTCTTCGGTAGAGTCTACCGTAACCATGACATCGACGGTTCCTACGCCAACAATCTGCTCTAGCATCTGTTTCATATTGTCCTCAAAAGCCTTCTCGATTCCGGCAAAGGAACTGTCCTCACCTACCGTTGTTTCTAACGCAGGCTCATTTTTCATTACGCCAGGCGGTTCCCTCCCTACGTTTTCCGGGTCGACTTTTTTCACATTAACGAATGAATTAAAGAGCATGATCGCTACACCGATAAGGCCAAGAATAAGTAGCCAACGAAATGAATTGAACTTTTTCGCTCCGTCTCCCCCTTCACCCATCCATTGCTCCAGCTTTTTCCTCCATTTACCCATTTCGGTTCACCTCCTGTTACCATTCATGTGTTCCATCCTGCGAATTAATCACCTGAACATGTGTGCTGTCGATCCCCCATTTTTCACGTAGAATGCCTGTGATTAAGCCAAAAGCTTTCTGATCCGCAGGTTTGCCATCCTCTGTTGTTTCGTCAGGACTACGATCATCTTCTCGCGTTCCTTCATTATGATTAGAGGTTTTTGACTGTGTCGGCTCTACACGAATATTCACTGTCTTTTCAGCTACAGGCTCCACGATAACCGGCTTGATATCTGTATCCGGCGGGACGTTTGTGTTTTTTTCTTTTTCTGCCTTCTGCTCCGCCAATTTGACCACTACTGACTGAACACCCGTTCCTGCCTCTAGCCCCGATTCTTTCTGCTGAATCTGCGCAAGGGTCACCTGGACCGACTGAATTGCTAACCCAGTGTACTGCTCCAATTGCCCTTTCATTTCCTTAGCTACCTCTTTGCCTGCCCATTGCAAGGAGCTTTGTTCCTGCTGTTGCTTTAGCTTGTTGCCTTTGGCTAAGATTTCCTCCAATGTCGGTTCCCTGTTACCTGTCTCTGCCTGGCGTTGCAGATCCAATGCTCGCCCCAGAACCTCTGAGGGACTGCTGCTCAGCAAGCGCACAATCGGAGATAGCAATGTCAGCAAAACAAGCAGGCTGAGTACGAGTTTGACATACCTTTCCATAGATCGGCTCGGTAAGATCATATCGACAAAAGAAGCCAGCAGCACGATTAGCACTAGTTCCTTGAGCCAGCCTCCCAGCCAGGTCACGTCACTCGCCTCCCTCTCGTTGGATTATGTGCATGTATTCACCTCATCATGACCGTCATATTGCCTGCTGCGAGCATGACGGTAATCGCAAGGAAGGACATTAATCCCACTGCCGCCAGTGCCGCAAAAACATAAATCATACTCTTGCCGATGGCATCCAAACATTCCACAATAGGCGTATCTCCCAAAGGCTGCATGATTGCTGCGGTCACTTTATAAATGAGAGCTAGTGTCAGAATCTTGAGAGCAGGAAAAGCGCATAGGAACAAAATAATGATGACTCCCACAAGACCGATGGCATTTTTAACGAGCAGTGATGCCGAAATGACCGTATCAGTTGCATCTGCCAGCGCCTTGCCTACCACTGGAACAAAGCTACCTGTAATATATTTAGCTGTACGGATTGTTAATCCGTCAGTAACCGAAGAGGTTAATCCCTGTACCGAAATGACTCCTAGAAAAATAGTCAGAAGCACTCCCAGCACGGCAACACCAGCGTTCCGCAGTAGGTCAGCTAACTGGGTCAGCTTGTATTTGCCCGTGAGCGAGTTGACCAAGTACAGCACAGCCGAGAAGAAAAGCAGCGGGAAAACAAGCGTATGAATGACTGTTCCGACCGTGTTGATCATAAATACAATCAGCGGGTGGGTCACCGAAACTGTGACAACGTTACCCATCGAGGCCAACATGGTAAACAGCAAGGGCAACATCGCCATCATGAAATGAATCATGCTGTCAATTGCTTCTTTGGCATAACCAATCGCTACACTAAAGCTATTAATCGCCAAAATGATAATGACCATGTACACGATAGCGTAGGCAACTTTGCTGACCTGCTTGCTTTCAAAAGCGCTTTGCAGCGTTTCCAGCACCATACTCATAATGCTGAGCATGACGATGGTGACGAGCAGCTTGGCATTCACCCGGATTTCATGGATGAAAAAATCAGCTATAGCCATCAACACACCTTTTATGGTGAATCCTTCACCACCCGGAAGCAGCATGTCCATGAAAGAAGGCGTTTTCTGGTCAGGGAAAAATCCGCCGTATTGCTTCATGAGTCCGTCCCAATAATGTTCAACATCATCTTTGGGCATTTGCTCCGCCTGTTGTCTGATCCATTCGTTTGTAGGTGTATCTGCGAAGAGGACCGCAGCCGAGGCGCACCAGAGACATAGCAGCAAAATCACAATAACTTTGAGATTCGGCATGCCCCCCAGCCTTTTCATGGCATCACCCCCTCAGGCGGGCATCAGCTTCAGAATGGTATCAATAATAATGCTGATAATCGGGATTGCGAGTACCATGATGAGTACCTTTCCAGTAAGCTCTATCTTGGAAGCAATACCGTCTTGTCCCGCATCCCGTACGATCTGTGCTCCAAATTCAGCAATATAAGCGATACCGATTATTTTTAATACGGTTTTAAAATAAATCATGTCCATGCCTGAAGACCTGGCCAGTCGCTCCAGCACGGCAACCACAGATCCGATCTTGCCAATCAGCAGCAAAAAAATGACGATTCCCGCAGCTGTTGCAATCAAAAAGGCAAACATCGGCTTCTGTTCCTTGATAACTAAGATGAGGACTGTGGCAACGAGGGCGAAGCCCACCACTTGAATAATTTCCATGTGTTCACCTACTGAAAAAGAAAAATAGATTTGATCTCTTGCAGAAGGTTATCCAGCATTCGCACCACCATGAACAGCACTACAACGAAACCGATGACCGTCACCCAATGGGCCATGTCTTCCTTGCCCATTTGCTTTAGTACGGTATGAATCATAGCGATAATAATGCCAATTCCGGCAATCTGGAAAATTGCGTTCACTTCTAAATTCATTCGAGCACCCCGCTAATAGATCAAAATGACGATCAATGCTCCGATCAGCAGTCCCAGGCTTCTGCTCATACGCTCGTATCTCACCTGATCTGCCTGCGCCTGCGCTTCTTCATGGGATAACTGCTGGATGGTCAGCGCAATGTGCTTGATCTGGTCCTCACGGTCGCTGGTTCCAAGGCTGTAAGCAAGCTGACGCATCGCTTCCTTCTCGGCCTGCTTCATAGAGGAACGGCTCCACGAGACTTCAATCGCTTTATGCAAGCTTTCTCTGGCGGTCAGGCCAAACGAGGGGTGCATCCAGCGTGAGGCTTGCTGAAACAGAGAGCGCAGCGGCTCTCGCAAGGGCTCTCCTGTCTTGGCGAAAGCATCTGGTAACGGAGACACCCCGTAAGAAACCTCGGTGGTCAGTCTTTGCAGTGCGAGAATTAACTCTCTGATTTGCCGCGGCCTCATGGCAAATTGCCTTGCCCGCTGCCAGCCTGCCAGTGTGGTGGCTAGTATAACCAAGACAGCTCCCAGCAACTTAAGCATAGGAGATGCCCCCGTTCTGCCCTTCCCCAGGCAGTGTCAGCCTGCGCTGCTTGGCATCTGCCAGGCGAAAAGAGACACCCCGGCTCGTCCGCTCCAGCATGACGTAGAGCTGGAACAGCTCCTGTCCTGTAGCTAATCCAGCAAAGGCAGATCGGCTCGCCATTTCAGCCACATCGCGACCATGTGCGGAAGCAATGACTGCGATGCCTGCGTGAAGTGCTTCACGCACCGCCTCTGCATCTTCTGGCCGCCCGATTTCATCAACAATCAGGACATCCGGTGACATCGAGCGAATCATCATCATCATGCCCTCTGCTTTCGGGCATCCGTCCAATACATCGGTGCGAGGTCCGACATCAAAACCGGGGATGCCCTTGTGACTGCCAGCAATCTCAGAGCGTTCATCTATAATACCCACCTTAAGTCCATTTCGTCGCCCTCCGTTGCTTTCCATCCCTCCGTAACTCAGTTGCCGAGCCAAGTCCCTAAGCAACGTCGTCTTGCCATGCTGAGGCGGTGACAAGATGAGCGTATGCCGTATCATTCCAGATTTTCGATCCGCTACATAAGGCAATATCCGATCAGCTATGCCAGGAATGGCCCGAGCAATTCGTACATTAAAGCTGCTTATATCTCGCAAATGCTCTACTCGCCCTCGGTTGAGCACGGTTCTCCCTGCCAAGCCAATACGATGACCGCCAGGGATCGTAATAAACCCTTTGCGAAGCTCCTCTTCCATGGTGTACAAGGAATGATTACTGATAAAATCCAGTAATCGGTGGGCATCCTCGCGGTTAGGCTTATAGGCTTCAACAGGATTCAAAGTCAGCCGACCAGCAGTCGTAACAAAATGATGATCACCATTCGCATTAACTTCCAGCGGCCTTCCTTCCCGGATCCGGATTTCTTCCAGTTGCTTAAATACGGTTTCTGGAAGCCTTCCGAGTATACCGTGCAACGGTTCCGGAAATAACTCCAGCCATTCCATACCAGTGCCGCCCCCTCACAGTTGTCCTTTTTCTTTAAGACAAGTCTATGGCTGACTCTCGCTTTTTATGCCGAAAATATATTGAAAATTCAGTCGAACATTTGCTCACTCCTATCCACGCTCAGCGGACCTTTCCCCCGCTCATTCAAGCCCCTTTCCCTGCTTTATATAATAAAAAAAGGTTCCCTCTAAGCCTTGGCGGCTAAGGGATACCCTTAAATAAAAAAGCTAGATTTAGAGCAAAAAGAGGCTGCTCCACAGTCTGACTCTCACTGATGGAACAACCTCTTAACCTACTGCTGTATTCTATGATTTATCCATCTATAACTAGGGAGCGTATAATATATTCCCCGTTATAGCGTTTCCCTAAATCATTTGATGTTATTAACGACGGTCTTTAGGTCCGCCCACAAACGCTTGCTCCTCGGTATCCAGATTATAAGCTGTATGCAACGCTTGAATAACCTCATGAAGCTTTCCAGCTTCAATTACACACGATACCTTGATTTCGGATGTGCTTACCATTTTAATGCTAACGCCTTGCTCGGCCAGCACGGCAAACATTTGCGCTGCAACACCCGGGTGGCTAACCATTCCCGCACCTACAATGGATACCTTCACCAGATTTTCCTCAGACGTTACTTCACGATATGGAAGCTCTCCGCGAATACCTTCCAGTGTCTTAAGTGCAGCTTCACGATCCGTCAGAGCTACTGTAAAGGAGAAATCTGCTTTTCCAGCTTCAACCCCGCTCTGCACAATAATGTCTACATCAATTTTGGCTGCTGCCAGTGTTCCGAAAACTTTTGCCAGTACACCAGGGATATCTGCAACGCCCAAAATACTGATTCTTGCTACATTTTTATCATATGCAATTCCACTGACTACAACGCCTTGCTCCATTACTGCATCCTCCTTTACGACTGTTCCTTCATTATGGTTAAAACTGGACCGCACAATCAACGGTACCCGGTTATGTTTGGCATACTCTACCGCACGGGGATGTAAAACAGCCGCACCTAAATTGGCTAATTCCAGCATCTCATCATAAGAAATTTCTTTTAGCTTACGTGCCACCTTCACGATTCGTGGATCTGTTGAATATATGCCGTCCACATCCGTGTAAATTTCACAGGCATCCGCTTGAATCGCCGCCGCCAGCGCAACGGCCGTCGTATCAGAACCACCACGTCCCAGCGTAGTAATATCTCCATCTGCAGACATCCCCTGGAAACCAGCTACAACAACAATCTTGTTGCTGCTCAGTGCATCCAGCACACGCTGAGGTTGAATATCCGTAATCCGTGCCCGACCAAAGTCAGATTCAGTACGGAAGCCAGCCTGCCATCCTGTAAACGATACCGCTTCATGACCCAGCTGCTGAATAGCCATCGACAACAATGCGATTGAAATTTGCTCGCCTGTCGTCATCAACATATCCAGCTCACGTGCAGGCAACTGCTCATTTAATAATTTAGCCTGGTCAATCAATTCGTCTGTCGTGTCTCCCATTGCGGAAACGACCACTACACATTGATGCCCTTCACTCTGTTTCTCAACGACGCGTTTTGCCACGCGTTTCATGCGCTCCGTGTCACCGACGGAACTGCCTCCGAATTTCATGACATACAAAGACAACGATATTCACTCCCTCAGACTCACAGTATGTAACCTTGAGATGGCACCAAACGATTTGAACGTGACATCCTGCGGCATAACTTTAGTACAGTATAATACGAAAGTGCTGTGTGGAGCCAATGTTTTTTAATATTCCTATATATAAAAATATCCCCCGCCCTTAACAAGGACAGAGGATACCAGAAACTGTAAATTCTATGCGCGTGACATGTATTTGCCGTCACGAGTATCAATTAACAATACGTCATCTTGGTTAATAAACAGAGGAACTTGAACATTCAAACCTGTTTCCAGTTTGGCATTTTTGGTTGCACCTGTAGCTGTATTCCCTTTAATACCTGGTTCTGTTTCAATTACTTTGAGCTCCACGCTGGTAGGCAAGTTGATACCCAGGATTTCTCCGTTGTAGCTTATGATGTTTACATTCATGTTTTCTTTCAGGAAGTTAAGCTCCCATTTCAGTTGATCGCTGGACAATGTAAATTGATCATATGTTTCGTTGTCCATGAATGTGTGATCGTCTGCACTAGCATACAGATAAGATACACCACGATTTTCGATTTGCGCCCGGCCAATTGTTTCACCCGCACGGAATGTACGTTCAACCGTATTACCGTTACGCAGGTTTTTCAACTTGGAGCGTACGAATGCTGCGCCTTTACCTGGTTTTACGTGTTGAAAATCCAGCACTGTAAAAATATCTCCGTCTACCTCGACGGTCAAACCTGTTTTAAAATCATTAACGTTAATCACTAAAATACCCCTCCTACAGGACTGTTATCGTTATTAAACGACTGTAAATTCTTTGCTCGAATGCGTTAATACTTTGATGCCGCTATCTGTAATAACGATATCATCCTCGATCCGTACACCGCCAAATCCAGGCACATAGATACCTGGTTCGACCGTTACAACCATGCCCGGCTCCAGAATATCATCACTTGCCTTCGACAGACGTGTAGATTCATGCACTTCAAGACCCAGACCATGACCTGTACTGTGTCCGAAATTGTCTCCATAGCCATGGCTCGCAATAATATCCCGGGTCAACGCATCCGCTTCACGGCCTGTCATGCCCGGCTTAATATGTTCGAGTGCGTGAAGCTGCGCCTTAAGTACAATATCATAGATCTCGCGCAACTGAGGCGCCAAATCCCCTTGTGTAGCCACTGTACGGGTCAAATCGGAGCAATAGCCATCCAGCAACGCACCAAAATCAAACGTAATCAGCTCACCTGCTTGTACTAACTTTGCACTGGCTACTCCATGAGGCAATGCCGAACGAACTCCGGATGCCACAATCGTGTCAAATGAAGAAGAAGTAGCTCCCTGCTTGCGCATGAAGAATTCCATTTCCAGATCCAGCTCACGCTCGCTGACTCCTGGTTTGATGTAAGGTAAAATGTGTGCAAATGTAGCATCTGCCAAATCCGCTGCCCGTTGCATCACTTCCAGCTCTTCCGCATCCTTGTACACCCGCAGCTTTTCCACAATGCCCGATACCGGAACCAGCTTAATAGGTGACAAATCTTCGCTATAAGCTTTATGTGTCGCAACAGTTACATCATCCTGCTCAAAGCCTGTTTCGCTAATCTGATGGGAGGACAGCAATTCTTTTACTGTTTCCATGACCTGCGCAGCGTGCTGCACTACCGTAAAGCCTTGGGCTTGTTCGGTCGCTTGTGTCATATAACGAAAGTCAGTCAGCAAATAGCTATGGGATTCTGTAATCAGCACATAACCCGCTGAACCTGTGAAGCCTGTCAAATATCGACGATTGACAGGGCTAGTAATCAGCATAGCCCGCAGATTATGCTCGCCCAGCGCCTGCCGCAACTTTAGCACCCGGTCATTCTTCATCTTCATTCCGCTCCCCTCTGTCAAATAACCAAATGCTATTTTAACACAGGGGATAGGCGCTTGAGAAGTTTTTGTTACGTTCTGCCCCCAGCCTTCTCAGGCTCGCGCATTCTTTCATCCGTATACTCGACTGCAACGGTATATCCGATAAATAGTCCCCACAGTATAAATACACAAACTTCCGTATATATGGAATTCCATGTTAACCGATGAGGGGGGTTCATCATCCCTAACTTAGGACCTGTTAACACAAATAAAACAACCCACCAGATCAGACCGTATATAATACCGGGTATAGGGCCATTAAACCTGCGCAAAATCAAAGTGTACACCAATGACGCTACAACGGACAATGCAATAAAAAACAGCAGCCCTACCAAATGACCTGCCATGGTGTTCATGAACGAATGCTTAAAAAACGGCTCTGCCAGAAAGCCAGGCGCCACTACTGTAAAGTGCAGCGTATAAAACAGCCAGCGCAGCAATCCCCAGAGCAAACCCGCAAAAAAACCCAGCTCAAGTGCAAAGGGAATGAGCGGTGTATGTACTTTGCCTGACTGTTGTCTACCTCTACTACTGTTGTCATTATGATTACGTTGATCTTGAGATTCGCGAGACTGTTCCTGGTCATGACCTATTTTCGGTATAGAGTAAGTTTCACTCATGTGGTTGGATCTCCTTTCGAAATGCATAAATTTTCTCATGGTAAAGACTCATTGTTATAAGGAAAAGCATGTGTACTTTCACCAGATTCGTGCCTATCCATTTTGAGAGGTAGTATGCTCCAGTGGGGGGTATTTTAACAATGAAATTGAATGGATTTTGTATTCTTTTCATTGACAAAAATTCAATCCTGTTTCATAATATAATGATGAAAATGATAATCATTATCATTTTATAATAATGTTTATACAGGAGAACGCAATCTATGAAAAAGGGATTTATCGGATTCTTATTGTTACTGACTTTTATGCTCACACTGGCAGGTTGTGGAGCAACTGACAATGTAGCGAATAAAGGCCAGACAGCTACGTCGGGTAGCAAACCTACTGAAGCAGCGAACGGTCCTGTGACAGTAAAGCACAACCGTGGTGAGCTCACGCTTGACAAGCCCGCTCAGCGTGTCGTAGTACTGGAATGGACATTCACGGAGGATTTGATTGCATTGGGCGTGCAGCCGATTGGTAATGCGGACAATGCCAACTATAAGGTGTATGTGACTCCAGAGGCAGCTCTGGACAGTAACGTGGTCGATGTGGGTACACGCAACGAGCCTAATTTGGAGGCGATTGCTGCATTAAAGCCGGATCTCATCATCTCCAACTTTGATGGGAATGAAGCAATCTATGAGCAACTCAAGGCTATCGCACCGACGATTGAATATAATCTGAACGATGGTAACGGCTACGACTATGATAAGATGGTAGAGATTTTTAATAGTATCGCAGTCGCTCTTGGAAAAGAGGATAAAGCTAAGCAGGTGCTTGCCGATCTGGATCAGCATTATGCCGAAGCCAAACAAAAGCTCGCCGCTGCAGACAAGTCGGATTTTCATTTTATACTGACACAGGCTTTCACTTCCCAAAATGCAGCCAGCCTGCGTATGTTTTCAGATAATTCAGTCGTCGTGGGAACATTGGCGAAGATCGGTTTGGTCAACGATTGGAAACCGAGCAAGGTTGAATCATATGGCTTTTCAACTGTAGGCATTGAAGCTCTGTCAGCTGTTCAGGACAGTAACTTTATCTATATTGTGCAGCCGGACGATAATGTTTTCGGCTCATCTATGAAAAATAATTCTGTTTGGAACGGTTTGAAATTCGTCAAAGAAAAACGTACTTATCCGTTGGCCAGTACAACATGGACGTTTGGCGGCCCGGTCTCGTCAAAGGGACTAGTTGATGGGGTTGTAGGGGCAATCACGCAATAAATTTGATGTTGACGATTCCGTCTGGATTTATAACTGACGATAATAAGCATTTATGGGGGCAGTTTGACCGCTCTCATAAATGCTTTTTTAAACCTATGGTATGAGTCTCCCCCACACACTACAAGGATTTCCATCTTCTCCGTTATGACTAATTAGCCTTTTCAAATGATAAAATTAGCAGGTCACCACATCCCATTTTCGTCTAACTAGATATTCCCTTCCAAATTCGATACAATATACAAAAAAGCATGTATTAAGAGAGGTGAGACGGTTGTCACAAGCATCCAAGCCTGTGAGCTACGGCGGTCAGGCAGTCATTGAAGGTGTCATGTTCGGCGGCAAGCGTGTCAATGTCACGGCAGTTCGCCGCAAATCTGGCGAAATCACATATTTGGAAGTACCACGCAAGGAGCAATCCTGGGTGTCCAAATTCCGCAGAATTCCGTTATTGCGGGGGATTGTCAGCATCATCGACTCCAGTGCCAAGGGTACCAAGCATTTGAACTATTCAGCCGATGCGTATGCTGATGATGAAGTAGATCCAGAAGAACGCGCTGAACAAAAGAAAAAAGAGGAATCCCGTTGGAGCCTGAGCATGATGATCGGCGTGGCTGCGGTCGGTATATTGTCCTTCCTCTTTGGCAAAATTGTATTAACCCTCGTTCCAGTTGTTGTGGAGAGTTTCCTGTTTGACGGTTTGTTTCACAACCAGATTTTGCATAATCTCGCTGAAGGAGCTATTAAGCTGATTTTGCTGCTGGCTTATTTATGGGGTATTTCCCAGACTCCGTTAATCAAGCGACTGTTTCAATATCACGGCGCGGAGCATAAAGTGATTACTGCATTTGAAGCAGGGGAAGAACTAACTCCAGCCAACGTACAAAAATATAGTCGACTGCATTACCGCTGCGGCAGCAGCTTTATTATGCTCACCGTGATTATCGGGGTACTTGTCTATTCCCTGTTTACCTACGATAATCTGTGGGAGCGCATGGGGCAACGTCTTTTACTGCTTCCGATCGTATTGGGTCTTTCTTTTGAATTCCTCAAGCTGACCAATGCACTTCGGGAAATTCCAGTGCTTCGTTATCTAGGTTACCCCGGCCTATGGCTGCAGTTGCTTACCACCAAAGAACCGACCGATGATCAAGTCGAGGTATCGATTGCCTCATTTAAGCGTATGCTTGAATTGGATGCTGAGTTGGAAAATGTACCTGTAAAGGAGACCCTCAACAGTCCGGTCCTTGATCCTGTGAAAGGATGAGTGAATGATGTACAGACATGCCGTTATTTTCTGGCTTACCCTTGCTTTGGGCGCATATGGAATTATAGATATGCTATGGAAAGGTAGCTGGGGCTTTCTCATTAGTTTACTAATCCCTGTTTTTATTTTTGCAGTTATATTTCTGCTGTACAAATACCAGCCTGGACAACGCAAGCGAACTCCCAAAATTAAGCCCTCTGTGCGCACCATGGCCAAAACAGCCAGCACACGTAAGCAGCAAACTACAAGCAAACGCAAAACTTATCCTTTTCATGTTATTGAGGGTTCCAAGGGTAAAAATGAAGAGGAACAACCCAAATATCATTAATAATCATCAACCTTTAAAATGTAGCACAAAGGAGCCATTACCCGTGTTTTGAAATATGACCGGGAAGAGGCTCCTTTCTTACTTTCATTAAATTACTTCACCTGCCAGTAAGTGGTGCTTATTTCATGGCGTACATGGTATCTTTCATCAATTGATACTTACTATACTGCTGCTGGTAAGAAGTGATACTCCATTTGTGGAAAAAAGCTTCTCCTGCCTGCACACCGGAAGCATATAACAAATCACTTTGCTCTAGTGAAATGCTGAATTGTGCTGTGCGGATACCTAAAGTTGGAATTTTAATGGTCCGATACCGATTCTCCTGCTCAATATACCGTTCATCATGTGCCGATAGCATTGTATCAAAAATAGCCTGCAGCATGGTCAATGGGCCTCGTATATAAGAAACTTTGGTCTCCGTCCCTGTTTTGCCCACCATTTGAAACCCTACCGTTGGAATCGTTTTGGCCTCACGTTCATTTACAGGCTCATCAAAAAGCCACAAAGGCAAATTACTGAGCAAGGCCCCGTCAACTACAAATACAAATTGCTGGGAAAAGGTTTTTCCCTTGGCAAGTGCAGAATCAAGTCTTAACATAACAGGATCAAAAAAATAAGGGATACTGGTGCTCATCCGAATGGCCTTGGCTACCTCCAGCGAAGAGGGGTTTATACCAAAACGTTTGATGTCCTCAGGAAGCACCAAAATGCGTCCATTCGTAATGTCTGATGCAATAATGCGCAGCTTGCCAGGAGGTAGATCCGCGAACGTACGCACTCCTTTAGCTCGTAACAGCTCGCGTACCCAATGCTCCAGTGCCTCCCCTGAGTAGAGCCCTTTTTTAAGAAAGATACGTGCTGCTGGCCCAACCCACTTAATGTTGAATACTGGAGAACGTCGTAACAACTTGACCAAGGGGGTTTTCTCAATTACGGCTTTCATTTCATCCGCCGTATATCCCGCAGCCAATAAAGCAGCTACAATAGCACCTGATGATGTACCTGCCAAACGATTGAATACAATATCATGATCCTCGGCAGCCTTAACTGCACCCGCCAGCGATATTCCCTTAACCCCTCCACCCTGGAACACAGCATTGATCAGCATAGATCAAAAAACCTCCGTTCTCTTGGGAGTAAGCAGTTCTACTGCTTATCTATGAGAACGGAGGTCCATATAGAACCTAAATGATCCAATTTATATCATAATTTATAATAATTTTGAAGAAGTTGAATGAGTCCGTATGGATTTTTGCGCAAATGCTGTGCACTAAAATAAATATCCCCTTTAACCTGTTTATAATTCTCGTTCAGTTCAAGCTGCTTAATTAACTCTTGAGCTGATTGCCACCCTTTTTCAGGGGTGCCGATTTTATAAGGTGAATGACCGATATACAGCTTAACATCTGAATTTTTGACCTCATTGGACCACCATGCGACAAGCTTGTCATATCCAGCCGCTGGGAAACCGATACTCCAGTAAATTTGTGGAGCTACATAATCAATCCATTCTTTGTTAATCCAGGTTCTTACATCCGCAAATGTCGTGTCATATGCAGTAACGCCTGCCTTGGTGTCTGAACCCGTTATATCCTGAGACTTGTTGCGCCACACCCCAAAAGGACTAATCCCGAATTGAACTTTCGACTTGCTGGCATGAATGCTTTTGCCCAAATCGCGAACAAAACTATTCACATTATCTCTCCGCCAGTCACCTTTGTTAGAGATTTTGTTGGCGTTATATGCTTTGAAGGTCGCATCATCATCAAAAGTCCCGCTGTAAGGATAAAAATAATCGTCCAAATGGACACCGTCAATATCGTATCCGTTTACGACTTCCATAATCGCAGCAATGACATGCTGACGTGCAGCAGGAATTCCAGGATTGATGTACAACTGGCTACCATTCTTAACAATCCAATCCGGGTGCTGATTAGCTACATGGTTTGCTGCCAAACCGCTAGTTGTTCCTGTAGAATTCGCACGGAACGGATTAAACCAGGCATGAAATTCCATCCCCCGCTTGTGTGATTCGCTAATCATAAATTTCAACGGATCATAGCCTGGATTTTTACCCTGGGTATTTGTTAAATACTTGCTCCATGGCACAAGATCAGACGGATAGAGCGCATCACCGCTGGCACGAACCTGAACGAATACTGCATTAATTCCCATGCCCTGCAGATCATCGAGCATTTTTGTAAACTCTTGCTTTTGCTTCTCGGAGCTGCTTCGGGCAGCCGAAGAAGGCCAATCTCCATTAATGGTGGAAATCCATGCTCCTCGCATAGAGGTTGTAGCCTTTACCTGAGCCACATTTCCCTGGGAGGAACCTGAGCTGTCCTCATTAGTAGATGTGGAAGATGAGTTGGCTACGTCCTGTCCATCATCTTTAACTCCCTGATCCGTGCTTACACTTTCCTGATTGCCAAACGCTGATGTATCTGATGATGAGCTACTGCTTCCCACAGCAGAAGTGTTCCCACTAGTAGAGGCACCTTCTTTACCACTGCTTAACGTAATGACCCGTTCTGAGGCTTGCCAGTCTACCTTTAAGCCCAACTCTTCCCCAACAAAACGCAACGGTACCATGACTCTCCCACTTGACATACGCGCAGATGCGTCCAAGCGAACCGACTTACCATTCACAGTAGCGCTTTGTGCACCATTATCCATAGATATATTTTTGTTCTGTGCTGTAATCGTTACCGTACCAGACGATGCCGACCAGTTAACCTGAGCGCCTAATCCCTCACTAATCACTCGCAAAGGAACCATCGTGACATTCGCTCCCTGTACAATGTACGGTGATGCATCACTTTGCAGGGACTGTCCGTCCAATATAATCTCAATCTCACCAGTTGGTGCCGCTTGAACTCCAGGCACGATGGCAGTCTGTACTGCTAAGAGTAGACCCGCAACCATGAGCCCTATTTTCTTCCGATTCATATCTTTATAATCCTCCGCTACCCCTGTTAATTTTAACCCCTATCTTGTCCTGCTATATAATGGGTAGACGCTATTAACCGGATATTTGTTGCGGTCAGGACAAATAAAAAAAGCATCGTCCGTAAGGACAGATGCTTTTAGGAATCTCCACTTAATTCCTTGTGTATGTCATGAAGCTGGCGCAAGCGATCTTCATCCCGGCGGAAATATTCAACCAATGTCTCGATACGGGTGATGGAATCCCAGCTCAAATGGTGTTCAATACCTTCCACATCTTTATATATCAGGTCCTTGTCAACCCCAATCATATCCAGAAATTGCTCTAGTAACTGGTGGCGGTCAACCAACCGTTTGCCGACCTTTTTCCCTTTTGGTGTCAAAATCAGTCCCCGATACTTCTCATATACAAGATAATCGTCCTTATCCAACTTCTGAATCATCTTGGTGACGGACGAAGGATGCACTTCCAAACCTTCTGCGATATCCGAGACACGAGCATATCCCTTCTCATCGATCAGTTGGTAAATGCGCTCCAAATAATCTTCCATGCTTGGCGTTGGCACTTGTTTCCCTCTTTTCTGTTATTGAACGGGCGCTTACCGCCTTCATTTCCTGCATTAAACCTACTATGTAATGATACATGTTATCATCGCTCATTGGCAAGTCTCGTCCCTCCACTCACATCTATTGCCACGATTTGTTCAATTTAAGCAGGGTACACTAATGTTGTCGCCCCTGTCTCGTTGCTTTCTGCGGAGATACTTTAGAGTTGGACACCAGAGCACAGAGGATTTATTTCGAAAGGAGCGTTAGCCATGTCTACGCTTGAGCGTACTCCTGTCCAAACCAGAGGAACCAAGCCATTCATGCCTGATCTGGTGTTTTTTGAGCCAGACGCACTAAATTATCCCAAAGGCCAGCGTATTATGGATTGGGTCAAAGCTAAGGATATTCCGTATCGTATGACGACCTCTCACAACCGAATTACCAATTTACCAGGTGAAACTGAAGTTGAAAAGTACCGAATGGCAAAAAAGACACTGGTTGTCGGAATCCGTAAAACATTAACTTTTGACCAATCCAAACCCTCTGCCGAATATGCCATCCCTATTTCGACCGGCTGCATGGGGCACTGTCACTACTGTTATTTACAAACAACCTTGGGAGCGAAACCGTATATTCGCATCTATGTCAACACTGACGACATCATATCAGCAGCTAAAGGCTATATCGATGAGCGAGTGCCTGAAATTACTCGTTTTGAAGCAGCTTGTACCTCTGATCCGGTTGGTTTGGAGCATATCACCGGATCGCTTGGAGACTTGATTCGTTTCATGGCAGATGAGGAATTTGGCCGACTTCGTTTTGTTACCAAATATCATCATGTGGATCCATTGCTGGATATTAAACATAATGGTCATACTCGCATCCGCTTTAGCATTAATTCCGATTATGTTATTAAACAGTTTGAACCTGCAACTTCGCGCTTCGAGGAACGTATTGAAGCAGCGGGCAAAATCGCACGGGCTGGTTATCCGCTGGGATTCATCATTGCACCCATCATTTGGTATGACGGCTGGGAAGCTGGTTACGGAGAGCTTCTGCGTAGATTGGGAGAAACCTTGCCCCAGCATGCTACAAAGGATCTGACATTCGAACTAATTCAGCATCGCTTTACCAAAACATCCAAAGCGGTTATCGAGAAGCGTTACCCGAAAACCAAACTGGAAATGGACATAGAGAAACGCAAGAAAAAATGGGGCCGCTGGGGACAGAATAAATATGTTTATCCCGATGAACAGCAAAATGCACTGCGGGAATTTATCACTGAACGCATTTTTGAACATTTTCCTTTAAGTCGTATTGAATATTTCACATAACTAGCATCCAATCCGGGGTAATCCGTTGTAAAAAAAGCGTTACATCTGTCATATGATCCGTTACCAACAAAACGCCGGTGATCACAAGTAACATGCCACCTATTTGGAGAAGTATGGAAGTATAACGGGACGATAACTTAACAGAGCCTGCCAGCAAAGCCAATACAAAAAACGGAATCGCAAAACCAAGCGCGTAGCCAGTAATCAACTTGAACCACATGTGATGCTCTACCGCTGCCAAAGCGATAATAGCTGTTAGCATAGGACCGATACAGGGAGACCAGCCTGCCGCAAACCCAATTCCGATTACAAAGGAACCGGCGTATCCGGCAGGCTTCCATGTCCAGCGCAGCTTATGCTCTCTCATTAGAAACAATGGACGGACGAAACCAAGAGATACCAGACCCATGAGTATAATAAGCAGCCCTGCTACGATTCTTAGCGTATCCCCATAATTGGCAAACCATTCTCCAAGTAACCCGACACTTGCCCCCAGTGAATAGAAAACAACCGAAAAGCCTAATACAAAAGCAAGCGTGTGCCCCATCGTACGATAGCGAATTTCTGCCTTGTGCCGTCCTTCAGCCAGTTCACGTGCCGACATTCCTGTTATATACGATAAAAATGATGGATATAGTGGCAAGCAGCACGGTGAAAAAAAAGAAACCAGTCCGGCAACGATTGCCAACCCGGCGTTGACATCTGACATCATTATTTCCTCCCACCTGTCTTAGTGAACACGCAGAGCAGATACAAGCCCTGCCTACTAAAACATACGTGTAGACAGAGAAAAATATGATGCAAGCCAAAAAGCGTATGCCTGGGGAGAATAACACCCAAGCATACGCTTTTTACGTTCTTTTATTTTATATAGCCTCTTATTTTACAATCGCACCATTCGGCATACCTTCCGGTACAGTGGCCAATGTAAGCTGATCCCCATGTGATGCTGCCAAAATCATACCCTGCGACAGCTCACCCCGAAGTTTTACTGGCTTAAGATTGGTCACACAGATCACCTTACGCCCAATGATATCTTCAGGGGTATAAAATTTTGCAATTCCCGACACCACCTGCCGCTGCTCATAGCCAAGATCGAGCTGTAGCTTTAACAGTTTATCAGCCTTCTTCACAGGCTCACAGGCAACAACCTGAGCAACGCGCAGCTCTACCTTGGCAAAATCCTCAATGCCAATCTCTTCTTTCGCTTCTGGTGCTTCCTGGCTCGCCTCAGATGCATTCAGCGGTTGAGCTTGTGTCGCAGCTTCCTCCAGTTTCTTACCTCCAGTCATTGCTTCTACAATAAAAGCAACCTCTTGCTCAGAGTCCAGACGAGGGAAGATCGGATTCCCTTTAACCAACTGCGTTCCTTCTGGAATACGCCCAAATTGCTTACCGCTATCCCATGTAGTCAGCTCTCCTTGACGAATACCGAGTTGTTCCCAAATTTGGTGAGGCGCACGTGTCAAGAAAGGCTGAAGTAAAATGGAAGCAATACGCAAGCTTTCTACCAAATGCACCATAACAGATGCCAATTCGCTACGTTTTGCCTCATCCTTAGCCAGACTCCACGGTTGAGTCTCGTCAATATACTTGTTGCTGCGGCTAATAAATTGGCTAATCGCCGTTAAAGCCACGGAAAATTCCATATTTTCCATAGCTTCTTCAACTTTACTATAAGTCGATGTTGCCATATCTACCAAAGTTGCGTCGAATGAGGTAACATTGGCTTCATAAGCGGGAACTTTACCGTCAAAATATTTGTCTACCATCGCTACAGTACGATTCAACAAGTTGCCCAGATCATTGGCCAAATCTGAATTTACACGATCTACAAAACTTTCAGGTGTGAATGTTCCATCCGCTCCAAATGGCACCTCGCGCAGCAAGTAGTACCGAAGTTGATCCAGACCATAACGGTCAATCAACGTTACCGGGTCTACCACATTGCCTTTAGATTTCGACATTTTACCATCTTTCATGAGTAACCAACCATGTGCAAATACTTTTTTAGGCAACGGAAGATCCAGTGCCATCAGCATGATTGGCCAATATATCGTGTGGAATCGTACAATCTCTTTACCTACGATATGCACATTTGCTGGCCAAAATTTATCGTACAGCTCAGTATTAGAAGAGCCATACCCCAAGGCTGTGATGTAGTTGGAAAGTGCGTCAATCCACACGTATACGACATGCTTCGGGTCCCCCTTAACCTTAACTCCCCAATCAAACGTTGTACGGGAAACAGCCAGATCCTCTAGCCCCGGCTTGATGAAGTTGTTAATCATTTCTTTTTTCCGGGATTCCGGTTGGATAAACTGCGGGTTCTCTTCATAAAATTGCAGCAACCGATCAGCATACTTGCTCATGCGGAAAAAGTAGCTCTCTTCCTTGACTAGTTCTACAGGGTGTCCACTATCTGGGCTCTTACCTCCAGTGACATTGCCTTCAGCGTCCTTCACTACGTCAACGAGTTGAGTTTCTGTGTAGTAAGTCTCGTCAGGAATGCTGTACCAACCTTCATATTCTCCCTTGTAAATATCGCCTTGTTTTAATAAACGATCAAAGATTTCCTGTACGACAGCCTTATGACGTTCCTCCGTAGTACGGATAAAATCGTCATTGGAAATGTCAAGCTTCCGCCACAGGTCTTGGATACCTGCCACAATGTCATCTACGAAACGTTGCGGCGTTTTCCCAGCTGCACTTGCCTTTTGCTCAATCTTCTGACCATGCTCATCCGTTCCTGTCAAATAACGAACCTCATAGCCCCGTAGCCTCTTATAGCGAGCCATCGCATCACCCGCTACCGTCGTGTAGGCATGACCTATATGGAGCTTGTCACTGGGATAATAGATCGGTGTTGTAATGTAAAATGTGTTCTCACTAGACATGTATGTTCCTCCTGTTTTGTTCACGGCTGCAAAAGATTTGCTACCATGATAGGTACTCCAATTCATGAATTAGACACAAATTGGCACAAAAAAGACCCCCGTCCCTATGGGACGAGAGTCACCTCACGCGTTACCACCCAAATTCCCTGTACCCTCGCAGAATACAGGCTTCACCGGTCACATCTGACCGCCCATTAACGCTGGATCACGCCTCCTCCTTACGATTGCCTCTTAAACACAGCTTCACTATGGCAAATACGCTCGAAAAAGGTTCCTCCAGGACCATATTCAGGCTTCACTCCAGACCGGTTTTCAGCTAACTCCGGCTCTCTGTACTGGACGACTTACCTTACTCATCCCTTCACAGGAAAACAATATTAACCAAAATATAACCAAATCGGCACGGCGCTGTCAAGTCAGACCCTTCTCGGTATGGGTAGCCAAACGATCTTTGTCAGACTTATCTACCCCTTTTTTTGCAGGAGGGACCAAATCTACGCCGCCGGGATGAAATGGATGGCATTTAGCTATTCGCTTTGCAGCCAGCCATGAGCCTTTGAGTGCACCATGCACTTCTACCGCCTCCAGCGCGTACGCCGAACACGTCGGATAGAACCTGCAGGTAGCAGGTTTTAATGGTGAAATGTATGCACGATAAAACTGAATCGGAGCCTGTACCACTCTACGTGTGGTGATTTTCATTTCAGTAGCCTCCGTGGCTGTGAGTGTGACTGCTCGTCTGTCTGAAACCCCCATCCGAATTACTTTCAGTATGCCCATTCTTCTGCTGGCAGTCTTTGCAATAACCAAAAATTTCAAACTTATGCTCAACGATTTGGAATTGATCTGTCGGATCTGTCATTTGCATTGGACAAAAAGAAATCGGCAATGTTTTCTGACAACTCAAGCAAATCATATGGTGGTGGTGGTGATGTTCATTACAGCTCACCTTGAACTTCATTCCATCCTCAAAAGATACCTGCTCCAGTACACCCAATTCCTGCATTACACGCAGATTGCGATAAACTGTATCAAAGCTAAGTCCGCTGTACTTCTTACCCATATATTCATAAACGTCTTTGGGGGACAGATACCCTTCATTCTCGGAAAATAACGTGGCCAACGTCTTGCGCTGATCTGTAATACGCAGCCCTTGAGCGGACATCGTTGCGATAATCTCATCCTTTGTCAGCATGCGTTTCACCCTCCCCTGTCTATAGTTTCAGGTTTTCTGATGCAGGCTTAGGCTTGCATCTATTCATTATACCACGATTAAAGTCAATATTATAAGAGATATTCGTGCTACTCATAAGAAAAAGACGTTCTCCAGTGCTGCAACCAAGTTCGCAACGGGAGAACGCCTATATTCTGCAAGTGACATCGACTTTTAAAACGGTGAATGATGAGACTCAAGTGGTCTAAGCCGGTAAACAGCACCGGTTATTTCAAATTAATTTTTAATAGCTGGTAAAGGCATAACTACTACGGAAACTGGAAGATTACTACCAGCAGCTGCAGTGAAATACATCTCTACACTTTCCTCAATATGACCTGTACGATACAGTACACTCATTTCATTCGGAGCCCATACAGAACCATTTGTCGGTATACCCACAACCTGATTGTTAACCATCGCATAGCCGGAATATTCGCCTCCCCGCGGGTTAAACGTAATCAGTGAATATGGCGCTACATGGTCCAACTTAACCTTATATACAACACCAAAGTTACCGGCATTGGAAGCAGAAGAACCGTCCAGACCGTCGGTACCAATCAGGTTCGGGTCTACCTTATTATCACCAAGAACGATACGTTGAGCTGTTTTACCAACCTCTTCGGTATAATTGAGTGAAATATCCGAATTTGCGTACGTTCCACGGTTATGAATACCGTCCTTAGGCAGTTTTGCCAGAGTAGGCAACGCAGTCAACGGATCTACATTTGCATCCAGCACAACCACCGTATATTGAATAGGTTGATCCGTATACAAATCAGATAACAAAGAAATAACTTGTTTTTGCTTGATTTTTTGCGCGTTCAAATCTTCCAAAATAACACGGCTTTCGCCTGGGTTCAGAACCGTGCTGGAACGTTTGCTTCCGTCCAGCATAGATTGAAAATACCGTTGAATCGAAACTTTACCCGCAGCTGTGGCAAATTCAGATGGTCCAGCAAAACCGGAATTTTCAACATTTATGTTGGTTGGAGCAAGATTGTTGTTCGTCGCAATCACGTACATCTTCACATCTCGACCTGTTTCATTGACATGATGGACAAGAATACGCGTACTGCCTGAGCCTGTTTCCTGATACACGATACCATCCTGGAACACACGCTCTGGGCTGTTAGCACGAATCAGAAGACGTGGTGAAGAAGTGCTTGTCACTGGAATAGTGGCCATAGCAGGCACCTGACTGCCATCTACACTGTATTTATCGCCATATGGCGTGAAAATTTTATTGAAATCATCTTCGTTGTACAGCAGTTCATTTGTAATTTTAATTGTTTCACTTTTGGTACCTGTTGCGCCATGCTTATCAGTCACGGTCAGTTTAATTGTTACATCACCTGGTTGGAAGAAGGCAAGTTTCTTGTTCTCCCAATCACGCTTAGTGATAGCATTCTCATCGTCAGTACTCAGGTCGGTAATGGTGATTTTTTCACCCATCTTGTACTCTTTTTTATCTGTTGTAAACAGAGCCACTGGCGGCTGGTTTGGTGGTCTTACTGTAATTGTTACTGAGTAAGGATCACTCCAGTTCCCAGCAGAGTCAAGAACGGAATAGGTAACTACATATGTACCCGGCTCCTGAAATACGTCCTGCTTCCCTTCCCAACGTTGATTTACAATCGGAAGACCTGTAGGAGAAGATTCCTTGGTCAAATACGTAACTTGGGTTTCACCCGCGTAGATATCCTTTTGTTGAACCGTAAAAGAAGCTTTTGGTTTCTGATTCAAATCCATGATAACTTGTTTAGTTGTATTATTCACGGTATAAGGAATATTTAAGGCCTGTGTAATCGAGGTCAACGGCACCATAAATACGTTCTTTTGCTGGAAAGCCGGCCCCTTCATTTGTCTAGCTTCACCATTAACCGTATAAACCTTGCTGTCTGTTTTGAAGCGTAGAACATTCGTTCCTTGGGTGATTACGGTTTCTTTAGTGGCAGTGTCATAGCTAAACTGCAATCCGACACGACTGACAAGAGAACGGATAGCTACATAGGAAACTCCGTCTTTGACTGTCATCGGCTGAGTTGCTGTATATACCTGTCCGTTTTGTTCCATTTTAGCACTGTTCAAATACAAAATCAGTTGATTCGCATTCATGGATGTTGGAGCTCCACCAGGATTGGTAATCGTTCCGTCTCCACCGTATACATCATTGGTTACGTTCGATCCGTTAGTAGTATCTGTAGGCAGACCAGTCAATGGATCATTGGATACACCTGTGTTATTAGGTGTTACCGTATTATTTTGTGTGCTTATTCCATCTTGATCTCCGATACTATTCTGAACGCCGGAATCAGCAACATTGGTCTGAGCCTGCTGTGCGCTAACCGAATCGGTGGATTGAACAGTTGTTGATGCTGCTTCTGCTCCTACAGGGGCTACTGCAGCCACCTGAGATACCGCCAGGACGGTGAGCATGGTCCATTTCTTGAAATTCATTGTCTGTCTCCTTCTATCCCCAAATTATTATCATTCCCGTGAAAAGTCATACTATTAGACGCGACAGTTGTCAAAAAGTTTCTGGAAATTTTGACGATCATGAAAAAAAGGGAACATTCTCCTGTGATTGCAAAAATTCAACAACAAAAAACCGCCGTCCATCTGATCTGATGTGGCGGCGGCTTCATAACCTGAAAGTAGTTCTGATCCATTTACATTATGATGGACGACAGGCAGTATTCGTTCCTGCAGTCTCCAGACGACCCTCTTCAATGAGTCGATAAGCGCGTTGAACTTCTTCATCTGTAGGGGACGGAACTCCCTCCAGCGGATACGCCTTACCGAGCATTTCCCATTTATAAACACCCATTTGATGGTAAGGTAAAATTTCGAATTTTTCGACTCCGTTCAACGTTCCAATGAACCGTCCCAAATTTAGTAGATCTTGCTCGTCATCATGAATACCCGGTACAAATACGTGTCTAATCCACATCTTGCGCCCTTGCTCAGACAACCATCGGGCCGTACTTAACATACGGTCGTTAGACTTGCCTGTAAGCTTAATATGCTTGTCGTTATCGATGTGCTTAATATCTAGTAGTACCAAATCCGTTACGTCCAGCAGATCATGGATACGACCTGCATCATTAAAGCCGTTACTGTCCAATGTCGTGTGCAAATTCCAGCGACGTTTCACTTCTTTGAACAGCTCTGCTACAAAATGAGCTTGCAATGTCGGTTCTCCACCGGATACGGTTAATCCGCCTCCTGAAGAACGGTAATAGGCTAAATATGGCTCAATCTCAGCCAATACTTCTTCTAACGTCATCGGGTTACCTTCATTCAAGGCCCAAGTGTCCGGATTATGGCAATATTGACATTTTAACAAGCATCCTTGCATAAAGAGCACGAAGCGGATGCCGGGACCATCGACGGTCCCGAAGGTTTCCAATGAGTGTATGTGACCTTTCAACATGTTGCATCATCCTTCCCGCATCCGCTATGCGTGCGTCAGTGTATTATTTGATACGTAAAACTTATTTACATTGTACCGTGGAAAGTACGGTTAATAACATCCAATTGTTGCTCACGAGTCAGCTTGATAAAGTTAACGGCATAGCCGGAAACACGAATCGTAAGTTGTGGATAGTTTTCTGGGTGCTCCATTGCATCCAAAAGTTGTTCACGAGCAAACACATTGACATTCAGATGATGTGCGTGGCTTCCAAAATAGCCATCCATCATCGAAACAAGGTTTGTTTTGCGTGTTTCTTCTTCTTTACCCAGTGCTTTAGGCACGATAGAGAAGGTATTCGAAATACCATCTAAGCTGTGTTCATAAGGCAATTTGGCTACGGAACTCAGAGATGCCAGAGCACCTTTTTTATCACGACCATGCATCGGGTTTGCACCTGGTGCGAACGGTTCGCCTGCTTTACGTCCATCAGGTGTTGTACCTGTTTTCTTACCATATACCACGTTGGAAGTAATAGTCAGTACTGATTGAGTAGGAACCGCATTACGATAAGCTTTATGTTTGCGGATCATGCTCATGAAGCTTTCTACCAGTTCTACAGCGATAGTATCTACGCGGTCATCGTTGTTACCGTAGCAAGGGTATTCGCCTTCGATTTCAAAGTCAACAGCAATTCCTTTTTCGTTACGAATTGGTTTAACTTTTGCATATTTAATGGCGCTCAAGGAGTCGGTAGCAACTGACAGACCCGCAATACCACAAGCCATGGTACGAAGAATATCACGGTCATGCAACGCCATTTCAATGCGTTCGTAGCTATATTTATCATGCATATAGTGAATAACATTCAAAGTGTTCATGTACAGTTTTGCCAGCCATTCCATCATAGGTTTGAAACGGCTCAACACTTCTTCGTAATCCAGCACTTCGCTTGTAATGGCTGGGAACTCAGGTCCTACTTGAACGCCGGATTTTTCATCCTTACCACCGTTAATGGCATACAGCAGAGCTTTTGCCAAGTTGGCACGAGCACCAAAGAATTGCATTTGTTTACCAATTCTCATGGCGGATACACAACAAGCAATACCATAATCATCGCCGTAGATTGGACGCATCAAATCGTCATTTTCATATTGAATGGAGCTAGTTTCAATAGAAACTTTTGCACAATATTTTTTAAAGCCCTCAGGCAGTTTTTCTGACCACAGTACAGTCAAGTTAGGCTCTGGAGCAGGTCCTAAGTTGTACAGTGTGTGCAAGAAGCGGAAGCTGTTTTTGGTAACACGAGTTTCTCCAGTGACAGACATACCACCAATGGATTCTGTTACCCAAGTTGGGTCACCACTGAACAGTTCATTGTAGTCAGGTGTACGCAGGAACTTAACAATACGCAGTTTCATAACAAAATGATCGACCAGTTCCTGAGCTTGTTCTTCGTTCATCGTACCTTCCTCAAGATCACGTTGAGTATAGATATCAAGGAATGAAGATACACGTCCCAAGGACATTGCTGCACCATTTTGTTCTTTAATCGCTGCGAGATATCCAAAATATACCCATTGGAAAGCTTCTTTTGCATTGTTAGCAGGTTTAGAAATATCAAAACCGTGCTCAGCAGCCATTTGTTTCAATTCATTCAAAGCACGAATTTGTTCAGAAATTTCTTCACGTAGACGGATTACGTCTTCTTCCATGGAATCAACTTCAAGGCTTTTCAATTGAAGTTTTTTATCTTGGATCAAGAAGTCTGCACCATACAGAGCTACGCGACGATAGTCACCGATTATACGACCACGACCATATGCATCTGGCAAACCAGTAATGATGCCAGCTTTACGAGCTGCTCTCATTTCATCAGTATAAGCGTCAAATACACCTTGGTTGTGTGTTTTACGAATATGAGTGAAAATGTCAACAATGCTTTGTGGCACTTCAAAACCATAGGCTTTGCAAGCGTCGATCATCATCCGAATTCCACCAAACGGCTGCAAAGAACGTTTGAATGGAGCATCTGTTTGTACACCGACAATTTGTTCTTTGTCCCGGTCCAAATAGCCCGGTTTATGTGAAATAATGGTGGATGGCGTATTTACGTCTACATCAAGCACGCCGCCGTTTGCCAACTCTTTTTTAGTAAGATCAGATACAATTTCCCACAATGCAGTTGTATTGGCGGTAGGACCAACCAAAAATTCTTCATTGCCAACATAAGGTGAGATATTGGTTTCAATAAAATCGTTGACGTTAACTTCTCTAGTCCATTTTCCTTTTTTAAAACCTCTCCAGCCAGATTGTTGCTCTTGTAATTCTCTCTCAATCACCGACATGTAAATCCCTCCAAATTGTTTGGTCTTCCGGACTTGTGATTTTTTTCACGTTTAAACTATTTCTTGAGCCCGGCCTTTTCACCGATGCCTTACGCTCAGTGTCGGGACCTTTCTTACACTCTTATTGTAGAATAATGATAGAGTGTAGTATGTGACATAAATCACAATATGAGTGATTTTTATCACTTTATTTTCCCTAGCTTCACGCCTATACCTTCAGCCTCGCCGCTCACCTCCCTTCCCAAACCAAGAGGCCCTCTATATAGAGAGCCTGCATTGGTATTGTATAGGAAAATGCTTTGTTACAAGCCTCTTCATACTATTATATTATTGATCAAAGCGTCCGTAGAAGGCATTGCGGTATACATCAGCCAATTCAGTAACCAGCGGCAGCTTTGGATTTGCAGTTGTACATTGATCCTCAAAAGCGCGGTCAGCCAGATAATCTACACGTGATTCAAAGTCTTTTGGATCGAATCCGAGTTGTTGGAACGATTCCTCGATACCGAGCGTTTTGTTCAACTTACGGATCGCGTCAATTAAGCTGTTAACCCCTTCTTCAGTGGTACGTGCAGGCAGTCCCAGTATGCGTGCAATTTCTGCATAGCGCTCATCTGCAACAAAGTGCGAATATTTAGGGAACGAAGCAAATTTTGTCGGTTTTTTCGCATTGTAGCGAATAACGTGCGGCAGCAAGATAGCATTCGTGCGGCCATGCGCCGTATGGTATTGTCCGCCCCATTTATGTGCAAGACTGTGGTTAATACCCAAGAATGCATTAGCAAACGCCATACCTGCAAGTGTAGAAGCATTATGCATTTTTTCGCGAGCCAACTTGTCGCCGATCAGAGCCGATTGCTCCAGGTATTGGAATACCAGTTGAATGGCTTTAATTGCCAGACCATCTGTGTAATCATTGGCCATTACAGACACGTAAGCCTCGATAGCATGTGTCAGAACGTCCATACCTGTATCGGCTACAGCTGTTTTAGGCAGCGAATATACAAACACAGGGTCAATAATTGCCACATCAGGAGTCAACTCATAGTCAGCCAGCGGATACTTCGTGTTGCCCAGGTTTTTGTCTGTAATTACTGCAAACGATGTGACTTCCGAACCTGTACCCGAGGTTGTAGGGATAGCTACAAATTGTGCTTTTTGACCCAGACGTGGGTACTTGTAAATCCGTTTACGAATATCCATGAATTTTTGCTTCAAGTTATTGAAATCAGTATCCGGATATTCATAGAACATCCACATGCCTTTAGCAGCATCCATTGGCGAACCGCCGCCGAGTGCGATGATGCAATCCGGTTGGAAACGTCTCATCATTTCAGTACCACGCTCTACCGTAACTGTCGATGGATCTGGCTCAACTTCAGAGAACACTTCAATCGCAACTGGTGTTTGGCGCTGGTGCAAATAATGAATTACGCGGTCCACATATCCGAGTTTCACCATCATAGGGTCAGTGATAATGGCTACACGTGTGATATCAGGCATTTTAGCAAGATACTGTGTCGAATTTTTCTCAAAATAAATTTTGGAAGGTACTTTGAACCATTGCATATTCACCGTCCGTTTCGCCACCCTTTTCACATTAATCAAGTTAACTGCAGATACGTTCGACGAAGTCGAGTTACGACCGTACGAACCGCAACCAAGTGTCAACGAAGGAAGGTTGGTGTTGTAAATATCACCGATTGCACCATGTGTGGAAGGTGCATTTACAATGATACGACCTGTTTGCAAACGGTTTGCAAAGCGAGCGATAACGTCCTCATCTTGCGAATGGATAGCTGACGAGTGACCCATACCGCCGAACTCTACAACTTCAGCAGCACGTTGGATACCTTGCTCTGCATTTTTCACTTTGTAGCAAGCCAATACCGGACTCAATTTTTCCGCAGATAATGGGAATTTGGTTCCTACTCCTTCAATTTCAGCGACCAAAATTTTTGTTCCTGCCGGTACTGTAATGCCGCTCATTTCAGCTATTTTTACAGCAGACTGTCCGACGATGGCCGGGTTCACTGCACATTTTTCTACATTCATAGCCCCTTGAGTGAGCTTAGCTGCTTCTTCTTTATTTACAAAGTAGCAACCATTAGCAATCATCAATTTCTTCACTTGCTCGAAGATAGGCTCTTCGATAATTACGGCTTGTTCCGAAGCACAAATCATACCGTTATCAAAAGATTTAGAAAGGATAAGGTCGTTCACGGCCTGTTTGATATCGGCTGTTTTTTCAATAAAGCAAGGTACGTTACCAGGACCTACGCCAAGTGCAGGTTTACCACAGCTATAAGCTGCCTTAACCATGCCTGATCCGCCAGTTGCCAAAATCAATGCCACATCAGGGTGGTTCATCAGTACATTTGTTTTATCCATCGAAGGTGCTTCAATCCATTGGATGCAATCCGCTGGAGCACCATGTTTAACAGCTGCTTCAAGCAATACGCGGGCTGCTTCCGCACTACACGATTGAGCAGATGGATGGAAGCCGAAAATGATTGGGTTACGTGTTTTAATGGCAATTAACGCTTTGAACATCGTAGTCGAAGTCGGGTTTGTTACTGGAGTAATCCCCATGATGATACCGACTGGCTCTGCAATCTTTTGGAAGCTATCGAAATCATTATCTTCAATGACACCAACGGTCTTCTCATTTTTGATGCTGTGATAGATATATTCTGTTGCAAACATGTTTTTGGTGATTTTGTCCTCGTAAACACCGCGTCCTGTTTCTTCAACAGCCAACTTCGCTAGGTGCATGTGCTTATCCATCCCTGCGAGTGCCATAGCTTGTACGATTCCGTCAATCTGCTCCTGATTCATACTCATGAAAGCTTGCTGTGCCCGGTTCGCCCGGTCAATCAGCGTTTGAATATACTGCTCTGCGCTTTGCTCTTTTTGGATAACCTCGTTTTTAACAGCCATTTCCCTCATCCTCCTGTTATCTCGTGTACTATCTCTTGTTCACGCACTGATCGTAACACAGCTTTTCAAGATATTTTGTGATTTTTTTCACAATCTATTTAAAATTTTATTTTATGAAGTGAATTAAATCACAAAGTTTGGAATTCTGCCACTTTTACCCCCTCTTCTTGCCCCAAAAACTCATTGCACAGGTATATAATGAATTTGAATTGATCAAGTTGCAGATAAAAAACATAGGATACAAAGGGGAAATGGACGATGAGAAACCCTACAAATGTAATGGAAGCCCGCGGCAACACCTGTTGCTTCTCGGAGGCCAGCTTCAACCGGTTGCAAGTGATGATGAAAGATCGAGTTATGCCAGAAAGCTCGCATTTGTTCTGGGAAGGAGATACAGCGGATAAGCTGTTTTATATTAAGCGCGGACGCGTAAAGGTAACCAAAACAACGGATGAGGGTAAGGAACTTATTCTATATATGTATCAAAGCGGCGATCTTGTTGGTCAAGCTGATCCTTTCTTCGGCACCAAGCATTCCTTTTCTGCTGAGGTTCTGGAGGACAGTGATATTGGCGTAATCGATCATACAGATTTGGAGCTGCTTATTTGCCAGCATTGTGATTTTGCGATTGACTTTATGAAATGGATGGGATCGCATCATCGCATTACTCAGACCAAGTTCCGCGATTTGATGATGTACGGCAAGCCTGGCGCTCTATGTTCCACACTCATCCGACTATGCAACACCTATGGTGAGCCTCACGGCGACTATATCTTGATTCATAAAAAGATTACTCATACTGACTTATCAAATATGATCGGTGCTACCCGGGAAAGCGTAAATCGGATGCTCAGTGATCTGCGTAAGAAAAATGCAGTAGAATACGATAATGGTATGATTGTTGTCAAGGATTTGGAAATGCTGCAAGGTGTATGTCATTGTGAATTGTGCCCACGTGAGATTTGCCGGATATAATAAATTGTTTTTTAATGTAAAAGGGAGTGCTGTAAGCCATTATTAGCTTATAACACTCCCTAATTTTATTCCACTCCCCATTTTTTAGAGAACGGACGGGACAGTAACAAAGCACATAACTCGACCTTCTTCTGCCCTACACGCTTTAAAACTGAAAGCATAGATAACTTAAATTTCCCATCTCATAGCTTCTATGGATGACCTTAGCTTTGTTTGCAGGATTGCCACTACCCATTGCAATAAACAACGGTACAAAGTGTTCTGCTCTAGGTACGGCCTGACGAGCATATGGCGCTTCGCTTTCATAGTGATCCAAAGCTTCTATATCTCCGCTTTGCACTTTTTCGATAATCCAGTCATCAAAATCAATTGCCCAAGGCTCCGTTTTCGTTTCTCCCCATTTGACAATACGCAGATTATGGACAGTCACGCCACTGCCAATGACCAGAATATCTTGTTCTCCCAACTCACGCAACACCTCACCAATGGCAAATTGTGCTTTGGGCGAGAGGTACGGATTTACGGAAATCTGAACTACCGGAATGTCTGCCTCAGGATACATACGATGCAACAATGTCCAGGAACCATGATCCAGTCCCCTCACCCGATCAGTTTGTACATCGATGCCCTTTTGTTCATATAACTTTTTCAACTTATTAGCTAGTTCAACAGAACCATGTGCTGGATACTTCACTTCGTACAGTTCGGGTGGGAAGCCTCCAAAATCATAAATTGTATCGTATATGTCATCCATTGAACTAATCGTTAACACTTGCGTCTCCCAGTGAGCTGTAAAGATAACAATCGCCTTAGGGTGAACGCTTTTCCCCAACTGCTCTAGAAATGCAGTGTAGTCCGTCTGTTCAATAGCAAGCATAGGTGATCCGTGGGCTAAAAATAAAGATGGTACCATTAAAAAATCCCCTTATCGCAAACAATTTATTTTATTCACTTAGTAACTTTATGTAAGGAATAATACATAAGTAATATAGTAATGTCAATATAGATGCCAGCATATACTTAAAGATCAGCAATTCTTTAAATAAAGATTGATATAGGTATAAAGTCATAGTAATATGTAACTAATAAATTTAAAAATATTATTATATCCCGATACAAAGGACTGGTTTCTATGGAGATACATACTTCGAATTGCCCAAAATGCGGTTCCGTTTTCCGTCAAAATCTTAGAAACCTGTGTAATACTTGTATTCAAGAAGAAAATATATTCTTTGACCGCTGTTCTAACTATCTATGGAAGCATCCTTCTACTCATACCCACCAACTCAGTGATGTGACTGGCACACCTATGGATTTGCTCACAGAGTGGGTAAGAGCAGGCAAATTTCCCTCCACATACAGTCAGCTTGATTATCCTTGCGAGTCCTGCCGTTCTCCCATTTATGCAGGAAGACTTTGCCACTCGTGCTTAGGCACATTTCGTTCAGCCGCCCTGGATATTCAATCCCGTGTCCCTCGCCGTACAAAAGCCGGAGTATTCTCAGTAGCAGGGCGCGCTAAAAGCTATTAAGCCGTACTGCCTACCACAAAATAAAAAAACAGCCTTTTCCTAGGAAGAGGCTGTTTTGCTATGAGAAACACTTAATGAGTTTGGTGATCATCTAATCCATTCCTCAGCCCAAAATTGAATCTGCTCCATAACCGGCTGAAGTGCACGACCTTTGGTGGTTAGCTCATATTCAATGCGGACAGGAGTTTCCGGATATACATGGCGTGTAAGAATCCCTTCATTTTCCAGATCCTTCATCCGCTCTGATAACATTTTGTCACTCATTGTGGGAATCAGATTGGAAATATCCTTAAACCGCTTGGGACCGCTCATCATGGATTGAATAATCAATCCATTCCAGCGCTTACCCAGACATGAAAAGGCGGTTTCAAAACGCGGACACATTTTTGTAAATTGCGGTTGACTCTCCAAATTTTTCACCTTCTTTTGCATTTCGGTTTGATAAAGCTTTCCTTTTGTTAGTATATATCATTTTAGCATACTTTATCCCGAAAGAAAACACTTTCTTAAATTTAATACCTGTGCTGATAAAGTTGCCATGACCAAAACTGATTATACAACAAACCAATGGGCAGGTATATGTCTAATTCGTTAAATACAAAAAGGCGGAATCCCCAGAGGTTCCGCCTTTAAACCTGTTATTTATATAATTCATCAATATGTGATAATTGTAACTATACCAACACTCCACCAAGCGGCCTTACCGGTTCACTTCTACCATATACTGGTTTTTTATTACTTGTCGGTGAAGCCCAACGGATGCTGTTAGCAATGACCTTCAAAATATCAGGCTGGTAATAAGTCGGATAGGTCTCATGTCCTGGTCGGAAATAAAATATTTTACCATTGCCTCGATGGAAGGTACATCCAGTTCTAAATACTTCGCCGCCTTCAAAGTTACTGATAAAGACCAGTTCATCCGGCGCAGGAATATCAAAGAACTCGCCATACATCTCTTCCTGCTCTAAGAGAATTTTGCCGTCTATTCCTTCCGCAATAGGATGTGACGGATTTACTGACCAAATAATCTCCTGCTCGCCTGCAACTCTCCATTTTAAATCACAACTAGTGCCCATCAGAGCTTTAAATGGCTTGGCGAAATGGCCTGAGTGCAATACGATGAGGCCCATTCCTTCCTGCACACGCTTGACGACACGCGCTGTAACTTCATCGCTCACCTGATCGTGGGCTTTATGTCCCCACCACAGCAGCACATCTGTGGAATTGAGGATTTCTTCTTCCAAACCATGTTCGGCATTCTCACGCAAAGTAGCTGTTCTAATGGCAAAACCTTCATCTGCCAAGCCGTCAGCCAATGCTTGGTGTATGCCGTTAGGATAAATCCGTTTGGCTTCTTCATTTAACTTTTCGTTCAAAAATTCATTCCAAATGGTGACGTTAATCATCACAGTTCCCCCTATTAGGTTAGACCCACCACATCTCGCTCAGCGGTTCTTCAATCAGGACCTGGCGAAGATTATGGACAGCTTTAGTAAAGCCTTCTTCCACGGACATCAGACCGTCTTCATGCTCAATACTTACTACATAATCGTATCCCACCAGACGCAGAGCACTGATAATATCTGCCCAGGTTTTTACATCATGACCATAGCCCACAGTACGGAACTGCCATGCTCGATCTAACATATTCGTATACTCCTGCATATCGGTAAGTCCGTATTTATTAACATTGATCGGATCAATCGTCGTATCCTTGGCATGGAAATGATGAATGGCTCCCTCTCGGCCTAAAATTTGAACCGCCTGTACGGGATCAATTCCCTGCCACCACATATGGCTCGGATCCAGATTAGCACCAATGACCTCTCCTGCCGCTTCACGCAAACGAAGCAAGGTTGCTGGTGTATGAACGGAGAAGCCCCCATGTAACTCCAGCCCTATTTTAACATGGTGATCTGCTGCAAATTTACCCGTTTCAGTCCAGTAAGGAATAATTTTATTCTCCCATTGCCACTTCAGCACTTCCTGGAAATCATTAGGCCACGGAGCCACAGGCCAGTTTGGATACTTCGCATCCTCGTGATCACCTGGACAGCCTGAGAAAGTGTTCACAACAGGAACTTCCAGCTTTTCTGCCAATCGGACGGTTTTAAGAAATGTGTCATGATCTGCCTGTGCCAAATGCTTTTGTGGATGAAGCGGATTACCATGACAGCTAAGCGCGCTAATCGTTAATCCCCGGGATTCTACTGCCTTTTTAAAATTTTTGAGCGCCGTATCGTTCTCTAGCAACTCATCAGGCTTGCAATGCTTATCTCCCGGGTTGCCACCTGTTCCGATTTCTACAGCATCCAGTCCCTGAGAAGCCACATAATCCAGCGCCTCCTCCAATGAACGTCCACCGAACAACACCATAAATACTCCAAGTTTCAAAAGAAATCCCTCCCTGTATCATATGTGAAAAAAGCTGCTTTCATTATAGTGATTGTCTATTCGGGATCATTACAAGGCTTAGTCAAAATAAACTGCTTTTCCTGTACGGGCCGATTCATAGATGGCTTCCAAAATTTCAGTAACCACCAGTGCCTGCTCCGGCTTCACAAGGAGTTCTTTGTCGTCCAGAATAGATTCAATCCACAGACGGGCTTCACGGTCTGCCTCATTTTCCGTTTCACCGGAGTAAAAGGCCACTCCTCCTGCATCTAGATCTATTTTCGTGTCAAACAAGCGGCTGTTCTTTTCTCCGTTAATACGCAACCCATCCTGCATATCTGCTCCACCCTCGGTACCGCATAACAACGTCTTGGCTTCACCAAACTCTACAACATTTAATGCCCAGCTGGATTCCAATACAATTGTGGCTCCATTTTGCATGGTGATGAATCCAAAAGCTGAGTCCTCTACTTTAAATTCATCAGGATTCCACGGTCCAAAAGCATTGGCTGCATTTTTTCGATCTCCCAGCTTATGGAAGGTTGAACCTAGTACACTTTTAGGCTTGTAATTATCCATCAGCCAGAGTGTCAAATCAAGTGCATGTGTGCCGATATCAATCAGCGGGCCACCACCCTGTTTCTCTTCATCCAAGAACACTCCCCAGGTGGGAACCGCACGGCGGCGTAGAGCAATGGCTTTACCAAGATAAATCTCACCAAGCTCTCCTTGCTCGACCAATTGCTTCAGATACAGACTGTCATCACGATAACGATTTTGATAAGCAATGGATAGCTTTTTGCCTGTACGGTTGGCCGCATCAAGCATTTCCCGTGCCTGCTCAGCAGTTTTAGCCATTGGCTTTTCACATAATACATGCTTACCTGCCTCAAGTGCCGCTACCGTAATTTCTGAGTGCGAGTCGTTAGGGGTACATACATGCACAACTTCAATGTCTTTATTTTCTAGCAGCTGACGGTAGTCGCTATAAACTTGCGATCCTTCAGCACCATACTTTTCAGCAGCCTCTTCAGCACGTTTCTGTATAATGTCACAGAAAGCAATGATTTCTGCTCTCTTTTGCTTGGCAAGACTCGGCAAGTGTTTACCGTTAGCAATGCCCCCACAACCGATAATCCCGATCTTGAGTGTTTTAGACATGAATATTTCCTCCCTGAGCTGCGTATTGTTGGAGCCACTTCATACTGGTTTCAATGCTTTCGATTGGAGGATTTGAGCTGAAATCTTGTTCCACAACAACCCAATCCACACCTGCTTCAATAGCGGCATCTGTAATGGTCTGAAGCTGCACTTCTCCTTGGCCTAACTCTACAGTAACTGCTTTTTGCTGCTCGTCGCGTGCCATATCCTTTAAGTGAATGATAGGCAGGCGTCCACGATATCGTCCGATGTATTCCACTGGATCATAGCCCCCATAGTATACCCAACAAGTATCCATTTCGACCTGTAACAAATCATCGGGAACCGCATCATATAAAGCATCGAATACCGGGCGATCATTGATTTTCTCTGTTAGTTCAAAATCATGATTGTGATAAGCCAGTATCAACCCATGCTCCTTTACTTTTTCACCAATACGATTCAGATTAACAAAAAGGTCATCCCACTCCCGCTCTTCTTCGGTTAAATAAGGAACAATGAGGTACTTGTTGCCCAATTCTATGTGATATGCAATTTCCTCATCCAAATGATGCAGCAAGCGGCTGTATTGTATATGAGTTCCGACAACTTCCAGATTTAGTTCATCCAAAAGCGCCCTGACATCCTTGGCACTACGCCCAAAGAAGCTATGAAACTCAACCCCTTTATAGCCCAGCTCAGCTACCTTGCGCAATGTGCCTTCAAAATCCTGTTCAAGCTCTTCCCTAACTGTGTATAATTGTAATCCTACTTTAGTCAATCCCCTTCACCTCTTCGTTAGGATGAATTTTCATTATATCTGTTCCATTACACCTGCTTGCCCGCCTCTGGTATCGCACATCTGCAGTGCCTGGCAGCCAGGTACCGGCAGATAAAATGCAAACTCCATCTCAGGCCGAAGCATCGATCTATCCACTTTGTATACGTTTACAACACTCAATTTATCGACCCTCTCCTTGGCCCTTCCATTCAATAGATCACCAAAGGTCACTACTTCAAAGGGCGAGTTGGTTTGGAGAATTTTAAGATATACCGAGCTAGTGTTACCACAGCTGATAATCCCGGCCTTATTCGTTTTACGTCTTCACACTCCTTGGCCTCTAACATGTACTTTCTCATCTAACATGTAAGCTTTACAGTTCACATGGTATTCTATTTTGCTTTCGTTTAAAATGAATAATATGATTAAAACATGAACAATCTGGTCAATATTTGAAACAGCCATATGCCCAAAAGGAGTCATCATCATGTCTATCATTGAGCCTTGCCAGGTTCTTACCGCAGGCTATTCCTTCCACCGTAAGCCCTTTTATTCGAACCAGCCTGATGGAATCAAAAATTATTTATTCCGTCTGCAAACAGATGGACGCTGTCAAGCACGCATTGACGGGAAAATGACACGGATTGAGGCAGGTGATCTGCTGCTGTTCAATCCGACCGAGCCTTATGAACTGGATATTCACAGTGAGTTGAACCCCATGGGAGAGCAGGTTGTAGAAAGTGGGGATTATCACATTTTTTTCGGTGGCCCCTGGGTAGATGAGTGGTGGAATCATCACAAACGTCCCAACCGAATTAAGGTTCAGCTCACAGAAGCCCTGCTTGGCCTATTTCGTCAGCTCGTGTTGGAGCAGCGACGTATTTCTAATCCTTACCCGGAAATATCAAGCTATTACATACGCATTTTATGTTTGGAGTTTGACCGTATACTATCCGAGCAGCCCACTGCTACTCATCATAACTATCTTGCTTATCAGATAAAAAATTATATTGAAGAAAATGCATCATCTAATTTTAAGCTGGATGACGTGTCTTCGCACGTCGGGATCAGCGTATCCCGAGCGGTACACCTGTTTAAGGAAACGTTCGATACGAGCATTATGCAGTACACACTGGACGTCAGGCTCAACATGGCAAGGGAGCGTATCATTTTCAGTCCCATGTCACTGGAACAAGCCGCCGAATCGTCAGGATTTGCAAACTACACATACTTTCACCGTGTATTTCGTTCCCGCTTTGGTATGTCGCCCAAGGAATTCAGAATGATACACCGCGAGCAATTGTAGGAAAAAGAGAGCGTTCCCCTGAACGCTCTCTTTTTTCTAACAAATCATTTAACGGGTGCTGCTTACATACCACAATCTAATTTTTTAAGGAGCGATTGTCAGCATCACAACCGACATCGGTGGCAGTGTAACATCCAAATGCTGACCTTGCAGCTGATAAGATGTAAAGGCTTCCTTTTTCACACGCTCTGGCTGATCAAATGTATTATGTGCCTGCATATCGTCACTGGCTAAGACAACACCATTGATCTTCTTAACCTCTTCGATCCCTCTTAGCTCAAGGCTCAAATTTGCCGATTCGCCCGGATGGACATTGCATAAGCTTATATGAATAAAGCCATCTTGTGCCTTAGAGGCGGACACACTTACTTGTGGGATGGAGTCTCCATCATACTCATAATTGCCTACCTTCGCATGAATAGCCAGTGCTTGTGCATCCTGATGCACTTTGAACATTTCAAATACATGGTATGTCGGGGTCAACAGCATAGCAGGGCCTTCAGTTAGAACCATCGCTTGCAAAACGTTGACCATTTGAGCAATATTCGTCATCTGCACACGATCATGATGATTATGGAATATGTGCAGGTGTAGTCCGGCTACCAGCGCATCCCGCATCGTATTTTGCTGATACAGGAAGCCAGGATTGGTACCTGGTTCGGTCAGGAACCAAGTTCCCCATTCATCGACGATCAGCCCAACCCGTTTGTCAGGATCATATTGGTCCATAATGGCAGAGTGGCGAGTAATCAATTCATCCATGTGCAATGATTTTTTCATCGTCTCAAACCATTCTGCTTCATCAAAACCGACTGCGTGTCGTTTCCCTTCCCAACTCCCCGGTATTGTGTAGTTGTGTAGACTCAAACCGTCCATAAGGTGCCCGGCTTCGCGCATCAGTACTTCGGTCCAACGATAATCATCCACATTCGCCCCACCAGCTATTCGATAAATGCGATTCTCTCCATAATTACGGACATATGTCTGATAGCGGCGATACAGGTCAGCATAATATTCCGGGCGCATGTTACCGCCACAACCCCAGTTTTCGTTACCAACTCCAAAATATTTGAGCTTCCATGGTTTCTCACGACCGTTTTCCTGACGCCATGCAGCCATAGGGGACTCCCCGTCAAAGGTCATGTACTCTACCCACTCCGACATTTCCTGCACTGTACCACTGCCTACATTCCCACAGATATACGGCTCTGCATTCAATAGCTCACACAATTGGAAAAACTCATGTGTACCAAAATGGTTATTTTCAACCACACCGCCCCAGTGCGTATTTACCATTCTTTTGCGGTTTTCTTTCGGTCCGATCCCATCTTTCCAATGATATTCATCGGCAAAACAGCCCCCTGGCCAACGCAGCACAGGAATGTTCAGCTGTTTGAGCGCTTCCACCACATCATTTCGAATTCCGTCAGTGTTAGGGATTGGAGAGTCCTGTCCCACCCATAAACCTTCATAAATGCATCGTCCAAGATGCTCGGCAAATTGCCCATAAATATTTTTATTAATAACGCCCTGTTCCCAATCGGTATTTACAATAACAGAACCCTTCACCACAAAACCTCCCAAACATTAAAATTGTTGAAGTATCACAAAAATGATTACGCTTTCATAACCGCATAAATTACACTCACACTACCGTTCTCTTTTCGAACTCTAATATTACACATTGTCACACCTAACAATCCTTTTATTAATATAAATATAAATAATTAAACAAAAACATTTTACGTGTTTAATATATTTTATTGTCTACAATTTGTCAATTGCTAACAACAAAGTCCAAGCAAACCAAAAAGGTCTGCCATTAAGGCAGACCAGGGGATGACTACTTTAGCCTGTAATCTCAGATTTAATTGAGTCTGGGCTTTGCATTTTTCAAGCTGATCCTTGCCAACGTGAACCATGGTAGCTGGGACAATTTTGAGTTACTGCCAAGGCACGTATACGAACAATACTTCCACTAATGCCACATGTGTGACCGGACATTAACTCATTGCATTGTGCACAGGCCAACAGTCTGGCTTTGTATACTTCATCGTTTACACAATCCATTTTGGGTCTCATATTGTTAAGAATTCTGGTAATTTGCTCTTCCGATAAAGCGATATCTCTTTCACAGCCTTTACAAGTACTTGGCACAGGTATATCTTCCATCGTCAGCTTACCCTCCCCGATCAACAATATCCTCAGTAAAAACAGTTTATTTCCACGATGCCACGAATGACTTTGCCAGATGCTTTATTATAGGTGGACTTATTTCCGTTCCGACGGGAGCTGGGCGGCCGCCTCGGATACGACCATCGCCAAGTCCTCATTTCCGAACATGGACAGCACCCCTAATACCGTATCCAGCGGAATATCACCTGCTTCTTCGCGCGATACAGTCAGCTTGCGTATTCGCAGCAGACGCTCGTTGCTATCCTGCTGCGGATACGCTGTACGATATAATTCCTCTGGTTCCAAGTCGTTATTGATGCACCATTGAGCAAACACAAGGATCATCATATCTTCTTCTTGCTTATAATTTTCAATGATGGCTTCTTCTACCTGTTTACCGCGGTTGTCTTCTTCCATTGATACATTTCTCCTTCAACCTAATTCTTGATGTCTGGATCATCATGGTTCGATATTAATCACTCAAACCACTAATCAGTTCTTCTGCTAGCATATGGCTTTCCAACACTTTTCCAGCTTGTATAGCACACTCCTCCGGACGATGAATATGCTCCAGAAAATGATTCACCACCCCGGTGAATCCCCGTCTTTCCAATATTGTGTCCCAGCTTCCAAAAGTTTGCGTTCGTGATAAATGATTTTTTTGCATGAAAACAGCCTGTTCCATATTCGTGACTTCAACAGACCGTCCTGCCCCGTGAAGCTCCAGCTTCTCTATGTCAGCTCCTGCCTGTCTGCTCATACTGTATGTACCGGCAGCATTCCCCAAACGCAAAGTCCCGAACGCAGCGTCCATATATCCTTCACTTGTTGTATCCAGACTACTTTGCAGTAGCTCATAATTATCGCCACCCAGCCACAGTAGCAAATCAAGCATATGAATTAAATCATCATAAACCGTCTGTGTCGCCGGTCTACGATCATATCCAGTTCGGTGTTTAATCGCCGCACATTGACTGAAACCGCCCACTTCCTCTACCCAAGCTTTTGCAGCCACATAGTGCGGAGCAAAACGTCGATTAAAACCTACCGCCAGCAGTACAGCCTGTGCTTCCGCGAAAGCAGTCATTTCCAGATTCTGACGAACATCATAGGACAATGGTTTATCCACGTATACCGCTATCCCTTTTTCAATACACGCCATAACTAGGTCAAAATGAGCTTCGGTGGCCGCATGTATAAATACAGCTTCCGGCTCCCATGCCAGCATTTCCTTCACGTCCGTCGTTCCTCTTGGTAGTCTATACTGCTCCATAGTAGAACTGACCGGCTCCTGTGAACGGTTCATCACTCCTACAATGTCTACGCCTTGGTGTGCAGCCAGTAACGGCAGATACACTTTACGAGCGATTCCACCTAACCCTGCAATAGCTACTCTTGTCTTGATTTGCTTGTCCATATCGTTCCACCTCTAATCACTCATTTCATCTGTTGTCTAGTTTACATGGAAGTCCGCTGACAAGCAAAGAAAAGAGACTGCTCCTGATCCTGATGGATCTGAGGAACAGCCTCTAAGACTTGAGTATCCAGCTTCAGCCAGATTACTTCAATATAAGTTAGCTTATGCGTGCAACGCTTCTTTTTTTGTTTTCTCACTTTTTACTTTTTTAACACGCATCCCGATGGCTACAACCAGAACTACAATCAAGGCTTCAAAACCGTATTTAACAACTCCATTTGCGAACCAGTGTGCAATTAATGGCTCGGCCACCACCATTTTAGCAGCGGTATACGCTAATACTGCGGCTCCAATCGTGATCACTACTGGGTAACGTTCTGTCAGTTTCAGAATAATCGTGCTTCCCCACACCATGATCGGAACGGAGATTGCCAGACCGAGAATAACAAGTAGCATATTTCCATGAGCGGCTCCCGCAACAGCAAGCACATTATCGAGTCCCATCATTGTATCCGCAATAATAATGGTGCGAATCGCTGCCCACATCTGATTTGTAGCTGAAATTTCATGTTTTTTCTCTTCGACCAACAACTTATAGGCGATATAGATAAGGGCCAGACCCCCAACCAAACGCAATCCATATATTTGCAGTAAGTATGTGACCAGCACTGTAGCAATCACACGAATGACGACTGCTCCGACCGTTCCCCAGATAATGACCTTCTTTTGATTGGCCTTATCAACATTCCGCGCCGCCAAGCCAATTACGATCGCATTGTCACCAGCTAGCACCAGATCAATGATAATAATGGACAATAATGCGGTTAAAAACTCAATTGACAAAAAATCCATACGTTTCTCCCACCTTCTTTGTTTATTTGTTATACTGTACATAGTTCAGCGCTTTATACTAAAAAAAAAGCGCCATTTCGCGGAATCCGGAAACGGCGCTTGACCCAATTTTGGCATCAAAAAAAGACCATTTACCCGGATTCCTAAAATCCTGGCAAAGGTCTCGCTTACAACATTACGTTGCCAATAAAGCCGGGGATTAAGAATCCCGTAATGACGACTTTACTCGCTGAGCTACTCCCCTTTGGGAACTATTCTGTTAGTGGCAGTATAGCATACATTTTTGGGAATGTGAACCCCATTTTTTTCTGTATAAGCAATAAGCCGAACAGGGATATTGAAAGAGGTATATAAATGAAAAAATGGTTACTCCCCGCGGCTTATGTTTCGCTGCTCTGCATCGCGTTTATCTACAGATATGATTGGCTCGCATGGGCAAACAAGCAAACCTCCTTTCCGGTTCTGCTACTGCTCGCATTTTTATTCGCATTAATTCCGTTTATCCCTTACAAGCTGATTATCGCTTCCATTGCTTATGCAGCAGGCGCCTGGCAAGGTGCTTTGATTTGCTGGCTTGGCACTACTTTGGCTGCGTTGGTCGTTTACAGTGCTGTACGTACCCTGTTCCGTGACAAAGGACGTACATATTTGGAGCGTGTTCCCGCACTGGAGCGCTTCAACCAGGTCATGGAGAAAGAGCCTTTTACTGCTGTGCTACTGGCTCGCTTGATTCCAGTCATTCCTCAGGCAGCTGTAAATGTATATGCCGGAGTAGCAGGGTTTCCGTTTTGGAGCTTTATGCTAGGTACAGCGATCGGCAAACTTCCCGCAATTGCAGTGTATGCTTATGCAGGCGGTACCTTTGCGGAACATCCAATCACGGGTTTGCTTATTTTGCTGCTATATACTGCACTGGTAGGTGGAGGGTTTGTACTTTACAGAAAAAGAGTTAGGCGCGCCAACAAAACATAACACCAATGAGTTTGTATCGCTTCTGTAGAATGTTTCATTGCAGTTTTTGGGACACACTACAGCTACGCAACTGAGTACTTTCTGATGTTCCGTTGGATTTTGCAAAAATCCCGTATATAATTTAATTGTAAGCTATTTAAATAACAACTAATTAAACATTCTCAGATTGGAGTGATAAAATATGAGCACCAACAATCCAAATACGGTAGAAAAGGCAACTTTTGCGGGTGGCTGCTTCTGGTGCATGGTCTCCCCTTTTGAGGAAATGCCCGGTATTTTGAAGGTTAGATCTGGATATACAGGGGGACATACCGAAAATCCTACCTATGAAGAGGTATGCTCTGAAACAACGGGACATGTGGAAGCCGTACAAATTACATTCGACCCTCAAGTGTTCCCATATGAAAAACTGTTGGAGCTATTTTGGCAACAGATTGATCCAACGGATGAAGGTGGACAGTTCCACGATAGAGGTTCATCCTACCAAACGGCTATTTTCTATCATAATGATGAACAACGCATCAAGGCAGAGGCTTCCAAAGAAGCTCTCGCTCAAAGTGGCCGTTTTGACAAGCCCATTGCTACATCTATCCTGCCTGCGGCAACTTTTTATGAAGCAGAAGAGTATCATCAGGACTATCATAAGAAGAACCCCGCTCACTACAAACGCTATCGCAAAGGCTCAGGACGTGAAGATTTTATTGAGCAAAATTGGTCTGCCAAGATTGATAAATCCGATCTTAAAGATCGGCTGACGCCTATTCAATACGAAGTAACACAAAAAAACGCAACCGAGCGCCCATTTCAAAATGAGTTTTGGGATCATGAAGCTGAAGGCATTTACGTGGATATCGTATCAGGAGAGCCTTTGTTTAGTTCACTGGACAAATATGATGCGGGTTGCGGCTGGCCTAGCTTTACCCGTCCGTTGCGCAGTTACAATGTCAAAGAAAAGACCGATCTCAGCCATTTCATGATTCGTACCGAGGTGCGAAGTCGCGAAGCAGATTCCCATTTAGGGCACGTATTCGATGATGGTCCAGGTCCAGAGGGTTTGCGTTATTGCATCAATTCTGCCGCGCTACGCTTTGTGCCTCAGGAAGACTTGGAGCGTGAAGGATATGGAGCCTATAAGTCATTATTTGAAAAGTAAGTAGCCGTAAAAATAACGAGGCTGACCCGGAATCTATCTGTATTCGATGATCACGGGTCAGCTTTTTTTTGATATGGTAGCGCATCTACTGATTTAGCTCATCACCCACCCAAGCCAAATGGCTAGCGGTACCAGCAATAGCTGAGCTAATAAAGTTCCTGCCAAACGCGAGATGATCATCCATCCGTACACGCTGTTCATTCGGATTAGGGGCAGCTCCCCTCGTAGCGTTTTTTCTGACAACACCGCCAATCTTGGATCAATTAACAAGGTCAACAATACCGTCGCGACACCATTGATTAAGCCTGACGACATTGACATTGCCGTACCTTGAGCGGGCCATAGGAATGACGCATACAAGGCAGATACCACTCCGGTTGTATAAATTGCGGTAACGGCAATATTTAAAATAATTAGACGCTTGGGGATCACTCCACTGATTAGGGAGGTAAACATGGACCAGCTAGGGCGCTTTATGTAGTAGCCTGCATGCTTCCAGCGATTTCGCCTCATTAAATGACGTATTAAAGCCGGGATAGATCCAGTATTCTCCAAATGTACAATCCATCTGGCTGACATGCGTACTACTGTTGGATACAGTAATATAGCAAGCATAGTCCCAACGGTGGCGGCCAGCAGTACCCCGTGCATATACAGTTCCAGTCTCATATCCGTTCCGCCCAATTGTGCTGCCTCTTTAGCCTGATCGACCATCCCTCCAAGTAAAGGTCCCTGTGCCATATTGGAGGTACGTGAAACCAACAGCAGCATTCCGGCCACGGTTAATGCCAATCCAATCCGACGTGCTCGCAAACCACCAAGCCGAAGAGCATAGGACAAGCTATCGGTAGTATGAATGATGATGGTTAGTAAAAAAACGAAACCCCAGGCAAGCAAATGTTTCACTCCTTTTTCTGGTATTCTGCACACCATTATACGCTTTTTCTTAAGATAAATTTTACAATATATTCATTACTTTAATTTTTGTTTGTCTAAGCCGACAACGGGTAATACATAATACATCATCTGCTAAAAAGGAGTGTGCAACCATGCCTTGGAACAAACATGATTACCCGCCATCCATGAAAAATCTAGAACCCCGTGTGCGAGAAAAAGCCGTTGATATCGCTAACGCTCTACTCCGCGAAGGCTATGAAGAAGGGCGTGCGATTGCGATTGCCACTGCACAAGCTGAGGAATGGAACGATAATCATCCAGCCGCACGAGAATCGCCGAGCAATCAATGAAGAGAGAGACGAACAGCCCATTTCAACCTTTAAATACAAAAATGAATCGGTGGACGAAGCTCAAAGATTTGTAGAATAGCAATAGATTTCTGCAAATATTCATGAACAAAACGGACGTATCCATTCTACTTTAAAGCCTTTCTGATGAAGCTAAATACAGCGAAAGGGTGTCACGTAAGAAGATTTCTCTCCTGACGTAACACCCTTTCCTTATTGACGAAGGCTGTGGACGACCGGCACTGTTTTGGCAACTACCTTTTTAGCGGGAATAGCCGCTGGCAGTACCTTTTTCACAGGTCGGTGCAATTGGAACGTGGTCGTCCATGTAATTATTTTTCCGGCAAGCCACACAGCCAGTATTGTAAACATTGTTTCCTTCACAGGCAGATACAACAGCGATAATCCCAGTACGATGATGTCACTGACGATAAACACATTGCCGATTTTCCATCCGCGCCACTCGCTGATTAGCAGCGACAAAATATCATCGCCCCCGGTTGCTCCACCGAATCGCAGTACGATTCCGGCTCCTAAACCTGTGAGCACCCCACAAAGTAGAGCTGCTATTAGCAGATTTCCATGCAGGTCTATAACCAGAGTCGAATATTTCTCAAATCCTGCATAAAACAGTGAAAAGGCGACGGCTCCGATTAATGCTAGCATCATAAATCTTTTGCCCTTCAGTACCCATGCTAGCAATATGACGGGAACATCAAGCATCAGCATACTCCATGCTGGAGATATGCCAAACGCATAATGACCCAGCAAAGCTAAGCCTGCAAATCCGCCCTCTGATAAATGATTCTGGGCATTAATGTGATAGTACGTAAAAGCTAAAATGCATGTTCCGAGCAACATGACAGCAATCTGTCTCAGTGCTCCATTGTTCACGATAGATTCGTAAGTTTTCCTCATACAGGCTCCCTCGGTTTCTCGTAAGTTTGATGTGGATGAACCCACTCTTACGGAAGCAACCTGGTAAGATGTGCCTGGAGGACTTGGTCCTTCGCATGTACAATCCCCTCTTCCGCAGAGTTGGCTTTCGCAACTTGACGTTACTCCGCGGAAAAGCTAAGTATAAGACAGATCAAATCGTTTCCAAATCGTCCTTTGGGGAAGTATCCTTCGGGGACACATGGTATCCTGATCCTTTCTTTTGTGGAATAAAACTCCGACATTTCTGTGGTGCATATAATTCTATAATTTATTATACCACACCTTGTCACCTGCTAAACAGCTTGCTTTTTTGCTGCACCATATTTTATTTTATGTGTGAGCATGCTTTATTGTATGTGCGAGTTGACGCATTATACCAAAGGTTTGGCGAATACACACTTAATGACCTGAGTGTGTTTTATTTTCACTTGGAGCTATTACCCTTAGTTTGGCTGTTCTGCGCTGATTGGCCATAAAGACGCCCCCGAGTATAAGAACCAGCCCGGTCAGCACGTTCCAGCCGATATGCTCATTCAGAAGTAAAAAGCCCCATACGATGGCACTCACTGGTACAAAATACGTTACCGAAGAAGCGAATTCCGCACTCCCGCGCAAAATCATATAGTTGAACAAGATATATGCTACCCCTGAACCCAAAACTCCTAGTCCTATTAGGGAACCCAATACTCCCGGAACAGAAACGATCGACAAATCTGGTCTGTCTACTATTGCCATCATAATACCACCCCCTGCTGCCGCACCAAACAGTGTCGCAAAGGTAGCCTGATACATAGAAAGATTGGAGAGAAAACGTTTGGAGAGCTGTGTTCCAAATCCGTAGCAGAGAGTCGCAAGCAGCATACATCCAAAACCTACAGGATCAACAGAAATCATAGATGCAGGATTAATACCTAATAAAATAACAATTCCTATAAAAGCGAGACCCATTCCTAACCACTGCAGGCGATGAAATACAGCTCCGAAGAAGACAAGACCCACCAACATCGTCCATATTGGCGTAGTGGCATTTAATACAGAAGCCATGCTGCTAGCTATTCTGGTTTCACTAAAACCAATCAACGTCCATGGTAAAACCATATTTACACATGCTACCAGAATAACCGATTTCCACGGAATGCTTTTGATTTTAAACGGCTTACGCATAAGAAGCATTAATAAGACGATAAAAATAAGACCAAAGCTGGAGCGCAGAAATACAATGGTCCACGGTCCTACTTGATGTAGCAATAACACCTTAATAAACATAAAGGAACCGCCCCAAATAAGGCTCAACAATAATAAAGCTACATATAACGAACGTGACAATATGTAAACCTTCTTTCTCTACTTTCTTAAGTTAAATAGTAAAAAATGACCGCTAGCAGAACACTATCCCCTTCTATGTAAGGTTTTTTATCCATCAGCTTAACACAAACTCTGTTTGACTGTCATCGGTCATATACGATAGAGCCTTTAGACAATGGCACATGGAAGTAGGGCTCCCTGCCACTTTTCCAATAATTGATGATTGCTTTGGCAACAGAAAAATCCCTATGATAAGGTATATTTAGAACATATGTTCTATATACTTATTATATATTGTAATTTCACTCCGCGTAAAGGGGATATTAATGACAAACAAAAAGGTACTTGATAACAAGCATAAAGCTCCTTTGCCTTCTGAAGAAGACGCAGGGCTGATCAAGATGTGTGTACTTCTAACTCTTGTGCTGGATGTGTTGGAACGAGACATTCGTATTATGAATATCTCTCCTCTAAAAATGCCCGATTTGTATATTCGTAGCCTGACTGGAGTACAACAGCGCGTAACTGTTCAATTAGCAGAAACAAAAGCGCGAATGAAAAGACAGGGAGTGAAAATATACAGCGAAATCCGAAATCATGAAGGCGTAGAGGTTTTGTATGTATGCCGCGGTTACCAAAGGCGATTTTTCATGCTTTCATCCTTTGCCCGCAGTGAGGTTCGGCGTAAACTCGGATACTACCTGGGAATTGATCTGACCCAAGACTATGCCCCCTTATAATCTCGCCTTGCCTACTTGCCTAAACAAAGAGAAGATTTTAAAGCCCATTGGTTACATAGCAAATAATTTGGCTCGTATTTTCAAAAAGGAGAAATCTAAAATATGAAAAAAAAGAGCAGAGCCGCATAAAATGCTGGCTCTACTCATAATTACAACAGACTGATCGCCGTGTTGCTTAGTTGTTGGATTGATCAGCCGTTGGTTCAGGATAGATAACCTCGTCAGGCTGAGTTTTTGGAGCACCACTCTGGTTCTCTGATTCAGAAGGTGTCTCCGGTTCGTTTTCAATAGAAGGTTGCGATGTATCTGTTGATGGCACATCGTTATTCTCATCAAGCGGTTCGATCTCTGCATCTGTGTCAGGAACAGCAGGAGCTGTTTCCTCTGGTGGAACCTCCTCTTGATCTGTTGCAGGCACCTTAACCTCAGGGACATCTTCTTTCTTGACCTCTGGTTTGGACGGAACTACTGGTCTAGCAGAACGTGGAAGCTGTTCTCTTCCGACTTCGGTCGGCACATACTTTTGGTTAAACCAGTCAGTCACGAGGTGACCCGATTGGCGAGAATAACGCCCTGGCAGCTTACCTGTAAGACTAGATACTGTAACTTTCACAACGCCTTCCGGCTGTATAAAATGCTTATTCTTAAAAAGCTCAGGCTGGTCCTTGACCGCCTCATTCATGATCAGTGCCCACACAGACTGTGCTCTGGTGTGACCTTCTTGAGATAATGTATTAACCTGTTGGCGATAACCAGCCCAGACGCCTAGCGTAACGTCAGGTGTGTATCCCATAAACCACACATCACCAAAGTTCTGTGTCGTACCCGTTTTACCCGCGATATCAATGGTACCGTAGCTTTTAAAAGCTTTTTGCAGACGTTTGCCAGTTCCTCTCGGGTCTGATATAACGGTTCTGAGCATATCCGTCATCAAAAATGCGGTTTGCTGCGAATATACACGCTTTGTCTGTGGTTTAAATTCATATACAATCTTACCGTTGGCATCTGTAATTTTACTGATCAAGTGAGGGGCATTATACACGCCCATATTGGGAATCGTCCCATATGCTGCGGTCAGTTCTTCGACGGATACCCCCTTACTAAGTCCACCTAGCACTCCTGTTTGAGCATGTTCATCCTGTGGTTGAATCGTTGTAATTCCAAGAGAACGCACAAAATTCCAAGCGTTTGGAATTTTAACTTCATATAAAAACAGCCTCAGTGCAGGGATGTTGATTGACCGATTGAGTGCTTCACGGGCTGTCATAAGCCCTTCATACCTTCTGTTATAATTTTTAGGAATATGATAACCCTTACGTCCGTCTTTCAATATGATTTGTGAATCATCAATAAGACCGGCGGGCTGAGTGTAGCCCTTCTCCAAAGCAGGTAAGTAAGCAGCAATAGGCTTCATGGCAGAACCGGGCTGACGTGTCATTTGAGTTGCATAGTTCATTTGCTCGGTATTAAAATCCCGGCCCTCGATCATACCGAGGATAGCCCCTGTCTTATGATCAATCATGATTGCTGCAATCTGTTCTAGCCCCTTCTTCTTACTGTATGGAGAAAAATTTTGTGGATTGGCTGCAATCTGCCGCATATTGCTATAAATTTTTTTATTTATCGTTGTATAAATTCGATAGCCGGATCGTTGCAACTCTTCTCGCGTATTTTGAAGAAGTTCAGCATGCTCAGGCTTAGAAATCTCGGCTGCTGTGAGATTCGGATTTTGCTGGAGTGCTAACAACTGTGCGGCCTCCCGCTCTGTTTCCAGCATCAAATAAGGGAATGTGTTATAGCTTTTTTCGCGATGTGGAGCAAGAGTCGCTCTCACATCAAATTGAAGCGCCTCGTTATATTCGGACAGCGTGAGTTTGCCTGTTGCCAGCATTCTTCCCAACACAACGCGTTGGCGCTCCATCGCTTTATTGAAACCTTCTTCATCAAAATTCCCTTTACCATCAAAAGCGGAATAAACAGATGGCAGCTGTGGAAGACCTGCCAAATAAGCCGCTTGAGCAATATGAAGCTTATGTAGGTCGCTTACATTGAAAATCCCTAACGAAGCAGACTTGATTCCATACAAATTGTAACCAGCGGAACCATTACCAAAAGGCATTTTATTTAAGTAAGCCGTTAATATTTTGTCTTTGCCCATAAAACGCTCCATACGTAGTGCCAGCAGCATTTCCTTCACCTTTCGGCTGTCCGTTTTATCCAGACTCAGGAAAACTCTTCGGGCTACCTGCTGTGTCAGTGTGCTGCCGCCAGTTTGGCGGTTTTCATTCAAAAGCTTCTGCTTGACAGCACGAGCCGTCCCCTTTAAATCTACACCATGGTGCTCATAAAATTGGCTGTCTTCCGTTGAAATGAGGGCATCCACAATGGACTGAGGAACATCCTTCAGGTCAACGAGCTGTCGGTCCTCCTCCATGCGCATTCTTCCAACCGGAGTTACCTGATCATTAAAAAATACAAAGCTGGTCAGAGCATTCTCATTTACCTTTTCATATATCAATTGACGTGATCGTACAGGTTCATCATGAACCAGTGCCGCCACATAACCGGATATAAGACCTCCGGCAAACAGCACTCCAAGTACACCCGCAAGCGAGAACCACTTGATATTAATCAGCAAAACTCTGCCAAAAATGCGCCACCTACTGCGTTTTTGAGATGATGGTCGACGTTTTGGGTTCATAAAAATGGTTTTCTCCCCTCAATATTCATTCATTTCCACTTGTTTTTGTTCAAGATAATATGATACGCCATGCTAGGTTTCCCGTAAACTGTAATGTTCCAAAAAATACATTTGTATTAGGAACACTTGTTCTGTATATAATACTACTATAAGAGTATACGTTCAAGAATATTTTGGAATATGATCAATTACATATCAGGGGAGGAGACCAACATTGTGAAGGAGCGTGGAAGTAGAACCATATTTCTAGCGGACTGTCAAAGCTTTTACACCAGCGTCGAAAAAGCGGATAATCCCACTTACCAACATAAGCCGCTCGTTGTGGCCGGTGACCCTGCACTTCGTTCAGGCATTATTTTAGCTGCGTGTCCGCTGGCAAAAAAACTTGGTATATCCACTGCAGAACGTCTGGGAGAAGCTGTAAAAAAATGTCCTGACCTTATCATTGTACGCCCGCGCATGCAGCATTATATCGATGTCTCATTAAAAATAACAGAAATTTATAATGAATATACGGATTTGGTTGAGGTTTTCAGCATTGATGTTCTGTTATCATCGAATAAACGATAGAATAATAGTTTACAAATGAATTATTTTGTCGATACAATAGGCTTATTGGTTTCGTTTACATATATTTCATTGTCTACTAAACAGATATAATGTTGGAGGATGATAGAATTTGTTAGCTATTAACGAAGCTAGCGGGATATTGAGGGTGGAAATAGCCAAGGGAAGTAACGATATCCGCTATATGATAACTGAAGGTGGAATCCCCATTTATGATGCCTGTCTTTGGCTTGACTTAGTCAGCATAAACAGCTATTTGACTGGAGAACGATATGCATATGCCCTCTTGAGATATTTCCGATTCCTTAAGAGGCACTCATTAACCCATCGCGAAGTTACGAATAAGAGCATTATTGAAGAGTATATAAAAGACTTATTGGGATTAGATGAGAAAATAATTAATATCGAAAGTCGAATCACATTCACAGCCCTCAATACACACATTACAGTCCTCAAATCCTTCTATCATTGGTTAGAAGACGAGTTAAAGGTCATCAGCAATCCTGTCCTTTTTAACAGTAAAAGAGTAAAAAAACACTTGCTTACAAACACAAAATTACTGTACGGACAAGTATGGGATTATGAAATTGAAGAAAGTGTTTTTAGTAGAGTTACTTATCGAAAAAAAAGGGAGCACTTAAAGTGGTATACCCAAGAGGAAATTAACACTATATCTAATAACTTGAACTCCATTCGTGATAAGGCAATATTCATTATAAGCATTGAAACGGGTATGCGCATAGGTGAAATTCTTGGATTAAAACTGGAACACTTTGATCCCTTTGAGCCGTCCCTGCAAGTTGTTCGTGAATTAAATAGTGACAATCGTGCATTAGCTAAAACACAGGAACGAGTACTAATCATTCCTCAGACATTAGCAGACCTCATACAAACCTACCTCATCACAGAACGCTCTGAATCTGATCTGAGTTCTTCCAATTATCTGTTTTTAAACAATATAGGTGTTTATAAAGGAAGGCCACTTAAAACAAGAAATTTTTTACGCATACTCAAAAATGCTGGTGAAGCAGCTGGACTCTCTAGAACAGAAATTCGAACTCATAGTGGTCGTAGTACCCGTGCTCAACAACTGGTCGAACTCATGCGAGATAATCCCGAATTAGGGATTACACCAACATTTATTGATGAAGAAATGGGATGGAAAAATCCACGAACAGTCAAAATTTATGAAAAGGGCTACTCACTTAAACAAAAAAGAAAAATCATAAATCGGATTACCCCCATACTACTACAAAATATAAAACACCCTTCGGAGGAACAATGAAAATCTATCCAACAACCTCAAATGGTACGTTTTTGCTTCTTAAAGACAATTTATCTTTAGAAATTAGATGGGGAAAATCTCCGGATAGCTTGATCATGTTTGCAAATGAAGTAAAAGACGCTTTAAAAAATCAAGATATAAAAGCTATGGGTTCTCTTTTGAATAAGTATGAATTAATATCCGCAAGAAACATTTATCTAATATCTGAAGTATTCTACCCAGATTTATTTACTGAGCTTGTTTTATACTCCGGAAAGTCTGCTATTAACCAAGGTAAAAGATTCAGCAGAAAATCTTTTTGCAGACAAATTTCGAAAAGAAAGAGTTATCTTGGTTTGGAAATACATCAATTAGAACTCTTGACTAAAGCGATGGAACAATTTATAGATTACACCACTGGTTTATTATCAGATGCTTTCTCACAAAATGAATTCACCATAGTACATAAAATTGTTAAAGTATTGACTTTTAATATGTTTATAAATTTAGCCTGGACTCGCCTACAGCCTCAATTCAAATGCTATATCGAAGCGTGTGCCAATGAGTTATTATTGAGGAAGAAGGAAATCACTTGGAAAGGTATCTGGGATCAAGCTATACATTCCCAACAGGTATTTTTAACGGAGAAGCTAAATGTTGAAATCTCAACACATGTTACCCAACTAGTAAACCATTGGCGTGATAGACAGATGAATTTAAAAAATAAACCCCAAATTGAACTCGGTAATATTTTGTGGGTCATCCCTTCTAAGGATATCCAAGTCATTCGAACTACAACAATTGACTTTACTGATATGAATCCCATCCTCCTGTATGAATTGCAAGAATATTTGTTAGATTGGTATTCAAAAGGTTCCAAGGGGAAGGATATTGCTCGTAGATCCTTTCATATACAAGCCATTGATTTAGCTATCAGACTTTCACGAATTAATTACCAGTCTTTCCTTGATATTTCATATCCTGAAGTTCTTTTGATTGTTGATCTACTACATCAACAAAAAAAGTCTGGTAAAAGAAAATACCGAATTAAAACCATCCACACTCACATATCGGAGGCCCGACTTCTTTTTGACTGGTTATGCAAAAAGAAATCTGAAACACTAATTAAAAACCCTTTCCGAAGATTTAAAATGCATAATGTCGATGGCTTTGTAAAGAATGCTGAGTATATTCCAGAATACGTTATTGACCAAATATCCTCCGCTATATACGACTGCAGTGAAACGGTCCAACGAGTCTGGACAATTCTTATGAATACCGGATTGAGAGCACATGAAATAATTAATCTAGAAGAGGATTGTCTTTATTATGACACAAAGGATAGCTGTTATTATCTTAAAACATTCTCAAGCAAAACATTGAACGCTAAACGAAAAAAAGGGTTAGATGACCACCATACGATACCTATCATAAGTAAACAAGTTGTAGAAATTATTAAAAAGCAAATCGCTGAGACATTAGAATTTCGTAAACAAAGTAATTCAAAATATATATTTATTCGCCCTTCTAACGATAATAGAAAAACTGATCATGCCCCTGTTACTAGGTTTACAGGCATTAATATTTCTGCCGCAATTAACAAATGTATAAGACGTAACAATATTAATGACCACGAAGGGCAACTATGGCACTATACAAATCATCAATGCCGCAAGACCATGGGGGTTAGATTATTGACCGAAGGAAGTTCTATTCAAGATGTTGGAGTAATTCTAGGGCATATAGAAGAAAAAACAACTCGCCAATACTACCAAGATGTTGACAACTTAAAAATAGCAGAAATGGATCATGAACTATTTGAAGCACTATTTGACAGTATTGAGGTAGATGTACGTAATGCTTACTCCTCAGTAGAACTTGAAACTCTTAAACGTGAAATCATGATAGGGTCGCGCGAAACCCCAGAAGGTCATGGAAGCTGTCTAAAGCATGTTTCTTTTGGACCCTGTAAGAAGAAATCTTGTGTTGGCTGCTCCCTTTTACTGACTGGTCCTCAAAAGTTAAATATGTGGAGAAAACTAAGAGATGAACAATCTAAATATTTAGAGTCACTTGCAAATTCAATGATTGCTCAAGGTGTTCAGGATTACAAAACTTATCGAGATTATCAGCAAGAAGACCATCTACTTAACTTGTACCAAGACACTATAAATAAAATTGAAAAATTTATTCTGGAAAGGCTCCCTAATTATGAATCAAACTGAACCCAATATAATTTTGCGCAAAGATAACTCACATAAACTAAAATATATTTTAGTGAATAAAATTGATCAGCTAGGTAATTTTAAATTCTCGGATGATTCTTGGTATTTTTATAGATTGCATAATAATAATCTTCCTCGAGGTAACTATACCATTTACTTTTACCAAGTTCCCGACAAATACAAAGACTGGGTAAAGTTTTACGCTTTAAGCTGTACCTCTGGAACCAGTCAAACACAAAAAAAAGTGTTGAAAATAGCCTATTTTTTAAAATTTCTTCAAAATCACCATAACTCAATTGTTCTTGAGAAAGTTACCCGGACACATATTAATGCATTTGAATTTGAATTAAAGCATTCTGAATTATCTATAAACACCCGTCAGTGTACTTACGCATCAATTCAAGACTTTTTTATTAAATTAAGTGATTTCCCTGAAATGCCCAACGTCTTGCCTGTTAAGCAAATCAATCCTTTTAAACAAAGTCGACGAGGTCGAAAAGAGTTACTTCCCTCAAAAGTATTAAGGGCCTGGGATCGAGCGATGAAAAATGAAAGTTTAGCTATACCTCTTGAGTTAAGGGTGGTCTATTGGTTGCTCCGCTCTTTTCCCAACAGGATTACTGAAGTTTTAAGCCTAAAGCATGATTGTTTAAAGACATTTTTTAGTGAATATGTTCTGCAGATGCCAACTTATAAACAGAACGGCGGTTATTCCGAACCTGAGGTCAAGCAAATTCCAATTATTTATGCGGGTCATGGAAAGTATATAGTGGACTTAATAAAAAAATTGCAATTGCAAACTCAAATGTTCGTCTCCACTTTTCCTCTTTCTAAACACACTAAAAAGGAGTACCTGTTTACAATAAGATATTGGAATTTTGACATTAAAAGAAAAGATTTTTCAATAAGATATAACCGTAATCTTCTTTACAATAATCATCTTCAAAATTGGACAGGTCCTAAAGTAAATGACCTTTTTGAACAGCTAGCCACTATTCTGGATATTAGAGACAGTCAAGGCACACTTGTCATTCCTAAAACGCATTTATTTCGACATCAAGCTGTAAGTGATCGCCTATACACAGTAGGTTATACGATCGAACAAATCCGTAAGTTGACTGGCCATAAGAATCAAGCTATGCCAAACTTTTACACCCATCAACTTATTGAAAAACATAAGGAAATTCATCTTGGTATTTCCGAACTTAAGAATCCTAAAGAAAGTTCTTATGAATTTCGAGGAAAAATTCTAAATTTAGATGAGCGAACAGTGAAGCAATTATCTAAAAATCCAAAGCGCTATTTAACATGGGAGGCTAATGGTAAAAAAGGTGTTGGCATTTGTTCAGATATTACAGGGTGCAATCCAAAGGGCACATCAGTTCATTTTGAATGCTATGCATGCAGTTGGTTTGTACCAAAACTCGATTACTTAGATGATTATAAAGCTGAACTTCTTTACTGGCTTGATGTTATGAATAGAAATGCTGATAATCCTACACGTGTCGCACACTTTGAAAATGCTATTCGTAATGTTAGTTACTTAGAAAGAATTGTAAAAATTTGCGAATCAGGCATTAAAACGTTCCAGGAAGAACTCGTAGGAAATAAACTCGAGAACGAAAAAATATATGTAGATTGGGAGTGAAGTTTTTGATCAATGAAGGACTGATACATGCCCAACAATTAAGACGAAATGACAGTAAGGAGCGAGTTGAATGGGCAGTACAATTCCTAAAAGATTCCGAAGGAAAGCATGCTAAGATAACTGCTGCCAAAATTGCGGAAATTTCCGGTTTAAGCAGAGCAGTATTATACAAAACACATTTAAGAACGCTATGGGATACAAAGTACAGTTCTTTTACTAACCTGGGCATTAATCATGACCATCTCATTGAACAACAACTAAAAGGACTACAGGATAAATTAGCGCATCTAGAACTGCAATTAGAAAAAAAAGAAAAACAGCTGGAGCGTTCATTCAAAGAAAATGAAAGAGAAAAATTGCGAGCACGAGTATATCGAGAAGACTATGAAGAATTAAAAGATAGGCATCAGAAACTTCTATACTATAACTTAAAAATACTAAGGAAATTGCATATTCACGGGATTGATACTAAAGAATTGGATGAAATCCATAATGATTTTCAAAAACCATATGAAACTGACAAAAAATAACCTATTTTCTAGGCTCAATGCCAAAATCAGTGCTTGATAATAAAACACTGTGATGTTGGGTTAGTATGGGTTTACGAATTTGTCGGACCCCAACACGCTATAGAAGGTTCTTACAATACCAAATGGTTAAGCAATCACTTAAGCGTGCTGAATCTGAGTGCTTAAAAGGTTTGAGGCTCGGCCAATGCCGGCAGCCTCCTATTCGTTTAGTAAACGGATCATTTTCTGCACAGTATCATTCTCTTGAAGAGGGCGATAAACAGTTAGCTTCAGTTCGGGGGCATCGTAAACTCGAAAGGTGATATGTTCCATAACCATGGTTCCAACACGCGGATGATTGATCATTTTCTTACCAATTGGTGTACCCGATATATCATAGCTCGGCCACCATTGCCTGAATTCGGGGCTGATCTCCATTAACTCCGCGACCAGATCCTTAAACCAGTTTTCCCCTACAAAAGGAGTGCTTGTTGACCGGAATTGCGCCAATAGCCGTTTTGCGTGATTTTCCCAATCCCCAATTAGATTCCGGTAAGCGGGCGAAGCAAAGCATCGCCAAATCGCGTTTCTCTCTTTTTTATCCATATTTTCAAAATCCCCAAAGACCCGCTCGCCCGCTTTATTCCAAAGTAATATATCCCACCGCTGATCTGTCACATAAGCCGGACATCTCTCATATTCATTCATGAAGTTTTGTACGATCGGAATAAGGCTTTCCTCGATCGAAGCCGTTTGTTCTACTGGTAACTGCCCGAGAGCTAGATTGTACAGATGATTCCTCTCCTCGGCATTAAGCTGCATGACCGTTACGAGACATTCAAGTACCTGGGTAGAAACTTGTATATTTTTTCCTTGCTCCAGCCATGTATACCAGGTAAGACCGATGCCTGCAATCTGCGCCAACTCTTCTCTGCGCAGGCCTTGGACTTTCCGTCGCGGTCCTACGGGCAATCCGAATTGTTCAGGAGTAAGTCTGGAACGTCTCGATTTTAAAAACTTTCCTAACTCCCTGCGTTTCTCTTCCTGATCGCTCATGATCAACTTCCTTTCGTTAAAACCATTACTTTTAATACTATGATAAATACGATTCTATTCATAGTATTGCATCTACATTAATCTTACAACTGTAGCAACCCAATTTGAAGACAAAGGAGTGATTGTATTGCACAGTAACGTCAGACCCGGGCTTACGCAAGGTCTGATTGCGCTTATGGCGGCAGCCTGCGGATTTGCCGTAGCGAACGTCTATTTGAACCAGACTCTTCTGGTCGATATAGCCGGAACATTCGGGGCGGCTGAAGCCGAGGCGGGGATCGTGACGACGCTCACCCAGGTTGGTTATGCCCTAGGGAACCTTATGATCGTGCCGCTGGGAGATATTTTCGAAAGACGCCGACTGATTCTTGCCTTGCTGGGTGTGGCAAGCCTGTCACTGGTATCAGCGGCTCTCTCCGGTTCGCTTACATGGTTGATCGTCAGTAATTTCTGTCTTGGCTTAACCACGGTAATTCCGCAAATTATCGTTCCTTTGGCCGCAGGGATGGCGGATGAACGCAATCGCGGAAAAGTGCTGGGGACGGTAGCCATCGGACTGGTCTGTGGCATATTGGGAGCCAGACTTGTCAGCGGCTTGGTGGACAGCTTGTGGGGATGGAGAAGCATGTACTGGATTTCGTTCGGATGCATGCTTCTGCTTGCCCTACTGATTCGGCTGCGCTTTCCCGTAAGCAAAGGAACGGCCTCATTACCTTATCGAAGACTTCTTCTTTCCCTGGGGCCTCTATTTATGAAAGAAGACGTGCTTCGGCGTTCTTGTTTAAGTCAGGGGATGATTTTTGGATCCTTTAGCGTATTTTTTACGACAATAGGATTCCTGTTGCAAGCGCCCCCTTACTCTTATAGTAGCGCTGTCGTCGGTCTGGTCGGACTGGTAGGAATCGGTGGCGCGATCGCTACACCTATAATCGGAAGGGTCATCGATAGAAAGGGTGCTTCTTTCGCTAACAAAATGTGTATGCTTGCGGCTATGATCTCCTTCCTGATCGCCGTGACAGCGGGACACTGGCTACCGGCTTTGATCTTGGCCGCTTTTTTGTTGACGGTCGGAACACAGGCGAATCAGGTAGCCTGTCAAGCTAACATTTTCAACCTCTCCGCTTCCGCGCGAAGCCGATTGAACGGGCTGTATATGGTTTGCACCTTCCTGGGGGGAGCATTGGGATCCTATTTAGGTGTATGGGCATGGACCCGGTGGCACTGGACGGGGGTTTGCATTTGCGGCATGGTCATGATTGCGGCCGGGATGAGCGCTGCTCTGGAGAACAAAAAACGGCGGGAACAGTCACAAACGATAAGTTCATGAAGAAAGGGATGGATCTAGCATGACATTTGTTGATGAAAACTACAAAAAAGGAATGGAAGTTTTGTCTAAAATCGATGGTGAAAATTATAAGGCCATCGTGGACAGCTTTCAGGATTCCGTAGCACCGGATCTGGGCAGATTGGCCGTAGAATTTAACTATGGGCAAATTTTTTCCCGTCCCGGCTTAGATTTGAAATCGCGCCTTCTTGCCACCGTGGCTGGTCTTACAGCCATGGGAAATACGCAGCAGCTGAAATTTTACATCAATGGCGCGTTAAATGTAGGGTGGACAGAAGAGGAGATCGTCGAATGCATGATGCAAATGATCATCTACGCGGGATTTCCGGCGGGGTTAAACACGATACTTACCATCGCAGCAGAAGTATTTGAAGAAAGAAAACATAAATCAAAATAACCCATTATCTTTGGACCTCTGGGAGGCATAAATTGGCAGGGACGATCGCTTGCCAAAGAAACCGACCGAGCTGCTACAGAAGCAGCCGCAAGACACATACACGGCGAACTATCCATAGCGCAAGAATAACCAACACGGTTTATCCGGGTTGGTTATTCTTTTGGAAGGCAGGCTAGTTGAACAAAACAAAGGAATGGATAGTTTGAAAATCCAGTATATCAATGAACTGCTCGACATACCAGAGCTAAAGACTCACCAAATTTTGTCCATTGATCGCGATGAACTTCATATAGAAACCCTGCCATTGAGTGACAAGCAATGCTGCCCGATTTGTAAATCCGATCAAAACGTTATTCGTAAAGGAAGTAACAGTATGCGGACCGTTCAGCATCTTCCTGTGTTTGAAAAGAAAACCTATCAGCACGTGCCGTCCATTCGCATGTATTGCATAGCTTGTGAGATTGGGTTTGTTTGGGTGTACGCATTTGTCGGACCCAAACAGCGTTACAGCAAGCTCTTTCGCTCCCATACTATCGAACAGACTCTTGGGTCAACGGCAACTCATAGCTCCCGCATGCATCAAGTACCCGCTAGCACCGTACAGCGTATGCATAACGAGGCGGTCCCGGCTGAATACGAGCGGATCTACGAGCAAGTTTGGGGAGAAGCAAAAGAAGCAGAAAACCTGGTTTTAGGTATCGATGACTTTGCCAGCAAAAAAGGTCATACCTATAACACGGGCATACACAATCTCAGAGGCGAGACGATGCTGGATCTGCTGCCGGGTCGAAAGCTAGAGGATCTACGGACGTATGTCAAAGAAAATCCTAGCTTCCTTTTACTAACCCCCAAAGCGGTGATCATGGATCTAGCTCAGGCTTACCATACTTGGGTCAGCGAATGCTTTCCGAATGCGATTCGTATTGCAGATCGGTTTCATGTTCACGGTTATGTGATAGAAAGTGTACAGGAAGTTCGTAAAAGCGTCCAGCGTACGCTGTCGCCGCTTGCAAAGGCTTATCTGAAAGCTGGTCATCGCTTGCTGAATCCGCCTGTAGAAACGCTTGGTGAGGAAAGGTAGAAAGCGCTTGGAAGTGCTGCTAAAATACTCTCCGCTTCTTCAAAGCGTGTGGGAATGGAAAGAAGCGTCCACTAATTGGTATGACTGCTCACCTAATTTTACCGTTGCCAAACTGGGGTTTGAGCGTTGGTGCGAACAAGGCGATCAAATTGACCACGCCGCCATTCGAAGCGCCCTCAAGACGATGCGTAATTGGAAAGAAGAGATCGTGAACTATCATCAGTGACGCTGGATTAACGCGATAGTAGAAGGCCGCCATAATCGCATTAAAGTCTTTCAACTCCGTCATTATTTCACACGAAATCACAGTCGCTATAAAGCAGGTATTCTCATCGAATGCAACCGCTATCAGATGTTAAGCTAACAATCAAGCACTGATTTTGAGATTGAGCCATTTTCTATAGATTATTTTTTTCTATATGAGAATCAAGTGTAACCAAAACATGATGAACTATTTGTTGGATCATACGGATCTCCTGAGCTGACCTGTTAACCAACAAATCATTTAAACCATCCAGAGCGGATTCTCTCGCTCTTTCATCTTCAGAGAGGTAATTGTCTTTATAGTACTGAAAAAAATCGTTTGGAGCGGAATCTAGTGCCTCTAAAATTCTCTCTAATGTGTCCAAAGAGATATTCCGTTCCCCTCGCTCTATCGCACCAATATAAGGCTGGGGTAAACCAACTTTCTCTCCTAACTGTTCTTGAGTATAATTTCTGTTTTTTCGGATAGTTCTTATTCGTTCTCCTACATATGCAGTGATATGTACCTCCACAGCAACCACCTCTCTTTAAAGAGTAGGTAAGTTAGCACAAGGGATACAGACACTCATGTTATATATTGTTATTTGAAATTATATGTTTTAAGGTCTATATTACTTTTTATGAACTGCGCTAAGTGAATTTTTTTAGAAAAGGTGACTAAACTTCTATGAATAGCTTACCAAGACCTATTGTCATTGAAAATGTACTTCAGTATAAAATGCGAGGAAAAGTGGCTTATCAGAGTTACTTACCCTCATCTACTGCACTGAGTGTCACTTATGTTAAACATTATGATCATCCAGCTGGAAAAGGCTATCAACGGCCTATTGATACTAAAAGAAGCACGGATTTTGCAATTTATTTATCCAAAGGCGACGACGCTCTATTCACCCCAATTTTGTTGAATGCAGCTGGAGGTTGGGAATTCTCTGCATATGATAACATTAGGACAAACTATGGACGGCTTGTATGTAAAGGAAAAGCATCCCTTATGGATGGACAACATCGTTTGGGAGGGATCGAACGGTATATCCAAGAGACAAATTCCGAGCTTAACATTCCATTTCTGGCATTTCATCATCTTGATGACGATGAAGAAATTCAATTATTTGATACCATTAACACAAAAGCAAAAGGAATTGGGACATCTTTGAGCAAATATTTACGTCGTAATTCAGATGAGTATAGCTGGATTGCAACTGAACTAATCACTAGACCTGAAAGCCCATTCCATAACATTGGTAGTATCATTGGTAAGCGTACACGGGGGCGTCATATCACACTCCAAAATTTATATCGAACGCTTCAGTTTTTATTCAAGGAACAAAAATTACTTGGAAAGAGTAACGAAGAAAAATACCAGGTTGCACTAAACTACTATCGATCCGTTAAAGATATTTTTTCAAAGGAATGGATCGACTATGGAGAATATCGAATAACTCATATCGTCTGTCTTGATGCCCTTTCAATCGCTGGATCCAAGCTTTTAACAAGGTGTATAAATGATCGGGGAAGAATAGACTATAATCAGATGGATAAATACGTAAAAAAACTTAGCACAATGAACTGGTCGTCTGACGGCCCATTAAAGTATGTAAAAGGTGTAAGTGGTTCAAAATCTTTAGCTGTTGATCTAATTGACATTATGTCATTAGAGTAAAATAAAAAAACTACACCCATTCTATCTGTAGGTGTAGTTTTTTTTGTTTAATCATTATAATTTTACTTGTTATCATTCTTTAATTCAATTATATTGAATAAGCTGTTTAACTTGGTAAAGTATTTTTTTTCGAGTGAGGGAACGCTTATAAATAGTCGATCTCTTGCTCGGCTCAGCGCAACATAAATTATTCTGTGTTCTTCATTATTTTTCAAATCAGGATTTAAGAATATATTCATTACAGTATTTTTTTTGAGTACGATAAGTACATTATCAAATTCGTCGCCTTTTGCCTTGTGGATAGTTTTGTGCTGGCTAATATCTTCGGCAAGGTTTACACATAGAGCCAATTGCTCATATGTATATGTTTCATAAAAAGTTCTTGCAGCACTTTTACCTAGGTTAGATATCTCGGTTCTCACTTGTTTTTTTATTAGAGAAAAAAAATCATATAAGCACTTACCCTTATATTCTTCATAGTATTTCATGAGCAGAGAAAGTGATTTTAGAGCATTTTTCCTCCTTTCTTGATTATTGGCGAAATCTCTCATAATGCCCTCTAGTTCTTTAACAGCCAGATTTATATTTCCTCCTCGGGCATACTCTGTAGATTTTAAACAAGCTACAACAACTCTACTCCTGTAATTATTACTTTTTGTTGATTTATCCGTGTTGAGAAGTTCCTCTATTAATTTATCATCTAACGAAATTTCTTCATCCAGACCTTTTTTCATCATATTAGAAGTTAAATTGTCGCGAGAAAGTGAATATACGTTTGTCTCACCGCTTATTTCTTTTGCTTTTTTTAAAGATTCGTTTTTCTCGCCTACCAGAAGTATTGGTTTATCACCATCTGTATTTCTAATTTTATTTTGTGTTATATCTTTTCGGATGTGATTAAGCAAATCAATAATCTGATTAGTACTTCTCCTATTATCATCCATAATATAATCAACCATATTTGGTAATGAGAAGGAAATAAATTGCTCTGGATCAGCTCCTTGAAACCCGTAAATAGATTGTGCTTCATCACCTATTATTCCTACTACTGTTTCTTGTGCTCCTATTAGCTTTAAAATTTCTGTTTGTATTGGGTTAGTATCTTGAAATTCATCAATATATAAGTAAGGGAACTTTGCCCGCAGAACTTTTAATATAAATGGAAATTTTATAAGAAGTTGATAACTAAAAAAAAGTAAATCATCATGATCTAAGATTCCATTTATCCAGTATAGTTTTTTGTAACTAAGCAAGTCTTCACTAAGAATGTTTAAACAATTCGTACTGATGTATTTCCGAACCTCTTTCCCTTCTTCATTTACTACTGTGCACGCTTCTTTTTTGTCATCTACGATTTTTACATTATTTAATTCATCAAGTTTATAAGTCAAAGAATATAACCATCTAGTAATGGATGCCTTGTTTTTTTCCAGTTTGGTTAATTGATTTACAGTATAAGGATGCTTTAATTGACTTACATTTGGATGATTTTCAATCCATTGCATTACCTTCTTGAAGTGAACTACTTTATCATCATGCCCTTTGATTTCCTCAACATTTAAACCATATGCATCTTTTATAAAAAATGCATATGGCTTAACAACATGCTTATACAAAAAACTATGGAAAGTAGAAACTTCTGCCTGTTCAGCACTAGTCCCTAATCGTTTCAAAATGGTTTCAACTGCAATATTAGTATAGGTTATACAAGCAATCTTGCGAGTTTTTTGTAATCTTTTTGAATGATGTAGTACATTTTTTATGTGTTGTATTAACCAATGGGTCTTCCCTGCTCCCGGACCTGCTGCCACACGGAAATGTTCTTCTATAGGAATTTGTGTTTGTGAATTAATAATGATCATTGGATTATCCACTTAATGGCTTTTGTTATATACTCCGGCACAATAAATTCTTGAAAGCCATCTTTCCCCTTTTTAATTAAATTATCTGTTAGTGTGTAGGCTAATTCTAATGCATTTTCTCCTTTCCCTACAGAATTCAGATAACGAGATGCAATAATTGCTTTTGCCTTTTGGTCTTTAGTCCATAAAATATTCAAATCTATGCTTTCAATAATTCTGTCATTCTCCTTACCATCTCTTAGTATAGCTTTGTACTCTGACAAATCGGCTTTTCTCTTGTATAAGCTCATCATTTCTCTTAGTTCTCCTTGATTTCGCATGGAAGGAGTCACTAACAACTCCAGTGTGGGATTATATAAAATCAAATCATATTCAAAAGTCTTTCCTTCTTCTCTATCTTGGCTGAATATAGCAATATTAGTATGTTGGTTATTGGGATACAATTCAAAAGAAGGATTCTCTTGATAATCATATTTCTCTATTTGAGTTTTATATTCAAAAGGATAACATTTTTTAAAACTGGCACCTTTGGTCCTACTCTTCCTCTCTGGATCTCTGTCCGTCAAACATGCTACCTTTTTATTTAAAGCATACGGATTTTGCATATTAAACAAATATAAAAAATGATCAAAATACCTCCCTCCAACATTAATAACAGCTACATGATTTTCTTCTAATGAAACACCTAAATACTTTGCTAAAATTGATAGCAATAATTGTTCAGCTACTCCTTCAACTAAAACTACCTTTTGTGCAAAAAGCATATCTGACTTTGTAGCATCTAAAAATCGTTGTACATATTTCTTACTTTTTTCATTAGATCCAAATACCTTCCCTGGATAGCCTACACTAGTTTCTCCTACTTCATTATGTAAACAGATCAGTTCATCCAAGGAAACAGAGGAAGTAATGTGCGTTGAATGTGTTGTTACAAATATCTGTCTAACTTTATTATCATTTTTATTTTTCATTAAAAAGTTTAAAAATTGATACTGCATAGCTGGATGTAAATGGGCTTCTGGTTCTTCAATCGTCAGAATAGGAAAAACTTTTGCATTACTTCCCAAATAGCCTCCATCCGAATTAACTTGCATTTTAGATAGTAATAACGACATAAATATTAGGTTATTATAACCGAGCCCGTTATGGGTTGCGGGAATCTTAATACCTGTTTCATACTCAACAATTAATTTAAGAGCTGAAAACATTTCAACATCAGAAATACTTCCTTCAAAATTCGGTAGAGCTTTGTTAAATGATGCGCCAGTATCCCGGGCATACGCTAATATTTGTTCTTTCCCAAGTCGCATTCTGTTCTGCAGATCTGCTAGTAAGGACTCTGCAGTATTAGAGAATTTCTCCTTTTTGAGATTAATTTCCGTTTTCCTTTCTTCCTCTGTTTTTAAATGATCCGATTTTATATCGTAATCCATGAAAAAGTCCAATACATCTCGAAGTAGTGTGTTTTTACCTGTCAGCATATCTCTTTCAACATCACGAATAGCATCCAAAAATTGAAAATCAAATTTCTTTAACGATTCGCTATCAGCTACTACCTGATTACTGATGTTGCCACCCCATATTTTATATACATAAAGCCTTATAAAATCGTGTTGGATTATCCTCCAAGCTTTATCTAGATTTTCTGCGCTTGCAATAGCACTTATATACTTTTCTTTTTCTTTCTCCGGAAGATAAAACTCGTATGTTAGAAGTGACTCATATGGTTCCTCCAACTTAATCAACCAATTTCCTACTGTTACCAAATCATCAGAATTGATATCTTCGTCCTTGCTTTGTTTTATTGTAAGACTAATTCTTATCTTGGGAGGGGCAGCCTGTAATTCATCAAGAGAAATGTTTTTGTTAAAGTCGTAGATATCTAGTCGCCTTGTTCCATAGCTATCTAATACTAATGCCAAAGCTTTTATCAAATTAGTCTTTCCTGCGTTATTATGTCCAATTATTACGTTGACTCCATCATTAAATTCAATCATTTTGTTTTTAAAATTCCGAAAATTCTCGATTTCAATTTTAGATATGTACATAACCAATCTCCTTTCAATTTATGCCCAAGATCTCTCTATAATTATATCGCTAAAAGTCTGTATAAACTTAAGTATTGCATAAAAACCAAGTTAATATCAAAAAATTACCATCAACACAGAACAAACGTTTGGTTTACAACACAAGAATACACGTTCGCATTTTTTTTTGGAGGATTATCATGACTAAGACAAATGAGCGGACCATTTTTTTGGCAGATTGCCAGAGCTTTTACGCCAGCGTAGAGAAAGCAGATCACCCTGAATATAAAAACAAGCCGCTTGCGGTAGCCGGCGATCCTGCATCTGGGCCAAGAAAAACGAGAGCGGACTGTTTGCACTGCCCAAAAGCGAGATCGAACCTCGGCTGTGGCCCCAGCCGGTGAATAAAATGTTCGGCGTGGGCTCGCGCATGACAGCCCATTTCGCGCGGCTTGGCATGACCACCATCGGGGATATCGCCAGAACGCCCTTGCCCGAGTTGAAGCGCAAATTCCACGTCCATTTCGGCAAGCAATCGGATATTCAGGCCGAAGTGATGTGGAGAACGGCCAACGGCCTGGACGACAGCCCTGTCGCTCCGCATACGTTCAGCAGACATCAGAAGTCGATTGGCCATATGATGACCCTGCCTAAAGATTACTTGGAGCCCTACGAGATTGAGACCATTCTGCTCGGTATCAATATAAGAATAGATGTGCATAAATTTAAAAATTCATTATTCGCCCGAAAAAACAGTATTTTCGAGCAGTTGGATAATGAGCATAAATAAAAAGATTTATGCTCATTTCTGCGATAATGTGTGAACAAAAGTTTATTCACCGCTTTTTCAATTTATTTTCACTACTTTCAGAACAATTAGATATATCCTCTTTTCTAATTTTTCTCCATCTCACTTAAATGATTTTCCAATTTCTTTAACTTGATCTGGATAGTATCTTTTAAGGACTAAATAGAGTTTTACAGACTATTTCCCACTAAAATGTTGAGAAAGACTATTCAATGTTCTTGTCATTTATTTTCTACACTCTCATTATAAATTGGCACATTTTATACATTATGTCCCTTTAGTAATATAAACATATATTTTTACTTTAATTATTGATTTATGGTTTATCCTTAAAGTAGTATTCTAAACGCATAGTGGTAGATATTGGTCTCTTCCTGATTCCTGAACTGTTTATTTATAATGCCCCCCGATTTTTAGGGATCTCTCCAGTGCCTGACCAGCATGGGTCAAAGAGGACGCTCTTACGATAGCTGCGCTACCATAGCGTTCTTTAATTTTATCTGTTGCTTCTTCGAGGGAACGGATACGCTCATGATCCTCAAAGAAGGAAAGTTGATAAGTTTGGTTGTCAACCAGCCCACTTAATGTAACACCTAAGCGTCGTATCGGCATACCGTTCCAAAAATTATAAAATATTTTTTTTGCTGCGTTGTACACTTTATTCGTATTGTTAGTCGGATCTGGAAGCTTCATTTGCCTTGAAAATCCGGTAGGTGCTTCATATCGACTACAAGTACAACTGACAGTCACGACAGAGCCCATATACCCTTTACGGCGACTGTCTCGACAAACTTCTTCCGAGAGTTCAAGCAATATTGTGTCTACTTCATTTGGTTCCAAATAATCCTGGGGTAGGGTCATCATATGACTTATCGACTTTTGTGGGGAACTTAAGGTATGTGGAGTCACAGGACTCTCATCTAAGCCATTGGCAGTTTTCCACATGACCTCCGCCTGTATATCCGACTGTTTTCCAAAACGAGCACGAAATTTGGTCTTAAGCTCTGACAAAGACATTCTGGCAATATCGCCAATGGTTGTCATACCAAGCCGCTCAAAATGGGATGACATCCGCGAACCTACCCCAAACATTTTATTAACTGGCTGCGGCCAGAGCAGCTGCTCTACTTTTGTCTTGGGCAACGTGAATATACCGCTCTTATTTTTTTTAGCCCAAATGTCGGTTGCACTTTTGGCAAGAATCTTGTTGGAACTGATTCCTATTCGTACCCAAACCCCGGTTTGTAAAAGAACCTTTTTTTGAATTTCTCTTGCAACGCTTAAAGAGTCTCCAAAAATTTTAAAACTCCCCGAAATATCCAGAAACTGCTCATCGATACTAAACACCTCTACCAAGTCAGTGTATTCCTTGTATATATCCGTAATTGCTAAAGAGACATCAATATAATGCTTCATACGGGGACGAACGATCACAAGCTCAGGACACTTCTTAAGGGCTTCACCGAGCCGTTCTGCTGTAGACACCCCGAAACTTTTGGCCATAGGACATGCCGCTAAAATAATTCCAGATCTGCGTGCAGGATCGCCTGCTACCACAAGCGGTTTATTTTTGTACTCTGGGTAAGAAGCTTTTTCTACACTCGCATAAAAACTCTGACAATCCGCTAAAATAATTGTCCGCTCAGTTGTTTTAGTCATGCTGTATCCTCCAAAAAACCGATTACGTATATACGAACATACATTCTTAATTATTATAATACCAAACACTAGTTCTGTATTCAGGTAATTTATAGGGCTTGTATGATTTGCAAATGAAAAGATTGGGGAGTTTAAATGATTTTCTCCATAGGTAATGAAGTCAAAGAAACGTGCTCCTTGTTGTCAAAAAGCTAAAGAGGGACTATCTCCCATTGGAAATAGTCCCTTTGCCATATCGATTTAATTACTTGGATGGATAAAGACCTTTCAACACATCACGCATCTCTTGCTTGATATTGATATCCGGACGTTTTTCTTTGGCCAAGGCTTCAGCCTCTTCCACTGTGGTAGCGACACCCAGCTCAAGTAAGACTCCAGTAGCTACGGTTCCTGTACGATTCCGTCCACCAGCACAATGGAAATACACGGTCTTACCGCTGTTCACTGCTTCTTTTACCGCCTGAATAGCGGCTTGTACTGAAGCCTCTTGCCCAGTCTCATGTTCCACAATCGGATAATGGTGACGTGTTACTTTCGCCGGAAATCCTTCTGCCACAGTACCGTTATCTCGCAGATCAAAAACATCCGTGATATCTTGCTCCCGAAGAACTTGAAGTAATGCACTTTCTCCGCCAATATATACTTTGTTATCAACAAGCGCGTGATAATTCACCTTAATCATTCTCCTTCTATCGAGTTCATAGCAGGAACTGCTATTCTCCGGTTTCTGCAAATTGTTTAATGCGTTCTCCTACCTGGTCACGAACCCGCTGAAAGACGCCCCATTTCTCTTCTTCCGATCCTTCAGCTTTGGCCGGATCATCAAATCCCCAATGCTCACGGCAAACTTGTGGAGGAGTGATAGGGCATTTATCGGCCGCGTCCCCGCACAGCGTCACCACCAGATCGGCGCTGTTCAGCAAGACAGGATCAATAATATCCGAAGTTTGACCAGAAATATCGATACCTACTTCACTCATCGCTTGCACCGCTTTAGGATTAAGGCCGTGCGCCTCAATGCCTGCACTATATATGTTCCAATTGTCACCTAGATATTTCTTAGCCCATCCTTCTGCCATTTGACTCCGGCAAGAGTTACCAGTACACAAAAAGTAAATTGTCTTTTTCTCCATGGGAAACGTCTCCTTTAATGTTCAATTATGAAATGACTAACCACAGATATAAGCCTAATAGCGTAATAAAAAGAGTAGGGATCGTTAAAACAATGCCTGTTTTAAAATAAGTTCCCCAAGATATTTTCACACCTTTAGAGCTAAGCACATGTAGCCATAGCAATGTGGCCAATGAACCAATCGGAGTTATTTTCGGACCCAAATCCGATCCAATTACATTAGCGTAAATCAGCGCTTCTTTGACCATTCCAGTCGTATGGGTGGCATTAATGGCAAGTGCATCAATCATGACCGTAGGCATGTTATTCATCAACGACGAGATAACCGCCGCGATAAAACCCATGCCCATGGTGCTTACAAACATACCTTGATCGGCAGCCGCTTGAATCACATGAGCCAGCAGATCCGTCAAACCGGCATTACGCAGACCATACACCACTACATACATGCCGATAGAGAAAAATACGATTGCCCATGGAGCACCCTTGATGACTTCTTTCAACGGTACCGCAGGACTTTTTCTCGCCAGCAGCAAGAAAAAGATGGCTATGATACCGGCTACGACTGAGACAGGAATACTAAAAAATTCGCATGCAAAGTAGCCAATCAACAGCACCACAAGAACAATCCAGGACATACGGAACATTTTTGGATCTTTAATCGCTTCTGTAGGTGCCATTAATTGTGCATCATCAAACGTTTTTGGAATCCTTTTGCGGAAAAAAAGATACAGAACTACAATACTAGCCAATAAGGAAAATAAATTAGGTACGACCATACGACCCGCATATTCCATAAACGTGATACCAAAAAAATCGGCTGATACAATGTTCACCAGGTTGCTGACTACAAGCGGAAGCGACGTCGTATCTGCAATAAAACCACTCGCTATGATAAACGGAAAAACCATTTTCTCATCCAATTTAAGTGCTCGAACCATCGCTAGAACAATGGGTGTCAGAATTAAGGCCGCACCATCATTCGCAAAAAAAGCAGCGACAACAGCTCCAAGAATGGTCACATACACGAACATCCGAGTTCCACTTCCCTGTGCAGCTCGTGCCATGTGAAGCGCCGCCCATTCGAAAAATCCAATTTTATCAAGCACCAACGAAATCAGAATGATGGCCACAAAAGCTAGGGTTGCATTCCAGACAATTTGAGTCACTTCCCAAACATCATGCAAATCGACGACACCTACCAGTAGAGCAAGTACAGCTCCTCCGCAGGCAGACCAGCCAATAGACAAATTTTTAGGCTGCCAGATCACCAACACTAAAGTGGCTAAAAATATAATGCATGCCAACCAAACCAATGTTCAAAACCTCCATTACCCAAGATATCCGTAGTCCTCATCTTCTCGTTTTTCTGATTCCTCCTCTTTGTAATCCATAATCTTATAACCATATACTTATATTGAAGGCAACATTTATCCCCGCAAGGAGATAAACTGAACAACCTTTAGGAAGAGCAGCCTGAGGAATCCGGTCCACAAGTTGCTATGGGTCCCTCTTTATTCAGCCATTTTAAAATCCGCTTTGAATCCGGCATACACTCAAGAACAGCTTGAATATGTGGTTTGTCGTCTACGTTTAAGGAATAGTATACCCACTGACTTCGTCTTTCTTCTTTAACCATCCCTTGCGACTTTAATTTTCTCAAATGCTGGCTAATGGCAGGCTGCGACATATCAAAGATATCTACAAATTCGCAGACGCACCATTCTTTTTCTCTCAATAGAGAAAGCATTGCCAGCCGGGTTTTATCCCCCAAAAGCTTTAAATGATCGGCTACATAACCAAGTTGCTCCAATGCGTAGCCTCCTTCCATATATATAACTATATGCTTATATGCTAATTCAAATTCATTTTGAAATCAACAAAGAATATTACTTGCAATTTGCAAATTAATAATATATAACTAAGGCATGAGGTGAAACATACATGGAAAATACACGAGAGTTATTTCAAAACATGACCCGTCGTTTAGGCTTATTGAACAAAAACTGTTGTACGGTTGGTGGGCACGACATTTCTCCGGTTCAAAGCCATATTCTATATGAAATTGATCGTCAGCACAAACCTTCCATGCAGCAAATTGCTGAAACCCTTGGAACCGATATCACCACATTTAGTAGACAGGTTCAGAGCTTAACCAAGATGAACCTGGTTGAGAAAACGCCGGACCCTAGTGATCGTAGAGTCTATACCTTGTCCCTCACCGTGGAAGGTAAATATGTAGCGACCACCATTGACACACAAATGAATGACTACTTAAACGAAGTTTTTTCGTATTTGACCGACTTTGAACGAGAAACCGTGATTCGATCCGTAAAACTCTTTAATGATGCTATGGCTCGATCCAGCAAATGCTGTTTTCCGGTGAAAGGATAATACTCACCCCTTATACTTGCAAATTACAATTATCAAATTCAAATCGTTGGAGGTATTAAAAATGAATGAAAACATCTATGTTGCAGAATACCTGATGAAAGCTCATGAACTGGAAAAGCAGTACCGATCTCAATCCGTTTGGAAATGGTCACATGCAAATTCTAAAAAAAGCCGGTTATCTTTTGACTTTTTTCTTCCTAAGCCAGTGCAAACCTCCATCTGCTGCGCGCCTTGCTGCTAACTAAAACTTAATAGCTGTTAAAATTCTGTTCCATCTATCCAATTTAAAGGAGTGTTTTGTGATGAATAAACCTACGAATGATGAGATCCGCCAAAATGTACGGAAGCATTACCAACAAATTGCCGTTAAGGAAGTCAATCCCCCCGCAGCAGGTAGCTGCTGTGGGGCCCCGTCCGATGTGGATGCCCTCTCATCACAAATGGGTTATTCCACAGAGGAGTTAACAGCTGTTCCCCAAGGAGCAAATCTCGGGCTTGGCTGTGGTAACCCGCAAGCTATTGCTGAATTAAAAGTCGGTGAAATCGTCTTGGATTTGGGCAGCGGCGGTGGATTTGACTGCTTTTTGGCCTCACGACAAGTAGGGGGGAATGGTAAAGTCATCGGAGTCGATATGACCCCAGATATGGTCAGCCGGGCCCGCAGTAACGCAGTTAAAGGGAATTTCACAAACACTGATTTTCGTTTAGGAGAAATCGAACATCTACCAGTAGCAGATGGCACAGTAGATGTGATTATCTCCAATTGTGTGATCAACCTTTCACCGGATAAACAGCAGGTCTTCAACGAAACCTTTCGTGTTCTGAAATCGGGAGGCAGACTAGCAATTTCCGATATTATTACTACTGCAGAGCTTCCTTCTGAAATAAAAAATGACCTGAGCGAGTTGTATTCCGGCTGTATTTCCGGCGCCTCTTCATTGGAAGAAGTGAAGTCTATGCTTCTGCAGAGTGGATTTACGAGTGTTAGCATTGAGCCTAAAGATGAGTCCAAATCATTCATCAAAGATTGGTACCTGGTGCAAACGTGGATAATTACATTGTTTCTGCGATCATAAAGGCCAAGAAAGCCTAATGTGCTTATGGGTGGGGGATCAGCATGCCAATATTGAATGTTCGAACAGCAACCTCAGAAGATCTGGATCGTATTCTAGACATTTACAATCAGGGGATTGAAGATCGGATAGCTACACTAGAGACGGAAGCCAAAGACTTCGACTATATAGTTAACTGGTTTAGAGAACATCAAAATCGTTACACCGTATTGGTCGCAGAAACGGATGGGATCGTGGTTGGTTGGGCTTCTTTGAATCGTTATTCTCATCGTTGTGCTTATGATGGTGTAGCAGACCTATCAATTTACGTAGACCGAACCTTCCGCAGTAAAGGCGTTGGTAGTACGCTTCATTCGGAATTAGAGAAAGAGGCCAAGAAAAACAATTTTTATAAGATCGTCCTATTCACCTTTCCCTTTAATGAAAACGGTCAGATGCTTTATCGAAAAATGGGTTACCGTAAAGTCGGCATTTTTGAAAAACAAGGGGTTATGGACGGCCAGTATATAGACGTTATGATTATGGAAAAACTGATATAGTTCATGAAAGAGCAAGCCCCATTAAAAGGGCTTCCTCTCGTTATCTAACCAAAATAAAGTATGTTCAATGTAAATGGGGCGGTATCAGCTTCGCTGGTACTACCCCAACAAGTGAACTATCGCTTCTTAGTCCGAATTTCTTTTTTACTGAGACCTGATTACCGGATGGACAAGTTGCTAGTTCTACGGGAGAAGATATTCTCTAAGCACACTACTATTGAGTTGCTACCAGTTCATTCTGCACAACTTCCAGCAATTTTAACACGGAAAGCGTAGCACTCTGGCGATTTTTTATGATGGATTTATATCCATCAAAATATTTTAGAGATACCGGCACGTACTCATGTGAACTCGTTGGGTTACGGACAGCCCTTAAACTGCAAGCTGCCATTATTCAGAGTGAGCCTTGAAAAGCTTCTCTTTAGACGTGATCAGAAGAATGACGGATCTGATCATCTTAACTGTATCCGAGTCGATAAATGCATCGGCATGATCAAGATCGCTGCAGAAAAGTAATCCCTCTGTAAGGAAAAGTCCAAAACATCGCATCGTAATAATCCAAAATGACACAGCAATTTTGTACTCGTATCCCCTTCTCTTTTCCACTCACACCATCAACAGGTAGGAAGCGGTTGAAAGACAAACCATGTATATGAGTAAAGCAACCCACCAAATGGAGCTTACAAATAAATAAAGAGTTGCGAAGCTATGAGCAATGGTAAAGGAGTATTTTGAAGAGCTCGTGCGCATGACGATGATAATACTCTTACTAGCGGCTAAAATGTATTTCACATTGAGATCATTTAGATATTTCCATTTATACTGTTTTGAGTGAAAAGTAAAACTGATTAGCGAAGATGCCAACAATTGAGACACTCAAGAAATCAATGGCTAGCCGGACAGCCAACGACCGCTCATAGAAATTCTCTTTTCTACACGTTTCTTCTTTATTTATCGTCATCTTTTATGTGATATTTGAGAAGCAACAATTCAATCAAAACCATGAGTAGAACTTATTTGGTACTATAATCAGGATTCGTTCTACTGCTTCAACCAACCAGTTAAATCAGTTCATCCAATTCGTTCAGATAATGCTGCCAGTCTGACCGAGAAAATTAATTCTTTTACTAACTCAAATGGATATCATAAATGCATTATATTGAAGCTAATTTATAAAATTCTATTATTTCGTAAACAAATGGTATACAAGTACTTGACAACAGAATTGATGAACAATTTCTAGATATGAGCGGAAGTCTCTCCCTGTTCGGAGATCCGATGAGCATTGCAAGTGAAATTCAGCAGAAAGTGCTCGCACAAACAGGAGTATGGATTCGAATTGGTATCGGTCCCAATAAAATGCTGGCTAAAACCGCAACAGATATATGGGCTAAAAAAAATGACAGCGGCATTTTCTTGTTGCCTGCGTCTGACATTGCAACTTTGCTGTGGCCCCAACCAGTACGTCTTATGTTCGGTATCGGTTCGCGTATGGAACGACATTTGGAGAGGCTTGGACTGTATACCATTGGGGACATCGCCCGTACTCCCTTACCCCGGCTTCAGGACAGATTCCGCTCTCATTTCGGCAAACAATCCAACATACAGGCAGAGGTGATATGGCGAACTGCTAACGGGATCGATCATAGCCCGGTTAAGCCGGAAACATTTGAGACACCTCCTAAATCCATCGGTCATATGATGACTCTTCCCCGAGACTATCTCCAGCCTGCGGAAGTGGAAACCGTTCTGCTCGAGCTCACCGAGGAAGTATGTCAAGACAGCCGGCGCAAAGGGTATATGGGGTATGTCGTTACTGTCAGTTGCATGTGCAGCCCGTTTGAGTCGCCCACCGGGTTTTCGCGCCAGATGAAGCTGCCCGATCCGACTAACAACACGAATAAAATTTACAAAGCCGCCAAGGAAATTTTCTATAAATTTTGGGACCGCATGCCGGTAAGGCGACTGGGCGTTAGCCTAAGCAGTCTAATGGATGCGGAAACGTACCAGGTTTCCTTTTTTGAGGATGAGAAACGGGCACGCTCCCTAGAGAAAGCCACCGACAGCATTAAGGAGCGCTACGGCAATACGGCGATCATAAGAGCTTCCTCCCTCACTCATGTCGGCCAGGCCCTGGAAAGATCCAGGAAGATTGGGGGGCATTATAAGTAAGACATTAAATAGATCTACTTTACAACCTGAAAGGATTCTGGATCACACAAATCTATTTAATCATCGACTCATATACCCTAACCATCTGTAGCCGTACTGCATGTACAGTTCTTAATTCTGAATATTCTCAGAGCTTGACTAGGCTAATCAATCCCACTCCGACCATGATTACCATAATGCCGGCCAATAGACGAAGCCATTCCCCCGGGCTCTTCTTTTCCCTGAAAATCAGAATACTGCCAACGCAGGAGATGGCGATACTCGCCTGAGAGATGGGAAAACTGGCAGCGACCCCAATAAGCCCATTCGAAATAAATAGCGCCAAATTCGCTACGCTCCACGACAAACCCGTAGACAAATTGCGCAGCACCTGAACCAAATGGAGCTTCTGCCCTCCCTTACAGTTCATTAAAAGCGCTGAACACAACATGCCAAGTGATTGCGGTAAGATGACTGACAGACCGGAGACATGAAAGATTTGATTAATAATAACATACAAGGTTAAGGCTATACCTGAACAAACCAACATGACAAGAATTTGAAGGGGCAAGGGCTTGGACAAACCACTTGATCTCCCCTGATAGCTCGTCAGCAAGATGCCAGACAAAATAAATATAAGCGCTGCTGATCCAATACCAATTTGGTACCCAGTCGTCCATTCGCCCAAGATTAGTGCTGCAAAAAGCGTCGTTCCCATGAGTTGCAGCCCGCAAATAATAGGAATGGCCGTTGAAACGCTTACTTTCTGGAAAGCTTGAAATTGAAGCAACTGTCCTACGGACCAAAACACACCAGAGACAAAGCTCACAATAAATGGTGTGACTTGAAAGTTAACAGGTGAGTACGAATACAGGCACAGTGCGAACAATACGGCACCGATGACCGTCCCCGTCAGTTGCTCGCGAGGACTGGCTTTTGTCAGTTGCGCCAGTATTGGCATGAATCCCCAGCCTATGGCTGGAATAAAGGCAATGAGTGTATCCACATGCAGTTCCCCTCTCGTAAAGTGAGTTCTTCCGTGCAATCCTTCAAAATACCATGCAGGAAAAACCAACAGCTTTACGATATCAAAACAACCCTACCTCAAGCACCAGTATTTTTAGAAGATATATATAGTAAAATCAAAGAATTTTCTTACGATAAGCGCTGGGGGAAATGCCCATCATATTTTTAAATGCCCGCGAAAAGGTCAGTTGATCCGAGTAACCGACAGAATTGGAGATTACTTGAATAGAGTAACTGGTATCCTGTAACAGCTCGCATGCCTTTTTAATCCGAATGTTCATTAAATACTGCTTCGGTGTTTCACCTATTTCCTGCTTAAAAACAGAGGTCAAGTAATTTGGGTGAAGTCCGAGATACTCTGCCACCTCACTAATTTGAATGCCACCGTTGTAGTTTTTCTCCATATAGTTGATAGCTTGAACTGAATAGGGAAGCTCTTCTTTCACAGGCATTGTTTCACCTGATTCATGTACCAACTTGGCGAGAATATGGCACAAATAGCCCTGAATAGCCAAGGATGAAGAAAGTGTATTATCCCCTATACGAAGCATTTCAAGAATAGTCGAATGAAAAAAAGTGATGTCTCCGATACTTACCACATACGGATTATCCTGAACAAGAGAGATATTCTGCAAGTACATTTCGGATTTGATCCCCATAAACCCTACCCAGCTGTACTCCCATGGCTCGTACTCATCAGCTTGATAATAAGCGGCCTTATTGGCAGGGATTAAAAAAGCCTGTCCCTTCTCTATGTTATATGTTTCCTTATCTAATACCAGCTTGCCTCTACCCTTTAATACAAAGTGAATAAGATTGAAATCCCTGGCGATAGGTCCGAAATCCTGGTTGGGAGAACAAGGCTCCGAGCCACAATTATACAGAATTAAATCTGTAATATTTTTATGTTTTGAACTGGTGCGTGTGTCTACAAATTGAATCATATTGTCACCCATCCCTAACCTCCATGCTTCAAAATTTTATAGTTAACCAAAGGGCAGTGTCCTCGTAACAAATATAGCATAAATTAAGAAGCATATCCTAAGACCTAAAATGAAACCTTAATCCGTAAATGTATGCAATAATCTTTGTTTTTACTATCTTCTACTTTAGAAAAATCATGTACTCCTTCTACAGCTTTTGTTATTCTGTATCTCAAGATAACGCTTACAAGTTCTCATAACAAAATATCATAACAGGCTGTTATGATCGTCAATTTTTGAAAGGGGTTAAAATATGCTTACTTCTGCAGCTGCAAAAAATAACGACAAAGTCAGTTTAAAAACACTTATCTCTTACTCACTGAGTAGTTATGGGATGAATGTTATTTACAATTTAACCGCCGTTTATCTCATGTTCTTCTATACTGACAGCTTCGGATTAAATGCGCTTGCAGTCGGAACATTGCTGATGGTGGCACGGGTGATTGACGCGGTCGTTGACATCTTTATTGGCATTGCAGTCGACAACACGAATACGCGTTGGGGGAAATTTAGGCCTTACATGTTCATCGGGGCTTTCTTGGTAACACTCACCACCTTGGCGCTTTTCCTCAGTCCGGACCTTTCTTCCGCCGGGAAGCTGGTTTATGCCTATGTTACCTATATCGCTTGGAGCATTAGCTATTCCATATTGGACATTCCGTATTGGTCACTGTCCGCCGCCATAACCAAAGATGCTGCAGAACGAACCAAAGTCGTGACTGTCCCTCGTACGGTTGCAAGTGCCGGCTTATGGACGGTCAATGTCGTAGCGCTTCCCCTCGTCCATTTCTTCAACGGATGGGCTGGAGCCGTTGCTGTACTTTGTGGTCTGTTTTTCGTCTGCATGATGTTTACGGTGTTTGGCGTAAAAGAAAAACACGTAGTGCCTCGACATGAAAAACAAACGTTAAAAGGAGTACTCCGCCTTTTCTTCATCGAAAACCGACCTTTGCGGCTGTTGATCATCTCGTTTTTTATTATCGAAATGACTGCCAACATCCGTAATGCATTTACTCTGTATTATTTTAAATACAACCTAGGTGCCGAAGCATTCATTCCACTGTTTATGGGACTAACCGTGGGCTTTCAAATCGCAGGCAACGTCGCAGTTCCGTTCATTGCCAAGTGGATCGGCAAAAAAGGCACTAGCATAGCAGGGGTGCTAATCACCTCCATATCCATGATAGCTCTTTTCTTCTGCGGCAACTCTATTGTACTTGTCTTTATTCTCAGCTGTATCATTTCTTTTGGCGTGGGGCTGAACTATGTTGTCATGTCCACAATGCTAGCAGATTGCGTCGATTATGGAGAGTGGAAAACAGGAAACAGATCAGAGGGGATGGTTTTCTCAGCTAACGTTTTTCGGGCCAAATTGGCGGCCGCAATCGGCAGCGCCGTGGGTGGTTATGCGCTAGCGTTGGCGGGTTACCAGCCCAATATAGTCCAAACAAATACAACCCTTATTTGGCTCACACTACTATTTACGATTATTCCGGGGGTTCTGACATTTCTCTCTGTATTTCCAATGAAGAATTATGAGCTAACAGAAACAATGAACAGAAAAATTGTCCAGGAGGTTCGGGCAAGACGGGAACAAGGTGAACTATCCGTACAGTAACCGGATTTGGTCCTTCAGGTAAGGTTGAGGGTCGAATAAAGCTTTTCTTAAACACATCATTAAAGGAGTCTTCCATACGAACTTATCCAAGTCTGACAGAAGCTGAACTGCATACCTAGACCAATTTGACCGCTTTATCGAACGCAGCTACCGCCCCGTGCGGCGAATTCAATTGTCAGGCGCCTGGGGCAGGGAGCGCCTTCAGCACCGAACAACGGTACGTCTAGGTGCACAGGCCATGGAATGGTCTATCAAAATTAGCGGTCATTACAAATAGAATTTCACACTAAGACCACTGCCTATTGCCCGGGGAATGAAACACAGAAGCCTAAAATAAAGCCAAAAAGGATCGCCTAACATCAGGCAATCCTTTTTATCTATGCTTCACATAAAACATAGAAAGTGCTTTGAAGCACCCATTCGAACAGCAATCAACGGAACATCCCCCATAGCTTGATCAGATGGAACGTATTGGACGGATCAATTTTTTGTGCCAATACGAAGGCGGTCAGTTGCTCCTCCTGTGTAGCCGTCAATCGCTCGTTTAAAATAGCAGAAGTGGTCTTCACAAGATGGCGCACCTTAGCTTTGTTTTGCAGATCTGCTTTGGTCACGCCCTCAATCTGCTGCTTAACCCGCTCCTTGAGCACACGATTTTTCATTTTTAACTTAATCCGCTCCACCAGTTGCGGACTAATTCCATATTGCTGATAGCTCAATGTTGCCACACCTCCCATATCATTCGGTCATTCCCAAATATATGACGGCCAGCCTGTCCATTGTGCCTATCTGTTAAAAACGTTTAGAGCATTCTCATCATTCATCATGGGTCAGTCGATAAGATCCCCTTGGAAAATCTGCTCTTTTTGCAAATAACCGCGAAGTGCTTCATACTGCGGAGATGTCCAAAAAGAGGAGTCTTTGATCAGATCCGTTGCATCCTCACGTGCCTTTTCCAGCACCTCAAAGTCCGCTACCATATCTGCTAACCGAAACTCGGGCAACCCGCTCTGCTTGGTGCCAAAAAAGTCCCCCGGCCCTCTCAAATCCAGATCACGTCTAGCAACCTCAAAACCATCGTCCGTATCGGTCATAACCTTCATCCGTTCCTGACCAACCTCCGACTTAGGATCAGCGATCAGTACACAGTATGAGGCATGTGCGCCCCTTCCAACACGTCCACGTAACTGATGCAACTGGGACAATCCAAAGCGATCTGCATCCATAATGATCATTAGCGTCGCATTGGGCACATCTACCCCCACCTCTACAACCGTGGTTGAAACAAGTAGCTGAACCTCATTTGCATAGAAGGAACGCATAACTTCTTCCTTTTCTGCAGGAGTCATTCGTCCGTGCAACAGCCCAACGCGATAATGTGGAAAAGCCTGCTGCATTTGGATATGCAGATCGATGGCATTCTGTACGTCCAGCTTCTCTGACTCTTCAATCAACGGACAAATCAGATAAGCCTGCCGTCCCTGATCTACCTCACGAGAAATAAAACCGAGCACTCGATCCATCAGTTCGTGCTTCACCCAATACGTAGAAATTGGAATACGTCCCTTGGGCCGCTCTGATATCGTAGAAACATCCATATCACCAAAAGCAGTAATCGCCAGCGTACGCGGGATCGGTGTGGCCGTCATGGTCAGCACATCGGGATTGTAGCCCTTGCGACGGAGTACACTACGCTGGTTGACTCCGAACCTGTGCTGCTCATCCGTCACAACTAGTCCAAGCTGGCGGAAATACACATCCTCCTGAATAAGGGCATGCGTGCCCACCACAATATCCAGCAGACCCATTTGAAGAGCGGCAAGCAACTCCTTACGCTTCTTCCCAGTTGTACTTCCTGTCAGTAATCCCACGCTGATTCCAAAGGGTTCAAACAGCTTGTGAAGCGACCGCATATGCTGCTCGGCCAATATTTCGGTTGGCACCATCAGTGCTCCCTGAAAACCAGAACGTACTGTTGCAAATAAACCGATGGCAGCAACCACTGTTTTCCCCGACCCAACATCCCCTTGAAGCAGACGGTTCATACAATAAGGTGAGCGTAAATCATGCAGTATTTCAAGCTCAACCTTCTTCTGTGCATCCGTTAATTCAAAAGGCAAAGCCCTCACAAATTCACGGATCGTGGCGTTATCCACCGTATGCACCACCCCGTCCGCTCGACCACGATTTAACGCCCGGAATGCCTGCATTTTCAGCTGGAATAAAAATAGCTCCTCATACACCATTCGTCGCCGAGCCTCTTGTCCCTCTCGATTGTCCTGAGGTTGGTGAATACCTGCAATGGCCTGCTTGCGTGGCATCATGCTATACTTGCGTACCAGCAGATCTGGCAATATCTCGGGAATCATTTCACCAAACTGCTGGAGTGTCTGATTCATTGTTTTTCGCATCCAGCTCTGCGTAATCTTGCCACCTATAGAGTACACCGGTTGAAGTGTCCCTGAACGGGCCACTCCTTTATCAGGGAACTCAGAGTCTGCAACAGTCATCTGCATTCGCTTAAGATCCCATTTACCAGTCACCACAATTTCACGACCTGATGTTAGCTGATCCTTCAAAAAATGCCGATTAAACCATGTTGCAGTAAACATCCAATCCTCAGCCATCAATTTACAAGTCAACCTTGATTTGCGCCCGTAACGCTGAAGGACCGGAATGCCCATAATTTTCGCCTGTACTGTAATCTTATCTCCGTCCTTCACTTCGCTCAGCGAGCGCAGCCGGTAATCTTCATACCGAAACGGATAATATTCCAGCATATCTTGCACGTTAGAAATGCCAAAAGCGTGAAGCTCTCCCTCTTTGAGAGCACTCACGCCGTGTATTTGTTTTAATGGTATTTGATCCAATTGCAGCATATTACCTCTCATCTCCGGCCGGCCATGCAAAAATACCAATCGTTCCTGGTCCCACATGAGTTCCGATCACAGCGCCAAGTTCAGTATATATTTGATCGCCCAGCTCAAAATGCTCTGCCAGCTGAGCCACGAACGCTTCTGCCGCCGAGCGATCTGCCGTATGACCCACAGCAATATTAATTTTTTGGCCTTTTAAATCCCGCTCCAGCAGTTCAATAATTCGTGCTGTCGCTTTTTTATTCCCTCTCGCCTTATCAGCCGAATAAATAATACCTTCTTTGTCAATCGAAAGAATTGGCTTAATGTTAAGCAACGTACCAACCATAGCCGCAGCCTTGCCAATACGTCCGCCTTTTTGCAAGTATTCCAGTGTATCCACCAGGAAATACAAACAACGGCGTTCCCCAAGACGTTCCACACCCTGAATAATTTCAGTCGGGGATTGCCCGGCGGCCGCCAGCTCTGCAGCATAAACCACGAGCATACCGTATCCGTACGAGGCTGACTTGGAATCCATAACGGTCACTCTATCTTCATGCTTCTCCAACATGGATTTGCCCAGCAGAGCGGACTGGTACGTTCCGCTCACACCGGAGGATAAATGGATCGAGATAATCTGGCTCTCGGGGTATTGCTCCAACAGCTCCGTATACGTCTCCAAAAAACGGGCTGGTGATGGCTGTGACGTTGTAGGCAGTTCATCAGCCCGTACCAGTTCGCTGTAAAACTGTGCAGCTGACATCTCAATACCATCCAGGTAAGCTGTGCTACCGAACATCACTGTCAATGGTACAATGACTATGCCGAGACGATCTGCTATTTCCTGTGGAATATCAGCCGTGCTATCCGTCAAAATGATAGTTCTCATCAGTCAGACCTCCTTTGTAGTGGACTACCATGGGCGTGCTAAAGCACATCAGGTTTCCACTGAGAACAGATAAGGATAAATCGGCTGACCACCTTCATGAACTTCCACTTCAACATCCGAATAATTTTCTTCAAGCCACGCAACAAGCTGATCTGTCTCTTCTTGTTTTGCATCCGAACCTGTAAGAATCGTAACAATTTCATCGCCATTCACCAGCATTTTCGCCAGCAAAAGACGGGATGTTGCCATTAATTGCTCCTCAGTCGCCACAATTTTAGAATCCTGAATACCAATGTAGTGGCCCGCTGTAATATGCAGATCATCAAGTGTCGTATCCCGTACCGCATAGGTCACTTGTCCAGACTTCACACGGGTAACTGCGTCCCGCATATTATCTTGGTTTACCTCAAAGGCTTCTTCCTCTTGGTAAGCAAATGCTGCTGCAATGCCCTGAGGAATCGTTTTGCTTGGAATAACCGACACCAAACGTTCCACCTCTAGCAATTCACGCGCTTGTTCAGCCGCCAAGATTATATTGGAATTATTCGGCAGAATAAAAATATGTTGAGCCGCAATCGAGCGAGCCGCATTAACGAAGTCCTCTGTGCTCGGATTCATTGTCTGACCACCCGAAAGGACAACATCAACACCCAAGCTTCTGAAAATATCAGCAATCCCTTCACCAGAAGCCACAGCTATAAAGCCAAAGGGTGCCAGCTCATGAGCTGGAGGCTCAGATGGCTCCTCCTCACGTGCAGGCTCTGTTGGTATTTCAGCAAACCACTCAGGCTCAGGAGCACCATCCATACCTGCAGACAGCAAATCACGATGCTGCTCGCGCATATTCAAAATTCGAATCTGTGTAATTTCCCCATAACGCAGCGCAAGATTCAAGACTTCACCTGGAGCCTTAGAATGCACATGAACCTTGATAACATCATCGTCCGAAATAACGATAATCGAATCACCGTCTACTGACAACGCTTTCCGGAAAGCTTCCTCATCAAAATTTGTACCTTGCGCTTCGCCCAATTGTCGATTAATAAAAAACTCCATATCATACAAAAATTCAATATTCTCCGTTTCGAGCTTCGCCTGCGCAGAAATCGGCGCATCTGGGGACGGAGCAACAGGCGCAGAAGTAGGTCTCTCCGATACATAAGGAGCAAAAACCGGACGTACATTATCGCCTTTTGAAGTTGGAGATGTCACCAATCCGCTTCCAAGATGCTGCATAAACCCTTCATAAATATACACAAGCCCTTGTCCACCCGAGTCTACAACCCCTACTTGCTTCAGTACAGGGAGCATGTCCTGCGTCATGGCAAGTGTTTCCTTTGCTTTGGCAAGCACTTCTTCCATCAGTTCTGTGATGTCGTTCGTCCGGCGCGAGAAAAACACAGCATGTCTGGCCGCTTCCTTCGCCACGGTAAGAATTGTACCCTCCACCGGCTTAACCACCGCCTTGTAGGCCGCATCCACCCCGCTCTGCAATGCCGATGCGAACTGAAGGGTATTCAATTCCTCGTATGGGGCAGCGTAACGGCTGAAGCCACGGAACAACTGAGACAGGATAACCCCTGAATTGCCGCGGGCCCCCATCAGCAAGCCTTTGGATAAGATGCCGGACATGACACCGATGGAGGAAGAATCTCCCCTCTTCAATTCCGTTACGCCCGCGCTCATCGTCAGATTCATATTGGTTCCCGTATCACCATCTGGCACCGGGAATACATTTAGTGAATTGACATGCTCCGCATGCTGCTGTAATTGTTCCGCCCCGGCTAAAACCATCGCGGTAAAGTCTGTTCCATTCAAAGAACGATTACTCAAGAGAATTCCCCTTCCTAGCTTAATACAATTGTTTTACAATCCATCTTCACAACACTTGTTCAAGGTTTAATTGAATTATACTAAAGCCAGACGACGAATACGAATGTCACCCTTTCGTAAGCTTCCGTAACCATCCTCTGGTTTCTTTCCACAGCTCATATAATATGAAAAACCAGTCAACTACCCAACAAAAAATCATTGGCCGGAATAATGATTATGGTCCCGCCTCTGAACTGCCCGGCATGACTGGAATAAGAATTCACATTCCATTAAAAAACAAAATAGTCGCAGCAATAGCTATCCCATATTGTACTATAATGCGAAAGAGAAATAAATAAAGTTTTTGAATCAGTTGACGGAGCTTTTTTGACTATGATATTATATTTAAGTATTGTTTTGTTCAGGTTAGTGACTTATAAAGTCCGGCTGACCCAGTCGGCCTGAAGAGCGACCCATTCCATATGGAGTTTGGTTATTTTCAGAATAGGAGGTGGAATCATGTCTCGTAAATGTTCTGTAACAGGCAAAAAGCCTGGCAGCGGTAACCACGTATCTCACGCTAACAACCGTAATCGCCGTACTTGGGGCGTCAACGTACAAAAAGTTCGCATTCTCGTTAACGGTAAACCGAAACGCGTTTATGTCAGCACTCGTGCATTGAAAGCCGGTAAAGTGACTCGCGTGTAGTCGTAAAAAAATATCGTTATAAACAAAAGGCACCTCGTTTTAAACGGGTGCTTTTTTGATTATTCCAATAATATCCCACTGATTCAAGAGGACAAAATGTCAGGCACCTTCCCGCGCGTTTCTGTCGTTTACTGCCGAGCTATCAATCTGCTGTGCTCGGGAAGCGTGCCTCCTGTGTACCTTTGGCCTTCATCCTACATCCTGTGTTAACGTTACTTTGATTTCAGTTCTTCTGGAATGTATTCAAAATGGCTTTGACGAATCCACCCAGAAATTTTGGCAGCTTGATTGTGTAAAACTTCATGCCTCACCCTCCCCATCATCCTCCTGCATCCGTTCTCTGTAGTTTATGCAACCTGTCAAGGGTTGTTGCCCCACAAAAAAAAGGCTACATGAGAATCCCGCTCATGTAACCATATTTATGCACAACCATCCCAGGCTATACCATCAGACAAGTCCGTGAACATAGAGATATGCTGAGAGTATAAAAATAAACAAGATATAATAAAGCACACTACACACCACAAAACCGATGCGCAAACCACGCCGTTCATTTTTACGAAAATAAAACAGGACAATAAGAACAGCCAAAAGTGAAAGAATGGCATTCCAAGGTGTCTTCACTAGCGAGAAACAACTGAGGGTCAAACCGGTCATCATACTCGCTAAGGTCATCCACAGTGCTTCAGTTAGCTTCACTTGGACAAATGAGCGACACTATCCCGAATAGCAGTAATAGCCGCTGCACGGTCCGCTCTGCCGTATACTGCACTACCTGCCACTAATACGTCAGCACCTGCTTCAAATACGGCTGGTGCCGTCTCTTCCGCAATACCTCCGTCCACCTCGATATGTACGTCTGGACGACCCAATTCGTTCAACCAAGCACGGATTTGTCTGATTTTATTCAACGTCTCTGGAATGAAGGACTGGCCTCCAAAACCAGGGTTAACCGTCATTACAAGAATCATATCCACATTGGGCAGCACTTCTTTGATCGCGTATGGTGATGTCCCCGGATTGAGAGCCACTCCCGCCAGAGTGCCTTGCTGCTTGATCAAGTGAATGACACCATGCAAATGAACACAGGCCTCCGCATGAACCGTGATGATATTGGCTCCTGCCTTTACGAAATCACCGATATAACGTTCAGGCTGCTCAATCATCAGATGAACGTCCAGTGGGAGAGTTGTATGCGGCCGAATAGCCTGAACGATAGGGGGGCCCAGTGTAATATTGGATACAAAATGACCATCCATAACATCAACATGAATCCAGTCTGCCCCCGCTGCTTGGACTTCCGCGACTTCACTGCCCAAACGAGCAAAATCAGCGGATAAAATCGACGGTGCTATTTTTAACATATGCTCAATACCTCCGCTTTTTTTCTTTTAATTCCTGATAAAATTGCAGATAGCTATCATATCGTCCTTGTGAAATATGTCCCTCTTCCAAGGCCTCTCTTACTTTACAGCCAGGTTCGTGAATATGCGTACAACCTCGAAATTTGCATCCTTCTGCATATTGTTGGAATTCTCGAAAACAAGGCGATAACTCATCCACACCCAGCTCCAAAAAATCCAGTTGGCTAAACCCTGGTGTATCTGCTACAAACCCACCGTTGTCTAATGGAATCAGCTCCACATGACGAGTCGTATGTCTTCCTCGTCCCAGCTTATTGCTGATGGCGCTCGTCTCAAGCGTTAACCCGGGCTCCAAAGCATTTAGCATGGAGGACTTTCCTACACCTGACTGACCGGAAAACACGCTGATTTGGCCGGCCAACAGCTTCTTGAGCTCAGCCGTCCCCTCTCCGGTACGGGCGCTGGTTACCAGCACCTCGTAACCGATCTTCCGGTACATTTCCTGAACCTTCAGCACCGTATCATCCTCTGAAGGGCTGCCTTCATACAAATCGCGCTTGGTCAGACAGATAATCGTATCCAGCCCGGCGTGCTCAATATGGACTAAAAATTTGTCCAGTAAAGGCAGGTTTAAATCCGGCTCACGCAGGGAAAACAGCAACACAGCCAGCGTGGTATTAGCCACAGGAGGGCGAATTAGCTCCGTCGTACGCTTTCTAATCTCCTTGACCATACCTTCCCCGTTTTCAGTCAGTTCGTAAACGACCCGATCACCGACAAGGGGCGTAATCTCTTTTTTCTTGAAAAGGCCACGTGCTCTGCATTGTACCGTAGCTTCGCCGGATACCGGACGCCCATCCTGATCCAGGCTGGAGACATAATAATATCCGCTAAGCGCCTTGACGATCAGACCTTCAGGCATGTGTAAGATGTCCTCCTTCATAATGTTCAAGTTTCATTGTGTGGAACAGGTTAAGCTTCTTTCTCTAGTAAGTTTACTGATGCTGCACAGCCTCGATCACTTTGTCCTTCTTTTTGTAGGAACCGTGACCAGGGTTGTTCTTTTTGCTAACCGCTAACTCACTGCGCGTAACTCCTGCGGAATCGGTTCCTGGGGCAAAAGCAGAAGGGTCACCATCACCTTCTGTTCCCTCCTGGTTGTTAGAGTCGCCTCCACCATTACCGTTATCATTAGAAGATTCCCCGCTGTTTCCTTCCTCACCGTTTCCATTTCCATTCTGCGAGGAAGTACCACCAGATGAATCAGTCGGTGATGTTCCTGCAGGTGGAGCAATTTGAGGCATCGTCACCGTTCCATTTTTTGCATCAATATAAGAAACAGGATACGTGTCAACAAAAGCACCATCTCTAAATACGGAGACGACACTGTCTTTGTTAGGGGCCATCAGCAGGTTGATCGTAAACGTCTGTGTCGTATTAATCGTACGGCTGCCCCACTCCTGATTTTCTCCACGTGCATCTGTATAAGTGATACGAATTTTACTGTTCTTGCCCTCTTCCTTCGGCGCCACAGGTACATTAAACGGTAATGTAATTGCTTCTGGCGGATAACCCGTACTTACATAAAACGTAATTTCCGTATTTGGAGGCAAATCACTGCCCGCCTCAGACGGCCATTGTTTGGTTACTTTTCCTTTATCCTGCTCATAGCTAAATTCCTCTTTAATTGAGCCTACCTTCAGCCCCGCCTTTTTGACCTCATTTTCCGCCTGGTTCTGCGTCATTCCTACTAGATTCGGCATTTTAACAGTGGCAGCGCCTTTGCTGACTGTGAGCACTACCTGAACCGAATCCTTATCAAATGGCTCATTTGCAGCGGGTGTCTGACTAAGGACGGTTCCTTCAGCCTGATCACTGAACTGCTCATTTTGCTGAATCTGCGTTTCCTTAATTTGCTGGGCGGTCAGTAGCTTGACAGCATTCTCGTAACTTTGCCCTTTGACATCTGGCATCGGGGTGAGCGGCTTGGCAATTCCGACTTTCAGACTAATCTCCGTTCCTTCCTTGACTAAAGAGCCTTCAGGGTAGCTTTGATAAAAAACAACTCCTGGTGCAATCCCCTCTTTATATTCATGCTGGATTGGATCGTCAATGACTAGTCCTGCTTTACTTAGAGTGACCTTCGCTTGGTCTTCTGTTTGTGTCAGTACACTTGGTACTTTCACATCAGCCACGACAAGCACACTTTGCACATAGTACACCACGCCGCCCATGCACAAAAGTAGCACCAACACTAGTGTTACCCAGAAGATCGTTTTTTTTCTATTTTTCTTGGACGATTGCTTGCTCGGAAGCTGTTCAGACTCACGAGGTTGGACAGGCACATCGTCACCACTGGAAGACACACCTAGTTGTTGAGGCTTAATAGCTGGGATAACCCGTGTTTGGTCCTCATCATCCAAATGTGTAAACTCCAGCTTAGATTCATTGCGCCGCCCCGGTAGCAGACAGGTTTCCAAATCTCTTAGCATTTCGTCTGCCGATTGATAACGTTCCTCCGGATTTTTGCGCATCGATTTTAAAATGACATTTTCTACACTTTGTGGAATCAACGGGTTAATTTTACGCGGTTCCTCAAATTCCTCTTGCAAATGCTTGAGTGCCACACTAATTGGGCTTTCTCCCAGAAAAGGAAGCTGTGCCGTTAGCATTTGATATAAGACAATACCTAAAGAATATAAGTCCGATTTTTCACCGGTAATGACACCCTTTGCATGCTCAGGTGAAAAATAATGAACAGAACCCACAACAGAACCTGTCTGGGTAATTGTCGTTGACGTAACAGCTCGAGCAATCCCAAAATCGGTTACCTTAACCCGTCCATTACGTCCAATTAAGATATTATGAGGCTTAATGTCTCGGTGAATAATCTGATTTTGGTGGGCATGTTCCAGCGCATCACAAATCTGGGAAGCAATCCGCACTGCTTCATCCACTTGTAATGGCGCACGTTCTTTAATAATCTCATTCAAATTTTTGCCTTCAACGCATTCCATTACAATATAATGGATTTCATCCTCTTGGCCGACATCATAAATACTGACCACGTTCGAATGAGAAAGTGAGGCTGCTGACTGTGCCTCGCGCCGAAACCGGCGAATAAATTCCTCATCATGAACAAATTGCTGACGCAACACTTTAACCGCGACATTGCGATTCAGCAAAATGTCTTGAGCCTTATAAACCAGCGCCATACCGCCGCCACCGATGCGCTCAATAATTTCGTATCTTCCCCCAAGCAGGTGCCCGATCATGCTTCACACCCCTTTTCACTCAATGAAACCGTGTTGTCGGGCAATTCAAACAAAGCTACAGTAATGTTATCGTCTCCACCGGCAAGCAACGCCAGGTGTAGCAGACGATCCGCACGTTCCTCCAAAGGATTTTCTGCGGCACCTACTACCTTACTGATCTGTTCTTCTGTTACCAAATTGCTTAATCCGTCACTGCATAGTAATAGCACATCGCCTTTTTCCAGCGTAATGGTGTCAATGTCCACCTTCACCTCGGAATCAGTTCCCAATGCCCGTGTCAGCACATTGCGACGGGGATGGTTCTCCCGCTCTTCCTTACTGATCTGACCGTTTTTGAACAACTCATTAACCAAAGTATGGTCTTCTGTAAGCTGACGTACCGTGCCTTTGGATATGACATAGGCGCGACTGTCACCGATATGTCCGATAATTCCAGATGCATCGTTGAGCAAAACGGCAACAACCGTCGTTCCCATATTATGATACTGGTCATCGCGCGCAGCCGTTTGGAAGATGACTTCATTGGCATGCAAAATAGCGTCGCTGAGCGCCGCCGTCAAAGAATGTGCGGATAACCCGCTCTCCAGCGTCGCCAAATCAGCGGCAAGTGTCTCTACCGCAAGGCGGCTGGCCGTATCACCGGCCAGATGCCCCCCCATACCATCGGCAACAATTCCAAGAATATAGCCTTGCTCCAAGTGCCTGATCCAGGCAGAATCCTCATTTACCGAACGCACACGTCCGACATGGCTGACATGAACTGTTTTGATCAAATGGTTTCACCCCAACTCCATATGCTTTGCACGCAACTGACCGCAAGCAGCGGCAATATCGTGACCCTGTTCACGCCGGATCGTCACATTGACGCCTTTTTCGGCAAGAATACGTTGAAAATTAAAAATATCACTGCGCGATGTGCGCACATACTTGCGCTCAGGCACATGGTTGACTGGAATCAAATTGACGTGACACAGCATGTCCTTCAACACATCCGCAAGCTCTTCAGCATGTTCTGCCTGGTCGTTTACCCCACCAATCAAGGCATATTCGAACGAAATTCTCCGCCCCGTCTTAGCAAGATAATAACGAAGAGAATCCATAACATCCTTAAAAGGATAACGCCGATTTACAGGCATTAGCTTCGAACGCAGCGCATCATTAGGCGCATGAATGGATATTGCCAGATTAATTTGTGTATCCTCGTCAGCAAATTTATAAATATTGGGCACAATGCCGCTGGTTGAGACCGTAATATGACGTTGACCAATATTTAAGCCCTTTTCATGGATCATTGTACGTAAAAACGTCATTGTCGCTTCATAGTTCTCAAAAGGCTCACCCGAGCCCATAATCACGATACTGCTCACTCGTTCATTCGTTTTATCCAGAATTTTCTGAGCCTGCACCACCTGTGCAGTAATTTCGCCAGCCGTCAGGTTTCTTTTGAGACCCCCAAGCGTCGAGGCACAAAAAGTACAGCCAATCCGGCAACCCACTTGAGTCGTTACACAAATACTGTTTCCGTAATTGTGTCTCATGATAACCGTCTCAATAGCATGGTCATCATGTAAACCAAACAAAAATTTAACAGTACCATCTTTCGATTCCAACTTTGTAATTTCGTGAAGCGTCACAAAACTGAATTGCTCCTCCAGCTTTTCTCTCAGCGCCTTGGACAAATTCGTCATCTCGCTGAAATTATTGACCCGCTTTACATACAGCCAGTCAAAAATTTGTCCTCCCCGAAAGGCAGGCTCACCATTATTTTTGGCCCAGTCCTGAAGCTCTTCCAGTGTTAAATCGTATATAAAAGGTTTCATCAATATTTGCACCCGTTCCTTCTTCATTAAGTTCTGTTTAATCGTAGACAGTGTTTTTCATTCTTCCTATTTTAGCACAAATCCCTGAGGGGGTAAAAATTTTTCATCTTCATGCAAAAAACCGCCGGAAGTGTCCGGCGGATTGTGGAAATACTGGTGGGCAGCTACCTGGAATTCTCTTCCGATCTACTTTACCCGGCGCAGACGCGCGATATAAAATCCGTCACTGTGAAAATGCTGCGGTAACAGCTGTACTGAGCCTTTCTGTATACCATCCATTTCGTGATTCACGTCTGGAAAAGAATGATCCTTTGCCAACTCATACTCTGGATGTTCGCTTAAAAACCGAGCCAATTGTCCTTCATTTTCATCAGGCTCAATCGTGCAAGTGCTGTATACCAGAATACCACCCAGCTTCAACAGTCCGGCCACACTATCCAGCAACTCGTGCTGCAGTTGAGTAATATCGCGAACATCCTCCGCAGTTTTGCTCCAACGCAGATCAGGTTTACGGCGAATTACCCCAAAACCGGAGCATGGTGCATCCAGCAAAATACGGTCAAAAGAAGCCGGAGCATATCGTTCCTTTAAGTCCAACGCATCACCGGTAACCGTCTCAACAGCATCCAGACCAAGCCGACTCGCTTGCTCACGGATTAATTGATGCTTATGGGCATGCAGATCATTCGCAACGATCCGGCCGCGATCCTTCATCAGCTCAGCCATATGAGCTGTTTTGCCGCCTGGAGCTGCGCAGCAATCCAGCACTGTCATGCCAGGCTCAGGAGCGACCGCTTCGGCAACAAGCATGGAGCTTTCATCCTGTACAGACAACAATCCGTCCGTATACCACGAGGTAAGCGCCATATTTCCGCCGCTACGAACAACAATCCCATAGGGGCTAACGGGCGAAGGAACGGCATCAATCCCTTTTGCAACCATCTCGTCCAGCAGCTGATCACGACTGGTCATCGTCGTATTCACTCGTACACTGACCGCAGGGGGCTCGTTATTAGCCTTGCAGATAGCCTCAGCTGTATCGGCACCGTATTGCTTGATCCAGCGCTTAACTAGCCACTGTGGATGGGAATGTTCTAGAGAAATCCGTTCCTCTGCTGACAAATCGTCAGGAATGCGCAGCTTGTCCGGCTCACGCAGCATGCTGCGAAGTACGCCATTGACCATACCGGAAATCCCCTGATGCCCGCGCCGTTTGGCAATGGTCACTGCTTCACTAACAACTGCATGATCCGGAACTCGATCCAGATACACCAGCTGATACACGCTCATCCGCAGCAATGAACGTACCCAAGGCTGAAGCTTGGCCGTTCCTTTTTGAACAAATTTATTCAAAAAATAATCCAGTGTATTTCGGCGTGCCACTGTACCGTATACAAGTTCCGTCGTCAAACCAACGTCACTTGCAGATAAACCTGCCTGCTGAAGCCGGCGATTGAGCTCAAGATTGCTATACGCGCCCTCTTGCTCCACACCGGTCAGCACATCAAGTGCAACTTCCCGCGCCGTCTGTTTGCGAGTCTTGCCTGATCTGGTCCCCACTCCCTTGCGTTGGTCTCCCTGACGGGAGTGTCCCCCGCTCATCCGAGCACCGTGCCGGACTTCATCTGTCCACCGCGCGCAAAGGTTCCGGCTTCCATAACCTTCTTGCCTGCCGGTTGAACCTGGGTCAGCCAGAGGGTGCCTTCACCTGTCTGCACCTCAATGCCACGAGCGGTTAATTGAAGAACCGTGCCGGGTGCTGGAGCATTTGAGCCACTCACTTCATTATTTATGGAAGGCTGCTCCGCAGCCCATATTTTAAAAACATTGTTCTCCCAAAGTGTAAACGCGCCAGAAAAAGGAACCAGACCGCGAATCCGGTTGTATATTTGCTGCGCATTATCACTCCATGTAATGCGCTCATCATCACGGTTCAGGTTAGGGGCATAGGTCGCCTCGTCCTCATTTTGCGGCGTACGGTCTGATTGCCCTGCCAGCAACTTGGGCAGCTCGTCCTGCAAAAGTCTCGCTCCGGCTACGCTTAGCTTCTCAAAAATTGTGCCAGACGTATCCTCCGGCTCTATAGCCACCTCAACCCGCGATATCATATCACCGGTGTCCAGCCCTTCCGCCATATACATTAGCGTTACACCCGTCACTGTTTCACCGTTAATAATCGCACGCTGGATCGGTGCACCTCCCCGATATCGGGGAAGTAACGAACCATGCACATTCAGACAGCCGAAACGAGGCAAGTCTAATACGGACTTAGGCAAAATTTGACCGTAAGCTGCGGTGACGATCAGGTCGGGACGCAACTCTGCCACCTGAGCCACTGCTTCCGGCTGCCGCAGGCGGGTCGGTTGCAGCACAGGTAATCCGCGCTTTTCAGCCGCTTCCTTGACTGGTGTAGGCGTCAATATTTTTTTCCGTCCCTGTGGTTTATCTGGCTGAGTAATTACGCCGACCACGTTATATCCGTTGTCCAGCAACATATTCAGCGATGGGACTGCAAATTCAGGTGTACCCATAAAGATAATACGAATGTCTTGACTCATCGAACCTCACTCCCCTGCCTGACGGTTCGGTCCTGGCTGTTCCAGAGCAACCTCATATACTTTTTCTGCAATATCCGTGAACAATACTCCATTTAGATGATCAATTTCGTGCTGAAAAGCACGAGAAAGCAATCCTGTCGCTGTAACGGTAATAGCCTTGCCCTCGCGATCCAGTCCCTTGACTGTAACCTTCTCGGCACGACGTACATCTCCGTTCAACCCTGGAATACTCAGGCAGCCTTCAGGTCCCAATTGTTCTCCTTCTTCGGCCACAATTTCTGGATTGATCATTTTAATCAAGCCATGCTCGTCTCCAGCATCTACAACGATGAGTCGCTTCAAAATACCTACTTGTGGAGCAGCAAGACCTACTCCTTCTGCTTCATACATCGTATCAGCCATATCGTCCAGCAGCTTTTGCACATTAGGCGTAATTTTTGTAACTTCCTTTGCTACTTTATGCAATACGTCATCCGGCTCCAACACTATAATTCTAATTGACATGACAACAGAACACCTTCCTCTTTTTCCTTCATTTAGGCTTTACTGTATTCATCACAAAAGCGACTGCTACATTATCCTATGTACGGACGGCTTGTCCGCATTAATTGTACTAATAACTTTAGTGTTAACACTCTACATAAGCATTTGCGGATCAACATCCAAACTAATCAGCAACTTTTGTGCCTGTGCAGATTCGGCCATTTCATCAGCCACTTGCTGAGCCAAACCAATCGCGTCGATATTTCCACGCCATTTTATCATACATTGAAATCGGTATCTATTCTTGATTCTCGAAATGGGTGAAGCTACTGGCCCCAAGATGTCCAGCACATCCGATGTAAGCCGGTCCATATTCCCGAACCAGCCCCGTTGTCTGGCTCGTCCTTGTAGTGTCGCTGAATAATTTTCAGCCAGTCGGACCAGCACCGGGAGCTGTTCATGAGAAAAGGTCACCAAGATTAGTCGGCAATATGGCGGGTAGTGCAGATTGCGACGATGTTTCAACTCTTCTCTCACAAAAGATGCATAATCATGACGACTTGCGTGAATCACCGAATAATGCTCTGGAGTGTAGGATTGTACGAATACTTCCCCCGGCAATTGATGCCTTCCAGCACGCCCGGCTACTTGTGTTAACAGCTGAAATGTCTTTTCCGCAGCCCGAAAATCCGGTAAATTAAGAGCGGAATCCGCAGTAATGACACCTACCAGCGTTACATCGGGAAAGTCCAGCCCTTTGGCTACCATTTGAGTACCCAGCAGTACGTCTGCTTTTTTATCACGAAATTGCTTGAGCAGCTTTTCATGAGCGTTTTTTTCAGTTGTGGTATCGACATCCATTCGGACAACACGTATGCCGGGGAATAGCTTAGCCAACTCTTCTTCCACTCGCTGCGTACCTGTACCGAAGTAACGAATATGCTCACTACCGCACTCCGGGCAAGTCTGAGGTACAGGCTCGGAATAGCCGCAATAATGACAACGTAAATTGTTCGACCGCTGATGATAGGTAAGCGAAATATCACAATCCGGACATCCTGCCACATAGCCGCAGCTCCGGCACATGACGAACGTGGAGTGACCACGCCGGTTCAACAGCAATACCGTCTGCTCCTTACGCTCTAATCGCTCTGCGATTCCATTATGCAACGCACGGCTGAACATGGAGCGGTTGCCGGCCCGTAGCTCCTCACGCATGTCCATGATATGGACTTCGGGTAACGTGTTCCCTAATGCGCGGGTCGGCATTTCAAGCAGCAACGGCGCGAATTCGTCGTTGCTTTGGGAGCGGGCAGCATAATAGCTTTCCAATGATGGTGTAGCTGAACCGAGAATAACGACAGCCCCGTGCTGGTGTGCTCTGCGAATGGCTACATCACGCGCATGGTATTTGGGCGTCTCTTCCTGCTTATAGGATGTTTCGTGCTCCTCATCCATAATAATGAGCCCTAGCTCACGAAAAGGGGCAAATACCGCCGAGCGAGCGCCGATTGCGACTTTCACACGGCCTTCGCGTATTTTGCGCCACTCATCGTACCTTTCTCCCCCCGACAACCTACTGTGCATCACTGCGACCAGGTCGCCAAAACGACCTTTGAAACGTTCGACCATTTGTGGGGTTAATGATATTTCAGGTACGAGCACAATGGCCTGGCGATTCTGCTCGATACAGCGCTGAATAGTCTGCAGATAGATTTCCGTCTTACCGCTCCCTGTAACTCCATGCAGCAAATAAGCTCCTTGCTCACGCATGTCCAGCTGACGAACAATCCGTTCATACACCGACTGCTGCTCTGCCGTAAGCGGAAGAGGATCTGTAGGCTTGAAGTGTCTGCCCCGATAGGGATCGCGAAAGACTTCAACGTCTTCCTGTAACACATAGCCCTTATCTTCCAGTGCCTTAACCGTCGCAGCCGATACACCTAGCGAGGTCATTACTTCCTTCAGCGGCAGAGGCAGAAACTCGCTACGTTCCAGCAAAAAAGCAAGTACCTCCCGCTGACGCTGTGCCTTGGCAGAAAATTGCTCCAGTGCCATGGATGCCTCATCTATGCTGATAGCCAAATCAACAGCTTTCATCGTCTTTTTGCCAAGCTTGTCTTTTATAACCTGACTTTCCTGAAGCACTCCGCGGCGCAACAGCGATTTAATAACCTCCGCCTCCTCGGGGAAGCGTCTACTGAGTTGCTGCAACGGGACTTGCTCCTTATTCTGAATGAAGCTGACAATCTGACGCTCCGCCGGGTCACTCATACCGTCGTCAGTCAGAAGGGCCCATTCGATCTCATCCTCCTGATTAGACAGCATAGACCGCTGTGGATTCGTAGACTCATGCTGTTCGGCAATTGAGATATAACGTTCCGCCTTGCCCTTAAGCGCGGTAGGAATCATCACTTGCAGTGCCATAATCTGATTACAAGCATAACGTTCGCTCATCCATTTGCCCAATTCAACCAAATCTGGAGATAAGGGCGGTACCAGATCTAGCAACTCCTGAATCGCCCTCATCCTGTATTTTGGCGGCTCCTCAGCTGGAACTACCGAGATAACAAAAGCCTGCACCGTCCGTTTGCCAAAAGGCACAGCTACCCGACTACCTGGCTCAATCCAAGGTTTCATTGAATCCGGTATCAGGTAATCGAAGGTACGATCTGTATCTTTGGCAGGTACATCGACAATAACCTTGGCAACTAAATTGCCTGTTTCCATTAATGCAACACCCCACCCATGCGTCCCGCGGCTAGAGTAAGCAATTTACGCGCAACTTCTTCCTTTGACTGTACAGGGATCTGCTCTACCATCCCGCTTCGGTCATATATTTGAACAGCATTTGTATCAACACCAAAACCTGCACCATCCACAGTTACATCGTTTGCCGCAAGCAAATCACAATTTTTACGTTCTAATTTATCTATTGCATACGTCTCCAAATTCCCCGTTTCTGCTGCAAAGCCAATTAAAAATTGATGTTTCTTGCTGCGTCCGAGTGATTCCAAAATATCGACGTTCTTCACTAACTCTAATGTAAATACACTATCTTTTTTCTTGATCTTAGTCTGTGCCACCTCACGTGGTCGATAATCTGCCACAGCAGCAGCCATAACGACCATGTCACTCGTTTCCCATTGTTTTAGCACAGCCTGGTACATATCTTCAGCTGACTGGACTCTTTCAAGCGAAATACCTGAAGGCGGCTCCGCGCTGGTATTGGCAGCAATCAAATGTACCTCCGCCCCCATCTCCTGAGCCACTTTCGCAATAGCAAAGCCCATTTTACCAGATGAATCATTCGTAATATAACGGACAGGATCAATTCGCTCAATCGTGCCTCCAGCCGTGACAATGACTTTTTTTCCTGAAAGCGCTAGTTCATTCTTATTTACAAGTGGCTCAGTTACTTGATTCTCTGTAGATTCTTCTCCAAACCACCGTGATTCAGATTTGATTGCGGCTTCAGGTTCCAGAGCCTGCTGATCAAAAAAGCGCTCAATCGTTTGCACAATAGTTTCTGGCTCTTCCAAACGTCCTTTGCCAACGTAACCGCAAGCCAGTAATCCTTCCCCAGGTTCAATCATCTTCACACCACGTGATACCAGTGTCTCCATATTTTGCATGACTGCCGGATGAGTGTACATATGTACGTTCATCGCAGGGGCCACCATAATAGGTGCTGTCGTAGCCAGTAACGTTGTCGATAACATATCATCAGCAAGACCATGCGCCATTTTTCCGATGATATTCGCTGTTGCAGGAGCAACTAGCACCAAATCAGCCGCATCTGCCAGATGAATATGAGATACGATGGACGGCTCTCTTTCATCAAATGTATCACTGTACACCGGATTGCGAGAGAGTGACTGCAGTGTAAGTTCGGTAATAAACTCCTTGGCAGAAGCCGTCATAATCACATGAACATCGGCTCCCTTTTGCGTCAACTTACTGCAGAGCGCAGCCCCTTTATAAGCAGCAATTCCACCGGTTATACCAAGAATAATAACTTTCCCCTTCAACATCGTTAACTCCCCCTGACCGAAAAAAATAACAACCTTGCGGTTGTCAAAGGAATTGGCATTGCGCCTGGTTATAATGATTGTCTATAATTCTTATTCTTCTTCGCCGCTTTCAAGCAAAAGATGATCTGCATAGATCTCTTCCAGAGCTACTCCAACCTGTTTGTGAGATTTAGGACTCTTCAAGCTCGTCTTCTCGCCCTCACGCAACTGTCTAGCACGGCGTGATGCCGCTACAACCAGCGAATATTTACTATCTACCTTTTTCATCATTTCATCAATGGAAGGATACAGCACGAATAGACACCTCTTCATGTAGTTTTAAGCTGTATAAGCTGAACTCCAGTGTACACCTTCAAGCTCAGCTTATACAGTATTATTTCTCTTTTGGTACGCTTGGCATATGTAAAGCCCTCGATTAAGGTCGAACCTTACAATGTTCGGCGATAATAATGGATTCTATTCGTTTACAAGCGAAATCAATCTCATCATTGACAACCGCATAATCATAGTGACGTAACAGGTTCATCTCGTCCACAGCTACCGACATACGGTGATCAATGGTTGCTTGAGTTTCTGTGCCACGTCCCCGAATTCTATCCTTCAATTCATCCAGTGAAGGCGGAAGCAAGAAAATGAATATGCCTTCCGGGAATTTTTCTTTAACCTTTAGCGCGCCCTGAACTTCAATTTCCAGAAAGATATCTTTACCCTGCGCAAGCGTCTGGTCTACAAAATCACGTGGAGTGCCATAGTAGTTACCTACATACTCTGCGTACTCCAGCAATTCATCTCGTTCAATCATGCCTAAAAATTCTTCACGCGTTTTAAAAAAATAGGTCACTCCATCCTGCTCGCCCGAACGAGGTGTTCGAGTTGTAGCAGAAACGGAATACGTTATCTCAGGTAGCTTTTCGCGCAATGCATTGCCTACCGTCCCTTTACCGACCCCCGAAGGTCCGGATATTACAAATAATAATCCCTTAGCCATAGTACACTCCATTTTTATTCGTCATTGTCATCATCTTTAGTGGATAGGCGATGAGCGACCGTCTCCGGCTGCACCGCAGACAGGATTACATGATCACTGTCTGTAATAATAACAGCCCGTGTCCGGCGGCCATAGGTAGCATCAATTAACATATGACGGTCCCTGGCTTCCTGTATAATCCGCTTGATCGGAGCAGACTCCGGACTGACGATGGAGATTATTCGGTTGGCCGACACGATATTGCCAAAGCCAATATTGATCAATTTGATTGCCATATTCAGGTCTTTCCCCCTATACATGTGACTATTGCAGCCGTGCCGCTACCAGGTAGCTACTCAATATTTGCAGCCTGCTCACGAATTTTTTCGAGCTCTGCTTTCATCTCAACGACCAAATTAACTAATGTGAGATGATTAGCCTTAGAGCCGATCGTGTTGACTTCCCTGTTCATTTCCTGGATTAAAAAATCTAATTTGCGACCGGCCGGCTCGTCCGACAGCAGCAACCTTTTGCACTGTCCAAAATGACTTTGAAGCCGGGTAAGCTCCTCATCAATATTGCTGCGATCCGCGAATAACGCAATCTCCATTCCGAACTTATGTTCATCAAGCGTAAATGAACCGTCCTGAAGCTCTTTAAGCCTGTGCTTCAGCCTGTTACGGTAGTCGCTCACAACATGAGGAGCCAACACCGTCATTTCATGATGAAAGGATTCCAGACGTAAGATACGGGATTCCACATCTTGTGCCAAATGCCCGCCTTCTCGCCTTCTCATCTCCAGCAATCCTTGCAAAGCTTCGTTCAAAGCTCGCTGTAAATGCTCTGCCCAGTCCTCTTCGTCTCCATTGCAAGCCTCTCCAGGCTCACCCAGAACATCAGGCAAAGCAAGGATATCACTTATACCTAACGTTCCTTTCACGCCATAACGATCCGCCAGCTGCTCCGCTGCACGCAGGTAAGCCTGCACGACAGTGTCATTCAACCGTGCGGCGGGTATCTGTTCTTCATCACGTTCCCTGTGGATGAAAACATCGATACGACCGCGTTTAATCTGCTGTTGAACCGTTCTTCTCAAGCCATCTTCATAACGAGTCCATTCACGTGGAATTCTCATCATCACTTCGCAATAGCGGTGATTGACCGATTTCAATTCCAAGCGCACTTTATACCCCTCATGATGAAGGATGGCTTGACCGTATCCGGTCATACTCAATGACATCGGCATCACATCCATTATACTATTGTAATTGATTATTATAGTCGAAACAAGGGGGCCTGTACTCGGCCTGATTTTTGCCACACATATGAAGTCAGCTCAGCTGTCATTTCATAGAACATGAAAGGAGTCATGAAATAGATCCCATTAAAATGTTCCATGGCCGTATCAAGCAGCTCCTTGGCAATAGACACGCCCATAGCTCGTCCTTCCGGGCCTTCCAGCCCCGACATGCGTGCACGCACCTCATCGGATAGCTGAATGCCTGGGACTTCATTGTGCAAGTATTCTGCATTGCGGCCACTAGCCAGCGGCATAATACCGATAAAAATCGGTATCTCCAAATGCCGTGTCTGTTCTGCGATGGCTGTAATCAGCTCGGGATCGTAAACAGGCTGGGTCATAATATAATCGGCCCCGGAGGCAATTTTCTTTTCCAACCGCTGTACGGCTTTCCCCAAATGCTTAACATTTGGATTAAAAGCAGCTCCCACCACAAAATTAGCTTTCTGCTTGAGTGGCTTACCAGAAAATGCGACACCATCATTTAGTTGCTTGATCATGCGTATGATTTCAAACGATGTCATATCATACACCGAACTGGCGCCTGGTAAATCACCGAATCGCGCTGGATCTCCAGTAACCGCCAGTACATGGTCAATACCCAGTGCGTCAAAACCCATCATGTGGGATTGCGTACCAATCAGATTACGGTCACGACATGCGATATGAATTAATGGACGCAAGCCTGTTTCAATACTAACCAGATGCCCAAGCGCCATATTGCTCATACGAGTGACTGCGAGCGAATTGTCAGCAAGTGTAAGTGCATCGGCTCCGGCTTTCTTCAAGGCATGCGCACCTTGCATAAACCGGGTAATGTCGAGATCTCGCGGAGGGTCCAGCTCTACAATAACCGTATGCCGTTCCTTAACCAGATCCACAATGTTGGGTTCGCTGGTATGTCTGCCATTTCCTCGTCCCCCTTCATCTGCTGTCTGCTCCACCACATGAATGACTTCCGTCGAAAAGGTTTCTTTTGGAGCCAACGGGGGCGGTTTCAAATTGTTTAAAGCTTTGGAAATAGCAGCAATATGGTCTGGTGTCGTTCCGCAGCAACCACCAATCAGTCTCGTACCGAGATCTACAAAGGACGTAGCACATTCTCCGAAATATTCAGGTGATGCACCGTATACATAGTGACCGTCCACATAATCTGCCAATCCCGCATTCGGATATACAGACAGTGGTACAGACAAGGGACCGTCCAGTTGCTCCATTACACTCATAATTCCCTGTGGACCGGAGTGACAGTTAAACCCGAGGATGTCAGCTCCTTCACTACGCAGTGTTGAAAAGGCTTGTGCCATTAAAAACCCATCTTGGGTACGACCAACTTGGTCAACCGCAAATTGACAAATTACCGGAATGTCACTGTATTTACGTACACTGTGAAGCGCAATGCGCATTTCGTCCAGTGAATAAAACGTTTCGCATAAAATGCCGTCAACCCCTTCGGACAGAAGAGCATCAATCTGCTGTTCGTAGTTTCTTGACAGCTCTAGCTTGGATATGCTGAGACGTTTGCCTCCGCATATGGAACCGACCGCACCTACTACATAATGTTCGGGTCCAGCCGCAGCCCTGGCAATCCTCACACCAGCACGATTGATTTCTTCTACCTTAGATTCCAATCCAAAGCGGGCTAATTTATAATCATTTGCAGAGAATGTATTGGTCTCCAGCAATCGTGCTCCTGCATTTAAATACTGACCATGCACGTCTGATATGACGCCAGGCGAAGTAATGTTCAGTTCTTCGTAAGACGTATTTACTGGAAATCCTAGCTGGGACAAAAAAGTCCCCATAGCGCCGTCTCCGACAATAATTTCACCATTCAGCACAGTACGCAAATCCGGTTTCATGTCCTCTGCTCCACCCCGCTCTTTATTTTCATACTAATGTAACATAAAGAGACTACAAACATAAGCCAAAAACAAAAAAAGCCGCCTCACGTCCCGACAATATGATATCAGGAGTGAAGCAACTTGATTGATCATTTTCTATCCCACTACATTTTCATTGCATTTTCCCATCAGAAGAATGGAGAGAAAACTCGTAAAAAGTCCCTTTTTTATTTACTTTAGCCACAATAGAATCCGTCCCCTTTTGCTGCTTGGAGAACGTATATTGATTTCCTTGAACTTTCACTTTATAGCCGGACACATTGATATTAAACAACAGCCGAACCTTAGGCTTGACCAGCTTCAATGCTTCGGCGGCAGTATATTTTGGACTTGCAAAAGATTTTTTGAAATCTGCGTCATCATTCCAGTCCATCCCTGATGTGGATACAGCCAGCACTTTACCGGTTACCGCACCAATTTTGACTTCATTCGCCTCGCTTGCATCCTCGAACGACCAATAAGAAAGCCCCTTTTTCTCATCCTTGTACCGTGAGACATGCTGCACTGTGATTCGCTGTCCACTCACTCGCTTAAACGTGTTCATTGCACGGTTCAGTAACACAGGATCCACCTGCTTCAGTGCATAGTCCGCATTGACGGTAATAGCATTACCTTGATCCACATCAACATACAATGAGGAAGCTTTTTCTCCTGCCCCCCAGAATACCCAGTAATTTGAAGGCTTGTTGGACTGATAAGGAGATTTGACTCGCCAGAATGCTTCAAATTGTAAGGGGCGCTTGCTGTCAAACGCTTTGGCGCTGTTTAATACTTTTGCCTTGAGTGGCGCGTTCATCGCCTTTCCCAAACTACTTATTTTATATCGTATGGTTGTAGAATCTACTCTGTTTTTCTCTTTATTATATTCTGTCTGTAACGTAGCTGTTCCATCTTCCAATTCACCCTCGACAATCCAGGTTTTCCCCATATCCGTTACATCGTCAAATTGAAATGCAGTTTTTGAACCGATAAGTTCTTGCACTGCTTTTTCTAAACGGCTTACGACTGTCGGAGTTAGCGAACCAACCTGCTTGTCCGTCGTTTCTGTGGCAGCAGGAATAGTCGCCGCTTGAACCGGAAGCGCGGTGGCTATAAGAATGAGGATTGCAATTGCTGATACACAACGAAATTTCCGCACTATGAACGGCCTCCTTATCGTTTTCTCATTTTCTATATTATACATCGTTCAGGCGTCAAAAAAAGACAGAATATCGCTTGGTTCACCATTTCCCCAGTAAACAGCGGCATAAAAGGACAAAAAAAGAAGACCTACTCAGGTCTTCTTCCCCTTCACTTCTATATATTCTTAGGTCATTTAGGGGCTATTCTTATCATTCACATCAATTCAGAATAGACGACCTTCGAATACAATCTCAGCCGGACCTGTCATATAAATGTGATTATCATCCTCGCTCCATTCAATATCCAGATCGCCGCCCTTTAGGCTTACCATGGCGCGGCGGTCGCTGTATCCATTTAGTACAGAAGCAACAAGCGTAGCACAGGCTCCAGTTCCACAGGCTAGCGTAGGTCCTGCTCCCCTCTCCCATACCCTCATATCTATATGCTTCCGACTCCGTACCGTGGCGAACTCAACATTTGTTTTTTTAGGGAACAATGGATGACACTCCAGCTTTGGCCCCCAGGCCTCCAGATCAAAACTAGGCGCATCCTCAACATAAATGACACAGTGCGGATTTCCCATAGAAACAGCCGTAAAGCGAAAACCACTTCCTCCAGCTTCAATGGGCTCATCTATTACGTTAGTCAAATCGAGTGTAGTTGGAATTTTCAATCCTTCCAGAATCGGCTCTCCCATATCTACCTTTACCATTCGTACAGTTCCGTTTTCCACAGTCAGTTCAACCTGCTGCACACCTGCACCCAGCGTCTCAATCGTGATCTGTTCACGGTTGATATGCTTACGGTCATACACATATTTGGCAGCACAACGAATAGCGTTACCGCATTGCTCGGCCTCCGAGCCGTCCGAGTTAATGATGCGCATGCGAAAATCTGCTTTTTCAGACGGCAATATATATACCAATCCATCGGCGCCAATACCAAAATGTCGATCACATAGCCGAACAGCTAATTCCGAGGCGTCAGACGGCAATTCCTGATGCCCGTACCAAACGATAAAATCATTACCCAGACCATTCATTTTAGTGAATTCCATAGCTTCCCCCCGCCGTTGCTGCTGATCTCATGCTCCTCTTGAAGCTTTGATCCCATAATATCATACAGGGCAAAAGCGGGAAAGCGATGCGATATGCAAGACCCGAATTCTATGCTGAGAACTTTGTACGTCCCGCTGAAAATCGTGTATTTCCGCCGTGACGACGGTTACGTCGACCGCCCCATACACTTCCCGCTCCCATCAGGAACGTAGGAATTCCAGCTGCGACAATAGATAGTGCCCATTCACGTAAACCAAGGGGTACCGTTTTAAAAATAGGTTGCAGCACAGGCACATACATTACAACCAGCATCAGTACAATGGAGGACAGTACGGCAAGCACGAGATAACTATTTTGAAACGGATTACGATGGAAAACGGAGCGGGAGCTACGGCAATCAAATACATGAATTAACTGCGCCAGCACTAACGTAGCAAATGCAACCGACTGTGCTTTGATCAATTGTCCTGCATCATTCGGAGCAATCCGTAATGTCAACCAGAAGGCCGCAAGTGTACATAAGCCGATCAACAGACCGCGACTAATAATTTTCCAGCCCAGTCGACGTGCAAAAATATTTTCCTTTGCGCCACGAGGCTTATGCTCCATAAGATCCTTTTCCGGCTGATCCACACCCAGAGCCATCGCTGGCAAACCGTCAGTTACCAGGTTCACCCACAAAATCTGAATGGGTAACAAAGGTAGCGGCAGCCCAGCCATCATGGCAAAGAACATCGTCAAAATTTCGCCAACATTGGAGGCGAGTAGATAACGAATGAATTTACGGATATTCTCGTAAATATTTCGCCCTTCCTCAATCGCCGCTACAATCGTGGAGAAATTATCGTCACTCAGTACAAGTGCAGCTGCTTCTTTGGTCACGTCTGTTCCTGTAATGCCCATGGCAATACCGATATCCGATGCCTTGATCGCAGGTGCGTCATTGACGCCATCTCCGGTCATAGCTACGACATGTCCGCGTCTTTGCAGCGACTTGACGATTCTCAGCTTGTGTTCCGGCGACACCCGCGCATACACAGAGACGGTATCAACAACGTTATCCAACGCCGCATCATCCATGAGAGACAGTTGCTGTCCTGTCAATACATTTGAGCCGCGTTGGAGAATGCCCAGCTGCTGTGCAATGGCCTCCGCGGTTGTACCATGATCGCCCGTAATCATCACCGTGCGAATGCCGGCACGACGGCACTTGCCAATGGCCTCGCGAACCTCGCGGCGTGGCGGATCAATCATGCCGGTCAGGCCGATAAAAATCAGCTGTGTTTCAGCCTCCTCAACCGTAGAGACACGCTCATGCGAGCGGATATCACGGTAAGCGACGCCAAGTACACGCAGCGCCTCCGATGCCATACCTTCATTGGCTGCCAATACCTTTTGGCGCAGCGTACCCGTTAACGGAACGACATTCCCTTCCCATAAAATGTAAGAGCACTGACCCAGTAGCACGTCTGGCGCTCCTTTGGCAAATACAATATGTCCTCCCTGGTGGCGTACGAGTACCGACATCCGCTTCCGATCTGAGTCAAAAGGAAATTCTCGCTCCCGTGTGTACAGTTCGTATAGCCCTTGTCGCGTGACTCCGCCTTTGGCAGCTAACGTGACCAGCGCTCCTTCTGTCGGATCACCTTTCAGCTCCCAAACAGCGGAAGGCGTCGGCTCTTTGGTTTTCTTTTTTGAACGCAGCTCATCTATGTCAGCTTGAACAATCTCCGCATTATTACAAAGTACACTAGCTTGCAGCAATCTACGCAAGGATTGTCCGTTTTTTAGGTCGGCCGGAAGATCCCTGTCCATAATATGACCGTGTGGATCATAACCTTCCCCGGTAACTCCCCAGAAACGACCATCCAGCCACAGCTTGGTGACTGTCATTTTATTTTGGGTCAGTGTGCCCGTTTTGTCAGAGCAAATGACAGACGCACAGCCGAGCGTCTCAACGGAAGGCAGCTTGCGCACAATGGCCTTGCGTTTGATCATACGCTGTACACCCAAAGCGAGGGCAATGGTTACAATCGCGGGCAATCCTTCTGGTATAGCTGCCACAGCCAAGCTCACGCCGGCCAAAAACATGCTCATGGCTGGCTGACCATGCAAAATACCCGCTATGACCACGAGCACGGTTAGCGCTAACGCCACGATAATCAAAATTTTGCCCAATTGTTCCAGTCTGTGCTGTAACGGTGTCTCCTGCGACTCCGTATTTTCGATCAAGTCTGCGATCTTTCCCATTTCGGTACTCATGCCTGTGCGAATGACCACGCCTTGTGCGGTGCCTCTGGTCATCATGGTGCCCATAAAACCGATGTTCTTTTGGTCCCCAAGAGGTACTTCGGCGGCATGAATAGGACGGGAATGCTTACTCACCGGAACCGATTCACCTGTCAGGGCAGACTCCTCGACATCACAGCCGTTTGTACTCAACCACCTTACATCTGCAGGGATACGATCACCACTTTCCAGCAGCACGATATCGCCCGGCACCAGCTCTCTGGCCTGAACATGTATTCGTTTGCCGCCTCGCAGCACCTTGGCGGTTGGAGCCGAAAGCTGTCTTAAAGCTCGCAATGAACGTTCAGCTCTGAATTCCTGCACAAAGCCGAGAATTCCATTTAGCACAACGATAGCAATAATGGTAATCGCATCCAGATACTCGCCGAGTAGGCCAGAGATCAGGGTCGCTCCCATCAATACAAGCATCATAAAATCCTTGAACTGGTTGAGCAGCAGCAAAATTGCCGAAACACGCTTGCCCTCGCTCAGCTCATTCCAACCCGTCCTTTCTCTTCGTTCCGCAATCTGTTCCTCCGAAAGACCCTGCTTCGGGTCGACTTCCAGACTAGTTGAAAGCTGTTCATTGCTTAATTGGTGCCAGTGTGCTTGTTCCATTCTCCCCAATTCCCTCCCGGTCAGATAGTCCGTTTCCGTCGGTTGTGCGTAGGATGGCTGCCCGTTATTCTATTTTTGTGCCACGATTGCTGATATGCTGGACAGACTTTCTTGATTCAATCTATTCGGACAGGACTCGAAATATCACAAAGCCGCTTAAGTTTTGTTCCAAAGTTATGTATCATAGAAGGAAGGCGAAAATACATTTGCTTCAAAGGAGAACATAAATTATGGCATTGGACGGAATCGTAACCCGCGCTATCGTACACGAACTGCAAGCCATCCGGGGCGGGCGCATTAATAAAATACATCAGCCAAACGAACGCGATATCGTGCTGAACCTGCGGGCACAAGGCGGGAGTGTAAAGCTGTTGCTGTCGGCTAATCCGACATTTCCGCGCGTACATTTTACAGAGCAAAGCTTTCTCAATCCGACAGAAGCTCCCATGTTTTGTATGCTTCTTCGCAAACATTGCGAAGGAGGCATTATTGAGAACATCACGCAGGTGGGCATGGAGCGCATTATTCATATGGATATACGTCAGCGTGATGAGCTGGGAGATATTTCATTGAAGCGCATTATTATTGAAGTGATGGGTAGACATAGCAATATTATTTTGCTTGACCCGGAAACAGGTATGATGCTGGATGGCATTCATCATGTCACACCCTCTATCAGCAGCTATCGGGTCGTTATGCCAGGCTTTCAATACACAGAGCCTCCTGAACAAAATAAGCTGAATCCACTAGAAGTCGAAGAAGCAGCCTTCATCTCCTCGTATCAAGCAGCCCTTGAGGCCGAAGAAGCTCCCAAACGCTGGCTCGTGAACACTTTTACCGGACTTAGTCCCCTTATTGCTGAAGAGATACTAATCCGAGCATCTAACGAAGAAGCATCTGGTGACAAGGATCGTCGACTGTGGAGGACATTCAGTGACATTATGGATGACGTGCGGAATCATCGTTTTCAGCCAGTATCTGGACTGAACGCACAAGATAAAGTAATATTTTCAGCCATTCCACTGACGCTGATCGAAGGAGAACGTAAGGAATACGCTACCATCAGTGAGTGTATGGAGGACTTTTTCGGTGAAAAAGCAGAAAGGGACACGGTTAAGCAAAAGGTTAGCGACCTACTGCGGTTTCTACAAAACGAGCGGAGCAAAAACGTAAAAAAACTCGATCATCTCCATCAAGATTTGGCTGAAGCGGAAGATGCCGATCAATTTCGGATTTACGGAGAGCTGCTGTTCGCTTCACTGCATGAGGTAAAAAAGGGAGACAAGGAAGTAACACTCACTAACTTTTATGACGAGGAACAGGGTGCGATCACCATTCCATTGGACCCGCTACTCAACCCTTCAGATAATGCACAACGTTATTTTAAAAAGTACAACAAATATAAAAACAGCCTGGCTGTCATTGACGAACAACTAGCAAAAACACACGAAGAAATTCGTTATATGAACAATCTTCTTCAGCAGCTAGCCCATGCCTCTATTAACGACATTGAGGAAATACGTGAAGAGCTGGTTCAGCAGGGCTATCTCAGAGATCGGGTTAAAAAAGGAAAGAAAAAGAAGAAAAATGACCGCCCGACCTTGCACGTATATACATCATCCGAAGGCATTGAGCTGCTGGTCGGCAAAAATAACTTGCAGAATGAATATGTGACCAACCGACTGGCCGGACCCAATGACACGTGGCTGCATACAAAGGATATTCCAGGGTCACACGTCGTTATTCGTGCCGAGAAATTCGGAGACGCAACGTTGGAGGAAGCTGCTCAACTGGCTGCCTATTTCAGCCAAGCCAAGCAGTCTAGCAGCGTACCCGTAGATGCCACCTTGATTCGGTATGTACGCAAGCCAAGCGGTGCGAAGCCCGGCTTTGTCATCTACGATCATCAGCGTACGCTCTTTATCACACCTAATGAGGAACTGGTCAAAAAGCTGCCGAACCGCATCAAAAACGGCTAAGTTCCACCAGCATTTGGAATCTACAAAAAAAGCCCTTTGCCCGTTGCACGTACACTTCTGGTGTTCCATGCGGTAGGCAAGGGGCTTTTTCTCATTTACTTTTGTCCAACAGCAGCCTTTCTCAATTCCTCGACAACCTGACCATCCACACTACGGCTACCCAGATCACCGTGGAAAATCACACCTTGGCGCGCACCGTGAAAATCCGAGCCGCCTGTTGCGATAAGCCCATAATGCACCGCCATAGCAGTATATCGGCTCTCAGCCTCAGCATCATGGTCTGAATGGCTCACCTCCAACCCTACAGGCTTCGCTGCCTCTATAATGGAGCGTACCAGTTCATCATTTCCATACAAGCCAGGGTGGGCCACTACAGGCACACCTCCTGCTTCACGAATCCAGCTTATAGCCTCCGCAGGCTCTACACGGGGTACAGACACGTATCCGGGCGCACCTTCTGCCAAGTAACGATCAAACGCATCCCGCATATCCTTCGCGTAACCTTTTTGAACCAGGGTATCTGCCATATGCGGACGTCCAATACTTTCATCCGGCGTTAGTGGTCTGCCCATTGTAGCCACCACCTCATCTAGCGTGATTTCCACGCCCAAGCTACACAATTGACTCAAAATCAAATCATTACGGGTATCCCGCGCCTGTCTCAGCTTTTCCAACCGTTCCAAAAACATTTTATTACGGTAATCCATAAAATAACCTAATATATGAATATCTTTGCCACCAGCACGTGTACTGATTTCCACACCCGGCACCACGGTCATCCCAATGCGTCTTCCCTCCTCCAAGGCTTCCTCCAAACCGGCCACCGTATCATGATCTGTAATAGCCACACCGGCCAGCCCTTTTTCCTTCGCCCAGCGCACATTATCAGCAGGTGATTGCATACCGTCAGATGCTTGGGTGTGTGTATGTAGATCATATCGTTGCAAATTATTCTGTTCCTTCATGTAGATTCTCCTCCTCTTCATCTCTAAAGCTTGTCCTACGAGTCCTCGAATACGTCCATTCCCTGATCATGACGACGCAAGTAAGACAGAAAAGTTACTACCGGGATCGGCAACAACGCTGATTTCAAATGAATTGCATAAAATTCTCGTTTGAAGGTAATATCTGAAATATTTACAATTTTCAATAACCCGAGCGCAACCTCATGTTTGACTGAAGAAGGTGACAGCATAGTAATCCCCAGTCCTGCCTCTACCGCTGATTTGACCGCTCCAGTGCTGCCCATCTCCATTACAATATCAAGTCGAGAGGCATCCGCACCACGATTTTTCAGCCCGTCTTCTATGACTTGGCGTGTACCAGAACCTTTTTCTCTGGCTACAAAGGGATGCTTGAATACATCTTCTAAAACTACTTTTTTGGCCTTGGCCAGCACATGCCCCGAAGGAACAATCAGCTTCAGTTCGTCCTGCATCACAGATTCTACCACAATATCCGGGTGTTGAACCGGGGCCTCAATCAGCCCTAAATTCAACTGGTGCTTTAGTATATCATCCATAATTTGAGTCGTATTCATTACATTCATTGCCATGCGTATGTGAGGGTACTCCTGACCAAACGGTCCCAGCATTCTTGGCACAATATATTCACCAATCGTTAGACTGGCACCTATATGCAATCTTCCCTCCAGCATGTGAGTAAAAGCAGACATCGCTTCGTCAGCTTCCCTGATCAGTTGCATACTTCTTTTTGCAAAAGGCAGTAATGTCGCTCCTGCCTCCGAAAGCTCAATTTTTTTAGTCGATCGGTGCAGCAGCTTCGTGCCAAAATAATCTTCCAAAGACTGAATTTGCATCGTCACCGCAGGTTGCGTCATATGCAGCGCTTGCGCCGCCGCCGAGAAGCTTCCGCGCTCCGCTACGGTATAAAAAATGTGCAGCTGATGAAAGTTCATACTGACAGCCCTCTCCCCTCTGATCTCCCTATTTTAACATAAGAAAAACATCTGGCGAACAATTTCCGAGTAAACTTACCGAAATGGGGAGTTATATGCTTGCAAAATAAAAAAGCATGCAGCTGATAACTGCATACTTCTACTCAAACTCGACGGTGTCAATGTGCCCGCTTTCTAATGGAACCGTCCGTCAAATCACCGTCTATTTTTGCTTACGAGTGCTTTTCATCAGTGTCATGCGCCGTGAATGGCGCAACCATGAATAGTAGGACTTCAAGTCCCTTAATTCGATAGTCTCTGACATCCGACCCAAAAAGGTAATAATAATCATCTTATGAAGCGGATTCCCCGCAATGTCCATCTCACCTGGCAACTCACCAAATTCGGCGACAACGACCAGATCACCATCAATTAAATATACATCCTCTTCATTATGATAGTAGGACTCCATCCTGTTTTGCTTTAGGCACTCCCAAAGCCAGGCGGCGATATGATTCGTCTCGGACTGTTTCTGCTCTACCCGATCTAAATAACGTGTTTTCGCATGATTTGTAATCACGATATCGGCGACTTTCTTATCGCCCATCTCCACGTAGAACGGTTCGTATGTACTCCATCGCTGCATTGCCTTGTCACGCACGGGATCACTCTCCCCACCAGATAGGTCTTTATATCTACCAATATATTCATATGTTACCTCAACAGACCCGGGACTACAAGTTACAAAATTGAAGTTTATGGGTGTTTTTTAAAGAATTTTTAGGTCTAACAGCATTAAGATTAGTATGAAAAGTCCTGGCTTCACAAAAAAAGTCAGCCCGTAGGCTGACCTTTTTCAAGAAATTTGAATGTATAGACAATCAAAGCTTATATTTCATATTCTTTCATCTTTTCCTTATCGTCGTTGTACTCCGTCCTAATCTCATTTCGGAAAGAGCGCTCAACCTTACGTACATAGGAAAGTCTGCGAATATTTTTAACGGTGTCCTCTGCCCGATCCGCATTCATATATATAACTACATAATGCATACGCTTTGAAATATAGTGGACATTTCCGTATTTCTCCAGATTGCGGGCAGCCTTGATATCGCTTACCCAAATGATGTACCCTGTCCGCTCGGCAAACATTCGCTTCATCTCCCCTCCGTATCATTCCTATGGCCTATCCGCAGGAGCATTTCCCTCCGCTGCCGCATCCGCCCTTTTTCACATTTGGGTCGTTGCTCGGCACCTTAATGGTTTCGGACACGGAATATGCAATCGTTTCAGACATGGCATGAAGCATATCATCCAACGCCTTTTCGGCCCGCTTGAACTCCTTAACAGCCTCAAATTGTTCCAGCTCCAGTTCAACGGCCTGCACTGCGTCCTTTGCTTCATGATAGTTGGGATGAAAATGCCCAAAACGCTCCGTTTCAGCGAAAAGCTCCTTTTTGGCATCCAGCTTGCGTACACACGCCTGAATAGACGGGTTCAATTCCACACGCTGCTTCCAATATAAATAATCCGATACCTCAAAGGACCGGTTGACCATATCGCCCAATTCATAGGCGTTAATAAGCACTTCTGCCATATTGACCGTGTTCAATTCGGCTACGCTCATGAATGTCATCTCACTTTATATAAAGTTCTACCCAATAAAAGTAGACTCATTTATCATACCACATCCTTCTTTTGAGAAGAAGAAATTTCATGCACTTCCTGACACGACTATGTAAAAGGAACCAACAGCCTCATATCGGACCAATCACTTGGCTGCAAGGTCGCACGAGAAGGCGTTTCCTCATCCATTCCTGAGGCGTACCAGCCTGTGACACTCCAGGGATCGCCGGAAACCACCGATTCCGGTATCCATTTAACCTCTTTCCCACTGATTCGCAATCCCACCGCCGCCTGCCAACGGATCGCTTGCTCCATCAACTGCCTGGAAGTGGACGTATGGTAACTCCTCCATTCTTTTGTCCATGAAGAGGGTACTGTAGACCTTTCTGGAAAATAGCCAGACGGGTCAGGCAGGGTGTGCTCTTGTTCATAAAAATGCAACGTGCGCCCTGTGTAAACCAGACCAGCTCTTCCCTCTTGTGAAAATAGGGAACGGCCTGCATCTAGGTTCTCTGTCTCCGTCAAAAGTGGATAATGGTGAGCTGGCTCATCCGCATTTTTCGGTTCAAGACGCGGACTTAATCCAATTGCAGCGAGTGCTTTTCGTATTTTGTCAGCAGAGTGTGCCGGGATCATAAAATCTTTGTCGCCGAGTCGCTCCAGTAGTCCTTCAAGTGCAGGATGACGCGCAACCATGTCCGCATCCTCCTGAGTACCGCATCGCAAAAGTGTTACCGTCGCAAAAGCCGTTCGTCCGACATTGCCTGCCCACTGCTCTACTGCCAGCCGTACATGTTCTGGCACCCCTGTCCGACTGTACTTGTCCAAAAGAGCAGGAATCTCCTTGGCCTCCATGCCCAGCTCGATTGCCTCTGTAATACTCTCTCTGGTAATCCGATACACTACCATCCGGTCTCCTGTCACACGTTCACAGCAGCATTCCAATCGCCAGCGCACATCATATGCGACATCTGGCGGTACCAATATTTCAAAATCAGGCTGCACATAAAAGGCACCTTGTTCTTGATGTGTATCCTCGTCATTATAGGGACGAAGCAGATCTGTCACAGAGACATTCCAGCGAAAACAGATTTCGCCTGATGTAGTCTGACCCCAATCCCCCATTCCAAAAGCCGTCAGGGCCTTCAACCAACCCATTATATCTCCCGTAAAAGATCCATTGAAATTAAAATCAGATACCGTCTCGTCCGCAAGCCCTTTGAGATTTGCGATTGTAGGAACAATATCTATAAAGGCACTGTTCGTAGAATCATCTCTACTTAAACTATTCTGCGGTATTAATCCTACCTGAAGCATCCATTGCAGCAGATACTGAATAGATATCCATCCATCTGTTCCTCCATACTGCGAGACGGCACACAGCATATAGCGAAAATGCTGCATAGGCGCTTCAGCCTTGCCGTACCTCTCCATGAGGGTGTCAAAAATATGCTTGCGCATTTGCCCAGCAGACAAACGAATCCATGTCGCCAGTTCCGCCTCCTGAATGCGAAAAGACACTGTTTCTTTCACTAACAGCCCCAAACTGAGTAGTAAATCGACCATTACCACCGTTTGTACTGGATATAGCTCGGCATGCGCATAATGCAACCCAAGTCCCTCCAGGTCCTCCGGACGAAAGGGGGTCAGTTCATTCAATTTTTGCAATGACCGTTTATGTATGGTTCCTTTGGCCGTCAAAGGAACTCCCTGTATCGCAATACGTGACAACACATGCAGTAACTCTGACTCCAGTCCTGTCATTGCTTCATGTACCGTTATTGGATGATCCGTATGTATCCTGTTTATTGGAGTTTGCTCTAACAACATATCGTGCAGAGCGGGTAGCCGATCAACCGGAATATATAAAATCCGTTCGCCCCACGATTTGGTGACTGCCTCCAGCCACCCCCGAGAGCGAAGCCCATGCAGTGCCAGTTTTGTTTCGACTCCGCTTAAGGCACCTTGGGTAAGCTGCATAGGCTCCTCTTCCTTCATAGGCTGTGCCGCATACCGGACAAAGCATCGTCTAAGCACCAGCAGCTCATCCGCTGAAAGCTCATTCCAGTTGCCTTGCGTACTCGTTACGTCCATCCTTGGTTAGGCCTCCTTTTTCTTTCCGCCATCTTCAATCTCATCCTCCTGGCTTCTGCCAGCCATCGTCCCATCAAACCTGCGAATCGCATATTCATAGCCCTGTTCAATCAGAAACAGCTGACGACGTGCTGCAAAATCCATCTCTTTACTGTTCTCCGTCACTAATGCATAAAAATAAGCTTTATTGTCGCCTGGCTTTGGTCGTAAAATGCGGCCAAGTCGCTGCGCCTCTTCCTGACGGGAGCCAAAGCTGCCCGATACCTCTATCGCTACTGCTGCATCCGGCAAATCGACTGCAAAGTTTGCTACCTTGGATACTAATAAGGTTTGAATATTACCCTTGCGAAACGCATCGAACCAACGCACCCGCTCGCTCTGAGTCATGGAACCCGTAATCAGTGGGACGTCCAACTCCTGAGCCAATTTACGTAACTGGTCTAAATATTGACCAATAATAAGTGTTGGTATCCCCTTGTGTTTCTCCACCAAACTACGTACTGCCTCCATCTTAGCTGGATTTTCGGCTGCAATTCGGTATTGCTGTCTGCCTTCAGCACGCATACTTTGCTCCAAAAGGTCAGCGGTCATGGGCAAACGCAGTTCTACACAATCGACCTGAGCAATCCAGCCCTGTCGCTCCAGTTCCTTCCACGGCATATCGTACCGTTTGGGTCCAATTAAAGAGAACACATCCCGCTCACACCCGTCCTCTCGAACTAACGTAGCTGTTAATCCCAAACGACGGGTAGCCTGAATATCGGCCGTGGCTCGAAATACTGGCGCAGGCAGCAAATGTACCTCATCATATATAATGAGTCCCCACTTCCGCTCACTCAGCAGTTTCATATGTTCAAACTCTCCGTCTTTGTTGCGCCGATGCGTCAAAATCTGGTAGGTTGCCACCGTTATCGGTCGCACCTCCTTTTTCTGACCACTGTATTCCCCAATAGAATCGACAGGAATATTTGTCTTTTGCTTCAGTTCCTCGATCCATTGCCGCACAGAAATAGTATTAGAAGTTAAAATAAGCACCTCGCACTGAAGTCGATTCATCACTGCCATACCGATCACTGTTTTTCCGGCTCCGCATGGGAGCACTAGTACACCACTCCCCCCTAAGCCGTCTGTGCCTTCAAATGCATCAGCAGCTTTCACCTGGTAATCACGAAGCTGCAACTCCGTTTGTCCCTTCCCCAAGGTAAAACGAAGCAGATTCCCCTCAAGATAACCTGCCGTATCCACAACGGGATATCCCAAGCGAGTTAATTCCTGCTTGAGCAAGCCACGATTTTCGGGCGGTACGGATGCGCTTGTCTCATTGGTGCGAAGCAAACCAAGCTGTTTTAGCTCTTTCTTGTTCAATAGCTCATCCAGTAAAGTTGGAGTCTCTACTGCCAAGATCAAGTGATCACCTATTGTGTATGTGTTGGCTTTCCTCGCCTTTGTATCTCTGTCTGACTCTTGCTCATCACGATGCGCGTCAATCGTATCTGTGCCGTAAGTTTGTTCTTCTTTTGCACTCGCCCGTGACAGCGTCAACGTCCCATAACGAGAAACAAGCTGTTCAATATCCTTCAACAAATCACGCGGAATATCCCAACGGGACATAGAGTGCAAACTATTTTGAATGTCCTCAGCACTCCACCCGAGAGCGGCTGCGTTCCAGAGCGACAATGGAGTGATGTGATATGTATGAAAAGCGGACGGACTTTTTACCAGCTCCGCATAAATCTGCAACTGTGAACGAGCCCATTCCGAATCAGGCAAACCCATTTCCAGCAAAACGGTAAAATCACGTTGTACAATACAAGGATGATCTGGATTCATGACTACCTCCTGACACTCAAAAGTTCTATAATAATAGCTTATCCGTTTATTCGCAGATCAACCGGAATAGCAAGGAGTCCAACCCACACTCGGGTTGAACTCCTGATCAGAAGCTCGGGATAAAAACCGTCCCAAACTGGTGCCTACTTTATTATCCTTCTAGTGAACCTGCTCGGAAATTTGGCTAAGCGCCTCTCCAGCATTGTCTGCAAAAATATTACGAACAGCCAAATCCCCGATCGAAACAATCCCGATCAGACGATCTCCTTCCGTCACGGGCAAACGACGGATTTGCTGCTCTGCCATCAGTTCAGCTGCTTGGTCCACTGACATGTCAGCACTGGCTGTACGAATACCTGTTGTCATTACCGTATCCACCGAACCAGAACCAGAATTTTTAGCTGCGTAGCCGCGAATTACAAGGTCACGGTCTGTTACCACACCGATCAACTTATCACTGCCTTCGCTTTCCACAACTGGGATAAAGCCAGTATCATTGTCTTTCATTTTGACCGCTATTTCGTAAATATTGTCCTGCGGGGTAACCGTTACACATTTTTTAGTCATAACTTCCTGAACCTTTTTCATGGGTACTCCCTCCTTTTCAAGAGTAGGGTACCCCATTTCATTCAGCTCATACTCCAGATTGGACCGTTCCCAATTTAGCTCGTATTAGCCGTTAATTGCCCCTTCTTTGCATTCAGCAGCATATCCGGTAGACATGGCAATAAACAGACGAACTGCGTTGATCATGGCATCCTCATCAAAATCAAATTTTGGATGGTGGTGCGGATAAATTGCTCCTTTGGCCGGATTACCCGCCCCTACGAACATAAAACAACCTGGCACACGTTCCAAATAATACGCAAAATCTTCTGCTGGCATCAACTTTGGCGCTTCCTGTACATTCCCCTCGCCGAACACAGGCTTGGCTTCCTTAAAAAAGCGAGCTGCTTCTCGGGCATCATTAACAACTGGCGGGTATCCCATAATGTAACGAATCTTTGCTGATGTCCCATATGTTGCTGCTGTAAGCTCAGTTACCTCATGCAGTCGCTCCTTCATGACCGTCCGGGTCTGCTCATCAAACGTACGAATGGTTCCACTCAAGCGACAGGTTTCCGCAATTATATTTTGCGCAGAGCCCCCTTCGATGGTTCCCACCGTCAACACAGCAGGCCTTAACGGGTCGACTGAACGGCTTACGATACTCTGCAGTTGCATAACAAGAGCTGAGCCTGCCACCACACTATCATTTGTAGATTGGGGCATACCACCATGCCCACCCTTACCTGCAATTTCAATATAAAAATCGTCGGCCGCCGCCATCAACGGCCCTGCACAACTCGCAGCGGTCCCGACCGAGAATGGTGTCCATAAATGGATGCCATAAATAACATCCACACCTTCCAGTACACCATCTTTGATTACATTGACCGCACCTCCAGGCAACAATTCCTCCGCAGGTTGGAACAAAAATCGGATTTCTCCTTCCAGCTCATCGCGGTTCAGACTGTAATAGTAAGCTGTCCCAAGTAATACGGACGTATGCCCGTCATGTCCGCAAGCATGCATGGCCCCATCCACGATGGAGCGATATTCACATTCCTTTTCATCCTGAATAGGAAGAGCGTCCATATCGGCGCGTAACATAACAACAGGTCCAGGTTTGGCACCACGAATGGTACCTACAACACCGTGTCCCCCTACCTGTCGACGAACATCTAATCCCCAGCTCTCTAGCTTATCTGCTACAAAAGCGGCAGTTTTACTTTCCTGAAAAGAAATTTCGGGATTCTTATGTAAATGTCTACGCCACTCTACCATGTTTTCTTGTAATTGATCGAACCAGGTTTGGTCCATCGCCTGTTGTGTCATTATGTTCCACCTCTCCTTTTAAAACATCGGGCAAATTTCCGATAAATCATGCAGCTTTTCCACGTATGCGCCGTTTCTCTCAAGTCTTTATTTTTATCCTATTGTAGCAGATATGGAATTGTTGTGATATCTGTTGCTCCAGATGGTTGCAGAAGCCTATCAAACATACTATGATAAAATGGATAAACGATAAAATGATAAACGTCTGCGAGGAATGTACCTTGCGGCGAATACCGGGGGAAGCTGATATGAGAAATACGAAGCCGGAGACTCGAAGAAGAGGGACACCGGATTTCCAATTGCTGATCCTCACTTTGTTGCTGGTTGGATTCGGTGTAATCATGGTATTTAGCTCCAGCTCCAGCGTAGCTCTGCTGAATAAAGAATACAATTTTGACTCTTTATATTTTGTGAAGCGTCAGTCCGCATTTGCTGTACTTGGACTCTTCATTATGTTGGTAGCTATGAATATTAAGATGGAAAAATATAAAAAGCTTTTTGTGCCTTTATTTTTCATAACCATATTACTGCTAATCATCGTTCTTTTTACAGGCTCTCTGAATGGTGCAAAAAGCTGGCTCAGATTTGGTAGTATTGGCTTCCAGCCAACGGAACTTGCAAAAATCTCCATCATTCTTTACTTATCCGCACTGATTGTGAAAAAAGGAGATCGATTTAGAGATTTGCGGACTGGCTACATACCTGTAACTGTCATTGTAGGCTCTGTCGCAGGACTCATCATGCTTCAACCGGATTTAGGCTCCTGCTTTATTTTGGTAGCCACCAGTGGCCTGATTATTTATGCCGGGGGAGCCAGCGTCAAACACATTACCGCATCAATCATCCTGCTCGTGCTAGGCGCTTCCATCGTATTTGGTATTGGGTCATTGTTTGGAGGAGATTCCGAAAGCGCAAATGGACAAGCTACTGCTGCCAAGCAAGATTATAAAATCGGACGCTTTCAAGCCTTTCTTGATCCTGAGAAGTATAGACAAGGAACGGGATACAATCTGGTGCAGTCTTTGCAAGCTATTGGCGAAGGCGGCTTAAACGGATCAGGATTTGGTAAAGGCATTATCAAGCTTCATTATTTGCCCAATTCATTTAATGATTTTATCTTTTCTGTCATTGGTGAAGAGTTTGGATTTATCGGAACAGCCATTTTCCTAATGTTATATTTGTATTTCATTTGGCGAGGCATGCTCATTGCTCTGCGTTGCCATGATCCGTTCGGAACGTTGGTGGGCACTGGCATCATGGGTTTGATCGCCATTCAGGCCTTCATTAATATCGGCGGAGTAACCCAAACGATTCCAATCACTGGCGTAACCCTTCCGTTTATTAGCTTTGGTGGTTCCTCCCTGCTTGTTATGATGTTCTCCATGGGCATCATGCTCAGTATTTCTCGTGAGAACACCAAACAAGCAGTGCAAGAACGCACTACAGGGGTAACTGTCCGTAATGAAGTCCCTACTCGCTTTCAAACTCGTAGAACCAACCGTTACCGCTAAAAAAAGAACTTCCATATGGCCACTAACCACGGTGGCATTGGAAGTTCTTTTTTTGTATATGTATATAACTACAGGTCCGTATGCAAAATGTTATCCAGCAGATTCACAAAACGAAAACTGGCGTTTTATAACCACCAGTTTTCGTGTAACTTATTCGGATTATCGCAGGGAATTCCGGCATCTATACCATTGGTGAAAAATGTCCATTTAGCATGTGATGGGTCTATTACACTGCATCGTCCTTGAAGGCGACACCTTCCACTTTTACGTTCACTTCCACGACCCGCAATCCCGTCATACTTTCGACGGCTTCTCGCACATTTTGCTGAAGAATTCGGGACACCTCATGAATAGGTGTTTCGTAGAGCACGATAATACGTAGATCAATGGCAGCTTCCAGTTGTCCAACCTCCACTGATACGCCCTTTTGTACATTTTTACCGCTCAGCCTTTTGGCCCAGCCTTCCGATAAGCCGCCTGACATTGCAGCAATGCCTGGTGTCTCTAATGCGGCCATCCCGGCAATTTTTCCTACGACATCGTTGGAAATCTTGATGTTTCCTGCTTCCAGTTGTTGAATTTGCTCTGCCATGACCTATGTCCCCCTTCATCCATCCTTTATTTGTATTGTAAAGCCTCAGCCACTCCAAATGCAAACCTTACGTATAAAAACATCGTTCGTTTACAACCTATATCATTTTGGGTATATTAATTTAGAAAATCCATACAAGTGACAGTATTCACCAAACTTGTACACAACTATTGATATCGAGGTGCTCTTCATTGAAAAAATGGTTATCTCCCGCTTTGCTCCTAGCGACATTTGCTCTTAGTGCAGTCGCTCATTACACACATTGGAATGCCATAGCCCAATTTGTCATTTGTGCGATTTCTGTTGTATTCGTAGCCGGTTTTCTCGGTAGGGCGACTGAAAGTGTTGCTCATTATGCTGGTCAACGTTTAGGTGGATTCTTAAATGCCACCTTTGGTAACGCAGCCGAACTGATCATCGCCATTTTTCTCGTCAAAGAAGGTCTTTACGATATGGTAAAGGCCAGTCTTACCGGTTCGATCATCGGCAATCTGCTGCTGGTGCTCGGAGCGAGTCTGTTTGCTGGCGGTTTGAAATATAAAGTACAAAATTTCAATATATCGCTGGCTGGATTAAGTGGCTCCCTGATGATTGTGGCTGTTATTGCCTTGTTCGTTCCAGCTGTCTTTCTGAACACGCATGTGATCACGGATAGCGAGTCAGATACACTCAGTCTTATCGTTGCAGGCACGCTTATTGTCGCGTATATTGCTTGGCTTATTTTTTCTATGATTACGCATAAGGACTATTTAGCTGACGTGACCGAACAAAAAGATGAAGAATTGCCGCATGAGCATGCCCCTGTATGGTCTAGAAATAAATCCATTGCCTATTTGGTACTCGCTACCGTTATGGTCGCTTTTGTCAGCGAATGGCTGGTAGGTACACTAGAAGTATTTACGACTCAATTTGGACTCAGCGAATTGTTCGTGGGTGCATTTCTTGTCGCTATTATTGGTAATGCGGCCGAACATAGCGCTGCCATTTTACTGGCTATGAAGAACAAAATCGGTGCATCTGTTGAAATTGCTGTCGGCAGCAGTTTGCAAATTGCCCTATTCGTTGCCCCTGTGCTGATTTTTGTCAGTTACTTTATGGGAAACACGATGAATATTGTTTTCACAACCATTGAATTGGTAGCCATTGCCGTCGCTGTATTTATCGCCAAATCCATCACCCAGGACGGATCAACCAACTGGTATGAGGGACTTATGCTGCTGGTAGTGTATGTATTGTTAGGTGTATCCTTCTTCCTTGTGTAGCTTCCAAAGTTTTAAAATGTAGATTAAATTGTAGTGACTGCTTCGCGTTTCATTTAAACATCTGATCACTATTGCCCTTGAATTTTTAAGACAATATAATCCTGTAAGCTGTTAAAATTCAAGGGCAAAGGTGAACGCTAAAAAGCGACCTCTCATCCTCTTTTTAAAAAATGGCATCAAAAAAAGCATGCTCTCAAATTTCGCATGCTCTCATCAATTCAACCGTCTTCCTAATTAGCCTTATTATTCATGGCCTCATATAGAATAGCCAGATTGCGTTCCAGCTCACTGACCAGCTGTTTACCTACCATTTCCGGAAGAAGTCCGGCGCGAACCGCAAAATCCACTTCCTTGGAAAATCCGTACATCTGAGTATCCAGCACTTCCTCATAGAGAGGGCAATAACGGGTTGCCAGATTCTCCATCTGTACTTCAATAAGCTTCTTTATTTTATCTGCATCTTCCTGAAGCAGATTAATGGCCTTGATATTCAATTGTTCCTGCAAATCAGATGAAGTCATGGATTCTTCCCCCCTATGTCTCAATGTCGCACAAGACGTCCTAACCTTAATATTAGACGAAATTGCAGGCTAATACAAGAACCTGACAAAAAAAGCATCCCTACAGTTACAGGTAGGGATGCTTTTGCTTCCTCAATAAGTTAGGTGGCTACTGAAATGTGCAGCCCGTGCTTCTGGAACACCTCAATAATCGCTTTTTTGGCTTCCTCGGCGTCAGGCCCGTGAACATGCAGCTCATAACTGTGACTGCTGACCAAGGTCGTAAACAAGCCCAGTATACTTTTCACATCAATATACTTATTTTCGGAATGAAGGACGATGGAAGAAGTGAATTTGCTTGCCGTCTGTGCAATTTCAACAACCGCCGCATTATTGTTGGACATAGTGAGATCCCTCGCTTTACTGGATTTTCATATATCAATGCTCATTCATTATGATACATTGAAATCGCTTTCTCAGCAAGAACAGATATCGTTATTTCAAGTTTTCAGGATTTAACGGCTCCAGCTCAGGCAGCACAAAAATACCGTCCTTACGGATTAAAACATCATCAAAATAAATTTCACCGCCACCATATTCCGGACGCTGGATCAATACCAAATCCCAATGAATCGAAGAACGGTTACCGTTATCCGCCGTTTCATAAGCTTGACCTGGTGTAAAATGCAAGCTACCAGCAATCTTCTCGTCAAACAGAATATCCTTCATTGGGTGTAAAATGTGTGGGTTAAACCCGATGGCAAACTCGCCAATATAGCGTGCTCCCTCATCGGAATCGAGAATATCATTTAACCGCTTGGTATCGTTGCTTGTCGCTTCCACGATTTTACCATTTTCAAAACGGAATTTAACATTCTCAAAGGTAATTCCATTATATAGGGTTTGTGCATTATAGCTAATGGTTCCGTTAACTGAATCACGTACAGGCGCGCTATATACTTCGCCATCCGGAATATTGCATTGACCCGAACACTTAATGGCTCCGATTTGCTTGATAGAGAAGCTTAGGTCAGTACCTGGACCGCTGATTCGTACTTTGTCTGTCCGGTTCATCAGGTCTGCCAATGCATCTTGAGCCTTGTCCATTTTCGCGTAATCCAGGTTACATACATCGAAATAAAAATCTTCGAATGCTTCAGTGCTAATATTGGCCAATTGAGCCATGCTGTCATTCGGATAACGCAGCACTACCCATTTGGTGTGTTTCACTCGTTGTTCGCTATGTACCGCATGCTGATAAATGGAATTATACATTTTCATTTTATCTTCCGGTACATCTGACAGATCATTTACATTTTCGCCTGCACGAATTCCGATGTAACAGTGCATTTGTTTCATCCGGTTGAGGTCAATTTCAGCCCAAGTTTCCAGCATTTCCTTTGTTGCATTGCGAAGCATAGCGCTCTGCACCTTACGATCTGTAAGCTGAACAAAAACATTTCCGCCTTTTTTACCAACTTCATGAATGATGGCGTTAAGCAAGTCACGCTCTGTACCAATCATTTCGATCAATACATTTTCTCCAGGCTGCACTTCAACAGAGTAACCTACCAGATTTTCCGCCAGCTTAAGTATTCTAGGATCTTTCATGTAGTGTCTCTCCTTCTTTATTTCGCTCTTTTTGAACAACGGTTAATTCAAATCCCATTGTATCATGCCCGCTCCGTTACTTGTAGTCCTCAAAAGCAACTCTGGTTATCAGAGCCTCTTGGTGCAGCTTTTCATTCGCAACTTGTCGGGAAATTCGGCATTCTGACGACAGCTTTAAAGGCAAACCCGTCTGGCGGTCTATAGTTAAATGGTACACAGTCCGCACATTGGAATGCTCCAGCTGATTGTTCATATCCTCACAACTCTGCTTCCATACTTGACTCAGCTTTTGTTGCAGCTCTTGGTTCGTTTTTGTATGCTGCGTTTTTAATATCCTGATTTGAGGATTTAACGTATTCATTTCTTCCATTAAACGTTCTTTCAACCAACGCTTTGCTGAGGCAGGTTCTAGTTCAATCCTCACCATCCAAGTTCCCCGGGCAGCTCCCTTTTCCATACGAATGCTCTTATTCAGTGTGTTTAATTCCTCAAGCTCCTGTATCGGATTGAAGCGATTTAACATGCCATTTTGAACCATAGAAGTATCCCCAGATGTCAGCGCAATCCATTTTCCATTTTGACGAAGAAACCGTTCATGTGTAACACCAGGCTCAAACTTATCTTCTTTCAGTGCTACATAGTCGCCTTGCTTACGCAAAGCCTCTGCAGATCCCCAGTGCATGATTAGTTCATCGTGATTTTTTAGCTTCCCGCGATATTCAAACTGTTTAGTCGTAGGCAGGCCGTCAGTTCTGATTCTAGTCTGTCCGATAAACGTTATCCTCTCTCTGCCAGCCATTCCTGCAACAGCTCTTCTAAAAATCTGCTCAGGAGTATATTGCCGATCCAGTGCACAACCGCTTAACACACATATAATCAGAAACATACAGCCCCGCATTACCCATTGCTTTCTCCAATGCATACCATCATCCGTCCTATCCTAAACATGACTATAAATCATGATAAAAATTCTGTTTCAGAACATCCAGGTTATAGCTATGCTTAGGATTACCTGTCTACAATCGGTTATGCAAAACAAAAAGAGAACATTCCCTAAGGAATATTCTCTACATATCGCCTACATGATCAATAACTATACGATTACGTCCTTCATTTTTCGCTTCATACAAGGCCATATCAGCCCTATAAAATAAAGATTCGATGCTGATTTGCTCGTCCAGCCAGTTCCATTCGGCAATCCCGCAAGAAACAGTCACCTGAGGATTAGTTTCATGCTGTACACAGCTACGTATTTTTTCTGCATATCCCAGTGCCTGTTGAACCCCCAACTGCGGCAAATAAATGGCAAGCTCCTCTCCGCCCCATCTGGCACATACATCCTCATCACGAGTCGCCGAGCGAACAATATTGCTAACGCTTTTCAGAATTTCGTCACCCGTCTGGTGCCCATACGTATCATTCACCTGCTTGAATTGATCAATATCAACCAAAATAAGAGAGCCACAGAAATCCTTTTCCTGATGTTCCTGAATAATTCGGTCTACATAATGACGTACATATAAACCTGTTAACATGTCCATATTAGCCAGACGCCGCACCTCGGCATGTAGCATAGCATTGGTTACGGCCAGTCCGATATGAGGAGCTAGCATTTGCAGCATCTTGTAATTATCGTAAGAAAAAAAATGTGGAAGCTTGCTCGACAATAATATAACCCCTCTAGGAGTCCCCCTGTTCTTCATAGGCACAGCCATCAAAGACTGAGAGTCCGTCGTATCCATAAACCGAGAGGATATCTTCCCATCCTTTCTATAGTCAGACACAATCACGGGTTCTCCTGTTTTGCATATCAGTCCAGCAAATCCACCTTCACGAGGGTAACTCTCCAGCTTTAAACTTTCCACATTGCTTGACATCACCCTAAAGCAACTTCCATCCTGATCCAGCTGCACAATACAACAAAAGTCGGCCATGAACATTTTTAATAATTCCTGCACGGCAAACTCAAATATTTCATTTAATTTCAGGCTCTGATTCAAACGCTGAACCAACTCATTAATGAGCCGTAATTCATGGATAAGTACATTCGATTGCTCCAGCAGCTTCGCATTTTCAAATGCGGTGCCAGCTGTATCTGCCATCATCGCAATCAGCTCTACGTCCACTTTTTCCATACTATCCGCACCTGCCGGAAGAATCATATGGAAAACACCATATACGCCCTGCTTGCCACGTAACGGGATACCGATTTCAGTTATTTCATCTTGTGGACCGGCAGGCTCATTCACAACCATTTGCCCTTTCATAAATGCACGGACACATACATCCTCGTCCCGTTCATGTAGCAACAAAGGCTTGACCTGAGGATTTCGACTGTGCCGATCCTGACTCATATACAACGTGATATCCACATGGGGAAACAAATAGGCGATACTTCCAAATACTTCATCCAGCACGCCTTCCACATCAATCTTGTCATGCATCCGTTTTACAATCTGAAATAAAATAGAGCGGCGTCTGCCTTCACGTTCACTCCGATTCTGCATCCCTAGGATATCTTCCATAAATATATACTCAAACTTCGAGTAAAAGCAGGATCTAAAATGCAAAGAAGCCACTAACAATGCGTCCTGATTCGAGACAAAATGTTGAGCAGGCCGTGTAAAACGAAGAGCGGCGAAAGGCTCTCTCTTGTAATTGCGGCATAGTATGGGAACCATGTATACAAATGCAAGGCTCCCATCTCGAAGTTTACGCTGGCTCACTTCCATCTCTCTAGATATGCAACAACGCTCGACCAACTCTAAATCCTCGTCATCATCCTCTTCCCTACCAGCAACCCGAACACCTGTAAAATTAAAGACAGCAGTATACTCTTCACTGATCCAGGATATACCATTGCTCTGCTGTAACCAATTCCGATATCCTTGGACGAGAAGTTGATTAATATAGGGGTAATCATAGGGTGTCATATCCATGTTCTGGAGCCAGGCAAAAGACGTATATCCTTTATCATCAAACAGCGGAGCACCGCTAGCCTGCACTGTTTTACTGTCAAGCGTTTGCTGATCCGTTGTTGAAAATTCCGACATATTAAGGCGCTCCTTCACAGCAAAATTAGCTGTACCAAGACAGCGGCTATACACCACTATAGCTCATAATATGATCTATTTTACTCTCAACTTTAGAAATTTGCATCCATTTTTCAGAAATTCGTCCCACCTTTTTAGTTCTTAAGCCCTATCGACAAATTTTGACGTTTTCATTCTTTTTCTCTACTTGACATTGACCCACTATAACATATAATATATATTATTGAAAAAGACTGTACGGCAGAACTATCTACTGTGCGGATCTTAAATTTTGGGCGTAACAGTTTGTGTCACCCTCATCTTATTTGTTGCTGACAGGACAGCGGCTGAACTTTTCTGTCAGTAGTGCGTCTCACCTTCTAGGTAGCGCCGAACAAATTGGAGCGCAAAGAGAGCCCCAACTCAAATTTTAATTATGAAGGAGTTAACTCTATAATGGCACGTTACACTGGTCCTAAATTTAAATTGAGCCGTCGTCTCGGTATTTCCCTGAGCGGCACAGGTAAAGAATTGAAACGCCCTTTCCCTCCGGGACAACATGGTGCAAACCAACGGAGAAAAATCAGTAACTACGGTATGCAGCTTCAAGAAAAACAAAAGCTGCGCCACATGTACGGTTTGGGTGAAAAACAATTCCGTACCCTGTTCAACAAAGCTCAACACATGCACGGTATCGCTGGTGAAAACTTTATGTTCTTGCTGGAAAGCCGCCTGGACAACCTTGTATTCCGTCTTGGCTTTGCTAATTCCCGTGCAGGCGCACGTCAATTGGTAGCTCATGGTCACGTTACTGTGAACGGCAAAAAAGTTGACATCGCTTCTTACCAAGTAAGCCCTGGCGATGTGATCGGTCTTCGTGAAAGAAGTCGTTCCCTGTCTTCCATCAAAGAAGCTTTGGAAAACCGTAACCACTTGGTAGCTTACCTGGAGTACAATGACGCAGCTCTGGAAGGTAAATACATTCGTTTGCCTGAGCGTGCTGAATTGTCCCAAGATATCGATGAAAAACAAATCGTCGAGTTCTACAACCGCTAATCCTTGCATTAGCACCAAAAAGCACCCGAATTCATTCGGGTGCTTTTTATATTCCCCACATATTAAGCCTGAGATTTTTATTCAATGGGGATGTACACTTTCATATTCAAATGATCAGGATAGGAATTCATCACGTCCGTAATTTCAAAATCAGGCCCCTCCCTCCGTTCAAAATTAGAATTAGGAAGCCATGTGCCATAGATAAAATCTCGTATATTCTGAACTCGTCCTTTTGAACCTGAAGCGTCAAACTCAGCATACTTGCCTGCTGGAATCTCCATATATATGAAACCCTCTGCCAGTTCTTTTGACTCTTTTTCAACTTCCTCACCCACCACAAATGAAAATGCACCGTTATCTTCAAATCGACAGGCAATCCCATATGACATTCCCGGAGCGATTTTATTCGGAATACACATAAAATATTCATGTGCGCCAAAGTGTTCATAAAATCCTGGGATTTCTTTATAGTGCTGCTCATTATTCAGATTTGTTTTATATTCATATCCTACAATTTTGGTCGTTTCGAGTTGCAATATTACAGGCTTGTTCACCTCTAATTCCTCCGTTGCGTTTTTTTGGTAATCCAAAAAATTGATTTTGCTTTGACCAGAAAGCTCAATGTCACAGTTACGATATTTCCCAGGGGTGATCCCAAAACTTTTTTCAAAAGCGCGAGTAAAAGCTTCTTGCGAGTTGTACTGATACTCAATAGCAATGTCCAATACCTTTTGATTGGATTGCTTTAGCCGTTTAGCCGCCTCGGACAATCTTCTCCTTCTTATATATTGTTGCACTGTAAAACCCGAAATGGCCTGAAAAACCCGCTGGAAATGAAAAGCTGAAAAGTATGCCTGTGAAGCAACCTCGGCAATTTTTAAATCTTCCCGGAGATTCAATTCAATAAACTCAATCGCACACTGAATTCGTTTAAAGTAGTCCATATAATCCTTCCCCGCACTTGTAATTTATCTAGCCTACATCCACATTGGGTAACCCACGTATTCATTATGTATAACTCTTTACCTACTTGTTTGATTATTTGTGCTAAGTTTACCACGGCTTTTCATTTGGCAGAAATAAAAAAAGCAGCACTGAGATGTAAAATCAATCTCAACGCTGCTAGTGAATGTATTTTAATTATCCGAGCTTGATTTTAGCAAATTTCCGTTTACCTACCTGTACAATGTCGCCTTCTTGCGGCTTGTATGCTTCGTTCACATCAGTCCACTTCTCTTCATTAATTTTAACCGAACCCTGCTGAATACTACGCTTGGCCTCACCGTTAGATGCTGCAAAGCCTAGATGAGTCAGCAACTGGATCACACGAATGCCGCCTTCTTCTAGCTGATCTGCTGTCAAGGTGAATTCTTCAATATCATCAGGAAGCGCGCGTTGTTGGAATACGGTCACAAAATGCTGCTTGGCTGCTTCCGCCGCTTCTTCACCGTGGTACATGCGGACTAATGTTCCGGCCAGTTTCATTTTGGCATCACGTGGATGCACTGAACCTTCCTTAACACCTTTCGCCAGCTCTGCCAGCTCCTCATTGGTAATATCCGTTGCAAGCTCAAAATATTTCAGCATCAGCTCGTCAGGAACGGACATTGATTTACCGTAAATTTCGTTTGGCTCCTCATCCACACCAATGTAGTTCCCCAAACTTTTGCTCATCTTCTGAACGCCATCAAGACCCTCAAGCAGTGGTAATGTAATAGTTGCCTGCGGCTCCACTCCGTATTCTTTTTGCAGCGTTCTACCCATCAGCAGATTAAACTTCTGATCTGTACCACCCAATTCTATATCACTTTGGAGAGCCACAGAATCCATGCCCTGCATCAGCGGGTAAAAGAACTCATGGATGCTGATCGGCAAGCCGTTTTGGTATCTTTTTGTAAAATCATCCCGCTCCAACATACGGGCAACCGTTACTTTAGCAGACAGAGTTACCACATCCGCAAAAGACATCGGGCCTAACCATTCAGAATTGTAGTATACCTTTGTCTTTTCAGGATCGAGAATCTTAAAGATTTGTTCCTTGTATGTTTGTGCATTGCGCTGTACATCTTCCTCAGTCAGTTGCTTGCGGGTCTCCGATTTACCTGTCGGATCACCAATTCTGCCTGTAAAATCTCCGATAATCAGTTGCACTTGGTGCCCTAATTCCTGAAACTGGCGCAGTTTGTGCATAACAACCGTATGTCCGATGTGAATGTCGGGCGCAGACGGATCCAAACCCAGCTTAATTTTGAGTGGCTCGCCGCTAACAACCGATTTAACAACCTTACGCTTCAGCTCATCCTCAGGTACAATTTCCGCTACTCCACGACGTATCACTTCTAGTTGTCGTTCTACCTCTGCCTGTTGCTCAGGCTTCAATTCTTCCCACTTCATCCTGAATCCCTCCTATTTTTCATCCAAAAATTACTATTTTAACAAACCAAAAAGCCCCTTTCATCCCAAGGGACGAGAAGGAGCTGCTCGCGTTACCACCCTAATTAAAGAAACGTATGCAAAAGCAAACGTTTCTTTCACTTCATTCCTATAACGGGTCTACACCCGGTACCGGATTACTATGATGAGCTTCGCAAACCTGCAAAAGCCTTCCATTCATCCAGACAGCTCCAGACGGTAATTCAAAGGAGGGACGCTACCGATTCACACCACCCATCGGCTCTCTGCACAACGTGATTCCGCCTTCTACTGAAGTCTTTCTCTGCTTTTCACGATATTTACTTTGACCTATTTATAACACACTGTTTTTATGTAGTCAACGACACCAAAAGACAGGCTTTTTAGCATATGGGTTCATTTTGTAATTTTATGCTATAATAATGGCTGTTATAAAGGAGGAAGACTTAATGGTTGAAGAAAAAAACAATGTATCAGAGCCAAAGCCTTCCCGCTTACGGAGAACCATGCGAAGGCTCGGCCGTGTCATAAAGTGGGTCGTTATCATCGGTTTTATGGGAGCACTATTCGCAGGAGGAACCGCCGCCGGCTATATTGCTTCTATTGTAAAAAACGAGCCCGTGCGTTCCAGATCTACGATTCTACAGGAAGTAGATAAAAATGCAATTACAGGCTTCGCTTATTTCAATGATGGCTCTCCCATCGGGCAGCTTCGGACCGAGGAAGATCGAAGACCTGTTACATTTAAGGAGATTCCTCAGCTCGTCATTGACGCAGTCATTGCTATTGAAGATAACCATTTTTACGAGCATAAAGGTGTCGATTTGTCGGGAACGCTGCGTGCTGTGAAGCAAAAGGCACTACATGAATCCGTACAAACTGGGGGGAGTACTCTTACCCAGCAGCTTGCACGTCGTGTCTTTTTAAATCTTGATCGTACGGATGACCGCAAGGTCAAAGAAATTTTACTATCTCTGCGCCTTGAGCGCTTCCTGAGCAAGCAGCAAATAATTACAGCCTATCTCAATAAGGTACCCTTTGGTAACGGATCAAGCGGTTACAACGTCTTTGGTATTAAAGCAGCGGCCAAAGGTATTTTTAATGAGAATGATTTGGGCAAGCTTAATGTAGCCCAAGCTGCCTATCTGGCAGGCTTGCCACAACTCCCTTCTTCTTATTCTGCTTACAACGGTAAAGGCGAATTTAATGAAGCTGGTTTTAAAAGAGCGATCAACCGCCAGCACCTGGTGCTCAGCCGAATGCTGGAGGAGAACAAAATCAATAAAGCACAATATGATGAAGCGATGGCTTTTGATATCAAAAAATCTCTCGCACCACGCACTGTTAAGGCTTATAACACCTATCCATATCTTATGATGGAAACAGAGCGGCAAGCTGCGCAGGCACTCATGTCTGTCACCAATCCGAGTCAAAAGGCTAATGCCAGTGCGGATACCAAAACCAAGGATGATAACGACTTGCTCAAAGAAGCCGAACAGCAGCTTCGCACAGGCGGTTATATGGTATATACCACCATTGATAAGAGCGTGTACAAATCCATGCGTCAAATTGCAGAAAATAAGGACAACTTCTCTGCTACTAGTAAAACCAAGGGTGACGAGCAAGCGGCAGCCATTCTGATTCAGCATAAAACCGGCGCCATTCTCGGCATGATGGAAGGTCGAGACTTCCAAAAGGAGCAAATGAACTATGCTACCCAGATGGTACGCCAGCCGGGTTCAGCCATGAAACCGATTGCTGCTTATCTGCCTGCTTTGGACAGCGGTCTCGTACAGCCTGGCACGATTGTGGACGATGCTCCTATTATTTTGAAAGATGGCAGTAATGGATATCACATCCCGAAAAATTCCAACAACCGCTACCAAGGATTGGTCACAGCGCGTTATGCACTGAATCAATCGCTAAATACGATAGCACTCAAGCTGTTTAACGAAAAGGTAGGGATCAATAAAGCTTGGGCTTTTGCTAAAAAACTGGGTATCACCACCTTGGAACCAAGCGATAACAACGCCCAAACTGGTGTACTCGGCGGCTTGGCACACGGGGTAACCGTTGAGGAACTAACCAATGCATATGGAGCTATCCCAAATGGCGGTGTGTTTAATGATGCCTACATGATCGAAAAGATCGTGGATTCGCAAGGCAATATTGTATACAAGCATCAGCCTAATCCTGTACAAGCCTTCACACCACAAACCGCCTACCTGATGACAGATATGTTACGTACAGCCGTATCGGAAGGCACAGGCAGACTGGTGAGACGTAACTTTAATCAATCCGGCAAGATTCCGATTGCCGGTAAGACAGGCACTACGCAATCCTACACCGATGTGTGGTTCGAGGGCTTTACACCTGACGTCACGCTGGGAGTGTGGGTTGGTTACAAGCAACCTGTCAATAAACTTGAAACGAAAGCACAAAAAGAGCGGGCTCGTCGTCTATGGGCTCTAATCATGAATGAAGTAACGGCTAAAGATTCTCAGTTATTCCAAACGGATAGTTTCAAGAGACCTGACGGTATTGTAAGCCGGACAGCATCCGCTTATGGTTCAGACATTTATAACAGTAAATATTTACCCAAAAACAGTGAAAATGGCGTTACCCGTGCGAAATATATTACCTATCAGGGTGTAAATTACATTCCACGTGATGGTACGCCAGATGATATGTTGTATGAACGGACCGTTAGAAAACGGGAAAAGCCAATCTCAGAATTGATTAAAGAGCTTCAGCAAGCCTTTACAGTGATGAGACGGCATAATTCGTTGTCCTACTATCTGCCTCAAGATGCAGATAAAGAAGCTCCTACTCAGATTGATCCACGCAAGGACGATGGGGCAGCTCCTAACGCTCCATCTAGCGTCAGCGTAAGCTATAGCGACGGCAAGGCCATAATTAGCTTTAGCCCAAGCGGAAACAGTGATGTTGTAGGTTACCGTCTATATCGTTCTACAGATGGAGGCAGCTTCGAGCGGCTTGGCAAGGTTGTCATGGCTGATGGCTCCAAGGTATTCTCTGACAGCCCTGGTGGAGGCAGTGCAAGTTACTATGTGACTGCCGTTGATGTGGGAGGACATGAATCTGGGCCAAGTACCAAAGCAAGTGCAGTGCCTGTAGTGCCACCTGCAGATTCTGAGTCACCAGATATTCCGGGCGAGGGAGATGAAACAGGTGCGCAGCCTACAGAAGTTCCTACTGCTCCTGAACAGCCCCAAGCTAAAGCGGCAGGCACGTCCGTAGTGCTCCAATGGAGTGCAGGAAAGCCTGCGGACGCTATAACAGGCTATAACGTATATTACAGTGAAAGCGGTGCGGAGCCTTTTAAAAACATAGGCTCTACCGCAAACACCAACTTTGAGTATAAACCAGGCCGCAAGCCCAAAGGCTGGTTCCGTGTTACTTCCATGAATACCATGGGGGAATCGGCTCCTTCTGGAGCCGTTCGTCCATAGTTCAAGACAAAAACAAGAAGCAATATTTTGGGTGAGATGAATGAGTTCACCCTAATAAAAAAGGGAGTCTTCATAGCTATAATGGCTATGGAGACTCCCTTTTTAGTGCAAACATGCATCAATTCAATCCTCAATGGTAGACAGGTCACCTGTAGGAAGGTTAAGCTCCCAGGCTTTCAGCACACGTCTCATAATTTTACCGGAACGGGTTTTGGGTAACTTTTCCTTAAATTCAATTTCACGCGGAGCAGCATGAGCAGACAGCCCTTCCTTGACGAAGCGGTAAATGTCCTGTTGTAACGCTTCCGACGCGGTATAGCCATCACGCAGGGCGACAAATGCTTTAATGATCTCTCCTCGAACAGTATCTGGTTTCCCAATGACTCCAGCTTCCGCTACAGCAGGATGCTCCAGAAGCTTGCTCTCCACCTCAAAAGGTCCGATGCGCTCTCCGGAGGAGTTGATAACATCATCAATTCTTCCCTGAAACCAGAAATATCCGTCCTCATCCATATAAGCTGAATCACCGGATACATACCAACCGGGAAAGCGGAAATATTCCTGAAACTTATTTGGGTTGTTCCATATACGATTCATCATGGATGGCCATGGTGTACGAATCGCCAAATGTCCCATCCTATTAGGAGGCAACACCTGGCCTCTGTCGTCCAAAATAGCAGCTTGAATACCTGGAAGTGGCTTTCCCATCGAACCTGGCTTAATCGGCAGCTCTGGGTAATTACAGATCAACTGGCCTCCTGTTTCCGTCATCCACCAAGTATCATGAATACGCTGTGTGTATACTTGCCACCCCCATCTCACTACCTCGGGATTCAGTGGCTCCCCAACGGATAATACATGCCGCAAGCTGCTGAGATCATAGTTGGAAACTACCTGCTCCCCTGCGCTCATCAACATCCGAAACGCCGTAGGAGCACTATACCAAATAGTCACTTCGTGACGTTCAATCGTACGGTACCAGTCCTCTGGGCTGAAACGGCCTCCACGGATGACATTTGTTGCTCCATTTAGCCAAGGAGCAAAAATGCCATATGACGTTCCCGTAACCCAGCCAGGGTCCGCAGTACACCAATATACATCATCTTCCCGCAGATCCAGCACCATTTTACCCGTATAGTAATGCTGAATCATTGCATTTTGTACATGATACACGCCTTTGGGCTTGCCCGTTGAGCCTGATGTATAGTGAATAATTAATCCATCTTCACGACTCAGCCATTCGGGCTCAAGCTCTTCTGAGGATGTGAGCATTTCCGTTTCGAAATCAATAATTCCCTGCTCCCGTTCGTCCATATCACCGACCACAAAAATATGACGCAACTCAGGAAGCTCCTCACGTTTTACCCGTGAAAGAAGCGCAGGTGTGGTTACTAATGCCACCGCCCCGCTATCCTCCAAGCGATCTTTAACCGCCGTTTCCATAAACGCCTCAAACAGTGGACCGACAACAGCGCCTACCTTTAAAACCCCAAGCATACTAATGACCAGTTCAGGTGAACGCGGCATGAATATAAACACCCGTTCCCCTTTACCAATACCGTATTTGCGCAGCACATTTCCGAACCTGTTCGAGCTGGCACGAAGCTGAGAAAAAGTGTAGGTTTCATGACGGTTTGCATCACAATACAAAAGTGCTGCTTTCTCACCCCGACCTTCCTCTACATGTCGATCAATCGCTTCATGTGCCATATTCACTTTGCCTGTTTCATACCACGTAAAATGACGTTCTACATCTTCCCACTGAAAGTTGTTGTAAGCTTGTTCATAAGAGCCCATGTTGGATGTGGGAACTACAGCCTGGAGTTCTTCAATCTTCATGCGTTCAGCCTCCTCACAATGGAATAATGAGAATTACACAGAACAAAATAGCGCTTACAAAATTAATGGTGCAAATGATTTCTTTTGATTTGTGGTTTGATTTAAAGCACTTAATTGTGAACAATTCGTGTCTAAATCAGTATATCATAGGTAAGGATGTGACGACCATCCTTTTCATTTATTTGTTTTTTTGTTATAAGTAGGGGATATGAAGAGCTACTGATGGCAAACAAGGAGGTCGCACCCATGCAGCATTTAAAATTGTACCACTTGGACACGCTGGATCACAACGGACAAACCATCCATGTAGAAGGACCGGTATCCGCTGATCGATTGCGTTCATTTCAAATGCATACGCAATTGGATGCCTTTCGTAAACCAAAGGAGCAATTCGAGGCGCTGGTGGAAATTTCAGAACTGCCAGAAGGCAGAATTATCATTGCCCATGACGGAGAAACCCTTCTGGGATACGTTACTTTTCACTATCCTGATGAGATGGAACGCTGGTCGGAAGCTGGCATGAAGGATTTACTGGAACTCGGAGCTGTCGAGGTAGCCGATGACTATCGCGGACTGGGCCTAGGTAGCCGAATGATTCGGATTGCCTTTGAAGACGGACAGCTCGAATCCTATATTATTTTTACAACCGAATATTACTGGCACTGGGATTTAAAAGGCAGCGGTCTTTCCGTATGGGAATACCGCCGCATGATGGAACGCCTAATGAAAACCGTAAATATGATATGGTACGCCACGGATGATCCTGAAATATGCTCACATCCTGCGAACTGTCTGATGGTACGAATGGGAGATGATGTGCCCCTCGAATCACGAGAACAGTTTGACCGCATCCGGTTTGTCCGAAGATTCATGTATTGAAAAAATTACACCCTTAATCCAAATGCTTGAGCATGAACTCCACAATACGGTGTGAACGATGTGAAGCTTCAACCGTAAACTCAGCATAATTCACGTGAGCCGATCCATCAGCCTTATCTGACATAGATCGTAGGACAACATAAGGCACAGCATTCATATGAGCTGTCTGAGCCACTGCGGCGCCTTCCATCTCGGTACAAGCACCGTCCATTTCTTGATGCAATGCTGTTACTATCTCACGGCTTGCGACAAATTGATCGCCGGAAAGTACTTTTCCGACAATATATCGATCTCCAAACGATTCGCAGGCTTGTTCAGCCAGGCGGACAAGTTCGGGATCGGCCGCGAACTCTGAGGTGTCCTGATAAGGAATGACCCCTCTGGCATAACCCAAAGGCGTTACATCCATGTCATGCTGCATACATGTTGATGAAATGACAATATCCCCAATGTTTAAATCCGGGTGTACCGCCCCTGCCACTCCCGTGAATATAATTTGTTCTACGCCAAAATGATCAATCAGGATTTGTGTTGTTACCGCAGCATTGACTTTGCCCACACCGGACTTACAGACAACCACACTTTGCCCGTGAATCATTCCTGTAGTGTATGTGATTCCCGCCTTGGTCGTCTTACTTGCTTCCGTCATTGCCGAGAGCAGCAATTCAATTTCTTCATCCATAGCACCCATTAATCCATAAAGTCGGCTCATTACGCATCCCTCGTTTCTTAGTTTGATGATGATTTCACAAGAGAATATGTATCTACGAAAAAAGCTCCGTCAAAGGAGCTTTCATCGAAGGTATATCCTATTCAGCACTGCCGCTAGTCTAAATAATTAACTGATAACCGTAAAATAGTTTCGTGCGGCAAAATAACGCGAGAGTTCTCCACGTTTTCCTTCTTCATCAGCTTGGTTAGCAAACGCATTGCCACCGCACCCAAATCGTACATCGGTTGTGCGACGGTTGTCAGCTGAGGACGAACCATGGAGGCCATGCGAATATTGTCAACACTGATGACCGAAAAATCATCAGGTACTTTCAATCCCTCATCCTGAATGCTATGAATCGCACCAATTGCCATTTCATCTGTAGCGGCAAAAATAGCACTTGGTTTCTTCTTCAGACCGAGGAAGTATTTCATGGCTTCAACACCGGATTCATAGCGGTAATTCCCGATTCGCACGAGATCTTCCTGATAATCAATTCCGGCTGTTTCCAATGCTCTCTTGTAACCTTGGAAACGTGCATAACCATTTGCAGGGTCTTGAAGCGTACCACTGATCATTGCGATTTGACGGTGTCCATGGCGGATCAATGTGTTAACCGCATCGAAAGCAGCGGCTTCATGGTCAATATCGACCGAAGGATAGCTACCTTTTTCATCACTCGTTGCACATAGAACAATAGGGACAGCAGCTGTGTGGAACGCTTGAATATGCTCGTCCGTTACTGTGCCGCCCATGAACAGAAGCCCGTCGACTTGCTTTTCAAGTAACGTATTGATAACACGGATCTCTTTTTCTTTCCGTTTGTCGGCATTACATAAAATGATGTTATAGTGATACATATTTGCAATATCCTCAATACCGCGCGCAATTTCTGCAAAAATTGAGTTCGATATATCCGGAATAACAACGCCAACAGTCGTTGTCTTCTTGCTGGCCAGACCTCTAGCTACCGCATTTGGGCGATATCCCAATTGTTCAATCGCTTCGTACACCTTCTTGCGAGTTTGAGGTTTTACATTAGGATTATTGTTAACTACGCGGGACACTGTCGCCATTGAGACCCCAGCTTCGCGAGCTACATCATAGATCGTTACCGTCACATTCCTTCTCTCCATTGCCAATAAATTTTCAACCGAATCCTAGATCAACTAATTAGAACCATGATACGACAAAATACTACTTTATGCAACGACAGCACTCATTCTATCTATGTGAGATGATCGTGGAGCGCACGGGCTGTAATATTCGAATGGGATGTATGCCAGACAGCCTCCCCGTCCTTGACTAAAATGGCTTGCGGCGATTCATGTTTCACCTGAAGCTTGTCCGAAGCCGCATTGGACACCGGCCGATCTTCTACTACATAAATGATACCGTATTCAATATTTTCGTCGGGAGCACCTTCCAAATAAGACTCCACTTCCTGGTATGCGCCTGCACTTATCGGACAACGTGTGCTGTGCTTAAAGAGGAGTAACGGTTTGTCTGATGACGCTTCCAGAGCCGTATTTAATTGTTGAATAGTAGTCATTTTCGTCATCGTCGCCATTGGATATACATTCCTTTCTGTGTCTTGTCGTATGGCCTATTCTCATCGTAACAAAAAGAACATGTAAAATCCAATGGTGACCATGAAAATTTTCATATTTTTTAGTTTTTCGTATTCGTGAACACCGATTTACTGGTAAAACCGGATAATTGAACCAATCTTTTCTCTACATCATTCATCCAGTCTTCATCTCCTAGGCTTCTCGCATAGCGATAAAGATCCAGCAAGAGATTAATTCGAAGCTCCATTCGCTCCTCCAAAGCAGATTGCCAATCGACATTGGGATTGTCCGCTTCCTCCAGTACAAGCTTGCGAATAATTTCTGCCAGTTCATTATTGCGAGCAAAAGATATTCGCCGGGGCGCAGGTTTGCTCCCTAGACTTTGTAAAAGTTCCTTAATGTCCTTCGTCACATGTTGCAGAACCTCACTGGAAAAGCATGACGGGCATGAAAATACAGGAACATGCAAAATTTCAACCTTACTCGCATATATTACCTTTCGCAATTCCAGTCCCATCGGTTCACCGCATTGGCATTGCTTTTGCACTTTTACCACCTCATTACATAGGATCAAACTATATAAGGATCTCTTCAGCATCCAGATATATCTATCTACTAGTCTATAAAATATTTGTTAACTCTATAAAATCTATCATACCTTTTTTTATTTCGACTTTGGGGTCTCAAATCCTTCCCCAGATTGCAGCAATGAACAAATTACCAAGGCATTAGAGGGTCAAAAAATGACGGCGATTGTTGTAAAAGAACGACTCCTAACCTGAGAATCTGCGAAGGAATGGACTTCGGGCTTACTTTTTCTTAAGATGTAAAAGTACAGATTACAAAACAAAGGTGTCATATGTGACCCAGGAAAGGATGGTTAGATGTCAAGACTTACCGGAAAAAAGGTCATTGCCCTCGTAGATGAGGAATTCGAGGATCTGGAATTATGGTACCCGGTGTATCGTGTTCGTGAAGAAGGCGCAGAGGTACATTTAGCCGGTGCTGAAAAGGGAAAAAAATATATTGGAAAATACGGCGTACCTGCTGAAGCAGAATATGCCTTTGAAGAACTCAATAGTAGCGATTATGACGGTATTCTTGTCCCTGGTGGTTGGGCGCCCGATAAACTGCGCCGCTACCCCAAGGTTATTCAACTTGTACAGGAGTTTCATGCCGCACATAAACCCATCGGACAAATCTGTCATGCAGGCTGGGTACTGATTTCTGCTAAAATATTGGATGGTGTCACAGTTACCTCCACGCCAGGTATCCGTGATGATATGGAAAATGCAGGAGCAATCTGGAAGGATGAAGCTGTTGTGACAGACGGACACATTGTATCCGCTCGTCGACCGCCCGATCTTCCACCTTACGGAAAAGCGTTCTGCGATGTATTAGCTAATAGCGCTCGGAAATAAGATATGTAGTCCGCACATTTAGGACTTGAGTAACCTTATCTATGGCTATATCGAAAAAGCACCTTCAAAACCACTTTATTCATGGTTTTGAAGGTGCTTTTTCGTCCGAGCTATCTAAGCATTGCGGATATTAAAATATTACGGCCGCCCGGGTCCGGCCGGGGTACAGCTGATATTAGCTGCAGTCAGCTTGTCTTCGATCGCTGCACCAGTGGACATGCCAAAGCAAGCACGAGCGATTGCCATTGCTTCAGATGCAGTCGTATTCAGCACACGATGCTTGACCCGCAATAAAGATTGGGGGGACATACTGAGCTGATGTATTCCCAGTTCCAGCCAAAGTGGAACGGATCGTTCATCTCCAGCCATCTCACCGCAGACACTCACATCAATTCCGGCATGATGTGCCGCTTGTGCAGTCATGCGCAGCATTCGAAGTACAGCCGGGTGGTATGGATGGTACATATGCGCAATCTGCTCATTCATACGGTCTACAGCCAGCACATACTGAACTAGATCATTCGTTCCGATACTAAAAAAGTCGGTTTCAGCTGCTAATAGATCCGCGATCATCGCTGCAGCCGGAACCTCAATCATAATCCCTCGCTGAATTTTAGGATTATAGGCAAGCCCTCTTGCATCCAAATCCGCCATAGCTTCTTTCAAAAGAGCATCTGCCTGACGGACTTCCTCCACGGATGAGATCATCGGATACATGACCTTGATATTCCCCGTTGCACTGGCTCGCAAAATTGCAGTCAACTGAGTTTTAAACATTTCCTTCCAATCCAGACTAATCCGTATAGCACGATAACCTAGAAAAGGATTTTCTTCCTCTGGGAGCTCAAGATAATCCAACGGCTTATCGCCGCCGATATCCAATGTACGGATGACTACGGAGTGATTGCCTGCCTTTTCCGCTATTAGTCGATATACTTGATACTGCTCCTCTTCATTAGGAGCAGATTTACGATCCATATATAAAAATTCCGTGCGGAACAGCCCCACACCTTGAGCTCCATGCTTCAAAGCAGCCTCCAGTTCTTTAACGGAGCTAATATTGGCCGCCAGTCTCAGCGTGGTTCCATCCTTGGTCACAGCTTCTACCGAAGCGAGTACCTGAAGCTGCTCTTTTCTACGTCGCTGCTCGTCACGTAAAATGATATAGTGGTCTATTACAGATTTTTCTGGATTCACATACACTCTACCCAGGTCTCCATCCACAACCATCATATCTCCGGTTTGAACAGGCAAATTCATATTGCTCTCCAATCCAGAAACGAGTGGAATACCAAGCGCACGGGCCATAATCGCGGAATGCGATGTTTTACCACCATTCATAGTCACAATCCCTAACACATAGCTGGGATTCAAGTGTGCCGATTGGGATGGTGAGAGCTCTTTGGCTACCAGGATATAGGGCTGAGTGTCCTTGGGAAGAGTCACTTCCGGTGCGCCCAGCAAATGCTTGAGCAGTCGGTTCCCCACATCCTTGATGTCGATTGCCCGCTCCTTCATATATTCATCATCCAGCAAATCAAACATTGTCACAAAATGATCAATAGCTTCCTTCACAGCCACCTCGGCCGCCTTATACTGACGCTGAATAATGCCGCTAATTTCATTCATGAACTCCGGATCTTCCAATATCGCTAGATGAGCATCAAAAATGCTGGATTCCTCCGCTCCCACCATCTCTCGGAACTCATCCTTAATAAACTGGATTTCACTTTTGGATGTACGTATCCCTTCATACAAACGTTCAAATTCCTTCGCTAGATCTACCGTATCCATTTTTTGATCAGGTAAATCCCATTCCCAGCTCGGCAGGACAAATGCCTTCCCGATGGCCACACCTGCTGCGGCGCCGATGCCTTCTATCATGTTTCTACCCCTCCAACATTCCTGTCATGCAGCACAACGGACATTACCGAGGCCTGACCTTTTTTCACTGTTTTAAACGGAGCAAAGCTCCACGACTTGACGCGATCCGGATTCGTGATGACCATAGGAGTCACCAGCGATGGAGCTTGCTCTCGTAGCGCCTGCAAATCAAATTTGATCAGCAATTGCCCCGGTTCCACCGTATCGCCTGCTTCTACCATAGCAGTAAAATTCCCTTTTAGCTGTGAAGTATCAATCCCGATGTGAAGCAGAACCTCAAGTCCTTCTCGTGTGGAGATGCCTAAAGCGTGCATGGTCGGATACAAGTGCATCACAGTCCCATACACCGGAGACACAAGTTCACCGCGTTCAGGAACAAAAGCAACACCGTCCCCAACCAGCTTCGTTGCAAAAATTTTGTCAGGCACTTCATGAATCGGTAGCATTTTTCCATGTACAGGAGCATTGAACAAAATTTGAGGGAGATCACGCTCCATCAGCTTTGCAATTTCCTCACGAATCAGTTCTGAATAGGTTCCAAATACGACTTGTAAATTACCTCCGCCCAGATTAATAAGCCCGGCCGATCCCAATGCCTTCATCGCTCCGGTATCAATCAGCCTGTCATTATGGACAGTCAGCCGTAAACGGGTGATGCAGGCTTCTACCTGCACAATATTCTCCTTCCCACCGAGTGCTTCCAAAATAAGTGGAGCACTGTAAGGAATATTACCGGCCCAATCCTCCAGAACCGAGCCTTCCTCACGTCCAGGAGTTGGAATCCGGAAGCGACGGATTGCCCATCGAAACAGTACATAATACACAAGCCCATATGCCACTCCGACTGGAATTAACAACCAGGCGTTATGTGATAGATGGAAATTAAGGACATAATCTATAAAACCCGCCGAATATGAAAAGCCATGATGAATGTCCAGTTCAAAGGTAAGCCACATGGCCAGACCGGACATAACCGCATGAACGAGGAACAAATAAGGAGCAGCAAACAAAAAGGCAAACTCAATCTGTTCCGACACTCCGGTAAAAAAACAGACCAATGCGGCCGTCAGAAACGTTTTTTGCACCTTTGGCTTCAAATCTTCACGAGCTTCCTGAATGATCGCTAAAGCAATCGCAGGGATCGCAAACATCATAATGGGAAACAACCCAGACATGAAATAGCCCGCTGTCGGATCGCCAGCAAAAAACCGGGGTAGATCCCCCTGCACAACGTTGCCAGACGGAGTTTTGTATGTACCCAGTTGAAACCAAAATATATTGTTAAGCAGATGGTGAAGACCAAAAGCTGCCAACAGCCGGTATAGAATGCCGTAAATAAGCAGTCCAAAACCGCCCAAGCTCGATTCCAGGCCTACAATAAATTCCAGTCCTCGTTGAATCAGCGGAGCAATAATCAACATGAGCCCTGCAAATACAGCAGAGAACAGACCAATAAGCAGCAGAACAAATCGGGTTCCCCCAAAAAACTGAAGCACTTCAGGCAACTTAATGCTTTTAAAGCGATTATAGGCCAACCCTGAAATGATCCCCAAAATGATACCAATGAGCGTCGCTGGCTGAATGAGTCCGTTTCCAAATCTCAATGTGACCTGATCATATATAGCCATACCAGCCAATGCAGCCAGTCCCGCCTGACCTGCTTGATTCGACATACCCAGTGCAACACCAACCGCAAACAAATACGGCAAAAAATAAAAAATCCCGTGTCCCGCCGCATTTGCCATATCGGACACCATAGGAAATCCCCACGTGGCCCAAGGAAGGCTGCCGAGACTTAGCAATATTGCAGCTGCCGGTAGCACCATCGTCGGGAGCATGACAGCACGACCAAGCTGTTGTAAGGATCCGAGCCAATTCATGGCATTCCTCTCCCTTCTATCCCTGATGGTAAGCCGAATAAATACTTTTGTCAAAGCCATGGTTCCGTCAGCCAAAAATATTTATTTACGCTTTTACAGGTCATATAACTTATTACTCAACGATAACCCTATGAATTTAACTAGACCACATCACATTCCAAGCATATATACATTATATGGATTCCTGAAAGTATAATATACTGTATCATGATTCTGATTTCACACCAAAAACCTTCAACCCTATGAAACAAGGGAAGAAGGTTTTCTTCATGTGCATATAGCATGGGTCAGAGGTGTGATTATCCTTTACGAACAGCTTGGGTCACTGAATCCTCCACCTTAATGCAACGATCCATAATAACCGTCATTCCATGCTCCTGCGCAATGTCAGCGGCTTCCTGGCTTATAATTCCCTGTTGTAGCCACAATATCTTAGCTCCAATAGCAGCGGCTTCACGCGCAACCTCTGCGCAGTATTCGCTACGACGGAATACATTAACCAATTCAACGGGCTCTGGTACTTCAGCAAGACTGGCATAGCAAGTCTCTCCAAGAATTGTTTGCCCTGCGGCCGCAGGATTAACCGGAATAATCCGGTATCCCCGCTTTTGCATAGCATAAGAAACCATGTATGAGGTGCGGTCTGATTTATCAGACAAACCTACAACCGCAATATTGCCTACTTGTTCCAAAATATTCTTAATCTCTTCTCTGGACGGATTTTCAAAAGCCATTCTATCTCCTCCTGTCTGTATCTTAACTTACCTTTATTTTACCCATTCTACGGAAGCACCAAGCGTCGTCAGATGGTCGAAATACTGTGGATACGATTTGGCGACATGATGCGCATCCTTGATCACTAGCGGCTTCTGCGCGCGCAAACCTACAACCGTCAATGCCATAATGACACGGTGATCATAATGCGCGTTGATTTCCACTCCACCTTCGACACCCTCCGGTCTACCATGCACAATGATTTCCGCTTGACGTTCTTCTACCCGAGCCCCAGCCTTGCTCAACTCATTCAAATAATCCGTAATTCGGTCACATTCCTTATACCGTAAATTTTCCACGTTATAAAAACGAGATGTACCTTCGGCAAATACAGCCGCAGCTACCATGGCAAGTACAGCATCTGTCGCGGCATCACCATCAAACTCGATGGCCTTCAATCGGCCGTTCCCCTTTACAACAACGGTATCGTTCTCATGTGTCAGTGGTACTTCCATCATACGCAGTACATCTACAATAGCGCGTTCTCCCTGTTTGCTCTGCTCTTTAAGACGATGGATGGTAACATCGGAATTCGTTACTGCAGCCGCCGCCAGCACCGCAGCACTCCCTGGATAATCCCCCTGTACAGTATACGTACGTGGCTGATAGGATTGCCGCCCCGGGACGCGGAAAGACATGTAGTCATCACTTGCATGAATGGTAATACCAGCCTCTTGCAATACCTCTAGAGTCTGCCCAATGACCACTTTGGATTTCAAATCATGCAGCACTTCAATTTCACTATCTTCCTCCAGTAAAGGTGTAAGGAACAACAGAGCGCTTAAATACTGTGAGCTAACCGAGCCGGACACCTGAATTTTACCGCCCTTCGCCTGACCACCCTGAATACGTATTGGCAACTTGCCTTCACGATGATCTACTTTAACACCTAGTTGGCCCAATGCATCAATTAGATCGTCATGGGGCCTTTTCCCCAATGAGTCGGGATATGTATTCACAAATGTAACATCCGGACATAGGGACGCAATTCCCATCAAAAAACGGAGCACCGCTCCTGCATTGCCTACGTTCAGTTCCTTCACAGCTTGAGGATGGCTACCAAAACCTGTAATCACTATTTTTTCATCATCCTCTTCCAGCACTGCTCCCAGATCGGTGATACAACGACGCATAGCGTCACTGTCCTCACTATGAGCTGGATAATAAATAGTACTTTGTCCATCGGCTAGTGCAGCCGTAAGCAGATAACGAGTCGTGTAGTTTTTGGAGGACAAAGCCCCAATCTCTCCTTGCAAGGAAGGGGTAGGTCTAACGATAACATCCATATTATACATGCTCCTTTTCGATTCAAACCATCCTAGTTTACGTTAATTATACAAGTTGTAACGTTCATTTCTCCACCTAAAAAATAAGGAATATTCATCTAGGTCTATCGAGGTTTAGCAACCTGGTTGACTAATCTTTATTTGATTTTTAGATTTAGGCTAATTGACAGCTTAGAGATCGCTTCGCTATCATACATAGAGAGTGTGATGTTTCTCACACGCCAACAATACAAGTAATACCCATTTACATTAGAAAAGAGGTCCAGCCATGACGCAAATCGCTCTGATTGAACCTTCTGAGCTTCGCGCACGCCTGCAAGCAGGAGAACAATTGCAATTGATTGACGTCCGTGAGGCAGAAGAAGTAGCGGAAGGTATGATTGAAGGTGCCAAGCACATTCCGCTCGGACAGATTCCGGGCCGCCTTGAGGAAATTGAACGCACCGGTGAAATTATCTTTATTTGCCGGAGCGGTTATCGCAGTGAACGTGCCTGCGAATATTTGCAGCAGCTAGGTTACGAGGGATGCACCAACATGACTGGTGGCATGCTGCAATGGTCACAGGAGCAGTAAAACAGCTAGTCTATAAAAGAGACGGAAACTTTCCGTCTCTTTTATTTAGGCTCAGGCTTAGACGCGGTAAAGCATTAAACTATTATGTTTCTATCATACCATAGCGTCAAAAGATTACACAATCCTTTAGCACATCCAAATTCGTATCTAAAATACCAATTAAAAAAACGGAAGCTTCTTCTACCCCAAGGGCAAAAAAGCTTCCGTTGTGTTACATACTACATCCTTACATATTCGTCAGTTCATTAGAACCATTGATGATGGAATACGCCTTCTTTGTCCACACGCTTGAACGTATGTGCACCAAAGTAGTCACGTTGCGCTTGCAACAGATTTGCTGGCAAACGCTCAGTGCGATAGCTGTCATAGTAAGCAAGCGCGCTGGAGAAGCCAGGCACTGGAATACCTTGAGATACAGCCACTGAAATCACTTGACGCCATGCATCTTGATACGATTCTACTACATTTTTGAAATAAGAGTCCAGCAACAGGTTTTTCAGAGCAGGATCACGGTCATACGCATCCTTGATGTTTTGCAGGAATTGCGAACGGATAATGCAACCACCGCGGAAGATCATTGCAATTTTTCCGTATTTCAAATCCCAATCATATTCATCGGAAGCTGCACGCATTTGAGCGAAACCTTGAGCATAAGACACAATTTTACTTGCGAACAGTGCTTTACGTACGCTTTCGATAAATTCTTTTTTGTCGCCGCTGAAGGATTCAGCTTTAGGACCGCTCAGCACTTTGCTTGCCGCAATACGCTCGTCTTTCATAGCAGACAAGAAACGGGAAAATACGGACTCAGTAATCATGGACAATGGCACACCCAGATCCAGCGCGCTTTGGCTTGTCCATTTACCAGTCCCTTTTTGACCTGCAGCGTCCAAGATCACATCTACCATAGGCTTGCCTGTTTCAGCATCATACTGGGAGAAGATGTCAGCTGTAATTTCAATCAGGTAGCTGTCCAATTCGCCTTTATTCCATTCTGTAAAGATTTCATGAAGCTCTTCAGCACTCACATTCAGAACAGATTTCAGCAAGTGATATGCTTCACCAATCAATTGCATGTCGCCGTACTCGATACCGTTATGCACCATTTTTACATAGTGACCAGCACCGTCGGGACCGATATATGTACAGCATGGGTCGCCGTCCACTTTAGCAGAGATTGCAGTCAGAATCGGCTCTACCAGTTTGTAGGCACTTTCTTGTCCACCTGGCATAATGGCAGGACCATTCAAGGCACCTTCTTCACCACCGGATACGCCTGTACCAATAAAGCGAAGTCCTTTTTCCTCCAGCTCCTTGCTGCGGCGCTGTGTATCAGGGAAGTAGGCATTGCCTCCGTCTATAATAATGTCGCCCTTGTCCAGATGAGGCACAAGCTGTTCAATCGTGGCATCTGTAGCTTTACCAGCTTGAACCATGATCAGGATTTTACGGGGTGATTCCAGTGAGTTCACAAATTCTTCAATAGAGAAAGTACCCGTCAGTTTTTTACCTTCTGCTTCTTTGATAAGATCGTGCGTTTTTTCTGGAGAGCGGTTAAAAACCGAAACGGTGAAGCCTCTGCTCTCAATATTAAGGGCCAAGTTTTTACCCATTACCGCCAGGCCGATCACACCAATTTGCTGTTTTGCCATCTGGTTCCTCATCCTTTGCAACATATTTTGTATTCTATATCGCCGCTTTACCGCATTACACTTTATGTGAATCGGAACACGTGCACTTCTATTTTAACGTTTTTAGTGTCAGAAGTGAACCCCTGTCTGATCGCAGATCAAAACACCTCATTTTGCATGAGGTGTTCCGATGTACTACGCTTCCATCATCAGCAGTTGGTGAGATAGCGTTTGCAGGCGTTTATGGCTATTCTCGATTTTAATCTTATCTTTCTCCGTCATCGCCTTGAACAGCTTCTCCAATTCATCGTCTACTTCCATCTTAAGCAGCAGCAGCCGGGTTTCCCCTTCATTGGAAGCGTACATATCCTCCATTTCCTGAGCGGACAGCACCGGTCCCTTCTGATAAATAACACGCTGCTTAAAGCCAGTAACCTCGACCAGACGAATGACCTCGCCGAACAAAATATTTTCCACCAAAATATGATGATCCTTGACTCTTTTGACAATGGCATGACCTCGGGTGCTTCCAATCAGCTTCTCCAACCACTCAGCCAGCTTGGCATCGCGGATTACATAATCTCCAGCCAGCTTGTAGTGTCCAGTGCGCAATTGTTGAAAACGGAGCTTCACCAGCTTGCGCCCGGTTCTCACCGACAAAACCAGATACGACTCATCCTCGCTCCAGTACAGCGAATACCCTTCCGATATCAAATCCTTGATCAGATTATGGATATGCCGACGGCTAAACCGGAGCTCTAGATTGCAATATTCTACCTCACAGCCCTTGTTCACGGCATTCCCTCCTTTTTCAAGTCCGATTCAAGAAGTCCGGCTACAGCAAGCCTGCGGCTTTCCCGCTTGATCTTCCCTTGCTCTATTTTATACTTCATTTTATGTAAGGGTACTTGGTTATTTGACCTATTTTTATGAGTAACAACGCACAATCCTACTTTTGCCTTATATGCTTGTACCGAGCCCGGCCTAAAGTCGGCCAAGCCCGCTGACATTATGCTATAATCGGACATATTATGCCACACGATATGATACAACCCAGTTACAGGAGGAATAGGAATGACATTTAGTGGATTTACTGCAAAGGACTTTGATGTTTTTGAGATACCAGGCTTGGAACCTCGCATGGAGGTGCTGATTCAGCAGGTTCGGCCCAAGTTGGAGGCGATTGGCGAGGAGTTAGCCCCCTTCCTGACGGACTTATGCGGGGAACCCATGCACGTTCACGTGGCCAAGCATGCACGACGCAAGGTCAATCCCCCGATCGATACATGGGTAGCCTGGGCGGCAAATAAACGCGGGTATAAGGCGTTGCCGCATTTTGAGGTAGGTATGTTCGCTTCCCATATATTCGTCATATTCGCAGTCATTTATGAAAGTCCGAATAAAATCACGTTTGCCCAGGCGCTTGAAGCCAACCTGAGCGATGTGCGCTCTAACATACCAGGTCATTTCTACTGGTCCATGGATCATATGGATCCAAAAGGTACAGAACAGCAGCAAATGGACATGGAAGAGTTTCAAACCATCATTAACAAGCTGCAGCAGGTGAAAAAAGCCGAGGTCATGTGTGGGCTCCGTATTGATCGTAATGACCCTCTTGCCAGTGACGGAGCTGCGTTACTGCAGACGGTGCGTTCCACCTTTGAGCATTTACTGCCACTGTACCGGATGTCTTTTCCAAAGGAATAGCTTTAGAATAAATGCGGCCCTGATCCGCTACTAAGAGCACCGTTCAAGCCTTAACAACGGTTTTTCTCCGTGGATTGCGCGCCAAAGCCAGATGGCAGCCAAACATGAGCAGCATCACGATCCCACTGATGATAAATGGAGCTGTGTGTCCAGCACGGTCCCATAGCACTCCTGAAACGAGCGGACCAATAACCATACCAGAGCCTTGGAGTGTTAAAAAAAAGCCCCATACTGTTGCACGCTCGCTTTCCGGAATCAGTTGGGCAAGAAACGTGTTCCATGCAGGCAAAATGAGCGCATACCCCAAGCCAATAATGGCTACGGATACGAACACAAGTGGAATGGTCTGTACTGTTGAAAAGAAAAATAGCGTGATCCCGGCAAGCAAAAAACCGATGTGCAAAAAGTACTTGGTTCCAAGGCGATCTACCAGCTTGCCACAAGGGATCAATGCCAGCACAGTCACCCCACCACCGGCAATCAGAAGCACGCTATACAGGTTCGGTGAAATTCCGAGATCCGTGCGCGCGTACAGCGTTAGCACAGGGCTGATCAAGCCGATGACAAAGGACTGCAAAAACAGCGCAGGATAAATTAACGGATTCACATTAAGCTTTGTTTTGAGCGTGTTGATCGTCTCCTGGATACCTCTCAACACTTGCCGCTTCTGCTTGGAGTTCCCACCAGAAGATATGAGAGCGCTCTGTTCGAGGTCGTCTTTGCCAGCAGACCTGTTCGTTCCAGGCAGCATAAGAGCAACCAGCAGCAATACAATACTGCATCCTATTAAAATCATGAACACCATACCGTAAGAGTGTCCGTAATGGGATATGGCGAAATTCATAATGAGTGGACCGAAGCCCGTTCCGCCCATGGACGCAATTTCCAGTGTCCCCATCGCTGCACCGTTATTGTTATTAGGACCAGACATTTCGGTCGTTCCAGTCATCACACAAGGCCAGAGCGGAGATGTCCCCAGTCCTAGCAGCAGACACGCGATGACGAGCCACACAGGTTCTGTCAGTGCGCTTAGCATAATGACCGCTACAAGTGTAAACAACAACGCGGTTGACATCGTTCCACGATAACCGAGCCGTTCAGCCATCCAGCCCGCCGGTGCCCGGAATGCATTGTCTCCAAAATACTGAAGCGAAAAGGCTAAACCGATAATTCCGGCCGACAGCCCTAACGTTTCTCCCATATATACCGGCAGGATGGATACCAGAAGAGATCCCTTCATGAATTCGACCAGAAACACCAGTATCCATAATTTGGCGAAAAAAGGAGTCCACAGCCGCTGTGAAGCTTTTTTTCGTCTTATTTGCTTCATTTATCCCACATCCTCCGCCTTCGTTTATTGTCTATACATTCGGGGTTCTCCGCCTACTCCGCTCTTTCGCAAATAAATGCGCCCTCAATCGCTTGCATTCCTACTTCAAACTGCTATACTCAATTTTGTTCTATTATCAATTGCACAGGATTGTCGAAATCCTGCATGAAAGGTTGTGACAACACTAATGAATCAAAGCAACACCCCGCTTTTTACTGCTTTGAAAAAGCATGCTCAGAGCAACCCGGTTCAATTTCACATCCCAGGTCATAAAAAGGGAGTGGGCGCAGATCGGGAATTTCGCGAATTTATGGGGGATAATGCTTTTTCCATAGATATGATTAACATCGCTCCATTGGACGATCTGCATCAGCCATCAGGCGTCATTGAAGAAGCTCAAAAGCTTGCAGCAGAAGCCTTCGGAGCTGATTATACTTATTACAGTGTACAGGGGACAAGCGGAGCCATTATCACCATGATTATGTCCATTTGCATGCCAGGTGATAAAATTATTGTACCCCGAAATATACACAAATCCATAATGTCTGCCATTATCTTCGCTGGTGCGAAGCCGGTATTCATTTCTCCGGTCAGTGATGAGAATCTCGGTATTCACCACGGGGTTACAACCAAGTCCGTACGCCGGGCATTGGAACGTCACCCTGACGCCAAGGGCGTCCTTGTCATCAACCCGACATATTACGGTGTGTGCGCCGATTTGAAGGAAATTGTAGATCTCGCTCACAGCTATAATGTGCCGGTCCTGGTCGATGAGGCTCACGGAGTACTGATTCATTTTCACGCTGATTTGCCGATGTCCGCTATGGAGGCGGGGGCAGACATGTCAGCTACAAGCGTCCACAAACTGGGTGGTTCCTTGACTCAAAGCTCGATACTGAATGTCAATACAAAAAACGGATTCGTTAATCCGCAACGTGTACAAACTATTTTCAGCATGCTGACAACGACGTCCACTTCGTATATCCTGCTGGCTTCGTTGGACACATCCCGACGCAACCTGGCCCTTAACGGCCATGAAATAGCACAACGTGCTCTGGAATTAGCTGAATATTGCCGCGCAGAGGTCAACAAAATCGAAGGGCTATATTGCTTTGGCAGCGAAATTCTTGGCACAGAAGCTACCTATGATTATGATCCGACCAAAGTTACAGTTCATATTCGCCATTTAGGCCTTACCGGATATGATGTGGAAAATTGGCTGAGAGATCACTACAATATCGAGGTTGAGCTTAGCGATATGTATAATATTCTCTGTTTGGTGACCCCTGGTGATACCAAAGAGGAAATTGACATTTTATTAAAAGCTTTGCGAGAGCTGGCTGCACTGCACTATTCCACAGGTCAGCAGCATGAGCTGGTTGTAAAGATACCGGATATACCGCAGCTCTCCCTCATTCCGAGAGACGCTTTTTACGGAGATACAGAAATCGTGCCCTTCAAGGAATCTGCTGGCCGTATCATTGCAGAATTCATTTATGTATACCCACCGGGCATCCCGATCCTATTGCCGGGAGAAGTTATTTCGCAGGACAATATTGATTATATTGTAGATCATGTGGAAGTAGGCCTGCCTGTTAAAGGACCTGAGGATCGAACGGTACATCAGGTGAAGGTTATCGTTGAAACTGACGCTATTTCTTAAACATGATCTGTTAACACCTGCTTGCAAAAAATGTTGATAGTCAACAAAAAAAGCCCCCATTTGGGGGCTTTTCTATTGTGTGATGAGCAAGAACAGCTACTGTATCCAATCCTATTCGTATTGGGCAACAAGCTCGCTATATGCAGCTTCTACACGCTTCCACTCATCTTCGTCCTCAATATTGTAAAGCACCATTTCTTCGTTTTCTTCTTCCATACGAAGAATGATACCATCCGCTTCGGGATTGCCTCGCTCAAGCAAAAGAGCATACACGTGATCTTCTACGTCAAAGGTCTCTACCAGCACCATTTCTACATCTTTGCCATTTTCATCAGTTAGCGTAAGAACCATTTCTTCATGTTCGTGGTCATGATCGTGGTTGCAGGCTTCACCGTGTTCATGTTTGTGATCACTCATGGAAATACCTACCTTCAAATTGTTTTATTTTCCCTCGTATCGTAACATGATCAAGAGTGCAGGTCAATTTGTGGTATGCCTAATTTATCGCTGTAATGACTTTTTCGGACACGAGGGTATAACTGCCATCTTTACTTTCTTTAATGTAGAAACCGACCCGATAGTTTCCTGCTGTTTTGAAATCATACGTAAAGTCGTTTGTACGGAACCAGAAGTTATCCTTTTGCGCTCCTTTGATATCTTGGGACTGAATATCCTTTACATTGCCCGAAGGGTCGGTAATTGCTACTTTCACTCCGGAAATATCTGTTTTCAGGGTATCAATTTGACTGAAAACATTAAACTTCACTTTGTTGCCTTTATTCACGTTACCAAACACAGTATCCCCCTTGAACAGGAACATATGCACGTTTGGCTGGTCGAAAACAACTTTTCCACCAGAGGGATCAAAATTTACAAGCCCATTAAAATCACGGATAGGCACATAAGTTTTCCCATCAATGACAACTGCGCCATCTTTTGACACTTCTCCGTTAATAATCAACTGCACTTGGTCCTTGGCGGACTCCGCCGAAATGACGGTCCCTCCCATTATTGAAAAGGCCATCACTAGGGCCATCACTTTTCTCCATTTCATACTACATATCCCTCCATCGTTATCTGTTAAAAACCATCTGTCGTACATTTATACCTAGCTCAGCCGCACAAGTTGCGCTGTGTTTCACAAATTGTCCAAAGTTTTTACATAAGGAGCCAAATCTTTAGTTCTCGCAGCCTAGATGTTAAAATACGATTGTAGAATGTCTTATAACACATCGTCTGGAGGGAGAATCCATAATGGGCCTAACGATACAGATGCTTGGTACAGGCAGCGCCTTTGCCAAGCATTATTACAACAACAACGCGCTGCTGGATAGCGGGGAAGGCAAGCTGCTGATCGATTGCGGTACAACCGCATCGCTGGCATTACACCAGATGGGTGTCCCTTTGCCTGATATTGACGCTATTTTAATCACACATATTCACGCAGATCATGTCGGAGGCTTAGAGGAATTTGGTTTTCAAATGAATATCCTCCATCGTCGCAAACCTCTACTTTATATCGCCGAACCATTAATCCACCCTTTATGGGAGCATACGCTCAAGGGCGGCATGTCCCAGCAAGGTATGATTGACAAGCTTGAGGATGTATTTGAGGTAAATGTCATAACGCCTGGCGTATCCACCACATTAGTACCTGGTATCCAGATAGAGCTGATCCCTACACAGCATATTCCTGGTAAACACAGTTACTCTTTGTTCATAAATGATCGTCTTTTTTATAGTGCGGACATGGTTTTTGATCCTGATTTACTTCATCATCTGGTGCATGAACGGGGATGCCGGAGCATTTTACATGAGGTTCAGTTACAAGGCGCTGGAGAAGTACATACAACGTTAGATGAGCTGCTAAGCTTGCCAACACCTCTGCAAGAGCAAATTCATCTGATGCACTATAGTGATGATATGGAACAATTTAGAGATAAGGCAGGGATTATGTCCTTTCTGGAGCAGCAGCGAGTTTATCCGCTAGCAGATTTGGAACGTGCAGAGTAGCCGAGCTAATGAGAGCTTAAACAATTAACAAAAAGCCGCCCGGCTTTCCTACAAAGGATAGCCGGGCGGCTTGCTGCATATTTTTTGTATACAATGATAAGCTTGGACGTTAATGTTGCGAGTCAAGGTCAGAACAACGGCAGTTGATCCAGGTTATTAGAAGGATCTCCATCGGCATCCCCTCGAATTCGTTTGCTTCCATCCTTGGCCTTGAACACGTTGACGCCTGCAATTGAGCCTGCTTCAATCTCGTTCAACGCTTGGCTATAATCCAAAATCCGTCCAGTAGATGTCTGAAATGACGTAAGATCGCCATCCCCGTTTTTACGTACTGCCGTAATTTGTTCTCGTTCTGTATTCGCCATGCTGCATCGCTCCTTATCCATAGTATAGTGGAGGAACTTTTACTAGCATGCGCATTGTACAGCTTTGTATACACCCCGTGCCTCAATTACAACTTTTTGCGCATACGTACGTGCGGTATTCCCGCATCGTCAAAAGGTTCATCAGAGATCGTTTCATAGCCAAGTTTTTCGTAAAACTTCTCAGCTTGACATTGAGCATCTAACAACGAGTATCTCAGCCCCAGTTCACGTGCACGTTCCTCCAGTGCTAGCAGTAATACACGTCCATAACCTGCTGCACGATGCTCCTTGAGAACGGCAATACGTTGCATTTTAGCTGTATCCTCATCATAATATGTCAACCGACCAGTAGCCACCATTTCCCCATGTTCACAAATTAGCAAATGATGGGCGGTATCTCCCAGCTTGTCATAATGATCAATTTCAAGATCTAGAGGAACCTTTTGCTCTTCGACAAACACTTTGGTACGGATTAATATTGCCTTCTGCAGTTGCTCTTCTGTTGTTACAGTTATAATTTCTGCGGCCATCATCTGTTCCTCCTATCCTTAATTCCAAATGTAAACTCGCTAAATTTGAATTATATATATAAATGGTTATGAAGTACAGGCTGATTTGTATTTTTTCACTTTACATATATGGTTAATACATGATATTATCTAGTAACTACAGGACGGTAGCTCAGCGGGAGAGCATTATCTTGACAGGGTAAGGGTCATGGGTTCGATCCCCATCCGTCCTATACGTCTAAAGCCTTGATATTCAAGGTTTTTTTGTTTATTTGGAGATACAGCGAATTTTGCTAAAAAGAGAAACTGGTCATTGTTTAAGATTTGAGCGACAAAAAAGCCAACCAGAAATAAGGTTGACTTTTTTATATACTCTACCACTACACTTAAGCAGCAATATCTCTTTTTTCAGTAAGACTGAATTCTAGAGAATCGTTAGGCAATACATATCTCTTCTATTATATGGAAGAACAACTAAGCCCAGCACCCCAAGCACAATAAACTCAAAGCCTCTAGATTATAATAAAAACAGCTCCACTCTCACTGTCAATCTCTGTGGGATAAGTGGTCACACAACCAGTATCCGGATCTCGCACCTGGCCGGTGGACAGGTCGACTTTCCAGTCATGGAGCGGACAATGGACTACCGATCCACAGATCATTCCTTCAGATAACCGTCCCCCTTTATGCGGACAACGGTTCTCAAGCGCACGCACACTGCCGTCACTAAGGCGGAATACGGCTATCTCTGTATTACGAATGCGAACTGTTCTTGCTCCACGTTGGTCAATTTCGTTCAGATCTGCAATCCTGATTCTGCTGGTTATCGTATTGCTCTCCATTTGGTCAGCCCCCTATTCCATTACTGCCTTAAGCTCTGGCAGCTGCACAAAATTTTTGCGCAGCTCTTCGTTATGAATGATTTCGTGCCACGGATCCGTCGTTGTACTTAACGTCTCCTCAATTCTGCTTACCAGTTGCTGCCTCATCTCCGCATTTGCTAGTACCTGTTTGATCGAGTCTACGCCTACCCGCTCTACCCAATGAGCTGTTCGCTCGTTCCAATTCGCCTGCTCACGGTAATACTGTAAATAGGCACCAGTCCATTCCATCACTTCATCCTCGGTTTTTACAGTACACAGCAGTTCTGCTGCCCGCACCTTAATACCGCCGTTACCTCCAATGTAGATCCCCCAGCCACCGTCAATAGCGACAACGCCCAAATCCTTAATCGTCGCTTCTGCGCAGTTACGCGGACAGCCCGACACAGCCAGTTTGACTTTGGATGGCGCGTTCAGACGCTCAAATGCCTTTTCCAACCGGATACCCATACCCATGGCATCCTGTGTGCCGAAGCGACAAAAGGTGTTACCGACGCACGTCTTGACCGTTCGTAATGTCTTTCCATATGCATACCCTGACGGCATATCCAATTCAGACCAGATTCCCGGTAGATCTTCCTTTTTCACACCAAGCAAGTCAAGACGTTGACCACCCGTAAATTTAACCAAAGGCACGTTGTATTTCTCCGCGACAGCGGCAATCTTCTTCAGGTCGGCAGGTGAAGTAACTCCTCCATAAATGCGGGGCACCACAGAGTAGGTACCATCCTTCTGGATATTGGCATGGTACCTTTCATTCGTGAATCTGGATTCCTTCTCATCCTCATAATCCAGTGGCCACAGCATACCTAGATAATAGTTGAGGGCTGGTCGGCATTTGGTACATCCTTCAGGTTCGTTCCAGCCCAGCACGTTCATCACTTCTTTGACGCTCTTCAGCCCCATTCCCCGGATACCATCAATAATCGCTTCCCGATCAAGCGTTGTACAACCACATATCCCTTCTTTAATCGGTTCTCCGGTTTCTGCACCTGCGTACAGCTGTAAGAGCCCCTCCACTACTGGCTTGCAGCCGCCGCATGATGCCGATGCCTTCGTGCAGGCCTTAATCTCCCCAAGACTCCTGCAGCCCGCCGCAACCGCCTCTCTAATGTCACCCTTGGATACACCATTACATCCGCATACAATTTCATGTTCAGGCATCTGCTCCAGCATCATGGTGCCACTACCTTCTGGTTGGCCAGGGTTAAAACCAAGTAACAACTCTTTCTCTCGACCAACCACCGAATCACCACTTTTGATCAAAGAAAACAACATAGCTCCATCAGATGTATCCCCAAACAGGACGGCTCCGGTCAGTTTTTCTTCCTTGATGACGATTTTTTTGTAGACGCCACCAATATCATCCTGATACCGCAGAGATCGCGTTTCTGGCTCATCCTTGTAATTGCCTGCTGAAAACACATCGACGCCCGATACCTTCAACCTTGTCGAAGTAACGGAACCACTGTAGCCGGGAGTCTCCATTCCCGCGAGTCGCTGAGCAAGGACACCCCCCTGCTCATATAATGGGGCAACCAGACCGTAAGTGATTCCCCGGTGTTCTGCACATTCTCCAACGGCGTATATGCCAGGAATGTTCGTTTCCATGTTATCATTTACGATGATGCCACGGTTTACGAGAATTCCCGCCGAAACCGCCAGTTCAATATCTGGTTTGATACCTACCGCCATAACGATCAAATCCGCTTCCAGTTCGCTTCCATCAGCAAACTTCAGCCCTTCCACGCGACGACGCCCGGTGATAGCCGCCGTCCGCTTATTGACCAGAAAAGTCATTCCCTGTTCCTCCAGCTCGCGCCGTAACATAAGGGAAGCTGCCTCATCCAGCTGTCGGTCCATAATATATCCATTGAGATGAATAACTGTAACGTCCATCCCCAAATTAAGCAGCCCCCTGGCTGCCTCTAGCCCAAGCAATCCGCCGCCGATAACGGCTGCTTTTTTGTGCGTCTTCGCAGTCTCTATCATCGTCTCGCAGTCACGGATATCCCGGAAACCAATCACACCATCCTTGTCGGCTCCTGGAAGCGGCAGGATGAAGGCTTTAGAGCCTGTTGCCAACAACAGTAAATCATAAGAGACGCATACACCGGATCGTGAAGTCACCTGCCGATTTTCCGTATCGATAGCTGTGACAGGATCATCGGTATACAATCGGATATTATTCTCTTCATACCAACTCCAATCGTTGATGATAATATCCTGCAAACCTGCTCCTCCAGCCAGAACAGAGGACAGCATGATCCGATTATAGTTGGGATGGGGCTCGGCCCCAAATACCGTAATCTCATAAGCACCTGGTGCGATCTTCAGCAAATGTTCGAGAGTGCGTATCCCCGCCATTCCGTTGCCGACCAGCACTAATTTTTGGATGTAGTTCATTAGGTCACTCCCTCTCCATTTCTATCCTTAAAACATAAAAAGCCTGCTTCACATACGGGGATGAAAAATATCCCTCCACATGTAAAAACAGGCTCCATTGCCGTTTCATCGAATACGCCGTTGTATCCATCAGAGTATGAATTTAAAGTACTGTAGCCAATATATAACGATTCAAATCACATGTCAATATTCCTTACGCATTATCTTATAAAAAATTATATTTTATCACTAAGTAACATATCCATGACGTATAAAATATCACTCTTCTGCAAAATTAGGATTGATTTTCAGTCCAAAACACGCCAAAATGGTTTAAAAGTCTGTTTCCACTTCATTATGATGGAAAAGTAAAACCATCTCGCAAAGTTATATGTCACATTTCTTATCAAGACATACAATCCTCATGCTTATTTACCCTTGAGTTAAAGAGAGGAGGAGCCCGCTTGCGTTCCTTGTTGGTAATCCACTTACACGCTGACCCTGCATCCGAGCAGGCAAACGCCATTCCCTCATGGCAGGCAGGACCTGAGCACCTTTTAGAATCCAACGGATACCTACCTTTGCCCTGCCGCAATGAATCTGAAATCAAACAGCTCATCCATAATGCAGATGCGGCAGTACTTAACATACCTGTCGGCACAATCAGCATGTGGAGCAGCAGGTTAGAGCAAACCAAAGCAATTCCGTTGCTCTGGTGGTGCAGCCCGATATCAGCGCTGTCATCGACGGAGGCTTGCGAAGCAGATGTGATTGTCGACGGTATTCTAACCCCTTCCATGGCAGCTCATGAGCTGAATTGGGCTCTTCATTTTAGCGCCAAACACTTTTTTGAACGCCAGCATTGGCAAAGTGAACGCAAACAACTGACTGCTCGGCTGGAAGAACGCAAATGGATTGATATGGCGAAGGGGATACTTGGCGAAGTAAACGGCATCCCGGAAGCGGAGGCATATGATCTGCTGCGTAAAAAAGCGATGAATGAACGCAAACGAATCGTTGATGTGGCCATCTCCATTGTGAAAGCACAGCAAATGCTAAAAGCATAAATCTGAAAGGGGCCTGAACATGAATATCATTGAAATATTAAAAGAAGTTGGGCGCGGCAAAAGAGGCGCCCGTGATCTGAACTACGCCGAAGCCGAAGCTGCCGCCGAACTGATTATGACCCGGTCGGCAACCCCTGCTCAAATCGGAGCCTTCTTTGCCGCGGAACGCATCAAAATGGAGAGTGTTGCCGAGCTGGAAGCATTCGTTAATGTCTGTCGTAAATATTCCCACCGCTTTCCCATGAAGGAAGGCATTGATTTCGCTGGTCCGTACGACGGTAGAAAGTCATCATTTATTGCCACCTTCGCAACTGCCTTTCTGCTTTCCTCCTACGGAATACCTGTAACGATGCATGGCAGTGCACCTCTCCCTCCCAAATGGGGGGTTACACTCCCACTTTTGTTGCAGGAGATGGGGGTAGCAACTGCGGACATAACACACGAAACCGCCATTCATGCTGCAAAGCAGACAGGCGTGCTTTTCGTCGTTTCCGAACAATGGTGCACGCCCCTGCGAGATCTGCGGTCTATTCGCGAAGAGTTGGGGCTTCGCACAGTACTGAACACAGCCGAGAAACTAGTTGATTACGGTTCTTCCCCGTACATTGTATTCGGCGTTTTCCACAACACCGTATTCGACAAGACGGCGAAAGTTATGCAGAATCTGAATTATCGCAGGGCTTTGATCATTCAGGGGAGCGAAGGATCGGAGGACCTGTTCATCGATCGACCGACCCGGACTTACCTGTTTGCTAACGGTGAAGTGTCACTCCAGGTTATAGATCCCGAAATGTACGGGCTGGATTCGGTAGTACCAGAACACAACTGGACCCCCGCTGAACAACTGCGCATATCAGAGGAAGTGCTGCAAGGTACAGCTCATACTGCCTTCTCGAACCAAGTGTTGCTCAACGGCGCGGTCCGACTGTTCGTCGCAGGGCGAGTAGACTCCATTGAGGAAGGCTTATATACCTGCAAACCACTGCTTGAAAACGGGGAAGCCTGGGATTTGTACTGCCGTTGGCGTGAAGCTATGTTGAGAAAAGAAATAAAAACAGGAGTCGGCACATCCGAAACCCGTTCGTATTTATAATATCGGTCTCATACAGTCGTGCTCTAGAATTGAGACCACTCCCCATTATGTCCACTGGTCGCAGATACAGCTAGACGAAGGGGACGGATGCGTACAGCAGCCGTTTTAAAGCCAGGCATCCGGCAGAACGGATCAAGGTCGGGGCGGGTCGCCCGATTTACATTTTGCGCCCCGCCCCAATGCATAGGTACGAAAAGCGTATCTTCGCGAATATGTGGCCTGATCCGGCTGCGGACAGTAAAGCTACCGCGCTGGGATACTATTTCTACCCACTCCCCGTCCTTGATATACCAGCGCTGTGCTGTACGCGGATGAATTTCTACATAATTCTCAATCTCACGCGCGGCCAGCGAAGGACTTCTGCGTGTTTGTGCGCCGGTCAAATAGTGAGCCAGCACGCGGCCATTCGTCAAAGTAAGCGGGTATTCCTCGGATATTTCCTCTCCTGCTCCACAGCTTTCAACCACTGTAAAAACAGCCCTTCGGTCGGAAAGAGCAAAGCTTTCCCGAAACATCGTATCCATACCAGCTTCATCCGTAGATGGGCATGGCCAATATACTCCTTCCTCGCGACGCAGCCTGTCATAAGTGATCCCGTAATAATCAGCAACCCCTCCCCGGCTAGCGAGGCGCAGTTCTTCAAAGATATCCTCTGTATCCTTGTACGCGAAATATCCACCCTTGTTCAATCTTGAAGCTATCTGGCATAAAATGCTCCAGTCATCTCTAGCTTCGCCCGGTGCAATCCGCACCGCTTCCCGCAGCAAAACGCGGCCTTCTAGATTAGTCATCGTCCCCGTATTCTCCAAATAAGACGTCACAGGCAAAACAACGTCGGCCATTCGCGCCGTTTCAGTGAGAAACATATCCGCCACAATCAACAAATCCAGCTTTTTCAGCGCCTCCTCGACAAATCGGGCATTCGGGTTAGATACAACAGGATTAGAGCCCATCACGAACAGAGCTTGGATTTTTCTCTGATGAACCAGTTCCATCATTTCATAGGCCGACACTCCTTTTCCCGGCAAACTGCTTGGTTCAACTCCCCACACGGACGCAACATAGGCTCGATCTTCTTCATTCTCAATCGATCTGTAGCCAGGAAGCTGGTCAGCCTTTTGACCGTGTTCTCGTCCCCCTTGCCCGTTTCCCTGACCTGTGATGGCCCCATACCCACACCCTTCTCTTCCAATCTTTCCGGTGGCCAGCACAAGATTAAGAAATGCACGCACTGCCATGTGCCCATCCGTCTGCTGTTCGACACCCCTGGCGGTAAAAACGATACCCGTTTCCACACTGCCAAAGGCACGCGCTGCCTGCCGGATCATCTCTGCCTCGACTCCGCACAGCGCAGCTGATTCGTTCAGATCCACCCCATCCAAATGAGTCAACAACTGTTCATACCCGTTGGTCCGCTGGCGGATAAATTCTTCATTTACCAATCCCTCATCCACGATGACCTTTAGCATGGCATTGGCCAGCACAGCATCCGTACCCGGTCTGATTTGCAGGTGCAGATCGGCTATTGCCGCTGTGGGTGTCGCGCGCGGGTCAATTACGATGACAAACGCACCATTTTCCTTCGCTTGGTGAAAATAAGGCATTAACGTCGGCTGACATTCAGCGATATTCGTACCTGCAAGCACAATACAACGAGCTAACGGAATATCAGCCAGCCTGCAGGTCAGTCCGCGGTCAATACCAAACACTTTGCTGCCAGCAGATGCTGCTGCCGACATGCAAAAGCGCCCGTTATAATCGATATAGCGCGTGCCAATAGCCACCCGCGCAAATTTCCCGAGCAAATAAGCCGTTTCATTCGATAGCGAGCCTCCGCCGTAAATGCCGATTCCGTCAGGGCCCTGCGTGGACAGCAGCGAAGAGAAACTGCTACCTACAGCATCCATCGCTTCCCCCCATTGAACGGGAACAAGCTTGCCCTCTTTGCGCAGTAGGGGCTGTGTCAGCCTTTCTGTATGAGTTGCATGCTGATGCGCATTCATACCCTTGATGCATAATCTGCCTTGTGAGGCTGCGTTAGGTTTGCCTTCCGCTTTATACACCGTTCGAATGATACCCGCGAGTGTCTCCGTTTCCGTACTAACGGTCATCTTACATTGCACGCTGCAAAATGGGCATTGTGTCTCCACCACAGGGAGGATGAATTGACCGGCTTCCAGTTTGTTTTCTCCTGACTGACACATAAAAGTCACCTTCTCTCTCCATTCGCTGCAATGTTACTGTCCTCGCACACGAATCTATCACTACAACTCCCACAATCCGTTAACCTGTCAGCATGGTGGACCGCAGACTACCGGTCAGTTCACTTCGCAGAGTAGCGTCGAGCACACTTTCCCGCAGCGCCAGAACGCCAGTCCGTTCAATCCATTCCCACATTTTCTCCCCATACCTAGCACTATGCCTGTATATTTGCAAGCAGGTTACAGCCATCAGCACTACTTCTTCTGGATTCTCCTCCAATCCAAGCAGCAACCCCTGACGAACCGGGTGCCCTGCATGCCCACCGGCATAAACCTCCCAACCTGCTGGTGATCGGGATATTCCAATGTCATGGACAAGCACGCCACCGGGATACTCTGAACCCGGACTGACAGCAACCGCAACTGGTGACGGTAATGAAAGACTGCCCCATACTGCCGCCAGCCGCTCTCTTAGCCAGATCACTCCACCACAAGCCTGATCGATCGGGACAGGATCAACACAATCCCGACGTTCAGCATTCAAATTTGTAAAACTCAGGCCCACAGAACCCACTTCCCCTTCGTACGGTACGGTGGACTGAACCGCAACGTCTATTCCCAGTTGGTTTGTTGCAGATCCGTTCCGCAAACCTAGAGATTCCAGATAATAAAGTACAGCTGGACGACATAATTCACACCCCTGCTGTCTGGTCCAACCAAGACGGGATACTACTTCCTCTGGAGTTCGACAAACTGCGTCCACCATCGCTGTCTTAAGCGAATCATGATCATAATGCGTACAACCACACACAGAAACAACTTCTTGAGCAGTCGGAGTTACCACAGGTCCAGAAGCTGCCGCTCGGGACAAACCATTTTTGACCAGTGCAGCCACTAGCGGCCGGCAGCCTCCGCAGGAACCGGACGCTTTGGTACGGCTCTTCACCTCTTCAACTGTTTTCAACTTATCCGTGGCAATCGCTCGCAAAATATCCCCCTTGCTCACACCATTGCATGCGCATACCGTCTCTCCTTCGGGCAATGCTTCCGCAGCATCCTCTGCTTTGCTTTTGCTATTTTTCTGGGATGTAAGCTCTGTAATTGGCGCGCCGCGCCGTACCATTCCAAGCAGCGAGGTGCTTTCCGCCGTATCCCCAAACAAAATTGCTCCAGTGATATTGCCGGCGCGCATCATCACTTTTTTGTAAATCTCCTGCATACCGTTATATTCCATGATCGCGATCTCGCTGCCCTCTTCACGAATGTCTCCTGCCGAAAACACATGAATTCCCGCCACCTTGAGCTGCGCATACGGGACCGTCCCTTCATAGGGAGCCGTTTCACGACCACAAATCACCTTTGCCAGCACTTTGGCCTGCTCATATAGCGGCGCCACCAGCCCATATGAAATCCCGCGGTGCTCAGCACATTCGCCAACTGCGTAAATACCAGGAATACTCGTGCGCATATAATCGTCCACGACAATAGCACGGTTTACTGTCAGACCACTATCCTGAGCCAAAGCGATATTCGGCCGGATACCAACCGCCAGCACAACCAAGTCCGTTTCCAATCTGTTTCCGTCTGCAAACACCAATCCTTGTGCCCGGTTGCGACCTATAATGTTGACTGTATCCTTCGCCAAATGAAACCGCATGCCCTGTTGCTCCAACCGTCGTTGTAAAAGTACAGCCGCAGTACGGTCAAGCTGACGATTCATCAGATACTGCGCATTATGAACAACGTCAGTTTCCATCCCCAGATTCAGCAAGCCTTGAGCAGCCTCAAGCCCCAATAACCCTCCTCCGATGACAGTGGCCTTGCGGTACGTCTTAGCATATCTCGCCATGGTTTCACAGTCATTTACATCACGAAAAGCAATTACTCCCTCTTTTCGAACTCCGGGAATGGGTGGCATGAAAGGCAATGAGCCAGTTGCCAGTACGAGAATGTCATAGGGCTCTTGAATACCGGATTCCGTTTCCACCATACCAGTTGCCACATCAATACGACACACACGTTCACCAGCTTGCAACTTTACCCCATTTTCTTCGTACCAGTCCCAGCTATGGGTAACGATATGTTGGAACGTACTCTCCTCCTGAAGCATTTTGGACAGGAGCACACGGTTGTATCCGGGCCGCGGTTCAGCACCAAATATTGTGATTTGGAACCGTTCCGGCTCCAGACTGAGAATTTCCTCCACACATTTGATGCCTGCCATACCATTACCGATGACGACCAGTCTTTTTATCATAATGAATCCAGCCCCATTCTCCGTACTAAAATAAGACAGAAAAAGCCCTTCTCCATTCGATGGAAAAGGGCACCGTTGCCGTAAATGTCGGCACATCGTTGTACCGATATGTACTTAAGATTACTGAATTGTGAGCGTCATGTCAATATTCAATACATGAAACCTGTATTTAAACCTTATTTTAAATTTATTATAATTTTAATGTTATGTATATTGACATATATAGAATGTCTTTTTATAATTTGAATTAAAATCACTACGATGTGATCATATCAAAGCGATGCACAATGAGGTGTGTCAAACACGGCAATGAAGCCGCAAAGCGTTTCCCAGATACGATGTCGGGACGATTTGCGGTTTTTTTATGTTCAACAGAAAATTGAGGACTGAGCTCTACAAACCACAATAAGAAGAGGAGAGATCGAGAATGAAGAAAAAAAGTTTCTGGCAAAGCGGACACAAGCCCACCCTATTGGGCTCCTTTCTGTATTTTGATATTAGCTTTATGATATGGGGAATGATCGGACCGTTGGTCGTTGTCATTGCTAATGACTATCCAATGGACCCTGTACAAAAAGCCAACCTTGTCGCTCTCCCAATACTTAGTGGTTCCCTGCTGCGACTCGTGCTTGGATTCATGTCAGATTATATCGGTCCGAAGCTCACGGGACAGATCGGTATGCTTGTCACAATTATCCCTCTCCTGCTTGGCTGGCTGTGGGTTGATTCGCTGGAGCAGTTGTACGCTGTAGCCCTGCTTCTGGGTGTGGCCGGAGCCTCATTTGCAGCTGCACTGCCGTTGGCTGGCCAATGGTACCCCAAAGAGCATCAAGGGCTGGCCATGGGAATTGCCGGTGCCGGTAACAGTGGGACCGTCCTCGCAACTTTGTTTGCCAACCGCATTGCCCAACATTTTGGCAGTTGGGAGGTCGTTTTTGGCTTAGCCATCATCCCGATTTTCATCGTCTTTGTTCTGTTTAGTATTTTTGCCCGCAACAGCCCTCATCGCCCAGCACCAAAAAGTCTGTCACAATATGCTTCGGTGCTCAAACAGAGGGATGCCTGGGTGTTCTGTGCCTTTTATTGCGTGACGTTCGGCGGGTTCGTTGGCCTTTCTAATTATTTGACCATTTTCTTCAATACCCAATACGGTCTCTCCGCGGTACATGCTGCTGATTTTGCGACCGTTTGTGTCATTGCCGGAAGCTTCTTTCGTCCTGTAGGCGGCTTTTTGTCCGACCGAATTGGTGGTTCACGCATGTTAATGTACTTGTATGCCGGGGCCGGGATTATGCTCGCCAGTATTGCATTTTTACCCCCCCTTGCCGTGGTCGTAGTCCTGCTGTTCGTAGGTATGATGTGCCTTGGTGCTGGCAACGGCTCCGTATTCCAGCTCGTGCCGCAGCGATTCGGCAACGAAATCGGGCTCATGACCGGCATTGTCGGTGCTGCTGGCGGCATAGGCGGGTACTTTCTTCCCCTGATTCTGGGACATCTGTACAAATTAACGGGTTCTTACATGCCAGGCTTCATCTGCCTAAGCCTGATCACATTCTGTGCTCTTGTCCTCGTGATCATCATGCAATTGAAATGGCGCAACAGCTGGATGCGACGTTCTGCTCCAGTTGCTAATGAAGCCGTTAGATTTTAAGCCTCAATTATCCCTTATAATCAAAAATAGCTTAACTTCGTTTATAGAAAAATGAAGTTAAGCTATTTCCTCATACATATTTAATTGAATTATAAATACTATGAAAAAAGTCACATTTAATGAATATTTACCGAAAACATTATGAAAATTCAATGAATTTTTCAGTTGAAAATCATTGAAAATCGCTTTCATTTTCATATTTTTTCTTATGTAAACACTTATATAACCATTTTTCACACAACATACTTGTTCACTTGGTTTAAAATAAGGCGTATACTTGTTCACGAATTGTTCAAGGGTTAACCAAATGTATTTTTTTAGGAAAGAAGGAATTGGAAATGCGTGCTTTTCATGTTACGGAAGATGGAACTATCGAAACCAAATTAACCGGAAAGGATCTTCTTGCCAACCCACTGCTGAACAAAGGAGTGGCTTTTACACTGGAAGAGCGTCAGCAGCTTGGACTTGACGGCCTCCTTCCTCCTACCATATTAACTATTGAGGAACAGGTTCAACGGGTATACGAGCAATTTCAAAGCCAACCAGATAATTTGCGTAAAAACGTTGCATTAAATGATCTTTTTAATCGGAATACCGTCCTCTATTATCGTTTGCTTTCCGAGCACCTGAGCGAGATGCTTCCGATTGTTTATACACCAACAGTCGGTCAGGCTATTCAGGAATACAGTCATGAATATCATAAACCAGGTGGTATGTATTTATCTATTGATAACCTTGCTGGCATCAAAGAAGCTTTTAAGAATTTGAACTTGGGCCCTGATGATATCGACCTGATTGTAGCCACAGATTCCGAAAGTATTTTGGGAATCGGGGACTGGGGAGTTGGCGGTATTAACATCTCTATCGGTAAGCTTGCTGTATATACAGCTGCTGCTGGAATTGATCCTAGCCGGGTGCTGGCCGTTGTGCTTGATGCAGGTACAAACAACGAAAAGCTGTTAGAAGATCCTTTATACATGGGGAATCGTCATAAGCGTATACGTGGAGAACAATATGATCAATTTATTGATACTTATGTTCAAGCTGCACTTTCTTCTTTCCCGAACGCACTGCTGCACTGGGAAGATCTAGGTAACGTCAATGCTCGGAATATTATCAACAAGTACGGAAATCATATTTTAACGTTTAATGATGACATTCAAGGTACTGGCGCGGTTACGCTCGCAGGTGTGATGTCTGGTGTCCAATTGTCCGGAATCCCACTGAGCAAGCATCGGGTTCTAGTGTTTGGTCCAGGAGCTGCCGGAATCGGCAATGCTGACCAAATTAGTGCGGCTATGATGCTCGAAGGATTGTCAGAAACTGAAGCAAGACGTAACTTCTGGGCATATGATTACCGTGGTCTGCTTACCAATGAAACGGAAGGACTTTTCCCATTCCAGGTCCCTTATGTGCGTGATGCTGCCGAATGCCGTGACTGGGAGCATGCTGAAGATGGCAAAATCCCTCTGCTTGAAGTCATTCGCCGTGTGAAACCGACGATTATGATCGGAACTTCCGGTGTTGCTGGAGCATTTAGTGAGGAAATCGTGAAAGAGATGGCCAAGCATACAGAACGCCCTATTATTATGCCAATGTCCAATCCGACTCCTCTGGCAGAGGCAACTCCTGAAGACCTGATCCACTGGACGGAAGGAAAAGCCCTTATTGCAACAGGAAGTCCTTTTGAGCCAGTAATCTACAACAATATTAAGTTTGAAATTGGACAATCCAATAATGCTTTCGTATTCCCAGGTCTTGGTCTTGGAGCAATCGTAGTAAAATCCAAAATTATAACAGATAGCATGTTTGCAGCAGCTGCCCATGCAGTAGCTCAAATGGTTGATTTGTCACAGCCTGGTGCTTCCCTGCTGCCAAAAATCAACGAACTGCGAGAAGTATCTGAAGCTGTAGCAGTAGCAGTTGCTAAGGCGGCAGTTCAAGATGGAGTTGCGCGTCATCAGCCGGATGATATCGTACAAGCGGTTCGGGATTCAATGTGGGAATGCAAATATAAACCCATCAAACAGTATGGACAGGAAGCCGTTCTGGTTTAAAAATAGCGAACAACATCAAAATTTATACTTGCTGTAAGCAAAGTGATTATTTAACTGATGTCCGCCATTTTTGGCGGACATCTTTATTGGAGGCGACATCATGGCTACAGGTCATATCTTTATTATCTTAATTCCTATTTTCTTTGTCATTTTAATTGGTTATTTTGCAGGTTTTTTTAAGACTTTTAACCCAGCTTCATCTAAGGGATTAAATACACTGGTAACCAAATTCGCTTTACCTGCACACTTGTTTATTGGTATTACGACGACACCAAGAGAGACGTTAATCCAAAAGTGGCCCTTTCTTGTTGCATTGCTGCTTGGAGTGATCGGCTTTTACATTGTATTGCTCATCTTATATCGCTTAATTGCAAAAAAAGGTCTGACAGAATCCTCCATGTTCGCATTGAATTCAACACAGCCCTCTTTCGCATTCATGGGGATTCCGGTTTTGGGAAGCTTGTTCGGAAGTGCGGCGGTCGCCATTCCTATTGCGATTACCGGCATCGTCGTTAATGCGATTCTTGATCCGCTTGCAAGTATTTTGGGAACGGTCGGCCAGCGTAAATCAACAGAATCTGATGACACTAAAGGTAATTTATTTACAGTCACTATAAAATCTGTCCTTCATGGACTCAGCGAGCCGCTGGCTTGCGTACCCTTGATTGGTGTTGTATTGACTTTATGCGGATTCCAAGCTCCGAAGCTTTTGCAATCTATGTTTGATCAAATCGGCAATATTACTGCGGGTACGGCTCTATTTGCCATCGGGGTAACTATTGGCATTAAAAAGATTACGTTCAGTCCAAAAGCGCTTAGTATCGCTGTACTGAAAGCGATCGTGATGCCTATGGTTATGCTCGGTATTGCTGTTCTGATCGGACTGTCCCCTGAGGATGTAACTAAAGCCGTACTGCTTGTCGCATTTCCCGGATCTGCTGTAGCCGCTATGATCGCGACCCGCTATGAATCACTGGAAACAGAAGCGGCATCTGCATTTGTTATAAGCTCAGTATTATCGCTCATTTCGCTCCCTCTGCTCATTTCACTACTTATATAATGACAGAAAGCTTTCAACCTTCAGCGAAAGACTGTTATATATAATAGTTAAGGGCATTCGTTCGCCCTCATTTATCTTATTTTTTAAATATTGTCCAAACAATAAAGTGATTTAGTCATATTTGAGCTGAAAACCAGTATGATATTCCGTTTTGCTAGCAAGCGGCAACCTACATTTATTCCATGTGGGTTGCCGCTTTTTATTTTTGGTAAGCTTCCATACCTTTTGTTGGTTCTTATCATTATTTTCACTATCCATCAGTAAGTATATCCCAATTGTAATAATTCGCTAACATTTATAAAGGAAATTGACGAAATATATAAGGGATAGCTGTACTGTAGCATTAAATTAAAATTTAAAGGAGAAGAAACTTGTGAAAAACTTGAAGTGGAGCACTATGTCCTTTTTTGGTAAAAATCTATTAATATCTTTTCTTAACATCGTATTAATAGGTGCTATTCTTATCACATCTAGCTATATACTTCAAAAGAACATTCTCACCACGCAGCTGCAAGATCAGGTAAAAGTGCTGACCAAAAAATGGGCAGAAGATGTTGACAAAACAAAAGTACAACAAGCATTAAGCGAAAAAGATTATAACGGTTCTGCTCAACAAGAAATACGCAAATTTCTAGATTCCATTCACACATTTTATCCTAATGTCGCCCAAGCTTACATATTTGGGACAGAACTAAAAGAAGGAAATCAAACCTCCATTATTGGCGTTCCCACTAATTTGGTTCAAGCTTTCCAAAACTCGAAGATGAATATTGGGGATATGTACACGTTGCCTGACGAAAATGCAGACGCCGTAAATAAAATGCTTCAATCCAATGAATCAGCATTGAGCAGCTTTTATACGGACGAATATGGCACATGGACTACTATTGTTTATCCGATTACAGATGCAAGCGGTAAAGTCACAAGTGCAATTTACTTTGACGTAGATGCGAGCTCTGTACCTACGGGTCTTCATAAGTTGCTTGTATATGGTGTTTCACTGCTCATTCTGTTTCTTGCTATCTTCTTGACAATTCAATACTTACTGGTAAAACGCACGCTCTCCCCGATTCGTTCCTTGATGAAGGGGATTGAAGAAGTCAGCGAGGGTAATCTGAATGTAAAAATCAAGACAGGCCTAGACGATCTTGGTATTATCAATCAAAAATTTAATTCAATGATCAAGCGCCTTAACGATACGATGGTGAAAGTACAGGATACGACGCAAGAAGTAACAGGATCAGCTCAGGAATTGTTAAGCATTAGCGAGAAAAATAGTACGAATACAAACATCATTAACAGCAATATTCGGGAAATAACTCAGGGACTTGAAGCTCAGGATCACGCAGCACTTGAAAGCTCCAGGGCTATGAATGAAATGTCTACAGTGATCCAAACCATTGCTGAAAGCTCCTCTTCTGTAGCGGATCAAGCTTATTCCATGGAAAAACGCTCCGTTGAAGGCAATCAGGTAGCCCAAAAGCTATCCACTCAAATGGACTCTATCTCCACTACAATGGGCAGTACAGTTGATTCGGTTAATGCACTGCAGAACCGTTCTAACGAAATCAGTAATATTGTAAGCATCATTACCGGCATTGCCAGCCAAACGAATCTGCTTGCTCTCAACGCTTCGATCGAAGCTGCCAGAGTGGGTGAAGAAGGCAAGGGTTTTGCAGTCGTAGCGGGAGAAGTGCGTAATTTGGCTGAGCAATCTCAAGAGTCCGCCAAACAAATTGCAGAGCTTATTGAAGAAATTCAAAAAGAGATTGAACAAACTGTAAAAGGCATTAGCCTGGGTACACAAGAAGTTCAGGTCGGACTGGAAGTTACGAAGCAGACAGGCGAAATGTTCTCTGAAATTTTAGAAGCGTCCAATAAAGTGTCATCACAAATCCAGGAGGTATCCAGTGCAACTGAGCAAATCTCGGCCAGCACGCAGGAAATGTCAGCTACCTCGGACGAGTTGTCTTCCACAGTTAGCAAAACAGTCAACAGCAGCAAACAAATTGAACAAACCATTGGGGAACAAACCGAGTCTATGGCTTCAATTGTCCAAGCTTCGGACAAGCTTACATCAATGTCCGGGGAGCTGGAAGAGCTTATTTCATTCTTCAAAGTAAACCGTGAAGTCTAAAACTATAACTATCCAATCCTCATAACAATAAAGAACCTCTAGTCTGCATAGAATGCACATTAGAGGTTCTTTGATATTTTACACACTTCTTTAGTTTAAAAAGCCTTCCAACGCTGAGGTCGGCTTGCCGTCAGCCTGCCAAGCACCTTTGTTATAACCTTGATTATAACCTGGGGTTGCAGCCGGCTCCCAATAAAATACGCCGACGCCTTTGCCCCCTCCGATACTCCGAACCTTCGTTTTGATTGCAGAAATAAATGCCTTGGATGCAGCAGGTTCATTATATTCCATTCCGATTTCACTGATGACAATGCCTTTACCATATTTTGCAATGAGGCTATTGGCATTGGTAATCGTCTGATCCACCTTACCCTGCCAGTCAGAGGAAGACGGATATAAAGACAGGCCAATAAGGTCGAACTGAGCTCCGTTTTCAATCAGTCCACCAATGTTCCAGTTTAAAACGGAACTGTTATCCCCATTAGCTAAATGCACGATTGTCTTGGTACTGCTGCTTACGGATTTAACAGCGTTATTCCCTGTATTGACGAGCCACGCATAGTTTTTCATATTCACCGAGGCTTTGCCATCATCCCAGAGCATGCCATTGTTCGTCTCATTGCCGATTTGCACCCAATCCGGTGTCACACCCTTGCTCTTCATCGTGTTCATTACATAGACAGTATGGGACCAGACCGCATCCATAAGTTGTGTAAATGTAAAATTGCGCCATGCGTAAGGCTTATTCTGCTGGCCTGGATCAGCCCAGGAATCGCTATAATGCAGGGTCAGCATAACGCTCATGCCTAACTTTTGGGCTCGCTGCGCAAGTTCTGCCGCCTTTTCAGCATTCATGTATCCGCTTGCATAATCCTTCATGTCAGGATTTACCCATACGCGAATACGAACCGAATTGATCTGATAATCGTCCCGTAAAATTTGCAGCACGTCCCGGCGAACCCCTTTTTTATCCTTCCAGGTCATACCTTGGGCTTCCATCCCTGCAACCCAGCTTATATCTGCTCCTTTGGCGAAAGCAGGGGCGGCCGAAGCCGCACTCACTCCCACAGAGCCCAATGGGTACAAAAAGCTGGATAACAAGATCAACATCGCAAATACCATAGTACGTTTACCTGTTTTCATAAGTCATCCCCTATCTAAATTATATACTCACATTGCCTCTGGCCAATCCACTTGCTCCCTCACTCGGGAAACGGCGGCGATCACATGTATAACGTGTTCTAATTATTGCGCTCTGTCTTTAAAACCTTAACAGCATAGGCACCCAGTTGAACGCTGCTATCTGCTATCACATGATTTTCAAGCAGATCCGAATAAGTTCGTCCATCCAGTGTAAGCTTTTGCGGCTCATGCGTAAAATTCATTACAAAAATATAGTCATGAACTCCATCAGTACGAATCGCTGTATTCACCCCATGTGGCAACTGCACATCGAGTGCTTTACTGAGACCTGCATCGTCAATTAAACTTTTGTAAAAATGACTATGGAATAGTCCAGTGTTGCGTGAAGCGATGTAATAAGCTTTTCCCTGTCCCAAACGGTTCACCGTCAAAGCCGGACGGCCTGCATAAAAGTCTGCTCCGTACTCAGCCAGTACCTCTGCACCCTCCGTATGAATGAGATCACACAATTCTACAGCTTCATATTCCCCTTGCAGATCCAGCTCATTGCCTTCAACCGGTATAATGTAATTACGATCATGATCATGCAATCCATCAATCTCTTCCGCCCAAATCCCCAGCGTCTTACGAAGCGGTCCTGGAAAGCCTCCAAGAAAGCATAAATCATGTTCATCCACGATGCCGGACCAATAGGTTGCTACGAAAATGCCCCCGTTTTCAACAAACTTCTGTATGCGCTCTCCTACACCGCTGCGAACCATATACAACATCGGAGCTACCAAAAGCTTATATTTGGAGAAATCTGCATCCATATGAATGACATCTACTGGCACTCCCCGCTCCCACAATGCCAAATAATGTGCTTCAGCTGTCTCCTCATATTTCACGCCTTTGTTCCGCGGTCCCTGTGAATCGTTGATTCCCCAACGGTTCTCCCAGTCAAAAATGACTGCGGCCTCAGCCGGTACGGATGTACCGATAACCTCTTCCAGTTTTTCCAGTGCATGACCGACATCTGTCACATCCCCGAATACCCGAGTATGCTCGTGTCCGACATGATCGACGACTGCACCATGCAGCTTTTCACTTGAACCGCGGCTTTTCCGCCACTGAAAATATTGAACGGTGTCTGAACCGTGCGCCACAGCCTGTAAAGACGATAGCAAATGCATACCTGGTCGCTTCAGCTTACTAACGTCTTGCCAGTTCGTTAAGCTTGGCGTACTTTCCATGAGCATCCAGGGTTTCCCACCTTTAATGGAGCGAATAATATCGTGCATCATAGCCACTCTTGCAGCCTGACGGCTGTCATCCCCTTCACGGTCATGCCACGTCGGATAACTGTCCCAGGATATAACATCGAGCAGATCAGCAAACTTCCAGTAATTCAATCCTTCAAAAAACTCCATTAAATTGGTTGTGACTGGAATGTCCGGATTCGCAGCCTTGAGCGGCACAATCTCATGTTTGATAAAATCTGCGGTCTGTTCGGTTACAAATCGTCTCCAGTCCAAATTCATGGCATGAACCTGCGTTTCACCATGAGGTGCCGGAGATTCAACTTGGCTCCAGTCCGTAACTGTATGACTCCAAAATGTCGTCCACCATGCATGATTAAGTTTATCTAACGTACCATATTTATCCTGCACCCAAGCGCGAAATGCCTCCTGACAATGATCACAGTGGCAGTCTCCACCAAATTCATTGGAAATGTGCCAGCCAATAACAGCAGGATGATTAGCATAACGCTCAGCCAGCTTCGTATTCATGATACGTACTTTTTCCCGGTAAACAGGCGACGTATAACAGTGGTTGTGTCTAAACCCATGTAAATTACGGACACGGTTAGCCCCCACTCGCAGCACCTCGGGATATTTTTGAGACATCCAGGCTGGTCTTGCTCCGCTAGGAGTAGCCAAAAACGCATAAATTCCGTTTTCAGCAAACGAATCCAGAATACGATCCAGCCATTCAAACGTAAATACGCCCTCCTCAGGCTCTAATGAAACCCATGAGAAAATGCCGACAGACATCACGTTACATTTGGCTAGTTTCATCAAGCGGATATCCTCCGCTAATACCTCGGGATATTGCTGCCATTGCTCTGGGTTATAGTCCGCTCCATGCAGCATACGCGGAACTCGCTCACTAATGGGAGGGTACTTGGTTATGTTTGAATAGGTCATTACAAATCATCTCCTTGTATTAGTTCTATTACTCTTTGACGGAACCTAGTGTCATACCTTTAACAAAATACTTTTGTAAAAATGGATATACAATAAGAATAGGCGCTGCACCAATGAAAATTTGTGCTGCATTAACCGTCGTTTGAGATAGTAATTCCATCTCTTTGGGACTCATGCTCATGGAACTCATGTCCTTCTGTATAATTACAGTTTGCAGGAACGTCGCCAGCGGATAATCCTTTGCATTGCTCAAATAGAGCAGACCGTCAAACCATGAGTTCCAATGAAATACCATACTGAACAGCGCAATCGTCGCAATCGAAGGCATGGATATCGGTAAGAAAATACTAAACAATGTCCGAAAATGCCCTGCTCCGTCGATCAATGCGGCCTCTTCCATCTCTTTGGGAATTCCTCTAAAAAAGTTCAGCATAAGAATGACCAGAAATGTATTGACCGCTCCTGGCAAAACAAGTACCCAGAAGCTGTCCATAAGATGGATCTTTTGAATAACCATATAGAATGGAACCAGACCACCGTTAAAAATCATACTAAATACAAACAGCCATGAATAAATGTTGCGACTGCGGAACACCGTTGTTTCCTTCGAAAGCGGATAAGCAGCTAAAAAGGTAATAAGTAGCGTCAAGCCGGTTCCCAATACAGTCCGACAGACAGAAATCCAGATGGAGTGGAGAAAAATCGGGTTATTCATCGTCTTCTTATAGGCTTCTAATGAAAACTGCACTGGCCACAGTCCAACCAGATTGGCATCTGCTGCTGATTTAGCACTAAATGATACTGCCAACACATGAATCAATGGAACGATACACATGATAGACAAAATCACTAGTAAGCAAATATTGAACACATTGAAAATGCGGTATGGCGTTGTTTTATGATACATGACTCTCCCTCTTTCAGCCTCGTGGAATCAGAATATGCGGTAACCTGCCCATTTGTAAGCAAGCCGATAAGATATCAGAATAAGAATCATACTGATAACGGATTTGAACAACCCAATGGCGGTAGCAAAGCCCATCTCCCCATTGATCAATGCTGTCCGATAGACGAATGTGTCAATAATATCGCCTTTTTGGTATACCAACGGATTATAAAGGTTGAAAATCTGGTCAAAACCGGCATTCAGAACATTACCAAGGGCGAGCGTCCCAACAACGACCACCATCGGAATCAATGAAGGTACAGTAATGTGCAGTGTCTGTCTCCATCGGCTCGCTCCATCCATTTCAGAAGCCTCATACAACGAAGGATTGATACCCGCCAGTGCAGCGAGGAATACGATGGTATTGTAGCCAAACTCTTTCCATATGTCAGATACAATGACGGTAAAACGAAACCAGTTGTTATCTCCCAGAAAGAAGATAGGCTGGATTCCTATACTTCCAAGAATCCGGTTCATAAATCCATCAGTAGCCAACAGATCAATCAGAATTCCGCCCAAGATAACCCATGACAGAAAATGTGGCAGATACACCAATGTCTGAATGGAGCGCTGAAGTCCGACCTTGCGAATTTCATTCAGCAGTATAGCAAAAACAAACGGAACCAACAGATTGAAAAACATCTTTAACACAGCAATAATCAGCGTGTTCCATACGACCTGAAGACTGTCCTCCCGTTGAAACAAAAAGCGGAAATTATCCAGTCCAACCCATTCGGAACCAGTTATGCCTAGCCAAGGCTTGTAATTTTGAAAGGCCATCACGATGCCGCCCATCGGAATGTAGCTGAATACAATCAAGAAAATGATGGCTGGCAGCAGCATGATATGAAATGGCCACGTACGTTGCAGACTTCTCATTGCAGTTCCTCCTGTAACTCTCATGGTATACCTCAATTATAAAAGCGTTTTCGCAGTCTCAACAGTTCAAAAAACCAACATACATGGCACAAAAGCAATCATTTTAATTAATCCGTGTGAAGCTTAAGTAAAAAGGCTGTCCACCTTGGGACAGCCCTCCTAATTTGTTTTACAACATCGACAACTTTTACTTTTCTACGCTCTTATACCATTCGTTTACTTCATTTGTAATTTGTTCGCCACCAGCGGCTTTCCACGTCTGTACAAAGGTATCAAAAGCAGAAATCGGCTGTTTGCCATAAATAATTTCATTGAAGGTCTGGCTTTCAATCTTATCCAGGTAATCCTTTTTAGCCTTCATGGTTGGTGTTGTTGGTCCTGTGAACTGATCTTTCATAGAGATATCCTTTTGTTCCATAAGCACTTTGGCCGCTGCGGGAGTGTCTTTCCCGTAATTCACCATTACATCTTTCTCCAGTCTGGTTTTCGGTTCTGCACCGTCAGCCAAGCTTAACAAAGCCTTCATTTGGGCATCAGGGATACGTGCACCATCACGAACCAGCAAATAACGAATAGAGTTTACATAACCGCCTGGTATTTTATCAATAGACATCAGCTTTCCATTGGCATCTAAATCATAATCGTAGCCCTTAAACAGCCCATTCGACAAGTCACCGTCCGGTTTGGCATTTGCATAATGGTCAAACAAGTAATTTTGATACGTGAAGAAAGCTTCAGGATGCTGCATTTGTTTGTTGATGAGTACGACACCATTGGTGTACTGCGTTCCATGGCGCATAGCTTTGTTGTCAGGTCCCGCTGGAATCTTGATCGGCTTCCATACAGCACTCGGCGCATTTTTAACCGTATCCTGGAGCGGCCAACCGCTCATCCAATATGGTCCTGGAATCATCCCGGCTGTCCCTGCAACTGTAGGTTCTGCCGTTTTATTTTCATCCCACAATGCTGCTTCCTGAGGAATATATCCTTTTTTGAGCCACTCGCTCAGCTTTTGCAGACCCGGTTTCATGCCAGGCTGAACAGAGCCATATTCCAAGCTACCGTTTGCACCTTTGTTCCACTGTTGGGGTAGTGTGCCATAAGCTCCGAAAATCCAGGATGGGTCACCCATCCATGTGTTCATGGATGTTTTGAAACCGATGCTGAGCGGGGTCACTTTGTCCGGAGCCAGTCCGTCTGGATTTTTGTTTTTAAAGGCATCCATCACTTTTTCCAGATCATCCATCGTCTCCGGAGCCTTCATCCCCAGCTTATCCAACCAATCTTGTCGTACCCACAATACATAATCATGGTTATAAGCGAAATCAAGCACAGGGATACCCATTTTTTTACCATCTCGGCTATACTGATTCCATACGTTCGTATCCTGACTCATGGCCTGCTTCCAAGAGTCCGAAGCATATTTATCAAATAATGGGCCAACTTCAGCGAACATACCGGAATCGATCATATCCTGGGCCAGCTGCTCATTCTCCGTCCCCAGTACAACGACATCAGGCATCTCCTGACCGGAGGACATCGCCAACCGCAGCTTGGTAGCAAACGCACCATTTGTATCCGTGACAGACCAGAGTGATTTTACATTAATACCAAATTTCTCTTTGGCCCATTTTGTCGCAACGTTATTTTCGATAGATTCGCCATTTTTAAATTTTAAGGCGGGATCTACACCCCATACCGTGGATATTGTAACTTCTGGGTTGTATTTTTCTTTGTATACGTTTTCAGTTTTAGCTGTGCTGTCCGCATTCCCATCATTTCCTGCACCTGAGCAGCCCACAAGGCCAACCCCTAATACCATAGTTGCGGCGAGCAACGACAATAGTTTTTTTTTCGAATGAACTCGCATCTTGTTCCCCCTCTAAAAATCATTTTCTACTCTTTTATTATAAGAGGGCTTTTCTTAGCAGCCTATGTCACAAAATAAATATTTCTGCACCTTTCTCAACTGATCTTTACTCATTTGTCTTTACTGGTCCCGAAATTCATGCGGAGTCATTCCATAATGCTTTTTGAACATCTTGCTGAAATATTGGGGATTCTGATAGCCGAGTTCAGTGGTTATTTCATATATTTTTTTGTTGGAATATTTGAGCAAATAAAGAGCTCGTTCCATTCTCATTCGGATAATATAATCTCCCAGACCTTCTCCGGTTTCAGCTTTATAGATTTTAGACAAATAGACGGGATGAAGATAAACTTGGTCGGCAATCGTCTTAACAGACAGCTCCTGTCCTTTATCCTGGGCGATCAGCTCCTGGACCTGCTTGACCACATAGCTTTTGGCGCTTTGCTCGCTTGCAGACCACTCGGCTTTAAGCTTGTTCATCATGGAAAATATCCACTCTTTGAGGTGTGGGAACGAATGAACCAATTTCTGCGCATGTAACGGATCAAAGCCTACTTGGTCCATCTGTGTAATGAAACGTCCTTGTTTGTGAGCTGTATACATAAAGGCGCTCGTTACCGAAATAAACAGTTCATATAAATGCTCGCGTGTATACCCCGCCTCTTCCATTTTGCCAAATACACGGCTTACTTTTGCTTCTGCCTCTTCCCATTGCCTGGACTCTAGCAGATGAGTAAGCGTAGGGTGCGTATAAAGCCCCTCCAGCGACTTCACTGAGTTGTGTGACTGTTCTGTCTGCTCTTCTATGAATAGGAGTGGATTCGTCTCCTCCTGTTGCTTCCAATATATGGATCTAATCGCTGTCTGATATAGCTTAGGCAGCTCATCCGGGAAATGAAACCAATTCGTTAATGTGACGTAAATTTCCCCTTTCAAGTAATTGCTCACATTTTTTCGAAAGGTTTCAATCGCTGCACGCAAAAAATGATTCTGCTCATCCAGAGTCCGTTTAGGAAACAAATCCCAATTCCCTTCTATTAATACGATTAGGCAATCATGTGGCGCTTTGCAATGCCAAACATGAAAATCAGGAGCGAACACTTCTTCTGCAATATTCCCAATCGCATACTCAATTAAGGACACTGAGTGATAATCCATGTCAGAAAATTGCTTGCCCAGCTGAATAAGCAGCATACTGGCAGGATGTTCTGTGCGTAGCTTGATTTCGTACTCGGACATTTTGTCCTTTATTTTTTGTACAGTCAAATCACGCCCGAGTAACAAATCGTGCATCAAATGAGTGCGCAGCACACCGTAATCGTTCCTGCGACTGTATTGTAATTGATGAACCTTGTCGAATGCTTCCCATTCTTCCTTTAGCGAATCCATGGCAGCTGACACACATTTGATAAACTCTTCATCATCCACCGGCTTTAAAATGTAATCAAAAGCCTTAAGCTGGAGCGCTTTTTTAGCGTATTCAAAATCAGCATAGCCTGTCAGTAATAAACTACGGATATGCGGCCAACGCTCGTTTACTTCAACAATCAACTCCAATCCCGTCATGCCGGGCATACGAATATCCGTAACCAGAATATCAATATCGTATGCTTCCAGCACATCTATTGCTGCCAAGGCAGAAGCTGCTTGATAAACCTTTTCGATTCCCAACGTCTCCCACGGTATAGTAGCCGCCAGGCTTTCAGTAACATAGCTTTCATCATCCACTAGTAATATCTGAACCATCAGTATCCTCCAATTTACTATTTCTTGAATTTGACGAAGAATGGATCAAACCGTCTTCCTGCCCTTCTTCAATTGACAGTGTCCATTTTAAAATCACTCTCAATCCTCCCAACGGAGACAACGAGAATTCCAAGCCCGCGTTTTCACCAAAATGTAACCGCATTCGTTGGTGCACATTCCATAAACCATAACCACTTTTTTCTTCTACAGGTTTCTCTAGTGCTAATGTAAGGGACGTTATACCTTCATCACTCAAACCGAGCCCGTTATCATCTACAATCAAGTACATGGATGAGCCGACACACTCAGTCATAATACGGATGATCCCCTCCTCCGCCTGAGGTTCTATTCCGTGCAACACCGCATTTTCCACCAGGGGTTGCAACACAAGCGGTGGAACCAGCAGAGGATTGGCCTGTGAAGAAATATCAATAGTGAACGTTAACCGTGGCATACGCATCTGCTGAATTTTCAAATAATATTGCACAAACTCGACTTCATCTGATAAAGGAACCAAATCTCTTTCCTGTCTTGTCGTATAGCGATAATATTTGGATAAATTATGAGCCATGGCCACGACTGCCTCATGATTGCGCAACTTTGCCATACTCGTAATAAAGGAAAAACAATTATAGAAAAAATGGGGATTGATTTGAGACTGGAGCTGCTTTAGACGTGCTTCCTTCACATGCAGCTTCTCAACGTAAACTTTCTCAAACAGCTCCTGAATCTGTTCGACCATCAGGTTGAATTGACGTGACAGAAATGCAAACTCGTGACTGCCCTTAGGACTCAAACGAACAGCGTAGTCTCCATCCTTTAATCGCCGAAATGCCCGCACAAGCTGAAGAATCGGGACTTGTACCTGTGAGTGAAGGAGATAAGCACCAATGATGCCTACCAGTAGTGAGCCAACAACGGTTATATAAAATAGTCGGTTAGATGAGTAAATCGGAGACATCATATCGGACAAAGGCATGTAGTCAATCAAATACCAGCCTGTCGTTTGCGAAAGAACGGCGTGAACAAGGTAACTCTCTTCTCCAATTTTCACGGTCAAATTATCAACTTCATGTAATCCCAATTTCTCCAGTTTCGCAATCAGCTGGCTTGACAATTCTGCATTTGCAGAGCGATTATAAATCACTCCTACGCCTTTTTTATAATAAAAAGGCTCCTTTCGTCCATCGCCTTTAAAGCGGTCAAGCATGTCCTGAATATTGCTGCTATCGAATTCCACTTTAATAATCGTGTTAGCGGTTTCCGGATTAGCTAGAGAGGAAAACGGGGATAAGGTATACAATGAAAATATAAATTGATCCTTACCGTACACTCTTTTCTTAGATACCTGCCAGCCGTTTGTAATCGATTGATTTAATACCTTCTGATCATAATAACTGGCTCCATTTTCCGATACAACTCGTCCAAGTGAAGGGGAATATATACTCAGCCCTGTTCTCCAGTTAGAAGAGCTTTCCTGAAGCCCAAGCTTGGTTTGAATCCGCTTGACCAGGTTAATTCCATCCAGATTGAGAGTCTTGTCCTTTAAAAAAATCGCTTGGAAACTGGCAACATCAGGATCATGAATCAGCAGGTGCGGCCAGGAAGAAATCATTTCAATATTCGTATTCACCTGGTTTTGAAAAAAAGTTAGCTGATTATAATTGGATTGATTCAGTTCCTCACGTAATACACCTGTCGTTGTCTGATTAGAGTAGACATACAGAAGCAGCACAGGTATCAGCAATACGATAACGATGGACACGATTTTAGTATAAAAATTAAATTTAAACATGAGTTTCACACATCCTCTGCACAAAAAACAGGCATACTTAAAAGGTATGCCAGAGCCCTGACCTTCGTTGCCGCCACTACATACTATACATTATTAAGGGTTGGCGGTGATAATATGTTTGACGCTAAGCAAATGGAATGGTTAGACCAACTATCTGCTGAAGACCTGGCCATTTTAGCTGCCGGCTTCAATACACTAGGTGATTTTTTTGATTTTCTGGCGCTGATTAAAGCCAAACAGGAAACATCTAAGGAGCTAAAAGGTAAAAACACGAAATCAAAAACTATTTAATAACGAATTTTACACGAGTTCCATCCTCATACTGATCTAACTGGTGACTGACCCATGATCCTGCCCCACGGTTATCCTTAGGAGCTATGTATTTGACATTTGCACCCTTGCCCCCTTCTGAGCACATAGCCATCGGCCATTCATCACGATCAAACCCTTTACGAGTAGGAACACCCGCAAGCGAATGCTTACGATTTTGCTCGGCTCCTTCCCGGTCAATTGTGCATACTGGTGATTTTCCCGCTTGAATGGCTTCCTTAATATGCTGCGCCGTTTCAGGATAACGACCTGACGGAAATTGCAGCGTTACCTGAGCTGATGAAGGCGGGTTTTCTCCTGTTATTTTTGTAAAAAGATTGTCTCCTTCAACCCAGTACGCGCCCACAGCTAGCAGCACTAAGGCTATAAAACTTAGTAACTTTTTCTTCAATTTCCCTCTTCCTTTCAAGCTATTCCAGTAAATGACCTTCAGCTAAGGCAATCCCCAGATTTTATTTTTTGTAACCCCTTACCGACTATAAAAAAAGATTAAATATCCGACGACAAATAGTATAGAGAGGAGGTTGTACGAATGAACGATGAGATCCAACTGGCCGTGAGCCAAATGCAAGCTGTTGTAATCCGGTTACTGAATGGAAATACCGTAATTGGCTGGCCTAAGCTCCTATCTGACCAAGAAACTCAGCAATTCAAGCTCTACGATGACGAACACGTATATACGATTTCCGTTAATGACGTGGATACAGTCGCAAGAGTTATTGTATAAGATACAGGAAGCACTTAATGAGTCATCCAGCGGACAAGCCCAAACAAGGCGCACCACAGGAGAAGACTGATCAGAATTCCCCAAAATAAACCTTTAAAAAGCTTCATACCATACTGACAACCTTTCCGACTGGGCTTTTTCCCCATTATAACATGTCAGAAAGACAGCTGTCGCAGCACGCTCTTACATTGTCTTTGTATCATATATTTCAAATTTTGAAATCACGATACCAAGGGAAAAGCGCAAAATTCCGAAATTATGCCTGATCACCAATGAAAATGCAATCATGACATAATAAAAGTCACAATTTAATCGAAATTTAATGAAACTTTTCCGAAAATGATGTATAATTATTGACATAACAAAACGCACGAGGTGATCATCATGGCATTATTAAACAGAGTTAAAGAATTAAAATTACAACTGCCTAACGAGCATCATAGCATTTCACAATACGTGGAGCATGCACTGCATTCGATTGACAGTTTTGTAGAACAACATCGTCAATTTGTAGCCGCTCAAGCTTTATATGGTGAAAAAATCAATGGTACGGAAGAAAGATTATTTCGCGACACAATTGCTGAGATTAAAGCCCAACTGGTAGCTACGCTGGAGAAAACAGTTGAAGATTTCGCACATAAAGGCGATAAGCACTGGAAAAATCATTATCAGGACGGCGTAGAATAAGCTAAAAATAAACCCCCGGTCTTTGGACCGGGGGTTTATTTGACATACGCCAGGTGTGGTAATGTGCGTTGACTATTTTAAAACTTTGGCAGATGTCGTTACCTTCTTACCACCATAGACTACTTTAATACTGGAGCTTCCGCTATCCAATGCCTTCACCTGACCAGCTGTAACCTGTACGATCGACGGTTTGGAGGATGTCCATACCGCTGAATTGGTCACATTTGCAGTCGCGCCTGAATCATAAACGGCACTCACGCTAAGCACTTGAGACGAGCCTTTAGGCAGCTTCAGGTTTTTATTGCTCAATACCAGCTTAAGCAATTTAGGTGTAACCTTAATCTCCACGTTAAACGACTTATCCTGGTACGTACCCGTAATGGTTGCTGTTCCAATTCCAACAGCTTTAATGGAAGACCCTTTTACGACCACTACAGAAGCATTTGATGTTGTCCATTTCACTTTACTGCTCAGGGTAACTTTTTTACCATCTGTATAATTGCCGACGACTTTGATGGACTTACTTCCCTTCAAATTCATCTCAGCATTCGAAAAGCTTGGTGTCAATGTAGAAATGGCTCCCTCTACAATGACAGGCACTTTCACGTATTTATTCATATACATTGCCTTGATTCCCGAGTTGCCACCACTCACCGCTTTTACTTTTCCATTTCCTACTGTAACTGCGGCTGTTGTAGCTACCCAGCTTACCTGGTTGGTAACATCCAGTACTCCACCACCAGCCATGTGTGCTTTTACGGTCGGAATACTTGTTTCTTGGCCTGCAACCAATACATACTTTTTCTCAGAAGCCGTCAGCTTGAGAACTTTATATTGTACGGTCACTGGAATATCCAGCTTGAGCGCACCTACTGTCGCTGTCAATGTTGCACTACCTGGGTTTACTGCAACCAGCTTACCATTTGCAATCTTGACTGCACTCTCACTGCTTAAGCTCCATTTTACATCGGATTGAACTGCTTTTTTGGCTCCATTGACCAAATAAGCAGATATACTCGGAAGAGAAGTTTTGCTTCCAGTTTCGAGAGTCAGACTGGCTTTGCTTGAGACCAGTTTTTCAACAGTTGGAAGTACATTAATCTTCAGAGTCTTACTCAAACCATGATAGGAGGCTGTAATCGTCGAATTCCCTACATCCATCGGTGTGATTTTACCTTGCTCCACCGTAGCAACCAATGAATTAGAGGAAGTCCATTCTGCCGTGTTGGTCACATCTGTTTTTCCGCCAGTCAGGTTCACATCGGTTGCAGTAACCTGAAACGGGGAGCTACCCAGATAGACCGATTTGGAGCCAGATGCACTCAGTACCAATGCCTGGGATGAAGAACGCACATACACGATCAATTGTGCATTAAGTCCATCTTTGGTGGCTTTAATGTAAGTCACGCCTTTGGCAAGAGGACGTACAAGTCCATTTTCTACGGTAGCAACAGCTTCATTCGTAGATGTCCATTCCACGCCAGACACATTTTCCGTGCCGCCTCCGCTAAGCACACCTTGAGCAGTCAGTTGCTTCGATTCTCCGCCAATGGTCAGATTGAGAGGACCCGTCGGATTGAATTGCAGCTTGCTGTAAGGCGATTTTACCGTAATCGTCGTACTTACTGTTTTCTGATCATATGTGGCAACAATCTTAATCTGCCCTTTGGACACTGGAGTAATGAGTCCCTTTTCTACCTTTAAAATACTTGAATCTCCGGAGATCCATTCAGCTCTTTCGGTTACATCCGTTTTACCAGTCTGCGTCACAGACCACACTTTTAATTGAGCGGGGCTTCCACCCAGATTAACTGTGGTCGGATTTTGACTGTCCCACTGTACTGTGGAGGTCGTTTTCTCCTCAGCCCGGATCAAACCTGCTGGCCATGCTGCGAATACAAACATCAGCAAAGCAAGTAAGAAGGTACTCCGTTTGCTCATACGTTTCATACGCTCCATTCGTTTCTCTCCCTTGGTTTCATTCTATAAAACAGGATATTATTAACAATCCCAATATCTTTTATCGGTAAGCAGCTAACTAAATTGAACCCTTCATCAAAAAAAGGTGAATTATTACAGTTAAAGTTCTCCACGCAGTGACCTCACTACAAATAAATGCTCTTCCTTGGATAAGGTTTGTCCATCCTCAAGAGTCACATGGTCTGCCGAGTGACTAACCAGCTTTACATTGTAAGCAATCAGTTGATCATCTCTCCAAATCGTCACCGCTGACTGAAAATGAATGGCATTATCAAACTGTAACGGAACGTTCATTACATAACCGAAAGTGTTCAGCCTAGCTGGATGGCGGCTTTTACGCTCACGTCCCGGAGGAAGCATGGTAATATGCGTAATATTTTCAAAAGGAATAGCCAGCATTTTCGGGCCCAAAATAACGCATTTTCGTATATCATCCCATTTTTCAAGTGTGCCGCGCACCTTCTGGGTATGACCGTTGTTGCCGTGATATAAAATGACCTGACGTCCCTTCCATTGACGCATGTCCTCACCTCCCGTGCTAGCGGTTAGGAATCTCCCACTGAATCGGTTCCATTCCATGCTCCTGCAAAAATGCATTGGTACGTGAAAAAGGCTTGCTGCCAAAAAAACCTCTGTGAGCCGCCAATGGACTCGGATGGACAGATTTCAGCACCAAATGCTTGCTGGTATTCACAAAACTGGCCTTTTTCTGAGCATGACTCCCCCACAAAATGAACACTACCGGCTGTTCACGTTCATTAATCGCTTCAATGACAGCATCCGTGAAACGTTCCCAACCTATTCCCTGATGAGATTGCGGTTGTCCTTCACGCACAGTCAACACGTTGTTCAGCAGCAGCACACCTTGCTCAGCCCAAGGAACGAGGTATCCCTGATTCGGAATGGGAGTGCCGACATCATCGCGTAACTCCTTATATATATTTTGTAGAGACGGCGGTGTACGCACACCAGGTCTAACAGAAAAGCTCAAGCCGTGAGCTTGTCCCTCTCCATGATATGGGTCCTGTCCCAATATAACCGCTTTGGTCAGATGATATGGCGTTAATTTGAGTGCTGAAAACAAGTCTTCTTTTGGAGGATATACCTTATGTAACTTGTACTCTCGAGCTAACGTATACCTTAATTCATTAAAGTAATGCTTTTCGACCTCTTCTCGTAGTACATCATCCCAGTCATTCCCAAACATACCGCTGTCTCCTCTCAATATGTAAATCTGTGAAAGCTGTAAACTTTTGCCTAAACAAATAAAGCTGACCCCTCATCCGGAGCCAGCTTATTTATTCGTTACTTGTGTTCTATGCCGAAGGACCAGAAAAGTATTCTTACGATAGTCAACTACCGCGGGGTCTAAATTCGATTTCCTTATTATAGCATTCACGGTATTGATGTCAAGTAACTGAAAGCTTAAATTCCTCAGAAGAAAAGCGCTTTGTTGCTGTATTGGTTACGACTTTGGATGAGCATTCAGGTATTCCAATGCATTGTATAACATAACAGCAGCCTCGGCACGTGTAATCGCACTTTTGGGATGAAAATTTCCCTTCCCATCCAGGACATTGACCTTGTACACTAGCGAGCGTTGAATGCTACCTTGGTAAGAAGGCTCCAGTTCGCTGTCATCCGTAATATTTGCAGGTGCGATTTTAATCATGGGAAGAGCACCTGCTTTTTCCATGCCCTGAATCAACATGTGGGTGAACTCTTCCTTGGTCAGAGCTTTGGCAGGATTGATATCTTTTGGAATGTCTACGCCATTATAATACGCGTTAATAAAAGCTTCAGCGTACCATGCGGTATCTTTAACCTGGGTAAACAATCCACTCGCCTGTGGCGCCTGGTTCAAATCAATGGCAGCCAAACTGAGCTGAAGTCCACCCGAGATCAACTGAATGCCTTGGGCAGCGGTCACTTTAGATGAGGGGAGAAACTGCATGTCTGAGGCACCTTTAAGCAATCCCCGCTCTTTAAGGGAGAGGATTTTTTCTTTGCCGTTTACATGGTCCAAATCCCTGAATTGACTATCTGCCGCAGACAAATGACCTCCTATCGAGAAGGACAGCAGAGCTACAGTCGCAAGGGCTGCGATTGCATTTTTTCTCATGCGCATGTTAAGTTCCACCTTGTAGTTGAATTAGGCCGCTTGGCCATTAACAACTTCTTGACGTGGTTCAAGCTAGAAAGGTTGCAGCAGACGCTACTAACCTAAAGTGAACGATCTAAGCTAAATAAAAAAACTCTCCTCTGCTTCTAGCAGGGAGAGTTTATAGCTCACTCCATCGGATTTAATTGCGTGCTGGATTCAGCTTTGCTTGCAGTATCTTGTTAAATCCGTTTATTCTGTTTGTGGCTGAGCATTTGCCAATTTGATATGAACATCTCTCAATTGTTTGTCAGTAACCTCCGAAGGAGCTCCCATTAATACGTCCTGTGCTTTGCTATTCATCGGAAAAGCAATAACCTCTCGAATATTCGATTCATTTGCAAGGATCATCACAATCCTATCAATTCCAGGTGCTATACCGGCGTGAGGGGGTGGCCCAAATTGAAAAGCATTAAAGAGTGCAGGAAATCTACTCTTGATCTCTTCATATGTATAACCCGCGATCTCAAAGGCTTTTACCATAATCTCTGTATCGTGGTTACGGACAGCACCCGAGGACAGCTCAATCCCATTACATACAATATCATATTGGTACGCCAGGATATCCAGAGGATTCATATTCAGCAGCGCATCCATACCACCTTGCGGCATCGAAAACGGGTTATGACTGAACTCTATTTTATGGGTATCAGGATCCAATTCAAACATGGGGAAATCAACAATCCAGCAAAACTTAAACGTATCCTTTTCTAATAAATCCAGCCTTTTGCCTAATTGACTTCGGACAGCACCAGCTATTTTTTCGACATTTTTAAGCTCATCGGCAGCAAAAAACAGTGCATATCCCGGACCAGCTTGCGTTACATTCATTAATTCGTTTTTTACCTTCTCCGGAATAAATTTTGCAATTGAGCCGCTGAGAGACATATCATCATTGAACTTAATCCATGAAAGGCCCTTCGCTCCAGCCTCCATAGCAAAGTTCACTATATCATCGTAAAAGCTTCTTGGCTGCCCTCCACAACCAGGAGTTGCAATAACTCTTATCGTTTTATTTTTAAACACTTTAAAATCAGTCTCTGTAAAAAGCTCTGTAACATCATGGATAATTAATGGATTTCTTAAGTCAGGTTTATCGCTCCCGTATTTGAGCATGGCTTCTTGATAGGGAATTCTACTAAAAGGCTTTGAAATTTTATAATTTGTAAATTCGGAAAAAACTTCATACAGCATATTTTCAACTACATTAAAAACATCTTCCTGTGTAGCAAATGCCATTTCCAAATCCAGCTGATAAAACTCGCCAGGCGATCTGTCTGCCCTTGCATCTTCATCTCTAAAGCACGGTGCAATTTGAAAATATTTATCAAAGCCGGAGACCATTAATAGTTGTTTAAATTGCTGAGGTGCCTGAGGCAAGGCATAAAATTGACCTGGATGCACTCTACTAGGAACTAAATAGTCTCTGGCGCCCTCTGGAGATGAACTTGTCAGAATCGGTGTCTGAATCTCTAAAAAATCCAAATCAATCATCTTTTTTCGGATACTTTGAATTACTCTAGAACGAAGTACAATATTATCATGCAGTTTTTCATTGCGCAGATCCAGAAAACGATACTTTAATCTTAAATCTTCCCGAGCTTCATGTGCTGAAGATACTTCAAAAGGCAATGGATTCATGACCTTTCCTAACACTTCTATCTCCTTGGCAACGACCTCAATATATCCGGTTTTCATATGGGGACTGATCGTACTTTCGGATCTGTGACATACAGCTCCTATGACAGAGATGGTTGATTCCCTGCTGATCTTGGATACAAAATCCTTTAATTCATTAGAATCACAGACAACGATTTGCGTAACCCCATAATGGTCCCTAAGGTCAATAAAAACAATCCCGCCAAGGTTACGAATATTTTTAATCCAACCTGCAATTCTCACGATTTCCCCGACATGCGTTTGATCCAGTTCTCCACAGTTATGAGTTCTATACCTATGCACGAAAACACCCTCTTTCTTTCACCCTAGTGGATCTAAATGGTTTTAATGATGTAACCCATGGTCTGATTACAGAGATTGTCACTCTATCCTGCATGTATCCGGCCATGGGCTTATTCAGCTAGAACGTACTGTACTGCACTTCACTATTAGCTTCTCGTAGCTTCTCGCCATTGCTTGAATCCAACTAGATTGTAAGTAGACTAGCAGCTAAAGCTTTAAATCTTTCATTCAGGTGTTCTGCAGTCTCAACCATTATTTTTTGTCCTATATCTTCAACATGTCTATTCTTCCAATCCTCAAGGACTGTCCCCTTAACCCATTGATTAAAAGCACCAAGGGCTGGTCCGCAGTGTACTTGATAATCGACCCTGTTGTTTTTGTCCCCATTAATGGCAAGTCGGGTAGAATAAGTAAAGTACCATCTAAATATCAAGGCCATCTTACGTTTTGGGATTCTTTCAGCTTTTTCAATGATTTCAGCCGGGTAATAAGCTTTAATATCTTCATAGACTTGTTCGATACTCTTCTTAAAATATTTTTCTTCAATATAATGTTTGGTTTCTCTATCAATTTCATCTATGGAATTATAATTCCGGTAAAGATCATATAATTTATTCGCCCTGGCCGGGAAAAACACTCCTTTTTTCATAACCTGAACTTTTGCCCCCATTTCAAACATATCCCCTGCTGGAGCGTAGTCCGTATCCTGAATGTTTAATTGCTGGAGCAAATCTTTTACTTCATCACTCGTCCCTGCTTCAACCGTACACTGATTGATAGAACCCGTCATGATAAAATCAGCACCTAATATAAACGCCGCCGCTGCAGCTTGTGGAGTCCCTATTCCCCCCGCTGCCCCTACCCTTATGCTTTTATTGTATTTATACTTTCGAATCGCTTCATCCCTCATCTGAAGCATTAGCGGAACCAATACATATGCAACTGCATGGTCGGTATGCCCGCCTGAGTCAGCCTCGACGCATAAATCATCGACCATGGGAATTTCCATTCCCATCATCGCCTCTTCCCGGCTGATCCTATTTTCCGCCAGCAGCTTATTTATAATATTCTGAGGCGCAGGACTCAGGAAGGCTTCAACAACCTCGGGTCTGGATACTTTCGCTATAATTCTGTTCTGTGGCGTTACGTTTCCCTTTGCATTCCGTCTCAGTCCCTTTAGCCTGTACCTAACCAAAGAAGGCGTGATACTCATAAACGCAGAGGCTTCAATATTTCTAACACCGTATTTTATGTACAAATCAACGATGTTATTTTCTATGTCCGGGTGGTCTGGCACATGAATAAGATTCATTCCATAGGCTTCGCCATGGTTCAATTCCTTTTGAATATACTTTATGGTTTCCTCCAGAGCATCAATCTCCACTCCCCCAGCTCCAAAAAATCCCATCATTCCTGCCTTTCCTGCTCTTACGACCATCTCTTTTGAAGAGATGCCCTTGTACATAGAGCCTATAAGATACGCATACTTAATTCCGTAATCTTGTTTGAATTCGCTATGACCAAGAGACTCTGCCGTAAATCGTTTGCTGGATTCCAGTACGTCATGACCGGATTTTGTTCTGGGAGCCTGTCGCTTTTCGGATATCGCTTCATCATTTCTCAACGTATCCTTCGACATCCCCTCCTGTACCTGCTCGCTCCGGTCTTCAACCTCCGTCAGGATCAATGGCTCTGCTTCTCGTTGTATGGCATTAACCAATCCTGCCACAACATTTCCAGGCCCGATCTGAATAAACTGGGTTACACTTTTACCCATCAGATAGCGTATACTTTCCGACCATTTGACCGGGCTCACAATCTGGTTGATTAGCGTGCTTCTTAAATCCAGCTGCTTGTAGGGTCTAGCATGGACATTTGAAATAACGGGTATTTTGATTTTTGAGAATTCGAATGACGCCGCATAAGCCTCAAATTTCTGTCTCGCATTTTCCATATATCTGGAGTGAAATGCTCCACTTACATTCAAAACCACATAATTTCTGGCTCCAGCATCCTCAAAAATCGGTTTCGCCTGCTCAATCAGTTCCTTTGGCCCTGAAATGACAATCTGGCTGGGCGAATTATAGTTGGCAACATCGAGCTCTACTAATTTATTTTTTTCCATTACTTCCCAAAACATTTCTTCTTTCAAGCCTAAAACTGCCGCCATTCCGCCACCAGTAGCCCGAGCCATCAGCTCTCCTCTTTTTTGGACCAGCTTCAAACCGGTTTCAAAGTCAAACGCTTCCGCGGCAAATAAAGCATTATATTCACCCAAGCTATGTCCTGCAACATAGTCGGGTTTTCTTCCGGTTTCTCTTATTTTTTTCAGGTAACTTAAGGCATTTACGACAAATAGCGCCGGCTGGGTAAAATCCGTTTGTCCGAGTTGCTTGGCAGGGTCCTCAAGGCACAGCTTCTGAATAGAATAACCAAGAACTGCATCCGCTTGGGCAACCCATTCTGGAAATTCATCAAACAGTCCTTCGCCCATGCCTTTCACTTGAGCTCCTTGTCCAGGGAACAGATATGCGATCATTGATTTCCTCCTTGTTAGTAATGGATGCATATTAGTCAAATATTTCGAACAGACGATCCAAATTTTTTATATCCTGTTGAAAAGGAGAGAGCATGGAATAAACGCTTGCCTTTTTCTTGGGACCAAAATTATACTTTACAAAATTAGCAAGCGTGCCCGAGGGACCGAGATCAATATAAACAACCCCGTCACTATCTCCCAGACACTTTAGAGCACTCTGAAATTGGATAGGCTTTCTAGTGACGTCCCAAAGAAAACGGTTGTCAAGCCATGTCGTCTTCCCGCCGTACATAGATGAAACCATATTTATTTTAGGGCTTCTTAGGGTCTTGAGCTTTAAGAACGCCGTATATTCCAATGCAATAGGGTCCATTAAGGAAGCATGAAAAGCATAATGTACTGGCAACCTTTGATAGATCATTTCATTTGCTTTCAAATAATGTTCAATCTCTGTCAGACCCTCGCAGCTGCCTGAAATGACAAAATGTGAGTCAAAGTTGATGGATGCCAGTTCTGAGTTAGTATTCAATATGGGTGCTTCGTCGTACAGACTGGGATTGCCAATGACGGCCAGCATGCCCCCTTTCGGACAATAGGCCTCCACCAACTGTGCTTGCTTGATAATACATTGAAGCGTGTCCTCATAGCTCATGCAGTCAGCCACAGCAACAGATACAGACTCACCCAGACTAGAGCCTAAAACATAATCAGGATAAATTCCCTTTTCCAATAACACCTGTGTGAGCGCATATTCAACCATGAAAATTGCAGGGTGAGTATATAGCAGGGTATCAAATTCTTCTCCCCTGCGACGCGTATCATCGTACAGCGTTTTTAATACAGAGCTGCCTGTAATATCCGTATGAATCTCATCCAACCTGGTCATCCATGTTCGGAAAACCGGGTTGGACATATATAATTCCTTTCCCATGCCGTAGTATTGCGAACCCTGGCCTGAAAACATAAAAACCACTGATCTGTCCATCCGAGTAACCCCCACAACGTATTGATCAGACTCTCCTAAGCAGTTCTCTATCATTCAAAGTTCACAACAAATTGCGCACTAATTGCATTTGGGATGCCGTAGGATTGCTTTCGTTAAGAACATTCTCCATATGCTGCCGGATTGCAGGTTTGAATTTCGGTTCTGTGATGATATATAGCTGCCCTTTTCGGATGCCCTCAAAAATCTGATTGGCCACATCCTCCGGAAGTATTCCATTTTGGACAGCCTTGCGAGCCAATTCGGTAATAACTTGTCTTTCAGGTGGAAGATTGCCGCTCCCATCTGGCTTACGCAGCTCTGTCGGGCGGTTCCGCTCTGCATCCATGATTTGAGTACGAACGAATCCCGGACATACAACCGACACTCCCACATTAGAACCGATCAATCTGAGCTCCTGATATAACGTTTCAGACAGGCTTAAAACGGCATGCTTTGACGCGCTGTATATTCCATTTCCAGGACCGGACAGCAGACCGGCAATAGATGCTGTATTTACAATATGGCATGGAGTTTTTTGTTTCACCATAATAGGAACAAAAATTTCGGTGGCAAACAGAATTCCCCAAATGTTTACGTTGATTACCCACTGCCAATCTGCCACAGTATTCTCCCATAATAAGCGGCCTGTGCCAGCATCCACGCCTGCATTATTGAACAAAAGATGCACAGCGCCAAAGGTCTGAACTGTTTTTTGTGCTAATAAACGAATATCAGCTTCTTTGGAAATATCGGTCACAACGGAGAGGGTAGCTGCACCCATTGCTTTCAATTCTCGTTCAGTCCTTAGAAGAGCCCCCTCTTCAATATCCGCCAAAACGACCTTCATTCCTTCTTTGACACATCGGTCTGCAATAGCTCGGCCAATTCCGCTGGCAGCTCCCGTAATCACAGCTACCTTATCTTTGAACTCCCTCATTTGTACCTCCGGATTATTCGTATTTTTCGTCAGACAGTGTTCAGTTCCCCAATTTGTGCTCAGAACGGAGAGGTCGGTAAGGGAATTCTGCGAACAGCTTGCCCCTCATGGAGCGCCTCCCACGTAATTCTGCCTCCCTGGGTCCAATACATAGCGATATTTTCCAGATTCCTCTCCTCTAGAAGAATTTGAGAAACTTTCTCGCCTACTTTTCCTAAAAGGAGTGCACTTGTATTTGAATCCTCTCCGCCTTCCCCAATAAATATCGGAATAGACGCTCCCTCTGGCTCGTTACCCTTGCCGACAGATTCGATAAGCTCTCTCAGACCAGTGAGCAGTTCCTCTCGCGAGCTCGCTACGATTGCCGTCCGGCACTTCATCGCTTCGCGGCCTGTCTGAAGTGTGAAAGCCACATCATGTAAGGAAAGCTCGTTCTGCTGCTCCACATATTCAAGCAATTGACTCGCAAGAGCCTTCAATCGCTCCCAGTTTACGTCCGAGAGAACCACTACTTCTGTCTGATCTGCCCCTTTCAACTGAACAGCTTCTTTTGGCGAAGGAATGTATTCTTCCAGAATAAAATGGACGTTAGATCCCCCAGCACCGAAGGAGCTTACTGTTGCCCGCAACGGAAATTCCCGCGCTTCTCCTTCCAGCTCTATTACAGGCCGCTTCCATTCCTGAAGCTCCCGTTGCAGATAAAATGGAGTATTGCTGAAAGTAAGATTGGGATTCAGCTTCTCCGCTTTAATGGTGGGAACCAGTTTTCGATGCCACAATTGCAATATGGTCTTGGTTAGCTGCGATATCCCCGAGGCTGCTTCTGCGTGGCCTATATTGGATTTAACCGATCCCATGGCACAAAAGTGCTGCTCGTCCGTAAATTTCTGGAATGATTTTTTCAAGGCGACTAGCTCAATTGGGTCTCCCAATGTAGATCCATTGGCTGCTGCCTCTACATAGCTGACTGTCCGGGGGTGAATGCCGGCTTTCAAAAAGTTCTCTTCAACAAGTTGTGCCTGTGCATTGGGATTAGGGACCGTATACCCATTGCTGTGTCCTCCATGATTAGTTGCCGTAGATTTGATGACTGCTAAAATACAGTCTCCATCCTGTTCTGCCTTATGAAGCGGCTTTAAGAGAACTGCCCCAACTCCTTCAGCGGGAAGATATCCGTCTCCATCTGCAAAGCTTCGACTATCTTCATGGCTTCCGATCAAATTGTTCTGGCTGGATTCGATATATTTTTTGGGGCTTGTCAACAGATTCCCCCCGCCAGCTACTGCGATTTGGCACTCTCCTCTGATCAGGCTTTCACATGCCATATGGACAGCCACTGCAGAGGAAGAACTCATCGTATCAATGGATATGCTCGGACCCTGGAAATTGAAATAATGCGACATGGGGTTGGCGACAGCAACAGAACCAAAGGATGTGACCCGAGGGGCATCCGTATTTGTATCACAGTCGCAGTATTTATGATACGTAGCACCAACGTAGACCCCCACCTTGGACTGGTGTTTTTTCTGTAGCACCTCTCGCGTATATCCCGCACTTTCCAGCAGGCTCCATATCATTTCCAGGAAAAGCTGTTCCATAGGGTCCATCAAACTCACCTCATGAGGGGTCAGGTGAAAGAAAGAAGAATCCAACGGATTTATTCGGTTTAGGAAGCCCCCCCATTTGCAGTAGGTTTTTCCCGGTTTATTTCTTTCTTTATCAAAGTAAAGATCGTGATCCCAGCGATCTTCGGGAACTTCGGTAATGCAGTCCTTGCCCTCTTGGAGATTTCTCCAGAATTCTTGAATATTTTCCGCTCCAGGATATTTTCCGGACACCCCGATGACAGCAATGTCCATCGCTCCTGTTCCTGTGACCGCCTCCTTAGGCTCTACTCGCACTGACGAAATGGGTGAGTGCCGAAATATTGGAGAGGGAGCTTTTGCATGTTCTACGATGCCAATGGATTTCGTGCTGGCTCCCGCAACTAGCTCTTGTTCAGCACCAAACAAAGCGTTCAATTCATCCCAGTGTGATTCCAGGAAGTAATCCGTTAAACTCTGGATATTTGGATATTCAAACAGTAAGGTTCTGGACAGTGATCCAAACGTTTCTTCCAGTTGATCGGTTATTTCCATAGACTTTATGGAGTCAACTCCATAGTTCTCTAGGTTTTTATCCTCTTCAATGCGTTGTTCCGGCAGTCCGGTGGACGAGGAAAGTAAGCCCTTTAGATACCCTGTCGTCTGATCACGCAGCCGCCCTTCTCTAGGCAGGGATTTTGTCTCATTGGCTACAGAAACCGTGTCAGCTATTGCACTTACAGTCGCTACCTGATCCAGACCAAACAAAGTGCTTAATTCGTCTCGGTGAGATTCCAGAAAATATTCGGTTAAGCTTCGGATATTCGGATATTCAAACAATAGCGTTCTGGACAGTGATCCAAACGTTTCTTCCAGCTGATCGGTTATTTCCATAGACTTTATGGAGTCAACTCCATAGTTTTCCAGGTTTTTATCCTCTTCAATGCGTTGTTCCGGCAGTCCGGTAGATGAAGATAGCAAGCCTTTTAGATAACTTGTCACCTGATCACGCAACTGTTCTTCTCCTGGTCGAAGTTCTGTACCCATTGCTGCCGTGGCGGTGGCGGCTTTTACACCTACAGTTACTGCCTGCTCCAGACCAAACAGAGCGATTAATTCGTCTCGATGAGATTCCAAAAAATACTCGGTTAAGCTTCGAATATTCGGATATTCAAAAAATATCGTCTTCGACACCTGATCGAACGTCTTCTCCAACTGGTCAGTCAGTTCCATGGACTTGATAGAATCCACCCCGTAATTTTCCAACGGCGTATCCTCTTCAATTCGATATGCAGGCAGTTCGATTGACGAAGACAGCAAAGTCTTCAAGTAATGGGCCGTCTTTTCACGCAGCAGATGTTCATCTTGGACGGACACTACCTTATTTGCTGAGAAGAGAACCATGTTGTCTTCTGATCCGAGTCTCTGATCTCGGGCTGCTTCTCCGCTTTCTTCAAGCTGTCCTTCCATAATCATCATTCTGCTGATCAGCTCAATGTCTCCTTCTACCACCATCGCTTGATTCGATATGCAGGCTATACTTTGATACAACGCACTAATACCAGTCTCTGTCCTCATCGCAAACATACCTACATTCTGCAAGGCCTTCTCCGTCTCCTGGTCAGGCCGCATTCCGCCTTCTTTCCATAGCGGCCAATTGATCGACAGCGTTTTGCCCATACGCTCCCAGGAGGATACCAAGGTATTACGATACCAAGCATATGCATCCATGAACGCATTCGCGGTAGCATAGTCAGACTGACCCGCATTTCCGCCCACTCCCGCAGCTGATGAAAAAAGGATAAAGAAATCTAGGGGCATGTCCTTACTGGCCTGATCCAAATGGGCTAGGCCGGCCACCTTTGGCGCCAGTACTTCCCTAAATTCTGCGCTCGTCTTTTTGATGATATAGTTATCTTTGATAATTCCAGCACTGTGCAGAATGCCATTAATTCCGCCGTATGCCGTTTGGATGTCCTCAATCAGGCCAACCACCGCTTCCTTCTGCGTAACATCCACCTGTCTATATTCCACCTTGGCGCCCAAAGCCTTCAATTCTTCCAATGGGGCCAGCTTGTCCTCGTCCAGCATGGAACGCCCCGTCAGAATCAGAGTTGCATCCTTGGTCTGACGCGCAATTTCTTTGGCAAAAATAAGACCCAGGCCTTTGGCACCTCCAGTAACCAGATAAACTCCATGATCTTTCCATGGAATTTGTGGCATCGACGGCATTTCGACCTTGTTCCAGGCAGGAATCCAACGTTTGCCTTCTACAAACCGGATGCGGCTGTCCTCTGGACGCCGACTGCTCGATCTTAATATTTCAATGAGTCTTTCATTTTTCTCCATTTCCCCTACTTCAATCAGTTGCCCATAGAACTTTGGATTCTCCTTATGAGCTGTTTTGAGTAAGCCGCACAGCCCGGAGAAAAGTAGCTTTTCATTTCCAGACATCATTACAATTTGTACCAACACTTTGCCTTTAGGCTTGTTAATCAGGATACCTTGTATTTTCTCAAAGACCTGAACAGCATATGTTTCAAAGCGTCGGTCGACCTCCTCCATGCGGGCTTGTAGGGTGATACATTCCGCGCCTGTCAAGGAAGCCTCGACATGTAACGCAGCTATGGCATCTGTCTCACAAAGTATGACCACATGCCGTTCGTAGTCGGTTGTTATGGTTTCCTCCCCAACCGCCTGTTCTTTCCAGAATGGCTGCAGCATCATTGCACCGAGCGGTTGCTCACAAGTCTCCGCTTCCTTGTAGGAGACCCCTTTTATGCGCACACAGATTCTGCCTGCCTCGTCGCACAAATCAATGTCAAACTTGTGCGCCCTATGATCAATCTGGTTTCCTCTTCCATGCCGTACCAACGCCCACATGTCGCTCGGACACTCCCGAAATATTTGAAGCCTGTCTATCGCAGTCGGCAGTATTTTTTTCCGAGAGTCAATGCCGGTGAACCGCATAATATTTTCATTATTCGAAAGCAGGTATAACGGCATTTGCAGGGCAGCACTTGTTATGAAGGGATGCACAACAAATAGGCCTTCAGTATTTGCCATACCGGAAGGCAGTGATAGCTTGGCCAGTACCAAGTCCTGACCTATATAAACTTGCTCAGCGGACTGGAATTCCGAACCGTAGTTAACTTCAATCGTCCGCAGTGCTTCATCGTCTCCCCCATGTGAAATATGATCAATGCACTCCATCTGCAAAGCCTGAATATCTAATGTTTCCGTTCTACTTAAAGCCTCCAGCTCGGCACTTCCCTCGCTGTATATGACAGGATCGCCTGCTTCGGTTCGTGTGCTGTAAATCTTGAAATCAATTCCCCCTTGATCTCCCGGAAAGAGTCCTATATGTATTTCCGGCCGATCTCCTATGACAGGAGCATGTGTCCATACCATGTCTGTGAGTGTGATGCCTGCCTGACCCTTCTCCTGTACTGTTAACGAATGTTCAACCGCTGCCCGTGCCATTTCAAGACATGCTCCATCTGACAGGACAAGTCTTCCGTCAACGACGGAACTATTCAGATAAAACTCCTGACCGTTAAAGGTTGAGCTAAATCTTTGCTCAGAAAGAACGGAGGTGTTGTGATGCAGCAAGGGGTACAGATATGCTGGAGCGACACCAGCGGGCTTTTCTTCATCTACTGATATCCAGTAGCGTTCCCTAGCAAAGGGATATGTGGGCAAACTGATGCGGAAAGGCTGGATATCACTGTAGAGTCTGTTCCAGTCAACGTGCACACCCTTGACCCACAATTCCGAAAGTCTGCCGTATTTCTCTGCTAGATTCCAGACATCAAAGGATTCATCCAGCGCTTCTTCCAGCTGAGCTACATCCAAGCTCTCCTTGTCCCGCTTGGCCTGTCCCCGATAAAGCTGTGCAATATCCGGTCTTCCCCCATTGAATTCCCGCAGTTTGTTCCTAAGTTCCTCCACTGACTGAACGACCACGGCAAGGCGCTCATCCATCGCCTCACGCCCCATTTGCAAGGTGTAAGCCGCATTCACCAGGTCGTTATCTGAGAAGACATTTTTATCAATTGCAGCAGTCAACTGAACAGCCTGCTCTTTCAATGCTTCATCACTTTTGGCCGACAATATAATGACAACCGGCTTTTGCGGAGTAGAGACAGCCTGTTCTGCCGGAATGTATTCTTCTAGAACGATATGGGCATTAGACCCTCCGGCTCCGAAGGAAGATATGCCTGCAATTCTAGGGTATTCCCGTTGCTCGCCGTTTTTCTCCAAAATCGGACGTTTCCATTCAGCAAGTCCCTGCTGAACTGTAAATGGCGTTTTGGCAAAGTTTATATTGGGGTTCAATTCTTTGGCATGCAGGCTTGGGACAATTTTTCGGTTTTTCATTTGCAGAATAATTTTAGCGATTCCTGCAATCCCTGCGGCCGCCTCTAAATGGCCTATGTTTGATTTTACCGAGCCAATCGCACAGAACCCTGTATCTTGTGTATCCTTCTTGAAAGCCTGGGTAAGTCCGGTAATTTCAATAGGATCACCGAGTTCTGTCCCTGTACCGTGAGCTTCAATATAACTGACTGTTCGAGCATTGACGCCTGCTTTATCCAAGGTTTCTCGGATCAATTCTGCCTGTGCTACCGGATTAGGCACGGTATACCCGTTTGTTTTTCCGCCATGATTGATACTAGTTGCCCGAATAACCGCATAAATATGGTCCTTATCGGCAATGGCTCGAGATAAAGGTTTGAGCAACACAACACCCGCACCTTCACCAGGGACAAATCCATTTCCTCCTTCACCAAAGCTCTTGCACCGTCCCTCTGGCGATAGCATTCGCATTGTGCCTAGAAAAACATAGTTGGAAGGATGAAGATATAAGTTAACTCCCCCTGCTATAGCAATCTCGCATTCTCCGTTATGGATATGCTCACAGGCCTCATGGATTGCAGTTAATGACGATGAGCACATGGTATCCACCGAAAAGCTAGGTCCCTTCAGATTCAAGAGATACGATATTCGATTTGCTACCGAACTGAAGGATGTGCGAGGAAAGATTGGTTTGCCTTGCTCCCACAGCTTGGGTCCGTATAAATTGAAGCCTGTTGCGGTAATGCCTGCAAAGACGCCAATTCGCCCATTATATTGCGCTGCAAGCTGATCTCTGCTGTATCCAGCATCCTCGAAGGTTTTCCAGCATTCTTCCAGGAATATCCGCTCCTGAGGGTCCATACTCATAGCTTCCCGAGGAGATATATTGAAGAAAAGAGGATCAAAATCTGCAAAATCCTCCACAAATCCCCCAGATTTGCTATAGCTTTTGCCCTTCTCCACAGCTTCCTTTATATCAGGAAAGTAAAATCCTTCCCTATTCCAGCGATCTGCGGGGATTTCTGTAATACAATCTTTGCCCTGTTGTAAATTGCTCCAGTATTCCTCCATATTTTTTGCTTGTGGAAATCGTCCGCTCATGCCAATAATGGCTATTTGTTCGTGTTTTACACTGCCTGTGTCTATAACTGTCCTACTGGCATGATGGTTTTCTTCCTTTGGTAGAGTCGGCAATGATAATTCGCTATCAGTATGCAAAGATACGGGGATGAAGTTTTCTTCCGGCTCCAGCCGTCTTCCAAGTCCTGTCCACCGTACGCATTCCTCATAATAGTCAGCAATAAAATATTCCGCTACCGCTTCCAACGTCTGATATTCAAAAAACAGGGTCATCGAGATTTCACCAAAAACTCCTTGAAGCTTTTGGTTGAGCCTTGTAATCATGATGGAGTCTATGCCGTAGCTCTCCAAAGGCTCACTGACATCAATCTTTTCAATGCTCAGCTTAGTCACTTCTCCAAACAATACTTTAAGCTGGTGCAAGATTTTTTCCAGAAGCAGCTCAGGATTTATCGGTGAAGAAGCTGTCTCTTCAATATATAATTTTTCCTGTGGCTGAGGCTCCAATAGATGCTTCCGCAATCTAGGCAAATCCCCTTCTATCACCAGTACCTGCTTCTGGCCAGAGGCTAGGCTATCATATAATGCCTTGACGCCGTTTGCAGTTTGCATGGCCACCATGCCAATACTTTGCCAAGCCATCTCCGTTTCGGCATCCGCATGCATTCCTCCATCCTTCCAGAGCGGCCAATTGACAGACAGCGTCTGCCCTTTGCGCTCCTTGGAAGAGACGAGGCTGTTTCGATATAAGGCATAGGCATCCATAAACGCATTTGCTGCGGAATAATCGGCCTGACCAGGATTGCCCATAATCCCTGCGATGGAAGAGAAGAAAATGAAGAAATCAAGGTCTAGCTCCTTCGTCGCCTGATCCAGGTTGACCAATCCGGCTACTTTGGGAGCCATTACTTCCTTGAACTCTTCCTGCGTCTTATGAATAATAAAACGATCCTGTATCACCCCTGCACTATGGAGGATGCCATCAATCCCCCCATGCTCCTCTTGGATCTTTAGGATCAGTTGCGAGACCTCTTCCTTTCGGGATACGTCCGCTCGTCTGTACTCTACGCGGGCTCCCAGTGCTTTCAATCCCTCCAATATGGCCTGCTTGCCTTCGTCAAATATTGAACGCCCTACCAGGACTAGCGTAGCTTCTCTGACTCGCCGGGCGATATCTCTCGCAAAAACAAGCCCTAAACCTCCTACACCGCCCGTAATCAAATAAATCCCCCGATCCTTCCAGGGCACTCTTCCCGGAGTTTCAGGGGCTTTCATTTCGCTCCAGCTGAGAGTCAGACGTTTACTGTTCTCATACCGTATCCTTTTGTCTTTGGGGTATTGGCTGTTCTCTTTTAATTTCTCAACGATCTCTTCCAAACCTGTAGCTTCCAATTCAACGAATTGCCCTGCGATTTTTGGGTTTTCCTTTTCGGCTGTTTGCAGCAATCCCAAAAGCCCAGCAAAGAGCTGCTGTCCGCTTTGGGAGGAAGCAACAATCTGTACCAGCACGTTGCCCCTCAGATTCTCTTTGAGAATCATTTGCACTTCCGCAAGCAGTTGAAGAGCATAGCCCTGAAACCGTTCATCCATGCCGGTTTGACCGGCATGGAGCTTGATGCATCGGGTTCCTTTTAAGAGCGCTTCAATGCTTCGCTCCGAGATATGATCGAGTTCGCAAAGCACCACCAGATGTTGGCTAAATTCAGGGAGAGTCGCTTTTTGGAGTGCAGCTTGCTCTTTCCATGAAGGCTCAAGCATAAGAATTCCTGTATTCGCCAGGGCCCCCGCCTCGGCCCCTGCTGTGCTTTGCAGGGTACCGTGTGAAGCCATTTGAGCTTGAACTTGGCGTATTCTGAAAATAGCCTCCTCTTTCTGCATCCGTCCGCTTTTTACCTCGCCCAGAATATTTTGAAAAAAGTCCTTCATCTTCGATTGCCTCCCAGCATGTAGAAACTTCTCATTTACGTATGAATATATTGAAGATTTCGTTGGCAGCCTCATCAACAGACATGGCATCGTTCATCATTTCATCCAAGAGTCTGCCACACAATTGATCATCAAAATCTACATTGCTTTCATTTTGCGGCAGTAATGCATGGGCTTTTAATTGATCCTTGCTTTCAGAAGTCCAGTAATGCTCTTTTGCAAATGGATAGGTTGGCAAGCTGATACGGCGAGGTACCTTGCCAGTATAAAGTTTGTTCCAATCCAAATTTAGCCCCTTGGCCCACAGCTCCAGAAGCTTTGTATATTTCCTTTTGGAAATCCAATGTTCAATCAGTTGCTGCAGGTCTTCGTCCCCCGTAAAAATGGACAACGCTTCTTTGTTGCGCTTCACCTGCCCTCTATACAGGTTGAGCATGTGGTGGCGTCCGGCCACAAATTCCTTTAATTTCTCCTCAAGATCTGTGATCGAATCCACAAGCATGGCTAGACGCTCCTCCATCGGTTCGCGTCCCACCTGGAGCGTATAGGCAATATCCAATATGCTAGCAGAGGATAACTGACCTTGAAGAGCCTCAAGCAGCTGTCGTCCTTTTTCCTTAAGCTGCTCCTCACTCTTGGCTGATAGCACGATCATGGCAGGTCCCTGAGAAGCAGATTCTATTCCTGATGGCTCCTGGACCTCGGGAATATACTCTTCAATCACGATATGAGCGTTGGCCCCTCCTGCACCGAAAGACGATATTCCAGCCCGTCTCGGATACTCTTTAGTGATTCCATCCGTTGTAATTACCGGTCTCTTCCATTCTTCTAGGCTCTGCTGAACGACAAAAGGAGTATTGATGAAATGAATTTCAGGATTCAACTTCCTAGAATGTAAAGATGGTACTAACTGGCGATGCTTAAGCTGCAACAATATTTTAGTTACTCCTGCAATGCCTGCTGCGCTCTCAGTGTGACCAATATTGGATTTGACCGACCCTATGGCGCAGAACTGCTTGTCTTGTGTGAATTTCTCAAAAGCCCTGGTCAATCCTGCAATTTCAATAGGATCTCCCAAAGCCGTGCCGGTTCCATGGGCTTCAATATAACTGATGGTTCTTGCATCAACATTCGAACGCTGGAGCGCCGCCTCGATCAGCTGAGATTGAGCTTGAGGGCTAGGTACTGTATAACCACTGGTTTTACCTGAAGCATTGAGCATGCTCCCTTTGATGACACCATAAATATGGTCACCGTCTGCAATAGCTTTCTCCAGCGGCTTTAACACGATAGCGCCGACGCCCTCCCCATCAACGAATCCATCCGCTTGGTCTCCAAACGACTTACATTCGCCACTTTTGGAAAGCATCGTCATTGCTGACAGCTTAATATAGTGGATTGGGTCTACGATCAAATTGACCCCCCCGACAATAGCGCACTCGCTGATACCGCTATACAGACTTTCCAAAGCTAGATGGATCGCCGTCAATGAGGAAGAACAAGCGGTATCGATGGTCATACTTGGACCTTGGAAATCCAAATGATAGGATATCCGATTGGAAATGGAATTGTATTGAGGTCCCAAACCGTAATTCCCATTCATTACGCCCGCAAATACGCCCACTTTTCGACTCTCACAAAGATTGGCAGGGGTATATCCGGCATCCTCAATACTTGCGTATGCGGCTTCCAGAAAGAGCCGTTCTTGCGGATCCATAGTTTCAGCTTCTGCAGGAGAAATCTTGAAAAATAGCGGATCAAATAAATCAATTCCATCGATAAAGCCGCCTGATTTCGTATAGATGGTGCCTCGTTTTCCTTTTTCTTCGTCAAAGTAGGTCTTCCAATCCCAACGGTCTTTCGGAATTTCAGTGATGCAGTTTTTACCCTCTTTTAGGTTGTTCCAATATTCCTCTACATTACGAGCTCCTGGATAGCGCCCTGACAAGCCCACAATCGCAACATCTCTGATATTAGAGGAGTGCTCCTTCGGCTTCTCACCTTTGCTGACAGACGGCTTAAGGAAGCGTCCTTCCCGTACAAAGCTCATTGGGGCCATATCGATTACCTGTGGAGCAGGTACCTCTTCCACTCTGGAAGTTTCTTCGCTCATCTCTGTCTCCTTCATACCTACCAGCTTCTTCAACGAATCCCTTTGCGTTTGAAGCAGGTACGCTACCAGATCATCTATGGTGTTGTACTCAAAAAACAGGGTGCTGGCAAAATCCTCGATGACCTCACGCAAAACATTGGTGATTTGCACAACCAATATCGAGTCGATCCCGTACTCTTCCAGGGCAACCGTAGAGTCGATGCTTCCCGGTTCCATTTTTAGTGTTTCGCCAAGTAAATTTTTAAAGTAGGCCGTACTTTTGCTGCGCAGCACATTTTCAGATTCTGCCTGTACTGCCTCTCTTTTGGGCTGAGCTGATTGTTTCATTGATCCTGCTTCAACAGTCCTATCCTCTATCAATATGGTTTTCTGCTTTGGCTGTCGCTTTTGCCGAACCAAGCCATCGCTTTGGGCTGCAACGATCTGCTGGCCCCAATCATGCGCCTCCTGCGCTGGGAAGAACGCTGTGTGAAAGCCTTCTTTGGCCAATACGCTTTTCCATACGTGAGGATACAGCCCAGGGCAGCCGGGAATACGCAATTCCGAATCCTCATAAGCCCACCAGCCATCCAGCAATCCGAAGGTAAGATGGGTAAACACACTGCTGCCCATGAGTTCATTTAACAGAAGCAGGCCGTTGCTTTTCAAAACCGCTTTCGCATTGCGCAATGCCTGGCGAATATCTTTTGCCGTATGAAGTACATTGGCAGCAATGACAATATCATATTTACCCGCATCAATACCTTGTCCAGCAATAGGTTCTTCCACATTAAATATTCGATAGCTGAGGTACGAATTGTCTGGCCCATACTCTTTTTCTGCGTGCATCAAAAAGGCCTTCGAAATATCGGTATAACAATATTCCTGAATGTGTTTGCGATATGGCCGTAATTTGAGAAATACGGCGCTGCTGGTTCCTCCGGTGCCTGCTCCGATTTCGACAATTCTGATTTCTGCAGCGGAGTTGTTCATAATTCTCTGCTGAACATAGGCGGCAATCGTATCGGAAAGAACTTCATTAAAATAGTCGGCGACCAGACTGTTCTTATAAATCCCTTCCACCAGCTCCATAGAGGAATTGGGGAACATGATTTCCGTGGCAGGACATTTGCCGGTAATAATTTCAGGCAAAGCCCGCAGCGTTGTCTCAACCAAATGTACCCTTGCTCGCATCTGCGGATATTTCAGCCATGTGTGCTTGTGCTCTTCCCATTCCTGCCAGACATCCTCTCTATAAGTCGAGCTGGAATCATTTCCACCTGTAAGGGCATCATTCATCCGTGCCAAAATCTTTACGCTCTCTCCTAGCCATTTGCCGTATAACTCAGGCAGCCCATGCTTATGTTTAAACTCGTCGATAGACTGACGATCTGTCCCTGACAGCCCCATGGACAAAAGTTGCTCCTGCAGTAGCTTGCCCAATAGATGTTCCAATTCCCTTTCCTGCAGGCTGCCAGCATCCTCTGCCGCATAGTCCTCGGCAAACTGGACTTTTGATTTGATCACTGCAGCAATACTTTCTTGTATATCCCGAAGATTGGGATCCGTGTTGTGCGGGTACAGGTCAATGGCTTCCGCCGGATTAGTCCCTTCCAAATCTAGATGTTTTGTTGTTTTCATCAGCCCTACTTGATTCAGCGGGGAAGCAAGCAACGTCTCAAGTGCCTCCATCCCCTCTTGAGGCCCAATAAGTCCAACACCGATCTGCGCTAGTCTTGAGTAATTTTCCACCTCTTGCTGCCTGTCTTGGGAAGCATTGTTCTCGTCGTTCCCCCAGTATCCCCAGTTCATGACTTTCACCGGACAACGCCATTCCTGTGAGAGCCGCTGCGCAAACGAATCCTTAAAGGTACATCCAGCAGCATAGCTGCTTTGTCCCGGGTTTTTTACATAGGCAATAATGGAAGAGAAAAACAACACGAAATCCAGCGGTTCATTTTGGAAGACCTGAGCCATGCGTACACTGACATCGACCTTTGCTGAAAGCCCAGACCGGAGCCCTTCCTCCGTCAAGTCTTCCAATCCCTTCTCCAAAAAGGCAATGGCAGAGTGGACTACGCCGTTGATCTTGGAGTAACGCTGCTTTATCTCCTCATATGCTCCCTGCAGCGACCTTTCATCTGCTGCATCTGCCGTAATATAGCATGGAACAGGTCCGATGCCTTTAAATTCGTCTAATTTAGCCTGGATGGATGCATCCTTTGCCCTTCTGCCTATCCATACCATCTGGGCCTGATAAGTCGAGGCCATATACTTGCTCCAGGCTACTCCGATGTTGCCTGCACCACCGATAACCACATAGACGCCTCCGGTTTTGTACAGTGTCTGTCCTTCTGCGCCTGGAGTCTGCTTGAACGGAATCAGCTGCTGTCGGTACCACTGTCCGCCTCTGAAAACCCACATCCGTCCCTGACGGTCTGAAGGAAGCGTAAATAGTTCGGATAACGGCCAGTCATAGTCGGATTGCAGGTCTATAATACGAACCTTCCAGTTCGGATATTCTTTGGCCATCGTGCCTACCAACCCATGGAAACTTGCGTGGGCCGGGTGGACTGTATCGTCCTGATCGATCGACTGAGCCTGGGTGGTTATAGTTGTCCAGCCTAGTTTTTTCGTTCCATACCCCAGCAGGAGCAGCGCCTTGACCATTCTAAAGAAGAGCAAGACTCCTGGCTCCTGTTCCTCAATTAAGGATTCAGCAGTGACAGATTCGACAGAAATAGTAGGTGCAATCCACAAAATATGGTCAACTGCTCCATATTCTTCGACCTTTGAGGCAACCGTTTCTATGGAATCCTGCGCCTGTAGCTCCAAAAAATGCGCCTTCGGATAGTATTCCCGGATAGCCTGTCTATCTTTGTCTGTACCACCTGCAATGACCATTCGGTCTATCGACGATGGGAAAGCTGTATCTTTTTTAAGCGCAACCGGGTCCCATTTGGGGATGAGCATAACGGCTCCTACAAGCGGATCGGCGGCATGATCTCCTGCGACTACACCTTGTGCATGCTCAGTGCGGATATCTCCGTCCAGCGCCCGGGTGGATAGTCCCGTTATTCTGACACAAACGTTCCCTTCCTCATCACATAAGTCGATATTGAGCTTCTGTACCTTGTCCTCTTTCTTACTGCCCTCGCTGTATTGAATCAACGACCACATATTCTGGGTGCATCCCCCATGGATTTCGACCTCTTGAAGAGCGAATGGCATAGAAGGGGTATTTGGTACCTTGCTGTCCGGCAGCCCTCCATCCTGCCCCATGATTAATCCGATCGATGCATGCAAGGCCGCATCCATTAAGCTAGGGTGAAGAACAAAGCTGTCAGCCGAATCAGAGAGCATGGAGGGCAGTGCCAGCTTGACCAGTACCTTGCCCGGACGTGAGTACACTTTCTCCACACATTTGAAGGCTGGGCCGTAATCCATCCCGATTTTTTGGAAGATATTGTAGCAGCGCGCCCCCTCAAATCCGTGTGGATCAAATTCTGCCTGTAATGCCTCAAGGTTAAGCACTAGCTTTTGTTCCACGTTAAACTGCACCGCATTGCCCTGGCTGTGCACGGTATGTCCGATATTGCTTCCTTCTTGCTCACTATACACTTCAAAGCTGATTTTTCCGGCGTCTTCCAAGAATAGTCCGGTGTGTACTGAGAATGGCCGATCTTCCACCACAATTGGCCGAATCCAGTTTACATTTTTCAACCGGATTCCTGTTGCGCAGTTGTCCTCATCTCCTATAGAGCGTTCCACAGCCGCCCGCACTATCTCAAGATAAGCGACACCTGGTAGAACCCGTTGGCCTTTTACCGTATGATCCCTGAGGAAAAACTCCTCGCCTGTAAACGTTGAGCTGAACCGCTGCTTCAAGAAGTTTGAAGTGTTGTGATGCAGTAAAGGTGACAAAAATGTAGACTGACCGAGAGCGGCTGTCATGCCATCGATCTTTACCTGGTTTACGGGCACCCAATAGCTTTCCCTGGCAAAAGGATAGGTTGGCAAACTAATCCTGCGAGGCTTCACTTCCCCATAAAGCCTGTTCCAGTCCAACAGCAATCCCGTCGCCCAAAGCTCGGCGAGTTTTCCATATTTACCTTTGCTCACCCATGCACCCACCATTTTAGCCATATCCTCATCGATTTCCTGAGTGACCAATACTCCTTTGTTGCGCTTTACCTGTCCTCTATACAGCTCTTCTATACCTTCCTTTTCCAGCAGGAAGCTTTCCAATTTCCAATCCAGCTCTTGGATGGAGGTGGCAATGATCGCAAGCCGTTCTTCCATCGCTTCTCGTCCGATCTGCAACGTGTAGGCGATATCTGCGAGACCTATACGCGGGTCATTCAGCTCTCTGATGGCAGATAGCAATCTTTGGGCCTGCTCGTTCAGTCTTTCCTTGTTCTTGGCCGATAGCACAATCATGGCAGGATTAAGCGACGCAGGAGCAGCTTGCAGCTGAGCAGTCTCTGCTGGAATGTATTCTTCGATTACCACATGAGCGTTAGATCCGCCTGCCCCGAAGGCCGAGACTCCTGCCAACCTTGGGTATTCCCTGATTTCGCCATCGATGGATACGACAGGTCTTTTCCATTCCTCTAATTCCTGCTGAACTTTAAAAGGGCTATCACTAAAATCGATATTGGGATTTAACTTGCTTGAATGCAGCGAAGGTACCAATTGTTTATTTTTCAACTGCAACAGCACCTTTGTCACCGCGGCAATACCAGCTGCGCTCTCACAATGTCCGATATTAGACTTGGCAGACCCGATTGAACAGAACTGCTTGTCTCTGGTATATTCCCGGAACACCTTTTGTAAGCCCGCAATTTCAATCGGATCACCCAGAGGAGTTCCTGTCCCATGCGCCTCTATATAGCTAATGGTTCTAGGGTTGATTCCCGCCTCCTGAATGGCCTGCCCAATCACGCTAGCCTGTGCGTTGGGGTTGGGTACGGTATATCCATTGGTCTTACCTCCGTGATTCACTGCAGTACCTTTTATGATGCCATATACCCGGTCTCCATCTGCTATAGCTTTGGCCAACGGCTTGAGCAGCAAAGCCCCGACTCCTTCTCCTGGCACATATCCGTCACCCTGTCCGAAGCTTTCACACCGCCCATTGCTTGATGCAAAGCTTCCCTGTCCGAGTAGTAGATATTTGTTGGGATGGACAGAAACGTTAACTCCCCCTGCAACCGCCAGTTCACATTCTCCATGCTGCAACCCGTGACAAGCCATATGGATTGCTGTCAGTGACGAAGAGCACATGGTATCCACAGCGATACTTGGTCCATGAAAATTACAAAAATACGATACACGGTTGGCAACCGCCGAAGCATTCCCGAGAAGCCCGAGCATATTCCCTTTGGCTTGTTCCTGGGCTCCATAAAGCTGATATTCGTGATACATCACTCCGACATAAACGCCAACATTGCCTTCCATGCCGCCAAGTCCCCGGTCTGCACAAAGAGTTTCACGCGTATAGCCCGCATCCTCTATGGTTTCATACACGCATTCTAGGAATAGGCGCTCCTGAGGGTCCATCGTTTCCGCTTCTCTTGGCGAAATGTTGAAAAACAACGGGTCAAACCAGTCCACTCCGTCGATAAACCCTCCCCACTTGCTGTAGGTTTTCCCGGGCTTACCTTTAGTTTCATTAAAGTACAGGCTGTGGTCCCAACGCTCCTTGGGAATTTCAGTGATGGAATCCTTCCCATCCTTTAGGTTTTTCCAGAACTCGTCGATACCTGCTGCCCCCGGATATCTTCCCGATACCCCGATAATGGCAATGTCCAAGCCCTTCTTTTCCTGACGGGGCTGCGTACCTGTCGGGAGAGGCCATGTACGTTTGCGACCCGCAGCTAACGAAGCCAAAGGCTCTATTGCTGCTTTTGCAGGTTCGTTCGCTACTTTGTGAAGAGCCATATTCTTCTCCTGCGCTTTTAAAACGTCTACCAGCCGGCCGCGATGCGATTCCAAGAAATAGCCAGTTAATGAGCGGAGATTATGGTATTCAAAAAATAATGTCTTCGGCAGTGAGCCAAACGTTTTTTCCAATTCATTCGTGAGCTGCATGACCAATATGGAATCAATCCCATACCTGTCCATAGGCGCGTTTACATTTATACTTTCAGCTGGCAGCTTGATTACAGCCGAAAGCAATGTTTTCAAATAGTCTTCAGCTTTTTCTTTTAGCCATTCTTCGCCGATAACAGCGACTTCCCCGTCTTTCAATCCGGAACGGTCTGAAATTTCTGTTCCTGAAGGCTGTCCCAGCAGGGCCGCCTTAATCGTTTGAGGATACCCTTCGATAACCATGACCTGGCTTTTACCGGAAGATAAGCCTTGATACAAAGCCTTTATTCCATTCTCTGTTTCCATGGCAATCATGCCCAGACCTTGCATCGTCTTTTCCGTTTCCCCATCGACATGCATGCCCCCGTCTTTCCACAACGGCCAGTTGATCGACAGCGTGTGCCCATGGCGCTGCTTGCCTGCCACCAAGGCATTTCGATAAGAAGCATAAGCATCCATAAAACCATTGGCAGCAGAGTAATCAATCTGTCCTACATTACCAAGACTTCCGGCGCCGGAAGAAAACAGGATAAAGAAATCGAGAGGCAGGGCTCTGCTGGCCTGATCCAGATGGATCAACCCTGAGACTTTGGGAGTCAGCACTTCTCTAACTTCTTCTATCGTCTTTTTGATGATGAAGTTGTCCCGTATAACTCCTGCTGTGTGTAAAATACCGTTAAGACCGCCAAATTGCTCGACGATGCCATTAATTAACTCGGTGACCGCTTCCTTTTGACCCACATCCACCTGTCTGTACTCTATATGACCTTCCCGCGCTTCCAATTCACTTAACAAGGACTGTTTATCCGCTGACAGAGGTGATCGTCCTGCCAGTACGACGGTGGAGTTTTTCACATTGCACACGATGTCTCTGGCAAAAATCAGTCCCAGACCGCCTAGACCGCCAGTGATGAGATAGGTCCCTCCATCTTTCCATGGCCGGACTGGATCTTCACACAAGGTTTCAATTTCTTGCCACTTTAAAGCCTGTCGCTTGTCGCCATGATATCGTATCCGTTCGCTGTACTGGCTGTATCGGTTCTCTTGTAATTTTGCAATAATCCCCTCAGGGCCATCTTTGGCATCAAGCTCTAGCAGTTGACCCATGATACTCGGGTTTTCTTTTTGGGCGGTTTGCAGCATGGCAAAGAACCCGGAATAGACCTGTTGATCATTTCGGGCAGGGACTGCAATTTGCAGCAAAGTTTTTGGTTTGTGTATGTCCAGCATCATAGTTTGCAATTCTTCAAATATCTGAATAGTGTAGTCTTCAAACCGCGCATCCAAGTCAGTACTTGAGGACTGTAAAACAATGCAGCGAGTACCGTCCATGCGAGCTGCAATATCCTCCCCGGCGATACCTTCAAATTCGCACAGGATCACAATGTGCCGTATATCGTCGAACGCGTTCTCTCCTGCGGGGACTGCCTTCTCCTCCCAGACCGGCTCCAGCATGAGTGTGCCCACATGCTCAACGAAGTCTGCTTGCCCTACTCCTTCTTCCAGCTCTCTGGATGAGAGCCCTTTGAGCTGCACACAAATCTTTCCGGTCTCGTCACAGAGATCGATATGTACCATGCTCAATCCATTTAGTGTCTCCTCATTCGCTTGTCTGGAAATCCGGGCCCACATCACAGAAGTGCATTTTTCGAATATTTTCAGTTCGTGCAAGGCAAAGGGTACTGAGAGCTTGCCCTCAGGCACATGTTCTTCCCGATCCATCACCAAGCCGATTGTGGCCTGCAAGGCTGAATCCATCAAAGCCGGATGCAATACAAATTCACTTTGGGTATGAGATACATTGGATGGAAGGGACAGCTTTGCCAGCACGTAATCCTTTCCCTGAAAGATGGTCTCTATTCCCCGATGTCCCGGGCCATAGTCTATTCCCATGGTTCTGAAAGCTTCATAGCATTGGCTTGAAGATAGTGAACTGCGAATACATTCTGCCTGTAAGACATTCAGGTCCAGATACTGCGACTCACCACTTCTCTCCAACACAGCTATCCCCTGGCTGTGTATAATACCTTCGGCGTCTTCTTCCACTCTGCTATATATTTCAAACGCAATCGCTCCATCTTCCTGAGGATATAGGCTGGTGTGCACCCTGACTGGTTTGTTAGCTACAACGATGGGCTGAGCCCATACTACATTTTTCAGCTGTATATGAGTCTCACCCTCCATAACATCCCCCGCTGCTTCTTCTACGGCCGCTCGCACCATTTCAAGGTAAGCCACCCCGGGTAATGTCGGTTGGCCTAGGATTCGGTGATCCGCTAGGAAAAATTCCCGGCCTGTAAAGGTGGAGTCGTAGCGCTGCCCAGAGAGATCGGAAGTATTTTGATGCAGCAAAGGGTGGATTTGGGCGGCCATAGCCGGGTTTATATTCTCCTGCCCCATGTCTGTCTCAGACAACCAATAGCGTTCCCTCTCGAAAGGATAGGTCGGTAGACTGATTCGCTGAGGCTTAATTTCTCCATAAAGTGCATCCCATTCAATACTTGCGCCATTGGCCCATAATTTGGCCACCTTATCAAGTCTTCTATTCTGAAGCCAGGTCCGAACGAGGGTCCCGGTGTCTTCGTCAGAATCAAAAAGTTCAATTCCGTCTCTAGCATCGTCTACCTGTCCGGTTAACACCTTATCCGATGAGTTTCCATTCACAAAATGCTCCAGCTCATCGATCAGATTTCCTCTTGAATCTGTCAAAAACGCGAGGCGCCAGTTCATGGCATCTCTGCCCACTTGAAGGGTATAAGTCAGGTCCGACAAATTAGCATTTTCGTGCAATTTAACAAAGTCCATCATGTCAGCTGCATAGGCTTTCAAGGCTTGTTCGCTTTTGGCAGACAGTACAAATAGCACTGGGTTGTCTTGATCGACTGGGTCCAGCTTCATCTCAGAGGCTACAGGCACATATTCTTCAATAACCATATGTGCGTTAGTGCCGCTAAACCCAAAAGCACTTACGCTTGCACACCGGGGTGTCCCCGGTTTGGACTCCCACTTTTGTAGCCCGGTGTTAATGTAAAACGGGCTTTCCTCCAAAGAAATATGTTCATTTAAGGTTTCAAAATTGATCGTTGGCGGCAATTGCTGGTGTTTCATAGCCAGGAGTACTTTCATTACCCCGGCCACTCCGGCCGCAGTCAGCATATGTCCCATATTGCTTTTCAGCGATCCCAGCGCGCAATAGCCCTTTTTGCTCGTATAGGATCGGAAAGATTCGGTAAGTCCTTCCACTTCGATAGGATCGCCCAGCTTGGTGCCTGTCCCATGGGCCTCTACCAGAGAGATGGTTTCAGGATTAATATTAAACCGTTGGTAAACCTCTCTTTCGAGCGAAATCTGTGAATTTACACTTGGAGCGGTGATGCCGTTGGTTTTCCCATCCTGATTCATTCCCCAGCCTCGGATAACCCCATGGATGGAGTCCTTGTCCCTGATTGCATCAGAGAGCCGTTTTAATAAAACAACGCCAACCCCTTCTCCGGGGACAAAACCGTTTGCACGGGCATCAAAAGTAAAGCATCGTCCATCCTTGGACAACATTCCTGCTTTGCTGGTCATAACATGCATCCCCGGTCCTGCCATAATCATTACTCCGCCCGCCAAAGCAAGATCGCTTGTTTCTAAAACAAGGCTGTTGCAAGCTTCAGCAATAGCTACCAGAGAGGAAGAGCATGCGGTATCAATCGCCAGAGAAGGGCCCTTCAAATTCAGTAAATACGAAATCCGGGCCGATAAAATGGAAGGCGCTCCTCCCATAAGAACCTGCGCGTTCAACCCCTGTCCGCTCATGGACCTTCCATAATCACTAGCTGCACAACCTACAAAAACACCGCAACGGCTCCCCGACAGTGAGGCAGGATTTAAACCTGCATCTTCAATGCATTTCCAGCTACTTTCCAGAAATAGACGCTGTTGAGGGTCCATCATCTCTGCTTCCGCAGGAGATATATTAAAGAACAACGGGTCAAATCGATCTATATCCTCTAGCACACCCATCCACTTGCTATAGGTTTTCCCCTCAACCTTGGGATCAGTATCATAATAATCATCAATGGACCAGCGTGTTGAAGGAATTTCCGATATACAATCCCTGCCTTGAGCCAGGTTATCCCAGAATTCAGTCAATGTTTTGGATTTGGGGAACTGCCCCGCCATGCCAATAATTGCGATCGAATCCTTCTCCTGACCATGCGGTATACGGGACACGTTTTTTTTCAGATCAGCCTGCTTGAGCGGTTTGTGCGTATCATCGCTATTCGACTGCTGTCCGTAGGCCGTTTGAATCCGTTCCTTGACCTCTTGCTGATTCACAAACGTTTTGTCCTGCATTTTTATTTCTTTTTCAATCGTCGCCGCCAGCTTTTCTCTTATCGGCTGAGCCATATGGTTTTTCAGCTCAATCAATGATTCTCTTGGCGATTCGGACAATTTTCTTGCCAGCTGCATAGCGTACGGTACCACTTCGTTTCTCGGCAGAACAGGAAAAGGAGTCCCTTTGGACTCCAGTTCTGAACCGCTATATCTAGTACCTGTGAATAAAATTTCCTGCGCCATGCTAACTCCGAATTTTTCAGGAAAAATGAGAGTTGAGCCCGCACCAGGAGTGAAGCCGTATTTCATAAAATTAGTGGTGTAGATGCTTTCTCTACTCATCACGATAAAATCGCAAAACATCCCCATGCACCAGCCTGCGCCAATCCCATGTCCCTGCATAGCGGCAATGACCGGTAGCTTGCAATCCAGTGCAATCTTGTAAACATTGGTATCGCTATATTTCGCCTTTCCCTCATGAATTGCCAGCAGTCCCTCCTGTGTACCTCCTGTGGCAAAGTAGGTGTCGTACCCCGTCAGAATCACAACTTTATAATTTTCGTTAGCCTGCACCGTTTCGAACGCCTGATTCAGGCCTATAATCAGTTCATTGGAAAATGTATTTTTGTGCACTGTATCCTTCATTGTTAACAGGACAATGCCATGCTCAAATTCCTGCAGTTGAACCACAGGCGGCACTTCCGTTTCGCCATTGCTCTCCTTTTCCGGTCCGTGAAAACTGTCCAATGGCTGTAGCGAAAGAGACAATTCCTCTAATGATGATTCCTCTGATCGAGCTGCCAATGATTCTTCCAAAGATTCATCCGAGAGCCCGCCCATAAATTGGAGCAATTGTTTTTCGGCATCTTCAGAATTTATTTCCCCTGTTTGTACCGCACGAAAAATATCTTTTGGATCCATAAAAATGCCCTCCTAGCTGTATGAAATAGGACGAATATCGTGTCGGCAATTTACGAGTGTAATTGCTTGAACAACTGATCGGCCTGCTCAACATTTAATTCACCTTGCAGCACCTTCTGGATCAACGCTTGCATGGGCTGCGTAGAAGTTGACTCTACAGGCACTTGATTTGAGGCTTCCGCCGATTTGCTTAATTCCTTTGCTAAATATCTGGAAAATTCTTTAATGTTAGGATAGTCATACACTCTGGTTGCTGAAATAGAAGTTCCAAACCGTTTGTTCACGTCCTGTACCCACTCTACGCCTATAATAGAATCCAGTCCCATGTCGATAAATTTATCGTCCCGGCCGATGTCCTTTTCGTCCATACTCAAGGATTTCGCAAGACTTTCAATTAGTTCCTTCTCCAAGGCATCAACCCGTATAGCCGCAGGCCCATTAGCAGATCGCTTGACCTCATCCTTGACAGCCAGTTGCGGTGAGGAAATGATAGGTTTAGGTTGCGGCGGAGCCGGCTTCACTTCTGCGGGCTTGGCTGCCTTTTTCGGTGTATCGGCTACCTTCTCGATGTCAGAAACTGAGCGCAGCAAAATACCCTGCGGTTTTTCAGGTACTTTCGCCAATGTCTGTACCTGCACATTATCATCGACAGCAGGAGGACTGAAAACAGGCTTTTGTGCCGGGATATCAACTTCAAGAGGTTCCATCTTGGTCTCCTTGGACTGGCTTCCGAACGTAGAGATCCAATAGCTCTCCTGAGCAAATGGATAGGTTGGCAGACTCATCCGACGAGGTCTGGCCTTTCCATAAAGCCTGTTCCAATCGAATAACAAGCCCTGAACCCAAAGCTCTGCCAGCTTTGTATACTTGCCCTTGCTTATCCAGACATCCACCAACTGTTCCATGTCCTCGTCTGCTTCAAGAACAGTCAGAATATCTTTATTTTTCTTTACCTGACCCGAATAGAGTCCGTCGATATCCTCATTCCCCGCCAGGAAGCTCTCCAGCTTTCCTTCAAGCTCCCTCGTAGACTTAGCTAAGACTGCTAACCGTTCTTCCATAGCTTCCCGTCCTACCTGAAGGGTAAATGCTATATCCTCCAAACTGGCTTCTGCGTATTCCGGTGCTCTGAGTGCAGAAAGCAATCTTTGTACCTGCTCGTACAAACGCTCTTGATTTTTGGCCGACAGCACGACCATGGCCGGGTTTTGCAATATCACGGCAGCTTGTCTAGTCTCCTGCACCTTAGGGATGTATTCCTCAATAAGCACATGTGCGTTGGAGCCTCCGGCGCCGAAAGAAGAAATACCTGCAATTCTCGGGTATTCAACGGTCTTTCCATTTATAGTGACGATCGGTCTTTTCCACTCTTCAAGCTCCTGCTGAACTATAAAAGGGCTATTGCGAAAGTCGATGTTCGGGTTGAGTATGTTTGAATGCAGCGAAGGTGCGATTTGTCCGTATTTGAGCTGAAGGAGCACCTTAGTCACTCCAGCAATCCCTGCCGCACTCTCACAATGCCCTATATTAGATTTTGCCGATCCAATGGCGCAGAACTGCGTGTCTTCCGTATATTCCCGGAAAACCTTTTGCAATCCAGCGATTTCAATAGGATCACCTAAAGATGTCCCCGTGCCGTGTGCTTCAATGTAACTGATTGTTCTGGGGTTTATTCCGGCTTTCTTAAATACCCTCCCAATCACACTGGCCTGCGCCTTGGGGTTCGGAACTGAAAAGCCATTGGTCTTCCCGCCGTGATTCACAGCGGTTCCCTTGATGACCCCGTATATGTGATCGCCGTCTGCAATTGCTTTGGTCAGCGGTTTGAGCAATACGGCCCCTACGCCTTCACCCGGCACATACCCATCTCCGCCTTCTCCGAAGCTTTCGCACCGACCCTTGCTTGATACGAATCTTCCCTGCCCAAGCATCAGGTATTTGTTCGGATGAATGGAGACATTGACACCGCCAGCAATGGCAAGCTCACACTCATCTTGCTGTAAGCTCTGGCAGGCTAGATGAATGGTCGTCAATGAGGATGAGCACATCGTATCCACGGCCATGCTTGGCCCGTGGAAATTACAGAAATAAGAAACTCGGTTTGCAATGGAGGCCGGATTCCCTGGTACGGCAATCATTTTGCCTCTAGCCTGCTCCTGCGCCCCATAAAGCTGGTATTCTTCATACATAACTCCGACAAAAACGCCTACATTCCTTTCCAAACCAAGCCCTTCTCGTGTATAGCCTGCATCCTCGATCGTTTCATAGACGCATTTTAGGAACAAGCGCTCCTGTGGATCGATGATTTGTGCTTCTCTAGGAGAGATGTTGAAAAACTTCGGATCAAATTGATCCACCCCTTTGATAAAGCCACCCCACTTGCTGTAAGCTTTTCCGGATTTGTCCGCTTCCTCGTCAAAGTGTATGCTGTGATCCCAACGCTCTTTAGGAATTTCCGTAATGCAGTCCTTTCCATTGCGCAGATTGTTCCAGAATTCCCCAACATTCTCCGCCTCAGGATACATGCCCGACAAGCCGATAATGGCAATATCCCCCGTACCGCCTACTGTTTCCGGCTGCGTTTGGAATTTTTTCTGATCCAGTAATTGTGTCTGAGTCGGCATTTCACAAGCTTCTCTTCGGCTACTGGAAAATGGCCTTCCTGGGCTATCCTTCACAGTAGAAGACGTAAAGGCTTGGACGGCGTCAACCTCTTCCTCCATTCCAAGCAGTTGAATCAGCTGCTTCTGGTGAACTTCAAGAAAATATTGGGTCAGCTCCCGGATACTTTGGTATTCAAAAAACAACGTTTTGGGTAGTGTTCCGAATGTTTTCTCCAGTTCACGTGTCAGCTGTCTGATCATAATAGAGTCAATTCCATACTTCTCCATAGGGGCATCGACTTCAATTTGCCTTGCCGGCAGTCTGATCGATGCAGCAAGCAGTTGCTTTAAATAATTTGCCGCTTTTTCGGCAAGAAAATCTTGTCCGATTCCTGACTCCTTTCTGCTCTCCATAATCATAGAGGAGGCATCTACAGCCTGATTCAGGGATGGCTGCTGCAAGAGCGTTTCTCTGAGCTGATTGGCACGTCCTTCCAATACCATGACTTGATCTTTTCCGGAAGCCAGACTTTGGTACAAAGCCCTCATTCCTGTATCGGTCTCCATAGCAAACATCCCCATTTCCTCCATGATTTGTTCCGTTTCTCTATCAATACGCATTCCGCCTTCTTTCCACAGCGGCCAGTTGATAGAAAGCGTCTGCCCCTGACGTTGCTTCTGTTCTACAAGCGTATTGCGATATCTGGCATAGGCATCCATAAAGGCATTGGCAGCAGCATAGTCAGCCTGTCCTATATTCCCAAGGCTGCCGGCAACAGATGAATACAGGACAAAAAAGTCCAGCGGAAGATCCTTGCAGGCCTGATCCAAATTCATCAATCCTGTAACTTTTGGCGCCAATACTTTCTGCAATTCCTCCCCTGTTTTTTTTATAATGAAATTATCGCTGGTCACCCCAGCGCCGTGAACAATTCCGTCCAGCTTCCCAAACTCTTCCTGAATATCCCGGATCAAATCCTCAACCGCTCTTTTATCGGCGACATCGGCCTGTCGAAATACGACTCTTGCTCCTAGAGCCTCTATTTCCTCAATCCTTGCTTTGGTGTGACCGCGAAGCACAGATCGTCCAACGAGAATTAAAAGGGCATCTTTGGTCTGTCGTGCCATTTCTTCAGCCAGAATCAAACCAAGACTACCTGTTCCTCCGGTAATCAAATATACCCCTGAGTCCTTCCACGGAATACGGCCCGCTTCCCACGAGGATTGGATTTCCGTCCATGCGGCTGCATATCGTCTGCCCCACTGATAGCGGATATGTATATCCATGGAGTTGCGGCTATTTTCTTGCAGGATATTTATAAGACCTGCTGCAGCTTCCTCCACATCCACTTCGATCAGTTGGCCCACCAGTCCGGGATTCTCAAGCCGCGCTGTTTGTAAGAGTCCGTAAAGTCCCGAGTATACCTGCCTGTGATCCTGTACCGGAATGACAAGCTGAATCAATGTTTTGTGTTTGGATTGGGTTTTAAGCACATGTTGAATTTGCTCAAATACCTGAGCTGCATAAGTTCTAAACCGTGCATCCATGCTTTCCTCTTCGGATTGCAGGATGAGACAATGCACCCCGTTCATTTGTGATTCAATCATTTCCCCGGAAATAGGTGCTGGTTCACATAGAATTACCAGATGCTGCTGATAATTAGGTGCTGTTCCTCTCGGGGCAGGCGCTTGCTCTTCCCATACAGGCTCAAGCATCAAAGTCTCAGGTATCGTCAATTCATCTGATTCCCCTGATCCCCTAGTTCCTCCTTCTACAATTCGTGATGAGAAGCCCTTCATGCTTACACAAACATTCCCCTGCACATCGCACAAATCAATATCCAGCTTTTGCACTGGACCATCCTGTCTGCTGCCTTCACGATAACGGACCCAAGCCCACATCTCTGATTTGGAACCGCTAAACACCCCAAGCTCTTCCAATGCAAATGGTAAAGCTGGCTTTATAGAAGCTTTACCATCATCTCCGCCTGTGCCCATAATCAGGCCTATGGACGCCTGCAAAGCGGAATCCATCAAGCTAGGGTGCATCACAAACTGTCCCATGGTCTGGTAAACAGAAGAAGGCAAGGACAACTTGGCAAGTGCCTGACCCACGCCGGTATATATCTTTTCAATTCCTTGATGTCCCGGCCCATAGGAAACCTGCATCGCTGCAAACGCCTCATAACACTGCTGGGATGAATAGGTACCTAGATTGCACTGCTCCAGCAAGGCTTCAATATCTATGACAGGAATCTCGGCCAACGGAACAATCGCTGCGCTGCCTTCGCTATGCACAACTAGCTCCGTGTCCACTGATTCAGACTTGCTGTAGATTTCATAGGCAATTTCTCCGCCATCTTGCGGATAAAGCCCGATATTTATAGCAATCGGCCGCTCCTCAGCTATCACAGGCCGGAGCCATAATACATCTTTTAGACGAACACAAATCCGACTTTCTTCCAGAGATGTAGCGACTTCCTCTACAGCCGCTCGCGCCATTTCAAGGTAGGCCACTCCAGGCAAAAGCTTCTGTCCCTTGATCACATGATCAGTGAGGAAAAATTCTCTTCCCGTAAATGTGGAGCTGAACTGAAGTCCATAAATATCGGACGTATTTCGCTGAAGCAAAGGATGAATGATGGCTGACGTCTCCTGCTTCGGCCCAACATTGTTTGCTCCGCTCAGCTTATTGGTATCGATTATGCAATAACGTTCCCTGGCAAAAGGATAGGTAGGCAGGCTAATACGGTTCGGCTTATTCTTTCCGTACAGCACGTCCCAGTCAAAAACCGCGCCTTTTACCCAAAGGCGTGCGATTTGGGCATAGTCGCTTTCACTAACCAACGACTCCATCGTTATGGCTGCTTCCTCTCGTGTTCCCCGGTCTCTATTCTCTTCTCTATAGCGTTTTGCCTGCCCCACATATAAGCTATGGATACCTTCCCGGCCTTCCACAAATCCCTTTAGCTTCTCCTCAAGCTCGGAGAGAGAAACTGCAGTGAAGGCCAAACGTTCTTCCATCGCTTCGCGTCCCGCCTGCAGGGTATACGCTATATCTCCCAGACTGCTGTCTGTGAACTGGCGCACCCGGATTGCAGCCCGCAATTGCCGTGCCTGATCTTGCAGCTGTGCTTCAGTCTTGGCTGACAGCACAACAATAGCTGGCTTTTGGGTAGCGAAGGTAACCGGCTCTTTCTCCTGATTTTCCGGAACATATTCCTCGATGATCAAATGGGCATTGACACCGCCGAATCCAAAAGAGCTGACCCCCGCTCTCCGAGGAATATTTTCCCCAGAAGCATCTTGCTGCTGCTTCCATTCCCTCGTCTCCTGAACGATATAGAATGGACTGTCTTCAAGTTTGATATAGGGATTCATTGCATCGCAATGAAGGCTTTTAACAAGTTTTTTATGCTTCAACTGAAGCAGCACTTTGATGACACCGGCGATCCCAGCAGCCAATTCCAGATGTCCGATATTGGTCTTCACCGAACCTAGGCCACAATGAGGCTCTTTGATCCCAGGTCCCTTTATAGTCTCATAAAGCTCTTTAAAGGCTGCTTTCAGTCCGTTAATTTCAATTGGATCGCCCAATTCGGTGCCTGTCCCATGGGCCTCAATGTAAGAGACTGTTCTTGGGTCGATACCAGCTTTTGTATATGCATTTACCAGCAAATCCGCCTGTGCCCTCGGATTGGGGGCTGTCAGAGAATTGGCCCGGCCTCCGTGATTAACGGCTGTACCCCGAATTATGCCGTAAATATGGTCTCCAGCCTTTTCTGCATCCTTCAGCTTTTTCAGGAAAAGCATGCCTGCCCCTTCACCGCGCACGTAACCGTTGGCTTGATCAGAGAAGGTTTTGCATCGGCCATCCTCACACAGCATCCCTGCTTTATTGAAGCTGATATGAAGCTCAGGTGTGATAATTACATTGACACCACCTGCAATTGCCATTTCGCAGCTTCCATCTTCTATAGCCTTTACTGCCCGGTGAATGGCCACCAGTGAACTGGAGCAAGCTGTTTCGACAGGCTCGCTCGGACCATGAATATTAAGGAAATAGCTCATACGATTGGGTCCCACCGACGGCGCCATTCCACTGGAGGAGTATGCCTCGACATCCACATTTCCCTGATAGATCATTCCGCTATAGCCGCTATTTGCGGTTCCTGCAAAGATGCCTGTACGGCTCCCAGATAGACCTGCTGCTTGAATCCCAGCATCTTCAATCGCCTTCCAAATATAAGTCATCAACAGGCGCTGCTGCGGGTCCATGAGTGCGGCTTCCCTCGGTGAAATTCCAAAAAATAAAGGGTCAAACTCATATATCCCGTCAATAAACCCGCCCCACCTGATGTTTGTTTTATTGCTCTCATCCGCAGGGTCACCGTAATATGCCTTCCAATCCCAGCGATCCTCAGGTATTTCAGTGATACAATCCCTGCCTTCCTCAAGATTTTTCCAAAACTCATCTACATCCCGGGCCATGGGAAAGACACCGCTTATGCCTACAATTGCAATAGGTTCAGAACCCGCCTGGGTCTGTTGCGGCATAGCTAGCACATTCTTGTTTGCAAATCGAAAACGCTGGCGTCTACTGCGGATGCAGTCTTCCCTATCCTCCTCTTCATTCTGCACAGAAGGCTCAGTCCGGGTCTGGACGAAAAACTGCTCACCAAGCAAGGTGGCATATTCGTCCACTAAATACCTGCAGAAGTCATGAAGTGTAGTGTATTCAAAGAATACGGCAGGTGTCAGCTCAAATCGGTACAAGTGATTGATGTTGTTGGCAAATTGCGTGAGCAAGATGGAATCAAAGCCATACTCACTCAGTTCGACATAGGCATCAATATCTTCAAGTTTGACTTTCAGCAATTTCGATACCGCCTGCATCATGGCGGTCTGCACCTTGTCCAGCAGGTCCGGTGCGGCATTACTTTCAGTAGAAATTGCTGAAATAGTTGCTGAAGCACCCGCCACCTTTTCAAGCTGTCTGGTTTCCGGAATTGCTATTAAACCTACTGTTCTTTTCATTTTTTCGAGATTGCCTTCCATCACCATAACCTGATCAGCACCCGTAAGCATGGCACGGTACAAGGCCTGAATGCCGGAAGAAGTTGAAATACTGCCCATGCCTGTGTGCTGTTTTACCAGCTTCTCCGTCTCCTCATCAATATGCATCCCTCCTTCTTTCCATAGTGGCCAATTGATAGATATCGTTTGGCCCTGGCGCTGCTGCGATCCTGTCAAAGCGTTCCGGTATCTGGCGTAAACATCCATAAAGGCATTAGCGGTAGAATAGTCCGCCTGTCCCTGATTGCCCAGTCCTCCGGCTACCGACGAAAACAGAATGAAGAAGTCAAGAGGCAGGTTCTTGCTCGCCTGATCCAAGTTCACTACCCCTAATACTTTGGGAGCGAGAACCTCCAGCATTTCCCTGCTATTTTTTTTGAGTATACGGTTGTCACGAATTACTCCTGCACTGTGAATGATGCCATTCAAGCTTCCGAATTCTGCCTCAATTTCCCGAATTAAATCAGCCACCGCCTGCTCCCGGGACACATCGGCCTGCTTATATGCTATTCGTGCTCCTAATGACTCCAATTTCTTTATCTTTGCCCGCTTGCCCTCATCCAGCGCGGAACGTCCCGTTAAAATCAACGCAACATTATGAACTTTATTTACAATCTCTTTGGCAAAAATAAGTCCCAAGCCACCAGCACCACCGGTAATGAGGTATACCCCGTTTTCCTTCCACGGGATATCCGTCATTTCCGGAGAAAACGGAACCTCGTTCCAACTGGAAATCCACCGTTTGCCTTTCCCATACCGGATCTGGATGTCTTCAGGACACCAGCTGTTTTCTTTTAAAATATTTATGATTGCACTCGGGGCCTCATCCTGTTCAAGCTCTATCAACTGTCCCACCAGTTTTGGATGTTCTATTCTGGAGGTTTTTAAAAGACCCGAGAGCCCTGATACAAGCTGCTGCTCCTCCTGGTCGTTAGTGACAATCTGGATTAACACCTTGCCATGGTTTTTTTCGCTAAAAATTCTTTGCATCAGCTCAAGTACCTGAACGGCGTAACGCTGGAACTGTTCCCCGATTCTGTTTTGATCAGGTTGCAATAATATACATTGTGCGCCGCTTATTTGAGCTTCTACTTGTTCACAGGAAATCCCGGACGGCTGGCAAAGGATCACGACATGGCGATCATACACAGGTAAATCACCCTCTATGGTAACTCCCTGCTCTTTCCACACGGGTTCAAGCATCAAGGTACCGGAATTGGACTGCGCGTCTATGGAAGTAGACTCTATATCCAAAATTCTTGATGAATAACCCTTTATTCTCACGCAGATCTCTCCGGTTTCATCGCTCAGGTCAATATCTAGTTTCTGTGCCTTATCTCCTGCTTTACCGTCTGCACTGTATCGAATCAGCGCCCACATGGTGGAGCTGCAATTTTTTATAATTTCAACTTCCTGAATGGCATACGGCAGAGCGGGCTTAGTCTCGCCAGAGCCCAGCGTCAAGCCTATGGATGCCTGCAAAGCGGAATCGATCATGCTTGGATGCAAGACAAATTGGCTTTGAGTGTCAGAGACTGAGGAGGGCAATGATAGCTTCGCCAGCACCTGACCTTCTCCCGCATATACCATCTCAATCCCCTGATGCCCGGGACCGTAATCAATCCCCAAATCTCTGAAAACGCCATACAATGCTGTCGGATAAAAGCTTCTACTGCATGTATCCTGCAAATCTTTTATATTCAATGCAGGAACCTCCACTGCCGATCTCCGTACTGCACTGCCGTAGCTATATATCATAAGCTCTGTATCATCAGCTCCGTTATTTCCATAAATCTCATATGAAATCTCTTGATCTTCATTCTGGAAAAGCCCGATATGCAACTGTATTGGGCCATCCCCTAGGGTAATAGGCCGTGCCCAAACCACGTTTTTAAGGCACATTCCGACCAGGTCGCCCTCATCTGTCCCTAGTGACTGCTCCACTGCCGCCCGCGCCATTTCAAGGGATGCGGCCCCAGATAGCACCTTGCGACCATTTACCACATGATCCTTCAGGAAAAACTCCTGACCTGTAAAAGTCGAGCTGAACCGCTGTTCCGAAAAATCGGAAGTGTTTTGGTGCAGCAAAGGATGAAGTGCAGCCGCAATGACAGAAGTCGTGCCTTTGCCTGCCTTATTGTCTAGCTCGGGCGCCCAGCACCGTTCTTTTGCAAAAGGATAGGTGGGTAGACTAATCCGGCGAGGCTTGATGTCCCCATACAGCTTGTTCCAATCCATCGTTAGACCCTGTACCCACAGCTCCGCAATTTTTTCTAATTTTCTCTTCTTGATCCAGGTTTCAAGCAAGGATTTGGCATCTTCATCTGCCTCAAAGAGCCCGATCCCGTCTTTGCCCTTTTTCACCTGAGCCGTCAGGACTCCAGCTGGCAGATGATGATGAATCAATCCATCCAGCGCTTTTAGCAGATTCTCTTTTGAATCTGCCACAAAAGCCAGACGATAGTTCAGCGGCTCACGGCTTACCTGCAGCGTATACCCCATATCTGTCAAGTTAAGATTTGGCTGAGATGCAATAAAGCTTCTCATGTTTTCGGCATAGGTTACTAATTGCTTCTCATTTTTGGCAGACAATACGAAAAGAACGGGACTATGCGGTTCGTCGTCTACTGGTAATTTTCCAACCTCAGGACGATATTCTTCAATAATAAGATGGGCATTGGTACCGCTAAAACCAAAAGAGCTCACAGCGGCACGTCTTTTGTTCCCGCGAGAAGGTTCCCAGTCCTTTAATTGTGTATTTACATAAAATGGAGAATCATCAAAATCAAAATGCTCATTCGGGTTCTTGAAATTCAGTGTCGGTACCAGTTTTTTATGCTTCATGCATAATAGCACTTTTTGTATGCTTGCTACGCCTGCTGCTGCCGAAGTATGCCCGATATTACTCTTTACCGAGCCTATGGCACAGAACTTCTTCTGATCTGTTTTTTCTTTGAAAGCTTCTGATAAAGCCTCCAATTCAATAGGATCGCCCAGCTTGGTGCCTGTCCCATGCATTTCAACATAGCTAATACTTTCGGGTTCAATCTGATACTTATTGTATATCTCCTGCTCAAGCTCTATTTGGCTGTTTGCGCTTGGCGCGGTAATTCCGTTGGTTTTTCCATCCTGATTGATCCCAGTTCCGATAATAACCCCATAGATGTGATCCCGGTCAGCTTCCGCATCCTTTAGCCGCTTCAAAACCAGCACCCCTGCTCCTTCGCCTGGAACAAAGCCGTTGGCACTGTTGTCAAATGTCTTACACTGACCATCTGGTGATAACATTCCCGATGCAGACATACCTATATAGGATTCCGGGGTCAGGTATAAGGACACACCGCCGACCAGCGCCATTTCAATCTCTTTATTTGATAAAGCCTGGCAAGCAAGGTGAGTAGCCACCAGCGATGAGGAGCATGCCGTATCCACAGATATGGCAGGTCCTTTCAGATTAAGAAAATAGGAAATACGAGCCGCTGCAATAGCGTTGCTATTCCCGGTAGTATTGCTGAACTGTGCTTCATTCTTGTAGCGCATCATACTATACTCATTATTTAAAATGCCAAGATAAACGCCGCATTTTTTATTTCCCAACTGCGAGCCGCTATAACCTGCATCCTCAAAGGCTTTATAGGCTTCTTGCAAAAAGATGCGCTGCTGCGGGTCCATCCCTTCCGCCTCGGTAGGAGATATATTAAAAAATAACGGGTCAAAATATTCTATATCCTCCAGGGCACCCAGCCACTTGCAATTTACTTTCCCCTCTTGTGCCGGACGCGGATCATACAACGGGTCTACGTCCCAGCGGTTCTTCGGGATTTCAACAATGGAGTTTTGGCCTTGAGCGAGATTTTTCCAATATTGCTGTACATCTTCGGCACCAGGATATCTTCCCGAAATCCCGACAATTGCAATTGCATCTTGATTTTCCGAAGTTGCTGACACTGATTCCTCTTCTGCTTTTATCCGACGCAATGGCACCGTTTCCGCTTTAGGCAACTGCGCTGGAGAGCATTGGATCGTGTCTGTTCGCGGCAAATGGACTTCTGCTATAGGTTTGTCCGTGCCTGTGACTGTGTCCAAGGGCTGCTGAACGAAGCTTTTCTTACCCCCATGCTTATTGATTTCTTGTGCCAAAAACTCGGTAAATTTCAGAATAGTCGGATAGTCGTAGACCTTGGTAGCTGCAATGGATGTGCCGTAGCGCTTATTCATATTTCGAATCCATTCTACGCCTATAATGGAATCCAATCCGATGTCTATAAAGTTTCTATCTGCCTCAATCTCGCTCTGTTCCATGTATAAGGCTTCAGCTAGGCTTGCCGTCAGTTCTTCCTGTAATTGCTCTGTAGAGACACCAGACGGAGTTGTGCCGAATTGCGGCTGCTTTTCAGGCGATATCGGCATCAAATGGACTTGAAGTGAACTCTCTGCCTGCTTATTCATTTCCAATGATACGAGCGGCGGTAAATGCTTCGCAGGTGCCTGATCTGGGATAGACGCAGCAGAAGACGGCATGATTAATTCGGCCTCACGATCGCCCAATTCCTTTTCTAAAAATTTGCTAAACTCCCGTATGGTCGGATAATCGTAGACTTTTGTCGCTGTTATGGATGTGTGGTAGTGTTTATTAATGTTTCGAATCCACTCTACGCCTATAATGGAATCCAATCCAAGATCAACAAAGTTTTTATCCTCATCGATCTCGTCCCGATCTATATATAAAGCTTGCGCCAGACTTGTTGTCAGCTCCTCCTGCAATATTTCTGACGATATGGATAGGGCAGGAGCCACAGGCGTCTGTTCTTCCGCCTTTTTGTCCTTCTCTGATGTAGGCATTACCCCTTCTGGAGAAGTTAAAATAATCGGAGACCCCTGCTGGTTGGCAGACTTACTAAGCCGCGGCTGACTGTCCGACAAATTCCGTAAGGAAATCCCGCTTGGTTTTTCAGAACTACTGGAAAAACCGGATAGCATTAAAGCTTCAGGAGGTGCAGGCTCCATCACTTGAGATTGAACATGAACTGCTTTTTCTTGAGATTCACTAGGGATTCTTTCTACAGATGGGATCGTAATATCCGTGATCCAATACCGCTCCTTTGCAAAAGGATAGGCTGGCAAGCTTATTCTCTGCGGCTTGGCATCTCCATAAAGCATGCTCCAGTCCATCGCCAGTCCCTTCACCCAAAGATCTACAATCTTCGCATATTTCCGTTTCCCGATCCAGGCAGTGATCGTTTTTTCCATATCTTCATCTTCTATCAGTGCGGACAGTGCCTCTTTATTTCGCTTGACCTGTCCTCGGTACAGTTCGGATATCCCATCGTGGCCTTCTAGAAATCCTTCCAGCTTTTCCACCAGTGCTGGCATCGATTCGGCAATGACCGCCAGGCGTTCTTCCATCGCTTCACGTCCTACCTGGAGCGTGTAGGCTGCATCAGCCAGATTGCTTTCTGTGACCTCTCCTTTCCCGATCACGGACAGTAATCTCTCGACCTGCTGTTTCAGTCGTTCCTCATTTTTGGCCGACAACACAATAATAACGGGGTTGTGAGCTGTCACACGGATGGGCGCCTTCTCTTCCGGAACGTACTCTTCAATGATGACGTGAGCATTGGCGCCTCCTGCTCCAAACGACGAAATCCCAGCCATTCTTGGGTATTCCTGGGTCTCTCCATCGAGTTCAACCACAGGCCGCTTCCATTCCTCTAGCTCCTGCTGTACGACAAACGGCGTCTGCTCAAAAGGAATGTTCGGATTCAATTCCTGGGCGTGCAGGCTGGGAACCAGCGTCCGGTTTTTCATCTGCAAGACAATTTTCCCAATCCCTGCGATGCCCGCTGCCGCCTCCAAATGTCCGATGTTGGACTTCACAGAGCCCACGGCGCAAAATCCCTTGTCTGCCGTATCCTTCCTGAAGGCCTGGGTCAGACCGGTTACTTCAATAGGATCTCCCAGTTCTGTACCGGTTCCGTGAGCTTCAATATAGCTGATGGTCCGGGCATGTACCCCGGCTCGCTCTAGTGCTGACCGGATCAGCTCCCCTTGAGCAGTCGGGTTAGGCACTGTATACCCGTTAGTCTTGCCTCCATGGTTGATACTCGTTCCCCGGATGAGCGCATGGATCGGGTCTCCATCTGCTATCGCCTTGGACAGCGGCTTCAATAAGACGACCCCCACGCCTTCTCCTGGGACAAAGCCGTTGCCTCCCTTTCCGAAGCTCTTGCACTGTCCGTCTATGGACAGCATCTGGTTGGCGCAAAGTCCGACATAGCTCAGCGGATGCAGATACAGGTTCACTCCTCCTGCCATGGCCAGCTCGCATTCTCCGCGGTATAGATGCTCACACGCTTCATGAATCGCGGTCAACGAGGACGAGCACATCGTATCCACTGGCATGCTCGGTCCCTGCAAATTGAACAGGTACGAAATTCGGTTGGCTACCGAGCTAAAGGAAGTGTGAGGGAATATTTGCGCTCCCTTTCTCCATAGATCAAGACCGTACAGATCAAATCCTGTTTTGGTAATTCCCGCAAATACACCTACCCGGCTGTTATGTCTTACTGCAAGCTGTTCTCTGGTGTAGCCTGCATCCTCCATCGCTTCCCAGCAGGCTTCAATGAACAGCCTTTCCTGAGGGTCCATACTGAGTACTTCCCGCGGTGCAATATTAAAAAACAGTGGATCGAATTCCGCAAAGCCTTCGATAAAACCGCCCCACTTGCTGTAACTTTTGCCATGCGCAGCCGCTTCTTCTTTGTCAGGCTGGAAGAATCCTTCCAGCGACCAGCGTTCCTGCGGGATTTCGCCGATACAATCCTTCCCTGCTTTGAGATTTTCCCAATATTCGTTCATGTCCTTCGAACCTGGATACTTGCCTGCCATACCAATGATGGCGATCGGTTCTCGTGTTTCCTCTGCGCCAGACTGCACATAGCTTCGAATCGGCTTCACGTAGCTTCGGGTAAGCTTCGCTGTCGCCTCTTCCGCAATCGTTTGTTCCGCAACTGACGCGCTTTCTTCTTCGGCACACCGGGTTGCCGCAGTCGTTTCCTCCACCAGCTGCATGTCTGGACTCATTCCGACCCACTGCATGCACTCCGGTGCGTATTCCGCCACTAAATGTTCTGCCAGGGCACGCAAGGTCTGGTATTCATAAAACAGCGTCTTGGACAGCTCGCCAAAAGATCCTGCCAGCTTGGCATTCAGTTGGGTAATCATAATGGAATCGATGCCATAGCGCTCTAGCGGTTCATGAGCTTCAATGCTACCAACGCTCAGCCGGGTCACCTCTCCCAACAGCGCCTTGAGATGATACAAAGTTTTATCGTAAAGTGAGGTCGTAGCCAGCTTCGATACAGATGTCTGTATCGCACGGATACTGGTCTGCGAGACGGACTTCGCCAGATAGGCCTCGATTTTCTCGGGTTCTCCTTCCATGACCATCACCTGCTCCTTGCCTGAAGACAGACATTGGTATAACGCCTGAATGCCCGACTTGGTCTGTAGAGGTGTAGTGCCCATATTTTGTCTCATAAGCTTTTCCGTGTCCGCATCGATCCGCATCCCGCCCTCTTTCCACAGCGGCCAGCGGATGGATAGCGTCCGTCCCTGCCTTTGCTTGGCTTCCACCAAGGTATTGCGGTATGCTGCGTATGCATCCATAAAAGCGTTGGCGGTGGCATAATCGGCCTGTCCCGGATTGCCCAGACTGCCCGATATGGAGGAAAAGAGCACGAAGAAGTCCAGATCCTGACCGCTGCTTGCCTCATCCAGATGGGCCAGCCCTTGGACCTTCGGTCCCAGCACCTCGATAAATTCTTCCCTGCTTTTCTTGAGAATGAAGTTATCGTGAATGACCCCTGCACAGTGGATAATCCCGTGAACACACCCAAATTCCTCTTGGATGCTTTTCAGCAAGCTGATCACCGTATTCCTGTCGGTGATATCCCCCTGCTTATACACCACTCTGGCCCCTAAGGACTCCAGCTCCTTCAGCCGGATTTGCCTGTTTTCGTCCAGTGGCGACCGGCCTGTCAGAATCAAGGTCGCTGCTCGGGTATGCCGAACCAGTTCTTCTGCAACAAGCAGTCCCAGACCGCCAGAGCCGCCGGTGATAAGATACACGCCACCGTCTTTCCATGGCAACTTCTCATCCGGCCGAGATGGCTCGAACCTGCTCCAGCAAGCGGTTTTCCGTTGACCGCCTTCATAGCGAATCCATCCATCCACCGGACTGCGGCTGTTTTCCTCCAGCTTCGCCCCCAGGCTTTCCTCAGATTCTCCCTGTTCCACTTCGATCAATTGGCCGATGAGTTTCGGATTTTCCAGCCGGGCGGTCTTCAGCAGACCCGAAAGTCCCGAAAAGAGCTGCCCTTCTCCAGCCGCTGCCACGACAAGCTGAACCAGCACCCTTCCCGAAGGCTTGTCTTTAAGAATGCTTTGGATGCTCTCAAAGGTCTGAACTGCATAGGCCTGAAACCGCTCATCCACCCGGCTTTTCCCGGATGAGAAGGCCAAGACCTGCGCCGCTCCGTTCACTCGCGCTTCAAGCCGTTCAGGCAAAGCCTCGTCCGGCTCGCACAGCAAGATGATACGGCGGTCATAAGCAGGGGCTTCGACCTCCGGCGGTACGTTCTGCTCCTTCCAGGCTGGCTCAAACATCAGGGTATGGCTAGCTGTAGCCACTGGCTTTTCCTCTGCTCTAGAAATCGTTAATTCGATTTCACTTTCTATACCTATTCTCTTAGCCATTTGAGCTTCATTCCCAGGCGCCCAATACCGCTCTTTTGCAAAAGGATAAGTTGGTAGCGGAATTCTGGAGTACTGTTCATTTGAAAACAAACGCTCAAAGTCTAACGGATATCCCTGAACATATAAATCCGCAATCGTAGTTAAAAACTCCAAATACTCGCGGGCATCACCTGCATTTTGACAGTTTTGGATACATTCATTTCCATATCTTTTCAAGGACGATTGAATGCGTTGGTCTTTTTCGTGTAGTTCAGAATAATAAACTTGAGAAGAACTGCCTTTTTCCAGCCACCTTTTAAGGGACATGACAAGCTCACCTTGATTGCGGGCAACACATGCAAGCCGATGATTGCAGTGCTTTCTCCCAAGCAATAATGTATAGCTCATGTTACCGCAGTCTGCCTCAGGCACCTGTTCGCAATATGCAATCAGTTGCTCCACCTGGCGGCGTAATTGTTGTGAAGTCCGGGCGGACAGCGGAATGAAATAAGCCGGCTTTTCGGAATGTCTTCGTTTTGTATGTGGAGCCTCTTCGATGACCATGTGGGCATTAGTTCCACTGGCACCAAAGGAGCTAACCGCAGCACAACGTCTGGCTTCAGGCTCAATCAACCAATTCTGCAGTTGCGTATTGACATAAAAAGGGCTATCCGCAAACTGAATATTGGAATTGCCTGATTGGAAATGAAGTGAAGGCGGAATCTGCTCATGTTTTAATGACAATAACAGCTTAATTACTCCTGTAATTCCTGCCGCAATTTGCGTATGGCCGATATTCGTTTTAATGGACCCGATCGCGCAATATTCCTTCTTGTCCGTATACTTTCTAAATGTTCGCGTCAATGCCTGATATTCAATTGGGTCTCCCAATTTGGTACCTGTCCCATGTGCTTCCACCAATTGGATTTGCTCTGGATGAATATGAAAAGTATCGTACACATATTGCTCCAGTCGCTCCTGAGACTTCTGGCTTGGTGCAGTAAGTCCATTCGTGGTGCCGTCCTGATTAATCGCTGAACCTAAAATCACCCCATAGATGTGGTCACCATCGGTAACTGCTTCGTCAAGCCGTTTGAGCACAACCGCGCCAACAGCTTCTCCCGGAACCATACCGTCTGCCCTATCATCAAAGGTATAACAGTGCCCTGTGTGAGACAGCATTCCTGCCCTATCACCATATAAATAGCAGCGAGGGGTAGTATGAATATACACCCCACCAGCTAAAGCCATATCCGTTTCCCCGGACCATAAGCTTTGGCAAGCAAGATGGGCAGCAACTAACGAACTGGAACAAGCTGTATCTACAGCTATCGCCGGTCCATGAAGATTCAAGTAGTAGGAAATTCTGGCGGGAATCACGGAGCCCATATGACCCCACAGTGCTTGCGGAGGCAGGTCTTCACCCAGCAGTCGCTGGTAATCGCCTTCGGCACAGCCTACATAAACTCCGCACCGACGCCCATCCATCCCTGTACCCGCATAGCCCGCATCCTCTAGAGCATGCCATGCTTCCTCGAGAAACAACCGCTGCTGCGGATCCATGTAAGTCGCTTCCAGCCCCGAAATATTGAAAAAAAGCGGATCGAACTTATCAATATCCTCCAAAAAGCTTCCATAATTGCAGTAGCTCGCATTTTTTTCCTGATATTTTGAAAGGTCCCACCGAGTCACCTCTTTTACTAAATCGTCGCCATTCTTAAGGTGATTCCAAAGCTCATCTACATTGTCAGACCCGGCAAATCGCCCGCTCATTCCAATAATCGCAATCGGCTCTCTTTGCGCTAAATCCTTCCCTTTATTCTCCTGTTTAGGTCTCTCTGGCTCAATGGATGCACGTGCCGTTTGAACCGGATTAAACGTATAATCCTTATCCTTATCCTCAATCGCTTGGATTTCACGGCTTGCATCTTTTCTATCCTCTATTGAATCAGCATTGTGTCCCAAGGCCTGTAAAACGGTATCGCCAAATTGGCTTAAAATGTATACCGTCAGTTGTTTTACCGAACTGTAATCAAAGATGTCTGTAGTCTGCAAATGAATGCCCATCCCCTGATTGACATCCTGTACAAAGTTGACGCCAAGAATAGAGTCCAAGCCATAATCTGCGAATGACTCATGGACATCAATCATTGAAAAGTCCACATTCAAGGCCTCTGCCAACTTCTCTACAATAAGCTCCCTGACATGCTCTTCAGCCATTTCATCGGTTACATCAGTAGCTGGTTGAATCCCTGTGTCACGCTGTTTCAATGGAAGCTTGTCATGTTCAAGCTCCTGTTGATGCCGAAGCATACCATCACTTTCAGCCACAATAATTTGTTGGCCTACTTCATGCGCTTCCTGAGCAGGGAAAAAGACGGACCGGAATCCCTCGTTTTCCAATACCTCCTGCCAACTTTCAGGGTATAAACCGGGGGAGCCCGGAATACGCAGTTCAGGGTCATTATAAAGCCACCATCCCTCCAACAAGCCAAAGGTTAAGTGGTTTAACAGCGAGTTTCCACTGATTTCATTGATAAGAATCAGGCCGTTTTTTCGCAGCGCTGCTTTGACATTGCCTAACGTATGCCGAATGTTCCTCGTGGCGTGCAGGACATTGGTGGCAATCGCAATATCATATCCGCCCGTGTCGATATCTTGTCCCACAGCCGACTCTTCCACATTAAAAATTTTATAAGTCAGGTAAGGATTTCGCGGGCCATACTCTTTTTGTGCATGCAATAAAAATGCTCTGGATTTATCGGTATAGCAGTATTCATGAATATGTTCCTGATAAGGTCGAAGCTTATGGAAGAGCATAGCACTGGTTCCTCCGGTGCCTGCACCAATTTCAATGATTCGAATCGACCCTGTCGGGTCATGCTTAAGCCGTTCATTCAAGTAGGAAACCACAATATCCCCCAGCACTTCATTAAAGTAATCTGCTGCAGGACTATTTTTATATATGCCTTCCACCAGCTTCATGGAGGACTGAGGAAAAACAATGTCGGTGGCAGGTATGTTTCCGGTCAAAATTTCCGGCAACTTACGCAATGTTGATTCTACGAGTACAACCCAGGCCGAGAGATCCGGATTTTTCAGCCATTCACTTTTCTTCAATTCCCATTCCTTCCACACAGCCTGCACATCAACCGAAGCGGTATCCGTTACGCTATAAGAGTCTCCTTTACGATAAAAATAATGATTCCGTGCCAATACCTCTATGCTTTCTTCAAGCCAGCGATCGTATAAACTCAGCAATGCTGTTTTAGTTTTAAAATCATCAATCATAGCTTTCTTGTTCATATGTGCATAAGGGCATAATCCCATCAACTGCAAATACCCCCATAGCAATTTGCATAAGACATCATTCATTTCCTTCATCTGTAAGCCTCCTCATCCGATTAGTCCCTCGCGTCGCCCCATCCTGTTCCGAGTAAGCTTGGTTGTCGACCATAGTCGAAGGAATTCTTTCGTATTCAGCCGCTAGATAAGAAATATCTGGCATCTTCTTCATTTTGACACTGGTGGAAATGTGGCTCTGAATATTCTGGATATACGAAGGAATAGCTTCGGAATTTGGATCGTCGCTTTCTTTTCCATTCATTTGCGAAATATTTGCCGCTACCGTAGATGCTTTTTGATCGATAAATATATTCGTTGGCTGTACAGATTTGGTAGATTCAAAGGAAGCCTGCTTGGTTTTAATATCCGTGATCCAATACCGCTCCTTTGCAAAAGGATAGGCTGGCAGACTCATTCTCTGCGGCTTGACATCTCCATAAAGCATGCTCCAATCCATCGCCAGTCCCTTTACCCAAAGATCTACTATCTTCGCGTATTTCCGTTTTCCGATCCAAGCAGCGATCATTTTTTCCATATCTTCATCTTCTAGCAGTGCGGACAGTGCCTCTTTGTTTCGCTTGACCTGTCCTCGGTACAGCTCGGATATCCCGTCGTGACCTTCCAGGAATCCTTCCAGCTTTTCCACCAGTGCTGGCATCGACTCGGCAATTACCGCCAGGCGTTCTTCCATCGCTTCACGTCCTACCTGGAGCGTGTAGGCTGCATCAGCCAGATTGCTTTCTGTGACCTCTCCTTTCCCGATCACGGACAGCAATCTCTCGACCTGCTGTTTCAGCCGATCCTCATTTTTGGCCGACAATACGATGATCACGGGATGGTGAGCTGTCACACGGATTGGCGCCTTCTCTTCTGAAACGTACTCTTCAATGATGACATGGGCATTGGCGCCTCCTGCTCCAAACGATGAAATCCCAGCCATCCTCGGGTATTCCCGTGTCTCTCCATTGAGCTCAACCACCGGCCGCTTCCATTCCTCCAGCTCCTGCTGGACGACAAACGGCGTCTGCTCAAAAGGAATGTTCGGATTCAATTCCTGGGCGTGCAGGCTGGGAACCAGCGTCCGGTTTTTCATCTGCAGGACAATTTTCCCAATCCCTGCGATGCCCGCTGCTGCCTCCAAATGTCCGATGTTGGACTTCACAGAGCCTACGGCGCAAAATCCTTTGTCTGCCGTATCCTTCCTGAAGGCCTGGGTCAGACCAGTCACTTCAATGGGGTCTCCCAGTTCTGTGCCTGTTCCGTGCGCTTCAATATAGCTGATGGTCCGGGCATGTACCCCGGCTCGTTCCAGTGCCGACCGGATCAGCTCCCCTTGAGCAGTCGGGTTAGGCACTGTATACCCGTTGGTCTTGCCTCCATGGTTGATGCTCGTTCCCCGGATGAGCGCATGGATCGGGTCTCCATCTGCTATCGCCTTGGACAGCGGCTTCAATAGCACGACCCCCACGCCTTCTCCTGGGACAAAGCCGTTGCCTCCCTTTCCGAAGCTCTTGCACTGTCCGTCTATGGACAGCATCTGGTTGGCGCAAAGTCCGACATAGCTCAGCGGATGCAGATACAGGTTCACTCCTCCTGCCATGGCCAGCTCGCATTCTCCGCGGTATAGATGCTCACACGCTTCATGAATCGCGGTCAACGAGGACGAACACATCGTATCCACCGGCATGCTCGGTCCCTGCAAATTGAACAGGTACGAAATCCGGTTGGCTACCGAACTAAAGGATATTTGGGGAAATATTTTGGCCCCCATCTTCCATAATTCCGGCCCATAAAGCTCATAGCCCGTTTTGGTAATTCCCGCAAACACACCTACCCGGCTATTATGCTGTACCGCAAGCTGTTCTCTGGTGTAGCCCGCGTCCTCCATCGCTTCCCAGCAGGCTTCAATGAACAGCCTTTCCTGAGGGTCCATACTGAGTGCTTCCCGCGGTGCAATATTAAAAAACAGTGGATCGAATTCCGCAAAGCCTTCGATAAAACCGCCCCACTTGCTGTAGCTTTTGCCATCAGCCACCGCTTCCTGTTTGTTAGACTGGAAGAATCCTTCCAGGGTCCAGCGTTCCTGCGGGATTTCGCTGACACAATCCTTCCCTGCCTTGAGATTTTCCCAATATTCGTTCATGTCCTTCGAACCTGGATACTTTCCCGCCATACCAATGATGGCGATCGGTTCTCGTGTTTCCTCTGCGCCAGACTGCACATAGCTTCGAACCGGCTTCACGTAGCTTCGGGTAAGCTTCGCTGTCACCTCTTCCGCAATCGTTTGTTCCGCAACTGGCGCGCTTTCTTCTTCGGCACACTGGGTTGCCGCAGTCGTTTCCTCCACCAGCTGCATGTCTGGACTCATTCCGACCCACTGCATGCATTCCAGTGCGTATTCCGCCACTAAATGTTCTGCCAGGGCACGCAAGGTCTGGTACTCATAAAACAGCGTCTTGGACAGCTCGCCAAAAGACTCTCCCAGCATGGCGTTGAGCTGGGTAATCATAATGGAATCAATCCCATAGCGCTCTAACGGCTCATGAGCTTCAATGCTGCTAACGCTCAGCCGGGTCACCTCTCCCAACAGCGCCTTGAGATGAAACAAAGTTTTATCGTAAAGTGAGGCCGTATCCAGCTTCGGCACTGATGCCTCGATCGTACGGACATCTACCTGCGACGCTGCTTTCGCCAGATAGGCCTCAATTTTTTCAGGCTCCCCTTCCATAACCATTACCTGCTCCTTGCCTGAGGACAGGCATTGGTACAACGCCTGAATGCCCGACTCGGTCTGTAGAGCCGTAATGCCCATGTTCTGTCTCATGAGCTTTTCCGTGTCCGCATCGATCCGCATCCCACCCTCTTTCCACAGCGGCCAGCGGATGGATAGCGTCCGGCCCCGCCGTTGCTGGGTCTCCACTAGGGTATTCCGGTATGCTGCGTACGCATCCATAAAAGCGTTGGCGGTGGCATAATCGGCCTGCCCCGGATTGCCCAGGCTACCCGAGATGGAGGAAAAGAGCACGAAGAAGTCCAGATCCTGACCGCTACTTGCCTCATCCAGATGGACCAGCCCTTGGACCTTCGGTCCCAGCACCTCGATAAATTCTTCCCTGCTTTTCTTGAGAATGAAGTTATCGTGAATGACCCCTGCACAGTGGATAATCCCGTGAACACACCCAAATTCCTCCTGAATGCTTTCCAGCAAGCTGATCACCGTATTCCTGTCGGTGATATCCCCCTGCTTATACACCACTCTGGCCCCTAAGGACTCCAGCTCCTTCAGCCGGATTTGCCTGTTTTCGTCCAGTGGCGACCGGCCTGTCAGAATCAAGGTCGCTGCTCGGGTGTGCCGAACTAGTTCTTCTGCAACAAGCAGTCCCAGACCGCCAGAGCCGCCGGTGATAAGATACACGCCACCGTCTTTCCATGGCAGCTTCTCTTCTTCCCGGGACGGTTCGAACTTGTTCCAGCAAGCGGTTTTCCGTTGACCGCCCTCATAGCGAATCCATCCATCTACTGGACTACAGCTATTTTCCTCCAGCTTCGCCAGCAGGCTTTCTGCAGATTCGCCCTGTTCCACTTCGATCAATTGTCCGATGAGTTTCGGATTTTCCAGTCGGGCGGTCTTCAGCAGACCCGAAAGTCCCGAAAAGAGCTGCCCTTCTCCAGCCGCCGTCACGACAAGCTGAACCAGCACCCTTCCCGAAGGCTTGTCTTTGAGAATGCTTTGGATGCTCTCAAAGGCCTGAACTGCATAGGCCTGAAACCGCTCATCCATCCGGCTTTTCCCGGATGAGAAAGCCAAGACCTGCGCCGCTCCGTTCACTCTCGCTTCAAGCCGTTCAGGCAAAGCCTCGTCCGGCTCGCACAGCAAGATAATACGACGGTCATAGGCAGAAGCTTCGACCTCCGGCGGTACGTCCTGCTCCTTCCAGGCTGGCTCAAACATCAGGGTATGGCTGGCTGCAGTCACAGGTGCTTCCACCGCTGCTCTGACCCTTGCTGCCCCAGCCTCAACCTCAGGAGCCCAGCAGCGTTGCTGAGCAAAAGGATACGTAGGCAGACTGATTCTTTTCGGCCGGAGATCGTAATACAACAATTTCCAATCGATATAGAAGCCTTTGGCCCATAGCTCTGCCAGCTTGTTCATTTCACGATTTGAGATCCATTGGCTCACTAATTCCTTGAACACTTCTTCCTGTTCAAACCATTGAACTGAATCTTGCTGATTATGTTCTCCCCTCCAGCAATTCTCGATATGTTCTTGTCCATTCGCGAACGATTCCAGTTTTTGCACCAGCTCGCTCGTATTCTTGACAATAAACGCTACCCGACTTTTCATTGCCGTTCGTCCTGTTTGAAGCGTAAAAGATACATTCGACAAATTGATTTCTTGAGAAGCTGTCAAGAAAGCCGAGAGATCCCCAGCATATGCCTTGAGGCGCTGATGATTTTTGGCAGACAAAGGAATAAGATAGTCAGCAGCATCGTTCATCAAACTGGATTTAGAGCGTTCGGGTTCATCATTGGCTATAAATTGTTCGAAAATGGCATGAGCATTCGTTCCCCCTATGCCAAAGGAGCTTAGTGCCGCCCGATGGGGAACTGACGCATGTTCCCATTTCCGCAGTTTATCAACAACATAAAAAGGCGAATCAGACAAATGGATATCGGTATTGGGTGTATCGTAATTAAGCGTTGGAGGAATCTCATTATGATATAAGCTTAAAGCGACTTTAATACACCCCGCCAAACCTGCTGCAGTATCCAGATGTCCGATATTGGTTTTGACCGATCCAATACCACAAAATTGTTTCTTGGCTGTATACTGCCTGAATGTATCATTTAGGGCAGCAAATTCAACCGGATCGCCCAATTTGGTTCCGGTTCCATGTGTCTCAATATAACTGATCGTTTCGGGATGAATTCCGGTTGATTCGATCGTCTTCTGAATAACTTCAGACTGACCCTTAACACTTGGGGCATAAAACCCTAGTTTGTCAGTCCCATCGTTGTTCACGCTGACCCCTCGTAAAATCGTATAAATATGGTCACCGTCTCTAACGGCATCCAGCGTTTTTTTCAGTAGAACAACTCCAACCCCTTCTCCGCCAATCATTCCGTCTGCAGAATCATCAAAAGCTCTAATATGACCATCACTAGAAAAGTTCAAGCCAGGCTGATATACGTAGCCTAAACTGTTGAAAGGAAAGATTGTTGACGCACCAACCAACGCGTATTTTGCTTCACCGGACAACAGGCTTTGCGAAGCTAAACGCAGTCCGACTAACGAGGAAGAACAGTTGGAATGCACAAATAGGCTGGGACCTTTAAATCCCAATTTATGAGATATCATAGTAGGAATGGTCCCGCCCTGTGCCAAAATCCAGGTTACATATTCATCCGCATTCCTCAGGACATTAGGCGACTGCGATGCCAAATTAGGAATAAATGATTGATAAAAACTGCTGCTCGCCGACATATACACACTGGTTTCAGGAATTTCTTTAGAAACATAACCAGCATCTTCAACAGCCTTCCATGCATGCTGTAACAGCAATTTCATCTGGGGGTCCATAAATTCAGCATTTTTCTGGGACAAATTAAAAAACTCAGGGTCAAAATACTCTTTCCCCTCAATTGTGCATTGTCCGGGCACATAGTTTGGATGCTCGACAATCTCTCTCTCCAGCCCTAATTGAGCTAGTTCATCTTCGGAAAAGTACCGGACACTCTCTACCCCTGCCCTCAAATTACTCCAAAACTCAACGTGGTTTTTCGCACCCGGAAAAAGGGACGAGATTCCTATGATTGCGATGCTATCCTCATAATAATCAGGGTAGGATGGTTTATGTTTATCTTCCTTCGAGTCTATTCCCTGTGAAATGGTATTTTCAGTGGTATCTGTTTGTTCTGTTGCAGAAGCTGGGGCCTCGCCTTTTACTTTCATAATATAAGCACTAAGTTCCCTAATCGTTGGATACTTGAACAGTGCTGTCACCGAAATATCGCATTCCAGCTTGTCCTTGATCTTTCTAACCATCTCTGCGGCTGTAAAAGAATTTCCACCCACGTCGAAAAAGGCATCATCCGTACTTAGATGATCGACATCCAGAAGCTTTTTCCATATTGTTAAAACTTGATGTTCAACATCTGATTGTGGCAAATGGATTTTTCTTGTTGCTGTCGCCAGCTCGACCTTGCGACTCATTAATTCCTTCCGGTCTATTTTTCCATTCGGGGTCAATGGCAGCTTGTCTAGTTCGATAAAGAATGCTGGAATCATATAATAAGGCAAGAATGCTTTTAAATAATTTCGCACTTCTTTCGGGTCAAGTGAGGACTTCCCGAACTCGGAGTCGTTCCGCAAATAGTAGGCAACAAGTTGCTTATCCTCTCCTTGTTCCTTGGCAACCACGACGCATTCATCAATTCCTGGATATGTTCTGACCTGACCTTCAACTTCACTAAGCTCAATCCGAAAACCGCGAATTTTCACTTGATAATCCATCCGACCCAAATACTCAATAGAGCCGTCAGAAAGCCACTTGCATAAATCTCCAGTTCTATAGAGCTTAGTTCCGGGCTTGAATGGGTTGTCAATAAACTTTTCATCCGTAAGCACCGGCTGATTCAAATAACCTCTGGCCAAGCCACTGCCCGAAATGAAAAGCTCACCCGGAAGTCCAATAGGCACAGGTCTAAAGTGCTGATCCAAAATATAAATCTGAGTGTTGGCAATAGGCTTACCGATCGAAAGCGGCTTGTCGGCGGTAATCGTTTGAATTGTAGACCAAATTGTCGTCTCAGTCGGACCAAACATATTCCATGCGTCACCGTTGTTATGAACAAAATAAGATTTCAATGTTTCTGAAAGTGCTTCTCCGCCACAGAGCATTTTCATGTTCTCTTCGTTCTTCCAGCCAGCTTGAAAGAGCATGGTCCAAGTCACAGGGGTAGCCTGCATTATTGTCGGTTTTATTTTTTGTATCTCCTGCTTGAGTCTTTCGGCATCCTTGGCTTTTTCAGAACTGCAAACATAGCATTGAGCGCCTTTAATCAAAGGCAGGTATAATTCCAGTCCTGCGATGTCAAAGCAATACGTTGTCACTGCGAGCAGTTTGTCCTGCTCTGTTATGCCTGGCTTTTCTGCCATGGAAAGAAGAAAGTTGGTCAACGCTTTGTGCGGGATCATGACCCCTTTGGGTTTCCCTGTACTTCCAGAGGTATATATAACATATGCCAAATGGCTAGACTGCACTTCCCGTTTGAGTGTCTTTCTCCCCTTTACACTACTTGTCAGAAGATCCCAATCGTTATCAAGAACAATGCAGTTCACATTGCTCCCTGCCAGCCGAGACACTTTTTCCAACAATCCCGATTGCGTAATGACAAGGGCTACATTGGAATCCTGAAGCATATACTCCAATCGATCCTCTGGATAGTCCGGATCAAGTGGTACATAGGCTCCTCCTGCCAGAAGGATTCCCAACAGCCCAATGACCATTTCTAAAGACCGTTCCATGCAAATTCCTACCAGCGTATCAGGAGTCACGCCCTGATTTTGCAAATATATGGCGAGCAAAGTGCTCTTTTCTTTTAATTCCCGATAGGTAAGCGATTGTTCTTCATACACGACTGCAATAGCCTCAGGCCTTTTTCTTGCCTGTTTTATGAATAATTCGGGAAAGCATTTATCCGGATAACTCACTTCGGTTGCATTCCAGTCATAAAGGATGCTGTTCTTTTCCTCTTGCAATAGTACTGAATAGTCCTGCAGGGCCCCTGCAGGATTGCTCATTAGTGCTTCCGCTAATCCGATATAACGCTCAGCCATCTGTACAATAGTTGATTCATCGAACAAACCGGAACGGTATTTGATATTTAATGTCATCTCTTGTTCCTGCTCCAGCAGCTCCAATACCAGCTCATATTCACCTTCCTGGTGAATTTCTTCTACCAACTCAACGGTAAAGCTATCGCTATACGGCGCACAAAGCTGCTGCAAGCTTGAAGTTTGTAGATAATTTTGGTAAGAAAAAACGGTTTGAAACACAGGCGAGCTCGCCAGCAGACGCGGCACATTTAATGCTCGAACCAGAGCCGGAAAAGGATAAGGAGCATGATCCATCCCATTGACTACGGTCATTTGCAATTTTTTCATGAAATCCAAGAATGTCTCTGTCTCCAACACTTGGCTGCGTATGGGAAGCATATTAACAAAATATCCAATTAGTTGGTCAAAACGCTCCTCTGGTCGTACCATAACTGGCATACCAACGATGATATCTTCCTGTCTCGAATACTGGTTAAGCAATATCACATACATACCTAGCAAGACGGTAGACAAGCTCATATATTGCGTACGAGCAAAAGATTTTACCCGATTGACCCAATCAACTGGAAGCCGCTTGGTGTATGTTTGTCCTTCCATGCTCGGAGTCAGAAAACCTGAGCGGTTATATGGAAGCTCTAGAGTCGGTAAAGCACCCGACAACTGTTGCTTCCAATAGGAAAAATGCTTCTCCCCTTCTGCACTAGCCAGCATCGTTTGTTCCCATTCCACAAAATCGTTATAGCTCGCGGCAGGTGGTAAAACGATCGGTCTATGTCCTCGTACCAAGTCTTTATATGCATCTAAAAAACTTTGAATAAAAAGGACGAAAGAACTACCATCAAAAATAATATGATGGATGACCACTAGTATGAAATGTTCTTGTTCGGACCTGGACATCAGATACACACGCATCATAGAGTTCTGTTCCAGCGCGAATGGCTGCTTTGCTTTGCTCCGAATAAAGGGCATGATTTCATCCGCTTTCAAGCTTGAAATATCCTCTACCTGCATATTGAACGGCTGAGCAGGATTCAGCATTTGATAAGGTGTCCCGTTTTCTTCTTCAATCACACTATTTAAAATAGGATATTGTTCTAAAACGGTGTGGAAAGCCTGTTTAACGTTCTCTATCTCCACTTTCGTATTAAATCGGAGACATATCGGTACATTGTAAGCATTGATTTCAGGAGACATTTTATGTAATAACCACAGTCCTTTTTGAACTTCAGAAAGTGGATTCCTTTGCAAACCGTGCAGGATTGTCTCGGTCTTGGCCTCTACAACCGGTTTATCTTTTTTAATCTTTTTGGCTAAATAAGCCGATAGCAGTTGAATCGTCGGGTATTCTAGAATTTCTCTTGCATTAACCTTGATCGGATAAGATTTTTCGATACCGCGTATGAGCTTCATGACAAGAATGGAATCGATGCCGTAGCCGTGAATATTTTTATTCAAATCCATTGCCTCGGACTCCAGATTCAGTTCCCCATGCAAAAATTGCACCATATATTCCTGAATCTTCAGCTGTATCAACGAAACAGCGTTTATAGTAACATCCGTTTCTCCTATCTCTGAATGCGCTGTTGAGAGGGTACTCCGATATTGATAAAGCGCCCTAAGCTCTTGTTTGATATAGGCATTACGGCAGACCTTTCTTTGAATTTTCCCGCTCCCCGTTTTGGGAATACTACCCTTTGGCAGCAAATATATATCATATATCTCAAGTTGATGTGTCCCAGATACAGCGTTCAGCATGTTTTCAACCAGTCGTTTATATTCCTGCTGATGAAGAGGTGCTTCAATCTCCTGTACGACGATTACCTTTTCCTGACCATTGATTTCGGCGGAAAATACAGCGATAGGCAAGGTCAACTCCGGCATATTCTTTTGGATGGTCCATTCAATATCGACAGCATGATGATTTTTACCATGAATGATAATGACTTCTTTCTCTCTGCCGATGACATAGATATGATTGTCTGCAATAAAACCAAGGTCTCCTGTACGGAAAAAACCGTCTTCTTGTGTATTGGAAAGTACCGCCTCAAAAGTGCTGTCCGTTTCTTCCTTCCTGTTTAGATAGCCCTCTGCCGTCCGATCGGATTTAATCCAAATCTCGCCGATTTCCCCTGGTAGGCATTGCATATGACTTTCAGGATGAACAATCCGTATTTCTGTTGGAGCTTCGATTTCTCCGCAGCTGACAACGGTCTTTGATGGATTCTTCTCATCTGTGTATTGGACTCTTCTTTGCTCCAAGCTAGGAATATCCAAATTAAGGAATCTCATCGACTGGCCCGGTTTTACACTGGTAACAGGACACAACTCAGATAAGCCGAGAAGAGGACAAAATATATCTTCTTTAAGCCCTAATGCCCGGAAATTATGAATGAAATTTTCGTAACTCTCCTTTCGAATGGGCTCACCTGCACATATAATAGCTTGGAGATGGTGTAGAGAATATTCCTGTAGTGAAGCTATGTCCAAGGTGGAGCAGCAGTAATCGAATGCAAAGTTTGGCGCAGCCGTATGGGTAGCCTGATACTTGTCAATCATCTGAATCCAGTGCTCCGGATTTTTAGCAAAGCTTTCTGGTGGGAGAAGAATGCTTGTGGCACCATTGAATAGCGGTACCAAAATATTGTTTTGCAGTCCAAAAGCATGGAATTGCGGCATCCATGACACGATACGGCTATTTTGGTCAATTCTCCATTGCTTAGCCTTAACCTGATTCATCAAACATCTATGGCTGAGAATTACGCCTTTAGGCAGGGATGTAGAGCCTGATGTGTACAGCAAAAGGGCCATATCTTCAGGTGCTGGCATTCTCATCTTCATATCTACGTGGGCGGCGCTCTTCTGAAGAATCTCATCAATATTTAGGATACGAAACGTTCTATACTCTGGTTGTGTTTGGAGAAAGGCTTTGAATGCAGTATTTGTTATGATACATACAGCCTCGGAATCTGTTTGAATAGGCTTTATTTTCTCAAGCATTTTTTCATCTGGCTCTGCTGCTGTAATGGGTGTAGGGATGGCTACGATGTTTGCATAAAAACATGCCAGCATGCTGCTGATATATCCCAGACCCTGTGGAAATACAAGAAGCACTCTTTCCTGCGCGGCCAGTTCTTTCATTAGAATGTTGCCCAAAGTTTGCACTTGCAGCAAAAGCGTGGTTCCCGTAAGAACTTGAGGATGCTCTCCTTCATTTTCAAAAGTAAACAACTCTGTTTCAGGAAATTGCTGGCAAGTTTCCATAAAAGAAACGATCGGGATATTAAGGTCTGATCTTTGATCATGTTTACGTGTCATTCATCCACCAACTCCTCAAAACACAAAATTTAAATACAACATGAGCTAAATGTTTATCACGATGTCTATTTTGAGCTACTGTTTCACGTTTGAAGCATTGCCTAATCGAAAGTAGCAAAGAAAAAACGAGTGATGAGAAAGGCTATGTGCCCCTTTCACACTCGTTTCCAGATTCCCATGAACAACCGTAAAAGGCGTTCAACAAATCTCGATAAATTAATCTATAAAAAATTGTTATTTTCCAAACAGGTTGATAATTCGTTCTTTAACCTCGGCTTGATGAAAGGTCTTCTCATGCATAATCAGCTCTTGTTCTACGATTTTAGGAAGCTGAGCTCGGAGTGGAGCAACCAGATGATCCTTTAACGTGATTAATGAAAATCTGGGTTTTTCGGCAAGCTGTCTAGCAAGGTCCAACCCATAGCTCATCACTTCTTTGCGAGGCAGAACTGGAAACGGCACTCCCCGCTTCTCCAGTTCTGCACCTCGGTAATTCCCCCCATTTAACAGTAATTCTTCTCCCAGGCTGAACCCCAGTTTTTGGGGAATAATGAACGTCGCACCCATTCCCGGTGTGAATCCATATCTCATAAAATTAGTCGTGTACATACTTTCTTTGCTCAGGATTACGAAATCAGAAAATAGCCCCATGACAAAGCCCCCACCAACCGCATGGCCCTGCATGGCAGCTATCACTGGAACTCTGCAGTTCAATGCCAGAGAGTAAATATTTTCATCAGTAAACTTCGATGTTCCTTCATGTATAGCCAATAGTCCTTCTTGCGTCCCACCAGTGGCAAAGTAGTTGTCATACCCTGTTAGAATTACGACTTTGCAGGTCGAGTCATCCTGGATCGTATGGAACGCTTCTCTAAGTCCATGAGTCATTTCAAGTGTAAATGTATTTTTATGAACTCTATCTTGCATTGTTACTTGAATAATCCCTCGCTCGAGTTCAAGTAACTCAACCACAGATTGTGACATGATGATCTACTTCCCCCTAAGCATCCCGTCTTGTGGCAAACGCCCATCAGTCCATCCACGGAAATTGACCTGTTTCGACATAGCGGAAAATGCCCTTAAGATTTTGAGCGTCTGAAAACACCTCTTGATTGGAAGCCAGCGCCAGTGGTTTGCACTGACGCAAATCGCTGAGTTCGTCCATAAAGCGCTTGTAGCGTAAAATACCCGTTTTGGACAATCGTCTAAGACGTAATAAATGCTTGCGCAGCACCGTATCGCTCTGTGCGTCATACACATCAACCAATCCCCATGAAAGGGCCTGTTGAACCATAATTGGCTGTGTCATTAATGTCAAATAATTCGCTTTTTGAAATCCAATTCTGCGTACTAAAAAGGGCAGAACACAAGCAGGGAAAAGCCCAAATAACAATTCCGATAGACTAAACTGTGCTGTCTGATCTGCTATCACAATGTCGCTGGCAGCAATAAATCCGATACCGCCAGCGTTTGCCTTTCCTCGCACATGAGAAATCGTGATATAGGGCCCCGTCGCCAGTTTTAACCACAGATCATACAGAGGTTCGGGATTCTGTGCATGCTCATGTTCATTTACCATGTTTTCGTACATTCCTTGAAAATCCGCTCCAAGACAGAACACCTCCGGCAGACCTTCCAAAACGACGATCGTAACCGATTCCTCACACAGTGCAAGCACGTGCATGCATTCCTCAATGAGGATGTTATTAATCGTGTTATTTGCCTCCGGTCGGTAAAACCGTAAATAACAAATCGAATCTTGGAACCGAACCTGAATCGTTTGATAATTCATGATTCCCACCGATATTTGCGGTGGAATTCATAAATTTCTTCCAGATATAACCGCTGTCTCCCTTTCCCGGAATCAATCACTCCCGAAACCAATTGAAAATCCAGTTTGGTGTTGCGGGTTCCAAAGCGTACAGCACCGCTGCCTTTCAGCAAGGATTCATATTCATCCATGGATAATTGATAGCGATCATCCAAATTACGCTCGATCTCAAAACGACGCAGATACTCCTGGCCTTGCGGCATGACCACACCGCTATAAAATTCTGAGCAGCAGCCTGATCCATAGGAAAAGCAGCCAATCCGCTTTGGAGAATCAAATGTGCCCTTATCAATCGTACCTGCCAAGGACAAGTACAAGGTCGCACCCATAATATTGCCAACTCGTTGGCAATACTCCAATCCTGGCTTGACACGTTGTAAATAATCCGCCTCAATCTCATTCGGTTTGGCCTGAGTCATCCTTCGCATCATTGTTCGATGCGCTCCTTTTACCATTCCACCGAATGGGGTATGGAAGGAAAGATACTGGAAGGTATCTTTATAATCCACCCCTTTTACCCGTTTCTTGTATTCCAGAAATGCTTGCTCGCAACAGTCCAGATAGGACATTAAAGACAAGTCCGCATCTCCGGCCTCGCTATCTGGTATCGGCCGGCAAGTATCCATCACCTCATAGCCATAATATCCATTAGCACCCGCATCGACTTGGAATATATGAGGATTTTCACTAATGAGCATGGCCACAGCTCCTGCTCCTCCGCTTGGTTCAGCGTAAGACCAATCCTCACTCAAAACATCCCCGCCTTCAGCGGCAATAAATCGTGAGATATCAGTGGCAATGACAAGCGCTTTGGCCCCTGGAGAAACCTGGGATAAAATAAAATTCACCGCCATTTGGAATCCGGCAGTCCCCGAATAACAGGCTTGCTTGAGTTCAAATAGCCTGCAATTCCGATTCAGTCCCAAATAGTGGTGAATATATGTACTGATTGATTTGCCAAAATCAATGCCTGATTCTGTACAGGTTATAAGCATTTCGATGCGGTTTTTTTCCGCTTCAGAGAGGGCGTCCACCAGCGGTTTTGCCGCATTGACTCCGAAGGTAACCGGATCTTCATAGGGCAGAGCAACAGCCTTTTCTTTCATTAATAAATTTTCAAATCTCGCAGGGTCCAACTGTCTGTGCTGCGCTAATTGCATGACATCCAGATAGGCTGAGCCCCCAAAAACGTTCATCGCCTCTATTCCTACCAATACCATAACGCTCCCCCTTTCTTAAATACCCGACTCACACTTTTGCATACAAATGGCAGTATTGATTCCGCCAAACCCCATGCTTAGGTTCATAGTATTATGAATAACTGCTGGAATGGGCTCATTTTTCACCCAGTTGCAATCCACTCCGATAGGCTTCTCCAAATTACGCGTAGGATGAAGTTTCGACTCCTTCATTTGTAAAAGAGTAGCAATAATTTCAACCGTTCCAGCCGCGCTCAGGCCATGACCGATAATGGATTTGGTTGCATTGATGTAAGCGTGCGATAAATTGCAATCCTGTATTGCCTTTATTTCGATCTCGTCCCCAACGACTGAGCCTGTCCCGTGGGGATTAATATAATCAATCTTTTCCGGCTGCAGCTTCGCTTTCTTCAAGGCCCGTTTAATCACCTGAACCTCGCCTTCATAAGAGGGATTGGGATTTCGATTCCGATCCATCCCCATGTCCCAGCCTGTAAGCTTTGCATAGGATTTCCCCTGACGCTTCATTGCAAAATCTGACCGCTCAATGACGATAACTCCGCAAGATTCCCCATATATGAACCCGTCGCGCATCTGATCAAAGGGTCGACAAGCCTTTGCCGGTTCATTAGCGTATCGGTCGCTTCCCATGGCCCCCAAGGATCGCAACGCCTGGCATTCCAAATACGAAATATCCATCAACGCCCCCATCGCAATGCACACATCAACCCGATTTGCTTGAATTGCCTCAATCGCTTGAATGATGGCGACTTGTCCGCTTGCGGAAGCCCCTCCGACAGTATACGCTAACCCTTGAATGCCGAATTGCTCGGTACATAGTCCGCATAAATCAGTATCCATAAAGGAAAGCCCATAGGTTGGAGGTACAAAGTGCATTTTTTCCCGATAAGCCTCATAGGTCTGAAATAATTCCCGTTGCTGAAAATTAGATCCTCCAATCACGAGCCCAATGCGGCTAGGGTCGACGTGATCCAGTTTAGCATCATCCCAGGCTTCTTGAAGGGTAACCATTGCCACCTGTCCTGAAAATGATGCGGTTCGTAACATTCGTTTGGATATGGACTCCGGATAAGATAGAGATGGCAGCTCCGCACCTATAAATGAAGCTTCTCCTTCTCTGCCGGGACGTTGCATAACTCCAAATGCATGTTGCCCTTTGAATAATGCCGAAGCAAAGGCCGTCTTCCCCTGACCAATCGCCGAAGTAACACCAATGCCCGTAATAACTAACTCAGGCTGTTTATAATTTGGCATAGAGCGCATCTGCCAATTCTCCTATATTTTTCACGCCAGATAACTCAACGCGCGGGATATTAAGAGATAATGCTTCCATAGTCTTCATTACAATTTCGGCTCGATCTACCGAATCCGCACCCAAATCTACCAAGCGATCGTCATACTGGAACTGGTGATCATTTAATTCCGGGAGCACTTCACAAATACAACCTTTAACGAGTTCAAACACTTCTTCTTTACGCATGTGTACCCTCCTAAAATTGGATTATCTACAAACAGCTTGGATGAAAAATCGAATTAAATTGCTCATACAATCGAGACATATTCATACTCCATTCCGTCTTCCTTGGCGCTACAATAGTAAAGATGTAGTTACCCAACCGATACGACTGGGCAGCATATTGTGGAAAGTGCGAAAATGTACTCTGAAAGCATCCACTTTTAAATCTGATCTCGTTAATTTCAAGCACTTGCAATGATGCTGCAAAACCGGTGCGCAATATTTTCGAAATCGCCTCCTTTACCGTCCAAGAAACCGTCAATAAAACAGAGTACTCCTCTACTCCCCGAACGGCTACGATTCTTTCCCTTTCTTCCATCGTCAACTGGCTTTCCATGGTCTTATTTCGGTTAGGACTTATCCTCTCAATATCAACCCCCATAGGATGCGCTTCTGGAAAAACAACAGCGGTCCCAATATCATCACAGTGGGCGATGCTCACTTGGTATCCAGGGGCGCCGGTAGTTCGAAGCAAGGGCTGGCCGAAAACACCTGTCTCCACGCTTATGTTGCTCAAGTTCGACTCACTCAACAGCAACGATGCTGCTTGTTTAGCACTTAGCCTGCCGAGCAGAAAGTTGGATTTTCGGCGCTGGAATAGCAGGCTCTCAAAGTAGCTACATTCATCTGAATGAAAAATCTCTGGATCGAGAGAAGCACCGGCATGACAAACTGCATGTACAAAACTTACAGCCGCCTTCATCACAGTATCTTCCCGCGTCAATATGAGCTGTTCCGTATACAAGACCACATGCATATCCCCCTATGAACAGGCAAGCCCAAACCAAAAAAAACCTTCAAATCCCTTAAGGGCTCTGAAAGCTTCCACATGGAGAAAAATATTCTCACAATTGTTCTATTTAAACTTTACTAATAATTTCTAAAGCTACGTTCACTAGTCTGATATCACCCATAAATTCTAACTGAATAACCGCCTGTCTTTTATGCCTGTCTATCTTCTTAACTATGCTGCTTCTTCCTTTAAGTGGTCCTTCTATGATACGTATATTGTCTCCTTCAATAATTCCAGTTGAGCATTCTATACAATATCTATCATTGCATAAACTCTCTAAAACTTGTCTCTCGCAATCTCGCATGGAGGCTTCTAACTTCGAATATCTCAATAAACGAATGATATCACTGGAAGTATAAATCATTGAATTTGTACTTGTTACGAACTGCAAGTCAGGTAAGTTGGACTCAATAAATACATAACTGGGGAACAAAGGTGCTAATTCTTTCTTGACTGTTCCTGCTACTTTAAAAAGTCTCTCTTGGATCGGTATAAATGGTTTGTAAACTTCAGAATCAAACCACTTATTAAAAAGTTGTTTAACCCTTTCTTCCCTACCCGTTCGCACAAAAAGCACATACCAATTCACTCCGCTCATCTCCTAACAAAACATACTGCCAAAATCAACTCCTATAATGTCCGCTGCCAGTATATGCATAGCTTCGCCCTTTCACTTATCCTGATTGATAAGCTACAATCTCTCACGATATGTCCCTCATCAGTGGTTAACGTGACCCGCCAGCGATTAACCGCAAACAAGTTCCTTTATTTTTCATATAATCATATAAATGGAATAGTATAATTCCATTATAATCCTCTGCCCAAACAGTGTCAATTGCCATTTTGGCAACACCCCAGTCTATCTTTAGGGGGGTGGATGCCCTATCCCCCTTTAGAACTCACCCTTTTTACCAACTCATTTGAAATTGAATAGACCTTTTTGGTTGGGACGCATTCTGAAATTAATAAACGGTTTCATACTCGTAAATTGAAAATAAATATTTTCATCCATAAGGTGACTGAGTGGGAAACCAGGTGCTTTACCATATGAATGAGCAGGATAAATTTGAATGGAGCTATCAACCTCTCGCTTTATTTTTTGAACGCTATGATATAAGTCTTTCGGATCTCCTCCATTCGGATCACAAAATCCACAACCTTCAATGAAAATGGTATCCCCCGTAAATAAGTGATTGGATAAAAGATAGCACACACTTCCCATGGTATGCCCAGGGGTCAGAAGACTTATAATTTCTGTTTCTCCAAGTTTGATAAAGTCCCCATCTTTAATAGGATGTAAATTTTTACATCTAAAATGGTAATAATCGATTTCTTGTATTGACATGAATACGTGCGGTCTATACTTTTCCAGGAGCGGATTTACCAAATTAACATGATCTAAATGTGAATGGGTTAATAAAATGGCTCTTAGATTACCATTCAACTGTCGAAGATATGACTCTATTTTTAATATATCCCATGACGGATCGACAATGGCAATGTCTCCTGTTTTTTTATCCATTACAATATATACATAGTTAATAAAATTCATAAAACGGACTCTTAACTGTTCCATATGGTATGTCAGACTCATATCAGCTTTACTGAACCCACCTTCCATGGCCAAATCAAAATTTGTGCGTAAAATTCACTGTTCAAATGCGGCTGAATTGATCTGCATCACTACGCGTTTCCTATGCTGCAATCTTTGCTAAGAGTCCCTGAATAACAAGCATTCCTGCGCTTTTCGGGATCATTCTTGTCTCCGATGGTCTCTCTGTAAAAAGTTGCTGTACCAACGATTATAGCAACTTATGCAATAGAAGGGCTTTGACTCTCTGTTACAAGATTTTGCACTTTAAAGTCGAAAAAGCTGCACTGAAAAGGTCGTAAGGCCCAGTATTACGTAACCAAAAAAATACCGCCCTACGACGGTATTTTTGGTTTCTCTTAATATGAACACTATTATTCACACTTTCATAAACTACTAATACAAAATACATTTTTTACAGAAAGAGAGTTGTTTAAATGAAACCTAAAAAAGCTGGAAAAAGTACAACTACTGTCCGTAGAGGGATGAATAGATCCCCTATACAACCTCACACATTGAAGAAGAAAAAAATTTTGCCTACCCAGGCTGTTGTTAGAAACGGTGGCTTTGAAGATCAGGATTTGACACCTTGGATTGCAAACGTCAGCAACGTGACAGGTCAAATCTTTATTACCAGAACCAACCCGCACAGTGGCAATCAAGCCGTCAGAATCTCAGCTAACCCGGGGCACAGCGTCTCGCTTAGACAAACGATTTCCGATCTGAGTAGAGGAAGAAGATACCGTGTGACCTTCTGGGTACGTAATTTGATCAGGCCTTTCGGCGGTCGGCTTCAAATTAGTCTAGGAGAGCAAACCTACACAATTCAGCTAAACTCGCTACCTTCATCACAATATGAGAGAGTCTCCCGTACCTTCTCAATCTCAGGGAATTCGGGGACAGTCTCTAGAGATTTAGTGTTCCGTGTTACAGCGCAGGATGCTTTTGCCACCATTCTTTTGGATGATGTATCAATATCCAGATTAAGATAACAAATCACTTGGTGGCATAATTATCCTTACAAAACACAAAACTAAACTGGATTTTTATAGCATGTAATTTACCAAAATAACAACGCCTCCTCCGCATACTAACGGTAAGGCGCTTCGTTGGTCCAGTGTACCTGCGGATTGCTCCATTACAGCTACACAGGACCTAGCGTTATTTTCATCTGATTAACACTGATGAGATCGAGATAAAACATGAAATGCCGAGGACCAGGATTGAACCGGTACGGTAATCACCTATCGCAGGATTTTAAGTTATGAGTTTTTAATACACTGTAGTGGCACACAGTTCCACAAGCCAGTGTTCTCAAGGCTTTTATGTGTTCGTATATGTTCTCATTTGGACTGTAATCTATACAAAACACTAGAGTCTGTCCCCAATAAAAAGAGCAGAAGGATTAATTCCTTACTGCTCTTTTTGCCTTCTATTAAATACAAAATCCTGGGGAAAAGCCAGTTTATTATGAACCGTGATAATTATTCTGAAATTAAAAAATGATACACCGTATACATTCTTAATGACTCTCTTGGTTCTGAATAAACTTGGTCTATTTTTTTATGAATAGCACCTTAGGCTTAAACTGTTCCATCCGTTCCTGCTCCTCACTATGAATTAACAGGACATGGTTATGAAGAAAAATTCGTGATAATATGTATGTCACAGTAAGTAGATATGAATTAATTGTTTGGAGGGATAATTTTGACTAAAATTCATCAAAAGTTGACAGAGTTAATTGGAAATACTCCTTTGTTAGCACTGTTAAACTACAGCCAAATCCAAAATATTGAGGCAAATGTGGTAGCAAAGTTGGAATATCTCAATCCGGCTGGTAGCGTTAAGGACCGCATTGGATATGCTATGATTAAAGACGCTGAGGAGAAAGGCTTAATCAATAAAGACTCCATTATTATCGAGCCGACAAGTGGCAATACTGGAATCGGACTTGCATTTGCGGCTGCGGCTCTTGGATACAAACTTATAATTACACTTCCTGAAACATTTAGTATCGAACGTCGCAAGCTTTTGACTGCGTTCGGTGCTGAGCTTGTGTTAACACCGGGAACCGAGGGGATGAGAGGCGCTATCAAGCGTGCTGAGCTCTTGGCTGCCGAAACACCAAACTCTTTCATACCACAGCAGTTTAGCAACCCTGCCAATCCAGAAATTCATCGCAAAACTACAGCTGTGGAAATCTGGGATGATACGGACGGCGGTGTAGATATTTTTATCGCGGGCGTAGGTACAGGTGGAACTATTTCGGGCGTTGGACAGGCATTGAAGGAACGAAAACCTTCTGTAAAAGTGATAGCCGTCGAACCGTTCGATTCACCAGTGCTGTCTGGCGGTACTCCAGGTTCACATCAACTACAAGGACTCGGTGCTGGTTTCATTCCAAATAACTTTAATGAAGAATATGTAGATGAGGTTTTCAAAGTTAAAAACGAAGATGCGTTTGAAACTGCTCGCCTGCTTGCCAAAACAGAAGGGCTGCTTGTTGGTATTTCTTCTGGGGCTGCGGTTTATGCAGCAACACAAATTGCGAAACTTCCAGAAAACAAAGGCAAGATGATCGTGGTCATATTACCTGATACAGGTGAGCGTTATTTGTCCACTCCGCTTTTCTCAGACGTAGAATTATAAAACTCCGAAGGCAGGGATCCCCCTGCCTCTTTTGTTAACTTTCCAGCCACATATAGGATTTTTCTTTTTTAGTTAATTAGCTAAAACACTAGCATCAAATGCTCCTAGAAAGACTTCAATTTGAATTTTCGTAGGTAAGGCGGATAAAAACATTTCTTGTTTGTTGGATAACGTCAGTAGAATATTTACTCACCTTAGGTTTTTGCTAGATACTTGCTGAAATGATATCCTCCAACTTAATCCAACTATAATCATCCTCACCACGAAATAGTTTTACTTCTCTGCGAGCAGTATTTATAGACGTGATTACACCTGTGAGTTCTTCGTCATCGAACGGGCTAAAAACCACCAATGTTATAGGTTGACATGTGTTGTAGGACTCTATAAGCGCTTGCTCGATCAACTGGGCTTCCTGATCGTCAAGTTCCGGTTTGCCTCCCCGCTGACGGTCTTTCATGAGTTTTAAGTACGCTTCCTTGTGTTCTGGTATGATAATCCGGCTGCTTTCCCATAATCCGTTACCTTCTAATTTTTTCGACATGTATGTAGTCTCCTGATGTGTTATGTAAAAATTATGTTCTGACCATCCTCCCTTGCAATGGATATAATTTACATCTAATAGAATATAAACCTCAGATTATCCGAGGCTTATATTCTATATAGAATCTGTTTACAGTTTCAGGCGGCGTTGGCTTTGTGGAAATCTTCGGATCCCTAGCCCAGACCTCTATAATTACGATATGATTCGTACCCGTTTTGTTAGCCCATACAAGTATAGTTGTCCTTCTCCAAGGTCAACAGACCCCGACTTTATATCCGTTACACTCCTACCTGTCTTTATCTCCAGTTCATTCATAATTGGCATTCGTCCATTCTGTGCAGAAAAGTTGTACAGAATACTCAGTAACTTACGCTCAATGTCTGGTAACAAAGCGATCAACTCCTTTGTCAGCATTATATACAAACATGAGTTCTGCAACCAAGTCAAGAAAAGGCTCTACTAACATAAAAATAGCAGAGCCATGATAACGTGATTTTCTATACGTGGAAAAATAAACTTACAGTTTCAAAATAACGAAACCTGAGCTCGTCTTCCTGCTCTTCAACATCCATTTCTTTAAACCACTCTTCTTTTGTATCTTCCTCATTAAATATTCTTGAACGCCATAATGACAACCCTAACTCTGGAAAAGAGTACGTCCAACCAATCTCAGGGTGATTTCGGTCGTAAGGAGATATTTTATCGATTAACTTGACTAGTTCATCTGCTTTTGTATTAAATAAATCAATTTCTTTAAACAAACAATTAAACTGCTCTTTTGCATGAGAGGCGACTTCAATAAAATTAACTTTCCCTAAAGAATCGTATTCAATCGTAAAAACGTAATGAAAATAGTTGGGGTCTTTGTCCAATTTATCATATTGATTGCTGTATGAGCGAATACAGTGCTCCACCTCACTTTTACTCATACCCAGCTTAATCATACCAATGCCTATTTTTGGTTCGATAATTAAGTTATCCACAAACGTTACTCTCCTGTCACAATTTATGTTTGATCTTCTATACCAAAATATTTCTCGCTTAACAAAAGCACTGTTACTAGAGAATCATAATATTTTTCCTGTAGGTTCTTATAATCTCCTTCTGAATCTGCCGCTTCTTTTAGTCCACTAACCTCGAAACGTAATAACTCCTTAAATTCTTTTTTCTTAAGAAATTCTTGTTCTTTACTCCTAAACTCCAATGATGAAGCTCTAGATCCCCAAGACGGTGTATTTAAATGATCTCTGTAAAGCATTCTCACTGCTGGTGCTACTTTCGCATTAAATCCTTCACTTGTTAATGCCTTGTCAGATACAAAATGATGCCTTTCTCCACCTAGTGCCTTCAAAATATTATACTTATTAGCATCAAAATAATATCTTTTATAGTTAAGTTTATCATGGTTGTCATATTTAAAAGTAGATCCGTTGTCACTGACTACTATATCATACTCAAAATAATCTGAAACTGCGTTCCTGCTATTATTCCAAGAAAAAACCTTACCTGTATTCACTAAAGTTTTATTGAATTTTTTTGTTGCAACTACTCTCCAATTATCTTTATTCTTGTTGTACTTTTTTAAAGTCCCAGAAATTACATCCAAAGGGTCATCACCAATATTAATTGCCATGATTGTGAATCCATAGTTCGTGCATATATAATTTATATACCATATATTCATAATACTATTGTTTATTTTATTCCGTTGCACTAGAATATGTTGATTAAACTCTTTAATATGCGTCTCTGGTTTAACTAATCCATATTCTTTGGCAATTTCAGCTTCTTTTTCACTGGTGACTTTGGGTGTCTCTCCATACGTATCATCTAAAACGCTATTTGAATTCATTCCTAATTCAGACTCATCTGGCGTAGTATCGCTTGCCATCGTTTCTAGATTATATAAATTTATTATTTCCTCATCCAACTGGTCCTTCGACTTTAAATATTTTTCAAATCCCTTCTGATATATATATTCTTTAACATCCTGATGCTCTTGGATTTTTTCAGACTGAAAGAATTCATAGTTATATTGATTAGACTGTTCAGCATAACTATATGCAGGCATAACAGCCCACAGTAATAATGAGATGGAAATAAGCAAGTTTCCAATTAGTTTTTTCATATTTGGATGTCCTTTCTCTTATTATTTGTATAATAATCCAAATAATAACATCATGAATGATTAAGAAAAAAAGCCCTCAATTAGAGGGCAACACTAATTAAAGAGATCTTACTTTTATTGAAAATCCGTGGCCGCCAGTTCCATCATCTGAAACAATAGCAACCCGATAATCACCATTCACTCTTGGTCTAAATGTTTTTGTAACTTTGTATTTATTTGTTTTTGTGGTGTGTCCTGAGGCTGCAACGACTTGTTTATTGTTTGGATCATAAACTTTAAACGTTATACCAACCTGGTCTTTATCAACAAATTCTATTCTGACTTGGTTTCCCTCGCTAAGATCGTAAGGGAACGAAAAGTCATTAAATTCCCCATGCTCATCCAATATTCCATTATCAATACCATCGATATAAGCTTGGGGAATAATAACATGACTAAAAACAGCATCTGATGTTTCTAAATCGTTTGATTGGGCTGACACGCTCAAAGGTACAGCAGAAAAAATAGCAAATGACAAACCAAAAACTAACCACTTTTTGTTAAAATTCATAATCACACTCTCCCATTGTTTATTGTTGTAGGGATATTGTGTATTTCTATCCTTAATATATCACAACAAATAGCCTAATCAATATATTTATCATTATTTGTAACTTTACCTAAAAAAACAAACATTCATCTCATAAATTGCTGACTTATTCTTATAGTATTTATTAAGAATAGGCTAGAATATATATAAAATTAATTTTTTTCGTGATTAATTAGAAAAAAGACTCGCCAGTTAATAACAGAGCCTTTCACATCTACTCTAAAAAATTGATCAACGAAAAAACTCTCCCGACCAATTAAGGGGATTACTTCACTTGCTGGCTTGAACAAACACGTAGTTAACCTTCCTCATCAAATGGCCAGAAGGACAAGTTGTAGTCCTAGGGTAATTTAGAGGTTTCCAGGCTGTGAATCAGCTACTCCCATGTTTCTCCGTCAACTTTATAATCACTACCTCTCCACTGAAGTATGTAGTCTCCAGAACGCAAACCGTCGCTGAAACCTTGGTCAGTAGATTTCCAAGTCACTGTATCATGAGGAGCAATTACTAATGCTTCAATATATAGTTTGTTTGAACCGCTGTGAGTTAAACTTACTCTTACTGGATGATCAGGGTGATTCTTCATACAAAGTTTAACATGACCCCATCCTTTAGGGACACTAAAGGCTTCTTTTACAGTTGCGCTTCCGCCCGATCTTTGAGAAATTATGTTGTTTCCACTAGTTTTACTGGATGAAGCTGCACCTACCGTAGTTGCTATAGATAAAGATAAAATCAAGAACAGAAATATTTTTTTCTTCATCATTTTCCCCTCCTATTTTTTGATATGTTCTACCTTAAAGTGACACCATCTACAATCCGGTAGCTCCTTTCACTTCTACTCTAAATTCGAACTTTAATGAAAGAAGTAAGATCCATTAATCTTAACCGACTCCGGTGTAATCTTCTTCACTACGCCACCGTAGTCCACAATATCTATCAAACCCTCTCCCAATGGCTGTAACATATACTCTTACTGTCTTAATGCAGCTGCAAATAGTTCTATATCCGACTTTAACACTTTATATGTATGTTTCATGCTGATCACCTCAGAATAGTTATTCTGCCGTATTTGTGGTAATTCCTGCAATGAAAAAGGTCCCGCTAATCTAAATTGGATGCACTCTAAGTTGGTAATCTGTTATAATTTTTCAAACACTTCGTAACTCAACTCAAAATCAATAATTTTGAGTTGTTCTTCAAAGTTTTTAGTGATTTTTGGACATCGAGGTTACTTTGATCAGGATGCAATCGTATGTTATATAACATACAAAGATTCGTGATAAAATGTTAACTTCGTGACTAAGCTCTTTTTCTGCACACTGCTTATCATATGGTGACAATTCATCTTCTGCTAAACACAACAATACAGATTTCCATTCAAGCAAAATTTTTATACGTTTCTCAAGCTGGGTTATGTTGAGGTTTTCCATAATGCACCTCTCGTTTTCAAATCATTAAATTGTAACTTTGGCTACCGTAATAAATCAACCACTCAACAACCATCTCTACTCCTTCTGCGATTCCTGGTTTTAGTATTCTGTAAAATATCTAAGATTAAGCTATAGAATTGTTTCCGGTTATCTTTTAGGGTCCCCTTTGTTTCAGAATGAATACTATTTCTCAAAAGCGGTAGATAAGAATAATAGCGCGTGTCTGAAAGATGCAGTCGAGGTAATTGATAAGTTACTTTATACAGACTCGAAATGGAAACTCTTTTTCTTAAGAGCGATAATGGGAGGATTCCGACGCGGTGAGTTAATTGCTTTAGACGAAGACGATTGCGATTTTGAAAACAGCAGATTGAGGATTGACGAGAGCATTTCAAGTACCAAAAATGGCCAGGCGGACATTACAGATACTAAGAATAAAGCACCTAACGATTATGTAGATATGCCTTAATGGTATATGGAGGAACTGGTCGTCCATGTTAAAAACATGCGTAAACTAAGGTTTGAGGCAAAGGCAAATGGGATATGAAGAAGGCGGGGATCGGAACTTTATTTTTCACTCAGGTACAGGGAAACCTATTACCATAAAACGCCATCCCAGCAGTGGAAAAACAAGTGTGAGGGGCACGACTTCCGTAATGCATCACTTCATGGTCTCCACCATACAAATGCAACGTATTTGCTGGGTCAGGGAACATCCATCAAGGAGCTTCAACATCGATCGCAACATTCCACTCCACATCTCAGGTGACTTCAGATAACTATGCTCACGTCACCAAGAAGCTCCGTCGTAAAACGACAGCACACCTTGACGTCTTCGATCCAAAAGTTCGTCCCCAATCCGTCCCCAAAAGCGAAAAGGCGCTCGCTCCCTGTGATATGAGTGTTATGGTCTCAATTACTAAAAAAGCAAAAAACCCTTGAATATCAAGGGTTTCATGCAACAAAACTGATATGCCGAGGACCGGGATCGAACCGGTACGGTAGTCACCTACCGCAGGATTTTAAGTCCTGTGCGTCTGCCAATTCCGCCACCCCGGCAAGTATTTAGGAACGCTATTTTACACTTACTTGTTCTTGTCTTACAAGTATCTGAGAAGCTTACTTATTAAGAAGTGTTCTCGCTATGTAAATATCGTTCAACCGGGCACCAACTTATAATACGACAATTTTATCAAATTGTAAAGTGTTTTTTAAAAAAAATAATAAAAAATCTCTTTTTGTATAACTTGTGCACATTTGAACTACACTAATAAATGTCTTTCCAAACCACCAGAAGGGGTGTTACGAATGCGTGAAGGTATGATTCCAACTGTTCTTGGGACGGTAGTATCGGCTTCAGGCGCTGTGTTGCTGAGCAGTAAGTACAAACTTGCAGCTACAGGCATTCTCGGTTTCGGACTGGCTCATGTTGTTCTGGGAGCGATTGATTTGATTGAGCATCGCTAGTTGTTTGGAAAGTACCGGGCGGGATTTATCCTTCCCGGTTTATTTTATAAGCGTTTAATATGGAGCATAAGCGTTTATGTAAAGTGTAGAACTGAATCATGCCTAAGAAGGAGCGTGTAATGTGCTATGAAAAAACATAACTCCGAAAAAAAGAATCTTACTGACGATCAAATCGAATATAAACAATCTCTGGATAAGCGTGAACCAGGATTTGATCGGATTCCTGACCCTGATGCCGATTCACCTGCAGCTACCGATATGATTGATGAAGCCGTGGGCCGTGGAATAGATAAGCTACGTAATGACTTTACCAAATAAAGCATGAATTATAGGTCACAGGTTATTAAGTATCACTTGAAGATAAGCATGATCCAGCCAATAATCGAGATCCACAATACAATGCTGATGAAGAATCCACACAAGAGACCAAAAGAGAAATTACCTTCACTCTTCGGCATAACACTGCCAAATTTCAATCTAAGCTTCATTTGATTCCAGTTCATAGAACCCCCTCCTTAAGTTCTATTTCGGAATATGAAGCTTATTTTTGTAGACCTATAGTCATGTTTTTGAAAATAAAAAAGGGGTTTTTGTCCTATCACCCTGAGCGCGGCAACAGAATTACAGCTATACCTACCAAACAAATCAATCCACCAATGAAATCGTACAAGTCAGGTGTCTTTTTATCAATCCACCAGCCCCATGCAATGGAAAGAACAATAAAGACACCCCCGTATGCTGCATATACACGCCCAAAGGAAGAGAAAACCTGAAAGGTAGCAATGACTCCATAGACAGCCAAAATCACTCCGCCGCAAAGTCCGACATACCATGTCTTGCCTTCTCGCAGCCATTGCCAGATCAGATATCCACCTCCGATTTCAGCGATGCCTGCCAAAATAAAAAGTAAAGCTGCCTTTAACAACGTATCACGTCCTAATCTTTCTTACTTTTCAGTCATCTCATTATAATAATCGACCTATAATAATAATTAATGCAATTACGCCAACCAGAATAAGCAGATTACTGACCTGACGCCACAGGCTTGAAGCTCCCTCGGAGTGAAGCTTCCGCTGATTGGCATCAAAGTTTGCTTTGGTTCCCTCAGCATCTACCGGACTAGAAAATGGTCTGTGTTCTTCATTCATATGAAGGCCTCCTTTTGCAATCCACTTTAATCATACCAAACTTTTCCGTCGATTTCGCGTTGCAATTATGCCTATAATTCAATGCAACTTCCGAATGAAGCTTCATATGTATGAGTATACAAACCAACATGTCGATATTTCACTGAATATAAAGTATGATGACGAATTAAGGAAGAGTGGGTATTTAGACGCCTTTCATTGCAGGACGGTAGTTATGGTATAATTTAGTCAACTTGTTCAGGATCGTATCAGGGCGCAACTGGTTACTCCATTTATAATGAAACTTACATCCAAGAATCCACATCCGCTTAAAACCTGCATATTCTGTTTGTAGATCTAGGAGGAGGATACGGATGTCCCCTATTTTTATAGCTAGTTTAATGATAATGGGTATATTTTTATTTCAGGCAGCCCTTATTCTAGGCATCATACATTGGGTTTCTAAACGTACCAAGCGTCCAGCACAAACCAAAATGTACCTTACAGTGGGTTTGCTTGTCTTTATATCAGGCTTCCTTGTGTGGGACAACTGGATACACTTGCAGGAACTCAACGGGTGGACCATGATTAGTCTAGTAGTGATCATGATTAGTGCCTACATACAACTAAGAAAACAAAAAGAAAAATACTAACCCCATTACCAGCATCAAAGGAGGAGCGCCATGAAATCTCACTCAACACGCTTTTGGTTACAGAGGGTGCTACTGCTAATGCTTGTTTTACTCTTTAGCGGCTCTCAACAATCGTTCATTGTTGCTGATGCCGCCCCGCCAATTAATGCTCATGCCTCTGCCAAAGCCAGGCAATTACTTGCCTACCTAACTAATGTGCCGGATGATATGCTAATTTCCGGACAGCATGATTACTTAGAGGCACCGGATGAACAAAATAACAAGCTGCAACAAATCAGCGGACAATACGCGGGACTTCACGGCTATGAGTTTGGAGGGTTGGCTAATCAATCCCGTACTGCCTTACGAGAGCAACGTCAGCGTGTTGTGAATAGCGCTATTCAATGGAGTCGGGACGGCGGAATCGTAGCTATCACCTTTCATCAGGCGTTACCGGGCAAACCAAAAACGTGGAAAAACGTACAAGCAAAAATTACTGAAGCTGAATTTAATCGTTACGTCACGCCGGGTACCCCACAATACAAGCAACTCATCGCTGATTTGGACGAGGCGGCTCTGTCCCTTAAGACCTTACGGGATGCGGATGTGCCAGTTTTATGGAGACCCTATCATGAAATGAATGGTAACTGGTTTTGGTGGGGGAACAAACAAAATTACGCTAAGCTGTGGGATCTAATGTATGATCGGTTCGTACATGTCCATCATTTAGATAACCTGTTGTGGGTCTGGAGTCCCAATGCCCCGAACGCTTATAGCACTCCCTATAGTCTGTCCTTTCCAGGCATTAACCGGGTAGATGTGCTTGCAGCCGATATCTATAATAATGATTACAGGTCCTCCTACTACACTGAATTGCTAAAGCTTGCGCAGGGCAAGCCTATGGGAATCGGAGAAAGTGATATTCTGCCGAGTGCGAAGGTGCTACAGAATCAGCCAGCCTGGGCCTATGCCATGACATGGGGAAAGGAACTGTCGGCAACCAATTCGCAGGCAGCCATCAGACATTTTATGAACCAAAATAATATTATCACACGCGATCTTCTCCATGAGTCCCTCCGCTGAAAGAAAAAAGCTTGCACTTTGCTCCTAGAGCGAAGTGCAAGCTTTTTTATACCCAATCCAAATGAAGCTCCCTAACTATTTCTAATTACCTCTTCAAGATCAAGATCGGCATATGCCTCTTCACCAAGATGTACAGATACAATGGTGTAGATCCGCTTGGTTAATCTAGACATCAGCCGATCACCTGGTGCTACGGAATATTCTTCCCGAAAATCCCCGATCTTGTGAAAACCGCTGGACATATGGATGTACAAGTTGCCCCTACGCGTTTTACCATGTACCAACATCAAATCTCCTCCTGCTGTGTGACCAACCTATTTTCTCCCTGTTACATCTATATCGGTCAGAACAAGATAGGATATAAGTCCCTGATCCCCTTCTTTTCTTTCACAAGATCGTGCACGTAAACGAAACGGGTCTGTCAGTGATATGACAGACCCGTCTTTGTAAATCCATTTTTCTAGCTAGAAAGAAACTATTCTTGATAGGATTCTGCAATCGCATTTGCTGCGATGATTGCGTTATACACATCATCAGGACTAACTGGGAACGGCATGTTGACCATTGTATCATTTGCTGCACAAGCATCTTCAGCCACCTGACGCCATTCAGCCTCAACAAATTCCTCTACACCCAGATCACGAAGCGTTAATGGAAGACCTACATCCTTAACCAGCTTAATCACGGTCTCTAGCTCTTCTTTTGGTGCGTTTTCCAGCACCAGCTGAGTTAACAAGCCGAATGTAACTTTCTCACCATGCTGTGCTTTGTGAAGTGAAGGAACGGCCGTCATGCCATTATGAATAGCATGTGCTGCTGCCAATCCGCCTGATTCTGCTCCGACACCGCTCAGATAAATGGTCGCTTCAATCGTATCCTCAACTGCACGAGTATATACTTTACGATCCACTGCACGCTTTGCCTTCACGGCATTTTCCAGCAATGTATCATAACAAAGGCGAGCAAGTCCCAGACCTGTAGTGGAAGGCTTGTTCAGCACCAGATTGTCCCCATTGGCCTGATAGCAGGCACGAGCTTCAAAATAAGTTGCCAGTGCATCACCAATACCAGCTGCAAAGAAACGTGCAGGCGCCGCTGCCAAAATACCTGTATCTGCAAGTACTACATCTGGATTCGTAGGCAGGAACAAATATTCATCAAAGGAGCCATCCTTCTTGTAAATAACCGCAAGCGCGGTACAAGGAGCATCTGTAGAAGCAATGGTTGGAAAAATAGCGACAGGCAGCTTTTCATAATAGGCTGTTGCCTTGGCGGTATCCAGCGTTTTTCCCCCGCCAATCCCTATAATGATGTTCGAACCATGTTTGCGTACTAATTCACGGTTACGATCAATCTCTTCTTTTGTACATTCATATTGGAATTTCTCGAAGACCACCTGGTTACCAGCTGCTTCAATCGAAGCACCTGCCTCCTTTTGGGCTCTTTCAAGGATAAACTCATCGCAAATAACATAGGCCTTATCGCCATAATCCTTAATGTAGTCATTTAACGACGAGAGCAGATTTTGTCCAGAAATAAATTTCTTGGGTGAAGTAACGGACCTTACAACGTTTGCCATGTAAATTCCTCCTCAGCTTTGACTCATACTCAAATTAATAATGATTTGGGCATGTGACCCCTTAACTATAAACCTCTTTTCACATTATTAAAAGGCTTATTATGGAATATATTATGAACAAATTGTGTATCTATTACATTTAAAGAGACGAGCTCCATTCAGAGTACAGAATGCCCATCATGATGCGATCATAGCTGTTGCCATCACGGAGAACAGCGGAACGAACTCTCCCCTCAAGCTGGAACCCTGCCTTCTCATAGGTACGGATCGCTTGTGTATTGTACTCAATCACATCCAAGCCGACCCGATTTAAATTCAGCTCATAAAACGCATAACGAAGAATGAGACGTATAGCTTCCGCTCCAAAACCTTTGCCACGGTAGTCCGTATTACCTATACCTACTGCCAGCTGCCCGCAGCGATTATTCCACTCAATCCCATGAATAGCAACAAATCCAATCAGGACATCGTCTGCCAATGTTCTTAAGCGAAAATAGACCTCGTTAGAGCTAGGAGATCCTTCTGATTCCATCTGTTTCAACGTGTAGGGGAGTGCCAAATCCGTATCTACATTGCGCAAATACTTCGCATCCTCACCCCATTTGAACATCAGTTCAGCATCTTCTTCCCTAACAGCGGCCAGTTTTATTCGTTCCCCGTAAAATAAATTTTCGATTTTAATGACTCTTCAGCTCCTATTATGAATTGTGTACGATGTTTTCGTCATCATTGTCATGTTATCCAACGTCCGCAATATAAGCTCTCCCTAATGAATTCATTGTTTAAATTTTACAAAATAATCATACCTAACACAACCAAATCATTACAAATATCATGGTGGGATATACAAAAAGACCTTGCAGCTGCAAGGTCTTCGTATTCCTAATATTTAAACAACATAGCAACCAGTTGATATCCAGCTCCAATCGTCCAAAATAGCACATAATCGCCGCGCCGGATACGACCCGATTCGATACCTTCATATAGAGCAATGAACGGGCTGCTGGTACCTGTATAACCATAACGATCACCCACATAAATCATTTGGTCATCCTCTAGCTCCATATGATCCTGGATCTTCAACACATTGGCCAAGGAAAACTGCGACAGACAATAAGCCCGTACATCCTGAGGTGTAAGCCCATTCTTTTTTATAATACGTTCAAGCAGTTCAAATGTTGGAGGCAAGGCCATATTGGCGTCGAACGGAAGCCACTGAATAAATTTGCCGGGTGCGTTCCTTTGGAGTGTCGCCGCTAACCCCTGGGCCGGGTACAATATTTTATCTATATTGATGGGGTCCGTATAATACAGGGAATCTATAAATCCAGTGTCCTCTTCTGTACGCTCCAAAATAGCTGCACATGCAGCATCGCCATAGTTCGCATACGTAATCTCATCCGCGGGATCGGAAATGAGCGAATTATAATCTGAGCCGATAATAAGCGCTGTCCGCACCTCGGGATTAGACAACATCGACCGACTGGCTTGATCGACAGCTACTGTCATCCCTGCGCAATTTGCATTGGAATCCATCACTGCCACATCATGTCTGGCCCCAATCGCCTGGTGTACAAACAAGGCATTCATCGGAAACAGCGACTCAGGAACTTGAGTGGAGAACACGATCATATCCACATCACGACCTGTCATACCGGCTTGCTCCAGAGCTTTTTGCGCAGCTGCTATTCCCATGGTTAGACCGTTTTCGTTCGGATCATCAATGATATAACGCTGTTTTCTACCCATATGCTCCATGAAGCGTCGAATATCTTTTCCCCGCTCGTCAAAATGGCGAACATAATATTCGTTATCCAACGAATGGGACGGATGGTGCACTCCCAGTGCTTTTATTCTGATATGGCTCATCAGGTTTCCCCCTTACACATACGTCAACGCATTATTGTACTACAATATCTACGTTGTTTAATCCTGCTTCACGTGCTACACGACCAAGCTGCATTTTAATAATCGTTTGCTGGAGGCTGATGACAAAAATTATTTTGGCAAATCCAGTTTCTTTATAACGTGCAAAAGAACCCTTCAGTTTCTCTACTTCACCTGGTCCCAAAAGTGCCATTTGGGTGCAATCTACCCTGAGTGTAAAGTTCGATGCCTGAATAGTTGAAGTTTTGGCTATATAATCCTTTACAAATCTGTCATACTCCTCTTGGCTAAAAACTCCATTCACTGCCATATGTACCGTTTTAATGACTTGATCCACTTCGATGGTATAAGGATGTTGACTCATTTTAGAAAGACTCCTTTGATTTCATTTTTTGTCTATTAAGAGTATCGGAATAATAGGTAGAATTTTTAATATGAAACGAGATACATCATCCCTAACATATTACAAGTTTGTGAATACACAAAAAACCGTCACCGCTTCTAGAAGAAGCTACTGACGGATGGAAAAAATTACAAATGCCCATATGGAATTAATTCGTAAATGTATGACGACCAAGCGAAATGACAGCCGGACGGCTTTTACTCCATTTGGCTGTGGCAATGGCTGGGTTGTAATAAAACAAAGACCCATTGGTCGGGTCAGCACCATTAAGTGCCTGTCTGGCTGCTCGGTACGCAGTCTTGTTGGGTTTCAAGCGGTATTGACCATCCTGTACAGCGGTGAATTGACCCGGCTGTAAAATAACGTCTGGAATCGAGCTTGGAAACTCGCCGGACTGTACACGGTTTAATACGACAGCGCCGACAGCTACTTGTCCTTCAAACGATTCTCCGCGCGCCTCGGAATAAATGATCCGTGCCAGTTGATCCAATGCGGTTACGCGAACCTTTCCGAACGAATTGAGTTTGGCCTGTGTTGCCGCTCCGGCAATACCGTCAGGCGCCAGACCGTGATCCCTCTGAAAACGAGCCACCGCTTTGCTGGTCAAAGAGCCATAGTATCCCGTAAAACCAGCTTTGAAGTAACCGAGTGAATGAAGCTGCTGTTGAAGCTCCAGCACTCGTTCGCTTTGAATCCCTTTCTTTAAAGCTGACGATTGTGCCTGTGCTTGTCCTGGTGCGACTGATAATACAGTACCTAACATGCATGCGCAGGACAGGATTAAAATAGATAATTTTTTCATATTCCAGACAACCTCCTCTTTCATGTTCTGTCCGGTGCAACCATTCCGGCCTGTACAACTCAGGGACGTTTATCCGATGATGCTTCTTGTGCCATAACTTATGACTAGCTGCGGAAATGACGCGTGGCTACATATGGAATCGGACATTGATGCGTTCACACGTCCGTTGCAGTATACCACAAGCCGCATTTACGTATCATCCGGCTCTGGTCCTAAGAATACCCAAATCAATAAAACACTATCCAGCAAGGGATGACGTGTATGAGAAGCAATAGATCACATTTTGACTACACTTGAATACGTGACTTTTTTCGCTATTTTTCGATTCAATCTACCCAGGACCTGAACCTGACATCTGCTTTTTTAAACCACATTTTTGTGCACATATATATGGGCGAATGCATAGAGTAGCGTACAATCATTCATTTCGAGTAACAGAAAGGCAGGAAAGAACACGTGAATTCATATATGGATTACACCTCTCCCACTGTACAGTTCACCTATGATTTAAGCGACAATATTTTGTTTCAGAAAGATGCTCAGAACTCAATCAACGAGCTGTCGATCCAGCAGCTGAATACATTAGCAAATGTATCGCTACTGGATATCCGTCTCAGCACTGCTAATGTTGTAGAGCCTCACTACCATCAAAATGCCACAGAACTAATATACTGTATCTCTGGAGCAGTGACCGTGTCACTGATTAATCCTTTTACCCGCGAGTTACGACATTTTCCGATTACACCTGGCCAGGTGGCTAACGTCCCTCAGGGATGGTGGCACTATCTAGTCGCCACGGTGGACAACACTCACTTGTTGGCGATTTTTAACGCTCCAGTCCCTGAATTCATTTTGGGCTCCGATGTTTTGCGGCTCACGCCAAGTAACATTATGGCTCATACTTACTGTCTGGATGAGAAAAAGGTCCAGGAAGCGCTCGCCCCTATAAAAAAACCTATCATCATCGGTCCTTCCAATGACTGTAAACAACAGCCACCTCGAAAACCAGGGATTCACGTAAGGCTAACCGATACTTCATCACATCGTCAGGTCGCCCCCCAAAGAGGTTACACCTATACCCATGGATATCCTGGCTTTTCCTTTAATCCCTATCAAGAGCAAGATTAACCCTAGTCAGACCTTAAGTACGACGGAATCCCCCTTCCCTGTATGTTCGCCGTTACCATAAGGCTTTCTCTCTCATAAAATGCCAATGTGTATAAGAGGGGGTGATTGAATGGACGCTTACTACAACTGTTTAAACTGTATGAATAAAAGGGTGCGTATTCTCACCATTGATGGAAAACAGTACGAAGGAACCATTACAGATGTGGATCGAAATAATGTGTACTTAAAAACTGAAGGGAATGGACGTGTACAAACGTCTGCCTTTTATCCTTACGGGTACAGTAATCAAATCTTAACTTTAAGCCTGTTCACCCTGTTGGCGATTGCTTTAATTTAGTCCTCAATCCATTGCCCGTTCCTGTCTATAGATGCCAAAGCACCTCATGTGACAGCTGCCCAGCCCGGCACAGTTTGTGTAGGGCCTGTACGCTGTTATTTGGGGTGTTTTATCATACGATCCATTCTCTAAAACACTTAACCCCCCATCGGTTATATCCCAATGGGGGGTTAAGCTAACTCAATTCAATTTAGACCCACAAAGACTTTGTAATGATAACGAGCAGAATGAACAGCACCAGAATAGCTCCTGTCGATGTCCAAACGCCTGGGTAGCCCCCTACTGAACCGCCACCGCAACCTCTTTCACATTCACTCATGGATCATTGCCTCCTTCAATTCAAGGTACAACATAGCTTATGTATTGAGCTTTCCTATGGACCGGGCTTTTTGGCAATGTTATGAATATTCTCGCTGATGGGCATTAGCCTACACCTTTTCTAGGCAGGAGCATAGGATATCACAACTAATCCTGAAGGAGTGAAGCAATTGAATTCAAATCAAATGTTCAATTATAACGTTAACCAACCTTTTCCTCACCATCCTACCTCCCACCATGTCGTGGTACACCCCGTAGATCCGTATGTCGTAGAGACATTAAAATCGATGATCGGCAAGTACGTTGTACTTGAAACAACACGTGGCAGAATTGATGGATGTGTAGTAGATAGTAAGCCTGACCATGTCATCTTGGATGTATACGGTAAAAAATTCTTTGTTCGAATCAGCGAAATCGTATGGATCATGCCTGGCTAACCAAATCAGACATTAAAAATCCTCGCAGATCCTAATTCGGATTCGCGAGGATTAATCATGACATGAACCTGCTAATCAAGCGAGCCTGCCAATGAAGCACGAAGTTCATCTATCGTTCCATTGTACTCATCTAGATCGACTTGGCCGCTAATACCTGGAACACTGCCTGTACTACTGTACTGCCAAGCCCACCAGCTATTCCAAGCTGGAACTGCGGTCGGCTTTTGCGTAGTGCTGTATCGCGCTACCCACAATTTATACATAGAAAACGTAGGATCAAACTTGGAAGCAAAGACGTTTCCCGTGTATACGATCGGCTCACGCCCGGTAAGCTTCTCCATTTCATCCAAAAATGCATGAGCCACTTCACTGATCTGTGCGGAAGTAAGACCTTTGGGATTATTTTCATAATCCATCACAGGGGGCAGATCTAGCCTTCCTCCTGCTGAATCTATAGCCCTAGCAAAATTAGCTGCTTCCTGACGAGCTCCATCCACGGTAGTTGCGTTCAAAAAGTGGTAAGCGCCAACCAGGATGTTAGCATCTCTGGCCCCCTGAACATTTGCTAAAAATTGATTATCTTGATACTTGGTGCCCTCTGTAGCTTTAATAAAAGCAAATGTCTTGCCTGCCGCCGCCACTTGCTGCCAATCAATATTGCCATTATGGTGCGAGACGTCAATCCCCTGCGCATGTCCGTCAGAAGAAATCGTAGGCTCAACAGGTATAGTAGATATAACAGTATCGGTAGATGCTGACTCCTCCGTTGCCTGATCCAACGCTACGATCACTTTACCATCATCTGCATTAATAAGATGAAAGGGTGTGCTGTGATCAAGATCAACTACAATACGTACCGAGGCTGGGTTTGTACTAAACATGGAGTATCTTACCTTGGAAACATCTAGATCTTCTGTGACTGGAAAGCTTCCTTGTCCACCATTGTTAAATGATTGTGAGGCTGGAAATTCCTCACCAAACTTCGAATCAGGTATATCTACAACAATACGATCTGGTTGAGTTAACTTGGTGACTTTGGGGCTTACTTTTCCATCCACCGTTATCGTCAATTGGTGATTGTTGAAGCGAATTTGGTTTACAGCCGTACGCTCACTCTCTATAGCATCGCTTGCAGCTTGAGTAGCAGAGTGATCACGGGTGGTCACGCTATTTCCGCTTGAAGCAGGCGGAGTCGTCAAGAATACGGTTTTAAGTTCGTTGTTCCAGACCACTTCCACTCCTGTCTGTTCAGATACAAAGCGAAGCGGAACATAAGTCGTTCCCCCGTTAAGCAAAGGAGCTACAGCCAACCCCATCGGTTGATCATTGACCGAGGCAATGGGATTGTTGACCTGAAGGCTCAGGTTAAGATTTTCTTTATGTATAGTTATAGTCCCTGTCTTGGACTCCCAATTCACACTATAACCCAATTCTTCTACAATAAGACGAAGTGGAACCAGCACATTGCCCTTTACTTCCTGGATCTGCACCCCTTTGCTGACACTTATATCTTTACCATCCAGCTGAATATGTGAGTTTGAAGACGCAGCAGCGTGACTTTCTCTTGGAAATGCTAATAGAAACAGAAACAAAAAAGCAAATAAACAAATTTTCTTCATATGTACCCTACCAATCTCTAATTTTTCACTATGTAAATTTTACATTCTATGCCCCTCTAAAGCCTCCATTTTGATAGACGCGACTCCTATGTAAAAAGTTACGATTCATTCATTATATATTTCAGCCTTATAATACGAAAGCACTAAAAAGCTCTGCCAGCTATACGCAAGCAGAGCTTATTCCAGTTATTCATACGGTTAAAAATGTTAGTCCTACAAGAATAATCGAAGTAACAGATAGTACCAGTAAGGGCAGCATTGCTTTCTCTCGCAAAGTCTTAAAGCTCACATTTAGCCCCATGCCTACCATAGCCATCGTTAACATAAAGGTAGTAAGCTGAGAAAGTTCGTTCATTAGACTAGGTGAAACTACAATATATTTTCCAAAAACATAACTTCCCAAAATACTTGCCGCAATAAAGCCCATGAGGAACCAGGGGAACTCTACTTTAGTACCTGTACGAATCTTTCCGGTTCGTTTCATCCAATACATTAAAATAAAGCTAAGCGGTATGAGTAAGAAGACACGCCCCAATTTGGCTAATAAACCCATGGCAAGAGCATCCTGTCCAGCAGGTGCTGCCGCTAAGGCCACATGTGCAATTTCATGTAAACTGATGCCTGACCAGATTCCATACTGTATATCTGTCAGAGGAAGCCAAGGTCGAAGCACTGTAAACAAAATAGCAAATACCGTTCCAACCAAGGCAATAAGTCCAACTCCTATGGCTGTGTCCTCATCGTCGGACTTCAACAAGGGAGAAACAGCTGCAATGGCTGCTGCACCGCAAACTCCTGTTCCAATCCCAAGAAGAAGCGAAAGCGAAGCATCTGCCTTGAATCGTTTGGCGAGCCAAACCGTAAACAAAATGGCAAATACCACAGTGCCTACATCGCGCATAAGCAAACCCAGCCCATGATGAATAACATCATCCATATTTAGCTTCAATCCATATAATACAATAGCTCCGCGCAGTATTTTCTTGGCTGAAAATTCAATTCCTGAGCGTACAGCTTCAGGGTACCCCCACAACTGTCGGTATAGTATAGCGAGAAACATTGCACATGCCAATGGACCTACATAATGAAAGCCCGGCACTTCGTTCAGGACGTATCCTGCCAGTGCAAAGATCATCGTTAGCACAATGCCAAATAAAAACTGAAATAATCGACCCCTGTTCAATAAAAATTTGACGTGTTGAATATGACTCTTCATGCTGATTCCCTCCAATTCTACATGCATACAGCTTAATATGTATTTTGTCATAAGAAAAATAAATCATTATAATAATGATGATAAGTAAATATGCATGATAAATTTGGAGGAATAGACTTTGGATCAATCTTTAATCGTCTTTGTTAGGGTTGCGGAGAAACAAAACTTCACACGAGCTGCTGAGGCACTACATATGACCCAGCCTGCGGTAAGTCAATATATTCAAACACTGGAACGCAGTGTAGGAACCCGGCTCCTGGAGCGAAGTAATAAATATGTGCGCTTAACTAAAGCAGGTGAAATTGTGTATCATCATGCCCAGGAGATTATCCGACTCCATACACGTATGCAGTACTTGGTGGACGAACTAATGCATACGGCAAAGGGTAACCTGTCTATTGGTGCAAGCTACACGTATGGTGAATATGTACTACCCCATGTAATTGCGCAAATGAGAATCCAGTACCCGCTCATTCAGCCCTCTATTACCATCGGCAATACATTGGAAATTGAAAAGCTCGTAATTCATAATCAACTGGATGTGGGCATTATCGAAGGAGAATTTCAGCATGACCATTTACACATTGAATCCTTCGCCGATGATGAAATGGTTATTGTCGTTCCGCAAAATCATCGTTTGGCCGGTACATCTCAAGTGGATATAAATGAGCTGCATGATGACATCTGGATTCTGCGGGAAGAAGGCTCTGGAACCCGGGAGGCGGCTGAAAAGATGTTTGCACAGCTTCGATTTTATCCTTCTCATATGATGAATTTTGGCAGTACACAGATCATCAAAGAGTCTGTAGAAGCAGGCTTGGGGATTTCTTTGCTGTCCCAATGGGTAATTCAAAAGGAACTTGCTTTAGGAACATTAGAAGTATTGGATATTCTCAATCTCCCGTTCATTCGGAAATTCTCCTTTCTGACCCCTTCTGCGGTATTTGAGACGAAAGCAACCACTGCTTTTTTGGAGATTTTGCGAGATTATAATGTAAAAAGGTAACCTGTAAAAGAAAAAAGCACCGATTAAGGTGCTTGCAATATAGTCAGTATTATATTTTTTATGAGGAGAGGTGGTCCTTACCATAGTATAAGAAATGGGAAAAGTCAGCGTAGCTCCCTTGGAATTGTTGCATATCATGAGCAGCAATACCTACAAAATTCCCTGTAAATCCTCCCGACAAAAAGCTGATATCCTGTATTTCAAAAAGTCGCTTCCAGGAAGGCTCATCTCCGACTCCATAATAAAATTGTGCATAGGAGGCATGGACCTCTACAGCCAAATGTACAGGAAGATCATTCTGAAGTGCAATCACTTGCGGAACTAACGTAAATGAATTAGCTTCACAGCGCATCATGCGCAGCACTTTTCCCACTCCCTCTTCATAGCTGACATACGTATACAAATAGTCCTCTTCATTGAGATACAGCAAAAGTCCCGCCATTTGCAAATAGCTTGTTGGCTGATACTCCAGTGCTGTTTCTACCCGAAAATGATGATCCGTTTGCCGAATGGCAAGCATGTGGTGCTTGAATAGACTTTGTATGGATTCTCCAGCATGAATTCGAAGGTAGCCTGGGCGCTGACTTAATGAACACCAGCTATCGTCCGCCAGGATACGCAATGTGTTCCACGATTTATCAATTGTGGGGCCCTCGAAAAAGTCTTCGAAAATATACTCCTGCTGCTCTTGCTTAATCGAAACTGTCCCTTGAGGCGCAGGCACCTCCAATTGAGGTGTATGGCCCCCGGCGGTTAATCGCAGCCAGCCTTCATCATTCCAATAGACTTGTTGCAACGCTGTCTCGCGCCCTAAAATGGCGTATTTCCCCTCCACTGGACGTGTGCATAAATGGGCCATATACCATTCTCCGTCAGGTGTTTGCACAAGACTGCCATGTCCTGCGCATTGTAACGGGAAATTCAGCTGATCACGAGATGTAAGCATCGGATTATGCGGGTCCACTTCATACGGGCCGGATATTTGCTTGGAGCGTGCTACGGTAACTGCATGCCCCGTACCTGTTCCACCTTCCGCTGTAATAAGATAGTAATAACCGTTCTGCCTGTAGATGTGGGGCGCTTCTGTCTTCTTCAATGGAGTGCAATCAAAAATTTTAACAGGCTCGCCAACAAGCCGCTGTTGACTGCTGTCATACTCCTGCATGACGATACCTGAAGACTTATTGCTTTCCAACATGCGGTAATCCCATAAGGCGTTCAATAGCCATTTGCGTCCATCCTCATCATGAAATAAAGACGGATCAAATCCACTACTATTCAGATAAACGGGTTCCGACCACGGCCCGTGAATCGTAGGCGCTGTTATCACAAAATTATGAACGTCCTTGAACGGACGCTTGGTGCTTTTCACATCCGTATAGAGTAGATAAAATAGGTTATCCGCGTAGCTCAATTGCGGTGCCCAAATGCTGCAATTTTTTGGGTTCCCCCTCAAGTCAACCTGGTCAGTCAAAATATCCGTGCAGTGCTCCCAATGAGCCAAATCTTTGGACTGGTACACCCGTACTCCAGGCAGCCACTCAAACGATGACACTACAATATAGTAAGTATCCTCGACTCGCGTAATACACGGATCGGGATTAAAGCCTTTTAATATAGGGTTTTGGATCATCATGAGACATCACTTCTCCTTGCTTTCCAAAATGCGACTCCCTCAAAAACCTGTTCCTTGCTCCATGCTTCTGTCCTCGCTTCAAAACAATCCGCCCACGGAACACGCTGCTGACGTAATGAAGCTATTTCATCAGATCCGCCATATTCCTGATAGCATACGGTTTTCTCGTTCGCTACAGTGTCCCAATTGTCCCAGCCACGCGGATCGATATGGTCGCCCATTTTACAATTGACAAATACGGTTTTGGCATATTCCCGCCATGGACGACCCAAAAAAACAGGGGTAATATCAGGCTCTGCGGTTAAATAGCAATGATCAAATACATAGCCGTACGTTTGTCCTTGCGGTGTAGAGGCGGCTGTAACGTAGCTTGTATGGTTCTTATGATGACGCAAACTACGAATCTCGCAATCTTCAAAGTAAGCGGTAGCCCCGCCAAAAATGAAGTCTATCGTACCCTCGATGTAACAATGCTGATAAAGCTGGCGATAGTATGCGTGATGTTCTTTCAAAGGAATTCCACCAAACTTTAATCGTTCTTTGGGTGCAGGAGGCAGAGGGCCTGTAAATAACGTGTCCTGGTACCCTTTAAAGGTGCAGTTTCTAAAGATGGTTTGATCACAATGAGCGTATACCGCAACGGCCTGCCCAATGTGTTCTCCCTGTCCGGCCGTGTTGGAAATGATGAGATTTTCCAAGATCAAATGGCTGCCGCCTACAAATAAAGTGGGTGTTGCAAAGGTTCCTATTTCCTCACCTGCTTCATTCCGCTCCCTGGCGTACCGATTCATTCGAATTTCTACCTGTCCGATGCCTATGATATGTAGATTTGAACGGTAAATCCGCACCTCTTCCTCATAGGTACCCGATAAAATAGTTAGCGTTTCCATTTCGTTGGAAGGCGATTGCTCCAATACATTAATCGCCTCCTGAATGGTGTGGAAATCACAAAAGGATTCTTTTCCGACTAGCATGGTTACCCCAATCCTTTCATTTGATTTACAAGTGTTCAGCTAAAAATGACTGCCAAGCCGTTCGCATTTCCAATGTCTCCATATGACCACCGCTCGCAATCACAGGCTGCCAATGCTCAGGGTGACCTGCTTTCTGATAAGCTTCCAACAACCCGTTTGCCAAATGCTCGACTCCTTCTATAGGACACATGCGATCATTTTGACCTGTTATACTCATCCGTGGGCGAGGTACGATCCGCTTTTGAATATCCAACGTGGTGAAATGCTTCAACAAGCCGGGAACATAGGAATAGAACCCATGATGATCCAATCCCCTTTTGGCGATCAGCGTATGGGCATCTACCTGTCCGCAGATATCAACCGTGACCTGTATTCGTTCATCTAAAGCAGCCATCCACCATGCCATAAGTCCACCCATCGACATGCCGATCGATGCGATGCGGGAAGCATCAATGTCCTCACGCTGGCACATATAATCTACCAAACGACGGTTATCATGCAGCATCATGCCCCACAGCACCTGGCCCTGCCAGAGCATTTCTTTTACCAGCTCGCTCTCGGTTTTGCCTCCACGTTCATTGAAGCCCCACATGTCGATACAGCACACGCAATATCCCATGTCTGTCAGAACTGTAGCAAACGAGGGCTGCTGTAGGTAAGGACTGCTATGGAGCAACTCCTTACGTCCATTCGTATAGTTGCCCCCGTGCGAATGGTTAAAAACGACCAATGGGAACGGGCCGTTCCCTTGTAAGGGTGTAGCTACATAAGCGGGCACAGACTCGATTCCGTTCAAGTCCAGTAGGAGACACTCCAGTCGATATCCCTCCCGCTCTTCTTGATTCAGCAGAGTTGCCGTTATAGGGCGATCTGCCGGAAGGTCGCCCAGCAATGCTTGCAACTTATCCACGTTTTATTCTCCTTTCATCCCTCCTAGTTCAGCACATTCTGTTCAGAAGGTTGTACCGTTACTTGTTCTATCAGCTTTTCAGGCTGAGCTGTATTCTTCGAATGGCAACGATTGATTTCAACGTTTTCCCCATTTTCAATATAAAAGGCAGGACCTTCATGATTCTCAATCGTAACCTGTTGAAAACGAATATCCTTCGCGTTACCCAGATAAAAACCACGGTTATTCATATCTTCAATCCCTGTCATCATGGCCGGACGACCGGGAATCGCATTTTTAGCCATAGAAATATCAATATTGGAAAATGTGATTTCAGCGATATATTGCTCTGCAAGTCCGTACAAGAAGCCAGCCGCCGCATGAACCTGTCTTGCCGTAATATTAGAAAAATGGATTCTTCTAAAGCACGGAGTTTCATCAGTAATCGGATAGGGATTTTTATCCCAAACATATTTGTCTTTGCCCCGAGGTCCGCAGAAATAATACAGGTTTAGAATAAATGGACAAATGACCTCCTCCATCACAATGTTGCTGATGCGAATATCCTCGATGACTCCACCGCGTCCCCGTCTTGATTTCAGACGTATACCCCGATCCGTTTGCTTGAACACGCAATTGCTAATCGTAACATTACGAATATCTCCGCTCATTTCGCTTCCCAGCACGACAGCACCATGACCATGTACCATTGTACAGTTGGTAATCGTAATATTTTCACAAGGAATCCGTTCTTGCGTATCTTCGGTTCCTGCTTTGATCGCAATACAATCATCGCCTACATCTATATTGCAGTTGCTAATACGAACATTGGAACAGGATTCGGGATTAATACCATCCGTATTGGGAGAGTCCGCCGGGTTAAGAATGGACAAATTATCAATCGTAACGTTATAGCAAGCAATGGGGTTTACAGTCCAACTGGGGGAATTTTTTAACATAACATCTTTAATGGTAACCCGCTGACAACGGTCAAAGCTGATTAATTTGGGTCTCGGATACTGTAACTCCTCTGGATGATTCCGATGCTTTTCCCACCACGGCTGACCATTTCCATCCAGCGTTCCGCTGCCTGTAATCGAAATATTCTCAAGGTTCTCTCCATAAATACACGATGCATGTACTTCCCGCTGAACGCCCTCCCATCTGGATTCTACTACAGGGTAATCAGCCAGTTCCGTACTGAAGGAAAGAATGGCGCCAGGGCTTACATGCAGCTCAATGTTGCTTTTCAGAAAAATAGCGCCCGTTAGGTACGTTCCAGCCGGAACAAAAACGGTGCCTCCACCAGCATTACTTGCCGCTTCAATAGCAGCCGCAATCGCCTCTGTTGCCATCGTCGTACCATCCTGAACTGCTCCATAATCTACAATGTTGTACAATTGCATTTCGTTCTCTCCTGTCTTTATTTTTTGTGAATGATAATGATTTATAGACTGGGCTGGAAAACACACTGGAAAACGGAGTAGGCGGAATGGTGCTGGACAAGTGTCAGCAATGATAAGCACCATCCGCCTGCGTAGTGACAATTCATGTACACTAATATTCAACCTATATCTTTATTTTTTCGATTTCTTATACGCTTCTTCATACTCAGTGGTAATTCGTGCTCCGCCTGACTTTTTCCAATTTTCTACAGCTGCCTTAAATCCGGCTTCATCAATTTCACCCATAATAAATTTGAAGGAGGCGTCGGTAATGATTTTCTCCAGCTCTGTCCCTTGTTCATTAGCGGTAGCTGAATCCAGTGGCACTGTCGGGTCTAGAACAGCAAATTTATTATTTTCTCGCACTAATTCGTTAGCCAGTTCCTTTTCCGGATTGGCATCCTTTAAGTTATAAGTCACTTCACTTGGTCTAGAGCTTGAAAACGGCTGAACATCTGCTTGCCACAAATCTGTATTCGTAATTTTGAAGGAACCATCCTTTTCAATTTTATAATGAGTACCTTCAAGACCACCGGTCATATACATGTATACATCTTTGTCAATTAAGTCATCTACAAATTGCAGCAGTCTCTTCAACTCAGCTTCTGTCTTTACTTCAGATTTCGGAAATGCCAGCAAGCCTCCTACCCCGCTTCCCTCAGACCATACGTGGTATTGTCCATCTCCATTCGAAATCTTGTTGACAGGTACCAGCTTTAGCCCTTTTTGTAAGCCTTGAGACAAGGTTCTGAGGTTAGAAATATCGATCATGCCTGTATAAATCCCTGCTTTACCTTGTGCAAATTGTTGTTGCTGGTCCGTTTTGGCGGTTACAGCAAAGTCTTTGGAGAGATACCCGTTTTTGTATAATTTATTGGAATACTTTAAGGTCTCCAAATATTGAGGAGTATCAAATTCCGGCGTAAACTTTCCGTTTTCATCTACTTTCCAGCCATTAGGTGTACCAAAATAGGAACTTAACGTTTTGAAACTGCTGTAGCGCAGATCCGATCTGTCAACAAACCCAGTCGTATCATTTTTTCCATTGCCATCCGGATCATCTTCTGTAAACGCTCTCGCAACTTCATACAACTCATCCAGTGTGGTCGGCACCTTCAGTCCTAAGCGATCGAGCCAATCCTGACGAATGACCAAACCCGCCCGAGCCAGATTCTTCTGGAACGGAACACCATATAGCACCCCTTCAATAGAAGCGGCTTCTCGCACTTCAGGTGGGATCTTTTTCAAATTTTCGTAATCATCCAAGTATTTGCCTACATCCCAGAATAGTCCTGATTTCAATGAACTACGTACTGAGGAATTTGTCATCATCGTCAAAGTCACCATATCTGCCAATTCACCAGAAGCCAGTGCGGTGGTAATTCTCTCTTCCTTGGAAGCATCCGGTACCCAGTTAAACGTAATTTTGGAATTGGTGTATTCTTCGATTTTACTTTTAATCGTTTCTGTAGGCGGAGAGGCTGTATGCAATACGTTTAGCCAGGTAAATTCCAGTTTGGATTTAGGATCATAGGTTTGACTGCCTTGATCTTCAGTTCCCTTGTCACCACAAGCAGCTAGAAAAACACTCATGACCATAAGTGCGGCAAGAAGACCTGACACTCCCTTTTTCATCTTGATTCCTTTTTTCATCGTGTTTGCTCCTTTTTGGTTTGTATATTCATACCATATCTTCCTCTTTCACCAGAACCTCTCGCTCTATTTTGCTGAATACCTGATGCGTCATCCACATCACGAGATAACCGATGATGCTCGCTCCGGCAAAAGTTAGAATTCCTGGGTACAAGCCTAGAATCAATGCATAAAGCACGACAATGGCTACAAAAAGAACAAGTGTATATTGTAAATACGAAAAACCAATCACGATCGACATCTTGATCTTCAGCTTGATGCCTTTCCAATCATAGTGAGCCAGCAACGGAAAAATGTATGCCAAAGAGATAAGATACAAAAAGGCACCCATCAGCGTCACCACACGAATATACCAGGATGAGACGTTGACGATATCCACGTAGAGCACGTAACCCACAAGGCTGTAAAGCCCACCAATGATGGCTGCTTCTTTAAAGCTTTCTTTAAAGTAACGTACAAACGTCGAGAAAATGGCGACTTCCTCATTGCCCCGAATCCACTGCCTTAAAATGCTAAGCATAGCAACGGTTGCAGGCCCAACACCTATAAAACCCAAGCCCAGGATCGTCGCAATGGTCCACAGCAAGTTAAGGTAGACCAGGCGTAGCAGGCGCATGCACCATTTGTTCATGTTTTCTACAAACCGTACCATTTTGCATCCTTCCCGTCGTCATTAGTAAACGCCGTCTTCACCAAATTTCTTAGCGAGTCGATTGGAGAGCATAATCAGAATTAAACCTACTACACCTTTAAAAAGTCCTACTGTCGTACTGAAACTTAATTGTCCATTCTTTAAACCCGCAGTATAAATATAGGTGTCAAAGATTTCAGCAACCTCGCGGTTTAATGAATTCAATAGCAGATACATATGCTCAAAGCCCAAATCCAGCGTGCTACCAATTTTCAAAATTAACAATGTAATAATAACCGGGCGGATCGCTGGCAACGTCACGTGCCATGTCTTTCGCAAACGTCCAGCGCCGTCCATTTCTGCTGCCTCATACAATTGCGTATCCACCACTGTAATTGCAGATAAATAAATGATGGTAGACCAGCCGAGTTCCTTCCAAATCACTTGCCCGATATATACCGTTCGCAGCCACTGCGGAGATGTTAAGAAGCTGATCTTCTCACCGCCCAGCGCGGCAATCATTTCATTCAGTACACCGCCGTCCACTGTCAGGAAAACATAAGAAATCGAAACAATGATAACCCATGACATAAAGTGCGGAATGTAGATAATGGTTTGAATAATGTTTTTGAAAAACATCTTCCTAACCTCATTCAGCATGAGCGCCAATATGATGGGCAACGGAAAAAAGATTACAATATTCAGTGCAAATAAAATCAGCGTATTGCGAAGCAGCATAAAAAACGTAGGCTCAGTAAACAAACGAATAAAATGCTTCATTCCTACCCATGGACTGCCTGTGATTCCCTGAAATGCTTGATAATCCTGAAATGCAATTACCAATCCCCCCATAGGGAAGTACTTGAAGATAATGAAGTACACCAATCCGGGTAAAACCATCAGATAGAGCAGCTTGTGTTTCTGCATTCGTAAAAGGCTTTCCGTCGTTCTTTTGTTCTTCTTCATTTTCATCTTCATGTTTGGTGCGGGGACACTTGAAACTTTCATTAGTTCGACCTCCTTCAAACGTTCCTGTATACGCTTTCAAGAGTACGTTATTTTCGGCATTCCGCATATAATCATCAAATGATAGCGTTTACAAAAGTAGGCCAACAGCCTACTTTATAGCCTCTTCACCTTAGCTAATGATTACTACACAACTTAATGATCATCCTCTTTATTCCACGCTTAGAGAACACCTCAAGATTTGATTATATACGGAATTCTTTCCTCTTGATAAGGTTTACATGTAAACGATTACAAGGAGGTCAACCACATTGGAACAACCATTACTCAAACCAAAATTACGAAAAAAAGAATCACTGGGCAGTCGTATTTTCAACATTGTAAACAGTACACTTTTGATTCTCATTGCCCTCACTTGTCTCTTGCCTTTTTTGAATATCATCGCCAGCTCATTTGCCTCAACTGAGGAAGTAGTGGCCAAGAAGTTTATTTTATTCCCTGTTACTTTTTCTCTGGATGCTTATCGCTATATCCTATCCACTCCAACGATTTTTAGAGGACTTGGGGTTTCGGTCGGAGTAACGATCGTGGGTACAGTTGTAAGTATGATTTTTACCGCTTTTATGGCTTATGGATTATCCCGGAAATATCTGCTTGGCCGCAATACGATTAACTTCATTGTCGTGTTCTCTATGTTGTTTAGCGGGGGGATGATTCCGACATTCCTCGTTGTCAAAAGCATGGGGCTGATCAATTCGTATTGGTCCTTGATTTTGCCCGTAGCCATTAATGCATTTAACCTGATTATCATGCGTAACTTTTTTCAGGCGTTGCCGGATGATTTGGAGGAATCGGCCAAGATGGACGGGTGCAACGATTTTGGTATCTTCTTTAAAATTATGTTGCCATTAGCCCTGCCTTCTATTGCAACTATTTCTTTATTCTACGCTGTTGCCTACTGGAATACGTATATGCACGCTATTCTCTATATCAATGACTCTGCCAAATGGCCAATTCAAGTCTTACTTCGCCAAATTGTTATCGTCTCCAGTGGTATGCAGGCAGAAGGAACCGCGGTAGATGTCATCCCGCCTGCGCAGACGATTAAGATGGCGGTCATTGTTATAGCGACCGTTCCAATGTTAATCGTGTATCCATTTGTGCAAAAGCACTTTGTCAAAGGAGCTTTGCTGGGGGCGGTTAAAGGTTAATTGGCTTGCTTCATCTTTCGATAAGCCCCTGGTGTAACCTGTTCTTTTTTCCGAAAAGAGCGGATGAAGTTTTGCGAATTATGATATTGCAGTCGCTCGGCGATTTCTTTAATCGTCATATCTGTCTCAACGAGCCACTTCTTGCTCATTTGCAGGCGATAGCCCATCAGATATTCGCTAAACGTTGTACCGTATTCTTTTTTGAAAATACTGCTTAAATAATTCGGATTGTAATGCAGTCGATCTCCAATGAGTTCTAATGATAATTCCTGGTCATATTCAGCACGGATAATCGCGGCAATTTTCTCTGAGAGACAGCGGAATTGCTGGTTGGTCTTCTCCTTCATGCTTTTTACCATGGGGAAAATAACCTGTTCTAACAGCATGCGTTCTATCTCCTCCGGGTTACGGATATCCAGCAAACGGTGATACAAGGCATGATTGTCTTGCGTCAGTAGCACTTCAATCCCTAATAGCTGCTCTAATTGGATGAGGTTATTTACAAATCGTACCAATAGCACTTCGAAGTTCATGGAATGATTGTTCTTTGTCATCATTTCTGCCAATAAAGAGTGCACGGTATGATATACCTGCTCTTCATCCCCTATGCGAATGGCATCAAACAGTTTCGATTCCAACTCCGCAGGATAATGAAGCAGTACCGGACCTGAAATGACCATGGAAATATCCTCATAAAAAATAATCGACTCTTTACCTAGATTTAAACGGTGATGTAATGCTTGCTTGCTCATCTCACAAGCTTCTTTGCTTTCTAACAAGTTATCATACGCTGTGCTAATACCGATGCTGATGGATACATTCAAATACTCTTTTACATGCTGAATCAAAAGGGTCGCATGATCCAGCACTTGCTTTCTCATTTCCTGTGCACTCTTACCTGCCAAAATTAAAATGGTAGCCTGAGTGTTATCGTTCAAAATGATCGGAAGCATACGCAGCTGCTCTGGAATCGTTTCTTCTACGATTTTGTTAATAGCCAGCAGTAAAATATCTTTATCCGAAGGTTCTCGATCTCCCAGATTATCCAGTTGAACTAACAAGGTAATATACATTTGATTCTCGATCTGCGGGTAGCCCAGACGTGGCATTTTTCGTGCCAATTCCTCTGCGGAAACACGTTTGCGAAACAGGTTGAGAATCAATTGCGTTTCCAACTGTGGCATTTCGGACTGAATGAGACTTTCCAAGCTTTCCTTCTCAGTTACAATGTTGTCGATGGAATTAATAATCCACTCAATTTCATTTTTAGAAGGTTCATTTTTGAATGCGAAATTAGGATTTTTCGGCAAGCTGCGTTTTATTTGCTGAAATGGCTTGGTAAAGTAAATGGCAATGATGTAGGCCACCACCACTATTAAAAGCGTTAATACAAGGCCCATCATGATAATCCCAAATTTGGTCGTTTGAAACGCGTTTGCAATCTCTTTTTTATCTAATACCGTTAAGTAAGTCCAATTGTTGTAAGCAGATTTAGCATAAATGATTTGCCGTGCTGGCTGATGCTCCGTTTTCTCCAACGTTAGCATGCCTGTGTTGTCTGATTTAGCAGTTACTTCTGAAATGTGCTGAAGCTGCTGAGTAGACAATAAGGGAGTAGCAGGCTCCGTTTCGTACATTAAGTCGCCTTTGTTATTCAAAATAATCACAGGCATATGATCCTCTGTTTGAATGGTACGACTTAACGTCTGCGACGAAATATCAGACAGCGCAATGGCCTGCTTCTTTTTGGAAAACACAGGCAAGGTATTCACAAAACGGATTCCTTTATCTGTTTTAATCCAGAATAGTCCCTTATCCTGGTGGTCTATATAGGTGCTAATCAGCTGTTCTCGTTCCGTTTTCGTCAAATAAGACAGGCTTCCATTGGAGATTCTCCAATTCTGATTTAGGCTGATCAGTGAATACTCGGTTCCTTCTAATCCCATCGTAGCAATATAATTGAGCTGGGTATTCACATTCCGATATGCTACAAAATCTTTTTCTGTAATGGGATTTTTGACAACTTCATTAAAGGAACTGGTCGTGCTATACGTATTAAAAGCGTATTCAATCGTTTGAATTTTCTGCTCCAGGCTATTTCTAATCTGCGCCATGTAGCTTTGCTTGGTATTGGAAACTCTCTCCACAACGGAGCTAATTGTTGTAAAATAGATGTAGCTGCCGAAGCTGGCCACCAATCCTATTCCCAAAACCAGAATCGTAATAAAAATAGTGTAGAACATTCTTCCTTTTTTCATTGCGCTCCCCCTTTGGTTCTTGGTATCACACCAAATTATAGCGCTTTCATAACAAGGTTTAAATCATTTTTTTCACGTGTGCATTATTTTTTACATCCGTATCATTCCAATTTAAGTTGATTTAGTTTGGTTTGCGGCAGATAAAAAGAAATTTGGAGGTCTCTTATGTTACATGTCGTTAGTTCTAAAGAACAGATTGTAAAAGAAGAATTTCCGTTAGACACTTCCTTTCTCTCCCTCTATCCTGTAGCGGTCCGTGAAGCTCGTCCTTTTGTATTGGTGTTACCTGGCGGTGGCTACGAGCATTTGGCTTCACATGAAGGAGAGCCGATCGCCCGATGGTTAAATGATTTAGGTATTCACGCGGGTGTGCTGGAGTATCAGGTCGGCGATTTCGAGGTTACCTCCTTGCTGGAAGATGTAGAACATGCGTTGCAATGGATTCGCCAAACATCGCATGACTGGCAAGTGATCCCTGATCAAGTGGGTCTCATCGGTTTCTCAGCAGGCGGTCACCTGGCCTCCATTGTGTCCACGATTGGAGCGGAAAAACCAAATCTTCTGATGTTGGGATACCCTGTAATATCATTCCATGAGCCTTATACGCATTTGGGAAGCCGTACGCACTTTTTAGGCGAACAGCCGAACTCGGAGCAGCTTCAAGCCTTTTCATCCGATCGGCAAGTGACTGCACAGACACCCCCAACTTTTATGTGGACAACGGCCAATGATGGAGCTGTACCGGTAGAAAATAGCCTGTTGTTCGCTTTCTCATTATCCAGAGAGCGTATTCCGTTTGAACTGCATGTATTTGAAGAAGGGCGGCACGGATTGGGACTGTCTGAGGACAACCGTGAATGCCGACAATGGCTCGACCTGGCGGAAAAATGGCTTCAAAAACATGGATATGCGCAGACAAGACAGCGGATGACAACTCGACTGTTTATCGCAGGAGACTCTACCGCAGCCCAAAAAGGAGCAACCGAAAAACCGATGACAGGCTGGGGCGAACATTTGCAAGCTCATTTGGACTCTACTGTTCATGTGGACAATCGTGCCGTCAATGGGCGAAGCACCAAATCCTTTATAGTAGAAGGGCGATTAGCTGATATTGAAAAAGATATTCAAGCTGGCGATTATCTGTTTATCCAATTTGGACATAACGATGAGAAAAAAGAAGACCCCACGCGCTACACCGATCCTGAGGGAGAGTACCGTCTAAACTTAATTCAATTCATTCAGTCCGCTCGGGAACGTGGCGGAATTCCTGTGCTATTGACCTCTGTAAGCCGCCGCCGTTTTACCGCGGACGGTGAACCTGATCCGCTGGCCGTAGGAGCTTATCCCGATGCCATGCGAAAAGTAGCCGAGGAAACCCAAACACCGTTGCTCGATATTTTCGAAGCATCACAGCAGCTTTATCGTTCCATGGGTGAAAAAGAGTCCCAACTTCTATTTATGCATTTGCCTGAAAAAATGCACCCTAATTACCCAGCCGGGGTAGCAGATAATACCCATTTTTCTGACGAAGGAGCAAGGAAAATTGCCCAACTTGTAGCAGAAGCGATTTGTCAAAGTACGGAGCTATCTGCATTAAAGCAATGCATGATCGATAGAAATCTAAATATCAGTGAGACGGTTGCACACCAACTTGTCAACTGATATCAAGTGCCAGGTATGTTAATACGAAAACGGACTTCGAGCGTATCACGCTGATGTCCGTTTTTTATTCCTTTTTAGCAAAGATAGCCAATCTATAGGGAATAGTTCAAAAATACAGTACACATAATAAATTTCTTTAATTGTTATATTTTAATTATTTTGTATCTAATAGGACTTTAGGGTCATTTCATTGTATTGTTTTGACAACATTTGTCGAATGAAGTGAAATCAACAATTTTACATGGTATATTTTAGGAGCTCATATCATACATAAGGAGGATTTTTTAATGAATACTAAGAAAATATTATTATCAACAGCTATGTCTTTGGGACTCCTTGGAAGTATTATCGTTCCTAGTGCGTCCGCATCAGTAGGCCCTTCTCCAGTAATTACACCTATTGTAGAAGTTAATGGAGTATACTACAGAACGGCTACGTTGCCACGTAATTATTCCTATGCGCTGTCAAATTACCCAGGGGATACTTATAAAGTGGCGAGCGGAAATGTCACCGTTTCCGCTTCCGGCGTGGTAACTACCACCACTGCAACGAATGCAAGAGTTGAGATTTACGCCGGTAACGGTAAATTGAGAATGGTGTATACCGTTAAGGTAAACTAGGAAAAAGCCTTAAAAAAGCACTGTTCGTTTATTCGAGCAGTGCTTTCTTTGTTGGACCTATATTCCTACTAGCTATAGCGACGTTATCATGAGAGGCTTCAAAATTAATATACTCGGAAATTATTAAAAATGAATGGGCTGAGTCACCCCTCTCTTTGCTACCCAATGTCTTGTTCTCTGACCTTTAAAGATCATATTTGGACCGAATCCAATAAAAACAAGGCCTAGCTTTATCAATAACAGTTTGTACTCTTTGAGACATTAACTAGTTCCTTACATAATAAGATTTTGGCAAACCAAACCACAAAAACAACTACATAAAAAATCCCAGAAGCATAAATTGCAGACTTGAATTGTAGTCCGCATAATAAATTGCGGTATAAATATTAGAAAAAATAGTGAAATTAGTTATTCTTTAAATGTACTTACAGTATCATCAAGTAAAGATCATTCATTACTATCAAAAGAAGAATTTGAACAAATGTATGTAAATGCTGATCAGTTTGAAGATCGCTCTATTAATTTTTATGGACAAATCACCTATGGTCCTAAGGAAAATAGAAATGGAATTTATGTTCAAGTGAATGCTGATCCGAAAAATAATGAAAAAAACACTTTTGTTTACGGCGATAGTTTTTCCAGCTTCTCTAATGTAAAAGAGAATGATTTTATCCACGTAACTGGTACTGTCATAGAAAAATATCGTTATAGAACGACCCACGGCAATTACACCTCAGCTCCTGCCATCGCAGCAAATAAAATAGAAAAATCTATGTTTATTGATCCTACATTGAGCACTATAGAAGTAAATAAGTCAGTAAAACAAAAGGGCTATATCATGACTCTTCAAAAAGTCGAGTTTGCTGAAGAGGAAACTCGGATTTATATGGCAATCGAAAACAGATCTACAAGCACTATAAATTATTATGACTTTTATACTAAATTGGTTCAAGGAAACAAACAATACGAACCAACGTTTGATCGCGTAAGCTATACTTACCCTGAATTACAGTCCGAAATACTACCTGGTGTGAAGACAGAAGGAATCCTTACATTCTCAAAAATAGACTCTTCTAAGGATTTAACCTTAATTGCAAAAGGTTCTTCAGAGGAACTTGAATATAATCCATTCAAGTTTAAGATTTCAAAAAAATAGTCTTTTCGGAGCTCCTTCTAGCGAATTGCATCCCCTAGAATAGATACTGCCCCCTTCGGGTAATGCAATATATTCTACGGGATGCATTCTTGATGGCAATAAAAGATCAAAAAATAAATCGAATTCATAAAAAGTAAAAAAGAGAAGATTCGTTAGCAACTTAGAATTCCCTCCTCAAATTGCGATTTTACTTCCGCCCTCTGTAAACAACAAAAAAACCCTTGCTTAGCAAGGGTTTTTGAGGAAATGGGCCCTGAGGGACTCGAACCCCCGACCAATCGGTTATGAGCCGACCGCTCTAACCAACTGAGCTAAGGGCCCTCAAAAAAACATGTATATTCACGTTACATATTCGTAACAGCAACGTTAATTAATATACAACATTTTCTTGTGTTTCGTCAATAGTTTTTAGAAATTTTCTTTTTAAAAATTATTTTTGTAAACCTATGGAATAAATCGGACACCATAACGACCTTTGCGCGAGCGGTACACCTCCACTGCGCGGGGATCATTGTAGCCGTACATCCATCCGTCATGCTCCAGCCTTTTTGCTAAACATCCTGCCTGAAATTTAGTCGTGTACAGTCTGCCGTAGTAAACCCAATACATCCGAACTCCCTCTTTTCACATGATAGTAGGAGTTAGTGTAACCGGATCGAATTCGATTTACACAGCTTGATTTCTAACAGTCTGGACTGGATCACAATGAGTCTGTGACGCACTACTTATTAGCTCCGTTGTCTCTAATACTCAGTCTTATTTGCCGAAGGAAGCCGGGTCCTGACGCCAGGAACGTAGCAGTTCCATCTCTTCCTCCTGGATGGTTCCTTCACGCAAGGCAACCTCCATCAAGGCAGTGTAATTGGACAAGGTCTGCAGCTTCACTCCTGCTTCTTCAAAAGCTTGAGTGGCTTTGTCCAGCTGATAGCTGAAAATAGCCAGTACAGCTAACGGCTGAGCGCCTGCTTGCTCTACTGCCTGTGCTGCTTTAATGGAGCTTCCCCCGGTAGAGATGAGGTCTTCGATAACCATAACCTTTTGTCCAGCGCTGATGCGGCCTTCGATTTGATTCTCTTTCCCGTGTCCTTTGGCTTTATCTCTGACATAAGCCATCGGCAGATTTAGCTTTTGCGCCACCCAGGCGGCATGAGGAATCCCTGCTGTGGCTGTGCCGGCAATAACCTCGGTTTCAGGGTATTGTTCGCGGATGATAGCCGCAAAAGAGTCTGCGATTAGTTCACGCACCTCCGGGTAGGACATGGTCAAGCGATTGTCACAGTAGATAGGGGATTTAATGCCTGATGTCCATGTAAAAGGCTGCTGTGGACGCAGTGCTACTGCCTGAATGCGTAACAGATGGGATGCAATTTGCTCTGGTATATTGTGTAGTGTAGTCATACTTGTATCATCTCCTCAATAATATGTTTCGCTGCGGCGCGTGGGTCTGATGCTGCCGTGATCGGCCGTCCAACGACAATGTAGCTGCTGCCCTGGGCAATGGCTTGTCCAGGTGTTAGCACACGCGACTGATCACCTGTAGCGCTGCCAGCCGGGCGTATGCCAGGGGTTATGGTTTTAAAGTCAGATCCGCATACCGCACGAATCGCAGGCACTTCCAATGGGGATGCGACCACACCGTCCAATCCAGCCTCACGCGTCAATTGTGCATAACGAACAACAGCATCCTGTACTGTGCCAGGAATGCCTAACTCCGTATTCATGGTCGTCTGATCCGTGCTGGTCAGCTGTGTGACTGCAATAATTAGCGGCATGGTAAGTGAGCTGTCTGCGGAAATCGCTGCTTCGGCCCCGGCTCTGGCTGCCGACATCATACTGCGGCCTCCAGCAGCGTGTACGTTAAACATATCCACCCCTAGACGGGTAATGCTCTCTGCCCCTCCCCGTACCGTGTTAGGGATATCATGCATTTTCAAATCCAGAAATACGGAGTATCCTCTTGATTTTAATTGTTTTACAAAAGCTGGCCCTGCGCTATAAAACAGCTGCATACCCACTTTTATATAACAAGGAATTCCCTCCAGCTGCCGAATTAACTGCTCTGCCTGTTGTGCATCCGGGTAATCTAGCGCAACCATCAGCCGTCCTGCCATCTGCTGAAATGCTTCGTTCACCGTTCTACCGCCCCTTCTCACATCAATTCGGGTATATTTGCCCGTGATAAAGGACATCCGTCAGCAAAAGCTGATGAATGTCCTTCCCATTACCACTTATTTTTCTCATCTATTCATAACTTGTTAGTTGCTCAGAACTGGCATCGATTCGGATGTGAAGTTAATCGTCTCTAGCATTTTTAACAGAGCGCGCACTGTATCCAGCGAGGTCATGCAGACAATACCGTTCTCAACTGCTTCACGGCGGATGCGGAATCCGTCACGCTCTGGTGTTTTGCCTTTGGTCAGCGTGTTGAAGACGAAGTTGGCTTCACCTGTGCGGATCATATCCAAAATATTCGGATTGCCCTCACTTAGCTTGTTAACAGTGTTCACTGGAATGTTGGCCTGTTCCAAGGCTGCTGCCGTTCCACCTGTAGCAATAATTTTGTAGCCTAATCTGTAAAAGCCCTGCATCAGCTCGACAGCTTCTTCTTTATCCTTATCCGCCACTGTGATGATGATCGCCCCAGTAGATGGAATTTTCATACCTGCACCTACGAGTCCTTTGTATAATGCTTTGGCGTACTGGATATCGCGTCCCATAACTTCACCTGTAGATTTCATTTCAGGCCCCAGTGTCGGCTCTACACGACGCAGCTTGGCAAAGGAGAATACAGGAACCTTAACCGAGACATAATTACTTTCAGGCCATAGTCCATCTGTATAGCCTGCATCTTTGAGCTTACCGCCCAAAATGGCCTGTGTCGCCAGGTTCGCCATCGGAATATTCGTTACTTTACTCAAGAAAGGAACTGTCCGTGAGGAACGAGGGTTAACCTCAATGACATAGACTTCATCTTGATGAATGACGAACTGAATGTTTACCAGACCAATCGTTTTCAATTCCTTGGCGATGCTGATCGTAATGTCCACGACTTTTTGCTTCAGCTCGTCAGACAAGTGTTGTGGCGGATATACTGCGATCGAGTCACCTGAGTGAACCCCTGCCCGTTCCACATGTTCCATAATCCCTGGTACCAGGACCGTTTCACCGTCACAGATGGCGTCAACCTCAACTTCTTTGCCCAACATATAACGGTCGATGAGCACAGGATGTTCCGGATTGATTTTAACCGCTTCTTCCATGTACCGCAGCAATTCCGTATCTGAGTACACAATTTCCATAGCACGCCCGCCCAGGACGTAGGATGGACGTACCAGAACCGGATACCCCAATGCTTGGGCAGTTCCTACCGCTTCATCTACCGACGTGACCGTGTTGCCTTTAGGCTGGGCGATAGCAAGGCGAGACAGCAGCTGTTCGAACTTTTTCCGGTCTTCTGCTTCATCGATACTTTCCAGACTCGTACCCAGAATATTCACGCCTGCCGCACTAAGTGGAGCTGCAAGGTTAATCGCCGTTTGACCGCCGAACTGGACGATGACACCAATCGGTTTTTCCTGCTCAATGACATTCATTACATCTTCGAAGAAAAGTGGTTCAAAGTAGAGACGGTCCGACGTGTTGAAGTCTGTAGAGACGGTCTCCGGATTGTTATTAATAATTACCGCTTCGTAACCTGCTTTTTGAATAGCCCATACCGCGTGTACGGTGGAGTAGTCAAATTCAATCCCTTGACCGATCCGAATAGGTCCTGAACCGAGTACGATAACTTTCTCTTTGTTGGATGGAATCACTTCGTTTTCCACCTCATAAGAGGAGTAGTAGTACGGAGTTGTGGCTTCAAACTCGGCTGCGCACGTATCTACCATTTTGTAGACGGGACGCAGGTTTTGATTTAGACGGAATTCACGAACCTCAGACTCGGTTGTCATACTCTTCTGTTGACCCATACTGCGAATCTCGGCAATGGAGCGGTCGGTAAAACCTTTTCGTTTGGCCTGATAAAGTGTTTCCGAGGACAGCTCAGACTCTCCAGCGATAATGGATTCGAACTTAACAATTCCTTCTACCTTATCGAGGAACCACCAATCAATTTTGGTTACATCCTGAATGTCTTGTTGTTTCCAGCCACGACGGAACGCCTCGGCTACCAGGAACAAGCGCTCATCATCTGCTTTAGCCAGACGCTCTTTGAGTACCTCATCAGATAGTTGATCGGCGCCCTTTAGATGCAGGCGATGTACCCCAATTTCCAGAGAACGAACCGCTTTATGGATAGACTCTTCAAATGTACGTCCGATGGCCATGACTTCACCGGTTGCTTTCATTTGTGTGCCAAGCTTGCGGTTGGCAGAAATGAACTTGTCAAATGGCCAGCGTGGTATTTTACTCACGATGTAATCCAATGTCGGCTCAAAGCAAGCATACGTTTGTCCCGTTACTGGATTCACAATTTCATCCAGTGTGTAGCCTAGTGCAATTTTGGCCGCCATTTTGGCAATCGGATATCCTGTCGCCTTGGAAGCCAGTGCCGAGGAACGACTCACCCGTGGGTTGACCTCAATCACGTAGTATTGATAGCTGTGCGGATCCAGCGCAAACTGTACATTACAGCCGCCTTCGATATTGAGGGCGCGAATAATTTTCAGAGAAGCCGAGCGCAACATTTGGTACTCACGATCTGACAGTGTCTGGCTCGGTGCTACGACGATACTGTCGCCAGTGTGCACGCCGACCGGATCGAAGTTCTCCATATTACAGACAACGATGCAGTTGTCATTGCCGTCACGCATGACTTCATATTCGACTTCCTTCATACCTGCGATACTTTTTTCCACTAAGCATTGTCCGATTGGACTGTAACGCAAGCCAGAGCTGACTGTTTCACGTAATTCTTCTTCTGTGGCGCAAATCCCACCGCCTGTACCTCCCAGCGTATAAGCCGGACGAACGATAATGGGGTAACCGATTTCGTTAGCAAATTCCAATGACTCTTCCAGTGTTGTTACAATTACGCTCTCCGGTACTGGCTGTTCCAACTCACGCATCAAGTCGCGGAACAAGTCCCGATCTTCAGCTTTTTCAATTGAATTCAGTTGAGTTCCCAGCAGTTTAACATTTTCGCGTTCCAACACTCCAGCGCGAGCCAGTTCCACTGCCATATTTAAACCTGTCTGTCCTCCCAGCGTAGGAAGGAGACCATCCGGACGCTCCTGGCGGATAATCTGTGTTACAAAATCAAGTGTAATCGGCTCGATGTATACTTTATCTGCCATATTGGTGTCTGTCATGATGGTTGCCGGGTTACTGTTGATCAGTACTACCTCGACGCCTTCTTCTTTGAGCGCTTGACAAGCTTGTGTACCAGCGTAATCGAATTCTGCTGCCTGACCAATGACGATAGGACCGGAACCGATCACGAGTATTTTTTTAAGTTCTGTATTTTTCGGCATATTAGCGCTCTCCTCTCACTGCGGCGGCGATAGTAGCCTGACGCGGTTGCTTTGGTTGATTTCTTTTGTGTTCACGGATCATTTCCAGGAAGCGGTCAAACAGGTAGCCATTATCGTAAGGACCAGGCGCAGCCTCTGGATGGTATTGCACCGAAAACGCTGGATACTTAGTATGTTTAAGACCCTCAATCGTTTTATCGTTGTTGTTAATATGCGTCACTTCAAGTTCTGTTCCTTGGATCGATTCCTCATTCACTGTGTAGCCATGATTTTGTGATGTGATGAAGCAGCGTCCGCTCTCCAGTTCTTTCACCGGGTGGTTACCACCGCGATGTCCGAATTTCAGCTTTTCCGTATCTGCTCCCGAAGCCAAGGCGAACAACTGGTGTCCCAAGCAAATTCCGAAAATCGGGTATTCCCCTAGCAATTCAGCCACCGTACGTACAGCATGCGGTACGTCTTTTGGATCTCCAGGACCGTTGGACAGCTGAATACCGTCCGGATCCAAGCGTCGAATTTCCTCGGCCGTCGTATCATGTGGAACGACAACCACATCACAGTCTCGTTTATTCAGTTCGCGCAGGATGCCGCTTTTAGCACCATAGTCAATCAATACAATCCGTTCTCCGTTGCCAGGGCTGCTGTACGGATGAGGAGTAGAAGTCAAAGGAACCTGATTACGCAGTTCTTCTATGGTCATGTCGGACATCATTTCTTTTAGTTCTTCCAACGGCTGGGAACCAGTCGTCAAAATGCCCTTCATTGTGCCGTGATGGCGAATAATCCGGGTGAGCATGCGGGTGTCGATGTCGCTAATACCAATGATGCCATATTCCTTCAGCAAATCGCCCACGCTGTATTGAGCACGCCAGTTACTTGGCGCCGGCTCGTAATGTCGAACAGCAAAGCCGTGTACATAAGGCCGTACTGATTCAAAATCATCACGAGTAATTCCGTAATTTCCAATTAGCGGGTAAGTCATGGTTACGATTTGTCCGCAATAAGAGGGATCCGTCAGCACCTCTTGATAGCCTGTAATCCCTGTGTTGAAAACGACTTCGCCTGTTTTTTCACCTTCCGCACCAAATGATGTGCCTGTAAACAGCGTGCCGTCCTGAAGTAACAATCTTGCCTGCATCCCGTCTCACTCCTCTATTTTGTTTCCTGCTATAAGGTTCTATTTTTTTAATTAGTTGTGTATTATTTTGCTTCGTCAGCAGACCATACCAGTTTGCCGTCTACCCAAGTTTTCACCGGCCAGCCTTTGAGCTTCCAGTCTGTAAAAGGAGTGTTGCGTCCTTTGCTGGCAAACGTTTGTGGATCAACTGTCTGCTCCTGCTCCAGATCAATCATGGTCAGGTCAGCGGGTGCTCCCTCTTCCAGACGTCCCGTATCAAGGCGGAAGACACGTGCTGGGTCAGCCGTCATACGGCGCACCAGAAAGTCCAGCGTCCATTGCCCGGTAGCTACGAATTTGGTGTACAGCAGCGGAAAGGCTGTTTCAAATCCAACGATTCCAAATGGCGCCAGCTCCATCCCTTTTGCCTTCTCTTCCTCGCTGTGTGCTGCATGGTCCGTTACGATGATATCAATCGTTCCGTCCTCCAGCCCCTCGATGCATGCCTGTACATCACGCGGGGAGCGTAGTGGAGGATTCATTTTCCAGTTGGCATCCAGCCCAGGAATGTCCTCATCGGACAATACCAAGTGATGCGGGCATACCTCTGCAGTAACCTTGATGCCAAAAGATTTGGCATGGCGAATCAATCGCACCGATTGCTCTGTGCTGACATGGCATACATGATAATGTGCCCCAGTTGCTTCGGATAGCAGAATATCACGTCCAACATGGATAGCCTCAGATTCGTTGGGTATGCCTTTGAGCCCGTGACGCTTGGCAAATTCACCGTCTGTCACTGCTGCTCCTACAACCAGCGTGTTATCTTCACAGTGTGCAATGACCGGCATATCCAGCGCTTTGGCTCGTGACATGGCATCCTTCATCATTTGTGCACTTTGCACTCCGACTCCGTCATCAGTAAAGCCGATGGCACCTGCTTCTTTGAGCGCTTCAAAATCTGTCAGCTCACGTCCCAGTTCGTTTTTCGTGATGGCTGCGTAAGGAAGTACTTTGGCCAGCCCAGCTTCCTGACCCTTTTTCAGCACTAGCTGAACCGTGTCTACATTGTCTGTCACTGGACGTGTGTTTGGCATGCAGGCAATCGTGGTAAATCCACCTTTCACCGCAGCGCGGCTGCCTGTTTCAATTGTTTCTTTATATTCAAAGCCAGGTTCTCTCAGATGCACATGCATGTCGATTAGACCGGGAATGACCAGCTTTCCCTGGGCGTCGATTTTTTCGACTTCGAGCTCTTGTCCAGATGCCCCTTCTTCCATAATGAGGCTAACTCCGGCTTCCGCATTTGCGATAGCCAAAATTTTTCCGTCAGCGATGAGAATGGATTTTAATTCCGTCTCGCCCTGCTCGTTCAATACGCTTGCATTCATAATTAATTGTTTCATCTGAAATATTCCTCCGCTCAGGTTTTTTGCAACTTTTTCCTACGATCCTACTGACAGCTGCTACAGCTTCATTGCCCGTTCCATAACCGCCATGCGGATCGGAACCCCGTTGGCCATTTGCGGAAAAATTCGTGATTGCTCGCTTTCCACAACTGCACTGTCGATCTCCACATTCCGATTCACTGGAGCCGGGTGCATGATAATTGTTCCGGACTTAAGGCTCGCTGCTCTTTCTTCTGTCAGACCGTACTGCTCTCGGTACTCATCCGCTGAGCGCAACATTCCTTCAGCATGCCGTTCAAGCTGGACTCGCAGCATCATGACCACGTCTGCCTGCAAAGCTTCTTGCATCGGCACATAAGGCGCGTACGTTGCAAGCTCAGGTGCCTGCATATTGTCCGGTGCACAGAAGCTAACCTTGGCTCCGAATTTTTGCAAGGCCCACAGATTCGAGCGAGCTACACGGCTGTGCAAAATGTCTCCTATGATGGATACTCTCAAGCCTTTAAGCTCACCGAAAGTTTTGCGCATGGTGTAGAGGTCCAGTAAAGCCTGCGTTGGATGCTCATTGTTGCCGTCTCCCGCATTAACCAGCGGAACACTGACCTTCTCAGCAAGCTCTTGCAGCACTCCGGCTGGCTTTAACCGGATGACTCCAGCATCAATGCCCATGGATTCGAGCGTACGTACAGTATCGTAAATGGACTCCCCTTTTTCCACACTGGAAGCCGCAGCGGAAAAGTTCAAAACCTGAGCGCCGAGCCGCTTCTCCGCCATTTCAAAAGAAAAGCGTGTGCGTGTACTATTTTCAAAAAACATGTTGGCCGCGAAGCGTGACTGTAGGACTGGAATCAGCTTTTGCGGCTGTGTTTCCCAATAATGAGCACGATCCAGAATCGACTCAATTTCATTTCGGCTAAGTTCTTTTAATCCGAGCAGGCTACGTTCTCTAAGTTGACTGGCTGTTGTGATCATACCTATTCCCCCCGGTTCTGAATGATCGTCACTTCGTCCTTACCGTCCGTCTCCTGAAGTGCAACTACGATTTCCTCAGATTTGGAGGTCGGGATGTTCTTGCCGATGTAATCCGGACGAATCGGAAGCTCACGGTGTCCGCGATCTGCTAGCACAGCCAGCTGGATCATTTGCGGTCGTCCGCAGTCCATCAATGCATCCATCGCCGCTCGAATGGTGCGGCCTGTGTACAGCACATCGTCAAAGAGAATGACTTTCTTATCATGAACCGATACGTCAGCAGGATTCATCAAAAGCTCTTTTCCATTTCCTTTAGCCTCGGCAACGCTGCTCCGGTCATCCCGGTAGGCTGTAACATCCAGCTCTCCCCATGGAATCGGTGCGCCTTCAATCTCAGCAATTTTTTCAGCCAAGCGCTGCGCCAGATGAACTCCGCGTGTTCGAATACCTACTAGCACGCAATCGTCGATACCCTTGTTTTTCTCCAAAATTTCATGTGCAATCCGCGTTAATGCCCGACGAATCGCAATTTCATCCATCAGTACATGTGTTTCATTACTCATGCTTCCAGCCTCCTCAGGTGATGTTCCCTTCAGACCTGGTCCCGTGTCGGATACAAAAAAGACTCCTTGCCCAAGTTTGGCAAGGAGTCTCGTATGAACAGTCTCCCACTGTTCTCCGATCTGTCGGACACACTGAAGACATACCGCCGCAGCGGATGCACTGATCAGTGATCCATTCACGTTACCTTGCCAGCCTCACGGGACTGATTTAAAGGTGCTATTCAGGATTTCCTTTGTCCTGCTTCTTATAGTGCGAGATGGCTAACCATCTCTTGGACAAAGTTCATCGCAACTACAAGAAGTATGACAGATTGAAAATCTCGTGTCAACACCCGTTCAACCGGAACCACCGGAAGCACTTTAATAAATATACATCATATCTGTATAATTATCCATAGTTGTTTTTACCCATTCCTTGTCTCACAATAAAAAAACCGCCATTTAGGCGGTCTAAATTAATGATTTATTCAAGTTTTTGAATAGAAAAGCAGTTCATCGCTGTTTTAGCGACTACGCAAGGACGTTAATACGTCCTCCATATCAGGAGGGATCGGTCTGCTAAATTCCAAGTATTCTCCTGTGGTTGGATGCTTAAATCCCAATACCGCTGCATGCAGGGCTTGGCCCTCCATACGAACCCCTTTACTGCGTCCATACATAGGGTCGCCAACCAATGGATGCCCCATGAATTTCATGTGAACACGAATTTGATGTGTGCGCCCTGTCTCCAATTGAAGTTCAAGCAAGGTATAATCCCCCAACCGTTCAATAACGAGAAAATGGGTAACTGCATGCTTGCTGTTGCGTTCCGTCACCGTGAACATTTTACGATCACCTGAATCACGACCGATCGGAGCATCTACGGTTCCCTGATCGTGGCTCAAATGACCGTGGACCAATGCAATATATTTCCGAGTCACGCTATGATCCTTAAGCTGTGCTGCAAGTGATGCGTGGGCCTGATCATTTTTAGCCGCCATCAGCAGTCCTGATGTATCCTTATCAATACGGTGAACAATACCGGGACGTAATTCCCCGTTAATGCCGGAAAGGTCATGGCAGTGGTACATCAGTGCGTTGACCAGTGTTCCCGAGGAGTGTCCTGGTGCAGGATGCACCACTAGACCACGTTGCTTGTTAATGACAATAACGTCCGAATCCTCGTATACAACATCTAGCGGAATATTTTCCGGCATAATATCTACACTTTCTGGCTCAGGTACCGATAATACAATATGATCTCCTTCAGCCAGCTTGTAGTTCGCTTTGACCGCCGTACCGTTCACCAGTACGCGACCATTCCCGATCCACAGCTGAATTTGAGAACGAGATACTTCCTTCATTTCTTCGGCGATGTATTTGTCTATACGTGTTTTGACATTCCCTGAATCTGCCGTCCATTCCAGAGATTCACCCTCCAGTTCGTCCTCATAAGACAGACCTATGGCTTCGCCATTTTCATTCACTTCGTTCATGCTATGACTTCCCTTCAACGCTATCATTGCCATTCCCTTTTTCCCGACGCGATTCCAGCAATGTATCCAAAATAATCAGTGCAACACCGATGACAATTGCCGAATCTGCCACATTAAAAATCGGGAATGTGTAGCTTCCAAAATTGAACTGTGCAAAATCAACCACTTCTCCAGAAATAGCCCGATCCAAAAAATTACCAACCGCTCCCCCAAGCACCAAACTTAGCGCAACAGGAAGTAGTTTTTGCCCAGCTCTGACTGTTTTTCTTAGGTACCATACGATACCGATCACTACTACAATTGTGATCACGATAAAAAGCCAGCGTTGCCCTTCCAAAATCCCAAAAGCGGCTCCGCGATTACGATGGGAGGTAATTAAAAAGAAATTGCCGATGACTGGTATTTGCTCGTACAATTCCATCCGCGTAGCCACCAAATATTTGACTCCCTGATCAATCAAAAAAATAATTAGCGCAATACCAAAATAAATCACAGTCCTTCGTCACTCCGATCCGCTTATATCCGTTGTCGAACCCATTTATTGTAGCATAAGCCTTCTCAGATCGTCCACGAGTCCTGCAGGCTTTCGAGCACAGTCCTTGAATGGAATGAACTCGATCACATTTGATTAGAATTTCCTATGTAAAAGAGGTCTTCCCGGTGCACACTACAAGGAGCATACCTGACACAACGCATGCACGTAAATCTAGAACAAGGAGAGGATTGCATGTCCCCATTGACGGAGCAACAATTACAAGGCTTGCGTAACGAACTGCTGGAACGCAAAAAGGAAATTGAGCATCGGTTGCAAAGCAACGACCATTATGGACTCGGCGATTCTCAACGTGATCAAACCGGTGAGCTTTCTCCCATTGATAACCATCCAGGCGATCTGGCTACCGAAACCTATGAGCGAGCTAAAGATATTTCCTTGCTGGAGCATGACGAGTTTCAATTGGAACGTATCAAATCAGCCTTGATGGCTATGGACAAGGGGACCTATGGCATTTGCGCCGCCAGCGGTAAGCCCATTCCCTATGAACGCCTGCTGGCTGTTCCCTATACCATTTATTGCAAAGAATACAGTCCTGAAACAGAAGTATCCAACAACCGTCCGGTGGAGGAAGAATTTCTCGCTCCCGCGTTCGGTAGAACAAGCCTGGATGAGCGTGAAGAACAAAACGGCTTTGACGGTGAAGATGCTTGGCAGATCGTTGAAAATTGGGGGACCTCTAACACTCCGGCCATGGCGGAAAGTGGAGAAATCCATCGCTATGATGATATGGAAATCGAAGCCGGCGATGATAATATGGGCTTCGTAGAGCCATATGAAAGCTTTGTCGCTACTGACATTTATGGCAGAAATGTATCCATTGTCCGTAGTTCTATTTATCAGCGTTATATAGAAGATGGCGAGGGTGAAGGTCTGCTGGAGCCAGATTTGCACGAGGACGAATCGTAAGCTTTAAAGTGAAACGCCTAGTAGGTAGTAAGCTCTAATTGTCGCTGTACGATCCGTACAATATCAGCGATATAATCACCGATAATCGGCAAATTCAACGCTCCGAGCACTTGCAGCACATAAATAATGGTAGCAGCAAAAAAAGTAAACCCTAGCGCAATGCCGATTCCTCGGGAAACACCTGATATTAGGTTTAGCCAAAGCAACCGCCAAGGTTTATTCAGCAGCAAAGCGTAATCCGCAATACGTGTTCGTTCCATCTGCTCTGACACAGCTTGCACCAGCTTTTCCACACGACTTAGTTTCTCTGCCTGTTTACCTGCTATTCCCTTTTCTGAGGCTATGGCGGCCCCTTCTCCGTTCATCCCTCGGAGACTCCTTCCCTGTCTGCGCCTTGACCGTGCTGTCATATGCACAATCCCCCTTTTCCCATAGCTGCCCCGAAAGCAGCAAACGAGCCGAAGCACGTAACGGAGGAAACCCGTTTCCGATGCTTAGGCTCGTTTTTATATGCTGCCTGTTATTGTATTATGGGACAGGGGGCTTGTAATTATTCCCCAATATGAACGCCGATGGTTTTGCCGTTTACTTCTACATGTTCCGCTGGTTCAGCTTGACCAAATGTCACCGTGGTTACCAATACGTTCTCACGCAACACAGAGTCGAAGCTTTCGATCGCCTGACGCAAGTCGCTGTCTACATCCAACGTCAATGCTACATACTTTTCAATCGGCAGATCCAGCTTTTTGCGGTAGTCTTGTACCGCGCGAACCACTTCACGTACCCAGCCCTCTTGCTCAAGCTCCGGTGTAATATCTGTGTTCAGCGCTACCGTTAAGCCATAGCCAGAAGCAGAAGCGAAGCCTTCTTTTGCTTTTTTCTCCACCAGCAATTCTTCGGCTGTAACTTGCAACTCTTCACCTTCTGGAGAAGCCACGTTCAGCACTCCTTTTTCTACAACAGAACGAGTATCCTCAGCAGACATTCCTTTGAAAAGGTTTTGTAGGAATCCGACATTTTTGCCGTATTTCTTGCCTGCTACTTTCAAATTCAGCTTCAATGTAAAATCAACAAATCCGCTATCATCCGTCTCAACATGAATATGCTTCACATTGATCTCATCTTTAATGATTTCTTCATAGCCGCTCAGGTCAAAATCCTGATCCATAGACAGAATCAATTCAGACAACGGTTGACGTGTTTTCAAACCCGTTTCGTTACGGACATTACGTGCTAATTCAACGACGCGACGTGCTGTTTCCATATCTCGTTCCAGTTCCAGATCAATTAAGGATTCATTGGCAGACGGATAGTCATCCAAATGAACACTTTCCCCATTGCTCAGGTTGAGGTAAATATCCTCAGCAAGCAGCGGTGTGAACGGTGCCAGCAGCTTCGCCGTCGTTAACAACACCTCAGTCAATGTTCGATACGCATCCAGCTTATCTTCTGTAAGCCCGTTACCCCAGAAACGATCACGTGAACGACGGATATACCAGTTACTCAGCTCATCCACAAACGACTCAATCGCTTTGGAGGAGTTCAGGAAGTCATTTACAGACAATGCTTTATCCACAACCAAGATTAGGCTGTTTAGACGGGATAAAATCCAGCGATCCAACTTGTGTGCCGATGGCTTGAATGGATGCTGTGCCGGATCAAATCCGTCAATATCCGCATACAGAGTCAGAAATGCGTGTGTATTGACAAGCGTATCTACCAGTTTCGATTTAGCCTCGCCTACAATGCCTTTGGAAAAACGTTTGCTATTCCATGGTGCACTATCGGACAGTAATGCCCAGCGGAAAGCATCTGTTCCGTACTCATCAATCACTTCCCACGGATCAATAACATTACCCTTCGATTTGGACATTTTCTGCCCCTGCTCATCCAGTACATGGCCTGTTGCCATGACAGCTTTGTAAGGAGCTTTGCCAGTCAACATCGTCGAAACCGCAAGCAAGCTATAGAACCAGCCACGAGTCTGGTCAATCCCTTCACAGATCATATCTGCCGGAAATTGCTGCTCAAACGTTTCATTATTCTCAAAAGGATAGTGATGCTGTGCAAACGGCATAGAGCCGCTATCGAACCATACATCGATGACTTCCGGTGTGCGAGTCATTTCGTATTTACCGCATTGGCTACGAACCTTGATATCATCTACATAAGGTTTGTGTAGCTCGATATTCGCCGGTACATCCCCAATTGCACGTTCTCTCAATTCAGCAATACTATGAGGTGCGAACTGTTCTCCAGTTTCCTCACAAACCCAGATATTGAGCGGTGTACCCCAATAGCGATCGCGACTGATGTTCCAATCCACCAGTTCCTCCAAAAACTTACCGAAGCGTCCTTCGCGTACATGGCCCGGGTACCATTCAACTTCGCTGTTGTTGGCAATCAGTTGATCCTTGATCGCAGTTGTTTTGATAAACCAGCTGTCCATCGCATAGTACAATAATGGAGTATCGCAGCGCCAGCAGAACGGATAGCTATGCTCGTATTTTTCCTTGCTGTACAGCAACCCTTTTTCGGACAGCATTTTCACAATATCTACATCGCAATCTTTCACAAAACGGCCTGCAAAATCAGTGATTTCAGCTACATAGTTACCTTGGAGATCCACTACGTTGATAAACCCAACGCCATTTTCACGACATACGCGATAGTCATCCTCACCATGTGCCGGGGCCATATGAACGATACCTGTACCGCTGGAATCTGTTACGAACTTGGCACCCAGAATTTGGTTACCTTTCTCCACCTGAAAATAAGTAAATGGCGGGGTATAGGTTTGGCCTACCAGTTCTGAACCCGATAGCGTGCCAATCACTTCATGATCACCTTTAATTACGGTCTCAACAAGATTTTTAGCAACGATGTATACCCCATCTTCCTGCTTCACACGTGCGTATTCCAGCTCAGGGTTGACGGCGAGCGCCACGTGACTCGGCAAGGTCCAAGGTGTTGTCGTCCAGGCCAATACATATTCACCACTGCTATGCAGCTTGAATTTGGCCGTGGCACTCAGATCCTTTACATCTTTGTAGCCCTGTGCTACTTCATGGGAACTTAGTGTTGTCTGACAATCCGGGCAGTACGGACTCACACGATGACCACGATACAGCAGATCTTTCTCATGAATCGTCGCCAAAATGTTCCATACACTCTCGATATAGTTATTGTCCAAGGTAATGTATGGGTGATCGAGGTCTGTCCAGTATCCGATCGCTTCGGTTAAATCGCGCCACTGCTGCTCGTATTCAAACACGCTCGCTTTACATTTTTTAATAAATTTCTCAACACCGTATTCTTCAATTTCAGGCTTGTGAGAGATCCCCAATTGCTTTTGCACACCCAGTTCTACCGGCAGGCCATGCGTATCCCAACCCGCCTTACGTACAACGCGGTATCCCTTCATGGTCTGATAGCGGCCGACGAAATCCTTAATTACGCGACCCAGCACATGACCGATGTGTGGTTTGCCGTTAGCTGTTGGTGGGCCCTCATAAAACACAAAATTAGGCTTTCCTTCACGATTGGTAATGGATCTACGGAACGTGTCCTCCTGTTTCCATTTGCTCAGGATGCGTAGGTCACGTGACCGTGCTTTTTCTTTAACATCCACTCTGTTCATAACGTCATACTTCCTCTCTGCTTATCATTAATTGTTCTAGCGCACTTAAAAAAAGCAACAAAAAAAGCCCCATCCCTGTAAAAGGGACGAGACTGTGCTCGCGTTACCACCCTGATTCCGTAATTAGACCAGTCTAAAGAAGACGATCTTGTCACGACTCTCTGAGCCCTACTCAACTTCAGCAGGGCGCCATTATAACGCATGGCAAACGGTGATTGCTTACACACGCCATAAATTTAAGCGCTTCAGCTCACTTCTCCGGGAGGATCTTCAGTCATGTTCTGAACGTTGGCTTGCACCGGTTGGCCAACTCTCTGAGGGACAAATCATGACGTACTCGTTCCCATCAACGAATTAAACATGTTAAATTCATCGAAATCTTAAACCAGCAACATCGTTGCCTTGAATAACAACCATCAACCAATAGACGGATAATCGTTGAATTCAGTATAGTATTTACAGTTATAGCCTGTTTAAAGATAAAAGTCAACCCTAACAAGACCTAATGAAAAGCTTGTCAGAAATCAAAATCAGTAAATTTCTTTCATTTCACGCTCGCGCTCCAGCACTTCGCGTTCCCGGTTTTCAAGTGCTTCCCAGCCATCTTGGCTTAACAAGTCAAGCTGTGCTTCCACCAATGTACGAAACCGTGCTCGGTAAATTGAAGCCTGTTTCTTCAGTTCTTCAACCTCCAACGCGATTTTGCGGGATTTGGACAATGCTTCGTTCACAATACGATCCGCATTTTTTTCCGCTTCCTTCACGATCAGTTGAGATTCTTTCTTGGCGTTGTTGCGAACTTCATCAGCTGCTTCCTGCGCGACAATAATTGTCTTACTCAGTGTATCCTCAATCGTCGCAAAATGATCGAGCTTCTCCTGTACGTTCAGCAACTGGGTGCTCAGTTCTTTATTTTCACGAATAACGCCCTCGTAATCCTTGATCACCTGATCCAAAAATTCATTAACCTGATCCTCATCATAACCGCGAAGCCGGCGGGCAAATTCCTTATTATGTATATCCAATGGCGTTAATGGCATGCCGTCCACCTCCTATAAGATTGACAAAAAATTCATTTTCCGCGTCACGACGCTCATTATCATCTATCGGTCATCATACCCCGTTTTGTGAATACTGTACAGAGCAAAATCGTTCCAGTTCTTCGCTATAGGTTAATTCTTTCGACAGAAACCTCATGAATCCTGCCTACAGCTATACAAACTTACCAATTTTGACACGGAATCTACCCTTTTTTGTCATCCCGTCTGTTTCAAGCACTTTGAAACGCCCAAATCCCTGCATGGAAATAACGTCCCCAACCTTAAGTGAAGTAGATGGATTCTCCTCCACCTTCCAGTTTACCCGACATCGTCCCGCTCGAATCGGTGTTAATATTTTACTGCGACTCAATTTGTAGACGTCACTGGCAACCCCGTCCAGACGCAAAGAAGCGACCGTCAGATCCATCGCCTCTAATGCAACTTCCTTCGTTCGGAGACTTGCTACTGGCAACAGTTCTGTCCAAACATGAACACGATGTACCTGCTGCAAATGCATGGTTATAAAATCTCCGATCTCTGATGCCACCAACACATGACACCCATCATCCAGCACGTGAATGTCCCCGATTTTTCCACGCTTGATTCCAAGCCCCAAAATGGCACCTAGATAATCGCCGTGCTCAAGGGTATTGATTTTATGATCATCAGAAGAGATGGAAAGGACCTGAATTCCCATTTCCTCATCGTCCAAATACGAATAATCGGGCGCAATCAGCGCCCGCTTTCGTTCCGAAGCCGTATATCCGCCATCTACCCTAATCGTGACCTTCTCTTCCTTCGAAGCAAGTGTCTCCAATATGTACTGTTGTCGCGGATCCAAAAAATCAGTCAGCTTCTGCTCATGATAAGCTCCCGCATGACTGATCCATTCGGAAGCACGATCCACATAATCCCGTTCATCCGGGTGAAAATGCTCATAAATCTCAGTTCGCATAAATCCTCCTAGACGAAATTGCCAATTAAAGAAATCAAACCGTACGATGCAAAACGCAAAGCAATCAGCGCTACGATAGGTGAAATATCAATCATCCCGAAGATTGGCGGTATAAACCTGCGAAAAGGAGACAAATACGGCTCCACAAACCTGGCAAGTAGATCACCGATCACACTCTCTCTGGCATTAGGAAGCCATGACAGCAGAACATATGCAATGATCATGTACGAATAAATCTGAAATAACCAGTAAATTACCTCGATCAAGAAAAGCTCACCTCATTCTGTTAAGTTCTTGTTCAGTGTCAGCCAGTATCTCCGTAATGGAGCCTTGAATTTCAACCGTATCCGGTGTGCACAGAAAAATATTGTTACCGACCTTCGAAATGCCGCCACTCAGTGCATACACAGTACCACTCAAAAAATCAATGATACGTAACGCCTGATCCTTGCGAATTCGTTGCAAGTTAACCACGACGGTGCGATGTGAACGGATATGGTCAGCGATTTCCTGTGCTTCATCGTAAGAACGCGGCTCATACAGAACAACTTTCACATTTTTCTGTGAATGGATGCTGACAACATTCGTGCCCTTCTGGTTCTTACGTTTATCAAAGCTTGGGGTTTCAATTTCTTGATCTTCCGGCGTATTCATAACCTCTCGCTCTATAACTTCCTCTTCTTCCTGAAGCCCCAGAAAGTTCATGAACTTATTCATTACGCCCACTGAAAATCCTCCTCTCGTCCGACCAGTACGGAACCAAGCCGCAACCAGGTCGCTCCTTCTTCAACCGCCACTTCAAAATCATTGGACATCCCCATAGACAAGTGAACGATAGGTTCTCTAGTCAAGGCTTGTCCATTTAACCGATCACGCAGTTCACGCAATCCTCGAAACACAGGTCGAGTATGTTCTGGGTCTTCCTCATGAGGAGCCATGGTCATCAAGCCGATTACGTCCACATGTTCCAACTCGCGAATTTGTTCCAAGAAAGGGGCGACCGCCTCGGGGGATAAGCCGTATTTTGAAATTTCCCCAGAAATATTGACTTGTACAAAAGCTTTGACTCGCAGTCCCAAAGCGGCTGCCTTCTTATCCAATTCCTGAGCGAGCGATAAGCGATCAAGCGAATGTATAAATTTAAATTTTCCAATTACATCTTTAACCTTATTCGTTTGGAGATGACCAATAAAATGCCACGTTCCCCGGTCACCCAACTTGCTCCATTTATCTGCAGCATCCTGCCAGCGATTTTCGCCCACATGCTCCAAGTCGTTATCCAATACGGATGCCATTGCCGCCGCCGAAACATATTTCGTGACAGCGATCACATTTACTTCATCACGCGAACGTCCGCTACGGGCACATGCCGCTTCGATACGGGCGTTAACTTCTTTAATTCGTTCCTCCAAAGACACGGGAGGACTCACCTCTCTTCCAGACCAATCCAACTCGCCATTCTTCCTGTAACGCCGCCTTCCTTACGATATGAAAAGAACAAATCGCTACGGCTACTCGTGCACAAGGTAGTACATTCGATATGGCTCGGCAATATTCCTGCTTTCATCATAATGTGTCGATTGCATTGTTTCAAGTCAAGTAGTGTTTTTCCGCCCGTTAAGGGGAAATAAACAGAACCTTCCCATTTATCATTACCCGGGCAATCATGCTCTAAAACCCGAATTTGGCTCATCACATGCTCATCTACCTCATAGGATTCAGGACCAATGGAAGGACCAATAGCTGCTAGTATATCGGACGGCTGAGATCCATATTCAGTTTGCATGGTCTGTACCATTTTCAACGCAATCTCCGCCACTGTTCCCTTCCAGCCTGCATGCGCCAACCCAATCACACGATGCACGGGATCACAAAAATATAGGGGTACACAGTCCGCATAAAAGGACGTCAGCAAAATGCCTGGTATATTCGTCAAAAGTCCATCTGTGTCCTGAAAAGCTGATGCACGATCCATAAAGCCTCGCCCACGATCAGCAGCCTGGACAACAGCAACATGATTACCGTGGACCTGCTCGCCGCACGTCCACGCTTCAGCAGCAAAACCAAGCTGCTCAGCAATTAATCGGCGGTTGCGAATGACTTTCTCGGGGTCATCCCCTACATGAAACGCACAGTTCAGACTATCGTATGGCGCTTCGCTGACACCGCCATGACGTCCTGTAAAACCCACTGTTAATCCCTGAACCTGCCGCTCCCAAGATTGAATATATAACAGCTCTGGCACGGGACGTCTGCCATCTTGCATGGGCGTAGTCCCTTTAGCCTCGGTATTCACTATAAACGGTTCCATTTTGTTCTCACCTCTACTGCCCAGTGTACCAAAAAGCCGCCGCTGTGTCTTCACAACATACTAAATTACGTGTCCCTCCTGTTCAAAAGACCCGTCGGTCATTCCGCTCCTGACGTTCGATATACAGCTTTTCCTCCCTTTCATCCGGTGGCTCATGCAATCCCTCCAGTCGAACAAGCACAACATCCGAACCAATTTTCACAATGTTGCGCCACGGAATAACCAATTCGCTTCCCCCTCCAAACCAGCCCATGAATCGACTGCTGCCCGGAACCACAATAGCTTCAATTTTCCCTTGTCGTACGTCAATCTCCAGATCACTGATTTGTCCCAGACGTCGTCCATCTACAATGTTAATGACATCCTTGGTTTGAAACTCGGAAATTTTCATGGCTCTTACTGACGTTTCCGGTGCATTCACACGCATCACATCCTTTATTTCACTATATGAGTGGAAGAGCCCAAAAAATGTCCTACAAACGCAAAAACGATCCGCACGGGATCGTTTTTGTCACTGAATCATTCAAACATTTTGTTCATTTCATTAGGACTTTACATGTTTTTGCATTTGCTGTATAGCCGACTTCTCTAATCTCGAAACCTGGGCTTGAGAGATACCGATTTCGTCGGCAACCTCCATTTGCGTCTTTCCTTCATAAAAACGCATAGACAATATCATCTTTTCACGCTGGCCCAGGCGATGCATCGCTTCCCGGAGAGCGATTTCCTCAATCCATGAGACGTCTTTATTTCTGTCATCACTGATCTGATCCATCACATAGATTGGGTCGCCCCCGTCGTGATATATCGGCTCGAACAGCGAAACTGGATCCTGAATCGCATCCAATGCGAACACAACATCTTCTTTAGGCACATTTAGCACTTCTGATATTTCAAAAATCGTTGGTTCCCGCGAGTTCAGATTTGTCAGACTGTCCCGCACCTGAAGCGCCTTATATGCAATATCCCGCAACGAACGGGACACACGGATCGGGTTGTTATCCCGCAAATAACGGCGGATCTCTCCGATGATCATCGGCACCGCATAAGTGGAGAACTTTACGTTTTGCGAAAGGTCAAAATTATCAATCGCCTTCATCAGGCCGATGCATCCTACCTGGAACAAATCGTCCACAAACTCCCCCCGATTGTTAAAACGCTGAATCACACTCAGGACGAGCCGGAGATTGCCGTTGACCAATTTTTCTCTGGCTGATCGTTCATTATTTTGCTGAAGTGATGTGAACAGCTCGCGCATTTCTGCATTGGTTAATACCGGCAGTTTAGCGGTATCCACACCGCAAATTTCCACTTTGTTTCGGGTCATCGTGTCTTACCTCCCAAGGAGCAACATTAATGTACATTATCTCCTGAGGTCATTTTTTTATTCGCCGTTTCCATCGCTTCCGGATATCTCCAAGCATTATACCATTTTATTAAATTCCTTTCGTAAGCGCTTTATAATTCGTTTTTCCAGACGCGAAATATACGATTGCGATATACCCAACAGGTCAGCAACATCCTTCTGTGTCTTCTCTTCTCCGTCTTGTAAACCGAAGCGAAGTTCCATAATCAAACGCTCTCGATCCGTCAGCTTATCCAGTGCCTTATGCAATAATTTACGGTCTACTTGCTCCTCAATATTACGATAAATGGTATCATTTTCCGTTCCCATCACATCGGAAAGCAACAACTCATTACCATCCCAATCGATATTCAGAGGCTCATCAAAAGAAACCTCCGTTCTCGTTTTGCTATTGCGACGCAAATACATTAAAATCTCATTCTCAATGCATCGGGATGCATAGGTGGCAAGTTTGATTTTCTTCTCCGGATCAAAAGTGTTCACCGCTTTGATCAGCCCAATAGCACCGATGGATACGAGATCCTCAATGTTGATGCCCGTATTCTCAAATTTACGGGCAATATACACAACTAACCGCAAATTTCTCTCGATTAGCATCGACCGTACTGCTGCATCTCCAGAAGAAAGCTTTCCAAGCAAATACTCTTCCTCGTCTCTTGTCAATGGAGGGGGGAGCGCCTCGCTACCGCCAATATAATAAATTTCTTCACTTTTCAGCCCGAATAAAAATAAAATACGATAATATTGCAGTTGCCATGCTAGCCTAAATTTCATTTTTAAATTCATTTGTTCCCTCATATCATTCTCCCCCTTTTGAAAATAGTACAAGTTAAGTCTTACTGAGCTCCGTCTATTCCAGCATTGAATGTTTCTCCTCGTCTTTAAACCTTGTCCTGTGCTCTTCTCCATTATCTTGATTCTGTAAAATGATCTCTAGCATATGCTTCTCGTTTTAGGTTTGTATCAGCCTCCCCCTCTTCGTGTGCCGTCACTTCTGGGTGGATGATGGCACGATATTTGCCCTCTGATGACAACTTCCCCCCGTCTAAGCCAATCAGCACTCGATGATGTACAAAATGAACCCCATTCATCACCACCTCTACTCGATCTGGTTTGAGTGCGAGCATAAAGGAATGACTTCGGTTAATTCCACGATAAGGGACGAGACGAACACGATCCTGCCAGCTGAACGATTCCTCCCCCAGATCCATCACTAGTTGATCAGCATTACCCTCAGAACATTTTTGGAGCCAAGAGGCGGGTAAATACGATTCCCACAAAGCCGCCTCCATCACCATTACTGGGGTTCGGGTCAAAGGATCATGCAGTTGGTTACCTGTATCCAACAAGCCTGTACACTCAATATGATCCTGCCCAATCCACACCTGTACTTGCCCCAAAAAGCCACTCATCCTTTCTGTACGCTGCTTTGAGGACTGCACAATACGAAAGAAGAGCATCACTCCGCCAAATGCGCATAAAATAAACCAGAATGCGATTTTTAATTCAAAAGACATTCCACCTGATGCGGTATACCAGATGCCATTAAGCAATTCTCCCGTATTCTGGAGAAAATAATGCATCCCCAAAATGCCACCTGCTGCTACAAAATTGATCATGTAAAAGGCACCCATTGTACGAAGATACTTTTGCATGCTGCCAAAACCAAAGGCCACTAGCAGCATAATGACCGATAAGACCAGCTTGATTAGAAACGTAAACAAAAATGACAGCTCCGGCACAAACATCATGACCACGTACATTGCGCCAATTCCAGCTGAAGTCATTAATCGCCACCACACGGGTCGGATCTTTCTCATCCAGGCGGTGACCATTAGCAACACAGCATCAATAAACAAATTGACCAAGAAAATCAAATCGATATAAACAACCAAGGATTCACCCGCCCAGCATTTTGCAGGATAGGCTTAAGTATAGTAGTCATACGCTTCAAAGTCTGTCTAACGGTGGGGACGGTGTCCGACTAATTTTGTCGGAAAGAGGAGAAGCACTGGCCGTGTGGAATGCGGGAGAAAACAGAAAGAAGCCCGCATCTCCAAGGAGAATGCGGGCTTTCTAAATTCAAACTAGTTATCGTTATTATTATTGCGTGAACGGTTACGTAAGAATGTCGGAATATCCAATTGGTCACTGCTTTGAGTGTTACCGAATGGACGCAAGTTAGGAGAGGACTTTTCCGTTGCTTCGGAAGCCGCTGGGTTAGCTGCTGGTCTACGTCCCGGTGCTGGCTGGCTCGGCTTACCTTCAAAACCAGTGGCGATCACGGTAACCTTAATCTCTTCTTTCAAGTCTTCATCAATGATGGCACCGAAAATCATGTTCACTTCCGGATCGGAAGCTGATGTTACAATTTCAGCCGCCTCATTGACCTCGTATAGAGACAAATTGGTGCCGCCAGTGATGTTCATAATGACACCACGCGCACCTTCTATGGATGTCTCCAGCAACGGACTCATGATAGCCTTACGCGCTGCTTCAGCCGCACGATTTTCACCCGTTGCTTCGCCAATCCCCATCAACGCGGAGCCACGCTCCGTCATGATCGTTTTTACGTCAGCGAAGTCAAGGTTGATCAGACCCGGTACAGCGATCAAATCCGAAATACCTTGTACGGCCTGACGCAGAACATTATCCGCTTCACGGAATGCTTCCAGCATTGGGGTTTTCTTGTCCACAATTTCAAGCAAGCGATCATTCGGGATTACAATCAAGGTGTCTACTTTTTCTTTCAATCCCTCAATGCCAAGTTCAGCTTGATTGGAGCGTTTACGCCCTTCAAATGTGAATGGTCGGGTTACCACGCCTACAGTCAGCGCACCGCATTCCTTAGCAATTTCAGCAATGACAGGGGCCGCTCCGGTTCCTGTACCGCCACCCATTCCGGCAGTTACGAATACCATATCCGCGCCTTTGAGCGTATTCATAATAAGCTCACGCGACTCTTCAGCCGCTTTTTTACCCACATCAGGGTTAGCCCCGGCACCCAGACCGCGAGTGAGCTTATCGCCAATTTGAAGCTTGTGCTCAGACTTCGCCAAGTGAAGCGCCTGGGCATCTGTATTGACTGTAATGAACTCTACACCCTGAACTCCATTTTCGATCATTCGGTTAACTGCATTGCTGCCGCCGCCTCCGACGCCGATCACTTTAATTTGAGCCAAGCTCTCCATTTCAAAATCAAATTCCAACATACTATTCCATCTCCCCCTCAATGTGCATGGATGGCCCGTCCATGATTGGCATAATTAGCAATGAACGTTATATAAATTCACTGAACATATTTTTTAAGCGTTCAATCAACCCCTGCTTTTGCTCGCCTTCCGCAACGGGACTGCTGCTCTTGGTTCGGCTAGTCGGCTTCTTGGTACTACCGCCACTGTTGCTAACACTAGTCGATCTCCCGCGATAGTAACGGATAGCATTATGCAAAATACCAACTCCGCTCGTATATCCCGGATCCCTTACACCGATAAAATCAGGTACAGCGATCCTTACGGAAGCGGCCAGTTCGCTTTGTGCCACCTGAAGTACACCAGGCATGGAGACGGTGCCTCCGGTAAGTATATAACCCCCCGGAAGCTCTGTGTAACCCAAGCGCTTAACTTCCGCCTGAATGAGTTGAAAAATTTCCTGTACTCTCGGCTCAATAATAGCAGCCAAATCCTGTTGGGTGAACTCCTTATCTACATTACTGCCGATACGGGTCACTTTAAAGACGACATCGGCTGCTGCATCATCATACCAAGCGCAGCCGTATTTGAGTTTTACTTTTTCAGCTTGATCGGTAAGGGTTCTCAGTCCGTAGGCAATATCATTGGTTACAAATTCTCCGCCGATGGGGAGTGTTGATGTAGCAACAATCGTTCCTTCCTGGAAAATGGCCACATTCGTAGAACCTGCACCAATATCCACCAGCACGGAACCCATCACCTTTTCATCCTTCGAAAGAGACAACTGTCCAGCTCCAAGAGGCAACAAGACGAGATCTTTAATCCTCAGGCCGGCTTTCTCAACGCAGCGCAACAGATTATGTATTGGGGTCTTGCCTCCAGTAACAATCGTAGCCTCTACTTCGAGACGAACACCGATCATACCACGAGGGTCCTGAATTCCTTCAAGGCCATCTACGACATACTGCTTGGCTACCACGTCAATAATTTCTCTCTCCGGTGGTACGGCAATTACTTCTGCTGCCTTCAGTACACGTTCAATGTCCTCCTCGCCGATTTCACGGTCCTCGTTGGACACGGCTACTACGCCATGACTATTTTGCAGACCAATATGGTTGCCTGAAATCCCCACATACACTTCTGTTATTTGAATACCAACCATGCGTTCTGCGTGATCCACGGCGTTACGGATTGATTGCACGGTTTGATCAATGTCTACAATTGCACCTTTGCGAATCCCTTCCGAGTCGGCAGATCCAACTCCAATAATATTAAAGGTTCCATTATTCATTTCCCCAATAATAGCCCGAACTTTGGATGTACCGATGTCCAAACTAACAATGATGTCATTGTTGCTCAAGTCTGTGGCACCTCCTGACTCCAAAATGAATTTCGTTCTTCAAACACACTCTGTACATATTCAACATACTCCATGCTTTCCCTCTTTTTTCTACAAATTTTTTAGAAGCCAATTTATGGTTGCAGTCACATAAAAATTTGAAGAAAAAAGAAGGAGGCAAGTCTATTACCCATAAAATCAATTCTAGCATTTTTTCACATCACTGAGTAGTATCTTTTTCTTGGCCCTCTTCGCTCGTATCGGGTTTGAATGGAACGTAGGAATCCGCCTCCAGCATTGTGATCACACCAGGATCTTCTGTTTCTAGCACCTGGTTCAAATAGCTGATTTTAGAGTTCAACAATGAAACGGTTGTAATAACCTCAAATTGGGAACGCGTGTACATTTTTATACGGTCTGGAAAAGAAGGAATCGGTGCGGGAATGATTTCCGAAATATCAGCTGTCCATTCTCCCGGAATGCGTGATAAAGCATCACACAGCTTCGCTTTGTAGGGATCATCTGATTTCCATTTAGTCAAAATAGGCTTTTCAACCGCTATCCCACTGCTTCCTACGCCCACGCTTGTCCCATTTGCTAGAATAGCACGCAGGCTACCGTCGCTTTGCAACTCGTAAGCTACCGTAGCAAACTCTTTAATGTGAATCGTAATGATACCCGGAAACTGCTTGTCCACTGTGACTTGCTGAATTGACTGAATTTCCCGCAGCTTCTCAGAGACGTCGGATGAACTGACTCCGAAATATTGATCTCCGACAGCGAGACCACTTCGATTAAGAAGTTGCTCCCGGGTCGAAAATACATTACCATCAAAACGAATTTCAGAAACCTGACTCAACGAAGAACGGAAAAAGAGAACAGCGAGTAGTACAATAAACAACAAAATGAGAAGAATAGCAATCTTCCGGCTTGTTCTTTTTTTCGTTCTGTTCTTTTTAAGAACAGGTATTTGAGCATTTGGCATAGCTTCTCTCCACAAAAGCCTTTTGTCCCCCCGTTAAAGGAGGGACATTACAGGCATTAATTTACGAAATCCAGTTGCTCGGGCACCGGAGACTGACGGCTCATTCGGGCACCCAATCCCTGGAAAAGACGTTCGATCCGGTCATACCCTCTGTCAATGTGGTGAACCTGCTCGACAATGGTACGTCCTTGAGCGGCTAGACCGGCTATAACCAGTGCAGCCCCTGCCCGCAGATCGGTAGCCTCTACTGTAGCCCCGTACAAACGAGAAACCCCTCTTATAAAAGCAGCATTCGCATCGACCGTAATATCAGCACCCATTACATTCAGTTCATCTACATGCTTAAATCGGCTTTCAAAGACAGTCTCTTTCATGACACTGAAGCCGTCCGCCAAAGAAAGCAAAACCATGACCTGAGATTGCAAGTCCGTTGGAAATGACGGATAAGGTGAGGTAACGATCCTCTCCACTGCTTTAGGACGGCTCATACAACTTACGGTCATTATATCATTCAAGATGCCGATTTGAACACCAGCCCGCCTGAGGACGTGAATCAGCGCAGACAAGTGGGAAGGATTGCAGTGTGTCAATGACACACTACCTCGTGTAGCTGCCGCTGCAATCATAACTGTTCCAGCTACTATGCGGTCAGGAATGACCTCATACGTACATGGATTGAGTTGACTGACCCCCGTAATTGTAATTGTGTCTGTTCCTGCACCAATAATATGAGCTCCCATGGCATTCAGAAAGTTTTGAAGATCCTGAATCTCTGGTTCCCTCGCTGCATTGGTAATCGTTGTTCGTCCTTCGGCCAGCGCGGCAGCCATCATAATATTTTCTGTTGCCCCTACGCTCGGAAAATCCATGTGGATGTCCGAGCCGATCAGCTTGCGGGCTCGAAACGTAATTTGCTCGTCTTTCTCCTCGATCTCTGCGCCAAGGGCTTTTAAGCCCTCCAGGTGAAGATCTATTTTGCGCTCGCCTATGGCGCAGCCTCCGGGCTGGTAAATGGAAACTTCTCCGTATCTGGCGAGCAGCGGTCCCATTAGAAAGATAGATGACCGCATTTGCTTCATCAAATCCTCAGGAATTTGGAACGTTCGGACGGACGATGTATCCACATATACCGTTTCCTCTTCATGTCGGCATGTGCAACCAAGTCTTTCTAGGATATGCAGCATGACCTTAATGTCTAAAAGATGGGGGACATTCCGAATTTCCACCTTACCTTGTGCAAGCAAGCTTGCTGCAAGAATAGGTAGTGCCGCATTTTTCGCCCCATGGATACGTATGGTGCCTGACAGGGGACGGCCTCCCTCAATCACCAATTTGTCCAATGTATCACCTCCGAGTTTACCGCTCACCCACTACGAAAACCTCCGGAACTAGCTTGATGCCGGTTTGAGATGATATTGTACTTTGAATATGCTTCATTAGGGTAAGCACGTCCTCTGCTGTCGCTTGACCGGTATTTACAATGAAATTAGCATGTTGTACAGATACCTCAGCGCCTCCCGCTTTCAAACCTTTAAGACCTGCGCTTTCAATAAGCCGGGCAGCATAGTCTCCTGGTGGATTACGGAACACGCTTCCTGCACAAGCTAACTGTAGCGGCTGGGTCAGCCTACGGCGGTCTTTAAAAGCCGCAAGCGCTGCTGAGATTTCCTCTCGGTCCCCCCGCTTCATCTGGAACACTGCCTCTGTCACCATTCCACGTTGCTCATGCAGCACGGAGTGACGATAGCTAAAATGCATATCCTCGGCATTGTACACAGCCAATTCCCCTGTATCCAGCACAATCTCAGCGGACTGGAATATTTGTGACACATCAGACCCGTGGGCACCGGCGTTCATATAGACAGCCCCACCGACCGATCCTGGAATACCCCCAGCAAACTCAAGGCCTGACAGACCCTGCTTGCTAGCCATAACACATAGTTTGACCAGTGAAACGCCTCCACCAGCAACGATCTGTTCATCCTCAAAACGAACATAATCAAATCCTGGTCCCAGCTTGATCACCAGTCCCCGAATCCCTTTGTCAGAGACGAGCATGTTGGAGCCCCGCCCCAACTGCATCCAGGGAATTCCGTGCTCGCTAGCCAGCTTCAAAATCTTTGCCAACTGCTCTTTGGTATCCGGGATCACAAGAGCATCCGCAGGGCCTCCGATCTTCCAGGTCGTATACTTGGACAGCGGTTCATGCTCCAGCACTTTTCCGATATCATGCTCCGCTAATAATGGCATCCATTGCTGCATTGTACTGAAACCTCCTTGTTGCTTGCCCCGCATCGTTATAAGGCTCTCACCTAACAACCGGCAGCCTGGGTGATGGTCACAATCTATAGGGTATCCTATGTAAATACCGTCCGGTGTGTGACAACCGCCCAAATCTGCGCTGCGGACTACCTTTTATGGGCAAGACGCTCCATTTCTTTTACTAAAATATCTGCTGAGTCAGGCTTGCCAAGCGCAGATGCCAACTCCGCCATCCGGCTCCGCCTTGCCTCATCCTTCATAATTTCCGCTATAGATTGAAACAGAGCCGGGCCACTCAATTCCTTTTCTGTGATCATGACAGAAGCCCCTGCCTTTTCAAGTGTACGAGCATTAGCCTCCTGGTGGTTATTCGTCACATTGGGTGATGGAATCAGAATGGACGGAATGCCGAGCGATGTAATCTCTGCCAAGAAGGACGCACCTGCGCGATTAACAATTAAAGAGGTACAAGCCAGTACCTCAGGCATATTGTGAATATAGGGAAGCACGTGTAGATGATTGGGCAATGAGCCGATCTGATTTCGTATGCTGTCCAGCGTTTGCTCATAGTAAGATTCGCCAGTCACATATACAAAATGGACGTCTTTCAGTTGCGAAAGTTGCGGAACCATTGCAATCATGGCATCATTAATGGCCTTCGCTCCTCTGCTGCCGCCAACCACCAGGACAACTGAGCTGTTCATCGGAACCCCTATTGTAGCAAATCCCCGATCCCGGTTAGCCAAACGAACTGTTGTAGCACGGGGGTTCCCAGTGTATAGTACATTTTTAGCTTTAGGAAAAGCTCCTTCCGAGCCTTCAAAGCTAACAGCCACTGTATCCACATAGCGACTCAGAAATGCATTGGTCAACCCAGGAATTGCATTTTGTTCATGAATAATGCTGGGTATTCCCAACTTGGAAGCTGCATAAACGACAGGGCCGCATACATATCCCCCGGTGCCAATAACGATATCTGGCTTAAATTTCTTTAATAATGCTTTGGACCTGCGAACTCCTTTGAAAAAGCGCATGATTGTTTTTATATTTTCTACAGACAAGCTGCGACGAAATCCTGTGATATCAATAGCCTCAAATGGAATTTTTTCCTGAGGAACTAATTTACTTTCGAGCCCTCGTTGACCGCCAATGTATAAAAATTCAGCGTCCGGATCTATTTCTTCGCACTGTCTGGCTACGGCCAGCGCTGGATAAATATGCCCTCCAGTACCGCCGCCGCTCAACACGACGCGCATAAACGTTCACCTCGCATAACGTGATAAATTTAATAAAATGCCCAGAGCAGTTAGCATTAAGGTCAATGAAGAACCTCCATAGCTGATTAAGGGCAGTGTTATTCCTGTCACCGGCATTAGACCGATAACAACACCAATATTAATAACGACCTGTACCGCCACCATTCCGACAATACCTACCGCAAGCAAACTGCCATAGGTGTCCGGGATGGTAATAGCGACACGCATCCCTCTCCAAACAAGGACCAAAAAAAGCCCCAGCACCGTCATTCCACCGATAAAACCAAGCTCCTCCGCCAGTATGGAAAAGATAAAGTCCGTCTGTGGCTCAGGAACGTAGCTATATTTTTGCCGACTCATGCCGAGCCCCAAGCCTGCCAATCCGCCAGGACCAATAGCATATAGCGATTGAATAATTTGATAACCCGCGCCAAGTGGATCAGACCAAGGGTCCAGAAATGCGGTAATACGCTGGAGTCGATAAGGGGCAGCTGCAATAAGTGCAGCAAACCCCGCTGCCCCCGACAAGGCCAGTAGACCAAGATGCTTCATACGCGCGCCTGCCGTAAATACGATCAGCATGGATGCTCCCATCATTACCGTGCCTGTGCCCAAATCAGGCTGGAGCATGATGAGCCCAAAGGCCAGTCCCATGAGCCCAAGCGGAGGCAACAGCCCGCGCGTAAAAGAGCTAATATCATAGTCAGGACGACTGAGCCATTGAGAGAGAAAAAGAATCATACCCAGCTTCATAAACTCGGAAGGCTGAATGCCAAAAGAGCTAATACCGAGCCAGCTTCGTGCTCCGCCTCTTACTACACCAATGCCAGGGATTAAAACGGCAACCAGTAGAGCCAGACAGATCAACAATACGACCTTGGCATATTTCTGCCAAATCCGATAGTCCGTTCTGGCAGTAAAGTACATGGCTACAAGGCCGAGCCCCGCAAACAGCAATTGTCGTTTAACAAAATAGTAGGAGTCCCCGTACTCGTGAAAAGCGAGGACGGCGCCCGCGCTGTATACCATAACCATGCCGATGGCTAACAAGCTTACAATACAGACGAAAAGCCATATATCTGGCGCCGGACGAGATTGCTTCATCAGGAGGCCACCCCTTGCATAAAAGTAGGGGCTTATCCAACCCCCCTACTTACAATTTATGCGCCGCCTCTTTAAAAATACGTCCACGCTCTTCATAGGATTGGAACATATCCCAACTTGCACAAGCGGGTGAGAGTAATACCACATCTCCCGTCTCAGCAAATTGAGCTGCCTTGTTTACAGCCTCCACGAGCGTAGCGGCGGCATCCTCCCCATTATCGACGACCTTGACATGCTCTATTCCAGCCTGACGAGCCCGATCTGCCAGCTTATGCCGTGTCTCACCCAAGAGTACAACAGCTTTCACACCTTCCTGCAAGGATGGTACAAGCTCCGCATAATCAGAGCCACGATCCAATCCTCCGGCAATGAGTACGATGGGTTGCTTAAAGGAAGATAAGGCCATCATTGTCGCTTTCGAATTGGTTGCTTTGGAATTGTTGTAATAAGCTACTCCACCGTGTTCTAAAACATATTCAAGCCGATGTTCTACACCGCGAAAAGCGCTTAATGGTTCCGCTAATTTTGCTGGTTCTGCTCCTGCGGCAATGGCGATTGCACAAGCAGCTAGAGCATTTTCTACGTTAAAACGACCCGGAAGCCCAATATCGGTCACGCCTATAATGGGATGCAGTACCCCATTTCCATCACGGTATACGATGTTTCTTTCAATATCATCCGTCACATCCGGTATGTATGGCGGGTCAGCGAACACCCCTTCCTGCAAACGTTCCGTCATTGAGAAAGGAAGCAGCTTCGCTTGAATATAGGGCACAAGCTCCCGGCAGACGGGATCATCCCAGTTCACCACCGCGGTATCCGACGCTGTTTGATTGGCAAATAGACGTGCCTTTGATGCAACGTAGTCCTCCATGCCTCCGTGGTAGTCCAAATGGGTCTCAGCTACATTGAGCAAACAGGCTACAGCGGGCTTGAAATCCTTTGTTCCTTTTAACTGAAAGCTGCTCAGCTCCACAACCATCCACTCGTCCGACTTGGCGTCCACAGCCGCCTCGCATAATGGCGTACCGATATTACCAGCCACGATCGGATTCATGCCGGATGCCTCCAACAACTTGCCCACCCAAGTGGTCGTGGTCGTCTTTCCGTTGGAGCCAGTAATTCCGATAATCGGAGCTTTGCATAGATGGTAGGCGACCTCAACCTCGGTCACGACCTCAATGCCGAGCTCGACAGCTTTCTGTACGGGAGGGGCCGTGTAAGGAATTCCTGGATTTTTGACAACTAGTTTCACTCCAGGATGAATCAGCCCTTCCGGGTGACCCCCGCATAAAACGGAAATTCCCAAAGCCTCTAATTCAGAAGCTTCGGGACATTGTTCCCTATCTTTTTTATCATTGACTGTGAGCTTGGCCCCGGCCTGATGTAGCACCTTGGCAACTTGTACGCCGCTTTTGGCCAGACCGATAATGACAACTTCCTGATCTCGGTATGCGTCTGGATGATTCATTTGTCTACAACCCCTTGTTGAGATAAAGTCCAAGTCCTGCCAACAGCAGTCCTACAGCCCAGAATGTAATAACTACGCGCCATTCGGACCAGCCGGACAGCTCGAAATGATGATGAATCGGGCTCATTTTGAAAATACGCTTGCCACGGGTTTTAAAGGAAGCTACCTGCAAGACCACGGACAGCATTTCAATCACGAATACACCACCGATGATGAGGAACAAAATTTCGCTTTTCGTAACAATGGCAATGGCACCAATGGCTCCGCCGATTCCCAGCGAGCCTGTGTCACCCATAAATACCTTGGCAGGATGAGCATTATATACGAGAAAACCAAGTACAGCGCCAATCATGGCCGCTGCGCAAACTGCAGCTGGAAGCGAGGTTGCTTGAATCGCCACAATGGCATAAGCAGCAAATGCAATCGCACTTGTACCAGACAGCAGCCCGTCCAGCCCATCTGTAAAATTGACAGCGTTGCTGATCGCCAGCATCATGATAATAATGAACGGATAATAGAACCAACCGCCCCAATCAAATGACCATGAGGTGCCCGGGATGCCAATTGCCGTGCTGTGATCATTGCTAATCAGAAGCCAGCACATAATCGCGCCAAACAATAACTGCCCGAACAGCTTTTGACGCGCTGTCAGACCGAGCGAGCGTTTGAATACGATTTTAATATAGTCGTCCAAAAAGCCGATCAGCCCAAAACCGAGCGTAGCAACCAGCAGAACGTAAAAGTCCGTATTTTTAATAGCTGAAAACTTTAGAAAGGTCAGCGTAAAAGCCAGCAAGATTACGATACCGCCCATTGTAGGCGTACCTATCTTTTTAAGATGGCTTTGTGGCCCGTCATCCCGGACCTGCTGGCCGAATTTCATTCGCCGCAGCAGCGGAATGAGCAGTGGAGCGGCAATGACCGCCAGTATAAACGATACGACGATCGTCAGCAGTAATAATTGAATATCCATGGGAGTCTCCCTCTCGTCAACATCAGTTCTGTAGCGGACCGTTTTTCAGCGCATCCACAATTTCTTCTAATCGCATCCCTCTGGATGCCTTAACCAGCACAATATCATCGGCATGGAGATAAGATCGCAAATGCTGGATCAGCTTTTGCTTATCTGTATAAGCATGTACGTTAGCAGTTGGCATTGTCCCTTGCGCACCCTGCGCAATCGAAGCGCCTAATGCACCATAGGTAAACAGTGCCTCTATGTTATGCTTTGCAGCAAAACGCCCAATTTCTTCATGAAATTGCTTTTCCTCAGCGCCCAGCTCCAGCATGTCACCAAGCACGGCAATTTTACGTCCACCCGTTTTATATGCAGACAACGTCTGAATTGCAGCCTTCATTGAAGCAGGACTGGCATTGTAAGCGTCATTTAGCACCGTAAGTCCATCCGAACACTTCACGACCTCAATGCGCATGCCCGTCAGCTTTAAAGACGACAACCCTTTACGTATATGGTCTACATCCACATTGAAATGACGTGCTACCGCCAGCGCTGCCAATCCGTTTACAACATTGTGCTGTCCGAGCAAGGGAAGCCGGAAAGCCTCTTGGCCGGATTGGGCTGTTATGAATAAGCTACCTTCTCCATCCGAAGTGATTTCAGTCGGATAATCATCATTGTCCGCAGCTAACCCGAACGTGAATAATTTTAATCCTTCAGGCTTGACCGTTTCAGGCTCCGCCAACACTTGTGGAAGTAGTGGTTCATCCCCATTATAGATAAGCAATCCACCGGGTTTAATCCCACTTGCGATTTCCAGCTTTGCACGAGCAATTTCAGTGCGAGAACCAAGCTGAAGTAAATGCGATTCGCCAATGTTAGTTATGACAGCTACATCTGGTTGGGCAATATTAGCCAGCAGACGGATTTCCCCGCGTCCACTCATGCCCATCTCCAGAATCAGGATATCTGTATCCTGCGGCATGGACAGTACTGTTAAAGGCAACCCGATATGATTGTTATAATTCCCTTCGGTTTTGTGTACTTTAAAAGTCGTGCCTAATAGAGCATTTACAATATCTTTTGTCGTCGTCTTGCCGTTGCTTCCCGTGATTCCAACGACAGAAACGCCAGTTTCGCGCAAGTATGCAGCTGCTAGATGCTGAAGGGCTTCTAACGTATCCTCGACCTCAATAGCATTGACGGTCGGGGATGCTCCATGATCCTTTTGCCATAGATATGCTGTTGCCCCTCTCTCGCTGACGATCTGCTGAACATAATGATGTCCATCAAATCGTTCACCCACGAGTGGAACGAACAGTCCCAGGCTCTGCGGCCTGCGTGAGTCTGTAAAAACGCCCTCAACCATCCGTTCGGCGTCCGCCTCTGCGTGAAGTGTTCCTCCACACATGGATGCAATCTGACCGATTGTTCTTTTCATCACTTGGATAAACCCCTTATCGCTTCTTTGGCTACGATGCGATCATCGAATTCATGCACCGTTTTTCCGATCAACTGGTAAGTCTCATGACCTTTTCCCGCAATCAATACTACATCGTCAGGGCTTGCCATTTCAACAGCTTTATGAATTGCAGTTCTGCGATCCACGATCAGTTCATAACGTTCGGCAGGTACACCTTCATCAATCAACCCTTGTTCGATATCTTTCAAAATCACTATCGGGTCTTCTGTTCGCGGATTGTCGGAAGTAATAAACGAATGATCGCTGTATCGTGCAGCAATTTTTCCCATCAACGGACGTTTTGTACGATCTCGATCTCCGCCGCAACCAAACACACACCATACTTTACCAGTCGCAAATTCCTTTACGGTGCGAAGGACATTTTCCAATCCGTCTGGCGTATGGGCATAATCAACAATTACAGCAAAGGGTTGACCCGCATCAACAGGCTCTACGCGCCCATCCACGCCTGCGATAGATTCCAGGCTCCGCTTGATATCTACCAGTGAGATTCCTTCCAGCAAAGCAGCTGAAATGGCTGCTAGTGCGTTGTACACATTAAACTTGCCTACCATTCGAAGCTCAATGTCAGTTTCTCCTTTAAAAGTGGATACATGGAAGGAGGTTCCCTTGGCACTTATAGTGATACGAGACGCTTGTACATCCGAATCCTTTTCCACGCCGTAGGTAATCACTTGAGCCGCAGTTTGAGCCTGCAAATAGGAAGAGGCTGGATCGTCTGCATTCAGAACAGCATATTTACTATAGGATGTATCACGCGAGAAGGCATTTCCCAGTCTGGAAAACAAAAGTCCCTTGGCAGCGCGGTACTCCTCCATCGTGTTGTGATAGTCTAGATGGTCCTGCGTCAGGTTTGTAAATATAGCGGTACGAAAATCTGTTCCTTTGACACGGCCCTGCTCCAAAGCATGTGAGGATACCTCCATGACACAGCATTGAACCCCTTGCTCTGCCATATTCCCGAGATAACGTTGCAGTTCTACTGCTTCAGGCGTAGTGCCGGACATCGGATAAGACTGGCCGTTGTAACGCATTTGAATGGTACCAATCAGCCCGGTGTTCACCCCAGCATCCTGCATGATCTTTTCAATCAGGTATGTTATCGTTGTTTTTCCGTTTGTTCCGGTTATACCGATCATACGCATGCGTCGGCTTGGTGAATCAAACATATAATCCGCCAAAACCGCCATGGCATGTCGCGCATCCTTAACAACGAGCTGCGGAACAGGCACATCCAGTTCTCTCTCTACGACCAAAGCCGCCGCTCCTGACGCAACGGCCTGCCCAGCATAGTCATGTCCGTCTACTGTAAAACCGGGCAAGCACAGAAATAAGTCTCCCGGCTGGACACGACGTGAATCCGCCCCGATTCCTCGGCAATCCACTGTACCGTCACCCACCACTCGGGAGACGGCCAGCAGTGAAGCCAATTGTTGAAGCTGCATCTTACATTCCTCCATTGCTCTCTCGTTATTCATAGTATGGTATAAAAAGAACCTATCAATCCCCCATATATATACGGATCGTTGATCCTCGTTCCAATCGAGAGCCTGGCTTCGGTGCCTGACTTATGACCGTCTTGCCTGACCCAGATTTCACGAGCATAAAGTTCATATTCATATCTTCGTATAAATCAGCTGCAGTGGCACCTACTAGATCAGGTACCGTTTCGATCGGTTTTTCCCCATACTTGTACTCTTTGGCAATTTGATTGGTACGAGGCGGTATTTTCAAGGCAATCAGTGCATCCTTTAAAATATTTTGCACGATTGGCGCAGCAACCACACCGCCGAATTGAATTCCTTTCGGGTTATCGACAGCAGTATAGACGACGATTTGCGGATCATCCGCCGGAGCAAAACCAATAAAGGATACAATATGCTCCGAGGAAGAATAACGTCCGTTAATTACTTTTTGTGCTGTACCCGTTTTACCTCCAACCCGGTAACCCTCAATAAAGGCAGGACGACCTGTACCTTTAGCTACAACACTTTCCAGCGCTTCCCTTACCTGTCGAGAAGTGTCCTCTGAAACAACTCTACGCACCAATTCCGGCTCCACTTTTTCTAGAACCTTGCCGGTTTCGGGCTGAATCCAGCCTTTTGTGATGTGAGGCTTATAAAGATTGCCACCATTGATTGCTGCCGACACAGCCGTAACCTGCTGAATTGGAGTGACAGATACCCCTTGACCAAATGCCGTAGTAGCTAGCTCTACAGGTCCGACCTGAGGTAGCTTGAACAAAATGCCATTGCCCTCACCAATCATGTCAATTCCTGTTTTGCTGCCGAAGCCGAAATTGCGAATGTACTTGAACAGTGTTTCTTTGCCCAGACGTTGCCCCAACGTTACAAAACCGGGATTGCATGAATTCTCCACCACTTGAAGAAAGGTTTGGCTGCCATGCCCGCCTTTTTTCCAACAACGCAGGCGTGCTCCACCGACTTCAATATATCCCGGATCAAAGAAACGGTCATTTTTAAGATTAACCTTCTTTTCTTCCAAGGCAGCGGCCAGTGTAATAATTTTAAAAGTAGAACCAGGTTCATATGTCATCCAAATTGGCAGATTTCGATTATAAATTTCAGGCGCATATTGCTTGTAAAGCGCTGGCTCATAGCTTGGTCGTCCAGCCATGCCTAATATTTCACCCGTCTTGGGGTTCATCGCAATAGACAGCGCGGATTTCGCCTGAAATTTGACCATGGCTTGGTCAAGCTCCCGTTCCATAATGGATTGCACCGATTTATCAATGGTTAATTGTAAATTCAGTCCATCCTTCGGTTCAATGTACTTTTCAGAAGAACCAGGCATCAGGCGGCCACCTGCGTCTGATAAATACGCGATGCTTCCATCGATTCCTCGAAGCTTGCTGTTTTGCTGCTTCTCTACACCTGTCAGCCCTTGATTATCAATTCCGGTAAATCCAAGAATATGAGCCGCTAGATCACCATAAGGATAATAACGTTTGTTGTCTTCAGCAACAACGATACCCGGCAGCTTCAAATCACGAATTTTCTGGGCTTTCTCCATCGTAATTTTTCGTCCGCCGGGCTGAAGTTTTTGGCTTGCTGTTCGTTTGGTAATCAGCTTGAGCACTTTATCCTCACTCATATCTAGCAAGGGCGCCAGCCTGCGTGCCGTTTCTTCCGGCTCCTTAATCTGTACTGGTATCGCCATGACAGTCGGCGAACTGACATTATAGGTCAGCGCAGTACCCTGCCGATCCAAAATTTCGCCACGCTTGGCGGCAAAAGGAATATTGCGGCGCCACGAATCCTCAGCCTTGGCTGAGAGCTCGCCTCCTTTACCCAATTGAACATAGGCGAGCCGGATCGACAAGGCCGCAAACAATACAAACAATCCCAGTAGCCCCCATACCAGCCTACGCCGCATGGTCACGTTAGATTTTTTCAAACGCGCCCCCTCCGTTCCTCAAATACTCATGACATGTCTTACCTCATGAATATTCAAAAGAACGGACATTAGAACAAGCTATCAGTTATCTTGGCCTTTAATCGCGGCAGCACTTTTTTCATCTGCTACAGCAGATATCCCTCCCTTAGGAGTTCCCGCATTTGTTTCAGTATCCGCAGTAGTATCGGTTTTGGTTTTAGTATCAGCCTCCGTTTTCGTTGCATTACCAGTCTCGTTAACTGCAACTCCAGTGGTCGAATCCTGTGTTTCCTCCGGCTTCACTCCGGTCACTGTTTCTTTGGCCGGCTGAAGCGTAACACTGACGACCCGCTTGCCATTTACCATTTGTGCCTTTTGAGAGACAACATACCCTTCACCGCTTACCTGAACACCAACCTTCATAAGCGTCAGAACTTGAAGTGTGTCACGCAACGAGACACCTGTAAAATCGGGAATCGTCATGTTGGCACTATCCTCAGTCAGCAAATAAATGCGCTGTCCTGGTTTCATTTTGACGCCTGCTTCAGGATACTGACGAACAATTTTGGAGCCTTTACCTACCGTTTCGTAAGCAATCCCCTGTTTGAGCAATGCATTTTGCGCATCCTTCTTCACTTGGCCTGTTAATTGTGGTATCGTTGGCAAATTCACCGTTTTTACTGCAGATTCACCTGATTTATTCGTTTTGGTTCCTGTTTTGGGAACCCCCATATATTGCAGCGATTGGGACACGATTTTTTTAAACACAGGTGCTGCTGCTGTACCGCCGCCTACCGATTTGTTAGGTTCATCCATAACAACCAAGACAGCTATTTTCGGATCATTTACTGGTGCAAAACCAATAAAAGACACGACATCCTTCGAATGATCGTAAACTTTTCCGACGACTTTCGTCGCCGTCCCTGTTTTACCAGCAACACGGTACCCGTCGATATAAGCAAGACGTCCCGTACCAATTTCTTGGTCAGACACGACCTGCTCCAGATAGCTGCTTGTCTGAGCTGCAGATTCCTGAGTAATCACTCGGCGGACTTCCTTCGGTTGAATCGTCTGCACTTCGCCTGTATCTGGGTTTATAATTTCCTTCACCAGATGAGGCTGCATCAACTTCCCACCGTTAGCAATTGCCGAGATCGCTGCCACTTGCTGAATTGGCGTTACCTGAACACGTCCGTGTCCATATGCAGCCGTCGCGACTTCGGATTTGTACTGGGTATGGAATGTAATAGCTCCGGTAGACTCACTTGGAAGATCGATGCCTGTTTTCACACCGAATCCAAAGCTATTGATATATTTCTTCAGCCTTTCGCCACCCAACTTATTCAGCCCCAGATGGACGAAACCCACGTTACTTGAACGCTTGACCCCTTGCAGATAGGTTAACGTTCCCCAGTTACGGCTTACGTCACGAATATCCCAGCCTCCGACGCGAATCATACCAGATTGGTAGGTCTCATTCGGATTAAATACCTTTTCTTGGACCGCAGCAGCCAAGGTTACTATCTTAAACGTGGAGCCCGGTTCGTAGATAGACTGAGTAGCATTATTACGGAAATTTTCCAAAGGGGTACTCCCATATGTATTGGGATTAAAATTCGGATAAGTCGCCATCCCGAGAACATCCATTGTTTTAGGATCGGCCGCTACCACAGTCATCGTTTTGGGATTATATTTTGCAATAGCTTCTTGCATGGCATCCTCTATATAATACTGAATCGTATCGTCAACCGTCAGCTTTAAATTTTTACCATTTTGTGCCGGCTCGTAGACACTTTCCGATCCCTGAAGAGGAACTCCCTTTCGATCCCGCTGATACAGAAGCTTTCCAGCCGTGCCAGAGAGCTCTTTATTGTAATAAGCTTCCAATCCCATACCTGCAGTACCATCTTTTCGTTGATAGCCAAGGATATGAGAAGCCAGCTTATTTTCCGGATAATAGCGTTTGGATTCCTGAACAGTGTCCACAGCTCCAACTACCTCATACTTATCCTTCAAATACTCTTTGAACGTATCGACCTGTGTTTTCACCTCAGGGTCTACCTTCCAGCCTCCATTACGAATCTCACGGTTTTTTAAATAGTTACCCTCTTTATCCTTTGCAGATAGATGTCTTCTCAGCTCATCTTCAGGCGTTTTGAGTAGCTGATGCAGCTTGGCTACAACCTCATTCTCCAGATCATACTCCTGAATGATGCTAGGATTGACAACCACTGTGTAAGCCGGTGCATCCGTAGCTAGTACATTCCCTTTACGGTCCATTATGGTTCCACGCTTGGGCTGAATCACCTGGTCTCTTTCTATCTGTTTAACCACCTGATTATGCCAATATTCCCCGCTCACGACTTGAATCCAAAATACCTTAAGTAGCAGAACAAGAAAAAAGAGGGTAATACATCCCCCTATCAGCAGTGTGCGAAGCTTTATTCTTTTGACCATAGCTCAAACCTCTCTGCAAAAAAATATACGTCAGAGCATAGCTTGATGCTATGCTCTGAACTAATTGGCAGCCTGCTTTTCCACACGAATGGGCTCTCTTGTTGGTTCGATATATCCCTGTTCCTTCGCAGTCGGCACAATCTGATTCTCCAGACGTTCCTTCTGAATCTTCAATTGGGCGATATTGGTCTGTAATTTGGAAATGTCCTTGCTGGCTGTATTAATCGCATAATTAATTTGATAAATGTGAGCATATCTGCCAATCAACGTCCCCGCAATGACAATGCATGCTACAAGTGTCAAGAGATACAGCAGCTTTTCTCGAATCGGCAGCTCTCTGCGGCGTGTAACGACTTTGGTGGTCTCACGATACCGTTGTTGCTGAACCTGTTCCTGACGGGCTCTTTCTTTTACAGCCAAATTACCGCGTGTATAAGCCATGTCGCCTCTCCTTCTCCATTAAATTTACAATTTTTCGGCAACTCTCAGCTTGGCTGACCGGGATCGTGGATTAAGCTCCAATTCCTGTTCTGATGCCACAATCGGCTTACGATTAACCAGCTTTAGATCGCCTACCATTTTGTCATCCAGAATCGGCAAATCAGATGGATAGATGCTTTTCGCCAAATACTCCTTGAAAATATGCTTGCATATCCGATCCTCCAAGGAATGAAACGTAATAACCGAAATTCTGCCCCCTGGAGCCAGACATCTTACTGCCTGATGCAAAGTATCTTCCAGTGCACCCAGCTCATCATTCACAGCAATCCGTAAAGCCTGAAAACTGCGTTTAGCCGGATGTCCCCCGGTTCTGCGTGCCGCAGCCGGAATTCCTTCTTTGATAATATCGACAAGTTCCCCCGTTGTGTGAATAGGCTTGTTCATTCTACGTTCAACCATGATCTTCGCGATCCGCCTGGAGAACTTCTCTTCTCCATATTGAAACAGGATCCGCGCGATCTCAGCTTCCGGCCATTCATTAACAATTTCGTATGCCGTAAGCGAACTGCTCTGATCCATCCGCATATCAAGCGGCGCATCATGATTGTAACTGAATCCCCGCTCCCCCTCATCGAACTGGGGCGAGGATACACCCAGGTCGAACAAAATACCCTGGACCTGCGGGACGCCGTCTTTTTCGGGCAATCCCAGTTCGGCCAGCTTGTCCTGCAAGTGGCGGAAGTTGGATTTCACTAATGAAATCTTCCCTTCATAGGCTGACAGCTTCTCTCGTGCATTGTTCAATGCCCAGTCGTCCTGATCAAAGGCAATGAGCCTCCCTTCAGGGCCAAGCTGTGACGCAATGACGGAACTGTGTCCTGCCCCTCCCAACGTGCAGTCCACATAAATCCCGTCCTGCCTGATGTTTAGTGCCTGTGTTGCTTCTTCCTTGAGTACGGTAATGTGGTGAAACAAACGGCTGACCTCCTAAATTACAATTCAAAGTTGAAATCAACCAATTTCTCAGCAATGTCGTTAAATGCTTCTTCTGATTGGTTGAAATATTGCTCCCAAGTGTGCTTGCTCCAAATCTCTACCCGGGTGGACACTCCCAATACGACGCACTCTTTTGTAAGCTTGGCGTATTCGCACAAATTCCCCGGTAAATTTACCCTGCCCTGTTTGTCCAATTCGCATTCAGTCGCCCCCGAGAAAAAAAACCGGGTAAACGCCCGCGCATCAGCCTTCATCAAAGGCAGTGCTTTAAGTTTTTTCTCCATAACAGCCCACTCATCCATGGGATACACGAAGAGGCATTGATCCAGCCCGCGGGTAACCACGAACGAGGCACCAAGAAGTTCACGAAACTTGGCCGGGACAGTAAGCCGTCCCTTATCATCAATGCTATGTTGGAACTCCCCCATAAACATTGGTTTCGTCACCCCTTACCCCATTCTCCCACTTTGGCCCACTTTCCACCACCTAAGCATAATAGATTCGCTTTAAAAAATCAAAGACCTCTTTTTCATGACGAAAAAGTGATAATTTCTAGATACATGGCACGATGTCTGTTATTGTAGCCCTGCGTCATAAGATGCCAAAAAGCCCCTTATCCCATGAAGTCGAACCCCGACAATATGCATCAGGTTTCGAAACAACATGGAATAAAGGGCTTATTCTCTATCCATTGTGTCAACCTATACAAGCACTTGCATTAAAAATGCACCACTTCTGCAGGAGACACCGTGACCAAAAATAGATTACGCGTTCCAGCTGTCCAGATAGACCTTTTGGTCTTCTGTTAATGTATCAATCTTGATTCCCAGACTATCAAGCTTGAATCGAGCCACTTGCTCATCAATTTCATAAGGAACATTAATCACGGCTTTGCCCAGCTCGTTGTAACGATCATTCACATATTTCAAGCCGAGTGCCTGAAGCGCAAATGTGGTATCCATAATTTCTGCAGGATGACCGTCAGCGGCAGCCAGATTCACAAGGCGCCCTTCTGCGAGCAAATACATTTTACGTCCATCTTTAAAGCGGTATTCCTCGATATTGCGACGTACCGTGCGAATGGATTCGGAGCGTTTGGCAAGCTCAGGCTTACTAACCTCCACATCAAAATGCCCTGCGTTACACAGCACAGCTCCATCCTTCATAACATCAAAGTGCTCCCCTGTAATTACAGCTTTATTTCCAGTTACTGTAATGAAGAAGTCACCCAGTTTGGCAGCTTCCACCATTGGCAATACATGAAAACCATCCATATGGGCTTCTACAGCCTTGATTGGATCAACTTCAGTTACAACAACGTTGGCTCCCAGCCCTTTTGCACGCATTGCAACTCCTTTGCCACACCATCCATAACCCACCACAACCACTGTACTTCCTGCCACAACCAGATTAGTCGTACGAATAATACCGTCGAAAGCTGACTGACCCGTACCATAGCGGTTGTCGAACAAATATTTACAGTAAGCATCATTTACAGCCACCATCGGAAAGTGAAGCTGCCCTTCTTTTTCCAAAGCCTTCAAACGAATAATCCCTGTAGTGGTCTCCTCTGCTCCTCCACGGATCGTAGAAATCAGATCAGGCCGTTCAGATTGCAACAGAGTAACCAGGTCGCCACCGTCATCTATAATGAGATCTGGCTTAGTTTCCAGTGCCTTGATTTGCAAATTCTTGAATTCCTCTGGATCTGGGTTGTATTTAGCCAATACCGTAACGCCATCTTCAACTAATGCGGCGCAAACATCATCTTGTGTTGACAAAGGGTTACTACCCGTAATGGTGACCTGTGCTCCACCTGCTTGTACCACTTTAGCCAGATAAGCCGTTTTGGCCTCCAGATGTAAACAAATCGTTACCTTCAGACCGGCAAAAGGCTGCTCTTGCTCGAATTGTTGACGTATGCGGTTCAATACCGGCATATGGGCTTCTACCCAATCAATTTTCAAATGCCCTTCAGGGGCCAATTTAAGATCGTGAATAATGCTATTTTGCAGAGAATGGGAAGTCATACGTTATTTCCTCCTATATATTAGTTAAATTCATTTATAATCATTATACATAAATCACACGATGCGTCCCCGACAAATCCAAAGGTACGTTCATAATCATATCCATCAGGTCGAGACCGTAACGGTTCAGAAAATGATAGATGGTATACGCACGCTCCTGCGGCTGTCCAAATGGGAAAAGCGACCATTCGATATGATCCCAATGGCGAAGTGCTGTTCCATTTTGCCGAAGCAGCGCTTCCTGCACCTTTGCCTCCAGATAGTCAATCTGCCCCAGAATTTTCTCGCAGTTGGTTTCTCCGAGCTGTAGCAAACCTTTCTCTATCATTCCTGTCTGCTGTATAAGCGGTTTATACATACGGATAAAAGCATCCTTAGCCTCGGAAAACTGATCCTGCATTCCAAGCTGATCTTGAGTGGCAATCCATTGCTTTTTCCGTTCCTCAAGCCCGTCTCTAACTTGACCAAAAGTTAGTTCGTACTTAAGCATATGCTTCTCCACGCCTGGCTCCATCAATGTAAAAGACATACGGGGCAGCAGTATCGGCATCTGCATCCCGAGCACTCCGAAAGCGTCCCGTGTAATCGCCCAGTAGGCAATTTCTCCTAGACCCAGTACAGATGCCAGTACCGGAAACAGTGAATCCTGCATGAGCGGACGGGTTAGTACATTGTTACTAAAACGTTCGGGGTGTCTATCTATCTCTTCAAGCAGTTCATCTGCTGTAAATGTCACCGAACCACGTCGATCTGTGAATAATCCAGCTTTTTTGAAAAGCAGCAGGCGTTCCTCTTCATGAATGTAAAAAAGGTTCGCACCACCTTCATGCACATCCGCTTGTAAATGATAACCATAGTCTACGATCCGCGTAGCGGTTGTCTTATACGCTGTCTCCAACTCATCATTGTGCTGAACCAACTGTCTAAAAACGGATGCCTCCAGCTTGCGCAGTAAAGGATCTGCAGAATCCATGAGCACCAATCCATAGGCACCAAACAAACGGCCCAACAGCCTGGCAAAGGCCTCACTTAGTCCATATGACTCTGTCAAACCTTGCCCAATCATGCGCATAATATCGGTCTTATGTTCTGAATCTGGCAAGCTTTGCTCTATATCCGCCATCACTTGCTTCCACTCAACCGTATCAACTTTAATGGCACTAACTGAAGAACGGTGTTCAGGCAGCTTATTCAGCTTGATTTTAACTGCTTGCGGGTCTTTCGCCATTACGTATGTATGATTGACCTCGTCCCAGTCATGATCTTCACCAGCAATCCAGAAAATCGGAATAACCGGACGTCCAAGCCGTTCCTCAGCTTCTCTAGCTGCTTTAATAATCGTAGCAGCTTTGTAAATGACCAGCATCGGACCTGTGAATAGTCCACTTTGCTGTCCGCCAACGACTACTAAAGCATCTGGACTTTCCAAACGGTCCAATGAAGCATGAACCGCCTCATGCGAGTTGTGTTGCTCATTGTATATACGAAGACATGCTACGACATCCTTACGGTTTAATCGCAGATGCTCCGTCTTATCCAGCCACTTCGCCCGTTGGGCATAAGCATCGGCGTGCAGAATATCATATTCATACAAATCGCTTGCGCGTCCTGTACCCTGTATGTAGTCTTCTGCCAAAGCCGACCCTCCGCGAAGCGTTTCCGGAACTATTTTCATGGGTCTGCCTCCTGTCTCCACCAAAACCTTACTGCTTGATTGTACCGAAAGCCCATGTCCACGTCAAAGCTTCCTATAAAAAAAACCGCCGAATAACTCGGCGGTTGGTATATAGAACAAGATCAAGCGTAAGGTTCAGCTACAAAATGTCCTTTAGACACTTCGATAAGCGTGGCATTTTCCAGGTTATAAGCCCCTGCCTTATTATCGGACGCGTTATGAATCGGTCCGCCTTGATCGTCAGGCATAATAATTCGTTTTTTGTTGGCTTCGACTTCCGGGTCAGGAAGTGGAATCGCCGACAAAAGCATTTTCGTATATGGATGAATCGGATTGGCATATAATTCAGAGCTTTCAGCAAGCTCCACCATTCTGCCTCTATACATTACAGCTACCCGATCACTAATGTGCTTGACCATCGACAGATCATGCGCAATGAACAGGTACGTCAGGCCCAGACGTTCTTGAAGCTCTTTTAACAGGTTGACAACTTGAGCCTGAATGGATACGTCAAGCGCTGAAATCGGCTCATCACAAATGATGAACTTAGGATTAACAGCCAATGCACGGGCAATACCGATCCGTTGACGTTGGCCACCAGAAAACTCATGCGGATAGCGTGTTGCATGGTCAGGGTTCAAACCAACCAGATCAAGTAACTCCTCAATCCGTTTTTTACGTTCTGCACGGCTACCTGCCATATTGTGAATATCCAGTGCCTCACCAATAATATCAGACACGGTAAAACGCGGGTTCAATGACGCATACGGATCTTGAAAGATCATCTGCATATCACGACGCATTGCTTTCATTTTACCCGGTGATAATTTGTAAATATCTGTGCCGTTAAAACGTACGCTACCTGCTGTAGGTTCATACAAGCGCAAAATAGTACGACCCGCTGTAGATTTACCACAACCGGATTCGCCAACCATACCCAGCGTTTCACCCTCACGAATATAGAAATTCAGGTTGTCCACCGCTTTGAGCACACGGTTTTTGCCAACATTAAAATACTTTTTAAGACCTTCAACCTCAATTAAATTGTTGCTACTCACCATGATCTCACCTCCTATTTCTTCAACTTCGGATCAAGCGCATCACGCAAGCCGTCGCCAAAAAGGTTGAACGCAAGCATAATCAAACTGATCAAACCTGCTGGGAAAAGCATCCGCCACGGATAATACATCCACCCGGTCAGAGCTGATTCAATCATTGAACCCAGCGATGCCTCTGGATTCGGTACCCCTAAACCGAGGAAGCTCAGGAAAGCTTCGGAAAAAATAGCGGTCGGAACGCTCAACGTCAATGTAACGATGATCGGACCTACTGCATTAGGCAAGAGGTGACGGAAAAGCAAACGACCTGCTCCAGCACCCATTGAACGGGAAGCAAGTACGAATTCTCGGTTTTTAAGTTGCAGCATTTCACCACGTACAATCCACGACATGTTAATCCACCCCGTTACACAGAGCGCAATAATAATTGTAGTGATACTTGGCTCCAGTACAACCAGCAACAGGATCGTAACAAGCAAGTAAGGAATGGAGTACAAGATTTCAGAAAATTTATTCATGATTTCATCAACGCGGCCACCAAAGTAACCCATAATTCCACCATAAATAACACCAATCAGCAAATCAATCAAAGCTGCAGCCAGGCCTATCGTCAAGGAAATCCGTGCTCCCATCCATGTACGGACAAACATATCACGTCCAAGATCATCCGTACCGAACCAATGCTCCGCAGAAGGTGGCAGATTCGTGCTCAGTAAATCATTAGAGTAATAATTATAGGGTGACAATATCGGACCTATTAAAGAAAAAAGCACAATCAGAACTAAAACAATCAAGCTAGTCATTGCAACCTTGTTTTTACGAAGTCGTTCCCAGGCATCGCGCCAAGCAGATAAGCTTTCTCGCTGAATAACTTCAGACTGCTTTTCATCGACCCCTATTTTTTGGAAATCTTCCGGTTTCACCTGAAGTTTATCCAAATTCACAGCATTGTCTTTCACAGACATAAAGTTACCCCTCCTTCCCGCCGGACAGCTTAATCCGAGGATCAATAAACCCATACGCGACATCTGTAATAAAACGCGCTAACATAAGCAAAACACCGTAAAAAATCGTTATGCCCATAATCATGGTGTAATCACGGCTTGTGATACTTTCCACAAACACTTTACCAATACCGCCAATCCCGAAAATCCGTTCAATAACCACAGATCCTGTAATAATATTCGCTGTCATTGGACCTACGTAGGTAACAACTGGCAAAATAGCATTCCGCACAACGTGTTTGAACATGATCGTAATGGATTTCAAGCCTTTAGCTTTGGCCGTCTTGATATAATCTGCATGCAGTACTTCTATCATACTGGAACGCGTCAATCGTGCAATAAATGCAATTGGTTGAGCAGACAAAGCCGCAACAGGCAGAACGTAGTCCATTGGGCCCTCGAAGCCCATAACGTTAAACAATTCCAACTTTTGAGCAAAAAAGAACTGAATTAATGATGCCAGAACGAAGCTGGGAACGGCAATACCCAGAATTGCCAATATCATCGCCACGGTATCAATGAGTCTACGATGGTACAAAGCCGCCAGCATACCTAGTAAAATACCGACAATAATGGAAACAATAATTGCGACTAGACCTAACTTTAGTGATACCATGAAGGTCTGTCCAATAATGTCGCTCACATTTTGATTCAATTTTTTCATAGAAATACCAAAATCACCCGTAACAATATCACCTAAGTATTTAAAATATTGTACATATACAGGCTTATCCAACCCATACTGTTCCATTAATCGGGCTTGAATCTCAGGAGACGTCGCTCTTTCGCTCATGAAAGGGTTACCTGGAATTGCCTTCATCAGAAAGAACGTCGCAGAGATCAGAATGAGCAAAGAAATAAGCATAAATATAAATTTACTGATCAAATAACGCGCCATCGCCCGTTTACACCTCCCATATTTTTCGACACCATTCGATTCTATAGAAATAGAGTTGGGTTATCCAATCTACTTGTATGCATGGTTAGTTTAATCATATTAAGAAGAACCCTCACACACAAAAAAAACGGGATATATATGGCAGTACCCACATATATATCCCGAAGTAACTCCTCAACTTCAGAATCAAGTATTAGCTACTTACTGTGTTATATAAGCTCTTGTAAAATCAATTGCACCACTAAAATCCAAAGCAACGCCTTTTACATTTGGTTTCGTCAAAGAAGTATTAGAGTAGTAATAAATCGGCAGTAAAACCATATCATCCTGAACAAGAAGCTTCTCTGCTTTCGCAAATATTTCCATGCGTTTTCCTGGATCAGTTTCTGTTTTAGCCGCTTTAATCAAACCATCATATTCAGGATTAGAATATCCAGAATTATTGTTGCCATTACCAGTTGTCCAGATATCCAGGAAAGTCATCGGATCATTAAAGTCAGCAGACCATCCACCACGTGCAATTTGGAAATTCAACTTGTTACGTGTTTGGATAAATACGCCCCACTCCTGGTTTTGCGTTTTCACGTCGATTCCCAGGCTTTTCTTCCACATATCTGCAACTGCCAAAGCAATTTTTTGGTGTCCTTCAGTAGAATTGTAGAGTAGAGTGATTGGAGGGAGTGAAGTTACTCCTTCTTCCTTCATACCTTCTTGAAGCAATTTCTTCGCTTCAGCTACATCTTCTTTGAAATAATCATCTTTATGTTCATTACGGTATTCCTGAGATAAGCCTTTAATTCCCGGAGGTACAAAGCCGTAGGCAGGAATCTCTCCACCCATCGTTACTCTATCAACAATCGGCTGACGTTGAATCGACATTGCAAATGCTTTACGAATTTTAAGATTATTGAACGGTTTTTCGGTGACGTTAAACAAATAGTAATAGGTGCTTGCTATACCTTTAGCCTGGAATTCGTTAGGCATTTCATTTTTCACAGCCATCATTTGGTCTGCAGGAATTTCGCCATTAGGTTTACCTGCATAATCAAGTTGTCCACTTCTGTAAGAAGCGAGTTCTGTTGCACCGCTGTTTACAAGGGACATTGTAATTTTCTTCAGTTTAATTTCGTCCTTACCCCAATAATTCTCGCTTTTGGAAACCTCGATCTTTTGACCTGTCTCCCAAGTCGACAATGTGAAAGGCCCGTTAGTGATCATGCTTTCTTTTTTAGTCGCCCATTTATCATTTCCTTCAACAGACGGATGCACCGGATAATAGGTGTAGAAAGAAGTCAATCCCAGGAAGTAAGGTGTTGCATGTTCCAGTTCTACCTGCAATGTATGATCGTCAACTGCTTTGACACCTACATCTTTGAAGTCCGTAACTTTAGTACCTTTAAAAGATTTGGAAGTGCTTAGGTTGTAACCCTCAGCATTTTTGATATAGTACAATTGGTAAGCATATGGAGGTGCAGGAGCCGTGGAAGGATCCAATACCCGTTGCCAAGCAAATACGAAGTCACTTGCTTTGACTGGGTCGCCATTACTCCATTTTGCAGTATCGCGAAGCTTGAACGTATAGGTTTTGCCGTCATCGGAAATTTTCCAAGATTCAGCTACGCCAGGAATTTCTTTACCATCAGGGCCCATGCGAACAAGACCTTCATACATTGTTTTCAAAACAGTGTTTGCTTGGGTATCTTGAGCCTGTGCCGGATCGAACGTTGGCGGCTCGGATGCAAGGTTAATGCGCAAAATTTGCTTGTCGGCCGGGGCCGGCGTAGTCGAGGTGTTTTCTTGTGCGCCCTTACCATTGGTATCATTCTTGCCGCCGCAACCTGCGAGCAGTGCGCCAACTGCAAGAACGAGTGTCAAAAGGACTAAAAAGCTTTTCCTTTTCATCTAGCGTTTTCCCCCTAGTTCTAAAGTGGTATATGTTTATAGATTATACAACCAGCGGTCAAAAAAATCTACATTACATTTCTTCAAATTGAGCTTTTTTTTCAAAAAAACATGATTAATTCATATTTTTTCATCATTTCATGTCACATTTCATCACATAGAGTTGAATATATTTTTAAATATACCAACAACAGTCAACAAAGTATACGCCAATGTCATCGCCATAAAAGTTAATCTCCAGACTGCTCTACATAATCTTTTACCATCAACCTTTCCCTTTATTCGGTTTTGAGCTCCTCCAATTAAACCCAATGCCAGTAACAAGAGCAGTAGAATCAAATAAAAACCGAATCGGGATGTAAACATGACATTAAAGAGTGCTGCAACGGAAAATATCAGAAAAAAAGTGGTAATATCCATAGAAGTAAGCAATGATTTCTTCTTTTCCATTTTAAGAATGTAGCGACAAACCGCAAACACGATCAAAAACGGAAAAAAGGGAAGAATACTGAAAGTGATAATAGTACCTTGTATAAGACTCAACTGATCACCCCTCTTTTAGCCGCATTCCTTCAATTAATTGCCACAATACCTCATGAGTTGGTGCACTAATCCCAGCTCGCTTTGCCATCTGCACCAGTTGCCCGTTAATGGAAGCAACTTCGGTCATGGACTGTGCAAGTACATCAGCTAGCATAGATGAGTGATTCTCTGCCGTTGCCCGGCAAACATCCATAATTTGATCCCACCATGAACTTTCCCAGCGGATACCATGAGCTTCATACACTTGAATGCCTTCATCATATAGTTTACGCATCATATGTATTCGAACAGGCTCCGATAGCAGCTCGCCATTTCGAACTCGCCATACGGCTGTCAGTGGATTGATCACAGCGTTAATCAACAACTTGCGATAAATCCCTTTCTCGATTTCTTTCGACAAGCAAACGTCAAATCCTGCTGCAAGCAGCCAATTTAGCACACATTGTTTGAATTGATTGTTGTGCTCCCCCTCTCCTTCCTCCGAAAATCCAATTTCAGTCACGCCCGATCCTGCATGCACAATGGATGCTGCCCCCTGTTTCTTGGCTCCTTCGGTTGTCACAGCAGGGTATACTACAGCTTTAGGCCACGCCTGCCTGATGCGTTCTATATGACCTATTCCATTCTGCAAACAAATAATCCCTGGATCTGTTTCCGTTTGAGCCACAGGCTGGATCTGTTCCAGTACTTCTCCTATCGCCCCCTGTTTGGTCAAAAACATAATCCATCGTGCCGGAGCCTGTGAATTTAACCGTTGCCAATCTGCCATTGGCGCTACCTTTAATTGGTCCCCCGTCACATGAACAACCACCTGCCCCTCATTATCAAGCACAGTAATCCCTTCACGAGCAATGATGTGTGCCTGTTCAAGTGTTCGTGTCCACAGCCTTACTGTAGCACCCGTGGCCGATAATCTCCCGGCAAACAGCAATCCCAGCGAACCCGCTCCAATAATATCAATCACTTTGTATCGTCTCGCTTCCATCTTTTTTTCTACTATATCATATGCACTCCAATGAAATAACAAAAAACGCCAACTACGGCCAAGCGATAGTTGACGTTTTATTTAGATAGCTATTGTAATCTTGCTACTCAATGCGCTCCAGATTCCCATTAGCATCCATTTTGAACCTGGATTTAAGCTCTTCCTCATCTTCAGTGATTAAAGCCAATCGCCGGGCACGGTCCATAATCTGAATCAGAGCTTTATAATCATCATTTACAACACGATAGTCAGTCTGCACATCATTCACTTCTTTGGACAGCCGGTCATTAATGGAGCGAAGCTGATTTAATTCTTCTTCCTTTTCCCGCAAATCTTTCTCCAGCATCTTAATCTGCCGATTCGTCTCCTGCATAGATCCCTTCCATTGACGCAAGAAGCGAATTACTGCATCAATAGATAACGTATCTTCACTCGTTCCATCTGTTCTGTATCCCCCTTCGACTGGATCGAGCGTGGCAAAGGCCGCCACCTGCGATACACCTACCGGACTCTGCTTACGAATATAACTGCGCTTCTGGCGCTGTGCTTTGGCAATGCCAATCGCTTCATCGTAACGTTTGCGCACGCAGCTATTCCAACGAAAGCCGCATGCTGCAGAGGTTCTACCTATTTTTTGTCCAACCTCCTCAAACGCAGCGAGCTGTGTTCCACCTTCCCGGATATGCCGCAATGTCACCTCCGCCAATATCAAGTCATCTTCCGCACTCCATGCATCTTGTCTTATTGCAGTCATGCCTCTAGCCCTCCTAACAACATCCTGAAATAACCGTCTTCATGAACCGATCTTGCCGGTATTTGAATAGGGTATAAAAGCTGTTTATTCATTCCTATGCCTCTCGTAGAGTTCATAGAATCTATTTGATACTAAATTGTATTTCCATTTCTGCCAGAACTCATACGTGAAGTAAACAGTTTCGGGTTTCAAGCATGCTCTGACTGCTGTACAATAAAATGAATGGTTAAAGAATAAAAAAGGATCATATACATTACCATTAGTCTTTTTCTGGAATACATAAAAGGGGAAACTAAATGAATAAACGAATAAAAATCGCGATCTGTACCCTGCTGGCCCTCATTATGATGCTGACTACCATATATGTATGTCCTACTTTGGCCGCTCCCACTCCTGAAGAAAATCAGATTTTACAAGATAGTCTGTCTATCGTGGAGATCGACCATGAAATCGAGCGAATTAGTCAGGAGCAGCAGGCTCTTTTACAGCGTCAGCAGGAACTGCGTAGTAGTCTAGCTGATCAACAGAAGCAAATGGACCTACAACGTGAGCGTGCAGGTTCTGTGCTGCGATCTTACTATATGGGAGAAAGGGACAAGCTGCTGAGTGTAGTGCTAGGGGCTAAAAGTATAAAGCAACTTCTCTCTTTGTACGATTATTACTTATTATTGATTAGTCACGATCAGGATGTGCTTCAGGAATACGAATCCAATTATCAAATTATGCGAAAAACAGAGCAGCAAGTCGCCCAAGCAACGACGGAACTGGAGACGGTTAAAACAAACCTACTGGCACAACGTAAACGGATTCTCCAACTCCAGTCGCGTGTAGATGACGGCGTTAACGCCAGTGATAACCCTGAAACCCTACGCAAGCTAATTGGTGAAATGACAGCTTATTGGGAGAATGTAGGGGTATACGAGGTAAACAAACACTTTAAAGCATTAGCTCAAGCGATGCAGGATCTGCCCCAATTCATTCAACAACAGCAAGGAGCCATGGTTACAAATGGAAAAATCATTACGATAAGCATTCGTGAAGAGGAATTTAACCGTTTTTTAAAGTCTGAGAATGAATTGTTTAATCACTTCAACTTCTCCTTTGTGCAGGATCGGATTGTGGTAGAAGGTCAACAAGGAACGATGAAATTAAGGGTAGAAGGTCACTATACGGTAGAGAATGAACCGAAAAATGCAATTCTATTTCATGTAGATCGACTGATATTTAACGGGCTGGAACTGCCGGACACGACTCGCAACAAGCTGGAAGAAGATTTTGATCTCGGCTTCTACCCACAGCAGCTTATTTCATATGTCAAAGCCACAGAAGTACATGCTTTAAAAGGCATTCTTGAAGTTAAGCTCGAATTAAGCTTTAAGTAAAAACAAAAGACCTCGGGATGTTCCCGAGGTCTTAATTATTTGTAATAACGATCAAAAGTTATAACAGATCAGCTGCCAACTGCGCGAGTTTGGAGCGTTCTCCTTTTTCCAGCATAATATGCCCGCTAATCCCTTCTTGCTTAAAACGCTCCACCACATAGGTCAAGCCATTACTGGCTGCATCCAGGTAAGGGTGATCAATCTGCTCCGGATCTCCCATCAGAATGATTTTACTCCCCTCACCTACCCGAGACACAATTGTTTTGATCTCATGTCGGGATAAGTTTTGCGCCTCATCGACAATAATAAATTGCCCAGGTATCGAACGTCCGCGAATATAAGTGAGCGCCTCCACCTGAATACTGCCCAAGCCCATCAAAATTTTGTCGATATCGCCTGATTTTTTGGCATCAAACAGATACTCTAGATTGTCGTAGATTGGTTGCATCCAGGGGCGAAGCTTTTCATCTTTTTCTCCCGGTAAATAACCGATATCCTTGCCCATAGGAACAACAGGTCGAGCAATTAACAGTTTCTTAAATCGATGCTCATCCTCTACTTTAAGCAACCCCGCCGCTAGCGCCAGCAGCGTTTTGCCTGTACCTGCTTTTCCAGTAATGGTCACAAGTGGGATATCGTCATTAAGCAAAAGCTCCAATGCCATTCGCTGCTGAGCATTACGCGCGCTGATTCCCCACACCGATTCGTTACTTAAGTACAAAGGTTCTAATCGCTCTGCCTCCTGATTTACTTTCAACAGTGCTGATTTTCCAGTGCCCATTTCATCTTTCAAAATAACAAATTCATGTGGATACAGCGTATAAGGTAGCTTCAGTGGTTTGATTGGCAAAAAACGGTTAGAGTAAAATTCATCTATGATGGACGGATGCACCTGTATCGCCGAGTATCCAGGGTACAACTCACTTGGATCGCCTGTTCTATCGGATAGGTAGTCTTCAGTCAGTAGCCCCAATACATCTGCCTTGATTCTGACCAATACGTCTTTACTAACCAACACCACTGAACGCGGTTCAGACTGCTCCTGTTCTTCCAAGTGATAATTTAAGGCGACTGCCAAAATCCGGTTATCGTTCGAAACCTCCCCGAACATCTCCTGAACTTTCAAAAAACTCCGGTGGTTTAACTCAACCTTAAGCCTTCCCCCTTGGGGAAGTGGAACGCCACTGTGAAGATGCCCCACTTCTCTCAACCCGTCCAACAATCGCGATACATTACGGGCATTCCGTCCAATCTCATCCGCGTTGCGTTTTTTGGAGTCGATTTCTTCCAGAACAACAGCTGGAATAACAACTTCATGTTCTTTGAAGGTAAAAATGGCTTTCGGATCATGCAGCAGCACATTCGTATCCAGCACAAAAATTTTCTTCATTAAATCCCCTCCAAAGCGGCGTGGACAATCTCATGTTTCATACCTATACCTATTCACCGGCTACCCAATACTTGCTGATTCCCTGAAAAAAGAACCCCAAAGCAGCATAATGCAACGAAAAGTGTAGCTGAAGATAGCCTCAGAGCCTGTACATTTTTAAAATTAGACACAAAAGGCCCAGTGATTGCTCACTGGACCTAGACTGGGTTCACTTTACATTTAGACATACCTCAACCCCCTTATGCTATATAAGAGCTTTACTCGCTGCGAGTATAACATAAGTGGGCAAAAAGATACATACTCAGGAATTGGAAGAAGCTTCAGTGCTGTCGCTTGCTTTTTTGGCTAATTCCTCTTGTAGCGCTTGTTTGGCTAAATCGAGCTGTTGCTCATCAATGTACACATAAGGACTACGCCATGTTCCTGCTACAGGATTGTATTTTACATTTTGCTTGGAAATATTCCAATAGGTTTGTACGATATTTTTCATTTGTTGTGACTCAATATCAGTCATCATATTTTTATCAACCGATTTAATAATTGCACTAAACTTGGTCAAAGCGTTAAAGGTTTGCATTTGGTCAATTAGGGAATGAAGCACCTGATTTTGTCGACGATTGCGATCAAAGTCGTCAGATTCAGCTGTTCTCGGACGACAATTCGACTTGCGGTAGCGAACAAAATCAAGAGCTTGGTCACCATTCAAATGCTTGGCCCCAGCTGTCAGGTTAATATCGGTGCCATCAGCACGGTCTCGGTAACACATATTTTTATCAACCGTAACATCTACGCCACCTAGATTATCTACAACATCTCTAAAGCCCTGGAAGTTAATAACCGTTACATAATCAATATTAATATTTAGATATTTGCCGATCATCTTCTTCATTTGCTCTTCAGCAACTTCGCCAGACTCTTTCTCTCTAGCCTTAAACACCGGATAATACTCATTCAGCTTGCGTGGCTTATACCCATCCATTTCTAGACGCGTATCACGAGGCAAAGACACAATGGTAGACGATTTTGTATTAGGGTTCAATGTAGCTACCATAATAACGTCTGACAAATAAGTCGGATGGTCAGGGCGATAGTCGGTTCCAAGCAATAAAATAGTCAAAGGCTTAGCCTCAGCCAATTGCGTTTTGGGCACTTCCTTGTTGATTCCAGTATCCAAAACTTCCTCTACCTGATTGTAAATATAGTAGGTATAACCACCTGCTGCCAAGATACCTATAATGAGTAGAAATAAGACAAACTTCATAAACGATCTGAAAAAGCTTTTTTTCTTTTTCGTTTTTTTCGGTTTGGCGGATTTTTTCCCGCTTTGTGTCCGGGGAGGCAATCCATTCGAAAGATTACTCATGCTTCAACACCTTTTCCTGCGTTTTGAGAAATATAGCTTTCTCCAAGTTTACAATCCTAAAACACATACAGCGGCGCATCCCGTTTCCGGGCGTCGCCGCTGTGGCCGAAGACCAATCCTATGAATTACATATTTGCTTGTGCTGTTTTACGTTGTTTCTCCGCACGCTCGCGCTCACCTTTGTTCAAGATCTTTTTACGCAAACGAATGGATTTAGGAGTGATTTCACAATACTCATCATCATTCAGGTATTCAAGCGCCTGCTCCAGAGAGAAGATAACAGGTGTTTTCAATTTAACCGTATCATCTTTTGTTGCGGAGCGAACGTTCGTCAATTGTTTTTCCTTACAGATGTTAACGACAATGTCGTTATCACGTGTGTGCTCACCAACGATCATACCCTCATAAATTTCAGTCCCTGGCTCCAAGAACAAAATACCGCGATCTTCTACGCCCAGCATACCATAAAATGTAGAGGTGCCGTTTTCCGTGGACACGAGTACACCTTGATGACGTCCACCCACTTGACCGCCAACAAATGGTCCATAGCTGTCAAATGCATGGTTCATTACACCGTAGCCACGAGTCAAAGTCAGGAAGTTTGTAGTGTAACCGATCAAACCACGTGCAGGGATCAGGAATTCCAAGCGAACCTGTCCAGTACCGTTATTAATCATGTTGACCATTTCGGCTTTACGGGAGCCCAGACTTTCCATCACTGCGCCCATGCTTTCTTCCGGAATATCGATGAGAAGACGTTCGATTGGCTCCATTTTTTTACCGTCAATTTCCTTAACGATAACTTCCGGTTTGGACACTTGCAGTTCGTAACCTTCACGACGCATGTTTTCAATCAGGATTCCCAAATGCAATTCACCACGTCCAGATACAATAAAGGCATCCGGGCTATCCGTTTCATCAACACGCAAGCTGACATCTGTTTCGAGTTCTTTCAGAAGACGCTCACGCAATTTACGGGATGTTACCCACTTACCATCGCGACCTGCGAATGGACTGTTGTTAACCAAGAAGGTCATTTGCAGTGTAGGCTCATCAATTTTCAGTACAGGCAATGCTTCAGGATGATTTGGATCGGCAATGGTTTCACCAATGTTGATGTCCTTAATCCCCGCAATCGCCACAATGTCACCCGCGCCTGCTTGATCGGTTTCAATCCGTTTCAGTCCTTGGAAGCCGAACAACTTCTCAATACGCGCTGATTTACTGCTGCCATCACGTTGGATAACTGTGACCGCTTGTCCCTGCTTGATGATACCGCGGTTCACCCGACCTACTGCAATTCGGCCCAGGTATTCGTTATAGTCCATCAGTGTTACGAGGAATTGAAGAGGCTCATCTACTTTCTCAGTTGGAGCTGGAATATGCTCTACCACTGTTTCATACAATGCTTGCATGTTGTCATCTTGCTTTTCAGCATCCATGCTGGAAGTTCCGTTCAGTGCTGAAGCGTACACAACAGGGAATTCTAATTGCTCATCATTTGCACCCAGCTCGATGAACAGATCCAGTACTTCGTCAATGACTTCTGCCGGACGAGCTGCCGGACGGTCAATTTTATTTACTACAACGATAGGCGTCAAATTTTGTTCCAGCGCTTTACGCAGTACGAATTTCGTTTGCGGCATGCAGCCTTCGTAAGCATCAACGACCAGCAAAACGCCGTCAACCATTTTCATAATCCGTTCCACTTCACCACCAAAGTCGGCGTGTCCCGGTGTATCTACAATGTTAATCAGGTAATCTTTGTAAGTGATAGCTGTATTTTTAGCCAAAATCGTAATACCGCGTTCACGTTCCAGATCGTTGGAGTCCATGGCGCGCTCCTGAACAGCCTCGTGTTCTCTAAATGTTCCGGACTGTTGAAGCAACTTATCGACAAGTGTCGTTTTTCCGTGGTCGACGTGGGCAATAATCGCAATATTGCGAATGTTCTCTCTTGCATGCATGGTTTGTATCCATATCCTTTCCGTATATCAAAATAGTGTCTCTATCCTGAAGCAATGCTCATTCAAGGCTAACAATCGTTCTTTAGGCCCACTCCCTGCCAGCCTTCTATATGTTTCAGGCTTTATACAGACAGCTTCTCTCTCCGATTCGCGTGAAAACCTTAAAATAAGCGTCAGAAATCATTCCGACGCTCTTTTCATATCCATTATATTATAGTAGAAATATGTCATAAAGCAAGACATTATTGCCCGTTCCGTAATTTACCGCCATGAAATCTGCACAGCTTGTCGGTTTACCAGTTGCGTTTGCTACGGTTGTTTATGACCAACCAGATTCCAGCTCCGATCAGTAAAACGGCAATAATATACATGATGCCTGTACTTAGCAAGGTAATAATCAATAATAGCACCGATATCAAGCCTAATAGTACGCTCCCTGTATATACATTACGAGAAAGCGAAATATCATTAATGGCATACTCCCATAATCCAATCGCCACACCTAGAAGAAACAAAGGCCATAAGTAGCCCATTAAATGCCATCCCCAAGTATTGCAGAGAAAAAAGAGGAAGCCATATACCGACAAAATCCCTGCCGGCAGCAACATAAAGGGTGATACTTTACGCATCATATACATTGCATGTAGCACGATTCCAGGTATTAAAATCAGCAAGGGCCAAAGGTTGCGTCCCAAGAAGGAGAACATCCCCAATTTCCCCAACAAAATAATCAGTCCTACGGCAACAATGCCTACTCCGATCATACGCTCTTTTCCGGAATTCATCGTGGTCTCCTTTGTTTGCTGGATTTGTTTTTGAGTCATTAAATGTAGTTGTTTTCAAGTACACTTTTATGAATATAGAATTTTTACAAAAACCGAGTTGAATCCTCGGCATCTGCAAAACCCTATGTCTAGTTTAGCCGATGTTTTCCAAAAAAACCACGTTCAAATATGACGGGGCCGTAGCTGCCGATATATTCCTGCAATGACAACTGCTGCTGCCAACAAGACCGGTAACCATGCATGTATAACCTCACCCAAGTCTGCTAACCATATGCCCAATTTGGGATCACGCAGTAGCATTTCTCCCGCCGTAAAGGCCAGGATGGCAGATCCCAGCAGAACAAGGATCGGGAACCGATGAAGCCAGATTGCTATCACGTTGCTGCCCCAGACGACAATCGGAATACTAATTGCAATACCAATGACTATAATAGCAATGTCCCCATTGGCTAGAGCTGCAATAGCTAATACGTTATCTAGACTCATCACAAAGTCTGCTAATAGTATCACTTGTATTGCTTTCCATATGGTTGTTTCCGCTCTTACTCCCACATGATCATCATTCTCATACAGCAGCTTAAATGCAATCCATAACAGAAGTAAACCGCCCGCCGCCTGAATAAAGGGTATGCCCAGCAAAATGACAGCTACAAAAGTCAACACACAGCGCAGCAGGACCGCGCCGACAGCCCCCCACCATATCGCTTGACTTCTTTGCCTTGCAGGCAAGTTTTTGCTCGCCATGGCTATAACAACTGCATTATCACCGCTTAGCACCAAATTAATCATTAATATTTTCAATAGCAAAATGACATGCTCCATATGTACAAACACCCCCATCCTACATGTATGCGAAATTGGACGAGGCTATGCTTGCAAGCTTTTCGAATAAGTCATAATTTAGTAATAACTAATGGCAATTTGATTGAGTATAAACCTTGAATTCAATAACAAACAGCAATATAATGAATCGTATTTCCGAAAAACGGGTATTAACATGAACAACATGCAATGTTTTGAGGATGTTTAATCAGGGAGATGAGAACGATTGACATATCCGTACTTCAGTTCTTTTGGCTACTGCTTAATGTGATATTTATTGACCTTCTGCTCGCAGGAGATAATGCGATTGTCATTGGGCTTGCCGCCAGAAAGCTGCCTCCTGCAACGCAAAAAAAAGCGATACTATACGGCACCGGGGGTGCCCTGCTCATCCGCATAGCAGCCACTATTGTGGTCCTCTGGTTACTTCAAGTACCGTGGTTGTTACTCATCGGGGGTGTGATGCTAGTCTGGATCGCGTATAAGTTGCTCGTGGACCAAGAGGATCATGCCGAAGTTAAAGCAGGAACAACTCTATGGGGGGCTATCCGCACCATTATTGTCGCCGATGCAGCAATGGGTCTGGACAACGTTATTGCTGTTGCTGGCGCGGCCCAGCAGCATTTGCTACTTGTAGTGCTGGGCCTGTTAATCAGTGTGCCGATCGTTGTATGGGGAAGCACTCTTTTTATCAAGCTGATCAATAAATCCCCCTGGATTATCTATTTAGGATCGGCGGTGCTTGGTTATACGGCCTCTAATATGATCACTGAAGAACGTAAGCTGGCATCATACTTTACGGAGCATCCGGCGCTGCGTATCTTGTTTATTGCCACCGTTATGGCTGGCATTTTGCTCACAGGATATCTTCAAAATCGCAGAGCAGTATCCCGTCGAGAAAAAGCTGTCTAAAAGAGGTTTCAAAAGGACCCCACCCAAATAAAAAGGCAGACCCCAACATTGTTGCGGGTCTGCCTTTTTTATTAAAACCAATCTTCCTGTATAACTTCCTCTTTACGCCCCTCTACAGCTCCACCTGCCTCAAGGACAACCGTCTCCGTTGTAGCTACAGCCTGATCGATCAAAGCATTTAAATCCCGAATAGAAGCTTCAATCTTCTGAACTACCCACAAATTCGGATTGGTCGTGGGAGATTTGGGAACAAACAATGTACAACAATCCTCATACGGGAGAATGGATAAATCGTAGGTGCCAATTTGCTTAGCGATTTCTGTAATCTCCTGCTTATCCATCATAACGAGAGGTCGCAGCAAGGGGAGTTCCGTTGAGCGACCAATCACATTCATGCTGGATAGCGTTTGACTAGCAACTTGACCCAGACTGTCGCCCGTCACGAGTGCCAGCGCTCCTTCACGCTCTGCCAGCATCGTTGCAATTCGCAGCATGGACCGTCTCATTAGCGTGATAATTAAATTATCCTGCCCAGTGCGTGTAAAAGCCGTCTGCACCTCTGTAAACGGTACGAGGTGGATTTTGATTCGGCCTGCATAGCCTGCTAATACTTTTGCCAAATCAATAACCTTTTCTTTCGCACGCTCACTTGTAAACGGATAGCTATAAAAATGTACACATTCGATTTCCAAGCCTCTGCGCATGGATGACCATCCTGCTACCGGACTGTCAATTCCACCGGACAGCAGCAGCATAGCTTTGCCGTTGGTTCCTAACGGAAAGCCCCCTACAGCCATAATAACATCACTAAAAATATATGCCGCCTGCTCTCTTACCTCCACACGTAGCTCAATATCAGGTTGACGCACGTCGACCTTCAATGCCTGAAACGTCCGCAAAATAGGAGAACCAATTAAATGATTCAACTCTTGTGAAGAATGGGGGAATTCCTTCCATACCCTGCGGGCATTTACCTTGAATGTCGTTCCCTCGTCTACGTTCAGCTCATGCATTAAAGCTACAGCCGTCTCAATGATAGCATCCAGCTCAACAGGAGCCATTTTGACAGGACTAATCGTCGTGATGCCAAACACCTTTTGCAACACTTGAATGATCTGTTCATAAGGCTCTCCTCCGAGAACTACATAAATCCGTCCAAATTCCTTGCGCAACGAAGCACCTGGAAAAGGCTTAAGCAGCAGCTTTACGTGTTTTAGTACAGCCTTCTCAAAACGAGCGCGATTCTTCCCTTTTAATGTAAATTCGCCGAAGCGAAGTAAAAGCATATCATAGTGCATTTTAACGTTTCCACCTTTCAAGGGATTCCAGCTTGGCTACAGCCTGTCGAAGCGCAAGTATGAGCTCGTCGATATCCTGTTCCGTATGTTCATCACCAAAGCTGATACGTATGCCGCCGGCTGCTTCTGCCTCATTGCGGCCCATCGCCAACAGTACCCGGCTGGGCTCGGCTAATTTTGAAGAGCAAGCCGATTTGGTGGACACTGCCACACCCAATTGCTCCAGCGTATGCAGCAGTACCTCGGCCTTCATGCCCGGATACGAAAAGTGGACAATATGCGGCGCTTCTTTCCCACTGTTCAGCCGCAGTTGTGGGATTGTTTTCACTTCTGCGGCCACCCGTTCTCTCCACTCGATCATGCGCCGTGCAGTCTCTGCTTGTCGTTCGCCCGCCAGCCGTATCGCCTTGGACATACCGACAAGCAGTGGTACATTTTCGGTACCCGCACGAACCCCTTGCTCCTGAGAGCCACCACTAAGCAATGGGAAAAGCTCTACGCCTTCCCGAACGAATAGCAATCCAGCACCTTTGGGTCCACGCAGCTTATGCGCCGAAAGGCTGTACAGATCAGCCTGCCAGCCCCGGAGATCAACGGGCAACTTTCCAAATCCCTGTACCCCGTCAATATGAAATAGAACACGGGGGAAGCGCTTTTTCAGCGCAACTCCGATATCTTGCAACGGTTGCACCCTTCCCGTCTCATTATTGACATGCATGATACTGACTAAAATCGTATCTTTACGAACAGCTGCGCAAACCTGTTCGGCACTCACATGACCTTCCTCATCCACAGGTAAAAAAGTAACTTCAAAACCCAAATTTGTCAGCTGTTTGCAAGCTTCGTACACAGACGGGTGCTCTGTCGACACAGTCACGATATGCTTGCCTCTGGTCTGATAGTGCAAAGCCGCCCCCTTAACGGCAAGATTGTTGCTTTCCGTTGCCCCGGATGTGAAGACAATCTCCGCAGGAGATACTCCCAAAGCTGCAGCGCATACTTCGCGCGAGCGCTTGATCAACTTATCCGCATCCTCTCCATACCGATGCATGGAAGACGGATTGCCATAATGTCGTCTCATTACCTCGGCAACGGTTGTAATCACCTCTTCAAAAGGCGGAGTTGTCGCGGCATAATCAAAATATTTCATTAAACTCCCCTTTCTGCCCCACAACTGTTACAACAAAAAAAGACCAAAACAGAGAAAGGCCGCTTCATTACAGCGACACCCTTTCCCCATATTGATCCTGTCTGCGGACCTAATCGAATTGAAATTACGCACTTTTATGCTATAAGCTATAGGGCTTAGATGGTATATTTTTCACGTGCATTCTGAATTTTGGAAATATATCTTTGCGTTTCTACCGGAAGCTTGTCCAGTACAGACATCAACTGCTCATCACTACTTACGCCAAGCCGCTGTACCCGTCCGGGACCTGCATTGTATGCAGCCAGCGCCATATTTTCCTGTCCGTTAAAACGTTTAATCTGGTAAGACAAATAGCGTACGCCAGCATCAATATTTTGTGCAGGATCATAGGGGTCACTAACTCCCAGACCTTGAGCTGTAGCGTCCATCAACTGCATAAGTCCTTTGGCTCCAGCCGAAGAAGTAACCGACGGATTAAACGAAGATTCCGTATCAATAACTGCTTTAATCAAAGCTACCGGAACGCCGTATTTCTGACTTGCCTCATTAATCAAACTATCGTACGCTGTAGCTTTTGTAGGTCCATCCGTTGCCATATTGGAAGAAGCAGAATAGACTGCCAATGACGAAGTCGTTCCCCTCGATGGTCCCAGTTGAAGCCAGAGCAAGCCGTTTTCATCTCTGGTAACATCGCCTGAATTTTCTCGAGTGACAGCATTATCTGTTTCCAGCTGACCTACTTGTTCCAGCAATCCAGAAAAAGCATCCGCTGTACCCGTCTGGGTCGTAGCACTCATATTATTTAACAGCTGCATGTCTAACATGGATTTGGACACGCGCGGATCAATTTGCATGTGGTGTTCCCAACTTTCTATAGTTGTTATATCCCAAATAGCTTGTCGTTATTGCTATGATACAACTTTTTACTATGTACTTCCATACTTTTTAATGAAAAAAAGCTCCGTTTCTGTCGAAAAGACAGCGGAGCTAAGATACCGGAACCTTTAACCAACAGGGTTAGCGCACAAATGGGATAAAAGCAAAATAACTCAATGTTGCTAGTGCGCCAAGACCAATCGACCAAATACCGGTTGTTTTACTGCCATTTACATAAGCAAAAAATCCTAAAACTGCTGCAATGGGTCCCAGCACAATAGACCACATAAACAATGATGCGATACCTGCAGCCAGCCCAATATAGCCGGAAATACGACCACTATTGTTAATAACCTGCTCTTCACCCTTGTTCTCATGTCTGGTCACAACTGGCGAGCCAGGAGCAACCTCTGCTGCATATTCCTCACGATGATGGCGGCGCTTGGCAGAGCGTTCCTGAACATGACGAGGATAATCTACACGTTCACGGCTAACATGCTCTTCATTCTTAGGCTTATCGTTTTCATGATCTTCCATAATAACTGCACCTCCAAATGGAAATGAATCGTGTTATACATTTACAGAGACTTCGGCTTAAAGGTGTGGCAACAGGTTGCGGCAGACGTTGCAGCCTTATCACGTTCATCTGAACTAAAGCTTTCCCCCGCATATTCTTCTTTAAATTTTTTCCCGGCATGACCATCTACTTCAATCATGATCAAATCTGCCTTGCAAAAGTTGTTTTCTCCCCAATAATGGCAATTGGCTACGCTGCACTTTACGATTGGCTTGGCCTCTTGGCTCATGATCATCACCTCGGATTCATTGTCCCCCCGCTCCCCTGCACCTATGCGTTCATGGCATATGGCAGTTGGTGACATACGAAAAAAGCCGCTTCCCCTCGCCTCCTCCAAACTGGCAGGAACAAGTGAAAGCGGCTTGCTTGTCTTGTTTTAGTTTTTGATTAGAAATGAATTTCTTGGATTGAATGCTTTAGGCATGAGTACGACGAGTCTGCATCCGGCGCTGTGTCAAATAATCACTTTCATAATAAGTCAGATCATCACGCAATTCTTCAAAGTTTTTCGTAATGTCCATGATCACTTCGCGGGCGGCTGGCACTGGCGTTTTACGGAAGCGGATAGCATCTTGTCCCGTATAAGCATAGCGTCCGTCCTCTGCGTAAGATTCATTTTTGGGATAAAAAAAGCTGTTCACGCAGTCATGGTATACGTTATACAATGCCTTTTCCGCAAAATCGACGTCAAAGTTGGCACGGCGCAAAGCCACACCCAGCTTTTCATAGGATACTTCGGAAAAAACAAGGACATGGCGGAGATCCGACAAAAAACCTTTGTAAAAAAGTACGGACTCCTCATTACCATCCACAGCCAGTTGCGGCAGAGCATGCTCATTGAGGAATGTTTCCACACGTTTCACGGCAGTTTTCAGTCTTTCCTGCGCCGACTCACATAATTTTTGTACGTTGACTGCTGACATCAAGGCAGCTCCCCCTTATTTGTTGCTTGTTCATCAATTTGGTTACCCGAAAATAGTCCCTTCTAACCGAAAGAGCTGTAATTTTCAGTATTTATCCTACCACAAATAAGCATTGAAAGGTATAAAAACATGCCAATCTCCTCACGCTAAACCATAAATTTATGAATACTCAAGGAGGACGGTTTCATGTCTCGGCCAAAATGGTTAAAACCCCTGCTCGGAGCAGCTGCCGGGGTGCTTCTGATCACACTGATGCTACCTTCACACGATCACCGCCAAACACCACAGCCCGAATATACGACCAAGATGGTACCACAGCAGGAGAAGCAGCTTAAAAAAGGGATGTTGGCTTTGGACCTGTCCGCTACGGATACCCTCACACGGATGGACGCAAGACAAGATATTCAATACGTAATGCGGGAGCTGAATGGTAAAACTGCCAATCAGAAAAGACAGTTCACCCACACATTGCAGCAATCACACAGTCATCTTCATACGCTCCAGTGGATTCACATTAGGGACGGAAAGACTAACACCTACACAGGCAACAAAGCACAGACAAGTCTGCTGAACCACCCTCAAATTCAAAGCAGCTTGGCTGCGGCTCGTCGTTCCGTCATGCAAAATAAATCCTATGAATCGGCTGCTTTTCAAGTTGAGGGCGGTAAATATTTCATCATGGCTGAACCATCGGCTGATGGAACATGCGGCGTTGCCGCCCTGGTCAGTCAGCAAGTATTGCGTGACGTGGAGAAGCATCAGCGCAAAAATTTGCGTTTAATTCCCTATCCAAAAGAAGGTAGCTACAAAATCGAATCCGTACATCCCGACACATTGCACGATATCACGGTCAAAACGGGTCACGACAACGAAAATGCAAGCCATTATTTTGAAAACGAAATTGTCGTTCGCTTCCGTCACAATCCTGATTCACGACAATTGAAGGAAATTGCAGAAGATTTGCACTGTGAACCAGGCCGTAAGCTTGGTTATACTTATGTATTTCATTCGGATAAGATGAACTTTAAAGAGCTAAAGCAATATTTTTCACAAAAGTGGAACCCGCTTTATGCTGAGCCTCACTATATGTATCTGACTAATGAGAAAGCACCTATCAATGCCGACAGCTCTGTTCCCAATGATCTGCTCTTTTCTCGCTATCAATGGAACCTGCCTGCTACCGAAACCAACAGAGGTTGGAAACTAAGCAAAGGCAGCAAGGATGTAATTGTCGCGGTTGTAGATACGGGAGTGGATTTGGATCACCCTGATCTAAAAGGCCAAATTCTTTCTGGGCATAACGTGGTAAACCCGTCTGAAAAGCCTTATGATGACGTCGGTCACGGAACGCATGTCGCGGGCATCATTTCTGCGCTCGTTAATAATGGTGAGGGAGTCGCCGGTATGACGTGGTACAACAAGATCATGCCGATCAAGGTACTTGACCAATCTGGCTCCGGTACAACTTACTCGGTTGCAGAAGGTATTATATGGGCAGCTGATCACGGGGCCAAGGTCATCAATTTGAGTCTCGGCAACTATGCACAAGCTTCATTTTTACATGATGCGATCAAATATGCCTATGACAAAGATGTTGTATTAGTTGCAGCCACAGGCAATGATAATACGGAGCGACCTGGTTATCCAGCAGCGTACCCTGAAGTATTTGCCGTTTCCGCTACAGACTCTTCTATGCACCGCGCATCCTTTTCTAACTACGGCGATTATGTGGACGTCATGGCTCCAGGTGCAAGTATTGCCAGTACGTATCCTGGGAATCAATATGCTGCACTATCGGGTACTTCAATGGCCAGTCCACATGTATCAGCGTTAGCTGCCCTGATTCGATCCGTTAACCCTGATCTAACCAATAAAGAGGTAATGGATTTAATGAGAGACAGCGTAATTGATTTGGGCACACCAGGGCATGACAAATATTTTGGGTATGGTCAAATCGACGTGTATAAAGCATTGAAAGCAGCACAGCGTCCCTATGTTCCCCTGCAATTCTATCCACAGCATTTCAGTGACAAGTTGAAATCCATATTAAAGAAACTGGAAGCCTAGGATACCCCTTTTGGAAAAAGCAGCCATGTTGCTCCATGGCTGCTTTTTTAGGCTTTCTTAACGCTTGGAACTGGTACGGACAGGTCGCTTTCCATGACTGCGTGTATGACAGCATGGGTCACCAGGATCCTTGACAACCACCGGAAATACGTGGTGGGGCACAGGTATAACATGCGCCTGATTGATGATCTCAATCGGATGAACAACAGGTACCACCTGTGGGTAAAATTGATGATTTACAAATTGGATCGGCGGGCACACGACCGGGTCGTAATGACAATGACTCATAATGTGCAACTCCTTTCGGTGAATTAGTACAGCATATTAAGGAGGCATATGCTGTGCTTGGATGTTTAACCCCTAATACAGTTATCCCTTATAAAATAGGCTTTCGTTCCACAATGACCGAATGATCAAGAATATCGCCCAACAAATTACATAGCTTGCGCAGACCTGATTTAAGTGTTTCCTTGTCCGTATACGAAAAAGAAATACGGATGTGATTACTATCCATACCACCTGCATAGCACACCGCACCAGGCAAAAAGGAAATGCCTTCACGGTCAGCTACCCGCTCCAATTCTGGAATATCCACCATAGAGGGAAGTTTAATCCATACATTGAGACCACCTTCAGGAGCATACCAGGTAACTTCTGGCGGAGCATAGCGCTGGAGTGTATTCAATGCGACAGTTAGACGATCTCGAATTTGTTCTCGCAATGAAACAAAATGCTGGTCAAGTCGGTTCCTGAGAAAAGGTAGCAGTGTTTTTTGCGTTAATAGAGGACTTCCCAAATCCGTAGTTGACTTAGCAGCCACCAAACGATCCATTACACTCCCAGTTGCCGCTACACAAGCTATGCGGCAACCAGGAGCAACGGTTTTGCTGAAACTTTTGATATAGACAACATGCCCGGACTGATCATGCGCCTTGATAGAGAGTGGGGGTTTAGTTTTGTAATACAGATCGGAAAATGGATCATCCTCAACAATGAGACAGTGATAACTTTGAGCCAGATCCAGTAATTGCGTGCGTCTGGCCATCGTCAAAGTTACGCCGGTAGGATTATGAAAGGTAGGTATGGTATAGATCAATTTTGGGGGATGGGTATCACAGAGACGTGTCAAAATATCAATCCGCATACCCTCCTCGTCCATCGGAATCATAATTACTTTGGCACCACGACTAGTGAACACATCAATGGCCCCAGTATAGGTAGGAGCTTCCATGTAGACCACATCTCCCGGGCCAACAAACGTACGCGCCACCAGGTCAATCCCCTGTTGAGCTCCGCTGGTCACAAGCAGTTGCTCTGCCACTATAGGTATACCGCGTTCACTCAAGTGGTCTGCGAACACTTCTCTTAGTTCTAAATCACCTTCAAAAGTTCCATATGCAGCCATTACATCGGAATTTTCAGAGGATAAACGGTGAGTATCTGCGATGATTTCGCGTGTGGGAAGAAGCTCCGGCTGTATTGCCGCTATATGAAAAGAATAGGTAGCCTTTCGGCTATGGTTAAAGTTTCTCCATAACTGTGCACGCGGCAAATAATCGATCAACGACATCTGCCAAGACAAATCCTGCGTCCCCTCATGATAAATCGGTACTGAAGCTTCCGTCACGTAGCAACCTTTTCCCTGTGTACACGTAACCAAATTCATGGACTCTAGCTCGGCATACGCCTTACTTACAGTTACAGGACTCACCGCAAGCAGGCTGGACAGATGACGGATAGAGGGAAGCTTGGTACCCTGAGGTAGTAGCCCTGACTGAATGCGGTCCGCTAATGTTTTGGTAATCTGTAAATATAACTTGACACTGCTGTTGCGGCTGAGATCAATATGCATCGGAACCCTTCCCTCCAAAAATCAACTGTTACATTTAGACGTTTACTGTTATACTTCATTATCGATATAATACAACAAATTTCTTAGCACAGTATAGAACACAGGAGATGATTGGATTGGAATACAAATTTTCGGGTATGGCTCGTACTCAGGGCTCGTCCATGGTAAGGGACATTTTGAAGCTGACACAGGGAACAGATGTTTTATCTCTCGCGGGTGGCCTTCCGGCCGATGCCTTCTTTCCCGTCGAAGCGGTTGCTAAAGCCTATGAGCGGGTATTCCGCCTCGGCGGTACTACCGCACTTCAATACGGCCTAACCGAGGGATACATTCCTCTACGGGAACGTCTGGCAGCAATCATGTCATCCCAAGGCATCTCCGTCACCAGAGATAACATCCTCATGACAACAGGCTCGCAGCAGACCATTGATCTAGTTTCACGTGTGTTGCTTGATCCGCAGGATACAGTATTGGTGGAGTCCCCTACTTATTTGGCAGCTCTTCAGGTATTCAATTCCTATGGCGCTAACATTGTAAGTGTAAATACAGACGCTAACGGTATGCAATTAGATGATCTTGAGGCCAAGATCAAACAGCATCAGCCAAAATTCGTGTATGTCATCCCTACCTTCTCCAACCCAGCAGGAAGTGTATGGAGTATGGAACGCAGAACAGGCGTTGTTGAGCTATGCCGTAAATACGGAACTTTGATTTTTGAAGACGATCCTTACGGACGGCTCAAATTTGATGAAAACCTTAACTTCCCATCCCTATTTTCTATTGATCAACAGCTAGGTGGCGACGGTCATGTAATGTACACTTCTACATTTTCTAAAACTGTCGCTCCAGGTGTTCGCTCTGGATGGTTGGTAGCCGATCAAGCCATCGTCGTTAAGACCGCAAATGCCAAACAATCTGCCGATCTGCACTCCAGCAGTATTGACCAGCGTGCTTTGAATGAGCTATTGGACTTCTTTGATTTGGAGGGACATATACGTACCGTGTCCGCTGAGTATCACACTCGGATGTTGCGTCTTACATCGTTAATGAGAGAACGTCAATGGGAAGGAATCACTTGGAATGATGCACTTGGTGGCATGTTTATGTGGGTTACCTTACCTGAAGGCTTCCGTTCTGATCAGTTACTGCAACTCGCGATTCAGGAAGGAGTTGCATTTGTACCTGGACAAGTTTTTTATGCTGACTTAAGCGGGAGCAACCATATGCGAATCAACTTCACGCATACCGATCCTGCCTTGCTTCCAAAAGCAGTTGACCGATTGGACCGGGCACTGAAGCTGTATATGGAGAAAAATGTGGTAAAAAGCGTACGTTAATTCCAGCTTCAAAAGCACGCTACACTGACTACATGCCTCGTCCTCGCACGTTTTTGCGTTAGGAGAGTGTAAATACAATGAAGCCCCCATTGACTATGTTGGGGGCTTCATTCCATAGATATAGCGGACTGCGTAATCCTGCTGCAAATTAAAAAGGGTGCTTCATAATTCCCACAGGAATATGAAGCACCCTTTTTAATGTAATAAATACATTTGGATTAAAGGTTTCTCATGCAAACAGGTCATTAACAAAAAATAAATTCATACATTTTAAGGTGTTGCAGTGGGGAAAGTTTTCCGTAAGCCGGGTTCTGTGCTATTCGTGGTACAGACGGGAACTACCCTCCCACTAAAAGCGACAATCATCTATCTAGGCCGAACATTGCTATCCAGCTCCAGCGACCAACCTAGACACGCCTCGGGCTAAGGCTGCTTCGCGAAGAAGCTGTGTCCCTTTAGGTCTTGCTCCAGATGGGGTTTACCAGGAACGAAGTCACCAGCGTTCCTCGGGGTCTCTTACACCTCGGTTCCATCCTTGCCTGTGCCGCAAGCGGCCATCGGCGGTCCATTTCTGTGGCACTATCCTTCAACTCGCGCTGACTGGACGTTATCCAGCATCCTGCCCTATGGAGCCCGGACTTTCCTCTCGTGGCTTATGCCACCAGCGATTGTCTGTCAAACTTTCCGAACAACATTACATAGTATACAGGGAACGCGTGCATGATACAACCCTGAAAATATTGTAAATTATAGAGATCTCTCTTTACTTGTTCAAATAAAACGGATGTACCTTTCTCTGTAATGAATCATCTGCCACGTAATAAGCGGACCTTCCCACGTATAACGGAATTGAAAGCTTACTAAAATCAGGAACGTCCTCATCTAGGAATAGTTCATCATCCCGGTAGGTCTGCTGTATTTCACCGACGATCCAATCATGATCTCCATAGGTATGAATATCCACTACTTTACACTCATAAGCGAGATAAGCTTCCAGCAATATAGGCACATCCACTGAAATTCCGTCCTCATATGCAATCCCAAACTGCTGAAATTTATCTACATCTTTACCACTAAAGGTACCTACAGCCTGAATCCATTCCGATCTGTGCGCAGGCAAAAACTGAACACCAAAGCCTCCACTTTTCTTAATCAGTCCGTAAGAATACGTTTCCTTCCTCAATGAAATGCCATACATGCCCGGTGATGATCCGATATATGTATGCCAGCCTGAGGCCATGACATTATTTACTCCCTCATAGCGGGAAGTAACAACTGCAACCATCCCTGGATAGGCATGAATCACAGAATCGGCTATCAACTTTCGCATACAACCTCTCCCTACGAAAAAATGTAATAGTTCTCCTTTATTTTCTCATAGATGTGAAGGTTTTACAAAAATTGAAAAGGCTCGGTGTTCACTTCAGATACATATACTTCCGTTGAGTATCGATCTTCGGCCAAGCGTCTACGCATCCAATCTGCGGTTTTAGGCTTCATAATCTTTTCTGCGTTATGTCCAGGGTCAATAATAGCAATGCCTGCCATCAGGGCATCGTGAGCCGTGTGATAGTCGATATCCCCCGTCACTAATACGTCAGCGCCTTTAAAAAGCGACTTATTCACATAACGGCTGCCAGAGCCCCCAAGCACGGCTGCTTTTTTGATCATACGGTCCAAGTCACCCACCACACGTACATACTCAACGTTGAGACCTTTTTTCACAACATCTACAAACTCTCGTAACGTGCGGGCTTCCTTGAGCTTGCCTACTCGTCCCAAACCAAAGGTACGGCCTTTCAAATCCATAGGGTACAGGTCATAAGCCACCTCTTCATAAGGATGAGCCTTCAGCATCGCTTGGACAACTTTATTGCGTACACCCTGCGGTACAATGGTCTCAATACGAACCTCTTCACTACGTTCCATTTTACCTGGCTCACCCAAAAACGGCTGTGTGCCTTCACCTGGTACAAAAGTTCCATAACCATCAATGTTAAAGCTGCAATGGCTGTAGTTGCCGATATGTCCAGCTCCCGCATTCAGTATGGCATCCAGTACACGTTGATGATGTGTTTTGGGTACGAAAACGACAAGCTTGAATAATTGCTCGGTGTGAACATCCTCCAGCGTACCTTCACTTTGAATCCCCAGTGCTTCTGCCATCCAATCATTCATGCCGTCCTCAGCCGTATCCAGATTCGTATGACTGATGTAGACAGCAATATCATTCTTGATCAGCTTTTCATACAATCTGCCTGCAGGCTGGTCCGTGTTCAAAGCTTTTAGTGGGCGGAATATAATCGCATGATGCGCAATAATGAGATCAGCTTTTATGCGGATCGCTTCTTCAACAACCTCATCATTGACATCCAGGGCTACTAAAATGCTTTTTATTTCCTTTTGCAGACTACCCAGTTGAAGCCCAATTCTATCGTCTGGAACTGCCAAGTATTTCGGAGCCAGTTGCTCCATGTAGCTAATTACTGTCTGTCCTTTGGCAAACATGCAAGTACCTCCTCCAGCTGTTCAATTTGCTTGCGCAATTGCTCCTGCTTATGCTGCGCAGATTCCTGATCTGACCGAGCCACTTGTGCCCGCACATCCTGAAGCTTGCGAATCTCCAATTGCCATTTCGAAAAAAAGATTTCATTTGGTGCTTTGACCAATAACGGTCCAAGTTGTATCAGCAAATCCTCTGTCAGTACCAGCGAACTACCAGAAAGTTCCCATGGCCGATACAGGTCATCCTGTTTCAGCGAACTTTCCGAAGCAGGTACTGCCGTCAGAACTTCATATATTTTACCATCTTCTTCCATGATATGTTCATTTGTTAATACCCATTGATGCTTGATTAGCCAGCGCCGTAAAATATCCTCGCCCACGTTGGGCTGTAAAACAAGCTGTTTCACTGAAACAAGCTTGTCTTTTCCTTGCTCCAAAATAGAAGCGATCAAGGCTCCGCCCATACCCGCTATCGTAATAACATCTACCTCATTGGCCTTGATTACAGCCAAGCCGTCCCCTTTTCTAACCGCAATGCGATCTGTAAGACCTGCTTCAGCCACCTGCTTTTGAGCCGCACGCAATGGTCCATCGTTGACCTCACCCGCTACAGCTTGCGATACTCTGCCGGAGCGCACTGCAGCCACAGGGAGTAGTCCGTGATCAGAGCCAATATCAGCCAGTCTGCTACCGGCAGGAATTTGTTCCAAAATATATTGTAATCGCTGAGAAAGTTTCATGACGTCACCCACGTAATCCATTTTTTTCGAGTCCAAAATAAAATTCCTACAACAAAAGCCAACTTCAATATGCTTAAAAAAATCACTTCCCCTGCTGCTTGATGGCGCAGGACGATCGTGTCTGCTTCCGCCATAAACACTAGGGTCAAGCCTATAGCAAAATAAACCAACGCGAAACGTGGAAAGCGGCGATGTACCCACCAGCTTAACCCAATCAACAATACTGCGTGTAAAATCCAAAATACCTCAAGCATCGCTAAAGTAGCTGTAGGCCAATAGCGGCCTATAAGGACCGCATACACTAAAAGCAGCCCAGCAAGACCACAGTAATGAAGCAAGCTGATGCGCAAAGTTAATCCCACAAGACACCATATCAAACCGCATAGACCCACCAGCACTAAAAACCAAACCTTAGCTTCACCTTGGTGAAGCTGAATGATCCAGACACCTGAACCCAGCATAATTGCACTGCCTAAAGTGCTCAACATTGCACTCATACTCTTTTCGGAAGACCGCCAAACCGCGGCCATCCCATAGCAAATCGCAGTAACTGCACTTGCCGAGCATATTTGCATTGCCAACGGAAAAGCGGTAAAATAAAAACCGATCAAACAAATGCAGGAAATAATGACAAAACCAAGAATCCAGGCGATCCCATGCCCATGTCGAAGATATGTAAGCAGCCCGGTGTTGTTACGGTTCTGGCTTTGTGCCGGATTTTCATCTTCCCGATACAGGTTGGACAGAAAATCGCAATATTGCTCAGGGAGCAGCCGACTTTGCCGCCAATGCTCAATTTCATGTAACAGTATTGTCCGTTTTTTCTCCTGGTCCAAGCTTCTTCCCCTCCACCAAGGCTGCCATGAGATAAAAAAAGACCTTCTGCGCGCTTCAAGCCGCAGAAGGTCCGCAATGTTACGCTTCTATTCGAGGAAATCCTTCAGTCGCTTACTGCGGCTTGGATGGCGCAACTTACGCAGCGCTTTGGCCTCAATCTGACGAATACGTTCACGTGTAACACCGAACACTTTACCCACTTCTTCAAGAGTTCTGGTTCTTCCGTCGTCCAAACCAAAACGGAGACGCAAAACATTCTCTTCCCGTTCGGTCAACGTATCCAGGACATCCTCGAGTTGTTCCTTCAGAAGCTCATAGGCAGCTGCATCTGCAGGCGCCAATGCTTCCTGATCCTCAATGAAATCCCCTAGATGTGAGTCATCCTCTTCACCAATTGGTGTTTCCAATGAAACCGGTTCTTGGGCAATTTTCATAATTTCCCGTACTTTTTCCACGCTTAGCTCCATCTCGGCAGCCACTTCTTCCGGCGTAGGTTCACGCCCCAGCTCTTGCAACAGTTGACGCGATACGCGAATCAGCTTGTTGATCGTTTCCACCATATGCACTGGAATACGGATCGTTCTCGCCTGATCGGCAATTGCGCGCGTAATCGCCTGACGAATCCACCAGGTTGCGTACGTACTGAATTTAAAGCCTTTTTCGTAATCAAATTTTTCTACTGCCTTAATCAAACCCATATTACCTTCTTGAATTAGATCCAGGAAAAGCATGCCGCGACCAACATAACGTTTGGCAATACTTACAACCAGACGCAAGTTTGCTTCAGCCAACCGACGCTTAGCTTCTTCATCGCCGTTATTGATCCGTTTGGCAAGCTCCACCTCATCATCTGCAGAAAGCAGCGGTACACGACCAATTTCCTTCAAGTACATCCGGACCGGGTCATTAATTTTAATACCGGGAGGCAGGCTCAGATCGTCATCGAAATTAAAATCATCCCCGTCATTGTTTTCCGGGTCGTCATTTTGACGCAATCTGGTAACTTCTTCGTCGTTATCATTCACAACCTCAATCCCCAAGTCACCCAGCTGCTCATAAAACTCATCCATTTGCTCGGGGTCCTGATCAAACGGCGACAGTTTTTCCATGATATCTTTGTAGTTCAGAGAGGAACTTTTTTTACCCAACTCAATCAGTTGATCTTTAACCTGATCCAGTGTTAATTCCGTCTCCAGTTCAGTATGCTGATCATTCGCCATCTTTCGACTCCCTCCTCCTAGAAACATCCGACCTCTGTGTGTTCATTGTCTCTCTAGGGCTATAATCTCGCTTGCAATTTGTGCTGCACGCAAAAAATCACCTGAGCGCTCAGCGGTTCTCATTTCTTCCCTCTTCAAATCCAGTTGCTCCTGCAATGGAAATTTTCGCACTTGACGAATATAATCATCCAAAATGTGCGGTGCCCATACGCCTGGAGCATCCATCATCATGATCGAACTTACGTTCTTCTCCAGTCGGTCGTCTTGCAAAGATGAAATAAAACGGCTTGTATCCGGTAACTTCCCTTGCGCGTAATAGGCATATAGATAAGCAGCAATTGCTGCATGATCCTCAATATTAAAGGCGTCCCCCAGATGCTTTTCTACATACTCTGCAGCTTCTAAATCCTGCATCATCCAGTGAAGCAGCCTGCGTTCAGCCACATGGTAAGCCGGCAACAGATTGGGCGTAGAGACCTGCCCTTTTTTATGCCTACCATTATTCCACCCATTTTCGTTATTATCCCCAAAGTTCTGTTTTTTTTGCAGGGATTGACGGAGTAAATTGCATTCTTGCTTTAAGGTTTCAAAATCCACCTTGACTTCGGCAGATACTTCGCGCAGATACACTTCCCGCTCAGTCGGGGATGACAGAGGTGCAATGACATTTAATGCTTCGCGGGAATACGCAATTCTTCCTTCTTCCTCTTGCAGTATATGGTTTTTTTTCAGATATATAAGCTTAAATTTCACCGTTGAAACAGCACTTTCGATAATTTGGCGCTGGAAACGTTCAGCGCCGTATTGCCGGATAAAATCATCCGGGTCCATACCATCGCTGACCAACGCTACTTTTACGTGAAGTCCCGCATTTTCCAACAGCGGAAAATTTTTAAGCGCTGCCGCTTGTCCTGCCCGGTCACCATCATAACAAATAATAACCTCGTCGCACAGTCCCTTTAACATCGTAGCATGATGCTCCGTTAGAGCAGTCCCCATGGCAGCCACTCCATTTTGTACGCCAGCTTCCCATGCCGAGATGACATCGCCATAGCCTTCAAAAAGAACACTTTGACGAAGCTTGCGAATTGAGGTCTTAGCATGATGGAGATTGTACAGCGTTCGGCTTTTGTTAAATAGCTTGGTCTCCGGCGAGTTCAAATACTTCGGCTGCCCCTCGCCAAGTATACGGCCTGCAAAGGCAATAACTTTTCCGTTTCGATTCCAAATGGGAAACATGATACGATCTCTGAATCGATCTACATATCCATCACCCTCATGTCGGGGAGAAATGAGTCCTCCCTTTTCCATCTCGACAGGATCAAAAGAACGCTTCTCTAGAAACTGAACGATCGTATCCCATCGGTTGGGTGCATAGCCAATTTGGAATTGGTCAATGATCTTGTCACTGAATCCCCGTGAACGCAAATATTCCATGGCTGGTTTGCCGTGCTCCGTATTTTTAAGCAAAAAATGGTACATCTTAGAAGTTAGTTCATACGCTTGCAACAGCCTGTCCAACTCAGGATGCTGATGCGATGAATCACGTCCCTGCCATTCGCCGAGCGGAATATGACTTTCTTCTGCCATTGTCCTGACAGCTTCGGGAAAGGATAGTCCTTCGATTTCCATCATAAACTTGATGGCATTGCCTCCCGCGCCGCAGCCGTAGCAGTAAAAAATCTGACGATCCGGTGTCACGGTGAATGAAGGGGTTTTTTCGGAATGAAAAGGACAGAGGCCTTTCATATATTTCCCCTGCTTGGTCAAATGCACGTACTTGCTTACCGTATCTACAATATCATGATGTTGTAAAACTGACTCGATGATATCGTCCGGTATGTTACCTTGTCCGGCACTCATATTAACCACCTTCATCTCTTTAGCACGTAAATATAATTCGATACCGTTACTCATTCTCCTGCAAGCGAAGTAAAAGTTTTGTCAGTTTATGTTGAAAAACTTCACGATCCTCTAATGTAAACGGTTTAGGACCTTTTCCATAACGTCCTTTTTTCCGTTCTTTGGCAGAAGTGTGGCGTCGGTCCAGCATGAAGTCTATCGAATCGTTTCGATAAATCGTTCCGCGAAAAGACATCACTTCACAACCTTTTGCCAAGGCGAGTGCAGCAAGACCATAATCGTTGGTTGTTACAATATCTCCGCGGCGGATATGATTGGCAATATAGAGATCGGCACTCTGGTCGCTTCGGTCTACTTTAACAACGCTTACGCCTTTGCTGCCCTGAATGAGATGATCATACGAAGATACCATAATAACGTCAATATGAAAACGGGAAGCTGTCTCTGCAATTTCACTTTTAACAGGACAAGCGTCCCCGTCAACAACGATCCGTACATCCGGGAAATTTCCGGACCCTCCCATGAGCATCCCCCATCTCGTATCCGCATTCGAGTAAAATACGGAACGGCTGCAAGATCACTCTTACACCGTTCCGTATATTTATACCCATTTTTTCAAGTTGTTCATACTACCACAACCGACGTTTAAACTACAAGCTTGGAAAAATCAGCAAAACGCTTCAATTCTGAGTCAATAGCAGCCAGCAATGCCAAACGATTATTACGTACAGCATCATCCTCAGCCATAACCATAACGGAGTCAAAGAACGCCGTCACCGCAGGAGTAATGGATGAAGCAAGCGCCAATGCTTGTGTCGCATCACCTTCCTGTAAGGCTGTACAATAAGACTCATAGGCGCCATACCATGCTTCGTATAGGTTTTTCTCGCCCTGTTCCGTAAATTCACCCGTATTCACTGACTTGTGAACTGCTTTAGCAGCCAAATTACCTACGCGATTAAAAGACTCCACTGTTGCCTTGAAGACATCACCCGTTTGTACAGCAGTCATTAATGCAGCCCCGCGGTTAACCACAGAAGCAACATCGTCATATCCAGCTGAAAGCACAGCATCTACAACGTCATAACGAAGTGTCTCGGACAATAGTTTCTTCACGCGTAATCCGAAAAACTCATGTAATTCTTTACGTATTTCATCTGCGGAACGTTTCATATTTCCAAAGTTGCTGTGCACATCAAGCGCGATATTGAACACATCAGACAACGTAGCCGAAAGCTTACGATCCAACAGAATCTGCACGATACCTGCTGCCTGGCGACGAAGCGCGTAAGGGTCCTGTGAACCTGTCGGAATAATACCGATGGAGAAGCAGCCTGTAATGGTATCTATCTTGTCTGCGATACTTACAATCGCTCCAGCGTTCGTTGAAGGAACCGTTTCTCCTGCGAATCGCGGCTGGTAATGCTCAAACACCGCTCTTGCCACTTCTTCCTTCTCTCCAGCCTTACGGGCATAATCCTCGCCCATAACCCCTTGCAATTCCGGAAACTCATAGACCATTTGTGTTACAAGGTCAAATTTACAAATATCTGCTGCTCGGCTAACCGATTCCTGTGTATCTGGGGAAACACGTAGCTTCTCTGCCAGAGCATCAGCAATGCGGCGAATTCGACGCACTTTGTCTCCAACTGTTCCCAGCTCTTCGTGGAAAACGATACTTTCCAGCTTGGAGAGTGCATCCTTAATTTCCAGCTTCTGATCTTCTTCATAGAAGAATTTGGCATCAGACAACCGCGCGCGCAATACTTTTTCGTTTCCTTTTGCAATGACTTCCAGCGATTGACTGCCACCATTACGTACCGTAACAAAGTATGGCAGCAGCTTTCCTGTGCGATCCAGCACTGGGAAATAGCGTTGGTGTTCACGCATGGAAGTAATCAGTACATCCTTCGGAATGTTCAAGAATGCAGGGTCAAAGCCACCGAACAGTACTGTTGGAGTTTCCACCAAATACAGCACTTCTTCCAGCAAATCATCCTTGACCGCAATCGTCCAATCTTTTTCGGCTGCAAGTGCTTCAATCTGCTTCACAATAAGCGACTGACGTTCTTCAATGTCCACAATAACATGCTGCTTGCGAAGTACTTCAACATAGTCCGCTGGACTTTCTACAACGGCCTCCTGTCCAAGGAAGCGATGTCCTCTTGTCACATTCCCTGACTGTACGCCAGCAATCTCCAAATTAACAATATCGCTACCAAACAAGGCTACCAACCAGCGGATTGGACGAACAAATTTAAAATCATAACTTGCCCAGCGCATAAATTTAGGGAATGTCATGGCATGTAAAATGTGTAGTAAACCTTCGGACAGCACATCTGCCGTTGGTACACCTATGCTGCTCTTGGTCGCGTAAATATATTCCACGCCTCCAAGTTCTTTGAACGTGAACTGTTCAGGATCAACACCTTGGCTACGGGCAAAGCCTAGAGCAGCCTTACTCCAGTTACCGGCTTCATCAAGTGCGATTTTGCGGGAAGGTCCTTTAACTTCTTCGTTAATATCTTCCTGCTTCTCCGCTACTTCCTTAACAAGTACCGCCAAACGACGAGGTGTAGCATAAGCCTCTACAGCACTGTAAGCAATACGCGAGCTGTCCAGCCACGCCGTCATACGTTCCTTCAACTGCTGAATCGCATTCGGGATAAAACGTGCAGGCACTTCTTCCAGCCCGATCTCAAACAATAGATCCTTAGACATTTGCCGCACCTCCTTTCTTCAACAGCGGGAAGCCCAGCTTCTCGCGCTCCTCCAGATAGGTCGCAGCGACCTGGCGCGCCAAATTACGCACTCGTATAATAAAACCTGTCCGTTCCGTTACACTGATGGCTCCGCGAGCGTCCAGCAAGTTGAACGTGTGAGAGCATTTCAGCACATAATCATAGGCTGGAAATACAAGATGCTGCGCCATCGCTTTATTCGCCTCTTCTTCATACATGTTAAAAAGAGTAAATAGCATTTTGACATCAGATACTTCGAACGTATATTTGGAATGCTCAAATTCTGGTTGGTGGAAAACATCACCGTACGAGATTCCATTAACCCATTCCAAATCAAACACATTTTCTTTGTCCTGGATGTAGGAAGCAAGACGCTCCATACCGTACGTAATTTCAACCGCAACCGGACTGGCATCAATACCGCCCACTTGCTGGAAGTACGTGAATTGGGTAATTTCCATACCGTCCAGCCATACTTCCCAACCTAATCCCCAGGCTCCCAGCGTCGGAGCTTCCCAGTTGTCTTCAACAAAACGAATATCATGCTCCAGTGGGTTAATGCCCAAACGGCTCAAACTCTCCAGATACAACTCCTGAATGTTATCAGGTGAAGGCTTCAAAACCACTTGAAACTGATGATGCTGATACAGGCGATTCGGGTTCTCACCATAACGTCCGTCAGACGGACGGCGAGAAGGCTCAACGTAAGCTACGTTCCACGGCTCAGGTCCAATTGAACGTAAATACGTCATCGGGTTCATCGTGCCTGCCCCTTTTTCCGTATCATAAGGCTGTACAATAATACAGTTGTGTTCAGACCAAAATTGTTGCAGCGTTAAAATCATCTGCTGAAAATTCATGGGCACACGCTTCCTTTCCAATTCCCTAAAATGTTGGTGATTTCTAATCCTTAAACTCATATGTACAGGGCTAATTTATTCCATAAGCCTTGCTAGAGACAGCAAAAAGCCCCCGCCTCTACGCCTGTACAGACGTAGGGACGAGAGCTAACTCCCGCGGTTCCACCCTACTTGATTGCGACCCTACATCACCAGTCAGATCGTAATCCTCTTTTCCGTGTCCATTCAGACGCTCCCGAGTGCCATGTTCACGAACAATTCCCGCCGGGCTTACACCATCCCCAACTCGCTAACTACAGAGAATACGTCTCGTTACTTTCTCGTTCAATGCATCTGCTCCCAAAGGAGATATATAGTAGGATATTACACGTTTTCAGTGATACAGTCAAGAGAACACCACATTTCACATGTCGTACTTGTCAAGCTGATCCAGGAAATTACGGGATTTCAGCTTGACCTCCAACTGCATATCCATGAACTGACGCATGACATGTTTGATCTCCAGCTTGGTGGAGTCCTTCACGTCGATATTGCCGAGTCGATTCAAATCTATTTGGGCGAACAAGCGCAGCAACTTCAATGTACGCGGAGCAACACTTAACGCAGCCGGATCAAAATGCTTGTAACCCCGACACAAAACCCCACCTAACCTCGGACTGATAAACATATCCTCATCAGCACATCGTTGACCGCTTGAAATACAAGCATCAAGCTGAGGTGCATATCCGGCCGCCTGCAATATTTTAAATTCATAAATACTCATGACGATCAGCGGATCTTTGCCACTCTCCAGTGCCTCCAAGCAGGCTTTAAGCTGCTTAAACCAAAATGCACCTGTTTCCTCATCCTGTAACACCCGATCGAGCAATTCACAAGCATAGGAAGCGTAAGCAGCCTTTGTAATATCCTCGCGCAGTGTATGGTGGGATTGGATAATTTCACCGGCATTCAACGTGCCTAAGCCAGTGTTGCGAAAAAAAACAAATTCACCGTACGTAAACGGCTGCGTTAAAGCGGCATGACGGCTTTTGGATTTTTTCGCGCCTCTGACTAGCACACCTACTTTGCCTCCGCTTTCGGTGCAAAGCGTAATAATTTTGTTCCCCTCACCGTAATCCATGCTGCGGATGACGATTCCTTCCATCCTGTAAAGCATGCTTCTTCCCCCAAACATTCGCGAAGAAGCCAGTGGTTCGTATTATTCACGGGCTTCTTCATGCTCGTCCGACTCTCCTTCATCCGTGTCTTGCTCCCTTGTCACGGCGCTCTCCCTGTATAACAGATACGCACCGACATCTCCAGTCATCGCAAAATACTTCCACGAAAAATCTCGCAATCGTATTCATCCTTTCTTCGGAAATGACGTCTGCATCTCAAAAATAGGATGATGCGAAGAGAGGGGAAGTATGCGATGAAATAAATGGATTACGTTGAAAAAGGCTACTGTGTACGGTCTGGACACCGCTTCGCAAATGATTTGATCTTACGATCGCTGTTACCCCTGAATTTATTTTATCCAATGAGAAAAGGAGTAAATTCAGGGGTAAAGGCGAACGCTGACGCTTCTTCAGATTCAAATTCTTCGCTTCGCTACAACGTGCATACAGTTACAATAAAATAACTCTTTTAAAAAGCACTCCTTATTTCATCACTGGAAGAAAAGGGAAGGAATAGCGAGAAGTTAAGCGCCGCACAAGAGCGGCGCTTGGAATGACTGAAAGACTTAATCCATACGTCAGTGGTAGAGTCGGACGGCTTTTTTTATGATACATACAACTACTATACATATTGATTGATATCAATTTTAGTCTGTATAATTCTTTGGACCAAAGTGATCGTAGATATGATATCTACTTTTAGGCGTCGCGATGGAAGCCCAAGTCACGAAGGACACGTTCCTGGTTACGCCAGTCTTTTTTGACCTTAACCCAAAGTTCCAGGAAAATTTTGGAGCCTAGCAAGTTTTGGATATCTTGACGGGCTTGTTTGCCTACCTCTTTGAGCATGGCTCCCTGTTTGCCGATAATGATTCCCTTCTGGGAATCACGCTCTACAAAAATAACCGCCATAATATGCACTACACCATTCTCCTGCACTTTCATGTCTTCAATCATAACCGCAATAGAATGGGGTACTTCCTCACGTGTCATGTGCAAAATCTTTTCCCGTACCAGCTCAGCAATGACAAACTGCTCTGGATGGTCGGTAATTTGGTCATCAGGGTAATATTGCGGACCTTCTGGCAAGTATTTTTGAACCTGATCCAATAGGGTGTTTACATTATTGCCCATTTTGGCCGAGATCGGTACAATTTCCGCAAAGTCATACAACTTGCGATACTGCTCAATCAGGGGCAACAATGCCTCTGGCTCGATGCGGTCAATTTTATTCAATACCAATATAACTGGTGTTTTTACTTGTTTAAGCTGTTCCGCAATAAAACGGTCGCCTCCGCCTAAACCTTCAGCAGCATCAATAAGAAAAAGTACCGTCTCTACTTCACCCAACGTATTAAAAGCGGTCTGATTCATATAATCGCCCAGCTTTGACTGGCGCTTGTGAATTCCTGGTGTATCCAAAAATACAATTTGTGTGTCCTCTGTGGTATATACGCCGTGAATTTTATTCCGTGTCGTTTGGGGCTTGTCTGACATGATGGCAATCTTCTGCCCAATGACATGGTTCATCAATGTTGATTTTCCGACATTGGGTCTGCCAACAATTGCGACAAAGCCAGATTTAAAGTGTTTCTTAGCCATTTTATTTCCTCCAGCGCGATTAAGCACCTAATTTTTATTTTTTCATTAAAGCAGCTGACTCATTAACGTCAACAAAGGTCTATAAAATACAAATATGCCAATAATTACAGCAAAAACCGCTGCCAGGAGCACGGCTCCGGCGGCGGTGTCTTTAGCCGCTTTGGCCAGCGGATGAATATCAGGTGAGATTAGATCCACCGCTGCTTCAACAGCGGTGTTGATCAGTTCGGCTACAATGACTATGGCAATGGCCAAGCACACGAATAACCAGTCGAGCCGGGAGATGCGCAGAGTTAGACCTGCTACAATGACAAGAAGCGCCACAACCACATGTATCCGCATATTTACTTGCGTACGCAGGGCGTATATCACGCCTTCTGCAGCATAGCGAAAGGTCATTCTCCAAGGCTGACGTCTCATTACCGTGTCAACCCCACTTGAGCCAGCACAGCTTCCTGCTTACCCATCATTTCAGCCTCACTTGCATCGTCCTGATGATCATAACCTAACAGATGCAGAAAACCGTGGACAAACAAAAACCCGATTTCACGCTCAATTGAATGTCCATACTCTTCGCTTTGAGCTTGCGCTGTCTGTACAGAGATAATAATATCCCCCAGAACATCGGGTACATCATTTAATGGATTATCTTCCGTCGGTTCGTAGATAATTTCAAGCTCTTCATCCAGTGTTTCCTTCATAGCAAAAGACAACACATCAGTGGGACGATCAATACCGCGATAATCCCTGTTCAACTCATGAATTTGATCATCATTCACGAAAGTAAGGGCAACCTCACCGTCTGTAACCCCTTCCGCTTTGCCAGCCTGCTCTAATAAGGTGTTCAGCAGCGTGATCAACGATTCGTTAATTACCATATCGTTTTGTTCATTATTCCAAGCTAATTGAAGGCCCATGCCAACCGCTCCTTTTAATTCTAATGCTTTAGCTGTGCTTCATGCACAAGTAATACTAAGCTTTTCCACTTTCGGGCTTAGGTCTTTCCTCTGGATATTCAATACGGGAATGAAAAATCCCCATTACTGTTTCCTTGAGAGTTTGGGCCACGATATCAAGCTCCCTCATGGTCAGCTCACAGTCGTTAAACTGGTGATCATCAAGACGGCTCTTAATAATTTTCTCAATCATAGATTCTACCTGCTCCACCGTAGGTTTTCGCAAGGAACGAACTGCCGCTTCCACGCTATCAGCAATTCCTACTACAGCAGCCTCTTTCGACTGAGCCTTCGGTCCCGGATAACGGAAATCATCCTCCGTGAAGTCAGGCTCCACTCCCCGCTCTTCCGCCTCACGCAATGCCTTGTGGTAAAAATAGTGCAGGAATGTCGTTCCGTGGTGTTGTTCGGCTATATCACGAATCGGCTTGGGTAGCTTGTAATCCAATTGCATTTCCACACCGTCACGAGCATGGGCTATAATGATGGATTTACTCAGCTTGGGCTCTATTGTATCATGCGGATTTTCCATCCCATTTTGATTTTCAATGAAGTACGAAGGCCTTTTGGTTTTACCAATATCATGATAATACGAACCAACCCGGCACAACAACCCATTTGCTCCTATAGCCTCCGCTGCAGCCTCCGACAGATTACCTACCATAACGCTATGATGATATGTGCCAGGAGTCTCGGTAAGCAGCTTGCGGAGCAATGGGTGATTGGGATTTGACAATTCAACAAGCTTCAGTGCAGACAAGATGCCAAAGGTGGATTCAAAAAATGGCATTAGCCCTATAACGAGGATCGCTGTAACCAGACCGCCTGCAAATGCAAAGGCTACCCCATAGAGTGTCGTTGTTTGAGTCCAGTTCCCTTGGTCAATCAGAGCCAGAGAAAAAACACCCAGAGCCCCAAACAGGCATACCATGATAGCTCCCTTGAACAGCGTTGAACGCTGGCTGGCCCGGTGGGTGGAAAAAATCGACGCCAAACAGACCACAAGGGCAAAAAACCCAAAATTAAAATCAAAAATCTGGCCTTGACGGACATTCAAAATAACACTTGCCAATATACTGAATATAACGGCACATACGAATGCCAGCGACATGTCAAGCAACAGCGTTACAAGCATAGCTCCAAGCGCGATAGGCGCCAGATAGCCGAGATAGGATCGTTCACTAGTCTGCAGTATAGAAATTAACAGCATCGCCCCCACTGTAATCACAAAGATTAACACCAGCATGAGCAACTGTGCATTATTATACTTGAAGTTTCGTGTTCGTGATTGAAATTGACGAATATACATAAACAGACCCAATGCCAGCATCATAGACAACATCAGCAGGCCGAATTGTGGCCAATAGTTGATTTTATCCTTGAGCAGCTCGTTCTCATCAAGCAGTGTATAGATTTCCTGGGTAATAATCTCACCCTTTTTAACGAGCACTTCACCCTGTTTAATGTAAACTGTCGGTGTATCTTCACGAGCCTGTACTTTAGCGTCCTTCGTAGCTGTATCATCATAAAACTTGTTGGCTGTAATCACAAGCCGTGCAAGTTCCTGAACAACCTCCCGGGAGGTACGTTTGGTAAGCGAGCTTGTACTCACGCGCTCAGCTACCTTGGCTCGGGCAGTCTGGGCATCCGTAATTTGATCATTCATCAACCCTGTAACAATCTCACGGGCTACGGGCCGCATTTCGGCAATATCCTCAGATGTAAGTCGCGGAATTTTGATGTATGTCTCCTCTGGGATTCGGTACGTTTGCTCTTTCGTTTTTTCCAGTACCTCATCCAGCAACTTATCTGGATAGGCATCCGCATTACGGCTGTTGTTCACAAAATTTTGCACGAATTCCCGTGCACGTTGAGGAATCTCATCCTTATAAATCGAAATCTTGTCCGCTCTGGAGACCTGATCATCCTGATTTAGCCGTTCAATTCGATCCAAAATACCGGTAATCAGGTTATCGTTGCGGATCGGTACAATGGTATACATAGGCTGCACGCGCTCAGCAGATTCCTCTTGGGCCTTCAAAGTCGCCTTACTGTTAGGAAGCTGCATTGGAGCGACAATTTCCTTTTCACTCGGTTGATTCACCCGGATGTCGTAGCGTTCGGGAAGCAGCTTGGATGCAAAACCCACATAAAAAAGAACCACCAAAAATAAAAACAGAAGATAGCGTGTCGCCACGCTATACTTCCATCCATTCATTCTATGCTGGAACGTTTTTCCTTTAGATAATTCCTTCGAGGTCATCTAAAACAATCCCTCTCCATCATCTTTTTCAAGGCAGCTATGCTGCTCATTGTATTCGTTTTCTGATCATACACACTATACTCGTGCTTAAGAGCTTAGGCTTGATTTTCAGCAACACGGTCATAAGCGACGATGATTTTTTGAACCAGGGAATGACGAACAACATCCTCTTCCGCAAACTGGACAAAGCCTATTTCGTCAATCCCTTTTAAAATCGCATTTGCTTCAATCAAACCGGATTTCTTGCCACGAGGTAAATCAATTTGCGTAACATCGCCGGTAATAACCATTTTGGAACCAAAGCCAAGTCGAGTCAAAAACATTTTCATTTGCTCCGGTGTAGTGTTTTGGGCTTCATCCAAAATAATAAATGAGTCATCCAGCGTACGACCCCGCATATAAGCCAGTGGCGCAATTTCTATCAACCCGCGCTCCAGCGCTTTCGCCGTCTGTTCTGGCCCCATCACATCGTATAGGGCATCATAAAGCGGGCGTAAATATGGATCAACCTTTTCCTGTAAATCCCCAGGCAAAAAGCCCAAGTTCTCACCAGCTTCCACCGCAGGGCGAGTCAGTACAATACGCTTGACTGAACCCTCCTTCAGAGCAGCTACGGCCAGCACTACAGCCAGATAGGTTTTACCAGTACCCGCTGGGCCAATCCCAAATACAATATCGCGTTTCTTAATCGTGGTTACATAGTGCTTCTGTCCAATTGTTTTGACACGAATCGGTTTGCCCCGAAACGTCGTCGTAATTTCTCCCTTGAACAAATCAAGCAACTGATCAGCGCGCAGATCTTTTGCCAGCTCAATCGCATAATGGACATCCCTTTCGGTCAGTATATACCCATTACGAATTAACTGGAGCAAAACATCGAACAATTGTTCGAGCACTTCTACTTCGTGAGCATCACCAAAAACATTAATTTCCGCCTCACGAGATGCTATTTTTGCAGGAATAGCTGCTTCGATCAATTTTAAAAAGGAATCCTGCGGGCCGAATAACGCCTGACCTTCTCCCGCACTGTTCAATGCAATTTGTATGCTGCGTTGTTGTTCTGCCAAATAGCCTCATTCTCCTTGGTTATGAACTAACGGAAGTTCTTCCGCAATATCCTGTTCCACTTCAAAAAGTACTTTCATATAAACTTTACCATTCTCTCTCTTCTCATGCAAAATTTTTTGGCTCATTATTTTCGTTCCTTTGCCGTATTTAGCTAAAATATCCGCGCGTGCGCCTTCTATTCCTGACATTTTGGCTTCTGTTTCCGTTAACTTCTGCTCTTGTATCTTTGTCTCCCTCACACTTTCATTCATCCAACCCATCGGAAGTTTGTAAGAACGCCATGTTAGCGGATCATGCTCAACGGTTGTTTTATGTGTAGAATAAGGTATTTTTCCATATCCCCACAATTGTATCGCACGGTTGCCTATCACCAGATACAAGCGATCGTGACTATTACCCGTATATGTGCTGCTGCGTCGTACCATGGGACTACTAATTTCATATTCATGCCACACAAGCCCCTTAATCTCTCCTTTGGCTACGACCTGTTGCTGATTCTCCTCATCGCCAAGCGTTCCTGAAATGAGAATTGCTCCTTTTTTGACCCGCGTATTTTTATGCACAACAGGACGACCTTGTTCGGCAAAAATTTCAGTGACCACCGCGTCCGCCTTGCTGATAAGATGACGTGGACTGTAGAGCGACGGGGGAGTAGGCTGTGAAGCTTCAACAACCTGAATTGTCACCAAGGTCCCCTGCCTTTCCACACCGATCCAGGATGCCTCCGGAAGCTTCTGCATGAGTGCGCGCGAAAGCTTGTCCTGGCTGGAAAGACGAAAGCTCCATTGAAACGGATAAAGCCCCTCCTGTCGGGCTGCTTTCAGAATGGATTCCGTTGGGAGCTTATCATTCCCTTTCACTTCAATGTCCCAGATGAGCGATGACATCAGCAGGAGGCCTATCCAGAACAAGGCCAGTCCTGTGAGAAAAAATTTGCGTTTGGCGAGTCGTACTGCAGTGAAGGGAAGTCCTTGACGCTTGAGAACATGCATTTTGCAGCCTGTCCTTCTCAAAAGCGGACGCAGCAGGAAGACGTGCGGCAGCAGAAGGTTCATTTCTGCATGTCTAGTACCCATTGGCCGCACGTTCCAAACAGGTATATGATGATCAGTGAGTAAATTAATGAATGCTTCCACACTTTCGCCCTCGACAGCTAGGGTAACCGTGCCACGCAGCTTTGCTAAAGCGGGATGTTTCACGAGCCTTCCTCCGTTCCTTCCATTTGAATATCCGTAATATGTCCCTCTACACTTACCTGGTCTGGCAGGATAGACGTAATGATTAGATTATGGCCTGACACCCTTAGCCTGCCTTGCGCAAGTGCAAGTACGAGTTGATCTGGCGTGAAATCCACCACACCCCGGTGATTCTCTACATAAAGCTGGCGGCTGCCGATGAGGGTTAACCGCGGCAGATCAAATAGAATGTCCTGCGGAAGCTCCAACGTCTCGCTGGCCCACTTTCGCAGTTTGCGGCTCATCCGGCTCATACGGCGAAATCTCCTTTCCTGTCATCAAAATAACTGTTATCCAACGGCAAATAATTATTTTGACGGCAGCTATGCTGCTTTTTTAATCGCTTGTTATTACCATTCGGTTTCATCCTATGTCTCAACCGTCACTAGACGCTGTTACACCAGCGTCACAGATATCTGTACTGTACATTTTATGATCTAGTCATCGCATTTATGAGGCTAAACTTACAATTCGTAGCAACTGCAATATTAAAGAGGAAAAAGACCGTACTTTCTAAAATTCACATAAAAAAAAGACAACCTCCTTTTCATATCAAAACAAGGCTGTCTTTTTAACTTCATAGTATGAAATGGTTAGTTTTCAGAATCCTGATTCAAAAGCGAGTTTTTTCTGGAGTATAAAAAGTAAACGGCAATACCAATAACAAGCCAAATGATAAAACGAATAAACGTTTGACCATTCAGATTAAGAATAAGCACCCCACATGAAATGATAGCCAGAATTGGAATAAATGGAACCCCAGGACATCGGAAAGCTCTTGGCAAATCGGGTTGTGTTTTTCTCATCACTATGACAGCGACCGAAATGAGAATAAATGCTGATAAGGTTCCAATGTTCACCAAGCTTGCTAACTCATCCAGCGGGATCAACCCACCCATTAATGCAGAAAAAGTACCAAAAAACAAGGTGTTAATATAGGGCGTTTTATATTTGGAATGAACCTTTGACAATACTTTAGGAACTAAGCCGTCACGTGACATCGCAAACATAATACGGGTTTGACCATATAGCATTACCAGCATGACCGTTGTCATCCCCAAGATGGCTCCGATATCCACAATACCCGCCACCCAGTTCTGACCGGCAACCTGCAAAACCAATGACACAGGATGGGAGATACCTTCAAATTGCATATACGGCACAATACCTGTCATAATCGCGCTAACGATCACGTACAAAAGCGTACAAATAGCAAGTGAGAAAATAATGCCACGCGGTAAATCACGAGCTGGATTTTTGGTTTCTTCAGCGGCTGATGAAACGGCATCAAAGCCAATGAAAGCAAAAAACACAAGGGCTGCGGCTCCAAACACCCCACTGAACCCAAATGGCATAAACGGTGTCCAGTTGTCTGGCTTTACATATTTAATAGCCACAATGATAAACAATAAAACGACAACAATTTTAACAATAACCATGATATTGTTAATTCGTTTGGATTCTTTTATCCCAAAATAAAGCAAGAACGTGATAGCCATCAAAATTAAAAAAGCTGGAAGATTAAAATAAGTAGTTTGGTCTTTTAAAGCTCCTGGCGCAGCAGTGAATTCAATCGGGATATGAAGACCAATTCCTTTCAAAAAGGATACAAAATAACCCGACCAACCTGCAGAAACAGCGCTGGCGGCCAACATATATTCCAAAATTAAATCCCATCCGATAATAAAAGCCAATAGCTCTCCCATCGTAGCATATGTAAAAGTGTAAACAGAACCGGATACTGGAACAGTGGAAGCAAACTCGGCATAAGCCAGTGCTGCGAATAAACAAGCGAGCCCCGCGATCACAAAAGACAATACCAAGCCCGGTCCAGCCGTAACTGCTCCCGTACCTGTCAAAACAAAAATCCCCGTTCCAATAATGGCTCCAATCCCAAGCATTGTTAAATCGAACGCACCCAATTCCCTTTTAAGCGCCTTTTCTCCCCGTGTAGCGGCGATCAGCTGATCAATGTTCTTCTTTCTGAACAAGCTATTCCCCATCCATCCCATCCTCCTAAACATAAATTTTTACTTTTTGTATAACCCTGTAATATCACCTCGATATAAATCAAATTTTAGCTAAATATGGGGTAAATTTTCATAAGTTCTATCGTTGTGAACATTATATATAAAAAAGAAAAAATGAAAACGACTTTTGGTAAGCTTCGTTCACATTGTTACATTTGATCATTTTTCACGAATATATTTTCACAAATCAGATCCCAAACTAGACAAAATGCCGTCTTTTTAGATGACAGTAAATGTGAGAAAAATGTAGCATATATGAGATCTTCACATTCGCTGTCAGGTAATTAGAGCATTTGCCGTTAAGTCTTTTTTTATTCCAGCATGTTTATGTATCGCTAAAAACATCGTAAAAAAAGATCCGCCACAGCCAAAGCCGTGACAGATCTACGATTATTTTAGCGTCTTCCTCCACCCATGTAACGCTTGGAACGCGGAGGCCCTAATATCTCTGCCCAAATTACACCTCTGCGTAGGTCATCTGCATTCACTGTACCACTCTCTTGTGAAGTTTGCTCTAGCCCATCTGTAATTTCCTCCGAATCTCTCGCATTGGATATACGATCGAGACGGGCTAAAACCATCCTTCGCTCTTCTTCCATAATACGAATTCGATCCTCTAAAGTCGTACCGTTATCTAATGAATCTTGGTCCATCCGTTCTTCCTTTTCCAGCCCGTCTCCTACTTCTTCTATACGACGAGCTTCGATCACCGCACGTCGCTCATTAGGAAATTGACGTTGCAATTCTCCAGTAACATCTTGCTGACGTCGCTCTTGCTCAGGTTCCGTTGTGAAAGGTCTGGGCGACGTCGAGGACCCGCGCGAACCATGATCACCACCAAAAGTAGGCATACCTTGCCGCCGGGAAGATTTCCGATCTCCGCCTTGAATGCTTTTCCCCAAGAAGGACACCAGCGCAAAGCCAATCACGAGCAAGATATACAAATGGTCAAAGATCCAGCTGATAAAGTTCATCACTCACCGCCTAACTGCCTAATTCATAGGCTACGTCCCGTTAGTTAATCCCGGCTTTTGTTATCATTCCCCGAGTTCTCATTCGGTTTGCCTAAGGAACTACGCATTTGCGTATCTGCCTCAATATTTTTTAAATTCATATAGTCCATGACGCCAAGTTTACCGCTACGTAGCGCTTCAGCCATTGCCAGAGGCACTTCGGATTCGGATTCCACCACGCGTGCTCTCATTTCTACGACACGTGCCTTCATTTCCTGTTCCTGTGCTACAGCCATCGCACGCCGCTCTTCGGCTTTTGCCTGCGCAATACGTTTGTCAGCTTCCGCCTGCTCTGTTTGCAGGAAGGCACCGATATTTTTACCTACATCAACGTCTGCAATATCAATCGATAGAATCTCAAATGCTGTCCCTGCATCCAAACCTTTGGACAATACGGTTCTCGAAATGGAATCTGGATTTTCCAGCACGTCTTTATGCGAGTTACTGGAACCAACCGTTGTTACGATACCTTCACCAACCCGAGCAATAATCGTTTCTTCTCCGGCACCGCCGACGAGCCGATCAATGTTGGCACGCACCGTAACACGAGCTTTAACTTTCACTTCGATACCATCCTTGGCGACCGCAGCAACAATAGGCGTCTCAATAACACGCGGATTAACGCTCATTTGGACCGCTTGCAGAACATCCCGTCCCGCAAGATCAATCGCAGCCGCACGTTCAAATTCAAGCGGAATATTAGCCCGCTGCGCGGCAATCAACGCATTGATCACTCGGTCAACATTCCCCCCTGCGAGAAAATGACTTTCCAGCTGATTGATATTCAAGCCTAGACCAGCTTTGGTAGCCTTAATGAGGGGATTGACAATTCGGCTTGGCGTGACACGCCGCAACCGCATAGCTACCAGCGTAATGATACCGATCCGAACACCCGAAGCCAACGCCGAAATCCACAGCATCACCGGGAAGAAACTAAAAAACACGCTCAATACAATAATCGCTACTACGGCAATCAGCAAAATGCTGACAATACCCGATTCGAACACTCGCATCATCCTCCATTAATCTAATTCTTCGTTGTTAGCTTGCTTAGACACTTGCGTCTGCCTTGACCACAATTCGCCCGCCTTCTACTTTGGATACGATAATCGGCATATCCGGGGCGATAAACTCTCCATTCGTTACAACATCCACTCGCTCATCAGCGATTAGCACCGTTCCAGCTGGACGTAATGGGGTCAGACTGACACCCCTCTGACCTAGTAACGTTTCCCGATTCACAACCGAAGAAAACCCTTGGTCAGCCGTTAAACGTTCCTGAAGTATAAAACGGTTCCATATCCCTCGGTCCTTAAAGACAACTGCGATGATCGCCACCACGGCAACAGCCCCTGCAAAAGCAATCCCCAAAGATATAAACGCATGCTGCATGTTGTATGCTGCACGGACTACACCCGCGACAAGGCTGATGGAACCCAAAATACCCAGAATGCCAAAGCTTGGTATGAACATTTCAAGGATAAGCAGTGCCAGACCGATAATGAACAACAGCCACGTCTCCGAACCTGCAAAGCCAGCAATATAATTACCAAAGAAATACAAACCAAATCCAAGTACGCCCAAAATTCCCGGCACACCAAAGCCAGGTACAAGCAGCTCAATAACTACACCCGCGATACCAATAAATAAAAGCAAGGTCTGCACGATCGGATTGGTCAATATCTCGGCTGCTTTTTCAGCCCATGTGCGCTCCACATGGATTACATCATCTGTACTGTAGCCCATCCACTGTATAACTTCTTGTTCCGAAGATGCAATGTGATCCGCATACCCCAATTTCAGCGCTTCCTCACTGGTTAAAGAAATGATCTGGCCATTTTCCTTATTAAAGTTCATCTCCGGGATAGATACAGTCGTTTTGGAGTCGACCATGCCTCTAGCGATATCAGGATTGCGTCCGCCAGCTTCTGCGGCAGATGCCATGCTACTCTTCCACCAAGCTATCGTTTTGGGGTCTGTAATAGCATTCCCCCTGCCGTCTACTAACGCCGCTGCTCCGATAATACTCCCCGGTTTCATAGCAATCTTGTTAGCACTCAACGCAATATAGCTACCCGCTGAGGCCGCTTCACCTCTTATATAGGCTACGGTCGGAATAGGACTGTCTTTAATCAGTTTGCCCAGCTTCTCCGCTGTATCTACCCGTCCGCCAGGTGTGTTAATATCCAGTAAAATCAGACCTGCTTTAGAATCAACTGCTTCTGCAAATCCACGCTCCATAAATTTGCCCAGACCCTGTTCAATTTCCTGATCAACTGGTATAACAAACACAGCTCCACCCTTTGTTTGAGCCGCCGCTGATCCAGAATAAACTAAGGGTAACAACAGAACGGATATCATAATCCACAACGTTAAAAAGATCAATTTGCGGCTGGAGTGGTGATGTTCTCTATGCATTTCTTTCCCCCCTTTCAATCTCTCCTTGTTACAGCATACCAAACTTTGTTAGACAAACTATACAGTTTTCAGGATTTAATGTGAAATTATTGGGTATATTGCTAATCCTGACGCCTGTCAAATACTTTACGCCCCTAACAGACATCACGTTTCACACAATCATAGAAAACGCTTTCACAAAGACGTCTTCCACCATTCTATTTTGGCAGGCATCACACATATAGAAATAACACCCTCTGTGAACAGAGGGTGTTGTGTTTTCCTGTTTGTCGCAGGTTTATTGCAGAAATTGCTGAACCGCTTGGTTCACGAGCTTACCGTCAGCACGACCTTTTACCTTAGGCATCAAGGCCGTCATTACTTTCCCCATCTCGGCTTTCGAAGAAGCACCGGTTTCCTGGATGGTCTGCTGTACAATAACTTTAATTTCTTCTTCAGAAAGTTGTTCAGGAAGGTACTGAGCGATGATCTCTATTTCTGCTTTAGTGCTTGTCGCAAGTTCATCACGACCGGCTTTTTCAAACTCATGGAGGGCATCTTTTCGCTGTTTGATCTCACGACTCAGAATATCAAGCACTTCGTTGTCGTCCAAATTCCGTTTCAAATCTATTTCAAGATTTTTAATCGTAGAACGAACCATTCGAATGGTGGAGAGTTTGAACTTGTCCTTACTCTTCATTGCTTGCTTCATATCTTCGTTCAATCGTTCGCTCAAATTCATGATTACTTAGATCCTCCTAGAACTTTCTCTTACGAGCAGCCTCGGACTTTTTCTTGCGCTTTACGCTTGGCTTTTCATAATGCTTGCGTTTCTTCACCTCAGCCAATACGCCATCCTTAGCAATGGAACGTTTAAAGCGACGAAGTGCAGCATCAATTGTCTCGTTTTTGCGAACTTTAGTTTCAGACACCAGTTTTCCCTCCCTCCGACCAGACCGTCCAAGAGCAATAACACGGTTCATCAAATTTTATTATAGGTGAAACAGAAACCAGGTGTCAACCTATAAGAAAAAATGAGTACATAGAAGGAACCTTTTTTCCCGTCAGTTCCGCATTACTGAAAAGGCTAGCTCTGTCATTTTTAAGAATGCGAGTCCGAAATACCTGTCAAGGCACCTAATTTGGCGCCCCCTAGCAAGTGATAATGCAGATGCCCTACTGCTTGTCCACTATCCGGGCCACAGTTGTTAATCAACCGATAACCAGACTCAGCAATTCCTAACTTTTTCGCAACCTCAACCGCAACACGATGGATCTCCGCGATAAGAGGAAGATCCTCCTCCGTTACAGCATTCATTGAAGGGATGTATTTTTTTGGAATAATGAGCACGTGTACTGGCGCCGCAGGCTGGATGTCATGAAATGCGAGCACATTGTCGGTTTCCAACACCTTTTTGCTGGGGATGCTTCCATCTACAATTTTCAAAAACAAATCGTCCATTCAAAACCCTCCTTTGGCAGTGAGCCGATCATCAGCAATTATACACAAGCAGTCCTTGCTGTCGGCATTCAAAGTTATGTATTTTCCACACCAAACAGAAACATAACCAATCATAATTGGTTATGCCTGTGTTTCTATATGTATCATAACGGAAAATGGGGCTTAATACCAGTTTCCCTTACTAACTTCCTCTATTATAGATTTAACCCCTTGATCAATTTGGTCTGGCTGTGCACGCGAGATACTTATGCGCAAAAATTTTTCTTGTTCCCTGTAGCTTGATAAATAAAAGCCTTTGCCAGCTACAACCTGGATGTTTCTGGCGTTAAGGCTGTGTACCAAACGTTCCAAATTCACCGTCCTCGGCAGCTTAAACTGCGTATAAACGCCCGAGGTTGCAGCTGGAGTTTGGATGTACCCGGTCTGATTGTATCGCTCCACCGCCTTGTTCAGAATACGAACGCGCTCTGAATATAGTTTGGATATGGTGTGTTTATGGCGTTCATACATTCCATTTTTAATATAGATATCAAGTGCTGCCTGAGACAAAATCGATGTGTCAACATATCGTTTATAGCTACTGAACGCCTTTAATAGGCTTTCTGGCAGTACCGCAACCCCTAATCGCAAGCCAGGGAAAATGATTTTGGAGAAGCTTTTCAAGTAAATAGTGTGCTCTGTCTGATCGTATGCATAAATGGGATCAACGAGATGATCAACTCCCAAATCAGCCATATAGTCATCTTCTACGATGTACACATCATATTTGGCGGCCAAGGCAGCTATCGTTTTTCGTTCCTCCGTGTTATATGAGATACCTAGAGGATTATGATGCCTTGACATCGTATAAAAAAATTTGATGTTCTCCTGCTTAAATTGATTCTCCAACTCATGAAAATCCAGACCTTCCGCTGTCCGTGCAATCGTATTGACGGGTATGCTCTCTTCCTCCAAAAAACGCAAATAAATATCGTAGCTGGGCTGCTCGACCAAAATCTTTTCTTTGCCATTGGGAAACGACATTTTTGCGAGTATCTCTAATGCCTGTTGAACACCTGAAGTAACGATAATCCGATCTGTTTTTGCAAATACCTGAGTATCAGCCAAATGGGAGACGAGCGTATGTCGTAATGTTTCCAATCCTTGCGAATCCCCGTAAGTGAACAGATGATATTTGTAGGTATCAATAGCCTGATTTAGACAATGCTGAAAATCCAGATAGGGAAAAACATTTAAATCGGGGGATGCTGAAGCAAAATCAACGCAGTCTGAAATATCGCTATGGTGTACGTCGCTGGGATTTTCCACTACATAGTATCCGCTTTGCGGTATGGAATAAATGGCATGCTTCCTTTCAAGTTCAGCATAAGCTCGCAGAATTGTACTTTTGCTGCACTTGTATAGCTCCGAAGCATCACGGACCGATGGTAGCTTGTAACCAGATCTATATTGTCCCTCGCGAATTTTAAGCTCTATATCTAATAAAATCGAAACATATTTTTTCACGATATCCTCCTGCCTGTTCTGTACATCCTTTTACATGCTTAATTCCTTCTTATGTTTCTGTACATGCTTGATGTTAACATGGTTTATAGATAAACAGGATACCTCTTTTCATTAAACTGTACCCATACAGTTGTCATCCATAAATCATTGTAACCTCGCCAAAGGCTGTAACCTTATAGCTCATTTGCATATTGAGACGGTAGATGTGAAAAAGAGGCTGTTTCTTCATACTGGAAGAAACAGCCTTACTTAGTGATGATGTATGGATACGCCTATCTAGCCACTTGTACTGTACAAGAGCTGTAGGCGGGAGAGAGTAAACGATGGTTAGGCAACGAAGGAGATCGGATTAGTAGTAAGGCAGTAAGCTAATCGCTGTCAACGCAGCAAGCGGCAGAATCAAACGATTAAAGCGGCGACGTCCATATGGGAATCCGTACGCATAGGCGGGTACTGGGACCGGGTAAGGGTACGGATAAGGATACGGAGGATAAGATGCATAGCCGCCATAAGCACGAGAGCCGCATCCACAATTGTTAGGCGGATAGGGGAGATTAACATTTTCCATTTCTTCTCCACCCATAGGAACAGCTAAGTATATCTTTTCATCATCCACATGCTCTACAATTCCGTCATACATTGTCCCGTCCTTTACCCATACGCATACATAACGATGCATATGCTGTTGACATAGTGTTTTAGCATCCATTTGTTGCGATGCTGTAACATTTTCGGTTGTCATGCTTTTTTCCATGGTTGTTTCCTCCTAGGCTCTTACATGTATACCGTATGTTATTCAAAAACGGGCTATGTGCTACATCAAATTGGGCGAATTCCGGCTTACAAAAAAAAGAAGCACCCCGGGAGCTCTTGGCAGAGCCCCTCTGAACGGACGTATGACGGGAAGATTTCTTCCGCAGCATACGTCCGCCGGGGTGCTGTATGATTAACTTGTCGGCTTAGCTGTATTATAACAACAGTTTGAAACTGTATCTGTGATCCGTATCACATTGCTTCAAAATGTTTCCATAACCACACGAGAGCCTCCACCAGCCTGCTCTGCGGGAAGAACAACTAGCTTGCGTGGGAGCCGGGCCCGCAATTCAGGCACATGACTAATCACACCAACAGATAATTGATCGTGATGCAGCTTTTCTAGCGAGGTAATCACTGTGTCAAGCAGTTCAGGGTCCAACGTTCCAAAGCCTTCATCCAGAAAGAAAAATTGAAGAGGGTATTGGCCTCGCAATTGAATTTGAGCTGACAGCGCAAGCGCAAGCGACAAAGAGGTCAGGAACGTTTCGCCGCCGGACAAGGTCGATACCGGACGTTTGACTCCACCGTTGGCATCATCACTAATAACAAAACCACCGCTGGAATCTACTTCTAGCGCATAGCGCTGCTTAGTCAGAAAACGCAGGCGGCGTGAAGCAGATTGGCTGACCTGCATGAGCTGCTCTTCGGCAATATATTCAACGAAGGCATTACCTCGAAAAACAGACTGGAGCTTGGACATTTTTTCCGCCTCACTACGCAGATGCAAACGATTGGACTCCAGCTCCATCCAGCGGACGTGCCGACGCTGCAAGTCCTCTAAATCACGCTCAGCCTTGGCGCGATTCTGAAGCGCCTCTTCGTCGCGTGCACGGCAATCACGCAGCCTCGCAGTGGTCGTTTCCCACTGTTCCTCTGTTACTGTTGCTCCATTCAACTGCTCTTCGACATGCTTTAAGCGGGAAGACAGCTCCTTCTCCCGTTCTCGGTGCAAACTCACTTCACGCTCATAGCGTGTGGCTTCTTCCGGTCCCAAGCAGCATTCCATGACCTCTGCTTCCGTAGCAAAAGAGGAAGCTTCCAGACGGATACCCCAACGGGATTCTGCCGTCTGCCGTCTTTCTTCTGCCGAGTCGGAGGCCTGTCGCGCTATCAGTGAAGCATGAACGGCCTGCTGCTTACGTTCTTCCGCTTCGGTACGGCGGCGTGCAGCGGCTTCGGCTCCGTTTTTCAGTCCCAACAAGCGTGAGGTCGCTTCTTCCAGCAATGAGGCTGCTTGGCCTTCTCCAACCCACTTCCGTAGCTGTTCTAGCTTTTCACGCAGCAAATCATCTTTACTTTGGAGCCCTGTACGACGGGCAATAATGATTTTGTCTTCCTCGATAATGCTTTGCTGTATCTGCTGTACACGCGCTGCCTTTTCTTCGAGGAAGGTCACGCTTGTCTCCAGCCGGGATCGTAACTCCTCCGCACGCCGGTCGCGCTCCTGCATAGCGCGATAACGCTCCGCAGCTTGGTCGGGGCCGACATCCGGCAGCTGCGTCGCCCATTCGGCGCGTAGCCCCTCGCTGCGGGTGGTGCATGCCTCACGCTTGCTGCGCGCCTGCGCCAGTGCTGCAACCGCCGCCTCCTGCTCGGCGGCTGCACGGATACGCCGCTGCTGTCCGGCGGCGTCCGCCTCACGCAGTGCCTGTGCCTCGGCAGGCAGCGTATGCGCACGAGCTGCCAGCTCAGCCGCAGCACGCTCCAGCGCTGTACAGCGCTCCGCCCATACGGCGACACCGCGAGGCATAGCAGCCGCAGGCGTAAAAGGCTCGCCTGTGGCGGCAGCACCGCTGTCTGCGGCGGCGGGCTGCGCCAGCAGGCTGCGCTGCTCGTGCAACTGCTGGCGCAGCGTGAGGCGCAGCTCCTGTAGGCCGAGCCGCAGGCGATGCAGCTCATCCGGCGCAGAGGAATCCGCGCCATGGGCCGCAACAGTGGCAGGCGCGGGGTGATGCAGAGAGCCACACACTGCGCATGGCTCTCCTTCACGCAGCTCGGCAGCGAGGTGCTGCGCGAGACGTCCGAGCTCCTCGGCACGGAGCTCGTGACGCAGCTGCTCCTCCTCGGCAGCCAGTGCCGACACGTCGGCTGTAATTTCCGCCTCCAGCGCCAGCAACGCCTCAATGCCTTCAGCCACTTGTGCAGCAAGAATAGAACGCCGTGCCTCCGTCTCCTGTGTCTCCTGCTCCATTAGCTTTAAACGTTCGTCTGCTAGCGCAAGCCGTTTCTCCTGAGTGGAATACTCCTGTTCAGCTTCACGCCATTGCTCATTCGCTGTCTCCAGCTGTTGCAGCCGCTGCACAGCCTCTTGCAGCATACGCCGCTCATCTGCCCGCACTTCATTTTGCTTCAACTCCTGTTGAAGCTCCTGCTGCCGCTTCAAACCTCGTGTCTGTAACTCTTGTTCCTTTACGAGACCTGCGGCATGCTCAGCAAGGGTTTGTTCGCTATGCGCCAGCTCGACCGCCAAACGTTCCCGTTCAGTCCGCAGCACTTCCGTATCACGTTCCAGTTGAAGTGCCTGCTCCAGTTGGTCGATCCGAAGCAACAGCTTTGGTTCTTCCGCACTGAGTGCTTGCCGAGCCTGCTCGTCTGCTTGCACAGATACAAGCGCCGCCTCCGCTGCGGAGGCAGCCAGGACTGCCATTTGTTCAGCATTCTTCTGTCGTTTTTCTGCTTCGACAACGGCTTCTTTCCAATCCGTCAGTGCAGGCAGCAACGCCTCCGCTGCAGATGCTTGTCGCAGCTTACGCTCCAGCAAAGCAATGCCTGGTTCCTGTCTTGCCATCTCCTCCAGCTCGTTCACTCTTTGGCGAAGCTCGATGACCAGTTCCCGTGTTTTGTTCAGCGCCTCCGCTTCCCGTGAAACACGCTCTAGCTCGCGGCGCGAAGCCTCTGCATGGTCAATCGCTTCTTTAAGACGCAGCTTTACAAGCTCAAGCGCTTCAGCACTCGCATCCCCCAGCCCTTGCTGCTCCGCTTCCAACGATTTCAGGGCAATGTCGTTGTCCTTCACACGGCGGCTCAGCTTCTGTGCAAGTTGATCTCCGTACTTCTCCAGATGGAACAAACGCTGCAGCATCTGTCTGCGTTCACTGCCCTTTAAGGATAAAAACTCCGCAAACTTCCCCTGCGGTAATACGACAGCGCGCGTAAAATCGTCCATTTTCAGACCGATATACTCCTCCACACAGCGTGTCACATCCTGTACCTTGTCGGCAAGCACTTCCTCGCCGTCTTCTGTATACGCAATAAAACGGCTAAGCGTATTATTAACCGATACGCCTCCTGCACGTTTGAAACGTCGTTCTACACGGTAACGGCGAGGTCCTTGAGCTGACATTAATTCAAACGTAAATGCTACAGACAACGTATCCTCGGCATGATTCATAATGCCTTGTGTACCATTCACCGCCCGCTCCACTTTACCGTACATAGCCAACGTAATGGCATCCAGCAACGTTGATTTACCACTACCCGTTGGACCAAAAATTCCGAACAGTCCCGTTTCGGTCAAATCGTCAAAGCGAATTTCCTGCGACTCCCGGTAGCTTTGCAATCCTGCCAGTTTCAGAAGGATCGGCTTCATACCTCATCCTCCTCAGCTTGGTCTCTTGCATCATCCTGTTCTACCAATTCCAGAAACAACTGTACTAATCCGTCATCCGGCTGTGCTCCGCCCGTCTGTCGTTGGTAAAACGCCCGGAACAGCTCATGAACCGGCAGTTCTGAACGTTGCTGTTCCAACTGTGCCGCAGCCATTTCTGGGTACACGGGGCGAATATGAATGATGCCTTCACGGCTTTTGCGCAACCGTTGAATATCTCCCATTGACATCGCTTCATCCAGCGTAATTTCCAGGTCAATAAAGGCATCAGCATCCAGTCCTTCATCCAGCCAGCGATATACCTCTTCCAGACCTCCCCGTGCTCGCCACCTCACTAATGGTCGTCCACTGGTAATATACAATTCCTCAACCTGTGCTGGCTTGCCGGCAATCACGTCAATTAACGTAACCGATTTGGCTTGTCCAGCTTCGGAAAAGCTATAAGCCAGCGGAGAGCCACTATAACGCATCAGCCCATCGCCCTTCACATATTGGGGACGATGCAAATGACCCAGAGCCGTATACTGCGCTCCAATGCTCAAAGCAGACGGATCTACGGTATAAGCTCCCCCGACCTGAATCGGGCGTTCCGAATCCGACTCCAGCCCGCCAAGCACATAAATATGGCTCATCGACAAATTAACAGTATCGGGCTGAAACGCTGTACCTAGCTGCGACATCAGCATTCCTACACGGCGGCTATATGCCTCGCGTAATATGGTTTCATCCCCGTCTTCAGACAATAGCTCATTCAGACGAGACTCGGAGGGATAAGGCAAGGCTGCAATACATGCCATTTCGCCCGTTCGCGGTGTACGAACGTGTACTGCTTCCCCATGAGGCAGTCCCAGCAATGTAATTCCACGCCCGCTCACCAGCGGGGTGACCGAGGCTACCCTTTCCGGCTGATCATGATTGCCGGCAATGACGACTAGCGGTCTTCCTCCAGCCGTAAGACGCGCAGATGCTTCATAAAACAATTGCTCTGCGGCGGCCGAAGGATTGACTGAGTCGTACACATCTCCAGCCATCATAATCAAATCAGCCTGCTGGTCGTCAGCCATTTTCACCAATTCTTCCAAAAACGCCTCCTGCTCCTTCAGGCGGCTTCGCCCTTCCAACGTGCGACCCAAATGCCAATCACCTGTATGCAAAATCCGCATGCTATTCCCCCTCTCCCTATCTATATATAACTACAACCGCACACTCTCTTCAGCTTCTATAAAATACAACCATTTCTCAGCAACCTTATTGCCTGTAATCTCTTCAATCACACGGGCATACAGCTCCAATTGAAAACCATATTGGTCCGTTAAATGTGACAGCGTACGATATTCGGAGACCCGGTCTGTTTTATAATCCAGCAGCACCAGTCCTTCGGGAGTTTCGAACAGACAATCAATGATCCCGTTCATCAGCACTTTATCGTCCTGCCCGCCTTCCGTAACTGTCTTCTGTTCTGGCAGCATCACAGGTAAACTGTGATTCCAGTAATCGGTTGCCCGCATGGTATAAGTAAACGGAAGCTCACGCTGAATACGGGATGAACGCAACATTCTGCTCCCCAGCTCACTTGAGAAAAATCTTAATATTTTATCCGTATCCAGCGCCTCTGCATGAACATCCAGTAAAATGCGTTGATTCAGCAAACGAGCCTTTGTTTCCTCAATAATTTCAGCGCTCATTACTCCATCTAAGGGCAGATGCAGCATCAACGTATGATAGACCGTCCCTCGTTCCGTAGGAGTCAGTCGCTGATTTCCCATAAACTTAGGTCTGCGCAAGTGTAATTGACTGCCCCCAGTGTCAGAATTTTCACAATCTTCTGGTAAGTCTGCTTGTTGGGAGATAGAAGATAGATTCAGCCAATCGTCCGATCCAATTTCCTGCATCTCCAGCCATCTTTTCATCTCTGTGACCGATGTATTGGCTGCTGTCTTGCCCGCCCGTTCATACGGGTAGGTCCAGGAAAGAGCCGAAGCAACATCCGTCTCACTCTCTTCGTTCAATTCGATTAGCTCGACATTTCTCAGTGCTTCTGTTTTCTTTTGGCGCTCTTCGGCCGATACCTCTTCTTCTTGATCCGAGTTCACACGAGAGCCAGAAAGTGTTTCTGAGGCTACGATTTTAAATGACCAGTCTGTCCCCGGCATATGTTCCAGTCTGTGATAATACTCATCCTGATCACCTGCCGCTTCCCTCAGCGAAATCGCAGAAGGATGCCGAATCAATGCAGGACCTACCCAGTCCAGATAGCTGCGACCTGCCGCCAGTATATAGTCTGGTAATACTGTTTCCGTATGCTCCTTGGCACGTGCCCAACCCGCTGCGCGGGAAGCGAGATCCTTCACGGTTCCGGTCATAATCAGCTTTTCACGCGGACGCGTAAGCGCTACGTATAGCACACGCATTTCTTCAGCCAACAGCTCCAGCTGTGAGCGTCGACGGATCGCTAAATTAGGCAGCGTAGGGTAGCTGACACGGTTTTGTTCCTCCACATATTTAGGACCAAATCCCAACTCCTTGTGCATAAGAAACGGCGCATTCAGATCCTGCTGATTAAACATTTTTGCCGTCCCCGCAATAAACACGACAGGAAATTCAAGTCCTTTACTTTTATGAATGGTCATAATGCGGACAGCCTGATCGGGTTCAGTCCCCCCACTGATCGATCCTAAGTCACCGCCCCGCTCCCGCAGACGGGAAATAAAGGTCAGGAATCGGAACAAGCCACGGTTGGACGTAGAAGTCTCATACTGTCTCGCTCGGTCATATAAGGCCCGTAGGTTGCTTTGACGCTGTGAGCCGCCAGGCAATCCACCCACCCAATCTAGATATCCTGTTTCCTCCAGCACATTCCAAATCAATGCACTTAAGCTGCCTTGTCTGGCTTCCTGCCGCCATGCGTCCAAATTACGCAAAAATGAGCGTAGTCGGGCAGACAACGTATTGCCGTCGTCCCTATGGACAGAGTGGGGTGGAGATAGCGAGTCCTCAGTGAAAAGATCCATCTCCAATACGTCAGCAGAGGTCCCTTTTACGCTCTGATCGACTTGTTCAGTCTCTGCTGCCGCCAGCAATGCATCATAAAATAATCCATCCGGCTTCTCTAGCCGAATTTGTGCCAGTTCATCTTCGGTCAAGCCGACAATTGGCGAACGAAGCACGGATGCAAGCGGGATGTCCTGCTGCGGATTATCAATAATGTGCAGGAGGGACAACATCACTTCAACTTCCGTTGCCTTAAAAAAGCCTGTCGTCTGCTCTCCAGAGGCTGGAATGCCCTCAAGCCGCAGTTCCTCGACAATTAAGGGAGCCCATACGCTTGCTGAACGAAGCAAAATGACAATATCACCGTAGACTGCTGGACGCATCGCTTTTAATCCCCTATCGTAAATCAACAGTGGTTGTCCAGTATCTCCAGTCAGCTCCTTAATCCGTTGCGCGATCGCACGAGCCTCCAACTGTGCCGTTTCGAGCTCCGCAAGCTCGGCCAGCTCACTTTCCTGTAAAGCCGATTCGTCCCCCATTTCAGGTAGCTCCAAAGTCTCGGAAAGACCACGTCCACCTTTATCAACTAACAGCAGCTCAGGTGCGTATGCAGACGCAGCTTCCTGCTCTGTCTTCTCGGGATAGGACGCGCCGTGCACCAGCCATGCTCGTTCATCGTATTCAATTTCCGCTACATCCACACTCATAATCTGGCGGAACACCAAATTAACCGCATCGACAACTTCCTCCCGACTGCGAAAATTACGCGCCAGATCAATCAAAAAGCCATCTTCCTGCTCCTGCATACCGTACCGTTGATACTTATTCAAAAACAGCCCTGGCTCGGCCAGTCGAAACCGATAAATACTCTGTTTCACGTCTCCCACCATAAAACGGTTACCCGGTTCCTCGCGTGATACCAGTCTAACGATATCTTCCTGTACGGTATTCGTATCTTGATACTCATCCAGCAACACCTCGTCGAACTGTGCCTTGTATTCAAGTGCAGCATCGGAAGGGAGCATCTTGTACGGAGTGGAGTCGGGATGTCTTAATATTTTGAGACAATAATGCTCCAAATCCCCGAAATCCACCAGTCCTTTTGACTGCTTGTGCTGTTGAAATCGTTCCCCGAAAGCAATCACGGTCTCCACCAGTTCGTCCATCAGAGGAGCCGTCGCATGCAGTTCCTCCAAATAAGCTTCTGCTCTCCTACCGAACAGGGAAGCCTTCATATCTGTAATCATTTTCTTAGCAGCCTCGCGTAGCGTCTTAACCCGTTCCTGCAATGCAGGCTCGGTTTGATCTTTTTTGACTGGCTTGAGCTTACCAAAGGACGCTACCTGAAAATGATCATACAAGGATGCCCACGGCTGTGTCTCCAGCTCCTGCAGCAATTCCTTCACCATCGCCGCATCTTCTTGCAGCGTCATGGCATAGGGTGCAGGACCGCCAGGCTGTATAGCTGTTTCATGCGCCTGTTCCAGCAAACTCGCGGCTCCGCGCAACGAAAGTGCAGCATCCGCCAAAATACTGCGAACCCAGGGAGTCTCCCCCAACGCAGCTACATCCTGTACACGAAATGCTGCTGCCGTCTCCCGCAGCCAATGCTCCGGCCAAGGATGACTTTGCGAAAAATCATACAACCGCTGAACAAGCACATACATGGCATCATCGGTGCGTTCTCCACTAAACCAGTCGACCAGTCTGCGGAATGTGCTGCCTTCATCATGGGCCTCATATTTCTCCTCAAACAGTTCTTCTAATAGCTCTTGGCGCAGCAATTCTGTTTCATGCTCATTCATAATCCGAAAGCCGGGATCAAGAGGAATGGCCTGATAATGCCTGCGGATGACCTCCATACAAAAAGAGTGAAGTGTCGTAATCGAGGCCCGATTCAACAACGATAGCTGTCGGCGCACATGTTCACTTTCCGGTTCCTGTTCCAGCACACGTTCCAGGGCTTCGCGTATCCGTTGACGCATTTCAGCGGCTGCAGCCTTCGTAAAGGTCGCCACCAGTAACCGATCCACACTGAAGCCGAGCTGGTGATCGACAATTTTGCGAATAATACGCTCTACCAGCACTGCTGTTTTACCAGAACCCGCCGCTGCCGCGACCAGCATGTTGTTACCAGACTCCGAAATGGCACGCCACTGATCATCACTCCACATACTTCCTTCCGGCTTCGGCAAGCCTTTAGCGTTTGACGTGCCTATCATTGCTTCATTCCTCCTTTCCCTTCCTGTGTATGACCGAGCAAATCCCAGACCTGATCCTTACCCGGTTTCCCCCATTGGTTGTAATCACTGCCTTCCAGACTGTCATCAAATTGACAAACAGGCTTAAAAGAACAGAAGGTACATGCCGTTTCTTGCTGGATGCGATAAGGTTCAATGGCCACATCGCCCTCGGTCATCCGTGTACCAATCGTCCGAATGTTATTGCGCACCGAAGCTAACAGGCTATCCCACTGTTCAGGCGAAGCAACGGAAGCACTGCTATAAAAACTGCCGTCTGCTTTCACCGCAACAGGTAAAATAGAGGAATAGCCCTTGTCCAATGCTGTATCCATTTGCCCAACTACATCCCGATCCGCGAGCAACAATCCCTTCATCTTAAAGCGTTTCAAAAGCTCCTGACGAGCCTGTTCTGCGCTAAGGCCATTAGGTGATTGCAGCATCGGATTGTGGACGTGAAAATACAGTGTACCCGCCGGATAAGCAGTCTCGCCCAACCATTCCTCCGCCGCATTCAACAGCACATCCAGGTACGTGAGCATTTGCAGGGACAAGCCGTAATACACCTCGTGCAGCTTAAGATCCTTTTGGCTAGACTTGTAATCAATGACACGCAAAAGTAATCCTTTTTCTCCTTCTGCCACATCCACACGGTCAATCCGTCCGACAATTTCCATCACAACGCCGTTATCTAGTCGGAAGCTTAACGGAGGAAGCGGCTGACCTGGTCCGAAGTCCAACTCCAGCCCAATCGGCTCAAAGCTACCTCTCCGTGCATGTTCACCCAAAATTAGCGAAGCACGGCTCACGATGTCTTTTAACTTGCGCAAAATATAGCCATACCGCTTGGAGCTCATTAAAATCTCGCCTTGCAGACGAGGTGCCAAACGCTCCACCGTACTTTCCGCCTCTTGGCGACATTCCTCGGTGCTGAGACTTCCCCAGCTGACATTGCGTTCACGCAGATTGATCGCCATCTCACCAAGCGCTGCGTGGAATAATTGTCCGATATCCGGAGCCTTCAGACGATACATTTGACGTTCCTTCAAACGAAGACCGTGAGAGGCAAAGTGAGAAAATGGACATGCGACAAAACGTTCCATACGAGATACGCTGGTGCGCAGCTTGCTGCCATATAGACGGCGACTCGTTTCCTTCTGCATTTCGGCATGATTTTCGTAAAAAAGTGAGGTCAACAGCTGACGCAGCTTGTCCTTCTCACGCCCCTGCTGGCTGGCATACCAGTTATACACCTCCCACCAGGGAGATAAAATATCACCGCCACGCCGCCAATGCCGTAATTGCGCAATGAGCTGCGGCAATGCCTCGGACGGATGGGAAGCATACTCCCATTGCGTCGTCCAAGCGTCTCCAGGCAAAGGGTATCCGGCCAGTGGACGTTCATCCAGACCAGGAAGCAGTTGCCGCACATGTCGCACTAACTCTGACGGCAGCAATGGCTTGCCTTCTTCATCAGTCACCGCATAGCTCATCCATAGGCTTTTACCGGCTGAGGTAAGGGCCGTATAAGCGAGAAAGCGTTCGTCCAACAGACGTCTTGTCATATCTGGTGCCAGGTCTACGCCTTGTTCGTTCAATGCCGTACGTTCCTGCTCATTCAGCACACCATCCTCATGGAACACAGCCGGCATTACTCCTTCGTTCATCCCTAGCACAAAGGCATGTTGAATACCGGACACACGTGTACGGTCCGTATTTCCGATCAGTACCTGATCCAGAGCCGGTGGAACAAGCCCCATACGGAACTCAGCCAATCCCGTTTCCAGCACACCCGCAAACAAAGCAGTATCCAGTCTCTCATCACCCATCATTTCGACGATTTGATCCAGCAATTCAAGCACCGCATCCCATACTTGGCGGTGCTCCTTCGCCTGCTCAGGATTTCCTGATTCCTCTGCCTGATGAATGAAGGCGTCCAGCTTGTGACCAATTTCTGCATCCTCCAGCAACAGATACACGGCTTCACACTTCTCAAGCGCCGTTCGTGCCTTACCCATACGCTTCTCAAAAGCATGTAAAGGCGTCACAATCACATCTCGGCACAACTCCATCAAATCCAGCGTTTCATCCCGTTGACGGTTCCGTTCCTGTTCCTCCAGCTCCAGCGACAAACTGGGTACAGCCTGCCATGCCCGGCCATCTGTCCAACGGCTGCCTTGTATTCCACAGGCCAGCACATAGTTTTCCAGACGGTCCATCTGCTCGCGGCTCACTCGACCGTCCAGCGGCAATAGAAGGTCTGTTTTGACCGCACGAAATACATCCTCATATCGCCAGCGTCGCTGCACGATATCCAGTGAAGCCCGAATCAATTCCACTAAGGGATGATGAAGTATACTTCTCCGCTGATCCAAAAATACCGGGATCTGATATTGCTTGAATATCGGTTCCACCCATGGCTCATAATCTTCAATATGACGCACAAACAAGGCCATCTCCCGATAACGCGCGCCCTCTTCACGGGCCAAGCGGCGCATTTCGCGTACGGCTCCTTCCAGCTCGGCACGGCGATTTGCCGCAGCATACAGCTTTATGCCCTCCGGTTGTGTATCTGCCCATTGCTCTCGTAGCTGCTGTAGCCGCATCCGCTGTTCCTGATTCCGCAGCCCTGTACGATGTTCGAAATTAGCCTCCAAATACGCCAACGCTGGACGCTCCTTAAATCTCGGCATCGGATCGGGACGTAATAACTGTGTCTGCGTTTCAATCATCAGTTCATCTGCCATTCCTTTAAGCTTGACGTAGGTAGCCGCCGAAGGATGAAACAAATCCAGCTCATGCGGAAGCTGGCCGCTTTCGTAGCTGCGGTTACAGGTCAACGCCACCGTCAGCGAGGAGGCGTGCAGCATAAGCTGCTCCACCACCTTATATTCATGCGGTGTAAACCTTCGGTAGCCATCCATCCAAATGTCTGCTCCGCGCATAAGTGAAGACTGTGCAATCTGTTCTGTTAGCATGCGAAGCGTATCTTCACCATCGATATATTTAAGCGTCAGCTCCCGTTCAAAATCCTCATAGATTAGGCTGATATCCTTCAGCTTGCCTCTTAATATCGGGGCGGACTCCCCCGCAGCATGCATTCTCTCCAGTTGTTCCGGTACAGACCGAGCATCATTTCCGTACTGCTTTAACTCTGTAAACAACGTATTCAACCGATCCACAAAACCGAGTTGATCTCCCGAATCCTTAAACAAACTCAGTTCATCCTTGCGACGACGAATAATTTTATATAAAAGCATCTTCTTGCCTTCTTCTGTTACAGGCACCAGGGCTGAACCCCCTGTTTCCTGCATGACTAAATAGGCAAGACGATGGAATCCCATCACCTGGGCGCGCACCGACCCCTGAATACCGTTTCCGGCTTCTGTAAGCAACGCATGCTCTGAAGCAAATGACGATTGCTCGGGCACAAGTAACAGCATAGGTTTACCTAGCGGCTCCTCGCGTAACATAGACGTCATTTCATTGCGGATTAACGTGCTTTTACCACTACCAGAGCGGCCAATCAATAAGCGGACCGACATGATGCGGCCTCCTTTCCAACCAAAAACATTCTATTAAACAGTATAGCATATCAGGCAAAGGAGAAAAGAACGTACGTTTGCCATGTTGTAGCAATTGATCCCTTCTCAAAAACAAACAGTCCCGCAGGATAGCTTGGTGCAAGCCTTCTCTACAGGACTGATTTATACTAAAAATGAGTTTGTTTCACCTAGTTATCTTTATCGCCTAAAAATAGATTAACTTTGACAAGGGTATGAAGTCTACAGCCGTGTCCGGCTACGCACTTCAAAGATGGCAAATTTCAAATAATGACCTTCCTCCACACCTAAAATTTGAGGATGGTCCTTCCCTGCCGCTCTCCAATCTACCAGTCGGAGGATTTTGCCGGCATCTGCCGCCGCTTCCTTAATCGTGTCCAAAAACAACTCTGGCCGCATATGGAACGAACAACTCGCCGTTACCAAATAACCGCCCTCATTGACAAGCTTCATCCCATGAAGGTTGATATCTTTATATCCACGTGTAGCTCCTTTGACAGCACTCTTCGTTTTGGCAAAAGCTGGCGGATCCAGAATAACTACGTCAAAGGTGCGCCCGCCACCCGCAGTCAGCGGCTTGGATGTATCTCCTTTGCCCCCTGCTCGCGCGGTGCGTTCCTCTACACCTTTCACCTGATTACGTAAATATTGAAAAGCATCGTCGACGACAAACTCGACGCGATCCTCAAAACCGTTCAGCTTCACATTATCCCGAGCACTTTCAATCGCATGTTCAGAAATATCCAGACAAGTTACTTTTTTCGCACCATGTTTACACGCATTGAGCGTAAAGCTACCTGTATGTGAAAAACATTCCAATACAGTTGCACCGTCCCAGAATGGGAATTCAACCACCTTACCACTTTTATTCACAGGCTTCATGACCGTTGTGGCGTCATCACCTGGGGTTGCAGCTACTTCTTGTAACGTAATTCCGCTACGCGCTCCCCAACCTGTCATCAACGGCGCGATGGCTGCACGATTTTCACGCTGGTCAAAGAAATAGCCAGTCTTTTGGCCCTCTTCGATATCGACCTTGATTTGTAAGCCATTTTCCGTCACCACCACATGGCGCGGGCAATCGCCGTACAAAGGACCCTTCGTCTGTTCCAACCCTTCCAGCTCGCGGATGGATACATCACTACGCTCATATATACCAACTGGCCCCATGACTTCAACAAGCGCATCTCTGATTTCTTCCCTGCGCCGATCCATGCCAAGCGTTAACAGCTGAACGACCAACACATCACCAAAACGGTCTACAATCAGCCCAGGCAAAAAATCAGCCTCGCCGTACACCAAACGGTAAGCGTTCCCCCCAGTCACAAAGCGTTCACGATGCTCCAAGCAATTGCGGAAACGTTGGGCGAAGAAGCTTTGGTCCATCACTTCCAGCGGCTCATAGGACATCACACGCACTGTAATTTGCGAAGCAGGATTATAGTAACCTGTCGCCAAATAACGTCCTTGATGGTTAAGGATGTTGACCAAATCACCTGCTTCTGGATCACCCTCAATCTTGGCTATTTCATTTTTAAACACCCAAGGGTGTGCTTGCTCCAGCCTTTTTTTGCGGCTACGTTCTAATATTACTGAAGGCAAAATCCTTCACTCCTATTCTTGGATTACTTAAAGTCCTTAAAAGTGTGGTGTTCGATGGGACGCAGCTCCGCGGTTCATTTGTTCTTACGATCACTGGCGCTTCTCTAGATTCAAACGAACCGCTTTGCTACTGCCCGCCTGTATATCGATGTCACGCTTTTAAAGCTTGTGAAGATACTTCAAAATTATTGTTCCGTAAAAAACTGCTCACCCATGCTTGTCATGGCTGTCCTTGACAGATCATAGGCTGTTACATAAGTATTTTCACCTAGAAAAGGGGGCTATGGCCGTGTTTATACATGTTATACTCCCACTGTGCGGTGGGCTGCTTATTTTTTTAGGCGGAATGAAGCTGATGGAAGCTGCCCTCCGGCATTTGGCTGGCCCCTTCCTTACCCGCTGGCTAAACCGGGCTACGGTTTCCCCTTGGCGGGGAATGCTGTTCAGCTCAGGCATTACCGCCCTACTGCAAAGCAGCACCGCTGTAACGGTGCTGACGATCGGACTGGTCAACGCCGGGCTGTTGACCTACGGCCGCACGCTCGGCATCATTCTCGGCACCAATATTGGCACCTGCCTGACGACCGAGCTGATGGGGCTTCAGCTTGGCAAGCTGGCTGTTCCGTTGCTATGCGGTTCACTGCTCTGCTGGGGCACTGCCGTTCTGTGGGGAGAAACGGTCGCTGGCCGCCAGTATGCAGCTGCCGGAGCTTCACCCAGCTCTAATGGGCTCAGCCGCCCACAGGCTGTACAATTTATCAGCCTCGTCTTTGCCGGATTTTCGCTGATTCTGGCAGGTATCCGTGTGATGCAAGCCGTCGGCCCCTGGATTGAACAGGCCGGACTATTCCGCTGGTTTCTTGATCATGCTGCAGCCAACATGTGGTGGGCCTTCGCTGCTGGAGCCTGCCTGACCGCACTGGTTCACAGCAGCGCAGCCGTCATCGGTATGGCAATCAGCCTGGCTGCTGCGGGTGCCTTACCAGTCGATGTAGGGATCGCCATCGTCATTGGCTCCAATGTAGGCACCTGCGTGACTGCCCTGATTGCCGCTGTTGGCGGCAGCGTGTCTGGAAAATTTGTGGCCTGGTCCCATGTGCTGTTGAACGTAGGCGGGGTATTGCTCTTTATGCCGTTGATCCCTGGACTGGATATGGTCGCCACCTGGATATCTACCGAGCCCGGTGCCAAGGTAGCGCATGCCCAAACCCTGTTTAACGTCATCAGCTCTCTGCTTGCCTTGCCCCTCTGTTATTTACCTATATGGACACGTATAGAGGAGCGTATGTCCCTCCATAGAACTAAACGTTAATTCCTAACATGGACAGCGCCTTGCTTAGAATGACATCATTGTTGTCATATCCACCCTGGCGCTGAAGACGCCAAGCTTCTTCGGGCGTATGCCATGCGACGCCTTTGATTTCTTCAATCTGTGCCTGTAAATTCCCATCCAGTGCCTCTACGAGATAATAATGAACTTCCTTGTCCACTTCCCCATATTCAGGGTGCTGATACGTATAAGCAATCATATCCACATGCTGAATAATTCGCCCGTTCAGCCCTGTTTCCTCACGAATTTCACGTAGAGCTGTTTGTTCGATTGTTTCACCTGGTTCCATTTTGCCTTTAGCCAAAGATATCTTGCCATATCGGTCAGTAATCAGCTGAATTTCAAGTTGCTCCTCCTGTTTGCGGAACACTACGCCACCTGCAGAAATTTCCTTTTTTGCTGCCATCCTGTAATCTCCTTTCCTTGCGCAACAAGGATTCCGTCCTCTCTGTAAGGAAAGGCGAAATCCTTGTTGGCCATCGCTATTGCCTGTTCAGGCTCTTTTTGTTTTACAAAGCTGTTTGCAGCCCATTCTCCAATACGCGGACCAATTGGCCTTCACTTTCATTAACGCCTGCCTTCGTCAGCTTCACGCGGCACACCTTACCAACCAGATCCTTATTACCTTCAAACACCAGTTGAATGTAATTGTCACTATAACCGTAGAGTATGCCGCTATCTTCTGTCCCTTTAGGAGCTACTTCAGGAATAACCTCCAGCACCTGACCAACAAACTTCTCAGCATATGCCAGCTGCATTTGCTCAGACAGTTCAATCAGCTCACGCACACGCGCATTTTTCACGTCCTCGTCAACCTGATCCTCCATACGCGCCGCAGGCGTTCCAGTACGCTTGGAATACGGGAACACGTGCATTTCCGAGAAACCGATTTTTTTCATCAGCTCATAGCCATTGCGGAACATTTCGTCCGTTTCTCCAGGGAAGCCGACAATTATATCTGTTGTAATCGCTACATCTGGCATTGCTTTTCGAATCATAAGCATTTTGTTATAAAACTCTTCTGTCGTGTACTTGCGGCGCATCCTTTTCAGCACGGTATCGTCCCCTGCTTGAAGCGGTATGTGGAAATGGCGAACCAGCTTATTGGAGCGTTTCAGCACGTCCAGCATTTTTTCATCAATCTGGCTGGCTTCAATCGAGCTGATACGAATACGTTCCAGCCCTTCCACTTTCTCCAGGTCCCACAGCAGATCGGATAGGTCATAATTATCCATATCGTCGCCATAACCACCCGTATGGATACCCGTGAGTACGATTTCCTTGTAGCCTGCGTGCACCAGTTGACGCGCTTGTGTGATAATGCTCGCCGCATCACGGCTGCGGGATAAGCCCCGCGACCACGGGATAATACAGAAGGTGCAGAAGTTATTGCAGCCATCCTGAATTTTTAGAAACGCGCGGGTATGATGAGCAAAATCAGGTACATCCATTTCCTCAAACACACGGGTCTTCATTATATTACGCACCGCGTTTACGGGTTGACGCGACTCTTGGATCTCCTTTACAAACGGAATAATCTTATCTCGGTCCTGCGTACCAATAACAAGATCAACACCTGGAATATCCATAATTTCAGCTGGAGAAGTTTGAGCGTAACAGCCCGTCACTGCCACAATGGCATCTGGATTTCGGCGAATCGCGCGACGAATGATCTGACGGCTTTTTTTATCACCGGTGTTCGTAACCGTACATGTATTAATTAAATAGACATCAGCGGTCTGCTCGTCAAAATCCACCTGCTCATAACCTTCTTTTTTGAACAGCTGCCAGATCGCTTCTGTATCATAAAAGTTTACCTTACAACCTAATGTGTAAAATGCCACTGATGGCATATTAAACCCCTCCCATTTCTCCTGTCTCATATAAAATGCATGCCAATGCAACCATACCTGCGGTCTCCGCACGCAAAATACGTCTTCCCAGTCCTGTAGACTGTGCCCCGGCCTGCTCGGCCTCTAGGCTTTCCGCTTCAGTAAAGCCGCCTTCCGGGCCCACAACTACGAGCACACGCGGCTTGTCTGTGGACGCCCATTGTCCTGCGAAAGGCTGGATTACATCCCGTAGCTGCCGCCCCTGCTCTTTTTCATAACAATAACATATCAAATCATACCCAGCAAAAGAAGCCAGAAGTTCTTTCCACGTCAGGGGTGCGCTAATTTCCGGAATCCGATTGCGATGGCTTTGCTCAGCCGCTTCCTTCACAATTTTGCGCCAACGCTCCAGTCGCTTGCCTTCCTTTTTGGCATCATACTGTACGACCGTACGCTCGGATAAAAACGGTACGAAACCGGTGGCTCCGATTTCCGTACATTTTTGCATCACCGTCTCCATCTTGTCCCCTTTAGGAAGACTCTGCGCGATGGTGATCTGAACATACGGTTCAGAGGTCATCTCCAGCAGCTCGATGATCGTCGCTTTTACATGGTCCTGCTCAATCGTATCCAATGCAGCCAGCGCTTCCCTGGATACCCCGTCACTGACTATAATTTTGTCACCACTACGGCCTCGCATGACTTTGGCGATATGTCGCGCGTCCTCACCCGTAACAATTACGTGATCTTCTAGAAATTGCTCTGCCGGAATAAAATAACGCTGCATTCTCTCACACCTATTCTAAAATAACTATTATCCACTAACGTTCCGTACAAATTCCGATAAAATCACCAAGCACCATCATATCATCTTTTGCGCCTGTATGACCAGTCTGTTCCCTCTTCTGTTTATGTTATACCGATTTTCGTAAAAAAAAGGGAGCCCTTAGGCTCCGAACAGTCCGGTAATGTAAAAAGAGAACTGCAAAAACTGTATATAAATCATCTGAGACAGCGTGTAAAGAGGTTCAATCGTTACAGCTCGTACCTGCGGAATTATCAGTATAAGCAGAAAAATAAAGATCGACCATTGCTCAAACTGCTGAAGCTTGCGGCGCACAGGAGTGGGAGCCACATCCTCCACAATCCGGTAGCCATCGAGTGGAGGCAGTGGAATTAAATTAAAGATAAACAAAAACAGATTCAAATTGATCAGTGCATTGATAAATAAATAGATTGCCTGTGCCACCCGCTGGTTCTCCATTCCCGGCAATACTTGAAAATGAAGCAGCACAGCATAGATCAGCGTAGTCACAAATGCAAGCAGCAGATTGCTCAGCGGACCAGCAGCCGATACAATAATGCCCATGAGGCGCGGGCGGCTAAAATTGTCACGATTGACCGGGACTGGCTTGGCCCAGCCAAAGCCTCCGATCAACAGTAACAGCGTACCCAGCAGATCAATATGCACTGCCGGATTTAAAGTCACGCGCCCAAGTAGCTTGGCCGTAGGATCGCCAAATTTATTGGCATAATACGCATGAGCAAACTCATGCACCGTAAACGATATGATCACAGCCAGCAAGTAAAATGGAAGGACATTTAAATTTACCCGAAAAATACTTTGTAAAAAATCCATGCTTACCTCTTTCTCGCCACAAACGCCAGCCAATCTTCATCTCGGCTGATTTCGGCAATCTCAAAGCCAGCTGCCTTCAACGCAGATTCGACAACCTCTTCTTTGTTCTTCCAAATCCCTGAAGCAATATAAATGCCACCTGGCTCCAAGGCTTTATATACATCATCAATGAACAGCAAAATGATCTCAGCTAAAATATTAGCTACGACCAGCTTGACTGGCAGCTGGATCCCCAGCGTTGGATCGCTTGCATTAAGCACAGAGAGCAAATCGCTTTCTTTAATGGTGATATGTTCCTCTAGTCCGTTCAAACGCGTATTTTCATGCGCACTCGATACCGCCACCGGGTCGAGATCCAAGGCAAGTACATGCTTTGCTCCCAGCTTTATCGCTCCAATGGCTAAGATACCGGAGCCTGTACCAACATCAATGACTTCTTCTCCACCCTGAATCACGGATTCCAGCGTTCTCAGGCAAAGGGATGTCGTCGGATGTGTACCAGTGCCGAAGGCCATACCCGGATCGAGCTCAATGATTTTTTCATCTTCACTCGCAGGCTCATACTCTTCCCAAGTCGGTTTGATGGTCAAATGATCCGATACACGTAAAGGCTTGAAATATTGCTTCCAGGCATTAGCCCAGTCATCCTCGTTGACCGTTTTCAGCTCATACCGAACCTCGCCAGGGTCAATATCAAATGTTCTCAATTGTTCAACCCGCGGCTCAATTTGTGCACGCACGCTGTCCATGTCTATTTCTTCAGCAAAATAGCCCTTGATGATCGCTTGTCCTTCAGGAATATCGTTCAAAGGGCGATCGTACCACTGTCCATAAGACGTATCCCGAGGCTTGTTGAGCGAACCGGATTCTTCAATGGAAACCCCTCCCGCACCTGCTTCGTGCAGAAAATTCGAAATCATTTCGATAGCTTCCTCGCTTGTATGTATTGTAATTTCATTCCACAACATGGTTTACATTTCCTCCTCATTTCACATGCATACATTACATTGTACTATATACTCGCATAGGAGTTCAAAAAAGCAGATGGACTCATTATTGAAAATCAAACACCTGCGACTACTGCCTTTATCTTTAGCCCTCTAGTTTTTAGCGCAACAGCATGTAGCGGATAATGAATAGAACAAGGGGAAAACACAAATAAGACGGGCTATCCCGCAAATCACCTTTTTAGATGGGATACCCGCCTTATTGTATTCTACTCGTTGTCGTTTATGATACGTTGCTGACGGCGGTCAGCTACTTCACTACGCCGGATCGCTTCCAGATCCTCAGCATCTGCCTGCTCTGCCGAGAACTCAACATCTTCGTTTTTGGCAGATTGCATGCGTTTGATTTTCTCGGTTTTGGTCAGCACTTTATCGAACCGTTTGTTTTTAGACATCGGTCACTGCTCCTTCCAAACTTGTCACAGCATTCCACCCGCTTGTTCCACAATAGACATCGCCTGATGATGAATGGATTCATCCACCACCGCAGTCAACAAAATATCGCGGCCGGTCGGTCCACCTTGTCCTCCATCACTCATGCCACTGGCAGCAGGATCAGCCGCAGCCAGTATTGCAGGAGACGCATCTGTAAAATCCACGCCCTGTGTGAGTGAGGACAAGCTGCTAATCTGTCCCGAGAACACAGGCAGTCCGGCGTTGCCCGTAGACTGCCGCGGATACCGGCTAAAACGATCTATCGACATATCCGTTACCCGGAGAGCCTCCAATTTTCTCGCGGCTCCCTGTGCTTCCTCAGGACTTTTGAAATACGCCAAAATATTTTTTTCGCCCATCCCAAAATCTCCCTGTGTAGTATTGAGCGTAACCTTGGTTGAGAACATAGACCGTTACGCTTTGTTATATCCTGCTCATTGGCAAGACTTTATATTCTCCACGAAGGGCTAAACAGATACAGACATTATCAAGAACAGCAGGCCAAGACCATGAACTAAAGTTCGTGAAGACCATAACTTTTACGGATGTAAAGTAGCGGCCGGAGCTTCTCCTGACATGGCTACTCCTGTCTCCCAGGCTGCGCGAATAACAGCATCCCGTACCTTCTGAACCACCTTCGCATTAAAAACATTCGGTATGATATAAGTTTCACTTAGCTCCTCAGGGCAAATGGCATCAGCAATGGCAAGACCGGCTGCCAGTTTCATCTCCTCGTTAATCGTCTTGGCATGGCAATCCAGAGCGCCCCGAAAAATTCCCGGGAAGCACAGCACGTTATTAATCTGGTTAGGAAAATCGGAGCGGCCGGTAGCAAGCACACGCACATAAGGTAAGGCTACAGCCGGATCAATTTCTGGCTTCGGATTCGCCATAGCAAACACGATAGGATCAGTTGCCATGCTCTGTATGTCTTCCACAGTCAGTATATCTGGACCAGATACACCGATGAAAACATCAGCTCCCACAATTACCTCAGATAAGCTTCCACTTAAATTATGCGGGTTAGTCATGTTCGCATATTCTGTCCAATGCGGGTTACTGTATTCTACACCACGGTGAATGGCTCCTTGCCGATCCACGCCAATCAGATTGCGTACCCCTGCCTTGAGCAGCATACGGGAGCAGGCCATACCTGCCGCACCGATCCCGGCAAATACTACTTTGACATCTTCCATTTTTTTGCCGCATACCTTTAGTGCATTGACCAAACCTGCTAATACAACAACTGCCGTACCATGCTGATCATCATGAAATACTGGGATGTCGAGTTCCTGCTTCAACCGTCTTTCAATCTCAAAACAGCGTGGCGAAGATATATCTTCCAAGTTAATGCCGCCAAAGGCAGGAGCGATCATTTTGACAATTTGAACAATCTCATCAGGGTCCTTCGTATTGAGACAGATGGGGAATGCATCGACACCTGCAAATTGTTTGAACAGTACTGCTTTACCCTCCATCACAGGCATAGCAGCCTCTGGCCCGATATCTCCCAATCCAAGTACCGCGGTTCCATCTGATACGACCGCTACTGTATTTTTTTTGATCGTTAATTGATATGCTTTGGCTGGGTCATTGGCGATTTCCATGCAAATTTCAGCTACACCTGGCGTATAAACTTTGGATAACCCCTCCATCGTTTCAATTGGCTTCTTGGGTAAGGTCTCCATTTTGCCACCTGCATGTAATTCTCTAATTTCATCTATTAAACTGCTCATATTTTTTCTCCGTCCTTTCATGCCTCTATTTGGATATGAAACTCAGTCCTGTGTATAAATCTCATCAGCTCCATAATTGGAGTAACAAGGTGGCTAAAATGACCGTGCCCGCCCCGCCAATCCGTGTAGCAATTTGGGCAAAAGGCATCAGTTCCATCCGATTGGATGCAGACAGAATGGCTACATCGCCCGTGCCCCCTAATCCGCCGCGACAACTGGTCACCAAAGCAGCTTCTACGGGATACATGTGAATCCATTTTCCTGTGAAGTATCCAGTAACAATCAATGCAACCACTACAGATGCACAGGTAATCGCATAAGGAACCGTTAGAATCCCAACTACACTATCTAATGGCACATACAAAATACCTAACCCCACCATCAAGGGCCACGTCAGACTAGCGGTTATACATTTGTACAAATGAAAAGCTCCCTGCTCCAATGTGTTCGGCATGATCTGAACACATTTAATTAATGCCGCCGCCAAAATCATGAGAATCGGCCCTGGAATATGGAGATACGGCTCCAGCAGCTTACCCACAATAAAGAAAGTACAGGCCAACAACAGACCACCACCCATTAATGGAAAAGAAACGGATTGTCCCAAGTTTACCGGAGATAACTCACCTTTGTCTTTTTCGAGTTTTAACAACCTTCCGTTACCAGAAGTTTCTGGTTTTTTCTCCGCTAATCTCTTCAAGACGCCTGCCCCTATAATTGCAACAATGTTACCGATAATTGCAGCCGGGATAAACTGGGATACGAATACTGCAGAATCCTTGCCCAGTACCATTCCATACGAAATGGACAACGGTAAAATGCCTTCTCCAATCCCGCCGGAAATAATCGGAATGATGATGAAAAAAAATGTATGATAAGCACTATAGCCAAAAGTCATACCCACTACCATACCGACGGCAACAGCAGCAATAGATCCTATGATAATGGGGGCAAAAATTTTGACAATTCCATTCATTAGCATTTTGCGATCCATACCAAGAATACTGCCGGTTACTAGACATGCGATGTAAAAATAAAGAAAATTCGAGGTTTTCATAAGCGTGTGCACAGCCCCCATCGCAGATGGACTGAACATATTCCAAAATACCATTAACGATGGAACCATAAGGGATAAAATGGCTGGCCCGCCTATATGTTTAAGCAGCGGAAGTTTGGCTCCCAGATCACTGAGCAATATACCTAAAATCATGATGACGGCAAACCCGCCTAATAGATCGTTCGGAAGTCTTTCTGTAATTGCAGCCGCATAAACAATTAGCGCGATCACGGCATATAGCGGAAGAGGAATCACTCCCACCTTTATCCTCCCCAGCATCCTAAACCCATCTACAGTATTTCTTTGCCCCTTTTGAATGACAGGCTGGTTCGTAGCATTTTCCATAAATCTCCCTCCATAAAGTGAAGAATGATGATCATGTTCCCATTCTACACCTTGGAAAACGCTTTATTTGGTTTTAAAACTAAGAACTAACTTTTGTAACTAAAGTAATCAGAAATAGGGCTAAATATAACTATTGATGATTCCTTCTGCCTGCGGCAAAACCTGATATTGGTAAACAGGGCGTCCAATGGTACCATATATAGTTTCCATAGAAAGCACTTCAATCTCTGTCATAAAAGCCAAATACTTGCGCATAGACACCCTGGAGATCCCTGCACTCTCCGCAATATCCTCCGTGGAAAATAGAACCTTATGATGCTGCTGGATACAATTCCATATCATAGCCAGCGTGGATTTCGTTATCCCCTTGGGCAACCGTGCCAAGTCTTTAGTCAAGCTTTTATGATAAATCAGTCGATCCAGCTCCTCCTGCGATAGTAGACTGCGCTCACGTACAATACTAATGTGCTCTCGATACCCGGTAAGTGCCTCTAGAAAACGGTTAAAGTGGAAAGGCTTGATCAAATAATCCACAGCGCCAAAATTCATCGCCTTTTTGACACTGCTCATGTCACTTGCAGCTGAGATGACAATAACATCCACATTCACTCCAGCCTCCCGTATGAATGACAGTAAATCGAGGCCATTACTTTCTTGCATATACACATCCAGCAATATTAGATCAATGGCTTGTTCAGCTAAATATTTCTTAGCCTCTTCCACCGAAGAAGCCCAACCGCCACATTGGAAACCCTCTACCTGCTCCATATATTTGCGGTTAAATTCTGCAACCATCGGATCATCTTCTACAATCAGGACATTAATCATGTTCATCATTCCCCGCTATAATGTATGGAATCTTAATCTGAAAACAGCACCCCTGCTCGACTGGGATCAACTTTACACTACCTTGTAGCCTCTTCACGCTTTGCGCCACTAGATAAAGTCCCATCCCTCGTGACTCTCCCTTGGTCGAAAAACCTTTTTCAAAAATAGCCTTCACAAGGTCCTCCGGTATACCCGGACCATTGTCGCACATGATACAGGTCAGACAGCCATGCTTCTGGTTTTCCTCATAATAAAGTGAAAGGGTAATCCGCTTGTGCTCCAGAGATTCCATCGCCTCCACCGCATTATCAAACAGATTGCCAAGAATAGTAATCAGTTCGTGAGTCGTTTGAGTTTGACTGGATTCAGGCAAGTGACTACCCGGAGTCAGTTCAAAACTTACCCCTGCCTCTCTGGCCCGGCTTAATTTTCCTAACACAAACCCCGCCATAACTGGGTCCTTAAGCTGCCGAGTAATGGAACCTATCTCTACTTGATGATGCTCGACGGCATCCATAATATAGTGCTCCAGTTTATCATACATTCGCAAGTGCACCATCCCCATAATGACATGCAGCTTGTTCATAAATTCATGAGCCTGTGCGCGTAGTGCTTCCGTGTACAAGGAAACTCCTGTCAACCGTTCCGCAAGCTGGTTCATCTCCGTCTTATCCCGAAAGGTTACAATGGCTCCGACAATTTTTCCTTTGACCCGTATCGGAACACTGGTGGTCAGCAAGGTGATCCCACCCAACTCCATCTCCTCATCCATCAGTGGAGTGCTTACTTCCAAGACCTCTTGTAATCGGAAAGCAGATAAATAAACAGTAATTTCCTGTCCAGAGAATGAGAAGTCTTCAATCCCCGCTTGCCTCAGTAGACGGATCGCTTCTGCATTCATCAGCATGATACGACCGCATTCATCTACCGCAATGACTCCTTCCTTGATGGACTGCAACATCGCGCTGCGTTCCTCCAGCAAACGTGCGATTTCCGGCGGTTCCAGACCGACCAGCATATTTTTGATTTTACGAGCCAGCACAACCGCTCCTCCTGTGCCAATCAACATTCCGATACCAATGGCGATAGCAATAAGACGGGTGTTGCCTTCCTGGGCCCGCTGTATATCTTGCATGGATATACCAACAACAATTGCCCCTACCTGCTTTCCCGTCACACTGAACACGGGGGAAAAGGCTCGCATGGACATGCCTAATGTCCCCTTTGCAACGGACACGCTCTCCTGACCATGAAGTGCAGTATACTCGTCTCCTCCGACAAAGGCTTTGCCAATCCTCCTAGCATCGGGGTGCGTTTTACGAATTCCCTTCATATCCATAACCACGACAAATTGGATATGATTCGCTGTTGAGACCTTCTTCACATACTCCTGCATGGAAGGAGAAGAACCCGTCTGTTGCAATTGCTCGATAATAAGTGGTGTATGGGCGAGTGTACGGGCAATGGACATTGCCTTTTCCTCAAGCCCCTTCTCCGTTTCAAGCTCAACTCTCTCCGCAAATAACAGTGTTACTGGCAGGAGCACAAGTGCCATAACCAGACATACGAGCAGCGTTATTAGACCTCTGAGCTTTAAAAGCGGCTTACCCCGACGCAGACTTGTCCGTATTTTTTCGATGGAACTCACCCCTTTCTAGTTGATAGAAGCTCAATAGTTAACTTTGGTTATACAAAAATGGCTATGTATGTGTTTACGTGAATATAAAAAAAGGGACTATCCCGCAATTGCGGAATAGTCCCCTCGGATTCATGATTGAAGCTCCGCGATTTAGACTTTGGCTTAGTCGCCTCGGAAAGCCCGCTTCACACGATCAAAAAAGGACTGCTCATTCTCATGTGTCTGCTCTCCACTAAGCGAAGAGAACTGACGCAGCAAATCCTTCTGTTCCTCACTCAGCTTGCTAGGCGTTACCACAACTACCTTAATATGCTGGTCACCTTGACCTACGCCGCGCAGTTTTGGCACACCCTTTCCTTTAAGACGGAAATAAGTGCCTGTTTGTGTGCCTGCTGGAACTTTCAGCTTCACTTTCTCGGTCAACGTTGGGATCTCCACCTCATCTCCCAATGCTGCCTGTGAAAACGTCAGCGGAATTTCACAGTAGATATCGTCTCCCTCACGCTCAAAGAAGTCGTGCGACTTCACACGGAATACGACGTACAAGTCACCAGCCGGTCCTCCGTTGACACCGCCTTCGCCTTCCCCGTTGATACGCATTTGTGCGCCGTCATCCACACCCGCCGGAATGCGAATATGAATTTTACGTTTCTTGCGGACACGGCCTGATCCGCTACAAGTCGTACATTTTTCCTTGATAATTTTTCCGGAACCGCCGCAATTGGAACAAGCGCGTCGATTAACCATGCGGCCAAACGGTGTATTCTGTACCACTTCTTCTTGTCCACTGCCATGGCAGACGGAACAGGTCTGTGGTTGAGTGCCCGCCTTGGCTCCTGTACCATGACACGTATCGCATGTTTCCGTGCGTTCAATTTGAATGTCGGTTTCTTTACCAAACACCGCTTCTTTGAATTCAATCGTCATCGTATATTGAAGATCGTTCCCTCGTTGCGGTGCATTCGGATCACGCCGACCGTTGCCGCCACCAAAGAACATATCAAAAATATCACCAAACCCGCCACCGAAGTCGGCACCACCAAAGCCGCCTCCCATGCCCTGATTTGGGTCTACATGACCGTATTGGTCGTATCTTGCCCGCTTCTGACCATCGCTGAGAACATCGTAAGCTTCTTTTACTTCTTTAAATTTAGCTTCTGCGTCCGCAGCCTTGTTCACGTCCGGATGATACTGACGCGCAAGCTTGCGGTAAGCCTTTTTGACTTCTTCATCCGAAGCGCCTTTTGCGACACCTAGCACCTCATAATAATCACGCTTATCAGCCAATGTTCCACCCCCATGCCTACAACGTGTCTGCACTACATATAAAAGGAAAGCCAAAGGCGCGGGATGACCCGGCTCTGACCTTCCCATCATTTCAAGGCAGTACAACCCGTAATATGCTTATTTATCTTGGAAATAACGGTTACCCTTAGGCTAATTGTTATTTATCAAGGCAGCTACGCTGCAATTACTGTTCAGTATATCATAACGTACCGGTATACCGTAAAGTTACACTACCCGATCCGTTGCTTAGTCTTTCTTCTGATCTTCGTCAACAACTTCATAGTCCGCATCAACAACATTGTCACGGCCTTTGCTGTCTGCTGCTCCGTCTTGAGCTTGTGCTGCTTGAGCAGCTTGCTCATACAATTTCACAGACAATTGCTGAACGATTTCAGTCAGTTCTTCAGTAGCTTTTTTGATGTCTTCCAGGTTGTCGGATTCCAGCGTTTTTTGCAGATTTTCTTTAGCTGCATTTGCTTTTTCGACTTCACCTGCATCCGCTTTTTCGCCCAGATCTTTAATCGTTTTGTCTACGGAGTAGATCAGTTGGTCCGCAGCGTTTTTCGCTTCTACCAACTCTTTGCGTTTCTTATCTTCTTCCGCATGCAACTCGGCATCCTTCATCATACGTTCTACTTCTTCGTCACTCAAGCCGCTAGAAGATGTGATCGTAATTTTTTGGCTTTTACCTGTGCCTTTATCTGTAGCAGATACGTTCACAATACCGTTCGCATCGAGGTCGAAAGTAACTTCGATTTGCGGTACACCACGTGGTGCTGGAGGGATATCTCCCAATTGGAAACGGCCCAGTGTTTTGTTGCCTGCTGCCATTTCGCGTTCACCTTGCAGCACGTGAATTTCTACGCTAGGCTGATTGTCGGCATACGTCGAGAATACCTGCGATTTGCTCGTAGGGATTGTCGTGTTACGATCAATCATTTTGGTGAATACGCCACCTGCGGTTTCAATACCGAGGGACAGTGGAGTTACGTCAAGGAGAACGACGTCCTTAACATCACCTGTCAATACACCTGCTTGAACTGCTGCGCCCAAAGCTACTACTTCATCAGGGTTTACGCCTTTATGAGGCTCTTTACCTGTCAGCTTTTTGATTGCTTCTTGTACAGCTGGAATACGTGTAGAGCCGCCGACCAAAACGATTTTATCGATGTCGCTAGCACTCATCCCTGCATCTTTCATCGCTTGACGAGTAGGTCCCAAAGTACGTTCAACCAGACCTGCAGACAATTCTTCAAACTTCGCACGAGTCAGGTTCAACTCCAAATGCTGTGGAACGCCATCAGCTACTGTGATAAACGGCAAGGAAATTGTCGTTGTCAGCACGCCGGACAGTTCTTTTTTCGCTTTTTCTGCTGCGTCTTTCAGACGTTGTACAGCTGCTTTATCTTTGCTCAGGTCAATACCTTGATCTTTCTTGAACTCATTTACGAGGTAATCAATAATCACTTGGTCAAAGTCATCGCCACCCAGCTTGTTATCGCCGCTTGTTGCTTTAACTTCGAAGAAACCATCGCCCAGTTCCAAAATGGATACGTCGAATGTACCGCCGCCCAAGTCATATACGAGGATCGTTTGGTCTTCGGATTTTTCCATACCATATGCCAATGCAGCTGCTGTTGGCTCATTGACAATCCGCAGAACTTCCAGACCGGCAATTTTACCTGCGTCCTTAGTTGCTTGACGTTGACCATCATTGAAGTAAGCTGGAACAGTGATAACCGCTTGAGAAACCGTTTGGCCCAGGTAAGCTTCAGCATCAGCTTTCAGCTTTTGCAAAATCATAGCGGAAATTTCCTGTGCGGAATATTCCTTACCATCGATGTTTTCTTTATGATTTGTACCCATGTGGCGCTTGATGGACATGATTGTACGATCCGGGTTCGTAATTGCTTGGCGTTTTGCCGTTTCCCCTACAGTACGCTCCCCATCTTTTTTGAAACCGACAACGGAAGGGGTTGTGCGCGCGCCTTCCGGATTTGGAATAACGACGGCTTCGCCGCCCTCCATAACAGCCACACAAGAGTTGGTTGTACCTAAGTCAATACCGATTACTTTGCTCATCGGACAATTCCTCCTTCTGTATATACGAGGCCCTCAGGCCAGAATGGTTGAATCAAAATGATGTAATTCTAATGTATATAGAAAAAGTTACATGCTAACTTTTACCATCGCTGGACGAAGCACCTTGTCCTTCAGCATGTATCCTTTTTGTACCTCTTCAACGACGATGCCTTCATCATGCTCTTCGCTCTCTACCTGCATAATAGCCTGGTGGAAATCAGGATTAAACGGTTGTCCCACTGCATTCATGGCCGTCACTCCCTCTGCCTGAAGCACACTCTCAAACTGGCGGAAAATCATTTCCACGCCTTTGGTGAATGACTCAGACTCCGCTCCTTGCGATGCTGTTGCCAGCGCTCGCTCGAAGTTATCCAGAACAGGCACCAACTCGGTAACAAGCTTCATAGACGCATATTTAGCAAGGTCTTCCTTTTCTTTCAGTGTACGGCGGCGAAAATTATCAAAATCCGCCTGTGCGCGCAAAAACCGCTGCTGATGCTCCTCAGCCTCTGCACGAAGTTTTGCCACCTCTGTGTTTTCTTCCTCGGCTTCCAGTGATGCCGCTTCATTCACCGGCTCTTCCTGCTGGCTCGTTTCGGCAGCTTCCTCTGTGCTTACATTTTGTTGTTTTTCATCTTGGAACGCTTGTTCTTCCTTCAAAATGTTTCACCTCCTTCAAGTCATAACTACCCATACAAAAGCACGCAACAATGCACCCGCGCAGGATACAAGCCGTATCCCGGCGCGGAACATGTAGGACCGCAACCTGTGCGATCTTGTTCTATTTAAACCGTTGCGTTAGCATTGCGGTCAAATCCTTAGACAGGATACCCAAAATATTAATAACTCTCGCATACTCCATCCGCGTCGGACCCAATATACCTATCGTACCCAACGCTTCTCCGTCTACTGCATATGTAGCAGTAATCAGGCTGCAATTGGCAAATGCTTCATGATCATTTTCTGTACCGATGCGGACTTGAATTTCAGGGGCTCCGGCTACAGGAGTCATCAGTTTAAGCAGCGTTGGTGTTTCCTCCAGCAGATCGAGAATATGTTTAACCTTTTCTACATCTTTAAATTCAGGTTGATTCAGCATGTTCGTCGCACCGCTCAAATACAAGCGCTGATCCGATTCATTATCGAGTGCTTTATCCAGCACCTTCATAGCGTCCTCAAAATGAGACACATGCTTCTCCATTTCCTGACCAAGCGCGGTGTAAAGGCGTGATTTAAGCTGATAAATCGGCACACCGACCAGCTTGCTGTTCAGTAAATTCACAACCTTTTCCATCTCGGAAATTGAAATTCCAGGTGGAATATCCACCGTTTTATTCTCCACCTGACCGGTATTGGTCACGATAATCGCCACAGCCGTCGTTTCGTTGAGCGGCAACAGCTGAAAATGACGCAACGAAGTATGAAACACCTCCGGCCCAAGCAAGATGGAAGTATAATTGGTCATATGGGACAAAATGCCTGATGCATGCTGAATCACTTGCTCCATTACATTCAGCTTTTCGGCGTAAAAGGCTTTTAGTTCCCGCATTTCCATAGGCTTCAGTGTATTTAGTGGCACCAAATGGTCCACATAATAACGATAACCTTTATGAGACGGGATGCGTCCCGCAGAAGTATGGGGTTGCTCCAGATAGCCCTGTTCCTCCAAATCCGACATTTCATTACGAATTGTGGCTGGGCTGAATCCGACATCCTGCCTTTTGGATATGCTGCGGGAACCCACTGGCTCAGCCGAACGAATGTAGTCATCAATAATCGCATTCAAAATGAGTCTCTGACGTTCGGTTAACAAGCGAATCCCCCCTTATCGTTTATCCATAATAGCATGATTGTTAAATGGAATCATTAGCACTCGTTCGAGATGAGTGCTAACTGATAATACAAAAATACCAAACCGACCTGATCATTGTCAAGTCAGATCAGTATTTTCAATAAACGAGATTTATTACATCCATTTTGATTATTGATATGGAAACAGAGCGTTTACACTTTTTCACATAAACCCTCATTTTTCATCATATCCAAACCGTATTTATGTATAGGGATACAGAATGCAAAAAATTGAGACTGTGTCTCCAAACTGTTATAACTTTATTGTCTTTGAGGAGGAATAGGATCTGAGAAGCCAGCGCCGCAACCTTTTATACGCATTAATCGCTCTTTCACCTACAATTTGTATGTTTTACATTTTAATCGAATTGTTTCCGTACACAGGTCTAGGAAGAATCCTTGCTTTGCCACTAGTTTTTATTCTGAACGCTGCCCTTATGATTTCAGTGATCCATTTAATTCGTAAATTAAGACCCTTGTGGTGTGCCTTAATCTTGATCCCTACAATACTGTTAAGCATATGGAATACCATTTTATTTTACCCACAAGAATTCAGTCCAAGCATTCCCAAGCAAATAAAATATAGTGTCACTGCTATATTACATTATGATGATTTAACACCAGCTGATTGGGAAGAGTACACATATCGTCCAAGCCGAACTGGAGAGTCTGAAAAATATATTGTCGCCTTGTATAAATACAAAGGTCAAGTCCCGTTAGATGGCACTACATACTTTTATAATGATACGGATTACCATAAGGACCATCCCATAAGAAGCCTGAGTGATATACCTTCGGAACTGGAGCCTCATCATCAATTTATTTGGTGGTTACTCCAAACATTTGAGAAACGAACAGGGGCACAATAATGTAAGCTGTAACACATACGCAAGGCTGCGTCCTGATAAAAAAACAATGAACTGACCTCATTATTGACAGGTCAGTTCAGTACTTTCAACACTGCGATTTCATCACAATTGTTTTGTTTACTGCAATGAATGCAGTCAGTCCATACCTTTTCAGGGAAAATCTCTTTGCTAACTACATCAAAACCGTTTTTTATAAAAAAGGATACCTCGTAGGTCAGTGCCATAATTTTAGGGATATGTTGCCGCCGTGCTTCTCTAATAAGGCCTTCCACAAGCTTGGAGCCGATTCCCATTCCTTTATGCCCCTCAGAGATACCAAGGGAGCGAATCTCTACCAAATCAGCCCCCAATTTGCATAAAGAACCACAACCAACGACTTCGCCGTCCACCTCTGCAACAATAAACAGCTCCAGTTGGCGCGTAAGCACTTCCCTTGAACGTGGCAGCATAATCCCCCGCTCTGCATAGCCGCTAATCATTTGATATAAAGGCTCCACATCTTCAGGAACCGCACTTCTGCACAATACATCTTTACACACTGAAGCCATTTTGCTCTCCTCCTGCCGCTTGCCGCATATAATGAATAAATATACAACATTACGCATAGAATCGCAATACTCCATTTACCCTGCTGTGGCAGAATGGTGTAATAAAATGATGGCCCAGCTTACGAAGTTAAAATGTACTGTATTGAAGCTTGCAACTTATGAATTTACCGTGATCGAACCGATGAACTCTGCAAATACGTCATTTCCGAATAAAATACCGCGTTCGCTCAAACGATACCCATCCTCGATTGATTCGATTAATCCTGCATTCAGCATTTTTCTAAGAGGAACTGTAAACGTGTCTTCCAATGTCTGACCGAATTGAGCTTCAAAGCGGGATTTGGACACACCCTCCAGCATTCTCAAACCGACCATGAGGAAGTCCTCCATAGCTTCCGCCGTCGGCACCTCAAAGCTGTCCAAACGCGGTAGGCCATTCCGAGTAGCCTCCACATAAGGGTTAATGCCCTTAATGTTCATATGACGCTCTCTGCCAACATAACCATGTGCCCCAGCGCCAAGACCATAATAATCCTCATTCCGCCAATAAGTCATATTGTGCTTACTACCCAAACCTGGTTTAGCGAAATTGCTAATTTCGTACTGTTCATAACCCGCTTCTTTCATGCGACGCATAAGGAGCAAATACATTTCCAGTTCGTCATCTTCATGTGGAAGTGGCAGCTGATTTTTCTGGTATAACGTGTGGAAGAGCGTGTTCTCTTCAACCTTCAAACTGTAGATAGAGTAATGAGGAAGATCCAGCTCCAGCGCTCTACTGACGCTTTCATCCAGCATCTCGACCGTTTGGTTCGGCAAACCGAACATCAGGTCAATCGACAGATTGTCCAAGCCGGCCTTACGTGCGTTTTCCAAACTACGATAGACGTCATCTGTACTATGAATACGACCTATGCCTGTAAGCAAATCATTCTGGAAAGCCTGCACACCAAAACTGAGTCGATTGACGCCGCCCTCTTTCATCACAGAAAGTTTTTCAAAATCAGTTGTGCCAGGATTGGCTTCCATGGAAAACTCAATATCTTCCGCCCAGTTTGGAAAATAGGTACGAACGCTCTTCAGGAAATATTCCATTTCCTTCGGATTGAGGGTTGTTGGTGTTCCTCCCCCGACAAAAATGGTCTTTATCTCTCCTGGCGGGTGAAGTTTGACCGTATGTTCCATCTCCCGTTCTAAGGCATACAGATATTCCATAACAGGCTGATCCTTGAGCACATAAGAGTTGAAGTCACAGTAAAAGCATTTATTCGTGCAAAAAGGTATATGCAGATAAACCGCTTGAGGCGCGGATGAATATTCATGTTTTTGTATGGATGCGGTCATACCGATCCTCCTTGTCGATTCAGGGTATAGTGAGAAAATGAGCCGAGGTCGAGACCAACCGCTTCGTGTTCCATTTGATCTTCTGATCGCTGTTACTCCCCAATTTTCCATTATATAAGCACTCTTAGGGATAAAATTGGGGAGTAAAGGCGAACGCTACGCTTCTCCAGATTCAAATGGCCCACTCCGCTGCTGCCCACCACGAATCGGTCATTTTTTGTGGTGTAGGTGTTGCAGTAAACGAAAAACATTTTAGACATACTCTAAAGATTTAAATATAGTTGCCATATTACTCTAAATCAGAACTTGAACGAGCTCTCTGTCCTGAATAGCTTGCTCAAATAAAGAACGTCCATTCTTCATGCATGGCAAATGCCTCATGAAAGAATGGACGAATACTTCAAACTGCTTTACTCATCTATCTTCAGTACCGCCATAAATGCTTCCTGTGGTACTTCTACGTTACCGACCTGCTTCATACGCTTCTTGCCCTCTTTTTGCTTCTCAAGCAGCTTCCGTTTACGGGAAATATCGCCGCCATAACATTTGGCCAAGACGTTTTTACGCATAGCCTTAACGGTTTCACGCGCAACAACCTTTGTTCCTACAGATGCCTGGATTGGCACCTCGAACATTTGCCGTGGAATCAACTCGCGCAGCTTCTCACAAATGATACGTCCGCGGTGGTAAGCTCGATCTCTATGCACGATGAATGACAATGCATCGACCTGCTCACCATTCAACAGAATATCCATCTTCACCAGATTAGATTGGCGATAGCCTGAAATCTCATAGTCAAAGGAAGCATAACCTTTGGTGCTGGATTTAAGCTGATCAAAGAAATCATATACGATTTCAGACAAAGGAATCTGGTACGTAATCGTTACCCGTGTTGTATCCAGGTACTCCATGTTCACGTATTCACCACGCTTGCTCTGACAAAGCTCCATAACCGTACCTACATAATCATTGGGCACGATGATGCCTGCCTTAACATATGGCTCTTCTACATGTTCAATACGTCCTACTTCCGGGTAGTTGGATGGGTTATCAATTTCAATCGTTTCCCCGTTAGTCAATTGTACACGGTAAATTACGCTTGGTGCCGTTGTAATCAGCGGAATATTGAATTCACGTTCAATACGTTCCTGAATAACGTCCATATGAAGCAGACCAAGGAAACCGCAACGGAAGCCGAAGCCCAACGCACTGGATGTTTCCGGTTCAAAGCTGAGCGAAGCATCGTTCAGTTGCAGCTTTTCAAGCGCCTCACGCAAATCGTTATATTCCGATGTTTCAATTGGGTACAGACCGCAATACACCATTGGATTAATTTTCCGATAGCCTGGCATCGGTTCTGGTGTTGGATTTTTGGCATCCGTTACCGTATCCCCGACACGAGTGTCGCCCACATGCTTGATTCCGGCAACGATAAAACCAACATCACCGATATTTAGCTCATCCACGATCGTCATACGTGGCATGAAAGCTCCAACCTCGATAACCTCAAACGTTTTGTCAGTGGCCATCATCTTAATTTTCGAACCCGCACGGATACTGCCATCTACAACACGTACATATACGATAACGCCTTTATAAGGATCATAATGCGAATCGAAAATAAGCGCCTTGAGCGGATTATCCGGATTTCCTTGCGGAGCAGGCACACTTCTGACCACCTGTTCCAAAATTTCCTTGATACCGATTCCAGCTTTGGCTGAAGCATGTACGGTTTCGCTCGTGTCCAAACCGATAACATCCTCGATTTCCTGCTTTACCCGTTCAGGATCAGCACTTGGCAAATCAATCTTGTTAAGCACTGGCAAAATCTCCAGATTGTTGTCCAACGCCAAATAAACGTTAGCCAATGTCTGCGCCTCAATCCCCTGCGCTGCGTCTACTACCAGCAAAGCACCTTCGCAGGCTGCCAAACTACGAGATACCTCATAGGTAAAATCGACGTGTCCCGGTGTATCAATCAAGTTCAAAATGTACTCTTCGCCGTCATCGGCCTTATAAGTGAGTCGCACTGCCTGGAGCTTAATCGTAATCCCGCGCTCCCGCTCCAGTTCCATCTGGTCAAGCACTTGCTCCTGCATTTCGCGGGAAGTGAGTGCACCGGTGTACTCCAAGATCCGGTCAGCCAGCGTAGATTTACCATGGTCTATATGTGCAATGATACTAAAGTTCCGAATTTTACGTTGTCTTGCCAAAATGTCAGTCATGCCTTACCCCCACACAATGCCTAGTATCAATCAGCTTATTATAGCAGTTGTAAGGGGGGTCAGCAATATTTCTATTCTGTTACCCCGTCAAATACAGATACAACCCAGCGAATGCCCTGTCTTGACAGGTTTTGAAGCAGTCCAGCCGTTTTGTCAGCCATGGTATCCACCGAAGCCTGCTGCGCCTTTACGGCTAGTAGCTCACGAGGAGTCTCTAGGCCCTGCCGAGTATTGTCATCTTGTGCAGCCTTCATATCCCATTCATGTGTCCAGCGCGCGGTCTGTTCCTCACTTCGTTCGTTTGTATTCCCTTCGTTCGTGTTCGTTTGTGGCTCAAACTCGACCTTTCTATTTGTATTATACGTACGATTATGCACTTGGGCATCAGCTGCCGGGGTATCCTCAATCACCGTCTGCTCATATTCAACTTTCTGTTGATTTACTGATGAAACTGGATTCTCGTCCCATTCCGGGCCATAGACTGAGCGCAGACCAGAACCTGCCAGCTGCATGCCAAGTAACACGCCCGCTCCGATCAGAAGCACAAATCCAAGCGCTTTTTTACGAAAATGTCCGGTCATTCTATCCCCCCTAACTGCTACCTTATTTAATTGCCGCTATTGCTCTTTTTGGTGTCAGATACGTTGGTGCCCGCCTTCTGGGCTTTCTGATCCTCCCAATACACTTCACTGATCATATCCGCCAAAACGTCAGAAGTTCGTTTTAACTCCTCCTCCGTGTTGTCAATCCCTCCGATTTCGATCAAAATGCTATGCGAAGACAAGCTTTGATTATATTCACCGTTGTTTCCTTTGCCGCCATCTTTTCCCCATACACCTCGTGATACGCCGTGATAGGATTTTTCCAGCTTTTCATGAATACGAGCAGCAAAAGCTTCATTTTTACGCCAATTTTTGTTGTCATGTCCGATGATAAAATACACTTTGGCATAAGAAAGTCCATTAATGGTGGCTGTTGTTTTTCCATGACGTTGGGAATCACGATGAATATCAAGTAGATAAGTTAAACCTTTATTTTGAGCCAAAACCTCCTTGACTGTTGCGCGTGAATATTTATAGGAGTAGTTCCAATTGTAATTTTGAACTGTGGTGGCATAATCCTTGTTTACATGCAGTGTAGATATCCCTTGCTTTTCCAGTCTCTTCTTTACGAAGTCACCTACCCTTGATACATTAGCTGACTTAGAACCTGAATTGGGGTTAGAACTGGTTTTGCTCAGTAATGGATTATATGCTTCTCTGGGATGAGAATGGTAGATTAATATACGCTTCTCCCCTTTGGCGGCATCACCTGGATCATCCTCACGTGCAGGGTCTGTTTCCGGTGTTGTCGGAATACCCGGCGTAGTAGACGGCGGGTTCTCAGCTGCGTCTGAACCCCCAGGGGTATCTGTCGTTCCCTGATCAGGTTGATAATCCGTAGGACCCTCTACCTTGTCGTTCCCCGAACCCTTGCGCAGCAAGACAGGCGCACCAGCAGACATGCCAGGAATTTCACGAGAAATGAGACTTTTGGGATCCTGCGGATTAATACCTGTAAGCATCTGAAAAACAAATGGCGACCATTGTTCACCCGACAACGAAGAATGCTGCTTCTTTTGTGCCAAATGAGGTACCTCCATACCTAGCATATCCGCGAAAAAACCGCTGGACACCGAGCCTGCCAATCCTTTCATCGAAGAAACAGGAGAGGTTTGCAAACGATTTTCTGCCAACCCTCCTAGTCCCAAAACGACAAATAAAAGCGCCGAGCCCATGATAAGCAGCACAAGCGTATGTCCCATTGCCAAAATTTCGATACCTTTTCTTCTCCATCTTCCGACGTTCCAGGTCTGAATTTTTTTCATGTGAGCCTTGTCCTCCTTCGTCCCGTCGAAACCCGCTTATTACATTCAGAACACAGGGTTCCTATCTGTTGCGGAAATCTCTTATACTTCAACTCTATGAACGGAGAACAATTACTAGAACACAAAAATCTCTATCACAGGTCCAGCCCACCCCTTTTCGAAAGAGATAAGCTACCTGTTAAATAGAGATTTTTTGTCGTGTCTTAGAAAGATGGTTTTGCTAGCCCTTCATTAATGCGTATAAGCGGCGACATTGTCGGGATCAACAGCCTCATGTAGAGCAGCGTTCAATCCGGTCGCAATGATATTCGCGATATCTTCAATGAATTCATCAATCTCTTTTGGAGTCACAATCAAATCATGCCCTAGTGGTTGGAGCACCTCTTTCACTAGCCCAAGTCTCTCAGGTTCTGATATTTCATCCAACATTCCGAGAATTACTTTGGTAGAAGCTTTTTCTTTGGTAAAATGCGTTTTCATCAGTTCGATTACATTGTTGACGATGGTCGAAGCATAGCATACCGTTGGAACTCCAATAGCGATACATGGAACCCCCATAATATCCTTGGTGATACCACGCCGCTTGTTGCCAATACCTGAACCTGGATGTATTCCGATATCCGCCACTTGGATAGTCGTATTGACACGCTCCAGTGAACGTGACGCCAAAGCATCAATAGCAATAATCAGTTCTGGTTTTGTGCGATCCACAATGCCTTGAACGATCTCACTGGATTCGATTCCCGTGATACCAAGAACACCCGGCGCAATTGCACTCACATCCCGATATCCAGGGTTGATCTGATCAGGTGTCAGTTCAAAATATTGACGGGTGACCATTAAATTTTCAACGACAAGCGGACCCAGAGAATCAGGAGTAACATTCCAATTTCCCAGCCCTACCACCAGCACTCTTGCCACCTTAGAAATCCCTATTTTTTGTATAAAATGCTCCATTTCTTTGGCAAAGGCAATAGCTACCCGTTGCTGAAGTCCAGTGTCGCCTTCACGCAAGCCAGGTACTTCGAGCGTAACGTAATGCCCTTGTACCCGACCAATACGGTTAGCTCCTTCTTCATTTAATACATCCAGCCGCGTAATTTTAATACCGTTATCTTCCTCCACATTCTCATTTATACCCGCCAGTGGTACAGGCTGATTCCGTTCTGCCAGCTCTCTTGCCTCTAATGCCAAATCCGTGCGTACCGCATACTTCTGCAAATCCAAATCCATCTTTTAAACCTCCTTGTATACCATCTCTGGCTATAGTGTGCGAGACACCCAGCAGGTTTATGCACATCCATTTTCATCCTGTAATTTGCATCGTCTTAGAATGTTTTCTTATTGCAATTTGAGGTGTGGCGTGCTAAAATATTTTAAGTTGTGAAACGTTTGTGTTCATAAGTAATGCCTTTACAGGAGGTGAATGTAATGCCAAACATCAAATCCGCTATCAAACGCGTTAAAACTAGCGACAAACGCCGTGCGTTGAACGCTTCCCAAAAATCCGCGCTTCGTACAGCAGTAAAAGCTGCCGATACAGCGTTGGTAGGTAACGAAGCTGAAGCTGCTGCTGCTGCTTTCAAAGTGGCTTCCCAAAAGCTGGACAAGGCTGTAACTAAAGGTCTGATCCACAAAAATGCAGCTGCTCGCAAGAAATCCCGCTTGGCGAAAAAACTTAACGCTCTTACAGCTCAAGCGTAAGCAAGAGCTACTTTTATACGTTAATGAAAAAATCCTGACCAGCCTTGGCTGATCAGGATTTTTTAGTTTATAACTTTATGAGATTAGATTGAAGCACCTGCTCCCATTTTCATCAAAAATAGTTCGAGTCCCAGCACCTTGTCAACAACACCTGTTTTCATATGATAGTCCAGCTCGCCCAGTTCATAGAGAAGCTGGCGCAGCTGCTCAGGACGGAAGCGTCGCGCTTGATCCCCTGCAACTTTCACCCCATAAGGATGCAAGCTGAGCTGACTCGCAATTTGTTGCTGAGAATAGCTTTGACCTGCCAGCTCTTTGACCTGCAACATAATACGAAACTGCCGTGTGATCAAAGCTGCAATCTTGATTGGTTCCTCTTTTTGCTTAAGCAATTCATAAAAAATACTGAGCGCCTTATCCAGCCGCAAATTAGCCAGATCCTCAACCATCGCAAATACGTTTTGCTCTGTATTACGAGGCACAAGGGATTCAATGTCAGCGGATGAAATCGTTCCCTGCGCTCCTGCGTATAAGCACAGCTTATCTATCTCGGCAGCCAAGGATTGAAGCCCGGTACCCGTGTATTGAATGAGTCTCTCAGCCGCTCCTGCTGCCAACTGCACTTCTCTTTCTGCTGCACGCTTATGGACCCAAGCTACAAGATCATCTCCACCCATAGGGGCGAAAGCAATAACTGAGGCATCACTTTTCAGTTTCTTGACGATCTTTTTCCGTTCGTCCAGCTTTTCAGCCTGAACCGTAAAAACGATGACGCTATAGTCAGTCGGGTTATCCATATAAGTCAACAGAGTCTCAAGACGGTGCTCTATTTTGCCATTATCTTTGCCTGCTGCAAATACACTGGTATCCCGTACAATAATTAGCTTTTTCGGCACCAGAAAAGGCGCTGTCTCCGCATCCTCCACAACCACCTCAATTGGCGTCTCGGTTAAATCATAAGAAATAATGGCGAAGTCACGATGCTCCTCCTCCACCACCTTCTCTTTTAGCATATCAACAAACTGCTTCATTTGATATTTTTCACTGCCATATAGCAGATACACTGGCGAAATATCACCTTTGCGAATAGCCTTAGAGGCTGTTTTTACATCCATTTTCCGTTCCCCCCACCCACTGATCGTACCTGACATCCGACCGGAAGGCAAGTCATGACACAAACAAAGGGACCCCACCTTTAGGCAGAATCCCTTCACCACCATCTATATCAACACGGCAGCAGAAAGCTCTAGAAACTTTCAACCGTCGGGATACGACGTCGGTTCATATAGTTTATTCTCTGTTTCTAAAAGTGTACCAACTTACGGAAACTATTTTCCAGTGCTACGCGGGACGGTGTACGTATATTTACTTGCAGTCCCATCCTGCTCCGTCTCATACATAAAGGTCTGGCTGTCATCTGACCAGCTTCCTTTGACCCAAGCACCCTTCAGAGTACGGACTTCCAGTGTTGTTCGGTCTACACCGTTATCGGAAAGTTTATACACTTTCAGCTTTTTGCCTTCAATAGCCACTGCATAGCTACCATCAGGCGAGTTGAACTGATCTGTAGAGGCGGACTGGGTACCATAGGTGGAAGCATTATTGCTGTCCGGAGAGACCAGCGAATTAGATACAAAACCTTCTCTACGAACCGGGTCTTGTGACACGGATGATTGCTCATCATTAGAAGCTGCATTGCTGCTATCCGCTCCTAAGGAGTTGCCCGCATCCTTGGTGACACTTTTGGATGTCGTATCTTTCGACGTTTCATTTGAAGCAATTCGACTCTGTACCTTCAATTCCTGACTAAGCGACGAAGATGCATCATTTGTACTTGTATCATCGCTATTATCCTCCTGAGCGGTACCCGTATCTGCTAATGGTGCCTTTTCCATTTTCGGATCCAGCTGTTCATCAGGAGCAATCGTAGGTTGATCAGATTTTTTCTGTTTTAACTGTTTGTCATCGGATTGAGGAGCATCTGCAGATGAGTCATCCTTTGAGGCCTGACGATCGACGTTTGGCTGTCCCTGCTTTTCATCCTGACGGGAAGAATGTTTAGTCGGTGCAGACTTTGTTAAAGGTTCCTCGCCAGCTTGCTGATCATCCATCTTCCCAGCATCCGGTTTGGAAGGATACTTTTTGTCATCTGAACTGTTTATTCCCTGGTCGCCCAAGTCAGGTTCCTTATCTGCAGGTGTCAGAGAGGAATCGGCTCCTTGTCCCTGTTCAGATGGCGGCTTGGTCGATTCCGCTCCAATGGTTGCATCACGTCCTCCACTCCCATTGGTCGTACCTGGGATTTCCGTCTGATTCTGCTGACTTGTCACCTCGGGCGACTGGGATGTAAGTATGCCTTCCGCATCCTGCACTGTTTTAGGCTCGAAGTTGAATACTACAATCCCCAGTACAACGGCAGCGGCAGCCACGCCCATGGCAGCACGCCCTCCCACCCGGTTCCACCAAGGCACAGGCTGAGTACGTTGTCCAAGCCCTGTTCCAGGCTCAGGATCAGCAGCTACAGGCTGCATTTCCTGAAGCGCGCTTCCCTGCTCTTCACGTGCGCGGTCAATGGCATCAAGCTGAGGCATGATGGAATCCACCAGGCTGAACGCCGGGGAAACCGCAGGCAATTCCTCCAGCTCGCGAGAGAGTGTCTGAAGAATATGAAATTTTTCCGCACAGTCCGGGCAAGTCGCAATATGGTTCATTAATTGGGACGTCTCTTCTTCACCCAGTTCATGATCCACATAACGCTGCATCCAATCCATCACCTCTTCTCCACACTTCATCCTGATACACCACCTTTCTGATACTCCTGAAGTAGCCCTTGCAATTGTTGTCTTGCACGATACAAGTATGACTTGACCGTATTTAGCGGCAAATCCAGAGAATCGGCAATCTCGTTATAAGAGAAATCCTGCAAATATCTCAGGACAATTACCGTCCGGTGGTGTTCCGGGAGCTGTTGTATAGCCTCACGAACATCCTGTGCCATGTAAGAGGTTAACACCTCGACCTCCACGTTTTGGGGGTCGTTAAATATCATGTCATGCTCGTCAATGGAAACCGAAGGCTTCGTTCTTCTGAATTTGTCGATGCATATGTTCGTTACAATGCGTTGGACCCAGGTTTTAAACTGCGCTTTTTCCTCATAAGAGTTAATTTTGGAATATATTCGTATGAGGGCTTCTTGTGAAGCGTCCATGGCGTCCTGCTCATTATTTAGAATGTAATATGCCGTACGGTACACATGCTGTTCTATCTCTCTTAATAGGGTAATGAGAGCGTCGCGATCGCCCGATTGAGCGGCTCGGATGAGTCCCTGCTCTACCACAAAGGATCCCCCTCTCCCTGCAATATTACAGACGTATCCCTTTTGCAAATTGTTGCAGGATAGACGTCTGACGCTAATTTTATTTTTTTAATAAAAAAAATTATAACAAAATGCCCAGAATCCCCATTGTATCCTCCCTTAGAATAACAGAAAAAGGGAAGGTAGTCACCTTCCCTCAGCCCCTACATATATCTAGATACTGAACCTATTGAATTGCATGAAACGTTTTGTGATTTATTGGAAATCAGAAAATCAGATATAAGTTCTAATTGATAAGACAGAGCAATCGGATCTTGAAAATAAAAATCGTCGATTGAGTATTGGTATCCCTTATCTGATATAACGGCAGGCAAATTATTGGCTGTTATAAGCCTGTTTTTTGTATAATCAAAATCATTTTGTATCTATTTGTTCACGTTTGCGTTGATACCGCACACTCAGCTTCCCTTGCTGCGCACGAATCTGTACCTCTCCCATTGTGTCTGTTCGATATATGGCAGAACCAACTTCCGCCAAACGTTCCAATACCGCTTTATTCGGATGTCCATATGTGTTGCTTGCACCAACTGAAATGACGGATACTTTCGGCTGCCAGTAGGACAACCACTCTTCCGAGGTGGAATACTTACTTCCGTGATGTGCCACTTTCATAACGTCGACAGCTTTCCTTGCATCTCCTATTCCCTCCTGAGCTTTCACACGAGATGGAGAACGGGTTAATTCAGAAAGCAACAGCGACTCTGCAGCATCATCCATATCTCCTGTGAATAAAAACGAGGCCCCCTCCATCTCTAAAATCATGGCAACAGAATAATGATTCTGTTCCTTCATAACAGGCAACTGCCCAGATTCGTTCTCCTCCAGCTTAAACGGATAGAGAAAGCGAATTTTCGTATCCCGGTCCGGTCCCCACTCCATGCTATGATGTGCACCGTACAGCTTGATCTGCTTGTCCAAAGCCTTGTTTAACAACTTCCGGAATGGGGCTTTGTCTGTTAGGGTACCGTTAAAAAATAAGGTGGATACGGGAATTTGGTCAAATACAGCCTGTAGACCTCCGGCATGATCATGATCTCCATGCGTCAAAATGACAGCGTCCAGCCGGTGCACCCCACGTTGCTTTAGCAAGGGCACAATCGTATCCGCGCCTACCTCGTAGGGATCTGTACGCTTGCGCCAAGCGTTTTTTCCTGTTGCAAAGTCCATTGTACCCCCGCCATCCACCAAAATATGTTTCCCTCCCGGCGTTGTAATTAAAATGCTATCACCTTGGCCCACATCCAGATACTGAACAACTCCCGTGTTTCTTTCACTAGGAGATTGGTACCCTATACATAGTATGCCAAGCCAGGCAATACCACTTAAAGCCAGTGCCACATGACGATATCCATTCCACTGTCGACGCGCAAATTTCCCTGCACCCTCGGGTTCATGAGCCGTTTGCAAAATAGCAGCCCACTCAGCAGCAGCCTCTAATCCTGTATACATAGGTGATGTTATGGTAGTAGAATTCACAACGGAAATGTCGCCCGTTTTCCTTCGGGATGTCAACCACGTTTTGAGCCAGTACAAAACACTGTACAAAGCTGCATAATACGCCAGAACCCACAGAATAGAAGAAGACGGCCAAATACTCACATAAGCATCATCTACATTCAGCCATTTCACAAGCCAAAAGGTCAGATCGTTCAATTGCTCTGCCGGCCACGCAAGGATACGAGCACCATCCCCCCATAAAAAGGCCATTCCCATGGCTACCGTACCCAGTGGAAGCACGATATATGTAATTAGGGGGACAAGTACAAAATTAGCCGCAAATGATAATAACGAAAATTGATTAAAGTAGAATACCGTCATTGGAAACGAAACAAGCTGTGCCGTGACTGTAATCGCAACTTCACCACCGATCAGGAGGGGCCATTTGGCGAAAAACGGCTTCATAAGCGGCATATATATGAGCAACCCACCTGTTACCAAAAAGGACAGCTGAAAGCTGACGCTAAGCAGGTAGTATGGATTCCATAGCAGCATAAGCAACGCAGATATACTTAAAATATTAAGTCCGTCTTTGAGCAGCCCTCGTCGGGCTGCAAACAAGCCAATCATCGCCATAATTCCCGCTCTTACAACAGAGGGAGAAGCACCTGTCAGCAGGACATAAGCCGGAATCAGTACCATCACAATCGTAAGAGAGGTTTCACGGCTAACTCGTAATAACTTGAGTAAATATAATAATGTGGCCGCATATACCGCCACATGCATACCTGATATCGCCAAAATATGCGTTAAACCAAGCTGCGTAAATTCATTATACGTTGCTGGGTCCAGCTCATCTGTAACCCCAAGTACTAGGCCTTTCATATACCCTGTCTGAAGAAGTGATGTAAAAGCAGATTCCATTTTTTGACCTAGCTGCTCTCTAAGCTGATCATTCCATCTGAATAATATGTAGCGGTTCCACAGTGAAGCCTCCTGCCTCTGTAACGAGGCGGCTCCAGCCCCCTTGAAAAGCCAGTGAATTTTCTGCGTGTGCAGATATTTACTGTAATCAAAGCTACCAAAATTACCCGCTTTTGCTGGTGCCTTTAAGTTGCCACGCAGCAGGATTGCATCCCCACGCTGCCATGCTGCCGCAAGTTGCTGTTCCTGCTTTGCAGCCAACTTGATATGAACAATGACCTGTTCAGAAATAGATCCTCGATGTTCAACCTTATTGGATTGACTTGCAAAGTGATGGATTGAAGTAACTCTCATCTCAAACTGCGCACGATCCCCATCAATCTCAACTTCTGAAGCAATAAACCCTGCTGCTTGAACAGGCATGTCTTCTATGACAGAAGACGATACATGAAGAGCACCAGGAATACTGCTTACATTATGTGTATCATGCCAAAACCAATGAAATCCACCACTACTTAATGCAATCCATAGTAATACCATATGTCGGATGGGAATTTTCATCAGTAAAGCTATAAGTGGGGAAATCAGGGTAACTCCCGCCCACAGTAATAAAAGTATCCGTTCCGAATACAGACACGCTCCTGCACTTCCTATAATCCAACAAACAGTGAGCCTTAATATAGGCCTAGTAAACACAAGTTGGGCTTGAATACAATCACCTTCCATTCACAAAAACATTGCTTTCTGTCCAACTCACAAAACAAAAAAAGAACCCCTGACAAAATAGCATTGTCAGAGGTTCTTCCTCGTTTATTGATTAATCTTTAACATCCATCAGCGTTTCCTGTGGTGGATGATATGTCTCCAGCATACGAAAGGCGATTCCCTTTTCCTCCATCATAGCACGAACCTTGTCGGCATCTTTTGGATAAGGTCGGTGATATACAATCTCCACAATACCGCTGTTCGCCAACATATTGGCACACGTCCAGCACGGCTGGTCGGTGACATATACGGAGGAGCCTTCACGGTCAATCCGGTCAGTAAACAGCAACAGGTTCTGCTCCGCATGAATAGTGCGAATACAACGCTGCTTCTTAACCATTTCCTCCCGTCCATCACGGTGAACGACCTCATATTCCTCCGAGATCATACAGCCTGCCTCAGAACAGTCAGGCACCCCGGATGGTGCGCCATTATAGGCCGTCCCCAATAGCTTCTTACCTTGTACAAGTACGGCTCCAACATGACGCCGCGCGCAGCGCGAACGGGTGGATACCATATAAGCGATATCCATGAAGTAGGTGTCCCAGTCCTTGCGTACATCTGCACTCATTTCCATCTCTCCCGTATAAACAAGTTAAACGTAAAACATATCCGTAACAGCCACTCTCAAAGCCTATACCGTAAACTTAAATAAGTTATAAGCTGACATACGGCTTCATTTTCGCTAACATTTTAGCTCCGATTCCTTTTACACGATCCAAATCGTTCACACGTTTGAACAGCCCGTGCTGATTACGATAGTTCAAAATAGCCTCGGCCTTTTTAGCCCCAACCCCCGGAAGTTCCATTAACTCGGCAGCAGTCGCTGTGTTAATGTTTACCTTTTTTTCACCGGAAACGGATGGAATAACCGAATCATTCACCGTATTTGTCCTACTCGTCGTTGCAGCATCCGAACTGGCAACAGCTGTGTCTGATCTCGAATCCGCAACATCTGACTGCTTTACGGTACTTGAATTCCCCGCCATGGAGTTTTCACTCATAGCAGCAGATACACCAGTAGAACTCTGCTTAGTATTATGCTTCACATTGTCAACAGCTTCGACATTCGCTCTGCGTTCAGCTTGGTCTGAAGCCTCTTTTACAGCATGCTTTCCTTGGGCATAGTCACTGCTTCGCTGCAACTCAATTGACTCCGACTCTATCGCCAAAGCCTGCTCCACCTTATGGTTAAGCAAACTCCATTCTTCTTGTGGCTCAGAGTGCTGCCCTCCGGCAAACAAAATAAGTCCACTCCCGATTACAGCAAGCGTTATTGCCATTCCTGTCCATACGCGTTTCATTTTTCGTATCGTCCCCTACTCCACATGGATTTCGGAATTGAAGCGACTGAAGACCAGCGTCTCAATCTAACAGAGCAAATCTGTCCAATTTCCGTCAAACCGGAGGTTTGTAAACACCTCCATACGGTCTCGCTGTGAGCATTTATACAAAGAGTGGTGCGGCCCCAAGCATGATCTAATGTGTTCAGACATAAAATTCGTCATGTCGGCCAAGACCAAGTGCATACACTAAGAAGAATGACAGCACAGCGTCTATACCGCAAAGTATGAAAGGAGGACGTTGAACAATGAAAGTTGGATTTATCGGGACTGGCAGCATGGGAAGTCTGCTAATTGAATCTTTTATTCATTCGGACGCACTCAAACCGCAGCAAATATTAGCAAGCAACCGAACGTATTCCAAGGTAGCCGAGCTAGCCCGTCGTTATCCAGGTTTGCATGCAGCTCAAAGCAACCGTGAGACGGCAGCGGAAAGCGATATTCTATTTATCTGCGTGAAGCCGCTGGAATCAAAAACCGTAACGGATGAAATACGCAACGTCATTACAGAAGAGCAGATCGTCGTTTCTATCACAAGTCCAGTACAGATCCGTATTTTGGAGCATGCACTGAAAGCCAAAGTGTCCAAAATTATTCCGAGTATCACTCACCAGATTGGAAGCGGAGCCTCACTATGCATCCATGGAAACCGGATTACAGAGGAGGATCGCTCCCTTCTGGAAGAGCTTATGTCCCACATCAGCAGACCAATTCGGGTTAAAGAGTCTCATACACGGATCACATCGGATTTTTCGAGTTGCGGCCCTGCTTTCTTGGCCTTTTTTATGGACCAGTGGATTCAAGCCGCAGTTCAAGCTACGGGTATAGACCGTACGGAACTATGCGCATTGGCCGGTGAAATGATCATCGGTACTGGAAAGCTGCTCACGGAAGGCGGGATGACACCAGCCGAGTTACAAGCAAGAGTAGCGGTTCCCGGAGGGATCACCGCCGAAGCTCTCGCATTGTTGGAAATCAGCCTGCATAGTGTCTTCCCTGAGCTAATACGGGCCACGCACAACAAGTATGAAGAAGACATGCAAAAGATAGATGTCTCCTTCGGCCTAAAGCCGATTAACCGGCAACAATATTAACCAGCTTACCAGGAACAGCAATTACCTTGCGAACCGTTTTACCAGCCAGTGCTTCCTGAACGCTGTCCAGCGACAAAGCAAAGGCTTCCATCGCTTTGGCATCAAGATCTTTGGCAATCGTTGCACGCTGTACAATTTTACCATTCATCTGGATGACAATTTCCACTTCAGCGTCCACCGTCCATGCTTCATCATAGGCAGGCCAAGCCGCGTACGTAATGCTCTCGTTGTGTCCCAGCAGCTGCCACAGTTCCTCGGCCAGATGCGGTGCAAGCGGAGACAGCATTTGCACGAAGTTTTCCATCGCTGCACGCGGCAGAAGGTCTGCTTTGTATGCATCATTGGTGAAGATCATCAGCTGGCTGATTGCTGTATTGAAACGCAATGCGTCCAGGTCCTCAGTTACCTTTTTCAGTGTTTTATGCCAGGTGCGTTTGAACTCGTCACTACCGCCGTCATTTTTAATTTTTTCGTTCAGGCTACCATCCTCGGAAACAAACAGGCGCCATACGCGGGACAGAAAACGATGCGCTCCCTCAACGCCATTCTCATTCCATGGCTTGGTTGCTTCCAGCGGTCCCATAAACATCTCATAAATACGCAGCGTATCGGCGCCAAACGTATTTACAATATCGTCAGGATTGATGACATTACCGCGTGATTTACTCATTTTTTCATTGTTGTTGCCCAAAATCATACCCTGGTTGACCAGCTTATAGAAAGGCTCTTTAGTTTCCACTACGCCGATATCATACAGTACTTTGTGCCAGAAACGGGCATACAGCAAGTGAAGAACCGCATGTTCCGCTCCGCCAATATACAGATCAACAGGCATCCATTCGCGCTGTTTCTCTTTGGATACAAGCTCTTTATCATTTTTCGGATCAATAAAGCGCAGGTAGTACCAGCAGCTTCCTGCCCATTGCGGCATCGTATTTGTCTCACGACGTGCTTTCATACCTGTCTCAGGATCAACGATTTCTACCCAATCTGTCGCATTCGCCAGCGGGGATTCACCTGTACCTGAAGGCTTAATATTGTCCATCTCTGGCAGTACGAGCGGCAGTTGATCCTCAGGAACCGTTTTGATCGTTCCATCTTCTAGATGAATTACTGGAATCGGCTCGCCCCAATAGCGTTGGCGGCTGAACAGCCAGTCACGCAGACGATAGGTAACTTTGCCCTGTCCTTTACCCTCAGCTTCTAGCCATTCGATCATTTTCGGAATAGCTTCCTCATTGGTGAGTCCATTCAGCAAGCCTGAATTGACATGCGGGCCATCCTCGGTGTATGGCTCTTTGTCCACGTCTCCACCTTGAACGACCTCAGTAATTTTCAATCCGAACTTCTTAGCAAATTCCCAGTCACGTGTATCATGACCCGGCACTGCCATAATTGCACCTGTTCCGTAGCCTGCTAGTACATAGTCCGCAATCCAGATTGGCAGCTTTTCGCCGTTCACCGGATTCACTGCATAAGCTCCTGTGAATACGCCTGTTTTATCTTTGGCAAGATCCGTGCGCTCCAAGTCGCTTTTCCGAGCAGCTTGTTCACGATACTGTTGTACAGCGTCCTTTTGCTCAGGTGTAGTAATCATATCCACCAATTCCTGCTCAGGGGCCAGCACACAGTAGCTTGCGCCGAACAGCGTATCTGGACGGGTTGTAAATACTGTGAGTTGCTCGTCATAGCCTTCAATTGGGAAATGAACCTCTGCACCGGTAGACTTACCAATCCAGTTCCGCTGCATATCCTTAATACTCTCGGACCAGTCCAGCTCCTCCAAATCATCCAGCAAACGATCCGCGTATTCCGTAATTTTCAGCATCCATTGACGCATTGGTTTGCGGATAACCGGATGGCCGCCACGCTCGCTCTTACCGTCAATTACTTCTTCATTCGCCAGTACTGTTCCCAGTGCTGGACACCAGTTAACAGGCACTTCAGCTACATAAGCGAGACCGCGCTTATACAGCTGGATGAAGATCCACTGTGTCCATTTGTAATAATCAGGATCAGTTGTACTGATTTCACGATCCCAGTCGTATGAAAAGCCAAGTGATTTGATTTGACGGCGGAAGTTGTTTACGTTCTTTACCGTAATTTCGCGTGGGTGCTCACCTGTATCCAGCGCATGCTGCTCGGCAGGCAGACCAAAGGCGTCCCAACCCATCGGATGCAGCACGTTGTAGCCACGCATTCTTTTATAACGTGAAACAATATCTGTAGCTGTGTATCCCTCCGGATGGCCTACATGCAGACCAGCTCCAGACGGGTACGGAAACATATCCAAAGCATAAAACTTCGGTTTGCCCGGCTCTTCCCCAGTGCGGAACGTCTTGTTCTCATCCCAATATTTTTGCCATTTTGGTTCAATACTTTGCGGCTGATAGCCGTGCTTCGGCTGTGTGTCTGTCATTGTCTTTTCCTCCTCAAACGGTATGCAACAAAAAAACCTCTGCATCCCGTAGCGTGTCAGCGCTAGGGACGAGAGGTTATATTCCCGTGGTACCACCCTAGTTAGCAGAAAGCGTTCTTCGCATTCTACTCCCTTTACACCTGATAACGGAGGTGATCCGATGCGTGTTAATAACAGGATGCTAACACCGATATAGTGCTTTCCTGCGTTGGACGCATATCTCCGAGGTGAGTTCGCTTTGCACTGTCAACCGGCTTGCACCACCCGCCGGCTCTCTACATGTCCAGTCAAAACTACTATTCCTCATCAGCGATTGTTTAACCGTTAATAATGGCACTATTATATTGAAAACCGCGAAAAAAGTCAAATAAAGACTACATTTGATACTAAACCCCATCTTCATACTAGTTGTCCATGACACATGAATACGAATGTTTTATAATAACTCCAAGTTCCAATAATTCAAGTTGAGATGAGATAAGAAAGGTGAGCTGAGACATGGCACAGATTAAAATTTTCGGGATCAAAGAAAAGCTAAATCCGATCAAAAAGCAACTTTCAGAGGTAATTCACTCTGCCGTGGTGGATGCGTTCAACTATCCTCCAAACAAAAGGTTTCATCGTTTCTTCCCTATGAATCATGAAGACTTTATATACGCCGATGGTCGCTCCGAGGCGTACACCATTATTGAGATCAGTATCTTTGAAGGCAGAACGATAGAAGCTAAGAAGCAACTCATCAACCTATTATTTCAAAGAATTAACGAACTTTTGGGGATTTCTCCACAGGATCTTGAGATTACTATATTTGAAACCCCGAAACATAATTGGGGAATTCGGGGTTTACCAGGTGATGAACTTCAGCTGAACTATAAAGTGAATATATGAGTGCAAAAAGACGCCCTTCATGACTTCATGAAAAGCGTCTTTCTTTTTCTATATTAGGCCAATGATTCCTGGCTATTTTACAGCGACATAGAAAAGTCTCGCCGCGTCATCTTCTGCTTCTACCCATTCAAAATCTGCATATACCTTCACATCACGAAAACCCGCTTTGGACAATTCTGCCTTCATCCAGTCTGGATCATAAGCACGCTGTACATGAATTTCCTCAAAACGCTGGTACAGATCGCGTCCTTCATGTTCTGCTCTCGCAAAGATACTGAGATGATGCTCAATTTCACAACGTGGAGTGTCCAATGCGCATGTCCAGATATACGAGATAGAGCGTTCATCCAGTACGAATGGTTGTTCTTCATCATAACGCAAAAAAGTCTGGGGGTGATGTACATCAAATAGAAAGGTTCCACCAGGCTTCAGACCAGCATACGTTCTGCGGAAAGTAGAAATGATATCTTCTTCCTCAAGTAAATAATTCAGGCAATCGCAAAAAGAAATGACAGAATCCACGGGCTCCGGTAAAATCCATTCTCGCATATCCTGCTGTATCCAGCGAACGCTTCCCTCACGAAACAATCGCTGTCCTTGAGGAGTGGTTTCCATTTTGCGACGGGCTACTGCCAGCATGTCAGAGGATAAATCGATGCCAGCCACCTCGAAGCCCGAGTTAACCAGTGGAATCGTAATTGAGCCCGTTCCGCAGCCCAGCTCTGCCACTGTATGTGGCATACCGTATCGATCCCAAGCCTGCCGTGCAAAGCGCAACCAGTCCGGGTACGGCATGTCCTGCATTAGCTCATCATACACATAGGCAAACTTGCGGTAAGAAACCATCTTTTATTCCCCATTCCCGTCCTTCGGTTTAGGCATTGTCTCCACCAGGTAGGTCCAGTTTTCTTTTTGTGTAACCAGTCCTTCCTTCATCAGCTTGCCCATCGCACGCTTGAAGGCGGATTTACTGATACCAAACCGTTGTTTGATAATATCCGGCGGCGTTGCGTCAGAATATGGCATGCCGCCACCCGGACGTTCCTTCAGAAATGCAATTAACCGATCCGCATCCTCATCACGGCCTACTTCCTTGCGTGGCGACATCGCCAGATTGACCCGACCATCTTCGCGAACAAGCGTGACCCGTACCTTAACCTCCTCGCCCAAGCGAAGCATGCGGTTACGTTCCGAGGAATGAATCATCCCTATTGCACCAAAACCAAGCACACCCCCGTCCACCAGGACGAATGTGCCCATCTGAAGCGGCTTGTACACCGTCGCCTGCACCCATGTATTAAGCCACGAACTAGGAGCATGGAAGCACAATGGAGCCAGTTCCTGCTCCCCTGCCAGCTTAGCTCGCAGTCTGCCTTGTTTGTCATGCTCCATAATGGCATACACGTAGTCACCCACACGAGGATGCAGATCCCGGTTTTCTGGCAACTCACGAATCGGCAGCAAAAGTTGACGACCCAGTCCCATCTCCAGGAAACATCCCAAACGCGGATGCACATCGGCCACCTCGAGCTTTGCCATTTCTCCCAAAGACAAGAACGGTTTTTTCATAGTTGCAGCCAAACGGTCCTCTGTATCGTGGAAGATAAATACCTCCAGCCGTTCACCCACCTCGATTTCACGAGTCAGCTCCGTATAATGCAGCAACACATCCTGCTCGCCGACGGTAAGGAAGTAGCCGAAAGGCGATACTTCACGATCCACCATAATGGTGACATAAGTACCAGCGATCAAACTCATACCTTCTCCACAACCTTAGCATCCGACCAGAGTCGTTCAATGTTGTAATATTCGCGTTCGTCGCGATGGAAGACATGCACTACAACATCTCCCAAATCCATTAGAACCCAGCGAGCGGAATCCATTCCTTCGATTCCTTTGATGGCTACACCTTCATCATGAGCGCGTTTGCGAATTTCGGTTACAATCGCCTGTACTTGTGTATCCGAATTACCGTGGCAGATTACAAAATAATCCGCGACTAGCGATACTCCACGCAAATCCAATGCGACAATATTCATTGCCTTTTTATCATTAGCGGCCTCAACCGCCGTTTGCATTAATTTCTCATTCGTTAGGGTCATTCATGAACCTCCGTTTTTTTCTGTTTTAGCTGTTGAATCAAGTCATTGCGCGACAAGACCGTCAGCGGAAAAATAACCTTTTGCTTTTCCAGCAACAATGAAATTGTAGAGTCAAATCCAGCAATAAGGCCCTGCTCCAAACTTTTCTTTGCCTGTTTGCGGATATGTTCAACCCCGGGGAAATCCCGCCCTGGTTCGATGTAATCAGCCAAACACACGACTTTGTCCAGCAGGCTCATACCTACACGTCCTGATGTATGCCAGCGGATTGCGTTCCTTATTTCCGGATCATCCACTCCGTAATCTCTTGCTGCAACGCAGTACCCTACCTCTGAATGCCAGAGCTGCTTGTCATGCTCCAATAGCTCCTGATCACATTCAGGATAGTTACGAATCACTTCTTCCATCTGTTGAACAGGCCAATATTTCGCCACATCATGCAAAATAGCCGCCAGTTCCGCCTTATCCGGGTCTGCTCCATAACGTTTTGCAAGCTCCACAGAGGTATGCATAACACCCAGCGTGTGTTTCCAGCGTTTTTCAGGCATCTGACCAGATACGGCTTCCATTAGCTGCTCACGGCTGTACTTCATACAAACCGCCCCTTGTAATATAGTCATGTACACGATCAGGCACAAGATAACGAATGGTACGGCCTTCTGCAGCACGCTCCCGTATATCCGTCGAAGAAATGTCCACCACTGGCATATCTGCCAGCAGTACCTTGTCCTGCAAATAATGTGGCAACTCATCCAACGCAAGCTGGAAGCCTGGTCGCCGCACCCCAATAAAACAAATCCGCTGCGCCAATTCCTCAATTCCCTGCCAATGAGGCAAGTAGTTCACCATATCCGCACCAATAATAAAATAAAAATCTACAGCAGGATGCAGCTCCTGAAGCTTCTTGATCGTGTCAATGGTATAGGATACCCCCCCGCGAAGCACTTCAATATCCAGCACTTCAAAAGCAGGATGACCCGCCACCGCTTCACTTGTCATCTCCAGACGCTCCTTGCCGCTTGCCCCCGCTTGATGCTTGTGCGGAGGAATATGAGAAGGCATAAACCATACTTGATCCAGCTCATAGGCATCTCTTGCCGCTTCTCCAGCCAGCAGATGTCCAATATGAATCGGGTCAAATGTACCACCCATAATACCGATTTTCATAATTTTCTCCCCGCGTATTATCCTCTAGGCAACTCGATTTGCTTATGATCACGAGATTCCTTGTACAAAATAATGGTGCTTCCAATAAGCTGTACAAGCTCGGAACCCGTCTCTGCTGCCAGTTCTTCCGCAATTTCATGTTTATCGTCCAAACAGTTGTTCAAAATTTGTACTTTCATCAGCTCACGCTTTTCAATCGCATCATTGATGTGACGCATAAGATGCTCATTCGTACCGTTTTTACCTACTTGAAAAACCGGGTCCAAATGATGCGCCATAGAGCGCAGATATCTTTTTTGTTTACCTGTTAACATGTATATTTAACCCCTTCGTCGCCACATATGCAATGCGGCATTTCCATAATTTTAATGTATAATCCGACTTACGACAGGCTTCTCAGCACAGCCGCTCTCATTTGGTCTACTGCAGGGGCCACCCCCGTAAAATACTCAAAAGCCACTGCCCCTTGGTACACAAACATGCCCAAACCTCCATGTACAGTGCAGCCGCGCTGTTTACGGCTTTCGCGTAAAAGTCTCGTTTCCAGCGGGTTATAGATCAAATCACTCACAATGATTCCTTCCGGAATCAGACTCGTTTCCACTGGAAGCTCATCAGATAAAGGAGACATTCCCACCGAGGTTGTATTAATCAACACATCCACTGTCGTGAGCACATTCCTAGCTTCCTCGTTGGAATAGCCCATTACTGGAATTGCTTCTGTCGTCCACTCCAATGCCAGTTGTTCAGCTTTGTCACGTGTTCGGTTCAGAATAATGACCGATTCAGGTTGCTCCTCCAACAGGGCATGAATCACGCCCCGAGCAGCCCCACCGGCTCCTAAAACAGCAATTCTTGCACCCTTTAACTCGACAGAAGTCTCTTCTTTGAGGGAACGCACGTAGCCAATTCCGTCCGTATTATAGCCCTTGAGCCGCCCATTGTCATTCACTATCGTATTGACAGCGCCAATGAGCCTGGCCCCTTCATCAATCTCATCCAGATATTTCATAATCTCAACCTTATGGGGAATCGTCACATTGACTCCGCGGAAATGCAAAGCACGAATCCCCTTCACGGCATCCTCCAGCTGATCCGGTGTGACATGAAGAGGTACAAAATCTCCATCAACCCCCGCTGCCTCTAAAGCTATTTTATGCATAAGGGGCGATTTGGAGTGCTTGATCGGATCACCCAATACGCCCAATAGTACAAGATCTCGTTCGATCGCTCCAGACTCCCCGCTGCTCATCGTTGTTCTCCCCCATATTACAAAATATTAGGCCGCTCAAATACATGAATGGCGGCAGGAACCAGGTTGTGTTCCTTGCCGCCCTATCACTTGGTTACAGCATTGTTAAATCAACGCAGGCCGCAAAAGCACACGGACTCCCCGAGGAGCATGAACCGCTACCAGAGCTCCGTTCTCGCTATTTACCCTAATCCATCCCAAACCGGATATATAGATGTCCGATGGAGATTTGCGTGGAACACGGAACTCATGTCTGGTCCATTCCGGCATCTCTGCCAATTGATCGCGTGTTGGCGGAGACAATAACTCCCCGGCATGATCAGCGAACAACTGATCAGCTCGCTCCAGCTTCGTACGATGTATTTTAAGACCACCGTTAATGTAGCAGGTAAATGATTGGTGCTGACCATCTACAAAATCAAATCGGGCCATACCGCCGAAAAACAATGTTTGTCCGGCATCAAGCTGATATGCAGCAGGCTTCAGCGGCTTGTCCGGCATAATTGCGCTCAAGTCCTGGCGGGAGACGATTTCACTGAACCGCCAAGGGTACACAATACCCGGAGTATCAATAATGTGCTTGCCGTCGTCGAGCGGAATATTCACCATATCGAGTGTAGTTCCTGGGTAACGGGATGTTGTGAGTTCCTGCTCCATATCGCTGTAATCACGGATCAAGCGGTTAATGAGCGTGGATTTACCCACATTTGTGGCTCCGACCACATATACATCGCGGTTACCACGCAGTTCAGATACCACATCCAGCAGACGGTCAAAGCCCTGATTTTTTTTAGCAGAGCACAGTACGATTTCTTCCGTGCGTAGCCCTTGCTCCTTCGCTTGCTTTTGTACCCAGTTACGTACCTTGTTCCAGTTTGTCACCTTAGGCAACAAATCGGTCTTATTAACTGCCAGTACAACCGGATTCGAGCCTACAAAACGCTGTAGACCGGAAATCAAGCTGCCTTCAAAGTCAAAAATATCTACAATGTGGATGACGAGCGCATCCTTGTCCCCAATCTGACTAAGTAGCTTCAAAAATTCATCTTGATCTACCGTCACCGAAGACGTTTCATTATAGTTTTTGATCCGGAAGCAACGCTGACAGATGACTGGTTCGCGAGTTAATAATTTTTCCGGAATATATCCCGGAAGGTCCGGGCCAGTGGTCTGCATGACGATACCGCAACCACTACATTTGACGGCAGTTCCGCCGTCAGGTCTTTCAGTCATTCTTCTTTTCCTCCTCAAGCCATAAGCCTTTCTTACGTAACCTTGTGAGCGCGATTCGCTCCAACCGTCGATTAAATCGGGTCATGACTCCTTCATCATGAATGGATATCGGTAGTACCAGAACGGTATGCAATCCCATTCGGTTGCCTCCCAACACGTCCGTCAACATTTGATCCCCGACCATAATAGTCTCTTCCGGAGTAAGCCCCATCATACGAATGGCTCTACGAAAGGACGAGTTGGATGGCTTCCGGGCGGCATGTATAAATTCAATGTCCAAAGGCGTAGCAAACACGGATACACGGTCCATATTGTTATTAGACACGATGACAAGCTTAAAACCCGCCTGTTTGACCTTTTCAAACCAGGCCACCAGCTCGGGAGTTGCGTTCGGCGCTTTTGCACCAACCAGCGTGTTATCCAGATCCGTAATAATGCCGCGATATCCTTGAGCATACAAGCCTTCAAGATCAATATCAAAGACGGTATTCACCCGTAATTTGGGCATCAGCATTTCAAACAACGTCGGTCACCTCAGTTTCATACGACAAACTATACCATATTACTATGGCTTAGTAAAAAGCTATCCGCAACAAACGGACAGCTTTTACTAAACATATCGATTAAGATTAAAAATTGCGGCATCAAACCCAGTAAAAACAGACTAGCCTTCATCCTTCTGATCAGGCTTTGCTCTTCGTCCAGCCCATCGTTTCATCCAGGGTCCCTTCTGCAATAGGGAGGCTTGCTGGCGAACACTACGCCAATCCTCCGCGGTTACCGACGAAGGACTATAACGCGCTTGTTCAAAGCGTCCTAGCAACTGATGTAAAATCGCAGCGCGTTCCGGTGCTTCTTGTGACCATCTGTCGACTGATTCCCTCAGTGTCTCATGGCTGGCACGGACAAAGCCTTTCCTTCGCATGTACCGTAACCAGTGTTCAGTTTCGACGACCACCTTTTCATCCGGGGTCAGCGGCTTACCTGTCCGTAAACGCAACAGGTAAAAGTGAATGTCTGCCCGATTACGCCAGATGATATAAGCTACCCACAGCAGAAGAATGGCAACAGCAGAGCCTATGATTACAGGATGAATCTTAAATCCTTCCCCTGGAGCCATCTGCGGGGTCTGCTCAGGCTGCTCTGGTTCTGGCTGATCTTTGACCTCTGAGGCGTCTGGAGTCTTTGTATCCTCCTGCTCTGTGAGTAACGGCATATCAAAGCCGGGCGTAGCTTCTACCGGAACCCAGCCATATTCGCCTAAATATACTTCTGCCCAGGAGTGAGCATCCGCATTTGTCACAGAGTAAGAGGACATACTTTCGTCACCATCGCCCGTTGTTGCATCATCCGAAAATGTCTGCTGGCCAGGTGCATACCCTTTGACCCAACGAGCTGGAACCCCAACGGAGCGAGCCATCATGACTAATGAAGTGGAATAATAATCGCAGTAGCCCTCCCGAATCTCAAACAGAAAGGCATCCACGAAATCCCTGCTTCTTTTCCGAGAAAGATCCGGATTATTCGTATAGGCATAATTTTGCTGTAAATACTGCTGTATCAATCCGACTTTTTCATACGGCGTTTTGGCCGTTGACGTTACGTTCCGAGCCAAATCACGAACCCGCTGCGGCAATTCGTCTGGAATTTGCAAATAGGCTTCCTGTTTGCTTTTTCCGTACAACTCATTAAAACTTTTTGTACGCAGTTCTTTCTCAGGGATTACAGGAACGTGAGATACCAAGGTATACGTTTTAGGATAAGCAGTTCTTCGTGAGGATGGATTCCAAAGAAGTTCTGCCTGTTGCGGATTCCAACGCAACCCGTTTGCACGTGAATCTCTATCCACCGATTGGACACGATGCACCGAATAGGCGCCAAACAGAACGGGATAGCTCTGATCATTTTGCATTGTAACGGTCTGTACGACTTGTTCAGTAGAATGCCGCGTTTCTTGTGTGTTTTCAAGTTCAGCGGTCATCGGCACCTCATTTGGCGTTAGATCATCGTTCCCACCGTCACTCCAGCCTGTACCGGAATAGATTCGTTTTGTTTCTCCCCGCCAATAGCTTCGCTGATTAGTTGTGATGGTCATGACGGGCGAATAATCAAAATTAAAACCTCCACCCAACCGATTATCCTGGCGACTATAACCCGATGCAGTGTTCATGCGCTGATTCAGCGCCCCAGATCCATTGGTGGTTCCGGCGGTGGTTGAGCTGATACGCTGGGTCCACGCTGTATAGGGGTCCGTCAAAGCAGGCTGTACCTCGGGCATATTCACACCTGCCATAATAATTAGCGCAAAAATGACAGCAATATTGGCCGCAATTTTATACGGATAACGCCGAATATGCTTCCATCCTTGAGGATAATGCTGACGAAAATACTGCAAATGCTGTGTCACTAGCCATCCCATACCAGCAAAGACGATCCAGGCAACCTCCTCCCACAGCACAGTTGGTGTGAAGGAATCAAGCACCGCCAGAGCTGCGATATTGATGCCCACAAAAACTAGAATCCGCTGCTTCGTTGTAACGATGAGCGGCACCATTTCAATGACTAGCCAAGCAATGAGGGAGAACCAAACATAAGGAGACATGTTAGATATAAATTGATCCAGACGATTGGCTACCCCACCGAAGGGGATAATAATGGAGTAAGACACTAATGTCCGATACAAAATAAAAAACAGCGTTACCGCCTTAACGATAAATTCAATCCATGGACGGAATGGTAGTAAAATCTTCACTAGCGCCAGCATTGTAATGGTCGTCAGTACAAGTGCTCTTGTCTCTTCCAGCCATAATTCGGAAGCAAAAGACACCCATTGCATGGCAATAATAATAATCCACAAGAAAGTAAAGGCGAGGGCCCAGGAGCTCTTTAACGATTGTAACCAGGTTTTCATTGTGTCCCTCCCCCCATTACAGCCGGGAGCTCTTCGAGGCTCTCAACATCGTAGCCCTTAATTCCCCTTGCACGAAGCATGCTCATCCACTTTTCAGCTTCTCCCTCGGCAGAACCTTCCCCGATATAGACGTGACACGGGGTCATCCCCCGCGTATCAGCCCAACGGAGAAGCTCTAGCGCCTGATGATCCTTCAGTGGACTAATCAGTATAAAATAGCAACCTTGCGGAAACTGGCGCACACAGCTCTCTACAGCGGTCATCAAGCTACCTTGCGAAGTAGTGTGAATGTCTACCAAGTGATGCATCATTCGTTGTCGTTCCATCGTCTGCTCACTTGGCTGAAAAACAGTCCCCTTCTCTCCAGCTGTACACAGTCCGACCCCCATCCGCTCCCGTCCACCATATTCCAGCAATGAAGCGGTAGAAGATACAGCTAGCTCAAACTGATCGGCGTTTACATAATGCTTTGTTTGTACGTCGAGCACAAGCATCGTTTTGGGAACCGTCTCATGCTCAAATTCCTTGGATTTCCAACTACCTGTACGAGCCGTCGCATTCCAGTGGATGCGTGAAAACCGATCTCCATATACATAATCCCGCACACCGTTGATTTGTGTCGTTTCACGACGCGTTCGAGTTTGAACAGTCTGCGGTCCAGACATCCTTGAACGGCGATCATTGATCTGCCAGTAGGGGATAAATACCGTTCGGGGGAGCACCCGAAATTCACCACGTGCATTCAACCTGCCCTTGTGCTCCAACAGGCCAAAGATGTCCTCACTCACACATTCGGTTTCCTCAAAATAGTAGCTTCCTCGTTCTAAAGCAGGGGTTTGAAATGTAAGTTGGCCGCCCCCTTTCATACTGGGGATGACACTGTCTTCAAACGACCAGGATTCCCCCGTATGCCGCTTGAGCACCTCGCGAACAATGACATAGGGTAACGGAAGAAAGCCCGGAATGCTCAGACTGAGCTTTACGTGTACCTGATCTCCCGCATGCAGTAGTTCCCCGAACTCCGAGCCTTGCGAAAGCTGCCGATGGCCCTGTACGCGACGAACTCCACTCAGACCAACCATCCACAGATAAACGATTAACAGCGTAACCATTGACAACAGCATGACCGATGTTTTGCCACCCTGAAACAACAAATAAAGCAGGCACACCACCCATATAAGCAACATAAGCCAGATGCGACCTGATAGCCGGGGAAGCCTGCGCTTCCTTTTGACCATGTTCATTCCCTAAGAACGCTCCATTCGTACGGGTATATGAACCTGTCGGAGAACGGACTGCAGCACGGACTGGGCGTTGGAGCTATCGAGGCGTGCTTCGGGACGAAGCAGCAAACGGTGCGTCAGCACATAAGGTGCCAGTGCCTTCACATCATCAGGCAGCACATAGTCACGGTTATCCTGAAAAGCGTATGCCTTGGCAGCCATGACAAAAGCAAGTGCGGCGCGTGGACTAGCTCCGAGCAACACGGATGGATGTTCCCTCGTCGCACGCACAATATCGAGTAAATAGGACGTCACCGCTTCATCCATATAGATATCTCTGATTTCCTGCTGGATGTCAGCAATCTGTTCCATATGCGCTACAGCCTCCAGACGGTCTGCTGGCTGGCCCGTCTGATGATGAAGCAGCATGTTTCGCTCCGTCTCCAAATCAGGATAGCCCAAGCTGATTTTGAGCATAAAACGATCTAATTGTGCTTCCGGCAGCATATAAGTACCTTCAAAATCAATTGGATTTTGAGTGGCACACAGCATAAAAGGATGAGGCAACATATGAGTGTCCCCATCCACCGTCACACTTCGTTCTTCCATAACCTCCAGCAGAGCTGACTGGGTTTTCGTCGTCGCCCGGTTAATTTCGTCTGCCAGTAAAATGTTAGTCATAACTGGACCCGGACGGAAATAAAAACGCTCGTCCCGTGGATGAAATATAGATACTCCTGTAATATCGCTCGGTAGAATATCAGGATTACATTGAACGCGGCGATAATCACCACGCATGGATTTAGCAAGAGCCTTGATCATTTGCGTTTTCCCCGTACCCGGAACGTCCTCGATCAGAATGTGTCCACCCGCCAGCATAGCCGTAAGCAGTAATTTTATTTCAAAGGATTTCCCTAATATGCATGATTCCAGATTAGAACGTATTGCAGATACAATCTGCACAGATTCTTGACGCACGGGCATAACTCTGTAAACCTCCTAGATAGCAACATGTTTCCTATTATTGTACATGAAGGTGGACATAGAGTACACTTAACTCCCTGCCCATATTATTCAAGCTCCATCTTCTCTTGCACGTACATGTTTTTTGGAACAGTCAAAAACCCTTCGGCTATCAAATCCGAAGGGTTGATTGTATACAGTTTATTTTACTTTTGTCCTATTGTAGCACCCTGCTTTTATATGCTTCCTTTTGGACGAACAAACAAACATGCCAGAAAAGAGAAAATAATCGCCGAGGAAATCCCTGCACTGGTCAGACTAAAGATCCCTGTAATGACACCAAGCCATCCGTCCTTTTCCAATTCGGTTAATGCACCGTGTACGAGTGAGTTACCAAAGCTGGTAATTGGAATCGTCGCACCCGCTCCGGCAAATTTGATAAGCGGATCATATATTCCGACAGCGTCCGCAATTGCACCTGCTACCACCAACGTACTCATTGTGTGTGCCGGAGTCATTTTGATAACATCCATCATCAACTGACCCACGACACAAATGGCACCGCCTACTAAAAAAGCCCATAGAAATATCATACTTTTCCTCCCGCTTCAAAAGCTACAGCATGTGCAACACAAGGAATGCTTTCACCCTGCTGTGTAGTCAAAGGAGATAATAACGCCCCGGTCGCCACGACCAGCACCTTTTGTAGTTCTCCCTTTTCGATCCGCTTTAACAGATGCCCATAGGTTACAACAGCCGAGCATCCACAACCACTTCCACCTGCAATGACCTTCTTTTGCTTATTGATGTCGTAAATCAGTAAACCGCAATCATTAAATTCCGTTTGATTCATATCGAATCCATCTTTTTTGAGCAGCTCTTTGGCAATCGGCAGCCCTACAGAGGCTAAATCCCCTGTTACAATAAGATCATAGTAGCCTGGGTCCCTGCCTGTATCTCGAAAATGAGACAAAAGCGTGTCCGCCGCCGCTGGAGCCATGGCTCCGCCCATATTAAAGGGATCTTTAATGCCCATATCCATTACACGCCCAATGGTAGCACAATCCACCACCGTCCCTGACTTCGCATGTCCCACAATGGCCGCACCGGAACCGGTAACCGTATACTGGGCTGTGGGGGGCTTCTGTGCTCCATATTCATTAGGATAGCGGAATTGCTTTTCCACGGTACAGTTATGGCTGGTTGTACCCGCCATCACGTAGTCGCCCGCCTCTGAATCCACAATAAGTGCTGCTAAAGCCAAGCTTTCCATCGACGTTGAGCAGGCTCCAAAAACGCCTAAATAGGGAATAGCCAGCTTGCTAGCCGAAAATGAGCTACTGACAATCTGATTCATCAGATCACCACTGATGAAAAATTGCACTTCCTCTTTGTTTAAATTGGAATTAATTAACGCAAGCTCTGTAGAATGCTCAATTAATCTTCGTTCCGCCTTTTCCCATGTTTTCTCGTTTATTTCGATATTGTCATAAATATAATCGAAATCTGTGGACAACGGCCCCTCTCCTTCATCCGGGCCTACAACAGTTGCACTACCAATGATGCGCGGTCTCGACTCAAACTTCCAGGTTTGTCCTCCCTGTCTTCTCATAAGTGGTTGCCCCCCACACCGAGGATCGCGTATATAACGCCTACGATAAATGCGGCCACAACACCGAATACGACAACTGAGCCTGCCAGCTTGAACATATTTGCGCCCACTCCAAGTACCAATCCCTCGGAACGATACTCCAATGCAGCTGAACACATCGAGTTCGCAAAACCTGTAATCGGTACAGCGGTTCCCGCTCCTGCCCATTGGGCAATCTTATCGTAGACCCCGATGCAAGTTAATATAACAGACAACAAGATCATCATGGATGCAGTCGGTGCCGCAGCCTCTTTGGCGGGAATATGCATACCTGCCATAAAGGCTTCCTGGATCGCCTGCCCAATCACACAGATGACGCCTCCAACCAGGAAAGCACGCACACAATTGGCAAATACTTTTCTGGAAGGTTCATGCTTTTGGGAAACACTTTGATAGTCTTTCTCATTTATGGACAACGGCGACGAATTGGTACGAAAACCGCGCTGTCCTGACTTAGCTGGCATCATTCACCACCCCTTATTCGTAAGTTCCGCGCTTGGCGGTTCAGATTGCTTGGCTCCTTAACATTATGAGCTTTTAGGGGAAATGTTATGTCAGGAAAATGATATCGTGGACATTCCGTACAAATCCATTCATACTGAATACATGACGACCACTGGTTAATTAATAAGGAGTGAGGTATACATCATGGAAGCAAAAACATTGGAATTGTTTAAAACCTTAACAGAGTTCCCTTCTATTCCTGGACATGAGCGAGAGCTGCGGGCATGGGTTAAAGAACGAATATCCGGGTATACGGATGAAATCGTGCAGGACCGTTTGGGCAGTCTTTTTGGTGTGCTACGCGGGCAAGAAAGTGGACCACGTGTAATGGTCGCAGGACATCTGGATGAAGTTGGTTTTATTGTGAATGGCATTACGGAAAATGGAATGATTCATTTCCAGCCGGTTGGAGGCTGGTGGAGCCAAGCCATCATGTCACAACGTCTTCAAGTATTGACCCCAAATGGCCCAATCATTGGTGTAGTTGGATCTGTCTCACCACATTTGCTCGATGAAGCGCAACGCAGCAAGCCGATGGACATCAAGCATATGTACCTGGATATCGGCGTAGACAGCAGACAGGAGGCGCAAGATCTGGGGATTGTGCCCGGAACGGCTATTGCCCCGATCTGTGACTTCACTCCACTTGCGAATCCCAAAAAAATCATGGCTAAAGCATGGGACAATCGATATGGTGTAGGCCTGGCGCTTGAGCTGTTGGAGGCATTACATAAGGAAAAGGACCAGCTTCCCAATACATTGTATGCAGGAGCTACTGTTCAGGAGGAAGTGGGACTGCGCGGTGCGCGCACAGCTGCCAATCTGATTCAGCCGGATATTTTCTTCGCACTGGATTGCAGTGCTGCCAACGATATGGGTGGAGATCCGAATGCATACGGACAGCTTGGTAAAGGAGCACTGTTGCGGGTATTTGATCCAGGTATGATTACACACCGCGGGATTGTGGAGTATGTGCAAGATATGGCGGATACCCACAAAATCAAGCACCAATATTTTATCTCCACTGGGGGAACGGATGCTGGTCAAGTGCACTTGAGCGGAATTGGTGTGCCATCCACCGTCATCGGCATATGTGGACGGTACATCCATACTTCCTCGTCCATTATTCATACTGATGATTATGATGCGGCCAAGGAACTGATCATTAAGCTGGTTCAAAATCTGGATCGCACAACGCTCAATACCATTATTGAACGAGCTTAAGAAGTAACAGAGAATAGGAAGCTATAAAAAAACAGTCAAGACACATACAACGTGTACTTGACTGTTTTTTTAATAGAAGAAAAAATAGAAGATTCAAATTAAATGTTTGTACCGAAGTAAAGCAATCACTACAAGTACAGCTGTTAAAGTAATACAGATATTTTCTACCTTTGTTCCCTTCCGGGTTCCGGTACTCATTAATCTAAATCGTAGCTTCCATTTGAATGGTGGCAAAGGCTTAATCCCGTTATTCGTCAAGGAATCTGCCAATAAATGCAGTAAGTACGCTATCCCTCCAGCCAGCCATATGCTATCGCCATGCAAACGTGTCGTACCATAAAGCAGCGCGGTCCATGCTACTGTGCCATACACCGTGTGCGTCAATCCTCGGTGCGGAACAAGCGTACATATGATCAGCAGACACCCGGCGATATAATTCCACGGTGCATATGATTCCCCATACCAGGCTAGGCCGATACCAATTAGAAAAATGATAACTTTACGCATAGACCGTGAAGGCATAAAAGAAGCGCTGATCATCAGCAAAGCCAAAACAAGATTCCAGGGCGGCGGAGCCAAACGGGTGAAAAACACCCAACCCGCAGCCCCAATCATTAGAAGCTGTACGAGTCTAAGCATTTTGTTCGGTAACGCACGGCTAACAAGCATGGAGTTAGGCTCGTCAATATCCGGTAGCAATGAACCAACCACAGCGGCTGCCACGGCAGCCGGAGTCACTTCGTATCCACTTAAGGCTAATACCGACAGGGAGACCCCGGTTCCAATAATTAAATGGGCTCTTCCCATCATGATGCATAACATCCTTTCGTTGCAGCATACACAGAGTCGACATCACTCTATTCGAATCAGCATGATTCGATTGTATACGACAATCAAAACGAGAACAATAGTTCGCTTATTCTATTTAAAAGACTTCATCCAAAAGTCCTAGTTTCGCCCCCATTACTTAACTCTCCCCTTATTTTTTATCTGTACAGCCATTTCTAAAAAACACCCCATATGGCCTATAGGTAGGTCGACAAATATTTCCAACATTTTCTTTTTGCCTCAAAGTCCTATTGTACAATTTGGAATATTAGGTAATATAGTGTTTATATTTACTATATAAATCTATTAAATGAACAAGGAGGAAATGATTATGCGAGAAAAATCTCTGTTTCGAAAGTTCAAAACTATCGGTCTGACATCGTTGCTAAGTGTCGTATTGTTCGCCCTGCCCGCTTCAGCTGCTTGGAATGATACATACACCGGGTACGCCACATATACAGGATCAGGTTACTCTGGAGGAGCATTACTGCTTGACCCTATCCCTTCTGATGCCAAAATTACAGCGCTTAACCCCACACAACTGAATTATAACGGAATCAAAGCCGCATTAGCTGGAGCTTATCTGGAAGTTCAAGGCCCCAAAGGAAAAACGACCGTCTATGTAACAGATTTATATCCTGAGGGTCCGAGTGGCGCACTTGATCTATCTCCGAATGCCTTCAACCTGATCGGTAATCAAAAGGATGGAAAAATCAATATTTCATGGAAAGTTGTCAAAGCTCCGGTTAGCGGCAATGTGTCTTACCGCATTAAAGAAGGCAGTAGCCAATGGTGGGCAGCCATTCAAGTACGCAATCATAAATATCCGGTCTTAAAAATGGAAGTCCAACAAAACGGGCAATGGCTCAATCTCGAAAAACAGGATTACAACCACTTTCTGGGTACTAACTTAGGAAAACAGCCTCTGAAAATACGGATTACGGACATTCGCGGTGTCGTACTGAACGATACCATCCCAGCTCTAGCCGAAAATGGCACAGGCCAAGCCTATATCGTTAAAGGTAATGTTCAATTTCCAGACTGATTGAAGTGCCGCCTCATCTTTGCTTCTTTTCATTTGAACCAATAAAACCGACCGGGAACCGACGCAATCCAGTTTGCGTATACGTGTTCTCGGTCTTTTTACGGAAAAATCATTATTTTTCACAAAGAATCGGTTTGTTCACTGTCCTGTTCATAAGATCATACGTATAATGAATACATAAATAGGGTGTACTTTACAGCTACGTGCACACAGACAGGAGGCCTGTTCATATGAGCAATTTCAAAAAGCATCATAAGCTACACAGCAAATTGCTGGTCAGCATTACGTTATGTATAACACTAACATTGCTGGTATCCACCACTGTATATTATTTCTACTATATCCGCGTGGAAAAGGAGCAGGCGTTCGAAGCCAATCACAATAGCTTGACGTTGAGAAGCAAAGAGGTCATCAACATGACATCTATTGCTCAATCGTTGGCATTCCAAATGTACCGCAGCAGTACCCTATCCAAGCTGTTGTATTATCCCAAACCCAATGTATATGATGTAACCGCTGCCATGACCGAATTAAATAATTATCTTAACTCCATGCCGTATATTGAATCCATTTATGTGTATAACCCTAAAAGTGACACTTTCTACATTGCGTCATCACAAGGCCAAAACGGGTTATTCAGCAAACATGAACTGGCTGATACAGATATCATTCGCGTGCTCGATCATTATCAGGACTACAAACCCTTTACGCCTATCCCACGTACGTATCCGTTGCTGTCTGCCTCAGACTCCGGGGCTGGCCTAGAGCAAGCAAGCCCAGACATCGCAGCCTATACGTATTTATGTTATGACGCAATCAACTCGAACGAAGCGATAAATTCGGCAGTGATTGTGAATGTATCGGCGGCCTGGATGAACAAGGAAATGGCGGCGAGCCCCATCTCAGGCGGGACCGCTTATATTTTAGACGATCAAGGCAGACTGTTATCTGGGACGACGTTGACAGACGAAGCTTTGAACGAAAAAGAACAGCTATGGCTGCATACCAGAGTCAAAAAACAGGAAACAGGCTATTTTGTAGAAGAATTTCATGGTAAAAGATCACTGATTTCCTATACTTCCCCGGATGGACTAGGTTGGCAGTATATTAGTGTCACACCATATGAAAGCGTTATCAAAATGGCGAGTGTTATTCGTAATGCCATGGTACTGATCGCAGCCATCATCGGAATGGCAGGATTTGTGGCTTCCTGGCTGCTGTCCAAAATGTTGTATACGCCTATTGGCCAAATTGTTGTGCATATGAATTCACTGGAATCGGAAAAACGCAACAGTATGTATACGATCCGGCAAAACATTTTACGGAATGTGATTCGGGGAATCCGAAATCTTCCTGCTGGTGAAGAACCGGAACGACTGCGCGAGCTCGGGATTACGTTCCAGTTCGACAAAGACTATCGCCTTGTACTCCTGCGCATAGATGAATATGCCCGATGGCAAAGCGAGCGTGGACCTGATCTGCTACCCTACAAGTTTGCAATCATGAATATCGCTTCCGAAATATGCGGGCAGACATACCGGGTGGAAACCGTTGATATGGATGAGGATAGCGTCCTGCTGATGCTCAATATTCTAGACCCCGCCGAACATACAGACACGGTACTACTGGAGACCCTATTACGCCAAATACGTGAAGCTTGTTTTGAATATTTGAAGCTGAGTGTATCACTAACCTACAGCGCGATTACCAGTCAACCAGAACGGCTACATCTGCTGTACCGCCAGGTAGAGAACGCATCTATGCACCGTTTTTTTCAGGGTCATGGCTGTATTATTAATGCACGAAACACTACAGATGAAGATGTCCAAAATACTTATGTGTATCCATCGGATAAAGAAAAAAAATTGCTGGATACGCTGCTATCTGGTCATACGGAGGATGCGCACCGGATGTTCAAAGATCTGTTGATGCATATGGAGAAATATCCGTTTTCCTCTGTTCGGGTGGCAATATCCCGGCTCATCATGAGTGTGAATAATGCCGTTCGGCATATAAGTGAACTCAATGGATTTGCTATCGAATCTAAACCTGAATTACCATCCGCAGATCGATTAGAGACCGCCGAGGATCTTATTGATCATTACCAATTGGTCTTTGATCAGATTCGCTCCAGTCTAGCGGAAAAACGAAATACGAAGCAAGAACGCTTGGTGCAACAGATCAATGAGCGAATGGAACAGGCCTATACAGATCCTAATTTCTGTCTCAATCAGATTGCGGAAGAGTTGGATTTGTCTCCAATTTATGTAAGTAGGCTTTATAAGCAACAAACCATGTCTACCATCGTGGACGTCATCCAGCAGCTCCGTATTCGCAAGGCCTGTGAGCTGCTGGAACAGACCGACTGGTCAGTGGCTGACGTGGCAGAACAAACCGGGTTTGCGAGTAGCTCTTATTTCCACCGTATGTTCAAACGTAGCTTGGGCGTGACGCCCACAGATTTTCGCCGTTCTAAAGCGAATGCGCAATAGGTAACATCAAAAAAGCAAGCCTCCAATTTTCTGGAGACTTGCTTTTCTGCTTTGTATCACTGCTCTTATGTTTTACTTGATCCCCTTCTCCTTCACATAGGCTTTCCATTGTTTTGTATATTCGGTTTGAATTTTCTCTAAGCCAGCTTGGTTCGCCTTTTGCATGAAGGTCTCAAGACCTTGATCAACGTTGTCGATCAGTCCAGCTTGGAGCGGGTACAGGTATTGCTTCTCAACCTGTTCCAACGCTGCTTTTTCTGCTTGGTAGGTCGTATAATCCTCTGCAAAGCCGGTAAACAGGTCAGGCTTCTGGATTTTATCCAGCTCAGCAAAAATCTTCTTCACACGGTCAAAACCTGAATCAAATAACATGTATTCCGGGTTACGCCAAGCCCAGCTGTTCATACCTTCCCGTGAAAATCCATTCGTACTACCGCTACCTATCATTTGATAGTAACCATCTTTGACTTCGTAGTTTTTGCCTTCGATACCATATTGCGTAAGCAGGTTATAGCGTTTGTCTGTCACCAGCTTCTCATAAAAGGCCAATGCGCGGGCTGGGTTCGGGCTGCTTTTTGGAATTGCAAAGCCATTATGAATCGGATGCACCGGAGTTGCATAACCCGTTGTCAGCGGGAATGGATAGTACTCAAGCTTCCAGTCCGGGTGGGATGCTTTGAGCTTAATGACCATGTCATTAAAGCGGGTTGGATTGTCGCCGAAAATACTCGCTGCTTTACCAGAAGTGACTTGATCCTGAAGCGTATCTTTTACGTTTAATACGTTTTTAGGAATGAATCCTTTATCAGCCCAGCGTTTGTAAGTATTCAGCTCTTCTTTTTGTTCATCTGAGCCCCAATACTTATATACCTCTGTTGGTTTTTCATATTTGATACCAATGCCATAAGGCAAAGCACCCACACTCTTTGTTACTAATTCGGTATATCGATCATGCAGATTTCCCTTGATATCGCTGTTCAGAGATACGGTTTTCATATTTGGCTCATGCTGACGTATCCCATCCATATAAGCCTCGTAACTTTTGATATCGGTCGGTTTAGGCAAATTGTACTTTTCGCGTAAATCCTCACGCCATACAAAACCGTTTGTGACATATTCTTTATACGTGCCAGGTACAGTATAAATTTTGCCTCCGATTTTAACCCCATCCCACATATCCTGAGGTACAAATTTTTGCAAGGCAGGTGCGGCCTTAGGCAGCAGATCGTCTAACGGTAGGAATGCGCCCTTCTTGGCATAGGCCTGATACTGCGTCCAATCTGCAGTGAAGATCAGGTCGATAGGCTGACCCGAAGACAATAACAGCTTATATTTTTGATCCCAGTCGGTCCACGTCGTATAGTTAAATTTGACGGTGGCATTCAGATCTTTTTCTGCCAACTTATTGATCTCTGCCTCAATGGTAGGCAGATCCTTAGGAGCATCACCCAACATATAAAATTGCAGCTGTACTTTTTGGGATTTATCATCCTCTCCATTTGCTTTTTGTGCGCTGTTTCCGCTACCGCCTCCACATCCAGCTAAGAGCGCCATAATGACCATTACTGCAATCAGGATGGACATGCGTTGTTTTCTTTTCTTTGTGAATGTCATGTGAATCCTCCCTTTGAAATGGTAGTCTGTTTTAATAAAACGCTTACAAAAAAGTGCTGCTTGGATGGCACGCCGTCAGCACGTCATGCCATCGCAGCTCTATAGTACCGCTTTATCCTTTTACCGCACCAATGGTCAATCCCTTGACAAAGTAACGCTGAATGAACGGATACAGTAGTAAAATGGGACCCGTAACCACGATCGCCATTGCCATTTTGGTCGACTCTGTCGGCATATCGTTGGACAGGGACACGCCGGTACCTGCACCCATTTGAGCAATAAATTGCATGGAGTTAATTACATTATACAGATAATATTGCAACTGGTATTTGTGCGGGTCATTAATAAAGAGTGAGGATGAGAACCAGTCATTCCAGTAAGCCAAGGCCAGAAACAGCCCCACAGTGGCAATACCCGGTGTAGATAAAGGCAGTACAATTCGATAATAAATTTTAAAATCACCCGCACCATCAATTTTAGCAGACTCGAACAGCTCTTCCGGCATGGAGGAACGAATGAAATTTTTCATCAAAATAATCAGAAATGGAGTCATCAATCCCGGAAAAATAAGCACCGTATACGTATCTAGCAGCCCTAAATACTTCGTCAGCATAATGTACCAAGGTACCAATCCGCCTCCAAACAACGTCGTAAAGTAAATATAGAATGAAAACGCATTGCGGTATTTAAAATCTTTACGCGCCAGCACATATCCGGCCATCGTCATCAGGAACAGGCCCAGCGTCGTGCCTACAACCGTGGTAAAAATCGTCACCCCGTACGCCCTTAACACCTCTTCAGGAAAGGTGAACACCGTCCGGTATCCTTCCAGCGAGAATTGCTGTGGAATAAAGTGATAACCATCCCTGATAATCGATTCATTACTGGTTAGTGAAGCCGAGATAATAAGTAGGAACGGGAGTAAACAAGCAATGGATGCCACAATGATAACCACATAAGAAATGACTTTAAAAATCCGAGTGTATACATCCTCTTTGATCGCCATCCGTTTCGGTCCTCCTTTCTAGAATAAGGCATATTCGTCGTTCAGCTTGCGGATGATATAGTTCACGGTCATGATCAGTACAAATCCGAACAAGGATTGGTACACGCCTGCCGCCGAAGCCATACCCACATCAAAAGTCACTTTCAAGGAACGATACACATAAGTGTCCAAAATATCTGTCGTGTTGTACAGCACTCCGTTATTACCAATTAACTGATAGAATAGATCAAATTGTCCTTTCATAATACTACCCAGCGCAAATAACAGCAGCACAACGAATGTTGACTTGAGCATAGGAACGGTAATGTACCAGATTCGTTGAAAAATGTTAGCTCCGTCTATTTTAGCTGCCTCATAATATTCGTCACTGATCCCTGTAATCGCTGCTAGGTAGATTACCATACTGTAGCCGAGATTTTTCCACAAATAGAACAGGATAATCAAGAAAATCCACACCCATGGTTTGTTATACACATCCACGCGTTCACCGCCGAATTGCAGCAGCAGCGTGTTCAGAAAACCATTATCATAATTAAATATGTTATACACGATGACACTTAGAATAACGAAGGAAACAAAATATGGCAGAAACATCACAGATTGAGTGATCTTTTTAAAGTAGCGACCTCGCAACTCATTCAGTAAAATGGCAAGGACAATCGCTAACACGTTGCCGAGTAAGATAAAAGCCGCGTTGTATCCAACCGTATTCAATGTCAATTTTGTCAGCGTGCCGGATTGCCATAGAAAGCGAAAATTCTGGAGTCCGACGAACTGGGCCTCAAAAAGGCTGGTATTGAAGTCGAACTGGGTAAATGCATAATAGATGCCGACCATAGGAATGTACGAATTTATGAAGAAAAAGATTAAAGTGGGCAACAACATCAGAAATAATACTCGATTGCGGATCAGTTCATAGAAGAAACCGTGTTTCCTACCTGTTCCCAGCCTACCGTTCAAGCGGGAATCCGTCGTAAGCATTGCAGAATTTTTGGGCATAGGCTGATTCAATGTGAGTCACTCCCCCTCTATATACATTACCGACTGCAAGGTTTGTAGCATCGCCGCCGTATAACTATATATTATGTAAGCGCATTCAAAACGAAAAGTGAAGCCTCTCATGCTTCATGAACAAAGGAGTGTCTAGAGGAGTGAACAATTCGGATATTTGTGAAGTTTTGTGTAATATGAGGCGCCTGATCGACGCCTTAAGCTAATATAAAGCACATTTTGACAATCTGCTCTATTCCTTTTGTCCACCCTGAAAAGTGGTTTCATCTTGTTTCACATGAAATCCAATTTTCTTGGCCTGCTCCAGCAACTCAGCAGCATTATCCTGCGGCTTATATCCGATTCGTTCTTCCAAGTAGCCAATATCATAATAATTATCTGTATTGGCTGATGTCCCATACAAATTAAGATAATTCATCTCTGAAGGGGCCTCGATACAGCAGACGGTCAGATGGATCATATCGCGCTCAGAGATCCAAATATGAGCAGCGCGCTCCGAATGCGGTCGATCATCCCCAGGAAAATTACCGATGCGGATATTAATTGAAGATATTTTGTCCTGATCGGCATATAGCCGTCCTAGCAGTTCAATGTAGCACTTACTCAATCCATAAAAACTATCTGGTCGGTAGGGATCTTCTACATCTATGGTTTCGCCTACTCTATAAAACCCCGTGGCATGATTGGAACTGGCAAAAATAATGCGTTTTACCCCATTTTTAACCGCAGCTTCATACAGCTTATAAGCTCCGCTTACATTGCCAGACAGCACTTTGCCGAGAAAGTCCCCTTCATCCTTAATCCATGCAAAATGTAGTACCGTATCCACTCCGTGTGTAAGCTCAGCCAATCTTGCAGCATCATGTATATCCAGTTCGACAATCCCTGCTTCTTCATCCCTCCTTACATCTGCGGCGGTTATTTTATATCTTCCTTCCGCTTTTAGCCCTTCATAGAGTACTTTCCCAATTGTGCCCGCCGCTCCTGTAATCAACAATTTCCGTGCCATCGTCCGCATCTCCCTTCTTCTTTGACAGTGTGCCGTCATCCATAGCTTAACCAACTACCTAGAGAGGGAACCTTGTACCGTCATTCACTGCATTCTGTCACCTATAAAAAAGGACCCTGCTACCTGAGCAGAGTCCTTACTTGTTGCTTTTTTTAAGATATTAATTTCAAGCTTGCCGTACTACCCTCACTCTGCGATTAACCAGATAAATGCTAAAGCCGATTAATACCAGACCGATTAGCAGAAAAGCCGTAATCGATTCGTGAAGCAGCATAGAACTGACAAATACTGAAATCACAGGCACCAAAAACGTATAGGAAGCGACCTTACTGGCATCCCCCGAATTGACCAGCGTGAAATACAGCAGCCAGGATAGTGAAATTCCCAGCACAGTTCCGAATACCAGCCCTGACACATACGGAACATTCCACACGATGTCCGACCAGCTTTCCGTAACCGATCCAGCTCCTGTTAACACGATGCCTCCAAGTGTACATTGAAATGCGACCAGCCACAAAGAATCCACACGCTGGTTGACCTTTTTCACATATACGGTTCCCAATGCCCAGCTCACTGCTGTAATAATGGCGATAATTACACCTGCGATAGCCACATGTCCTGAAAAGCCTCCGACACTGACAGCTGCCACGCCTAGAAAGCCAATGATTAATCCAATCACCTTGAGTTTGGACATTGATTCTCCCAGCCACATCCATGCAAAAATGCCGACCAGCACCGGCTGAAGATATACCAGCACAGAGAACAAGCCAGATGGAACATACATAAGCCCTACTGTTTGCAAACCATAAAACAGGACTACGTTAAAAATACCTGAAATAGCATACACTCGCCAATTTTCTTTCCAGCGAATACGATTCCATCTCGGTGCTAAAATCGCTCCCAATAGCAGACCACCCAACAATGTGCGTAGCCCTGCAAACAAAAGGGGCGGCGTGTATTCCAGTGCAACTTTATAGATGGGCCAAGAAATGCCCCACAATACAACCAGTAGCGCGATCATCATTATCCGCTTGGCTGTCGTTAACTCTCCCATGATGCTCTCGCTCCTCTATGAAAAAAATCACTAGATTTTATATATTACGCCTACAAGACAACTTTATCAACAGAGGAATCCAGTCAATTGCCTATGTTACAATGTATCCAATAGATAAAACTTATAAGGATAGGAGGTTATCAGCACTTGATTTATTTCATCAAATTTCTATACAGCTTCGTGCTTCCTCCCGGTTTGTTTATCCTCGTGATGGCAGGGCTTGTAATCTGGCTATGGAAACGGGCGCGTAAACCTGCGATTGTACTGCTCCTTGTCACATTGCTGCTGTATATTTCATCGACCAATTTGGCTGGAGATGTGTTAATTCGTAGCCTAGAAAAGCAGTACCCACAGCCCCTTACTGTTCAAGGGGATGTTATTGTCGTACTTGGGGGCGGAGCTACAGAGGGAACTCCCGACATCAATGGACAAGGTAATCTGCTAGGGTCTGCGGCCAACCGACTGCTCACTGCAGCTAGACTTCATGAAGCAACAGGTTTACCTATCCTTTTTTCCGGTGGACAAGTGTTTGGAGACAGTGGTAATGAAGCGAATATTGCGCAGAGGCAGCTATTAGGACTCGGTATTCCGGCAAAGGATATCTTCATCGAAAATCGTTCCTTGAATACACAGCAAAATGCCGTATATACCTCCAAAATCCTAAAACAGCACCAGCTCACAAAACCTATTCTGGTGACCTCCGCATTCCATATGCCACGTGCTGCACTGGAATTTCAGCGTGCAGGTGTGCAAGCCATAGCTTATCCAACCGACTATCTGGCAAGTGAAAAGTTGTCACTGTATGCCGCCAAGCTCTCACCGTCTGCTGGGGCCATATCTACAACCGGGACAGCCCTCAAAGAGTATTTAGGAATTTTGGCATTAAAGCTTAAATAATGTTGATACACAGGTGTAAAACGGACACAGCACAAACAAGCGTCTTGCGCCCGCAGTTTATAAGCTAGTAAGCGATCAAGACGCTTGATCTACCATTACATATTCTAATGCAAGAAAATTTCCGATATTTGTTCTTCTGAAATAACTTTAAAGCCTTCCCTTTTTAACAAAGCCGAGGTTACCCCGTTGCCTGCGATTTTACGGTTTTCGAATGCCCCATTATAGATCGCTGCCGACCCACAGGACGGACTATTTTCTTTTAAAACAATAAGTGACGCGTTAACCTCTCTGGCTATATGCAGAGCTTCGTACGCACCTCTAATGTACATATCACTGACATCATTGCCTGAAAACTCAATCACCTTGGCTGTGCCACTCAGCACATCCTCCCCTGTCCCTCCAACAATCTCAGCAGGCTCTCTCGGCGTCATAAAGCCCCCAAGTAGCTCAGGGCAGATCGTCATTGCCTTTTTTTCCTCTACCAACTTCTGAATATGTACATCCAGGCTATCCGTCCCGTTATATCGCACCTTCATGCCTGCCAAACATGAACTTACCAGAATCATTAGTTCACCTCATATCCATTGCTTTCATATTAAGTAATTAAAGTATAAACAAATTTTCTCAAAGAGTCATCGTGCGAAAATTTAGACTCGCCACTACGTCCGCGCTCCGTCAGGATATTCGTCCAGCTGATGACATAATCATAATCCTGTATTCAAATCTCGTTGCCTTCCTTTCAGTCCCTATAGGATCATGGAGTGATACGTCTTTGCGTGTTTTTTTCAGAGATTGCAAATGCATCAGGATCTCATTTTCTATACAACGAGCTGCAAATATTGCTAACTTGGTGCCTTTCCCATTCTGAAAGCTTTTAATGACCTTGATCAGTCCGATGGTACCGATGGATATAAGATCCTTCAAATCTTCGCCGGTGTTATCGAATTTAAGGAAGGCGGAACGTTTAACTCATCCAAAATAATCTGATAAAAACAAGCCTGAGGCGCATATTGGGTAGCACTCCGGCTTATTTTTATATGTTGAGGTTCATCCTGCTCGTAAGTAAAATAAATTCACTCTTGCTATAAGTCATAATTTTAGATATATTATTAATTAAATAATCAATCATTTAATTAATAAAAGTTTAGTTTAAAGAAAGGGGAATACATTTGGCAAGACCCATCAATGAAGAAAAAAGACTGGAGCGGCGTAAACGTATCCTAGAAGAAGCTGTTGTCCTGTTCGCAGAAAGTGGATATTCTAATACCACAATGGCTATCATTGCGCAGAGTGTGGGAGTGACTCCTGGAACCATTTTTCAATATTTTCCTAGCAAAGAAGCTTTATTCTACGCCGCAGTCCTTGAGCCGCTTGCTGATATTCAGGTGAAATCGCTTGCTTGTCTAAAAAAAGAAGGGACACCAGGCGTATTGATTAAGAGCATGGTGGCAGAACAATTCAACCATATCTACTCCTATATAAATGAATTGCGGCTTGTTCAATCTGTCTTAGGACAACGAATAAGATTCCCTGAACTTACACAGAAGGTCCTTGAAAGTGTAAAGGTAATGACAGATGCGATCGAATGCATCTATGCCAAGGGACAGTTAATGGGAGAATTCAACAAATGCTTTTCTCCAGCAATGATCTCTCGTGCCTATATCTCTTTCTTAAATGGAGTGGGCTTAACTCTTGGAGAAAGTATTATTCAGCATCCGGAGTGGGAAAATCTGAAGGAGCATGCCTTTTATTTGTTCGCACCCATACAACCTAAAGAAAAACCGGAGGAGTCTGAATGAGTCAAACATCATTACAACCCGATCTGACATTTAACGTTCGTGTGAAAAAACGGAAGAAAATTTTATGGAGCCTAGGAATCGTGCTTCTGCTTGTAATGGCTCTTGTATTTTTTATATCTTATAAAGTAGTAGACACCTTGTTGCACCATCCTAGAGACACTAATGTCAGCTACGAATTGAATATCGATAAAACACCCTACGAAGAGATCGAGTTCAAGAGTTTGAAAAATGATAATACGATTAGAGGTACATTCTTTCCTGCAAGTGGTCTTTCTGGTAAACCAAGTGATAAGACGATTGTTGTCGTCCATGGATATACGAGCAATCGTTTAGTCAAAGGGCGGACCCAAAAGTTAGTAGAGCATTTCGTTCCGAAAGGCTACAATGTATTGGCATTTGACCTCAGCTCGCAAGGTAAATCCGATGGTGACTTGATTACACTGGGCCTCAATGAAAAATACGATTTGCTAGGAGCTGTAAGCTACTTAAAATCCAGAGACCATACGGGTGATAACATTGGAGTTATCGGCTTTTCAATGGGTGCTGCTACTTCTCTGCTAGCCGCAAGTGAAAGTGATGACATCAAAGCCGTAATTGCGGATAGTCCTTTTCGTAATGCTGGTCTATTTCTGAGAGAGGGTTTGCCCTACTTTTCAGGTCTACCTGCATTTCCATTCAGTTATACATCGACATGGATGGCAAATTGGGTCTTTAAGGTTGATCTTGATTCCATATCTCCTATGAATGCGGTAAAAAAGATGCAAGACAAGCCAGTTATGCTCATTCATGGTACTGGAGATCAGCAAATCAGTTATAAAAATACAGAAATTATTTACGAGTCCTTAAAAGATAACCCAAAAGCAGAAGTATGGTACCCGCAAAATACGGAGCACATCGATGCCATCAACCATTACCCCACTGAATATTTCAAAAGAGTAGATCGCTTTTTGGATGAGTATGTAGGAAAATAAATTCAATCCAAGAGAGCCGACTAGCGAAAAAGCTTGTCCTGACGAAGTAAAAATACCCAATAATATCAAGCATTTTTAGCCTGTAGTGCAGAAAACCACTACAGGCTTTTATTTGTGCGTTTTAAATGAAAATACATAGCAAAATAGCTATTATTTAAGCGAAAAAAAACGGTAGTACGAGTACAGAGCATGTTGATAAAGACAAAAGACAAGTGTATGCTGTTTGCTGGTCACGAGAAGATCCTTTTTGGAGATCATTTGAATAAAGACTCGGAATTGAATAAATGAACTAGAAAACAACGCGTTCTCTACAAGAGCAACGCGGCTTCAAATATCTCCTTATCCATTATCCCTTCTGCTTGTAAAATTCATGGTACAACTTCATCAGCGCGCGCTTTTCAATTCGTGACACATACGAGCGTGAAATTCCCAGTTCTCGTGCAATTTCCCTCTGTGTTCGTTCTTCTCCTCCAGCTTCCAGACCAAATCGGCCAATCACCACTTCTTTTTCACGGTCATCTAAAATATCCAGATTGCGATAGATTTTGCTCTTCTCGATTTTGAGCTGTACCTTATCTACAATATCGTCCGCCTCGGAACCAAGGATATCAATTAAAGTAATCTCGTTGCCTTCCTTGTCAGTCCCTATAGGATCGTGGAGAGATACGTCTTTGCGTGTCTTTTTCAGGGACCTTAAATGCATCAGAATCTCATTTTCTATACAACGGGCTGCAAATGTTGCCAGTTTTGTTCCTTTTCCGGTCTGAAAGCTTTCAATAGCTTTGATCAGTCCAATGGTGCCGATGGATATAAGATCCTCCAAATCTTCGCCGGTGTTATCGAATTTTTTTACAATATGGGCCACCAGCCTTAGGTTATGTTCAATAAGTGTGTTACGGGAATGTGCGTTGCCTTCGGCAAACAGCTTTAGGTGTCGAGCTTCCTCTTTCTCAGTCAATGGCTGCGGAAAGGCGTTGTTTTTCACGTAGGAAACGAGTAGCGTCAATTCCTTGATGAACAGAGCGATAGCACTAAATAGTCCGGGCACGGATGACACCTCCTGAGGTAGTTGCGAACTTACCGGCCTTTGTTACTTACCGGGCTTACGGTCTGTTTATTGTATGTAGGCAGGTGCCCATCCGTGCCTGTACTCCGAAAACTGCTCCGTAACAATTTGCCGGATATCTTTCTGGAGCAATCTCCAATACTTAATTTGAAACTTAGAGATCTCTTCGACACAAATCAACGCACTCCTATAGCCAGAGGGAAACACGGGATAGCTTTACATTATTCATCACTTGATTTCCCCATTTTCTTTCAGTAGAGTATTAACTTTTTTCTAAATATGACAATGGAAGTGGGGAATAGACTATCGTATCTCCATCCTCATCTCGTTTTAAAATAATAGCAAACTCAGCACCATTACTCTCATCGCCTCTTGGCAACGGGAAGATCATAGCGGGACAACGCAACTCATAATTATAAGGAAATTCTTTTCGAAAATCCTCTAAAGCATAATTCAGAATTGCATCTATTTTATCGGTAAGCACATGAAATCCACCTATTACAAAATCATTGGACTCTTGGGAAGCGGTATACTTCTCAAATAACTGGGTCTTGTATTCCTCAACAGTGCTAAAACAAACTTCCCAATCCAAAGGGAATACGCCATTTGCCAAATAATAAGTGTATATTTTCATATTCTATACATTCTCCTTCTCGCACCTAAAATAGTTATTTATATTGTTTCTCTCAATCTTTTTCGATATAAATTAGCCAGCCTTTAGAATGAGCTTGTTAAAGACCCGAAAATAGCACCCTTTTCTTATTTCCTCTTATATCGTTTGAATTTTTAATTATGTAGGTTCTTATCCCGTCCATTGCTAGTATAGTTCATGAAATAACTAGTTGCTATTATAATGCTTGGCCACTCATTTATGATTATGCCTTTTTTTAATTAAGGAATACATTCATTGAGAGTTTCATACAAACAAAATCCAGATAGTTATTCGTTTTCCATGGAACCTGTCGTTATAGCTGAAGATAACGTTTCAACGAATGGAGATACCAAAAATACTTTTCCGAAAAATGTTTTGATCGATAATAATCTCTATTGGGAGAGCAGCTTAAGTGGTAAAGGTGGGGAAATCATCTTCAAATTAGATACGGGAAAAACGATCAATGATATCCTCTTAGCCCAGCCACCTTCTCGCGCTTTTATACTTTCGTTTTCGTTTCATGGCTCGAGTGACGGAGAAAACTGGTATAGGTTAGGACAAGTCGAGGCTGTACCAAGCACTGCAAAAATAACCTATCAGTTTAGTAATGAAATTCCTTTTTCATATTATAAAATAGCTGTACTTTCCTCTGAATTGAATAATACAACCACCTATTATGGTATCCGATACATTCAACTAAGAACCGCGCTAATCAATGGCGTTCCTGCCTACAGAGCGTCCAATATAAATCCCGCTATTACGGAATAAGCCAGTACAAAATACAAAAAGGGGGCTGGACAACGCCCCTATGAGTAATGGCTATACTTGAGACAAAAGTTATTCTTACATTCCTAAAATTTCTAGTTATAAGTGATACTTTCTTGCTTTATAACTGAGACTTATCCTCCAACAATAACATAATCACACCCTAATATGATCACTCGTCATTCTATAACTGTGAAGAGAAATGAGAACCAGTAGATTCCTTTTAGCTACTGGTTCTACCTGAACCGCAACAGCGACACAACATCCGTTTGATTAAACTGTATGCGATCTGCCCGGCTAAAAAAGTCTCAGACATATACCAAAAAAAGTATAGCCAAATTCGTCTCATGTATTACCGTAACTCATACCTGCGTCAATATGCCGGAAGTGTATTCAATAAGATATCCTTTTTCACGAGCATATTTGATTGTGTTTCTAATCCGACGCTGAAACTCCATTGGTGATTTAACCTTTCCGATATGAATTTCTATCGTATTATCCCACCGAAAATAGCTGTAAATATTCGTCCCTTTACCAGGAACTCGTAGCCACCAGACTATTCGTATTAAAGCTAAGCAATCCAAGAAGAATGCCATAAAATGTCGATTGACAACCATGAAACCGGTGCATGACCTAAATACAAGAATAATCCAACGAGAAAACTAAATATAAAACTTATGCAAACAGTTTCAAGCGAACGCCCTTGATAAAGCCTGAAGCAAAATTTGAATCTCTTAAACATTTCATCCCACCAATCCTTAAATCTCTGCAGTTGTCTCCATGCCGTGGATTTTCCACCATTTGATCACAGTAACCGCTGACTCCCCAAGATCCTGTAAGTCAGTAACGTGTACAGCATGACAACATTCAAGCTTTTACCCGGACTAGATGCCCCTCATGGATCGAAATCCATTCGTACCGAGAGGAGTGAATTCTAATCGGGCTATCTTTCTCAAATGACCACTCGTATCTCCCTGGTATCCAGCCGTCCCCAAATTTAACCTCCATGTAGCTACCCGCTTGGATCGGCTTACCGGCAACAAAATGCCGCAGGCCATTGCTGCTGCCTTTGTGTCCAAGTGTAATCAGATCTTCAATCATTCCATCTTTTTTCGGCTGCGGAGTCATCGGGTCCTTCTCCCCAACCCACTTCCTGACTTTCAGTTCCAGCCCAGGGATCGGTTCTATCCAATCCGCATCCTAATAATATGTTCCAGTGTGATTCCGAAGTTATCCGCTGTAAATAGTATTCTAAGCTGACTAAAAGAGGGCACTGTCACAATTTCCTCTCCTACTTCGGGGTACCGTCGTAAGATTAAATCGGACCACACTTCAGATACAAATTCATCGTTGCTTTTCAATTCAAATCGTGGCAGATGACTAATCGACTCAGATCGCTTTTTGCCAACTGCCTCTGCATCTTCTTCTTGCTTCCCGGATGCGTAAGGGTAGAGCAGATACATACCAAAATGATATAGATGAATATCTATCTTATTGTCCATGAGCTCGTCCACCAGGTACTTGAGCATTATGAGACGGTCAGGCTTCTTTTCGGCATTCAAAAAGATATCATATCTGTGTCTCAGGTTTCGAAAGAATCTTTCCAGGTATTGGTATAAATATAAAAAATCCCCCTTTTTAAGTCCTCAATTATTGGCATACATATCGATCTGCACCCGGCTGCAGGCTAGCCACTTCTCCAATCGATCAAAAACCTTAATTTCAAATCCCGATTCATTTCTCCATACTTCAAACCGGATGTTCTCCTCTACCGCCGGCCCTCCAATTGTAACTTGATCTCCTATCAGCATACCTTCAAGATTAGCTTTTCGACTTAGGCTTAGTTTCATAAAACTCATCCTTTCCTTATTAATTAAGTCCAACTGATCGACTCCACAGCCCGTAGCAGTTATTCAATCAATCTTTACTTGTTGCAGGTGTAAGGCTTTTGCCGAAGCCCAACCGCCGATGATAAATTGACATCGGACAATTTGTCCGATATAATCAAAACAAAACGGACAAACTGTCCGAATTTATAATATGAAGGGTGAAACTGGGATGTATATTAAAAAGTTGTATTTTTTACCTGTAGGTGAATGTTTCCTAGATCAATCGGCAGTTAATCGAACCCTTGCCCCCGGGGAATTAGTCGGAATGCCTGTGTGGTCTTTTCTATTGGAAACGACCAGCGGGCCGATACTCATCGATACGGGAATGCCCGACGCTTTTATCAACAATCCCGATTACTACAAGGGGACTAGACGTGAAGGGCTCGTCGTCCCCAACATGTCTGACGGCGACTCGATCGTAAATGTGTTAAAGCGTGTCGGTTATCGACCTGACGATATTCAAATGGTCATTAGCTCCCATTTACACTTGGATCATTCTGGGGGAAACGGGCATTTCCGCAATACGCCGATCCTTATTCAAAGGGCAGAGTATGATGCGGCCATAAACAATGAGGATTACTCTCCATTAGAGTGCAGGCTGCCCGATTTACAATATCAAATCATTGAGGGTGACCATGAATTGATTCCGGGGGTTCAAATTTTATTCACTCCGGGTCATTCCCCTGGCCATCAATCAGTCCTTGTCACAACGGAAAAGTCGGGTCCAGTGCTACTGACAATTGATGTTGCTTATACTCGGGAGAACTTCGAGAATAGCGTACCGTTCTTGACATTCGATCAAGAGATGGCTGCCAAATCGATTACTCGCATGCAGGAGTTAATTCAGGATGTTCGGCCGTCCTATGTTTTCTTGGGACACGATAGAGATCAGGCGCAAAAATGCCGCACCTTTCCTGACTTCCTGTAATGGAGGGACAGGCTATGGATACTCAATCAATGGCTTTATCCGGCAATGAGCGGAAATTAATGGGGACACTTTGCTTGCTCATTATTTTCGGAAACATCAATATGACCATGTTTAATTTGTCTATACCTTCGATTTCCGCTGACTTTGCCCTGACCTCCTCGCAGGTGAGCTGGGTTATGGTCGGTTACAGCATTTTGATGGCTATCGGCGCCGGTACTTACGGCAAGTTAACGGAGTCCTTTTCCTTTCGCCAGCTGTATGTCATTGGTTTGATCCTTTTAGCTTTCGGCTCTATGATAGGCTTTTTTTCAACTTCATACTTGCAAGTCATCACTGGAAGACTGCTGCAGGCAGCAGGGGCCTCATCCATCTCTCCCCTGTCTTATGCGGCAGTAACCCTGTATTTTAAGCCTACAGTCAAGGGACGGGTGCTGGGAACCTTATCCGCCACAATTGCCTTTGCTTCCGGCTTCGGGCCTGTGTTCGGCGGTTTCGTGGAGCAATACTTTGGCTGGCGTGCTTTGTTCATCGTGTCCAGTCTGAGCCTATTTGTTATCCCTTTGATATTCAAGTATGTTCCTGACAAGAAACACGACCGCGGTTCATTCGATTTTCTCGGAGCTGTTTTGTTCTCCGCGGGACTGGCGTTGGTGTTGCTAGGGGTTACGAACTATTGGTTTATGCTCATTGCAGGAGCAGCAGTTCTTCTATGGTTCGGTACTCATATTCAGAAAAAAGAACATCCATTTATCGATGCATCTTTCATGAAAAATGCTCCTTACCGACGAATTCTAGGGATTGGATTCCTTACCTTCGTATGCAACACGGGGTTAACCTTTACTCTTCCTGTCATGATGAAGAATTCCTTTCATTTACCAACTAGTAAAATCGGTCTGCTGATGCTTCCCGGTGCCGTCTGTGCAGCCTTGCTCGGATCCCGGATCGGAGGTTGGACAGATCGTTTCGGAAGCTCCCGCGTGCTTGTCATATCGCAAAGTCTCGTCATCAGCGGATTTATACTACTGGGGGTATCCGTACATTTGCCGCCATGGATCGACGCTTTATTGATCATTATCCTTATGATTGGATTCAACGGTGTCCTCACCTCTAGCAGCAATTTAGTTTCGACGACACTCCGTTCGGCTGAGCTGGGTGTGGGGATGGGTATTTTCACACTGGCCTATCTCCTAGGCGGAGCATTCGGCCCTGCGCTGGTCGGCCGACTGATTGATCTAAAGATGCCTTTTTTTGTTGTTTATTTTACCATTTCCCTGTTGGCAATCCTGACATACTTATTCGCAAGAAAAGCAAATCCTAGCGGAAGCTATGGTAATTAGTTTGGTAGACTTACGACATGTCCGAAAGATATGGAGGATGAATAGATGAGTAAATTAAATTTCCAACTGTCCTTTGCTGCTATTCATGAGCTGGCCGAGGGGATCCGAACAAGGAAAATATCCCCGGTAGAGATTACAGAACATGCGCTTCACCGCATCGAACGTTTGAATCCGAAACTGAACGTTTTCGTTACCCAAACGTCCGAACTGGCGATTGAACAAGCGAAGCAATCGGAACGCGATATTATGCATGGTCGGTACAAAGGGCCCCTTCACGGGATTCCCATCGTTCATAAGGATCTATATTACACTAAAGGGATCCGAACAACTGCCGGTTCAAAAATATTGAACAGCTTCGTCCCCGATTACGATTCGACGGTTGCAGCTAAGCTACATGAGGCTGGAACAGTTCTGCTAGGCAAAGTACAGACTCACGAGTTCGCTGCGGGATTGACAACAACTAGCCCGCACTTCGGTCCTTGCCTCAATCCGTGGAACACTGAACTTGTAACGGGAGGTTCAAGCGGCGGTTCGGCTTCTGCTTTAGCGGCTGGACTTACTTATCTGGGCACAGGCTCGGATACCGGAGGTTCGATCCGCATACCCGCTGCTTTGTGCGGTGTCGTAGGGATGAAGCCGACGTACGGTCGGGTCAGTCGGTATGGTATCATTCCAATGGCCTGGTCATTGGACCACCCGGGTCCGTTGACCCGCTGTGTCATGGATGCGTCCCTGTGCTTGGATGTGATGTCTGGCTTCGATCCAAAGGATGAATCGACTGTCGATCTGCCTGCGCCAGGTATCAAGATGTATCCGAATGGTCTCAGGGGTGTGCGTATCGGATTGCCGACAAGCTACTATTACGAGGATTTGATGCCGGAAGTGGAAGCTGCGATGAAGGCCGCTATCAATAAATTCCGAGAACTGGGAGCAGAAATCATCGAAGTTAGCCTGCCCCTGATCAAACATGTTAGAAGTGCGACGATGGCCATTATGATGACGGAAATGTACTCGTACCACGAGAAGTGGCTTGAGACAGAATTGGAACAGTATGGACCGGACGTCCGAATGTTTCTTGAAAGCAGTAGAGATATTCCGGCTTCCATTTACCTTCAGTCTCAGCGGGCCCGGCAACTAATTGTCAATGATTTTTTGAATGCATTGTCCAGAATCGACATCTTGTTGACGCCGGCAACACCGATCACTGCGCCGCGTGCAGATGATGATGCTAGTGTATTCAGATTGAACTCATTTACGCTTCCGACCAATTTGACTGGCTTGCCTAGCCTGAGCATGCCTTGCGGCTTCTCACCTTCCGGTCTGCCGATTAATATGCAATTGATTGGCCGCCCCTTCGAAGAAGCGACAGTACTAGGTATCGGCAATACTTATGAAATGAATACAGACTGGCACAAGAGACATCCGGATTTGTAAGCCTGACTATATTTGATGGAGGGTAATCTATGGATCAAAAGCAACTTAACTCTGAAGTTAGCAGGAAAGCATCAACCGTAACCGGAACAGATACGACGAGCGACAAGAAAAAAGCATACGAGCAGTTTATTCATACGATCGCAAGTTTAAAGGAACTGGACCTATCGGGCATTGAACCGCATTTGCCTCCAATTTACAAAAAGCACTATACCAAGAAATAAAAAATAGCTCATCGGTCACCCAAATGAATGTATTTTTAATTTTTCACGAAATGTATTATAATTATGAAGACGGACAACATGTCCTATACACGAAAAACGGACATATTGTCCGTTTTTCGTATTAAATAACAGTTAAATTAATGATGAAGGGAGATGTTTATGGTGAATTCAGAATCGCAATCTGTCTCTCTGAAAATTCCCAGAGAGGAGTTAAACCGAAGACGAATTTTGGCGGCGGCTAGAGAACTTTTCATCAAAAACGGTGTTTACAATGTCAATATGCATCAGATTGCGAAGACTGCTGGAGTAGGACAAGCAAGCCTATACCGCCGCTACTCGGATAAGGGCGACATATGTCAGGAGATCGCGTATGAAGAATACCAACCTTTGTTTGATGAAGTTCAAGTATTTCTTGATCAATCCCCAGAAACCGCTGCCTTGGATCGGCTTTACCATGTAATCGTAAGATATGTCTCTTTTTTAGAAGCGAAAGTTCCTTGGCTCTGTGAGGTCAGCCGGGCCTCAACCGGGCATCGTCCGTTACAATCTCCGTTATGTCAATGGATGCGCAATATAAGCAGAAATCTGCTAAATGAGGCCGTTGAACAGGGAGACGTATCCGGGGTGGACATTTCATATACTATTGAAGCCCTGCTGGCCGTGCTTCACAATATCGATTACCATCTCCAAGATGAAAGCTTTACAAGCCAACGAGTTCTTGATGGATTACACCGCATATTTATTGAAGGTTTAAGAGCTAATAGACATTAATTGAGGGGCTGGCCACAAAGCCACATAACATGGATGAGGGATAGTCCTGCGTAACTCCTCTTTTTATCTCATAATGGTATATTGAATGTATAAAGAATCCATATCCTTTCAAATGGTCGGGTGGTACCTCCATTTTACCCAGGAACGGTTTCTTATTGTTTTACAATTGGAGAATAGGACGTCCCTAGTCATTTTTATGACTTATGGGACAACCCTTTTTTTCTGCCAATGGCTGCTATGCGAGTTGAAGAGATTTGTACAGCACTTGGGGATTTTATTAAAATTTAGTCTATCTTTCTCCTTACGGATATACAGTAATACTTCGGGCATAGATTTATATAAAGTATGGTAAGATACCCCCGTGTATTCTAATACTGTACAAACTGTTATCCGGCCGGCTTTTTGGAGCAAATCGGAAATCACGAAGTCTACATCAGCCTTATATTTATTGATTCTTTCCTGTCTAAGTTTCTCTTTAGTTTCTTCTATTTTTGAAGCTATTTTATTGTTTAATTCGTTATAATTCGTGATTATATTGCTATAAGACATCCCTAAAAATGTGACTACATCCCTTAAGGTAATTTGTTCATGATCGTGTGTTTTGATGTACTCATTTGCAAGTGACCAAAGATATTTTTCCTTTAACTTTTTCTTATTGTGGTTTTGCTTTCTAATTGCTTTAGAGATTCTATTACCCAGTCCGTTTACTCCCAAAGCAGAAAATGGAATTTTTAGATATCGAGCAATTGCCTTATGAGATATTTTAAGATTTTCATACACAAATGTTTAAAGAGCTTTCTCCAATTGATCTACAAGTTCAGCACTGTTATAATTCTGACGTTCTATTGTTTTCCTTTGATAATGTTCTTTATTCAAATAGGGCATTAAATATAAAATACCGTTGCACAGCAGGATCAAATAAATAATAGTAGAACGTTAATATTCCAACCTAAAATCGCTCTTGAGTTCTGTAGTAATCCGAGTTTACCCTCCCAATTTAAATGCCCTCTAAAAATCTGTACCAAATCACTACTACATGTTCTGGTTGGACCGAATTTTTTAGATAACTCCCTTGACAAAAGCTTATTTTTATTTAAATATCCCATGATCTTGTACACAGTATTATTGGACCTTCCTAGTCGACGTGCTATTTCACTCACCGATTGTGTATTCTTTAGAATCTCCCGTGTTCTCTTAATCATACCAACCCAGTCATTAATTGATTTCCACATGTTATCTGAGGTATCAATCCCGTATTCCATCCAACATACTGTACAGAGGGAATGCCTATTATATTTCTGACCTTGTACCATATGTTAGCATATATAGAATATATATAGTAAATAGAAACACAAAAAAACCAATAGAAACAAGGGGTTTTGTTTCTATTGGTTTAAAAATGTCTCAAACATATACCCAAAAATGTCTCAGTTATCAACCAAATCAGTCTCAATTATTACCATTACTCACAGCCCCCCTCCCTAATTTTGGTTATTTCATTTGAAGCATATTATAAATCATCTCAGCAGCTTCCGCACGCGTAACTTTCTGTTTGGCACGGAAGCTGCCATCTGGATATCCTTGCACTAAATTAATCTCGGTTAGGCCAAGTACATCCTTCCTGGCCCACTCTACGATTTGAGAGGAATCTGAGTATACACTGCTTTCTTGCTGTGGTGTTGCCTTGATAATGTTATTCACCATTTTAGCGGCCTGCTCCCGGTTTATGACCCGATCTGGACCAAACATTTTGCTGCTAAAACCTCGAGCGACTTGATCCTTAATTGCTGTTTTGAGTAGATCAACGTACCACGCCGATGGATTAATATCCTCGAATTCTAGAGCCATATCCGTTTCGAGCGGTAATTTTAGAGAACGAACAAGCATCGAAGTGAATTCCATACGTGTTACAGGTCTGTTTGGTTCAAAAAGCGTGCTGGATGTCCCTTTTACTACGCCCAAATCGGCAAGCGCATTTATTTTCTCTCTATTAAATACCCGCTCGATGTCACTAAAATGATTTGGCTTCGTCTCGATTGTTAAGCCTTGAAAGAACTCTGTTTTTGTTTCTGTCGGCTCCTCTACAACAGTCTGAATCGGTTTTGCACTCCCTGCGCCTCCTGCTCCACCACCTGTATCCACAGTGTTCCCTGTAGTTTTGCCGTTTGCTTGTTTTGCCTTCGTGCGTTTTCCTTGACTATTTTCTGCCCAAAGTTGAACGGTATACAATTGCTTCTCTCTCAGTTGTCTCCAGATAAAACCTCGATCCTTGCCACGATATAGCTCAGTTCCTTCTTCACTTGCGAGGACGAAAATATCATTTTCATGTTCTGACTCCCAATGGATGATAAATTCACTATTCGTTGTTTCTGTCTTCGAAAACGCAAACGCTGGAGACGGTAGCGTCTCTACCTGACTTTCTGTTCGCTTACCTTCACCGCTTGTGTTCACTGGCTTAACAGTAATACGAGACAATGTAGAACTGTCTAAACCGTCTACTTTAAACTCATGAGCAATCGTATGACCGATAAGCATCTCATTTTTATAGACATTATAAGCATCTGCACCTGGAGCTTCTTGCCACGTAATAAGCAGATCGGTATCCGTTACGCTTTTAACAACCAAGCTACGATCTGGTATTTGACCTGGCAACGCGCGATACGTAAGAGGAGTTATGTCGCCTTCCCCCGTTGTATTCATCGCCTGTATACCAAACGAGTAAATTATACCGGGCTGGATGTCTGAAAGTATAATATAAGTCTTTCTAGTGTCAAAAACTTCCCCTGTATCTTTGCGGATTACAGCATATTGTGAAGTGCTCTTGATTGCATCCCAGGTCAGTGAAATCCTTCCATTCCCAAGTTCCGTGACTTTTACATTTTGTACCTGAGGCGGAAGTGTCAGCAGTTGACCCAACGCTGGTGGGCTGTAACCACTGCTGTTCCCACTGCTCACTTGAAAATCGTAGTTTTTCCCACCTGCTAAACCAGATACAACTACCCGTGCTTCCGTACTATAATAATTTTGACCGTTGATTGTTACCTTATATTGAGTTGCCCCATCAACCGGAGCCCATATCAATGTGGCATTATGCTCGCGAACATCTACAGCTGCAAGTTGTATAGGTGAATTAGGTAGTGTTACTACGTTGATAGATGTATCCCGACCCGTACCACTTCGATTGTAAGCCCGAATTTTAATATTGGCAGATCTGCCTGCTGGCAAGCCCTCAAAAGTATATGAACGGATACCACGCGGAATCTGCACCTTTGGTTCATCGTTAACATTCAAGATGTACCCTTCAGCCCCCTGTACATCTTGCCACGCTACACCGACAGAATATACATCCTTGGTTACACTTGAAAGTGTAGTTACCCGATCTGGCAATGTCATAACGCCGAGATGAGCGTAGTCTCCAAATCCTGTTGCATTTTCGGCAGATATACGATAGCTATACTCCGTTCCTGCCTGAAGCTCAGTATCGGTAAATTCTGTATCCACATCGTTATAAACCGAGACCTCGTCTCGCTCAAGGGCGTAGTAGGTGGCAGTGATTACAGAATTCCACTTCAAGTCGATTCCATCTTCTCTTACGGTTACATTTCGGAATCCGCTTGGGCTGTCTGGTAGACTTAAAAAAGATACATGCTTTGCTGCCCCCTCTCCCGTGTCGTTTATAGCGGATACAGAAACTTCGTAATACTTACCAGGCTCCATTCTCTTAATTGAGTTATACACATCCTGTGTAACCGTATCCTTAAATATGATTTCTCCCGTACTTGCGTCCGCTGCTGTAATACTATATTTATTAGCTGAAAATACTGGCATAAAGTCGGCCATAATTTCTGCTGAATGACGAGAGACTGGTCGCAACTGGACGTGATCTGGGGCATCAGGTAACGTTAATACATGCACTCGATTGGAATACGCATTGCCACCTACATAATTACTACAACGCACTTCATACTCATATTCATGTCCTCCTAGTAGCCCTGTATCTGTAAAAGAATTGGTTGGATGGCTAACATCCCAAACCTCATTTGTTGTTAGATTCCGGACTGTATAGACATAACCATCGTTAAGACCAGAGGGTAGAGTCCATTGCAAATCAACCTCTGTGTTGCGTACAGATGTTGCCGACAGTACAACCGACTGCGGTTGCTTTTGAATGCGAAGTGCACTGCTGACCGTTTCGTAGATGTTTCCTGCCTGGTCTTTTACCTTCGCATGGACATACCATTCACCTTCATTTGAAAGATCCAGCTGGACTATGGGATCGGCTGCAGTCTTCCAGTTTTCTGGTGAATCGGGACTGTTCGTGACTTTATACTGCATTGTCGATGGTTCAATCCCCGAATGCTGGTCAGCATATTGTATCTTCACGTCAATATGGGTATCCTTCCATTCACGCGAGTTGGGTGTCAGTTGGATGCTCGGCTGTTCCAAATCGATATAAGTTTTTGCAGTCACCGGAACGCTTCGATTTCCAGCTGCATCTACAGCCTGAGCAGTTACTTCTACAATCCCCGAACTATTTAATATTCCCGATGAACCAGGCACATAAGCGCCAGAGCCCAATTGATATTCATAATGTACGGCTGTAGTATCCGTTGCACCTGAGAGCGTAAATTGTACTGGCTTATTGATATATCGGGTAGGATTCGTTACCTCAGAAAACGCAACTTTCGGAGGGGTTGGTTTGGTACGATCAATCAGGACCGATTGAGTCACAATTGGACTAGACACATCAAGATTATTGATCGTCCGCGCTGATAGCTCATAACTCCCTTCTGCATTCAATGTAAAAGTGCCATTGTATGTCAGCCACTCCCCTGTTGGACTCAAACGATACTGTGTCATCTTAATTCCATTTGTAGAGTCACTTCCTGACTCAATGGCAATATTCACATCACGGTTTGTTGGACCTGTTTCGCTAGCCCGTATAAGAGGAGCCGTCGGCCCCTTTTTATCAATCGTGACTTCTTTGCTTACCTCCCGGCTCACATTACCGACGCTATCGATGGAACGAGCATATATCGTGCTTTTGCCGTCTTGATTCACATGAAACACTCCACCGTAATCCTGCCAATCCTGATTCACAACGCCGGTCAAACGAAATTGAGTATGAGCTAGTCCAGAATAATCGTCTGCACCCGGTTGTAATAAAACGGCATATTCATTACTGTTTCCTGTTACGTCTATATTGGGGGGAGTGGGTGGCATCCTGTCTATCCGGGCATTCGCGGAAGAAAGACCACTATACTGGTTATTCACATCCACTGTACGAGCATAAATTGTATTTACACCATGGTCATAAACAGTGAAAGGCCCGATAAATTGCTGAAATGCTCCTCCATTCAGGCTATATTCATAGTATTTTAATCCTTCAGGAGCTACATCTCCATCGATCCACACGGTTACAGGCTTTTTGGTCCACCCTGTAACAGCTTGTCCCTCTGCGTCTGCGTGAATCTGGGGTGGTTTAGGCATCAAGTCTGATTTGGGAATAATACGGATTCCAAACCTGGATATTTCATTACTTGTCTGTTGACTAGTTCCCATCGCTCTGAAATATCGAACATCCCTTAATGTAATAGAGTCGGTGATATCTATCCATTTTCCCTGGTAATCGCTATTGGCATAGAATTTCGTTACATTAGTCCATGTATATAAATTCGTTCCGTTAGGTCTCCAACTGTCGCCTGCTGCGGCATTTGATGTATATATATCGGTATGATAAGACCCCTCAATGTAAACAAAAACCCTGTAATCAGAAGTCTTAATAGATCTTCCAATATCAATAAAACGATTTGTCGGCTGTGCCGTCCCATCACATTTATACCTTGCCGAGCCCATGCCAGTGTATACTTCCGTTGCTCCTATCCCACTTCCTGACCAAGAGCCCCAACTGTCGCCCCCACCTGGCAAATTGCTTTGGCAAAAAGGGCCTCCTATGATTTCTTGGGTAGCAGCTGATACCCTTTGCGGGAATATAGGAATGGTCATCAATAAGAGGAGTAAAGCCAGTGCTCCATACACCCATTTACTGTGCTTCCTAACCCTTCGTTTATTTTTTCGATACATATCACTTCTCCTTACTTTATTTTATTTTCAAAGATTTCTACGTACTCGCTTTGACTAAAATAGAAAAAGCACCCCAAACCAAGGCAATAATGCCTAAGTTTGAGGTGCTTCCTCAAGTTCACGAGTATGTTTTGAAGCTATTATACTTCGTTCCAAGCAGGATGTAAACAGAACAGCAAAATGAACTGTAATAAATTCTCGAATTTCTCATCTCAGCGATCGTTTTGAAGTTTTAATCAACCTGAACACCCAAGTTTCGAAAAAATCCCCGCATATTCTGCATGTAAGAGTCCTGAGCAGGAGAAGATTCCTTAAGAAGATCTTGCATACTGTTCATAAACGCAGAAGCTGAGGATGTATCCGCTTTGTCAAACTGATTCGTTAATTGTGGTTTATTTAACAGCTCTTCAGTCTGTTCTGTACGCTCTTTGTATTTATTAATCCAATCGGGGTTTTGAGGAACCTTTTGTGCAAAACTCAACAGCTCGCTTAATCCATTTCCTCCACCTTTGATGTCATTCATGAACGCAGTATATTTTTGAGGATCTACCTGTTTCATCACTTCCGATAGTTTAACGTAATCCTCAGGGGCACCTATCGGACGATCTGCTGGAGTCGTGTAGCTAATATCCCCGGTCTCTGAATCCATAGTTCGTGTCAAGGCAATACCAGCTATCTGGTTCATGGTTTTCATAAATTCCTTGGCTTTATCGCCTTCCATGTAACGATCTGCAATATACTTGGATTGGGAAACTCCCATTTCCAGCAGCACCGCGCGCTGCTTCTCATCCGTTACCGTTCCGTCGACGATAAAATTGGATTGAATCATGTTGTATACTGCATTGGACACTTCTTCCGGCTGATCTTCCAAAACTCGGTTTAATGCATCATTGATCTGTGTTGTGCCAAAATACTTGGCAGCATGCGACACGATGGCCCCTTCAGCCAATTGTCTGCCGGCTTCACTAATCTCTACAGAATCCTGAACGACGAACCTGGAGAATTTTTCTTCATGTAGCTGGGGGGATGGAACTTGCTTGCTTGCCGGATTGATCCGTAAGCTACTAGAGCTAAGAATCGCTTGTTGTGCTCTAAGAGGTTCAAAATTCATCCTATTTCCTCCTGTCATGTTTGTAACAGGCAATCTAAGGCGTATGTACAATCTAATGTAACCCTGTCGCTATATATATCGGACAAAGCATATATGGAATGAATATATGCTTTGTCCTAAAAATGAACAATTTTTGAAGCAAGCTCCTGACTCTGAATGTAATTGTTAAAACAAACAAGCTGACGTTGTCATTGCTTTATAGAACAGTATATCAACCGCCATAAATGCTATAAGCAAAGTGGTATACAATATCTGTGGCTGTAAGCGAAGTACCTGACACCTGGGCAGCTACACCTGAAAGATCATAATAATGTGTAAAGCTTATGGGGCCAGACAAGTATTCCGCAATACTTCCCGTAGAATGCGGTAGAGAAAGGGTCACACTAAAGGCTCCATTTTGATCCGTATAGCCAGTGCCTGTACGAGTTCGATTCCCGCTGCTTTCAGTCCAGTTCTGGTTCAACCATGTCACATTAACTGGCGCATTTGCTACTGGATAATTATCCGTTGTAGTAACGACACCCTTTACAGTCAGGTTGGTATTTCCATTAACCCGATAATGGCGACCATAAGAGTAGGATGGATAGTCATTCGGACCGTTTTTAGAGTCGTAACCGTTAATTACAATTTTACCAGCCCGAAGTACTGGTTTAAGTGTCAGTGCATATAAGTGATCAGCTGAAAACTGATTTGTGGTGTACACTCGCACATAGTAGGTTCCCGTATTCAAGGTAACATTATGATTGGTTTGCGGTAAAAGTACCATTTGGTTGCCACTAAGAGCCCCGTAAACTTCCGCTTTGTAACCGTAGCTTTCCGAAGTGCTGTCTAATTTGACATTCAGAGCATCATAATTGCGATTCGCAGGAATTGTGACTTGATACCAATCGTTGTCAATTCCTGAATGAATGGAGCGTGAATTAAGGGTAGATCCCCCTGTACTAAATGTAAAGTTATAGGCATGAAAAGCACTCTCATCTGGTTCATAGGCATCATATTGGGAGTTTACATCCACGGTTAAATAGAAAGGATCATTTATGCTCGATCCCTTTTTGGAATGGACTGCAATTGCGTAAGCTTTCTCAGATCCGGTAGCATTACGGCTTCCTACGTTTTCAGGAAGTGATGCAGACCCATGTTCATACTTGTTAAAATAGGTCCCGTAGGTGGAGGCATCAATAGCATTGGGGTTAATATCCCCTGTCGTCATATCAAATTCGTACAAATATAAGTCATAGTCAAGCTGTTCTGAAAATGGACCATCCAACTGTGCCTGCAACAATTCACCTGGCTTCACATAAATCGGATATAAAAACTGCGTGCCTCCCTCTTCTGTAATCGTACCGGAGTACGTAGCAGAGGAAGCTGTAGCTACCGTTGGACTTGCTTTCAGGGAAGGAAGGGTCTCCTTTTTCAAAGAGAATGTCTCTGGTGCTTTGAAATTGATATTTTCCTGCATGTTATAAACTGAGGATGTAATACCTTCAGGCTTGTCCACCCGGGTTAGATGCTCAATAACATCTTCGTTATTCGTTGTTAGCTGAAAACTGGAATCAGCTTCAACAGCTTGTTTTTCCTTGTTCATCTCTGTGCCTTGACTCGCGTTTGCAGTCATCCCAAAAGCAAACAGGAGCATCAAGCTTAGCATAACTGAAATAGCCTTTCTGAACCTCTTCATACTGAAATCCCCTCTCAAATGGTTTAAGGAATTCCCGCTATTCCCTGGAGAACCAGGGCAATTCTAGGCTGTTGTCTCTATCATAAAACATTCTTGGTTCTAATGGAATATAATGACTAAATATTTTTTAGTCTTCATTCCCTAAAATAGAAACCCCTAGAGTCAATAGATTATATGATAATTCTGGGACAATAAACTTATTCTAGACACTATTTTACCATAAAAACCCTACCAATCTCTTGTTTATACGATATAATAAATAGATATGGGTAGTACTTTTAGCCTATATCAGCGTCGAATTACCCATAAATATACATAAAAAAGGGGAATACAGATGAAAAAACTCACCGTATTTATGCTAGTATTGTGTTGCTTTTCAATCTTGTCAGCTTGCTCTACCGATCCAGTAAAAAAAGATTTAATTACCTATGTGAATGACGGAATGCTTCCGTTAGCACAAGATGAAAAAGCAGTAACTGAAAAATATGAATCCGTGACAGGGGATAACTTCACAGATGATGAAACACTATATAATACGTTACGAGATGATATTATCCCAGAATACACCAAATACCTGGATAAGGTTGAAGCAGTAAAGACGGAAACTCCTGAGGTACGAGCTGTCCACGAAACCTACATCAAGGCAGTTAGCACTCAAAAGGAAGCACTCATTACGATGGTCGATGCGTTGGAAAAAGGGGATCTGAACTTAATTAATGAGGGTAATACCAAGCTAAGCGAGGGTAAAAAGCTATTCAGAGATTTTGGTGAACAGGTTAACACACTTGCCAAAGAGCACGACGTGAAGATCAATAAGAAATAAATTTTAAAGCTCCCGTCTGGGGAGCTTTTTCTATATCCTAGGAATACTCGAAGCAAATTACCGCTTTCTTTAATTCTCGATCATAAAATAAGTAAACCGTATCAGCTCCAAACGCTTGAAAATAATACCCGGTGAAAGAACCGATATATGTAAATGTCTCACCATTGGTACGTTTAGGCACATGAAGCAAGTTAGTTTGCTCGAACTTAAGCATCTCTTCCAAGGATTCGTCATATTCCTTGATGTAGCTTTGAGCCTCATCAGACTGAAATGCGATATCATCCAGAATACCGTTGACTTCGGGAAAGCTTAGCCCCCAGCCACTGGATTGCTTTTCCTCAAAATCGTGGGTGAGCTCTTCCACAGACTTTTTGGCCTCTCCAAAGGAGGAATAAGGATAGATTTTATTATTTTCTAAGAAAAATGCTTTGCGAGCTTCGTAATCTTGTTCATTAGCTGTGTACACCTGCTCCAGTCCGTCCAACGCCATGACTTCTCTCTTCATACGTAGGTACGCTTTATCCCCGGTAGATTTCAGCGCTTCATAGGTAGCTTCCAGCTGCGCTTTCTGATGAAGACTAAAATAATTCCAGTCTGCTTCGAATTTGTATTTGCCGTCAATTACATCGAATCCCAGCATATCTTCCTTGGTATATAAGGTATGAAATTGCTGAGTATTTTCACCCACACAGCCTTCGTGGATTTCTTTTACGGAAACAAAATGAAGCCACTCGTCCTGCTCTGGAAATAAAAATTGGAGATTAATCGAGCAAATTGGCAGAAAGTGCTTGCGGTGATGTTCAAGATCGCTGGCAAATACGTCCTCGTATGCTGGAAAACGTTTGATAAATCTCTCTGGTATGTTCATGGATGCTCCTCCTAAATTATACGGTTCTATGGTTGCTTTTCGATCCGAAACGTCCCCTCACTCGAAATCACGCTGTAAATTTCATCAAATCCTTCTTCGTAACTTGGGACCTCTAGTTTACTCATTACACTTTTAATACCGATTTCAGGAATATACTCTTTGCCTGTGCGCTGCTCATTACGCTTAATAGATTCAGCACAATCAGGTTCAAAGTAGTAGCCAATGATTTTAAATCCCTTGTTTTTACAAGCATCTATATATTTCTTTCGTTCTTCGACTGTGGGATTTGTATTGTCCACTACAAAACGCTGCATCGTTTCGATGGAGGTCTGAAGGTACATATTTTCCCTATTTCGTGTTTTAAGCATATCAAGATTTATTCGCATATGTGTTTTGAAGAATCGTTCTTTATAAAAAGTCGATTTGCCCGAAGCCTGAATTCCTATAAAAATGACACACTCCAAACCTCACACATCCTTGTTCAGGTATACATATTGGTTAATATAATCTCTATTTTGTGAAAAGATTGGCGTGTCATGATCAACATCCCACTTGCTTCTGACGGCTTCTCCTTTGTTATACTGTTGTTTGGTAATACAGATTCCCCGCTTTTGCCAGACCGGAAGGTCGTTCCAGTTCAGTCCTTTTTCCACAAAAAGCTTGTCTTGGAGCTGACTTCCGTTCAATCCTTGTAGTTCTGAATGCTTAAAATGAGCTTGAGCTACCATAGAAATGCTGTTTTTAGTAGCATCTTGTTGTCTCCATAGAAAGTAGTTGGCAACCTCATCGTGAGGCAAAACCCATGCTCTTGCATCAAAAGTGGCTAGAGGCTTATCCGGATAAACTTTCTGGATTTCCTCATTAAATTTGGCAGTAGCCAAAGAGGCAGATATAGACACCATCTTTTGAAGATTATTTTCAAACCATGATTGTGTCGTTAATTTGTCATAATTCGTAAGAAGCAGAGAGATTTCATCACTCTGATGGTACACCAGTTTACAGCCCATAATATTATAGGCCAAATATTTGCACGTCTCCCATAATGCAAAGATTAACTTTTCATCAAAAGGTTTCGCCATCCCACGTGTAAAAGTATGAAAATGAGCACCATCGATTCTGATAATTACGGGTAAACGGCGGGGCAGACTTAATCTATAAGCATTTTCATATTCCTTCATTCTATTTCCAAAATCATCTTTTTTCATAAACTATGTAGCTCCTTCACTTTTCATTGCATCCAAACATCGAAATCAATCAAAGGTGCAGCCGAACTCTCCAACAATATGGATATTGTGGGTTCCAATTTCTTTTTATTTCACAGCAATATTATCCTCGAACACAAAAACGGAGATGGCTATATCCTCCTCCACTTTAATATCTGAAAAAAGATGCAGTAAGCGGGAATCCATATACTCCTCCAGTTCTTTATTGAACTGTACAGGATAGATTTTTTGTACCATTTTGGTTCGAGCTGCATGCACCATCTCTCTTCCTGCAACCTCTTGTGCAAGAAATTTTTCGGATGGAGTTAAATTGCCGTATAGCATTGTGATGGCCATATTATCTACAAAGGTTGTATGTATGCGTTCCGGGCCTTTTCCAAATAGCTCTTTACGTACTTTTCGAATAATTTCGTTAAAACCCGTTTCCTTTCTCATATCGCACCGCTCTCCTAAATCTACTAAAATCCTTGTTACTATTTCCATCATAACCGATTCCTATCATATAAAACAGAGATGAAGCGAAAGTGATTCTTGGAACATGCTTACCATTGGACGCATAGAAAAGAAAACACAGCCCGCCCGATCGGACAGACTGCGTATATTACTGAATCCAAACAGACTAATCTTTCACCAATCGATTCGACAGCATCAACATGATAAAAGAGAATAAAATAATGACGGCTACCCAACTCCAGGAGAGTGTCATATTTCCGACCTCGGACGCGGTGTAAATCGCCGTAGGCAGGGTTTGAGTCTGTTCAGGAATATTACCCGCAAGCATCAGCGTAGCTCCAAACTCCCCTAACCCTCGGGCAAATCCGAGAATGTATCCTGAAATGAGCGGTCGGTAGGCAAGAGGCACCGTAATATGGCGAAACACTTGCCATTCATTGGCACCTTGCGCACGTGCAGCCTGCTCTACCTCGGGATCTACAGCTTCAAAGCCTGCTTTGATCGTCCGATAAGCCAGTGGAAAAGCAACAACTACGGCCGCCACCACTGCGGCTCCCCACGTAAATACAATGGTCTGCTGGAACAGGCTTTCAAAGGCAGTGCCAATCCAGCTTTTCCTTCCCAGCAAGATGAGCAATATAAAGCCGACAACAGTGGGCGGCAAAACGAGCGGAAGAAGTAGGACGGTCTCAATCACGCTGGTTCCTCTCCGCAGCGAGCAGTTCGCCATCATCCGAGCTACCACAGTAGCTAATAAAAAGACAATAATGCTGGCAACGACAGCGACTTTGACAGATACGATAACCGGAGGAAGAAAAGCCGACCAATCCAACGGGACCCCCTCCTTTATCTGTGAATTCTATTTCTTTTCTGTTGGAGCTGAAAATCCATCTTTACTGAATACGCTCATGGCTTCATCTGTACGCAGAAAATCGACGAACTCGCCTGCTTCTTTGCTGTGTTTGGTTGCTTTTACAATACCTTCTGGATACAGGATAGGTGCATGTAATTCCTCAGGTACTTCTAGTGCTACGACTGTTTTATCGGATGATTTGGCATCCGTCAAATAAACAAGTCCAGCATCGGCATTGCCTGTTTCAACATAGTTTAATACCTGTCTTACGTCTTTGGCGAATACCATTTTCGGTTCCAGCTTGTCCCACAACCCGGCCTTTGTCAGCGATTCTTTGGAATATTGTCCGGCTGGAACGGTAGTAGGCTCCCCAACAGCAAGCTTTAGGAAAGAAGGATTTGTCAGATCATTGAGTGTAATACTTTTATTATCCGTGCTGTTCGCCTTATCTTGCGGAACAACCACAACCAGTTTATTTTGAAGCAGTACGCTATCTTTTTCCACTAATGAAGCATCGGTTAAAGCCTTCATTTGCTTCATGCCTGCCGATATAAATACGTCAGCGGGTGCACCCTGCTCAATTTGTTTTTGTAAAGTACCGGATGAAGCATAGTTAAAGGTAAGCTTGATATCTGGGTGCTGCTTTTCATATTGATCCTTGAGCGTATTCAGACTATCTTGAAGACTCGCAGCGGCAGATACAATCAACTCTGTTTTGGGTGCGGACGGTGTCGACTGTACAGCAGCCGGAGACGAACACCCAGCCAGAACCCATGCCAACAATCCAACAAACGTGAATATGTACCCGAATCTCTTTTTCAATTCGTTTTTCCCCTGTCCTCTAAATTCCGAAATGAGTTGACAATGCAATCTCATAACGGTCCAAATCTATTGGGTCAACCCAAATATTTGTGATAAATAGATCTTGCCTCGGCGATATCCTTGGTGCCATGGATCAGAACACGTCCATCCTGAAAAAGAACCAACCGATGCGCTCCAATGACAACGGATACTAGATATGGATTATGCTCCACTTTGCCCCCTTGGCGGGATAGCAGGCGTGCCGCTTCGTTCAGATCACGTACAGCACGCGTGACTGGTCGGATCTGAACCGTATCACGTCCGCACAGTACAGCCGTTTTAGCCTGATGCTCCGATTGTAGAAATGGATACACTGGATGCTCACCACATGTCGGACAATCTATTTTTTTCATGGCGCTGATCTGGATCGCCTGATGTTGATTATTCCATAGATCGAAGGAAATCAGCTTGCCTTGTAAGGCTGAATTGTCCCCAGTCAGCAGCTTCAATGCTTCGGCACTTTGGTAAGCTGCCACCATTTGTACAGCTGGACTAATGATACCGACCGTATCACAGGTGGCACCGCCGAGCGGTACAGTTCCGAGCAGACAATGCAGACAGGGTGTCTGTCCTGGAACGATCGTAAAGGTTGTCCCGTAGCTACCAACACACGCTCCATAAATCCAGGGGATTTGGTGCTTTACAGCGTAATCGTTCAAAAGCAGACGTGTATCGAAATTATCAGTGGCATCTACGATGAGGTCTACCCCTGCGGCAATATCGCCGATTTCCTCCAGTGATACATCTTGGACTAGCGCACGGATGTCCACGTCCGAATTGATTTGCTGCAATCGCCTCTGGGCGGCCACTGCCTTGGGTATCTGTTCATGGGCATCCGCTTCGTCGTAGAGCTGCTGGCGTTGCAGGTTGCTCCAGTCTACATAATCTCGGTCTACCAACGTCAACCGTCCGATGCCTGCTCGCACCAGCATGTCCGCGTTCGCAGTTCCCAGTGCTCCAGCACCTACCATTAATACATGCTTGCTGCGGATATTTTTTTGTCCTGTCGGCCCGATTTTTCCGAATAATTCTTGTCTTGAATATCGGGCGTGAGACGCCTGCGTGTGTGCTTTTGCATCAGCATCAGTTATTGGGTCCTTTTTCATTTCAGACATGTTAATTTACGCCCCCATACTTCTTATCCATTAATTGCTGCAAGTTGATCAGACAAGATAAAAGTCCAGATGTCCCGCCTAACTCGAAGTTATGGGGTGTTATGAGGATTCCAGCCACCTAGCTGGTGCCCCTTCCATTCCGAGCCGTCTTCCCACACTTCCTTTTTCCAAATCGGTACGATTTGCTTCAAGCGTTCAATAGCATGGCGACTGGCCTCGTAGCAAGCATCACGGTGCGCAGCAGAAACAGCAATCACGACACTGGTCTCTCCAATCCTTACCGTACCAAGCCGATGTGTAATAGCAGTGCGCGTTGACGGCCAACGATCTGCAATTTCGTCACCTATCTGCTTCATCGTGTTCATGGCCATCGGCACATATGCTTCATATTCAAGCAGCACCGTTCGCTGACCTTGTGTAAATTCCCGAGTCGTACCATTAAAGGTCAATGAAGCCCCATGTGAAGGGTCGTGTACCTTGGAGGTTACCTCATCGGCATCAATCGGATCGTAGGTAATAGCGTATAAGCCACATTTTGAAACGACCGTCTCCATTCCGGGTGCTGACTGATGAAGAGCAATTGCGTCTGATGGAAGCACAAGTTCATCTGGAGAAGCCAACTTCTTATGATGGGTAAAAAAAGAACCTGACAGTTGTGAAGCTATCTTCGGGTACAGCTCATTCAGCCTTGTTCGAATGTCTGCAATGGTCACCGTTTCCTGTGAAAGTTCCATAGTGATCACGTCACCAAATTGTTCCGCCATACCTGCGAATAATTGAATATGATATTGCATTATGCACCCGCCCCCCTTTAATACACCCTATCTATCGAATTCACCTGGCCTGTTATTGAAACTCATCCTCCTGAAACCGGAGGAATAATCGCAATCTCATCATGTATACTAACCAGATCCTCAGGAGCGGCGTAGGCTTGATTTCTGGCAACAAAAGCCCCCTGCAACTGGGCCGCTGCTTCAGGGAAATATTTGGACAGCAAGTCTTTTAATTCGTTGATGGTCATCGTTTCCTGATCAGCAGACACCGTGATCATAGGCTTTCCCATCAGTTCTGCAAGTCCGGCAAATACTTGAATATGATAGTTCATTAAGTAGGTTCCCCCCTTTCAGTACAAGAATGACCATCGCATATACACCAAGAAAAACCAACATGAACTAATACCTCGAAAGGTTTTATTCCATGCTGGTTAACGACGATGGTCTACATTGATTATTTTTTATATTATATTTTAGATTCTACCAGTTCATCAATCCGCTCCGTGTGCGTGTACACGTTCAAAGAACGACTTCGTATAAAACCGACGGTAGTAATCCCGAGATCCTCTGCCAATTCAAGTGCAAGCTCTGTGGGAGCTGACTTGGACAAAACAACCTCACAACCAATTTTCGCAACCTTCAACAAAATTTCAGACGAGATGCGCCCACTGAATACGATGATTTTATCTTGTAATATAATATCATGCTTTAGGCAGTACCCATAGATTTTATCGAGCGCATTGTGTCGGCCGATATCCATTCTGGACAGGATTATTCCGTCTTTATCACACAGCGCAGCATTGTGAACGCCACCAGTCTCCTGAAACGTATGTGCCGAGGTTTGCATCAAATTCATCAGCCGAAAACAGTCATCGAAAGATACCGTAACATGGGCATCATTCATTCTTTTTGCCACTTTGGCATCATTTATAAAGTAAAATCCCTGTCTACTTTTTCCGCAGCAGGAGGTAATGTATCGTTTGGAATGAAAGTTTTGATAAAACTCATTCATCCGACGGGTTTTAATATGAACAAATCCTTCTTTTTCCTGAACCCAAATATCTTCGATATCATCATACCGTTGAATGACGCCTTCAGAGGCCAAAAAGCCTACTGCCATATCCTCTACATACTCTGGTGTACAAACCATGGTGGCAAATTCCTGCTGATTGATTTTAATGGTCACCGGATACTCCGTCACCACTGTGTCTTCAAAACGCTTGATCTGACCGTCCCGGTAACGTAGGATCTCGCGTTTTACCTCAGCCGGCTTTTCCATGTGCTCAACTCCCTTGTTTCTGACAGGCTGGCTCTTTGGTTCACCCGCCGATATGTGACATTTCAATTTTGGACGATGCTTGCTTTGTATGAGTCAACCGTTCCTCTGAATAGCGGTCGGTACGTCCTCTCCATACACGCTCAATGTAAGATCTAATCTCATCATCGGATTGCTCGGACCGCAGCATCGTGCGAAGCTTGTACCCTTTAGACGCAAACAGGCATGTGTACAAGGAGCCCTCAGCAGAAATTCTCGCCCGTGTACATGTGGAGCAGAAAGCGTCCGTAACGGATGAAATAATGCCGATTTCCCCGTCTCTGTCCAGATACCTATAGCGCGTCGCTACCTCACCTTTGTACTGGGGTGGAACAGGTTCTAACGGCATGTGCTCGTGGATCGTTTCGATGATCTGCTGCTTGGAAACAACCTGATCCAATTTCCAGCCATTGGTGTTGCCTACATCCATAAATTCAACAAAGCGCAAAATATGCTTTTTCTTTTGAAAATAGTCGGCCATGGGCACGATATCCTGATCGTTAAAGCCCTTTTGCACGACCATATTTATTTTCACCTGCATTCCCGCTTGAGCTGCAGCCTCAATACCTTCCAGCACCGCCTTTACACTGCTTCTCCCCCCGTTCATTCGGCGGAATCGATCATCATCAAGCGAATCCAGACTAACTGTCACTCTCTTCAGCCCCGCCTCTCGCAGTGACGCTGCATACTTAGGCATAAAGACACCGTTCGTCGTCATAGCAATATCTTCAACCCCATCGAGTTGAGTTAACGAATGAATGAGCGAGGACAGATCTTTTCTCAGCAACGGCTCACCACCAGTAATGCGAAGCTTTGTAACACCTAGCGAGACAAAGATACGAGAGAGGCGGGTAATTTCCGCAAAGGTCAATATTTTTTCTTTTGGCAAAAACGGATAGTCATGGCCAAATATTTCTTCAGGCATACAATATCGGCACCGAAAATTACATCGGTCTATGACGGATATTCTCAAGTCCCGTAACGGACGATTCCATTGATCGTCGCTGCGGTTCGCCATCCCGTTCACCTCAATCCGTCTTCATTAATAAACCTCTTTAAACTCTAAACTGAACCAAAAAACCGGCATCACAACAACTTCTTCGCTTATGAATACCGAAGAATCTGCTAAATGCCGGTTAATTTATCTACATCAGGATTTTACGAATCCTCACATCATGTGATATAGAAAAATCAAACTAACAAGCGCTGCGCCAAATAAAATATACGCGATTCTCACGTACACTCCATTCACGAATGCTCTCAAATAGATACATTCCTATTGTTAGCAATCCTGGAACGTTTGTCAATGATTTTTCGCTTTCTCAATTGATAATCATTATCGATTAAAAATTTTAATAAATCACCGTTGAACTATCTTAAATTTTACGCTATAGTTACACCAGATGACATGCAGAAAATGACATATTCAATTTATTGATATACAGACGGTGCGTACTGTCTGGTATTAATACATACTCCTATGGCGGATTGGCCTCCAGGACCTAGAGCTTGGTCACTACTCCACCATAAACACAAGTGCTTAAACACGAGCACTTGTGTTTATGGTGGAGTTTTTTTGTTCCCAATTTTAAAATTCAAAATCTGAAAGGAGCCTGAACCGTGACGGATAGTACGATCAAAATTACATTAAACGGACAGGAACTGAAAACGAATAGCAGTGCAACCATTCTTGAAGTAATCAACGAAAACAATATTGCCCATCCCCAACTGTGTTACGTTCCCGAAGTGGATCCGATCCGCACCTGTGACACATGTATCGTGGAAGTAGACGGAAAGCTTGTACGCTCCTGTTCAACACTTGCTACGAATGGAATGAATATTCATCTACATTCAGATCGCGCAAAAGCAGCTCAAACCGAGGCTATGGATCGTTTGCTGGAAAATCACCTCCTCTACTGTACAGTGTGCGATAACAACAACGGTAATTGTAAACTGCATAACACCGCAGAGCTTATGGAAATTGAACATCAAAAATATCCATATCGACCGAAGGTTGATCCCACAGAAGTGGATATGTCCCACCCTTTTTACCGTTATGATCCCAATCAATGTATTGCATGCGGCCAATGCGTAGAGGTATGTCAGAACCTTCAGGTCAATGAAACACTGTCCCTCGACTGGGAGGCTGAACGCCCTCGCGTGATCTGGGACGATGGGGTTGCAATTAACGATTCCTCTTGCGTCAGCTGCGGTCAGTGTGTAACGGTCTGCCCATGTAACGCCTTGATGGAAAAGTCCATGCTGGGAGAGGCCGGCTTCATGAGCGGCATAAATAAGGATTTATTAAATCCAATGGTTGATCTAATTAAGGAAGTGGAGCCAGGCTACAGCGGTATTTTTGCAATTTCGGAAGCTGAAGCAGCGATGCGTGAAACACGTACGAAAAAAACAAAAACCGTCTGCACGTTTTGTGGTGTAGGTTGCAGCTTTGAAGTTTGGACCAAAGGCCGCAAAATTTTGAAGGTACAACCTACCTCTGAGGGGCCTGTTAACGGCATTTCGACATGCGTCAAAGGGAAATTCGGTTGGGATTTTGTGAATAGCGATCAGCGTTTGACCTCGCCTTTAATTCGTCAAGGAGACGAATTCGTGGAAGCAACCTGGGAAGAAGCCTTGAGCCTGATGGCCAGCAAAATGGGAGCGATCAAAGAAACCTACGGCGGCGAGGCACTCGGCTTTATTTCTTCGTCCAAATTTACCAATGAAGAAAATTATCTGATGCAAAAGCTGGCTCGTCAGGTGTTCCAAACGAATAACGTTGATAACTGCTCACGGTATTGCCAATCTCCTGCATCATGGGGTCTACAATACACCGGAGGCATCGGCGGAGACAGCGGTACGATTAAAGACATTGCCTCAGCAGGTTTGGTCATACTGGTCGGCTGTGCGCCGGGAGAAGGACATCCTGTGCTGGCTACCCGCATCAAACGTGCGCATAAGCTGCATGGTCAAAAGCTGATCTCGGTGGACCTGCGCAAACATGAAATGGCAGAACGCGCAGATCTGTTCATGCGTCCGAAGCAAGGTACGGATTATGTATGGTTATCCGCTGTAGCCAAATACATCATTGAGCAAAACTGGCATGATGCTAAATTCATTGAGGAACATGTAAATTTCTATCCTGAATATTTGAAATTGCTGGAGAACTTCACCTTGGAATTCGCCGAACAGGAAACTGGCATTTCCAAAGAGACGCTGATTCAGGTAGCAACCATGATTCACGAAGCGGATGGCACGGCCATTTGCTGGGGTATGGGCGTGACACAAAACATCGCAGGCTCCTACACTTCGATTGCAATTGCCAACCTGCTGCTGGTGACTGGCAACTTTATGCGTCCGGGTGCAGGCGCATATCCGCTTCGTGGTCATAACAATGTGCAGGGCGCTGCCGATATGGGTACGATGCCAGATATTTTCCCTGGCTATCAGCCCGTAACGAACGATGCCATTCGTTCCAAGTTCGAAGCGGCCTACGGCGTACAAATTCCAAGCCAACGCGGACTGGACAACATTCAAATGCTGGAAGCCATTGAGACGGGTAAGCTCAAAGGTATGTATATCGCTGGAGAAGAAATGGCATGGGTGGATGCGGACTCCAACCATACCCAAGAAATGCTGGCGAATTTGGATTTCCTTGTCGTTCAGGATGTATTTCTGAGCAAGACAGCTGAATTCGCTGATGTCATTTTGCCAGCCGTACCTTCACTCGAAAAAGACGGAACCTTCACAAACACCGAACGTCGCGTACAGCGTTTATACGAGGCGCTCCGCCCTGTAGGAGACAGCAAACCGGATTGGTGGATTTTCAGCCAATTTGCCAAGCACATGGGATTTGATTGGGATTACAGTCATCCGAGTGAAATTTTTGAGGAAATGGCGGCGCTCACTCCATTTTTCTCCCAATGTAATTATGACGTATTGGAAGGCTGGAACAGCTTCCATTGGGGATCGCCGGATGGTAGTAACACACCGCTTCTGCATACCAACGGCTTTAACTTTCCAGATAAAAAAGCACGCTTGGGACTTTTCGAATATGTACCACCAAAAGAGTACCCCGCTGAATTCGATCTGACCTTAAATAATGGTCGACTGCTCGAACAATTTCATGAAGGAAATATGACGACAAAGTCAACAGGCCTTCAGCTCAAACTTCCAAAAGTATTTGTGGAAGTTTCCCCTGAGTTGGCTGAGGAGCGTGGAGTTACAGACGGATCGCTGGTTCGGCTGGAATCTCCCTATGGTGCGGTCAAGCTACGTGTTCTGGTGACGGACCGGGTACAGGGAACTGAAATTTATGTGCCAATGCACTCTACCAGCCATGAGGGTGCTGTCAATCTATTAACTGGTGGAGCATTTGATGTCATCACCCGTACACCAGCCTATAAACAAACCAAAGTACGGATGCAAATTTTGGAGATCGATGGTCAGAATCCACTGCCTCGTATCAATCCACGTTATAAAAAGCGGCATCCGCAAAATGGGGTTGAAGTGAACCGTAAGTGGAATCGTCCCGGTTACGTCGATTTGGTAGATCAAAAATAAGGAGGTCAAACCATGGCTAAGCCTATTTCAATTGTGAGAAAACGTATTTTGACAGCAGAAGAACGGCAAAAACAATCCCTGGATCAACTGACTGCCGATCTTGCGGACAATGGGGCAGCATTGCAGAAGACACTTGAAATTGTACGGGAGCTGCACGACAGCGGTCTTCTCGAAGCAGCCCAGTCTATGCTAAAAGCCAAAGAAACCATCGCCAAAATCGCTGTAGGACAAGCGACGCGCAAGCCTGTGACGAACATGATCAATAATCTGATGGGTGCAGCAGGGATGCTGTCCGAGGTAGACCCCGGGCTGATGAAAAAACTGGCAAACAGCGTCACTACAGGTTTGAATGAAGCCGAAGAGCATCTAAAGCAGAATAAAAAGACGCGGCTGCGTGATCTTATGAAGGCCATGAATGACCCGGATGTAAACCGGGCAATGGGGTTCGGTATTCATTTTCTCAAAGGCATGGGAAAAGGTTTGTCTGATCAATAGCTTAATAGATGAATAGTTGGAAGACTACTAACCACATTCAATAAAAAGAGCTGGCTCCGTAAACGGGGACAGCTCTTTTTATTTACTTTTTATCCACTTGCAACAACGTCACCGTTTTATGAGAAACGGCATCTTTTATTTGCTCGTCTGCGATGACCTTAAGCTTTAGCAAGCTGGCAATTTTTGAATAATCTGGTTTTGAAAACAAGCGCCATAGTTGAGGATCGGGCAATGCATCATACAATTTCGCATGATCGTATTCCTTGCGGTGCTGCTGTACAATCCTGACTCTGTAGTTGCCAATTTCCCAATCGGATACTTCCTGCTCTGCACAATGAGCGGTAATGTCATTACGCAAATCAGCCAGTTCGCCTTCAATTTCTTTTTGCTTTTGCTTTAACTGGTAATAGCGACGCACCTTGTTTTCCAATTCCATCACGCTCCTCTGCTTACATATGTATGTTGGCAGAAGCGTTTTAGGACAAGTTTTATCATGTCAGGATATAAGGTGTAACTGTAACTGACACAACATTTCCCGGGTAATGGTAACGTCGATGAATTGAGCCCTCATTATTCAAACTTTATTTAGGTACATTCGCCCCTGGAGTTACAGGTCCCGCTCCTTTGGACTCCCCCTTGCGCTTCATATAATTGGCCCAGTATGCCGTCAGAATTGGCACCAAAATAGAGGTCACTATGACCGAAGCGGCTACTAATGCTGTTGCAGATTGTGCAACAGGCAAAAATTCAGGTTTGATATTGGCAACAATGACTGGATTGGCTACCGCTGCACCTGCTGTGCTGGAGGCTGCAATCCCTGCCGTACCATTGCCACCACCAATATATTTGTCCGCCAGAATCAGTGGAATACCTGTAAAGATAATTACAAAAATACCCAACAAAATACCTAGTACGCCTGTCTGAACAATAACACTCAGGTCAATGGAACACCCCAGTGCAAAACCGAAAAATGGAATCAGAGCCTGTGTCGCGTTTCCAAAATATTTACGGAAATCATGATCCAGATTGCCCAACATAAAGCCGACCAAAAATGGTAATACGGCACCGACAAATGTTTGCGGTTCAAAAACGGCCAGTCCGGTACTACCTAGAATAAGCATGGTCACCAACGGGCCCGATTCCAGTGACATCAGCACAAATGCTCCTGCCTCTTCCTTCGAGCCATACTGCTGCATAATGGAGGCATAGAGCCCGCCGTTCGTCATATCCATAGCCGAGATCAGCGCCAGCACCGACAAACCTGCAAATAGCCCACTTTCTACGCCGCCAACAGGCAGCAATCTGGACGCTATGATCGCCACGACCCAGGCGACCGCGATTTTAGTCAATACGAGCGTTCCCGATTTACGCAATACGGTGCCTGTCGCTCGCACATCTATGGAAGCACCCATACAAAAAAACCACACTGCCAAAATGGGCACCGTACCGGTCATCAATCCCTTGGTAAAAGATCCAAAATAGTCGCCTGCCCATGGAGTAAACGTATGAAAAAGTGCGCCAATAAACAGCGGCACCAGCATAATGCCCCCAGGAATTTTATCGATATTTTGTTTGATTTTCATAACTTCATTCAACCCTTTCGTTTTTGCCAATGCAAAAACAAGGCCGTTTTACTTGCGACTTAAGCCGAGTTCAGGAATTAATTTGGCGAAAGTATCATGACTATCCTTCAGTTGACGTGCGAATGCCTCTGCATCCTGGACACGCAACCCTAACCCATGCTTCCGTATTTCCTCCCTGAATTCCTCATCTTTCGTCCCCTTGATCAGTGCATCCGCTAACGTTCGAGCCACCTCATTCGGTGTATCCCTGGGTACAGCCAGCCCTCTCCAAGTGCCGATAAAATGGACACGTAGCCCAGTCGCCTGCTGAAGTGTCGGCACTTTTGGAAACGCTTCCGAAACAGTGTCTGCTTGGATCGCCAGTATGCGAAGCTTCCCATCGTCCACGTATTTCTTTACTTCTGCGGGGCTGACGGGTACAGCATCCACGAATCCACTCATTAAAGCAGAAACTGCTGGGCCTGCTCCCTCATAAGGAATATGGGTAAAGCGGACTCCGCTTTTCTGCTCCAGCATCGCGGCAGCGAGGTGCCAGATGCTTCCTGTGCCTGCATTACCCATTTTCAGCTTGCCTGGATGGACCCTAGCATCCTCCAGAAATGCCTCCGCTGTCTTCCAAGGCGCATCCGCCCGAACCGTAATGGCAGAAGGGTCCATATTGGTTTGAAGCAGCGGCTTAAAACGCTCGTAGGTGATTGGTAGCAGTCCCAAATGTGGTAATGTAGTCAGTTCAGCGACCAGATACGTTACGGTATAACCGTCCGCCTGCGCCTCAGCTCCCTCCATCAGCCCGACAGAACCGCCGCCTCCTGTTCGATTAACGACGATGATCGGCTGCCCGAGATGCTTTTCGGCGGCTTTAGCCAACGCTCTTGCGGTAATATCTGTACCGCCCCCCGCCGCATATGGAACGACAAGCGTTACTGGCTTCGCAGGAAATATACGACTGTGATCCTGCAGGGTACGGTGATCCACATATTCACTGATACTCAAGGCAGAAAGCATAGCCACTCCTGCCGCAACCAGCACATATTTTTGCCATGGCTTTTTCTTCATTACGCTTCCTCTTCTCCAAAATGAACTGGGCCCATCTTGCACCCGTTGTCACCTCCAACCTTTACGGACATATTGTTCACGCTTACATGAAGTCAATGTACCGCACCGTGGAGGTCCACATCTATCGCCTAATCCTCGTATTTATCTTCGATTTCACCAAAGCGCCGATCTTTTGACCGATCTGCATAGTCATTAGAAGATTTGTTGATTTGTCTGAATTTCCCTGGGGTCACTTGTTTATACTTGCGGAATACACGAATAAAGCTGTTCTCATTTCGGTACCCGACCTGTTCTGCAATTTCACCAATTTTCAAATGCGTTTCACATAGCAATATGCATGCCTTTTTGACACGTAATCCAGTCAAATAATCGTAAACGGTACTCCCCGTTTCCTCCTTGAACATACTGCTCACCGAGGACACGCTCATGTGAACATGATCCGCAATTTCCTGAAGCCCGATGTTCAAATGCAGATAGTTTTCCATATAGTCGATCATCTCTTGTACGCGTACAAAATCTTTGGACTGTTGGCGTCCATGCCATTTTTCTTCAATATCATTCAACATAATGGCCAGCAAAAGCTCAATGTCTTGAAGGTCTAGCGTCAGAATCTGATTCCAATGATAATCAGCGAGCTGATCTGGCGGTGTCACACTCTGAGTGGCACACCATTTTAGCAAATCTTCCAGCAGTTCATGAACAAATAGGTAGACTTGGTTTGGAGATGTCCTATAGTGTCGAAGTTCTTCTACCCACTGGCTGACTAGCTTTGCACTTGCACCAGGCTCCTGTGACTCCACAGCACGAATCAGATCCACACGCCGATGGTCCAGTAATCTTGCATCCTGAGCCTGATCCTGTGATTGCACATCCCCTATGCAATCCCATTTCACATTTATGTTGCTGCTCATATTCATATGTGAACGTCCATACCCCTCGTATAAACGTAAATTAAGCGCCTCTTTTCCTTGTATAAAAGACGCCCGTACCTCTTGAATATCTGTGACTTTATGGCCGATTCCTACCGAAATAGTCATGGGAAGATACTCCCCAACAACCTGAATTAGCCTGTCAACGCTCTTACGAAGCCATGTTCTCTCTTTGGCTGCTCCCTCTGCTCCAACTTCATATACACTCTCCCTGAGCTGCAGCAGGACAACCAGACCATTCTCCTCCTCCGGCGCACTGACTGCTTTCCACTGAGGCTCAAGCATCTCCAGCAAAATATTGTTCAGCGCATATTTGAGCAGCATTTTGTCCTCTTCTGGAAAGCTTGCGGTCCACGTAGAATACCGATCAATCGACACGATTATAACAACCAAAGAATTACAGTCCCAATCGGAAAAATACTGTTCCCATTTCGTACGCATTTCCTGTACACCCATTCTACGCTGGATGACATCTTCTATATATTTGGAACGCAGCTCCGGCAAGCTTCGCTCTACCACCAATGATTTGCGTTGAAATTCTCCAACCAACTTGCTAATCACAGGTTCCAGATCATACAATCCTCCCTGGCGTGTTCCCTTATTGCCTGAATTCAAGAGGCTATTAATTTTTTTCATGGGGCGAAAAGCGGCATAACTGTAATAGTAAACCGCTGAGCACCCAGCCAGGATAGAGATCAAGGCCAGCCATAGCATCATATTGCGCGCCAGCTTTACATTTTTCAGCAGCTTGTCCATCGGCACGAGTGATACTAGACGCCAGCCTGTGACATCGGAGAATGTCTGGTTCGCCATATATTCCATATCTCCAATTTCTACATAAGCGTAAGGATTCACATCCAGCTCTTTCAAAACCCTGCCCATCTCATTTAAGGGTAAGGACGATCTCAGCTTGGGATAGATCAGCTCGCCCTCCAGATCATAGACGTATTGCGAGTTGGATAAATGAATATACAGTTTGGAGAAAAAACGGTCGTAATCCAGATTGATTAACACTGCACCCATGACCTGTCCATTCTCTACTATAGGCCTAGCCAGCGAGAGCAGTTCTATCATGCCATGCTGTTGATCCGTGCCATACCATCTTCGCTTAATCAGTAGCGGCTTTTTTTGAATGTTCTGAATCCAGGGAACCCAGGTTGTATCCGGTGCCTGGTTCCAATCGGGCAAATAACCATAATTGCTGGAGATGAGAGCATGATTGTCCAAAGAAATGACTTCAACCGAATAAATTTCTTCGCTCGAAGAAAGGGTTTTCAAATATTTCTGAAGCCGATCTATAACGGAAGCTTTGTTGGATACCGACTTTCCGTCCGTATGAATACGTATAAAAGACTCTACATCCGGATGATAAGCCGCATCCAGCGCCTTGTTATCCGACTCACGGAAAGCCCGATTGGTCACATCCAGATTGATTTGCAACAATTCTATATTAGGTGTGTTCAGCTCGGTATCCAAACCTTCACGGTATCTTGAATACGATAGCAAGCCGATCACGCTTATCACGAGCGACACGCACAGCGTGAGCAGCAGGATCAGTCTTGTCTGCTTATTTTTCAGTATCAATCGAAGCTTAAGTCGCAACATTCCTGTAACTTCATCCTTCCGGACTACGTTGTCCATCTTCCTCTTACTCTATATTAGATGACATATTACCTCTACATCTATTTGACGCATGAAGTGGAATTTCCTGCCTTTACAAATTAAACTTAACAGAAGTCACATCATTAAAAATAAAAAGAAAAGAAGAAGTCTCCCTGTACAAGGTAGAACTTCTTCTTACGTGCTGCCTGCCTTCATTGGTCAGCAGCATAGGTATTCGTATTACAGTGTCAGCTCGTCTTTTCCACCTGAAAACGATTCAGTTCCCGCTGCATCTCCTCGCGAATCTGGCGAAGCTCCTTTACCTTCTCAGCCGATTCCTCGAAGGAACGCTTCTGCTCCACCGTGGAAGCCGTAATCTCTTCACTGCCTGCGGCGGACTGCTGAGTGATTGCGCTAATATTCTCAATAGCTTGCTGCACCTGTACACTCAGTTCTCGCGATACATTCATGTCTATGGATAACTTGCTGACTTGGCCGGCAATTTGCTGGACTTTGCCACTAATCTCTCTAAACGATTCTCCGGTGGAGGAGGTTGCCTTCTCCTGCTCGCGGAACAGCTCCTGACTTTGCTCCACAGAAGCCTTCACCTTATCCATAGCCTGCTTGATCCCCTCAACAGCGGTATAAATTTTCTTTACAGCAGATTCAGATTGACTCGCCAGCTTTTTCACTTCATTGGCAACAACAGCAAAGCCTTTTCCCGCTTCACCCGCACGTGCAGCCTCAATCGACGCATTCAAGGATAAGAGTGACGTCTGGCTGGCAATTTCAGATACATAACCAGTCATAGTTGTGATCTCGGCTGCATTAGACTCCAGCTCTCTGACTGTTTGCTCCACTTCGGACATTGCTGAACGATTCTCCGCAACGATTCGCATTTGATCACTCATGACACGCGCACCCTGCTCAATGACACGCAAAGCATCCTCACTATACGCGGTGGATTGCGTGGTCTCCAGCAGATTTGATTCAAACTTCTGATGCATATCATCCACCACGCCAACCGTCGATGACAGGTCCTCAGCAATTTTCTGACTACCTATCGCAAGTTCCTCTGTTGATGTGCTGACTTGTGTCACAATTTCCTTCATGGCCTCATTGTGCTGATCAATATCCCGAGCCATCAGATCGACACGATTCCCCGCCTGATCAATGGAGAGTACAATGCTGCGCAAGTTCCCAATCATAACACGGAAAGATTCATTGAGCTCGTCCAGTTCATCTCGGCCCTTTGTTTGAGGAAGTTGAACGGTTAAATTCCCCTCGGCAATTTGCTTCGCTGCATCCGTTAACTTGCGGGTTCTAAGGGCAAGCTGCCTGGAGGTATATGTATTATATAGCCCAACCGCCACTAGAAGTAGAACTGCGCCTGTCAAGGCTAATTGCCAAGTAAAACGAATACTCTTGGTCAACTCTTCTGTGTATTGGTCGTAACGCGCCTTGGTCAGTAGATCCAGCATAAATACATCGTTCTGAATCCCCTGGGCACGCATGGCCTCTCGTTTGGATTCTGGGCTGTTCTGAGCACTCATCGCTTTTTCCGTTGCTGCTTTCAATTGGTTAAATTTTGTTTTAATCGTATCCAGTCGCTTTTGCTGTGCTTCGGTCTGCATCATGCCCTGTGAAAGCAAAGTAATCGTTTTTTCAGACTGAGTTAGCTGATTTTGCACATCGGCTTTGTTGCTCTCCGTCATGGAAGTAGAATAATTTTGCAGCGCCTGCCCCGACTGAATCAAATAGGCATTAAGCTGCTGTACATTCAACATAGCTGGAACAAGATTACTGCTTTGAGCGTTAATACGTAACAATTCAAAAATGATATAAGCTACTAAAGCCAGGCAAGCGATCAGGGAAATCATCGCGTTAAGCACCAGTTTACCTTGCAGTTTCATCAGTATTCATCCTCCGTTTGCGAAAATTTATTGGGTGGGTACAGTAAGTGTGCCGGATTTGATTTTTTCCATTAAATCATCCATCACCTTTTGCTGATCCGGATTCAGTGTCACGACACGAATAGGCGCCAAGCCTATACCTTCTTCCGCAAGTCCAAACACCATATCCTTCTCCGTAAATTTTCTTTGATGATCTGCAAAGCCTTTGACTACTGTATAAATTGCAGTGTCTACATTTTTAATCATTGAGGTCACTACCGCTTTTTCCGCAATAAAAAACTGGTCGCTATCGACCCCGATGGCGAATTTATGCTGCTTCTGCGCTTCCTGTAATGCACCTACACCGGTTAGCCCTGCTGCTGCAAAAATGACATCAATCTGATTCTGGTTGATCATGTCATCTGCAATTTTCGTACCCAGCTCCGGCTTGCCAAAATCTCCTGCATACGTTGCCGTAACTTTCGCATTAGGTTTGACTGATTGCACCCCTGCACGATACCCAATTTCAAACTTTTTCAGCAGAGGAGATTCCGCACCTCCAAGAAAACCCACCTGTTCCGTACGACTCGTCAACCCGGCAACAACTCCGGCCATAAAACTGCCCTCTTCTGCTTTGAACGTAATGGAGGCCACATTCGGCAATTCCGATGTTTCATCCACGATTAAAAATTTACGGTCTGGATTCTTTTTGGCAACGGCCTCCAAACTGTCCTTCACCATATAACCCAACCCAATGATTAAATCTGCTTTTTCTTGAACAAGCTGATTAAAAGCAGCATCATACGTCTTGGTCTCAGTTATTTCCCGGTATTCAAAAACAATCTTCCCCTCATCCCGTGCCTTGACTAAACCTCGAAAAGCCGCGTCGCTGTAAGATTGGTCACCCAGACCAATATCTGACAGTACGATTCCCACCTTAATGGGTTCGGCCTTGGTTTGTACGTCTGATTGCCCACATGCACTTAGCAATAATGCAAAGATCGTGACAATGGGAATCCACCTAAAAGTTAATAATAGAGCTCGTTTCTTCATGACATATCACCTCAACATAAAATGCAAATCCCCAACATCTTTATATCGGTTATAAAAGCATATTTTTTCATAAGAATTTCTGTAAATTCATTGTTAATAGAAGTGTGATAAGTGTGATGTCTTTGTTTATTATGTAAAAAATGTATATTTTTCATTGTTTTTATTATACGAACTGTCTAAATTCATTTATCTCCGTTTATCTCGAAAGATTAAAGTGTAATTTCCATTGAAAAACCTAGGTATTTTGAAACTGAAACCATCACTCTATGTTGAAACTGAAAGGAGCTACATTTAGAATGACTTCAACAAATTCAATTCCGCAGCCTAAAACATATGGTCCCTTAGGAAATCTGCCCTTGATCGATACACATGCCCCTGTCCAGTCTCTGGTTAAGCTTGCTAATGAGCACGGTCCCATCTTTCGCATGGATCTGCCTGAAGGAACGAACATTTATATTTCCGGTCATAAGCTGGTCGCAGATGCTTGTGATGAATCCCGTTTCGACAAACAGGTGTGGGCTCCCTTACAAAAAGTACGAGCTTTTGCCGGAGACGGACTATTCACAAGCTGGACTGAGGAACCGAACTGGCGCAAGGCCCACCAAATATTGCTACCAAGCTTCAGTCAGCGGGCTATGAAGGGTTACCACAATATGATGCTTGATCTTGCTGTTCAGCTGGTACAGAAATGGTCTCGGCTCAATCCAGATGAAAGTGTAGAGGTACCGGAAGATATGACCCGGCTGACTTTGGATACCATCGGATTATGCGGCTTTAATTATCGTTTTAACAGCTTTTACCGCGACCAGCCCCATCCGTTCGTGACCAGTATGACACGCGCACTGGATGAAGCAATGGGTCAGTTGCAACGCCTCAATTTGCAAAACAGGTTGATGTTATCGAAGAAAAAACAGTTTAAACACGACAGCGAAACGATGTTCTCTCTAGTGGACAGCATTATTCAAGAACGCAAAACCGTGGGCAACCAAGGTGAAGAGGATTTACTGGCACGTATGCTGGAAGGCAAGGACCCGGAAACAGGTGAAACGCTGGATGATGAAAATATCCGTTATCAGATCATCACCTTTCTCATCGCCGGTCATGAAACGACCAGTGGGCTTTTATCCTTTGCCATTTACTATTTGCTTAAAAATCCACGAACGCTAACTAAAGCCTATGAAGAAGTAGATCGCGTGCTGACCGATTCGCTGCCTTCCTATACTCAGGTGCGTGAGCTCAAGTACATAAGGATGATACTGAATGAAGCCCTGCGGCTATGGCCGACAGCGCCCGCCTTCTCTCTCTTTGCCAAAGAAGATACACTGCTCGACGGAACCTATCCGCTTAAAAAAGGCGACAGCGTCAATGTACTCATCCCGAAACTGCACCGTGATACCGAGGCTTGGGGCGAAGATGTTGAGGAATTTCGACCGGAACGCTTCGAGGACCCTTCCGCCATTCCGCAAGATGCCTACAAACCCTTTGGCAACGGTCAACGAGCCTGTATTGGACAACAGTTCGCCTTACAGGAGGCCACCCTTGTGCTGGGGATGGTACTGAAACATTTTGAGCTGATTGATCATACTCATTATGAGTTGAAAGTCAAAGAAACGCTCACGCTCAAGCCGGAAGGCTTCACCATTCAAGTACGTCCGCGCAGCACACAGACTACCATCATGTTGCCAGGTGCCGCTCAAGAACTTCATGAAAAGGAGGAACAAAAAGTTGCAGCCCCCCATGCCGAAAAGCATGATACTTCTTTGTTGTCTTTATACGGCTCGAATCTGGGTACAGCTGAGGGACTTGCAGGTGAACTAGCCGATTTAGGTCGGAAATGGGGTTTCAACAGCAGCATAGCAACTCTGAATGATCATGTGGACCATTTGCCTAAAGAAGGCGTGGTACTTATTACGACCGCATCTTATAACGGGCATCCGCCGGATAATGCTGATGCCTTCGTAGAATGGTTGAAGAAGGTAGATGAGGGACAATTGGCAGGCATAAGCTACGCTGTCTTTGGTTGCGGTGACCGGAATTGGGCCAGCACATATCAGCGTATTCCAAGGATGATCGATGAACTGATGGCTGCCAAAGGGGCAAAACGACTGTATGATCGCGGCGAGGGCGACGCTAGTGGTGACTTCGAGAAGGATTGGGAAGTCTGGAACCACGGCTTATGGCCGGAATTGCTGAATGCTTTCGGGATAGAGCACAGTGATACAGAACCACAGGACACCAGCAGTCTGAGCATAGAGTTTGTAAGCGACGTACTTAGCGCTCCTCTGGCGGCCAACTATGAGGCAGCTACTGCCGTTGTTACTGTGAATCGTGAACTGCACGCTGCTGAAAGTGAACGCAGTACTCGGCATCTGGAGATCCAATTACCAAGCGGAATGTCCTATCGCGAGGGTGATCATCTGGGTGTTTTGCCGCGTAATCCTGCTTTGCTGGTGAATAGGGTAATGCAACACTTTAAGTTACAGGATCAAAACTACATCGTATTGAGAGGCAGTGACCGGGATGCGGCACATCTCCCCTTAGATCGGCCTGTCAGTGTAGGAGATTTGCTCACTCTCAGTGTGGAACTGCAAGAACCGGCGACCAGAGCCCAGCTACGGCAACTAGCATCCTTTACAGTGTGTCCCCCGCACAAGAAAGAAATCGAAGCTTTGCTAGAGGATACCACCTTTGATCAAGAGATACGAAAGAAGCGTGTCACGATGCTAGATATTCTGGAGAAGTATCCAGCCTGTGAGCTGCCATTTGAAAATTTCATCTCACTGTTACCACCACTCAAGCCTAGATACTACTCCATCTCCAGTTCTCCGCTTGAATCGGAGAATTCAGCGAGTATAACTGTGAGCGTTGTGCGTGGACCAGCCCGTAGCGGACAGGGCGAATACCTCGGTATTGCCTCCAATTATTTGGCACAGCTCCAACCAGATGATCCGGTTGTCATTTTTGTGCGAAAGCCTCAGTCTGGCTTCCGTTTGCCGGAAGACCCGACCGTTCCTGTCATCATGGTCGGTCCGGGTACTGGCGTTGCCCCATTCCGCGGATTTCTCCAAACACGCCATGTGCTTAAGGAGAGAGGAGAACAGCTCGGCGAGGCTCATTTATACTATGGCTGCCGTGATCCAAAGCTCGATTATCTATACAAGCAAGAGCTGCAAACCTGGGAGCAGGAAGGAATCGTTACGGTTCATACAGCCTTTTCACGTCTGCCTGGTCAACCTAAAAGGTATGTACAGCACGTTATGAATGAAGGGGCAGACACTCTGATTCACTTGCTTGATGAAGGAGCGCATCTGTATGTATGCGGTGATGGTAGCCGGATGGCCCCCGACGTTGAAAACACGCTCTGTGCGGCTTACGCGGATATACACCATACAAGTAAAGAAGAAGCGCAGCAATGGTTGGATCATCTCCAACAGGAAAAACGCTATGCCAAGGATGTCTGGACAGGTATCTGATGATAACGGTATATAAAGATCCATCATGTAAAAAATAAAAGGGACTGACTACCAGGCATCGATCTCGTTGGCTAGTAGTTCAGTCCCTTTTATGATTTGCTCTTGCTCCACCATTTGGAGGCGACCACGTCGGTTTTACTTTCTATACGTTCCATGACCTCCTCACGACGTTTGGCTTTAAACAGGTCAATCATATCCACCAAATCATTGCGGTCCAATAATTTAACCCCGTTGACAGCAGCAAGTGTTTTACAGGATTCCGTGTAACGTCCGGAGGTGATGACAACAGACTTATCGGCCGCATAATAACGCATAGAAGTGTAAATTTCCTGTACAGCCCCCAAGCCGACTGGATGTTGTACAGCATAACGCTTGGCCTGAATTACGACTCTGGCGCCTTCTCGGTCTGTAAATACCAGATCTGCTCCAAAATCGCGGCTGCTAGTTGTTTTATAAATGTCCTTATAGCCAAGTGAGGATAATAACCGCTGCAAATAAAGCTCAAATTCCGAGCCGTCCTCCATACGATCTATATCCTGAATTCCAATTTTACGCGGGTCCAGATCTCGTAAAATCCGATTCCGACGACCACGTATCATCCCCCTGATGGTGAGCACAAGCAGTAATAGTAATACAATAAGTCCTATTCCTAATTCCTTATATGCCGATAATTGCTCCAGCAGCATTCCTCTTCCCCTTTTCTACAGCAGGTATGCAAGCGGTATATTCCTTAGTAGGCTTACCGTTACCACCTATCACACTGACACAGTTTTACACAAAAGCAACCCCGCCGAATTCGACAGGGCTGCCTTCATTTTATCTCAAAGTTGCCTACATTCTAAACTCCGCAATATTATTCACGATTCAGCAAAGATTCTCCTGCAATACCAGGCTGAGTCATCTGGTACGGGTCCAATATAATGTCTAATTCTTCCTCAGTCAGTACATTATATAGCAGACACAGCTCACGTACCGATTTGCCAGTCGTAATTGCTTCGCGGGCAATGCGTGATACCACCTCATATCCGAGGTGCGGATTGAGCGCTGTAATAATACCTACGCTGTTCTCTACATATTCACGGCACCGTTCCACATTTGCTTCAATTCCTTCCACACAATGAACACGGAAAACGTGGAAGCCTTGCTTCATAATTTCCAGCGATTGCAGCAAATTATAGACAAGTACAGGCTCCATCACGTTCAGCTCCAGTTGGCCCGCCTCCGAAGCCAAGCAGATTGTATGATCATTACCAATGACCTGAAAAGCAATTTGGTTAATGACTTCACACATGACTGGATTTACCTTGCCCGGCATAATGGATGATCCTGGCTGACGAGCAGGCAGACTCAATTCTCCCAGACCAGCACGAGGTCCAGAAGCCATCAAGCGGATGTCATTAGCCACCTTGGACATATTCATCATACAAATCTTTAAGGCAGCAGACACTTCAGTATAGGCATCCGTATTTTGTGTGGCATCTACGAGATGTTCATCTGCTTCCACAGGAAAGCCACTGACCTCAGCCAGTACCTCAGCGACACGCTGAATATAGCGGCGGTCTGCGTTCAAGCCAGTACCCACCGCTGTTGCACCCATATTAATCGTTAGCAGGTGCTCCTTGGTCGCACGGACGCGTCCGATATCACGGCCCAGTACACGCGCATAAGCCTGAAACTCCTGCCCTAATCGGATCGGTACTGCATCCTGCAAGTGGGTTCTACCCATTTTGATCACACTATCAAACTCATTGGCCTTGCGGGAAAATGCTTCCTGAAGCTCACTCATGGTGACTAGCAGCTTATCAATCATACTTAATACAGCCAAATGTACAGCCGTAGGAAAAGCATCGTTTGTCGATTGCGCCATATTAACGTGATTATTAGGACTGATTTCCTGATAGTCTCCTCGCTGCTTGCCGATCAGCTCCAGCGCACGGTTCGCAATCACTTCATTTGTATTCATATTAATGGACGTGCCTGCGCCGCCCTGAATCGGATCGACGATAAAATGATCATGCAACTGTCCTTGAATAATCTCGTCAGCAGCCTGAATAATGGCCTCTGCTTTGGAGCGATGTAGACGGGTTAGTTCCATGTTTACCGTCGCTGCTCCCTTTTTTACAATCGCCATGGCTTTAATCAACTCAGGATGCAATCGTTGGCCTGTAATTGGAAAGTTTTCTTTTGCTCTTAGAGTTTGTACACCGTAATAAGCATCTGACGGCACTTCCTTGGTTCCTAAAAAATCATGCTCCAGCCTCATATTCTTTGATTCCTCCGCTGTGTTTGCTACGTTCTTCAATTCAGTACAGTCAAATGACAAAAAAGACCTTTTCTGATCTCCTCTTCATTATATGTTCCAATTCCCGTGCTTTACCAGTCGAATAAACGCGGAAAAAGGTTATGTAATCCTATGACAAGTTATGATTACCCGTAAATACCACGGTTATTCGGCAAATGCTCAGCTATAACTGGAATACAGATTTAAAGGCTTATAATAATATCGAGTGGCGTGCAGCTGACCATCGGCTGATTGAGCGTAGTTCGGAATAACACCAGCTTCCACAAACCCGATCGACTCGTATAATCTATTAGAAGGATCTCCCACTCGCGTATCCAGTACCAGTAGAGTTCTATTCTGACGCACTGCCTCTTCTTCGGCTGCCTTCATTAACTGTCGTGCGATCCCAAGCCTGCGTCCAGACGGATGCACCATAAGCTTTGCAATTTCCGCACGATGTGTAGCGTTTGCTTTTTGGGCTAACTGAAGCTGAACTGTCCCAACAGGTACTCCGTCCTTCTCGGCAATCCACAGTACTACACCGTCCTCAAGCACACTGTTCCAATAAGCTGCTGCCTCCTGATACCCTAGGGGTGGTAAGAAACCTATAGATGCACCATCAGCAACCACGTCAATCAACAGCCTGCTTAGTGAATCTGACAATGTTTCGCTGAGCACTTGAACAGGGTATATTCTCACTTCGTTAGACATTGTAATTCCTCCTGATGAGTTCGATAACATGCAAGAAAGAAAGTAAACTATCTTTTTAGGACAGATTACTTCCCATCATACTTCGTTTACTTAATCACCCTTACTTCTATTACTGCTCTGCCATATAAAAGAACTCCCACAGATGACCATCCAAATCCTGAAAGCTCCATCCATACATAAAACCATGATCTTGAGGCCCATTTGAGGGTTTGCCGCCTGCTTCCAAAGCTTTGCGGACGATCTCGTCTACCTTTTCTCGGCTCTCCACCGAAAGAGCAACAATCGCTTCTGTGCTTTTCGTGGCATCTGAAATTTCCTTTGTAGTGAATGCTTTAAAACGTTCTTCAACCAATAGCATGACAAAAATATGCTCACTAACAACCATGCAGGTTGCATGTTCATCCGTGAACTGAGCGTTGAATTCAAATCCGATGGTAGTGAAAAAATCAATGGAGTGTTGCAGGTTTTTAACTGGTAAATTCACAAAGATTTGTTTAGCTGTTACTCCCACGACGCTTCACCTCTTCCTTCTACTTTATCATACGACTTCTCCACAAAAGATAACTTAACTATCTCACAAAGTCAACCAATCTGACATTTATATAGTTCTATGGTCGATAAGTCAATTAGCTTGCTTGCCTACGCTCTTTCCGTGTGTTTTTCACCGAACTACCAATGCTTACCTTATCTCCTAGCTTTACACCATGAAAGGCTAGTACATCAAAATGACTTCAGATGTTTTTTCATCCTGATCCACTTGATCATCCAACTCTTGAATATTGAAGCTACTCCCTCCCCATTCTCCGTATGATTACGCTTACAAACTTATCCTATAATTAAGATACCACAAATTAGCCAATTTAGTACCTTAAATATGTAAAATGAATTCTTCTTGCCGTAGCATAATCAGATCATATTATTGTAAACTTGTTCTAATACAGAAAAAGGTGGCACACACGCTATGGAGCATTTGCTTAACGACCAGGTCAAAAATATTCAAATCAGCGGCATCCGCAAAATCGCCAACAAAGTTGCCGCATTACCCGGAACTCTGTCATTAACGATTGGGCAGCCGGATTTCCCTACCCCTGCGCATATTATGGAAGCTGCCCATCGGGCGATTGATGAAGGCCGAACCACTTATACACCTAATCCGGGACTGCCGGAATTACGAGAAGCTGCAGCAGCGTTTGTAGCCCGCAAATACGGCCTGAATTACCGTGGACAAGATGAGGTTATCGTGACGAACGGAGCCAGTGAAGCGCTGGATATTACCCTGCGCACAATTTTGTCACCGGGAGACGAAGTTGTTCTACCTGTGCCGATTTACCCAGGTTATGAGCCATTGATCCGTTTGTCAGGTGGCATTCCAGTGTTGGCTGACACCCGCAACAGCGGATTCAAGCTAACGGCAGAGGTACTGAAGCCTTATCTGACTGAGCGGACAAAAGCAGTCATTCTCGGCTATCCTTCGAATCCAACCGGACGGGTGATGAGTCACCAAGAACTGGAAGCAGTCGCGGATTTACTTAAGGAACGCGATCTGTTTATCATTTCAGATGAAATATACAGCGAACTGATTTACGATACACCGCACGTATCTATTGCAGCTCTTCCAGGTATGCGGGAGCGTACCATCGTCATTAACGGACTGTCCAAATCACATTCCATGACAGGATGGCGCATTGGTTTTACACTTGCACCCGCTGAAATTACACAGCACATGGTCAAAGTACATCAGTACAACGTGACCTGTGCTAGCTCAATTAGCCAATATGCAGCACTGGAAGCCCTGACCGTTGGGGTGGATGATGCACTTCCGATGCGCGAAGAGTACCGCAAACGCCGTGACTATGTACACGGAAGACTGACAGATATGGGGATTCCGCTGGAGAAGCCTGAGGGAGCATTCTATCTTTTCCCTTCCATCGCCCATTTTGGATTAAGCTCAATGGACTTCACCTTGAAGCTGCTGGAAGAGCAAGGAGTAGCCGTCGTGCCGGGAGATGCTTTTTCTTCCTATGGCGAAGGTTATATTCGCTTATCTTACGCTTACGGACAGGATGTACTGGAGCAAGGGTTGGATAAAATAGAGAGGTTTGTTAGGGGAATTGTGAGGAGTTAAGGTGGGAGAGGCGCTACGCAGTCCATTTGATCTTCCGATCGCTGTTGCTGGGGGATTCTTTAATTGTATAAACGCTTATAGGTATGAATCCCACAGCAAAGGCGAACGCTGCCGCTTCTACAGATTCAAATGGCCTGCTTCGCTCACTACCCGCCTTAAAGTCCCTCATTCCGCTAACATATGCGGGAGACGCAGGGTAAAAAATACCCACCGTATCGCCCGTTGGGTAAAAAAACAGGCCCTTGAATCACCTACACGGGTGGTTCAAGGGCCTGTTTGCTTTCACTACTCCCTCACCGTCGGCGTGGGATTCAGGGGTACGTTGCTTTAAGCACGGCACAGCGAAGGAGGTGGAATGGTGCTGGACAAGCGAAGCGGCGCCTTTAAATTCCGATTTTCACCTTTATGCGGTAATCATAAAAATCGGAATTTAACAGCGATGGTAAGCACCATCCGCCTCCGCAGCGGCCTTTAAAGCACCACCTCGTAATCCACACGCCGTTCTCCTACTTTAAATGCATTTTGAATTGCAGGAACAATTCGTTATAATGAGCGAGCATTCGCTTGCCTAGGTTATCGTATACTTCAAGCTTATCTGTAATTTCAGATGGAGGATAGAACCGCTCATCGCCAGAAATATCTTCAGGCAGCAATTTCTTTGCATCCTTGTTTGGTGTGGAATAACCCACAAATTCAGCATTTTGAGCGGCTACATCGGGCTGCATCATAAAATTGATAAATTTATGAGCCGCATCCACATGGGTAGCCGTTTTTGGAATAACTATATTATCAAACCACAGGTTGGACCCTTCATCTGGCACGACGTAATCCAGCTTATCGTTTTGATCCATGATTTCGGACGCATCACCGGACCATACAACTCCAGCAGCAGCTTCCTCGTTGGCTAGCAGCATTTTAATCTCGTCGCCAACCACAGCCTTGACATTAGGTGCTAGCTTTTCCAGCTTCGTCAAAGCTTGCTGCAAATGCGCCTTGTTTGTATCATTCAAGGAATAGTGGAGACTGTTCAGCGACATGCCCATAATCTCCCTAGCTCCATCAACCAGCAACAGGTTATTACGCAACTTCGGGTCCCACAGGCCATCCCAGCTATGAAAATCAATGCCTTTGGTCAGCTCCGGGTTAAACACAATCCCGACTGTACCCCAAAAATACGGAACCGAATATTGGTTATTTGGGTCAAACGAAAGGTTTAGATAATGAGAATCTACATGCTTCAAATTCGGTAGCTTGCTATGGTCCAACGGGAGCAACAAGTGCTCCTGCTTCATTTTAGCCAAAGCGTATTCCGAGGGAACCGCTACATCAAACGAAGTTCCTCCCTGCTCGATTTTCGTCAGCATCGCCTCATTGGAATCAAATGTCTGATAAATGACGGTAATCCCCGTCTCCTTCTGAAACCGTTCCAGCAGCTCAGGATCAATGTAGTCTCCCCAGTTGTACACCGTCAGTGTGTTACCACCGGAGTAGCCTTGACTGGAGTTCAACCAGGCTGCCACGCCCATCAGACCAAACGAGATAATGAAAATGGACAGAAACACGCGTACAAGCGACTTCATCTAGGCACCCCCATTTCCGCCACAGGCTCTTTTTTACCATTACGATTCGCCTTGCGCATAATAAAGTAATAGCCCACCACCAGCAGCACAGTAAACAGGAATATGAGCGTGGACAGCGCATTGATGGACAAGGAAACCCCTTGACGGGCCCGTGAGTATATTTCCACCGATAAGGTCGAATAGCCACTGCCTGTCACAAAAAAGGTCACCGCAAAATCATCCAGCGAGTACGTTAACGCCATAAAAAAGCCTGCATAAATCCCTGGCTTGATAAAGGGCAAAATCACCTTGGTTAGCACATCCAGCCGGCTGGCACCCAAATCACGCGCAGCGTCCACCAGGGATGGGCTCATTTCCTGAAGGCGCGGCAAAATCATAATGACCGCAATCGGCACACTAAACGCAATATGGGATAACAAAACAGAGTAAAAACCCAGCTTAATGCCAACCATCGTGAACAAAATGAGGAAGGAAGCGCCAATAATGACGTCCGGGTTCACGATCAGTACATTGTTGAGCGACAACAACGTATTTTTGACTCGACGGTTCTGCATCTGATGAATAGCCAGCGCACCCATGATACCAATAATCGTAGCCAACGCAGACGACAGCAAAGCGATTACTAAGGTGTTAATAACAATAATGATCAAGCGGGTGTCTGCAAACACCTCTTTGTAATATTGAAGTGTAAAGCCTTCAAACTCGTGCATGGTCCCGCCGCTGTTGAAGGAATAGTACATCAAATACAAGATAGGCGCATACAACACGAGAAAAACAATCACCAAATATATATTCCCGAATCGGTTTTTATTTACCATGCCGCACCCTCCGTTTCGTTCGCGAGGTGAGCAGCATAATGATCGCCATCGCCAAAATCAGGAACACAGCCACTGTTGAGCCCATACCCCAGTCCTGAGTAACTAGAAAATGCTGCTCTATCGCCGTCCCCAGCGTAATTACACGGTTACCTGCAATCAGACGGGTAATCATAAACAGCGACAAAGCTGGAATAAACACAGCCATACAACCAGACCGCACACCCGAAAGTGTTAACGGGAAAATAACCCTGCGAAACGCGGTCCATTTGGAGGCCCCCAAATCACGGGCTGCGTCCAGCAGTGAAGGATTCAAACCTTCCAACGCATTATAGATGGGCAAAATCATAAAAGGCACAAAAATATAAACAGATACAAACACAAAACTGGAGCTGGTAAACAATATTTGCTGACCGCCCAACCCAACCATGCCTAATACCGCATTTACCGGACCATAAGTCCCGAAAATCCCGATAAAAGCATACGTTTTGAGCAACAGGTTAATCCAGGTCGGCAAAATAATGAGCAACAGCCACAGTTGCTTATGCTTGGTGCGAGTAAGCAAATATGCCGCCGGATACGCCACGAGCAGTGAAAATACAGTGATCAGAAATGCATACCAAAACGAGCTAAGCGTCATGCTTAAATAAACAGGTGTCAGAAACTGAGCGTAGTTGCTGAATGTGAGATGACCATCCACATCAAACAGTGAATAGTAAAATACAAGTACAACTGGAGCTGCCACGAACAGCACAATCCATAAATAGTAAGGCAGCAGATACGCTGCTCTTGTATTACCGGACATGCTGATCCACCTCTTCATAGGCTTCCAGACGCCGATCGAATTCTTCCTCTGTTTCCCCGAACCGCATGACATGAATGGCTTCCGGGTCGAATCGCAGACCGATTTCACTGCCCAGCTCCGCCTTTTTGGTAGAATGCACCAGCCATTCCTGTCCTGAATCATCATAGCAGCTTATTTCATAGTGAACTCCACGGAACAATTGGGTATCCACCTGAACACGCAACTTGCCTTCAGCAACACTGGTAATCTCCAAGTCCTCTGGCCGAATTACAATTTCAATAGGTTCGTTCGGACGCAATCCTCCGTCGACACATTCAAACTGTCGACCGTTGAATTCCACTTGGTAATCCGCGATCATACGTCCAGGAACAATATTAGATTCGCCGATAAAATCAGCAACAAACCGATTAATCGGCTCATCATAGATATCATTTGGCGTCCCACTCTGCTCGATCTTGCCCTTGTTCATGACAAAAATTTCGTCTGACATGGCCAGTGCTTCCTCCTGATCATGCGTAACAAATATAAAAGTGATTCCAAGTCGCTGCTGCATTTCACGCAAAATATACTGCATTTCTGTCCGCAGCTTTAAATCCAGTGCCGACAATGGTTCATCCAGCAAGAGAACATCAGGCTCATTGACGATAGCCCGTGCAATAGCTACACGCTGACGCTGTCCCCCGGACATTTCAGAAATTTCCCGTTCGCCGTAGCCTTCCAGATTGACAAAGGACAACGCCTGTGTCACCTTCTCCTGAATGTCCTTTTTGTTCATCTTTTTAATCCGCAGACCAAAAGCGACATTTTCAAACACATTCAGATGTGGAAATAGCGCATAATCCTGAAAAACCGTATTGACCTGCCGCTCGTTGGCTGGAACACGATTAATGAGTTTTCCATTCAAATAAATAGAGCCCTCTGTCGGCTCTGCAAAACCTGCAATCATACGCAGAATCGTCGTTTTACCACAGCCGGAAGGACCCAGCAGTGTATAAAATTTGCCACGCTCAATCTCAAAGCTGACATCCGCCAGCACTGGGGGATCGTTGTCATATTGTTTGGTCACCCGTTCAAATCGGATGATGGTTTGCTCTCCCATAACACCCTCCTTCAAAAAATTCGACTTCATTCCACCACATTCTCTTCATTAAACATAATTATTCAGACCGTATCATTCACCCTTGTGACTTCCATGTAAAATAGTCTGTCAACACACGGATAGCTACCTCGATGGCTTCCTCTGCAGGCTCCAGCTTGGCATGGTGCAAGCCATAAGGCGTATCCACGCCAAGCCAGAACATCAGGCCAGGAATTCGTTCCAGAAAATACCCGAAGTCCTCTCCGGTCATCGCTTCTCCGCATTCAACAAGCTGCACATCCTGCCGATTACTAACCCATTTCATGAATTCCTCAGTCACCTTGGCTTCATTGTATACTTGCAAATAATTGGAGCCATAATGAATCTTCGCTTGGCATTCAAATCCAGCTTCCACACCGCGCACCAGCGCCTCAATCCGCGATTTAACCAGCGTCATCGTATCGGCAGACAACGTTCGGATCGTACCTTCCAAACGAGCGGTTTCCGCGATAATATTCTGCTTCGTGCCTCCGCTAACCTTACCAACCGTAATGACCGCTGCATCCAGTGGATTCACATTACGGGCTACCACCGTTTGTAATTGTCCCACCAGCTGACAAGCAGCCACTACCATATCATTCGCCTTGTGTGGATACGCCGCATGCCCCCCCGTACCCTTGAGATCGATGAAAAGTTCCGATGTATTGGCAAATAGGATGCCCGGGCGAGTGGCTATGGTGCCTACAGGATATTCTGGTGCAACATGCAATGCGACAATTTCATCCGGCATCCAGTCGGCCAGCTCCGTGCTGTCCCGCATAGGCAAGGCTCCACCAGGTCCTTCCTCAGCTGGTTGAAACAACACGACCAGATCATCCTTAATCGGATGACTCGCAAAGTGTGTAACAATTCCTAATCCAATCGTCATATGTAAGTCGTGACCACAAGCATGCATGTAGCCGGGATGGGTCGAACGGAAATCGTAACCCGTCTCTTCCTCAATCGGTAAACCATCCATATCACAACGATATCCATAGCGGTGCTCAGGAGCCGTTCCATGAATAAGTACTAACACGCCCGTACGCCATGTACGAATGTCCAGCCGCTCCTGAGGGAGCGTTTCCAAGTAGTTCAGCAAGTATCGTTGTGTTTTATATTCCTCAAACCCTGGCTCGGGAATTTGATGCAGATCCCTTCGTATTTGAACAAAAGAACGATCATCGGCTGTGCTCATTTTGCTGCTACGCCTCCTTTTTATAGCTCATCAGCTCTTATCGGGCAAAAGAATAAAAGGACAAAAGCCCGGCGCAGCCGCCGAGCCTTGTCCGTTGTGCTTCGTCCCTATGTTATGCTGTCAGTGTATTATGCTCCTGACAAGGAATCGTTCACCTTTGGTACCTAAAAAACGTTGCCTTCTTACAGAACGCGCAGTTCTTTCAAAATCTCAGTTTTGGATTTGGTCTTGTCATCGACCTGTTTGATTACACGTGCAGGTGTACCAGCTACTACGGAGTATGGAGGCACATCTTCAGTTACAACCGCTCCGGCTGCAACAACTGCACCTTTACCAATGCGTACGCCTTCCAGTACAACCGAGTTCGCACCGATCAATACTTCGTCTTCTACGATAACAGGCTGTGCGGACGGTGGCTCAATGACACCTGCAAGGACAACGCCTGCACCGATGTGGCACATGTTGCCGACTTTAACACGACCGCCCAGTACAGCATTCATATCAATCATTGTGCCTTCACCAATCGTAACGCCAATGTTAATCACTGCGCCCATCATAATGACGGCGTTGTTACCAATGCCCACCATATCGCGGATATAGGCGCCTGGCTCAATGCGTGCATTAATGCCTTTCAGATCCAACATTGGAACAGCAGAGTTACGGCGGTCATTTTCCACCACATAATCTTCTTCTTTCGCGTTTGCGCTATCCAGTATAGGCTTGATATCGGCCCAATCACCAAATACCACACCGCTGTCTCCAGAAATAAAAGCTTGAACATTCTCGCCAAAAGATGCGGAAGCCAAAGCCCCTTTTACATATACTTTAACAGGCGTCTTTTTCTTGCTGTTTTTAATCACGTTGATGACTTCTTGTGTATTCATTTCGATGGACATATTAAATCTAACAACTCCTTCATCGCTTCATACGACTTCGCAAGCCGGAATGATCTTATTCTCTCATCCTTTATAGCACAAAAGTGCAGGTCTCGCAATTACAGATTAGACCTTCGAATCGCTAATCCAGTACGTAAAACAACAATTTTCAGCAGTTTGACTGCCTTAAATTCATGATTATAAGCCAGCGACCACCTTAATTTTAAACAGGATTATTTATTAGCTTGCAGGCTCTCCAGCGATGTATAAATGAAGGATTCGAATCCTTCAGCAGGTTCACCATGTGGAATGTTCACTTTCACGCTGAAAGCGCCCGTAGTATTTTCCACAACAATATATTGTTGGGTGATCTTCGAACCGTTCGTTTGCAAGAACAGACGGCTGCTGGTCAGCGCTTGAGGCACGGCTGCTTTGTCCAGCTTTTGTACCTTGCCTATGGAAGCCAGGTCCTTCTCGCCATCTTTTTGAAGCTCATCTAAATTAAAGTTGGAGGGCAGCTTCGTAATTTCGGCGTAGTAGTTATCATCTACCGCTAAAGCGACACGGTTTTGATCGGGAAACAGGCACATCGGATCAAACACATACAACGAATAGCCCTCTCCCTTTGCCAAAGTTGCTGTCTGCTTTTCCTTTTTCCCTTCAAGGGTAAGCTCAAAAGTTTGAGTTTTCGTGCGTTCCCCGCCTACTTGTTGACCAGAGCTTCCGTTTTGATTGCTATCTGTTGCAGCCTCTGTCTTTTGTATTTTCGTTAAAGTCAGTTGCTTCGCTGTCGCGTCGCCCTCTACTGCTTTTTCGGTATATTCAAACGCTACTGGATCACCTTCCTTAAGTCCAGCAATTACTGTGTCCAGTCCTTCCCCCAGTTGGAAGGATTGGGCTTCGCCATTGGTTTCAATCTCTACCGTATGCGGGTCAGCAGCTCCGTTGTATACACCTGTGCCTTTTTTAACCTGCGACTCGGCGACCGGCTCTGGTGCGACTTGCGGCTGTTGCGTTTGCGGTTTGTCTGCCCCTTGAGGTGCATTGTTATTGGTTTGCGGTTTCGTACCACAGGCTGATAGAGACAGCGCTGCAACGACAGTCAGTAGTATGATTGAAAATGTGTTGTGTTTTTTCATAAAATCCACCTCCACGATGATAGACGAGCTTGTGCAGCAAAAGTTCTATACAGCATCTCACTTAAAATCCTTTCCTCTCGCTCCCGTTTATTATATTCTCAGGATTTTGCAAAATCCTAATACCATGGGGATGCCAGGTACGGTATAATGGGCTATATTAAACCTCATTTTCGAGATACCGTTAGAAGGAATATTAACGTATTTATTTTCTTCCATACGGATGGAGCTGCCACATGAATCAAGCACACAAACCGTCGTTTTCCTTTGAATTATTATACATCATAGGTATTATCGCTATTTCGTTCTCCTCGATCTTCGTCAGATGGTCTGAAGCCGAGGTGTCCGTCATCGCTATGTACCGTTTGTACCTGACCAATCTTCTGATGCTGCCATTGGTCTGGAAATACCGCACCGAGCTATTCAGCCTCACTCGCAAGCAGTGGATGATGATCCTCTGGTCCGGTATCGCGCTAGGGCTGCATTTCTTGCTGTGGATGGGCTCGCTGCGACTGACCACCGTTGCAAGCTCTACTGTTATTATGACATTGGAACCGATCCTTGTCATGCTCGGTTCTTTTTTGTTTTTCCGGACAGGCACAAATCGCGCTATGCTCTTTGGAATGGGCATGGCCTTTGTCGGCTCACTGGCTATCGGTGCAGGAGATTTTCATGTCTCAGGACAAGCTCTGCTCGGAGATGCGCTGTCCTTCTTGGGTATGGTAGCCGTGTCCATCCATATGCTGATGGGCAAGCATCTACGCGAGCATTTGAGCGCTTTTGTCTATAATTTTTGGGTTTTTATCATCGCAGCCACATCGCTTGCGCTGTATAATGTGGTCAATGCCATACCTTTTACTGGATATGCCCCACGCGAATGGGGACTGTTCCTGCTGCTTGCCATTGTGCCTACACTGTTCGGACACTATCTGTTTAACTGGCTACTCAAATACATTAACGCCACCGCGGTGTCGATGGCGGTACTCGGTGAGCCCGTTATTTCCTCCCTGCTGGCTTGGGTGCTGCTCGGGGAAAGGCTGTCTACCTTACAATTTGGTGCAGGCTTTTTTATCCTGTTCGGGGTATGGGTTTTTATCCGATACGGAACAGATTTTAAAAAGCAAGTTGTCCATGAAAGTGAAATACCCGACAATGAGCGCTCCCTGAAGGCTAGCTCTTAGCTTATTACCCCATTTTCATAAACCATACTCAATGGATTAAATTTACTTCTAAAAAAAGGAAGGCGGAATCCTCTATGAAATCCATCGTATCCAAACGCTGGTTGCTGGCCCGATTGTACGAACCTGACATAATCATTGCCGACTGCCGTTCCCTGCTTGGACAAGCCGGAGCTGGACGAAACGAATTTAATGAAGACCATATCCCAGGGGCGGTTCACTTCGATTTGGAGGAAGACCTTACCGCTCCTCTAGGCGAGCATGGTGGTCGCCATCCATTACCTGACTTGGATACACTTGCTGCACGTCTGAGCCGTGCCGGAATCAATGCAGCTTCACGCATCGTTGCTTATGATGACCAAGGGGGCATGATGGCCTCCCGCTTCTGGTGGCTCCTGCGCTATCTTGGGCATGAACAGGTGTACGTACTGGAAGAAGGCTACAACGCTTGGAAGGAAGCGAAGTTCCCCGTTACGGCAGACCAGCCGATTCGCATTCCCTCAACCTTTGTGCCAAATGTTCAGCCACAAATGCTCACAAGTATGAAAGAAGTACAACGTATATCCGAAACTTCTGTTCCTGTTGGCTCCTATATCGGTTTTTCACCTATATTGATCGACTCCAGAGAGCGTCCGCGCTACCTGGGGCTGGAAGAGCCCATAGATCAAGCAGCAGGGCATATTCCCGGTGCAGTGAATTTCTTCTGGAAAGAGGTCTTGGATGAAAAGGGGTCATTTAAAAACGCAGAGCAGTTAAAACAGCATTTCTCAGACCTTGATCAGAACGCTGAGATCATCGTATATTGCGGATCAGGCGTATCCGCCTGTCCGAATGTTCTGGCTTTGAATGAGGCAGGATTTAGTAATGTAAGACTCTATCCGGGGAGCTGGAGCGATTGGATCAGCTATGAGGAAAATCCGGTGGCGACCGGACAGGAATAATCCATTTTTAACAGATATACAGGTTCTAAAGACAAACACACTGCCTTAAGCGATTGAACTCATGGCAGTGTGTTTGCTTAATTTTGCAAAGGGCTCTGGGTTGATTTCCGAATATGGTTACCATTAACTTATCGTACTAATTAAAATATAGGGTTTAATTCCAACCACTTTTGAAGCAGTTTAATATCTTCATCGACATTTTTGATGACAGCAGAGTCTCCCCAAGTATTTGGAAGATAAGAAATGTATAGAGTACCAATATTAAAAATTCTTCTGAAGGGAATAAAGAGGGCAATAGAATCTACTTCACTTTGATTCATTACTCTAACCTTGTTATATCCATTTAAGAATTGATATTTTCGTTCCTCTCTCTTTTGTAGTTTTGTTTCGTCACATCCCATGCCAAATGGGAAAGCATACATAGATATGTCATATGCTCTCCATCCATTTCCACAGAAATCAAAATCAAAAAGGATAGGATTACTGTTAGCGTCAACTCGGATATTCCCACTATATATGTCGCCGTGACATATACCATATTGCGGTCTTTCAACAGTCAAACACTCTAGTTTATCGCTCACATTCTTTGCAACTTCCTCTAAAAAATGCAGGTCAAAATCATGAATGGTTGAGAACTGCCTTATAGCATCCATAGAATTATCTATAAATGAGTCAGCATCTAGATTCCATCGTTTTTTTCCAAGCTCACATTTGTCCCAAGCATTATGAATTGTAGCAATATAACTACCTAGTCTCTCGTTTAATTCAGCTGTTTCCTCAATTTGGTTAAACTCATGTTTTCCAACAGACGTATATAGTACTCCATACCTTATCCCATTTGCAGTGTTAAACTGTGAAATAAATTTTCCATCATGTCTTGTAACTGGTGTAGTAATTTCAATGTCTGATAATTTTAGGTGATTGAGCAAATCTACCTCTGTTTGTATTTCTTCCATGCTTCTTATTCCTTTACGGTATACCTTAAAGAAATACTCTTTTTCGTCTGCATTAACTCTATATATGTCATGTATGCCTCTATAAAATAACCGGCATTTAAGTAAGGCATAAGAAAAATATTCTCTTGAAATGTACTCACGGAGTGCATCTGCAGATAGTACAGATATCTCCAACGGAAAAATATCCAAATGAATATCTCCCTTCAACATTATTCATTCGATGTACCCAGCTGCATATGATCCGGTATCAACTGACTCTATCGATCGTTTAATCCCTTTCCATTGAGAATGTCCTGCATACATTTTTCAATCCTTGATTCCCGAGTTTTAGATTGCTTGGGCGCAGAAAAATGCATAACGTATGCTCTTTGTCGTCCCGGCGTCAATGCAGCAAAAGCAGTTTTCAAGGCAGGATCTTCATCTAATTTAGCCTGAAATTCCTCAGGAAATATGAGTTCTGTATTCTTTTTGAAATCCACTTTCAACCCGGCTTTTTCCACTTCAATGGCTTCATTAATATAGTCCTTTAAGATGGCTTCCATCTCAACAATTCCTTCAACATTAGTGAACCGTATCTGGCGCCCCGCCTGCGTATCCTCCCCAGGTTTGATTAGAATACCATTGGGGTCTTTTAACAAAGCACCTTTGAAAAACATAAGCGCACAGTGTTCTTTAAATCCTTGTATTATAGCTATGTTACTATTCTGAAACATGTAACATGGTTTACCCCACTTCAATTCTTCGGTTAGCTGGCAGCCAAGCATGATCGCTCTCAACTTCTCCATTTCCGCCTGCCATTTTTTCACTTTATCTAAATACACATCAACCTTAGGATTCATTTCCTCTCTTTTTGTCATGTTTGCTCCCCCCTTAATGTTTTTGCTCATAATGTTTATGTATATATATTTACAGAAAATCTATAGAATAGCCATCACATTGCTATATTTATTATATGTTCACCTCATCCCACCTATAAATTACATAACCCAATTGACATATAACTAACAATAAATAAATTACGTTTATACATAGATATATCTTAATTTTTTTCTTGTATTTATCTAAATCTACTTCTTCGTTCACTTCTCTTTCTTTTATTTTCTCACTCCAACTCATTATTCTTGAGAATTCTACCGCACCCAATACTCCCCATAGCAATGGAAAGACTAGAAATATGGCATTTACTAGAGACAATAATATCCCCATCCCTACATCATCCGTTGTTCTTATTGATTTAAAACAAATGTGCACCACTAGTGACAGACTAAATAATCCCAAGCCTATAACACTTACTATCGGTTTGTCTTGCATTCTCATTTTTTTATTCCCTTCGCTTCCAATTACATATAACGATCTGTATTCATGATGTCCCAGCGCTTTAGGACTAATAGTCCGTCTGTTACTTGCGGCAGTTAAGCGGTTGATGTATCTGTTGAATTGCTTCCCCGCAATAGCTATCCAATATTTTGAACAACTACATATCTTAATTCATATTCTTGTTGTTTTTCTGTATGTGTCAGACATTCTCTTATGGAACCCATTTCTAATATATTCAAATCATTAAAATGTTCTATTAAATTTTCTTCAGTAAAGAAGTGAGCATATTTCCCTTTCTTGTACTCATATGTTCCTTCCTCAACGTTCCTACCCACACCATTATTAAAATCGCGATCAGAAAAACACGTAAAATACATCACTCCCTGTTCCTTCAAATGCATCACACAATTCTGTATCAGTTTTTTTCGGTCTTCTAACAAAAATAAATGTAATAAATCATAACAATATATGCCGTCATACCTTTTGCTTATACGAAACTCTAACACCGATTCTTGAATAAAATTCGTTTTTAAATCCCATTCTTTTGCTAGATTTATAGCTGAACTAGATATCTCAATTCCATCAACCTCAAAATAAGAAGAGAACATCTTGGTATTTCTCCCATACCCAGCCCCAGGAACCAAAATATTATGTGCATTATTCTTTTTGAACAAATCTATAGCTTGGGTTACAGTTTGACTTGGTTCACAACCCCAAATCATTCCTTCTTCAGCAAACCTTTTGTTCCAATAATCTCTCATATTATTCACCTGCCTATATACTCACATAGCTCTTCTTTTAAGCTCATCAATCTGTCTTATATGATGTTGATCATGCCAGATAAAATCTCTTAAATATGATAGTATAGTAAACTTCCCGTCAGCATATTCTTTAGTAAACTTGTCGTCTTCAAAGGTATATTATTTAATATCGGATTTATGGCTGCTTCAAAAAAATATTTATCCCACAGCAGTATATGACTTACGATATCGTGAACTGACCATTTATCTTCGGCAATCTTTATTTGCCAATCCATTTCACGAATCTCAGAAACAAAACGTATCCATTCCTTGAACTCCTCTAGTAACTGCGACTTCTCATTCATGGTTTCAGACCCCTCTTTTCAGATTTGAGTTAGTTAGATAATGTATTTGTATTCATGAACCCCAAAAGTGGGGTTTGCTAAAAATTTTTTCTGAATTCTATTTTTTATGAATTCTATAATGATTATATCTTTCAGCATCTATTTCTATCTCTCCTACAAACTTAAAATTACTTTTTTGAATAACTTTATTGGATGCTGCATTCTCAAGTGATGCAATTGCATTCCGTTTATATATAAAGCTATCCTCCAATTAATAACATGGACCATTCGCCCAGAATGTCTTGTTATATTTTTGTATTCTTTTCTTATGTCAATTTCCATATCTACTGACAGCACATCAAGTCTATTTTCATCTACTTTATTTAAGGATATTTTCATGGTTTCTCCCTGAACTTGTTGTATGACCACCATATTTCACCTAACATTTCTGTATTCATGTCCCCCTCAGGGGTCGCTGTCTGCTCTGGCTTCTTTAAAATCTCTCTGGCAAACCAAGAGCTCTGCATGACCCGAAGCATGAATATTATGTTATATGATTGTTACCATCTTCATGAAATACCTACAGTCCTTAATTCAGCTTCCATTATTGCAAAGTATACATCCATGACAATTTAAATAGATATCATGTTTTTCGCATTTAGGATACCCTCTTGGAATTGTAGGGTTATCATCCCCCTCTTCAATCTCTGACCATTCTGTATAATTATTTATGTCAACATCTTCTTTATTGAATGCATTAATCATTAAGCCAAATTGATTCAAACAATTAACAACCCAATCTTGCCGTGGTTTATAGCTTAATTTCTCCCACCCTAAGCCATCTGCTGCGTTTGAAATAGTATCTAGTATAAAATCTTTCTCACTTTCAAAAGAGTCTATAGTCCAAGGCATTTCATCAATATCAAAACCAACTGTTCCTATTCCAACTACAGACTGGTCCCTTTGTGCTAGCCAAATAATTAATTCTTTTTCTCGATTCGTTTTAGCTAGTAGTGATCCACTAATAGCTAGAACTTCAATAAAGACTGATGTTAATCCATTTGACATACCTATGGGCTCAACTACATCATTTAATTGTTTTGGTAATGAAATGGTGTTCGCCATACTATCCTCCAACACTTTTCAACTTACAAAATCAGCCCTTTATGATCCTCGCCTTAGAGCTGTTTAAAATTCTCAATCAACTATCTATAAGCAATTCTCTTAATCGTAGACAAAATTGCTTCGCATGAAAATGCCAACATTTATTTGTAATCATAATCCCTTAATGATAGTTCTTGAACAATTTTTCTACTGTCCTTTATTCTTAGAATTTGCTTCGGTTTATCATATATCCAACCAAGCTTTATACAATATTCAATTAATATGGATTTTATTAAAGGTCTATATAAGTTAGTGTAATAACATTCTTTCCAGTCGAACAAAATTTCAATAAAAGAAGTTTTATACTTCCTTGAATAAGCTCTAAACAATACCTCATAAGGTTTCTCGTCAACAATGCAAATGAATTGATAATGTCTAACAATGATTGGGATTGCTTTTTTTCGAAATGCTTTCATCATTCACCTCAACATTACTTTATCGGCAATTATGTCTAATAGGGTTCTTGTGTTCCTGAACTCGAGAAGCTTAAAGAAGCGTAGCGACTGGCTAGCTTCGGTTCTTAGCCTCGCAGGATTGTTCACCTGACTTTCACTTTCAGGAAAACGATGTTATGTGATACCTCTAGTTCTTATTTAATATATTCTTCAATCTTTGTTTAATATTATTTGGTCTCGTCTATTTTGGATTACTCTATTAAAAAAATCTCTGTAGTCTAAAGTCAATTCCTTTTTTAGTTCTATATTGGAAGAAATACACCACATATATTAGCACTCTCTTCTTAAAATGCTTTTTACATTGATTTTCTCAACGTTAATTTTTGTTCAACTCCTTTGTCAATATTATTTCCAGAGGTTCGTTCTCAAGCATTAGACATCCAGCATCTTTATACCCAAGCTTCCTATAAAAATGTTGAGCTCCTTCATTCGACTGTGTTGAGGTCATAACCATTTCAAATCCTTTTTGTTTCATTAATTCTTCCCAATAATGGACAACTTCTTTACCAATACCTGTTCCTCTGTACTCCTCATCTATCCATATCATATTCATAAATGGTGTGTTGTCCCAAAAAAATCCGTATCTCATCCAACCTATTTCTTGATTGTATTTTCTGATTATTAGGATTTCATTTTCTTTTATTTTGGGTCTTATCAGTGTCTTATGTATGTGCTTGTCTCTTAACGAGATATACTCATAATCTGATTCAATTGCAAAATCAATCTGCATTGTAAGTCCTCCCTTTCCCTCTTTTCATTGAATATCTTCTTGGTAACACTTAGCACTGATGTATCATAACGTTTGTACATTACATAAGTTTATAAAGTCTTTTTAAAAATGTATAAGTCACCTTCTTCTCTAACCTTAGTAAACCCACACTTTGAATAAAAGTGATGATTCTTCACACTCCAGCTAGGAGTATCCAGCCACCATTCAGTGCTATCTGGAAATTCACTTTCAATTTTCTCCATCACCTTCGTTCCGATTCCTTGATTTTTAAAATTTGGATCAATGAAGATTCTTCCTAAATTATGAACTTGATTACACTCTACAAATATCATAGCTCCCCCGATTATTTCTCCATTAAAGAGTACCTTGAAGTATTCGCAATTTTGCATCATCTCTTCTTGCCAACTTATGGAGTCATATCCTATGGGCCCAACGGTTCCGTTAATATTAAAATACTTTGATTCATCCTCAAAACTGGCCTTTTGTATTTCAGCAAGTTTTTGAGCATCATTTTTTCTAGCTTTTTCTAATGTCAGCACCCAACATACCTCCATTGTCTTTTTATTTTTTCCAGGGTTGTCTGTTGAAACGCCTCCTCGAACTCCATCCCAGCAGGTCAAGGCTTCGTGAGGATTCTTATGCTTGAATATCATGTTATCAGAAGTTACCGAACTTCTTCACTATGCATTCAAAATCAATCTGCAATTTTTTTATTAGCGAAATTTCTTATATGGTCTTTTTTCATTTTGTAGTTTGATTATTAGTTCATATGCATCTCTTCGAATGATATTAATCCCATAATTGGCAAAGAGTATATTCATAAAATGACCTCAGATCTTTCGCGTTCTTTATACTATAGTTTTTAGTACTTTTGAGATCTAATTATTATGTTTTTAGTAATTCAGGAATTTCCGATAGCGTTTCTGTATTCATGAACCCAAAGGGTCTGTCTGCTGAAATCTCTCTTCGAAACCCAACTCGCAGACCTAGGCTCCATTAGAGATGCAACTTGAATTCGCTTCATTATGGGTGCCAGCCTCAAAAAAGCCTCAAATTTAGAGACTCAAATGGACGATGTTGGTTCGTTTCCCTCGACACCACAATTCAGCAATTTCCAAAATTGTTCAACTATGACCGATGCCGGATACGGCATCGAACGGGTAATCCACCATTCCAATACTCCCACTGCCGCTGAAATTAAAAATTGCACCGTAATGTCCCTGTTCATATCCTGATCGAGGTTGATCGAATCCAGATGCTCGCACAGACTTTGCCGGAACATTGTCTCTATTTGGTTTCGAAAAACCGTACTTCCCTTGTTCGTCAGCATTATAGAGTAGAATGAAGCATGCTGCTCCAAATATTCAAACGTACGCAGTAGTGCGGTTTTGGAAGGGAGATGAAAGAAGTTATCTTCAGACATACAATTGCTTAGTAACTCTTTAATTTGAGCTTCCATGCATTGATCGCGCAGATCGTACTTATCAGCGAAATGCAAATAAACCGTTCCGCGATTGACATTCGCTTCCTCCGCAATTTGATTGATCGTAATTCTCTCGAATTCCTTTTCTGACATCAGCTTCATAAAAGCATCAATAATGGCTTGCCTCGATTTTTGAATACGCCTGTCCATATCCTTCTCCCCTTTGTACCATCCGAAAAAATGAACATTTCGAAGTCTTCTGTTGAAAAATCAACAACCACGCTAGTTTTAACCATTGAACCCCACATACCGCTCTGATACATTCACTTTATAAAATTTATGTTGATGATTCAACATATGTTCAATTCTAGAGGAGCTGTAATCATGAAATCTATTGTTTTACAATCTTTTGAATGATTTTAATCATATTGAATTAGGAGGTTTAAAAATTGAAACTTACAGGAAACACGATTTTTATTACAGGCGGCGGTTCGGGAATTGGACGTGCGTTAGCAGAAGCTCTCCACAATCTTGGAAATAAAGTTATTATCTCCGGTCGACGTAAAGAGCGTCTGGAGGAGACGATCAAAGCGAATCCCGGCATGTCCGCAGTGGAATTGAATGTACAAGATCCTGCCAGCATAAAGGCGACCGCCAAGCAGTTAATCGAAGAATACCCGGATGTTAATGTCTTGATTAACAACGCCGGCATCATACAGTCCGATGACGCGGCGGGCGTGATCGATGAGGATGTTTTGATTTCGACTGTCACTACAAACTTGCTTGGCCCCATTCGGTTGACTTCTGCATTCATCGAGCATTTGAAGGCCAAAGAAGAAGCGGTTGTCATCAACACGACTTCAATACTTGGATTTGTACCGTTAGCGACAACTGCTATATACTCCGCGACGAAGGCAGCACTTCACACCTATACGCTGTCCCAAAGGTACATGCTTAAAGACACATCGGTAAAAGTAATAGAAATTGTGCCCCCATGGGTTCAAAGCAACAACGTTGAACCGCGTGCGATGCCACTTGATTCATTCATTGATGCAACAATAAAGATACTTGGCAAGGATACAGACGAAGTTCTGGTGGAAGAAGCGAAAATGTTTCGAAATAACCCTGGCCCGAACGAAGGTGTTTTTGTGACCCAGCTTAACGATACGATGAATTCTGAACCTCCAAAGATCCATTGATCCATCTGTAATTCAATTCTCAAAAATTTAGGCGAACATGAAGTAAACACTCAGTTCCGTCTACTTCATGTTCATTTTTATTGCAACTTGCTCGTGAAGTAAGAAAAAACGCCAAGCAGTCACACCCATGTTTACCTCTTAAATAATTTTGTTGATTTCACATAATGTTGGGTATTCCCGAAGTTCAAGCAGCTTAGGGCACGTAGCCGGGTGGCTCTTCCACTTAACCGGTTGAATATGTCCGGTGAATTCGCTCCTCCGAAATGCCCCATCCTCACCAAGGGGCTGGCTTGTCCCGGACTAATGCGTTTAATGTGACGTTAGATGACGTTTACCTACTTTTTCGAGTTGCATTCAAAGTAATTATTATTCTTGTTTCCATTTATGTGTTTCGAGTAGTTTTCCAGTTTCATAAAAATACTTTATTACTTCAAGCATAGGAATTAATTCTATACAAATGTTATCGCAATAATTGCCTAACTGGCCACCAGCAACCAGATGAATTTCACCGTTTCCCTGTTTATCGTTCATAAGAGTATATATATTACCATCAATTGTAATAGACACTATAAAATATTCCGGTCCGCCTCCAACCAATGCTGAATCTGTATCTGATACCTCAAAAAAAACTAATGTAAATTTATCTCCATCGAGTTTTTTTAAAAAACTTAAAGTGTCTGCCCACGTAGGATTCATAACTATTTCTTCATTGAATGTGGTCCCAATCCATTCATCAATACTAATAGATTTTATCACTTTTTCTTTTCATCCTTTTTAGATGGTTTTATTTATTCGGGGGCTTTCATCTAACGATATTACATTCACGATCCCAGCGAATGCTCAGGTGTCCTACAGTGATCTCCTATTCCGAAATCCTTCTGCCGGGCCGAGGGCGTATGCGACGATGCTTGGATGAGATGTTATACAAAGGTACCATGAATTCATTGAATCTACTTAGAAATCCTGTTTAATTCACCATCACCATTCTCTCCATTCTTCTGTAATATCCTGATCTTCCTCAATTTCTAATCCAGCTAGTCTTGCTACCTTGTCTATAAATTCAGCCAATTCTTCACGCTCCATCGTTTCAATAAAATAATCGTTCGTATCATTCAATTCATTAAAAGAAATTACAATTTCTTCCACAACCTTCATAATACTTTCAGGATGTTTAGTTTCTTGTAATAATATTAATTGGTTTAGATAGTTATCCAGGACTTTATCACACATTAATAATTTCTCTTCCGTAAAAAGGTCATCTCCGTATTCAACCATTCTTTTGTTCCACAATTGAGTTGGTTTTTCATTAAATAGGTCCTGTAATGTCATTGGGTATATCCCTCATTTTCTTGTTTTTGTTTTAATAGATTTTTAAAATTGCTGCATAGTATTTCGCATATGAATTTGCTTACTAACTTGCATTTCACTTCACTTATCTAATTTTTTCTTTGATTCATCTTTTTTCATCTGTTAGTACACCCATGAAAGACCAAGTACGGTCAACACCTGGTCAGTACAGTTGGCTCGGAGGGTTTATTCCCTTCTAAGTCTCAGGTAATAAAAACCCACCTTCGGCTCTTAACCTTTAGGTGATTTTTTACCTTCTCTTGTTGTTATTGATGCATGTTAAAAATGCAAGAATAGATGTCCAAAATAGTAACATTAGACTCATCGCATCTTTTACTTCCATGGTCTCACTTTTCGAAGGAAAACCATACCCACCCAAGAGTCAATTGTATCCATATTTTACTTGTGTTCACTTCCATGAACAAGTGTTCTCATTTATTTTCTTGCATTTTTCTTTTATTCTATTTGTTGTCCATCATTTCTAGTATATAACTTTTCTGTGTTCACTATGTCCCTCTGACTTATGCGAACGAAATGAGCGGCCGCCGTGCGTATGTGTCCGCCTGCCCCCACTCCCTGGCAATCCTCTTTGCCGCACCGAGGAACCGCCAGGCTCCGATGCGTGGATATGATGTTATCTGATGGATTTTCCATAAAAAAACAGTTCAACTTTCCCTCTATGACATAAGGCAAAGATGAACTGTCTTTAGTTCCTGTTAAAATCTCTATGAGCACAAGTAGCAACTTCTTCTCCCATCAAGCCAACAAAGCCTGAGCGATCTGATCCACAATGCCATTGATGCCTGTGGGTCCATAACAGCCGATCCATGTCGCGGCATCGACCGAGTGTATGTGCTGGCGCTCAACGGTATCAAGCATTCCCCAAACACGTTGCTCTGTTGCGGATATTCCCTCCTGCATGAGTTCATGGCTAAGCAAGAAGTAATGGCTGGCATGTACAGCCGGTAGTCTGTCAACTGAGATGTGATAGGCCGTGTCGGAGGTATCTGCCACAAATAACGGAACAGGCAGACCTAGATCATGGTACAGCACAGCCCCTGTACGATGAGAGGCAGAATGCACGCGAACCAGAGAATCCAGCGGACGGATCAGTGCCACGCTCTTGCCTGCCAGAACGCGAGCAAGTTCTTCGGACAGCAATGTGGTTCGTCGGTGATAATCCGCTATAATACGCTTTGCCTCTTCTCGTTTGCCTGTCAATTCACCGAACAGAGTCAGAATAGTCTGCCAGTTTTCATTGCGCTTAAACATGAGAACTGGAGCGATCCGGCTTAATTGTTCATAGTGCGGCTCATGTACCTCGGTGCAAATAATTAGATCCGGAGACAGTCGCTCCACTGCAAGCAGGTCGGGGTACTCATATGTTCCGAGTAATTCAGTATTCTGAAGTCCTGCCCTGATCGTTTGAGGGAAATGTAACACTGCATTGCCTAGTCCTACACTACCTGCTGGAGAGAGCCCCAGCGCAAGCAAATGATCGGCATATTGCACATCGAGTACAGCGATACGCTTCGGAGATCCGATAACATAGTATTCCCCTCGCATATGGCATATCACCGAGCCTTGGGCCGACTCATATGAAGAAGCTGTGTGGTTCCGCTGCAAGGAATGGGCATAGTCTATATCTGTTTTCGAAGCGGCATCAATCCTATAACGCAGCGGAGGGACGCCATAATATTTCTTAAACGCCCTACTGAAATAATACATGTCGCGATAGCCCATTCTGTCAGCAATTTCACCGATGGGAGCATCCGTGTGACGCAGCATCCGCGATGCACTCTCCATGCGCAACTGAATGACATACTCAGTCAGTCCGAGCTGCTTCTCTTGTTTGAATCGTCGCTGCAGCTGTCTTAAGCTGCATCCAGCAAGGGCTGCCAGCTCTTTAAGCTCCAGATTCTGGCGATAATGCGACGCTATATATGAAGCGACAACATCCACCATGTCAGACGCTTCTCCTCCCTGACCATGTTCGTAATCCATGACCAGTTCGTAGATCATACCCTGAAGCAACGCATTGGCATGAAAACGTTCCATTCCTTCGCCACGACGCCATTTGGCAACGATTTTTTCTGCATTCTCGATCCATTCTGCTTGGGTTACCGAATTTTGCACAAATGAAGTGCGCAACGGGTGTTTGCGATATGAAGGCAAAACAAGAGAGGCTCCCTCCATGGAAGAAGCCTTGTACATGATCACGATATAATAAATGTCGTCTGATCTGGCCGTCAGCGTTAAGGATGTTCCCTTAACAACATGACCAGCAAAAGAAGCTCCAATGTGGCAAACCTCACCATTCATTGCAAGCTCCCCTTCCCCTCCGTATGCCAGCAACAACACATTCGAAGTTAATTCCGTTTCGCGAAGAACACTGCCTGTCTGCAAAGTACCGCTAAACTCGTCAAGCATCTTGATCGTTGTATCACTCCATAGACTTGTCTGTTCTTGTAGCGGCATTTCTCTCATCTCCTGACAATAGCATCCTTTGCTAGAGTGACTCTCATGACTGGGCTTACCCAATTAACTACAACCAGGCCTGTTAGCAAAGTAAAATTGTTGCTGTTGTCATTTTAATTGAGATTTATTCTCATTGTCAATTTTCGGACATTTTCTGCAATATTCCCCTGACATCTGGTAATAAAAACAACAGGTGGTACGCTTGCTTTTCACGGCTGGAATGCTGTCCTTATTTTTTGTGAACCGGGTGAACGGATTTCTTTTTACACCGAACAAATGCCCGGGCGCTCCTTGCGTCAGATATGAAAAATCTGCCTGGATGTGCTGACTTTCTTGCTCAGCATTGTCTACTTCAGGAGTATATAATGGGACAATGCGTATCATGATATTCTCCCAAAGGATACTCATCGAAAGAGGAGCAATCGCAGCAAGCGTCTTTAACAGCGGTGCAAGGTGTAACGCAAACATCTCCTTTACCACCTTTTCCCGCCACACTTCCCTGTCTCCCGTTAGTGCTTCTGCCCGAAGCCCGTTCATAGCTAGAAAAGGAAAATGCGTCCCCCCCTCATTAGCTGTGAGCGTCGGATGATAGAGAAAGCTGTTGTCTAGCCGAAAAGAAACATGCTGATGGTGAACGGTCATCGCGGTCAGCAACGGAGCAATCCACAGGTAGCCGATTCGCTTAGCTAACATCGAAGCAGCTACCCTCATGTCAGGCGCACCAATATACTCTTGAAGCCAGCTTAAATACTCTCGGCATGCAGCTTCTTCATGTAGTTGACTCAAAGCAATAATACGGACATTATCTTCAGACGGCTCGCCAAGCCGAATCGAGTGTTCATCCACCGTTTGCTGCCATAAGTCAGTCGATAGATAATGGTCCATTTTAATTCGATCCCAACAGTGCTTCCGATGCCTGATCTACAATATTATTAATTGCAAGTGGGCCATAATAAGCGATCCAAAGTGTAGAATTAACATCATATGCACGGTTATTTTTGACTGCATCAAGGGATTTCCATACTGAACTGCTATCCAAAGCCTCTGCCTCTGCCGCAAACAATTCATCAGACATAACAAAATAATGATCTGCTCCAATCTCAGGAACTTTCTCCATCGAGATTTCAACGGAGGTATCATCTTTGATCTTCTGGACTAATGCAGGCATTTTTAAGCCCAAATCCTCATACAGAATGCCGCCTGTTCGATGCTCAAGACCATGAACACGAATGCCTTCTTTTCTCGGACGAATAAGTGCTACCGTTTCCTCTCCCAACTTCTCCGACAGCTTCTCCTTCAGTCCTGCAATTTTGTCCTCATAAGCCTTACGCACAGTTTCTGCCTCTGCCTGCTTACCTGTGATCGCAGCCACCGTAGCTAACGTATCTCGCCAGTCCTCGTAGAAGTCAAGTACGATTGTGGGCGCTATTTTGCTTACTCTCTCATACTCTTTCTCTTGAAAATCAGTCATTAAAATAAGATCCGGGTCCAATGCTACAATCGCTTCCAGGTTGGGCTTGTCCCGTGTACCTAAAACCTGTACGTCACCCGGCTTATCGCCTAAATATTCTGGAAATGTGGTATTGCCTTCAGCGATAACACTGCCTGCCGGCTGCTCGCCAATGGCTAGCAATTGATCCAGAAATTTGACATCAAGCACAGCAATTTTTTTGGGCTTCTCGTTAAGCGTATACTCACCCTTCTTATGCGAGATCGTAACCGGGAAGGCTCCGGCAGTCTGAGGCGCTTCATTCGAAGGCGTGTCCGTTGGAGTTGTAGCAGACTCATTGCCGCCATTTGTACCTGCTCCGGCACCGCAAGCCGTCAGTACAAGAACAAGGGCCAGCATCCAGCCCATTAAAAATCGTGATTTATGGTCAGCATGTGCCATGCTTCCGGCAGCTCGCCTCTTTGTTCCTTTATTCATGGTGAATCCTCCTTATGTATGATAATGATTTTCATTATCGAAATATAAGGCGAGTATAATATATCTCCACATCGCGTTACCATGTACTTTTGCGACATTTCAGCCGGACTAATGCGACATGTAAACCGCTATATCTTCATTTACAATTCTATCAGCTCTTTTACTAATTACTGCATAATCATCGTCTAATGTATCAAGCCAACAAAACCAAGAATCTCCCATTTTTTCTTTTCATTGATTTCTACTTCTTGCGTCAATGTACATTCCATATCCATTTGTTCCATTGAAACTACAACAGAGGTTTGTATGATAAATTTGTGGGTACTCTTCATTAAATTCTGAATGTGGAAACTCATAAAATGTTCCTTTGGATTCATAAGCCATTTTCGGTGAAACATCTATCTTTAATACCCTTTCATCCACAGATATTTCTAAAACATTTTGCTTTCTCCTTTTATCAAGTATTTCCTATAACGTTCTTGTATTTATGAACCCGTTAGGGGGTGTCTGCTGAAATTCCTCTCCGAAATTCATCCCGCAGACCAAGGTTTCATCGGAAACATAGTGTGAATATTATGTTAAGTGAAGTTCAACTTTTTTTTGAATAACCTTTTTAAATTTAATGGCTTTATGAACGAGAGAGTTTAAAGTTCTCTAGATCTACATTGAATTTGCCTTTTACCAATATGTCTAATCCCAATAATCCGTTGATATTGTGATATTTAAATGAAGTAAAATCTATGAGTACATCTCTTAAAATAAAATCTCCGACCTGAATCCCAATATCATCTACTTCATCCTGTGAAATCAAGGTATGGCTTGCTCCTGTGTCAATAACTATGTTATTTATGACTTTCTTTTCTCCATTAAAATGGACTGTTATTTCGGTGAACAACAGCCCATCCCTATACTCAATTTTCATTTATAGATTTCTCCTTAAACCAACATTCTTCCGAACCTTCACAATGACCTGGTCCTTAGAAGTATGATAAACCAAGGTTTTGTCTCGGCTATTCAACAACTCTCTTGTTGCTTCTTCGTCACTTACAGGACCAATCACAGCGACGTCATCTATGATTTCTTTATTTTCTGTCTCTTCGAAATGAAGAATTTCAAACTTTACAAATTGATTCGGGAAGATTTGTTGTACTTCTTGCCACTTCACATTAATCCCTCCTGTCCTTTTATGGTTACATTATATCATTTAATTTGAATTTCACTTAACGTTCCTGTATTCACGACCCTAGCGAATGCTGGGATGTCTGGCCTCTGCCGGACCGAGGGTACAGCCCGGTGCGTGAGTATATTGTTTAAGTAAAGTCACTTATCTTCGAGTTATATTCGTCACGATTTAGAAAAATTCTCAATATAACGTTTCATAAAAATTATATAATTATCATGACTTGAATCAATATTAAATATCTGTCTATCTGTTACACCTTTCTCTCTTACTTCTATTTTTATGTTTCTTTGGTTACGTTTAAACTTGATATCTAGAAAAACTTCTTTTATTAAATCGTGTTCTATTTGACTATCTCCCGGGAAATTAAAATATGTTTTTCTGTACTTGCATTGAATAGTGCAACAATATCTATAAAGTCTGACACTTGTTCTTTATTTGGAACAACAAATTCATGTTCAACTAAATTCCTTACAGAATTTATTTTATTTAATATTCTAGGAGCAATAATTCCTAAGTTTTTTAAAGTCTCTATCTTCTTAGGTACATTCCATTTTTTTGAATTTCCAAAAAAACCAAATGCAATCATCAAACAATCAATTTGGCAGTCAAGAGATCTCTTTGCATTTGAGAGAGCATTTATTAAACTGTGTTTTTCAGTTCCCGATTCTAAATCAAATTCAGCAAAGGACAAGTATTCTGAAGGCGTAACATCAAATGGTATATCTATTTCTTCATGTCCACGAGAACTCCAATAACTATTATCATTACTTAGAAAATCAATCACCTCAGAAAATTCCATAAGATCAACTCCAATTTAGTATTTAGGTGATTTCACTTAACGTTCTTGTATTCTCGAACCCGAGAACCTTAAGGCCGGCTTGACCGGGCGGGTTCGCTTGCAGACTTAGGTTCGCAGGGTTATCTGCCTGACTTCACTTCCTCGAAATGCCTCGGGCAGATCAAGGCTCCGCCAGGAGCCGCAGCGTGAATATGTTGTTATCTGATGGATCTGCCCCACATCTCCGAATTAAGACAGGACGTCGACCCACATTTAATTACTAATGTTATAATATATTTCAACTGAATATCTATTTACTCGTCAATTTCATTTAATAATTCTTTTTCAATTTCCTTTTCAAGCAAAAAATATCTTCTAATTTCATCCCAGCAATCCGAAAAGATTTCTTGAATCTCTACTTCCTCTACATTGTAATCACTAGAATCTGTATATATTTTAAGTTCATCATTAGCAACGTCGAATTCAGAATTAAATATTGTATCACCCATTGGGTGTAGGCCTGAAATTTTTAAGGATAGCCCCAGAGAAACAGTTATTTCTCTCGTTTTGTCATCTTCGTAAAGAAATGCACTAATGTTGAATTTATCATCACTTCTCTCAAATATAACTTCTTCTTCCCACTCGTACTCCATTAGAAAATCCATAATTTCTTCTAATATCTTTCTTATTTCATTCTTAACCTTACTAATCCTTATACAATACGCCTCTACATCTATTTCTTTCAATCCTTCATAATCATACATTGGAAAATGTCTTCCATCATTCTCGAGACCTCTAAGATGAGCAATTATCAAGTCATTTTCAAAATCAATAATAAGCCTTTCAGGAATAAATATAAAATCAATATAATTATTACTTACTTCAGAATTAGCTCCTGAAACTTCATAAATAATAAATGTATTTGAGCTAGAGACTTCGGCCCATGGTTTTTGAGTTCCTCTTATGTCTGTGCTAGATTTAATATAATCTGGAACTATTTTGCCTAAATAATTCTGCAATGATGTACTAGTAATAAATCGTTCACGTTCAACTGCTTCGGGGGCTTCTCCATTTAATGCCTTTATCAGAAAATGTGTCCATATTCCATGTTCTAGTTCTGGACTACCGTATGATTTCTCTCCACGTGAACATGACAGAAACATAGCTCTATAATTGCTTGATCGCACAAAATCGCTAAACTCTTTGGTATTCATATCAGCAATAAAATCTCTGCTAACTAATTGCTCATCAATATAACTCGCACATGCATCTATAAATATCAAACATTGATTACATCTTGAGTTTCTTAGTGGCTCCATTAATATTCGGTTTAGTGAAACAGTAGTTTCTTGTATATTATTTGGGTGAGTGTCCCACGTTGTTATTTTGTTATATCCTCCATCATAAAATCCATGACCAGCATAATAGAAAATAAATCGATCACTTTCAGTAAGATTTGATATCTCATATTGAAGTTCTTCATTAAGCGCGGATTTTGTCGCATCAACATCAAGCCAAAGCTTAATATTTTCTTGAGGTACTTTAAGATTATTTATAAGCCATTGTTGAAATGCTATTGCATCATTCCTCGCATAATCAACTGTCTTGATTCTAAATTGATAATTTTCCACTGCTATTATTACTGCGAATGTATTCCCATGAAATCCTAAATTCATAAAACACCACCCATGAATCTGTATAATTTCTTCGAGCAACAGGACGTTGCGAATATAATACTTTCACTCTCTCTGGGGCAGATCTTTCAGATAACGTTCTTGTATTCACGAACCCTCACTGGCTTAAGGAGCGAACGCGCCGGGTCCGACGGACTTAGCCAGTGCAGATTTGTCCGGCTGCTTCCACTCCCCCAAAATGTCTCTGCCGGACCGAGGGCCGAATGGCCCGATGCGTGAATATTTTGTTATCTGATGCCAATGCCTTCTTGATTAACTTTCAAATGTTGCTTTGACTCGTTTTGAGTTTTTAAAATACAAAATCCATATTGATCCAAAAATAATTGTAGAGATTAAACTTGGGAGTTCATCTATTTTGTTAATTGTGAGAATGAAGTTTAAAAATCCAAATATTATAGTGATTATTTCAATTTGAATTATTATATTTGGTCCTTTCCTTTTCTTCTTCAATATAAGCACTAGAGAAACAATAATTAAGACTTCAGAAAATAAATATATTCCGACAGAAATAGTTCTAGCAAGATTCCAACCAATTGTTCCAACTAACATATAAATATAAAATTCGAAATAAAGACCTATTAAATTACTTATAAGTAGATAAAAAGAATAGATCACAAAGAAAAGCAGCCAGCCTTTAATTCCACTCATACTATTCTGAGATAATTGCATTATTGGCTCCTTAATTTTTGTCTTTTATTTGCATTGAGCATTGGTTTCAGATAACGTTGTTGTATTCACGACGCCCCACCACCTTAAAGGAACGAGGTGTCTGGCCGCAGCGCGGTTGGGTGGTGGGGGTGTGTTCGCCTGAATCCACTTTCAGCTTTGCCTCATCGGGCGAACCGAGGGCCGAAGGGCCCGAAGCGTGAATATTTTGTTATCTGAAGGATCGGTCTGCTTGAACTACTATCAATAACTATTCAACCTTTACTTCAGCAATAAAGAAATTCTCTCCAGGTATTGAATCTCCAGCCATTCTTCTTATCATTGACAATTGACCAACATGTGTCATTGCATCTGATAATGGTCCTTGAATCAGTTTTTCGATAATTCTATCTTTGTTTGGTATTCCATTTGATTTCATTAAATTGTCTAAGTTATGCAGCTCATTAAAAAATGTCTGTACTTCGTCATTCCAGTTTCCTGATTCTTTCTTAAGTTGTACTTGGTTATCAAAAACGGATTGGGCATATCTTATGACATCAGACATGTGTGCCAAAATTTCAATTGGAGTTCTTACACCGTTACCGAGCTCATAATTCGGGTAATTACTTGGAGCATTTAGAATTGCTTTTGAACATCGATACCAGAGAGACGAGAGGTAATGTCTTAAAAAGTAAATTTCATCCATTTTTATTATCCCCTTTTCTAATTCTTCTCTTTTTAAAGGTCTACCGATCTTTCATATAACGTTCAGGCATTCACGAACCCTCACTGCCTTAAGCGACCAACGGGAGCGGCCGCGATGCGGTTAGGCAGTGCAGGGTTGTCCGCCTGTTAATCTTCCCTGAAAATCCTCGGGCGGACCAAGGGGCGCGACAGCGACCCGCAGCGTGAATGTTTTGTTATCGGATGTCAATACCTTCCTCGACCTCTAAAAATCTTGGAGTCAGTTTCGCTTTTGTTTTTATATCTTATAGTTTTCTTGCCTTTATCACAAAAGTTACTGGAAGCATTTTTGCTCTCTTTGCCATATCGCTGTTATCATCCCGCAATTGCATAAACTCATAATCACATTCCTCAATCATTAGCTCAATTACAAACCCAGCTTTTGCAAGCGCGTTTACATAAGTTGACAGCATACGGTCCGCTAACAATAGCTCACCTTCATCAACTGCTACCGGATACCAACCTTCATTAAAGTAACTCTTATTAATTACAAACCTATCATTTTCTGTAGTAACCCATCTGTGTATAGGGTGAGACCAACTGAAAATAAATAGCCCGTCTTTTTTAAGGTAAGAAGATATTCGTCGAAAGGTACCCTCAAGATCGGTGGTCCAACCTATGGCATAAATTGAATAAACATAGTCAAAATAATCCGTCGGGATGCCGCATTCTTCTTCCATGGGAGAACATATCAATTTTGCTGCTATTCCACATGACTTCAAATGTTGCGCTGCCTTTTCAATTTGTCTTTCTGAAATATCCACAGCCCATAGTTCAGATGCGTTTCGTTCCCCTTGATATTGCAAGGATTGACCATTTCCGCAGCCGATCTCCAGCAGTTTTTTTCCTGAGATATCACCAAAGAGCTGGCACTTTTCTTCTGAGATAAATGCTCCATAATAAGGGAGCACGATTGCTTTTAAGAAGTCATTGCCTTTGGTATCCCAATATAGGCTGTTTGTTTTATAAACAACATTCTTTTTTAACTCTTCCGAGCTGCCGACACCATTTTCCCCGTCAACAATAATGCTTCTTCTATTTAATGAATTCTTGTCCATGAAGGCACCTTCTCTTAGTAGATATTTATATTTGAGCATTTCAGATTTGCATTAATTTCTGATAACGTTTGTGTATCTACGAACCCTCACCACATTAAGGACCGTAGGTCCGGCCGCGATGCGGTTAGGTGGTGCAGGGTTGTCTGGTGAATAGGCTTCCTCAAAATCCCTCTTGCAGACCAAGGCCGTCAGGACGCAGCGTATATACGATGTTAACTAATGTTCCGGCCTCCTTCGAAATAATCAATACTCTGGTCTTTAAATAGTTCTTTCAATTCCCTTGATGTTTCACTAACAAAGATCTTAATAATTTCTGCTTTAAAATAGATAGGTGCTATATGAGGTTCATTCTTTAGATCTTGCAGCCATCTCACCTTATTATCCCTATACTGATTGACTTCAAGCTGCGTAATGTAAGGATTTATTGTATATCCCTTAGCTTTTAAGAGTTTTGTAAACAGTTTTTCAGTACTTCCCATTGATCTTAAGAGATCAAATTCTACTTGGCTAACTTCAAGGTTATATGTCTTTCTAATATCATTCTTTTCGCCTCTGTAGTTTTTCTCAAAATCGAAATAGACGGTATCTGTCCACCTTAAATCTGTATAAATATGTGAAAAGTAACCTATAACAAAGTCCTTCCATTCTGGCCCCGCTTGCTTCAGTAAATATTCCTTGCACTTCTCCATGATCAATTCCTTGGCTGGTAATTTATCGTTATGTACGAGATGAGTCACACCTTTTTCTTCCCTGGATACCTTCCCTCTCATATGAATCGCATCCGGAGCAATACTGCCTAATAAAAAATTGGGTGAGGGGTCATTAATAGAAAGGTTTTCTGAAATTGCAAAGTGTACCATAGGCCAAGGCAAATTAATTCCTCCTTTGATATTTCCTTCAATCATGAACTTGTCGGAATTTCAGTTAACGTTCCTGTATTCATGAACCCCGAAGGGGTTGTCTGCTGAAATGCTTCCCTGAAATCTTCTCGCAGACCAAGGCTCCAAAGGAGCCGCTGCTTGAATATTATGTTATATGACGGAATCGCTTCTTCACTACTGGTTTTCTTCGGGTACATACTCAATTAAATCTGATAATTTGCAGTTAAATGTATCGCATAGCTTGAATAAAGTTTCCAGCTTTGTTGTTTCTATATTCGTTTCCCTATACAACTTGTTGATTGAATTCCGACTTAAGCCCGATTTCGCCATCAATTCTGTTATATCATCTATTCGATGTTCTGCCATGAGTTCTCGTATATTGCACTTGATTACGTTCATCTTTTCCCCTCCATAATTCTATCTTATCTCCCATACCAGCAATCATCAACGAAAAGCGAAGTTTTAACTCTATAACGTCAAATATTCACCTTGCAATTAACTTTATAAGGTTATATAATAACTCTGTAGAGTTAATTAGAAGAGGAATAACATATGATTAATACATTAGAATCATTAACAGAGCCGCTTATAAGAATACGTTTAGAATTACTCTTCGCTGAGCTTCTGGAGTACCATACGGAGTATAATCAGCTTTCTTCGGAGACAGATCGATACTTTAGAACGCTTCGCGAAGCGTTACCCGATCAACTTCAACATACGGTTTTTCTGTACGAAGATGCTCAAATATCTCTCCAATCCATCTTAGAAAGAAGCATCTACATACAAGGTTTCAAAGACGCTCTACAACTCTTTAGTGAATTGAAAAATTCTAACATCTAGAGGATCATATGATCCTCTTTTTCTATTTCTATTTCTATTATTTCTGATTCTGTCGTATAACGTTCCTGTATTCACGACTCAGCGTATGCTGAGTGTCCAGCGAATGCCGGACCCAGGACGAATGTCCGCAGCGTGAATATTATGTTATAGGATGCGCCCTTCTTCTTTGAAATTACCTTCAAATCATTCTCTATCCTTAGTCTTTAATCCGATTTTTGTTCTTCAAATACTCTTTGATTTTATCTGTCATTAATTTTGAGCGTTTATCAAATCTTGAAAGTCTCCCTGTCTTGGATCTTCAATCTGTATCCATTCCAGCCTTCCAAATCGATCTTCACAATATTCCTCAGCTTCAATCAAGGTTTCAAACCAATAGTCTTGCGTGCATGGTAAATCTTCTACGGTTGTATACGTGAACACGTAGACTTCTTGATCTACTTCATACACCATGACTTTCTTTACTTCATCTTTGAGATCTACAAAAGCATATTCCCTCATAGGTTTTCCTCTTGTTTTTTGGGTTTAGGGTGTTTCCTATAACGTTCCTGTATCCACGACGTCCCACCGACTTAAGGACCCGCCAGGGTCCGGCCGCAATGCGGTTAGTCGGTGCAGATGTGTCCGCCTGATTCTACTTCCCTGCCATTCCCCTTCGGGCGGAACAAGGAGCCGCAAGGCTTCGAAGCATGGATATAATGTTATAGGAAGTAGAAGCCATCATTGAATTACTCTCATAATTTTAAAACCGGTTTGTTATATTCAGAAATCCCTTTGAAATTAGGTTGTTCATTTATATACTTGTTCGTGTAAAATATATTTCATATAAATAATGGGCTCTTTTTATAGGATGGAGATGAAGTGTGTTAGGTAACTTTTAACATTATTGCAACTTTGTTTGTAACCATAATAGGAAGTATCGTAGTTCCGATACTTATTGCAATTAAGCAAAAGAAGGATAGAGAAAAACTACATTTGAATTTTAGGTTAGCGATAAGTACATTGGGAGCAGGAAAAGAATATCAGTACCAGTATACAATAGTAAATACTTCTCAAAGAGTAACCTATATTACCGAAATATACATTGAAAAATACGAATTTGATCAGTTTATCTCTCGAATAAGACATATATCACAAGTTGTTGGGCCTAATGGAGACGCTCTTAACCGAAATGTTCTACCTAATACGTCTTCAGTAGGGTGGCTACCTGAAGAGGAAGATTACAATAATCCTAATATTTATATTCGCTTAGCCGTTTATACACAAGATTTAGAAGTATTTAAGTCTGATTTTTTTGATTCAAAAACAAATGAACAAATTACTGAATCTGAGATGAAGAAAATTAAAAAGAAATTCAATAGATAAACGATCCGTTTCCAGATTTTCTTTTGAATTGTATTTTTGAATCGGATCTTTGCTTCTATTTCCTATAACGTTCTTGTATCTACCAACCCTCACTACCTTAAGGTCCAAAGGACCGGTCGCGACGCGGTTAGGTAGTACAGGGTTGTCTGCTGATTCAGCTTCCCCGAAAAATCTTCGGCAGACCAAGGAGCGAATGCGACGCAGCGTAGATACTATGTTATGCGCTGTTTCATTCTTCTTCGATTAACTTAAAACCCATTTCTTTTTTCTTATTACTTCTTTCATAGTATAATCATAATTAAAATATTCAAAAAATTCTCTTAAACACGGATATAAATTATGCTCATATTCTAAATCTTCTAATATTGTTGCTAATACTCTAATGACTTCTAGTATGTGATATACTGCATAACCTTGAATTTTTTCGTCTTTAATCGATTCTTGCATAAACTCTTTTGCATTATTAATCAGCTCATTTTTTTCATTGTATATAATTGTATAGCTTTTTTCATTTAAGATATTTAGAAGTATATCTTGTTGTTTATTTACTCTCTGATTATTGATAAGATACCTCTTTTCTAGTTTATCTTGAATATTACTCCATTGAATTAATGGGTCAATTGATGATTTCCTACCTGTAAGATAATCTAAATTATAATATCGATCACTGATAGCGAACTCGGATAAGAATTTCAATATCTCAATGGATAGATCATCTACTATTAATATATCCTCATTAATTGCAAATTCTATTACAGAATTATACAACCCCATCAGGTTGTGACTGAACGATTTCATTGTCTTATTGTCTGGAAAACTATTACATTTCCCTCTATGATTTTGTATTATTATTAATTTCATCATTCTTTCAATCCCAATACTTAGTTGAAAGAATGATTGATAATACTCACCTTTTTTATGAACCCCAGCTTTCCTTAAGGAAGTAAGTCCATATCCAATTGAGGTAGAAGCAAGGTATCCTTCCTTGATCAACAAAGATTCATGATATGTATTCATAGTATGTAATCCCTTCAGGTTTAATGAAATTGCGCATAACGTTCTTGTATTCACGAACTCCCGTAGGGAGTTGTCGCAGCGATTGCTTCCTCGAACCCACGTCTGCGACCGAGGGCGTCAGCCCGATGCGTGAATGTGGTGTTATGCAAAGTATGACCGCTTCTCCGACTAGCGTTCAGGTTTGTTTCCTGTAAAAATTTCGAAGGATTTTTCAATATTAGTTTCATTTACGTAGACCTTATCTTGAGTAAAATGATAGGCAGTAAATAAAAAATAACATGCTAGTCCCACCTGCAGACTTTGCTTCAGTACATGTAATGTAGAAATAGTTCCTATCTTTCCAAAGTTGGGCTCCCAATTAAATTGCATGATATGCCCTTCACCTTCCAAAGTAGCATCTACGAAAAAAGTAGAAGTATCTGTACTCGGGTGTGAAAATTGACACAAAAACGCATAGTTGTGTTTAAAGAAATTCTCATCGAATGCACTCTCAGTATGATCTTGTAAGAATTTATCAAGTGCCCCTATCATTGCTGAAACTGTCGGTGTCTCAGTCCTAAAAAATGCATCATTTGAATCCCGAAGCTTAGGGTTATTATAATAAGCTGCACCATAGGATGTTTTTGAAATGAACCGTTGTAATTTATCTTTATCATGTTCGACAAGAATTTCAAGAGAAAGGCAAAGTAAACCAGATAATTCTAAGTGGTGTCGAATTAATATGGCAGAACTATAAAGGTCACCAACATCCATTAGTCTACCTATTGCTTCTTCTAAATGCCTCATTTTTACGATGCAACCCTGACTAAGTCCCTGTATCCAACAATTAATATCATCAGGTTCAGCAATAATTAGTGTCATTTTGTCATTCTTTTTTGTATTATCGATTTCCCAAACCATCTGTGGCTCATAATATTCTTCAAGTATAATATCGTCATAAAACTCTCGTATTGAGTCAATTTCTTTTGCCACTTGTTTTTCTTTCTTTTTAAGGTTCTTTAGTTTTGAAAACATTATGTTTTTCCTCTCTTGGTCATATTTCGCATAACGTTCTCGTATTCACGACATCCGACGTAGTCGGATGTGTCCGGCTGATTCTGCTTCCTCGTCCTCGTCTCCTGCCGTACCAAGGGCAATATGGCCCGTAGCTTGAATATTATGTTATAAGATGTTGGCGCCTTCTATGAAATACAACCCAATCCCTTATTCTTTCTCATATCTTTCAAATATATCTTTAAGTTTTTGATCGAGTAAGGATGCTACATCTTTACATAAATCAGAAATATCCTTAAGACAATCTCTTTTTTTGATCATTTCTTTGTTTTTTGAATATTCTTCATCCAGGTTACATAGTGACGCTATGTAATATTCAGGTGCTCCCGCCCAGTCAATTACTGGAATTCTACTAGAACTATATCGCTTATTTCTATCAGCCAAAGCAAATTCGAACATTGTCACCAATGACCTGTTATATATTTCATTCTCATATACAATATAATCATCTCGTTGTTGCACTGCATCCATAACCAAACTTTTATCATATGCTATCATCTTAATATTCTCATATTCTTCTGGATAAACAGTTTCATAGTCAACAATTTCTCCATCGTAATAAATCGGAGCTTCACCTTCTATAATGTCGCCATACAATCGAATAAATCCCTTAGTAAACAAATCTACAATGATATTGCCACAAATATTAATTACATCGATTTTATTAAATGAATTCACTAGATTGTCTATATCATTTAATTTTAATAAAAGTTTATCGTCTACTCTATATTTGTACTGCTTCTGCACTATTTCTTTCATGAACGAAATCTCTAATTTAGAAAATAAGTCTCCACTCTTACATTTGTCAATCAACTTGAAACTTTCTTCAATTAAAGGAATATACAACTCGTTTTTTCTTGCAATAACAGTTTCAAATTTCAGTTGATTATAAACAGTAATATTACAATCCTTCATAATTGGGCTTAGTTCACCAGTAGTGCTGTATTTATTTATCATGCGTATTTACCTTTATATCTGAACTATGAATTATTGGACTTTGATTTCCTTTAGTCGCGAACTTATTAGTTTCATACTTCTTTCCTGAAAAAAACCCCAGAATTAATCCAGAAATCAAGCCTGAAATAATACCAATTAACAGAGATCCTGTAGTAGTTGATGGGTTAAGTAAATCAATTATAGCTTCCATGAATAAACCTCCATAATATGTTTAAAATATTCTTGCGCCAATTTCTTATAACGTTCCCGTATTCACGACCCAGCGTATGCTGGGTGTCCGGCGTATGCTGGGTGTCCGGCGTATGCCGGACCGAGGACGAATGTCCATAGCGTCAATATTATGTTATGTGTTGCTTCTGTCTTCCTGCATTACTCTCGAAGGTTTTCTCACCACCGGGCGCGCTTCGATTCCGGATCTGCTCCGTCGATCAGATATTCAACCATCTCAGCTTTTAAATTACCCTTAAATCTGCCTTTCAGAAGTTACGTTTAACGTTCCCGCAGTTTCCGATGTTCCTTTCTTTTAACTCCTTAGCGGATAAAGTGGCACAGAGCTTGCTTCACAAGGACTATGACATTAAAAGGAGTGGAGGAAAATGATGTGTTAGACGATGCACAGGAAACTATGCAAAATAATTCTTTTTAGCCCACTTTTCAACTATTTGATCTAAAAATTCTCGATGTTTATAGCTTTGAGAAACATACCATGCATTTCTTTCATCTTTAGGTAAACAGCTTATCGCTGCAATAAAAGCTCGTCTCTCCCAAGATGGCATTGTCATAGTGTTTTTTAATTTATTTTCTCTGAAATAATCAATAATCCCTGCCCTTCCAAAACACAATAGCAATTCTCTTGATGTCATTTCATCCGAATACTTTTTCTTTAGCTCATTAAATTTTCCGATATTATTCCACTCCTGATTTTTAGTAAACAAATGTAATAGCCATGCTCTGTTATATTGAAGTTCCGTAATAAAACTGTCATTAAACAATTCTAATACCCTTGCTCCAATATGATGCTTTTGCGCTTCACTGAATGAACGTACTCTTGAGAGGTAGTTTATAAACGAATGTATTACTGGAAATATTTTAACGATACTACTTTCTTCAAGGAAAATATCTGCCACTTCTGTATTGTCGAATCTAGCTAAATTTTCTATGAGAAATTTAATTAAACCTAAATCAACAACATCCTTCTCTATTTCTTCACTTAGTAATTCAATAATATTTAATTGCTCTAGTTCTTCTCTATCGTCATCATCCAAATCGTAAATATCAATATCCTCATATGAATTAAGACTAATACCAATTTTTTCACACAAATTGTAGAATTCATCTAAGACTCTATCACTTTCCTGTTCTTCAAACACTCGAAGATAATCTTTTCGGAAATCATCTATTTTAAGTATTTTTGTCTTTGATTCATTTAGTTTCAAATTTCGAAGATCATAGTATTTTTGAGCTAGAAACGAAAGATTTCTATATGCTTCTGTTTCAGATTCACAAAATATTCTTATATCATCAACATAACGAACAAACTTAATATTGTTTGCAATTAATATTTTATCTACTTCATGCATAATAAGTTCTGCTATGGGACGACTAAATTGCGGTCCTATTGGTAAGCCTTTGTGTGTTTGACTAATATGCATGCCTTTAATTAATCTAATTAAAGCGTTCGCATGTTCAATTTGTCCAGAAACCGCCGTTGCTTCTCTTAAACATGTTTCTATATTATGAAGATATATACTTGGGAAAAAATCAGCTATATCACTAACTACTACATGTGAATACTTACCTGTTTGACATACAGAATACACCTTATCATTAAACCTTTTCCAATCATAATTTGCATCGTAAAGTGTTCCATCTTCCTCAACTTTCATTCTGTACGAAAAAACAATCTCTTCTGAGATAGGAATACGTACGTTTTCTATTACCTCACAAATTTCATACAAAACCGCGTTATATATTATTGAATCAATTGGATCTAACTGAGTTGAAATCCTAAATCCAACTTGACTTTTAGGTGTGATTTCAGTTCTATATGTTTGCAAACCAAAACTAGATACGTCTATATTTTTTATATATTTTATAACTTCATCCTTATTTTCATTTATTGCATCAAACTCAAATGGCATTGGAAACACATAAGTGTCATTGTATTTATTTATGTGGTTTAAAGCCCACTCAATCGAATTTTCTTTCAATTTTAGCATTTACACTACCTCCTGTTGACTGTATTTCATCTAACGCTCCTGTATCCACGACCCGATATATGTCGGGTGTCCGACGTATATTCGGGTCGTGGATATTATGTTAGACGTTGCTTCTGTCTTCCTGAATAACCCTCGACGGCCTTCTCACCGCCGGGCGTGCTTCGGTTCCGAATCCGTTTTGTCAATTTGATTAGTTTCAACCATTCTCCGCTTTTAAATTGCTCTTAATCAGCCTTTCGGAAGTTACACATAACGTTTCTGTATTCATGAACCCCACAGGGGTTGTCTGCTGAAATGCCTCTCCGAAATCCAACTCGCAGACCGAGGCTCCAACGGAGCCATAGCTTGAATATTATGTTAGATGAATACTATGCCTGCCAGATTTCTCAATCAAGTTCCTTATTTCTTTCTTCAAATATCCCCCGCTTAACTTCATCCTCAATCATTTGCTGCGTTATTCCTGATTTTCGATATAAATCACTTGATATTTCCATTAATCTATTATCCATTATTTTTACTCTATTAACGAAACTGTTCAATTCATCTATTAGTTCATTTCTACCTGTTTTTGTGAATGTTAGTTCTATCTTCTCCTTAAAGAAATCATGTACTATGAAGTTCCGTAATTTTAATATTGCCTCCAATTCGTCTATATCTTTATCTTTTAGTTCAAACACTTGCTTTATTTCGTTTATTAAACGTCCCATAGTAATTGAAAATTTTCTTTCGAATAATGCTTCAAAATCATCTTCAGTTGGAACTAATCCCTGAGATCGCTTAAGTAATACGATCATATTAACTAACTGATGTTCTAATACTTGAGAATAAAAAACAGCTAAACCAAAATGGGCATAGCATTCTTTACTATGTTCACTTTCTTTATACTCTTCTTCGAGCAACTTATATCACCAGCCTGCATAGATTTCATCTAACGTTCTTGTATCTACGAACCCGAGAGGCTTAAGGAAGCGTACGCGACCGGGTCCGACAGACTTAGCCTCGAAGGGTTGTGAGCTGAATCATCTTCTTTGCTATTTCATCTTGCGAACCAAGGGCGAAGACCGAGCGTTAGATACCTTGTTATAAGATGTCAGCATCTTCTTCGAGATACTAAAAAATATAAGTTCACCTGTCAACTTTACAACAAACTTTGTGTTTGAGAAGTTGATCTACTTTTAATACCAGCTCTGATACCTAGTTGTTGGAAGACTTTGGTTTCCACTCTTTCCAGAATTACATTCTCTACATAACAATTGAATATTTGAAACATCATTAAATCCATATAGATTCAAAGGAACGATATGATCATAATTTTCTTTGTTATCCAGAGATAAGTATCCACTCAAATCTTTACCACACGTTACACACATTCCTCTGTCTCTAAAATAAACAGCTCTCTTGACCCATTCTGGAATGTTCACTCGATATAACTTATAATCATCTCTAACAATTTCTTGCAATTCACGATCCAATACAGTTTGCTTTGCCACTTCATCCCCATTACACATTTCTAGGTATGAGGCAAATAGCTGATTAAATTCTTGTAGTAGTTCTCTATTTAAAAATAATATATAAAATACATCTTCACCTAGTGATTCGATTATCCGAGAGTACTCATCTGTCTCGTATAAATATAAATAATATTCGTGAAATTGATCTTCTGATAACTCATCATCAATATCCTCCCTCCAATTCATAAAGGATAAATGATCTATCTTGTACTCACGAAATACATACTCAAATGGCGTAATATATGTCGGATTATCGAAATCATAATTTGTTCTATCACGACACTTTGATTTTGATAAATTTAATGATTCCTCATAAAATAATTCATCTATTACAAACTCAATAAATCTATGAATATTACTTTTTTTTTCCAAATGGTTGTACGAAATCTAAAACTCCACAATTAGCAAATAATACTTCGAAATTTCTAAGGTAATTAAAAGAATTTTGAATTACACCTTGTACAATATTTGCATAATGATATGTGCCAAGATACTTCATATCAATGTAAGACAAACTATATACCCCTTCCTTTTATTTATCAGATAATACCGCAATAATATAATGTATTAACAAAAACTATATTGCTTACGATTCATTGTCTTCGCGCTGATTTCTTATAACGTTCCTGTATTTAAGACGTCCGACGAAGTCGGATGTGTCCGGCTGCTCTACTCATCGAAATTCTACTGGCCGGACCGAGGGCGTATGCTCAATGCTTGAATATTATGTTATGTGATGTATCAGCCTTCTCCGAATTCCAAAAATATTACTTTGCTCTTTTTATTCATTATTGAACATTTTATTCATTCCTTCTGCTGTAAATAAATCATCACTGCATAAGGCCATTGTAGTAAAGCCTGAAGATAGAAAGACTTCAGCATTAGCATTAATCGATCTTTCCGGTTTGAATGGTTTATCATCTTTATGTGGTCCATCATGTAAATAACCTAAGTCAGTTCTTCTAATTAATTGATGCTTTAAATAGCCAGCTATATAGTGATCTTGTGTAACTTCTAAATAAACTCTATCGCTAGTTTGGTAGACTCTAACCGAAGAAACAAAAGGATTTATATACGTATTAAATAACTCTCTAATCTTAGGTAAAATTTCTATTGCTTCAAAACTATCAAATTCATTATATTTCGTTTTTCTCTCGGAGAACTTTTGAATTAATTCAATCGCCTTATAAAGTGGAAAACTAAAAAATTCTCTATTAGCGTTTACTCTAAAATCGTTCAATTCATTATGTATAGCTTTTTCTAATCTATTACAGTCAGTAGAAAAAACTTCATAAGCAACTTTAAAAGGGGTAGGTATTCCAGTGTTACTAGATAGTTGCTTCGCCCTTTCGCTGGAGCTTAATGAAGTCTTTCCAATTTTAATTAATCCCTTGAAACTTTCATTTATAAGTATGTAAACATACCCATTAGACATGTATTACACCCGCTCTCTTCTAATATTTCACATAACGTTTCTGTATTCATGAACCCCGAAGGGGTTGTCTGCTGATATGCTTCTTCGAAATCCATCTCGCAGACCCAGGCTCCAACGGAGCCGCAGCTTGAATATTATGTTATGTGATGCCATTGCCTACTTTGACAAGCTATCTATCATTGTTAAAAGTAATTGTTTCAATATTTTTTCCTGCAGAAAACTCTAACTTGAGTTTATTTTTTATTTCTTCCAAACTAAGGTCACTAATATGAATTTCATTGTAAAAGTCTTCAACCCATGAGTAAATTATTCTGTATGAAAAGGCTTTAAATATTAGCGATAATGCCCAAAAGCAACCAACAAAATAAAAACAGTACACTGTTACAAGCCTATGATCAAAAATCAAGTCTATGATAAAGGGAAAATTATATAATGAGGATATAATAATTATTAGGAAAATTATCAGATTAATAATCTTTTTATGAATTTTCTCGTTCTGCTCTTCAGGCTTTATTTTTTTTATTGCATTTCTACCCATAAAATAAATTAGATATAATAATGCAATAAACTGCAACATTATTCTCCAGAATTCTAACTCAAAATAAAAACAAAACACAAACATAACAAGAATTATAAATATAAAAATAATAATTTGAATAAAACTAACCATTTGAAGCGGCAACATGTATTTAATCTCTAATTTATTCCACTTTTTCTCGGCATTATTATTCTGTTGTATTTTTCTAAAAAAAGCATTAAATATATGCGATGAAATAACGGATATTCCTATAAAATAATTCACTAATATACTGGCTATGTAATAATCATGTAAATCTGGTCGATTCGAAGGAAGATTCTGAAGTGCAAATAGTAGGCTTCCCATAATAAATACAAACAATGTACCCAATTTAAAGGTAGCATTATTCATTTTATTCAATGAAGCTATTTTGGTCTCTTTAACAAACTCAATTAATAACTTCTTTTCATTCTCATCTTGCATCAAAGTAATGTCCTCCTATCAATATATTCGCGATGGTTTCACATAACGTTTCTGTATTCATGAATCCCGAAGGGGTTGCCTGCTGCAATGCCTCTCCGAAATCCTTCCCGGCAGACCAAGGCTCCAAAGGAGCCGCTGCTTGAATATTATGTTATACGATGGAATCACTTCTTCGATTAACCAGCATTCATTCTTGATTCTAATCTGTCATTGTTCTGCTATATGTTCCAATAAATCTCCTGGCTGACAACCTAAAGCCGCACATAATTTATCAATCACTTCTAATGACACATATTCGTTTGTATTGAGTTTCGCCATTGTAGCAGACGAAATACCCGTCATTTTCAATAAATCCTGCTTCTTAATCTCCCTGTCGATCAATAATTTTTGAAAAGGTTTATAACTAATCATCTGATATTCCTTTCACACATCAAGTGAATTTTTCTTTAATTATATGAAAGTATATTTTCTTTATCAAAAACATCTTCAACATGTATTGACTTAATTATTTGATATGATAAAATTATATTTAATAAGTTGAACTTTTATTCATAAAATCAAATACATTGGATGGTGTTCAAAATGCATAATTCTTTAGAAGTCTTACTTGATTCACTGATTCATACTCGAATTGAATCTTTATATGGTGAGCTTATCAAAAACAACTCCAGCTACAACCAGTTCTCATCCGAACGGAATCTCTACTTCAAGCAGTTACATGAAGGAGTACCGGAGAATATACAGAAGACCCTATTCCTTTACGATGATGCTGAGCTTTCTGTTCAAGCTATTTTAGAACGTGAAATTTATTTGCAAGGTTTTAAGGACGCTCTTCACCTGCATAACGAATTACATATATATTTAGATTGAGAGCCTTCTGGCTCTTTTTCATTTTGATTCTGTCGTATAACGTTCCCGTATTCATGAACCCCAAAGGGGTTCTCTGCTGAAATCCCTCTCCGAAATCCACCTGTGCAGACCAAGGCTCCGTCAGGAGTCGCAGCGTGAATATTATGTTATGTGATGTATTCGCTTTCTGAGCTAATTACAATTTATTTTCAATAAAAGGAAGTTTATCGATACTTATCAGCATCTCGCGTACTTCTTCAAAAACCCAATCTAAATCTAAGTCTTCATCATTGATATCTATATTCCAGTAATGATGCAAATTAATTGATCTTACAAAGTGTACTCCATTATTATTAAGTGTTATTTCCCATGTTATCTGAGGTTTATTTTGGTGTTCCATTATTGTATTAATAACTGTTATTAATTCTGTATTTATCAAATTCGATTCTTCTTTAAACCCTTCTTTAGCCTCTATGTTATATTTAATTTCAAGTTCCAACACTGCTTCCCTATTCTCTTCATCATGGAAACATTCTTCAGTTTCATCATGGAATAATGCACAATTTCCTCCGTAGATAGACTCAGCCGTCATCGTACTATCCCAGCTAAAACTAATTTCTGCTCTTGTAATATACGGAGATCTTTTATCCTTTACTACACAAAGACATTCAAATTCTTTCATTAGAGTAACTAATTCAAGGTTATGTTTTATAATATATGGATTAAGTCCTGCTTCCTTCATCGAATTAATTATTTGACTAGTAATCTGTTCGTAAGTTAACATTCGGACACCTCTATTTTTAAGTTTGCCTTGCGGATATTTCACATAACGTTTCTGTATTCATGAACCCCGAAGGGGTTGTCTGCTGAAATTCCTCTTCGAAATCCTTCCCGCAGACCAAGGCTCCAACGGAGCCACGGCTTGAATATTATGTTATCGGATGTTGCTGACCTCATTGAACTACTACCAAGATCCTGTTCTTATATATTCCTTGAGTTTCATACATCCAATATCATAAAAAGAAACAATACTATCTTCAGGTCCGTTAATAATTCTTTTATATGCTTTTATAATTGGATTTGCTTTTATTTTATTTATTTCAAGTAATAATTCTCCATCTTCAAAAATCCATTTACACGGTTCTCCAATCGACTTCTTCATTACTTCTCCAACATAAGTTCCCCATACTACTGCCATTGACCAAATTTGATTGTCAGTCGGCTTCTCTTCCTCATCAGCATTCATAAGCTTGTTCCAATTATGATTGAGAATTTCCTCAACAATGTGGATTGAAGGTTCTTCAAAGGTTAGGTTGCAATTGAAGCTTTGTGCATAACTAATAGCCAATTCGCAATATTTGTTTATAGTCTCCTGAATCTCCAAATCCTCCATTGATTCCTCCTGCTTTTGTATGTGTTCCAGCGATTTCCGATAACGTCTTATTTACGAACTTCCGAAAGAATACTCTCTTTGTCATATTCACGAACTTCGTGAATCCTGCACTTTTCTCCTTATTCCCGCACTTTCTGCGTTTCAATCGTCCAGCCCGCCCAGCCGATCCAACGGACTTTGAATCCGCCCAATGTCCCTCCTGCTCACATGTGTATACCGCTCTGTCGTTCGCACACTCTGATGCCCTAGCAGTTCCTGAATATAGCGAAGATCAATCCCATTCTCCAGCAAGTGGGTCGCAAAGGAATGCCTTAGCGAATGGATACTCACCTGTTTGCGAATGCCCGCTTTAGCCAGCGCTTTTTCAAACACTTTCTGCGCTGAACGTTCCGTCAGGTGGCGGCCTTCCCTCTGTCCTGGAAACAGCCAGTCTTCTGGCTGCTCCCCCCCTATATACTGCTCGACCACCGCAAAAGTCGCTTCGGATAACAGCGTTTGCCGATCCTTCCTGCCCTTTCCCTGACGAACTTTCAGTACTTTACGTTCACGGTCGCAGTCTTCAAGACGCAACCTCACCACTTCGCTTATCCGCAGCCCGGATGTATACGTCAGGTAGAGAATAGCCTTATGCTTTGGATTTTTCACTGCTTTCAACAGACGCATAACCTCATTCAGGGACAACACATCTGGCAGTTTACTCTCCTTTTTCGGACGAACATAGGCGGCGGATTTGGGCTGCTTTAGCACATGGCGAAAGTAAAATTTCAGCGCGCTGATCGCTTGGTTAACATAAGCGTGTTTCGAGCAGCGCCAACGCATATTTTTGCACCGTCGCATCATTTATGCTTGCTTCGGTCCCTTGCAATCTTGCAAAAAAACGTTCCGTTTGCGATATGTATGCTTTAATCGTCTTGCTGCTGTCCCCCCTTGCCTCCTTAGTATATCAGCCGTTCAAAAAATTGGAAATCTAATTTTACACAAAAAAAAGGGACTTAAGATGGATATTCATCTTAAGTCCCTGATTCTTTCAGAGTGAATTATTGATCCATTAAGTCCAATTTTCATCATCATAAAGTGTCTTGCCTTTACTTGTCCAGTTCCTCCGTCACATCACCGTAGAAACAAAAGAATAGCCCGATTATTTTATTAAGAAAATAAGGATAAGCCGCTAAAAAGCCCGCGCTGATCGCGGGCCTTTGCTGCATATTAGTCAAAATCATACCTAAGCTTGTTACTCAACCTTAAACTGTTTTAATTCGTCTTGAAGCTTATTGGACAATTGGTTTAATTGTTTGGAGAGTTCAGCAACCTGTTCGAAGCTCTCCAATTGTTCCTGCGTGCTGGCGCTAACCTCTTCGGTTGAAGCGGAATTCTCTTCGGTGGTGGAAGAGATGATCTCCAGCGCCTGCAAAATCTCATCTTTGTGCTTGTGGACTTTAGAGGTGTTCGTGCTGATCTGGATCATTCGCAACTTTAAATCTTCCAAATCCTTGTTAATGCTAAAGAACACTTGCTTCGTGTCCTCTACCGATCTCGCGTTTTCTTCTGCGATTTTCAGACCGTGAACTGTATGCTCAACCGATACACTGGTTTTTTCTTCGATGACACGGACCTTCTTGTAGATTTCCTGTGTCGCGAGCGCTGTCTGCTCAGCCAGCTTGCGAACCTCTCCGGCAACCACAGCAAACCCTTTGCCCTGTTCTCCTGCACGCGCAGCTTCAATGGAAGCATTGAGCGCCAGCAGGTTGGTCTGCGTTGCAATTTGGTTGACCGTATCCACGATGCTGGAAATCTCATGACGGCTCAGATCAATTTCCTGAATAATAGACGACATCGCTTGTGTGGAATTATGATTTTCCTCTGCCCATCTGGATAACTGATCTACTACAGCAAGCCCTTGTCCGCTTTGTTCGGCAGAGGTTTGCACCATCGTTTCGATGGTTTTGGCATCATTAGCAATTTCGTCAATTTGGCCGGATAAGGCTCCGGTTTTTTGTAAAATGTTATCCGTTTCGATGGATTGGTAGTTCGTTGCATTGGCAATTTCATTAATTGCTGTCGCAGTATCGTTCATCGTGATCGCGGTTCTGGAAGAAATGGATTGCAAATCATTTGAAGACTGATTCAAGACTTGAGCTGAGCCGCCCACCATTTGGAGCATGCCTTGAATTTTTTGAACCATATTGTAAATTCCTTGAGAAATTTGCCCGATTTCGTTGTTGGAATGCGTATCAAACTGAACGGTCAAATCCCCATTTTCAATCAGCTTGATTTTGGCAAGCAATTTCGGGATTGATCTCAACAGATAGCGGAGCGTTATATAACAAATTATAACCAGCAGGATGGTAGCTGCAGCAAAACCGCCAATCGTAATCCAGGTAAAGGTTCTTAGTTCTGAGAGTGCCTCTTGTTCAGAGATGGTTAAGCCTACGGACCACCCCGTATCTTTACTGGTTGCATACCCAATGTAACGACGCTCGCCATTATCATTAATCAACTGTACTCCAGACTCACCAGCAATCATTTTCTTACCGATCTCGCCAAGATCACCTGTGCTTTCGTTAATCTTTTCTTTCAGCACTTTATTTTGATCAGGGTGATACAAAATATCACCTGTTTTGGACGCAAGAATCGAATAGCCTGTGCTTCCAAGCGAATAGCTTTGCATAACAGCAGGGATGTCTTTGAAAGCAATATCGACAGCAGCAAATCCGATTAATTGGTTACTGCTATCCTTGATTGGATAGAAAATGCCCATGACCACATTCCCTGTATTGACGTCCTTATAGGGTTCTGAGTAGTACAAACCGTCTGCTTCAACAGCCGGCTTGAAGTACGGACGCGAATGGATATCAAAATCCGGTTTGGAAGCAGCACCATCATTCTGAAGAAAGAAGCCCTTACCAGATATGCCTGCAATCCAGGCGTCGGCAAAAGATGGTTCTTCCTTGACAATCGCTGCCAGAGTCGCTTTGGTTGCCTCAGCATATGGAGAAGTTTTCGCCATCTCTGCTGATTCGGTGGTTTCTATATACTGCCGAAAAAGATTATTTGTTGCCATTTGTTTGACAAGTGAGCCCTTTTCCTTAAATAACGCATCAAATTGACTGACAGTGGCCTGCGTCTTGGTCTGGAGCATGGCCTCTTGCTGCTTGACAAGCATGCTTTGCGTGCTCGCATACATGAACGTCCCCAAGGTTGCAAAGACGACAACGATAATGACTAACAAGACCATGGCCAATGTGTTGGCGATACTGGATGATCTGAATACGCGCTTCTTCATATTTTGTGACATGCTGCCATCTCCCCGAGGAATATTGAGCGAAAAGCTCTTAGATAATATGTCGGAAGTTTGCAGCTGTTTGAATAGGTTTTTAGTATACACAATTTAAAGTTTTGCTATCTGATTCCTCATAGATTTCCTCCCAACCCATTCAGTAACTCCAGCAAAAGATTAGGGCAGCACAAAGAGCCTCCGTCAGACGCAGGCTCTTTTCTAAAAAAGCTATGAACACGCGAGGTTTTGCAGACTTAAAGCGTTCGAGCGATCCGTAAGCTCAACCTTTATTCTCTATCGTTAACCCAACTGCATCGTTGTGATGCATGTATCGTCTTTCTCATATGTAGAGAATTCCGTTTGGGCCGTTTTGCCTTCATGATTCACGCTAATGCGGTAGGTTTTATCCCTTGGCAGCCACAGATCAATAAAACCATTGGGTTGTGATTTCATGGCAGCATTCTCCATAATGACATTCCCTTCGGAGTCTTGAACGGTCACATTGAATTCTCCGTTTTTTATTTCACCTTGGCAGCCGGTTAGACTATGAGTTGCACAAGGGTGGGTCTCTTCTACATATGGCGCTATCGAAACAAAAAACTCGTTGTCAGGCAAATCATAAGTTATGGGTTGGGTATTGTTCCCGGTGACTATCAACTGACTGGAATTAATAGAAGCGGATTGGGCTATTGCCTTGCCTGCACTGATATCATGCACCAATTGCTTGATATCTGTTGTCCCGAGCTTGTCCGCTCCTTCTTTCTGCATATTTCCTGCAATCAGGTATGTGCCCAATGCTGCAACAACCAACCCTGAAGCGACCAAGATTCCTTTTTTCATCTGGAGTTCATCTCCTTGTCCGTTTTTAATCATTATAATAGAGAACGCGCCGTAACGGACAAAATACAGCATTGAAGTCACCAGATATTCACATCTTTGCTTGTTTATTCAGACATATCTGGGGCACAATTCTTTTTAACGATCCCGGTTCACAATATAATTCATTAGATGCTTCAGAAAAGCGATATTGCGTGGCACCTCTTTTAATGCTTCCATGGCAAGGCAGTAGTGCTCCCACATTTCTTTACTGGCACCTTCGTAACCAAGGATGGACACGAAATTCGAGTTATTGTTATCCGAATCCTGGCCCACAGGTTTTCCAAGTAAGAGCGTATCTCCTTCCACATCAAGCAAATCATCTTTGATCTGGAAAGCAATCCCCATATGATAGGCGAATTTCTGCAAAGCGGCAATCTCTGATTCCTCGGCCTGTGCGAGCATGGCTGGCATAACGAGACAAGCCTCGAACGCCACTCCTGTTTTGTAAAAGCACATCATATTCAGCTGCTCCAAGGTCAAACTCTTTCCTTTGGAATCCAGATCCATCGCCTGACCCATACACATATCCTCTGCCTTACGGGCCGAGTATTGGATCAAGGCAAGTACCGTCTCAGCATTGAACTGGTTCAGTGACGATTGCTCCCCGATGGCCTTTTGGATCAGATATAGACCGGTTAATTCCGCAGTAGCACTATTGTGCACCTGATGTAATGTCTGACGCCCTCTACGGGTAGAGGCGTTATCCTGGGAAGGCAAATCATCAAAAATCAGGGAGGCTGTATGCATATATTCCAATGATCGCAGAAGAGGTACAATTGCCGATGCGTCTAATCCATATTCATTTACGCCCATGACCCAAGTCAATATAGGTCGTATCCTTTTCCCATCCCCCTCTAGACTGTAATTGGCAGCATTAATAAGCTGTTCTTTCATGGCCTCGATCCCAGAAGGCTTGGTTATTTTCAATTGGTTGTTAATCTGGTCCCGGACGGTTTTGACCGTATTCATAAAGTCTTCCTTTTCCCTCGAATCGTTTTTCAAATGGGTAATCATCTGGTCCCGAAGCAGCTTATCGAAGAAATCTACATCCTCTGCTTTGCCCACCATTTTCTGAACGAGACGATTGAATTCAGGATTCCCGGATGCAAAAATCTCCATTATCTCATTGTACTTTTCTGCACCTACTCGTTCTTTATAACGTTTGAGTCCATTTATTGCACGGTCCAGTATCACCTCACGAGCCGTGGCATCGGAATGATACACGTTATGGATCAAATTAGAAATGACCGCCCAGTATAGTTCGAAGGGATTGATCAAATCCGATCTCTGCTGATGATATTTTAAATAATAGGTATAGGGTGTTACTGCACCGTCTCTCATATCGTCAGCCATATCCGCAAAATCATCAGCAAGCTGGTTATAGATACCATAAAAGAATGTTCGTTGCTCAAACCCTTCATCCTCAGGAGCACTAATCACGGAACGGACAATCAAGCGGGAAGAAGCAGATTTTAAAATCACCGGTATATACAGCTCTTCATTGGTGTAATGAGTTCGCGTTAGATCCTTATCCCGGTCGATATCTTGAGAATGAAAAAAAACATAGGACTGCTCGAAAAAGGTTTGCTGTGTGTCTGGCCGCTGATGTGCCTTAATATACTCAAAAGCATCCGAGAGCTCCGAATGGATATAGCGAATGAACTTCATATGCTCGCCAGTCCAGTCGCCCAGCTCTGGCACAGATCCGGTAAGAAGCGCGCTACGTATCATGTGGGAGTATTGTTCTTTCTCTTGAACGGTCAACAGCTGAGAATCGAGAAGATCATCAATAAAAGGATAGGTCAACCCATAGGAATACCCAAGCCTAATCGCTTCATCCAGTCTGCGCGAACGCTCAACAGGTGGCACAGCTTCGTCCATTTCTTCCATCACATGCAGAATAACCCCAATGATGATTTTAATCAGTTTGCGCTGAGCGTGCTCTGCATCCATTTCCTCAGGAATATGAGAAGATACAGAGTTAAGCTTGTTGATTAGCCAGATTACAGTGGCTTCGATCCCTTCCTTTTGAGACCACCGATACACCCCGGCTATATTCATAAACTCCGGTTGATTTCTTCTGTTAGCACGGGTAGGGTGAAGCAAATATCTTTTCACGTCAGCAATAACGCGCTGAATCCGGGTCTGTGTGTGTGCAGAATCTAGAGCCTTGCCTAGATCCCTCATGTAAATATAAGAGACACTTCGCTTCAGATAATCATCCAATTTGCCTGTGTAACTCAGCCATTGAATGTATCTGTCATAATCCCGAGTATCCGGCTTTCTCTTATTCCGCGAAATGAAGGATAACCATGAAGAAGGACGGATATGATTCCTTTTCCATATATGGATATCTTCTGTAAGAGAAGTCACATAAGTCTTATCCTTGACCTGATTATAGAGTGATGCAAAATACTGGAGCGCCTTCTGCTCAGCCAGCTGGTATCCTGTATCGGCTCGAAATTTTTCATTCATATGATGCATTACCTCAACTTCTCATTTTGTTTAAACATGGTTGCATTTCTCCCTAAGGGAACGAATTTGGATCATGTTTTTATCTTTATACGGAAAAAAGTCTGTGAAGTTACGAATAGATTATATCCTTCTATATATATGCTACAATTTCAGAGTAGAACAAAAATAATGATAGGGAGGCATAACGTTGAGTATTAGTCTAGTTAAAGGACAGAAGGTAGACCTAACCAAAAATAATCCACACTTATCCGTGCTGAAAGTAGGGCTTGGATGGGACCCTATGAGGGGTAGAAGCATGGATATTGATGCGTCAGCGCTGCTTCTTAATGAGAACGGCAAGCTGACTCAAACGAAAAATCTAGTATATTTCGGAAACAAAAATAGCCCTTGCGGGGCCGTCGTACATAGTGGTGACAACTTGACAGGACATGGTGACGGTGATGATGAAGTCATTACTGTATCCCTTCAACAACTACCACCTGAAGTGCATAGAGTCGTATTTATTGTGAATATATTCCGTTTTTTCAGCTTTGGTAGACGTAAGGATTTCAGTATGGTGAACAATGCTTATATTCGAGTATTGGATGCGTCGCAAGATGAAGAGATTCTCCGATACAATTTGACAGAGGACTATAAAGGGATGTGTAGCATCCGTGTAGGTGAAGTATACCGCTATGGAGGGGAGTGGAAATTCGGTGCTATTGGGGAAGGCAGCACCATTACCTCCCTGAATGAGCTTGTCAAAACGTATGAATAAGTATTTTTGGTGTTAAGGAAAAACCCACGTCTGACGTGGGTTTTTATACTATCTCTTCAACAGCCACCTGATACAGCAGAGAACCTTCACGGAGCAGCAGGCGATCTTTTCTGAAATCCTGTTCATGCGGTTGAAGGAACTTTTGATCGTCATTTAAAAAGCGAATGTGTTGTCCTTTGCTCAAGCTGCCTGGCTTCACATTCTTTTTCAGGACATATTGTCCATTCTTGCCATACCCGCCGTCGAACAAAAAGTGATACCCATCTGTAGCCACCCCGGAGCAGCCGGAAATCCTCGGATTCACAAACGTAATATTCGTACGGTCGCTACCGGAAATATACCCTAATGAAAAGTCTGAATAGTAATAAAACCAGATTTCCTGTTCGCTGATCACGTTCAAAGCATAGCAATCATGAATATCTGCCGCTTGGTTCTCATATATTTTGTGTCCCTCTTTATTCCAGGCGACAAGGCCGGAGGACCCCACAGGCTCATTCCAACCATAATTCCCGAATATACCTTCATCAAAATAACTGGTCCAGATCGTACCTTCTTTTGTAACCTGAACACTCTGGATACCGTCTCCAAGCAGTAGTTCATTCACAGTACGACCTTCATAATCAATAATTTTACCATTTAGATCGTATTGATCAGGTCCGTAATAATGGCATCGTGCTCCGACGAGTAACAAATAATCTTGTAGAGGCTGTACATAATGATAGTTGAACTGCTGCCCCTCCAAACACACCTCTTGAATGTGATCGTCTAGAATGAGTACCTTGTAAGTACGTCTCTCTTTAAGAGAGGCAGGCGTGAACATCCCCCGCACTCGTTCTGGGACTTTATCAATGAGCAAAATATACACGCGTCCATCAGGACCAAATTGGGTAGAAACGATCTCAAACCCTTCTATATTATTGGAAATATCGACAAATGAATGAAGCTGTTTATCTAGATGTGACAATGTAGTTCCTCCTCTGAGAGATCAGTAAAGTGAAGTTTTATTTGTATTGGATTTCATTTTGTCATAACGACAAGTAACTGAGGAGGGTGGAAGTATGGCGATATGGGTAGTAATCCCAAGAGATGAGTCATCGGCAAAATATAGCGAACAAAAAAAGCTGGGTTCTGCTTCATAAGAAAAGCAACCCAGCTTGATCTTTATAGATGTTCCCCTTAGAGTGTCTGGCCCTTGTCGGCCTTCTGCCATAAAGCCTCAGTCAGCTCATCAATCGTCTCTTTCATTGCCAGCTTCTCGCGCCAGTGACTCGGGATACTGCTTAACCCATAATAAGCCCCTGCAATCTGGCCGTACACTGCTCCGGTCGTATCTGCATCATCTCCCAGATTTACGGCCAGCAGTGCCCCCTCTTCAAATGAAGCCGAGTGGTAAAATGCCCACAGCGCAGCCTCAAGGGAACGAATAACATAACCGCTTCCTTGGATTTCAGGCGGCTCCTTATGCTTGTAAGATCCCTGAATGATTTCTTCAATGGCTGCCGAATAAGCTGACTGGTCCTTCCGCCGCCACTTATAGCAGACATCGGGTGATAACATGGATTCTTTGTCCGCTCCCCGCAGACCTGCCACAAGAATTGAAGCAAGCGCGGCACAGGCCTCCACACTTTCGACTGCTCCATGGGTGGTGCGCGAGCTCAGCTCAGCGTACATCACGGCCTCTTCCGGGCGGTTCGCATAGGCCATGGCGACAGGTGCAAGCCTCATAATCGAGCCATTACCGGCAGTCATGGGGTCAACGGACCCGCTATACGGATCTCCAGTGGCTTCGAAGCGATGCAGTGCTGTTCTCGTCGCACCACCGATATCAAAGCACGTTCCCGTGCTGCTCATATATCCCAGGTGGTACCAATTGGTGTAGCGACGCATCTGGTCCGCTGGATCAAAGCTATCTTTTCGCACCATGCTCTCGGCCAAACAGAGCGCCATAGACGTATCGTCTGTCCACTGCCCTGCCTTCAACCCAAATACACCACCGCCTACAATATCCGTTACAGGTTCAAATGTGCCTGGACTGCTAAATTCTACTGTGGTTCCCAAAGCATCACCTACGGCCAGTCCAGCGAGACATCCATAAAAACAATCCTTGTTAAGTGCCATTTTGATGTACACTCCTTTGTAATTGTTATAACTAATGCATATATTTCCATATCACTAGGAAGGAAGAATATCCGGTACGCCATTTATTCGTCGTAGCTCAAGGCTGTACAACCGCTATCTGGATTTAATTCAACGAAAATTCCTGCCTCTTGATGATAAATGAGTGGAAATCGCTCCGTATCTACATATTCACGCACACCGCTTGAAAGCCGCCATACCTGAAGCGGAACTCCTTTTCCCCACAAGAATAATCGGTCGCCGCAAACGGTCATATCCGCTTGGGGATATGGGTAAATCCCGTATTCATCAGGCTTGCAGTTTAGAGGGGGGATGGCAGAAAGCACACGTCGGTACCCAGGCTGAGTCATATCGAATAGGACAACCGCCGGTTCCACTCCTTCCTCTCCCCAATCTTCCTCCTCCAGTAAATCGGCATCCATCTGTCCCCATACCGCCAATGTATCAGGTCCTGTCCAGCATATTGGCCCATCCCAATCTATGGTTTGCCAAAGATGGCGAACTGACGGACCATTCTCCGATTCCCATGGGTTCAGTAGCCAATCAGATAATGACCAAGTTCGAACCACTCCTAAGGGAGCCCATACCCATCCAGTATCCACCATCCACTTTCCCTCTGGAGAAGCCAGCAGCTTCCCATGAAAATAGTCTAGATAATGCTCATCTTTGTTTTCATTGTTATAAACTGGGGTAGGTCTTGCAGTCAAAAGCCTCCCTGTTTCTATATCCGTCAGATCCAGCCGGTTCCATTCCGTTCCATGAACAAGGATACACATACCGTCTTGATGTACAAATGCCAGGGGAAACATACTTTTATCATAGTGGTATTCGTCCCGGGATAATTGCATTTTTTCTTGAGCACGGACTAAATCATACACTGCCGCATGCCGGCCAAAACGATTGGATATGGCTACGTACTTGCCGTTAGGACTGGTCACCATTTGAACAGGTTGAATGGGATTAAAATCAGGAATACAAATACGTGTGCATAATTCTGCACTACCAGAGCGAAGCTCTAGTCTCCACAGTTCTGCTTGTGTGTTTAGTGCCAGCAGGGTTATGCTGCCCTGAGAGCCACCTTTTACAGGATGAATGGCCGTAAGGCGTCCGATAGACGATGGTAAATCAGGTAAAGAAACGTGATGAAATGGCATCTTAAACCCCTTTTATTCTGGATAAATCATAATGTATACCCGTATTTGTGAAGCTGGATTTATCGACAAAAAAACTGATTTCAAGCAATGCAGTCAATACTTTTATATAAACTCCCGGTTTTTTCTTACAGAATAGTTTAAGATATGTAATTTCACTAGGATTACTTTTGAGAACAAAATAAGAATAATTCATCAAGATCATATTGGAGATGAACTGCTCTGTTGGAGATTGATGCTCATTGATACAGTCGATCAGCACCTCTAATACCCTATTTTTATTAGAGTTATAAGCTTGTATAAATATCGTTGCTTCTGCAAACCACTTGTTGAAATCATCATATGGAAAATCATATACATCATGACTGCCCAAGATGAAGTTGACCAACTGGCCTTGCAAAATTTTTATTTTCCCCAGCGTTGCTCGGGTATCCATATCCATCTTATTTTTGTTAATATGCTCATGCAAAATATCAATTAGAATGTGCAAATCATACTGCTGTCCGTCTTCCATGCTGTACAGTATCTTATTATTTTCAATCGATAGACGATCATAAATGTCATCTCCTAAACCCAATTCAAATAAGAGAAGGTGAAGAAAAAATAGCCTATCCTGAGTAAGTAAGAATTCATTCCCTCTCTCTGCTAGATGTGAAACTTGATATTGATAATAAACACAACATAAGTTTTTTCGGCTATAGACAGCATCTTTATGTATATCAAACATGTTAAAAATAAGCGCAAGCAATCGAATCAGACGTTCAGCATCCGTTACACTTAGAATGGGATGATCCATTTTGGTAAATAGCGACCTGTCAAATAAATCATGCCATCGCACTAAAGAAATATGATCCTGCTCATTTATATTCAGAGTTAATATTCTTAAATTTTGCTCTTGATCAGGATAGGAATAAAATAGATATTCATGACTTAAATCAGAAATGCGCTCATTAAAGTAGGCTCTTAATTTGTAATCGTATATTTCAGAAAAAGACATTTTTCTCCTCCTTGCACCTTATCTTCGAACTCCTATATTGTAAAATTAATCAGGATCGACTGGCAAGGCGGCATAAATACAGAAACATATGTTCTTCTTTTCTATATTATGATATCTTTATACTAGAAATGAAACGTTATGTCAGAGACCATAGCCTACCGATTAGAAAGGAATGAACACCTATGAAGCAGCTGAGCGAAGCGCTTACCCGGTTTGTACACCAGCAAAACTTGTATAATGAAGCCTACGGGCTGTTCCAAGACCACGATATCCAGCCCCGTTCAGAGAGTATAACAGATTGCTGGGACAGTCGGATTCCTCTATCTCCTGAGCTTGCGTACATGTATAGCCACTATGAAATGATCGATGCCAAGGCAGCGGGAACACACAAATTAAAAAACGCGGCAGTTGAAGTTGGGGATGCCGCAGTTCTCTTTTTTGTCGCACCAGAACATTTATATCGCCAACAGCTGGGGTATCGCTTCGTTACGTCTGGTGAGCTTGTCCAAGAGTCTTCTTCGTGGCCCTCCCATCATGTTGTAATTGCCACGTTTAATGACGATCCACTCATTGTCGATACTAGCGCACCCGATTCTCCTGTATATGCTGCAATTGAAGGTGGCGCAGCGCAGCAGGTTGCCGACTCTTTAGCTAACTTCTTTACGGCTCTTTCCATCCTGATTGAAGGTGCCTGTACCTTTAAGGGAGAATTGGTAGATGAAGATACATACGAAACCAAAGCAGCATATATCGAGCACGTAAAACCATTGCTGCATCACTTACTGGGCGAGAACCAAACCACGTATTTGCTGAAATACCTATCCTTCTGTTAAAAATCCTATTTGTTAAAGAGAGGTGGGGCTTTTTATGATCTATATCGCATTACTGCGGGGCATCAATGTTGGCGGCAACAACAAGATCGAGATGAAGAAGCTCAAGCAAACGTTTGAACATGCAGGTATGGGGCATGTGACGACTTACATCAATTCTGGAAATATCATATTTTCCAGTCAGGAACAGTCCAACCAGGAGCTATCGCTCGTGTTGGAACAAGCGATTCTGGAGGATTTTAGCTTACCCATCCGTGTCATCGTCCGTAATATGAAGGAGATTCAGAGCATTATGGAAGCACTACCGAATGAATGGTCTAATGATACACAGATGAAAAGTGATGTAATGTTTCTGTGGGATGAAATTAACGATATTTCAGTACTGGACAAGCTTCCTTTGAAACCGGGTATTGGGCATGTCATATATACGACCGGGGCCGTTCTGTTTTCTGTCAGCAAGGAACAAGTCACCAAAAGCGGATTAACGAAATTAGTCGGCACCAAGCTGTATCAGCATATGACGGTACGGAATGTGAACACAGCACGACAGATTTACAAGCTGATGCAAATGGCTGAACAGGAAGAGTTAAGAGATTTGGACTCCTGACTGCATGACGAAAGCAATCTAGTAGAGTCTGCTCAAAAAGGGAGCCTTCTTACGGCTCCCAACTGTTTTTCTTCGTCCTTCATTTAAATACCCATCACCGTATGGTCCTCGTTAAATTTTAAAGCCTTCGACCAGCTCATTCAGTCGAGCTGCGCTTTCCTTCACCTGATCAGACTGGTGTGCCACTTCACGAGATTTTTCCGTTGATGACACCATATTCTCTGCAATGTGCTGGGTAGATATAGCAGACTGCTCGCTGGCGGTTGCAATCTCATGGATCGCTCTCACCATGGTTTGGATGGTTTCATTTACCTGCTTAGAGGTGGCGTTCAAATCATTGACTGTGTTCGTATGCTCAACAGCATCAGTGTAATATTGTCCCGCTGTGTCCTCAAGCAGCTGATAATCCTTGCCCACCTGGGTTTGCAGGAAGTGCAGTAATTCTTCGGCATTGGTAGTCAGATTTTCTACAGACTGCACAACCTCTTGAGTAACACTCTGAATTTGGTCTACCGCGTGTTTGGAGCCGTCTGCCAACTTACGAATCTCGTTAGCTACAACCGCAAACCCTCGACCTGACTCACCGGCACGAGCCGCTTCAATAGATGCATTTAGAGCCAGCAAGTTGGTTTGTGCCGTAATTTCCAAGATAGACTGAGAAAGTATACGAATCTGGTCTACTGCCTTGGCTCGTTCTAATGCTTCTGTCATCTTTGCATTAGCCTTCTGGTAAATTTCCTTAGCCGCTTTATTGGATTGACTAGCCGCCTGCTTCAACGTTTCGGCCTTTACACTTGTATCATAGGCAGACTGAGCTCTTTCTTGAGTTTTGACCGAGATGTACTCTGCTGCCCGCTGCATTTCATCCGCAGAATGATTCATATTTTCGGTGTATGCTGAAGTCTCCTCCATAGCTGCTGACAGCTGTTCGACCGTGGCGGATACATCGCGAATCCGTTCATTGAGATCTGTCATATTCAGATTCGTCTGATCGCTAAGCTGGTTAATTTGGCGCGACTCATTGATCACTCCCGTAATGACCATTGAGGTTGAATCTGTCATTTGCTGAATAGCACGAGCAATGACAGCGATCTCATTATTTCCTTTGAGCAAGGCAGGATCAAGGGCTGCCGTTAAATTGCCTTGGGTAATTTCTTCACAGTATTTCGTAATGGTGCTCATCCGGGAACGGATATTTCGGATGGCCGCAAAAGAGATCGTGATCAGAACAACCAGCACAAGAGCCAGAACCGTGATCAACACAATTGTGCGCATTTTAATCTCATTTTGTGTATTTTGATATAGGTTGGCGGATTGCTCATTGTTATAATCTGAAATGGTAGTCAGCATCGTAACTATGGCCGTACTAGATTTATTAATCCGACCTCTTTCTTCTGTGTCATAGGTTCCAGTATTTTTTTTGACGGCCATGATCTGTTCAATATCCTGAAAATACGTGTCTATACTGCCTCTTAGTTCCTCATACAATTTCTGCTCCTTTGCATCCAATGTCCTTTGTGAAAATTCATTTAGCCCGGTTGTAACACTATCCTTTCCTTTCTGTACCTGCTTATATTGTTTATCTGTATACTCTTTATTGTCGAGTATTTTTGTATAATTGGCCCGCATATTGTAGAAATCACTTTTGACTTCAAGAATATTGGTTTGGTGTTGAAAGCGATCCACATACAAAATACCTTGACCCTCTTTAGCTTGATACATACCGATAACCCCTACCAACGATACAATGAGCAAACCCACCAAGCTGATCACAATCATGGAGATCATCGTTGTTGTGACCTTTAAATCTCTAAGCCCTTTTCCTTTTTTCGTCCTGTCCGATAGCTTGTTACTCATCCAAACCCCTCCAGCTCGTCTATGGATAATAGTTCACGCTGCTCTCAACTTTCACGAGTACTCCGATCCCCCCTTGATGCTGCCCTCCAAACAACAATATGAAGTAGATTACAAAACGTGATGCTATATATATCGGTAGAAAGCGCTTAAATTTATAAGTCAAATTACAGTACTGCAAAAATAATGAATATTATAACAGGAAAATTTATACATGGACTTGCTACGTAAATCCACAATTTTAGTACTTATAAGCATGGGGAGTTTGGTAAACTAGAGGGGAATGCCTGCATGAAGTGAGGCACATATGCAAATTAAGTTCTAAACACTGGATGATGGGAGAGAACGTATTGTGACAAACATACGAAATCAAAAGCAAGTATATATAATCCATGGATACACCGCTTCGCCAGCAGATCATTGGTTTCCTTGGTTACAAGACAAATTACAGGAAGATGGGGTTTCGGTAGATATACTAGAAATGCCCAACTCGCAAGCGCCCAAGCTTAATGAGTGGATTGAGTATCTATTGCAAAATATTAAAGTTCTACATAAAGACACCTATTTTATTGGTCATAGCTTGGGATGTGTATCCATATTAAGGTACCTGCAGCAAGTAAATATCTCGGAACCGCTGGGGGGCGCCGTGTTCGTTTCCGGTTTTACTGACCCAGTGCCAAGCCTACCATCATTAGATGAGTTTACAATTGACCATTTGGATGATCAGCAAATTATGGATTCACTAAAGGCACGTGCAGCTATAGCTTCAAAGGACGATACGATTGTCCCCTTTGCACTTAGTAAGAAACTAGCGGAAGATATGCAGGCTGATTTTCACGAAGTAGATCATGGGGGGCACTTTTTGCAAAGTGACGGTTTTACCACCTTACCGGTGGTATATCAAGTGTTAATTGAAATGATGAATAATAAGCCCCGATGAGAAGTTATTTCATCGGGGTTTGTTATCATTTGCTATGGCCTTCTTCTCTTTATTGTTAAGTCTTCATTTTAAAACCTAGTGTAATAATTTCATGCGGCTTTACAGACTGAAGCAACTCATTAGCAGAATCCATTACGATGTCTTCTCCTGGTTCTTCAAGGATATTACTTTTATAAAAATCGTACTGCTGCGGCCCGGGCTTGATAATTAATTCGGCTATACTATTGCTCATATTGTACCAGCGTAACAGCACATCCCCCGACAGCTCATTCATTTTCATAGAGGAAAAGGCAAGCTCCGTGCTTTGCCAATCAAACGGTGCATAATCTGGAGCAACTGTACCCGCATGAATCCCCGTTTGTTTTACAATCCAAGGAATTTGGTATTGATAGGCTTCTGTATACGCGCCTGACTGAATACCGTCGCCATCATGTGGAATGATTTCCAGACGAGCGGTGTGTTCACCTGGGCACTGCGCTTCCGGCGTCGGGAACCATCCCCAATCCCCCAGCTCGCCAACTGAGCGAAGCAGCGTTATTGCAATCGTGTTACGACCATCACGCATGATTTCATATTCATTCAACCCGAGATTGGCTACGGTTAGACCCGCCTGTTCTCCGCTTACATCCACAAACGCCTGCTGATGCTGTGTGTTGCTTGGGTTTTCCCACTCAGGTGCAGGTTTATTGTCCCGGATTGTAATTTCAAACATCGAGTCCACCCGATGCTCACCAGAAACTATATCTGTCGGAAACAGAGCGCGAAGACGGTGATCCTTGGCCTGGTTGTTAAAGGTGGTTTCCATGGAAACCCCCCTGCTGTTCCTAGATAAAGAAATGACGGTCCGTATCGTCAGCGGAACGGTCTGCCAGGAGCGCTGAGCCTTGCGGTACGGATAATAAACCAGTTCTCGCTGCTCCTGCTCCAGCGTTTCATCCGCAGAGGCCGGTATTTCCCAATGATGGATAATCTCGATGGATGCCAGAAAAGGTGTATCTTCAAGCATGCGAATGTCAGCAATCAAGTCTTTGGTAGTCAGTGCCTGCTCTCCCTCGGGCTGTCTGAACATATACTCGTTGCCGATATCACCCACATTTTCATATACGCCAAGGTCTTTGTAGCTGCGGCCTGTACGCTTATCTGTCAGGGTAAAAGAGCCGTTATCCGCAATTTCGACGTGAAGTAAATCATTTTCCATACTGCGACTGCCATGAAAAAGGGAAGAGGAGTCCGTCTCGACATTGCTTCTCAGCCAAGCATAGGTTTTTAAGCCTAGCAGGGGCACACGTTCAACCTCAAAGGTAAGGCGAACCCGACGAGACATGTAAGCCTGGCGGAATCGATCATCCGGCAAATCATAACCGAACTGTAGCCCGAGGTCCTCCATCTTGCATGCCACCGGACTCCCTTCACTGTCCACCAGTACGCGCCCGGAAAGATCCACTGTTTTCGCTCGATGAGCGGCCTCTTCAAGCGTGTATCCTTCACGGAAGTACAGACGTACCACTTCTAGTTCTGCCGACACTACACCACTGCGTTCCCAGCCTGACGTATTAAAAATCACGAGTGGCAACGCATCTGCTCCAAAGCGACTGAAGCCCGTCGTATTCACTGCTTGCGCAATGACCTCAATGCTTTCATCCACAATGCTCTCGGCTACATGACGGCTCTTATCAAACCGGGTCACCATCTCACGGTGCACCTCGTCCACACTACAGCCGCAAATACTGTCATGCGGATGGTTCTGCATCAGTGTTTTCCAGGCATAGGTGAACAAATGGTGAGGATAAGCCTGCCCCAGCAGATGCGCGATGGTCGCAAGCGGCTCTGCCACTTTTTCCAGCATCACTTGTCCCAACTGGTTCATCTGTTTCAAATACACCCGGGCAGAAGCCGTATTCACCAGCGTTCCCCAGCCATCCGTGCGCTGACTGCGAAGCTCTCCCTTCACTGACGAGAGTTGCCTTTGGGAAGTCCGTTTCAGAGAAGTCAGATAATCGTTGAAATTGGAATGAACAAACTTGATATCCGGATAAAGCTTCTGTGCCGTACGGATTGCTTCCGGTAAATCAAGCTGTAAAGGCTGATGATCGCAACCGTTCATGAACAGCAGCTCGCCAGTTGAAGCATATTTTTGCGCATCATCTAGTTTACGCTTCCAATAAACCTTGGCTTCCGCCTCATCTACAGGAACCTCATTGCCGTTGGAATACCAGTTGGCAAATAAAATACCGAGTACCTCTGATCCGTCTGGCCCCGTCCATAACAGTTCCGAAAAGGAGGACTCGTAGCCTCTATCCGACACTGTATTGTTAAACCCTGTCGGCTTTACGCCCCTTCCGAAGAAAACATTCGTAATCCCCGACTGTTGCATGAACTGCGGAGTCTGCCCAACCAGGCCAAACGTATCGGGGAAGTATCCGATCTTGGACGGACTGCCGTAACGTTCGGCATCGCGGTGACCAATCTGCATATTGCGTACATTGGCTTCGCCGCTGGTCAGAAAAGCATCCTGCAAAATGTACCAGGGTCCGATAAAAATACGACCATTGCGAATATGCTGCTCCAGCCGTTTCTTATGCTCGGGCCGAACCTGTAGATAATCCTCTAGAATGATCGTCTGCCCGTCCAGATAAAAACTTTTATAATCCGGGTCCTGCTCCAGCTTATCCAGCAGAGAATCTATCAGGCTAATCAGGCGCATATGGTGCTTCTCATAAGGCAAATACCACTCCCGATCCCAGTGGGTATGCGAAATAATATGTGCTGTCGTCTTGCTGCCCGTGTATGTGTCTACTTCCCTGCTTATCGCTTGATTGTTGATTGATTCATCCCTTTGCTCGCTCATCGCATATCTCCTCACCGTATGTCTTGACCTGCCATTGTTCACTGTATCACTTCAATCGTCACGTCCTCGGGACGATATACCGCCAGCAATTGACCTTCTCGATCCACAGCAAACAAGACAGAGCGGCTCCTTGGCAACAGAAAAGCGTAGGATAATCCAGTCTCCTTATCCCGAACACGCACTTGGGTATCCCGGGAAAACTCCGATACGAAAATATATAGGCCCCCATTCTTGAAATTCAGCTTACGTCCATATAGCCCCGGCTGATCGCCACCGTCTATCCATTCCAGCTCTCGCTCCACCCCGGCAGCAGCGAAGGCGTAACGATACAATTCGGCAATCGGCTCATCTCTGCCATTTAACTCCAGTGGAAGCGGACTCCAGATCAAGCGCCCCTTGCCAAGCGGCAGGTTCACGACTTCATCACCCATCGCTCCATCCGCTTCCGGTGACAGTTGTTCCTCCTTAGCGACCTCAGCAATTCGCCGCTGTCCGAATGAGACAGGGAAGGTTTGACCCTCCAGACTCAGTACTTCCTCCCGTTGGACGTTCCCCAGCGTACGCTGCCCAATAATGGCATCAACCCGTTCGGTCATTTTCCAGTAAGGATCAAGCCCCAGTGGTCCGGTGACTAGTAGCGTCACACCGAAGGCTCGCACCATTTCCAGAAGATGCTCCAGCGATGTACTATCGAAATTGTGCGCGCTGGGGATCATAATCAGTTTCGGTAACTGCCGCTTGAGTGAGTCCAGATGATACTCGGAGACGGCACGGAACGGCTGCTTGAGATTATAGGACATCACCCGGGTAAGCCGTGTCGTGGCATCAAAGGCAAGTGATCGGTTAGAGAAACCATTGGAATACGGGAATACAACAGCCGTTTCTTCCAGCTTCCGGTCTGTAAACAGATCGCGAATTTCATTCATAAAACGCCCAAAATCGTAAGATACCTCTGCTTCCGGCTTCTCGGTCCCATCCGCACGTAACGCACCGATGTGCGATTCATTGGCATTATCCATATAAAAGTTCGTATTCCATATCCAATGAATCGCACCCGCTCCGCCAGTCGAAAAGGCATACGCATACTTGCGCTCCAGCATGTCGCGCAGCTCCTCCTCCGAACGCTTGGCTCGACCATCCGGCGTCTCAACATACATGATCCCGGTTTCCTGCACGAGATTCGGTTTGTCTGGTGTTTTGGCAAAAATGCCGTCCCACACCAAATGATCATTCAGCCACCATGAATGCACCGTCGTATAATCCACCACAGCCTCATAAAAAAATGGAGATGGCCGTTGCGCGCCCAGTGCCTCGTCCTGACCTACAGTTACCAAATGTCCGGGACAAAGCTCCCGAATCGTAGTCGCCAATTGCTCGGCCCACAGATTGTGCATTTCCATCGAAAATAGACAGTAATCCAGCCATTTGGCTCCCTTTTTGGCCTGATGCATATCCTGAACGTCGAAGTTGATCTCCTCTGGCTCGGGGACTATGGCAGAAGCAAAACTGGAAAGCTGCTGTGGCGTCATATTCCAGGCTTCCTGCAAAGCTTCAATGCTGCCATGGCGTTGCTCCAGCCATGTGCTGAACGCCGCCTGTTCCCATGAGTCCCTCGCAGAGCGTGGACCGTCTGCGAAAATACGCGACGGATCAAACATGGAAGGCTCGTTTATCAGATCCCAATCCACATGGGTTGTAGCCGTGTGCCGACTGACAATACTGCGAATGAATCGCTTTTGTGCTTCCACGCTTTGCGGATCAAGATAAGGGTTAACCCCTTCCCATGTTTCCGGTGTAAAAGAAAAGAACGTGAACGTCACCTGCAGGCCATGCCTTTTGGCTGTCAGCAAAAAAGCATCAATTGCACGAAGCACCTCTTCCGAAGCGTGTCCGTCTATCTGCATCATGTTGCGATATGCCGTCCATACGCCTGTACGAATCCAGTTGATGCCCGCTTTGGCCATCTGGGCCATATCCCGATCCCAAATTGCTGCATTGGGCAAAAACAAAAATTTCCGTGCCACATCTGAGGTCATATAGGTCATGCCAACAACAGGTAACGGACGCCCGTCCTTTATAAAATAATCCCGACTACGCATGATGATCTGTCCTTCAGCCAGCAGTTCGGCATCCTGCCCCCAAAAGCCCTGTCGCAATATACGTACTTCACCATCCGATGATTCAGCTCGGCAAATGACCCGATATAAACCGCTTAGAATGGAAAAGCCAAGGGGAATACGTACAAAGTTCTGTTCTTTGCTAACCTCAATCTGCAAGCGATTGCTCCATACCTGCTGATTGTACTCATCCAATATTTGCTCCACCGTCAGGTCAAAGCTCCATACCTCGTGATTTCTGGGCGTGGCTCCTTCTCGCTGCAATTGCTGGGTTTGAAGTGTCAGTATGGCTCGTTCCCCGGACTCATAAGCAGCATAGTTCGGCTTGATAGATAGCTCCGTCATCCCCTTGGCGCAAAAACGTGCCCATTGGGCAAGCAGCTGCTCACCATCCTGTTCCCAAAAGGAAGCTATCAACGGCACATGGATAAACATCCAGCGTGCGCCAGCAAACAGACCTCGGGCATGCTCCCATAGCACCCCCGGGGCAGCAATATCCCGTCCGTCCTTACTTACTCCCTTGAGCAAAGGATAAATTTGCGTATTCATCGGCCCGGCAGAGCCCATTTGGTGTGGCAGATCGCTACTTTTGGTCGTATGTGGAACGAGATTCCACGTATCCGCCACCTGGAACAGAGACTCCTGACCACACAGCACAGGAATATCCTCTGATGCGACCAGGGAAGCTACCTTCGACGCATCCACTCGCAGCACCTCATGAATATGCAGCTCCTGATGATACGCAGTCTGTTCAGTCTCAATTATCCAGTCTCCATGCTCATCAGCAGGATTGCGTACCGGATGCTTAAAGGGTGCTCCCCCGACGTTAAGCAGCCCTCCTCCCCTATGGAGAAATGCCACGATTTCGGTCCAGGCGGACTTGGGGAAGTACGGTGCATGCAGGTTGACAAAACAGCCGTTGTCCATATGCTTTAGCGTTTCAGCCAGTTCATCGGCTCCTACGACCACCACCTCTGCAACTCCATGAAACGCCTCATCCGGCAACAGGTTCCCTATAGCGGGAAAGCCTTGCTCACTGAAAACAACGATGGATGGGTTTACTATGGTTTCATTCATAACAAGCCATCCTTCATAGCCTTATACACAAGCTGGGCAAACAGACTGTTGGACCAGGCAAACCATTTTCGCGTATAAACCGTAGGATCATCGGCATGAAAGCCTTCATGCATGTAGCCGGTGTCCCCATCTGTCGCTTCCAGCATCTGGATCATCTCCAGCTTTTCTTCTGCGGTCCGGGCCGTTAATCCTTGCATAGACAGGGCCATATGCCAGATGTAACCTGGCAGCGTGTGCGGACTTCCGATGCCTTTAGCCGCCTTGCCCTCAAAGTAAAACGGATTCTCCTGACTTAAAGCAAAGCGCCTCGTATTTTGATAGATAGGATCGTCCGCCGTCGTATAGCCCAAATACGGAATGGACATCAATCCAGGTGTACCCGCATCATCCATCAGGCAGTAGTTGCCAAATCCGTCCGTTTCATAAGCATATATAGGCCCAAATACCGGATGGCGGTAAATACCGTACAAGCGGATACCGTGCTCCACCTCAGCTTCCAGCTCCTTCAGCTCGTTCAGAAAGTCCATATCACGGAATACCCACTCCGCAAACTCCTGCATCTGCCGCAAAGCAACCACTGCAAACATATTGCCGGGTATATTGTAGTGAAAATCGCAAGCATCATCACTGGAACGGAAGCCCGACCAAATCATCCCTGTATAATTTACAGGCATACCGAGTCCCTGATTGCGCAAGGAATCTGTGGGAATGCCGTTATTACGCGTAAACCGATACGCAGATTGCTCTTGGTGACGCTGCTCCGTTTTGAACACATCCACTATTTTGCGCAGAGCCGACTTGAATTTTGAATCAAAAATATCGGTAAGCTCCGTTTCCTTCCAGTACATATAAGCTAGCCGAATGACAAAGCACAGCGAGTCGATTTCAAATTTTCTTTCCCACACCCATGCTGACATCTCCGTCTCATCGGTCGCATTCCAGTGCCAGTCATTCGCTGTCTCATTGAACGCATTCGCATACGGGTCTATGAGGACATAATGAATATGGCGCTTGAGCAGCCCCCCAATGATGCGCTGTAAATCAGCATCCTCCCTGGCTAACGGCACATAATGAATGACCTGCTCTACAGAATCCCGCAACCAAAGAGCTGGAATATCCCCTGTAATGAGAAACGTTGTCCCATCATCCATTAGCTTGGTCGTCGTCTCCAGTGAATTTGGAAAACAGTTCTTAAACAGCTTCAGCAGCTTCGGCCTGTGAGCCAGTGCTTGCTCTGCTTCCTTAAGTACGTCCTGAACAGCCTGCGGCAAGTCAAGGTCGGGCATTGGTATTTTGGGAAGTCTGAATTGTTCCAATAGCTTTTTCGCTCCTTTATCAATATCTATTGCAAACGTATCGTTTTAATTTCATAAGGTGTAAAAGACAGCGTAAGACATCCACCTTCCAGCTCAAGCAGCTGCACAGGTTCCTCCAGCGCATTCGACACGTAGGCTGCGTTGAACGTGTAAGGCCAGGTCAGCTTGATCGTTTCCCGTCCCCCGGAAGATTCGTACAAACGAAGAATCGTCCCCAGCCCATCTTCGGCCGGCTTGATCGTATCCAGCACAACGTGACGGCTATCAAAATTAATGAACGATCCGCTGCTCGGCAGCACTCCGCTATTGTGCTTTTGCTGCTGCACAACAGGCATATCTTGGTTCAGCTCAGCCGCATGACGCAAAGTATGGGCGCTGCGCCAATCTCCAACATGCGGATAAAGCGAATACGCAAAATCGTGCTCGCCCAGATCGGCTTCTTTATCCGGCCATTTGGGTGCTCGTAGCAGAGACAGACGGATGGTACTGTCTTGAATGTCGTAGCCATATTTGCAATCATTGAGCAGACTCACGCCATATCCGTGCTCGGAAACATCCGCAAATCGGTGTCCACATACTTCATACTGCGCCTGCTCCCAGCTCGTATTCCGATGGGTCGGCCGTTCCAAGGCACCGAACGGAATTTCATAAGTTGCCTTGTCCGTAACCACATCTATAGGAAAGCCTACCTTTAGCAGCTTGTGCGCTTCATTCCAGCTCACATGCGTTTTGAAATCAATTCGCCGCTCATGATGATAAAAGATTACATCCTGTGTCATTTCAGATTGATGGATTCGCCATCGGAAGCGCAGCACATCCTTCGTTTTTCCCTGAAGCACTACTTGTTTTTCCAGCAACTCGGCTTCTCCTGCTACCTGTTCCTCATAGCGGTCATCCAAATCCCAGGCATCCCACAGCGTCGGACGGTCATGGAAAAAATAAAAACGGTTTGCCCGTTCCCCTTGCTTCAAAATTTCACGGTTTGCCGCTTTATCCAGCAAACGAATCATTTCGCCCCGCTCGTTAAATTGCACCTTATAAAAGGCCGTCTCCCACATATCCCCCAGCGATCCAGATATCACAGCGATCTCGGGCTTCTCACCTGCTTGGGCCTGTTCTCGCTCCAACCAAATCGTTTTGTAGCCCAGTGCAGGAACATCCGGAATACGCACCGAAATGCCGCCTTCCTCCACATCGGTGTCCAGCCGCTCGGCTTCATCATTAGCGTAGTGGTAGGCATACCATCCCTGTGCCGATTCCGTAGCAATATGAATCACAGCATTACGGCTCCAGCCCAGGCTGTTAAACACCAGATACGGTGTTCCTGCTCTCGATCCTTCCGTGTTCACTTGAGCCGCCAGCGTCGTAATCCCCTGTTGAAGCCCGACATGTCCCCATTCGAAAATTTGCTGATACTCCTTATCCGAAGTGCCGTACACCTCGGTAATCGCCGAGCCAGGGATAATATCGTGGAACTGATTCAACAAAATCAGCTTCCAGCCCTCATGCAATGCCGAACAGATATCCTCCACCTGCTCCGGCTCCAGCTGTGGTAATGCCAGCGTGCTCCACAGTTCTGCCTCGCGGTAGACTCCCTCCGCTATCCGGTTATTACGTTTGTTGCGGGCGTGGGTCGTGTAGGTTCCTCGGTGCAACTCAAGGTACAAATCACCATGCCATTTGGGAAGCTTCGGATGTGCCTGATCTATGCCTGCGAAAAACTGTCCCGCCGTGCTGAACTGACTCGCAGGCAATCCCACCATTAGCGAAGAACGCTCTATATATTCCAGCATTTCACGCGTAACTCCGCCCCCGCCGTCTCCATGCCCGTAAAGCAACATGTGTTCAGGATACGCTGATTTTTCACGATAAGACTGCCAATGGTCACGAATGTCCTGTGGCCGTGTATTTTCATTCACGCCATGATTGAGGTAGGACAACATCGAAGTCCCATCGATGCCCACCCAGTGGAACAAATCGTAAGGAAACACATTCGTATCATTCCAGCCAAGCTTGGTCGTCATAAAATAGTCTATCTTCCCATGCTTTAAAATCTGCGGCAGGGACGCACAGTAGCCAAACGTATCCGGCAGCCATTCGATATGAGAGGTTTGGCCAAATTCCTGTTGGTAAAAACGCTGACCATACAGCATTTGGCGGATGAGTGATTCGCCACTGAGCAGGTTCAAATCAGGCTCTACCCACATCCCCCCGACCAGTTCCCACCGTCCTTCACCGACTCTCGCTTTGACTCGTTCATACAGCTCTGGATCATTTTCCTTTACAAAAGAGAACAGCAGCGGCTGGCTCTGTGCATATTGATAGGCCGGGTATTCATCCATCAGCGCATCCACCGTTGAGAAGGTTCGGCTTGTTTTCCGTACGGTCTCGCGCATCGGCCACAGCCAAGCAATGTCGATGTGCGACTGTCCTACCATGTGCTCCAAAGCTTGCGCATTTCCGCCTATCTCCTGAACCTGACGAATCAGCTCCTTTTCTGTGACTGAGATCGCCCCCCCTGCTCGAATGGCGTCTTCCTCCAGATTCGCAAAACGATCCATCACCCCATACAGAGCCTTCAGCAGGCGTATTTTGCGGATATCGCCCTCAGGCAGCAGTACAGCGGCTTCGCTAACAACGGTAACGGTATACATGAGGCTTTGCACGGGCTTATTGGGCCGTACAAGATAGCTTGTAATAGAAGAAATCGGAGGTTGAATGACAGCCTGCCGATTGAGCGGATCTACGGGCTCAGGTACCGGATCAAACAGCTCAATCTCCAGCTCAGGGGAAGACCCGATGAGCTCTGGATTTAGCGTGACATAGGTATGATTGCGATCAAGCCCGTGATAGGAAGCACCATTGACTCGCAGCAAACCTTCTCCCCCGGACTCAAACACCAATCCAAAAGGCTCTCTCAACCACGCTGTTGGTACATTCAGCCGCATTCGAAAAAAATAAGTCGTCCCCTGACTGCTGGGGAATCGCTTGAGGTCCAGTCCTTCCGTTAAAGGCTCGGCGCCTTCGTATTGACCTGGTGCTAGGTAAGTGGAGCGTGTGATGTTCCAGCTCCGCAAATCCAGCTTCTCCAGCCATTGGCATTCCGACAATTCCCGAATCAGGCGTTTGATACGCTCCATTATTCATCCTCCCGTACGATCAACTCGGCACACAGGGTATCTTTGGAGTGCCTGCCTACTTGAATTGAAAATCGCCCAGCCTCAACGACTGGCTGTAGATCATGCCCTATATATTGCAGCTGGTCGGAGCCTACTACAAACACCACCGTCCGTGTTTCTCCCGGCTGTAATACAAGCTTGCAAAAGCCCTTAAGTTCCCTGATTGGACGGGTCACCGAACTCACCGTGTCCGAGATATATAACTGAACTACTTCAGCCCCTTCCCAGTCGCCCGTGTTGGTTACATCGACTGTAACCGTAACGGATTCGCCCGCTCGGATCGAATTGGCGCTTAATGTAAGCCTTTCATAGCTAAACGTCGTGTAGCTAAGGCCGTAGCCAAACGGATAGCGCGGCTCGGCATCGTCTTCCAGATACCGCTTGCCCCGGGAACGCTTGCCGTTGTAATATACCGGCAACTGCCCCACATGTTTAGGGATGGAAAGAGTCAAACGTCCCGAAGGGGTCACATCCCCAAATAAAATATCTGCGATTGCATGCCCTCCCTCCTGACCGGGATACCATGCTTCCACAATGGCATGTGCGTGCTCCTCCACCCATGGCTCAGCAATCGGTCGCCCGTTGATATAAACGACGACAAGCTCTTTCCCCAGCCTGTAGACTTCCTGCATAAGTTGAAGCTGTACGCCTGCAAGCCCCAACGTCATCCGGTCGATGCCTTCGCCGCATTCCATGTCGTTCCAATCGTGATCCGATACCTTCGAGGCGCCGGTTTTCAGGTCAATCGTCCCTTCCCCGAAATCGCGGGCGCTGGACCCTCCAACCACCATCACCACGGTATCGGCCTCAGCCGCACATGCCAGTGCGTTATCAAAGCCTTCCCGGGACTCTCCCTTGATCCGGCAGCCAGGTGCATACAGAACGCCTGAATGATCCTTGCCCAGCTTGCCACGGATACCATCAAGTACAGTTACCACACGGGTTCTCTGCTGCGGTGATGTATAATCGCCCAGTTGGTTGTAGATCTGATCTGCATTCGGGCCGATGACCGCAATACGCTTGGAGGTTTTCGGCAGGGGGAGCGTGCTATTGACGTTTTTAAGCAGCACAATCCCTTCGGTCGCAAGCTGACGAGCCAACCGAATATGCTCCGCCTGACCAATTACCTGCTCCGCTCGTTCTGCATTCACATACGGTTTGTCAAACAGACCGAGCCTGTATTTTAACGTGAGCACCCTGCGAACCGACCGATCCAGCACGCTCATCTCCAGCTTGCCAGCACGAACCGCCTCGACCAGATGACTTCCGAACATTTCCCCGGACATTTCCATATCAATTCCTGCGCGAATCGCCTGCACAGCGGCATCCAGTCCATTTTCAGCCACATCATGACCGCTCGCTAACATTTCAATTGCGCCACAATCTGTAATGATCAGACCGTCAAATCCCCACGCCTGACGAAGAATATCGTCCAATAGCTCAGCGTTCACTGTACACGGTACACCGTCAATTTCGTTATAGGCTGGCATAACAGATTGCGCCCCTGCTTCCACCGCTTTTTGGAATGGATACAGATCGATTTCCAAAAGCTCACGCCAGCCCATATGCACAGGTCCGGCATTACGTCCGCCTTCCGAGCTACCATAGCCTGCAAAATGTTTTAGTGTGGCAGCTACGCTATGTTCGCTGAATAAGCTTTCCCCCTGAAGCCCCTCCACTGCGGCAACAGCAAATTCGCCGATGAGATAAGGGTCTTCGCCAAAGCATTCCTCCGTGCGTCCCCAGCGCGGATCACGCACAACATCAAGCACGGGCGAGTACGTGACCGCCCCGCCCTGAGCGCGGGTTTCACTCGCAACCGCACGGCACATATCGCGGTACAGATCGACATTCCATGTGCTGCCGATGGACAGCGGAACCGGAAACACAGTGCCGGCAATCGCCATATGCCCATGAGAGCATTCCTCACCGATCAGTATCGGGATACCCAGTCGGGAATGCTCTAGCGCATAACGTTGGATCAAGTTCACGGCCTCCGCCCCTTCTTTGGCAGATAAGCCATTCTCCAAGGTCACTCCGGTCCACGGATCAGCGCGAAGCACCCCGTATAAGGAACCGACTCCTCCATTTTGCACCTGCTGCTTGAATTTATGATGTAAAGACAATTCCCCGTCTATGTGCTCATACACTTGCCAGCCAAAGGGCTGCACAAGCTGACCCACCTTTTCCTCTATTGTCATCAAACCGATTAAGTGCTCAACCCGTTCTTCGATCGGTTTGCTTTGGTCTTTATAAATCAACATGTTCATGTCACTCCTTCCCTGTTATTCCTTCACAGCCCCAACCGTAAGTCCCTGCACAAAGTAACGCTGGAAAAAAGGATAAGCGAATATAATAGGCAGCGTCGCCAGCACCACCATCGCCATCCGCGAGGTATCCTGCGGAATGGATTGAAGTGCAGCCAGACTCATAGAGCTGTTTTGCGAATTTTGCTGGATGAACTGAATGCTGGATTCAATCCGCATCAACATAGACTGAAGCGGCACCAGATTGGGATTGTCAATATACAACAGGGCATTAAACCAGTCATTCCAGTAACCAAGCGTGCTGAATAAGCCAATGGTAGCAAGTCCAGGCAGAGAGAGTGGAAGCACGATTTTTAAAAAGGTGTAAAACTCGCCTGCCCCATCTATTTTGGCTGATTCGACAATGGCATCAGGCACACTGGTGCTATAAAATGTGCGCAGGATCATAATATAAAAGGCATTCATGGCAAGCGGCAAAATCAAAGCCCAAATCGTATCCTTAAGCCCGAGCAATTGGGAAACGACCATATAGGTCGGGATCATTCCGCCATTAAAGAGCATGGTTAAAATCGCAAAAATGGAAAAGAATCTCCGGTAACGAAAGCTCTTTCGTGAAATGGCGTACGCATATAACGAAATAAGAATGAGACTGATCACCGTACCGATGACCGTTACAGCAATCGTCACCCCATAGGAGCGCAGTAGCGTATCACTGGTACGAAATATGAAGCGGTAGGCTTCCAGACTCCATTGAGCCGGGAGCAAACGATATCCGTCCCGCGCCAGCGTTTTCTCATCGGTTAGGGAAATAATGACGACAAACAAAAACGGAAACACACATAGGAACGCGAACATCCCTGCTATCCCATTCAGAACAACATTCCAGCCCCGTGAAATATGATGGAAATCTCGTTTTTTTCTTTTTTTTCCAGCAGCCATAGTCCACACCCCTCTCCTCTTTTTAGAACAAAGCGCTGTCTTTATCTATTTTTCGCACAACATAATTGGATAGGATGACGAGAACGAAGCCAACCACCGACTGATACAAACCTGCCGCCGTGCTCATCCCGATTTCGCCTGTCGTTTTCAAACCGCGATATACATAAGTGTCGATAACGTTCGTTACTGAATATAAGGTGCCCGAATCCCTCGGAACCTGATAGAACAAACCAAAATCCGCATAAAAAATCCGTCCGACTGCAAGCAGCGTCATAATGATAATGATCGGCGAGAGCAAAGGGATCGTCACATTACGAATTTGCTGCCACTTGCTGGCTCCATCTATCATGGCTGCTTCATACAAGGATTTATCGATCCCCAAAATTGAAGCCAGATAAACGACACTGTTATAACCGATCGCCTTCCATAGACTGACTAGAATCAAGATATACGGCCAATATGCAGCCTCCGAATACCACTGAATGGGCTCGATGCCAAACCCTGCGATAATTTGATTCAGCATCCCCCGATCCATGCTCAGAAAGCTGAAGGCAAAGTAGCCCACGATGACCCACGATAGAAAATATGGGAGAAACATGCCTGTCTGGTACAGCTTCGCCAACCGTTTATTAATCAGCTCGGAGAGCAGAATAGCCATAGCGACTGAAAACACAAGTCCAAGAATAATAAAGACCAGGTTATACAAAAGGGTATTTCGCGTGATGACATAGGCATCATTGTTATTGAACAGAAACTTGAAGTTATCCCAGCCCACCCATTTGCTCGTATAAATACTGGCCCAGAATCCTTCCCTGTTAAAACGATATTGCTTGAAGGCAGCCACAGTACCAACCAACGGCAGATATGAAAAGAAAAAGAACCAGATAGCGCCAGGCAGCACCATGAACAGCATAACTTTGTTTCGAATCACATTTCTGAAAAATGCAGCCATAGGTATCCCCTCCCAATCTGTAATGAGACAAGCAACTAAAATAGCTATTGGAAAAAGACCGGGCGTAACTTACACCCGCCCGATCTCGCTTATATTTCACAACCTAAAGGATTATTTGCTGTTTTGTGCCTTCCAGGCATCAAGCTGGGATTGCGCTTCCGCCATCACCTTATCCAGCCCAGCCTGCTTGAATTTCTCAATTACTTTCGGGAGATTCGTTTCCGGTTCTAGCGTGCCTGTCATCAGCGAAGCCCAAAATTGCTCTTTGACGTTCTGCACCGCTGCCATCTCCGTGGATACTTTACTGCTGTCAAAGTTGAAGCTCAGGATGGGAGAGTTTTTTCCTTCCGAGTTGAACTTCTTGAATTGCTCCCATTTGTCAGCAGGATCATTCGGATTCAGATACAGCAGCATATTGTTACCGAGTGAATACGAAGGCATATCATAGTTTTTGGAATCAGCCAGATTTTCGATATATTGGCCATCTGTTTTTTTGTAATGCACTCCTTCAATACCAGAGTCAACCATATTACGTAATACTGGATCTGTATTCAGCAGGTTCAGGAACTGCATCGCCTTTTCAGGGTTTGCCGAGTTAGCCGAAATCGCCATAATGGAGCCCTGTACAGACGTATTGGTCACAATCGGATCACTGGCAGGTGTCGATATCACCGGATAGCCATAACTTGCAGACCATAGATTATCGGCCAGTGGTTGAGTTTGCGCACGATCCAAAAACCAGTTTCCGGACGTAGTTAAATCATTAGTCGAGCCTGTAGTTGCAGCTTCCGGTGATACATATCCGGCCTTGTAATACTTATGCATCGTCGTCAGCGCCTGCTTCATTTCAGGTGTTTCCAAGATGTTTACGATTTTATAGTCCGTAGTATCCAGTTTGACAGCCATCGGCAGGTTTTGAATGATATAGTCATATGGAACATAGGGAACATAGTTTTTGTCCATACCGAATGCCGTTACGCCAGGCTCGTTTTCTTTAATCGTTTTGAGTAGAGGCTCCAGGCTATCCAACGAGCGGACATTGGAAAGTCCAGCTTGTATTGGGTTAGCAATTTTTTATTGAACCGCCATACCTCTTGCTGTGGAAGCTCCTTGTTGGCAGGAATGCCATAATGATGACCATCCACCTTGGAGCCTTCCAGAAACGCAGGATCAATCGTCTTTTTAATATCCTGACCGTACTTGTCAAGCAAGTCGTCCAGCTCCATGAATGCACCCTTTCTGGCATTTTGTACATAATCAAAACCACCGGAAGCCGTAAATACAATATCCATGGGCTCTCCCGAAGCCACATTCACCTGCATTTTTTGCGGGTAGTCGCCCCAATCGACCATTTTCATTTTGATCGTGGCGTTGATTTTCTTTTGGGTGTACTTGCTAACCTCTTCCATCACCCGATCTACATCTTTTTGAGGTGTACCAATGGTATACCAGATCAGCTCTACCGGCTTTTCCGCTCCCTCATTCGTCCTTTCCCCGCCACCGCTGCTTCCTCCACATGCACTGAGAATGAGCGTCAAAACCATACACATCACTAGAACAAACAAGTAGCTTCTTTTGCTTTTACCCATGTATGATCCTCCCTTATGAAATGGAATCTGACCCTGTCGTTTCATTCATTTCTGTTTCAGGATTTTTGCGAAATCCTCATTGATGAAGCAACTACGTTAACCTTAACTAATGTAAGCACTTTCATAAAGAAGATAAACTTAATAAACCAAGGTACAAATTAAAGAAATCCATGTACACCTGGTATTTATCCCAATCCTTTATAATCTGTCGGGGAAATGCCCACATATTTTCTGAACTGCTTATAAAAATATCCCGTCTCCCAATACCCTACGTTCCGCGCAATTTCGTTTACCTTGAGATTTGTGCTTTTAAGCTGCTCCTTGGCTTTTTTAATTCGGTATTGATTGATATATTCAGCAAAGGTTTCGCCCGTTTCCTTATGAAACAACTGACCGAGATAAACGGGGTGAAGGTGGTACTGGTAACCTAATATTTTTAATGATAACTCCTTGGCATAATGAACATGGATATAGGACAGCACCTGGCTTACAATAGGGTTCTTCATATCTTGCAGTAGTGAATTCACCGTCTCTGTCGCCACATGCTGAAGCGCGCTCACCAGCTCTGCCCATGTCGTACAGCATTTTATCTGGTGAAACCCCTGCTGAAACCGCTCCGACTCATTGGAATGCTTGATGCTCTCCAGTTCCATCTTGAACCGGATCACCAGTTCCAGCGCCATATTCCGCAATTCATCCGGGGTAACCCTTTCAAGATGCTGGATTTGCTCAAAATCACTCTGAATCCGTGCGGTAAGCGCATCTAGGTCTCTTGCTATAATCAGCTTCTCATAATCCTTCCATTCGATGGAACAAGTCTCGCCAGCATTTCCCCCGCCCTCCTCTAGCAACGTATAGTCAATGATCCGGCGGTCATCATATAGCATAAAATATTCCAGTGATCTTTTAGCTTCATTATAGCTGCGTGGAGCAGCAACAAGCGAACCGGCGCTGCCTATCCCGATATAAACTGTTTCTTTCCCGTCCGTCGACCACTGAACAGAAAAATCCTCCAACAGCATAATCAAGTCCTGTCTGCCCTCATCATAATTTGGTAGTGCGGCAATGATTACACTATCCGCATCAACATCGAGAAACAATGTTAAGTTGGGCTGGTGCTGAATGTACTGCCTTAACTGTTGATGCATTCCTACCGAATCCCCCTCCGTCCGTAACACGGCTACCGCCATAAAGGGGATATTTAACGAAAAACCTATCAATTCAGCACGTTCCTGAAATTCTGTAGGCGCAATCTGCCCTGTCAACCAACGGTACAACGTATTTTCCTTAAGCACCTGCACCCCGAACGTCTCATGTCGTTGATCCATCCGGAACCTGTCCAGCTTCTCCTTTGTATTGCATAAAGTGGATTCCAGTTCATCCACATTAATCGGCTTCAGAAGATAATTTTCGATGCCCAGCTTCATGCCTTCCTTCAAGTAATCAAATTCATTAAATCCACTCAAAATAATCACCTTCAAGTCAGCATGCAGCTTTCTCGCCTCACGAATCAGCCTGAGACCATTCATCGTTGGCATGGAAATGTCCGTAATAAGTATGTCCACGGGCCTGGACGCCAGCGCTTCCAGCGCCAAAGAGCCATTTTCCGCATGTCCGACAATTTCTAGCCCAAAAGAGGTCCAATCCACAATATCGTATAATCCTTCAATGATAAAAGGCTCATCGTCTACAATAAATACTTTATACATATATGGCATCCATCCCTTCCCTGTTGGGGCATCGTACCCGAATCGTCGTTCCCTCACCGCTGCGGCTCTCCAGTTCAATCCCGTAATCGGCTCCGTGTAGAAACCGAAGTCGGGTGTGCACACTGCGTAGTCCAAACATTTGTCCGTTTTCCTCCTGGCGTTCCAGTTCCTCCAAAATCTCTTTCAAACGCTTCTCTTTAATGCCCTTCCCATTGTCACGGATCTCAACCAGCAGAACCTCCCCCGTTTCCCGCACATCAATGGTCAGCACATTATCATTCCGGTCGCTTTGGATACCATGAACAATATAATTCTCAATGATGGGTTGAAGCATCAGCTTCATGACAGAGCGGGTATACAACTCGGGGTCGACCGTAATCGTGTAATTGAACCTTTCCTTGTAGCGTATTCTGAACAACTCAAGATATAATCTGCAAGCCTCCAATTCATCTTTAAGCGTGTATATTTTTTTCTGCTGAACCAGGCTTTTGAACAACACCGATAAGCTATAGATCATTTCTCCTACATCCTTGGCTCCCTGGGAAATCGCCCTCATACGTATCACTTCAAGCGTGTTATACAAAAAATGTGGATGAATACGTGCCTGCAACGCCACAAGCTCCGTTTGCTTTTGTTTGATCTCTGCTTTATACACCCGTTCAATATATAGATTAAGTTCGTCCAGCATATCGTTGAAGCTTCGAGAGATTTGTCCCAACTCGTCCTCTCGGAGGTCCTGAATGCGAGCTGTGAGGTCACCATTTTTTACCTGACGAGTGAATTTAATAATCCGATTCGTTCGTTTAGCAAAGTTAATGACGAAGAATGCAGGGAACAGCACAGCAAACAGAATACAGATGACACTGATGGTCAAAATCGTATTACGAATGCCACGGTACGATTGAGCCATTTCCTCATGGGGGACTGCCCCAATCACGACATATCCTTCGTCCGGAGAAATCAGCTTGTTAATATACATATTTTTCTTCGTCTGAATGATCCCGGCACCGGAATCCACATCGTCATATAATGATCGGGTCACTTCGACATAAGGGTACGTTTTTCCGTAATAGTTATTCCTTGAATCGAACAGAACGGTTCCATTGCTGGACAGAACGATAATTTCTCCCTTCAGGTTGTTCCCGTAGCTGGCAAGTGCATTGGAGATACTTTTGGAATTTAGAAATACTAGAAGCTGACCGGTATTTTTGAGTGTTTGCTTATTGTTAATGGGGACTTGTAACGAATATAACGAGGGGCTCCACTGATCGACCGCCTTCCGAATCCAGTAATTCGGAGTAGAGACGCTTTTGCTTTCTGCAGCCATCACATCCGGTACAAAGGAACGCGCCGCATGCACCGGGAATTGCTTGAATTGCTTGTTCTCATTGAAAGTAGACAGATATTGCTGGTCGGCACTGTACAAAATCAAATTGCAGATGTCGCTATTTTCATCCAACCAATTTTTAAAATAGGTGAGTACATCTGTTGAGTAATCATGACTCTCCATGTACATTTCGTCCATGCGGTGCTGTACATATTCGGAATACGCGTGGTCCATAAAAAAGGAAACATTCATTGAGAGAACCTCATTCCGGTACATATCTCGCACCATGTTCTGGACGGATTCATGCCGGAGATGGATATAACGGTCAACACTTTCCATAGCTGCTTTCTGGGTATCCAGTTCCCGCCGAACAATGGATTGCGAAATGGAAACATACGTGACATATGCAATTGTAATGATGGACAAAATCGCAATACAGGAGAACAACACTAGTATCCTCAGGAACATGTTGTTTTTAAAATAAGCAGTGTATCTAGTACCCCTTTTCATGGTATAAGCCCTCCAGAATCGTGATGCGTAAATAAAGTATACCATGTCCTTCGCAGGAGATAAGTAAGCGCATTCATGAAAAACGCGATTTTCTTTAATTTAAACGCTATATCTTTAATTTATCCTCTATGTAAAAACCGTTTTATTGATTATCTTTAGGGGGATAAATACTCGTTAGGGGGATGAGCTATGAAACGTAACAAGGTTCACAAGTTCGCTTTAAAATGGACTGCTCTGGTTTTGACTTCTGTCCTGTTCAGTCAAACCCTCTCTCCATCCGTGTATGCAGGCGATACCCTCCCGTATAAAGGCGAAAGCGCCAAAGGACCGAATCAGCCCTATCAGCATGGATACGCCAGCTCACATATTTTGGACTGGACTCCCACCCAGGATGTCTATGGAGATATGCTTCGCGCCCGTGTCCCACTGCAACAACGAAACAGCTCCTTTGCAGCCACACAGGCTCAGCCTGCTTTAAGCCCTGACACGCAAATGTTTACACTCAGCGGCGATTATGGCAACGCTTTCTTCGATAGCTATCCCTATACCAATAAATTCAGCCAATATTTGTTCAATTACTGGCAGTATACCGACTATTACGGCTACTGGCATGGCATGCCTACCGCCCATGTCCCTGAAGAGCTATACGATCCCCAAAAGGATTGGACGGAAAAGTGGTTTGAGTTCGGCATTCTGAACATTCCAAATCCGGGTTATACGAATGCGGCGCACAAAAACGGCGTTCTCTCCATCGCCTGTATCTTTTTCTCGGATAATGACCGTGGACCGCAAACGTATAAGCAAATGCTTGTACAGGATGCTCAGGGTGAATTTCCGGTAGCCAAAAAATTGGTCGAAATGGCGAAATATTATGGCTATGACGGCTACTTCATCAACCAGGAGGAAGCTTCAAAAGGGGTAGCTACAAAGGACATTCCCCGTTACAAGCAGTTTATGAAATACTTGCGAGATCAAGGCATGTATGTGCAATGGTACGACTCCACCGTAAACGAAACCGGTAAAATTGCTTATCAAAATGAGTTTAATGCCGTGAACAGCCCGTTTGTCAAAGACAAGCAATATGGACAGGTGTCCGTTTCTATTTTTCTGAATTATTGGTGGGACAAAGCGAAGCTGAAAAGCTCCCGCGACCATGCCAAGCAATTGGGTCTGAACCCTCTTCAAACCGTTTTTGCCGGGATTGAGGGCGGGAACGGTGACTTCGGCAGATGGAAGCAAACATACGACCTTCGTCTGAACATTGGTGATAACGGGCAGCCGATGAACAGTATCGCAACGTTGGGAGCCGATTTCACACATAATGCGCTGGATGAAGAGCTTGGCGGGCAGGACACCAATCGCAGAGCTGACAATGCCTATCAATGGATGACCTTTATCCGCGACCGTGTCTGGTGGTCCGGTCCGAATCAGAATCCCGTTCGTGCACAAAGAAACCCAAGTGTAGATTTGTCTGATGTAAAAGCTTCAGGTGCAAACTGGGACGGTATCGCGGCATATATCGCCGAACGTTCTGTCATCCGTGGCTCCCATTTTAACACCAGCTTCAATACCGGCCATGGCTTGCAGTATGTAGTGAATGGAGTTGTTTCCAATCCCAAGGAATGGTCCAACATTAATATTCAGGATATCCCGGTGACCTGGCAATGGTGGCTCGATACCAAAGGTAAACCGCTCTCGGTTGACTACGACTATGGCCCTAATTACACCAAAGGTACTCGGTTTACCTATCAGCCTATCGGCGCTTATCAGGGGGGTAGCTCCCTCGTCGTTAACGGAGAGCTGAATTCAGATAACTTTTTACGCCTGTATAAAACCGATCTGTCGGTAAATAAGAATTCAAACTTATCCATCACGTACAATAAGCCTTCCTCCGATGACAGCTCTGTGCTGAGTATCGGACTTATTTTCAAAGATAACCCCGGCCAAGTCGTAAAAGTCAGCATCCCTAACTCTGGTAAACAAACCACGGGCTGGGTAAACCACAATTTGGATTTGAGTGCCTATACAGGAAAAAAGATTGCAGCTTTCGGTTTATCTTTTGATAACGCGAATAAAATAATTAAAAACTATCAGATGAATATCGGTCAAATCAAGATAACGGATGGTTCTGCCCTAAAACCAGCCGCGCCAACGGGATTCAAAATCACCAAGGCTCTGACCGATACGAACGAAATGCTCGTAACCTGGGACCTTGAGGATTACTCCAAAGTTAAACAATACAATCTGTATGAGAACGGTTCCTATATCGGCGGAATTTATGACTCAACCTACTATATTAAATCTCTAAACCATAAAACTGGTGAATTAATGCTTACTGCTGTTGGGGCTGATGGAACGGAAAGCGAACCGGCTCGATTAAGCTACGATCTGAATGCTGCCGTCCGACACATTAAGGTGGAGACGAAAGAAAACGGCGAGGCTACAGTGACGTGGAAAAATCCCTCTGAAGCGGACGGAACGGTTAAATTGGCCTTGATCACCGACTATACGGACACCGTATTCCAGAAAACCATTACGGCGGACAATGGCGCAGAAACGGCTACGTTTACCGATCTGCCCACAAATGGTGATCGCTACACACTACGTATCGCTATCGGTAATCATGAACCTGTAGCATACACCGGGCATCTCGCAGACACAACGATAGAGCCTTATGCAAAAGAGAATGTGACGGTCACAGGGTCAACGTATACGCTTGCTCTACCCACCTTGAAGGACTGGCATTATTTATATGTATACGAAAACGATGTGCCCAAACCATTTGGTGTAACTTATGTATCAAAAAAGTTTCCTTACATTGTCCGGGGAAGAACAAAATTAAGTGAACTCACTTTTACCCCTACCTCTCGTACCAGCTCGCTAAAGATCGTGCTTGAAGATTACGCTGGCAATCAGGCCACCACATATGTAAGATAGCTTGGTGCAAGAATTCCGAGGCCGTCGATTCGTTGTTCGAACAACTTGCTCAAATTCAGCTATAGGGACATACCCATACGGCACAATAGCGAGAAGTCCCCAATTCAATAGACTTCTCGCTATGGCTATATATTGGGCAGAATCATGCAGGTATCAATACAATGCCCATTTTTCCGTGCATAGCTCCATAAAAGAATAAGCAACCTGTTCACATTCGTCATACCCCAAGCTACCAGAATGAGCAAAAAGAATGGGATATTCGTTGTTTCTTTTTTCCTCTCTCATATCAAACATATAATGGTTTCCGCACCCATCCATCGCAAACGACACGGCACCCGGCATATACTCTGGCAGCTCGTAGGCAAGGTTCATTTCTCTCAAATCTTCGGTATTGAAAAACTGAAAACATCGTTCTCCATTCTGAAATTCACCGCCATTAGAATATTTCAGCAATTCTATGTAACTATCAGGAAATTGTCCTTGGGGCAAATGCCAGCTAACAGGATCTAGAGATTGATATTGATCATAAAATGGAGACGATTTCGGAAAAGGGTTCACTTGTCTTTGTTGGATTTCGTGAATCTCCTGCTCCGATAGCTTTATATTCCATGTGTTCAAAAAATTCGCGATTTGTTCACCAGTTGCTTCCGGACATTTTATAAATTGATGTTCAAAGTGAATACTCCACATCATAACCACCCTCCCTACCTTGACGTCTCTAAAAGTTGTTGTTAGTACCTTTTTCAACCTTTTCCATCTTTTTCAACCCATTCAGCCACACTTTCATGAGGTTGAAGGTTCTCACGTTTATAGTAAAAAACGGTCTTGAGCTCGTAATCCAAGCTTTCCGCAGCAATGAAAAATCGGGTACCAAACGTTTGATCCTCCATACAAATCACAGGCCCCTCAAGAAATCCGTAAGAGACAGTTTTTAACATTTCCAGTTCCTTGTCATTAGCCAGTCTAAAGCATTCAATTGAAAATACACCGCCCGGACAGGAAAGAAACGAGACCTCGTAAAATGTAATCTCTATGTTGTGATAATAGCTAAAGTCAAAGCTCCCTGCTAGTACCAGCTTCGGGCGACTTGTATAATCATAAATGTAGTAATGGTAAATGTTATTTTGAGAAAGTATTTCATTCAGCTGCATCAGTTTGGATTGAATGGAATGATTCATGATCCTATGTCCCCCCTCCCCACTCGCGGCTATTCCCGATCCGTCACCGCCTGCCACGCTTCTGTTATTGCTATAGGTGATTTGTGGCTGGTCTCTCCGCCACCTTCCTGAGTCCATAGCGGCGGATAATAAGCAAATACCTCTCCTGGCTGAAGTTGCTCCATATCCGACTGCCAACCATTCCAACGGAATGTCTGGTAGAACAAGCCCAAATCTCCCTCAGCCAACCAGCTCAAGAAACCGGAATAGGCCAGCTCAGTGGATTCCCACTCCAATGCATCCGGTGCAAAATAGTAGATATGGCCGCTACGTCCAAACTTTCCTGTATCCAATCCAAAGAAGCCACCTGCTGCATCATAGGCCACAATCAGCATTCCCCCAAGTGCAGGAACGCTCGCTGGCTCTTGCAGCCCGTTCCACGAAGCCAAACTACCGTAAATTTCAGGCCCACCTGCACCCAGTAAGGTGATCCATCCGTGGTCAAATATGATCCCTCCTGTTTCATAGGCAACCGTTCCCAAGTACGATTTTGTGCTCACTTGCAAACGGTAGAGCGAATCTCCCCTAACAGATTCCGATTCTGCCGGTACAATGCGATATGGATTATTCCCTTCTTGCAGAATGTTTCTGACCTCTTCCCATGCATGGTTGTCCTGATCCATTAGCTCATCAACCGTTAACGTATGCATATCCATTCTCCTTCCTGTATTCCGTATCTATCTTTCAACCTGTGAACTGATTTTCGAAAACCTGCGTTTGCTCTAAAATCACCCACTGATTCAGCTCGTCGTAGCCTTGGACAATCGCCGTGATCTCATGCCTCGGATACATCCACTCGGATGGGGCCTTTTCCGCATATGAATGGGTGTCTGCCAATCCGACTGCATTGTGCTGGAAAATATGAATTAGTGTTCCGTGTGGAAAAAAGGCTTCAATATGTCCAGTTACCTTAGTCCCAACCGGCAGTGCATTTTTGATTTGATGCCATTCCTTTTTGAAGGTGTGAAGATTGTTGGACCAGACTTCTTCAAACTCTTTTTTTGTAATTTTCGTATAATAGGGCTCTGTATCATCAATCGCTTTCTCGGCTAACAAGAAATGATATTGCTCGTGCTTACGATTAGAAGCAATAAAAGTACCGTCATCTTGGATCACAATTTGCCGATAGGCTACGCCGTCTGAGTCTATTTCAAAATACCAGGTTCCCATACCTGGTTCCGGACAATCTTTAAGATATTTCATTCGTACCTCCTAAAAGGATGTATAACCGTGTCATTTCATCTTTCTTTTTCCGCTATAGATTCTTGTCAAATATGCGAGATATTCCGAACGCGTCAGTCCTCCTGTTTGGCGATTGAACTCATCGTACGAAATGTCTTCCGGGAATCCGAATTCGGCCAGTGCTTTTCGGCGCTCTTCCCGATAAAACGGGTTATCCAGCGTGTGGTGCCACTCCCGCTCTTCCCAAGGACCAAAACAGTCTGCAATGACACCTGAATATACACCGTTATTTAACAATTCGCGCGAAGACTTGAATACTGTCTTCCCTTCCGGTTTGGAAATTGTGCCCGTTCCCCAGGACAGTCTATATATTCTTTCTTTACTGCTATCTATGCTACTGCCGTAACCAATCGGAAACACAATATCCTCTTCCGCCAACGCTTTATGTCCTATCCGCTCGTAGGACCCTCGCATAAAGGAATCATCCATGACAATCCAGGTTGTATCAGATAACGGGGCGGCCGTGACGGATTCCAAAGTTATTGAACGGTCACGACTTGTACACAAATACGGACGTACGAATAAAGGCATCGTCATGACACTGTTCCATATGCTCTCCTTTGCAAACAACTGATCCTTTTGCATTTGGCGCAAATCTCCGACGACCAGTACATAGCCATCTGTAAAAAGGTCTATTTCCACGCGGAAGATGTCTCCCGGAATGGTTTTATAACGCAGGTTTTTCCTATGCTTCAATCGTTCCAGCTTACGATCATAGTCGTTAGGTACAAGCGACGGGTAACGTTGAAGCCAATCGATGATCTCTTCTTTACTATGTAAATGCTCACATCCAGTGATGGGCAATCTTACGCCAGTCTTGCTATTCACAGCAGTAACATAACTAATAGGACGATCTCTTCGAATGCCTGCTGAAAAGGACACACCTTCTGCTGTGATGCTCGAAACACTTGTATAATTCAGTTTTTTCTCTTTGCCACGAGCCGTTTTAGGCAGAACAAATGCCCGATCACGAGTAAAAATCTCTACATCAGCTTCTCCATAAGCATCCTCTTTGGAAGAAATTCGCTTGCGAATAACATCTCCATCCATACAAATAAAATATCCTTCTTTAATTTCTACTACGTCCCAATGTTCTTCCAGCGTCTCCAGCCCAAAATAGGGTCGTAACGCGTTCGTTAACCAACTATTCATCTGCTCCTCCTGTTCCGAGTATAATTTAGTAGACTTCATTTCTGTTCTTCCAGAAATTATAACATAACACGGCATGTAGCTCGTTTATTCATACATTGTTCCAGCTTGGACCAACTCCTCCTGAATCCAGCTACTGCTGGTAGACAGTTGGAGCAAGTCGGCCGTGATCTGCTTGATCTGTTCTTGCAGCACGTATGGCTGATCTGTTCCTTCCAGAAAGCGACTCACAAAATGAAGAAAAACGTCTACCTTCCTAAGCAGCATTAACACAGGCAAAGCGTCAACCTCGGATTGGCTCAAACGAACCTGGCGGCTGAAGCCCCGGCAAAAATCATGAACAGCTGTCGTTTCCTCCGGTTGTCCCAAAAATCCTGATAAAATGACCGCCGGATCCATGACCCGTACGTCCAGCGTACAAAATTCAAAATCAAGCAGTGCAGCCACCTGACTAGGGTCAGAATCCTTTACCAACAAATTGGAAGCGTTCAAATCTCCATGTACAAGCTGATGCGGCAAGTCTTCCAATGCATGAAGTGAATCTATAATCTCTTCATATACTTTTCCTATCAAACGCAGCTCCTCATGTAAATCTTTTAGAGGCTCCGGCGGGTTTAAACAAAAGCCTTGGATTACTTCCCGGTTACATAATGGATAGGATTGCTGCAAAGCATAATACGGCCGATAGACTGGAGTCATATCAAGATTAAGTGTTGCAAGTGCAGCAGATAATTCGCCAGCTGTCTCGCCAAAAGAATAGGCAAAGCTAGGATCCTGCTCCGATGGGAATGTGCCTTCTATGTATTCGAACAGACACACATATTTGCCACTATCCTTCTCAACCTGTGCAAGTGTCTCTCCCGTAATCGTTCGGATTGGCATTGGAACCCTGAATGATAGAGAATGCCTGCTCAGTTCCTGCAAAACCGCATGCTCAAATTCGATTTTGTTCCGATCCCTGTGTGTATCGTAGATGCGCAGCACCCCACTGCGCCCACCGCTCTTAACAAAATACGTCGTATTATTCCAACCTCCGGTTCGTCTCTGTAGTGTCCCGTCCCACTCCGGCCAGTGCCGTCTTAATACCGCTTCCAAAATGTATCCTCCCTATTAAACATCCGCTTATGAATTTGCAGTTATTATAACAAATATAGACGCCCATTAGAATTGGACGTCCTTGTGTATCCTTCATTTCCTCATTTGTTTGTTTCGGATATTCTGCGGGGTGGCACCATACGCTGTTTTAAATTTTTTATAGAAAAAACTCATGCTGTTATATCCGACCTGCTTAAAGATCATTTCGAATGGCAGGTTGGTATTCACTACCAAAGAATAGGCCGCATTAAGTTTAATGTTGGCAATAAGCTGCGTGTAAGTAAGACCGGTTACTTTTTTCAACTTATTACTTAAATACGTACTATTGTAATTAAAATGAGTAGATAATTGCTGGAGGCTTAAATGCTGATAATGCTCTTCCATGTAATTCAGAATAAAAGTAATATTACTTTCCTGCTGGTTTAAGTGAATATTATGCTCGCTTTCCAATACACGGACCAATTCCCCAAATACAATGGGCAAATAAGCCTTGACCAGCTCCATTGAATCCTCTTGCCTGGAAAAATATTCGATCAAGATTCTACGCAATATATATTGAAGGTTTTCATTATGCTGTGACTCAAAAATAATAAAGTGATTATGATGCTGATGCTGGAGGACTGAATTGGCAAGAAACTCGCCGATCAAACTTTTTTTCTTAGATAGCCGCTGTAGAAATAGGGATGAAATCGTTTCTCTTTGCAGGAGGATATTAATCAGTATATCGTTTTCTCCCAAAGGTGCGATGCTGTGCGGCACATCCTTATCGAGGACACACACTTGGCCTTCACAAAGCTCAACTTCTTTACCCGCTATGATTTGGTTGCACTTACCTGAGTAAACATAGTTTAATTCAATAAATTCATGCATGTGCTCCAGCATCGGAGCAAACCTGTTGTGCTTGCTAATATAAATATCATGTTCTCCGAAGAAAAATAAAGCAGGCATTCGATACATATTCTGATTTATATCAAAAAATCGCTCATTTTCCGATTCTTTGGAGAGATCATTAATCACTTGATTGTTTTGCTGTTGTAAAAGCTCAATTTCAGTTTTACTTCTCAGCAACTGATCCAGCTCATGAAGGTTCATAAACACAGACTCCTCCTTCAGACTCCCATTAACTGTGAACTGCCGTCTGTGTTTTGCTTCCCTTTCCTCTAATAGCGATTCCCAGACAGAGGAGCGCAGCAATCATAAATACAATCGCAGAGACGAGAAAGGAAAATGAGGCAGTTTCATTCCCAGACAACACCCCAACTAACTTGATAACATAAGGCGAAGCAAACGCTCCCAAATTGGAGCCTACCATTGCAATCGAAATAGATATCGTCTCACTGCCTTTAGGTACGATTTTAGTTAGTATCGTAAAAATATAAGGAATAAACAGCGCAAAGCTAAAGCCAATGATCAGCATGGCGACCGTAACCATGGTCACATTCTGAGCAAACCACAGCAGGACAAAACCTGTCGCTGTTAATAAACTGGAGATAAAAGGTGCGTAATTTCTGAACCATTTATATATTCTACCGAACAAGAAGCCTGCAATCATAGTTGATAAGGAGAACAGCGTCAAAGCGGTCCCTAAAAACCCTGCGTTAGGCATACTCTTTTCAGCAATCATAATACCTGTTTTGGTATACACAATCATGATAAAGGTCATAAACAGGAAGAGTGCAGCCCCTAATCCAAGTACAGGTAGGGACATTCCCCCGCTCTTGTGGCCCGTTCCTGTCGTGCTCGCTGTAGGCTCCTCACGCTCTGGTTCAGGAATGATAAAAAAGAACAACAGTGCGATAGGAATAGTGATCGCATAGCACAAAAAAGCAAACGGCCAGTCGATTAGGGCAAGCTGTCCTGCCACGAAGGTAGCCAAGCTGCTTCCGAGCCCTTGTACAGCGCTTTGAAAGCCTACCAATTGAGCACGTTCGTCCCCTTCAAAAAAATCACTAATTAAACTGACAGCCAGCGAATTGAACATCCCCAGACCTGCACCTAACACCAAACGCAACGCGAGAATCCATGTAATGTTCGTAGTGAGCATAGGAAGTATTCCGCCGATGACCACGAGCAAAAGTCCTAGCAGGACTGTATTTTTTTTACCCAAGCGGGAAGAGATCGGGCCACTCAACAGCACAAACAGCATCATCGAGAAAGATGGGATTGTAACTATGCTTTCAATCAGTGAACTGGAGACTCCCGGTAATTGGTTCAGCATCATCGGGATGATAGCTGAAATAGCACTCGCTGATGTCAGGACTAAGGAAATGGACAACAATGCTGTTTTAAACCATATTTTGTTTTTAATATTCATCAAGCTTCTCACCTCTAGTCTATGTTATTTAGCCTCTGGTTGTATTTGTACTGGAACGTATACTGTCCAGATCCGACGGTAAACGTCAATTCATGATCTCCACTCAGTTGGAAAATCGCCTGTTCTCCGGGAGAACCTGATTTCCCGGCCAGCTCTTGTGGCACATTACCAGGCGGATACTGAATCGACGGGTATTGCGTAGTAATGGTCTGTTGTAATGCTTCTGGCTCTAGAACGCCCGGAAGCGTAATCTCAGTTGTCGTATTATGTGGTACGTGAACCGTCATCCGCATTTCTTCATTCACGATTTCCCAATGGACAGCAACCTCACCATAAGGTGTCTCCAGCTTGCCATGGGCCGAAGTAAGATTAACAGGCGGTTTGGGTGCTAACCGCGACTTTTTGTAGCCCGCTTCAAGTACATCGATTCCGGCAATATTTTGGTACATAAAGTTTCCAACTGAACCGTACGAATAGTGATTGAACGAGTTCATATCGGTGCTCCAGAAGGAGCCGTCCACTTTGATGCTGTCCCAATGCTCCCACATGGTTGTGGCCCCACGTTCAACCTGATAGAGCCAAGAAGGATAATCTTTCTGGAATAAAATTTTATAAGCTACATCTGTATAGCCATTGTCGGATAAAACCAGGCATAGATAGGGTGTGCCTACAAAGCCGGTATCCAGATGCATATCATTTTTTTCTATCAGCCGTACGAGCTCCTGAACCACTTGCTTTTTATATTTTTCTGGTACCAATCCGAAGTGCAAAGCCACAACCTGTGCAGTCTGGGTATTAGAAGTCAGTTTGCCAGCGTCATCAAAATAACGGTTCGCAAAAGCGCTTCTAATCCCCTCATGCAAGCTTTGATAGGTGTTGTAATCGGTATACCGATTCAGCAGTTTGGCCGTCTGCGCCAAGATATGAGTCGAATACGCAAAGTATGCAGTCGCTACCAGCGTTCCATCAGTCGCTCCAAAATAGCTTCCTTCCTCGCTATCCAGCGCCAGCCAGTCTCCCAGCTGCAAACCAGTATCCCACAGGTGTTCCTCGGTCCCCTGGGCACGAATATAATCGACCCATGCTTTCATACTGTCATACTGCTGAGCTAGAATTTGCTTATCCCCATAACATTGATAGATAGTCCACGGACATATAACTGCTGCATCTCCCCATGCGGCTGTCGTTTGGTCCATATTGTCTGCAAAGGTTCCTTTGAGGACATCCGGCACGACAAAAGGCACAGCCCCATTCTCCAGCTGGTTGTAAGCCAAATCTTTCAGCCACTTTCGAAAGAAGGAAGCACTATTCATATTGAAGCTGGCCGTTCTGGCAAAAATCTGTGCATCGCCGGTCCAGCCTAATCGCTCATCACGCTGCGGGCAATCGGTCGGCACATCCAGGAAGTTCCCCTTTTGTCCCCATACAATATTGTGCTGGAGTTGGTTCAGCTTTGGATCGGATGTCTCGAACAAGCCAATTGTCGCCATGTCTGAATGCAAAACAACGCCTGTAAAATCTTCAATGGCTACGCCAGCCGGAAAGCCCTCAAGCTTCACATACTGGAAGCCTTGAAAAGTGAAATGCGGCCTAAATATCTCCGTCCCCTTGCCGCTGCAAATGTACGTAATCTGCTGCGCTGCATCACGAATATTATCTCGGTAAAAGTTCCCTTGCTGATCCAGCACTTCACCATGAACCAGATTCAGAACCGTACCTTCGGGGGCTTCCACTTTAAATTCCAGCCAGCCTACCATATTTTGACCCAAGTTAAGTACTAGTTCGCCTTTAGGAGTCCGAATCAGTTCAACAGGCTTTAATCGGTTCATTACACGGACAGGTTCGTTCTCCTGGGCAATCAGATGACTTAACGGAAACGGGACGACCTGCATCATTTTCTGTTCGTTCAAGAAGCGATGTTGGGCTGTCTGCTGCTCCAGTCGAGCATCATAGATTTCGCCGTTATAAATATCTGACATCAAAATGGCACAGCTCGTTTCCTCCCAGGAAGAATCAGAGCAAATGAGTTCTGAACGGCCATCTTCATAGCTAATCTTCATTTGAAATAGCAAAGCATTCGTGTTCCCGTAGGTATCCTTGCGCTTTTGCCAGCCTAGATAGCCGCTGTACCAGCCTTCTCCCACCGTTGCTGTGATGCGGTTATGTTGTTCTCGAACGGTAGAAGTCACATCATAGGCTTGCACCTGAACACGATCGTTATAATCTGTCCATCCCGGAGTAAAGTAGGCATCGCCTACTCTTTGTCCATTGAGCTCCAGCTCATACAGACCAAGGCTTGTGGCATAAATGACTGCTTTTTTCACTTTTCCCTCAACCAAAAAACACTTGGAAGCGGCAAAAGGGGCTCTTGTCTGAAACTTTTCATGAATGCTTCGCTCCTTCACTGTAATCCATTGTGCCTTCCAGTCCTGCTCATGGAGCAGCCCCATTTCCCAAAAGCCAATCTCACTCCATTCCGATTCCTCCGGTTCGGTGTCACCCGCTCCCTGAGCCCATACTTTTACCCGGTAATAATATCTTTGTCCTGATTCGAGTGGAGGACCTTCATAGGGAAACAGAATGGATTGTTCCGAATAGGAAAAATGATTCCAGAGCAGCGGTTCAAAAACAGGATTTATGGATACCTGCAATTGGAAGCGTTTTTGGAAAACATATATGTTGTCAGATTCAATTTGCCAACTTAATCGAGGCTTTAGACAACCCAGTCCAATCGGGTTGTTTACATGTTCACATCTAAGCGCTTTCAATTTTAGCATCTTATATCCTCCCTGAGATCTTCTTTTGTGTTTCTATACTCAAATTAAAACGCTTCCATTAGTTATGCGCAATGTTGTATCCCTGCATGTTGTATGCTTGATTTACAGGTGTTGAATGTCCATTCCTCATATCGAATCTTAAAATGGGTTTATTAGAAAAATATGTACGCACGACAACGCAGTACTCAAAAGGTAAACTCTTGTTTTTTGTACATATGGATTGTAGTATTAAGCCGATCCGTGAAAGGAGAATTACAGTAATGGAAACGAACTACAAAAAGCTGCTGGATCAGATGATGGCACCCTATGATGAAATGCTGCAGAGTCTAATAAGTGATCACGCCGATTTTTCGAAGGTTGACTATTTGGAGCAACACAGTGAGGAATATGGAAAAAGTGATGCCAATTATACCAATCGCTTGAAGGTGCTTTTGGCTATGTGTAATCGTGAGGATCGATATGCCCCGTATTATGAACCGATTGTGAGAAGACTGCTCGTTAATGAGATTATAGACAGGGAAACGAACAGTTTTCAGGGGATTGGCGATGCTCTATACTACGCCGTTTTTTTACTGCAAAAATATGAGCGTGAGCAGGACCAAGTTTTGTTCCAGCAGGCCAAGAAAGCCAATTTCGATACATACGCCGGGTTTGATCCTGAGTTGATTTTGGAAACATATTTGTTCAGCAAAGATTCAGCTGATCTTGAAGATTGCATCAATATCGCAAGTGAACTCGGGGAAGATGTATATCTATCATTATTTATCGATCTGTGGATCAGAGAGCAGACGGATTGGGACAAAGAAAATTTGCGGACACTCGTTTATCATGAGAGATGGCGCAACCATGCAGAAGGTGAAATTGAAGCTCTCAAAAAGCTGGCCGAAATGGAGAAAATAGAAGAAAATCCTAGTAACTACTGTTCTACTGCATCCAGCTTGGCAGAAAAGCTCATTGAAACAGGACGATGGGATGAAGCTTGGGAAACGATGGCAACCATCATTCCGCTTATTACGAAGGAAAAAGAATGGTTCCTGTACGGACTGGGCCGCAATATAATTACAGCCTGTATCCACATCATCATGCATTTTGGAGCAAAAAGCCGACAGGCTACTTCGTTATGGCAAACGATAAAAGGGGTTCTTCAACCTGCCGCTAACAATATGGGGACCATTCAATATCAGCTTGCTGTATCTGTCAGCAAATTTATGGGTGATACCAAATTGGAGCAAAAGTTACTCAGGATTCGGAAGCAACGTCAATAATCCAGTTGCCATAAGGAGCCTGTCGCATGCAATGTAAAGAACGAGGCATTTGACCCAGCAGCTCGCTTTCCAGTTGCCCCTCGAAGCGAGGGGCAGCGAAAATACGGATTGCAGTGCATTGCCTTCCTCTACAGATTTCCGGTCACGATAATACCATCTGCTTGCTTCAAATGCGCTCTGACCCATGCTGTAAAGGAATCGATAAATATGCGTAATTCTGGCTCCTTGGCAGGCCAAGCATCCAATTCTGTTAATATTTCATGCCATACCGACGCCTGAATCGGATTATCCCAGCAGGCATCAAAAGCCTCATACGTTTCCCCCGTGTCAGGATCGACAAGTGGATATTTGGACTTTAACACAGACAGCACGATATCAAAGTCATCTGCGTAGATGAAGATCATCTCCTCCAGCTTTGGCTCATCTGTATCACCATAGCGTAGCGGTTCAAAAGTATATCCAATATTGGCTCTTGGACCACTATAGCGATAGATTAGTGTCTGAATCTCTTTTTTGTCCTTCTTACTCAATTTCATCTACTCCTTTCTTCGGCTACAACTCGAACCAATCCGCAGCGCATTTCTCTTCTTCCAGTGCCCTACACATTCCTTCCCTTAACCTCATCGCATCTCCGCCGCCGATATGAAATAGACAATAGATATAAGGTTCATCATCTTCTAACCCTTCAATATTTCTTGCCTCTTCCACTGAAATCTGAAGCGCTTCAGGCCAATCAGAATTATTCTGAAGCAGAACAAAGCCATCTTCATCCCTTTGCATCCGATATCCCTCAATCCTAGGCAATGCTTCAGCTAAGCGTTCCATTAGCGCTTTAATATCCTTAACATCTGCGACCTTAATTCCATACTCCCACCCCATCTGCATTCCTCCAATTTTATGAACTTCTCCTTAATTAGAACCACCCCTAAATTGGGTTTCACCTTCTCATTCACCTCAGGAAATTCACTTGGATTCAGTCATAGTCCGCATATAAGAGGTATTCCTTGCAATGCCTGCACTGAAATAAATAACCCCGAAACGATCCGTCACGTTCCATGCTTTCCCGTATTCGACTCTTAGCCTCTTTTTCATTATACAAAGCCAAAATAGGCATAAACATCAGGTTGACATCATTTTCTATCCCTCTACTGACAAGCTCCTTCCAGCCCACAAAATCTATAAAAACACAGTAGTCATCACAGTGATCCAGCCACGCGGCGGTCTGCCATGCCTCATAACCGGGAGTCCGATGCAGTAACTCATCCAGTTTTGGTTCCTCCAGTTGTGCACAGCAAGCAGGGTCATGAAATGTTCCCTGTAGCATGCTCGCTTTCTAAGCCCTCAAGCTCTTCCTTCAATTGGTACATGGCTTGTACAGCCTCGGGACTGGGTGCGTACAAACTATATCTTTTGTTTAGTGCCACCCATTTTTGCTGGATTTCCATAAGCCCCTCACTTCCTTCTGATTTTCCTGAAATTTCTTATAATTTATTATAATAGATATAGGCTTCCGGTGAGTATACCCCGGAAGCCTATGGATTCATCTAACCACTCTTTTATTTATTTTGCCTTCTGAGGCACACGCTCACTATTCCCGTTTCTTTTTCTCACTACCAACATAATAACAGCCATAACAGCTACCAAGACTGCTATAAGCGTAAAGGGAATATATTTGTCCACTCGATACAAGGTGGTCGTCAAAATAGGAGCAATGATCGCGGAAATTCCCTGTACCGCAGCTACCAGCCCCGCTGCTCCCCCTTGCTGCTCTTGACTGACCGAAAGCGAAGCACCTGCCATAAAACCGGGCATCAGTAAGCCTGTGCCTATGCCAAACATAAAGAATGCTGCATAGTAAACGGCCAAGCTGGCTGAAATCAGAAATAATGCCATTCCAGCAATTAGGAATAGAGAACCAAGCAAAATCATCGGTTTAGGCTTCCATTTAAGCCATTTCATCTGGATGATCTGCACAATCAGCATCGCTGCCCCGGAGAACATAAGTCCAAAGGACACGACTCTTGCTGTTTCTTCGGATGTAAGACCTAACTGATCTTGAAAATAAAAACCACCTATAACCTGAATAGTCACAATACTTATCATCGTAACCAATCCTGCAAACAAATACATTCTTAGACCTGGCTGGAGGGGGTTAATTCGAGCGGGTTTTTGCTGAATAACGGGCTGGGCCGCCGGAATCGCCAGCAGAGACACCACGAATGCAACAGCGGCAATGACAATTCCAAAATATAAGGGCCATAACAGCCCTATTAAAGTAAAAGCACCTGCAATCGCGGGGCCAAATACCAGCCCAAGCCCATTCGCCGCACTAATAATAGCCATACCACTTCCACGCTCTTCTCCTTCCGTTACATCCCCCATATAAGCTTGAGACGATGACAACACCGCCGGGATAAAGCCGCCAATTAAGCCGCGTGTAACAATCAGCAGGACTAACAGCAGCCCCCCACTAAGCCAACCATTTAATCCTGCAAAAAGAGTAAGTGTAAACAACAGACAGCTTACACACATCCCTATGAAACCAAGCAGAATCACCGGCTTGCGTCCCTTTGCATCACTCAGATTTCCCCATACTGGAGCCATTAAGGCCATCGTTATAGAACCAAGCGATATAATTAATCCGGAATGGCTTTCTCTTAAGCCTAATTCACGAATAAGGGGCGGCATAATTGGAGCAATAAGCATGAGCCCTAGCATAGCCACAAATACACTGAAAAAGATGCTCCCTTTTATTCTATTCATCCTCGCACACTCCTCTGTTAAAGATTCTCTCTATGCAGAAGTATACGGAGCATACCAAAACGCTACTGCCTATAGACGGATAAATTTGCGGTTAAACGGATTTAATTTTGCGTATAAAACAGCAGCCAGTCTTCAGACAGTAAAAAATGGCCTGCATTCTATGGCCCAATGGGCGTCGTTGATTATAGGGTCGCTCTTTCGTTGTGAAATGAACTACATCGGTCTCTTCATTGCTGACTGGATGGAAGGGCTTCATTTCCTGGCATGTTATTACGATATATGATGTACAGTCTTTTGCCTTTAGTAATTAGCTGAGCTGTGGGTTGAGTCTGTATATCGATGTCTAAGGGGGAAATCTCAGTGAAAACAAAAATAGGATCAATCATGAAGGTAAGATCGTTAAGAACGAAGTTAACCATAATGTGCTTGATTATTTTAATTGTACCCACATTCGTGATTGGAATCAGTTCTTATGTTGTTTCCAAGAATGAAATGAATGAATCAGGCAAAGTAGCACTTAAGAATAGTGTGCAAATGGTAATTGGTATGATTAGTTTCCTCAATGGGCAAGTCGAAGCCGGTAATTTAACATTGGAAGAAGCACAGGAAAAACTGCGCATCGAGCTGCTCGGTGTAAAAGATGCTAATAACAAAAGACCGGTAAAGATTAAATATACTGTAGGTAAAACAGGTTATCCGTGGGCAGTCAACCAAGATGCCGTTTCAGTGATGAACCCTTCAAATGAAGGCCAGGATTTAATAAATGCCGTATCGGAAGACGGTGTGCATGTGGGAAAAGAGTTTGTAGAAGCCGGTACAAACGGCGGGGGATTCGTCACTTATAAATGGGCTTTACCTGGTACAGATCAAGTGGAGACGAAAATTTCGTACGTTGAAAGGGATCCTTATTGGGGATGGATCATCGGCTCTGGAGCATATTTTAACGAATTTAACAGCGGGGCGACCAAGGTCCTTTATATTGTCCTGATTATTACGACTATTGCAGTTATTCTGGGAGCAATTATCGTAAGCTTTGTTTCGGGACGTTTTACGAAGCCTATTATCATGATTGCAAAGCGGCTTAATGCAGTTGCGGACGGTGATTTAACGGTCGAAGAAGTCAAAATGAATTCAAAAGATGAGGTTGGCGAGCTGGCACAGGATTTCAATCATATGATTAAAAATATTAGATATTTGATCGGTGAGGTAAACCTGTCCACAAAGCAGGTCGCTGCTTCCTCGAAAGAATTGACCCTTGGAGCAGAGCACACTGGACAGGCAACCGAGCATATCACCATTGCGATTCAGGAATCGGCGGCCGGTGCGAAGGAGCAGCAACTGATGCTCCAGAAGACAACCAGCTCGCTTGAAGAAATTTCAATAGGCATGCAGCGGATCACGGATAGCTCCTTGACTATTGCTGAATCGTCTGCAGACGCGATGGAGATGGCGAGCCTTGGCGGTACTGCTGTACAACATACGGTGAAGCAAATGGACTTGATTAACCATTCCGTCAATGAAACCGATGCGGTTATGAGAATGCTGGATGAACGCACTCAACAGATCGACACGATGCTACATGCCATTACGGATATCGCACAGCAGACCAATCTGCTTGCCTTAAATGCTTCGATTGAGGCTGCCCGTGCAGGCGAAGAAGGCCGCGGTTTCTCCGTAGTTGCTTCAGAGGTAAGAAAGCTGGCCGAACAATCGAACCAGTCTTCCGGGCAGATTTCCGAGTTGATTCAGAATATGCGCAAAGATATGGAGCATTCGCTTAAGACCATGGAACGCGTAAAACAGGATGTAGACTCCGGCATTAAAATTGCCAATGAGACGGAGCAGCAGTTTAATAAAATTGTGGCGTCCACCAATCATATCGCACAGCAAACGGAAGAGCTCGCGAGCATCACGGAGCAAATAACCGCAAGTGTCCAGGAGATTTCGGCAAGCGGAGAGAACGTATCCAGTCTGGCACTCCAAGCAGCGGACAACTCGCAGAATATTGCAGCGTCTGCAGAAGAGCAGCTGGCTTCGATGCAGCAGATCACCAGCCTTGCAACGACCTTGTCGGATATGTCACAAAAGTTACAAGATCTAACGGTCAAATTTAAATACTAACGGAAATAAGTCTTTCCAAAACATCGCGCTAAACTGTTCTTCATATTATGAGGTCAACCGGTTTTTTCTGGTTGACCCTTTTTGCATTGTTCTGAGGAATTACTGAAAAGGCTTGCAAATCATGATCCCCTTCTAGCGATGTGAATTGGACACGGTTTTTGTTGATTTGGTTCAGAATTGGTTCAGAGGCATTTAGTATAGTAATTCAGTAGTGTAAGAAAATCATATTCGTAGGTTAGTCATCATGGAGAATTTTAGTAAGCTCATCGTGACACCGGAAATTTATGGAGGAAGTTTATGAGTAAATTCAAGTCTTTTTGTTTAACTTATCTTGCTGTTATCGTCTTATTTGGAACCTGGACATGGAGTTTTTCCGAGAGTACTGTGTATGCAACCTCCTCACCAGCACCTAGTGTAACGGATGCGGTGTATGCTACTGAAACCACGGTAACGAGTTGGACAAATCCTTCTAAACAAGGTCAATTCGTAACGTTTAGCATCAAAACCATCTCAACCCCACAAATTACGAAAGATTTAACCGGCTCGGTTATCCTAATGGACGGTACGGATATATTAGATACGCTGACGATGAGGCCAAATGGCATTGCGAATGGATATGCCACTGCGACCTACACCACAAGCGATTTAAGTGTGGGAAGTCATCCGATTATTGCTATATATAGTGGGGATGCTCGATTTGCCCCCAGTACATCTGAGCCATACGTTCAGGTCGTAAATGCATCTGCACCTACGACTACACCTTCACTGAGACCTACAGTAACTACAGTACTGAGTTCGCCGAATCCGTCTAGTCACGGCCAAGAAGTAAGGTTTAGCGTGAGGACAACTTCGAACCCACAAACTTCGGGCGATTTAACCGGAACAGTCATCCTTATGGACGGCACGAATATATTAGATACGCTGACGATGGAGCCAGTCGGTATTTCGAATGGTTATGCCAATGCGTACTACACTACAAGCAACTTAAGTGTGGGAAGCCACCCGATTACTGCTATATACAGTGGAGATGTTCGATTCGCGCCGAGTACCTCTGAAGCGTATATACAGGTTGTAAACGGAGATGCAGGCACTGGAGGTACTGGAAGTACGAGCGGAACCGGTGCTACTACTGGTAACGACAGCAGCAGTAGCAATAAAAAAGATAAGAAGGATAACGCGGATAGCAGTGATTCATCTTTTTCCAGTGAAACAACCACATCTTCATCACCATCGGTTTCAACAACGGATGTACCGACTCCGGAAATCATGCCCGTAGAGCAACCCGAGGTTGCGCATGAAAAATATATAACGGGTTATCAGGATGGTACATTCCGACCGGACCAGTCCATTACACGAGCTGAAACCGCCGCGATGATGGCTAGAATTATGAAGCTGGAGACAAAAGAAGGCTCAACGACATACAAAGATGTACCTAATTCGTATTGGGCAAAGGATTCGATTATAGCACTCACGACACAGCACCTCATGAATGGATATGCAGATGGAACATTTCGGCCAGAGCAACCCATTACCCGTGCAGAAATGGCAGCAATACTCGCATCCTGGAAGCAGCTTAAAGGAACGCAAACCGCAGCGTCTCCCTATACCGATATCGAAAAGCATTGGGCAAGAGATTCCATTGTAGCGCTAGCTAATGCGGGGTGGATTACCGGTTATAACGACAACAGCTTCCAACCCAATAAATTTATAACACGAGTAGAGACTGTTACCATTTTAAACACGATCTTAAAGCGAGGACCCCTGGAAGGAACAATTCAGGCTACTTGGAAGGATGTACCAGTAGATTACTGGGCATTCAAAAATATTGAAGAAGCGTCTCGTACCCATACTTCAACCATCAATTCAGAGGGTACAGAAACTTTCGTAAAATAAGCACCAAATAAAAAGCTGGCATCCTTTCTATAACAGGGTTCCAGCTTTTTGTTTACTTGATATCTTTAGAAGGGTCAAAAAAGAAATTTTAAAATACTTTCTTCAAGGATGATGGTTTCACTCCGTATTCCCGGAAAAATTGCTCTGAAAATGCACTCACATTGCTGTACCCTACAGCCATCGCAGCTTCTGTTACATTGCTCTCCTGGCTTCGAAGCAGCTTCATCGCATAATCGAGACGAATTTGGCGCAAATATTCAAATACAGTCGTTCCAAAACATGCTTTGAATCCTTTTTTTAATTTAAAATCGTTTAATCCTACTTTTTGGGATAATGCGATCAGTGAAGGAGGATCAATCATGCTGGATTCAAGGATTTGCCGAGCCATATGCAACTTTCTGACATCTTCTTTAGATAATCCTTCGGGCATGGGGGTTAAATCAAATAATTGAATCATAAGTCGATTTAAAATCTCTAGTGCTGCTGCTTCCATTAATAAAGGCGATCTATGCACACTTTTCAAGTCTTTGATCAAATGTTCAATCATCACTATACTTCGGTGATCCAGTTCAAAACCAAAGTGATGGAATGCAGCACCCTTCAGAATTTGATTAAATTCAATAGCTGCCTGGTGACGAGCCGCCAACTGTGAAGCAGCATAATTAAACAACGAAACAGGAATGCCAAGTGCAAATGATTGGTATTGTTCGTTAACCGGAGGATGGAAGCGTGCTTTGAAATCCTGTAAAAAAATAAGAGCCCCCCGCCCCGACGGGAGTGTATAGTCCAGACCAGCTATATTCACATGACGTTGCCCCGAAAGTGCAAATTGAAGTTCAATCATTTGTCCTCTGGAAGCAAAGTTCGTTGGGTAAGGCTCGTGATATTGAATGTGCGAATACACAATCTCGATTCCGCTGTAAGTTGTAACTCGGTAAATATGTCCGTTACCCGCTTCTGGTAACATCATATAGGTATGCTCGTTTTGTTTTCTAAACGGAGTTTTTTCTAAATAATGCTGATATATTAATGATAACGAATTTGAATTCACAAGCATCCACCTCAAAGGTTTTCATTCATTTTGATGATTTAAATGAGAATCGTTATCATTAATATTAGCTGAATTTGAATGGTTTGACCAGACTTATTGGAGTATTCTGTAGTGATATTCGGAGAATCTATTAATCCCAATCCATATAAAACGTTGCTTTCAATTTCCCCTTTTCACATGCTGGGCAACTCAAATGAACAGGCACATTGTTTTCAATGTGTTCCTGCTCCATAACACTCGCGCATCTAGGACAAGCATAAGAAATTTTATACTGTGATGAGTCCGATATCATCTCAATAAACAGTTCATTGCGGATGGCCTGACAGACCGGACATACATATATCGCGTCATAAGCATCATATCTCGTCGAAGGGTTGCCTATGAATTCCCCAATACGTCGTTTAAGGACAGTATCCTGTACAAACGAAGCAATGGATTCCAAACTCATATATGAAAAACCGAATCCCACAAATATGTTCTTAGTAAAAACACAGGTATCACAGTCCAGCTTGTACGCTTCCCCCATGTTTATCACTCCACATCACTCATTCTTTTTATAATGGCTTTGTTAAACTTTGTTGTTGATATTAGATAGTAACGAACAAACGTTCTATAATATAGGCAATATCACTATTCGGAGATGGTTTACCTATGGATTTAAAGGAACTGAAAAAGCTTGCTAATGCCTTAAACGATAGCGAAAAACGAGAACTTGTTTACTTTTTGCAGACTCGAACGACGGGGATTGCTAATCAAATACGGGCAATTGATGAAATTCAAGAGCAGAAGCACAAAGATGGGCTTGTTTGTCCGCATTGTAAAAATCATTCTGTCGTGCGATTTGGAAAGTACGCTGTAAAAACACGCACTGGAGAGGTTAAACGTCAACGTTACCGTTGTAAGTCCTGTCGCCAAACGTTCAATGACCTTACAAACACCCCTCTTCAACGCACGAGAAGACCTCATATTTGGGTTCGTTTTATTGAATGCATGATTGAGGGGTTTGGTTTCAATACCTAGACAGCAAGGAATATGAGAATACCGCATCGAATAAGAAAAATATGTTGGTCAAATCGTGCTTGTTTACTGTAACCGACACGAATACCAAACTTCGGATTTCTGCTTATTCTTGTTAAGCTAACTGGCAGTTATGTACTAAAAATTTGTTCGAGATGGTGTTCCAAGTGCTCAACATAGTCTTTTATAAGCCACTCTAACGTAACAAGTTTTTCTTCACCAATGTCGCATAAATACAGCAACTTGTCTTCAGGAATGTTTGCAATGACTACAGCCACTTGCTTATTCAACATAACCCAAAGAGCCAAAATATGATCAATACTTAGGTTTTGGTAATTCATGAGTTCCACCCAATGATTCTGGGCGTATTTTAACACTGAGTAAGGTTGAGATTCATATTGAGAACGCACAAATATTTGTAAATTAGTAAGTGCGGAGTCACACAGATGCCCTAGTATTTCCTTTTTTGACCAACTGTTTGGTCGGGTCCGAATAGAAAAATCGAGTTCAGAATAAGTATGGATTCTGGATGGAACATCGGTAATCCTAAAATTAAGATGTTGTAAGATGGCTTCCATGGTATTTCCTCCAATTTGTTTTTATAGATTGTACCAACACTAATATTGTGGGTCAACAATTGGTTATTACGCTAAGGTTTTTTTCATGGGTAATTCTTAAACAAACGGGTACGATAGCTTAATGAACCGCCTTTCAACTGAGGCGGTTTTCTTATGGTCAAATATCAACATTAGAATTTAACATAGCCTTTATAATAAAAAGCCCGCCGTAAGAGGCAGGCTAGGCTAATTAGCTCTAAGGCGCGTCGGCTCTTAATTCCCTTTATTAATAAGCCTCTATCTATTTCTTTACAAGACTTGCTGAATGCGTGACCCGGTTTCTCCCGCCACTCTTGGAAGCATACAGAGCCAAATCTGCTTGATGAACTATCGATTGTTCCGTATCCGCTTGCGTGACCGTTGCCACACCAATACTCACAGTAATGCTGTATTCTCCCCAATCCCTTGAGGCCGTCATGGAACGATATCTTTCTGCCGTACGAATGGCTTCCTCTTGATCGTTGCCCGGAAGAATAATGACAAACTCCTCGCCACCATAACGAGCGACAATATCCACGTCCCGTGACAGGGATTGTAGTAATTCAGCCAGATGAGTAAGCACGAGATCGCCCACCGGATGACCGTAAGTGTCGTTAATGCTTTTGAAATGATCAATATCAATGATCAGCAGGGAAAAGGGGGTCCCTGTCTCCTGAAAGGAGGCTAGGCTAGCTAGTAACTGATCTTGAAAATATCTTCGATTTCTAAGACCGGTTAACGGATCGGTTGACGCCATCGTTTCTAGCTGGAGATTGATCCTCACTAATTCCTGCTGCTTGATTTCATATTCTTCGTGCAACCGTTCGAGCTTCTGGTTTGCTTCATTCGTCGCCTGATATAATTCCTGAAGCTTGGTTTTGGTCTGTAGTATATCTTTTTCATGTTCAATTCGCTTACGCATCATTAGCACTACACAATCAATAACAGCTTCTCCGTTTCGTTCCTGGCGAACCCCGTTTAGAAGTACAGGCACATCCTGTCGATCACTTGTCCGAAACGAAAAGTACATCTCATCGACACGCCCGTACAACTGGATATAGGGATAAAAATAAGTATGAAAAAATAGCTTGTTCGTAACAGTCATTGTTGTTTCAATTGGCCGTCCGAGCAATTGATCGTGTTCATAAAGAAGCATGTCCAATAAAGTTTGATTTACCGATTGAATGATCCCAGCGTCCGAAATTGAAAAGTATCCACAGGGAGCTTTATCTAATTGAATATCCATTGTATGACTGCCTTTCATTCGATATTACACACTGGCTAAATATTCTTTGATTAAATCGCTCGTTTCTCCTGGTTGGCTTAAATGAGGATAATGCCCCTTTGCTCTCATCTGCTGAAGTCTGCTATTTCTAAGATGGGTATGCAAATAATCCCCTACCTCAATCGGAGCAATACTATCGTCTGAGCACTGGAGAATAAGCGTAGGAACCGAAGCATGCTGAAGATCGACACGGCAATCTGAAAAAAATGTAACCTCTGCGAATTGCCGTGCAATATGAGGATCTCTTGAGCAAAATGCCTTTTCCAATTCTTCGGTTAAGTTCCCTCGCTCGGGATTCTGCATAGCAATGGGTGCCATGTAACTAGCCCAGCCAATAAAGTTCATTTGCATCATATCCAGTAATTCATCAATATCACTTTTATAAGCCTCCATAATAAGAAGGCAGGTCATTCACATAGCGTGGAGAAGGACCGAGCATGACAATGCGTTCAAAATATTGAGGGCTGCGGATGGATGCGAGCATTCCGATCATGCTGCTAACGGAGTGTCCGACGAATATGGTATTTCGTAAGTCTAACGCTTCCATAACATCCAGCACATCTTGGGCATACCCTTGCAAGTCACTGTATTTTTTGGAATCATAGTATTTTATTTGAGAATCTCCGGAACCAACGTAATCAAATAAGACGATTTGGTAGTTGTCGATAAAGCTAGGGACGATATAACGCCACATATCCTGGTCGCATCCAAAGCCGTGAGCAAACACAATCGTCTGGCTACCTGTGCCCAGCACTTTTACATTATTACGTAGGAGAATATCAACGGTCATTGTAAATCACCTCTCTGAGGTAGTATCTGTTCTATGGCTTCTCTTCCCTATTATATCGGAAAAGATTTGATTATGGATAATGGATCTCATTCATAAATCCAGCGTTTAATGATCCCTTTTACCTTGTGCACATGTTGCTGTGATAAGGAACAAATAATAACTAATTCATTTTTCCCATTCGTATCTAACCAATAGTGTACGTCATCCTCTTCATGATCCGTTTCTTGAATGAGTCTGATGGATTTATGACTTAATTTTGATTTAGCCGAAAAAATGGGGTTCATATCCATGACTTTCTGACCATTAGAAAAAGATGTGTTGTAATAAGGAATCACCCAGTTCTCCTTATCCTGATCTTGTACTACATTTAGAAATACACGCACCCAATAATCCTCTAGTTCTGTGTAACTCTGTTCATTCAACCCATTCAAATTCATACATGTATCCACTCCAAGTTATTCATCTATAAACTTAAAAAAGTCTCACCCTGTGATCTACATTTCCATAACGGAATGCACAATTCACAGACCGAGACTTTTTTTCAATCTTTATTTTGCATCAACATCATTCGTGATTTTCTCTATTAAACCTCTCAAACCTTGGTTAGTTTCATTTAATTGATCGATAATATTCATAAACTCCGACACAAGCTTGGCCTGCTCTTGGGAAGATACCGTAATCTGCGTAATCTCTTGTTCCATGTTATAAACGGATTGTCTGACAGCTTGCAAGGATTGCTCGATTCGTCCAGTTGCTTCCTTAGTGCCCGTAGACATCTTGCGGATTTCTGCAGCGACAACTCCAAACCCTGCTCCTGCCTCACCCACCCGAGCAGCTTCAATGGCTGCATTTAATCCAAGCAAGTTTGTCTGCTCTGAAATTTCCTTGATGTAGCCTGCCACCTCAGTCACATTACCAGAATCCTCAACCGCCTTTTTCGTATTGCTTAAAATGTCCTCGGCCGTCGCACTAAGCTCCTCCGAATGGGCCGCCACATGCTGAATCCCTTCAACTAGCTTGCTTGTAACATCCTCTGCTTGACTCATCAACTTCTTCAGTTGATCTTGATTATCCGTACTATAGGTGATGCACATTACTGCCTCGATCTCATTCTGTTCATTCTTTATCGGATGAAAGTAAGAATCAGCAGCAAACCCAAAAACTTCGGCATCATAACGCACTCTGGTCTTTTCTCCGCCTACTAGCATTTTGAAGTTCTTGTGTACATCAGGAAGAGGGTCGCCTGCCTTGAAGTCATAGACTAAACTTTTACCCGACTGAAAGAATAGAAATTTTTCCCTATCCAATACGGAAATTAAAACATCTTGTCGTGCAGCTTCTCTGATATACGGCATGGCAGTCAAAACAGCTTCTACTTGATTCATAATATGTATCCACTTCCTTATATTTTGTTATCCATCCTACCCTCTATTTCGACATTTTCATCCCATGTGTTTAGTGAATTAACATACTATTGGCTAGGTTGAGTCCCTAATCTGTATACATTTACCGTAGTTTCCTGAAGGGGAGTCGTTTTTAAATCCAAACAGCGCATACCTATGGAATAGGCACGCGCTGACTGTACAACTTTTTGAAGACACACACTAAGCATTAATCCAGCTGTTCTCCATTGGTTTCGATCACGCTCTTATACCAATAGAAGCTCTTCTTTCTGGATCTGGCAAGTGTTCCTTTACCTTCATTATCCTTATCGACGTATATGAATCCATAGCGTTTTTTCATTTCACCGGTTCCCGCACTTACCAGATCAATACATCCCCAAGGCGTATAACCTATTAAATCTACTCCATCAGCAATGGCTTCTTTCATTTGCTCAATGTGTTGCTTCAGATAATCAATTCGATAATCATCCTGAATGGAGCCATCTTCTTCCACGGTATCCACAGCACCCAGACCATTCTCCACAACCATTAACGGAATTTCATATCGGTTATAAATGTTATTGAGGGACCATCTCAATCCCTGTGGATCGATTTGCCAGTCCCAGGCGCTTGCTTTTAAGTAGGGGTTCTTTAATCCCATGGATAAATTTCCACCCACCTTCTCCTGATTGGGGTCTGCACTGACACAAGTAGATGAATAATAACTGAAGGTATAAAAATCTACGCAACCTTCTTTTAAGACGTCCTCATCATTGTCCTGCATCGTAATTTGGATATTATGTTCTTTAAAATATCGTTTAGCATATCCCGGATAAGCACCTCTTACTTGAACATCTGAGCATAGGAAATTACTCAAATTATCCTTTTGTTGAGCCAGCAAAACATCATCAGGGTTACAGGTAAGTGGATATGAACACATATAAGCAATCATACAGCCAATTTTAAAATCCTTATTAATCTCATGTCCTAGCTTTACCGCCTTTGCGCTGGCTACAAATTGATGATGCAAAGCTTGATACAATACCTGCTCATCCTTCACTGTAGCATGGGCAAGCTCTCCATTTCCCTCTGGCATCATCGCTCCGGCCATGAACGCTCCGAAAGATAAGGTTAAGATATTGATTTCATTAAAGGTGAGCCAGTATTTTACGACATCTTTGTATCTGTTAAAAAGCACTTCACAATATCTTACATAAAAATCGACGACTCTGCGGTCTGACCAGCCATTATATTTTTGGGCTAAATGGAACGGTGCTTCATAATGTGAGATTGTAACCAAAGGCTCAATGTTGTACTTTTTCAATTCTGCGAACACACGATCATAGAACTGCAAGCCTTGCTCATTCGGCTCTGTATCATCTCCGTTAGGAAATATTCTGGACCAAGCAATCGACATTCTAAAGACCTTGAAACCCATTTCAGCAAATAATCGGATATCCTCTTTATAATGATGGTAGAAATCAATCGCCTCGTGACTTGGATAGTTCATGCCTTCTTCCAACACAGGCGTAATTCTTCGTGAAACAGTATGCGTCCCGGCTGTTATGACATCAGCAGTGCTTAGTCCCTTACCATCCACATTATACCCACCCTCAAATTGGTTAGCAGCCGTGGCCCCTCCCCATAAAAATCCTTGCGGAAACTTCTTGGTTATATTATTGTTCATTGTTCATTCCTCCTAAAATATTGGTAGCTTAGACCATGACCGTCAATAAATCCTCTTTATAACCAATCGTCTTTTTCTCCGTTTCAATGACATCCAAGTAACTAGCAGTGTTGGCAACGATCACAGGGGTAGTCAGAACGTAACCTGCCTCTTTGATCGCCTCCATATCAAACTCCATGAGCAATTGCCCTTTTTTGACGGCTTCCCCTTGTTTTACTTTGGGATAAAAATGTTTACCTTTTAATTTGACCGTATCCTTGCCTACATGGATGAGAATCTCCACGCCCTGATCGCTGGTAATTCCGATGGCATGACCTGACGAAAATAAGGATGTTAATACACCATCTACCGGTGAAACGACCTTGCCTTCGGAAGGCTCAATGGCAATCCCTTTACCCAAAGCACCTGTGGAAAAGGCTTCATCAGTTACCTCAGATAAAGGCTTTACGTCACCCATTAACGGACTGATCACCGTCTCCTGCCTTACTAATACTTCCCCTCCTTTTGCTGCCCCTGTTGTACTCGCTTCTTTTTTCGTTTCTTTCACCTCATCATCTCTGAATCCGCCAAAGAACATAAGCAAGAAGCCTAATACGAAACTTACCAGGATACCGATAACAGCCCCATAAAATCCGCTGTCTATTCCTGATGGACTGATATAGCTCGGAATCGCGAAAATGCCCAAGCCGCCAATAATATAGCCTTTCGTTCCCATCATGCCTATAATACCGCCACCTACCGCAGACGCTATACAGCTTAAAATGAATGGTTTCTTACGTGGTAATGTAATCCCGTAAATCGCTGGTTCTGTCACACCAAAGATCCCGGAGATGACCGCTGGAATGGAAAGGGATCTCAGCTTTACGTTTTTGGTTTTGAACAAAATCGCCAGCACAACACCTGTTTGAGCAAAGGAAGCTCCCAGCGTCGCAGCAAGGATCGGATCGAATTTGAGCACCGCCAAGTTGTTCATAGCGATAGGAACAAGACCCCAGTGTAATCCAAAAATAACAAATACTTGCCAGAAAGCACCCATGATGGTACCTTCTATAATTGGGCTTAAGTTATACACAAAGAGCGTTGCTGCGCCAAGCAGTTGACCTGCCCAAGTCGAGAGCGGTCCAATCACAATCAGTGCTAATGGAACAATAACTAACAAGGTGAAAAACGGTACCAAGAATGTTCTCACTACGCTAGGGATGACCTTTTTAAAGAAATTTTCTATTTTTGCGCCTACATAGGTGGATATGATAATCGGAAGAACAGTTGATGCATAGCTCATCAGAATGACCGGAATACCTAAGAAGGTGATGTATACTGGTGACTCAAATATAGTGCCGCTAAATAGAGTGTATAGCGGTTTACCCGAGGCTGTTATCGTGCTAAAGGTTGGATAAACAAGTGACGCCCCGATCGCCATACCTATAAAAATGTTGGCATTAAACTTTTTGGCCGACGTATACCCCAGGAAAATAGGGAAGAAGTAGAACAAGCAATCTCCTAAAGCATTGAGAATTTGATAGGTACCTGATGTTGCGGTCAACCAGCCCAAGGCTACAAACAATGCTGTAAAGCCCTTAATCATACCCGTGGCACTCAAGACACCCAGCGTGGGTGTAAATACACCTGAAATGGTATCAATAAACCTATTGAACAAACTCACTTTTTCACCTGAGGCTTCTTCTGAATCACCTGCCTGGAAACCACCTATCATGGCAACATCCGCATAAACCTCGGGCACATGATTACCGATCACCACTTGGTATTGCCCGCCGCTTTTTACCACAGTGACAACACCATCCATGTTTTTCAGAACCTCTGTATTGGCCTTATTTTCATCTTTTAGCTTGAATCGCAAGCGTGTAATACAATGAGTTAGACTATTTACATTTTCTTTGCCGCCGACATTTCTGATGATGTCTTGTGCTAATGTCTCATACTTCATTGTAACTGCCCCTTTATTTGTATTTATAAAAAAAGGCAAAACCAAAATAGATCAAATTCGATCTAGGTTGGTTTCGCCTGCATTACCAGTAACAATCCAAGGAGTTATTCAATTGGTCATTGAGTTACGCGCTGAATATGAATCGTTATATACAGTTTTTCTTCATCTGATAATACCGTGTCCAAGTATTTCTCAATCTTTAGCATACAGCTGTAAGCTTTTTTGTACTTTGCTTTCACTTGCCTTAATAGAAAATCATCTTCCAGTGCTAATTTTTCTTTTTGAATTAACCGCTGAAAGAAAAACCTTAAATGTGTAATAAATCGTTCATAGCTGGTCGAGTGTTCGTCTAGCGTAATATTGTAAGAGTACTTAATAATATTTAAGATATCCTGTATTTTTTGAGTTTGCTGAGCGACATCAGTTACTTTATGGTTGGAGCCGTTTACTTGAGCATTGATTAAATGAAGAGCTATATTCCCCGCTTCATCTTCAGACAATCGTTTACCTGTCTCGTCTTCAATAAACTCCAGTGCTTTTAAGCCAACTCCAAATTCTTTAGGATAAAATTTTTTAATTTCCCAGATGAGCGGGTTCGCATTTTTAAACCCTTCATCAAACATTTTAAATGCATTGTTCATGTGATCTGTAAGCGAAACATATACATAGTCACTCAGTTGTGCTTCCAATATGCTTTTTCCATATTCAATGATGTCATAGCATAACGAAACATATTCTGTAGGGACATCCTCTAACAATAATTTAAATTTTTCTGAAGCATCTTTTTGTTTAAGTACAAACACCTTTTCAATTAAATGCTCTTCTACTTGTTCTCCTGCATTCTTTTTGAATGCAATTCCACGACCCATAACAACAAATTCATGCCTTTTTGAATCTTTGGCTATTATGGCGTTATTATTAAATATCTTTGTTATGATCATTCTGGCTGCCCCCTGATCCCGTAATAATTTAAAAAAGGATTTAGATGCTGGGCGATATTTCAGATAGGTCACAAGACGGTAATAGCCGATCAACTTTCATTGCAAACCAAACTGTAAAGTGCAGTAAAGATCTACAACTCCATTGTATTGAAAGCGCATTCACAAAGAGAGATAGCCCTACATCATCACTCACCTTTCTGTGTTATTGCAAATCTGTATACAAAAAGAAAAGGCAAAACCCAACACATGGAAATCCAGTTCCATGTCCCGGGTTTTGCCTTTTCAGTAACAATCCCAAGATCATAATAACATCAAATTTAAGTTTTGCCAACAAAAATGTTTGCGCTTTCTTTTTGGGGGCAACACCTTGAATACGGCCCATTGCCATGATAAAAATGTCAGCCCCCAATATAGGACATGTTAATTTTTTTTCGGTTGTTTGCAGTCTCTTCAGTACGTTCATCGGAATACCGATCTAAGCGTTGTTCCCATACTGAAGTAATCGCATCGAGTAGTTCCTCATTATTCGCCCCGTTACGAAGCATCTGGCGCAAATCGAATCCGTCTGAAGCAAATAAACACGTATAAAACTTGCCATCAGAAGATAGACGGGCACGCGTGCAGGATGAGCAAAATGAATCAGAAACCGAAGTAATAAAGCCAACTTGCGCGTCGCTGTCTTTATAACGGTAACGTTTTGCCACTTCTCCAAAGTAATTTTGATCTATCGGCTCCAGCTCGTACGCATTCTTAAGACGCTCAATAATTTCTTCTTTTGTTACTACCTTTTTGAAGCTCCACCCGGTATCGTTACCTACATCCATAAACTCAATAAAACGAAGGGTTATTCCCTGCTCCTTAAAATAAGCGGCCATCGGCAAAATTTCAGAATCATTAACACCTTTTTGAACCACCATATTGACTTTGATCTCAAATCCGATTTCTCTTGCACAATCAATCTGCTTCAAAATAAAAGCAGGCTTAATGCCCCGTCCATTCATCCGCCCAAATAGCTCGGGGTTCAGAGCGTCTACACTGACATTCAGTCGTCGCAGCCCCGCATCATAGAGGCGCTGAGCCTGTTGCCCTAGTAGCAAGCCATTTGTGGTCAACCCCATATCCTCCACTCCGGTGATAGACAAAATTCGAGAGACAAGGTCGGGAAGATTCGGCCGCATTAATGGCTCACCGCCTGTGAGACGGATTTTTTTGACCCCAAGGCCTACAAAGAGCTCCGTAAGGCGATGGATCTCTTCAAACGATAGGCATTCGCTTTTGGGAAGAAAGGCAAAATCGTCGCCGAAAATTTCTTTTGGCATACAGTAGGAACAGCGGAAATTGCAGCGATCCGTAACAGATATACGTAAATCGCGGATCGGACGCCGCAATAGGTCTTTCAGTGAATGTGAACTCATGTGACCACCTTCTTTTTTTCATTAGCTGTATTTGACGTTGCAGAAATGGACACATGACGAGCATTTTCACTAGCCACCGCTGACAGGCGGAATAAAAGCTGCGATATCTCCATCTTGCAGTACATCTGTAAGCAACGCGTACTCTTCGTTTACTGCAATTCGTGTAGACTTGATCGGTATATCCGGATATTTATCTGTAATCCAACTGCATAATTCTCCTACAGTTTGTCCTGCCAAATCTGCCATTTCTTCAGATTTCCCCGTCACCTCACGGAGTCCTGCAAAATAGTACAGCTTAATCATGACTGATTTCCTCCGGTTTTTTCTTTTGTTGTCCGATCCATTGCGTGCCGTCTTCCCAAATCTCTCGTTTCCAGATTGGAACGATTTCCTTGATCCGTTCGATTGCGTATTCATTCGCCTGATATGCATCCGAGCGGTGTGGTGAAGAGACGGCGATGACAACGGCAATATCACCGATCTGAAGTTCACCAATCCGATGTGCAATTGCTACTCTTGTCCCTTCCCATTTCTGTTCAATTTCGCGGCCAATCTCTGCAAGCTTTTTCTCGGCCATAGGCACATAGGCCTCGTAAGCAAGATATAATGTCCGCACGCCTTGGGTCCACTCTCTTACATGCCCCGTAAACACGGTCACCGCTCCCGCTTCCGGTCTTAAGACATAGTCTGCATAAGTCTGCGGAAGAATGGGCTCCGTCACGATTTCAAATACTCTCATCTTTTCCACCTTCCAGCCACCTAACAAGCTACTCTGCTATGAAAACTCTATACATTAATTACATTTATCAGATCTATATCTCTTGTTCAACCAAACAACTGATGGTATAGCTTTTGACCTCTGGCAACACTTCCGATCCCGTGAATGAGGAGTCTTCCGTTTTTAAATAAAATCATTCGATGCTTAAAGGCATAAAATTCAACGAAATAAGGGGTCCTTTTTACATGTTCCGCCATAAGCCTGCCCATCTTCTCTGCATCGTCCAGCGTGATCGGACGATGAGGGTCTGGAAGAACCTGCACCACATCCCGCCCGCACAGCGCCGCATATGCCGAGCGATGGGTTGCTGTCAGTGCAGGAAACTCAGGCTGTTCTCCACAGGTTGGACAATCTGGATTCCGGATGCGGGAAATCCCTATGTCCATTTGCGTATTTTCCCATAGATCGAATAGATGAACCTTGCTGCGCATCTTATCACGTTTGCCGCTCAGCCACTTCATGGCTTCTGCACATTGGAGGGCGGCCGTCACTTGGACAGCAGGCGATATGATTCCAGCCGTATCACAGGTCTGATTGATCGCTGGCAGCGAAGGCAGAAGGCAACGAAAACATGCCGACTTGCCCGGCACGAATGGAAAAACAACGCCTGTGCTTCCAACACAGGCGCCGTAAATCCATGGAATTTCAGCCTTTAGTGCAGCATCGTTTATAAGTAACCGAGTTTCAAAATTGTCCGTTGCATCCATCAGCAATGTGCTTTTACCAGCAAGCTCTTGAGCAAGCCCGGCATCCAGGCTGTCGAGATAGGTATACAAGCGTACGTCTTCTCGTATCGCCTTCAGTCTTTTTTCAGCAGCCATAACCTTGGGGAGCATTTGTACAGCATCCTGCTCCGTGAATAACTGCTGGCGTTGCAGATTCGATGTCTCCACATAATCACGGTCAACCAGGTGAATCTCTCCGACGCCCGCTCTTACTAATGTTTCAGCAATGGCGGAACCTAGTGCCCCGCAGCCGATAATGGTGACAACAGCTTCAGACAGATTAAGTTGTCCTTCACTGCCGATGGGTCTAAATAAGATCTGTCTTGAATAACGTTTCTTCATCACAATGTCCCCCTAACGTTGAAGAGCGATCGTTAACTTTGTGCTTATTCCTGTGGCTCTCGCTAGAAACGTTAAAGGTGCCTTTATAATTTCTTCACTCTTAATGCTTTACTGCTGAAGTTCCTTTTGTTTCTCAAAGTGGTTCTGCTCGGCAGCTACAGGGAAACGTGCTTGATAATATAGCCATATGACGAGAATCAGGCTAGCCAGTGCCACTTGGGAGAGCAGCATGAACCCAATGGAATATTGGCCAGTAGCGGCATGAATCGTCGATAGCAAGATCGGAGGGAAAAAGCCCCCCAGGCCACCCATCATGGATACAATTCCGTTCACTATACCTGCCTGTTTATTAAAATAAAATGGAACTAGCTTGAAAATGACACCGTTCCCGATTCCTGCACTCACAGCGATAGCCAAGCACCCTACGGTATACAAGGTGATGTCTGGTGAAAAAGCCAGAAGAATCGCAGCAACCGTATACACAGCAAACGTACCTACCAGCAGGAACAAGGGCTGAAAACGATCCGCCAGCCAGCCACCGATTGGACGGAAGAATGTAGCAATCGCGATAAAGCCTGCTGTACGCATCCCGGCATCCACTTTATCCAGTTCAAAGTTCGATACGAGGAAATTCGGTAGATAAACCGTGAACGCTACAAATGAACCAAACGTAATAAAATAAAAGAGCGAGAAAAACCAAAGCTTTTCATTTTTGTAAACCCCTTTGATTTGCTCCATAATGGGGGTTTTGACTTTAGTTTCATGACGGTCCCCAAAGAAGAAATTCAAAACGATAAAAACAAGCAACAGGATCAGATACAGCTTAACTGTAAGTGCCCATCCTACCTGCGTCGCTACAATCGGAGCGGAGAAGGTCGTTACCGCTGTCCCCAAGTTGCCCACACCATACATCCCGTTGACAAAGCCATGTCTTTCCTTCGGATAATACTTGGGCAGTGAAGTCACTCCAACCGAGAACACCGCTCCCCCAATTCCAAGGAATAAGCCACCGATAATTAAATCCGTCATCGTAGAAGCTTCACTGATATAGTAGACCGGAAACAAAAGCAAAACAAAGCTAACGAGGAAAACGATTCTCGCCCCGAAAATATTGGCATAATAACCAAGCGGAATGCGCAGAATCGATCCAAGCACGACCGGAATCGCCGTAACCATGGCCAGTTTTCCGGGTGGAATCACGATATCCTCCGTAATGAACGGCATGAGGGAAGAAATGATGACCCACACCATGAATCCAAGAATCAAGTTCAATGTTTGTAGTGGCAACTGCATTTTTCTAATCATTTAACTCACCTTTTCAACTTTATTCTGTCGAATGTTTGATTTGTATTTTTCTGTTCCCATTGTAGCCGCTAGCCCTTCCTTTCGAATATAGGGGACTCCCCTTTCCCAGTCAGGGGAGTCCCTGAAAATAAAAAAAGCCGCTTCTCGTAAGAAGCTGCTTGATTCATTCTAGATATATTATTGGACTAAAAATGATCTTCTTCATAAACTAAAAATCCAGCATTTTTTTCTTTAAGGCATATTGGACCAGCTCAGGCCGGCTTTTTAAGTTCAACTTCTCCATAATTTTAGCTTTGTTCGCTTCCACGGTCTTGACAGAGATGAACAGCTTTTCGGCAACTTCCTTGTTACCGTATCCCTTTGCGACCAGAGGGAGAATCTCCAGCTCACGCTTGGACAGGATCTCATAAGGATCTTCGGTTTGTGAGGTTGTATCTTTTTTGATGAACTCACGCACGAGAGAAGTAGCCATTTTAGGATGGATATACGTCCCACCCCCATGAATGGTGCGTATGGCAAGCAATAGCTCCTCATCGGGTGCATTTTTCAAAACATACCCTGAAGCACCGTTCTTCAAAATATGAAATAAATATTCTTCGTCGTCATGCATAGTTAAAATCAGAATTTTAGTATCAGGGTGGTCTTCTTTAATTTTGCCTGTAGCGATCAATCCACTTTCGCCTGGAGGCATACTAAGGTCCATAATGAGAATATCCGGCTTATGTTTAGCTACCATAGTATACGCTTCAATACCGTCCGCAGCCGTTCCGACAACCTCCATATCCGATTGGAAGTTGAGAATCATGGAAAATCCACTTCGTACAATGGCATGGTCATCCGCTAATACAATTTTGATCAAGTTTCTATTCCTCCTCATGTCCAATCGGAATTTGTAAAAAGACTTTGGTTCCTTGACCAACATTAGAAAGGACGCCAAAACTTCCGCCTACCAGCTCTGCTCGCTCCTGCATACCATACAGACCAAGTCCCGTTCCAATAGGTTTGCCCCCTTTATCAAAGCCAATCCCATCATCCTCTACAGTTAAACGAAGCGAATGTTCATGCTCGGACAAAGAAACTTTAATGGTGTCGACCTGGGCATACTTCAACGCATTGAGCACAGCCTCCTGGCAGACGCGGTAAATGACTGTTTCTTTTTCACTTCCATACCGCTTTTGGGGAAGATCAGATACGAACTCAACCACTAGGCCAAAGCTTTGCTCGACCCGCTTAAAGTGGGAACGGAATGCCGCTTCAAGTCCAAAATCATCAAGGGTGGCAGGCCGGAGTTCCACAGACAGGTTACGGATATCATCCAGCAAGCGTGTCATGGATGCTTCCGTCTGCTTCATGTTTTTAATGAGCTGATCATCATTCGTCATGTATTTTAACACTCGTAGTTCAACAACCGCGCTCATCAATTCCTGGGCGACGCTGTCGTGCAGCTCTCTGGAAAGCCGTTTACGCTCGTTTTCCTGTGCTTCAATGACATGCTTCATCATTTTGTTTTGATATAATTTTTCCTGTGTCTGAAATTGCGGGGTCAAGTCTCTCAGCATCAGCACCCGGATTCCATTTGTAGAATCAACGGTGTGAAAAGAAGCGGCATAGGGAACCATACCATTGCTTTTTGTTTCCAAATAGACTTGAAAAGAAGCAAATTTGTCGGATTCAGGCACATTGAAGTAACAGTCAAGGCAGGTGCGGGGCTCTGTGTCGCTTGTATAACCCCTGCATGTTCCGCATAAAGCCTTGTCCTGTCCTTCATAGAGTTGAATGAGAACGTCATCGTCTACAATCTCCTCAGCCGCTGGGTTCATGGCTAGGGTTTTCCCTTCCCTATCAAAAAAGAAGATAGCTTCTGTGCTGTTCTCAAACATCTTCACCATTAGCGCACTCAAAGAGTCTGTCCCTATAGACAATGTCAATTCAAATCACTTCCTTCCCGTTCAACTCTCCAAATCCCTCATGTGCCAAGGCTTCCAAATCACGCATCATGGCTTCGGTCATCAGTTGTTCTTCTCGAAATCCACCCAATAGTACGCCCGCGACGCGAGCATCGTTCCACAGAGGCACAGCCCCGAGACTCTTGAGCTTTTCGGATTGAACGATCGGATAGTTAAATAGGTTCTCTGCCCCAACATATTGATGAACAGATGGAATAAAGACAGACTTCCCGGTTTTAAACACGACTCCTGCTATGCCCTTTCCAGATTGCAGCACAATCCGCTTAAATCGATCATTTAAATTGCCAGCGGCATTTTTCCATTTAATGACGTATTGATATTCGGCCGGTTCAACCAGAGCAAGTGCCATAAAATCATAACCGAAATGTTCGCGTATTCGCTCAAGCTCCCTTTGATAATCCATCTTATTATTCATCACTCTCTCCTAATAAAACTAGGAAAGAAGGCAGGGCCCGCTTTCCTAGTTCGATTTATGTCTTCTGTACAGGATATAACTTCTGCGCACATAATTCAACGGAACGCTCCACACATGTACAAGCCGGGTAAACGGCCAGAACGCAAAAATCGCAAAACCCATAAGTACATGAAGCTTGAAAGAAATCGGTACATCTCTCATCAGTGTCGGGTCGACACGGAATATGAACAGGCCGCGGAACCAGATTGAGATCGTCTCCCGATAATCGAATTCAGGCTGTACCGCATTCGTTACGAGAGTTGCAAACATCCCCATGCATACAAGCGCCAACAGCAATACATTTACAATCAAATCAGAAGCTGTACTTAAACGGCGCACATTACGAATTGTAAAACGTCGAGAGGTAAGTATCAACATCCCCAGGAACGTCATAGCCCCAAATATTCCACCAATATAGACCGCTCCAATGTGATATAGATGATCGTTTACACCCAGCGCATGCATCCAGGTTTTGGGTATGCCCAGACCAGACACATGACCAAATATAACAGGAATAATCCCCAAGTGGAATAAGAGACTTCCAATCATCAATTGTTTCTTTTCAATAAATTCACTCGATTTTGCCGTCCAATTGAACTGGTCAGTTCTATAGCGGAAGATATGACCTACGATAAAGATGACCACGCACATATAAGGGAAAATGACCCATAAAAACTGCTCCATCATCATAGCGCGGCTGCCTCCTGTTCTACGCAAGCTTTAAGCGTTTCGCGCAGTCCCTTGACCAGATGAAAATACGGGCTTTCCATTTTTTCCAGCGCTTTAAGCAAATGATAGGTGCCGTCTTCCAAAATCGCGATGGGCATGCGGAAGTTTTCTGTCGTCTTTGCATCCTGCACCCATTCAGCGGCATATAAAAATTCACACATGAGCGGCAGATAATCAGGCAGCTCTCCATCTGGCATTTCAAGACCATACATTTCATAGAGGACCTTTAACTTGACCAGCATTTGTCCTCTTTCCTTTGCATCTTCGAACTTGAAGTAAGTCATATATAGTGCGCAATTTTTTTGAAAATCAAAAGTTTCCGTATACATTTCCTGGATTTCTTCCATACTAAACTCTTGCATCAAAGACCAGTACATATTAGCATGCGTATACGCAGGATGATCCGGATTAAAGGATGCTTCCAGAAAAGCCGGATGAAAATCCAGCTTTTCTGGGTACATGAGTTGTTGGGCGAAAAACCCGAATGAAGGCTTGAATTCATACAGTTTCGCTACATTAATCACGCCAAATACCCCCGTAGAAGTTTTCTTCATACATTTGCTTGCCTGTTTTCGAAGGCTCTTCCATTCCTGTGGAGCTTCCCAGGCTACAACCGCTACAGCCAGCTCCTTGAGTTCCACAACTATCCATAGTCCCTAAAGTATCACCGTAACCGGCAGCTCCTTGGGCGCGATATGGATTGGCATAACCCTCTTTATGCGATGTCGGAATGACGAAACGGTCCTCGTATTTGGCAATGGCCAGAAGCCGGTACATTTGCTCTGCCTGACGTGCTGTCATGCCAGTGCGTTCCAGACGGCTTTCATCGAAAGATTGTCCTGTGGACTGGGCGCGCATATAGGAGCGCATCATAGCCATCCGCTGCAGCGATTCTTTCACCGTCTGGGTGTCGCCCGCCGTCAACATATTGGCAAGATACTGAATAGGCGTGCGCATTTCTTCGATAGCTGGAAAGATCATATCCGGATTCTCGATGGAGTCTTTCCCTTCAAAGTAATTCATGATCGGACTAAGTGGTGGTACATACCAGACCATCGGCAACGTGCGGTATTCCGGATGAAGCGGGAATGCCAGCTTATATTCAATCGCAAGCTTGTAGACCGGTGAGTTCTGCGCTGCCTCAATCCAGTCTTGCGAGATCCCATCTTTTTTGGCCTGCGCAATCACTGCCGGATCACTTGGGTCCAAGAATAAATCACACTGTGCTTTATACAGATCTTTCTCATCCTCTTTAGAAGCAGCCTCTTGCACCTTATCCGCGTCATACAATAGAACGCCAAGGTAACGAATTCGTCCAGTACATGTCTCGGAGCAGACGGTTGGCAACCCGGCTTCCACGCGCGGGAAGCAGAAGGTACATTTTTCTGCTTTGTTCGTCTGCCAGTTGAAGTACACTTTCTTGTATGGACAACCCGTCATGCAATATCGCCAGCCGCGACATGCTTCCTGATCCACGAGCACGATGCCATCCTCGTCCCGTTTGTACATAGCACCCGAAGGGCAGGATGCGACACAGCTCGGATTCAGACAGTGCTCGCAAAGCCGAGGGAGATACAACATGAACGACTTTTCGAAATTGAATTTAATCTCTTCTTCGATTTTCTGAATATTGGGATCAAGAGGTCCTGTCACATGGGTGCCTGCCAAATCGTCTTCCCAGTTTGGTCCCCAATTCAGATCCATTTTTTCGCCTGTTACAGCAGATTGTGCACGTGCTACCGGAGAATGCTTCTGCTCTTTAGCGTTGGTCAAATGTTCATAATTGTAAGTCCACGGCTCATAATAATCTTTCATTTCAGGCATATCGGGGTTGTAGAAAATTTTACCTAGCGCTATCTTGGACAGCTTGTTCCCCGACTTCAGTTCAAGCTTCCCTTTGCGAAGCTGCCAGCCGCCCTTATACTGCTCCTGATCTTCCCAGCGTTTTGGATACCCAATACCAGGTTTGGTTTCCACGTTGTTGAACCACATATATTCCGCACCTTTGCGGTTTGTCCAAGTTGTTTTACACGTCACGCTGCACGTATGGCAGCCAATACATTTATCCAGGTTCATGACCATGGCAATTTGAGCTTTAATCTTCAAGCCAGTTAACCTCCTTCATTTTACGTACCGCTACGTACACATCGCGCTGGTTGCCGATCGGACCGTAATAGTTGAATCCGTAGCTAAGCTGAGCGTATCCACCAACCATCTGGGTCGGTTTGAGATGAATTCTTGTTGGCGCATTATGACTGCCCCCGCGTGTATCCGTGATTTCGGAGCCTGGCACTTGAATATGCTTATCTTGAGCATGGTACATAAACATCGTTCCTCTTGGCATCCGGTGGCTGACAACTGCCCGGGCGGTTACGACACCGTTACGGTTGTACACCTCTAGCCAGTCATTGTCGGCAATAGCATGAGTTGCTGCATCTTCGTTATTGATCCATACCGTAGGACCTCCGCGGAATAGCGTAAGCATATGCTGATTATCCTGGTAGGTGGAGTGTATATTCCATTTCCCGTGTGGAGTCAGATAACGAAGCACCAGTGAATCCTGACCACCCTTGATTTCCCGATCACGCGTGCCGAATACCATCGGTGGCAAAGTCGGTTTATAGATAGGCAGCGACTCCCCAAACTGCTGGAAGATTTCATGATCGATATAGAAATGCTGTCTTCCTGTCAAAGTCCGGAACGGAACGAGACGCTCAATATTTGTGGTAAATGGCGAGTAGCGACGTCCCTGTTTGTTGGAGCCACTGAATACCGGTGTCGGTATAACTTCACGCGGCTGCGCTGTAATGCTTTGGAACGTGATTTTCTCGGCTGCGCGGTCGGCTGAGATGTCCATCAGCTTCACCCCGTGATCCTTTTCCGCCTCTTCGTAGGCTTTTTGGGAGACACGACCATTGGTTGCCGACGACAGATGGAGAATCGTATCGGCCACTTGGCGAGCTGTCTGGATTTTCGGCAGTCCATCTTTGATGGACTCATCGTAATAGACCCCGTTCAGCTTCTTCAATTCCTCATATTCCTCCGCTACCGAGAAGCTAACGCCGTGCGCGCCCGTTTTTCCTGTAGCCAAATTGGGACCGAGGGAGACATACTTATCGTAGATTTTCGTGTAATCGCGTTCTACGATGCTGAAATTAGGCATAGTTTTACCCGGTACAGCAGCGACCTCGCCCTTCGTCCAATCCTTGACAAAACCCATCGGCTGCGAAATTTCGCCTATAGAATCATGTCCAAGCGGTGCAGTTACAAGGTCTTTATATATTCCCGGCAGATGCACTTTGGCCATGTTCGAGAAGGTTTCAGACAGCTGACGGTAAATATCCCAGTCTGAGCGGGATTCCCAAAGCGGATTTACCGCCGGATTAAATGGATGTACGAACGGGTGCATGTCTGTTGAGGACAAATCCGTCTTCTCATACCAGGTTGCCGCCGGAAGTACGACATCCGCGTACAATGGCGTTGTGGTCATCCGGAAATCAAGTGCGACCATCAAATCAAGCTTTCCTTCTACATCTTCCCGCCAAACGATCTCCTCTGGCTTCTGATCTTCGTTCGGTCGGGCAAGCAGCGCGTCGGAGGCTCCGAGCAAATGCTTCATGAAATATTCCTGTCCCTTGGCCGAGCTGGAAATGAGGTTGGACCGCCAAATAAAGAGTGAACGCGGGAAGTTCTCTGCTGCCCCTGGATCTTCAATAGCGAAACGGGTCTTACGCGATTTAATCTCTTCCACAGTGTGGTTAATGATTTCCTCGTTTGACTTCTTGCCTAATTGCGCTGCTTCTTCAGCGAATAGCAGGCTGTTTTTATTAAACTGTGGGTAAGAAGGCATCCAACCCAACCGGGCAGCAAGCACATTGTAGTCCGCCGGATGCTGGTAACTGACATCTCCCGCAGTCGGCGATTTCAATGTGTCGGTGCCACTTTCTTCATAGCGCCACTGTTCTGTTGCAAAATAGAAAAATGAAGTAGCATTTTGCAATCGAGCCGGTCCCTGCCAGTCTTTTGCAAAGGCAATCGTTGACCAGCCTTCAATAGGACGGCACTTCTCTTGACCTACATAATGCGCCCAGCCTCCGCCGTTGACACCTTGAGAAGCAGTCAGCACGACCAGGTTCAAGATGGAGCGATAAATGGTGTCACTGTTGAACCAGTGATTGATACCCGCCCCCATAATGATCATAGAACGTCCTTGGGTGTCGATTGCGTTTTGAGCAAATTCGCGAGCAACTTGCACTACAACCGATGCCTTGACTCCCGTGATCTTTTCCTGCCAGGCAGGAGTATAATGGGAAGCTGCATCGTAATAATCCTTTGCATTATGAGAACTGTCATTACGAGCCACACCATACTGGCTCATCATCAAATCGTATACGGTGGCTACGAAACGCTCTGAACCATCAGCCAGACGTACTTTTTTCGCTGGAATGACACGTTTGAACGTTCCGTTACCTGTGTTATCAAAATAAGGGAATACGATTTCTTCCCATTGCTCGTCATGACCTACCACCGTGAGCGCAGGTTCAACCTTTGTTCCGTCTTCCCGCTCCAAGATCAGATTCCATTTCTTATCTTGCTCCCAGCGCTGTCCCATTGTACCGTTCGGAACCATCATTTCGCCTGCTACTTCATCGAATATGACCGGTTTCCAGTCTGCATGCTGTGAAGTATCCCCCAGATCACTCGCCCGCAGAAAACGTCCGCCTTTCCAGGCTCCTTCGTGGGGATCAAGCAGAATCATGAATGGCATATCTGTATATTGCTTGGCATAGTTAATGAACATAGGTTCCTGGCGTTCTTGATAGAACTCATCCAGAATGACATGCGTCATCGCCTGTGCCACAGCGGCGTCTGTACCTGGATTGGGTGCAAGCCAGTTATCAGCGAACTTTACGTTTTCCGCCAAATCCGGAGCCACGGATACAACCTTCGTTCCTTTATAGCGTACTTCCGTCATAAAATGGGCATCTGGCGTCCGGGTAAGCGGCACGTTCGAGCCCCACATGATCAGATAACCTGCGTTGTACCAATCTGAGGATTCAGGTACGTCCGTTTGCTCACCCCAAATTTGAGGAGAAGCAGGCGGAAGATCGGCATACCAATCGTAAAAGCTCAACATCTCCCCACCAAGCAGAGAAATGAACCGTGCTCCCGAAGCGTAGCTTATCATCGACATTGCTGGAATAGGGGTGAAGCCTGCAATCCGGTCAGGACCGTACTTGCGAATGGTGTAAATTAATTGCGCCGAAATCAGATGCAGAACATCATCCCAAGCCACACGAACATGGCCGCCTTTGCCGCGAGCCGATTTGTAGAGCTTGGCTTTCTCCGGATCTTCCACAATGCTGGCCCATGCGTCTACCGGATTGCTATGCTCCTTGAGGGCAGCTTGCCAGAGTCGCAATAACTTACCGCGCATATATGGATATTTCACACGTAACGGGCTGTATTCATACCAAGAAAATGAAGCCCCACGCGGGCATCCACGCGGCTCAAATTCCGGCATGTCTGGACCGCAGGAGGGGTAATCGATTTGCTGATTTTCCCAGGTGATGATGCCATTCTTAACAAAAACCTTCCAGCTACAGGAGCCAGTACAGTTAACACCATGCGTCGTACGAATCACTTTGTCATGAGACCAACGCTGGCGATACACGTTTTCCCATTCTCTATTTTTTTCTTCAAGGATTGACCAATTTCCAGAATAGCTCTCGATTGGCTTGAAGAAGTTGAGACTGTATTTTTTTTTCATCGGTGATCAACGCTCCTTTTCAGAATGAATCAGCCCATCGCAAACTCACGGGGAAGATTCATTCGCTTACTCTCATTATGTAATTCATTCATCTCCGTTCCCATTAGGGAATGTCCTATAGCGCTATAGAAAATCCCTCGTTCTATGGAAAGATACAAAAAAAGCCCCCTCTACCAGAGGGAAGCTTGTATGAATAAATTAATTGTTCTTTTGGCCTGTTAACAGGAGCATCATAAAGGAAATCAGTATAATAGAGCATGTCCATACCCAGGCCATAGGAAGATGACCAGAATCTACTGCAATATAGATGGCTGTGGGGATCGTTTGTGTTTTACCCGGAATATTTCCGGCAATCATCAGCGTAGCCCCGAATTCGCCCAGCCCACGGGCAAACCCGAGTATAAAGGCCGCTTTAAAAGAAGGGAAAATCAACGGAAAGGTGATATATCGAAAGACCTGCCATTCATTTGCCCCCATTGAGCGTCCCGCGTTTTCCAAGTCCTGATCCACTGAAGCGAATCCCATTCTCAGTGTTCGATAGACTAGAGGAAAAGCCACAACCACCGCGGCCACAACCCCAGCCCACCATGAAAATACAATAGGCTCGCCAAACCATTGCTCCACCAAACGTCCAAACCAACTTTTTCGTCCGAGTAAGATTAACAGTAAAAATCCAACTACCGTTGGTGGGAGTACCAAAGGCAGCATAAGCACGGTTTCAACGAGTGTTTTCCCTTTGAATAATCCTAACCGCGACATGGACCATGCCGCAAACAAGCCTAATAGGATCACCAAAACGCTGGATAACAGTGCAACCTGTAACGATAATCGGATCGGAGGCCAATATTCGTTCCAATCTATAGCCTGCATGCTCACTTCGGTATGGTAAATCCATACTTAGCCATAATATTCAGAGCTTCTTGCGATTGAAGGTATTCATAGAAGCTTTCGGCTTCTTGGATGTGCTTGGAAGCTTTGATGATCCCGATAGGGTACTCAACCGTTGAATAAGTTTTAGAGTCCACCTCAAAGGCAATTTTCGCCTTTTGCGAAGTCAACGCATCTGTCTTATACACAAATCCGACATCTGTGTTACCCGTTTCCACATATTGCAGCACTTGTCTAACATCTTTTGCCTGAACGAGCTTGTCCTGTAGCACATCCCAAAGCTTTACGTTCGTCAGTGCTTCCTGTGCATATTTGCCTGCAGGAACACTCTCAGGAATACCGATTGCTACCTTTTTCACTTCGCTTTGCGTTAAATCCTTTACACTCGTGATGCTCATCGTCCCATCTGCAGGGATCACCACTACCAACTCGTTCGTCAGCCATATTTTTTGTTGATTGCTCTCGATTAACTGCTGATCTACGAGAGACTTCATATTTTTCTTCGAAGCAGACAAAAACAAATCCGATGGAGCTCCTTGCTCAATCTGCTTTTCCAGTGCACCAGAACCACCAAAGTTGAAATTCAATTTAATACCTTTATGGGATGATTCGTACAACGGTTGAATTTCTTTGAGTGCATCTGTTAAGCTCGCGGCTGCGGAAATGGTCAGATCAACAGTTTCAGCCTTGTTCGATGAATCTTGGCCGGAGACCTCATTCTGGACCGTGCTGCTACCACTTGAAGCTGATTGTTGCCCCGCACCGCACCCCGCAAGTAATAACACAATGGCAAAAATAAAAAAGAGTGCCTGACTATGTTTAACAAATTTCTTCATTTTATTGGCTCCTTACGTTCAGCCTGTCATTAAGTGAGAGGTTACATTATGAATGGAGTTGTGCCTGTCTGGTACGTTCAACTAAGGTACAATTCTCAAGAAGAATATGATTATAAATGTCTGCTTCCATATCCTCCAAACGCTTCAATACAAGTCGATGCGTACCACAAGCTTCCTGTAACGGCTCAAAGCCATTGGTAATCAAGCGCAGCTCCTGCAGTATATCCACAATCGCTTGATGCTCCTCTTGCAACTCGGATAAATGAAAGTGAAGTGCGTCCACACGCTCAAATGCCGAGTCTTGAAAAAACGCTTGAATCAACGGAAACAGGAGGCTTTCCTTGAATTGAATATGTATCGTTAACTTCTGTTTAAGCAAGGTATAAAGTTCATTCACTCGCTTTAGGTGCGAATAACGTTCGCCATGAACCCGCGTTAGTTTGGTAATATACGGTGTGAGCGCCGCTAGTTCTTCACATAACTTTGTGTGATACTCATTCTGAATATAGGCGATCAGTTCTTTGGGTTCGAGTGAGGAAGGTTGCATTTGCTTGTGCTGTGCCTGATTTTCCTCCACTTCATGCACCCGCGCCAGCAGTTCACCAGCGTGAAGCCCCCGGCTGGCAGCTGCTTCACGGAGCGATATTTTCCCGCCACAGCAGAAGTCAATCCGTAGTTTACGGAACAAGTCACTTGTTTTGGGTACTTCTTTCACAATGTCCGCTACCCATGTTTCTTCCGTTAACTGGCTCATTTTTCATTCCCCCATCTTACTTCAGTTTTATACTCAACTCTCATTCTATGTCTCTCTCAAGGCTGAACCAATTAGGGTGATCCCTTTTTCACTCGTGGAAAGAGCCTGATTATAAAAAACCTGAGACCAGCTGTTCAGCTGCTTCTTTGCCTTGAGCGATACAATCTGGAATGCCAACGCCTCCATAACCAGCGCCACAAAGAAATACATTCGGAAAATACTGTGACAAATCATGTCTCACCTTCGCCATCTGCTCTTTGTGCCCAATCGGATATTGTGGCATGGATTGATTACACCGACTGACCTCGGTCATTTCAGGTTGAGCATCGATCCCCATTAGATCTTTCAGGTCTTTGCGGGCTGCTTCCACTAGTTCCTCGTCTGTCATCTGAACCCATTCCTGGGCACCTGCATGGCCAATGTAAGTCCGCAAGAGTGTATACCCTTCAGGTGCGGTATGGCTCCACTTTGTAGATGACCAAGTACAGGCCGTAATCATTTTTCCTTCCTTACGAGGAACTAAAAATCCTGTACCCTCATAGGAAAGATGAAGGTCTGAATTTTTATACGCCAAGGAAATATTCGCTACCGAAACGTAATTGATCTTATTAAGCCAGCTCACACTTGTGATATCGGAAAATAATTTAGCCGCCTCAAAGGCTGGAATAGCGCAGATTATTGTATCTGCATCTATGATTTGTCCTTGGTCCAGGACTACCTGATAACCGTTCTCTTTTCTTATCTCAGCCACACGCTGCTCCATCACAAATTGGACAGTGTCGAGCTTTTCCTTTAACCGCTCCACGATGGTCGATAATCCATGTCGATAGGAAAGAAACATGCTTTTCTTGGCAATTTCGGGCAATTTGTTAGGTGCACCCGACTTTCTCCCCGCCCCTTTAGCCATACCTATAATCAGACTTCCATGCTTTTGTTCCATCTGCTTAAATTGAGGGAAGGTTGACTTGAGGCTAAGAGAATACGTATCGCCAGCGTAAATACCAGATAACAAAGGCTCTGTAATCTGCTCCAACACCTCTTTACCTAGACGCCGCTTGATAAAATCTCCCAGAGATTCATCCATATCGCCTTTCTTGGCTGGAATGATCAAATCCATGGCTGCGCGCGCTTTTCCCAATGGAGAAATTAGCCCTGTCCGAATGAAGGGAGTTAGCTTGGTTGGAATACCTAAAATAAAGCCCATCGGCATGGTATGCAGCTTGCCTTTATGCAAAATGGAGGCCGACTTGGCCTTCGGATTTGTTGACACCAAATCAGCTTCCAGTCCCAATTCCATAGTCAAATCCAATATAGCCGTCTTTCTGGCCAGGAAAGCATCCGGTCCTTTTTCAATCATAAAATGGTTTTGGCGAACCGTTTGCAGCTTTCCTCCCAGGCGGTCGCTTTTCTCCACCAGTGTAATCTCCACTTCAAGCTGCCTGTCCTCTGCCAGCTTTTTCACATAAAAAGCGGCACTTAAACCGCTTATTCCTCCACCAAGGATCACAACTTTTTTAGCATTTTTATTCATAAGCGCACGTTTCCTTCCCCACTCCAGGCATATATGCACAATATGGATCACTCTCTAAGTAATCTCCTGTGATGGCAAAAGCCCTTGCTCTGGAGCCTCCACAGACTGTATTGAATTCGCAGACTCCACATTTTCCTTTAAGCAGAGATTTATCCCGAAGATTATTCATAATCGGAGAGTTCCGATAAATATGGGCCAAACTATTCTTTCGTACATTCCCGCATGTTAGCGGCAGGAAACCACTCGGGTACACTTCGCCGATATGACTGATAAAAACAAATCCATCTCCATCATTTACACCTTTAGGGGCACGCCCCAGAATATCTGCCCTTTTTTGTTCGAACGTTGCACTATGCTGTCCTGCTTTGTGCTTTTCCTGTAGGACAACCCTTCGATAGTGAGGTGCTTCGGTAGCCTTTACACCGTAGGGCATCTGTTGCTGTATCTGATACAACCACTTCATTACAGCCTCATGCTCATCAGGAGTAATCATATCTTTTTCCATACCACGCCCGGTTGGAACGAGAAAAAACAAGCTCCATAACACCGCCTGCATTTCCTTTACCTTCTCTGCAATTCGCTCCAGATCGTGAAGATTGTATCGGGACACGGTTGTGTTCACTTGGATAGGAATGTTCAATTCCTTCAAATAGCCAATTCCCCGCATGGTCGTATTATAAGAACCCACAGTCCCTCGAAAATGATCGTGAATGTCCGCGCATGAACCATCCAGGCTAAAAGCCCACCGTGATAAACCAACCTGCTTTGCTTTTTCGACCGCTGCTCGTGTCACTTTTGGGGTAGCACTGGGCGTCATTGAAACCGATAGTTTTTTCTCCTCAATTGCATATTGAGCCAGCTCAAACAAATCAGGACGCGATAACGGATCTCCACCTGTGAAAACCACTAATGGATGATTCATCTCGGCGATTTGATCAAGCAGCTTTTTGCCCTCTTCAAATGTCAGCTGACGAGGGTCAGGCTTATATTGGGCTTCCGCTCTACAGTGAAGGCATTTTAATGCGCAAGCTCTTGTTACCTCCCAAATGACGATAAACGGGTCTACGCGATAATCTCGTGGCGTTTGCAAAGATATCATTGATGTCTCTCCTTTTTAAAAATATAAAAACAGCACAGATACATAGAGCATCAATGAAAATCCAATTTCAGCCATGCCTACATGCTTTGCCTTTAACTCGAACTTAGGAAGCCATATAGCTCGTATGAACAAAATTAAAAATGGAATAACCAAAAACACCTTGATCCAGGCGGCAAACAGCACAATGATCAGATGATAGATAATAGACGCATAATAGTAACGTGGATTTTTTCTTTCACGGATGATCGTTTTAACATAAAGAGCCGTTCCTATGAAATAACACACCAACAGCAAAAACAGCTCTGTGGTTAGCGTCCAATCTCCGCCTTCCCCAATATGAACAACAGGATATATAAAAGAGCAGAAAAGCAGAATCGCGGCAATGTCATTTAACAAAGCACGCTCATTCTTCATTTTGGCGTAATACATATTAGCCATAAAAAAGAACAGAAGCAGAACTCCGTACCAGATCAACGCAGGTTTAACCCAGACTAGAGAAGCTAAAAGAGGAAGGAGTATTGCTCCGTAAATAACAACAGGTTTACGGTATCTTTTACTGTTTCCTGTTTTGATCCATTGGAGAACAGGAAAACTAAATAAATAGATAAAAAACCAGCATACGAATAGAGGTATATGAATGAATTGTTTTGGAGAAGCAGCTAAGCCAAACAAAAATGGAAGAATGAGCATTGCCCAAGCTCCATGCTGATTGGGGATGTATCTACTGATCCCTTTCAAAGTCTTGATCCTTTTTTCACAATGTGTAACATCTTTGTAGCTACGGTTAATCGACTCATCATCCATTCCCCCAAAGTTCAATTTTTCACCCTACTTTAATTCTAAGTATTCTGTCCAATTGAACCAATCAGGGAGTTCCCTTATTTGTTTGGGGGAATAGCCTAACCTGAAGATAAACCTTCACTTTCTTTATAAAAACGTACCGAAGTAATAGTCGAGCGCTTCCTGTGAGTATCCGTCATCTCCTTGCCAGGCTGCTACTGAACAAAAATCATCATTGCCGCTGCGGCGCCTGCGAGGTGTGTCCCGTGGTGTGAGCAATCCTGCATATCCCCATACTTCCATAGCCACATCGCGTTCATTTTTACTGGATGGGAGCACATCTTTCCAGCGCTTCTCCAATTGTCGTGGACCGTTCTGAGCCTCACAGTCCTGAACCGCTTCCAGCATGTTGTGAAGTATTACAAGATCCTCATCAGTAACCTGGAACTCCTCCTCTTGACTGAACAATTCAAGGTCCATCCAGCAATAAAGAAGGTGATTCAGCCGAATACCTCCCCATTTGATTCGTTCAAAATTCAGTACATTCAAATCCTTATTGACGTATTCCTTATCGGACATTAGTTTATGAAAATTACAATCCCCACAGCTACTGTAGTTGGGCAGGACGACAGGCCGCTCCCTATAGGAGTGCAAAGGCAGTTTTGCGGTTAATGCCCAGCTCGATAAGGCGCTTCGTAAATGGACTTTTTTCGTGGAAAGACTGTGTAAAAACGCTGCTGCCACTCGCTCTTTTGTAGCCTTTTGCTGGTGCAGCTCATATAACCTTTTTATAATCTCATCATGTGTAATGGTGATCGGATCGAACATCAAGCCCATACTTTTGGCATATTCAAAATCCTCACCCGAAAAAGGTTCCCTCTCCTGCTTCCAGCCGCTGGAGGACCAGAAAGTGTTCATAAGTATTTTCTTTGCTTTTTTATCCATCACACTTCTCCTTACTCGTCTGACACTCTCACCTTCAACAATCATCTTTATACTTAAAAGCAATGGCCGTATTTCCCGACCGGGGGTCAAAATAAGAAGAGATTTTCCCCCAGTTCAGTTCATATTCCATATAGGGGTAGGGCTTGGTTTGACGATAGCTCGGCTTCATGGACAAATGTTGTTCTAACAAACGATCATGCTCCCTTTGCCGCTTTCTCTCCCCTTCCTCAGACCAATTATCCCATGAGGTTGGAAATTCATTGCCCTGGAGCGAAATCTCCACAACAATTAGGGTTGTATCCTTAAAGCATACAGACACAAAAAAATGCCGGTGCAGCAAAGGAACCTGATCAAAATGGTACCAAATGTACCCATTTCCTAGCTTTCTTACAGAATGAAAATATTTCGTGTACAAAGCAGTCTCTAACAACTGATCTTCCGTTAAAGAAGAATAAAACGCGTGCTCATTATCAACTTGAATGATTCCCGATTCCCAGTCATTCATTGCTGCCACTCCTTAAGCTGGTATGACAATCTACTAGTTGCTCTCTAGCCTCATTTGTCCACATGTTGGAAAATGGCCTGCCAGGACCGATCCAGCACACGCGTATGTAATCGTCTGGCATAAACATTTCTAACGATGGCAAGAACGATCACACCCACGAATGCAACACTAAGTATGGTAATAGAGGGAACCCAGTAGTCGAACATGGCATTCACCAACACTTGCAGCAGATGTCGTTCCGGCTGCAAATATTCCACCGTCGCAACGATAACTGCTGCCAGCAATATAATCACAGATATGATCAAAAGCATTGCATTAATTACTTTGTATCTGGCAAGCCCTTGCTGAAAAATGCGAGTGCCGGCATATTGCTCCAGCAAGATGATCTGCTTGTGAAAATCATCCTCCACCTGCTCTACAGGCAGGTCGTGCTTCTGAATCAAGGCATGTGCTTTCTTCAGTTCGGATTGAATAAATAGACTGCTCTGGATGGCAGATCCTAACTGACCTAAAACATTCATCTCTTTTTTACCCCATTTCAATATTTAGTAAAAATCAAAGTAACCCCGCCAGATTCCTTCATTCTGATGCTTGGCAAAATAAAAGCTGCCGCCATCGACAATATTCAATCCAGCTTTGGCATCTGACGCAATCTGAAACATAAATTCATAGCCTTCGCCAAAGTCGATGCCTGGTTGAATAAAGCTGGGATAGCCACCGATTTTGTGAACCGCATGTATTTCCTCCACGATGTCCTCAAAATAGTCGGGTTCCTCCTCAGCCATGTTGTTGAGGGCATCACCATATTCCTCAGGGATGTCTTCCCCGTCCCAAACGGGATAGTCATTCTCTATGAGCTCGGGGAATAACGGGAATGCCTTGATATGCATGAATGCCTCCCCAAAATCTTTTTCGACCAAATCCTCTACCGACGTATACTCACGAATACACATATATCCTTCCATGTCCTCATGATCCAGAACATCGGGTGACAGGAAGACCGTCAACAGCTTGACATCACGCATAGCTTGTGGAACAAAAGGCATAGCAGGCAAATACAATTGCATGATCGGAGCCATAGCATTCCCCTGTACATCAACGGGTTGTTCTTCCGCCGGCAAAGCCACTGTAACTCTGCCAATCCAGCTCTGTTCCAGGGAATCTAACGGTCTGCGGCCCCCTGTATGAAAAATAGTAGCTTTACGTTTTAGAATCGTTCTTAGCTTCTCGATAGAGTTGCTGGACAACGAAATCACCCCTTTCTAGGCTAGAGTAGAAACGCAACAGTATACTCGCCTGCTTTAAATCCAAACTCACTTAATCGGTCTTCCATCTCTTGAATTTGACAAAGATAATCTTCCGGTACAGCTGGCAAATCTTGTTCATTGACTAATGTTCCGCCGAGTCTGGCGCGTGCATATTCAGCACTTTTCCACATCGCCTCAAACACAGCTTGCGGCTGCACCGTTCTTACCACATCCATACTGAAAATCAAATCTGCAAACCGATCCTCTGCAAGTGTACTCAGCCAAAAAAATCCAGGCTCTGTTCCCGTATGTACGCTAAATAGTTCATCATTGCCTCCCGGACCGTGATGGTGTGCATGGAAAATATCCATATCTCCCCACTTCATTCCAAGGCTCAGCATGACATCCCAAATGTCCGCTCCACGATAAGATTGACCTTGATCCGCTACCAGCCTAAGCATGACAAAGTGTTCCCTCTCACCCTCCTGATCTGTAAAAGCTTGTAGCTTTTCCGCTTTTGCACGTGCATGGGCAGCATCCTCCCGAGGAAGCACACGAATGGTCCCCTTCTCCTGAAATCGCGCCGGTAGTGTGTTCATAAAATCAGCAACCTTGGCTTCTTCCAAACAAATCTGCATCTCTACATTGTTAAATATATCCACACAAATACAGATTTTATCATAACGGCATTCGCCTTCTAGTCTACGCCCGACGCTAGTCCATATCTGCAAATCTTGGACATGCCCGTATACGATATATCCTTTGAGCAATTGCAAAATGTCTTCATCTGACAACGTAAAACCATTGAATTCCACATCAATCAGCCAGTAGATATTAGAATCAGGCTCCACTTCATGGACTCCTTTTATTGTCTTTCTAGACCCATGATCCAACTCTACGGCAAGGATGCTCGATACATCCTTACTTCCATATTCAGGTAAAATCAAAATCCCTCCTCCTTATTACCTATTTTTTACTTTATAGTTTCCTATAATTCTCAATCTATATTAAACTATAAACCACCAAGCACAAAATAGGTTAAAAGTGCTGGGTTGTTGAACATGACTCGTAGAAACTCAAAGCTTCGAAAGGGGAGAACTCATGATGCAAAAACTTTGGCAAAAAGGAAAGGCTCTGTCCCTGCCTATAGTGGTGTCTGCATCGCTGATTTCAGGAACGCTGTTGGTAAATAATATACCTACGGTGAATGCGGCTGTGACCAAGGAACTGCTTCAGTTATCCGGACAGACGACTTACTACGGAGAGGTTGAGAATGGACAGCCAAACGGACGTGGTACGATCAAATGGAGCGAATACAAGCAGTATTCGGGCGATTTTGTGAATGGCAAGCGATCAGGAACTGGAAAATATATGAATCAATACACAGATGCAGATGGACAACATCATAAAATCGTATACAACGGAACATGGAGCAATGACACGATGAGCGGTAAGGGTACGCAGACTGAAAAAGTGACGCAATCGGATGGAACGATCCGTTCGAATCAGATCCAAGTAGGTACTTTTCAGGATAATGGATTACAGAACGGCTACCAAGTGATCCATGCTGTAGCCGATCCAGACTATAGCTTCACTTATAAAAATGGAAAAGAAGTGCTAAACATCTTGCACAGTAATCAGGATCTGGTCCAAAGATGGCAGCAAGGAGAGCTCTTCTCCGTAAATTATAAAAATGGCTCTGTTCAAAAGGAATACTCCATGTTCCCTGAAGAGGTCGCAACCAAAGAACGTCAAAGACAAGCGGCCATCAAGTATCTCAAAGGGATTACCGCCAAGGTCACCCCTCACTTGCAGCAGTTTGAAAAATTGTCCAAGCAGGTCCCTCTCAAATAAGTTAGAGTATCGCACAGTATATAAATAGCCTCTACGCAAGAAGCCCTCTCTTTCTTATAGAAATTCCTACAAGAAAGAGAGGCTTTTTCCATTTTCTTCATAAATGACATATAAGAACTTCGGATCATAACGACTCCTACTATTCTCCCTTATGCCCATCAATGAACTCATACAAATGACTTATTTTTCGCTCAAACCCCCTCCTTTTTTTGCTAACTCCCGCTAGAATCACTAAAATATAAAGTAATTATTTTAATCATCCGAGGTGGACATCATGGCTAAAATTATGGTTCCTCCTGAGAAACTAGAGGCGGTTTCCAGGCAGTTCGCGCAGGCACGTGAGCTGGGGGCACAAATTTGCGGACAACTATCACAGCATATTCAAATGCTAGAGAATAGCTGGGCAGGAACGACACAGCAGCGCTTTTATCAGGATTTTCACAAAGCACGTGGACAAATGGACGCTTTTACTCAAACCGTCGGTTCTGTCAGCACAGAGCTGCGTTCGATTGCAGTAAAATTCAAGGAAACAGATACCCAAGCAGACACAGGGATTAACCAAGGAGATCAAAGCGGACAGATTAAGAGCAGTGAAGGAGCAACTTCCGGGAAAAAAGGAAACGATCCCGCAGATATAGCCATTAACAGCCTGTCAGAGGCCAATAAATGGCGAGGGCAACTGGGCTTTGCCGGAACAGCGATCTATAGCGGTCTGGCTTCCACACTTGTGCTCACCAAAACAGTAGAATTCAAGAAAAGTCTGAAAAATCCCACTCGAGCGGTTATACATAATGCGGCATGGGTGAAAGGCAAAGGTAACAATGCTTTTATGCGTAATTTGGGCAAAAGCATAAACCGCCAGTTCGCTAAACCAGGTATTGTGATGAAGGGCTTGAAAGGTTTTGATCGTTTAGCTGGAAAGCTTCAAATGGGTAAGCTCGGCCTTGGGTTTAACAAAGCCAATAGCTTTCCTCAGTGGACGCGCAACGTCATCGCCGGGGTGGAAAAAGGACGCTACGGCATAGCAACACGCCAAATTCCCGGCATGATCGCCAAAAAGCTATATCCAATTAATGCCACCATGAATATTGTGGGCGAAGGTATCAGTCTGGCTGGAAAATGGAAAAGCGGGAAGCTTACCGGAACGGATGTGGCTGTATCTGCTTCTAACGTAGCGATTAAAACCGCCGCAACTTATGGCGGAGCTGTCGTTTTGGGGTCCATAGGCGGTGCTATCGGCGGTCCGGTTGGTGCAGCCGTCGGTGCATACGTCGGCGGTACAGTGGGGAGCTGGGCAGGTGGAAAAGTCGCCAAATTCGCCGAAAAAGGGATACGCTGGGCCAGCAAACTATTTAAATAAACATACACTTAACAGATGGAGAAGGAGCCTGACTATGGACAAACAAACGGTAATTTTAACGCTTGAGGAACTAGGCTTTGCCTTGACCGCGCTGGGTGCAGAGGATATGGCTTCGGGTCTGCTCCAATCCTATTACGGGGAACTAACCGAAGATCGCTGGGAACTGCTTTTTCATGCTGCAACACATAGCCTGGTATCCAAAGGCTTGTTGGAACAGCAGGATGACGGGCAACAGCAGCTTGAATTTGATGCGTTCATTGTTGAAATGCTGGCTCATCTGGTACAAAGCCGCCAAATGCTGCGTGGATACAAGGAGCAACAGGACAAGCAAAATACATTAACGATACACCATGGAAACGAACGTTTTTTGTATCACTTTTCCAGCCACAATGAACTCCATTTCTTTCGCTGGTCTTCTCCAGAAGACTGGCATCACGATATTGATCAATTGTTCGGCCTGTCGGCTCCCAGCTTCAATGGTCACAGCCGATACGTCGATCTGACAGAAGAACAGTGGAATGAGTTGACCTCATCCAACTTCACGATGCAGCAAATGGCAACGTGGAAACTTCAAGAGTTGGATCAACAAATGATACAAGACTGGCGAGAGGATTTTAATCGTAATCACTGCAGCCTGGATAATTTGAGCCAGATGGTATACACGGACACGGATGAAGAGGGTCCTTCCGTTACGAATCTGCTATTTGTTCTTAAAGGAACGAATGATGTGTGGGTTGTAAGAAATACAGAACTGGATATGCAGGCCACCCCATGCCTGCGAATTGAAAGTGTGACCGAATCAGACTGGAGAGAACGGATCACTCATTTCATTCAGGCGTTTGTACCCGACGAGGCGGTATTCCGTGGATAAAATTGTATATCGCAGATCTTTGGCATTTTGGAAAGCCCTGGGCAGCTTGATGTTTGTGGTGATTTGTCTGTTTTTGCTGTTGCTCATTTTTATCGACGAAGATATCTCTGCTCTGCAAATCTTCTTCTTTATTACGTCCGCCATTATTGGAATTCCTTTTTTCGGTAGTTATTTGGTGGTCTGTTTGAGCAGAACGCTTCGTAAGGAACCCTTCCTGTTCATCTTTGACAAACACAGTATTTCCGATGGTATTCGAACTGTCCCGTGGTCTGCAATCACTAAAGTCGAATTCGAGGGGGCCTCCATCCGTAAATGGCTGCGCCCTCGCTTCCCCGCCTTTATTTTTTATCTGAATGACCGCAGCACCTGGGAAGTCAGCACCGATTATGTGTTGAATGATATGGAACTAAATCAAGCCGGGAAACAACTTCGAACTCTCATTAACCAGTATGGCAAGCCAAAGAAAAAACGTTCCTGAACATTGCATGGACGCAGCACAATAACTTCCTTGCCTTGAAGATGACCCGTATAAAAAATCCCGTTCGCAATCTGGGTCATCTTTATCCCTTCGATTTGCGCTCTCAAACCTGCTATTTCTTCTTCCATAGCTCCGATATGGCTATACTCAAAGTTCGTTTCTCGATCCCTCCATGAATTTCTTTTATTCCAGCTTAAGCTTGAAAAACACCCGTTGCTGCGATGCGCTGTACCGCCTCCAGCAGTCTTTCTTCACTATTCACCAGACTGACCCTCACATGAGAAGCTCCTGCACGACCAAAGCCTTCTCCAGGGGCAACCGCAACATGCGCCTCATCCAATAAAAAGTTTGCAAAGGAAGCCGATGTATACCCCTCCGGCACCTTGAACCAGGCAAAAAAGGACCCTTGGGGAGCAGCTACATCCCAGCCAATATTTCGTAACGCTACAATGAGAACATCACGTCGCCGCTCATATAACGCCGCGAGTTCCCGTACTGGCTCCTGGGTGCCCAGCAATGCGACAGCTCCTGCATCCTGTACCGCACCAAAAACAGTGCTGTAGGCATGCGTATGATAATGCTTGAGTGCACCAATGACGGACGCATTTCCAACCGCAAAGCCGAAGCGCCATCCAGCCATGTTATACGTTTTGGAAGCTGTATACGTCTCGACACCATACTCCTTGCCGCCAGGGATTTGCAATAGACTAATCGGCTTATGTCCGCCAAAGCCAAGAGCACCGTAAGCAAAATCATTCATAACCGGAAACTGGTACCGAGCAGCATAATCGAGTGTCTTCGTCAGAAAATCTACAGTAGCTACGGCTCCTGTCGGATTGTTCGGATAATTAATCATGAGCAGTTTGACCTGCTCTGCGATTTCTTCCGGCACGGTTGTATAATCAGGCAAAAATCCATGCTTCTCATCCAGTGGAATCGTATGAATATGGGCTCTTGCCAGCGCAGCAGCGGAATAATATTGGGGATATGCCGGATCGGTGGTCAATAACCAATCACCAGGATTCAGCAACGCCTGTGGAATCCCCATTACACCTATGGCAGAGCCGTTGAATATGGCAACTTCCCGTTCAGGGTCCAGCTCCACCTGATACTCCCGTTTATAGAACGCAGCGACTGCCTCCAGTGTACTTTTTTTTCCATGAAAAGGCGGGTAGCCCTGATTGATCGGTTGATCGACCGCATCCTTCAAAGCGCTGATGATATGCGGCGGTGTTGGCTGATCCGGGTTGCCGGCTGCCAAATTAATTACATCTATTCCTTTGCTTTTATACAGATTCACTTTGTCATCGATTGCGCTGAAATAGTTGTCAGGCAGAGCCTTGACGAGATCAGAGGATGAAAAAATCACGTTTATCTCCACCTTCTATCCATAAGATATAGACTGAGAATGTCAGCCCGCCAGGATCATACCCATTTATTTAAAATAGCTTGGCAGCTTGTAGCCTTCATACGCAGGATTCGATTTGATGTACTGTTGGAATTCATCTGAATGATATCCCTCAATAATGTCTTTGACAAATGGCTTGTCCTTATTCTTGCTGTCCACAGCCACCACGTTCGTGAACGGGTCTGTCATATTTTCAAGCTTTAATGCCGAGGTCAACTTCATTCCATTCGATACAGCAAAGTTCCCTTGTATAGCCGCAAAATCAACATCCTCCAGTACACGTGGCCCCTGTGCCGGGTCGGTAGCAACAAATTGCAGATGATGCGGATTAGAGGTGATGTCATTCACCGAGGTTTGCAATGGATCGATATTGTCCTTTAACGTAATCCAACCTACTTCCTTCAAAATGTTCAGCGCGCGCAGCATATTAACTGGCTCGTTGGGCAGATTGATTTGGGCGCCAGCGCTGATTTCGTCAAGGCTGGTATGCTTGCTGGAGTACAATCCCATTGGAGGAGTCGGGACCTGCACAGCACCAACCAGATCAATATTCTCCCGCTTATTCATAGAATCCAGATAGAGCGAATGCTGGAACACATTGGCATCAATATCTCCATTAGCCACGGCTACATTGGGCTGAACCCCATCTGTAAACTCTTTATATGTAATCTTATACCCCTTCTTCTCCAAATATGGAGCCACACCATTCTTAAACTGATCGCTATATGGGCCGGGATTAAAGCTGATATGCAGTGTTTTCTTTTCTTCACCAGCAGCGCCGCCCGACGTATTCTTGCTGCCACAGCCTGAAATAAAAAGCACGACTACTCCCAGTAGCAATATAAATGAAATCCATTGTTTCTTCATTTTGATGTCTCCCCCTGCTCCTTGATATGATCTACTTTTAGTGAGTTAAAATGTTTACATCTTTTTAAAACATAGTAATTTGATATGTTTTGTAGATATTACAATGATTTTTTATTCACTGTCAACAATATTTAATTACGCATCTTCCGCATAACTCAAAAGGATCACATCAGGCGCTCCGCTTGAAGGCAAAACACTTCACAAGTTTGTAATATAATTCTGTTTCAATTATACCCCCATGGGGTATAATTGAGTGTGTAAATACAATCCTAAAGGAGCTATTTAAATATGAAAAAACAATGGGCTTTGCTTGCTGGTGCAGTCATGATTATTTTGAGTGGGTGCGGGAACAGTAACACGCCAGATCAGGAGCATACGACAAACAGCAGTCAACAGCACGACACATCAGATATGAACCATTCCACTTCCAGTGAGCTTCCTGCCGGACTAAAAGAAGCTGAACATCCAGCCTTCAAAATTGGCAGTCAAGCGACCATGCAAGCCGATCATATGGCAGGCATGAACGGCGCTACGGCCACGATTGTGGGTGCTTATACGACTACTGCTTATACAGTCTCCTATACTCCAACGACTGGAGGAGAAAAAGTGACTAATCATAAGTGGGTTATCCATGAAGAGATTAAGGATGCAAGCAGCGAGCCCTATGAACCGGGAACGGAAGTTATCCTGGCGGCAGATCATATGAAGGGGATGGATGGGGCTAAGGCTACCATAGATTCCGCTGAACCAACGACCGTATATATGGTAGATTACACGCCGACTACAGGAGGAGAGCCTGTCAAAAATCATAAATGGGTGACGGAGAGTGAGCTTTCAGCCAATTAGAACTCTTTTATCACAGGTTGCTTGTGATCGCCAGAGGGAGCACGGCAACGGCTCCCTTTGTATAGCTTGATTGGGGTTTGGACGTGTTCATATGTATCTCCTTGTGTCCGTTGTTTAACGCGGCATACGCAGAATGGCTGCCTTCAGTGCTTTGGTCCCTTCTTCGCTTTTTAAATAATCCGACGGTGTTTCGTGACCAAGTGCGGGAACCTTTCGATCCATCCAAGTCAGCAAATATTCGCCCATGTCAGGCAGCAGCACAATCTGAATCTCCTTTGGAATTTCACTCTTGGCCACCTTTGCTCTTACCGCTGGATCTACCTGATCATATCGCTCCTGATAGATCTGAACCATGTTAGCCCAGCTTTCCGGCTTAAACTCTTTTAAATATGTCTCTCTCATCCATGAACCCTCCTTTTGATCCCAGACAACGCTTCTCATGCTGGAGCAACCATTCTTTTCTCCATAGGCCCCCTGCATAACCAGTTAGTTTCTGATTTGATCCGACAATTCGGTGACATGGAATCACAATGCTCAGCTTATTTTTGCCATTCGCACTGCCAACGGCTCGGATTGCTTTTTCGTTTCCAATAGCGAGAGCAATATCTTTATAAGCTGTCGTTGTACCGTAACCCACGGTCACCAGCGCATTCCATACTTTTTGCTGGAAGTCCGTACCTTCAAAAGCATAAGGAAACGAAAATTCAAAGCGCTCACCTTTAAAATACTCGTCAAGCTGGCTGGCGCATTCCTCTAATACTTGGATTGGAGCTTCTTCTGTAAGCATCGTTAAAGGCTCATTCCGATTAGAGAACATAATGGAATAGACAGCCTCATTGGTGCCCCGTATCTCTATCTCTCCAATCGGCGATACATAATTTAATACGTATAACTTGCTCATTAAGGATATCCACCTTCCTTTTCTAATCCTTATTCAAATTTCTATACTCACTAGGAGAACATTGGTTCAAGCTGCGAAACGACTTATAGAAATTGGAGGGACTTTGGAAGCCTGTCTCATAGCAAATTTCAAGATTCGTAAGATCTGTATTTTTAAGAAGATAAGCTGCCTTATCTACTCTTATTTTTTCCAAATACATACGCGGGGTTTCCGAGGTTTCTTGTTTAAAGATCCGATCCAAATAAAAAGTGCTTATTCCAACATGATCCGCAATATCCTGCAATACTAGTTTTTCTTTATAATGATTGATTAAAAAAGCTATCACATTCTGGACAAGCCTGATATACGGCGAAAGATCTGTATGAGGCTGGCATCTTTTGCAAGCGCGAAAACCCGCTTTTTCCACGGTGTCCACATCAAAGTAAAACTCGACATTGATTTTTTTCGGCTTTCGGGATCGACAGGAAGGTCGGCAATATATACGGGTTGTTTTCACAGCGGTAAAAAACACCCCGTCATATTTACGATCACATGCTATAATTTTCTCCCACATTTCTTCAAAAGAAAGACTAGGTTTAGCCATGATCAAAGAATCCGTCCTTTCTCTAGTTCATACTCATATAGTTCAGGATTTTGTAAAATTCGATTCCAGTCGCTCCGAAGTGCAATATATAGACGAACTAAACCATTTCGATCTATATATTGTTCATTGGAAGTCGCTTATGGGATTTTTGCAAAATCCTCATATAAATCTGACGTATCTTGAAGGTTGATCAACTGTTCCGCATTCTTTTGCAAAGCAACTATTATCTTATCAGAAAACGCATTTCCAAAGCTAAACCGTTTGACTCCTAACTGCTGAAGCTGGCGGACATTCGTCAGACCTGGCAAGGATAAAACATTAAGCGGAGCATGTATATGAAATACAACCTCTCTGATCTCTTCATCACTCTTTAAACCTGGAACAAAAATTCCGTCCGCACCACTATCCACATACGCTTTGGCCCTTTCTATGGTCTCCGAAAGTGGAGTCTCCATCTGCAAAAATGTATCCGTTCTTGCATTTATAAAAAACTCTTTAAACCCATGAACATCCAAGGTAGCTCTTATTTTGGACAGCAGGTCACTGTGCGCCCTCACTTCTCGAAGTCCCTTTTGCTGTTTTAATGAATCCTCAATATTAATCCCCGCCACTCCGACATCGGCTGTCCTTAATACATGCTCGACAATCGTTGCCGCATCCTCCCCATATCCTGCTTCAATATCTGCCGACACAGGAACTTGAACATGCTCTGCAATAGTGCGAATGATGCTTATATGCTGGTCAAAATCAATAAGCTCTCCATCTGCAAACCCAAGTGTATTGGCAATCCCCCAACTCGTTGTACCTATCGCCTTAAAGCCTGCCTTCTCCAGAGCCACGGCAGATAGCAAATCCCAAGCATTCCCCAAAAATAAAGGTTCCTTTGAAGTATGAAGTGCATGAAATTGCTGGATTTTGTTCATAAATATAGCCTCCTAATAGGTGATGTTTCTCATTCTATCAAGAGGCTGTATTTGTTTCGTCCTCATTCTTGCACTTATGGTCTGCGAAATTGCTCTTTATGTTAACGAAGCTATTGGAAAACAGGATATATGATGTAGCTTACAAGCAGTCCCACAATAAAAGCGTTTGAGACGTTAAGCCACTTTGGCCGATTTTCTGCATCCAAGTCCAAAATAGCTACCATACAAACCAAAATAAAGACAACAATCTTCCATTTTATATCAAGATAGGGGTTCACTAAGCCTGCGATCAAAGCCATAATACGCATTAACATTCTCCAGAAAAAAGGATACTTGGTAAACCAATTCATAGACTAGCCTTCCTTCCTTTCTTTCTTTCCATACTATATTTAAAATTTAAATTTCATTTTAAAGAAGTATGCCATACGCTTAAAATGTATTATTTCACATTATAAGTAAAATGCGATTGTTTTCATCGCCGACATGAGTGTACATCGTTGACTTGTCCATGATTTTGTTTTACTTTTAAAGTATTACTCATATTTTCCAGTTCCATCATACAAAGACCGTTCCAGAAGCCCAAAACCTGCAAGCTTCTGAAACAGTCTAGTAAAATAGCGTATTTATAAACTAAAGACCGTTAGATGATCCGATAGCCGGATGGCAGTCTGCCAGTACTGCGGATATTACGGATTTGCTGCAACGTCAAACGTTGATTGGTAGAGATAATAGATTCCACATCATTCCCGCGAATCAGATCATCCAGGTCGGCGATGCTGCGATTGCCTCTATACACACGGAAGTTACCTCTAAACCGCGTGCCAGTAAAGAGTACAAGTGTAGCATTGCTGCTGGTAGAAAAGAAACGCAGACTTTCGATGCCGTCGAGAATATTATCGGTGTTGCGGATACCTAGGTTTCCTCTGAATACTCTGCTAGAACCCCGAAAATTTTCTTCATTGTAGACTGTAAGGCGTGGATACGTTTGAGATACGTATGCTTTATTAGTCATGTTGTAAATTCCTCCTTTCAACTCTAGCATATGCTTCCCTATTCAATTGGCGCGGGCCTCACAGCATTCATCTAAAAATGGTTATGTGTTGAATAGAGTAGACGCAGACTTGAAAAAAGAACATACGTTCTGTATAATTTATCTTAGTAATTTGGAAAATCCTGAACTAACGGAGATGCAGACATGGACGATAAATTTATTGAGGAACTACGTGAAATTAGCAGGAACGACAAGCGAAGATCCGAATTTCTCATTAAAGGGATGAAGGAAACGCTTCAGGAAAGAAAAGAAAAAAACTTTATCGAAAGATGGATTTGGCGACAAAAAAATAAGAAGCTCATAGCACGAAAGTTTAAATCCTAGTAGATATAACAGCAGCTCTTTGTAGCAGTTTAATTTTCATAGCATATACAAGTACATTAGATCAAACCTCATTTTATAGGGAGGCAAAGCCATGATTGAGCAGCTAGTCCCATTCGATGATCTATTAAATCACAATCCATTTTTGATTGATGAGGTTCGATATAATTTGCTTCATCGAATATGTGAGTCAGAAGAATCAACATGCCTTAAAACGTCTGATGGAAATATGATTTTCGCTCAATCACCCGGACATAAGGCTTGGCTATGGATTTCGCAGCAAATCATCGGCAACCATAAGTTAACCTATATCGAAGAGCTCTTACATTATTTAGAGGGAACCAACCTATCAGGTGTATGTGGTGATGTCGAAATAGCCGAGAATTTCGCACATGCTTACGCCGAGCGGCATACTGCTCAGGTACATACTCATATGGTTATGGAATCTTATTTCTGTCCTGAATACAACAAACCTTCCGGCGTTGAGGGGAACATACGACAAGCCACTTCAGAGGACATACAGGTAGTTGCCCAGCTTCTAGCTGGTTTTTCAAAAGATGCTTTAGACCGTTCAGTTGATCCGACTAGTCAAATGTCAGCTGCGAAGGCAGCGATCGAGACAGGGAATTTATATCTTTGGATTGTAAATAGTATGCCCGTGTCCATGGCTAACATTGCTCATCGTTCTCCAAGGCATGGCCGTATTAATGCTGTTTTTACTCCCCCTACCTGGCGAAAAAAAGGTTGTGCCAGCGCAATTGTATCGGGGTTATGTTCCATTTTAAAAAATGAGCAGCTAACCCCCATGCTTTACGCAGATGTAAAAAATTCAGTTTCCAATCAAGTTTATAAAAATATCGGTTTTAAAGAAGGCGGCAAAATTACTGATATTGCGTTTGGATAGACCCTCCTGCTGTCAGAGAGCATATGATTGCTCATTCAAAACAAACAAGCCCAGCGATGCCATCTACCGCTGAGCTCATTTTTCTATAATTCTTTATTCTGTTACACCCAATTCCGTGTGAACCGAAGATCTTCGTGAAAGTAAATATACAGCTACCATGGCGATAGCGACACCAGCTGCTCCAAACCAAGGGATGGAGGCCAGCGAAACCTGACCAACAACTACACCGCCAATTCCGGCACCGGCTGCCATAGCAAGCTGCATGGTAGACTGGTTGAGACTCAGCATCACACCGGAAGATTCCGGTACGAGAGTGACCAAGTTATATTGTTGAGTAGGTCCGGTTGTCCAGGCTGCGAACGACCATAGAATCAATAAAGCAAATACTGCCATCAAAGAATGAGCGGCAAAAGGAAGTAAGAGTAAGGAAATACCGTGCAACATCATGCCCCCTAATAATGTAAAGGGTATGCCCTTTTTATCCGCACTGTATCCACCAATTTTTGACCCGATTAGACTGGCAATTCCGAAGGCAAGTAATACTGAGCTTAGCATATCCTCTCCTACACCTGATACATTCAGCAAGTACGGTGAGATGTAAGTATACGCGAGTGAATAACCTCCTAGCCAAAAAAAGGTAATGCCTAATCCCAAGGCAACTTCAGGCTTTTTCAGAAGTGCAAACTGCTGCAGTAAAGGGATCGGTTGATCTCCTTTCAAGCGAGGGATTGTCATAGCGATAACGATCAAGGCAATAATCCCCGCTAAAGCGATGCCGAGAAATACGGTTTTCCAGCCATATGCAGAAGAGATCATTCTCCCAAGCGGCACACCTATAATCAGCGAGGCTGTAAAACCCATAGTGACTGTAGCAATAGAACTGGCCTGCTTGCCAACTGGGGCTATTTTTGCAGCAATGCTCAGTGCAGTAACCACGACCATCCCCGCCCCGAGAGCCATCAGAATACGTGCGGCAATAAACATACCAAAACCAGGCAAGACAAAGGAGAGCATATTGGCTACTGCAAATAATCCTAAGGAACTCAAGAGCAGGTTGCGTCTGTCCCATTTAGCGGTTACTGCCATCAGAATCGGCGTGCCTATCGCGTAAGCAAGAGAAAAGACGGTAATCAGCTGGCCCGCTGCGGACACCGTAATCCCCATGGTTGTCGCAATCTGATCCAAAATACCTGAGATAATGTACTCAGATGTACCTACCAAAAAACTGACAATGGCCAAAATGTACACCTTCCACGTGCTCTGCATTTTAAAAAACGCCTCTTTTCTTTTAGTATTTTTATATTTTTGTATTTTTACAAATATCGAAATTAAGACTAAAAAAAATTATGTCAACAGGAACGGGGCATATTTCTGTGCTGCTTCCACATCCAAGCTGTAATAAATAAACGTCCCCTCTTTGCGGTATGTGAGCAGTCCCGATTCTGCCATTTGCTTCAAATGGTGTGATAGCGTTGAAATCGCTACACTGTTCAGCTTCTCGCCCAGTACAGAGCAGCATTGATCACTTTCCTCTTTTAGCAGAAGTGCTATCTTGAGACGAGTCGGTTCTCCAAGTGCTTTATATATTTTTACAGCTTGCTGCATCTCTGTTGTCTCTTTCACCCTGTTCGTCTCCCTTCGGTTCCAGTCTTAATTTCGATGTTTGTCGAAATTAACTTAACACAAACATTGGTAAAAGTAAACCCGATTATGTTAAAGTCGCATCTTTTTGGGACTCTATAGTGTGAATAATGGTCTTCCTCATCTTATAATAAAAATAATCCCCCATCGGCAAAGAAGGATAGGGGACAAAACAATCTGAATGCAGAGATGGAGCCACGGATTTTATTGCATGGAGTTAATTCGTGCTTGCCGTGGGTCTGACAATGATTTCATTCACATCTACATCCGCAGGCTGCTCCATGGCATACACAATGGAACGAGCAATGGCATCCGGCGAAATCGAAATACGGCGGTATTCTTTCATTCCCTGCCGAGCCTCTTCATCTGAAATACTGTCGGCAAGCTCGGATTCGGTTATTCCCGGTGATACCAGCGTTACACGAATATCCCCACCAACCTCCATACGCAACCCCTCAGAAATCGCCCGAACTGCATACTTCGTTGCGCAGTATACTGCTGCAGTCGGCGTTACACTATACGCGCCAATAGAAGCAATATTGATAAACTGACCAAATCCTTGTTTTTTCATGATGGGAAGCCCTGCCGCGATCCCATGCAGAACGCCTCGTATATTAACATCAATCATGCGGTCCCATTCTTCTACTTTCAGGGCTTCCAATTTTGAAAGAGGCATCACTCCTGCATTGTTCACAATGACATCCACACGTCCAAACCGTTTTTCAGCGTACTTAATGAACGCTTCCATCTGCTCCCTTTGGGTCACATCCAGTTGCATATAATCAGCCGATCCCCCTTTTGAACGAATTTCGGAGGTAAGAACCTCCAGTCGTTCTGTGCGTCTGGCTCCTAATACAACATGAGCCCCATGTTGAGCAAGTAAACGAGCAGTAGCTTCACCGATTCCACTGCTTGCTCCTGTAATAGCTGCAACTTTCCCTTTAATATCTAACATGCTTATTCCTCCTTTAGTTAAGAAATTATTGAAGTAGAATGCTGTTTTCCTTTTCCTTTTACTTTTTCACTTGTCCATTGGGCATTGTTTCTATATCTTTATTATGAGACGATGGTGCTTGGAACTGGTAGAAGAATCAGAGCAAATTATTGCCTAATCCTCCAGAGGTTCATTAGAAGGGATGTGTCATGATGGAGGCAACTAATATAGAGGATTTCACGATGAAAAAACAAACCGAATTGCCCATTCTCATAGAAAAATTTACAAGTCACGACGGAGTTCACGCTACAGATATCCCTTCACTTCACTTCGTCCGAAGTTCGACTACCACCGTTCCAATTTATCAGGTCCATGAACCCGCCTTATGCATTGTGGCTCAGGGAAAAAAAGTCGTGATACTCGCAGAGGAAAGTTACTATTACGGCACATCCGACTACCTTGTGGTTTCGGTAGATTTACCAATTTCCGGGCAGGTGATACAAGCCTCAGCAGAAGCCCCGTATTTGTGCTTCCGGCTCAATTTTGATCCGTATCAGGTTTTGGATCTCATCAAGGAGTCTACTTTTCCTACTACCTCAATACCTGATTCCAGGCGAGGCTTGTATGTAAGTCAAACCAACTCCCTACTGTTGGATGCCGTGGTAAGGCTCGTACGTCTTTTGGAAAGACCGCAGGATATTCCGGTGTTGGCTCCATTAGTTATACGTGAGATATTGTATAGGATTTTACAGGGGAAGCAGGGAGAGTCCTTAAAACAACTGGTCATGACTGGTAGCCATTCAAACCGGATCGCAGAAGTCATAAAGCGAATTAAACAAGATTATGATAAGCCGTTGCGAATTGATGAATTGTCCCAACTGGCTAATATGAGTCCTTCGTCGCTACATCGTCATTTTAAAGAGGTTACAGCTATGAGCCCAATGCAATATCAAAAACAATTACGTCTGCAAGAGGCCCGTCGCCTGTTGTTATCTGAATCAGCAGATGCGGCAGATGTCGGTTTTCAGGTAGGCTACGAAAGTCCCTCTCAATTCAGTCGTGAATACGCTCGCTTGTTCGGCCTCCCTCCAATTCGTGACATCAAGCGCTTGCGTGTAGATCAGGATCACCTCCAATCATAATCGCAGGATGTACAAACAGCACAAAAAAGCTGCCTCGGGTAGAGAAGCAGCTTTTCATTTTATATACTTCTAGGCAAAGCTCATCACTCATTCAGCATCAGTACGGATTATCCAGCTTGGCGAACAGAGCACGAATAACATCCTTCTCTGCCGTAGTAAGCTGTTGTCCTGCCTGCCATTGTTGAATCTCTTTCTTGACTTCCTTCGGGTCTCTATAGCTGAGAGCATACCCGATGCCCCCTATACCTTGTACGCGGTTGGTTTTGTCCATATCTGCCAATGCTCGGATCATCGTAGTTTTGTCCCTTGTAAACAAATCTTCCATAAGATTATCGTATTCTTCAGTTAGCGCTCCATCCAAGCCAGCAGTGCCCTTGATCACATTCGGGAAACTTTCCGAAGGAACCAAAGCGCGCTGTTTATAGAGATAATCAATGATTTCCATGCTTTGATGTTCACTAATTTCGTTCATCTTCCCCCAATGGATACCTGCCAAATGGTCCGTAATATGACGTACTTTTGCTTCATCACTGAGGGATGAATCCTTATAAAAGGACAGTACAAGTTCCTCTTTACTTTGCTGGGCATGCTGCGTACTGGTTGCACTGGCCGCACTTTGCTTGGGCTCCTCATTGCTTGCTCCAGACGGCGACGCAGGGTCAGCATGGGGAGTACATCCTAGGATTACAGCCAGCAATAATGTAGTACAAGCTCCAGAAACGAACACGCTACCTTTTGACATGAATCCACTCTCCTATCCATATCTATTACGCCTGCAGCCATTCATCCATGGTTATAACGGAATAGGGTTCAGAGCTAGACTTACTTTACTCGTCATGCCCAACCGTAGGCTTACGGATCACGGAGACGCTGGATTCCCTGACAATCAGGCGAGGCTCAAACTGTATACGCTCATAATCCCCCACGGTCTGTTCCTGAATTCGCTTAAGCAGCAGTTCCGCAGCCAGGCGTGCCACCTCTTCCCCCATGATAGAAACTGAGCTGATCTGCGGGGTCGTTACCGTAGCCCACAAATTGTTATCAATACCGACCACTGCAACCTCTCGCGGTACTTTAACACCCAAATCCTTAAAGCGGTTTACGATTCCTATGGCCACCATATCATTAACTGCATAAATCGCATCCGGCATATTTTTCAAGCTGTAAAAATAATCGGCTGCCCGTAGCCCGGTCTCGAAGGAAAAGTCATCGCCAAAGTATACAAGCGAGGGGTCCACATGCTGGAGAGACTGCTCATAAGCAAAGTACCTCTCTTCGATTTTGTCCTTCGCCGCACCTGCATAAGCAATTCTCGTTCTTCCGATTTTAAGCAAATGCTCCATCACAAGTCTTCCCTCTTGCCGGGCCAGACTGACGATATCCGCTTTGACGTCTTCACCCAGCTTCTTGCCATAGTTAATAATAGACACGGGAACGTTCGCTTTGTTAATCAGATCAACCAACATTTTGGGATACGCCAGCGGCATAATGATGAGCCCGTCTACATGCAGCTTCTTAACCTCACGCACCGTTTCAAGCTCCATCCTGGCATTCCCGGCCGTATTGATCTGCACGACACGATAACCGTGCTGCTTGGCGGCCTGTTCTACGGACCAAGCAATCTCTGGAATGATCGCGTTACGGATATCCGGTACAGCCAGCGCAATTTGGCGTGTCTGCCGCACCTTTAGACTCTGAGCTGAAGTGTTAGGCGTAAAGCCCATTTCTTCAATCACTTGCAAAATAAATGCCTTCGTCTTGGGGCTGATGCCCTCGCTATCGTTAATAGCCCTGGAGACAGTCGCAATACCGACCCCTGCCCGCTTGGCTACATCCTCTATGGTTACTTTCTTTTGCTCTGACACACCCAAAATCCTTTCACGCTCGGAATCGTTTTCTCTCTATGAACATAAACTCTCTAATATAGATATTATACCACAGAATGGGTCTCTAAAAATTGAATTCGTTTTCTTCTAGTCTCTTCCTCGCCTGAATAATTCGTAAAAACTCTTTTGTATAGAGCAGTAAGTCAAATATAGCGCCATAGTCACAAGTGATTATATTCACAAAAAAATCAAGTGCTTTTTGCATTAATTTGGTTTGACAATGTGTAAAAATTGTGACATATTATTTTTCGGAAACGTTTCCTTATTCATTCACTTTTATAGCGGCAATGATCATATATTCATCAAGGAGATGACAAGACATGCAAGCATTGAGATGGCATGGAGTAAAAGATTTACGTTTAGAGAACATTGAGCAACCCGCTGCTCTTCCAGGAAAAGTAAAAATCAAAGTAGAATGGTGTGGCATTTGCGGAAGCGATCTTCACGAATATGTAGCAGGACCGATCTTCATTCCTGAAAACGCTCAGCATCCACTGACTGGCGAAAAAGCTCCGATTGTGATGGGACATGAATTTTCTGGACAAGTCGTTGAAATCGGTGAAGGTGTAACTAAAATTCAGGTTGGCGACCGTGTAGTCGTAGAACCGGTTTTTGCATGTGGAGAATGTGATGCATGTAGACAAGGCAAATATAACCTTTGCGATAAAATGGGCTTCCTCGGTTTGGCAGGCGGCGGCGGTGGATTTTCTGAATATGTCGCAGCTGACGAGCACATGGTTCACAAAATTCCAGAAAGCGTATCTTTCGAGCAAGGCGCTTTGGTAGAGCCTTCGGCCGTTGCTTTGTATGCTGTACGTCAAAGCCAACTGAAAGTCGGCGACAAAGCTGTCGTGTTTGGCGCTGGTCCTATCGGATTGCTGGTTATTGAAGCGTTGAAAGCTTCGGGCGCATCTGAGATTTATGCAGTAGAGCTTTCCGAGGAGCGTAAAGCTAAAGCTGAAGAGCTGGGTGCTATTGTGCTTGATCCTAAAACTTATGATGTTGTGGAAGAACTGCACAAACGGACCAACGGTGGCGTAGATGTAGCCTATGAAGTCACTGGAGTACCTCCTGTGCTGACTCAAGCTATTGAATCCACTAAAATTAGCGGACAAATCATGATCGTCAGCATTTTTGAAAAAGAAGCTCCAATCAAACCGAACAATATCGTTATGAAGGAACGCAATCTGACTGGTATTATCGGCTACCGTGATGTATTCCCGGCTGTCATCAGCTTGATGGAAAAAGGATATTTCCCTGCTGACAAGCTTGTGACCAAACGTATTAAGCTCGAAGAAGTAATCGAGCAAGGTTTTGAAGGTCTCCTGAAAGAAAAAAATCAGGTTAAAATCCTGGTATCTCCGAAAGCCTAATATCGAAAAAAACAGATGTCTGCCCTGTGCAGGCATCTTTTATTATAAAACCAGGTTGCACGGCAAGCGTCCATGTAAATGAAAAGACAAAACAGCGCTCTCCTACTATGGTCTCTGCCGTGAAGTAAGAATAGCGCTGTTTTATTATAATCTAGATGATTGAGTTACATTATTTCATTACATTTTTCAGAACATCATCAATCATTTGACTGTTTGCAATTGTACCTGTATACAACCAGCTGGAATCCTTACCAAAATCGTATACGTGCCCTTCTTTAACTGCCGGAATTCCTGCCCAGACTGGATCTTTAATAATCTCATCCTTGCTCACATTTTTGCTATTCACGATAAAGATATAATCAGCGTCCAGCTCAGCCAGTTTTTCCAGGGATAAGTTACTCCAGTTCGCCTTGGCTGTTTTGGAAATCTCCTGTACGACCTGTGGAATCTTAAATCCCAAATCCTTGTACAATACATCACCGCTGGATAGATTCTGGTTCACCACATATACGTTTTTATCCGTTACCCACAATGCCGCAGCGGTTTTTTGTCCTACCTTCTGACTTAGCTTGGCTTTCGCTTCTGCTGCTTTTTTGTCGTACTCGCTCAATGCCTGCTTCGCTTCACTGCTCTTATTCAGCACCTCACCCACGGTCAGCAGCTCTTGGCGCCAATCATTATTCATATTACTGCCTACAACATAGGTCGGAGCAATTTTGGAGTATTGATCATATTTGTCACCTTCGACCATACTCGCACTGTCCATAATGATCAGATCAGGTTTGAAGTTCAGAACCGCCTCGAACGGAAGATCTGAAGCGATGGCAGGAACATCCTTCAATTCTTTTTGCAGGTAAGCTTGAACTGAATTTTTACCTACCGACCATTGGGCTACCGGTTTAACACCCAACGCTACCAGATGATCCTCAAGATAAGAAGCGAGCACACGCTGAGGCTGAGCCGGAACCTTGACCTCATGCCCAAGTGCATCCTTCAGCACCCTTTCCTGTGATGTTGGTTCCGCTGATGTATTATTGTTCCCTTGCGAAGCGCCATCGGTTGCCGCAGGACTGGATGAGTCTGAGCATGCGCTCAGCAGCAGGGTAAAACTAAGCAATAAAATAAATGCCATGGAATGCTTTGCGTTTCTATTCATTCGTAAAATCCCTTCATCATGATTTTGATAATGATTATTATCCTCAATAACAGTATGCAGGGCGCCACTTTTCGAATCAATGGAACATTCAGACATGCTTGATGGATTATCCAGACGCATATCACTAACAAAAGCAGATGAATATAAGCTGTCCCGATAATGAACCGGGGATACACCAGTATGTTTTTTGAATGCCCGGCTAAAGAAATACACATCCGGATACCCCACACTCACAGCAATATCCTGTAAAGTGGCATCCGTCTTGCGCAAAAGCTCCTTCGCCTTGTCCATCCGTAGTTGAATCAGATACATAATCGGGCTACAGTCTGTTTGTTTTTTAAATAATCGGGTCAGGTGTCGCGGACTGCATTCCAATAATCCGGCCAGACGTTCCAGCGTGATGGACTCCGCATAATGAGCCTGCATAAATCGAATCGCCTGTGCCACGACATCCCGCGTGGAAGTCGGAGCCTGCGGCTCCTGCCATTGGCGCATACATTCATATGCAAAATCATAGAACCGACCCTGAGCCTGAATCTTCGATAACGCCTCTTGATCCTGCCAGGCGTCCGCCAGTAGTTGCAGCTTTTGATATAGTATAACCGGATAGGACGGTATGAAACCATAAGCTATCGAAGGATGATGATACACCGTGTTTCCCGAAAAAGAGTTTGCTTTATATAGTACAAGAATATATTCGATTCCGCATGGCGAGGCATTTATATTCAGTTCAAAGCCTTTGCTGCCATGCAGTACATAACCTGAATGGGGTGCATCCTTCCAATCACCAGCCAAGCGTACGCTACCTTGTAGCATAAACACAAAAGCATGCGCTGGGAGACGATAGGGTTGAGCCAGCTCTTCCGCTTCCAGTCGAATGTGCCGGACATCCATGACACGGATCGACGAATGAAGCCATACAGACAGCAGCTTGTTCAGCTCATCAGCTTCATGCCCCTTGCTCATCCCGGTATGGGAACCTGTCTGCTTTTGCCGATCCTGCTTCACGTATCCAAGCCTCCGCTTCTTAAATATCATACTTTTTTTCAAACCAACCTCATTATATATCATAAAGACAGAATGATATCATAATACAACAATCGTCAACGATATCATTCTGCCTCTGTTCACCAGTTTGTTCCCTATCTATGTCATTCTTCCTACCAGATCCTATTTCTTTCATTTCCTAATTGGATATTTTCATGTAGTATAAGTCTAATTGAAGTAACCCTGCTTGGGCTATGCTGAAGCTATACACTATGATGAAGGAGGATTTCATATTGAAATCAAATGAAGCAACTTTACACAAAAAGCTTCGACCACGGCATATTACCTTTATGGCTATGGGTGGAGTCATCGGGACGGGTATTTTTAAAGGAAGTACCGAAACGATTAGCTTGGCAGGACCTGGAGTTATTTTGTCCTATGTCTTTGCAGGACTCCTGCTCCTGGTCGTTATGGGAGCGATTGCTGAGATGGCGACGGTCTACCCCAACATGAATATGAAGGATTTTATTCGCAAGGCTTTTGGAGAGCGACTTTCTTTTATTATCGGCTGGTTGTATTGCTTCATGTGGCTGGCCGTCTGTGTTATTGAGGTCATTGCTGCTGGAAGCTTTCTGCAATATTGGTTGCCAGATGTTCCTCTATGGCTCCTCAGTTTAGCAAGTGCGGCTTTCATTATTGTCGTCAACATGCTGAGTGTCGGCGGTTTAGGGGAGCTGGAATTTTGGTTGGCGGGTATTAAGATCGCCATGATTATTATCTTTATCGCCTTGGGTGGCTGTATACTATTCGGAATTATTCCCACTGAAACTCCACCTTATCTGAGCAACTACGCGCAGCACGGCGGGTTTCTCCCCAATGGCTGGCTGGCTATCTTTTCGGCGTTGCTGGTCGTTACCTTTTCTTACGGAGGGTCTGAGCTGATCGGATTGACGTTGACGGAGACTGAAAATCCAGAAAAGGTACTGCCTAAAGTGGTTAAAAGTTTTATTCTTCGCGTTGTTTTGTTCTATACGCTGCCAATTCTCATTATTTGTGGCTTGATTCCCTGGAACCAATTGGATGCAAGTACCAGCCCGTTTGTCCAGGTATTGTCTTCTGTAGGGCTTCAAGGCTCAGCTCATGTCATGAATTTTATTCTGATCACTGCTGTACTGTCTGCCGCCAATTCGGGAATTTACGGGGCTACACGCATGCTCCATTCGCTGGCGATTAATGGAGAAGGTCCCAAGTCACTCGCGCGCCTGTCTTCAAATGGAGTTCCGGTGAACAGTCTCAAACTGTGCGCAGTCATCCTGATTGTTGGCTCCATGGTCGCATACGTCGCTCAGGACGGGCTGTTCCGTATTTTGATGGCTGTACCTGGCTTTGTCGTGCTGCTTGTCTGGAGCTGTATCTGCCTGTCCCAATTGAAACTGCGCAAATCTTATCCAGTAGAGCCTACTTTCAAGATATGGGGATATCCTTATATAACGGCGGTAACAGTGGGATGCCTATGGGTCATTGCCTTCCTGTTCTTGATTGACCCGCAAAATCGGATCAGCATCAGTGTATGCGTGGCTTTTATGGCATTTTTAATCATCTGGTCTTTGGTGAAGTTCCGGAGAAAGCAGGCTTAAACAGCTCATGATTCAATCGTATCTGTTTCCAGTTTCATATGCTTTTCTAGCCTTCCCTGTTGCTGCGTTACTGTTTACACTACCATTTCTCATCGTGCAATATCGCAGACATGGCTATATTCACAAGGCTAGAGCGTGGTTGCTTTACTTGATGCTGTTATACTTGATGAACGCCTTCTTTTTGGTCATACTACCGCTTCCAGCATCGCGTCATAATGCAGCCTTGGCCGGGGGAGCGTTGCAATTAATGCCCTTGCAGTTCGTGCAAGACATTATAAGAGAAACATCCGTTTCACCTGCTCATCCCTCCAGTTATGTTCATTTGCTGAAGGAGCGTGCTTTTCTGCAAGTGGTTTTTAACGTGATGATGACCATGCCTTTCGGTATGTTCTTACGTTATTATTTCCGTGCACGATGGAGATGGTGTCTCATTCTGTCCTTCACCTTGTCCCTCTTCTTTGAGGTGACACAGTTGACAGGATTGTATGGATTTTTTGACCATGCGTATCGTGTGTTTGACGTGGATGATCTGATGGCTAACACATTGGGCGGTATGCTGGGCTTTCTGCTCGGCGAATGGTTCTCACGCTTCCTTCCCCGTTTGGAACATCTGGACAAGCACTTGGACATTACGACCAAACGGGTGTCCTATACGAGACGAGGAGTAGCCTATTTAGTGGATTCTATCCTTTGGGCGGGGTTGCTCAGCATTATGGAGTCCATGCATGTATCTGCTGCTTTCTGGGTTTCCAGTGGAATTTACTTTATGGTGGTTCCTTACCTGACGAATGGACGAACTCCGGGGAAGTGGCTGGTACGCATTCATCTTACAGGGAGAGGAAAAAGAGTTTCCCTGTGGGAGCTCATGAAGCGCTACAGTCTCTTGTATTGGTTGTATTTTGGACTGAATTACGTACTAGGTGGATCTGTACTGGGATCTCATCTGTCTCCTTGGATAAGTGTTCTGATCAGCCTTGTGCTGTTGGTGATGAACGGATGGTTCTTTTTCCATCTAGTCATACGCCTATTCAAGAAAGGCCTGTTATTTTATGAGGAGCTTAGCCATACTTCGCACCAGATTATATGGCCCAAGCGCTACCATCCTACTCAGAATGACATCGCTGACCCAACACAGACGTCGGGAGCGAATATAGTACAAAAATAACCAGAGGATCGACACGTCATCAAGCCCCGGATCTACATTGCATCCAGGCAAATAAAAAACAGGTGAGAGCAAAGGGATGTCCTTGCTCCACCTGTTTTTTTATGTTGCTTATATTTTATGTTGCGTATAGATGTTAACTCAACTTATTTCCACTGTGCAATTTGATCAATTGGTAGACGTGTGGACGGATGACCCTCGTTGATTCCTTTACCCATCGAAATGAGCATAACAGGGACATAACGGTCTTTGTCCATACCAAAGGCCTCAGCAATTTTATCCTTTTCATAACCGCCGATAGCATTAGTGTCGTACCCATGAGCACGTGCCACCAGCATAAGCTGCATAGACACCAATCCACCGTCAATCAGGACCGTTTCTCTGTTCACAACTGGATCAAGGGCAGCAAAATGGGCTGTTACCTTCTCCTGTTGCATTTCTTTAATGTCTTGTGGCATATAGCCCAGTTCTACAGCTTCTCCGAAGATTTGTTCGAAATTATCAAAGTTGTTCAGATCCCCAAACACAGCGATCACTGCCGAAGAGGTCTCCACTTGACGTTGGTTGAAACGAGCCAATGGCGCCAGGGTTGCTTTACCTTCTGGGCTATCAATAACAAGGAAACGCCAAGGTTGCAGATTAATGGAGGATGGTGCGCGTGTAGCTTCCGTTAGAATCTCTGTCATTTCCTCGCGGCTAATCTTCACGGACGGATCGTATACTTTTACCGAACGGCGTCCCAGTGCGATTTCCTTAAAATCATTCGTTTTTACAATATTGGATGTATTCGTATTACTCATTCCAATCTCTCCTTTGTTCCTCTGTGGGTAATCGTAATATGACAATGTTGTCAGTCCATACTGGATATATGACTATTCATCACTTGCAGCATATCGGCTAGCTGATGCCGCTGCGTCTCATCAAAGCTCTGTAGCAGCTGAGCTACAAACTGCGAGCGCTCCTGCTTAAAGATGACAATACGCGCACGTCCATAATCGGTCAGGCTTACCAAAGTAACCCTATTGTCCTCTGGCTTCGTGCGTCGTGTGACCATTTCAGCCGCCTCCAGTTGTTTCAAATGGCGCGTTACGGCCGCACCGTCGATGCCAATCTCTTTTTGCAGCAGCGTTTGGCTAATCTCCTCCACTTGATACAACTTGCATAACAACTGCAATCTGGATGCGCTGATCCCCGCACACCGCTCAAACTTGGAGCTAATCTGCTTGTTCAGCAGCAGCAGCATATCAAAAATATACTCAGCCTCGGATGGTGTCTGGGTGATATCAATCTCTCCTCCCTTTAGCATATCGCTGGGTCTCATGATCCAACCTTTGATCCATCAATTATTGATATATCAAGTAATATACATCCTCTTTAACAATAAATCAAGTCCCTGAGAGAAATAAAGTGCCTCATTCCAAATAAAAGCTGAGCGACTCCCACGGAGCCGCTCAGCTTCAAGTTTGCTTTTATTAGCTAGGTTATTAATCATTTTACAGTTGAGAAAAGGAATTGTGGCCTTGAGTTAAATAATCCCGTGAGACAGCATAGCATCAGCTACACGCACAAATCCGGCGATGTTCGCTCCGACCACCAGATTGCCGGGCACGCCGTATTCCTCAGCCGCCTTCACACTGTTAGCATAGATATTTTTCATAATATCATGCAGCTTGGCATCCACTTCCTCAAAGGTCCATGACAGACGCATGCTGTTCTGCGACATTTCGAGCGCCGAGACCGCTACTCCGCCTGCATTGGCAGCTTTGGCTGGTCCAAACAGAACTCTGTTCTCCAAAAACACTTCAATGGCCTGTAGCGAGGACGGCATATTCGCACCTTCACCTATAGCTTTTACGCCATTGCTTACCAGCAACTGCGCTGCATGCTCGTCAATTTCATTCTGTGTCGCACATGGCAATGCGATGTCGCATGGGATTGACCAGATTCCCGAGCAGCCTTCTGTATAGATTGCGCCTGGACGCTCTTTCGTATACTCGCTAATTCGCAGACGATTCACTTCTTTAAGCTGCTTCACCAGCTTGAGATCAATACCATCTGGATCATAAACATAACCATTCGAGTCGCTACATGCCACGACTGTAGCACCGAGTTGCTGGGCTTTTTCAATCGCATAAATGGATACGTTACCCGAGCCCGACACAACGACACGTTGTCCTTCAAAGGACAAACCTTGAGCTTGCAGCATCTCGTTTACAAAATACACACAACCGTAGCCAGTTGCTTCCGTACGTGTAAGACTACCTCCGTAATGAATCCCTTTACCCGTCAGGACGCCGCCTTCATGTCCTCCGCGAATCCGCTTGTATTGCCCGAACATGTATCCGATCTCACGGCCACCTACGCCAATATCCCCTGCCGGAACGTCAGCATCTGGGCCGATATATTTATACAGCTCCGTCATAAAGCTTTGTGTAAAACGCATCACTTCGTTATCTGATTTACCTTTGGGGTCAAAGTCCGAACCGCCTTTACCACCACCGATGGGAAGACCCGTCAACGCATTTTTGAAAATTTGTTCAAAACCCAAAAATTTGACGATACCCAGATACACGGACGGATGGAAACGGAGTCCACCTTTATAAGGACCAATCGCACTATTAAACTGTACGCGGAAGCCACGGTTGACCTGTACATTGCCTGCATCGTCTACCCAGGGTACACGGAAGGTAATGACACGCTCTGGCTCCACCAACCGTTCCAAAAGCCCCTGCTGCATATACTTAGGATGCTTAGCCAATACCGGAATTAGCGAATCCAAAATTTCCTTGACGGCCTGATGGAATTCATTCTCATGAGGATTGCGCGCGATAACCTTCTCAAAAACGGACTGTACATATTCGGCTGCTGCTTGTTGACTCTGCTCTGGACGGATCATGGTCATTATTTAATACACCCCTTTTATAATTAGCCCCTCTGTTAAATGACGGAATGGCTTTATTCTGCACCCTTGAGAGTGGAACTTTATGTATTGATAAAATTTAGTTAACTATACATGATTTTTTATATAAATACATCCAATTCGCCTATAAAAGATTTTTGTATCCTTCATTAAATAACTCTATGAACCTACCATTGCCTGTTATATTCCTAAAGCCAAATCCCTTGATTTACGGGCTTTTTTCACGATTTCTAAAGGTTAAACACCTTACTCTATATGGCATTATAATGTGAACAAATTGAAACTAAAACATACATCATATCTGGAAAATATGGATTATAAAAAAAGAGGCTAGCGCACAGGGCGCAGCCTCTTTTCTCATCCGCAAGAATGTAACCACTCACCGTTACGGAAATATTCTGTTACACATAAAAGGCTTCAAGCTGATGCACAATTTCGGCCTCGTCATGCTCTACCACCTGCTGGTGTTGTGGCTTGGAGAACAATTGTTCAATTTGCGCCGGGAACTCCTGCTTAATATCCACCAGACGGATCGCCTCATCGAATTTGGCCGGATGTGCTGTCGCGAAGGTCACACAGACTTCGTCTGCGCCATTATACGCCTCATACGCGGCAATACCGCAAGCCGTATGCGGGTCGAGCAAATAATCATATTCAGCCTTGTATTTTTTGATCAGCTCCAGACACTGCTCATTTGAAGCGCCAAGCGCTTCAAAATCTTGCTGAACTCGCTTCAAATCCTCTGCTCCGATCACAATCCGTCCCTCGGTTTTGAGCTTATTCATGTACTCAGATACCTTGGCTGCATCCTCCCCAAGGAAATAATACAGGTATCTTTCGAAATTACTTGCCACCTGAATGTCCATGGAAGGACTATATGTGCTTTTGAAATCGCCTGGCTGGTATTCGCCTGTCTTCACGAAGCGCTCCAAAATATTATTTTCGTTCGTGGCAATGATCAGCTTATGGATTGGCAGACCCATTTTCTTTGCGAGAAAGCCGGAAAAGATATTGCCAAAGTTGCCGGAAGGCACGCTGACATTGATCTTCTTCGCACCCGCAGACTCCTGCGTCCGGAAATAAGCATAGAAGTAATATACCGTCTGCGCCAAAATACGCACAAAGTTAATCGAGTTAATCGCCCGCAGATGATGTTTGGCTTTGAAGTCCAAATCTGCAAACAGGTCCTTAATCACTTTTTGACAATCGTCAAAGTTTCCTTTTACAGATAGATTCAGCACGTTCTCATCGTCTACCGTCGTCATTTGCAGTTCTTGTACCTTGCTCACCTTTTGATGCGGATGCAAAATACAGATTTTGATACCTTCCTTGCCTCGTACGCCCTGAATGGCTGCCGCCCCGGTATCGCCTGAGGTTGCACCCAAAATGTGAATGATTTCATTCTGCTTCTTGGACACGTAGGAATAAAATTCACCCATAAATTGCAGCGCCACATCCTTGAACGCGAACGTAGGTCCATGGAACAGCTCCAAAATAGACAGGGAATCGTTGATCTTCTTCACTGGCGTAACTTCCGGATGACGGAAGCTCGCATAGCTGCGCTCCACCAGTTGTTCCAAATCTTCACGAGGAATCTCATCATTGATATACAGCGCAAAAACTTCCAGCAGCAGCTCTCTGTAGCTCAATGTAGCCCATTGCTCCAGCGTAGCTCCCGACACGGTCGGAATCTGCTCCGGTACCATCAGACCTCCATCGTCAGCTAACCCCATGAGCACGGTATCAATAAATCCCTTGGCTTCTACTCGACCTCTAGTGCTTATATATCTCATATACATCCCCCAATAAAAATTCAATTCGAACCTTTTTTCGAATATATTATTGTCTATAATACCCTGTCGCGGTGCTGTAACCAAGCCTTTTTTTCATATTTCAAAGACTTTCTCCTACTTTACCATACCCTGATGCATCAGGCATCTGTAATCACCAGGCAATCGGAACGTCAGAAACAGGACGTGAGTCTGAAAAAAGAAGGCTGCTCCAGCCATTACGAGCCTGAAATCGAGAGTGCAGCCAGCTTGAGCGAAGGAGAAGTGCAGCTTCCCGTAAAACGCAAATCGTTGCCAACTTCCTCTACCTGCTGTAGGACGTCAAAGAAGTTACCTGATACCGTAATCTGATTGACCGCTCTGACCACTTGCCCTCGCTCAATCCAGTAGCCCAGACAAGCCAGCGAAAAATTACCGGACGCCGTATTCGTACCCGCATGCAGCCCTTGCAGCTCGACAATCATCAACCCGCGATCCGTCTTGCGAATCATGTCTTCCAACGTAGATGTGCCTGGAGCCACGTACAGATTATGATACGACACCCCAATTTTACTGTTATAGCTGCCTTTGGAAGCATGAGAGGTACTCTGCACCCCAGCCTTGCGAGCCGTCTTGCGGTTATGGAAATACGTCCGTAGTTCTCCATCCTTGATAATCTCGTTGCGGCGTGTCGCACTACCTTCAGCATCAAACGTACTGCCTGCGGGAACATTCTCCATCAGCGGATCATCAATCAGTGTGATATGTTCGCTTGCCACCTTTTGTCCCAGTTTCCCAGCTAAGCGTGAAAAGCCTTTATCCACCGACTCCGCAGAAAATACCGACGTATACGCAGCCAGCAATTGCGCTGCTGCATCATGACGGAAAATGACCGGATAGTTATCCGATTGGATCGTGTGCGCCCCCAGCTTGGAAACGGCCTCTTGTACGGCTTTATGCGCCACATCCGCAATATCGATCTCCTCCACGCTCCGCAGCGAATAATCATGCCAGCCCCCGGTAACAGTCTCGCCATGCTCTGCTGCAATCACATACACATAAGCGGTCGCCAGACTTTTGCGACGATGGCAGTGCAGCCCTTTGGTATTCACAATCAGGACCTCATTCTCACGAATGCTGACCGAGCAATGCCGAGCCATCACAATCCGTGGGTCTGCGGCAAGCGCTGTACGCTCCATTTCCAGCGCCGCTTCGATCAGAATCTCAGGAACTGTGTCAGCAAGCGTAGAGGCATAAGCAGGCTGCTCAGGGTAGCTCTCAGAGCCTGCAAACAGCTCATCCTGTTCCTCGCTCTCCAATATATCCGCGTTGCTGCGAGCTTCTTCCAATAAGAAGTCGATCACATCCGGTTCCAGCTTCTCCGTAGAGGCATAGCCCATTTTCCCGTTAATGACACCACGGAAGGAAAGTCCGCCATTCTCAACGATGGTATATTGGTCAATCTCTCCCTTCAGCACCTTTACCGAGGTAGAACGTCCATTTACATAGTAGATTTCCATATCCGCATAGCCCATTTCCCGGCCTTTGGCGAACAATGCTTCCTGAAATTGCTGAATATTCATCGCCTATTCCCCCTTCCGTCCACCGACGGTCATCTCGGACACCCGTATAGTAGGCTGTCCGCAGTTGACCGGAAGACTTCCACTGACCGAGCCGCACATCCCCTGACCATGATCCAGATTGTTGCCGACCATATCAATATTTTGCAGGGTTTCAATCCCTTTGCCGATCAGCGTTGCGCCTTTGACCGGCTCGGCAATTTTGCCGTTGCGAATCATGTACGCTTCTTCAACCGCAAAATTAAACTCGCTCGTCGAGGTGTTCACCGAACCACCGCCCAGCGATTTGGCATAGATCCCGTACTCCGTATTGGCAATGATCTCTTCACGGGTAGACTCCCCATTCGCAATGAACGTATTGTTCATACGGGATGCAGGCGCGAATTTATAGGACTGTCTTCGTCCCGATCCTGTCGCAGGTATACCCATCTGGCGCGAGCCCATGCGATCGATTAGATATCCTTTTAAAATGCCGTTCTCGATCAATACGTTGCGCTGTGTTGGCGCTCCTTCATCATCGATATTGAGCGAGCCCCATGCATTCGGAATCGTTCCATCATCTATAGCCGTGACGAGCGGTGAAGCCACCTGCTGCCCGATTTTATTCGCAAACACAGAGGTTCCATGCGCCACCGCTGTAGATTCCAGCCCATGCCCACACGCCTCGTGGAAAAGAACGCCGCCAAAGCCATTCTCAATCACGACAGGCAGTCTGCCGCTAGGCGCATATCTCGCTTTGACCATCGTGGACGCAATCCGAGCAGCGTGTCTCGCATTTTCTTCGATATTCAGATTCTCCAGGAATTCAGTCCCAGCATACGCTCCCGGCCCACGGAACCCGGACTGTCTATGCTCCCCATCAGTCGCAATCGCGCTTATTCTCATGCGTGTATACGTACGGGTATCCTTCACCAGCAGCCCGTTACTATTGGCGATTAAGACGTTCTGGATCGAGTTGCTAATCCCAACAGAGGTTTGCGTGATGGAAGGATCGTATTGGCTTGCCGCCTCATGCGCCCGTCTCATCATGTCGATCTTGGCACGTTTCTGCGAACCGTCAGGAACGATCGCAATCGGATGTTGGTTAGGAATCGCATGAGGATGGAGTGTAATGGTGTGTGTACCTGGTGCTCCACCGCCGCGAATAGCCTTGGCGGCCGATTTGGCCAGTCGGATCAGGCTCTGTTCGCTCATATCGCTGGTGTACGCATACACCGAAAAATGCTCCTTCATAATCCGAATGCCAATCCCAAAATCTCGGCCTGACAGCGCCGTATCCACGATGCCTCCAGTCATGCCCAGTTGCCCATTGGTGCGGTCCTCGACAAACACCTCTGCAAAATCCCCGCCCGTCTCCAGCGCGGCTTGCAGCATATCCTGAATCTGTGTTGGATGTATCATCACGTTCCTCCTCATTTTTGCCATGTTTCATATTGTACGTCTAAGCGATCAAGATAATATGCGGGTTCATGTTTATTTCCCATAACTTTACTATACATGATGTGGGAGTGGGTGTAACTATCTGGGTGGCAAGTGTTGGGAGGAGCTTAAAGATTCAATGTGTGGGATAGAGGGATTGAAATGAGAAAACCCGATCAGACCGTGAAAGGTCATGTCGGGTTATTTGAGCAAATTGAGTACTGGGTGGATTGAGCAAGTACGTGCATATGAGGCCGCTACGTAGACGGATCATTCTTCCGATCGCTGTTGCCCCCTGATTTTTTTAATTATATTTTAGCGGTTAAAACCCGGGGTCAAAGGCGAACGCTCCGCTTCTTCAGAACGATTCCGTCCCCTCCGCTGTTATGCTTGGGTTTGTTTCATTTGGTTTGCTAAAATACTTTTTTTCAAACGAACTTTAAACAGTTCTCTTCGTAAATCCAGTTCCATGATATGAAGATGGTCGGCCGCTTCTTTGACCGTATCCATGTGTAGTACGCTCGCCTTTTGAGAAATAATAGCTAGCGCATCCCAAATGAGCTTTGTGCATGTTTTAAGTCTCTCTATGTGTTCGTCTTCCTGCTGTACCAAGCTCTCGTATTCTTTAGCCGTATTTTCAGATGAGTTTGTATGTTCCATGCTCTTTAGTATCTTAGGTTGGGTATCCAAGTTATCATCTCCTTTTACTCAAAGTGTATCAAAGGATGATAACGGATATGGTACGTAGATACGTAGCAATTAGAAAATAATAGATAAGGTTATTATGACAATTTAGTGTGCAAGATAAAATAAGACCCTTTGACATTCCAAGATAAGGATTATATCAAACTTACAAGTTTTAAAAGTACAACTAAATGAATGGATATTTTTTCAATTCAAATCATTAGTCCCGTGAAATAAATTATCCTTCCTTTCACGCCAAATGGCTGTACCTTAAAAGAAATACCTTCTTCACAAAATGAGCTTCAATTGTAAAAAGAGCTGCCGAAACAGCTCAAGGAATACTTCATGATCACACGCATTATTTTACTTTTTCAAGATGGGTATCCATATTTCACTTTTGAAAGTCAGTGAGGTTATATCTTTACTCTCATTCCACAGGATTTCCGGACCTTCTATTTGTTCATAGTATGAGGATGGAAACCATTCGGAATAAATACGGCCCCACACATCTTGTAAAGTATCAGGAAATGATCCGATTGCTTCAAATACTGCCCAGGTTGAGGCAGCAACTTCAAGTTGTGTTAGGTTATCCGGACACTCCTTTGTTGTTGCAACGCCAATATAGTGATCAAGCCCCCCTTTTTCCTCCATTCTACCTTCAGAAAAGTTCGTGGATGCGCTAAGCAACCCCATAGGCTCGACATTAGAAATTCTTTTAAGATTATTGATCGTTTCACCATCTAAACTTTCCCACATCGCAGCAATCTCTGGATTGACTCCGTTGAAAATAATGGGAACTCTTTTTTGGATACCAACGATGCGGAATGCCCCTTTTTCTTCAATTCGATAGTTCATTTCACTTCCCCCTTTAATTGATAACTGGAAGGTCATTCGTGGATATGCTTTAAGTGAACGGCCATTAATTCTGGCTTCAGACGGCGTTAATCCATGTAAATTTTGAAAAGCTCTTGTAAAAGAATCTGGTGAATTGTACCCGTATTTAATCGCGATATCAATAACCTTTAGTTTGTTATCTTTAAGCTCGAACGCTGCAAGAGTGAGGCGTCTGCGGCGGATGTATTCTGATAACGTAACACCTGCAAGAAAAGAAAACATCCTTTTAAAATGAAATTCAGAGCAGTAAGCCAACCTTGCTACCTCTTTAAAATCAATTTCGTTAATCAGGTTCTCTTCAATATACCTTATCGCTTCATTCATGCTCTTAAGCAAATCCACTATATGACCTCCTTCATCAATAGAATAACAGTAGTTGAATGTATCCATCCGACAATTCCTGCACAATTATATAGGGTCTATTCCTATTCATAAATTTAGTGCGAAAACATATATAACAGAGCCTATTCACCATATGTATCAGTTTAACTTTCAAAATTTTCCTCGTAAAAAAACTTGATATCCTCAATTACATTTGAATCAGCATGTAGCCGATGAAACCATTGAGCTTCACATTCTGGCGTTTGAAGTACTTATCAGTAATAGATGGCTGCAAGCCCTTTTCCAGCAAGCGTTTGACTGTCACGGAATTTTAAATCTGAAGTATTTTAATTTGTTGTGTAATGGTATTATAGGTAAAATTAGGTTTCTGTTGTGAGTAAGAAATGTTAGCACAGGGCAATTTCATTAAGGGGAACCTGTATAGCTAGCCCTCTAAACTGTAATTATTGGAGTAAAATATCTAGTGCAGTATAAATGAATGGAGGGCAATATTATATGAAGTTGTGTAAAAGTATTGTTTTATTTTCTTTGGCGGCCTTATTATTGTTTTCGTTAAACATGGGGAACGTAGATGCGAAAGCGACTGTCATTAAGGCACCAGTGATTCTTAAAATCAACCAATATTACATCTTATACACATCACCTGATGCGCCATACATCGATAAACAACAGCGTTTTATGATTCCATTACGTGCAGTAAGCGAGTTGCTTGGAGCGACAGTAAATTACGATGCGCCTAAAAAAACAGCCACAATTTCTTGGGATCACAAAAATATAGAAGTTACAATTAACTCTAACAATGTAACGTATAATGGAAAAAACACGAAAATTGATACTGTACCTGTTCTTAAACAAAAACAAGTTTTTATTCCTGCCAAGGTACTACTTGACGGCTTAAACATTAAGGGCAGCTGGGAGGATCAATTGTTAACGATTAAAGATAATAAATTCAAAAAAAGTAAAGTGATTTCCTATTTAGAGGGCGGCTACGATCCAAATACAATCCCCTTAAGCACGGACATAGATACCAATAAAATTCGCCCGCTATCTTATGAGCTAACCTTACCAGGAGATGGTAGCAGTTCAAAAATGGGAACATTATCTATAACCGCTCGAAATATATCTAGTAAGGATTTGAAATTAGGTAGCGAAGACCTTCGGCCCACTTTCATTACAGATATAAGCTACCAATACGATAAGCAGGATAGAGATCGACCTGCAGTGCAAGCAGGAGCAACTTTTACGCGTACCTGGAACAAAATAGATCTTTCGTCTACAAGTTCTTCCAACAATTTTCAATCCAACCCTCTTAAATATATCGTAGCTGTCGGCAACACTAAAGATTAAATTAGGGGATCTAGAAGACCCTAGACATGTTTAGAACTATAGGAACATCAATTTCCAATAACTTCTCAAGCAAGGTATGCTGATATATTAAAATAAACGATTTTAAATCTATATAAAGGACTATTTAAGCAAAAGCGCCCATACTTTACTGGGCGCTATTTGTAGCCCTCTTTGCCTTTGAGAATTACTTTGCGTAATAGAGAAGAACCTAAAGATAAACGTAATGATGAAATCAGTGAATCTCACAATATGACAACACTACAGAACATGAGATAAGGAATATAATTCAGCTTTTATCGAATATAGCAAGATCATTGAATGAGAGAAAAGCTTTTTATGATGAAAAATCTCGAAATAAAAAACTACACTTTCTAAAAATATTTAGTATCTCGCAATAAGAGGGGCACGCCGCCCCTCTTTACTGTTTTCCCAGACATCTTCCAAGTTATTTGTCATTGTGCAATGCAGTAACAACCCTAAAGCGTTTTTTGAATGCAGGAACATATTCAAGTTGCTCTCAAATCCTTGTGCATCAATGCTTCTCATTTCGATATATTACTACCACGCACTCCACATGTGTCGAGACTACGAAAGGGATATATTCCTTTTTATTATATATATCACCTATACTATCAAAAGCCACTCCTTCTCACAACGCTCCCTTTTTCCAGATGATGCTCTTTCTCCCTTCACTTCTATCGCCCCACTAATTTCATATGCGCCTGTATTTAATTTACCCGAATCCATAATCACGATTAAATCAGCCCAGTTCCTGACTTCGAAAGGCAATTGCTCAAAATTACTGTCAACTTTCTCTCTTCCCACACCTCTCCCTTCCAGTATTACACATTGAAAATACCCCAATGAATGGGTCATTTTGTAAACTAAATCTCTCTTTCAACCGATATATACATAATGCTGGACTGTTATTTAAATATCTCCTCTTGCCCTTTTGTACCTTGAATGATTGCTTACTCGGGACACCTGTATCCGATTAAGAATGTTTTTGTACCCAACAAACCCTGTGATACATATCGGTCTTGACCCCAAGTTGTATTCATCCATTTCTTCTATAGTCAGACTCGAATTAAAAATGTTGCACTTTACTTTTGTAATCAGCCATCACATCTAGAAAGGAGTCATGAACTCACTTGAGCATATTATCAGATGGGATCGGGTATGAAAGCCTACGCTTTTATGGCCCCTTTCAGCCACAACACATCGAAAAACTTCAAATAACACGTACCCTTAATGATCATGCCTATTTACATATCAGTGGTATGCTCTCCGAAGAACAGGGAGCCGCATGCATCGGACAAAATATGGAGCAAGAGCCGATTGTGATTCGTCAGTTGGATGATCAAGGACAATCGCTAAGAAGACTGTTCCACGGGATCGTTACGCAAATGTCTGTGAATTGCACACGTGGAGTATATACCTTTGAACTGAAGGCCGCTTCCCATTCGTACCAGATGGATATTAAGGTGAAAAGACGCTCCTATCAAGATATTCACCGTACTTATGATGATCTGGTCACTACGATGATTCGAAAATATCAGTACGGAGATGCCATTGATACCGTCACGAACTATGCCAAACTGGACACTTTTGTTTTACAATATGAAGAGACCGATTGGGCGTTTTTAAAACGTCTCGCTTCTCGCTTTGGCTCCGTACTTGTGCCAGAGGTAACCGCAGCTTCGCCCAAGGTCTTTTTTGGGATGCCAGAAGGCAAGCAGCATAAAGTGGAACGAGATGTATTTTACAGGGTACGAAAAACGTTTCATGAGCCGGATGCGGAAAAGCCGGGAGAACAACGTGCTGGCTCGTATGTCACCTATATGATTGAAAGCCTGCAATACTATGCGCTGGGTGATTTCATCACGTTACCGATTGGACAAGGTAAAGAGTTGGTCGTCGTTCGGGCAGTGACACGATTAGAGGATGGCTTACTGCGTACCCGTTACGATCTCCAAGCGGAACAGAATATTCGCTATGCCCGGTATGAAAACGATCAGGCCACCGGGATTTCGCTGACAGGAACGGTGCTGAAGGTACTTCAGGATTTTGTGCAGCTTCAACTGGACATCGACCCGAAGCAAGATCCTGCCAAAGCCTGTTGGTTTCCTGTAGCGACTCGATATGTAGCAGAAGAACATAGTGGCTGGTACGATATGCCTGAAATCGGGGAACAGGTCGAACTGTATCTGCCTACTCACCGCGAACAAGATGCCTATGTAACGGATTCGCTCCGACAACAACGCCACGCAAATGGACAGCCGAATGTAAAGGTATGGCAACATGTGCAAGGTAGCAGCGTGGAGATGTCCGAGCAAGAGCTGACCCTGTCTACCTCCGATGGATTTTCGATTACACTGCACGAGGATTCTGGCATTACCGTTAGCAGTCCGGGGAATGTGCAGATTCAGGGTGGTCATGTGAAGCTCAATGCAGGTGAAGAACTATCGTTAGAAGCTGGTACGGCGCTATACTTAAAAGGTGGGGCCAGCAGCATGGTGCTCGATGGTGAGACGGATACCAAAGCTCCAGTGATTTATCAGGAAGGTACGGTGAAAGCACCTGTTTTCGTAGCTGACCTCCCTCCTGTACCTGAGCCGCCATTGATGAGCATCAAAGCCTATGAAGCAGCTCAATCAGCAGCCAAAGATTCATCTAGCAGTCAAGCCTCTCCCCCTAAAGCAAAAGTCACCAGTCCAGCAGAGCTTAAACAGGCGAATGCCTTGATGGGTACGGTGTCCAAGCTATTAGGTTCCATTCCGGTGATGGGCAAAGTGGCTGGTGCTGTTATAGGAGCACTAAGTGGGCCTGCGGCGGGTGTCATTCTGAAAGCAACCGCAGCGATCCCTGTTCGGAGCAAAGGGACCCCTACCGTTGGAGGAGGCGGTAAGGGAACCAGAATTCATCCGTTAAAATACTTGGCTGGTTTAACAATGCAGGGACTGGTCAGTCAATACGAGTATGAGCGAGCTCAGGAAGCCTATTATAACAAGTGGATTTTGGGGAAAGTGTATACAAGTGCTCGTCATGTGGCTCATTCCGGTGGAACATTGGAGCTGGTTCAAAACTTGCTGAAAGAGTCTAAGATGATGGTTCATGCGTATCAGCAGGTTCCTAAAAGTGTTCGTGAAAAATGGATTAGGGATTATATGAAGCAACAACCTCCTCCTAAGCCGCTTTCCCCAGAAGAAGAAAAATTACAGAGAACAAGAAAGTATGTGCAAAGTATTCGTGACTGGGAAGCTAATCGTCCCGAACCCCCTAAAAAAAGCTTTGGCGAGGAAACGACACTCTTTTTCCAGGGCATGGAGGAAACAGTTCAAGCGAACGTTGAAGGCTTAAAACAGTTAAAAGATGCTCTTATCGAGCATCCTGTGGATACTATAAGTACTATAGTGTCAGGCCAATATGAAGAGGCAAAGGGAAATTTGGTATTTGCTAAAAATTATGTTTTGGATCAGGAAAATGCCAGAGAAGAGTATCTCAAAGGTTTAAAAGAAGACGATAAACGGATGTTAGAGAAGGGCCAAAGTTACATGGAGGGTGAGACATTAGCTGGGATGCTAATTAGCTCTCTTCTGGGTAAGGGAAAAATAAAAGGTGGAAAAGGGAAACATCATAATTCCAAAGATGCTCCAGAACCAAAACCCTTGAAGCCAACGAATGAGCCGAAATCGAGTCAAACTAAAACTGAGGGGACGGGTAAAGCTAATCTAAAAAAAATTTCCCGAATCTCTGAAGTTGAAGTCAATTTCAAAAGGAATCCAAAACATGATAAAGTAGAATTTGAAAGACAGCTAAAGGCTCAAGAGGAAGGACTTAATTCCTTAACCGTTGATGAGTTTATCAAAAATAGAGATAGATATTTAAAAGAAGGACGAGCACCCGAAGGTGATACTGCGCAAAAAGCTGCGAGAGAAAAAGCATACTTGGATAAGGTTACTGAGTTAAGAAAAGAAGGAGTGGATAAAGAAGAAGCAAAAAAACAAGCTAGTAAATGGCTAGATGGTCAGGCGGCATTACATAATCCTGATCAAATTGCTGGAGGTATACCAGAACATGTCAGTGGAGTGGGGGATAGAAGGATTAACTCTTCTCTTGGCTCCCAATGGAAAAAAAGGGCGGGTAAAATAGATGAACATGTAAGATCAGCTGCTGAATCTATGACCGAGGCAGAAAGAAAGTCAACTCATTTAAATATTAAACTAACAAATTAACAGAGGGAGATCAGGATGGATATTGGAATTTTTAATGATTTTGAGCTACATGAAAAGGCTTCTGAAAAACTGATTAATAAATTTGAAGGTAAAGTACCTGAGCAATTAATAGAAGTTTGGAAGCAGTATGGCTTTGGTAGTATCCTTAATGGATATTTAAAAATAGTAAACCCAGATGACTTTCATTCTTTGCTAGAAGAGGTGTATGTAAGAAGCAAAGAGACTCTGGTTTTATTTACTACTTCCATGGGAGATCTACTTATTTGGGAAGATAATAAATATTTACTTTTACTTAATTTTAGAAGAGGAAAGATGCAAGGCATATCATCTGGGTTTGAATTTTTTTTCTCTGACCTAGAGGATGATTCATCCCTGCAAAACGATCTAGATTGGCTACCATATCCTGATGCCATTGAAAAATACGGAAAACCAGCATTTGATGAATGCTTTGGTTATGTTCCACTTCTAGGATTAGGCGGTTCCGAAAAGGTAGAAAATCTAGAAAAAGTCAAACTAATTGAGCACATATATTTGATTACCCAATTCACGGGTCTTGTTGAGTAAGAAAATTGCTTTCAAAATCATTATACTCCTAAAGGCTCATTCCAACTTGATTTATAAGGTGGATAAGGTTTTTATCTGTTCAAGATTAGTAACTAAGTAACATAGCAAGCCACTTACTGCACTAAAACAATGACTTGCCATCCCTCCCCATCAGAGTTAACATACACACACTTCAACAACGGGAGGGAAAATGTATTTATGTCAAATTGGCCAGAATGGTTTCTCGAAGCATTACGCCAACGATTTTATCAACTAGAACTCGCTGGCGAACAAAACGCTTCATGCTCATCTGAGGACAAAAATCTATTCACTCAAATGGATCAATTCAAAATCAACCAAACTGAAGATATTCAACATCTGCTATCCGAATGGGAAGAAAGCATAGGCTATCAGTTAAGCCAAGACAAACAATCCATCTATATGGAAGGAGTAAAAGACGGGATTCGATTGATTCTTCCCGTCATACACCCCACAGTTACTCGTTAGCTTTTGATCACTTTATCCTAATATTTCTTTTGTTTACATTTTTAAAAAAGAACTTACAATGCAACAAGCTAGACACAAAACAACTTAGTAAACACTTATAACGACTAAAAAAGTTCCAAAAATATTTTACTACTATAAAAATATGAGAACAAAATGGGGAAACCGTATAGTTGATCCAAATCGAGGGGAGGAAAGTTATATTGAATGAGAAAATTAATTTACTATATAAAATGCGCTTTATGGAAAATGAGGGGGATAATATAGAAGCATTCGAGGGTATTCTGAATGAATTGTCCCTTGAAGGGACGAATGATATAATTCCCGATCTCTGTACAATCTTCGAAGATGAAGTTGCCGAACCGTCTGCTGATGATTATCTTATCGAAACCATATTTTATATTGCAAACCGTAATGATTTAGGAGAGGGCTTATACAAATTGGCTCTGGGTGTTCCTAAAATGTTACCCCATGCGGAGTTTTGGGCAGAGAGAATTCATCGAACAATTTTAAATTCAAAAGATCTAGTGGCTCCTTACGGCAAGGTTTTAGACAAATTAGAAATTTCAAATAAGCAAGTTATTAAAGAAATTTTACTACTGATCAATGATGATGATCCGGATTTTTTTTCAGAAGAGGCCCTCTCGCTTTTAGAGAAATTAAGTTAAATATAGAGTCCTGGCTTTAATATAAAACATTTACAATGAGGTGATATTTGCTCTGATTTTACTAAAGATTATTTTAGGAATGCTGGTTATATAAAGAATAAGAATAAAATTTGTAGAGACAATAAATTGAGATGAAAACGATTAAATATACACAATTATCTATATGATGAATATCGAAAACTAAATAACATAGCAAGCTGATTTTTCTGTAATCTTCGTCTATATGGAAGGGGTCAAAGACGGGATTCGATTGATTCTTCCCGTCATGCAACCCACACATATTCGTTAGCCATTGATCGTTTTAGCTATAGTTTCTCTAGTTCCTAAATTCATGTAACAACACTCTATTAATCTTCGATAATTTCATCTATGCTCATTCCACTTTTCAAGGTAAAAACAAAATGCGCTGGTGAGAGAATCGTGATCTTCTCCACCAACGCATTGAATAGGTTATCATCAAATTGTTCTAGTATATCTTGCCGGGAGCTTAGTACCTGAATAATCTCATCGACTCGCTCCTTGATTTTTTCCTTCTGATCCTCTTCCTCCTCTAATCTCAGCATCTGTTGCCGTAGCTCGTTTAGTTCACTGGACAGTCTGTTCGTTTCTTCATCATAAACCGTCTCATCTATCTGATTCCGAAGCTTGAGATTCACTAATTTTTTCAAGTCGGATTTCAATTGTTGCATCTTTCCTTCGATGTCTAATAACGATTTTTGCTCTACTCCGCTGGAAAGTACCGATTCAATATTAGCTTTCAGCGTTTTAATTAACCTTTTCTTGTCCTTATACATCCGATTGAACAATCGTACAAACGCGGAATGTAAAACTGGTTCATCAACCGATTTGGCATCACAGGCTGCTTTACCTTCATTGACATACGTTTTGCATTGCCATACCACTTTTTTAGATGGGTTATTACTGTTCCAGGTTCGGCGTTTAAAAATGGCTCCACAGCATCCACAATATACCTTACTACTGAGTGCATATTTACTGGAATATCTTTTACTCTCCCCCATCACACTCCCTTTCAGCTTGGCTCTCCGTTCCTTTTCCTTTTGCACCGCTTCAAATAGCTCCTTGGATACAATCGGCTCATGGTTGTCCTCAATTAAATATTGCTGCTCCTGTCCTTTATTCCTTATTCGTTTGTGGGTTAGAAAATCTACCGTCACCGTCTTTTGCTGAAGCAAAGCTCCGTAATATTTCTCATTGGTCAGAATTAAGGTAATGGAGGAATCCCACCACGTATCGCCACCCGTGACTGTTTTAATCTTATCTCGCATCAAACCTCTAGCTATCGCTTGATAGCTTTTCCCATCCAAATACTCCTCGTATATGCGCCGCACAATCTCGGCTTCCTTCTCATTAATGACCAGTTCACCATGTTCATCCTTATCATAGCCGAGGAAGCGGTTCGTGTTACAGAAGACTTTGCCGTTTTGGAAGCCACGCAGTATTCCCCATCGGCTATTTTCAGAAATGTTTCGACTCTCATCTTGTGCAAGGGAACTTAGGATGGTTAGCAATACTTCACCTGTGGTATCCAGTGTATTAATATTCTCCCGTTCAAAGAATACAGCCACTCCAAGACTTTTAAGTTCCCGTACATATTTCAATAAATCCAGTGTATTTCTCGCAAACCTCGAAATCGACTTGACCAGTATGAGATCCAGTTTACCGTTTCGGGCATCCTGTATCATCCGATTAAAGTGTGTTCTATTTTTAGTGCTGGTTCCGGTGATGCCTTCGTCTGCGTAAATATCAGCCATTTCCCATTCCAAGTTGTTTTGAATGTATTGGGTATAGTGGTTTACCTGATTGGTATAGCTCTCCTTTTGCTCCTCAGAATCGGTACTAACCCGACAATAGGCAGCGACTTTCTTCTTTAGAATCGCTTGGATTCCCTCTACGATGTCCATCGTTTTAATGGGAACGATCACGACTTTTTTTGCGGTTGCGGCTTGGGCCATAGTTGTTTCTCCCTTCGATATCTTCTTTATACGGTCACATGGTATAATGCGTGCGGTACATCATCAAGTCCATTTCTGTCCATGTGATAGATATTTGAAAGACTTTTTATTCAGCTCATCAATCGCTATGAACTCTTCTTCTGTACCCACTACTGCTTCCGGCTTTCACCGTCACACTATTTCCTGTGCTGGCTGTCATGCTTCCCATGATCGGAGTTGAATCATCTTGATTTCGTAGGCTCCACTCCACCGACTGGTCAAACACTTCCGTTCCATGATCATAAATGTGGCTGACGTATGAGGCGCTTTGTCCTGTTTTGAGGATAGGGTTTCCAGTAGTAGCTATCGAATAGATATGCGTTCCCGTTTCGACGACTCTCAATTCAATGGTACTTCGTACTGTTGGGTGATACGTTAATTTTACGGTGATGCTTGTTTGGCCCAAAGCGATGCCCATAACCCGACCTTGCTGATCTACACTAATTATACTTGGATCACTAGATATATAGGTAATCGTTGGATGGGCTATCTCATTTCCATTATCCGTAGCAGTCACATTCAACGGTATTGTTTCGTTTAGAGGTACATTGGCCATCGTTCCCTGATGAATATGTAATGCATATGTATGAGCAATCTCGTACTTCCATCTATCTGCAATGTTATTTTCCACGTCATCATAAGCTGTATTTATGCTATCCAATGTGCAGCTTAACTGGATGATGCCATTTAGGATACGATCCATTCCAACTATTTTAAACGACTGATGAGTGATGTAGAATCGTTGGTTCAATGCGATGTTTCGCGTGTCTGCATTGTCTTGTAGTCTAACTATAATATTTCCCTCTGGCATGGAGATAACTTTACCTGTTTCCGTTGAAAACGTTCTGGCTTCTACCACAGCATCAAACCATTTCACCTCTCCATTCCAGTTTATAGCTAGTCGTTGATTACACTTTTTCATCCTGCCCCGACACGACTGTTCATTTTGATCCACCTGACTGGTAATTAAATATCGTTCATCACGATAATCAACGCTATCTCCTGTATGTAAGGGTGTTGCCGCTCGAATAATTTTTTCATCGGTCATTTGAAAGGTATTTGTAGCATCCTGAATTAGAGCAAGCTGTCGCATACCATTGATATGTACAAGCTCTCCCTTCTCTCGTAGAAAGAAATCCAGCATGGGTTCTAAGCTCCGTGTCATTCCTCTTCCTCCAATCCAAAATCCGGCTTGCAGCGATACAGGTACAACTCCATATAATCACTCCAATCCTTCATGTCCAAAATAATAAAGACATCCTCGCTGATTCGAACATAGCAAGTCGACTGCCATAAAGATTCTAATGGAATGAAAGCTCGATATGTCGTCTCTAGTATGTAGCCATCTTCAAAAGAGAAACTTTTGCGATAAGGTTGTACATCTACCATCATAGACATAACAGGTGTGAAATTGGTATTATCCAAAATTTCTAGCTTCGTATCATAGAACATTAATCTGTCCCGACCTTGATTTTAGGTAAAGGAAGAGCAAGTCGAATACTTATCGGAATCCCTGTTTCATATGTGGCTGAGCGTTCACCTTCTTGCTTATTTATAAGCCCAGTCGAATCCCTATTCTTATAGAGATATACGGCATAATCGACTATGACATGATCGCATTCCACAGGCAGTGTTGCCACATTACAATAGCCATAAATATTACTCCTCGCTTTATTCAAATAGTGAATCAAGATATCGTCTTTCGATATGTCTGTTGGTTCCAAGTTTAATAATCGTTTAAGTAAAATCAATGAATCACTCATGTGCTGTCTCCTTTTCCTCCTTTACCTGTGCCTTCTCGGTACGTTTCATATTCTTGACAGTTTGAGCTTTCGTTTGGGCTGCTTCTTGCTTAATCTCATCTGGTTGAGGTTCCTCCACTTGCTCATAATGCCCACTGGCCTGTAACCGCAGCATTAACTCCTGGTCTGTGACTTCCCATGTGCAGCCTGTTTCCTGATTCAAAAACCACATCTTATCACCCTCCAAAATATAAAAATAGGGTATCCAAAACGGACACCCTAAACGTGTTTCTTCTATTATAATGTGTTCTCATATCATCCACTTTCAATTAAGACTTATTGGCTGTGAGTACAGTAAGAGCCTCTGGCTTGATACACTTAGCTCCAAACACCTGTAAACCTTTTACTGCATCCGAAAATTGCTTCTCTGGTCTGAAGGCTTCCACTGAATCCACTTGACCCGCAAACGATATGGCGCTCTTATGACCCGCAATAATTTTATACTTGGCTCCTTCGGTATTCGGCACATTGTTGGATTTGTACACCGTCATACCATCAATATCTCCTACATAACCTGTACGGATGATATTTGAGTCTTTCGTGAAACGAGCATCTTTTAGTAGCAAGCCATAGTACCATGCAGGAACCACTACAAAACGCTCGCTTTCCGGTACATTGTTTTCATCCAGCAGCACGCCAAGATCAATCAGTAAATCATAGGCTGTATCTTTCGTGGGAATTACGGGTGCTGCATCGTTTCCTATCATATTCTCGGCTTTGACCTCCGTGTAAAATCCAGCAAGATACTGATCGACCACATTGGCTAGTCCATACGAAGCTTCCACGATCCCACCATCCAGCAGATTCACATTCGCTTGCGCAGCATCGACATCATCCACCTGAAAATTGAAATACTTCGCTTGATCAATCACCAATGTTTTTTGCGTAGCATCCAGTTCCTGTGGATTCCCGATTCCAGCTACCTTGTCATAATTGCCAATCGTCACCGCTCCAATCGAATTGATTTTCACTGTGGAACCCTGACCTTTAATTTCTCCTTCATAATCGGTGTTGACCACATTCCCATACACCAGATTCTTTTTCAGGTTTTCATTTAAACGTGCGCTCCAAATGGTAGGAATAAAATGTTGTACTGTCATATTCTAATCACCCTGTCCTTTTCTATTTGATTATTATTTGTTTTGTAATGCTTGTTTGACTTGATCCCAATGCTGATTGATCTCACTCGGTGACATGCCTTTAATCGCTTCTAATGAAAATGCGTTACCTGTTGAACCAACCGGAGGAGTATAGCCATCTCCTTTGAGTCGTTGCTCAACTTGCTGCTGTACAGCCACTTGCATCGATTTTTCCAACATAGCCAAATTCGCTGTCGTCGCTTCTTCATCTGTACCAATAAAAAAATCCACTAACGGGAGTGGAAGTTTCTTTTCGGATGCAATTTTGATCGCTTGGCTAGTCAACCGTTCACGCTGCTTCTCTAGCTTCATATTTTCCACTTCGGCTCGTAGCTTCTCAACTTCGATTTCTCTCTCATCCTTCGCCGGGAATCGCTTCTTGATCTCAGCATCCACTGCACTTTCCAAATGGTTGGCTTTCCACGTTTCCAAGGATTTAGCGGATCGTTTGTCCATTGTGCTATCGAACCAACTTTTCGCTTCCTTGTTAGATTGGATGTATTGCTCTATCCCTTCTACGTTATATGAATTCAAATCCTGAAGATACGCTTGCCATTCCTCATTCGTTTGGTTTTCTTCAATCAACTGCTTCACTTGTTCCAATTGCATTTTCGTTTAATCTCCTTTATTGCCCATTCGACTCTGTAGAACCGAACACGCTTATGTATGGAGCCTTTTTATGTCATGCTCAGGACAGCAATGTAACGCATTAGAAATCACAAAAACGAGGAAAAGGTACAAACATGCCAACTCCCCACTTTTGCCTATTTTTCACCCTTTGTTTATGCGGATTTTGGATAGCCTAAAGCGTAACACCGAGTCTGTATAGGTTCGAGCTTTCGAACACGCATATGTATGTTGAATTCGTTTAACGTCATATCTGATACAATGATGTTACGCATTAGAAACCGCAAAAATGAGAAATAGGGACAAACATACTCCCTCACCATTTACGGTTGTTTTTCACCCTTAGTTTATATGGCTTTTGGATAGCCTAAAGCGTAACATCGAGCCTGCTTTTTCTCATCTGGCGCATCCGTAACTTCGACTTTTCGTTCGCATTCTTATCTCTGCATTTCTCACAATATTTCTGCCGATTCGAATTTGCTGAAAATGTAGCCCTACATTTCGGACAGTTCACCCTCGGTTGCGCTGTTTTAAATTCAGATTCTACATTCCGCTCAGACTTATATTCTTGTTCTAACTTTTCATCTATGGGTAAAACCCCATTTTCAAAATATGTACATCGAGGCAGAGAATCATCTTGAGCGAAAAATACACAGGGACTATCCTGTAAACAGCAATAGTTTGTAATACCATGCTTCGCCCCGAGATAACACGCACAATTATTTTTCATCAGCCGCTTGATGCTATTTTTATTCTGCATTTGAGACCTCCTTATCCGTAGTAGTTAATCGTTGCTGCTCCGAATGAAATTTATTGAATTCCAGCTTCGGATTCTCCACAAATGGTAATAGTGTCAGCAATGTTTCCTGTGAAACTACTTCTTTCAGTTTCACAATCACATCAGCCATCCCAACCAAATCTGTCGGCAAGTTACGAGTAAACTTCACAGCGATATCTCGGTAATCATATTGCTCGCCTTCTTTAATGTGCAAAAAGGTGAAGAAATTTCGTAGACGCTGCTTGATTGCCTTTTCCATTAAGGCTTCACGCATTGCCACTCGATTCTCCAAATTTAACAGCTTGTTTCTCAGAGCTAAGGAAGACGTATTACTGGCCCAATTCTCATTGAAGTTAACCTGATCCATCATATCGAAGATTTTGCGTTCAATATTATCCAGCTCGTTCTTTACAAAAGAATCGTTAATCTCCTTCGTAAGCCAGCTTACCTTCCCCCCAGCCGGAACTTGAATAATGCCCATCTTCTTCATATTCAATAAGTCCTCAGTTTCAAGCTTGGCATTCTCAATCACGAGATAGGCATTGCGATGATCTGCAATTTCATTGACCAAATCGGAATTCAAGGTATTGTAGGCATCAAATAAAGAAATCACATCATGGAAGCCGCTTTTCCTCTCTGTATTGGCTGGACAGGAGATAAGCGGGACTCTTCCAAAGATGTGATTATGTTTGCCGATATATTTTAATTCAGATGCTTGGTTCGACCTACTCCGATTGTGTTTGTCGTCGTTGCCGATTGTATAATGTAGAATTTCATGGTCGGTATACACGTCCAAATACACTTGCTTATCAAACCGTCTCGTAAATTTATGTAGTCCTAGTAGTACATTTCGTTCTGCTGTTCCATCTTCCAACACATACGCATTCAAAGGGGATAGCACCGTCGCTGAAAACTGGCCATCGGAGTCGATATAATTCAATTCATAGCTCTCACCAAAGATTTCAGATTGTTTCCGAAGCTGTAGATTATGCTCCTTGTCCCAATGACTCATATGTACGTCTATGTTATGTATAGCTTCATCTTGATCCGACTTGGACACATAGTTTACTGGCTTACCGAGCAGATAACCAACTTCATTATCTACGAACTTACGTGGGAAATTAAAGACAAGCTTTTGATTGCTTCGGCTTTCTTGCAACGCATAGTTCTTTAGAATAGCATGCTGACCATTGTAGTAGTCTGAGTATTTCTGTTTGGCTAATGCAATCGAATGGAGTTCATTTAGACACTCTAATACGATTTGTTCGGTTATTTGCAAATAGGTTCTTCCTTTCAAGATGTAATTGTTGCTTAAAAAATAAAGAACCACCTTTTAATAAGGTAGTTCCTTGTTGAATTAACATTTCCTTTCACCGTTAATACTCTGCTTAAGTGAAGTATGGGAAGTGATCGCGCATAAAATGAGTTAACGCATCCTTCAAATTTCTATGCTGTTTCATATATTGAAACAAGATGGCCGAGGTAAGCACGGTTTCATAGTCCTCGATAGTAATAGTCCAGAACGGTGGTTCCTCAGGGTTATAACTAAATTCACTAACGATGCCATATGCTACACCTAGCTTGTCAATCCTCTCGTGTAGGATCTGATAGATCTCACCACTCAATTGATGAATATCACTCTGTTCCAGAGCCTTCTCCTCATTCCAGCCGTCCATAGAATATTAGCCTCCTTACATACCCGTAATTAAAGAAAAATCACTTTATACAACTGTATTACTTATAATCGTCAGAAAACCGTTCTTTTTAGCGGTATCAATTAACTGTTCAATGGATCGATTTGCGGTATCGCTAAACAAGTACCACTCATCTTTAGATACGTCATGAATCAAAATCTCTGGATATTCTGTTAAAGGTTCAGATGGGAAAGAACGAATTAAAGAATAAACATCAAAACGAACTAAGCTGTTCCCTTTTGGGTCTAGAAAATCATATTGTGCATTTTTATAATAGGACCCAAGTGTGTCAATTGTGAATCTACAAGAGTAGTCTGCAGGTGCTTCGACCTTTTTACCTTTGTTTTTCACAAAAATATTATAAATTGTTTTGTTATATGCATTTCCATTAATTCGCTGAACTACGCCGCCCATAGTCATATGGTATTCATGCTGCAATGCTTTTACTTGTACACCGTCTATAAACAATGGTTCAGTATCAACAGTCACTACAAAGTTGTTGTAATTGACATGGCATCCAAACGTCTCTGCAATAAAACGAAGTGGAACAAATATACGATTATTCTTCATGTATGGTTTAACATCAAGCAGCATCTTTTCACCATTCTTCTCCGCTGTACTACTGTTCAGTGTTAATATAACTTTCATATCGCTTTTAGCGAGAATAACCCCGGAATTGGACCATTCGACGCTAGCCCCCAAATTTTCACTAATAACACGTAAAGGTACCATTGTACGTTTGTTCTTCATTTCAGGCTTCACATCGGATGCAATAGCAACACCGTCAACTTTGATTTGATTTTCTGCTGCATACGTAGTTGACGATAAAATAAATAAAAAGATTGCAAGAAAAACCCAAAAGAATGCTTTTTTCATAAATGATAGCTCCTTTTTTAGTTAAATTTGTTGCACAGTAACTTTCCCCCATATTAAGACGCAACTGGATAAAATTTGTTGCACTCTCCTGCTCGTTAGCTAACGAAATTAGATCAAATAAAGAATGAGTTTTTAGCAAAATCCTCAAAACAACAAACTACGATCATAAAATTTCAGACTCTTGACCGACTGAATCAATTGAACGGCCCCGTATAAACTATCTGGCGCGTCATCATATGTACAATTTCGATTGTAATTCTTCACTTGATGGTTGTATCTGATGTTATCTGCATTGAACAGAATATGACCCTTCTTAACTTCTGGTTCCAGACTAATAATGCGCTCATGTTTCTGTCCCTTGGAATGTACACTTACTACAGGTGTATGTATCTTCGCTTTCCATAACTCTTCTTCAAACTTTTGCTTCATATAGCTTTGTGCCTGATTGACTTCAAAGCCTAGCTTATCTACAGGATAAAGCTTCAATTTTTCAATAGCGACTTGGAACAAATCATCCGGCAGCAGTTTATAGATGTTGCCGTCAATCACATACATTTGCTTCGTCTTCCTGTGCTGTCCAATAATCGAAATGGCCGAATAGTCATTTTTCTTTCCTGCTTTAATGGCTGGATCAATATACATCGCCATTTCCATATCCTCAAATTCAGGCAACCTGTCCCAATACATGAGATTCTGAAATATGTATTCATCGGTTGAACGCGGATCGTTTTGTAATTCTTTATAGAAGCTCTTTTCACCCATGGCTTGTTTTTTACACATTAGGTAGTAGTAGTCCAAATACTCGCTCCACAGGATTTCCGTCCCCTTTAGCATTTCCTCCTCATTCGCCATGAAAAAAGACAAGGCTGTGTTGATCCTGTCCTCATCCTGCAAGTTATTATATTGTCGTTCCCACTCTGACCACAGATCATCACGTTTTGAAAATTGAAGCACGGCTGCTTTACGAACACTTCGCACACCAGGAATTTTACCTTTGAGCAGATCGGCCATAATATCTTCTTCATTCAAAATGGTTCCACAGATCAGGATATTCGTATCCCTTGTGCCAATAGGCAGAATGACATCCGTAAACGTATTTTTAATTTGTTCTCGCTTGGCTTCGGATCGAGCCGTATCCTCCTTGAGCAAATCATCCATTAAAACCAAGGTAGGACGATGATGCTTATAGTGAATTCCTCTCAAGCTACCGTCAATCCCACGAATCATAATACATGAGTCCAGTCCACCTTTACTCTTGAGCCATATTTCATTGTTGTTCCAGCGACTACCTTGACGAATACCGAAATCCTCAATCAGCATCTGATTTGTTTCTAGCTCATCTTTGATCATATCGAGGAACGGAAGAGCAATTTGTTCTGTCGCAGATATAATCAGTGTAAACTGTGATTTATCATAAAGTGTGGCATACAGCGGAAATAAAAAAGAACTGATTGTCGACTTTCCATGCTCCCTTGGGAGGCCGAAAGCCGTAATCAGTCCAGTATGGGCAAGCATATGTCTTAATTCCGTGAATAGCTCTTTGTGAAACTTGCCAAATGCTCGATCAAAGTATTTAGGAAAATAGGCCAACGCAAAAAACTCAATGTCCATCTCACCGATAAGCTTGCGTAATTCGGAAAAAGAGAATGTTTCGATCAGTTGTTTCATTTTCGGTGGCTTAAAATGCTTCTCCATATACTGTTTAAGCAGTTCAGCTTGGCGTTGCTCTTCTTGCTTTATCGTTTCAATGGGCATAGCTCCTTTCTCAAATTCACTATAAAATCATCACAAAAATTTCTGCTCCCTTTGCTGGCGGCTACGTTTATCTACATAGAAGAACCCCTCCATCCACAACTAAAAGAGTGGCTTCTCACCACTCGATATTTGCCAAAGCTTCAGCCATATCCTGCTGCGTTGTTAGAGTATAGATATTGGTGGTTGCTACGTGATCATGTCCAAGGATTTGCTGGATGGTCGTCAATGGAGTCGTTTTCACCAACTTATAGCCAAGGGTATGTCTAAGCATATGTGGTGTGACCTTTACATTGACTCGATCCCCGTATTTGTTCAAGATCAAGTTGACTGCATTCCGTTCCAAGGCTCCGCGCTGCCCAATAAACAAGTGTTCCGATTCAACTTGTGGCCTGACTTCGAGATATCGGGTGATGGCTTTACGTACATCCTTATTCATGGGTATCGTTCGGAGGGAGTTCCCTTTACCAAGCACCTTCAATATCCCCTTACGTTCTGTCATTTCAATATCCTTCAGCTTGATGCCAACCAATTCGCTTACTCGTATCCCTGTTCCCAGCAGTAATTCAATCATACAGATATGCATCCGATTACCCATACGGTGAATTTCATTCCGCAGCTTCCACAAATCCTTTTCCGCTAACCCTTTGTATTGGTGAACAACCTTGTTCCTGACCGCTTCGATATGTATCTCTTCCTTAATATAGGCTTGTTGGTGCATCCACTGAGCAAATACGTTGATACTGGCAATCTTGCGGTTGGTGGTGAGTATCGCTTGGTTGGTGCTTCTCAGATATTTCTTGTACTCCACGCCATCCAATTCAATCCACTTGTCCAGTCCATATTCCGTTTTCCTTTGATACCAGGTTATAAACTGCAACACGTCCCGGATGTAGCACGAAACTGTGTTCTTGCTTCGATCCTTGCTCCGTAAATGTGCTTCAAACCCTTGAATATAGTCCATATTCGCCCCCACCCTTCGCTTGTGTGTCACATCATAGCGTTGATGCGAGGGAAAGTCCACTCCATACATAACTTATCTTATGCACTGAGTTTGGACAATTTTGGGGCTAATTCAGGGCTGAAATGGGCGTTTATCTATGCAAATACTGACGGCATAACGTTATGACTGCGAATCATCTGGCTCTATGTATCCGTCCTCAATCTCAACCGATTCCTCAATAGCTTCATAATCGGCATCCACTACATCGGCTTCAATCATATCCAAAAATAGCTGCTTACGCTCCTGTTCCAGTGCTTTTGTATTGACCAGCAGTTCACGGCGATCATTCCACTCGTTGGGTGCGCGATTCTTTAAATAAAAAATCATCGCTGTCGGATTGGGTGGCTGATATCGTTTCACTTTCTCGATACGCGTCTTCTTTTTTCCATTTTTGTCCTCTTCAATAATCGTTTTTATTTCTTCATATTCATAGCCCGTAGCAGCTTTCAAAAGTGAATTTTCCACGTGGGATATAGGCACAGATCTGCTCCATTTGACTAGTTCAGCCAGCATCGGATGTTTATCTATATACTCGTACCAAGTCGTTTTACCTATATCGAGTTTCTTGATAATATCCTCCGCATTCACGCCTTCTTCGAACCATTGCTGAATCTCCGCAAGTCTAGGATATACATGTGTTTCCCACTTGGTTGGACGTTCCAATGCTTCCGCAAATTTGGGATGTTTCCTTCTATAATCGCCTAATGTCCAAATATGAATATTAAGTCGCTTCGCAATCTCTTCATCTGTTGCTCCTTCACGTACCCAAACGGGAATATCCCTGAGTCTTGGCACAACAAATTGATCATATTTGGTTAGTATCTTAGGCTTGTTCCTTTTGGGCTTGTCACTATTTTTGCTCATCTTAACTCACCTCCATCAATGAAAAAAGGGAACAGTCAGCTATCGACCATTCCCCATATGTATCAGCTCATCCTTCCAATTCAGCCTCGTAAAACAACTCGATATCTTCAATTACCTTTTGAATCAACTCGTTATCCTCACAAGCTTCCTCAGCCCCTAGCACATTTACCTTTTCGGCTTGCATGCCCTTTAGGAATCGAATCACCATATTCACTTTTGCTTTACCCAACTCAATCACCCTTTCGGTTTAGTCAGCACATGATACCTCTGACCTTGCCGACTCAGCAACAACTTCATGATAGTCATACTGCTTACCGTCGTGAACCAAATAGTTGTATAATGGGGTTCACTGAATACTAATCAATATAGAAAGGGGAAACTGACCTATGCTTAAAAAAATGAATATATATCTAATTCTTAAATTTGCGTGTGCTGCTGCCGTTGTTATCACGTCCCTTTTTTCACTTGCTTATCCTGGTAATAACCGACTCGCATCCTTATTTACACAGCTTTTTCTCAGCCTCATGTTTTTATTTTCTGGCATCTCCGAGTTTAAGACAAATCGAAAAACGTATGCCATAGTTAGCTTCAGTGTATCCTTGTTCGCTGCAATTGCATTTATATCTACACTTTTATTGAGAAAAGGTTAACTGTACGTTTTCTAATTCTGAATTAGTAACTATTTCATGATAGTCATATCGCTTACCATCTCGAATCAAATACACACTGCTACCGCTGCCAACATGGGCAATATATCGCTTCACAATCACATCTACATATTTGGGATCAAGCTCACTCGTATAACAAATCCGATCCGTTTCCTCACAAGCAATCAATGTTGAACCTGAACCACCAAATGGATCAAATACGATATCACCAAGCTTACTGGAATTTTTAATTGGATAGCTAATCAAGGGAATCGGCTTCATCGTGGGATGATACTCATTGCGAAAGGGGCGATCAAATTGCCATAATGTCGTTTGCTTCCGATCACTATTCCAGTAGTGTCCACCTGTCGGCTTCCAACCGTACAATACAGGTTCGTGCATCCAGTGATAATCGGCATGTCCCATAACCATCGCTTGCTTTGCCCATATACAACATTGAGACAGTTTGAATCCTGCTTCAATAAATGCCTTCCTAAAATTCAAACCTTCACTATCTGCGTGAAACACATAAATACTTGCTCCGTCATCTGCTACTTCAAACATTTGAGTATAGGCAGCCAATAGAAAATTATAAAACTGGTGATTGTCCATCTTATCGTTTTCAATTTTCAATGCATCCTTGGTTTTACCTGTATAATCCACATTATAAGGTGGATCAGTTACAATAAGCTGAGCCTTCTTACCATCCATCAATGTTGTAATATCCTGCTGATTAGTCGAGTCTCCGCACATGAGCCTATGCTTACCAAGTAGCCAAATGTCACCTTTACGAGTGATCGGATGTTCAGGTAATGCTTCTTCCAGATTAAAATCATCTTCATCATCGGCTGTATCTTCATGTAATGTATCCAGCAACTTCTCTGCTTCAGACCAATCAAAGCCTGTTAACTCAATATTATATTCTGCTTCTTTTAACTCATCTAATAATGTAGCCAGTGCGTCAAAGTCCCACTCCCCTGTAATTTTATTGAGCGCTATGTTCAGAGCTTTCTCTTTCGACTTATTCACATCGACTATGACACAATCAACTTCATCGTATCCGAGTGCCTTCAACACTTTAGCCCGTTGGTGGCCTCCTACAATTGTATAATCACTATTACAAATAATCGGTTCACAATAACCGAATTCCATTACACTATTCCTGATCTTTTCAAACTCTGGATCACCCGCTTTTAAATCCTTCCTTGGATTATATTCAGCATGCACCAGTTGATCGATCTTCAATTTTATCCACTTCATTTATTAAACTCTCTCCTTTATGTCTACAGCTTTCTCATTGTTTCTGGCGTTTTTTATGTACGGAATTAACGTTTCTACGTTTACGAATTTGATTTCCAATCCACTTGATTCCCCTTTCTACCTTTATTTTCAAAAAGGCTGCAATCCACATCCAGGTGATAAACACACCAATTGCAGTAACAAATCGTAATATTTCTATGATTATTGATTGTAAAATTAATAGCATTCTTGTTGCTCCTCTCCAAAATGAAAAGGAACCCTAGCTCATAGCCAGAGTTCCCGTATATAATATGTACTTTTAAATTTGCTCATTGTGTCACGTGACACATTTTACTCAAGTCCTCAATTCGTGTAGTTTAAAATTTTGCAAATAGCAGTCAGTATTCAACAAGGTAAAATTCAATATGAAATACGAAAATTTTAAAGCGATAAATACAACCAATTAATAATATGACTCTGAATTGTCCATGAATCCTACCAAGTCTATATATGATCTATACGTGGGATAGGGGAAACTAAAACCGCCATAAAACCACTTCGCTACGCTTCGTAAACGGTAGTATCGCCTGCCACCGTTTCCCCTCCCACACCCAGCCCCTTTGCGGCATATTATAAATACTTTGTTCGCAAATTTTTATCTTTCCCTATCTCTAAAAACGGTTGATTTTATTGACTTATCTATCATCTGGACAGCAAATCATGGATACATGTATATATATAGCATTACTCCACAATTTGCTGTCCAAGATTAAAAAAATCCTTATATGTACTACCTTTTTGGCATTATCGAAAATGAGAAAAACTTGATTTTTTTTGTTACAACCGATTATCCGTTAAATTTGCTAACTAACCAATATCGCTTCCCTTTATGGGGATTGTTGCTTCCATCTTCTAACTTCTTTCGGTTATCTGGAAAGCTACCAATCGCATATTTTAATTGATTCGATTGGAGGTAGGACTGTAATTGGCTAATATCCTTTTGTAATCTACCTCGATAATCCTTGATATCAAATTTTTCAATGACTTGTTTTTGACCGTCTTTATATATTCTTTTACCTACTATTGTTTCTAAATAGCTACATAATTCTTCTTGTTCAAATATCTTCTCAATCAACGTGATTTTATTTTTATGTAATAAGTTCGAAATGTACATCATATAGGCATCGCTTTCCTTTTTCCCTCCAGTTTCTTCCCTGAAATTATTGGTTTCTCTGTTCTGATCCAGCATTGCTTTAATCCGATCTCTCGTAGCTACAGCTTGAAGATATTTAACTCTGGAAACTGTCTTCTTCGATTTATATTTGCCATCACTTGTTGCGTTGTCTTTAATGATGTAATTGGATTGCCTCGAAAATTTACCCACTAGCTTTTTCCATTCTCCAACCCCACCATGAATAAAAGCATCTGCTTCATTCAGTTTCTTCTGGACTGTTCTCAAGTAATTATTCAAATCTCGATTGCTTCGATTCAGTAAAACAATATGAACCTTATCTTGGTCATTCTTGAATCTCTTTCGTCCAATACACTGTAGCATCGTATCCACATCAAATATATCGCACACAACTAATTTAATTTGCTCATCCTTCAAATCAAAACCATTATCAAGCACAGTTGTCGTGAATAGATATTTACAGTCAAACCTATTTTTCTTGACCATGGACTCCACTTGATCATCATCTACATATTTGAGATATTTTTTATTTTTGCTGCTTTTACTACATACGAATAATGAATTGTCATATTTGAGATGAAGCTCATAAGCCTTTTGGATACTGCTTGCAAAATATATAATTTTATCGTTAGCTTTATTGAATTTGCGCTCAATCCATTTTTCTATTGCATAAAAGTCTCTATAGAAGGATAACGATGCAATCTGATTGAATTTTATTGGAATGGAGTATGTCCATATTTTATTACTTTTTTGTTTGAGCTTACGTCTATATTGATCCTTGATGTAAGAGAATAACACATGACCTGTTGCGGACATAAAAATTCTAATTTGAGACTGTAAATTAAGAATGGCTTGAAGGGAATCATCCGAATTATCATTGAATCCACTGTCCGTAGTAAAGTAATGCGACTCATCACACACAATGTATGTATACGGAGAAAAATCGTATTCCTCATCATTGTTTAGCTGGTTCTCAATCGTTTGATATAATTCCACTTTGATTCTTGAAAATAATGAATTGTCGATAGCTTCCTTATTCTGATCGTACAGGTTCTTTCGATTGACTAATAAAAGTATGTTCACATTTTGCTGATCCGCTAATTTTTCCAGCTTGTTTCGAATAAAATAGGATTTACCCGATGCCGTCCCACTGCTAATTAAAACGATATCTCCATTTTTCCATTCAACCTCCTCCCCGTTTATCTTCTCAGTTACATTTTGCTTTGGCTTATAATCATCAATTCTCATCAAATGCTCCTCACATCATTTCTAACATCTACATTTTAATGATTTGTTGCTTCCCATTCATCAATGGCTACAGATAGTTCTGGCGTTTTCAGATACATGGAAAATAAAACATTCGTCTTATAGTGTCGTGCCTTCGTTATAAACGAGAACCCCTTACTCGTCAGATAATTAAACAAATGAATATCGTAACAATAAAAATAGCTCAATCAGATTCACTCCTCTCATTTGTGGATCGCACCTTTATAGCAGGTGTCACCCAAGCGCCAGTGTTAACAGGCGCCTATCATGACAGACAAATGATTCACGTTAGTCGATATGGACTATCGCCTTAAAGCTCGATTTCGTGACTTTCTCGATAGTTATAAATTCAATTGTCGCACCGTCAAAATCCAGTAAGGATAACCCCTCATCTCGACGAATGACCTGATCTCTCGGAATGATACACTTCACTTTCCCCTGCTCATCTACAATATGAACATAGCGGTACTCGACCACCTGAATCTGTAATTTCTCGCCTAATATCTGGTCAGCTACCGACTGCGATTCTTCCTCCGACTTTTTCAAAGTACTGAAGCCTAGCAAGTAATTTCTCAATGTCCGTCTTGTACTTTTTTCATCCAGTAGAGAAGACATATTACTGGTTTGTACTACGCTTTCCCTCTCAGCTTCATATCCAATAAAGAATTGTCCCATGATCTCAAATAATGAATAAACACCGTCCGGCACATGGAATGGAAACTCCAAATCATGTATTGTAGCGATACCAGCTTGAACGGTAAGCTCCTTGCCTTCTACATTCCAATTCGTAAGCCGGTTCACCTTTCGTACTTCCCTCTTCATCACATTTTCATGCTGCTTTAGATTTTCCAGTATCCCATCTACAAACAGCCATGCAAAGGAGTATGTTCTGTAGTTTTGATATGCGATCTCGACAGCAACACTGGCAAGTATTGAAGGATAAGGACAGATCACTTCACACTGAGTTTTGTATTCCTCTCGTAACTTGGCGTATTCAGCACTGATCGCTTTCCGGGTATCATTATCTCGTTCCCATTTTTTTAGTTCATTAAATTGCATCAAGCGATGATCAATTGGTTTTTTCTGCTCGTTGTATTCTTTATACAGTGGCTCAATTCGAGCTAGATAGCTCAGAAACTTGGGCTGACTGACCTTGCTCATATCCTGTAACAATTCTTTCGTACTCTCGATGCCCAAAATCGACTGATCCAGTTTGCCATCTTTCATCTGGAACTTGTCATCTATGTACTTCTCCGCCTTAACGCAAAACTGATTAAACGACGATTGGGTTGAATACTGATAATCCTCGGCTTTGCCACCATTCACAAAACGAAAGAAATACGGCATTTGGATAGCCAGACGATCCAGCACATATGGAATCTCTACTTCCAGTCCATTTTTCGTGGCATCAATGATTTGACCTTGGAGAAATTTTAAGACTGAGTTTTCCAAAACGCGTCCTTGAAGGCTCCCTTCTTCTAAAGCCATATTCTGAAAATACGTGTTCACATTCGTACATCTACCCGTCAGATTATGTAGACTTTTTAGCTCCATCTTGACGATACTATCCATATGATTCGGTACAGGAGCAGCTACTTTTTTATCATCTTCATTGATGATCGTTGGAGCATCAATCACTGCCTTGAGTATGGTCGGATCATTCGTACAGAGAGCCGTGTCCCCATCGACATCTCCTAGTCCGAGCCTTGCCAGTGTTAAATCACAACAGTTCAGAACAATCACATTATCCAAATGACGCATATATCGGTTATGTACTTGTACAAAATCTAGCTTGCCAACTTCATTAAATATCGTTAGTGGTGAACGGAATAGAGCGTGGCTTCCCTGTTTCCGATTCATAAAAGCCTGTTTCTTCTTCAGCACACCTGTTACTGGATATCCGCTGGCATGCTCCATGAATGCAATCGGATCATTGGTTAGATAAAAGTAACTACCTCGAATCGGGATGCGACCTTTCAACATATCCTGTACTTTCAGCATGGCTTGCTTCACGATAAATTTACGGACGTTTCCGTCATACAGCATCAATTCATTCAAATCGATGGCATGGACGATTTCATTGATAAACTCTTTCTTCTGGCCCCGTTCTATTTCATTTTCCTGTTCGTCGGGTTCTTCATCTACATCTTTGGGTTCATCGTCTTCTTGGACTAGCATATGTAGGAACGCTTTTGTGTACGCGATATCTCGAAGCCACTTTCCATGGGTGCCATTCTTTTGCCCATGTAGTACACCCTTGATGACATCCATTAGAGGCGTAGCTAATTGATATAAATCGTTCAGCGTGAGATTCAGCGCATGAATATATTGATATGTCAGTGGTGTATAGGCATTCATTTGGTATGCTGGTTTCGCATAATTAGCGACCCAGAAGTTATTATGATTATGTACTTTCAGTAATGCTTCATATTCCGTTATACTTTCGAACAAACATTTAGGCTTAGCTTCTCCCTCACTGTATTGATGCCATGCTTTGAAGCAGGATTTGGTGAGGATAAGATCAATAGGACGACCCTGTTTGTCGATGATCGGCTGTAATTCACCAAAAACATCCTTTATCTCTGTCACGTTGTTTTCGTTAAACCATTTCATCAGATCGAAACGGATAAAGTTTCCTTTAATATATGGGAGCCTTCCCTGAATCGCATTAGGTGAATACGATAGGTTAAGATGCTGCCCAATGCGCTCTGCAAACTGAAAGCTCATTAAACCTTGACCATCGAAAAACTGGACATTCTTATTCTCATACTTCGGGTACTCCACTCGCTTAAATCCGATGGACTCTTCATTGATAACGATGATTGGAATTTCTTCTGTTTGCTCGATGGAATAGCAAGGGTATAGTTTGTCATTATACATAACCGAACGAGCAGGAAAAGGAATTGCTTCTAGCTTCACACGACGATTCTTTTTATTCCATCCATTGAAAGTTTTATATTCATTTTGATCAGGAACAGACTTTGTACGGCCATTCCACGAGATCGTTTTATTCGGTATACGTTCTAACTTATGTAATTGTTCCTTAGATGGTTTCAATTCTTTCTTTGCTTTGAAATATTCACGTTGCTTCGTCTTTTCATCGAATATCGACTTTTGTTGCTGCAAATCCTCAGCACACTTTTCCACTTTCCATACATCCTCGATGATCGTATCCTTTTCATAATCTGGAATAACAACAATCCGGGGAACATACGGTACTGGCTGTGCTGCTGAACGACTCACACCAAGTGCTGCTTCCCACTTATGGGGATTAGTGAGCCGTGGCATTTTACCGAGTGTTATGCGTCTATATAGGTCAGCAACATATTTTTCTTGGATAAATTCCGTTCGCTGTGTGCGTCTCATCGCAGGCGATTTGATCGAACGGACATATTTCCTTCCATTATAGTAGATGCCCTCTCGTAACATTCGTTCAAACATGGCAAGTTGAGATGGATCATCTTCATCAATTTGATCAGCTTTGAGCATGAAGAGCACTTCGGTAACATCGGTGGAAGGATCACGTTCTGCTACGACTCGTTTGAGTTGATCGAGATAAATGCTGTTTGATACAGTGATAGTGCGAGTGCTGGATTGTGGCGCACAAAGTTGGTCGCCTAGAACCGTGATTTCGTTAAAATGGAATAGTTTGATTTGGTATTGATTTCTTGTTGGATTAGTGGTCAAATTTTAGCCTCCTGTTTGTTGGTTTGTGTGATATGTTCCTCATAATGTTCTTCTAGTAAGAAAACATCAGCCTTTGTCTTCAATAATTTCTACCTGTTGCTGTGATTCTTTCTTAAGCCGATCTTTTTCTTCATTAAGAATCTTTTGCTCTTCATCACGTTTACGGATAATCGATTTTTGCTGTGAACTTAAATGTCTAGTATCAAATCTCCAATTCATTAAACTTCACCACCTTCCATTCCTGAGATATATTAGTTCCGAGTTCACCTTTTCAATATGCTGGTAATAGGTGAACACAAATATATTGTATCATACCAAATTAAAATTCGTCAATATTTTTTGTAAAATATTTTACGTATATAAAATTATTTTAATCTACGGATTTTTAGGTTATAATATTTACTGAGGAGTGATATATATGCCGAAAGTCAAATTAACTGAAGAACTAAGCAGGACTATAAAGAATACTCGAAATGATAAAGGAATTAAAGCAGCTGATCTATCTAAATATATTGATAGAAGCCTTGCATATATAAGTAAGTTAGAAAACCATAATGCAGAATTTGTTGATTTGGAAGTTCTCTATAAAATATTTGAATTTCTTTTGGGCAAAAAGGAAGATTTTCTTGAACACATACAGCCACTACTTGAGAAAACAACCATTGAATTAACCCCCGATGAGATTAAAGAACAAGAATGGATACAGATATTTGACTTGGAGTATCGTCAGATACCAATTCCCGATTCTCTAATAATGTTCATTACAAAAATGTTGAATGAACTGAATCTGACCGCAGAAGAAGTCATTCTTGAGATGAATAAAAATGAGGAATTATCAGATCATAATATTCTACACCAAAAAACCAATTCTCTAATCTTTGAACGGAATCAAGAAAAACCATGTTCCTATATCGTATTTGACTTAAAGGAGAATCTACTACAAAAAATCCTCAGTAAGCAGATAAATATTATTAACTATATTACAATGGAAGGAATCGTTCGCACTCTTTATAAAATGCAGGGTGCATCCATTAAAGAAGCTTATGAAAAGGCAGTCTCCACGTTAAACGAACATAAATTTTTCAGCTTATATGAGAAAAAAGAACTTTTACGAGAAAAAAAGCATGGTGAAGAACTCGAAAGGGTTCTAACTGAGTTTGATAAAAAAAACATGACCGTAGTGAACAGTATTATGAAGCATATCAAAATACTCAGTGATTGGAACATAGATTATGCTAATCGGAAATTAAAAAATTTGGAGGACAGTTTCGAGATTGACCCTTCCTTTATGTTGGCTATAATTGGGGGAGAATTTTTCAAATTAGCTGATCTGGATAAAGAAGGAAAAAAGGCGTTTCTTGCAGATTTATCTGCATTGATAAATAAACATTCGGATAAACCAAAATCTTCTGAAGAAAAATTCGAGGCATATTGAAGGTCTGCTAAATAATGAATCCATCTACGTGTTTTGTACTATTGTCTAGTTCTTATGTCAATCCTATGTATATGTCAGCCATTTCACTAACAATACACATTCTTAAACTACTACTAGTTAATGCGAGGAAGGTTACGAAATGAATACAAGAAAAGCAGTTTTCTCTTTCTTATTATTGATCTTTTATATACCTATCTGTTTGCTTCTTTGGTTCTCTACTTATGGTTTGATAAATTCAATAGACCCTGGAATTTATATTCGATTCGCTACAGAAAATAAATATCATGATGATATTTTCTTTAGCAAAGAGATTAATGGAAAAACAAAAATTTACGATACTATAAATCAAACATTAGGTAACAAGGATGTTGATAGTATAAATAACAAACAAGCACTGTATGCTTATTTGTTAAAAAATAAAAAACTCTTAATTAATCCAATAAGCAAGAATGAATCATACATGAAATACTTACAAGAAAATAATTTAGGATTGAATGATCTTTTTCTCTACATCGAAAGAATGACTAATTTAGATCAGACACTCTTAAATGGTTGTTTTTATCTTGTCGCTCTTCTAGAAATTCTGTTATTTTATTTTGTATTTCATTATAGAATAAGAATTTACATAATTGCTGCTGTTCTTTACACCTTTTCAAATTTAAATATATTCACATTGGGTATTTTCGGAAATATGTTTTATCCTTTATCCGAAGCTTACTTTTCCCTTTTTCAAAATGATTTCAAATATGAAAATTATACAATAATACTGAATAGTTTTGTCCCAACATTCAAAGAGGCTTTAATGACCTATATTATTATTGATGCTATTGGCCAATATTATAAAGATAAAAACGGTCGGCATATTTCCTATCATATTAAAACAATATACTATTCTATCCCTATAGTACTAAAAGAATTAAAATTCATAGATAAAACTAATCCTTCTATCTGTGTCAAAAAAGTAAAAATTGAATTCAGTTACCTTCTATCCTATTGTAAAAGAAATAAAAGGGATATTTACCTACAAGAAATAACCAAACTTTTAGAAGAGAACAGAGAAACTCTAATTCAACACTCTACGTCTATGAATATCAAATTAATGATTGAGCTAATAGAAAAAATACACTCAAAAATGAAAAGTTCTCCTAAAATTAACCAAGTGATTAAATCTTAAACGATTATTTAGCTATGTAAGGACTTTCAATCTTCTAACCAATTAAGAAAAGAATATTTCCTCCTCGTTAATTTTATTTCTATCATTAAGTATATTCTAAAAGACGATCTCATTGATAATTTGAGTTTCTATCCCCCCTTCATTCCTATCTGATTGCTAGTCAACTTCAGACGGTTGCAAAGTTGACTAGCTACACAGATCAAGTACACAATACCATCTACTTCAATTCAGACATATCACAGCATTGGGCAATAGAACAACATCACTTCGGTGTGGATTATACCCGCTCGCCTCGATTACCTGTCGTTCATCTCTTCACACCTTTTACACATTACGTAGTTTATCTTTATACATCAAAAACATCGCTAATCTTTATATTCCTTTAATGATTTCTTCAGCTTTTTTTCTAAAGAGTAAACTTTTTTCTGTTGGCGTACTTGACCAAACTGAACTTATGTTGTTTTTTCTACAGTGGTTTTCAATATCTTTACCAAATACTCTTTTTGTTTTTTCTAAATTATGTTTATTAACGCGCCCCCTATTGATATTTCTAGACCATGTTTTAAAGAACGGGAGCTCTCCATCTTTATCATAGTCTCTATCATTAGTACGGGTTCTTCCTATGAATTCAATTAATTTTCGTTCTGTAGGAACTACAACCTCATCCAATTGAACATTTATCATCCTCGCACTGATAGTCTGAAATAAGCCTGCTGTTGAATGCTTATAATACCCTCCCTTATCAGTTTTTACAAATCCGACCACATCGAGCATATTTTTTATTTTTCTAAATACGTCTGCTGGCAGCGATTCAGACATGAAATTGCTTGTAACTGAGGCTAACCAGCCAACATTATAATCTTTGATTCCAATCATAAACGTTAAGCTATTCAAAAAAAACACTACACTGCCTTTAATTCCATTGTGTTCAAAACTAAAAAGAATAGTATCAGTACTTTTCCCTTTACATATAGTAATCAAATTATTTATTTCAACCTCGATATTAATTGCCATCTAAACTCCACCACCATAATCATTTTAGTACAATTATTTCTATTATATTCAGCTAATTTTCCTTTCTTCGAACAGTTGGTTTGGATTATGCAGGAAGTTCATCAAATCTAACGAGTCCCTTTCCCCTGGTCTACCGCTACCTCTCATTTATAAACTCAGCTTAAAAGAGCCAGATCTCCTCTCAATATTAAAGGTTCTGAATAACATTTAGGTGAATGAATCTCATCTCACTGCAAAGGTTACTCTATGTGCTCTCCCTAAAACACTAATCTTATAGAATATCGACTTCTATTTCTCGTCCCTAACATAGAATTATATCCTTCCTCAATCCCGTACTTTAAATTTATTTGGAATTCTTTTTTCCAATTTTCTAGCCAACTCCCCAACTTTATCAGGACACATACTGGCATAGGAAACCAATGCTGCGACAGTTCTTTTCGAAGGAGCTTTCTCACTAAGTCTAAGACTCCAATGATATTCCGCTTCATCAACATTGATATTACTCATTAAATCAATAAGTACTGGAAAATCTTCTTTTTCTAAAGTATTTAAAAAAATTATTAAATCATCGCAATCAATGCTCTGAAGCTTTGAAATAGCACTGATAATTTGTATTGAATTATCCTCCATAACTTTTCGATATACACTCTCGCTTATCTTTTTCAGATTCATGATAACCATTGCAATGAGGCCCCAATTGTGTCCGTTATGCCCGAACAAATTCACATTACCTCCACGTATTACTAGACCAGCAATTGCTTCCGGACAAATTGTTACCAGAATCGGATCGGCCACATTAATTTCAGATTCGTGTTTCATAAGCAAGGTTTTTGCTGGTTCATGGTCACTGTTCGCAGAAAGGGTTATTAATAATAGGCGTAATTCCCTAGGTGGGCTTGACCATAATCCATCTGTCATCCGATTCAGTTTTTCGATATCTAAACAATTAATGATCTTTAGATATATCCGCTTATCTACTTCTTTTAACCACTCGCCTAGGAAATGTGCATAACGTTCCCAATCTCGTTGGCGACTTTGTGATAGATCTGACGAGATTTTCTGTATAGGCAAGCTCTGTGCAATTTTCTTGGAGTATTGCTTCTGTTTACTATTAGGTTTCTCTTGTCGAAGAAACCCAGGTATGTGACCTAACAATCTCCAATTTATATCCTGCAATTCCCTCCATGTATCAAGTGGTCGATTGTTCAGTGCATTTGAAATTATGGGAAATCCATTGTCAAGTAATTGGAAAGCAAACTCATGATCATAGGAAGCAACTTCTGTGATAAGTTTACTCATTCCTTCAATATCTTCACCCGACATATTCGTAATAAGCGTTTTAAGACACTCCTGATTAATGGAAGTTTTGAATTGTTCACACCACTGATCATTCGCGCAAAGTCGAATACGTCCTAATAAATGCCCCCAAGAATAAGCCCCCTCTACTCTAGCCTCATTAAGTCTACTTGCCAGGTTCATCGGGCTTATTAAAGAAACCAACTTTTCGGCTGCTTCATAACTATGGTTATAAATATCATTTACTAAATTTGCAAGTGCATAAGCTGATTTGTCATTTGCCTTTTCAATCCATTGGGCGAGTATAGGCAGATGCTCAATCAGTTTCTCGTTTCCATTCACTCTAGTACGAGCTAAAGCATTTAAAACAAATGCAGCATTTCTTCTTTCCATCATATCGGTAACCCAGCATCGCTCTATGATACTATTCCATACTGAATCTGAAATTACTGTATACTTGTCATACCTTAATTTATCAATAAACCTTATCTCGTTTAACAACCATGAAATACCTTGAAGTGGTGTTTCCACACTTAACATCAATTGCTGCATAAAACTAATCGTAAGATCAATTTCTGTATCTGATGCATATTCAAAAAAGCGGTTAATAACAACTGAAGCAAAGCGAATGTGTGGTGTTCGGATATGGTTACCAGATAACAGCAAATTTCGTTTTCTTAAGATATCCAAATTGCTCTGCAACCAATCGTTATCCTTTTTATAGTATTTTACAACTAAATCCAACCCTTCCAATGACATTGGTGCATCGAGATTTAGAAATTGTTTGATTGATATAGAAACAAGAAGCAAATCCGCCCCATTTAAGTCCCGCAATACCATTAACTCATCATTTGCCTTCTGCCAACCACCACGTAAAATAAAGTTAAAATGCCAAGGTGACTCTGCCTTCCCCGCTTCCTCTATCCGTCGCTCAATTGGAATGTCTAAGTAACGCTCACCAATAAGATCATCAAAGCTTCTCACAATTGGCAGCACCTCATCTCTTCTTTCAAGATAAGAATTACGAAGAGTTTGAACTGCCGCCGAATTAGAGATTAAGATTTTTTCCGGGTTATCATATATTTGTTTTGTTGATGTTATGATGATTTTAAGGAAAGTTGAAGATAGCGCTATCAGTCTGGGTAGAAAAGAATTGGAGTAGATTTGTGCATCATCGACGACCAGTACTGTTTTTAACATCAGATTCGATGCAGATTTAAGTAATAATTCTTCAGACTCCTTATCTCCCTCGGCTAGCAATACTTCCCAACCACTTTGCAAATAATCATATGCCACTTGATAAGCAGTAATGGATTTTCCACATCCGGGCATTCCAGATATGTCGACAAAATTACTAATTTCCAGATTTCTACTAGCTATTTTAACTTGTGGTAAGCGAGGACAAGAGACTACATCCGAAGGAGAGAGACGATGTCCAGCAATAGCCGATGCAATGTCTCTTTGACTGGAAAAAGTGAGATGCCGCCAGCCAGTAGTTTCTATACATAGACTATCAGCCAAAAGTGGTAAAACTTGTTCTGCAGGAAGAGGAATATCATTTTTTCCAGTTGCTTCAGGCCCAATTCGTATAACGCGCCATCTCTCTTGAAGTGGTGCTATCAAATTTTTAACGACTATATCATCCTTTTCCGAATATCCAATGATAATTAATGTACGAGGCCTTTCTTTGCACATATCTTGAAGAAATTCCAAGATCTCAATTGGAATATAACCTGGCTCATGAGGCAGTATCCATGTTTGATCAGGAATCAATGCATCTCCATGAGGCTTATGCAGAACCATCTTATGGTCATTAATATCAGTACCGTATAACCTCTTCCAAGATTTTTCGATGAGAGTGTCCCAATTTAAGGATACTATTTTTTCAATAATTCCATTGTGTGCAAGACGAGCAATAGCTTCATGAGTATAAGATCTCCGCAATGAACGTTCCGCATCCAACAAAGAAAAAGCCGCTTGGAACGTCTTTCTTGCTGAATTGTTAGTAGTTATAAGTTCAAATGCTTTCGAAATATGATTCCAATCATCACCAATTAAACTTTTTGATGTAGTACTGTTCACACCAATTAGACCAGCTAATTCTTTTTTTAAATCTGGATGCTCGTCATATGTCATCCAAAGCAATGGAGGTAACTGACCTGTTAAAGGCATACCTGTCCCAAATGAAACTCCTGCCCCAATAATTGCAATAGCATTTGATGATCGGATTTCGGAAATAACCTTTTGAATAATAGAATCTACTTGAAACATAGAATACCACCTTCATTTAGCTGTTAATTAGATTTTGATCCCCGTTTGTCTATAACTTCTTGGTCTAGCTGGGGCTTTTAGACAGTGTTCTTGGAACGAGTTTCTCTGTATTTAATAGCAATACAGTTGAAGATTGATCTCTAAAGACATTTATCTATAACTATTTTCGTCATCATCCGACAAATCCCTGCTTTTGGAAAAGGAGAAAAGCCACTTGGATACTCTTCATTAGTGAAGTATAAATATAGATCTACATAGATGGCTTAATACTATTCTTTACCAGCAACATGCCTTATATATGTAAATAATATATATTCCCGCACTCAACCCTAAAGCGTTTTTTGAATGCAGGAACATATCCAAGTTAATCTTAATCCCTCGTGTATTAATGCTTTTCCTCTCGATATATTACTACCACGCACTCCACATGCCTTGAGTGTACAAAAATGATGACCCTAAGGCCTGGTCGCCCCTTGGCGGAAAATCTATCGTTTTTAGATCAGAGTCTTTATGTCTTTCTTTTTTTATTTTCTACTGAAAGTGTCCCTCCTGATCCATCTGCCCCAAGGCAGTCTTGGTTTTTCTGACTTTCTGACAATCCTGTCAAACATAAAACCAGTAAAATAGTTTATTGCTCAACTACCCCAAAATCATCCACATAAACATATGCTGTACCAGGATTCTTGTAAGCATACACTGTTGCCCTGGTAGCGCCTGCTCCGGTTGTAAAAGGAATGTTTACCATTGTCCAGGATGTACTGTCAGATGTTGAGGATGCATCCGTTCCTTCAAAGCCATTAACGCCAATCTGAATCCGCTCTCCTATGTCTGCCTTAACCCACGCGGTACACATATAGCTGGTATTAGGACTTAGCCCCGTAAGTACCTGCTCGATACCATCTTCTCCGGGTCCCAATCTAACACTCTTAGAGCCGCTTCTTGGTACCGATACACTTGCAGCAGTATCTGAATATGTTGCTGCCCATGGTGAGATTATCCCTTTCTCGAAATCAGATTGCCTTACGTTATTAACATAAAGTAAGCTGACACTCTCAAAAACCGGGTCCGGAGGTGAAGAAAAATCATGCCCGGCAGTCCAGTCAGCTCCACCGAACTCATATGCTCCAATATCCGGTGCCGCACCAACATAATCATTCGTGATTCCAGATATTACAGCCCCTGCATTAATAGCTGGAGAAGTAGACTGCAACCTGAAATCATATGCTGTGGGATTCACAAATAACGGATTGGTTTCTGAGGTAATATTATTTCCCTCTATATGAGTACCAGGCAGTGTAAAGGTAGTAGTAAAGATATTGTTGAAAATTCTGTCGCCGTACATATCTGACTGAAAATTACTTCCCCAATATCCTACATTTCCGTTACTGTAGGTGGTATTGTTATAAATCAGGTTAAAATTACTGGGTGTATTCAATCTTATCCCTGTATAGTTTCCCCATACAACATTATGATGCACAATATAGCCCTTGCTACCGTTATCCAGATAGATACCAGTGCCGGAATAATTCTTTGCCAGATTATCATGGATGTAATTATGATGAATTACCGTCCCTTGCCCATCCCAGGCAAATTCATAGAGTATTCCGCAGTCTTTTGTCAGCTTTCCTGCATTGTACAGATTATTATATTGTATCTGGCTGTTTTGGGTAGGCATAAATATCAGATAACGCCCAGCGTTATATACCGTATTATGACTGATTAGATGGTTTGCCCCCAATAGATAGATTGCCGGAATATCCGCTGCCGAATAATTTGCTTCATGAATAAGATTATTAATTACCTTATTTCCTGTTCCCTCTATACTCACCAGATTACCGGAACTGTAGGTCAAAGTACTGTCTCTAAGCTCATTATTGGTACCGGACATAAATATCCCTGTACTGTATTGTCTGGTAACATCCGAATCATGACTGACATATTCCGCAATCATATTAGAAACTTTACAGTAATTAGAATTAGACATTTTAATGCTGGAGGCAAAGATATTAATTCCGGTAATATTTATGTAAGAGTGGGAACTTAAATCAAATGCATAAGTCCGCTTCTTTGCTTCTACTGTCAAAGTATTCGGATCAACTCCACCAGGTGCCCATAAATAAAGTCTGCCAGTAATGCTGTCAAAATACCATTCTCCCGCACTGTCAAGATCTTCAAGATTACCAGTAATATAATAGCTGTTACCGCCTGTCGCTGCAGTATCTATTTGATCAAAGGTAATGGAGCCGTCACTTGAGCTGGTAATGGTACTTTTATAAGATTTGTAGCCTGTTCCCGGAACACTCCAAACCGTTTTGCCAACCCAGTATCCAGGTGCCTGAGTTAAGTTTCCATCCTTGATGGTTGTAGTGGAACCGGAATCAACTGTTGCATATGTTGAATTTAAGGGATCAAGTGTTGATGAATTGGGCCATCTAGCTTCAAATTGCATTTGCTTATTAACAAATATCTGATTTTTTGTTCCAAGGGAACCCCTCATTTCCGCATAATAGATGGATCCGGAGTAATTTTTCCAGCCAGTAACCGGATCGGCACCGGATACCGTTACGTTCTCTCCTGTATAAGCCTCAAAGTTTATGGGTTTTGCAGAAGTTCCGGAAGTATGAAGTGTTACTGTTTCCCGGTATGTACCACCTCGTATGATGCAGGTATCTCCGGCTGTCATGGTATCTGCTGCCTTTTGTATGGTTTTCCATGGATTTGATAGTGTACCGGTTCCAGTGATGTCATTCCCCGTTGTAGAAACATAATATACGGAATTTGCCTTTACAGTTTCCACACCCAGATTAAAAGTAAATACATAAATCATCATAATTACAACTAAAAATCTAAAGCCTGTTCTCTTATTCATAGCTTACCTCCTGGAATGAATTCTATTTTTAGATACAGCTTCTACGCTTGGGCCTAAGTTCACTGCTAGGTATGTTCTAATATAGAAATTTGTGTATATATAAGCCCTTAATTATTTAATCGACTTATACCGACTTAAAGTTTATGATTCTTTCGGCGAAGCTTCTCCAATACTGAACCCATCCAGCCATTTCATTGACCATGCATGGTATTATTTTCTTTCCGAAATGGGTGCATGAGCATCCAGAGATTAAAGTACGCTATCAAAATGATTTTCCCTCTAATGGAAGAATCGCGTGAAAAGTATGAGACTTATCCGAAGCATGTAGTTCCTAAATTCGCATATATTACTTTCATTGAAAATGCAGGTGTGAACAACGAGAAGTTGATTGCCCAGGCACCTTACGCGGGCATGACAGATGATATTCGTGCGGGTAAGTTGCAAGCATAGTCAAACAAGACGAATTGAACTGAAAAGCCTGAGCCTGTGTCCCATAACGTAAGACAAATTAAAACACCTACCAACCTGGTCATACCCTGTCTACTTGACAGGGGTATGACCAGGTTGGTAGGTGCCCAGCATCTTTTTTAATGTTCTCTATAACCATCTAATCTCCATTGGCTATTCTTCTTTCTCTTTTTCATCATGAAGCATCTTCTCTAATACAACATATACAAACTGTGCTCCGTACTTCATGCCCTGCCAGTACAAAGCTTCATTCTCCAATGCTTGCTTGTAATGATGCTTATCCTCCCATTCCGAGAATCCAGGTCTGTTCACAATATCCATCTCAGAAAGTCACTTCGATTCCTCTGGGCAAGGCATCAGGATCAATATTTACGCTAATTCCCAGTCGGTCAACAACCAGGTTCTGAATCGTACTTTTACCGCTTCCATTATTCCCCGCAAATACATACATCATTGGTATATGTTTATGCATGAGAACATCCGTATCCGCAACAGGAACAATGTCTCCATCGTTGTATTCTTTTACAATTTGGCCATCCGGCGTTTTATATACAATATAGGTATCGTTCGCTTTCGCATCCAACTTGGCGCGATCTCCTGTAAGTTTAATCAATTTCTCCAGATCTTTAAATTTATCCAAGGGGTTCACCTTCCCGCATCCGTATTTATTTAAAGTAATTGAACCACAGCAAGTTGATTGCACGTCCCAGAAGGGAATAACCTTATTGCTTGAGGAATTCTTACAGGTAGCGTAAAGAAAAGAACGCCAAACTAAGGACGCTCTCTTGAATACTCACATTTTCAGTTAAATACATCGGATGTGTCCAACCACTTTAAATCCAAAAAAATCGAAACATTTATTTTGTTGTGCCATACCTTATTTCTATAAACTTTTCCCCAGCTCGTAAAGGACATAGGAAGCTACAATTAAGCACCTCTATATATCGACTCGACATAGCTTTACTACGGTCTCAACGTGTGTCGAGAGGATGAAACGGATTTACTTGAAATTAACTCGTTCCATTTTAAAAATAATAGTTCAATTTCCTTCTATTTCTTTTTCAGCTAAGCTAGCATGCTCTCGATAAGTCCCTTCCAGCTTAAAATGGAATTTTTCTAATAATTTTATAGAAGCTTGATTACATGCTGCAACCGTTGCATAAATTTTGTTCAACTCCAAATCCTTACGTTCAAACATTGTGCTTAAAAATATCAAGTAATACATTTGCATATCCTTGCATCCTATGCCTTAGAGGCAAGTAGTATCCGATCTCGGCACTCTCGGCACTTTTATTTCGAGAATTATAGTCAAAAAGCTGTATCTTTCCTATCCGCTTATTACTGTTACTTTTATCAACCAAGATATATATTAATTGCCCATTTGCAAGCCTTTTCAGTACATTCTCTTTATAATTGTTATATGGAGGAAGTTCGATTATGGGTCGGCAAGTATGTTGCTCTTTTTCGCTTTCAGTAAGACTCCAATCATATAAGTCTGGTAAGTAATCTTCAATATTCCCACTATTTAAAAGCACAAGTCCCCTTATCATTCTATCACTCCATTATTTTTAAATTTAGATTGTTTAGTTAGGTAGGGTATCATTTGGTTTTAAGTATCTGTTTTGGCAGCATGAAAAAGCATCGAAATAGCAAACCATGTGGCGTATTACCATATTCCTATATTAACTCATGTTACACTTCCCTCTCATCCTCCTACTTCCAAAAATAAACATAGTAAATCCCCCAACCAATGGGTCATTCTGTAAACTAAATCCTTCTTTTAACCGATAAATACATATGCTGGGTTGTTTATTAAATATCACCTCTCGTCCCTTTAAAGCGTACAAACCTTGTAATACATATCTATTTTGACTCACTGTTGTACTCATCTGCAGCTTCGATAATTCAGAAGCAAATGCAAGATGACGTGCTTCACTTGGAAATACCCATCGCATCTAGAAAGGAGTCATGAACTCACTTGAGCGTATTATCAGATGGGATCGGATATGAAAGCCTACGCTTTTATGGTCCCTTTCAGCCACTACACATCGAACAACTTCAAATAACACGCACCATTAATGATCATGCCTTTTTACATATCAGTGGCATACTCTCCGAAGAACAGGGATCCGCTTGTATCAGTCAAAATATGGAGCAAGAGCCCCTTGTGATTCGTCAGTTAAATGATCAGGGACAATCGCTAAGAAGGCTGTTTCATGGGATTGTTACACGTATGTCCATACACCGTGTGCGAGGCGTGTATACGTTTGAACTGGAGGCCGCTTCCCATTCATACCAGATGGATATCAAACGTAAAAGACGCTCCTATCAAGATATTCACCGCACCTATGATGATCTGGTCACATCGATGGTTCGAAAATATCAGTACGGAGATGCCATTGATACGGTAAGCAACCATGCCAAATTGGACACGTTTGTTTTACAATATGAGGAGACGGATTGGGCGTTTTTAAAACGCCTCGCTTCTCGCTTCGGCTCCGTACTTGTGCCAGAGGTAACCGCAGCCTCGCCCAAGGTTTTCTTCGGTATGCCAGAAGGCAAGCAGCATAAGGTGGAGCGGGATGTATTTTATCGAGTACGGAAAACGTTTCATGAGTTGGATGCGGAAAAGCCGGGAGAACGTGCTGGCTCGTATGTCACCTATATGATTGAAAGCCTGCAATACTATGCACTAGGCGACCTCATCACGTTACCTATTGGACAAGGCAAAGAACTGGTCGTGGTTCGAGCAGTGACAACCTTAGCAGATGGCTTACTCCGCACCCGTTATGATCTTCAAGCCGAACAAGATATCCGCTATGCGCGGTATGAAAACGATCAGGCTACTGGAATTTCGCTGACAGGAACGGTGCTCAAGGTACAGCAGGATTTTGTACAGCTTCAACTGGACATTGACCCGAAGCAAGATCCTGCCAAAGCGTGCTGGTTTCCCATCGCCACCCGTTATGTCGCGGAAGAACATAGTGGCTGGTACGATATGCCTGAGATCGGGGAACAGGTGGAATTGTATCTGCCCACCCACCGCGAACAGGATGCCTATGTAACGGATTCGCTCCGACAACAACGCCACGCAAATGGAAAGCCGAATGTGAAGGTATGGCAACATGTGCAAGGTAGCTCCGTCGAAATGTCTGAGCATGATCTGACCCTATCCACTTCCGGTGAATTTTCCATTACACTGCATGAAAGTAGCGGCATTACGATCGACAGTCCGGGGAATGTGCTGATTCAGGGTGGTCATGTAAAGCTCGATGCAGGACAGGAACTTTCGCTCGAAGCTGGAACGGCGCTACATCTAATAGGCGGAGCCAGCAGCATGGTACTGGATGGTGAGACAGATACCAAGGCTCCGGTGATTTATCAGGAAGGTACAGTGAAGGCTCCTGTTTTCGTAGCTGACCTCCCTCCTGTGTCGGAACCACCATTGATGAGCATCAAAGTATATGAGGCGGCGCAAGCTCCATCAGCAGCTAAAACATCATCAAGCAGCCAAGCCTCTCCTTCTAAAGCAAAAGTCACCAGTCCAGCAAAGCTTCAACAGGCGAATGCCATGATGGGGACAGTATCCAAGCTATTAGGCTCCATTCCGGTAATGGGGAAAGTGGCTGGCGTTGTTGTAGGAGCGCTAAGTGGACCTGCGGCAGGTGTGATTCTGAGAGCAACCGCAGCAATCCCTGTTCGGAGCAAAGGAACCCCTACCGTTGGAGGCAGTAGCAAGAGGAGCGAAGTCCACCCATTAAAACACTTGGCGGGTTTGGCTATGCAAGGGTTGATTAGTCTACACGAGCATGAGAAAGCTAAACAAGCCTATTATAACAAGTGGATTCTTGGGAAAGTGTTTACGAGCGCACGTCATATAGCGCATTCCGGCGGCACATTGGAACTAGTACAGAATCTGCTTAAAGAATCGAATGCCATGGTTCATACGTATCAGCAGGTTCCGGAAGAAGTAAGAAAACGCTGGAGAGCCAATTACGACAGCCGCATGGCACAACAGCCTAAACCACAAGTCGTGGAACCTAAGCCTTGGTGGGAAAAGATGTTTGAACAAAGTGCTAAAAATGACATGATGGCTGCTCAAGCAAAAAGGGAAGCGGCACAGCTTCAAGGTGAATTGATATGGGATGCTGCTCAGGGAGCCAATGAAACCATCAAGGTGAATATGTCAATGGATTTATATAAGCAACGTGACTATCATCCTAAGCACCCGACAGCAGGTAAGGTAGGCGAAGTTGCAGGAAACGTGGTTAGCACTTTAGTAGGTGCTGGGGAAGTAATCGCTGGGGTGGGAGGAGAAGGCATTTCTGTAATTGCGACTTCTACGGGCGTATTAACTCCTGTAGGCGTACTGGCAGCAGCAGCATCCGCTGGTTTCATGGTTCATGGAGGTAAGGCGCTCTACAGTGGCGCGTCCAACACTGGAAAAAGCTCCGCTGAACTCTGGCAAATGATCAAAGATGAAGGCAAACATGGTTCCGCTCTTCCTAAACCGAGCAAACCTAAGGAGAAACCGCCTAAAACTGAGAAGATTTCAGAAAATCCCACCAAAGTAAACTATGGAGATCATTACACTAAAAATGGTCGCAAAAAGGTTTTGAAACCAGATATTGAGTATACTAGTAAGGAAGGATACAATTATAAAACCGATGGTCAAGGACGTGTTTCAAATGTGGAAGGTGAACTCAAATTAGGAGACGGAAAAAGAAACGGATATGCTCAGAGGATTGCAGGTCGAGAAGATCGTTTGCCTGATGACGAAGGTGGCCATCTGATTGCAAGTATATTTAAGGGTTCAGGGAATCTTGATAATCTCGTGCCAATGAATGGTAATCTAAATAAAGGTGAATGGAAGAAACTCGAAAATTCTTGGGCTGACGCACTTAAACAAGGCGATGAAGTGAAGGTAAAAATAACACCAAATTACAAGGGGAATTCTCAACGTCCTGAAAGTTTTGATATTAAATATAAAATTGGTGAAGAAGATTGGGAATTTAGTAGATTCGATAATGTACCAGGAGGGAAATTGAATGAATGATGAACGATTAGGAATATTATATCAACAAATAGCAGAAGTCATAGTGGATGCGATTCCCGAGGAATGGTCTAAAGTCTACCTGTACGGCGAAATCGTAGACGGTGCCCAAACTGCATATTTTTACTTTTATCCTGAGGGTAGTGATACAGCTGTTTACAGCCATGACATTCCTGAAATTTTCACAGTAAGTGAAATTGAATATTCTGGAAAGTGGAATGAATTAGTGGATTTAATTCAGGTGCTCTGGAGAGAATTTAAAGATAACGACCAAGAGGCCTGGAGCAATCTAACTTTAGTATTAGAAAGGACAGGAAAATTCAAAATTGATTTTAATTATGACAATCTTTCGAACACAGACCCTCATGCAAGAAAAACGATTTGGAAATACAATTATCTCGGCATTATGCCTAAAAGTAACTCAGGAAAAAAGCATTTAGAAAAGTATCTTGAAACTGTGGAAAAAGAAAATAAATAAGCATAACTATGTTACTTTTAGAGAAAATAATATTGAGATAGTTTGAGACCTTCTAATCCTAAATTAGGAGAGATTTATATAACTAATCTATTTGAAAATTTTTTTAGCGAGTTACAAGCTGATATGGTTTCCATTTGCTTGGAATATGTTAATGATAGAGCAGATAAAATTTATATTTATTGCTCATATGAAGAGGGAATGATTTCTAGCGACTTTTTTTATCGTATAAACAACAAAGTTATTGAAAGACATAAACTTAATGATGTATTAAACAGTGCAGAAAAAGACGTTTTTGTATATGACGTATCTGTTAAAAGACAACGTGGAGTTATAAAAATAATAAACAATGATATTGAGAAATCTTTTCATTTATGCAAAAGATACGGACGTGAAATACCTACAGAAATGAAAATAATTTATGATGTCAAATCAAACAAATTAACAGCTAATTACAATTATGAATTAGTACACACTAATCATCCGGTTAAAACTGCAGACGATATTTCAATGGAATGGTTTGAACAAATTCAAGCAGAAAAGAGTTTTTAGAGTAAATTCGAATACTTACCAACAAACCAAACACTAACTGATTAAGCACTCGATAAACTTACAAAAGCTCATTCCAACTTGTTTTATTAGTAGGAATGAGCTTTTATTCCACACAAAACAATAACGTATCATCCCTCCCCAACACATTTCCTTTCAGCTTTGCACGCCAATTCTTTTCCTTGGCACCGCCTCAAATATTTCTTGATGGGCAAGCGGTTCGTGATTGTTGAATTATATCTTGCTGTTCTTATCCTATATTCTTATCCGTTTGTTGGTTGGAAATCTACCGTGGGCGTCTTTTGTTGCAACTGCTATTTTGATATTACTTCCCCTGTCCAATAGTTTCTTCCTTCTCTAACTACTTTAATCTATTCTACGAAAATATTCATATTAACTGGCTCGTGACTTATTTTGATTTTCCCATTTTTGATAGCTTCATTATAGGCAAGAATGCCTTGGGAATGAATAAAGGTATGCAAAAAAACTTGCGAAAGTACGCCTTTATGCAAAAGAAATATTGCTGACGCACTAACTGGATGGTATAAAGGAGACTAACGATGAAGGACATGGAAAAATTTAAGCATATTTCAATGAGGGGTAGAGTTGCATTTGGTATTAGCTGTTTTGAGAACGCTATTGTAGCCTTGAAATATGACATTAATGTTTGGAAGATCGTTTTAAATTATTTATGGGAATTCACTAATATACAATACTTGGATGATTGGAACGATATAGTCGTTGAATTAATTCCTGAGAATTTAACAGAATTCAAAACATACGAGGAGGAAGAGTTTGAGAAGTTGAGTAAAGATGAATTCATATATTTGTATAGCTTATATCAAAATATAGATGCGTCAGTCGACGCCTTACTGCGAGGTATTTATGACCTTGGTATCAGTCATGCGTACACTGTATTCGAAGGATACGGCGAAAGCAGTTTGAAAACTTTGGAGAGAATTATAAAGCTCATGATAGATTACAATTTTCCATTGCCAAGTATCGACCCATTTCTAAAATTTTCTATAGAAGAAAATAGAGGAGGGGGTGACAAGTTCGATGGTACAAAATTAACTAAAATTCTTCACCCGGAAATTGATTAGTTTAACTGCACCTTAATATTTAAATTTCAAAAGCTTATTCCAACTTAAATCTATGAGTTGGGATAAGCTTTTTTTTCTAAAGATCTAGCTGATTTACATACACACAGTTAGCCCTATAGCAGATTTTACAAAAATAATGTCGTGATCACGATCACGGTTTAGACTGTAAATTTAAGTTAAAATACAAACAATTTTAAATTTATTTCAGCTGAAACCAAAGATACCATGATCGATCACAAAGAAAAAACAAGGAAGTGTACAAAGATGAAAAGAACTGATTTACCACTTGTCTATTCTTGTTCTGGATGTTCCTCCGCAGCACAAACCGCTAACATGATCGCTATACAAATGGATCGAGAAAAAGTTGCTGAAATGTCCTGCATAGCTGGTGTTGGTGGTGATGTCAAACCCCTTGTCAGAACAGCGAAATCGGGACGTGACATCATTGCAATTGACGGCTGTCCCTTGTCCTGTTGCAAGAGTTGCTTAGCAAGGCATGAAGTTCAACCCAAACACCATTTCCTGCTGTCTGACTTTGACGTACCCAAGATCATAGGAGAAGATCCTAACCCCGATCATTATAGGAATGCTTACACACAAATCTTAGAACAAATTGGACAATAATTCTTAGTCAAGATTAAGGTCTGTATCGAAAGATGGCTCTTATTATGTAACAATATCATAAATAGTTTGTACTGGTGGCTCCTAACACATCTTTAAGGGCCACCAGTATTTTTTTACTCCCAGTTTAATCATTAGATATAAAAATCCTTAAGAATTTGGAGCACTAATTGGAGTCATTTTTTAAATTTTTAAGTAGCTCATTTGCAACATATGGCAAAGCGTTTTCGAACACTTTTCTTACAAGTGACTATACATTCTTTTTTAATACTTTTCAGATAACTAAGGTTCCCCCTCCTATATTCAAGCTCCCCCGCCTCCTTGCTGCCTTGCAAAATTACGTCGTTACCATCCAATCAACACAGCAACTATGTATCTGCCTGCTTACCAGGTTTGAGTCGGAGTACTATATCGGTTCCCAACATCACGTTTCCAGCATTTGCACTGAACGGCGATTTTACAGCCATCTTTGCCCTTGAAAATTACTTTACGTATAGCGAAGTGCCTAAAAATAAACGTAATGATGAAATCGGTAAATATCACAAAATGACAACAGATGTTATATTATACTTTGGTTGAAGTTAAACAAAGGAGATGCTTATGATGAATCAAGAACCAAATCAGCAATTAGGTGAGATTATTGAGCGGTTCATACATTCATATATGGCAGAAAATAATAATATCCGATCTCAAAAAGTAATCAACACTGCAGATGAGGAAACAATAGCTCATTTAAGGAAAATTGGTTTTCCAAAAAAAGGAAGACCCGTAAAAGAAGTTGTCGATGAAATGAGGAAAAACGTTTATTCTCATCAAACTTTCATGCAACACCCTCGCTTTTTCGCCTTGGTTCCTAGTCCAATGTCTCTTTACTCTTGGTTAGGAGATATCATGACCAGTGCTTATAATACCCACGCCGGAAGCTGGATGCTGAGTTCGAGCGCAAGCCTTTTAGAGGGAGAAGTGATCCGGTGGATGTGTGACCAAGCAGGATATCCAGATACGGCTGGGGGCTTATTTCTGTCGGGCGGATCGCTGTCAAATTTGACCGCTTTAGCGGCTGCCCGCAATGCAAGGTTATCCGAGCAGGAATATGCCATTGGAACTGCTTATGTTTCAGATCAAACTCATTCATCGGTCGCCAAAGGGCTACACATCCTCGGATTCCGTGGTGATCAAATCAGGAAAGTTCCAAGTGATAAAAAATTTCGTATGGATGTTTCAGCCTTAGAGAAAAAAATAATGGATGATCAGGCGGCTGGCATGAAGCCTTTTGCGGTCATTGCCACGGCAGGTACAACCAATACGGGAAGTATTGACCCGCTAAACGAAATTGCTGACCTATGTGAAAACCATAATATTTGGTTACACGTGGATGGAGCTTACGGTGCGTCGATTTTGGCTTCTTCGAAATATAAGTCTCTTTTGAGCGGGATATCGCGTTCAGATAGTATCACTTGGGATGCACATAAATGGCTAATGCAGACCTATTCCTGTAGCGTGGTTTTAGCCAAAGATAAGCAGCAACTCAAAAACTGCTTCAGCACACGCCCAGAATATTTGAAGGATGCCGAGACTGATGAAGAACATATTAATTATTGGGATTTGGGTCCAGAGTTAACCCGGCCTGCTCGAAGTCTGAAACTATGGGTGACACTGCAAGCTTTGGGGACTGATGCTGTCGGTGAAGCCATAGAGCATGGAGTTCAACTCGCAGAATGGGCTGAAGATGAAATCAAGAAACATAATCATTGGGAAATTGTATCCCCCGCGCAGTTAGCGATTGTTAATTTTCGATATGCACCACCTGGATTATCCGACCAAGAATTAGATTCACTCAATAAAAGGATCTCCCAAGAAATGATGACGAACGGATACGCCTCTGTGCTTACGACACAACTTAATGGAAAAACGGTTCTCAGAATCTGTGCAATTCACCCAGACACTACCGAAGATGAGATAAGGAATACAATTCAGCTTTTATCGAATATAGCAAGATCATTGAATGAGAAAAAAGCTCTTTTATGATGTTCAATTGTGAAAATGAAGTACTGCACTTTCTGTAAATAGATGAAAATGTTCAGCATCACACAAATAAGAGGGGCACGTCGCCCCTCTTTACTGTTTTCCCAGACATCTTCCAAATTATTTGCCATTGTGTAATGCAGTAACAGTGAACAGCACTCAATCCTAAAACGTTATTTGGAATGCAGTAATATATTCAAGTTGCTCTTAAACTCTCTTACATCAATATTCTGATCTCGATATATTATTACCACGTACACAACATGCCTTATTGGTGATAATGATGCCATATTTTTCGCCAACTATTTGGCATCCGAAGTTCTATTACATCATTTCAGCAGATAGTCACTTTTAATACATTTTACCAAAAAAGTGATCGCATCTATTTTTCACTAAAGCTTTTGGCCCATTCAGCAACCCTAAGACTACTTTCTTCTTCTGACAAATCCTCAATCCTGGTCATAATAGACCATCTTACTCCACAAGGATCCAGTATACTTGCGAATCGATCACCTGAAACAAAGTTTGTCACTGGCTCCCTTACTTTCGCTCCTCTTGCTACCGCATTTTCAATGACCTGATCCACATTCATTACGTAAATTCCGAAAGAATAACACGCATTGCCTTCATCTGGCGGCAAGACCAATTGATATGTCGGATTCGCTGCTCCCAGCTGCAAAAAACCATTTCCAAAATCTAATTCCGCATGAACAATGATTTTATTGCCATTCTCATCAGAAAATTCAGTAATATCCTTAACCCTCGCATTGAAAACCGCTTTATAAAACTCTATTGCTTCGGAAGGATTCTTCACGGTAATAAACGGGGTAATAGATGTAAAGCCGTTGGGTATTCCCTTCTTTGTATATTTACCTGACACTCCCACATATTCTCTGCTTTCAGTCATTTTAACTCCTCCTTTAAATGATCGTAACAGTTCAGTTTTATGCTTATACCTTCATTGGATGGAATCCATCAATTCATAGTAATGTTTGGAAGCACGTGTCTTATTAAGACTATACCAGGCTTCTAATGTTTTAGAAGAAAACACACCCAAAGCTTTCAAAACGTGTACGGAGAATTCCAACGGAGCCATTCCAGATGCAGTGATCAGCCTTCCATTCGTTACAGCAGATTCCATTTTGTAATACTTTTCGCCTGTATAGGTGGGACAGGTCATTTTGAGGTATTCCAGATCATTGCTTGTATGCGAACGTGAATTCAGCAGTCCTGCCTGGGCAAGTCCCATGGTAGCACCACAAATCGCTGCAACCCATATACCTTTCTCTAAACACCTCTCAGCGATTTTTAAGATTGGTTGGTGAATGGTTTCTGTCCATGTATTTCCACCGGGTAAAATCAATAAATCCGTGCTTTCAATACTGCACTCATCCAGTTTGATGTCAGGCAGGATTTTCAATCCGCCCATGGTAGTGACAGGAGTCTTCTCCATTCCCACAGTAACTATTTTGGATGGGACCAGCCCCTTTTTATAATATCTCCCCGAGTTCAGTTCGGCAGTTAAGTAACCGATCTCCCAGTCTGCCATAGTGTCAAATACATAAAGATATACCGTACTATTCATTCACAGGTTCTCCTTATTTTATAATTTATCAAGTGATACCAACCTCGGTAACCCGTGATTATCCCCATTATAAAAAAGCTTCACTGACATCTGCTGTCAGTGAAGCTTTTAGCGCTGATAATATTCTACTAACTCCGACGCAACAGCAACTAGTTTTTCCTTCAAGCTCTGTGGTTCGATGACTTGAATGGATTTCCCATAGGGGAGGAGTAAATAAGGGACATATGTATGAAGTGATTTTTCCTCAAGCAAAAAGATGGCTTGGTTAGCGGTTCGTTCTTTCAGATGATGCCCCAAAAACCAATGTAGACATAAGTCATCCAATGCCTCTGACTTGCCTTCGATCATTAAAGAAATTAAACCGTCCTTGCCCACTAAATCAGGTAACAGATTTTGCATAAAAAATTCACGAGCCGAAAAAGCTTCAGGCCGCTTAAATAGGCTTGGAGTACGCTTAATCTGTAGAATCCGATCTGCCCGAAAGCTACGGATCTCATTCCTTAGGTGACAAAATGCAACAGTATACCATTTGTTGTTCCAATAAACCATTCCGTAGGGGTCTATCACCCTATTCTTGGGTTGTTCTTCATGGCTTGTGCGATAATCCATTTCGACAGAGAATTCGTTGGCTACAGCCTGCTCCAATTCTGCCAATATCGGCTGAAGAGAAGGATCTCCCATGCGATTTATCACTTCAAATCCGGCTAAATGACGACTAAGTATACTTTCCTGCTCTTGATTCGAATACATTTTCAATTTTGACGTCGCATTGCTTAATTCCTCACTCAAAGGGTATCCAGCCTCTTTTGCAAAAACCGCAGCATGAAGGAGCGCCTTTTTTTCCTCCATATCAAATAGTAAAGGTGCTCTAATAAAATTATTCAGCAAGCGATACCCGCCATGATGACCCGTGTCGGATATTATAGGCACTCCACTGGCGCATAGTGCGTCAATATACCGATAAACTGTCCTTATATTTATTTCTAACTTTTCGGATATTTGTTTTGCGGTCATTTTCACACCCGAATTCAGCATCCATAAAATGGCCAGCATATTATCGTTTTTTGGCATAACATGAACCCTCCTCTCTTATTAAAGCTTAATCTTTTATAAATATCACTTTATACTCCCTCTTACCACCTATTATATGCTTTTTTCCATCTTATACTTCCCTCTCATATCTCCAAATTCCAGATTTACACATAGTAAATACCATAATGTATGGGTCATTCTGTAAACTAACTCTCTCTTTTAACCGATAAATACATATGCTGGATTTATAATTCCACTTTTTAAACACAACTACAGAAGGAGACACCTATGGAAAATATCGTGACGTACGGTCATATCGAAATCATGCCTTATGAGTTCGTCCGCCTTCATGAACTTAAAATCTTAAAAACAGTCAATGACCATGCCCGAATGATCTGTACAGGCATCATCTCGGAGAAAAAGCGAGAGCTGTATGTACGTGCTTCGGATGAAGAAACCCAGGTCAAAGCTTTTGTTACGGACAAAAATGGCAATCGGCAGCCTCTTTTTCGAGGCATTGCCTTGGATGTGGAGGAAAAAGTCGTTCACGGGGTCCATTACCTAACCGTCGAAGCCATCTCTCATACCTACGAGTTAGATATTAAACGCCATCAACGCTCTTTCCAAAATCCCAAGCTCACCTATACGGGTTTGATTGAAAGTATTGTATCGGACTACTCCAAAGCAGAAGCGATGGATGTTGTGTCCCATAAGAAGCCCATTGGTACCTTTATCATGCAATATGATGAAACCGATTGGCAATTTCTGAAACGGATGGCTTCCCACTTCTACTCTCCGCTCATTCCTGCAGTGGGCTATGGAGTGCCAAAGTTTTATTTTGGCCTACCTATGGGACTCAGCAAAGGAGAAATTAAATCTACGAATTATAAAGTCACCAAACGGGTCGCGGATTTTCAAACCGCCTCAGAGAACCATATCCCTGGCGTGCGTGATGCGGATTTTATCCAATATGAGGTCGAGACGGAGAAATTGCTGGAGCCTGGCTACGAAGTGACCTTTCAAGGTCATAAGCTGATCGTAGCTGAGGTGCTAACGGAGATGAAGGATGGAGTACTGACCCATACCGCCAAGCTGTCACCACGGAGCGGCTTACGACCGATTAAAGACTACAATCGCTCTATTATCGGCGCTTCCATTCAAGGCAAGGTACTGAGCGTTCGTCGGGACAAAGTACGCGCCCAGCTCGATATGGACGATCAGCAAGATCCGAACACAGATTACTGGTTTCCCTACTCTACCATTTATGCCTCTGCGGATAACACGGGCTGGTATTGTATGCCTGAGGATGGGGACAGCATTCGCATTTATTTCCCCAGTTATAAGGAAGAAGAAGGATACGCAATCAGCTCAGTTAAAAGAGAACCACAACCTTCCGGGGGAAAAGCTTCTGTTACTTCTGGTCATGGCACAACTTCTGCTTCGTCTGCCGGATCAAAGTCTTCTTCGGCACTGTCTGCGGTAGCTCCTGCGCCAGATCGAATGGCTGATCCTGCCATTAAGACGCTGCGAACCAAATACGGCAAAGAAATCATGCTCGCCCCAGATCAAATCGTTATTTCTGGCAATGGCATGTCCATTGTCATTAACGATAAAACAGGCATTGATATTGTAAGTGGAAAAAATGTGAGTATTAGCGCGGCTTCGGATATTATTATGAGTTCCGGTAACATCCAGCTTTCTGCCGGAAAAATTGAGCTGTCTGGTAAAGGTAACACGATCACGTTGGATGACAAAACCACCTTCTCCGGCACGGAAATTAAGATGAACTAACGGAAGGTGAGAACTAGCAGATGGATAAACAAGCGGCATTATACCATTTTAAAGAACATCATTTTACACCTTTGTTGGACATTCAGTTGGACAGGCTGGAAGCCATGTTTGATCGCTACCAAGCTCAACTAATCTCCGATTTCAAAGAATCGTTTAGGGATTTGTGTATACACATTTTGAGCATGCAGCAACAAGGCCAAAAAGAACCCATTGGATATATTCACTACTCGTTCTTGCGCACTCAGATGCTGGAGCAATCCTACCTGTATATGGTCGAGGCTTATTCTGCTGAATGGTACGAAGATGATTCTGATTGCAAGTTAACCTATGACGCGTCATGGGCTTACGCACCAATGAGTATCATGTTGGAAGCCTTGGAGAAGGAACGAAAAATATATATGGGGACGATCACTTCAGTGGACGTTGAACGATTGATGTTGGAATCCGCTCCTTTATTCCACCAGTTTGTGAGCTCCCTTCTGCGCTTAGGCATGACAGAAGTGGTTCAAATGCCTGAGTATCTCGCTATTCATAAAGCTGATCGTGTAGCCATCCGAACGGGTGAGTACAAGGATATCAGCGAGAATCTATATGTCGAAGATCAGGAAGCACTTCTTGCAGATCATGTGAGAGAGCAATTGATACACTCCAGTGAAGAAGAACCCTATGTTTACGAAAACCTAAAGCGGCTCTCTCTTCCCCACCTTCACCTGATGCAAAAGGATCTGCGCTATAACGATTTTAGCCACAGTGACTTACGGGAAAGCCAGTTTCACACCTGCATATTGATCGGAAGCATGTGGCAGCGATCGAATCTAGCAGGGGGTAGCTTTCAGGGATGCTTACTGACCGACGCGGATTTTAGATATAGCAATTTGAGAGATGCTAACTTCAGTAATGCCAGCGGACAACCTTATCGGGAACATGGAGTTCGGGTGCCAGGTCTATGTGGCCTTCATTTTGAACATGCCATCCTGGATGGGGCCGATTTTACGGATGTACATTCGTTTGAACATGCGTATTTTGATGGGGCTTCGATGCAAGGAACCCTCGTCCCGCAAAAGTACTACCAGCATTGGAAACTAAGCGAAGCACAGCTTCAATCTATTGTGTGGACGGAGTAAGGAGGAATGTGTATGCGCCATTATTATGTGCTGGTCGATGATCATCGTATATCCCGAAACATTGAACCGATGAATTTAAATCTTTTTAAAACGCCATTTGTTGGCATGCCTCCGGCTCAGGTTTTAGATGTTCATGCGACAGAAGATGCGGAGTATACGGACTGGCTACCATTTTTAACCTCACAACCGCTATTTTCCGATCCTTTGAAACGGATTCTAGAATTATACAATACACAAGCTCGTTTTAAGCAGGTGTATATCGTGAACCGGGAACCTAGCCGTCAGGAATTATATTGGATTTGTTCCGTTCCCTCTGTGGATGGCATTTCAGAGCAGACTGAATTTTATGCGCACGACCAAACTCTAAAACGACTTGTTCTAGATAGCCATAAGGTGAATGGACACCATTTTTTCCGATTGTCCAACGTGAGGGAACCTTATTTCATCGTTAGCTTAGAGGCTGCTGAAAGCTTGCTTCGGCGGAGTTTGAGTGGTTTTCGGCTACAGAAGCTAGAACTCTTATAAGGAGGTTCAATCTTGACGGAGCATTGGGATGAATTTTTTTTAAAACTGCATCATCAGCAAATATTGAAAGAGCAATTAAGTACAGCGGAAAACGATGAAAGCTGGATGATGATATCTATTGAAGAAGCGATAGAGGGAATTTTAAAAGGCTCACTAACGCTGACGAATGAACAGGAAATTCGGTTTCAAACCCTTCCTGTCTTTGAAAATCAAGTCACCATTTCCCTGCCTGACTCTCTTGCTCCAGAAGTTCGAACTGGACAGACGGTAGATCCATCGAGAAGCTTCGTCGTTCAGGACAAGCTGGGCGGAATCCTGTTCGGTCTGCACCAAAGCGGGCAAGAACTGAACCCTACGCAAATAGAAGTCTATCAACAACAGATGATTGAGCAAACCAGTCGCGCACAACCAAGTATGAAGCTTGTAGATGAAAAGATTCTTTCTATTCAAGATACCATCATTGGCTGCTATGAAGCTATTTTTCTAGTTTCCCCCTCTCCCTATTATCAGGTTGTCTTTGTGCGTTCCTGGCGTGGCAAGGCTATGATCGGGAGTTGCCAATTTAAGCTGGAGGATGGTCCCCTCTGGGTTCCGTTAACCTATGCCATGCTGCATACTGCGACATGGTCGGAGCTTTCTTGAATCTATACCTTTTATCCAAGGAGGTACTTATATGTTTTTACCTATACTTATTAAAGCTTTGGCCCAAGGTGCACTCAGCGGAGAACATTCCTATGTGGTGAGAGGAGCCAAGCTACAGTGCAGTCAAGGTACAGACCCTGGTGTGCTTAATATGATGTACAGCCATGGTGTCTTCATTAAAGATAAACCCGTTCTGAACGTGGACGATGCCATTTGTGGAGCCAATATTAGCAAAATCAATGCTTTTGGTCTGTGTAAATTGAAGCATGGTCTTCCTTGCGAACCTGAGATTGCGTTTGGGTCCAAGTGGACCGGTGGGAAAGAAGACGTATTGATCGAGGGGGCACCCGCCCTACTCAACAATTCGACCTTAATGTGTAGCTGCCAAGATGTTCTGACTAATACGTTCAATTTCATGATAGACCCCAGTGATGATGTTACCCTCTCTTCTGCGATAGGACCTAGTGGTGGGGGCATCATCTCGATCATCGATGACGGGCAAGACAGTTGACTTTATCAAGCAAGGAGATTCAGGAATGAACATCGTAGCAAAAGACCGTTTTACCTATCAGCATCTACATGTTACCTGGCCCTATGGCAAGCTGCGTCTTCGTAATGTCCATATGAGTCACGAGCTCGGAGAACATGCCAGACTGAAGATCACGGGCGTCTTGGAAGGCAATCAAGCAGACACGATCATTACTAAAGCAAGTAGCGACGACGAAGTTGAGCTATGGTATTCCGATGCCAAAGATCAGAAGCATCCATTATTCATAGGACAACTATACTGCGTAGATGTGGAGCACACGCACCAGGAAATCGTGGTAACTCTCGACGTCATTTCTCACAGCTTCAAATTGGATACGCAGTTCAAAAATCGTTCCTTTCAACATATCAATCAAAAATTTGTGGAGATTGTAGATGCAGTGCTGGCCGATTATAAAGGCTCGGATAAGATCGATGAAGCTTTTGAGAAAAAAGCGACAGGCCAGTTTATTATGCAGTATCAGGAGACGGATTGGACTTTTTTAAAACGGCTGGCTTCACATGTGGGAGCCCTGCTCGTCCCCAATATCGTTTCACACCATGCGCAAATTTGGATCGGAATCCCGCAAGCCAGGCAGCATATTCATTTGAAAGAGGTTCCTTTTTCGTTACAACGCAAGATCGCTCCTTATCTGGATCAGGAGGCGAACGGCTGGAGATCTGCCAATATCGGAGATTACACCCGTTATACCTTTGAGTGGGATCAAATGCTGCAATTAGGAGATGAAGTTGAACGCAATCACGAAACTTACGTCATCACCAAACGTGAGGGTCAATTGATTCGTGGCTTGATGACTTGGTCATATGAATGCGCCCTGTCGGCGAGCTTGAAGGTCCCTAAAATCTATAATCGAACGATCATTGGCGCGGCTATCGAAGGAAAAATACTGGAGGTCAGTCGGAATCAGGTTCGATTGCATCTGGATATAGACGGTCATCAAAATCCAAGGGATGCCCAGTGGTTCCCCTATTCTGCAGAAGGGAATCAGGTGTGGTATCTGATGCCGGAAAAGGGTGCACAGGTGAAGCTGTATTTTCCAAGTGCAGACGAAGACGATGCGATGGTCATACAATCGGTCCGAACGAAACCATCTAGTGTTGCTGTCCCTTCATCTCACGCAGCTCAAGGTACCGTGATCGAATCACCAGCAGAACGCCACCAGCGTAAAACTTCTGATCCCGGAATCAAATCCTTTGCAAATCCTCAAGGAAAAGAAATTTCCTTAGGGAACTCCGAGCTGGCGATGAGTGCACAGGAAGGATCACTATACATCTCCATGAATACCCATAACGGTGTCAGCCTGAACAGCACCCAACGTGTACAAATTCAAGCCGCAGGTAGTCTTAGTCTTTCGGCAGGTAGCATTCTTCTGCAAGGAACGAATGGCTTACACTTGAGCACAACAACGGATACGCTTGATTTGGAGCAGGAAGTTAACAGCGTGAGTTCGGAAATCCAGCTTAAAGCTTCCCTCCATCAATACTACCCAAATCCGATCTTGTCTGACTTTGAGAAGCAAGTCGCTGAAAAGGGTATCCAAGGCGTAATGGGGGCACGTGCTAAAGAAAACGTTGGTGCCACCCTCAAGGGAGAATGGGATGCGGGTTTGGAGTTTATAGGCGGTGTATGGGACTCGGTTGTCGATATAGTGGATATGGGGACCATGGTAATGACCCCTCTTGTTATGCCGGGAAATTACACTGGTAAAGGTTTTCTGGAGCGCAATGAGACGCTCGAGGGAATTAAAAGCGGTGCGAAGTTTGGCTGGGACTATATTGCCGATTCTTTCCAAGGGAAGAAAACAAAGAAAGATGTGGTTCACGACCTTGAAACCGTGTGGGATGGCATAAAAAGCATACCCGATCCGATTGAGCGAAAATTGAATAATTTCTTCCCTAATCCATTGACCGATACCAAACAGGAAAGTTACGATGCAGGATACGACAGCATCAAGGCCGTTGAACGTGTTGCAGACATTTATGCGTTTGTTAAAGGTGGCACAAAGTTAGTTAGAAAGCTGGGAAAGTTGGGGAAAGAAGAAGCCTCCTTATCTAAGGGACTCAAGGAAACTGAAGAAAAGAAAGCCGGTAAAGGTGGCGCGCCGGGTTTATTCGGAGATTCAGCAAAGGCCGACTCTGCTCTGGCGAAAATTGGAGATGGAAAATTCAAAACAAATGCCATCCGTTTTCCAACCAATTTTGAATCCTTGGGTAGTTACTTGCAAAGTGTATCTAGAAAGATGAATATTCGTTTAACTAAAAGGTCACCCATCTTCGCAACTGCTGGTGGTCATTATCGGTTTCATGATCCTGGTCCTGACATCCCACATTCTAAAGGTTCCGGTGCAAAGATTTCGCCTGAGAGACAAAAGCAGATTGATGCGTTAGAATCAGGAGAGTACACGGGTAAGAGCACTAAGGGAACGGGTAATGTTCCTGAATCAATACCTACCCTTAAAAAGATTGATTGGAATGAATACAAGCGTGTAGATGATTATAAACCCACATTTATGGATGAATTTCAAGAAAAAGAATATAAAGCTGCATCAAAGGATTATGATGATATTAGAAGTGTTGGTATGACTGATATTGAACAGGTTGCAAAAAATACTGGTATGACAATAGCAGAAATTAGGGCTATGAAACAACACATGTTTTTTGATACACATAAAATTCCTTTAGATAATCAAAGTTATCGAGTTGGCCACTTTACTCCTGATTTAGAGGTTGGGTTTATATGGAAAGAAGCACAAAAAGGTGAGCTAGATCCAAAACAAAAAAAGTGGTTTCAAGAGTTAGCTAAACATGAATTGACTGAAAGTGAAAAAATGAAACAAGGCTACCCATATAAAAATCCTGGTTCGTATCAAAAAGATAGTGATGATTTTGGTTCAGATCCTCCTGGTGCACATGATGTAGCTTCTGATCAACCTTCATTTGAACTCCCTGGAGGATATGAATATTATGCGAAAAAAGTTCTTGGGCAATAAAAATAGAGAAGATGGAGCGAAATAATTGATGGAAAATTTTAATCAGGCAATTAAGCGTATTTCTACAATAGATTGGAGTTGTATTGGAAACAAACAAGCAAGATCACATGTTCATTTGAGTAAAGAATACTTAAGAAGAGCATCAATATTTTTTCAATATTATCCTGGGCCTTGTAGGTATCCTTTTATTATAATTTCAAATTCGATAACTAAGTCACAAGTGAGTGTTAATGAATTACAAATACTAAAGGAAATTGACAATAGTTATGTTAGAGAAATTGTTACCAGTTATATAGAGTTAAACGCACTCATTGATGAAGGAAATCAAATTGCTATTGATAATAAAGATTTGTTTGAGCCAGCAATAAAGCTATATGAAAGAGGTGGCCTTTTCTTTATAAGGGGAGGTTATTTGAATGTAGTTGGTGCTACTGATTTTCTTTCGCTTGCAAATCGAGTTAAAAGGGAACCACTTGATATAAGTGATGAAATCTTGGATGCACTTGACAATGAACGTATAGAGTAACCATTTTTACATTTTTTCGGTTAGGTGAACTACCCAGTGCTGAGTAAGTCATCTGCTCTACCAAAGACTTATATAGCTCATGTAATACCCGTATAAAGACTTTTCTTGTTTACTTAAACACACATTGATGATTAAAAGCATAACCTTAAAAAGTCTAAAGTCTACAATAAACAGGTCGATTATGGTCAGAAGTCACCATTATTGACCTGTGTTTTATGCTTTCACTTATTTCTCATTTCCTAAAATTACATTAATATAATCTAAAGTTCCCAAATGAAATTAACTATATAAAATTCATTTTATGGAAAATTAGGGGAATAACTTAGAAGAGGGCTTGCACAAACTGGCTCTGGGCACTATCAAGATGTTACCCGATGCGGAATTTTGGGCAAATTAGAAAGTCTCACTAAACAGAAGATTAAAAAAAATTTAATGATGACGATCTAAATTTACATTTAAAAAGGCCAATTTCCTCTTAGAAAAATTAGATGAATAAAGATTAATATGGTCGAGTATAAATTCTTGCGAGATAAGGTGATATTGCTATGAGTTTACCAAAAATTATTTTAGGAATACCTGGTTATTGGGAAACAAGAGATGAATTTATAGAGGCAATGGCTCGAAAGGGAAACGGTTTTATATATGCAGGTAGCCATATCGGAAACCTTAATAATCCAAAAGATTTCTTTGACGTAGAAATGAGTGAATATAATCCTTATGTTGCAGAAGCTTTCGAGGTAGCTGGAAATGGCTCATTTAAAAGGGAACATATTGATCAATTAAATGAACATAAAAGTATCATCTATCTTTTGGGTGAGGGCGGTTCTATAGAAAAAGTTTTGGATATTATGGAGGTTGCTAGTGCTGTATTGCATGCAGGAGGAATGGCTGTAAATGTTGAATCTTCTGGAAGAGCAAGTACAAAAGAGGAATGGTTAGGACTAACAAGTAGTAGAGACATTGCTCAAGTTTTTACTGCGTTTATTCAAATGTCCCGCGAAGAAAACACATTTTACACTACTGGTATGCACAGCTTTGGTTATCCTGATGTACAAACAACTTCTGAAGACATAACTGGCTCGGAAGTGTCCACATTATTCAGGATATTTTGCTTATATAACCTTGTAGAAGCTCCAAAGATCACTAACGGAGAAACATTTAGTACAGATCCAAGCTCTCCAATCTATCTATTAAAGCATAAAGAATGTACAATGTTTGAGGAAGAAGATCCATTCTATAATCCATTCGGAGTATGGAATTTAATTCGAAATCACCGCCCTATCAATTAAATTTTTTCATTTGATACCCAGTTATACTTAATAAATTCTTAAAGGCTTATTCCACTTACTATTATGAGGAGGAAAAAGCCTTTATTTTGTTCAAGATCAGCAACTAATAACTAGCCCTCCAGCCGCCTAAACTAAACTCGCATAAAAATGCCCCCTAGCATTCATCGGACAAACCAAGAGGTTTGATCCAATGTCTACACTAGGGGGTGCTCTTCTAATCAAGAAAATTTGCTTTACCCTTTAACTGACCCGGCTGCGATCCCTTCCACAATCCGGTCACTCATGATGAGGAACACGAGCAAAATGGGCAAAATGCTGATCATCAGCGTGGCTCCGATTGCTCCCCAGTCGGTCGTATATTGTCCGATAAAGTTCTGAACGCCGACGGTCAGTGTTTTATTTTCGTCAGAGCTAATGAACGTATTGACGAAAATAAACTCGTTCCAGTTGTAGATCATATTAATAATAGACGTCGTTGCCATGACGGGGGTGGTCATGGGCAGCACAATCCGGAAGAACATCCGGTTGACGGAGCAGCCGTCCATAACGGCCGCTTCTTCCACTTCACGGGGCAGGGCGTAATAAAATCCCAGCAAGATCATCATCGTTGTTGGCAGATTAAAAGCGACATACGACAGGATGATGGATACTGAAGTATCTGTTAGATGCAGTTTGAGAAACATACTGAATAGCGGGATCAAGGTGGAATGGACCGGAATCATGAGTCCGACCATAAAGAGCCCGAGAACCAGCTGACTCCCTTTCCACCGCATACGTGTAATGGCAAACGTAACAAAGCTGGCAAGCAGCACGGTCAGCGCCACAGATATGACCGTAATCCACACACTATTGAAGAAATACCGTCCGATATTGCCGCTGGTCCACACATTCATATAGTTTTCCCAATGCGGCTGGGACGGGAGTGCAAACGGTGGAAGGTTAAACACTTCCTGATTATTTTTAAGCGAAAAAAGCATCAGCCACACCAGCGGTAAAAGCTGCGTCACCGCTAAGATGATCAAAAGTATATACAAAGCGGCATAACCGACCCGAGTTAACATTTTGCCGCGAGTAGCGACTCCAAGCGGATAGTTGGCGGCTGCCTGGGTTTTCATATCCTTTCCTCCCTCTTCCTGTCCTTTGTTACCCATGATCTAATTGCATGAATGTTCTATGAATACTGGATGGTGTCACTAGTAGCGGTCACCTTGCGAATCACCCACGTAGCAACCAGACAGATGAGCAGCAGGGCAAAGGCTGTAGCGCTGCCATATCCGAAATCGAAGCTGCGGAACGCCTGGTGGTACATGTACGAAGCCATCACTTCACTGGCCCCGTTCGGCCCACCGTCCGTCATAACGTAGATCAGGTCAAAATATTTGAGCGAGCCGACAATCGACAATATGATCGTCACGTTAATCACCTCGCGCAGCAGAGGCAATTTGATACGCGTCGCAATCTGCCAGGCACTGGCTCCGTCGATGCGGGCAGCCTCCATCAGCGTTTCGGGAATGTTTTTCAGCCCAGCATAATAAATCAGGATATAAAAGCCTGCATATTGCCAAATAATCGGGATGAACAAGGCGAGCAGCACCAGCGACGGATTAGCTAACCACTCGGGCGGGTTGTGAACTCCGACCGATGCCAGCAAAGAATTCAGCACTCCGTTGGTCGGGTGATACATTTTGAGCCACAATTGAGCGATCGCTACAGAAGACAGCAGCATGGGAATTAAATAAATTTTCCGCAGCAGATTCGCTCCCTTGATTTTTCCTGACAGAATCATCGCAACGACCAGATAACCGATCAGACTGATGCCTGAAAACAAGGCCAGCAGCAGCGAATGCCAAGCACTTTGCCAGAATGCCGCGTCTGTGAACAAATGTTGATAGTTATCCAGCCCTACGAAAGTCATAGGGCCGATTCCATTCCACTGATTCAGGCCGTAATAGCCGGTCAGTACGATGGGCACATAAATCACGGCAAATAACAGCAGCAGGGAAGGCAACACATAGAGAGCAATGACGAGCTTATTGGACATGACCTTTTCCACGGTCAGACCTCCTTAGGTGGTCAATTTCAATTTCCTTTCTCGATGGCAGCCTTATGCTGGTCGGCAAATTGTTGCGGTGTCACCGCTTTACCAAACAACGCCTGAATCATATTCAAATGTACCTGCGCTGCATTCGGCTTCATTTGTACATCAGCGAACAATGTAATGTTGCTGGCTTGGTTCAGTCCATTCAGCAGGTCGACATACAGCTTGGGCAATTTTTCTTTAGAGGTGTCCACCTTCGTCGCCGGAATAACGCCCGCCTGTGTGACCGATTGCTCTCCCCATTTTTCTACGAAGTATTCCACGAACGCTTTGGCTTCTTCTTTTACTTTGGAATTTTCCGAAACAAACAAGCCGACTCCCGGACCTCCTACCCAACTGTTCTCGTTGCCCTTGCCGCCTGCAACCATCGGGAATTTAAAGAAGCCGACTTGATCTTTAAACGCTTGCGGGATTTCGGGATTAGTCGTAAAATTCGGCAACTCCCAAGTAGCCATCAAATACATCGCCGCTTTGTCGTTCATAAACTCGGATTTTCCTTCATCATTGGACAAGCCGTTAAATCCTTTGTTAAAGGCGTTCATATTCACCAGAGTCTGAATTTCGGAGGCCGCCTGAATTAAACCAGGGTCATCGAATGATCCTGAGCCGTCAATTGCTTTTTTCAGCGTTTCGCTACCTGCTATACGGTCTGCCAGATACATGTACCAAAGCGAACCCGTCCAGCGGTCTTTATTGCCCAATGCAATCGGTGCAACTCCATGATCTACAAGTGTTTTCACCACCTGCTTAAATTCATCAAATGTCGCAGGTACCTTCAAGTTGTATTTTTGGAATATGGCTTTATTGTAATAAATGGGTGTTATGTTCAATTCGATCGGAAGCGCATACGTTTTACCATCCAGCGCATAGGCATCGGTCGTTCCCGGTACGAATTTGTCCTTCAGCTTGGAACCTTGCAGCAGGTCATCCATCGGCGTAAATAATCCACCTTTAACGTAAGGCTCCATGAAACCGGCGGCCCAAGTGATGCCGATATCTGGCAATTCATTGGAAGCTGACAGCACTTTGAGTTTGTTTTTGTATTGTTCATTTTCCAGCACTTCCTGCTGAATGACGACATTCGGATGATCCTTTTGGTATTGATCTATAATCTGAGTTACAAGCTTGCTTTGCTGTGCCGAGCTTCCCTCTGGCCATAAGTGCATCATTTTGAGAGTAACCTTGCCCCCAGCTCCACTGGAACCGCCTTGCCCATCCTTACCAACACCACAACCGGACAGCACTAGCATGAATGACAGCAGCAGGGTCAACCCAGCAACCCATTTTCGATGTGAGCGCTTACGAACTGAATACTCGTTGGACATCGTTAGACCTCCGTTATTGTAATTATATTTTTTGTAACCGTTATCATTTGTAAGTTTAGCACTCTATTTCTGCTTCCAACAGGGTACGCTCATTGGGTATAATTCCACTTTTATTGGGTTGTGAGCAGCCTATATGTCAGTCGATATTCTCTGGTCCTTTACGCATCTGCTGTCTATAGCGGCTGGGACTTACCCCCTCGGTCGCTTTGAATACTTTAATAAAATATTTATCTGTCCGGTAGCCTGAGCGCTCACCGATTTGGGCAATCGTCAACTGGGTATGCAGCAGCAGCTCCTTAGCCCGTTGTATCCGTATCCTGTGCAGATATTCGCTGAAGGACAAACCACTTTGCTCCTTAAATAAAACACTAAAATAGCTCGCATTCAGGTGTGAATGCGCTGCAGTCTGCGCCATCGTAATGGGTCCGTGAAGATGCTCTGCCATAAAGGTGAAGGCTCGCCGTACCGGATCGCTAAGCGTAGTCGCTTGGAGGTCAAGCTCTAGCAGAACAGGGTCAGCCAGCTTGTCCAGCTTCTTATACCGCTGCCGTTCCTCTTCAAGTTGAAGTGCTTCATTTACCGCATTCAGCAGCTCCTGCTTATCAATCGGCTTGAGCAAATAATTAACGGCTCCGAGACGAAGCGCCTGCTGGACATAATCAAACTCCGCATATCCCGAGATCACAATGATCGCCGGACGATATGACTCCCGTTCCAGAGAGCGGATTAAATCCAGCCCGCTGAATTCCGGCAAACGGACATCTGTAATCAGCAGATGAACCCTCTCCGCTTGCAGCATATGTAATGCCTCCAGGCCATTCCCCGATGTCATAATTCGGTATTTCCCGGAGGCCCACTGCTCCAGTGTCTGATGTATCCCCTGACGTGTTCTTTGTTCATCGTCCACAATAACAATGGTCTTGGATGAAAAACTCATTCCTACCGCCCCCCGTATTCATCAGGAATTTCAAAAGCGACCACCGTTCCTTCCTGCACAGCACTGTAGATCAGCACGCCGTCCGTTGGATAAGATGCACTGTCATAATAGAGAGCAAGCCTGCGCTGCACATTAACCAGTCCCATACCAGTTCCCTTGCTCTGACAGGCAGATCCCTCGATCAACGCTGTACGCACAGCTGCAAGTTCCTCCTGTGTCATTCCAGGTCCGTTATCTACAACCTCGATCCTAGTCCAACCCAACCTCGCCGAAGGAGTGATTCGAATTTCAACACGGCCATTGCCGATACGATTTTCGACACCGTGTAAGATTGCATTTTCTAGAATGGGCTGGATCAGCAGCTTAGGAAGCGGAATGCTTGCTGCCTCTGGTGGCATATGAATTTGCCAGCTCAGACGTTCGCCCAGACGCATCTCCATCAATTCCAGATAACGACGGACTTGTGCTATTTCTTCCCCAAGTGTCACCCAAGAGTCATGGTGAGCCGGTTCGATCACATAACGAAACAGCCGCGACATGGACACCATCAGCCCGGCAAGCTCCTCCTCTCCTTTTTCTTGCAGCGACCAATTGAATGCATCTAGCGTATTAAAAAGAAAATGCGGGTTGATCTGCGCTTGCAGTGCTTTAAGCTCGGTCTGGCTTTGTAAAGCCTCCTTCTCGCAAATGACACGGATCAATTCATTGATATCGACAATCATCGTGTTGTACTCTGCATTTAATTCCCGTAATTCAACCGCTGCTGCAGGTTCAGGATTCAAGGCCAACGCTCCTTCCCGTGAACGGCGCATCGCCTGAATCAAGTGACCTATCGGTCTGGTAATCAACGTTGACAGCATAAAGGACATGAACAGGAATAACACGGCACCTAGAGACGCCGAAATAATAAGTGTCGTCCGTAAAACCGTAATTCCGTCTGTGACGACGCTAACTGGAATCAGGATCAGCAGCGACCAGCCAGTCCGTTCCGATTGCTGAACTGCCTTCACATACTCGCGCTCTCCAATATGAACCGTCTGTGTCTTGCTGTGCAATACATCTAACAAATTAATCTGACTCATAGGCTCACCCGACAGCAGCTGCCCTCGGCGATCTACAAGCAGCATAGTTTCATTTGCTTCTTCATGGGTCGCTGACGTACCATTTAGCCCAAAATAACTTCGTTCCATGCGGGTAATCAGATATCCTCCGCGTGAAAACCAGCGATCCACCAGGCTCACCTGCCGAATCGCCAGCAGCGACTGGGGATTTTCAGGATCTATGCCGATCCAGACCAGCCTGCCTTTCATCTCATTGGCTTCCCGAATGTCCGCCTGTCCGATACGATCCTCCAGACTGCCTTCTCTAATCGGAAACAACATCTTCCCTTCAGCGGTATACAGCTCCAGCGAGCCAACGCTCGGCATATAAGCCTGATAGCTATGCATCACTTGCAGTAGCGATTGACGCTGTCCGAAAGTCACCTTGCCCCCATTACGCTCCTCCAGCAAAATATGCTGAACAGATGGATGATTCGCCACTTGTTCCGTCAGGCTGTCCATCTGGCCGATTAATGCATCCAGTCTGCCGCTTGCTTGTACTGCGGTTTGACCAATATGCCGTTCGGCACTGTCTTTCAACAGGTGAGAGACATTGAGATAAATAAACGCTCCCGCCACACTCATCATAATGAGCATTACCAATATAAAGCCGATAAAGATTTGATTACGCAACGTGTTTAATGGTTGAAACCTTGAACGCATAAGCCTTCTCCCCCTGAATCATCGCAGAAAAGCCGATAATGATAACGCTTTCTATTTTCTATTCTAGCGCATCGTTCCCCTTTGTTGGCATCTTTTTAGCAGAGATTAATTAAAACGGCCAGCCCTCTTTGAAATCATTGCGTTTGATCATAACACGTAATAACGATATATATTAAAAAAGCCTTAACAAAGATAACACCTTATCCTTGTTAAGACTTCATCTGCATTACCAATAGCAATCCCTCAAAGTTACATTCAATGGCAGGGTTCAGACATTATCTTGTGGATAACGAAGCCCATTTTTGCTCCAGCCACTGATCGAATTCAGTACCCTTGTTGCCTTCATAGATATCATAAATATCGACTCTCATCTTACGCAGCTTCTCGCGAAAATCATTATAGGTATGGTCGGCTGGCAGGCTTTTTTTAATGCGCACCAGAATCTTCGTCAACCCCTTAACAAGCTCACCCTCTTTGCGCACAGGCGGCTGTACGTTTTCGCCCCATTCCTGTAGCTTGTGGTAAGCAGCTTCCTGAACGGCATATACCATATCATTATTCATTCGGTGCGTCAGCAAGTCAATCGTCTGCTGGTTCTTCCATGCACCCAATTCATTCACCGCTGCTAGACGCGCTTTCCAATCGGAGGTTCGGTTTGCAGCCACCTTAAGCTGCTCATATACTTCTGCAAATTCCTGCTGAGTTTCGTTGTTTTCCAAAATAATCTCATCCTTTTCTAAAAATCACTACACTGCTGTTCATCACGATTGCCGTTTGTTAAATATAACATACTTGCAGGTCTTCTACTAAAAAAGATCATTATGAAGTGTATTGGAGCTGCAGCCAATAATACGAACAAAAAAGAACCCAGGGCTCCGCCTCAGGCTCACTGGTGCAGATTAACAACTGAAAACCTGCGTTGGTACAGTTTTTTTATATTCGGCATGCTCGATAATAGCCATATTTAGTAAGAAAATTTATAGAAAATCGGCACGTGCTGGTGTAAATGCATCTAGCAAAATTCCGTCATCCTCCAGCGGGATACAGCCATGAAGAGTGTCGGATGGAAAATGGATGCTGTCTCCTTCTTTAACAGTCTGCACTTCCTTGGTTTGCCCATTATCGATCATGAACTTAAAGCTTCCCTTCAAAACATAAGTGACTTGTTCATGGACATGCTTATGCAACAGGATCTCCCCAGTTTGGGCTTTAGCAAACATCACTTTGACATACATAAGCTGGTCACTGTGGGCCAGCACTTTCCGGGTTGTATTACTGTCTACTGTATCCATTTGAATATCTTGGTCATTAAAAAACATGAATCATTCCTCCTCATTTAGAACCCAATTTATTTAGATGAGTTATTTTTAAAAATTCATAAATCGGTTTAGTTTAAAACCAGCGGAAAATAAGCCAAAGTAATCCGGAAAGGGTTGTAAAGTCGGGATCGGCGAATGTCACTCCGTCGGCACCCAAAAAAGAAAAGAGCGGCAAGGTGAGAGCCGGCAGCAGACAGAGCAAGAATCCATTAAGACAACTGGAAATGACTGCCCCTCTAAAACCACCGCTGGAATTGCCAAATATCGCGGCTGCACCGCCAGCGAGAAAACAGGCCATGATCCCCGGTACAATAACAGGCAGTCCGATAAGCGGGAAAACAAAAACGCAGGCCACACCTGTGAAAAAGCTGACCAAGAAGCCTACCAACGCGGAATTGGGTGATTTGTCGAACAGTACCAGAACATCCACCCCAGGAACTGCTCCAGGTGCGAACACTTGGGAGAACCCCTTGAAAGCGGGTACAATTTCAGTCGTGAACAGCTTAACACCTGCTTTTGCGATATACAAGCCAGCAGCAAAAGTGGCTGATTGTTCGAGGATAAAGACGAGGTATTCTTTGCCGTTAGATAATTTGCTGACATATTCAGAACCAGCAACCAGTCCAGATACCAACAAAAGCACCAGCATCGTCAAGGTTGTTGCCACATTGGGATCACGCAAAAAACTGATGCGGTCATTTATTTTTACATTTTCGGTGTCATGTTCACGATTGCCTAAAACTTTTCCTAAATAGGTACCGAGAATGTAAGAAGTCATGGAAGCATGAGCAATTGTATATTCATCCGATTTGATAATATTTTTGCTGGCATTTCGGAGCAGGTAAGGAAACACTGCCATATAGCTCCCAATGACCAAGGAACCAACGATGATTGTAGTTAGCGAACTGAGACCCAGACCTTTCATAACGGCTGTAGCGGCAAAGCTCATGAACAAAATCAAGTGGAGAGACAAATAAATGTACTTGAACTTGGTCAGGCGCGCAAGCACGATGTTAAGGATCATGGAAAAAAGTAGAATGAGCGCAGCATCCGCCCCGATCTGATCAATGGTCAGGGCCATGATAGCTTCATTGCTTGGTACGACACCTTTAAGGTTGAACGCAAAAGAAAATATTTGGCTGAAGTTGGTGAGCACGCCTCCTAAAATTCCGCCGCCGACCTTAATCATGGTAAAGCCCATGAAAGAAAGGGTGGTTCCGGTTATGATCTCGGATACTTTCTTCCTCTGAAATATGAGACCGAGTAATGTCACAATCGCAATAATGATGGATGGCTCCCTGATAATGCTCATAAACATTTCCATAGTGATCCCGACCTTCTTTTCTTTATTTTTCATTCTTACTAAATCGATTTAGTAATGCTTGAAAAAAATTTCCCTTCCGGGAATGTAAAAAGAAGTAGAACTGCTTTTTTGTGAATTATATCACAAATTTAATCATAAATTTCCGTTTAAGGTTCACTCCTCCCCTCTATTAAGTTGCAGTCATCACTACACTCAGCACTACCAGAAAGGGTATTCATGACTCGAATCATAAGATCATTATAGCTCTTTATTTTCTTTTTACAATAGAATTCATAAAAACATTTTCAAAAAAGAAAAAAATACTTATTCCAATTATTCAATTTAACTTTTGGACAGATTCTCTGTGGTTAATGACCGGATTCAATCGGATGATGTCTGACAGCTGCTCATGCCCCTGCTCTTTTTGATCAATTTTATCGAGCAGTAGCCTCGCACTTCTTTTCCCCATTTCAAAACTCGGCTGGGAAACGGTAGTGATCGGCGGATTATAAAAAGATGCAAAGGATACATCATCTATCCCAATCAAGGAAAAATCATTAGGTATGGTCAGATGATTATTTTTGGCATAGATCAGCACCTGCTCCAAAATCATGTCATTCGTAGCAATGATTGCGGTGGGCGGGTTCTCCATGTGAAATAGTTGTCTAATAAGATCAGACATTTCATCCAGCCTGCCGCTTTTGATATAGTTTTCATGCACGGATATGTCATGTTTGCCGAGCGTATTTCTATAGCCGGACAGCCGCTCACTTCGTGTGGTAATTGCTTTTTTGCCTAGAGGAAACGTGATGATGCCGATGTTTTTGTGACCATGCTCAATCAGTGCTTCAACCGCAAGCTCACTAGCTTTTTCATTATTTAACAGCACCGTGTCTACGTTGATTTCATCGATTTTTCGGTCGACAAACACGAACGGATAGCCACTTTTAACAAGGGAAACATATAATTTTTTGTTCTCTTCTGTCGGAAAAATAATAAGTCCATCCACTTGCCGAGCAATCATCGACTGGACGTACTTTTTCTCTTTGAGCGAATCATCATCAGTATTGCAGACAATGACCTGGACATTTTCCAGTTGGCATTCATCTTCAATTGCGCGCACGATTTCTGTTGTAAATCTCGACAAAATAGTTGAAGAAATAACCCCCACAATAAAGGTCTTCTTTTGCTTGAGACTGCGCGCCACCTCATTGGGAATATAACTGAGCTCCTCAATCGCTTGCTCAATCTTCTTCTTGGTGCTTTCACTCATATAGTTGTATCTTTTATTCAGAAACTGCGAAACTGTGCTCTTCGACACCCCTGCACGTTCTGCGACTTCTTTCATCGTGGTTACCATGATTCCCCCCCTTTCTATATTGCGTATTAGGCATGTGTTCATTTTCAACAATGTATGTACTCTACAACCTGTATGTAATGTGAATTTCCTTTATTATATACCTTCTTTTACAGGAGGAAAATATAATAAATGTGAGTTGGAACGTGCCTCACCCCATAATCCAGCCCCACAAATGCTATACCCCCTAACCTAAATATCCCTTGTCCCAAAACTAATAATTTTGAACGAAATCTTAAAAATATACAAATTTTATGAACTTGTTTGATGGAAGATTTGAACATAAAATGAAAATGTAATCGGTTACAATATCATTTATATAAAAGGAGGAAGCAAGAATCATGAAGAAAAAAGGGTTGAAAAAAACATTTTTCGTCATTGCCTCCCTCGTCATGGGCTTCACACTGTATGGGTACACTCCACCTTCGGCAGATGCAGCCAGCGTAAAAGGATATTATCATACCCAAGGAAACAAGATTGTAGATGAATCCGGGAAAGAGGCCGCATTTAACGGTCTGAACTGGTTTGGTCTGGAAACCCCTAATTACACTTTGCATGGACTATGGAGTCGCTCAATGGACGACATGCTGGATCAGGTGAAGAAGGAAGGTTATAATCTCATCCGTCTGCCTTACAGCAATCAGTTATTGGATTCCAGCTCTCGTCCGGACAGTATTGATTACTACAAAAATCCTGATCTGGTCGGATTGACTCCGATTCAAATTATGGACAAGCTGATCGAAAAAGCTGGACAACGCGGTATTCAGATTATCCTTGACCGTCACCGCCCAGGCTCAGGTGGACAATCCGAGCTATGGTATACCTCTCAGTACCCTGAGTCCCGCTGGATCAGCGACTGGAAGATGTTAGCTGAACGTTATAAAAACAATCCTACCGTCATTGGTGCAGATTTACACAACGAACCGCACGGTCAGGCAAGCTGGGGAACAGGCGATGTTTCCACAGACTGGCGTCTCGCGGCGCAGCGTGCAGGGAATGCCATTCTGTCTGTGAATCCGAATTGGCTGATTCTGGTAGAAGGTGTGGACCATAATGTACAAGGCAACAACAGCCAATATTGGTGGGGCGGCAACCTGACAGGTGTAGCCAACTATCCTGTCGTTCTAGACGTACCGAACCGTGTCGTCTATTCACCACATGACTACGGTCCTGGTGTGTCTTCGCAGCCATGGTTCAACGATTCAACCTTCCCGTCCAACCTGCCAGCAATCTGGGATCAAACCTGGGGCTACATCAGTAAGCAAAACATAGCTCCGGTGCTGGTCGGTGAATTCGGCGGTCGCAATGTTGATTCGTCTTCCGCTGAGGGTAAATGGCAAAATGCACTCGTAGACTATATTGGTGCCAACAACCTGTACTTTACGTATTGGTCCCTGAATCCGAATAGCGGTGACACAGGCGGTCTGCTGCTGGATGACTGGGTTACCTGGAATCGTCCGAAGAAGGACATGCTGAGCCGGATTATGAAACCTGTAAATTTCATAGCAGAGCAAGTGAAAGCAAGCGCCGAATAGGCACAGAACTTCAATCCGTTTATTAAAAAAGCCGATTTTTCCTCCTTCAGTCCAGCTTGTGCTGGGACTACGAAAAGGTGGAGAAACGGCTTTTTCCATTTTCCAGTTTTACACATTGTAAATCCCCTAATGAATGGGTCATATTGTAAACTAAATCTCTCTTTTAACCGATAAATACATATGTTGGATGTGAAAATCATTTCGACGAGAGACTCACCATGAACGTAAACATAATTAGGAAGGAAGTTTTCATGTGATTATTTGGAAGGGCTTTGGTATTTTAAATATCATTATTCCAGGAATTTTATTCGTTATTGTCGGCAGTTTAGTATCCGCTCTTGGGCTTGACTCCATAGATTCCCGGCTGCCGATGGCTTTTGTGTTCATTGTGTCGGGAGTTATTATCTGGTATTTGGGTAAAGCACTTAACGCCGACTCGGACAAGGTGCTCGTTGATATGGAAACAGGACAACGCTATCGAATGGGAACCCAGCACAGTCTGTTTTTTATCCCTATGCATTATTGGGGCCCTGCCGGTCTAGCGATCGGATTTATTTTAATCGTTGCATCGATATTTATATAACGTTGATTGTAAAACATGAGCTATTCCAAACACCACAATGCGAGCTAGTTGCTCCACTGTGGTGTTTTCCCTTATGTAGAGCGATTATGATCAGATACTCCCCTGGTTTATTTGTGATAAAGCTTTTCTCACAAGCTGGTCAGCTTGTCGAGTGGTCTCAGGTAAGCGATATTGTGGACAAAGCTTTAATATCCAGTTGCAGGCCGTTTCTAATGAAATACGATGCCCTACAGATACAAACAGAGATTTAATGTTGTCCTGGGTTCTTAACGCTCCGCCGATAACCTCCTCATGATCCATTAATAACGAACATGCCCCTCGTTCTCGAGATGGCTCTTCGAATTCACCCCATAGCCTCGTTTTACCACATCCAATTGTAGGAATATCAAATATAACACCTAAATGACTGGCTAATCCGAATCGTCTAGGATGGGCAATTCCTTGTCCATCACAGACCACCAGCTGGGGAGAGGTCTTGATTTGCTTCAATGCTTTTACTATAGGCGGTAGCTCCCTGAATGAAAACAATCCGGGGATGTAGGGAAAATGGACAGCATCTTCAACCACTATGGATTCCACTACTTGTAATGAGCTAGCATCTAAAATCACGATGGCCGCAACTAAGAGATCACTTTGTTCACTGTATGCCACGTCTACCCCAGCAACATATTGAATTTCAGGGAATCGATCTTCTTTTGTAACTTTTAAAGATAACTCCTGCTGTAATTTCACCGCTTCTTTTTCATTTAGATCCCATTCATGATTTATGATTGGTTCCATTTTTCTGTGCCTCATTTCTATCCTCTTAGAATGTAGTTTTCCGAATGTCCTCTATATGTTAATGGATCAGCGTGTTTGCTATTGAGATGGCGAAAACCTAGCTCATGCTTCGTCCTAGCTGCTCAACCTTGCTCAGCCATTCGTTACGCTGTTGCTCTGTCCTCTTATTCATGAGATCAATGGTTGTAGAACGTACTGGTTTGACTCCACATAAATGTAACGTGGAATCCTTCATCATCCGGTGCCCAGGCTGTCCTTGGAAAAATCGGTAATACCAGTGCGGACCATCCATCGTGCTGATAAGGCGGGCTGTTCTTCCCTTTAAAAGCTTGTCAGGCAAGGGTTTTCCTTTTTGATATTTAAACGCGAATCCCGGCATAAAGGTACGGTCAATAAATCCCTTCATTAACGCAGGCAAGCTGCCCCACCAGATCGGAAAGACAAAAACGAGATGTTCTGCCCATTTAATCCATTCCTGTGCTTGAATCAAATCAGGTTCAAGCGGCAATTTATTCCGATATCCACCTGATAGATTTGGATTAAACTCCAACGCGGACAGCTGCAATAAGCGAACCTCAGCCCCTGCGCCTTCGGCTCCTTTTACATAGGCTTGAGCCAGCGCTTCTCCATAACTGTCAGCGACCGGATTCCCCTGAATCACCAATATTTTTTTAGACATATAAGCCACTTCCTACCTTCATATTATGATTTTAGTTAGAAAACACTAACTTTATATTTAAAAAGAAAAGGTCACTACTGACCTTTACTTAATAAAGCAGTTAAACGTTGTTTGATCTCTACGGCAAATGGAACCAGCTGCTGTGGAAGTTCACCTTCCAGGCTAGACACGGACAAGCGTGTAATGGCTCCAATGATGAGCACACCGGATAGCTGAACATCCTGCTTCGGCAGTTCACCTTGTTGAATCCCTTGTTCGATGAATTCAGTCAACGCCTCCAGCGGCTGACGCACATTCTGGTTCTGGCTTGCTTCAACATACAGCTCATGATGCTGTGATAGTAGAAGCAATCCATATTGGTCCTCATCATGCATATTCAGCACTTCATCCACCAGTTGGTGGAAACGACTGAGAAAGCTCCCATTCTGCTTGCGATAAAAGTCAATTAAGGTGGTATAGCTATTGCAATACTGCCCGAATACCTCCAAGGCCATCGCGTCTTTACTCTTAAAATGCTTATAAATCGCAGCATCTGTCACACCGGCAGCCTCTGCAATTTCTTTGACCGAAATCCCATCAATTCCTTTGGTTGCAAATAAGCACATCGCTGCCTGCAGAATATCCTTCTTTTTACTGTCTACATGTGTTTTCTTATTCATAGGATTATAGTAAGTGATTGCTAACCAAATTGCAAATCATATTTATACAGTTTCAACCTGTCTGTATGCTTGAATTTAAAATCCATCGTAATAAACCTAAAATACCATGTTTTTATAAGTGAATCGCTTCATTTTATTCCTATAAAATACATATGTAACCGAATAAAAGCGGGCGTTCTGAACCGTAAATAAAGAGGACGGAAAAGCAACCGATTGGCATACGCTGCATTACGGCACTCGGCGCTAAGACAAGTCGGGCTAATCATGCTTGAAGTGTATGCAGTCACCCAGCAGGGAAAAGATTCGGGCAGCCTTGGCATATGGAGCGACGAGCACATTTCCCCGCTGCAAAAAGTGGTGCAGGCCATCCATGACCAAGGCTCTAAAGCCGGTCTCCAGCTTTGGCATGTCGGACGCTCCTGACTATCAGGTGCCTTACTCGGAAGCTATTCGTCAGGCTGCTGATATAGCTACCGCGGCCGTAGGATTGATTACTCACGGTATTCAAGCCGAGGAAATTTTGCGTAATGGTCGGGCGGATCTGGTTGAAGTAGGTCGGGAACGGCTGTCCATTCTGGCCCAGACAGGGCAGCCGAGCAACTCGGTGCTCGTATTGAAGGACCTGCACCCTATAACCATTTTTGGTTTTAAAATAATGTCCATCACATGAAGCGTTCATCGCGAGCAATGTCATGCACTGTATCGCACACTAAATTGAACAATTTCCACAATAATAGGTGTGCCGGAGGAAATAGTCTCCCCTTCGCTGAGGTGAATCGTCAGCGATGAAGGTGTCAAGCTGAACAACGTTCTTTCTTGTAACATCCCGTTAATATACAGATTGGCATAACTATTGCTTCCGACATGAAACCTCTGAAAAGCCCCCTGCACACCATCTACAGAAAATTGATCCGCCATAATCGTAACTGAAGATTCAATCGGATCAGGAGTAAAATAAAAATACCGCTCAGCCCTAGGGACAATTTCAACATTGGAGATGTCAGGAGCCGGACCTGTTGGACCAGTTATACCTTGGGCTCCAGTAGGACCGGTTACGCCTTGTGCCCCGGTAGAACCGGGTATGCCTTGGGCTCCGGTAGGGCCAGGTATGCCCTGTGCTCCGGTAGGACCAGGTGCACCTGTTGCGCCTGCACTACCGGGAGCCCCAGCTGGACCTGGCACTCCCGTTGCTCCCTGTGTTCCTGCTGGACCCTGTATTCCAGGTATTCCTGGTGTTCCCGCAATTCCCGGTACTCCTGGCGCTCCTGTCACCCCGGCTTCGCCTGGCAGACCTTGCTTTCCTGTATGCTCTATCCTCTTCCGTTTGGCAGGAGTATTTCTGAAGCGTCGTTGTATAATAATTAGTTTTGGATGCTTTTGAGCATGGAGCCCCGTTTTTGTTTTACCTTTGAATGAATACCGGGGCTTGCACTTTTTTCGTTTGTTGATCTTGCAATGTACCGGTCTCTTTCCTTGCCTCCTTAGTGATGCATCGCGTCTTTTCATAACAGCCGTACACACCTCCTCCTCTCATGCTTATGTATTGTATGCACATCTCCCATTAGGGTCTTAGGCATTTGTAGCATGCAGATTCCAAGTATTCGCTTTCATTTTTTGCGCAGTAAAATAGGGCTTTCTCCATTTACCCTATTATTAATAGGAAGGTTCATATGCCGTTTCCGAATAGGTTGAAAAATCATTTATTGATTAAGAGCCAGCAGTGGCTCATACCAGTAAAGAAAGGAGATGAAAACGATGCCCATCATAAAACCTGTATACACAGCAGTAGCTACTGCTCCAGTAGCTACTGGTGGTGCCATAAGCACGACTGTAACCCCAGCCGTGACTCGTTTTTTTGCAACCATTACAGCCGGGATGATCGGAGCAACAACAACAACTATTCCTGCTGCCAGCTTCGTAGATGACGCCGATGCTCCAGTCGTTGCTTTGCCAACATTAACGGCTACTGACTCTGCTAATTATTATATTAATGGAGTTATTCAGCAGAGCTCCTTATTCACCCTAACCACGGCAAGTCTGGTCATTGCCTCCGTAGATATTACACCAGGTGTCCCCGCTGTCATAGAAATATCTGATTTTAGCGGCACAACCTCTACTATCACAACTCAGCCTACCATCTCTGCCCCTACCGTAACGATTATCACATAAGACGTTTCAATGATTTTGAACCAAGCCGGACTGAATGGTCATTCACGCTGTACACTACCCCGTATATGCTAGAAAAAGACCGATTCAGATGTCCAGATCTGAATCGGTCTTTTAAGCTCAAGATTAAGGTAAAATAGCAAAGGAACGCACCGGAAATCCGGGGGAATCTTGAATGCTCGGTACAATATTATATATGACTGCACCCGTCGGGGGCAGCTTGTCCAAATTCGTCAGCACCTCAACTTGATATCGATCCTGCTCCAATATGTAATATTCTCCTACCAGCTTACCCTCTTTTCGATAAGCTACAGAGGAGTCAGTATCCAGTGTTTCATGTCCAATAGCAGCAACATTTCGTTCCTCTACCAAAAAGCGCAGCGCATCCAGCGACCAACCCGGGCAATGTGCATCTCCAGCGTTGTCCTTGTTCGAGAAGGCATCAGGATCAGGCCAACGCTTGCTCCAATCACTACGAAAGGCGACAAAGGACTGATCGGCAATGCGTCCGTGCTCTTGTTCAAAATCCAGAATATCCGCAACCGTAAGCTCATAGTCGGAATTGGCTGCAACGGCTGCTGAACGGTCAATGACAACCAGCGGCAAAACCAGTTCCTTCAACGAAAGTTCATGTAAATAACGTTTACCCTTCACAAAATGAACGGGGGCGTCGATATGAGTTCCATATTGCCCTGGAAAGCAGTATTGTTTTACAAAAAAGCCATCGTCGTGGGTAAACAGGGTATCCACCTGAACATTATCGAAAACCGGAAAATGGGGAATTTCGGGATAAAAGGCATGGGACAAGTCCACCCACTCTTTTTGCTTCAACAACTTCAGGATATCTGCTAAATGCTCTGCCATGATGCCCATTCCTCCTCAGCTTTATTACAAGCATTGTACCTGAGGATGCTGCAAAAATCCATAAATCCCCTGTCGTTCCCCTACGCATTTTGGTTTTGAAATCGTTAACATTATGAGAAAAACCATTCAATTTTCCTTTGCTTTAATATGAAGATGAACAGACTGATTTTGAAAGAAATTCACCAGGAAAATTCCATATAATCATATATACATTTTCTGTTCGGTATGATTGTTAACGTTTTCATTCTGGCATATGCGTTTTGATTGGAAAAAGAAGGGCTCTATTGAATTATATAAAAAATTCGACAAAAATTTTAGTATGTAACTTTTATTATATTAACAAATACTGGAACACAAAGTATGATAGAACATGTAGAAACTACAGGAGCACCCGGGACTCCCTTCGTTCGTCTACTCCATTTATCCAATATACGGAGGTATTTTATGAAAAAGAGATTTTCACTCGGAATCGCAGCCGTGTTACTGTTCGCTACTCTGGCTCCTATGGGTGCACCTGCTCATGCAGCCAGCGATATTGGCAAGGAGACACTCGGCAGCAAAAACGGCTGGGCCGCCTTTTCTACTGGCACAACAGGTGGAGCTACTGCTACTTCCTCCAATACTTTCACCGTAACGAACCGTAAACAACTTGTCGATGCGTTAGGCAAGAGCAGCAACACTACACCTAAAATCATTTATGTCAAAGGTACAATCAATGCTAACGTCGATGACAATAATAAACCATTAGGATTGAACGATTACAAGGACTCTAAGTATGATTTCAATGCGTATCTCAAGGCGTATGATCCGTCTACATGGGGGAAAAAGGTTCCTTCTGGTACATTGGAAGATGCACGTAAGGCATCACAGAAGAATCAAGCCAGTCGTATCGTTATTGAAATTCCATCCAATACAACGATTGTCGGTCTGGGCAACAATGCCGTCATTAATGGCGCAAACTTCCAATTAAAAAAGGGTACAGACAACGTCATTATCCGTAATATTGAGTTTCAGGATGCCTACGATTATTTCCCACAATGGGACCCAACTGATGGCAGTACAGGCAATTGGAATTCAGAATATGACAGCATTACAATTAACGGAGCCACGCATGTATGGGTGGATCACAATACGTTCAATGACGGGGCTCACCCCGATAGCGGAAACGGCACCTTCTACGGTCAAGAATACCAACATCATGATGGACTGCTCGATGTGATTAACCAAGGTGATCTGGTTACCATTTCATACAATCACTTTTACGATCATGACAAAACATCCATTATCGGCAACAGCGACAGCAAAACAGCGGATGAAGGGGCTTTACGTGTAACCCTGCATCACAATTATTATGAGAATACAGTACAACGCACACCGCGCGTACGTTATGGACAAGTCCATCTATATAACAATTACTATACAGGTGATGTAAAACGCTCTGAATACCCTACACTGTATATATGGGGCGCGGGCAAAGCCTCTAAAATCTTTGCTGAAAACAATGTCATTGACGTTGCGGGACTGTCCGCAGCCAAAATTGTGACTGTTTTTGGTGGAACTGCCCTGTCAGACACTGGCACACTTCTGAATGGACAGGCCGTAAACGCAGGCTCCAGCGCGGGGCTTAGCTCCTCTGTAGGCTGGAAGCCATCCTTGAACGATAAAATTTCCCCATCCGCCAGCGTGAAGACAGAAGTCACTTCCCAAGCCGGTTCCGGCAAGTTGTAAGCGCTGCCGTATAATACAAATCACCACAGACTCATACAACCTGTGGTGTTACACCAAAAAGGCTGTTCCTCCGTAATATTAATTCACACGGAGAAACAGCCTTTTTTTATTTATTATTTGATTATTTACAAATGATATCGTGCTTTAACTGCCGTATTGTTCAACTAAAACTGGCTTTTCAAATGCGTTATCCAGCTTGCGAAGTTTAGCCTTCACCGCTTCTGGTGGCTCAACCGCAGGTGCATCTGGATGAAGCAGCCATGATTTCACAAAGTGTGTATCAGACAATTGATAGAGCGGAGGCTCTTTCTCAAAGTCAATTTTCATGGCATAAGAACTACGGGCTGCAAACGCATCCCCTACAGGTGGGTGAAGCAGATCCGGTGGTGTTCCCGGGATCGCAGCCAGCTTCTGACCATGGCTGTCCAAACTAGGCATGGAAGCGAGGAGTCCCCATGTATATGGATGTTTTGGGTTATAGAAAATTTCATTAACCGTACCTGTTTCCACGATTTGCCCTGCATACATAACAGCAACGCGATCCGCCATCTTCGCCACAACACCGAGATCATGAGTAATAAAGATGATAGAAGTATCAATTTTTTTCTGAAGATCCTTCATCAGTTCCAAGATTTGAGCTTGAATGGTTACATCCAACGCAGTCGTCGGCTCATCGGCAATCAGAAGTTTCGGATTAGCAGCCAATGCCATTGCAATGACGACACGTTGACGCATACCGCCACTAAATTCATGCGGATATTGGTTAAAACGCTGTTCAGGATGTGGAATACCTACCAGATTCAGCAACTCAATACCCCGCTTGCGAGCAGCGTCCTTGGATATCTTTTCATGCTTGAAAAGCACTTCCGTGATCTGCTTACCGACTTTCATCGTCGGGTTAAGTGAAGTCATAGGGTCCTGAGAAATCAGACCAATTTCCTTACCACGAATTTTTTGCATCTGCTTTTCCGTTTTATTAATCAGCTCTTGTCCGTCAAACATAATTTGACCCTTTTGATAAACGCCCGGAGGAGTCGGGATCAGCTTCATAACAGCTTGTGAGGTTACGCTTTTGCCTGAGCCGGATTCACCGACAATCGCCAGCGTCTCTCCTTTATTGACATGAAAGTTTACGCCACGAATGGCCTGCACTAGTCCCTGACGGGTCTTGAAAGATATCGTTAAGTCCTTCACTTCCAAAAGGCGGTTCATCTCATCACTCTTTCATTTATTATTCATCACTATTATTGACCACTATCTAAAAAAACGACGTTCATGAGTCAAGGTATATACGAATAATTTTACTCATTTTAGTACCTGCCAGTCAAGCAATATCTAAAATATCACCAAAAACCTATCATGCAATGTCATATTAATGGCACATTTTAGCGAAAAATTGATCATTTTTAACCATTTTTGCCTCATTTATAACATGCGTCATGACATGCGTTGAATGTAGCTGAAGCGTGCCCCACCTAATGGCGATCGTGTACAAAGTAATTCTCCATTCAGTCGGGAGGCTATTTGACGGCAGATGGCCAATCCTAGTCCCGTCGCACCATTTGATCCGGTATAGAATCTTCCGAACACCTCGGCTGCTTCAGATTCGGTTAGACCTTCCCCATCATCATCTACATGCATAACCCACACAACCTCCGGTGTTGTTCCCGTCTCCAAATGAATGACTACCTCTGTGGAGGTGTGTCGAACTGCATTTTGCAGCAAATTCAATATCATACGGAATAATTGCTCGGCCGGAACGGCCACATGCAGACCCTCTCCCTCCACTCGCAGCGAGATAGAGCGTTCGCTGGCCATCGGCATCAACAGATGAACAGCGTCCTCCGCCATACTTCTCAGATCAATCAAAGAGACGGGCCATTCCTCATTCAGCGCCTCCAACCTCGATAGCTGAAGCAACTTTTCCACCATATCAATTAATCGCTGGGATTGCACTTTAATAATGCTCAGTCCCTCGTCCTGCGATACTACTTGATCCTGAATGGCATATACATAGCCTTGAATGGACATTAACGGTGTCCTTAGCTCGTGTGATACATTTTGTAGAAATTCAATTTGGCTGTGGTGGTGCTGCTGAATGCGGGCGGACATGGAATGAAAGGTGCCTATCAGTTCGCCAATTTCGCTTTTGTCCGCCTGCGGAAAATCACTATCCTGCGGCTGATTCGGCTCATAGTTGCCTACCGCCTCTTTCAATCGCTTGAGCGGACGCACCAGACGTGAAACAACCATCAGACCAATAACGAGAATCACCAGAAAACTCGCGACGATTGACAGCAGCGTAGTTCTCATTAATGGTACATAGAGTGCTCTCAAAGAAGATAAGGGTGAGTATACAAAGATCCGAAAAGGTTGTCCGGGCAATTCTTCATTCGTAAACAGTATCTTTTTACCTTGAAGGACAGCAACGCCTTCATGTGTAGTAACCAGATCGTGGGCAGACGGATGAACCGATGCAAAAAAGCCCTGGCGGGTCAAAAGCAAACGCTCGAGCTTTTTGCCTTCCATTCCAGAGACGCTGGAGTCGATGATGCGGTTATCCGTGCTTAAAATAAAGTAATCGGCAGATAAAAGCACACCCTTGATAACATAGTTAAGTTCAGCATTATCCAGTCGATCAAAGCCCCCGTCACTCATAATATGGACGGCTTTGCGTGCCTGCTCATGGAGCTTGGATTTGGCCTGATTCACCAGAATGTCGTCGATGAGCCTGATAAATAAGACCACCGTAATACAGACAGTAATCAGCATTGCAATAGACAGGGACAGCAGAATTTTGGCTCTCATCGTACGCATGGCTACATCTCCTGAACCGTTGCTTTATATCCAAATCCCCATACCGTGTTAATGACGAGCGTGGAGTGGTATTCTGCCAACTTTTTTCGAATACGTTTGACCAGATCATCTACGACCCTCACATCCCCTATAAAATCATAGCTCCACACCTGCTGAATCAAATGCTCTCTGCCAAAAGGCCGTTCCAAATGATTCGCAAGAAACAGCAACAGATCGAATTCACGCGAGGTCAAATTCACCGCTCGTCCGTCTACTGTAACTTTACGAAAGTCAGCAAAAATGCACAGATTGCCTGCATGGCAAAGATTTGCGCCCTCTGCTGCTTGCTTGTCATCAGATGCAGACGTGCCCGCCTTGCTCAGTCTCAGCATCGCTTTGACCCTTCCCACCAGCTCCCTTGGATTAAAGGGCTTGGTCAGAAAGTCACTGCATCCCAATTCCAGCCCATGGATGCGGTCATTTTCCTCTCCGCGCGCGGAGATCATAATGATTGGCATTTCTGTAAACTCACGAAGTTGAGTCAATAGAGAAAGCCCGTCAATGCCTGGCATCATAATATCAAGCACGAGACAATCCGGACGGTTGGTTCGGATATGCTCTACCAGTGTTTTTCCACTGGAAAAGGAAGTTACCTCGTAGGACTCTTTTTTCAAATATTCAGATATTAGTTGCAAAATGAATACATCGTCATCCACTACTACTATTTTTGTCATAGCCTTAACTCCTTGCTGTTGTTCTGAATGCTAGCATCCTTTCTTAAGCTTATCAGAAGCCCCACAGAATAGACAAAAGACGGGTATACCGTTCCCGGTCCCGTCTTTTCTTATCATGAATCGCTGCTGTATATGCCAGGTGAACTGAAAGCTAACTAACTTCTACCTTCTACCTTATTTTTTGTTTGTTACTACTTTAGCTGCTGCTTTTGGAGCTGTTTTCACCGTTTTTGGAGCTGTTTTAGCTGGGACTGCTTTCTTTACTGGAGCTTTATGGGTTACTTTTTTAGATACAACATGTTGTGCACGAGTTTTATGTGCCGCTACCTTGCGTTGAACAGCATTATGTTTTTTCGCATGATGTTTAACTGTACGGTGTTTTGCTTTCACTGCTTTTGCTTTGTGGCTTGCCACTTTTTTCGCACTGGCTTTTTTGGCAGGAGCTTTTTTAACAGGTGCTTTCACCACAGGTGTTTTCGTTGCAGGCGCTTTTGACGGTGTTTTGCTAGCAGGAGTCGTAACCGCAGGAGCTTTGATGGCTGGTGCAGTGGTGACTGGAGTTGTGGTTGCTGTAGCGGCGAATGCGCTGCTTGCTCCTCCCAGTACACTTACTACGGTCAATACGGCTGCTGCATTTTTAGTCCATTTTTTCATGATTGAATCACCTCTCCTTTAAAGTATCTTTAGCTTATCAGGAGAATTCGGGATAATTGTGGAACAAATATGTGAAAAGTATATGAAAAAGCGTGCAGCTCTGTATCTGAAAAATACATGAGTCTGCACGCTATAAGTGTTGCAACCATCATCTCCACTAACCGATGGCAATCCAAGAAACAATACCGTAGTTATGCGCGGTTTCACTCCACTTGGTTACGACGATCACCGCTCCATGAGTCGTCTGAGATTTCAGCGTCGCATGAAAGAGAGGATGGTTCGTCATCGCTACCAAAGTGTAATCCGGGTTCACAAATGGCTCCCCGAATACAATGGTTACTTCTGTCTCTCCTTCGCTTCCCTTTAAAAGAAACGGCGCTCTGCCAAACTGCTGCAATGCAGGCTGATTTGTACAAGTACGGACCGGGGTGATGCTCAAATGCTCTGGTTTCACTGCGTTCAGTTCCAGCTCACGTGAGCCCACGGAACCTTCTACCAGATGATGACCTTCGATGCTCTGCTCTGCCACATGATGACTTTGTACCGCAGCAGCCTGCAGATGCTCTGGACCTACAGCTTCTGGGCTCAGCACCTCACTGTCGACGACCTGATTCTGCAGATGGCTGCGAGATATACTGTTTGCCTGAAGTTTGTCGCCACTGATTCCTTCCTCAGGCAAAAGTCCCGAGAGATGAATATCTGTGGACAATTGATTCAATGTTACTGAGCCGGGTTTCAGATGGTGCGAATCAATGACTTCCTCTGCAATATGGTGGCCTTCAATTGCCTCCTCAGCCACATGGCGGGACTCCACCGTTCCATCTGCGAGTTTGCCGGACGTCACCGCTCCATCCCGTATAGCTTCCTCTGACACCGCCTGCCAGCCGATATGCTGTGACTGAATAGCTCCTGCTTGCAAATGCTCGGATTGGACAGAATCCGGTGAAATGTGGCGGGACTGCACTGCCCCCTCTGCCAGTGCTGACTCTTGAATCGCTCCCTCGGACAAATGCTGGGCTTGCACGGCATGTTCTGTCAAATGTACAGAGCTTACGCTGGCTTCCGCCAGATTCGAAGCTCGCACCGCCCGAAGCGCAAGCTTCTCAGCGTTCACGCTGCCTGCCTGGAGCGCGTGAACAGATACACTCCCTGGCGCAATATGCTGGATCGTCACTGCCGAAGGCTGCAAGTGGGCTGAGGTGACGGATTCCGGCGCCAGATGGCTCGACTGGATGGTCTCTTCTGCCAAATGATGGGCTTGCACTGCTTCGTCCGTAATGTGCCACGGCTGTACGGAATGTGGAGATATTTTGGCAGCTGTCACGACCTCATCTGCCAGTTTATCGGACGTAACAGACTCATCCTTCAGAGCATTAGTCGATATCGACTGGTATGCCAGATGCTCGCCCTGAATGGTTCCGGGGTGTAGATGGTGCGGCTGGATCGATTCCGAGGCAATATGCACGGATTTCACTGCCCCTTCTGCCAGTGCTGTATCCTGTACTGCACCGATTGCCAAATGCTGGGTGTGTACCGACTGTGCAGACAGATGGGACGGGCCGACGCTGTCTTCCGCCAGATTCGTTCCTTGCACCGAGTGGGCTGCCAGCTTCTCCGAGGTGACGCTTTCCGCTTGTAACGCACGGCTAGACACACTATCCGGGGCCAGATGGCTCGCAAGTACCGCCGAAGAGTGCAAGTGGACTGAGGTGACAGATTCCGGTGACAGATGGCTCGACTGGATGGTCTCTTCTGCCAAATGATTGGCTTGCACTGCTTCGTCCGCAATGTGCCACGGTTGTACCGAGTGAGCCGACAGTTTGGCAGCAGTCACACCCTCATTCGCTAATTTATCACACGTAACGGACTCATCCTGTAATGCATCGGTCGATATCGACAGGGATGCCAGATGCTCGCTCTGAATAGTTTCAGGGTGCAGGTGATGCGGCTGGATGGATTCCGGGGCAAGGTGTACCGACTTCACTGCCCCCTCGGCTAGCGCTGTATCCTGCACTGCGCCGACTGCCAAATGCTGAGTGTGTACCGACTGTGCAGATAAATGCGAAGGACCGACGCTGTCTTCCGCAAGATTCGTCCCTTGCACCGAGCGTGCTGCCAGCTTTTCTGAAGTGACGCTTTCCGCTTGTAGCGCAAGACCGGATACACTATCCGGCGCCAAATGACTCGCAAGTATCACCGAAGACTGTAAGTGGGCTGAGGTGACAGATTCCGGCGCCAGATGACTCGATTGAACGGCCTCTTCTGCCAAATGATTAGCTTGCACTGCTTCATCTGTAATGTGCCACGGCTGTACCGAGTGAGCCGACAACTTAGCGGCAGTCACACCCTCATCGGCCAATTTATCAGATGTCACAGACTCATCCTGTAAAACATCAGTCGATATCGACTGAGATGCCAGATGCTCGCCCTGAATGGTTCCAGGGTGCAGATGGTGTGATTGGATCGATTCTGGAGCGATATGCACGGATTTCACTGCTCCCTCTGCCAACGCTCTATCCTGTACCGCTCCGGCTACCAGATGTCGGCTGTGTACGGACTGTGCAGACAGATGGGACGGGCCGATGCTGCCTTCCGCAAGATTCGTCCCTTGTACCGAGCGCGCTGCCAGCTTATCCGAGGTGACGCTTTCCGCCTGTAGTGCACGACCAGATACACTATCTGTCGCCAGATGACTCGTAAGCACTGAGGAAGCCTGCAAATGGCGAGAGGTAACGGATTCGGAAGCCAGATGGCTTGACTGGATGGCTTCTGCTGCCAAATGATTTCCTTGCACTGCTTCGTCTGTAATGTGCCACGGCTGTACCGAGTTGACCGACAGCTTGGCGGCAGTCACACCCTCATCCACCAATTTATCGGAGGTAACAGACGCATCCTGCAAAGCATCGGTCGATATGGCCTGGGATGCGATATGCTCGCCCTGAATGCTTCCTGTGTGCAGGTGATGCGGCTGGATTGACCCCGCGGTAATGTGTACCGACTTCACTGCTCCCTTTGCCAGCGTTGTATCCTGTACTGCGCCAGTTGCCAAATGCCGGGCGTGTACCGACTGTGCAGACAAATGTGACGGGCCGACGCTGTCTTCCGCAAGATTCGTTCCTTGCACCGAGTGGGCTGCCAACTTTTCCGAGGTGACGCTTTCCGCTTGTAGCGCACGACCAGATACACTATCTGTCGCCAGATGGCTCGTGAGCACTGACGAAGACTGCAAGTGGGCTGAAGTGACACTTTCCGGTGCCAGATGGTTCGACTGGATGGATTCTGCTGCCAAATGATTTCCTTGCACTGCTTCGTCTGTAATGTGCCATGACTGTACGGAGTGGGCCGACAGCTTGGCGGCAGTCACGCCCTCATCTGCCAGTTTGTCAGATGTCACAGACTCATCTTGTAAAGCATCGGTCGATATGGCCTGGGATGCAATATGCTCGCCCTGAATGATTTCAGTATGCAGATGGTGTGGTTGGATCGATTCCGGGGCAATGTGCACGGACTTCACCGCTCCCTCTGCCAGCACTCTATCCTGTACCGCTCCAGCTGCCAAATGCCGCGTGTGTACGGACTGCACAGATAGATGTGAAGGGCCGATACTGCCTTCTGCAAGGTTCATTCCTTGTACCGAGCGGGCTGCCAGTTTTTCCGAGGTTACACTTTCCGCTTGAAGTGCACGACCGGACACACTATCCGGAGCCAAATGTCTCGTTAGCACCGAGGAGGCCTGTAGGTGCACCGAGGTGACCGCTCCAGATGCCAGATGGGTCGAGTCCACAACCGCTACGGCCAAGTGGTTGCTTTGTACAGCTTCATCCATAATATGCCCGGACTGCACTGCATGGGCTGACAGCTTGGTAGAGGTTACACTTTCCTCTGATAGTTTGGCAGAGGTAACCGCTTCATCCTGTATGGCCGGAGTTGCTATCGCCTGCAATGCAATATGCTCTCCTTGAATGATCCCGCTTTGCAAATGCTCGGATTGAATGGATTCTGCTGCAAGATGCTCAGACTTCACAGCATTCTGGGCTAATATCGTGTCCTCTACTGATCCTGCGGCCAAATGTCTGGTGTGTACGGCCTGTGCAGCCAAATGTCCGGGTCCCACGCTGTTTTCCGCCAGGTTGGAAGCCTGCACAGCCCGAGCCGCTAACTTCTCGGAAGTGACGCTTTCCGACTGAAGTGCATGGCCGGACACACTATCTGGGGCGAGATGTTTGGTTTGGACCGAAGCAGACTGCAAATGGTTGGAGGTGACGGATTCCGGCGCGAGATGATTCGCCTCCACTGCTTCAACAGCCAGATGGTTGCTCAGTACTGCTTTATCCGTAATATGCCATGGCTGCACCGAACGAGCAGACAGCTTAGAGGAAGTGACACTGCCCTCAGCTAGCTTAGGCGCAGTAATCGCCAAATCATTAATTTTATCCGTAGCCACACTTTCCGGCGATAGTTTCAACGAAGTAACGGCATGATCCTGTAAATGGTGGGAGTATACCGCACCACTGGCCAAATGCGCGGTATGAACAGCGCCTTCGCCTAGTATGTCTGCGGTAACGGACTGTTCTTGCAACGCCGCGGTTCCGACACTGTCTTCCCCAAGATGCTTGCTCTGTACAGAGCTCTGGGCCAAATGGGTTGAATCCACCGATTGAGCCTGTAACGCCTTTCCGCCCACACTGTTGTCGGCAAGGTGGTTTTCACGGATTACTCCCGTTGCAATGTGTACGTGGGTAATGGCTTGAGACGCAACTTTATTTCCGGTTACCGCCCCTGTGCCAATTTTAGTTTCTATAACCGCCTCGTCAGCGATTTTGTCAGACTTAATAGCGCTCGAAGCGATGTGATTTTCCTTGATAGCCTGATTCGCCACATGGTAATCCAGAACTGCACCTTTCCCTATTTTCTCGCTTGTCACAGCCCCGGAATGCAAATGTTGCTCCGTAACCGCCTCTGGTGCAATATGATCTTTCCGAATAATTTCGGATTGAAGATGCACGGAAGAAACTGCCTCTGGAGAAATCTGAGGTCCTTGTATGGCTGCTGTTGCAATATGTCTGGTAAGTACTGCCTCATCGGCAATTTTGTGTGGGAGAATGCTCTGATCCGATATTTTGGATGAAGTGACGGATTGATCAACGATCTGCAATGAGCCTACAGACTGATCTGCCAGTTTATTGGATTGAATACTCCGATCCGCGATATGCCGGGCTGTCACTTGGCCCGTTCCAAGCTGCTCTTCCCCGATGGAGCCAGGACTGAGATGCTTTCTTTCAATCGCTCCCGCCTGAATGTGCGTACTGGTGACTGCCTCAGACTCCAGATGACGCCCGCTGACAACACCTTCCTCCAATTGTTCCCTACCCACTAGTCCGTCGGATAGCTGCTTGCGATTAATCGAACCCGGAGCTAGATGCCGGGCATGGACGGCATGCTCGGTCAGGTGTGTGCTCTCAATGCTGCCTGCCTGGATTTTAGTTCCATCCACAGCCCCATCCCGCAGTTTGGAGGTGGTCACAGACTGATCGCCCAGCTTGGAGCTATCAACAGCTTCATTCGCCAAATTGTTCGATTGAATCGTACCGCTGCGAATTTTATCGGAGGTGACCGACTGATCTTGAAGCATATCTGAAGACACGATCCATTGCTTGAAATGACGGCTTTCAATCGAGCCATTGGCAATATGATCGCCGCTGATAATTTTATCCGCCAGCTTTTCTGGAGTGATGCTGCCATCACGAAGTTTTTCACCACTAATAGAGCGATCCTGCAATTTACTGCCTGCCACTGATGCGTCCGACAGATGCTCGACCGTAATGGAGTCGGGAGCAATCTTCGAAGCAGTCACAGCACCGTCAGCTATTTTAATTGTATGAACAGCATAATCTGCTAGAAATTCCGTTTGGATACTCTCTTGTTTCAGCTTGCTGGAATCTATAGAAGCGGGAGCGATCTTTTCACCTGTCACAGCGAAATCACTCAAATCGTCTGTATAGATGAAAGCATTGTTTACATGCGGAGCCTTCTTATTGTTCAAAATTTCTTCCACATCAATTGGATCAGGTTCTGGTTCTGGTTCCGGCTCCGGTTCTGGATCTAGTTCTTGCTCTGGTTCTAGCTCTGGCAGTGGGGGTTCTTCCATCAAAGCTGGAGTCTCCTCTACATCTGCAACCTCAATCTCTTTCTCGTGCAGAGCCTCGACTTCAGGCTCGATAACTGTCTGTAGCTCCGACTCCTCTGTAGTTGGGGGAGGCGGAGAAGCAACTTGATGAAGTCTTGCTTCTGTCTCCCTCTCCGCAGGCAGTGGTTTTGAGCGTTGTATCATACTTAACTCATTCATATCCGGGTCAATTACACGATAGAGCGGCTTTTTGTTTCTGTTGGTTTTGCGGCTCTTGTTCTTCAAGCAGCTCTCTCCCTTCTCATGTTTATCGTTACAGCATCATATGCAGACTCTTAGGCACTTGCCACCCTGTACAGAGATTCACTTTTGGGTAAAAAGGATACTTACTGAAATCCACGTTTGAAAAAAAATTGTTAAAAGTTAAAATAGTAAGGGTGAAGATTGCTACAAGAAGAGAGGAACTACAATAACATGATTATCAAACCAAGAACACGTGGCTTTATCTGCACCACTGCTCATCCGGTGGGCTGTGCCCAACATGTTCAGGAGCAAATTGACTATGTACAAGCCCGTCCTGCTATCCAGGGACCTCGTAATGTGCTTGTGATCGGGGCATCGGCCGGATATGGGTTGGCTTCTCGAATTACGGCCGCTTTCGGTGCGCGTGCCAATACAATTGGCGTGTATCGTCCTAGCAATGCTACGGCTACACGCACAGCATCAGCAGGCTGGTATAATTCTGCTGCATTTGAAAAAGCAGCTCAGGATGCTGGGCTTAAATCTTTAAGCGTGACAGGAGATGCCTTCTCGGATGAGGTCAAAGCCAAAACGGTGGAAGCCATTCGCGAAGAACTGGGACAAGTCGATCTGGTGGTTTACAGTGTGGCTTCAGGTCGCCGTACTAATCCCCGCACAGGCGAAACGTCTAATTCCGTGCTCAAACCTATTGGTGAGCCTTACACGAATAAGACCGTTAACTTTCACACCGGTGAAGTCAGCAGCGTGACGCTCGAACCGGCAACAGAAGAAGAAGTACAGGGGACTGTAGAGGTTATGGGCGGTGAGGATTGGAAATTGTGGATTGACACCTTGCGTGCAGGCGGCGTGCTCGCTGATAACGCCACTACCTTCTCTTTTTCGTATATCGGTTCAGATATTACCCAAGCCATCTACAGAGAAGGCAGTATCGGAAGTGCAAAAGATCATCTGGAGGCGACAGCTCGTCAGCTGAACGACCAGATGAAAACCACGGGTGGACGCGCCTTCGTCGCAGTCACCAAAGGACTCGTTACCCAATCCAGTTCGGCCATCCCTGTCGTTCCTCTGTATATTTCCGCTTTATATAAGGTGATGAAGGAGAAAGGGCTGCACGAAGGGTGCATAGAACAGAGCTACCGCCTGTTTGCCGAGCGTTTGTACGCACCAGAAACTGCTGTAGATGAAGAAGGTCGTATTCGCATTGATGATTGGGAACTGCGCGAGGATGTGCAGGCAGAAGTCGCGAAAATATGGAAGGAACTGACGACCCATAATATCTATGAATTGTCCGATCTTGAAGGATATCGTCGCGAATTTTTCCAGCTGTTCGGCTTTGAGTTCGAGGGTGTGAACTATGATGCTGATATTGATCCGATCGTAAATATTCCTAACGCACGCTAAGTCTTTTAGTGCTGCCATTCTGTTAGAAAAATATAAAAAAGCTGTCTCTGGCAGAAGAACATTCTCTTCTGCACAAGGACAGCTTTTTGTTTTCTAACTAAAAAGGAACACTTGTGTCTATTTTGAACAGCAAAATGTGTAAACATTGCAATTTTAAAATTCATTTGATATTGTACAAGTAGGCATAGCAAAATCCCTCTTCTTACCAAGAGGGTAAGCACAGTTGGACAAGTCCTACCTTGACTGACCGTGATTATTTTTGCTCAGCCCATCACATCCCTGTAAGGAGGTGAACAATATGGCAAAAGACGTTCTGTGCGAAGTCAACTCATGCACGTACTGGGCTCAGGATAATAAATGCAGCGCAAGCTCTATTTATATCGTAAGCAACAAGCCTGCAAACACTCACACGTCCGAAGAAACAGACTGCAAAACCTTTGAAGCAAAATAGACCTTAGTTTTCAAGCCAAACCATAGCTTTATCATGAAGGAGCCCCTGCCAGGGTTCCTTCTTTCTTATGATTCTAACAAGAATGATAATTATTATCAAGTTCTTTTTGGCCTATGTTATAGAAAATGCTATCCGCTCCTATGCATTCACTTCCTCGAAGTTTTTCGACTTCGCTTAAGACAAAAAAAGAAGCGTCACCCTGAACGAGTCGCTTCTTATGCTTGACCTTTTGTAATTGTTCCTGCTTGGTTGGCTTCATTCGCGTGTGCTGTGAAATTTCGCCATAATGATCATTCGTTTTGCGGCTCTGTGCCGCGCAATAGATCCCGGCGCGTTTCGCCTTGCTTAACGCCTTTTGTGTTTGAGTACGTGCCATACTGCTTCACTCTCCTTGATTGGACTCCCTGTATCATAGCATCCAATAGGCAAATCGTGAATGGTTTGTCTGACTCAAACATTCTTTAATTCATTAAATGTCTGAAAAAATATCCGGATCGCCACTGGAGGCCGCCACAACAAAAACAATAACCAAGAAAATAATAATCAGTGCATAAATCAGTGTGCCGATAATACTACATACCAGTCCAGCAATGGCCATACCTCTGCCTTGCTCGCCATGACGGTTAATTTCCTTCAGGGAAAGACTGGACAAAATAATACCCACAATTCCGATAATCAACCCAAGATAGGGAATGACAACAGATAAAATCCCGAGCACCATCGAGGCAACAGCTTTACTGTTTGTAGGTGGAACTACTGGGGGCTGGTTAAATGGAGCGTTATAATCGTTCGGCTCCTGAAAAGGATCGGAAGATCGAGGCTCCTTGTACAAGTCACTCATCTGTTTAATTCAACTCCAATAATTATAATAGCAATATATAAGTTCTAGGGTACCACAATCTTACAAATCAGGACAGTACTTATTTCAATTTTTTAAATTAGAACGTTAAAAAGAAGAAGCGTAGCATCTTAGCACTTTTTGAGATAATCGGGCATACAGTACTGTACCTATTACAGATAAATTACGCTCCAAGAGAGCATCCTGCCAAGGAGGACGGAGCTATGTTATATCGTGGAACAGCCCGCAGAAAGGGCTCGTCTCACCAACGTTTACATGCAGAGACACTTCGGAAAATATCCGCCGCCATGCTGCCATTTTACAAAGCTATTGCAACCCAACGTGCTTTTGCCGTCCAATGGTCACGAGCTGTCGTTCAGGGTAATTTGGATCGGATGAAATCCCTTCTCTGCTCGGTAGCGCCATTTGCCGCCAAACAAGGCTTAGGTACGAATGGGATTGGCTACTTTGTTTCCTTTTTAGCTCAGCCGCCGATGCTCTATTACACGAACGGTACGACGATTCCCCCAGGGACGGTGCAGTTTACATTTGAGCCAAAGGTTCATCGTGCCATTGCCAAAGCCGTTTTTCCGCTGTATCGCGAATTGGCACGCAATGAATGCTTTGCTTCTGCCCTAGCCAAAGCGATCAACAGGCAAGACCAGCGTGCAGTTCATGTAATGATCCGTAGTTTAATTCCATCCTCTGCGCTAAAATCTGTAGACATTGAGGATGATGGTTTTGCATTGCTTTTTAAGTATCCCTTTAGTAAGTACCCCTATCGCAATCTACTTTTTCGAGAGTTCACTTAAAAAGGTCGCTACAAGCGCACTTGCTTAAGTTCTTCAATGAGCTCTTTTCCCATTTGTATAGCCATGTCTGTCAGCACTCGGATTTCGTCCTTGGTTGCATGATCCAAATGCGTCCCGCAGCAAATGGCGAAGTTACCCGCAAACTCTTTACGCAAGCGAACTGCAATTTCTTCAGTAATATAAAATTCCTTGTGGTTTTGCAATTGCACGGTTTGAATCGGCTCAAGCCTAGCCCCCGCAGTAATCGTCCCCAAGTGAGGCTGATCACCGCCTGATATGAGCACAACGATATCTTCCCCCATAAAATAGGCATCCAGCACAAGACGGATACGTCCGCTTTCTTTTTCCAAATGAATCATATGATCCTCTCCTGCTAAAAATATTATTGTGAAACGATTCACTTCATAGAGTACCATTCATTGTATCGCTTCCTGAACTGTTGGACAAATTTAAAAAGGCCCACAGCAGCCTCTATTAACAGTGGCTTGCTGTAGACCTTTATTGTATTCTAAAAAAACTCCCATCCTCTTACTTGCTGTTAACGGATTGTGATGTTATGCACTGCCTTACCCGTTGCGCCGTCATTATCCGTTACTGTTAGCTCCACGGTATACGTTCCGGCTGTGGTGAATTTATGCTTCACCTTGGAACCAACTGCCGTATCGCCATCACCAAAATTCCAACTGTAGCTGACGATCTCACCATCTGTATCGCGGGAAGCTTTGGCATTAAATTGTACATTTTTGTTCTTCTTGGCTGCGTCATTCGCCTGAATAATAGCTACCGGCTTTTCATTCGATGTAGGTGGATTCGGACCTGGGCCCTCTCCTCCACCATGGGTTACATACAACCTCCCCGGCGCCTCCGTCTCCACTTCATTCCCTGCTGCATCCCTTACCCGGATCACGATGACTCCGCCTTCCAGGTTCAGAGAAGATGAAGTGAGATAAGTACCTTCATAGTGGCCTGACGAAGTTTCATTTAATGGAATTTCATTACGGGCCAAAGTGGACAGGTTAAAGGGCAGCTCCACATGGAAGGATGCCTCCAAACCGGATGCACTGTCAAAAGCTACTCGTACCGGCTGTCCTGGAGTAATACGTACATCCTCAGCAGGGCTAATATTTTCAAGCTTCGGCAGCGCTGTATCGACATACACCGAGCGTGTAACAGTCGTTTCGTTTTCGGCAAGATCTTTGGCCGTTACCGTAATTTGATTTTCACCTTCATTGATAAGCAGCCGTTTATTAAAGCTACCGTCACTTCCGAATTCAGCGGGCTCGCCGTTAATCGTCAATTCGGTGAGGAACTCGTCATACACCGTACCGGTTACACTGACCACACCCGCATTTGTACGAGCTCCTTCATCAGGTGAAGTCAGGATCAGACCCGGTTTAGTCTGATCGAGCGTTACAACCACCGGCTCGGAACGATCCGTTACTTTGCCGTATACCGCCGCTTGAACACTTAGCGGATTAGCACCTGGCTGAAGATCGACCGACAAACTGAATTGACGATCCTTCACTTTCGTTGTGCCAGTCAGCTCCTTACCGTTAAAGAGCTGAATATCAGCTCCTTCTGCCGGAGAAGTTCCTGTTACGGTAATCGTTTCCTCCTGCGTATACGTAGCCTTCGTAGGAGTCGTAATCGTTGGAGCATTCACCGGATATCTGACGATAGCCCGGATCATGTAGTTCCCTTCCTCTTCAGGTGATTGGCTCCATGTGCCGCTTACACCTTGCCAGCTGCGGAGCGCATTGGGACTGTTTTCATCTGTAGCCAGACCTGGTGACTGTGTCCCTACCGCAGACTGTGTATATACGATGTAGAAATCACCTTGAACCGTCACCGGCTCTGGAAGCTGCACCGTCGTCCATTGTGTCTCATCCCGGACAGCAGTCCCGTCGAATGGACCAGCCAATAGACGCCCAGGTGCTCCTGCTGCACCGGAGGCGTCATAGATAGAATATTGGAATGCCGTTCCTCCCGGATTCGGGAAGGCAGAGTTCCAGAACAAAAGGGATGCTCCTGTCACTTGTGCCACTTCCGACTCAGGTGTCATTCTCACTGCCCATGAATTGCCTGCCGCGTTAAAGGCTCTGGCATTTTCTCCTGTACCGTCATCATAGGCAATGCCTCCTTGGAAACCGATGAAAGGCTTCAACGTGACATTCGCTTCAACACTGCCGTTTGGAGGAGCAGTCACGGAAACACTGTCACTGTAATAATTTTCGGCTGCAATGGACAATGTGTATGTTCCTTCCAGCACGTCCAGCGTAAATTCTCCAGCCTCATTCGTCTCTACAGGAGCAATACGTGCATCTTCCAGCACCAATACTTTCGCTTTTTGGATCGGTTCACCGGATTGCTTGTCGGTAATAACCCCGTGAATCGTACCGTGAGGGACAGCCTGGAGACTAAAGTTTGCTCTGATGACTTTGTTATTTTCAATCGTGACTGCTTTCGTCTGAGGCACGTAACCGTAGGCTTCGGCCTTCAGCGTATAGTCACCTGCTACATGAGTGAAGCTGTATTTGCCCGTGGTTGGGTCTGTTTTCACCGAACGTCCGGTTTCCAGTACCGTAACGGTAGCACTGGCTGGAAGACTGTCAAGGCCGACACGTCCACGCTCCACGAATGCATCTGCCGGCTTCACTTTTTCCTGGAATTCACTCTTTTCAGTGCTTGTAATTTTATACAGCGGGAATTGTTCTTCCGCTTTTTCCAGCTTGATATTGGACTCAGGTACGATATCCTTGGTCACTGTCGAAGCTGGAACACCCAGCACACGGAAATCGTCAATGTACCAGCCATTTTTGTTCACACTGTTATCCGATTTCAAGCGGAAACGAACTTGAATCTCATTGTCGGTATAGCTATCCAGATTGTAGTAAACAGGCGCCCAATTCTTACCGCTTGTATTATGTGAGAACTTACCCAGCTCACTCCACGTGTCGCCATTGTTTTTGGACACTTCTACATATCCGTAATCATAGCCGCCCTCAATTTCAAACCAGTGGTTGAAAGTCAGTGTTGCATTGCGTATACCATTCAAATTAATTTTTGGAGAAACCAGCGAAAAATCAGCACCGTTCTCATAGTTGCTATCGAGATCGGTGGCCCACACATTCGGCTTGGACACTGCGCTCCCCGGTCCTACTTCCTTAGGAATGCCGCGTTCCCATTCATCCTTGGTCCCGGAATGAGTCCAACCATTGTCTGAGCTGCTATCAAAATGATCGCTATACAGCGTATCCGGCACGTCCACTCTTAGTGAAGCCTCGTTCGACTTGACACCTTCGTTACCGCTATAATCCTCGGCTGCCACTGCATAATGATAGGTCGCACCACCGACGGTGATTGTATCCGTGTAGGTCAGCCCAGAAGTTGTACCGATGGAAGTATAATTTTTGCCGGACTGGGTTGAACGATACACCTTGTACTGCTTCACATCTTCATCAGAGGAAGCACCCCAGGCGAGTGTAACATTGCCCACATTATCTGCTTCAGCAGTCAAATGGCCAGGGGCAGCAGGTGCAACGGCGTCTGGTTCCTGAATGGACAGATCGTCAATATACCAGCCATCTTTCACGATCGTATTGTCACTAGTAAAGTTGAACAGGAGGTATACCTTTTGACCCGCAAATGCTCGCAAATCAAGATATTGTGTTTTCCAGCCATTGCTGGTTCCAGTAAACGATAATACCTGCTCAAACGCATTCTGATTGTTGGTGGTCGCTACATACACTTTGCCGAAATCAGAATTGTTTTCAAGATCGTACCAATGCTTGAAGCTGACCAGTGCCCCCTTGGAACTCTCGGTCAGATCAATAGGAGGAGCCATAAAATAACTGTTGGTGTTGGTCTGGTATTGGCCTTCGAGATTGGTCGCGATGACCTTTGTACCCGAATGTGCGCTTTTAGGGCCGCTTGTGGGGGTTCCCCATTTCCAAACACTACCCTGACCACCGATATTAATACCGGCGATGTCTTTTTCAAAGTCTTGTGTGTGACCTGGTTTAACACCTTTGGAGACATTCACCTTATATACTTCCGTTTCAAAACCATTATTGCCGAAATCATTTACACGGATATAGTATTCCAGACCTGCGCTATCCACCAAAAAGGTCGGAATGGACGCTTGATATGTACCGTCTTTGCTGTCTCCGGAGGTCCGCTCCAACGGAATGTATACATAGTTTGACGAACCCGCTGTTTTGGCAAATGCCTCAACGGCTGTTACGCCAACATCATCCGTAACATGAGCCGTCAAAGGTATATCAAGACCCTCAAATGCAGCTGCAGGCGGTGTATGCTCAAGAACAGGCGCTTCCAGATCGTCGCCACCTGTTACGACTTTACCGGATACAGAGCCCAGACCCTGCATGACAGATCCGACTGCATCGAGTGCATTAATGACACCATGTCCATATCCATTGTTTGGCGAAGTAGGATATGTGCTGTCTGTCCGAGGGGTAGCCGTGTTTTCCAAAATTTCCTCCAGCTGGTCCACGGTAAGAGAATGATTCGCTTGCAGCAGTAGAGCAGCCAGACCCGCAACATGAGGACCGGCCATGGAAGTACCGTTATAGCCACCTTTATAACCGCCACCAGCCACGGTTGAACGAATATTTACACCCGGCGCGGAAACTTCGGGCTTGATCTCACCGTAAGGTGAGGGTCCCAGCAATGAAAAGCTTCCCAGTTTATCATTGATATCGGTTGCCCCAGTGGCAAAGGATTCCGGATAGTTGGCCGGATTGGCTACCGATCCAGGTCCGCCCGGATTGGAGAGAGAGGTGTTTCCTGCGGAGAATTCGGGAAAGATCTGAGCATCCCGCCACGCCTGAACTACAGGCCGGAACCATTCATCAAGACCCGGTCCGCCTCCCCACGAGTTGTTCACTACATCTGGAGCAAGCTCGGGATGAAGATTACCTTGAGCATCTTTTGGCGCAAGCAGCCATTGACCGCCGTCCAGTATAATTGCATCCGTCGTTTCCGGATTAAAAATCCGAACCGCAATCCACTTTGCACCAGGGGCAACGCCCACTCGGTTCGTTCCATTTTCCTCGGAGCCGACCATCGTGCCCATCGTATGCGTACCATGGGAATCGTCTTCCTGATCGACCGGAAGCGCCGCATGACTATGCGGATCATACCAGCTCAGTTCTGGATTTACGACATTGCCTGCCGCATCCAGACCACGCCATTTGCGATGCAGGGCCGGATGCGTGTAGTCTACGCCTGTATCGAGGTTGGCGACCACGATTCCGGTTCCGTCAATTCCTTTTTCCCACACTTGTGGTGCGTTAATATGGGATATATTCCATTCCACCGTAGATGGATCCACAGCGTTCTTGCCTGTATTGCCGGGCAATGCCGATGTTTTGCTATCGTCCTTTTCCGGTTCTACAGCCTTCTGTGCTGTGTCAGACTTTGCCGTTGCTGTTCCAGCCGCTTTGTTACCTGTGTCCTCTGGCTGCTTATCAACCGTTACCTTTTGCAGATAACGTGTTTCATTCGGCAAAATTTTATCGACCTCGGGCAGCTTCGAAATATGGTCCAGCACCTCCTTGGTGCTCGTGACAGCCAAAGCATTGACAATAAAATAGCTTTTATATTCTTTTACTCCGCCGCTCTCTGATTCCTTATCCAAATAACTTTCAAGCCCATATTGAGTTCTGGAAGCCGTTTCACGCAAAGAGCTGATTACATGGCTACGTACAGCCATTTTTGCGGCGGAAGGTGTTATTTTCTCAAGTGAAGCCTTTTGGAGAGCATTTTTGGAAACCTTATTGGTATCTACCTGTTCTTTTAATTTGACCAAATAAGTAACATAGTTGTTCTCCTCAAACTGTTTGGTCAGTTTCGGGGACACCTTCGCGGTCGTGACCTTGTGTGAGGCTGATTTTAGCTCCAGCTTGGAGCCATCCGGTGTGTTTTTCGCTAAAGCGGGTTGAACAAATGAAAAGGCCATAAGCAAAGAGAGTCCAATAGATAACGATTTCTTGAAACGTCTAGGTTTAATCAATTACTTCTCCACTCCTTTTACTAGGTTTAATGATTTCGAAATAACCTGTACAGAGTCAGACCTCATGCCTTGCACATCAAACACGCGGCTTGCGCAATACGATGTGTTGGCGACCACCTCCTTCATAGATTATAGAAAGATATAAAAGCATTGGGCTGTTCATAGATGGCAGTACTTCATAGGTGAGTTTATAATCCAATAGAAAAGCGATGAAATTCAGTAGATACCTAGGAGAAAAAGCAGGAGCATTTCGAAGAAAAAAACATGATATACCATTACATGTTATATCATTACATTTTATATTAAAAATTGATATAAAATCATATATTATGGATAGTATAAAGTTACCAAAACAGATATACAAGTCATTTTTTTGCATTTTTCTTGAAATTCTATGACTTTTATGTTCATTTATGTACGAAAACCCCTTTTTAGCGGCTACGTCATGAGTGCAACACACGGTTAGCAGGTGCATGCATCCTTGTACGAGCCACCCAAAGGGATTTTCGGGGATCTTTTTTTAAACCTGTCTGATATTCTTAGTTAAGTACGGAGTTCACCGCAGCAAGCGCATCAATCAGACCATATCCATAACCATTGTTGGGTGAGGTCCGATACTGACTGTCTGTCAGCGGTGTCGCTGTTTTCGAAATAACATCCTCTAATTGATCCACGGTCAAAGATGGTTTAGCCTGAAGCAGCAATGCCGCTAATCCGGCAGTATGCGGGCCTGCCATAGAGGTACCGTTCCATCCACCCTCATAAACCCCGCCCGGTACAGAAGAACGGATGTTCACGCCAGGAGCCGAGATTTCTGGCTTCACTTCGCCATAAGGAGAAGGACCACGCAACGAGAAGCTGGCCAGCTTGTTATTGATATCGGTGGCTCCTGTGGCATAGGCTTCAGGCAGATTTGCCGGATTGGCCACAGACCCAGGTCCGCCCGGATTCGACAGTGTTGTGTTGCCTGCGGAGAACTCAGGGAAGATTTGAGCCGCTCTCCACGCCTTGGTGACTGGGCGATACCATTCGTCCAGACCAGGTCCACCACCCCAAGAATTATTCACCACATCCGGTGCAAGCTCAGGGTGTTTTTTGCCGTTTTTATCTACAGGCGCAAGAATCCACTGCCCACCGTCCAGCAAGATGGAGTCTGTGGTATCCGGATTGAATACTCGAACGGCAATCCACTTGGCCCCCGGAGCAACACCGATTTCATTCGTACCGTTGCTGTCTGAGCCAACGCTTGTCCCCATCGTATGTGTACCATGTCCATTCGAATCTGTGGGCAGCGATGCTCCATTAACCGCATCATACCAGCTCAGCTCAGGATTCACGACTTGACCAGAAGCATTCAGCCCCCGCCATTTTCTTTTCAGTGCTGGATGAGTATATTCAACACCTGTATCTAGATTGGCAACGACAATGCCTTTGCCGTCAATACCTTTGGCCCAAACCTGCGGTGCTTTGATTTTGGAAATATTCCACTCGACACGACTTGGCGTTACCGCATCTTTATATACGGATTCTTGCACCGATTTTTGTGCATTCTCTTCCGTCACAGCCGGGTCGACAGCAGTTTGATCTGCAACTGCTTGGTTTGCTGTTGATTGCTCCCCTACCGGCTGGGCATCCTTATCTATTTCTACCTTTTGCAGCTCGCGCTTTTCATCTGGTAAAATTTTGTCGATCTCAGGTAGGGTTGCGAGATTATCCATGACCTCTTTGGTACTGGTTACCGCAAATGCATTCACGATAAAGTAACTCTTGTATTTTTTTACGTTTCCGTTATTGACTTCCTTCTTTAAGTATTCTTCCACAGATGGTTGAGTTTTTTCTGCGGTATCCATTAGAGAGTTGACAACCGTTTTACGTACAGAAAGCTTAGCAGCAGCGGGGGAAATCTGCTCGGCGGAAGCCTTCTGAAATGCGTGTTTAGCAACAGATTCTGTATCTACCTGATCTTTTAATTTAACCAGATAGGTGACATACTCGCTGGTGCTGAATTGCTGGTTCAGCTTGGCTGAAACCTTGGCGGAAATCGTCGATGCTCCTGCTGAGGAGGTTGTGCTGGAATCTCCATACACCGGAGAAATCAGAGAAAAAGCAAGAATAGCGGTAAAACCGACCGACAGCGTCTTTTTGATATTTTTCGACTTAATCAATACTTTCCATCTCCCTTTACTTGGTTTTTTTGATTCTCAAAGACAACCTTCCGATAGCAGCGTCAAAAGCTCACAAATAGCCTCTGGTACTCACCTCCTTTAAAAAAATAGATTCTGGGGTGAAATCCATAGGTCATATTCTAAGGTGAATAACCTTTGGTGCAGACCGCAAGGAACGACATTCAATTAAGAACTGTGGACAAGTCTGGAAGAAAGTAAGTGAAAAAAATGAAGAAAAAGGTAGGGTAAGATACTAGAAGTGATCGAGGAGGTTGATAAGCATATATTAAAATACAATTTAAAACAAAAGAATGAAACATATGGTATCTTTTGAATCTAGTATAGTGTCATAAAATCAGATATTCAAGCATTTTTTTGAATTTTATTCCTTTTTTTCTTGAAAAAATTGAAAAACCTCTTCCATTTTCAAAACAAATGCGGGTCTTCTTCGTGCATTTTGTTTCGGATCATAGAAGAGGTTTTTCGGCATTCAGCAGCAAAAGTAGAAAAGCGCTATCTGCCGCTATTTACAGGTATGGGAACCGAAACGGCTCCTTCTGGAAAGGAAGATTTGGTTTCCTGGGTTCTACGACACAGGCTCGTACATTCTCGAAAAGCCATTTGTCTGCACCCACTGCACCGATCCTGATTTACCATTGCAAGAGCTGCTGTTAAGGCCTCTCCTGTATGTTCAAAAAAATGATTTTGTCCGATCATGTCGTAGCATCCGGTTTTATGCAGTAATTCCAGCGGTTGAGGCTGGAGTCCGGACACAAGCACTGTTCCACCAGACTTTCGGTATTTTTGTATTAATGCAGTAAAGTTAGCTTCTCCCGTCATATCCATAAAAGGGACCTTTCCCATACGCAACAACAAAATCCCTTGCTGGAGACCAGTCTGTCCCCCTACACCTGAGTTTTCCAACGCTGAAGCTGCACCGAAAAATAGGGGGCCTTCCACATTATAAATAGCCACCTGCGGGCAATCATGCTGCTCTGTGACCATATGTGCGCCTACCTTTTCATGCTTTACAGAAGGATCAGGAAGCACCTTATCTACTGAAAGTGTATTACTCATACGTTTGACAAACAATACAACTGCCAGAATCAGGCCGACCTCCACAGCCGTTGTCAGCGTCGTAAAAACCGTCAGCAAAAAGGTGACGACCAGCACAATAGAATCTGCTGTCCGTGTTTTGAGGATGTGCGCAAAATGCTTGCGCTCACTCATATTCCAGGCCACTACCATCAACACCGGTGCCATACTAGCTAACGGAATATTAGATGCATAAGGTGCAAAAAGCATCAGAATGAGGAGTACAACGACCCCATGCACAATACCTGACATAGGAGAAACCGCGTTGTTGCGGATATTGGTGGCCGTACGGGCAATGGCACCTGTCGCAGGAATACCGCCGAATAGTGGTGTCAGCAAATTGGCAATCCCTTGTCCAACCAGTTCGCGATTGCTGTTATGGCGGTCTCCCGTCATCCCGTCAGCTACCACCGCTGAAAGCAGTGATTCAATAGCCCCCAGCATCGCTATAACAAGTGCTGGCGGCAAGAGCTTCACGATTAATTCCCACGTCATTGCAGGAATATGCAGCTCAGGCAAAGATGCCGGAATTGCGCCATAAGCAGAGCCAATCGTAGCCACCTGCCCTGGAAAAAACAAAGCTGCCACCAGCGTTGACAAGAGTAGGCCGACCAGTGAGCCAGGTATCTTGGGCCATTTTTTAGGCACCACAATAAGTCCAGCAAGACAGATACAAGCTGTCAGGATGCTGTACACATTGAGTGAAGGAAGCCGATGGATGATCTCTGCCATCGAAGGCAGAAAGGTTTCATGTCGCTCTACCCCGCGCAAGCCGAGAAAGTTAGCAATCTGACCACTGAAGATCGTCACGGCAATCCCGGCCGTGAAGCCAATGGTTACGGGCTTGGGAATAAACTTAATCAATGCCCCCAGCCTTAGAACACCCATTATAATGAGTATAATGCCTGCCATAAAACCAGCTATAAGTAAATTCTCATAGCCGTACTGCATGACTATAGCCAGCAAAATCGGAATAAACGCACCTGTAGGTCCTCCGATCTGAAATTTGGACCCACCCAGTAGTGAAATCAAAATTCCCGCTATGATGGTTGTGTACAGACCATATTCCGGCTTTACCCCCGATGCAATGGCAAACGCCATACCGAGCGGGATAGCCACAATCGCCACGATGCTTCCAGAAATTAAATCCTTTCGTAAAGCCCCTGCGTTATAGCCTTCAAACCTTCCTCTCCACTTCATCCTGTAACCCTTCTTTTCTGTAGTAGCATTACTTCTCGTTACGTATGCCTTCCAGCAACGAGATCGCTTCGACTAAATGATTGTCAAAAATTCGCCGCGCCACCGCTAGCAGCTCCGTTAAGAGCGGATCACGTAGTGAATACACGACCGTTGTGCCTTCCTTGAAGCTGTTCACCAAATTTTTAGCCCGTAAAACAGCCAATTGCTGCGATACGGCAGAACCTTCGGAACCAAGCGCAGTCTGCAGCTCGTTCACATTCCGTTCCCCTTCACTCAGCACCTCCAAAATGCGGATGCGCAGAGGGTGAGCCAATGCTTTGAAAAAGTCAGCCTTAAACTTCTGGAGATCTCCTTCCATTCCTGCGCCGTCCCCCTCACAGAATTGTTTCATAACGATCAACAATATCTGAATATTTGAATATTCAGTACAATAACAGCTTTGGGTCAATTGAACTATGATGTTACTCACACTTCACCATGCGTATAGTCACATTTTTCCACACTTTTATCTTTCAGGGTTGACAGCTTCCACAGGTTTCCATTAACATAACAATTAACTTTAAGAAAAGGGGGCCGACAGACATGACCAAGCTTTACACGATAATGACAATCAGTCAGCATGATACAATCACATATTCGAAATTTCGTCTCATCGGCCCCGTTCGGGCAACATGATGGGGGTATCACGCTGTCTGACGGCGTGATATGCCAGGCTTTTTTTATTTTGTATGCTATTGAAAGAACAGGTTATTTATATTTTTATGATGTACTAATCATAAAATGTAATGACACTTTCGGTGCAGGAAGCCGTAGACGACAAGTCTGCGGCTTTTTTGTTTTTTTCAAATCTTTTTTACGATGTTATGAATTTACATGAAGAAGGGAACTACCCATTTATTATGAATATACAACCTACGACCAATTCATCTTTTCATGAAGGACCATACAGCCACCTGATGAAGCTTCCGGCAGGGGATCTGACCGTGTACGCTTCGCAGCAACTCTTTTCCTCACTGGATTACAAAGTGTTCGAGATGGCTAATAACAATTTACAAATTCCAGGTATCCGCTATATGGGATACACACCGGATGTACATGTAGGCGTCGGAACCTGCATCGGTACAACTGCGGTATGGGGAATGGAAGACGGCTATGTATCTCCCTCCATCGTCGGTAGCGATATCGGCTGTGGCATGCGCGTACACCTGACCAATCTGCACAAGGATGCCTTGAAGGAAATCAAGCTGCGCCGCAAGCTGGTTAAGACGATCGACAAATACTTGCCGATGGAAGCTCACCAACGCGGACATTATTCGGATATACGGCTGGAGCATATTGTACGCAAAGGCCTGCATGGCTTACCTAATAAATATATCCCGGATAGCTACACTCCTAAGAAATCCACCTCACTGACCCATGTAGAGCACAGTAAGTTCTCCTTTGACGAGGAAGTGCTGAATCTCGTCGAAGACCGTACTTGGCACCGGGCTCATCGGCAGCTTGGCACGTTGGGTGGAGGCAATCATTTTGTCGAAATTCAGGCGATTGAAATTGCAGAAGAAAATAGAGAAGTCGCTGAAGCTTGGGGGATGTTCGACGGTCAGGTGGCTGTGATGATTCATTCCGGATCACGTGCTTGGGGGGGAGCAGTCAGTCAGACCAGTTCATCTGCCATTGCAAAAGCGATGAGCCGTCTCGGTCTCGGCACCTCCGATCCGAGACTGGTATTCGCACCGCTTAATCATCCCGAGGCAGCACATTATGTGGATATGATGTACTCAGCGCTGAATTATGCTGTGGTGAACCGACATCTGATTGCATACTCCGTGCGAGAAGCCTTCCGCGATGTCTTTGGTACAAAGTGCGAGTTGCGTACTCTGTACGATCTGATGCACAATTATGCTTGGGAGGAATCCCATCCGGATCACGGCAGCGTGTTTGTACATCGTAAAGGTGCGACGCGCGCTCTTCCAGCAGGACACCCCGACAATCCGCGACCTTATCAGTCGACAGGGCATCCGGCCCTGATCCCCGGTTCTATGGGGACTGCCTCTTATATTATGGTAGGTTTACCAGGCGGTCAGGATAACTTTCACTCCATCTGTCATGGAGCGGGCCGTATTCGCTCGCGATCTGCAACCAAACGGCTCGTGAGTGTGGACGATTTTGCAGGCGCTCTGGGTGTAGGGACAGACGACGAAATTGTGGTCAACCAGGCATCTCTGGAAAGTATTATCGACGAATCTCCACAAGCCTACAAAAATGTAGATGATATTATTGAAAGTGTTACCGGGGCAGGACTTGCAGCCGTTGTAGCCAAATGTAGACCGCTGGCCGCCCTGAAAGGAGCAAAATAATGTTGAGTATAGACACCCCAGCTATTTATGAATTTGACGAACGTACAGATGGACGCATTACCGGTTATGCTGCTTATGCCCGTCTGATCGACGGTATTAGTGAAGCACTCTATAACCGCTATGGCGTAAAATACGAGCTGTACGCCAGTGATGATCCCAATATTGAGTATTGGGATTTGCTGGAGGAGGATATCCGTTCAGGCAGCCCTGAGCTGGAGCATGTGGCACGGGTGTTCGATCGTTTGGAGGAACGCACCATCCAGTATGACGATGACGGGCCAACTCCTGAATACGGTGTGCATCTGTCGATGCGTAACAATGTATTTGCCTATCCCAAATGGGGGATTGCACTGGCACGAGTTCCCTTTTTCCGTGATAATGGCGTATATAATGAAGATTATGTGTTTGCCATAGGCGACCAGGAGCTGCAAAGCTTCCTCGCAGGAGTACGCGGTCGTGAACGCAAGCAAAATATGAAGCGTGTCACCGTCTTTACCGATACAAGCCGTGGACTCTCCCGGCAAGCAGAACCGATAACCCGCGCAATTACGCGGGATGACGTGATTTTGAAAGCGGAAATCAAGCGGGATATCTTCCGATCACTTGATCAATTTTTTGAAGCAGATCGCACCTTCTATCAGACTTATAACATTCCTTACAAGCGTGGGATTCTGCTATACGGCCATCCAGGCAACGGTAAAACAACCCTAGTGAAATCTATTGCCAATAGCGTGCCAGGTCCGGCCGCTTACTGGCAAATTACAGAATATACAACCAGTGAATCGGTCAAAGAGGTGTTCGAGGCAGCTACTCGCCTGGCGCCGATGGTGCTGGTCATTGAAGACATCGATTCCATGCCTCAGGAGGTGCGTTCCTTTTTCCTGAATACGCTCGACGGCGCTACATCCAAGGAGGGCATCTTCCTGATCGGAACGACCAATTATCCAGAAAAAATCGACCCAGGTCTGATGAACCGGGCGGGCCGCTTCGACCGGGCTTATGAAATCAGTTTGCCTGACGAAGCGCTGCGACTCGCGTATCTCAAGCTGCGTAACTTCCTTGTTTTTGCAGGTGAGACAGGTACACAGAAGGCCGCAGCGATGACAGATGGCTTCTCCCTGGCTCAGCTCGGAGAACTGTATGTCAGTACGGCTCTAGAATGGCATGAGCAAGGAAAAGCCGATATTGAGCTGATTATTAAAGGCATGCGAGGCGAGCTTGATAAAAGCCGCAAGCAGGACTGGTTAAAAAATGTATCCGAAGGACGAGTCGGCTTCTTCTGATTCATCCTTTTATTGCCTCATTATGAAATTTATGTTACATTGATAAACAATAAAGTACCGAAAGGGTGACCTTAAGCCAATGATCTACTAATCCTATTTCCAAAGAAAAATACGTAATCTTACGAATTTTCTGGATAGGATTAGTGTAGGCTTTTGGGTATTAACGATAAGAGCATTGCTTCTTTGACGGGAGCAGTGTATCTTCTTGTTCGTATGTCTGCCTCCTATCCAGAAACCAATGGATAAGGAGGTTTTTTTGTATGAAAAGAATACTCGCAATTCTCATGATCAATATATTCATTGTGATGGTCGGCGTTGGTTTGATCACCCCTATTCTGCCGGAACTGATCATTGAATTTGGTGCCAGTGGGCGGGCCATCGGTTTATTGGTGGCAGCCTATGGCATAACGCAATTCCTGCTCTCGCCCATGACCGGGCAGCTGTCTGATCGATATGGGAGAAAAGTTTTTATCGTCGCAGGTGTTGTTGTTTTTGCTGTAGCTAAATTGATCTTTGCTATTGGAGATAAGCTGTGGATGCTGTATACCTCAAGACTCCTGGAAGGAGTTGCAGCAGCCCTGATTATTCCGCCCATGATGGCATATGTAGCTGATATTACAACAACCGAAGAACGTGGCAAAGGAAATAGTCTGCTAGCGGCAGCGATGTCATTTGGATTTGTCATTGGTCCAGGACTTGGTGGCCTTCTTGCAAGATATGGGACGAGAGTGCCGCTGTATACAGCAACAGGTGCGGCTATGATTGCAGTTATTTTTTCAATCGTTTGTTTACCTGAAAGTTTATCAAAAGAACAAATGAAGGCAGCACGAGCAAGAATTAATCATCAAAGAGAGTCTATTTTCAAACAGTATGCAAGGTCATTGAAATCAAAATATGCGATGTTCTTTATCATTGTCCTGGTAATGACTTTTGGACTCGCTAATTTTGAATCCGTTCTTGGTTTATATGTAACGAATCGCCTCCAATTTTCACCACAAAATATTTCAATCCTTCTAACTGCAGGTGCTGTGATCGGCGTCGGTATGCAGGCATTAGTTGTTGCTAAAATGATCCAGCAGTTTGGTGAAAAAAGGTTGATCAAAGGTTCGCTTCTCTTCACCTCTGCTGCTTATATTTTATTTCTCTTCGCCAAAGATTTTTGGAGTATCTTTCTTGTGACTTCCCTTATTTTCTTTGCCACAGCTATGCTTCGCCCAGCTCTTAATACACAACTGTCGAAGATGGCAGGCAATGAGCAAGGATATGTAGCTGGTATGAATAATGCCTATATGAGTGTCGGGAATATTTTAGGCCCTACTCTAGCGGGATTTTTATTTGATGCGAATATGTTCGCTCCATTCCTAACTGGCTGTTGTATTCTGTTGATTACCTTTTTGATTACATTAAAAATGAAATAAAAGAGGACAACTGATGAGCAAAAGGCAGCTACGGGTGCGAGGCTTTATTTTTCAAATGCCCAGCTGTAGCTGCCTGTCTGTTCAGTTTATTCCGTTTCCCCACTCAGTCGGTTCAAAAACTGGATGGCCCGTGGGCTGGTTGGCTGCTCTAGCACCTGATATGGCGTACCCTGCTCAATGATTACGCCCTGATCCATTAAGATTACATGGTCAGCAACCTCTGCCGCGAACTTCATTTCATGGGTGACAATAACCATCGTCATCCCTTCGGCAGCCAACTGCTTCATGACCTTGAGCACCTCACCTACCAACTCGGGATCAAGAGCAGAGGTCGGCTCGTCAAACAAAAGCACCTCAGGTTCGACCGCCATTGCCCGGGCAATACCGACCCGTTGCTGCTGTCCTCCCGACAATTGATGTGGATAGGATTCCGCCTTATCAGCCAATCCCACCTTCTTAAGCAGCTCCAATGCATGTTTGCGCGCTTCGTCCTTCCTTTTTTTCTGAACCGTGACTTGCCCCTCCATCACATTTTGCACAGCGGTCATATGGGGGAAAAGGTTGTAGGATTGAAATACCATCCCTGTCCGCTTACGCAGCGCCAAAATGTTTTCTTGCCGAAGCTTCGTCCCTTTCGCAAAATTCAGGGCAATATCACCTACCTGAATTTCTCCCTGGTCAGGAACCTCCAGCAAATTCAAGCAGCGTAAAAGTGTTGTTTTACCAGAACCGGAAGGACCGATAATTACAAGCACTTTCCCCTTATCCAACGTCACGTCAATCCCCTTAAGCACTTCCAGCGAGCCGAACGACTTGTGTATATTCCGAATTTGGATCACCGGTACAATCTCCTTTATCTAACGGAAAAACGGCTCAGACGCTTTTCCAAATAATTTTGCAGCACAGTCAATATCGTACTAAACAGCAGGTAAATAACCCCAGCCTCGGTATACACTAATAACGGTTCGTATGTGGTAGCTACAATCTGATTAGCCGTTCTGAACATTTCCACATAGGTGATAGTGGCAGCCAGTGAGGTATCCTTTACCAAGCTGATGAATGAATTGGCAAGCGGAGGCACCGACACACGGGAAGCTTGGGGGAGCACGATCCGCCGCAACACTTGCCAGCGTGTCATCCCCAAGGAGTATCCTGCCTCCCATTGACCCTCCTGAATGGAAATAATAGCCGCACGCATAATTTCAGAGCTATAGGCCCCCACGCTGAGCGTAAAGCCGATCACTGAAGCAATAAATGGGTCCAGTGTAATACCCACCGAAGGTAAACCATAGAAAATAATATACAATTGCACCAGCAAAGGAGTTCCTCGAATCACCCATACATAAAAGCCGAAAATCAGCTTGAGTATTCTCCATTTGGACAACCGGGCGAGTGCAGTGATCAGCGCCAGTAGGAGTCCCAGAGCAAATGAGATCAGGGTGAGCGGAATCGTAAAAGAAACCCCTGCTTTTAGCAGAGGTAATAATGAATCCATAATAATTTGTATTTGGCGATCATCCATTGTACAGACATCCTTTATTATTTGGACACATCGGCTCCAAAATATTTTTCAGAAATTTTCAGATACGTACCGTCAGCCTTCATATCAGCCAACGCTTTGTTGACTGCCTTGATCAAATCTTCGCTGCCTTTATTAAATACAGCTGCACTGTGTGAAGCATCCGCAGATTCGTCCACCTTTTTGATCGGAGCATCAGGCTTTTGCTTTTTCAGATCCAGATAAGACAATCCGTCGTTGACGGTCGCATCTACCCGTTTGGAAGTGAGGAGATCAATAGCTTGGTTGAATCCTTCGGTTGCTACAATTTCCGCACCGTTGCTTTTTGCGATTTGAGTCAGGTTGCTAGTCAGGGATTGCCCTGCCTTTTTACCTTTTAGATCCGCAAATTTCTGGATGTCCGTATTATCTTCACTCACGATCAGAACTGCCTTAGAGACAATGTACGGATCGGAGAAATCATATTTTTGCTTGCGCTCATCTGTAATAGACACTTCATTGAATACTGCGTCAAACCGCTTGGAGTTCAAGCCTGCAAATATTCCGTCCCATTGCGTCTCGATAAATTCCGGTTGCACACCCAGGCGCTTACTTACTTCAGTTGCAATATCGACGTCAAAGCCTGTCAGTTTGCCAGCAGCATCATGGTAAGTAAACGGAGCATAGGTACCTTCCGTACCGATTCTCAGCTTGCCACTGGCTTTGACAGATTCAAGAGTAGCTGCAGCCGTTGTATCTGCTTTTCCATTATTAGAACCGTTCTCTCCAGTAGATGCATTATTCGTGCCCGCGCCTTTATCATTGTTGCCGCAAGCCGAAACCAGCAATGCCATCACGATGAATACAATCGGCAAAAAACTAAATTTTCTCATGTTATCCACACTCTTTCCCTTTTTCTTGATCACCTAGCGCAGGCTAGTCATTGAATAGTACATCATTCATTTTCGCGCGTCAATGCTTTTATCCAATAATTCCTATCCAAAAGGTAAGTTATATTTTTTTATCATCTAAGGCTATTCTAGGTTGACTCAATCATAGGCAGGCTATTCATTTTCACTCCCCTCGAAGCAACTTTTTGTGTACCATTACATAAGAGATTTCGTATAATAGGTTTTAATATGCAGATTAGAAATATTTACCGGAGTGTGATCATGGATCCCCAAAATTCAGCTTTATCTCCCGAAGGAAGGCACTCAGCCTGGGCTACCTTTACTTCACCTTTAAAGCAATCCAAAGCGTTCACCCTCTTGTGGCTTGGACATTGGATCGCTATGTTAGGAAGTTCTGTTACGACAGTCATTTTGCCACTGGTTATCTATTCTCTGACAGGCTCGACCACCATCATGGGATTGGCGATGACGGTTTATATGCTGCCAAACGTACTTATTCTTCCTTTCGCAGGAATGATCGTGGACAGAATTGACCGAATTCGCCTTCTTCTGTTCACGAATGTCGCCCGCTTTGGTCTGATGTTCGTTGCATCGGTGTTGATGTTTACGGACGGGATGAAGTTGCCGTTCCTATTCGTTGGCCTTGCGTTGTACGGATTGATGGATGGTATCTTTAATCCGGCTTATTCGGCCTTACGTGCACAAGTGTTCACACCGGACATCCGCAATGCTGCCAATGCACTAAGTCAAATCAGTATACAAGCCGTTCGTCTACTCGGTCCTCCGCTAGGAGGCTTTATTGTATCCTTTTCCTCCCCGGGTGTCGGCTTTGGACTGGATTCTATCGCTTATCTGGTATCCTTTGCCTGTTTTTGGATGCTAAGTGCTCATTTGGCCTCCATCATCGGTAAACGTCAGGCCGATTCAGAACAGGAAGATCAGGGTGGACAACATTTTCTCAAGGATTTTATAGCAGGCTTTGCTATTCTCAAAAGCCATCCTTGGCTATGGATTACGATTCTCGCCTTTTCTTTCATTAATATCTGTTATTCAGGTATTATCGCTGTGCTCATCCCGTGGCTGTTCAAGGTTCATCATGGCTATAATCCAGTCGTATACGGCATTGCAATGGCAAGTAGTGGCATTGGTGCCATGCTGGGAGCCTTTGTGTATGGATCACGCAAGCATTGGAAACACCGCGGTCTGCTCGCTTACTTAGGAGCTTTTGTCAGCGGTCTTGCCTTACTACTGTTGTCTATAGTCACCTGGATGCCAGGATTGATTATGAGCATGATGCTCGAAGGATTTGGCATTATGATTTTTTCAATTATCTGGGAGACAAGCCTGCAGGAATTAGTCCCCGCTGAATCCTTTGGACGTGTAGCCAGTCTGGATTTGATGTTTTCCTTTGCACTGCTTCCTGTCGGCTATCTGGCCGTAGGTGCCGTGGCGGACAAGCTTGGTGGCATCCTCACCATTGGTATGTTTGCAACCATCGGCATGTGTATCGTGCTGGGCGTGCTAATTGTTCCTCATATCAGACGGTTTCAATAGGGGAATATGTAACCTTTTCTCAAAAAAAGCTGCTCCCACCGGTTCATTTGTGAACCTTGCGGAAGCAGCTTTTTTCCATTTTGACTCGCGTCTCATAGGACGAGTCTATTCAATAATTCGTAAAGTTAACCTCTGCTCCGTCCAACGGAACGGAAGATCAAGCTCACAATCACGACTAGCACAATCGCACCAATTAATGCAGGAACGATGTAGAACGATCCGATTTCAGGACCCCAGTCTCCCAGAATCAAGCTACCCAACCATCCACCGATAAAACCAGCGATGATGTTACCAATCACGCCACCCGGAACATCACGACCTGCGATAATTCCTGCCAACCAACCAATAATACCGCCAACAATCAATGCCCATAACCAACTCATTTTGCGTCACCTCGTTTAAGTTTTTATCGTTGTGTTCTATTATTAACCACTCGAACTCCTTTTGAACACACAGAGACCAATTGGTTAATATTACCACACAATGGAACGCTGATTTGGGGGCTTGATATCATCCTACGTGCCTCCCAGATTATTTATGCTCTTTGTGTGAAAAGTGTGTCTCCTATTCGTTTATCCTTGTATTCCTGCTTTTTTTGTGCCATCCTCACATTATGGCTTCACTGAAGTCACTTCATGCATAAGTTACAAAAATAACAAATTATTAAGGAGTGACCCCCACTGGAGTGTCGAGTAGGATGTGCTGCATGTTGCATTGCCATTACGATTTCTTCCCCTATTCCCGGCATGCCAGACGGAAAACCTGCTGGTGTTCCATGCCCTCAGCTCACGCCTGATTACCGTTGCCAATTATTTGGAAAACCCGAGCGTCCTGCCGTATGCAGTGGCTTTCATGCGGATAAGGATACATGCGGAGACACTAATGAAAGAGCATTTGAGCTGCTGAGAGAGCTGGAGAAGTCCACTTTACCAAGTAAAACTTAAGGCGAACTCATTCGATATGAAGGAGAATTTTTGATTATGAATGTTATTGAAAAAAGAATTGCCGAATTGAAGCAGTACGGTCCCGATCTTACCACCCCCAAAGATATGGATTTATTTTGGGACAAAACACTGAGAGAAGTTTACGCCAAACCTGTACATGCATTCAAAACGCCCGTAGAAACACCGTATCCTCATATGATGGCCTATCGGGTCACTTTTGAGGGGGTCGATGATACGCCTCTGCATGCCTGGTATGTACGCCCCCGATATGCTGGGGATCAAAAACTGCCATGCATCGTTCTGTTTCATGGCTACACAGGCGGAAAGGGCTATCCTGAAGATTATTCATCTTGGCTAATGCTTGGTTTTGCTGTATTGGCGGTAGATGTTCGTGGTCAGGGAGGAGAAACGGGAGATCGTCGAAATGATCCACACGGAACCGTTAAAGGCTGGGTTACGAAAGGAATATTGGACAAGGATACCTGCTACTACAAAACGATTACAACTGATGCCCTTAGAGCCGTAGATTGGGCGGCGGAGCAGTCCGATGTCGATGCAGATAAAATCGCAATCAGTGGCGCCAGCCAGGGTGGTGGACTTGCATTAATGGTGGGTGCGCTCAGCGATAAAGCTGCTACTATAGTAGCGGATATTCCTAATATGTGTCATATGGATTTTGGCATGATGAATTCTACCAGTTCACTGACAGAAGCTGCCGAATTCGCAAACCGCTTCCCCGAGCATTTGGAGCAGGTACTACATACATTGAGTTATTTTGACGTGATGAATCTAGCTCATCGCATTCGTATCCCGGTCATGGTATCTGTAGGGTTGAAGGATACGGTGTGCATGCCAGAGACGATTTTTGCTGCTTATAACCGCATTGAATCACCAAAAACAATTGAAGTTTATCCGTTCACCGGACATTGGGTAGAAGGTTTCCATAGACGCAAGACGGCTGAATTTTTAGTTCAAACCTTAGCATTAGATTGAGTTAACGATTTCCTCTGGTTCTGGTGCATAAAAAAAGAACACCACGCATCTATCTGCGTAATGTTCTTTCAACTGCATCGGAGCCAGTCCTGCTTACACTGACAAGCTCCTCGACACTTCACAGCAAAGCATCTCTGCAAAGTTTACGATGCAGTTCGCTGTTCTGCTGCCGAATCCCCTGTCCATTTTCGCACCCAAACAAAATCCATAATCATCAGACCAAACGGAATGAAGGATGCAAACATAATGAAAAGAGGCCGCCGTATAGACCAATGCAATGCGGTTTTTCCATAGATCAGAGCAACGAGGAGCAACAGAAAGCTCACCCGGTATATGTTACCAATCACCATAACCGCCTGGGTCATGCCCGCAGCTTGCAGCGGCTGGTGGGTGAATAGTATCGCCAAATACGCTATAGCTTGAATCCAGAGCATGAGCCGGACACGCCCCAAAGGTGTTCTTAACACAAATTCAATCCCCTCTCCATGAGCAGGAATGTTCTCTCATCCCTTTTGCATCTTTTATTATAACGAAAAGATCCCCAAACTCCAACCTATCCATTTTTTAATTTTGACCAAATGAGTTGTGTTTGATACAGTTGTGTAAGAGGTGATTACAAATGCTTAAACTGGGTATACTGGACCAGTCTCATATTCCTGAAGGCGGTTCCGCTCAAGATGCATTGTCTAATACAACAGATTTAGCGCGTGAAGCTGATCAACTGGGGTACAGCCGCTATTGGGTATCCGAGCATCATGCGTCCAAAACACTAGCACACTCCAGTCCCGAGGTATTGATTGCCCATTTGGCCGCTCATACATCGCGTATTCGTGTGGGTTCAGGCGGTATTATGCTACCACACTACAGCGCATATAAAGTAGCTGAAAACTTCCGCCTGCTGGAGGCGCTCCACCCAGGACGCATTGACTTGGGGATTGGGCGTGCTCCAGGCGGCTTGCCGCTGGCTACTCGCGCTTTGCAGGAAGGGAAATACCAAGCTGTCGAACAATATCCACAGCAGATTCTAGATTTAATCGACTATTTCCATGATTCGGTGCCTGACAATCACCGGTTTGCTGGTCTTCACGCCTCCCCGATGATATCGACCGTTCCTGAATTATGGTTGCTTGGCTCCAGTGGGGAGAGCGCCAGATTGGCTGCGATGATGGGTGCCTCCTATGCCTTTGCCCAATTTTTCGGTACTCCGGGCGGCGTAGAAGCTACCGCGCGTTACCACGAGCAATTCATGCCTTCGATTTTAGGAGATAAGCCCCGCTCTATGGCGGCAGTTACGGTAGCCTGCGCTGAAACTGAAGAGGAAGCTGAGCAGCTGGCGTCCAGTGCTAGTTTGTATTTCCTTTTACTCATGCAGGGTAAAGAAATGAATTCTCTTCCATCGGTGAAAACAGCCATGTCCTATCCCTATACAGAATTTGATCGTGAGCGGCTACGTCAGTCCGCAGCATGGCGTGTTGTTGGCACTCCTGAACAGTGCAAGGAACAGCTGCTGAGACTGGCTGAGCAGTATCGCACCGATGAGTTACTGGTCGTTTCATCGATTCATGACTTTGATAAACGTGTTCAGTCCTACCGACTGCTGGCCAAAGCTTTTAATTTAGTATAAACAGACGGTTGAACTGAGGCTAATTTTTAGAAACTTTAAAACCCCCGCCTGCCTATAATGGCAACAGCGGGGGTTTGTTGTAGAGGATCGGTTCATTTGAACCAACCCATCTGTACTATAGAAGTAGTGTAGACACCACAAAAGTTGAATGTTGCATGGTACTTTGGTAGTATATCCAACGGAACGAAAGTATGAGTTGTTTACTTCTAAAGTTCCATCATCCATATACCAAAGGCTCATACGCTATACTTCATATCTTCAAAAGAGTGCAACCAAAAGTCCCATCTTTTTACTCGTTCCCAACTAAGTTTGTAATGGTTAAATTCTAGGGCTCTATGCCCCATACCAGCTTACCTTGCTGATATACGGTGCCGTGGTCCCAGTCTGCAAATGCTGTTTGGGTTGCTCCATAGGAGTAATCGTTAGTCTCATCAAAATTGCTCCAATTCGCTGCGTGAATACGAGATTGAATTTCTCCGGTTTCGCCGCCGGGCTGAATCGTTCCCGCTCCATCTGTGAAGGAAATCTCCACATATTTATCAGCCTTGGACTTCGGATTTGGCAAAGTTACAAAAGTTGCTTTTACCTTTTCATTACCAATTCTGGCCCAGTCTACAAAAAACTGCTGAGCTTGTTTGCTCTCATCTGTGTAATAGTAGCGAATTTTCAGATCACTTAACTTCACTGCTGTTTTACCCGTATTTTTGATATTGAATTGTGGTCGGATCGCATTATCCTTGGCGTTCGTGTCATCGGTGCGATATTGAAGCACTATCCCTTCATTATCACCGCCTGGTGCACTTCCACTGTGATCGCCACCGTTGTTTCCACCATTGTCTCCACCATTGTTTCCACCATCGTTACTACCGCCATTGTTGCCATCTCCGCCGCTATTCCCGCCGTTGCTTCCTCCACCATGATTGCTGGAGCCTTCCAGAATCGCCTGTTTTACAAATTTGCCGGAAGCCGTTAATTGTGAATCAGGCCATCCACCCTTGCGGTCAGCACCAGGCAACAGGGCAGCAGAGGTCTCATTTTTGTCGGAAAGCGACCAATTGGCCCAACTGATTTTGCGACTGGCCATAAAATCAGTCCATACTTTGGATTCATTCAGGAACGGACCACCGTTACCCGAAGCGTCACTTGTACCCCACTCGGTAGCAAAAATGCCTACACCTTTGTTCAGGGCATAATCAATCCGATCACGTAAAGATTGTCCATGTGTACCTGCATAGAAATGCACGGTATACATTGTATTTTTATCTGGAAGCGGATGGTCTGCTGCATCATGTACATCCTGACTCCAAGTACCTGTTCCTACAATAATAATATTATCCGGGTCTTTAGCTCGAATAACCTGAGATACCTCAGATGCATAAGGTCGGATTTGATTGTTCCAGTTTACATTCCCATTCGGCTCATTAGCAAGTTCATAGATTACGTTAGGCAAATGACCGTACTTAGTGGAAAATTCATTAAAGAAAGCTTTGGCTTCATTTTTATGAGTGTTCGGATCGCCATCTGAGAGAATGTGCCAGTCAATAATGACGTACAGGCCCAGTTTCTGTGCTGCCTCAATTGCTTCCTTCACTTTATTTTTCAATGAAGGGTTGGCAATATAACCATTTTCTTCAGTGTACAACGCAACTCGAAACACGGAAATGCCCCAATCGTCCCGTAACCATTTCATAGTGTCCTGATTCACCAGATCCCCAAACCACTGAACGCCATGAGAACTAATGCCCTTGAGCTGTACAGGTTGTCCATTTTTATCCACCAGTTTACCGTTCTTTACTGAAAGTTGTCCGTAACGTTCCACAGGGGTCGTCCCGGCCGCCTCTGCTGTCGGCGCATTCCAGTTGAAGCCATTCGTTAACGTCAATAGCAACACTGCTGTTAACATTACTGCTACTCTTTTTGCGATCCTTGGCAGGACCCATTGCCCGTTCATCATTTACACATTCCTTCCTTTTAATAAAGTAGATAAGACTTATCAGTACGTTGTTCTCCGCTTTTCGCCCCCTCTTTTATACAATAAAAGGATCAGGTCCAACATTCGATGTCACTTACCTGTATATGGATGCTACTACTATTATAGTTAGTTTCATTTTACATTTCGACTTTATCCCAGAAAATGAATAAGAAGTCACGGTTTTGAGATATGTACCCCTTAGTTGGCTACTATAGAGTACTGAAGGGACAAAAGTCTCATTTACTTATTAAGTTTAACCTAAAAAAAGACTGCTTCCCGATGCCTAGGCTCGGTACAGCAGTCTTATCATGATCTTATATGTGATCAGATAATATTAACAATTCGTCTTAATGTATGATGTCCCTATTACCCCTTAGCGGCAGCTTGAGGTTCTTGGGTTGCCTGATCTTCGTTCATATCGCCGCCATCCGTCGCTTGATCTGTCAGTACAGTCTCAGATGAGTTACCCATTACCTTGTCTATAAGTTGTAGCCAAGGTTCTTCACTGCCTCCACAACTCTCAATATCACCGAGCAGGGACTCTAGCGTGGTTCCTTCTTCTGGCAAATCAATAACTAAACTGTCTTCGTCAACTTGGATGGTGCAGCAGGTTTTCATTGTAAATCCCTCGCTTAATTCTTATTTGAGCATGCAGTATGCTTGCTCAGATGGGATGAACTCCCACGGATCCAGGGATAAGCCTTTTGAATCCGTCTGAAATTATAAACCTAATGCATCCCAATTGCAATGAACAAACCTTGAATTTTTAAGAATTAGCGAATCAATTCAAACATTCAGCAAGCTCTGTAAAAATTACTCCAAGCGCATAAGCCCCCGCATCTGGATAACCAAGGCTTCTCTCTCCGACCGCTCCGGCACGTCCCATACGCGCCACAATGTTTTCTGTCTTTTTGGCCCCTAGTACAGCGGCCTGAGCACCTCGTACAAAGGCTGCCTTCACATCAACATTTGATTTCGCGCTCTCTACCCAGCTATCCGCACATGGCACTAATGCATCAATAAGCGTTTTATCACCAACGACGGCTCCTCTGCCGAAAGAACGTTCGCCTGTCGACTGTATGCCTTGCACCGCAGCCTGCATCAGATCTGCGAATTCGGTAACGGTGAGCTCGTTTCTTTCGCCCGCAGAGCGTGCTGCTGCGCGAAATGCCGAGCCCCAGATCGGGCCCGAAGCACCGCCGCAGTGTTCCATGATGACGAGCGAGCATGAATGTAGAAAGGTTCCCATCGTCAAAGAATCTTGGTTTAGGATGTCGCTCCATTCCCGTTTCAGCTGACGAAATCCCTTCGCAACGCTCATACCAAAGTCACCATCGCCGGCATGAGAATCAAGCTCGCAGAAAGGCACCTCATTCTTGATGATAACCTCACTCATTTTGTCAACCAGGTATATCAGATTGTTCAACGTAATCTTGTTATCCTCAATAATTGCAAAGGCAGGAGCGGTTTTCACCTCGAAAGATACTTGCCGATTTTCGTCTGCTACAGTTGAAAGCTCCGTGAATTCAACATGATCAACAGATCCAGACACTTTGAACGCTGGCGTGTTGCTTTCATGGGAAAGTAAGGTTTGCAGTTCGTCGTCCAGCTTCATGATCGAAACTGAGATGCCCGCCATATCTATACTCGTCATAAAATTGTTAACGAAAGCTCGATTGATCTTGATCCCCTTCGCTGCCAGTTCGCGAGTGACCGCATAATTGAAAAGGTACAGTTCTTGTAGAGGCGTACCGCCAAAACCATTGATCAGCAGAGCGATTTCTCCGCTAAATCCGTTTTCGATCTGCATGTCTCGAAGGAGGTCGGTTACCATTCTGCGTGCCAGCGTATTCGCATCTGTCAGCTTCTCGCGTCTGATTCCAGGCTCGCCGTGAATGCCCACGCCGTATTCGATTTCTTCAGGTCCGAGCTCAAACGTTGGCGAGCCCTTCGCCGGCACGGTGCACGACGTCAATGCAAATCCGATACTGCGTACATTCGCAGCGGCTTTCTCCGCCACTGCTTTGACTTCCGCCAGACGACGGCCCTCTTCTGCAGCTGCACCCGCGATCTTATGCACAAGTACCGTGCCCGCTACACCGCGTCGTCCGACCGTATATAGACTGTCTTCTACAGCGATGTCGTCTTCGACCTTTACATAGTCCACTTCCAGACCATCTTCAGCAGCCAAATGGGCACCGTTTCTAAAGTTCATGATATCGCCGCTGTAGTTTTTGATAATCAGCAGTGTGCCTTTTTTCCCAGCGGTTGCTCGAATGGCCTGATACACTTGAATTTGCGAAGGAGAGGCAAAAACATCACCACAGACCGCCGCATCGAGCATCCCTTTGCCGACAAAGCCGGCGTGAGCGGGCTCATGCCCACTGCCGCCGCCGCTGATGAGCGTTACTTTCTCCGTGTTCAGTTCCTTTTTCTTGAGCACTTTATATTTTGGTAGAAATTCCAACTCGGGATGCGCGAGCGCAATACCGCTGCACATCTCAAGAACCAAGTTTTCCGTACGGTTGATGACCTTTTTCATGCTATTTTACCTCCGCTTTGTACTGGCTGCCGATCCGGTCGGCCGCAGCAATTGCCGCTGCAACCTGCTCCACCGTGATCGGAAACGGCATGGCATGAATCGATTCCTCCTCAATGCAGGCTTTAGCAGCTACTTCCATGAGTTCTTCCCGGCTGATATGATCGACACCGATATCGGCCAAGCAGACCGGCAAACCGATGGTTAAACAGAAATCCAGTACCTGATGTAATTCTTCCGTCGGTGCGTTTTCGAGCACCAGCTGTGCGATCGTACCGAATGCGACTTTTTCTCCATGATAATAATGATGCGTGCCTTCCAAAATGGTGAGTCCATCATGAATCGCATGGGCCGCAGCAAGTCCGCCGCTTTCGAAGCCAAGACCTGAGAGTAAAATATTAGTTTCAATGATATTTTCGAGTGCTTGTGTAACTTGATTTTCATCGCATGCCGCTTTTGCTTTGGCACCGTCTTTTAAGAGCATTTCATAGCATAACGTTGCAAGTGCCAACGCCGCATTCGTACCTACGGCTGGCGCACACTGTCCCTCGCGTACTCCGTTAGGCAGTCCAGCGTTGACCCTGGAGTAAGAGCGGGAGGTCGCACGGGCTTCAAAGTATGTCGACAGTGCATCACCCATACCTGATACGAGGAATCGGGTTGGTGCATTGGCAATTACAGTGGTGTCGACTAATACGACACTCGGGCTTTGTTTAAAATAGGCGTAATCGTCGAAGGCGCCTTCTGGAGTATAAAGAACGGCCGAGTGACTTGTCGGCGCATCCGTCGCAGCAATCGTCGGACAGATGATAAGCGCTTCCCCTTGTGCCACACATTTCGCCGCGTCAATCGCTTTGCCGCCGCCGAGACCAACGATGCAATCACATCCATTCGCAGTGGCGATTTCCTGGAGTCTAGACACTTCCTGTCTGGAGCACTCACCCATAAAACCGCTTTCAATAAAGGTCACGTTATATTTTTCCGTAGTGGAATCAAGCTTATCTTTCACCCGCTCCACATCGGCTGGATGCGCGATCAGTAAGGCAGATTTGCCGAAGGTGCTCACATAGTAACCCAAATTCAACAATTCGTTTTCACCTTGTACATATTTGCTTGGGCTGATAAAAGCTTTTCTCATCTATAATTCCTCCCTTTAATGGTGTTGGTTTCGTTCTGATTAAAACTATAAACGAACCATGTGAACTTTACATTGGAGGAATCAAGGAATATATTATAATTTGCAATCGTATTTTTTTGCACTGAAGCATGTGAATTGTACTTTTTTGTTGTTGCTTACAGGATAATTTACCATTAAGGGATGAGAATCTTGATACGTGAACATTTGAGCATCCAGAAAATCTTTGATTTGGAAAAGTGGGAGCAGTTGCAGGATTCATTAGCATCCGTTACCAAATTAGCCATTCTCACCGTCGATTATAGAGGGAATCCCGTAACTAGCCACAGCCAATGTCAATCGTTCTGCAAGAAGGTTCGCCAAGATGAGAATCTCCTTCCCTACTGCCAGAAATGTGACTCTCGTGGTGGACTTGAGGCCGTACGTTCCAACAAACCTTACATTTATCTCTGTCATTATGACATCGTTGACATCGCGGTACCGATCATTATCGACGATAAGTACATCGGCGCCGTCATGGCAGGTCAGGTTCGCCTAGCTGATCCTTCGAGCGCTTTACAGCTGGAACAGATCCTCACGTCAAAAAATGAAAAGCTGTACAGTTCCAAATGGGAGGAACTTAAGGACTACTATGCCGATCTGCCGACGATGACTTATCAGGAAATTCAGATGATCTCCAACATGTTATCCTTATTGTGTAATTATATTGTTGAAGAAGCGATGAACAAAAATCTTCTCGCGGAAATGTTCGAAAAGGCTTCGGCCATAGAATCCACTCCGCAGTTGTCCGAGATCCTTCCTGGCTACTCGCTGAAGCATATCGAAAGCCTTAAGAAAGAAATGAATAATATCTTAGCAGATGCCTATCTGAACTCCTCAGGGGATGAGGATATTCCGTGCGGAAATCCTGTACTCAAACCCGCCTTTGAATATATTTATGAGCACAAGGGTGAAACTTTTTCTCTAAAAGCCATGGCTGACTTGTGTCACATTAGTCCGAGTTATTTTAGTCGGCTGTTTGCGAAAGAAACGGGTGAGAACTTTTCCAGCTATCTGTCCCGCTTAAAGATGAAATGGGCGAAGCAACTGCTCGAAGCCACAGATATTCCGGTATCCCAGATCAGTAGCGAGCTCGGCTTCAATGAGCCGGGATATTTTATTAAAATATTCAAAAAATATGAAGGCACAACACCTGCGGTGTACCGAAAGTATTACAAGGGATAAATAAACGAAAAAACAGATGATTCATGGGTATATTGTTACCAGAATCATCTGTTTAAATTGGTCTTGGCAAAGCTCTTATCTAAGCTACATATCTGTGTGTACTGATCAGGCTGCCTGAGATAGTGGCTTGCGCTCGATGATCAGTTTAGTGCTTGGTTTGATGGCTCTTTTGACGACCATCATTAAGGAAATCAGTGCAATTACCCCCATAAAGATAGCGACCGGCATATATCCCGTATACGAAATCAGCTCTACAACCGGATACAGGATGGCAGGCACCCTAAACGAATACTCATCAGCCGTCTCCATATAATACGCTAGCCAGGAGAGAAAGCCCCCGATCAATAATGTGTATAGAAAAAAGACGATCGACGGTTTCATAGATGCCCAAGCCGTATTCGTAGATTGCTCATAAGTATAATCCTTCTTCATGTAGCTGTACAAATGCTGTACGAACGCGTCCTTTTCGTCACTGGCAAATTCCATTTTCACTTTTTCAGGTGTGGAGCTCCCTGCTTTTGTATAGGTAAGAAGCAATGTATCATCAAATTTGGTCAAATTTGTTTGCACGCTTTCTATTGCATGTAATGGAATACAATAATCATAATGCTCCATTTCTTCCATCGTCACAGTCCCTTCGGAAAGCTGCACACTGATTGCTTCTGCCTGAGCCTGAGCCAAATCGGTAAGAATGGCATGAGGATGAAGAATAGCAAAACGTTTATTATCCAATTTATAAATTTTCGTTTTCTCATCATCATGAACGGACATACAAATCCCCCTTTTTATCAGCAATTTTATTATGGTGTGTTTCTTTAGAGCTACCGTAATGTTTCTGACTGATCCTGAGCATTCGTTTCATTGTGCAAGGATTCTGATTTTTTCTTGCGAAATAATTTGGCAAAAAACTTGCCTATCACACCAAACACACCTGCACAAGCAGCACCAATGAGGACGAGCACCTTAATTCCCGCGCCCTTAAAAAAAGCAATGATTAATGCCAACAAGCCTACCTTTTTAGCTACTGCCAAGCCAGCTCCTCCCAAGATCAGTCCAGTCAGGCCATACTCAGAAATTTTGTCTGTTGAAGCATTAAAATCCTCGTATCGCTCACCTGATTTGACGGTCAACTTGGGTAATATTTTCTCATTCAAAAACTTCTTATCCGCCTCCAAATGTGCAGGATCGGACACTAATATGGCAGAGATATAACCCTGACGAGTGAGCACGCGAACATTATAATTAATCAGCTTTTCCTTGTTCCCATCCTCCGCCAGCATAGACCAAGTTAGATTATGGGTCGCTTCATTATAAAAAGGCTCCACATCCCAGCCTGTAACATACAGGCGATCACTTTCCGCCTTTTCCTTGTTACTCTCTTCCGTACCTTCTTTATAACTATCTAGAATGGCATCTGCATCGATATCTTCTTTTTCATCATCCTTGATATGTCCAAGTTCATAGTATTCAAAAACAACTTCCCAATTTTGATTTTCATCCTTCGGAAATATACTCCCAATTTCCTTGCCAGATGGCTTTTCGTGATTCATCTCGCTTACCTTTGCAGTGTTAGCCGCATCCAAAAAAAGAAGAGATGAGTCTAAATCAACCGTAGCCACCTTTCCCAGGTCTACCTTTCGGCCACCTTCAACCCATTTTAATTGTTCACTGGATGAAGCCCACGCGTTTCCTCCACTGAGTAACACCAGACTAAGCGCCAACAGCGCTCCCAAAATCGTTTGGCTCCATCTCATTTTGTTGTTACATTTGTTATCTAGTCTCTTATTCAAAACTCATTACTCCTTTATAAATTCCAATATCTCCCGTGTCCCCAACCATATTAGCCACTGCTTTATATTTTGTCAATTCACAGTAGCAAAGGGCGTTTCCAAGACTTAATACTCATTTTTATACATATGTATGCAAATTTCTACTCTAATCGGACTGGTTTTACAAGGTATAGAGGAGCGATATGAAAAGACTCATCATGGACAAGCACAATTGCGTAATGGCTGCAACTTATCCGTTCAAGTCTCATCTAGCATATAAAATGTCGAATTTCAGCAGAATAAGAAATGTACACTTCACTAAACAAGCGACTATAGTCTTAGTGACTTTATTCCTGTTTTTTATACATATGTCATCTTTTTTATTTAAAAGAATGTATAGGCTTACACCGGATTGATTTATCAAATGCCGGGACATAGAAGTAAAGATAGAGGGGATGCACACTCCACTCCTCTATCAGTTATTTTAATCCACAATCATCCGTCCGGCTCCGCCGCCCTGCCAGCGGCCTGCTGTGCGCTTCCCCCGTCCGGCTCCTTCCAAAATCAACACTAGCTGCCTATGGAGCTGAGCATGTGAAAATTCCTTATATTCCGCACCACTTCGGTTCGCAATATAATGCTGGATAGATTCTCTGTCCACAGCCTCCAGGTTCAGACACATCAGTGCAAACATACAATCCATCGGATCGTTTGTACCGCTTTTGAGCAGTTCGGATGCAAAGTAGCGCATCGTTTCCGGGCGCAATGTGCTTTGATACAAGCCCGCAAACGGGACATGGATATCACTCCATGTATTAAATTCAGTAGCCATATCAGCAAAATCCTGATAATTGGAGCGAAGCACGGCTCCATCTTTGAGTTTGAACCGGCCCAGCTCCAGTTCATCCAATCCGATCTCAGCCTCGGCCTCCAGCACAATATCTGCATGATGCATGGTAAAATCCGGGCGATCTGTTTGTTCCAAAAAAAGCAGCTTCAGCACCGACAGCCGCCCCGTGGCTGCATACGGCACTTCCTGTTCCTGCTCTAGCAGGTATAATCTATTCTTGTGCTTTACAATGCCTCTGCCTACGGTCAGCGCATGTTCCCCAACGGTCACGTTCATTCCGGTAATAATGCCATCCGAATAATCCTGATATCGGATATCCAGAAAGCTACGGGGGTAATCCCGCAGATTTTCCAGCATCTCGGTTTTGAGAATACGACCTTTTTCAAACTTTGGAACGATATGCGTTAACATGGGGTTCCCTCCTTTCTCTATTCTTCTTTATTTAGGGGAACAGATAGCCGATTCACACCGGGCGCAGGCGGCGGGACTGTAACTCCATCATCGGTGGTGGGTGGAGCTTTACTTACTCCAAGTAATCCAATAAATAGACGAAAATTCTTTTCTATACATCTGCGTAAATCCATCGTGTTCCCCCTGATTGAAGACTGAGGTTCATTATGATCTCAGAATTTATTATCTACCTGTTACATCCCGGCTCCGCGCCCAGCCTGCTCGCGAAGTATATAATTCAGCTCACGCTTGTCCACAACATAGGTACGGGCGATCAGATCGTGAAGAGCCTGTTTTCTAGCTGTAAAGCCTGCCATGATAAAACCGATCCACAAAATGATACTCGATACAATTTTACTCCAGTAGCGGGCACTCGCACGTCCAAAGCTCAGCTTTTGGTTAAATTCATCTACTACAACGATACCAAGAGCCAGCTTGCCCACCGTAGCTCTGCATTTGGACGATTCCATGATCGCAAAATACAGCCATGAAGCCCCCAAATTCATCAAAGTTTGTCCCAATAATTGCATGGTAAAAATAGCAGTCGGCCCGTCTGTTAGCATAGAGGTTTCTGCCGGAGATGGCACCCAATCTCCAATGGCCTGAATGATGATCCAGACCAGTCCGATGATCATAAATACAAATCCTAAAATAAGGCTGTCAATGATATAGGCTAAAGTTCGTTTCCAAAAACCTGCATACAGCATGTTATTCCCTCCAAGTGTTGTGTGCTTTTCTGATTTCTGCATTTGAATAATTCTTAATTTATTATTTCGTGCCGTCAAAGAAATCCAGCTCGGAGAGATCATTTTCGAAGGCAAAAAAGCGCTTGGGACCCAGATACAGCAATTCATCACGGCGGGTAATCGGTACTACATAAAAGCCCCAACGACTATCCCCGACAAAAACAAAATATTTCGTTTCCTCATTGCGGATGGAGTCCGTATCATCCTGCGGGATATCCCGACCGTACAGCTCTGCGATTTCCTCATACGGCATGGGTTCAAAAGCATCTGGCCGACTGCGGTACACATGGCGCTGACGCAGCTTACCCCCGTTGGCCGTCAGGAAGAATTCCACTTCGACCGCTTGAGACGGCCGGGAAATCGAACCGCGTACCCGGCTGCTTTCCAAACTCGCAATCAGCTCCTTCTCACGCCCCGTATGCGTCCATGCGCTGACCGTATACGGAATAGCTGGAATATGATTGGTAATGACAGGCTCAATGGTCCCCATTTTTTTAGCGTTCAGGTAACGGATAGCCCCGCGCAGACAGGCCATTTTCAACTCAGGTACCCGGCTTAGGTCTTCTGCCTTTTGTCGGAACTCAATACTGCGCCCTGGCACAAATTCCTTAAGTGCTTCGCGGAACACGTCTATCCGGCAGGACTGCCCGGTCAGTTTGATAATCGAATAATCCTGCAAGCGCCCCTCCAAATAAAAATCATCCAGAAACTTGCGCACAATATTGTAGATATCTGCCTTAAGTAGCTGCTGTACTTCACGAATATTAAACACCACATCAGGCAAACCATATTCATCACGGAACCGTCCGTTCTCAATCACCGAAACCAGCCAACGATCCATTACGGCAATGTTCAGGTCACTTTCAGCAGATAATACCTGCTCGGATTCAAAGCGACTGCGCAAGATCCCCGTACGTAGAAAAAATTCCTTTTTCATATTTTCTGCCGCACTCCACAACAGATGAAAATTACTCAGTACCCGTTGATATTCATCCCGTGTAGCATGCTCATACCGTTTGAACGCGGTAGGCAAGATCGCCTCTGCGTCGCGATAGCGTTCCTCCAGCCCTGCATATACAGCATCTACTCCAAACTCATCTACATGACGGTACAAATCTCCCGAAGGAATGCCGATCAGAGCATCAATATCGGTGTCAGGCAAACGAGTCTCGGCAGCATAATAACCTGCAAATACAATTTTCATAAACTGCATAATCCGGTACGTCAGATTGTTGCCACCAAAGTTGGTATCCCCATTTTCATACGTTGTGTGAATATCCAGCTTGTAAGCAATACGTCCATCTTCTATCCGAAAGCGGCAGGAAGACAGATCTGTCGTGCCCCCACCACAATCAATGACAAGTGCCTGATACTCCTCACCGTCTGCAAAAGTTCCTCGTTCCATCTGGTCTGCCAACGTGTTGTATAGCACTGCCAGCCCTTCGTCCAGCGCATCCTCTGCTTCAATCCGGTAATCAGGCAAAATATCGCTAAACATCTCAATAAACTGGGGCTGCAGCTTGACAGGAGCAGAAAAGTGTAAATTGCGAAATCGACACTTAAATTGCTGCTCGGCTGTAGCAATCACATAACGGATAAACGCCGCTAAAATATCGCTGCGGGAAGCGGTTGCTGTATTCCCCTCAGAATCCATTAATTCTTCGATTCGCTTATAGTCATTGACCCAACGTTTAATCCCCCGCAATACCGTGGCACGGCTGCCTGCCACGTCGCTTCCACGTAGTGCCTCCTCCCCAAATGCATAAACGATATGCTCAGGATTGGAGCAGTCGGCGACGCGAATGGCGGTCGGCAACACTTCGATCCAGTCGCCTTCCGTACCTTCTGGGCCAGGGAATGATACATAATTGATGGCATCCAGCCTTACCGTGCTGCTCATACCTGTATCAGGGGCCGTAACGTAGGAACTATCCAAATAAGCACCTGCTGTGGTGTTCGAGGTGCCAAAGTCAATCGCCAGTACCGCATCGGTTGTTTCCGTGCCCCGAATGATCAGCTCTGCCACCGGGATTCGGTGACCTTGAAGTTTCAGCGGTAGCATCGGCTTATCTCCATAGTAGAGGTTATAAAAATATTCTGATTCCTGTCTTCGCAAAAACAGCAAGCTATAGCTATGATTAGACGTCTCTCGCAGTTCAGCATCGCGGTGACGAGAAAGATAATATACGCCTGTTCGTCCCTCGTCCTTCACCAAATTTAAAACACCACACAATTCCCCTGTCGCATTCACCAGCAGCACATTAGATGAGCTCAGCCAAGGCAAATCGGATTCGATCCGATAGTTATCCATGCGACCTGTGCGCACACCCTGATACAGCGTGATTTTGGCGGGAACCCGGATACCACCGCTCTCCTGCCGGCGGTCGTTCCAGTTGCGCTGTAATGCCGATTGCATACGTTCAAAGCCGCCAGGATTGGGTCTGGTGATGAGTAGATGCTCCTCCGCACTTCGAAATCGCAAAATTACGCGAATCAATTCTTCACGTGCCAGACGATTCGCAAAGCCCTCGACCAGTCGCTCCTTATCACATATCCCACGCAACTGAAAGGTCGTCATTTGCTCCAATTCCGCCCGCGTATATTTGGTCGTGAAACGAGCGTTTTTTCGATCGGTGAGCGGGTCTAGCAACCTGTATGTATAGGGTCCGTTCATCGTTCACATGTCCTTTCTTAGCCATTTAGCCTTAATAGAGGGCGATAGCATCAATTTTCATCGTAGGGTCTTCCTCCAAAATGCCGAAATGACTTGTCCAATACAATTCCGTCGTAAACCGTGCTGGAAGAAACAAATTGAGAATCAAATCGACTTTGATTCGTGAGAGCATCGTTTCCTCCTGACCAATATATATGAGCAGTTCGTCTTTTTCCTCACAGTTAGTGTAAATGATCGAGCGATGAAAGACGCGACGCATCGTTTGTTTTAGCAGATGTACGGCTTCCCCCGTCTCATACAGGCGGAGCAGGCCTTCAGCAATCGCGTCCTGTTCCTCACGGTTTAATTGTCCAAAAGCTTCCTTTACCTTCGGGCCAAAAATGCCATCCGCAATATCACGCTGAACAAACCGGATATGGTACTCTCGCCGATTCATTCCTTGATACAAATCGATCTCCGCCAGAAAATGCATCATAATATCAAATAGCGATTCTCTCAGCTCTAGATCCTCTGCTGCATCCGGTGGAAACAGATCCCGAAAAATAGAATAAAAGCGGTAGTACGGATTAATCTCCACTACCTGCTCCAAATGGGAAGTATTCAGCTCAGCCAAGCTAAGCTCCATATACGGAGAGTAGCTGACAGCGGGTACAAAGCGGAATTTATCTACATCCAGCCCCTGTTTCCTTGCGCGCATGAGCAAATCCCAAACATAATTCACACCCATTCTCCTTCACACTTGTACTCTGGAAAATACATCTGCACTTCCGACACCAGAAAGCTCATTAAATCGGATAAAATGTAAGCAGGTGCGGTTGGCAAAACATCCCCAGAACCACGTCTGAACCTCAAACGCATGATCTGCTTGCCATCCTCTGTCCGTACATTATCGCTGACAAACGGATTTAACGGATACGTCTGAGTTTTGGTTACAAGGTTGCTTATATCATTTCTCCCTGCACCTCCCCAGATGTCCACACGCTCTAGCTCCAGCCCCTGTGCCGCTTCAAACGAATTGACGATGCGCGTGATCTCTGCTTTGGCCCGGACAATCACGGCCTGTTTCCCTGCATAGCGACCCAAAAAGCTGTCTTGCCGCCGATTGGACAATACCGGATAGGTCTGACGACTAAGCTTGGTTGTAGCTGGTTTCGTAACCTTCAACACATTCCATTCGCCAGATTTATCACGTGGTGTGACAATCGTCAGTTCCTCCTCTGTCCGCTTGATATAGCGGATATCGCTTTCAGTCCCGTCAATCAGGTAACCATGCTCTGGTCCTGTTTTACGCAAAGGCAGCACATGCTCATAGTTCACACGATCCATAGCGGGTATAGGAAAACCGCTGTTCTTTAGAGCCAGTCTTTCAATGTTCCATAGCGGAAAAACATTGGCTTTCTTAAAAATGTCGAATTCCTCCAACGAAATCGTGATTTCATGGATTTCTTCATGAGCGGCCGGCTCGCCGTCTCCACCAATCAATACACAGTCCACAAATTTATAAGCGTACGGGTGATTAATCGTTTTCCACGGCATACCATTTTGCATAAACGTATGATACAACTGCTCAATCTCCAAAATATAAGAACGGTTATGCTCCAAACGAAAACGTATCGGATAGTTTCCGGTTTCCGTGACCAGCATTCCTGAGAAAATTCGCTTGCTGCGTACCAGTGCCGAGATTCGTTCGGTCTCCATTTCGAGAAAAAGCGTAAACAGCGGCATCTCCCCGCCTTCGCCCACCACCTCTGCCACACGGCTGATGTCTACCTGTTTTTCTTCAGCATCAGAGGTCAACACAGGATATAAAAATTCATGAATCGGGTCATAGTCCTCACGCGATGTCAATGACACATACACATCAAACTTTTCTTCCGTATTCTCAATTTCCTCAAATACCCGCCGTTCTAGCTGGCGGGTCATTTCTTCCTGATATTCGACGAGGTTCATAAATACCCCGGCCATCATATTTTTCAGTAAACGTCTCTGCTCTAAATCGTCCATCTTGCTCAAACGATCCTGTACCAGCTCTTTCACGACGTCTCACTCCTTTCCGGCTCCAGCATTCAATGAACATTAAAAACTTATTTCCCGTTCGCAGCAGCCTGATCTAAGCTCTCTGAATTAGACGCCCCGGCTGCTTTAGAAGCAGAATCAGCAGTTCCTTGCTCTTTACTGGTGTCCGCCTTGGCCGAAGCGGCATTGCCATCCCCCGTACCACTGCTCTTTGCAGCCGGAGAGGCCTCCTTCTTCGCGGGCGTAGTACCTGCTGAAGCCGTCGGCGCAACCTTCGTTTGCGATGCTGTGGCAGAGGTTGCCCCAGCAGAAGATGAAGCTTCACTCGCTGCGTCCCCGGTGTCTGTATCGTTCATCGCTCCGTCAGACAATCCCAATCCAGCAGGAAGCTGACCATTTTGCTGCTGCTCCGCGCTCTGCTTTTCCTCCGCCTTGGCTATGCTCCGCTCTAGCGCCAGAACACTTTCGAGCTTATCGATCTCCTGATAAATCTCTTGTGCCCCGCTATAAGCATCAATGGCTCCTTCATAATCGAGATCTTTCATCAGCCGATCCCCTTTGGCCTGAAGTTTGCCAGCTTGAATCTCCTTGAGCTGCTGCTGGATGGATGTCAATTTATCATTGGTCTCAGTAATTTTCTTCTCCAACTCTTTTTGCGCGGACGTATAATCGGATTCCATCGCAGCCTTATTGGCTTTCTTGTACAGCTTAAGTGCATTGTTATAATCGCCACCCTGGAATTTTAAATCGCCGTCCTTCATCCAGCCCGCCGTCTCAGCATAGCTGTCCAGTTGGTCGATTTTTTTTTCAATATCCTTCACATTAAATGGCGGATATAGCCCGGCGCTTTTCCGTGCTTTATCGTAGCTGGCTTCAGCTTTGGTAAAATCGGCCTTTTCCACATAGCCGTCCCCGTCAACCATCAATTGAGATACTTTCTGCTCTGCCGTGTACAGTCTCTTGTGAATCTTATCGTTAATTTTAACTGCCGCGTTTTTCGCTTCACTGTAGGATTTGAGCGCTTTTGCATAATCGCCAGCTCTTGCATAATCATCCGCGGCCTGAGCCGATTCAATCATCGTTTCCAGCGCAGCCGCTTTGTTCGCAGCCATACGCGCCAGTGTAATCCATGCTCCCCCGCCCACGATTACAAAGGCGAGCAACGCAATCAAGATCCGTTTGATCAACTTACGACGGTTTTTAGGTTTTTCCTGAAAAACTTTGTTTACATAAATGGCGGCAGCCGTGTAATTATTCACCGTCCGGCGCTGTTTGCTCAGCAGGACCTCTTCCAACGTATCCGTCAGCATACCCGGGTCCTTCGCTTCCTCCAGCGCACCCAGCATTTCCGCCAGTTCAACATCCTCCCACATCCCAGATGTAGCGAGCAGCATGACATCTCCATCTGCAAGCTGTGTCTTTTTGGCGAAATGGGCATGAACCCCATTCGGATTCCCGAGGTATTCCAGCAGATTGCCCCGTTCCTCGTGTGTACTGGTCGCTTCGTCTGGAATACGTCCATCATCCGCCAATGACTGAGCCAGGCTGTGATCCTTACTGCGAAAATTAAGCCTTCCATTGCGAAAATGATATAGTCGCACATTACCGCACGAAACGTACACCATTTTGTTATAGTTGGTCACTACCATCAGTAGACTGGCCTTGAGCCGGACACGACGGCTTTCAAATTGCAGCCATTCCTGCGCTTCACGCAGATCTCTCATCAAGCGCCGCTTGGACATGGAAGGTTTCTCCATGAAGTTTTCCAGCACCGTTTTGACAACCATTTCTGCGCTGCGCAGCTCCTGATCTGAATCCAGACCATCTGCGAGGACATAACAGGCCATGTCGTCCGTCTCCATGAATGCAAAATAGTCCCGGTTGTCTATGTAAGAGCCCGCTTCCGACACAAAGGCGGTACTAAAATCGCTGTTGTCCTTGCGCATCGCTACCCCCGTCTTTCTTGTTTCATCCTATCGCCAAAATAAGCACTGTCGCATTATCCTGACTTTTAAACCCTTTATCGTTGATGGTGTCGATCATGGCATCCGCCATTTCCTGCGGAGTTCCGCCCTTGCGCATGATCTCTTCCTGCTCAATCTCCGTCAGCGCCTCCTGAATGCCATCACTGCACAGCAGCACATAATCACCCGAATACAGACGAATCGGTGCATTCCCCAGTTCCATGCTCTCAAAGCCTTCATAGCCCAGGTAGTTGACCAGTTGATTGCGTACAGGACTCGTTTTAGCTTCCTCCGAGGTCATTTGTCCAGCAAGCACTCGTTCCTCCAGCAGTGTTTCCGCTGTATGCTTGGAATTGACTGTCTGAAAGTGACCATTGCGGTAAATTGTAATCAAGCTGTCGCCCACCGCTCCGTAATACAGCTGATAGCCGCACACAATGACCGCCGCGAGCGTCGTTCCCCCGCCCTGCCCATTCAAATTTTGCAAAATGCCGCGATTGCTTTGGGTTGCGGCCTCTGCAAAATATCCGTTCAAATTCGTTGCATCTTCTAACTTGGCAAATGCCTTCGTAAAAGTCGTCACAGCTAAGGTACTGGACATACGCCCATTGGCCAGCCCACTGATCCCGTCCGCAACAACCGCCAGCGTACCGACAGGGGTGGTCATACTGGAGAAATAATCATCCTGCTCACTCCGGCTCCCGATCGTTTGACCATTTCCAATCTCAATTCCACTCACGGTACGGCTGCCGGAACTTCGCGTCAGTCGTATACGGATGATGAGAAGAACAGCGAATAGCACCGCAGCTCCACATACAACAAAATAAGGCTGCATATCGTTACCTCCCTGCACCATTGCCCACTTCCGTTCTAATTTTCGTTATCCCACTCGAAATGAGCGCCGCACAGCGGAATAAAGATAAATTTGCTGCGCCCGAGCTGAATCACGTCATAAGCAGCCAGCTCCACTGGTGAATATACCGCCTCGTTATTGTGATACGCCAAGCCTGACGAATCGCCTGGCAGCAAGTAAAAGTTGCGTTTCTTCGGATCATACACAATGACCGCATGATTTCTGCGGGAAATCGTGTTGTCTCCGATAATACGGACATGCATTTCCTCTGCGCGCCCGATAAAGTTTTTCTCTGCCATAATGCGATAGTCCTGACCCACCTGTGCTCCTTCGATACATACCAGCCATCCGGTTACTGGGTGAATCCCCACGGTTTCGCCTAAATACGGCATAGTTTTGTCATTGTCTCCTGCAACGTTTGTTTTCGCTGCTGGTTCGGCGTTCTTGGGTGCGGCTATATTTACTACTGTATTACAATAAGGACACGTATTTCCGTGCTTTCGTGTACTGAACATGTGTCCGTTCGGGCATCTTGTCAAACTCATAGTCGGTTCCTTCCCCCAATGTCTTGATTGTCTTTACAGTAATCTAAGGATTGTGCAACTTCTTCTATTTAACGAGCAGCCTGGTATTGGCAATATATAATAAATCACCTGAGTAAATTCGGTAAGGCTCGCCACTTTCCAGCTTCTTGGTTACACTTTCGTTCGCAGACCGTAGCCCGGTCCCATTGCCGGAATCCACATCCTCCACAAACCAGTCACTGTTTACCCGGTTGAGTACCGCATGCTCCACACTTACCAAGGAAACATAATCTGTACCTGCCAAATCAATATCCGCCTCAGAGCGTGACGTTGTTTTGCCGATTAACAATGATGTTTCGCCTTCGATATACCATTCTTTAATAGATTCACCTTCTTCATCAATTAACACCAGCTTGGCAATCCGTTTACGATCTGCCTTTGGCCTTGGCACAGGGACCACGGAAACCAGATTGCGCAGTATGTATACAAGCACGCTAATCCCAATACCTATTGCGACCACAGTCTTCAAACCGCTGTAGCCTGGACGGTTAAACACATAAAAGGCGATCGCCAGCATCAGCCCGAACATGGCAACATCTATGATGAAAACCCATCTGCTCTGCGCCGTTTTCACTGCTTGCTTCCCCCGTTTCTATCCTGAAATCATCACTTTTTACGAATACCAAAAAATTGGTTGAACATGGCTGAGGTATCCGTCGGATCACCGGATTTTTTCATTTTTTTCCCTGGTGAGCCTTCCTTCGTTTTCGGATGAAAGCCGAAAAATTGCTCAAAATCAGTGCCTATGTCAGCCGGATTGAATCCTTTGGCTGCCCTACGTGTACCCTCTGAAGGTGCTGCTGCCCCTCTTGCTTTTTCTTGCTGTTCTCCGCTAGTTCCCGTTGCTTTTCGGATGAGCTCAGCATCGTATGCCTGCCGCAATGCTTCGTCACGCAAGGTATTGTAAGCCTCGTGAATCAGCTTGAACTTGCGCGTTGCTTCCTCGCTTCCCTGGTTGGTATCAGGATGATACTTTTTGGCCAGTTTACGGTAAGCTTGCTTAATCTCTGCCTCCGAAGCATCCCGGCCGACACCGAGCAGCTCATAGTAGTTGGTCATTGTCTGGTGTTCCCCTCTCCGAAAAAAATAAATATTAAGAGACCCGTAGGCCTCTTAATATTTATCCACCCTTCACGTATGCGCCGGGTGAGTGTGTGTTTAAGCTGCACTTAACGTTAAGACGTTAAGCTTAAACCGGATATCCGCCGTCGATGGTAGCCAGCTCGGTTTTGTCTTTCTTTTGTTTGATGTAGAGTGTAAATGCACCTACACCTTCTGTGTCGCCGAAGTGCTCGTTGTAGTCTACAACGAAAGCATTCGGGAAGTAGATTTTACGCACAACTTGATCAGCTGCAATAACTTCCAGTGTTACTTTACGGTAGCTGTCTGCTTTTTCAGCAGGAACCAGAGACCACAAAGCCAGTTTCAGCGTGTCATCCGCGCTGTCACCGTCTACTGCTGTGATGATTTTACCGCTGATGCGCAGCGTGGAGCCTACGTCAGTGGAGCGTGCATTGGAATCGTCCGGTGTATCGGTGTCATAAATAACCGTTTGGATGTTATCCAAGCCCAGCTCAATTGTTTCTTGTCCTTCTACTTTCAATCTGAATCCCATGTGTGTTGCCTCCTTGATATTAGGTAAAATGATGGCGGAAGAAGCAGTGCTTCTCCGCGATTTATGTATAAAGGCGGTTCTGGATAGAAACGCCTCTAACATCTTTCGTAGTGCTCGGATCATGATTTGACCGAGCTGGTTCCCTTAGTGATCATGACTTCCAGGTTCTTCACATTACCATTGAAGACCAGATCGATATGGCACATATTGCTTTTCTCATCAATAATGAAACTCATATCGTCTCCGTCCTGAATGATCGAGTTCACAGATCCTCTGCTGCTCAGCCACTTGCTCTTCTGACTGCTCGGATTGTTACTAAAGAAGCGGACGATATTTTCGTGCTTGAAGTCTCCTGTTTGGTAGCGCAAAATACGTTCAATGTACGTGCTGACCAGCGTTTTGTAGATGGAGTCAAAGCCGTCCTCGGACATCGCCATGCTTCTTGCCTTGTAGACAGTAATCCGGCGGATATCCTTATCCTGAATCTGAGCATTCTCAGACGAGAATACAAAGCCAAAGTTTTTACGGTTGATGGCATCCTTGATCGTGTTGGTGAACCCAGTGATTTCCTTGGCCATCGTCGTCACCGTGCGCAGACTGTTGTCTCCAGCTTCAATGTCAAAGCGTACACCAGGGAAGTTTTTATTGACCGTTTTGAACGTCTCACGCAGGTATTCAGGACATTGATAAGAAGCGACCAAGCCAGCAGCCACGTAGGCAGCGCCTACATATACGCCCTCGATCCACAGCTTGAGAATATCTTCTTTTTCCTTGGAAAGTTGCACACCGTCTTCGGTCTGTAGCATTTTGCTATCAATAATGACACCCGATTTATCCTTCGGAATAATGGTAAAGTTCGGTACACAAGGAATCGCAAATTCGCTATATTCTCTGCGCACAAGACTGGCGCATTTATCGACATACTTGTCGATGCCTGCTGTCGCCATACTGTTGAAGGTCGTCTCTTCACCGGATTCAAAGTTAAAGAACATTTGAATTTTGTAATCCTTCACGACTTGCAGCAGCATCGAGAGCGATTCCATTGAATTTCCGCCCTGTTTTACGACCTTCTCGTTGCCCTTAAAGCGTTCACGAGACACCTTCACCTTACCGGCTGCTTCCAGCTCAATAGATGGAACGATCCCGAACCAGATGGTGTCGCTGAATTCATTTTTGGCATTTACGGTATTCAGGTACGTTTCCAGACGTGGAATATTGCTGCTTTTCACCAGCATGTCCAGTTTGTTATTCGCCACCAGCATTGTCGGCAGCATTCCTTTGCTCTTCGTCGCATATTGGTCGAAGAACATTTTGACACCGAGGATTTTTTCTACCAGCGGCTTAACCGCCTTTACGAAATCATCCTTGGCATTTTTATAGAACTCCAGATACGTATTGTAGTTCTGAACTTCAACCGCTGTGTCAACCTTGGTCTGAACAGCTGGAAGTGGCACAAACGTGCGAACCACCAAGTCCTTCACATAGTCAGAAGGCGTATCTGTGATAGAGTTATAATCTTCTTCGAATACTTGGGAGAGATCACCAGTGCTGTTCTCATCCAACAGCATCAGCTCAGTACTTTCGCTCTTCGGCGCTTCAATAATTTTCAGTTCGCCGCTTTCCCCAATGGAGAGCATACCCACCTGGATCAACTCACCGGCGTTTTCCTCTTGGGCGCCACCGAGCAGAAGACGGGTTTTGATGTCCTCAATTGCCAGCGGCAGCATAGCCATAACGTTGTTATAGTTCTGGCTCGCTTCCTCGAACATGGCATTCAGCTTGTCACCCATGTCGAGTTTCTTCGGATCGCCATCATCCAGCTTGTCGTATTCACCGTACATATAGTGAATTTCTTTGCGGACTTGACGAATATCGTCCATAACCTTTTTCGGTGAAATCATATCCAGCAGATTTTCAAATTTGAAATCTACATTGGTGATTCCTTGACTGCGCTTAGTATCAATGAGCGTAAACAACATTTTCAGAAAATCATTACTTTGATTGATACGAATTTCAGAAATGCTATCCTCATCAATTCCCTCAGGCTTTTTAAGGGTGTAGACGACCTTTTGATTGGCCGCGTTAAAAAATGAATATACGGTCGGTGAAAACTTATCCAAAAATTCGTCAAAGCTACGCACCAGAAGGTGCTGATTAATTTCCTTGATCTTCTCATCGCTCAAGCTGTCGATACCCTTCACATCACCTACAATGGTGATCAGATCCAGCTTTTCCGGGTTAATCTCTTCAAAAAGCATTGTCCGGTTGGTTTGATAAATGATTTCCATCGTTGTCGGCAAATGAATAAAGTATGAGTTATAGGTCCATTGCTCCATATACGGACACGGGATGTCCAATTGAAACGGACGAATATTCATTTTTAGTTCATTTGCCTCCTCCCCCCTACTTAACATTTAAATTCGTCAAAGGATTGAGCATATACCACATTTACGGTACAGGCATATAACCTCGAAAATCGGTCCGAAGCGCTATTCGGCTTTTAACGGCAAGGCATTCAAATGAGAGAAAATTCAAAATCAAAAGTCATATAACACAGAAATTTCAAATTTATGATTTCGTATTCCTAACTTCAATCCCAATTTTTGCCGTTGATACGAAAGCTATCATACAAAGCACCCTTCAGTTTTGTCAATTTCTGTAGTCTCAGATTGAAACAGGGCATTTTGACTCATTTTATGCGTAAGTATGTAATTTTTATGATATGTTAGACCTGTTTCTTCAGGGAAATATTCACAAATGGAATCCAATGACCGATAGAAGTTCATTGGATATTTCTGAGAAGCGTAAAAGTATCAAATTCATGGCTAATGTGAGGTTTTTCAGCTGTTTTGATCCTTTATCCCTTATATCCCAAGGATTAGGAGAGTTGGTACGCCCACATTGGTCTCGCCGATGGAGGAGCTTATGTTCAGAATAAGGAAACTAGGAATTATCACTTTCATGACTTTTGTACTATTTTTTCAAACGGGCTTAAACGGGGTCATTTGCACTGTAAATCAGGCTAATGCAGCATCTTTGGGGACTGCTTCGATCGAGGGTTACGATGCTGTTTTTGTACTGGATACCAGCTATTCCATGAGAGACACGGATCCCGAGGGTATTGCCGCCGAAGTCATCAGTATGTTTATGGACTTGAGTGATGCAGACCGTACACGTGTGGGTTTCGTCGCCTACAACCATCACGTTGTCGCCTCAAAACCACTGACTTCGATTGGCGTGGCAGCGCAAAAATCGCAAATCCAGCAGGAAATCAGAATGTTGAACCGTTCTGGTTATACAGATTTGGGACTTGGACTGCGTAAAGGCTCGGAACTGCTAGCCGCAGGAGCAACCCAAGGGCGTCAGCCTTTTATGATTTTATTGTCAGATGGAGAGACTGATTTTGGTGCCTCTTCTGGTTCTCGGTCCAAGGGTGACTCGAATAACGATGTATCCTCTGTCATCAAATCTGCACAGACCAAGGGATACCCGGTGTATACGATTGGTCTGAATCATGATGGCACGGTAAACCGGCAAGAACTCGAACGGATCGCTTCTCAAACGGGAGGAGCTTCTTTTATTACCAGTAGTGCTGAGGATCTGCCCGAAATTCTGAACCGCATTTTTGCCAGTCAAATTCGTTCCAAGCTCGTTCCAGTTGCTGCAATTACAACCACTGGCGAGATGCAAGAATTAGCTGTGACCCTACCGGACTCTAGTATGGAGGAAGCCAATCTGGTGCTTTTGTCGGAGCATCCCCTGCTGGAAACCCAGCTATACTCCAATTCAGAAAATATCCGCAGATACAAGTCAAGCCGATATGCGATTTTGAAAATTGAGCATCCACAAGCAGGTAAAGTGAAGTTGAAATTACGAGGCATACGCGGAGATTTGGTTAAAATCAATCTACTTGGCAGCTATCGACTGGAAGCTGAAGCTACTATAGGGGGAACGCAAACAACAGCAACTCATGGCGACAAGCCTATGCAATTGCTGAAGGGTCAAGCGACATCGTTTCAAGCTCAGCTCGTGTTACCGGATGGCCAAAAGCTTACAGATGAAGCTGTATACACATCTCTCCAAGCCCATATTATAGTTACCCCTGTAAAGGGCGGTACAGCTAAAAAGGTGCCTATGACCTATAAGTCAGGAGCCTTTTATACCGAATATGCGTTCCCCCAAACGGGTGATTATACATGGCAGCTATCCCTGGATAGTCCGCAGTGGTACCGTAAGGGAACTGTACATAAGGTTCACGCCACCAATGCAGCACCACAAGCTTTAAAAGACCTGACGATTCGCCTGGTTAAAGAAGACGGTGATTCCCGTCGAAGTTTATCAGACTTTATTGTTGATCCCAATCATGACAAGCTGAACTATAAGCTGGATTCAGGAGCTTCTGACGATACGATTAATGCCGAGATTAACGGTAATGATCTGCTGCTATCCGAGCTTCACACAGGTGACACGAAGCTAAAGATTACCGCTACCGATCCAGAAGGTGCATCCAGTAGCGCTACACTGACCGTTTCAGTCCAATCCCGGTATACAGCCATTAAATGGACGGTAGCCATCAGCATTGTGATAGCTGCTCTTCTGTATTGGTTCTTGCAACCGAAGCCGCAGTTTGCTGGAAGAATCGAAGGTTATTTTCTCGCTACAGCGAGTGGGCAGGAGATTCCGGTAAAATCTTGGCCGCTTACCTCCTTTCCGGGTCATAAGGTCAGCTTGCAGGAGTTATTCCGTACGCTTGACGTTCACGAACCATTACCAGAAGCGGAACGAATCCTATTTTCCGCAGGTAAAAAAGGGACTCTGATCGTGAAACATGATACACGCTGCGCCCTGCAGCATGGAAAAATCAGATTGATCCGCAACAAAAAAGCGGTCATGGCGTATGGTGACAAACTATATATCACATTTGAGGATGGTGTCACTGAAATTGAGCTGCGCTATAAAGCGATTAAGCCGAATACTTCAGTCTACACCGACCATATTCAAGCTCCGACAGGATAACATCGTCGGAATAAAAAAAGAGAAGCGCCGTCTCTTACGGTTAACGAACCGTAAGAGTAGGGCGCTTCCCTTTTTTTATCCAATATTCCGCACGTAGGGCGGCTTTAAACCATCGAAGTGAGCGGCAACGCTTGGTAGCCTGTACTTCCAGACCGCGCCTAATAACATACGGCAGTAGTGAAATCCCTGCATTTTCGATCCGAATCCGTTCGGTCCGATCTGCAAATAATCTGCCTGGCACATCCGGTGGAGGTGATCCTTTTTGGCAATAATACAGCGTGGCGGCCAAGCTATAAATATCCGACACAGGCCCCTGCCGCGAACGGTTAGAGTAAAATTCCAGCGGAGAATAGCCTGCCGTGGTGAAGATCGGATGCTCCTTGCCTTCAAAATGCACAGCAGAGCCAAAATCAATCAGCTTGATGTTGCCATGTTCCCCAATCATAATATTGCCTGGCTTAATGTCCCGATGAATAATTCCTTTGTTGTGAATATACTCCAAGGCATCAATTAAAGGCAGCAACGTTTGGTACAGAAAAGCAGGATCAGACGTTGGCACAGCCTCTTCTTGCATCATTCGATCCAGCGTTTTGCCTGCACAGTATTCCATGACCAGATAAGCAGTTCCATTTTCCTCAAAATGATCTATATAACCGACAATTCCCGGATGACTTAACTCCTTTAACATTTGCCCTTCACGCAAAAAATAATGCATAAATTCCACGTATTTGTATTGCATCGTAGCGCTACAAGTGACCGTTTTTCGATCTGTCCCCCGTAAAGCCAGTGCATTCGGAAAAAATTCCTTCACAATGACCTTTTCTCGGTTATCCAACAGCCTTGCCGTATACACGATGGCCAGCTCACTGCGGGACAAGGCGCTTCGAATTTGATATGTATTTCGCAGCTTCGTATTGCGGGCAAGCAGACTCCCGCTTGTATCCACGATCATGACTCGTCCTCCTGTCAGGTTCTTAGCTTATGTCTTTTGTATATATCGGCTTATTACACATCTTTTTATTATAGCGTAAAATAGGTTATTGGAAAAACAAATAACCTGCCATAATCTCCCTTAGAGAATGATGACAGGTCTTTTGGCATTCATCTGGTCCTATTTTCTCAAATCGTTTAACCTAATTTTGTACCTGGCTTCATGCTGCGTACACCGTTGGCATTTTTCTTCCGTTCACTGCGCAGTTTGCCTTTACCTTGTTCTGGGGTGCGAATGGTGAGGGCAATCAGGAACGATACGACGCATAGCACAGCAATTGTGGTAAATGTTGCGATAAATCCGCCGAGCAAGGCAGCGATAAATGACCCCGCCAGCGCACCAAGGCCAAAGCCCTGATACACAATACCATAGTTTTTGCTTTGGTTCTTCAGACCGAAGAAATCAGCTACGATGGCAGGAAAGACTGTAATATTGCCGCCGAAGCAAAAAGCAATCCCTGCTACACAGGCAAAGAACAAACCAAAATTCAGGGGTACCAGACTCAGTACTGTAACTGCAACTGCTGTTGCTAAAAGTGCACCTGCTACCACTTTCAGACGACCTACCTTATCGGATAGCGCACCTAATATAATCCGACCCGCCGTGTTAAAAATAGCGACCATAGCGACCGCATTAGCGGCTGTTGCTACATCCAAACCAGCCATCCGTACGCCGATATCTTTGACCACTCCGATCAAGTAGAGACCACTCATACAAGCGGTAAAGAACATGACGAACAGTAGGTATGCCTGCTTGGTGCGCAGCATTTCTTTAACGGTGTAGTCCCGCTGTACAGCCCCATTTTGTACCGAAGGCTTATTCATGACTACTGCTTCTTTCACCAGGAAAGAACCCCCGACGATCATGATCAGCACGATCATTCCCCAATACAGAAACGCTTGCGATACGCCAACAGACTGAATCAGCGAACCATTAATATACTTGAATATCAGACTGCCTGTTCCGTAGGCCCCAACTGAAATACCGGAAATAAGTCCTTTTTTCTCAGGAAACCATTTAATCAGATTCGACAGTGATGTAATATATGCCGTTCCATCCGCAAAACCTACGATAATACCCGCCAAAATGTACAGTAAGGATAACGAAGTTACCTGTGAACTGAGCATGAGCCCTGCCCCTAACACGACACCTGCACACAAAATCAGACGACGTAGTCCCCATTTATCCTGTAGCTTGCCTGCAAATAACGTAGCAAACGCCAGTGCAAAACTGGTAATTGAAAATGTAATAGCGACCGAACTGAGGTTCCAGCCAAAGCGGTCCACCAATGGTTGATTAAATAAACTCCATGTGTAAATGGTACCTAAGCCCATCTGGACAATAATCGTTCCAAGTACGACCAGCAGGCGATTTCCGCTGTTTGATTTCATATTGATCTCCTCTTTTCATTCCGGCTCTACAGCATCCATTTGTTATAATGATAACCGTGAATCCAGTACGCTTTGCGTCTGTGAAAGAGCAAGTCTGTAAGGATCCTGTCTACACGGTTATTATAACCCTGCATGTCAGCCAGAAATCGTTTGAGGAATGAAATGCACATATAGCGGAATGAAATGCCTTTAAAGTCGCATAATTTGCCGGAATTCCTTGGCCTTACTGCGACTCACCGGAATTTCTGCTTCTAGTCCACGCAAGCGCAGGAGATACGTATGATTGAACCAAGGTACAATCTCACGGATCTGCGACAGATTCACCGTGTACGATCGGTGACAACGGAAAAAGTCCTGCTGCGGCAGCCGGGCATGAAATTCCGAAATGCTCATCGGCATCGTATATTCTTCGTGCCTTGTAAAGACACGAGTTACCTTTTCCTGCGCACACGCATAGTAAATATCGTTCGCATCCGTTACGATAATTTTGTCATTTTTCAGCAGATTAATACGTCCTGGAGCAGCAACGGTACTGGTTTCAGCAGCTCGGGGTTGCCCAGCCTGAACAGGCTCCTGTATTTGAGCGTTTCGCTGCTCATAAGCATTTTCGAGCTTATGTAGCATGGATGCGATCCGTTTTTCATCATATGGCTTGAGAATGTAGTCGAACGCCTCCAGTTCAAAAGCCTGCGCCGCATGTTCTTTATAGGCGGTCGTAAAAATAATATAGGGCTTTTTAGCAAATTTGCTAATGTTCTGTGCCAACAGCATCCCGTCCAATGAAGGAATGTTAATGTCCAGAAAGATCGCATCCGTTTCCTGATCTTGCAGAAACCGGAACACATCCAGCCCATCCTCAAAACTATCGGTCACCTCAATGCTGCTATGAGTCTGAATAAGATACTCCAGCTCTTCACGTGCTGGAAGTTCGTCTTCTACAATTATGGCCTTCATGACTTCTCCTTTGGTATGTCAAAATAAACTTCGGTGCCTGGATCATGTTTAAGAATAATTACTCCTTCACCATACATAAGCTTGAGTCTTCTGTGCACATTGTACAAGCCGATCTGTTTAGCTGGAACTTGATCATGATATAGGTTATCCACAACATCGTCCCGTATACCCACCCCGGTATCAGCCACAGAAATACGCACTTTTTCGCCACGATCCTTTACAGAAATGGTTACTGTACCTGGTCCCTTTTTCTTGAGGATTCCATGATTAATTGCATTCTCAACCAGGGGTTGGATAATTAGGCTCGGAATACGCACTGACACCTCATCCATTACATACTCCACCTGAAGCCGATTGCCGAAGCGCGCTTTTTCAATTTCTACGTAATCCGACACCTGCTGAAGCTCCTTGTGAATTTCGATCAAATCATCATTCAACTCCAAATTATAACGCAGATAGCCTGACAAATTGATGATCAGTTCTCGCGCCTTGTCCGGTTTGGTGCGCGTCGTTGAGGCAATGGCGTTCAATGCGTTGAATAGAAAATGAGGATTGATCTTCGTCTGGAGTGCCTTTAACTCGGCCTTATTCGCCGCTTCCTTAATTTGCTCCACACGCGACACTTCCATTAACGTGGAAATGATCTGAGACAAGCCAATCGCCATCGTCTGCAGCGGATACGTAATTTTATAAGCTTTTCGGTAGTAAATCTTCAGGGTTCCGGTTACTTCTCCCCGCTCCTCTAACGGGATAATGAGCAGAGACTGGATTTGGGGCGTTTTGTCGTCAGCGATATGGTTGCGGATCGTGATTTTACCGCTACGGATCGTCGATTTAGTCACATCGCTAATGATTTCATCCCCGATATGATAGCGTTCTTCGCCAAAACCGACGTAAGCCAGCACATCTCTGGTATCCGTAATCGCCACCGCATCTGCCTTGATGTCTTCTTTTATAATTGAGCAAATCGTATGCAAGGATTCCGCATTAATGGAACGAAAATAAGGCAACGTCTTGTTGGCAATATCCAATGCCAGCTTGGCCTGTCTGGCCGCGATATTCTCCTTTTCCCCTTCCACACTCTGGATTAATAGTACGATTAAACCGATACTGACTTCTCCGATAATCATGGGTAGACCGATCTTGGAAACGATGTCCACACCAAGACCATGAGGTTGGGCCATCACCAGAATGAGCAGCATCGTCAACGCTTCACAGACCATACCTGCGGCGATACCGACCAGCCATCTCTTGGAACGATTGACCCGGCGACCGATATATCCTGACACCACACCTGCCAGAATACTTGTAATCAGACACGGAATCGAGGTGATTCCCCCGATATCAATCAGATAACGATGAATCCCAGATACAATACCTGTAATGATCCCAACCCAAGGTCCAAATAAAATTCCGCCCGCCATAATTGCGATAATCCGAACGTTAACCAGCGAGCCTTCAACTTCAATCCCGGTGTAGGTACCAAACAGTGCAAACATACAGAAAATCAATGTTAGTAACGTCAGCTCTGCCGGAGAATGACTGTTCTTCTGCAAGGTTTCCTTAAACCGGGGGATACGTGTAATAAAAAACAAACAAATCAGCAACAATGCCGCGCGCTCAAATAGCTGCATCAGCATTTCCAACAAGGCGTTCACATGCGTTCCTCCCAAATAAAAACGGATATGCCTTCTTAGGTTGTGTTATCGTGTACGTCGTTCATACACACCATACCCGAGTATCATCAAGCCACATACGAATAAAATAATAACAAATATATTGTCAATAAAACTCGGCATATCAGGTTCTGAATTAGATATACCTGAACTATTCAATTTAACAGGGACGGAATTCGCAGCCCATTGAATGACGGATATAAAGCGCTCCATCGTATATATCACTCCACTACCCAATAGGCTTAACACGCCGATTAACAAATATTTAAGCTCCATAGGAATTTCTCCCCCAGTTCGATAAATTCTATCACTCTATCATTATTCACATATTTCAATCCCCACCCTGCTATTACGGGCACGAATAAGCGCCTTTCCGCCAATCGGATATGTAAACTGCGGCGTGGTGTGACCAAAATCGGCATCTGCAATCACCGGTATAGAGGCCAATTCTCTTTTTGAGCGAATGATTTGCCGCAGCAATTCTTCTGTCATATGAGACGCCTTCTGAAATCGTCCTATGATGATTCCTTTAACCTGATCAAATCCGGGCTGGTGCAACAATGATTGCAAATCCCGGTCAAATGTAGCGGGAGAGCTTTCGTAATCATCCTCAACAAACACTATGGTTCCTTTTAGACTTGGCATGTATGGGGTTCCCTGTAACAAATTCAGGGTACACAAGTTTCCACCCACAATCGTACCCTCTGCTTCTCCTTCATGAATCGCATATGGACCCGCATTATGGTGAAAGCTTCTTTTATCCTGATCCAGATACCAAGTATCGTCACTCCACTCCGGTGAAGATTGGATTTGAATGCTGCCCTCTTCCAACATTAACCTTTGGAAATAAGTCATCGTATACTCATTTCCTCGCAACATGGCGAACGTCAAAAAATGAGGTCCCGCATACGTGATAAGCCCCGTCTTAGCATAAATCGCATGGCTTAACACCGTTATATCCGAATAACCACAAAATCGTTTAGGATGAGCGCTGATCAGATCATAATCCAGATGGGCAAGGAGCTGATTGGCATTATAGCCCCCAATTGAGGTCAGGATGCCCTTTACCTTCGGATCGATAAAAGCTTCGTGCAAGTCAGCTACTCTAGACTCTATCGAAGAAGATGCAAAATCATCGTTTTCCAGCACATGCTGTGAAAAGCTCACTTTAAACCCAAGCGCCTCCAGCCTATGCTGGGCAATCAGGCGATTTTCCTCAGAAACAATAGACAAGCTTCTGGATGGCGAAAGAATGCGTATCTCGTCTCCAGCTTTTAATTTAGGTGCTTGCTTTCCCATCATCATAGCCACTCCCCCTTGTTACAAAGCATTTAAACTGCCACAAATTATACCATCAACTTCCATCTAATTATAGCTTCTAAAACTTCCCACTTCATTTCCCTTCTTCTTAAACACAGTAAAAAACCGGGGATACCGCTTGTTAGCGATAAGCCCCGGATCTCTAGTCCGCTGATGAAGCTTTTCGGTTATTTACTTTTGCTGATTTTGCTAGAACTGCCGCCCTCATTCTGATCATGCACCAGCTCTTTCAACTGAATAATCAATGCCTCCAGCTCACTAAATCCCGCCACCATATTGGAGGTTATATTTTGCTGCTCCTCTACTCCAGCCAAAATTAGCTCTGACGCTGCACTTGCTTGTTCTGTCGCACTGGAAAATTCCATCATCTCTTGAACGACCTGAGACGAAAATTGCTGCATACTATTCGTACTGGACTCTACCTCCACGGCCTGCACCAATACTTTATTGGCATTTTGCAGGATATCCTCCAGTACAATTTCGGTCGAATGTGCCGACTCCATACTTTGCTGTAATCTTTCCTGTCCCATGTCAAATTGACTTACAACAGAATCCATCTGAGTTCTCAGCTGCTCCAAAATACCTTCCATCGCCACTGAGGTGTTTCCAACCATTTCAGCCAAATTACGCACTTCTCCAGCCACGATCGCAAACCCTTTTCCATGCTCTCCCGCTCTGGCAGCCTCAATGGATGCATTCAAGGACAGCAAATTGGTTTGCTTTGAGATTTGAGTAATTTCTTTAAGCATGGAAGACATATTGTCACTCTGCACTTTAAACTCATCTAATTCTTCTTTGGTACGACTCATCACCCGACCCAAATCCTTAATTTGAGATGTTAGTGCAAGTAGTTGACTGCTCCCTCTACCCCCGGCATTTTTCGTATCTTCGGAGAGCTGCTTCAGTTCTCGGGAATGATCGGCAACCTCGCGCACGTGCTGATCAGACTGAGCCAAGTTATCCGTGACCTCAGTGATATTCGAAGCTTGCATTTCTACCCCTTTGGCAACCTCCTGAAACCCGATAGCGACTTCATTCGTCACGTTGCCTGTAGCATCCACTTGATTCCTGAATCGTTCTGTAAAGCTATGCAATCCAGCTACAGCTTGTCTAACTTGCTCAAACAGGAATTCAATCCGTTGCCTTGTGGCCTCCATATCTTTATTTTGCTCTTCCGTTTTCTGAAACTGCTTTTGATTTAACACCGATACCACTAACAGTAGCAAACCAATCAGTAAAACAATGATAAACTCATGCACATAACGCAAAGAACCGGTAGCCTGGGGAGTTGCGGGCGTACCGATCGTAACTTGTACAAAAATATTACACAGATTTAAGGTCATGGTTACCAGAAAATATCGGTAAGATGGGTAGAGCAACAACAACGAGCAGATAAAGATCGAAACTACTACATCCACGCTAGACAAGTTCACAAATATACATATTAATGCACTATAAAATGTAATAATCCAAGGAATAAGACGGATTCCTTTCTTTTTCATATTCAGAATTGTCAAAACTGCCGCGACTACAAATCCTACACCACTAGATACCCACATCGAGGGATTAGATACTGCCGGGATGATGCTGCTCAAAGTCATAATCCAAAAAATAATGATCACCAATTTGTTTCTTTGCCACAACAATTCATTCGTTCTGTCCATGATTGCGTACGCGCTCCTTAGATATATATTAGGTATTTATAAAATAAAAATGTAAATGCCATACTATATATATCGTCATATCAGAACGCGTATTGAATGATGGTCGTGCTTTAAAGAGAAAAACCGCCCCCTAACAGGGAACGGTTTTTAGCTCACGGTTTGATCATCTTCTTTAATCAGCCAACGTTCAATATGCCTGCTGACTTCATTAAGATTCCTTGTTTTCGGAAGCCTCTTCAGCGCCTTCAGTTGCCGCTGCATCACCTTCCACAGCAGCATTCTCTACCTCGACTGCACGCGGCACGATCACGGATGCCAGTAGCTCCTCTTCAGAGACATGCAGCGTCACACCTTTAGGAAGCTTTAAGTCGCTTGCGCTCAGCTTGTCGCCAATATCCAGTGCGGATACATCCACTTCAATTGTGGACGGCAAGTCAGAAGGCAAACCTTCAACTTCGACTTCTGTTTCTTGAACTTGCAGGATACCGCCTGTTTTTGTACCTACAGGGGTTCCCTGATAATCAATAGAAACACGCACGCGAAGCGGTTTGTTTTTGGAAATTTTTAAAAAATCGGCATGCAACCATTGGTTGTCACGCTGTTGATAATCTTTAATAATTACTGGGATCGTTTCTCCGCCTTCTACTGTGAGATTAAAAACCTCTGAACGTCCGGTTCTGACTACTTTATTAAATTCCTTGGCATCGACATGTACAGGGGTTCCCTCGATTTCAGAGCCGTAAACCACAGCTGGAATCCGTCCTTTTAACCTTAATCCACGAATGGCCGAACCCTTCTTCTCTGTTCTCGGCTGGGCGGTTAGTTGAATACTTCCTCCATTAGAACTCATGATATACAACCTCCTTCAGGTTACCTTACAAATGATTTTCCTCCAAGAATCTTGCTTGGTTTACCAGTCGTACTACAGAATATGAGCCAGCAAGCTGGCAAAACTAAACAAGTCCATAATTCTATTTTACCCCTTTTTTCTGAAAGTGACGCACATTTGCATAAAAAAATAGCATTTCTCGAAACGATCGAAAAATGCTATTTTCTCGTGTATATATGGCAACCAGGCATACAAGGTTATCCTGCCCGGTTATCGTTAACCAGTAATAAATATTCCTCTCTGCCACTATGAATCAATACCTGCATCACAGACTGGGTCAGATCTACATCAATATATCGATCTGCCTCCACATCCTTGGCATCCCAGTGATTCAGGCGGACAATGTAGCCAATTCGCTGTACATCAGGAGCCACCCGAATGCGGGCTATTGCCCGGCCGTCATCTAAATCTTGAAATTCAACATGTCCGTCACGGTACCCAGTGCCCCATATCCACACATTCCAGCCAGAGTATTGCCGATCTGCACGCTCGTAGATCAATTCAATTGTGCGGAATGGAATAACCTCTCTATCGTTTCCTAGCTGGGCATCTGTCATTGCTGTACCTGCAATCTCTTGATTTGTCCCCTCATCCAAGCCTTTCGTTTTGTTATCCACTTGCTCGTTAGCTTGATGATCATGCTCTGTCAAAAAGGAGGCTTGGGGAGGTCCATCCTGATCGTACAACACCATCATCGACCAGCGCGATACCGTCACACGATGACCTACCACTTCATACCGTGTCTCAATCCCGGCCCCGTGTGCATCCACGACTACATGCCAACGGTCCGATTCCGCAGGCAATGATATGGTCTGCTCTGTATCCGAACCGTTATAAATCACTACAATATGATTCCATGCATCGCCGTTAGCATGGTGTCTCAAAGCAAAAGCGACCACATGCCCACTGCTTTGCAGGACTTCCATATGCTGCTCCACCAGCTCACGCTGATCCATACGGAATGCCGGGTGACTGCGTCGCAAAGCAATTAAGCCCTGGTAGTAATCAAACACAGGTCGAAACCTCGCCTTGTGATTCCAACGGATGGCGTTCACCACATCAGAGCTTCGGTAGCTGTTATGGTCTCCATATTTGGAACGCAGCAGTTCATCCCCTGCATGGATAAAAGGAATGCCTTGCGATGTCAGAACCATTCCGTTAGCTAACAGGGACTTACGTACAGTTTCGTTTTCAAGTAGGTTACTTTTCTCCATCTCCTGATACGGGTCTGCTTCGGCTACGGCTTGTTCGGCTGTCCTTCCATCTTTGGGGTTCCCCTGCTCCCATTGCGGAAAACGACAATGCTCCCGCAAATGTCTCACCGTCAAAATTTTATCCCACAAATTGAGATTATCGTGGGCCGTTACATAATTGACGGTCTCTGATGGCTGAGCTGTGAAATCATAAATAGCTCCAAAAGCACCTTGAAGTACCCGTTCCTCCTGATTTTCCGCACCCGTAGCAAACCCGCTTCCTGTACCGTCGCTATCTCCCTTAATGGCAGAACGGTAATTGTCGTTAAAAACGGCAAAACCCTTATCCCGCTGCGTTCCTTTTAATGTAAGCAAAGGCTGGGGGGACTCTCCTCCTGTCCAAGGCTCACCATAGATCAGCAGATCGGGACGTATCTCAGAGCGAAGTTCTCGGGTAAGCTGCTCTACAGTCGGTGTATCAATCAACGCCATCAAATCAAACCGGAAGCCATCTATGTGATATTCCTCTGCCCAATAGCGTAGTGAATCCTTGATATACTTGCGCACCATCGGACGTTCGGTTGCCAACTCATTACCTACACCTGATCCATTGGTGAGCTTCCCTTGCTCATCTGTACGGTAATAATATCCTGGTACAACTGGCTCAAACGGACCCTTTTCCACCGAATACGTATGATTGTACACGACGTCCATAATGACACCGATGCCGGCCGCATGCAGAGACTGTACCAGCAATTTCAACTCGCGTATACGCGCCTCCGGATCAGCTGGATTGGAAGAGTAGGACCCCTCCGGCACATTATAGTGCTGCGGATCATAGCCCCAGTTATATTCAGTTCCTAATTCCGAAAAGTCATTCACCGTATGAAAGTCAGCCACGGGAAGCAAATGAACATGTGTAATGCCGAGCTCCAGCAAATGATCCAGTCCGATACGGTTACCCTCGGAATCCGTTAATCCCGTATACGTAAAGGCTGCAAACCGCCCCTGAGCGGCAGATAAATCTTTTATACCCGTATTAAAATGGGGGGACATCGAAAAATCGCGCACATGAAGCTCATAGATAATGGCATCTGTCGCACGCTCAAGTACAGGCCCCTCATCCTGTTCCCATCCATCCGGGTTGGTTCGATCCAAATCAATGATAGCCGTACGTTGCCCGTTGGCTGATACCGCTCTGGCATATGGATCGGCAGCATAATGAATGGTGTGGTCCACCCACTCCAGCCTGTACATGTAATAATATCTGTTCCAGTCGCCTTCCAGTTCGATAGACCATACACCTTGATCATCACGGCTCATTAGAAATTCCTGACCACCACCGTGCTCCTGAACGATTCCTTCCTGATCGTATACCCCTGCGTCGGTATACAACGCTATATGAACCTGCTGTGCAGTCGGTGCCCATACCTTAAATTTGCTGCCCGCAGGCGTATAAGTAAGACCCAAATCATAGCCTTCATATATGGGATATGCTGTGTGCTCAAGTCCCTTGAGCTGATTGAAATCAGACATTCCTGTTCACCACCCATTTTTATACATCGGCTTATAGCCTCTGTTCATCCATCATTTATGATGTTTATGACTTGTCAATATACCTCAGGATTTGCAAAATCCTCACCTCATAGGCTATCAAAATAAGACAAGCTTGAAAAGCTGGATGAATTAAATAAGGATGACACTCTCATTTCAACACGCACACTCCATTTTATGACAAAACGATGAACAGGCTACAGCTTTCGCCTCCAAAGCATCACATTTATTTTCTAGCTTTTATCACTTATAGACTAGACTGAAAAAAGCATGCTAAACCATGTACCATTTTCAGGAGAGTCGGCGGTTATCCATTTGAAAAATTTCGTCAGCCATTCGCATGGTAGAGCTTCGATGCGATACAAGGATAATTGTTTTATCTTGCTGCTGTTCTTTTAACGATTTTAAAATAATCGCTTCGTTCAAACTGTCCAAATTGCTAGTTGGTTCGTCCAGCAGTAAGAGGGGCGCATCATGAACAAAGGCTCTGGCCAGTCCCAAGCGCTGACGTTCTCCACCAGACAGCCTGTCCCCCAACTCTCCAACTCGGCTGTCATATCCTTGAGGCAATATCATAATAAAATCGTGCACTGATGCCTTACGGGCTGCTTCTACAACCTGTTGATGTGTAGCATCAGGCTTTCCAATTTTGATATTAGCTGCAATGGAATCATCAAACAGGAATGTATGCTGATCGACATAGCTTTGCAAGCTTCTTAAATGTCGGGTCTCAATGTCCTTTAAATCGTGTTCAGATAGCAAAATTCCACCTTGTTGCGGGTCCCTGAATCGCATCAGCAACTTCAACAACGTTGACTTGCCGGAGCCGCTTTTACCCTGAATACCTATAATTCGTTTGGGCGGTATCGTGAGACTTACGTCCTTCAGCACCGTTTGACCATCGTATGCAAAAGTCACCTTATCTATCTGCGCTCCAGTAAAGCCAACAGTCATTCCATCCATATTTTCTTCTACCTCCGGGGTCTCCTCCAGCAGACTCAGCACTCGTTCCCCGCTTGCCAGCGTCTGAAGCAAATTGTTAGACAAATTGCTCAGCGCGACCACCGGACCAAATGAACTAAACAGGGCAATGACTGAAATCAGCATACTTGTAAAATCCATCTGCCCCTTAGACATGCCATACAATCCAGCTAGCAGCATCAAGAATGAAAATCCGACTACAGCCGCATCTGTGATCGCTCTTGTGATGCCTTCGTGATGCTTCAAGTCCTTCTGCTTGGCATCCAACTGATCCGTACGACGGTTAATTTCATTTAATCGTTGTTCCCCTTGCCCATATTGAACAATTTCCTTCATCCCGCGTAAGCTGTCCAAAAAATAACTACTCAGCTGGCCGAAGCTGCTCCGGTATTCCATCCCTTGGCGCTTACCCATACGTGACGTAAGCAGAGGAATGAACAAACCGACGGTTATGTAAGCAAGCGCAGCGATCCCGCCTAGTAAAGGCTCATAAGAGCTTATAAAAAACACCATAATCAGTGAAGTAATAATGCCGATCATAACAGGCGATATCGTATGCGCATAAAATACTTCCAATAGCTCAATATCACTTGTAATCAGCGAAATCAGATTCCCTTTGTCTTTGCCTTCAAGCTTGGCTGGAGCCAATCTGCGCAAGGCTTGAAGCACCTTGTCACGCAGCACGGCCAGCAGCTTGAAAGCGAGATAATGACCGCTCATTTGCTCGCCATAACGAAATACGCCGCGTAATACAGCACATAGCACGATGGCAGTCAGCAAAAATGTCATGCTGTAGCCTGTCGTGATGCCCGTTGCTGTCAGTAAGGCAAGGGCCCCATACACAATAATGCCAATAGCACACACAAAACCAAGCACTCCTGTAACAATCGTAATGAGCAGCACAGGTAAAAGAGGCCCTGCCAAGACCAACAATTGACCCATAATCCGTAAACCGTGTCTACGCATATACAGCACCTACTTTCACAAACTGTTCCATCCTATGCTGACTGAGATACATCTCCGCATAATGTCCCTGCTGGCTCAACAGCTCCTGATGCGTTCCGGATTCTGCCACCAAACCATTTTGTAGCACATAAATGCAGTCAGATTGGATCACGTTTTCCAGTCTGTGAGAGATGAGAATCACTGTTTTTTGACCTGCCAGTGCATGTATGACCTCCATGATGCCTTCCTCACTCTCAACGTCAATGTTAGAGGTGGCCTCATCAAAAATATACACATGACTATCGTGCAGCAACGCTCTGGCCAGTGCTAGCCGTTGGCGCTGTCCTCCTGACAGATTCGCTCCCTGCTCCTCTATCTCTGCTTCCAGTCCCCCTTCGGAGAGAATAAAATCATACAGCTTCACTTGCCGCAACGCTTCCAGCATTTGTTGCTCATCCGCGTGCTCATTCCCCATTCTCAAATTCGCTTCTACAGTGCCTTTAAAAATGTAGCTGTTAAAACCGATCCAGGTCATATGACGCATGCGGCTTTCTTCCGTAATGGAGGTCAGTTCGGTTCCTCCGATCTTCAGGCTTCCTTGATAGCCCTCATGATGTCCAACGATCAATCCGGCTACCGTACTTTTACCTGAACCTGATTCTCCAACAATGGAAACAAAGCTCCCTTGAGGGATATTCATGGATATATTTCGTAAGGTATCTCTTTCATCGTAAGCAAAATTTACCCGTTCCAGTTGAATGTCTGTGGCTTCTATGCTTTGTTGTCCTTGTATAAAATCCTCTGTACTCAACATTTGGAATATTTTATCACTTGCTGCCATTCCGTTCATGGCGATATGAAAGTAGGAACCGAGCAGACGCAGCGGAATGAAAAACTCTGCCGACAGCAAAACAATGATGAGCGCTCCCGCCAAGCCAATATGACCTGAGGAATATTCGCTTACCGCGACCAGCACACCTGCGGCGGCACCACCAAATGCGATAAGATCCATGACAGCCACGGAGTTTAACTGCATAGTCAGGACTTTCATCGTCATTTTGCGAAAATCCTCAGCCGCTGTGTTCATCTCCTGATGTTTATCCTGGTCTGTCCCGTAAATTTTGAGCGTGGTCAGACCTTGTACATTTTCCAAAAAGCTGTGACCCAAATTGACATAGCTGCCCCAATATTTTCGAAACAGCTTTTTAGCCATCCTCATAATGACAATAATGGACACTGGAATTAAGGGAACGCAGATTAATAGAATAATAGCCGCTTTGAAGCTGACAAAAGAGAGGGTGATGAACAACGTTACAGGCGCAAGCAGACTATAGAATAGCTGAGGCATATATCTTCCAAAATAGGTCTCAAGCTGCTCCACCCCTTCTACAGCAACCTGAATAACCCCCGAAGTGGAAGTATGATCTGTATAAGAGGGTCCCAGCTTTAGCAGCTTGCTGTAAATCTGCGAGCGCAGCGTTTTTTTAGCATTGATTGAAGCCCGATAGGACAACATACTGGCTGCATAATTACTCAGAAAGCGAACTGCAATGGCAGCCATAACAATGACCGTCATGAATAGAATCAGCTTGCGAGTCACTTGTCCCTCCCATGCTTGCTGCATCACAAAGGCCATAGACAAAACAGCGGCTATACTCCCTAAAAGACCGATCCACTGTACAAGCACACCCAAGATGATATATTTTCGAGAATGCTCCACCAGGCCTAACAGACGACTGTCGACCATTTTAGATCTTTTTTTTGGAGTAGGAACGGCTTCAGTTGAAGTCAGAGTTTCCGCCTCAGCTTCTCTCACAGTTCCGACTCGGAATATAAAGTAATAATATTTAAAAAGGATGACTAAGACGATGAGCGTTTTGCCCCATATATTAGGAGTAAAGATAAATCCTGTAATCAGCATAGCTGACGCTAAGCCCAATGACGTAATTTTTGTGGACAGCTTCAACGACCTGGTTTGAACAAAACTTTCCAGATATTTTTGATACAGAGACGTATTTGAAAACCACCGATGAATCCTTTCTGACCCCCGCATAAAGAAAAAGGTTGCCAGCAGCAAAAACGGTGTAGTCGGCAGCAACGGCACCACTACGCCAATAACTCCAAGCGCCAAAAATAAAAACCCTAAGGTAATATAAATCGGTTTCACTATAATCCCCCTAATATATATACTGTTAATGATATTTTATAGATAATGATAATCATTATCAATATATATAATTTAGTCAGGTTGTTATGTGATGTAAATCACGCATATAAAAATCCTCTTGAAGCTCAACTCTACAGAACACTTTTGTGCTCATGTAGATTTGGTCTTCAAGAGGATGATTGAGATAAGTGCGTGTTATTACGTTGTTTTATGAACTTATAATATCATATTGCTCCAATACCTGCCGATGTAACGGGTCATCTGCAGGTATGGACGTATAACGTGTCAGCGCTACACTCACCCCTTGGCTGCGAATCACCTGCTGAAGCTCAACTGCTTCGGGGTCTTCCGTAATATCAAATTTGCAGGCAGCAGCCATTCCTAACGCCAGATGATCGGTCCGGATACCATACTCCTGTGCTTGCAGCGCGGGACGTACAAGACGGTCATTGGGAGACAGCTTGCGAAGCGGTGAACGTCCGACCCGAGTAACCTCGTCTGTCAGATTAGGATTGCGGAAGCGATCCAGAATCTTAGAGATGTACTTCTTATGCTCCCCTTGATTCAAGCCGAATCGCTTTACAAGCACCGCTCCTGTTTCCTCCAGCGCCCCTTGGATTGAATCTACCACCTTGGTATCCTTCATGGCCTCCTGGATCGTGGCATAACCTGCGGTATAACCAATATAGGCCGCCACGCAATGCCCCGTATTCACCGTAAACAACTTGCGTTCAATGTAAGGCTCCAGATCCTGCACGTAAAGAATGCCTTCGATTTCTTCATGGTCAGCTGCCATCTGCGAGCGATCCACCACCCACTCGTAAAAAGGCTCTACCTGCACATGCAATGGATCCTCATGATGCTGGATCGGCACAATCCGGTCTACAGCAGCATTGGGGAAATATACCGAAGCCTCTGCCTTGGCACGAGTCGCCTCATCCAGTAGCGCAAAAACATGCTCTTTCAGTTGGGTGCTGCCTCCAATTGCATTTTCGCAAGCGATCACATGCAGCGGGCCTGCCCCTCGCTCCACCCGCCGCGCTATCCCCTCGGCAATACCTGCTGCAATATGCCTGAGGATGCTAACCCCGACTGCGGTCGTTACCAGATCAGCATGATTTACTGCATCCGCTACAGCGGATGCATCTCTGCCGTCAATCGCGGTTACATTCGTTACCGTCTCCGTATCCTTCGTATCATTCGCCAACTCAACAGTATATTGCTTGCGGCGGCGTAACTCAGATACAAGTGTCTCGTTGACATCTGAAAAAACAACCTCATAGCCTGCACGCGACAGAATCAGCCCAATAAAGCCGCGACCGATATTTCCTGCTCCAAAGTGGACGGCTCTCATAGCTCCAGCTCACTTTCGAACAGATCTATAATTTCCTGTGGGATCACCGCGTTGCGAAGTTTGTCCATGTTTTCTTCCTCCGCACATACCACAGCGATACTTGTCAAAATCTCCATATGATCGCCGCCTTGGGCTGCAATGCCGATCACCATGTATGCTTTTTCTTCCCCGAAATCTACGCCTTGCGGGAACTGAACGATGGAGATGCCAGTGGATTGAACAAGTGTCTTAGATTCCTTGGTACCATGTGGAATAGCCAGCCCGTTCCCGATATAGGTGGATACAATCTCCTCGCGTTCAAGCATCTTGTCAATGTACTCAGTTGTAATATGTCCTGCATCCAGCAGGATTTGTCCTGCCATACGAATCGCCTCATATTTGTCTTTGGCGGTTGCGTTCATTTTTATTTTGTCTATCGTCATAATACTCACGGTAGGTTCCTCCCTGTCCCTAATTTACTGTGAAAAAATTCAGCCAGCTCAGTCGATATATAATTGGCAATCTGATCTCTACTACCGTGTTCCAGTAGTGTAATCATGTCTTCCTGCAGCAGTAATGCACTAATCTCGCTCAATACCTCCAAGCTTTCTTTCGGTAACTCACGAGGTCCCAACATCAGCAGAACGCATTCCACTTGTTCGTCTACATCCGCCAACAGCGGCTCAGCCAGCCTATACAAGGCCAGCGAAGGCTGGCGAATATAGGGACTGCGTGTATGAATTAAAGCAACGGAGGTATCAGCAATCACCTGACTACCTTGGCGCTCTCTTTCCATAAGCTGTTCAGCAACAACAGAAGGCTCTGTGACATTTCCCCGCCCTGCCTCCAACATGCATATAGCCTCTATGGTAGCTGGCATATCCATCCCTTGATTTTCCAGTGGATACACTTGAAATTGCTGTACAATGTGCACAATCTCCTCAAGACTTTTCCGTAGACCAGTAAGCCACTCCATGCCCTGGCCGGAGAGTACAGCCTGTTCCTGACGATGATCACTGAGTTGATTGAGTGTAATATGCTGAATGAAATGACGCAGGCGGTCACTCTCCTCTTGCGTCAGCAGCGGGCTGATTTTGAGATACCGATCCGGCTCAAGCGGTAGCTCCACTGTCGAAATGATCAGATCATAATCCTCCTTGGGAATCCGCGTTGCCTCGTACCATGAGGCCCTATCCACGATTTTGATCTGTGGCAGCTCCTTGGCCAGTCTTGTTGCCAGAAGTCTGGAAGACCCAATTCCGCTCGTGCAGACTACGATTGCTCGAACCTCCCGCTGCAATTGTCGCAGCCGCTCCAACGAAGCGCCAAAATGCATGACCAGAAATCCGATCTCTTCATCTGGTACTTCCATTTCCGTCATATCCGCCGCAGCCTTTTTGACCGAGTCGAACAAGCTGCCGTAATCCTTGCGAATTTGCTGAAGGAGAGGGTTGCGGATCGCTCTCCCTTCCCTCAAACGTTTGAATACTGGAGCCATATGGGCAATCAGCCCTTCACGCAGGACACGATCCTCTGCTAATGGTGTGCCTGTCTCTGCCTCTACACGACGAATCAACTCATGAACCGACTCCAGCAGTACAAGATCATCCAGTGGCAGCAAGCGGGTGGAATGATCCTCAGCATCACGGAACAGCAACCCGAAATAACATCGTTCCGGTTCTGGAAATTCAATATCCAGCGCCGCTGACAACTCTGCGCATATACGCTCCACCATAGCTGTGCGCAGCATGATATTCTCCTCTGAATCTGTTTTCGAATACGAGAGACGATGATCCACAACGTACCCAAGGCGCAGACGTGCCAGAGAAACGCAAATTTGAATCAGCAGTTCCATATATTTGCTTTCCACCATGTTTTTCAGCCATTGATCATGAGGCTGCCAGAGAACATTCTCCACGGTTAGCAGATTCTCTCTGCCAATCATCTCCAGCAATTTTTCTGTGACACGTGTTACGGGACGAAGCTCCTCTCGGCCGGAAAACAGATCCGATTCATCCAAATATTCGAGAGCAAGCTCAGAAATCGCCCGTCTTTTGTCTATCTCCCGGCCTGTAATCTCGACACCGTATCCCCGTCTGCGCACAAGCACGAGCCCTCGATCTGCGATCCAGCCTTGTAATTCGTCCAGATCATGACTGACCGTAGTTACTGTGACTCTCAAATCCGATGCTAGCGCCAGCAGCTTGATCGGCTCCTGTGTATCCAGCAGCATGCACAGAACTACAATTTTTCTCTCCTCAGCCGAGTATTCGTCTGACTTCGTATGCAGTAATTGCTCCCGCAGACTTGCAAGCTGAGTCGGGCCGGCATCCACATAGATACCGATCCCTGATTTTTTCTCCAGCTTTACCTCATGAGCCGCCAACCAACACTCAACTGCGCCAAGTTCCCGATGAACCGTCCTTGTGCTGACATTGATCTTCTCAGCAATTTCCCCGGCCGTAACCTCTTGGGGCTGCTCCAAAAGATACTCTACGATGTCAGATTGTCGTTTCGTAATATTCATAAGCGCATACCGTTCCTTCCCAAGCTCTCATCCCTTCCAGCAGGAAATACAAACTGTATACAGCCGGCCTGACTTTATGGGGATTAAGAATCGGATTTTAGCCGTTCAACTAGCGCTTCGTATTCAGGGCTCTTCAGGAAATTGTCAATGGAAATGTGCTCAGCATTCGGGGCTACCGTTTTAGCCCGGTCTGTCAACGTTTTTTGTGTAATGACAATATCCGCATCCTGTGGAATTTCACTGATTGCCGTATTCGTTACCGTAACGCCCACGCCCGCCTGTTTCATTTTTTTGCGCAAAATTGAGGCTCCCATGGCGCTTGAACCCATACCTGCATCACAGGAAAAGACAATTTTATTCACCTCGGATTTATCCTTAAGCGATCGATCTGCGGCAATCTCGGCAGCACGATCGGATGCGCGGTTATCTTCCATTACAGTGGCGTTAGCGCTTGCACCCTTGCTTTGATTTTTCATATCTTTCAGACGGGATGCAGCTTCCTCCAGCCCCTCTTCCTTTTGCTTACCAGTTTTGAGTAATATTGCGGCAACCGCAAAGGATACGACCGCAGCTGCGATTACTCCGCTCAGCATCGGCAAATATCCGCCTTTGGGTGTCATCAGGAAGTAAGCAATGATACTGCCTGGTGAAGGAGCAGCAACCAGTCCGGCACCTGTCAACATAAAACAGAAGGTTCCCACAACGCCCCCTGCTATAGCAGCGAGAATCAGAATCGGCTTCATCAAAATATAAGGGAAATAAATTTCATGAATCCCGCCGAAAAAATGAATAATGACTGCACCAGGAGCAGACGACTTCGCAGAGCCTTTACCGAACAGGCAATAGGCCAGCAAAATACCGAGTCCCGGGCCAGGATTGGATTCAAGCATGAACAAAACGGATTTTCCTGTTCTTGCAGCTTCCTCCAGCGCAATCGGACTCAATACTCCATGATTCAGTGCGTTGTTGAGAAATAATACTTTTCCGGGCTCAATAATGAGATTGACAAGCGGCAGTAGCCCTGCGTTCACGAGGAACTGTACCCCTGTCGACAACACTTGACTGATGGTTTGCACGACCGGGCCGATCGCCACATGCGCTAGTAATGCTAGAATGGCACCGATAATCCCAGCCGAGAAATTATTGACCAGCATTTCAAAACCTGATTTGACTTTGCCCTCAATGGCCTTATCGAACTTCTTCAATATCCATGCAGCCAGCGGACCAGCTACCATCGCGCCCAGGAACATCGGGATATCGGCCCCCACAATGACCCCCATCGTCATAATGGCACCGATCACACCTCCACGCTGTCCGTGAATCATCGTGCCTCCCGTGTAACCGATCAGCAGTGGCAGCAAATAATTTTTCATCGGATCAACCAGTTGTGCAAAACCCTCATTTGGGAACCACCCGGTCGGAATAAAAAGGGCCGTAATTAATCCCCATGCGATAAAGGCTCCCATATTGGGCATAACCATACCGCTGAGAAAGCGGCCAAAACGCTGTACGGCGACACGAGCGCCACCGTTTGAACTGGACTTTGTGTCCACTGTGCTCATATTCATATCCTCCTTGTGAGTAAATAGCATCACTACCTTTTCTTAAAATTCATACTAAATGACAGCGCTATCTTCATCAACGAAATGAAAACGTACTTTCGTCATGAACGTTGATGACAACATTTAAATTTAAAGTAACGACAAGGCATTATACCTGCATAATTCTTCTTAATATGGCCGATAACAATAGAAATTAGTCGAAAAAACACTGTTGTAAATCTGTGCAATTGTATAAAGAGGCTCTCTTCTAAGCCTGCGTAAGCAACGTAAATACGTCTTCTAAAAGACAACAAAAAAATAGCCGCTATGTCAGGCATAGCGACTATTTTATACAAAAACTGAGCGGACTAACGATGCTCTTATTTAATTCAATATCCATATAAAAAATCAGAATAAAGCGCTATTATTTCATGCTGTATTGCTCATTATTGCTCATCCGAAATCAACTGCTCGTACTGCTCCGCAGACAGCAACTTGCCCAGAGCTTCCTCGACATCATTGCTCATCTCTACTTCGATCATCCAACCCTCTTCATAGGGTGATTCATTCACCAGCTCAGGTGTACTTTCCAGAGCTTCATTTACTTTCAAAACGGTTCCCGTCACCGGAGCAAAAAGATCGGATACGGTCTTCACCGATTCAATTGTACCAATCTCCGTCCCCTGTCCAATCGTTGTTCCCGCCCCAGGTAATTCCACAAAAACAATATCACCCAATTGATGCTGTGCAAAGTCTGTAATGCCGATCCGCAACGTCCCATCCACTGTGCGCTGAACCCACTCATGTTCGTCTGTATACCAAAGTTGCTGTTTCACTTCACTCATCCTGCTTCGCCTCACTTCCACATGAATAAAATGCTTTTGATCACCTGTATTAGACAAGTTAAGATTATGACAATAAGAACATCCATGTCAATAATACTAACAAAAATACTCCATACCAACTCATATAGCGCAGTCTATAAAAAAATGATAACTTGTAACAAACGCTTACATATCCTTATTTATACAATAAATGTTTTTAGGTTGTTTTATATGACATTTTTATTGACATTTTAAATGGATTTGCGTATTAATGGGTTATAGTAATTGCTTTTGAAAATACCTCGACAACTGCAAACGCGGATGAACGCGGAGGGAGAGACTACCAAAAAAGATTCGCATAGCTGTTGTCGCTTGTGAGACAGTTGTACACGCGAATCGGGTCAAGTTGTTATCTGCAAAACCGGGTAACATACCGTTGATCCAAAAGGTAGCGCCGAAGGAGTAAACTTGCATTGCAGGTGAATCTCTCAGGCAAAAGGACCTCTGCCGGACGCATCTCTGGAGAGCATCCGTGAAAAGAGCGGATCACCCAAGGGGAAACCTGGTTCACACCGGGGTAACTTTCTGGTATCAAGGACAGAGCTGAAAGAAGAGTATGGACTGCCGTCTATACGTTTCTTTTAGCCTGTCTTTTTTGTTTAGCCGATTACACTGGATAGGAGTGAAAAAATGTCTAATTTGCGAAGAACACCACTATATTCGTCCTACGGGACGCAGCCCGGGGTTCGTTGTATTGACTTTGGCGGGTGGGAACTCCCCGTTCAGTTTAGCGGCATTCAAAAGGAGCATGAGGCCGTCCGACAACATGCAGGTTTATTCGATGTATCGCATATGGGCGAGTTCTTGGTTGAAGGCAAAGAAGCTGAGGCTTTTTTGCAACAGGTAACTACGAATGATGTCAGCCAGTTGGAACCGGGCCAAGCACAATATTCACTCCTGTGTTACCCCGATGGAGGCGTAGTGGATGACTTGCTTGTATATTGCAAAGGACCAGAGCGCTACATGCTCGTTGTGAATGCCTCCAACATCGACAAAGATTGGGATTGGCTCATACGCCACGTACCAGCATCGATTCATCTGGAGAATGTGTCTGATGCGATAGCATTGCTGGCATTACAAGGACCGGAAGCAGCACGTATTACCGCAGCCGTGACAGATACAGATATTACGAATCTGGCATCTTTCCGATTCCATGAGAACGTGCAATTGTTCGGAGCAAAAGCACTTGTCTCGCGAACTGGATATACCGGCGAAGACGGTTTTGAATTTTATATCCCTGCTGAGGAAGCACCCGCCGTGTGGGATGGTTTACTTCGTTGCGGTGAATCGTATAGACTGATTCCCGCTGGACTTGGTGCTCGCGATACGCTGCGCTTCGAGGCACGGCTACCGTTGTACGGACAGGAGTTATCTGCCACAATTTCACCGTTTGAGGCTGGTTTAGGTTTCTTCGTCAAGTTGAACAAAGGAGATTTTATCGGCAGGGAAGCACTGCAACGTCAAAAAGAACAAGGAATTCCTCGCAAGTTGATCGGGCTGGAAATGATTGACCGCGGTATCCCGCGCGCTCATTATCCGGTGTTCGCTGAAGGTCAACACATCGGTGAGGTCACAACGGGTACTCAATCGCCCACCTTGAAGCGTAATCTGGGGCTGGCCCTGGTGGACAGTCGTTTTAGCACCCTATCGACACCGCTGGAGGTCGAAATTCGTGGTAAACGCCTGCGTGCGGAAGTGGTCCCAGCCCCCTTTTATAAACGGCTACGCTGATCTTAATCCTCTTCATTATAAAAAAGCGATCATGTCAGATATAAAATTCTGGATTTTCCAATTAAGACTATGTATTAGCTAATTTACTATCTAAATTTTGCTTTTCGAAAGGAGCCAGAACCTATGAAGCAGCATCGCTATCTCCCCATGACCGAACAAGATCAAACTGAAATGCTGCGTGTGGTGGGCGTATCATCCATTGATGATTTATTCAGTGACATTCCAGAGGCTATTCGATACCAAGGGGAACTCCCTCTTTCCTCTCGGCTCGACGAAAGAGCCTTAACCCGCCACATGACCGAGCTGGCCGGACGAAACGCCAATACAGATACACATGCTAGCTTTCTTGGTGCAGGTATTTATGATCATCATATTCCATCCGTTATCCAACACATCACCTCACGTTCCGAATTTTACACAGCCTACACCCCCTATCAGCCGGAAGTAAGCCAGGGCGAGCTGCAAGCCATTTTTGAATTCCAGTCGTATATTTGCGAATTGACAGGTATGGCGGTAGCTAATGCCAGCATGTACGATGGGGCTACAGCTCTGGCGGAAGCGGGCTCATTGGCCGCTTCCGCCACGCGTCGTAAACAGCTTATCGTATCAAGGTCTGTCCATCCAGAGGCACGTCAGGTATTGGCAGCCTATGCACGCGGATTGGACCTGGACATTGTGGAAATCGGCTGTTCGGATGGCGTAACGGATGTCGATGCGCTAGCAACGGCCGTATCGGAACAGACGGCGGCTGTTTTGATCCAAAATCCCAACTTTTTCGGAGCCGTGGAAAATCTGAAGCCGATGGCTGACCTCATCCATGCGCATCAAGGGCTTATGGTTGTTAGTGCCAATCCACTGGCACTAGGCTTGCTAGAGACCCCTGGTAAGCAAGGCGCGGATATTGTTGTAGGAGACGCGCAGCCACTTGGGATCTCATCCTCCCTCGGTGGTCCGACCTGCGGTTACTTTGCCGTTTCCCAGGCGCATATGCGCCGTATCCCTGGACGTATCGTAGGCCAAACCACAGACCGTAACGGCAAACGCGGCTTCGTGCTGACCTTGCAAGCGCGGGAACAGCATATCCGCCGCGAAAAGGCCACGTCTAACATTTGCTCCAATCAAGCGTTGCTCGCTTTATCTGCATCTGTATATTTGTCTGTCATGGGTAGACAGGGGATCAAGGAAGTAGCCGAGTTAAATTTGCATAAAAGCCGTTATGCGTTAGAGCAATTGCTGAGCTTGAAAGGTGTATCTACCTCGTTTAACGCACCAACCTTTAATGAGTTTGCCCTTAAACTGCCTGAGGGTACAGATATGAGCAAACTCCAGGCCGAGCTGCTAGCTGCCGGATTTATCGCTGGCTACGATTTGGGCCGGGACTATGAGGAACTTGCTGGTCACATGCTGATTGCCGTGACGGAGCAAAGAACCAAAGAAGAGATTGACCAATTTGTACACACCTTGGGGGGATTGCTATGACACACACCGGACAGGATCAGAAACAAGAACTGTTAAAGGAACACGATCAAACGCTCATTTTTGAATTGAGCCGTCCGGGTCGCATCGCTTATTCCCTTCCCGATTGCGACGTTCCCCGTCGCCCGGTGGCAGAGCTTTTGCCGGATTATGCGCTGCGCAGCGAACCTGCAGCATTACCCGAGGTATACGAAGTAGATGTTATTCGCCATTATACCGCCCTGTCCCAGCGCAATTTCGGCGTCGACAACGGATTTTATCCGCTTGGCTCGTGTACGATGAAATACAATCCGAAGGTGAATGAGGATGTTGCCCGTTACGCAGGCTTTGCTAAAATTCACCCATATCAGCCGGAGGATAGCATCCAGGGGGCTATGGAGCTGCTGCATACGCTCCAAAATGATCTGGCTGCGTTGACCGGCATGGATGCCGTCACGCTTCAGCCCGCTGCTGGCGCCCATGGCGAATGGACCGGGCTGATGATGATCCGCTCGTACCACGAAGCACGTGGCGAGCGACGTACCAAGGTGCTCGTGCCGGATTCATCGCACGGAACGAACCCCGCCAGTGCAACCGTCGCGGGTTTCGAAACAATCACCCTTCCCTCTACCCCAGAGGGGCTGGTGGATCTGGATGCGCTGCGTCAAGCCGTAGGCAACGACACCGCTGCGCTCATGCTGACCAATCCGAACACGCTTGGTCTGTTCGAGAAGCAAATCACTGATATTGCCGCAATTGTGCATGACGCAGGTGGCCTGCTCTACTATGACGGCGCAAATTCCAATGCTATCATGGGGATTACCCGCCCTGGGGATATGGGCTTTGATGTGGTGCATCTCAATTTGCACAAAACGATGAGTACTCCGCACGGTGGAGGGGGCCCGGGCGCTGGACCCGTCGGCGTAAAGCAGCGACTGATTCCCTTTCTGCCCAAGCCGCTTGTCGTACGTGATCCGCAGGGTAGGTACCGCTGGGATCGGGAGCAGGGAGATTCTATTGGGCGGGTCAAAGCCTTTTATGGCAACTTCGGCATTCTCGTCCGTGCCTATGCCTATATCCGCAGCTACGGTCCTGATGGCTTGAAGCGAGTGTCCGAATGTGCTGTACTCAATGCCAACTACATGATGCATCGGCTGGCTCCGTATTTTGATCTGCCTTATCCCGGGCATTGTAAACACGAATTTGTCATGTCGGGACGAGGCTTGAAGAAGTTTGGAGTGCGCACGCTTGATGTAGCCAAACGGTTGCTTGATTTCGGTTACCATCCACCTACCATTTATTTTCCGCTGAATGTAGAGGAATGCATCATGATCGAGCCGACGGAAACAGAAAGTAAAGAGACGCTGGATGCTTTTGTCGATACTATGATTCATATTGCGCGCGAAGCCGAGGAGAACCCTGAGCTGGTGCTCAATGCCCCCTATACCACTCCAGTCACGCGCCTGGATGAAACCACTGCAGCTCGTAAACCTGTGCTGAATTGCGCATGTAGTTAAGAATAAATTCAACCCAACAATCCAAAGCATACAAAAAAGCCGGTATCTGTTGAGATACCGGCTGCTGTATGTATACAGCAATTTTTGTTGGAAAAAGATATAACCTTTGAAAAATGTGATACCCTTCCTTATGCTTCGATGCTTTGAACCAATTCAACAACCTGCTCAGCTGTTTGCATATCCAGAGCTTTTGCAGCCAATTTCTCCATGTCCGCACGGGACAACTTAGAGATTTGACTACGTGCTGGCAGAATGGAAGTTGCGCTCATGCTGAACTCATCAAGTCCCAGACCCAGCAGCAACGGAATTGCTGTGGTGTCTCCTGCCATTTCACCACACATACCAACCCAACGTCCTTCACGGTGAGCGGCATCAATAACCATTTTCACCAGACGCAAAATAGATGGGTTATATGGTTGATACAGGTAAGAAACTCGTTCGTTCATACGATCTGCTGCCATGGTGTATTGAATCAGATCGTTAGTACCGATACTAAAGAAATCCACTTCTTTTGCGAATTGGTCAGCCAATACCGCTGTGGAAGGAATTTCTACCATGATGCCCAGCTGAATTTCTTCAGATACGGATACACCCTCGGCTACCAACTTTTCTTTTTCCTCCAACAAAACAGCTTTAGCTTCACGGAATTCGTTCAGCGTAGCAATCATTGGGAACATAATGCGCAGGTTACCGTGTACACTTGCACGCAACAAAGCACGCAATTGAGTGCGGAAGATATCCTGGCGATCCAGACACAGACGAATAGCACGGAATCCGAGGAACGGATTCATTTCTTTCGGCAGATCCAGATAAGGAAGTTCTTTATCTCCACCGATGTCCAAAGTACGGACTACAACCGGTTTGCCTTCCATTCTTTCCAGAACCGTTTTGTAAGCTGTGTACTGTACATCTTCGGATGGGAGCTTGTCGCGTCCCATGTACAAGAATTCCGTACGGTACAAGCCAACGCCTTCTCCACCGTTGTCCAGAACACCAGCTACATCGTTAGGCGTACCAATATTGGCTGCCAGTTCGACATGGACACCATCAACGGAAACCGTAGCTTCGCCACGCAGCTTACGCCACTCTTCGCGTTGCTTGTCATATGCCACCTGTTTAGCGCGGTATTCCGCAATGATTTCTTCGGTAGGATTCACGAATACATGACCATCCAGACCATCGACGATAATCAAATCGCCGCTTTTAGCTTGAGACAATATATTTTTCGTTCCTACAACAGCAGGAATTTCTAATGAACGAGCCATAATAGCCGAGTGCGAAGTGCGTCCACCGATGTTCGTTGCAAAGCCTTTAACAAATTCACGGTTCAGCTGAGCTGTGTCGGAAGGTGTCAAATCTTCTGCAAGTACAATCGTTTCTTCGGCAATTTCTGCAGGACTGACAAAATGAACACCAAGCAGATGATTAAGCACCCGTTTGGTTACATCACGCATGTCCGATGCGCGTTCTTGCAAATATGCACTTTTCATGTTTTCAAACATGGAAACAAATTGTGTAGCTACTTCATTCAAAGCATAGTCAGCATTGAGCTGCTCGTCTCTGATTTTAGCTTTAACCGGATCGATCAATTCAGGATCATTCAGGATGAGCAAGTGAGATGCAAAAATTTCTGCTTTTTTCTCACCCAGTTCCCGAAGCGTTTTCTCCTTAATCGATTCCAATTCGGTTTGAGATTCTGCCAAAGCCGCATCCAATCTTGCGATTTCAGCTTCAACATCACCAACCGCGCGTCTCTCTACAGCGTAATTCGGATGCTCCAAGATAAACGCCCGGGCAATGGCTATGCCTGCCGAAGCGGCAATCCCGGAAATTTTAAGCATGAACTTCGCCCAGCCCTTCGTTAACGATTACATTTTCAAGAGCTTTCAATGCTTCAGCAGCTTCAGCGCCTTCGCAGATAATGTTAATAGTATCCCCTTGTTCCAGACCCAGAGACAATACACCCAGAATGGATTTCAAAGTTACTTTTTTACCGTTAGCTTCGGCGAAAGACTCAGCACCGCTGAATTTGTTAGCTGTATTTACCAGCGCAGTTGCAGGACGTGCATGGATACCGTCTTCATCCGTGATTCTAAAAGTTGTTTGCATAATTTGTTCCTCCCACTTTCCTAAAGATAATATTTGTTTACACGCAGTATACCGGGCAGATGACCAGGCGGCTTAAGCCGCCTAATCAACTAATCCGAAACACATAGAGTTTATTTTATCGTAATTATACCATCTTCGCCAGCCTTCAATACTCCAGTTTTGTTTAAAGTTACCGAAGAACCTTCTGGAAGGTTGGTAAAAATGACAGGTGAGACGATGGATTTAGCGTTGGCTTTCACATATTCCAGGTCTACTTTCATGATCGGTTGGCCAGCTGACACAAGATCGCCTTCGTTCACCAAAACGTCAAATCCTTGACCTTTAAGCTTCACTGTATTCACCCCGATATGAACAAGCACTTCTTTACCACCATCGGATTGAATACCAACCGCATGCTTGCTTGGGAATACATTGAATACTTTACCATAGACAGGAGAAACAATTGTTCCATCATTAGGCACAACTGCAAAGCCATCACCTGTCATACGTTCTGCAAATACTGGATCGGGAACTGTCGAAATGTCAACCAATTCGCCGTTAACTGGCATCACGATATCTTCCACAACAATCGTTTGCTTTTGTTCTCCGGCTTCCTTTTCCTCTTGTGGAGCTGGTTCTGAAGGCGCAGGTGCAGGTGTACGACCTGCCATGATATCAGCCATTTGAGTTTTAATTGTATCGGAACGGGTACCGAAGATCGCCTGTACATTGTTACCCACTTCCAGGACACCTGAGGCGCCAAGTTGTTTCAGACGAGCTTTGTCAACGTTTGATTTCTCATTAACTTCAATCCGAAGGCGTGTAATACATGCATCCAGATGCTTGATATTCGATGAACCACCGAAAGCAGCCAAAATGTTATGTGGAAGCTCATCACTGCTACCGCTTGCTGCACCATCCACATTTTCTGTAGCTTCTTCACGTCCTGGTGTCTTCAAGTTGAATTTCCGTATAATGAATCGGAATCCGAAGTAGTAAATAACCGCCAAAATCAGACCGACGATAATTACATACCACCATGGCGTACGGGTTGGAATAATCCCGAAAATCAGGAAGTCAATAAATCCACCAGAGAACGTCATGCCGATTTTAACATTCAAAATTTGCATCGTCATGAATGACAAACCTGCAAATACACAGTGTACTGCAAACAGCAATGGAGCTACGAACAGGAAGGAAAATTCCAGTGGCTCCGTAATACCTGTCAGGAACGAAGTCAAGGCTGCTGAACCCATGATACCTGCTACATATTTTTTGTGTTCTGGTCTTGCTTCATGATACATCGCAAGTGCTGCAGCCGGTAATCCGAACATCATGAATGGGAATTTACCTACTTGGAACGTACTTGCTGTCAGTGCCACGCCGTCGCGAAGCTGACTAAAGAAGATTTGCTGGTCACCGTGAACGGTTTGACCTGCTTTGTTAACATATTCACCAAACTCAAACCAGAACGGTGAGTACCAGATGTGATGCAGACCAAATGGAATGAGCGCACGTTCGATAACCCCGAACAGGAACGCCGACAAGGTCGGGTTGGAATACACCATAAAGTGAGATACTGCGTTAAGCCCTTGCTGAACTGGAGGCCAGATCAGAACCAGTGCCAGTCCAACAATCAGTGAAGATACTGCCGTTGCAATTGGAACGAAGCGCTTACCCGCGAAAAAGCCCAGGTACGAAGGAAGCTCGATTTTGAAAAATCGGTTGTACATAGCAGCGGCCAGTATACCGATGATAATCCCGCCGAACACCCCGGTTTGCAGTGTAGGAATACCCAACACATTCGCATAACCCGGTATTTTTTGAGCAATCAGACCAGGTGTGACTCCCACAGCTGTACCCAGCGTAATGTTCATTACGAGGTAACCGATGATCGCAGCCAAACCTGCTACACCCTCGCCGCCCGCCAGACCGACGGCTACGCCGACTGCAAACAACAGCGCCAGATTATCAAAAACAATTTGTCCGGCATTCATCATGATGGTCGCTACCGATTGAACCCAGCCCGCATTTAATGCAGGGATGTACTGGAGAAAATCAGGGTTGACCAGCATGTTGCCGATACCCAATAAAAGCCCCGCAGCTGGCAAAATGGCTACCGGAAGCATTAACGCTTTACCGACACGCTGTAAAACGCCGAAAAGCTTTTTAAACATACCTTCCACATCCTTCTCTGAAATTTAGAACAGAGGTAAAACAACAAAAAAGGCATGAGCCGATTTAAGTATGTTTGAACACAACCTTGGGATATAGCTTACCCCACTAGGCTGTAAACAATCATAACTTAAAACAACTCATGCCTGATCGAATCAGTAACACGTTAAAATGTTTAGTTGTTGTCTTCCTCATTGCAAAATTGATTATAGCACCACGCTAAATGCGAGGCAATACTTTTTTATTCGGGCTTTATCACGGTTTGTTGCTCTCCCTGCTTGCGTTGGGACAAACGCTGCAGATGCATCGTCAAATAGCTAACTTCAGCTGGATACACCGGTTTACGTAGCCTTTTCTCCATAATCTTCGTAAGTTTCCAGGCCAGCATATACATTTCTGGATATTCTTCATTCAAAAGCTTGTCCAATCGGTAAATCTCCTGCACAATCTCTCCTCGACGTACACGTTCAATCGCAAATCTCAGATGAGTCAACAGACGAGAATAATCAAGGGATTGGAGAGGAATTCGGTAATCCAGCGTCGTCTCGACGACCTGAACCATGTCAGCAATCAGACGAGAATCTTTCCTAACCTCGGAGATATGCTGGTTTGTCATCGCGCTATAAATATGCAGAGCTACGAATCCGATTTCATCTTCTCCCAGATCCACGTCCATCTTATCCTTAATCAAAGCAACAGCCTGCTCAGCCATCTTGTATTCCTGAGGATATATTTCCCTAGTTTCATACAAGAACGGATTATGAATCGTAATCCCCTGTTTATGACGGTTGATGGAGAAGGCAATATGGTCAGTTAAAGCAATTAGTATGTGCTCATTAAGAGGCTTTTTGGCTTGAAGCTGAACAAGATGAAGCACCTCACCGATGACCTCAATGAGCTTTTCATCCAGCTCAGGAAGCAATCGTTTGTATTGCTCCTGCTCTTCATGGCTTTTTAATATAAATAATTTTTCAACTGAATCCAACGGCATTAGATCGCCGGGTTTGCGATTGAAACCGATTCCTTTTCCAATCACGACAACCTCATCATGCTCGGGATGCATCCCTATAATCACATTGTTATTCAGCGCTTTGGCCACTTTTAGGCTGCTCACATCCGCACCTCTTTTATCAGAACCTTGATCCTAAGAATTATAGCATGAAGCTCAGAGGAATCCACGTTAAAGTACCAAATATTCCGCTAAAGGTCAATAAAAAGAAAACGCTTTTCATCACAATTTCCAGGAAATGCTGTGATGAAAAGCGGTCTTTTGGGGGCTGAGAATCTGTTCCCCAAAGGCTTATCGTTATTCTTTATCCGTTAGTGCCACCTCAACCGAGGCTGGATTGTGTAGCTTGTTCGCATCACCGGAGGACGGTACGGAATGAAGACCATTTTTTCCAGTGGTTAGTCCCTTGATCAACTGCTCTACATCAATACCGGATACACTCTTAAGCATCTCAGGAGCCGTCGCCATCAGTTCGGTGACATAATTGCTGACACGCGTTGCTCCTTCCCCTTTACCCGTATCCACAACAGTCAGTTTATCAATGGATGCAATCGGTTCGGCAATGCGTCCTGCCAGATCCGGCAGCATTTTCACGATAATATCGAGCACGGCAGCCTCTCCAAACTTCTGGAACGCCTCCGCCAGTTTTTCTTTGGCCTCAGCTTCCGCGAGACCACGCAAACGGATGACATCTGCATCGGCTGTACCTTTGGCCCGTTCTGCATCCGCTTCTGCTTGCCCGTTTAGACGTTTTTGTTCAGCTGACGCTTTAGCCTGTGTTTCAATCGAGTATTGCAGCGATTCCGCCTCACGCATTTTACGCGATTTGTCGGCTTCCGCCGCTTGTTCTACTGCATACCGATCGGCTTCCGCCTTCTTTTTCACTTCCGCATCATATTGCTTTTCACGTACCTGTATTTCCTTGGCTTGAATATCAATCTCCCGTTCCTTACGTACCAACTCGACTTTCATCTGTTCCTCGACGGCAGTCTGCTTGGCACGGGCCTCCTGAATGTGATAAGCCTGATCGGCTTCTGCCCTGGCTGTATCTTGTTCTTTCTTAAACGAAGCCACCTTCAGTTCCTTCTCCTTGGCTGCCTCGGCAATATTCGTATCCCGCAACAGCTCGGCCTTCTGTCCTTCCTGTTCTGCTCGTGCCTTCTGAATTCGGGCATCCCGCACTGCCTCGGCTTCTGCAATCTCTGCATCCCTTTTCACAGCAGCAATTCTCGGCTTACCGAGCGCATCCAGATACCCATGTTTATCGCGCACGTCTTTGATAGTGAATGAAACGATTTGCAAGCCCATCTTTTTCAGATCGCGCGCAGCCACGCCCTGTACTTCCTGCGCAAACCGATCCCGATTGCGGTATACTTCCTCTACTGTCATGGAGCCGAGAATTGCCCGCAAATGTCCCTCCAGCACTTCTTGAGCCTCTCCCCTAAGAGCTTCCAGTGGCTTTCCGATGAACTGTTCGGCTGCTGTGGCTACATCCTCAATGGAACTGCCGACCTTGATAATCGCTACACCATCCGCAATCACGGGCACTCCTTGCTCTGTATATACTTCCGGTGTGGTTACGTCCAATTTGTGAGACAACAGAGAGATAAATTCGGACTGCTGGAAAATAGGCCAAATGAAGGCGCCCCCACCACGTACAATTTTAATCTTGCGACCAGATTCATCCTCGGAAATATTTTTATTTCCCAGAAAAGAACCTGTCACAATCATTCCTTCATCCGGTCCTACCGTTTTGTAACGGGCCCAAAAAGCAATCCCTAATATGACGATAACAATGACAACAATTCCAGGGACCAACACAATATCTTGCAAATTTGACACTCCCGATCACGCTCCCTTCAAGTTAAGCGAATGCGCCGTCTATGTGTCCAGGTACGCTACGCGGACGACGCCCTCTGCGACCTCAACCACGACAATACGGGTTCCCGCAGCTAGCGGTTTGTGATCAAAGCTAGATGCTGTATGTATGGTGTTGCCTGCACCCAAGCGGATCATAACTTCCCCGTAACCAACCTCAGGTACAGGAATGGTAACCTCACCAATTCTGCCAGTTAGTTCACGCATCGAGAAGCCGCTGGATACCTCTGAATTCGCCATGGGCTTGATAAATGCAAAAAACACTAGCACTCCAATAACAAGTGCAATCCCTAAAGCTAGCACAACAACCCAGCCCATGGTCAGCCCAGTATACTTTGTCAGTAGTACTCCAGCCCCGCCAAAAGCAGTCATAGCCCCAAGTAGAACGACAGGTCTGAACCAATCAAGGCCCGGCAACTCTAACGCCCCATCCAGCCAGCTACCGAGTACATCCCCGATCAACACACTAACCACAGTAAAGATTGCGCCTCCTGCCAACAACCACCAAAATAAGGTTTCCATGCGACTCCTCCTTCCACGTACTTTTCAGTCTGGTTTCCAGTCTATAACTATGTTTACGTATTCAACCTTAAAAAGTTTCAAAATTTACCTCCAATATTCCAAATTAAACCCAAAAAAGCACGTTCGTACGTCTAATGACGCACAAACGTGCCTATTATGATCCAAATGCTGTTTACAGGGATGCTTTGTAAATTTCGACTACATCTTCGCGATTGAGCTTGTTAAAGCCTCCGAAAGGTCCGAATTTCACAGCTTTATCAGCCATTACATCAATTTTGGACGCATCAATATCATAATCAGCCAGACGGCTTGGCGCACCAATCGATTTCCAGAAATCACGCAATGCTTGAATACCTTCCAGCGCTACTTCTTCGTCACTCTTGCCTTCTGGGTTCACATGGAACACATTCACAGCCAGCTGTTTGAAACGTTCAGGCTTCACATGCAAGTTATGTTTCATCCAGTTCGGGAACAGAATAGCCAGTCCTCCACCATGCGGAATATCATAAACAGCAGACACAGCATGCTCAATATTGTGAGTAGCCCAGTCACCTGTCAGCCCCATGTTCAGGAAGCCGTTTAGTGCCATCGTACCACAATACATAATCGTTTCACGCAGCTCGTAGTTTTCCAGATCGTTGACCAGTCCCGGAGCCGCATCTATGACCGTACGCAAAATCGTTTCACACCAGCCCAGTTGAACCGGAGTATTGGATTCCAAATGAAAATAATGCTCGAGCGTATGTGACATCATATCCACAATTCCGTAAACCGTTTGATTTTGTGGCAGAGAGTATGTGTTCACCGGATCAAGAATGGAAAACGCAGGAAACGCATGTACACTGCCCCATCCCAATTTTTCCTGAGTTTTTTCGTTTGTAATAACAGAACCTGCGTTCATTTCAGAACCGGTTGCCGCCATGGTCAGAACCGTACCTAATGGCAAGGCTGCTTGTGGAGCCGCTTTACGCTCTGCAAAATCCCACATGTCGCCATCATATTTTGCACCGACAGCAATAGCTTTGGAGCAATCCAGTACACTACCACCGCCTACAGCCAGTACAAGATCAATTTGATTTGTTTTACACAATTCAACGCCTTTATGTACCGTAGACAAACGAGGATTCGGTTCTACACCAGCCAGTTCTGTTACCTCTGCACCAATTTCACCAAGCAATTTTATTACATTATCGTACAAACCGCTGCGCTTAATGCTGCCGCCGCCATATACAAGCAGTACACGTTTACCGTATTTAGGAACTTCACGCTTGAGAGCCTCCAATTGTCCTTTACCAAAGATCAATTGTGTAGGATTATAAAATTCGAATGCTTTCATCGCAAACGCTCGCCTCCAATATTTCTAAAGTTTAATGTTAAGAAACTACTCTATTATAACCTTTATGGTTACAGGAAACAAATTGCTTTGTTTTCAGAAAAAAAACCATACTCCTTAAGGAGTATGGTTATATTTCACATCTTGGGAGGGTTCTCGTATTGTATTATGTAGCAACACAAGCTACTTTATTCTCCCAAGGTATATCCCAATTGTTTCATAAAACGGCCAAACGCTTGCTGACCGGATGGATTCCGTTTATACACTCCTGCGTGCTCTAAAATTTCACTGAATTTCAGTCCGACCTCATTTTGCACGATACGGACAGCCGTCTCTTTGTCAGACAGACGACCAAACCGGGTATTCAACTGGTAAATCCAGTCTGCATGCTTAAACAGTGGATGTTCTTCTTGCTGCATAGCCACAGCCAATTCATCGTTCCCACACAAAATATCAGCAATTCCATCCAGTTCATCCTTGAGTCGCCCTGGTAAGATGGCAAGCCCCATCACTTCGATTAGACCGATATTTTCCTTTTTGATATGATGCATCTCGCGATGGGGATGAAAAATACCTTCAGGGTACTCTTCACTCGTTCGATTGTTGCGCAGTACGAGATCCATCTGATATCTTCCTTCGGAATCCCGTCGCACAATCGGAGTTACTGTATTATGCGGAATCGTTTCCCCCTCCAGCTCGGTATGAGAGAGAACGTCTACCGATGGATCACTATAACCTTTCCAGGCTTCAAAAGCAGCATTCCCCGCCTCCAACAGTGCCTCGGCATCTGTTGACGTAAAACGAATGACCGACATTGGCCAGTTTACAATACCTGCCGTAACCTGCGGAAATGCTTCATTATGGTATACGCCGTCCACACCCGCTTTTTCAATTGGGAATGTATGACGACCACCCTGAAAATGATCATGAGTCAGGATCGACCCTCCGACAATGGGCAGATCCGCATTAGAGCCAATGAAATAATGCGGAAACGCTTTCGTAAAGGCCAGCAACCGCCGTAGCGTATCCTTTGTAAGCTTCATGGGTACATGATCATGATGGAACACAATGCAATGCTCGTTGTAATACACATAAGGTGAATATTGAAAAAACCACGGTTCCCCATTCAATTCTACCGGAATGATACGCAAATTTTGACGGGACGGATGATTTACCCTCCCCGCGTATCCAACGTTTTCACGGCACAATTGACATTTGGGATAAACAGGCGGCGGCAAAAGCTTCGCCATTGCAATTTCCTTAGGACTCTTTTCTGGCTTGGACAAATTAATCGTAATTTCCATATCTCCGTAAGGTGTTGACTGATTCCAGTACACATTGCTGGCTACCCGATCCATACGAATGTAGTTCGAATCAATGGATAATTGATAAAAAGCATCTGTAGCCGCTTCTATACCAAGTTCAGCCTCCGTTTGATGAAAGTCACGGATGACTTCAGACGGTCTCGCCATTAGCTGCCCCATGATTTTGGAATCCAGCAAATCACGATACGTATCCGTGTTTTCAGGGATAAGCCCTATGGCAAAACCATAATCTATCAATACATTAAGCACAGGCTGGAGAGCTTCGGGGGCAATAATGCCCCCTGCTTCCCCACCAGAATAAGGCTCCGAAAACCCGAACTGCTCTAATAACAGATTACGGCTGTAATCTGTATCTTGCAGACCGATCAAGCCCTTTTTTTGCGCGAATGCAACCAGTTGTTCCACCGCATATAGAGCCGATTGCTGTACAGTTTCGTCGATGTCATGGGCCAAGTGCCGGGAAAGTTCCCGGTCTTGGTCTTTATCTACGGATTGGCGCTCGCTCATATGTCATCGTCTCCCGTCTATTCGTCGCCGTAGCCTTGAGGGTGTGACTGATGCCATCCCCATGCTCCGCTAATAATATCCTCCAGTTGGGTACGTTTTGGGCTCCAGCCCAGCACCGAACGGGCCTTGTCAGAAGAGGCAACCAATATTGCTGGATCGCCTGCACGGCGGGGTTCTGTAACAACTGGAATGTCGAGCCCAGTGACCTTGCGTGCCGTTTCAATAACTTCCTTTACAGAGAAGCCCTGCCCGTTGCCCAGATTAAATATGTTGCTGTCATTACCTTCACGCAAGTAATTCACTGCGCGCACATGAGCATCCGCCAAATCACTTACATGAATGTAATCACGGACACACGTTCCGTCCGGTGTCGCATAATCCTCACCAAATACAGCGATATGTGGACGCTGTTTTAACGCTGTCTGGAGCACCAATGGGATCAGATGGCTTTCTGGACGGTGATCTTCACCGATCTTGCCACTCTCATGCGCACCAGCCGCATTAAAATACCGTAAAGATACGTATTTGATGCCTAATACTTTATCAAACCAGGACATCATGCGCTCCATCATCAGCTTTGTTTCACCATATACGTTGGTTGGCTCTGTACGGTCACCTTCTTCAATCGGCACCTTTTCCGGTTCGCCGTAGGTAGCCGCAGTCGAGGAAAATACGATCTTGCTTACGCCAGCATCTTTCATCGCCTCCAGCAAGCTCAACGTACCAAATACGTTGTTGTCATAATACTTTCCAGGATTTTGCATGCTTTCCCCAACCAGCGAGTTGGCTGCAAAATGAATAACTGCGTCGATATTATTTTCAGAGAACAGTTTGGATAGAAGTTCTTTATCCCTCAAATCGCCTTCATACAACTTGCCTCCAAGCAATGCTCCTTTGTGTCCGGTTTGCAAGTTATCCAGCACAACAACTTCTTCTCCCAAATCCAACAATTCTGCTACGGTATGTGAACCAATATATCCAGCTCCACCTGTGACTAAAATGGCCATGTTATTCGTCCTCCTTCAGTTCTTTAACTCCGTCCCCTGCCTTGCATACATAAAAGCTGGCTTCCAGCCCTGTACGGGTCTGATAAGCTTCACCGACTTCCTTTACAAAACGATCCACATCATCCTCATGAACCAATGAAACCGTACAACCTCCAAACCCAGCCCCTGTCATACGAGCACCCAGCGTGCCAGGAATGCGTCGTGCTTCTTCGACCATAACATCTAGCTCAGTGCAGCTGACCTCATACAAGTCACGTAATGAATCGTGAGAAGCGTTCATTAACTGACCGAAAGCTGCAAGTTCATTCGCCGCGAGAGCTTCGACAGAGGCCAGCACACGAGCGTTTTCCTCCACCACATGCTGTGCCCGGCGACGGACTGTTTCATCAGCAATATGATGCTGAAGCTCTCCAAACCGAGCCTCATCCAGCTGTGCGAGGTATTCCAGTGACGGCTCCTGCTGCTGCAAAATGGACAGTGCTTCCGCACATTGACTGCGACGCTCGTTATAGGCTGAATCCACCAAACCGCGGCGCTTATTCGTATTGCCGATTACAAGCTTATAAGCTCCTGTGCGGAATGGCACTTTACGGTACTCCAGCGTATCGCACATCAGCAGGATTGCATGATCAGCCGCTCCGTTCGCTACAGCGAACTGGTCCATAATACCGCAATTGACACCCACGTAATTGTTTTCTGCCCGCTGGGACAACAAAGCGATTTCGACTGTGTCGGTTTTCTGCTTTTCGGTAGTCAGGAAAGCGTAGCCTGTCACGACCTCAATCGAGGCTGAGGAGGATAATCCGGCTCCGTTCGGTATTTCTCCATGATAGAGCAGGTCGTATCCTCTAGACGGATAAACACCCTTTTCAGCCAACTCCACCAGTACACCCACCGGATAGTCCACCCACTCATCCGTTTTGCTTTTTCCTATCTCTCCGCGGGGGATAGACACTTCATACGACAGGTTTGTCGAAGCAAAATGAATTTGATCATCATTGCGTGCACGAAGAATCAACGTCGTACCAAATTCCAGCGCAGCCGGGAGTACATAACCACCATTATAGTCGATATGCTCTCCAATGAGATTGACACGGCCAGGTGCATGAAATATCAGCAGTTCATTGCTGCTTTCACCATATTTTTCAATAAAATGTTTCTTTAATTCAGTAGAGTTCATACCCGCTTCCACCTCATTCACCGTTAGTAAAAGTCTCCCTGATTTCCCTGTAATATCTTAATCAGGTTGACATCTCTTATGATTTCAGTATAAATGAAAGCGTCACACAATGTAATGCATCCATGTGTTTAAGCTATGGATAAATGTGACTTGGACATGTACAATGTAAGTATACCGCATCCACTAAACTATTCACAAATGCAGGAAGGATGACCCTATTTTGCAAGCGCATTCATATAGTTATGCTGTCGCCTCTAATCCGGTGTTTTATGAAAATAGCCCGCTGCATGTGCTTTTTGCAGGAGAGAGCCAGACCAAATCCGGTCATGCCGTAGGGCCGAAAATCTATGATTATTATCTGCTTCACTTTGTAGAGTCGGGCAAAGGCATCTTTCGAACAGAACAGCACACATATCAGCTTAAAAAAAACGATTTTTTCCTTATTCATCCCGGTCAGCTGGTGAGCTACACCTCTGATGAAGAGGAACCGTGGCGTTATCGTTGGTCTGCCTTTACCGGACACCATACGGAGCAGGTGGTGCAGGAGGCAGGACTGCGTGTTCATCAGCCTGTTTTCCATGCTGCTGATCAAAGCCCCATTCCTAGTTATCTGGAGCAAATGCAATTGGCCTTTTACAGCAGAAAATCTAGTTCTCATCTTTCAGCCTTGGGCTATTTGTACCTGATTATGGGAGAAGCAAGCAATTACCTTAGTGACTGGACTGATCCATCTGGGGCGGATTCGCAAATTCGACGTACAGTCAAGCAGATGGTTCAATACATGTCCACTCAGTACGCACACCCCGTTTCCATTGAGCAAATGTCTGAAGGACTTGGTTATAACCGTGCATACTTATCACGGATATTCAAAAAGGAAACGGGCATCTCCCCCGTCACCTATCTGCTTAAGCTACGGATCGACAAATCACGTCAACTGCTGCGCGAACGTCCTGAGCTGTCGGTTGAACAAGTGGCTGCATCTGTAGGATTAACCGATGCTCTATATTTCTCACGTCAATTCAAACGCTTCTGTGGGCAGTCTCCAACCGAGTACCGAAGCAAGGTTAAGCAGTATCCACAGTCGTAAAGTAAGCTTTAAGAGGCTTTACGAAGCTGCTGCTTCCAACAGACGGTTGATCTTCTTTTACAGGGGATGCTGGACAGGGCATTGGTTTCCCCTGCTCCCAGCCATAACGCAAACAGCCCGCATCCTTCAAATGGATGCGGGCTGTTAAGTATATATTTATAAGAGCATGTGAAATTAGGCCGATAACTCTGGAATATCTTTTGTCATTAGGCTGTGCCGCCGTCTTGTCCGTTCCCGGCATTTAGAATCGAATCAATCCGATCCAACTCCTCCTGTGAAAACTCCAGATTGGATAAAGCTTCAACATTTTCTTCGATTTGGCTTACACGGCTAGCCCCAATCAGGACAGAGGTCAGACGTTCACCGCGTAGAGCCCATGCCAGTGAGAATTGAGCCAAACTTTGTCCACGTGCAGCAGCCATCTGATTCAAGGCGCGCACCTTGCGCAGAGTTTCGGGCGTCACATGGTTCTCATTCAGGAATACCGATGTGCTTGCCGCGCGTGAATCCTCGGGAATTCCGTTCAAATATTTATTGGTCAGCAGTCCCTGAGCCAGTGGACAAAAGGCAATGCTACCTATCCCGTTTTCGTCCAGTACATCTTGTAATCCATTTTCAATCCAGCGGTCAAGCAGAGAGTATCTCGGCTGATGGATTAACATCGGTGTTCCAAGCTCCTTCAAAATGCGAGCTGCTTCTGCCGTTTGCTCTGCACTATAATTAGACACGCCCACATACAGCGCTTTGCCGGAACGTACGATATGGTCCAGTGCTCCCATCGTTTCTTCCAGCGGCGTATTGGGATCAAATCGGTGAGAGTAGAATATATCGACATAGTCCAATCCCATTCGCTTCAAACTCTGATCCAGACTGGATATCATATACTTACGAGATCCCCAGTCACCATAAGGACCTGCCCACATATGGTAGCCTGCTTTGGTAGAGATGACCAATTCATCCCGGTACGGTTTCATATCACTGGCTAACACTTGTCCGAAAAATTCCTCAGCTGAACCTGCGGGAGGACCATAGTTATTAGCTAAATCAAAATGCGTAATGCCCAGATCAAAGGAGCGAGTAATCATGCTGCGACCATTCTCCGCGTTGTTAATCCCGCCAAAATTGTGCCACAAGCCTAGCGAAATTGCGGGCAGTTTAAGACCCGATCTCCCTGTACGGTTATATTTCATACTTTCATAACGATCTTCGCCAGCTAAATAAACCATGCTATCACAGCCTCTCTCGAAACATTGTTATGTCCATTACAACCATCATCATAGCGCTTTTATCCGGGCGTTGACAAGAAAACGATTACAAGTCCAATTGATGAGCAAGTTTTTCCATAACTTTACCGATCGGTTCAGTGATCAAAAGATCCGCCTTGTGATCATACGAGGTGGGGTCTGTATTCAGCAGCACTGTATGTTTACCATGAAAATAAGTAATCAAGCCCGCCGCAGGATGAACTGTCAGTGACGTTCCTCCAATTAACAGCAGATCTGCTTGAGAAATGGCCTGAATGGATTGAATAAGGGTATCCTGATTCAACTCTTCCTCATATAAAACGACATCCGGTTTGATAATCCCTCCATCTACCGGACATTTAGGTACAACCTCGGAACTGTTCATCACTTCATTTAGCCCGTAAAAGCGGCCGCATTCCATACAGTAGTTGCGATGTACCGAACCGTGAAGCTCCAGTACATTTCTACTGCCTGCAGCCTGATGTAATCCGTCAATGTTTTGCGTCACAACCGCTTTAAGACGGCCTTGCTTTTCCAAAGACGCGAGAAAATGATGACAGCCGTTCGGCTTCGCATCGGGATGCAGCATTTTGCTGCGATAGAAATCGAAGAATACTTCAGGATGCTTCACAAAAAAAGAGCGGCTAAGCATAACCTCAGGAGAGTAGGGCAATTTTTCCTCACTCTGATACAAGCCTGCTGCCGAACGAAAATCTGGAATACCACTTTCCGTTGATGTCCCTGCTCCGCCGAAAAAAACAATATTCTGTGATTGCTGTATCCATTCCGCCAATGTATTAACTTTCATGCTCTACGCACCTCCAGCTCTTCATATCCACGAACCACCTTATCCGCATCCAGCAAATGACTGGAACGTTCCGATGCCGGCGCAAATCCAATGGCTAGCCGTACTCCAGCACGCTTGCCCATCTGCATATCCCCATTACTGTCTCCGATCACTACCACGTCCGCCGGCGACAGTCCTAGTAACGCGCAAGCTGTTTCAGCCATTTCCGGATCAGGCTTGCCGTATGTAACCCTATCATGTCCAATGATCTCGTCAAAATAGGATGTCAGCCCCATCCACTCCAAATGCTCTTGTGCAGCCTCTGTACTGTCAGAGGTCACAACCGCCAGCTTCATTCCGGCATGGCGACTTTGCTCCAATAAGGTCCGTAACCCTGGAAACACCTTCGCTGCCCGATGTCGGCGGACGTCAGCCATCGCTGTTTTATTAAATTCGCGGACAAGCCGCACAGCTTCATTCCACGGAACACCAGCAGTATAAAGCTGCCAAGCCAGTACACCCGTACTTTCGTCCACCGTTCCCATTGCCAGCGGGCCAGAAGGATCGTAACCGATCACATGTCCCTCCCGATCGTGAACAGTACCTAGAACGTTGCCTTTTTCCATTGTAAAACCGGCTCCCGCCACGACAAGATGCTGCTCCATCATATCCAGTATAGAACGAGCCCAGGGGCCCCACAACTGAATAAAATCCAGCAGCGTGCCATCTTTATCGAATAAGATGCCACGGCATGGGTATCGCTTCCCCTGCACGATCAGCTCAGACATGCATTACACCTCCTTTACGGGTTCTTAGAAGCTGAATCCACACTCTCTTTCATCCAATCCTGTAAAGCCGTTACCGTCTGGTTCCATTGCTCAACGGCGCTAATTTTCGCAGGATTATCCCCTTTCTGGGCACCGTAACTGCCAAATTGGGCATGGTTCCCCCCTTCGACTGTAAAATACAGCGTGTTGGCAGGTAAATAAGTTCTCCCACTTTGGACATTTTTCATCTGGATGACACCATCATCACTTCCTAACAGAGAAATAACTGGCAGATTTTTATCCTTTAAATTACCCTTGTTATCCGGGTAGGAAGCAAGGAAAAATACACCTTTGATCTGATCAGAATGTGCAGCTGCATATCGGGCCGCCATCACACCACCTAACGAATGACCGCCAATAACAAAGGCTTCCTCCGGATACGCCTTCAGCACTTCATTCGCCAAATCCGGTGAGATCAATGCAAGGTTCAGTGGCATTTTTCCAATAATCACATGATGTCCCTTTTCTGCCAAACGGCGTGCCAAGGGCGCATAACTTTCGGGTTTAACCAACGCCCCTGGGTACAAAATGACTCCTGATCCACTTCTTTTGGCAGGCTCAAAACTTAACCAATGCTCTTGCTCATTTACTTTCACAGTATCCGCTATTTCAGCTAATGCAGCAGCAGCCGTCTCGTCAGGCTGATAAGGCGTAAATACCTTCCATGCTCCCCAACCCGCGATTAGCACGATGACAATTAGGATGCCTAAAAGAATTTTCCATATTTTCTGAGAACCGCGTGTCCCATAAGAATTGTATGATCTTCTTGTTCTTCTTCTCATTATAAAAGTTCCTTTCGTCTTTCGTACCTCGTAATTCTTAGCTTGAATATAAAAGGTTTCGCTGTATTCGATAGCATAGCTATAACCCTGTTAGGGTAACATCGTTGCACATACAGGGTCAAATGAGCACACGTTTCCAGACATGAGCCCATCTTTATTCCGTGTTCAAGCTTTCGCCACATAAAAAGGACATGACAGCGCTTACTGTTGTGAATAAAATCACAATGTTGAGGTCCAGAGTATCGTACCTTGTTCCTTGTAAAGAATTATTTTTTAAATAGTTTAATCGGCAGAAGCCGTTCGGAGGGAAACACATGACGACAAGCCATGATGTACAAGGGGAAAGCTTCTTTCTCAATTTGCGATTTCTGTTGATTATATGCGTATTTGCAGGAAACGCCCTGGAGCCATTAGTCGGTTCATTTCATCTTGCCCAACAATGGTTCATCTGGATATTCATGTTTCATATGCCGTTGTTTGTACTCGTTACAGGCTACTTTGCCAAAACCACTTTGACAGGTCTCGCAGGACAAAAAGTTCTGCTTCAGATCGGTATGCAATATCTGATTTTCCAATCCCTTTATTCAATCTTGGATGTCGTAATCTTTCACGTTCCCCACATCCATCATTCTTTTTTTGCTCCTTATCTGCTGCTTTGGTTCCTTGCCAGCCACATCTGCTGGAGACTGTTAATGCTGTCTTTTCAGAAAATACCACCAGTCTTCCAACTGGGTATATCCGTGCTACTGGGTATTCTTGTCGGATATCTCCCCGTAGACGGTATATGGCTAAGCGTATGCAGAACCTTTGTTTATTTGCCTTACTTTGTAGCAGGTTATCATTTGAATTATGCGGACGTTCGACGCTTCTTCACAACACCTGTCCGTATAATCGCCGGCATTGTATCTCTTTTGCTTATGGTACTGGCGGGAACGTCGTATTTTGGCATCCCGGCTGGCTGGCTATATGGCAACATGACTTATGGTGAACTGGGCCATACCGAATGGTACGCAGGGATTTACCGTATCGGCATTTATGGAGTTCAATGGATAGCATCTATGGCGTTTCTAAGCTTTGTTCCAGCCGTCATAGGGCGTATAACCGAGATGGGACGGCGTACATTATATGTCTTTTTGCTCCATGGCTTAATCGTCCGTTCCGTTGTTGCAAAAGGAGTCTACGAGTATATAGATACTCCTGTGGAAGTCATGTTGATTCTAGTGTGCGCCACAGGTCTGTGCTGTCTGTTGACCATGCCTTGGGTTCGAACTGCAACACGGCCTCTGATTGAGCCACAAGTAGAGTGGATGTTGAAGCCAGCTCCTTATCTTTTTAGACGTTCTGCGTAATTTTTTATCCATTTATATTTCACAATCAGCACGCGACAACCCGCTTACAGACGAAAATGGAAGTGGGTCTTCCCCTCTTTACTTCACGCATAGTGCCTGTTTCATACAGGCAAGATGTGGTAAGTAAAAGATACGCGCAACAAAAAACAACTTTTTCATAAGGAGTGATTTGTCATGGCACGTAATCAAAATCAGGGTAAAATGAGTCGCGAAGAAGCAGGCCGTATGGGTGGAGAAGCTACTTCCAAGAAGCACAACAAGGAATTTTATCAGGAGATTGGAAAAAAAGGCGGACAAGCAACCGCAAACTCACATGATAAGGAATTTTATCAGGAAATCGGCAAAAAGGGCGGCGATGCTACAGCTGAGTCGCATGACAAAAATTTCTACAGAGACATCGGTCGTAAAGGTGGCAGAAATTAAAATATAGTTTCATATATCCCCCTCCTTTAACATAAAAACAAGCCTGAGCCCATCCGCTTTATTGCGGCATGGGGTTTTCCTATTTATCCGATAAGCTAACATATCAGAATATCAGAGTTTCGAAGCTTCCAATTCAAATCCTCGGAGATGCAATATATAGATAAATAAAACTGTTCATATCTATATATTGTTGCTTACAGAACACTTCTATACTTTTTCAAAATCCTCATATATGTAGAAAAATGCGCACAACTATGATAGACTCTTTAGAAAACATCTGCGCTATTACGGCGTTCATTGAACGCCATACCATTTTTATACTTTGGGGGGAAACCAGCATCATGACAGCTAAGACGAAAATGCGTTCCGATATGATTAAAAAAGGCTTTGACCGCGCTCCTCACCGCAGCTTGCTGCGCGCAGCGGGTGTCAAGGAAGAAGATTTTGACAAACCGTTTATTGCGGTATGCAACTCGTATATTGACATCGTACCGGGCCACGTCCATTTGCAGGAATTTGGCAAAATTGTCAAGCAGGCCATTCGTGAAGCAGGCGGTGTACCTTTCGAATTTAACACTATTGGTGTAGATGATGGCATTGCCATGGGACACATCGGTATGCGTTATTCTTTGCCAAGCCGCGAAATTATCGCAGATTCTCTGGAAACTGTCGTTTCCGCTCACTGGTTTGATGGCATGGTATGTATTCCTAACTGCGATAAAATTACCCCTGGTATGATGATGGGGGCATTGCGTGTTAACATTCCGACTATTTTCGTCAGCGGCGGTCCTATGAAAGCTGGTAAAGACAAGAACGGACGCTCTATTTCCCTGACTTCCGTCTTTGAAGGCGTAGGTGCATTCCAAGCGGGCAAAATCGATGATCAAAGCTTGCTTGAGCTAGAACAATACGGCTGTCCAACATGCGGTTCCTGTTCAGGAATGTTCACAGCGAATTCCATGAACTGTCTCGCAGAAGCGATGGGACTGGCTATGCCAGGTAACGGCACCATCCTCGCTGTAGCAGAAGAGCGCAAAGAATTCGTCAAACAATCTGCACGCCAATTGATGGAATTGATTAAGCTCGATCTGAAACCACGTGATATCGTGACTAAAGAAGCTATTGATAATGCATTTGCACTGGATATGGCAATGGGCGGTTCTACGAATACAGTATTGCATACATTGGCACTTGCCCATGAAGCTGAAGTTGACTACCCTATTGAACGCATCAATGAAGTTGCAAACCGTGTACCTCATTTGTCCAAATTGGCACCTGCCTCCGACTATCACATTGAGGATGTTCATAATGCAGGCGGCGTAAGCGCTGTGCTGAATGAACTATTGAAGAAACCAGGCGCATTGCATGGTGACTGCATTACTGTAACCGGAAAAACCATTCGTGAAAATGTAGAGGGGCAGGAAATTCTGGACACTAACGTCATCCACAAATTGGACAACCCTTATTCCGAGCGCGGCGGTCTAGCTGTATTATTCGGCAATTTGGCACCACAAGGTTCCATTATTAAAGTCGGTGCGGTTGATCCTTCTGTTGGCGGTTATCACAAAGGTCCTGCCATCTGCTTTGATTCACAAGAAGATGCGCTGGCTGGCATTGCTAACGGTAAAATCGCCGAAGGACATGTTGTTGTTATTCGTTATGAAGGTCCTAAGGGCGGACCTGGTATGCCTGAAATGCTCGCTCCAACTTCACAAATCGTGGGCATGGGGCTTGGTGCCAAGGTTGGTCTGATTACAGACGGACGATTCTCAGGTGCTTCCCGTGGTATCTCCATCGGTCATATTTCCCCTGAAGCAGCAGAAGGCGGACCTATCGCTTTTGTTGAGGACGGCGATATCATTGAGCTGGACCTGAACAATCGTAAGATTGAGCTTCACATTACGGATGAAGAATTCGACCGTCGTCGTGCCAACTGGAAAGGCTTCGAGCCGAAAGTGAAGACAGGCTACCTGGCGCGTTATTCCAAGCTGGTGACGAACGCAAGTAACGGCGGAATTATGAAAATCTAAGTGCTTTTGCCAAGATAGATTATTGTATGAACCACTAAAAACCTCTCGACTCCTACAAAGGATCGAGAGGCTTTTTTTTATAAGGTCAACTGCTTGATCCTGTATCCGCTGTTTGTGAAGCCCTGATCGAAGTATGCATAGGCTCCCCTTCTTCGGTCATTTCACTGTTGAGTGTATGAACCACATCCCTTTGATCAGTTGGTTCAAAAACCTGGTCTGACCGGTGCGAATCTCCCGGTTGAAAACGTTCAAACAAGGTATCAATGGGCATCACGATTAGTTTCGGTACCATGACCTCTTTTTTTTCACTCAATTGCTCTGAACCCGAAGGATGGATAATACGAAATAACAGCTTTAAATATACAGTAGACACATGCTTAAAAAGTCCTTGGGGAAGCTCCTGAACTTGAAAGCCTAATTTTTCAGGCCCTCGATGAATCATACTTACTGCATAGATCGCCTTTACACCCTTCATACCAGAATCATGTACAACCCGTTGGGTAAGATCAGGCAGTTGTCTTTTCACAACTCGAATCAATTGAATCGCTAGATGGACCAAGGACTTTGCCGTCGCTCCCAATTGAAACAACATTTTATTGTCAAAATGAAGCTCAATTATGGGGTCCCCTTTTTCCAGCCACCTACCGTTCTCCATGTTTATATTTGGTCCATGATAGATACGGCGACGATAATAAAAGATCGTATTATCCTTGCTGACAGGACGAAGACGGAACAAGGCATGAAAAAGTCGCTCGTATTGTAGCCATCCGAATACCATCGTTCTTTTAATCCAATCTGTACTGGACAAGCTAGAGACAGTGGATTGATTGCCAGACTGACGGCAAAACAATGTGTCCACGCGGACGCTGCGTAATTGCTGTTTCTGGGCGACCCTCAATAGCTTCTCTAGTGCAATGAGCATGTTCTGTGGCGCTTCTGCGTCAGCCCCCAATGTCGTACCACAGTCATGGAGCAGCATCACCTCGCCACCCCTCAGCTTTTTGAGCATTCTTTCCGCTAGTTGTTTCGCTCCAATGCTGGCCTTCCAGTCACCAAACATGGAGGACCATAATACGATTCGACGACCATTGTTTTTGGAAATATCAAAAAAGTTCACAATCCCCCAAGGTGGACGATAAAAGGTCGTTCCTTCGCCAGTTACTCGACGAATGACTGACTCTGTCTGGGTAATTTGTCTTCTAACCGTAACAGGCCGCATGAGCCAATTCGATTTGTGCACATAATTGTGGATGCCAATCAGATGACCTTCATCATGCATGCGCTTCAGAAGCTCAGGGTGTTTTTCGGCATTCATACCTACAACAAAAAAAGTAGCCTTGGCATCAAAACGCTTGAGTAAATCGAGCAACTGTGGTGTATAGACTGGATCAGGACCATCATCAAAGGTTAGCGCATATTCTTGGTCACTTTTGCCGCGTCGGAACACCCGGAAACCAAATATACGACTAACCAGCGCCGGAATAAAAGCATAAAAAGTTGAAATGTAAAACATCCATAACAGCAAAGTCTGCACGTTTTATCCCCACTTTTCTATTCTGAACTTCCAAGCAGGCCTCCTGAGTAAAACTCACTTACTTATATGTTATCACAATGACGTAAGCATGCCGAGATTTCGCCCTTGCTTATGGTCAGCATTGAGATTCAATTTAGTGTACAATAAATAAAAATCTTAAAGGAGTCGTTGTATACATATGCTTCCATTGTACAAAAAATATTGGCGTACTGTTTTTGATATCGGTCTGATCGTATTAACCGTGTATTTAATTATGTTCGTATCCAGCAAGCTGTATCAGCTAGCAGCACCTGTGTTCCTTTCATTCGTTGTGTTTTGGTGCATTGAACCTGCTGCCCGTTATTTTCATCGCAAAGGCATGAAAAAAACCTTTGCCTCCGCACTCTCCGTATTGCTGTTTATCATCTTATTACTGGCTATTTTTTTCGGATTGGGCCTGATCCTGGTTACTCAATTTACAAAAGTCGCGCAAAACCTCCCACATTATACCCAGATTATCCAAACGGAATTCACGCGGATTCTTCATCTATCTCAAGATAAAATTGCTGCCTTGCCTTCGGGTGTTACCGAACGTGTAAATGATTATTTTGCGACTGCTACCACCATTGCTACGAAATGGGCACAGCTAGGGTTATCCTTTTTCATTCAATTTCTCAGCTCTTTTACCGTTTTTATGGGCAACTTTGCGGTTGCCATCATTTTAGCGTTCTTTTTGAGTATGGAAATTAATCTCTGGAAAGGAATTGCCCGCAGTAAAACACCGAAGACACTAAAAACAGCATATCTTTTTCTAAAAAATCATGTACTTAAAGCCATTTCTGCCTTTCTCAGGGCTCAAGCTCTACTGGTAGGAATTACCTTTGTGCTCGTATTTATAGGTTTACTCATTTTGCAAGTGGATAATGCCCTATCGTTGGCGCTCGTAGCAGCTTTGTTTGATATTCTGCCATTGTTGGGTGTGCCTGTTATCTTTATTCCATGGGCAGTGTATTTGTTCATCACGGGCAATACCGGCTTGGCTGTAGGCTTACTTATTGTCATGGCTGTCACCGTGATTGTGCGCCAGTTGGCAGAGCCCAAAATTACTGGTAATTCTATCGGCGTTTCATCTGCCTATCTAATGCTTTCCTTTGCCATTATATCGTTATCCATCTTCGGATTGGCTGGATTAATCCTATCCCCCATTCTGATCATTTTGCTCAAGGAATTGTGGCAGCAAGGTTATTTGCAGCAATGGATTCGGTTTCCGACTGAGGAATTTGACGAGCCTCCGTTTATCGTCAAAATTCAGGAGGAAGAGCGTGAAGCTACTCGCGGAACTCAGGAGGATTGAGCTAGCAGATCCATGACTTGACCGAACAGTGCTGTGGCCTGATTTGCAGCATGCGCTGAAGCATTTTGCACTAAGACGGCAACCGCATAACGTGGCCGCTCTATCGGACCGTAACCAATAAACCACTGGTGATTTATAGGGTGACCGTTTTTTAAAGCTTGGGCCGTACCCGATTTACCAGCCAGCTTCCAGATTTTATTGCGCAAGGAGGCACCTGTACCGTGTGCCACAACCTGTTCCATTGCTTCACGCAGCGTATGAGCCGTGGATGTGCGAATCGAGCGGCTGCCTTGGGGTAAAGGAGCGGCGTGAGCAGGTAGCTCCAGCAAGGTGCTTCCGTCTGCGTAGCTGATGCCTTTTACGATACGCGGTGCATGTACTTGACCATCGTGCAGCAAGGTGACGATGAGGTTGGCTGCTTGGAGAGGCGTCACCAGCACATCACGCTGGCCGATAGCTGTCTGCACACGTACGCCTGGATCAGATGCATTCGTATAGGAGCCGAATACGGTTCCCTTTTCTTCGTGATCTAGCGGTCTGAATTGAGGCAGGCCTGCAAGATTCCGGTCCTGCCAGCCCACGGTTCGACTCAATCCCAGTGCAGAGGCTGCGGCCTGAATTTGCTCAGCGTTAAGCCGTTCGCCGAGATGAGCGAACACACTATTACAGGATACGGCAAGCCCTTCCTCCAGGTTCAGGGTTCCGTGTCCTTTTTCTTTCCAGCAAGACAATCCGTACTTGCCATAGGCTCCATGACAATGAAATTGCTCCTGTGGTTGAACCACACCTGATTCAAGTGCAGCCGCAGCCGTAACCAACTTAAAAATAGAACCAGGCGTTACCGCTTTGAGGGCACGATTAGACCAGTCTGTTTTTTGCTGCGGATCAACATGAATGGGATTATAAAAAGGCCGAGACACCATCGCCATAACATCCGCGTTGCCTGCGTCAAGCACAACCACTGCACCTTCTGTCAAATGATTAGATTCTGTCAGCTTCTCAATCTGTTCCTGCAACGGGAGATCAATTGTAGTCTGCACCTGTAATGGATAGTGACTATTGGATGGAGCACTGACACGAAGCGGGACATGAGTCAATGGACGACGTTGCGCATCTACAGACCGAGAGACGAACGTCTCACCAACGCCGCTTAGCAGTGGCTCGAGCGTTCTTTCCAGGCCAGCTGCCCCCATCGGCAGTTCACTTGCTCGTTCACCACGTTCATACAGAAAACCAAGCCATTGTCTGCCATTGGGCATATCCCTATAACGCTGCGCATACGGTACAAGCTCTATGAGCGAAGGGGCTAACCTCAGCAGTCTCCCCGCTTCATTCGGATGGATTTGTACAGGCTCTCCGCGTCCATCCCGCCATATGAGTGGAGATTGCAGTTCCTTCCATCGCGTCAACAGTTGCCCTTTACTCGTATGCAGTAGCTTGGCCAGTTCTTGTCCATGCAAAGCAGCTTGGCCATCTACATCGGGAAAAAGCACTGGCGTCCATACGACTCCTCCAGTCAAGGGCTGCCCGTGTCGGTCTGTAAACTGTCCCCGCCCAGTATCAATAGCGATTCCTTCCTGTCGCTGACGTACTGACATTTCTTTAAGCGAATGCCCCCCATAAAGTGACAAATGAATACCCGCTGTCCCCTGAATCCAAGCCAGTCGGAAACATAAAATCAGTAGTAATACCATGATCCCCAGGGCTATATATGCAATTCGACGTTGACGAATGAAACTGCTATGACGCCTAGACACATTTATCCTCCTTTCATCATTTTTCCAGTAGTATGTCCGGTGATGGAAAAAGAAAACCCACTCAACATGTAATGTCGAATGGGTTACCGAATTTATGGGATATCTAGTGAGGAATATGGGCTCCAACCTAAAATTTCGTCTAACGAATAATAGACCGTTATAAAAATAGTAATGGCTAGAACCGCCCAAGCCAACTTTGTGTTTGTATTAATAATTTGCGCTCCTGATATCCCTGATTTTAGAACACCTACACTGTAAACCTCGAAAGCTGTTCTTTCAAATTCACCGATACTCCTTCCAGCTTATCAGACAAGCCTACCAGCTGATTACCGATATTGGCCTGCTCATTACTGAGAGAAGCAACTTCCTGCGAAGTAGCCGAGGATTGCTCAGCTACCGCACTTACATTGGTCATTGCCTCGGACAAAGTAGTCTGCGATTCACTCAGATGATGAATAGATGCGGTGACTGTTCCCAACCGAAGCGCGAACTCTCCCATTTGCTGCTGCACCGATTGGAAAATGTCCGTCGTTTCTTGTACGGCTCCCATCTGCTCCCGGAACAGCGGGTACACTTCAGATAACGCCTGTACCGTTTCATTCATCTCATTGACGATATTATTGGTAATACCTGTAGCCGTACGAATGGCTTGACGTGATTGCTCTGCCAACTGACGAACCTCATTGGCAACCACCATAAAACCACGCCCGGCTGTCCCAGCTCGTGCCGCTTCAATCGTCGCATTCAGTGATAGAATGTTCGTTTGTTTAGCAATATCCTGTAATACGTCCAGCACCTTAAAGACATCGGAAGTTGTCTGCTTCAGTTCATCTACTTTGCCTACCAAAGCATGCGTAGTTTCTTCCGTAACCTTAGTTTTGCTCAATAAATTTCTCAGCTGAACTGTCCCTTTTTCACTGGACTGTTCAACTTCTTGTGCGACCAGACTCATTTCATGATTAGAAGTCATAACCGTATCCATTTGCTGGGATATATTCCCGGTTAACCCGCTGCCACGTTCCGCCTCTGTTGCCAAACTGGTGGCACCATGAGCAATCTCTTCCGTTGCGGCTGCAATTTCTTTGGCTGAAACGGCTGTCTTCTTCGAGGCATCACTCAGTTCCGTCGCTGTATTCAGTACCTCCTGTGCTGATGCATTCGTCTGTTCTACCAGCAGTGTAATTTGTTCCATCATCGTATCAAAACTTTCAGACAACTGTCCAATCTCATCCTGTGCCTTATACTTCGTTCGGATTTGCAAGTTGCCTTTGGCGCCTTCAATCATTAAATCCTTCAGGTGTGTCAATGGACGAGCCACAAGACGTACCATCCACAGACCAATGAACAATGCAATGAGTGCCGCTACCGCAGCAAATACCCAGGTTGTGGTAAGTATTCCCCTGGCGTCTCTCACCAGTTCAGATACAGGCACTACACCCACGAGAATCCATTTGGAAGTTCCCAGTGTATTATGAACCGCAAGCACACTTTGCTCTTTTCCATCTGCTACCTGCTCCATAATTTGATTCCCTTCGATCCCTTCAAGCTTGGAAACGTAATCCAGCTTTGTCTTTCCTCCTGCCAAACTCTCATTGTTAGAGCCTACAAACTCACCCTTATCTGTCACAAGGCTAATCATACTGCCTGAGCCCAAATTAACACCTTTCAACTCGTCCTCCACCGCACTGGCCTTTAAATCCATAACCAGAACATAAGTCCCTCCCAACCCGGACATGCTGTTCATGGAGCGTGCCAGACGAAAGGTCTTGCTGCCATTGTCATTCACCTGCGTAGGTAGCCAAACCATTCCCTTGTTTTTCAAAATATCCTTAAACCATGCTTCCTGCCGTACATCCTTTTGTGTTCCGGTACCCATTGCAGCTAAACTGGTTTCTTCCGGGTATAGGTACAATGAATCAATCGCTTTATTTGTAAAAGCAATATTCGTTAATTTCTTGTTTACTTCGCCCATAGCAACAAAAGATGCAAAGGGATTTTTATCTTGCTTTACAGCCTTTTGCAACTGATCACTTAATTCAGTATCGAAAAATACCTGTGTCGATGTGTCTTGAAAGCGCTCTAAAATAATATCAAGCTTTTCCGAAGTTTGCTGAACTGTTTGTTGATACGCTGTAGCTGCATTTTGTTCAATCGTACTTTTAGCTTTGTAGTACGAGAGCATCCCCAGGCTGACCACGAATAACATAATGGCTGCAAAAAAGATCAGAAACAACTTCATTCCAACCGAACGGATCGGATTATAGTTTTTGACCAAATGCATAAAATCCTTACTGTATCTTTCAGGCTTAAGTAAACGCTTTAAATTGTATGTGCATTTACGTAAGGCCTTAGCTACCCAGGGAGTATCTTTCGAAGACATCACAACCGTCTCCTCCCCTTTATCCGTTGTTACTTTACTTCCTTTCAAGCCTTTCATTGGATCCGTTTTCTTAGGTTGCCTTTTTGCTGCATTTCTCTCTTTTTTCCGAAAACCCATTCCTCTCACCTACCACCATATAATTAGTTTCTTATTCCACGTCATCCTTTATGTATCTATTATCTATATAATCTCTATCGGAACTATTCGACAAGGAATGTAGCTTTCCTTTGAGTATCAACTAAATTTTGTGAAACTTTTTTCCTAGAAAACTATTCAAAAAAAAGCCTCTCCAACCGATAGGAGAGGCTTTTGAATCTTTTCACCTGTGACTTAAGGCTTATTTACTTCTTTTTACGCATCATATCAAAATACGATACAGGCTGATCTACCTTCATTTTGATTCGTTGAAGCGGATGACGTGCAGCATCTAATTCGTTGCCTTCCTCATCCCAGATCGTTCCGACCGTTTGCTTGAAAAACGTTCCGTTCGGCCCGAAAAATTCAATTTCATGCCCTGGTTTAAAATGGTTACGTTGTTGAATCGTTGCGATGCCACTTGCGGCATCGTAATCCATGACTAGTCCGGCAAAATCATAAGGGACTGCTTTTTCTTCCGGCTCATAAATATGATCCTCATGATCCGGTGTATCATAGAAGAATCCTGTATTTAACGGACGATTGGCTGCCTTGTTAATTTCTTCAATCCATTCTGGTTTGAGTACATAATTTTCCGGATCAGCCATATAAGAATCAATCGCTTGACGGTAGACATTCACGACCGTAGCTACATAGTGGATGGACTTCATACGTCCCTCCACTTTAAAGCTGTCTACACCCACATCAATCAGATCAGGAATATTTTCAATCATACACAGATCCTTGGAACCCATAGAAAAAGCATTATCGCTTTCTTCAAACAATGGAAGTTGGTTAACGCCAAGCTGGAACTGTTTTAGTACATTGTTGTCCTGTGCCTCTTCCTCAGATATCCAAACCTCACCTGGACGGGCATCCTCAAACAAATCATATTTCCAGCGGCAAGACTGACAACATCCTCCACGATTAGAATCGCGGTCTGTAAAATGATTGGATAACACGCAGCGACCGGAAAATGAAGAGCACATCGCACCATGGACAAAAGCTTCGATTTCGATGTCCACATGCTTTTTAATTTCTTCGATTTCCTCCAAGCTGGTTTCACGTCCAAGTACCACACGCGGCAGTCCCTCGTCTTTCCAGAACTTTACCGCTTGCCAATTCAGCGTGGACTGCTGTGTGCTCAAATGCACTTCCAATCCGGGAACTGCCCGCAATGCCACGGATACAATGGCCGGATCAGCGACGATAACGGCATGAATTCCTACTTCATACAGATTGCGCAAGTATTCCTCAATTCCGGCAATATCTTCATTGTGAGCATAGATATTAGTCGCCACAAGCACCTTAGCACCGTACTTGTTGGCGAATTCCACACCTTCACGCATTTCTTCAAAACTAAAATTATCGGCGTTAGAACGCAGACCGTATTTTTGTCCACCAATATATACAGCATCTGCGCCATAGTGAACGGCAAACTTCAGCTTTTCTAGATTTCCGGCAGGAGCCAACAGCTCTGGCTTATCCAGACGATTCCGTTTACCTGTATATTTTCTCGTTTTGGTGATCGTTCCCATGACGTTCCCCCCTCTGTAAATTCATTTTGTAATTAATAAACCTGCTCTTTGTAGAAAAATCCGAAGGAGAGTTCCCGTTCAGGGTCTTGAAGACGGCGGACCTCATCCAGCCAGCTTTCATCATAAACATAAGCATCTGGGTCGGCTGTATAACTGTCTATTGCTTTACGATAAGCACGGACAACTGCCTCATTGTAAGCGGTGGGTTTCAACAAGCCCTCGATCTTAAAGCTGTGCACACCCGCCTCCATCAGAATATGCAGGTCCTCCATGATACAAAAATCATCCGAACTCATAATATGTGTCCCGTTGATATCTTCGTAAATGGGGAACTTCTCTTCCTTCCGCTCTGCTTCAATCAGAAACAAGCCACGCCCTCTGCCGAGATCGCCTTCTACCGTGCGACCTTGGTGCAGCATATAGCTTTGAACAAGCTTACGCTTGGAGTGATAAATATTGGTCATTCCATGTACCTGAACCTGTGCTTCTATATTCAACTTTGGAATCATTTCCGTAATTTCATCCATACTGAGCTCACGAGCCAAGATGACACGTGACGCCCCTTTTTCACCCCAGTAGTTGGCGGTTGCGAAGTTGGTAGAAATCATCTCTCCGTTCCAGAAGAGTTTCAGATGAGGTGCATACTCCTTCACAGCCATAAGCACTGCTGGATCATTAAACTCAATGGCGTCTACGCCGCGTCCAGCTAGTGTCTGCACATATTCGGGAAGAAGTGGCAATAGCTCATTCGTCATCAAATTCGTCATAGATATATATACCTGCGCCGCATGCTTCCGTGCCTCTTCCACAACCTCACGGATTTGGTCCGGTGTAAAATGTCCTGGCAGTCGCATGCCAAAGCGGTCATCTCCAATAAGCAATGCAGTAGCTCCAGCCTCCAGCATATGGCGGGCATCCTCCGGAGAGCTGGCAGTTGCCAGCAGTTCGGGTTTGTAAGCCATAGGCTCACCTCCTAATTTGTCTTACGGTTACTTACCTGAATGTTATGCAAATGATCTTTATACGTTTTGGCAAACAAATGTTTATGTGTTCCATCTTTTTTGGTCACATAAAATAAATAATCTGTAGATTTCGGCTGTAGAGCCGCCACTACTGATTTCAGACTGGGACTTGCAATCGGTCCTGGTGGAAGTCCTTGATGTATATACGTATTATAAGGACTTTCTACAGCCAAATCCTTGTAATACAGTCGTTCCTTTTGCTTGTCCAGCATATATTGAACTGTAGCATCAATTTCCAGCTTTTTATCCTGTTGAAGACGGTTATAAATAACGCCAGCTACGATAGGCCGCTCATCGTCTACAACCACCTCACGCTCTACCAGAGAGGCAACTGTCAGCAGCTGATGCAGTGTTTCACTGCGTTGCTGCAGCCCGGCATCCAGGTCAGAAATGGTATCCAGACGTTTTTGCGTCTGCTCCAGCATCGTCTGAATGATATCCTTGGTTGTGCTTCCCTTTTTCAGTTCATAAGTTTCCGGGAAAAGATAGCCTTCCAGCGCATAGCGAAGCCCCGTCTGCTTTGGTATGTCCCGTACCAGCGGGACGTCAAAAGCGGACGGATCGTTGGCTAGCTGCAAAAATTGCTGCCGGTCTGCCAGTCCTTCCTTTTGCAGCTTCTCAGCCATCTGTCTAATCGTAAAACCCTCCGGGATTGTAAAACGGATCATTTCCTCTTTGACTACGTCCCCAGCCGATAGCTTGGCAATCAGCTGATCAAAGGTTGCGCCAGGCTGCGCTTCATATTTTCCAGCCTGAAATGCGTTTCCTTGCTGTTTGAATTTTACATAAGCCTTAAACACGAGCGCATTACGTATAAGTCCCTTTTGCTCAAGCGTATCTGCAATAGCCGATGTTCCCGTACCCCTTACCACCGTAAAAGCAACGGGTTGTGTTTTCGGCTGAACAGGCTGCATGGCATTCCATATATAGAGGATTGCACCTCCCGCTATACAAACAAGCACGAGAAGCAACGTAAGCATCCTTGTCCTTCGCTTCACATCCACCCAACTCCTTCACAGCCAAAAAGGGCGGACTGGTCCGCCCTTTCAGGTTTGATCTGCTCGTTATCCAGACTTACAGCTCTTCCGGCAACGTACATTCGTCGTACAGCTCAGAAATATCTTCCCACTCATCATCATCTTCAATGGTGGTGATGGAGATTTCGCCGTCTGTGGATGAGCTTACATGATATAATTCATGTTCGCCAGCAGCAGCACCAGGTCTACGCAATACGGCGTACCGTTGCCCGCCTACCTTGAACTCTGCTTCCAACTCCATGCGTATCGCATGACCCTGTTCATCCTGCAACTCTACATCGCCGTCAAATGCTTCCTTCAAATCAGAGGTCCAGCTCAGGTCTTCACGTGAGTAGCTCGTCATTTCCCGTCTTCCTCTTCTTCTTCCTCTACAAATGTATTAAAGGTCTCTTCGACGATTTCCCATTCGGCATCGTCTTGGATCACAAACAATTTAATATCATCGCCTTCTTCTTCGTAGCGGAAGGCGTACACATCGGACTCATCAGCTTCAGGGTCCACTGGCGCAACCATCATGTACTTTGCTTCGGAACCATCTACCTCAAACTTCATAATGACCTCGAACTCTTCCTCGTTGCCCTCGTCATCGGCAATATAAATAATTTCCGGCTCTTCTTCCATACCCAATTGATTTTCAGCCATTACGAAATCCCCCTCACCTTGTACTGTGTGCGTCCAAATAATTTTGCAAGATCAGGCTTGCGGCCAGTTTATCTACCACCTGCTTGCGTTTTTTGCGGCTGACGTCGGCCTCCAGAAGCGCACGCTCTGCCGAACGCGTCGTCAGCCGTTCATCCCAAAGGTGAACGGGTAAACCCAGTAACTCCTTGAGCCGGTTCGCAAACTCAATGCAAATCTCACCGCGTGGACCCACGGTTCCGTTCATATTTTTCGGCAAGCCTACAACAACCTCACCAATTTCATGTTCACGAACCAAATTTGCAATTTTACCGAACTCGCTGTCGTCACCGCGTCGTTCTATGACTTCCAATCCTTGGGCGGTCCAGCCGAAGGCATCACTTACGGCGACCCCAATTCGGCGATCCCCGTAATCCAATCCCATTACTTTCATGCCTGTCTCCTAACGATGCTTAGCGAGATAGAAACGAACCAGCTCTTCAATCAATTCATCGCGTTCTTTTTTACGCACCAGGCTTCTAGCATTATTATGCCGCGGCACATAAGCCGGATCACCGGATAGCAAATACCCGACGATTTGATTGATCGGATTGTATTCTTTTTCTACCAACGCATCATATACGGTCAACAAAATCTCCTGAGCAGAAGCTTCCTTCTCATCCGCCTTGACATTAAATTTGACCGTTTTGTCCATGGAATCCATTGTTGACACCTCGCTTCCACAAAACATGTGTACATGTTTATGCCAGCTTATTCTTTTATATCATACCATAAGCAAAGCCCTTCAAGGAAATGTCTAAGTCCGTTTTTTTCCAAAAATCCGCAAAAATTATCGAACTTTATCCTTGTGAGGCTGCTGACACCAATTCATGCGCACGTTGAAGTGCTTCGTCCAGCTTGCTGGCATCCTTACCCCCGGCTTGCGCCATGTCAGGTCGTCCGCCGCCACCGCCGCCGCATACGGCCGCAATTTCTTTCACGAGCTTACCTGCATGAAGTCCTGTCTTGGTAAGTTCAGCCGGGACAGCAACGACAAAATTAACTTTGTCGTCCATTGCAGCGCCTAGCGCCAGCACAGCTGCAGGGAGCTTACTTTTCAGCTCATCAGCAATCGCACGCAGCGCATCCATGCTGGAGGCCTGCACGCGTGCAGCCAACAACTGCACTCCGCCAGCTTGCACGACTTGATCAGTCAGCTGACCCGCCTCAATAGCGCTCAGCTTGCTTTGCAGTGATTCATTTTCACGACTGAGGTCTTTAATTTGTTGCTGCAAAGATTCGATGCGTTTTGGCACCTCGGACAGCTTGGATTTAACAAGCCCAGCCGACACCTTCAACAGCTCTAATTGACCTTCCATATACTCAAAACCAAAACGTCCGGTCACTGCTTCAATACGACGTACACCTGACCCGATGCCGCTCTCGCTGACAAGCTTGAACAAACCAATTTGCGAAGTATTGCTGACATGACATCCTCCGCACAGTTCGATGCTGTAATCGCCAACCTTAACGACCCGTACGATATCACCATATTTCTCACCAAACAGTGCCATCGCTCCAAGAGCTTTGGCTTCGTCAATCGGTTTCAGTTCAATCGTCACATTCAGTTGGCTCCAGATGGCACGGTTAACCCGCAGTTCAATATCCGCCAGCTCTTCTGGGGTAATGCTACCAAAATGGGAGAAGTCAAAACGCAGACGCCCAGGTTCTACCAAGGAACCCGCCTGATTGACATGGTCACCCAGCACTTCTTTAAGCGCTTTGTGAAGCAAATGCGTAGCTGTATGGTTTTTCTCAATTTCTCCACGTGAAGCTTGATCTACTTCAGCTTTTACCGTATCGCCTACGTTCAGCTCACCAGCCTCTACAACGACTTGATGCACATGCTGACCTTGCGGCGCCTTGAACAGCCCTTCAACCTTCGCGGTTACTGTTCCGCCACGCAGTAAGCCATGGTCACTGACTTGCCCGCCGCTTTCGGCATAGAAAGGAGTCACATCCAGCACGACCTGACAGGACTGTCCTTCACTAACACTCTCCACCAGCATATCATCATATACAATTGCCACAATTTTGGACTCAGTTACGAGGTCATTATATCCAACAAAATCACTTTTAACCGCCAGATCAGACAAAGCTCCGCCCTGAATCTTCATGCTGGCATTATCTTGATGAGCATCGCGCGCACGTTGACGCTGTTCCTGCATCGCTTCATCAAAGCCTTCACGGTCTACTTTCAAGCCCTGCTCGTCCGCATAATCCTCTGTGAGGTCGAATGGGAACCCGTACGTATCATACAGCTTGAAAGCATCTGCTCCGCTAATAACGTTGCGGCCTTCGGCCTTTGCCTGAGCACTGATATCAGCCAAAATAGCTAATCCGTCAGTCAATGTTTCATGGAAACGCTCTTCTTCTGTTTTAATCACCTTGATGATGAAATCACGCTTGTCTACGACCTCAGGATAGTATACGCCCATGATATCCCCAACGGTTTCCACCAGTTCAAACATAAATGGACGGTTCATGCCCAGCATTTTTCCATAACGAACAGCCCGGCGCAGCAAACGGCGAATGACGTAACCCCGTCCTTCATTGGAAGGAAGTACACCGTCACCAATCGCGAAAGCAACAGTACGAACATGGTCAGCAATGACCTTGAGAGCCACATCACTGTCCACATTGTCGTTATATTTAACGCCTGCCATCGCAGCCGTTTTCTGGATTAGTGGCTGGAAGATATCCGTATCAAAGTTGGAATCCACATTTTGTAAAATGGATGCGAAACGTTCCAAGCCAGCCCCTGTATCAATATTTTTATTAGGAAGCGGCGTGTAGCTACCATCTTTGTTATGGTTGAATTGCGAGAATACGAGGTTCCACACTTCCAGATAACGCTCATTTTCTCCGCCTGGATACATTTCAGGGTCCGTCATGTCGCTGCCGTAGGCTTCGCCACGATCATAAAAAATTTCCGTACAAGGTCCGCAAGGGCCTTCACCGATATCCCAGAAGTTATCTTCCAGTTTGATGATACGTTCAGCCGGAAGTCCAACTTTTTCGTTCCACAGCTTGTACGCTTCCTCATCCTCAGGATATACCGTTACAGCCAGACGTTCTGGATCAAAGCCGATCCATTGTGGGTCTGTCAGAAACTCCCATGCCCATGTGATGACTTCTTCCTTAAAATAGTCGCCAATGGAAAAGTTGCCGAGCATTTCGAAAAACGTGTGATGACGGCGGGTTTTACCGACATTTTCAATGTCGTTCGTCCGAATACATTTTTGCGAATTAGCGATACGTGGATTTTCTGGTTTTACACGTCCGTCAAAATAAGGCTTAAGCGGCGCCATACCCGCATTAATCCACAGCAGGGAAGGATCTTTATGCGGAACAAGCGGTGCGCTTGGTTCAATCACATGTCCTTTGCTTTCAAAAAACTCCAGCCATTTGGAGCGGATTTCACTAGCTTTCATATAAGTAGCCTCCTAATTATGGTGTCACTGGTTTCTGGCACAGGCCATAAAAAATAGAAAAACGCCCCTGAACGGATCAGGGACGATTGTATCGCGGTACCACCCTGGTTATCGCCGTCCCTTCTGTACGAAATGCTACATGTGCAAGCGCACACCAACATCTGCTTAACGGACGATCGATCGCCTTGTTTTCACTGGTAACGGGAGCATCCCGGCGGGTTCAGCCCGCACTCCGAAATGAGCTTTCCCTACTGGATAAACACATTTAAACATACTCAATTCAGTATATCCGTGTCATTTAGCCGTGTCAACGCGATTTCAGACAGCATGCAGCCGGGATATAGACGAAATCAGATCGTTTTTCGCTTCACGTAATATGCAAAAAAATGCTGAAGCCCTACCTTCAAAACAGCCATCACTGGAACTGCCAAGATCAAGCCAGCAATTCCCGCAATTTCCCCACCGACTAGCAGAGCGAAAATAATGGCTAGCGGATGCAGATGCAGCGTTCGTCCCACCACCTGAGGAGAGATTACATTACTTTCTAACACTTGAATACAGGCATTAACGACTACCACTAAAAGCACCATTTTTAAAGAAACCGTAGAAGCCATAATTACTGCCGGTGCAGCGCCCAAAAAGGGGCCCAAATATGGAACAATATTAAAAAGAGCCACAACTCCGGCCAGCAACAGCGCATAAGGCATGCCAATCAGCATATATCCAATATACGCCATTACGCCAATAATGACGCACACCAGCAATTGGCCCCTGACATAGTTGCCAAGCGCCTGATCAATTTCCTTAAGCACCGATACAATCGCCTTACGACGAGAACGCGGGAGATAAGAAACAATCGTCCGTTCAAACACGTCAAAATCCTTTAAAATATAAAAAATGAGAAAAGGTACGATGAACACATTGAACAGCATGTTGATCATCCCACCGATGTTGTCCATAAAGGTAGAAATCCCAGTAGCCATCCGATTCTCCAGTTGGAAAAACCATTGATTCATCCCCGTACGCACCCCTTGGGGTAAAATACCACTGTCCATATTCGTCATTAGTCCCTGTGCATGCATGGTCAGCTCTGGCAGATGCTCATTCAGCTCATCCAGTTGTTCAATGAACATCGGAATCAGATTCATCAGGATCACAATAAGACTGGCCAAAAACACAGCGTAAATAAGCAGTACAGCTACACTACGAGGCACCTTTCGACCGCCCAGCATACTCACTACAGGATTAAGTACATAGGAGATGATCATCGCTACCGCAAACGGAGCAATGATTGTTTTCAGAAATTCATACAAATGAAAAAACAAAGGTCTCAGCAGCCAGATAAAATATAGAATGACAAGTCCCAGCAGCGTCCATATGCCGTACCGGAACAGTCTACTTTTCGTTAATTGGTCCATTTTGTGCCCCCTTACCGGACTAGCCTCCTTTAAGTATATGCCTGTACCTCTAGTTTAATCCTTCCCGCCAGTCTAAGGTGTTCCATAAATAACCATTGTGAAAAATTGATGAAAATGGATGAAAACAATAAACAAAGTCATTCGATCTGACGATATAAGTACAAAGCACTATCCTAAGCTTTCACATTTCTGAAACATCGGGGGTCGTTACATGAACTTAAAAATGAAGCTTATTCTTCTTTTCACTTGCATTGTAATCGTTGCAGCCGGGCCTTTATCCGTCATTAGCATGACAAGCGTTAAAAATCAGGCCAATCATGATATCCAAGAGCTTATGAACAGCAAAGCTTCCGAAACCGTGAATCAGCTCAACGGATGGACAGGCGGCAAAGCTGAAATTATCGAAACATTAGCTGCGAGTCTGGAATCCAGTGATATTTCATCAGATGCCAAAATAGCATCTCTGAAAGCAGCTTTCCAAAACTATAAGGATCAAAATATTTCCAACATTTATGCAGGCTATGAGGATGGTTCTTACTGGGATGGATCTGGCTGGTTTGAAGCAAATTATGATCCTCGCGCTCGCCCGTGGTACAAGGATGCCAAAACCAAGGGAGAAATGTATTATTCATCACCTTACACTGACGCAGGCAGTAATGACTTCACCATTTCCATCGCTAAACCGCTCAAGGATGCGAACGGCTCTATCACCGGGGTAGTCAGCGAAGATATTATGCTCAACGATATGACAAGAATGATTCAAAGCATAAATCTGAACGGATTGGGCTACGCATTTCTGATTGACCAAAAGGGAGTCGTAATCGCGCATCCAGATAACAAGCTGGCTGGCAAAAACCTCAAGGAAACCCCCGAGTTAGGATCATCGACCGCGACCCTGCTCAGCGCAGCTTCGGGAAAAACAGACTATAGCTACAATGGCAGTGACCGTCAGCTTTATTTTAAAAAAATGCCTAGCACAGGCTGGATTGTAGGCCTATCTATTTCTAAAGATATTGCTTTTCAGGAATATTACTCCACTCGTAATCAGTTAATTATTACTGTTGCTATCATTTTAGTTGCTGCTATGCTGCTGGCGATCTGGGCGGCAAACAACTTTATCAAGCCGATTCGCAGACTCCAAGCAAATGTCAAACGGATAGCTGAAGGCGATATGACCGCTCGTGTGGATATTAAGGGTAAAGATGAAATTGCCAGTCTGGGGACAGATTTTAACCTCATGTCAGACAATCTCTCTCACCTGTTGCGCAAGGTATCAGATACAGCTAGCGATGTCAGTTCCGCTTCCCATGATATGCATCAACACGCCAAAGATACAGGAACCATTGCCTCACAAATCTCCAGTGCAGTACAGGAGCTGGCTCAAGGAGCGAGCGACCAAGCTGAGGCCGTATATTCCGGTTCTGAGAAGCTGACACATATGACAGGATCCATCAACCAGATTGGCGAAAGTGTCAAACGGACCCAAACTGCTGTATTCGAAACAGATTCTGCCGTGCTGGCCGGGTATGAAACAGCAGAGCGTCAAGCGAAACTCGCAGCCGAGTCCAGACAAACGACCACTGCGGCAGGAGAAGCAGTAGATTCACTCACGCTGAAAACCCAGGATATTGGACGGCTGGCTGGGGCCATCCACGATATCGCCGCACAAACAAACCTACTAGCCCTCAATGCATCCATCGAAGCGGCACGGGCCGGGGAACACGGACGAGGTTTTGCCGTCGTCGCGGGAGAAGTGAGAAAGCTGGCCGAACAAGCGGGCAACTCCAGTGACAGTATCATGAGTAAGCTGGAGGAAATTAAAATTGCGGGAGTACAAAGCGCAGAGGAAATGAAGAAGGCTCTTGCTGTAACTGTAGAACAGGAGCATGCTGCCATTGCAACGAGACAGGCGTTTGAATCCATACGTGGCGCTTCTCAGCATATGCTTGCCCAAATTGAGGATGTTTCCGCCGCCGCAGATCATCTCCGTGTGAATGCCGGACATATTTCCGATGTCATCTCCAGCGTTGTTGCTGTCTCTGAGCAAAGTGCAGCATCTACTGAGGAAGTAGCTTCCTCAGTACAAGAACAAGGTCATGCTATGAACAATATTGCCAACCTTTCTGCCAAACTTGATTCTCATGCAGATCTTCTATTGGAAGAGGTCAAACGCTTTAAATTGTAGAACTAGCCATCTTCACAAAATAGGATATACAAAAGAGGGTGCCCCCAGGCCAAAAGGCCTTTCGGGACACCCTCTCCATTTTTTATTAAGCATGATCCAACCCACTAAGCTGTATTTTAAGCAATAGGTGGGAGATCACACCTCTTCGTAAACAGCCTGTCCACTTTCCGAATCAAGCTTAGGAAGAAGCGTGAATTTGCGGCAAGTCCTGTTGTGCCATCTCATCTCCAAAGAATAAGTCGTCCAGCGAACTGAGCGTTCCATCCTCTTCCACTTGGTAGACAGACATTTTTTCACCATTCACTTGAAGTTCGATAAAGCATCCCCAGCAATAAAATTGATGGGAGCCAATTTTTCCGATATCTTTGGAATTACAATTCGGACATCTCAATAAACTCACCCTATCCATTAACAGAATATATGGCTTTTTCCAGACGCTGCTCGCTTAACGGGGGAACCATAACAGCATTTTCCCCGATGGACATATCTTCGGTGCAGGGCAGCCATTTCCGCCCTTCTATAATATCCGATACAAAACCATCGCTGATTTCCAAGCCTATTATGTTATTGCCCATTTCCTGGTCAAAATAAACATCCGAGATGTGTCCGAGCATAAGCCCTTCCTCTGTTAGCACGGATAAATCCTTCAGTTTACCGGGTCCAAGCAAGTACGTATGTTGTATATCATGGGCCTCTGTTTTACGGACGGCCTGCTGATTGCGAATCATGATCGCATCCTCACCATAGGCAACGATGTCATCCCAAGCCACCATTTTGACATGAGATGAAAAAAGCCCTTTACCTTCTAGCTCAATCCCTGTAATTCGCCAATCAGCTGTCAACATAAAGTCATGTATTTTACCAATCTGCTTCCCGTCCTCGACATCGAAAACAGCAAGTCCGATCATGTCTTGAAGCTTCATATATCGGGTCCCTCCTCATTCTGCAATCCGAACGAAGGTGCGGTCCTTTTCCTACATGCCTGTCAGACCTTGCTTTTCGTTCATGCAATGAAATGGAAAACCGCCCCTCCCTTCTTACTAAAATGCGGAGAAATCCCTAGTTCCTAGTACGCAGCCGCTTCCATATGGTTTCAATTTTCTTGGCCGTGTATTCCATTTCTTCCGTAGTATTACCCAAACCGAAGCTAAACCGAATCGCTGAATTCAAAACATCTTCAGGCAGATCCATCGCCTGCAATACATGCGATAGCTCTAGAGACCCCGAAGTGCAGGCTGATCCACTGGCCGCTGCGATTCCTTCCATATCGAGATTCATCAGCATGGTCTCTGTACCAATGGCCGGAAAGCTAATATTTAGCACATTAGGCACAAAATATTCAGGATCACCGTTAATTATAAACTCATGGCTACCCAGAGAGCCTTCCAACGCTTTTAGCAACGTTTGGCGAAGAGCCATATCGTGTGCTCCTCGCTCCTCAATGGAAGCATTGGCAAGAGTTGCGGCTTTAGCCAGCCCAGCAATGCCGGCGATATTTTCTGTTCCGGCACGCCGCTTCTTCTCCTGAAGTCCCCCATGCATTAGCGGCTGAATGCGTGTACCCTGACGGATATACAATGCACCCACCCCTTGTGGACCGTTAATCTTATGGCCAGACACACTAAGTAAGTCAATCGGGAGATTCTTGCAGTCGATGGATATATGCCCGAAGGCTTGAACTGCGTCTACATGAAATATAATTCCATTCTCTCTCGCAATCTGTCCTACTTCTTGAACCGGCTGAATGACGCCCACCTCATTGTTGGCATACATCATGCTGATCAAAAAAGTATCCGGGCGAATAGCTGCCTCAATATCCGCAGGATTCACACGCCCAAAACCATTGACCGGGACATAGGTTACCTGGTATCCCGCTTTTTCCAGCTCATCGCAAGCATGAAGCACGGCATGATGTTCAATCGCGGTTGTAATAATATGGCCGGAAGTACGACCATCTGCCGTAGCCGTCCCAAACAGGGCCAGATTATCACTCTCTGTCCCTCCGCTCGTAAATATAATTTCTTCAGGCTTGCAGCCCAAAGAGGCCGCAACGGCATCCCGCGCTGCGCTGACGGTGCGCTTGGCATCACGGCCAAAGGCATGAACGCTCGAAGCGTTGCCGAATTGACCGGTCATGATGTCCATCATAGTCTGCGCAACCTCAGGATGCATAGGAGTCGATGCGGCATGATCCAGATAAATTCTGTTCATGTTATCCACCTCAAATATAAAACATCTTGTTTTTAGTATTTGCCGAAGTTCCATTATATACTTCTTTCTTAACATAATGCACTGTAAAAGTTTTTGTAAGAGCATTTCAATCGCAGAAGTTTGTGAGTATTCGCCGAAATTGTAATTTTTTGTGATTCAAATGCCTTGTCCCACATACAAATCGGTCCCATCAAACAATTTCCTTACAATTGTATACCAAGGTGTACTGAGTAGCAACGATGCCCTCATTAGCTTCTAATATTCCCTATCGTTCTCCATCAACCAACTGTTTCGATGTATTTACCTAACTTAGCATATGTATCTGATATCAGCACCTGCGCCACCTTCTGCACACTTTGCCATAGGCCACTATCGGCTTACACCACGTGTTGGACCATCTTTAAGAGAGAGCTCACAGTTCATAATAATGTTCATACTGCCGATTTTCCGACTGCTGCAGGGTGTCACATGCTAATAAAGTTTCCTGTTGAATTCACATAACAATATAATAACTAGGTATTTTTCCCTATATAAATTTTACATTTTATTCTTCATAATTACAAATGTAGTTATAATAAATCAGAAGGTGGGATTTCTAATGAGGAATTAATGAGTTAGTGTTTAATAGCTGTTTAATAGCATAATTAGTAACCGTCGAGACACTGATTTGCCGTTTAAGACAGTGAAGTCTACTTATTTGTTCAGTTACGACGATTTAACCCGGTTGATAAACAGACACTTTTTTTAAAAACAACTAGATATCTATAATCGGGAACAACTTGAGAGGATGAATATAATGAGAAATAAATGGTTTTCAATTTTATTAATGGCACTCATTACTGTAGTCACCATTCTTCCTAGTTATCCTGAAACAGTTTCGGCAGATACCTACCATATTGGCCAAGTATGGGAAGCTAAAGCTGGAGGCATGTCTTACACCTTTGATCTGGGGGATCCTGGAGTTCCGCGAAGTATGTATAGCATTAAGAGTGTATTCAATGCAAAAACAGAAAATAGAGGAGACGATGCTGAGTGGGTTTCCCTGTACTATTCTCAGGATGGAGTAAAATGGTATTTAGAAGATTCAACACCGTTGCATTATGATAGATATGATGGTGTTTACACTATTCCTTGGACAATATTTAAGAGTAGAAACCCAGAAGTGAGCCATATCCGGTACGTTAAGGTAGAATCTACCCATACGCAGGTGTCTATTAGTAACGTTCGCTTAGAAGTAGTTGACAGATCTTCAGCTCACTAGTATTCAACATTGAGAAAAGATAGAAATACAGGTAGCCTAACAATCGAATAATAAAAAAATATAAATATAAAGCGCCTCTTTAATTCACTATGTAATGATCAGGAGGCGCTATATTTGCAAGGAAGCTTGCCCTCTGATATTAAATTAGGCAATTTACTAATTCTACTAATGGTTAAGAAAATTCAAGCTCGTCAGTGCCCGTAATTCCAACCGAATTCCCTTCCACACAAACCCTCTACCAAGATGTTCGAAGTCACCGCCTCCAATCTCCCAATTAGACCAGTTCTAGTTGCTTGGATTCTCATATTTGCTATCCGCTCCGAAAAAGTGAGCACAGCAGGTGCTCCACAATTCAGATGCTGCTGATCTGTTCTTGTTGTTTTTATTTCATGATAGAACAGCATGTAACAACCTACAGGTATTACAAATTTATTGTCAGTTTTCGATAATAAAATTAACAAGATAAAATAAGCAAATTCCCAGCCGATGGGGCATAAAAGGATGTAAAGAAAAATGTTTTATACATTTTTAGTTTTAATGACTTGCTTTGTGCTTTTTCTCCTTTGGGAAATATTCTTCTCATTTAGGCTCACTAAAAAGGCTAAGTGGAACTTTCTAATCTCACTTTTCAGCCTAGTAATACTTTGTATGGTTGCAACTAGCGATCAGTCTAGATCAGTATCCAAGGAAAGCTTTCCTCAAGAGCAAACTGATGTAGCTCCTAATGAAAGCAACGAAGGTGATGAGAGCACACCTTCATATAGTGACGCTGATAAGAAAAACGCTCTTCAAATTGAGAGTATCTTTAATAAATATGAAAAAGAAATGACTCCCTATGAGCAACAAGGCAATGGGGTTTTTGACATGTTGAAGGCTGATAAAATCGATAAGCCTGCCATTTGTGAGGAAATCCATCAAGTCAATGAGAAATATAAAGAAACAATCAAAAAAATTAATTCAATAGTAATTCCTGAGGAGTTACATAATGACCTAAAATACGATTTGGAGAACATGTTAAGAAGTTCAACTGGATACTATACTTCTCGCTTTATAGCATATGAACATTTATTAAAATACATTAAGGAGTCAGATGAAACACACATAGATACATTTAATCAGAAAATGATGAATGCAAAGGATTTTTCCCGAGAATATACAATATATGTGAATATGCTATTTAGAAAAACAGGCTTACCTGATGACATGAAAGACAAAGAATAAGAAGTATGCCACTTCCTACATATTCCGACATTCTAGTGAGTAGGATACTCTAAAATTATTCACAAACGTACAAAAAAATGCAGGAGAAACGCTGACCAGAAGAACAAAACCCATTTCCAACGTGTTCAAGTTCAGGTTTCTGCCGGAAATGTGAATTTTAATGTGTTTTATACAGCATAAAAGCCCCATAAAATGGGGCTTTTACGTTGGTACAACAAGTTTCTTTCTTGTTATAAGTAATATTGGAATTTAGATGTAAAACATGTAGTTATCCAATTCATCATGTTCTTGGTATGTGATCAAGTCCTTAAGTGTTGTAGAATCCAGCACTTCAGCAATGCTGTCACGAATTCGCAGCCAAAGCTGGCGTTTTGCCGGATCATCTTCTTCCGTGAAATCGACTGGAGAAATCGGACCTTCCAGCACACGAATGATGTCTCCTGCTGTTACGCCTGACGGTTCATTCGCCAAAATATAACCGCCATAAGCACCACGGATACTTTTTACCAAACCTGCATTACGCAAAGGCGCAATGAGCTGTTCCAGATAATGCTCTGATAGCTGATTTTTTTCGGCAATACTTTTCAAAGAAGTTGGACCTTCGCCAAACCTGGCTGCAAGCTCCATCATAATGGTCAGGCCGTAACGGCCTTTCGTTGATATTTTCAATTGTGGCACCTCGCTTATAGTAACAATTCCGTTAAACACGCGGAATAATTGGAGTTGTAAACCTCTCTATTCCGATCCTAACCCTCAGCTTATGTTAACATATTAGGGCAGGTAAAGGGAAACATTACGGTAACAATCTTAAAAAAAGTTGCTTTCGAGCGATTAGGAACAGATTTAGCCCGTTTTATGTAGCTTTCTTGCATCGTTCGCCGTGTCATTTGTTCGTCCAAACATCGTAACTTATTATCGTTTATGTTACAATAGGTGGGTTCTACAACAATATTGAAAGAATTGGGTGATGACCATGGCTAAAGCCAATCATGAAACCCGTGTCGTCGTCGGCATGTCCGGTGGCGTCGACTCATCCGTTACCGCGCTGCTGCTAAAGGAGCAGGGCTATGACGTAATCGGCATCTTCATGAAAAATTGGGATGACACGGATGAATTTGGCCGTTGTACGGCTGAAGAGGATGCGGAGGATGTGCGCCGCGTCTGTGAACAGATCGACATTCCTTACTATACAGTCAATTTTGAAAAAGAATACTTCGATAAAGTATTCTCCTATTTTCTTGATGAATATAAAGCTGGACGCACACCCAATCCGGATGTCATGTGCAACCGTGAAATTAAATTCGGCGAGTTTCTGAACAAAGCGCTGGATTTGGGAGCAGATTATGTTGCTACTGGACATTATGCACGGGTTGTGGAAGAAGACGGCCGCTTTACTTTGCTGCGAGGTGTGGACAGCAACAAGGATCAGACTTATTTCCTGAATGCATTAAGCCAAGCACAGTTGTCGCGCACCATGTTCCCGATCGGCCATCTGCCGAAACCAGAAGTACGCAAAATTGCAGAAGCTGCGGGACTTTATACAGCCAAGAAAAAAGACAGCACAGGTGTATGTTTTATCGGCGAACGCAATTTCAAGGAGTTTCTGAGTGGGTATCTGCCTGCAAAAGGTGGAGATATGGTGGATATCGCTACGGGTGAAGTCAAAGGACGTCACGATGGTCTGATGTACTATACACTGGGCCAACGACAAGGCTTGGGCATTGGCGGCTCAGGTTCAGGCGAACCATGGTTCGTAGCAGATAAAGATTTGGAGAAGAATATCCTGTATGTGGTACAAGGTGATCGTCACCACAGCCTGTATTCTACCAGCCTGATTGCCACGGATGTAAACTGGATTGAAGGCGCAGATGCACGTCCATCCGGCGAATTCCGCTGCACAGCCAAGTTCCGTTACCGCCAGCCTGATCAGCAAGTAACTTTACAATGGCTTCCGGATGGAACCGTGCATGTCGTATTCGATGTACATCAAAAGGCCATTACCCCTGGACAAGCTGTTGTATTTTATGACGGGGAACGTTGTCTGGGCGGCGGAACCATTGATAAGGTTGAAAAACTTCAGCCTGAAACAGTTTAAATAATGACCATTTTGCATTGATATAGCAGGAAATAAAAAAGTCGTCTCTCTGGTCATACCCCTGTCAAGTAGACAGAACTAAAAAGACATCTTTAAGCAGCAACCGTTTCTCGGTATTCAATCGGGGAACGGTTGTTTAATTTTTTCTGAAATCTATTTTCATTATAAAAAGAAATGTACTCCCGTACGTGTTGTTCTACCTCCGCTAGGGTTCCGGGTTTCGTTAAATAAATCTTCTCTGTTTTAAGATGGGAGAAGAAGGATTCTATACAGGCATTGTCTAGGCAATTTCCACGCCTTGAATGGCTCCCAAGCATGCCAAGCCGCTTAAGTTTGCGGTTAAACGGCTTGGAGGTATACTGAAAACCCTGGTCTGAATGGAGAATGACACCCTCCATGTTCACGTTCTTACTTAGAACGTCTAGCGTCTCGCTAACTAGAGCAAGATCATTTCGTTCCGAAAGACGCCAAGCCACGATTTCATTGTTAAACAGATCTTGAATGACAGAGAGATATACAAACCGCTCTCCAGCTCGTATGTATGTAATATCGGTAACCAGCTTGGATAAAGGAGAATCTGCCTGAAATTGTCGATCTAATCGGTTGGCATTTACCACAGATGCCTGTTTGCCAAAAAAGCGCCGCTTCTTTCGAATGACGGAACGGATCCCTAATTTCTTCATTAGGCGGTACACCTTTTTGTGATTGACCAAGATACCTTCTCTACGTAAAGCAACGGTCATCCGCAGATAACCAAAATAGGGATGGATCCGGTGGATCGACAACATATGCGATTCCAGAAGCTCTTCTTCTTGCTTACGCTGCTGGGTTGTTTGCTGAGTCTTTCTCCATTTATAATATCCTGCCCGAGAAACATGGGCTAATTCAAGTAACCATTTCAACGAATATCGTGTTCGCATTCCCTCAATAATTTCAAACCTCGCTTCTTTCCTCGTCACTCCTTGTGTAGATTTGGATACTGCTTTTTTAAATATTCAATCTCCGCCCGTAGATACGCCATCTCTTCTTCCATACTGGAAAATTTCGTTTTGGGTCGTCCCTGTCTTGTGGTCGTTGGCTGGAGGTTCTCCCCCGCTCGATATTTCGTCACCCAGCTTTGTACTTGGGATTTATTACGAATGTCTAAGTGTTTCGTCACTTCACGAATACTCATATGTTCTTCGTTCACCAACCGGATTGCCTCCATCTTTACATCTAAGGAGTATTGCCGGAATGATTGTCCCTTTTTAGCCATGAAAAATCCCCTCCGTTCAACAAGATTAAGTCCATCTTAACAGATGTCTTTTCTCTCTTGTCTACTAGAGGGGGATAATACCACTCCAGATTTATGGAGGGCGACTTTTTTTATAAAAGATGTTTTTAGTTTATAAGTTGTAAAGAATTCATAATCTGCTCTTTATGATGTCTGTCATTCTGTACAAACTTTACAATAATGGAATTAAAAGCTAGATTCGTACATTTTAAAATTGCACCGAAGAAAGGGTGTATCCAATTTGTGTACACCCTTTCTTCCAAATTATCACTACCCTATAAAAACAACTGCTTCCTTACGCTGAAACGCGCTAGGCAATTTTTCTATGAGTGTTATTACTCGTTCAACGAGTTTATTTTTGTGATCCTCCTCTAAATTTCTTTCTGCCCAATTCTGAAGTTGTCGAAGCTCAGACAAAATATTTGGTAAGTCTTCCTCCTCAACATCAATTCCTGTTGAAAACAAATCTAACCATTGTAATCCTAAAGATTCGATAGCTGGTTGCCAACATTCATTAAAAAATGATTCTGACGCAACGGGAAGAAAAAAACTTTTTTCAAACTCATTTTGTGGTTCGAGTATCATAACGCTAACTGACATTTATTTTCCTCCTCCAAACTGAACACTAAATTTATAATCTGGAAACTCCTTTTTAAGCTGATTTAGGCTGTTCTCGGCAGCTTTTCTCAATTCAGGTGTATCACCATCTAATCTAAATACAAATTCTCGAATATCTTTAATACTATCGAGATGGGGAATATCAGATGAACTATTTTTTGTTGCTCTTGTAGTAAATGCATTATTTTCTAGTTCATTGATTCGGTTTCGAGTCTTTTTTAATAATTGTTTATCCGTAAATTCTTGGGGCGTTTGAGCAGGTAAACCTGTCTTAGGATTTACTTTATCCAATCCTTTTGCAGATTTATCTTCGTAGAATATTTTCTTTTTCAAATCGATTTCATCGAATTCTCCTATAGATTCACCTTTTTTATTGACAATCTCCACTTCTTTTGGATTTTTAATCGTAGAAGGCGATTGACTTGTCACTTCATGATGTACGGTGGAACTTGAAGGCCTTGAATTTTTACCTCCACCTTCCCCTTTTACCATCTGCCACAGTTCTGCTGTTTTTTCCCCTACTCCATTTGCACTTTTAACCGCAGTTGTAGCTCCATGCGCCGCCAAAGCTGCCGATCCAATTAATCCGGGTACTCCAACGATACTCCCTACGCCTGTAGATGAAACAGCAACTGATAATCCTTCTCCACCTATTCCAGCTACTACCTCACCAGCCCCTTGCAATGTTGTAGCTACATTCCCGAGAATTTCTCCTACTTTAGCTGCCATGGGATGATCATAATCCCGTTCTTTATCTGGCAGCATCCCCAATGTCAAATTTCCCTGAATAGCTCCTTTTGCTCCCTGTGCAGTATCCCAAAGGATTTCTCCTTGAAGTTTGCTAGCTTCCAATTGAGCTTCAGCCTTGGTGATCTCAGCTTGTCCAATCTGTTCAAAGATTTTATGTAACCAACTTTCACCTGTGGATGCCGTTTTAACAGGGGTACCAAGCCACGGCACATCTAATACGACTTTCTCCCCGTCCACCTGTGTAAAGTTTTTTGAAATAAAAATAAGTTCTTGTGCTACTGTCGATAGTCGTTCAATCGTTACATTCATGGATTGTCGAGAAACCTGAAATTCTTGAAAAAATCTCTCCTGGGTAGCTCCAGACCAGCCTTGTTGGACAAAATCAATCCGTCCACTCAAAAAGTTCAGCATACGTTCCATTTCATGCTTTCCGTGTAAGAACTGATCAGCAACTTCCATCAGTTTGTCAGGTCGAACTAATATTCTCCCCATTTTACCACGCCCACTTTAATTTAGATGGAAATAATCTTATCAGAAGGAGATGTTTAGGGACATCTATCTATTATCCTGATATTTCCTTTTTATATTATGTGACCAATGGACTGAAATAAACAGGTTACTATGTCAAAAGTATTAACCCCCTTGTTTTAAGTTGCATGGATCAATGCAGCATTAGTTCGTTCCACAACCATATCCTGCAACTCAGGAATTTTTTATAGTTGTGTAGCTGCTGAGTTGTTATGTTTAAATCATTTGCAATATCCTCTTGAGTTTTGCCAAAAGCTAAAATCATTTGACTTTGCCTCTTATCAAGGCAACTGGGGGGGATATTTCACAAATATCAAAAAAGATGTAGTCATTAAGTTGACTACACCTAATTAAATATCATTTATCATTGTAAGTTAGAGAAACATGAAGATAGCCATCTCTTATACCAGGTAAACCATCCGTTTCTTTTATATCTAAAAAATCAAGTTTTTCTCTCCAAGCTTCTCTTTCTTTATCTTTATAAGTGTTACCGTATCTATCAAAAACATAAGCAATAACTGATGCTTTTATTTCAACGCTCCCCTTTGAAATACGTGTCCATTCTGTCGGTGCAACTATTTGGTTACTTAAAGGAGTTATTTCTTTCCCCGAGACATTCAATACAAACACTTTACCTTGATTTCCTACAAGCGCTACCTTCTTCTTAGCATCCCATGAAACTGAATCGACATAACCACCAAACAAATCTTTTATAGGTATATATCGGGACTTATAATTAAATTGTTTCCCTTTTTGTTTATATGAGATTGTTAAAGCAGTGTTTTTAAGGTTTGAGTTGTACGCATGGTCTGCTTTTTTAGCTATTGAATCACTAATACCTGCTGCTTGTATACTTGCTCCAAAAACAAAAAACAAAGAAAAAGACAACAAAAGAATTCCTATTTTTCTCATATCTTTCCCTCCTAATCCTTCCTTGATATAAATACTGACCAAGTCAAATTGTTATCGGAGCATGGTGAGTCAATTTTGACGCACCTTCGTTTGAAGTAAGGTGTACAACTTTAGAGTATATGTTACACTTTTAATTAATTATATATTTTGAATACCGAAATTTCTCTGCCATACTTTTTAATCGCACCTTTGTAAGTGGTAAAGTTGTACTATTATATCTTTATACCTTTATAAGGAGAAATATTATGAATTATAGAGTTACTGACACCCATGTTTATGTCTTGGATTCCCATGATACAATTCACGATGTACTGTGCTTCCCTAGATCAAAGCAAGGCTATATAAATTTAGTTGAATTAGTATATGACAGTGAAACACATGAGATAACAAACATTGACGATTTCAAAGTATTTGACCACAGTCGAGTGAATGTTCCTTCAAAGGGCGGTTTCTTTTATACCGAGGAGTTCCTAAACCCTATTTTAAAACTGGTAAATGAGAATAAGCTGTAAGATGAACACAAAAGGACTCTTCCAACATAATACATGGCTGGAGTCCTTTTGCTGAGGAATACTCATGATGGTGCTTTAAATTCCTCCGTGGTGACTTGTTAGTTCGTAATTAGAGACCTTTTCGTCACATTTTTATTCTATCGCTCTACAAAATAATTTTTATTTATCTCCATGTAATTTTGTCAGCAACAACTCAATGATGCACTCAATCTTTTTAATGTTCAAATTTCTTTGTCCATATAAATAAACAAATTCTTGTACATTATCCCAATTCTTTAGTTCATTTATTTCTTCGATCTCCTGAGTCAGACCTTCAACATAAGCAGGTAACTCCCTACTTTTAAACTCCTCAATTAAGTTCTCTAAATCAGCAAAATCCATACTCCAATTAAAGTAACTCTCTATAAAATACTTCAAATTTTCATAACTCACTTCTTGTTCCATATATTTGTGTTTTAGGCTCGCATTCTTTTTCATGTACTAGTAGCTCCTATACTCAATCCATAAGAATATGCCCCTAACCAGATCGCCGCAACTTTCTGACATGTATAGGGGCATTCATGTATGAACATATTCAATGAGCTGATAGCTAATTTTTTGAATTTTTCCATTTTAGGAATGTATTTAGGGCAACAACAATAATTAGAATGAAGAGTAAAACATTAGTTATAGTAAGAGTGCTATCTAAGTTGCTCAATCTAGTTTCAATGTCCTGTAAACCTGAACTCGTTTTGTCCCCTATTTCACTTATGCTAGAACTCATCCGATTTAAATACTGCACTAATTCACCTATATCCATCCAACACACCTCCAATCAATTGTTTACAATAACATATCATTTTTATTAATTGTTTACAATTATTTCAGATAGTACTATAATGAGATCGTTAGAAAATTCTATTTTCTGGATGTAATTGAAAAAATGTTCAAATCTAAAAAGGCATTACCCGCAGTTCTAATGAGTTTTGTTGTTTTTTTAGCGTGTTTCTCTGGAATACTAGGAGAACAAGCGAAAGCAAGCGAGGCACCCACACAGCATATTCAGCTCAATACTCTTTTTGTTGATCTACCTTACAGTTCTGATAAATATGATATTCAAAGAAGTGAAAATGAAAAAGAAGTAGAAATAAACGTTATTGAAAAAGAGTCAGGGAATGTGATTTACACTGTAGGCGAATTGAAAGAAAGTAAAACGATTAAACCACAGGATATTGCTACAAACGGCTACGAAACACGTACTGTATATCAAGATTATAAGGATGGATTTGTAACTGCTAGATTATATTCGGTAATGTCAGTATATAGTAGTGGTTCATTTGGTGAGATTTCGAATGTTCTGGAAACATATTGGGCACCAGTTAGTGATGGTTCTTGGAGTTTGGAGAATACACATGCTAATACCATTTCTACAACTGGTAAATTCCCTACTCAAAGAGTCCAAATTACTGGAACTGCTGTGGTTGATACTGTAGAAACACAATCCGGTGGAGTTTCTCTGGCGGTCTTGGGCTATAATCTAGGAGTTAATAACCATATGAGAAAAGCAATTAGCCAAGGCTTCACATTTAGTTATGGTAGATAACCAGTTCAAAATGTAACCTCACTTTAGATCCTAATACGCAGCGGTACCAATGACTAATTTTGTCATTATCGGTACCGCTGTTTTTTTCTACAACTTACAGACGTAACCCTAATTAAATAATTGCATTTCCTCGCACTTTCATCCCCCTAATCAATTCCAAACATGCAAAAAAGGCTAGACAGATAATCCCATCTAACCTTCACATAAATTTTTTATGGTTAATGATCTGCCTTGCTTCCCATTGACTCGTATTAGGAATGATTAAAAGCCTCTACGGTAACCTGTTGGGTTCGTAATTAGACCCATTTTCTTATATGAGATTGTTAAAGCGGTGTTTTTAAGGTTTGAGTTGTACGTATGGTCTGCTTTTTAGCTATTGAATCACTAACACCTGCTGCTTGTATGTTTACTCCAAAAACAAAAAATAATGAAAAAGACAATAAAAATATAACTGCTTTTCTCATAATTTTCCCTCCTACTCCTTCCTTGATATAAATACTGACCAAGTTCAAATTGATATTGGAGCAAGACAAGTTAAAGTTGACGCACTTGTTTTGAAGCAAGGTGTATGCAAATACCATCCCTCTTTATTCACATTGGGTAACTATAAAAAAGCTCACTCCCGTTTTATTGTTAAAGGAGTAAGCTCATTTCGTATTCTTGAAGCTACTTTATGATTCAAATGTCATCTTATCGGGAAATATACCACCTTCTTTGACGAAACAACGTGCCATCCGCTGTGCAGCCCTATCAAAATAAAATCTATTTGAATGATTGGGATCTGGTAAAGGTTCAATTTCAGAGAACAACTTAGTCTCCTTGTTCAATTGAATTTTCCCCATAGTGTGTTCATTTGGGCCATATCTATAAATAACTACTGTCTCATCCTCATGTTCTTTAAAAAGTAAAACAAATGCCCCCATTATAAAATCTCCTCTATTCTATTTCCCATGGACGCCCTGACCTTACCGCAGCTTTATGAGCAGTCTCATAGTCTGTTTTAAATATACCCTCAAATCTGGATTCAAACAATTCATGGTTAAGCAAATCCATATCTTTTTCTGTTTGTAATCCTTTTTGTAATCTGTCCCATGCTTGAGCTATTTCGTAATCAGAATGAAATCTGCCATAACCACTTGACTTTATGTGTTCGTTTATAAAAACGTGTTCTTTGATTCTTTGAACTCTACTTTCTTTCATTCCAGAATTTTCGGCTATTGCTCTTACATCACTATCAGAAGCTCTGATTTGATCATACATTTCATCTGCTTTAGCTTCTCTACGATAATATTCATCAATTGAAAGATCGTTTCTTCCACCTGTTTGTACTTCTGTTTTAGGTTCAGTTTCTATTGAATTACCCAATTTTGAATTTGTATTGTTCTTTGGAATCTCATACTTAATGGATGATTTCAATCCAAGTTTGGGTTTGATTACAGAACTAACTCCTCCAAACAATCCTGCTGTACCGATTATATTAGCCCAGTGTTCCTTTGACCAGGCATTGTTGGGATTGAACGCTCCCTGAATCATACCCGTTACTCCAAATGTACCAAAATTGAGCATGTCATTCCATGAATCGTTTTGTTTAGCTGCCCGTTCCATATACCCTTGATACATTCCCTTCGGAATGCCATAAGTCATGTAATCTAGAAAGCTCCAGACTGAATCAAACTTTTTCTCATAGCGTACTGAATTAGCGTCTACAAAATCCTGACCCAACCCTGTTAAGCTATCTATTGATTTCTGAAACGCATTCCGCGTATCTGGAGCAGGAACAGCACATGAATTCGGTGGAGGTGGTAAACAACTTGCATCAATGTTACCTGTTTCCATCAGATCTGCTAATTTGAATTTATCTGCATGGTGACGTAACTCTCTAGCAATAGAATCCGTCAGGGTAACAAAGTCATTCATATTCTTCTGAGAGGTCTGGAAGGAATAGTAAAAGTGCTCTTTAGTCACTCCATCCCACAATTGTCCCATAGATGAAATTTGTTGTACTAAATTACTATTCATTTGAGTTACCGTTTGCTGTGCAAGCTCAAATTGCTTGGATACAGACATAAGCTGTTCTGGTGTCACTTTAATGGTTGTCATAATATACCTCTAGTTTAAGTTCGTTATGACATAGTAACACTATTTAAATTTATGGAAAACCATCTTAATTCCTAATTGTTATGTGAAGGATTAACCTTTCCACCTATGTCTAAAGACCTTATAGTTGTAACGACAACCATATCCTGCAATTCAGGATTAAGAGTGAGAAGTTTTTTGTAGTTATGTAACTGCTGCTTCGTGATGCCAAGTTCCTGAGCAATATCGGTTTGTTTTTTAGCATAGGGATTAAATTATTTGACTCCCTGTCAGTATGCTGATTATTTCCATTTGTATATGGATTACTCAAATATAAAATGCACCCCCTATTTTTATTGGTTGAACTTGCTGGTTCTCTCCAATAACTGTTTTGGGAATGCATTCTTTGAACGTACTTTTAACCTGATTTGCGTTTAAGCTCCTCCATGTGTTGCGAAGATTTGAAATCCCTCATTATGGCTGTTCAGATAAATAGGCACAGCTAAGGTAAACAAAAAACTACTCGCAACGATCAGCATTACCACTTTTTTCAACATTGTTTAACCACACCTTTTCAATGAGATTGTAAAACTCTGTTTTAGTTTCAGCAACCGCATGGGCTTTGAAACGCACAAACAACCCCATACAATTTATAAAATATGTCTCATTATTTAGTATATGCGCTTTTACCATTGCACAAAACAAATGATTAAAGCCATCACTGAACATCCCATGATTTAAATAGTAATAAGCCAACTCATATCCACACAGTGCAGAGTATTCCGGTATCACTTGCTGTGTATACATATCATCTGATGATGGTCGCTGAGATAAAGACGCAATCTCTGTTACAAATCGTTTAAGTATATCGTTTAAATCAAGCTCATAACGGTTAGCCGCTATCAATATGTTAAGTAGTTGAGTAACCCTATCTTCTTGAATCGTATCTGATGATTCATCAATATAGTTTAGATATTCATGAAGCACACTCACATCACCAGATAAAAGCCTATAGGCAAGTATATTAGCTTGTGACCAATGTTTAAACAAACCAATCCAGTGCTGGGTATCCTCATCGGTCTCTCTAACCCAATCTAAATTGGAGTAGGCATATGTATAGTGTAATGCCTGCTCATAATTATCCTGCTCTTCACATGCATTAGCACAGAGCAAATCTGCATAAGCAATGTACACAAACAAGGGACGACTTAGCTTGTCGCTAGATTCGGTCTGTTCTCGGCTGTTCTGTTGATGTTTCATTGTATATTGGATCTCGGCTTTAGTTCTCATTTTCCTCGCTATCTCGTCAACCTTATCCCATTTACGCAAAGACCTGTATACGTTTGCCAAATCCTTTAATGCGTCAAGTTGGTCTATTTCATCTAGGCGTTCGACAAAAGCTTCAAATACGGCTGCCACCCCGACATTTTGGCTTTGATCGTCACTAACCTGAATTTTGAATATACGATATTGACAGATGGCTAGGCGTTCAGAGTGTTGATATCTCTCCGCTTCAGCCACTCCCTCATATAGTATCAATGCAGCCGCATGTCTTCCCTGCGCTAACAATTCTTCTGCAATGTCAAATAGTTTGGGTGAGTAGAGTAGATTGTCCATGATAGCTCCCACCACTCGACGGATCGCATCCAACTTTTCCAACTCCGCACAGCGATATAAAAACGGTTCAATTCGTCTCATATTAGGAGGATGGTCAATAATATAGTTATCTATAAACAGATCGTAAAAATACCCTTCTGGTAAACCCATAGCCTCAGTAATTCGATCAAGCTGATTAATAGACATAGATTTATTACCTGTTACAATGCTACTTATTATTCCCCTATTCATCCCTGCGATTTGTCCAAATTGCGATAATGTTAAGTCTTCTTGTTGTAGAAATTGTTCCAATTCTGCTCTAATCGTGGGTGTAATTTTCATCGATAAACCACCCTTTCAACGTAGACTAACAATACGATGCATAGTTAAAATTATTATGTAGTTGTGAAACAAGTAGTAAAATATCCTTCTTGATTGTACCATCTTTTGGTATAAAATCATATACCTTTCATATATGTACTTTAGATACCTTTTGGGATAGTTTTCGAGGATTTTATAATTAAAAGTATCGTCCTCATATTGATGTATAGTTTATTAGGTAAATCATAATACAACTCATCCAATACAAAGTTACCCCATTAAATAGTCATTTACGAATTCCCTTGTAATTAATCTATGAATTGAACTTAAATTGGATGTATGGCATATAAGCAAGCTTTACGATATTCGGGATTATATTGAGTTAAATTTCAAGCTGCGTCTAGGAGTGGAAGTGTAACCGTTTCTGTTGATACCCTCTTTCCGCATGACTGTGAGTAATGACAACTTGCTCATTGTGGGCAACTTACGTTGAAGAGATTCATTCATGCGCTCATCGGTTGTTAAATGGAATAACATTTTTCCTATAATAATAGATGCTTTAGGCAGGCTATCAAGGAAGTAGCAGAGCTTTTCTATTGTCAGGTCAGAGTGATATGGAATTCCCAAAAGAGTAGATTTTGACACTAAGGAATTTTTGATAACGTCCCCATTTGGGTATATGATGTAGACTAGATCATTACTTCAATTGAAAAGGAGCGTGCCTTTATGTCTGATTCATTAGGAATGCTGACACCGGGTAGAAAAGTTTCTTTGAAAGAATGGGACCCCAAGGATACGAAGAATATCAAAAACAAAGAAGAAATCCGACAGGAAACAGATCAATTGAAGGAACGCTTCGCGGAATTACAAAGCAAATTATTTACAGAGAAAAAACAAGCCGTTTTGTTTGTATTTCAGGGTATGGATTGCAGCGGAAAAGATGGCGTCATCAAGCAGGTGTTTTCTAATCTTAACCCTGCGGGGGTGACTGTACACAGCTTTAAATCACCTACGACGGAGGAATTAAGCCATGATTTCTTGTGGCGCGCCCATAGCGTAACTCCAGGACGAGGATATATTGCAGCGTTCAACCGTTCTTACTACGAGGATGTGCTGATTACACGTGTCCACGGGCAGGTATCCGATAAACAGGCCAAACGGAATATAAAACATATCAAGCATTTTGAACAGTTGTTGCTGGATAGTGGTGTAAAGGTGGTTAAAATCTTTTTACATATTTCGAAGCAATTCCAGTTGGAAAAGCTGATTGACCGGATTGAGAAGCCTCGCAAAAACTGGAAGCTTGATCCGAGTGATTTGCAGGAACGAAAATTTTGGAAGCAATATACCCAATACTATGAGGATGTACTAGAGCTAAGCGCAACCAAGCAAGCTCCTTGGTATATTGTTCCTTCAGACAATCGTTGGTATAGAGATTATACTGTACTGCGGATTGCTGTCCAAACGCTAGAGGAAATGAAGCTGTCTGACCCTGATCCACGACCTGAACTCAAAGCACTTTTACCTGAATTATACAAAGAACGAGATAAAAAATAGTTAAATAGGCACAGCACTGAGCTTCCACCCTCCTATTTACGGCTGATAACGCCTTGATTGAGGGTTTGGAAGCTTTTATTGTGTGCTCACATGTCATTTTGAAAATTTATAAGATATAACTGACCCTGTACCCGATAGCTGCAGCTATAACTCCTACTATTACAGAAGACAATACATATACAGCCATACGTCGGTATTTTTTATGTTCCATCAGTTGAATAGATTCATAGCCGAATGTGGAAAAGGTGGTGTAGCCGCCACAAAAACCTGTTCCCAGCAGCATCCAGAGTGCAGGCGACAGATTGTGTTGCGTAAACTCGCCATACAGCCACCCTAACAGTAATGAACCGCTGATATTAATGATCCAGGTCCCCCACGGGAATACAGTACCCAACCTTTTTCCGGCCCACATGCCAAGCCCGTATCTTGCTATTGTACCCACCATTCCGCCTGCCGCCGCCCACCAGATCATAAGCGTTCCCCCTTGGGGGCAGTCTGCGTCATTTTTGTGCCTAGACGGATACCTGCCCACGTTAAAAGTAAGCCTACGCCTACGCTCAGCAGTAGATACAACACAGCCGTCAGCATGCGATCATGAACCGTGAGGCGTACAGCATCCACTGCAAAGGTGGAAAAGGTGGTAAATCCCCCTGTAAAGCCTGTTCCGATGGCAAGTCGCAAATGTGGTTTGATCCGCCACGATCGCAAGGTTACCGTAAAGAACCAGCCTAGGAACAGACAGCCGAGCCAATTCATTAGCAACACGCCAAGCGGAAAATCGGCCCCAGCCGCAGGCAACAGTAATTGCAGGCTGTAACGAGCAGAGGTTCCGATCGCTCCACCCGCGGCGACGAATAGTACCTCTTTCATTTTTTATCCCCTTCTTCGCTCTTACCGGATCATGGTGTAACATGACAACAAATCGTACACACTCCGTATATTAAAGTCACCCATATATTAAGATTGTGAATCCCGCCAACGCTGATTTTGCCTGATTTTAGACTCATTTCCCTGCTCAGTGGCCTGGTAAAAGGTCTGATCTGCTATCGAATCGGGCAAATATTGCTGCCTTACATAGTGATTCGGAAAATTATGCGGATATTGATAGCCAACATGGCCGAGTTTTTCCGAGCCCTTGTAGTGTGCATCGCGCAGATGCAGCGGCACCTCGGCCGATTTCATATCGTCCATGGCCGACATGGCCCGTGAAATCGCCGTATATACGGCATTCGACTTGGGACTTTCCACAGCGAATAAAATGGCCTGTGCAATGTTCAGTTTGGCCTCAGGCCAGCCGTTATTGCGGTAGGCTTCAAGCGCACTCACTGCTTGGACCATCGCCTGCGGGTTCGCCAGGCCAATGTCCTCGCTGCTTGCTGCGATAAGGCGGCGAATAAAGGTCATCGGGTCCATACCGAGCTTCTCTACGGCATACAGGAACCAGAATAGCGCCGCGTCGCTGGAACCGCGAATGCTTTTGTGAAAGGCAGACAGCACGTCATACTGTGTAGACTCGTCTGCCTTGACAATCGGGCGGCGGATGGATTCCTCTGCCACTTCCAGCGTCACATGAATTGTGCCATCTGCTAGTGGAGGTGTCGTGAGCGCCGCCAGTTCCAGCGCGTTCAAAGCACGGCGGATATCGCCATTCGCCATGGACGCAATGTGATCCAGTGCAGCTTCGTCTACCTGAAGCTGCATATAGCCGAGCCCCTTGTCCGCATCGCTCAAGGCGCGGCGCATAGCGGCCAGCGAATGCTCCTGGGTTAGCGCTTCAAGCTGGAACAGTGTAGAACGGCTCATTAAAGCGCCGTTGACGTAATGAAAAGGGTTTTCCGTCGTGGCGCCAATAAACACGATCGTCCCCTTTTCCACCGCAGGCAGCAATGCATCCTGGCGTGAACTGTTAAAACGATGTACCTCGTCAAGAAACAGAATGGTCTTTTTGCCATACATTGATTTATTCGTCTGTGCACGGTCAATGACTTCTCTTACATCCTTCACAGAGGCTTCTACTGCATTTAGACGGACGAAATCGCCTTGTGTGTGTTGAGAAATAATATGTGCCAGTGTCGTTTTGCCGCAGCCCGGTGGCCCGTAGAGCAATATAGAAGAAACCTGATCAGCCTCTATAGCTCTTCGCAACAGCTTGCCCGGACCCACAACATGCTCCTGTCCAATATATTCATCCAGCGAAGTCGGACGCAGGCGGTCTGCAAGCAACCGATTGTTTGGCGTTGATTCCTGGGAATATGAAAATAAGTCCATTTCATTCACTTCCTTTTCATTTATGAACGAACACTTTCTTTTTTCATTGAAAACAAGTTCGCCCATACAGCTAAAAGACATGAAAATTCAATTTATCTACTGCATTAAAACGATGATAAACCGCCTCTTATTCTACCATATCGGTTAATAAGTTGCAGATAGCCTGGTCACGGTATAACTGTAGCCCTACACGTGATTCAACTAAAAAGAAAGAACAGCCTAGGACGAAAAATGAATTTCGTGGCTGTTCTTTGGTTGGCATGACATACAGCGTTCTAATTACTCCGTTTGCGCCTGTACGTAACTTGGAAGTGGACCGTCATGCAATAACCACAGCTCATGCAGCGCACGCGTACATCCTACATACAACAGCTTGGCATCCCATGTCCGTTCTCCATAATGATCCTGGTCGGCATCGGCCACAATAACTGCATCAAATTCCAGACCTTTGGACAGATATACAGGCAGCACAGACAAGCCGCCTTCATATTGCTTTTTACCACCGTCAATCAAATGGACATCCAATCCCGCACTTGTGAAAACCTCATGCAGCTCTACAGCTTCTTTTAAGGTACGTGTCAGCACAGAAACAGTACGATACTCCTTAGAGGAAAGCTCTTTTAAAGCGGTGAGCAAACTCTCCTCACGTACAGAGGAGTCGTAAGACACGGTACGCACCGGATCGCCGCTACGAAATACCGGAACCGCTGTAATGCCGCCACGTACTCCCTGCTCCAAAATTGTATTTGCAAATTCTATAATTTCCAAAGTTGATCTATAACTCCGTGTAAGTGCAAAATACTCCGTTTGTTCAGGCGCAAAAAGAGAACTCATTTCCTCCCATGCATGTACACCACGATATTCATGAATCCCCTGCGATAAATCGCCCAGTATCGTAAAGGAATGCCCTTTTACGAACAAATCCAGCAAAGCGATATGAAATGGTGAAAAATCCTGCGCTTCATCAATGACCACATGGTCAAAACGTTGAGATGATTCTACCTCATGAATCAGCACGTGAAGATATACTAACGCAGTTAGATCCTCTTCACGAATTATCTGACTTCGCAGGTCTGACTGTGTGGCCTTAAAGATGGGAGCCGGCAAAGAAGCCTTCATTTCCGCAGCGGTCTCTGCGGGTAACCCTTTAGCTGCCTGAAAAAGCTGCTTGTAGAGCGTCAGTGCGTCGTATTGGGGCCATTTTTTAGCATACGCCTTTTCCCGAGATCCGGCTTTTTTCTTCCGTTCCTTGAGCGCAGCCGCCGAAGGTGACTTTTTCAGTTCCATCTCAATCCAGCGATGGACTCTTGCCAGCACACGCTCCTTCCGCTTCGCGAGCGGATAGGGCTTATATTCCTCATTGAACCAATTCAAAATCTCAGTTCGGGACAGCACCGCACCATCCCAAGGTGAAAAGTCGCCCTCAGGCACCGAGATAGGCTCCAGTCGTTCCACAAAATCCTGAAGCAGCTTCATAAAATGAACCGACCCCTTAAATCTACCCGGCGCCTCATCCATAGATTCCGTTCTTAAGCCGCCACTTTCAAACCAATAAGATAACGTTTCAGTAGGATCTGCCAAAGATAAATCCAGCCCCAGTAAACCTAGCGCCCAATCTGCAAATGTACTTTGCTGAATATTTCCGACCCCCAGCTCTGGAAGTACATCTGAAATATAATCGAGAAACATATGGTTGGGTGCGAAAATAACCATTTTGTCTGCCGATACCTGATCCTTGTATTGATACAGCAAAAATGCGAGTCGATGCAGCGCTACGGTCGTCTTGCCACTACCCGCTACCCCCTGAATAACGAGGGCTGTATTTTTAGCCGCGCGGATGATCTGATCTTGCTCCGCTTGAATGGTAGATACGATATCCCGTAAACGGTTATCCTTGTTCTCTCCCAAACGATAAACGAGAAATTCATCAGAAACGGCAGGCTCGTCACTTTCACGATTGTACGTATCCGCTACCCGTTCCAGGATCCTTTTACGAATGACAACGTTACGTTTCAGATACACCAAGCCTTCGACAGTTCCCTCAGGAGCTTCATAGGACGCCGTTTCTTCACCACCTGTAAACGAATAAAACAAGCTAGCAATCGGTGCACGCCAATCAATCACCAGCGGATACGCTGACGTTTCTTCACGCTCCACCCCGATTTTACCGATATAAAGCGGCTTCCGCTGCCCTCTACCGCGCTCGTCAAAATCCATACGCCCAAAGTAAGGCTCTTGCGAGCTTTTGGCCAAAGCCTGGCGTTTTTCCTCCCGTGCCGATTCCAGTACTTGCTCCGTAAAGTCATGCCCGGTGTAAACCGGTGTATTGCGAAGCCGTTCCAGCCTCCGATCAATTTCCTCCATAGCAAGCGACAGCCTGTGCTGTTCTTCTTGATAGGCACTTTGAAACTCATTCTCCATTTCAGTTACCTCCTAAGAATATCAAGTCTCGATTTCTGCATCTTATCACTTGCTCCGACACAAAAAAAGGAAAGTAAGCGTAACACATTTGACCACAAAAATCCAACCTTATTTCCTAATACGCCCATTTCCCTGCCCTTTCACAAAGTATGGAGCTTTTCTCCCATCTCCACAAACTGCTTTTGAGCCAGCTCGCGGTACACCTGATGCGTCTCTAATAACTCGGTATGGGTCCCTGCACCAGTTACATTGCCCTTGTCCAACACAATAATTTGATCGGAGTGGACCACTGTAGACAATCGGTGTGCAATGACAATCGTTGTGCGTCCTTCCATCAAGTTCGCTAAGGCCTTCTGCACCTCATGCTCGGATGAGCTGTCCAGGCTAGAAGTAGCCTCATCCAGCATGAGGATGTCAGGGCTGCGAAGAAGCGCACGTGCAATGGCGATCCTTTGACGCTGCCCGCCGGAGAGCTTCATTCCCCGCTCCCCTACCTCCGTATCATAGCCTTGAGGTAGATCCATAATAAATGTATCCGCATACGCCATCATGGCAGCTCGTCTCACTTCTTCCAAATCAGCTTCGCGTCCTAAGCCATACGTAATATTATCTCTAATCGTTCCGGTCATCATTGAGCTTTCCTGTGATACATAACCAATTTTGGAGCGCCAGGAGGAAAGTGTATATGAAGATATCGATTCGTCTCCGTAACGAATTTCCCCTGTATCTGGCACATAAAAGCGTTCCAACAATGAAAACAAGGTGGACTTCCCACTTCCGCTCGGCCCCACGAATGCTGTCGTCCGGTTAGCCGGTATGACCAGGTTTGCATGATGAAGAACCTCCTCACCTTCGGTATAGGAAAAAGCAACATCACGAAATACAATATCTCTGCTCTCTTTTGCCGCTTCCTGCTTCAATTCAAGTGGTTCCTCTTCGTGATCTAAAATAGTCTGAATCCGTTCAGTGGCCCCAACCACCTTTTGCAGACGTGAATACAAGGTCGTGAATTGGGCCATCGGTGTAATCACCTGAAATAGTAGCAAAATAAAAGCCACCAAATCCCCCGCAGTCAGCACACCCGATGCGACGCGAACACCACCAACACCCAATATAATAACCAGCACCGCAGTTAGCAAAAAGGTAGAAATAGGACCTACAAGGGCCAATATACGTGACTCCTGCAACCCGAAGCGGAACATACGGTAAATGCGATCCTCCCCGGCCTGTGCCTCTCTGCTTTCCGTTCCGTAGGCCTTGACCAGCCTGATTTCGCCGATAACCTGACTCAGTACTGAGGTCAGATCTGCCATCTCATCCTGCTGTTTTTTGGAGATACGATACATTTTTCTGCCTACCGGAAATAAAATCAGGGCTGTTAGCGGAACAATGGTCATAATAATGAGCGTCATCACCCAATCCAGATAAAATAACAACGCAATACCACCAATAATTGCAATTACATTAGAGATCAGATTAACTAGATACTCGGTAATTAAGTTCATAATCAGGCTTGTATCATTGGTAACTCGACTCATCGTATCTCCTGACCGATTTCGATCAAAGTAAGGGATAGGTAGAGATAAGATTTTATGCCATAAACGTTTGCGCAAATTAGCCACAATCTTATGCCCGGCATAGTTCAACATATAGATCGAAACCGCCGAAGCTACCGCTTGAAGCACAAAAGCGCCAAGCAGACCAATAATGACCATACGGTTCAGTGAAGAAAAGGTTAAGCCATCAATTAACCCTTTGGTCATCATCGGTACGATTAAACCAGCAATCGTCTGAATCAGGGTCAGAATCAGGGCAAGGATCAGAATGGCCTTGGGCGGATGTGCACTCGCAATCAGTTTGATAAACCGACCCATACCAGCCTTATCCGGCCTTTTCCCCGGCTTTTCCTTCGTCCGATCCTCCTGCTCATCTTGTCGCCCATGATGTTCTTTTTCCATAAACCATCAACCTCGCTTCCTGTCTGACCATTTCTTGTTCAAACAACAACACCCGCGCTCTGCGCGGGTATGAACAGTACAACCTATCTTCGAGTTTACTACACCAGAGAATGAAGCACAAAGTTAGCCACAAACAGTACAGAAATGATATATAATGCGACAGGCACTTCCTTGCCCCGTCCTGCTGCCAGCTTGGCTACGGGGTATGCAATAAAACCAAATGCCATCCCATCTACAATACTGTAAGTAAAGGGCATCATCACCATGATCAGAAACGCAGGAAACGATTCGGTAAAATCACTGAAATCCATCTCTCGCACATTTTGCACCATTAGGCCCCCGATAATGATTAATACAGGCGCAATGGCACTGTCAGGAATATAAGCCAACAGTGGAATAAAGAAAAATGTCGCTCCGAATAAAATTGCTGTTACCAGCGGTGTCATTCCCGAACGTCCCCCTGCGGCGATACCAGCCGTCGATTCCGCAGCGGCTACTGCGGGACTGCTGCCCAGAATACCAGCAAAAATATTGGTCACAGCCAACACACGCAAGCTATTCTTAAAAGAATCCGGTCTTCCAATCATGTTGGTCTGTGCAGTAATCATTCCAACATTCTCGAACAGCACAATCAGTAACAGCAAAAAAACAGCGATCCAGAAGGCTACCGAGACGATGCCTGAAAAAGAAAGTTCTCCAAACAATTGCCCGTACTGTCGTACTGTTTCAGAGGTTCGCACCGTGCTTGCCGGCTCTACAGCCCCCAGTACGTATGCAAGCCCAGTTCCTGCTAAAATGCTGATCAGCAAACCTCCCTGAACGTTACGCACAAATAATACAATAGCAAGCAGTAATGTTACACAGGCTGTAATCACCTTAGGATCATTAAAATGACCAATAGCCACAAAAGTCGTTTGATGTGCAATCACGATCCCGCTTTTTTGCAAGCCGATAAAGGTTAAAAACAAACCAATGCCCACCGTAATTCCATGTTGCAAATTGTGGGGAATCGCCTGGCTTATCAGCTTGTACAATGATGTAAATGCCACAATGGCGAATATCACCCCTGTGACGGCAACTACCATCAACGCTTCCTGCCAGCTCAGCTTCATGGAATGTACGAGCGTGTAAGTGAAAAAGGCGTTAATCCCCATCCCTGGTACAACGACCATGGGAGACTTTCCGCCAAAAGCCATCAGTAGACAGCCGATCATCGATGTCAGCAGCGTCCCGAGCATTGCCCCTTGAAGAGGAATGCCCGCATCTGCCAAGATAGTTGCATTAACCATAATAATGTATACAACGGAAAAATAAGAAATGGCACCCGCGGCTAATTCCTTTTTCCAATGATGCTCGGGCTTGAAACCGAGACTTCTGGACCATAGCCCATCCTTCATACCAAAACCCTCCAGCAAGTTGTTCAATCTGTTTGCAGTAAGCTGCGTTTTTTCAAAACAAAAAGAGCTGTAGCCTACTGTGACACCAAGAAGTGGTGCACAGAACTACAGGTCTTAAAAGTGAATACATACTACTGTAATCTATAAATGTACTGTCATGCTACTTTTTCAGCTTACACACCAGCGCGCTCTAACAAATCCTTCACAGCCACACTTACCATGATCAAGCCTGCTACCGGAGGTACAAAAGCATTGCTTGCAGGCGGCTGTTTCGCCTTCCGGATTTCAGGTGCGTTGGCAGGTACAATTTTTTTGGTAATTTCTTCGCGCGGCTTCATTGGCTCCTCATCAGAGAATACAACCTTGACGCCTTTGGTAATGCCTTCCTTGCGCAGCTTGGTGCGGATGACACGGGCAATCGGGTCCATTCTTGTCTTGGAAATATCAGCTACTTGAAAACGACTTGGATCCATTTTATTCGCAGCGCCCATACTGGAGATCATCGGAATTCCACGCTTCAAGCATTCTTTAATCAAATGAACTTTGTAAATAATCGTATCTGAAGCATCCAGCACATAATCTAGATCGTACTTAAATAGCTCCTCATATGTTTCTTCTGTATAGAACATGTTCAGTGCAATTGCTTCACATTCAGGATTAATCAGCTTCACACGCTCTACCATCAGATCAGCCTTTTTTTGACCTACTGTTGTCGTCAGCGCATGAATTTGGCGATTAATATTGGTAATATCTACGACATCCTTATCAATCAAAATAATGCGTCCAACACCCGTTCGGGCCAGCGCTTCCACTGCAATCGAACCGACACCGCCGATACCCAATACAGCTACCGTGCTATTTTTCATAACCTCCAGACCTTCCGTCCCGATGGCCAGTTCCGTGCGTGAAAATTGATGCAGCATATGGTAATCCTCCCTCACTGGTTTAAACTCTATGCTGGAACTCCAGCATACAAACCACGAACCCATTATCCATAAAAGGTTAACGGGTTCACGGCATTCTATAATCTATTTACATGCCAACAGATGGCAATTTGCAAAATACAACGTTTGTCTTAAGCTTTAGGCGCAACAGGCTTCGGAGCAAGACGAATATGAAGCTGATCCAATTGAGCTTGATCCACTTCGGCTGGTGCATCCATAAGCAGGTCTGTCGCGCTGGCTGTTTTCGGGAATGCAATGGTTTCACGCAGATTTGTACGACCTGCAAGCAGCATGACAAGACGGTCAAAACCGAAGGCAATACCACCATGTGGAGGCGTACCATATTCAAATGCATCCAGCAAGTAACCGAATTTATCCTTCACTTCTTCAGGCGGCAGGTTGAGTGCTTTGAACATTTTCTCCTGAACTTCACGTTTGAAAATACGCATTGAGCCACCACCCACTTCGTAGCCGTTCAGCACGATGTCGTAAGCCTGAGCACGAACTTGACCTGGATCTGTGTCCAAGAGGGCCAGGTCTTCTTCCTTCGGACGAGTGAACGGATGGTGCTCCGCTACATAACGTTTTTGTTCTTCGTCATAGCCCAGAAGCGGGAAGTCTACGACCCAGGCAAATTTGAATTTGTTATCGTCGATGAGCCCCAAATGACGGCCAATTTTCAGACGAAGCGCGCCCAAAACATCAGCAACTACTTTTTTATTATCCGCAGAGAACAGCAACAGATCGCCTTCTTCGGCTCCCGTACGTTCTTTCAAGGCTTCGATTTCTTCTGGTGTGAAGAATTTAACGATAGGCCCCTTGAATTCGCCTTCTTTCACTTGGATCCAAGCCAAGCCCTTGGCTCCATAACGCGCTGCGAAAGGACCCAGGTCATCAATGTCCTTACGGCTCCACGTGCCACATCCTTTGGCATTAAGGACTTTAACTTCGCCACCCTTTTCAATGACGGAAGCAAATACTTTCACTCCACTGGTTGCCACGATATCATTAACATTTACCAGCTCAAGACCAAAACGCAGGTCAGGCTTGTCAGAACCATACTTGTCCATTGCCTCTGCATGTGTAATTCGTTGGAACGGTGTTTCCAGTTCTACCCCAACTGTTTCTTTGAACAATTTCACCATCAGACGCTCCATCATAGGCAGCAAGTCATCCTGTTGCATGAAGGAAGTCTCAATGTCGATCTGCGTAAATTCAGGCTGGCGGTCAGCACGCAAATCTTCATCACGGAAACAACGTGCAACTTGGTAGTAGCGCTCCAGGCCGCCCACCATCAGCAATTGCTTGTACAATTGTGGCGATTGCGGCAAGGCAAAAAATTCGCCTTCATGCACTCGGCTAGGCACCAGATAGTCACGTGCGCCCTCTGGGGAGCTTTTCGTCAAAATCGGTGTTTCCACTTCAATGAAATCTTCACCGTCCAGGAAGTCGCGGAATACTTTTGCTGCTTTGGAACGCAGTTTCAAAGTCTGATGCATTTCCGGACGACGCAGGTCCAGATAACGGTATTTCAAACGCAGCGACTCGTCAACTTCTACGCCATCTTCAATGAAGAACGGAGGTGTTTTGGATGCATTCAATACTTCGATTTCTGTGACACGCACTTCAATTTCACCTGTAGGCAAGTTCGAATTGATCGTTTCTGCATCACGTTTAACAACGGTACCAGTAACCTCTAGCACATATTCACTGCGAACACGGTCCGCAATTTGCAGTGCGTCACCGGAATAGGCCGGATTCAACACGATTTGTACAATTCCGCTACGGTCACGCAGGTCTATAAAAAGTACGCCCCCTAAGTCACGACGGGTCTGTACCCAACCGTTCAATGTAACTGTTTCTCCGATATGCGCATGAGTCAATGCGCCGCATTGATGACTCCTTTTCATAATACACACTCCTGTTAGGTTTAGTAGTTAATGCTATATGGACAGCCAGAGGGAAACTCCCCCTGACTGATGTTACTCATGTTATTTATCCTAATTCTTCCACCAACTGATCCAACTTAACGGTACGCTGCTCGCCGGTTTCCATGTTTTTCAGTGCAATTTCACCTTTAACCAGCTCATCGTCACCCAAAATCGCTGTATATCTTGCTTTAAAACGATCTGCTGATTTCATCTGCGCCTTCATTTTACGCCCCAGATAATCTCGCTCTGCGGAAAATCCAGCTTGACGCAACTTGAACAGTTGTTTGGTCACTTCCGTTTCTGCCGCCTCACCCAACGCCACCATATAGATATCCAATGGCTTGGCTTCGTTCAATTTGACACCCTGATGCTCCAAAATCAGCTGAATTCGCTCAAGCCCAATACCAAAACCAATGCCCGGCTGATCCGGTCCGCCCAGATCTCCAACCAATCCGTTGTATCGGCCTCCTCCGCCAATCGTGTCAATAGCACCAATTCCTTCGGCTTTGAACTCGAATGCTGTCAGCGTATAATAATCCAGCCCCCGTACCAAACGCGGGTTCACTGTATATTCCACGCCCATCGCATCCAAATTTTGCTTCACTTTCTCAAAGTGAGTGCTGGATTCCTCATCCAAACTATCCAAAATCGAAGGTGCCCCGCCAAATTTGTCTTGATCGTCTTTACTATCCAGCACTCGCAATGGATTACGCTCGATACGCGCTTGGCTCTCCTTGGTCAACGTATCCTTAATCGGCATCAGGAAGTCCACCAAATGCTGTCGATAAGCTGCACGGCTGGCAGCATTACCAACCGAGTTAATTTCTACCTGTACTCCTTTTAAGCCCAGCTCTCGGCAGAATTGATACCCGAAAGCAATAACTTCTGCATCCAGCGCCGGGTCCATCGCCCCGAATGCTTCAATGCCAAATTGATGAAACTGGCGCTGACGCCCAGCCTGTGGACGCTCATACCGGAACATTGGGCCAATGTAATACAGTTTGGTCACATCCGGTTCACCATACAGTTTGTTCTCCACATAAGAGCGGACAACCCCTGCTGTTCCTTCTGGACGCAAAGTCATGCTGCGCTTTCCTTTATCCTCAAAAGTGTACATTTCCTTTTCCACCACATCGGTCGTTTCACCCACACCCCGAACGAACAAATTCGTTTGTTCAAACATCGGTGTACGGATCTCACGATAATTAAAGCGGCGGCTAATTTCGCGGGCTTTTTCCTCGACCACTTGCCATTTTTCTACACTGCCTGGCAGCAAATCCTGTGTTCCCGTCGGTTTTTGAAAGGCCATTTACGTATCCCCCCGTCATTGTATTTCTTATTTGTGCGCTCTCTACTTACTCCACTTTCAATATAAAACAAAAAATCCCTCGTCCCTGTTATTATTAACAGGGACGAGGGATTGTCGTTTACAAATCACCCGTGGTACCACCCACATTCCGGAGTTTACCCAGACCACTAGCATACAAATGACTCAGTGTCCGTCAGCATTATACTGACTCCGCTCATACGTATAACGCCCGTAACGCGCAGTACGGCTATTATGCAGGATGGTCCGCTGTTTGGCATATGCCATGCATTACTCAGCAGAGATTCCTCATTGTTCGCCGCCTGTTCTCGGGGAGGTCATTCGTCCGCTCATCAAGGGAATTTTTACAGCCTGGAAATTCCTCTCTGCGCTTGTGGGTTCGGAGTACTTGGTCCCGTCATCAAATCATTTTTCATTATTTTATGATTTTAATGAACTGCTTCGACAAAGTCAAGACATTCCCCCTAGAATCAGACAAATAAGTCTTATAAAAAGAAAATAACCTGCGGAAACGGTCCGCAGGTTTAAAAAGATATATCAAAAGGGGGTCATGCTGTTATTATAAACAACGAATATTAAGGAATGATGTTTCGAATATTACAATTGTATTACAGCCACTCTAGTGTGACTAATTTCCTCGTGTATCGACATTTTTGTGACATTCGCTCCCTTTTTAATCCAGCTGCGCCACATATGCACGATTGGAACGAAGCTTATAAATGATCTCATCATAATCGGCATCATTCACCTTGGCGGACAATACATACCGTAATTCATCATGATCACCGTTAATATACACATCTGTCGCACGGAGCAAACCTCCGTCATGATTCGTTGTTCCGCTCCGATCCTCATTCAGATCCCTTTGGGCTGCACCAGAGTTAACCTCGTCATTCTTTGCATCGGGTAGAATATTCTCGCCATAAGCCCCTGCGGCTGGAATCGCCGCACCCGCAGAACCTCCTGTGCTCACAGAGCCAGTATTGTTATAAGGGACCAACGGAATTAAAACCCTCGTCTCCCGACCGAGCGTCTCATCCAGAGCACCTACTTCCAAATGTTCAGTTCTATAAGCCTGAAGCGAAGCTCTGGCGCCCTCAGCTTCATCTTCTGTGCGAAAATAAGCCTGAATCTGTTTAGCCATATCAAATCCTCCTCGTTTGGGAATTGTACTGGCATAAATCTAGGAAGCATTCACGGTTAAATTACAATGCCTTTAACAACTCACGCACAAAAGCGGGCTCATCCTTAGGAGTCCGAGACGTAATAAAGTTACCGTCCACCACCACCTCTTGATCCTCAAAATGAGCACCCGCATTAATCAAGTCATCTTTCAATGGAGGGTAAGCTGTAATCGTCCGGCCTTGTAACAAATCGGCACTCGCCAAAATTTGCGGCCCGTGACAGATAGCTCCGATCGTTTTTTTGGACTCATTTATTTCAGTTACAAACTTCAGAACATTGGCATCCAAACGCAGATTTTCCGGTGATGATCCACCAGGAATAACCACTGCATCATAGTCACTTGATTTCACATCTGCAATGGCTTTTTCAATAGTGTAGCTTGCTTTGCCTTGCTTACCGTTCACTTTTTCACCTTGTTTTAATCCAATAATATCTGCCTCATGTCCAGCCTTTTTCAGTTCATCATAAGGGACCTTCATTTCGGAATCCTCAAATTGGTCAGCCAACAAAAATGCAATTTTACTCATTATCGTTCAGATCTCCTTTCCGGTTATCCTTAAAGCGAGCTTAAAGTTAGGTTTGTTTGTTTACGCTTTGTTATTACCCGCTTGATCTGTGTTTATAACAATTCCAAGCAGTGAAAAAGAAAAAGGAGCCATTGGCTCCTCCTGATTTACTGCTACATAATTATTTTAGATCTCTTAATAGCCGCTTTAGGCAACACGTCGTTAATGCTTTACCAATGAATTCCCGTTGTTACCTTCGTGGCAGGGCACCGCGTCCTGGCTTGTCCATAGCTGTAGCAACATGCTGTAATAACGCATCTGCATTACGGGTAAGGCTGATTGCCTCTCGCATACTCCCAGGATAAAGCAACACCGCGCTTCGATATCCGTCCATTTTTGGGGTCTGACGCATAGCTTCGTCTCTCCTGTCACCCTTAAGGCTTTCCAGATGGCTACACCAACCGGGATGACATTAGGGTCCCTATAAACGGCTATTTTATTCTCTTCTGCTCAAGTTCTCAGATCATACCAAGAATGGATACCTAAGAACGCTCGCTATCCAAAATCAACGTCACTGGACCCCAGTTGGTCAAGGAAACATCCATCATAGCTCCAAAAATTCCGGTCTCGACCTCCAGGCCCTTGGCTCGAAGCTGACTGTTGAAGAAATCATACAGTTTCTCCGCTTCCTCAGGTTTGGCCGCTCCCATAAAGTTGGGCCTTCTTCCTTTACGGCAGTCACCATACAGCGTAAATTGGGAGACAGACAGAATGGCCCCGCCGACATCCAGAACACTGTCGTTCATTTTGCCTTCAGCATCTTCAAATATACGCAATCCCGCTGTTTTATCCGCCAAATAAACGGCATCGGCTGCCGTATCTCCCTGACCAATACCAACCAGCAGCATTAATCCAGTTCCGATTTTGCCGACCACCTTTTGATTCACCGTTACCTGAGCGTCTTTACAGCGCTGAATAATGATCTTCATCGCCTATCCGCTACTCCTTTACTTTTCCCCTTAAAAGTTGCTCACAGCCGTATCACGGCTTTTACAGCCATCTATGAGCCTTGTGCCCAAGATGTATTACAAAGGTTATACAAACCTGTGTGTACACCTAACAAATTTATTGCATAATCCGATGCACGGTGTATACATCCTTCACCCGTTTGATCCGTTCGACAACAGAATGCAAATGATCCGTGTTACGAATAAGAATTGTAATGTGAATCATTGCCATTTTATTTTTATCTGTACGTCCTGTCACGGCCGAGAAGCTAGTTTTGTTCTCAGAAATGGCCTGGAGCACCTCGTTCAGCAAACCATTGCGGTCATGTCCTGTAATCTCAATATCGACGCTATAATTGACCTCGGCTGCTTCTTCCCACTCAACTTCAATCACGCGCGCCTGATCTTCGCCCACACCCGAAGGAATATTCGGGCAATCGGTACGGTGCACAGATACGCCGCGCCCGCGTGTTACGTAGCCGATGATGTCATCACCCGGTACGGGATTACAACATCGTGCAAAGCGAACGAGCAAATTGTCGACGCCTCTGACGCTGACACCGTTGGTCGGTGTTTTTTTCCGTTCGCCCTGCGGTTTGTACTCCTTGACCTCGGTCGTCAGTTCAATTAGCCGTGCCTCTTCTTGTTCCTTGCGCAGCTTCTCTGTCAGACGTGTACAAACCTGCGCTGCGGTTATACCGCCAAAGCCAATCGCAGACAGCATATCTTCAGAATCATTAAAAGAGAACTTTTGTGCCACATCCTGAAGTTTGTCCTCGCTCATCCACACGGATGGCTCAATATCACGCTTTCTTAGCTCACGTTCCAGGCTTTCGCGGCCTTTTTCTACATTTTCCTCACGCTTTTCTTTCTTGAACCATTGCTTGATTTTACTGCGCGCGTGAGAGGACTGAGCAATTTTAAGCCAGTCCTGACTAGGTCCATAAGAGTGCTTGGACGTCATAATTTCCACGATATCGCCAGTTTTTAGACGATAATCCAAAGGAACAATTCTTCCATTAACCTTAGAGCCAATCGTTCGATTTCCAACTTCGGTATGGATACGGAAAGCAAAGTCCAGCGGAACCGATCCAGCCGGCAACTCAATGACTTCTCCCTTAGGTGTAAAGACAAACACAAGGTCTGAGAAAAAGTCCATTTTGAGTGATTCCACAAATTCCGAAGCATCCTTCGCCTCGTTTTGCAACTCCAGAATTTCTCGGAAAAAGGTGATTTTGTCCTCAAAGTTTGTGTTATTTGCCCCGTTGTTTTCTTTATAGGCCCAGTGGGCGGCAATCCCGAATTCAGCAGTGCGATGCATATCCACTGTGCGAATTTGTACTTCTGTAGGCTCTCCATTAGGACCTACTACGGTCGTATGGAGGGACTGATACATATTAGCCTTAGGCATGGCGATATAATCCTTAAACCGCCCTGGCATCGGTTTCCACAACGTATGGATAATCCCCAGTGTGGCATAACAATCTTTAATGTTATCCACAATAATTCGAATCGCCAGCAAATCGTATATTTCATTGAATTGCTTGTTTTTCGTCGTCATCTTTTTAAACACACTGTAAATATGTTTAGGACGTCCAGACAAATCAGCCTGAATACCCATCTCTTCAAGCTTCTCTCTGATACGCTGTATGACATTATCAATAAATTGCTCGCGCTCTGCCCGCTTCTTATGCATCAAATTAGCGATGCGGTAATACTGCTGAGGATTCAGATAGCGCAAAGCAATGTCTTCCATTTCCCATTTAATCGCTGAAATACCCAATCGGTTTGCAACCGGACAGAAAATTTCCAACGTTTCATAAGCGATTCGACGCTGGCTTTCTTCCGATTGATATTTCAGAGTACGCATGTTGTGCAGACGATCTGCCAGCTTAATGACGATGACACGAATGTCCTGCGCCATGGCAATAAACATTTTTCGATAATTTTCGTTCTGCTGTTCTTCCTTGGAACGGAACTGGATACGCTCCAGCTTCGTCAGACCATCAACAAGCATCGCACATGTATCGCCAAAATGCTCGCGAATCTGCGCCAAAGACACCGTCGTATCCTCCACAACGTCATGTAAAAGAGCGGCGATAATGGAGATGGTATCCATCTGCATATTAACGACGATATCAGCAACCGCAAGCGGATGCAGAATATAAGGTTCACCGGACTTACGAGTCTGGCCGGAATGGGCCTGCTCGGCAAAATCATAGGCGTCCCTGATGCGGATAAGATCTGCTTCTCTGGTATAGGCCCCGGCCTTTTTAAGTAATTGCTCTATCCCCATTCTGCTCTATTCCGTGTCCTTTCTATGCAAAATGGAACCCGCCGATCAATGTCGCGCAAAGGTTCCCTTTTAAAAGTGATTTCCTACAATTATGACGCTTAGCACGCCACACGTCAACTATTACAGGTTTGGCACTGTCGCATTATTTTGTCACACATGGATAAGTAAAATCAGAATTGTTGTCGAAATGAAACGAATTATATTGAAAAAATTACGAAAAGTAATTAATGTATATAAGAATAATTGAAAGAACTAAGGAGTGAACTGCGTTGCAACGCGAAATTCAAGTTAATGAAAAGCTTCCAGCAGGACCTGGGATCCTGCTCAGCGTACAGCATTTGTTTGCCATGTTTGGCAGCACCGTGCTGGTGCCCAATATTTTCGGCGTCGATCCCGGCATGATTTTGCTCATGAACGGTATCGGAACATTGTTGTACATATGGATCTGCCGTGGCAAAATTCCTGCCTATCTCGGCTCCAGCTTCGCTTTTATCGCTCCCGTCAGTCTTGTGCTTAAAAGTAATCCTGGCAGCAGTGGCTATGCAATGGCCCTGGGTGCTTTCATCGCTACAGGTATTATTTTCTGTCTCGTCGCACTGGTAATCAAGTATGCCGGGACACGTTGGCTGGATATCGTTTTTCCACCGGCTGTCATGGGATCAATCGTAGCCTTAATTGGTCTGGAACTAGTTCCGGTTGCTGCAGGCATGGCAGGCATTATTAATGCCGATCCTACTAAAGCCTGGATGCCAGATCCCAAAACGATCACCCTTTCCCTCGTTACGCTCGGTGTTACTGTTCTGGGTGCGGTGTTGTTTCGCGGGTTTGCCAAAATCATTCATATTCTAATCGGTATCGTGGTGGGCTATGTGCTTGCTTATTTCATGGGCATGGTCAATACACAGGCTATTGCGGACGCTCCTTTGTTTGCCCATCCCGCAATTACCACTCCAACCTTTAATGCCTCGGCTATGCTAACGATTCTTCCAGTTGCTCTGGTCGTCATTGTAGAGCACATTGGTCACTTGCTCGTGACTAGCAACATCGTCGGACGTGAGCTGTCCAAAGATCCTGGTCTCCATCGCTCTCTGCTGGGTAACGGGATTTCTACTGTCATTTCCGGTTTTGTAGGTTCTACACCTAATACGACTTATGGTGAAAATATCGGTGTTATGGCATTAACTAAAGTGTACTCTGTATGGGTTATTGGCGGAGCGGCTGTTATTGCCATCCTGTTGTCTTTCTCGGGTACGTTCTCAGCGATTGTTTCTAATATTCCATCTCCAGTTATGGGTGGCGTATCCTTACTATTATTCGGTGTGATCGCTGCCTCTGGTCTTAGAATCTTCGTTGAGCAAAAAGTTGATTTCGCCAAGCCAACCAACATGCTGCTCGCTACTATCGTGCTTGTTGTGGGAATCAGTGGTACTACGCTCACTTGGGGTGCTGTCACCTTGAAAGGTATGGCATTGGCGACAATCATCGGTATTATCCTGAGTTTGTTCTTCAAGCTGGTTGATGTGCTCGGCTGGTCGAACGATAAAACGCAGGAACCTTTAACTGAAAAAACACCAGATTGATATCTGTTTTTCAATTTTAAAACGCCGCTCCATGTTAGTTATGGATCAACACGCTCAGACTTCTAGACAAGCGTGTAAGTATCCTCTTACATGGAACGGCGTCTTTTTATGCACGGCTTTTATTTTAAAAGAAGATATCACACACGAAAACGGGATACGACCTGATTAAGCGTATCAGAGACACCTGTAAGCGACTTGGCGGAGCTGTCCAGACCCTCCAGATCCTCTAGCTGCCGTTCAGAGCGTTCCGAGGCTTGCCCTGCATGTACAGCTGAAGCTTTTGCAATGTCTGCAAGATAACCAATAGAAGCTGCAACTTCTTCTGAGCCTGCCGACATTTCTTCAGAGGCAGATGAAACTTCCTGCACCTCTATTGCCACCTGCTGAATATCCTGATTCATCGCTATAAAACGTTCTTCCACCTCACGTAAAATAGATACTCCTTCATCCATTTCCAGAGTCCCCTGTTGCATTCCTTCCAAAGCTAATTTGGTTTCTTCCTGCATGGTTCGGATTCGACTCGTAATTTGCTCAGCAGACTCGCTTACGTTAACAGCCAGCTTGCCGATTTCAGAAGCCACCACAGCGAACCCTCGGCCATGCTCCCCAGCACGTGCGGCTTCAATGGAAGCATTCAACGACAACAACTTGGTCTGCCCACTAATTTCCTGAATCATTCCAATAATACTGCCAATTTGGGCGGACCGCTCATTTAACGAGCTTACTACTCTGCCTGCCTCATCCATAGACATTTTCGCTTTATGCATTCCTTGGCTGACCACGTTCAACCGTTCATTCCCTTGTTGTGCTTTATGTTCAATCTCACTGGTAGCCTCGGATACATGCTGTATAGATTCAGCAATACGCTGTATGCCAACAGCCATTTCTTCCATCGCAGTCGCACTTTCCGCTGCTGCGGTCAACTGAAGCTCGGCTCCTTCCTTCACCTGTGCCAGTTCTCCTGCATTATGCTGCGCATCTTTAGTAGCTCCAGAAATCTCTTGGGATATTTTTGAAGATACGCCTGAGATCACATCTGACTCTTCGCTCAAGCGCAATGCCATTCCTCTGGTTGCAACAATCACCTTATTGATCCCATCAGCCATTTGGCCAAACTCATCTTTACGATGATGGGGTAGTTCAACGGTATAATCCCCAAGAGCCATACGGTTGGTCATCTGCCTAATTTTTTTAATCTCTTTGATCATACCTGAATTATTAATCAATAACGCTCCCATAATTAGCAAAATGCCTATAACACTAACAATTAGTAACAGTTTAAGCATTTCATTCGCAGAGCGATTCAAATCTGATTCTGGCAGTAATACGCCGATTTTCCATCCGGTTTGTGGTAGCGTTTCATACATTACCCGATAATTCTCTTGATCAATAGCTACGGAGACTTGTCCAGATGTACCTTTTTGAATAGCTTGTGCTGCTTCCGCATTTATCGTATTTGTTAACGACTCGCCTGATTTTAAGGACGGGAGACCGGATGACAGAATAGCTCCGTTCTTATCCATCAAGATCGCACTACCTTGAGTACCAAACTTCATTTTTTCAATATACGCTTGGATATTCGTCATGTTTAGGTCGCCTGTAATGACACCTAACAGTTTTCCCTCTCTGTTATAAAATGCTTTCCCCGCAGTAATCATATTGATTTTCAGCTTGCTATCGTAAAATGGCTCTGTGAAATTTATATCTTTACCACGTTCCACGGCTTCTGTATACCAAGGCTGCGTTAAATAGTCATATTGTGGATCGTCATATTCAGTCGATTGCTTGACTAACTCGCCATCTCTATGCACATATATTGAACGGTATGTCACTCCTGGATCATACGCATCTTTAGCAAAATAAATCCCTAACCCGTAAGTCATATCATTTAATGTCAGCTCTTGTTCAAAGAGTCGTCCATAATCTTCAATGTTCATTTCTGTTCCCACTTGTTCCGCACTCTTAGTCAGCATCGAAACAAGTAAAGCATGACGATCTACGTTAGCTGCAATATCTGCTTTAACCCTCGACAAGGAATGAGCAGCATTTTGGCTTATTTCCGCATCCAACTTCTGCTTGGCAAAAAAATAGGACAAAAAACTGATTAAAATCAGCGTTATAAGTACTAGTGGAACCAAGGTAGAAAATGTTCGTGCTTGTAAACTCTTAAATTGAAATATACCCAATATATATCCACCTCTGTTTCTTTTTTTAATCTTTATCGACATTTATTTTATTTTTTTATAACTCTTTTCCAATAAAATCCGTGGTAATTCGTGACAATAAGGAAATTCAATATAATCACTGCTAATCAAAATAGTCCGATGGAGCAACTCTTTAGAGAAAAGAGATGTTCCATCGGACTATTTAGGCAAACCATACATAAATATTTCCCGGGAAACCCCGGTTTTGAAATACTTAATACTTAATTAAGGTGAATACGTCTACGTCAGGCAGCTTTGCCCGTCCGTTGAGATCAGACAGCTCGATAAGAAAAGCAGCCCCTGCCACATTGCCACCAAGTTGGCGTACCAAGTTAACGGATGTAGCGATGGTTCCACCTGTAGCAAGCAGATCATCAGCAATCAGAACATTTTGCCCCGGCTCAATCGCATCCTTATGCATAGCCAGAGTATCCTTACCATATTCCAAACCGTATGCTTCCTCAATGGTTTCTCCAGGCAACTTACCACTCTTACGGATGGGAATAAAACCAACACCAAGCGCATAAGCCAGAGGTGCACCGACAACGAATCCACGTGCTTCCGGACCTGCAATCAAATCAATTTTTAAATCAGATACCAGTTCCTTCATATCGTTGATTGCCTTACGATACAGTTCACCATTTTTCATTAGGGTCGTAATGTCCTTAAAACTAATCCCTGGTTGTGGAAAATCGGAAATCACCCGAATATATTCTTTGTAGTCCAACTTAGTTCCTCCTACTGTAAACTTCTAATTAGTATATACATTTTACAAAACTGCAAGGTAGTATCTCAAGACGCACCCTTCATAAGCGACATGATCCAACTCGTCATCTGGGTGGTGTCTGCATCCAATAAGTACCGCTCCATCTCAGCCATATTATACAATTCCTGATAGCGCGGAGAAGCAGTTAAATCCCGCTTGGGCGGATTGGATACAAAACGAAATTGACCATCTGTACGCGTCAAAAACTCAAGATCCTCGAAGATATCCAGTACTTTGGATAACATGCGTACTGAACAGGAGCACTGCCGGCTAAGAGCAGGTAGCATTGCCTTTTCGTCAATTAGCTGTGTTCCCATTCGGGAAAGCACAATGTAAATACGCTTAAACAGCTCCCTATCGGGGCTTACGAGCCGGCCGCCACGCTCACTGATCGAATGAAGAAGAAATACATTCTCCACATTCTCAAAGGTAGACCATAAGGCATGAAACTGCTCGGGTGTATCTGGCGGCTCCAATACGAATAGCGACTTCACAAAGTGCTGTGTATCTTTTTGAGCCTCCCTGGGAGTAACGCTGCCATCTTTATCGTATAACCATAACGATTCAGCGCTCACGGAGCTCGATGGCCGAAGCCTGGATGACGGATGGATCAACACCGCAACATCATTCTTTCTTTCCTCTAAGCTTGGATGGAAGATCCTCAGCCCTCGCTCCAGTTCGGCAAGAGGGTCCGATACTCCACGATAATCAAATATTTGCGGAGCCTGTACACGGATATCCTGCATCATCAGCTGGAGTGAACGTTTACCGTTCCACTCGTTAATTGATAATTCGCCCAACAGATCTATGTCCGTTTGCTGCTGTAAAAAATCAGCCAAATCGCCACGTCGGAAGGCAATCGCATCCAGCGATAAACCGTTCTGCTCCAGCAATAGCTTCACATGGTTTTTCTCACGTCCCATTTTACGAGCTTCACGTAATTGAAGTCCCTGTAATACGAATCGTGGAGAAGGATTTCCCATCCCAAAAGGCTGGAGCAATTCCAGTTCTTCAACCACTTGTAAAGATATCTCATCCAGACGGCAGACCATATCGGCCTCAGCTATAGGGATAAAATCTTCCGGTGTCAGAATGGAACCTGCATAGCGGTTTAGCCGCTCTTCGAATAATTCCAGATGGTCACGGGACAGCGTCATCCCCGCTGCCGAAGGATGTCCACCAAAATGCTCCATAAGCTCATGACAATCTGTAAGAGCACTATAAATATCCAATGCAGGAATAGAACGAGCAGAGCCTTTGCACATGCCTGTCTCCGTATCTATGCCCAGAATAATGGTCGGACGATAATAACGATCCAATAGCTTGGATGCCACAATTCCGACGACACCAACATTCCAGCCCTCACCAGCCAGAACAATAACAGATGGAAGCTTGCCTCCATTTAGTTTGGATGCTAATTGCTGCTCGGCTTGCTCCACAATGCGTTCGACCACTTGTTGACGCTCACGATTGAGCAGGTCCAGTGCATGCGCAAGTTGGTCTGCCTCCTCCTCTTTTTCTGTCGTCAGCAGAGAAACCGCTCGACCCGCATGATCTAGACGCCCGCTCGCATTAATCCGCGGACCCAATGCAAATGCGATGTTGACCGAAGTCACTGTGGATATCTCCACGCCCGCTACATGAAGCAACGCTCGAATCCCTGGAAATGCGGAGTTTCTCATGGATTGAATCCCTCTACGTACTATCGTCCGATTCTCACCATGTAGTGGCATCAAATCAGCTACCGTACCAATAGCAGCGATTTCGAACCATTCCTCGGGTACTTCACTCAACAGCGCCTGAGCTAGCTTCAGGGCAACACCAACGCCTGCAAGACCTTTAAATGGGTAGGGACAATCCGGTAGCTTCGGATTGATCAAAGTATAAGCCTCGGGAAGCACAGCAGGCGGTTCATGATGGTCAGTCACAATCACATCGATCCCTAAGGAAGTCGCATAAGTAATTTGCTCTACTGCACTAATTCCCGTATCCACTGTAATGACCAGCGTAACTCCCTGCTGATGTGCCCAGTCCAGAGCATGATTGTGCAGACCATATCCCTCATTGGAACGATGGGGGATGTAAATATCATAAGATGCCTTCAGAAAACGCATAAGCTGAATCATCAATGATGTACTGGATACGCCGTCCGCATCATAATCGCCATAGATTAATATATGCTCGCCGCGCTCCAGAGCCTGGCGAATTCTCGGCACGGCCTCTTTCATGCCAAGAAGCAGAAATGGGTCGTGTACATCGTCCACACTTCCGTACAAAAAGCGGTTTGCTTCCCCGGCCGTAGTGACGCCCCGGTTCACTAAAAGCCGGGACAACAATGGTGAAATCCCCAGCTCTTCTGTTAACGGCTGAGCCGCTTCCAGGTTAACATCCGGGGTCTTCCATCTGTACTGCGAATGAAGCAATCCTATTCACCTTTCTTTCATAGTCGGCCTGCCTTATTGAAGCAAGGACGACGCATCATTATCAGGCAGTTCATGATTGGATTTATAAGGATACCCGGCTTGGTAAGAAATGAACTGCATTTGTACATGAGTCACCTGTGGAAAACGGGCTAACAGTAAATTTTTGGCTCGATCGGCAATTTCCTGCGCTTCCTGCACCGTAATCCGCGGGTTAACACTTATCGTTACATCCACTGTTATGAAATGGCCCGTTTCCTGAGCATGTAAGTGTTCAACCGTTACAATACCATATACTCGTTGAATCGTCTCCATAAAGCGCTGGGAGTCTTCCTCACGCAAGGGCTGTGCAGGTGCCCGATAAGCGGTATTCATCACCATCAGATATCCTTTACGCAGCACCAGACAGGCTACCAGCAAAGCTGCAGTTGGATCAAGATACAATAATGCAGGCCATTCCATTGCTTCGCCAGTCATTGCACCGATCATACCGATCAATGCAATCAGCGATGCATACAGCGAGTACCGTTCATGGTTAGCGTACCGATCTGCTTCCGCTTTATGGCCATGTTTAATCGAATAGCGATATTGAAACTGAAATAACGCTTCTCTCAACACCAGGGCAATTAACACGGTAATTAAAGCATACAGACCGGGAGCCTGCGGTTCCGAACTGCTTAATGAACGAACGGCAGAAATACCTAGCTGAAGTCCGCTCATCAGCACTAAAATAGCCAGCACCACAGATATGACCGTCCGAACTTTTTCACCGTTCCGCAATCGCGCCAGCATTCCGTGATCTGTACCACCCTTGGAAAACAGCATCTCCTGCAAACGGGAAGCACTATCCGCAGCCGTGTGCAGTGCATCCCCCATCAACGCCTTGCTGTTTGCCGCATAACCGACGGTTCCCTTTAGAACAGCCAGCGCGAGATTACCTACAATCCCGCTCAACGCCGCAGTTTCTAATGATCGGCTGCGTTCGCTATTCACAACGTTTCCCCCTCAATCCTGAACTAACCATTTCCCGATAAAGCTCCAATCTAATATAACCGAATTCTTAAAACTAAACCTTCTACAATCAGGTGTTTTACTATTAGCCACAGCATAAGGTAAATCTTAAAACCTTAGAAAACCGCGCCCAAGCAGACGCGGCTTTCTCTTTAATTTATACTACTGGTATTTGCGTAACTTAAGACTTTGCAGTTTTGGCTGCTCCACCAGCTGTCGGGGTCTTTTGTTTCCCCTTCAAAGCTACCCACAGCGGGCTGGCAATGAAGATGGAAGAGTAAGCACCGAATAGCAAACCGATCACCATCGCAAGCGAGAACATCCGAATGGATTCGCCGCCGAAAATGAATAGGCAGACAGAGGCAATAAACACTGTAAACACCGTTGCGAGTGAACGCGTCATTGTTTGTGCAATACTGTGATCGACTACTTGCTCCAAATCAGTTCTGGACTTTTTCTTTGCAAATCGCAGATTTTCCCGAATACGGTCAAAAATAACGACGGTGTCATTAATGGAGAAACCAACAATCGTCAGAATAGCCGTAATAAAGGTCAAATCGACCTCAAGTCGGAAAATGGAGAATATACTAATGACGAGAAACGCATCATGCAGCAACGAAACAATTGCAGCAACTGCAAAACGCCATTCAAACCGGATCGAAATGTAAATAGCAATGGCCACAGAGGCCAGCAAAATCGCCCAGATTGCATTTCGCTCCAGCTCTTGCGCCATTTCTGTATCCACCGTATTGACCTCAAATGATGCCTTTGGATCAAGCTCTTTGTTAAAAGAGGTTTTGAATTCATTCACTTGCTGATCCGTCAATACTTGTGAAAAACGAATGCCGAAGCGCTCTTTACCTGGTGTATAATCCACCTCTTTGCCGATCCCGTTCTTGTCCAGCAAAGTTTGAATCTGTTTTTGTGTAACTACCTTAGTCAAATTAACATCCACGTTGGAACCGGAACGAAAATCAACCCCGTAATTCAAACCGAATATCGACAAGCTCAAAATACCAAGCAATGTGATGATAATCGAGAATGTATAAAACCACTTGCTCATCTTGACATATTTGTAGTCCCAATTAAAGCGCACTGATATCACTCTCCTTCACACCAAAATACTTGGCCTTCTTCACAGCATCCGCTTTAACTAGCAGATTGAGCAAGAAGCGCGAGAAGAAAATATTCGTCAAAATACTGACGACAATATCAACGATGAGCACGAGAGCGAATCCTCGAACGGAGCCTGTACCCAGACCAAACATGACGGCTGCCGCTATAATTGTCGTAATATTGGCATCCATAACAGTACGGAACGAGGCCTTACTGCCTGCAATGACAGAAGAGCGAATCGTTTTGCCTGACTTGATTTCTTCTTTAATCCGTTCATACGTTATGATATTGGCATCGACTGCCATCCCGATCCCAAGCACGAATGCAGCAATACCTGGAAGTGTAAGCACGAAGCCGCCCAAATAGAAGATCACAAGCACCAGCCAGGTATGAACGATGAGACAGAAGCTGGCCACTAGGCCTGGTACACGGAACATTGCAATCATGAAGATCAGAATGATGATCGAACCGATCAAACCAGCACGGATCGTCTGATCCAGTGACAGCTGACCCAATGTAGCCCCTACGCTCTGAGAATATTTTTCCGTCAGTTTAAGTGGAAGAGCACCCAGGTTTATCGTATCTGCTAGCTTGTTTGCCTCATCACGTGTGTAGTTACCTGTAATCGAAGCACTGCCATCCGTCAATTCTCCACGTACTGTAGGTGCAGACAGTAACTCATCATCCAGGAAAATAGCCAACTCTTTATTCAAAAGTCGCTTTGTGATTTCTGCAAATTTGGCTTTGTCTTTTACTTTAATACTAATCTCAGGTTGATTCAGTTGGTCATAGCCTACAACAGCGCCATTCTCCACAAAATCATTACCACGGAGTTCAATTTTGCTGTATTGACCCGGCTTTTTAGCATCTGCTGCCGTTGCACTACGGAAGGTTAACTCTGCGGGCTTTTTCAGCATGGAGCGGACTTCTGCCTCATTAGAGACACCAGCAAGCCGCACGCGAATACGATTGGTGCCCTCCGTTGTTACTTCCGGCTCAGTCGTACCAAGCGCATTAATCCGTCTCTCCAGACTTTGTGCTGTCTGTATCAGAGACTGGCTGGTTACACGTTGCCCGGCTTCCAAAGGCTGGGCTTCATATAAAATTTCAAAGCCTCCCTTTAAATCGAGGCCTAGTTTTAAACTTTTTAGTAGGCCCGGGCTTGTCCCGACCATAACACCAGTAGTTATGAGCACGACCACGATGAAACTTAGAATTCTCTTCATTCCGTCCCATGTTCCCCTTTCATTCTCAATATTCCTATTATAGCTACCCCTCAAAAAGCAGTCAATTTGAACGCAAAAAAAGACCCCCTTCTATTCGAAAGTGGAGCCCCGTAATGCGGACATCGTCAAATAGTTCATAAAGCTCGTCGCTTTAAGGGAAAGTATATCGTTAACGAGCTTGTGCAGCGGAGGAATACCCTCCTTTTCATATTTATGGCTGACGCAATTCCACACGTCCTTACTGGTGACATGTTCATAGCCTACGAGAATCAGCTCGTCTGCCTTACTTTGACAGAGTATCTCAATTGCGTCATCCCAATCCTGCTCATCCAGCTCTTCCATACCCACGATGGTCGTTCCTCCTCCCAGCGACTATCGGTTCCGCAGATCAGCAAATAGCGGGGTTATTGACTGCTTTATAGAACATTTCTGTCCTGATCTTGGAAAACCCTTCTTTTCGTCGAAAAATAGCCGTAAATCAACAATATATGCATTCATTTCGCTCGTCAATAGCAGAATTCACCACTCTCCCTCTTGTAGTCTGGATCACCTTGTTTCTAAACTGAAAAGCTTGTCATGAACATGGACAGGTCCAGCATATCTTCTAAGGAAACACATAGACGCAGAATTTCACTTTGGGGAAGAGGGAGTTGCGATTGAAAAAGCAGACATTCATTCATGGAGCAATTATTTTATTGGCAGCGGGAATCATCAATCGGCTACTGGGTTTTATTCCCCGAATCGCACTCCCGCGTATCATAGGCTCCGAAGGAGTCGGCTTGTACCAGCAGGGGTATCCCTTTTTTATTGTACTAGTGACTCTTATTACTGGGGGCATCCCTCTTGCGGTAGCCAAGCTTGTAGCTGAAGCTGAAACAGCGGGGCAACCCGAGATGTCACGGCGTATTTTGCACACTAGCTTGCGCTTCACCATTACACTCAGCCTGATCGCCATGGCAATCTGTCTTGTGTTTGCACCTTGGATCACAAGCCATCTCCTGACCGACAGCCGTGTGTATTATACATTCGTAAGTATGAGCCCAATGATTGTCATTGTTGCTGTTTCCTCAGCTTATAGGGGCTATTTTCAAGGAAAACAAAATATGATTCCTTCCGCAAGTTCCTCCATTGCGGAAACCGTCATGCGCATTTTTTGCGTCATTTGGTTTGCTTACTTGTTACTTCCTCATGGTGTAGCCTACGCTGCTGCAGGTGCCATGCTCGGTGCTTTGGCGGGTGAATTCATTGGCATGGTTGTGCTGCTGTGGCAATATGCCTGGAACCAGCGAAAAGATCACATTCTTCAACCAAAGGCCCCTTTACCCCCAAAGGTTCATACCGACCAATCATCCGTTTTGTCACGTCTTATGTCGATATCTGTTCCCGTTACTGCTGGAAGGCTTGTCGGTTCCTTATCTTATTTGCTCGAATCTATCTTATGCATGCGTAGCCTCGCCGTAGCAGGCATTGCAACTGGCGTGGCAACCGCACAATATGGGGCCATGCAAGGCATGGTTATTCCTGTGTTATTACTACCAGGGGCCCTTACCAGTTCGCTGGCTGTTTCACTCGTGCCTTCGTTATCCGAAGCAGCAGCGAAAGGGCATATTACTGCCATTCACAAACGTTTGCATCAATCGCTTCGACTTGCTTTAGTCGCAGGAGCCCCATTTGCCGTAATTATGTATGTATTAGCAGAGCCGCTGTGTCTGCTGCTCTACAATAATGGCGATATTGCGGGCATGCTTAAACTCATGGCTCCCTTTGCACTTTTTATGTACATTCAGGCCCCTCTTCAGGCAGCACTTCAGGCGTTAGACCGCCCTGGAAGTGCCTTATTGAACACCTTTATCGGAGCCGTTATCAAAATTGTGCTGATTGTATGGCTTGCTTCTCAGCCTCAGTACGGTATCTACGGAGCTGTCATCGCCATCTGTATTAACAGTGCTATCGTTACCCTCCTACATGGCTTCAGTGTCAGCAGACTGCTTCGCTTTCGTGTACGTTTACTTGACTTCTGGAAAACCGGGATGGGCATGATCATTATGGCGGCAGCGGTATTATATACCTACAGACATTTAACGATTTTCGATCAAATGTGGCTCCAATTTATGTTTGCCGCAGGCTTGGGAATTATTCTCTACCTTTTCCTGATGACCTTGATCAAAATGATCGACTGGGACAACCTCACACGCATTCCAATACTGAGAAGATGGTTTAAAGCATAAAAAAAGCTAATCCAAAGATTCTCCATAGGCCGGTGGTGTAATATACACATCCCCTCTATGGTTGACCGAGCATAAGAAAACATCCTTAAAATCTTTGTGACCCTTCGCTTGAATCTGATTTTTAAGCCAAAAACGGTTCATATCCATCCGTTCCAAATTTCGATCCAGCACCTTGCCGTCCATAATTAAGGGAATCGGTAGTCCCTCATATCTAAACTTTCCACCGATTTGTGGAGAAGGGTGGACTTTATTTTCCTGTTGTTCTTTGCTTATCAAATCATTTTTGTTTTGTTCCTGCTTTATTTTTTCATGTTTAGCGCCATCGTAAATATCCTTGTCAATCACCGTAAGTTTACCTGTTGTTTCCAAAATGACATATTCAACCTCATCCAAACTTTCTATATTTTGTTCACGAAGTTGTAACAGCAAGTCATCTAAGTTGTAACGTTGCTTCGCCATTTCGTCCTTGTTTAGTTGTCCATTTGAGTACAATACACTGGGCCTACCATCAAATAGTAAGCGCAGACGCCGACTTTTCAGACTGAAATAGGAAATTCCGATTTGCAAAATTAACAGCACTCCTAAAGGAATCAACCCTTCATAAAGTGGACGTTTTATATCCTCCAGGCTGAATACAGCAATTTCCGCAATCATAATGGATATGACGAGATCGAAAACAGACAATTTTCCGATCTCCCTTTTACCCATCAAGCGCATCACCAGATATACAATAAAATACATGAGCAGCGTCCGAAAAATATGAGCAAAAATATCGTGACTCAATAGGTTCGCCTCCTCTCCTGTACTTGCGACAAGACATTAGTCGTTCATTGTACACGTATTCTGACCGTTCCTCACTTGGCTCATACAAAAAACAAAAGGCTAAATTATTGAAATAAAGAGAAAGACTGCTTACGACTTGGTACTAACCCGGGAAGCTTGGCCATAGAATGATAATAGTTCAAACCTTGGTACAGGAGGAATTATCCATGGAGCTCATTCGCCGCTGGTGTTCGTTTCGTCTGGCCCATCCCATTTTATCCGGCTTATTTTATGCCTTTGCATGGATGCTGTTTGGCGCATTGATTCTTTCAATACTCTTGTGGATGACACAGATGCAAGAACAGGACTTATCATTGTATACGTACATCGTCCACGCACTCGCCATGCTATCTGGTGGCTTCGTCGCCGGTAAAAGATCCACGAACAAAGGCTGGTATCAAGGCGGTATTACAGGCATTCTGTATGGACTAATCGTTCTTCTGGTCGGTTTTTTGGCATTGGATGCAGGCATGAATGGTAAAGACCTGCTGCACTTAGGAATCGCGTTTGTTATAGGAGCAGGTGGCGGGATGTTTGGCATTAACTTCAGTAAGTAAGTCAACATGTATGTAACACAAAAAAACCGAGCCTCCTCAAAGGCTCGGTTTTTGCATAACAATCGCATATTACGATTTAGAAACAACTTCCTCAGATGCAGTGTCTTTTGCAATCGCATTACTAATTGCACTGCGGTCAAAGGTCAGCTTCGTCACATCGTTCACACGCAAAACAACCACATCGTCCGTAATCTCCACAATTGTACCGTGAAGACCTCCGATTGTAATTACTTTATCTCCCTTTTTCAAAGCTTGAAGCATCGATTGACGCTGCTTTTGTTTTTTCTGATTCGGACGAATCAGCAAGAAATAGAAGATTACAAACATCAGAGCCAGTGGCCAGATCATTTGAAAAAGCCCGCCAGCTCCACCAGGTGCAGCAGCAGCTGTAGCAAAATGAAACACATTAAATCCCCCTTTCGTATACTCTCCCCTAAAACTTAAAAACCTTTATCATTATCATGAAGACCGTACTGCTCAAAAAATTCATCGCGGAAATCAAGCAGCCTGTCATCCATAATCGCTTGTCTGACATTACGCATCAATTGTATTAAGAAATGCAAGTTATGATACGTTGTCAGTCGGAGCCCGAAGGTTTCATCTGCTTTAATTAAATGTCGCAAGTAAGCACGTGAATAATTGCGACAAGTGTAGCAATCACAAGCCGGATCAAGCGGGCCAAAATCGCTTGCATAATTCGCATTCCGAACAACAAGACGTCCTTGACTTGTCATCGTTGTTCCGTTGCGAGCAATTCGGGTTGGAAGTACACAATCGAACATATCCACACCACGAATGGAGCCTTCAATCAAAGCATCCGGCGAACCAACGCCCATCAGATAACGTGGTTTGTTAGTAGGAAGCAGAGGAACCGTGTAATCGAGCACTTCATACATCAAATGCTTAGGTTCACCTACACTCAGTCCACCAATAGCATACCCCGGGAAATCCATGGAAGTCAAATCTGCCGCACTTTGCTTACGCAGATCTTCATGCATGCCTCCTTGTACAATGGCGAACAGCCCTTGATCATGTGGACGCGCATGTGCCTCCAAACAACGCTCAGCCCAACGGCTGGTGCGCTCCAGTGACTTTTTCACGTATTCATACTCAGCCGGAAACGGTGGACATTCATCGAAGGCCATCATAATATCCGAGCCAAGCGAGTTTTGGACTTCCATCGCCACTTCCGGAGAAAGAAACTTCTTATCTCCATTTAGATGAGAGCGGAAATGAACACCTTCCTCTGAAATCTTACGCATTTCACTTAAGGAAAACACTTGGAATCCGCCGCTGTCTGTTAAAATAGGACGATCCCAATTCATAAACTTGTGCAGTCCGCCCGCTTCTCGGATAATATCATGACCAGGACGAAGAAACAGATGGTACGTATTACTCAAAATAATATGAGCATCCATCGCTTTCAGTTCCTCAGGGCTCATCGTTTTAACGGTTGCTTGAGTTCCCACAGGCATAAAGGTTGGAGTCTCAATAACTCCGTGAGGCGTGTGTACACGTCCAAGACGTGCTCCTGATTGCTTGCAGGTCTTAATATGTTCGTATCTTATTGCTGGTGCCATATTTTCTCTACCATCCTTAATTAATAAATGAACATAGCGTCCCCGAAGCTAAAGAACCGATATTTTTGGTCAATCGCCTCCTGGTAAGCATGCATAATATTCTTTCTGCCAGCTAGTGCGCTGACTAGCATAACCAAGGTGGACTTAGGCAAATGAAAATTCGTAATCATTGCATCCACCACACGGAATTTATAGCCTGGATAAATAAAAATTTGTGTCCAGCCACTGCTGGCCTGTAGTACACCATCTACGAAGTTATTGCCCACCGTCTCCAGCGTTCGGCAACTGGTTGTTCCCACTGCCACGACTCTTCCGCCGCGCGCCTTGGTTGCATTGAGTACATCCGCCGTTTCCTGTGACAATGAATAGTATTCTTCATGCATGACATGCTCTTCAATCGTATCCACCGACATCGGTCTGAACGTCCCTAAACCGACATGAAGTGTGATAAAGGCAACCGTAACGCCCTTCTCTTTAATCCGGTCCAGTAATTCTTCGGTAAAATGTAACCCTGCCGTTGGAGCCGCAGCAGAACCTTCATGCCGAGCATAAACGGTTTGATACCGCTCACGATCATCCAGCTGTTCCTTAATATACGGAGGAAGCGGCATCTGCCCTAAGCGATCCAGGATCTCCTGAAAAATACCATCATATGAAAATGAAAGTACCCTTCCGCCCATATCTCCTTCTTCCTCAATAACTGCCTTCAGCTCATCACCGAAAACAATAACAGCTCCCTTTTTTAGCTTTTTGCCGGGTTTCACCAATGCTTCCCATCGGTCTCCCTCCAGTTGTTTAAGCAGCAAAACCTCGGCCTTAGCCCCGGTGTCTTGCTTGATGCCAAACAAACGTGCAGGAATTACTCTGGTATCATTCAGAACCAGCGTATCCCCTGGCTGAAGATACTGCACAATATCCGAAAATGTATGATGTCCCACTTCACCGTTGTTTTTGTTTAACGTCAGTAATCTAGAAGCGGTCCGCTCAAGCAAAGGCGTCTGTGCAATTAATGTTTCAGGTAGTTCAAAATCGTAATCGTTTACGTTCATATATTGGTCAGTCCTTAACTATATCCACATTTTTGTAATAGTGTTGCAAAATTTTCTTGTAATCATACCCCTGCTCTGCCAAACCATTGGCCCCCCATTGTGATAAGCCCAAGCCATGACCATTCCCTTTACCTGTAAAAATAAAGCTTTGCGTTTTGTCGATGACTCGTGCATGGCGATCTTCATTCATGACAACCACCCCGTTACCACTTAAAGTGCTGCTGCCAGATGCCGACAGAATTTGGGTACCTTGTGTGCCGCTTACATGAGTAGTAGCTCCATCAGCGCCTAATACAGTATAACTGCCGGTACTCGCAATATCAAACAGTGTGCTTGGTAGTCCCCCCATCGCTGAGCGATACATGTCCGGATACTTCACTTTTAGAGGAGTTCCATCTGCTTCAACCTCCAACACTCGACCTGACGGACCCCGTTTGGTAACATCAAGGTGATTAACAGAGGACGGTACTGTGCCAGTTATTTTCCCTTGCAAGGACTTAGCAATCTGAGCTGCTGTAAAGGGCCCTCTAACCCATGCATAGTCTCCGGATTGAGGCACCTTTTCCAGAACAATCATCTCTTCACCCGGCTGCACCTTCTCTACGGGTGTAACCGTTGATTGGATTTGAGGAATAGGACGCACATTTGTATTTTCCGCAGTGACGGTGATTTTGTCTAACCCCGCTTCTGTGACTCCCTCCAGCTCCTTAGCGTTATCCTCGCGGATATAACCTGTCTTGCCATTGGAGAGAAGTACATGATACCACTCCTGTGCTCCTTTTTGCGCTGAGGTATCTCCTGAGCTGTCCACGCTTGCAAACGCTTCGCCACCACTATTCCACACTTCGGAAGCATCTGCTGTCACACCGCCCGCATTAGAGGAGAATACAGCTTCGACCACTTTGCCGCCACTCTTAATAACTTCACCAGTTGTTGCATCTACAGCCTCGTTGACATTTGCATGTTCTGAGCTCTTACCATTGTAAGCTTGGCTTAGCGTGCCATCTACCACATTGCCGATCTGAAACCGATTGCCTTGGGCAAGCGCATAACTGCGAGCCGCTACCGCTTGAGCCTTAAGCGCTTCAGCTGGCCATGAGGAATAGACTTCTGCTCCAACTACGGAATACAAATACTGCTCCAAAGGGACTTCATTCACAAGCGCCAGCTGTCCTGACGATATGCCAATCTCCATGTCGCCGCGATATGTACGCTGTGACCTTTCGACCACTTGGATTCCATTATTACCGCCGTTGACAATTATCTTGCTGCTATTATTAGAGCCACTTAGCATGTAATGAGGCATCACCTGTGAGCCTGTCGTTACTCCTGCTTCCTGTCTTAGGATAAGACCAGTTTGAGTAGTATTCACTTTGGAAAGGGTGAGTCTAGGCTGCTTGCTCTCCAGCTCTGTTTTCAAGGCCGACAGCTTACTGTCATTACTTTCTTCTCCAACCCATACAGCATACTGGCCTCTTGATTGAATTACAGTAAAAGCATCAAAACCTGCGGCAGCAATTGTCGTGCGAACGAGATTAGCCTCCTGCTCGCTTCCGTAGCTTCCCGTCGACCAATGTTTGTTTCCCTTAACTTCGGCCTGCGCTCCGGTTGCTGAGGAAATCCGTTGCACGGCAGCCTGTGCCGACTGTTCACTAGCATATAATCCCGCATACACTTGATAGACAGAGCCACCGTTTTTTGAACCAATAAAAACAGTAGGTTTATCATTAGTCTTTTGCAGAGCTTGAGCCGCTTTTATCGCAGCCGCTTCATTTCCTTCAAGCACCTTCACTCGATAGCTGTCTACACTAAAACGAGCCGTACTGTCTGGCAGTCCCATCCAAGCCTGAAAGCTGCCCCCACTGTTCTGTCCGACACTCAGGCTCCCTGATGATTTCAAAGTTACAGCGGGAACTGTCGCTTTATATTTGCTGCCTAGATCCGCAAAGATCACTACACGAATATCCTCTTGGGCGGCAGCAGCCTGAACAGCTGAAGGCCAAGGTATGCAAGCTGTAGCTAATACCATAATCAAAGCTGCTCGTTTGAGCCGGCCTGTCCACGCTCCGAAATTTTTATTTCGGTTCAATGTATCTCCACTCATTTCTAGCTCCCCCAATTCTAGCTGACTAGCACTTATATTACATGATTTATCGGGATCTCGACCCGCGTCTATCCCTTTAAATACATCGGCGGAATAAACTAAAATTTGAACCCGCTTGAATCGGACTTATACACTTCTTAGCTCAATTCATCTGTCTAATCCACTTCATATCGTCATACTTACGAATAACACTCAATGATTTTTAAAAGTGCACTATAATTTCCTAGTCACCGTGGGTCTGTTGGCATAGGAATTCCAAGGTGAGCATATGCCGCCGGAGTCACCGTTCGTCCGCGAGGTGTTCTTTGTAAAAGGCCAATTTGTAACAAATAAGGCTCGTACACATCTTCAATCGTCTGGCTCTCTTCACCAATGGTCGCAGCAATGGTGTCCAATCCTACAGGTCCGCCTCGGAATGAATGAATCATAGCCTTAAGCATTTTATGGTCAATTTCATCCAGCCCAAGTGGATCTATTTGAAGTCTCTTTAGTGCCTCTGCAGCCAACTCTGAATGAATAATACCGTCTCCGGCAACTTGGGCAAAATCACGTACCCTTTTTAACAGTCGGTTGGCAATCCGCGGTGTCCCCCGTGAACGCAATGCGATTTCCTCCGCCGCATCCCCGACAATCTCGATTTCCATAATATCCGCATTCCTAGACACGATGTAAGCCAGCTCGTCTGTTGTATAAAACTCTAATCGACTAATAACGCCAAATCGGTCACGCAATGGCGCAGAGAGCAACCCAGCGCGTGTAGTAGCACCTATAAGAGTAAAGGGCGGTAAATCCAAACGAACTGAACGTGCACTTGGGCCTTTGCCAATCATAATGTCCAGTGCAAAATCTTCCATCGCCGGATACATGACTTCTTCCACTGTACGATGAAGGCGATGAATTTCATCAATGAACAAAACATCACCCTCTTGAAGGTTGGTCAGCAATGCTGCCAAATCTCCCGGTCTTTCAATTGCAGGTCCTGAAGTTGTACGTAAATTAACCCCTAACTCATTGGCGATAATGTTAGCCAAAGTGGTTTTACCCAATCCGGGCGGTCCGTACAACAATACATGGTCCAACGCTTCTTTACGCATCTTGGCCGCTTCAATATATACTTTCAGATTTTCCTTGACCTGATTTTGCCCGATATATTCATTTAGATAACGGGGGCGAAGGCTTAACTCCGCCGTCTGGTCTTCCATCATCAAATTGGCGGAAATAATCCGGTCATCCACAATCCATCGCTCCTCTTTTTACCAGATTTCTATTCACGGACAACAGCGTCCTATCCGGCAAACAACAGTTGCAAAGCCCGTTTCATCAAAATGTCGGCAGAATCATCAGGTTTCGCATCTTTCTTCATTTTGCTCCATACCTTATCTAACTCAGCATCCGTGTAACCGAGTGCTTTAAGCGCTTCACGCGCCTCACTCCAGTACGAACCTTCGCCTTCTTCTACAGCAGGCTCCGCAAACAATCCGGTAGCCATTCCTAACGCCCCAATACCGTCCAGCTTGTCTTTTAAATCTAGAATCATACGTTGTGCCGTCTTTTTACCAATCCCCGGTAATTTGGTGAGAAATGTGATATTCTCCTGATAAATCGCCGTCACCACATGCGCAGGCGTACCGCCTCCCAAAATACCAAGAGCCACCCGTGGTCCAATACCAGACACATCGATCAATTTACGGAATAATTGCTGCTCCTCACGGGTTGCAAACCCAAACAGTAAAATAGCATCTTCCCTTACATGATGGTGAGTGTAAATAACCACCGGTCCTTCCGTTTTGGCGAAGGCGTAAGGATTCGGACAAAATACCCGATACCCTACACCCTGCACATCCAAAACGACATATTCATTTTCCAAGTGAGCTACAGAACCACGCAAGAAATCTATCATTTTCGTAATACCTCATTTAATTTTGAATTTAGTCCATAGGAATGCGCATGGCAAATAGCCACTGCCAAAGCATCCGCTACATCATCCGGTTTGGGCACAGCCTGGAGCTTTAGAAACATTCTAACCATCTCCTGTACCTGCTTCTTCTCCGCCTTGCCATACCCTACAATAGCCTGCTTTACCTGCATGGGCGTGTATTCCCCTATAGGCAAATTACGTTGCTTGGCAGCCAATACCAGCACCCCACGTGCCTGACTCACGGACATGGCTGTTGTAACGTTGCGATTAAAAAAAAGCTTCTCCAATGCAACCGCATCCGGCTTGTACTTATCAATTAATTGCAACATGCCTTCATACACATGAAGCAACCTGTCTTCTTCCGGTGTATGGGCCTCCGTCTGGATACAGCCATATTGCACAGGAACCACCTTACTGCCTATCTTGTCTACAAACCCGAAGCCCACAATGGCAATACCGGGATCAATTCCTAAAAAACGCAAAAAAACCTCTCCCCTATCGCTCAAACATGCCTAACTAACCATCAGCTAGCACTATCGTTATTATACATGAGTAAATTCCATATAAAGCGAACATATGTGTCGTTCTTTTCATTATAACAAAACTTTGTATCTAATAGAGGAAAAAGTTTAACCATGAGTGAAAACATAAAAAGAGACGCTACAAGCCTCACCTCATGGGCAAAGCCTAACGTCTCGTACTTGTAATCAATAATGCTGCTTTAATACCCTCTGTGTTCGCTCCACTGCGAAGTCACTAAAAGTGGAGATTACACTGTTATACTCATTTATATCCTGTACACGGATTCCCTGCTGAAGTTGTTTATATACCCCTTCCGGCAAGGCCGTCTCCATAGACCCTATATCCAATTGAAAAAAAGTACGAATTACTTTTTCCTTTTTAGGCAGCCCTTCAAACAGTGTAAGCTGTCCATCAGTGCTTAAGCCCATATATGCACGCTCTTTGCATGACTCCGACAAATCTTCCACTCTGCGCTCCAGCCACACTTCTCCTTTAGTATTAAGCCGTCCCTTCCAATCGGGATGTTGCTTCAGCAAACTTTCCAGTTGTTGTGAACTTAACGTTCCCAAGGAATTGGTCTCCGTACCACATACGTAGGTAGTTAACAAACGGGTCTTCCTGCTTATACCGGAAGCATGAATACTTTGCAATAGCTGCATCTGCGAGGAGCGGTCTTCGGTAGAAGTATAATTTGGTGACTCCTCCTCCATCTCTGCCATAACGGTAGTAGCCAGTGGTTGCGACAGCATAGCCTGCATATGATTCGAAAACAGAATACCCAACCCTGCCAGTAAGCAAGCCGCACCCAAAATAGTACATGCCCACACTGTTCTTCTCCACTGTTTCCAGCGCCGTTTCATCTGTTTTTTCCAACTTAATCGCTTCACAGTAATCCCTTCCGTCCCACTTTTTGTGTTAGTGTGACCTTAAGATTACTGATTTATACAAAAGATAATAACAAAAAAGTCGCTGCTTCCAGCGACTTCCTATTGAATCGGGATGACACGATTTGAACATGCGACCCCCTGGTCCCAAACCAGGTGCTCTACCAAGCTGAGCTACATCCCGAAATAGATGCCGGTGAGAGGACTCGAACCTCCACGGTTTCCCTCACGATTTTGAGTCGCGCGCGTCTGCCAATTCCGCCACACCGGCTTATGAAGTTAATGGCGCGCCCTGAGAGATTCGAACTCCCGGCCTTTTGATTCGTAGTCAAACGCTCTATCCAGCTGAGCTAAGGGCGCAAATATGGAGCGGACGACGGGAATCGAACCCGCGACCCTCGCCTTGGCAAGGCGATGCTCTACCGCTGAGCCACGTCCGCAATACAATTATATCCATGACATATAAGTACATGAATGGTGAGCCATGAAGGACTCGAACCTTCGACACCCTGATTAAAAGTCAGGTGCTCTACCAACTGAGCTAATGGCTCCCAACAGGGTAATGTAACTTTGTGAAAATGGCGGAACTGACGGGATTCGAACCCGCGATCTCCTGCGTGACAGGCAGGCATGTTAGGCCTCTACACCACAGTTCCATAATAATTTTCATTAAAAAGTTAATTGGTTGCGGGAGCAGGATTTGAACCTGCGACCTTCGGGTTATGAGCCCGACGAGCTACCGAACTGCTCCATCCCGCGGCAATAGTAGGGAAGTCTATTAAAAATAAATGGTGGAGGCTGAGGGGATCGAACCCCCGACCCTCTGCTTGTAAGGCAGATGCTCTCCCAGCTGAGCTAAGCCTCCATACTACTATGACCCGTAGGGGATTCGAACCCCTGTTACCTCCGTGAAAGGGAGGTGTCTTAACCCCTTGACCAACGGGCCATACTATAAAATAATTCTGGCGGAGAGAGAGGGATTCGAACCCTCGAGACGCTTTTGGCGCCTACACGATTTCCAATCGTGCTCCTTCGGCCAACTCGGACACCTCTCCATATGGCTCCCCGAACAGGACTCGAACCTGTGACAACTCGATTAACAGTCGAGTGCTCTACCAACTGAGCTATCAGGGAATAATAATTACAAAACTCGCTTGGCGGCGTCCTACTCTCCCAGGACCCTGCGGTCCAAGTACCATCGGCGCTGGAGGGCTTAACGGTCGTGTTCGGGATGGGTACGTGTGGAACCCCTCCGCTATCGCCACCAAACATGAATTTGCCTCGCAAATTCTAATTTCAAGGTTACACCCTGAAAACTGGATCCGAAACTTCCTTGCGCCTTATCTTTAGGATAAGCCCTCGACCGATTAGTATTGGTCAGCTCCATGCATTACTGCACTTCCACCCCCAACCTATCTACCTCGTCGTCTTCAAGGGGTCTTACTCATTGGGAAATCTCATCTTGAGGGGGGCTTCACGCTTAGATGCTTTCAGCGCTTATCCCTTCCGTACATAGCTACCCAGCGGTGCTCCTGGCGGAACAACTGGTACACCAGCGGTACGTCCATCCCGGTCCTCTCGTACTAAGGACAGCTCCTCTCAAATTTCCTACGCCCACGACAGATAGGGACCGAACTGTCTCACGACGTTCTGAACCCAGCTCGCGTACCGCTTTAATGGGCGAACAGCCCAACCCTTGGGACCTACTTCAGCCCCAGGATGCGATGAGCCGACATCGAGGTGCCAAACCTCCCCGTCGATGTGGACTCTTGGGGGAGATAAGCCTGTTATCCCCAGGGTAGCTTTTATCCGTTGAGCGATGGCCCTTCCATGCGGTACCACCGGATCACTAAGCCCGACTTTCGTCCCTGCTCGACTTGTAGGTCTCGCAGTCAAGCTCCCTTCTGCCTTTGCACTCTTCGAATGATTTCCAACCATTCTGAGGGAACCTTGGGGCGCCTCCGTTACTCTTTAGGAGGCGACCGCCCCAGTCAAACTGCCCACCTGACACTGTCCTCGCACCGGATTACGGTACCAAGTTAGAACCTAGATACGATCAGGGTGGTATCCCAAGGATGCCTCCTCTCAAGCTGGCGCTCAAGGTTCAACGGCTCCCACCTATCCTGTACAGATCGTACCCAAATTCAATATCAAGCTGCAGTAAAGCTCCATGGGGTCTTTCCGTCTTGTCGCGGGTAACCTGCATCTTCACAGGTATTAAAATTTCACCGGATCTCTCGTTGAGACAGCGCCCAAGTCGTTACGCCATTCGTGCGGGTCAGAATTTACCTGACAAGGAATTTCGCTACCTTAGGACCGTTATAGTTACGGCCGCCGTTTACTGGGGCTTCGGTTCATAGCTTCGCCCGAAGGCTTACCACTCCCCTTAACCTTCCAGCACCGGGCAGGCGTCAGCCCGTATACTTCGCCTTGCGGCTTCGCACAGACCTGTGTTTTTGCTAAACAGTCGCTTGGGCCTTTTCACTGCGGCCCCCTCGGGCTATTCACCCTACCGAGGCACCCCTTCTCCCGAAGTTACGGGGTCATTTTGCCGAGTTCCTTAACGAGAGTTCTTCCGCGCGCCTTAGAATTCTCTTCTCGCCTACCTGTGTCGGTTTGCGGTACGGGCACCTTCTCCTGGCTAGAGGCTTTTCTTGGCAGTCTGAGATCATGACCTTCGCTACTATAATTTTCGCTCCCCATCACAGCCCAGCCTTACGATGTGCGGATTTGCCTACACATCAGCCTCACTGCTTAGACGGACATCCATCAGTCCGCGTCACTACCCTACTGCGTCACCCCATCGCTCATCACGGATTACGGTGGTACAGGAATTTCTACCTGTTGTCCTTCGACTACGCCTATCGGCCTCGCCTTAGGTCCCGACTTACCCTGAGCGGACGAACCTTCCTCAGGAACCCTTAGGCTTTCGGCGGATCTGATTCTCACAGATCTTTTCGTTACTCATACCGGCATTCTCACTTGAATGCAGTCCAGCGCTCCTTCCGGTACACCTTCAACCCGCATTCAACGCTCCCCTACCCCTGATGCAAAGCATCAAGCCATAGCTTCGGTGGTGTGTTTAGCCCCGTTACATTTTCGGCGCAGAGTCACTCGACCAGTGAGCTATTACGCACTCTTTCAATGGTGGCTGCTTCTAAGCCAACATCCTGGTTGTCTGTGCAACTCCACATCCTTTCCCACTTAACACACACTTAGGGACCTTAGCTGATGGTCTGGGCTGTTTCCCTTTCGACAATGGATCTTAGCACTCACTGTCTGACTCCCGGAACTAAATCTATGGCATTCGGAGTTTGACTGAGCTTGGTAACCCTTGCGGGCCCCGCACCCAATCAGTGCTCTACCTCCACGATTCTTCTTTCCGAGGCTAGCCCTAAAGCTATTTCGGGGAGAACCAGCTATCTCCGGGTTCGATTGGAATTTCTCCG
>NZ_CP034141.1:4507500-4852500 GCF_003856555.1 Paenibacillus sp. M-152
GGAGCTCTAAAGTCACTGGACCAGCAACACCGGAGCCGATCGTACGACCATCTACTTCATAAGCTGCAATCACTTCTGCAGCGGTTCCCGTAAAAAACACCTCATCCGCCACATATACATCATGCAATGTAAAAGGTTGCTCCTTAAGCGAATATCCAAGCTTGGCACACAAATCGATGATAGCATTACGTGTAATCCCCTCAAGCGCTCCCAAATAACAAGGCGGTGTATATAACACTCCATTTTTGACAATGAAAATGTTATCAGCAGAACCTTCCGTCACATATCCTTGGGAATTGAGCATAATAGCCTCACCTACACCAGCATAATTAGACTGGATCTTCACCAGGATATTGTTGAGGTAGTTCAATGATTTTATCTTTGGATTCAAAGCATCCGGGATGTTGCGACGTTGAGAAACAGAAATTGTCTTCAGACCTGTCAAATAAGCTTCTTCCGGATAAATGGTGAGCTGCTCGACAATAATGATGACACTCGCCTTTGCACAACGAAGGGGATCCAAACCTAGATTTCCAGCACCCCGGGATACAACCAATCGGATATATCCATTGCGCATTTCGTTAAGACGAATCGTTTCAGCCATTGCTTCCAACATTTCATCAGGAGACAACGGAATGTTCAACTGAATAGATTTCGCAGAATCATACAGCCGCTCTAAATGCTCCTTACATTTAAAAATATTGCCGTTATAAATACGAATACCCTCAAATATACCGTCTCCGTACAGGAAACCATGATCATATACAGAAACCTTTGCGTTCTCCTTAGTCACATGCTGTCCATCCAGATAGATCCATTGTTCTGCCATTACAACCACACCTCCGATTAATGTTCCTTCAAAATAGGTTCGATCGCTGCTTCAACATACTTGTAGCTTGGATAAGAGCCAAGAATACGTACATGGCACCCCAAAGCCTCGATCTCTGCAAAGGCTGCCGGAAGCAAAACGGAATGCAGAGATTCCAGAACTTCAATGTAAAAATAATAATTCCCCAATTGCTTTTTGGTCGGACGCGATTCAATACGAGACAGATTTAACCTGCGCCATGCAAATGCGGATAAAACCTGATGTAGCGCTCCTGGGAAATCCTGCGGCGGCGTAACCAGAATACTGGTTCGCTGGCCTTCAGGCGTACGCGGGAACCTTACAGGTTGATGTCCAATCAAGACAAAGCGGGTGAAATTGTTATCATGATCCGTCACTTTGCTGGCCAAAATATCTAACCCGTGTTTGGCAGCCGCAAGCTTGGTTCCAAGAGCGGTCCAACCTTTACCTGGGTTATGTTTAACAATTTCGACGGCCTCTGCCGTACTTCCTGCACTCTCCAGCTCGGCTTGAGGAGCGAAAGTTTGTATGAATTCTTTACATTGGGGAAGCGCTACAGGATGGGACATAATTTTGACCACTTTGCTCAAATCAAGCTTGTCCTGATCCCCGAGAAATTCACTACGATGTCCAATAAGATTTTGAATTGAAGGATATACCCATTCCGCCTGCATTGGAATGTCTACCTCATGCACAAGCCAGTCCATATGCAAACTTACAGAGCCATCAATCGTATTTTCTATAGGAATTACACTATAGTCTGCCTGTCCCTTGTCTATTGCCTGAAATACGTCTGCTATATGCTTGTAAAACAGTAGTTCACAGGGTGTATCTCCTAACAAATATTTAATTGCTTCATGAGAAACAGTCCCCTCAGGAAGAAGTGCAATTCGCATCATATCGTAAGTTCCCCTTTAATCATATCCATAAAAGGGTGTGTATTCCCTTCCGTATATACTTTAGCTCCTTCAATCTCCGGGCGCAAATTTAAAACAGACGCCGTGATCCCTTCTTTGTTCATTGTCTCCGTTAAATACTGTTCAAGCTCCGCTTTACGATTTTCCCGTTGATCCGTCAATGCCAGCAATGTCGGTCCAGCACCGCTAAGGGCCACACCTAATGCACCATAATGGTACGCATTCTGTAGGATCTCTGTCATACCCGGTACAAGTGCCGCGCGGTAAGGCTGATGAAGCTGATCACGCATCGCTTCGGCGATTAGATCTGTTCGGCCCGATGCCAATGCCGCTACCAGCATTGAAGCATGGCTTATATTGTATACAGCATCCTTCAAGGATACATGGGTAGGCAGGACCTCTCTGGCCTTCGACGTGGACAGTTGAAAATCTGGAATAACTACCATTACCTCTAGATTAGCATCCGGTTCAATCCGTAAGTGCTTGGCATGTTTGCCATCCCACACGGCAGTAATAATACCGCCAAACAAAGAGGCCCCGACATTGTCCGGATGCTTTTCAATAGCGCTTGCCATATCAAATAGCTTGGAATCCGACAGGGGCGAGCCAATCAGCGTATTAGCAGCCACCAAGGCACCTACAATAGCGGAAGCGCTACTGCCCAAACCACGGGTAAGCGGAATATCCGAGTACATCGAAATTTCCAGCTCAGGAACAGATACACCTGCTTCACGAAAAACCATTTGTGCTACCTTGTAAATCAAATTGGTTTTATCTTGGGGAACGCCATTCATTTGATCCCCGTATAGATGGAAAGCTGTCTGCTCGGCCTCTTTTAATTCAATCCATGCGTATAGAGACAACGCCATGCCCAATGTATCAAAGCCAGGTCCTAGGTTAGCCGTACTCGCAGGCACGCGCACTCTTGCTGTTTTCAAAACGGTCATACAGATGATTCCTCCTGCTTTTATTAACTATCCCTCTACCCGATATACACTCTTGATGCGGCGAATCACGTCCAAAGTTTCAAAATGCTCCAACACCTTTTTCATACTTGCTTTACTAGCTAAATGAGTCACGATAATAATCTCAGCATCGGGATTAGTCTCATTCGGCTGCTGCACGACAGATGCCAAACTGACATTGAATTCAGCAAATACCTGCGTAATCTGTGCCAATACCCCTGCTTTATCATCAACGTGTAAAAGCACGAAATTTTTGAAATACACGTCTTCGTCATTGCAAATTTTTTTAGGATTGTAGGGTACGATTGCTTTTAGCCCATTTACGCCAAGTTTGAGGTTTTTCACTACAGCTACCAGGTCAGCCACTACTGATGTAGCTGTTGGCATTTCGCCTGCACCTGCACCATAAAACATGGTTTCTCCCACTGCTTCACCATGTACATAAACTGCGTTGAATACCCCGTTCACCGATGCCAATGGATGCTGCTTGCGCACCATAGTCGGCTGAACATTAATCGTAAATTCATCACCTTGGCGTTCTGCAATACCAAGCAACTTCATTTCATATCCTAGTTTTTTAGCAAAGGCAATATCTTCACTGGTTACCTTTGAAATACCGCTCACGCTTACATCCTTGAGCTCTACATTAGAGCGGAAACCGAGGGTTCCCAGTATTGCCATCTTGCGCGCCGCATCCAATCCTTCGACATCTGAGGTCGGATCAGATTCTGCGTATCCAAGTTCTTGAGCTTCCTTAAGAACCTCCTCGTACGAGGCTCCTTCCTGACTCATTTTAGTTAAAATAAAGTTTGTTGTACCGTTCACAATCCCCATAATGCGCGTAATACGGTCAGAGGAGAACCCTTCAATGAGTGTACGAATGATCGGGATACCGCCTGCCACACTAGCCTCATAAAAAATATCACATTGTTTTTCCTGTGCTTTTGCCAATACTTCAGAACCGTGCAATGCCATTAAGTCCTTGTTGGCTGTTACAATGTGTTTGCCTCTCTCTAACGCTTCTAGAATGTACTCCTTCGTCTGATCAATCCCACCCATGACTTCGATAATCACATCAATTTCAGGGTCTCGAATGACTTCCCACGGGTCCTCAGTAAGTTTGGCGGTGTCTACTTCTATGGAACGATACTTATCTATGTTTTTTACAGCTATTTTTTCAATGATGATCGGTGAACCTACTTGTCTGCTCAAGTCTTCCTGATTGCCCTCAACGATTCGAACGACTCCCGTACCTACAGTCCCTAAGCCTAACAATCCTACTTTGACCGGTTTCATCCATTCCCCTCCTGCTAACTTTTATCTAACGAACTGTATCGCCTCAGCCTTGCCCAATCAGGCGGACCCGCTTGACTCCAGAAATGCTTTCCAAGCCCTCCAGCAGAACACCCAATTCATCACTAAGCCTGGACATTTCGACTGAGATAACTACATTGGCTCTACCTTGCAGTGGAATACTTTGCTGGATCGTCAGCACATTACCTCCGTAATCCGCCACTCTGCCGAGCACCCTGGACAGCATGCCGGATTGATGCTCTAGATCGATAGAGATATTGACAATTCGCTCACGCTCTAACTGGTTAACCAAATGTATGCCATCTTTATATTTATAAAAGGCGCTTCGGCTTAGCCCAACTTGCTCCACAGCATCATGTACGGTTTTAACATCTCCCGAAGCCAGCAGCAGTTTTACCTGTATGGTCTTAACAATAGCTTCAGGCAAAATATCTTCCCGTACCAAGTAATAGCGCTCTTTCAAGAACGTCCTCTCCTCAAAGACTTATGTTTTTGTATAGAGGACATTATATCTAAACTCATGAAAATCGGCAAGCTCACAATACAAAAAAACGGCTACTGACTTCTATAGAATTCCCTATAGTGCAGTAACCGTTCAGGTTTTAAAGCTTTATTTAATTTTAGTAGTAGCTGCTGCCTTCTACGAATTCGAACTCGAAATCAGCGATGCGTACAGATGTACCATCTGTGGCACCACGTTTGCGTAGCTCAGCATCCACACCCATATGACGCAACGTTCTTGCTAATTTCAAGATGGCATCATGCGAATTCATCTGCATGCGCTTCATCATGCGCTCAATTTTGGGGCTGTGCACCACGAATGTGTCGTTTTCACGCACAATCGTAAAGCCCTCGTCTTCGGTCGTATCCAACTTAAATACCTTGCGTTCATTAACTTCTGCTACTTCCTCAACAACCGGCTCGTCCGGTATTTGATCCAACAGATCAGCAGCCCGATAGAGCAGTTCCTTTACACCCTGACGTGTCAGAGAGGAAATAGGCATGATTTCAAGGTCAGGACGTATCGTAGCAATCTGCTCTTTGAAGTGAGCAAGATTTTCTTCAGCTTCCGGCATATCCATTTTATTGGCCGCCACAATTTGTGGACGCTCAGCCAGAGCTGCATTATATTGCTTCAATTCGTCGTTTATTTTGGTCCAGTCTTCGAACGGGTCACGTCCTTCAGAGCCGGCCATATCCACAACATGGATAATAATTCGCGTCCGCTCAATGTGCCGCAGGAATTCATGGCCCAGTCCAGTGCCTTCATGGGCTCCTTCAATCAAACCAGGCAAATCGGCCATCACAAAGTTCCGCTGATCCCCCACATCCACGACACCCAGATTTGGGGTAATCGTTGTAAAGTGGTATGCGCCAATTTTGGGTTTTGCAGAAGATACAACTGACAACAAGGTAGACTTTCCTACACTAGGAAATCCGACCAAGCCTACGTCAGCCATCACTTTTAACTCAAGCGTAATATAACGCTCTTGCCCCTCCGCACCGTTTTCAGCCAATTCAGGCGCTGGATTACTCGGTGTTGCAAAACGAATATTGCCGCGTCCTCCGCGTCCTCCTTTAGCTACAACGACCTGTTGGCCATGACGAGTCATATCTGCCAATACTTCACCTGTGTCATCATCCATGATAACTGTTCCCGGTGGTATACGGACAATCATGTGCTCAGCGTTGGCTCCGTGTTGGCTTTTGTTGCGACCTTTTACCCCACGCTGGGCTTTAAAATGCCGTTGGTACCGAAAATCCATCAAGGTACGCAAACCCTCATCTACACGAAAAATTACATCTCCACCGTTCCCTCCGTCACCACCAGCTGGGCCGCCATTAGGAACATATTTCTCACGGCGAAACGCAATTAATCCGTCTCCACCGTCACCGCCTTTAACAAAAATCTTCGCTTTATCTACAAACATGGTTACACCTTCCTTATGTCTGGCACTGCATTCGAATTTGAAGCATATCGCCCGTAGGGAGCTTCTCTGTTCGAAGGCGTTCACTTCCAAGTACGGATCTGACGTGCTTTAGTATATTTAAATCGGCAGGTATGTCACTTCCTTCAAACCGGACGATAACATCATTCTGATCCATACCGAAATAAAGTGTCAATCTGCGCACTTCTCCCCAGGACGACCGGCCCCCGCCATATTGATACGCACGCACCGTTTGTATGACGGCCGAGGCAAGCGACTCGCCGTCTTCGGGAGACATGACAGCGTCTAACTTTAAATCCTCCTCAACCTGTACCGACAATTGTAAATTTCCGGCGTTCACGCGAAAAGACTGCAAATAAAACACCAGCGAGGGAATACCCAGCTTAGATATTTTACTGTCTTCCGACACCCGCCCCTTTATTATTTCCACATAAGCAGCTGATTTATCATGCTTATTCATACGAATATAGCCATAAAGCACCTGTAAATCATTCATCCAGTCATGCCGATGATGGTTAAGCGTTGCTATCGCTGTACGCTCAAAAGAACGCAAAGCAGCTTTCCGCTCATGTTCAACCTGTCTATGTGTATACCACATACCAAAACAAGCAGCAGCTACAGCCCACACAGCTAGTATGATAATCGTTAATGCTTTGGGATAGAGCAGTGAAAAAACCAAAGGAATCAGAATGGAACCCAACGCCAGATAAGGCGCTCTTATCCGCTGGAACATGGCTTCTCTCCGTTCTGCGATAATTAAATGGACTAGTCAACAACCTTTATCCAGTATAGCACAGACTAACTTTCCAGTTCATTACCATCATGCAAAAAAGCCTCCGACAAAAGTGCCGGAGGCTTTTCAGCGTGTCTAAGCCGCTATTAAGCTTCTACAGTAGCTGCTACTGGAGCAACGTCGATCGGGTAGATGCTCACCTTTTTGCGATCACGGCCCCAACGTTCGAACTTCACAACGCCATCCACTTTCGCGAACAGAGTGTCGTCCTTACCGATGCCCACGTTCGTGCCCGGGTGAATTTTCGTTCCGCGTTGACGAACCAAGATGCTACCGCCGGTAACTGCTTGACCGTCAGCACGTTTCACTCCAAGACGTTTCGATCTGCTGTCACGTCCGTTTTTTGTGGAACCTACACCTTTTTTCGATGCGAATAACTGAAGATCCAATGTCAATTTCAACATGATGTCTACCTCCTTCTTTGTTTATTTTCTATTTGAATATACTTACCGTATGATTCAGCAATGCTTGTCAGCATAATCACCATGGACTCCAACAACAGTTGAACCTGTGCGTTCGTATCATGATAACTTTCAGGAGAAAGATACGCGCTTAAAAAGCCGTTTTCCATTTCCGTTTCCATTTCAACGTCCGTAAGAGCTACAATCGAATTGACAGTTCCTACCGTTACCGCTGAAACCCCAGCACATACGATATCCTCGCCAGATTTAGCAAAATTCGCATGGCCTTTAACAGAAAACCCCTGTATGCTGCCATCCTCCAGCCGTATAATACGCACGATAATCAATTATCGCACCCTCTTACGCTTGGATTTTTTCAATCGTCACTTTCGTGTACGGTTGACGATGACCTTGCTTCACATGGTAGTTCTTTTTAGGTTTGTATTTGTATACAACGACCTTTTGACCTTGACCATGCTTCTCAACTTTAGCTGTTACAGAAGCTCCAGAAAGAAGCGGTGTACCTGCTGTCAAGCCATTGTCGCCGGACACTGCCAGAACACGATCGAACGTTACAGTTTCACCATCATTAGCTTCCAACTTCTCGATGAACAATACATCGCCCTCTTGAACTTTGTATTGCTTACCACCAGTTTCGATAATTGCGTACATTTGCTTGCACCTCCTTATGTCTCAGACTCGCCTAATTGCAGGTGACAGTTTCCTTAGGATACTGCACTTCAGTACCTGATTGGAGCGGTTACAGCATGTGCAGCCAATCTTACGCATCACACATACTAAATAATTGTAGCATAAGCTTCGTACACATTCAACCTTTAGTTTTGAAATAATTTTGATTACGCACGTTCTACACGAGAGTCTTTTCTTCACGCACTTTTTTGCGGGTCATTTCCAGTAAACCTAACCGCGTCCAACCGACAACATATGATTTAGTCCGGTCCTTTTTTAATCTTGCCTCCAGCACAGAAGATACTTCCCTACGATTCTCCTCTTGTTCCATATCGATGAAATCAATGATGATAATACCTCCAATATCACGTACACGTACCAGGCGGGCAATCTCTTCTGCTGCTTCAATGTTAGTCTGGGTCACCGTCTCTTCCAAATTACTGCCGCCCGTAAACTTCCCAGTGTTCACATCCACGACGGTCAATGCCTCCGTATGATCAATGACAATGTATCCGCCACCCTGAAGCCATACCTTTCGTGCAAAATCGCGTTCCAGCTGCTCATGAATGCCATAAGCTTTGAAAATCGTTTCTTCTGCACTGCGAAATATACTTACATGAGCTTTCGCAGAACCAATCTGTTGCAGCATTACTTCTGCATCCTTTGCTTGCTCCTCGCTGTCAATGACCAGTTCATCCTGCTCAGGTGTAAACACATCGCGAATTAAACGCTGAACGATACTCAGATCTCGGTGCAATTCACACGGTGCGGAGTGTTCACCCGCTTTGCGCTGAATAGCCACCCATTGCTTACGTAGTTGATTCAGATCATTTTCAATCGCCTCTATACTCATTTCCTCTGAAACCGTACGAATGATGAGCCCTTCCTCACCCGTGCGTAGCTGCTCTCCCATGGCTTTCAAACGGGCACGTTCTCCCTCACGCTCAATCTTCTTGGATACGGCCACATAATCAGCCCGGGGCATGTATACAATCCAGCGGCCCGGAAGTGAAAAATGAGTGGTCACCCTGGCTCCTTTGCTACCAACCGCCTCTTTTAATACTTGTACTACAATTTCCTGCCCCACCTTTAACAGTTCAGAAATGGACGGCTTTACCTCTGGCTGCTTGTCCAAATGAGCATGAAGTACGTCATCCACATACAAAAAGGCATTCTTGCGCTGTCCAATGTCAACAAAGGCGGCTTGCATTCCTGGTAGCACATTGACCACCCTCGCTTTGAAAAAAGAACCTAGAATTCCCCGTTTTCGCGGTAGTTCAGCCGCATATTCAACCAATCGTCCCTCTTCCAACAGTGCCATTTGGGTCATCTGCTGTTGGCATTGTACAATCATTTGCTTCATGGTTTTTCAACCTCTCTGAATACAGCCTCTTCCTTATTTCATAAACATTATTTGGGTTTGGATTCTCCACCATTTGGCGGGCGTGCCGCAAAATAAGAACGTATAAGTCGTTGTTCCGGCAATACAGCTACAATCCGTCCCTGTTCATTCATAACGTAAACCATATGATATCGATCTCTTCTGAAAAGACGCAAAACAGGCTCCAAATGTTTCACGGGCAGGGATACAATAGGTAAGGCAATGCTTCCTTTAGCCGCTTCGCGGTAAAAAAGCTCGTCCCTCCCCAGCAAAAAACGTATAAAACGGTAAGGGATATTCCGATAATCCACAATATTAGAATAAAGCAAAAAAATCCCTACCGCCAGCAGATTTAAATGTAAAGGCTCATCTTGCCTTAATAACGGCGAAATACCATACAGGCAAAATAGCAGACTTGTTATGATACTGGCTCTAAAAGTCCATACTAATGTGCGGTGATAAGAGAAGAATAAGCTAATCAGCGACTGCAATATTTTTCCACCATCAAGCGGTAAAATTGGCAACAAATTAAACAATGCAATAACAGCATTTCCCTGAATTATATAATTTACATAATCATGCTCCAACCCACTCACATTCCTAAGCCACAAAAGAATGATGATCATGATTCCGTTTTGCAGGGGGCCTGCTAGAGCAATGACAATCTCCTTCCACGCATTGAGCTTCCCTTGATCCTCAATGACAGCCACTCCTCCAAAGGGTAACATCTGTATGGAAAGTAACCGCGCCCCCAACAACGAAGCAGCTGTCGCATGACCTAGCTCATGTATAAACACCAGTGTAAATAAGGTCATGATCTCGATGAAATGTCCAGTTAATACAGAGGTCAGCATAACCAGTACAAACAGTGGATGCAGTGATAAGGTCACCCCTCGGACATTAATCAAGGGCTACCACTTCCGACGGGTCAATGTATTGATCCCCTCTTTGAATTGCCAAAAATAAAGTCGCCGCCTCGCTACCGCCGTGACTTGCTGGCAATACACCGATCTCTTCACCCTCCTGAACCCAATCGTTCACTTTTAAGGTAGAGCGTGAGAGCCTTCCGTAAGTTGCTGTGATACCGCCAGTGTGACGAATTGTAACTGAAATCCCACTTTTGGGATGGTTTAATACGTCTAATACACGTCCTGCATCTATACTTTTAACAGCGATTGCCCCGTTATCGGCAACATTCGGCGTAATTTCTACTCCTTTAAGACTCAGTACAAACGGCTGTGTTATATTGCCTTCAATCGGTGGAGAGCCCTTTCGACTTGCGTCTACCTGTTTCGTTTCATGCTCCTCGCCAAAAATCGGTAAGAAGGAAGGAGCTCCGTCAAAATAAGTTTTATACCATTGTCCGGCGGCTGCAAAATCCATGTCCTTATTCAAGGCATCCGCGACAAACATTCTCAAATTTACTGCATAGGGGATATCCCAGCGAAATAAGCCCCACACCACTCCAAATAACACTGCTGCTATGACAGTTCTACGCCAAAAGGAACTCCAAAAAGACGGACCACGATTTGCCCCAAAAGATTGCTGCCAACGTTGTCGATCATTTTTCCACTCGGTTTCTGGGTCTCTGGGCGAGTTGGCACTGACTACAGGCATCGATTTCATTTCTCTGTACCCGTACCTGTTCTGATCTATGCCTGAGGAATACGCCTCCGCTTTGTTTCCCTCGATTAGCTGCTGTATACGTTCTTTTCTGCGCTGCTTGATTCCGGAATTTTTGTCCATCCTGTTCAGCCCCCTCAGCGAGGTAAGTTTATTACATCTTATGAGGACGGGCTTCAACTTATGTTGTCCGGTTGGGGATTACATACCCTAAAAATCAAAAAAACCGGCGCTAGCGCACCGGATATGTTTTGCATTTATAACATTTATGTAATGATCTAAATTTACGAACCAGAATTATAGAAATTTAAAAAAGCAAACCAAAAACACTTAAATAAGTGGTGACTTATTTAAGTGTCTAGTATTACAAATGAATGCTACTGTAACACTTCCCTTAGAAATCAGTGAAAATATCTCACTAGAAAAGGCCAAGCAACCACCAGCAATAACTTCCTGTTTTCCTTATCCACCCATACCAAAAAACTTCTTAAAGCGTGTCATCACACTCTTCTTCTGGTCCAGCTGCATAAGAGGCACAGTATCGCCCAAGATTCGTCTCGCAATGTTCCGATAGGCAATCGCTGCCTGTGCATCCGGATTCATAACAGTAGGCTCTCCTGTATTAGCTGCTTTAATTACCATTTCATCATCCGGTACAATCCCAATAAGGTCTATGCTAAGCACTTGTAAAATTCCGTCAATATCTAACATATCTCCGGATTTAACCATACTATTGCGAATGCGGTTAACCACCAACTTAGGTGATATCACGTGCGAACTTTCCAGTAAACCAATTACCCGATCTGCATCGCGTACAGCAGCATTTTCTGGAGTAGTCACAACAATGGCCTGATCCGCACCGGCAATGGCATTTTTAAAGCCTTGCTCAATACCCGCAGGGCAGTCGATCAATATATATTCAAAATCCTTTTTAAGCTCCAAAATAATATCCTTAACCTGCTTCGGCGTAACAGCACTCTTGTCCTTGGTTTGAGCAGCTGGTAGCATATACAGCTCCTCAAAACGCTTGTCCTTAACCAGTGCCTGATTTAGACGGCAACGACCTTCCGCTACATCAACAAGGTCATAAATAATCCGGTTTTCCAGACCCATCACAACGTCTAGATTACGCAAACCGATATCCGTATCCACCAAACACACCTTTTTGCCGAGCAGTGCAAGCGCTGTTCCTATATTGGCTGACGTCGTCGTTTTGCCGACGCCGCCTTTTCCTGAAGTGACGACGATAGCCTCTCCCATGTGCTACACCCCTTTGAACACGTTAAAATCGCGGCCCAGACGCACAATATTGCTCATTTTATCTATTTGCATAGCGCCATCCTTGAGATACGCAAATTCCATGCCGGATTCACGTGTCTCCCATTCATCTGGTGGACGGCTAATCATTTCGGAAATTCGCAGCTGTGTTGGTGCAAAATAGGAGGCCGCGATAATCGCTTCACTATTTCCCTCCATCCCTGCATGCGCCATACCCCGCAGAGCGCCAAGGACATAGATATCACCGGTACAAGTTATAATTCCACCCGGGTTAACATCTCCCAAAAAGAGTAAGTTTCCATCGTGATGAAGCACTTGTCCTGAACGGATAATCCCTGTCACCGTGTGAATGGGGGGCTTGCCCTGCACTACCACAGGCAATCCGGGTGATTCTACAGACCTGATGAGCAGATTCCCCTTCTGCTTCAAAATCTCCAGAATACTTTCCTTTTGCTCCTCAGTTACTTCCCGACTTCCCAGTTTAATATCCACATGAATGATCGGACCAGTTAAAATATTTTGATGACTGTGCTCCAGCTTAAAACGCAGCTCACCCAGCAAATCCTCAAATTCGCATTGATCGTCCAGCAGGAATACCAGGCCATCTTTGATGCCTTTAATCGTGACATGATTCGATTTCACCGCCATTAGCCTGTCCCTCCTATCTCAATCATTTCGTCCCCGGGACGTCAAATCCCTGCTAACCCGGACAAAATGTGTGTAAAAAGACCTAGACAGTCTCTTCCTTTTTCACACGGGTACCCAAACGCTGCAATTGCTTGCGAACTGGGACATAAATGATGAGGGCGAACAGAAAATGGATAAACAAATCAGGAATCATATACTGAGCAAGTGCCCAATTGAAAGTCTGATGATTCAGTTGAAACAGCTGATCAATGGCAAAAAGCATAGAATCCAGCAGGAAACTACCAATCAATACGGCCGCCATCATAATGGGCATCGGTGCACGTCTAGCAGTAAACACAAGCCCTAATAAGTATGCAGACAACCCCATTGCAAAAGAATAAGGGCCAATGATAAACCCGTAGTACACTACATCATGAATAAGTCCAAAAACAATACCTAGCACCAACGCTGTATGACGGCTGTAATACACAGATACAAACAAAATTACGACATACACAAAATTTGGAACCATTCTTGAATGCCAACTATCCGGGAGAAGCCACGGAAGAATCGTTCCTTCAGCTATAAACAGGACAAACAGCAGCAGTATCAGAACCTGACCGCGCATCTTCATTATTCCGGTACCTCAGGAGTGTAGAGGACGAGCAGTTCTTTCCAATCCACAAAGCTGGCTGCCGGTTTAATAATCGCTGTCCGTGTTTTGCCGAACTCTCCAACCTGAATTTTCTCCACCGTTCCAATCATTAGGTTTTTGCGGAACTTCCCGCCTGCACCAGACGTAATAATCTGATCACCCTTTGCGATTGGATCTTTTTCTTCAATGCGAGTCATTTGAAATGTGTTCGTACCCGGATCATAGCTTTCAATCATACCAAACGATTGATTTTCCTTACCCAAGACTGTCGCTGCAATGGCATAAGAATTCGGATTTTTAGGATCCAATGTAGTCAACAGCGTAACGGTAGACGTAAAATTCCCCGTGCGGCTAATGACCCCAACAAACCCTTCAAGTGAACTGACCTCCTGACCGACCTTGGCTCCGTCCTTCTCACCAATATCAATCACGAGTGTTTTGGAATCATTGCTAACACTGTTCACTTGTGCAACACGATAATCATAATTATTTTTCGCCTTTTGCGTTTGGGTGAACTTCAGTTCATTCTGCAATCTAGCATTTGTTTCAACATAATTATGAGTCTGAATCTGGTCACGAGTCAGCTTGGCCACGGCTATTTTTAAGCGCTCATTTTCTTCGTAAATACTACGCATATTACCGATATCTTCAAAGAAGCCCGCTATTGCTGAAGCGGGCCTGTAAAAGATACCTTGCACAAAGCCAATTGAATCTCTGGCAAACTTCTCGGGCCAGGTTAAGGAATTTCTCTGTCCAAGTGTAATCCCCATAAGGGCAATAAACAGAACGATTCCGATCAATAGAACAAATAGTCTTTTATTGCCAAACAGCTTAAACAGTTCCTACACCCCCGATTCAACGTTTGGAACGGACGGCAGAACTGCTGCGCGATTTGAACAAATGGATATTTTCCAGTGCTCTACCCGTACCGATTGCCACACAATCCAGAGGATTTTCCGCTACGATCACCGGCATTCCGGTCTCACCTGCCAACAGCTTATCCAGGTTGCGCAGTAGTGCTCCACCACCAGTCAGTACAATTCCTCTATCCATGATGTCCGCTGCCAGCTCGGGAGGGCATTTTTCCAATGTTACTTTAACTGCATCCACGATCGCATTAACGGTATCCGATAATGCTTCGCTAATTTCATCGGAGGTAATCGTAATTGTCTTCGGCAAGCCTGTTACCAGATCGCGTCCGCGGATTTCCGATGTTTCCACTTGCTCTAATGGCATAGCTGAACCAACTTCCATTTTCAGCTGCTCAGAAGTCCGTTCACCAATCATCAGGTTGTATTGACGTTTCACGTATTGAATGATGGACTCGTCCATTTCATCGCCAGCTACACGTACAGAACGACTTGTTACGATCCCTCCCAAGGAAATGACCGCAACTTCGGTTGTACCTCCACCGATATCGACAACCATACTGCCTGTAGGCTCCCATACCGGCAGATCAGCGCCAATTGCCGCTGCAAACGGCTCTTCAATCGTGTACGCCTCTCTTGCGCCTGCTTGCTTGGTCGCATCTTCAACAGCACGCTGTTCCACTGCAGTAATGCCCGAAGGCACGCAAACCATCACGTTCGGATGGCGCGGAAACAATGAACGTTGTGCTTGCGCCTGACGGATGAAATATTTGATCATCGTTGCAGTCGTATCAAAATCAGCAATGACACCATCCTTCATTGGACGAATTGCACGGATATTTCCCGGTGTGCGACCGATCATTTTTTTCGCAGATTCCCCAACAGCCTCAATGGTTTTTGTATCTGTACGCAAAGCAACTACAGATGGTTCACGAACCACGATTCCCTTACCTCTTACGTATACAAGCGTGTTTGCCGTTCCTAAGTCAATTCCCAAATCTTTTGTAAAGCCACCCAGCATGATGTTAATCTCCTTTTCTCTTCCCTGAAATCTGTTATCCCTGTATAAACGGTTTATTCAGGCCGGTTTATCCGGTCATGTTTAAATGTTTGATTTAAATATTATATTATATCAGACCTTGTTCCTTCAAACTTACAAAGGTCCCGTCCCCGATCACAATATGATCAAGCACGTCGATGCCCACGATGTTGCCCGCTTCCATCAGGCGGCGAGTCAACTGGACATCTTCCGGGCTTGGCTTCGGATCACCGCTCGGATGGTTATGAGCGCAAATAATCGAAGCACTGCTACACTTGATTGCAGCCCGAAATACTTCACGAGGATGCACGATGGCGGAATTCAGGCTGCCCATAGATAGCGTTTCCTGAGCAATGACATGGTTTTTGGTATTTAAAAACAGGCAAACAAAATGCTCTTTCTGCAAATAGCGAAGCTGTTCAAACAGCAGATCTGCCACATCCCGTGGGCAACTAATCACCGGGGTCTCCAAGTGGCGTGACAATGCTAATCGACGCCCGAGTTCGATCCCCGCTTTTAGCTGTATCGCTTTAGCATTTCCAATGCCCTTAATCTGGGTCAACTCGCTCAGACTCATATCCACCAGTTGACGCAAATTCCCTGCTTGCTGCAAAATACGCTGCGCTAAATGCAGAGATGATTCACTTTGTGTTCCTGTACGCAGTAGTATTGCTAGCAACTCCGCGTTGCTCAAGGCATCCGCCCCATATGTCATCATGCGCTCTCTTGGTCGTTCTTCATGGGGGAGGTCGCGAAGCATCAGTATTGGCGACTCCAGCATATGTTTATCCCCTTTTATGGACGCAGCACATTCACTCCAAAATCGGACAGCATGTCCGACAGCAAAGAAAGCGGCAATCCTACGACGTTAAAATAACAACCCTGAATAGATTCCACCAACGTAGCACCCATGCCTTGAATGCCATACGATCCTGCTTTGTCAGACGGTTCACCAGTATTTACGTATGCCACAATTTGCTCTTGGTTCAGAGGCTTCATTGTGACCTCCGTTTGGCGATGTCTAACAAGCATCTTACCGGTTCCGGTATGTATGCAGGCTACCCCAGTGTACACACGGTGTGTTCTTCCCTGCAATGCAGTCAACATACGAACCGCGTCCGCATGGTTAGCAGGCTTGCCCAATACCGAATCCTCCAGCACGACAATCGTATCACTGCCAATCACCAATCCAGCTTCCTCGGACTGTGCGGCAGTGCGCACGACCGCTTCGGCTTTGCGGGCCGCAAGGGTCTCCACGATTTGCTGAGGCGTCCAGCTCTCAGGCGTGCTTTCATCCGCATGACTCGGCACCACCTCAAAGGGGAGTCTCAAATATGCGAGTAATTCCTTCCTTCTTGGTGAAGTCGATGCCAGAATAATGCGGGGCGTAATTTTCCCGTCCATAAGGGAAGCTCCTTTTCATCAGTTAGAGCCTGCGATACAGCCAGAATGCGGCGATGATGCCGATCAGACTAAGCAGGCTCAATTCAAAATTTATCGTTATGTTGTAGCTGATAATATCCAAATCCGCTCTCGGCGACCAGGATATCGTAGTGGGGTGGGTCAGAAAGGAAAGGACTTTGACCGATTGAAGGGCCTTAGCAATCCAGGCACCCAAAAGCCAACCGAGCAACAAAAACAGTATAAGCATTCCTACATTTTTTTTCATCCTGATCTTCCCTCGCCATTTTTTGACACCTTCATTATTATACGGTGATTTGTACTGCAATACAAACAGAAATCCGGCATGGGGAACTATTTCCAGTTCCTTGCCGGAAAGTATGGTTAGTCTACTGTTTTATGAATTGGATAAATTCCTTCTCACGCAAAACATATTCCATCATGGAGGACTGAATCTCCCAAATGTGTTCCTTGGCTGTGTTCTTGTTATATTCTCCAAGTGCAGAGACTGCGCTGTTCATCGCCTTTTCAAGCGAAGTTGCGGTGGTAGCCGCTTCCTTCGGAAGACCAGTGGGAATTGCAGCGATATTTTGTGTCCACTGCTGATGCAGGTCGTTCAGCTCGCTCATGTCGGAGGCTGGCACCGTATTTGGGCCTTCTTCTCTGAGCAAAGTTGAGGAAAGTCCGCTCAGCTTGCCCACTAATGAGTTGCTTAACTGAAAAAAGGTAGTGAGTTTATCACCATTACCTCCGTAAGCCGCTTTTTCGAATCCGGGTAATTCGAGCTCGCGGACATACAATTCCACTCCTTGTGTCTTCAATTGATTACTAAGCAACTTGGCTTGCTCCCTATCCGACGATATTCCTGCATATACTCGGTTTTGATCCTCGCTATCCCCTCCTGCTGCAATGCCTGCCTTCAACAGTTCTTCCTTTGCCTGTAAAGCCCTCTCTGGAGTGCTGAAAACCCCGTATTGCAGCAAGTAATAGGTTTGTGGAGGCACTTGAGTTGCTACGATGGTGACAGGGGCAGCATTCTCTTTTGCAGACGTTGTATCGACATCAACAGATTCTTTGAAAACGGCTACAGCCTCATTATCCAAAGAATCAGATCCCGGGACCATACTACCTCCGTTAAACAGTAACAACATAATATATCCGAACATGCCCCCAGTCACCAACGCACTGGCTACAGAACCGATCAACCTCCATCTGGAAGGGTGTGGTGGACGCTTTCTATACTCTTGACCGGAATAATAGGCCTCCTCAACCTCAACATCATCCTCTTCTGGACTTTCCGGTAGAACGTCCGCATCTGACCAGGAAGCTGCCGAACGACCAAAAGGGTCGTCCCATCCCTCTTGTACCCTCAATGTTGGAGTAAAGCGCCGAGTTGCAGTGCGTTTATTCGTCTCCACAGGTTTGCCGAGCTCTGAATGTTGTGTAGTTCGAGTATGTTTCTCCATACTACTAGTCCGTTCCATTCCTTTACGCTGGTTATCAGTTTGATAAAGCTCATCATCGTGGTGTAACTCCGTATCTCTAATCATGTCACGCTGTCCGTTCGTAAACGACTCATTTTTGTTCGGAAGCACCTGTAGCTTAGCCTCCCGGCTTGTTTCCGGCAACTGTTGATCGAACCGGAATGTCATCTTGGCCTTGTTCATGGATGCATTCCCTCCTTGTCCCATACTTCCTCATAGTCTGTTGTATGAGTCAAGCTGAGGAAATATGCCACAGCATTACAAAAAAGGGTATCCCGAAACACTTTCTGCTCGGAATACCCTTCAAAGCTATAATTCATTGGCGTAACAGCCCATGTTTATACGTAATTACACTTGTTGCCCGCGAAGATGGCGTGCTAATGCGTCGCCAGCTTTCCAGATATCCCCTGCTCCCATTGTCAGCACAAGATCGCCCGGCTGTAACCGATCTTTCAACTCTTCGATCACGGCTTCTTTGGTCGGTAAATAGACTGCATTCGCGTTGCTGTTTTGGACGATTAAATCCACCAGTTTGGAAGAATGCACACCTGCAATCTGTTTTTCTCCCGCTGGTGAATAAATATCGGTAATGATCACTTCATTAGCCTCGCTAAACGCACGGCTGAACGCATCCAACAGGAAAAAGGTACGGCTGTAGCGTTGTGGCTGGAACACGGCAATAATACGCTTCCCAGTCGCTCTCGCTGCACTGATCGTAGCCTCAATCTCTGTTGGGTGATGCGCATAGTCATCAATAATCAAAATGTCATTGCCTTCACCTAGCACTTGAAAACGACGTTTTGCTCCGTGAAATTCCACAATAGTTGCAGCAATTTGATCAAATGGAATCCCTGCTTCCAAACATGAAATCACGGTAGCCATCGCATTATACATGTTATGTTTACCCGGTACAGACAATTCAATCGTTCCGAGTGCTGTTCCCTTACGACTCATCGTAAAGCTTAATCGGCGGTCACCTAGTTGGATATCTGTCGCCATGTAATCCGCTTCATGCTCTACCCCATAAGTAATGACCCGAGTTTGGAGCTGAGGCAACATCTCTCGGATGTTCTGATCATCTGCGCATACAATAGCTGCTCCATCCGGCCGAATTTGACTCAAAAACTGTACGTAAGCACTTTTCAGCCGATTAAAATCGCCATCGTAATTTTCCAAATGATCCGCTTCAATATTGGTTACGATACCCTGCCAAGGATGATATTGCAGGAAAGAACCATCGCTCTCATCCGCCTCGGCAACGACAAACTCGCTTTTACCCGCTTTGGCGTTCGTTCCCAAATTCGTGATTTCGCCGCCAATAATATACGTTGGATCAACGTTACATCTCTCCATAACCAGAGCGATCATGGAAGAGGTTGTCGTTTTCCCATGCGCACCCGCAACCGCTATTCCCTTACGTTCGTTAAGCAAGCGAGCCAGCATCTGCGAACGGTGCAGTGTTGGAATATTCAATTCTTCCGCTGCCACCCGCTCTACATTGTCACGTGACAATGCTGTTGAATAGACAACAATATCTGCGCCTGCAATATGTTCAGGCGTGTGTCCAATATATATTTTTGCGCCTTTTGCCGCCAGTTTTTCTGTCAGCTCCTGTGATGCCACATCTGAGCCAGTCACGGTATATCCCATCTCCAGCATGACCCGAGCAATCGCGCTCATCCCGTAGCCGCCGATACCGATAAAATGAACATGTTCCGAAGTAATCAACAAATTTCACCAACCTTTTTCCGAATCGGTTTGATACATAAGGGTAGCCCGTACATCCGCAATAAGATACAGCGTGCCGGACACCACCCCCAGATCTTCCGCTTCCGTATGTGACTGAAACAGGCTTAAAGCCTTTTTCCAGTCACCTTCTACAATAATTTTTAAATCCGTTTTGGCATAAGACGGCCGCAGCTTCTCCACGAGATGAGCCAAATCAGCGGCATTCATTTTGCGGCGAAAATCGGGCTCGGTCAGGATAAGCGTATCCACTAGTGGCAGTATATGCTGCAAGTATGCCTCATGATGCTTGTTTGACAGCATTCCCATCATTAAAACCAATTTTTTGTACGAATACACTTGTGGGAGACTCTTGGCCAGCGTCTGCGCCCCTTCTGGATTATGAGCCCCATCAAGGACAATTCTCGGCGAGGTACTGACTTGTTCGAGACGCCCTGCCCAGGCAGCTTGCCTAAAGCCCTTCAGCAGATCCGCATCATCCAACACAAAAGCCATATACTGACGTAGGACTTCAAGTGCCATCATAGCTCCTGCCGCATTAGAACATTGATGCTCGCCTAACAACGTGATGTCGATTTCCATATGCCGGAAGGGTCCAGCGAATGAAAAGGTCTGACCTGTTTCATTCCCATTTAACCGTTCATACGTAAATTGTTCTCCTGCCAGGTACAAGGTAGCTCCTTGCTTGGCCGCCGTTTCACGTATGACCTGAATAGCCTCGGGCTGGGAAACACAACTGACGACAGGTACACCCGGCTTGATGATCCCAGCCTTTTCTCTTGCAATCTGTTCCAGTGTATCTCCCAAAATGTCCGTATGGTCATAGCCGACATTCGTAATAACCGAGACGATAGGACTCACGATATTAGTTACATCCATCCTTCCCCCGAGACCTGTCTCCCATACCACAACATCTGGAAAAGATACCGTAGCATAGTACAAAATAGCCAACGCTGTGGACACCTCAAACATCGTAGGTGATCCCAACTCACTATCTGCGATTTCTTTCACCAACGGATACAAGCGATTGGCGAGTGAAACCAGCGTTTCATCTGGAATATCGGTCCCATTGAATTGAAAACGGTTCGTAAATCGGGTGATGTACGGAGAAGTAAAGGTCCCAACATCGTATCCACATTTCAGAAGCACAGAGGTTAGAAAGGCACAAGTTGAGCCCTTACCGTTGGTTCCCGCAATATGAATAAATTTCAGATGTCGTTGGGGATCACCCAGTCTACTCATCAGCTGTTCGATTCGTTCCAGTCCGGGTCTAATGCCAAACGGAATCAACCCGTTAATCCATTCCACTGCTTCATCATAACTTTGTAAAGGGGCTATGTCGCCGCCCCTGATCGTATCTGACATCCTCTTCACCTTCAGGTCATTTTATTGTGAGTGAAATTATCCCTTGAGTTCTTCAATACGTGCGATAACTTTAGCGCGCTTATCTGAGTAATCGGCTTGCTTGGCCTTCTCTTCCTCAATGACTTTGGCTGGTGCCTTTGCCACGAAGCCTTGGTTGGAAAGCTTTTTCTCCACGCGCTCCACTTCACTGTTCAAATGCTGAAGTTCTTTTTCGAGTCTGCTAATTTCCTGGGCAATATCTAGCAGTCCGGCTAACGGCAGGTATAGCTCTGCGCCGCTAACAATAGATGTCATGGCTTTATCTGGAGCGGTGAACTCTAATCCCGCGTCGAATTCAGACGTATTACAGAATCGACGTACATACTCCCCATTGCGGTTAATGATATCAAGAACGGCTTGATCGCCGGGTTTTATGAGCAATTCAATTTTTTTACTCATCGGCACGTTGACTTCAGCGCGGATATTGCGCACAGCACGAATCACGTCGATCAGCAAATTCATTTCAGCGACCGCATCCTTATCCTCGAAAGCAGGATCGTAAGCAGGCCAAGCAGCTAGTGTGATCGTTTCTCCCTCATGCGGAAGATGCTGCCATATTTCCTCGGAGATAAAAGGCATGAACGGATGAATCATGCGCAGTGTCCGATCCAAAACATAAGCAAGGACGGATTGTGTTTTCTTTTTCGCCTCTGCATTATCGCCATATAGGGAAAGCTTCGCAAACTCAATGTACCAGTCGCACAAATCATCCCAAATAAAGTTGTACAGAAGGCGGCCTGTCTCGCCAAATTCATAAGCATCTATTAGACGCGTGATGTCGCGTGAAGTTTCGTTTAGACGGTGCAGAATCCAACGATCAACGGTGCTCAAGTCACCGGTAATGTCTATATCTGCCGCAGTGACGCCTTCCAGATTCATCAGCGCAAAGCGTGATGCATTCCAGATTTTATTGGCAAAGTTACGCGCCTGCTCCACACGTTCCCAGCGGAAACGAAGGTCTTGTCCAGGCGTGCTGCTGGTGGAGATCATATAACGCATAGCATCGGTACCATATTGTTCGATCACGTCGAGCGGATCAACACCATTGCCCAGGGATTTGGACATTTTTCTTCCGTCCGCGTCACGAACCAGACCGTGCATAAGTACGTCCTTGAACGGAATCTCTTCCGTAAATTCCAGCGCGGTAAAAATCATACGCGATACCCAGAAATAAATAATGTCGTAGCCTGTAACTAGAACATTAGTCGGATAATAGCGTTTGAGATCCTCTGTCTGCTCAGGCCAACCCAGGGTCGAAAACGGCCACAAAGCAGAGCTGAACCAAGTATCGAGTACATCCTCATCCTGTTTGAGCTTTCTACCGGCATATTCAGGCAAAGTGGTAGGGTCCTCCGCCGATACAATCACTTCTCCGGTTTCTTCATCATACCAAGCCGGAATACGGTGTCCCCACCATAATTGACGGGAAATACACCAATCTCGCACATTTTCAATCCAATGCAGATAAGTACGCTCAAAGCGATCCGGCACAAAGTTTACACCGTTGCCAGCCTTCTGTGCTTCAATCGCCTTAGCTGCCAGAGGCTTCATTTCCACGAACCATTGCGTGGACAGATAAGGTTCTACAACTACACCTGAACGCTCACTATGGCCTACTTGGTGTACATGCTCTTCAATACGAATTAGTACACCCTGCTCTTTCAAATCAGCGACGATTTGCTTACGGCAATCGCTGCGATCCAGTCCCTGATATTTGCCTGCTTCAGCATTCATGGTTCCCGTCTCGTCCATCACCGTAATTTGTGGCAACTGGTGACGTTGTCCCATTTCAAAGTCATTCGGATCGTGAGCCGGTGTGATTTTAACAGCGCCGCTACCGAAATCTTTATCCACATAGTCATCCGCAATGACCGGAATTTCACGCCCGATGATTGGAAGCACAAGCGTTTTGCCGATCATTTGCTTGTAGCGTTCATCTTCCGGATGTACAGCTACAGCCGTATCGCCCAGCATCGTTTCAGGACGTGTGGTGGCTACAGTAATAAATCCGCTACCGTCTTTCAGTGGGTATTGCAGGTGATATAGATTTCCATTCACCTCTTTGTATTCCACCTCAATATCCGACAACGCAGTACGTGCAGCAGGGTCCCAGTTAATGATGCGTTTACCGCGATAAATCAGGCCCTTTTTGTACAGTTTAACGAATACTTCGCGTACCGCTTTGGACAGTCCCTCATCCAATGTAAAACGTTCACGGGAATAATCGAGAGAAAAGCCCATTTTTTCCCATTGATTGTGGATATTGTCCAGATAAAGATCCTTCCACTCCCACACTTTTTCCAAAAACTTCTCACGGCCCAAATCATAGCGAGTCAGGCCTTCTTCACGCAGCTTCTGCTCTACTTTTGTTTGAGTAGCAATACCTGCATGGTCTGCCCCTGGCAGCCACAAGGCATCATAACCCTGCATCCGCTTGGCGCGGATAATAATATCCTGCAAAGTAAAGTCAAGAGCATGTCCAATATGCAACATACCCGTAACATTGGGTGGTGGAATAACGATTGTAAAAGGCTCTGCCTCTGGATGTTGCCCGGCGCGGAAATAGCCCTTCTCCATCCACGTTTTGTACCATTTTTGTTCTGCTGATTTGGGATCATACGTTGTTGGCATTTCCAAGGTTGTCTTGTTGTCTTGTTCTGACATATCAGGATACCTCCATGATTTTTCAATTGGCAAATAAAAAAAGCCCTTCATCCTCAAAGGACGAAAGGCTGTTCTCTCGCGGTACCACCTTTGTTTCACCCCTAGTGTATGTATCCACTGATCCATTACACATGGTGTGACACTTTATGCAGATAACGGTTGCGGACCGGCCTTATTCTACCGTGAACCTCTTACCTTCCGAAGGAATGAAATGAGGAACCGTTCAAACAGGCGACTCCCGGGTGACTTCGGCCAGTAGCTTCCTGCGGAACCTCACAGCGCTGCAATTCCACTCTCTGAAGGGCTTGCTGCCTACTCTTCCCGATCTCAGTCTTTCAATAACTATACCACATCATACATTTCCCATTGACTATAGTCAACACCCATTTCTCATTGACTATAGTCAGCACTTCGTCGCATGTTTCAGCAACCGAATCAAGGGATGTACAATACTTGCCCTTCTTCTACATGATGCTCTGCCAATCTGTTATACAATTGAAGCTCCCGTGTGCTGAGTTGATAACGGTCTGCTATCGTTTCCAGTGTATCCTCGCGCTGTACAATGCATAACCTTACCTTGCGGAAAGGCGTTTCATCCTGTGTATGGAAAAAAAGATTTTTCCACTTGGCATCCTCACGCTCTTCGTCGACTTTCTGATCCTGACCTTGCGGTTCATGTTCCAGTTGCTGCTGGTGTTCCGCTTCTTTTACCGAACGGCTGGATTGAAGCAATGATGAGTAGACAACCGGGTCCGGCTCGTCTGCTCCTTCATCCTTTTTACTGTTAAAAGCCACGCGCATCTCTGGCTTTTCCTCAGTAAAGGTATCATGAACTTCATGGTTTACCTGTTCTGACGCCTCAGGCCTGAAGTCAAAGTCATTCCCCTGACTTGCTTCCAACTGCGGCTCCAAATAAATCTCCGACTCTGTGTCAGAATGCGGCTCCGACAGCAAAGAGTCGTATGCTACATTGGGAGATGTAGAAGATACTTTAGGCTCATCTCCTATCGTCCCTACTGCCTCTTGCTGAATTCCCCACACTTCCGGTGACTCCTGCTCATGCTTCACTTCGGAAGAACTGTCTTCAATTGCTTTTCCCGTCCATGGCTCATAATATCGATTCGGATCTACTATCGGGTCATAAGTCTGCTGCTCCAATGATGACTTCTGTTCAAGTTGATCCTCTGACGACTGTTCCCAGTAAGCTGACTCCTGTTGCGCTGCTACTGTGTATGAAGTTTCCGAGTCTGTATAGTTGTTGAATGCCGAGTCTTGGGTAGAATAGGCCTCTTCGTGACGATGCTCCCCATCGCCGGAAAGAGATGGAGCCGGATGCTCAGGCGCATGCACTACAGTAAACTCCTCATCCAGCCAAACCGCTGTCTCCTCTGCATGAGAGCTTTCCACCCCATGCAAAGAAAGAACCCCTGTAATGTTTAGACTGCGTAAAGAGAGCAGGTCCACATCAAAATTTTCAATCTCCACGGAGATATCTTCCAATCTTCCTACCCGATTTAGCGGAATGGTAATTTCCACAGGGATCAAATGATGAAGCTCGCTCGTGATCTGTTCAGGTGTGCGGTACACGCCCTCCAGCAGCAAATGCCCTCGCAAAGCGGCATGGTCGCCGTGGGTTACAACCTGAATGCGTGGCAGAAGCTCAATTTCCTCCAACTCGGCAATCCCGGCAGCTTCCTCCGTCAAATGAATGCGTTCATAAATATCAAAACGCAAGCCTTGCGGCTGATCATTCTGTTGTTTATTCAAGGATGGCATCCTCCTTTGGGCAGCCTCCGCACATCCTCTGACTCGTGTCAGACGCACGGAAACTCCATATTGCAAACCGTTTCTAGGTTCAAGTATATGCGCCAAAATAGAAGGCATGCCATCTTTTATAGCTGTTTGTGCAGCTTTTGAAAATCATCCGGCCAAGCATCCTCCACGGTTATCGTTTCGCCGCTCAGCGGATGACAGAAGGTAAGGCGCTCTCCGTGAAGGGCCTGCCTACCAAAATCAACAGCACGACCGCCGTATAATACGTCCCCAAGCAAAGGATAGCCAGCATGACTAAGATGTACGCGAATCTGGTGCGTCCGACCCGTCTCCAGCGTCAGATACACGAGACTGACCGCACTCGGACCACTCCCCCATACTTCACCAACTTCCACATGGGTAACCGCCTTCTGCCCGGTTGGGGATACACGGCGGCGCTGTTTATGATGCCTATCCTTGCCAATCGGCCAATCCAACGTCCGCAGCGATGGAGGTACTTTCCCTCGTACCAAAGCTACATAACGACGACCGATGTCCTTAGCTCGCATTTGTTCGTCCAGCTTGAGCAACGCAAATTCATTTTTGGCATATAGCACCGGGCCTGTCGTGTCCACATCCAGACGATGTACATGCCGTACTGCTGTATGAATGTCGTTAATTTCATAATAGGATGCGACAGCATGATCCAACGTCAGCGGACCATCCTTTACACCACCGTCTGGATGGACCGCCATACCCGCTGGTTTGTGTACGACCAAGCAAAAATCATCCTCGTATAGTATCTTCAAATCATACCAACGTGGGATGACGCCGAGGTCCACTACAGGAAAAAGGGCCAGCCGCAGCCGGTCCCCTGTAAGTTCAATCCCTTTTTCATGCCGTAGCCTGCGCCACAGCTTGTCTGGTAATCCCAGACGGTTCAACAACCAGCGGTCCACAGCTTCAGCGCGATTTTCATCAGTTGCAATTTCTCGCCCCGGTGTGACTTCCAGCCACGGTCCTCTTCTCTTCCAGGTGCCTTTCCAACTCATAGACGTTTGAGCGCGCGATAGTTCGCTTCAATGGTAGCATCAATATCCTCAACTGTATGCACACCTGATACGAACATGCCCTCAAATTGAGATGGAGCTACACTAACGCCCTCATTCACCATTTCAGTAAAGTAACGGCGGAAGTGGTCCTGATTACTCGTTTTAGCAGTGTCAAAATTGACAACCTTCTCGTCTGTGAAGAACGGACACACCATAGAACCTACACGGTTGATCGTGACAGGAATCCCCAGCTCTCGCGCGTTACGTTCGAATCCGGCCTGAAGTCGTGCTGCCCGCTCTTCCAAGCGATCATATACTTCTGGTGTCAGCAATTTAAGCGTCGAATAACCTGCTGCCATAGCCAGCGGATTTCCGCTAAGCGTACCCGCTTGATAGATGGGGCCAGATGGCGCGATTTGCTCTAGAATGTCGCGACGACCGCCATATGCACCTACAGGTAAGCCACCACCAATCACTTTGCCTAGACACGTAAGATCCGGCGTCACACCAAAGCGCCCTTGAGCGGAATGAAGTCCCACCCGGAATCCAGTCATCACTTCATCAAAAATTAGTAGACTTCCGTGCTGCTGGGTTACCTCACGCAAACCTTCCAAAAATCCAGGCTGTGGTGGTACAACACCCATATTGCCAGCTACCGGCTCGACAATAATAGCAGCAATCTCTTCACCAAATTTCTCAAAAGCCAGCTTCACCGATGCCAAATCATTATAAGGGACGGTGATTGTATGTGTGGCCACGACTTCAGGTACACCCGGACTATCAGGTAGACCTAAGGTCGCAACACCAGAGCCCGCTTTAATCAGCAAGCTGTCCGCATGACCGTGATAAGAGCCTTCAAATTTAAGAATTTTGCTACGTTTTGTAAATCCACGCGCGAGTCGTATCGCACTCATCGTCGCCTCGGTTCCCGAGTTGACCATGCGAACAATGTCCATAGAAGGAACACGCTCACATACGAGCTTCGCCATTTCCGTTTCCGCCAACGTTGGGGCTCCGAAGCTGGTTCCTTTTACAACAGCAGCCTGTAAAGCTTTAACCACTTCGGGATGCGCATGGCCCATAATAAGTGGTCCCCATGAACATACATAGTCTAGATAGGATTGACCATCGATATCATATACACGCGATCCTTCTCCACGATCGATATATACCGGTGTTATACCTACGGATTTAAAAGCTCGAACCGGACTGTTCACGCCACCCGGAATATACTGTTTTGCCTCATCAAAAGCTGCTTTGGAACGCGTATCCTTGCGTACTGTTCGTTGTTCGTCGATCATTCTAATCACTCCTGTCTTCTAAAAAATACACTTATTGCTTCAACCATCTTGCCGCATCCTTGGCAGAATAGGTAATAATCATATCCGCACCGGCACGCTTCATGCTTGTCAGAATCTCCAGTACCATCGCTTTTTCATCAATCCAGCCTTGGAGGGCTGCCGCTTTGACCATTGCATATTCACCACTGACGTTGTAAGCCACCATAGGCAAATCAAATTGGTCCTTAATGGTGCGCATTACATCCAGATAAGAAAGAGAAGGCTTCACCATCAGCATGTCCGCACCCTCCATCACGTCAGACTCCGCTTCCCGCAACGCCTCACGTGCATTGGCAGGGTCCATCTGATAGGATTTGCGGTCACCGAACTGCGGCGCAGAATCAGCAGCTTCCCGAAAAGGACCATAAAAGGCAGACGCATATTTAACGGAATACGACATAATCGGAATATGTGAAAAACCTTCCAGATCTAGTCCTTGCCGAATCGCCTGTACAAAACCGTCCATCATATTAGAAGGAGCGATAATATCTGCACCGGCTCTCGCCTGAGAAACGGCTGTACGTACCAGCACCTCCAGAGATTCATCATTCAATACTTCACCGCATACCTCACCATCATGCTCATGCATGTGCACCATACCGCAGTGTCCATGGTCCGTAAACTCACACAAGCAAGTGTCTGCCACGACCAGCAGTTCGGGATAACGTGACTTGATCAAACGAGTAGCTTCCTGAACAATACCGTTGTCCACAAAAGCTGAAGTCCCTACACTGTCTTTGGTTTCTGGTATGCCAAACAGGAGCACAGCAGGAATGCCAAGCTCACTAATTTCTTTCAGCTCTTCTTCCAGCCGATCCAAAGAAAAACGGTATACGCCTGGCATGGAGCTAATCTCCTGTTTCACTCCAGTACCAAATGTTACGTAGATCGGTTGGATAAAGTCAGCCGGATTCAATACCGTTTCACGCACCATGCTGCGAATGGCAGCCGACTGGCGCAAACGACGATGTCTAGTAAAAGGGACACTCATAGTTACAAACCTCCATTTTTTTATACATTCATTTAATAAAAATTAAAATTTATAATGTCATAACCGTACTTGATTGTTTCCAGTCACATAGCGATTGAATTAGACTTTCAATGGTCGCCTTCTCTGACATCAAACTGACAGTCAAGCCAGCTTGGGTTGCTGTCTCACCAGTCAAGGGACCGATCACAGCGATCGTAACTCCCTCCAGCAGGGAGACTGGATCACTGATCCCCATTTGTCTGAGGGCTTCCAGGAAAAAGGTTACGGTTGAGGAACTGGTAAAAGTAATCGCATGAATGGCACGCTCCTCCAGCAGCTTGAGCAGTTCATCATCCTGTGTGTTGGCCGCCAGCACCGTTTGATACAAATCAGCCTCGGTCACACGAAGTCCCATTTCCCTCAGCTGATCTGGCAGCCAGGAGCGAGCGAGATCACCTCTTGGAAGAAATACGTTTTGCCCTGCTTGCAAATCTTGCTCAAACGCTTCAAGCAAACCCTCTGCCTGAAAAGGACCTTCGATCTGTTCTGCTACAATTCCGTGCGCCCGAAGCGCGTCTGCTGTAGCTGGTCCGACCGCGGCAATACGTGCTTTGTATAGCGCACGTACATCCTTGCCCTGTTCCTTTAAGTGAGTGAAAAAGTACTCCACTCCGTTAACGCTGGTAAAAAACACCCAGTCATATTCAGGAAGCCGCGCAAACGCCTCTTTGATTTTCTGTTTTGCCTGCTCGTCCGAAGGGACGACGGTCTGGATAACTGGGAACTCATAAGGTTCGCCTCCAAGCTCCTCAATCCGGTGAACCAGACTACTGGCCTGCGCGCGTGCGCGAGTAACCAAAATTCGCTTCCCGAACAAAGGCATATCCTCTGCCCATTTTAACTGTTCACGCTGATTGACCACTTCACCGACAACAATAACAGCCGGCGGTTGAAAATTCGCTGCCTTCACCTTGGCTTCAATATCCGCCAGCGTGCCCACTAGCGTATCTTGCTCGGCGCGGGTCCCCCAACGGATCAATGCAACTGGAGTATCGGACGGCTTACCGTGCTTTATCAGCTGATCACTGATATAGCCGATCTTCGCTACACCCATCATAAAGATCAGTGTCCCCGTTGCGTTCGTTACTTTATCCCAATGAATACTTTTATCGAGTTTATCCGGACTTTCATGACCTGTAATAATAGACAGCGACGAAGCCATATCCCGATGTGTAACGGGAATGCCTGCATAGGCAGGCACGCTGATAGCTGATGTGATGCCAGGTATGATTTCATAGGAAATGCCGTGTTTACGCAGCAGCCCGGCTTCCTCGCCGACTCGACCAAAAATGGTGGGGTCTCCCCCTTTGAGCCGGACGACTGTCTTTCCTTCCAAAGCTAAATCCACCAGCAGCTGATTAATTTCCTCTTGCTTCATGGTGTGACGATCTGGCAGCTTGCCGACATATATTTTTTGGGCCCCTGGCTTCATCAGCCCCAAGAGGCGAGGGCTTGCCAGTCTGTCATACACAATGACATCGCCCAGTTGAATGCACTCCCAACCCTTAACCGTAATTAATCTTGCATCTCCGGGTCCTGCACCTACTAAATATACCTTTCCCACCATTCCATTATCCCCTCACCTGCGCCAGAATCTGTTCCGCTCCTTTGGCTATCAAACTGGCCGCCACCGCTTCTCCCAGCTTCTGCGGATCATTTCCCTGGAGCGTTTCCTTCAAAATAACCTCGCCATCTGGCGAGCCTACCATCCCTGTGAGACTGATTTCTTGACCAGCCCAGACTGCATGAGCGCCGATTGGCACTTGGCATCCCCCATTTAACACACCCAGAAAAGTTCGTTCTGCCTCAACCGTAGCCGAGGTATCCTGGTGGTTGTAGAGACGCAGCAATGCCAACAGCTCTTCATCGCTCGCACGGCATTCAATACCGAGCGCTCCCTGTCCCACTGCCGGCAAACATGCCTCCTCTGGTATATAGGACGTAATTCGGTCTTTCCAGCCCATCCGGTGCAAGCCTGCTGCTGCCAAAATGATGGCGTCAAAACCTTCCGTCTCCAGCTTTTTCAGACGGGAATCAATATTGCCACGTACTGGCTCCAATTGTAGATCAGGACGCATGGACTTGATTTGACTGGCTCTGCGCAAGCTGCTTGTGCCCACCTTGGCTCCTGGAGGCAAATCCTCCAGACTCTTAGCGCCCAATGTGATTAGGCAATCGCGTGGGTCCTCACGGCGCGGTACAGCGCCATTGACAAGACCCTCCGGCAATTCGGACGGCATATCCTTCATACTATGTACTGCCATATCAATTTCACCAGCCAGCATGGCCTGTTCAATCTCTTTGACAAAAAGCCCTTTGCCACCCACTTTGGACAAGGTTACATCCAATATCCGATCACCCTTGGTCAGGATTTTTTTGATGACAAATTGCAAATCCAATCCATGCTCCGCGCACAGCGCATTCAAATCCTCAATGACATGCCCGGTTTGAGTTAACGCCAGAGCGCTCTGTCTGCTGCCTACCACAATTGTTCGCATGTTATTCCTCCTGATTTTGCGCAATCCATAGATCTATTTCTTTTTCGGTCCAAGCCATAAATTCATGACGTCGTATTTGTTCCAAAATTCCGCTACTCGCCAAGCGTCTTAATAGTTTGGTCCTTTGCTGTGGGGAACTTATCTTGCGTTTGATGATCTGCCGCATATCGTGCATGAAATCCAGATAAGGCTCATATTCGCTACCGAACAACGTATTCAAGGCTGATGTAATATCAGCGGTCACAGCGGGGCCTGCCCCTTCTGTGGAAATACTAATCGTCAGTCTCCCTCGTCGGATGATACCCGGCGTTATGAAATCTCCCTCTTCCGAGCGATCCGCCACATTTACCAGTATACCCCTTTGTCTGGCCTCATGCGCAACCTTATTATTCACTTCTCTCTGGTTCGTAGCGGCATATACAAGAAAGGCTCCCTGGAGGTCACCCTCGCGATACACGCGATTTACCCAGTGGAGCTGCTTGTGATCGGCCAGGACCTGTAAATCCGGCGTTATATTCGGGCTAATGACGGTAATGGACGCCCCACTTTCCATCATCCCCTTAACCTTTCGTTCCGCAATCCTGCCGCCGCCTACAACACAACAGAGCTTATTGTTACAATTCAACGAAATCGGGACAAAATGCTGCAAGTGGCTTTTCACTCTCCCGTCCACTGATGAAATACAGACCAGGAATTCAGCAAAAAATTAAGAATTAGTAGCGTGTAGCCAACCAAAGACCACTTTGCCATGACAAGGCCTGAACGCTGGTTCAATCTTTTGCTCACTAAAAATACAATATACACGCATAAGGCAATCGCTGTCATCAGCACTTTGGTATCTAGTAAAAGACGCCAGCGTTCCTCGGCAATAATAGAAATGACAGCCACGACAATAGAAACTCCCAGCAGAGGAGTACCAATTAACAGCGCCATATGTGTATACCGATCCATCATTTCCAGACTCGGCAGGCGCTTGATCGTGTCATTCCATTTCTTGACTTTCAATTTACGATGCAAAAACAGATACAAGCCCGAAAATACAGCCGCTACCGTCATCGCGACAAAGCCAAGATTAGCCAGCGCAATATGAATCAGAAGCAGCCCATGTACGGTATGCCAATTTCCAAGCGGGTTGTCGATCGGCTCCATCCATATATTGTTGAGCACAAGAACAGCAAAGCTAATGATATTAAGCAGCAATACCGCAAATTCCGATCGCTGATAACGTGACAGAAACAAAGAAATCAGCACCAGAATAAATGAGAACAGAAACAGAAAGTCGTAGGTCACGAAAATGGGAAGATGCCCTTCATTCCAGGTTCTCATTCCCATAAAAACAAGCTGGAGCACTACAACGACAAGAAGAAGCCCTGTACCTGTCCGTTTAGCATTCGCATTGCGACGAATTCCATCCGAAAATACAAACAGAAGGCTCAGGGCAAAAACATAAATCATTGAATCATATATAAGCATGCCTGAGGCCATGTCTGTTCACCCACCTTTACAGGCTGGCCGGCGCAAACGACGCTGGCAAAGCCTGAGCCTGACCGGTTTTTCCATGAACACCAGCCTCCGGTTTTATCAACGCAGATGCATCGCTTTTATCTACTTTCTGAGCAGCGTCCTCCAAACGATCCTCCAGAGCAAAAATGTGGCTAAACATGTCTAACGCCTCATTTCCCTGCTTTTGGACAGCCAGTTCCTTAACCCGATTGATAGGATCATGCATCATCTGATTCAGCATACTTTTTGTCAAGCGGCTTATCACTTTACGCTGCCGTTCATCCAGCTCGGGAAGCTTGTTATACAAGCTTTCCAGCGTATCCTGATGTATAGACTCCGCTTTTTCCTGTAATGCACGAATCACCGGACGCACTCCCATCGTTTTCAACCATTGATAAAACTCGCTAAGCTCATCTTCGATCATATGCTCGATTTTTGCAGCTTCAGTACGACGCATTTCCAGGTTGCTCTCCACGATCCCTTCCAGATCATCAATATCATATAGGAAAACATTCTGCAATTCGCCAATAGCCGGATCCAAATCGCGCGGAACCGCGATATCAATCATAAACAAAGGACGAGACTGACGACGTTTCATACTGGCTTCGACACGGTTGCGATCCAGAATATACCCCTGAGCACCAGTCGAGCTAATCACAATATCCACATCCGACAACCGATTCATGCCTTCCTCCATCGTAACTGGTGTTCCATTAAACTTGGAGGCCAGATCCTCGGCGCGGGACAAAGTTCGATTTGCTACAATAACCTCGGCAGCTCCGCCGCTGTACAAATGCTTAACGGTAAGCTCACTCATTTTACCAGCACCGAGGATTAATACCTTTTTATCCGTAAACATCCCGAAAATCCGTTTGCCCAGCTCAACGGCTGCATAGCTAACAGATACGGCACTTTCTCCAATAGACGTCTCCGAATGGGCACGCTTGCCCAATGTGACGGCCTGCTTAAATAGCATATTAAACCACGTTGCTGTAATTTTCTGAGATTGAGCCTGGAGAAAAGCATTCTTTACCTGACCCAAAATTTGTGTTTCTCCGATGACCATGGAATCCAGACCACAAGTCACACGGAACAAATGCCGAATTGCCTGCTCGTCTTCATATATATATAAATGTTGTGTAAACTGATCACGAGGAATACCAAACCATTGCTCCATAAAACTGCGTATAAAATAACCGCACATGTGAAGGCGGTCGACCACAACATATATTTCAGTCCGATTGCAGGTTGCGACAACTACGCCCTCCAACACACTTTTGGTAAGTTTGAGTTGCTCCAGCGCTTTTGGCAAATCCTGTTCTGCAAATGTAAACCGTTCTCTGACTTCCACAGGCGCCGTACGATAATTCAACCCAACAACGACGATGTGCATTGTAAAATTCACCTGCCTAAACTGTAATAAGAATACTCATTGTTATCATAAACTATGTTAATTATATCACAGAAGTCCGAATCCCCTTCGGCTGTTTTATGAATTGTTTATGAAAATTGGATAGCTTTCATAAACATCCAGCACGTTCTGTATGTTTTAGTTTAGTTTGAACTACTTTTAAAACAAATAACCATGGAATTGTTCCATGGTTATAATATAGGACGCACAAAAGGCTCCATAAAAAAAGATTTATACCAACTCAGCTAACTTGCACTTCGGTGATTCCACCTGAAGTTCTCCCAAGCCGCGAATTAGCTTCTTCGCATATGTTTTTTTCGGTTTTAGAACGGATACCAGGTAATCAATAGCCAGCTGCGGATCAACAGTCTCACCGCAAGTATAACAATCAATAGCGGCAAACCCTCTCTCAGGATACGTATGAATAGAGAGATGACTCTCCGACAACAGTACAAGCACGGTAGCTCCCTGTGGTTCGAATTGCTTGGATTGAACGGACATCACCGTTGCTCCGCAAGCTTCAGCAGCTTCAACTAATTGAGCCTCCAGAAACTGCGCATCATTCAGTAATTCAAACTCAACACCCCAAGTATCTACGGCAACGTGTCTTCCGAAAGTTGAGTATTCCAATTCCATCTTTCGGTTCCCCCTTCCTAGGAATAAAATGTTTGAAAAAAATTTCATCCGCTAGGACCTACGTCATTCACTTCCCGAGGGATAACCTCTCGCAACATTCAATGTCCTGAGTGAATCCTGGTTCCTATATTCATTTTCAACGAGATTAAAAATAACATCTATGTGCAGCAAATGCAATCATTTTTTTGGAATAAAAAAGCCCCTTTCGGCAAAGAAAGGGACTACACTGTATAACAATTCATTCCATATATTCAGCCTTTTAAGCTTCCAGTGCAAATAATTTGGAGCAACTCATCCGAAGCTTATGGTCAATCTGTTCCAGCTCAGAGAAAGTACGCGCCAAATTCCGCTCGTCAAGTAACGAATTAATGAGGTTGTATATATCTGCTATTTCATTTTCGACGTTCTGATGTTGAAAAAGCTGTTGCAGTTCTTGCACTGTATTTCTATATTCAAACACCAGCCTAGAGCCTTCCGCATTCTTTTCCATAATTTTGCGGACCGCACCTTCATTATAAAAATACACCATAGTGAATCCTTGATACATGCGGTAAACAATACCTTCACCCTTAAAGCGAACAAATAGTTGGCGTATAAACAGAGTTAGCTGTGGATGAACTAAGCGGCAAGTTAATTCACAAACAAACGCTCCCTCTTTGGCTTCAAAAAATAAATGAACTTCCTCACCCGCAATATGCTCTAGAACGATTTCCTGTCTTCCGTTATCCAGAACTTTAATGCGGTAATGCACCTGGGGATCATCCACTGCCTGCAAAAATTCGTCCATTTGGGTTTCTGACAAGGTCAAAGTGGTTTTTACATACTCTGTGGCTAACCGCTGTGCCATACCAATCTCCTCAATTCTTTCCTGAACCTTTAGTGTAAGCTTTATACTTTATTATACATCAGACCTGTTGCGCTTTCTTGCGTATCAAATCATAAATATCCGCCATTCATCGAAGATAAACGGAAAATACCGGAATCGCAGCTGTATTATCCTCCATATGCTCACTTTTATGCTTAAATCCCACGATTTCCTTTGTTTATTATATATTATTCCTACCTTTTTAGTGAGTTTAATGTTTTGAATCCAACTTCATAAAAAAAGGCGCCCTTAAGGACGCCCCTAACCTTACAATTCCGTCTGCTCTTCGTCGTCATTCTCGATATAACTGGAGATGACCGACCACAGCTCTTCCTTGCCCATGCCTTCTTCGGATGAAAAGGGGATAAACAAACCCCCGGGAAGTATTCCAAGTTCCTGCTTGATTACCTTATAGTGCTTTTCTCGACGTGTTTTAGGGATTTTATCTGCTTTTGTACCTACAACACAGACAGGAAGCCCGTTATGACGCAGCCAGTCGTACATCATGATATCATCCTTGGACGGTGGGTGGCGCAAATCTACCATTTGTAGCACCAGCTTGAGCGGCTCACGTTCCAGCAAATAAGACTCAATCATTTGTCCCCAAGCCTTACGTGACGTTTTGGATACCTTAGCATAACCGTAACCGGGAAAATCGACAAAATAAAGCTCATCATTAATCCGGTAATAATTGAGTTGCTGAGTTTTACCCGGCGTAGAACTGGTACGCGCCAAATTTTTACGGTTAATCATCCGATTAATCAGTGATGATTTTCCAACATTGGAGCGCCCCGCCAGAGCAATCTCTGGCAAAGCGTCCACAGGAAACTGATCCGGACCAACCGCACTTATTATAAATTCTGCTTTTGTTACTTTCATTGTGTCTTTAATTCCTCTCTAATGTACCCTTGCCTGCTCAACCAAAGCATGCTTTAACACCTGATCCATATGGGCAACGGGGACAAATTCAACATCCTGCCGGATACTGTCGGGAATATCCTTCAAATCCCGTTCATTATCTTTGGGAAGCAGAATTTTTTTGTAACCTGCCCGATGGGCAGCCAGCGATTTTTCTTTCAAACCACCAATCGGCAATACGCGACCGCGCAGGGTAATTTCGCCCGTCATCGCTACATCCTTGGATACATGACGGTTGGTCAAAGCCGAAATTAATGCGGTAGCAATCGTGATTCCGGCAGATGGGCCATCCTTCGGAATTGCTCCCTCAGGAATATGAATATGGATATCATTTTTCTCATAGAAATCCAATTCGATGCCCAGATCGACTGCTTTGGAACGAGTGTAGCTGAATGCCGCCTGCGCGGATTCTTTCATGACGTCTCCTAGTTTACCCGTAAGAATCAGTTTCCCGCTCCCAGGCACGACCGTCACTTCAATCATCAGTGTTTCACCACCGACCTCTGTCCACGCCAAGCCTGTAACCGTACCGATCTGATCCTCCAGTTCTGCTACACCGTAACGGAATTTGGCGATACCCAAATAATCTTTCAAATTATCCGGTGTGATTTCAATCGGCCCTTCGCCACCGGATACAACTGACTTCGCCGCCTTGCGGCATAGAGAAGCCATTTGCTGTTCAAGATTACGCACACCAGATTCACGGGTATATTCACGAATGACACGCAGCAGCGTATCCTCCCCAATAACCAACTGTTCCTCTCCCAAGCCATGCTCCCTCTTCTGCTTGGGCAGGAGATACCGATTGGCGATTTCCAACTTCTCCAGTTCGGTGTAGCCGGGAATATAGAGCGTCTCCATACGATCCATCAGCGGACGCGGGATATTATGTGCAGCATTGGCTGTCGTTACAAACATCACGTTGGACAGATCAAACGGCAACTCAACAAAATGGTCACTGAACGTGTTGTTTTGTTCAGGATCGAGCACTTCGAGCAATGCCGCCGATGGATCGCCCCGGAAGTCGGAGGCCATTTTATCAATCTCATCCAGCAAAAAGACTGGATTAGATGTTCCTGCGGTCTTCATTCCCTGAATAATCCGACCAGGCATCGCGCCAACATAAGTCCGGCGGTGACCACGGATTTCCGCTTCATCCCGCACACCTCCGAGAGAGATGCGGACAAATTCCCGACCCATGGATTTGGCAATCGAGCGAGCCAGCGAGGTCTTGCCGACTCCTGGCGGACCTACGAGACACAGAATGGGTCCCTTAATGGTCTTCACCAGTTTGCGCACAGCCAAATACTCCAACACCCGCTCCTTGGGCTTATCCAGCCCGTAATGGTCGTTATCGAGTATTTCTTCTGCTTTGATAATATCAAGATCATCATCGGTGAACTTGTTCCACGGCAAGCTTAACAGCCAATCGACGTAATTGCGGATGACACCACCCTCGGCAGAGCTTGCCGGCATTTTTTCCAGACGGTCAATTTCCTTTTCGACCTTCTCCTTCACCGGAACCGGCAACTCTCGTTCACTTAGCTGGTTGCGTAGTTCTTCAACTTCTCCTGCGCGACCTTCCTTCTCACCAAGTTCCTTCTGAATCGCCTTCATTTGTTCACGCAGATAATACTCCTTCTGCGTCTTTTCCATCTGCTTCTTCACACGCTGGTTGATTTTACGTTCCAGCTCCAGCACTTCACGCTCATTGTTTAAAATATCTAGAAGCTTCTCCAGACGCTGAGTTACGTCGATCGTCTCCAATATATCCTGCTTTTCCTTAATTTTGAGCGTCAAATGGCTTGTGATCACATCAGCCAGGCGTCCTGGCTCCTCAATATCAGATACCGCAGCGAGAGTCTCCGGTGTTACCTTTTTGGACAAATTGATATAATGCTCGAACTGAGTTAATACAGTGCGCATAAGCGCATCCGTTTCAGGCTGCACATTTTCTGCCTCGTGCAGTTCCTTCGCCATTACCTCGTAATATTCTTCATTGTCCGTATATTGAATAATCTCAGCACGTTCCAGCCCTTCCACCAATACTCGAATGGTTCCGTTGGGAAGCTTGAGCATTTGGCGTACTTTGGCTACCGTGCCGACTCGAAAAATATCCTCTTGTGTGGGTTCTTCAATATTAACTTCTGATTGAGAACACAGGAGAATCAAATTGTCTTCAACCATCGCTTTTTCCAAAGCCTTGACCGATTTTTCCCGGCCCACATCGAGATGCAGAACCATGCTCGGGTAAACCAGAAGTCCTCTTAAAGGCAGCAAAGGAAAACGACGACCTTTTGTCTTGGTGGGTCCCATCGCTTTCGCACCTCCAGTGATTCTCAGGTTCCGGATTTTACAATCCTCACGTTGCTATCTTTCATATTTTATCAAATGTTTTATAAAAAAACCAATGAAAGACTAGTTCATTAGCAAGATCCTGTATCTGAAATCGTCCCATTATGCGTTCCATCCGCCTGTAACAAGGAGGACTGGGATGGGCGAAAAGTCTCAATTGGCGCATGTACAGGCGCATCCGTCGTCATCTCTTCTCCGAACACATGACGGAACACTTCGGTCACCGACTGTACAGGGATGACTTTTAGGCCTTCAATGCTATCAAAAAGAGCTTGCCAGTTGTCCTGCGGAATGATCACTTTTTTGGCTCCAGCCTGAAAAGCAGCTTCGACCTTGGCTAATACGCCGCCAATCGGCTTGACTCGGCCATGGATGCTAATCTCGCCAGTCATGGCAATTTCATGATCCACCGGAATTCCCCGCATTGCAGAGGCAATAGCTGTTGCCATTGCAATCCCTGCCGACGGACCATCTACTGGCGTCCCCCCAGGAAAATTGATATGCAGATCGTAATTGGAGGGGGATAAACCGAGCGTACGCAAAACAGTCAGAACATTTTCTACAGAGCCTTTAGCCATGCTCTTACGACGCAGTGTTCGGGAGTTACCTCCGATCTCTTCTTCATCCACAACACCCGTAATATTATAGCTTCCCTTTCCTTCGGGAACCGGAACCGCAGTAACTTCAATTTCCAGCAGCATCCCCATGTTCGGACCGTATACGGCTAATCCGTTAACGAATCCGATTTGCGGCAAGCCCGGTATTTTCCGATCAGGACGGGGTTGAATTTGGCTGCTACCCGCTACCCATTCCACGTCCGAAGCATCGAGTCGTTCCCTTTTCTCGGTAAGTGCCAAACCAGCAGCAAGCTGGATCATATTGACTGCCTCCCGGCCGTTGGTCGCGTAACGCTGTACAACCTCTACTGCCTCTGGACAAGGGCCAAAGCCTAGCTTGTGTACAGCATCTTCAGCAATACGAGCAATCTCCTGCGGCTGCAGGGCACGGAAATAAATTTCCATACACCGGGATCGAATAGCAGGTGGCAGCTCGTGCGGCGAACGGGTCGTCGCACCTACCAAACGGAAATCCGCTGGCAAACCGTTTTGGAAAATATCGTGAATGTAAGCAGGCGTATGCGAATCTTCTGAATTGTAATATGCACTTTCCAAAAATACCTTTCGGTCCTCCAGCACTTTCAACAGCTTATTCATCTGCGTTGGATGCAGCTCGCCAATCTCATCAATAAACAGCATCCCTCCATGAGCCTTCGTTACAGCTCCGGGTTTAGGTTGAGGGATACCTGCTACACCCATCGCTCCTGCCCCTTGGTAGATTGGATCATGTACTGAACCAATTAACGGGTCCGCAATACCACGCTCGTCAAAACGGGCCGTTGTGGCATCAATTTCCGTGAATTTAGCATCACCTTTGAATGGGGAGGACTGATTCTTCTTGGCCTCTTCCAGCACCACACGTGCGGCAGCCGTTTTCCCTACACCAGGGGGGCCATAAATAATGACATGCTGCGGATTCGCACTGCATAACGCCGCCTTGAGCGCACGTAGCCCGTCCTTCTGACCGACGATATCCTGTAACGTGGCAGGACGTGTGCGTTCAGCTAGCGGCTTAGTAAGTGAAATAGAGCGCAATTTGCGCAACTTATCCAATTCCTTCCGAGATTCCCGATCCACCGCACTACGGTTCGTTTTCTGGCTCCGTAGAAGGTTCCAGAAATACAGACCAATAACAATCCCGAAAAACATTTGCACCAATAACAATATCATAGTCAAGTCCATCGTATTCCCTCCGTTTCTCATCTCAGCAATTTGAAAATGCTGTTCTATGAAAGACAGTATTTCCTTTTCCACGAGAGCTAAACGGCTGTCTTTCAAAAGATCAGAGAGAAATACAAAAACACCGCGAAGAACAGTTCTGTAGCAGAGCTGCTCTCCACGGTGTTTAAACAATGACAATAGTTTATGATTATACCTATTTTAAAATAACCGCTTATGCCTACACTTTCTCGGCAGTGTGACGCTCTTCACGTCCGGGTATTTTACCTGTTTCCTCATAAGCTTTGACGATGATATCAATTTCTTTTTTCAATTCGTCAACCATTTCAGCCTCAGGGACTTTGCGAATCATCTTTCCATAACGGAACAATAGACCTTCTCCGCGTGCTCCGGCAATTCCGATATCAGCTTCCTTCGCTTCACCCGGGCCGTTAACTGCACAACCTAGTACAGATACTTTAATCGGCACCTTGAGTTTTGCAATGTAATCCTCTACCTCGTTCGCAATAGAGAACAGATCAATATCCAGACGCCCACAAGTCGGACAAGAAATCAATGTAGCTGCGTTCGTGATCAACCCAAACGTTTTGAGCAACTCCCGTGCTACCTTCACTTCTTCTACCGGATCGGCACTTAGCGAAATACGCATGGTGGACCCGATACCTGCTGCCAACAGAGCTCCCATACCTGCCGCGCTTTTAACCGTTCCAGTAAAGAGTGTACCGGCTTCGGTGATGCCCAAATGGAGGGGATACTTAATAATTTCAGCTGCCTTGGTGTAAGCGGCAATCGCCATTGGAACGTCAGAAGCCTTCAGTGATACGATAATATCATGGAAATCAAGCTCTTCCAGTATCCCGATATGGTACAGTGCACTTTCTACCATCGCTTCTGGCGTAGGGTAGCCATACTTATCCAGTAAATGCTGTTCCAATGATCCGGCGTTTACACCAATCCGAATCGGAATCCCCTTTTCTTTACATGCCTTAACGACAGCTTCCACTTTTTCACGTCGTCCAATGTTGCCTGGGTTAATGCGAACCTTGTCAATCCCATTTTCAATTGCCAGTAGAGCCAGCTTGTGATTAAAGTGAATATCTGCAACCAGCGGAATATGAATCCGCTTCTTAATTTCTTTAATAGCTGCGGCAGCTTCCTCATTGTTGACGGTAACCCGCACTATCTGACATCCGGCTTCTTCCAAACGAAGAATCTCGGCTACTGTAGCTTCCACATCTGCCGTCTTGGTTGTGCACATGCTTTGGATGATGACTTCATTGCTGCCGCCAATCGTCAGATTCCCGACTTGAACGGGACGTGTGTCTTGTCTTAAGAACATATACTTTTCTCTCCCATTAACGCCAAACCTCCACCCCATAAAACCTCATACAGGTTTCGTGAAGTGGAGATCTGGCTTCTCATGTTGTAGAGATCGCGAAGTATCAATCCTTAGGCGCTCTCTTCTTGTTTTTTATCCTTATCTGTACCACCGAGTTCCGGTGCAATTTTGTCTTTTACTACCTGCTCGTTGATGACGCAAGTCGTCACATCATCACGGGAAGGAACTTCGTACATAACGTCAAGCATAATACCTTCAATAATTGCGCGAAGGCCACGAGCACCCGTGTTACGCTTGATCGCCTCACGAGCAATGGCTTCCAGAGCATCTTGTTTAAACTCCAGCTGCACATTGTCCAGTTCCAGCATCTTCTGGTATTGCTTGGTCAACGCATTTTTCGGTTCAGACAAAATACGAACCAATGTCTTCTCATCAAGTGGCTCCAGCGTCGAAATGACTGGCAAACGTCCTACGAATTCCGGAATCAGACCGAACTTCAACAGATCCTCAGGCAATACCATGGAGGTATATTCGCCTGGTTTCAGATCTTTTTGTTCACTAGTCGCGTTAAAGCCGATGACCTTCTTACCGATACGACGTTTGATCATTTGCTCCAGACCATCAAAGGCACCGCCACAAATGAACAGGATATTCGTAGTATCAATTTGAATGAATTCTTGATGTGGATGCTTGCGACCGCCTTGCGGAGGTACAGAAGCAACCGTGCCTTCCAAAATCTTAAGCAATGCTTGCTGTACACCTTCACCCGATACGTCACGCGTAATGGACGGGTTTTCAGATTTACGAGCTACTTTATCAATTTCGTCAATGTAGATAATGCCGCGTTCTGCTTTTTCTACATCATAATCGGCAGCTTGAATCAATTTCAGCAAAATGTTTTCAACGTCTTCACCCACATAACCCGCTTCCGTAAGGGAAGTGGCATCTGCGATAGCAAATGGGACGTTCAAAATTTTAGCCATGGTTTGCGCAAGCAACGTTTTACCCGAACCTGTAGGTCCAAGCATCAAAATGTTACTTTTTTGCAGTTCCACATCATCAATTTTGTTTTGTGTATTAATACGTTTGTAGTGATTATATACCGCAACAGACAATGATTTTTTCGCTTGATCCTGACCAATAACATATTGGTCCAGAATTTCACGGATTTGCATTGGTTTTGGAATATCTTTCAGATCTACTTCTTCTTCATGACCCAATTCTTCCTCCACAATTTCCGTGCACAACTCGATGCATTCATCACATATATATACGCCCGGTCCGGCAACAAGCTTGCGAACCTGATCCTGAGATTTACCGCAGAAAGAACATTTTAATTGTCCTTTTTCATCATTAAATTTAAACATAGAGCCACCCCTTTACAGATTAATCGGTTTAGACAGCACCTGGTCAATGATACCGTATGCTTTTGCCTCTTCCGCTTCCATGAAGAAATCCCGGTCAGTATCACGTTCGATTTTTTCGAGGGGCTGACCTGTACGCTCCACATAGATTTGATTCAGCTTGGCACGTGTTTTGATAATCCAGTCCGCATGAATCAGCATGTCGGAGGCTTGCCCCTGAATGCCGCCGAGCGGCTGGTGGATCATAACTTCACTATTGGTAAGTGCATATCTTTTGCCTGGTGCACCAGCTGTGAGCAATAAAGAACCCATACTAGCAGCCATACCTACACAAATCGTCGATACATCCGGCTTAATGAATTGCATTGTATCATATATACCCATGCCTGCAGTAACAGAACCGCCTGGCGAGTTAATGTACAAATTAATGTCCTTCTCCGGGTCTTCCGCAGAAAGGAACAATAGCTGTGCAATGACGAGATTGGCGACATCGTCATCAATCGGGCCACTTAGGAAAATGATGCGATCCTTAAGCAACCGCGAGTAAATATCGTAAGATCGTTCTCCTCGATTCGTTTGTTCCACAACCATAGGGACGAGACTCATCACGACCAACCTCTTTTCTTTATTAAAATGAACACCTGTATTCATCCGCTTCCTTTTGTCCCATTAAAACGGAAGCGGCAATCATGAAACGTGAACACCTTACAAAATATTTTAACATGTTCAGAGTCTCGTGTCATATTTGCCTGCTCATATATGAAGTGCAGGCTATTTACAGACACCCTGCCGAGACCTTCTCATATTTAACCATGTTTCGTATGTATGTGCAAATGTACGGTAGTGACTTATGTAAAACAGAAAACACCATTCACAGCGCTTTCCATAAACGACTAAAATTTGGGTTGTCTAAGGTAAAAATAAGGCACGTAACTTTCACTACGTGCCTTATCCTTATCTAATTACTACGTTGCAGCCTGTTATAGCCTACACCGTATATTTTATCGTTTAAATTACTCAGCAGCTGCAGCTGGCGCTTCAACTTCTTTGCTGTTTTCCACCAGCAAAGCGATTGTTTTGCGCAGGGAGATCTCTTCTTTCAAGTTAGCGAACGAGCCGTTACTTTCCAGAATGCTGCGGATCTCTTCTACAGAACGTTTGTAAGTGTCAGCCATGTTTTGCAGTTCTTCATTAATTTCCGCTTCGGAAACTTCGATGTTTTCTGCTTTAGCCACTTGCTCCAGCACGAGGTTGTTGCGTACGCGCTTCTCAGCATCTGCTTTCATTTGCTCTTCCAGGTCTTCTTTGCTTTGACCGGAGAAGCCGAGGAACATTTCAAGGTTCATGCCTTGGCTGCGCAGACGGTTGTCGAAATCGCGAACCATGTTTTGCACTTCACTCTTGACCATTGCTTCAGGAATGTCGATTGTTGCATTTTCAGCAACTTTCTCCACTACAGCGCCCTCACGAGCTGCTTTAGCTTCGTTTTCTTTGCGCTCCAGCAATTGCTTTTTCAAGTCTTCCTTGAATTCAGCAAGTGTGTCAAATTCACTTACATCTTTAGCAAATTCATCGTCCAATTCAGGAAGAACTTTGCGTTTCAGTTCATGAACTTTCACTTTGAATACAGCTTGTTTACCAGCGAGGTCAGCAGAATGGTAGTTCTCAGGGAACGTTACTTCAACGTCCTTGGAATCACCAGTGTGCAAACCAATCACTTGGTCTTCAAAGCCAGGGATGAAGGTATTGGAACCCAGTTCCAGAGAATACTTCTCAGCTTGTCCACCTTCGAATTGTACGCCGTCTACGGAACCGTCGAAGTCAATGATAGCTGTATCGCCGGATTGAGCAGCATCTTCATCAACAACAACCAATTCAGCATGACGTTGTTGCAGGCGCTCCAGCTCTTGAGCCAGTTCTTCGTCGCTTACTTCGTTTTTGCTTACAGGCACTTCTACGCCTTTGTAATCGCCCAAAGTTACTTCAGGTTTAACCGTAACTTTTGCTTTGAATTTGAAAGATTCGCCTTTAGCAAATTGATCAATTTCAACATCAGGGCTATCTACTGGGAAGATGTCTGTTTGCTCTACAGCTTGGCTGTATGCTTCTGGCAACAGGAAGTCAATTGCATCCTGGTACAGACTTTCAATACCATAACGTTTTTCAAAGATAGGACGTGGTACTTTACCTTTACGGAATCCTGGTACACTTACTTGTTTAACCACTTTATTAAAAGCTTTGTCGAGTGCAGCGGCTACACGATCCGCGTCTACCTCAACTTCAAGAACCCCAAGGTTCTTCTCTATTTTCTCCCAAGTTGCTTTCATTTTATGCTTTCCCCTCCAACAAAATCTTCACTTAGTTTTCATTACAATCAACGCACACAAAATAACCACTATAGTATATCTAACATTACTGTCTTTTTCAAGGGCAGCCCTTGAATGCTTTAACAGGTAAACGTTTCCGGTCATTAAGGAGTGTTCATTCCCGCCGCGACGAATAATCGCATCGACCGATACGCTTGCTCAAAACGGAAGCGTAGTGCATCTGTAATGCCATATATAGCGCGGGTTTCTTCCTCATTATTGTTCCCGTTCAAACTTTCCGAAACGGTCTGATGGAGTGCTGCTGCCCAAATATCCGGCATCCCGTCCTCTTCCACCAACATTGATCTATAATCTTTCGTACCGTACACTGCCATCACAAACTGTGACCATAGCTCCTGTGCAAAATAGAATAGTGTAGGCTCATGCACTTCAGTCTGGTCAGCAACCCGTTCCAAAATACGCATAATCGCCTCTGGAAACTCATCGGGCTGTAACGGAACCGTTTCAATATCGATTTCCGTCTTTTCATCACCCCGTCTGATTTCTATCGTCCCTTCCATTCCACGGCGTCTCATTGTCTGTAGAACACGGAATTGGAGAAGAGGATGGATTTCCCGTTCAGTAATCCAGCGAAGCAAGGCATCGTCGATCTCCGGCAGTTCCAAGTAGGATAGCTGTTCCAAAGCTAGAATCGTCTGTTCGGATAACGGTTGATCCATAGCCATCTGCAAAAGCTTGTTACCGTAGCCTGCATCCTGTTCCTGCTTAAAGCGTGCATGACGGCGAGCCAACTCAACTTCACTGACTTCGTCTTCTTCCACATTGTCCGTTGCCGCCCCGCTGTCAGCGTACTGTGGAAATGCAGCTTCCAGCCATTGTAACAGAGCGTTCCATTCATCGTATTGTTTCTGCTCCTGTCCCTGACACTGCATCAAAAAACGCAGCATCCCCATCGCCTCTCCGTAACGTTCGTTCTCAAGCATCACCGTAAGTTGAATTTGATAGTAGTCCAGTGTCTTCGGAAACAATACGATATTATTTTCTTTTGTCGTCACCTTGGAGTCCTTTATTTTCAAGGCACCCCCTCTCCTCCGCAAGCTAAAGTATTTGTAGATTATATGAGAAACAGCAGCCGAAGTTCAACCACTCGTCTTCAACATATTCACCTGTATTCTAACATACCCTTTTATAAGGCAAAAAAAACGATGTGTATTCTGAATTTATGTGGTGTAGAGCCCAAATAAGCGATATATGCAAAATAAGACTTGTATCTTTTTCATCCATATGATATATTAATATTCGCTTGAATTTTATGTCCCAGTAGCTCAGCTGGATAGAGCAACGGCCTTCTAAGCCGTCGGTCGGGGGTTCGAATCCCTCCTGGGACGTATAGCCGAAGCTTCCTATTTAGGAAGCTTTTTTTATTTTCCAGCGAAATAGGACCCACTGTGGATGTTGAAGCCTAGCATCGTATTACAACCTATTTTAATGTAGAAAAGGCTGTTTCCGCAGCGCTGTTTGAGCGCTTGTCTGGGACAGCCTTTTATCGAGGGTATACCATTACACCGCTTGACTGCGTAGAGTAGTAAGGAGTTTAATCAAATGAAATTAATATCTTGGAATGTAAATGGCTTAAGAGCCTGTGTAACCAAAGGATTTTATACTTATCTAAAAGAAACGAATGCTGATATTTTTTGCGTACAGGAAACGAAGCTTCAAGAAGGACAAATCCTCATGGAGAACATGGAGGAATACGCTCAATACTGGAATTACGCTGAGAAAAAAGGGTACTCCGGCACAGCTATTTTCACCAAAATCAAGCCGCTCTCTGTGCATTATGGACTTGAAGAAAATGAAGAGCCAGAGGGTCGAACTATTACACTAGAATTCGAAAAATTTTACCTCGTCAATGTGTACACACCAAATACGAAACGAGACTTATCGCGATTGCCATATAGACTGGAATGGGAAGACCGTTTTCGCAGCTATCTGCAACAACTAGACGCTCAGAAGCCTGTCATCATTTGCGGAGACTTGAACGTGGCTCATCAGGAGATTGACCTTAAAAATGCCAAAGCCAACTACGGTAATGCTGGCTTCACACCCGAGGAACGAGACCGCATGTCACAGCTCCTCAACGCCGGATTTATAGATACCTTCAGATATTTTTATCCTGATCGGACAGATGTTTATTCCTGGTGGTCCTACATGCCAAAGGTGAGGGAACGGAATATCGGCTGGCGGATTGATTACTTCCTCGTCTCAGAGAGGCTTCGTCCGCTATTAATGGATGCGAGTATTGATTGCCATATTACAGGCAGTGACCACTGCCCTGTTATATTGGATTTGCAAGATATTTCTGCATAGATCCCCTACCTGACGCAAGGATTTATAAAATTAAAAAGCCGTCATGCTCTGTTTTACAGCATGACGGCCTACATAAATTGAAGCTATTGCTAACTTGCACCTGGTTTTCTGTTTAAAACCCGTTCTTCTCCATCATTTGCTTGAACCACAGCGCACTTTGTTTGGGGGTCCGTTCCTGCGTCTCGTAATTGACATGTACAATACCAAAACGCTTGCTATATCCCCAGGCCCATTCAAAGTTATCAAAGAAAGACCAGACAAAATAGCCCTTGAGCTGACCTCCCTCCCGGATAAAGCGATGACACGCCTTTAAATGCTCTTCAATATAGCACTGACGCCCGGTATCTTCAATCTGTCCATTCACCAGTTCATCCTTCATCGCTGCTCCATTTTCCGTAATCAGAATGGGTAAGCCCTTGCTAAAATCCTTTTCAATCCGCGTCAGCAGCTTATAAAAGGATTCAGGGTGAATCTCCCATCCCATGTCTGTTACTGGCTCCTCCATGTGAATCTGCTCCACTTGCAGTAGCGAAGAGTCGTTAGTTGCTCGAATGACGCTGCGGGTATAATAGTTAATGCCTACAAAATCTCCCGGTTGCTGAATCAGCTCCAGATCACCAGGCTGTACAAAATCCAATCCATTCAGATACGTTCCGTACCATTCCACCATATCTTCAGGATACTTTCCGTTAAACAATGGCTCAGCAAACCAACGATTAATAAAGCCATCCCTTCTGGCAGCAGCAGCTATGTCCTCGGGTCGCTCGGAAGCGGCATCCACATGTTCCATGTTTAGCGTAATGCCAATTTTACCTGTTAATCCTTTTTCCTTATGCAAATTGATCGCAATCCCATGACACATCAAAATATGATGGGCAGCAGTAAAGGCTTCGCTCCAGTTCTCATGACCAGGAGCATGCTCCCCTGTACCATATCCCAAAATAGAGGCGCAATAAGGCTCGTTTATCGTATTCCACCAGTTTATTCGCTCGCCAAATCGGTCCATGATCACAGAGGCATACGTTTTAAAATGTTGGATAATCTCTCGCTGCGTCCATCCACCTTCGTCCTCAATCCACTGCGGTAAATCCCAGTGATACAGAGTCAGCATTGGAATTAGCCCGGCCGACTCAAGCTCATCCAGCAGATGCTCATAGAAGAGCAGCCCTTGTTCGTTGACCACGCCGGGCGCGGGCATAATGCGCGGCCAAGCTACAGAAAAACGATAATGTAAAAAACCAAGCTGTTTCATTAATTGCACGTCTTCTTTAAAGCGGTGAAAATGGTCACAAGCCACTTCTCCACAGTCCCCTTCGATCACCTTCCCGGGTATTTGACAGAAAGTATCCCAAATGGAGGGCGTTCTGCCGCCCTCATTTGTGCCACCTTCAATTTGATAGGAAGAGGTTGAAGTTCCCCACATAAACGTATCAGGAAATACAAAGATATTCTCGCTCATACTCGGTACCTTCCTTTCAGAAATAAAGACTTCACAGCTCCGGCCATTGCACCGCCGACAATAAAGCGCTGGAGGAAAATATGCAAAATAACCAGCGGTAAATGCATTCACTTTTACGAAAGCGGTTTAGTTAATTACAGCTACTATTATGTATCGAATAACCTGTATTTGTAAATAGAGAATTATGAAATATCAAAAAAATATAATAACCGTTAAATTATCGTTGTTACTCCTTAAAATATTAGGATAAATCCTTTATTAACTCTGTTGACTCCCATCTATGAGGTAGCATAGAATACGAGTAATCATTGAATTTGAAATACAAAGTCAATTCAACTAAATCAGTTTAGTTGCGGAGGATTCCATGAATATAAAAACAATAGCTAGTATGGCAGGCGTTTCAGTAGCGACGGTTTCGAAAATCATAAACAATTACACAGATATCAGTGAGGAAACCCGGCAGCGAGTACTTAAAATTATGGAGGAAACAGGCTATAGACCTTCCTCCTCGGCTAAAACACTTGCTACCAAAAAATCCAATCTGGTAGGCGTTATATTCGCTGGCAAGCTGAATGTCGATTTTAGTCATCCTTTTTTTGTGGACATCATTAATGTTTTCAAAAAGCAGATTGGCTTGCTCGGTTATGACCTGCTGTTTTTTTCAAATGAAAAATTTCTAGATAATGGAGAGGACTATTGGGCTCGCTCGAAATATTTTTCAGTGGACGGGTGCATTATTATTGCTGGGGACGAAGTGGAGAAAAGTGTTTTCGATCTCGACGCCAGTCCTATCCCCTGCATCGGTGTCGATATTGAGCTAACCGGAGCCAGTTCCTGCTACATTATGTCCGACAATCAAAAGATCTCAATGAAGGTTGTTGAGCACTTTTACATGAATGGATACCGCGAGATGGGTTTTATAGGCATTGAACGCCCCTCCTTGGTTATTAAAGAGAGAGAGGAAGCGTTTATCGCTTCACTAAAGCGGTTTAGCCTTGATTTCAGACCTGAATGGATCGTGTATGGTAAGGACTATGCGGCAGAGGATGGATACCAGATCGCGAAGGCGTGGATACAGCAAGGAGATTTACCAAGAGCTGTTTTTGCGGCTACCGACCTGCTTGCCTTTGGTGCCATCCGTGCTTTTAAGGAAAGCGGCTTGAGGGTACCCGAGGATATTGCTGTAGTAGGCTGTGATGATATTGAAGCCTGTCGTTATACCGATCCTCCATTGACGACTGTAAAACAAGACAAGCAAAAAATAGGTCGTCTAGCCGCCATGGTGCTGTTTGACCTGATGAATAAACAAATGGATACGAAATGTATTAAAGTAGAGCCCGAACTAGTCATTCGTACCTCTTGCGGAGCCCGGCAAAATTGGAACCATACGAGGATCAAGGGATAGCATATACCTTAAAAAGGGTGACTCCTGTTGAATTCAGAAGTCACCTTTTTACAGTTTAAATATATAGAGCCTCTTCGTTTAAGCTATTACTTATAGGCCATCGTTGCATTCACGGCCTTTTTCCAGCCTTCATACAGGCTGTCACGTGTTGCTTCATCCATCGTAGGGGTAAAGGAAGTTTCCACCCTCACTCGCTTACGAAGTTCATCTGTACTCTTCCAGTATCCAACCGCCAAGCCTGCCAGACATGCGGCACCCAGCGCTGTTGTCTCATGGATGACCGGCCGTTCCACCGTCGCATCCAGAATATCGCTCTGGAATTGCATCAGAAAATTGTTCAACACAGCTCCACCATCCACTCGCAACATCTTCACCGTAATACCTGAGTCAATCTCCATAGCTGTAAGCACATCCTTGGTCTGATAAGCGAGCGACTCCAAGGTGGCGCGGATAAAATGCTCTTTTGTGGTTCCCCGCGTCAGACCGAACATCGCTCCACGCACCTCGCTATCCCAGTAGGGGCTGCCTAGTCCGACAAAAGCGGGTACAAGATACACCCCTTCTGTAGAGGAAACACGGGCCGCATAAGGCTCACTGTCCTTCGCCTCACGGAACATGCGCAGCCCGTCTCGCAGCCACTGGATCGCCGAGCCCGCAACAAACACACTCCCCTCAAGTGCGTATTGCACTTTGCCTTCCTCCAGTCCCCAAGCGATGGTCGTGATCAGACCGTGCTTGGATTCAACAGGCTGATCCCCCGTATTCATCAGCATAAAGCAGCCTGTGCCGTAAGTGTTTTTGATCATTCCTTTTTCATAACAAGCCTGACCGAACAAGGCTGCCTGCTGGTCACCTGCTGCACCAGCGATCGGTACATTCTGACCAAAAAAATGATAATCCACGGTGTGCGCATATACCTCGGAAGAGGGCCTTACCTCAGGCAGCATGATTTTTGGAACACCCAGAATGTCCAGCAGCTCTTCATCCCACTTGAGCTCATAAATATTGTACATCAGCGTTCTGGCCGCATTGGAGTAGTCTGTTACATGAGCCTTTCCACCGGATAGTTTCCAGATTAGCCACGAGTCAATCGTACCGAATAACAAGTCACCTCGTTCCGCCTTTTCGCGCGCGCCTTCTACATGATCCAGTATCCACTTTACTTTAGTGCCTGAAAAATACGGGTCGATCAATAACCCTGTTTTGCTGTGAAACAACTCCTCATGCCCTTGCCGCTTCAATTCTTCGCAAATATCCGAGGTTTGGCGTGATTGCCATACGAGTACGTTATACACGGGTAATCCTGTATTTTTGTCCCACACGACCACCGATTCACGCTGATTGGTAATGCCGATGGCAGCAATTTGGTTTGCTTTTACACCCGATTCGGAAAGACAGGAGGCAATAACGCCCAGAATAGAGCTCCAGATTTCATTCGCATTCTGCTCTACCCAGCCGGGGTGAGGAAAATATTGCGGAAATTCCCGCTGGGCTGAGTACACCACATCTCCTTCGCTATTGAACAAAATCGCTCTTGAACTTGTCGTTCCCTGGTCTAGTGACAAAATATATTTTCCCATGTTCATCTCTCCCCGTGTAAATCCATCGTTTTTACGCTGTTAGCTTATGATTCATTTTATGATTTTTATAAGTACGACTGATACGGAAGGTAATCAAAAGTACCACCGCGATGACCCCTAATAAAATCCAGAAAGCCGAAGTTACACTCCCCTTAAAAATGGCCTGATAAAATGGCCCTGCGAAAGATCCCCCCAATAGCGGTCCTACAATGGGCACCCATGCATATTTCCAGTTGGATGCTCCCTTGCCGGGAATCGGTAGCAAATAATGCATCAGACGCGGTCCAAAATCCCTCACTGGATTGATGGCATAACCCGTTGTACCTCCAAGGGATAAACCGATACTGACAACCAAAAAACCAACAATCAGCGGTTTCAGGCCGTCTGTAAATGAATTGGCACCAAACGACAGTAAGGCAAGGACAAAGATAAAAGTACCTATCATTTCACTAAGCACGTTGGCAAACGGATGATCAATAGCTGGTCCTGTCGCAAATACACTGAGTTTGGTTGCTGCGTCCTCCGTCTCTTTCCAGTGGGGCCAATAATGCAAAATGACGATCACTGCACCCGCCATGGCCCCAAAAAGCTGGGCCACAATATAGCCGGGAACATCCTGCCATGGAAAACTACCCTGAAATGCCAACGCGAGTGTAACTGCCGGATTCAAATGCGCTCCGCTGATTTGACCCACCGCATACACCGCAATAGCTACCGCGAGCCCCCACCCCATTCCGATCACAATCCAGCCGGAAGCGTGAGCAAATGACTTTTTCAGGGACACCCCTGCGCACACTCCGCCACCTAGGGCAATAAGAATCATTGTCCCTATGAATTCGGCTGCGTATGGCGACATACAACCAACCTCCTCAATAGATCCTCCGATTTTGATCGTTTTCATCGCGCAAAAAAAGAAAAGCCATCACAAACCAACCCTGTGCTGTACATGGGATGTCTGCGTGGCTCTCTCGTCTCCGTCACGATTATTAACTTAAATTTGATATTATATAAGCATGTAAGCGATGTCAACTACGGATTTACGTCTTTTAGTATTCTAAAATAATCGTTGACCATGTTAGATTGCGCGATTTATGATGTAAAAAAATGGCTGGACGTAAGGATTTCAGGATGAATACGACACTCCCAAACTTGATGAAGAAGGGAAGAATGTTATGCTGAAATTTCTACAAAAAATCGGCAAGTCGTTAATGCTTCCAGTAGCTACTTTACCCGCCGCAGGGATTTTGCAAGGGCTAGCTCTCATTAATTATGAAACAGACATTCCGCTTGGTCCTGGAATGGGTGGATTTCTCAATCATTATGTCACTCCTTTTCTGAACGAAGGGGCGGGTGCTATCTTCGGCAACCTGGCGCTCATTTTCTCGATCGGTGTTGCCATTGGCCTGGCAGGCGACGCAGTAGCCGCACTTTCAGCAGTCATTGCTTACTTGGTGCTGACCCGTATTTTGGCGGCCGTACCGGGTATATTTGCGTATATTCCAGACGACGTCAAGCTGGACATGGGCGTATTGGGTGGTATTTTTATCGGCGGATGGTCTGCTTACCTGTTCAAAAAATATCACAATATTCAGCTTCCAGATTGGCTTGGCTTTTTTTCGGGCAAACGTTTTGTCCCCATGATTACCGCCTTCACGACCATGATTCTAGCCATTCTGCTCGGCATGGTCTGGAGTCCGATACAAGATGGAATTGCAGCCTTCGGCAACTGGATTGTCGGCTTTGGCGGAATCGGGTCAATGGTGTTTATGATTGCCAATCGGCTGCTGATCCCGCTCGGTTTGCATCATGTGTTGAACTCGATCGCATGGTTTCAAATTGGTGACTATACCAATGCTGCAGGTGAAGTTGTTCATGGTGATCTGACGCGTTTTTTTGCAGGTGATACATCGGCAGGTATGTTCATGTCCGGCTTCTTCCCCATTATGATGTTCGCTCTGCCGGCGGCGGCTCTCGCATTCATCCATACGGCCAAACCGGAAAAACGTAAAGCTGTCGCTTCCATCTTTATTGGTTCTGCGCTAGCGTCGTTCCTGACCGGAATTACTGAGCCCCTCGAATTTTCGTTTATGTTCATTGCACCATTGCTTTACGGCGTTCATGCTCTGCTGACAGGGCTGAGCGGTCTGGTCGTATACCTATTGGATGTCAAACTCGGCTTTTCTTTTTCAGCAGGTCTCATTGACTATCTGGTCAATATGAAGCTCTCTACCCATCCATTGCGAATGATCCCGATCGGGCTTGTCTTCGCCTTCGTGTATTATTTTCTATTCCGCTTCATCATTCTCAAATTCAACCTAAAGACTCCCGGGCGTGAAGACGATGCAGATGACAATCTCCTATCTGAGGCTAACGAATCCATACCCCACGGAAAGGCAAGCACCCTATCCGACATTCAGTCCAGTCATGCAGACAAGGTCCTAACCTATCTCGGCGGTTCAGACAACATCCAAAGCATTGATGCCTGTATCACACGGCTACGCCTTGTCGTCAAAGACGACAAAGCGGTTAACGATCAAGCTCTTAAGCAGCTCGGAGCGTCAGGAATTATCAGGCTTGGGAACGGTACCCTGCAGGTTATTTTCGGTACTCGGTCCGAAACTCTGAAAGATGAGATACAACGATTGATGTCATGAAGCTAATCTCCTGACTTAAACACGTGCGATCTTCCTATAACAGACGCACGTGCTTTTTTTTATGGATAAACGTTTCAAATTTTTTGTTTTTGGTTAAGGCAATGCACATAAATGGGTAACAGCTTCATATGATGGAGCTAAACCATTTACAACTTGTTCAGTAGGCAGATTATTCAGACAGCAAGGAGGGAAATGATGTGAAGACAGTACAATGGCTGATATTATGTCTTGCTTTTCTCACTATGATTAGTGGTTGTAGTGGGTCCCTGTCCTCTGAAGGCCAATCATCTGAAACTAATTTGTCAAACGAAAAAAAGATAACGCTTACATTATGGTATTGGAATCGTTCTATTGATGATGAATTGCTCGCCCAGGCGGAAAAACAGTTCCCCGACATTGAATTAAAAACTCAAAAAATAGGCGGTGACTTTAAAGCCAAACTGAAGACAACGCTCGCAGCTCGTTCCGGTGAACCAGACATCGTAGCTCTGAACGACTGGATGGTGGAGCTGTTCCCCAGTGCGGATCGTTTTTATGATTTAAGGGAACTCGGAGCAGACCGCCTGAAGGATCAATATTTGGAATGGAAATGGAATCAGGGGATCACTCCTGATGGTAAAATGATTGCATTTCCTATGGACACTGGGCCCACCGCCCTCTTCTATCGTAGCGACCTATTTGAACAGGCGGGCTTACCTAGTGATCCTGAACAGGTCAGTTCCTCTATCCGTACATGGGATGATTACATGGCAGCCGGAGAACAACTTCGTCAGAAATTCGGAAGTCGTTCGTTTTTGGCTGATAATATTGTAAACGTTTACAATCAAGTGCTTGCTCAGCATACGACCCTATACTTCAAGCCGGACGGAAGTTATGTCGGCAATCAATCTCCTGACATCCGCCTAGGCTGGAAAACCGCTGTGGATTTCCATAGGAAGCATCTGCTCGCCAATGCGGATGGCTGGACTCCCGAATGGAACGCTTCGGTCAATAACGGTAAAATCGCCTCGTTCGTAGGGGCAATCTGGATGAAGCAAGTTCTCACAGAGGCTGCACCGGATACAGCAGGCAAATGGAGAGTCGCTCGGGCTCCTGGAGGAGACGGCAATCTGGGAGGTTCTTTCATCTCTATCCTCAAATCCAGCCAACACCCCAAAGAAGCCTTTGAAGTCCTGACCTGGCTGCAAAACCCGGAACACCAACTGGAAGCCTACCACAAAATCGGGCTGTTCCCATCCACTCCCGGCGTCTATGACGATCCAGTCATGGAGACACCCGAGCCTTTCTTTGGTGGTCAGGCCACTGGTCTCATTTTTGCCGCCTCCGCGCGTCATGTGAAAAGCAGCTATTTCGGCGAGCGCTATCCTGTCATCCATGGCATAGTGACCCGCCGCCTTTCCAATGTGGCCAAACAAGATGCCGATCCCGACGCATTATGGTCGGAAACGATGCAACGAATTGAACGGGAATTACAGCGGTAAAAAACAAAATCCAAAAAAGGCGTGTGGACAATATGCTGAGAGAAATCTGGAAGCACCGGGCCGTATATGCTGCGATCTCGCCATTTTATCTGCTGTTTGCCATCTTTGGCTTGTTTCCGATTGGCTTTTCATTGTACCTGGCGTTTCACAAATGGGACGGGATCGGAGACATGACCTATAACGGTTGGGGTAACTTTCGTTACCTTGTGACAGACACCGAATTTTGGCAGGCTGTAGGCAATACGTTTGTGATCTGGGTGTATGCCACGATTCCAATGCTACTTCTAGCCCTTATTGTTGCCTTTCTGCTTTATGCCCCTTTTGTGAAATTGCGCACCTTATGGCGAGTTGGATTCTTCCTGCCCAATGTGACGTCTATTGTTGCTGTTGCCATCATCTTCGGCGCCTTATTTGCCAACAATTTTGGATTTCTCAACTATCTTCTGCAGCTTTTGGGGCTACCTATGATCCAATGGCTCAATGTGCCGTGGGGTATCCAAATCGCCATTTCTTCCATGGTCGTCTGGAGATGGATGGGCTACAACGCCATCATCTATCTGGCTGGACTCCAGAGTATTCCGCATGTGCTGTATGAGGCCGCCAAAATAGACGGCGCAACCGGAGCACAGGCTTTTTTCCGCATCACCATTCCCATGTTGCGTCCAGTCATTTTGTTTACGGTCATTACGTCCACCATCGGCGGTATGCAGCTCTTCACTGAGCCACAGGTTCTGGTCGGTAATGACGGCGGTTCCGGGGCAAGTGGCATGACCATCGTTTTATACCTGTACCGCGAGTCGTTCATCAACAACTATTTTGGATATGGTGCTGCCGTCGGATGGGGTATGTTTCTCATCATTGCCGTATTCTCCATCATCAATTGGAAACTCGTTCAAGGTAAAAAATAACGATGGAAGGAGCGTCACAACATGATGCAGACACGTGCAAAATCCATTGTTCTATATGCCGGGCTGTTGGTGGGGATCATCCTGTCGATGTTTCCGTTTTACTGGCTGATCGTCATGGCGACCCGTACAACCTCAGACATCTATCGTTTTCCGCCACAATTGTGGTTCGGTAGCCACTTCCTGGATAACATAACGAGAGTATTGCAGCAGATTGATTTTGCTGGAGCTTTTTTTAATACCCTTTTTGTAGCCAGTTCTGTTACCCTATTGGTGCTGTTTTTTGATTCACTGGCTGGTTTTGCATTCGCCAAGTTTGATTTTCCGGGCAAAAAGGGGCTATTCGTCATACTGCTTGCAACAATGATGGTCCCTTCACAACTTTCGCTCGTCCCCTCCTTTGTCATGATGGCTTCCTTTGGATGGGTAGGTACGTTCAAAGCGCTCATCATCCCGGGTATGGTAAATGCTTTCGGGATTTTTTGGATTCGCCAGTATGCAGAAGAATCCATTCCCAAAGAGTTGCTGGATGCGGGGCGTATGGACGGGTGCAGCTTTTTCCGGCTGTACTGGAATGTAGCACTGCCGATTTTAAGACCTGCGTTCGCTTTTCTCGGCGCATTTACCTTTATAGGAGCTTGGAATGATTACTTATGGCCGTTAATCGTTTTAACGGATGAGCGCAAATTTACGCTCCAGATTGCATTGTCCCAGTTGAACGGGATTTACAATACGGACTATGCGATGGTCATTGCTGGCACCCTGCTGGCTGTACTCCCTCTTATTATTTTGTTTCTTTTTATCAGCCGCCAGTTTATTTCCGATCTTGCCGCTGGAGCGATCAAAGATTAGCTTCACTTGATTCCCCTTATTCTTTTCATATATAATTGTTAATCGTCATTTCAAATATCTTACATGGCCAAGTCAGATATTAACGAGCTAGTCAAGATAAGAGATTACAATTTGAACATGAACTATGAACCGAGGGGAACCTTCCAGATGAACAAATTCACATATTATAATCCCACCAAATTAATTTTTGGAGACAATCAAATTGAACAATTGCAGCAAGAGCTGTTGAATTACGGCAAAAACATTTTGCTGGTATATGGAGGCGGAAGTGTCAAGCGAAATGGTTTGTATGACCAGGTATTAAACGCGTTAGAGCCTCTGCACCTCTACATTCATGAATTGTCGGGCGTTGAACCCAATCCGCGCTTGTCTACCGTTAAGAGGGGCATCGAGATTTGCCGAAATGAAAAGATAGACTTCCTGCTTGCAGTTGGCGGCGGAAGCGTTATTGATTGCACCAAAGCCATCGCAGCAGGGGCTGAATATGACGGCGATGTGTGGGATATTATCAACAAAAAACATATGCCAATCCAGGCTTTGCCCTTCGGTACCATCCTTACACTCGCCGCCACGGGTTCGGAAATGAATCCGGATTCTGTCATCACCAGCTGGGAAACGAACGAAAAATACGTGTGGGGCAGCGCGGTGACGCATCCTAAATTCTCCATCTTGGACCCGAAAAACACCTTTTCTGTGCCACGTGATCAGACGGTTTATGGCATGGTGGATATGATGAGCCACGTCTTTGAACAGTACTTTCACAATGTTAAAAATACACCGCTGCAAGATCGTATGTGCTTTTCTGTGCTGCAAACCGTGATTGAAACGGCACCTAAGCTGCTGGAGGATTTGCACAACTATGAGCATCGCGAAACGATATTATATGCTGGGACGATTGCCCTGAACGGTACGCTGCAAATGGGCTACTTCGGGGATTGGGCTTCGCATACCATTGAACATGCACTATCTGCTGTATATGATATTCCTCATGCTGGCGGTCTAGCGATTCTGTTTCCCAACTGGATGAGACATACAGTGGATCAGGACGCTGCACGCATGAAGCGGCTGATGCTCAGTATGTTCGACTTGAACACTGTAGGTAAAACTGACAGAGAAATTGCCTTGGAAGGTATTGACCGTCTAAGTGCGTTCTGGACAAGTCTTGGTGCCCCTTCTACCCTGGCCGATTACAACATTAATGATGAACAATTGGAAAACATCGCAAGCATTGCGGCCCGTGAAATGGAGCACGGAGGTTTCGGTAATTATCAAAAGCTGAAACAGGAAGATATTTTAGCTATTTTGCGTGCATCGTTATAACAATTAAAAGGGAGTGTCCTCAAGCCTGTGATGGCTGAGAGCACTCCCTTTTATTATTTATGAATTGATCGTTTGTCCTTTTTCTTCTACTTGGATAGCCGCCCCTACATTGGCACCTGCAAGAATGCCCTTTTTCTTATTAGGGTACAAAGAGTTCATATAGGTTCGGGTTTCTGCAACGACAATGCCTGACAAGCCGAGCAGTGCAATCAGGTTCGGAAAAGCCATCATTGCGTTAAAAATATCTGCCAGCAGCCAGATGGCATCGAGCTTGATGAACGCGCCTCCGGCAACCAGTATGATGAACAGATAACGGTATGGTTTAATCCACTTGACCCCAAGCAAATATTCAACACAGCGTTCCCCGTAGTAGTTCCAGCCAAGTATCGTTGTGAACGCAAATAAAATAAGGCTAATCGTCACGAGCTCTGCTCCAGCCGGAAAGGCACTGGAAAACGCATGTTGAGTCATCAGACCTCCATCATCATTTCCACTCCATATTCCCGTAACCAGCAATGTAAATCCTGTCAAATTACAAATAATCATCGTATCGATAAAAACGCCCGTCATGGATATTAGTCCTTGTTCTGCGGGCCATTTCGTCTTAGCTGCTGCTGCTGCGATTGGCGCACTTCCCAAACCAGCTTCATTTGCAAAGATCCCTCTGGCAACTCCGCTTCGCATCGCCAGCATAATCGTGGCTCCGGCAAATCCACCCGTCGCAGATGTTGTCGAGAAAGCCCCTTGTAATACTAGTGCGATCGCATGAGGAAGCTCTCCTGCAAACTTAATGAGTACGATTAAACAAACCACGATATAGAGCCCCGACATGAATGGAACAATCTTTGTGGATACCTTGGCGATACTTTTGAGTCCTCCAATCGTAACAACAGCCGTCAACACGGAAATAATGATTGCTGTAACTACTGTTGGCACGCCAAAACTACTTTCCGTAGAAGAAACGATAGCCTTTACTTGCGGAAAAGTACCGATTCCAAATAGTGCTACAAGAATACCAGAAAAGGCAAACAACATCGCCAGCGGCTTGAAACGGCGGCCAAGCCCGTTTTCAATATAATACATCGGTCCACCCGAAAATTGTCCGTTCCGGTCTTTAACACGGTATTTAACGGATAATAACCCTTCCGCATATTTGGTTGCCATCCCGAAAAAAGCTGCAACCAGCATCCAGAATAATGAACCGGGCCCACCCAGTTTGATCGCTGTTGCGACACCGACGATACTTCCCGTACCTACAGTAGCTGCGAGTGCCGTACTCAATGCTCCAAAGCTACTGACATCCCCGCTGCCTTCGTCCGGCGCTTTACCAATTAGCTTGAGCGCTAAGGGCAATCGAATAATCTGAAGCATCTTCAGACGGATCGTTAGCCACAACCCAGTGCCCATGACGAGAATTAGAAGCGGCGCTCCCCACATCCAACTGTCAATTGTTTCTAATAAATGTACCAAATTCATTTCAACCCGCTCCTCCAGCATATTAAAAAACAAAAAAGAGTCAAATCCGTTGATTCGACTCCTGGAGAGGTTAAAGGCACGAAAAACAAACCAATTTGTACAGGATTTTATCTCTAAAAGCGTAGAGTATTCCCTGTCACAGGTTATTCGCGTCTCTGTCCTTTTGCCTGAGAGTTTAAGCAGATAATAATCTGCGGTGCACCTTCGGCGCCCAATTAAGGGTCTCTCCAGAGTTCTGTCCGTTTACGGTCCCTGCTTGTTGCTGTAAATCAGCTTAAGCACCTGAGAGTTTTGCCCCTTCGGTCGGAACTTTCGTTCCATCTCCCGCAAACATCAACCAGACATATGAAATTTTTATTTATTATACAGAAAACTTTCAGCGTATTACAAGTGAAAAATTTGTGAAGCCCTCTGACAAATTAATAGGGTGTCTATACAAAAAGCGGGTACAGCAGATTGCATCCTAAGGATTTTCTCTGCTGTACCCGCCCAAAACGATATAGAATTACAATTCTTCACCATTGGTTGCTATCACATTTTTATACCAGTTAAATGAGTCCTTTTTGGAGCGTTGGAGCGTTCCGTTACCGTCATCATCCAAATCAACGTAAATAAATCCGTAGCGCTTGGACATTTCGGAAGTAGACATGCTCACAAGGTCGATAGGACCCCAGCTGGTGTAACCAATCAGATCAACACCGTCAGCAATGGCTTCCTTCATTTGGGCAATATGCTGACGCAAGTAATCAATGCGATACGTGTCATGCACAGAGCCGTCCTCTTCTACCTTATCGTACGCACCCAGGCCATTTTCCACGATGAACAGCGGCTTTTGGTAACGGTCATAAAACGTATTTAGTGTAACACGCAGGCCGATCGGATCAATCTGCCATCCCCAATCGGAGGACTGCAAATACGGATTTTTCACACCGCCAATCAGGTTCCCTGCTGCCTTTTCTCCTTCTGGACCTACCGATACGGTCAAGGTCATGTAGTAGCTAAATGAGATAAAATCAACCGTATTATTTTTCAAAATTTCAGCATCGCCGGGTTCTGTCTGGATCACAATATTATTTTCTACAAAATAGCGGTTCATATAGTTGGGATACTCCCCACGAGCATGCACATCCGTAAAGAACAGATTCATTTGATTTTCATGCTGTGCTTTCAGAATATCCTCTGGGTTACACGTATGTGGGTAGCTTTCAATGCGAGCCAGCATACAGCCGATCTGAGCATCCGGAATGATCTCATGTCCCCGTTTGGTCGCCAGTGCACTTGCTACAAATTGATGGTGCAATGCTTGATATATCGCTTGTTGCTTGTTTCCTACACGGTCAATAACCACACCGCCGCCAGTAAACGGACTCATAGTCATGACATTGATTTCGTTAAAGGTCAGCCAGTATTTTACTTTATCCTTATAGCGTGTAAATACCGTTTCGGCATATTTTACGTAATGATCTACGACTTCGCGTCCCAACCAGCCATTATACTTCTGTGTCAGACCTAGCGGTGTTTCATAATGTGACAATGTTACCAACGGCTCAATACCATACTTGCGCAGCTCATCGAATACATTGTCGTAAAATTGCAATCCTGCTTCATTCGGCTCGGCATCATATCCATTCGGGAAAATCCGCGACCAGTGGATGGACATCCGGAATACTTTAAAGCCCATTTCTGCAAACAAAGCAATATCTTCTTTGTAGCGGTGGTAGAAGTCCACTCCTTCACGCTTTGGAAAACGGGCGTTTACCTTCCCTGCCAAGATGTCCTCCAGTCGTTCAGACGAAATTTCTATAGCATGATCGTTTTTACGTTCTGCCTTAGGTACATAGGCTATCATGTCTGCGCTGGACAGGCCTTTTCCATCTACGTCAAAAGCACCTTCCAATTGGTTGGCTGCAGTTGCCCCGCCCCATAGGAAGTTTTGCGGGAATCCTTTTAGCGTCTTCGTCATGGTATAAAAACCTCTTTTCTTATCTAATGTTTTCACTCTAGGGTGTGTCTTCAAACTGTTTAACAAAGCTTAAATAGGTTAAATAAAGTAGATGAGTACACGATACGAAATCCAAGATCAACAATGGCGGCTAATTCAAAAGCTGTTTCCACCCGAACGTAAACCACAAGGAGGACGTCCTACTGTGGACAATCGATGGATGTTAAATGCCATGCTTTGGGTCGCTCGTTCGGGTGCCCCATGGCGGGATCTACCAGACACCTTTCCCCATTGGAAATCGGTATATACTCGCTTTCGGCGCTGGCAGAAAGCAGGGATTTGGGATAAGGTTCTAGAGCATGTTTCGCTTGATCTCGACGAAGAAAGCATAATGATTGATGCCACGATCGTGCGGGTCCATCAGCATGGATCAGGCGCAAAAGGGGGCAAGACAAGCAAGCAATCGGACGATCCCGAGGGGGACTAAGCACGAAAATTCATGCCGTGGTTGATGCGTTGGGAAATCCACTTCGTTTCGAATTGACGGGAGGACAGGCCCATGATTCTGTCCAGGGATACAAAATACTCCAAACCATTGAACTAACCATGAAGCAAGTCTTAGCTGACCGGGCGTATGACACCAACGCTATCCGATCTCTTTTGAAAGAGCATGAAGCGATCCCGGTGATCCCAGGGAAGAAAAATCGGCGGGTGAAACCGAAATACGACCACGATCTCTACAAAGAGCGTCATTTGGTGGAATGCTTTTTTAACAAGGTGAAAAAATATCGTCGACTTGCTACTCGCTATGATAAATTAGCCTGCACTTTCCAGGCTTTTTTAACGCTGGCTTCCATTCTCGTATGGCTTGCTTAGGTTTGAAGACACGCCCTAGTCAATAACCCATCAGGTGCTGCAATGCGAATCAATAACTAACGGTGACCGTTATCCTTTGAAATGCACCGATAGATGCTTTAAAATAGACGTAATGCCCTCATAAGCATCCTAATTGTTGTAACGCGTTTCATGTCAAGTATTTTTTTCTTAGGTGAGGAGAAGCATCATGTCGAATCTTGATCAAATTGCAAAACTGGCGGGCTTTTCCAAAGCTACGGTATCCAGAGTGTTAAATCAGTCCCCCCATGTAAGCCACGAAACCAGAACTAAAATTTTAAAAATCATGCAGGAATTAGATTATGTTCCTAATCGGAATGCGATTTCTTTATCCAAGGGCCAAACGCTTCAGATTGGTATCATCACATCAACTATTAATGAAATTGTTCTGGCATTTCTGGACAGCTTTGTAGAAATCGCAGGACAATATGAATTTCAAACCATTATTTATACTTCGGGAGAAGACAAAAAGAAAGAGCTTCAAGCTTTCGAGGATTTAAAAAGAAAAAGAGTCGATGCGCTGGTCATCATTTCCTGCGTGAATGACACTGATTTTTTGAGTACTTATTGCAAATATGGACCGATCGTGGCATGGCAACGAATGGAGCATACCGGTATTCGCTCCGTCGCAATGGATCAGTATGAAGGATATATGTTAGCGCTCAAACATTTGATACAAAAAGGTTATACACGTATAGCCAATGCTTTTGGTCGTCCGAGCAGCATCAATACTCACAGCAGACAACGTGCTTATGAGCAGATCATGAGTGAACACAATCTGCCAGTGTTGCAGCACTGGAACTATTCTTCTATTTATAACATTCGTGACGGCGAACAGGTTGTGCGCAATTTATTACAGCATCGTGAGGAATTTCCGGAGGCTATTTTGTGTGCAAACGATTATGTAGCAGTGGGCATTCTCTGCGAAGCGCGCAGACAATTGCTGAAGGTACCAGAAGATCTGGCGATTATTGGGTTTGATAACACGGAGCTGGCGCACACGATGGGAATTACAACGGTTCAAAATCCCATAATGGCTCAGGCACAAAATGCTTTTTTCATGCTTTCTCCTCAGCTGATTGGACGCCAGATGGAGCTTCATTCACTGGAGTACAGCCTCATTGAGCGTACAACCACTTAAGAGCACAGTTGGCTCGCAAACTAGGCAAATGGGCCTTAATATAAAATATTTTTTGTCGAAAGAGAATAAAATATGTTGAAATCGCTTTTTTTTGTGCTACAATAGCACTATATCGAAGGATTGTGACCGGTGATGCGGGCAATGCCTGAGTTCAATTGAGTGCTATTGCTAACAATAGTATTGAATTGTGCTTGGGCATTTTTTATTGGTAAAGGATGGGAGGGGGGAACTTCAATGATTATTGAGAAGGTGCTCAATAACAACGTCCTGTTGACTAAAAACGATAAAGGCAAAGAGGTCATCGTCATGGGAAGAGGTATTTCCTTCAAAAAGGTGGCTGGCGACCCAGTCGATGATCATAAAATAGATAAGATTTTCATGTTAAATGAAAACGAGTTCACGGCCAGACTAACTGAGCTGCTGAACGATATTCCCGTGTCTCATCTGGAGGTCGTGAATGAAATCGTGACCCATGCAGCAGAAGTGCTGGATACGGAGTTAAGTGATAACATTTATTTAACATTGACCGACCATATTCATTTTGCCATACAGCGGGAAGAAAAAGGATTAGCACTCAAAAACGCGATGCTGTATGAAATTAAACGCTTTTACAAAAAAGAATTTGCAGTTGGACTGGATGCTCTGCAAAAAATAGAAAATACGCTCGGTGTAAAATTGGGCGAAGACGAAGCGGGATTTATTGCATTGCATATGGTGAATGCACGGATCGACGGTAACGAGATGAAGGCTACACTGAAAATGACCGAGATTGTCCAACACATATTGAACATTATTACGTATCATTATGGGATTGTGCTGGATGAGTCTTCTTTTAGCTATTCGAGATTTTTGACCCATTTGCAATATTTTGCAATGCGAGTGATTCGCAAAGAGGTTATTCACAGTGGTGAAGAATTTTTGTACAACCAGGTAAAGCAAACCTATACCGAAGCTTTTGCTTGTACCCAAAAAATTAATGAATATCTAGAAAAAACATATGATCAATATTTAAGCAAAGATGAATATGTATATCTAACGATTCACATTCATCGGGTAACTGAGCGTAATAACATATCAGGCTAAAAATTTCATATCCTCATCGTTCATGGATTGTGACTGGTAAGGCAGGCAAAACCTAAACTGATGGTGAAATCAACGTTCCCTCATAGAAGGAGTGCGTCGTTTTCACCACGAGTTTAGGTTTTTCTTGTTTACAAGGTTATAAAGATGCACGCCGGCGCATCTTAGCAACAGCTGTAAACGGTAAATCCTATCAGTAGCAAGAATAACACTTAAGGAGTTCTGAACATGAGTGATAAAGAGCTATCCAAAAAAATAGTGACTCTCGTTGGCGGCGAAGAGAATGTCAATTCGGTATTTCATTGCGCTACACGCTTGAGATTTAAATTAAAGGATCGCACAAAAGCGGACAAAGCTGCACTGGAAGCTACGCCTGGTGTCATTACAGTGGTGGAAAGCAGCGGACAGTTCCAAGTGGTCATCGGTAACAATGTAGGCCAAGTCTTTGAGCATATGATGGCAGAAACAAATCTGCAGGATGCGGATAATCCAAATGCGAAAAAAGAAGAATCTTCCGAAAAAACGAATTTTCTCGGCAAAGCGGTCGATATCATTTCCAGCATTTTCTCCCCTCTCTTGGGTGCTCTTGCCGGAGCAGGTTTGCTCAAAGGGATTATGGCCTTAATTGCGTCGCTCCATTGGATTGATACTGCAAGCGGTACGTATCTCATTCTGAATGCCGCTTCGGACAGCGTATTTTATTTCTTGCCTATATTCCTAGCTATTACATCGTCCCGTAAATTTAAGACCAATGCCTTTGTATCAGTCGCAGTTGCTGGAGCACTCGTGTACCCGGATGTTATTGCAGCGGTGGACAATCCGGCAAAACTGGCTTTTCTCGGGATTCCAATCATTCTGATAAAATACAGTTCCAGTGTAATCCCAATTATTCTCGCGGTATGGGTACAATCCTATGTGGAACGCTGGTTTAATTCCTTTGTTCATCAATCAGTTAAAAACATTATCGTACCTATGCTATCACTGCTGGTCGTTGTTCCATTGACGTTTTTGGCCTTTGGTCCAGTCGGTAACCTGATTAGTCAAGGCTTGGCGAACGGTTTTACATGGGTATACAATTTAAGCCCATTGATTGCCGGGGCTGTTGCCGGGGCGTTCTGGCAAGTATTTGTTATTTTCGGCGTACACTGGGGCTTCGTTCCTATTATGCTGTCCAATATTCAAACATTGGGTTATGACACGATGCTTCCAATGCTTACAGCAGCCGTACTTTCTCAAGCTGGTGCAACACTGGGGGTATTCCTGAAATCACGAAATACTCAAATGAAGGCTTTGGCTGGTTCCTCTACACTGGCAGCTGTATTCGGGATTACTGAACCTACGATTTATGGTGTAACTTTGAAATTGAAAAAGCCGTTCATTTATGCTTGTATTTCTGGTGGTATTGGGGGCGCGATTATCGCTTCCGGTGGAGCGACTGCAAAATCCTTCTCCCTGCCTAGTTTACTGGCGCTTCCAACTTATTTTGGAGCTGGATTCTTGTGGGTTGTCCTCGGCTTACTTGTTGCCTTTGTACTCGCAGTTGTATTGGTTATGATTTTGGGCTTTGATGATCCAAAAGAAGAAGCTGTAAAAACAGAAACAGCACCCGTAAAAAAAGAAGTAACAATCGAAAAGGAAATCCTCGTAAGTCCGTTGCAAGGTAAAGTGCTGCCATTGGAACAATCTTCTGATGTTGCTTTTGCTTCAGGCGCTATGGGGAAAGGAATCTTGATCGATCCTACAGAGGGTGTGCTGACATCTCCGGTTAACGGAACGATTACGACCGTATTCCCGACCGGACATGCCATCGGTATTACTTCCAATGACGGAGCAGAAATTCTGATTCACGTTGGTGTTAATACGGTGAAGCTGAAAGGACAATTCTTTGACAAGCGCGTCAAAGAGGGTGATGTGGTGAAGCAAGGGCAGTTGTTGCTTGAATTTGATATCGAACAAATTAAGGCGGCAGGCTATACAACGACTACGCCGATCATCGTAACCAATTCCGCTCAATACCTGGATGTACTGAACACCATGGAAACTGAAGTGAAACGTGAGGATTACTTATTGACTGTTGTAGTCTAACGTTTAACTTTCAGACTAAAAGAAGCTTTCCTAATGGAAAGCTTCTTTTTTATACATCATGAGACAAGTGTTACAGCGAAAAATGGAAATATCATATATTGTAAGTTTGAGATTGTAAAAAAAGGAGGATTTCTGTGAAAAAAGGATATATCGCCGGGTTAAGTGTCATTGTGTTGCTTATCATTGGTATCGCTATTTCAGCTGTAGTTAAATTTCAAGACCTAGAGCAGGTAGTTCAGCAGAAAGATAAAGAGATCCAAGCGAGCAAAAGCAATTACCCCGAAATATATGACCACTTGAATGCGGTTACAATTGATGGTTTTAAACAATTCATTCAGCAGGATCAAAGTGTATTTGTTTATGTTGGCAGACCCAGTTGTGGCGACTGCAACCGATTTGAGCCTAACTTTAACAAGATGATCGAACAGTATGATCTGGGCTCCAAAATTACGTTTTTGAACGTTCACAAAATTCATAAGGACAAAGCCCAATGGAATAAATTCAAAGCAGATTACAACGTAAAATACACCCCCACGATTGCAGAATTCAGAAACGGCAAGCTGGTGGATAAAATAGAATGGATGCCGAAAAGAGACCTCAGTACAGATGCCGTAAAAGAGTGGCTAACCTTCAAAAAACTCATTTAATAAGCCTCTTTCCTATCCAATTCATTAAGAACAATACGAGTTGTTCATGCAAAAAAGGTATTCAAGCGAACAACGCATGAATACCTTTTTATTGAGCATTTCCAGCCATCAAGCTTGATTAAAAAATAGTTCCTAGCGCTCTTCACTGGCTTCAGATGAACCTCGTTCTTACCCGTTCGTTCCTATATTACAGGCACCTTTATACAGTACGAGCATCAATCCAATCGGGAAATTCATATCGGATAATATCCGTTTCGGATACGATATGTCCGATTTGTGACTCAATGAATTCCAAATCTCCCTCTACGGCTCCTATAAAATGCTTGGTACCAGGTTCTACAACGATGACCATACCGGGGCTGACGGTCTGTGTCATCCCATTGATACAGACGCTTCCGGTTCCTGAAACGATGGTCCAAACCTCTTTTCGAAACTGATGCTCATGATAGCTGATAAATCTCCCCTTCGAAATGACAACCCGTTTGGTGACCGTTTGTAACCCGCTTGCTGCTTGTTGATGGGATAAGACCGTTTGCTTACCCCAAAAGCGCTCCTCAAAACGCGGCCCAATTTCAATTTCTGCCACCATATCCTTAATTCCTGTTGATGATTGTCGATCCGTAACCAACACGCCATCCGGTCCAGCAACGACAATAATGTCTGGGACATTCCAGATGCTGACCGGAATCTCCAGTTCATTGATGATATGCGAGTCATGTGATGCTTCTGAAATATATCCGGGACCGCTCAGCTTTGAACTCACTTCCCGCACCAACGAATCCCATGTTCCTAAATCTCTCCATTCTCCATGATATGGGAGCACGGAGAGCTTACGAGTGTGTTCTACTACCGCAATATCAAAGCTGGTTTTAGGCAAGTCTGCGTAATTTGTCGAAAGTGTTTCATAATCGGCTGGTAAACCCATTTGCGTCAGCACATCCAATAAAAATCCGATTCTAAAAGCAAACACTCCGCAATTCCATAACGCTCCTTCACGGATCAATACTTCGGAGCGAATCAGATCAGGCTTTTCTACAAATGAACTCACTCTATAGTATTCCTGGTCAGACAAAGGAGATGAAGGCACAATATATCCATATTTGTCCGAGGGCTCAGTTGGAACAGCCCCCATCAATGCGATATGGCTTCCTGATTGCTCTAATATCGAAGGAAGCCTGCGCAGATGCTCGAAAAATTCATCCCCCGCATAGCCATCCACCGGCATGACCCCTACGATTTCGTCGCGTGATGCGCCTGCAACATCATGCAAGTAAGCCGTAGCCAGGGAAATAGCCGGAAAGGTATCCCGCTGAGTCGGCTCCTCAATCACCACAGCGTCTCCGCCAATTTGCCCCTGAATCAGTTCGATCTGAGTTCCACTCGTAGAAAAATAAGCTTGATCTGCCAAATCAGCTTCATCTAACTGTCTCCATATCCGTTGCAGCATACTTTCCGGTCGCTCGTCATGACGTAGGATGGAAAGAAACTGCTTGGGGCGGTTCACATTGGATAAGGGCCATAGTCGTTTACCCGAACCTCCGGATAATAAAATCATTCGCAAAGATGCAACCTTCTTCCTTTAAATTCATATTTTCCTTACATTATAGGACTGTTTGCTTTTCGTGCTTTTGCCGAATACATAAGTATGTAACATCGTAGAACATACATAGTTATGCAATGTTAATTGTATCTTTGTCCGTACAGGAGATGTCTGTCATGCCTACAAAAATACTCATCATTGAAGGTCAAAAAAGTTTGGCTGATATGATTGCTCTTCATCTTCAAGAGGAAGGCTATCATACCGAACTAATCTATGATTGTAAACTCGCAATTCCTACATTAATGCACTTTAAGCCGGACATTATTGTGACCGCGCTAATGTTTTCCGGTAAAGTCGAATGTGAGCTGATCAGCCACATCCGCCAATTTACTACGGTTCCTGTGCTCGTCATCTCTAATAACACCCTGCTGAACACAAGAATAAAGGCTCTAGACGACGGAGCGGATGACTTTTTATGCAAGCCCTTCAGTCTGAGAGAGTTAAACGCCCGCATCAAAGCCTTGCTGCGCCGCAGTGGCAGCAACATGCTCACTGAGACACCAACGATAACCCAAAAGCTTAAAAAGGTAAGAGTCTGGGTGAATGATTACCGTCATAGCCTGTTGGTCGATGACCAGGAAATCGAAGTTACTCACATCGAATTTTCTATTATAAAAGAGATGTCCTGCAATCCAGGGAAAGTTTTTACCCGTAGCGAATTGATGGATCGGGTCAAAGGCGGCGATGGCGCTTATCTGGATCGTACCATCGACGTACATATCTCCAGCCTCCGCAAAAAAATTGAACGTGACCCTAAAAATCCTCAGCATATCCGTACCGTTTGGGGCAGAGGCTACAAATACGAGATGTAGCCGTATAGTAACGGTCTGGTTCCCTCTGGGCAGCTTGCTTCTTATGGAAGCTTCCGCTTTGTCCATCGCCGATAAGGAAGAAAACAAGCTGCTCCACCCAATATCCCTATGACAAACAATACCCAGCCAAAACGGTAGGCTGAAGCCAGAATAATGACAACCTTACCGTTTCCGCTGCCATTCGTTATGAATCCGGTCGTTACTCCATTCACAGACAGACGTGCTCGCTGATTTTCGCTACCCAGCCTGAACTCCCATAATGGATTGGGTGATTCTGTCTCCCGGATCAGCACCTGCTGATGCATTGGATTATATAGTGTAAAGCTGCGTTCCATGGAATTTTCACGAGTAGCCTGAATGCTTTCCGAAGCGTGTGGTGCCATAAAAAAGGTTTCCATATCCGTTCCCTCAAACAGCGTAAATTGATCCACTGTAATCATCGCTTGATAAGGGATGATGGAATATTGCCTCATTTGAAATAAGCCTGATTGCTTCTTGTGCGCATGCGCCAATATCTGAAACTGCATCAAGACGGTTCCTGCTGGAGCCTTCACTATTTGATCATAATGATTCCATTGCTCCTTATCTCTCTCCTCTACCTCATCAATATAGGAGGTTTGAAGAATCTGGGACGCTTTATTTAAGAAAATGACCTTCATGTGCCGACTTCCAATTTGTTCTGATCGCGCATCCAACTGCACCACGTACTCTTGCAGCGGCTCTGCCTTCATTTTTTTGGACGCATAAATATTCCAGTCACAGGAATAGCTAGGTGCGTAACGAATAGACAGTTCTTTGTCCTGGATGGACAGATTCGTCTGACCAGGCCGAATATCTGCTACACATCCAACATCCGAGCCCAATGATTCCTTCGTGTCCTGCCCAGGCATTACCGTCACTTCCTGCCCGTCCATTCGATGAATATCTGCAAAATGGCTCAATGACGGCACCTGACTGTCCAGGGCAAGGGTTAAGCGATATTTTCCCTTGGTTAAGAATAAATTTTTGAACTCTACTCGGCCATAGTCGTTCAGCAGATCGGGAATTTGTATGATTTTCTTGGCAAAACCATCCTGATTGGGCACCGTTTCAATAACCTGCTTTTCGGATAATGAGGTAGCGGATAACCGCTTATATGACTCACCCGTACGAATTGTTCTGGTCAGCACCTCTCCAGTCTCTTCATTCTTCCATTTCATTGCTAATGATCCTTCGTATCCGGCAGGTAGATTAGCCAAAATTGCTGTGCCATAGGTTCCCGTTTTGGTGACTTCCACCTCTCTGCTTAACGTCCCTTTTTGGTAACTGATTCCCCGTCCCATACTAAGTCTTGGTAACGCACGTTCCGTCTGCACATTCCCTTGGGCATTAAAATCGCTCTCTGCCTCCAAGGTGAAAAAGAGCTTGCCCCGCTTTAATGCCTGCTCCACCGGAAAAGATAACTGATCCAGTTGATCCACAGGAACAATCGCAAATTGATTGACCGCATTAAAGCCTTGCAGGTTATTAACCGTGACTGGGTTATCTCCTTTTGGAAAAACATGTTCTCCCAGATCGACCCATTGGAATTGGTTTAATCCCTCATCATGGGTCTTGATGTTAGTCACTCCATCCGGCAGTGTGACTTGCAATTTCCCGCCTGCCTTATTCATGAACACTCTAGCATATACATGTGAGGTTTGAGGCTGGTCCATCTTTTTATGCATCGTAAACGTGTTAGGCTTACTGTATTGCCCCAAATCACGCAGCTGAATATCGTGAATCCACCAGTAATTTTTTTGCTGCGGACGCTGGAGGGTTAACAAATCCATTCGCATCCAATAGCTACCAGGTGGTGAAACGTATTCCCCGTAAAATTTTACACTGTCAAAATTATAGCCCTCTGAAGGTGCCACAACATAGCTGACCCCCAGCTCACGCATTTGCTTATCATAAAACCTCATTTTTACATGCATTTTGTTCGTCCCACGGCCAGAAACGGTGATGTGGAACTGATATGGATTATTTTCCTTGGCTTCTAGCAATCCAGATCTGGCGACCTGCCATATATTACTCGGATCTCCCTTCATAATCTCGCCATGCAGAGTCGGCACATCGTTTGATTCCTCTCGGGGGTTAGCCTGCACACTGAACAACTGCGGATTATCAGGCTTGAAAAAGGTTTCCGTTCTCAGCATAGAGTCAAAATCCAGCACCGTATTCCCTTCAATGCTGCTCATCTGATACGGTGCTACATCCAGCTTCTTACTGGCAAAGGTGACTGCAATCCCTGCATCCATCTCCATATCAAACGGGAAGTTCCGTATATTTTGGGAGGATAAATACCACAACCAATCGTTGGTTGATGCAAAAGTTTTGGACCATTTCAAAAAAGCATTGCCATCCTCAATCGCATCAAAAGGCCGCAAGTAATTCTCTGCCGGGAGCTGTGACAACAGCAAGTCATTGAAGGAGACTGCCTCCACATAATCCCCTTTGTTGACCGTCTGAATGGTGTTTAGCTCAGGCTTCAACGCGCTGAACAGCACTCCAAAACGGCTGAAATCAAAACCAGGCAAATGACTATAGCTCTCCAGCCGGCTAAATCCGTAAGGTGTCACAATTTTACTTGCAAGGATATTCATATAGGGCGGTGCCTGATCAAGATTGAATATGGAAAATAAGTCGTTCTTATACGTACGTTTCAACCCGGTCTGACCTTCCAGCTGAGACAGGTGGAAATCCTGCCGCTTCTCCTGTCCCTCATATTCGTCATGGTAGACCAACTGGTTGACCCCAAAAGTAGAGAATAGCCAGCCTAATCGCGAGCTTAATCCGTTGTCCATAACATACTGCAGAAAATTCATATAGTATGTAATACCGGGATCATTGCCTTCATGATGAAAGATCGTATTTTTAGGAGAAGAGTATACCTGAAAATCTCCAGTCGCCTTCTCGGTTGCCGTCTTTCCTTTATTCCATTTGGGCGTCGCTACTCCGTTATAGCTTTGAATCATATTATCAGCAATTGGAAAATACAGTGCCTTGCTGTCAAAACGATCTGAGTCAGTCAGCTTTTCAGCCATTTGACTATAATCCTCCGGCACTTGTACCGGCTTGTAATACCCCTCAATGAACTGCGTACGCAAGGGAGCCAAATACACGCCCAGGCACAAAACGACGATAACAACCGCCAGCTTTTTATACCCACGCTGTAGCGGTGATGATCCAAACCATTCCATACATTGAATGACGCCAAAGGTCAGCAACACTCCGAAATTAAGGGAGAGCAGTCCAATAAATTTGTTAGGATCACGGAAAACCGAACCAATCACAGGGGTTTTCGTAACCAGAATGACAAACCACTTGGCAATGGACGGAAATGTCGTTCCAGTCGCTGCAACCATAAATAACAGCGTAAGGAGCGAGAAGATCAGAATGATCGGATTTTTATGTGAACGTGTCACCATCGCGTACCCGATCAATAGCAACAAGAATCCCCCACCTACATAAAACATCGCAGGCAGCGAGGAAAACGAGAACATGGGCCACCAATAGCTCAGTAAATAACCCACATTATATAAACTGCTGTTACGGCTGAATAGAGACAACGTATCCACGACGTTGATATTATGCTGAGACGCTTGAGCGTCCATCAACATGCTGCCTACATACAGGGACAACCAATAAAAACTGAGCAGACCGAAAAACACGCCAAAAATCATACCTTTACGCAAAAAATTACCGTATAAGGGCTGTAAATAGGCGCGCCCTGCCTTACGATGGGTCCAGGTCAGTTTGAGCAGGAGCAACATGGTGAACAATCCCAAATAAATCATCCCAAAGAAAAAATAATGAATGGCCGCAGCACTCACGGTGAATACTGCAGCCAGCAGGAACAGGTCAATCCAGTTCCGCTGATACAATTTATGGGGATGATAGTTTTTAATTTGTTGAATTTGAAACTTGGGGTCCACCGCACTGAAAAAAAATCGCAGCATTAACGGAAACAAACTATAGCCACAAAGCAAATAAATATGCTGGATGCGAAAAATAACCCACGGATTCAGTGCATAAAACAACGAACCCACCACAATGGCAAAAATACGGGTTTTCGTAAAGCTTGGTGAATAATACACGCTGACCAGTCGCTTGGCAAAGGCATACATCGAAAAAGCCGAAACAAATAACAAGCCTGTGATAAACGACTTGAGCAAGACCGGACCGCTTTCGTCAAATAATAATGAAAGTCCATAGAAAGGCAAGATGTACAGAATGCGTGGAGCGTTAAACAGGGTCGAGGTAGACCATCGTTCGTTCCATACCCCGGTTATTTCCTCCAGATACCGATGAGAGGTGGCTCCAAAGGCAATGTCACTGAACACGATTTGTCCAGGTCCATAGATGGGGGCAAGATACGCAACGATCGAAACCAGCATCCATATGATTGCCGCCATATCGTAGCGATAGCGAAATATCCACTTTTTCATGCTTGTCCCCCTCTCTTGAACTTCTTGTGTATCTGTTGGTTATCTAGGACCTATCTTCTCAAATGAACGATGGCCTGCAATCCCTGATCGGTATTACGCAGCTTTAAGCGACCACCTATAGTCTTCAGATATGCATCCATATGATACAGACTGAACGTATGCTCCTGCGCATTTTGGGAATAATCCGGCTGGAAATAGCTCCAACGCATCTTATCATCAATCCCGCCGCCTGTGTCTTCAATGATAATCATAATTTCAGCTTCCTCCAAGCGTGAGCTAACCTTAAGCATAAGAGATTGCCGCTTGGACCGCAGACCCGTTCGGCCCCGTTCCTGACCCTCTAGCTGCTCTCCATCTCGGTTCATGGCCTCTACTGCATTTTCCAGCAACCCCTGAATCGTTTTGTACAGCATAGGTGCTTGTGCTGCAATGGATGGAACTGGCTCTTGCCGCGTGATCACTTGAATGTGCTTCATATTCAGCGAACGGTTCGCCCATTTCAGTGATTCGGACAATACCTCGTTCATATCCGTGAAGCTAATTCCACTATTATCATGCATTTTCTCTTCCAGCTCATCACGTAAGCTACGGACACCTGTCAGTAACTCTCCAAGTGAGGATTCCTGTCTGAGACGGCCCTGGATGAAATTTTCATTCAGCTCGCGGAAATACTCCAGTTCCTCATGAGATGCTCCTTTTCCCTGACTGGAAGCCACTTCAAAGCGGTTGGCTAGATCTTGGTAAAATCCCAACAGCTTTAAATCATCGCCGCCCGTGAGACGGCTAGTCTGTTCTTGCAGCTCTTGCAGCTGCTGCTCAATCGTCTGCATTAACGGCAAATAATACGTGTCCTGCTGCTGTCGCATATCTTCATCCCGCCGCTGGTCACGCACTTGATTGTTCACGATGGCATCTTTCACAATCCGTTTGCGGAACTGGATGAGCATGGCCCACAGAATCATGAGTATTAGAGCCATCACCATCCACAACTGTTTGCGAAAGGAGCTAATTCGCTGGGCAGTGTCCTGACTAATATCCTTAACCGATATGTAAAGGGCCTCTTCCCCAATGCGGCTGAATCCTATTCCGTATTTCTCTCCACGATCTTCAACGATACCCGTATTGCCCTCCAGCAGCTTACGGGTTACACCCGTGATGTCCGTCCGGTTGATATCCGGAGTATTTCGGGAAGCTACGATCTTGAATTGACCGTTATAAAATAAAGTATCATGCTGATTCACCGGCTTACTTTTAATAATTCCACTAAGCATCTCAGCGTCAACCGTACGCACCATAAAACCGCCCGTCTGCGCCCCTTGAATCCTGCACGCTATGTACTGGGCAGGCTGATGATCCTCAGTCACAAAAGAGCTTACCGCACAACCATTTTGCAGCCACTTAATCTGCTGGACTGCACTCTTCATCTCACGATTGCCACGTCCGGCCATCACATGATACTGTTCATCCAGCACATAAAAAGACCCGCTTTCACGCTTAAACCCCTCAGCATACTGGCGTGTTCCCTGATTCAGTATCTCTCTGCCCAGACTGGACGACAGCTCTTTCAGTTCAGCCTGCCATGCGGCATAACGCTCCGTTATGCTGCCAGACAGTTCCTGTACCTCGTACTGGAGCTGCTCATTCTGAATCTCCGCCAACTGACCGCTGAATTGCCGCATGACAAACCATTGTAGCACAGCGGCCAAGAACACGGTCACACACAGGACGATCAGGTACAGGATCAGCTTTTGCCAGCTTGGTCTCAACAAAGCCCATTGCTTCATGCCCTGTCCCCTCCATTTTGTTCAAGACGGCTCAAAATTGCTTGCATCAGGCATTCCAGCTCGTAGCTGACCAGCGGTAGACGCGCGCATAGCAACCGGGGAGTGCGACGCTGGAGTGCGGCAAACCTCGCAGCGGTTTCCGTTGCCCCGTCCGTCAGCAGAATCAACTCGCATGTTTTTGCGATATACAGGCGATCCAAATCTTCCTCGCTGTATGCTCGCAAATCAACAACGTAAATATCATGACGGTCGTCCATATGCTGAAGTGCGCTGGAGACAGCCAAGGTCACCCCTGTATGTCGCGCAGCATGATATTCGTGAAGAAGACGCATCCCTTTTTCCCAGAGCGCATGTTCAGCCGAATCAAATCGTTCACAAAAAAGACGCAACGCCCGTTCTGTACTGACATCTTTCAAAAATGCCAAAACGCTGATATTATACATGTAGTTCCTCATTTCTTACTTCCTGATTGGAGTTGCGCAGTTCTTATGACACCCCAAAACATTCTATTTGTTGACGACAGTCCAATGGTTCTGTCCCTGCTTGAACGGACATTGATGCAAGAAACATTCACCTTACATACCGCTCACACGCCTAAAGAAGCCCTGCAAGTGCTGGAAAAGTATCCGATTGATGTAGTCGTTTCCGATCTGCTTATGCCTGGTTTGGACGGAATTACGTTCCTTCGTATGATTAAGAAGGATTATCCGCATATCGTACGCATCATTTTATCTGGTCACCTGCATACGCAGTCTATTTTATCGGCCATTAATCAAGTCGGCGTGTTCCGTTTTCTAACGAAACCGCTCGAGCTGGATGATGATACGCTAAAAAAGATACTGTATGAGGCGCTTGATCAGGCTAGGCTCAATCGAAACAGCCTCTATGCAAACCAGAACGTCGCATCTGACCTATCGGTATTTATAAACAGCATTTTGAATGCTCCGTACCGACCGTATGTACTGCTGAATGATCAAGATATCGTAACTGCCGTACACATTGCACTTGCTGAGCTGTATCCTGTCGGCTGCTCACTGCGTCATCCTGACGGTGAAGGTATTCAGTTAACTCCGCATTCATTATATATACCGTATGAGGAGCCGGAATCTTCCGATCCCGACTTGTACTCGCTGGATACGCTGACCCTCGGTCATTCATCGTTACGCCTTATCCGCCTTAGCGAGATCGCCTGAGTGACGGGTGCCGCCCTTTAACATGGCGGCTACCCCAATCACAGTCAGGCAGGTATACATCCACAACATCCCCGCCGTCAGCAGCGGATGGCGGATGTAGTTTTTCACATTCCTCCATGTATACAACACCGGACGGAAGAAGTACCAACGTTCCAACGCCTTTCGCAATCCGCCCTCTTCAGATGACATTGTACGATCCATTACCGAGAAGTAGTAGGCTTTTTTACGTAATACATCCTGCAGATATACCTGTTTTTCGTCATGATATACCCGTGTAAAAACCGCCCGGCGAATGACTCCGCCAGACTCTATATAGCGCAAGGTCGGCTGTATTTCTTCAAAAGCAATCTGCTCCGCATTAAATCCGCCTGTCGATTCGTAAGCGCTCATTCGCCAGAAGCGTGCTGCTTCAATGGAGCGTTTTCCCAAGGTCTCTCCCGCGTTGTTAATGACATTTCGCTCGAAAACTTTCACTTTGGAAAAAAAATTATTTGCTTCCGAATATGCCTCCTCCGGAACAACCAAGGCGCCAATATCTTGATGATTGTCAAAAAAGTCGATGCTCTGCTGAATCAGATGTTCGGCTAAAATCATATCGGAATCCAATACAAATATGTATTCAGCCCCCAAGTGTTTCGCTTCCTCAACCGCCCTGACCCTCGCAACTCCCCGCTCTCCATGAGGAAGCTCTAGTATCGTTACGGGTACCGAACTTCCTGCTGACAGCATACGAATCGTCTCAACCGTCCGGTCATTGGAGCCATCATCAGCAACTACAATATGCAGATCCTTGTAATTTTGCCCTAAACAGCTTCGCAAACAAGGCTCTATCGTACGTTCATTGTTGTACGTGGAGAAGAGAATGACCACTTTGTCCACTCTGTTCCGCCTCCTCTGTCCAATTCTCCATCAACTGCTCAAACGCGGCAGCTGTATGATCAAAATGGAATCTTAGCGCATATTGATACGCTCGCTCACGGATGGCCATGTAATCTTCGCCACCCTTTGCTGCTCTTTCCATTTGTTCAGATAATCCCCGAATATCGCCGTGAAAGCATAAATATCCGCTTTTTCCGAAATCCGTCGCATCCACCAGACCGGGTGAATTGCTGACAATACTGGGCGTTCCAACGGCTGCCGCTTCCGTAATCGTTAACCCCCAGCCTTCACGCAGGGAGGGAAACACAAGCGCATGGGCACGACTCATCAGCTCCAGCTTATGCTCTGCTGAAACAAATCCGTAAAAGGTAATATCTGCTTGGGATTGTCCTTGTTCATCCGGTTCTCCGTATGTCAATTCATACCGCTCTATAATCGGTAATAATTGTTCTGTCACATAGGTTTTATCGGTTTTTCCAGCAATCCATAACATAGCCTGGGGGAACTTTTCCTTGAGCTGCCCAAAGGCTTCAACGACCAGATCAATGCCTTTATATTTAACGAAGCGTCCGGCATACATAAAGGTCGGGTTAGACTCCTTTATTAAAAATTGTTCACGCGGCCAATGATCAAACTCAATGCCTTCCGGTAAAAGGTGAACACGATCCGGGTGAAAGCCCAGCTTAAGCAGATCATACCGGGTAGACGGGGATACGGTGAGCGTCCGATCCTTCCGAGCCAGCTTAAGCATCAGGGGCTCCATATGAAATCCAATCATATTTAGCGGAAATCGAGCATTTTCATACCATATTTCCCTTGTTAGCTGGTGTATGAAAAAGATCCGCTTGGAGGCCTCCACCCAAAATCGGGTAAAGAACTGATGCGTATTCGCCTGATTAATTACATAGTCAATCTGCTGCCGATGAAGACGGTAATAGCGCATCGCATAATAAATAACACTGTATATGTTTCCTTTTCGAATATACGTAATACCGTCAATGACTTCATGCTCAGGCATCCCCTCAAATTGGGGTGAGAAATGAATGAACTGAAAACGGCCTTGCTGTGTGCGTTTCAGCATTTCATGGGTGAAAATTTCTGCTCCCCCGCTTTTCGGAGAACGAATGTCACGCCAGGAAAGCAATAGAACGACGGTTTTACCGTTCTGTTCAAGTATGGTATTCATGGGGTGAATCCCCCCTTATCTTTATTTTGAATAAATATATATAGGCATCTATCACAAAATAGAGAGACATTGCCCCATAAACAATGAACTCTGACAGCAAAAAATCTACTGGGTCTGTGTGAGACATATGAAAGGCTGCTACTAAAACAGCTGCTCCTGCTACCAGACTAAATATAAATTTGCGTCTGCCCACCAATACGTGCACATGCACAAAAAACATCACGATGGAAAATAGCCAGTACACCCAACCCCCCCATGGAATATAGACCTCAGCTAACTGGTAAGAAGCTCCGAATAATATGGGAATAGACGTTGGGAACACAAAGGTCGTGCCCACATATACACACAGCGCAGCAACAGCCATTAACCCAGCATAGATGGCAATTAACTTGCCCAAAGCCTGGCGGTCATGCCCCTGCGCACCGATCTTGGGAATAAAGGCCGCGATCAGGCTGTAGGAAACGTAATAGACCAATTGGCTGTACTTCAGCGCAATGGCATAGCTGCTGGCTTGCTCGGGAAAGTAATGCTGTACATACAACATGTCGATGGAGATACAAAATAGAATGAATAAATTCGTCATAAGGCTATCGGTAAAATCCTGACCTAGCGACTTCCATAACCCAGAAGGGATACGTTCTCCACTGTGTGTAGATAAGGATAAGCCACGAGCCGAAACGATCCAGCCGTGAAGCAGCGACAGCAACATTCCTCCGCAACTTGCCAACAGTAGCGCTTCTAGCTTTAAACCTAGTGCGGCCAGGACAAAAAACAGGCTCAGTTTCCCTAATACCTCAGTGTAATAATTCACATTGAGCGCTAGCATGCGTTCCCTACCCTGTAAATCTCCGCGACATGAACTCACGAGAATATGCAATCCGATCAAGGCATACAGCATGAACAGTGGGCCAGACTCAACACCCAATAGCGAGCGCAGCAACGGATGAACGGAAAGTAAAATGATCATGGCAAGCACAGTTAGCACTAGAGGTGCTTTTAGTAATAGAGAACCGAGCGGTAAGCTGCGTAGCGGAAGCTTCTTGTCACCCTTGGATACCAGCTTGGCGGTTAATAGCTGGATGGATAAGCCCAAAACGGACAGCAGTGCAAAGAGGGCCAGCAGCGCGTTCGCCTGACCATAGGCTTGTCCGGTAAGATACCAGCTCGCTGCAATGTGGAAGAAAAAATTAAATCCGTTAAGCAGCACATTAAAGAGGGGAAACATCAACGAACGCAGTCGGTTGTTCACGTGGTTATCTCACCCGCCGATCCAGTCGCCAAATCTCAATGATAGAGCGCAAAAAACGAATGGAATCTTTCCAGACATGAATGTGCGAGCCATCTCGGTCAATGCATTTGACGGGTAATTGCAGCACACGGAGCTGAAGTCGCTTGGCAATAAACATCATCTCCAGATCCAGCGCCAGTCCGAGTTGTTCCTTCAAATGTGGAAACATCCGCTTCACGGCAACCGAACTCATCACTTTAAGACCCGTCTGGGAATCTACCACACCTGTTGGTAAAAAGGGGCGAGAAACGACCCTTTTGCCAAAGCTGACGATAGATCGCAATAAAGAGCGATTCTCGGCGGTCATATCTTTGGTTCCAATCACAACATCATAGTAGCCCTGCTGAACAACATTAATCATTCTGGCAATGTCCTCAATAAAAAAGGAATCGTCCGCGTCCACAAATACGTAGTAATCCGCACCGATGGTCCGCATTCCTTCGAGATACGTCCCTGCCTTGCGCGTATTGCGTCCCAATTCCCTTGTTTGAAGCAGCGGACTCAGGTTCTGGTTAATCCGGTTTACGGACAAGTCAGTTGCCGCCTCCAGCGCTTTAATCAAGGCATTCGTGCCATCGTGACTACCATCATCAATGAGATAAATCGAACCCTCTATAATATGGCTGCGGATAAAGGTTTGCAGTCGCTCAGCAAAGGTTTTGACATGAACAAAACGTTTCTCTTCGTTATATACAGATAAGATGAATGCAACATGTTGGCTTTTGGTCGAATACTCGGGATAGAGCAAGCTTTGTATTTCAGAAATGATTTCTTCGGTATCATTGGCTTGCCAAAATAGCAGACGCAATCGGCCTACTCCGATAATTTGCACCATATGCTGATCACTGAACGGAAAGGTTACATCCGTCACCAATAGCAATGGCATTTGCGGAAATTGGCTACGGATCTGATTAGCTTTCCGCACGGCTTGCCCCGGCTCCCTATAATCAATCAGGCAGCAACATGCATCCTCGTAGACTGAAGCGGTCTCCGTGTCCTCGCACTGTATATATTGGTAAAAACAAATCACATTGGGATAATCAATAGCCCTGTTGTTATCGCTAAAAATGGCTATAGGTCCCTGCACACAAACCTCTCCTTTTCCTCCGAATAATTCTATTTTGTTGAAAAAGAATTAAAAATGTTTGCTTAGCAAGATTAAATTAATGTCCAAATACTTCATATTTTCTTAACAAAATAGCTCACATCCCTTGATATATAAACATTTAAGAGAAGAAAAATCTATTTTCATATTTGATAAAAACAGAGTATTTGGACCTGATTCATTAGGACTATAAACGTGCGAATTACAAGATGAATCCGAAACTGAAATTAGTTCTATAAGATTAATAAGAAGATATATATATGGTCTTTTTGTCATAGATAAATAGAAGAATAAAACCAATTTGCATGTCCATACTATGGATAACATGTCATCTTTCATCATGAATAATTATCAAAATACAGGGAAAGAAGGTCTTTTTATGGAAGCATTCCATGTCAATCGTGATGGGTCATTATCTACTCCCTTACGAGGAAAGGACGTGCTAGCAAACCCTCTTTTGAACAAAGGAGTGGCATTTACAGAAGAAGAACGCAAAGAACTGGGCCTGGAAGGAATTCTTCCTCCCACTGTCCTTTCATTGGAGAAACAGAGCGTTCGGGCATATCAGCAATTCTTGGCACAACCCACCATGCTGCGTAAAAATGCCTCACTTAACGACCTTCACAATCGAAATATCGTACTCTACTATCGACTGCTAACCGACCATTTGAGTGAAATGCTGCCCGTAGTCTACACACCGACTGTAGGAACCGCCATTCAAGAATACAGCCATGAGTACAACCGCCCTGGGGGCGTATATTTATCGATAGATAATCCGAACGGTATTGGACAGGCGTTTTATAATACCGGTTTGAGTAGTGAGGATGTTGACCTGATCGTCGTGACGGATTCGGAAAGTATTTTGGGGATTGGTGACTGGGGTGTCGGGGGAATTAACATTGCTATTGGCAAACTCGCTGTATATACAGCTGCGGCAGGCATTCACCCCGGGCGGGTGCTGCCCATTGTACTGGATGTCGGCACGAATAACGAGAAGCTGCTGAATGATCCCCTGTACATCGGAAACCGCCATAAACGAGTTCGCGGGGAAGCCTATAATCAATTTATTGGTACCTTTATCAGCAAAACGTTAACACAATTCCCGAAGGCGCTTTTGCATTGGGAGGATGTGGGTAGCGTGAACGCACGACACATTATAGGGAAGTACGGTCAAAACATTCTCACCTTCAATGATGATATCCAGGGCACAGGAGCAGTGACATTAGCTGCGATTGTTTCGGCGGTAGGTGTCACTAAAACTCCGCTACGTGAACAAAAAATACTTGTCTTTGGTCCAGGGGCAGCAGGAATCGGTAACGCCGACCAAATACGGGGTGCAATGATCGAGGACGGGCTTCCTGAAGAAGATTCATTCAAGGCATTTTGGGCCTTTGATTATCGCGGACTGTTAACAGACGATATGGAAGATGTACTGGATTATCAGAAACCATATGTGCGTAAAAAGGAAGAAATCAGCTCATGGGCCCGATCGGAAGATGATAAAATACCGTTGCTGGAGGTCATCCGTCAGGTAAAACCCACAATCTTAATTGGAACTTCCGGTGTAGCGGGTGCCTTTTCTGAAGAGATTATCAAGGAAATGGCAAAGCATGTGGAACGACCGATCATTATGCCCATGTCTAATCCTACCAACCTTGCTGAAGCGGTACCCGAAGATTTGATACGATGGACTGATGGCAAAGCATTGATTGCTACCGGAAGTCCCTTTGAGCCCGTCACCTATAACGGTACGAAGTTTGAAATTGGACAGGCGAATAATGCCTTTGTCTTCCCGGGGCTAGGTCTGGGCGCAATTGTGGTCAAGGCCAAAAGAATCACCCCTTCCATGTTTACCGCAGCAGCTGATTCCGTTGCCAACGCCGTAGATTCGAATGAACTTGGCGGTGCACTGCTGCCTCATATCCAAAAATTACGTGATGTTTCGTTCGCGGTTGCGGTTGCGGTAGCGAAGGCTGCAATTCAGGATCAGGTAGCTCAGGCACACATTTCAGATATTGAACAAGCCATTCGGGATGCGATGTGGAAACCGGAATATGTAAGGGTCAAAGCCGTGGAAAGTGTAATCCAGCACCCTCATAATCCTTGACTGGAATCAAAGCAGTTTGACATAACCTAGGAACGAATGTACAGTATTAGTCAAAAGAATAGGAAAGTCCACTAGGGGAGCCATTATGGCTGAGACAAGAATGAACTTGGACCCTTTGAACCTGATCTAGTTCGTACTAGCGTAGGAAAGTGGAGCCTTCGTATATAAGGTTTCAAGCGTTTTCTGCGCATTGAACCTATGTTGAAGCCGCTCCAGTTTTCGGGGCGGCTTTTTGGCGTTGTTCCGAGAATTGTATCTTACGGGACTTCTTGTTCTCCATTTTTATTGGAGGTGGGGAAATGAGTTTTTCGCAAGAACTTCGTCGGCAGGCGGATGGCATTTTTCAAGCCATTTATGAGCATCCCTTTGTGAGAGGTATTGCTGAAGGAAATTTAACAAAGGAGCAGCTGATTCACTATGTAAAACAAGACTTTGAATATTTGAACGCCTACATGCGGATTTACGGCATCGCGATCTCCAAAAGCACAAGCCGGGAGGATATGGCTGTATTTAACGAACAGATCTCTTTTATTCTCAACAGCGAGGTTCATCCGCATCAAAACTTTTGTGCTATCGCAGGTGTCACCTATGAAGAGATGCAGGGATATCCACTCGCTCCGTCCGCTCATCATTATATCCGCCATATGCTGACAGTCGCACATGAAGGTAGTCTTGGAGAAATCATGGCCGTGCTGCTGCCATGTCCATGGACATATCTTGAGATTGGACGCAGGCTAATGGATGAGGTAAGACCGGACGAGTCTCATCCATTCTATGAGTGGATTTGTTTCTATGGAAACCAGATTGAAGATGTAACATCCAAATATCGCGAGCGTGTGGATGCTTGGGCGAATGTCGCCACGGCTGCCGAGCAAGAGCGGATGATTGAGCATTTTATGCTAAGCTGCCAGCTGGAATATATGTTCTGGGATATGGCTTATAAGCAGGAACAATGGCCCGTCCAGATGCGCGCTACGGTCTTGGAATAATCAGTAGAGATGAGAGAGGATAAACATGATGAGTATATGGGAACAAAGTTATTCGGATCTCCTGACAAAGGTACAAAATAGCAACCCCCTCGTTCATAATATAACCAATGTGGTGGTCACCAACTTTACAGCCAACGGCCTGTATGCGCTGGGCGCTTCCCCGGTGATGGCTTATGCACCCGAGGAAGTAGCAGATATGGCAAAAATAGCGGGCGCCGTCGTGTTAAATATCGGTACGCTGAACCGCGAGCTGGTAGATGCCATGATCATTGCTGGACAATCAGCGAATGCTCATGGTGTTCCAGTTCTGCTGGATCCGGTTGGTGCGGGAGCGACGAGCTTTAGAACCGAGTCAGCACTGCGGATCCTAAAAGAAGTAAAAATCTCACTAGTGCGAGGCAATGCAGCCGAAGTCGCCCATCTAATCGGAGAAGTCCGAGAGATTAAAGGGGTAGATGCAGGCAACAGTGCTGACAGCAGTAATGTCGATCTGGCAGTTCGGGCTGCACAAACGCTCCATACCATGGTTGTCATCACTGGAAAAGAGGACGTCATCACCGATGGGGTCGAAGTACGATTGATTAGTGGCGGAGACGCGCTGCTTACGAAGGTAACCGGAACAGGCTGCCTGCTGACCTCTGTGTTGGGTGCGTTTGCAGCAATTGAACCCAACCTGCTGCTCGCAGGTACAGCAGGTTTGGCATTTTACGGTGCAGCAGCTTCCCGAGCCGCAGCACATACCGCAAAACTGGGGCCAGGCAGCTTCCAGATAGCCTTTCTCGACGAGCTTGCCAAACTACATACTGGTTCGCTGGAGGGGCATGTCACGATCCGTGAAGCTGGAACAAGTACAACAGGTGGTGCGCGATGAGAGACGTGCATGTACCGAGAGCGCTGACGATTGCCGGTTCAGACAGCGGCGGCGGAGCTGGAATTCAAGCCGATCTCAAAACCTTTCAGGAGCTTGGCGTATACGGCATGTCGGCTATTACAGCCATTACGGTACAAAATACCTTGGGAGTTCACGGTGTATATCCGTTGCCACAGGAAGCAACAGCGCAGCAAATCGAAGCTGTAGGATCAGATCTTGGAGTCGATGCCCTGAAGACTGGCATGCTGTTTGACGCGGGCATCATCCGCCTTGTGGCCGAGCAAATTCGAAAGTTCGGCTGGGAAAAGGTTGTCGTCGATCCTGTAATGATTGCCAAAGGGGGCGCAAAGCTGTTGCAACCGGAAGCGGTGCAGGCGTTGAACGACGACCTGCTCCCCTTGGCCTTGGTCGTCACACCAAATATCCCGGAAGCGGAAGCCTTAACCGGGATAAGCATTCGTACGATGAAGGATCGCCGCGAAGCTGCGAGACATATTAGCAGCCTAGGACCCAAGTTCGTTGTGATCAAAGGCGGCCATGATGAGGAGAGCGAAAACAGCGGCCAAGTTGTTGACCTGCTCTTTGACGGAACAGCCTTCACCGAGCTGGGCGGCAAGCGGGTGCGAACTGTCCACACACACGGAACAGGATGTACGTTCTCAGCAGCGATTACCGCTGAATTAGGGAAAGGTGTGTCTGTACCGGAAGCTATAGTGAATGGAAGAGCCTTCATTCAGGCGGCGATTGAGGATACGTTGTATCTGGGCCAGGGACACGGTCCAACCAATCATTGGGCCTACCGCCGTCGTCAGGAGATACCCCAATGAGCGGCCGAATATTACCTGAGATCATGCGGCGGCATTTACAGATGTATCTGGTTGTTGGAAGCGTGAACTGCCTCGCGGAACCAAGTCGGGTTGTGCAGGAGGCTCTTGCTGGCGGTACCACCATGATCCAGTTCCGGGAAAAGGGCCGTAGCGCGTTAACAGGGGTTCCTATGCTCGAACTAGCGCGTCAGCTACAAGATCTGTGCCACTATGCTGGTATCCCTTTTATCGTCAATGACGATGTGGAGCTGGCTCTTGAGCTCAACGCCGACGGTGTTCACATCGGTCAGGACGATGAATCGGCTGATTCTGTGCGCGCCCGAATCGGAAACCGAATCCTTGGCGTCTCCGCCCATACGATTGAGGAAGCACGCCGGGCCATCCTGCATGGTGCGGACTATCTCGGCGTCGGCCCCATCTATCCCACCATCTCAAAGGATGATGCTCATGCGGTGCAGGGTCCAGCCATTTTGCATGAGATGCGCAAATCAGGAATTGATCTGCCCATCGTCGGGATCGGTGGCATTACGGTAGACCGTGTGGGGGAAGTAGTAGGTGCGGGTGCCGATGGTGTAGCGGTGATTTCGGCCGTGACGCAGGCAGAACAGATTCGAGTTGCTGCAGAGGTATTAAAGAAAAAGGTAGTGCTAAGCATCAAACATCCGGGGATGTCCCAAAAGCTATAAAATGCTATGTCCCTTCCTTCACCCCATTATGTCACTTTTATTGTTTACGCAAGAGCCTCATTTCCACTAATAAAGTAGAAATGAGGCTCTATGTTGTCATAAAATTAATCTTTTACAACTTGATTTCTTGTGTTCTTTTTCTCAGCAATAAGTAATCCTAGCAAAATGTACCCCCTGTACAATATTCCCATGAGCAGAACAATACCAACGATTGAAACAAGAATAAGTAGAATATTCGCTACAAATAAAATAATTGCCATAGTCAAAATATCATATCCCCCAAATGATACTGATTTTTAAGCGTTCCTATCCCCAGTGCACTTGAGCTCGTTGAATACCTGATTAACTATAAATATATGTCAATCGTCTTTTCTAATATTCGTATAGCATTCGAGAACAATTAGAAAACGATATTTAATTATATTGGTTTTTGGTTCCCCACTCACATAACCCTTCCAAAACAGGCAATAGTGTTTCCGCTTTTTCTGTGAGACTGTACTCGACTTTAGGCGGAACTTGAGGATACTCTTTCCGGTTCACCAATCCATCCGCTTCCAATTCCTTTAGCTGTGAACTCAATGTTTTGTATGTAATAGCTCCGATTTGTCTTTTCAGATCATTAAAGCGAACCACTTGGTTTTCGGCCAGAAGATAAATAATAACCATTTTCCATTTACCACCAATGACTGACACTGTATAACCAAAAGGTGTATCTTCAATATTTTTAACTTTACCTTTAAATTCAGCCATACTCATATTCACACTATCCTTTCGGGTAGTACCTATCAAATTAGTGCGTACTACGTTTTTATTTGCGTTCAGTTTATACTAACCGTAATTTGAAGTAAAGGAGAGAAAATATGACTAAAACAATACGCCTCTTAATGCCGCAATGGCAAGGAGGAAACAATCCTAACTACTCTTTTGGAGCTGAACTGCTGGCTTGGCTAGCCCCAGACAATGATCAACCCCTTATTCATGTTCCAGTTCAAGCTTATGATGGAACTCCGCTTGCCAACGAGAACGGTATGTATGGGAGAAAACAGCTACTTGAACAATTAGAGGCTGCTCAACATATCATTGACGCTCATAAGCCAGATCGCATTGTAATGTTTGGTGGTGACTGCTTAGTCGAACAAGCCCCGTTTGCCTATTTGAACGAACGATACGGTGGAGAATTAGGGCTAATTTGGATCGATGCTCACAGTGATTTAGTTAGATATGTGGGCTATGATAACGGACATACATTACCGCTTGGAAATCTATTAGGAGAAGGAGATGAGGAGTTCGCAAAACATGTGAAAGTTCCTCTTAAGCCTGAAAATGTCTTTATCGCTGGATTAGCGGCTCCTACAGAAGAAGAGACAAAAGCATTTTCAGAAACATTTCAAAAACTAGGTGTTACTACTATAGAAACAGATGCTGAAGTAATTCAAAGATTAGGGATTCGAACTGCTGGAACCAAAGAGTTGACGATCAGTACCGAATCAATAAAAGAGTGGATTACAGAAAGCGGCATCAAGCACCTGGCGATTCACCTTGATTTAGACGTACTTGATCCAAAAGCATTTCGTTCTTTATTATTCGCCAACCCTGAAGCTCCCTATAATCTTTCTCCTGCAGGAACCATGCAAATATCTCAACTACTTCATCTGATTAAAGAACTATCTGAAGAAACTGATGTAGTTGGGTTAGGTATAACCGAACATATGCCGTGGGATTCCATTAACTTGAAAAATCTGCTTGAGGAAATACCTATTTTAAATAATTAATTCTACTTACGAACTGTGTATGTATTTTGACGTTAATTTTCGTAATGGAATTATGAGAAATTCGTTTGAATTAGAGTATTGTGTAAAGAAAGGACTCCTCGGGGAATTATGCTGTTATGGAGTCCTTTTTTATTTTTATTTACTAATCCCTGAATAGCACACCGATAAGCGAAAAAGAATAACCAGGATATTAGGTGGTCGCTCGCTCTACTAATTTGAATTCCAAAGGATGTAATTCTTCATGAAGCCCCTCTAGGGCATTTCGAATCATGATGAATGCATTTTCCGCTTGTTTGTCAATCGGGTAATGAATGGTGGTTAAATCAAGCAAATGCGAAATTTCGATGTTATCAAAGCCCACCACTGCAACATCACTTGGTACAGAAACACCGAGCCTACGTGCTTCAGTCAAAAGCCCTGCAGCCAAATAATCGGTAGAACAAGCGAAGGCATCAGGCTTATTGGGCTGTTCGCTCCACCAGTGAGCAATTTGTTCACCCGCTTCGATTGAATTTAAATCATAAAAATGCGGGAAGGCATCAGCGTTCAAATCATATTTTTTGCAAAAATCATGATAAGCCCGTATGCGCTCCTTCGTATTCAGTCCCCTCATATTCCCGTATACATTCACAATGCTGCGGTAGCCTCTGGCATACAGATGCTCCAGCGCAAGCATGTACCCCTGATACTGATCCATAAATACAGATGGGATTGCATCAATGTTTACACGCTGCCACGTCACAATTGGACCATATTTGGTATAGTGTTCAATCACGCTCCATTCATTGACGCGAATCATACAGACCAAGGCGTCCAGTTGCTTTCTCCGCAGCATTTCCAGTGCTTCAAGCTCCCGCTCCTTCTCTCCATTCGTAATAAATAGTGCCATATTAAAACCATGCTCCTGAGCATAGGTTGTAAATCCACGCACAAATGAACCCAATGAATCATTAAAAGAAATTGAAATAATTCCTATGAGCTTGGTCATGCCCTTTTTTAATGAAACCGCATTCAAATTAGGTACATAATCCAGTCGGTCTATGACCTCCTGTACACGCTGCCTTGTCGGTTCACTTACGTACGGATGGTTATTAATGACACGGGACACCGTTGCCGAGGATACGCCCGCCAGCTTTGCAATTTCATGAATATTTGCCACATTTCTCACCTCGTTCTTTCTATTTTAGCATGTTCGTGTTTAGCATGTTCGTGGTCCCGTCCCTACAATTGTCACCTTCCCCAAATAAGTTTTTTAAAAGCGCTTGACCTGTAATGCATTACAGGGATTACAGTGAATTTGAGCTTAAGAAAGCGGTTTTAAAAAACATACTCAGGAGGCACTAACCATGAAAAAAGGCATAAAGATCGCAACCATTGGCGGAGGCTCCAGCTATACACCAGAATTAGTAGAAGGCTTTATCAAACGCTATGCAGAGCTTCCCATTCGGGAATTATGGCTGGTAGATATTGAGGCAGGACGCGAAAAGCTGGAGATCGTGGGGGCCATGGCCCAACGGATGGTGAAGGCCGCAGGCATTGATTGTGAAGTACATTTGACACTGGATCGTCGGGAAGCCTTGAAGGATGCCGATTTTGTCACAACACAATTTCGGGTAGGCTTGCTGGAAGCCCGGATTAAGGACGAAAGTATTCCGTTAAAACACGGCATGATCGGTCAAGAAACTAATGGGGCTGGCGGGATGTTCAAAGCTTTTCGTACCATCCCCGTTATCCTCAGTATCGTTGAAGATATGAAAGAACTGTGTCCGAATGCATGGTTGATTAACTTCACCAACCCTGCGGGTATGGTCACCGAAGCGGTACTTCGTTATGGTAAGTGGGATAAAGTCATCGGATTATGTAATGTTCCAATCGGCGCGATCAAGAGTGCATCGGCTGTACTGGACAAATCGGAAGAAGAGCTGTTCTTTAAATTTGCAGGAATTAACCACCTTCATTGGCACAAAGTTTATGACAAAACCGGAGAAGAATTAACAGAGCAAGTCATCGAAGGATTGTACGCACCTGGTGCAAAACCGGAGAAGGTTGTTGAAAATATTAAGAACATGCGCTTCCTGTATGATCAGGTTCGTCAATTGAAAATGCTGCCTTGTCCTTACCATCGGTATTACTACATGACCGACAACATGCTCAAGGAAGAATTAGAGGAGGCCAAAAACGAAGGAACTCGGGGCCAAGTCGTCAAACGTCTGGAAGAAAGTTTGTTTGAATTGTACAAAGACCCGAATCTGGATTACAAACCAGAGGAATTATCCAAACGCGGCGGTGCACATTACAGCGATGCTGCCTGTGAAATCATTAATTCCATTTATAACAACAAAGGCACATTGATGGTGGTTAGTACACGTAACAATGGTGCGATTGATGATGTCCCTTATGATAGCGCCATCGAAGTAACCAGTGTCATTCGCGCGCATGGTGCAGAGCCTGTAAACTTTGGCAAATTCCCACCAGCACAGCGGGGCCTGCTGCAAGTCATGAAGGCGATGGAAGAGCTGACCATTGAAGCGGCGGTCACTGGTGACTATGCGACAGCACTGCAAGCCTTCACCCTGAATCCGCTCGTTCCAAGCGGGGATATCGCCCAAACCGTGCTGGATGAATTGCTGGAAGCACACAAAGAACATTTGCCGCAATTCTTTGCTCATAAGGAAAAGGCGACAGTATAAACCAGAATCAATCATGCTGCCGGGATACAAAAAAGCTTCCTACATGTAGGAAGCTTTTGCTATACGTCCCAGGAGGGATACTCTCCCTACGGTCGAGACTGCGAAGTTTATGCTAACGATGCTTAGCTCCGACGTCCCCCCAAGGGGTTCTCATCCCACTGGAACACAAAAAATCTTCCTAATATTGAATTAGGAAGATTTTGCTACGTCCCAGGAGGGATTCGAACCCCCGACCGACGGCTTAGAAGGCCGTTGCTCTATCCAGCTGAGCTACTGGGACAAGATGACAATCAATAAAACCTTATGTATTCAGTGCATTAATTATTATATCACATTTTGACCAACTGTCAAAAGCATTTTTTCATTATACAGGAAAGCAGGCTGCAAAAGGAATCATTTGGACGCTAATGGGGTATTATGTACAAAGAACGATGCCAAAAAGGAGGGGTGATCCGTGAGGGGCCTTTTGTCTTCACTTTGTTATTTCAGCATTTTTTTCGCACCTTTTCTGGTGCCGGTCATTGTGTGGATCGCAGTCCGGGATGAATATGTTCAGGGACACGCGAAAAAAGCCATTTTATCGCACATTTTCCCCATTATTGCGGCGATTCCGCTAGTGTATTTTATTATCACTGCCAATCATGCAGGTTCAGTTATCGGGTTTGTACTGCTATTTGTAGTGGTCTATCTCGGCGTTTTTGTTTATAACATCTACAAAGGGATCATGACGCTGCGTGAAGCGGCCTAATTCTAAAAGAAGCCTCCCATATTCGCAAATTTGACGAATACGGAGGCTTCTTTGGGATCAACTTTGATGAGTTGCTTTAGTTCACTGGTAGCTTATTTATTCCCAAAGCGTTTAGGACTTCTGCGTACTTCATGTCTTACGTTTTTCTCCAGCACTTCTTCCGCGAACTCATTGTTATGAATATAACTGCTGCCTTTGTTTTTCTTATACTTCGCTTTGCCGTCTATGATTTCCCCCTCCTTTCACGCTGATCCGGCGATGGCGCCGGTGCCCAAATCAACAAAAGCCGAGGTATAGTACACCATATTCTCATGTCCCGAACTCCTTGGCAAACTCTGTACTAAGCTGCCCATAGGAAAGCAATTCCCTTTTGAATTTTTCCCGTTCCTCACCAGCGGTAATGTGCGTAGAGTCAGTAAAAGCCTTGTCGGTCACTTCCTCAAATGCCGAATGCAGATTATTGTCATACCAATCCAGCTCCAGATCGGCATCATTGCGGATGATCCTTACCATGTCATAGCCAGGCTGACCATCCTTCTGATTCGAGGCTGTGATATAAACCAGCAGTTCCGGGTCATCTGCGGCACCGGGACGCACTTCTACCTCAGCGCAGCGCACTCCGTCAAGTTCAGTGAAGCGGCGTATTTTGGCATCCTTGATGTAGTACATTGTCTCCCTCCTTCCTCACGAGTAAACGGGTTGCCCCATCTGTAGTTTTCGGAACGGACAGACATTTTATGCTTCTTTTCGGCATATATACTGATGAACTGGGGATTTAGTTTTTGATTCATTCCAACACTGGATGAACACGACAAAGAGAGGATGAATAGACATGTGCGGAATTACAGGTTTCATACAGTGGAACGGAGACTTGATGCATCAATCTGAGTTGCTGCTAAATATGACGCAAACGCTCTCCGATCGCGGACCGGATGCTGCGGGTACCTGGATATCCAACCCGTGTGCCTTCGGACACCGAAGACTAAGCGTAATGGACCCGGAAAACGGCGCTCAGCCTATGATCCGGCAGCTTGAGGATATCACTTATACGATTGTATATAACGGGGAAATATATAACGCGCCTGAGCTGAAAAAAGAGCTGCAACAGCGCGGGCATTTTTTCCGTACACAATGCGACACAGAGGTACTGCTCGAATCCTATATCGAATGGGGCCCGGATTGTGTAGATCGGTTGAACGGCATCTTTGCGTTTGCGGTCTGGGATAGTGAGCGGGAGCAGGTATTTCTGGCACGAGATCGCCTGGGAGTGAAGCCGTTATTTTATAGCCAAACCGAAGATGTATTCGTATTTGGCTCCGAACCCAAAGCACTACTCCAGCATCCAGCCGTGGAGGCCGCCGTAGACGCCGAGGGACTAGCAGAAATTTTTATCATTGGGCCTGCACGCACTCCCGGACACGGCGTCTATTCATCGATGAAGGAGCTGCGTCCCGGACATACCCTAACCTACAGCCGTGACGGCGTACGCATCCAAGCCTACTGGAAGCTCGAAAGCATTGCACATGAGGATAACACCGAAGAAACGGCACTCAAGGTACGAGAGCTGTTGATGGATACCGTGGAGCGGCAGCTTATTTCGGATGTACCGGTATGTACCTTATTGTCTGGCGGGCTGGATTCAAGCGCCCTGTCCGCATTAGCCGTCGATTATTACAAACGTACCGGGCAGGGACAAGTTCATACGTATTCGGTCGATTATGTGGACAACGACAAGCATTTTAAAGCCCATGCGTTTCAGCCCGGAGCTGATGCCCCCTGGATACAGCGAATGGTCGATGAATTAGGGACAAATCATCACTGGATTGAATTCGATACACCAGAAGTTGTAGCAGCTCTGAACAACTCCACGCTAACGCGGGATTTACCCGGAATGGCGGACGTGGATTCGTCACTGTATCTCTTTTGCCGGGAGATTAAAAAGGGCGCTACGGTTGCTATTTCTGGTGAAGCAGCAGATGAAGTGTTTGGCGGATATCCATGGTTCCATCGGGAGGATATGCTGAACTCAGGCACATTTCCGTGGGCAGTTGCTCCCGATATGAGAGCGAGTCTGCTATCCCCAGAAGTGCGGGACTGGATCAAACCGCTGGAGTATTTGAACGACCGCTACTCAGAAGCAGTCGGAGAAGTACCAAAGCTACCGGGTGAAACAGGAAAAGCTGCGCAAATGCGCGTCATGTCTTATTTGAACATCACCCGCTTTATGCCTACCCTACTGGATCGCAAGGATCGGATGAGTATGGGGGTGGGACTCGAAGTACGGGTGCCGTATTGCGATCATCGGCTGGTGCAATATGTATGGAACATTCCGTGGAGCATCAAAATTACAGGCGGACGTGAAAAAGGTATTTTACGCAAGGCGCTGGAGGGTGTATTGCCGGATGATGTGCTGTATCGCAAAAAAAGCCCGTATCCCAAAACGCATAATCCCTCCTATCTTGCCGCTGTGAAAAAGCAGGCGCTGCAACTGCTGGACGATTCCTCTTCCCCACTGCTCAAGCTGATCGATGCGCAAAAGGTACGGGATATTGCCGCCTCACCGGAGGCATCCACCAATCTACCTTGGTTTGGCCAGCTGATGTCGGGTCCGCAGTTATTTGCTTACTTGACGCAAGTGGATAATTGGCTTCGCACCTACAAGGTGGCAATTCGATAAAATGTGCTAACTGCCTAAGCCGTAAAGTACGAGGTGGCAACCGCCCATCTTTCTTGATGCATACGATACGTGGAACAGAAAATACCAAAAAGGCTATCCGCAGCCTATGACTGACGGATAGCCTTTTTTTCGTATATGACAGGTATATTATTCGCCCTGCTACCAAACTATGCCTGCGGATTTCCTAGCTTTGTTGCCAAATTACGCAGGGCTATGCCCCGATGACTGATAGCCTGCTTTTGTTCCAACGTCAGCTCTGCCATTGTCTTTTCAAACTCTGGCAAATAGAACAGCGGATCATACCCAAACCCACCGCTGCCCGCGGTTTCAGTCGTAATCCAGCCCTCCACGGAGCCCGTCGATTCCAACGTCTCCCCAGTCTGTGGATTATACAGAATCAAGGTACAGACAAATTGAGCCGGGCTTAGCAAAGGCTGTCCGGTATCATCACCAAGCTGCTTCGATTCCAGAACGTCGAGTAGCTTGATATTGTTTTCGTGATCGCTGGCACCTTCTCCAGCATAACGAGCCGAATATACGCCCGGCGCACCATCCAGCAAGTCCACGCACAGACCGGAATCATCGGCCAGCACAGGCAATCCGAGCACATCTCCCACCGCTTTGGCTTTTTTTAACGCATTTTCGGCAAAGGTTGTGCCATCCTCAACGACATCAGGAATGTCGGGATAATCGTACATACTTCTGACTTCCTTGCCAAACGGCGCAAAAGCATGTGCAAATTCCCGCACCTTCCCTTTATTCTTCGTAGCGACAATGACAACCGGACCATCCAGTCGCATTAGGCCCCAGCTCCTGTACGTCCAGCACCAATCTTATCAGCAATCGGTCCGAGCACTTCTTTTTGGCGCTCAATCATTTGCAGAATCCCTTGTTCGCCCAAGCTAAGCAGCTGATCCAGTTCCTGACGGTCGAATGGACTTTCTTCCCCTGTACCTTGCAGCTCAACGTACTTTCCACTGCCAGTCATGACGAGATTCATGTCCACCTTGGCCTTGGAATCCTCTTCATAATTCAGATCCAGCAGCGCCTTGTCACCAACAACCCCTACGCTGACAGAAGCTAGGAAATCCGTAATAGGGAAAACAGGCAACTTGTGCTGGATCGCAATTTTATTTACTGCAATCGCCAATGCTACGAAAGAACCGGTAATGGAGGTTGTACGTGTCCCGCCGTCCGCCTGAATGACGTCACAGTCCAACGTAATCGTCCGTTCACCAAGCGCCTGCAAATTGACAACCGAACGCAACGCTCTTCCGATCAGACGCTGAATTTCCATAGTACGGCCTGTCAACTTGCCGCGCGCAGCTTCACGCTGATTGCGGCTATGTGTCGCCCGCGGAAGCATGGAATATTCGGCGGTCACCCAGCCTTTTCCTTGGCCCTTCATAAAGGGAGGAACGCGTTCTTCCACTGTAGCCGTACAGATGACTTTCGTCTCGCCAACCTCTATAAAAACAGAGCCCTCCGCGTATTTATTTACTCCTGCTGTCAATTTCATCGGGCGCAGCTCATCACCGTTTCGTCCGTTAGATCTACTCATGCTTTTTCCTCCTACGTCGTATGCAACCTGTTCTTATATGTTTATTTTACCAAAGTGTGCAGGCAAAAGCACCCCAAGGACGATTCCCTGTCCTTAAAGAGGAATTTCGTTAATGTGCTGCGGCTTGGCTACAGGCTCTCCATAATTTTGATTATTTTGTCCAATCACGCTTTTCTCACCATTCAGTTCAATCCGAATCTTCGTTTTGACCGCATCATCCGAATTGTCCGCCGCTGTCAGTACGACCGATTCCAAAAATTCAGCAGGTACGGCCTCTCCTTTGGCAAACATATCATCCGAGAGTGATACCGTAATGACGTTATCTTTGGAGCGTTCTACCGATTTCAGCGCCGTCTCCCCTGTCATCACTTCCTGCAATCCATCCTTGGTCTGTGGCCCTTGAATTAATTGATGCAGAGCTGACTGGACACGATCTTTTTCCGGACTGACCAGTCGTGTTACAGGTACATAATATTGTACCCCAGCAGGAGAAGATGAAGAGAAATACACGGTGACTGGACTGGAATCCAGGGGGGTCACGCCATGACCGACCTCCAAATTAATCCCTACTGCGCGCGTCAGCGGATGGTCGAGCGGTGTGCCGCCAACAGGCATTTCGTTCAGCTTTTTACCATCCACCCAAATCTGTACGCTCTTAATATCGGGACGATCGGTCAGGGTCCAGGTCAAGCTTTCCATTAATTTGCGTTCTTCCTGTGGCTTATAGTTGGCGAAAGATTTGTTAAATTCGACAACTGCCAGCTTGTTATTCTTGTCCACTGTCACACTTTTCACTTCTGTACCCTGAGGCAGTACACCTTTAAATCCTTCTGGTAATAATCCGGCATAAGGCCCGCCCTCAACCAGTGTTTCCAGCGCCGACTTGGCATCTGCCTGTACATCGCCTGAAGCAATCGGTAAAGATACAGGGGCCAGCAAGCCGTTATGATCTTGCAAAAAGACAGCCCTCAACTGCCCGGTCGTGGCAGGTGCTTTTCCAGTTACAGCCTTAATCATGGACTGCTCTGTCGTGGACGGCGGAGGGTCAATGGACGCGGCTTCGTTGCCGAAAAGGCTGCATCCGGACAACAACAGGGGCAGGGATAGCAGCCCGGCTACAGAGGTCATACGCCATGGGTGTTTTATGTTCATAAATGAAGTTCCTCCCTAACAATTTTGTACAGATTGTACTAATATGTATACGAGCCCCGCGTAAAAAATAACTATTTTTTTAGCAGACTGGACACACTGGTCATAATTGCAGTAGAAAATTAGGATCTACACGAGGAGGGTAACTTCAACTTTATGGACAAGAAAAAAGTACCTTACAGCCTGAATAGTAAAAAGGTAGCCGATGCCACCCGTGAGTGGCTGCACAAGCGTGGTGTAAGTATGACTGAAATCGCAGAACTGGTTATGCTTCTACAGAAAAAATATTACCCGAACCTAACGATGGAAGAATGTTTAGAGAATGTGGACAAGGTGTTGATGAAGCGCGAGGTTCAAAATGCCGTGCTTACGGGCATCCAGCTAGATATTCTTGCGGAACAGGGTGCTCTTCTTCCCCCATTGCAGGATATGATTGAGCATGATGAGGGATTATACGGAGTGGATGAAATTCTAGCCTTCTCCATCGTTAATGTGTACGGCAGTATTGGATTTACCAATTACGGTTATGTCGATAAGCTCAAACCGGGTGTGCTGGAACGCCTGAACGATAAAAGCCTTGGACCGATTAACACGTTTCTGGACGATATTGTGGGTGCAATCGCAGCCTCGGCCAGCAGTCGTATCGCCCATCGCAAGCAGGCAGAGCGCGAACAGGAGCTTGGAGAAGAAAGCGCACCGAATACAACACGGTAAACAATGACACGCTAATTGCAAACAATGCGTTGGCGTACAATAGATATATACAAGGGTAAGAGGAGAACTAGAGACATGGCAAGCGTAACTGATGGATATACATTCCGTACGATGCAGGCTGACGATTATGATCAAGCTATTGCACTATGGAATGGCTTAGACGGGTTAGGATTGAGTGAGGCCGACTCACCGGAGCGGATTGCACGATTTTTGCAGCGAAATGAAGGCCTTAGCTTTGTCTGTGAGTACGCTGGAAACATCATAGGCACGATTTTAGCAGGCCATGATAGTCGCAGAGGGTTTCTGTATCATCTGGGTGTAGCCACAGAACATCGTGGTCATGGGATTGCGCCCAGACTGGTAGATAAAGCGTTATCCGCTTTACTCAAGGAAGGCATTGATAAATGTCATCTGTTTGTGATGGAGCATAATATAGGAGGTCAACGCTTCTGGTCAGCTAACGGCTGGGAGAAGCGAGATGGGATTTTATTATATTCGCGAGATCTGGGATAGCATCTGAACGCTTGATCTATGTAAATAGGAACGCCGGGCCTGATTTCTTCTAGTTCAATTGAGCTGGAAGAAATCAGACCCGGCGTATAAAATTTCAGCTTATTGAGCGGTAATTCTGACGATTAAGGATAGGCTATCTTGATTCATGAATTGCAATCAATTTTGAGGTCGTAGCGTACGTTCTACAATGTTAAGTGTGGATTGACGAGAGAAAAATCGGGATACTTGAGCTACCCAATAGTTCTGTCGACCAGATATCATATGACTGCGCCCTTTTTCAAATGCTTTCAAGGCATTATGGACGACAGTCTGGGGTGTTTCTCTGGAACCCACAGAGGCTTCACTGGAGCCTACTACATCAAAAAATGAGGTTTCGGTTGCACCTGGACAGAGGGCGAGCACTTTGAGTCCCCGTTTTCGATTTTCGGCCCACAGCGCTTCGCTAAAAGAAAGTACGAATGCTTTGGTTGCTCCATATACGGCCATATAGGGATCGGGCTGAAATGCAGCGGTGGATGAAACATTGATGAGTCCACCATCTCGGTTACGCAATAAATCAGGCATAAATGCATGTGTGATATCGACTAAAGCAGCCACATTGAGCATCACTTCCTCATGCTGTCTTTCTCCTGAAACCTGCTCAAAGTACCCGTAGGTGGCAAAACCGGCGTTGTTAATCAGAAGATCTACCTTGAGTTGTTGGTACTGAACCTCTTGATGCAATGTTTGAGGAGCTCCTGGTGAGGATAAATCCAGCGCAATCACCGTAGCTTTTACGTTATATTTAGCGGAGAGTTCTTTCGCCAGTGCTTTTAATTTGGTTTCATTGCGCGCTACCAAAATGAGATTACATTTCTTAGCCGCGAGCGAATAGGCAAATGCCTCGCCAATTCCGGATGAAGCCCCTGTGATGAGTGCTGTTTTGTTTGCATACATAAACATGATGATGACCTCCATAGTATCGTCGTTTTATTTTGGAAACATTGTTACCACTACTATATAATGAACTGAAGCCATCACGAAGACGACCTCAGCCACTTCATATTTACGCTGGAGATGACGAGGGTTTACATACATCGAGCGTATTCCTCAGTGTAAATGCATATACCTCTTGTGCCATGTCCACAGTCAAAAAATGACCTGCAAATTGTAGATGTATCACCCCGTGTAAAGCTGACCATAGCATTCGGACAACCAGCAGCGGGTCCTGCTCTTTCAGTGCTCCCAGCTCCATAGCGTGTATGACGGTTTGCAGGATTCGCGATAATGCCGTTGTGGTGCCCTCCAAACTCTGTTCATCTGGCTTAAAATCAGATAATGCCCCGCCAAACATCATTTTGTAATAGGCTGAATGAAGCCGCGCAAATTCCCAATATGCCCAGCATAATGCTTCCAGATCAGCGAGTACATTTTGGGTAACAGGTACTTGTTGAAAGGTTTCGGCCAATAGCCGGCATCCATCCAGATACATCTCATTGGCAAGACCATCCTTACTGCCAAAAATACTGTAAATGATCTTGGTGGAACAGCTTAATTTCTGTGCAACTCGCCGTACAGTCACAGCCTCAGGCCCTTCTTCTGCAAGAAGGATGCATGCGGCATCAATCACATTTTTACGGAGCAATTGCTGTTGCTGTAACTTCACCTCAGAATAGGTTCTATAAGGTTGCGATGGCTCAGACATCATTCAATGCACTTCCTTTGCTTATCTCAGAAACACTGTTTCCTTATAGAACCATAGTACTCAATCCCGGAATGTTTGTCAAACAAAAAAGAGCGCAACATAAGTAGATACACTTACTGCGCTCTGGTTGGATGCTTATCAATAAAGCTATGTTTTGCGTTCCACGATCAATAGGCAATACCCACCCTTGTACGGATAAAATCGCAACTCTTCCATTGACGATAGGTAAAATCAGCTGTATCCGCAGTGGTAATTTGTGAGCCGTCTTCGGGTAGAAAGTCTTTTTCCACGCGATATACACCTGTACGTCCGCCATCTGGCAGATAGGTCGGACATACGATTGTCCAGTCTAGTGCCGATTCACGCAGCAATTCGTACACCCGCCGATGCTCCTCGGCCGCACGGGTGCTGCGTCGCCGGGTATCGGAGGACTCGTACCGATACAAGCTCGGTTCGGTCCGGCTTTGCAAAATCCCTGCCGTTCCTACCGTTATGAGCCGGTGAATGGACTGCTCCTGCATCAGTCGAATCAGCAGACCTGTGCTAACGGATAAGGTGGTGGTTCCATCTGTATTCAGCGCACTGATCACAACTGCTGGCCCGCCCTTCAGCGCTTGTGCTATATCCTTCGCGTTGGTGGCATCACCCTGTACGATTTGCAGCTGTGTCCCGCATTGGGATGCGAAATCCTCCAACTTGTCCGGTGAACGAACTAGGGCAGTTACGGTATGACCATCCGTTAACGCATAATCTAATATAAAACGGCCCACACGTCCGGTAGCTCCCAGCAGCAGCAAATTCATAAAAGCCTCTTCCCCGGCATGCATGCCGCTTTGTCATGTTGTTCTGTCATGTTGCTTTGTCATATCGCTATATTCATTAACTTTCCGCCATTATGGACGGCAAAAGGAATGAAAGCTCGCGATGGGATTCTCCTCGCTCATAGAGGCCCGTTCACGGCGCACCAGCTCCACCAGATGGGCCAGCGTCTCGGACATGGCAAACCTTAGCTGGTGAATCCCCAGCTTGTCGCCGAACACGGCAATGCACAGCTCATAGGCTGTGCTGCCTTCCGGTTGGATCAGCTGCCAGAATTTCTCCAGCCGTTCTTCATGATGCGCCAGCAATGTTTGTGTCCGTTCGCGAAAATACCCAAACGGATTGCGATGCCCGGGATATGCCCAGGCGACCTCTAGCTCACCTAGGCGCTGCAAGCCGTCTATATAAGACTTCAGCGGCTGGGCATCGCTGCCCGGCAGCAGACTGATATTAGGAGAAATCTGCGGCAACACCGCGTCACCGCACAGAATAACGCCGCTATTCGGCTCATATAAGGACACATGCCCAGGCGCATGCCCTCCTGTCTCAACGGGCAGCCAGAACTGTCCGCCTAATTCCAGACGAGCGTCTATTCCGGTAGGAATGAAGGTAATCTCAGGCTGCGGATTCACTTGCAAATAAGCCTGCTGCATATGTGATTCCAAGGCTGATACCTGTTCCAAAGGAAAGCCATGCTGGACAAAAAAGCTAGGCAGTCGTTTCTCCATAGCGGTCGTCAATTCTGGAGCGTCCCACATCATCATCGCTTCCTTATGGCTGCGAGCTGACATATGTACGCGAGCCCGACCTTGCTGCTGCATCCACCCCGCCAATCCATAATGATCGGGGTGATGATGCGTCACCACAATGTCCGAAATATCCCCAAAGGACATACCCAGCTGTTGAAACACAAATGCCCATTCTGCCTCTGTATCCAGATTGCGCGGACCCGGGTCTACAATTGTAAAACCATGCTGTCCCTTGATCACATAGCTATTCACCCAGCGCAGCGGAAAAGACATGGATATTTTGACCTGAAAGCCTCCGTCTATTCGCTCACACGGCGTAAGCTCTGGCAATTTCATGGCTTCCCATCCGCCCTTCTGTTTCAAGCCCGCACACCGACAAAAATCATTCGGGGCGAAGCATCTTCTATATATTGATCTTCATCATAACTTCCGTGCACCTGCTCTACGGATAGCCCGGCTTGTTCTAGCAAATCACGGAACTTTTCATACGGATATAGCTTTACTCGCTCATAGTACACACGCACGGGTTCTGCGTCAGCGTGAGTGGTACCCAGCTCTGAGGCTGCTTCTGTAGTCGTCACAGATGCGGCTGACCGAATGGCAATTTGCTTTTTCACAAATCCATCTTCAATGACCCGGTGCTCCTCAATCCAATTTCCTTCATCCTCCCGGGACGAATGCGGTACCAAATGAGCAGCTACGTAGGAAGGGTTCAAATAATCTATAATAAAACGGCCTCCCGGTTTCAATAGACGATAAATTTCCTTTAATACTTTAAGCTGCTCCTCATCCTTTTCAAAATAACCGAAGGAGGTGAACAAATTCATCACTGCGTCATAACTTTCATCCAGCGGCACCTCTCTCATATCCCCTTGATGCCAACTTACCCGCCCTTCGGAATCAGCTGCACGAGCCTCTCTCAGTAGCACATTGGAAAGGTCCACACCTGTCACCTTATAACCTGCATCTGCGAGCGCAAGCGAATGACGTCCCATCCCACAGCATAAATCCAATACGCTGGAGCCTTGCGGTAATTTGAGCCAGGAGATCATTTTTTGCACTTCCTGATAGGCTCCCTGAAAGTCGCGATGCTTGTATACCAATAAATAATCTTCCCCAAAGCTTTGCTCGTACCATTCTGCCATATCGTTTCTCCTCCATGAACTCATTTCGCTCTATTACATACTATATTAGCTTTTTCAAACTGGAAACTCAAAAACATTACGAATAAGCATTTTTTAAAAGCACAAAGCTTCCTGTCATGAGAGCATGTTACAATAACCGTATTTGAGCTTAAATAATCATAGGAACTTCATACCAACTTCATGTGATTTACCCCATTTTATCATTAAAATGAATCATGGGAACGCCTTTATAGAGGTTTCATGCAGGAAAGGAGCGGCAAAGTTATGATTCAAATTGGACTGACGGGTTGGGGCGATCACGATGACTTATATCCAACGGGCACTAAAGCTAACCAAAAACTAAGTGTCTATGGAAGCCATTTTCCGATAGTAGAGATGGATAGTTCTTTTTATGCAGTACAGCCTACGGATCGTATGGCGCGCTGGGCGGCGGAAACTCCAGACTCCTTTTCATTTCTCGTCAAGGCCTATCAAGGCATGACCGGACACACCCGCGGCAAACAGCCTTACTTCAAAACGATAGATGCCATGTACGAAGCACTGCATGCATCCATACTACCTCTTCGCGAAGCGGGCAAGCTTAAAGCCGTGCTGTTTCAGTACCCGCCCTGGTTTGACTGCACACGTGAGAATGTCGCCATACTGCGAGACACGAAAAATAGGATGGGAGAGGTCCCATCCGTACTTGAGTTTAGACATCAAAGCTGGTTCACAGCAGATTTTCGGAAGCAAACGCTGGCATTTATGCGTGAGGAAGGCTGGATACATAGCGTATGCGACGAGCCGCAGGCAGGTCCTGGGTCAGTTCCCATTGTGCCGCAGGCTACAGACAGCAACCTGACCATCGTACGTCTCCACGGACGTAACGTATCAGGCTGGAATCAAAGCTCTGCGCCTAATTGGCGGGAGGTTCGTTATCTGTATCGGTACAATGAACAGGAATTGACCGAATGGAAAGACAGATTGCTGGAACTGGAGCAGCAAAGCCGTGAGGTATGCGTGATATTCAACAACAACTCAGGTGGAGACGCTGCTGCCAACGCCAAGCAACTCATGACCATGCTGGGCATGGAGCCTAAGCCTTTTCCACCTCGCAAGCCGCCTGATGCGGATCACGGGCCAGAACAGCTTGAATTATTTTGAGGACCGGGCTGTGGATGAATGATTGGGGATTACCTTCCTGAGCTTGCGTTCGTTATCCAGCAAATGCGGATCATCAGGCAAATAACGTAAAGCGGCTTGGTTGTGCTCATACGAAGCTTCCAGCTTACCCATATGTGCAAAGCAATGACTGAGCCGCACATGAGGTAACCAAGAGTAGCATGGCAGTGGGACAGGTCGCATACCAGGAAGGTGATGCTGTTGCTCCGTTGCTCTTTCATACCAATATGCGGCAGTATTCCATTCGTTTCTTGTGAAAAACCAGTCCCCGATCATGCAACACAAGTCTGCTTGCGGCACCCCGTATCGAAAAGAACGTAGCAGACGATCCAGCTGTTGCTCGGGCTTCCCGAGATGGAGATAGCATTCAGCCGATCGCGCACAAGCAGTAATCCGATCCTCCCGGTAGCCGCTCGGCTCCTCCAGCAGATGGTCGAAGGCTTCTGCTGCCTCGGCATATTCCTTGCGGTCAAAGCATTCATTGGCGTGAAAATACAGTAAACGCCCTTCCAGCTTGCCGCTTTCGCTGATCCACCGGGCGAGAATACGTTGGTTACGGAGCGTATGGTCTTGCATTCGGCGATGTGTCACTGCCACATCCGAATGTACGATTTGCCCCTGAGGTATCACCAGATCCTCATGCAGGCGCCCTTCCCAGCGGTATTGTTGATCCCGCTTCACAAGGCGTATACGGCGTGAGGTGAACAACAGTTCACCCTGCTCACCCTCTGCCAAGTGAAGTGGCATCACCACCGCGTCGATATGCTTAGACAATCGCTGCTTTAAGGAACGCAGACGTTCACGATCGGGTTCCAATAGCACATCATCCGCATCCAGCCACATGATATAGGAACACGTTGCCTTGTCAAACGATTCATTACGAGCGGCGGCAAAATCATCCATCCATTCAAACGTATATATCCGATCCGTATAGCGGGCTGCTATCGTCTTTGTCTGATCCGTCGATCCCGTGTCCACGATGATGATTTCATCCATCAGGTCTGCGACCGAATCCAGACACCGGGCCAGTGTCTGCTCCTCATTTTTTACAATCATACACAAGCTGATGGTCATTAGATGCTCAGTCATGACTTCACGTCATCCCCTTTACCGTTGGCTGATTCTTCCGTTGTTTTTCCGGTAGACTTGCCATCAGTATATGCACCTCTCCTCTCATCCTGCGTCTTGTCTATCTGTTCGACACGCGTAACCCTCTCCAATGAAAATAGTTGTTGCTCCATATACCGGATTCGCTGTACCGCCTTGTCGAGTGCAGCCTTTCGCTGATTCATTTTGCGAACATGCTGCTGCTCTACCCGTCGAAACTGCTCCTCATCCAGTTTCATCCACTCATTCAGTTGCTCTGCTCCTGGCATAGCCTCACGCAGCTCTTTTGGCTTCTTGTGACCTGCAAAGCACAAATATTTATGATGTACCTCCAGCGCTTGTTCTTTAAAGTAAGGATACAGCACACGGGAGAGACTTCCGGCATAGTAAGTCCGTTTGTGATCGTGAAATGGATGATATCCATAAGGTACAGACAGGACGAGCGTCCCCTTTTTATTCAACAAGCGGTAAGCATGGGCCAGCAGGGTGTCGGGATGCGCAAAATGTTCCAAAATCTCTCCTAAAATAATAGTGTCAAAACCACCGGGAGGACGTTCAAATTGTGAAATGTCCTTTAACTGAAAATGGACTCGTCCCCTGACGGGTGCAGATTCCTGACGAAGTTCTTTTTTCGCATAAGAAATGCTCTCTTCTTCCAAATCAATCGCCGTTACCTCAAAACCTTCCCGCGCAAGCAAAATGGACGTTATCCCCTGACTGCATCCAACATCCAGCACGGTACGACCCTGTACATGGCGACAAATCCAATGAATTCTATTGCGGGTGGCTTCATGAGATTCCTCTGAATTAATCTGTCCGTAATAACGTTCGTTTACCTGATCACGGTTAGCCAACAGCGGCGCCCCCTCCGTCACCAGGATGCCCCAAAATCACGACATGTCCACCTGTGCAATGTGCAGTCGCATTACGTGTATCGAAGACCAGCCGAGCATGGTCAACCAACTGTTGGTAGTTCACCACAGAATGGTCTGTCGTGATGACCACAATATCTGCACTTTCCCACAGCTGGGCATTTGCCGTCCGAGATGGGATTTCTTCACCGTTCAGCTTAAAACTCGATACATACGGGTCGGTGAAGCTAACCGAAGCACCCATTTTTGTTAGATGCTCGAACAGGACAAGAGCCGGGGATTCCCGAACATCATCAATGTCCTTTTTGTAGGCTACACCCGCCAGAATGATGTTGGCCTTGTTTATGGCTTTCCCTTCCTGAGCTAGCATGGATTCGATTCGCTCCGCGATATACAGTGGCATACGCCGATTCATGCGGTCTGCCAGATCCACGAATTCCAGCGGAAAACCGTGCTGCTCCGATTTCCACGACAGGTATAGAGGATCAACCGGGATACAGTGTCCCCCAATGCCTGGTCCCGGATAAAAAGGCATGTAGCCGAACGGCTTGGTTGCGGCTGCATCCAGTACCTCCCATATATTGATGCCAATTTTCTCACAGGCCGCTGTCAGCTCATTGACCATTCCAATGTTGACACTGCGAAACGTATTCTCAAACAGCTTGGCGGCTTCAGCCACGGTTGTTGAGCTAACCGGAACAATCTGATCCAAAAAAGACCCGTAAAAACCTGCTCCCGCTGCCAGACAATCCGGTGTGCAACCGCCGATCACCTTAGGGGTGTTGCGAATGTTAAAATGGACGCTGCCCGGATCGACACGTTCCGGTGAAAAGCACACATAAAAATCCTTACCCACTGTCCATCCCCTGCGCTGCTCTATCACTGGCCGAATCAGTTCTTCGGTCGTTCCAGGATAGGTGGTACTTTCCAGAATCAACAGCGTTTGTCTACGCAAATGAGGTATGGCCTGATCAATAGCCGTCTCAATATAGGACGTATCCGGTTGATGTCCATCCGTCAGCGGCGTAGGCACACAAATCACGACGATATCCGCATGCTCCAGCACCTTGATATCCGTAACTGGATGCAATTGCTGTCCGATCAGACCTTCCAATGCATCATCGCCAATGTCTATGATGTACGACTTTCCTTGAAGCAGCTTGGCTACTTTGACAGGATCGGAATCCACACCATATACGTCATAACCAGCCTGTGCCATTTCCACTGCCATGGGCAGCCCTACATAACCGAGGCCGATCACAGCCACCTTTACAGTTCCTTTTGTGATTTTTCCCATAAGCTGCAAAATACCCACCTCTTTCATCGTTACTCCATACCTTGCAGTAACTCAGCAATTCCAGCGCGATCCATTAACTCATCGTCCGAGCGATATTGTTCGAAGCTCACCCGCTCCAATCCACCATATTGACTCAACAAACGCTTGTCTGCTTGCTGGGGAAGAATAACAAAATAACGATCATCATAGCGATACGTGTGCGGCACCTCATAGGGCGAAATCAGCACCTCATGCAGCTTCTCTCCACCACGTATACCAATTTCTTTCACTTTTAACTTAGGCTGTCCCGCCTGTTCTTTCATCACCTCTGCCAAATCCGCAATATTGCAACCCTTCATTTTCATGACTAGCGTCTCTCCACCAATCGCCGTAACAGAAGCCTTTAGCAGCAAGCCAATTGCCTCTCCGAGCGTGAGGAAGAAACGTGTCATATCTGGGCTCGTCAGCGTTAAATTCTGACCTTCCGCGATCTGGCGTTTGAACAGGGGCACGACACTTCCACTTGTCCCTAGCACATTGCCGCCGCGAATACACACAAAGCGAGTACGCTCACTTAAGGCGTTGGCGCGGATCATCAATCTTTCGCCAATCGCCTTCGTCATCCCATATACATTCACCGGGTCCACCGCCTTGTCTGTAGAAACATCAATGACCTTGGCGACTCCCTGCTCTATGCTGGCCCGAATCACATTTTCCGTACCATGTACGTTCGTCTTGAAAGCCTCTTCCGGCTGTTTCTCACACACAGGGACATGCTTTAATGCCGCCAAATGGAACACATAATCTACCCCGTGACAAGCCTCCTGCAATGCCTGAAGGTCCCTGATATCTCCAATCATGAAATTCAATCGGGGATCAGACTGAAATTGCCGCTGCATGGCAATCTGTGCAAATTCGCCGCGTGAGAAAATACGAATTTCCGTCGGTCCCTCCTTCAGCAATTCAGCCGTTAGGCGTTGCCCCCAAGACCCCGTTCCTCCGGTCACCAGCAGTTTTTTTCCTTTGAACAATATAATCTCCTCCTGACCGTTACGAATTGGCAATGCCTGTGCCCAAAAATTCAGCCAGCACCGCGTTCATTTCATTTTCTGAGAGTCGATCCTTTGCCGGCACCTTTTTCACCGAAGTATTGGCGGCATGAATGACATTCACATAGTTGCGAAGTGGAATCACCTCATGTGGCAGCTCCGTTACATATCCGTGTGTGCCTTTCCCAGGAATAACGACACGGTAATCATTCAGAAATTCCTCTACTTGATAGCGAAACACATAAAAGGAAGGCGAGCGGTGAAACACCGGTGCCATCTGTCCCTCAACCGCATCCCATAAGTACCCCATTTGATTTACCAGTGCAACTGTATCCGGTTGAAACTTGTAATCATGCAACTGCTGTACAAATGACTGGTGGTACAAATCGTCGGAATCAATTCTAGCAATGAGCAGTTCGTCCGCGCCTTCGATATACGCATTGATACGACGTTTACTTTCAATGCTCGTACCAAAACGGATGTGCTCGGGAATGGGTTCACGTTGGGCCAGTTCCTCTTCCACAATGTCGCTGCATCCACCCGCCAACTTGACGACAGATAAAAAATCCGCATTCGTCTGATTGAGCAGACTCCGCAGTGTAAAGGTTCTGAATATATCCAATCGCTCGCTAATCCACTCACGTGTCAGGCGGTTGGGATTCATCCCATAGTTATTAAAGTTAATTTCAATCACAATCTTGCGATTCATTGAACTTCCTCCCTTTCATCCGTCTTCTCTCAAGTTATGAAGACGCTCCTGAAACGGCACGTACAGATGCAACAACTCTTGCAAAAATAGGTAGAATCGAAAAAGAATAGCCGTTCATACAAAAACCTTTTTACTTTCGACATATGATAGAATACGAAGTTTTTTGCTCTATTTGAAAAGTCGAACAAGCAGGACTGACAGGGAGGAAACAAGATATGACGGATCCAAAATATCTGGAGATTGACGAGGTATTGAAACGTTTGAAGCTAGCACTCGATCAGCACCAGCCCTTCTCACTCATACGTATTGGAGATGGCGAAAATTTGGTATTGGCTCAAGACACCGTCTGGCCGATGGAAAAGGTGTTACAGGAACGCTGGGCGGTCAAAGCCAATCTCGGCCAAAAGGGACTATTTCTGCCCAATACGGAACTACGAGACGCAGTGGCAGAGGCAGTGAGCAAAGCCAGCATAGCTGGCATTTTGCCTTATGATGACGAATCTATTAAAGCACCATCCTATATGAAGCGGGAGCTGACCGATCAGGTCTTTGCTCACTATGATCTTTCTCCCGCGCTGACTTGCCATGCCTGCCTGAATCGATATTTGGCGGATACACCCGCTTTCTGGAACATCCTGAAAAATCGACGCATTCTACTGGTAACCCGGACAGCCGCTGAAGTAAAGCCTGTTCTTGAAGCCGAGCCGTACGGGCTGCATATCGCGCACACGATCGCATTTCATCAATATGAACAGATGCCGGAAACACTCGGGTGGATCGCAGCACACAAAGATGACTTTGATATTGCGCTGTTCTCTTGTGGTGTCAACGCAGTGGTATTGGCGCAAAAAACAGCAGAATTAACTGGCAAAGTAGGTATAGACTTCGGCAAGGCGATTAATATCGTCATGTTCGGCAAAGCTAATTAAAGAATGAAAGTAATATCTGAAAAAAAATCAAATTCGGTAACTGTGCTCTGAATATCAAAAAAGCATCAGCAAAATGAAACCTGCTGGTGCTTTTTGCTATCCATTGCTGCCATAAAGTTCGTATTTGCTCAAAATCATTCATATAAAGCCTTAAACCCTGACTTCTTAAAATAGAATTTGAGATTCCCTGTCACTTCTTTTACAATATTACAGAAAATAGCATTCATTCGAAATCATGAGGAGGATGTTGAGTATGTCGCATAACAAGAGATTGAAGACATATCCACTTGCAAAAGCAAAGCAAGTAAAGGTTCATGGCCGAACTACGCCAACACTTACACCTCTCACTCTATTTTGGACAGGCAGCGGCATTGAATTGAATATGAAAGGCTCAGAGCTATGGATTGAAATCGAAGCCGATTATCAGATCTATGAGTCTTGGATCAGTATTGTCGTCAATGGTGTCCCGATGAGTCGCCTGATGGTGACCGCTGGTCGGCATTGGATCTGTCTTTTGAGAGGTTCGAACTCTGACACGATCAAAAATGTTCGTATCGTCAAGGATGTCCAGCCTATGAGTTCGGACTCACGCTGCTTGTTGCAAATTCATGCCCTGAAGGTTGACGGAGAATTGCTGCCGGTCCCGGATAAACCTCTTAAGATAGAATTTATCGGTGACAGCATTACTTCAGGAGAAGGAACAATTGGAGCAAAGGAAGAGACAGACTGGGTTCCTATGCTGTTCACGGCCCTACGCAATTATACAGCCATAACAGCCGAGGCACTGAATGCGGATTACCGAGTGTTCTCACAAAGCGGATGGGGTGTGCTAACAAGCTGGGATAACAATCCACATGGGAATATACCGGCATATTATGAGCAGATATGTGGTGTACTCACCGGCGAGAGAAATGAAGCATTAGGGGCCTTTGCCGATCATGATTTTACCTCTTGGCAGCCGGACGTGGTCGTAGTGAATTTGGCGACTAATGACGGTGGGGCCTTTTATTCTCCAGCATGGACAGACCCGGTAAGTGGGAAAGTGTATAAGCAACGTTTGAATGAGGATGGCACGTTCAATGAAGAAGATTTACAAGCTTTTGAAAACGCTACCGAAGATTTCCTTGTCAAGCTTCGGAGCTGCAATCCTACTGCCCATATTGTGTGGGCTTATGGAATGCTTGGTACCCCAATGATGCCAGCGATCTACCGGGCGGTAGACGCGTACAAGAAAAGAACGAAGGATCGGAAGATGTCGGTATTCCAACTGCCTAACACGACAGAAGAAACGATAGGGTCTCGCAGCCATCCCGGACTGTCCGCCCATACTAAAGCAGCAGAAGAGTTGGCTGGGTATTTGCAAGAAATTTTAAAGAATTAAAAACCGGGAAACACAATCAAACTTTATAGAATACACTCCGAGGGAAATCACAACAACCAGATCATTTGTGTTCTGAGTGTTGTGGTTAAAGATCATAGCCATAGCCTGCGGCAAATATCTGCCCCAGGCTGTGGCTGGTAGGCTTGAAGCGCAGCCGCCTAATCCAGGAAAACCATGAATAGGTAGCAAACCTGAACCAAGGAATACTTGTCTGATATATTTTACAAAAACGGAGTTGAAGCGATGCCCGTGAATACCTCAGGACCATTACGAACAGTGGTCGATACACCCGAAATATAAGAAGAATATACCGTTTGTATTGCCCAAGGAGCGGACAAATCCTGTGCATTAAAAGCTTGCGTTTCATTTGATCCTGTCACGCCCAGCACCCCCTCGGCGCGGTAGACTACCTTGCTCGGATCATAGTCGGCTCCACGCACGATTTCAACCGCATACGTATCACCAAGCTCACCGATCAGACCAATCGAACCACTAAAAGACACAATCGGATTCGGCACAAGAAAGGTTCGTAGCGTAATCATACCGAATCGCTCTGGTACAGGACCCAATTGAATATCGGGACCCTCCCCTGTTTTTGATGAATTGGTGGAGCTTCTCATATCTAGAAAAAAACCCATACCTTATCCCTCCAATTGCAAGATACTCCATGCTATGCAAGCAATTTCTTAGACGTATTGGACAAATTAGCAATAAATCTATCAATTCAGCTCGAAAAAACCGATAGTAAATACATATGGTGTAAGCTTTTGAAATGAATATATAGATAGAAAGCAGGGGTTTGATGAAACAACTGAAACGACTGAAAACATTAACACTACGCAAGAAATTGACAGCAGCATTCCTGCTGGTCATGCTTGTTCCTAGTATTATTGTGGGCTCTTTCTCTTATCAGGCAGCATATAACCAGACTGATCGCCAATTACAGGACAGTGCGACATCTAGCGTTACCGCATCTGATCGTGCAGTTACTCAAACGATTCAAGCCAAACTCGCCGATCTGGAATATTACTCTACAACGTTGACGGCTAGTGATGACAGCGCTGAGGCAGATGATGCCATTCTAAAAAGATTACAAGTGTATTTGAAAATGCATACGGAAGTTGTTGATATGTTTGTAGGAACTCCCGAAGGTAAACTTATCATTGGCAAAGCCGTAGGCTCCACAAACGATCCTCGAGAGCGTCCGTGGTATAAACAGGCCATGGAGAAACCCGGTCAAACCGTAATCAGCCCTGTCGGGCTCAATACGGCCAAGGTCCCCGTTGTGTACATTTCACGTACACTTCCCGACAACAGCGGTGTTCTCGGTCTTTCTCTGAATTTGAATAATTTAAAAGAAATCACAAAGCTAAGAATCGGACAAAATGGATATATTGTGATATTTGATAGTACCAAACGTATCGTTACCCACCCGACAGAAGTCAGTGGGAGTACCGAAATGGGAGAAAAAACACCTGAATTGTTTGCCTCCAAGGAAGGCAGCTTCGATCACAATGATGCTGGCGTAGCTAGACATCTGATCTTCAAAACCAATGAGCTGACAGGCTGGAAAATTGCCGGAACGATGGACAAATCAGAAACCCGTGCCTCCGCCCAACCGATTCTTCTCACGACAATCGTAGTGTTGGTCATTGCAGCCATCATCATTGGTGTGCTCGCAATGTGGCTAATCAGCAGCATACTTAAACCTATCCATAGATTGCGTAACTCTATGGATGCCATCAGCCAAGGTAATCTATCGATTAACGTGGCTACGAACAGCACAGATGAAATTGGTGAACTATCGAGATACTTCCAGCAAATGGTGGATAATCTGCGTAACATCATTAGAGAAATTCAGGCAATGACAGGCAATTTGTCAGCATCCTCGCAAGAGCTTGCCGCAGGTGCAGAACAAACGACCCGTGCCATCGAGCATGTGACCATAGCCATTCAGGATGTCGCTGCCGGCAGCGAACGTCAGGTGGACAGTGCTAAAGATAATCAGGAACGAGTTAGCGGCATGTCTGCTGACATTACAGCTATGACCGACACCATGGCAGAAATGACCACTTATTCCGCACAAGCTATTCAGGCATCGGATGCAGGCAGTGAGCATATCGGCAATAGTGTCATCTCCATCGATGGTATTCGCACTACCGTGGAAGAGCTCGATACGATTATCAGCGCTTTGAGTGACCGGTCCGGACGAATCGGAACGATTGTCACCGTCATTACGGAAATTGCTAGCCAGACTAATCTGCTCGCACTGAACGCTTCTATTGAAGCAGCACGCGCAGGGGAGCATGGCAAAGGTTTTGCTGTCGTAGCAACAGAGGTTCGCAAGCTGGCTGAAAACTCAGCTTATTCCGCACAGCAAATTCGTGAACAAATTCAAGGGATACAGAGCGGTGTATCTGAAGCTCTAATCGCTATGGAATCTGCCAAGGAACGTGTAACTGAAGGCATCAATTCCATTGATCTATCCGGTCGCTCCTTCTCGCGCATCCGTAGGGCGGTAGCCAAATCAGCGAAGCAACTCGATAACGTGGCCGCTTCTACCGCCGGAGTCGCCAATGGAACGAGTGCAGTCGTTAGCAGCATGGAGGAAATTACACGCATCGCTGAAGAAGCAGCCTCTCATACAGAGACTGTGTCCGCAGCCGCAGAGGAACAGCTCGCCTCCATGGAAGAGATCGGCTCGTCTGCCGCAGATTTGACCCGTCTGGCAGAGCAGCTTCAAGATTTGCTGACACAATTCCAATTGGATGAAACAAAATAACCATTCCTACCGATAAATACAGAGAAAGCGAATTATCAAAATGAAGGAGGATGGGACATGGATATCGCAGCATTATCCATAGGTATGAGTCAGGCCAGCTTGGCTCAAGCCGTAAGTGTGAAGGTATTGGGTATGGCTAAGGATCAGGGTAGTGAACAAGGACAAGCTTTGGTACAGATGATGGAAAAAAGCGTACAACCACATCTTGGGGGTCAACTGGACATCCGGGCATAAGTACATCCTATTCATGATGAAAGACGATTCTACTCAGGTCTGTACAGACCCGGGCAGAATCGTTTTTTTATCTCCCTATTTTTCGTTCAGCATAAAACGTAGTAAACTAGACATATCGTCCACGACCTCGGTTCGGAGGATAGCGCAATATAAACACAATTTACATTTAAAAGGAGGATACATAGTTTATGAGTTATACTGAATATTTTGAAAAAGCCAGAGAACAACAACTGGGCGAACTACAGGAATGGCTATCCATTCCCAGTATCTCCGCATTATCGGAGCACAAAAAAGACATTAACCAAGCAGCCGAATGGCTAGCAGCCAAACTGACTGCTGCAGGCTTGGAAAACGTTGAAATTATTCCGACCAAAGGCCACCCGCTGGTGTACGCCGACCATTTGCATGCACCTGGCAAGCCAACCATCCTCGTGTATGGACACTATGATGTACAACCTGTAGACCCGCTTCACCTGTGGGAAACACCACCATTTGATCCATCCATTCGCGATGGAAAATTGTATGCGCGCGGAGCGACAGACGATAAGGGGCAAGTTTTCTTGCACATTAAGGCAGTTGAGGCCATTTTGAAGCAGGAAGGCAAATTGCCGCTGAACATCAAATTCTGCATTGAAGGCGAGGAGGAAGTGTCCAGTCCGAACCTGCTTGAGTTTTTGCACACCGGTGCTGAACGTCTGGCAGCCGATGCTGTACTGGTGTCTGACACCTCTCTAATCGAAAAAGGGAAGCCTGCGATTTGCACTGGTTTGCGTGGACTGTGCTCACTGGAAGTCGCCATTCACACGGCGAACACGGATCTGCATTCCGGCTCCTTCGGTGGCGGTGTGCCGAATGCCCTGCATGCTCTGGTGTCCCTGCTGGCAACCCTGCATGACGATAAAGGCCGCGTTAGCGTCGAAGGATTCTACGACGATGTTGCTCCATTATCGGCAGACATGAAAGAAGAATTCGTGAAGCAAGGCTTCAATGAGAGCAAACTGCAACAAGATCTTGCACTTGATTCCCTCTATGGCGAAGAAGGATTCAGCTTCGTCGAGCGTGTTGGGGCTCGTCCTACACTGGAGCTGAACGGCGTATATGGCGGCTTCCAGGGTGAAGGTACGAAAACCGTCATTCCGAAGGAAGCTCATGCTAAGATCACCTGTCGCCTGGTAGCTAACCAGAATCCACAAGATATTCTGGACAAAATCGAGCGCCATTTACGCGCCCACGTTCAGGCAGGAGCTACTCTGGATATTCAACAAGGTGAGAAAGCGAACGCCTTTAACATCGACCCGTCACATGCGTTTTTACAAGCAGCAGCGGATGCCTTTGAGAAGGTATACGGTGTACGTGCCCTATTTACCAAGGATGGAGGCTCCATTCCGATCGTGGAAACCTTCTCCCGTGTACTGAGTGCTCCAGTTGTATTGATGGGCTTCGGCTTGCCGGATGAAAACCTGCATGCACCAAACGAGCATTTTAATTTGGAGAATTTCGATAAGGGTATGCTGACGATTGTGGAGTTTTTGAAATCTGTGTAAGCATATGACAACTTCTAATAGCTAAGTTACAATAGAGAGGGCGAAAGCCCTTTCTATTTTTTTAGAGGAGCGCTGCACAATATGATTATTCAGTTCATTCGTTTACGGTAATGTGAGGTACAGTTCATGAAAACTCAACCATTTTTTTCGAGGATGGGTTGGGTTTATTTGGCTGTGCCTTTTTTCATTCACCCAATACGAATGAACGAGGTGCTTTTCTATGTCCAAATGGAATAAACACGAGATGAAGGCCAGCCTGATCGGGAAGCATCAACATCTTTTTAGTTGTCCTGTATGCTCTCAACCCATGTGTATGGTGGAAGGCAAAAGCCTCCTATGTACGAATCAGCATTGCTATGATCTTTCAAAACACGGGTATTTACATTTATCCGCCCGATCCCATAAAACCAAGTATGATAAACAACTATTTAACTCCAGAAGAATGATGTGCAATAACGGATTTTTCGATCCTTTAAATGAAGCCATAAGCTGCACGATGATGAAGTTGATGAAGCCACTGTTCGATCAAAAATCACATCTGTACTTGCTGGATGCAGGTTGCGGGGAAGGCTCCCATTCAACCCACATTCAGGACAAGCTTATCGGGAAGGGAATCACCGAGCTTACAAGCGTAGGTATGGATTTGTCTAAAGAAGGTATTGTGGCCGCAGCCAAAGCATATCCTCATACTCTTTGGTGTGTTGCCGATCTGGCTCATTGCCCATTTGCAAATCAACAATTTGACAGTATACTCAATATTCTGTCCCCTTCTAATTATGCTGAATTTAAAAGGATTCTTTCGGAGGATGGCTGCATCCTAAAGGTCATTCCCGAACAATATTACCTTCAGGAATTGAGATGCTTGTATGAACAGAAAAAGCCAGCTTATTCAAATGACAATATAGTAAGCCGATTTAAAGATCAATTTAATCTTCTATCCGCCGAACGAGTAACCTATCGCTTTATGCTAAATGCCGACCTCGTGGAGCCTTTGCTCCATATGACTCCCTTATCGTGGAGAGCTACGAAAGCAGACTGGCAGCGAATGCAGGCAATAGATTTACCGTATGTCACAGTAGATTTGCTCATCTTATGCGGTAAAAAATAACATACTAAAAAGCATTCACGGCATGTGATTATACATGCTTCGTGAATGCTTTTTTCCGTTAATGCTGTCGCTTAAGAAAAACGAGTGTAGCGCAACAGGTGAACCAGCCGATTTAACCGTTCTATCTCCCGATCCAACTCATGCAGCGGCTGTCCCGCCAAAGCAGCGTTCGCTCTCTGATCACGTAGCGGGTTTATTTTCCGACCCATGAGTTTCAGCACCGTGGCCTTTCCCATGTTATTGACCACCACATATTGCGTTAGCGGATCAAGCTCAAGCCACAATACATGATGCTCTTGAAAAAATGACAGTAATTGCTTTTTTAACTTCTCCAGCTCAAGAGGCTCACCTACAATATGTGGATGATGATGAAAAGCCACATAGCCCAGCACGCGCAGGTCACTTATGATTTGTTCCAAATGAAGCGTTTCGTTTATGTACACATGGTTCGTGCTCACGCGATTTCTTACACCATTCGTATGATGTTCCCGGATGATATTCACCACCTGACTATCGTTTATATTATGACTTATCTTTCCCCTTGTTCACTATAGCGCAATCGGCTTTGAACAAAAAAACAACCGGCTTATACGCCAGTTGTTTCCCGTTCCACAAAATACTTATTGGTCATATAATGAGCCTTGCCTCTGGAAGTATCAACCATTCCCTTTTTATTGTCGAGAAAAACAATCTCCCGGCATTTGGTACAGTACCACTTGGTCCGCTTAAAGGGGGATTCTGTTACATACGATGTACCACATTTGCAATCTACTTTAATTAAGGTTTCTGTTGATTTGTAAGCTTGAGACAGCTCTCTTAAGCCAGTATCCGGCTGTTGAATCGGGATAATGACCTCCTGATAGCTTGAATACTGATTGTGCACTTTAAAGTCAGCCACCAGTTCCGCATGCAGTCCAAAGTACTCTTTGCCAATCTCGGTTACAAATTTCTTACCGATTCTGTAACACTCAAGCCATTCCTGTATCTGTTGATTAGACAAAGGCACCGTGCCCTTGATACCACTATTTAATGTGTAAGTCATGATGTATAAAGTATCATCTTGTCTATGTCCGTACATGAGAAGCCTCCTTATAATACACTTGATAATGTACTACAAAGCGTACAAAACATCAATTTTATTATTTGGCAAAAGATATAGTAGCATTTCCAGGTATGGATTTAATATATCGTGAAATGCACCAAAGACGCGTGCGAGTCTGTTAGAAAAGCAACTGACAATCCGTCAGTTGCTTTGTCTTTCTACATAGTATTTGTTGGTCATGTACCAGGCCTTACCTGTATTCGTATCCACCATGCCCTTTTTACGATCCAGGAACACAATATTGTTGCATTCCTTGCATGACCACTTGGTTCTCTTATGAGGTGATTCTTCTATATAGGAAGCACCACATTTACATTCTACCTGAATTAATGTTTTATACTGACTATACGCTTCTACCAGTGGGTCCAGATCTACAGCTTTGTGTTCCATTACAGGCTGTATCATGGATATGTGCTCTCTCTGCTCCGAGTATTCATTATGTACCTTGAAATCTGCTACCAACTCAGGGTTTAAACCAAAATATTGTTTGCCCACAACCGTTACAAATTTGCTGCCAATTCGATATGCTTTAATCCATTCCTGCACCTGTTTACTGGTCAGGTCGACAGTCCCCTTTATACCGCTGTTCAGCGTATAAGTCATCAAGTGTTGGTTGGGTGTCATGTGTCTTATTGTTCACCTCCGATCAAGAATATACCACAGGTAGCTCTAGGCAAAAACCTGATTCATCTTCCATCCTGTCGCCATGCTGAGTACTGCTTTTGTAGGGATTTATATCCTTAGACTATCACTAGATGCATTTCTATCTAAACATAACTTTGTGGTACAGCTTTCCACCTCAATTAATCATATAATTTATTGGCAAACACATGGTATTTTCTTCCTTATCTATATAGTACACCACTTACACACAAATTCCCATATATTTCAGCGGTTTAATCGTTTTTTTCGTTATATATTCACCTTTGCTAGTTTAGATATATTGTGTCAGCTAACTTATCACAAAACAAAAGCCTTCCCGACCATCCTTCATTGTTGAAGGATCATTGAGAAGACTTTGTACCCCGCAAGGAACGAGAGGTCAGATTTTTAATTCGCCAAGCCTGATTAATTCTACGACCGCCTGTGAACGACCTTTTACGTTCAGTTTCTGCATTACGTTGGAAATATGGTTACGCACCGTCTTCTCACTAATAAATAGTTGTCCGGCGATGTCACGCGTCGTTTTGTCCTGCACGAGCAGTTCAAATACTTCACGTTCACGGTGAGTTAACAAAAACTTGTTTTTCTGGTCGTTACCCTTCGTCAATTTCACCCCTCCTTGCTCGGGTTTTGTGTGGTGTAACAAGGTTAAGGGATACAGTCAACACATTTTATGTCATGTGCTCAGGTATGGTTCAATGTGCGGATAAAAATGGGCATAGGCACCTTACTTGTAGCTTTAATGACGAGTTGGACTTTGTGTCTAAAATATGTATTGACAGGCATATAGGGCAGCCTTATGATAAGGAAAAATGCGACTGATAATCATTATCAAAAAAATGATAATTCGATATAGAGATCGCGCTATAGACTATGGTTCAGGGCCAGTTTGGCCAGAAAGGGTGTTCATTGATTATGAAACTACGTTATGCCGTGCCGGCCGGAGTGCTGGTCTCTTCTATTCTATTTGCAGGTTGCGGACAAGCCGGAACTGCGGATCAGCAGCCCGCCGCAACACCCAAAGATACAGGAGCAACAACACAGACCACGACTCCTGCGGCGACTGCTCCCAATTTTGATCAAGCGGTTGCGGCTTATCGTACCTATGCAACTGAGCAGTGCGATACGTTTGTGAAAAAGACAGAAGAATTCACTAACGCAGTCAAAGCTGGCGAGCTGGACAAAGCCAAGGCTTTGTATGCTCCAGCACGTATGTACTATGAACGAATTGAACCGATAGCGGAAGCACTAGGCGATCTGGACCCGAATATTGACGCTCGTGACGGTGATGTGGAGGCAGCGGATTGGCGCGGCTTTCACCGTATTGAGAAAACATTATGGGAAGAAAACACCACCAAAGGGTTGGACGAGTTTTCCGACCGCCTGCTGAGTGATGCCAAGCTGCTGCGTGCCAAAGTAGAAACAGTTAACATTGATGCCAGCTTGATGGTAACAGGTGCAGTCGAGTTGCTGAATGAAGTATCTACCTCAAAGGTAACGGGTGAAGAGGAGCGTTATTCTCATACAGACTTGTACGACTTTGCGGCCAATGTAGAAGGTGCTCAAAAGATTTATGACATTTTGAAAACAGATCTGAACCAAAAAGACGCGGCGTTGGAAAAACAAATTGGTGAGCGCTTTACAGCCTTACAGCAGGAGCTGGCTCCTTTCAAAGACGGCGAAGGCTATGTATCGTATACCAAACTGAAACCGGAAGAAATTAAAAAACTGAGCCAGAACCTCGATGCTTTGGCAGAACCGTTGTCCCAAATGGGAAAATTGTTAGGAGTGTAATGATATGAAAGGCTTTAAGCGGCAAAAAGGACAAGAAAAGCCGCAGTATGCGGAATCCCGTAATGAAGAGTCTGATCTGACAGAAAAGGATGCTCAGTCCGCGGATGATGAGCGATCAGGAAAAAGTAAATCCGTATCACGTCGTGATCTATTGAAGCTGGCTGGGGTAGGTGGATTAGGTCTACTGCTTGGCGGCGGTGGCGTGGGCGCTGTGCTGTCAGCCAGTCAACGCCTCGAAAGCATGATGACGGAGGCAGATACCAAGGATGTGGTTCCTTTTTACGGCAAACATCAGGCGGGTATTGTAACTCCAGCACAAGATTTTATCTGTTTCGCTGCTTTCGATCTAACGACTCGCGACAAGGAACAGGTGCGAAATCTCTTCAAGGCCTGGACGGAAGCAAGCGCTACAATGACTTCTGGTGTGCTGCTTGGCACTGATAATGAAAATCTCAACCTCCCTCCTTCCGATACGGGCGAAGCAGCAGGATTGTCTCCGTCCCGGACGACGATCACCTTTGGTGTGGGTCCATCCTTTTTTGATGGACGGTACGGCCTGGCAAGTCTCAAGCCTGCCGGGTTCAGTGAGCTGCCTCGTTTTCAAGGTGACGCCCTGGATGAGCAATGGTGCGGCGGTGATATCGGAGTACAGGTATGTGCCAATGACTTGCAGGTAGCTTTCCATGCCCTGCGTAATTTGGCGCGTATCGCCAGAGGAACAGCGGTACTTCGTTGGACGCAGGAAGGCTTCCAGCGGACGGCACAAGCTGATCCTGCGGGAAGCACCCCGCGCAATTTGCTTGGCTTCAAGGACGGCACGGGAAACCCGGACACGTCCAAGGCAGACGAAATGAACCGGTTGGTGTGGACACAGACCAATGACGGACCGGCATGGATGGGCAACGGTAGCTATATGGCTGTACGCCGTATTCGTATGCGGGTAGAGGTATGGGATCGTTCAACATTAGGTGACCAGGAGGATACCTTTGGACGCCATCGCAGCAGCGGTGCCCCACTGGGCAAAAGCAAAGAGTTTGACAAGCTGGATCTGGCGGCTACAAGTCCGGAAGGCAAGCCGCTTACGCCCCCTACCTCTCATGTGGCATTGGCTCATGGGAACGGGAGTATTAATATTTTGCGGAGGTCTTATTCCTATTCAAGCGGATTAGACAAGCAAACAGGACAGCTCGATGCCGGACTGCTGTTCATCAGCTACCAGCGTGATCTGTTCAAGCAGTTCGTCCACATTCAGGAGAAGCTTGCACGCAATGACAAGCTGAACGAATATATTGTTCACAAAGGCAGTGCGGTGTTCGCCTGCTTCCCAGGTGTATCGCAAGGCGGATATATCGGGGATACGTTATTTTAGCAGCAGGCAAGGAAGGGGATTTATATGAATCGGCGCAATAAAAGCTTGGGGTGGATGTTTGTACTGGTAGCAGCTCTGCTGCTGACAGTAACTCCCTTCATATCCGGCTCCGGGTCGGCCGCTTTCGCACAATCAAATGCTAAAGCTGTCTCTAATGATCAGCTAATGCCTGTGGTCGGCGGAGCACTGGTAGAGGCGGGACAAGACCAATGGACGGAAGCCTCCAAGGACCTAAAGGAATTCCGTGGTTTGTGGGAAGCCGCCAAAGCAAACGGCGGGGATTCAGCCCATATCGCGGCCGTAGATCAAGCTCTGACCGATGCGGAAAAGGCTCTTTCCCATGGCGGCGGAGATTCAGCGAAAGCTGCGTTATCTGTGCTGGCGCGCTCGGTCAATGAGTACGTGACTGCTGCCGAAGGAGATAAACCGGCTCCAGCCGGAGCCAAAGCAGCAGAAAAACTGCTTCCTATGGCGAAGGGCAGTCTGACTGCCATGCAAAAAGGCGATTGGGCTGCTGCGCGGGTGGATTACGACCGAATCGTTAAAGCATGGTATCAGGTGGAGACACCGATTCGTCTGGATCATTTTTCAGTATACAGTTCGCTTGAAACGAAAATCAGCCTCATCCGCATCTCTATGCAAGCAGAGCCCATACGTCAAGCACAGGCTCTCAAGGAAATGCAGGAGTTAACGACACTGCTGTCTGATTATAGTCAGGGCAAACTTAAGAACACAGATCAAGGAGCAGATGCAGGCAATGCCGCTGCCGGAGCGGCGAATGGTTCAACAGCTTCCCTGGGCGATGCAGTCACCCTGCTTGAATCCGCACGCCAAGATGTTGTAGCTAATCAGCCAGAGCAGGCCGCAGACAAGGTAGGGCAGTTTATCGCTCTATGGCCTTCCGTCGAAGGACATGTACAAATTTCCGATCCGGCGTCTTACACTGCAATTGAAAATCAAATGACAGAGACTTCCGGATATCTGCTGTCTTCTCCACCGAATACGGATAAAGCCCTGCAGACTCTTGATCAGATGCTGGACAGGCTCCGTCCGTTGACAGAAGAACGTTCTTATACTGCATGGGATGCCGCACTGATTTTGCTGCGTGAGGGCCTGGAGGCCATTCTCGTGCTCGCAGCTCTGCTGGCGTATGCCAAAAAAAGCGGCGAAGCCGTGGCTGGACGCTGGATATGGGCAGGAGCTGGTACAGGACTGGTGCTAAGCGGAATACTGGCGGTGCTGTTCACCTCGCTGGTGGCAGCTGCTGCATCGGGCAGCATGCGTGAGCTGCTGGAAGGTGTCACCGGGCTGGTGGCTGTTGTGCTGATGCTAACTGTCGGTAACTGGCTGCATAGCAAATCCAATGCTGCTGCGTGGAACCGCTTTGTGGAAAACAGCGTAGGCAATGCGCTGGCACGGGGTAGCCTATGGTCGCTCTTTGCGGTTTCTGCGCTCGCGATTCTACGTGAAGGGGCCGAGACAGCTATCTTTTATATCGGTATGGCTCCAGCCATCGAAACCTCGCAATTGCTGATCGGCATTGGCTCGGCAACGGTTATACTGGTCGTTCTTGCATTTGCAATCATCAAGTTCAGTGTACGGTTACCAATTCGCGCCTTTTTCCTGACCGCCACTGTACTGATTTACTATCTCGTATTTCGTTTTCTGGGTGAAAGTATTCATTCGCTTCAGGTGGCTGGCAAGCTTCCGGGACACACCGCGTCCTCGCTTCCATCCATTAGCTGGTTGGGAATGTATCCAACCTGGGAAACATTTACCCCACAAGCCCTTGTGCTGATCTTTATGGTATGGCAGCTTGTTCGTCAGGAGATACGCAGTTCCAAATCACGTTAAATCGATACTACAATACTGAAAATGAAAAAACGCCAAATCACAGGTCCGTTTGATACCGGATCCCATGATTTTGGCGTTTTTTCATACTTACATTACATCCTCAGGCAACGCAATCATACGCTGATGATGCAGAAGGTCCGTGCGATCACCGTGTTCACGAATGATATGCACTTTCCCGCGATAATCGAGCAGTTCCGCCGGAGTAGCATGTCCCAAAAAATATAATGGGCTGTAGCTCAATCCATAGGCTCCTGCATTCGGAAAAGCAATATAATCGCCCTCTTGAATCGGGGGCAACTCCGCTTTTTTCACTATACAATCCTCGGGTGTACACAGCGGACCAACAATGCTTACCGTCTCCAGCTCCGTAGAAACCTCTGCTGATTGTCTGCGCATAATTCGCACAGGGTAATTGTCCCTTAAACGGCGTCCCCGAAAGGTAGCTGCGACATAGTGGTTCATGCCGCCATCAGCTACGACAAACTTCTCTCCCTTGGATTTCTTGGTATACAACGCCCGGCAGACATACATGCCTGATTGAGCGACCAGATACCTGCCGCTTTCGATGATCAGCCTAACCCCCGGCATGCGGGATCGGGTCTGCTCCGCGAGTGCATTAAGTCCATCAATGACGTGATCCATATCAAGCGGCTGCTCATGGGCAAAATAAGGTACACCAAACCCGCCGCCCAAATTGATCGTATGCATCGCCACACTATACTGAGCCTGCACCCGTTCTGCCAACTGCAAGGTATTCGCAAATGAAGCTAAAATCTGATCCGCTTTCAGCATTTGCGTACCTGTATATACTTGAATGCCTTGAAAATATACGTGCGGGCAATCTTCCAGCACCTTAAAAAAGTGATCCAGTTGCCCTTCATCGACTCCAAAAGGGCGCGGAACACCGCCCATTTTAATCGTTGCGCCCGACAGGTCATTATCGGGATTGATTCGAACCGCAGCCCTGACAAACACGCCCGTTTGGGCGGCAATGTCCTCCAGTAGACGCAGCTCTCTCACCGATTCGACATGAATGCAGCCGATCCCACAGGTTATCGCCTCACGCAGCTCAGCTATTGTTTTCCCCGGTCCAGCGTACAGTACGTCCTCCGCAGCATACCCGGCCTCCATGGCGACGAACATTTCTCCAGCCGAAGCAATCTCGACACCGCAACCTAACGAGCGCAGCAACCCAGCCAAGGCCACGTTACCATTAGCCTTGAGCGCGTAATGTACACGCACGGCCGGGTGTAGCCGGGCCAGCAACGAGCTGACGTGAGCATGCAGCGCGTCTCCATCATAATAATAAAAGGGTGTCGGATGCTCGCCGAATCGCTCCAGTAAAACTTCGTCCTTTTGATCCATCTGCTGAATCCCCTCCTCTCTTTGCTTGAATATTCCGTATTTTGCATTATTCGAATCTCACCGATTGAAAACCACGACCATACTTATACTGCATAGATCGCCTCGCCTGAGCGCGCTGCTTTATGAATAGCTGCCAGCAGTCTGACGCGTTCAGCAGCCTCATGAAATGGAATAGGCTCCGTTTCACCCCGGATGATGCTGCAGAAGGCATCCAACTGATTGACATAATAGTTCATAGGCTCAAAAACTGTTTTAGTAGGCAAGGATGACTGTGATAGCGCAGACCGTGCTTCCACATCCGATATATTCAACGCGATATCCTTCTTTATTTCCGTCTTGAGTGTCATTTTATAGAAACCCAAATTCGCTCGAAAGCAATCCTTTAAGGTGACTACTGCCGAATCAAAGGTCAGTACATGAGCACAGCGATAAGGACGCTCAAATGAGAAGAGGGCAGATGCCTCTAGTCCGCTCGGGTAACGGGCTTGCGCATGAAATGTCCAGTCACAACCATGAGGGCCAGCGAAATCCGATTGACTGTGGAATTCCGCCTGCTCCAATCCAACAACGGCCTGAAGAAACTGGAGCCAGTACACACCCAAATCCCAAAAGCATCCCCCACCCTGCTCCGGACGGGATCGGTAATTGTCCGCATGCCCTTCTTTTGCCGGAATGCATAGACTCGTTTCTATGGAGCATAAGCGACCATAACGACCTGATTCTATGATTCTTCGCAGTTCACGCTGCCAAGGGTGATGCTGCACCATGACTCCCTCCAGCAGATAAGCGTTGCTCTGTTCGACGATAGCCGCCAAGGGAGCCAGATCAGCTGTATTCAGGCATAACGGTTTTTCCACCAGCACGTGCTTGTGAGCTTGTAAGGCTCTGCCGATCCACTCAGCATGTAAATCGTTGCTGAGCGCAATATATACAGCGTCGATGTCCGGGTCTTTAAGCATATCCTCAGCATGACCATAAACGACATTGACTTCATAACGCTCTGCCATTTCTTGGGCCTTGGTAACCGTACGATTCGCAAGCGCGGTCACGCGTGCTCCTGCAACATGTCGGATCGGTTCCAGCAACGCACGAGGGGCAATGGCAGAACAACCAATGATCCCGAAGCGAATATCTTGCATCGCAGGTTCTTGCGCAGCCGCGGCAGCGTTCATGATCCCTGCTCCATTCCTGATGGCACTTGAATGCTCTTCATATAGGATTCTATATAACGTGGCGTCCGACTGCGCAGCTCTACGATTCTCCGATGCATTTCCTCCAGGATCTGGGCACTGCCGCCATAGGTTTCTATCCATGTCTCGTAGCGCATGCCTAACCCCAGACGTTCCCATAGATCCGCATTATGCTTCTCATGCACGCCAAACGGTTCCAGCATAATCAGCGGAGTAGCTGTAGCGAACGAATCGGTCAGGCTGCCGCCACCGGGCTTGCTGACAATGGCCTGGGCATGACATGCTCGGTCCAGCATGCAATGGTAATCCGGTCCGACCTGATACACCGTTTCATCACCTATTTTCACCTCTCCGAAAGGTGGAAATGTATGCTCCCCGGCTTCATTTCGCTGCCATGTTCTCCACTGCGGGTCCATCCGAAAATAGCGTATACTGTCCCGCTCTTCATCTGGTTGATCCTGATCATACAACAACAGATCCAGTTCCCAGCCCGCTTCTTCTAACCGTCCAACCTTCTCACGGTAGGTACCCATCCCCCAACCGCCGCCATGTACGAATAAACGGGCTTGCCGTGCTTCAAAAGGGATATGCTCCACTGCCGGGATGTCAATATAGTGGCTGACTCTATTTTTATCATTTTCAAACAGGGTCGTTTCTCCACAGCCATCAGCAAAATGCGGGTTATGCTTGGCTAGATTTTTCCAGGAAGGAGAAGGTGTCGAATCCATATACACAATGTCCACATGCACCGACTCCGACTCTCTGCGCTTGCGATACTCCTCCAGTACATACATCCAATGACCGGATAAGCATATAAAATACTGCCGATCCTCTTCTATCCATTGGTTCAGCAGTACTTCCATCGCTGCAGGGTCCAGTGAATTACGCATATCCTGCGGAACCTTCTGCGACATTAAGGCCACTGCAAAATTGTCATGGTAAGCTTTCCGGCTTTTGTCGACCTTGAGTCGGGCCGATTCCGGCAGTACATTTTCAAATACATGGATCGCCGTATCCATGCCCAGCCTGCGAAGACCCGCTTGCAGCAGCAAGCCAGGGGTATAAAAGCCCAATCCGAAACCGGAACACAAAATCGTTACCTTCATAAGCTTCTCCGTACTCTTACGCATGCTTATACGCCTCCCGTTTAATTCAGCACTGTAAAATGTCGCTCTGCCAAAAAACGCTCCAGCTTTGTAGTCAATCGCATTTTTTCCTCATCACTCGCAGCAACCAGTTCCAAATAAAGCCGGCCTTTGCCTCGTGCCCGTTCATTTCCATCAGCTTCTTTTGTACCACTCAAGTCAGGCTGACCCATGCCGTTCCCTTCTGATCCGCCATCGCCGGCTCCAATCCCACTTATACGAACCTGCTTGGCAGATGATCTGCCTCCGCGCCCGGTTGCATTTCTGCTTGGCACAGGGGTATGGCCTACAATCCTGTTCTCACCGTCACGTCCACCTGTGTTTACATATAACGTATTGGCTCCCAGAGGCATGACACCTTCCTCACGTTCACCTGTAAACAGCAATCCCTCGCCTTCTAGCCCTAACAGCAGTTCTTCATAAGATAGACTGCCATCATGGGAAAGCGAATAATTCGTCAACGTGCCACGCATATTTTTCCCGGCCAGATAGGTATCAAGCTGATGCTTAATCAAACTCATCGACTTTCTGGCATTAATTTCGATAATGGGCTCCAGCTTTCCACCACGAAGTGTCATGGAGTCTATGCATACATCGCCGTAATATCCATCCCGATACAATTGCTGTCCCACATCCTGCATTAAGCTAAAATAGCCGTCACGCTCCAGACGCTCCATAAAAGCCCTGTCCGGCGATAGGGATTCCCGATAGGCGAATTGAGTATTGGCCAGCCATTGCACAGATACGATGTCGACACGCCCATCATCGCCAATCGTAAATTGGCATGAAAAATCCTGCTCTTTCTCCAGAAAAGGCTCCAGCAAGAACAGTACCCGTTTGCCTTTGCGCTCCTGTCCACGCAAATACGATACGACCCGATCCAGCATTTGTGTCGAAGTAATGTGCAGATTGCCTTTGCCCGATACGCCAAAATCATCCTTGATTAAAAAGCTTCCATCCCGCAGCAGTTTACGCCCTGCTTCAGCGACATCCGCAAACGAAGTCACAATATGACCAGGGTTGCGCAGACCAAGACTGCGTTTCAGCTCAGAGGAATAGGTTTTGGCATTTACCTTGCGAATCGTTTCCAGCGGCGGCTGATGCAATGTAATTCCCCAAGCACGTGCAGCCTCCTCCACATGCGGCAACCCCGCAAACGGACTGAGCACGCAGCCTTCCAGTTGAGGAAAACCTCCCCCGGCATCCGTCTTGCGACTGCTCAGCAGCTCAAAAACAGAAGCGGCCGCCACATTGCCCGCCTGTTCCATTCCGTCAGTCAAATCCCGTTCGTTTACAGCCGGATGAAAGCCCAACTGCGCGATATACTGACGATGTACGGGCGAAATGGCGTAACGTGTCAATAGAGCGTCTCCCGGTTGGCAAAAGCTAAATAGCAATTCATCCATAGCTGCTACAATGGCAGAAGAAGCCCGGTCAGGCAGGGCGGGCAGGGAAGCTAGCTCGCTATCTCGCCAGTAAGCCTCCGCTTCGAACGTTCCCATATATAAATGACGCTGGTTAGGTATCGCATTCATATGATTCGCTTCCTTTCCTGCTTCATTATGAACCTAGTACAGGGTAGCGCTACTGGCTCGCGCTCGTATAATCACGTAGAGCAAACTGCCATATCAAGCGAATAATCGCCAGCAGCCAGAGAGGTGCGAGAAATGCCCATAGCATCAAACCGGGTTCCATTTTGCCGAGAATGAACATGGGCGGAAAATTACAGATGACAAACACCGGAAGCACAAACAAGCCAATACGCTGAATCAGGTTACTGTACACGGCCATTGGCACATAGTTTGTCTCGAAAATGCTGTTGGATAGCTCTGTAACACCGTTCGTGCGAATAATCCAGAAGGCCAGCAGTTGGGGCAGCAAAAATACGGAGTATGCCGTAAGCACTCCGCATCCGAGCAGCACGGAGAACCCTCCTACGGTTTCCAAATTAAACGGCAATCCGAGTCGATGCCAGCCGACCCCCGTCATAATTCCGCCGCCAATTACATTCGGTAAGGTATAGCCCAGCTCAAATTGACGCAGTGTCACCATAAATTGCAGGGATACGGGTTTGGTCATGAGCACGTCCAGTGAGCCAGTCCGGATTTTTTCAGGCAGGCTTGTAAAATTACTGTAAAATAATCCACTGTAAAATCCGCTCATCATCGTAAACACGCCAATATATAAAAGTATGGCGTCAGGAGACCAGCCGTTAATGTCCGTCCCTGCCCGGTATGGAACCGAGGCGTACAGCAGCTTGATCAGCAAATAAGCCGTTTCAACTAGAAAGGCTGTTATAAAATTAATGCGATATTCCATCTGCGACATGACGGAAAACTGGACGAACTTCCAGTACAATCTGAGGTAACGTCCAACGTTTCGAAAAACATGTTTCATGTTAACCCCCCACCGAGACAAAGCGTTTGACTCCGGCTTGCCACACCCAGCGTGATACGGCCGCCAGCACTGCAATCCAGATCCATTGCACGCCAATGCCTTCGGCGGCTTCCAGTACAGTCAGCTTGCCCGTCAACGCATTCACCGGAAAAAATACGGTGTAGCTGAACGGCAGCAAACTGAACAGACGGGCCAAAGCATCTCCAAAAATCGTCAGCGGAAACACGGTACCGCTAGCTACATAAATAACCAGCGACAGCGTGTAAAATAGTCCTGCCGATTCCGTCACCCAAAAGGCTATGCCGCTGAGCGCGTAATAGACCACAAAATTAAGCACAAGCGCTCCCGGCAATGCCAATATGTAAAGCAGGATATGCGACAGCCCGAAGCTGATTTGTCCTTCCAGGCTAAGACATAACAACAAAATAGCAGCCGCCAGCAGCACGACTGCAGACTGTATGACTTTGCCTCCGATAAACCGGCAAAAACGGTAAGCAAAATAATGCACAGGCTGTACCATGAATTTTGCCAGTCCGCCTTCCTTGATGTCTGTAGCAATTTCGTATTCAAAGCCCGTGGCAATCAGTTTTCCAGTTACCCCTGCCATAACTACATACACCAGCATTTCCGACAGAGAGTAACCCAGCACACTTGCTTGTCCCGAAGAACCGAATACCGCAAGCCAGAGAAATATTTGTGTCATGATCGGCAACATAAACCCAGCCATTTGAAGCCAATAATTGGCCCGATACTCCATTTCGTTTTGCATGCCAAGCTGGAGTACCTTCACATATTTGTTATTTCGCATCGGCCAGCCTGCCCCCATCGTACAAATTGGCTATCCCCTCTTCCAGCGGGACGTCCTCAATCGTAAAATCAACGACAGGCAGTGCGTCCAAAATCTTTTTGGACCAAGCCAACGTATCTTCTGCATCCAGCTCAAATACCGCCTCCAGCTCCGAGTTGGAGCGAAGTTTGCCGAGGCTCGCCAATGTTAGGTTGGATACGGGGTTCTCCAGTCGAACCTTAAGTAATTTACGGGCACCGATGACCTCATTCACCTTGTGTAAGTCTCCGTCATACACCAGTCTGCCCCCACTGATAATGATGGACCTAGTGCATAGATCCTCAATGTCCTTCATATAGTGGCTTGTCAGCAAAATGGTCGTCCGGTGGGTGCGGTTATAGGCTTTGAAAAACTCTCGAATTCGCCGCTGAGAAACAAGGTCCAGTCCAATGGTCGGCTCATCCAGTAAAATGACCCGTGGACGATGCAGCAGCGCGGCGATCAGTTCCATTTTCATACGCTCGCCGAGCGATAGCCGCCGAACCTGCACATGAAGCTGCTCCTCCACCCCAAGCAAAGTGACCAGTTCATCCAGCGCCTCTTTATAACGATTATCATCGATTTCGTAGATAAGCTTGTTCAGCTCGAACGACTCGCTTGCAGGCAAATCCCACCAAAGCTGGTTTTTCTGTCCCATCACGATGGAAAACTGACGTTTAAACTCTTTTTGTCGCTTCCAGGGAGTAAAGCCGAGTACCGATGCCTCCCCGTCCGTGGGATGGAGAATGCCGGACAGCATTTTGAGCGTTGTTGTTTTGCCCGCCCCGTTGGGACCAAGAAATCCGACAATTTCTCCTTCCTCAATGCTAAAGCTAACATCCTGTACAGCCTTCTTGGTCAGCTGTTCACGCTTAAACAAATTTTGTAGCGATTTGCGCACGCCCGGCTCCTTTTTGTAGTACGTAAACGTTTTCGACAATTGGTTTAATGTAATGGACGGCAATGAATTCCCCTCCTCTTTCCTCTATGCGTGATACCTGGATGAACGCGTCTGATACAACTGAAGGCTTTTGACTACTCGGCTGCTTGCTCTGTCAAAATCATCAGTTCTTCCAGCATATGACGCTGTCTTTCAATCAAATGCAGAGCCCGTTCTGTAATCTCAGGCATCCGATGCTTGCGCAATTGGAGTCCTGTTTTGTAAATATGCAGATTAAGCTTGTGCCAATCCGCGTACAACGCCTGTGCCAATTCAATGATATGCTGTGCTTGCGGCCCCAGCGTAGCTTGATGCAGCAGGCAATAATCAGCTGTATAATCCGCCAAATGAAGAGCGCTGCCCAAGCGCAGATTGTAATAAATTTCATGGCAGAACGTCCGAAACTCCTGATCCTCCATGTCTTCTAACAGATGGAAGTCACCGACAAATGCCCGGTAACCCGCATCTCCCCGCTTGACATGCTGGTCTGTTGTAACTTTTTCACCCGTCACATACTGACGAATATGGTAAGCACACGCAGCATGCATCTCCCTTGGCGAAAGCGGGACAGGCTGCTCCACCAGCCATGCATACTCAATAATGCCCTGCATGAGGTCGTCGAGCCGGGCTGAGCCCACATAAGTCATCGCTTGTCCCGAGGAATCGAGCAGGAAGCTATCATTCACCTGTACCATCCGTTCTTGCAAGTCCAGTCCGTACAACTCAATCACATGACCCCTTGGGTAATTTTTCACATATACATCGTGATAGGTTAAAGCGGTGCTCGATGTGTGCAGCATCGTACCATAACCAGATGTGAGCACCCGCAACAGATCGGTTTCATTGCTGACTCCTTCGACCCACGGTTCTACTCGAATAACCGGTCCGCCACTGGCGGCCATTTCTTGAAGCTGCTCCGGATATTTCTCCGGTCCGAAGCGCTTCAAATCTCCACCATACTCCGCGCACATACTCCCACACAGCATGAACAGCTCGGCTTCGGCCATGTTCACCCCATACCTCTGCAATGAAGTACGCAGGGAAGAATATACACAATGCTTTCCTGGGAGAGCATTTGCGATTTCCTCTGCACTATGATCAACAATGGAATTATGACGGGTCACCATATCGGACTGCAGCATAGGTCTTGTCTGTTCAGCGCCCTTATGCATATTTGCCCAGCAGACGCTCAATGCCTTGCAGTGTAGATAAATGCTCCAGCACCAAATCGTCGTCCTCCATCGTAATATCAAGCTCATTTTCCAATTCAACAATTAATTCAACAGCGGATAAGGAATTCAGGCCCAAGGTTCGCAGGTCCTGATCCGAAGTCAACTGTTCCAGCTCGCCGGGAGCCAGCTTCAAAACCTTTTCCAGCAAAGGTACTACATGGTATACGTCTGTTTTCATTCTCAATTTCCTCCTATTTATGAGCATCCTAATCCAGCAATGATACCTTCCAATTTGTGTGCATAAGCATCCGCTTCCTGCCAACTGTCTGCCAAAATAAGTGTGAAAATCCGGTTCACATAGCCCCGCTTTACAGGAATGCCAGACAAGGTACCCGCCGTATAAACAAATACCCCTTCAGGCCGTTCGGGTGTATAGAGCAAGCCTTCCTCCGCCAGCAACCCGCACAAACGGCTGTAGGTGAGAGGTGTAGCGGTCACGTTGCGGTAATAACGGGACAAGGTCTTATGCCGTTCTCCCAAGACAGAGGACAGGAACGAGATGTAAGTAGACAGGGTAAATCTGCCATTAATCTCGATCACCGGAATCAGCAAACCATCTTCGTCAACAAAACCGTCAATGGAAGCCATTCCCGTATACCCGATGGAATAGAGATACGTTCCCAACTGATAAGCACATCGTCTCACTTCTTCCTCCAGCGTCTCGCCAATATCAGCGGGAACCTGGGAGCCGATATAGACTGTACCGTCTACGTTTTGCCTTTTTAGCGAAAACATCGTCACACCGCCGCCCTCGTCAATGCAGAGCTGGTAGTTCAGATCCATTTGCTTATTGTGCCAGCGCTCCACCAGCCAGCCGCCAGAAGACGATGACGAACCGCCAAAGCGTCTCATCACACTCAGCAGCGTGTCCAGCTTGGACAGCTCGTCCAGCATATACATACCTTGTCCCGAGGCCCCGTGTGGCTGCTTGATAATCAGCTTCACAGGCTCGTCCGATAAGCCAGCCAGTCTCTCACATTCTCTGCGAATTGCCGCTTCGTCTGCACATACAGCGCCCTCGCTGACAGCAAAACCAAGCTTTTGTGCGGTCAGACGGCTAAATATTTTATCATTCACCTGGGCGCATACCGCAGATGGAGCACCGATCAACTCCAGCCCACAACGCTCCGCAATCGCTTCCTCCTGCGGTGTGACCGCATAGGGTACGAGCCACGCTTTGGCTCCGCCGCTGCTATGGCCTGCATCCGCAACCGCACGTAGTCGTGCCAAAAGTGCGTCATCCGCCAGTACTAACTCTGAAATCGGCGTTAGCGGATCAGAAGGCTCTGGCACCTCAATACGCGGCAGGCTGAAACCTAACCGCTGAAGCATGTCCAGAAATGCCTCATCCGGCTGTTCACGGAGTACAATGACATCCTGACTTCGGCATAGCAGGAGATTCATTTCCTCCATCCGGTTTACGACCTGCTGTTCATCCCGGTCTACCATGCCCCCCTTCCGGGGGGATGGATGCCACACTTGCTCTGCGCCGATATTAAACAGCCAAATCAGGACCCCATGATCCCGTTCATGAGCAAGTGCTTCCACAAGGTTAATCGTTTTAGTCGTCACGTCTTGTCATCATCCCTCTCTCTTCCATCTAGTAGCAAACAATATTCCATAGGAGATTCATAGGAAACTAAATGTATTTCAGAGAGCCTGCCCCATGCAGATACAGCACACTGCATTTGGAGCACACCGGCGTCAATCCTTCATGATTAATCTTTTGACGGGTTTTTTCATACGCATCCGAATTCCATATTTCCTTCAGACTGTGCTCACGCAAACTTCCAATCGTGAACTCACTGAAAAATTTACAAGGCATAACCTTTCCGTCTGGTAAAATATCTGTTCTGGAGGTGAGCGCCAAACAATGATTGGAACAACGGCTGACCATTTCCTCGCCATGTATAAATTTATCAATTTCCTCATAATCCAAGCCGGGCTGATAACGCACGCGAATGTTCCATACCCGCTCATTGATCCGCTGTAATTCCTGCATCAGAGGGTCGATGTTAGCCGGGTTGATTTTATATTTAAAAGCATGCCAGCTACTAATATTTTTTTCTTCAAGTTGTCGGAGCCAGGAGAAATTACGTGTAAAATATTCATCCATTTTAAAGGAGGTTTCTTTGGAAATGTACCAGGGGAACGTTAGCAGCACCAGATCCAGCCTCTTATCCTCCAGCATTTGCAGAAATTCGTACATCCGTCCGATCATGTTATCGTTAATGACCGCATGGACAGTTACCCGTCCCTTGTACAATCCCTGATCGCGAAGTTCAATCAGCTTATCCATCTGCCGCATTGTTTTCTGAAAGGTGCCTTTACCGCGTATTAAATCGTGTTCTTTTTCAAAACCCTCAATCGCTATTAACAACTCCAGATTTTCGGACAAATCCAAAATCCGGTCCAAATATTTATCAATGAGTAGTCCATTTGTACAAAAGGTCATTTCACGCCGATCTTCCGCCAGCACGTCCAAAATTTCATCAAAGCGCCGGTGAAACATCGGTTCACCACCCCACATGTACAGTCTGGACTTCACTTCCTTCGTTTCGCTCAAAATCTGCCGAAGCATATCCGGGGCAAGATCCATATTCTGTTCTTCTTTATCCATTTGGTGATGATAGCCTTCCTCGTTCCATTCAAAGCAGTGCGTACATCTTAAGTTGCAACGGTTAGTCAGCTTAATACCGATCGTCTGGGGCATGTCCGTTTTGAAAGCCGGATCCTGTGTTGCGTTACGATAAGACACGGAAGCGTTTTTCAGGTTACGCTTGATGAGCTTGAAAGCCTTCTCATCAATCAGCACATTGCTTTTGGGCTGCATGCTAACACCTCGTTTAATGGATTTTCAGGCAAAGTCTACCCTGCGTTCAGACTGTCTCCATACCTTCCGGGTGCGACACTTGCTCCGCATCGCTAATTCCTTGAATGTAACTGCAAAACGCATCTACTGAACGGAGATGTTCCAACTCAAAGGAATCAAAATCAATCTCCACATCAAATGCATCCTCCACTTGCAGCATGAAATGAACCAACTGCAATGAATCCAGTCCCGCATCATGAATAATGTCCGAATGTCCATTCAGCTTAGCGACCAATTCAGGATCCTCCTTGACCGCGCTGATCATTTCAATCACTTGGCTTTGCATAGCAAACTCCTCCTTGTGAATGAGATCCTACTCTTCCGTCCAACGATGCCCTTTGAAAAGCTCCTAGTAAAATTCCTTGATTGGAACTATATTCAATTATACTCCTCCATTGAAGAGACAAGTCAATAGGTTGTTTTGTAAGTAAAAGTCGCAAAATGTAAATTAATGTATGATAACTTCTACAAATTTTTCTGCATTTATTATTCATTTATAGAAGCTACACTTGAAAGTGATCAGCCTCTTCCCTCTTGTATGAAGTGCGTAATTATTTTACAATATACACGAAAATATTTTTCTTAATTTCATTTAATTAAATGATACTTTTTTTCACAAAAGCATTATATAGCTAAAGGAGCACAGCTCATGTCCCCCATTCTTCATACATTATCCCATCGACTGGAGCAGTTGCCTGTACAAGAGCGTAAGCTGGCGGAATCTATCCTGCAAGCCCCGGAGGATGTGCTGCATCTGGGTATTCGGGAACTGTCAGAGCGTTGCGGTGTGAGTGCTGCAACCGTTACACGGTTTTGCAAATCACTACATTTTAAAGGGTATCCCGATTTCAAAATGAAGCTGGCCGCCGAGTTGTCCCATTCCAACCTTACAGGTGAAGAATCCTATCAGGACATTGTGGCTGGAAATTCACTTTCCCGTATCGTGCAGGCTATTCAGGCAAACCATACGGCCTCCATTGCAGACACCACCCGGTTGCTGGATTTGGGCAAGCTGGAGCAGGCCATTGCATGGCTGTCAGCCACAAGCCGTATTGATCTCTATGGGATGGCAACATCCTCGATTGTGGCACAGGATTTTTACCAGAAGCTGATCCGTATTGGCAAGAATAGCACTGCCTTCGCAGATTCTCACATGCAGATTACCTCTGCCTCCTCGCTCGGAGCGGAGGATGTGGCCTTTGCCGTCTCTTATTCAGGAGAAACCCAGGAGACCATTGCGGCTCTACGCTGTGCAAAGGAACAGGGTGCCAAAACTTTATCCCTGACCTCCTTCGGAAACAATACGCTGGCAAGCCTTGCGGATATTGCGCTATTTTCCTCCTCATTGGAGGAAGGAATGCGACGTGGAGACATGGCCTCCCGCATCGCCCAGCTTCATATTATAGATATCCTGTTTACAGGTATGGTGAGCGCGAATTTTGACAAATATATTCCGAGATTGGAAGGTTCATATCAACAAGTGAGTAAGCTTAAAAAACAACCAGGGGGGCACTAAAGATGAACATTCGCATTTTGAACAGCCGTGAAAACCTGAACGCTACTGCTGCCACTGTGATCGCCAGCTTGCTGCTGTCCAAACCACAAGCTATGCTGGGCTTGGCCACCGGTAGTACGCCGATTGGCATTTACCGACATCTTGCGGATATGTACTGCAAGGGACAGGTGAGCTTTGCTCGCGCCTACTCCGTGAATCTTGATGAATATGTTGGTCTCTCCCCAGAACATCCGCAGAGCTACCGAAGCTTTATGAATGAGCACTTGTTTCAGCATATCGACATTCCCATATCTCATACACGCGTCCCTAACGGGAATGCCCTAAATCTCACAGCAGAATGTGCAGCGCACGAGCAGGCCATTCTGGATCATGGACCTGTGGATCTCCAATTGCTTGGCATTGGTCATAACGGCCATATCGGCTTTAACGAACCCGGTCACAGCTTGACCGGAGCCACACATGTTGTAGATTTGAAAGAAAGAACGCGCTCAGCGAACGCCCGATTTTTTGGCGATATCAATGCAGTGCCCAGACAAGCAGTGACGATGGGGGTTGGCACCATTCTTAAGGCGAAGCAAATTATGCTGGTGGCCTTTGGCGCAGAGAAGGCCGACATTATAAGGCAGGCTTTAACTGGACCCGTCACAACAGAGTGTCCGGCTTCCCTGCTGCAATGTCACCCCAACGTGCTTATTTTACTGGATCAGGAAGCAGGAGGATGGCTCAAATGAAGTCAGATGAAATGAACGGTAACATACCGCAGCTATTGTATGGTCAAGTCGTCGTTGGGAATGACATCATTCCCAACGGAGTTGTCATCATTGAGGGGCAATCCATTGTATACGCTGGTTCAGAGGAGGATATGCCCGTGGACTGGACCTCATTGGTCTTAGGCAATCCTGAAGAAGTTGCCACACAAGCGGCGAATGTTGTTCGTCAGGAGGAGGGGTACCTGCTGCCAGGCTTTATTGATATTCATGTTCACGGCGGTAACGGTGAGGACTTTATGGACTCTGATCCGAGGGTGCTGGATGCAATCACCTCTTTTCACAGTTCGCAAGGAACGACGGCTATGCTGGCTACTACTATGACCGCGCCCAAGGAACGAATTGAACGGGTATTAAAAGAAGTTCACACATACATGGCATATCCCATGCCCCATGCGCAGTTGGAGGGGGTGCATCTGGAAGGACCTTTCATTAGTCCGAACTGGGCAGGAGCACAAAACCCGGAACATATCGTGCCTCCGAACCTCGCTTGGATGGCAGAATGGGAGCAGCGCTATCCGGGCCTTGTTCGCCAGGTCACACTTGCGCCTGAACAAAATGGTGCCCTTGAACTCATCGCATGGCTGCGTAGCCACGGCATTACTGCGGCACTCGGTCATACGGATGCTACGTATGAAGAGGTTGAACAGGCAGCATCGTCGGGCCTGAACCATGCCGTTCACACCTTTAATGCCATGACTCCACTGCATCACCGCAAGCCAGGAGCTGCGGGAGCCGTACTCGCTGATCCGCGCATTGAAGCAGAAATCATCGCAGATGGCATTCATGTGCATCCTGCTGCTATTTCCCTGCTTGCCAAGTTAAAGCAGGACCATAATCTCATCCTCATCACCGATGCCATGTCAGCCACCGGGCTGGAAGATGGTCATTATAAACTCGGTGATTTGCCAGTGATTGTACAGGACGGTGTTGCACGACTGGAGGATGGCGTCACTTTGGCAGGAAGCACACTAACGATGATTGAGGGCTTCCGTTATCTAGTTCAACATGTAGGCTTGAGTATCCCCGAGGCATCACAAATGGCTAGCCTGAATCCAGCTCGATCCCTGAACATAGCTGATCGAACAGGTTCACTTGAAGCAGGTAAACAAGCAGACGTCTTGTTGCTGAATGCCGACTTAAATCTGCAAGGTGTATGGATTAAAGGAGTGCGCAAATCGTTATAGTTATATAATCCCCGCAAAAGAAAGAGCTATTCCATCAGCGTAACTCGCCGAGATGGGATAGCTCTTTTTGGGATATTCTCAATTAAGGGTTTGAATTAGCGATGATTCATCGGTGCGGGCGTATTATTTTGTGGACGTGTTGGTGTTGTATTTTCCATTGGACGGTTTGTATCAGCCGCCGAAGTCGGGAATACACGTTCAATCACATCCACCATTTCATTGCTCAAGCCTCTGATCGGATGACCATTTTGTACACTGCGTGTAAAGTCAGAGGTTTGTCTAACAAAGTCCGGGTTAGCCGATACATGCACCTGTTCAATGGAAGGTGCAAATTGCTTAATCTTGTTAGCAATACGGCTCTTGACTGCATCAGTTGGTTCATATGCAGTTCTTGCTCCCTCGATGGTGTTGTTGCCGTTATCTGTGCGATTGTTGTTGTCCGTTAAGCCACGCAACATACCGTACGAGCCTGTACCCATCGTACCGAACAAACCGTCATCACGACGTGCAGGTGTTCCATTCCCGGTAACTCCATTGTCTGTCATTCCAGGCGTTGTAGTACCTGTAGTTCGGTTTCCTCTGGTGCCATTAACGCCATTCACACTCGGTACATTCCCGTTACGCCCAGTATTATTAGCACTCGGAGTACCGTCAATGCTTGGAGCACCGACACCCGTTCCGTTAGCTTGGTCTTTCAAGGAAACGGCTACATAGGCATGTCGTTCACCAACCAATACTGTCGCAGACTTTACATCCGGCATCTCGGATATACGTTTGGACAAGTTGCGATCGACTTGCAGATTACGGATTGGATGTCCGGTTCTGTTGCCATTTTCATTCAATGACATCCCGTCCATACCGTTGGATTTAACCCCATAACGATTCACACCATCCATACGGTTTACACCATCTAAACCATAACGGTTCACACCATCCATATGCTGTGTGCTTTGCGCGTTATAGCGTGTACTGTTCGTACGAACGTTATGATCAGCATTTCCACACCCGGTTAAAGCAGCCATGCTGGCAAGTAAAGCAGCTGAAATCGTAAAACTGATGACTTTTTTAGTTCCTGGCATGAACTCATCCTCCATACATATAAAATGTGTGACGAGATTAGCATGCGCCATCAATCTTAGGGATATCCTGACTAAAAAATGACTGAAAAAATAAAATTTTAATGTAAATATGAAATAGAATTGATGATTTACCACAAGATGGCATGTATAATAAGTTTGAAATACTTAATTTTACAAAAAGGAGGATTTACAGTTTGAAGAAGCTCACCGTTTTGATGCTCATTTTTTTGTTATCCGTCACTCTTATCCCCGCCGGTGCTTTTGCAGGCTCCACTACACCTGAAGCACCGAAAGCTCCCGCCGGAAGCTGGACAGAAGGCCCACCACCTAATCGCGTTGATCCTACCAAACCCGCACTATTGTTTGTACATGGTTTGAACAGTAGCGCCGAAGTGTGGACCAAGAATAATAATGATATGCTTCAGCAAGCACGTGACGCTGGGTACCAGACGGCCACCATTAATTTGTACGATGCGAATGGCACATCCCAAGATATGTGGGACAATGGCAAGCTTCTAGCCGACAAAATCAAAGTCATTAGTAATCATTTCGGAAAAAAACTCATCATCATCGCCCACAGCAAAGGTGGAGTGGATACTCAAACCGCTCTCGTGTATAACGGAGCAGCTCCTTATGTACAACGTGTCATCACCCTCAGCAGTCCCCATCATGGTTCACAACTTGCAGATCTCGCCTACAGCAGCTGGGCCGGATGGCTGGCAGATATCGTCGGCTCACAAAATCCCGGCACCTCTACGTTACAAACATCTTATATGAAGTATTTCCGAACCAAAACGGATGCACTCAGTAACGCGACTACAATTCCATTCTTCACGTTTGCAGGTGATAACTGGTCTGGCGGCACTGCTTCCTACATACTGGGTGGAATGTATCTCTCATCCTTCGGCAAAAATGATGGAGTGGTCACAGTCGACAATGCTAAGCTTCCCGGCGGACGTGTAGTTAAAATCGGTTCCTGGGATCATGCCAAGGTTCGTACCGGTTCTTACGTCTTTTCCCTGATCCTACCTTACCTCCAAGCGAACACTCCAGCATTGAATCAGGAAACTGAGGCATTTTCAGCAGCGTCTTCCCTGACTGCTTCTGCTGTACAATCCACCTATAACGAGATCGATAATTCATATTTTATTCGAGGCGGCGATTATAATGGAAAAGCCTCCGAAACCCTCACGGTTGAAAATGGTGTCCAATCCATTGATCTGGACTGGATCAGCGATAAACGTGTAAGTCAGCTTGAGCTGACCAAACCTGACGGTACTAGCGAATTGCTTAATGTGAAAGCAGGTCGTGATGAAGAAATCTTTGCTGGTGCCTGGCATCATAGTGCAGTAGTTACCAATCCCCAACCAGGCATCTATAAGTTGAACGCCGTAATTCCTGATCATGGTGCATATCTCCTGATTGCACGCTATCATGCCGCTCAGGTCCCTGAGCTCAAATACAATCTAAATGCAGTGGGCCCGAGACTAAATCTGAAGTCCCAGGATTCCCCAACCAGCGTTACACAAGTCACTTACCAAGTTCAATACTATGGTGATCCGCAACAAGGAATGACTACAGCGTTCAAAGGTCTGACATTGCAGCAAAAAACCGTTACTCCTACTGGGCAAATTGAGCTTTCCAAAGCGGACAAGCCAGGCATCTATTCCGTAACCTATGAAATTAACGGCACCACAGCAGCAGGATATCCTTACCGCCGTACAGCAGTTCAATCCATTTATATTGACGCTGACGGCAACAAGTATGTTGACTAAATAAATACAACCTAAAAAGCCTGCAAACACCTATCATAGTGTAGGCGTTCGCAGGCTTATTTATTATTCCAAACATCTTTTATAGAGAAATTACAGTGTAATCCATGTATTGTGTTCAATCCGTTGTCTGATTCTTCAGTTTATGAAGCCAATAATAGCGGTGCAGCTCCATAATAAAATGAAAAAGAACAAATGCAAGCATGGAGTATACACACATCAATACTGTAGCAACGAATTGTTGTGTAGCAAATCCGAGGGAAAGATTGGCTATCAAATAACCAGCCCCGGTAAATGTGGTCATTGTTACTACAGCTTCTCGCTTGTGTTTTTTCTTCACTTTTGGTTCTTTCTTATAATTTGAAGGATTTTTGAATTTCGCCAGATGATATTTGATATAGCAGTACAAGGCGATTCCATAAGCGGCAAAAGAACTTATAAAATACCATGGAGTATCCAGACCCAACATACCATAAGCAAACTTTTGTGTCATAATCATGAAGCCAATAGAGCATACCAAACCAAATACACCACGGAATAAAACATAATTCAACTGCAATTTGCGTGGCATTATGACCAGTACAAGCGCCCAAATATTAATCAGAACAATCGGTGGCATCAGCACATAAACATAAACTGCAATGTAGGGATTTCCTATTAAGGGAATAGTCAAAAACAGATCTAACAGCAATAAAACAAGAATGATAACATTGGAGCGAATACTATTAACTGGATACAACTTCATATTTTTTTCGAATAAAGCCCTGCTATCACTCATAAACATATAAGCCCTCCGTCACATAAGTTAAACCTACCGATAAGGATAGACAAGGCTACATCCATTGTCCACTTTTTCTATATCTCTGTCTTCAGCTCTTGACGTAGTTCTTCAATAAAATCAACCACGATACTTTGAACAGCATCTTCACGGGACATACGTATATACCGACTCGTCCTCTGAATGTCTTCCTCGAACAAATACAGTATCCTGCTCATGGCCTCCTGATCCCCACTTTGTGCTAATTTGAGCCATTGGACGAACTCAGCATCCGAAATAACTCTTTGAGCATTTTCTTTTTCCATTTATTCACCGCCTGTTGGGATAGCTTTAACTCTTTTGCAATCTGTGCTTCGGTTTTGTCTAGTATGTAAAGGTCAAAGATGATCATTTTTCCGATCTCAGAAGATAGAGAGTTGATAAGCTGTAGTGTGTACATATTGGAGTTTGCAGATTCTGTAAAAGATGGAGCGATGACAGTTTCGTTCTTTTCCATTACAAATTCATGATTGGTTTGTACCCGAGCACGATACTGGATTCTCCAAGCAATGCGGTACAACTTCTTTCGGTATTGTTCGACCAATGTTAGCTGAGATTTTTCCAATATAAATCACCCTTTCTCTTTGGATTTGACTTTTTCTAAATCCTCATATTATAGGGTAATTTGCAATTCTATTTTACAACCAAAACAGAACACTTGTTCTTATTTATTATACTATTTTTACAATCAGTTGTATATGGTTCTTTTAATTTACCTTCCTTTATATATGGCTAAAAAGGAGGGAAATACATTGCAGATGGATGATGCTCTTTCTTTGGTTACCAACGTAGGCTTTCCGGCTGGACTTTGTTTTATTTTATTGCGGCACATCCTGCACACGATGGAGGAAAAGTTGGATAAGCTGGATCTCTCACTTCATGAGCTGATTCAGGTCATCCAAGATTTAAACGACAATAACAGCCCTTCTTCCAAAAGCAGCAAGCCTGATGAATAACGAACACAAAGAAGCTCCACACGACGATTATTCGCCGTTGGAGCCTCTTTGTTCAGCTATTATAAATGTAATGATTATTGGCTAGCCTTAGCCTGGTCATGACCACTCTGTTCAGCACGGTTCACATCAGAAGCGGACAGGCCATAAGCCCAGTTGCTTTGTGGCGGTACAACCCACACGGTATCTGGATCATCGTTAAGTGTCCAGCCCTGATAGACCAGCTGGGAATCTTCCTTGCCCAGCGATATGCTCAGCGTAAAGCGGTGAACAGGCTTGTTCAGCTCGGAGGCTTTGCGCAAGGCCTGATTGCTAGCCAGGTTCTTGATTTGCTGTGAGAGGGAAGTTGCCGTATCACCGGCTACTGACTTGCCGTTTAGCGTCCAAGATGCGGAAGCACTATCTCCAGTTCCACTGTTACCGGAGGATCGGAGCATCCATGAGGCATTCTGGCCTTCCCACTCTATTCCGCTCAGCTTGGTATCATCCCAATCAAACGGCGTTGTATCTGTAAAATCATCAGCACCCAGCAGCAAACCCGAAAGTGTATCTATAGGTACGGAAGCTATCTCTTTTTGGTCTGATAGTACATAGACAGCATCTCCGGAAGGCAGCGTTTCACCGAAGGCAAAGGTACGAACGTCACCCTTCTTGGTCTTAATCTCAATCTGGTCATTGGTAGCGCTAATTCCATATTTGGCTACGTCTGTGGGGGATGATTCCACGACACCACCCATCTTTACATTTTGAATCGCAGCTAGCCAATTGTCTATTGTATATTGATTTAACGGGTAAGATCGTGGCTTACTCATGCTCCATTTGCCATCACGTTGATTAAGTTCCACTGACTTGCCGTCCTTTCCAGTGATCGCAAAAGACGTAATATCTCCTTGCGTAAGCTGAACGAGCTGGCGAGCCGCCGGGGCTTGTTCACGAAAGAAGTTTTGGCTCTTGGCATAGATTATACCCGCTCCCAATACAACTAGCAGCAGCACTGTGGGTATCCATTTTCTCATGCACTTTTTCGCCTCCACCATAATAAGATTCCGATCACCGCGAACAGCAGCGGCAATCCGACGACAGATATGGCCAATACCGTTTTCGCTTGTGCAGCAGTTAAATAAGCTACCTTAAAATCCTGCTCCTGACGAGGACGAATAGTGAGTCCATCAGAGTGTTCCTGCACATAATTCAAGCTATTCAGCACAAAGTCTCGATTCCCTCCTGTGCTGATCTCCGTGTCGCTTAGAAGGGCTGACGTTCCGAGAATAACCGCTTTGGGCTTGCCGTCTTTCCCTTCTACCGCGTAACCGAGATCAAGCGGACCCTGTGGGTCCTTGTCATCCTTCTGCGTTTCATTGTTCAGCAGTCCCTGGATATTCGTTTCGCCATAGCTTGCTGCAGAAGATTTCATCAATAGCGTCGTCTTCCAATCCTTCTGCTCTCCTGCCTGCAAAGCAATAGACAGCGAAAGAACAGGATATAGATTAGAGGCCGCCAGTTTATCAGTAATCGCATGACTGCCAAAGGTAGGAACCGTCCATAGAGGGCCCAGCGTATTCGTCTGTTCCTGATCCACCACGATAGCATGAGTATCTTTCACTCCATAATCAGTCGCTAATGCGTCAAGATTTTTCCAGTTGGACCCCATGTTCGGGTGAAATCCTAACGCCATAAAAAGCTTTCCACCATCATTCAGATACGTACGAATACTTTTCAATTCCGTCGCGCTAATATCCCGCTCTGGTCCAACAATAGCCAGTACAGACGCATCTTTGGGCACACTACCCGCTTGATTAAGCTGAACTTCCTCTGTTTTCACATTATCTTGCGCCAATGAGCTGCTTAATTCGGTCATTTGGGACAAAGGAATTTCCTCATGCCCTGTCAGAAAAACCATTTTTCCTTGACGGGTAGATGACAATGCCAGCAGTCCACTAGTCAGCTTTTCTTCCCCTGTAAATTGGTATGCCCCTTCACCACTCCCCTGGGCTTGCGTAAATAGGCTTCCAATATCTATAACCCGCTTTTTCTCTCCCTGCACCAGCACAATGGAGGCTGCAGTAACACTATACTGCTTAGCCAGTATCGGTTCCTGATTCAAATCGTATTGCTCGACTTTGAGCTTCTTGTTACGCTTGGCATATTCATTCAGCATATCCGTAACATCCCGGTTCAGCTTCTGATTCTGCGAAGTGGATACGGTAAAGGCAATTAATCGTACGTCTTCCTTTACACCCTGAATGGTCGTCAACGTCTGATCAGACAGCGTATACTGCTTGCCTGCCGTCAAATCCAGTTGAAAGCCTCCCAGCGAGCGCAGAAATAACGTCAATAGAATAAAAATACCTACAGCAGCAATTGATAGTACCATACTATTGGTATGACCCAGCCATTTTTTCATATTCATTACCTCCACCGTTTCCGTTCAACCACTTGGATGCTAAATAGCAAAAAGAGCGCCGCCACCGTCACGTAGTACAATACATCGGCTCCATTCAGCAATCCTTTGGTGAAACTATCAAACCGTGCAGTTAGTGAAAAAGGTTCCAGCCACTGCTGCAGCGCCGCAGATGCGCCCGTTTGTCCACCAAACGAATCCAGCATCCAGAAAACGAGTAAAAGAATAAAACTGACGACCGCTGACATCATCTGATGCTGTGAAAGCGTTGATGCGAATAAGCCGATTGCCATCATGGCTGCGCCAAGCATAAACAGGCCGATCACGGATGTAAATACCAGCGTCCAATCCAGCGTCCCATAAAAGGACATCACGACCGGATACGCCAGGCTGCACAGTACCAGTATGAGCAACATGCCTAGCGATGCCAAAAATTTACCCATCATGATTTCCGTTACACTCACAGGTGAGGTAAGCAGCAGTTCATCCGTACCCTGCCTGAATTCCTCTGCAACCAGCCGCATCGTGAGTAATGGGACAACAAACACCAGCATGGACAATGTATCACCGAGTACCAGCCGATAGTCCAAAATACTAGGCTGATACATCACAAAGTTCGTGTAAAATAGTAACCCCGTCAGCAGCATGTACACCGCAAGCGCAAAATACGTCGTTGGGGTCCATAGATAGGCTTGCAGCTCCTTTTGACAGACTGCGAACAAACGCCTCATGACCGATTACCTCCTGTATCCTTGTCTTCTTCAACCTTGTTATCGCTGGCCGAGGCTTCTCCATGATCCGCCGTGATGACCGTTGCTTCATTCTTAGAGGTATGTAGATCATGAACCGCTGGATCGCCGCCCTGACCTTCTTCCGTCTCGCGAGTCGTTAACTGCTGGAAGATATTTTCCAAGCTTAGGTTTTCTTTTTTCATTTCCAAAATCGGAAGCTTCGCATCCGACAGCACAAAAAACAGCTCTTCGCGAAAATCCTTATCGGAAGCTCCTGTAAGCAACAATTCGGTCAAATCCTGCTCTGTGGCAGTCAGCTTCGTATTCACTGATGGCAGAGTAGGCGCCAAAGATTCAACTTGTACTTTTCCCCAAGCTCGTATAACATCCATTACCTGCTCACGCTTGCCTTTGACCTCCAGTTTCACCTTGAATCCATCTTCCATCGAACCGCCGAGCGCGTCAGGACGCCCGTCCATGACCAGTTTCCCTTCGTGAATGATCAGCACCCGATTGCACAAAGCATCCACCTCGGGCAAAATATGCGTGCTGAGCAATACTGTATGATTTTCACCAATCTCCTGAATGAGCTGACGAATCTCTAAAATCTGATTGGGGTCTAAACCCGAGGTCGGTTCATCCAACACTAATAAATCCGGATTATGAATAATTGCACCTGCCAGCCCCAGACGCTGTTTGTACCCTTTGGACAAGCTACGGACCAATTGTTTTTCACGTCCATTCAGGCCCAGCCGGGAAATCATCTCCGAAATACGCAGCTTCTGCTCTCTCACAGGCACGTCCCGAATACTAGCTACAAACTTTAAGTAGGACCTTACAGACATATCCCCATACAAAGGGGGCGTCTCCGGCAGATAACCGATTTTGGAACGAGCCTGTCTCCCTTTATCCTGAATCGGGATACCATCAATCGTAATTACTCCCTCGTTTGGCTGAAGATATCCTGTAATCATGCGCATCGTGGTCGTTTTACCCGCACCATTTGGCCCCAAGAAACCAACAATTTCACCGCGCTGCATTTCAAAATCCAACTTATGTACGCCCCGGTTGCCCTCATACCACTTGCTCACCTGCTGCACTTTGAGCACATGTTTCACCCTTTCTTTGTTCGTAATCTTCTCCCTGCTGTTCCTCTCCCCCAAAATGTTGCATGAGAAGCAGTCAGTAGCGAAGCGAGAGATTTGAAGCTGGAGAAGCGCCAGCGTTCGCGGAACGGTCTCATTCCCGCTGCTCCCCTCCCCCAAAATGTTGCATGGGAAGCAGGCAGTAGCGAAGCGGAGGATTTGAAGCTAGAGAAGCGATAGCGTTCGCCTTTGCTGTAGGATTCTTACCTATAAATATCTCATCTAATCCAAAAAGAATCCTACAGCAACAGCGATCGGAAGCTCAAACCCTTCGCGAAGCGGTCTCCTCGCACTTCATGCTACACTTTTAATTTCTAATGATAATCCCCCACATATAGCTTCAGCTTAACATCACTTAAATAGAAGCTTAAAATAATGTGTCTAAAATGTGAACATAAAATGCTACATCTAATATCATTACGTCTACCGTTGGGTACGCCCGGTTCATAAGGTATTGAATATATTGTGGAAGGTGAAGAACACAGCATCCGATTAGACCAGCTCCGCTTGTATCATGCCCGTTGGGACGAGTGCATCGCTACGATGCAACAGCATCTTGCCATGCCGCAGGCGCGCTGGGCCGATAAACGCAGTGCACTATATGATCTTGAAGCCCTCGCTTGCTACGAGTTGGGTCTAATGCACAAAGCATGTGAGTTTGCGAAAGAAGCAACAGAGCGCTCCCCGGAAGATTCTCGCCTCAGCCATAATTATGCGCTGATTCGAGCCAGGCTTCCGTAGAAACCCACACCCCGTCCTGTAGGTTGAATAACTTGGTATAAGAGCTTGTGGTTGGCAAAGGAGGTTTTTGATATCAAAGTTCTATTTACTTTTTATATACCGAGCGGTGGCGTGGAAACCTTGAACCGTCAACGCTGTAGAGCGCTCATTCAGGACGGGATTGAATGTCATCTTCTCTATTATCGGCAGGGTACAGGGATGCAAAACCTGCACGGCGATATTCCGGTGTTCATGACTTCCTCTGAAGAAGAAATTCGAAATCTGGTGGAATCTCATCGGTACGATGCAATTATTATCTCTTCGGACTATCCTATGCTCCCTAGACTGCGAATGTTGGGCTACCAAGGGATACTAATCTATGAATCACAGGGCTTTGGCACTCACGAAGAAGCAGCAAGGGTTGTCGCAGATGCCGTTCCGTATCTTCATAACCATGCAAATGCGGTACTTCTACCGGAAACAACTCACCTCGTACAGCTATTTTCCAGCATATGTCCATGGCTTAATCGTTTTGTATTCCCAAATGTTCTGGATACTAACGTATTTAATTATGTACCTAACACTCCCCCGGCTAATCCGGTCATTGCATGGGTTGGGCGATTGGAGCCCAATAAAAATTGGAGGCATTTTGTCGACATCTCTTACTGGATGCTAAAAAATCGTGCCGATCTTCGGATTTGGATGTTCTATGATGACACCTTGTCTCAGCCGGAGGATAAAATACAATTCGAGGACATGCTTGCTCAGCTTGGTATGTCCACGATTATCGAGCGTCTTAAAAGCGTACCTCATGCTAAAATGCCTTTGTATTATTCCATGATTGGCGACTCAGGCGGGTATCTGCTCTCGACTTCGCTGGTGGAAGGATTCGGCTATGCGGTAGCTGAGGCGATGGCCTGTCGTTGTCCGGTGTTAAGCTCTGATTCAGACGGGGTACGAGCATTCATTAATCACAATGAAACTGGTAAATTTTATCAGCAGGGAGACATTTTACAGGCGGTACTGCAAGGACTGGAACTGATGAACAACGTACCTCATCGCGAATCTATCCGCCAGAAGGGGCGTACACGGATCGTTAACCTGTTGGCGCCGGATAAATATGTGCGCTCCTTCCGACAGATGATGAACTCGTTGGGGGTATGGTAACCTGTTATTGTAGTACATGCTGCAAAATCTGTTTCCATATTAAAAAAAAAGCTGACGACAACCCTATTTTTACACAGGGTTATCGTCAGCTTGATGAGTTATCTCTCTATTATTGTATTGGGATTCTATCTGATCCTCAATAAGCGACCTCCTACATGAATATCCTTAGATTCTTCAGCTAAGATATCTGTGTACACCGCAGTATTGGTTACAATAACAGAGGTGGTGAGATCATATCCTTCATTCACTATAGCTTTTGGATCAAATTCAACCAGCTTGTCCCCTGTTCGAATCGTATCTCCTTCAGACACAAAAGAAGTGAAATGTTTTCCTTTCAAGCTGACCGTATTAATTCCAATGTGAATGAGCAGTTCAACTCCATCCTCAGAGATCAGTCCAATCGCATGTTTTGTTTTGAAAACGGTAACAACAGTTCCGTTAAAAGGTGCGTAAGCTACTCCTTCTAGGGGGATAATCGCGGCTCCCTGACCCATCGAACCACTGGAGAAAGCCTCATCTTTCACTGCGGTCAAACGAATCAATTCACCGTTTAAAGGACTGAATACCGTTTTTTCTTCCTCTTTGCTTTCATTTGCAATTTTAATATCAGGCGAAGGTTTTGCATTTTTATAGCCGAAAAGATAGGTCAGTATAAATCCGACTACAAAAGCTACAACCAAAGATATGATAAAGCCTATGAAGCCTGTATCTATCCCCTTTGGATTAATGAATAAAGGTATACCAAAAATCCCGCCTGAAGCAAATCCATATGCTGTTGAGCCGAGTAAGCCCGCTACAGCTCCTCCTATACCCCCAGCGATCGAGGCTAAAATAAACGGTTTTTTGGTAGGTAGCGTAACTCCGTAAATAGCTGGTTCCGTAACCCCCATCAAACCCGCGATTGTGGCAGAAGTGGCAATGGGTTTTAATTTAGGGTCCCGTGATTTCAAAGCAATGGCAAAAGCCGCACCTGTTTGCGCAAACGTAGTACAGAACAGCATACCGTTAATCGGATCAAACCCGTTCGTAACTACATTATTCAGGAGAATCGGAATGAACGCCCAATGCAAGCCGAAGATAATAATGCCCTGCCAGAACCCGGCCAGAATGAGACCAGCTATAGCCGGACTTAACTGGTAAATCCACATGGAGCCTTTGGCTAACCCATCGCTGATTATAGTTGCTATCGGCCCGACAACCAGAAAAACAATCGGTGATATAATGACCAAGGTCAGAAAAGGCACAATGAACATTTTAATGGAAGCAGGTGCATACTTACTTATAAATTTTTCAACCTTAGCTGCCAAGAACGCCCCAATAATGATAGGTATAACAGAAGAAGTATAATTAATCAGAACGACAGGTATGGTCAAAAACGACAGTGCCGTTTTATCCGTAAAGGCGGAAGTCATGGTTGGGTACACCAAGGCGGCCCCTAAAACAGCAGACAGATACGGGTTTCCTCCGAATTTTTTACCTGCTGAAAACCCTAGAATAACCGGAAAGAAATAAAACATAGCGTCTGCTGTGGCATATAAAATTTTATACGTACCCATCTGATCAGTCATCCAGCCCAGTGATGTGCATAAGGCCAACAGTCCCTTTAAAATCCCGACAGCGGCGAGCACACCAACAACGGGCATAAACACACCTGAGATTACATCGACAAATCGGCTGAACAGGCTCCCTTTTTCATTCTTTTGATCGTCTTCAACCGCCTGGTCTCCAGGCTTTACTCCCATCGTATCCAAAAGAGCCTCGTATACTTTGGGAACCTCATTCCCGATCACCACCTGGAATTGGCCGCCACTTTCCACGACGGTAATAACACCGTCAATCTGTTTGATTTTTTCTTTATCTGGCAATTGATTATCCTTCAGTTTAAATCTCAAACGAGTGACACAGTGAATGACACTGTTCACATTGTCGTTTCCCCCCACCGATCTAAGCACTTCTTTGGCTGTCTTTTGGTAATCCATCATGATCACTCCTACTTGGATGCGTTATCTACTTTTCTACTCCACCTGTTGCCTTACTCCTATTCTTCTCCTGTTTTATTTCGTTCCGATGATCACAACATCACTTTCAAAACCATGCATATCAATGACAGATTGATCAGCCTGGGCATCTACCTCCGTTTGGGCAAATCGTCTCTCCGCTAAATCAATGGTTATAAACTTGTAGTCCTGTAAATTCATACTTAGCCGCACCTTCGTGTTAACCGGGATATACAAGACGATGGTATTCTCGTTCCCCGCAGCTCTGATCTCCTCTGTCTTGTTTAAAACAATATCCAGCGGCTTTATGCCGATCAGATTGTACATTTCAAATAAATATTTAATAAAGGAATAATCCCATGCGCCCTCAAAACGCAGTGCCGTTCTCCAATCATAGGGACTATCAAAGCCCTCTCCTTCTACAATTCCGAACTTCTTGCCTTTTTTATGCCAGCTCCAAATGCCATGCGCTCCATAGGTAATTCCCGCTCCCCCGCCTGCGAGTAGACTTTGCCATGCTGCTTTTCTAGCATCCAGTGCGGTGTATCTACCATACACATTGCGGCTGTAACTGATCTGTTCATAGCAAGGTTCTCCATTGATGACGGGACGGATCTCCGGCTTGTGGTAAAAATGCTGGGCAATCTCGTGGGCGACATGCTGAAACTGAGAATTATGTCCTGATTGATACATATAAAATCCAAGACCCTTGTGTTGCTCAAAAGCTTCAGGAATTTCCCTCAATCTTCCTTGGATATGCAGTGCAGTTAGGCTTGCCGGGCTTAATTGCTGTACCGTTTCCAGCGCCTTCAAATAGTATGCATTAGCACGTTCTGTAGGAAAATCAGTATCCCCGCTGATCAAATAAACAGGCTCGAAGCGGGAATAGCGGTTTACAACATAAGTTACATAGCTTTCAACGCAATCCAGCGGCATTTTATTGCCCTTCTGGAACATTTCAGCCCATGTATCCGGTACATAATTACACCACAGAAGTACCAAGGCTGGAATAAAGCCGCGCTCTACAGCCATCTGGATCATGACTTCTGCCCGGTCAAAATAGGCTACGCTTAATGTGTGATAGTCGAAATCTCCATTTTCCAGTAATGCAAACGGTTGTAGATTCAGGTCTGATTCGCTGGCATCCCATTGCCGGAGCATGTTGATTTGCAAAACGTTGAATCCCTGCATCTTTCGATAGTCCAGGTAATCGCTCCACTCTTCAATCGTGGCGTTGGTAAATACGCTCCAGACGGTATCTGCCAAGTAAAAGAAAGGCTTGTCCTTTTCCACAAAACTTCTTTGATTTTTAGCAATACTTAAACTCAAACAAATCACCCTTTCGCTCATAAACATAACTAAACTAATGTATAATTTTATACGATATTGAATAAAATAAACTAAATAAAGCGTTCACAATTGAATATTAACACTATGTATCTGAAAAGGTCAACTCATTTTGTGCGACATTTGTTTAGTTTAATTTATAAACTAAACTTTATTATATAATCATGATATAATTTATATAGTTTAGTCCAATGGGAGGTTCCATGTTGAAAATAGATGATATTGCAAAGCTTGCCGGTGTTTCAAAATCAGCCGTCTCTTTAGCATTTAATAACAAACCCGGTGTTAGCGAAGAAACCAAAGAGCATATTTTAAGAATTGCCCACGAGCATGGATATAGACCACGTACCATGAAGTCAAATAAGGAATTTACGAAGAGTCACCATGTCATTCGTTTTGTTGCATGCAAAAATACAGGCATCGTGACCGAGCAATATGAATCACTTCCATTTTTCAATGAATTGATCCATCATATTACCAATCAAGTGAGAGAACATGGCAATACTTTGATTTTTTCATCATTTGATAGCCATAGCCTGGAGGCAGAGTTGTCTGCTCTGGAAAAGGACCAGCCTTCTTCAGGTATACTTCTGCTGGGCACCAATCTAACTGCCGAGATTATTCATTCCTTACAATCTATTCATTCCAATATCGTAGTTTTGGATACCTGCTTTGAACACGTTGATGCCAGTTTTGTATCTATTAATAACTATCTTGGAGGGTACCAGGCAGGCCAATATTTAATCCAGTCCGGTCACAGAAATATAGGATACGTACAATCCAGTACCAGAATTCTTAACTTTACAAAACGAAAAGAGGGGTTCATGGCTGCTTTAGAGGAGCACAATCTTGCCATAGATCACGGGCTTACATTCAATATGCATCCGATGCTTGTAATGTCACAGGAATCATTTAAAACAGCTATTCATGAACTGAATGAGCTGCCTTCAGCCCTATTTTGTGAGAATGATTATATGGCAATCAGTGCTATTAAAACGTTTCAGGAAATGAACATTCGAGTGCCTGAACAAATTTCTGTCATGGGGTTTGATAATATTCATGAAGCCAAGGTCATTAGCCCGGAACTCACAACCATTCATGTGAAAAAGGATATTTTGGCCCGAACGGCTGTAAATTTGCTGATGGAAAGACTTAATCACAATCAGGAGCATCATACTCAGGTTCTCGTGAATACAGAGGTTATTGAAAGAAGGTCTTGTATAGACGCAGAATTATAATCAAGTGAATAGAAAAAGGCCGCCTATATGGCGGCCTTTTCCAGCATCCGATTCACATCGAACATTTCAAATGCTCAACACTCGTTGAAATCTTCCTCTGTCAAATCCAGATTTACGCTCGCAGCAGTTCGACTGCCGTCGGCCGCAGCAAAAATCAACTGAGAAGGCATGAAGTACGAAGAATCCCCGGCAGCATATACACCAGGTATGGAGGTTCTCCCCGCTCCATCCGTTTGGATCCCGCCCGACTCTGTCCTTTCACAGCCCAAATCTCCTCCAAACGGTGTACTTTGTACAAATTGGGGGGTCACAAAGCCGCCGACTCTCGGGACTTGAGTGCCGTCCGTAAAGGACGCATACTCCAGCTGCCCGTGGTGACCGATGAACGCTGCAACAGGCTGCTCCATGACCACGACTCCTTTAGATTGAAGTCGTTCTTTTTGCTCGTCCGACAAGAATGCCTGACCGTTCGTGCAGACAAGCAAATCCTTACTCCAGTTCAGGAGCAGTTTGGCTGTATGATATATAGCTGGCGACTCAGAGACGAGGACAAGCGGTTGATCCCGTAGCTCCCAGCCATCGCAATAAGGGCAATTAAACAAACTTTTCCCGTAGAACGTATAAAAACCTTCGATCTCAGGGAATACCTCCTTTACGCCCGTCGCCAGTATCAATTTTCGCGCTTGAACACGAAGGCCTGAAGAATCAAACACCTCGAATATGGATTCTTTTTTCGTAACCGAAATAACCTCGGTTGGCAGATGATGGACAGACGGATAACGTAGTACTTCCTCATAAGCTACACGGCGGAACTCGGCCGGCGTTACGCCGTCTCTCGTAATGAAACCGTGCGACGCATGCGTAACCGCATTTCTGGGTCGGTTATTATCGATCAAAGCCACACTTCTCCTTGCCCTGCCAAGCACAAGGGCTGCATTCAATCCAGCGGGACCTCCCCCAATAATAGCGCAATCGTACAGCATAACACTCAGCTCCTTTTCCAAAAGATATTAAAGACTCTTTATATCTATAATAAAAACAAAAAAACTTCACATCACTAGCGACCACCTTCTCTCTTTATATAGTCGCTACCCTTATATTTGCGCTTGCTGTTGGGCTAAATCGACCAATTTCGTACTTTTAAGATGGCTCTCCATTTTCTCCTCCGCTTCCCTCATTACAGCTTGAATCAGACATTCTGATCCATGGACAAAATCACATTCAAACAAAGAATTCGTCCCTTCAATCGCATGGATAATATCCAAAAAGGTAATATCGTCTTTATTGCGGGATAAGCGATAACCTCCATTGGCTCCAGAGACCGATTCGATCATCCCCGCTTTCACAAGCCTCGTCAAAATTTTTGAAAGATACGTAGGTGAGACATTTTGGGACTCGGCCAATTGCTGAACACCTACGGGCTTCACCGAAGAATCCGTAACGAGCATGAGCATCGTGTGCAGTGCATAATTGGTTGCTTTGGTAAATTTCATAACTACACCTCAATCACAGACTTATTGTATCTATAATATCTTTGAATATACTGGGGTGTCAAGATCATAGGTGATTTGCGCTGTGGTTAGTTCTTCTTTTGGTTACGCTCTAAGCATTGTATACTGTTCATCAGAACAGCTCAGGAAGGGGGTTCGTTTTGCGTATTTTTGATATTCTGCGTATATTGGTTGCTGAACAGATGATCAAGGGTGAACATTTGGCGAATGCATTGAAGGTATCTTCTCGAACCATACGAACAGATGTAAAGGAATTGAATGCACTGTTGTCACGGCATGGAGCAGCTGTCAAACCCCTTAAAGGAACAGGCTACAAGCTAGAGATTCAGGACGAACAAGCATTTCATCATCTGCTGAAGCAATTAAAGGACTATGAAAACAATGTGCCCCATCAATTAGCGAGTTCTTCTGAAGCCAGACATCGTTTTTTAATAAAAAAACTGCTGCTTACTCATGCATACGTCAAACTTGATGATTTAGCTGAGATGCTGTACGTTAGCCGATCTACTTTACAGAATGACCTCAAAGAAGTGCGCAAATTACTGTCAACTTATGGACTATCGCTGGAGAACAGACCCTATCATGGTATTCGAATTAAGGGGAATGAGGCCAAGCTGCGTTATTGCATTTCCGACTATATATTTAACAGGACAGATCAAATAGGCGGGCAACAGATGCCCCACCCTTCTTTGATCTCTAACGAAGAGCTGGAATTCATAAGAGAAGTGATTCTGGAGCGGATTGAGTATCATGATATTCAGTTGTCAGACATTGCCCTGAACAATCTGGTCATTCATATCGCTATAGCATGTAAGCGTATTCGTGAAGAGAGGTATGTATCGTATTATCCTCAAGAGATGAAAAAAATCGAAGCGCAAAAAGAGTTTAGGGTCGCGACTGAGATCGTATCTGCTCTGGAACAGAACATGAAACACTCCTTTCCACTTGTTGAAATTGCGTACATTGCTGTGCACTTGCTGGGTGTAAGGACCGTTGTCAGGGTCCATATGGATGAAGTAGAGATTAAAAAAATTATTGATAAAAATATTTACGAACTGACGATCGAAATATTAGACCGAATCGATCAGCAGTTGAACATGAACATTCAAAACGATCAAGAATTGCTGATTGCATTTTGCCTTCATCTCAAACCAGTCCTGAATCGTTATCAATACGGAATGAATTTGCGCAACCCCATGCTGGATGAAATCAAAGCCCACTACCCGCTAGCTTTTGAAGCAGGCATCATTGCTGCGGAAGTTATCAAACAGCGACTTCATATCCACATCGAGGACAATGAAATTGGGTATTTAGCCATTCATATCGGAGTCGCAATGGAGAGAAAGAAAGTGGAGGGCACACCCAAAAGATGTATGATCGTATGTGCATCTGGACTCGGCAGCGCAAAGCTGCTGTACTACAAGCTTCAATCCGTTTTCGGTTCCAGGCTGGAGATCGTAGGAACCACTGAATTTTATAAGCTGAGGCAAATGCCGTTGGATGCATTGGACTTTATTATTAGCACGATCCCCATATCAGAACCGCTTTCTATCCCCATGATCCATGTGAATACATTTTTGGGCAGTTCGGATATTACTAAAATTGAACAAGCCATCTCAGAGTCAAAACTTCCTGCTGTACAGTATATTCGAAAAAAATTGATCTTTCTTCAGCAGAAGTTGGATAACAAACGGCAGGCACTTGAATTCATAGCCGAAAAGATACAAGAAGCAGGTCTTGTAAAAGGTCCTTTGTTGCAATCTGTGATAGAGCGTGAAGCTGTTTCCCCCACTTCATTTGGCAACTTTGTCGCGATTCCGCATCCGCTGGAACCTTTTGCTGATTCCACGTTTTGGGCCATTTGTACATTACAAAAAGCTATCGACTGGGATGGCAAGCCCGTACAGTTTATTTGCATGCTCTGCATACAGCGCACCAAATCAGAAGATTTACAAAGTATGTATCATATTTTGCTTAACATTTTAAATCATGAAAAGCTAGTCCAGCAGCTTATTCGCTGCAAAACATACACGGAATTCGTAGAGGTGCTGCATAAAAATAGTTGAAAATTAGCAGGATGCAAGTAAAGGAGAAATCAGAAGCCTATATGGCAGGGATTTCTCTCTTTTTATGTTTAGTAGGAGAGATATCAACTAGAAAGACCGATTGATTTCCGTTAAGAAGAGGAAATAATATGCGTTATGTTGAAAGCGATTCCAAATTATAATGGCGATACGAGCAAATGAATGAAAGGAGTCAAGAACATATGAATAATGATGAATCAGTAGAACACGCTGTGAACATGGAGGACATGGATGATACAGAGATCGTATTCCAAATTATATTATACGCTGGGAATGCGCGCAGCTCGGCGATGGAAGCGATTGAGCTTGCAAAGGCGGGCAAATTTCGGGAATCCAAAGAAGAACTGGCCTCAGCTAAAAAAGAACTGGTGTCTTCCCACAAAATTCAAACCAGAATCATTCGTAAGGAAGCAGCCGGTGAAAAAACAGAGATGTCGGTCATGATGGTGCATGCCCAAGATCATTTGATGAATGCCATCACCATTCACGATATGGCCTCGGAGTTTATAGACCTGTATGAACGCATTGATCAGCTCGGATTAAAATCGTAGAGGGAGGGCGCTAGCCATGGCTTTCAAAGACAAACTGGTCGATGGCCTCACATCGGTGGCAAATGCAATCAACAATTTTAAATATATAATAGCAATCAAATCAGCTTTTATCACCTTAATGCCTGTTATTATTGTGGGTGCTTTTGCTGTACTGATCTCCAATATGGTTATGGACCCAGTCAATGGTCTGGCCCATTTTAAGCCATTCTCATTCCTGGCAGAGTACAAACCGATTTTCTCAAGCATTAACTATGCCAGCTTGAATATCCTCACCATTCTAGCTATTTTTATGATTGGCCTGGAGCTAGGAAAAATTAATGGAGAGAAAAATCTTTTTCCTGGTTTACTTGCCCTCATCTGTTTTATCTCTGTGACCCCAACCACAATCGAGCTGATGGTTAACGGAGAAATGCAAAAAGTAACGGACGTCATCGCCCGTCAATTCACAGACACCAAAAGCTTGTTTTTGGGTATTTTCATAAGTATCCTATCCGTTGAGCTATACAACAAACTGGGCAAGTCCGATAAGCTAAAGATTAAAATGCCTGAAAGTGTTCCTAGCAATGTAGCCGTTTCTTTCTCCGCACTCATCCCTTCCATTATTACGGTAACTGTTTTCTCGATGCTTGGATTCTTTTTCCATAAATTTACGGGGCTCTACCTGTACGATGCTGTCTATAATGTGGTGCAACAACCTCTGGAGACCATAGTCCAAGGGCTGCCAGGTATACTGGTACTCATGCTGGTTGCGCAAACCTTCTGGGTGATCGGTATTCACGGAAACCAAATGGTAAAGCCCATCCGTGAACCTCTGCTGCTTGGAGCGATTACGGTCAACATGACTGCATATGATCAAGGGCTCCCCATTCCGAACATTATTACGATGCCTTTCTGGGATGTATACATGAGTATTGGAGGTTCAGGAGTTACGCTGGCCCTTTTAATCAGTATTATGATTGCTTCCAAGCGTGAGGATATGAAGGAAATTACCAAGCTTTCACTTGGGCCAGGTCTGTTTAATATTAATGAGCCTGTCATTTTCGGACTTCCGATTATGCTGAATCCATTGATGGCGATTCCTTTCATTATAACTCCACTCATCACAGGAACAATTGGTTACTTCTCGACGTTGCTTGGATTCGCAGGTAAAGCTGTCGTTATGGTTCCGTGGACTACTCCGCCTATTATTAATGCCTACCTGTCTACAGGTGGAAGCATTGGCGCCGTCGTAACGCAGATTATTTGTATTATGGTAGCCATTATCATCTATTTTCCGTTCGTCAAAATTGCCAACAAGCGAACGACTGAATAATGCGCTACTGTAGAGATACACCCGTAGAGGATCGCCTTGGGGAATCTATAGAATGAAAAGGAGAAGCATGTCATGGCTAAACACACAATACAAATTCCGCCGAATTTTATTATGGGGGCAGCGGCTTCCGCCTGGCAGACAGAGGGATGGAGCGGTAAACAGGAAGGTCAAGACTCGTATCTGGACTTATGGTACAAAAATGACCGCTATGTCTGGCACAATGGATATGGACCCGCAGGTGCAACCGATTTTTATAATCGTTATGCCGAGGATATTGCCCTGATGAAGCAGATTGGGCTAACTCATTATCGCACTTCTATTAATTGGTCCCGCTTCTTAACGGATTATGAGAATATTGTGGTGGATGAAACCTATGCGGATTATATGGGCAGGGTCATTGACGAGTTGATTGCAAGCGGAGTCGAGCCGATGATTTGTCTGGAACACTATGAATTACCTGCTTATTTGCTCGACAAATATGAGGGCTGGTCTTCCAAGCATGTGGTAGAGCTGTTTGTGAAATATGCGGAAAAGGTGTTTGAACGGTACGGGGATCGAGTCAAGCACTGGTTTACGTTTAATGAGCCCATTGTTGTACAGACTCGCGTCTATCTGGATGCCCTTCGCTATCCCTATGAACAAAATACGCGGAAGTGGATGCAATGGAACTATAACAAAACGCTGGCTACCGCGAAGTGTGTACAGCTTTTCAAAGCCAAAAATTATAGTGAGAACGGGGCTAAAATAGGAGTTATTCTGAATCCCGAAGTGACCTATGCCCGATCCAGTGCCCCTCATGACCAGTATGCAGCACATGTGTATGATCTATTTTACAATCGAGTATTTCTGGACCCGCTTATTAAAGGCGAATACCCGCAAGAATTGTTCGAGCTCATGAGCAAGCATGATATTGCCTTTGAAGCTACGGCGGAGGAACTGGCCTTGATTAAGGAAAATACCGTTGACATCGTTGGAATCAATCTCTATTATCCCCACCGGGTCAAAGCGCAGAGTAAAGCGTGGAACGAGAACATTCCTTTTCACCCCTCTTACTACTACGAGCATTTCGACCTTCCGGGTAAAAGAATGAACAAGTCACGGGGCTGGGAAATTTATCCTGAAATCGTTTACGATATGGGAATGCGTATCAAGAACGAATATAACAATATCGAGTGGTTTGTTGCGGAAAATGGCATGGGGATTGAAAATGAAGCTGTTTTTAAAAATGAGGAACACATCATTCAGGACGACTATCGCATTGACTTTATAACTGAGCATTTATACTACACGTTACAAGCCGTAGCAGCAGGCTCCAACTGTACAGGTTATATGCTGTGGGCCTTCACAGACAATGTTTCTCCTATGAATGCTTTTAAAAATCGCTATGGACTGGTGGAAATTAACCTGGAAAATGATCGAAGTCGCCATTTGAAGAAATCCGGCTACTGGTATCAATCTGTTATCAAGGAACGCTTGTTTGTTGCTAATCTGGATGAAGAGTATAAATAGTTAAAATAAATTTCTGGAGGCGCTCTTGATATGAAAAAAATCATTCTGGCATGCTCTGCGGGGATGTCGACATCCATTCTGGTTTCCAAGATGAAAAAAGAAGCCGCAGCAAGATCCATAGAATTGAACATCGAAGCGATCCCCGAAAGCACTATTAAGGAAGAGCTGGAAGGCATGACAGAGCCAGTGATTGCTATTTTACTCGGACCTCAGGTGCGAATGCGTAAAAAGCCAGTAACTGAAATTGCAGCTCCCTATGGCATCCCTGTAGATGTTATTGACACGTTGGCTTACGGTAGAGGAAACGGTGCGGCTGTCCTCGATCAAGCCTTCAAGCTGGCTGGCGAGAACCTATAATTTCTGTTCAAACTGAAAAGAGGCTGAGAGTTCCCTCAGTCTCTTTTTTGATCCTCGCGCTCGTTAGCCCTAGATGCCTTCTTTGTCCGTGCCCATACTGCTCACATACGTTTCCTTTAGACCGGCAGAGATGCCAAATAGCGGTTCCCAATGAAGCCAATGTCTGGCGACTGCGTTGCTAAGACAGCTATGATGAATGTCTCCCGCCCGCGCCGGTGAATACACAGGCCGCACAGACGAACCGTGCAGCTTTAGTAAATCGTAGGCCAGCCGATTGATGGACGTCGTTCGTCCCGTACTTACATGCACTGTGCGTTGATCCGCTGCATGTATAGCCGCCATATTGGCTCGGACTACATCCTTGACGTACACAAAGTCACGGGTTTGCGTCCCGTCGCCGTGAATGAGCAAGGGGCTGCCTTTTTTCAGCCGGTCCATAAAAATAGCGACTACACCGCCCTCTCCCTTCGCGGCCTGGCCGGGGCCATACACATTTCCGTAACGCAAAATCGTGTAGTTTAAGCCATACAAGCGATAAAAAAGCCGAATATACGATTCTGCGGTCAGCTTGGACAGCCCGTAGCCTGAAATAGGCTCCACGGGATCGTCTTCCTGAATACATTGCTTTTGCAGCTCTCCGTATACGCCGGATGTGGAGGCAAATATGATTTTCGATACACCCGCTTCACGACAAGCCTGCAACAAATGGATCGTCCCCAGCACATTCACATCCGCATCCTCATCAGGATGATGAATGGAATGCTGCACATCAGCCTGTGCAGCCAAATGAAACACAATGTCCGGGCTTTCCCGAATCAGCAGCGTCCTGGCTTCAGAGCTGCGAATATCTGCAATATGCATGACCGCGCGCGGATCTACATTTGCAGCATTCCCGGTCGTCAGATTATCCAGCACATGTACTCTGATGCCCGAGTCAGCAAGCGCACGTACCAGCTGGGAACCAATAAACCCTGCTCCCCCGGTGACCAAAGCCTTCACTAGTGCCCCTCCTTTCAAACCTGAACGGGTCGGCGCTTGGGCCTTACCAGCAACTACGGAGACAGATGCATCCCTCACGTTGTTATGACAGCATGACAGGCCCATATGTGCTCCCCTCTTCGCATTATTTTATGCGTTGCTCCATAGCTTGGCGCAGGCGCAAGCACACACAGGCACCGAAAACGATCATTTCACACGCATGAGTGCTCACATAAAAATTCAAACTGTTATATATGACTACCTTGCAATGAATAATACATGGGTGAATGGTCGTGTCGACAGATAGACATTGCTCATATAGTAAATTACCTATCCAAAGGAGGTGACAATCATACCCGAGAAGTGCATAGGGTATGTAGCCCGTGAGCGTAAAGTCTAAGGTTATGTTATTCTCACATATTTGCCATCCGGCTCGAATGTCGGGTGCCGAGAAATGGCTACTTTTTTTAGCTAAAACCCTTAGCGAGCAGTATGAGGTTGTGCTGGTTGTTCCCTGTTGCGGCATGCTGTCAATAGAAGCAGAAACTAAGGGGATACGTATAGCCATTCAAGATTCTCCACTGCTATGGTCTTTGTATGAATCATCGCCAGCTATGCATCAGGAATTTGCAAAACAAGAATCTTCTAATTACTACCAATCCCTATTAACACTTCTGCACGTTCACAGGCCGGATTGGGTGATGGTTAACACATCGGTTAATGCATTGCCTGCGGCTGCGGCAAAAAAAGCAGGCATTCCCGTTGTTTGGATAATAGACGAAATCTTGTATCCAGGTGCACATCAGATTGATGCAGTACGGATGGTAAATCATTATGCAGATTGGATTATCGGTATATCAGAAGCAGTACTTGCACCTTTTAAGGGTTCAATAGTTAATAATAAAAATAGGCTTATATATCCTTCCTGGAATGATGCTGAATTGCACCCTGAAAGATGGGAGGAAAATCGTCGTTGTCTGAGGGGAGCCCATAATATCGGCGACCACGAAACGCTAATAGGACTCATAAGCGGAATGATCTCCGTCCATAAAGGAATTGATCAATTTATCTATATGGCCGATATGCTAATGTCACACTTTCCTCAAGTGAAATTTCTTATTGCCGGAAGTCCAGAAATAACAGAATACTTCAATAAGTGCAAAGTATTGGCGTATTCAACATTAGATCCATCTCGCATTATATTTCATTCGTTCGAAAGCCACATTGAACAATTATACCCTGCGCTTGATATCGTAGTCGTACCTAGCATGATTGATGAAGGCTTTGGAATGACTGCTCTTGAAGGGATGATATTCGGCAAACCAGTAGTTGCTTATGACTCAGCAGGACTTGGTGAGCTACTCAAAAATACGGGGAATGAGAAGTTTTTAGTGCCTAAAGGTGATGTGGGCGGACTTTGGCAAATAGTTGTTGACCTCCTTCAAAATAAAGAGCGCATGTTGGAAATAGGAGCTAAAAATCGCGAGGCATCCATAGAATCTTTCGGCATAGATAAATTCCAAAACCGGTTTAATAACTTGCTTCAGGAAATTGACGCTGTCGTTTATGGTTTGAACCAGCAATAAAAAGTTCAATCACCAATTAGATCATAACGTACATCTGAGCACTCTAATCTAAAAAAGGGGCAGTTACATTAATGAGATGTAAATTGCCTCTTTTTCCTTTAAATAAACTCCCCAAAATGAAGTACCACGGGCAATCGTCCACAATTATGAATTCGTTTTAACATACCGTATGGTGGGGAGAAAGCACATGAAGATTGCGGGGTGAGGAAACGTGGAATCGTTGCCGAAAGTGAGTGTCATCATTCCGTTTTTCAACTGTCCGTACGTAGATCAGGCTGTAGCCAGCGTCTTAAATCAAACTTATCCGAATATCGAAATTATTGTTGTAGATGATGGGTCAACTATGCACCAGGAACGTTTGATCCCTTATATGGATCGCATTTATTATCTAGGAAAGATGAACGGCGGCACGGCAACCGCGCTCAATTATGGTATACAAATGTCCACCGGAAAGTATACTGTTTGGCTTAGTTCAGACGATATGTTTTATTCGACCAAAATTGAACGTCAAGTGAATTTTATGGAGCAACATCAAGCTGAGGTCAGTTTCACCGATTATCATGTCATTAACAAAGCAAACGAGGTAATATGTCGCAATGCAACTGCCAAATTCACAACAGTACGTTCCTTTATTGAGGCATTTTCTTCCTACTGCCCGTTAAATGGCTGTACGGTGATGATGAAAAAGGATTATGTTCGTAACATTGGATACTTCAATGAGAAGCTGTTATACACTCATGATTATGATTTTTGGATTCGTGTAGTATTGAACCATACAGAATTTCACTATTTAGATGAGCCTCTCACTGCCTACCGTCGTCATGAACAAATGGGTACGGTCCAGCATTACCAAGCTATTGTACAGGAATTAGAAACCATCAGACAGACATATCAGAACCAATTACAAGTGGTTCTGAATACTCTTTAAGGAGAGAATTTTATGCTGGTCAGTATCGTTATCCTTACGTTAAACAACTGGAAACTAACAGAACGGTGTCTGGATAGCATCGTGCGCTATACTACCATTCCTTACGAATTGATCTGTATTGACAATGGATCGACAGACGGTACTCAACATCAACTACGTCGTCGGGAGAATGTACGTTTAATTGAGAATGAAACTAACCGTGGATTTGCAGCAGCTTGTAATCAAGGTATTAAGGCATCTATAGGGGATACTATTCTCCTGCTCAATAATGACACGATGGTATCTCACCATTGGCTGGAAAATTTAATTCATGCACTTTTTAGCTCAGCGGATATTGGCATTGTCGGTCCTGTGTCCAATATGGTGATGCCAATGCAACGCCTTCCCATGTCCTATTCAACCACAGAGACATATCATGAATTCAGCAAAAATTTTAATGTCACTAATCCCTCACTTTGGCGGGATGCAACGGCTTTAAGCGGATTTTGTATGTTGTTCCGTCGTCAATTGATAAGTCAGATCGGGTATTTAGACGAAGCATTCCCGGGAGGTGGCTATGAAGATATTGATTTCGGGTATCGGACACTAAAAAAGGGATTAAGGCTCCTCATCGCAGGAGACAGTCATGTCCATCATGAGGGTAACGCAAGTTTTACACATAATTCAATCGATATAGTTGAATGGGGACAGAGAAATCGCCGAATATTTCTAAGAAAATGGAATTTCAACCCTGAACGCCTCATTTATACATTAGATGAATACTTTTTCCCCGGACAGTTTGCTGCGGGGCATCCGCACCATCGACCTAAGGATTCTTCCTTACCTAATGGAATACTCATTCGAGATTCCAAAGGAAATATTTATCAAATCGAGAAAGGACTGAAGCGGCCTGTCGAGTCGCTTGATACTTTTCATGCTCTTCATTTTCGTCTTGATCGGGTAATCCAGCTGTCGGATAGCACGGTGACCAGCATCCCCGACGGCAAGCCGTTACTGCATAATGGCCAACTTCGAGAGCATTTCCCAGCGGTTTACATCGCCAGAGATCCCATGAACGGTATGCACCTGATCAGCCATGGTCTGCGCTATCCCTTCCGCGATTTCGAATCGTTCCGTTTGCTGGGCTATGAGGTCAACGAATCGATTCCTCTTTCATTCGCGCAACTGGAGACTTTCCCTATTGGTCCACCTATTGATACCAATGTTTTCGAAGAGCATGAGCTGATCGATTACCGGTTGTATATGGGCCCGGATCACGGACTATATTATGCAGAGGGCGGATGGTTGCGACCCATTCCCAGTAAAAGAGAGCTCCATGTGTTCAGATGGCATACACAGCCTCCTATTCCCCTTCCGACGGATGTATTTAACCGAAGCCCACAAGGTCCAATGATCGTGGCTTTATGATGATTAAACTACAGGCTGGTTCTTTATAGAACCAGCCTGTAGTTTAATCATCTTTTCGCGACATACAGCGGTAATAAAAGTCGATGGGCAATGTTAATTGCGGGTACTGGACAAGCCGGGATTCCTTAATTTGTACTAAACACCTCTATATATTAACACACTCTATTACTACTCTTTCTTCATATATTGGTATTACAAGGAGGTGAAAATTATGGCTGTTTTTTCGATAGGAGCAATTGAAAATCTTAATCCAGATGGTAGTTTCCATTCGAGTTCTGTTACACTACGTATCACTAATACAACAGCTGTTCCACTCATTCCCATCGTTGTTACTGCTTATAGCGCACCTGGTAGTGCACCAACAGGTACAGTGGCAGTACCGTATTTTACAACCACATTTGCCTTAGGTGCACCAAGGGCAGTAGTCACACTTACGATTCCTACTGTAGTGCCAGCATATCAGATCAACGTTTCATCTCCAGCCTTAGCCCCCGCAATTATCAGTGATATCTCGATTGCGGCCCAAGGAAGAGACGCTGCTGGGAATTTCGTACCAGAGCATGCCTTCCCGTTCGGCGATTGGGCAGTTATTGCTACTGTATAACGGATTGAATCATGATAAAGTTATTGTTTTCTAACTAACATGGTCTCTCTCCCTATCATCATTAGTAATTTGTAATTGGCCTGTGAATCTGCGTGCTCTACACAGGCACTGCAGATCACAGGCTGAAAATTTTTCAATATTTTGATTTGTACTACATAGCTGCAAATCTGTTCAGCAGCTCAGTTAAGCTGGTTCTGTAGCGTGCCTGGGTAATTAAGTATTCCTGTTCAATGACGTGTCGATGCTTTTTCGTTCCCATCTCATCATGCCAGCGGTAGTTTACCAGCAGTTCGTTTAAAAAAGGAAACTCGTATCCTGCCAGTATAACTCTGTACCACATATCCAAATCATGGGTATACGTCAACAGCTCATTGAACAACCCTATCTGCGTAAACAGTTCTTTTTTGAACATAACCGTGCATCCGTTTACCGGGTTACCTTTCAGAAAAAAACGGTAAAATTCCTGTATCGACGGAAGTACCGGTCCCGCCTGGTATCTTGTGATTTGGCTGTATTCATTGATTGTGTTGAAGTTGGTGTGAGAAATATGTGCACCTTGCTCCAGCATAAAGGAAACCTGATTGTTAATTTTATCCTTGTGGAAGGTATCATCCGAGCTGAGCCACGCAATGTATTCACCGTTGGCATGTCGGATGCCGTGATTAAGTGCACTGGCCGTCCCACCGTTTAATTTACCTAAATAATAGATATATTTACGGTAAGGATGAAGCATTTCAGTATGTGTGGTTGAACCATCATCGACGACAATGATTTCAAGCGGGCCGTAGGTTTGCTCCAGTGCGCTTTGCACTGCCTGATCGACGTACCTGCAGTTATAAAACGGAATTACGATCGTTACACTCGGTCTCATCTCGTTTCTTCCTTTCTGGCTCGACTGTAGCCAATCATATCCTTCAGTGATTGCCCTAACGGAATGGTTGGCATCCAGCCCAGTTCCTCTAGTCCCTTTGCCTGATATACATCCGTGGTCGCCTCTTCTGCCACATCTCCCCATTGTATGGCAACAGGGATGTCTGCCAACGCAATCATGCGTTCTGCGATGTCCCCCAACTGCATCATCTTGCCTGAGCAAACAGGGTATACACGCCCCGGAACACCTCGCTCCAGTAGCACGCTATACGCTCGGACAGCATCGCGCACGTCCAGAAAATCTCGCAGCGCATGCCGTGAAGAAACCTGAAACGGAGTCGGTGCAGAAACAGAAGTGTGGGCAGGGGGCTCTACATCCTGCACGTCTCGCACGCTCTGCTCGGTGCGTGCGATATAGCCTGCCAACAGTGCACAGAAACCGGTGGAGGGACCCGGGCCGATCAGATTGCAAGGCTCCGCCAGCATGACGGATTGATCGAACAGCGCACCCCACGAAAGCGCGACTGCCTCTTGAAGGCTTTTGCTGAGGCTGTACGGGTGCGGAGGATAATACGGTGCCTGCAAAGCCGTCTTTAGGCGAGAACCCGCCACTACAATTCGGACTTTGGGGAAAGAGCGCAGTACATCCAGCAGATACAATGTGGACAGTACATTGGATTCCATGTACAGTAGTGGACTTTGCCATGATTCAGGCACCGAATTTTTACCACCCAGATGAAGCACATAATCCGGTGCAATTTGGCGGATTACTTCGCCAAGACGTTTCTTATCAAGCAAATCACATACATAAGGCGTGATACAGACGTGAGTGCCGACATCCGGACTAGGATACTCATCCTCTCCAGCCAGTGAGGTCAGCTTTGATGCGGAAGCGGCAGTGCGAGTCAGCGCCGCCACCTCCCAGCCGAGCTTTGCAAAATAGAGGCAGGCGTGCATCCCGGTATAGCCTGCCGCTCCGGTAATGACTATGACAGGCCGACGTTGTTCCGCTGTGCTTCTGTCCATTCCAGCAGCTCCTTCAGCATGATGCTGTAGTGAGGAACATCGTAGAGCAGATCGGCCCGGGTAGAACGAAGCGTCCGATCTTGCACCGGCTCATCTTTCGGCACGATCCGAATATCCTCCCTCTTCCAGATGTCTTTGAACAGCAGTAGCAAATCATGTTTACTGATCGGTTCGGGGTGAACCAGATGAATGAGTCCGTCTAGCGGCTCATTCATAAGCACCTGTATCGCTTTAGCCAATTCCAGTGTCGTGACTCCGTTCCAAAAGACACGGCGATATCCGTCAACATCTCCGCTCTGCTGCAAAAACCAGTGCAGCAGACCAATGCCTTCCCTCCGAATTTCCGGACCGATAATAGAGGTACGAATAGTCAGATGCCTTGCCGCCTTTACTTCTCCGAGTATTTTCGTCACAGCATAGGCGCTTGTCCCGTCAGGTTGATCCGTCTCCTTGTACAAACCAGGAGCACGCTTTCCCTCGAATACGCAATCCGTGCTGATATGAATGAGTCGGGCACCGATGCTGTCCGCCGTCCGCCGGAGAAGATGCGGCAACAGTCCATTGATTTGGTATGCTGTAATCTGATCCCTCCCGGCATACTGATTCAGCACACCCACCGCGTTGATGATGACGTCTGGCCGCACACTGCGAACCAACTGCTCTACCATAAAGCTGTCTCTTACATCCAGCAGCAGACCGCCTTTATTTTCGGGATCACGGGTGGTATAGAAGACGTTATGCCCGCCCTGATTTTGAAAATAATCGACCAGGACATGGCCCGCCATGCCGTTACCACCCAAAATAAGCAGCTTCATTTAATGAACCCCCCGCTCCGGAGGATAGTTCGAATTTCCTCTTTTGACATCAGATTAAACTCCGAGCTAAAGCTGCTGAATGATACCGGAGGACACTGACTATAACGGTCTCTTAATTGGGGGATGTTCAGCGTTGGGAGAATGACCAAATATTGCTCGTCATACACAACCGTTGTCAGGCTTTCAAAGTTACTCATCAAAATCTCATGAATTTTTTCGCCGGGACGGACACCTTGCTCTACAATTTCTACGTTTTCCACGCCCGAATCTTCAATGAGCACCTCAGCCAAATCCAAAATGCGACAGGTTGGCATGGTCATGATAAAAATTTCCCCGCCGACACTTTCCACCGAAGCTTTGAACAGAAGACTGATCGCATCACGCAGGGTCAGGAAAAAACGGGTCATTTTCATATCCGTAATAGAAACCTTCCCCTTTTGGCGAATCTGGTTTTGAAACAGATGCACCACGCTTCCGTTTGTGCCCAATACATTACCGCCTCGCACCGTCACGAACCGTGTATCACTATTCAGCAGATTGGCGTAGACAATCAATTTTTCTCCAATCGCCTTGGTCATACCGTAAAAATTGGACGGATTCGCGGCTTTGTCAGTCGATATATATATAACTTTCTTTACCTGATTGGCGACAGCGGCCTCAATCACGTTTTGGGTGCCTACGACATTGGTTTTGAGTGCTTCATAGGGCTGATCCTCACAGACAGGTACGTGCTTGAGAGCCGCCAAATGAAACACATAGTCCACACCCTGACAAGCGGTAACCAGCGCGTCCTTATCCCGGATATCTCCAATACAGAAGCTGAGCCGTTCATCCTCAAACTGCCTGTTCATGGCAACCTGACTCGATTCTCCACGTGAATAGATAATGACCTCTTTGGGGTTACGCGGCAGTAACTGGGTAACCAGCTCATGCCCCCAAGAGCCGGTACCGCCGGTAACCAAGATACGTTGGTTTTCAAACATGCCGTTTCCCTCCAAGCAAAAATTTGACTACCTTATCCGATACATCTTCCGCCAGATAGCCTGCGGGACACTGCCACTTATGGTTCATCCCGGTCATTATAGCTACCGCGGTTGCTATAACCTCGCCATCAAGACCGGACACGATATTGCTGCCGCAATCTACCGTTTCCGGCCGTTCGGTCGTACGACGCATCGTGACGGTCGGCACCCCCATGACACAGCATTCTTCCTGTACGGTGCCGCTGTCCGTCAAAGCGCAGCGGGCATGCCGCTCCAGCAGAACGAAGTCAAAAAAGCCGAACGGCTCGTGAAATTCTACCAGCGGATCAAGCTGGATCGGCGGGTGGCTTGCGATCCGAGCGGCGGTGCGGGGATGGATACTGCAAATGACCCGCTGCCCGAACTGCCGGGCTACCCGGTTAAGACCATCCAAAATAGCCAGCAAATGTGGCGGATGGTCGACATTTTCAGCTCTGTGGGCAGTGACCAAGAAATATTTCCCCGGCGACAATCCTAATTTTTTCAAAATTTCGCTTCCAGATATCTCTTTCTCATAGTGCTGCATTACTTCATAGATCGGATTTCCAGTCAATATAATTCGTTGGCTTGGAAAGCCTTCGCGCAGTAGGTGCTGCTTGCTTTGCTCTGTATACGGCATATTAATGGTAGAAATCGCGTCGATGACGCGCCGGTTCTTCTCCTCTGGCACATCCAGATCATAACAGCGGTTCCCTGCCTCCATATGCACAACTGGGTAACCCATACGTTCCGCAAGCAGGGCACATAAGGCGCTGTTCGTATCACCGAGCAATAGTACATGATCTGGGCGTTCCTTATTTAAAATGTCCTCCATCTGCGAGTACATGGCAGACAGTTGTTTGCCCAGCGTTCCCGCTTTCTCCTGAAGCACATAATCCGGGGCGCGCAAACCCAGATCGCGGAAGAATTGTCCGCTCAGGCTTTCCGTATAATTTTGGCCCGTATGCACAAGCACATGTTCATCTGCATAGTGGTCCAGCTTCGGAATAATCAGGCTGAGCCGTATAATCTCCGGTCTTGTGCCGAGCACGGTCAATATTTTCATGGTTTTGGAACCCACCTTTGCTGTCGTTGTTTCATTGAATTGTGGAGTTCAATGAATAATAGCCATCCAGCAGACTGGCTGTGCTCCGACTTATCGTTCATCTCAAGCGGTCCGGCGTATTTCACCCGGACCGTTGTTTGGAATGCTATCTGGCCTTGAGTGTGACTCGCTTCTGCTTGTGCGCTTTCGATCGCCTTGACTGGAGCTTGAATTTCCGCTTGAGCTTCTGTCTGGACTTGGATCTTCGATATAATGGGGACCCGTGAATTTTCTTGAGACGGCTTCTGCCAGCGCTTCTCTTGTACCTGCGACTCCGCAGTTTGGTATGCTTGTGGCCCTTTGGGCATCTTGCCCGAATACTAGGTTTGCGGCGAGGCAACTCAGATGTTGGCTCAGGCAAAGGGGGGACTGGTTGTGGCAGACCCTGAATGGCTGCATATTCGATTGGCGGCAGACCCAGCACCGGTAGTTGATTAACGACCGATTCGGGAAATTCTCGAACGGTGTTGAGATAAGCCTCCGGTATTGCAGTGACCTGACGCAGGCCTTCGCCTTCCCTCGTCCATACCGGACCACCCGGCTGCTGAATCAACGGGAACCAATGCGGATGATGACATACCCATTGACTGACCATGACGTGCAGACTGCTTCGGTAGGAATCAGGTCCGTAGACACGCGTAGCCGCACTGTTGTTACGCACACCAATTCGTTCCGCTTCCTCGGAATGATCGAGCAGATAGCCTACTTTTTGCGCCAGCATATCGCTGTTGCCTGGCTCTACCAAAAAATCTGCATTTCCGGTCGCCTCCATTAATTCCACAAGTCCGCCCTGCGCAAAGGCTACTACGGGCTTGCCGTACACCAGACCCTCCAGAGCCGTCATACCAAAGCCTTCCTCCACCATACTAGGGATCACCACAATATCCATTGCGCTATAGGCTGTTGAAACAGATTCCTCGAATGAACTAAATTGGAAGCGGCGGCTATAACGAGACTGGCGAATCAAAGAGACACATTTTACGTAATACTCGGAATCCACTGAGCTACCGATGATCCAGAAACGGCACCGTGAATTGGTTTCACACAGCTTTAGAGCCATGTGGACAAAAGGCAATAGCCCTTTGGCTTCGTAGATAAAGGAAGAAATATAACCAATGCAGATATGAAAATCTCGCAGTCCCAGCTTTTCACGTTTCCTTCTCCGCTCCAGCACATACTCTTTGGGAGACGGCATATTCATATCCCGGCAAGGAGGCAACATCGTATGCGGACGTGTCAATCCCCCGCCATGCAAAGGGCGCATAACAGCCTGCGAAATGCCAATGACCCACTGGCTATAACGCTCGATAATCGAAACAGAAATCGGCGTATGCGCATTCTGGTTAATGACCTCGGTTATTTTCCAGATGACCGGGATATTAAGCTCTTGGGCAACCATTGCGGGCATGACGTTCACACAGGTATTGACCAGCACCACATCAGGTCGAGCATGCCGAAGCATCTGGTGCAGTGGTGCATACGCCACATGGTTCCGCAAATTCTCCGCATCCTGCGCCAATCCCTCATAGGGGGTATACATGCCATGCAGCATGAACAAATTCTGAGTCTGTACAGCTATCCCGCGCTTGCGGGCCATTGAGGTCAGCCGCCCTTCACCAGGCGTTACGAGAATGCAATCGAAATACGTACGCATGTCTAGACAAAAATGCAGTAGCAGCTTTTCCGCCCCTGTAATGCTGCGGACGTTGCTGACATGGCTGAATAGCATCATTTTCGGCTTGATCGGAGTTCACCTCCTTTAAAATAGCAACCATCGTCATGTGTATCTTATGGGAAGATGATCGATAGCATTTGGTCAATCCGGTGACCATACGTGTGCTCCCGCAGGGTTCGTTCCAGAGCACGCAGAGCAATCTCACGGCGCTCCTTTTCATGCGTCAAATAAAACTCAACCTTCTCCAGCAGTTCCTGCTGAGAACTGTAAGTTTCAATCTCTTCCCCTGGCTTGTAAAAACGAGCCAGATCGTCTCTTGTATCCGTCAGTTGCAACGTTCCGCTGGCGGAAATTTCAAACGTGCGGGGATTTGGCGAAATCCCCGGAATTTTCAGTGAGTTGTTGTTCACCGAATCATCCTGATGGGAACGATGAAGATTAATTACGATTTTGCTACCGTTATACGTATCATTGGTCTCGCCCGGAGACATCCAGCGGCCCAGCTCAATTTTGTCACCATACGACTGATAATCCGGAAGACGATCCCACCAGATTCCATTGATTTTAATGTTGCGGGCCATAAGCTGCGGCATAATCGGATTGAAGAAATAGATGCGATTCCAGTAGGCTGAGCCTGTAAATCCAATCTCACGTCGCACTGAAGCAGGCGAGCTGAGTGGAAAATAGTGAGTCAAAAATGCCCCGAATGGCAAGTAGTGCACCGACGTGCAGCCCAACTGACGATACAGTTCTATACAGTTCATTTCTAAGGTGAACACATAATCATAATTCGTCACCATTTTGGTCGTCGTATCGGTGTAATAGGGATCGTCCGTCAGCCAGATGGCAGTGGGAATGCCCAACTGGCGTACTGCAGCAACCTGCTCTAACGGTAGATCCATCCCATCCAGTGCCAGCATCAGATTCGGACGAAGCTGAGCAGCAATATCTCCTACCGGCTGGCGCGGGTCTGTTACGGTAACCTGAGCCGTCATACTCTGCAATGTGGTAATGACCGCCTCATCCAGCGGAGAATACGGAAGGCCTTTGCCCGAGACGACATACAGTACATGGATCTGTCGAAAAGGGAACGTTACTTTTGTTCGCGAGACAATCGCGTTAGCGCGTCCGCGCAGGTATCCCTCGTCGTATCCGTCATGGATCCCCGCAGCTCTCCCCTTCTCCCAGGAGGCCGCCGCCGTCTGGTGAACAGCTGGGTCATACGGTCCTGTCGTAGATATCGTCATCACTTTCACTCCTCACTGTTTATGGTGTTTACTTTAGGCCATCGCCTTGTCCAGCAATTCTTCCATACGATTCGAGTACCTATGCTTTTGCATGGTGGTGTGCAGTGCGCGCCAAGCTATGCGTTCGCGTTCCCAGTCATGCTTGAGATAATAGTCCAGCTTCACTTTCAGTTCCTCTGCTCCCGTGAAGGTCTCAATGTCATAGCCTGGTTGGTAATAACGGCTCAGATCCTTCCGCACATCCGTCATTTGAAGCGTCCCGCAAGCAGAAATTTCGTATGTCCGAGGATTGATGGACTCCGCTGACAACTGGTGTGTATTCCGATTATCCAGTCCGGGGTCTGTCGGGCGGTGCATATTGATGACAATTTTGGAACCGTTATAATATCGAGCGGTCTCTTCCGGCTCCATAAAACCCGGACGGATAAAGCGTTCCAGCACATCCCGCCGGGTCAGCCGATCCCAGTGCCCACCTACGATCAGCACTCTTTTATCCGCCAAGAAGGGAGCAAGGTAGTCAAACAGCTTCACACGGTTCCAGAAGGCATTTCCTATGAAGCAAATATCATGCTGATGCTCACGTTCTACCCGCCGGGGATAAAAGATACGGGCTGACACAGCAAGCGGCATATAGTGGACCATCGTTACTCCCTGATCACGATAAAACGGCAGACAAGAATTTTCATGCGTAAAAACGACATCGTAGGATTGACAGATCAACGCCGTATCCTCCGTAAAGTAGGGATCATCTACAAACCATATGGCCGTCCGAATGCCCATGGCTCGTATTTGTTGTACCTGCTCCAGATGATCGTCCGGAAACACATGCAGCCCATTCATGACCAGTACGAGATCTGGACGGTGAGCCTTAGCGTCAGCCAGCATCGTGGCAGGAGTACCGACGGCGCATGAGCTGCATACTTGACTTAATGCCTCTTGCACACCTGTGTCTATAGCTGCGAAACCTTGCGGAATATACAACACTTTCAACTGGCGAACAGCAGGTTGTATTGCCACGACCTGTGACAGAGCAGCCGTGCAACCGCCCATTCTGCGTCCTTCCCGATAGCCACATCGGTATGCTTCGCGTTCATTTCCGCTTCGTTGATCATTCACATCCTTCACCCTGTCCTGTTGTAGGATAAACTTCTGTCACTCCTAAACTATATGCACAGGGGTCAAACGCATCATGGACGACTGCCACTGCCCGGACAAAATTGGCGTTTGCCCGTCCAACTGCCCAAACGCAAATAACCCCGAAGCTGCTAGGCTTCGGGGGGTTAACCGTAATAGATGATTTTCATAGTTTACTGTGCCTTGTAAGCGACCTGGTGGCCATCTTCATAACCTTTGGCAAAGCCTGAATTGAAACCCTCATTGTAAGCAGCATCATATCCCTGCTGGAATGCCTGCGGGTCATGCTCTAATGCAACAGGAACGGGCTGTGGGTTCTCCGCAGAAGGAGCTGCGGCCGGGTTAGCTTGAGGTTTTTTCCGCCGCCGCAGAAGAGAACGTCTTCTACGTACTGAATTAAGCCCCCTTTTACGGCGTCTAAGAGCAAGCAGACGTCTTCTTCTCCGTTTTAATCTACGAATGCTAGAACGCCGGGCATCTTTACGTCTTTTGCGGGCTTTGTCTCGAGCTGTGCGTTCCCACCTTGTACTCATTTTCACTCCTCCTTTGCTTTCTCGTCTTGGTTTCATTTTTTTGAACAGGCACATGGAGCCATGGCTTCGTTGGTTTCCCATATACCTGTCTTCTCAAAGGAATACCCGCCAACATTTTCGTGATTTCTCCCTGGTAGTTGCTGAGTATACGGATGGTCTCTTCCAGACGGGGAGCCGACATATCCGCATGGGGCGTCAAGTCCGCAAGACTGGTCAGCATCCGGGCAACGGCGTGCTGGCTGGCAGCAATAGACTCCATCATATCCAGCTTAATCTCACGTTCACGCCTCATGCTCATTAGTTCATATCCCCCGAGCCCATGCCTCCCATCATCCCTTCCATTCCGCCACCCTGCTGCTCATCCTGGTCCAGCAATGCTTTGAGATTACTGCATAGTCCAGTCTGAAGCCGGGTTAATCCCTCCAGCATTTCCACCATCTGCTCGTGAATTTCCAAAGGCCGTCCCAACTGCTCTTCATCGGTGTCAAATGCGTGAGGCGCCAGATGGTTCAGCGTCCAATTACGCATTTTTTCTGCTTCGACCGCCTTGGCCTCCAGAATCATAGACACATTCCGCTGCATCTTGGAGGCTGCGTCCAGCATGTGAATCATTGCTTTTTCCCTACTCATGTGTTCACTCCCTACCCTCGATTGTTACACTACTCCTCTTCCGGGTATGCCGTCTCCTTCACGACACGAACGAGCATTTCAGCCATTGCTTCCTGAAGGTCGGCAATACCGTTCAAATAGGCAACAATGCTTTTGTTTACTTGTCCCGAGCTATCAATAATGCCCGGAATTCCATCAAAACGCGGCTCCTCATCCGGCAGTTCATGTATGATCTGTGCCATGCGCACGACCACCTGCCGTTCCGCATCCAGCAGCCTCGACATCTGCTGCTGCGAGTGCGAAATATGGATCAGCAAATCATCTAACTCGTTATGCATAAGCCCCTCCTTTATGTGTTCCGCCGTGCGGAACGCACGAAATACCTACGGGCTTTCCGCTACTACAGCGTATGCCGCAGCGAGTAGTCGGTTCCGCCTAAAAAAGCCTATTCGATCATCACAAATGCCCTCGTAGCACTGGTGGAGCAATAATAGGCTGCTTCTCCGTCAATGCCGACAATTCTTCGGAGGACAAAAACTGAATTGGATAGTCCTCAGCCCGCCAGCTCATCACAGCGTAGAGGGTCAGAAACGGTCTTTTCCAACCGTTGCCGATTTGGTACAGTTGCCCACCTTCAGCATACAGTAACTCGATCCATCGCTTGCGTTGAGCCGGGATATGAAGTGTGGGCAACATGGACATGTTTCCCAGCTCAGGAGCCGCCAGCACAGGCAAGGGTTCCTCATGCGCCACAGCTACAGGGGGGACATCAGCGGCGCCGGACACCATCGCCTCCGGCTCATCTGCCAAGGGAAGCGCCAATAAATCAAGCTGAGACACTCTAACGGGACGCACGTATTTACCTCTCGCAGCACTGGCTCCATGCAGCAGCAGCCTACTTCCCGGCTCTATCCGAAATACTGCACCGGACGGTCCCTCAACAAGCGCTCCGACGGGATAAAAGCTTGCTGCTGATAAGTGTGCTTCCTTACTTGATAATCCTTGGCCGTCTGGCTCTGCTGTTCCAAATTCCGGGTGGTGGAACAGCTTATCCGCGTCCCCCCACTTTTGGACAAAAAAGGATCGGTTCCGGCTTCCTTCCTCCGTTGAACCGATTCTTTCGGTCGTTTGAGGAAAACCATAAACCGTATCCCGATCACTTTCTACAAAATGGATAAACGCATCTCCGGCAATTGTCATACGTATCCCCAACAAGCGTACGCGCAGCAACCAATCTGCATGGGCTTCCTCAATACTGTGGCACCCTTCGTCCCAGTATCCCGTCTTTACCAAAGTTTCTCTACGTAGTAGTAGACAAAATGCGGCCAGGCTTTCAGTCTCTCGCCATGCATCCGGGTTGGGAATATTATGGGCCATGGCAAATGGACGTACTTCATTTTTATTCATATCAGGAACCTCAACCTGCTGTTCTCCGAATGGACCATTCGTTACAGGACCGACAACTCCCATACGCGAATCGCTGTATAAACAGCTCATCAACCGGTCCAGCCAGCCAGGAGTCACCATCGAGTTTGGGTCCAGTACGACAATAGTTGTACCTTTTGCCATCATCAGTCCCTGATTCAGACTGCCGATCATCTGAACATCCTTTGTTAACAGCGCATAGCGTACAGCGATGCTTTTACGGAGCAAATAGGTAGGTGTCCCGTCCGTCGAGCCGCAGTCTACCACAATAATTTCGTGAGGATGGCTCGTATTCTCCTCAATATGGTGAATGCAAGCACGGAGCTGTTGAAGCTGATTACAGGACGGAATGATAATACTTACGCCTTCAAAAATCTTGCCGAACGAAGCCTGCCCCAACTTCCTGCCTTGCTCCTGGCCCCTGTTATATCCTGACCAATAGCCCTTCTTTCCGAGCCGTTTGCTGTGTTTCCTTTGCGTACTCAGGCGTTTCATGCCGTTCACTCCTCCGGGTGGCATTATGCCTATACTATATGCCTGGCCCGGCTGGATGGTGTTTCATTGAAATCAAGGTAGAAGTCCCTTCATTTTCACTCCAGCTTCCTGAAGGGAATCGAAGGTTCCTGCGTCGCTCCAGTAGCGCCGTAAAATGTCATATTCCAGCTTACCTTCAGCAGCATAACAGTTGTTAACATCGGTGATCTCAAGCTCACCACGTGCCGAAGGCGCTATTTCCCGGATCTTATCGAATACGGCAGTATCGTACATATAGATACCCGTAACGCAATATTTGGATTGGGGATGCTGCGGCTTTTCTTCAATCCGCGTAATACTCTCCGGGCGCTCGGGATCAAACACGGGCACCCCGTAACGACGGGCATCTGCCACCTTTTTCAGCAAGACCCTGGCGCTCCCCGGTGGCTGTTGTTTGAAGCGTTCGATGACAGGTCCCAAGTCTTCCTTGAACAAATTATCACCTAGCAAAACAGTGAACTTCTCTTCTGACTGCATGTAGCTTCTTGCCAATTCGAGAGCTTGCGCAATGCCGCCCGCTTTTTCTTGAATCCGGTATGTCAATTGGACACCATAATCACTGCCGCTGCCTAAAAAATCAGTGTACAGTCCGGCCGATTGTTTACCAATAATAATGAGCATATCGGTAATCCCCGCTTGCCGTAGCCTTTCGATACCATATACGATCATGGGATACTTGCCGACTGGGAGCAGATGCTTGTTGAGTAATGTAGTCAACGGATGAAGACGCGACCCGGTTCCTCCTGCGAGAATAATCCCTTTCATATCTTCCTTCCTCCTTCGACAGCATGTTCAGTGCATGGGATCGCAGCGTTCCCAGTTTCAATGAACATTCTGGGATCTATGCTCCATTTTTCTATAAATAATCGATAGTTCCGCTCGATCAGCTCTTCGAGCCAAGAAGTTTCCGAGCGCGAGAAACTCGCATTTCCCTGGTGATAGACAAAACAGTCGTTGCACATGAGCAGCTTATAGCCATGTACGCGTGCACGCAGACAATAATCGTCATCCTCATAATGTCCGGGGCTGAATCGTTCATCCAGCCATCCAATCCGTTCCAGCAGCTCACGCCGGAACAACAGACAAAACCCGACTAGCCGCTTGACCTCTTGCCATCTGGAGGGATTGCTTACATTATTCTGCTCCGCATACCTCAGACAGCTGGCGAAATCTCCTTCTATTCCATGAATCTGCTGAATACCGCTAATGTAATTCGTCACCGGTCCCACCAGTCCCACTGTGCTTTCACTGTGCAAAGCAGCCAACATATTCGATAGCCATCCCCGTGTAACCGTCACATCATTGTTTAAAATGACGAATTGATCGCCCGAAGCCAGACGGAGCCCCATATTACAAGCTGCCGGAAAGCCCCTGTTTTCAGGAAGACGTATGCTGATTAGCCGCTCGGATGCACAAAAATCATCCGTCCCGTCATTCGAAGCGTTGTCCACAACAATAATTTCATACGGTGCATCTATCGTATGTGTTCGAATCGCCTCGATACACGGCTTTAATAAATGAAGGCCATTATAAGTCGGAATAATGATGCTCGTCAGACTCATCGTGCATTCCTCCCTTTGGCAACGTCTACCCGTGTTGGAACAGGCCCGAGCAGAGAATACCCGGCTACCTGAAACACTGCCGTCAGCGCCTCTGCATGATCGCCGATGATTAACTGCTCCATAGCGTTCCCTTTCCCGACATTGAAGGTCCGCTTGCGGTTTGTTTTAATCACATCGACAGCATGTACTGCTGCCACGATCATGCCATGCAGAATCGCCATCGCGTGGGCCTTCGGCGGTACCGCAAGCACGGCTGGCCCAAGTTGATTCAGCACACGCCGTGATAATGCATGCGGCACAGCGGTCAATGAGCTTGCTCCAAGATCCGACCTGCGCAATACTCGGTTCAGAAACCCTTTGCACCGTGTTACGCTGTCCTGCTGGGTATAAGGAGGCAAATGTCTGCCCAGATCATTAAGCGCCACATCCGTTCCCTGATCGACCGCTTGAAGAAAAGGCAGCAAATCAGACGCTGGAATCGGCAAATCTCCGTCCACGAACAACACAATATCAGCCTGCGTCAGACGTGCGCCTATCGCACGGCCAACATCATGCCCCAGGCGATCCGGTACGTCAACGAGAGTCGCACCAGGATGACGTTTGGCTACGGCGGAGCGCGTACCATCCGTACAGCCGTTCAATACAACAATGATATCCGCAAGCGGAAGTTTCTCCAGCTCGCCCAGTACCCGGTCAATCGTAGCCTCCTCATTACAGACGCTGACCACGGCTGCTGCAGTCCCCTGCAATACTATATCACTGGGGGCTTCACGTTCCTCGGTCAGATTGACTTCGGGTATTTCTTGCGCCCGAGGGGTGGGTTTTCTCACCCGGCGGCTATGCATCGAAGCCGTCGTTTCTCGTTTTCGCTGTACACGTCTTAGCCCCCAGCCCGGGTCTTCACGCTTTCTTCTGCGATACGCTCTAGTCACGTTTTCACCTCATCTCTGATCCGTTTGCGCTCCAAATCCGTATATCCCGCACGTGCTCCCAGACGTGATGTAAGCCAGGCAATGGCATCCAGGTGATCCTGGACAATTACACCTGCCAGCGGGTCCTTGCCGTTCTGTTTTTTACGTGTTGCGTTCATTCTACCGACAGCTATTCCATGTACAGTCACCACTCGCAACCCGGAGACGATGGACATCACTTGAAATAGCGGAGGTTTTTCCAAGGACTTTAGACCTATTTCCTTTAAAGCCTTTTGACTTATGGCATGTGGAATACCAGTCATAGAGGCTCCCCCTAAATCAGCACGATTCGACAAGATATTCAATACATGCTTTGCCTCAACTACAGGATGTATGGGCGTGCGATTCACAGGTCCATGGTAATCATTCAGCACCACATCCGCTCCTGCACATACGGCCTGTATAAATGGCCGAAGTCTGACGCAGGGAATGACGATATCACCATCCAGAAAAAGCAGGATCTGTCCGGATGCCGCCTCCGCTCCAATACGACGGCCAACATCATGTCCGAGCGGTTCCGGGAAGGAAAGTACACGAGCCCCCGCCGCCGCAGCTACCTTCGCCGTTCTATCGTGTGATCCATTCTCAACAACGATAACCTCTGTTTGTGGATGGACATGGCGCGCTTCGCGAATCACAGCTCCGATTGTTCTTTGCTCATTCATGGCCGGAATAATGACAGATACGAGAACCTTTCCCACTGATGGCGGTTCAGATGGCCGCGCTCCGCCGATCTGTGTCCCTCTCTCCGTATCGAGAACCTCGCTCTTATCAGGGGTTATCGGCTTCTTATCCATGTTCGGCATTCGGAATGGCAGCCACATCTTAGAATGATAGTAAGCCCTGGAATGCCTCCTCCGATTGATCTTGAATCCAGCTCTTCCACGCTTTTTCATGCTCCCGTCTCACCCCCCTTGCTGCTGTATAGATGAACAGCATGATTAGGACAGTTCAACATAACCTATGCGGTCCAAACGCCGTGTGTAACGGCAAGCGTGGAGTCTTTTCGACACAGCAATTTTCGACTTTATTTTACAAAACTTATTATTCCTATTAAATAAATGAGTTTTTAGGGTCTAAAGAATCATTTTGGATAAATTTGTTACATAGATCTTCTCGTCCGTCATTCTCTGTGCTAATATCAGAGCCAGATGATGGGAGTTCGAAAAATCAACTTTTGTTTTTTTTGCATAAGGCAACTTTTTTCCATTATCCGCTTTTATTCCACTATCTTTGTATACGACAGGAAGGGAGGAGTTTGTTACCTTTTTAGGCTACTTGCTTCAAATGCAGTACCCTCTTTTCACGCACGCTTCATGAATAACACTTCGGTATTTCTCTTCATGTTCCATTCTTCTACCCCAGACGACAACACGACCTACATAAATGGCGTAATGCCTTATTCAAAACAGGATAATTCATCCTGACATTAATCGAGGAGAGTGAATTTTAATGAAAAAAGTATGGGTTTCGCTTCTTGGAGGAGCTATGTTATTAGGGTCTGTCGCGTCTGGTGCATCTGCGGAGAGTTCCGTTTCGGGGCCAGCTCAGCTTACACCGACCTTCCACGCTGAGCAATGGAAAGCACCTACCTCGGTATCGGGGGATGACATTGTATGGAGCTATTTAAATCGACAAAAGAAATCGTTGCTGGGTGTGGATAGCTCCAGTGTACGTGAACAATTCCGAATCGTTGATCGCACAAGCGACAAATCCGGTGTAAGCCATTATCGACTGAAGCAGTATGTAAACGGAATTCCCGTGTATGGAGCTGAACAAACTATTCATGTGGGCAAATCTGGTGAGGTCACCTCTTACTTAGGAGCGGTGGTTAATGAGGATCAGCAGGCAGAAGCTACGCAAGGTACAACTCCAAAAATCAGCGCTTCTGAAGCGGTCTACACCGCATATAAAGAAGCAGCTGCACGGATTGAAGCCCTCCCTACCTCCGACGATACTATTTCTAAAGACGCTGAGGAGCCAAGCAGTGTAAGTAAAGATACTTACGCCGAAGCAGCTAACAACGACAAAACGCTTTCTGTTGATAAGGACGAGCTGAGTCTTGATCAGGCATCTGTCCTGAAAGATAGCAAAATTGAAGCAGTGGAACCAGAAAAAAGTTCCATTGCCAAAATCGCTAATCTGCAGCCTGAAGTAGATCCTAAAGCAGAACTCTACTACTACCCTAAGGGGGATGACCTGCTGCTGGTTTATGTAACAGAAGTTAATGTTTTAGAACCTGCCCCACTGCGTACCCGCTACATTATTGATGCCAATGACGGCAGCATCGTATTCCAGTATGACATCATTAATGAAGCGACAGGCACAGGTAAAGGTGTGCTTGGTGATTCCAAATCGTTCACTACTACCGCTTCCGGCAGTAGCTACCAGTTAAAAGATACAACACGCGGTAACGGAATCGTGACTTACACGGCCTCCAACCGTCAAAGCATCCCAGGTACCATTTTGACAGATGCTGATAATGTATGGAATGATCCAGCTGGTGTGGACGCCCATGCGTATGCTGCCAAAACCTATGATTACTATAAAGCCAAATTTGGACGCAACAGCATTGACGGACGCGGTCTGCAACTCCGTTCGACGGTCCATTACGGTAGTCGCTACAACAATGCCTTCTGGAACGGCTCCCAAATGACTTATGGAGATGGAGACGGTAGCACATTTATCGCCTTCAGCGGGGACCCCGATGTAGTAGGACATGAACTTACGCATGGTGTCACAGAGTATACTTCGAATTTGGAATATTACGGAGAGTCCGGCGCATTGAATGAAGCTTTCTCAGACGTTATCGGTAATGATATTCAGCGCAAAAACTGGCTTGTAGGCGATGATATTTACACGCCAAACATTGCAGGCGATGCCCTTCGCTCAATGTCCAATCCAACCCTGTACGATCAACCAGATCACTATTCCAACCTGTACAGAGGCAGCTCCGATAACGGCGGTGTTCACACCAACAGCGGTATTATCAATAAAGCTTACTACTTGTTAGCACAAGGTGGTAATTTCCATGGCGTAACTGTAAATGGAATTGGCCGTGATGCAGCGGTGCAAATTTACTACAGTGCCTTTACGAACTACCTGACTTCTTCCTCTGACTTCTCCAACGCACGTGCTGCTGTGATCCAAGCCGCAAAAGATCTGTACGGGGCGAACTCAGCAGAAGCAACTGCAGCTGCCAAGTCTTTTGACGCTGTAGGCGTAAACTAAATCATATCCATCCTCTTCACGATTCTCGTCCATAGACCTTTGCCGTTGTGCAACTGTTACTTGGCCCTGCCCATACCATGGACGAAAAATAGGGGTGCAGTGTACAAGTCTGCACCCCTTCCCCCCCTTATTTAGGGCGCCCCCTCAAGGGGGCGCCCTTTTCTCTTACAAAAGTAATCCTGTATCTCTTGCTTTTTGCACGGCTTCTTCTCGATTGTTGACTCCCAGCTTGTCATAGAGAGTGGAGGCGTAATTTCTTACTGTGCCGTTGGATAGGTAAAGTTTCTCAGAAATTGTTTTATAACGGTTTCCTTGAGATAAAAGATTCAAAACCTCTAGCTCACGTTTCGTTAAGCCATACTCTTCTCCATCTGACCTCGGTCCGACTGACTCTTCTTCATCATTTCCGTCCCACATTCTATGGAACAAATCTTGGTTAATTACCGTGCCTCCCCGATAGACGAGGCGAATCGTTTCAGCCAGTTCACGCGACTCTATGGATTTCAGCAAATACCCGTCAGCACCGCTTCGCATGATTTCCTTCGCCCTCTCTGTATCCTGAAACGTTGACAGGATGAGGACACGAATGTCAGGCCATGTTTCCTTGATTATTTTGGTCGCACGAATCCCATCCTGATTGGGCATCTCCAAATCCATTAATATCAAATCTGGATTCAGGCTTCTGCACAATTCCACTGCTTGTTCTCCATCTTCAGCCACCCCCACTACCTGTAAGTCCTCCTGTCCGTCCAAGATGGTATGGAGACTGTCTCGGATAAACGAATGATCATCGACGATACACAAGCGGATTCGTTCATCGGACAATTGTATCAGTCTGGGTAACACACATGAGATGAACGTCCCTTCGCCCTTTTCGGAGTATACAGTGACTCTCCCTTGTAACTGTGTCGCACGTTCTTTCATTGCAGTTAATCCGAAGCCATCCTTCCACTCCTCCACTCCGCGACCATTATCCTGTACATCCAATCTTGTTTGTTGTGGCTCAAAATGCAGTGACACAATGATTTCGGTGGATTGTCCGTGGCGCACAGCATTAGTCAGCGATTCCTGCAAGCACCGATAGAGCGTCATTTTTGCTTGTTTGGAGACTATGTACTCTTCCCCTATTATTCGAGTGCGTACATTTACTTTTGCATGTTTCTGGAACTCCTCTGCTAATTGTTGCAAAGTAACAGTCAAGGGAAGCGATTCTTGTGGTGAATCTATTTGATGCAAATAGGCTCTCACTTCCTCCATACTGTTACGGGCTAATTGCAATAATGAGTCGATTTTCTGCTCTCCATCTTTTGTTGCTAATTCCGTACGCAATATTTCCAACCCCATAATGATAGAGGTATAGGAATGCCCCATCGTATCATGCAAATCTTTGGAAAGTCTGTCGCGCTCCTCTAACAAAGTAATCTGCTCAATCTGAGATAGGTACTGTTCCAGCACAAGCTTCTGATTGCGTATAATTTCATTTTGGCGGTAATTAGAAACTAGTAAGTGGAAGGAAAATCCTATCGCAAAAGCCAGACCGATTTGTGGGATAATCGCCCATAGATCTGTTCCTGGGGAAAATATTGCAACGAGCAATGGAAACAAAACAACCGTGATAGAACTCGACCAACGGAATGATTTATGAGCACTATTTGCCGCGATCATGAAAGTTGGCATTAAAAATGCAAGATATGCCGCCGGAAATAATAAGGTTAAGTAAAAGCACACTCCGCCAAACAAAACCATCTCAGTAAGCAGATAGTAGCGATAACTGAACATTAAACAAATCCAAGGTATTGAAAATGCGGCAATTTCCCAAAGAACGATGATCCAAAGGGGCACAGTTAAATGGTCTTGGTGTTGGATAGTAGTTATCATCAATGAAAACCAGATGACAAAACGTATACAAAGCAATAACCAGTCATACCAGAGCCATTGTTTCCAGGTTGTAAACAAATTATCACCTCTTAATAGCTTTAAACATGGAATGCGTGTACATTCCGACTATTTGAACTAAGCTGTTTCCAATGCGAGTATTGATCCAGACGAGAATACACCCAGCGAGCATGACACATATAGCCTTTTCCCATGAATCTACAGCGAATCCCCATAAGTATATATCAAGATGTTGAAAAAGTATCGGTGTAACGATAAATACGATCGGAGCTATGTACAGTATAACGGCACATATAAGGCTGATCACCCCAATAAAAAATTTCTGCATAAGCCAAAAAACCGCCCTCCAATTGCTACTATTAAGAATGGCTTCTCTCGCTTTCATCCATTTATCCCTTCCACTGTTTGTCCTTGTCAGGATTGGCTCTATCGATATATCCGTATAAACCTTCGTCTGAATGCGTTCAAATTGGACAAACGTGTGAGTTGTTCGCAACACACACGCCAACAAGGGAATACCCACGAAGATAACCGCCATCCCCAACGCAAATGTAATGCTGACCAAATAGAAGCAAAAATAAAACAGTCCCGATCCGAAGGTAAACAACAAAAAGTAGAAATCTTGCAACCTTTTGCGAGCTGATTCTTTCGTCATTTGATTCTCTCCTACTCTTTATTTTATTTGCTAATACGTTATGAATTGCCCTTCGAATCTAACTTGTTATCTGTCACATACGGTAGTGTCAAAGTGTCATATTTGTAGGTCATGACTATAAAACAAGCTGTACTAAGCTCTTTTTTATGTCATGCATTAGCTCCTTTACCTTCGCTCGATTTAGCTTTTGGCTATTATGCTCTGCCAATTAAAAAGAAGTAAAAAAACGCCATTCTTTCCTTATAATCATAGGAAAGAATGGCGTTTTTTCATTCCTGTTTCAGTGTCTGAGGTTGTTCTAACATTACCATAAACAAAAGCTGTGTATATTTATTATCTATGATGTCCCCATCGCAATCCAGAGAATCCATCCCTCACATATCTGACCCGGTTGTCTGCGTTCCACTGTAAGCACTGCCGAATGCCTCTGTCGTTGTGTGATGGACACTATCACTCCCGGTACGCTCGCATTGGCGGTGATTGCATATTGCGTGTCTATAAAAGGCTTATCAAACACAACGTTCACTTTGCTTGTAACTTCTTGTGCAGAAAGATAAAAAGAAGTGCCACCAAATTGAGGTAAAGTCACTTCACTGTCAGTAGTCCCGTCATCGGTCACTGAGCCAACATGAATGGCATTCCGACCTAATTCTTTTTCAGTCTGAGAAACTAGATGGGTATCTTGCTCTGGCAAGCGCATTCGCTGCTTTGGACGCTGTCTTCCTTCCGCAATATGAATACTGGTTATAGAGCAATCCAATAACGAATCTTGCTCGGTCTGACCTTCCGTCTTCATAGACGCCATGTCGTGATCCGTTCCGTATTCGGTATCTGAGTCAGGCACAGACAGCAGCAGCACAGATGCTCGATTCATTTGCATCGCTTCCTCCAGCGTTTTGGGAAGCTTATGCTTTTTCCATGCTGCTTCCTCTATAGCTTGCACCGGGGTATCCTTCTCTACGGGAACAGGTACCCTTGCCGTTCCACGCTGAGTGGGTCTGGGACTGCCAGCAGGCGAAGCCGTTTTTTCCTTGTTTACACGGGGAGAGGGGACTGTATTGGAAAGGTTACGCCGTGCTATTTTTTTATCCTTAGGGCTATGGTTCGTGCGATGGTTCATGATGACCGCTCCTTTGACACAGGAGTGAACCAGCGGTCGCTCCGCTTCATTCACCCAGGTGGGAATCATGGCCTAATGCCTATGAGATAGCCTATGCACGTAACCGCGACCACGTCACTCAGTTGCGCAGTCTGTTATAAATTGAGCCCAGCGTTGGGCGGAGTGCTGCCATAAAAATCGCCTCCGTACCTCGTCCAGCCCGGCTTCTCCCATTTGTCGCCGTAAGTCGTGCTGCTGGAGCAACCTGGTGATGGCGTCGGCCATTTCCTGCTCGCCGCGTGACGGATAAACAAGCCAGCCTGTCTTGCCGTGTTGTATAACCTCCGGAATACCACCGATTCGTGATGCTACCACAGGTACTCCTGCCGCCATGGCTTCCAGATTGACCAGCCCGAAGGCTTCAGCTTCAATAGAAGGAACAACGGCTACATCGGCTAACTGATATAACGAGGCCAATGCCGGATGCGGCACATAGCCGAGGAAGTGCACATGCCTCGCCAACCTTAGTTTACGGATCTGCCGATGCAATGCTGCGGTGTACGGCGTGAGGCGGTCGTGACCGTAATAGGCACTCCCTGCTATGAGCAGCAGCACGTCTGGACAGGTATGGGCGATACGCCGCAGAGCCTTTAGCAGCCGATGAACTCCCTTTCCTGGCATCAGTCTGCCTGCATATAACACGATTCGGCGGCCTGACCAGCCGAAATCGTCCAATCGTGCCGACCTGATCGCTTCTGCTGCAGGAGTCCACCGTGGCAGGAAATCGCCAGGATGAATACCCAACTTGTTGATGACGATGCGTTCTCTGACCGCATCGGGACTGTCAGAGGCCACGATTGCCCCCAAATACGCACTGTTCACAATAATACGATCCATCGACAACAGCAGCCTACCCATGTCCTTCCGTTTGAGGTGAGGCTCCCGGATGAACGTGGTGGAATGCAAAGTCAGCACAATTTTGCTATCGGGCAAAGCCTCGCGAATGGCATACGCAACTGTGGGGCGATTGTGTACATCTATTACCGCAGGTAACCATCTCTTCAAATCAGCGATTACCTCGGGAATATAACCTGCCCCCCGCGTATAGCGCCTACAAGGAATTCCGTCAACATCGCCGTGATCCGGTGTTTCTGCTCCTCTTATGCCATAGATCTGTGCCTGAAGCTTATGGCTAGCCAGCGGTACCATACGAGCAATTACCCGCTCCACTGAACTGCTGCGGGGCGAAGGTATAACAAAAGATCCCGGTGTAATGACTGCTACCTTCAGCCTCTGCATCACCTCACCTACTTTCCTTACCTTATTCCCTCACCCTTCAACACTCATCTTGTATCATATCGTTTCTTGCTCTGAAAGGTGCTTGGCTTATTACTTTGGGCATATCGCAAGGCTAGCGTCCATGCCTGGCCGATCTTTGATACATATGATGGACTAGAATCACAATATGGTCAGTTGGATTGACGATAAGGAGGGCGGACATACTCATGTTGCATGTCGGCGTCATGCTCAACCCGGCAACTTACCGGGGCATTCCCGTCATGAGGACGCGTTATGAATCTATCGCCAATTACGAGGAAGCCGGGTTAAGCTACGAGCTAATCCCTTGCTTTCTTCGTCTGGAAGATATTCATATGTCGACCGGAACATGCCGGGCTTTTGTTAAAAACGGTAACGAGTATCGGCAGATGACTCTTCCGTTGCCGCCAGTCATCCACAATCGGACTCTCTATCGGCAAAATGAAAATGCCCGCGATATCAACAGGCTGGTACACAAGGGATTCTATATTTTTAATGAACAAAACCGTTTCGGCAAAGACCATATACATGCAATTCTACAGGAAGATCCTCTGCTACATCCCCACCTTCCCAAAACATTGCAAGGCAACCTGTCTTCCATCCGTACCTTGATGGAGCAAACCGGGGATGTTGTAATTAAACCCAGTAGCAGTAGCATAGGTAGAGGAATTATGCGGCTGAGGCATTCCAGCGGAAGCTGGACATTGCAATGTGCTCATCCAACTATACCTGAACGTTGGTCCACAATACGGTTGAAGGTCGGAGAGCTCCCTTTATTTCTGCATAAGCGACTGATGCATGTTCCTCATATCGTTCAGGAAACCATTCCGCTTGCTTTGTGCGACAATCGTCCATTTGATATCCGTGTGACCGTTCAGCGCGGATATGGCGGAATCTGGGGGGTGACAGGCATGTTTGCCAAAATTGCTCCATCCCACACTTTCGTCTCGAATGTAGCCCAAGGCGGTACGGCTTGTTCCCTACCAGAGGTGTTATCACGAACAGAGACTGTGCAGAACTCAAACATAGCCCGGCTGATGAATGAGCTAGAGAGACTCTCATTGCAAATCGTCCACCGATTGGCACAACACCTGCCCCGTCTGGCCGATGTCGGACTGGATCTGGGAATTACCCATGAAGGCAAGATTGTTTTTATCGAATGCAATGGTCGTGATCAGCGCTATGGCTTTAGCCAGGCAGGCATGAGTAATGTCTGGAAAGAAACGTACGCTCAGCCAATGGCTTACGCACGTTGGCTTCTCGAACGAATGTCTTCGTCAGGCACTGAACGTTCACCAGGCCGTCCCCTGTATTGATTTACGTCACATTCTGTGTCAATATAGTTCAGAGCGGCCGGACAGGTTCCGGCCAAGACGGCTCGGAAATGAACAAGGGGGATCTGTAATGGCAAAACAGTGGCTGCGGCTTATGACGGAGCTATCATCGCGCAAGTGGGTGTGCCGGATTGTGGGCTCCTTCGCGCAAAGCGGTGCAAGCCGACTTTTTATCCCCACCTTTATACGTACGTACCAGATCCAGACGCATGAGGCGGAACAGGATTGGAAAGAATATCGCTCCCTGAACGCCTATTTTACACGCAAATTAAAAGCGGGCATGCGCCCGATTGATACGAACGCCGAGGTGATGACCAGTCCGGTGGATGCACGGATTACTTTTACCGGCCCAATTACGTCTGGCACTCTTTTGAATGTCAAGGGGCAAGACTATACGCTGGAAGAGCTTCTTAATCGCTCTCCGCGTCTTGAGAAGTACACACACGGCTATGCTTTTGTGCTCTATCTCAGCCCGTCAAATTATCATCGCATTCATGCACCGGTATCCGGTACACTGGTAGAAAAGGAGCATCTGCGCGGTAAAGTATACCCAGTGAATGACTTCGGCTTGCAGCATATGAGGGGAGTTCTTAGCCGCAATGAACGACAGATTACGTACATGGCCCACGAATATGGTGAGGTGGCAGTCGTCAAGGTTGGCGCAATGAATGTGAGCAGCATCAAATATACGGATGAACAAGCGACTTCATGGACAAAAGGTGACGATCTCGCCTATTTTGAATTTGGCTCAACCGTCGTTTTGCTAACTGAAAACGGCACATTTGAGCCAGACCCCGCATTGAAGCTGGGGGATGTGGTGAAAATGGGACAACGTCTTGGTAGCTTTCGACACGATCCTAAAGCATAAATGAAGGATTGTAACAAAAAAATAGCTGCACATTTGAGCATTGGGATCGAATGATTCAAATGGCTCATATGAAAAAGGACCCAGCGTAACTGCTTCGGTCCTTTTTGATTTATCCTTTATATTCGTCATGCGGTAATAGCCTTATCGAATCTCAGACGGACTTTTTCCTGTATACTGCTTGAATTGGCGGCTGAAGAAAAAGATGTCGCGGTATCCCAAAGCCTCCGCCACCTCAGTCACATTCATTCCGGCATGTAGCAGTAGGTGCTGTGCGCGCTCAATCCGCATGCTGATAATATGAGATTGCACAGAAACACCTAGCAGCTCCTTGAATTTTATCGAAAAATAACGCGGTGACAGCCCTGCACGTGCTGCCAAATCCTCGACTCGATGAGGAAGTCCCGGATGCTGCCGCACGTAGTTAGCCGTTTCTCGAATGACCTCGGTGAGCTGGTTACTGGCCTGTTGCTCCTGCGGTTCCTTCCGGTCTGCACGCAGCAGATGAATCATCAGTTGCTTTAGGATCAGCCTGCCCTCCTCATCAGCCCCATAGGCACGCTCCAGACGCAGACGGACATATCTGGCAAGCATATGCTCCACCTCGAACGTTTCCTCCAGCATACGGTAGCTGGCTGGTATTTGCTTGGGTTGTTCGGTGAGATCAAAATGAATATAAGTAAGTATGAGCGGCTTTTGCGGATTATGTGTGGCGCGGGTATCGTCTCCCGGTTTGAACAGAAAGCAGCTGCCCTTGCTCACCGGATAGGCTTCCCCATTTAATACAACCGTCCCTTCTCCGCTCCATACATAAAATAAATCATAGTTTGGCATCGGCTTCTCGCGTACCTGCCATTTCCAGCCCGGCTCGCACACAATTTTGGCAAAGGCCGGCAGCAGGATAAACGATGACGCAGATGTATCCAGCAAAATCTGCACCTCCTTTTGTTCATCTCTGGTTGTCCTGTTATCCCGTTATTTTATAATATAAGCGCAGCGCCACGATTAAGCAAAAAATACGCTCTTATGCCCCCTAATGCTTGTGCGTGACGCTTACCGTGTGTAATGCTATAATATGTAATCAAAATGACTTGGAAGGATGAAACGGGAATGAATCCACTGGCAGCGCAGTTAAATCAAAACATTCAGACAGGCAACGAGCATGTATATCAAATGCTTTCTCTTTTAGGTAAAGAGATTTATTTTCCAAAAGAAGGGATCTTGAGTCAATCTGCCGAGGCAGGGAAACTTGCTAAAAAATATAATGCTACGATCGGGATTGCTACTGAAGGCAATGGCCCTATGCATTTGGAGGTAATTCAGGAGAAGCTGTCCGCTTATAGTCCTAAGGATTTATATCCTTACGCTCCCCCTGCGGGCAAACCTGAACTTCGTAGCGTATGGCGTGACAAAATGCTGAAAGAAAATCCTTCGTTGGCTGGAAAAGGCTACGGCCTTCCTGTAGTTACGAACGCGCTGACCCACGGTTTGAGCATCGTTGCCGACCTGTTTACGGATGAAGGAGATGCTGTCATTTATCCAGATAAAAACTGGGAGAACTATGAACTGACTTTCGGTATTCGCCGTCATGGACGTTTGGTGAATTTTCCGTTGTTCACAGAGGATCACCGTTTTAATAGTGAGGGTTTACGCGAGGCGCTACTAGCGCAGAAAGAATACGGCAAAGCGATCGTTGTACTGAACTTCCCGAACAACCCGACAGGCTATACACCGGGCATTGAAGAGGGTAAAGCTATTGTCGCTGCCATTCAGGAAGCGGCGGAAGCAGGCATCAATGTCGTAGTTGTGACAGATGACGCTTATTTTGGCCTGTTCTTCGAGGACTCCCTGCATGAATCATTATTCGGTCAGCTAGCCGGACTTCATCCGAGAATTTTACCAGTCAAAATTGACGGAGCTACCAAAGAAGAATTCGTTTGGGGCTTCCGTGTCGGATTCATTACCTTTGCTTCGGAGCATCAGGATGTACTGAGTGCGCTGGAACAAAAAACACTAGGGATTATCCGGGCAACGATTTCGAGCGGGCCTCACCCATCTCAAACCTTCGTACTGGATGCCCTCAAATCACCCGATTTTGAGCAACAGAAGAATGAAAAGTTCCAAATTATGAAGGGGCGGGCTAATAAAGTCAAAGCGTTGCTCGATAGCGGAAAATACGGGGATGTATGGAGCTACTATCCTTTCAATTCAGGCTATTTTATGTGTCTCAAGCTGAACGGCTTGTCTGCTGAACGACTGCGCACTCATTTGCTGGAGCAATATGGGGTAGGCACGATTGCATTGGGTGAATACGATCTCCGTATTGCGTTCTCATGCATCGAAGAAGAGTATCTGGAAGACCTATATGACATTGTTTATCGTGGCGCACAAGATTTGTTAAACGCCTAATCTGTCTGTATCAGGTTAAATATATAGCATAACTAGCGGTATGCCAGATATTAGGGCATACCGCTTTTGATTGGCTGACTATTGTCCATCACACGTCCGCACAATTATCCTTCCGCAGCGAGCAGAGATTCCTGTGCCAGTGGTAGGAGGATGACGACCTCCGTTCCGACTCCGGGCTCACTTTCATAGCGTATACTCCCGTTCATGGCTTCAATAATTCGAAAGGAAACGACCGTTCCCAGTCCTGTTCCTACCTCTTTGGTTGAAAAAAACAATGTACCCACTCGTTCGAGATGCTCCTGGCTCATGCCTTTTCCAGTATCCCTAATACTTAGACATGCCTGCTCTTCCTGAACCGTCAGCTTTATGTATACCCTGCCTCCATCTTCCGCAGCTTCAATCGCATTTTTCGTCACATGTATTAACGCCTGTAGCAGCTGGTTACGATCTGTATGTATGTAAATTTCATTCCTTAGCTCTGTATACAGCCTTACGCCTTGCTTGTTCGCCATTGGCTTCAGAAGCAAAACGATCTGTTGAACCATGCCAGACAGATCCATCCGTTCTGTGTTTCCAATCTGCGGTCTGGATAAGTTCAGATAATCGCTAATAATTCTTTCAGCCCGATCCACTTCTGCCAGTGCCAAAGCAACATATCTGCGATTTTTCCCTTCTAATTCTGACTGGACCATTTGCAGGAACCCTTTTACGACGGTTAAAGGATTCCGTACTTCATGGGCCATAGAGGCTGCCAGTTCACCCAACGTATTCAGACGCTCGGCATATTTAATTTTTCTTCTCATTTCTTCTCGCTCCAAACTAAACTCCATCCAGAAAGAAGAAGCTCCAATACTTAGGAATTGAATCACACCGAACCAGAGTATTGAACGGATCAGCTCAATCTCATCCTCATCCAGTCTGCCATTGATCCAAGAATGTATTAAAAGAAAAATCAGCATGACCCCAGTAATCCATATACTCATTACCATATTCATGCCCACTCGAAGCACCATGCTTTTGAGCTGCATAAATTTGTTTCTTACCAAGAGAGGTCCCAAATAACACAACATCATGCTCGGAAGCCCCACCACCATAGACTCAGGGCCTACATACATGCGAGCCATTACCATTAGCGTCACATTCATTAGACCTGCCGTAGGACCAAAATATAAAACAGAAAGGATCAAAGGAACATAGCGAAGATCCCAATATAATCCGTACCAAATGTACGAAAACATAAGGCAAAGCACAGAAGAAACACCCAGCACCCCTCCCATAAGCAGCGGGGTATGCTTCCTATGCCGATGATCCGACAAAGCGCTATATACGAGTAACGGTACAAACACAAGAAATATGTTCACGAGCAGCTTATCTACCAGCATCTCGTCTTTCCCACTTTCCAAGTGATAATGATTACATACTTCTTCTATTCTCGATAATACGTACCTTTTCCTCTCTCATCTCCTGCATCTGATGAAAAATATAGGGCGATTCGGCAACACACCAGAACATTGGCCCACGCAATCCAAAAACCCAATTCATAAGATACGATGTATCCTTTATCACAATGACCGAGAGGAGAATGAGCATGGGAGCAGAAGAAACAAGAGGCGGTTACGGTGGTTATGGCGCATTCACAAGCACAGGAACAATTTTGGTGCTGTTCATTTTGTTAGTTATCATCAGCAAAACGATCTTCGTTTAAGCAGACGGATATCTGCACCCACGACTACCATAGCAGCGAATGTACAAAAAAAGGCTAATCCGCAGGCAGCTCAGCTTTTGCTGCTTGCGAATTAGCCTTTACTTTATTCACACAGATATAGGTCACACTTCTTCCTCATCCTGTCCATCCAAACGCCATTTTTTGGCTTGAGTACCACGGAGCAGGAACACAACAAGGACTCCCCCAACCAATATAAGCACTGTAGACAGTAGATCCTCCGTTCCTTTTGCCAGAAAAGGAAGCCACAGCACCACCGCAGCCGGCAACGTCAACCGAACAACAAAGTCAAGAAAAGACGCACGGCGACTATGCGCAGGAATCGGATATAACTGAAGCCACAACGAATCCCTGTGATACTGTCTTAAAGAAGTGATCTGAACACCTATGAGGAATATAAAAAATAAATATACGGCAATACCAATCCAGCTAGCATGGGTGATATATATAATTAACAGACCCAGAATACCTAACCGAATGACAATGCCTGCTGGCTCTGTACGCAAGAACGTCTTAAACAGCAGGTAACGATACGCTCCCCTTCTGTTCCAAGGTATGTTACCACCCAGCCAGGACAGCCAGCGGCGCGGCGTCACTCTCTGCGTAAGGGCAGGCACATCGACAAACCAGCCCAACGTACGCATCACGCGAGCAGCCTGCATGCCCTCTGTGCGGATCAGTTTTTCCCAAGCCACTAGCAGTTTGACCGGTAAACGCAGAACAAGCACGTACACCACGCTAACCAACACGATAAATGGCAAGCTGTGTAGCGGAGGCTGCCATAGCCATGCGGCTATCATCAGCACAGCCAGCACCCACCGCAGGAGACGATAGCCTACACTCCCGCCAACCGATACCATGCGAAGCTCCTGCCAGCCGCCGTAGCTAAATAGCAGCTTCAGCAGCACGAACAGCAGCAGAGTCAGTAGCAGCGGCTTAGGCGCAGCATCACTGCGAATATACAGCGGCCACAAAATAATGGACAGCAGCAGCAAACCGAATATTTTATATACCACGCCTCGAATCCGGCTGGCCTTGAAATACTGGGGCATCGCGTGCTCCTGGGGACGAAGGAAGACAATATCTGCCTCATTCAAATACGTTCGAAAGCTCGCATGCGCAATTGGAATAGCTACAATAAGCATGATCCAGCGGATGGGCAAATCCGGCGGAATATGCATCAGCAAGGACGTGTACCATGCGGCAAAGGCAATCAGCGCAAAGCCGAAGACCACTGCAAGGCCGCTCTGAATGACATAGCCCAGATAAGGCAGCACCTGTCCCCAAAACGCTAGACGTCTTTCTTTATGCAAACGTTGCAAATCCATGCTCATTCCCTGCCCTGTACCAGCTCATAAAATGCATCTTCCAGCGGCATGCCCGGCTTACCCGCCTGTGCTGTCACTTCGTCCAGCGTACCCTGAGCGATGATGGCACCCTGATGAAGCACAATGAAACGATCGCAATAATTTTCAATCGTGGACAAAATATGAGAACTGAGCAAAATAGACGAACCCGAACGCTTCATCTCCAACATAAAGTCAAGCAGGGAACGAATGCCGAGCGGGTCCAAACCCAAAAAAGGCTCATCTATGACATACAACGGCGGCCCCGCTAAAAATGCGCACATAATCATCACTTTCTGGCGCATCCCTTTGGAGAGATGCATCGACATACTTCCGCTTTTATCCCGCATACGGAACAAGTCCAGCATTTGATCGCTGCGCGTCCGGAAATCTGCTTCGCTGACTCCGTATGCTCTAGCCGTAAACTCCATATGCTCCATCACTGTCATTTCAGGATACAGCTCTGGAGCTTCGGGTACAAAAGCAATAGCTCCCTGATACGCTTCGGGATTCTCATCCTGCTTATGCCCCTGTACGCGAATTTCTCCGGCCTGCGGTGTCATCAGTCCCAAAATATGCTTCATGGTCGTGCTTTTCCCGGCCCCGTTCAGACCGATCAGTCCCACCATTTCTCCCGGCTTCACATCGAGCGAAATCTGATGTAGTACCGGGCGTTTGGCGCTGTATCCACCGGTCAGTCCGTTAATTTGCAACACAGGCTGTTGTTCCATGGCTCCCCCTCTTCTCCCTTACTCGTTCGGTTTTGATCCTTTTTCCTTCAGCCATCTTGGCGCACCCTTGTTTTTACGATCACGCTCGCGCTGTGCCTTTCCTGCTTTGGATAAGGCTGCTCCTTTGCTCTTGCCTGGAGCTGAACCGTTCACGGAATTCCTGCCTGGACGCCCTGCTTCAGTCCGAACAGGTGTCTTGCGGTTTTCCGTCACTGTTCCATTGGAAATGGATCTAGTCTCAGATGGCCTTACAGGGGCACGCTTGGCATCCGCCGGGCGCGGCACTACAACTCGACCTCCGTACAACGCACGCTCTGCAATATCGATTCCCAGCTCACGAGAAAACTTACGCATGATGAACGTTTCGCGGTCGGTCACCACCGACACCACCAGTCCTTTGCGTCCCATACGTCCTGTCCGCCCTGCGCGGTGAACATAAGCTTGACTATCCGTAGCCGGGTCAAAATGAATGACCATTTCAAGCCCCTCAATATCCAGACCACGGGCTGCCACATCCGAAGCGACTAGCACTTTGAGCTTGTCCTCGCGGAACCGAGCCAACACGTTGCTGCGCGTGACTTTATCTGCATCTCCATACAAGGATGCCGTAGTTAGGCCCATGTGCTTGAGCTTGGCTTCAATTTCCCCGATGGCATTGGTCGTATTTACGAACACCAGCGCTTTTCTCGGATTAAAATGCCGTACCAGACGGCGCAGCATATCCACCTTATCCCGTTCTTCGGATACAAAGTAGTAATGTTCCAGTCCACTGGCCGTCTTCTGATCAGGATCAATCCCGATTTCTACGTAATCAGGCATCTCCCGTTGTGCCAATGACTGAATTTCATTATTCAGCGTTGCGGACAGGAATACCAATTGACGATCACGCTGAGCAGAGCCCAGTATATGGGTCACATCGCCGGCTCCGCCGAGCTGGAACATCTGATCCACCTCATCAATGACAATTGTTGTAATATTGTGCATCTTCAGCTTTTTCGAAGCAATGAGTTCCCGTACACGTCCTGGTGTGCCTACCACAAGCTGTGGATGATCCTTTAGCTTTTCGATTTGGCGCTTGATTGCCGCCCCACCAATCAAACCTAGTACACGGATTCCACGATGCTCTCCGTAGCGCTGACCCTCACGTACAATTTGCATGGCCAATTCCTGGCTTGGAGCCAGTATCAGCTTTTGTGTAGCCTTTTTCTGTGGGTCAATGGCTTGTAGCAGCGGTAGCAAATAAGCCAGTGTTTTGCCTGTACCGGTTTGTGAGCGCGCCAATACATGCTTTCCCTTCATTATTTCCGGTATAGCCTCTGCCTGAACTGGCGAAGGCTGTGTAATTTCATGCTCGGTCAGTTTGTCTAACAGATCTTGTTCAACGCCGAGCGCTTCAAAATTCAATGTCATGAAAAGGTCCAACCCCTATACGTAAATTCGTTACTCTCCATTATATGCGAAAATAGCCCTGTTACCAAATCACAAAAATAAAAGATGTCCCTCACCACACCTAATGGCTACGGGACATCTATTATTTCTTATTCATCACACCATGCCCCAGCCTGTCGATCAGTCTGGGAGCTAATTGATACAGCTTGAGAAAAGGAGATACCCAATGCGGCAGATTAACCTCCTCCTTGCGGAGCTCCATCGCCCTTACGATATGCTGTGCTACCTTATCAGGTTTTAGCATAAACCAGCCAACATTCCGCACATAACCCCCTGAAGGATCTGCCAGCTCAAAAAACGGTGTATCAATCGGCCCGGGGTTAATCGTCGTTACAGTCACTCCACTTCCGCGCAGTTCTTGCCGGAGCGCATTGCTGAAACCGAGCAACGCATGTTTTGTGGCCGTATAAGAAGCCGATTTGGCTGTCCCGATTTTCCCAGCCATCGATGCTACATTCACAATCTGCCCATCGTTCCGCTCTGTCATTTGCGGCAGAAACGCCTTGATGCAGCGAACAACCCCCATATAGTTCACGTCCATCATTTGTTCAAACTCTGTCAGGTCGGTTTCATTAAAATACTCAAACTTTCCGTAACCTGCATTGTTGAGCAATATATCAACCCGTCCGTACTTTTCCAATACTCGTGCAGAAACAGCCTCTACCTGCTCCTGGCAGGTAACGTCCAATGGGATCAGCTCATGCCTGCCGCTGATTCCCGCAGATACTTGCTTCAATCGCTCCTGCGAACGTGCTGTTAAAATAGGAATCGCGCCCTTTGCGCTTAACAACTGAGCACAAAGGGCGCCAATCCCACTGGATGCACCTGTAATCACAATTACCTTATCCTGCAATGTACTCATGGTCATCCCTCCACATTAAAGAAACTTACTCCTTTAATATTAAGAGATCATCACCTGAATATCCAGCTCACCGATTCCTTCCACCGAAAGCGGAATACAAAGGGCGCGCTGGGGCACAAAAGTGGTCAAGTTTTCTGATTTCATGACCTGCGGAGGGGTGATATCCACGACAATTCCCTGACTGGACAAAATTGTACTGGCATTGCCACTAATCATATTGCCCAATTCCGAAATTGCGCTTTTTCCCATCTCATCAATTTCAGTCAACACAAATCCGCCCATCATCGCCGATACCATACGTAGCGCCACCTGTTCATTCAGGCCGAACACAATATTTCCGCTAAGCTGTCCGGTCATCCCGATCATAATCCAGATATGGTCGTCCACCAACTCGACATTTTTCACACCGAGATTTCCGGGTAAAGGAGAAACTTGGATCAATTGTTCAATGACCCGTCTCGCCGACTCCAAAAAAGGATTTATCACTTCTGCCTTCACGATCATTGCGCCCCTTTACGATGGGCTTTTAGACACACAACAAAAGTCCCATTTAAATTTGAATTTTTATTTAAATAATGCTGGATAACGACTCAACCTGCAATAAAATACTCTCTCTATCACTTATCGACAGCAGTCCGGCAATTTTTTATAGCTAAAGCACAAAAAATGTGAATAATGTCCTATATCTTTACTACAAGCCGAATCTAGACTGGTTATTTTTAAAGTATATCAGGACTTTAGTCTTTATTCCCCAATATACCACACTTTACGGTGTACTGCTTCGATTCATTGCCCTTCCTGCTCGAATAACCTATAATCTAATGAAATAAAGCATAACGATGGTTTTACATATAAACAAGTAGATTGGCTAAACTCAGTTTATACAGCTGCGACAAGCTAAAGAAAAGAGAGGAGGAACTTCATGAACATCAGTCAACTTGAAACCCTTATCATGATTTCCAAAACGATGAGCTTCCGTAAAGCCGGAGAACTTCTCAATTTGACGCAGCCGGCGGTGTCCGCCCAAATCAAAAGTCTAGAGGATGAGTTCAAAACCATTCTGATTGACCGCAACCAGCCCGTCACCCTGACCGACCGGGGAGTTGTTTTTTTGGAACACGCCGAGCGCATATTGGAGGTTGTTGAGGAATTAAGACAGAGATTGTATGACTTGAACGAAACACCGCAGGGTCACATTGCGCTGGGTACCACAACATCCATCGCCATTCAAATTTTACCGCGTGTGCTCTCCTACTTTCAGGATCAGTTCCCTCTCATCAAAACCTCCATTCAATCCATGGCCTCCTCGATGATCTATCAGCAGGTGGAGAACGGACTTATTGATGTTGGTATCGGTTATCTGATCGAACGTAATCCCAATCTAAGCACTTCAGTCCTGTATTATGATTCTTTTGAGCTTGTCGTATCTCCTACACATCCGCTGGCCTCGCAACCACACGCTACTATTGAAGCCCTTCGGGAAATTCCGCTCATTCTGCTCTCTCCCGATACGGTAGGACGGAAATTCGTGGACGATGTTTTTAAAAAGCACCAAATTGTGCCCCATGTCGTGATTGAGTTGTCCAGCAGTGAGGAAGTCAAACGGATGGTCGAAATCAATCTCGGAGCTGCCATAATTTCCAGACTGTCAGTCACTTCTGAGCTGCGTACAGGCACATTAAAAATGATCCATATTCCCGAGCTGGAAGTTAGTCATCCGGTAGGGGTGATTTATAAGTCCGGCCGTTATCTAAACTCAGCAATGCAGCAATTTTTGAGCGATCTGAAGGGGATGCCGGAGACGAATTTCACCAATTCTGAATAACGTAATTCGCTATGAACAACATACACAATATAAACCTTGGTTACGAAAGGAAGACAGTCCATGAAATTTGATCTGCACACCCATCATTTCCGCTGCGGTCATGCAGACGGCAACATTCGGGATTACATCGAAGCAGGTATTCAATCAGGCTTACAAGCTATTGGTATTTCCGACCATTCCCCCTTCCTATGTAGCGAAAAGGATCAGGCTTTTCCTAAAATTTATATGGCCAAGTCACAGCTTGCTGAATATGTAAAAGAAGTACAGGAGCTTAAGCAGGAATACGAGGGCCGTATTGACGTGCTCCTTGGATTGGAAACGGATTATTTCCCTGATTTTGCTGAATTGTATCGTTCCACTTTGGCTCCTTATCCATTTGATTACCTTATCGGGTCGATTCACAATGTCGAAGGGGATAGCATTTTTAACCGCAACCGTTGGAAAAAATTAAGTGACGCTCGTAAAGTCGAGGTCAAACAAGCCTACTATGCGCTCATTCAGCAATCTGCGCGAAGCGGCATGTTTCAGATTTTAGGTCATATTGACGCAATGAAAGGGAATTTCCCTGCCTTTTCAGACATTCCTGCCGATGAAGCCATTGACGAAACCTTGCGAGTGATTGCGGAATCCAATGTGGCGATTGAAATTAATACTTCGGGTAAAACCAAGCTGAGTGGCGGATGGTACCCCTCTGCTTCTATTTTAGAAAGAGCACACCATTTTGGTGTGGAGGTCACTTTTGGTTCGGATGCCCATAAGCCTTCACGGGTAGGCGACGATTGGGAAGACGTAAAAGCGATGCTGAAGGATATCGGCTTCCAGGAATGGGTTTATTTTAAAGAAAAACGTAAAATTCCTGTGGCGCTTTAAAATATATTAAGGGTGGGAATCGCTGTTGCAATGGGATTCTTGAGAAATCCTTATATGGGGTAACAATCCCATTGCAAAGGCGAACACTACGCTTCTCCAGATTCAAATCCTCGCTCTGCTACCAATCGCCTTAAACCGTACAACTCCATTATTTTAAATAAACAACATCTTTGTGTGAGGAGAATTACATATGCAATTGGAAGATCCTATGGACAAGCTCAAAAAGCTAAAGCATGATATCACGCGATTTATGCTCATCTATAAGTTTGCACTCGACGAAATGGAAACCAAGATTGAAATATTAAAGCAGGAATTTCAAGCATTGCACGATTACAGCCCAATTGAGCATACCAAATCACGCCTTAAATCTCCTGAGAGCATCATGAACAAAATGCTTCGTAAAAATAGCGAATTATCGCTGGATGCTATCAAAGATTCTATCAAGGATATCGCGGGCTTACGTATTACTTGTTCTTTTATTTCTGACATTTATGATGTCAGTAACATGCTTCAGAGACAGAGTGACCTCAAGGTGCTGGAAATCAAGGATTACATCAAGAATCCCAAGCCGAACGGTTATCAGAGTCTGCATTTGCTGGTTCAAGTTCCTGTATTCATGTCGGATTGTGAGGAACTAGTCTGCGTAGAGGTGCAGATTCGAACCATTGCGATGGATTTTTGGGCAAGCCTGGAGCATAAAATCTTTTATAAATACAACCAGTCTGTTCCCGAGAGTCTGACACGTGAATTAAAGAACGCAGCGGATTCCGCTAATGCGCTGGATCTGCAAATGGAACGTCTGCATCGTGAAATCAAGGAGATTAAAGATGCCAGAGGTGAAGAAGACTCTATGGAAGAGCTTCGAAAGATTATGATTAATAATCAGCAAATTACGGTGCCAGCCAATTTTTTGAAGCTTCTAGGGGAATAATTTTAATCAACCAATAGCATGTTTATTCAAAAATTGAAGAATAGAATCATTGATTAAAATGGGCTGTTCTCTAAGCATGTGCGGTCGATGACTACAACCCGGAGCAACTAGATAACGTGAATCTTGGACCCATGAGCATAATTCCTGAAGCTGCTCTTCTGTGGCAAAGTCGTCATGTTCACCAGCAATAAATAATGCAAGGCACGTAATGCGGCTTAACTCATTACGTGTCAATTGCGGATATTGGCGCCAATCCTGAGCGCTCTGATGCATAAATTCCTGCCAATTACCTTGATGCGCTTCCTCATGGCGTTCCATCATTTGATGGATCATTTCATAACATTCGTTTTGGATGAGCCACTCCGGCTCAAACTCATCTGCCCCCTCAGGACATGCGACTCCACTACAGCCAATAACTAGCACATGTCTCCATTCGGTATTACACAATCGTGGTACATGGATACGTCCAAAGCCCAGTCAGAGGGATACTCCTTTCTCTCCCTAAATGAATGGCTTCCAGAGCTGGTAACCAGCCTGAACCGTACCTATGAATTATAAAAAAAGAGGACCCGAAGCTTCGGGTCCCAGCAATTTATATGATTCAAAGGGGGGTCATATCTATGTTGTACCCAGTCTATATTAAAGTAGTTTTGCAGTTATATTTCATTTTTGTAACAAAATGAAATACAAATGAGCGCAGCCAAGGCAAGAAGGCCACTCACCGCCACAGAAATAATGAATGCCCTGATATAATCGGACAGATTAGCATCTGAAAGCGTGTGATTGAGCGAGGATAAGAACAAGATACCGATCAAAGCGACACCCAACGAATTAGCCAAGTACATAAAGGTCGTAAACAAGCCTGAACCCGTTCCTGCCTCTTCAGCCGATACAGCACCAAGGGCGACATGGGCCAGTGGCGTTGTGGTCATCCCGAGACCTAGACCCTATACACCTAGTAGCATGATATTTTGAATATGACATAAATGGATTGTATCTAGATGTAACGATCCCTTCCCTTACCCAAATGAGGCGGAATCGTGAGTTAGCCCTTCTTTCCTGATTGGTTCTAACTATAGGATAACAAAAAAAAAAGAGGACCCGAATGATCGGGTCCCAGCAACATATATTATTCAAAAGGGGGTCATGTCTGTATTGTACCCGTACTGTGTTAGAGTTGTTTTGCAGTTATATTTCATCTTTGTAACAAAATATTCCAATGTTATTTCTATGCATAATCCCCTTGGGTCAGCGAAAATACCAATACACTCGGCACCTCTCCTGAGGGATCATAGGCACCAATGGTGCGCAGCAGGCGCATCTTATTTTTCATAAGCACACGCATAGAAGCCTGGTTATTCTCTTGGCAACGGCTTTCGATCCGCTTGAGCTTCAAAGACTCGAAACCAAATTTCAGCATTTCTCCTACGACTTCTGTAGCCAGTCCCTGTCCCCAAAAAGGCCGATCCAGAATATAGCCCAGTTGTGCCTCACCCGTTCTTTCATTCCATTGCTGAAAAGAAACAATACCGAGCAACGGTGAGGAGGACCGTTCGTTGAATTCATCATGCAGATTGCTCTCTCCTGTATTTCTCCGATGCCATTCCACCGCAAAATGTAGGGAGTCCAGTGAGTCAGCTGATATTTTAATTTGCGCAATCAGACGTCTCATTCTTGCATAGACTGGCTTGCGAATTCGATTCACATATTGGATTACCAATGGATCGGATAAGATCCGCTCCAGCGCAGGATAATCCTCCGCTTTTAGCTGGCGCAATCGGACTCGGCGAGTGTAAAGCTCCGGCAATCCGAGACGAAGCATTTCTCTGGTCAGCACAATGTTCCCTCCTGCGGATGGATTCTGCTTTTAGCAATGCATATTTCCATACTTAATCCAGGTCCTGAATTCCCCGGTAAATTCCGGTACGCAGCTCTCGAATATAATATGCCAAAGAAGGCACATCTGCCTCCTCTGCTTGTTTTACTGCCAATTCTATATCATAGGGTACGCGTACAAAATGAATGGAAAAAGGCGTGAGCTGCTCCTCTCCCCATCGCCCCTCTAAAATGCAGTAGGAAGCCTGGGTAATATCCAACGGATTCCCGACACTCCCAACGTTAAAAAGTGTTTTTCCCTGAAAATGCTGGATAAAGGCATTATGCACATCCCCATATCCCACAACCTCTGGAGCAAAAGGTACTTTTCCACTTTCTTCAGCTAGCGGATCGAACATGGCAAGCCTTTTGGCTGGCTCATTCCATGGCTGTACGCGGTGATACACACTTTGCGGCGAGGCATGCACCAAGCGGATACGACGTCCGCTCATTCTGAAATCATAATGAAACGGCAACTGTGCCAAATACTGCACTCGCTCTGCACCCAAACGTTCGGCTTGCCAGCTAAAATTGAGATCATCCGTTATGCTAACCAGTTCATCCCAATTGCCCCGAACGACGACTTCACAATGTTGGCGGATAGCATCCAGAACCTCGCACGGGCTAGGCCCTTTGCCGATCAGATCCCCCAAACAAAACACACGGCTAATGCCTCGGGAAGCAATATCCTCCAGCACCGCCTCACAAGCAGGCCAATTGCCATGAATATCTGAAATGACAGCAATACGATCCATCTGAATCTCACTCCTTTGTCCGAAACGGCTACATCTCTACACTACATTCAAGCCAACATTATGTAGTTCCAACATATATGATGAAGATGAAAAAAAGATCATGACCTATTGGCCAGATTTTAACGTAATAACACTAAGCTCCGGTCTGCACAGCACCCGTATTGGCAAATGTGTCATACCAATGCCTCGGCTGACATACAGTGGCATTCTATCCGTTCCCACATGAAATAATCCCTGAATGTACTTGCGTCCACCAGGGGGCGGCATCGGTGCTCCAATGACAGGCAAACGTACCTGTCCCCCATGTGTATGTCCTGACAATTGAAGATCAAAGGACATTTGTGCCGCCACATCTGCATAGTCCGGCTCATGCATCAGTAGCAGCTTGCACATCTCATCAGGCAGTCCGTGGATTGCACGCTGCGGATTGGGCTTGCCCATGATGTTATCCTCCAAGCCGACAATGGCCACACGTTGTCCCGCGCGCTCTACAACCGCATGCTCATTTCTCAGCAGTGTAAATCCGGTTTTTGGATATAGCTCCTGAACGCCGGCGGGTAAGCCTCTATAATCATGATTGCCCAGAATAGCAAACTTACCAAGGGTAGCGTGCATGGAAGCCATAACTGGAACAGCAGCCTTCATCGATACGGAATAATCATCTACAATATCGCCTGTAAAACAGAGCAAATCCGGCTCCAGACCTGCTATTCGGTCCGCAAGCTCGCTCAGATCTTGCTCATCCATGTGAAACCCCAAGTGCACATCGCTGAAATGCACCACCTTAATTCCGTCAAATGCAGACGGAAGACGAGGAAGGGACAAGTTGAAGCGTGTAATCTCCATATGATTAGGCTCCCATAAGGAGGCATATCCTCCAGCCAATAGTGCAGTTCCTGCTGTGGCTAAAGCCGCTTTTTTCAAAAAACGGCGGCGGGAAGGATTGGCTGGCTCATTTGATAAGGAACGCCGCGAAGAACCGGGAGGGATAGTGGCCTCCTGATGTGGGCCATCCTGACTCTCGCGGCGGATTTGCGACGTCTTCTTCATTATGCGTTCCCCCCTTGCGTTCTGTCCTTTCTATCTCATTTCTCAGCATTTCCTACTGTCCAGAAGCTTTAGCGATGAGTGGACAACCACTGCTCTGCATAGTCAACCAAATCCCGTTGCCTTGCGAAAAAACATGAAGCCTCTCCAATGTTCACCCGCATAAAGGATGTGGGACATTCCCGTTCAAAATCAAGTCCCAACTGCTCAAAATCATCCGAGGTAATATTATAATCCTGAAAAGACACCCACGTTTTGGTCCCATCCACCATCATAGGGGCTTGATGCGTGACAACTTCACGTCCATTGTAGGCTGTTCGATATTCTGCCAAATGTAAGGAGGTGTTGCTGTCATGTCCGCAGCCCAGCAGCAGTACATAGGCATCTGCCTCATACAGCTTTGCCAAGGGCGAATGCTCACCCAGCCCAAAATCAAGCTCATGCGCTTCCAGTAAGCCTATAGCAGCAGGTCCACATGCCGCCAGAGAAACGTGCGGATGTCCGCTGCGCACTGTTCCCGGCAGGCCACGGAACGTTTCTACAATGACGCCCATCCCTCCGGTCAGCGTCCAGGCCGGATCATAAGCAGGCATTTCCTCACGTACCAGTTCCCACCATGACTCATCCAGAGGCGGGTTCATCCAGGTGGACGGATCTGTCAAGTCGTGTGACTGTGTTGGCATCACCAGCGTCCCTTCCCGGCCAATCGCTTCGGTTAATGCGGCAAGAATGGTGGAGGCCCCGCCTGGAACAAAGCGCCCAAAGCTGCGCATCGACGAGTGAACAAGCAATGTCATGCCGCTCTGAACTCCCAGCTCCTTTAATCCTTTCATTACATCCGACCTCGTGACAGGTCGATTCGTTATCGGTTGCACAGTCACCTGTCCAGCCTCCTTTTCTCCAAAACGATACACAATATTATAATTATACCATAAGTGCTGTCCCTCGCTCCTTCCTCCATGTTACCCTCCATCATTCCTGAGCGCAAAAAAACAGGCTTTCTCCGGTTGGGAAGAAGCCTGTTTGAGTACAACCTATGGGCTGGCTCTGCTACACAGTCAGCCAGCGCTTAAACATATGCTTAGTCGTTTGCTTGTTCATTTCGGCAATAGAAGTTGTCAACGGAATGCCTTTCGGGCAAGAGCGTACGCAGTTTTGCGAATTACCACAGCCTTCTAGCCCGTCGTCCGTCATCAATGCATCCAGGCGCTCTTCCTGATTCATTTCCCCTGTCGGATGGCTGTTAAACAGGCGAACCTGAGATATCGCCGCAGGACCGATGAACGTCGTCTTCTCATTGACGTTCGGGCATGCTTCCAGACAGACACCACAGGTCATGCATTTGGACAGCTCATACGCCCACTGACGCTTTTTCTCTGCCATTCTAGGACCCGGTCCCAGATCGTAGGTACCGTCAATCGGAATCCACGCTTTGACCTTCTTGAGCGCGTTAAACATCCGGCTGCGGTCAATGACCAAATCCCGTACTACCGGGAATGTACTCATGGGCGCAATCGTAATCGGCTGCTCCAGCTTATCGACGAGCGCTGCGCATGCCTGACGTGGCTTGCCGTTAATCACCATAGAACAAGCTCCACATACTTCCTCCAGGCAGTTTGACTCCCAGCACACCGGAGCCGTCTCTTTACCTTGGCTGTCTACCGGGTTACGCTGAATTTCCATCAGCGCGCTGATCACGTTCATTCCCGGTCTGTAGGCCAATTCGAATTCTTCCGTATAGGAACTGGCATTAGGCTCATCCTGACGAGTAACCACGAACTTCACTGTTTTATTCGACTTCACTGCTTGCTCCGACATCTAAATACACTCCCTTCTGTTATTTGCTCTTGGAATAATCTCGAACACGCGGCTTGATCAGTGAAACATCAACCTCTTCATACGAAATTTGTGGTCCTTCCGGTGTCCAATCTGCAATCGTCGTTTTCAGATAATCTTCATCGTTGCGATCCGGGAAGTCCGGCTTGTAATGGGCCCCGCGGCTTTCGTTGCGCAGTAGCGCCCCTTTGGTCATCGCTTCAGCCAGTTCCATCATATTCCACAACTGCCGTGTAAACGCCGCACCCGCATTATTCCAGCGCGAAGCGTCATTAATGTTAATGTTCGAGTAACGTTCCTTCAGCTCCTTGATCTTGTGAATCGTAGCTTCCAGCTTGTCATTATAACGAACCACGGTCATATTGTTCGTCATCCACTCACCCAGCTCTTTGTGAAGAACATAGGCATTTTCTTTTCCGTCCATATGCAAAATGCGCTCATACTTCTTCGTCTGCTGATTGACTGCCGCATCAAATACCGAAGAAGCTACATCCTGTGCAGACTTTTTCAAGCCCTTGATATATTCCACAGCCTTTGGCCCAGCCACCATCCCACCATAAATAGCCGACAGCAACGAGTTTGCACCCAAGCGGTTCGCTCCGTGATACTGGAATTCACACTCACCAGCTGCGAACAGACCCGGTATATTTGTCATTTGGTTATAATCGACCCACATGCCGCCCATTGAATAATGAACAGCCGGGAATATTTTCATTGGGATTTTACGCGGATCGTCGCCGACAAATTTTTCATAAATCTCAATAATGCCGCCCAGTTTTACATCCAGCTCTTTCGGGTCCTTGTGAGACAGATCCAGATAGACCATGTTCTCGCCGTTAATACCCAGTCCATCATCAACGCATACGCTGAATATTTCACGTGTCGCAATGTCGCGAGGGACCAGATTTCCATAAGCCGGATATTTTTCTTCAAGGAAATACCATGGCTTTCCGTCTTTATACGTCCAAATGCGACCACCCTCTCCCCGTGCCGACTCGGACATGAGACGCAGCTTGTCGTCACCAGGTATAGCCGTTGGATGAATCTGTATAAACTCACCGTTCGCATAGCGAACGCCTTGCTGATACACTGCACCGGCAGCCGTGCCGGTATTAATGACGGAATTTGTGGTTTTACCGAAAATAATCCCGGGACCACCAGATGCCAGAATAACGGCATCCGCTGCAAAAGTCTTCACTTCCATCGTACGCAAATCTTGCCCGCAAATCCCTCGACAGATGCCTTCATCATCCAGTACAGCCTGTAAAAACTCCCAGTTCTCGTACTTGGTCACCAAACCCGCAGATTCCCAGCGTCGTACCTGCTCATCGAGAGCATACAGGAGCTGCTGTCCTGTCGTCGCACCAGCAAAGGCTGTGCGATGATGCTGGGTACCGCCAAAACGGCGGAAATCCAGCAGTCCTTCTGGTGTCCGATTGAACATAACACCCATACGGTCCATGAGATGGATGATTCCCGGAGCCGCTTCGCACATCGCTTTTACCGGCGGCTGGTTTGCCAGAAAGTCACCGCCATAGACTGAATCGTCAAAGTGAATCCAGGGTGAGTCTCCCTCACCTTTGGTATTTACCGCACCGTTAATGCCACCTTGCGCACAAACGGAGTGGGATCTTTTGACCGGAACCAAAGAAAATAAATGAACGTGGACTCCCGCCTCTGCCGCCTTGATCGTAGCCATTAGACCTGCCAGACCGCCGCCCACGACAATAATATTGGATGCTGCCATTTCTGCTCACTCCTTCTTTTCAGGATTTGTACTAAATCCCCTTTTACCATTCAGAATAGAATCTCAACACAATGTATAATTTAAATAACTCGTTTACAGTAGCTGTTTAAAAGCGCTGCAATGCACCAAGGCTGTTGCCGTTTCCTGGAATTCCGCGCTGCGGAATGCAAGCAGGGAAGCAACGAAGCCGATCGACACCACCACGAACAGGGTCATACAGATATAGGAAGATACTTTTTGGGCACGTGGTCCCACAGTAATCCCCCAACTGACCATAAATGCCCACAGTCCATTAGCAAAGTGAAATGATGCCGAAACGACACTGATTAAATACAAAATAAAATAGACCGGGTTCGTCACTATGCCATGCATTACGCCGCCTAGCTCCTCATGAGTGACATTACCCAGGGCTACCTGAAAGCGTGTGTCGTATACGTGCCATATAATAAATACAAACGTAATGACGCCGGAAATACGCTGGAACAAAAAGCGCCAGTTACGCGAATAGCCAAACCTTTTAACATTCGGATCAGCCTGATAAGCGATATACAAGCCATAGATTCCGTGGAACAGTAATGGCAAGTAGATGAATAACGTTTCTAACACAATAACCAGCGGCAAACCATTCAGGAAGGCCACGCTGCGATTAAAACCTTCCTTACCGCCCTCCACCGCTGTGAAGTTCGTCACCAAATGCTCAACAAAAAATAGAGCCAACGGAATGACGCCAAGAAGTGAATGCAGCTTTCTGGAATAGAATCCTCTCATCTAGGTCATGCTCCCTTCTCCCAATAATAGCGTTTTCAATAGTAATATAACATATAAAATGACAGTTCCCGACAGGGAATGTTCAACAAGGTGTCCCTTATAAGGAAAAACAAAAGTGTGAACATCTTGTGTCGCTTTCATGTTACTCCTTTTCGGCTTATAATGGAATTGCAATATACGTATTAATTATTATGTCTTTTTTGCATATAGAGAGGAAGTGGAAGATTTGTTTGAGGATTTGAACGCTTTTGCCGTCGTTGTCGAGCAGTCCAGCTTGAATAAAGCCTCCAAACTGCTGAATTTGTCCCAACCCGCCCTGTCTCGCAAAATTGCCAAGCTGGAGGAAGAGCTGGGTGTCCATCTCTTTGATCGTCGGGGCAAACGGCTCGAAATTACATCGACTGGCCGATTTGTATATACTTTCGCGCTGGAGCAACGGCAACGTCAGCTTCGCTTCTTACAAAAGCTGTCACAGCACAAAAATGAAGCCCAGAGCATGCTTACTCTGGGCGCAAGTCTTACGACACTCCAAACGACGTTGCCTACCCTCGTCGAGGCTTTCATGAGCAAGCATCCTCAGACTGAGCTAAAGCTGCTCACCGGCAAAACGCATGAAATCGTCGCCTTTGTACGCGACAAAAAAGCAGACGCCGGCGTGGTCGGGTCTGCCATTCATGAAGCTGGATTACGCTGCATTCCGTTATTTGACGATCATTTGGAGCTAGTCGTCCCCATCGGGCATGAATTAACTGTCAAGACAGGAACGGCTTCAATGAAGGACCTGCAAGGATTGCCGATGATCATTTTCTCCAAAGGAACCTGGTACCGCAGCCTGACGGATGACTTGTTCCAGCGCAGCGGCATTATGCCGGATATCCGCATGGAAATCGACTCCTTCGAGGCGATTGTACGTCTGCTTCCAACCTGCAAGGCATCCGCTTTGCTGCCCAAATCCTACTTGCGCAGCGAACTGCTGCGAGATAATGGACTTACTGCATTGTACTTGCCTGATTTGAAGGAGACACGCCGAACGACCTCCCTCATATACTCAGAAACGGCCGATCTCGGCCCGACAGCACGACGCTGGATTAGCGAGACACGTGCATCGTTTGCAGGCTACCGTATGGTGTAGAGAATTTAACCCTCTTCATTGATATTAACGACCTCATCCTCAAAGCGGCCGATATTGTCATTGGAGCCGATAATGACCATAATATCGTCTGCTTTCAGCCGATCCATAGCTGTCGGCGCGATCAAGATACCATTCGCCGTATGAAGTGCCACGATGCTGCAACCAAAGCGGGTACGAGCATTTAATTCTGCTAACGTTTTGCCATTCAGACATGCAGGCACATTGAGTTCCACAATGCTGTATTCCTTGGACAGCTCCAAATAATCGAGCAGATTAGGCGTGACCAGCTGATGCGCTACCCGAATACCCATATCTCGTTCCGGATAAATGACTCGGTCCACCCCAAGCTTCTCTAACGCACGCCCATGCAGTACAGATATAGCTTTGGCTACGACTTTTCTCACACCCAGCTCCTTCAGCAAAATGGCGGTCAGGATGCTTACCTGAATATCATCACCAATTGCAACAATGCCGCAATCGAAATTACGGATGCCCAGTGACCGCAACGCATCCTCATCTGTAGCGTCCGCCACGACAGTATGTGTCAGGATCTCACTCATACTGTCTACAACATCCTCATTCCGATCAATGCCCAGCACCTCGCACCCCATATCCACCAATTGCAAAGCCAGGCTTGAGCCAAACCGTCCCAAGCCAATGACTACAAACTGCTGCGTTTTCATATCTACTCGAAAACTCCCTTACCCTATAATTATTTTACCTTCTGGATGACGATACAATTCCTTACCCTTTTTCGGTCCCAGTGCATAAGCTAGCGTGAGTGGACCCAGCCTGCCTGCAAACATCGTCAGAGTAATCACCAGCTTGCCTACAACTGACAAATCAGGTGTAAGCCCCATAGACAGCCCTACTGTACCAAATGCAGACACTGTCTCGAACAAGATCATTAGAAAATGATGATCTTCGGTTGCGGACAGAATCATCGTCACCCCAATCACGAACAGCAGCCCCAGCAAGGTAATGGTCAAAGCCTTATAAATTCGTGCCTGCGCAAGTCGGTACCGGAACAACACAATATCTTCCCGTCCCCGCAGCATCGAAAACACCGCTCCAATGAGCAGGGCAAATGTAGTGGTCTTAATCCCGCCCCCAGTGGAGCCAGGCGAAGCTCCAATAAACATGAGTATGATGATAAAAAACTGCGTAGCCTGCCGCAAGCCTGCAATGTCCAGCGTGTTGGCACCTGCGGTACGTGGAGTAACGGACTGGAATAAAGAACCCAGCAGTTTACCACCCCAATCAAGCGAGCCAAGCGTCTTTGGATTCGTAAACTCAAATACAAAAATGACGAGCGTCCCGACGACAATCAGAGCAGCTGTCATGCTGAGTACCACCTTGGTATGTAAGGATAATCTCTTACGCTTACGATAATCTGCCAGGTCTGACATCACTACAAAACCAATACCACCCGAAATAATGAGAAACATGGCTGTAAAATTAACAATCGGATCATATACATAACCTGTCAGGCTGCGAAATTCACCGAATAAATCAAAACCAGCATTATTAAACATGGAAATGGCATGCCAAATTCCAAAATAAATCGCCCTGCCGACAGGCATATCAAATGACCAGCGAATCGAAAAAATAGCTGCACATACGCCCTCAATCATCAGCGAGTACCATAGCACCTTGCGGATCAATCCAACAATTCCTTCGACAGAGGTCTGATTCATCGCTTCTTGCAAAATAAGGCGCTCCCGCAAGGAAATGCGACGTTTGAACACCAGCGCGATCAAGGTAGCCATGGTCATAAAGCCAAGACCACCGATCTGGATCAGCGCAACGATAACGATTTGACCAAAGGTTGTAAAAAAGAGCCCTGTATCCTTAACGACAAGTCCGGTTACACAGGTCGCGGATGCGGCAGTAAACAAAGCGTCTATAAACGCAAGTGGTTTTCCTGTTGTATTAGAGATGGGCAGCATTAACAATAAACTACCTATTAGAATGATAATGGCAAAGCCTGCAACGAATATCTGCGGTGGAGAAAGCCGAAGCCAGCGTGCATTGGGATTCATCTATTCATCACTTCTCTCCTAATCCTTAAAACTATAAAAACAGTGACTTAATACGGTGTAAGCCCGCTACGCGTTCCATTTATCTTCCGATCGTCGTTGCCCCTGATTTTTTTGATTTTCCAAACCTTAAGTAGCTATAATTAGCATTCCCTGAATACAGGAAGAATGCATGTCAAACACTACTCGGCTCCCTGTGCTATTGGCGAGCAGCAGCGAAGGGGGCAGAATTGTTCTGAAGAAGCGAAGCGTTTGCCTTTATCTCCGGATTTTAACCATTAAAGGGTTTATACAATCAAAAAAATCCGGGGATAACAGCAATCGAAGGAATAATCTGAACCCGCAGCGGTCTAACCAATCCAAACACTTTTATACACACAAAAAAAGACACCGGAAAACCGAGTGCCTGACTTGGTTCCTGTCCACAGCCTACGAGGTTAGCTGACGGATTCGGACAGCACAGTATGCCCTATTTACACTTCCGGTCCATCAGGATCGGCTGTAAAATTCACCCCAGTAACATGGTTCCCCCGTTTTCTCATAGAAATTCGGCTTAAATGTATATCATTACCCATATATTTCATAGGCATTGCCTCAAGATTATAATCCTTCTCTATCCAGATCACAAAACCGATTTCGCCGAAAAAACGTGAAATTGGCTTTAATTCGCGAATAGACATCGGTTAATCACAGCTTATCTAATTTTATTAAAACTTTAAAGTGCTTTCACTCTGTTTTCATGAATATCGCTGGTCTGTTGGCGGGAACCTGTGCAGTATGATATCTTTAATGGATGTTCTTATTTACAGATTAAGGAGGAAACTCATGAATCCTATCGGGAAACCGGTCGTGCTCACGGCCAACTTCAAAAAATTAGGCTTGCTGGGCGGGGTTGGCCTGATTTGCTTTTTTATCTTTCAATTGCTTATTCCCTCGCTTAGCAATCCAAGTCCGGAATCATTGATGAATGCAAAGGTCATCAGCAAACAAGAAGCGGTCATACACGCCCTGGACTTCGCCCGTTCCGAGCTGGGCTATACGGAATCACAGCCAGAGAAGCCCGTCGTAACCTATCAGGCTGAAACAGATTTGTACGGTTATTTATCCAGAGAAAAATTGGTTCAAGAGTACGATCGTACATGGAAAAAAAATTATCCATATGAAACCTTTCGGGTTGATTTGCCTGACTCCTCAGCGAAGGGCAAGCTGCAAATTCATGTGGATTTATCCACTGGGAAGGTCGTTAGCTTTAAACGGATCACCTCCAGCACCAATTACACACAGGCTGATGTTTCTACAGATGAACAAGCACAAAGCAGACTTGTACGTGTAGCTGAGGGTGACATGACGCTCGAAGCCAAGGAACAGGCTGCAGCAATATGGATCAAACGCTTTGGCTTTAAGCCATCTGAATTGAAGCTCGCGACCACTGAGGGGGAAGGTGGATTAAAATATACCGTGGACGGAAAGAAAATCGGCGCCTCGGTACTTACGCTGGCTTTTACTTTTGAAGACGGGGTTGTTCGCTCGTTTACCCAAAGCTTTTCGGCCCCTTCGTCCTATACCGACTATGTTAAAAAGCAAACATACTGGGCGAATTGGATGACTTATGCGGGTTATGCCCTATTTAGCTTTGTCCTAGGCGTACTTGCCATTGTGTATGCGTCACTCACCCGACGACATACTTCATTTGTGCGCGGTATTATTCTGTCCATTGTATACTTTATTGCTAGTATAGCTGGGACAATGAACATGCTACCTTTATTGCAAGCTGAAGCAGGCAGTAAGGGCATGCTTATATTTCTTATGGTATTCCAGGTTGGTGTTACCTTCTTCATGGCTGTAGCTATCTATTTCTCCTTGGTAGGCGGTGACGGGCTTATGCGTCAGGTTGGACTAAATGCATGGCCACGGGCCAAAGAGCCAGGCTACGGACTGTATGTGCTTCGCAGTATGTATGTTGGTTACTTGTGGGCCTTCATTTTACTGGGCGTACAATCCATTTTGTTCTTTGTATTGGAGCGCACATTTAATACGTTCTCCACTACAGACGCCACGCAGTCCCCTTACAATATGGCTTATCCATGGCTATTGCCGATTATGGCTTGGATGGCAGGTATTGGAGAAGAAACTGTTTACCGTCTATTTGGTATTCCGATGGTAAAAAAAATAGTCAAGAATACGTTTGTTGCTTGTCTGATCACTACGCTTATTTGGGCACTGGGACATACGCTTTATCCGATCTATCCGGTGATTTCCAGACCTATTGAACTGACTTTTCTTGGTTTGCTGTTTAGTTTCGTGTTCCTGCGTTACGGCTTTATCGCTGCCATGTTCAGCCACGTTATTTTTGACAGCATATTAATGGGGCTTAGTGTGATAAGTTTGGGAGACACCGTGAATGTGAGCGCCGGTCTATTCTGGATCTTACTTCCGGCTATTGTAGGCTACATCATTTACTGGTTTAGTCCCAAAAAGCCTAATCGAATCATGTTTGAACCCATGAAAAAAGAGGAGCCGTATTCTACGACTCCTCCTCCCGAAGGGCAGCTATAATCTGACGAGCAAGCTTATCCCCAATAGAGAGAGGCCGGAAGTCTTCGACGCTGGCCTCTCTTATTTTTTTGAGCGATCCAAAATGCTTAAGCAGCAACTTACGCCGTTTCTCGCCGATGCCTGGAATGGAGTCCAACTGGGAAGTTACCATAGATTTGCCGCGCTGCTCGCGGTGGAACGTAATGGCAAAACGGTGAACCTCGTCCTGGATCCGTTGCAGCAGATAAAATTCCTCGCTATTGCGTGCAAGTGTCACGGCCTCAAATGTTTCTCCCATCAGTAGTTGGGAAGTTCTGTGTTTGGCATCTTTCACCAAACCACACACAGGTATAAACAAACCCAACTCATTTTCCAATACATCGGTTGCCGCTTTAATTTGTCCACGCCCACCATCGACAATGATCAAGTCGGGACGTTCAAGATTTTCCTTCAGCACACGTTCATATCGACGCCGAATAACCTCACGCATCGTCTCATAATCATCTGGTCCCTGCACAGAACGGATCTTGTATTTTCGATACTCCTTCTTGGCAGGCTTGCCATCAATAAAGACGATCATGGCCGAGACTGGATCAGAACCCTGAATGTTGGAATTATCGAACGCCTCTACCCGATGCAGACTATCCAGCCCAATGGCACGTCCCAGATTGCTTGCAGCTTTGGATGTCCGTTCCTCATCCCGCTCGATCAGCTTAAACTTCTCATCCAGAGCAACACGTGCATTTTCCGTCGCCATACCCGTCATTTGCTTTTTCAGCCCACGCTGTGGCACAAGTACTTTTATATCCAACCATTCAGCCAGAGCGAGAGCTGCCGTAGATGGGTCCTCCAGTCCACCGGATAGTTGAGTTTCTGTTTCTGTTTCCCCGGTTTCTTGGTCACCAACTTGAGCTTGATTCGTTCCTTCTGCATAAGCTGCTCGTGCTTCGGCTACCCGCAGTGGGTCAGCAGAACGGTCTGACTCCGTTTGTACTGCTTCCTCATCTGTAATCCCGGTAGTCTCAGCTGTAGTTGCACTGTAAAGCTCAGTTTCTGTTGCAATCGGTTGATCAACATCAGCCGATTTTGCTTTCATCAGCTTAGGAGAATCCGGCAACAATATCTCCTGCGGCACTGCCGGGTTGTCACTGTAATATTGCGTCACATAGGACATAAAATCACTGTAAGCTTCACCGTAGAAAGGGAAAGTCGACATATGGCGCTCGATCATTTTACCCTTACGGACATATAGAATCTGCACACACATCCAGCCCTTATCTACCGAAAAGCCGAATACATCCCGGTCCTTCGCATCAGATGTGGTGATTTTCTGCTTTTCCATCATCGCGTCGATGCTAATAATCTGATCCCGCAGCTCCTTGGCACGCTCAAAGTACAATTCCTCTGCGGCCTCCTGCATTTTACGTTGGAGATCCTTTTTAATTTCCTCATGTCCTCCACTCAAAAAGGAACCAATCTCCTGACTGATCTGGTCATATGTTTCCTTCTCAACCTCTTTCACACAAGGTCCCAAGCACTGATGCATGTGATAATACAGACACACTTCTTTTGGCATCACACCGCACTTGCGCAGCGGATACATACGATCCAGCAGCTTTTTCGTCTGATGTGCCGCGTAGGAATTAGGGTACGGTCCAAAATATTTCGCTTTATCTTTCAGAACGCGACGGGTTACCTCCAGCTTGGGGTGTGCCTCGTTCGTAATTTTCAAGTACGGAAAGGTTTTATCATCCTTCAACAGCACGTTATAACGCGGCTGGTGCTTTTTAATAAGGTTGCACTCCAGAATGAGCGCCTCCATATTGCTGCCTGTAACGATATATTCAAAATCACGAATATCGGCAACCAGTCGTTGCGTCTTGCCGTTATGGCTACCTGTAAAATAGGAACGGACCCGGTTTTTCAACACTTTGGCCTTGCCGACATAAATGATGGTGCCTTCGCTGTTCTTCATCAGGTAACAGCCTGATGCATCCGGCAGCAATGCTAATTTGTGCCGTATATTCTCCAGCGCCTTCTCCTGGTTCTGCAAGTCCTCCGCATAGGATTTCATTCGCCCGGTTCCTCCTTCCATTCTTAATGACTGCTCAACTAACTACTTATATTATATAGGAATAATGCACAAAAACGCCCCCGGTATATATAACCGGAGGCATTGACTGTTCATGGCGCTCCACCAAGCCCCCGCAGGAGCATGGGTCACATTCCATGATTATTGGTGTTTAGTAAGCATGCTTTTCAATGCTTCTTTAGAGTTCAAGCCTACCACTTTATCAACAGGCTGTCCGTCTTTGAAGACGATCAGGGTAGGAATACTCATCACGCCGAAACGGGAAGCAGACTCTGGATTTTCATCCACGTTCACCTTCGCGATTTTGACACTATCGCCAACTTCTGTGGACAGATCCTCCAGAATTGGAGCGATCATTTTGCAAGGACCGCACCATGGCGCCCAAAAATCAACCAAAACGGTTCCTGTGCCTTCGACTTCTGCGTTGAAGGATTGATCGGACACGTTAACAATTGCCATTGTATGTTCCTCCTTTATAGAAAAGTCAACATTATTATAACCTGTAATGTCTGTTTCGACACCCTTTAATTATATCACAATAGTCTTTTAATTGTAAGATATCAAAAGAGCAGGCAGATAACCGCTTATCCTCGCTGATTTTTCCCCTTGACGGTAATGACATCTACAAAAGGACGAATCCGGTCCATCAAGCGTTGTCCCTTGTACATTTCCTCTCCGTCTTTGCTTGTAAAGCTAAGATGCTTCTCTAGCCCTTGCAGCGAGTAATTGGAAGTATAAAAGGTCGGTTTGCGGTTCATTCGGTAATTCAAAATGGAGCCCATTACATGGTCCCGTACCCATGGACTCAAATTTTCAGCACCAATATCGTCAAATACAAGTAGATCACAATTTTTAAGCATTTCAGTCGTTTCTTTGAGCTTCTGTCCATCCTGAATCATGGATTTTAAGTCCTCCACAAAATCAGGCATGTACACAATCACACCGTTGAAACCCGACAGAGCCAACTCGTGCAACAGATAGCCCATCAAAAAGGTTTTTCCCGTACCAAACGTACCTTCCAGGTACAGCCCTTTTTTTAATAAACCCTGACTTTTGGTTTCCTCAATATAGCGGAATACCTGATTTACTGCAGGCACGCGTTGCAAATCCTTGCGCGCAATTTCAACGGCATTATAGCCTTCCAACAGCGCGCGCTCATCTACATAAAAGCTTTTAATTCGCTCGCGCACCCGTTGTTCATGCTGAGAAGCAACCAGCTTGGCGCACGGGGTCCGAATGTCCACCATTTCCGCTGTTCCATTTGGGTACTCCACGCCCAGCTTGCAAAAGTGACCCTGAAAATCGTTAGGACACCGTTCCAATCCCGGACAGTTGTCGCAATTTCGACGATCCCGGGTATACTGAAAGAGCATACTCATATTAAGTCGCAATTGCGTTTCGTCCACATCAGGATGGGTAGCACAAAATTCCTTCACCAGCGGATCATTTAGAACCTGATCGGCTACGCTGCGAGTGCGTTGGCGAAACGAGGGGTTCTGCATCTGCTGTAGCAAATCACCGAGTGATTCCAAGGACACTCCTCCTTTCTAAAATGTGCAGAGTTATCGAGCGGGAGAGACGCTTCGCTACCGACCGCCATAAAGTCGACACATTATTGAATTGGCTTCCACTATACCTTTTTTTGCTTGCCGGATTGCAATCGTTCGGCCAGGCGGAGCAGTTCATCCAGTTCTTCCTCGGATACGGATTCCTCGGAAGGTTGATCTTGTACGATCGGAATAGACGGCTTGGCAGGCGCATTGTTTTTGGCATACGTGCGGGATCTGCCTCCCGAAGAAGAAGCAGTAGACTGTTTTCCTTTTACCTTGGCTTGATCCCTTATATATTGAACGGCCTTTTCGTAAGTGTTTACCTGCTTTAGCAGCATGTTGGAGGCAACGGCCTCGACAAAGTTGCGGTTAATCCGTTGATCGCTCCCCGATACGAGCAGTGACATTAAATAATGGATCAGCACATTGATGACTTCACCAGGCAGCTTATAGCTGATATCTATCTTCTCGAATATATCCAGCAGGTTACCGGGAACCGTGCCGGGGAAAAAAGTTTGCAGCAAACGGCGATAAGGCTCGTTGCGCAGCATCATATTATATTGGTGAATGTCACACTTGGCTGTGAATTGTGGTGGTACCTCTACATAAAACTCCATTTCCACAGCCTGCTCTGCAGGCGGCTCTTCAGGTGTGGAAGTTTCCCTCTGGCGCAAGGCAACCACCTTGGCGACCTGCACCTGCTGTTCCTCCTGACGCTTCCGTTCCTGCCTGGAGTGCTGGCTAGCCCGAAGCTGAAGCTCGTCGAGCAATAAGTCACCTGCTTCGGTAAAAATGCCATCCTCATCCAGCAAGCGGCTAATATCCTGTACAGAGAGATCAAATTTACGTACCACGTAATTGACCATACCTAATTGCTCGTGTTCAAATCGAAGACGCTCCACGTGCTTGCGATTGGCGGATTCACGCGGAAAACGAAGAATAATATCGGCATAGTTCAATGCTTCCTCCGATTTGGACGCTAATGCTCCAGTCTGACGGCTCGTGGACACCTCGGACAGCGCCTGTTCCAGCTCATAATCGATAACATGGGTGTTCAGCTCAAACAGCTCATAAAACGGAACCGAAATATTCTCTTTATTATGGGAAGATTGCGACCATTCGCTAGATTCCCTGCTCCACAACGATTCTCTCAGAGAAAGCACTGCAAACTTACCGATTTTGTCTCTCAACAAAAGGGTGAGGTGCTGCGTTCTGAAAAATTCAGCAGGTGCGAGCGGTGGCTGCATCTCATATTCATACATATAATCGTCCGTTTCAGGCGCATACAGCCTGGACGTCTGCAACAGACCGACAGCCTCCAGCTTGGAGGTCTGTTCAATCAAATACTTGCGTCCCTTCTCACTTGGCTCCAGTCCCAGTGTCAGAAAAAGTCGACGTTGCTGTTCCAACGGCGAATAACCGATCTGTCCGACTGGCACATGCTGGAACAACAGTCGATATAGACTGACCGCAAATGCGCCTACCATCGGCTGATAGACACTTCCCAGCATCAATTCATCCAGTGCGCTCAAGCCAAATTCCCGATAAACGCAGTAGCGGTGGTTCTCAGTATAGTGCAGCAGGTTTTTCATCCGCATTCCGACATTCTTCCTTTCCTGACATAACGTTCTCCAAGATGTTTTACTATTCTATCATACTTGCCCTCGGGTGGGACCAACAAAATAAGGGCAATTGTCCTCCTTTTTGGCAGCCGTATTCGTCCGAGTTCTTCTTTTTTCGAGAATACTAACTATTTTATGACTTTTGTGACCTGCATCATGGAAAAATAATATTCTTCACACTTCTTTCATTGGTGAAAAGCTCCAAATTGAGCTACAATATAATGGTTAAACATCACGTATTGGATACAGGAACGATATACGGAAGTACACATATTTCGGCTAAGCCGATTACATTTACAGATCGTAAAGGAGTGTAGATCGTGAATCAACATCAACCTCAACAAACCCCAGCAACACCCAACGAAGTAACCTCCACACTGGAAGGCTGGTATGCGCTTCACGATTTCCGGTCCATCAACTGGACGGCTTGGAAAACCGCAGACGATGAAGAGCGCGCGGGAGCACTGGACGAGCTTCAAGAGTTTATGAAGGAATGGAGCGTTACCGAGGAAGCAGGCCTGGGCAGCTCGGCTGTCTATACTATAGTCGGACAAAAGGCTGATTTTGTTATGCTGCACCTGCGTGAAACGCTGGAAGACCTCAATAAATTGGAAAATGAATTCAACAAAACAACCTTCGCCAAATATACGACCAAAACTTATTCTTATGTAAGTGTGGTCGAACTGAGTAATTATTTGAGCAAGGAAGAAGATCCAATGCAAAATCCACAAATTGTCGCACGCCTGAAACCTGTATTAAACAAGGCTCGTTATATTTGTTTCTATCCAATGAACAAGAAACGTGATCTGGATGACAACTGGTACATGCTTTCGATGGACGAACGTCGCACCTTGATGCGTAGCCACGGTTTAATTGGGCGCAGCTATGCTGGCAAAGTAAAGCAAATCATCTCAGGTTCCATCGGCTTCGATGATTGGGAATGGGGCGTAACCCTGTTCTCCGACGACGCACTTCAATTCAAGAAGCTAATTTATGAAATGCGTTTTGATGAAGTAAGTGCCCGTTACGGTGAATTTGGTTCCTTCTATGTCGGCAGCGTGTTGAACGAAGAAACATTTGAAGACATGCTGAAGCTGTAGGACTCTAATATATAGAAAAAAAAAGCAATAGAAAAAAGGTTTCCAGGCTCTGGTAGGAGTCGTGGAAACCTTTTTCTGTTCTTATTGTTTTTAGGTGCATCTTGACTACTTGGCTGAGATTAGAAAAATCGCCCTTTTTTCAATACCAGTGGAATGCCGCCAATGATGAACAGATAGCGTAGATCTACGATCTTTTTCAACTGTGCGGCCACCCAGCCTTTGATTTTGCGTTTACCTACTACGGCGACGGCTTCGCCCTTTCCAAGAGATGCAACTGTACCCTTATTGGAGAATACGAACTTGTGCAGCTCCTTTTTGCGGAGCGTAGCGGCCAGATTCTTGGCACAAAGCACTCCTTGCTGCATTGCAATTTGGGCAGTCGGTGGATAAGGGCGGCCTTCGGGATTAAACATCAGAGAACTGTCCCCGATAATGAAAATATCATCGTGACCCGGTGCACGCAGAAAATCGTCGACTTTCACCCTTCCACGCATCACTTCGAATCCGGCTTTCTCGATCAAACCGTTCCCACGGATCCCACCCGTCCAGACGACCGTGCAGGCTTCAATTTTCTCACCCTCACCAACGATTACACCATCCTGCAGGCATTCCTTAATCGGAACTCCAATACGGAAGTTAACCCCTTTACGTTTGAGGACATCCATCGCATACTCCACCAGTTCAGGATCAAACCCTGGTAATGCTGTAGGAGCTGCCTCAACGTTAATGATTTGAATTCGATTAAAATCGATGTCGTAAGCTTTAGCCAGCTGTGGCAGACGATCCGCCAACTCCGCTACAAACTCAATGCCACTAAAACCAGCGCCCCCTACGACGAAATTTAGGCGACCTGGTTTACCATCATTTTTATATAGGGCCAACTGATATTCAATATGCTCTCGAATCAGGCGCACAGAGTTAATACTGCGAATCGTCAGCGCGAATTGATCCATCCCTGGAATACCGAATGTTTCCGGCTCCCCACCTAGTCCGATAACCAAATAATCGTAGGATAGCGAGCCATCCTCCAGCACGATTTTTTTCTCCGTTGGTATGATTTCCTTAACTGTTCCTTTGACTAAATCCACCTTGAACTCATCGATGAGCTGCGCAATCGGAATCCTCGAATGCTCAATCGTATCCGTGCCTGCCGCAGGCATGTGAAGATGAGTCGTAATATAGTGGTAATCATGACGGTTGATTAGCGTGACAGTTGCCTCATTGTGCTTGAGCTCCTTTTGCAATTGCTGAGCCGTCAATATTCCGCCATATCCAGCGCCCACAATGACAATTTTGGGAATACTGCTCATGCTTCTACCCCTTCCGATATACATAATCATTCAATATTCACAACTTTTCTCTCAACACGGTTAATTTATACTCACAGGAAAGTCTTCATCAAATATTAATCGCTTTAACTTTGCAAGAGGAACCCAGCAGTTTATAATGATAAGCAGTGAATCATACGTTCGGCGGCTATCTGAACCTCTATGCGGCTGATTCAATATCTACAATTCATACTATCCCTTTCGGAGGTGTTTTTAGAGTGACAGCTCAATCCACAGGTGCGGAGATCCGCGATCTGATCATAATCGGAGGCGGTCCAGCCGGTATTTTCGCCGCTTTTTACGGAGGAATGCGTCAGGCATCCGTCACCTTAATTGAAAGTATGCCCCAACTGGGCGGCCAGCTTGCAGCCCTTTATCCTGAAAAATATATTTATGACGTTGCTGGCTTTCCTAAAGTGACTGCACAGGAACTGGTCAACAATTTGGTTCAACAAATGAACCATTTTAATCCAGAGGTGCAGCTAGAAGAGAAAGTTGTATCGTTAGAGAAGAAAGAAGAACGCCACTTCATCGTCAAAACAGACAAAGGTGGCGAGTATCATGGTAAAGCGGTTATCATTACCGCTGGCGTGGGTGCTTTCGAGCCGCGCAGACTGGAGCTTCCAGGTGCCGATCGTTTTGAAAAAACGAACCTGCATTACTTTGTCAGCGACCTGAGCAAATTTGCAGGCCGTAAGGTGCTAATCAGTGGCGGTGGTGACTCTGCTGTAGACTGGGCCCTTATGCTGGAACCGATTGCAGAACAGGTTACATTGATTCACCGCCGTGACAAATTCCGCGCGCATGAACACAGTGTCGAAAACCTCCTCGCTTCCAAAGTAAACGTTATTACACCAACGGAAATTGCAGAATTGCATGGGGAAGATACGATTACGAAGGTCACTCTTGCTCATGTAAAAACCAAAGAAACTCAGGAAATCGAAGTGGACGATGTCATCGTTAACTTTGGATTTGTATCCACACTTGGCCCGATTGCTGAATGGGGAATTGAAATCGAAAGTAACTCCATCGTGGTCGATTCTCGTCAGGAGACGAATATTCCTGGCATTTTCGCTGCAGGAGACATCACCACCTATCCAGGCAAGCTCAAGCTGATCGCGGTTGGCTTTGGTGAAGCCCCTACGGCAGTCAACAACGCCAAGGTCTATGTAGATCCAGACGCCAAGTTGTCTCCCGGTCACAGCAGTAACATGAAAATGTAGTTAATTTAGACTATGACAAAAAAGGGTATTTTACTCCAGGTTTGAATCTCTGGAGTGAAATACCCTTTTTTACGGTGTGCCTATTCGTTGCAGTGATTGTCCGTAAAGTCATCCGAACCCTGAATGACTTTACAGTCGCAGTACGAGAGCTTGTCCGGTCTAATGAAGGACTACGGCTGTATTCATCTCTAGATTTCTTTTGTGAATTTCAGCCAGCAACAGTGCAATGAAGTCACATTCAAGTTTAAGCTCGATTGCCATCTGATAGGAATCCAAAAGCATTTCATCCGTCAGCATAGCCATCCTCGACACAACCTTTCCTTTTATTTCAAAATCTATTCTATCAAAATACCAAAAACGGAACAAGCGTTCTGTTATCCACAGTCAATTGTGGAAATCCTGTGTATAAATTGTTGGTAAGTGTCGTTAACCCTTATATGTGACAGGGGATAATGTGGACAATATTTATACACAGAATTTTGGCGATTAAACGCAAAAAAAAATTTTTTTATGTTTATACAAATATATTATATTTAGCATCTTGTTAATAGATTATAATGGTAACTTTTTGAAAAAAACATGAATTTATTGAGGTCTTGTGTTTACCTCTAAAATCCATATCCGTCCATTCCAATCAAGCCCGTAATCAAATCCCAGTTGTCCGATCCCGGGAAATCTCCTTTCGAGTATAGGAATACAGTGCTGTGTAAGTTCAACGATCTCCCGCCGCTTTCGTATAGCTAGCCGTCGCGGATATATTATCCGAAGTGCCTCTGTTCCCTTCAACAAAGTTCCTCCTTTGCACAGATTCGTTATGACCAGTCCGGGACGAGCATGACGCGCCACCACTGCACGAAACTCCCATTTTCCCCCTTCCTTTACGACTTTGACTCGATAGTCAACAGGTCTACCTTGGATACTTGCTAGTTGAATACCTTGCTGAATGAGATACGGACGTTGGATTCGGAGCTTATCGATTCCGACTACAAGCGCACTAAAATGGCTAAACCGATGTGTTTGTTCCATACGCGTACAGGTATAGCCCCTCCCCTCCTTTGTCACGCGCATGACTCCGACCCCTCCGCCTCCTTTTACGGGTTTTATAAATACAAAAGCATGCCGCCGCAGCATCATGCGCAATTGTTCTTCACTATATAGACAGGTTTCCGGTATATAAACGGCGGTATGTGGATGATGGAGGAGGGCCTTCGTCTTTAGCCATTTGCTTGCAAGTTGTCTCATCTAATTCTCTCCTTTCGCCGTCAGGTATACTTATACATACTCAATAGGGGTGTGCTATTCTTGGATGTTTGTCAGGATCATGTGTCTATTTCGACAAGATCATGGTGAACGGTAGCATGCACCGGACAACACTGGTACAATGACAATAATCTGAATACCATTTAGAACGGAGCAGTTGAATTTGCTGGCAAATGGTTTCTTTCAACAAGGAGGTCAACTCATGAATAGCAAAATTGGCATCATGGACATTGGCTCAAACTCTATACGTCTCGTGATCTATGAAATGACAGAGACAGGAGCTTATCGAATTGTGCAGGAATGCAAAGAAGCTGCTCGGCTGAGCGAAAAGGTTGGGGCCAACGGTCGTATGGAACGAGAAGCAATACGCAGCATCGCTCCATTGTTACGCCAATTTATGGAAGTGTGCCGTATGCACGGGGTTGTCCGAATGCGTGCAGCAGCAACAGCGGCCATCCGCAATGCGGCGAATTCGGACGAAATCGTTCAATGGATTGCGGAAGAGACAGATCTAACATTGGAAATACTGAGCGGGGAGCAAGAGGGCTATGCCGGTTTTCTGGGCGTAGTGAATACAATGAATGTGAGTGACGGAATTATTATTGACATCGGGGGCGGCAGTACCGAAATTACGCTGTTCCGTGATCGGACACGACTGCATACAGTTTCATTTCCCTTTGGCGCAGTCAATATGAATTGGCGCTTTGGACGTGAGGTCAAGAATGGCGAATGGTCTCCTGGACAGATTGAGGAAATGGAGAGCTTTGTCCGTTCTTCACTGCAAAACCATGATTGGATCTTCTCCAATCCGGGTCTGCCGTTTATCGGGTTGGGTGGAACTCTCCGTACTTTGGCTAAAATCAATCAGAAACGTCGGGATTACTCGCTTCCTGTGACACACCATTACGAAATGACAATAGAAGATGTCGATTATTTCTATAGTAGTCTGCCTCATCTGCCCTATGAAAAACGCAAAAAAACAGCCGGCCTGTCCAAAGACAGAGCCGACATTATCGTACCGGGGCTCATTATATTGAAAACGATCTTTGAAGCTGCTCAAGGCTCCGCGTATTTGGTCAGTGGAGCGGGTCTGCGAGACGGCCTGTTTCATGAGCTAGTCAACGCTGAGCAACCTGTGGTGGCTAACCCGCTCATCACGTCGATTCGCAATATCCTGTCGTTTGCTGTCCCGGTTAGCGAAGCGCATGTCAAGCGGGTTAACGAGTACGCCGTCCGGCTCTATGACACTTTAGCTGAGGGAACCTCAATCGCTATGGACAAACGCTTGTTACTAACTGCAGCAACTCTTTACAAAACAGGCGCAGCCTTGAATTACTATCATTTCCGCCAGCATTCCGTGTTCTGGATCTTGCACGCAGGCATTGGCGGTTTATCTCACCGGGAAACGGTGCTAGCCGCGCTGATCGCTGATTACCACCCCAAAAATCGGACCCCCCGCTTGCTGCGTACACATGCAGATATTTTGGAGCCTTCCGACGAAGAACGTGTACATCGGCTCGGCTCGCTGCTCCAGCTAGCAATCGGCATGGATCGTAGCGAATCCGGCATCATCACCAGCATCCATCCCACGACAGGAGACGATGCGCTGCATATTCGTCTGGAAAGCAGGAGTGAACCGATTCTGGAACAACGAGATCTGGTGGCTGTCGCAAAAGATTTTCAAAAGGCCTGGAATCTTACGTTGTCGTGGTCCATTCTTCCTTCTTCCAGTTTTTAACCTTCATCGCTTCGAATTGGCTCCTAATGGGAGCCTCTTCGTTGTTTCTTGCTACAAATTGATAGCTACCATTAGGTAAAAGCTGGCGCGCCTTTACATTATCTTTCAAGGATAAACGTAAAATATCCACCAGCATTTCTTTGATTCGGTCGTCATAAATCGGGCACATCAGCTCAATCCGGCGAGTCAGATTGCGAGTCATCCAATCGGCGCTGGACAAGAATAGCTCCGAATGATCTGCATTTTCAAAGTAGAACAGTCTGGAATGCTCCAAGAAACGGTCGACAATGCTGATAACCCGAATGTTCTCGCTAAAGCCCTCCACGCCAGGGCGTAAACAGCAGACCCCTCGAATGATTAAATCAATCTTTACACCTGCTTGAGAAGCCGCATATAGTTCATCAATCATTTCCTGATTGGATAAAGAATTAATTTTGGCAATAATACGCGCTGGCTTGCCTGCAAGTGCGTGCTCCGCTTCCCTGCGGATCAGCTCAAACAGCTTATTTTTCATTCCCGTCGGGGCTACGGTGAAAGCTTGCGGAGTCTTGAGCGCCGAGAAACCCGTGATTTCATTAAACAGCTCAGAGGCATCCTCACCCAGCACCGGATCCGCAGTGAATAACCCGATATCCGTATATACACGAGCTGTGCTTTCATTGTAGTTACCAGTTCCCACATGCACGTATCGTTTGAGCACATTACGTTCATGGCGTACTATTAGAATAATTTTGGCGTGCGTCTTCAAGCCGACCAACCCGTAGACTACATGACAGCCAGCTTTTTCAAGCGTACGCGCCCAAGCAATATTACGTTCTTCGTCAAAACGTGCCTTCAGCTCGACCACTACCGTCACCTGCTTACCCGATTCGGCTGCACGTGCCAGAGCCGGAATGAGCTTCGATTCTCCATTGACACGATACAGGGTCATCTTAATGGCCATTACATCCGGGTCCTCTGATGCCTCAATGATAAAATCAGTTACCGCATCGAATGATTCATACGGATGGTACACGAGCACGTCCCGTTTGCGAAGTACGTTAAAGATATCCTCTTGCGGAGGCAGTTCTTCCGGATACAATGGTTTGATTGCCGGAAACTTCAGATGCGAATACCCCTCCAAATGATCGGCAAAAGACGATAAAAACGTCAGATCTAACGGCCCGTCGATCTCAAATACATGATCGAACAGCTTGAATTCGCGTTGAAGCTCCATCAGAGCAAACGGGTTAATCCCTTTCTCCACTTCCAGTCTGACCGGTGCTCCCCGCCGTCTTCGACGCAGCTCTTTTTCAATCTCTTCGAGCAAATCTTCGATCTCTTCTTCATTAATGGACAAATCAGAGTTACGCGTAACCCGAAAGGCATGAACCGCCTCGGGTATATATCCGGAGAACAGCGTTTGTATATGATGCTTAATCAGTTCCTCAATTAAAATAAATGATTTCTTCTTGCTATTGGAACGTAACGGCACCGAAACAACACGCGGAATATTGGAAGGCACCTGCACAATGGCAAAAAGCGGCTTATCCTCCTCCGTATCTCCCGGACGTTTCAAGACAACTGCTAAATATACGTATTTATTGTGAACTAGTGGAAAAGGACGGCTCTGATCGACCGCCATCGGTGTGAGCACCGGAAATATAATTTCATGAAAATATGCATCCAGCGACTTGCGCTGTGTCGTATTTAAGTCATTATATTCAAGTAGCAAAAGACCTTTTTTCGTCAATAGGCGAGAAATATCACGATAGGTTCGATATTGCTCGGATACCATCGAGACGGTACGCTTGATCAGCCGCTTGTACAAACCGGAGGGGGTATATCCCGTAAAATCCTTTTGCATAAAACCAGCCTTGATCTTCTCGCGCGTCTCTGCAACACGAACAGCCATAAACTCATCCAAATTACTGGACACAATTGCTAAGAATTTGGCTCTCTCCAGCAACGGTGTATCTGCATCTTGAGCCTCCTGGAGCACACGGCGATTAAATTCAATCCAGCTTAAATCTCGGTTAAAGTAACGTTCTGACCCGGCTTTATCCTTCTTCTGACTCTCTATCAACATATGGCCTCCATCAATTTCATGCAGTATAGTTACCCTTTATTGTACTATTAGATGAAACGCACTAGCATCACAGAAGTGTAAACGCAATGTAAAATGTGTGTAAACACATAATGGATGTCGAAAAGGTCAAACGGATGCTTTACAAAAATAGCATTAAGCGGTACAGTGTTTACGTCTGTTTCATAGAGTAGAATACCTTTTTCAGTTGTTTAAGTTCATTATGATGTCTAATAGCCACTTAGTAGCCACGTTCAATTGCTGATTTTCAAATGGCATGATATAGGGAGGATTTACGTTATGGAACCCAAGAAAACGCCACGTGTACTGCAAAAAAACATCGAATTTTTTACCGCGGCGCTGTCTCAACACCTCGTTTCGGTCTGGCAAGAAGACCCTGCAGGCGTGTACTGTGAGATAGGCTGTGGTTATATCGAATTGTTCAGCAGCGAGATGATTCGGGTGCGCAATCAGAATGGGACCCCAAGCCATTATGACCGCAATATCACAATGTTTCAGCTAATCACGAAGGATCAGCCGATATAATTATTATATGCTATGTCTGCGCTGTTCTTCCAGATTAGAATGGTTATATGTTTAAACTACCAATTTTCATATCTATTGAACCTTGCAGGTTTCTCCGAAAAAGCGCCATAGAGCGCTTTTTTTGTCGACTTTTTTTTGAACATCGTTTGGAAAAGCAGTATGATAAGAAAGCATATTACCTAAATTTAAAGGGGAATCAACCCATGGAGCATACAACATCAGATGGGCGCATCCTGGTCATGACCGCGGTTGAAGGCGAACGGGAGGCTGTGCTGCGCGGCCTGAAAGGCGACACTCGCTTTGTGGTCGAACTGGCTGGTGTAGGCGCTCCGTCCGCAGCGGCTTCAACCGCGCTGGCACTAGCTACAGGCGATTACCGTCTAGTCATTAGCGCCGGAATTGGGGGTGGCTTCGTGGAGGTCGCTGCACTGGAGAGCGTCGTCGTTGCTGACGCGATTATTGCCGCCGACCTGGGGGCAGAGACGGCAGAGGGTTTCAGCAGCGTGGACGAGCTGGGTTTTGGCTCCAGCCGCATTGCCGTGAACGCTGCCACCACGCAGCGATTCGTTCAGGTGCTGCGTGATGCTGGCCAGACGGTCGTCGCCGGACCGATCCTGACCGTCTCGACGGCCACCGGCACGGCGGTAACAGCGGAACGCCTAGCCAAACGCATTCCCGGAGCTGCTGCCGAAGCGATGGAAGGTTACGGCGTTGCCGTGGCGGCCAACAGGTTCGAGCTGCCGATGATGGAGATTCGCACGATTTCCAATGCTGTTGGTCCACGTGACCGTGCAGCCTGGCGAATCAAAGAGGCTTTGCAAGCGTTGGAAGCCGCATTTTCTACATTAACGGAGGTTATATAGATGCAAATTGCTTTTTCACCTTGTCCTAACGACACTTTTGTCTTCCATGCCTTGGCTCATGGATTAATTCCGGGCGCACCCGCGCTGGACATTACATTCGCCGATATCGACATCACCAACAATCTGGCGATCACACCAGATGGACTTGATATCATGAAAATTTCGTACGCTGCACTTCCTTGGGTGCTGGATGAATACGCCCTGTTGCCTTGTGGCGGCGCACTGGGCCGGGGTTGTGGGCCGCTCGTGCTGACTAAGGAAGGTTCCACCGTCGAAGGTCCGGAAGCCCTGTCCGGCAAGCGTGTAGCTGTTCCAAGTGAACGCTCCACTGCTTATCTGCTGTTCCGCCTATGGGCGGCCAAGCATGTGCCTGGGGGTGTCGGCGAGATTGTCGTGATGCCGTTCGACCAAATTATGCCTGCTGTCCGTGACGGACATATAGATGCTGGATTGGTGATTCATGAAGCACGCTTCACATATCCGTCCTATGGACTTAGCAAGCAAGTTGATCTGGGGAACTGGTGGGAAGAAGATACAGGACTGCCAATCCCTCTCGGAGCTATTATTGCCCGTCGTACGCTGGATCTGGATGCGATCACCAACTGGATACGTGCCTCTGTCGAATATGCTTGGAAACATCCCGAAGCTTCGCGTGAATATGTATTGTCTCATGCGCAAGAGCTATCACCCGATGTTGCCCAATCGCATATTGACCTGTATGTGAACGATTTTACCGCTAATCTGGGCGATAGCGGTTATGCCGCCATCGAAGCCTTGCTCGGTCGCGCCGCACAGGAAGGGCTGGTGCCTTCGTTTGATTTAGCCAAACTGCGCCTTACGTCCACAACAACACGTTAAAAGGCGCAGACATGCCATGCATGTTATCTCCTGAATAAAGCAGCTTAAACATATAAAACCTCCCGAACGAGCACATTGCCTAGCCATGCGCCCCATTCGGGAGGTTTTATGATTTCAATTCATGATGCAAATCTTCATGAGATCTCGCTTGATCCTTATTCTTAGCTCTGTTCTTGCTCCACGACCTCGGTCTTAAACACGTTATCCAGTTTGGTACCCAATCGTTTGACCAGCGGCACCTTGATATCCCGACTCAGCTCCTTGAAAAAAGCGTCCATGTCACAATTAATCTTATCCAACACGACCTTTACGGTGCCCTCTTCCAAAATCTGCTCATTCAGATCCTCAGGTACCGTAACCGAGATATCATACTTCTTGCATAACGTTTTAATGTAGCGGCTAAAGATTTCGATAAGCTCCTCATTGTTGAACTTCTCAACTGCAACTTGCCCTTTGTTCGTAAATTTCAAATTCACTCTCACGTTAGCATTTCCCCTTTTCCTTTTGACCATTTATTTTGGATAAACGTTGAACCCTTCAGAGGCTCTTCAAAGAAAGGGCCTTACCGGTCGTTTTAGACTCTTGTCCTTTGATATACTAAGTATAACACATTAAGTCCGTTTTCATTTCCCAACTTGTCGTTTTATGATAAAAAATGATACATTTTGCGCATTTTCAGCATAATTTCTTTCTTTTCATGCCAATCATTAGGAATAGTTTATACACAAATACACAAGAAAACGCCTATCTGGCAAAAGAAAGACGTCTCCACGTTGATGCTTAAGCAGTATGCATTTATAGAGGTTTCGTACATTCCCAACCGTGTGAACGATACTCACGCACAGCATCTCGTATATCCTCAATATCATCTGTATGCAGCAAAATGGCAGGTAGAATTACCCAGTACTCATTCTCCGCTAGATCAATAAATACGTCCTCGACATCATAATATTGCATATCGCCAAATGCCGTATCCCTGATTTTCTGTCCAACTAAAGGTGTAAAAGGGGAATCAAATGTTTTGGTCACCTTCGTATATTCCTTCACACCCGTTGCCGAGATTTGCTGTGAAACAATGACGCTCAATGGTGTTACCTCCCTGACCTAATAATGCTCATTATAACCTTCTCTCAGACCTTCTACAAAACCTTGCGCGAAAAAAATCATAAAAATCAACAGGCCAATGCCAATGGCGACGGAGCTGATGACGATAATCAGGATGCCCTGCGTGTTTCTTTGTTCCATCTTTCTAGTCAAAATTCCGAAAACAAGGCCGATAAGCCCAAGTAAGCCTCCAATGACAAAAAAACTAAATACGAACCCCAAACCAGAAAAAATCCAGCCAAATAGAGCGAGCACCCAGCCTTGCGGCTGCGGCTCACTCTGTTTCATCTGCCAGCGTTCCCTCGCTGTAGGTGTGTATCTGTCCATTTCTTAGCTCCCCCGCTCAATTTACATTCCATAAGGCAAAGATCTGTAATGCCCAGCATCGGATTAACGTTAAGTTCCTTCCTATTGCTGACCAGTGAGCTTAAAAATGCCGCCTTCCCGCTTACCAAGCGGATAATTTTGAACCGTCATTTCCACCTTCGTATTCTTATCCCATACCGGAAGCTTGTCAGATGTATTGTACTCTTTCATAGCTATGTTGATGACTTCCTCTGCCTTCTTCGTCAATGCAGCAGAAGACATATTATATTTGCCATAACCTTGATAAGCACCGCCAAAACCGAGATTAGGTTGGTTGTTCACATTCAGTAGCACACCCTTCAACTTGCCATCCTCTGCCACATTAAAAGTCACTTTTTCCAATACAAAATCATCAGTAACGACAGATGTCTGCTCTAACAGATGCGTTATGGATGACAGGTTGGCTGCTAATTTAACTTTTCCCAGTAGCGCCTCTGTATCATTTTGTTGCTTGGTTAAGACTTGCGTTGTCTGTTTTAGCGATGCATTCGCTATAGTTAAAGAATTGACCTTTGTATTCAGATTATAGTTCCATACCGCCAAGGCTATACAGCCTAGTACAGCTACTCCTGAAATGACCGTTGCCACAACTGCCAGCTTACGAATAGACTGTGGTTGCGACTCCATAGTCTGAGTATGACCGCTTAACTCTCCCATACCAAACTTCCTCTCTATTTATATAGTCACATTTTACTATTCTCCCCTCTGATATTCTAGTATATTTTTCCTAATTCTATATTTTCTAAGCATTTGTACAGGAATTCGTTTTATCAGCTTTCGAGCTTTGATTCGCTCTTTTCCCAGGAGAAGCTGTATTTACCAGATATACACTACCTGCAATCAGCACCAACCCTACTACAAATGTCAAAGTGAGGGATTCTCTGAGCATGACCATACTAAAGACCGTGGACAGTACCGGAATCATAAACGTATATGAGCCGACGGTTCCCGCATCTCCGTTGTCGATCAGTTTAAAATAAATCAGCCAGCCCATCGCAATCACGAATATCGAAATAAACAATAGAATCGCGATAAAGGAGGCTGTCCAGTGGATATCGCCCCATTTCTCGGTCGTAAACCCAATCCCGTTGAGTAGGACCCCTCCCAGAATGAGTTGCATCGTCACCGCCCAAATGGAGTCCAGTTGTTTGCTTTTTTTCTTCATATAAATCGTTCCGAGCGCCCAGCACAGTCCTGAGGCTAGCCCCAACACAATGCCCAGCACAGACAAATGACCTGCCATTCCACCTGAGCTAATCACGATTACTCCGCCAAAACCCAGTACCAGTCCAATGACTTTCAGGGGAAACATACACTCTCCTAACCACAACCAGGAGAATAATCCCAACAAGATCGGCTGAAGGAATACTAAAGTGGAGAACAACCCAGCAGGCAGATAACGCAGCCCTACCGTCTGCAAGCCATAGTAGCCTGCAATATTAAATATAGCCAGCACAAGATAAGTCCACGCATTTTGTCTAAGTCGTAAGGTTTTCCGGTTACGCATAGCGAACAACAGCAGAATCACACCACCCAGCAGCGTGCGGATTCCCGAAAAAAATATCGGCGGCGTATCTGGCAAAGCCAGCTTGGTCAACGGCCAGTTGATCCCCCATACCATCACTAATATCAAGACAAGCCACAACGTAGCTTTAGGCGTTAATTTTTTCATAGATGTCTCTCTCCTTAAAATTTCATTGCGCATTGCTTACGACTAAAATCTGAATAGCCGTTTGCAAAGTTTTGCTTTACTAGCTTATACTGTGGTCACTAATAAATAAAATGAATGTTTTCAATAAGGGAGATAACTTTTCACTTATGACTATAACTCAGATTATGATCTTTGTTCGCGTAGCTGAAACACTAAACTTTACTCAAACTGCCCATGAGCTGCATATGACGCAACCTGCGGTCAGCCATGCCATCGCTAGTATCGAGAACGAGCTTGATGTCCAGCTATTGCTGCGCGATCGAAAAAGAGGCGTGCTCCTGACAGAAATCGGACAAAAGGTGCTGCTGCAATTCCGCATGGTGCTGCAAAGCATGGAAAAAGTACAGCAGCAGGTGGCCGCTGAAAAAGGCTTGGACGTAGGTACAATCACGATTGGTGCCTTTCCTTCTGCCTCAGCCTATTTTCTGCCCCCCATTATTCATCATATCCGTCAGCACTATCCGAACCTTGTTTTCGATTTACATGAAGGCTCTACCAATGAGGTCAAGGAGTGGGTGCATACCAGAGAAATTGAAGCGGGAATCATCTTGTTGCCAGACCCTGAGGTAGATGTAATTCCTTTATGTCAGGATGACATGATTATTCTCTTGCCTGACGGTCATCCTTTTCAATCGCACGACAAAATCGCCATCCGAGACTTGAATCAACAGGAGATGATCTTTTGTAAAGGTGGACATGAAGTCGCCATTATGGAGGGGTTTGAACGCGAACAAAGTCAGTTGCAAGCACAATTTATTACTCACAATATCAGCACGCTGGTCAGCATGGTCCGACAAGGACTAGGTATGGGCATTGTCTCTTCACTCGCCTTATCTACGTTCCCCCATGATCTGACCGTCAAGGAAACCACGCCTCTGATCACGCGTCAAATTGGTATCGCTATCCCCTCTCTACACAATGCTTCACTTGCTGTACAGTTATTTGTGCGAACCGCGCAGGAGCTGTTTACGGATTTGAAGCAATAGAGCATTGGTCACGGGATTTCGGTAGGTGTATAATATTTCCTAAATATGACTTGAAACATTATTATAAGAGGTGTCTATTCATATGCAGAATAATCAAATCATCGAATACGAGGAAAAACTGCGTAAGGCGATGCTGGCCAGTGATGTGCAGATCTTGAACGAGCTAATTCATGACGATCTTATATTTGTGAATCACTTTGGACAAGTAATAAACAAAGAAGCAGATCTGGAAGCCCACCGTTCGGGTGTTTTACATTTTACGGATATTCAAGTTCTTAATCAATCAGTAATTCCGCTGGATGATACTGTCGTTACGGTGACCCGCGTTTCTTTACGAGGAACGGTAGGCAATGATCCCATTGAAGATGAAATGTGCTATACACGCGTTTGGCACAATATAGATGGTGCGTTGAAGATCATCTCAGGGCATTGTAGCACGGTAAAATAAGATTAGTCGCGAATCCGCCATGGATGCTAAATCTGACTAAGACAGGTGAGCAGCTACGGCAAGAATCTTCGTAATTAAATCAATGGCACGGTGTAAGCACAAGAGCACTAACCATTTTAGGGATAGCGCTCTTCATTTTTACAGTCTTGTTAAGTCACTTGGTTGTAGCATCATACAAACGCTGTAAAAGGGTAACAGCTTCAGCACGTGTGACCTGTGCCTTTGGGCGAAGGTATCCATTGTCAGCGGTAAGGACGCCCATCTTGGTAAGGGTGTAGAATGCTTCTGCCTTTTGATCCTGGAAATCTCCATCATAGGAGTACTCTTCTCCCGTTGTGTCGATGTACAGTACCGGATAGTAGGCTGAGAATTTGTCATTGTAATTTGCCTGACGAACTTTCATATCGTTGTACTGTGCAGCTGAGGAAATTACTTCGGCAATCTCAGGATGAAGCGTCTGATTGGTATAATCCGTTCGAACAGAAGCAATCATCATCATATCCCAACGGGTCAGCGGTTTGTCAGGATTTACATAGAATTGATAGTTTGGATATTTGCCCCCTACACTTTCAGCAAACGGCCACACATAATCCCCGTTGAATATAGCTGCAAAATCTTGATTCGCCCAGTGCTTGCGTGCATCTACAAACTCTGAAGATTTACCCGCTGAATAATTGACTTCTGGAAAAAGTTTATGAAACATATGTACAAATTCTGCTTTTGTTATGGTTTTGCCTGGCTTGAAGGTCCCATCCGTATAGCCGCTGACAACACCTTTGTCGACCATCGAATGAATGGATTCGGCAGCCCATTCATATTTTGTACCATTCACATCAGGAAACGTAACTGCCGCCATTGCGGATTGACTGAACAACAGTGCCACCGCAACCACAGGGGTAATCAGCCATTTCTTTTTCAACATCTTGTTCCACTTCCTTCAGGTAAATTTACGTAGAAAATAGTTCTCCAGACTCAATGTTATATCGGTATTTCCTATGCAAAAGATGAACCTAAACACAAAAACGACCTTCGCAACGAGTAAAATTCGTTACAAAGGCCGTTATCCGTAACCTAAACGTGTATCTTTAGGAATAATTCAGACCACCATTCGAAAAATTAACAAGGCTCTTCGTTTGGTTTCCCTGCATCTGTAGCTGTACGGAAGCTTGAACCGCACCCACACGTAGCCACAGCATTTGGATTATGAATTGTAAAGCCGCCGGACATACCGGACTCTTCAAAGTCGATTTCCAGACCGTCCAGATAGCGGATACTATCCTTTTCCACGACTACTTTCATATCCTGTACATTCATATATATATCTTGATCCGTCTCGTTGTCGTCAAAGCCCATGGCGTACGAAAATCCGGTACAACCACCTGGCGTAACACCCAGACGTAAAAACATATTCGGCGTTTCCTGCTGCTCCAGCATTTCTTTCAGGCGTTCAGCAGCGGAATCGGTGATGTTAATCATAGCTCCATCCTCCTCTTTTACTTCATTCTCCCCTTCAGTATACTCTCTTATTTGCAGGTGCTCAAGTCATGGAATGTCCTTCCGTTACAGGCTTAAACACCTCTTTTTCTACTCGTTTGTATTGAACACCAGTGGTGTGAGGTTTATAATAGGTGAAGAGTGTGTTAAAGAAACTGTCGGAAATTTGTCATTTCAAAGGCGAAATTAAGAGACATTCGTCATTGTAGCCTGGCATTGTAACATTTTTCACATATCGTATATCCGCGCTGCCGGATTCTTACCGACGGAACGGGACATCCTGTGCGCATCAAGCGCTTGTGCCGCTAATTTGGCGGGCAGCCTCGCACAGAGCAACTTGAAGGAGGAATAGGCATGTCCACATTAGTTACACCTTTTACAGACCGCAGAATGGCGGAAATTGTAGAAAAGGTACAAAACGGGATTCGTTTGAACCTCGAAGATGGTATATATTTGTATGAAACTGACGATATTCTCACATTGGGCCAGTTGGCTAACGAAGCTAATTTACGCAAGAACGGAAAAAAGGTTTATTTTATTGAAAATATGAGCCTGTACTTCACCAATGTATGCGAAGCGCGCTGCGCGTTCTGCAATTTCCGCAAGGATCAGGGGGAGGAAGGCTCTTATACGTTGTCCGGACAGGAAATGATTGATTATGTAGAGCAACATATCCATCCAGGCGTAAGAGAATTCCATATCGTCGGCGGTCATAATAATCATGTACCTTTCCAATACTATGTAGATTCATTGAAGGCACTGAATGAAAAGTATCCCAACGTTACACTGAAAGCATACACTGCAGCGGAAATTGACTTTTTCACACGCATAAGCGGCTTGAGTATTAAAGAAGTTCTTCAAGAGCTGCAAAAGGCAGGACTTCAATCTTTGACTGGTGGTGGCGCGGAAATCTTATCCGATGAATATCGGAAGAAGATGCGTGTTACCAAAGCCAATGTGGACCGCTATCTTGAAGTACATCGTACGGCCCACAATCTCGGTATGAAAACTCATACGACGATGCTGTACGGTTCAGTCGAAACTTATCAGGATCGTATTGAGCACATGCTGCAAATTCGTGAATTGCAGGATGAAACAAATGGATTTATGGTATTTATCCCACTGTCCATGCAGCCGAAAAGCAAAAACGCCAACATCATGCGCCGCAACTCTGCTTACGAGGATCTCAAAACCATTGCGATCAGCCGCTTGATGCTGGACAATATCGATCATGTTAAAGCTTACTTCATTAATATTGGTCCACAATTGACGCAGGTCGCTCTTACCTTTGGCGCATCAGATGTCCATGGCACGATTGTGCGCGAGCAGATCAGCCATGCTGCAGGTGCGTTAACCCCTTCCGGATTGACACGTAAAGAGCTAATCTGGCTAGTCAAAGGTGCTGGACGCATACCTGTAGAACGTGACACCTTCTATAACGAAATCGAAGTTTTCGAATAAGTGTAACATCGGATTCAGATTTCCCGCGTGCATTTTATCCCCATTACTCACACCATGCAGCCTCATGCTGCCCCGGAACATACCGGTCTGTCTGCCAAAGGCAGGCCCGCTTTTCCGGGTTTTACAACAACAAAAACTTGTGGCTAGATCGACAAGACACCAGACCATTGCCGGGGACACGGTAACGAAAGGACGGCGGATTTTGATGAAAAATTTCGTTATTCTGGGGGGCGGCTATGGCGGCCTTACCATTGCCAAAGAATTGCTGGATAAACACATTCCCGACAATATTCAAGTTATTTTAGTGGATCGGATGCCCTTTCAGGGCTTGAAAACAGAATACTATGCCCTTGCGGCAGGTACCGTATCTGATTTTGATTTGCGGGTACATTTTCCCGATGAACAACGCCTTATTCGCAAATATGGAGAAGTCACATCCATGGATCTTGAGAATAAAATGGTCCATTTTCAAGACGGTGAGCCTTTACCCTATGACCAGCTTGTCATTGCACTAGGTTGTACCGACCGCTTTCATAATACACCGGGGGCAGAAGAATACAGCTGTACAATCCAGTCCTTTAATCATACTCGCCAAACGTATCTGCGCTTGAATGAAATCAAGCCTTATGGACATGTCCATATTGTAGGTGGCGGCCTAAGTGGTGTCGAGATTGCTGCGGAGTTACGTGAAAGCCGCGCGGATTTGAATATTACGATTATGGATCGGGGCGAGCGGGTGCTATCAGCATTTCCGCAACGTTTGTCTGCGTATGTACATGCCTGGTTCAAGGAGCATCATGTGAATGCGCTAAATCATGTTGCGGTTTCCCGTATTGAGCCAGGAGCTATTTACAACCGTGACGAGCAAATTATGACCGATGCGGTTGTATGGACAGCTGGGATTCAGCCCGTTAAAATTGTACAGGATTTAGCAGTTCCTAAAGACCCTCAGGGTCGCATCGTGCTAAATGAATATTATCAAATACCGGATCATCCTGAAGTGTACGTCGTCGGAGACTGTGCGAGCCTTCCTTACTCTCCAAGCGCTCAGGCGGCAGAGGTTCAAGGAGAGCAGATTGCCCACATTGTACGCGACCTGTGGAAAGGCCAAACGCCTCACCCGCATCCTCTAAAGCTACGCGGTACATTAGGTGCGCTGGGCAAGAAGGCCGGATTCGGTTATGGCTTTATGGGCAGTACCTCATTGCGTGGACGAGTGCCACGTCTGCTGAAAAGCGGTGTGCTCTGGAAGTCCAAACGCCATTTTGGCTAATTGGATACTCAACAAACAAAGAAGACCTGCTTTCAGGTCTTCTTTGTTGTTGCATCTATGAATAATATATATTTTCTACAAGAGAAGGCTGGCCCTGCGGAGACTTCTATTTTCAATCCAAATCCAGGTTGTCCCATGCTTCGGCTTCTTTAATTTTGTTTAGAATCACTTCGTACAGAAGCTCTGCTGAATCTGCGGATACAATTTCACCGTTAACCATCGCATAAGGCTCAGCGTTACACTGACCGCAATTGCTTAGGCAGCCGTATTCAATCACATCATAATCTGGATTCTGTTCCAGTTTAGCCATAATCTCATCGGTACCAAAATGCATGTTACTGGTGCAAAATTCAATAATAGGTCTTAACATTTTTTTCACCTGCTTTGGATGACGGGCATTTTAATTTGGCCCGCTTTGTAATATAATAAACAAGGTATAGGAAAGGAGTTGAATTCTAATGAGCGAAGCACAAAGCGTTCAGATGTATGATGAAGTAGCAGACGTACTGGATAAGCTCCGTCCGTTCCTGCAACGCGATGGCGGTGACGTTGAGCTGGTTGACGTTGAAGACGGCATCGTTAAGCTGAAGCTGGTAGGTGCTTGCGGCAGTTGCCCAAGTTCTACAATTACGCTGAAAGCAGGGATTGAACGCGCTCTTCTCGAAGAAGTTGAAGGCGTCCAAGAAGTGGTACAAGTATTCTAATGCTAGATGCATAATGATCAGAGAGTCTTGAGTTCGGTAACGAAGCTCAAGACTCTTTTTTGTATTACAGCGTCTGAAGCTCTCTCAAACTTATATGGTTGGCCGAATGGGGTCCAATCCTCCGGACACATCCATAATATTGCCTGTTATAAAATCTGAATGCTCCTCACACAAATAGGCGATCACTCGCGCAATGTCCTCTCCGCTTCCTGGACGCCCACGCGGTGTCTCTTTATCCTGCATGCCGATGACATCGGCAATCGACTTTTCCTTGTTCGCTCCTCGGATATCCCCTGGACAGATCATATTGACCGTGATGCCATAGGGAGCTTCCTCTACAGCTAGTGACTTCGTAAAAGACACCAGCCCCACCTTGGCAGCTGCGTAGACAGCCCGATGCGGCCAAGCCCTTGCTTCTCCAGCATGACCAAAGCCAAAATGAATAATACGTCCCCATTGCTGGCTACGCATGTGCGGCAATACCAAATGATCCAGCAACATGGTACCGACCAAATTTCCCTGTATCATGGCATGAATCTCAGCTACACTGTAGTCCGCAAAAAGACGGCGTTCCCGGATGAAGGGTCCGGCATTATTCACCATAATATCAACCCCGCCCAGACGATCCTGCACTTCACCGATCAGCCTGGTGATATCTTCCTGAACAGAGATATCTGCTTGTAAAGACAGACAGCGTACTCCCTTAGATTCAATTACCTGTTTAAGCGCTTCGGCTTCAACCTGGCTATGGACATAATTTAGTGCAATGTCACAACCTTCATCAGCCAAACGCAGAGCGGTCATTTTACCTAAACCTTTGGCACTGCCCGTTATGAGTGCGACTTTGTCTCTCAACAGTTTTCCTCCTCTTCACAGAGAACGGTCACCCCCAAGTATAAAATATTTAAGCAATCCCTACAACTCCAGCCAAGAAGAAACCCCAGTCCTCTTGTTCAAGAGAATCTGGGGTTTACGTTCAGCGGTTTCTTATTTTCTGCTTAAAATGCAGGGATAATTGCGCCTTGATATTTGTCTTCAATGAATTTTTTAGTTTCTGGAGATTGCAAAGCTTTAAACAATTTTTGGATCGCTTCGGAATCTTTATTGTCAGGACGTGCTACCAGTACATTAGCATATGGAGAATCTTTGTCTTCCAGTGCCAATGCATCCTTGGTCGGGTTCAGCTTTGCTTCCAAAGCGTAGTTTGTATTGATTAACGCAATATCTACTTCAGGCAACTGACGTGGCAGCATAGCTGCTTCCAGCTCTTTGAATTTCAGGTTTTTCTTATTTTCAGTAATATCTTTTACGGTAGCTTCAATGTTGCTTGCATCCTTCAGCTTGATCAGACCTTGTTTCTCCAACAGTAGCAATGCACGGCCTCCATTGGTTGCATCGTTCGGAATCGCTACTGTTGCACCGTCTGGAAGTTCATCAAGCTTTTTATATTTTTGGGAGTAGATACCGAATGGCTCCAGATGAACCGCGCCAATAGATACCAGATCCATTTTACGCTCTTTATTCATCACATTCAGGTAAGGTACATGTTGATAAAAGTTAGCATCCAGTTGCTTGTCGAACAATTGCACGTTCGGCTGTACATAGTCGTTAAACTGAACGACTTGAAGGCGAACTCCTTCTTTTTCCAACTGAGGCTTGATCGCTTCCAAAATTTCCGCATGTGGCACAGGAGAAGCTCCAACTTTCAGTTCGACTTCACGTGGTGATCCGCCTGTATTTTCGGCCGCATTGTTTGTATCCGATGTTGTGCTCTTTGTACCGCAAGCAGCCAGTACCGCAATTAATGTCAAGCTCAATACAGCCAATACCCATTTCTTCATGTTGTTACCCCTCCAATAATTTGTAATATTCAGGATCAGACGTCCTGATCAATAAGGATATCTATATGTTTTCCCTATTTCCGAGTATAATGCCGCACAAGGCGATCTCCTGCCATTTGCAGCAATTGTACCAATACGACCATCAGTACGACTGCAACGATCATTACTGCCGTTTCGTAACGATAATAGCCGTAGTTGATTGCCAGCGTACCCAGCCCACCGCCCCCGATCATACCGGACATTGCCGTGTACGATACGAGTGTAACGACGGTAATGGTTAATGCGGCAAGCAGGCCCGGAAGTGCCTCACGCAACAGCACACGCCGAATAATTTGTCCTGTCGAGGCTCCCATCGCTTGTGCAGCCTCAATGACACCTTTGTCCACTTCACGCAGAGACGTTTCGACAAGACGTGCAAAGAAAGGGGCAGCCCCGATAACCAATGGCGGAATGGTTCCCAGCACTCCGGTCGAGGTACCTACCAACGATCGTGTAAAAGGAATAAGTGCAACGATCAAAATGATAAATGGTACGGAACGCAAAATATTAACGATGAAGGATAATACAATGTACATCACCTTCATCAGAGTCAACGAGGAGCGGCTCGCCAGAAACAACAATATACCGAGCGGCAAACCAATAACGAGGGTGAACAATGCAGATGCCCCGAGCATCTGAAGGGTTTCTAGAGTAGAATTCCCCAGCTCTTCCCAACTCACTTGCGAAAAATCAAGTTCGCTCATTGTCAATCACCTCCACATCAAGTCCTTGTCCAGATACTTCGCGCAGCGTATGCTCTATATCTGAATGGTTTCCTTCAAAACGAACGATCAGCTGTCCATACGGTACATTTTTAATTGTAGAGATGGTTCCCTGCAAGATTGCAAAATCAACACCCGTACTTCGAGCCGTACGCGACAGAATCGCATCATAAGTTTTGCTGCCTAAGAAGGAGATACGTACCACCTGTGTCGATTCCCCGCTACCTGCAGCTGCAATCGCTGCTTGTAACTCCTCGGGATGTTCTGCCTCCCGCTGGATAAAGTCCTTAGTTACCTGATGCTGTGGCTTCAAAAATACTTCCGCCACCGGACCTTGCTCCACGATATCGCCCTGATGAATGACGCCAACTCGATCACAAATGCTTTGAATGACATGCATCTCATGAGTAATCAATACGATGGTCAAATTAAAACGTTGATTAATATCCAACAGCAATTTCAGGATAGACCCTGTCGTCTGCGGATCAAGCGCAGACGTCGCTTCGTCACACAGCAACACATGCGGATCACTAGCCAGTGCCCGTGCAATTCCTACCCGCTGCTTCTGTCCACCTGAGAGCTGTGACGGATATTTTCCACTGTGTTCTTCCAGCCCCACTAGTTCCAGCAGCTCACGAACTTTCTTGTCCATCTCCTGCTTAGGGGTATTTACCAGACGCAATGGAAACGCAATGTTGTCATACACTGTCGCCGAAGACAACAAATTAAAATGTTGAAAAATCATTCCGATTTTTCGGCGTTGCTTCTGTAACTGGGATTGACTCACAGTGGCAAGATTAACCCCATCTACCCATACTTCGCCTGAAGTAGGGCGCTCCAATAAATTAATACAGCGGATCAACGTACTTTTGCCCGCCCCGGAATGACCAATCACCCCGAATATTTCTCCACGCTTTATAGAAAGATTCAACCCGGACAACGCATTAACGCGTCGGTTGCCTTTACCATAATGCTTGGTTAATTGCTTAAGCTCTATCAACGTGCTGCGACCCCCTTCACTTCTTCCTTACCCTTTTAACCAGTTGTCATCTCTCAGGATTGTATAAAATCGCTATTTATTTATACAAAAAAGAGCCCCTTTCACAGAATGAAAAGGGCCCCACCTTGCGAACCTTTTCTCATCTGCCAAAATCGCTATAACTCTAGCGGTTTTGTAGGAATTAGCACCATATGTTCCCTCCCGGTGCATTACACCGGGAAAGAACGGGTTGCCGGGCTTCATCGGGCCAGTCCCTCCACCTCTCTGGATAAGAAAAATATGTTAAACTCCAGCTTTAGCTGTCCGTTTAGTTTATATAAAAAAATAATTCAAGCATTTTTCTGAAACTAGGTTTCAGTATAGATAGTTTACATTGCTTTGTCAAAGGATATTTTCTGTCATAATTATGGGCGCACTGCCCGGTTCTCCCATTGTTTCGCAGTATAAGAAAATGCGTTTGATAGCGACCGGCATACCATTTCCAAGCCCTGCTGCAAATCTTCCAGATGGTGATCGAGGTCCTCCAGTTGGATTTTGCCATATAAAGCACGGTGACGTTGCCAGAGATCATCCTGCATTTCCGTGTTCATATAGTGTATCTCCGTATTTCGCCGCTTACGCAGGCGATTGATCGCATCGTTGTATGTGTCCTTGATATCAATTAGATTATCGGTCAATACAGGATGCATTTTGAGATACTTCAGCTGTCGCAACACGGTAAAATAAGAATAGTGCGCCTTATACTGCCCTGTTTTCAAATCATACAGGTCATTCATCCAGTTACCCAACTTATCCAAAATAGAGAATACCCGCACAAACCCATCCTTATAAAAGAATACGTACAGGGCATAATCGGATTTTTCATCCTTGCTCATATCTTCAGCGTATCCGGCTTTTACTTTCATACGAAAAAAGGCGGCAGCATGATGACTCTGCTCCAGTTCATCCAAAGAAGACATCAGACCACGCGTCAAAATATCCGCCTTCCGAAAGTCATGAGTCGGATCACCACTGGCCTGGATTTGTCGTTCCAGCAAATGTAACATGTCTGACATGCTATTCATGGCATCCAGCAGGAAACCATTATTTACACGCGGGGGCTCGCCCAACAGCTTGCGTATCATGCTTCACGCCTCCTTCATATCTGTAAAATCCGGCTGTTAAGATGCTTTAATAGGCGTCAAGCGAAATAACTCGTCCATCGTTGATCTACAAGCCTAACAATATCTTCACGCGGCAGTACCTCATCAGGGTAGCCCGGCTTCATACGTGCATCCACCACAATCGGCAGCTTATAGTTCAGGTGATGCAAACGCACTTCGCTGTCAGCGTACATATCTGTAGCCGGGTTAAAGCGTGTGAATACCGTCCACAGGAACGAAGCTTGGGAGCGAACAACTTCTTTGGCATCGTCCACGATAAAGACAAGTGGCCACTCTTGCTCACCCGCAGCTAATCGCTCCAATACACGCGCAGCGAGTTCAGGCTCCTGCTCAAAGGACGAGCCGGATACAACGAGGCATCCTCCGCAATAGGGTTCGATGTCACGAATTCCCGGCAGATCGCCCCCTTCATAAACGCGAGGCAATTCACGCACAGGCTCGCCTACTCCCATCAGAATCGCCTTACTGCCATGATTCAGCTTACGGCCCGTGTAATCGAGTGTATCGTGAGACGTATGGTTGAAAATAAACAAATCTCTGGCTGGATTAAATCGTTCCAAAATGGTTTCGAGCAGCAGGTTAAAGTCGGATAAATCGATTACCCGATCCGTCAGCATCAGGAATTTGGTCAACGACAATTGGCCTTGACCCAGAATGGTAAAGCCGGATACCAGCGCTTCACGGGAGTAGCTTTCACGTACGACTGCCGCTGCCAGCGCATGTACACCTGTTTCCGCATATGCCCATAACGACTTGACGGAAGGCATTACAAGCGGATAGGCGGGCGACAACAGACGTTGCAAAAACTCGCCGAGATAGTAGTCTTCCTGCCGCGGCTTACCTACAATGGTTGCCGGATAAATGGCATCTTTACGGTGATGCATATGTTTGACATGAAACACAGGGAAATCATGTTGTAATGAGTAATAGCCAAAATGATCGCCAAACGGTCCTTCCGGGCGGCGTTCATGAGGCGGCACATAGCCGCTGATCGCAAATTCGGCTTCTGCCGGAATCCGGTGACCTCCGAGCGGGTCTTCTGTCATGGGCAGCTTGCCCCCCATAATAAGGGAAGCCAGCAATAGCTCAGGCAAATTTTCCGGGGCAGGAGCAATCGCAGACGCAATCAGAGCAGGCGGGCCACCGATGATGATCGTCGTAGGCAACGGCTCATTACGCAGCTCTGCTTCATGATAATGGAAGCCGCCGCCTTTATGGATCTGCCAGTGGATCCCAGTCGTCTGATCATCATAAATCTGGATGCGATACATCCCCAAATTATGATCCTTGGACTGACCTGGCTTTTCGGTATACACGAGCGGAAGCGTAATGAACGGTCCTCCATCCTCGTGCCAGCTGGTCACTCTAGGCAGTGGAGCCAGCGGAGCATCAGTACGGCGAACGCCCAATACAGGAGCTTCGTTATGAGATACTGTTTTTAGACCTACTTTTAGCATGTCCTTAATCAGCCCACGTTCATTCCACAACGCTTTGGGGGTAGGTGGAAGCAACGTTTTGGTCGCACCTACAATTGCATCCATCAGTTGCTCTGGACGAGGGCCAAAAGCCATGTCCACACGGCGATTCGTACCGAACAAATTACTGGCTACAGGAAACGGGGTTCCTTTGACATTTGTGAACAGCAGCGCCGGGCCTTCTTCCTCAATGACTCTTCGGTGGATCTCGGCCAGCTCCAAATAAGGATCGACAGGTGCTTCTATAATTTTAAGATCATTTTCTTTACGCAGCGCTTCAATAAATTGGCGCAAATTCTGATAGATCAACTGGATGATTCCTCCTAAGCAAATCAAGCCCTCGAGAAACTCGTGGGCCTGGTTTGTTTCTTATGATGTTATTATACGTGTTCCAACGCCTCTTGGGCAAAAATACGCTTCATTATAATCTACAAAATGCTTAGGTACGCTGTGCTTGGGTCGGAACAAGCTTGCGGTCCGGTGACAATTGCCATACACGATAGCTCAAATAAGCCAAAATGGAGAACAACGATGCAATCACCAGCATATGTCCCAGCACGATAAACATGTAAATTTCAGGTCTGTTGACGTACAGCAAGATAATGCCAATCACCACTTGAAGAATAATCAATACGACCGATACGACACCCAGGGTACGAATATCCCGGTGATGCGGGTGATAACGGTATGAGTAGTGACCCACAGCCAAAATAATGACAAACAGCAGACCGGCTGAAATTTGATGAAGCAGCAGTGGAGATATGAAACCCCCAATATTTACAACCTTCTGGATGACCGAATGACTAAGTAACGCTCCTGAATAGACAGCAATATAGGTATAAATCGTTGATAGCCATATAAAGTTACGATAGCTCCGACTGACACGCCCAGGAATCAGACGCGGAGTGTAGCGTGAATCCGCATGCTCCTGCCAGGCCCCCAGCGTCATCATGGTCGCACTGGCAAAAGCAATAAGCGCAAAGCCAAAATGCAGCCCCATGACTGCAGCCGATTGGGAGAAGATGACAGCCAATGCCCCCATCGCACCTTGTATGATAACAAACAATAGCGTGAGTAAGGAGAATAGCTGTAAATCCTTCCGATGCTTCATAAACAGCAAAAAGCCGACAAACGAGGCGATAGAAAGAATTCCGGCCATGGCACTGACGGAGCGATGAGAGAACTCAATAAGGGATGCGATGGTATGCGCCGGAACCAGCTTACCATTACAAAGTGGGAATTCTCTTCCACAGCCGAGACCCGAATCCGTTCGCGTCACGACACCTCCACCGAAGGTAGCCAAAAACATGACAATACATGTTACGAGTGCCAGCCATTTTAATATTCTGATTTTGTTATTCAATGAATTCACCCGTATCCTTCCAAATATAATATTTATTCACTTTATATGTTGTGAAATGATCACTTAAAGTAATTATAACTGATATATCGTTCCTTGACATACGAGCTTTGTTGACAAAATGTGAACGTGTCCGTAAGAAAGCCGCCTCCTTCGGAAGGAAGCGGCTTTCTGAATATCCTGATGATTAAGGTTCCCTGCGGAGCCCTCATACATACTATTATCCGTTATTTTGCCAAGTTAGCATGGACTTCTACAGCCCGGTCCAAAAACTGCTCGATTTCCTCGCGGGATTTACGCAATCTGTTCACCAGACGTACTAGTTCTCGCCCTTCACTGTAAGCGATAAAGCTAGGAATCCCTAGAACATTTTGCTCTTGGCTGACACTTTCGGCCTGTTCTACATCAATCTCAATTAATGTAAGCTTGTCTGCATATTGTTGCTCTACATCAGGCATGAATGGATCAATAAAATGACAATCCCCGCACCAGTCCGCCTTGAACACAGCTACCGTTACACCTGGAGTGGATATTGCCTTATTAAAGTCTTCATGAGAGACGATTTTTTGCATACATAATTCCTCCTTAAACTTCTTTTGTGCAGGAGATCCTGTACTTTCTATTGTAACGCCAAGTGAAGCTTTTGCACACTCCCCTATTATGCTCACATGCCGATTGGAAGCCCTCTCATTGAGACATACTATAGATATACTTAAGAATCCACATAGGCGACGACATCCCAATAGCATACCCAACATACTTGGTGGAATACGGGGATGCCTGCATTTGAAAGGAGGTTATTTAAACATGTCTCTCACCGAATGGCTCCATGTCGCATCTCGACAGCTTCAGGGGGGGCTTAAGTTACTGGGTTCCGTTCCGCGTGTTGCGGAGGAGGCATGGGAGGGCAAACGTGCGGCCTGGACCGAATCCCGTAAATTACGCTATCCCTTGCGTGATCTGCCGTGGGACTATCATTCGGCACAGGCCGCCATGAATGAAGCTGAAGCATTAATGTTGGTGAACGGACCCGCTACGCGTCCCTCTTCTCTAAATATGCCCTTATGCGAAACAGACTGTGAGCTGCTGGAGCGGATCAAAAACGATACAGCACAGGAGAATCGCAGCAACATCACGCGAACTGCCGCTTATCTTGAATGCTATCGTGGCTACCCGGAATTACACTGGGCATTACTGGCCCATCTGGTTTCTCGTAATGGCGGCTATAATATGACTGATCTGAAGGGGGAGCTCATTGGAAACCTGTTCGGCGAACAGGAAAAGGAGTGGCTGTATCGGCTACTTGAGCGCTGTAACGCTCTTATTTTTCAAGACGCTTATCCACAGTTGCAGCTTTACATGCACAGCCGTCATTTGGGACGGAGTTGCTTCCATTTGTTGCCTCATTTTCACGTTTCGCCATTCATGAAGCCCTTTTGGGAACGTTTCTGGGCTTGGCGGGATAGTTCTCTTTTGACGGTGGCGCTCATTATTAATGAACAAAACTATATTGAAGGACGGGTTGTGAAAGATCCGTACTTTCAAAAATTTGTGACACATAAGCCAGGCTTTTATTTGCATGACTGGCTTCAGCTCAATCAGGTTATATTTCCGCTTGGGCTAAACGGTGGACTTGCCGGACTTGTCATGGAGCGTTTTGGCCATCTGGATGAGCGGATCGGTTTTGGTAAAAGTCTTTACGCTATGTTATTTGGCCATCAGCAGGTACTGGATCAGGTATCCGCATTTGCTGCCAGCGTGCCGCATACCGGGTCTCGCAGCGACTATTGGCCCGGACTATTCACACCAAATGTACAAAAAGCGCTGCGCTCTCCAGAAGAGAGTGCAACGCTTTTAGCACATGAATGGCTCCCGCCAAGTCAACGTCTGTACAGCCCGGAGCTGAACGCCGTCTGGTCAGATACAGCCTATGATCCGATTCCCCGTTATGACTGGTTTCAGGACGGTTCTACACTTGGGCATATCAGTGAACCAAGACGGCCTCTGTTATTTGCCATGCGCCATGAGCATCGCCATGGCATTCAAAAAACAGCAATGGCCCATGATGCTCATAACAGCTTAAGGTCCTTTCACTGAACAGATGAGAGGGCTTTTTTAGCCTCGTTGTCCAGTGGACTCACGCTGTAGGCGCATTAACGGACGCAATACCTTCTGCAACACGCGCGGATAGTTACCCAGCTCGTCCCTGCGCAATACGCGCAATACAACCAGCAATACCAAGTAGCATACCAGTACAACCGCTCCGGCAATGCAGCACGCAATCAAGAAGGCTACACGCGCAGGCATCAGGTGTACCAGCAAAATGCAGGCTTCATTTACTCCGTACCCGATAGCTCCCGAGACAACGACTGCGGTTAGGAAGCCTGCCCAGCGACGGCCCATGATTGAGAAGGAAACAATACCTTTCAGCACACGCAAATTCAGCAACGTAATGACGAGAAAACATAATCCGGTTGCGGCAATAATTCCGTAAATCCCTAGCCAACCAGCCAGCAGCCAGCTCGCTGCCAACTTCACGACGATCCCAACCATCACATTGACCATTGAAATACGCGGCTTGCCCATACCAATCAATATCGAATTAGAGGTCATCATCGTAATCTGAAAGATCGTTCCGAGTGTCAGAACAGCGATAATCCCGCTGCCTCCAAGCGAGCTGAACAGCAGACCATTAATAGAATAGGCAGTTACACATAAAGCCAGCACAATCGGCATTCCAGTCAGAATAGAGATGCGCAAGGCCAGCGTCATCTGATTTTGTAAATGCTGTTCATCCTTACGGGCAAAAGCCGCTGAAATGATCGGAATGAGCGATTGACTGAGTGCAATGGCCAAAATCGGAGGGATACCTGCCACACTCTGTGCCCTAGAGCCTAGATAACCCAACTGAGTAGTCGCCTGATCCAATCCCACTTGTCCAGACAGCAGTCTAACTACAATCGACGTATCAATAAAATTAACCGCCGGAACCGTCAGAGACGACAATACGATAGGAATAGAGAGCTTGAAAATATCTTTGTAAATGCGCATCATTGGTAGCGCGGAGCTTTCCTCTTGGAATTGCTCTTGACGATCTTGGCGATCCTGACGACGCAATTTCACCGTGTAGTACAGCATCACCCCCAGAGCGCCAAGACTTCCCATGACACCCCCAAAGGAGGCCCCCGCCGCTACCTCACGATCTCCATAGCCAAGCTTCAAAATAATAAAAGCGAGCAGAATTGCGGTGGCTACCCGTGCGACCTGCTCCACAATCTGTGAAATACCGCCTGCGGTCATATTACCGCGTCCCTGGAAGTATCCGCGCATCATCGCAATGGCAGGAAACAACAGCAAAGCGGGTGCCAAAGCCTGAATAGCCAAAGCAGACTGCGGAACCCCTGCTACATGCTCGGCAAAATAAGGCGCTCCAAAATACAGCAGCGCCGTAATGATAACACCGGCCACGGCCGCGAATATCAAAGCCGCACGATACACACGTCGCGCTTCCGCAGGCCGATCCAGTGCGTAGCGTTCCGAAACCATTTTGCTCAGTGTGCTGGGAATACCGGCCGTAGCGACCGTGAGCAGCATCAAATAAGCGTTGTTCGCAATGGTAAACGAGGCGTTCCCGACGGAGCCGAGCAAATGCTCCAATGGAACGCGCTGTACCAGACCAAGCACTCTGGCCACCAAAGCGGCAGCGGCTAAAATAAGCGTACCTTTAAGGAATGTTTCTTTATTGGACAAAATGCGTTCCCTTCTTTCTTGCTGTTCACATGCATGCAAAAGCCCCGCAACAAACAGTCATGGCCTGAGCCATCACCGGTGCGGAGCCGCATGTCGATTCTGTCTCTGCAAATCATAATAAACGAATCTCTGGTTAAAACACCCAAATCAAGAATACAATAATCATGGCAAGCTGCAAAATTACTTTCATCACGGTGCTAGTAAATAGGCCCAAGACGGAGCCAAAGCCCACTTTTATAGCTCGATCCAGCGGGGCTTTGCCAATCAGCTCACCCAGCACAGCACCGATAAATGGTCCCAAAATCAAACCGAATGCTGGAATAACAAAGGGGCCAATTATGATTCCCACAGTACTAAGGATCGCTGACAAACGCGAGCCGCCAAATCGCTTGATTCCCCACGCATTCACAGCATAATCCGCAATAAAAAGGGCAACGACGATTAGTGTTTGTATAATCCAAAACAAAGCATTGTATGGAGCAAACGAGAAAAACCAGCCGTATACAAAAAATGCAAAATAAATGGCGAGCGCCCCCGGCAATACGGGATACACCGCTCCCGCCATGCCCACAATGAACAGTACAATGACAACAATCCAACCTACAACGTCCATGGGCCTCCTCCTTCTCGTCTATTCATCTTGCTTGTGCACTATTCATTTTATTACACAAGCACATAATCTCGAATCACTTCTACAATGCCGTCCTCATTATTCGAAGCCACAACCACATTAGCGGCTTCTTTTACCGTATCCTGAGCATTCCCCATCGCTACGCCCAGTCCAGCCGCTTGAATCACAGCCAGGTCATTCAAACTGTCGCCAACGGCAACCACCTGCTCCATGGTAATGCCGAGCAGGTCGCACACTTCAGCGATGCCACTGGCTTTGGATATACCGGCCGGATTAATTTCCAGATTCGTCATCGAAGAATTGGAAATTTCAAGTCCTCCCATCTCCTGAAGCTTGAGCAAAATTTGATGGCGAATTTCGTCATTTTCCGTATTAAAACCGAATTTGAGCCATTCCTGTGTGTCCAATGTGTCCGGCCAACGATCTCTGTTGTATAACTCCTCGGTTGAGTAAGCCCAGAACCAAGAGCCTGTTTCTACGGCAATCTGGTGCATCTTGCGAATAAGCTCCTTATCAAGTAAATAGCGGCGCCACAATTCGTGAGGTGATTTCCATACTTCACTGCCGTTTACAGTTACCATTGGCGTCTCCAGGCCGAGTTGCTGACCGTAAGGTAAAGCATGCATCGCTGCACGTCCGGTGGACAAGCATACATGAATCCCTTCCTGAATCGCCTTATTAATCCAGTTAATCGTTTCCAAGCTTATTTCATGATTATCATTCAGTAAAGTTCCATCCATGTCGAGCGCAAGCAGTTTGTATTTATATTGGTTTTCTCCCATGGTCTCTCTTCCTCCTGTTGTCCCTTATGTCCAACGACATTTTACCATGAAAAAGAGAAGCCCACAAAAGTATTCAAGTCCTTATTTCGCTACCAGAGGCTTTTTAGGATTACCATCAAGCCCGTATACTTCGTCATACGCATCAAATATTTTACGCGCAACCGGTCCCGCACTCGTCGCACCAAAGCCCCCTTCAGGAATGATAACCGCTACAGCCAGCTTCGGATTTTGGAGTGGAGCAAAAGCGATGAACACCCCGTTATCTTTAACCGTACGTCCCACCACCTGCTGAGAAGTCCCCGTTTTGCGGGCATAATCATAGGGAAATCCGTTAAAGGCTTTAACATCGGTAGCCATGCCGCGAATCACAGTATTCCAATACGTATCTGAAAAAGCGACCTCATTCAGCACCTTCGGCTTAAACTCACGTACGAGATTCCCCTGGTCATCCACAATTTTACTGACTAGATGAGGCTGCATTCGCTTGCCCTTGGTTGCCAGCACAGTCGTATACTGGGCCAGCTGCATCGCTGTATATTTCCCTTGCTGACCAAAGGATGCCTGTACCAAACGTGTCAGCGCACTTTCATGCTTGCTCGTATACTCAAGTCTGCCTGCCCACTCGCCCGGCAGATCTACTTCAGTCGGAACGCCTAATCCAAATTCCTTCATATACTTGTCCCATATATCAATTCCCTGATGTAGCCCTGCATTGCTGCCGTATTTAGCATATAGCGGCTTGCCCACCATATCGACCATGAATGTATTCGATGAGAACTCAATTGCCTTGCTAGGTGTCAGAGGACCATACACATGTCCGCCTGAATTCCCAACCCGACTGGAACGATTTTTGCCATAGTACGCACTCCCCGTATCCTGATAAGTTTGTCCAGGCGAAAATAGATTTTCCTTCAACCCAATCAGCACGGTTAGCGGCTTGATGGTTGAACCCAGCAGGACCGAGGATTCCGGGTGCGGGCCCACTTTTCCACTAGGTACGGATTTAATTGTTCCATTTCCCATTTTGTGCTGAATTTCGTCATATACCGAAGGTGAGGTACTTCCACTTTTCCATACATTAGAGTCATAATCCGGCATACTGGCCATTGCCACGATATTTCCGGTCTCTACCTCCATCGCTACAGCGAAGCCAGTGGTTGCGTCTTGATGAAGCTTCCCCGATACGGCATGAGTATGAAGCCAGCGAAGCTGATCCATAATGGCCTGTTCGGTTTTCTGCTGAATTTCCTTGTTGATGGTGGAGTATAGATGATGTCCTTTTTCAGGAGGAGTAATGGATTCAATGCCCTCCGGTATGCTACGCGGATTGACCTCTACCGTTTTATATCCGTTTTTTCCTCTCAGCTCGTCCTGGTACTGAAGCTCCAAGCCATCATATCCGACCGTTTCACTTTCCGAATACACCTGTGCCGGTTTTAAAACCTCCGAATTCGCTTCATAGAGCTCTTTATATTTGGGCCGGTTCGTTCGAGCTCCTTTGAACTTGTACATATATCCAATCGTTTGTACCGCCACCCGATCCGGGTCATAATGGCGTACACTTTCTTCTACAACCTCTACACCAGGAAACTCTGTCCGATGTTCCAGAAAATAAGCGATTTCCTCCCGACTCAAGTCGGATTTGACCAAACGTGGGGTAAATCCCCTATATTGATTATAGTCCGGGTCCAGTCGCTTTTTTATTTCCTCTGCATTAAGCTGCTCTCCTTCGGTACGACCCAGTTCGTTTAATTTGGCAGCAAGCTTGGCAGCAAAAGCATTGAGCTCAGGGAGCAGCTTTTCCCCCGGCTTGCGATCTTTCTCCGTACGTTTGCTATAATCCTTAGGCAAAGTTACGTACAGGGACTGCACCGAGGTGGAATATGCCAGTCTAACCTTACCTGTGGAGTCATAAATCGTACCGCGACTCGGGGTTAGCGGGACATTTTTGGTATTTATCGATTGCTGCTGGCCCTTTAGCTCCTCTGATTGTATAAACTGCAATACAGCTAGTCTGGTAATGATCAGGGCAAACAGCACAAAAGCACTAAAAAACAGTAGGTTGGTTCGTAAAACCGTCCGTTTTTTTCGTGACTCTTCATTCTCTTCAACATTTTTCTTTTTAAATGAAAACTTTTTATCCAAACTTCCTCTGTCCATATTAGCTGGTCATTACTCCTTTCAGTTAGGTTTTTATATTCCTGATCCTACCATATCCAAAGCAATAAACGATGAATTCCCAGATGACAATTTTGTAAGAAAACGTAGAAAAAATACAAAAAAAGCTTCCCTTAGCCCAATGGCTAAGGGAAGCTTACCTAAAATAGTATCTGTATAAAAATAATTATGGCTGTTTGGCTGCCTTGGAATCGGCTGTCGCTGCATCCTTTTTCTTAGGAACACCGTCCAGACCGTACACTTCGTCGTAAGCATCAAAGATTTTACGCGCCACAGGTCCGGCGCTCCAAGCTCCGAAGCCCCCTTCAGGAATGACAACTGCTACTGCAAGTTTAGGATTCTGACGTGGTGCAAAGGCGATAAATACCCCGTTATCTTTTAGTTCTCTGCCTACACTCTGCTGAGATGTCCCCGTTTTGCGAGCAAAGTCATAAGGGAAACCTTTAAATGCGCTGACATCTGTTGCCATCCCGCGTATGACTTCATTCCAGTAGGCATCCGGAAATTTCACTTCATTTAGCACCTTCGGTTTAATTGTTTGAACTACATTACCGTTGGTATCTTTAATTTGACTGACCAAATGCGGCTCCATCCGTTTGCCCTTTGTTGCAATCATCGTTGTATACTGGGCAAGTTGCATAGGTGTATATTTACCTTGTTGACCAAAGGAAGCATACGCTAGTCTAGAAAGTACCGACTCGGATTTATTCGTATACTCTCGCCAACCCCGGAACTCACCAGGCAAGTCTACTCCAGTGGAAACGCCTAATCCAAACTCCTTCATATAACGGTCCCATACATTTATCCCCTGGTCTTCTGTAGCATTATTTCTGTATTTGTTATATAGGCGCTTGCCAACCATATCGACCATGAAAGCATTAGAGGAATGACGTATAGCGGTAGCCGGGTCCATTGAACCGTACACATGACCAGACGAGTTCCGCACCCGTGCGGAATTATTACGTCCGAAATAAGCAGCTCCTGTGTCTTGATAGTACGTATTTGTCGTAAATAGTCCTTCTTCCAATCCAATAAGAACAGACAGCGGTTTAATAGTTGATCCGAGAAGCACGGTAGAATCTGGGTGCTGTCCAGATTGGCCTGAGCCAACGTTCTTAATTGTAGCGTTTTGATACACATGTTTTATCTCTTCATATTTGTCTTTTGAAATCGTACCCGTTTGCCAATAATTCGCATCATAATCCGGCATACTAGCCATCGCGACTACATTCCCTGTATCCACTTCCATGGCTACAGCAAAGCCTGTTTTCGCATAAGGATGAGTCCTGCCAGATACAGCGTGTGTATGGAGCCATCTCAATTGATCCATAATGGCATTTTCAGTCTTCACCTGAATTTCTTTGTTAATAGTGGAATAGACATTATCCCCTTTTTGCGGAGGAGTAACAGAATCTACACCTTCCGGCATATTGCGTGGATCAATGGGTACTGTTTTATAGCCATTTTTCCCCCGTAATTGTTCCTGATATTGATATTCCAGCCCGTCAAAGCCCACAGATTCGTTATCCATATAAATGAGGCCCGGATCATTTTCAGCTGACATGGATTTTTGAATATTCTTATATTTATCCAACGTTTCACGTGCACTTTTATAACTTTTAATATAACCAACCGTTTGAACAGCTACCGTGTCAGGATCGTAATGGCGTACCGTTTCTTCAACGACATCTACGCCTGGAAACTCACTTTTATGCTCCATAAAATAAGCGACTTCTTCTGGAGTAAGATTGGTTTTAATCAGACGAGGCGTAAAACCGCTAAATCGTTGATAGTTCCGGTCCATGGCGTCCATAATTTGTTCTGGCGTCATTTTAGGCTCATCTTTATTGCCATATTCAGCAAATCGATTCGCCAGCTTCTGTGTCATTTTCTCCAGCTCAGGCAATAGCTTTTTGTCATTATCACGCTTTTCTTCCATACCATCACTGTAGTTCTTGGAGAGCGTGATATACAGCGATTGTACAGGTGTCGAATACGCCAGTCTGTTCTGTCCGGTGGAATCATAGATCGTCCCGCGAATCGGCGTAAGTGGTACATTTTTGGTAACATTACTGGCCTCCTGCTGTTTGAGCTGAGGCCCATCTACAAATTGAAGTATCGCCAATCTTACAATAATGACTGTAAATATAATGAACGAGCTGAAAAAGAACAGATTGATCCGGAAGCTAAATCTTTTTCGGTCGGATGTCTCATTGTCTTTTCCTTGCTCGTTGTCCATCTTTCTCATGTGCCCTTTTCCACTCCTTCTTAAATCACTTTATCCTTGATATGTGTTTGGGCAAAACCTGGCGGGTTAAACCAGTCTCCACTTTGTGCCCAGGTCGGGTCCAGCGGTACCCACTGATCCTGTCCGCTCAAATATACTTCGTTCCAGGCATGGGACCCGTATCCTCCCTGTCCGTTGTATCCAAGGCCTGTTACAACCTTGACCTGTAGTCCCTGCGAACGAGCCATCATTGAGTAAAGGCGGGCATAATCAATGCACACTCCTTTACGTGTATCAAACGTATCTCTGGGAGTCTGTTCATGCCAGTCACCACGTTGCTCATAGGCTTCCACCTTACTGTAATCATAGCTAATACGGGTGCCTACCCATTCATACAACGCTCTGGCTTTTTGCTCGTCACCGCTAGCCCCTTCTGTAATCTTGGCCGCTGCCTGAACGATATCGCTTGGAATGTCCCGGTCGATTATTTCATATTTGCGCTGCATGATACCATTCAATTCCTTGGTAACAGCCTGCGTAAATACGGGCAGCTTATCCTTAATCAGAGTCCCGGACAACGGTTCAATGACCGATTGCGCACCTTGCTTATAAATCGGTGAAGCTTGTACGTAGCTGCTAAACCCGCTGTCTGGGTACAGACTAACGCCTATGAACAGCAGGGCTATGATCATCATGGCGCGAGCTCCACCAATAAGAGTACCTATTCCGGCCCCTGCCACCCTGCTGAAAAAGCCCGATTTTTTTGGATGCTCATGGAGGGAGGAATCTGATTTGCCACCTACCATCAACACATAAATGGCACGCAGTATAAACTGGGCAATAGCATAACTGAGCATGAACAATACGGCGAATCGCAGCAGCGGAAAACCCTCTATCCCCGCCACAAGCGTATAATAAAATTGCTCAATCCCACTTAGTTTTCGCTGTGGCAAATGCTCCATGTAAGCTGCCAGCCATTGTTGCACCTTCGGTGAAAGCCACATGGCTAACCCGAGCGAGCACAAAATGCCCGCCACAGTGAGTATGCCATCCACAATGAGACTAAACAGCGCACCTACAGATCTGGAGGCCCCTCGCCTCCACCCCTGTATCAACGACAATGCTACGATGGCGATCAGAAACACCGTCACGCCATTCCAATGAAGAATAGACTCCAGCCAGGATGGGTTCATTGTGTTCCTCCTGTCTCTACGGCGACTGTGGCTGCTGTACAGCAGCCAAGTCTTTCGCGCTTTCGATATATTTCTTGACTGTGTCACTCATACTCCATTCGCCCAGCGACATTCCCTGAAACCATACCTTGACCTTGTCCCCCTCAAACGGACCCTTTACTTCCAGGTTGGAACTGGTCACTGTAAATGTACCATCTCCGTTGGAGGTGTATTTGGCGTTTTGCCCCTCTTTTATCATCATGTTCAAAGCCTCGCTCTGAACCTTGTTAATTGCATCATCCTTTGCCTGAGTCACGACCTTGCCAACCTGTTCAAAGGAAATACCACTGTAGACTAGCAAGCCTGCAATCACAACAATGACGATCAGCCATTTTACGAGAGTTCTTACAATCTTCAATATGACTAACAATAGGACAAGCCCAATCACTATATACAGCCAGTTATCCTGAACGATCTGCCAATTATGTTCCAAAAACTCTGACCAGACGTTCTTATCCATTCGCTACACTCCCGTTTCCAACTACATGATTCAAATTGCAAAATTGTCTCTGTAATTATACATGATTACGCAATGTCCTGTCAGCTTAGGTCTTATACATACCTTGTCATTCAATTCTTGTCCATACAAAGTGGTCTATGTTCGTCCATTCTGGCGTACAACTTAGGAAGGGCCATTACGAAGTAAGATGGAAGTTTACATTAAGGAAAGGGGGTCATTCACATGAAAACAGCCCTCTGGCTGTATCTCTTCTTGTTCATTGCCTTTTTTGATCTGCATGCACAATATCCTATTTTGACACCATTCGCAATCTCTCTGGGGGCAGCCCCTACCTTTATCGGTTGGATGATGGGGATTTACTCTCTAACTCACCTGCCTGGTAACTTGATGGCAGGTCCCAAAGTCGACAAACACGGCAGTCGCCGATATATTATGTTCAGCCTGACAGCTGCAGGCCTGATCCTGATCATTCAATCGTACATCCATACACCGTGGGAATTACTTTTTCTGCGTGCGATTAGTGGCTATGTGTTGGCCTTTTTATCTCCAGCCTGTCTGGCCATGCTGGCGCAACTGTCTGATCATCCGGTTACCCAGGGCAAATATATGTCGGGACATGGTGTCGTCCACACGTTGGCCTCTGTTCTATCTCCAGCCGCAGGCGCATTTATCGTTGCCAGCTTTGGCTTTAGCGAGACATTTAGTTCCCTTGGTATCATTCTCGTAATCACGGGGCTTATGGCTTATTTCACCTTACCCAAAAAAGCACCCGCTCCGCAGGCCCAATTATCTGATGGTCATACGACACCTGCTCCACTCTCGGCAGCACAGACGCGGTTACCATTCAATTGGCGTTACCTGCTTCTACCTTTTGTTTTGGCGTGCGCACAAGGCATTTTATTTTACGAGATCCCATTACGAAATAACGGTTCTGCGTCCATGATGTCCACCGGATTGCTCTTTTCCATCATCAGTTTGGGAGCACTCTGTACGCTCAGTTTGCTTTTTCTGAACAAATATTCACCGATGGTAAGGCTACTTTGCGGCATTATTCTGATGTCTTTAAGCTTCTACGCACTCGCCACTACGCCCGAGGCGATAATAGGCATTATCCTGTTTATTTTGGGAACAGCCAAAGGCATCATTTTTCCAGCGCTGGCCTCTCTCTTCATACAGATTGGAGGTGCTCGATTGGGCAAAACCTTTGCCCTGCAATCCATTGCAACGTCTATCGGCTCCTTTGCCGGGCCTGTACTGGCGGGTCAGCTTCCGGATCACATATCTCCTTTTTTTATCGCATTTCTGATTCTGATGACTGGCCTGCTATTCGTTCCCATTCAGCGATTATCTCCTACACCACCACTATCTGCCTCGGGCCCTTACCATTCCTAGTTACAACTAAGGGGGCATGCTGAGATACTACCTTTAAAGCCCAAAATACGTTCTAGAGGGCATACGCACAGTACCTAATACCCTACTTAACATAGACTAATTTGACTGAACAATTCATTTACAAAGGGAGGTGCAGCCCGTGAGCCACTGTCATCCTGTAAGCCCTTGCCCTGTTTTCGGCACTTCAACTGGTACCATTCTTGTTCTTTATGTTCTGCTCGTCATCATTCTTCGTACTTGCTGGATCTGATGTCTGATATGCCCTAATATGCTGACTATGTACCTATGCCTGCCACTTCTGGCAGGCTGTTTTGTTGTTTTTTGCATGGGAACCCCTTTTAGAGCTAAACTATACACATATTCTTTCATTTCCCGGGGAATTTCGAGCACAGGCATCAAGCAAGGGGTGAGCAAAATGGCGATAACCGTGATCGTCGAAGGAAAAAATGACCGCAGTAAACTCCGCCGATTACTCGATCCGGAGGTCAACATTTTATGCACCTTCGGTACACTAAACTCTATAAAATTGGAATCCCTCCGCCAGCGGACTAAGCATGACGAAATATATTTATTTATGGACAACGACAGCTCAGGAAAAAAAATAAGAGGGGTGCTTGCAGACGCTTTTCCAGATGCACTTCATATGTATACACGCAAAGGCTATGCTGGTGTAGAAGGTACTCCGGATGAATATGTGATTGCCCAGTTGGAAAAAGCAGGGCTTGAGGAATACATTATATACCCTCCTGTTCTTTAGTCCTGTAAATAAAAAAGCTGTCCTCAGGTCAATTTCATGCCTGTTGGACAGCTTTATAGTGCACCATCACCAACCCTCTAAGATTGGTATTAGAACTTATGAACCGTATCAACAATCATCAGCAAGAAGCTGAGTGTCAAATGGTTAATGGAAAAGAAAAATACTTTTTTTGCCCAGGAATCCGTTTCTTCTTCCTTAATCGTAAAGCCTTTGAAGGCATAAAACGCCCAAAGCACGGACAATAACACGGACACGATCATAAAAATCATACCGGCATATCCATAAGCATACATAAGGATGGGTACCGGAATCAGCAGCACAATATAAGGAATCATCTGAATCTTAGTCCGATGGATACCTTTCACGACTGGCAACAATGGAAATCCTGCTGCGCGATATTCCTCGACTCTGCGAATGGCAAGTGCCCAGAAGTGAGGCGGTTGCCATAAGAACAGTAGTGCGAATAAGAGCCAAGCGCCCATATCAATACGGCCCGATGCGGCCACATAACCAATTACCGGAGGCATAGCCCCAGAAATACCGCCGATGGATGTACTCCATGTAGACGAACGTTTCAACCAGAGCGTATAAATGCCAACGTAGACAATCATACCTAATATGCCCAGTAGCCCTGCCTTCACACCAGAGAAGGAGAATAAAACAGCCAATCCGACGATGCCCAAAATAATAGCGTATGACAGCACCGTTGTGGGGGTCAGACGCCCAGTCGGCAGTGAGCGATTACGTGTCCGCTCCATCTTCAAATCCAACTCACGGTCAAAGTAGTTGTTAAAAACACAAGAAGATGCCATAACCAACATTGTACCTAGAAGTGTAAGAATTAACTTTATATAGTCAACGTCCCATTGCGATGCTAACCAAAAACCACCGAAGGCTGCAACCAGATTAGTACGAAGGATGCCTGGCTTGGTAACTGTAATAAAATCTTTCCAAGTGCCCGCCTTGCCGGGTGGTTTAGATTTTACAGAATAGGTAGCCGCATCCGAAGAAGTCTTATAACTAATATTATCCATTGTGAGTAACTCCCCCTTAGAGATGTATGAATTCGGGAGTAAGTTGAACTCCGATATAAATTTTATCATATACCTACCCCAAAAAGTTTGACAGAAAACGCACAAAACGTTCACAATTCAGATGGCAAATCACCCCTGCTGATCGTTTACAGTAAATTTGGGTAGTAATAAGTACAGGAAACAATACAAAAGGAGCGACAGATATGGATACAGCCACACACTTTGTCATGGGAGTCGGGTTGGCCGGGCTGGCCTATACTGATCCTGTCGTCGCCGGAGATCCCAAGCTAGCAGCAGTCATACTGCTCGCTACAGTCGTAGGGTCACAAGCTCCGGATTTCGATACCTTGCTTCGATTGAAAAATAATGCAGCCTATATTCGCAATCACCGTGGACTGTCGCATTCTATCCCCTTCTGGTTGATATGGATCTTGTCCATAACGGGACTGATTTGCCTGATCTTCAGGGATGTGCCCCCGGGTCATGTAGCATTATGGGTAACGATTGCCGTCTGCCTGCATGTATTCACAGATTTATTCAATACGTACGGAACCCAGGCATTTCGGCCGTTCACGAATAAGTGGATATCTTGGAATATCATCCATATTTTTGACCCCTTTATTTTCGGCACTCATGTTGCTGCGATAATGCTATGGGTCACCGGATTGGTTCCGCCCGCTCCCTTATTTATTACGCTGTACGTCATTATTGGCCTCTATTACATTTGGCGAACCTGGAGTCATTTTATTACCAGAAAAGCGGTACGTGATATGGACAACAAGCGTCAGGAAGGCGACACCTATTATATCATTCCCACAGTATCATGGAACCGGTGGCATGTGGTAAAAGCTCATCAGAATGGAAGCTATGACATTGGTGGATTAAATGGTAAGCATTTATTTTGGACGAAACACGCAACTCCATCCACACACCCAGCCGTAGAAGCCTCCACATCCTATCGCGATGTGCAAGCATTTCGCTATTTTTCCTCCTTTGCCGTCGCCGAGGTGGAAGAACTGGAGTGGGGTTATATTGTGCGATGGGGGGACGTCAGGTATCGACACCGGAGGCAGTATCCATTCGTGGCGGTGGTCGCGATGGATAAGCAATTCGGACTGATCAGCAGTTATATCGGATGGCTCAGTGACGAAAAAATGCAAAAACGTCTTTCCCTGCATACGAATTAAAAATATTTACAAGCTAACAATAAGCCGCAGTGAATTACAGACAGCAAGTCTCCCTTAAACGGGAGCTTGCTGTTTTTTTGACCATTCCCGTAAAAAAGCATCTCATGTAAGCGCCCTCTTGACGAAGCAGACTGACGTGATTCACAATGGTCATAAGCATGCGCAAAAAAATCCGGAGCATGATCGCTCCGGATTTCCTTCATCACAGCTGCTCATAATACAGCTTCCAAGATGGGAGTGTTTATGTGTATTACTGCAAGCGGCTGCTGCCCGACAAGGATTGTTCTGCTTGTTGGACCAGCTTTTTCGTGATGTATCCCCCAAGAGAACCTGTTTCGCGGGAAACGACATTACCGAAGTAACCGTCCTGAGGGATGGTGATGCCCAGTTCTTGAGCTGCCTCATATTTTAATTGTTGTAAAGCGGCGTTGGCCTGCGGTACTTGCAGGTTGTTTGAACGACGTCTGCTCATATTTGAATCTCCTTTCAGTTCTTTGTGAGTGAGGTTCATTGCAAGCTTGCAAGATTATTATGGCTCACTTACATCTACTTATTCCTGAAATTCAACATTCGAAGGCTGGAGGTTTTTACCATGAGCAAAGGTCTATCCCTATGGTTCGCCGTTTCATCCATTGTCCTGCTGACAGCAGCCGCTATATCCATCAGCTATTCTGCATGGCTTGCTATATTACTGGGGCTTTTATCTGTCGGCAATATCGGCTGGGGCTTCGTAATCAAGGCCCGACAACGTCGCTCTTAAGTCAATTTGTAGAAAACCCCAACTGCCTTGTCTTCAATGGGCTCTAGCGTACACGTGGCAAAAAGCCCATACGCTCTTTAACCGCAGACAGCGTGACTTCAGCAGCTTCTTGAGCACGCTCTGCGGATTGGGCCAAAATATGTCCAATTTCACCGGATTCCCGGATATCGCGATAGCGCTGCTGAATCGGTTCAAGCATAGCTACAACCGTCTCTGCCAGTTCTTTTTTAAATGTCCCGTACATTTGGCCTTCATAACGATCCTGCACTTCTTGGAGCGACAAACCGGAACACTGGCTGTAAATGCTCATTAGATTACTAATTTCCGGTTTATTGGCCGGATCATATTTAACTTCACTGCCCGAATCGGTAGTGGCGCGGCTGATTTTTTTGCGTATAACTTTCGGATCGTCCAGCAGCGCAATAAAACTGCCTGCATTCGGATTACTCTTGCTCATTTTTTTGGATGCATCATCCAGGGACATAATTCTCGCCCCTACTTCAGGAATATACGGCTCGGGAACAGTAAAATAATCTCCATAACGGTGATTAAAGCGGCCCGCCAAATCCCGTGTCAGCTCCAGATGCTGTTTCTGGTCATCACCTACTGGGACAAGATCCGCATTGTAGAGCAAAATGTCGGCTGCCATTAACGACGGATATACGAACAGCCCTGCTCCTACGGAATCCTTGCCAGCAGACTTGTCCTTAAACTGAGTCATACGTTCGAGCTCGCCCATATTCGTCAGTGTCGTCATCAACCATCCCAGCTCAGCGTGCTGAGGAACATGGGATTGTAAAAAGACGTTGGATTTCTCTGGGTTAATACCCGCTGCGATAAATAATGCCGCCACCGCCTCCGACTGCTCGCGTAATTGAGCTGGTTCCTGCGGTACGGTAATCGCATGAAGATCTGGAACCATAAAGTAACATTGGTGATCCTCTTGCAATTTAACAAAGTTTTTCATTGCGCCGATGTAATTACCCAAAGTAAGTTGTCCACTAGGCTGAATACCTGAAAGTACGATTTTCATATTCTTCCTCCTCCGTTTATTTCAATATTTTAGAACGCAAAAAGGCCCCACATCCTCAAGGGACGCGAGACCGTGGTACCACCCTTATTCATTGCCGTCAGCCTATTAGTTGTCGGAGCTATCCCCCGTGGCCGCTGCAATCTTAAAGCTCCGTTAACGGGGAGCAATCGGCCGTCATACTGAGGAAAGCAAAATCCTGTTCTGTGCGGCACTCCAAGGTCCATTCAGCAGTGCTGGCTCACCGGTTCTCATCCACCACCGGCTTTCTGAAGAGCTTATGCAAAAGCTTACTTGTCCTCATCATCGTGTTATCCATGTCATTTCTTTCTAAGCTACATTAATGATAATTCCGCTTACTGTTATTGTCAAATGACGATTGTGCCATATGACCAAAAATCTGTTATCATAATGACACGAAGCTTCAACCGATTATAGTGGACAAAGGAGCATGAATATGAAACAAGTGACCAAAGAACACTGGAACGGTTACGACACGTATGTTTTACATAGTGGTGAATTGGAAGTTACAATGATCCCTCGTCTCGGGAATAATATTATTTCCGTGCGTGATCTGAAGCTGAACCGGGATATCGTACGTCGACCTGGCGAGGAAGAATTGGCATTTTATTTACAAAAGCCATATCATTTTGGCTTACCTATTTTGATTCCTCCTGGCCGAATTCGCAAAGGACAATTTGAGTTTGACGGCGTCCCATATCAGTTTGACCGTAATACAGCCAACGACAATCATATACACGGTCTGCATCGCAATCAATCCTGGCGTTGCAGCGATATTGAAGAGGATGAAGATGGTTGCAGCGTAACAACCGAGCTTCTGACAGAAAGTGATCCGCACTGGATGGAACAATACCCCATTCCTTTGCGGCTGGAAATGACGTATCGTTTGCAGGGCACCGTATTAAGTCAAACGCTGCGCGTCACAAATCTAGGTGAAAAAACAGCCCCATTCGGCTTGGGATACCACACTTGGTTTATGGTGGATGGAGAACCTGAGCGCTGGCGCCTGAAGCTACCGGTGAATGGAGTATACGAACAGGATATTGAGCAGCTGCCTACAGGTGTCATTACTTCTTTAGATCATTTGGAACAGCTCTCCTCAGGTCTATCTCTGAAAGGAACAAATTTGGATACTGTGCTGCGAGCAACGGAAGGCCCTGCTGAAGCTGTTTTGACTCGTGATGATGGCTATCAAATCCGCTACACAGCAGATGAGCAATACTTTAAATATTGGGTGCTATATACCAAAGGGGAATGCGATCAGTATCTTTGCATTGAGCCTTATACCTGGCTATCTGATGCTCCCAATTTCCCAGACCCAGTCGGAGATGGTGGGTTGATCCGTCTGGAGCCTCAACAATCCATCGACCTCAAAACTCAGATTCATATCATATATCCGTAATTTCCCTATAGTCACTTTCCTTCCTTCGGCGCATATTTTCATAACTCTGTCGCATACTAACCTCATCACAGCCGAAGGAGGTGACTACACATGTATGAAGCCAATCAAGGCAGAGGACGTCGTAGCAATACTCTAGTCGTTCCTCAAGCCAACAACGCATTGCAACAATTGAAATATGAAGCTGCGCAAGAACTGGGCATCACCATTCCGGCAGACGGTTACTATGGTGATATGCCGTCCCGTGAAGCTGGGTCTCTGGGAGGCTATATCACTAAACGCTTAGTACAGCTGGCCGAACAGCAATTATCCGGTCGTTCAGGTCAATAAGCGTCATTATTCCACATGAGCATTCCGTTATCGTAATTTACCAAAATACGTTATAACGGGTATATAACAAAGGCGGTCTTCATAAGAAGACCGCTCTTTACTTTGCTCTTTTTAATGTCGATGATTATTCAGATTTAGCCGCGCGATATGTAGGCTTGTTATAGCGGATCATGAGATTCGCCATGTTGTAGTTGGATTCTAAGGTTGCATCTACCAAGATTGTTCCTTGTCTGATGGCAAAATCGAAAGCAATCTCACCATGAGTCCAGCTACGCTTGTGATTTAGCGTTTCCAGAGCCATACGCCGAAAATGATCCCGATGCTGTACAGATAAGCCTGGTTCTACTGCTGCAAATGTGCCTCCTTTGCCTGCAATTGGATTATGCCGAATCCCAAATTTACCAACTACATTATTCCGTATTTGTACAAATACGATGCCTGACGATAAACCCGCCAGTTCATTATCCAATTCTTTAAAAACGATATCCATCTGCCTCGCCAACGACAATTGACCTACTTCATCCATTAAAAAAACCCTCCTATATACCTTGTATTAAAATATTTAATAGGTCTTACGACTCAATTATATGCGAAGGTTTTTAAGCTTACAATCAAATTCAACATAATTGGGTATTTATAACTATTTTCTAAGTATATCCATCATTTTAAATTTCGCTAACAGGTAGTGTCAATTACACTTCGACATTTTGCGACTTTATTCATCATCCTCTGCAAAAATCACAAAAAAGGCCCCCCTTACGGGAGACCTTCTAAAATAACTCGGTTATTTTGTCATTTGCAAAAATTGCTCAATATCCTGAACAGTAACTTGTGCGGCGTTACGCCAGAAGTCAGCCTGTGTTAAATCGGTACCCAAGTGCTTGGAGGCCAGTTCTTCTACTGTCATGCGACCTGTATCACGCAGCAAAGCATCATATTGGTCGGCAAAGCCATCCGAATTTTCCTTCGCAAAAGCGTAAATCCCTGCACTGAACATATACCCGAATGTGTATGGGAAGTTGTAGAAAGGAGTTTCCGTAATATAGAAGTGCAACTTGGAAGCCCAAAAATGAGGATGAGCCTCATCCAGAACATCACAAAACGCTTCACGCTGCGCTTCTTCCATCAACTCACTTAATTGCTGTGCTCCTACAACACCTTTTTTCCGCAGTTCGTAAAAACGGGTTTCAAATAGGAAACGGGCATGAATATTCATGAAGAAGGCTACACCACGCTGAATTTTATCCTCCAGCAAAGCTACCTTCTCCTGACCCTCAGCAGCTTCCAGCAAAGCATCTGATACAATCAGTTCTGCCAGCGTCGATGCCGTTTCAGCCACGTTCATAGCATAATTTTGATTCAATGGATGCAATTCATTCATCACATGCTGATGATAACCGTGTCCGAGCTCGTGGGCCAGTGTCGAAACGTTCGATGGTGATCCGGCATAGGTCATAAAAATACGGGTTTCTTTGCTTAGACGCAAAGATGTACAAAACCCGCCTGGACGTTTGCCTGGACGATCCTCTGCTTCGATCCAGCTTTTCTCAAAAGCCATCTGGGCAAAGTCAGCCATTCTCGAACTAAATTTACCAAATTGCTCAACAATCGTTGCGGCTGCATCGTCGTAAGGGATTTTAGTGGTTGATGTTCCCAGCGGAGCTTCAATGTCATGCCAGGACAGTTTTTCTAAGCCTAGAAGCTTGGCTTTCCGCTCCAGGTATTTAACTACAATAGGCTTGGTTTCATTAATCACTTGCCACATCGTGTCCAACGTTTGGGCTGACATACGGCTGATTTCCAGCGGTTCCTTGAGCACGTCTGTCCAGCCTCGGTTTTCATATAGCTTGAGGCGGAAACCTGCCAGATGATTCAGTGTATCGGCGCAATAGTCCTCAACCTGAGTCCATGCCTCTTCCCAACGTGCAAATACGTCTTTACGTACGCTGCGATCTGCTTCATCCAGCTTATTAGCTGCCTGACCCACAGACAAGTTTACAATCTCACCATTTTCAGGCACAGGGATCGTCATATTTTTGACAATGGTATCATAAAAGTCACCCCAGCCATGGTAACCATCCACTGCCAAATCCAATGCAAGGCTCTCCAGCTCAGGAGCCATTTTTTCACGCGCTTCGTTCCGGTATTCAGTCAGGACAAAAGAAATCGGCTTGATCGCTTCGCGCTCCATCCACTTCTGCCAAATGTCTTCACTGGTTTGTGCCAGCAAGTTCTGAAAAGCGACTAAAGCACTTTTCCCTTGGGCATATAATGAATTGACACGCGCCCCCAGTTGAACAGCCAGCTTGTCATGCTGATTTTGAGCAGTTAAACAAGATACAAAAGAACCTGCCTGCGATGCTCCATTAAACAGCTCCTGTATGCTATTCAGAACACTATCCAGACGCTCAGTATCCAACACCGTTTGTGGCACTTTGGCTACTTTAAGCTGGGATTGCAGCTGTTGGACCTTGCTCTCCAGTTCTTCCAAAAATGCATGAAATGAGGCAGAGGAAGAGCCTCCGCTAAAAATAGATTCCAGATCCCAAGTTTGCTTTAACGGTGTTTTCATAATAGTTCCACCTTTCTTTTTTGGCGAATTCATGTGGTTTCATATACAATAAAGCTACATCGTGATGATACAATCACTACAATTAGGAGGAAAACAGGATGAGACCCTTACAAATTTCGCCGGAAACGGCTGTGAAATTATCCGAAAAACTCGGCATTCCGCTGGAACACCTTATGCATACACCCCAGCACATTTTGATGCAAAAGCTGGCCGAACTGGCTAAAGAAGACACCGCTGGCTCGAACGGCGGAGAATCGGACAAATCATGATTCCTTTTGATAAAACCTGGCCTTATGACATTGTCATGGGAGATGTTTATGTACAGTCTTGTCCGTTTTGCAATCATGATAACGTCTTGCTACCCCTGAAGCCCAAAGAGCTTAAGCTCATTCATGAAGGCATGAAAAAGCTGCTTGTGTTTCCATGCTGCCATAACAAGGTTACTTTGGTGGATTGTGACGACGATTATTTGCTGTCAGATACCACGTTGCGCCATCATTAACTTATGAGGCAGTTGCAAGATAAGATAACTCGTTTTACAAACAAGGTGTGAACTATGAGCCTAGATCGGTCATAGTTCACACCTTTATTTCTTCAAGAGGAGCTTGCGTTCTGCATTTCCTCAGGTAGCTGGAAGTTTTTTGCCAGCATTTGTTCACGCAGGACAGACCACTGTTCACGAGAAGCTCTAATCATTGCTGCATCCATAATTTTCTTGTCATTAATGACACGCGAAAACCAGCGTACTGCTTCGTTAAAGTTACCCGTACGTCGATGCAGTTCACCAATCAGATAAAGCAGTTTGGCATTATTCGCACCGACGCCCTCCAGCTCATAGACTCGAACATAGGAATCCAAACTAAATTTGAGAAAGCGAAGCTCCTGCTCCTCATTCCCCTGGTATCTGTACATCCATGCAATATGCTGCAATAAACTGGCTACTACGCGTTCCTTTTCTCCGATGACCTGTGCACAGAGTAAACCCAATTTGTACGTTTCTAATGCCTCTTCCCAGCTACGATGCCCGCCATATTCGCGAGGCTGCCAGCGATTACCAATTTTATCCTTAAATAGCTTGGTTTGCTGATCGCTTAACTGAACGGTAGAGTGCTCTGTCGAAGTAAATCCACAATGAGGACAGACCCGTACGACATAAAAATCCGGATTTTCGTTCTTATAATAAGCGCAAAAATCTGAATCGGTACGAATAGCCTTCTTTAGGCTTGGTCTGACACGGGATGTCTGAAATTCTTGTTCGCACTGTGGGCAGACGATTTTGATCTGATATAACGGTTCAAGTTCCAATGTTTTTACAACCCTCTCCAAAATTCGGCAATCCCCGAAAGCTTACGGGGTATTTACAAAATGATGCGCAGGACCGGACAAACGACTAAGTATGATGGAACGAAGCGGCTCCTCAATTCCCGTATCCGTTAACGCATCTGCCATACAAGACAACCATGCCTCTGCTCGCTCCTCCGTCACGGGGAACTTCATATGTCTGGCACGTAACATCGGATGACCATATGCATCAGAAAAGAGGGACGGCCCTCCAAAAAACTGGCTCAGGAACATAAACTGCTTTTCCTTTACCGGCTCCATGTCTTTAGGAAACAGGGGACTTAACAACGGATCTTTATAAACTCTCGGGTAGAAGGCCTCAATAATAGCACGAATACCTTCTGCACCCCCAAGGTTGTCATAAATGCTCAGGCTAGGATTCACTTTTCCTCCAACTTTCTGTGCTATGGTAATAAATATACACTCGTATTATAACAAAAAACAAAAAATGACGCTAAAAATAAGCGTCATTTTATCAATTTAACATATGAAGAGGTTTGCTTCGCTGCACATCGCTTCGTCATTCCATGAATACCACTAATAGCTCCGCCAATCCTCTTCACCGGGATGGACGAGAGAGGCACGAATTACATACACAAAAGCACATACAAACAGACCGGCAACGATACTCATCCTGATCACTCCATCCTTAAGGTTATGGAATCGTTGTTTTTTTATTTTAACATACTCTTTACAAAAAAACAGCATTCCATGTAATCGTTTTCTTTACTTTTTTGTACTCTTTGTCCATCCCCGACATAGGTATAATAGTACAACTCCAAAGGAGGGGCCTCTATGTCGCTGTACCACCGTTTCTCGCTTCCTTTGCTCATCCTTATGCTGTTATTCCTATTCATACTGATGGCCGTGTATCCGCAATCTTCTCTGAATGCCGGGCTTCGCGGTCTTGCCATCTGGTGGGATGTGCTATTCCCGTCCTTATTCCCATTTTTCGTTATTTCCGAGCTTCTTCTCGGCTTTGGAATTGTTCATTTCATAGGTGCGCTACTGGACCCACTGATGCAACCTCTATTCCGTGTACCTGGCTGCGGGGGTTTTGTCGCTGCGGTCAGCTGTGCATCCGGCTACCCTATAGGGGCCAAATTAACCGCAAAGCTGTGGGAGCAAAAATGGATCACACGCATTGAAGGTGAACGTTTGGTCGCGTTTACGACTTCCTCTGATCCGATATTTCTGATCGGTGCAGTTTCGGTTGGCTTCTTCCATCAACCCGAAATTGCACTCGTACTGGGAGCGGCCCATTACGGTGGTGTTCTCATCATCGGACTACTCATGCGTTTTCATGGTTCCCGTTCAGAAAAAAACGATATTCGCAGCGAACGTTCTCAGCCTCCTCAAAAAACCTGGTCGAAGTCTGCTAACACAATAACAACAGGTCGCAATAAGCAGCCTGGACCACTGCGCCAAGCGTTATATGCTATGCATACAGCACGTTTGGAAGACGGACGTCCATTGGGTGAGTTGCTTCGTCAGGCGATTGCTTCCTCCCTACGCCTTATTATTGTCGTAGGAGGGCTGGTTGTATTCTTCTGCGTCATTTTAGAAGCTTTGACGAACTCTGGCTTAATGAGCGGGCTACATCTGCTTACGGCTAGCCTATTGTCTGCCTGTGGTCTTCCTCCTGCATTAACAGAGTCCATCGTAGGTGGTATTTTTGAAGTCACTTTAGGTGCGCAAGCTGCAGGTGGAGCCGCAGCAGCGGCATTACCGTTCAAGGTAGCTGCAGCAGCTTTTGTTCTCTCCTGGGGCGGGCTATCGGTCCATGCACAGGTTGCAAGTATTTTAAATATGACGAATCTCCGCTATATGCCATTTTTGCTGGCCCGGGCTGCGCATGGGATCATCTCCGCACTGCTAGCTCTCGTGTTATGGCGCCCGTTAATGGGACAGGGAAGCTCTCCGGTCTTTTCTCCGGTACATGATATCGCATGGTCCCCTGGCTTCTCGTCCGCTATGCTACTGCAAAGTCTGCTGCTTCTTGCTTGTATACTGACTGGAATGCTGGCTCTCTCCTGGTTAAGCGTGGGTACAAATCGCTTATTCGTACGATTGAGAGGAATACACCGGCAATGAACGATTGTGTTCTTGCTCATAATTGATTATGATCGGTATATACCCATGACAAAGGAGCTTTTCATCTTGAGATATTATGTTCTGGATCGCGGGGATCAGCACTCCATGGACTTGAGTCAGCAATTTCACCGTCTTGCCCAAGAAAAGAATTTCAAGCTGGATGCCGAATCGCCGGAAATCGTCGTGTCTATAGGAGGCGATGGTACGATGCTTCATGCGTTTCATACCTTCATTGACCGCATTCCGGATATAGCCTTTGTTGGTGTACATACCGGTCATCTGGGCTTTTACGCGGATTGGCGTGCGGACGAGCTGGAGGAGCTAATCCACCTGATGAGCCAAAGCGGATCTGAGGGACCGCTTAACCCGAGAATCGTTAAGTATCCACTGATTGAGTTGGAAATTCATAAGAAATCAGGCAATGCTTCTTTTATTGCCCTGAATGAGTTTACGTTAAAAGGGGTAGATGGCACGGTCGTTGCCCAAGTAGATATTAACGATATCACCTTTGAAATGTTCCGTGGTGACGGAATATGTGTTTCTACACCTTCAGGAACGACCGCCTATAATAAGGCACTTGGCGGAGCTATGGTTCACCCTACCATCGAAGCATTGCAATTAACTGAGATCGCTTCCATTAATAACCGTGTGTACCGGACACTGGGATCACCACTGCTACTGCCAAAACATCATCATTGTGATATTTTTTCACGGAAAGATCAGCGTCTTCTACTGACAGTAGATCACCTGAACTTTCCTGTGGATGACTTAATCTCTGTTCGATGTCAGGTTGCAAGTCAGAAGATCAGCTTCGCTCGTTACCGTCCTTTCCCATTTTGGGATCGGGTACGTAACGCTTTTCTCAATTAGAACTTGTAAAAGAGCCGACTCCGGCTCTTTTTTTAATTGATCAGGAGGGCATATCCCCACTTTAAATAGGCAAAAAGTTGGTCATAACTTGGCAGCCTTGGAGGAACTTACAAACAAAACGGCTCCTGAAAATTCAGGAACCGTTTTGTTGTGAAGATGTGAATGTTTTATTTTTTTGACGCTGGCCCTCGGGTTCACGCGAGACACGAACTTGCCGTCCCTCCCGATTTTCCTTGGGCTGGCGATCATAGCGTGGCCCACGCGATTCTTTTTTATCGAAATTTCCTTGCGGATTGCGCTGCCTACGTGGTTCACGGGCTTGCTGCCCTTCCCCCGAACTTCGCCCATCTTTTGCTTCACGCGGTTCTCTTGGCTGGCGCGAATCACGTGCTTCACGCTGCCGATTTCCTTCACGTCCTTCTCTGGATGGCCGACTTTCGCGAGCTTCACGTGGCTGTCGTTCACGCACTTCCTGAGCATCCTTCGGTTCCCTACGTTGCAACTCGCGTGGTTCACGGGCTTCTGAAGGCTGTTCCACTCGTGACTCCTCTGTAGCTGCGGAATCCTGCTGTGGTTGCGGCCATTCCGTTTGTCCAGCTGAAGGCTGCGATACCTCTTGGCGCTCTTCGGAATCTAACGTTCCCGCTTGTTCCCTTTGAGCATCTACCAACTGCTGGATGTCGGGAGGAACGAAGTCATCACTGGTGCCGTTCTTATTTTCAACTTCACGGCTTTTTTGCAGCACAAAATAGGCACAGCCAAAATTGCAGTATTCATTAATATAATCGTCCAATACCACAATGGATGTATCCTTATTGGCTTTGGGGTGCCCCTCTCGATAAAACCCCTTCAGGCGAAGCTGATTGTAACCCCAATCGCCAATAATGTAATCATAGCGATCCAACACTTCACTATAGCGATCACGAAAGGCTTCGGGATTCCACCCGTTCTTGTGATCCTGCAACACTTCATAGTTTTTACCACCGATTTGAAACAAGCTATTCTGACCGCCTTTCCCGGATCAAACCTGCGAAAGGGCGCTTTCTTCCTTATGCTGAGCGGCCGACTTCACCTGCTCATGCGCTTGGTAGGAGCTGCGGACCATCGGACCGGATTCGACGTGGCTGAATCCTCGCTGTAATCCCTCTTCCTTTAACTTCGCAAAATCTTCCGGTGGATAATATTTTTGCACATATAAATGTTTCTCGGACGGCTGCAAGTATTGACCAATTGTCATAATGTCACAATCGACTTTGCGCAGATCATCCATGGTTTGTATGATCTCGTCCCACTCTTCTCCGACACCTAACATGATGCTTGATTTCGTTGGGATCGCCGGATTTAATTGTTTTGCACGTTGAAGCAGCTCCAGAGAGCGATGGTATTTCGCTTTAGCCCGAACCTTGTCGGACATGCGTTCCACTGTTTCAATATTATGATTGAGAATATCTGGCTTGGCATCCATGACAATTCGCAGCGACTCAATATCGCCCATAAAATCGGGAATCAATACTTCTACACTGCAAAAAGGCAATCGGCGACGAATCGCACGAACCGTTTCTGCAAATATTGTAGCGCCCCCATCTTTTAAATCATCACGTGCCACACTGGTTACGACACAGTGCTTTAGATTCATGTTCTCAGCCGCTTCCGCGACGCGTTCAGGCTCCTGCAAGTCCAGTTCCGTAGGCATTCCCGTATTTACTGCGCAAAAACGACACGCACGCGTACAAATATCACCCAAAATCATAAATGTAGCTGTCCTGTTGGCCCAGCATTCATATATATTAGGGCACCGTGCCTCCTCACATACGGTATGTAATGTCTTGGAACGCATCATGCTCTTGATTTCCTGATAGTTATCGCCTGTCGTAAGTTTAATACGAATCCAGTCGGGCTTAGCTTCCTTCACTTTTTTAGACAATGGCATAGACCTTCTTTCTGATGTGCTTTAGCTGTCATTGCCATACATTATAGCATGAAAGCCATGGAAAAACCTCCATTCATTGTTCCCTTTTTGATATGACATTGATGCCGGAAAAAGTAAACTCTTGAGATGGATAAAAGCGGCGGATATGGCTCAATCTAATCAAAAGCGCCCTATTTACGCGAATACGGGCCAAGAATTTACTGGGCGGTTAAGCCCTTTTATAGGAGGTCGGTTCACGTGCCTTACCCTACGCGGGCAGTCCGCGCTGTTCGTCTGTTATCGCTGCTGTTGTGCGCTACTACACTGACAACGGCTTGTCCGCTTCCTGCTCATGCCTCTGCAGAGCACACAAAGTCCTCGTCAGCCGGAAATAACCTGACAGCAAATATCGATGCTTCACACGCTTCGTCTTCATTGTATACGTCCAGACTTGCTTTATATCACTCCATCGAAGCCCTGACAGGAGTCCCTTGGTACAGACTGGCTGCCATCGACCAGTACGAACGCACACTTACGGTGGCCCATCCCAAGGATCGCAAGCATGCGGAACGGATCATAGGTATTTTTGTGACAGGACCAGTATGGTCCGGTCTGTTGAACCCTGATTCCGAGGATCAAAATCCACGTTCCATTGAACTATTTTCCGGGCTGGGACAAGACGGCTCAGGCGATGGAATCGCTGACCGCAATAATGACAAGGATTTGCTGTTCAGCATCGCTTCTTATCTCGGAAAGTATGGAAATAGCGAGGATGAATTTGGTATTGCCGTGTGGGAATATTACCATAACAGCCGCTCGGTTCAAAGAGTTCAGCAGTTTGCCAAGCTGTATCAGACGTATGGCAAGCTTGATCTGGTCAGTCAAGCTTTTCCGCTGCCTCTAGGCAGCATTTATAGCTACCGCAGCACTTGGGGAAGCCGTCGCAGCTGGGGCGGCTACCGTATACACGAAGGGACTGACCTGTTTGCAGGCTACGGAGTTCCGGTTCGCAGCACCTGCTACGGTGTGGTTGAAATGAAAGGCTGGAATCCCTTCGGAGGCTGGCGAATCGGTATTCGTGATCTCAACAACCGCTATCACTACTATGCACACCTTTCCGGCTTTGATAAAACCGTTCATAACGGAGACATCGTCAAGCCTGGTCAGACGGTTGGCTGGGTCGGAAGCTCGGGCTATGGAAAACCGGGTACCCAAGGCAAGTTTCCACCACATCTGCACTATGGTATATACCGGGACAATGGCTGGACAGACTGGTCCTTTGACCCATATCCGTTATTGAGACAGTGGGAGCAGAGCGAACGTAAAGCGCTAAAATCAGGAAAAACCAAAGGGACCTCCTCATAGGTCCCTTTGGTTTTTCCTGAGTATCTCACACCAATCCCCTCTTTGTTTATGGCGTTGGAGACTGCCTGAGGGAATTGGGTTCTTCCTGTATCTCTGGAACACTTTCTATGCTGGAATCTACAGCGCCGCTACTCTCTATAGAATGGGAAGGCAGTGCCAACTGCGGAGCGGTTGCACCATTTTTGCCGACAGGTTTACCCTGATTGTCATAGTAGTACATCGGGACGTTGCCCACCACCAACAGATAAGAAACCGGGATTTCCGTCTCCACAATCTGAGGTTGCATCTCAAACGGTATAACCACAGACACTTCCGTTGTAATTCGAATGTACACTTCCACCAAGATCATGTTTATGCCCGCATCCTGCTGACGTGTATTTAAATCCACCTTGATTGCTCCATGCGGCTCCACCTTTAGAGGGACCTTGGGTCCATAAGCTGCCAGGAGCGGACTCCCCAATGCCTGACCAATCGGAACGCTCTCGTCAAAATGACTCATACTGTCCATCGTTGCCTTGACTGCTTTGAGTGTGTCTGACGTAATTCTCATATGCTCCGCATAATTTAGAACAAATCCAGAGGTTCTCCCTTGTGTATCCGTTCTCCATTCGATCAAATTATCAGCAGTCTTCCCCTGCTCTACCTGCGCAGTAATTGCTGAATTAATTGCCTCCGTCGCCATTTGTTTGACCCGCACTTTAGCCAGATGCATCATGGGCGGCTTCAAATGCTGTTCCACATAAGCGGCCACCTGTACGATTCCTACCAGCAGCGCCAATGCCACAATGAGCCACATTCTGCGCCTGCCGCGTCGCCGTCTGCTCGGTCTGCTGTGCCATTGCGGTTTTCTATTCATTCTGATCCCCCCGCAGCGATGAGCTTACTTTAGAAGGATATGCCGCAAATAAACGAAAAAGAAGCCGCCCGTCCGGCAGCTCCTCCTGGTGTTAAACATATATGATTTCAAATCCGATTCAGTTCAACTCAACTTATTATTTGAAAATGTGGTCAATCTTTTCGATATCCGCCTGACTCAGTTGGACATTCAGCGTTTTCAGATTCGCCAGAACCTGCTCCGGTCCCTTCGCGCCTGGAATGAGGGCATCAATCGAATCGCGGGTCAAATACCATGCAAGCACCACATGAGCAACCTCTGCATTCAACGCATTGGCAATCTCACGTACCTGCTCCACTTTGTCCAAATTACGGGCAAATGCATCTCCCTGAAACAATGGATCTTTCGCTCTGATGTCCGTGAAGGTCATGTCTTTCGTATACTTACCACCTAGCAGTCCAGAAGCTAGCGGGAAATACGGCACAAACGAAATGCCATTTTCCTTAGTATAAGGCAGCAGATCCTTCTCAGCTTCCCGTTGCAACAGATTATAATGGGATTGAAGCACATCTACATAGCCGTCACTATTCGCATCTTTAAGTTGTTCAATGGTAAAGTTAGATACACCGATAGCCTTAATTTTACCTTCGTCTTTGAGCTTCTTCAGTTCTCCGACTGCTTCTGCCTTCGGTGTAGCTTCATCTGGGAAATGAATATAGAACAGATCAATATAATCTGTTTGCAATCTTTTCAGACTGGATTCGACGGATTCACGTAAAAAAGCAGGCGAGTTGTCAAAAACAACCTCTCCGTTTACAAACTTATGTGCTCCCTTGGTCGCTATGACAGCTTCCTCACGTTTGCCGCGCTCTTTAAGTACCTCACCGATCAACCGCTCTGAGTGCTCAGGCCCATAAATAAAAGCTGTATCCAGGAAGTTGATGCCGTTATCCAAAGCTGTGCGAACGACTTCTTTGCCCGTTTCATTGTTCAAACCGGAAAAAAGATTATGTCCTCCTACCTTATTCGCACCCAAACCGATTGGTTTTACATATAAATCTGTTTTGCCAATACGCACTTGCTCTGCCAATTCACGTCATCTCCTTTTCGAAAGTTACTTCCATTTTATTATTAAATTCCAAAAAAAGCAAAGTGCGTACCTGGCTGCTGCTCTTATCCCTTGATCCCCGTTAAGGCAATGCCTTCCATAAAATACTTCTGTCCTATGGCAAAAAGAATGATAGCTGGCAACACGACAATTAAAGAAGCGGCCATCAGAACACCCCATTGCGCCGAATATATTCCCTGAAACTGCTGTAGCCCAATCGCCAACGTAAATTTGCTTTCATCATTAAGATAAACGAGCGGTCCCATAAAATCATTCCATGTGTTCAAAAATGTAAACAATCCGATGACCAAAATCGCTGACCGGGACAAAGGTAAAATAATGCGAGTAAAGATCGTAAAATGGTTGCCCCCATCCACAAATACAGCTTCATCCAGCTCTCGCGGAAGAGTCATGTAAAATTGTCTAAGCAAAAAGATATTAAAAACACCTCCACCAAAAAACGAAGGTAATACCAATGGAACGTAGGAATTAACCATGCCTAATGCCTGCCAACCAATAAAAGACGGAATTAGCGTGACCGCAAACGGCAGCATCATACTACTTAATAACACGGCAAAAACCTTATCTCTTCCTTTCCATCTCATTCGCGCAAAGCTATAGGCAGAAAGGGTACTCGACAGAAGTACACCCGCTAAAGTACCTGCTACGACGATAAATGTGTTCACAAAATAGCGCCCAAACGATAACTCTTCAAACGGCTGTAAAAAATTTTCGAATACAAAAGGCTCGGGAATCCATTTCGGCGGGATCAGAAAAATCTGACTTAAATCCATCATGGAGCTTCTCACCAGCCAGTAAAAAGGAAACACGCAAAAAAGTGACCCCACAATGAGCACTGTGTAGAGAAAAACTCTGCTCCAACGCAAGCCATGTTTTTTCATCCTCATGCCCCCCCGCCTTCGTAATACACCCATTTTCGGGCCGTCTTGAACAGAAAGGCAGTGAATGTTAAAACTACAATAAAGAGCACCCAAGCAATCGCACAGGCATAACCCATATTCGAAAAAGTAAATGCCTCGCGGAACAAATAAAATGTATAAAATAAGCTGGAATTGTTAGGTCCACCCTGAGTCATGACGTAAGGCTGGACAAACACCTGAAATCCACCGATGAAGCCCATAATCGTATTAAAGAAAATCGTAGGCGATGTCAATGGAATTGTGATATAGATAAGCTTATGAAGAGCGCTCCCACCGTCAATTTCAATGGCTTCATAATAATGCCTAGGTATATCCTGCAAGCCAGCCAGAAAAATAATCATCGTCCCCCCAACGGTCCACAAACTCATTAAAACCAGTGTAGGAACTACCGACCCTTCACTATAAATCCATTGACTTTCGGGCAAATGCAGCGCACGCAACACCACATTCAGCAAGCCAAGGTCCGGATCAAACAGCCACATCCAGATCATAGACGATGCTATGAGTGGGACAATCGTGGGCAGATAAAAAACGGTCCTGAAAAAAGCCAAACCTTTTACCTTTTGATTGAGCAATATGGCCAGAAAGAAAGCCACTATAATTTGCAGGGGCACACTCAAAAACACATAATAAAAAGTAACCGCAAGGGATTTGTAAAAAAATTGATCCGTACCATCAAATAAGTGTACATAATTATCCAGACCAATAAAACGGGCCTGTGAAGCAACCTTGTAATCGGTAAGACTGAACCAGAGACTAGCGATCATCGGTCCCAGAACAAAAATGACAAAGCCCAGAATAGCAGGGGCGGCAAAAAGCCACCCCAACCCATTTTCCTTCTTACGAATAGAAGATAACGATTGCATTCTATCCCTCTCTTTCTGTCAAGACCCTCACCTTATTCTTTCGGATATGTTCCCTTAAATTCAGCGTTCGCCTTGGCGGAAACCTCCTTAAATGCTTGCTCCACCGTTTTCTTGCCCAGCCATACCTGATCTAGCGCCGGGTTAATAATCGCATTGATTTTTTCCGAGTTTTTCAGATAGTAGTCGTAAGAATTGACACCGTTATGCAACGTTTGGTTCATGACTGCATCACGATATCCCTCCGCATGGCCTGGCTTGACATCTGCCCATTTGCTAATCAAGTCTGGTTCGGTGTACCACTTTTTCATGACAGGCATCCACAATCCGCTGGAATGCATGTCAAGTCCGCTTTCAGCATCCAGCAAGAATTTATAAAACATCCATGCTTCTTTCGGATGTTTGGTTTTGGCAGAAATCACTTCCGGTTCACCAAACAGGATTGTTTTACTGCTTTTCAGTTTGGGTAACACGCCTACACCAAAATTCACCTTCGATTCTCCAAGATCCAATTGGACCCACTGCCCATCCAGATCCATCGCTACACGTTTGCTTTGCAATGCTACGGCCGGAGAAGGAATATTTTTGGACTGCGTCGGCGACGGTGCCACATGATACACGTTGATCAGATCCGCCATCTTTTGCACGGCTTCAATCACATCAGGGTTTTCAAGGTTAAGCGAGTCCCCTTTGTCGGAAATCACACTTGCGTTATTGGAAGGAACCAGCAGGTGCCACATCCATGTGTCAAACCGAACTCCATACTGTTTGATGTTACTTGCATCAAAATTGGGGCTGAGCGCATTATTTCCCGCTTTATCAATGGTGAGCTTTTGTGCTGTCTCTAAGAATTGTTCCCATGTCCAAGCCTCTTCAGCTTTGACTGGCGGCAAGGCAACACCAGCCTCATCAAACAAATCCTTGTTGTAATAAAGCGCAAAGGCTTCCTCCGTCACCTTGACCCCTGCCACTTTATCCTTATCCCAATAGATAACTGAATTAGGAATGAGGCTTTCCTTCGTTAGCTCCTTATCCTCCTTCAAAAATTCATTTAAATTATATAGTTTGCCTTGTTCAGCCCATTGCAGAGCCTGTGCTTTATAAATAGGAAATACATCTGGTGCCTGGTTGGCGGCAAACATCGTCGTTAATTTAGTTACGTAATCCCCGGGGATGTGCATATAGTTGATTTTGATCCACGGATATTTCTCTGTGAATTTTTTGGCAATCTCCTGTTGAACCTTCTTTTCATTGGTGCTCCCCCAGCTGGCATAGGTCAGTGTCACTTGCTCGTGCCCCTGCAAATCTACTGGCTTGCTGCTCTCATTTGAACTACAGGCTGACATAAGTCCAACGATCAAGCACATGCAGACGATCCATAACTTTCGTTTTAACATGAGTAGCGCCCCCAAACCGTTTATTTTTTATCTTTTCGTTTGTTGCTTCGTCACTAAATCCATTCTAGCAAACGCTTACATTTTGAAAAGTCGTACTCTCATTGGATTGGTGTCATTTGATTAGATCTATGCGTTTCTCCGATTCGGATCAGGACAAATGTCCCCTTACCTTCTGGCGAGTGGAGCGCAATCCCATATTCCATCCCATATAACAGCCGCACTCTTCTGTCTACATTTTTAATGCCTGTTGACCGGATTTCTCCAGCTTGAATTCGGCATATATGATCTTCTTGAATTCCTAATCCATTATCCTCGACTTTAAAACACACCAATTGCGTTTCGATCCAGGCTGTGATCTTAATCTGACCGCCTGATTCCATTTCGGCGAAACCGTGAATAATTGAATTCTCCACAAAAGGCTGCAAGAAGAGTTTGGGAACCTCCATCTGAAGCAAAATGGGATCAATATCATATTCCACCGTGAACTTGTTCTCAAAGCGATTTTGCATAATGTAAATGTATTTTTCCAGCCAATTCAGATCGGTTTCCAGGCTCCATGTATCATTTTTGTTTCGAGTCGTAATTTGCAGCATTTCCGCCAGACTAATGATCAATTGGCCCAGTTCCTGTTGTTTATGCTCTAGTGCGATCCAATACATTGTCGTTAAGGTGTTATACAAAAAATGGGGATTAAGCTGTAAATTAAGTGCCATTAACTCCGACTCTTTGGCTCGCAGACGTGATTTGTAATTTTCTTCGATCAAATCTTTAATTTTCTCATTCATTTGATTAAATCGGATCACCAGGTCCCCCAATTCATCATAGCCACGTTCAGGAATTCGAATATCAAAATCTCCCTTCTCCATTACCTTCATCGCCTGTTTCATATCTGTAATGGGCTTACTGATGTATACAGACAGCAAATAAGCAAGGATAACAGCAATGAGCATCATAATGCCTAAAAAAAACAAGGTGTAGGTACGAATCGTTGACAGATGTCCCAGTACATCTTCCATGGGAATGGCTATATACGATACCCAGCCCGTCGTCTTCATCGCTTCGTAAACCAGTAATATGCTTTGACCCTTAACGTTTACCATTTTCGTCCCTTGTTCCGAAGTAATGGCCTTCTTCAGCCAATCTGCCACCGGCTCCCCCGCTTGTTGCTGTCGATCTGAACTCATGACTATCCCATTGTTATCGTGAATCATACCGTAGGATAGATGTGCAAATCCGCTGCGGGCTGCATAATCTTCAAAACCGACCTTTAACAAATCAGGCCGGAAATTCAATATAAGTATAGGCTTTTCCTTGCCTTCAGGAAGCGTATGAAAGGTTCCAGCATCATCTAATGCAGTCAAATGAAGCTGCTTAACCACAGCAAATAAAGAACTAAAATCATAGGAACCTTGTTTTAAATCCTGCTGATGAAAGGTGTCGGCATACGAATAGGCAGGAATCCACTTGGTAGCCCCCTCTGCTTGCACCGCTGTTGTCGCCAAGGGAGAAGAATAAAACGGCTGAACGGGAATATACATCCGCTCTGTACTTCCGTATGCATACTTTTGCGTCATAATTTGAGAAGCGTATACTTCCTCCATATTGCCAAAGTATCTGTACAAAATTTTCGTAATACTGCGATCAGTTCGTAAAAGCGATGAAGAATCCGTAGTATCCACGTCTGTAATGGTCTGTAGAAGGTCATGATCAATTGGAATCATATCTACGGTTTTTTGAATAGCTGTCAGCTTGTTATCCAGCAGCTGGTTATTACTTCGAAGTACACTTGTAACACTATCTGTTACGTTTGCAGTAATATTCCGCGCACTAGTTTCGAAGTAGACAAAGCCCAGGATCAAAACGATAAAACCAGACAACAAAAAATAGGACAGCATCAACTTCGTACGAAAGCTACTGTCCAAAAATTTTTGATATATATATTTGACTTGGCGCATTGTACCTTCCTTTCACCTAACGATTAATTGAATTTTCTGCGAAATTCTTCAGGTGTGTGCTTTACGTTTTTTTTGAACACTTTAAAGAAGTATTTGATATCTTTATAACCAACCTGTCTACTAATTTCTGCGACCTTGGCGTCTGTATGCAGCAGTAAGTGCCGAGCCTTTTGCATTCTGAGCTTCACCATATATTCCGTGAACGAGACCCCAAAATAATTTTTGAACAGAATGCTAAAATAGGACGCATTATAGTGAAAGCGCCGGGCCACAATCTCCAGACTTAGGTCTTCATGTAGATGTGTATCCAGAAATTCCTTGCATTTTTTCATGATAGGTTCACCTTTGGAGCTGCCGTCAAGCTCAAGAATCAGCTCTTTTAACCATGCTGCAATACGATCCTCAAGATTCTGAAGACATGTGGCCTCTTCGACAGCTCGGTTCAACTGTTCCGAGTAACGTGAGTAGGCTTCCTCACTCCACCCTATATTTAACCGTGGTAAACTAACTAGGAGAAGGTGTATTAATTTAGCTTTAAGCGCATCAGGTGGAGGGTACCCTTGCGTCATTCGTCCAATGAAATGTTGTACCCATTCCAATAACTGATCGGGCTTTCCATTGGAGATAGCGCTTTCAACGAATTTTAGAAAGGCTATTTGTTCATGAGTGCTCAATTCCTGTACCGGCTGGTCATTATCTGAAGCGACAAGGTTCAAACATCTGATGTGAGGTGTATAAAAACGCATGGAGATCAGGCGAACAGCCCTTTCGTGAGATGGGCTTATTTGCATTTCATCAAAATCAAAAGGCTGACCCCAAGCAAACCAAATGGAGATAGCTTGCTGCTGCTCCACCTTTTTCAGACCAGCTTGAAGTGCACCTTTGGCCTCCTTGCCTTCAGTCCTGTCTCTCCAATTCACCACGGCGACCATATGGTCTTTATGGACTTCAAGTGGGAACACGACAGAAGACGCCCAAGGCCGCAATATTTCAACAACCGTGTTTCGCAGCTTAGAATCCCACGTATATATATCCTCTGGGCGGGATGCAGATGCTCCCAATGCGAGAACTTCACCTACCCCCTGCCACCCAAAGTGACTTTTTAATAGGCTTTTCTCGTTCGACTGCAACTTGTCTGTCACGCATCTGCTAAACAAATGCTCCACAAATGCAGGCATGCTCTGCTCGATCTGATTTAACGCTGTTCGATTTTCACCGAGTACTTCCTGCTCCTCTACAATGATCTTCTCCATGTGTTGAATCACTTCAATAAGCTGCTGTGATTGCACCGGTTTTACCAAATAATCATTCGCTCCGTATCGTACCGCCTGCTGTGCATAGCTAAATTCCTGGTAGACTGTCACTAAAATAACTTTGGTCTCATGCTGACCCGATGTCCTCAATTGTTGAAGATATTCAATCCCGTTCATAATCGGCATTTGAATATCTGTAAAAACGATCTGGATCGGTTGGGATAATGAAATGTTTAAAGCATCTTTCCCGTTCTTGGCTTCCCAAACCTCGTATTCTGGACGTAAATCCCGGACCATGGCAGCCAACCCACGACGCTGCCTAGTTTCATCATCTACAACCAGCACTCCCAGCGGGATCGAATTCACTGACTCCCCTCCTGTCGATCTTATACACGTATGTTTTTTTCAGTATAACACTTACAGGCGGGGACCCATCCTATTTTCTTTTTCGTTTCATACTACGAATGGTCGTTTTCGTTGCCTGATCCACCCGGTATGATTCTGTGATTTTTTGCAGAGCCTTGTTGAAAGTAAAATTGTCTAATGCATTATGACTTAAATACGCCATCGTTACCTCAGGCAGCTTGATATAACAGATTGATATCGCCCATGCTACCGCCATTTGTACATAATAATCTTCTCGATGGGTCTGATCTAGCAAAGTAAGCACCCGGCTAATATACTGTTCTTCAATATAAAAATTCAGCAGCATAACCACCCCAAACCGAATTTCATATTCTTTCTTAGAGAACAGATAGAGCTGAATAAAATCCCATACTCTTTCTTTATGTTGTTTCGTGATTTTCAATCCGGCACAGAAACTATCACATACGGACCAATTATCAATTTTAGGAACAAACTTGGCGGTATAACTCAAAACTTCCTCAATATCTGTTTTTACAGAACCAATCACCATACCTTGCAGCATCACTTCTTCAAAGTGCTCACTTTCGGCGGTCTCCAGATAAAGTCGCCAATCTCCTTTGGCAATATCTTGAGCCAGCTTACGCAGCACCGGCAGACGCACACCCAGCACATTATTAATCGTTGGCAGCAATGCAGCCGTAAATTTCTGAAAATCCGTATCCACTTGTGACAGTATCTGCTCTCTGATGGTCTTCTCCATATTTTCCACTCCCTGTTTGTTAACGAAATGAAATGCTCCACAAATAAATGGAAGCCACTGAACCATAAGGTGAATACACTCGGCGATACTCCTCAAATTGCTGCTTGGTCAGTGTATCTAAATGGTACAACTTCATCATTCCCCGCCGAATAGCCATATCGCCCCAACTGACGACGTCCGGACGTTCCATGCAATTAATCAGCATCATTTCAGCTGTCCAAGGGCCTATCCCTTGTAGCGAGGATAATTTCTGGATCACCTGTGTATCAGAAAGCTCATATAATTCCTGTAAATCCAACAATCCCTGCTCGATCGTTTGGGCTATATTCAGGATACATGCTGCTTTTTTCATGGTTATGCCACAGCTTTGAATTTCCTGAGCCGTCTGAACGGCTATATTTTGCGGAGTGATCGCGCCTAATTTCTCCTGCATCCTTGTCCATATGGTCTGAACCGCCTTGGCCGAAATAAGCTGCCCCACAATCGCATGAACAAGCGCTGCAAACAGGTCGGGAATGATTACGCGTTCTACCTTGCCCATTTGCGTTATAGCGGCACCAAGTACGGTATCTACCGTTTTCAGGTAGTTGACTTCCTTTTCTCCATAGTCAAAGTTTTTGGTCATGACCGTTTCCATTCGTTCTCCCGCTCCCCTTGTATGGTACACTCTTCATTTTAATTGCATAGGCTGCTTTCATATCAGGGCTCAAATCCTTCTTTGCTCACATAGAGCTGTTCTTCGGGAAAAACATGAAGAAAACGCTCATAAACCGCCTTATAGGCGGCAGGGTGATACCATTCTTCCAGCCCCAATGACTCGTACAGCGCACCAATGTTCAAGCTGCGCGTCCGCCTTCCCCCGCTGCCGTCTCCCATAAAATAATCATCAATACAGACACGGTTGACCAGAGGCACAAGCTTGTCTGCAAAATGCTCACTGCTTGGCAGCATCGGAGCAATAGTAGCTTGCGTCGGCACACCTGCCTCTTTTAAAAGTTGCAGCGTTTGGAGACGAGCCTGGATGGGAGGAGCTTCCGGAGTGAAATGTTTGCGTATATCCTCACGGTCTGTTTCTACCGTGATACTCACACGTACACGTTCCTTCAATTGGAGCAATAAATCAACATCTCGTCGTACAAGCGGACTACGCGTCTGTACAAAGAGAAAATCTGGCGGATCTTCCACCATCACTTCCAGCAGAGATCGGGTCACCTCTTCCTTGTACTCGGCCGGCTGATAAGGGTCAGTGCTTGACGACATAAAAATCGTGACTTTCCCTCTAGATTGGGCCCTGCGAAGCTCCTTGCGAAGAATATCTGCCGCCTCTTTTTTAATATCAACCCATGTTCCCCAGGCTTCCCTCCGAAACGTAGAGACTGGCAATTGGCGTACATAACAATACGAGCAACCAAAGGTACAGCCGGTATACGGGTTCAACGAGTGTGTATACCCTGACAAGAAGCCGGTTCCTTTATTCAATAGAGTCTTGGGAGATTTGTAATACTCATTTTTCATACCTAACCTCACTACTATATTGATTTGTGTGTGCGATTTTTTTCAAGCTGCAAAAGCTTCACCTTCATGTCCAGCCCCCCACGATACCCGGTCAAAGCTCCATTCTTACCAATGACCCGGTGACAAGGGATGGTGACCAAAATCGGATTAGCACCGATGGCAGAACCTACCGCACGAACAGAGTTCGGCTTTTGAATAGCGTTGGCAATATCTGAATAGGATTGTGTCTCCCCATACGGAATATTACACAGCGCGTTCCATACAGCCATTTGAAATGCAGTTCCATGAAAGTCAAAAGGGAATGTAAAATGTGTGCGCTCCCCTTGGAAATATTCAATCAACTCCTTGGCATAGAGCTGTAAAACGATATCCTCTTCAACTAAAGGACTGTCGGGAAATCGACTTCCTGCCCATGTTATCAATTCCTCTACAGGTTGATTAAGCGAACCGACATAACATAATCCTTCCGATGTAGCTGCAATATATAAATTCCAATCCTCGTGCGTCAATAATGACCAATAGATCGTTTTATTCATTTGATGTACCATGCTGTGTACCTCCTTTTTGAGTTGCTTTGGATTCGAGTTGGCGATACTGCAACGGGGCGTAACCTGTATTCTTTTTAAACAACGTAATAAAGTAAGGGATATTGGACAGACCTACGTTCTCCCCCACTTCCGCAACAGATTGATGTGAGCAAATAAGCAGCTTCTTCGCTTGTTTCAACCTAGTACGCTGTATATATTCCATCGGAGTGACATGCATGATTCGCTTGAAGGTACGATGTAAATGATACGGGCTTCCATGACTTATCTCTGCCAGGACGTGCAATGTTAAGTCCTTCATATAGTTCGAATCTACGTATTCTGCAACTCCTGCGATCCAGTCGTGATCAGGCAATCGTTGTCCTGTCGGTTTACATCTTTTACACGGACGAAAATGCTCAGCCAAAGCCTGCTCTGCTGATGTAAATAAACGGATGTGCTCTCTTTTAGGAGGTCGGGATTTGCAGGAGGGGCGACAAAATATTTTCGTTGTCTTCACAGCATACAAAAATACCCCGTCATAAGACTTGTCATTTTCTACAATAGCTCTCCACTTTTCGTCTGTTATGGATAAATCGGATGTGCTCATGTTAATCCCCTCTCTTGTGCAATGTCCCCTTCCTCATATCCAAATTATAAACTAAATAGTGAACATATGTACCCCTCCTGGAATGTAAAAGCAAGATAACGAAAAAAAGTGACTCCGCGCGGAGCCACCTTTGATTTTAGTTCTCTATCTTATTTAGGCTTGCAGCTTACCGGGTTCAACCGTAATCTTCGTCTCATCTGAAGGATGCTGATATGCCTGTGACCAATAATCTGCATTTGAAATTCCCGCCTGCTTCGGGTCAAATACCGGGTCTAGCCCTTGGCGCCGTTGCCGCTCGTAATCCTTAAGCACGAGAAGCGCAGGCTTGGCCAAAAGGATCATAGCAATCAGATTCACCCACATCATAATACCGACCCCCATATCCCCCAGTGTCCACGCCAACGCAGATTCCTTGACGACCGTTCCATAAAAGGTCGAACCCAGAATAACCAACTTTAACAGGAACATAGGCCATCTGGCTTTACGGTCGGCAACCAGGTAGGCCATATTGGTTTCAGCGATGTAATAATAGGCGATAATGGTGGTAAAGGCGAAAAAGAACAAGGTTATGGACAAGAGGCTTGATCCGAAACCCGGGAATACCGATTCAATAGCAGCCTGTGTATATTGTGTTCCTTCTTCAACACCCGGGAGATGCTGCACAATATAACCCCCACCCGGTCCCTTCACGTTGTACATCCCTGTAAACAAGACCATGAAAGCCGTGGACGTACAGACTAAAAAAGTATCTACATACACGGAAAATGCTTGAACCAGCCCCTGTTTTGCTGGATGGGACACTTCTGCGGCTGCTGCCGGATGCGCACCAGAACCTTGTCCCGCTTCATTCGAATAAATGCCTCGTTTTACCCCCCAGGCAATGGCTGTCCCTGCTATACCACCGAACACTGAATCGATACCGAAGGCACTGCGAAAAATAAGAGTAAATACATCGGGAAGCGCAGTAATGTTCGTCACCATAATATAGAAAGAGACAAGGATGTAGCCAAGTGCCATGAAGGGTATGACTACCTGTGCCACATTGGCAATTCTTTTTACACCACCAAATATGATAAGCGCCAGCAACACGACAACTACTATCCCGGAAACCTTCATATCCATACCAAACGAATTATGAAAAGCTACCGCAATCGAATTCGATTGAGTTCCCGGCAACAGTAAACACATAGCGACCAACGCTACAACTGCGAAAATAACCGCAAACCATTTTAAGCCTGTCCCTTTTTCAATATAAAAGGCCGGGCCGCCTCGATACTGACCATCACGCTTTACCTTATAGATCTGAGCCAGTGTAGATTCAACAAACGCAGTGGCCGATCCGATAAAAGCCATGACCCACATCCAAAATATTGCCCCGGGTCCCCCCATACCGACTGCCAGTGCAATCCCAGCAATATTCCCCGTTCCTACACGTCCTGATAACGCCATCGTAAAGGCCTGAAATGAGGATACACCTGCCTCAGAACTTTTCCCTTTAAATACAAGGCGAATCATCTCTTTGAAATGTCTGATTTGCAGAAATCGAGTCATAATTGAAAATAATAGCCCCACGCTCAAACAGACATATACCACAGGATTGCTCCAAATGACGCCATTTACTGCCTCTGCCCACTTCTCTAACATTCCTTGCATTTCCCCCTGATCCATCAATTCATATTCAGTTAATGTTTTCAGAAATTTTTTTCATATTTACAAGAAATTATAGATTAGTTTTTACAACCGTACAAGCTAATTTAATTGACATATTGTCAATTACAAATCGACTTATCTGCTACCTGAAAGGACGACAAAAAAGCTCTGAGGACCCAAAAAAGTGGATCGTCAGAGCTTGGTCTTTAAGAAATTCAGGCGATATCTTCTTGCACATTTGGAGCACTAGATAGTTTCAACAGCGGTGCCTGCTCAGCTATCTGCCCTTGAGAGATTGGGAGAATTTCCGTATATTCAGAAGAATTTGTGATGATAACCGGCGTAATCGTAGGATAACCCTCTGCCTTGATTTGCTCAACATCAAATTCGAGCAGCAGATCTCCCGCTTTAACTTGATCGCCTTCTTTAATATAGGAAGTAAAATGTTTACCGTCCAGCTTAACCGTATCTACTCCGACGTGAATTAGAACTTCTGCGCCCTGATGCGAAACCACTGCCAACGCATGCTTTTTCTTGAACGCCACCGTAATGGTTCCATCGAACGGGGCTACGACTCTGCCTGTTGTCGGCTGGATGGCGATACCTTTACCCATAGCTTCTGAAGCAAACGCAGGATCGGGAACTTCCGTTAGAGCGACCACAGTTCCTTCAATCGGGCTTAATACCTCCTCATTAGAAACGACAACTGTAGAAGTCGACTCTTTAGTCGAATTGTCAGTGGTTTCTTCCTCTTCAACTGGATCTTCGAAGCCTAAAATATAAGTCAAGATAGCTGAGATCAAAAATGAAACAGTAATCCCTAAAATCAATCCCGGGAAACCTTGTCCGCCAGGACCGTAAAAGATCGGCAAGGTCAGCAATCCAGGTGCGCCAGAGGCAAATGCCTGCGTCCCAGCTTGGCCGATAATGGCACCACCGACAGCACCGCCGATAATACCTGCAATAAACGGACGTTTCAGCGGTAGCGTAACCCCATAGACCGCTGGCTCTGTGATACCGAACAACGCTGTAAGCGTAGCGGAACCTGCTAGCGTTTTCAGCTTTTTATTTTTCGTTTTCAGCATAACCCCAAACGCTGCACCGGTTTGAGCAAAGATAGAAGCCGCAGCAGAAGGCTTAATACCGTCTCTGCCGTTAACAGCAATGTTATTAATAAATACAGGTACAAGACCCCAGTGAACCCCGAAAATAACGAGCAACTGCCAGCAAGCACCAAGAATTGCTCCAGCCAGCAGCGGACTAAAGCTGAACGCAGCAACGAGCGCGGTAGCGATTGCGTTGCCCACATACACCCCGACTGGACCAAAAACCATCAGGGTCAGAGGAAGCATAATTACAAGTAGAATTAAAGGTGTAATAAAGTTTTTGACGCTCTCATGGATCACGCGATTGCACCATTTTTCCAGCTTACTCATGACGATCACGGCTAAAATAATCGGAATAACGGTAGATGAATAACTCATCATCACAATAGGAATACCGAAAAAGTCTGTTGCTGTACCTTCTGTTTTCAGCGTGACAATCGTCGGGTAAAGCAGCCCTCCGGCGATGGTCAGAGCAACGAAGATATTACCTCCGAATTTCCGTGCCGTTGTAACCGCTAACAAGAGCGGCAGGAAATAAAACAAGCTGTCGGCCGCAGCATACAAAATCATATAGGTAGTGTCTTTCGGAACCAGCCAGCCAAGGTTGCTCGCAATCAGCAGCAGACCTTTCAAAATACCGGACCCCGCCATAACTCCGAGCAACGGTGCAAAAATGCTGGAAATTACGTCGATTACAGCGCCAAACCCTTTCTTGCCTTTAGCTGAATTCTCTTCTTTTCCAGTTTCATTCAAAATGTTGGATACTTGGCCGATGGCATTATATACTTCTGGTACTTTGTTACCGACCACAACCTGGAACTGGCCACCGCTCTGCTTGACCGTAATAATTCCATCGGTTTTTTCCAGCTTTGCCTTGTCTGCTTTTGCCTCATCTTTTAGCACAAAACGCAGGCGTGTGGCGCAGTGTACGAGCGATACTACATTTTTTTCGCCGCCTACCAGGTGCACAATTTCTTTAGCCAGTTTTTCATAACTCATGATGGACACCTCCATGTTCTAAGGGGCTTTTTACCATATTTAGGCACACAAAAAACCTAAGCCTTGAAAAATGGTGGGCACTTGAGTCCCGCAATTTTTCATGACTTAGGTTTTGCCTGCATAACCAGTAACAATCCCAGTTAAAACTTATTAAATTCCTGTTACTCACATAATATAATTAAACTACCATATTTGTCAACAAAAACATTTAACCTTTTATTTTGATCCTTTTTCGAATAAAAGGTTTAACTTATCTATTCACCACTCGTTCAATATGCACAGTCAAATACAGCTTTTCTTCGTTCGTCAATTCGTGACCGTATTCTTTTTTTACAAAGGTTCCGATTTTCTCCGTACAAGCGGCTGCTTCCTTGTGCTTTTCCTTAATCATGTCATATAAATGATCATAGTTATTTTCATAGTGATTTCCCTTAAATACACGCTGGGCGAAAAATTTCAGATGCGTAATAAAGCGGAAATAACTCAAAGAATCCTCGTCAAAATCCACCTTAAAATGGTACTTGGCGATATTGATAATTTGCTGGATGAACTTCGTAATACTCATGGTCGTAATGACTTCCTCGTTCATTTCAGCATTCACGATGTGAAGGGCAATATAAGCCGCTTCATCCACAGGCAGTTCAATACCGAGCTTTTGTTTGATTTGTTCCAGCGTTCTCAGACCAATAGCGAATTCTTCTTTGTACAGCTGCTTGATTTCCCACAATAACGCGTTTTTGATTTCCAGTCCTTCCCGGTACCTTTCAATAGCAAAATTGATATGGTCGGTCAGAGAAACATAAATATTTTCGTTTAGCTTTCTGTTCAGATTATGCTTGGCGTCATTAATGACTTCCTCCACAATCACGATCAAATCCATCGGTACCTCGCGCAGCAGCATTTTGAAGTTATCGGATGTCTGCTTGTTTTTCAGCGCAAATACCTTCTGAATCCTGGTTTCGTCTACTTTGTCTCCTGGCTTTTTCTTAAAAGCAATCCCTCGACCCATGACCACGAGTTCTGTACCGTCTGTCTGGTAGACACTAATTACATTGTTGTTGATGACCTTTGCTATATTCATCTCGATCCCCCGTTCCCTATGCCAGCAAGAGCCACTCATGCTCCATCCACTTTATTGCAAACAAAAAAAACCGAAGCACGCCAAATAAACTAGACTGTAAAATCCGCTTATTCGTGGCTTAGGTTTTGCCTGCTATGCAGTAACAATCCTAAAAATGATGGAATTGCGTCAAGTATAGCCCGAAAAGGAACGATTGTCAACGCTTTCAATCAAGTAACGAGGATCGGAAATCCCCGTTGATTCAGGACGTCCGATCCTATTTCCTTATGGTACGATTATTCGCCGAGATTTTCACCGTCGGAATGAATTACGTTTTTGTACCAGTGGAAACTTTTCTTTTTAATACGCTTCAACGAACCGTTGCCTTCGTTATCACGGTCTACATAAATATAACCATAGCGTTTTTTCATCTCTCCGGAGGATGCGCTGACAATGTCAATCGGTCCCCAGCTAGTGTAACCGATAATTTCGACCCCGTCTTGAAGAGCCTCGCCCATTTCGGCAATATGCCGCTTGAGATAGTCGATTCGGTAATCGTCATTCACTTCTCCTTCAGGCGAAACCACATCATTGGCCCCAAAACCGTTTTCCACTACGAATAAAGGCTTTTGGTAGCGGTCATGCAGTTGGTTGGCTGTGATGCGGAATCCTTTTGGATCGATCGTCCAGCCCCATTCTGACTTGTCCAAATATGGGTTGGCCACGGAGCCGAATACATTCCCGCTGGTCATGTTTTTGACAACTTCCGGGTCTGTGCTGGTTGTCCGGCTCGAGTAATAGCTAAATCCGATGTAGTCGACGGTATGATCTTTCAAAATGGCTGCGTCGCCGGATTCCATCTCGATGTTTAGTCCATGATCCTTGAAGAAGCGTTTCGCATAACCAGGATATTCGCCGCGTGACTGTACATCAATGAAGAAGTAGGACTCGCGGTCTTTTTCCATCCCCTGATACACATCTTCGGGATTACATGTATACGGATAGAAGCTACCAGCAGCAAGCATACAGCCAATCTTTGCATCTGGAATGATCTCGTGACATGCTTTCACCGCCAGCGCACTTGCCACAAGCTGATGATGTGCAGCCTGGTACTGAATTTGTTTAACGTTTTCACCTTCTTGAAATACAAGCCCTGCACCGAGAAACGGCAAATGAAGCAGCATGTTAATCTCATTAAACGTCATCCAGTATTTGACTTTATCCTTGTAACGAGTGAATACAGTTTTGGCATAGGTTTCAAACAAACCTACCAGTTTCCGGCTGCGCCAGCTTCCATATTTTTCGATCAGAGCTACTGGTACGTCAAAATGAGCAAGGGTCACAACCGGCTGAATACCGTGTTTATGCAATTCGTCAAATAAATCATCGTAAAATTGCAGCCCCGCTTCATTGGGAACAGCATCTTCTCCAGTTGGAAAAATACGAGCCCAGGCAATGGAAACACGCAGTGCCTTGAATCCCATTTCCGCAAATAGTGCAATATCCTCGCGATAGTGATGATAGAAGTCAATGGCTTCGTGGGAAGGATAGAATTCGCTTTCAAGTGGAGTCAACGAAGGAACATTCCCTTTCATTATGCTTCTTCTCTTCTCTCCGGTAGGCAGCAGATCCACCAGACTCAACCCTTTACCGTCTTCTAAATAAGCCCCCTCAGCCTGGTTGGCAGCAAGAGCACCACCCCATAAAAAGTCTTTAGGAAAAACATAACTGGACATAAACGTTCTCCTTCCAAATGTGTAATAAAAGGGATACAGAAAGGGTGATGAGTAATAAAAAAACCCAAACCAGCCTGATTACACTTGCAGTGTAAACAAGCCAGTTCAGGTTATGCCCTATCGGTAACATCCCATGAAAAGGTTATTCATATTTGATTGAAACTCTAACAAAGATTTAGGAGCCTGTCAAATTTAATAGATATGATACATACGTTATTCACTCTAAATTAAATGCATTTGTTTAGTTTATTTTCGAAAAATAACTAAACTAAACACCTAAATTTTTATAAACAGACTAATTGACAGCGGTTTATAGAGATGATACGATGACTTCGAAAATAAAACTTTATATAATTTGTACACCATAGTTTAGTTTTGTTTAGTGTGATTTCAATTTGTTTACTTCTAGTACAAGGAGAGTTATTCATGAAAAAGCTGAAACTGGGGTATGCGCCTACTCGACGATTCACCTTCAGTGCTGAGGATGCATTCCGCTACAAAGTTGCCATTCGCAAACAAATCGAGAGCTTCGGAATGAACATGGACATCGTGGATTTGGAAGGACTTAATGAAGAAGGTTTGCTGTATGACGATCATATTAACGCTGACTTGATTATCAAACGTTTCAAGGAAGAGGAAGTGGACGCTGTTTTCTTCCCCCACTGCAATTTTGGTACCGAGGATACGGTTGCCCGTGTGGGCAAGGCGATTGGCAAGCCGGTTCTATTGTGGGGTCCACGTGATGAGGCTCCTCTAGCCGACGGGATGAGATTGCGGGATACCCAGTGTGGATTGTTCGCCAGCGGAAAAGTGCTTCGCCGCTTTAATGTCCCTTTTACCTATATCACAAACAGTCGTGTAGCTGATCCGGTATTTGAACGAGGCTTTAACAACTTTATCTCGGCTGCCAATGTAGTACGACAGTTCAAGAGTTTACGGATTCTTCAGATAGGCCCTCGTCCTGCTTCCTTTTGGACCATGATTTGCAATGAAGGGGAACTGTTGGAGCGATTCGGTATTGAAATTCATCCAATCACACTAGTAGATATTCAGCTCCGTTCAAAGAAAATTGCCTCCGGAAGCAGTGCTGAGCTTTCAGAAGCGATTGATTATATCAAAGAAAAGCTGGACTACAGTGAAGTCACCGAAGAAGATATCAGACGTATCGCTGCACTTAAAGTAGCCATGAAATCCTACGCTATCGAAACGGGAAGTACAGCTATCGCCATCCAATGCTGGTCCTCCCTCCAGGAAGCTATGGGAATTATGCCTTGTCTGGCAAATGCTATTTTGACAGATGAACAAATTCCGGTCACCTGCGAAACCGATATTCACGGAGCTATTACTTCGGTTATGGTGCAAGCGGCTGCGATGAACGAACTGCCAACCTTTTTTGCTGATATTACAGTACGTCACCCTGAGAATGACAATGGAGAACTTTTATTCCACTGCGGGAACTTTCCAGTCTCCATGTCTATTGAGAACAAACCCAAACTGCGCAAGCACTTCCTGTTCGATGATCACGCACCAGGCACACATGAAGGACAAATCAAAGGCGGCGGCATGACCATCGCTCGTTTTGATGGTGATCATGGAGATTATTCCATTTTCCTCGGCAAAGCTAAAGGAATTGAGGGACCTTATACCCGCGGCTCGTATGTCTGGGTAGAAGTCAACGACTGGCCGTTATGGGAAGAAAAGCTCGTCAAAGGTCCTTACGTCCATCACTCTGTTGGCATTCACGCTAACGTCATCCCAGCTCTGTACGAGGCCTGCAATTACCTTCCAGGCGTTAAGGCAGATCCGGTAGATCCTACCGAACAGGAAATCCAACGCTGGTTGCGCGGTTCCGATCTCGCTGTCACCAAGTCGGGTATTCTGGTTTAACTATATTTTTTCAGGAGGACACTATGGAAATCCTAGACTTGAAAATCAAAGCCGCACAAATCCGTAAGGACCTGCTCACCATTATTCATCGTGCCAAAACAGGACATACAGGAGGCTCACTGAGCAATACGGATATACTCACCGCCCTATACTACGAAATCATGAATATTGATATCGCTAATCCTAAATGGGAAGAACGCGACCGCTTTATTGCCAGCAAAGGACATTCCGTCGAATCTTTATGGTGTATTCTGGCAGACCTTGGTTTCTTCCCTAAAGAAGAACTGGAAACCTATAGCCAATTCGGTACCCGTCTGATTGGGCATCCGAACAATAAGGTTCCCGGTGTTGAGATGAATACAGGCGCATTGGGCCATGGCCTCCCCATCTCCGTCGGCATGGCACTGGCTGCCAAGCGTGACGGGCGATCCTACCGTGTATTCTGTCTAATGGGTGACGGAGAGCAAGCTGAAGGCTCCAATTGGGAAGCCGCTATGGCAGGTGCCCATTACAAACTGGATAATCTTGTCGGCATCATTGACCGCAACGGCCTGCAAATCAGCGGTACAACCGAGGAGGTTATGGGACTTGAGCCGCTGGAGGAGAAGTGGGCCGCCTTCGGCTGGAATGTTATCTCCATTGATGGCAACAGCATGGAGGAATTGATCCATACATTCCGCAATGTCCCCGAAATTGAAGGCAAACCAACGTTGGTGCTGGCAAACACGATCAAGGGAAAAGGAGTATCCTTTGCCGAGGGTGTTCCAGGCTGGCACCATCGTATTCCAAGTGATGATGAACTTGAACGCGCACTGGCGGAACTAACGCAAGAAATAGACGAATTATCCGGGGAAGGACAGGTGAGATAAACAATGAACAAAATCCCTAATCGTCAGGTCATCTGTGAAACGTTGCTTAGTCTTGCCAAAGAGGATCGGGATATTATGGTGTTGGCTAGTGATTCTCGCGGCTCTGCTGCTATGGCCCCCTTTGCCGATGCCTATCCGGAACAATTTGTGGAAGTAGGCATTGCCGAGCAAAATATCGTCGGTATGTCTGCCGGACTCGCACACAGCGGTAAAAAGCCGTTCGTCACCTCTCCTGCCTGCTTCCTGAGTATGCGTAGTATTGAGCAAATCAAGGTAGATGTAGCTTATTCCGGAACCAATGTAAAACTGATTGGGATAAGCGGTGGTGTTAGCTACGGCGCACTGGGGATGTCTCATCACTCTGTCCAAGATATTGCTGTGGCCAGAGCGATTCCTGGTTTGATGGTTTTACTCCCCGCCGATCGTCATGAAACCAAGAAAATGACCGAAGCGCTGGTTCAGCATGAAGGAGGCGCATATGTACGGATCGGACGTAATGCTGTTGAGGATATCTATCCGTCCGATGATTATCCATTTGAGATTGGAAAAGCTGTCACCTTGCGAGAAGGATCAGACATTACTCTGATTGGCGCTGGTGAGACCGTCCGTATCATTCTGGATGCGGCTGAGTTGCTCCAGCAGATGGGTGTGAAAGCTCGTGTTCTCAATATGCACACCATCAAGCCACTTGATGAGGAAGCGATCATCGCCGCAGCCCGGGAAACGAGAGGTATTGTCACCGTGGAGGAGCATAGTGTATTCGGAGGCTTGGGTGCTGCCGTAGCAGAAGTGGTGGTTCAACATCAACCGGTTCCTATGAAAGTGCTGGGCATACCGGATGAACCGGCGATTGCCGGCAAAACAGCTGAAGTCTTTGAACATTATGGACTTACCTCTGACAATATCAGCAAGATTGTGCTCGAATTGATGAACAAGTAAGGAGCTGTAGCTGTAATGAATATCGAGACCTATATTCTGGCGATCGATCAAAGCACTTCTGGAACCAAAACTCTGCTGGTCAATCAGCAGGGCGATGTGATTACCCGTTATTTTTTGGAGCACAAACCATATTACCCACAGCCGGGCTGGGTTGAACATGACCCGCTTGAGATATATCACAATGTGCTTATTGCTGCGAAAGGCGTACTGGAGAAAGCCGGACTTTCTCCCTCCTCGCTGGCCGCAGTAACGATTACGAATCAGCGAGAAACGGCTCTGATCTGGGACCGTTCTACTGGCTTGCCTATCTATAATGCCATTGTATGGCAGTGCCAGCGAACGGCAGAGGTCTGCACACGCTTGAAGAATACTGGCTATGAAGATGTTATACGCTCCAAGACAGGTCTAATGCTCGATCCTTATTTCTCTGCCGCCAAGTTCAATTGGATTTTGGAACATGTACCTCATGCCTCCCAATTGCTTGCTGAAGGTAAACTACTTGCGGGGACCATTGACAGCTGGCTGCTATGGAAACTTACAGGCGGTCAAATACATGCAACCGATTACAGCAACGCCAGCCGTACTTCCCTTTTTAACATTCACACGCTGGCTTGGGATATGGATTTGTGCAGTATATTTGGTGTGCCTTCCTCCATACTCCCTGAGGTAAAAGCATCCGATGCCTTGTATGGCTATACACAGGAAGCGGAATTATGGGCCGAACAAGTAGCTATATCAGGCATAATCGGAGATTCACAGGGTGCACTGTACGGACACCGTTGCTTCGAGACTGGCGACGCCAAAGCGACATATGGGACTGGAACATCTGTACTTATGAATATTGGTTCGCAACCCGTGCAGGGCGGTGACGGCCTGGTCACAACGATTGCCTGGGGGGCTTCAGGAAAGATTACTTATGCATTGGAAGCCGTTATACGTACGACCGGAGACAGTATAAAATGGACAAGGGATAATTTAGGATTATTCTCGTCATTTGAGGAAATGCAATCCATGATCACCGAATTGCAGGACAATGAGGGCGTATATCTGATCCCTGCTTTTGTTGGTTTAGGTGCTCCCTACTGGAATCCCTCTGCACGTGCTGCAATTGTGGGTATGACCCGTGGAAACGGCAAAGCACATATTGTGCGCGCAGCGCTGGAGAGTATCGGGTATCAAGTGAGAGATGCGGTAGAATTTATACGTGAACAATCCGGTGTACCCCTTACTAGTTTACGTACAGATGGCGGGGCCTCATCTAACAGCTGGCTCATGCAGTTTCAGGCAGATATTTTGGGTACCCATGTTACCCGCTCTACCTGTGCCGAGCTGTCTGCAATGGGCTCTGTGTATCTGGGCGGTCTTGGAGTCGGATACTGGTCAGATTCTAAAAGCATCGTCACGGGAAACACCTCTGATCAGAATCTATATGAGCACTATACTCCTAGTATGGATGAAGTCAGGCGCCAGCGGCTTTATACAGGTTGGCAAAATGCTGTGCAGATGGTAATACGTTCAGACCAACCGCTTACACCATCTTCTTCCGCTAACTGTTGATTGAATCTTCCTCATTTACTTTTGAGCTTACTACAAGCTTCCGGTTATTTTACAGGTGTTACACTTGGATAATCGGAGGTTTTTTATGTACACTGCTTGTATTCCATTTTACAGAAAGGGGGAAACCTTGAATGAATGCACGCATGGTTTCAATTCTTCAGCACTTGCTGGCTGCCGATGCTCCTGTCAAAAGTGATTATCTCGCCAAATTGATTCAGGTTACTTCACGTACCATCCGCAGCGATATCCGGGAACTGGATGAATTTCTATCCAAGCACGGGGCAGCAATTGAACCTGTTCGTTCAAGGGGATATGAACTAAAAATTACGGATCATCGTAGCTTTCGTGTGCTGCTACAACAGTTGTTCCTGTCCGGCGAGCCCGATGATCCAGGTTCTCCCGGCTACCGGCAATTGTATTTAATCAAGCGTCTCCTGCTCGCTGATCATTATGTGAAGCTGGAAGACCTCGCAGATGAGCTATATATAAGCAAGTCTACGGTGCAGAATGATTTCAAAGAGGTCAAACAAACCCTACAAGGCTACGGAATCACCATTGACAAACGGCCAAATTACGGTGTCAAACTGAAGGGTGATGAAGTTCAGCTTCGGTTTTGCTTGTCCGAGTTTATTGTAAGTCGTTCCGAAGAACAAGGCGGAACACTTCATGCAGCGCTGCGCATCGTCACCCCGCACGAAATGACGCTGATTTGCGGAATCGTTCTGGAACAAACTCAGAAATATGAAGTAACGCTCTCCGATATCGCGTTCAGCAATTTATCTATTCATATTGCAATCGCCTGCAAGCGTATTCGTGACGGAAACCAGGTAGCTATGCTCTCGACGGAAATAGGAGATCTGCGGGGCACCGACGAATTTCGGGCTGCCGAGCATATTGTCGGGCTGATCGAAAAGGAATTGCAGTTGTCTTTTCCCGAAGATGAAATCGCCTACATTGCCATGCATCTTGCCGGAAACAAGTGGTTTGTCGGAATTGAAGGACAACAAATAGAGGACATGGGACCCGAGAAGCTGCTGGACTGGAACATCTATGAATTGGGCAAGGAAATGCTCGCCGAGATCGACAGGGATTTGAATCTGAACATCAGCCGTGATACGGAACTGCTCATAGGCATCTGCCTTCATCTGAAGCCGGCGCTGAACCGGGTAAAGTATGGGATGAACATCCGAAACCCCATGCTGGAGCATGTCAAGAGCAACTACTCTCTGGCTTTTCAAGCGGGAGTCATTGGTGCCAAGCTGGTCGAGAGCAAGCTGAATATTGCGATCCCGGAAGCGGAGATGGGCTATCTCGCCATTCACATCGGAGCAGCCATCGAACGACAGCGTATGAACACCCGGCCAAAACGCTGTCTGGTCGTCTGCACTTCAGGAGTTGGAAGCGCCCGGCTGCTCAAGTACAAACTGCAAAGCACTTTTGGCAGCTCGCTTGAAGTGGCGGGTACAACGGAATATTACAAGCTTCAGCAGGTCCCCCTCCATGACATTGACTTTGTGGTGAGCACCATTCCCATTCAGCTGCCATTATCGGTTCCGGTCGTGGTCGTGCAGACACTTCTTGGCGGCAGCGATATGGATAAAATTGGGGGTTTGCTGGCTGGTGAAGCCGAGTTTGATTTTCACTACATTCGGGAGGAACTCGTATTTCTGAGACAAAATTTTACCACCAAGGAAGAGGTCATCTCTTTTCTGGGCCAAAAAATATATGCTGAAGGGCTGATCCGCTCTGCAGAAGGTTTTATAGGACTCGTTCTGGAACGAGAACAGGCTGCACCCACGGCTTACGGAAATTTGGTAGCCGTTCCTCACCCTATCATTCCGCAAAGCAATCAAACCGTATGGGCGGTCTGTACCCTTCAACAACCTATCGAGTGGGGCGACAAACCAGTGCAGTTCATCTGTCTCCTCAGCATTGAAAGAAACGGTAAAGAGCCACCGTCTAAAATGTATAACCATCTCATGGAACTGGTCGACAATTCTGATATCGTCCAGCAGATGTTAAAATGCGAAACGTACGAGGAATTCTCCAGGATTATCGTTAAATATAAGCTGTATTGAACCAAGCTTCGCAGTGCATCTAGCTGATATTCACAGAGCGGGTGCTGCTTCGGAGCTTTTTAAAATGAAAGCGTAGTAGCAATGAATGAATTTCCGTTACTGGCGGAAAAGACTTGGGTTTAGATCTCGGCAGCAAACCTATACACTGAATCTGTAAGTTAAAGAGAAAAAAGCATGAGGTGAACGAGATGGAGGAGTATCAAGAAATCATTATGGGAATTATCACCAACTCAGGTGTTGCCAAGAGTAAAGCGATGGACGCGATCGCTCTTGCTCAAAAAGGTAACACACAGTTGGCGGCAAAGCGGCTTGAAGAAAGCAAAGCCGAGTTGGTTAAAGCGCATAAATCACAAACGAGGCTGATTCAACAGGAAGCTGGCGGAACCGTCCACGAAGTCACACTGCTTATGGTACATGCTCAAGATCATCTTATGTCAGCCATCACAACTAAAGATCTGGCTGGACATATGATTGAGCTTTACAACAGATTGAATCGCTATGAAGAAATCACAAATCACACTTCCAACGGAGGGAACAACGGATGAAACAAATTACACTGGTATGTGCTGCAGGAATGTCTACAAGTATGTTGGTACAGAAAATGCAAAAGGCCGCACAAGCGCAAAACCTTGAGGTTGAAATCAGGGCTACTTCCGAAAGTTCGTTTAAAGAATATGCCGACAAGACGGATGTACTGCTGATCGGACCACAAGTCGGTTACCTGGAGGATGATTTCAAGGCAAAATATGAACCTAAAGGCATTAAGGTAAGTGTTATCAATATAGTAGACTACGGTATGATGAACGGCGAAAAAGTGCTAGGAGACGCGCTTAAACGGTAAAGCTCAGAGTCAGGTGCTCATCACCAGCCCGAACAAGGAGGTTGATCAAATCGGGCAACGATATATGATAATCCTGCATGTTGTTTCATTAAATGAAAGCGTTATCTAAGTTATTATATAGGCGGATGAAAGTCTATAGTAGGAGTTGAATAAATATGGCTAGCCAACAAAAATTCTCTTATAAGCTCCAAAAAGTGGCGGGTACAATTCAGCAAAACCGTTACATGAGCGCAATTTCAAACGGGCTAATGTCCACCCTTCCTTTTCTGATTATCGGAGCATTTGCAACTCTCTTCTCTGCACTTGCTTGGGAACCTTACCAGAATCTTATTGCGCCCGTGAAGGCCATAATCGGGTTGGCATCAACGATGACCACCGGCATCATTGCTCTGTATGCGGTATTTTTTATAGCCTACAGACTGGCGCAAGCTTTTGACAAGGACCCCCTTGTTCCGGCGGCAACCGCCCTTCTCTCTTTTCTTATCGTTACACCGATCCAGACCTTTGATAAAGTCCGTGCTTTGCCACTTCAATGGCTCGGCGCGCAGGGATTGTTCGTTGCCATGATCGTCGGTTTGATTGCCGCACGGTTGTATATTTGGATTGTCGACCGCAATTGGACGATTAAAATGCCTGACGGGGTCCCGCCTACCGTTGTCAAAACCTTCTCAGGCTTGATCCCGGCCGTCTTGGTAGCCCTTGTGTTTGTTATCGTTGCTGGTTTGTTCATGCAGACTTCATTTGGTACAGTCCACGATTTTATCTATACTTATCTCCAAATACCACTGGAAGGGTTGGGCGGATCACTCGGCGCTTTGATTATCGCGCTGATCATTATGCAGGCTCTGTGGATGTTCGGAATTCACGGTGCAATTGTTATACTCGCTATCGTGAAGCCCATCTGGATGAGCCTGGATCTAGCCAACCTTGACGCTTTCCAGGCAGGCGCTCCACTTCCAAACATTATCGGGCTGGCCTTCTGGTCCATCTTCTGCAACTATGCACCAATGCTCGGATTTGCCCTGCTATTGGTTTTCCTGGCCAAGAGCAAACAGCTTCGCACGATCGGCAAACTCGGTCTTCCGGGTACCTTTTTCTCAATTCACGAGCCGTTGATCTTCGGAATTCCAATGGTATTGAACCCGTTGCTAGCCATTCCGTTTATCGTTGCCCCCATCATTTGTGCGGTGCTCGGCTATATTGCCACCAACATCGGCTTGTTGCCCGCACCAATCGGGATTTACCCGCCTTTCGGCACCCCTATCTTTGCTCTGGGCTTCATCGAGGGCAGTTGGAAACTAGCCGCCGCACAACTGGTACTCATCCCGATCAGTATGCTGATCTACTATCCGTTCTTTAGAGCGCTGGACAAGCAGGCTCTGAAGAAGGAACACGAAGCGCAAGAGCAATTGGAAAAGCAAGCAAGTGAAACCACAGCAAGTCCCGCTATCCTATAATAGAAAAAAGGCAGAAGCGGCGGACGGATACACGGTCACCGTTTCTGTCATGACAATCGTTAGGAGAGGAAGCTTTTGATTCAACTGAGTATAGCTGAGAACAAACGATATTTCATGAATGAGGGTAACCCTTTTTTTATTTGGCCGATACGGTTTGGAGCGCATTTACCAACATCACGCTGGAGGAATGGGCCTATTATCTGGATTACCGGAAAAGTCAGGGCTTCAATGTCCTGCAAATCAATATGCTGCGCCAATGGGATGCAAGTGGCAGCGATTTGAACTATGAGCCTTTCGCATATGCCGAGGATGGCAGCTACAATTTCTATACGTTGAACGAAGAATATTTTACCAGAGCCGAGACGATGATCGAAATGGCTGTAAACAGAGGTTTTGTTCCTGCACTGGTCCTATTATGGTGTAATTATATCCCGGATACCTGGGCTGCCAAGCTTCGTGAGGAGAAAAAAATGCCGCTTGGGGCAGTGGAACCTTATGTGCGTTATGTTGCCGATCGGTTCTCCAAATTCTACCCCATATATATTATAAGTGGTGACACCGATTTCCCCTCCGAGCGTGCCAACCAATATTACCGACTTGCTCTCCATACCATCAAACAGCACAGCCCACAGTGCCTGACCACTCTGCATATTCAAGGAAGATTAGCTTCACTGCCAGAGGAATCTATTAATGACCCCCATTTGGATTTTTACATGTACCAGTCAGGACATAATTCACAATTTCAACCAACAGCGTATACACTCGCACTGGACTTCTGTAATAAGCCTGTCACCCGACCGGTGCTCAACTCAGAGCCCTGTTATGAACAGATGGGCTACAGTCGAAAAGTCTATGGCCGCTTCAGCCGCGCCGATGTTCGTAAGGCAGCTTGGCAAAGTCTTCTGTCCGGGGCGTCTGCTGGCATAACCTATGGAGCCCACGGTATTTGGAGCTGGCATCGGAAAGGCAAAAAGTTCGGTGTAACTGGGGAGGGATTCGACAGTCCATATGATTGGCAGTCTGCACTTAAGTTTGAAGGGCCATGGGATTATGGATTGGCCAAATGGCTCTTCGAGATATATGGAATTACGGATATGCAGCCTTGGAACATAGTGCTTAAAAATACGGAAGAAATCCGTGCGGCTGTAAGCGCCGATTACATCAAGGTCGCCATCTACGTTCCAATCAACACTGTGCTGAAGCTAAACGTGGATTTAAGTGAATATGACTTCACGGTCATTGACCTGGAGAATCGTCGTTTTGGCACAGCTTCAATCTCTGTGCAAGAGCAAATCACGATCATTGGTATGCATGATTTTGAAGCTGATGTCTTGCTGATTGGCATAAGAAAATAACCGTGATTACCTACCGCCTTTTTCACCATTTCACCTACTATGTACAACATACAAACAGCCCCGCAATCAAGAACTTTCTCATCGGGACTGTTTGTCTTACTTCTTGTTTTAAAAAGCAAGCACTCCATAGTGTTCAGGAAATATATTTCAATTTAATACGTTGGGAAGCTCTGTGAAGCGAAGACTTCACTGCATTTTCACTCTTGTTTAAGATTCTAGCCGTTTCCTTTATGGAGTATCCTTGGACTAATCGCAATTCAAGTACCGTTCTTTGCTCTGTATTACTAGCCAGCAAAAGAATTCGATTGACCTCTTCCTGAATTTCAAAATCGAAGGTATCCCAGTGGTAGTAGAGCATTTCCTTACGCAAAGTATATTCATCCATTTTTTTTCGTTTTCTCATTAAATCTATAGCTAAATTTTTGGCAATTCTCAAAAGATAGAATCGAATACGATCTTCGGGCAAATCAGGAGAAGCTCTTATGAACCGAATAAAGCATTCCTGCAACAAATCTTCGGCATCCTGCTTGTTATGCAACATCCTCAATAGATAACCAAAGAGATCTGATTTGCAAGATACATATAGATCCTCCAGGTCTTTAATATCCATATTATTGCTTATCCCTTCTGTTTTGATTGAATCGGTACGTTACTTGATAGTTTTAAATTCATATCCCTGCTTTTTTAAATATCTTATGATTTCAGGCAAGGCTTTGGCTGTTTCTTCCTTCCCGTAAGTGTCATGCATGAGTACCACTGCTTTTTCTCTATTCCCCATATTCCTCATGAATTCGCTAATTAATTGCTCAGCATTCTTAGGTGCACCTTCTGCATCTTTAGGTAACACATTCCAGTCAATCTGATGATAATCCTTATCATGTAGAGCTTTGTCCAGTACTCCCATACCATCGGGGTCGTTTTTCTGCCATGTCATATGACCGCCTGGAAATCGAATCACTCTTGTCGAAAAACTCTGCCTCAGTATTTGTTTTAAAATTTGATTTGTTTTTTCAATGTCGCTCATAAAAATGCTCGAATTCTTCTTCTATTTCTCTTTATCCGATGAGCCCTGGTTCTATTTTGCGCATAGCTTTTTTCCATAGTATTTGTTCCTCCAAAATCTAGAAGCAGTTCACGTTTTATGTTGCGACCATATGCCCATTCAATTATTCGTATCTCAATGCATCTATTGGTTTTAATCTTGCTGCTTTATAAGCCGGGTATACCCCAAATAGAATGCCTGTGCCTGCGGAGCTAAGAAACGAGTATAGGATCGGCGAGATTGTAAATTCAATGGTCATGTGTGCTGTTGCTTCGATTATTTTGGAGGCGCCTATGCCTGTAACCACCCCGAGCATCCCCCCCAGCAGACCAAAAATGACGGCTTCGGACAGGAATTGAATCATAATATCTCTTGGCTTGGCACCGATGGCTTTTCGAATCCCAATTTCTTTCGTACGCTCTATAACCGATACCATCATAATATTCATAATTCCGATTCCCCCTACCACGAGCGAGATCGCAGCTACACCTCCCAGCAAGCTGGTCATGATATTATCTACACCAGATGCTGCACCTGCTGCTTCGGACAGACTCATTACTTGAAATTGATCCGGTTCCGAAGGTTTTAGCTGATGCGTCACACGCAAGCTTTCCAATATGTCTGATTGAGCCTGGTTCATCAAGCCCGGTGACTTGGCGGATACCTCCAGACCAGTAATGTTTTTCTCCCCCAGACGGTTCATCATGGTTGTAGCAGGGATGTAGATTTGATCATTGGTACTGTAGCTTAAATTCGTAACAGGCTGGGTATTTAATACTCCGATTACTTTGAAAGGGATCTGTTTGATTTGAATCGCTCGTCCCAACACATTTTGGGTATCCCCACCAAAAAGACGCACAACCGCTTGGCTTTCCAAAATGGCAACATTCCTACGTTTATCCATCTCATCGTTGGTAAATGTTCTGCCCTCGGCAAAGGAAAACTTTTTGGCCTTATAAAATGAAGCAGATGTCCCTACAATGGTTGCATTATAGTTATATCGCCCCCATGCAGCTTTTGAACTGCTTGAAATGCGGGGCATCATTGCAGCGATCGAACTCTTTTGTTCCAATGCCTCGACATCTGTCCACGTAAATGAGGGCAAGGTGTCCTGATTTATTTCTTCCTCAGTCATTGGCATGGCGGGAGCAACCATAAGCACGTTATTCCCTAACTTATTGATTTCCTCCTTAATACTGGCCTTTGAGCCATTCCCGATGGCCATAATGGCAATCACCGCTGCCACCCCGATAATAATACCGAGTATCGTTAAAAAGGAGCGCATCTTGTTGGTAGTTAAGCTATTCATCGATACACGGATCGTTTCCATCAAATTCATAGACTTACCACCCTTGATGAAATTCGTCTATTCTTAATCGGCTCATCTCGCTCAATGTTACCATCCCGAAAGCTGATCAATCGTTTGGCATATTCAGCTATTTCCAGTTCATGAGTAACCAGAACAATGGTTTTTCCCTGTTCATTCAAACCTTGGAACAGCTCCATAATCTCGATGCTTGTCTTCGTGTCCAGTGCGCCCGTAGGCTCATCCGCCAGTAGAATGACTGGATTATTCACCAATGCCCGGGCGATGGAAACCCGCTGCTGCTGGCCGCCAGAAAGCTCATTAGGCTTGTTATACATCCGTTCTGCAAGACCCACCATCCGAAGCGCCTCTATAGCTCTTTCCCGACGCTCCTTGCCAGGAACACCTGCATACATCATAGGTAGCTCCACATTTGCTAAAGCTGTAGTACGAGGAAGCAGATAGAATTTCTGAAACACAAAACCTAGCTTCTGATTTCTAATCTCTGAAAGTTCGTTTTCACGAGCATCCAATATGGAATATCCATCCAAATAGTATTTACCCGTATCCGGATGATCCAGGCAACCAATGACATTCATCATGGTAGACTTGCCTGAACCAGAGGGCCCCATGATAGCAACAAACTCCCCTTCGTTAATAGATAAGTTCACACTGCGTAGAGCCTGAATCTCCTGACCGCCTACTTCATACCTTTTTTTCAGCTCTTTAATTTCAATAACGGTGTTATTGGATTGAGTTTCACTCATTGTGTCTGCCCCCCTCCACTGCCATTCGGGTCAGCACTGCTGTTCTGAGGAGGAATAACAATGGTTTCACCTTCCTTGACACCGGACTTGATTTCGGCCTGATCCGCTGTATAGATACCCAGTTTCACGGGTCTAAACTCATAATCCGCCGGATTCGCCGCGTTCTTCGCCACATATACTCCATCTACACCGCCTTCAGATCTCAAGGCAAACAATGGCACAGACAGCGCATTTTTGTGTTCAGCTAACAGTAGAGATACATCCATATTCATCCCCGGTTGCAGCCTTATGTTTTGGCTATCCAAAGACAATTCAATTTTGTATGTAGTCACATTGGCTTCCGTCACCGGCTCTGGAGAAACAAAGCGTACTTCGCCTTTAAATTGTTTGTCCGGGAATGAATTCGAGTGCATTGTCGCCTGAAGTCCGGTCTTTAATTTAGCAATATCACTTTCGTTCACCTTGGCAAGAACCTTCATAACCCCTGTGTTGGAGTTATTCATGACAATAAAAGGTGCAGTAGGACTAGTGCCCACATCGCCGTTGACCTTCAAAATGATCCCGTCCCACGGCGCCGTAACCTGTAATTTACTTAGAACACTTTTCTTCTGCTCTAATGCCGTTTCAGCCTGCAATAAAGAAGCTTGTGCAGATTGGATGTTGGAAGCTTCAGGTGGGGACTGTGCAGCCTTTAATTGTATTAATGCTGTTTTATAGCCCATTTCCGCCTCTTCGATCGCCTCAGTTTGCTTGGTCTGTGCCTTCTTGTACTGCAGCTCTGCATTGCTCATATCCAGTTTTGCCTTATCCAGATTTTGCTTGGCTGTCGCCAGGTCACTTTCTGCTGCCGCATCATTCTGAACCAGATAAGCCTGGTCATCATAATCCTTCTGGGCTTTATCCAAAGTCATCTTGGCTGCCTCCTTTTGCGCAGCAGCTTCCTCTAATTCCATCCCGTTCTTGGCTGTTTTAATCGCCATCTGTGCCTTTAAGACATTTGCTTTCTGTAGCTCGATATCATTCGTTTTGGGTCCGCGCTTGGCTTCGTCCAGTTTGGCCCTTGCAATTGCGACATTGGATTCGGCATCCTTAATTTGCAGCCTGGCATCTGAATCATCTAGTCGTGCTAGCACCTGACCTGCCTTGACGCTATCTCCTGCTTTGACATTGACAGCGACGAGCTTGGCACCCTCGACATTTGTAAAATTAATATTTACTTCCTTGGAAGCCTGAACGGTTCCAGTAACGCTAAGCGACTCGGTTATGTTAGCTTTCTGTACCTGTACGACCTGATTCGCCGGAGCCTCCACAGGCTTTTCCTGGCCCCTTTTCATGTAGAGCGTACCGCCAATTCCCGCTATAATGAGCAAGATCAGAATACCTATGCTCCTTTTCACTCTTCTTTTTTTTCTTAATACTTGTAATGAATCTTTATCTTTCTTTTCTGTTTCCGACAATGTTATATCCCCTTAAATTGTATTTTTGCTAAATCCTATACACTCCACGGCTTGTTTAAAGCATGTTGCAGCAGCGTCATTTGAACAATGAGTTCATCCATATTCCGTTCGATTTGCTTTACTTTCAACTGATTCGTGGCGACCTCCGTACCTGTTGCAAATCCACGTGCCTTTCTTTTGCGAGAAATGTCCAACACTTTATTAAGGTTCTGTAGATTACTTCGCATTTGCTCGTATTGTTCTTCATTTTGCTGTAAGTTAAAGTACATACTCTTCAGTGTTTCTGCCAGTTGATCCTTGGTATTTTCCAGTCCGCCTTGTGCTGAATCTACATCTATCTGTTTAATTTCATAGTCATCCGTCCCCGAGTTCCACGTGTAATATTTAATTTCCATTTTTGCTAGTTTGACTGCCTCCTCCTGTCTCCATACCGAAGGACTCGCTGAGATGGCACGCGACACCAGTGTATCCAGATTCGTGTTATCCATTTTCCGGTAAACGGGTCTGTCCACCAGTTCATATAAATTTCCTTGTGACTGTCCCATTTGTGTATTAAGCGAATCTAGCGCTTTTTGCAGCGCAGCTTTTGCAATGTCTACATTTTTTTGAGCCTCTATACGAGTCTGAATAATCGTACTTCGATCACCTGGAGAAATTTTTCCACGGTTAGCCTTCGCTTCAGCAGCTTTTTCCTCCAATTGCGCGAGCAAAAGTGCATCCTCACTACTCTTGACTTTGTTATCAGCCAGAAGTACGTCATAATAGTTTTTCATGGCAGCGTAGTCTGTCTGATCTTGGGCAAGTTCGATTTGCTTTTTGGATTCCAAATAAGAAACTGTCGATGAAGCATACCCCTTCCATGCTGAACTACTAGCCGCATCTTCTTCACCGTTGCCTTGACCTGCCGGAATGAAATCCAGATTCTTGCCTGCATTTTTCAGCATAATCCGGTTGCGATCTATCGTTTGCTGGGCTTCCTTCAAGCTAAAACTATTGGATCGTGCCCACTGCTGGGCTTGACTCAATGTTAATTTCACACTTGCTTTGGTAACCTGCTGCTGCGCCTTCTCTGCTTGAACAAAGGACTCTGATAAAGAACTGGCCGACAAGGCGAGCAGCAATAAGATGAACATACGTTTTTTCATAGATATCCCCACTTTAAAAATATGGTATCGATTTAAATATAGTTTATAATTACGTTGTTATACGAATTATGTGTTTTCTTCTGTATCCCACTTGAGACCTTACCTTCTATTCGGTGCACATTCCAGAAAGGAGGAACACCGTCCTGCCCTTCTGCAACTTTTTACACACAACGTACCGTTCCTTATAGTATCTTTAAATCTAATTGACGAAGATACAGAGAACGTACAATAAGAAAGGAAAGAAATTGGATGGCCCAGAAGCACAGCATAATCTGAATCAGTGTAAGATGAACGGGTACTCCATATATTACAGATGGTTCTGACATCACTAAACAAAGCACCATTCCCATAGACGATACGACTAATGGCAGAAGAAACAGGAATGCAATTTGTCTGGAAGCCGATTGTCTCATTTCCCTTGAGTTTAGTCCAATTTTCGATAAAGCTCGGTATATTTCTTCATCTCGCTGAAGATCTACATATAGTCTGAAATACAGCAGGCTTACTGTACTTGCCAACATAATAATGGCGATAAATCCGCCAATAAATTCACTAATAACCAGATCCATCTCCGATGTCAAATAGTCTACGGCCCTAGAGTTAAGCACCCCTTTATTCACCTTATTGGCCAACACAGAATACAACCATACCTCTTGTTGAGTTTCAGAAGTTTCTAAGGAAAGCTGGCCATTCTTCCATTTTGGCACAAAATAATAAGTAGATTTAAATGCCAACGGATCATTGAAATACCGATGTTCAATTAAATAGTCGTAAGTTCGATCAGAAACAACAAGTAGCCTTCCAAGTTCAGAGACGATATTTCCATCAAACTTCAGGTTATGATCTATCGTCTTAGTATCCATAATCTCAAGATTCATCATATGAGATTTCCCTTGCTTGTAAGTTAGCTTTTTTTCAAAAAGGGTTTTCTTTTCTTCGAGAGGCATCTCGTTTGGATCGATAATGAAAAAACCTTGATTCTCCCGAAGCGTAGGTACCTGTTTTAGCTTCTTAAACTTGGAAGCAAGTGCCTCATAGTTGGATTGTTTCATCACTGGCGCAATCTGTTCCCGAAAAGGGAAGACTAATACTTCACCTTTCCCATAATCCACTCCAGCCGTATACAGATTTTGGTCAATCTCTTTTTCAAGCTCGTTAGAACTTACAACATCCGAAGTAAATGCAAATGAATAAGATTGCTCCCTAAGAAATCTTTTTTGCTGTTGCATGGAGTCAAAAGTTGATGCGGCTCCTACACAGGAAATGATAGAAATGAGGGTAATTAATGAAAAAAGCCCGGCATTATTCCTCATTTTATATGTGATCTCAGATAACCATAACAAACGCGATCCGCTCCAAGACCATTTCCTGTTAGCTCTAAGCAATTGAATGAATAGTACACATGATTGAGTATAAAATAAGTAAATACCCAGAGATCCCATTATAATTGTATATTTAAAGGTGTCTCCAACCGAATAGTGCAATATATAAAAGGAAAGGGTCCCTAAACGATAAGGTGCCAGATAAATGTAGGGTGAAAAATCAAGCTTCATTAAATATACAGCCGCTCCGATTAATACTATGGCAAGAATGGACAGACTCCATGAAGCTTTAGGCTCTTTGTTGAGCTGAGGAGCCTTGCTAAAAAGCTGCTGTAGTTTAAAACGTCGGATAAAGAAAACAGACACAAGTGAGATCAATATAAACAAAAACATAAATCCAATTCCTGTAAAGGCAAGTGCTTTCCAGGGAAAATAAAATCTTAAATACATTCCTATGACATTGGAACCCATCAGCAGGAAAAACTTCGCTGAAACAAATCCTCCGATCATCCCGGTCACCAATGATAAAAAGCCTATAATTAGATTTTCAAAAGCTACCAAAAAATAAATTTGCCTATGACTTGCTCCTAAAATGGTGAGTATACCAAATTCTTTCTTACGTGCAGCAACAAAGATATTATTTGTGTATAATACGAAAAAAAAGGAAAATATAAAAATCAATAGATCCGCAACCTGTAATCCCTTTTTTACATTAGCTGCTGTGATTACATTCGAGACATCCGGGTGAAAAATAAATACCGCATATACGAAAAAAATCGTAATCATCAAGGAGCTGCTTAAATAATAAGGAACGTAAGCACGCGCATTGCGTTTGAGATTATTCCATGCTAACAGACGAAAGCTCATGTGCATGTCTACTTCCCCCCAAAAAGGAGAGCATATCTATGATTTCCTGAAAAAATATTTGCTGACTATGACTACGACGGATTTCATTATATAACTCACCATCTTTAATAAAAATTACCCGGTCGCAATAGCTGGCTTCCAAGGCGCCGTGTGTTACCAGCACAATTGTAGAATAGTCTACACGGTGGACAAGGCTCAGCATTTCCATTACAACACGCGAAGACTTGGAATCGAGATTTCCGGTTGGTTCATCTGCAAGCAGGAGCGAAGGAGAGTGAATCATAGCTCTGCCTATGGCTGCACGTTGTTTTTGTCCCCCTGACACCTCATAAGGCCGTTTGTCCAAAACATCTGTAATATCCAGTTTTTTCGCTACTTCTTCCAGTTTGTGCTCCATTTCCTTTAACCCTTTTTTATTCAGCATCAGAGGAAACAGTATGTTCTCTCCCAAAGTGAGGGTTTCCAACAAATTATAATCTTGAAATACAAGCCCCAGTTCTTTGCGGCGAAATAAAGCCAGCTTATCCTTCTTGAGCAGATGTGGATTTTCCCCTTTAATGCTAACCTCGCCAGAAGTCGGCATATCAATAGTCGAAATCATATTTAATAATGTTGTCTTCCCACTACCAGACGGACCCATAATGCCAACAAACTCACCTGGTTGAATCGTTAAATGGATATTGTTGAGAGCTCGGTGTGGAACCTTACCATAGTATATTTTGGTGACTTGATCCATTCGTACAATCTCCATCGTTCATTCCTTTCTTTTTCCTATGTCATGATCATAATCCATCCGGAACAGAGCGTCGATCGATTAACATTACAAAAACCTTAAATGTGTTGTAAGGTTTCTTATGGGTGTATTGGAAACAGAATTTCAACAGTCGTTCCTTCACCTACCGTCGATGTGAGTTGAATGTCATGATTCAACCTTTTGCAGATTTCTGCCACCAAATAGAGCCCCATCCCCGTAGATTCACTATACTTCCGTCCATTTTCACCTGTGTAATAAGCCTCAAATACCCGCTCTATATCTTTTTTAGGGATGCCAATCCCTTCATCCTGTACTTTCAACACAATCACATGATCTCTTACGTCAGATATCAATTTCAGGCTGTGGGCATAACCTGAAGAATACTTTATCGCATTAGTCACCAATTGATTAATGATAAATCTTAACCATTTGGCATCGGTAATCACACTCAACTGCTCGTCCACTTCATTGGAAGGATAAATTTCGTTGCGGATCAATAACCTTTTGTTATCGTAAATCACTTCACTAACCAGCTTTCGTAATACAACAGGCTCTACATGAAAGTCTGGTTCAAAGGATTCCAATCGTGACATATACAAAATCATGTCCAGTCCTTTTCCCATTCGATCAATCTCATCGTGAATCTGATCCGACTCGGGATCTATTTTTCCTTTGAGAATTAAATGAATCACAGCTAGGGGCGTTTTCATCTGGTGAACCCACTGGTTAATGAATGTGATGTGATCACGCTGCTGATGCTCCAATTGATGAATCCGAGACTGGTACAACTGGTAGAACTGCAAAAGCAAATGCTGTAAAGAAGAGGCTAACGGATTAAGTACCTTCATCTGAATAAGCTCATCTAAATCTCTAATGTTAGCAGTGGATAATATTCGATATAAACCAGAATACATGACGTACCGAAATAGCAAATAGACCAGCAAAAGGATAAACCCAAAAAAGACCGAATACAAGGCGGTCGACAAGTTACGATAACCATCCATCCAGTAAATACTCAACACAAGAAAAAGTTGGATAATATTAAAAATGATCATGGAAAAATGATCACGCCAAAACAGCTTCACTGTTCTTCCTCCTCAGTCAAGTGCAGCCGGTATCCAGCTCCTCTAACCGTTTCTATAATATCCTCCAACCCCAGTTCGCTCAGCTTTTTACGGACACGGGTAACATAAACGTTCAGCGTATTTTCTCCTACATATTGGTAATCATCCCATAACGCTTCTAAGAGATGAACTCTCCCTACAACCTGCTTGGGATATGTCATCAGTAGCTCCAGTAGTGCAGCTTCTTTATGGCTCATTTCTACTTGCTTGTCATGAAACACCAGCTCCATAGTATCAGGATATAAAGTTAAGCCTGACACTGTTATGGTGCGTGATTTTTGGGCAACTGCATATAAACCATAGGCACGTCGCAGATTGCTTTCTACCTTGGCTAACAGTACTTCGGGATGAAACGGTTTGGTAATGTAATCATCTGCTCCGTTTTGCAAAGCAATGACCTGATCCATTTTATCATCACGCGCGGACACAAACAGGATGGGACAAGTAGATTGAGTACGAATTTGCCTGCACCAATAAAATCCATCAAAACGAGGTAAATTCACATCCAGTATGACCAAATCAGGCTTTACCTTCTGGAAAACACCTAAGACTTGATCAAAATTTGAAACGACAACTCCTTGATAACCATATTTCTCAAGATAGGATTGGAGTAAGGAGCTAATTTGAGGGTCATCCTCTACGATTAATATTTTATGCATCGTGTTTTCTACCTTCTTAGTGCTTGAATTTTAAATCACATGATTTTCTCTATATAATGCCTTTATTTGATCGTCCAAGCAATAACAACAACCGAATTCCTTTTATTTGTAGCTTAGGAGAGTCTCATGGTGTAAATTGAATCCCGAATGATATGCATGGTGCCAAACACCAGAGTGATTAACATGACAATTATAATGGCGATAACTATTACTGTAATCATGATCTCTTTATAGTTTTTTAACGTTTCATTACAACATAATTTCGACTTAAATACCTCTTTAATTTTATGCTTTGAATATTTCATACTTTGCTCACTTCTCTCCTCGGCTCGCTATTTTCCATACTAATTAGCTTCTATCTAAGGAACAACAGCCAAAGCTTACAAAAACATTACTTTGTTGTAAGGTATAAAGAATTCAGATCATCAGAAGCGTGTGTCTTTATAAAAAAATGAGTCGGGTTCTATGACCCGACTCATTTTCCGTATTTCTACTAATCCCCATAGGAATGTCCCGCGCTTATGCCTCTTAATTTTGACTTGATGCACTTCTCTCTTGAAGTGATCTACACTTCAAACTTATTTAGATAAAGAAACTGTACCTCTGTTTGTCGTATCCCCTTGTTGTTCCGCTAGTGATATACCTAGCTTCAACTCAGAAAGAATGCTCTCAAAATCACGGATCGTACTTTCAATGGAAATTGTGAAACTTCACATATTTATGCAGTCCAGTTCGCGAGTTGTTTGTTTAGTGTCAACAAAAGTTCTTCCTTCAATTAGTTCAGATTTAAACTCTGCGATACGTAATGGAGCAAGATTCCCCCTATACCACCTGACGTCCGCAAAGTTGTTCCGGAAAATATCTTCTTGTAATCGGAGCTGAGGAATGTTAAAAGCCCTCAATTTTTGTCATAAAGATACAACTTCCTTCCTATTAATGTCACTCATTTCTTAACTTTCACAAAATCAATCTCAAACCAAAAAGTTAAGCTTAAGGTATTCGCTTGATACAATGCCATGCTTAAGGAATCTATAGTTGTAGTCAAAGAATAGCAAGACTTATAGTATAAACTCTTTTTAAAAAATTTCTTTACCAAGTTTAGTGTCCTTATTATCTCTTATTAAGAATTCTATATTTTTGCGGAGATATTCCCTCCCAGTCCACAAACCACCCTGTAAACGACGATGAATTCTCTAATCGCAATTCTTCACTAATATCAGACATGGACCACTCTGTTGACTTGAATACATGTTTCGCCTCTTTCAATCGAAGTTCAGATATGTGTACTGTTGGGACTGACCCCATAACGTGAGACAAATCATAGTGAGCTGACAAATGAAAAGAAAGCTTCAGACCGGATGAATCAGTCTGAAGCTTTCTTTGTTTCGTTTATCGCGTTTTACTTAACTATATCAAACACCATACACTCTGTATTGCTCTCCCTACCAAGGCGTTTCCGTTTTGTGTTCAATCACTTTCAATACTTTGGGTTCAAGAATCCGTTTCATTAGTTCCAGCGTACGATCGTCAACAGTAGCTCCACCATGCGGATCGGCTTGGATTTGTTTTTTAGCCTGCGTACTTGCGATAACGTCCATGACTTGTTGTTTGGAAATCTTTTTAGATGCTGCGATCTCGACGACAGATGCCCCCTTTGCCAATTCTTCTTTCAAGTCTGCTGGACTCATGTGAAGTAAAGAAAAGAGCTCTTCATCGTTTAAAAAGGCATCTGCAGTATAGTCAGGCTTGCCGTTAGTCATGAAAAAGCCTTCCACGGATGGAGCAGGGCCGCCTCCGATCAGAGAAACGCTGATCGTATTCCCTTGAACGAATGCCTGATAAAACGGCGTTGTTGATCCCTTTTCGGTGTAGTTCAATATAAATGTTTTTTGGTCCGGTGTCTGCATCGGCTCCATGTTACATTCGTACTTACTGGAGCTGCCGTACAGTTTGTTAATGAGGTCATCTACTTTCGATTTGATTTCTTGATCGGATAAGGAGATGACCGGCTTCTCCTGAGGCTCCCAATTCTCTTGGTTCACTTGTTCGATTTCACCCGTGATACCGTTCAAATCAAGTCGGACCTTTTTGCCGTGAGCTCCCTTTTCCTGCAGCACGATGCTTGTTTGAATGGCTTTCCCCTGACTTGTATTCGCGGGGTCTCCTCCAATCTGGCTGGCGTCGATAATTTCAAACGACTTGGTTTCCGGATAAGAGCGATACAACTTTTCAAGCGCTGCTTGGCCAACCGCATCCATCTTGACTTGTTTGGCTGTCATCGGTGTTCTCGTAATCATTTCAATCAGGGGAGGGGCCGCGAATGCCGCGGTTGGAATCATAATTACTGCAGCGATGATGCCGCCGATCAATCGTTTTTTCATCGTTTTTTTGCTCCTTTGCCGTTGTACGTATTGAGAATAGGATTGTTCGACTCGTTTGGAAACAGCCGGGGGGCATTCCATGGTCTCTGCTTCTTGGTGCAGGTACTCGCTGATTTGGCTTTCAATAGGCATTGTTCTTTTCCATCCTTTCCAAGGAGAGATTTCCCAAGTGTTTTCGAAGCGACTGCAGGCCGGCATGATATCTAGACTTAACTGTACCCAGCGGAATATCGAGTAATGTCGCAATCTCCTCCAGCCTATAGTCGTGGTAAAAGCGGAGTATGATCACCGTTCGCTGTTTATCGGTCAGCTTGTGCATGGCCTTTGATATTTCAGGGTCTGTCCCATCCGTCCTCACCGTGGTCTGATCCCAATGACGCTCTTCCCGAGAAAAGACACGGATGCGTTCGAAAATTCGGAATCTCCTCCAGCTTTTCACCCGGAATCTTTGCACTTGTCGGATGACCAAGCCGTGCAGCCAGAAGTGGAAAGGACGATTCGGATCGTAGTTGGGAAGCGAGGTCCACATTTGCATGTAGATCTCATTCATAATATCTTCGCGATCCTGCGGATGATCCACCAGAAAAGAGACAGTCCGATAGACATCCTTATAGGTGGCATCATACAACGTGTGAAACGCCTGCTGATCTCCTTCAATCATTTTTGTGAGCACGTGGTACATAGATTCACTTTGCATTCAGAGGGCCCTCCTAAGTAAGCAGCTTACACCCTATATTGTCGCTCGATGGAAAAAAGGTTCGGTTTTTATGTTCTCGGTTGGGAGTCTATGGATTGCGGGAAGGCGAGCAGTGGCATGAAAGCGTGGAAGACATCTTGTTTTTTCCGTCAGATTGAACGGTGAGCTCAAAGAATTGGGCCTGCTGTCGGACGATTATAACAAGGTCTGGAGATGTAAAAATGGCCTTCATGCAGCAGGTTATATTTCTACTAAAATCAGAGACAATAATTTGTTAGGTCAAATTGAATATGGCTACCAATACCCCCAATTTGCAAGAGACGAAGCCAACAAAACGCAACACTGGCTGCTATGCAGCTTAAGTTTCCAACTATGTCTACAATTGTGAAGGCCCCTGTTGCTTAACGACGTAGCTAATCCCAAAACGTGAGACACATCAAAACATCTTCAAGAGAATCAAGCCATGTCGTAAGATATGGAGATAACCTTGTAGGTGTTTTTACGTCTGAGATTAATCTGGGCTCAAGCTCATCAACTTGTACGCTGAAAAAACCTATGCTTCTATTAATGCTCCTTGTGATACCCCAATGATCTGTGAGAATTCAGTTTGATTATGTTGTTCCTCATTAGCCCTCCTTCTGTCTAAAAATTAAAAAACAGCCCCAAAAATAATTTTATTTATCGGGACTGTCAAGTTATCTAAGCTATTAAGTTATTATTCTTATGAAGAGGTTTATCTTACAACATCATATATAAAATACCCTGTCCATTTTCACTATAAAAACATGAAAACTCGAATCAGTGAATAATAAACACTCAGGTATTAGCTTCGCTGTCTCATCGCCTCGAATAATAACACCGTAGAGGCCATGGCTGCATTCAGTGATTCCGCTTGTCCCTGCATTGGAATGAATACTGATTCATCCACCATACTTGCGGTAGCAGCAGAAATACCCTGGCCCTCGTTGCCAATCACGAGCCAAGTGGATACACGCAAATCTATGGTATAGCATGATAAGCTTGCATCGAGCGAGGTGCTGAGCAAGCGGGCACCTTTGCTTTTGGCCTGCGGCAAAAGCTCTTCCAGACTGCCTTCGATCACCGGCAGATGAAACAATGATCCCATCGTGGAGCGGATCGTTTTGGGATTATATAGGTCGGCGCAACCATGACCCAATATAACGCCTGCGGCTCCAGCAGCGTCCGCACTGCGAATGATAGTGCCTACATTGCCGGGGTCCTGTACACCGTCCAGCACCATCACCAGCGCATCTGGTTGCTCCAGCAATGCTGCGAATGCGCTACGCTCCTCCTTACGCACGATGGCAAAGACAGACTGCGGCGTCTTGGTATCGGTGCATTTGGCAATGACCGCCGCCGACACGGGAATCCATTCCACCGGCTGATCGGCTGAATCCAGACCATTCAGCTCGGCAGGAATCCCCTTGTCCAAATCATAGGCGACGCTTTCAACAGCCGCGTTCGAACGCAGCGCTTCCTGCACTAGATGAATACCCTCGACAATATATTTATGCTGCCGTGTGCGATGCTTTTTTTCGAGGAGTTGCGACCATTCTTTTACACGTGCATTATTCGGTGAAATGATTTCCATTGGTTTAACCTTCCGTTTCTAGGTCTGTTTCTTTAAAAATAAATGATGCATCACTTGTACTTGAACATCAAACCTCTCTAAGCTGCAAAAGCCAGCTCCAGCTTGGTTAGATCGTCCTTGTGACCCACAATGATCAGCACATCACCCGCTTCCAGACGATCCTCGGCATACGGTGAAATGTTCATCTCCTGGTTTCTGCGGATCGCCATTACATTGCAGCCGAAGCGTGCCCGTATGTCTAGCTCCTTCAAATTTTTGCCGATCATGGAATCAGCGGCTCGCATCTCCAAAATACTGTAGTCCTTGGACAGCTCAATATAATCCAAAATATTAGGAGACGTTAAATGGTGGGCTACTCTCAGTCCCATATCCCGTTCAGGATAAACCACTTTATCCGCACCTATTTTTTGCAGCACTTTTCCGTGCAGTTCATTTTGTGCTTTGACCACAAGAGCAGGCACACCCATGTCCTTGAGAATCAATGTCGTTAGAATGCTGGCTTGTATATCTTCTCCAATTGCGACTACAATTACGTCAAAATTGCGGATACCCAGTGCTCGCAGTGCTTCCTCATCGGTCGAATCGGCAGACACCGCATGCGTCACAATATTCGACATTTCCTGTGTACGCTGCTCGTCCGAATCGATAGCCAGCACATCAAACCCCATCTCACTCAGCGCGCTGGCAACACTGGAACCAAAGCGCCCCATGCCAATGACCGCATACTGTTTTTTTGCCATCCTTCTTTACCTCCCGCTCACCATACTGTCCGTCATAGTATAGCATATCATGCTACAAACATAAATTTTGACATCCTTATTCCAAATGCTTCTCCATGTATACTGGGCCACAGCCCAAGCCATAATACATTCGATCACTATTACAACATACGGGAGGTACACATGCCCATTACAATGGATTTACGACAAGCGATTGTTCACAAAGTTCACGGCAAATCAGAGGCTGATCTTACGGATATGATTATTGGATCAGTGGATGGACCGGAAGCCGCTTTGCCTGGATTAGGTGTCATTCTTGAAATCGCATGGAAGCATATGAGTCCAAACCAGCAGCAGGATTTCGTCCATTTGGCACATGAACAAATCGATAAAATCAAACCCGTGCCCTTAACCTAACCCTAGCTATTCAACTTCTTGTTATGCTTTAATTGTGCTCATTATTTTTACCCGTATTCGAAAATAAGAATAGTCCACTCGCATTCATGTCGAGTGGACTATTCGTGGTATATATCAAATGACTGAGATCAGATTGCTCTGCATATAAAATTTTATGGAGCCATTTCCAAAAACTTAGCGGTTGGATTTTTTTCTATAGCCGTACGCATGGCATACTCATTTTCGAACAAGGCTACATAATTGCCTTTCTTATCTTTTACCAGCGTAGAGTTGATACGGAACTTGCTCGGATCAATCTGCTCATCCACAATCCAACGTGCAAATTGGAACGGCATACGTTGAAGCTGTACATCTACCCCATATTCACCCTTCATGCGGTATTCAAATACTTCAAATTGCAGTTGGCCGACTACACCTAGTAGCGTATCATCAAAGCTTACCGTACGGAACACCTGAATCATACCTTCTTCGGTCAACTGGTCGATACCTTTCAGATACTGCTTGTGCTTCAAAGCATTTTTCACAGTAACCTTCGCAAAAATTTCAGGTGAGAAGGTCGGCAGTTCATCAAATACAACCTCGCTGCCTTGACTGAGTGAATCGCCAATACGGAAAATACCCGGATCAAACAAACCAATAATATCTCCAGGAAATGCCTCCTCGACAATATCACGGTCCTGTGCCAAGAACTGCTGTGGTTGGGACAGCTTAATTTCCTTGCCCATCCGAACATGCTTAACACTCATCCCACGTTGAAACTTACCGGACACGATACGCAAAAATGCGATACGGTCACGGTGAGCCGGGTTCATATTGGCCTGAATTTTAAATACATAGCCAGTAAACTTCTCGTTCGTTGGCTGAATTTCCCCAACTGTACTGTGGCGCGGTTCCGGCTTAGGAGCAAGCTGAAGGAAGTTTTCCAAAAATGTTTGCACACCAAAATTATTAATAGCACTTCCAAAGAAAATAGGCGTTAATTCTCCACGCTGTACTTTTTCCATATCAAAAGGGTCACCTGCGACATCAAGCAACTCTAAATCTTGGCATAATTGGTCGTGCAAATATTCGCCCGCCATCTCGCGAATAATCGGATCATTGTAACCTTCCACTTTTTGTACTTTGATCGTGGAATGGTCATCTCCCTGAAACAACTCAACCTGATTTTTGACACGGTCATAAACACCGCACAGATCACGCCCTGTACCAATCGGCCAGTTCATAGGCACTGAACGGATACCAAGAACCTGTTCCAGCTCCTCCATCAGATCAAAGGGACTGCGTCCTTCACGGTCCAGCTTATTAATGAAGGTGAAAATCGGTATTCCGCGCTTCGCACAAACCTGAAACAGCTTGATCGTTTGCGCTTCCACACCTTTTGCTACGTCAATCAGCATGACCGCACTATCTGCGGCTGTTAATGTGCGATACGTGTCTTCACTGAAGTCCTGGTGACCCGGGGTATCCAGGATATTAACGCGATGCCCATTATAATCAAATTGCATCACTGAGGATGTTACCGAAATCCCCCGCTGTTTTTCAATCTCCATCCAGTCACTCGTCGCATGCTTGCTGGCTTTGCGAGCTTTGACTGTACCTGCAAGACGAATAGCGCCCCCGAACAGCAGCAACTTTTCCGTCAGTGTCGTTTTACCCGCATCCGGGTGAGAAATAATCGCAAACGTACGCCGTTTGTCGACTTCCTGTTGAAGTATATCTGTTGTTTTACTCATTTCACATATCCCTTCATGATCAAATCCATTGCATTTCTGCTCAAGCTATTCATAAAAAGGCCATGATGCACGCCTATGTTCATAAGTTCATCGGCTCATTGCCGTTAGCTCCAGTATTCGGCATACTCCGTCACCATATTCATGATAAATACGATCTATTTACATGTTTTAGCCTGCCTTTAACATATAATCAGTTGCAAACTGAAAACCTGAGACTAAGCTATTATAGCATACTCCGAACGCAAAGCATCCCCTTACATCCTAAACAGGACATAGGGGGATGCATGACAAATCGGGATTACTGAGTGCCGCCTACTCGCCAGATGACATTATCTTCATCCTGACCGCTAACCGGCCACCACTTATAGCCATCCTGCTCTAACAGCTTGTGAGCACCATCAGGTCCCCATGAGCCTGCAGCATAGGTTTCCAGTGTATCCGGGGTCTGCTGCCATGCTTTGGCGATTCTATCAACGAATCCCCACGCTGTAGCAACCTCATCCCACCGCGTGAAGTACGTCGAATCACCCTCGATCGCATCCATCAGCAACCGTTCATACGCCTCCGGTGAGTTGATCCCCACCATACAGCTTTGGCAAAAATCCATAGCCAGCGGCTCAATATCTGATTCCGAACCGGGTTTCTTGGCATTAATTTTAATGTAAATGCCCTCCATTGGATTGACCCGAATGACGAGCAAGTTTGGTTCCAGCTTATGCTTTTGACCGAGATATACATTGGTTGGCATGCTCTTAAATTCCACAACGATCTCCGTAGTTTTTACAGGGAGACGTTTGCCTGTACGAATGTAGAACGGTACACCAGCCCAACGGAAATTATCTACAAACACACGTGAAGCAAAATAAGTCTCTGTATTCGATTGTGGATCAACCTTGTCTTCTTGACGATACCCTGGCAACTGCTGACCGCGGTAACTGCCTTCAGTATATTGACCACGTACCACGTTGGTCTTCACATCCTCAGACGATTCAAAAGGTCGTAGTGAACGCAACACTTTCACCTTTTCATCACGGATATCCTCTGGTAACAGACGACTAGGCGGTTCCATCGCGATCATCGTAAGCATTTGCAGCATATGGTTCTGTCCCATATCGCGCAAAGCGCCAGAATGATCATAGTAACCTCCGCGTTCCTCCACCCCTACCGTTTCACTCAGCGTAATTTGCACATTGGCAATATGCTTGTTATTCCATAGTGGTTCAAAAAAGGCGTTAGCGAAGCGAATCACCTCGATATTTTGAACCATTTCCTTACCAAGATAGTGATCAATCCGATAAATTTCTTCTTCGGCAAATACTTCACGTATTTCGATGTTCAACTCTTGTGCAGACTCGAGGTTGTAACCGAAAGGCTTCTCTATAACTAGACGATTCCAGCCCTTGCCGTCCAACATGCCGCCCTCTTTCAAGCTCTTCGACACACTTCCGAATAATTCAGGCGCCAAGGCCAAATAAAACAACCGATTTCCCGGTATGTTAAACTTACCTTCTATAGCCTCCGTTTGCTGTCTCAGCTCATGAAACCCATCAACATTGTTGATATCCAGCGATTTATATTCAAAATGCTCGGCAAATGCCTGCCATTCTTGATCATTTTCTGCTTTGTAGCGACTAAACTCCTGTATGGAAGCGTACAGGTCATTACGGAATTCTGCTTCTGTGCGGGGACGTCTTGCTACACCAATAACAGCAAAATCTTCAGCAAGCTTGCCTTCGCGGTACAAGCTGTAGATAGCAGGAAATAACTTGCGGCGAGCCAAATCGCCCGTAGCACCAAAAATAAACAGAACTGCACCTTGTGTCACAAGAGATTCTTTAACAGGTATGTCAGCCATGAAGTACCTCATTCTTCCCATGTCAAGATTCCGCAATCCACAATCCTCGAAATCCGCATGTAGTATTGTGTATATTTATACAAGATCATACTTGATTTTCGAAAAACATGGAACTAAAGATTTGATGACATTTTAACATATTCTACATGGATAAGCTATCCGATGAATCATAAATTTACCTTATAAGTCAGTATTCAATTGTGATAATCGGAAAACCGAGTGTTATACGTTTATTTTGCTGCGCTCTATTTTCATGTACCGCCATCTGCATCTGAACTTGATGCTCACCGCTTTGCACGATTAATGGCAGTTCTGGAGCTTCATAAGATACAGCTACAGTGGTTGCATCTGTGTATCTTTCTTTAGCCTGCATGGAGATATCCCCTGCTAAGCTTGCTTCTGTCCGTTTCATCAGTTGATCCACGCTTTCCTTTGCTTGCAGCGAACGCTGAACGGAGGTGTTCCACTGCGCTTGAACCCCTATAGAATGTAATTGCTCGGCACAAAGCTTATGAAGCTGAATCAACTGCTCACGTCCTGTGTCGCTGCTTTCCAGTTGAACGACTACATACCATTGTCCAGCTTGACGTTCCATCACATTTAAACGAATTTTTAAATCCTCACGATCACGAACAGAACGATATAGTGTGTGCCCATTTTCTACGAGTTTGCTTGCTGTGGGTATATTCAGTTGCTCAGCTATCTGTGCCACTATATCTGCCGGATCTCCATGATTAGGAATCCAATCGCCTTGCCATTTTACAACCAGCTTATCCAGTGTACCCGGGGTTTGATCCGAGAGAATTAACAACGAGCGTAAAGCCGCTTCTGCCTCACGGGAATCATTTCCGTTGGTCTGAAGAGTTCCGTAACGCCAGCCAGCCAGTACCAACACCGTTCCTAATACCAAAATTGCAATAACTCCCTTTTTAATCGTTTCTACTTTTAACATGGCCGTTCTTCCCCCTCCATAACCATTCATTCTCCGCATACACACAATGGAATTCTTTTTTCGGCTCGATTGAAATCTATGAATCTATCAATAGCATGCCCGTTGCCAGAGGTTTTATACGCAGAGGGAGTCAGCACAACCTTTCAGAAATATTCATTCGCCTACTGGGTGTTCGACCATACACCGTAGGCACGATAAGAATAGACTATAATCACAACGCATCTTACACCAAAAGAGGTGAAATCATGTTTCCCATTTATCCAGTAAATGAAGCCAATGTGGCACCTCATGGCGGACGGATGGTCTGTGCCGTTATGCGTGATGGTACACGACACATTGGTATCTTAAGTGGGTGTAGCAAAGGCAAGCTGATGTTGAACGGATATCCATCCTCCTTTCCTGGTAGTCTCTATGCCGGAAGCTACAGTAACAAAGGAAAACAAAAAGCTAAAAAAATCTCCTCTAAAAAGCAAAAAAAGAACTTTAAAAACAAAGCTCCTCGTTCTTCTGCCAAGCTAAATTCCTTTAATAGACCGCCGGACGAACTTCTAAATCCATACTTTCCTTATAACGTAGGCGCATTTGATTCAAATGGAAATAGGGGTTATGGAAACGGCAGAGCAGGCTATCGTGGTAGATATGGATACGGGGCAGGACTTGCACTAGATCTGGCTTTAATCGCCTTTCTATTCCTCCTTATCTAAACACCGTGTCACAGAACACAAAAAAACCGGAGGACCATTCATCGTCTCCGGTTCTTTGTATTCGTCGTTTTACAATTTACTCTGCTAAGCCGTTTTTATAAGCATAGATTGCCGCCTGTGTGCGGTCTTCCACTCCTAATTTGGCGAGAAGGTTCGTGACATGGAATTTTACCGTCTTAATCCCGATAATCAGTTCATCTGCGATATCCTGGTTGGACTTCCCTTGTGCCAATAAGCGAAGAACCTCCATCTCACGATCTGTTAGCTCCGTATGTGCGGGCGCTTCAGCCTGTGGCTGGCGAAACCGATTCATCATCTTAGAGGCCACCTGCGACTCTAGTACGGACTGTCCACGTGCTGCTGCACGGATCGCATCCGCGATCTCGGAAGCACGAGACGTTTTAAGCAAATAGCTGAATGCCCCTGCCTCAATGACCGGATACATTTTCTCATCATCCAAATAACTCGTCAGTACAATCACCTTTGTCTCTGGAAGCAGGCGTGTCACTTGGCGTGTCGTTTCGATACCATCCATGCCATCCATGACCAAATCCATTAAAATCACATTTGGCTTGTACTCTGATGCTAAGCGTATGCCTTCTTCTCCGCTTCCGGCCTCGCCGACCACTTCAATCCCTTCTTCTGTCCCCAGCACCGCCGCAAGCCCGATCCGCACCATTTCATGGTCGTCTACCAGCAGTACGCTAATCGGTAATTCCGTTTCCATGATCATCGTTCCTTCCGCTTTCATCATAAATAACTGGCACAGACACCTCGATCCGTGTCCCTTTTCCCGGAGCCGTTATATACTGAATAGCTCCCCCAATTTCACTGACCCGCTCCTGCATGGTGGATAATCCATATGATGTCTGCTTTTTCTCATCCATTTCAAAACCAATACCATTATCCCGAATCGTCAACCTAATGGAATCCGGGCGTTGCACAATACGAATTTCCATACGAGTTGCTTTGGCGTGACGCAATGTATTAGACATCGCTTCCTGAACAATGCGAAACAAGTGATTCTCAATGCCCTTAACCAACTGTACTCCGCTTTCCATCTCAAAATCAATCTCCATCGGTACCTTTGCCTGTAATTCCTGTACCAAATCACGCAAACCCTGCTCAAGCCGTTTTCCTTCCAGATAGACAGGCCGTAGATGAAGTAGTAACGCCCGCATTTCGGATTGTGCCACGGAGGACATTTCTTCAATTAATGCAACTTGACGCTGCGCTTTATCAAAATCCTTGTCCAGCGTCCTACCCACAGCCGTCGCTGTCATTGAAATAGCAAACAATTGCTGCGATACTGCGTCATGTAACTCTCTGGCCAGCCGCTGCCGTTCCTCCACAATCGCAGTCATCCGTGCCTGTTCTGCTAACTGAGCATTATCCGTAGATAAGCGTTGTAAAGACGTTACTTGTTCCTGCCATTTACGCCCGATTCGTTCCAACTGCTCTCCTAGTCTGCCAAGCTCATCATGCCCTAGAGGTGGCAACTCACGTGCAGGGGTTCCCTTTTCCCACATCAGCAATGTCTCTCTCAACATTTCCAGTCTGCTTTTAAAGCGATAACTTTCATAAAATCCGTACATTGCCCCTGTACCAATCAACACCAGTATAACGGCTCCTGCTACTTTCAGTATCATTCCCCAGGTTGGGAACGACTTCACATATCCATATGTATACAGCATATAAAAGACAACTACGCCCACAACAACACACAGGAGGATACCTTCACCCATACTGCGGGTTACCATGTTGGACGTTTTTTTGTGATTCATCCCGGTTCCTCCTGGTTCAATAAAATCGAATACGGACATCGCCCGCCAAGTACGAAACGACAAACTTCACTTTATATTCACTCTGCTCAAAATGAGGAGACTTCCACACCAGTCGATTGAGCATCCCCGCCTCATGATCCCGGTCGAACTGAATCTGACCGAACAATACGAACATCTCCACCTCTACACCGTAATTATCCGGCAGCGTGATGTCAATGTCACCGAAGATCCCCTGTAAAAATATGACGGGCTCACGTTCCTCTGGAAGAGCCAGCGTCAAATCGGCATCCACATCACCAACCACATGCCATATGCTTGTGCTGCGCAAGCTCCACGGCACTTCATCCCATTTATGATTGGATATGAAATTGTGTTTGAATATGGAGCTTTGACCTTTATGCAGCTTCCTGGAACGTGAATAGAACACAGCCAGCGAAGCCAATGTGATCACTACAAACAAGAACAAATGATCCAGCACCAGCAGACCGGCACCGATGGCAAGCATCGTATAGCCCTTTTTGATTTTGGAATTGCGAATCTTATATATTCCGGCCAACATTAGGATCAGTGCAAACACGGAGAGGAACCCAATCCACTGACCGAATAAAATGATAATCCCGATGCCAATCCCTGCCAGTGCCAAGGCTGATTTTCTTCTCTCCATGTTGCACCCCCTTTTTTGTTTATACCGGAAGGAAAAGCCATAGTGGCGAAATATATCGCCATATGGCTTCCGAACCATACAGATTGAGCACTGTTATTGGTCAGTGTCCATCTATACAGCATATCATAATGTTTGGGTTCCGAGTAGTTAGTCCTTCTTCATATCTACAGGTTTAGCACCTGCCTGAATTTTGGACTTCAATTGTTGAAGCTGCTCATCCACTTTAAATTGTTTTTCAGCTTCTGCGGGATTAACATATGCCTCTCCCGGTGCTTGACGATAAGGGGCACGCAGTACGTCAGCTTCTGCCTCCATTTGCATGATTTTTTCCTCCATGCGGTGGAAGCCCAGCGAAGCAGACCCGCTTTCAATCGTGTGCAAACTATTGATTTGCGACATTTGCTTTTTGGCTTTTGCCATTTGAGCACGGGATACCAGCTCATTACGCTTATTGCGCATTTTGTAGAATTCATCCTTCATTCCATGAAGCTGCTGTACCAGTTCTTTGGCTTGGAGCTCGGCTTGAGTGTGCAAGTCACGGTATTCATCCTGCTTTTGCACAAAATAAACCTTCTCGCCCAGTAGCTTGCGTGCTACTTCTTCCTGTCCATTTCGCAATGCAGATTCGGCCTGCTTTTCGCGCTCATTGGATACACGCACAGCCTCCTCCAAACGCTGTTTCATACGACGCTCATTTGCCATTTGCTTGGCGACCGTTACCTCGGCCTCGTGAATTTCTGCCTCCATATCGCGCAAGTACTGATTTAACATGATAATCGGATCTTCAACTTTATCCAACATTTCATTCACCGATGCTCTTGTCATATCCTTCATTCTTTTAAAAATTCCCATTATTTACGTTCTCCCTTCTCGAATTGCTCTACTTTTTTACGTAACTCTTCCAGTTCCTTTTTCATTGCTTTTTTCTCGATATCTTCCATCATGGAATCCAGATCACTTTTGTGCCCTGTATTAAATTTGGATGAATAGCGGGCATCCTGACCAAACGGGTTCGAGTTGCCGTATGCTCCGCCTTGATTGTAACCAGTTCCTTGTCCATACTGCGTTCTAGTACTACTACCGCCATAATAGCGTGGATCTTGATGGGTATAGGGACCACTATCTGGACCAAATCCTCCGTCGTAAGGAGATCTTGGTTCCTTGGAAATAACCAACGCTGCAATCACATAAATCATAAATGTGGTGCCTGCTGTAATAAAGAAACTGATCACAACCAAAATACGTATCCAAGTTGAGTCCATTCCTGTTGCGTCAGAAAGACCGCCACATACTCCAGTTAATACTCTATCCCGGTTTGATCGGTAAATTCGGGTCATAATTTACTTACTCCTTCCCGCTGTTGTTCAGCTTGCTTTTCAGTCTCGCCCACTCTTGTTCGAGCAGCGATCCACCGCTGTGAGCATCCCTTGTATACTCCTCACCCCGGCGCAATTCACGCAAACTCATCGTTTCTGCTTCCATATCAGCTACCCGGTCTTCCAAGCGGTTGAACATTCGGGGAACATTTCGTCCGCCGTATGTACCTGCCCGTTCGTTCATTTGCTGCTGGAGTCTCAACGTTTGTACACGTGCAGCGTAATACTGACGCTTACTGTGTACCGTCTGGTATTCTGTTTTTAATGTATCCAGCTGTTGCTCCAATTCACGTAATGATTCACGGCTCTGTTCCCACAGTTCTCTATACTGCTCTTCTTTTTCTGCATACAGCATTTTTTCCTGAAGGGCTAGCTTTGCGACGTGTTCTTCATCTGCTTTCAAAGCCAGAAGGGCCTGTTCCTCCCGTTTGGCCTGCATGGACAATGCATGATCCAACTGCTGCTTCATTTGTCTTGTATGCACTGCATACTGCTGTTGAAGCTTTTCCGCTTCAGCGATTTCCTGACGGGTATTATATAGGAACTGGTCAATGAGTTGTACCGGATCTTGGCTTTGTTCCAAATGCTCATTGAAGGTTGCTACCGTAATATCACGCATTCTTCGAAAAACACTCATTGGCGTCTACTCCTTTCACAATTTCGTATTTTCATCATTTCTTGCTCTTTGCTTTCGTACATTATTCTTCATCCTCAAACTGTCACATTCAGTAGCGACTTCTACGGTCACTCAGCATGGATACACCAAATATGATTAACCCGATTGCCAGCAGTGGTCCAATTAGCCAGGATAGCTTGCCCAGTAAAATCAGTACCCCGAGCACAAGCACGATCCAGCCGAAGAGTGCATTTCCTCTTTTCACACCGTAGTACCCCAGCATAACCATGGCTATCGGAATTAAGTAACCAATCAGATGTCCTACAAAGTGACCGAAAAACGGAGTAAACTTACCGAGCAGCATAATCGAACCCAACACGATCAGTACAATGGCTAACCCATTCCCTTTGTTAACTCTCATCATCTCTCACCGCCTTTCACTGTGTCTTGCTTATGTCCTTATTGTACGCTGACCTAGCGTTTGACAAAACGGACCCCAGACGGTTTTTGAACCTAGACCTAAGTCGGGGATGGATATAGACCTGCGGCTATCCTCCTCTATGCTGCTCTGCTGCAAGGGATGTTGAGTGCCGCTTTCCTGCATGCTTAGCGCGTAGTGAAAGGACGAGACAAGCAAATAAGGCTACCGCTGCAACCATATAAGGCATATTAATATGAACATCAAACAGCAGTCCCGCAATTAACGGTCCAATTACATTCCCCAAGCTGGTATAGGACGAGTTCATACCCGCTACAAACCCTTGCTCATCCCCAGCCTGCCGCGATAGAGAAGTGCTTACTGCCGGGCGAAGGATATCCATAGCCAGAAAAATGATAAAAGTCGTCAGCATAATCATCACGTACTGCTCAGCAAATAAAGTTAGGAAAATAAACAGTCCTCCAATAGCCAAGCAAAGGTGAATTACTTTTTTCTCACCAAAACGATTAATGATCCAACCAAATATAGTTGCTTGCACAACTGCTCCCAAAATAGAGCCTGTCGTTATAATGATGGCAATATCCATTGGTGTAAAACCATATTTATGGTCAACAAACAGTCCAAATACCGTTTCAAAATTTGCCAATCCAAAAGCAACGACAAATACAATGAGCAAGCCCATGAAATACGGAGATTGATAGGACTTCGCAAATTGCTGTAAAAGGTTTTCTTTTTCACGCGGAAGCTCTCTATTGTACTGTTGCTTTTCCTTGCTCAAAGACTCCGGCAACACGAGCAGAGACAAAATAGCCGCTATCCCTGCAGCACCTGCCGCCGCAAAGAAGGGAATACGTATTCCATAGGCAGCAAGCAAACCGCCAATCCCTGGTCCGATTATGAAGCCTGTGTTAATCGCTGCATTAATCATCCCCATACCCTTGCCTCTTTCTTCAAACGAGGTCACATCAGCGACGTAGGCCATAATAGAAGGAGTAAGCAACGCTGCCCCTACCCCGCCCATGATTCGTGCAACAAACAAGGTAGGGACGGAACTCGCCAGTCCAAAAACAAGCTCTGACAGCATAAAAATGAACATTCCAGAAACAATCAACTTTTTACGTCCATAACGGTCAGACAATTTTCCTGACAGCGGTGATAATAAAAGCTGTGTCAACGCAAAAGCTGCAACCATCAGCCCCATGGAAGAACCGTTCATCCCTAGCTCGCTTATAAATTTAGGTAAAACAGGTACAACTAATCCAATCCCCATGAATGCTAAAAAAATGTTAAGCATCAATAACAGCATTGCTCCCCGATTTCTTGTCAGTATAGACATATTTCCACCCTTCCTTTTCAGAACCCCTTTTATTTATCAATAGTTAAATTCAGTATCCCAACTTCAAAAAACAAAAAAACTCTAATTGTTTTATTAGTTTTCACATAAAAAAATAGCCTCTTTTAATATGCACATATTATTAGGCTATTTTTGTTTTTCGACTAACCCAAATAACAATATATCTACAATGGAATAAGTTGCTTCCTCTACCGTCACACTGTTATCCAGAAAGAAACGCTGATCAAGCGTTAAATTTACTGTATCAATAATAAGCTTCATGATCAGAGCTTCATTTTTGTTCACAATAACTCCTTCTCGGATACCTTCCTGAATTAATGTTCTAATCGGCGACCAATCATTTAAATCAGCATGTACTCTTTTCCATTGCTCAGGATAATACTTTTTCATCTGGTCTAATATTCTTAAATCATAAAACTTATAATACAGCGGCATAACCCTAATCGACTGTTTAATCTTTTCTAACAAAGTTAATTCATTGTTTTGGATAATTTCTTCTGTCTTTTGAATCATATCATCATTTGTACGCTCAATCAGTGTCTCTAAAATAAGCGTCTTAGATGAGAAATTCTCGTACAATGTACGCTTACTGATGGCAAGTCTTTTCGCAAGATCGTCCATAGTAAATTTCAAACCATTCTCATGAACTTCCTCTACAAAAGCTTCCAAAATTCTTTCCTGCATATGCATTCCTCATTTCTCTTACACTTAATAAACTATAAATGTTTTTTCAGTACCATCATCCTACTACAACTTCACAGTCCCAGTCAAATATAAACCTAATTAAAAAGGATCTCTGCAAAGTTCTTATCTTCCACTCATCTGGATCCAAGTTAATCTTGTTGCCAAAGTTAAGAATACGAATAATAAAAAGGATGATAAAATGCATTAAAGCATTTTATCATCCTTCTATATATACCGGCGAGAGGACTCGAACCTCCACGGTTTCCCACTCGATTTTGAGTCGAGCGCGTCTGCCATTCCGCCACGCCGGCATATTAAGTTATGGAGGCGCCACCCAGATTTGAACTGGGGAATAAAGCTTTTGCAGAGCTTTGCCTTACCACTTGGCTATGGCGCCAGAGTATAAAAAGCGGACGACGGGAATCGAACCCGCGACCCTCGCCTTGGCAAGGCGATGCTCTACCGCTGAGCCACGTCCGCATAAGATGGCTGGGGATATAGGATTTGAACCTATGCATGACGGAGTCAAAGTCCGTTGCCTTACCGCTTGGCTAATCCCCAATAAGAAAGGGCGGCCGATGGGGCTTGAACCCACGAATGCCGGAGTCACAGTCCGGTGCGTTAACCACTTCGCCACGACCGCCACAGGAAAAGAAGTAATTGGCAGGGGCAGCAGGAATTGAACCCACACCAACGGTTTTGGAGACCGTTGTTCTACCTTTAAACTATGCCCCTATAAAACTGGTGGAGGATGATGGATTCGAACCACCGAACCCGTAAGGGAGCAGATTTACAGTCTGATGCGTTTGGCCACTTCGCTAATCCTCCAAAATGGTGCCGGCGAGAGGACTTGAACCCCCAACCTACTGATTACAAGTCAGTTGCTCTACCAATTGAGCTACACCGGCACAAAAACTATTCAATTAAAAGTGGCTCGGGACGGAATCGAACCGCCGACACGAGGATTTTCAGTCCTCTGCTCTACCGACTGAGCTACCGAGCCTTACAATAAGACCCTTTATCAATTAATACATTAATAATGGCGGAACTGACGGGATTCGAACCCGCGATCTCCTGCGTGACAGGCAGGCATGTTAGGCCTCTACACCACAGTTCCATAATAGATTTAAATTGGTTGCGGGGGCAGGATTTGAACCTGCGACCTTCGGGTTATGAGCCCGACGAGCTACCGAACTGCTCCACCCCGCGACAGTAATAAGTATTTATTTTAAAATGGTGGAGGCTGAGGGGATCGAACCCCCGACCCTCTGCTTGTAAGGCAGATGCTCTCCCAGCTGAGCTAAGCCTCCCCAACGGAACACTTCTCGTATTATACCATAACAAACTTTTTAATGCAACTTTTTTTTTTTTTTTTTTATGACCCGTAGGGGATTCGAACCCCTGTTACCTCCGTGAAAGGGAGGTGTCTTAACCCCTTGACCAACGGGCCATGCTATAGAATAATTCTGGCGGAGAGAGAGGGATTCGAACCCTCGAGACGCTTTTGGCGCCTACACGATTTCCAATCGTGCTCCTTCGGCCAACTCGGACACCTCTCCATATGGCTCCCCGAACAGGACTCGAACCTGTGACAACTCGATTAACAGTCGAGTGCTCTACCAACTGAGCTATCAGGGAATATTAACACTTGTTTCAAGGTTACACCTTGAAAACTGGATCCGAAACTTATTGCGTCTTATCTTAGGATAAGCCCTCGACCGATTAGTATTGGTCAGCTCCATGCATTACTGCACTTCCACCCCCAACCTATCTACCTCGTCGTCTTCAAGGGGTCTTACATACTGGGAAATCTCATCTTGAGGGGGGCTTCACGCTTAGATGCTTTCAGCGCTTATCCCTTCCGTACATAGCTACCCAGCGGTGCTCCTGGCGGAACAACTGGTACACCAGCGGTACGTCCATCCCGGTCCTCTCGTACTAAGGACAGCTCCTCTCAAATTTCCTACGCCCACGACAGATAGGGACCGAACTGTCTCACGACGTTCTGAACCCAGCTCGCGTACCGCTTTAATGGGCGAACAGCCCAACCCTTGGGACCTACTTCAGCCCCAGGATGCGATGAGCCGACATCGAGGTGCCAAACCTCCCCGTCGATGTGGACTCTTGGGGGAGATAAGCCTGTTATCCCCAGGGTAGCTTTTATCCGTTGAGCGATGGCCCTTCCATGCGGTACCACCGGATCACTAAGCCCGACTTTCGTCCCTGCTCGACTTGTAGGTCTCGCAGTCAAGCTCCCTTCTGCCTTTGCACTCTTCGAATGATTTCCAACCATTCTGAGGGAACCTTGGGGCGCCTCCGTTACTCTTTAGGAGGCGACCGCCCCAGTCAAACTGCCCACCTGACACTGTCCTCGTACCGGATCACGGTACCAAGTTAGAACCTAGATACGATCAGGGTGGTATCCCAAGGATGCCTCCCTTCAAGCTGGCGCTCAAAGTTCTACGGCTCCCACCTATCCTGTACAGATCGTACCCAAATTCAATATCAAGCTGCAGTAAAGCTCCATGGGGTCTTTCCGTCTTGTCGCGGGTAACCTGCATCTTCACAGGTATTAAAATTTCACCGGATCTCTCGTTGAGACAGCGCCCAAGTCGTTACGCCATTCGTGCGGGTCAGAATTTACCTGACAAGGAATTTCGCTACCTTAGGACCGTTATAGTTACGGCCGCCGTTTACTGGGGCTTCGGTTCATAGCTTCGCTCTTGCGAGCTTACCACTCCCCTTAACCTTCCAGCACCGGGCAGGCGTCAGCCCGTATACTTCGCCTTGCGGCTTCGCACAGACCTGTGTTTTTGCTAAACAGTCGCTTGGGCCTTTTCACTGCGGCCCCCTCGGGCTATTCACCCTACCGAGGCACCCCTTCTCCCGAAGTTACGGGGTCATTTTGCCGAGTTCCTTAACGAGAGTTCTTCCGCGCGCCTTAGAATTCTCTTCTCGCCTACCTGTGTCGGTTTGCGGTACGGGCACCTTCTCCTGGCTAGAGGCTTTTCTTGGCAGTCTGAGATCATGACCTTCGCTACTATAATTTTCGCTCCCCATCACAGCCCAGCCTTCACGATGTGCGGATTTGCCTACACATCAGCCTCACTGCTTAGACGGACATCCATCAGTCCGCGTCACTACCCTACTGCGTCACCCCATTGCTCATAACGGATTACGGTGGTACAGGAATTTCTACCTGTTGTCCTTCGACTACGCCTATCGGCCTCGCCTTAGGTCCCGACTTACCCTGAGCGGACGAACCTTCCTCAGGAACCCTTAGGCTTTCGGCGGATCTGATTCTCACAG
>NZ_CP034141.1:4857500-5217500 GCF_003856555.1 Paenibacillus sp. M-152
CATTACCATGAGATAATCAGTAATCGCACCCAATGATTTTCGATCCAAGAAGGCAGACCACATCTCACTTTGAGATTTAGGCGTAACATCAATGGACAGTATCAAATCATGTTCCCGAGCCATCGGTTTAAGTTCCCGTAAAAATTGGGTGACATTGGGACCATCCTTTGTATGAACATTTTCAAAGTCAATATTAATACCGTCCAGATCATTTTCTTGGGCAAGTGAAATCATCTTATCTACAATCGACTTTCGACGTTCAAAGGTAGATAGTGCCTCTGTTGTTATTTCGGGATTAAAGCTGTTGCTCAACAAGCCCCATACCTCTATCCCCTTACGATGTGCCCAGCTGACATATGCAGGGTCCGCCTTGCTTTCTACAGTACCCTCATGATCAACGACGCTGAACCATGTAGGGCTCACCACATTTACTCCAGGCATAGGATCAAATTTGGAAGGATCAGGCCTACGATTATAGACGGCTTCCCAAGCGAGATTCACAGGTTTACCCTGCCAATGCTTCTCAGAGATTGACAAATCGTCCTTAACCGAAGGTATCACAAGTTCTTCTCCTTCAGAGATACAGTCTGACTTAATGTATCCTGCATAACCATTGTCTAACTGCACAAAATACCAGTCGCCCTGTTGAGACCAGATGCGTACTTTCGTTTGCTGTGATACATCTGCCAGAATAAAGGATAGACTAGAGGCTTCTTTACGCAAAGCTATCCTAGCATCCTGTTGCCCATCTTTCTTTTCTACACTACCTAGCCTGACCTTCTCTCCGGCTTTCATCAGAATGACGGCACCTGTTACAGGGTCTTCGTGGATGGATATACCATATACTTCACGTACAGCCTCAATGGGGACATACACCTCTCCACTGATTATCTGAGGAGCAGCGCTAGACGTATATGTTTTACCATTCAGTTCGCCTTGTGTCTTTGAAACATTCATATGGAGCAAGCTTTGTCTCGTTGCCATAATGACGGTTTGGCTGTCATCCTCATAACGAATTGTAGGGTCAATTTGGCCTTGTATCAATTTAAGCGGCATCAGGATGTTCTTACCGGAGCTTTGAGCTTCATATCCGGTCAACTTGCCCTTCATAAAAATAGGTCGGACACTCCCCTGCCAATCGGGTTTCTCGTGAAGAGGATTACCGTACCATACGACAGTAATTGCACATATAATCGCTGCGATTAATAGCAGGCTTGCCGCTCCTTTGAATCGAGAACGTTTACGGCGGCGTCTGGAATGATTTCTAGCCAATATGGAACCTCCATTTTAAGAAATTTTGATTTCTGTATTTTGTAACTTTAACAGATTACTTGAAACAAAAAACAAAGTGATTCAAATAAAAAAACGCGGTAAATCCCCACTTATGGGGAATTCCTCACGTTTCCAATCCATTACAATATATACATACCGCACAAAAAACTTCTATTCCTTGTTTCGTTACGATTGTTTGTTACTACAAGCCTTGCATACTCCGTGTAACTCCATACGATGTCCATGCACCTCGAAGCCAGTTTCCAACGCGGCATGGCGTTCCACATCTGCCAAATACGGATAACTGAAATCTTCAATCTTTCCGCATTTTTCGCAAATGATGTGATAGTGCTCCGAAATATTGGCATCATAACGACTGGCGTTATCTCCATAGGTCAACTCATGTACCATACCCGCTTCTATAAACATCTTTAAGTTATTATAAACCGTAGCCACACTCATACTTGGAAACTTGGACTCAAGCGCACGATATATTTCATCTGCAGTCGGATGCCCCATAGATTCCATTAAATAGTTTAATATGGCATGGCGCTGGGGTGTTATGCGTACACCTGTCTTCTTCAGAAGTTCCAAAGCATGCTGGACGCGTGCTGCCATATATGTCCACCGCCTTATCCCTTACTTGCAATCCTATCAATTACCACGCATCTATTTAAAATTCACTTCTAAAGCTATTCACATTGTACGGTCTACTCAAGATTCTTGTCAACGCGCCGTATTGTCCCTGGATGTTCCTATAGAAGTATCGTTCACAGGAACTTCAGTCTCATCTGGAGAAATTCCAGTTGCATCAGGCACAGTCGATCCCCCAGAATCATCCAAGTAAGGTAACGACGGCATCAGCAACTTTTTAATGGTTAAATTGCTGTTACCCTCTACGCTAATCACATATTTGCCATCTCCGTTTTGGCCTGAAATGCTTTTACTGTCTATTTTAAACGGAAAATCAGACTGAAGATTACCATAACTGCTTGAACCCTCTAACTGAAAATCTCCATTCGATGGAAGTTCCAATACGATATCACCGACAGCACTGTATATTTTCCAATCCCCACCTACCTGCTCGCTATGCACTTTGATAGCGCCATTAAGCGAATTTGCATTCAGCTTGGCTGTAGAATTCAGCACATTCATGTCACCATTCTGAGTATCAACGGTGATATCCCCTTCCGAACGAGCGACCTGAATGTCACCTACCATGGTGTGGAGTGACACGGCCCCTTCAATATCCCCTGCCTGCATATCTCCACGGTTCGTGCGTACATCCACATCTCCGGAAATCCGATGCAATTTAATTTGTCCGTTCAGGGTGCCTCCTTTGACATTGCCAATAGCGTCATTAACTGTGAGATTCCCATTACCGCTCTCAAGCCGGATGCTGTCGATAGCGTCAACTCCATTCAAGGTGATATTCCCGTTGGAGGTTCTAATCTGCATGTTGAACCGCCGATCCTCTGGTACGGTGATCAACATGTTCATACGAGGCTGACGTTTACTTGATGCTCCGTATGACTGTACCTCTGGACGAATCTGGATGGTCTTGCCGTCGGTAGAAGTCAGTGAAGAAGCTTGAGCAATCTTGTCCGCTTCGGCAGCAGGCGCTTGATCCACCCATAGAGTCCCACGTACCTCTATATTGGATACCGGCCGTCTGATCAGTGTTATATCTCCATTCACTGAATCAACTACTAAATCGGACGTCTGCATAGTTACCGGTACCAGCACACCGCCCATATCATACCGATTCTCTTTAGCCTGGCTAAAATCCATAGAGGCCGATGTCAGATTGAGACTAACCCGGTTCCACAGGTACATATAATGGTTTTGCTGGGTCACGATAAAAACCGAAGCAGCCACTACCAAAGCGGACAGAATCCCCTTTAAGTCAGGTCTAAAACGTCGTCCGTTGTCAGGCTTGCCCTCTTGGCGATAATACACACCAAAAAAAATCAGATACTCCAGTCCCCAAAGCACAAAGATTACAGGCCACCACACAAGGAGCTGAAGCATATATTCCGTGTTCTGAAGCACATCTACAATCAGCAAAATGCCTACAGCCATCAACAGAAGCGAAGAGGTGTAGCGGCCGACTCTTATTTTGCGGTGCACGCCTGCTTCACCCTCTTTCTTTCAACTTTTTACGTTTAAAGGATAGAAAGGCTTCCCTTAGAAAAAGGAATAAACCGATCATCATTAATATAATGGCCAGCGTCAGAAATCCATAATCTTCGAAGAAAATGCTTAACCAGCGAGGTTTCATGCGGAACAGAATCATAAGTCCACCGCCTGCCACCAGTAGCACTGCAAAAGCAAAACCTCTTTCCCATGCATAAAAAGGACTGCTTTGCTGACCTCTAGCATCCATTCGTGCATATTGATCCGGCTTGCGCCGATAACGAACCATGTAATCCGCTGACTGTAGTACATCATATACATTATAAAAATATAATACGGGTATGAACAATCCAAGCAAAATAAGTAATGGGATGTTAATCCTCAATCCATCTGAGGAAACATACAGCATCGCAAAAATATCTAGCAGGAGCAATACAATAAATGTAAGTCCCCTAATAAACAATCCTAAGAAAAGATGTCCCATTCCTGGTATCAGTGCTGCCATGATAATAGCAATTACTTTGCGAAATTTAGCGTATTGCAGACGTCCCCGCTGTTTCTGTCCATGTGGCTGCCCAGGCTGTCCAGACGGTAACGGTTGTTCCGAGTTCATGCCATCCTCCCCTTTGAATTCCATACGTAGCTCCGCTGAAAAATGCTTTGATGGTTACATAGTACCCCAATCAGATTTGATAGTAACTGTAAAAAAAAGGGTTATGATCACTCAACGGAGACTGCAGCTATATCTTCCCATTGTCGTAAATCAGCTGCAATACGTACCGCATTAAAGTCATGTCGGGCCAGCACCTCCAGGGAAACCTCCATACTCTGACGATCCGGATGCAATTCATGAAATGGAACATGCTCATGTTCTTTAATCATAATTTTACGTATTTCCACTTTTTCTTGCTCTAAATAAGTCGAAATTTGATCGAGCAATCCGTGAGAGGACAATCCGTACAGTGTAATAAGATGAGGCTTGCGTCCACGCATATACCGAAGTTCTAATTTGTTGAACACCCATAAATTTAAAAATACGAGCACCGTTGCTGCTATAGAAGGTAAATAGAAGCCTGCTCCCACCCCAAGGCCAATGGCAGCTACGACCCAAATGGAAGCAGCCGTCGTGAGTCCAGTAATGGATTTACCTGTGAACATAATTGTACCTGCCCCCAAAAAGCCTACGCCAGTAATCACCGCCGTAGCCAAACGAGCTGGATCTATACGCACATTAGCTTCTTTAATAAAATCAGCAAAGCCGTAAATGGAGAGCAGCATAATCAGCGTCGAACCAAGACTGACCATAATGTGAGTCCGCAAACCAGCAGCGTGATTGGAACGTTCTCGCTCAAAGCCAATGAATCCACCGAGTAGCATGGACAGTAATAGCCGTAAAATGATATGTGAATCATCTATAATCCACGGATTATTCATTCGAGTCTCTCCTCCCGGTTGTGTCGTGCTTCCTTGTCCGGGCACGCGGTTTGTGAGTATTATTCCACGTTATGCAAATGGTAGGTGGTTAATTCCACACCTGGGGCCACTTCTGCCGCGGAAACGGGTCGAAAACCATGTTTTCGATAAAGTGTCACTGCAGGCGTGTTTAAAGTTCCTGTGGTGACGATAAACAGCGGGACATTCTGATATTCATTCAAAACATGCTTCATTAAGGAGTCCGCAATCCCTTTGCGAAAATGATCTGGATGAACCATCATACGTGTAAGGGTAAGCGAACCAGACGATTCAGACTGCACAGCTAGCGCTCCTAGCAGTTCATCATCCTCCAACCACCCATAAAAAGACTCTCCACAGCTTCTAAGTGTCTCCAATGTATCCATCAGTGGAGGAATCTCATCAAATCCAATCAGCTCAGCTTCCAGTCTATAAGCGACGTGCTGAAGACGCCATATCTGACTGACAATATCATCATCTTCCAATGAACATAGGGTAACCATGCTGTTTGCCCTCCTAAGGAAACTATAATATGTCATTACGATTCTGATACTTGTTCGATGCCCATACGTTCTCTGCACTTATGCAAAAGAGGCCTGTCCCTAAAAGACAAGCCCCTGTCATAACTATGCCATTAACGGTTCAACACTTCTGTCAGCAACTTATTAGCGAGACCCGGGTTGGCTTTTCCCTTGCTCTCCTTCATCACTTGACCGACCAAGAAGCCGATGGCCTTTTGCTTGCCAGCTTTGTAATCCTCGACCGATTGCGGGTTGGCTGCTACAACTTGCTCGACAATTGTCAGGATTGCACCTTCATCACTGATTTGCACAAGCCCTTTTTCTTCAACAATTTGCTGTGGCAGTTTATCACTTTCCAGCATTTCCTTGAAGACCGTTTTGGCTATTTTGCTATTGATCGTCCCCTTCTCCAGTAGTCCGATCATTTCACCCAAGCCCCGACCTGTCAATTTAACCTGCGACAGTTCTACACTGGCACTGTTTAAATAGCCGAGTAAATCTCCCATAATCCAGTTGGATACTGCTTTGGCATCCTTGGTGTACTGAAGACTATCCTCGAACAAATCAGCCAATGGTTTGGAGGACGTAATTACCTGTGCATCATACTCAGGTAATCCATATTCCGAAGTGTAACGTGTTTTGCGCTGGTCGGGTAATTCAGGAATCGAAGCACGGATACGTTCTTTCCACTCCTCATCAATATGCAGTGTAACGAGATCCGGGTCCGGGAAATAACGATAGTCGTGCGCCTGTTCCTTACCACGCATGGACAGGGTTTTACCCTGTGCCTCATCCCAGCGACGTGTTTCCTGTACGATCGTTCCACCTTCGTCCAGGGTCTGTTCTTGCCGGAACTGCTCATATTCCAGTCCGCGCTGTACGCCACGGAAGGAGTTCATGTTTTTCAGTTCCGCTTTGGTTCCCAGCTCTTTTTGACCATGCGGACGAAGACTGATATTGGCATCGCAACGAAGCGAGCCTTCCTCCATCTTCACATCGGATACGTCACAATACTGCATAATGGCACGTATTTTTTCCAGATAAGCCTTGGCTTCTTCCGGCGAAGATATATCCGGCTCCGAAACGATTTCAACCAATGGTGTGCCGACCCGGTTAAAATCAACCAAAGACGCATAGCCACCATCAACATGGGTTAATTTCCCCGCATCCTCTTCCAGATGCAACCGGGTAATACCGATACGCTTGGTTTCACCGTTCACTTCAATATCAATCCAGCCGTTCTCGCCGATCGGCTGGTCATATTGCGAAATTTGGTAAGCCTTCGGTGAATCGGGGTAGAAATAGTTTTTGCGGTCAAACTTGCTCACATCAGCAATGGTGCAATTGAGCGCCATTGCCGCTTTCATCGCATAATCAACGGCTTGACGATTCAATACAGGCAATACTCCAGGATGTCCAAGACAGACCGGACATGTATGAGAGTTTGGCGGCGCTCCGAAGGATGTCGAGCATCCACAAAATATTTTGGACTTCGTATGCAATTCCACATGGACTTCAAGTCCAATGACCGTCTCATACTTCGATGTAGTTGTAGACATGAATAGGTTCCCTCCTTTTTGCCAAATTACAGCTGCGGACGCTGCTTGTGAAATTCAGTATTTTGTTCGAATGCATGCGCTACGCGCAGTACAGAAGACTCGTCAAAGGCTTTCCCGATAATTTGTAGTCCGACTGGCATTCCATCTGCAAGACCACAAGGAATACTGATTGCCGGCACGCCAGCTAAACTCACCGGAATAGTCAAAATATCGTTCAAATACATCGTCAATGGGTCATCCACTTGGGAGCCGATTTTGAAAGCGGTAGTCGGTGCAGTAGGTCCGATAATCACATCATATTGTTCAAATACACGATCAAAATCCTGTTTGATCAGTGTTCGCACTTTTTGAGCTTTCAAATAATAAGCATCGTAGTACCCGGAGCTGAGTGCATAGGTGCCAAGCATAATCCGACGCTTCACCTCAGGACCAAACCCTTGCGTACGGGACTGATGATACAGATCAAGCAGGTTATCTGGATTGTCAGCGCGCACACCATAGCGCACACCGTCAAAGCGGGCCAGATTGGATGATGCTTCGGATGAAGCCAGTAGGTAGTATGTCGCAACCGCATATTCCGTGTGCGGAAGAGATACCTCTTCCCATACAGCGCCCAATCCTTCCAGAGTTTTCAGTGCATCAAGCACCTTTTCCTTGACCTGTGGGTCTACGCCTTCACCAAGATACTCTTTAGGTACAGCGATACGAAGACCTTTTACATCTCCGGTTAAAGCGTTCAAATAATCAGGAATGTCTACCTTCGCAGAGGTGGAGTCCTTCTGGTCATAGCCTGCAATGGCTTGCAGGACATAGGCCGAATCCTGAACATTTTTTGTAATCGGACCGATTTGGTCTAAAGATGAAGCAAAGGCCACCAGTCCAAAACGGGATACCAGACCATAGGTTGGTTTTAGGCCAACTACGCCGCAATAAGAAGCGGGCTGGCGAATGGAGCCGCCTGTATCGGAACCGAGCGTGAAATAAGCTTCACCCGCCGCAACAGCCGCAGCCGAGCCGCCACTGGAACCGCCGGGAACACGTTCTAAATCCCAAGGGTTACGTGCGGGGAAAAAGCTGGAGTTCTCGTTAGAACCACCCATAGCGAATTCGTCCATGTTCATTTTACCAAGTGTCACGGTTTGCGCTGCGCGTAACTTGCCAACCACTGTGGCATCGTAAACGGGATCAAAATTTTTCAAAAACTGACTGCCACATGTTGTGCGTAGCCCTTCCGTCACGATATTATCCTTAATACCAACCGGCAGGCCAAACAACAATCCTCTTTCCTCTCCGGAAATCAGCTGATCATCCAGCTGACGTGCGGATGCCCGGGCCTGTTCCTCGTCAACGGTAATATAGGCTCTGATCTTGTCTTCCCGCGCATCAATTGTCTCCAGAGCGTGCCCCACCAGATCACTCACGGAAATTTCCTTTTGATGCAGCTTGTTATGTATTTCCGGCAATGTGTTATTAAACAAGCTCAATTTGCATCCTCCTTTCAAATGTGAAATCTATTCCAGAACAGCAGGAACTTTAAACTGTCCATCTTCTTCTTCAGGTGCATTACGCATCACTTGCTCATGCGTCAAACTTTCGCGAACTTCGTCGTCCCGCATGACATTGCTGACGTGCAGCACATGAGTGGTCGGTTTTACCTGCTCCGTATCCAGCTCATTCAGCTTCTCCGCATAATGGAGAATGGCGTTTAATTGCCCTGTCATCGTTTCTTCCTCATTCTCGGTCAAATTCAACCGGGACAGCCTGGCTACGTGACGGACATCTTCCTTGGAAATGTTCATTCAAAACCCTCCTCATGTATATATAAAAATCCAATAAGCGACTGGAATCGGATTTTGCAAAATCCTGGTATCAAAAATGTTACACCGAACTTTGAAATAACGTTTTTAATTATAGGATAGAACCCTATACAATTCAATCTTTGACGCGGTACAGAAGCAGACTGTACATTAATGAGGTAAATGTTACTAAAAGAATATAAAAAAAGCACCTTTCGGTGCTCTTTCAAGAAAACTATAGCAGCTGAAATCGTGCCCATTATATATTGTTAAAAAGAGTCGGCAACAGCCGATTCCTATATCCAAGCACGCAAATTGACTTGTCTGATAAAATCAGCCTGTGACAACAACTCCGCCGCGGTTTCTTCTTCCTCAGTCTCTACCGAATCAATACCACCGTTCATCACATGCATGAACAGTTGCTCATTATGGGTAGCAAGGGCATAATCTATCAGCGCTTCACGCTCAATCCGCTCGGCTTCCAGCTTGAGAATACTCTCTTCCAGCTCGATGTCTCCGGATGGTACAAAAAAATTGCGGTTCACCTTCGGTACGCGAATGACATAGTCAAAAGCATTGTCCGCATTACGGTCGTAAGCAATGATATAACCATGTTCGCCCACAGGAAGATTCTGCTCAAAAGCATCCGCGACGATCATAATTCTAGCTCCTAAATGATGCATCGTTAGCCCCCCCGTTTGTCTGAACTTATCTGCTAAGTCTACTAAAAAAAAGGTAGCTTGTCTATATCATCTATGTATCTTCATAATCGATCGTCTCCACGTCCAAATCTATGCTCATTAAGCCGTATATGCCAATTTTGCGTAAGGGTTCCGCCCCGCCGTTTTACCTTTTTCCAAGTTATGATCTTCGGTTCGGAACCTACCACAACATCTTCAATATCTACTATTTCGGAAAGACGGAAACTGCCTTCGTTCTCACGTTGTACACCATATATATGTTTTCTTTTCATTCTTGCTCCCCCTTGTGATCTGATGGCCTCATGCCTCTTTATCCTCTTAATGGGCAAAAAAAAGAACGCAAACCGGGATTCATCCACAGCTTGCGTGCTTCGCGAGTTTAGTATGTAACTTTAATAAATTTATGTTAACAAAAATAAAAACCTTTGTCTATACATAATTTATATTTTGTTGTCGAATTGAGGCAAAACCTGTCACTTCTTTGATTTTGCCTCAATTAATTAACGTTTATCAAATTTACCGAATGTACGGATTGTTGGCTTTCTCATAACCAATGGATGTTTTGGGTCCGTGACCAGGATAAACTGTAACGTCATCTCCAAGCGGGAACAACTTATTCTGAATGGAATCATACAAGTCGCGTTCCCGACCACCAGTCAGATCTGTGCGTCCGACGCCCTGACGGAATAGCACATCCCCCGAGAAAAGATCTTTGCCACACAAGAAGCTAACACTTCCAGGTGAATGCCCCGGTGTATGGAGCACCTTGAACGTGTGTCCGATTAGATTTAATTGCTGACCTTCCGCCAAATCATATTCGGCAGGTCCTGTCGAGATCGGTGGAGATGCCTCTGGCCACATCAGGGAGCCATTCAGCTTAGGAGATGTGAGCCAGTCTTGCTCCAAAGCGTGCAGATACACCGGGCATCCTTTCGCATTGCGAATCTCCTCCACCCCTCCAATATGGTCAAAATGGGCATGAGTCAGCAGAATAGCTTCAATGGTTAGAGACTCAATCGCTCTCAGCAAAGGACCCGGATTCATTCCTGGATCAATAATAACGGCGCGCTGTGGATCATCCCCTTGAAGCAAATAAGCATTTGTTTGAAGGGGACCCAGATTAAAGCTGCGAATTGATAAGGTCATAAGTTAAAATCCCGAGATCAGCTCGCGTAATTCCTGAACAATCACAGGATGGACCTCGGTTCCCTCCCCATATTTTTCAGCCATTTCTTTGCGAGCTACTGCAATTTTTTCTTGATAGTCATCGGCTTCCCGATCTGGGTTTTCACGTTTGAATTCGATCATAATTTGTTGGACATGTGCAGGGCGTGGTCCCCAGTGGCCAAGTACATGACCTCCTGTATCCGCAAAAATCACAATCGGCACAGCACGTCCGCCCATTGTCAGGAAGTCGTCCATCAGCGCCTGATGATTTTCCAGAATCAATACTTCGGTTGGAATACCGCTATTCTCCAGCGCGCGGAACACAACTGGCACATTGCGTACGACATCCCCACACCAGTCGGCAGCCAAAATAAGCACACGCAGATCATCACGATGGTTCAGGCTTTCAAAAAACTCCCGATCCTCTTCGCTGCTCCACACAAACTGATCGTATCCAGAACGGAAGGCTTCTTTGTTCTTTTCCATGCCCTCCATAAATTGTTCAGGACTCAAGCCCTTGCCGAAATATTGCGATACGTTAGTACGGCTCATGTTATACACTTCCTTTTTTGTTTTTGGCTACAATCCATTTGATAACAAAATAAATGATCAAGAGTGCAAGAGCAACCAGCAAAATGGGTTTGATATAAGGTGCCGCCACTTCGTCAATTTGCTCCCACTTGTCTCCCAGCAGCATACCTAAATATATAAACAAAACAGACCAAGGTATAATCGCCAGCGTCGTCAAAATAATAAAGCGCCATACGTTCATTCGAGCCAACCCGGCAGGGATTGAGATCGCGTGACGAACAACAGGGATAAAGCGAGCTGTAAAAATGACCCCTGTGCCATATTTATTGAACCAGGCTTCAGCGTGGTCAACATGACTTTTTTTGATGAGTATGTATTTACCATACTTATCTAATACGGGTCTGCCGCCATAGCGTCCGATCCAGTAAATAAACAGCTGGGCCAGCACCCCACCAATCGTTCCAAACACGACTGCGCCAAAAAAATTAATATGACCCGAGGACACTAAAAAACCGCCATAAGCGAGGACAATTTCACTTGGAATGACCTCCACCATCAAGCCTAGCATAATACCAAAATACCCAAGACTGCGAATGATCTCAAACAAATAATTAATGATACTAGATATATGGTCCATTTCTCTTCCCACTCCCTGCCTGTTTCTCTATTTTCATTAGTGTATCACAGCGGCAGAACACGCCGCCACTTCACGCAATCAGGGAGGTCAGTGACCCCGGCTCCTGTGCCCGCATAAGTTGTGAGAGAGAGGAGGGGGTACAATATGCCTCCCGGCAAATTCCCCAAACATGACAATCCACAATCCCATTTACCCACGGCTCGTGGTATCCGCCGCGCATGCAGCAAAGAGCTGTACCGAACCTGCAAACGTCTGCCTGTTCACATTGCTCCTGATCTGGTCAAGCAGGGCGAGGAGCTATATTGCCGCAAGGTCGTCGGCCACCTCATCTGGATTGCGGAAAACCATAGCAACCGCAAACTACTGTGCGACTGGTGGGACGAAGATGTCAGCGAGGAGCTCGCGGCATTGTGGAAGGTGGATCGTGATGTCTTGTGCACCGCTTTTAGAAGTGCCTATGGCGGGTAGATGTTGGCGTACAGCAACCATGAACTGTAAACTACAAAAAAGTGGAGCCACCCTGCAATGGCTCCACTTTTACTATATTCTTAGCTGTGTGTCTGCTGCTGTCCCGCCCCTTCGGGAAGCAAATCCGCACAGGCACGTTCCAAATAAGGATCAGCATGTATAAAATCCCGAAATGCTGTATACTCACGCCACAGAACGGACCGTTCTCCCGCTTGGCCTTTGACAGCACGAATCAGAATATTTTTAGGCGTATGCTCCATGTCGATAAATTCCAAGAGCTGTGTCCGATACCCCATCATATCCAGCAGCTTGGCCCGGATTCCATCCGTTGCCAGTGCAGAAAAACGCTCTTTTAAAATGCCATGGGAGAGCAAAGGCTCCAATACCGGATTTTCCAGTTGGCTAAACAACTCATGCTGGCAGCACGGAACTGATAAAATGACAGACGCTCCCCAGCGGACAGCCTTTTCCAGCGCTGCATCTGTTGCTGTATCGCATGCATGCAAGGTAACGACCATATCCACCTGCTCCAGTTCATTGTAGTCTGCGATATCTCCGACCAGAAACTCCAACTGTCGATATTGCAGCTTTTGAGCCAGAAGATTACAGGTTTCAATGACATCTGCCTTCAAGTCCAAACCAACAATCTGCAAAGGTCGTTTTTGCTGTACTGCCAAATAATGATATAAGGCAAAGGTCAAATACGACTTGCCGCAGCCAAAATCCACAATCGTCAATGGGCGGCCTACCGGAAGGCTGGGCAATACATCTTGCACCATTTCGAGAAAACGGTTGATTTGACGGAATTTATCGTATTTGCGGGCCAGTACCTTACCGTCCTCATTCATAATCCCCAGCTCAATCAGGAAAGGAATACGCTCTCCTTCCTCAAGCACATATTGCTTTTTGCGATTATGAGACAGATCGGCTTTACTTTTGCTCGGTGACTTTGTCAGAATGGATACTTTATATTTTTTACTGATTAGCACCTGGTAGTCTGCATCCTTGGCACATAGAAGTCCTTGACGGAATGTGTCCTCAAACAAGGCAGTCATGCGCTCATTAGCTTCGTCAGGGGTCAGATTTTCATGAATGACTTTGTTGCTGTAATGAAAGGCAAACTGGTAATGCAGTTTGTTTTTCAATTCCACAGGTTTGATTTGTACTTTAGTAAAAGAAGCATCCTCACGTTTGCGCAGCTGACTCAGCGTTGCTGTTATGAGGGATCCTCCCGTGGTCAATTGGTATACAAGTTCGCGCAGTGAATCCAAAAGGTACATCTCACTTTCTTTCATGTAATTGGGTGATCTCGGACAAACCCTCGATGATTTCCTGGCGTGAAATTCCACCCCGTTCTAGCTCTGCATCGGTCTTATCCAGTAACTGACTGTAAAATGTCTCTGCTTCTGATCTCAGCTCCGGCTGCTCCCATGCCAATCCAAACCAGACATCTGCGGCTTGGTCCAGCCTGTTTTCCCGCTCATAATGAACAGCTAACAGCCTGCTGGTTTCCGGAGAGAGTTCATATTCATGAAGCAGTTTTACGATACACGCTATTCGTTCAGGCAGGACCTGTAGATCACGAGTCGCGCCATTCAGATCGCTGTACAAATATAAATGAAGAGATTTCATTAAAATTCGTATGCCCTCGTCTAATCTGCTGGTCTCCATGTATATAACAGCTTCTTCTTCCAGAATGCGAGCCACTTGCTGAAGCTCATCCGCTTCCATCCCAGGGCCCATTCGGAAAAGCTCAATAATTTGTTCCGGCGGCAATCGTCTGAGCAAATCTGAACGAAGGCGAAACTGCTTGTTGAGTAGGTCATCTAGTTGTTTTAGCGCTTCGATGTGTTTATTTTCACGCCTCAGACCGAGCACCGATGCCACTGCTGATGTCAATTCTTCCATCATGCTAAGCAAATAATCTTTTCTAAGCAAGCCGTTCCCTTCCTTTCATCCTGATGCCTAGAGACCCAGCAACCCTGTCCCTTCTGATTGTAAGACATCCTTGTCTAAAAGCCAAATGCCGCCGACATGGCGTAAACTCATTTAGCACAGTTACAAATCATTTATAGCATCAATGATCCGGCACTCAGAAAATCACGTACAACACGTAACATTCGGGTAGCAAAGTGTTTTGTAGCCGTCATGTGATCAACTTCAAATACAAGTATTCGAAAATTTGATATTGATTCTCCGTTAGTCTCATGTTATTTTTGTTTCATAAGAAACAAAAATAATCTTTTTAACATATTGATTCGCGAAATAAAATATAATATTTATTTTCTATAGAAACAAAATCATGAGTTAATATTTTACGGGAAGGATGTTGAAGTATGGGAAAACAATTTAGTTCGATACTACCGGAATATCAGGAGTTCATACAGCGGCAGCATATTTTCTTTGTAGGATCAGCACCTGTATCTGAGACGGGGCATGTGAATATTTCCTCCAAGGGCTATGATTCTTTTCGTATATTATCAGATCATAAGGTAGCCTATCTCGACTTGTCGGGAAGTGGCAACGAGACAAGTGCGCACATTATAGAAAACGGACGGGTAACCATCATGTTCTGTGCATTTGAAGGCGAGCCCTGTGTATTAAGGCTCTTTGGTACTGGCACAGTCGTACTGCCCAATACAAAGCGTTGGAATGAGCTCTATCCTCTCTTCAATCCACTGCCTGGAGCAAGACAAATCATTGTTGTTGATGTTCATATGGTACAACATTCATGTGGTTTTGCAGTTCCCTTCATGACTTACACGAGCGAACGGGAAAAGCTGAAGGACGTGGCGATTCAGATGGGCGAAGAAGCACTTAAAAAGTATGCATACGAGAAGAATTTAGAGAGTATTGACGGTTTGCCGACGGCGTTTGCCTTGAACAAAAACAATATGACTTAGGCATTTTGCACATTAACCAATAGGAAGCAACAAGTCAGCAAAAAACCGGATCCCCTCTGATACCACATCAGAAGGTTCCGGTTTTTAGACTTACCTTACTCTACTTTTTCAAGTTCTGATCTAAAAATGACAAGATGGCATTCGCTAATAACTGCGGTGCTTCGATCAAGCTCATGTGTCCAGACTGCGGTAGAGTAACCTGGGTTACCCCGGTTCGATCTGTTGTAAACGTCCGTGCTGGAGGAACCGCCTGATCCTGCTCCCCTGCTACTAAAAGAGCTGGCAATGCAGAAGCCGAGAGCACATCCCGACGGTCCGGGCGCTCGCGCATAGCCAGTGTTGCTCCTACGGCTCCTTGTGGAGGTGTTTTGTAGCCAATTTCTTTGACTTTTAGTAGTTGGTTCGGCATCGACTCCACATGTTCAGGAGCAAACAATCCTGGTACGAGTCCATCTACAAAGGTTGTAATCCCTTCCGTTTGAATGGTGGATACAGCCTTGTTCCGCTTTTCTTTACCTTCGTCCGTATCTGCATAAGCCGTCGAATGAATCAGTCCAAAGGCTGTCAGACGCTCTGCATGTCTCTGTACCGCGGAAAGAGCCAAGTAACCTCCTAGGGAGTGGCCAAACCATGCAGCCTGAGGAATGTCCAACTGTTCCTGAAGTTTAAGCACATCGTCTGCCATTTGATCAATCGTATAGGCTCCGAGTGGAGCATCGCTGCGTCCGTGTCCACGCAAGTCTGGAACAATACAACGATAGCTTGGGGATAGCAAGGGAACAACCTCATCCCAATAGGAGGAGCTTCCGCAAAATCCGTGCAATAGAATGATCGGATCTCCTTTTCCTTGTTCGGCATAGCAAATCGTCGTTCCTTCGCATAATACCTTTTCCATGTGGAACCCTTCCTTCTCTGTATATAATCTATTCGTTCTGAATATATTAGTAAGTAGAACATGCTGATGTATATTATTAAGCAGACCATCAATATCTGAAACGGTAACCCGCTGGAAAATCTTGCGAAGCTGTTTTTAAACCAAATTCACAAGCCGCTGCATCTGCAATATATGCAGCCATCGTCATGACCAGGTGAAGCGACGTCATCTGGAGTGTCCAGTACGGTTTGGCACTGCGCTCATTCACAATCGCTGCAACGCTATAATGCCCGACAGACGGCAGAGACAGACCAACCGATCGCGCAGGGGTTAGCGGTTCACGGGCAACAAGGAACATTCCCGTTGAGCCATGCTGTCCAAGACAAGCATCTATGGCGATCACATGATGATCTTGGGGAATACGCTCCAAGTATGAAACCAGATGATCCGCATCACAAGGCTCCGTCATTGTGCCAATCACATGTGGAAAGCCTTGCTCCTTGAGCATAGTGCCTACCAGTGGCCCGAGTGAGTCACCCGACGAGCGATCTGTACCGATACATACAAAAGTCAACTTATCTATAGCATGCTGATGTTGAATTTCTCGGAAAAACGGTGCGAGTCCGTCGCGATCTGTTTTCTCTACATTAGTAGGTTCTAAGGGTGAGCGACCGGATGTAGAAGCTCGATTATACAAAGACAACTTTGTCCATCCTCCTTCATTCAGTTGTATATCGATAATCTGGCTATCAGTACATTCTACAACAAAAACATGATACAATACAGGCAACTTCCCCTGTTATGAAAGGATGGAACATTAACGATGGATTTGTCTGTACCGTCTCATGCCAACATTGAGTATATGATTGAGGGCATTAAAACCAAGCTTCGTATGGCGAGTGGTGCTGCTATGCAGGCTTCCGCTTTCTCGCTAGAGCAATACGAGGACATCCATGATGTCTACGATATGGTGATCAGCAAGCCTAACCTCAGCATTTCAGAGGTTGAAGCCATTGTCTCCGAACTGGGTAGATTGCGTAAGTCCTCCTAAACCAGCTTGTAGGACAGACAGCTTGGCTATTTAAAGTTTGTCACCATAAATAAAGCTCGTATCTCCGGTCGTCTTAACAGACGCACAAGGGATACGAGCTTTATTTTTTCGATGCATATACGTATTTTCATACACTTCTTCCTTTACCCATGGACACTTCAAGGCAAATCTACTAATACCAGTTCAGATATTTCCTCATTCCCTGTAGCTAGTATCTTTAATGTACAGCTTTTTTGAATTCGCGCGGCATCACCAGGTCTTAACTGAAATTCCCCATCCTGACACGTAACTTCGACATGACCGCTAATGATATAAATGTGAGTACGGCGCTCTTCTTGCTGCGGATATTCAAGCTGCTGTCCCTTTTCCAATCTACTCAGATACAGATTTATATCCTGTGCAATGGATAGCGCTCCCTCCACCTCTGAACCAGACACTACAGGCTGAAGTCGATTTAGGCGTTCACTATGCTTGAATCTTTGTACCTGATAAGAAGGCTGAAGGCCAGGACTCTCAGGTAGAAACCACATTTGCAAAAAGCGAACCGGTTTTTCATCCCCAGGATTTCGCTCCTCATGTTCAATCCCGGTGCCTGCACTCATAACCTGGATCGAGCCGCTTTTCAGATCCTGTTCGTGGCCCAAGCTGTCGCTATGATGCAGAAGACCTTCAATTACATAGGTAACGATTTCCAAATCATGATGCGGATGTCTTTTGAACCCTTGCTGCGGTTTAAGCTCATTATCATTATGGGCCAGCATACATCCAAAATGGGCATTGCTCGGATCTTCATAATCTGCAAACGAAAAGCTAAACTCACTATGAATCCATCCTTTATTTGAGGTATGTCTTTCTGCTGATGTCACTATTTTAATCATCCTTAACACCTCCATGGATTTCAGTTCCGTAAAGCAGCCCTTACTTCGTGATTCCTAATCCACTTCCGGCCCTGGCATTACAAACGCTGTAATACGATCCCTTTACCCCGCACTTATATGCGTCAATCAGCCTATTGTCTCTGTCTGATTTTGCTCTCCAGTTCATTTTTCGTTAAGTTAATAGTACACAAAATCAATCTATCACAGCCATAAGGAGGCGATTTACTACATATGCTATCCCATGAACCTCAACGATTCCGATTCTTACCAAGCTATTTGCGTCGCAGTCTATCCGCATCTATGATCATGATCGCTGTCTTACTTCTCATTGCCTATTCAGTAAGATGGATTGGCACAGCTCCTTTTCTATATTGGGATGAGCGCATTCAAGATATTGTTTTTCCAGACACAGCTGCTACTCATTACCAACTGCTACCCGTCGCCATCTTCATTACATCGTTAGGCTCATTCCGCATATCATTACTGATAGCAATCGGTACCGCAATCTTGTGCTGGGTCTATCTCCGTTCAAAAGCGTACTCCTTTGCCATCCTAAGCAGCTTTACCGCGATGTGGGTGCTAAATACGATCATAAAAGAATTTTTACAACGGGAACGCCCGTCTCTTCAACATTTGGTGGAAGCGGGGGGTTACAGTTTCCCCAGCGGTCATGCGATGATTTCCATGGGATTTTACGGAATGATATTTGCCATTTGGGCTATAGAACGAATGGTTCATAAGCGAACATTCTTCCTTCCGTGTGTTCTTGGTGCATTGCTCATTCTCTTGATTGGCCTCAGCCGTGTATATTTAGGAGTTCATTTTCCTACCGACATTGTAGGCGGCTATATTGCAGGTATGATCTGGCTGGTATTTACCGTTCCCGTGGTCTATTGGCAAGCGCGTCTGTGGCCTTCCTCCCCTTCATCTCTCCCCCGTCCATAAGCGCTCTAAGATGGCTTTTTGTTTCACTCACGGTCACAACGTTTATATACGAAGTAAGCAAGGCGAAGAAATAACGAAAGCTCAGAGATTCATCAAAAACATTATCGTTGTGTGAACTCAAGATAAAGGAGGCGATCCTTGTGTGGGGAATTGTCCTAAGTATTGTAATGGCTATTATTATCGGATTGATTGGCGATGCACTAGCAGGTCATGAAATGCCTGGCGGCATTGCGGGCTCTATGATTGCTGGATTTGTAGGAGCTTGGCTCGGTGCCATGATTCTAGGAGACTGGGGCCCAGTCATCGGAGATTTTGCAGTTATTCCAGCCATACTTGGAACCGCATTGTTCGTGTTCTTGCTCGGACTTGTGTCCAAACTATTAAGAAGGGCTACCTAACATTTATATATATTTTTTATTCTATAAAAGGAGTGATATATCATGAGTAACATGGACAATCAAAATATGGCAAGCACTTCAGGTTTTGCAAAAGGTTTATTCATTGGAAGTTTGATTGGTGCTGCGGCAGCCCTTCTGTTCGCTCCAAAACCAGGCCGCGATTTGCGTAGCGATCTGTCCGAAAAAATGACCGTTGTCTCCGATAAAACCAAGGATGTCGCATCCGTAGTCAGCAGCAAAGCAACGGATTTGGCTAAAACCGTTTCCACCAAAACAGCAGATGTAGCCAAAACGGTAGCCGAGAGCAAAGACAACATCGTATCCAGCGTAACTAAAGCCTCTGCGGATGTCGCTAATGAAGCGGCCAAAGCGGATAAAGAAGTTATGGATGCAACCGCTCAAGCAGCCAAGGACACGCAGAAGCAATTAAATGCAAATTCCTAATAACAACACATTTCGATTACAACCAAAATAAGCTCCAAACACTGAACAGCCAGCAGGCAAGAAGCTGGCTGTTTTTAAATGATAGAAAGGCTGGGATGACCATGAACAAACCACACTCCTATGGAGATGATCTTGCCCGGAACAACAAGAGAACCTTTCACCCCCTTCAGACACAAGATCAGCCAGACGAGGTTTCATCCAAGCAGACCTCACCTACTCATGTTAAAAAGCATGATCATGAAAGAGATTTTGATGTGAATGAACATCCTTTTGAGCTGCGCCATGAGGTTAAGCGGCTTAATAAACGCTTAGATCAAATTGCAGATACATTGGAAAAAGCAGAATTCAAAGATATTATAGAGAACTACTCCAGCACAAAAAGAAGAATTATCAGCAATCTGACGGCTGGGATTTCACGAGGTCTCGGCCTTACACTGGGTACAGTGGTCGTACTCGCCTTACTCGCTTGGTTGCTCAGCTTCCTGGTGCAGTTAAATCTTCCGGTCATCGGAGATTTCATCGCCGAATTGTTAGGATATATCAAAATGAGTCAAGGTACTAAGTAATTGTCTTCTATCTCATATAAAAACGATCCTTCGTAACCGGTAATAGACTCCTCAAAGAGCCTCTAGTTACGATGGATCGTTTTTTATTTGTAAATTGCAACAGCTGTAATCAGCCACTACAATTTGTTACGCTTGTTTGTTTTTAATAAATCTCCCGTCCACCCCTTCATCATCAGCCAGCCGTACATCCCCGCCATACTTAGCAGAGTAGCAACAATCACAATGGTGAAGCCCCAGCCTGTTTTAATCCAAGGCAGATTTTCAAAGTTCATGCCCCAAATAGCACCCACTACAGTGGCAGGCGTAAATACAGCGGTCACAATGGTGAGCGTCTTCGTAATCTCATTGCCCCTAAATGCGGAAATGGCATCATCTATGGAGATCAATGTGTCGATTTCCTTTTCATAATGGCGGAAAAGTCCCTCCATCCGAGTGACACGGTACAATAACTGCTTAAAAAAGCGATTCTCCTCCAGCTTATCCAGATATGCTTCGCGGGAAGCCGTGACCAGCTCTGAAAAAGGGATGAACATATTGCTCCAATACAACAGCTCGAAACGCGCATTCAATATAGAATCCATCAGCGTACGTGCATTCCTTTTCTCCATGTCCTCTTCCAGTCTTCTCAGGTTGATCTCAAACTTATCCATTCCCGTATGAAAATAATGAAGCACGGCTCTCGCCAAAACGAACATGCCGTCTGCTGCATCCTCACACTGTTCCAGCATGGTTTGGCGTTCTGCGGTATGCATAATTTCACGGGTATTTTGGTCTAGATTTAAGGTCACTAGCTTCTGGTTTAGGACTAGAAAATAAAACTTGTTGCAATTACGCTGACTGTCGATCTCCTCCTGAACGGAGTAGATCAACGATCCGCACATCAACGGCTGATTGCCATCTGGAAAGCGCACAGAAATAAAACTGGATGGAATGTCCCCTACCTTATCCAGCCACTCTGCGGCTTCTGGGAGCTTCTCCTTCAAGTGCTGTATGACTGAATCCTGCCAGTCCGCAGCACAGATATCCCACCATTCCCAGCCTCCACGAAAGGTAGAAATCTGTTCAAATGCTGTCATGGATTCCATCCTTTCTTTGTTTTTTCCGCTTTATAAAAAGGACACGCTTCCCTAATTGGAATAACGTGTCCTTACGATGGGACGTCAAATATTATAAGCCATGAATTCAGCGATCTTGTCATGAAATAGAGGAATTAGACATAATCTGCTTCAACTTTTCTGTTGCCCGCTTCTGAATACGGGAAACACTCATCTGTGATACGCCCAACGTCTGTGCAATCGCACGTTGAGATTGACCGTCCTGAAATGCCAGAAGAAGCACTTTCTGTTCCTGCTCTTTCAGTTGGCTTAAAGCCTGCTGAAGATCCATCCGTTTTTCCACCGTGTCAAAATCGTTAGCATCTGAGCTAATAAGCTCTCCTAACGTAGCTGCACTCTCTTCCTGAGATAATGGCGAGTCCAGTGAAACATAGTGGTAGCACTCACGGCCAGCAAGCACCTCGATCGTCTCCTCAACGGTAAGGTCCAGATACTCCGCAATCTCGTTCACATTGGGTGAGCGTTCTAATTTGACAGTCAGCTCATCAATGGCATGTTGAACAAGCGCACCCTTTTCCTTGATGCGACGAGGAACCTGTATGTACCAGGATTTGTCGCGCAAATAATTTTTCATATGTCCCAGCATACTTTTCATAGCGTACGGCTCAAATGGGATACCCAAGCTGATATCGTATTGCTGGAGCAGACGTATCAAAGCCATCTGACCGGTCTGATATAAATCCTCGTATAAGTCCGGGCGGTTACGGGATATCTTCCCAGCAGCCATCTTGACCATGGGCTCATACTTGCGGATCAGCACGGTAGCAATTTCGTTATCTTTGGTTTGCTGGTACTCCCAGATTAGACCAACGGCTTCATCCATCGACTCCGGGGGAGTTACCTTTTCATTCATACTGTTTCCTCACTTCTGGTCAGACGCTTTACCAACACCACTTCGGTGCCTTTTCCTGTCTCATTCAAGATATGAACATCGTCCATAAGCGCCTGCATGAGATAAAAGCCCAATCCGCCGATCTGCGCATCATTCAACTCCTTGTCATGCAAGGATGCGATACGAGTCGGGTCCTCCACACGTTCAAAGCTCTCCCCTTCATCTTTGACACGAATGGACAACGAAGCTTCGTCAAATTCGAATGTTACTTCCACGACTCCTCCCTCATGACCATATGCATAGAGAACAGAGTTATTACAGGCTTCCGATACGGCCACTTTCATGTCTTCAATATCCTCATAAGAGAATCCCATTTTCGCGGCAATACCATATAAATTTAATCTTACAATATCAACAAAGTCAGCTGTGGCCGGCAAATTAAGAACTACTTTTTGAATTTGAGCATTCATTTCTTTTTCTTTCCTTTCCTATTGGGAATTCTCCTGGGGGGCAAAGAATTTGGCAATACCGGTCATATCAAACAGCTTTTGAATCTGAGACGGTACCTCTTGAACTGTAAACCGGGACTCCATCCCATGCCTTGCTTTTAAAATGGATAACAAAATACCAATGCCAGTGCTGTCAATGTATTTAAGGTCTCTCAAGTTAACAATCAAATCCTGGCTGGATTCCCCCACTAAAGGCTCCATGACCAGACGAAAATCAGGTGCTACCGAAAGATCCAATTCTCCACTCAGATAAACGGTATTTACACCATCTGCTGTTTCTGTGATCGCATTGAACTTCTCATTTTTATTAGTATTCATTGGCCTACTCTCCCAAAAAAATATTTCCCTACATACTAACCCAATATACGAGTGTTTGAATCACGTTATAACTTTTTATACACCTGTAAAATACCACCAGCTAGGCTTCATTGATTCGGTCTTTACCTGGCTGCATTGGAAAATGGTCCGGTGAATGCCGGAGCAACGCCTGTTTTACACTGCTGATTTTAACGGGCTTACTAATATAATCGTTCATTCCAGCTTCAATACATCGGGGCTGAATCCCATCCATGACGTTAGCTGTCATAGCGATAATGGCAGGCTGAGATCTTCCCGCCAATTGTTCACGTACTCTACTCGTACACTCCAGACCGTCCATTACAGGCATCTGCAAGTCCATAAAGATATAGTCGTAGTCTTGATTCGCAGTGACCATATCAAGCGCCTGTTGCCCATCTGCTGCCACGTCTGAAGCCAAACCGAGCTTATCCAGTATATTCACCATCAGCTTCTGGTTGATGGGATGGTCATCCACGACCAGTACAGGTTTACGGGTTGGGGGCTCCTGTTGTGGAATTTCCCAATCGTGGCTGGACTCCCCCTCCAGTTCATTTTCCTTGGCAACGCCAAGCTTCATTGTAAAATGAAACGCCACACCCTGTTCTCCACTTGTATCCACACGGATATCTCCGCCCATCATATCCACTAAGGTTTTGCAAATAGCGAGTCCTAGACCAGTTCCACCATATTTGCGTGTCATTGAAGAATCCAGTTGGGAAAAGGGATGAAATAGCCTTCCAACCTTGGCAGGATCAATACCAATGCCTGTATCTTTTACAGAAAACTCAACGGTAAGCCCATTGTCGCTACGCTCTTTAACAGATGCGAAAACATATACCCCGCCCTGATCTGTAAATTTAACAGCATTGGAGACCAAGTTAATCAGTACTTGACGCAGTCTACCCATATCTCCATATAACACGGGAGGCATCTGTTCATCGAGAAAATAAACCAGTTCCAAATTCTTGCGGTTCACCTCTACGGTAAATAGGCTGAAAACTTCCTTGATACAGGAAACCAAATCAAATGGATACTCCTCAACTTCCATCTTGCCTGACTCCAGCTTGGTAAAGTCCAGAATATCATTAATGACTGCGACCAGCGCGTCCGCACTGCGACGGATGATATCGGCATATTCCTGTTGATCGTTTTGCAGCTCTGTCTCCATCAGCAGATCAATCATACCAATGACACCGTTCATAGGCGTGCGAATCTCATGGCTCATCATTGCCAAAAATTCGGTTTTGGCATTGGCAGCAATCTCTGCCGCCTCCTTGGCGGCAATCAGTTCGCTGTTCATCTTTTCCAGCTCCTGCGTCTTCTGATGAAGCAGCATGGACTGTGTTTTCAAACGCTTGTTTGTTAGATACATTTGTACGAAGCCTTCAATTTTGGACTTGAGAATTTGAGGGATGAACGGCTTTACCATATAATCAATACCGCCCGCTGAATATCCCGCAAACAAATGCTCCGCTTCCTTGCTGTTAGCTGAAATGAAGATAATCGGAATATCCTTCGTCTTCTCTCTGGCCTTGATTAACTTTGCGGTCTCAATTCCATCCATACCCGGCATTTGCACATCGAGGACAACGAGTGCAAATTCATCTTTTAATAGACATCGCAACGCTTCTTCCCCAGATGTGGCCTTTACCAGATTATATTGTTCACTCTCCAGCACTGCCTCAAGAGCGAGCAGGTTCTCAGGTCTGTCATCTACCAGCAATATATGAATCGGTTCATGAAGCCCCATGGAATCCTCCTAAGCATCTCTATTTAATCTTCCGGTATATCTTCTCTACCCGGTCCAGCGGCTCGTAGGAATCACTATAATCGGTGAAATGTATGGATTCCTTGGCCCCAAGCACCAACACACCAAAATGACTCAAGCTATCGTAAAACAACCCATGTACGTGGTTGCGAAGTTCGTCGTTGAAATAAATCATAACATTCCGGCAAAAAATAACATTGAACTCGTTAAAAGACCGGTCTGTCGCTAAATTGTGCTCAGCAAAAATGATATTTTTTCGTAAAAAGGGGTGAAACATCACCGAATCATACTTGGCTGTATAATATTCAGAGAACGATTGTGTGCCCCCAGATTCCAAATAATTTTTGGTATACAGCTTCATTCGGTCGATCCCATATACGCCTTCCTTCGCTTGCTGTAAAGACAGGTTATTCATATCCGTCGCATAAATACGGGCCTTGTCATATAAGCCTTCCTCATGCAGCAAGATTGCCATAGAATATACTTCCTCACCTGTGGAGCAACCTGCATGCCAGATTCGGATATACGGATACGTTCGTAAAATAGGAATGATTTTTCGCCTGAAATTTAGAAACAGCTCCGGGTCGCGAAACATCTCGGTCACCGGAATAGAAAGACTCTGTACCAGTCTATCGAAGGCGCTGCGATCATGCAGCACCTTCTCCTGAAGTCCTGATATCGTGCTTACGTTCTCGGACTGCGCATGATAATAAATACGCCGCTTGATCGATGGCAGAGCGTAGTTGCGAAAATCGTAGCCGTACAGCCGATGTATACCTTCCAGCAACAGCTCAATCTCAATCATTTCCCGCTCATTGTCATTCGATTTCACTTCATTAGCAGCATTATCCGCCATATCCTTCGATGTCATAATCTCTCTCCAATTCCTAAATAGGTTTTGCCTGTATCGCTCTCAATCAAGTGTCAATTTATATTACCCATTTTTTTGGATTACGAATACAACCACACCCGCATTAATGATAAAAGCTGTTCGGTTTGAATCGGTTTTTTTACATAATCGGAGGCGCCTGCCTCAATACACTTGGAGCGATCATCCTTCATCGCCTTGGCTGTCAGGGCAATAATAGGCAACTTCTCGAATTGCGGCATTAATCGAATCCGTCGCATTGCTTCATATCCATCCATTTCAGGCATCATCATATCCATCAGCACCAGATCAAAATCAGGCGTCTGTTCGAGCATTTCCAGAGCTTCCCTTCCATTTTCCGCAAAGGTAACCTCCATACGATAGCTTTCCAGCACACTAGACAAAGCAAATACATTACGAATATCATCGTCTACCAACAATATTTTTTTGCCTTCAAACAGCTCTTCCTTGTTATAAAGCTTTTGCAGAATTTTACGTTTGTCCTCAGGAAGATTGGCCTCCACCCGATGCAGGAACAACGTAGTCTCATCCAAAAGACGTTCCGGTGATTTGACATCCTTAATAATAATAGACTCTGCATATTTTCGAAGTTGCGTTTCTTCTTTACTATCCAGATCTTTGCCTGTATAAATAATAATCGGCAGATCGGTGAGCTGCTCATTTTCCCGAATGCGGTCGAGCAATTCAAAGCCTGTCATGTCACTCAGCATCAGATCCAGCACCATGCAGTCATACCGCTGGGTGGCCAGCTCGTTTAGTGCTTCTTTACCTGTCGATACCGCCGTAATAGCCACATCATCATGGTCGATGAGCTCAATAATGGACTTGCGCTGATTATCGTCATCCTCGACCACAAGTAGGCGTTTTACCATTTGGTCCGTATACGATTTTATATGTGAAAATGCCTTATCCAGACTCTCCTTCGAAGAAGGTTTTTTGAGATAGGCAATCGCGCCCATCATCAAGCCCTGCTTCACATCATCAATGACCGAAATCACATGTACTGGAATATGACGTGTCGATGAGTTTCCTTTCAGCTCGCCCAAAATGGACCAGCCATCCATCACTGGTAACTGAATATCTAATATAATAGCGTCCGGCAGATAAGAATGAGCCATGTTTAGCCCATCGTCTCCTTTGAGAGCGATCAGCGCCTTAAAGCCTCGGCTATGGGCCATGTCATACAAAATATTAGCAAAATTAATATCATCCTCAATAATCAGCAACACTTTATCCTGCGGGGTAATCTCGTTTCGGTCATCACCCGGATGTATGTCCTCTACTCCGCTCTTCGCAGGCATCTGATATACAGGTAAGCGTTCAGCAGGCATAATCATTGGAAGATCTGCTTCCACTGAAGCAGCGACACCCTCATAATCCGGATGTACATCTGTACTGTCAAACGCCTCTCTCGAATGAGAATCCATATTCTTTTCGGTAGGCGTTTGTTCCGGCAAATACAGTGTGAAGCAACTGCCCTGTCCCTGCTCGGACTCGACTGTAATGGCACCGCCCAACAATTTGGAAAGCTCACGGCTGATCGACAGCCCCAGCCCTGTTCCCCCGTATTTCCGGCTAGTCGTACCGTCTACCTGCTGGAAGGCTTCGAAAATCAGATCTGTTTTATCTGATGCAATTCCGATGCCTGTATCACGTACAGATAGAGCCAGATAGGATTTTCGTGAATCTAACATATCTGGAAGCTGCTCTCCGTTTGCCCGAGATACCTTGAAACGAATAGAGCCTTCGGTGGTGAACTTGAACGCATTGGACAGCAAGTTACGTAAAATTTGTTTGAGACGATAACCGTCACTAATAATGGCATCTGGCAAGTTCTCTTCAATTTCGGTATGCAGTTGAAGCTCACGTTTGGCTGCGACCGGAGCAAAATTCTGTTCAACAAACAGCTCCAGCTCCTCCAAATGGACCGTTTCATGATTAATATCCATTTTTCCAGCATCCACTTTGGATAAATCCAGAATTTCATCAATCATTTTCAACAAATCCGCGCCTGACATATAAATGGTTTGTGCATATTCCACCTGTTTGGGCTTGAGATTGCCTTCCTTGTTCTCAGACAGTAGCTGAGAAAGAATGAGCAAGCTATTTAGCGGAGTACGCAGTTCATGCGACATATTGGCCAAAAACTCGGATTTGTATTTGCTTGTGATCCCAAGCTGCATCGCCTGTTGCTCCAACTGGGCTCGTGCACGTTCGATCTCATCGTTCTTTTCTTCCACTTCTCGAACCTGTTCTTCCAGTGCTCTCGTTTTGGCAATCAGTTCAGTATTAAAATGCTCCAATTCTTCCTGCTGACGCTGTAACAATTCCTCGGAACGCTTAAGCTCCTCTGTTTGCTGCTCCAAATTCTCGTTGGAACGCTTGAGTTCTTCTTGCTGAGTTTGCAGCTCTTCAGACTGGCATTGCAATTCCTCGGTAAGTGCTTGTGATTCGCGCAGCAATTGCTCAACCCGCATCCGTCCCCTGATGTTATTCAAAATGATCCCCAAGCTCTCCATTAGCTGAGCAAACAGCTTCGTTTCCAGATCACTGAAGCGATCCAGTGACGCTATTTCTACGGCACCAATGCATTCATCCTCGAACAAAATAGGGAAAATCATAATTCCCACGGGCTTACTTTCTCCTAAGGCGGAGCCAATGGACAAGTATCCTTCAGGCGCCTCTGTAACCAAGATCGGCTTACGATCCAGAACACACTGTCCAAGCAAACCTTCGCCCACTTGGATAACGTCTCTGATCGAGCCTTCGCCAGTCACCTTTGCATAAGAGCCGTACAACTTAAATCGGTTATCTTCTACATCTTTTCCTTGCAGATAGATAGCTCCGTAACTACCTCCCAAGATTGGCGTAAACTCACTAATGAACATCTGAGCAACCTGTTCCAGTGAATTCACGCCGCGAAACAGCTCAGTCAACCGAGCAGTATTGGCATTAAGCCAGGTTTGATCCTTCTGCGTTTGAAGGACGGAATGCTCGAATTTCCTTTTTTCATCCAGGTCTCCAGCCAATTGTTGAAACACACGAGCAACCTCTCCGATTTCATCTTTGGAGGCCACACTCATCCGGCTGATAGCCCTGTACTTTCCCTTGCCAAAGCCACTCATCATGAGGTTAACAGTATTTAGACCTTTGGCAATGCTCGGGAGCACCCACAAAATAACCAGTAAGCCCATGATCAGACCGGCCGCCATCAGGATTGTAGTAATCTGCACAGATTCCTCATAAGCCAGATTGGCCTGCTTCATATCGTTATCAATTTCCCGGTCTTGAAAAACAGCAAGGGTATTAATGCTGTCCATTGCCTCCTCTTGAGCAGGCAGACCCGTGCTATTACGGAAAGCATTAGCTTCCTCAATACGATCTTGCTCCAATAAGGAAACGAGTCTCTCTTCATAGTTTAGGAAATCTTTCCAGGCAACAGCCACCCGGTCAATCTGCTGTTGCTCTTCACTCGTACCGGGATCCGTTTGCAGACTAGCCAGAACTTTTGTTCCAGTAGCAGAGATATCATCCATCTCGCGCTTGGCCTCGCCGACAGAGGAGCCTGGATTCAAGATCAGATTGGCCATCACTTTAGCCATATCGTTCACCTGTCCGCGTATAGCTGTTGTTTTCCGGACCTTCACATATCGTTCTTGATAAACCTGGTTCAGCTGTTCATTCAGGCTCCCCATCCGGTCATAGCTGATTAGCGTCAGCACAAGGAGGATCGCCATAAGCGATCCAAAGCCAATCAGCAGTTTATTTCTGATTTTCATGCAAGCTCTCTCCCTCTTTCAATGAAATCCAGATCAGGCACTTATCATCATCGCGATCCTGCAGTCCCCCGTCATTACGAAAAAATGCATCCAGCATCGCTTCTTCATTCCATTCCTCATACTTACGCAGACAGGCAGTCAGATACTCCAATTGTTCCTCATATTCACCTTCTACCGCCTCCAGCAAGCCATCTGTATACAAAGCGATATGCCCAGTTCCTTCGTAATAAATCGTGTGCATCTCTGCATCAATTTTATCAAACAATCCGACCGGGCTACACGCACGGTCTAATTTGGTTATACTGCCATCCTGATTGAACAGCAAGCCAGGAGGATGCCCTGCATTTACATAGTCAATTCGCCGTGAACGAGTATCAATCACCATATAAATCGCCGTAAAATAATACTGTACCAGTTGCTTGCCCAAATCCAGTTGATTAAAACGACGATTCAGCTCTTGTATGACCTTCTCCGGCTCCACAAACGTGGTCACCGTATCCTTGAGTACAGACGCAATGAACATGCAAAACAGAGAAGAAGAAATGCCATGGCCCATCATATCGAGCAAAATGACGGCATATCTCCCTTCCCCTAGCGGATACCATGAATATAAATCCCCCGCCAGTTCAAAGGAAGGCTGGTACAGTGCATTCGCTTGCAGCATCGGGTCCTGAATGGCAGGACTCAGCACCGCCTGCTGCACCATCGCAGCCAGCTTCAATTCATCCTGAATTCGCTGATCCCGGTCCTTATGCCAGTCCTTTTCCTGCTTGAGACGCAAGGCAGATCGAATACGAGCCATTAGCTCTACCTTGTTAATCGGCTTCGTGACATAATCGACGGCTCCCACATCCAAGGCTTCGGCCAATTTTTTAGAATCGCCTACAGCGGTAACCATAATAATCGGAATATCTTTTAAATGTTCATATTCCTGCACAATACTGCAAGCCTCAATGCCGTCCATTTCAGGCATCATCATATCCAGCAGCACCAAATCAATATCCGAAGGACGGGGCCGGAGACTAATGGTACGGTCGCCGATTCCCAGATGCTCCAGCATTTCTGCGGCCGAGCTGGCAGAGATTACATCGCGATAATTTTCTTTTTTTAGTATTTCACGAATAATAATGACATTCGTTGGATTATCGTCAACAATTAGAATTCTCATTGCTCTCTCCTTATCTGTAACCCATGTATTATACTATACCTGCTTAGGGGGCAACACCCATGTTGATTGGAAATAGCGTTTCCGTAAGCAGGCATTCCAAAAACATAGATAAGGAATGAGGCTGAAGCCCCATTCCTTATCTATGTTTTTGGAGGACCCGCGAAACACTTGTGCTGCGGCCAACATCCTCTTTCTCAAATCTAAGCTTGTTTGATCCTATGATGAGCTGGAAATATCACGCTTTTTTCGCAATAACCAGCACTTTACCTTGATCTAATTCTTTTTCATAAAAATCTGCTTCCGTATCTGTAAAACCCAAGGAAGTGATTTTAGCACGAAGCTCATCGCCACGGGAGCGGAACAAATTCGCTAATGAGTCGAAAACGCCTTCTTCCTTAATCCCGATTTCCTTGGCAGCCACCGTATCGGCGATACGATCCGTCCGATCCTGATCATGAGCGAGCACGAACACATCCTCATAACGATAGCCCGTGTTACGCAACTCATTCACAGCTTCAACGGCTTGTACACCGTTCTCTACCACCTTGGCATAAGATTTATGATTGGTCTGATTCATGTTTCTCACGCTCCTTTAAGGATTGACTTCCCTGACTATTACACTTCATTCATCCATTTGAAACTTCCATATGATGTCACGCCTTGAAAAAATCGATCACCACTCCGTTTCATCAAAAAACTCAACATACTTCGGCTTATCAGACGTCTTATCCGTAAACACTTTGATCGCACGCTGCCCGCGTACATATACTTCTCCGTCTTCTGCCGTAAATTGCGAGCCGCCTAGCGCCTGATCCAGCGTTTTCCGTTGCAGTGGCAGCCACTTATCATTCACTTTGATTCGACCGGCAGCAGGATCTACATGCACATAAGAGACGACGTCATCACGCATACCTACCACGACATCCGGATATTGATATTCTGTAGAAAGCAGCAGCATATCCTTCTTGACTCGAAGTGGCTTGCCCAGTTTTTTTAATACATCCGTACGAGTATCATCCAGAGATATGCCATTTAAGGTCTGAAAATCAGCTGGCACAGCATGTGGAGCGGTTATCGTCTGAACAGCCCTTACCATATGCCCCGCTGTCTGCGGGGAGACGGTTTGCTGAACCGTATCCTGTCCGGAAAAGGGAGTGAGCAAACCAGCGGCTAGTAATAATGTCTTCATCATAATTCTCACCCTTTCAATGAATTTCCAATAGTTTACGGTTCAGCACTATACTACTGACGCATTTTCTGCCACACCCCAGCAGCGATGTCTACATAACCCAGCCAGTTCTTAGCTGGCTTGCCCGCAGGTTCCCCATAAGTGGCATTGTAGCTCTGAACCGTCCGCTCTGTTGCAGTCAAAGGTCTGTTCGAAACCGTTGACTTGATTGCCTTCTCCGTTCCGGAAGGGCTGCTCGCAGTGCTTCGCGACTTCTGAAGCCGTGTCATTAACGCTGTTGAAGCCTGCTTGGCGGCCAGCGTCACTTCACTAAGTACCTCCCCCAGGTTTTTAACCGACTCCATCACTGGTTCCACTTGCTTCAATTTATGATCAACATCTGCGGTGATGTCATTTGCATGTCGAACCGTTTGCTTTACTTCATAACTCAGTTCATCGACTGTCTTTTGTACTTCCTGCAAGGTTTGAGTCACCTTATCCAGAGAACCTTGGGCTGCTTTCAAAGTCTTAATAAGGTAAATAACGAGAACGGCAAATGCGATAGCAATAATAAAAATGCTGACCTGTGTTAACATAGCGTAACCTCTCTTTCGTCTTTCACGATGATGTTTATGATTACTGCATAGTTACCCTCTACATTCGGACACGAAACAACGTCCAGACTGGTAGCTCCTTGTGCTCCAATCGTTATGATTCACAGGCCCTTGCATCGTTTAAAACACCATATAATGATGGCACAGCCACGCTTAATCTGTAGAAGTCACTGTCATCTGCTACCACGCTCGATCAGGGCGCGAGTATGCCACATTATATACAATCAAAGGAGGATACAGAACATGCTGAAATGGTCGGCTTTATTCTTAGTTTTTGCTGTGATCGCCGGGATTTTAGGTTTTTTTGGTATCGTCGTCTCCGTAGCCGCTACAATCGCCAAAATGTTATTTGTACTATTTTTGGTGTTATTCGTTATTTCACTCTTTACCGGAAGAAAACGAGCCTCATAGGCATTGGATGATTGGTACGCCCAAAAGTGTTATGTATCATATGCTTATCAAAAAAGGATGTTCCCACCCTGGTCAACAGAGTTGTGGAACATCCTTTTTTGATGTAACTTTTAACAGTGAACGACGTTTCTATTGGATCACGCTGCCTCCAAACAGGAAACGATCCTGCCAAGGCTTGCTGAAATCCGTAACTTTAACACCACCGGCCGCTACAGAAAACGTATGGAGAAGCTTGTTGTCTCCCAAGTATACAGCTACATGCGTAATCGTTTGGGAGGAATTATCCAAGGACGTGTACGCCCCTGAAGATGCATTATAATTTGTAAAAAAGAGCAGATCGCCACGCTTCAGTGTAGTCATATCCGTATTCGGCTGACTATTCTGCTTGATCCACTCACCCTGTGAACGAGAATCTGCCGGAAGCTGGATACCTACAGCCTGACGGAAAATTTGGCGAGTAAATGCCGAGCAATCAAAAGTAGCCGTACTGTTGCGATCAGAACCATATTCATAAGGTGTTCCAAGGTAAGTCATACCTGTGTCAATAACCTGTTCAATTGCAGCCGCTGCATCACCAGAAGACAAGCTAACCGTCGATACAGGAGACGCTACCGCAGGTAGGGCAGTAGTATCTGAAGCTGGTGCAGCCGCAGAAGCTACTGCCTGCTGCACAACAACGCCCTCACCAATACGAATATATTGTGGAGATGAGCTGACATAGCCTACTGTACCGTCAGCAGTGGTGACCTTGAACCAATATGCGTTGCTTGAATCGGTAATCGTTACGACATCCCCTGTGTTCATATAGCCCAGAACCTCGGAAGAAGTGGATGCCTCCGCCCGCAAACGAACGGACGTTTGAATCGTAGCTTTCGTTTGACCGGCAGAACTATTCACTGAAGCCAAAGCCTCTTTAGTTGAAACATTTTTAACTGAAGCTGAAACAGTTTTAGCTGACTCTGAGGCTTCCGTTTTACGGCTGACAGGCGACGTGGCAGCAGCAGCGACGCTGGTAGCGCCAACTTTTATGTACTTGTCAGAGCTGCTTGTGTAGCCGGTTACTCCATCAGAAGTCTTGACCTTATACCAATAGTTGTTTGTTTTCTCCAATACCGTTACGGCCTCTCCCTGCTTCATAAAGCTGACTACATCGCCCGTAGTGGAAGGGCCAGATCTAAGCTTTACAGCCGCCTGGATAACCGCCTTCTGGCCTGCGGATGCTGTAGTCGATGCCGCTGCGTCAACCTGACCCGGCGCCACATGAATTGCTGCCAACAGCGCGGCTGACGTCATGAGCATTCCCATCACGCGTCTTCTCAATGTTGCACCTCCTGGCTGTTTTTACGAATTTGAAGAGCATAATTCCGACGAATATAGCCGGACATGCCTTCATTATAGTAAAAGCAGCAGGAAGAGAGATATAATCCAAACGTCACAAAAGATAGCGTGTACACCATTTTAGGTATAGGTCTAAAGTCACTTTTTATACTAATTATTTAATAATTAATCTATAATTTAGGTTCTACATGGACATGAACGTGCATCGTATTATGAACCTCTTGTAGACGTTCCTCAATCCGGTCGCTGATCCGATGTCCTTCGATCAAACTGAGCTGCGGATTGACCTCAATGACCACATCCACCAGCGCATGGTTACCGTGTACCCGTGCCTTAACGTCACGAATTCCCTCCACTCCAGGTATAAGAGCAATCGTACTCCGTAAGTCGGACAGTTCTTGCTCATCAAATCCATCAGTCAAGCTATGTGTGGAATCCCTAAAAATCTCCCACGCTGTTTTACAAATGATGAACCCTACCACAATCGCCGCAACAGTATCCAACCACGGCAGCCCAAACTGTGCCCCGATAATGCCCACTGCTGCTCCAACACTGACAAGTGCATCCGATAGATTATCCTTGGCCGCCGCCAGCAACGCCTTGTTGTTGATTTGCCGAGCCAGCCTGTTATTGTACAGGTACACTCCCAACATAATCACTGCACAAATCACAGCCACACCCGCAGAGGTAATATCCGGTGTTTGCTTTCCTCCCTTAAAAATGCTTCCGATTCCGTCAATCAGCACCTGCAAACCAACGACAGCCATAATAAAGGACGCCAGCAACGCCGCGATCGTTTCGGCCCGAAAATGTCCATAGGTATGGTCGGAATCTGGTGGTTTCTGGGAGATTCTTAGACCGATTAATACAGCAACCGACACCACAATATCGGTGACATTGTTGAATCCATCGGCCAGCAACGCGCTAGAAGCAAATATATATCCGCTAATCAGCTTTAAGGCGGACAGCAAGAGATAAGCAGCAATACTCACCCACGCCCCTCGCTCACCTTTTCGTATTTCATCATAGACATTTACCACAACCGAGGACACTCCTTCAAATAGATAGTTTGCAGCATAGAGACCTGCCCAGAAATAAAAATAGCAGCATAGCTGCCGTCGTACCATTCTTTAAAATAAGCAGCACAGCTGCCCTCACACTACTCCTCAAACAAGCAGCAAAGCTGCTACTAAAAATAACAATTTCCCTTTGGATAACTGTTATTTTCAGGATAACAGACGTACTTTGTGTGGGTCTAGAGAAACAGTCTTTCCGCTCTACATCGCTGTAGGAACAACGAAAAAGTATTGCCAGGCACCATCCCTGTAGGTTACACAAAACAATTTTTCCTTTATGCAAAAAACAGACATTTTCCCTCCTGCCTTACTCCAGCGATGTGTTATCATTGTTGCCCTTGTCCCTTCTTTTAAAAACGTATAAAATGAGGACACAGCCGCGTTTTTCTTCAATCCAGCATGATTGACTTGAATCTGGCGGCAACAGGAGGAATTTATTCATGAGCGATGCTAACGAACCACGTAAAATTAATCTCGCAGATGCCATTCGGGAAAAGCTGGCACAAAAAAAACAGCAGTCCGGCGCTTCACAGCAGGGCGGCTTTCAAGGCGGTTCCACCAAAACACTGAAAAGCCAAAATACGAAGAAGCCGAACAACCAACGCCGTCGTACAGGCGGATCATAAGCCACCCCATAGGCTATATAGGGTACCGAAGAGCAGGCAAGATCTATCTTACCTCATTCTCGGAACCGATTAAGCTAAGGGCATGGCACAAAACGAAAAAAGAGGAGTCTCCCGGCCATATCAATGGCCTGATGGAGCTCCTCTTTCGTTTATCTATTTGCTGAAATTAGCAGTTCGGATGTTAGCCGATTTCTACCGGGTACATGCGTTCACGTAATTTAGCGATTTCTTCATTTTCCAAGTATTCATCATAGCTCATCGTACGGTCGATTACGCCGTTTGGTGTAATTTCCACGATGCGATTCGCAATGGTTTGAATGAACTGATGGTCATGAGAAGTGAACAAAATAGTCCCGTCAAAGTCGATCAGACCATTGTTCAGCGCTGTGATGGACTCCAGATCCAAGTGGTTGGTCGGTTCTTCCAGAAGCAGTACGTTAGCACCGTTCAACATCATTTTCGCCAGCATACAGCGAACCTTTTCTCCCCCGGACAGTACACTTGCTTTCTTAAGCGCTTCTTCGCCTGAGAAAAGCATACGTCCCAAGAAGCCGCGCAGGAACGTTTCATCCTGATCCTTGGAATATTGACGCAACCAGTCCACAAGGTTCATATCCACACCTTCAAAATAAGTGGAGTTATCTTTCGGGAAATACGCTTGGCTCGTTGTAATCCCCCAGGAAAATTCACCTTTATCCGCTTCCAGTTCGTTCATCAAGATCTGGAAGAGCGTCGTTTTAGGCAGACCGTTCGGACCTACAAACGCAATTTTATCGCCTTTGTTCACAACCAGACTGAACTCGTTAAGCACTTGCTCGCCTTCCACGGTTTTGCTGACACTATCTACAGTCAGCAATTGTTTGCCCGCTTCACGCTCAGGCTTGAAGTTAATGAACGGATATTTACGGTTCGATGGACGGATGTCGTCCAGCGTAATTTTATCCAGTTGCTTTTTACGCGAAGTCGCCTGTTTGGACTTGGAAGCATTCGCAGAAAAGCGCTGAATAAAGGCTTGCAGTTCTTTGATTTTTTCTTCCTTCTTCTTGTTCGCATCGCGAGCCAGTGTAAGCGCAAGCTGGCTGGATTCGTACCAGAAGTCATAATTGCCGACATACATCTGGATTTTACCAAAATCAATATCCGCAATATGCGTACATACCTTGTTCAGGAAGTGACGGTCATGGGATACAACGATGACGGTGCCTTCATAGTCCATCAGGAAGTTCTCCAGCCACTGAATGGATTCGAGGTCCAAATGGTTGGTAGGCTCATCAAGCAGCAAATTGTTCGGACGACCAAACAACGCTTGTGCCAACAGAACGCGCACTTTGTCGTTGCCGCTCATCTCAGCCATTTTTTTGTCATGCAGATCGCGTGGAATACCGAGACCGATCAGCAATGCAGCCGCATCCGGCTCGGCATCCCAACCGTTCAGCTCTGCAAATTCGCCTTCCAATTCACCAGCACGCAAACCGTCTGCTTCGGAAAACTCTGCTTTAGCGTACAGTGCATCCTTTTCCTTCATGATTTCATACAGACGCGTATGACCCATAATAACGGTTTCCAGAACCGGAAATTCATCGTATTCATAATGGTTCTGCTTGAGGACAGCCATCCGTTCGCCCGGTGTCATGTGAACCTCACCTGAATTGGCTTCGATTTCACCGGAAAGAATTTTCAAAAAGGTGGACTTACCCGCGCCATTCGCCCCAATCAGGCCGTAGCAGTTCCCAGGAGTAAATTTGATATTTACGTCTTCAAAAAGTGGGCGTTTACCATAACGAAGCGTTACGCCGCTTGTACTGATCATATAAGCATACCATCCTTATCATTAGTAAAGTGCTAAACACAAAATTACCGACGGCAATAGTATAACACACAAAAGATCGGATTCGAACCGTAGTCTAAGCAGAACTGTCTCTGAATCTCATCCAATATCTTATAAATAAAATAAAAAAATGCTTCTGTCTTCACGATTGTCACCTGACAAACACCTCGACCAGAACCATTTTTATGTTTCAAATTCAATGAGATAACTCAAGGACAGATACCTTACACTCTCTCTGTACTTGTAAATGTTCGGAAGCTCCGACGCCTATCGGAATAAGATACATCCCCGCCTCCTCGTCCTGTCTTATGACTACTTTGACACCATAGACTGCCTGAATCAGTTCGGATGTAACGACCTCTTTAGGCGGACCATTCGCTATTATGCGTCCTTCCTTCATAGCGATCATCACGTCGCTATACCGAATAGCCTGATTAATATCATGCAGGACCATCACGATGGTCAGTCCGTGCTCCCGATTGAGCTGCCGAATAAGCTCCAAAATCTCAAGCTGGTAATACATATCCAGATAGGTGGTCGGCTCATCCAAAAATAAAATCGGCGTTCGCTGTGCCAAGGCCATCGCAATCCACACACGCTGCCGTTCTCCTCCTGAGAGCTGATCCAGTGTATGTGTTCTGCGTTCCTCCAGATTGGTGCAGGCTATAGCCCATTCGACTGCTTCCTCGTCCTCGTCTCGGCTGGTTGTGAACATGCTCTTATGAGGCAGTCTTCCGAAGCTGACAAGTTTTTCTACTGTCAGGTCGGAGGGAGCTTCGTTCTGCTGATGAACTACCGCTAATTGACGGGCCAGCTCCTTGGGCTTGTAGTGGGCTATCTCCTTGCCGTCCAGAATCACCTGGCCCATGCGAGGAACAGCATTGTTGGACATCACGCTGAGCAGTGTCGATTTGCCACATCCATTGGGGCCAATAATCGTAGTAATTCGTCCCCGCTCAATAACAGCATTGATCGCATGTAAACGGTCTGTTTTCCGATCATAGGAGAAGGTTATATCTTTAATGTCCATAGGTGCGATCCGCCTTTCTGATCAGGAATATTAGGAACGGTCCGCCAATGACTGCCATAATAATAGAGGCTGGAATTTCATTGGGAGCAAGCACCGTTCGCCCCAGTGTATCCGCAAGCAACAGCAGCAAACCGCCGCATAAGGCAGAGAACGGAATCAGCCACTTATGATCCGAACCAACCAGGTAGCGGGCACAATGCGGAACGAGCAGGCCGATAAAAGCAATCACCCCTGCGATAGCTGTAGCAGTTGCTGCAAGCAGCACTGCAATCACAGAAATCAAAAGTCGTGCGCGCGTCACGTTAAGACCCAAATTTTTAGCCGTTTTATCTTGAAGTGACAAGAAATTACACCAGGAGAAGACGAGCATGGCTAAAATTAGCCCAATCCCGCCATAGGTCACAATTACCTCAACATCTACCCATTTTTTCATAGACAAGGTTGAGGTGGTGACCTGATTAATGCTGGTGACCGCATAACTGCCCCGATAGTTAAACGACTGACCTAGGCCGGAAAAGATGGCGTTTACTGCCACCCCAATCAGAATAAGGCGAATGGGATGCAAGCCGGATTTCCATGAAAATCCGTAGACCATTAGACAGGCCAACGCACCGCCAATAAATGAAAAGAACGGCATCCAGAAATAAAGCGCGGGAAAGATGGTCACCGCGATCAGCGAGACCAAGGCCGCTCCCGAAGAAATGCCGATCACGCCAGAATCCGCCAGGGGGTTTTTCATGACAGCTTGCAGCAAAACACCCGCCACCGCAAGTGCTGCTCCCGCCATCACAGCTACGATAATTCTCGGTAGTCTGAGGTCCTTGATCACATTCACCTGATCATCTGTACCTGTCCACAATCCGGTCACCAACTGGCTCAAATTCACCTTGAGGCTGCCTGTCATCGCTGAATACAGCATGACAGCGACGAGTAAGACAATTACAACAATAAGGCTCCATAATTTTTTGGACATGTCATCAGCTTCCTTTAATTCGAAGGATACAGCATTTTCATCAGCTCATCCAGCGCAGAGCTTGCCGCTAAATTCCCTGTGGTGCCAAACAACGGTTCAGGCAGGTCATAAACATGCCCTTTTTTCACAGCGTTGAAATGCTTCCAGATATCGTTAGTTTTGAACTCTTCATCGAACATTTTTACGACCTCATCCGGCATCCCGTGTGCAGCACGCAAAATGATATCGGGGTTGGATTGCTGCAAGGCTTCGGTATTATGGGCTATGAACTCCACTTTCTCGCCTTGAACTACATTTGTTCCGCCTGCAATTTTAACCAGATCTCCAATATAGGAATGTTCGGTAGCCACCAGATAGCTTCCCGGAACACCCAGTAGAATTAGTACTTTAGGAGACTTCTTGCCTTTGATGTTTTGCTGAATCTCAGCAACTTTGGCATCCAAGGCCCCATTAATCTCTTTCGCCTTTTCAGCTTTATCAAATCGGTCTCCCAGCTTTTGAATTTCCTTTTGCATATTCGCAAGGCTTTCAAAATTCAAAAATTCAGCATTGATGTTCAGATCCTTAAACTTGGGCTCCAAATCATATTTGAGTGTGGTCACCGACAGTACATCTGTAGGTTTCAAGGACATTACTTTTTCCATATCAGGACTCATCGGATTTCCCACATCAGGGACATCCTTGTAACGATCAGGCAATACTTTGGTGCTTGTCGGCTTGCCAGCCAAATCCAAGCCCAGCGCATCCGTAATTTCAGAAATGGCTACTGTAGTCGCCACAATACGTGGAGTTGCTGTTTTATCATTAGACGACTTTCCGGTTGCATCTGATGCTGCCGTTGAAGTCGAACCATCGCTAGGGTTCTGTCCAGCCTGTGTTCCCCCGGAGCATCCGGCCAGCAATAAGATCATAATGCCGATTAACATATAGAAAACAAACGATTTCTTTTGAGTCAAAGCTGCATACTGTTTCATGAAAATCCAATCACCTCAATTCAAAATATAGAGCAACAGCGTGGGTCCCAATTTTTCGGGTATGTAAATGCTGACAAGTCTTGATGCCGAGGCACCAAGACTTGCTCGCATACAAGCTTTGCTGTTATTCAGGCTTTATTGATGGCATAACCTGAGGTTATTTCACCTTTAGGCTTGCTTCATCAAATTGGAACTGAACCGTATACCAGTGATCATATGGTACTCCGCCAAGGACCAAACCAGGCACAATGACGTGTGTGTAAGCACTGATTTTCTGGGACAAGTCCCCTACCTCAAATTGGACGATACGTGTATCACCGGATGTCGAGATCACTTCCACATCTTTTAGGGTACCGTTTTGCTCCACTTGTAGAGTTGGCATCCAAGAGCTGTTTTTCAAAGAGACTTGGATATAACGCTTGTCTCCCTTTTCAATCAATGTGGCTGGTTTATCGAGATAACCATCCATAACGGACGCTTCATTCGTTTTGTCTTTAAATACGTTGTAATTGATTGTGTATTGCTTCTCGGAAGCCGTTTGAACTGGTTGCTCAACTGCTGGTTTTGCTTCAGCTACCGGTGTGGTCGTTTCTGCTGCTTTGTCCGTAGAAGCTGCTGTCGGTTCAGTAGGGGTTGCAGTTGTAGCTGCATTAACTCCCTCACCTTTGAGTGACGCACGGTCAAATTGAATCTGTCCGCCGAATTTCTCATTAAAAATGTACTTCTCAGGCAGATATACCTGTGTGTACACACTCAGCTTTTTATCCAGATCAGGTACTTCGAAGGCAATTGTGTGTGTATCCCCTTTTGTGTCGGAAGCCACAATCGTTGGATTAGCATAACGGCCCTCAAAGTCCGTTTGGAATAATTTCAAAGCCTGATTGTCCGTTACGGTTACATGGGCCTGGACCTTACCATTTTTCACAATCAACTTCGCCAGACTCTGTACAAATGGAGCCACCAAAGAATCCTTGTCCGTTCCGTTTGCAAGCACACGGAAGTTCGCAGTGTACTCTCCATCGGCTAAGTTATTTTTCCCCTGTTCTACTTTGTCTGCTTTGGTTTCGTTGTGATAAGATACATTACTGGTATCGAATTTAAATTCAAAATCATATACCTTTTCTACTCGATCCTCCGCCTTGAAAACCATCGGCGCGCTACTTGCCACTTTAGGAGCTTCGTAGACAACCAGTTGACCTTTTACGTTGTTCTTAAAGTCACTCACACTGAAACGAACGTCCTTCGTATTACTTGCTGCATCTTCCCGGGTCACTTCTGCATCCTGATAACCTCCACTTGCGTTATCCCAAATGCGCAGCGCCTTAACTTCATTACTGTTTTGCAGCTTCAGACCTACAAACCGTTTGTCGCCTTCCACGACCAATTGCGCTGGTTCATTAGTGATGAAGCGTTGAGCCGGAGAATCAGATCCTGTGACACCATTTGGCAGCACAATGCTGAATTTCAATGCATATTTACCATTGGCAAGCTTGTCGAAATCCAATTTAACGATAGGATCAGCTGCCCCTGAAGAAGTAGGCTCCACAAAGCTGCGAATGGTGGCAGGCTCGAATTGGAACTGCACATCATATACGTGGTCGTAAGGGATGCCACCCAAATCCAATCCAGGTACGATGACATGCGTGTTCACTGTAACTTTATCTGAAAGATTAGGCACTTCAAATTGTACTGTTCTTGTGTCTGCAGAGGTGGACTGTTCAACCACCTGAGCTTCAGAACCATTTACTTTAAACGTTTTAATCCAGCTGCTCTTGTCCATTTTAATTTGAATGATATTTTTACCAGACTGTTTTAACAGTGTAGCTGGCTTTTGCATATACCCATCCATCACAGATATTTCATTGCTTCCGTTTTTGAGTACGGAGAAATCAATGCTGTATCTGCCATTTTCAACTGGGGTTGTGGTTCCGTTATCCGGTCCCTTAGCTGTAATGCTGCTGCGGTCAAATTGAAGACGAAGCTTATGATTCATCTCATAAACCCCACCTGGATAGGTGGTGCTCACATGGACCTGTGCATTCAGAATAGCGTCCAAATCGGCTACTTTGAATTTCACAACACGTGTATTAGCATTCTTGTCCTCACTTACGATATCTGCATCTGCCAACGTTCCGTTTTGTTCTGTTTTAAACTCTGTCACGGTGGTGCTGTCTTTGATGGTAAAGGAGGCTTCATACTTGCCTTTTGATACCGTCAGCGTGGCCGGAGATAATAAATATTGCGCCATGGCCGATTTTTGATCTTTGGTTGCGTGCAGCGCATCGAAATTGATCGAATACGTTCCATCAGCTAAATTCTTTCCGGGCGTGCCTGGTGTGCCTGGCGTCCCAGGATCAACCGGGGTTGGAGCATTCGTAATGCTGTTTTTATCAAATTGAAGACGAAGCTTATGATCCATCTCATAAACCCCACCTGGATAGGTGGTGCTCACATGCACTTGTGCATTCAAAATTGCATCCAAATCGGCTACTTTGAATTTCACAACACGCGTATTGGCTGTCTTATCCTCACTTACAATATCTGCATCCGTAAGTGTCCCGTTTTGCTCTGTTTTGAATTCTGTTACAGTAGTGCTGTCTTTAATGGTGAAAGAAACTTCTTTTTGTCCCTTCAATACCGTCAAAGTCGCTGGAGACAACAGATATTGTGCCATGGTTGATGGCTGATCTTTGGTTGCGTGCAGGGTGTTAAAGTTAATAGAATACGTTCCATCCGCCAAGCTAGGTGATGTGGGCACAGATGCCAATTGAAGATCTACATTATAAGTATGCACGTAGCCCAGCTCAGGCCAGTTGATGCTTACCCATGCGCTTAACTTAGCAGGTATTTCTTTAACCTCGAATTCAATAACTCGTGTATTTGCAGTTTTGTCTTCACTTACTGTAGCAACATTAGTTAATACTCCGTTTTGCTCTACCTTAAAGCCGTCAATTTGCGTACTGTTTTTCAAGGTAAAACGGACATACTTCTTGCCATTACGTTCAATCAAGGTGCCTGGTTTCTCTGTATACCCATCCATCATAGACTTTTCATTCGTTCCATCCTTCAAAAGAGTGAAGTCCAGATTGGATTTTGTTTCCGGAGAGGTTCCATTTTCTGTGATACTATTTTTATCGAACTGAAGACGAAGTTTATGATCCATCTCATAAACCCCACCTGGATAAGTCGTACTCACATGTACCTGTGCATTCAAAATCGCGTCCAAATCGGCTACTTTGAATTTCACAACACGCGTATTGACTGTCTTGTCCTCACTTACAATATCTGCATCCGTAAGTGTCCCGTTTTGCTCTGTTTTGAATTCTGTTACAGTAGTGCTGTCTTTAATGGTGAAAGAAACTTCTTTTTGTCCTTTCGCTACTGTCAAAGTCGCTGGAGACAACAGATATTGCGCCATGGCTGATGGCTGATCTTTAGTTGCGTGCAGGGTATTAAAGTTAATAGCGTACGTTCCATCCGCCAAAGTTGTTGGTACAGGTACAGAAGACAGCTGAAGATCTACATTATAAGTATGCACGTAGCTAAGCTCAGGCCAGTTGATGCTCACCCATGCGTTCAGCTTGGCTGGCAGTTCTTTTACTTCAAACTCGATAACTCGTGTATTCGCATTTTGATCTTCACTTACAATAGAGGTATCGGTTAACACTCCATTTTGCTCTACTTTGAAGCCATCAATTTGCTTGCTATTCTTTAATGTAAACCGGGCATATTGTTTACCTCCACGCTCTATTAGTGAGCCTGGTTTCTCTGTATACCCATCCATCATAGACTTTTCATCTGTTCCATCTTTCAAGAGGGTAAAGTCCAAATCAGCTAATTTTTCTCCTGTGCTAGGAGGCGTTACCGGCGGTGTCACTGGTGGAACGGTTGGATTCTCCGTTGAGTTTTTAAGTCTCAAACTGGAAGGATCAAACTCAATCCATTCCTTCACTGAACGGTCTGGATCGGTATCTACATACCATGGAGAACTACTGTTAAATCCAAACTCTGTATTTACATTTTGATGAAAATCATAAACATCGAAGCTAACAGTTCCCGAAGCTTTTCCGGAATCTACTTCTATTTTGGCGGGAACCGTTTCCCCGTTTTGTTCTACTAAAAATTTCGAAAGTCCTTGAGCCTCCGCAAATTTAAATGAAAAATGGTATTTTCCATCTTTAATGATCAAGTCTCCAGGATAGGTATAGTTTGTTTTAAAACTCGAGTCCTTGGTGCTTCCGCTGACTGTCTTTCGTAAAGGCTTATAATCAATCAGGTATTCTCCATCTGCATAAGTCGCTTCAGTAGTAGTTATAGCATTGGTAGGCTCAACATATGGACCGGGCAGTTCTACCGGATACTCATAAGTAGCATACGTAGCACTAGTCACTGTAGTGCTTGAGTCAGGCAAATTCGACGAAGTGGATTCATCCTCGGGTGTTGCTCCTGCGTATGGTGAAAATAAAGAAAACAACATTAGAATAGCAGCGAATGTCGTAATATATTTGTTAAATCGGCTTTTCAAGGTGATGTATCCCCCTACTTAAAATATACTCATTTGGAGCTCTGGAACTGAGCTCCAAATGAGTATTCAATTCAAAATCATATTTTCAAAATGAAACCCTTAGATATCGCTGTCGTCGAATTGGAACTGAACAACATAGTCGTGATCGTAAGGAATACCGCCAGTGTATTCTTTAGGTACGCTTACATGCAGTTTGACATTCAATTTTTGAGACGAGCTAGTTACCGGGAATTCAACTATTCTTGTATCGCCGGATGTGCTGACCACAGTCGCATTCACATACTGACCGTTTTGTTGAGTTTTAAATTCAGTAACCCAAGCACTTTTGGTAATAGCTACACGCACTTTGTATTGACCATTCGTAACAATCAGTGTAGCTGGTTTTTTCACATAACCATTGGTATCCATGTAAGATGGCTGAGTGGTTCCATCCTTAAAAACGGTATAAGGCAATTGATACGTTCCATTAGGCAAAGCCGCGTTCGCTTGATTAGCTGAGAATGGGGCTAGTACCACAAAAACAAGCGCAGCCATCAATACAGTGAGCATTACTTTTTTCAGAGACAACTTCTCCATACGATTCATAATCATGTTCATGTTTTCAATCTCCTTTTACGTTTTATTTTGGATTAGATTTCGTCGAATTGCAGTTGTACATCGTACTTGCCTGTGTAGTTAACTACTGGGATTGTGATTTCAGCGTAAGCATTTACTTTTGCATTCAGGTCAGCTACTTCGAATTCCACTACACGAGTGTTGTTCGCGGTATTTGTGCTGACTACAGTCGCATCTTGCAGTACGCCATTTTGCTCTACTTTGAACGCTGTAATCAGATTGCTGCTTTTCACAGTCAGACGAACGACATTTTTGCCATTGGCTACCGTAACCTGAGCAGGCTTTGTCAGATAGCTGTCTAATCGAGAAGTTTCATTGGTTTGATCCTTCAGAACGGTATAATCTACGTTATAAGTGCCGTCGGCTGCTGCTGCTTTAGCAGAGAGTGGAGCCATCAGTGCAAAAACAAGTGCTGTCATGATCAATGCTACGAATACCTTCTTGAAAGAAAATTGCTCAAAGCGATTCATTACCATATTCATATCTACACACACTCCTTCATTTTTTATGCTTGAATTTATGTTGATTTTATGAACGATAAAGATAGCCTGAATTTACTTTTTGGAAGATTTGGCTGATTTCGCTGACTGGACGGCTGCAACTTTTTTGATGCTTTTGGAATCAAAAGCGAAGCGGATCGTATAGTCATGATCGTAATTGTATGCAGGCACAGTAACATGAATTTTAGAGATCAACGGGCTGTTGATACTCGCAATTGGAAATTGCACGGTGCGAGTGTCGGTTTTGGCATCCTTTTGGATGACTTTGGTATCGATGATTTTGCCTTTATAATCCACTTTAAACCCGGTTGTCCATTCGCTATGATTCAGCTTAATTTGCATGGTCATTTGACCTTTCTTTACATACAACTTAGCTGGTTTTTCAAAATAATCATTAGCCATGGACACTGAATCATTTTCTGCCTTGAGAATATTGTATTTGAGCGTGTATGTACCATCCGCCAATTTTGGAGAAGCCGCAGCGGCTCCTACAGATGACGAAGTTGGCCAAAAGCTCAGCACACTCACCAGCAGAAACACAGCAATAATTGCAGAATACCCCTTCTTCATTTTGACAGCAGTCCCTCCCCACGAGAATAAACTAATTGATTATCATTCTCAATTAATAATTTAAAAAAAATAGCTCTTTTCGAGCTTGTCTCCCCACCTCTCTATTCCATAATTTCGCAAAATCAAGTAAACCCATCACCAATATATCTTACACTTTTCGAAAATGTCAATATGTATTTGTGTGTACGTAATCCCTTGATATATGCTATTTTTTAATAAAAATTTGTAGTTCCTTCTTCTATAATTCGAATGACTCTCTTTTATTTTTAGTTCAAAATTTATTTAAAAATTTGCTTTTTTCAATTGACAATCCTCAGTGATATTCATTATCATTCTCTTATACATAAATGAAAATGATTATCATTATTGTTCAACTTGAAAATTGCAGGAGGAATAACATGAAATCTTATGTGTTGTGGTCATCCGCAGCGCTTTTATTGGCAGTTACCGGATGTAGTAATGGTACCTCGACCGCAGATCACAAACCAGTCAGTGCTGCCGTATCTACCACTTCAAGCACGACAAACGGCGCGACGATTCAAGTTACTGATTTCTCAAAACGGACGTTGGCGTTTCAAAAGGTCCCTCAACATATCGTTGCGCTCAGTAATGGCGATCTAGATATTATTTACGCATTGGGCGGGACAGCCGTGGGCAGGCCCAACTCCAATGGACCTTCCGTCGTACCTGCTGCTGAAAACGTTCAGCAAATAGGTTCCACTCATGAAGTAGATCTGGAGAAAATTACGATGCTCAAACCGGATGTCGTACTAGGCAATTATCCTATGAATGAAAAAGACATCCCAGCCATTGAAGGAGTCGGTTCACAGCTGCTGCTAACTGGGGCTAATTCAGTTCAGGATATCCAGTTACAAATTACGCTGTTCGGACAATTACTGCAAAAGCAGGACGGGGCCGTAAAGCTGAACCAACAAATTGACCAACAAGTAGCCAAGCTGCAAAAAGAAACAGCCTCTACCTCCAAACCGAAGGTGTTGCTGGTTTACGGAGCCCCGGCCACGTACATGGCAGCGCTGCCGAATTCTCTAGGCGGAAACATTTTGGAAGTTGCAGGTGGCTCCAATATCGCTGCTGATTTTCCGGGCCTGCAAAATTTCCCGCAATATGCGCAGTTGAACACAGAACGCATCGTGCAGGCTGACCCTGACTACATTTTCATCATGACCCATGGTAATACGGAAGAGGTTAAAGCCGCATTTATAAAAGAAATGCAGGAAAATGCAGCTTGGAACGGAATCCGGGCAGTCCAAAACAATCAGGTCGAGGTTCTACCTTCAGATTTGTTCGGGACAAATCCAGGGACACGGATTACTAAAGCGCTGGATTTGATGCACCAAAAGCTGTATCCGGCGAAATAGGCGATGGCGATGAACAAACTACAACGCGCCAGAAGACGCACCATCGCCTGGATTATCCTTCCGATCTTATTGCTAGCCGTCTCTGTGTACGGTCTGGCCTACGGTTCGGTGTCGATTCCACTTCAAGAAATCAATCAGGTTTTGCTACATAATGATGAATCCACATATCGCACGATCCTAATGGATCTCCGACTCCCCAGAGTATTGGTAGGTTTATTGGTAGGCGCTTGTCTCGCAGCTTCTGGAGCACTTCTTCAAGGCGTCATGAAAAATCCATTGGCTGACCCAGGCATTATTGGTGTATCGGCTGGAGGTGGACTTGCAGCCGTTATTACGATGGTGATGCTTCCACAGCTTAGTTACCTTCTTCCGGTAACCTCCTTTTTGGGAGCCTTTCTGAGTGCGATCGTCATTTACCTGCTGGCTTGGGACCGAGGGGCTTCCCCTGTCAAAATTGTGCTGGCTGGCGTTGCGATCAACGCGTTGTTGGGCGCGCTCACCAACGGCGTGATGGTCATGTACAGCGACCGCGTACAGGCAGTACTTCCTTGGCTATCTGGCGGGTTAAATGGACGCAGCTGGCATCATCTGGAGTTCATGGCTCCTTACGCTATCATTGGCTTAATTGCCTCTTTGTTTGCGATGAAGCCTGCGAATTTGCTGCTGCTGGGCGACGATTCAGCACAGCTGCTAGGCCAGCGGGTAGAGCTTCAACGGATGCTCATTATCTTGCTCTCTGCCCTGCTCGCCGGCACGGCGGTCAGTGTAGCCGGGCTGATCGGGTTCGTAGGACTGGTCGTTCCCCATGTTATAAGGCTACTCATCGGGGAAGATTATCGTTTCCTCCTCCCCCTTTCCATTGTGGGCGGTGGGACACTGGTTGTCCTAGCGGATACAGTCGCACGCTCTTGGTTTGACCCGATTGAGTTGCCTGTCGGTATTTTGCTGGCCGTCATTGGGGCACCGTTCTTCTTAATCCTGCTCAAGAAACGGGGGAATTTCGGATGACAGCCATTCAGGGTGAGCATCTCTCCTTACAACGCGGATATTTCCAGCTGGACGATGTGAACATTACCTTGCCCGCCGGCCAGCTCACCGCCATTGTCGGTCCCAACGGCTCAGGCAAGTCTACGCTTTTGCGGATTTTGACCCGGCTGCTCAAGCAGGATCAGGGCAAGGTTTCTGTACTGGGCAAGCCCGTGGAGGAATACAAGCGGCGTGATTTGGCTCAGACGATTACAATGCTGCCGCAAATGAAGGATATGCTGCCGTTATTAACGGTTCGTGAGCTGGTCGCTTATGGAAGATCTCCTCATGCCAAGGGCTTGAGGACACGACCTACCAGACAAGATCAGCAAATTATCGACCACGTCATGGAAATCACGGACATTCAGCCCTATGCAGATCGGATGTTCCATACTCTATCGGGAGGTGAACAACAAAAAGCGCGAATTGCAATGGCCTTGGCCCAACAAACGGGTATTCTTTTGCTCGATGAACCGACCACTTTTCTGGATATCGCCCACCAATTTGAAGTTATGGATATGCTGCGGCGTATTAATCACGAGTCCGGCTTGACGATTGTTATGGTACTGCATGATTTGCAGCAAGCTGCGGCCTATTGTCATCATATGATTGCGCTTAAAAGGGGACGAATCGCCGTTGCTGGCGAACCCCGTCAGATTTTGACGTCTGCTTTTCTTCGCGACATTTATGAAATGAACGCTACCATCAAATTTGAGGATGGCTATCCGGTTATTATACCGACCATACCACATCATTCAGGAGGAATTTAATATGGTTATCGTTACAAACACATCTAAAATCACACCAGGCAATGCCCATTTGCTCATCGAAAGATTTAACAAAGAAGGACAGGTTGAAAAGATGGAAGGCTTCCTCGGTCTGGAAGTGCTGCTGACGGAAAACACGAAGGATTATGAGGAAGTAACGATTAGCACACGCTGGAAGGAAAAAGAGAACTTCCAAGGCTGGACGAAAAGTGAAGCGTTCCGTGAATCCCACAACCACCGTCAAATTCCAGACTATATTATTGAAAATAAAATCACGTTCTATGAGGTTAAAATCGTTCGTCACCCCATTGCGAACAATGACTCCTCTTTGGCGAGTGAGATCGAAGCCGTTTAATTTTGGACGGTAGCATAGAACTCAAAAAAGCGGCTCGGCAAGCAATATTAATTGTCCGCCCAGCCGCTTATTGGATTTTTGCAAAATCCCCTTATATACGTATTTTATTGAATCCCTCAGATTCTGGTTGAGCAACGGCGCCCAATTTTCAGCGTCTCTCCGTGCCCCAGTACATGGATGCGTTCCTTTGCAATCCCCAAGCGCTCTCGCTCCACTTCGAGACGATCCAGCGCCTCTCTCGGCGTATCGTCCGCCAGCTTAAAGGCTCCATAATGCATCGGGATCATCTGATCTGCGCCGCAATCCACAAAGCCCTGCAACGCCTCTTCTGGTGTCACATGCTGTGAGGTCATGAACCATTCCGGTTCATACGCGCCAATCGGCATAAAGGTCAGATCAATGGCAAAGCGCTCGCCAATCTCTTTAAATCCACGGAAATATCCGGTATCTCCCACAAAATACAACGTAGGTGCCTCCGCTGAATCGGATTCTGCATGAGCATCTGAGTCTGTAACAGACGTGGCAGAGCCAATCACCTGCTGCTCACTTTGCAGAACGTATCCACCCCAATGCGAAGTATTGGTATCAAACGGCGTACGCCGTGTCCAGTGCTGTGCCGGAACAAATGTAATCCGCACCCCGCCTACCGTAAAATGCTCCCACCATTGCAGCTCATGGCAGTTGCGAAAGCCTTTGCGGATCATTTTCGACTTTAACCCCGAGGGTACGAGCATCAATGTGTCTGCACGATATAACTTCCGCAACGATGCCAAATGTAAATGATCATAATGCGAATGTGATAGCAGAATGATATCCAGTGGTGGCACATCCTGAATGCGAATGCCGGGTGGAGCCAACCTTTTATCAAAAGCCATACGCTCTGCCCACACCGGATCAGTGACAATATTCAGCCCAAGGTACTGAATAAAAAAGGTGGAATGGCCCACCCATGTCGCCGTCGCCATTTCCCGATTATGATGCAGAAACTCCAGCTCCGGGGGATGGTTTGGCACGACGAACGTATAATCCTTTATTTTGCTGCGTCGCTCCTGTCGCCATTGTCTGAATTGCTTGATGGTTTTATCGGTATTTACATGATCCATATTGTTAAAACGCACTTTAGGCATGATGCAGCCCCCTCCCTGACAGACCCGTTCTCCAAAAACACAACGGTTCAATTTAACTATATATTGTCACTCAAATGTGAACATGAAATGATGCAACATCCTGATATATGTAAAGTATAATTCAATCACATCTGTAAAGGAAATTCTGCGATAATACAGCAAAAACAGACCTCCCGGGTCTATCAGAAGGCCTGCTCCACATGTTATTGTCAGTCCTGTGGGTTCTTAAAGCGTGCCGAATAAATGAACAAAAACACAATCGCCACCACGATAATGATCGGCGACTCATACATGATCGTAAAATGCTCGAAAGCAACCACTCTAACTCACCCTTTCTTTCCCGCTTGTCCTCGTACATACTTTGCATCGAACAGGAACAATCTCAATATCAGGATCAGCGAAGGAATCAGCACTAGCAGACCCGCAACAAACGCCGTAATCAATGCATATGCCATCGTAGAGTTCGTAAAGCTGTCATACACATTAATGTAGGGATACAAAACATACGGAAGATGTGACCGGCCATAGCCATACCAGGCAAATGCAAATTGCAGCATCACCAGGATAAAGGAAATACCCAAATGGCGCCGCTGCCAGACCAGATAAACTGCCCCCACAAAGCATATGAAGGATGCGACAAACATCCAGGCCATACTGAGCATATTGGCAAAATGGTCCGGATTTTGTTTGTTAATTTGAAAAAATGCGAACAAACTCGCCAAAATCGTAGGAGCACTCCAGAGCAACGCGTACCCTCGTACAATTTCGAAAGCGACCTTGTCCCCTGCCCTTTTGGCATAAAAGCACAAAAACATCGCCGATATATACAATACACTCACCAGCGCCAGAATAATAACCGCCCACGTGTAAGGGTTGCTTAATAGCTGACCCCATTGGAGATGAACACCTGTGCTGTTTTCCAAAATAATGCCGCCTTCCGAAATAGCGAGGACCGTCGACAGTGCCGCGGGAATCAGTAATCCAGTCGCACCATACAACGCCATGTAGACGATATTATTTTTACCCGAATGCCCATACGTATTGTAAGCATAATATACTCCCCGGATCGCGAGCAGCACGATTGCAATACTACCGGGAACGAGTAACGCCGTCCCATAGTAATAAGCTGCATCCGGGAAAAAACCGTTCAATCCCACCACAAAAAAGATGAGAAATACGTTCGTAACCTCCCATACTGGAGACAGATACCGTTGAATGATATTGTGGATTTTGTTCTGGTGGCCTGTCAGCACACTGTAAAAGCTGAAAAAGCCTGCACCAAAATCAATGGATGCCACAAGCAAATATCCAAACAGGAAGGTCCACAAAATGGCGATGCCTACAATTTCATAGCTCACTTGCCTTCAGCCCCTTCCAGGCCCAGCTGTCTTATCTCTTCCACGGCATCCTTATTACGGAATAGTTTGCTGAGTACCTTGATGGCCGAGAAGCACAACACCAGATACAAAATAACAAACAACACTAGCATCCACCCAACACTTGTAGAAGTAGTTGCTGCTTCGGACACCTTCATATATCCGCGTAAAATCCACGGCTGTCTGCCGACCTCCGCAAACATCCAGCCCAGCTCAATAGCTACCATCGCCATCGGTCCGACCAGAATGAGCGCTAACAGCAGCCATCTGGGGTAGGGTTTGCGACCTGGCAAACGCTTGCGGATCAGATATAGCAGTGGGATGACGAGAATCAGCACTCCTGTGGTGATCTTGAGGTCAAACATATAATGAATAGACAGCGGCGGACGCTCCTCCACCGGATAGTCATTTAACCCCTTAACCTCCGTACTAGGCAAATTCCCGGCCAACACACTAAGTGCATAAGGCACTTTCAGAGCGTATTTGATTTCACCGTTTTCATCCATAAAGCCACCATATACAAAGGGGGCGTGCGTCATCGTATCAAAATGCCATTCGGCGGCAGCCAGCTTCTCCGGCTGATATTTGGCCAGAAATTTACCTGATGCGTCTCCAATCATCACTGTACTGATGGCAAACACAATGGTACAGGTGGCGGTCAGCTTCAGCGCCTTTTTAAAATAAGGGTGATTACGCCCTCGCAGCATGCTGTAAGCAGCCAGCCCCATCAGCACCCCTGCGCTCAATGTATACGAGGAAGCCAGTACATGAGACACTTTGGTCGGCGTGGCCGGGTTTAGCATAGCCTCGATGGGATGAATATTGGTCATGACTCCATTTTTGAGTGTAAAGCCTTGAGGTTGGTTCATGAACGAGTTCACAGTCGTAATAAAAACCGCTGATGCAGACGAGGCAATCGCTACCGGGATGAGCAGCATTAAGTGAAAATATTTACTTTTAAACCGATCCCAAGTATACAAGTAGATGCCTAGGAATATTGCTTCGATAAAAAAAGCAAACGTCTCTAAAAACAGGGGCAGTGCAATCGCTTGTCCAGCCACCCGCATAAAGGTAGGCCAAAGCAAGCTGAGCTGCAGACCAATGGAGGTGCCTGTAACGACACCCACGGCAACAGTGATGACAAACCCTCTCGCCCATCTCCGGGCCAGTAGTGTATAATGCGGATCACCGGTTCGCAGCCCACGCCATTCTGCAAGTGCAATCATTAAAGGTACACCAACGCCGATGGATGCAAATACGATATGAACAAACAGGGTAATCCCGGTCAGCATCCGGCTTAGCAATACAGGGTCCAGTGAAGACAAATGGGTTTCACTCCTTCATTTCACATTTTTAATAGGGAAAACTTCGAAATCACTCTTGATTACCAACTAGGGAGTCAAGCGAGCTATGCTTTTAATTACGGCATATAGCATAATGGCCGCAATTACTATACATACAATAATGAGCGTTCTTTCCTGCTTGCGGAACATAGGAACGCCTCCTTCACTTATCTATTGGCGCAATTTGGTAACCTACTCACAGTTTGGTTCATTCAACTGATTTTTAACCCTGCTTCTGTATGGAATGTAGCAGTATTTCTTGCTAGATATTGTCTTTTGCATGGCAATACGTTATATTTAGATATAGTTAGATAACCTAATTATATGAAAAGAGTGAACTTATGCCGCCAAAACAAAGTAAGCGGGACACCATCCAGCAGCCTCTTCCTCGTCTGGGACCAGAACCTTACCTGGAGTTAATGGATCAAACTGCCCTTGCAGAAACGGATCGGCAACTTGCCCGTATTGGTCTCTTTTTGCTATGGACCAGTGATAATACGCTCGACGCAATAGATTTGGATCTGGCTGCTTACGGCCTGACAGAGAGTAAGCTAGATTTATTGTTGCTGTTGACACTGCACCAATCCCAAGCTCAGATGAGCCCTTCTATGATAGCCGACCGTCTGGGAATTCGTCGTGCATCTGTTACATCCCTCCTGGATTGGACAGAGCAACGAGGCTGGATTATCAGAGAACATAGTCCTACAGATCGGCGCAAAATTCATGTACGCATTACAGAAACGGGTTCTCACCTTGTACAGCAAGTGCTCCCTGTATTTTGGTCTTCCTGTGCTTCCCTAGCGAGTATTTTGGAGCCCGAGGAGCAGATTATTTTTTTACGGATTATAGAAAAAATCCATCATCATATGGAAGACAAACTGGGGGTGGGCAGGTAATTTTTTTTTGAACATATAATTAGGTTATCTAATATATTTAATTGTTTGTATCTCAAACTACTTATTTGATGAAGGAGTGTTCTATTGATGAGTAAATTACGAACAAATGATAGCGTTATACAGAAGGAAAATGTTGCTCTCCCTTATACATGGATGATTGTAATCCTATGCTGGTCAGCGGTTGCCGTGATGTCCAGCCTATATGTAACGATCCCTTTGGTCCCTCTCTTCGCTAAAGTATTTGAAAAAACACTAGCTGAAGCAGCTCTGCCGGGAAGTATCTTTTCCTTAGGCTTTGCGGTGGGATGTCTTATTTATGGAGGATTGTCTGATCGCTTTGGACGCAAGCCGGTTATCGTCGCTGGACTGCTCGCATTGACGATCCTGTCGTTTTCCCTCAGCTTAACCAGTCAGTATTCCGTATTAGTTGCACTACGCTTGCTTCAGGGTTTGGCGGCAGCCACCTTTTCCCCCGTTGCTCTCGCATATGCCGTAGATATGTTTCCGACTGAAAAACGGGTAACAGCTATCGGCTTTATCAGCACTGGCTTTCTCGTGGCAGGTATTACCGGACAGGTATTTAGTATTGTCATCAGCGAACAAATCGGATGGAATATGGTATTTCGGATGCTAGGTGTTTTGTACGCCATCACCTTCCTGATCGTTCTTTTTTTTCTGCCTAAAGCTCCCTCTCCGCAACGAGGAGTTCGCATTTGGGCAGCCTTTGGTCAGTTGGGGAGCGTTCTGCGTTCGTATCCTTTATGGTTAAGCTACACAATCGCTTTTGTTCTTCTGATGTCCTTTGTGAGCATGTATACGGTTTTGGGAAGCTACCTTGGCAGTCCCGAATTTGGCCTGAATAGCAGACAGATGCTATACGTCAGATCCGCTGGCATCATCGGCATGCTTCTCTCACCGTTCGCCGGACAACTGGCCCTGAAGTTCGGTGTTCACCTTTTACTACGTACAGCTCTTCTTCTTTCCATTCTCAGCTTGGCGCTGATGGGAATGACGCATTCTCTAATAGCTATCGTGGTATTAAGTGTATGTTTTGTTAGCGGCATTGCCCTGAGTGTCCCTTCACTTATTGCAATAGTTGGCCAGCTCGGCGGTACAGCAAGGGCCATAGCCGTCTCACTGTATACCTTCATTTTGTTTGCCGGTACGAGTCTAGCACCTATGCTTTCCATTCGTTTGATGGGAAATGGCGGCAATCAGATGACTACGTTTATGCTGCTGGCGGCAGTTCTGTCTGTGGGATTTATCGCCTCTCTGCTCATTCACCGCCGTCAGAACAATCCGCTGAAGCGGGATGCATAATACAACATCAAACTAAAACCGAACTTAAAAGTTACCTATAGTGCCACTGCGCAGTCGGATGGTACTTCCCATCGCCACCGCCCCCGGATTTCTAGAATAAAGCCTATGAATAGGGTAAAAATCCGGGGACAAAAGCGACCGCTACGCTTGTACAGCACCATTCCGCCTACTCCGTTTTCATGTTCATTTTTTCGAGTTTGGCTTATATAGCATCCTGTTTTTATTTTAAAAAAACTTCTATTTATCAGGTAAACCCATCTAAATCGTGTGATATATGTCATTGTATTTTCTTCGTAAATAAAAACTCTTTCTTTGGAGACATACACAGAATGAGGTACAATACAGATAAGCTATATATGATATATGGAGAACTTTTGAACAGGAGGCTGTACCGAGCTATGAAGATAACATCTATCGAGCCAACTCCCAGTCCGAACACCATGATGCTGCATCTGGATGAGCGACTGGAAGCGGGTATCCGCAGAACATATACACGAGACAATGAGCGCTCCGCTCCCCCATTTATCCGGCGTATGCTGGCGATTGAAGGGGTCAAAAGCGTGTTTCACACGACCGATTTTGTAGCCCTTGACCGTAAAGGAAATGCGGATTGGTCTACTATTCTGGGCCAAGTCCGGGATCAGCTAGGCGAGGAAGGTGCTGACGCAAACTGGGATTTACCGGAGGAAACCTCTGGGGAAGCGTTTGGCGAAGCACAGGTTTTTGTTCAATTTTTCCGCGGTCTTCCCATGCAAATTCGCGTTAAGGCTGGACAGCAGGAGGAACGAATTTCCTTATCCGACCGCTTCGTGCAAGCCGTTACCCGCGTGGCAAGTGCAACACTGATCAAGGAACGCAAGCTGAGTGATTACGGCGTCCGCTACGGTGAGCTGCCGGATATTGCCCGCGAGGTTGAGCAGGAATTAGAGGCAGCCTTTCCGCAGGAACGGCTGGAACAAATTATCCAGCAGGCGATTGCCCACGGCGCGGACAACAGCGAATTCGTGGAGGAACGCCGCGAGTGGAGCGATGCCGAGCTGAAGCAGGCCCTCCAACACGAAGACTGGCGCACACGCTACGCTGCGCTGGATCGGCTGGAGCCGACGCCTGAGCATTTGCCGTTGATCCGGCAAGCACTACATGACGACAAAATGCAGCTACGGCGGCTGGGAGTCGTCTATCTGGGCGATATTCGTTCACCGGAGGCAATGGAACTGCTGTTCGAGGCGCTGCGCGATCCTTCAGCGGCAGTACGCCGCACTGCTGGCGACACGTTGTCGGACATTGGCGATCCCGTCGCTACCAGCGCTATGATCGGAGCCCTGTCGGACAGCAGCAAGCTGGTTCGCTGGCGTGCAGCCCGTTTTCTATACGAGGTTGGAACCGAGGATGCGCGTGATGCGCTGGAGAAGGCCGTCGATGACCCCGAATTTGAGGTCAGTCTGCAAGCTAAAATGGCACTGGAGCGCATCGAATCAGGCGAACAAGCCGCAGGTACGGTGTGGCAGCAAATGGCCAAGCGGAACTCCTGATTTAAGATTCAATAAATGGATTCCAAAAAATTGTCGATTGTCAGAAAGTGTACAGGTACGATATACTATAGTTCACTATACAATATAATATCATGTCATACACCTCATCAACCTGTTTTATGATGAGGTAGAGGTCGCGGATGTAATCAGTACACTGGAGGAGACGACAAGAGCCGTCTGAGATTCCAGTAGAAAGGTACACCCGCCGAAGTATGCGGAGCCGACTCTTTGTAAATACTCCGTATGCTGGGGCTGCTAACCGAAAGGAGCAGAACTGTCACGCGATGTCCTAACACAGACACGTGTGTTGAGCTATCTTGTTATAGAAGAAGGTATGGTGCGGAATGCATAGACAAGACCGCAGGCGTATTCCCTGCGGTCTTTTGATTTATATACTCCCCCTCCTTCTGGCTCTTGCCCTGACATGAAATACAATTTCATGAAGGAGTGTTTGAACGTGCAACACAAAGCAACATCTGACGCAACCTTGCGGAAAAGTCTCAAAGCCCGTCATATGACGATGATCGCCCTCGGCGGCTCTATCGGAACAGGGCTGTTCCTCGCCAGTGGAGGCGCGGTCGCCGAAGCTGGACCCGGCGGTGCCCTGCTGGCTTACGCAGCAGTTGGCCTCATGGTCTACTTCTTAATGACCAGCCTCGGTGAGCTGGCTACGTTTATGCCTGAATCCGGTTCTTTTAATACCTATGCAGGTCGCTTCGTCGATCCGGCTTTTGGTTTTGCCATGGGCTGGAACTTCTGGTACAACTGGGCAGTAACGATTGCTGCCGAATTGGCAGCAGCGACCGTGCTAATCAAATACTGGTTCCCGGAAAGCCACTCTGCCTGGTGGAGTCTGTTATTTCTGGCCATAATCTTCTTGCTGAACGCGTTGACGGTCAAAGGCTACGGTGAGTCCGAATACTGGTTCGCGATGATTAAAATTGTGACTGTAATCATCTTTTTGGCCGTAGGGGTGCTGATGATTTTCGGCATCATGGGTGGTCCTGCGGTTGGCTTTGCCAACTTCACGGTAGGAGATGCCCCGTTCCATGGTGGATTCTTCGCTGTATTGGGCGTATTTATGGCTGCGGGCTTTTCCTTTCAGGGAACCGAGCTGATTGGGGTAGCCGCTGGCGAAAGCGAAAATCCGCGTGACAATGTGCCACGTGCCATCCGTCAAATCTTCTGGCGTATCTTGTTCTTTTATATTCTCGCGATTCTCGTGATTGGTTTGATCATTCCATATACGAATCCGAATCTGCTGCGGGGAGATATCAGTGATATCGGAGTCAGTCCGTTCACGCTCGTATTTGAAAAAGCAGGGCTTGCCATTGCTGCCTCGGTCATGAACGCCGTTATTTTGACTTCCGTATTGTCAGCAGGCAACTCGGGTATGTATGCAGCGACTCGGGTACTGTACGCTTTGGCACGGGAAGGCAAGGCTCCCCGTTTCCTTGGGCGTATCAATCGACGTGGTATTCCTATGAATGCACTTCTGATCACGACTGCTGTTGGTATGCTTGCTTTTCTCGCCTCCTTGTACGGAGACGGTGTAGTCTATAACTGGCTGCTCAATGCCTCTGGAATGTGCGGATTTATTACGTGGGTCGGTATTGCCGTCAGCCACTATCGTTTCCGCCGTGCCTTTACTGCACAGGGTCACAGTCTGAGTGAGCTTCCCTACAAAGCACGCTGGTTCCCGTTCGGACCGTTGTTCGCTTTTGCTCTATGTATCATTGTCATTATCGGGCAAGGGACGGATGCCTTCACCGGACAGGAGATTGACTGGAAAACGATGATCGCTACGTATATGAGTGTGCCGCTGTTCCTTCTGCTGTGGCTTGGCTACAAATGGATCAAACGTACTAAAATCGTTCCGCTAAAAGAATGTGATTTGAGTTCAAATCCTTCTTCGGATAAATAATAGAACACAGTGATAAAAAGCCCGTCTCCACATATCAGGGAAAACACGCTGGTACACCTGGTCCCAAGACCATTATCCGCATGTTCCCCTGTATATGCCCGGAGACGGGCTTTTTCTTTTTCTGTTTATTTGGAAGAAGTAGCTACTTCAGCTGATAAAGACATAGATAAGGCACGACGACTAAAAATACCGTATATGACAGCAATCATCGTTAGCACTGCTGAAAACAAGTACAAATTAACGATACCCAGATGATCTGCAATCCAGCCCATTAAAAGCAGCGAAATACAAAACGTCAGGCTTGTCAGCGTAGCCTGGGCGGACAGCACCTTGGGCAAATCATGTACCGACACACTCATTTGCATCATTGTGCGGCGGGAAACGACCGACATTTCCGCAGGTAGTCCCATCAACAGCACGATAAGCAGCGTAAGTGGCGGTAATGTGTTCAGTGCATACCAAGCCGTCAGCAGCCCGTAGCCTGCCATCCCTGCCAGCATAGCGGGCAGCAGTCTGCGCTGCAAATGCTTGACACAGGCAAGGACTACGATGCCACCACCAATCGCACCTGCAAAATACGCCGCATTAATGTATCCCCACCATGCCTCGCTCTTGTGCAAAACCTGCTGAGCGAAGGCAAGCGTGAACGCGCCTACCCAAACCGAACCCCCCAGCAGGTCAATCATATCCATAAAAATAAGAGCCTTCAATCTGCGGCTGGCTCCAATGAGACTCCAGCCTTCACGCAGTATTTCTTTTTTACGTTTAGGAGGCACCGCTGGGCTCTCTGATTCCGGACCATACAGCTTATCTTCCAACTGCGCTGGAGGCAAGTCATGTTGCCCTTGTCCCGGCTCGGTTACAATCTCAGAAGCCAAGACATCCCCATTTTGTACCCTTGTTCCGGGCTGAAGCAAATAATGAGCTTTGCCCTCTAGGGGATCTCGAATCAAGCTGGTGAAGATCAGCGCTATCAAATACAGACCGCCAGCCACCAGCAATGTTTTTTCCGAGCCCAGCATAGCTACGAGCACACCACTAAGCCCCCACCCTGCTAATTGCACCGTCTGATCACTGACCGATACCAGACTGTTTGCCCGCATGAGTCCTTCCCCAGAAGCAAGGCGGGGAATCAGTGCATTGCGAGCAGGTGTAGTCCAGCCGTCCAGAAAGGACATGGCTGCCACCAACGCGAACACAATCACCCATACGGGCTCTGTGCCCACTGACCATAAGTGTCCCAGCAGAATAACGAAGAAAGCCAGTTGTCCAAACTGGGAAACGAATAAAATAAAAGGAAGCCGGAATCGGGCCAAAATGAGCGGTGCTAAAAAGCCGCTGATCATCTGCGCCCCCATCCGCAGCAACGGAACGAGCACCGAAGAGAAGATCGAGTCTGTTTCATGAAAGACCAAAGACACAAGTGCCATAATGTAAAGAATGTCGGCCGCATTGGACATCGTCTGCGTGCCAAGCAAATAGGTAAAGGAACGCTTGTGCATATAAATTAGAATACTCCTTTGATAAGGTGGCTTTTTTACAGCCGAATAATTAAGTCCATTTCAGGGTTACCCGAAGATTGCCGGTACTTCCGAGATCCGTAATCTGATAGGAAATGGATTTCAAGTCGAGTTGATACAAGGACTGTAAATCCTCCTTAAGACTTCGTTCCGTCCCTTGATAGCCAAAAGTAAGTGACGTTTCTCCCTTAGTTATCATCTTCCGAACCTGTTCCTTAATGTCAGCTGATGATTTAACCAGTCCCTTGCCGTCTTGCAATGGATATTCCAGGTTATTGTACAGTTTTTGATACACGGCAGCCTTTGCTCCTCCGGCAGCTATCAATGCCGATAAGGTTTCGCGGTACGATGTGTTCGCCTGAGGATATTGTTTCACCCACGAGTGATCCCGTCGCATTTCTGAATCCGTCAGCAGATAATATGAAGTGCTTACCTCGTTCGCGCGATCGGGGGTCGGGTCATCCCATGTCGTATCCATGTGATACCATCGGCCATCTAATAAAACAAGATTCCATGCATGCAACTGCCCTCCTGCTCTACCTTCCACAATCCGATTTGTAATCCCTGCTCGTTCGAGCATTTTATAAGCCAACAGCGAATAACCCTGGCAGACCGTGCTTCCCGTTTTCAGACCATCATAGGCTGTGTACTTTTGCTGTGCTTCATCATACTTCAGGCGAACGACGATCCAATCATGGATGGCCTTCACCTTTTCATGATCCGTCATTCCCTTCGTAATGATATCCCCCAGCACAGCTTGCACTGTGCTATCCACATATGCCGTCTGTTCCTTCGTTTCCCGGTAGCTTAAACGAATCGTAACCTGGGCGGAGGTGGTTGTGCCTGTATAGCTGAATGCGTAGCTTTTGATCGTATAATTCACATACGGATCGCTCTCCATCGCCTGTTGGATGGCTGTCTGTAACTGCTGCTTGAGACCGTTCACTCGCCCTTGATATGTAAAGGTCAGCGTTTCACTCCGCGTAGCCATTGCCTGTAAAAGCTTGTTTTGAAGCTGCTGCGATGATACGGAGGGAGTCGGCTTGACCGACGCCGCATACACATTGTTGCCCCACTCTACAGCCTGCGGCAGCAACACAGCCAGCGCTGCACCTGCAACCAGACATTTTACAAGCCTAACCCCGATTTTTCTGTTCATACAGAGCGTTCCTGCCCTTCTTAGCATAGTTGTAAACAGCTCTATCTTACCATAAAAACAGTTGCCCCAAACGCTCTAGTTTTGTCGGTTGCAGGCGGGTATGAGTGCATTTAAAGGCAGGTTGCGACACCTTAATCTGTTATATAACAGAGAGGGCTATACATAAACATGTCGTTCGCAGAGAATTTTATCACAGCAATCTAGTACTCCTCATGATATGGTACTGGCATCGGAAGTAAATGATATTGATTCTCATTCTAGATCAGAAAGGCTGAGCACCATGGCAGAATGTATCTCACTCCTTCGTACACCATTAGGTCAGACTGTGCGTTTGCAATCTCTTGCCACTCTTCACCCCTCATTGCGCCGCCGTTTAACAGACATGGGCATCAACGAAGGCTCCATTATACGCTTAAAAAAGATCAGTTTATTGGGCGGCCCGATCGTCATTGAATGCAACGGCCAGTTAGTCGGCCTCCGTCAAAATCAAGTGAAGCAACTGGAGGTCGTTCCGACATGGACATGATCGCTCTTTTCGGTAATCCCAATACAGGAAAAACCTCATTATTCAACAAGTTGACTCGTACGTATGCAGAAGTAGGAAACTGGTCCGGCGTCACTGTGGAAAAGAAAACAGGAATCCTGCGTGACAAGTCTGCCGTATTGGTGGATTTGCCGGGTGCCTACTCTTTACTCCCTCTGTCGCTGGATGAAGGCGTCGCAACCCGTTATTTGCTGGAAGAACCGCCTGCGGCGCTAATTAACATCGTGGATGCTTCCCAGCTCCAGCGCAATCTATATCTGACCGTACAATTATTGGAATACGGCCGTCCGCTTGTACTTGGCTTAAACATGACCGATGTAGCCGATGCCACCGGTCTTCGGGTGAACAAGGAACTGTTGGCTGATCAATTGAACGTTCCCATTATTCCGATGGTGGCACGTACAGGTAGTGGAAGTAAGCAAATGCTTGCTTCCCTTCGAGAGGTCAGACATACATCCAATGCTTTTCAACTGGATTACGGCCCTGCCGTCGAAGCTGCTATTGCGGATATTTGCAACTTGCTGCCGCATACATCTGTGCCTCAACCCCGCTGGGCTGCACTGCAATGTCTGGAAAACAATCCGGTCGTCATGGAATGGATGACGAATGAGACACGGCGTGAGCAAGTAACTGCACGCATCCAGCGCTGCGAGGAAGAGCTTCTCAGGGAAGGGTATGCCAGCACCCCTGCTCAACATATTCGTTCTGTAAGAACAGCATGGATTGCTGAGCTGTGCACCAAGGCAGTTGACACATCCAAACTCAGACCGCACAGCCTGACTGATAAGCTGGATGCACTGCTAACTCATCGGTACTTGGGGATTCCGATCTTTTTACTGTTAATGTACGCTACCTTTAAGTTTACCTTCGATTGGGCGGGTACCATTCTTTCAGATATGCTGGATGAATTTTTTTCAGGGACACTCAGCAGCTGGATTACTGAATTACTCGTTCACTTGAACGCGTCCGCTTTTACGCAAAGTCTAGTCGTGGACGGCATCGTGGCTGGGGTCGGGGGTGTGCTTGTTTTTCTGCCTCAAATTGCTATCTTATTTCTGATTATCTCGGTAATCGAAGACTCCGGGTATATGGCACGGGTCACGATACTCATGGATCGCTTGATGCAAGCCGTGGGCTTGAACGGAAAAAGCTTCATTCCCTTCATCATCGGATTTGGCTGTAATGTGCCAGCTATTATGGCAGCACGCACCATTGAACAACCAAGAGAACGCCTCATTACAACGTTGCTGGTACCCTTTATGTCATGCTCGGCCCGCTTGCCAGTCTATGCGTTGTTTGCAGGTGTATTTTTCCCGTCACATGCGGCGAGCATTATCATGCTGATGTATGTGTTAGGGATCATCGTATCGCTTATACTTGCCAAAATTTTTTCCAAAGTATCTATTTTATCAGGTGAGCCCTCCCTCTTTATCGTAGAGCTCCCTCCCTATCGGGTGCCGCAGGCTCTTACATTATTTCGCAGCACATGGGAGAAGGTCAAAGGCTTCGTCCGTAAAGCCGGAACGATTATTCTTGCAGGCTCTGTAGGCATCTGGCTCTTGTCCAATTTCGGTCCGCAGGGCTTTGGCGTAGAAATGGATGACAGCCTGCTCGCTACGATTGGAGGATGGTTTGCACCTCTATTGGCCCCTCTTGGTTTTGGCACCTGGCAAGCAGGCGCGTCTCTGCTTACAGGCTTTATGGCCAAAGAGGTTATCGTCTCAACGATGAATATCATTTATCATGTTCCCGATATGCAGGGATTGGAACTGCAAGTCAGTCATGCTTTTACATCGCTTGCCTCATTTAGCTTTATGGTGTTCATTCTGTTGTATGTGCCGTGTCTGGCTACGGTAGCGGTTATTCGCAAGGAGACACTCTCCTGGCGCTGGACCGCATTTTCTGTGATCTATCCTTTGACCGTGGCATATATCATCGCCGTCTTGATCTATCAGTGTGGCAGATTATTAGGTTGGGGTTAAGTCAGACCCTAGAGTATATAAAAGGAAGTGGATTCCATGGTCAATATCATTATTTTATTGGTGATCCTCGGTTACAGTGCGTGGGTGCTGGTAAGATTTTTGCGAAAAAGCCGCCAAGGCGCCTGTGCTGGCTGTTCATCGAGCAAGTCATGCCCAGGCTGTGCCGTGAGCTCAGTGAATGAGGATACCAGAAAAACAACGGCAGCTCACAAAGGTTAACCATAGTCATCTCACAATGGACGGATAGCAAGAAAAAAACTTGGCGACTGCTCTCTAAATACATTACAGGGAGCACTGTTAGCCAAGTTTTTTCATTGTTACTCTATTCCTTGAAAACATTTTAATCAGGGGTACTAATAAGCTAGTCATGTTGATGTGCTATATATAGGCGTTCAAGGTCAATTGTAGATCTTCCTGCATATGTTATCCGACCGTTTCGAAGAATGGCAACCTGGTCTGCTAATTTCTCAGCTAATCCTATAATATGGGTAGATAACAATATAACTCTGCCTTCTGTTAGATACTCCCGTAGTGTACTTCTAACAATCATCACTTGATCAGGATCTAATCCGTTAGTCGGCTCATCTAATATAAGAATTCTAGGTTCATGTAAGAGCATTGAAGCTAATGCAACTCTCTTTTTAGTTCCTTGTGATAACTCTTCCATTTTTATATTTTGATAATCTTCTAATTTGAATCTGTCCAGCCATTTAGCGATGCGCATTTCGAGTTGGTCCTTCGGTACCTGTCGTAATCCCCCAATAAGTCGCATCATTTCTGATACAGAAAGTGCAGGATAATAAAAGGGAAATTCTTGTAGATATCCTACCATTGATTTATAGTTTTGATTTTCAAAGTCAATTATGGTTTGATTGAAGCGAATTGTACCTTTTTGTACCTGATGGAGACCAGCAATTAAACTTAATAAAGTTGATTTACCCGCTCCATTAGGACCTAGCAACACAGTAATTTGGTGGTCTGGGATATCCAAATTTATTCCATGTATAATTTCTCTGGAGCCGTAACTGAATGAAACTTGATCCAGTTGTAAAAATGATGATTTATGTTCTTGGGTCATCGTTGACTCACTCCTAAGATACCTTTTTATAAAAAAGTATAAATCTTGTATAGATCATAACTGATATAGCTACAAATAATACTTTATGAAATTGATGAAGATACAATAGTAATAGCATGCTCATTGCTATGACCCAGCTCCCAAGAAACTTGATACGGTAATTTCCTAAATAGTCTATGGATAAAAATTTGTAGCCCAAAGGCATGCCCAAACTAATTAAAGTAGTTGAGAGGAATATACTCCATATAGTTTGGATTGATAAAATCACTGGACTAATCTGTAAATAAATCCCCCAAAACCACTGATGCATAAAAATAATCCCTATGTTTATAACACATAAAATTAACCATTTAGTGCGCAGCATCTTCTTCCAGGCAAATAACGTTGCTTTATATATTAGTAGTCCTTTTTCCTCTATAATAAGACTCTTGACAGCCCAGATATCAACAGCAAACCATGATAATACTGCGCTACTGATTGGAAGAATAAACGGACTTTCTCTAATTATATAAGAATTTAAAACTTCAATTCCAAAAGCTAAAATAAAAAAAGAAAACAGGTTAACTCGCCTAATAATAAATAACAATTCTTTTTTTAGGAGTGGACATTGAGATAACCATCCACGTCGGCCCAAAAGTTTTTTTGAACCATGATACTGTAAAAAAACAGACCAAGAGCGTTGTGCAAAATAGAGAGTTATATATCCCATGCTTATACATAACAAAATCCAAGTCAAAATACGTACTGACAGAGACATTGGCAATATGAAATAGACTACATCCAGTGATAGAAAGAAAAAGCTTATTGCATAGCCAGAGAACTTTCTAAATAACGTTATATACCAAAATATCTCTGCTAAAAGCACCCCTAAGATCAATCCTGAAACCATACTAAAAATGTAATTATGATGAACACCCCATAAGATCTGGCCAACTACGATCCATAAAAGTAATATTAGAAAAGGAATTTTCTTTACAATAGTATATTGGGTTAAAAACCAATTTCCCTTTCCTATAGACCACAAAAAACGTACTTCCTCCATTTTAGAAATCGATATACTTATACCAAATTGAATCAAAAAACCAATGATTCCATATATGATAGCCCACATCATTGCTTTAAAACCCAAGCTGTTTAACCTTAAGGTAGCATTAGCTAATCCATTGGGAATTAAAATTAATAAAAAAATGAATAAAGCAGCCTCCATTTTAGTTAGCTTTCTGAGTTGCTTTAGATACAATATTTCACATAACTTTATACTTGTCATTTTTCTCGTCTCCAAGTCACAAAACTGGCTCAACCTGAATATCAGTTTTCTTCAAATTATACAAATCAAAATATTTACCTTTTAAACCGATCAATTCCTGATGATTTCCTTGTTCTATTATTTCCCCTTGATCAAGCACAATTATTCTATCAGCTCGTTGGACTGTACTAAGACGATGAGCAATAATGATCTGTGTACAATGTCTCTCTTGTAAGAAATCTGTTATCAATTGCTCTGAAACACTATCAAGCGAACTTGTTGCCTCATCTAAAAGGAGAATTTGAGGTTCTGCCAAAAAAGCACGCGCCAATAAAATACGTTGCCGTTGTCCCCCTGAAAAGTTTAATCCGTTCTCGGAAACAACAGTTTGATAGCCTAAAGGGAGACTCATAATAAAACGGTGAATATCGGCTTGCTTTGCTGCCCGAACTACCATATCTATGGTACAATCTCCATTGTCCATGGCGATGTTATCCAATATAGAAACATTGAATAATTTTGTCTCTTGTAGAATAACACCTATTTTTTGACGAAACTCTCTCAAATGCCATTGATCCAGCAGGATATTATCGACGCTGACTTCTCCCATTGAGGCCTTATAAAGTCCTAGTATTAACTTCGCCAAAGTACTTTTACCTGAGCCTGATGCACCCACAATTGCAACCTTTTCACCTGGGAATATTTCAAGATTAATATTTTTTAAAACATATTTTCCAAATCGATGATAATTAAAGGAAACATCTTTAAACTTAATATATCCTTTAAAAGTATGGTTCGGTTTATGGTTACCTGAAGGCTCCTCTACATTTTCAATAACATCTTGAATTCGTTGAATATATGTGCCCACAGTGACAAGTTCACTAAGAGTCGATCCTAAGGAAACAAGCGGTACCATAAAAGCAGTTGACAATGTTTGTAAGCCTAGGAGTCCCCCGAAAGTTATCCATCCCTCAAGCACATAATGGAATCCAATCCATAGAATTAGTAGGGGAAAAATAAACTGGATGCTAACTGTCATGGAATCAAGTGATGCATTCCAAATGACACGTTTTTCCGTATTAGTTAGTTGTTTTTTAAAAAGCTCCCCCCACTTCTTAAATACTCTACTCTCAAACCCTAAAACTTTTATGTCTGTAATTCCATGTATATGTTCTGATAAAAAACCATGCATCTCAGCCTGGCTCGAAGTCTCCTTTCGAGATAAACGGTGAGTAGTAAAAGAACTTAAAACGGTAATAAGTAACAATAGAAAACCTATAATTGTAACTAATAATCCAATTTGCCATAGTAGATTAATCATTAAAGCTGCATAAGTTATAAGTAAAAGCCCGTCAATAAATATAGTTATAACTCGATTAGATAATACCCTTCTAATTGTTACATTAGAGTTAGCTCTAAATACCAATTCTCCTCCTTTTCGATTTTCAAAGAACTCAAAAGGAAGTTTGAAAAGCTTATCGATAAATTGTGTCATCATAGAAGTATCCATTTGGGATTGTAACTTGGCAATCATGTAACCCCTTAAAAATTGGAATAACTGTGAAAATAGAAATATTGTAAAAATAGCCCACCCCAATGGGACCAAAAAAGAATAATTTTTGGATTCTAGTAAGTTGTCAACAGAGAATTGGGTGATCTTAGGTATTAAAACACCTAATCCTTGAAGAAGTATTGAGACCAAAAATACAGAAATAAGAAGTTTCCTGCTCTTAAAAGCTAATTTGATATAGAACATCCATTTTGGCCTTTTTCTTTTACTCCGAAAATCCTTTAACGGGATTAAAGAAAGTGCAAAACCCGAATACTTCTCTGTGAATTCTTTGAGAGGAAGAATGAGTCTTCCAAAAGCCGGATCAAGGATTATTACCTTTTTCTTTTTTATTTTCTCAAGAACCACAAAATGCTGGTTATCCCATAACAAAATCAGAGGAGCAATTAGCTCATTTAATTGAGATGCAGTTGCCCGGTATCCTCGTGATTTTAAATGATATGTACTTCCTATTTCTTGAAGTTGTTGCATAGATATACCTGCGCGTACTGCACCAACCTGATTTCTTAACTCTGTTAAAGAAATATTATGTCCATAAAAACCTAAAACCATAGCCAAGCTGGCTAATCCACATTCACTATGTTCCATCTGTTCAATAAAAGGTACTTTCTTATTAAAATTCAGAGGAATGCACCTCCATACCTTCTGTCAAAAAAACTAAGCCGTAATGATAAGCGAATATACCAATCTCAACTCTTGTTTTTATATTCCATTTCTCTTTAATTGAAGCCACAATTTCGGCAGTACGTCTCATACTGATAGATAAATTCCGGGAGATTTCGCTGTCTTTGTATCCTTGAGCTATACAAATTGCAACTTTTTGTTCTTTTGGAGACAAATTTTGATTTTCTCTCAATTTTCACTCCCCCTATGTCTTTTATGAATATTTTTTCATAATTAAGGAAGAAATTCAATACATATTCAATGAATATATTTGTAAAATTAAAAATAAAATCGTTTTTTTTTGAATTTTTATAGGTTTTTACATTAAAATGCACTTTTATGAAGTGCAAATTTTTAGGGAATATGATTATCATTAGGTTTGTCTTATATCACTACATTCCCGAGAGGAGTAAAGAATAATGACAAAAGAAGAAATGATCCAAGCATGGAAAAATCCAAAGCTTCGTGTAGCTGGAGAAGGGATTGAGCATCCTGCAGGCGACGCTTTGGTCGAGTTGAGCGCTGACGAGCTTTCTCGTGTACATGGCGGTTTAGGAGTGCAACCAGATTCTACTCCAACTATTACTGTTACTGTTATTGGTGTCACAGTACTAGTTTGTTTTCCAGGGCATGCCGGATAAAATAAGTGAATGCCACTCAGGTATACGCCTTAATTGGCGTATACCTGAGTTATTTTATTTCCTAAAATTGAGTTTTTTAACTTCATATAAACGAGGACGGGGTATTTATGAAAGAGCAGATCATGCGTGCTCTCTTTTTACAAGAACGTAAGAACCTTTTTGATCAAGCCTTTCAAGATTTTAATTATAAAAATTGGAAACAAGATAAAGAGAAGACGACAGAACTGATTGACGAATGGTTTAAATTTGCTCTTATTAGTACAGAATCCAAAAAGGAAGCTCGATTTAAAGCTTTAAGTATGAATGAAGAAATATTTGGAGCCTTGATTCAATCTACGGAAAATCTTAAATGGGATGAGAACTATTTAACGGTTATTAAAGAGTATCAAGCAGATTGGTTTCAAGTTTTGGAAGAGGCTCTAAAAATGAATGAAAATCAACCAGTTTTGCAAAATGAGTCTCGAACAATGGATATTCTTGTTCGTCCATTTATTATTTGGTCCAGAAATCAATTAAAACAGCACTTATGCAATATAGATAATGCTCAGGATTTTATTCTACATGAGAGTACGATAAATTCGGTCTTGCATACATTATCTTTTCAATTGACCCAAATCGCTGGTCGATCATTTGTCTTAGAACTAAATATAGCTAAAGCTTTGGGAGAATTAGAAGGGCTAACTCCGGAGGAACGATTTATCTCTTTCATTGAGAAAAAATTTGTAAGACATAAACAACTTGTATCATTTTTTTCTGAGTATGCAGTTATTGCCCGGACTTTAGCTGAAAGAACTATGCTTTTTGTAAATGTAACAAAAGAGACGTTAGACCGTTATCTCCTAAACAGATCTATGATTATCGATACATTTTCTTTACATTCATCAGAACTTATACGTATTGATGCTGGGTTCGGTGATTCTCATCAACAAGGTCGCACAGTAATGCGGTTATATCTTGCAAACGGGCAATCGTTTATGTATAAGCCAAAGCCATTAGATATCTCTCTCCATTTTCAAGAATTAATTCAATGGTTTAATGATAAAGGGTTTTCTCCTTTTCTCCAAAGAAATTCTGTTATCGCATTAGACGGTTATGGTTATGAAAAATTTATCGAAGCAAAACCTTGCAAAACTGAAGAAGAAATTCAATGTTTTTATACACGTTTAGGAGCGCTTTTAGCCATTATATATGTACTGGATGGGACCGATTTTCATTTTGAAAATTTAATTGCTTTCGGGGAGCATCCAATGCTGATTGATTTGGAAACCCTCTTTCACAACCAGGTATATCATAATGTCCCCGATTCCGCAGATATAGAAGCTCAGTTTAAAATCCGTAATTCTCCATTAGGCACTTCACTCCTCCCTATCTTGTTTCATCAAGATGATAAAGGATTTGGACTTGAATTGAGTGGTGTAAATGGAGAACGGCAAATGACACCCTACCCGGTGTTGAGTTTAGTAGATGTAAATACTGATAATATGAGATACATTAGAAAGTCTCAGTCCACTTCAACTGGTAACAATCGCCCTTCATTGGAAGGAGAATTTAAAAATGCAGGTGACTACACTGCTGAAATTATAAATGGTTTCCAATCATTATGTTCCATGCTTCTTCAATACAAAATGGATTTACTAGTCCCAACAAGTCCTCTCTTTAGTTTTAATAATACGCCAGTTCGTATCGTATTGCGATCAACACAATTTTATACAAATTTCCTTCTCGAATCTCGACATCCTGATTATGGTCGCGATGCTCTAAATCAAGAGAATCTACTTGATCGGATTTGGTTTTCTTGGCTGGATGATCGGATTATTTCTTCAGAACTGCAAGATTTACGAGCAGGAGATATTCCATATTTCACTGGTACTCCTAATTCACTTGACCTTTGGGATAGTTATGGCAGATGTATAAAAGATGTGTTTACCCGAACAAGCATGTCAATAGTAGAAGATAGATTGAGATCCTTAAGTACTGACAGTATTTCTTTATACAGCGATTGGATCTCTTCTTCCATAGCAGGCTCATCATTAGGAAAACATGTACATAAAGTACATGCTCCCTCTCAAAATGAAAAAGTAATGACAAGCGACTACAGTCCAAAACCATTACACTCTGAAAACTTTCTTGAGACAGCAAAAATCCTTGGCGATGAGTTAATTGAAAAATCAGTGTTTAGCCAAAGCAAAAGGTATGTAACTTGGATTGGAATGAATCTAAATTATCGCGGACAACTTTATTTGTCTGCCTTAAGCCCTGGATTATATGATGGTACGGCAGGCATTGCATTATTTCTAGCATATCTCGGAAAAATCTCAAAAGAGGAGAAGTACACCAACATAGCTCTAGCTGCACTTGAAACAACGCTAAGTAAAATACCTGTACACCTAAAATTCCCATCAGCCTTTTATGGCCAAGCTTCTCTCTTATATACTCTCTCTCATTTTGAGAGTTTATTAGGTTTTAACGATGCTTGGAGCAAGCGGAAATTGGACATTATAAGTAATTTGGAAGATAGCATAGACGAGGATACTTTCTTCGATCTCTTAGGAGGTTCGGCTGGAGTTATTCACGTTCTTTTAAATGAATATAGTCTTACAAAATCGGTTAAGACTCTAGAGGTAGCAACTCAATATGGAGAGCACTTGTTAAAACATGGAGAAAAAAATAATGAGATGATTTCATGGACATCTAGTGTATCTCCAACCCCCTACGTAGGCTTTGGCCACGGTAGTACTGGTATTGCTTCAGCTTTGTTTCGTCTTGCAGCAGTTACTAAAAATAATTGCTACTATGCTACTGCCGAGAAAGCATTTGCTCACTTAACAGAATCCTATTCTCCAAACTATTTTAACTGGATTGATCAAGATATTAAGGAGAATCATGATCTGGCTAATTGGTGTCATGGGGCTAGTGGAATTGGCATAGGATTAACCTTATGTATGCCTTATTTAAATTCAAGTTTAATACCTGATATCGTCCAAAATATCGAAATAGCAGTTAATACAACTTTAAAATACGGATTTAATAAAAGTCACTGCATTTGTCATGGAAGTCTCGGAAATATTGAGTTATTAATTTTAGCTGGACAAGCTCTTAACCGTCCAGAGTGGGTTGCGGAGGCAAAGAAACAAGGCAACATTGCATTAAGTTATTTTTTCGAGCATAGTAAATTTAAGACTGGCCTGCCCACTGCGTTAGATTCCCAGGGGTTGTGGCTAGGTTTGTCTGGAATAGGTTATCAATTCATGCGTCTCCACTCGTTAACTTCCTTACCAAGTATCCTCTCACTACAGGAGCCACTTTATAAGGAGTCCTCTTGCACTAAACGTCCTTAAAATTCAAAAGCCATAATAAAGGTGTCCTCATCAGGCAACCCTTATTATGGCTTTTATTAACGTAAAGTCTATTCAGCGATAGACCGCCAATTGCTCACTTAGCTCCCGCGTGTGTAGATAAACTTCACGGTATAGCTCGTATAAGCCTTCATACTGTGCCACACGTTCCGGATTTGGCGTATATCTTGCTGCTTCACGCAGAAAAGCTTCAGCGCACGCCTGCAGCGATTCAAACCACCCGCTACCATATGCAGCCAGCATAGCCGCTCCCAAGGCAGGACCCTGCTCACTTTCCAGCTTGACGATATCCGCGTTAAAAATATCGGCCTGCATTTGCAGCCATGTCTCATTACGCGCACCGCCGCCGATGGAAATCACTTCATTCACCGTTTTGCCCGTGCCTCTGAGAATATCAATGGATTCCTTGAGCGAAAACGTAATTCCCTCCAGCACTGCTCGTGTAAAATGCGGAAGCTTATGCCCTGCATCCATCCCGATAAAGCTGCCTCGAATAGCTGCATCCGGATGAGGGGTACGTTCGCCCACGATATAAGGCGTGAACAACAGCCCTCGGCTGCCCGGCTCGATCGAGTTTACATCCTCCAACAGCGCATCAAAAGAATGTTCCGCCGCAAAGGTATCCTTAAACCAGGTCAAGCTATATCCGGCTGCGAGTGTAACCCCCATAATATAATAAGCATCCTGCTCACTATGATTAAAAAAATGTGCCCGTCCCTGAACGTCGATATCCTTGCGTTCCTCATAGGAAAGCACAACTCCTGAGGTGCCGATACTGCACAAGGTGCGGCCTTTGCTCAAAATGCCGGCACCAATCGCGCCACATGCGTTGTCTGCTCCACCTGCATAGACCTTGGTTTCAGACGAAAGCCCGCTCTGCTCCGCAATCTCCGGCAATAGTGTACCCGTCTGGTCAAAGGATTCCACCAGCGGCGGGAACAGTGACAACGGCAGATCAAACGTAGCTGCGATCTCTTCGCTCCACTGCTTATTCGCGATGTCCAACAGTAGTGTGCCCGCCGCATCCGAATACTCCATCGCCAACTCTCCTGTGAGACAATAGCGCACATAATCTTTGGGCAGCATAAAATGGGCCGCACGAGCCAGCACGTCTGGCTCATGCTCCTGCACCCACAGCAGCTTGGGTAGCGTGAAGCCTTCCAGCGCGCGGTTGCGCGCGATACTTAGCAGCGCTGGCCCGAGCTGTTCTTCAATACGGCGGCATTGTGCCGTTGTGCGCGTGTCATTCCATAGAATAGCTGGACGAAGCACTTGGCCTTCCTTGTCAGTCAGCACAAGCCCGTGCATCTGCCCCGAAAAGCTGATGCCGTCCACAGCATCTGTTCCGGCGATTCCGGCCTTCTCTACAAGCTCTTTCAACGATGCTAACGTCCCACGCACCCAGTCTTCAGGCTGCTGTTCGCTATACCCTGCTTTCGGCTGATGAAGAGGATATGACTGAGAGGTTTCATAAGCCACCTGCCCTTTACGGTTGACCAGCACCGTTTTGACCGCACTGGTACCCAAATCCACGCCGATGACATAGCGCTCCAGCTCCTGTTTTAGCTTCTCCTGCATTGGAGTTCCTCCTTCCCTGTGATCGTACGGCCCTTATTCATATATAAATTCCGGCATTAATCAGCCAAAATGTATTGATTCAATGTTGCTTTCAGATATTCCTGACGACCGGACACGTTTTTGCGTGGTGCTTCGTTCGCCAGAGCATATTCAGCCAGGGAAGCAAGCGTTGCTTTTCCAGATACAATGTCTGCTCCAATGCCTTCTTTAAAGCTGCTGTACCGCTTCTCAATAAAGTCCTCAAACACACGATCCTCGATCAGTTTGGCCGCTACCTTCAATCCTTTCGCATACGTATCCATACCTGCGATGTGCGCGAGGAACAAATCTTCTGGCTCAAACGATGCTCTGCGCACCTTGGCATCAAAGTTGATACCGCCACGGCCTAATCCTTCATTTTGCAGTACTTCATACATGGTTAGTGTGGCATCATACAGATCAACCGGGAATTCGTCCGTATCCCAGCCCAGCAGCAAATCACCTTGGTTGGCATCCAGGGAACCCAACATGCCGTTAACCCGTGCTACACGTACTTCATGATCAAAAGTATGACCCGCCAAAGTGGCATGGTTAGCTTCCAGATTAAGCTTGAAATGCTGATCCAGATCATATTTTTGCAGGAAGGCAATCGTCGTCGCCGCATCAAAATCATACTGATGCTTGGTTGGCTCCTTCGGTTTTGGCTCAATCAGGAATTGAGCGTCAAAGCCGATTTCACGCGCGTAGTCCACGGCCATATGGAACATCCGTCCCAAATTGTCCTGTTCCAACTTCAAATCTGTATTCAGCAGTGTTTCATAGCCTTCACGGCCTCCCCAGAATACGTAGTTATCTGCGCCCAGACGTTTGCCCACTTCCAGTCCTTTTTTAATTTGAGCAGCTGCGTGTGCGTATACATCTGCATTGCAAGTCGTCGCAGCTCCATGCAAATAACGTGGATGGCTAAACATGTTCGCCGTGTTCCACAGCAGCTTTTTCCCCGTAGCCTTCATGTGCTCCTCAATCAGATCCACGATGGTATCCAGATTGCTGTAAAATTCCTTCAGTGACGCGCCTTCAGGAGCAATATCCACATCGTGGAAGGCGAAATAAGGTAAATTCAGTTTATCCAGCAGCTCAAAGGCAGCTTCCACACGTGCCTTCGCCAAATCAAGTCCGGTAAACTTGGACCATGGGCGTTCCGCAGTCTCTACTCCAAAAGGATCAGAGCCGCCTGCAACCAGCGTATGCCAATAGGCCATACTAAAACGCAAATGCTCCTCCATCGTTTTTCCCGCTACTATTTCCTGAGGATTATAAAATTTGAACGCAAAAGGATTATCGGATTGCTTGCCCTCAAAGTTAATTTTGGATACTTGTTCGAAATAAGCCATTATAAGTTCCTCCTTTGTAGTAAACGTTTACAAAAATGATTCTAGCACAGCCAAGAAACTTTGTCTATTGCTTAAACTAAGTTTATTTTTATGATATAATAACGGGAATTACATCAACAGGAAGGGAAATAACCATGAATGTTACTGGCGATCAGGCGCTTGTCAAAAAGCTGAATAAATCCATTGTATTGGAGCGCATCCGCCTTCATGCCCCTCTATCCCGGGCACAGTTATCCAGTCAAACCGGATTAAACAAGGCCACCGTGTCCAACCTGGTTGCAGAGCTTATCACCGATGGATTGGTGTATGAGACAGGATTAGGAGAATCCAGCGGTGGGCGCAAACCTTTAATGCTGCTGTTCAACAGCCGTGCAGGCTTTGTACTTGGTATCGAGGTTAGTGTACAGTACATCAAGGGCGCTCTGACCGATCTGGCAGGTACCATTGAAACAGAGCTTACCCTTTCTCTAACCCAGCATGATCCTGACTTTGTCATCGAACAAATCCGTAAGCTCGTTCAGAAGCTCATGCAGGTCACCCCTCCCTCCCCTCACGGTATTGTCGGCATTGGGTTGGGGGTACCAGGGATGGTGGATGAAACCGGAAATGTTTTATTCGCACCCAATCTGGGCTGGGAAGAGGTTCCGCTACGGCAGCAGCTGGAGACAGAGCTGGGTCTTCCCATAGTGGTGGATAATGAGGCCAACGTCGGTGCACAAGGCGAATTGTACTATGGTATGGACGCCGATCATCGGCAGCTGGTGCGGGATCTGGTCTACATCAGTGCAGGCTCCGGGATCGGGGCCGGAATTATCATTGATGGCAAGCCGTATCAAGGGGCTTGGGGATACGCGGGCGAGAGCGGGCATATGTCCATTGACTGGAATGGGCGCCTCTGCTCCTGCGGCAGCCGAGGCTGCTGGGAGCTGTATGCTTCGGAGAAGGCGTATGTAGCATCCACCTTGAAGCTGCCCGCACATAATACAGCGGGATTATTACCGTTTGCCCAGCAAGGTGATGTGAGTACATTAAGCGTCCTTGGTGAAATCGGGCGATATTTGGGTGTGGGTATTACCAACATTGTGAACAGCCTCAACCCTGGCATGCTTATCATTGGCGGTCCACTCGCGGAAGCCAGACCTTGGTTGGAGCAAAGTATGCGTGAAGTGATTGACGAACGTGCCCTGCCCTATCACCGCCGGCAACTACAGATTCGTTTCTCCACGCTTGGCAGCCGTTCGACGATGCTAGGTGCCGCCTATGCGGCAACAGCTCCTTTTCTCGGGCGTGTACGTGTATCTTTATAAAAAAAGCGTACAGGAACACTCAGGTTCCTGTACGCTTTTTTTGCTTAGGATTTTGCAAATCCGTTGTCTGCTGTTAGGTTGGATTAAGCGTTCAACACTTTTTCAAACTTGGTTTTGTTCATACCGGAAATACGTTCTTCTCCGATCAAAGTCAATGGAACAGCGCGAATGCCCATATCCCAAACCTCTTGCGCAAAAGCTTCATTGGTTTCAATGTTGCGTTCTTCGTATTCGACACCTTTTTCAGCCAGGTAGCTTTTTACTTGACGGCAATGCGGACAGTTTGTAGATGTGTAAACTATTGCTTTTTCCATGAATATCACCTCATCATTTATTTTGTTACATTATATTTATTCATACTTCCAAATATCATTACAGGGCCAGTGCGCTGTGCTCCAGACTTTCGATGTATTTCTCGCTGTCCATAGCAGCCATACAACCACTACCTGCTGCGGTAATCGCTTGTCTGTAGCGTGTATCCTGTACGTCGCCACAAGCGAATACGCCAGGCACGTTTGTTTCGGAGGTACCCGGATTGACGACGATATAACCGTTCGCATCCGTTGTAATTTGTCCTTCGAGGAAGCCTGTATTCGGATGATGACCAATTGCCACGAAAACGCCGCTCACTGTAATGATTTCCTCTTCACCTGTTGCGTTGTTTAGCACTTTCAAGCCAGTTACTCCGTTTTCGTCTGCAACTACTTCGACAGGAGTACGATTGAGCGCCCATTCAATTTTGCTGTTCGCACGAGCACGATCCTGCATAATTTTAGAAGCTCTCAATTCTTCACGACGATGTACCAACGTTACTTTGGAAGCAAAGCGAGTCAGGAAATTAGCTTCTTCCAGTGCAGAGTCCCCACCGCCGATAACAACGATTTCTTTGCCGCGGAAGAAGAACCCGTCACAGGTAGCGCAAGTGCTCACGCCGCGTCCGATATTATCTTGTTCACCGGGTATCCCCAGGTATTTGGCAGTCGCCCCTGTGGAAATAATCAGCGTATCGGTAACCAGTTCACCCAAACCTTCTACATCCAGTGTAAATGGACGAGCAGTTGTGTCTACCTTGTTCACCCAGCCTGTGCGGAATTCAGCGCCAAAACGCTCCGCTTGCTTACGCATATTATCCATCAAATCAGGTCCCATGATTCCTTCAGGAAAGCCTGGAAAATTCTCAACTTCTGTAGTCGTGGTTAATTGTCCACCTGGCTGTGGTCCCTCGATTACCAGCGGGTTCATATTAGCACGTGCGAGGTAAATAGCGGCGGTCAAACCGGCAGGACCGGTACCTATAATAATGGACTTGTACATATCTTGGTTCCTCCTAAAATATCATAAGTATTATATAGCGAGTTTTCGGTACCGGGCGCTGGGCTACTGCATATACTCTAAAAGTAGTGCTGGCAGAAGCTCATCCCAAAAAGTGGACACCCGGATGTTGTAAAAAACGAATCACTTGTTTTGTAGCTTCTTATGACTTAGACTGATTCTAAATCCTAATTTCATTATGCGGAAAGAGCTGTAAACAGTCAAATGAAGTTTTCATGAAGCGAAGTTTAAAGATAAATGAGGTATGGAGGGATTATCCCGATTATGAATGACGTTTTCGTAGGTAGCTTAATTTCTGCCCTGTCCACCGGACTCGGCGCCGTACCTATATTGTTTATGCGTAATATCACGCATCGGCTTCGCGATGTTCTGCTGGCTTATGCCGCAGGAATTATGACCTCTGCATCCGTGTATAACCTGATTCCAGAAGCGATCCAGCATTCCAATTGGTTCGTGCTGACTGCGGGAATTTTGCTTGGTTGCCTCGTATTACTGGTGATGGAAATGTATATCCCCCATGCCGATTTGGAGGACCCGGAATCCAAGACTTTTCAATTGGAGTCCAAATCTTTTCTCATTATTGCAGCTATTACGTTGCACAACTTGCCGGAAGGGCTCTCTGTTGGGGTCAGCTACGCGAGTGAGACTCAGAATCTAGGCAATCTCATTGCCTTCTCTATCGGTCTGCAAAATGCCCCTGAAGGCTTTATTGTAGCGTTATTCCTTGTGAATCAAAACATCGGTCGTTTCAAGGCATTGGGCATTGCTACCCTAACGGGGGCTGTGGAAATCATCACCAGTCTGATCGGCTTTTATTTAAGCAGCTGGGTGAACGGACTGGTGCCATATGGCCTTGCTTTTGCCGCCGGGGCTATGATGTTTATTGTCTATAAGGAACTGATTCCCGAAAGTCACGGGGACGGTAACCAGCGGATCGCCACATTCTCTTTTATTCTTGGCTTGATTACGATGATCGGGCTAACCGAATGGCTATAGCCGCGCAGCACAAAAAGGCTGCTTTTCTGCCTGTAATTCAGACAGAAAAGCAGCCTTTTTGCCATGTTCAAATGATGGGACCTCATTTTCTTTGGTTCATGGAACGCAGTGCTTCACGGTACTGTTCGTCCTTACTTTTGGAAGTCCCTTTCTTCCCATTGGATCTTGGGGAACCTCCATCCTTTTCTCCGTCCTTTCCAGCAAAACCACGCAAAGCTGCACGATAATCCTGATCCCCGTAAGCACCTTCTATGTTCTTGCGATCTTTTTCCACCTTCATATCCGTTTGGATATCAGGCAACTTCTGATGCTCCTTGGCACGATGTTCTTCAACTTCGGAATCCTTAGGCGGCATCTCTCCGTTATGTTCCGTTAATTCATGCGCCTTGGGTTCCACTTGCACAGGATAAGGACGTTTACTTCTTTGCCGGGATTCCTCTTGACTGGGGCGATTCTTGGCCGAGGACTTGCGCGTCATCTTTGTGTTAAATACCAGCAAAAAGATCAAGGCAACCACAGCTACTGCGATAAAAGCAATGGTCATCGGCGGCCTCCTATTCTCTTTCAGCGCTACGGTACCGTCCCGCCATCTCAGCAACCCGTTTGCCCAAAGAGCGACCTAACGCAAGATCATCGCCCGTTGGAAGGTTGGGCGGTCCATCAGGGTCTGTCTCCACCGGACATGTCACCCCTACACCGTAATAGGAGCCGTAGAGCGCATTTTCCGTGATGCTAGCGGGCAGGCCTACAATAATCATGCCTTGATGAAGCATAGGAGTAATCAAATTCAAAAGCGTTGATTCCAATCCACCATGAACGGTAGCAGTTGTGCAAAATACTGCACCGATTTTGTCCACCAGCTTGCCCTGCGCCCACAGATATCCGAGCTTGTCAATCCAGCTCTTCAGACCGCTGCTGATGGTACCAAAATGACCCGGGCACCCCCATATAATTGCATCCACGCTTACTAGCTCATTCACATCAGCCTCATTCACATGTTTTAGCAGCACTTCTGTGTGATTGAGGCGTGCTCCTTCTGCGATTGAGCGAGCGAGACGTTCGGTATGTCCATTTTCACTGTCATATACAATCATGATTCTGGTCGTCATTATGCGCATCATCCTTTATCAGCAAGATCATCCTTTTTGCATACGCTCTTAACCTTTCCCAGAATCGATCTGAATATTATGAATCGTTTGACGCATACTTTGAACATCCAAAAACACTAAGGAGGCATGCACAATATGAATTCGCGCGCCATATTAGTTAATCTGCTCGTAATCATCATTATTCTCGCAGGAGGTGGAGCCGCCGCCTATTACTACAATCAATCCGCCAACTACATAAAAACCGACAATGCACAAGTAAGCGGACAAGCAGTTACTGTTGCCTCTCCAAGCGGAGGAAAGCTCACGGGCTGGAACGCTGAAGTTGGTAAAACGTATACCGCTGGCAGCTCGCTTGGTAGTGTAGAGGGAGGCGGAAGCCGGATCAGCGTTACGATCCCGACTGACGGTACCATCGTACAGCAAACCGCAGTCAACAACTCAATAGTCGGGGCGGGCACACCTTTAGCGAAAGCATTTGATCTGAACAATCTTTGGATTACTGCCAATATAGACGAAACGGCTGTGCAGGATCTTCAAGTAGGCCAGACCGTAGATGTGTATATTGATGCTTACCCAGATACATCCCTGACCGGTAAACTCGAAAAGATCGGTCTGGCAACCGCATCCACCTTTTCACTGCTGCCCACTTCCAATACCACTGCCAACTATACTAAGGTGACGCAGGTCGTGCCTGTCAACATTTCCATTCAAGGTTACAAGGGCCTAGGTATTATCCCGGGAATGAGTGCAACGATCAGAGTTCATAAGTAGGAGGCTGTCATGGATCAAAAAATGTCCGTCGGACGCATTCTGTCCGTGCTACTGCTAGGCGCCTTCATTTCGATTTTGAATCAAACGCTGCTTAACGTGGCTATTCCACACTTGATGAATGACTTCAATGTATCTGCCACAACCGTTCAATGGTTATCCACCGGATATATGCTGACAAACGGAATTTTGATTCCTATCACTGCTTTTCTGATTGAGTCATTCGGAACACGTGCACTGTTCATCTCCGCGATGGGGTTATTTACTGCCGGGTCTGTCGTCTGTGCTGCCAGTACCGGCTTTGCGCCTATGCTGGTTGGACGTGTTATCCAGGCCAGCGGAGCAGGCATCATCATGCCTGTGGTCATGAACGTGTTCCTGACTGTGTTTCCTCCAGAAAAACGGGGCGCTGCCATGGGTACTATGGGAATCGCCATGATGTTTGCCCCGGCGATTGGACCGACTTTATCCGGCTATATTGTGGAGCATTACAGCTGGCGGCTGCTATTTTTACTCGTTATTCCGCTGGCGGTCATTGATATTCTGTTTGCCATACGCTGGCTCAAAAATGTCTCCAAGCTAACGAAACCGAACTTTGACCTGTTGGGAACCATCTTCTCCACCCTTGGGTTTGGCTTCCTGTTGTATGGCTTTAGTTCGGCTGGAGACAAAGGCTGGAGTAGCAATACGGTAATCCTTACACTCGCTGCCGGGGTTGTGTTTATTGTATTGTTTATCGTGCGCGAGCTAAATATGATACAGCCGATGCTGGAGTTCCGTGTGTTTAAATATGATATTTTTACTGTATCAACCTTAGTTGGGGCTACCGTCAACATGACGATGTTCGGCGGGATGCTGCTGCTGCCAATCTATTTACAAAATATACGCGGCTTTACACCGCTGCAATCCGGTCTGCTGCTGTTGCCGGGTGCACTGCTGATGGGTGTGATGTCACCGATATCAGGGGCAGTATTTGACCGTATAGGCGCAAGGCCGTTGGCGATCATTGGACTGATCATTACAGCAGTCACGACATGGGAATTCAGTCTGCTGACCGATGCCACCACCTACGGACATATTATGATCATCTATACGATTCGCAGCTTCGGAATGTCATTGCTGATGATGTCCGTCCAGACGGAAGGGCTAAACCAGCTACCTGCCCATCTCGGCAGTCATGGTACTGCCATGTCCAATACAGTACGGCAAATCGCTGGATCTATCGGTACCGCTTGGCTTATTACAGTAATGAGTAGCCGGACTACAGTTCATATGGCAGATTATGCGAATGTCGCTACCACAGCGAATGCTTCTGTAACGGAAGGCGTATCGCAACTGGGACAAACCCTTGCACAATCGGCGGGTATTTCTGCGGAAAGCGGCTCTGCACTCGCGCTACAACAGGTATACCGAAGCGCTGTTACAGAATCGACGATCCATGGCATTAATGATGCCTTCATCATTGCAACCGGGATTGCATTGGCGGGATTATTGTTTTCCCTGTTCTTGCGGCGATCTACACCGCGTCATAGATAGGTGTACAGCAGTCGCAAATTAAAGATATGAGATGAACCTGCTTTGCATACAAAATAGACTGATACTGCCAAAGAAGGAGCATTCATCCCCCCTTGGATGTAAGAGGGTTGAATGCTCCTTCTTGTTTGTAATCTTGTGATTTGTGATTGGATTATTTTCTTATGAGCGCAATAAACGCAGACCGTTCAAAATGACTAGGAGTGTGCTGCCTTCATGTCCAATGACCCCAAAAGGCAGGGCTATATCTTGCACAAAGTTACTGATCACCAGCAGCACAATGACACTTACCGCGAAGATCATATTTTGTTTGACCACTCGCTGCGCCTTGCGCGCCAGTGCTATCGTCGGAGCAATCTCCTCGATTCCGTCGTTCATTAGCACCACATCTGCAACCTCCAGTGCTGCTCCGCTGCCATGCATCCCCATGCCCAGCCCTACAGTAGCTGCAGTCAAAGCCGGAGCATCATTCACACCGTCGCCGACCATAACGACATGCCCGTATTGCTCTCGCAGCATGCGAATATGACTGACTTTGTCCTCCGGCATTAAGCCAGCATATACGGCGTCGACTCCAGCCTGCGCCGCGATCACGGCAGCCGTTTCCGGGCGGTCTCCGGTCAGCATGACGACCCGGATACCCTGTGCTTGCAGACGTTTCACGGACTCTTGTGCCTGTGGACGCAACTCGTCACGCAGCGCCAGCATCCCGGCAATCCGATCATCCGCAAGAATGATGGATACGGTTTTGCCCTCGGCTTCCAGTCGGGCCCGACTCTCCACCCACTCTGGTCCAACCAGAAGGCCAGGTTCATCCAGTACATTCGTGCGACCGATTTTCCATTTCACCCCACCTATGATGCCTTCCATTCCCCATCCGGTAAGAGCCTGCACTTGCTCGGCTGTGAGAAGCTCTCTCTGTTCCAATTCAGCTTCGGCTTTGGCTACAATCGCTCGTGCCAGCGGATGTAAGGAATAGCTTTCGATTGTCGCCACAATATGCAATAGCTCATCAGCATCGTAATCTGGGGCGGTAATCCAGTCCGTGACCACGGGTGAGCCCTTCGTTAACGTGCCCGTTTTGTCAAAAGCAACGACAGATGTCAATGCCATATTCTCCACATGCGCGCCACCTTTGAACAGAATGCCCCGCCGGGCACGGTTGGAAATAGCGGATAGCATTACCGGCATAATGGATGAAACCAGCGCACAAGGTGAGGCCACGACAAGGAACACCATCGCCTTGTAAAACGCCGCTGCCCAGGTCCAGCCCAATACAATGGGCGCACCTACAATGACGATCAACGTGACGGCAACAACAATTCGGGCGTATACCGATTCGAATGTTTTAATAAACCGCTGGGAATCGGGAACTTCGGTCCGTGCCTCTTCTACCATACGAATAATTTTTGAAAATAAAGTATCTTCCGAGGACTGGCTGACCTCCACATACAGCACGCCTTCTCCATTGATGGTGCCTGCATATACTTCGTCACCTGCCATCTTGTTTACCGGAACAGATTCCCCGGTAATGGATGCCTGATTCACTGCCGACACACCTTTGGAGACTCGACCGTCCGCCGGAATTAGTTCACCCGGCTTAACCAGCAGCAGGTCGCCTGGCAACAGCTGCTCAATGCCAACCGTTTCTGTTCCCTCGTGAGACAAGCGCAAAGCTGTTTCCGGCTTCAACGCCATGAGCTCGGAAATATCCTTACTACTACGCTCCGTGGTATAGCTCTCCAGCGCACCGCTGAGTGCAAAAATAAAAATCAGCATGGCTCCTTCATTCCAGTAGCCAATGGCCGCAGCTCCTAAAGACGCAGCGATCATGAGTAAATTAACATCCAGATCATGTTCTCGGATCAGGGTTTCAATCCCTTCTCTAGCTTTGGACCAGCCTCCAAGGGCATAAGACACTACATAGAGAATGACGGATAGCCATTGCCACCAATGTGAAACCCCCCATGCCATCAGCATTAGTATTCCACTGCCTAGAGCAGCCTGCATCTCCTTATTTTTCAGCATGCTTTTGAGCTGAAATTGCGGCTTGCGCTTTGGACCGGGGCGTCCGCTGCCACTGTTTTTTGAAAGTGCTCTGTTAGAGGGAGACAATGTATCTTGTAGTCGTTGAACTGCTTGCATCATGTCACGTTCCTTTCCATTTTTTGTTCCTTGTACTTGCATTTCATTGAGAATGATATCCATTGTTAAGTGCCCTAAAATAGCACATGCTGCTTCGGGAAGCCCGAAGCAGCATGTTTGGCAATGAGAATGATAATCATTTTTGCATCTATACAATTATTTTGGCTTAGAGAAACTTTTGTTTTATTATATACCCTTTCTTTTCCGCTTGTAAACTGCTAATAGCCTAAATAAAAAAGATACCCGCGTAAACAACGCAGGTATCCTCCATATTTCAAAGCGTTCTATCACATAAATTCCTCAAGGCTAAAGTGGAAACTTCCACGCATGGGTGTGTGCAGTTTCTGAAGTGTGTTGCCGATTGGCTTGCTGTTGCAGCCTCCAACGCGCAGCCGCAAGACGTACAGTAGGAACTTCTGGGTCTGAGCAAATGACCCCCGTTAGCTCGTTCTCCCAGATCCAATTCCTATCTAGGAAATGGTGAATTTTATCTATCGCCACCCATATAGGAATCTCAGGCTTTACACGCCGAACAGCTTCCATTATGCGTTTTATCGTATCATTAGCATTCTCATGCCCATCAGCAACAGATGGAATCAACGGATCCCCAGCTCTGATACCAGCAGATGGAGCTGGTAAAACTTCTAAAATGACCGTATCGGCAAAGCGTGCCAAATCTGCGGCTTGAGCCGCCTGCTTGGTCTGTCGTGCGCTCACTTCGGACATGTTATCGGCGTTGTCCGACTTCTCCGACTGTGCGGATTGCTCATCCCCTATTTGACCTGCATTAAGCACCAAACTTGTATCAACCGTCAAAAGTACACCTACCCGATATGGAACGCACCGCAGGCGGCCACATAACGTTTGCTCGGCAACGCCGTCAATCCAGTCTCGGATGGTCTGGAACTGGTTTACGTCAGTAGGATTGCGCACCATAATCTCCAGCCGTGGTTCTCCTCCCTGTCGCATGCTTCGCAACGCTGCACGCAGTAGGGCCTCCAACTGCATATCTTGCAGGCTTCCAATGCCCACTGCATTGTTCTGCTCAGTCAAAGCTATAGTCAGCGGCAATCCGTCCAGCAACTCAAACAAGCCTTCGTACTCTGTTTCCAGCAGGCCAATGATTCGTCGGGACAGGTGCTCACACAATCCAGGCAAACCTGATGCTTTATTAAATGTTGTGTACGTCTCGGATGCACGGGAACCGGGGACAAGGATAGGATCGATCTCCCCGGCAAGGGCATGAATCTTTTGTCCAGACTCTGCCGCGTCCAAATAGGCATAGCATAATTCCCTCACGCGGCCGGATGCCAGTGACAATGGACCATGCAGAAGGCTATAACCGTCAAGATCGCGTATTCCTGTACTTTTACGACTCATACTTGCAGGAGCATCAGCATAAAGCCGTATGGAGGTGTCGCTGTATTCATCGCTCCATTTTAGTAGTGTATCCATGGCTTGCTCTGTATCATTGCCGTTATTCAGCATCGATTCTCCAAGTAATTCCGGGTTTGCAGCCAGCAATGCCTCCGCTTGACTGATTGCACCCTGCTCGGCTAAACCAACCAGCCAGCCCAATGGATCTTCCTCCTGTGAAGCAGATACTTGATGGCTTCCTGCTCTTAGCGTCTCCATAGCCAATCTCCGTGCAGCAGACTCCTTACCTGGCTCTGGAACGTTGCAATCCCTGCTGTTTATGCCACCCAACAGCTCTGCGAATACATGCATCAGTTTAGCCTCCATGCCATTAATCCATCCTTTCTTTCGTCAGCAAGTTGGCACACACGAATTCGAGTACCCCTCCAAATAAAGAAAACGCTTACTCATTGCTGAGCAACCGAATGTTACGTGGGCCTTACTTATTAAGTCCCTACCTTAAACGTATTAGGCCCTCCCCACATTTATACATCTCTGCACAACTACTATATATGAGAAAAATAGATCTATACTGCGGAAAGCACATGTCTGCACAAAAAAGGCAGCCATAAAGAAACACCCCCTGTTTTCATAGGATGCCTACATCCAATGTTAACGGGGGGTTCCCTTTTTATTCGTCAGTACCAACCTTCAGCACACGCATCACATTTAATACAGCTAGCAGTGTTACACCAACATCGGAAAATACAGCCTCCCACATGGTAGCAATACCAATCGCGCCCAATGAGAGAAATACTACTTTGACACCTAGCGCAAATATAATGTTTTGCCATACGATACGGCGTGTGCGTTGAGCAATATGAATCGCCGTCACCAGCCTTGAAGGCTCGTCGTTCATGATTACGATATCTGCTGCTTCAATTGCAGCGTCTGAGCCCAAACCACCCATCGCTACACCAACATCTGCCAAAGCAAGTACAGGTGTATCATTAATTCCATCGCCTACAAACAAGATTTTATCGCTCGTTTTTTTACTTGCAGACAACTGCTCAATGGCTTCGGCTTTATGCTGAGGCAACAGTTCTGCCCGTACTTCATCCAGGCCTAACTGACGTCCTACAGCTTCGGCAACTGTCCGATTGTCACCTGTTAGCATGATGGTTTTTACCACCCCCAGCTTTTTCAGCGAAGCAATCGTCTTGGCCGCGTCCTCCTTAACCTCATCCGATATTAGAATGCACCCGGCATACGTTCCGTCTACAGCCACATGTACGACCGTTCCTACATCCAATGGTCCTGCTTGCTGCGCCACATTAAAAGCAATATGCTCCCGCTCCATCAGCTTAGCGTTTCCGGCCAATACCAAGCGCCCATCGATCTGAGCCTGAATCCCGTGACCGGATATTTCGCTATATTGCTGCACTCGCTCCGTTTGAAGTTCATTGCCATAAGCTTCACGCAGAGAAGCTGCGATAGGATGCGTGGAGTGCATCTCAGCCAATGCAGCAGTCTCCAGCAGACTTTCCTTCGTAAAAGCTTCGGCAGGATAAATCCCTGTCACATGGAAATCACCTTTGGTGAGCGTACCTGTTTTATCAAAAACAGCATATTTCACATGATTCAGGGCTTCAAGATAATTACCGCCCTTGATCAGCACACCTGAACGGGAGGCTGCCCCGATTCCGCCAAAGAAGCCCAGTGGAATAGACACCACCAGCGCACACGGACAAGAAATAACGAGGAAAACAAGCGCACGATATATCCAATCTGCAAACAATGCACCCGGCACAACCAGCGGAGGAACAACCGCCAGCAATAACGCTACAATAACCACTACAGGAGTATAATATCTGGAAAATTTCGTGATAAACTTTTCAGTCGGCGCTTTTTTGGCACTCGCATTTTGCACCAGTTCCAAAATTTTAGAGACCGCAGATTCACCAAATTCTTTGCTGACCTCTACCGTCAGAAGTCCGTTCGTATTCACAAATCCACTCATCACGCTGCTTCCCGGCTCAACGGTACGAGGCACAGATTCACCGGTCAACGCCGAGGTATCGACATGCGACTTGCCTTCTACAACCTTACCGTCCAGCGGGATCTTCTCACCCGGCTTGATCACTATCAAATCTCCAATACGGACCTCTTCTGGGGACACCCTTCGTACGGACTCAGCCGTCTTCAGGTTGGCATAGTCTGGTCTAATATCCATCAGATCGCTGATGGACTTACGTGAACGGTTAACTGCAATGCCTTGGAATAGCTCTCCGATTTGGTAAAAGAACATGACAGCTACGCCTTCGGGGTATTCCCCAATAGCAAATGCGCCCACCGTAGCCAGCGTCATCAAGAAATACTCATCAAAGGCCATTCCACGCACCAAGCTGCGTGCAGCCTGCAAGACAACATCACCGCCAACGATGATATATGCCACTAAAAATAGAGCCAGCTTGCCCACACCTTCGACAGGTAACCACCAGGCAACAGCCGCAATAACCGCTCCTATGGACAGACGTGCAATCATGCGGCGCATACCGTCCGTACCATGATCATGCGTATGCCCGGCATGACTATCATCATCATGCGAATGTGAATGAGCATGGGTAGCTTCACCATGATCGTGCACTGCATGGTGATTGTGGTGCATGTGTGCATGATTACCGTGGTCGTGCCCATCGTGTGCGCCATGTGCTTCATGGCTATGACCACCATGACTGTGAGCAGCATGCTTTCCATCATTGTGATTATGTCCTTCACCATCATGCTCATGACCGCATGCGCAATCCTCTGTGCAGCTTGCCTCTACTGCACCAGCGCCACTTCGACTGTCTTCGCGCAAGCGTCCACCCGCACTTTTGGCAACCATCCGAACATGAGGCTCAAGTCTGTGGATCTTCCATTCCGTTTGGCGAAAAACCTCTTCTTTTTGATCCGAAGTTGTCGTCATCGTCAACGTTTTTGTTACAAAATTGACCGAGCAATCAAGGACCCCTTCTATTTTACTGACTCCATTTTCAATCTTTAAAGCACAGTTGGCGCAATCTAGACCTTCCAAAACCCATTCATGCCGTTCATTTCTTTTTAGAGCATCCATAATAATTGGCCTCCAATTAGCTATATATGAGCAACTGTTCATATATTATTTGTTAAGGTCATTATATTCAGGTTTAGGGGCAAAAGTCAATGATCATAGCCCTTTTTAACGGAAAAAAATCGACTTCAATGGACAAACACCAAAAGAGCGCCAATTGCTTGGCGCCCTGCTGTTGGTTTGTCAAAAATCATTGATGTGATATGTGCTGATGGGTTTGCAAAAAAATCTGCTCCACATGATTATCATCCAGTGAATAAAACACTGTCTTGCCTTCCTTGCGTCGTTTGACAATACGCAGGTTGCGCAAATAACGAAGCTGGTGGGATACCGCAGATTGGCCCATGTTCAACACCTGTGTTAAATCATGAACACACAGTTCCTTTTGGGCCAGGGCATAAATCAGCTTGATCCGTGTCGGGTCACCTAGCGCCTTAAATAGCTCCGACATTTTGTATGCGATGGAATCCTCAACTAGGGAAGATTTTATACGCTCAATTTCCTGATCTGAACCGTGACAAGCCGGCTCACAATCCAAAGCTTCCGTTTCAGAATTCATCCTTTTCACCCCGTGTATTTCGACTTGATGCTCCTATTATAGCAAATTCGTAGAATTTACGAATAGCTTATATTACAGCTTGCCCTGTAACCGAAATTTTCCTAATTCAACGTTTTTAATACTTCATCATTGTAAGGAATTATTTCTTTTATCTGTTGATCACGTAATTTTACTGCAAATGCCGGATCAACCAGCAATGCACGTCCAACTGCAACCAGATCAACTTCCTCTCGTTCTACTAGCTCCACGAGTTGTTCTAATCTGGCCTCTACACTACTCGATTGATCAGTCTGACGATCATTGTTTTTTTCCAAATCACTCAAAAAGGCCTTCTCCAAACCAATTGACCCCACCGTAATCACTGGCTTGCCTGTTATCTTTTTGGTCCATGCTGCCAGGTTTAGATCTGACCCTTCGAATTCTGGCTCCCAGAAACGGCGGCTTGAGCAATGGAATACATCCACCCCAGCTTGTACCAATGGGGCAAGGAACTGTTCAAGTTCCTGTGGTGTCTGTGCCAGCTTTTCTCCATAATGGTACATCTTCCACTGGGAGAATCGCAGTACAATTGGAAAATCCGGGCCTACTGCACGGCGACAAGCCTCAATGACCTCGACCGCAAACCGGGTACGCTGAACCAAATCGCCTCCATATTGATCGGTACGCTTATTGGTTTTGTCCCAGAAAAATTGATCTATTAAATAGCCATGTGCTCCATGAAGCTCAATGCCGTCAAACCCCACCCGCTTGGCATCGGCAGCGGCCTGAGCAAAGGCTGCAATGATATCCGCAATTTCCGCCTCCGTCAATGGCTCAACTACCTTTTCACCTGCGGGAGAAATACCTGAAGGACCGACAGGCAATGCCTCGGGATTCGGTTGGTTATCCGCACCTATTTTCCGGGCTGTACCCACATGCCAGAGCTGCGGTATAATTTTGCCGCCGGCCGCATGAACCTCCTCTACTACCTTGGCCCATCCTTTCAATCCCTCACCATAAAAGTTAGGGATGCCTGTGTGCTCCACAGCGGCGGGATGATTGATAGCTGTTCCCTCTGTAATAATCAATCCAACAGCATTTTCTGCACGGCGACGATAATACGCGGCAACCTCAGGTCCTGGAATACCTTGGGGAGAAAAATTTCGTGTCATGGGAGCCATAACCATCCGATTGGGAAGCGATAAGTTACCTATCTTGAAAGGTTTAAACAATATTTCGGTGTTCATGACGTTTTCCTCACTCTCCATTAGTATTATCTTTTTCACTCTTCTGTTATACAATTCCATTTTACACGCGTGCAAACTTGAGTTCAAGAAGCCACAGTTTAAATTCCAGCAGGTCCTTTACAAAAAAAGAGGAAGCGGCATAGAGCCGCTTCCTCTTATCTAAAATAGTGTGACTTATTAGTGTGCTACCATGTTGTATTCCATAATCCATACAGAACCGCCAACGACAGTCAACAGGATCACAACACCAAAGATCAAAGTCATAACATTCCAACGTGGTCCATTGCTTTCACGGATGTGCATGAAGAAGAAAAGCTGAACCAGAAATTGCAGCACTGCCGCGGCTAAAATAACAACCATGGTCGAAGTGCGGCTCAACATATGATTCATAACCACGAAGAGAGGAATGATGGTCAGTACGATGGACAGAATAAACCCGATAACATAGGATTTCACTGAACCGTGAGAATCATCATGACCATGCGAACCCGCTCCTGATTGATGCTGTGCCATCTACATCACCCCCATCAAATAGACAACTGTCAGCAAGAAGATCCAGACAGCGTCCAAAAAGTGCCAGTACAAGCTCAATGCCGAAACTTTGCCCTTCGTCTCTGGAGTAAGTCCGCGTTTTTTCAACTGGAACATAAGTCCAATCATCCAAACCAGACCTAACGAAACGTGAAGTCCGTGTGTTCCGACTAATGTGAAGAATGCCGACAAGAACGCACTGGTTCCAAAGTTGGCACCTTCATGTACCATCTCAACAAACTCGTAAACTTCAAAACCGATAAAACCAAGACCCAGGATCGCTGTCACGATTAACCAGCTGATTAATCCCTTCATGCTTCCTTTGTTCATAGCCAACACAGCCAGACCACTTGTGAAGCTGCTTGTGAGCAAGAGGAACGTTTCAATAATAACGCCCGTCATGTTAAACAGCTCTGCGCCACCTGGTCCTCCGGCTGTGTTGTTCCGAAGGACAACGAAGGTTGCGAACAAGGTACTGAACAGGATTACGTCCGTTACGAGGAAGATCCAAAAACCAAGCATCTTCAATTCTTGCGGATCGTGATGCCCGTGGTCATGATCATGGCTGTGATGTGCTGCAGCTTGTGCCATTATACAGACCCCCTTATTGCCGCTTCCGTGCGTTTTACTTCATCCGCAGGGATATAGTAGTCGCCATCATAGGAGAAGAACGAACGGCAAATCATACAAATTGCCACGCCGATCAGCCCTGGAATATAGAAGAACGACCATCCAAATACGAACCCGAAACCTGCAATGAAAAAGAATACCGACATAATGAATGGAATCGCCGAGTTTTTCGGCATATGAATCGCTTCAATTGGCGGTTGCTTTCTGAAAATACCTTTTGCACGTTTATCTTTTTCTGCCCACCAGTCATCGCGTTCTTCTACTTGCGGAATGGTAGCAAAATTGTATTCCGGTGCAGGTGAAGGAATGGACCATTCCAACGTGTGACCGCCCCAAGGGTCGCCAGTTGTATCCTTCAGCTTGCGGTAATTTTTGATACCCAGAAGAATTTGAAGAACCTGGAACAAGAAACCAATCCCCATCAGGAATGCCCCAACGGTTGACACCATGTTAAGCGGCTGCCAGCCAGTATCCCAGCCGTAAGTGCTCAGACGACGTGTCATCCCCATCAGACCGAGGGAATATTGCGGAATGAAACATACATAGAAACCGATATTCCAGAACCAGAAAGCCCATTTACCAGGCGTTTCAGGCAATGTGAAACCGAACATCTTTGGCCACCAGTAGTACAGACCTGCCAAGTAACCGAACACTACCCCACCAATTAGAGCGGAGTGAAAGTGAGCGATCAGGAAGTAACTGTTATGGAACTGGAAGTCCGCAGGCGCTACAGACAACATGACGCCCGTCAAACCTGCAATCAGGAAGTTCGGAATAAATGCAATAGACCACATCATCGGAGTTTTAAATTCGAGTTTACCCCGGTACATCGTGAACAGCCAGTTAAATACTTTAACCCCTGTCGGTATTGCGATAACCATTGTCGAAATCGCAAAGAATGCATTAACATCTGCGCCTGATCCCATCGTGAAGAAGTGATGCGCCCACGTGAAGAAGGACAGGATCGCAATAATGAACATCGCGTAAACCATGGATTTGTAACCAAACAATTTCTTTTTGGAGAATACACTGATAACCTCGGAATAAATACCGAAGGCTGGCAATACTACGATGTATACCTCAGGGTGACCCCACATCCAGATCAAGTTGATATACATCATCGGGTTACCGCCGAAATCAAGGGTAAAGAAGTGCCCTCCTCCGAAGCGGTCAAGGAATAGCAATGCTAAAGTAACCGTCAGAATCGGGAACGCGAAAATGATAATAACACATGATGAAAATACGGACCACGTAAAGACAGGCATTTTCATCCAAGTCATACCAGGTGCGCGCATTTTAATAATGGTAACAATAAAGTTGATCCCTGTAGCCAATGAACCTATACCAGAAATCTGAATACCCCAGATATAGAAGTTCTGACCGACGCCAGGACTAAATTGCAGTTCTGAGAGCGGTGGATAACTCAACCAGCCTGCATCTGGCGAACCGCCGATAACGAAGGACAAGTTGAACAACATCGCACCCATAAAGAAAAGCCAGAAGCTCAATGCGTTCAGGAAAGGAAACGCAACGTCGCGCGCACCAATTTGAAGGGGTACGGCGATGTTAAACAAACCAAACATCAACGGCATTGCCATAAACAAGATCATGATTGTGCCGTGAGTTGTGAAAATCTGGTTGTAATGCTCAGGATGTAGGAGTGTCACATCCGGTGTAGCAAGTTGAATACGCATCAATAATGCATCCACGCCTCCGCGGAATAACATCAAGATGGCCGCAAGAATATACATAATACCGACTTTTTTATGGTCAACCGTAGTCAACCAGTTTTTCCAAAGCCAGCCCCATTTTTTGAAATAAGTGAGCACAAACACGATCCCGATCGTTGCTAATGCGATGGAAACGTCCGCTCCATAGATCATCGGGTCTCCAGTAACGAAGAAAGTGGATGCAAACTCTTTTATTTTGTCAAGCATTGGGGGCCTCCTTCCCTATAATCATTTAATTGTGTCCGCTCATGTCCATTCCAGCATGATCTTCTGTGCCGGATTTGGATGAATCTTCTGTGGATATAGCTCCGCCATGTCCAGCATGGGGGTTAGGAGCGCCTTCCACTACATACTTGTTAACAATCTCTTTGAACAAGCCGTCTGGAATCGAAGAATATTCATCAGGCTGGGACAAACCTGGTTTTGCAAGCGCCAAATAGCCGTCTTTCGTCAGCGGCTTAGACTGCTTCTTGATGTCAGCGACCCAGTTTTTATACTCTTCATCCGACTGGACTTCTACATCAAAACGCATTTGTCCAAAATGCTCACCGCTAAAGTTTGCACCCGAGCCAAAGTAAGTTCCTTCGTGATCGGCCTGCAGATGCAGTTTCATGGCCATGCCTGACATGGTGTAGATTTGACCGCCCAATTGCGGAATCCAGAACGAGTTCATCGGGGCGTCAGCAGTCAGTTCAAAACGGACTGGAACACCTTTAGGAATGTGAACTTGGTTAACTGTAGCTATACCTTCCTCTGGGTACATGAAGAGCCATTTCCAGTCCAGTGAAGTTACTTGAATCGTTACTGGCTTTTGCGTACTTGCAATCGGCTTGGAAGGCTCCAGCAAATAGGTATATCTCGCAGTGATAACCGCAATAATACAGATAACGATAATTGGAATAGCCCACCATGTGGTTTCCAGCTTTTTGCTGTCATCCCAGTGAGGTTGATACTTCACCTTGTTTGTTGGGGTATCGCGATACCGCCAAACGATGAAGAAGGTCAAAATCATAACCGGTACAATTATAAGCGCAGACAATGCAGTTGTAAGAATGATCAGCTCTTTTTGTGCTTGCCCAATTGGTCCTTTCGGATCGAAAACAACGTATTTTCCGCCAGCATAAAAACACGTCCAGATGAGCAATGCTACCGTGAGCACGGTCAAAACCAACGCAATAATCGCTTTTGGTTTTTTGTTCATGTTGTTCCCCTCTCCTTAAAATAGTAAATTACTCAAAACTTAACGAACTCCTGTAATCTTGCCCTTATATAAGATAGCAGAAAAGCGGCCACTTTTTTTATTGTTAACAGAATTGTCGATTATTTGTCCGATTTTTGTGAAAAACCTCTCTAAAAATAAAATTTCTCTTGCAAATTCAAAATTTCTTTTTAATTCAAAAATGACATATAAAAACGTTAATTATGCATCTTGAAGTATCTTAAAAAAGCTATACTAAAGCAAAAATCGGGACTCCTTACAGTTATCATGCTACACTGCTCGAAGCCCCGCGCTGTTGTTTTCATTATCAGTTTTACATCATTTTTTCAATTGTATTAACGATGCCCGTTCTCTTGGTCTTCCTTCTTACGGGCAATGACAAATGATTTCCCGATTAGAAAAATGAAAATTCCGGCAGCAAAGGCGCCAATGCCTGTCATTAAATAGATATTACGATCGGTTAAATTCCCTATATCAAGCAAAATAAGAATAATACCTACAATGCAAGCGATCAAAGAAATAACAGATACCGTGCGGCTCATTTGGTTATCACTTGATCCTGATTTTCTAAAATTCGAAGCCATACCCTCCACTCCCTCTAGTTTAAAATAGTTTAAAAAGTGCCCTCGCCAGGTATTTTTTTCAGTATGCACATTTTTTATTTTATTATTCCTGCCGGTCTCTACATACTAGAACCATCTGTAATTCATCTTGGCTATTATTACCCCAGAGGACCTCCTATTTAAACAAACGGGAGCGGAGGCAGACCTAAATTTGCTTTATATTCAGATCATTTCTCTTGATTTAACGTCTAGTCTCCAACCAGTTATTACTTACTACATTTCGATACCAATAGTAACTTTCCTTGGGGGTACGGACTTGTGTGCGAAAATCGACATGAATCATGCCAAATCTCATATTATATCCCTCTGCCCACTCAAAATTGTCCATAAGTGACCAGGCCATATACCCTTTAACATGGAGGCCGTCATGAATCGCCCGGTGTACCTGCACCAAATGCTGCTGCATGTACGAAATTCGACGGTCATCCTGCACCTTTCCGTTTACGACTTCATCATTGATACAAGCCCCGTTCTCTGTGATATAAATATCGATGTTACCGTATTTTTGCAAATAATGTAGTACCTCATACAGCCCACGTGACTCCACCGGCCAGCCGATATCCGTTACAGGTAGTCCCATATTGATTTCTTCAGATTGAAGAAAGCCTGCTTCCGGATTAAAGCGATTAACCGACATACTATAATAATTGATACCGATCATATCTATAGGTTCACCGATAATGTCCATATCTCCATCTTGTATAGGTACGGTGGCTCCCTGCTCCGCAAACCAGTCTACCAAAATCTGAGGATACGAGCCTTGATAAATAGGCTGGAGAAACCAGTCACTATGCAGAGAAATCGTGCGCGCACAAGCCGCTTTATCTTCCTCAGAGGTGCTGTAAGGAACAGCCCAGGAGACATTGGGAGCGATACCGATCTGGCCACTGGTGCCTAGCTCGCGGAATCGGCGTACAGATAGGCCATGCGCGACCAGCAGATGATGTCCTACATCAATCGCTGTCTGGAGATTCGTCAGACCCGGAGCATGAACTCCTAACATATTGGATAAAAAGGCGATGCACCAAGGTTCATTGAATGTGAGCCAATGGTGTATCTTACCGTGAAACTCACGGAACATCGTTTCCGCAAACTGGACAAATGCCTGTATCGTACGACGATTTCCCCATCCTCCCGCATCCTGTAGCGCCTGTGGCAGATCCCAGTGATACAGTGTACAAAACGGTTCAATCCCGTTGTCGTTCAACAAATCAACAACGCGATGATAATAGTTCAATCCTTCTTGATTGACTTCACCGTCACCATTCGGGAATATACGCGGCCAGGACACCGAGAACCGATATGTACGAATGCCCAGTTCCTTCATGAGACGGATATCTTCTTCGTAGCGATGATAGCTATCACAAGCTACATTGCCGTTATCCCCGTTAAACACTTTACCAGGCGTATGGGCAAAGGTATCCCAGATCGACAACCCTCTCCCATCCTCCTGATATGCCCCCTCGATTTGGTAGGCGGCTGTTGCGGTACCCCACATAAAGTCCTGCGGAAATTGAAAAATAGTCATTGTGTTTCACCCTCTCCCTCAATTATAATCGTATGTTCATTCGTTTTTCCCTGCTTTTTGGTAAAAATCCATGACAAAATAAATCCTCCGTGCTTGGGATCAGACTGAGCCTGACGAGCATCTGCGCTAAACGGGTGTGCACTGCGAATCGTGCAGCTTCCCGTCTGGACAGATGCGGTAAGCTCCGCACGGACGAGCCGCGAACCGGACCACTCCATGGTGACCGTAATCCCGCCACGCCCTTTCAAGCCGCTGACCCGTCCCTCCGGCCATGCCGATGGCAGGGCAGGCAATAGCGTCAGCTCGCCCGGGCGGCTTTGCAGCAGCATTTCTGCGATGCCTGCCGTCGCACCAAAGTTACCGTCGATCTGAAAAGGCGGGTGAGCGTCAAATAAATTAGGGTAGGTCGATCGCGACAGCAACGTGCGAACATACCGATGCGCAGTGTCGCCATCTTCCAGCCGGGCGTACAGGTTAATCAACCAGGCACAGCTCCACCCGGTATGCCCGCCACCATGATCGAGTCGGCGGCGTAACGATATGCGGGCCGCCTCAGCCAGCTCCGGAGTATCGCGGATATGGATCTGTCGGCCGGGATAAACCCCATAAAGATGCGAAACATGTCGATGACCAGGCTCCGCTTCCTCAAAATCGACCAACCATTCTTGTAACTGACCGTGACGGCCGATTTGATAGGGCATTAATCGTTCCCGTGTCTCCTCGCAGCGTTTGCGGAATTCATCGTCTAATTCCAGCAGATCCGCGGCCTGAATACAGTTGCTCAACAGCTCCCAAATCAGCGTCATGTCCATCGTGGAACCCATCGATATACTGCCATCCTCGCCTTCGGGCGTGATGAATTTATTTTCAGGTGATGTGGATGGAGACGTTACGAGCCGACCAGCCGGGCCCTCCACGAGCCAGTCCAGGCAAAAGGCTGCCGCCCCCTTCATAAGCGGATAAGCCTGTTCTGCCAAATAGGTTGTATCCAAGGTGAACAGATAACGTTCCCATAGGTGAGCAGTCAGCCATACACCCCCAAGCGGCCAAAATGCCCAACTGGCATGGCCACCTGACGGTCCGGCGTTTCTCCACACATCTATATTGTGGTGAGCTGTCCATCCTTGAGCCCCATAATGGATGGAAGCGACCCTACGTCCCGTACGACCGACTTCTCCAATCATGTGCAGCAATGGCTCATGGCACTCGGCAAGATTACATACCTCTGCGGGCCAATAATTCATCTGTGTATTAATATTGGTTGTATAGTTACTATTCCACGGCGGCTGTACCCGGTCATTCCAGATGCCCTGAAGGTTGGCGGGCTGACTGCCCGGACGTGAACTGCCCATAAGCAAATAGCGTCCATACTGAAATAACAGCACTTCCAGCCCCAGGTCTGCCTGACCTTTCTGATAGTGTTCTAATCGCAGGTCGGTCGGGAGAACGGACTCGTCGGTTAGCGTGTCACTTCCCAGTTCTAATGCAACACGGTCAAACAGCTTCCGGTGATCCTGCTCATGGCGTTGCCGCACCTGCTCACTTCCCAGCGAAATCGCTCCGTCTAGAGTGACTTTGCAGGCTTCTACTGACTCCGTTGCATCACTATTCGGCATAGCCTGGAATCCCCGAAATCCGGTAGCTGCTGCCAAATATACCGTGATTTTATCCGCGTCCGAGATGATCAATGCTCCGTCATCTCCCGTCGTCAAGGTTCCTCCCTCGGGAATAACCCTCGCCTGAACTGCAAAAGCCATCCCCAAATCATTTTCGTAAACGACAGACTGTGGATGATCGCCGTGATAATTAGATTCCACATGACTGGGCGCTCGTCCAGTCAACGTAATAAAGTCCCTGGTCGGTTCCTCGGATGGATCGTCATCGCTAGCCCATTTGGAGGAATTCTCAAGTGCATTCTCTCCAACTTCATCCTCACAAGGATGGGGTGTGGTCATGCGCACAGATGCATGGATTTTTCCGACCTTACTCGCAGTCAGTGACACCATAATGACTCCATCGGGTGCACTGGCGATAACTTCACGAGTATAGCGGACTCCATCACTCTGAAAAGTGACCGCTGCCGTTCCGGTCTGCATATCCAGTTCCCGTTCATAATGCGCAATCTCCCCTAGGTTCTCCTGCGTAATCCACAAATCTCCCAAAGGCTGGTAGGCTTCTGTATCGCGGCCCAGCATGTTTGAAGTAATCAGTTGTTCGGCTTCTTTGTATTTTCTATCTGCAATCAGCTTTCTGGCAGGTTTTAAATATCGCAATGCATCATACTGAACGCCATCCCTGGGGAATCCGGACCAGAGCGTATCCTCGTTTAATTGCAAATGCTCCTCCCTGATTCCGCCAAATACCATAGCTCCCAGCCGTCCATTGCCGACTGGCAATGCTTCCTCCCATACCTCAGCAGGCTGGCGATACCATAACCGCAGGGACTGTGGCCTTTCGCTTTTCGTCACGTCAAACCCTCCCTCATCAGGGTCAGACAGAGCGCTGCTCCCGTGTTGCCCATGGCGCATGCGCTCTGTCACTCCGAGATTTCAAAGTTTGGATAAATGGACTTACTATTTGGACGCTTTCCCACTCCATAACTCCACTCTGTCCTTCACCAGTTGCGTATATTGCTGTTCCATTTGGACAGCTCCGGCGGCATCCAGTTCTTTAATCATGTTGTCGTATATCGTATCAAAATTGGAAGCTGGTGCTAATATCGCTTCCGGTATCCGTTTGCGGATAATGTCTGTCGTTTTTTTGAATGTAACGTTATAGTTGGATTCATTGTCTGTCGTTATGTTATAGGCCGCGCCCCAAGGCTTCACATCAAATTCTTCTTTGTCTGGAAACAGTTCCTTCCACGTTTTTACGCCATACGCTTTAAGTGATTCTTTCTCCGGCTTCGAATAAGCCGCGATAATTTGTTCCGGGAATTTGGCAGTGTAGTAGTTACCCGTAGAGTCTTTCACCCCGTCACCATAGTGTCCGCTCATTAATGTGTACAAGTCTATTCCAGTGGATTTATTGAAGCTGGTTGTATTGTTCGTTTTTTGATCCAATACATCGGCAGGAATGACGCGTTTGCCATCTTTGATTTCATAGTGCTTACCTTCGATTCCCCAGTTCACAAGCACCTGTCCTTCATCAGAAGCTAAATAATCCAGAAATTTAATAGCCCGCACCGGGTCCTTGCAACTTTCCGTAATCCCTACACCATAACCGGACGCAAATCCTGTATCCTGAAAGGAACGATCCTTATATTCCTCCGAAAGTGTAACTGGAAAATGTGCATAGCTGGCATCAGACTTACCTGACGCTTTTAATGCATTTTCGGCATCCTGATAACCCCACTCTTGGTCGATCAGACCCAGGACACGGCCGCTGGCAATTTTGGATTTGTATTGGTCACTTTTTTGTACAAACGAATCTTTATCGAGCAGCCCTTCATTGTACATGTGGTTCAACCAACGGAAATATTCCTTTTCTTCCGGACGTTTGTAATGAAGCTTGGCTTCAAATGTTTTGGGATCAATAAAATATTCACCATCATCCGGCGCTCCAGTCGTCTGGAAGGCAGGGTTCGTTACGGTAATCATAATTCTCCAGTCGTCCGCATCCAGCGTGAGAGGGATCGTTTTTTTGCCATTGATCGTCGGATGCTTGGCTGTATAGGTTTTGAGTACGTTTTCAAAATCCTGTAAGGTTCTTACCTTGGGATATCCCAGCTCCTTAAGCACCTTATGCTGAATTTCAAATCCTCCCGTCGCATCAAAACTCTCCTGTCCAACACCTGCATACGTAGGAATAACATAGATAGCTTGATCTTTATTGCTGTATTTCAGCCGATCCATATAGGGACCGTAGAGCTTTTTGAGGTTAGGCGCGTGATCGTTAATCAGATCGGTCAGATCAATCATGGCCCCCGCATCCACAAGCTTGTTAATATTTGCTTTAGGAGAGACCAGGTCTGGGTATTCTCCACTTGCTGCCATCAAAGCAATTCGGTCATCTCCACCTCCGCCGCTGACATCAAATTCCGCATTCAAGGTTACACCTGTTTTCTTGGTGATTTCCTTGCCTATTTCATCTTTCATTCCATTCCATTGCGGGCTTGTATCTGCTCCGAAGAAGCTAAACGTAATCGGATCTGTGCCGCTGGATGAGCCTTCCTTTGCTGCTTTATCGCTTCCACCGCAACCTGCGAGTGCTGCAAGAGATACGGCGAGCAAGGGAATCAATGCAAATCTGGACCAGTGTTTTTTCATGTTCAAGACCTCCTGCATTTGTAGGATTTTACCGTTGTGAATGGACTGTAACGATTTGATTGTTATGATTTAACAGCTCCCAGTGTCATACCGCCTACAAAATACTTTTGTAGGAATGGATATACGAGCAAAATAGGAAGCGTGACGGTAATCGTGATTGCCATTTTAATCGACTCTGGCGAAATTTGAGCCATTTGCTTAGCCATATCGTTGTTATTCGCCATATTGGCGCCGCCTTGCTGCGTACTTTGCAGTATCTTCATCAGCTCAAATTGCAGCGTTGTCCATTGTGCGGCGGTTCCGTTGTACAAGTACGTATCAAACCATGCGTTCCATTGATTTACCGCTAAAAAAAGAGCAATTGTCGCCAGTACAGGCTTGCACAGCGGTAGAATAACCTTCCAATATATTGTAAAGTCATTTGCTCCATCCAGCTTTGCAGACTCCTGTAACGCATATGGCAAACCATCCATAAAGGAACGAATGACAAAAACGTTAAATGCGCTGATCAGCCCCGGAAAAATATACACCCAGAACGAGCCCAGCAAATGCAAATCACGCATCAAAATAAACACAGGCACCATCCCGCCGGAAAAATACATCGTCAGCGCCAGAAACGTGGATATGAACTTGCGCGCGCGGAAATCGACCCGACTCAGCGTAAATGCAAGCATAGAAGCACAGATGAGTCCCAGCAGCGTTCCAACCACTGTACGTAAAATGGATACCTGCAGACCCCGAAGCAGGCCATCGTATTGGAAAATCGTTTTGTAATTTTCGAGTGTAAACTGGCGCGGCCATATATAAATACCGCCACGCACCGTATCCGTCGAATTGTTCAGGGAAATTGCCAGTACGTTCAGAAACGGGTACAGCGTCAACACCACGATCAGAGCCATGAGAACATAGTTGAACAAGTCAAACAGCTTTTCTGACCGTGTAGCGTTAAATGCCTTATTCGTCATTTCGCTTCTCCCTCCCTACATGATGCTTTCTTTGGTCAGTTTTTTGAATATACCGTTCGCTGTAAACAACAATAGAATGCTAACCATTGAGTTGAAAATGCCTATTGCCGTCCCGTAAGAGAAGCGGCCCAAATTAATCCCGTAATTCAGTGCATACAAATCCAGCACTTCCGAATAATCCGTTACGAGACTGTTGCCAAGTAAGAACTGCTTTTCAAAACCATTGCTGACCAGATGCCCAATCGCCATAATAAACAGAATGGCGATAGTCGAGCGGATACCCGGCAGTGTAATATGCCACATCTGTCTCCAGCGGCTGGCCCCATCCACACGCGAAGCTTCATACTGTTCCTGGTCAATTCCTGTGATGGCGGCTAAATAAATAATCGTATTCCAACCCGTCTCTTTCCATATGTCGGAAGCGGTTACAATGTACCAAAACCAACTCCCCTTGGCCATGAACTGAATCGGTTCATCCACAATATGAAGCGCTACCAATATATCGTTAACAATCCCTCCGTCAATGGACAGCATTTTCGTTACCAATCCGGCCACAACTACCCATGATACAAAATGCGGAAGGTAGGATACTGTCTGCACAACTCGCTTGAACAGCATACCACGCAACTCATTTAACAGAATTGCAAAAAAGATCGGTACAACAAAACCAAAAACAATACCCATCAGGCTCATCGCCAGCGTATTGCGTAATACCAGATAAAAACGTTCATCCTGAAAAAGCTCAATAAAGTTGTCCAACCCTACCCACTTTTGATCCCAAAACGATTTGGCTGGTTTATAATTTTGAAACGCCATTGTCCAGCCCCATAGTGGAAAATAACTGAAAACAAACACCCATATGACGAAAGGAATGGACATAAAGTAAAGATACTTTTGCTGTTTCACGCTGTTCCACAAGCCTTTTTCACCACGTTCGGGCTTCGATCCGCGAGCCTTACGCGGTCTTCCCCGATTGGATTCAGGAACTGCAGTATCAGCGCTGGAAGCGGTTTCAGTTGAAGATCCCATAACAAGCTCCTCCTCATCTCTAGATACTATTATCATACTTTGCTGGCTCAGAAGCGGGTACCCGACGAATTAGGAGAAAAATCAGTTCAAAATTAGATATATGGGATGAAAAAAATTACATTCGTGCCACTACGCATGCGGATGGTGCTTCCCATCGCTGTTGTCCCCGGATTTCTTGGATAAGCAGACAAAGGCTGAAATCCGGGGACAAAGGCGACCGCTATCGCTTGTACAGCACCATTCCGCCTGCTCCGTTCTCATGTAAATTCCCTGAGAGAAGAAAAAACAAAAGATCAGCTAATGTAAGCTGATCAGAGGTAAAGGATAGTGCATATTGCACCACAGCTGGATGATGATATATATACACATACTGTCCCAATTCACCTAGTTAAAAGAAAAAAGGCTTTCTGGCATCAATGTGCCAGAAAGCCTTTTTTGATTTATTTTACTGTGATCGTCCCGTAGTACATGTACATGCCACAATTATACTCATATACGCCCGGTTTCAAGTCCTGGACGGTAAAATAATTATTTTCGTGATCCAGGTAAACGTCCATTCCGATCTTCAACGACTGTACTTCATCAATGCAAGTAAAAGACGTCATTTTCTTGAAATTGATCTTGGTTGGAACGCCGGCTTTCACTTCAATATTTTTAGGATAGAAACCGTCCCCTTTTACACCCACTGTCACAATCTCGTATTTGGCTTCATCTGGTTCTTCCTGAGCTTGTTTAGGTTGAACGGCCGGAAACGACGACACGCTCCCCTGAAAATAAAACAAGACAAACCCGCCCATGATCAGGGCTACAAAACCAATCAGCATCAAATGCCAATGTTTAGAGATGAGTGTTTTCATTTCTTTCAGCCCCCTCCAGTTGAATGTCTACATGACATGTGACGCATCAACTCTAACCAGTATATAAAAGTTAATCGAAATTTTAAATACCTTGTTTCAAAGCTTCTAGCAGATGAATCATATTATCCGACACGGTGATCATCACTATTTTTCCAGATCCGGATGATCTAGCTTATACAGATTACGGTACCGGGCATGATCGCGCCAAAGCTCATCATGACTGCCTCGCATGGAGATGGCGCCTTGTTCCATAAAGATCACCTCGTCCATATGCTTCATCCCCGTGAGATGATGAGTGATCCAGATCAATGTTTTGCCTTCCAGTACGCGAAACATCGTCTGCATAAGTTCATGCTCCGTCAGTGGATCAAGCCCCACTGTCGGCTCATCCAGCAAAACAATCGGATGGTTTTGCAGCAAAATCCGCGCCAGTGCAATGCGCTGTCTTTCTCCACCAGAAAAGCGAAGACCCGTCTCCTGCATTCTAGTATCGTAACCCTCTGGTAAAGAATCGATCAGGGTTCCAAGCCCTACCTGCTCCGTTACTGCACGAACCTCATCGAGCGTGGCGTCAGGTCGCCCTAAACGAATATTGTTCGCTACCGTCGTATCGAACAAATACGGTTGCTGGTTTAGCACCGCAAACAGACTGGAGTATGCTCCACCTGTAAATACGGGCACGCCTGCGACAGTGACGCTCCCTTCATCAGGTTGCAATGCTCCCTGAATCAGATTCAGCAGCGTAGACTTGCCCGCACCACTGCGGCCAAGCAATGCAACCTTCCCCCCCTGGGGTACGTGTAGGGAGATATTACGCACACTCCATTTCTGCGTTGCCGCATAGCGGAAGCTTACGTTGTTCAGCAGTAGGTCTCCCCGGTGGCTTAATCGCTGAGCGGTAGCCTGTTCTTCTTTAGTATCTGCTGCATCGTCTGCTGCTGGTTGTCCTGCATCTGATCGTGCTGCAAGTGCAGATGTATCTTTCTCGGAATCCTTTAGCCGTCGAAGTGAATCCTGATACTCCGGCGCATGAACCACCGCTTCTCCAGCGCGAACGAAGGCATCCAGCAACGGAAAAGTTACTAAGGCAAAGGATGCCAGCCATGTGGCTTCAATGCGATTCTGTGCTACCAGTCCTCCGGCCCACACAGTCATAATTACAATTCCGCCGCCTACAAGGCATTGTGCGATCCAATGAGAACGCCACTCGTTCCGACGAAGTGAACTTTCAACCATGGCAGCCCTCTTGTGCCGTTGTGTAAAGGTGCTAAGGAAATGCCCAGTCCGTCCACTCAGCACCAGATCACTCATGCCGAACAAAGCATCCGTCAGTTCCTGATAGGCTTTACTCCGTTCCTGCTTGAACGTAAGCCGTTTGGCGAGTGAGGTCCCAAGTGAGATAGCCGGGGCGATGAACAGCAAAAATCCCCCATATAGCGCCATCAGCAAGGCAAATGTTCCGTCCATCCAGCCAAGCGCCAAGATGCCTGCTGCATAAATCAGCAAAGCCGATAACGCAGGCAGAACCAGCTTCAGATAGATATTTTGAAGCTGCTCAATGTCCTCCGCCAGCAATCCCAATAGATCCCCTGTACGAAATTTGCTGCGAATCATCAGCGCCTGCGGTTCCACTGCCCGATACAAGCGTACCCGCATACGAGACACAAGGCGCAGCGCAGCATCATGGCCTACCAAGCGTTCCAGATACTGAATGACGGCTTTACTAAAACCAAACGTTCGCACAAGCACAATGGGCACATACACCATTAATATATTTTCAGGCTTTAAGGCCGAGCGAGTAATCAGATGGCCGGACGTAAAGAGCAGCGCGCCTGCACATCCAATGGATAGTGCACCCAAAAGAGCAGCTGCCAGAAGGGCCCAAAAATAGTGTTTCAGATAAGGCAAAAACCAGCCTTGGCTACTATTGTCCGTTGCTCTCATATCGTCCGTCCCCTCCTTCCGACATTCCCGTCAGCAATCGGTAATATTCTCCCTTTTGGGCAACTAGTTGCTGATGGGAACCTACCTCTTCCAGACGGCCTTGATTCATCATCCAGACACAGTCCATATCCGGCATCCAATGCAGCCGATGGGTGGCAAGAAACATTCTTTTGTGTTTCAATACGGACAAAATGGTCTGTTTTAACTCCCATTCTGTCTCAATATCCAAATGTGCTGTAGGCTCGTCCAATAAAATGATCGGACGGTTACTAAGCAAAGCCCGCGCCAAGGCAATCCGCTGCGCCTGCCCTCCACTCAATGTCCGACCTGCTTCCCCAATAGGCTCATTCAAACCACCCGGAAGGCCATTCACCAGTTCACGCAGTCCAACCGCGTCAATCGCCCACTCTACCTGCTGGTTGGATGCTTCCGGTTCATAAAAGCGAATATTATCTGCCAAAGTAGCGCTAAACAGGTAAGGATGCTGTGGAATATAGGCAATATGCCGTTGCCATTCAGCTTTGGTATCCGCAGATAATCGGCATCCATTAAGGGTCAGCTCACCTGAAGTGGGGTCAGAAAAACCGCCAAGCAGACTAAGCAATGTCGTTTTGCCTGCACCGCTCGCTCCGACGATGCCAATCATGTTCATGTGCGGTTCAACACTTGCAGACACATGTTCAAGCCGGGCGGAGCCGTCTTCATTAAGAAAACACACATCGGACAGCTTGAGGATGTCCTGCCCCGTGATGTCTAATCCTTTATCATTAGCTGTCTTCGGCTCTATCGTTTCATCCTCTGCAACGAGAATGGAGCGTATCGCTCCCCAAGCCTCCTTACCGTCCAATGAGGCGTGATAGTCTGATCCCAACTGGCGTATAGGCATAAAATATTCCGGTGCCAGAATAAGCACCGCAAGCGCTGCCTCCAGTCCCACCGAACCACTAATCAGACGCAGCCCCAAGCCTACTGCTACAAAAGCGACCGACAGCATACTGAAAAAGTCGAGGGCAAATGAAGAAAGAAACGCTACCCGCAGCGTACGCATCGTTGCCGTACGGTATTGGTCGCTGACCTTCCCTACGGTTTCCCCATGCGCCCGACTGCGTCCCAAAAACCTTAGTGTCTGTAGGCCACGCAACGAATCCGTGAAATGATGTGATAATAGACGATAGGAACGCCACTGCTTGTCTGCCTGCTTTCGCGCCGCCAAGCCGAGTAAAATAAAGAAGCCCACCAAAATCGGCATCGTAGTCGTCAAAATCACACCTGAAATCATATCTAATGTGAAAACATACACAAGCACCAGTAAGGTTACAGCCATCATGTCTATTATACGAGGAATGGATATTTCCAAATAATTGCGAAACCGATCCACACCATCCAGCGCTAGCGTCACCAACTTGCCGCTTCCTTCCTGCGCGGCAAAACCCGGACCCCGCTCGAACAAACGCGCAAGCAGACGCTCCCGTAAGGAAGCGCCTGCTGCTTCGGCGAAACGACCGGCTGTCCGGCGTTGCAGCCAAATCATCGTATGCCTCACTGCAAAAGCCGCGAAAAACAACGCCAGCGATGGCCAAGCCATTACCAGCGGATTTTTATTAAACAAAACCGTTACAGCCTTTGCCAAAAAGATGGCTTGTGCAATTACCGCTGCTCCCTGGAGCAGGGAAAGGGCGGCCAGCAGCAGCATTACTGGCCGAATGCCCTTTAATTCAAACCAGGCTTTATCCATTAGTATTCCAGATGATCCTTCTCACTGAGACGCTTATGGAAAACAAAATAGCTCCACGCCTGATAAGCCAACACAAAGGGTAAAAGCATTGCTGCAACAATCGTCATGGCTTTCAGTGTGTAATGACTGGAGCTTGCATTATATATCGTCAAATCAAAAGCACTGTTGATCGAGCTCACCATAAATCTTGGGAACAAGCCAACGAATAACGAAACGAAGCTTAGCAAAATGATGACACCTGTCATCCCGAAAGCCCACCCTTCGCGGCGCTGCCTCAGGAAATACCATGTCAGCACATAGGCGAGAATTCCCACCGCTACCGCAACATACATAAAGGGACCGCGACGTGCAAATAAATCCGTTGCAAAATAAGTCCATACCACCATACCAGCAAGTAGAATTCCCAAAACCGGAAGAAATTTGGACGCGATCACACGAGCACGATCTCTGACTTCACCAATCGTCCGCAGAGAAATGAACGTCAGCCCGTGCATGAGGCACATTCCGACCACTGTCAGTCCAATCCATACGGTGTATCCATTGAACACATCCAAAAATCCGGCTTTCAAATCCATGTTTTGCTGAATAGGTACACCTTTCACCAAAGCCGCAAAGGCCATACCAAACAGCATCGGCGGCAGGAAGCTGCCAATCAGAATGCAAGTATCCCACGTTCCTGTCCACCCTTTTCCTTCGGCCTTGCCACGGAACTCAAAGGAGACTCCTCGCAAGATCAAACCTAGCAAAATAAACACAAATACCAGATAATATCCGCTGAACATCGTTGCATAAAAATGCGGAAAAGCGGCAAACATCGCACCTGCTGCTGTAATCAGCCACACTTCGTTGGCATCCCAGAATGGACCAATCGTATTGATCATCAAACGTTTTTGTTGGTCATTACGCGGCACTAATCCTGTTGCCATCCCCACGCCAAAATCAAAGCCCTCTAGAAAAAAGAAGCCTGTAAACAACACTGCGATCAATAAGAACCATAAATCATTTAACGACAATGCTGTCACCTCCTTGAGCAAATGGATCATGAATGACTGTATGCTGATGCGGCTCAATATCTGGGCCTTTACGAGCGGTGCGAGCAAACAGGAATGCCAGTACACCCGTTAAAATGAGATACAGCGTCGTAAATGCAATCAGGGAGAACAGCACTTCTCCTGCTACAACGGTAGGTGAAACAGAATCTTTCGTTTGAAGCAAGCCAAACACAGTCCACGGCTGACGTCCCATTTCTGTCATGATCCAGCCTGCTGTATTCCCAATGAACGGGAGCGATATCCCCCACAGCATAAGGCGGAAGAACCAACGATGTGAGCCCTCCAATTTTTGTCGAAAACTCAGGTAAGCTCCGTACAGAGCAAGTGCAATCATGGCACATCCTGCCGCAATCATAATGCGGAAGCTCCAGAAGGTCGTACGGACAGGCGGAATATAATCACCTGGACCGTAGGTCTTTTCATACTGTGCTTGAAGTTCCTTCATACCAGGCACAGAGCCAGAAAACTTGCTATACGACAGAAAGCTCAGTGCAAACGGAACCTTAATCTCAAAGGTATTTTCCTGCTTATCAGGATCAATATTTGCAATAACCGTCCAAGGCGCCGGATCGCCGCTGTCTCCCCACAGAGCTTCACTGGCTGCCATCTTCATGGGCTGTGTTTTGATCAAATATTGAGCCTGTCCATGACCAAACAAAGGAATAGCAATGGCACAGATTAATGCAACAATAATGCTCAATTTAAAAGAAGGTTTAAAAAAGTCCATATTCTTTTTATGCATCAGCTTCCAAGCACTAATCCCTGCTACGAGGAAAGCACCGGTTGCAATGGCAGCAAAAATGGTGTGAGGATACTCCCACAAAAGCTGCTCGTTCGTTAACAAAGCAGCAAAATCCTGCATTTCTGCCCGACCATTTACAACCCCATATCCTACGGGACGTTGCATGAATGAATTGGCAGCCAAAATCCACAAAGCCGAGAGCATCGTACCGATCGCTACTAGCCACATGCAAATTAAATGGACAGTTTTGGATAATCTTTCCCAGCCGAATACCCATAGACCGATAAAGGTCGATTCCAGGAAAAATGCGAGCAATGCTTCAATGGCTAGCGGTGTACCAAATACATCACCGACAAAACGGGAAAAGTCCGACCAATTCATTCCGAACTGGAACTCCTGCAAAATCCCGGTGACTACCCCTAGCGCAAAGTTAATCAGCAGAAATGTCCCCCAGAATTGAGCCATTTTTTTGTACAAGTCTTTTTTCTTGATAACATACATAGTCTCCATAATTGCCACCAACAATGACAATCCAATGGAGATCGGCACATAAACAAAATGAAGAATCGTAGTGGTTGCAAACTGCAACCGTGCCAAATCCAATACGTCCATGATGCTGCTCCTCCCCTGTACTTCCCTTAACAATGATTTAATGTTTGTGATCTGAAGTCTTTTGTATTTGTGATTATATTCACACTCTTACATATGAAACCGTCACTTTTTTAGGAAATGACCCACTCAGCTAACTTGCCATGGTTGCCATAACCGGGCTTCAGATTATCCCCATTATATAGAATAAATTTAAATGAAATTGAATCAAAAATGTGAACATCGTGTCAAAGTTGTGTCATAACGATGGCTTTTCTACGGAAATGCCCTAAATTCCATAATCAATGTGACATTTTCTATTGATCTGTCTTTTTCAATATATATAAAAAGAGCCTCTCTTCATTCGGAGGAGATACCTCCGACATCTGCAAGAGAGACTTCATAACGTTAAACCTAGGGAATCGATCAACAGCCATCTGTTCCTCCGTTCTTTTGGACCTGATTACGGTAAGAGGAAGGTGACATTCCAACATACTTTTTAAATTTACTATGAAAATAATCTGCATTCGCATACCCCACGCGGCCCGCCACTTGGTGTACCTTAATCCCCTGTGCAAGCAATTCCCTTGCTCGCTCAATCCTTACCTTATCCAGGTAGGCATTAAAGGCCTCGCCTGTATGACTTTTGAACAGTTTGCCCAAATACCCACTATTGTAATTGAACATATCTGCCAGTAACTCCAGTCGCAAATTTTCATCATAATGACCATGTATAAAGTCAATCATTTGCTTCATGATGATCTCCTTGCCACCCGTATCAGTCTGGCCAATCCACTGCAACACATGTTCGAGCGAGTGATCCACCAGCTCGCCCAATGTTGAATAGGCATATACATTGGTAATCAGGTTAGAGTGCTCCTCCAGCACGGTCCGGCTGTGTTCTTGTCCAGCTGCATACTTGTTCAGTGCCAGTGTGAATGTCTGAGCGAATGCCGCCTTGATTGCAGATTCTGTACGATAAATCTGTGGAAATTGGATTTCCATGTCCTTAATGACACGGGTCGCCGCTTTACCATTAGCCATATCCAGCGCATAGTACAGCTTTTCTGCATAACGCATGGGGTCATCCGAGGCCCTGTCAGACGCTTCATCCATTTCAGCATGGACTGTCTCCCATTCATGTAAGTCTTCGGGAAGCATGACTCTTTCTGCTCGGAACAAAAACGTACGCTCCAATAATCGTAACGCCTGCTCAAAAGATCTGGGGATATCGCTAAGAATGTCTACCGGAGCGCCAGCAGCCCCATAGATTTCATTTACCCAAGGCTTTAGTTCCTGTCGCCATGCAGCCAGCAACTGAACAGCATCTTGCTCCGTTTTTAACATGGCAGGAAGCAGTAGGCCCGTATATATTCCAGCCTCAAACACAATGCCTCTATCCTGATCACGACACAATTCCGCTAGCCGCTGCTTTGCTGCCAACTGCCGGGCTTGCCGATCCCAGTCAGGTATACGCAAATCTAGCAAAATCACCTGATAGCTACTCCAGTCCAATGCTGGTAACGCTGGCTGTTGTCCGTGCTTTCCAGCGCCGCTTTGGTGATCAGCTTGCTTGGATGCACGATGGCTGGGTTCCACAGCATCCCGAGTGTGCTCTGCATGAACCGGAAACAACAGCGCTTCAATCCAATCGCGCTCATGCGGAGATGGACTCCCCCACTTTCCATCTCCCTTTTCATTCTCAATGCTTTGTCGTACTCGTTTCAGCTCTAACGTCATTTCTTCCTCATCAACCGGCTTCAACAGATAACCATCCACCCCGAATCCCATGGCTTGCCTAGCATAATTAAAGTCTGCATATCCGCTTAAAATGAGAAAGTGAAACGGCTCCCCATTCATTTGGCGTATGCTTTGTATAACCTCCAATCCACTCATCCCAGGCATACGAATATCTACAATGACCAGTTCCGGTCGATGCTCTCCGAACTTTTCCAGAGCCTCGCGTCCGTTCTCTGCCGTATCGACGATGCGAAAGCCACAATCCCCCCAGTCAATAATGGAAGACAGTCCTTCACGAATCGCAGGCTCATCATCTACAATCATCGCTTTATACATTCGACGCTTCCTCCCTTGGTATGGAAAAGTATACGGTTGTTCCTACCTGTAATGCGCTTTCAATATGCAGACCATAACGTTCACCATACATCAATGTCAGACGTTGATGAACATTACGCAGACCAATACTGCTCCCTTCCGGCTCCTCCGTACCCGTGATCCGAGCCAACAGACGGGTCAGTTGCTCTTCCTTCATGCCAATTCCATCATCAGCCACTTTAATGTGCAGTTCTCTTTGTTCTATTGTGATATCTACCTTCACGGTAACTGGCTCTTCCTTATTTTCTAGGCCATGAATAACTGCATTTTCCACTAGCGGTTGTATGATTAAGGGAGGAATCGACATGTCCTTCGCGCTTTCTTCCAAATTCACTTCATAGACCAAACGATTCCCAAACCTGAACTGCTGAATTTGCAAATAGGATCGCACCATATCCAGTTCCTGTAATACGGTTGTTTTACCACTGCCAATCTCCAGATTCCTGCGCATCAGCCTGCCAAGCAAACGGACCGTCGTTGCAATCTCCGCTTCCCCATTCAAATGTGCTTTCATTCGAATGGATTCTAACGCGTTAAACAGAAAATGCGGATTAATTTGGCTTGCCATCATTTTTAGCTTGATATCCTTTTGTGCCAATTCAAGCTTATTGTTATGCTCACTCGTCTCATAGACCTGTGCCATAAGCTGGCGGATACTACTTACCATGTAGTTGAAACGGCGCGATAAATCACCGATCTCGTCCCTTCCCTCCACACTGGATACTACATGAAAATCACCCGCAGCTACTTGACCCAGCTCATAGCTCAACCGCTGGAGCCGTTTGGTAATAAGCCAGGAAATGATGGTAATCAGAATCAGCGCCATGATGAGTACCGCTAGTACACATAATGCACCAATCAGGCTGACCCGGTTCGCCCCCTGCACAATATGTTCCGTAGAAAACACCGAAATAATTGTCAATCCGCTCACACTTGAGGTTGGCAGCAGCTCATCCACAATAATGTTCGAGGGCGTTCCGTTGATTTTTGCTTCATATATCCCCTTACCTGCACGCTGGACATCAAAGCCTAAATGTAAATCGGTCAACGTCTGACCTACCGACTGTGGATGGGTAGCTGCGACCACAATCCCGTTACGATCCGCAATCAATGTTTCAAAGGGCTCCTTGCTTAGCATATGATTCAACTCGGTCTGACTCAGTGCAATCATCAGAACTCCCTTGGAATTGTATTCGGGAAAAGGAATTTGTCGTACCAGGCTGAGGCGGTTAACCGGGTTATCCTCCTTATCCTGAATGTAAATCCAGTTAATCGCCGTCCCCTTCAAAGCCTCCTGGAACCATGGCTGCCGCTCAATGTTAGAGTCCACAGGAATAAACTCCAGATTGTTGACCAACGTCGGATTGTACGAATAGAACCGGATAGTAGCAACCTCTCTATATTGTTGGGTGTACTCATTAAAATCCTTGTATTGATGGTACGCATTCATGAGCTCCACCATGCCGGGATAACGACGGTTCGCCATCTCCTTTAGCCTTTTATCGAACATCAGCCCATTTGAAATATCTGTTGGCACACGTAGTAAATTTGCTGTCTGGCTCTTAATCTTTTCCACATTATTTACCGTCTGGGCAATCGCACTGTCCAGTGCCTGCTCTCGCAAATAAAAAGTAACGCAGCCGCCCACCACCAGCACTGGGATCATGACAATCAGTACGTAGGAGAAGAGCAGCTTATTCCGCATACGCATATTATTCATCAGATGCCGGACTCCACGATACATGCCATCCCTCCCGCGAAATAAGCGCTTACATGTTTTCAGTTTAAAGCTTCACAACATTTATATCCATATTTTCTTGCAAAATAAAAAGGTGGTGAACGGAGTCACCACACTTTACAGATCACGAACTATTTACGTACAAAAGGTTCGATATGCACTCCCTGTGGCAGCTTATGCGGATCTTCCGGGTTGATACGGTCATAAAACATAATGCCATCCAGATGGTCCATTTCATGCTGTACAACAATCGCTGCATAACCCTTAAACGTTAACAACTCCTGAGTCCCGTCCGGCAAATTGGCCTTGATGCGAATCTTCTCGTAACGCGGTACATATCCGGGTATATACCGATCTACAGACAAGCATCCCTCCCCCTGTTCCAAATAAATCATGGATGTAGAGTGGCTGACCAGCTTCGGATTAAACAGGGCATATTCTACCATTTGGTCTCCGTCCTCATAATAAATAGCACACATTCTTTTATTTAACCCAACCTGGTTGGCGGATAGCCCTACACCCGGGCGCAGCTCATAGCGGGTGGCCAGCTCTTCATTTTGGCTATTTTTCAGATAATCCAGCATCCATTGCATCTGTTGAAGATCCTCTTCAGACAGCGGCAGACATACCGGATCAACCTTTTTGCGCAAAATCGGTTCCCCTTCACGCACGATATCCTTCGTGAGAAGCATGTCCATCGATTGATTGCTCATTCGTCAGCCTCGATTCATTTAAATAAATATACGATCATGTGATGTACAGCAAAAGCTGGAGAATTCCGCGCTTTTCTGCAAGTTTTATCCCATAAATTATATCTATTCATGAAATGAATTGTCAAAATAGAGCGAAAATATCCTCTCTTATAGATTAAGTCATTAAAATATTCATTACCTTAATTGTTTATCTAATTAAATTATACTTATGCTCTTTGTAGTACTGAACCAAAAACCTCCTAAACCAATGAAGTGTTCAGGAGGTCTTTAACTAGCTTTTCTTACGATTAAGACGGCTGCTCTAATGCTTCAGGTGTTTCACTGAACAGCTTTGCCTTCGGATTCGGCTGTGTCCAGGTATTATAATATTGCGAATTCTTGCCGTAAGAATTATCGATGACAACATGCGGCATATCAAGCAGACAGGCCAGAATGTGACCGTGCAACCGTGAAGTGCGAACCTCACGGTAAGAACTGAACAGCGTAACCGCCTTGTTCATGAGATGGTCAGTGTACTTGTACCAGAATGTACGGGTAGGCAACGGGCCGCCAATTTTCTTATTCAGACGGTAAAACTTTTGGAAATAGACGATCCCCTTCACTTCCAGCGGAGTGAATAAAGTATCCCAGTCCAGACGGTGAGAGGCATCAGCCTCGTCATCGAATTTCTTTTGCCCCCCCACCGTTTCAATATCCGTACGCAGGAAGTACAGTACATCCTTCACGGTTTCCGTAGTTGGCTTCAATGGCCAAAGCTGGTGCGCCATATCAGGACATAATGTGATGCTGCACTGGTTCAGCTTATCCTTAGCCCACTGATAAGAGCGTGTATCCCGCACAAACATATGTAGATCCGGGTGAGCATTAAACAGGGCAGCCACCTCATTAGCCTTCTGTTCAGACTGGAAGTGGATCGTCTGCGGCATGATTACAATTCGGTGGTTAGGGAAATCACGAACGATGCGTTCTCGCAAATTTTGGTGATTTGAATATAAGTCGCCAAAGTTGCCACCACCGTGGCATACGATAATCCAGTCGCCCGGAATATGAAGCTGATCGGGAATATCCATGGCGCTATAACGGGCACGGACACGAATATCATTATCCTTAAAGAACGCTTCGGTGCCTTTCATGATCAGTACATCCCCACCGTTATTATAGACGGGATAATCGACATAAATAATATTCGAACCTTGAGGGACTACGTCGAGAATGACGCTTAGCTTATTTTTTAGTTTAGCCATGGGATGCGAATTCGGCATCTTTCAGTTCTCCCTTCCTGCGCTTCTTTTGTATAGTCTGCAAGACAAATGTAATATCACTTTTATCAAAAATGATCCGGGATAGCGGAACATTGAAAAACATGGGGAACGAGAACAGCGAGAACGCCAACCGTACACAAGCACCTACAAGCAAAGCAATAGCAATGCCGTCCAGACCGAAGATCGGTGTACAAATAAAAAACAGACCGACGGTGATCGCATAGGCTACAATTTGCCGGAACAGTACCAGTCCCGGACGACCGAGTGCGTTAAAGGCCGAAGCCAAAATCCATGAGCCACCACCAATAATACATTCCAGTGACAGCAGGTAGAACGTTAGCGATGCTTCCAGAAAAGCGGGACCGTACAGTAATCCCAGCATGTATCGTCCAATGAAGAGAGCCGGTACAATGACGATTAGCATCGCAGCCATAGAGATGCGAAAAGCACGACCCACCGTTTCGACAATTTTGCTGTGTTCCATCCCTGTCACCTTCGGGAAGGTTACATTAGTGACAGCATTTTGCACCACATTGAACACACGGGACAAGGCGTAGACAACAGAGTACAGACCGAACGCTTTGGGCGACAGCAGCGCCACAATGACGATTTTGTCCGTTTGTGTGGACAGCGTCCCCATCAACTCCATCCCGTACACCCGCGCTCCATAGCTATAATAAGGGCGCAGCACTTGGCGGCTGGTCAACGGACGAAATGCGCGCAAATTCATATGCTTGCGCAAACGGAGGAACGCCCACATGAGCGCAAGGAAACTCGCAGCAAAATTCACTGCCCCCGCCAGTTGCACATTGAGTAAGCCCATCAGCCACAGGGTCACTAGACCGATGAAATTCAGTAACGGATAGTAAAACAACAGGCCGTTATATACGCTAAATCGATCCAGTCCTTGCGATAATGCCGTCGTGAGTGCTGTAAGTACCGCTAGCGGTACTGCTGCCGCACAATAAATCTGCGACAGTTGGATGATGTCTGCACCATAGCCATTCAGCCACAACGGCATACATATCCAGGCCACCGCTCCCGCCAACAGACTGGAAGGCAACTGAATCCAGAGCGACAACGCCAGCAGTTCTTCCGTCGTGCCTGTTTTCTTCTTGAGGTTATAAATTAACGATGTTGGCAAGCCGAAGCTCAATACACTGCCGATCAGCGTAGGCCAGAACAGAACAGCCGCCAGTTCACCTTTCCCCTCTACTCCGAGCATACGTGCGGTCAGGATGGAAGTCAGGGTCGTGACGATTAGCACAAAAAAATTATTAAAGCTCGTGCGCATGATCGTTTTGGCGAGACTGTCACCCGTGAATACTTTCCTTGCTGCTGTCCATGTGCTCATGTTACGTCCAACTCCTGTTCCTTATTAAGCCTCTCGTCTCTATGCTCACATCGCGTCTTTTGACGCACCTCCATCAGCCCACCGTTTTTTTGGAATTGCGCTCAGACAACTGTCCTCCGCTAACAGGCTCCTTCGTACTTGAGAAAATTTCTTTCAGTGCTCTTCTATAGCCTTGAATGGCTTTATGATTTTTTTTGGGTCTTTCCCTCAAAATCTGATACAACGTCGTCCAATATAGTGCTGCATAACCGATCGGCCCAGACCCCTCGTCACGTAGTAGATGAATATGATTCATCACCCGCATATAAGTAACCTGTTCCATATTGTCGCGCGAGGACGGCGATTCGTGATGAAGCAGCGTAAGCGCCGGATTAATATACAATGGACCGCTTTTCATGGCGATACGGGAAAGTAATAAATCCTCGCCGACGCTATAGCTTTGCAACCAAGGTACCGGCTCCAGACTTAGAATCGCATCACGGCGAAATGACATATTACAACCATGAAAAAACTGGGTCTTAAACGTCTTCTTGGCCTTATGCCAGTTGTACATCGAGCCGGACTGACCGCTGAGGGACAATCTCCCTTTGGACAAGGATTGCTGGAACGAAAGCAAGCAGCGAATCGTACCCATGAAACTGTTACTCATTCCCTGTGCTATGCCTCCAACACCAGCTGCCTGCGGATACGCCTCATAGGTGCGCATTAACTCATTCAAGTAGTTGCCCGGCAGCTCAACATCATCGTCAAGGAACAAAATGATGTCACCTTGGGCAAGCTCCACCGTTTTTACACGTGATAACCATAGTCCGGGTTGCTCCTTACGATGATATCGGTAGGCAATTCCCGCTCTGCCCAACTGACGCTCATAACGTTCCAGCACATGCTTTGGCAGTTTTCCGTCATCAATAATCCACAGCTCGGTTTCACATGCCTCTGGTGCTCCCCCCATGGCAATTGAATTGATGCATCGGGTCAGATCGTCAACCCGATTGCGGGTGCACAGAGCAATGGACAAGCTTAACATCATACTCCCCCTTTATCCTGTCAATGTGTTTAAAGCAGATTACTGAACCGCCGGGCCTAAATATTCGTTATATTTTTGCTTACGCGGGTTCAGAATGAACAACACCCCCTGCTTGTATCCATCTGCTGCGTTAAAATTACGGCGCAGCGTTTCTTTGAGCATCAAGTAGGTTAAGGTCCATAAAAGAGCTCCATACTGGATAAATCCCGCCTTTTTCAGGGCAAGAAAATAATAGTGGTTAATTGCTGTCGCCTTGGCTACTTTGCCCGCCTTATCGCGCGAGCTTGGAGATTCATGATGGATGATTTTTAAGTCAGGATTAATCACCAGTTTGCCGTAACGGCTCGCTAACTGGCACATGTACAAGTCGTCAGCCACCGCATAGCTGGTCATCCACGGATACGGCTTCATGTCCCGAAGCGCATCCCTCCGAAATGACATATTGCAGCCATGGAAAAATTCAGTGTCAAAAGTCTCAGTTGCTTCGCTCCAACGCAGCAAAGAACCTGCCAGACTACTGGGTGAGAGCTTGCCAAGGGAAGAAGACATCTGAAAAGTCAAAACGCCAAGCAGCTTTCCTGCCCGGCTTGAATGTAGTCCCTTTGCAATCCCTCCAACACCTACAATCGTTTCATCCTGTTCGTAGGTATCGAGCAAGCGCCGGATATAGAGTTTATCGTCCAGTTCAGCATCATCGTCAAAATACAGCACAATATCATACCGTACGAGAGACAAGGCCTCATAGCGGGATAACCAAACGCCGGGACGACTTTTTTTATAATATTTGAGAACACCTTGAGGCAATCCGGATACCATGTGACGGTACTGTTCAATCTGTTGGTCGGAAATATCGCCGTCATCAACAATCAGCAGTTCTACAGCTGTATGCTCCAATTGCTGTTGTGCAGCAATAGATTGTATACAGCGTGTCAGGTCTTCGATCCGGTTGCGGGTACAAATGATGATGGAGACATCGGACATGCCATTACCTCCTGTGTGTGTATCCAGATGCTTTGGAAGAGATATTCAAAGTTTTTCCAATTGCTGGATTATATATGTTTATTGTATCTTTGACAGCGTTTGAGTGTATATACCTCTTTTGTATACTTTTTCAGTCTCCAAAAGGGTAGACAATCCTCAAAAAAGAGCAAAAAAAATAGGATCGGCCTCTTGCGCCAATCCTAATCTATCCTTGAAAATCCAAAAATAATGTCGCATTCACATACCGACGCGCCATCGACAAAAAATAACTATTTTGCACCGATACCGCTGCTACCAGCAAAGTATTACGCACTGCTTCACACTGGTTGGGGGTCAAGTGCTGTAAACGACAAGTATATTGATCTGCAGCCTGTACCAGCAGTTCTTCTGTCGCAGCTTCCTGCCGCTTCTGTCCTGTAGCAGAATTTCCGTTGTCTTTGGCATACCCTGCTCCTGTCACATCAAGCAGTTGGTCTCCGTTCGCATCCAGTTCTTCAAATAAAGTTGAATATGCAGCGTACAAATCGACCGGCTGAATCAGATCATCCGTATCATCTTCAGGCTGTTGGAACAGGATATAAAATAGCTGACGGATGGACTCAAAATCAAGACATGATTTTAAATCTTCCACGATAAGCAATATGGCTGCCTGGTTGACTGAGTATTTTTTGCCGATCTTCGGAGCGCCGAGAAACTCCTTAAAATCACGTTTGACCCAATTTTGCATAGAGGCGAGTGAGACATGACTATATTCCACCAGTTGGCCTAGAGAAACAATTTCCTGCAGCGAAAAGGCTGCGCTGTGCTTGCCCTTGATGATTTTGTCCAGCACAGGCGTCACTTCGGTATATAGAAATGTCGGCATGGTGCTACCGGAACGGGCAAGATGGCTATGAGTGCGCCTCCAAGCGTCTTGGAGAACAGCCAAAGGCTGCAAATCGCTGCGACCTTCCATGGCCAGCAGCAAATGGGCCATATCACGGCGAGTGAGGGTAAAAGACTCCATCTGCTTTCCTCCCTTTGTTACATTTCAAGTTCATTCGAACTCATCATACGCCCTTAAACTAGGCTTGTAAAGTGAAGCAATGAGCCGTGCGGGTTCTATTATGCCTTATTTTTCGTGTAAATTAGAGGTAGGTGACCTGCTACGATTCCATATGAACCTTGTATATTTTCTTTTAAGTTCTTAAAATAAGTTCAAGTGAACTCAAAATAGAGTTTCTTAAAAAATTGAACGAAAAAGGGATGAGTGAAAATTATATGGGTATAGGTGTCAGTCTATTTTTGTTTGCGGTGTTGATTTTATTTAGTGCTTTCTTCGTGGCTACCGAGTTTGCGATTATTAAAATCCGTTCCAGCCGGGTAGATCAGCTGGTCGTGGAGAACCGTAAAAACGCACTGGCGCTACAAAAAGTCGTCAATAATCTGGACGGCTACCTGTCCGCCTGTCAGCTTGGTATTACGATTACAGCGTTAGGACTCGGTTGGCTCGGTGAACCGACTGTAGTCAAATTGCTGGAGCCTCTCTTTCAACAGCTCAACATCAATGGGGAGTTTTCACATATCCTGGCCTTTATTATTTCATTTGTCATTGTAACTTACCTGCACGTGGTAATCGGGGAACTGGCTCCCAAAACATTGGCGATCCGCAAAGCGGAAGCTGTCAGCTTGTTAACCTCTCCAGTCATCGTGTGGTTTAACCGGATTATGTATCCGTTTATCTGGCTCCTTAACGGCTCGGCCAATCGCCTGGTTCGTCTGTTTGGTCTTCAACCGGCTAGTGAGCATGAAGAAGCGCACTCTCAGGAAGAAATTCAGATCATTTTGTCCGAAAGCGTGGAAAGTGGTAAGATCAATAACACCGAATATGGCTACGTGAATCGTATCTTCGCTTTTGACGAGACCGTTGCCAAAGAAATTATGGTGCCACGTACAGATATGGTATGCTTGTTTACGAATCGCTCGCTCAAAGAAAACATGCAGACTATTCACGAAGAACAGTATACCCGTTTTCCGGTAGCGACAGACAGCAAGGATCAGATCATTGGTATGATTAATACCAAGCAGCTATTCCTTGAGTATGATCGCAATCCCGAGCTTGTTTTCGATAGCCTGATTCAACCGATCCTGACCGTTCCGGAAGTTATTCCCGTCAACACGCTACTGAAACGTATGCAGAAGGAGCAGGTTCATATCGCTCTCCTGGTCGATGAATATGGTGGAACCTCTGGTCTGATTACCATTGAGGACATTTTGGAGGAGATTGTTGGCGAAATCCGGGACGAATTTGATAAGGATGAACGGAAGGAAATCGAGAAACTGACGGAGAACAGTTATTTGATGGATGGTAAAGTGATGCTTTCCGATCTGAGTGATCTGACGGGCTTGGCATTGGACGATGAAGACGTGGATACTGTCGGAGGGTGGGTGTATAGCCGGGTTCCGGAACCGAGACAGGGCAAGGAATTCATAGAAGATGATGTGAAATTTATCATTCGTGAAATGGGTAAAAATCGTATTCGTCGGGTGGAAATTATTTTACACCACAAATCCCCGACCTCGGAAATGGAGTCGGAATCGGACACTTCTTCCCAGGAGTGAACCTTTGTGATCTGAGCGACCAGCATACTGCACTTGGCACTTGCGTTCACTCCTACTGAAATGACATATTTTTAGGGCAAACGACTCAGGTTGTTTGCCCTACATGCGTGTAAGGAGGAGCTAGTAAATTGGATATTTTATCATCTATTATTATGGGAATTATTGAAGGGCTGACAGAGTTTTTGCCGGTCTCTTCGACGGGTCACATGATCCTTACGGCTGATCTTCTAGGGTTGAACACCGAGAATGATACGGTCAAAACATTTGAGGTTATCGTACAATTAGGTGCTGTGATGGCGGTCGTTGTATTATACTGGCGCAGATTCCTCAGCCTGTTTGATTTCAGACGCAAAATCTCATCCCAGCCACGTCTAAACCTGTTACATATTATTTTAGCCATGATCCCTGCGGGATTAATTGGTGTACTGTTCCGTGATGTAATCAAGCAATACTTGTTTGGTCCTGAAACGGTTTTGTACAGTTTGGTCATCGGGGGCTTGCTCATGATCGCGGCTGAAAAATTCCATCCGCCTATTAGATCACATACGTTGGATGAGATCACGTACAAACAAGCCTTTACCATCGGTGTGTTCCAAGTCCTAGCTCTATGGCCAGGCTTCTCTCGTTCAGGCTCAACTATGTCTGGGGGCCTATTCGCACGTGTAAGCCATACGGCAGCCGCAGAATTTACATTCCTCGTATCTGTTCCGGTCATGCTGGGTGCATCAGGGATTGATATGATTAAAAGTATGGATCATCTGTCTATGAGTGATTTCCCGGTGTTCGCAGCCGGCTTTATTACTGCATTTATCGTCGGTATGCTGGCAATCAAAACGTTCCTCGGTCTGCTCAAACGCTTGAGCTTGACTACGTTTGCCATCTATCGTTTCGTGCTGGCAGCTGTGTTCTTTTTCATTATTTTGTAATCATTGTTTGGTATCCTACAACCAAAAAGGGATATCCAAGTGGCCTTAAGGTCAGCCTTGGATATCCCTTTTGCTATTTCGCGGGCTTCAATAGATCATCCCGATCTAGATCTACCATGCGAACTAATTACTGTTTGGATTCCAGCGTAGTCAGATATTCCGAAACTTGAGCTGGCGTTTTGGCGTATTTGCTGTGCAAATGAGCAATTTTCTCGCCATTACGGAACACGAGCAGGCTCGGAATGCCGCGTACTTGATTTTGTTCAGCAATCGGCTGAAACTTCTCGGCATCCAGCGCAAAGAAACGCTTATCCGCGTTCTCCTTCATAATGCCGTCCATAAATTTATCCAGCGTCTTGCAATCTGGACACCAGCTGGTATCAAATTTCACGACGGTTAGACCGTCACCGTTAATTAAATCCTGATATTGCTGCTCAGATTCGATGCGTTCCATTTATTGGTCCCTCCTAGAGTGAATTGATAATATCTTCACATTCACATATGAATGATAAATCAGTCTTATTCCTATATTGTAATGATTCTTGTATATATTGCAACTGGGATGAGTACATGTTCGAGTGTGTACTTCACTTATTCTATTATGCTCGGATCAGCGGTATTGCGCGTCATAACGATTGGCTCGGCTGATTTGCTGTAGCGTCTCTCGATCATGCTCAGTTAGCGGTGCAATATCTGCTGCAGAAATATTATGCTCCAATTGTCCCAAAGAGCTTGCACCCGGAATCACAGCAGCGACAGCCGGATGAGACAGGCTATAACGGATTGCCGTCTGCTCCATACTACGCTCCAGTCCTGCAAATGCCTTTAATTGCTTGCGCACGTCCAGTAGCTCTGCCTCTTCGTAGTCTAGGTATCCCTTGGCCGCCTTTTCTTCCCCCTTGTCAGCCAATACACCGCTCGCCACGGGTCCACGTGCAATCACGCTAATTCCCCGCTCCTGCAGCAAAGACAATACTTCTTCCTCTGCACGCCGGTCTAGTAAACTATACTGATTCATAACACTAACGATATTCGAGCGTTCCACATATTCACGGATGACATGCGGACGAATGGAGGAAATACCATAGTAACGGATAACGCCCTCCTGTTGCAGTTGTTCGAAAGCCTCAATCGTTTCGTCTATCGGATCGTTAATCGTCCCTCCGTGCAACTGATACAGGTCGATATAGTCCGTTCCCAGGCGGCGCAGACTCTCTTTAACGGCTGACAGGATATATTTCTTGGATGGGTCCCATTCCCATCCCTCCTGCCCTGGTATACGCCGATTGCCGACCTTGGTCGCCAGGATGACATCCTGCCGCCGTCCACGGATTGCTGACCCTACAATTTCTTCATTGCGCCCATGCTGGTACAAATCGGCCGTATCCAACAGATTTACACCCCTGTCTAACGCTTCATGAATCAAGTAAACGGCTTGCTGCTCCTCCGTACCGACCGACATACATCCCAAGCCAATCTCACCTACCAGCAAATCCGAAGATCCCAGGCGGTTTTTCTTCATTGTTGTCCCCCCTCACTTCCATGACGCATAACTTAAAATTTTAACATTTCTCTATTATACGAAAAATACATACAAAAAAAACAACCCCAAGGACATAGAGACTCCATGCTCTCCAATCCGTTGAAGTTGTTGTATGAAATCTGTATTCCATTTTATGCTATCCGAACAGCCACTGTATGGCCTTAGGAAACTGACGCTGAAAACAATCCACACGATGTACCGCATCTTGATCCAGCTCAAGCAGCACTTCTTTGGCATCCAATCCCTGTGTCAGCAGCACCTCGTATGCCTGGAGGGTCAACGGAACCATATCTTTTTGTACATTCGTCTTCCCTTCACCTTCACGGGTCCCAACAGATATATATATACGGTGTGTCCCAGCCATTACAGTGGCAAATGATGCAGATTGCATATAATTGATCATACCGGGAAACCAATACGAACCCGAGATCGAACCAATACGTCCAAATATATGCTGATAACGGAAGGCTGCATACATGGAAATCAGTCCACCCAACGAAGCACCAATCATCCCAGTATGCTCTAGCCCAGTTTGCACTGGATATTTTGCCTCGACGTATGGCATTACTTTTGTAACCACAAACGCCAGATACGCATCTCCTTCACCGCCAAAAGCAGGTCTTCCCTCTACTAAAGCAACTGCCTCCCAAGGCGTATAATCGTCCAGCCGATTCACAGGCTGAATGCCCACCAGCATTACACGGGGCAGCTCTCCCGTAGAAAAACCTCTTTCCAGCTCATCCAACCCGCTTAGAAATAAAGAGCTGCCATCCTGTACATACAGCACAGGATACAGCTCATTATGATTCACAGATACGGGAGGTGTATAGATGTGCACAAGATACCCATCTAATGAAATTTCATCTACATGACCCTTCATCCTACATAGTCCCCCATGATGTGAATGTATGCATTACAGTGCAGCATCTATTTCCTTGATCATTTCAGATACGGATTCCAGACCATTACCTGACAGGTACCAGTAGTTAGGATCCAGGTATACAATATGACCGTTTTTATATGCATTCGTTTTCTTCACCAGTTCATTCTCAATGGTTTGTTTACCTGTAACCTGTTCCTTGCCTTCCTCGACCACCACAGCCCCACGGTCAACGACAAAAATATAATCTGGATTTTTTTGCTGTACATATTCAAAAGAAACCTTTTGTCCATGCGTCGATACTTTAATGCCAGGATCTACAGGAGTTACGCCAAAAGCATCATGAATGATACCGAAGCGGGATTGTGAGCCGTATGCACTCAGGCTTCCTTCATTTGTCAGTACGATCAATCCTTTAGCCTTGCTCGCTACAGCCTTGTCATGTACAGCCTTAATGGAGCTATCAATCGCAGCCAGTTCCTGTTTGGCAGCTTCCTCTTTGTCGAAGATTTGCCCCAGGGTTACAACGTTTTTCTTAAAGGAATTGATATAATCCTTGGTGTCTACAGCCATCGAAATCGTGGGTGCAATTTTGCTCAATTCTTTATATGCATCAGCTTGTCTGCCACCAATGATGATCAGTTCAGGAGAGAGATCACTGATTTTCTCGTAATCCGGCTCAAACAGCGTGCCCGCACTTGCATATTTGGAATCTTTATATTTGTTCAAATACGTAGGAAGATCCTGCTGCGCTACCGCCGCAACGTCTACGCCCAGCTTATCGAGCGTATCCAATGAACCAAAATCAAAAACAACGACATTCTTCGGATTGACTTTGACTTGGACCGGGTTTTCATCCAGTGCGTGTTTGACCGATACAGTTTTGGATTCCGTTGTTGCAGTTGAGGAGACATCGCCAGTCGCTTCCTGTGTTGCCGGAGCCGCTTTGCCACAGGCCGATACGATCAGTACCAGTGCAAGCATCAGTGTTAAAAACATCAAATTTTTCTTCATTTTACATTCCCCCTAAGTGAAGTACACACAAATTTTATGATCACCGATCTGTTGAATCGGAATATCCATATCGTACAAATCCTTTAATACCTGACTATCGATCATCTCGTCAGCCGTTCCTTGTTTCAGCAATCTGCCATTCTTCATCCCGACAATATGGTCCGAATAGCAGGAAGCAAAGTTAATGTCGTGAAGCACCACCAGAATCGTTTTGCCCAGATCATCCACTAAATTGCGTAGCGTCTTCATAATCTGAACCGAATGCTTCATATCCAAATTGTTCAGCGGCTCATCCAGCAGTATGTATTCCGTGTCCTGTGCCAGAATCATAGCAATAAACGCCCGCTGCCGCTGTCCCCCACTGAGCAAATCAATATGTTTGTCCTTCATATCCTCCAGTCCCATGTAGGCCATAGACTGCTCTACCATTTTGCGATCCTCGCTGTTCAATCTGCCCTTGGAATACGGAAAACGGCCGAAGCTGACCAGTTCCTTCACGGTTAAGCGGATGTTGACATCATTAGTCTGTTTTAAAATGGATATCTTCCGGGCTAGCTCCTCACTTTTGGTCAGGCTCACGGCCTGTCCGTCAATGAGGATTTCTCCCTCATCACTATCTGTTAGGCGACTGATCATCGACAACAGGGTGCTTTTCCCAGCGCCGTTAGGTCCAATAAAGGAGGTAATGGTGCCTTTAGGTATAGTGACGGACACCTGCTCCACCACATTTTTATTCCCGTAGCGTTTGGTTACGTTTTTGACTTCTACCATGATTTATTCTCCCGTAGCAAAAGGTACAGGAAGTACACCCCCCCGATAAAGTTAATAATGACGCTGACTGTTGTCGATAAATCGAATACTCTTTCCGCCAGCAGTTGGCACCCTGCCAAAGCAATGACACTAACACAGATGGAGGCCGGAATAATATAACGGTGCTGATAGGTCTTCATTACCTGATAAGCCACATTGGCCACAATTAATCCGAGAAACGTGATCGGTCCAACAAGTGCCGTAGATATGGAGATGAGAATCGCTACAATAATCAGCAATCTTTTGATGATATAACTGTAAGGGAGACCTAAATTAATCGCATGCTCCCGTCCGAGCGACAGCACGTCCAGGTACTTAATAAATCTCCACGCATAAGCAAATACGAGCACAAGCACGAATACAGAAAGCCATAACAGTTCGGTGTTTACATTACTAAAGCTGGCGAAGCTCTTGTCCTGAATTTTCGCAAATTCGTTCGGATCAATCAGTACCTCCATAAAGGTAGACAGACTGTTAAACAGCGTCCCGAACACCAGACCGATCAGCAGAAGTACATAAATACCCCGTCCATCCTTGCGGAAAATTAACTTGTATAGCAATCCCGCGAACAACACCATCATCCCCACTGACAGCAAAAAGTTTAATTCTTTGCTGGTCGAAATCAATGGGACGGAACCAAATGCAAAAATAATCGTCGTCTGAATCAGCATATACAGTGAATCCAGCCCGATAATACCCGGAGTCAAAATCTTATTATTCGTAACCGTCTGGAAAATAACGGTCGCAAAAGCAATGGAGCCACCTGTCAGAATGAAAGCTGCGACCTTTTTCAATCGTCGCGGCAACGCGTAATGCCAGGTGTGCGGAAGATCGATAAACACAAAAGCAGCAATCAACACAAGCGCGGCAGCGGCTAATATTCCGATTTTTAATTTAGGATTCATAAGCCCTTCTCCTCAGCAGCAAATACAAGAACAACGCGCTCCCGATCACACCAACCGTAAGCCCTACAGAAATTTCATATGGGTAAATGATCACCCGTCCCAAAATATCGCAAAACAGCACAAAAACGGCGCCCAAGATCGCTGTATGAGCCAGGCTTTTTTTCAGATTATCCCCCATATACATACTGACCAGATTGGGTACAACCAGCCCCAAAAAGGGAATCGTACCAACGGTTAAGATGACAACAGAGGACACCAAAGCCACGATCACCAAACCCACATTGACGGTGCGCTTGTAATGTACGCCCAAGTTGGCTGCAAAATCCTCACCCATACCTGCAATTGTAAAACGATTCGCATATATATACGCCAACGCAACCAAAGGAACACTAAGATACAGCATCTCGTAGCGGCCACTCATGATTAGAGAAAAATCCCCCTGCATCCACGAAGAAATGCCCTGGATCAGATTATATTTGTAGGCAAAAAAAGTCGTCACCGAATTTAAAATGCCCCCAAACATCAGACCAACAAGCGGGATAAATACCGGGTCCTTGAAACGGATTTTATCCAATATCTTCATGAAAATCAGCGTTCCCCCTAGAGCAAATCCAAAAGCCGTCAGCATCTTCGTCCAAAATCCCGCCGCTCCAAACACCATAATGGCCATCAGCACACCTAATCGTGCCGCATCCATCGTCCCTGCGGTGGTGGGCGATACAAATCGGTTTCGGGTAAGCTGCTGCATAATCAGCCCGCAGATACTCATACTCGCCCCTGCGATAATGATGCTGATCAAACGTGGGAATCTGCTAATCAGGAGCACCTGCGCTTGATCGTTGGTTAAGTGGAACAAATCAAGTGGAGTCACATCATGAACACCGATGAACACCGAGGCGAAGGCCAGTACCAGAAAAGCTAATATTAAATAGCGCAATTTCATCTCTAACTAAGGGAGCCTGTCCAATAACTCGTGCCAAGCTTCGGCCCTCTCCTCCCCTCCAATAATGATAATCATTATCAAAACAACTAGGATAAATTATAGCAGTGATATTGTATCTGTCAAATTCTTTGAATTGTTTTAAGCATGACCAAACAGCCGTGCGATAACCAGTGAGCAAATACGAGCAAAATCCAGTAAACTAGAAAGAGAGCCCGTGAGTCCAGCTATATTTAGTTGTGAAAGCATATAGGAGGAAAAAGATGAACCGCATATTAATCGTTGAAGATGATTTAGCTTTGAGTAATGGCATTATTCTCGCTCTTAAAGGACCTAACAACGAATTTGTGCAAACACATGACCTTAGTACTTCAAAAGAACAATTGGCAAGCGCTGCTTTTGACCTAGTGATTCTTGATCTAAATTTGCCAGATGGAAACGGACTAGATTTTTTAACCGATATTCGTAAAACAACAACTTTGCCGGTCATTATTTTAACTGCACATGATATGGAAACAGATATTGTAACTGGTTTGGAATTGGGCGCCGATGACTATATCACTAAGCCCTTCAGTCTGATGGTATTAAGGGCACGAGTAGACGTCCAGTTAAAAAAGAACAAGCGTATTCTTGCAGAAACCATTCAGATAGATGCTTTTTCTTTTTCATTTGATAAGATGGCGTTTGCTAAAAAGGGTACACCTGTGGAGCTAAGCAAAACGGAGCAGAAATTGCTTCGCCTCTTAATTGATCATCGTGGGAAGATCATTACCCGTGATCATTTGGTAGACAGCATCTGGACAGATGGCGCTGAGTATGTGGGCGAAAATGCCTTGTCAGTCACCATAAAAAGGCTACGTGACAAGCTGGAGGACCTTCCTTCCTCTCCTCAGTACATTAAGACTGTGTACGGTATCGGATACACTTGGGCGGTGAAATGAATGACGACCCTGAATTATGCGTGTTTTGGAATTGCTATTACTGCTCTTTTCATAGCCGGGGTTACCATTCTTCTCTATCGTAAGAACGTACATAAAACAATGAAGACTATGGATCATATGATTGAAACTGCAATTAGTGGCGAGTTTTCAGAGCGTGTTTTTGACGAATCCGTCTTATCAGCAGTAGAGGCCAAGCTTGCGCAATTTCTTTCCATTTGCTCCGTTTCCTCGAAAAATTTGTTGGCAGAAAAAAATAAAATAAACGAGCTCATTTCTGACATCTCGCATCAAACGAAAACACCTATTGCTAACATCATCCTCTACTCACAACTGCTTAATGAATATGATTTGCCACCGGAAGGCTCCACTTGTGTAAAGGCTTTATCCACACAAGCCGAAAAGCTTCATTTCCTGATCCATTCCTTAGTAAAAACATCACGGCTTGAAACAGGGATTATTAAATTGTCGTCAAGGCAGGAGTCAGTTCAGAAGCTACTAACTACTGCACTGGAACAAATTATGCCGAAGGCAAACGCTAAAGGGATTTCGATTACTATGGAGAGTAAAGAAGAAATCCAGGCCTGTTTTGATTTAAAATGGACGGTTGAGGCGATCTATAATATTTTGGACAACGCCGTCAAATATACAGAAATTAGCGGGAATATATTCATTAAAGTGAGTGCTTATGATTTATTCTGCCGAATTGATATTACTGATAATGGCATTGGGATTGCTGAGGAAGAACACAGTAAGATTTTCAAGCGCTTCTATCGGTCACAAACTGTAATCTCGCAAGAAGGTGTCGGGATTGGACTATTTTTAGCAAGAGAAATTGTTTCGGCTGGGGGCGGATACATCAAACTATGGTCACGCCGAGGCCGTGGTTCCACCTTCTCGATTTTTCTCCCCATAGACAAGTAATTCTTACAACACTGTTAGATTTCAGAAAGATTGTAGAAAGATTGATATGGTAAAGTCTGTATTGCGAAGTATTGGTGTACAGACTATTTTTCATGGAGGAGAAATGAATGACTCTGTTAAAAACTCAGGAGTTGAAGAAGTATTATGGTAACGGGGATACCGCTGTTCATGCCCTAGATGGAGTGAACCTGGAGGTGGAAAGCGGAGAATTTGTGGCCATTGTCGGTACGTCCGGGAGCGGCAAATCTACCCTTCTCCATATGCTGGGTGGACTTGATCGTCCGACAAGTGGAAACGTTACGATTGACGGTAAAGATATTTTCACATTGAAAGATGAAGAATTGACTATATTTCGCAGACGAAAAATTGGCTTCGTATTTCAAAATTACAACCTAGTGCCTGTTTTAAATGTCTACGAAAATATTGTGCTTCCGATTGAACTGGATGGTAAAGAACCGGACAAAACCCACATAGATAAAATTGTACATACCTTGGGTCTGGACCAAAAGTTGAATAACCTGCCCAACAATCTATCGGGGGGCCAGCAGCAACGCGTAGCTATCGCCAGAGCATTGGCAGCAAAACCTGCAATTGTTTTAGCAGACGAACCCACCGGGAACCTGGACAGTAAAACCAGTCTGGATGTGATGGGGCTGATCAAAGTATCCAGTCAACAGTTCCGCCAAACGATGGTGATGATTACGCACAACGAGGAAATTGCCCAAATGGCAGACCGGATTATTCGGATTGAGGACGGTAAAATGGTCGGTGGTGAAGGCAAATGATTCAGGTTAGAAATAAAAAAACGATCCGTAATCTGGCAGATAAGAGCTTTAAAGTAAACAAAGCCCGTAACCTCATTGCTATTGTTGCTATAGCACTAACCTCATTGCTATTTACAACACTGTTCACTATGGGGATTGGCGCTGGGGAAAGCTTACAACGGGCGACCATGCGTCAGGCAGGTGGAGATGGGCATGCCGTACTTAAATATATAACGGATGACGAATTTAATCATGTCAAGAATCATCCGTTGATCAAAGAAATAGCTTATAACCGTATATTAAGCGACGAAGTTAAAAACGATAAATTTCTAAAACGTCACACAGAGTTCTGGTATTACGATGATGTAGGGATGAAGCTCGGTTTTATTGAGCTTAAAGAGGGGCACAAGCCTGTCGCAGAAAATGAAGTGATCGCAGACTCCAAGACGTTACAGCTATTGGGTGTTCCTTTGGAGGTTGGAGCACCTTTGAGGCTAAAGCTTGACATACGAGGTAAAGAAGTGCAGCGTGATTTTATCCTTTCCGGCTGGTGGAAAAGCGATCCTGTGTTTAACACAGGACAAATATTCGCCTCCAGATCCTATGTCGATGCTCATGCAAAGGAATTACAAAGCACCTATAAAAAAGATCATTTCTATACAGGAACCATTAGTGCATATATGATGTTCGACAATAGCTTTGATTCGCGAGGAAAGCTCAATAAAGTGATTACCGAAAGTGGATATTCGCTTGACGAAGATGCACCGAACTATATCGCGAGTAATGTAAATTGGGCATACATCTCAACCAATTTTAGTCTAGATACAGAGACCATCATAGCGTTAACTTCTGCCCTGTTACTGATCATGTTTACCGGTTATTTGATCATATATAATATATTCCAAATATCAGTGATGCGAGATATCCGTTTCTATGGTCTTTTAAAGACGATTGGTACAAGCGGCAACCAGATTCGTCGGATCATTCGCAGACAGGCGTTAGTTCTTTCAGGGATAGGAATCCCGATTGGATTAATAGCAGGTTTTTTTATCGGTAAATCACTCGTGCCTTTTATTATAAATATGAGTGTATATAACGGTACTGAGATATCGGTATCCCCTAACCCTTGGATTTTTGTCGGATCTGCTCTGTTCGCGCTCATTACTGTAATGATCAGCACTTTCAAGCCAGGCAGAATTGCGGCAGCTGTCTCGCCAGTTGAGGCAGTAAGATACACAGACGGAAATACCAAGGGCGGCCGTAAGCTGAAAAAATCCACTGAAGGCGCTAAAATGATCCACATGGCTCTCTCCAACTTGGGGCGCAATAAAAAACGCACCGTGTTGGTAGTCATCAGTCTTTCGTTAAGCCTTGTACTTCTTAACACGGCCTTCACCCTGTCTCAGAGCATTGATATGGATAAGTTTGTATCCAAATTCAATGACACTGACTTTCTCATTGCTCATGCTGAATATTTTCATCGCCCCTATTTTAGCGGCCCTAAAAATGGGACCTCCGAGAGTTTTATTCAGGCTGTACAGACACAGCCCGGCTTTGAAGAGGGCGGTCGCTTGTACGGCGGCAGATTAGTGCTTACTGTCGAGAATGGAAAATACACCAATGAGGACGATGAGACAGATTCTCGCGGCAACTTCATCGCGGCAGTATATGGGCTGGAAGATTTACCACTGCACCGGTTGCGATTACTAGACGGTGAGCTTAATTTTGAGAAGCTGGCTTCCGGTAAGTATATATTGGAAGGGGTAGATTTAGATGACCATGACATCCCCCAGATGGAAAAGGCTCTGTATAAGGTGGGTGAAAAGGTCACGCTTCACAGTTATATGGGAGCAGCAGAAGCTCCGCTGGATAAAGAGTATACTACGCATGCATTCACAGTACTTGGTCATGTTGCAATTAAATATAGTACCAATTCTGATCGCCGTTCAAGTAAGTATAACTTCTATCTTCCGGCGAATATTTACAAGCCGCTTGCGGAGCAGCCTGCTGTGATGAGCTACGCCTTTAATGTATCCCCTGATCAGGAAGATGCCATGGAGAGCTTTTTAAAAAGTTACACCGAAACTACAGAGCCAGTAATGAACTACACATCCAAGTTTACTTCAATGAATGAGTTTTCAGGTATGCAAAACACCATCATGATGATCGGAGGCACGCTCAGTCTGATTATCGGCCTGATTGGTATCCTCAACTTTGTAAACGCAATTCTGACGAGTATATTGACACGGCGTCAGGAGTTTGCCATGCTGCAAAGTATCGGCATGACCAAAAAGCAATTGCGGGGTATGCTGATTTATGAAGGGCTATATTATGTTCTCGGCACCGCCCTATCCTCCATTTTATTAGGGATCATATTCTCTATTTCAATTGTGAAACCCCTAAGCAGTATGATGTGGTTTTTGAGCTATCACTTTATAATCTGGCCACTTCTAGTCTTGTTGCCTTTACTGTTCTTGCTTGGGATACTTATACCAATAGCAGTCTATTCTATGAATAACAAACAAAGTATTGTGGAGCGACTTCGAGAATCAGAGTAGATGCACTTAAAATATGAAAGTAAAATACCCATGAGCGCCAAAAAAGATGACTCCTGATCCATTCAGAGGTCATCTTTTTATGCTTAGAAAGGTTCTTATTTGCAGAACAACTATCCCCTCCACTCTTCCCGTAAAAGCCCCATTCGGATCGAATCATAATACTTTCCATTATAATATCTGCATTTGCGAAGCCTGGCTTCGAGGGTCATGCCCAGCTTCTCCCCGACCTTCATCATCCGATGGTTTCCTGACCAGGTTGTAAAGCCTACTCTTACTAGAGGCAATGTATTAAACAAATGGTCGATCCACAATCGAAGTGCTCTCGTACCATAGCCACCACTCCAATACCCCGAATCATAGATACCTATCCCCATTTCAAGCCACTGAGACGGCTTATGCTCCCAGTAGTAACTCACGGATCCAATGACCTTGCCTTCCACTTCAATGAGCCAAAAGTCATCTTGTCCGATTCGCTTTTCCTTCTCTTTTAAATACTCCTCCAAAGAAAGCTTCTTATGTTCATAGTAGGGTGCATCCCACTGCTTCCATTCCGGTGCTTCTTCCTTAAAAGTTAACGTCCAAAGGGCATGTAGGTTTTCTTCTCTAACGGGCCTAATCGTTAAATCCTTATCCGTATACATTTAGTAAACTCCTTTTATAATAAAATTCATTCTATCTACTTTGGGCTATATTGAGCCTTATTGTATCTGCTTTTGCATTATTTCGAATTTCAATTTTTGTCCGTCACGAAACTGTATTGTAGGAAGATCGTAATTCATGTTGACAAACAATCAAAAATAATATATCTTAATATCAAGATAATAAATATAAAGAAAAGTTTACGACGACGGTTTATTTTACTTTGAAAAACCTAATCATATAAAAACCAAGGAGGGCAAATAACATGAAATTGTTAGGATTGCATCACGTTTCGGCGATTACAGCAGCAGCGGCTAAAAATGTTGAATTTTATACTCAGGTATTAGGACTTCGGCTGATCAAGAAAACGGTGAACCAGGACGATGTTAGTGTGTATCACCTCTTTTACGGAGATGAGCGCGGAACCGCGGGTACGGAAGTCACTTTCTTTGAAATTCCACATGCTGGACAAACGCGTACAGGGAATAACAGTATTTCGGCGCTCTCCCTACGGGTACCGAACGACAAGGCTCTGAATTATTGGAAAAACCGCTTCGAGCAGCTGGATGTGAAGCATGGCGAAATTATAGATCAAGCAGGACGCTTGGCGCTTTCGTTCGAGGATTTTGAAGGACAACGCTTCTTCCTCGTTTCAGATGAGCATGATCACGGAATGCGCGGCGGCACGCCTTGGGAGAAGAGCCCTGTTCCTGCGGAATACGGCATCGTTGGACTTGGTCCGGTTCATCTGACCATTCCCAAAGCGGAGAATACCATTCTTATTCTTGAACAGGTTATGGGCTTCCGCAAAAAGGGCTCCTACCCTTCCCCTGTTGCCGGACAACCGGATGTGGTTATCTACGAAACAGGTGAAGGCGGTACAGGAACTGAAGTTCATCTGGAAGAGCGCAACGATCTGCCACAAGAGCGACCAGGACGCGGCAGTGTGCATCACGTCGCTTTCCGTGTTGAAACCGAGGAAGAGCTCAAACAGTGGGTAGAGCGTATTGGTCAGCTGCAAATTTCCAACTCTGGTTTTGTAGATCGCTTTTACTTCCGTTCCTTGTACTTCCGTGAGCCGAACGGCATTCTGTTTGAATTGGCTACCGATGGACCTGGCTTTGACACCGACGAGGAACTGGAGTTTCTGGGCGAATCTCTGGCACTGCCTCCATTCTTGGAGCCGCGCCGTGCATCAATTGAAGCCAATCTCAAACCACTCAACACCAAACATGAATAAAGTTATATTTACTCTAAAATAAACACAAAGCCGGGGCTTCTACATCATGTAGGGTTCCCGGCTTTTTTCGTGCAACTGCTCTGCTTTCATTAAAAAAAGCATCTCATCTACAAGCTTTTAGCTAGACAGGTAAGTGAAATACCCTTTTTGGCTATGCTTATAGCTTTTTATCATCCACGCTGGTCAGCCATGCTTCGATTTCTCCGATTACAGAGGCGATGCAGCCGTCTTGGAACGGCGAGATCAATCCAGCCAGCTCAACCAATCCGGTAAAGGATCGGCTTCCTCCGGCACGACACAGCTTCAAATAATCTTTCCATGCTGCTGCGCGGTCTTCACCCATGCGTTTCCAAAACTGGAATGCACACAATTGTGCCAGTGTATAGTCAATATAATAGAACGGAGATTGAAAAATATGTCCCTGCTTGTGCCAGAATCCACCCTTTTCGAGGTACTCGTTGCCTTCATAATCCAGATGCGGTTTATACTTGCGTTCAATGGAACGCCATGCACTTTTACGTTCGGCCGGTGTCCAATCCGGGTGTTCATATACGGCATGCTGGAATTCGTCTACGGCTACGCCGTAAGGCACGAACAGCAACGATGAAGATAGGTGTTCAAAGTGATATTTGTCCGTGTCTTCCTCGAAGAACAGCTTCATCCAAGGCCATGCGAAAAACTCCATACTCATCGAATGAATTTCAGCCGCCTCCATGGTTGGCCAGTGGTACTCGGGAATTTCAAAATGTCGGCTTTCATAGACCTGGAAGGCATGACCTGCCTCATGAGTCAATACGTCGATATCACCGGATGTCCCATTAAAATTGGAGAAAATAAATGGCGTGCCATATTCGCTCAAAAATGTACAGTAGCCTCCGCTTTGCTTGCCTTTTTTACTGATTAAATCCATCAGTCCACGCTCGACCATAAAACTGAAAAATTCATGTGTTTCCGGTGATAGCTCTTCATACATACGCGCTCCATTACGAAGAATCCAGTCCGGGTCACCTTTTGGCGTAGGATTGCCTGACAAGAAGTTGAAGCCCTCGTCGTAATAACGGAGCTGATCTACTCCGATCCGCTCGCGTTGGCGCTCTTTCAGCTTGGTTGCCAGAGGAACAATGTGCTTCAGCACCTGCTCGCGGAAATTGGCTACCATTTCTGCGTTGTAATCTGTACGTCCCAAGCGGGCATAGCCCAATTCTACGAAGTTGTCATAGCCCAGCTTGTGTGCCATGCGCGTACGTACCTTGACCAATTCATTATAAATTCGATCCAGCTCGTCCTCATGCTCACTCATAAATTGATACTTGGCCTCGGAGGCCTGTTTGCGTGTCTCGCGGTTGGTTGCCATTTCAAATGGCAGGAGCTGTGACAATGTGCGTTCTTCTCCCTCGAACGGGATCTTCGCTGAGGCAATTAATTGGGCATATTCCGAAGTCAACTTATTTTCCTGCTGCAAATCCTCAATGATATCCGGGTGGAACGACTTGAGCGCCACCTCGGCAATACTGAAAAGCTGGCTGCCCCATTGGCTCTCCAACTCAGCTCTAAATGGAGAATCTACCAATGCGCGGTAGTAATCGGTTACATACTCCTGAATAACCGGCATGAAATCATCAGCGTACTCTTGCTCCGCTTTGTAAAAAGCATCTTCCGTATCAATGGAGTGCCGAACTTCCACCAATTGCAATTGCGTTTCCACGTTACTGCGCAGCTTGTTAATGGCATGAATAACTTCATTTTGACGTTCTACACTGTCCGCTTCACGAAACTGCTGTAACAGTGTTTTAAACCGCTGTTCAATTTCAGGCTGCTCTGGTCGGCTGTAAGCCATTTCGCTGAATAATGTCATTGCTTCGTTTCCCCCTTTAATGTAATAAATCTGATGCCTATTATACAGTACGATTAGACCAAACTGGAAGCTGGAATTCCAAAATAATACAACCTCAAAAGCCGCAATACCATGTATTGCGGCTTTTGAGCCTAATCTAACGCTATATAACGAAGACATAGTTGGCTATACCAACCTGATATATATACAGTCTAATGGAGATTTATAAGTCCTCTTTATTGATTTTGCAAACGGTGTGCCACATGCAGGGTCGGACCGACAAATTCATTTAGCTTGAAGCCACCTTCAATGGCCTGTGTAATGAATTTCTTGGCCTGATCCACAGCTTCACGTACAGTCAGCCCTTGTGCCAAACCAGCCGTTACCGCAGCCGAAGTGGTACAGCCTGCACCGTGGGTAAAGTTGGTTTGTACAACATCCGCTTCAAACCAGTCAAAAGTGATTCCGTCATACAGCAGATCCATCGCTTTACCTGCGCGAATTTTGCCACGGTCCTTGATCAGCACATGCTTAGCACCACGCTCGTGGATAATAGCAGCCGCTTCCTGCATCTGCTCCAGTGTCGTGATCGGTCCTTTCTTCGCCAGCTGCGAAGCCTCGAACAAGTTCGGTGTTACCAGATCAGCGCCAGGAATCAACAATTCCAGCATGGCCTCTGTATTTTCCGGCTGAAGCACTTCATCCGTGCCTTTGCAGACCATCACTGGGTCAATCACAATCCGTTTCAGATCATGCTTTTTCAAATGGCTGGCAACCAGTTCGATGATATCTACAGAACCCAGCATCCCGGTCTTCATTGCATCAAAACCGATACCTTCCAATACAGTACGCAGCTGCGCCTCAACCACGTCCAACGCAACAGGATATACAAGATGGTTCCAAGTTTTAGGTTCCATCGCAACTACGGTAGTCAGTACAGTCATGCCATATACACCAAGCTCCTGAAAGGTTTTCAGGTCCGCCTGAATACCTGCTCCGCCGCTTGTGTCGGAGCCGGCTATCGTTAGTGTTTTGGGAATCGTCATTAGTATATGCTCTCCTTCACTTTCTGTGCTGCATTTATCCTAATCCTGCATGCGAAACTTGTCAACGCGCAAAACAGTCCTTTCCATACGAAAAGTCACAAGAACCAGCAACAGCTAAAAAACGAGAATATCCCCCTTTGAAATGAGAACATCCTCGTAAGTACGTGTTATATGAAGAATTTGAATGAATTTTAGACTTATAAATACCCACCCGTACTGTGATCATAGGCATGATTTTTTTCATTTGCCCGTACGCCGAGGCAAAAACTCTGATACAACTGCTGCTGTCTTGGGGTAGCAAAATTCCGGTGCTGCTCAAATAAAGCCATACAACCAATGATATGCTCGGTATAGCTGTTATCGACAGACAGTTGCAGGCAATGTAGTGTTTGTTCCAACCCTTCGGGGTAATCGCCTTTTCGAAAATAATATTCCGCATACACCTTACAAAAGGAGGCAAAGCGAAATGCATTAAAGTGCTTGCGATAATGTGTGTCCCATTGTTCCGGTGCAAGCTCCCAGAAACTCTTGAGTTGCTGGCTGAACAGCTCCAGCTCGGCATCCACGAAATAACCAAACCGATTCGCTGATTCGAGCAACGTATTCAAGCCTTCCAATGTCTCATCCGGATGCTCGCGCAGGTAAGTAATATATTCATAGATTGCAGAAGTGTTGCCCATTTTGATTTCAATACAAAGTCTGTTGCCCTGTGCATATACACGATGCAGGTTGACTACTTTCCAGCCTTCCTCGTCCAGACCCTCAAACCAGCTCAAATCTGCATAACCTTCAATCCATTGCTTGGATTCCTCATATCTACCCTGAAACTCATAGCAGCTGGCCTTGAGCAGATGCCCTTGAGCATAGTAATAAACGAGCGGCTTAAGCAGCTCCAGGTGCTCATCTCCAAAACGGTTCCGATTGCGATACAATGCCTGCGCCAGCTCTCTTAGCTCGTCCGCATACATTTCCATCTCGGACCATTGCATTTTTAAAGCAAACACTTGAGATAGCATATGTAAGCCTTCCAGTGCATAAATTTCCGGTAGACGACTACGGTATAAATGGAATTGTACAGCAGCCTTCAAGTTCCGTTGGTTATCCTTAATCTGAATCTGGAATATGCGAAAATAGCTAATCGCCAACCGTTCGGAGTGGGTATACTTCTCACTCTCAATAACACAATCATACAAAAGCATGGAGGCTTCATGTCGGCCATCCTCAAACATCGCTTCTGCAGTCTCAAAAATAGCCGGAATATTCGATAAATCGTCCATCAAATAGCCTAGCACACTGCGTATACAGTCCAGCTTGTTCAACTCTGAGCAACGAAGAAGAAATGGACGCAACCTTCTCCAGTGGGGCAAGGAATGAATAAAACACTCATCTACATACATCTCGAACAAAGATCCTTCTTCCAATCCCATCGCCTCAGTAATCAGATCAAGCTGATTAACTGAAATAGGCCGTGGTGGGTTTCGGTTAAGTATACCGCTAAGTGTACCCGGATTTACCTTGGAAGCATCTGCAAAACATTGCATCGAAATACCTTCACTTTGAATATACTTTTCTATCTGTGCGCGGATCGTGGTGTTTTTTTCCAAAGGGACACCCCCTCAAACGAATGATGGTGACTTTTTCATTACCTTTTAAACCAAAATTTGTTTAATCAAAGTATATGTCTAATTATACGAGAGGTCAATAACTTTAAACACGACTCAGGACATACAAAATCACGAGTTTCGTACGATTTTAAATCTGTTTTATGAAAAAAGACCGTCCTCTGAGAGACAGTCTTTCTCTATTATTTTGATGCTGTGGGCTTAGAAGATCACAACTTGCAAAATGATTTAGAATCACCGAAAATCAAGAGCAAACTTAGCGTATCCTTCTACCGTCAGCCCTTCATAAAGCAACTCAGAATAAGCATTGGCGACATGCGTTGCTTGCGGCGAGGTTAGGAACGTCACATGTGGACGACCCGACCATGGGGCGAGGGACCAGTGACCGTCAGCCTTTGGCGTCAACGTCTTCATATGCCGCACATACTCAGTCAGCACATGCCGGTTCTCATCCGGTGAAGCCAGTACAATTCGCTCCCCACCTGGATTAACCAACGCAGAGGAGAACGCGCGATAGTTATTCGTAACAACCAGATAACTCCGCTGCATATCCATCGGTTCCCCTTCAAAAGACATATGAATGATTCTGTGCGCATCTAGGTCCTTTAGTTCCCCGGCAGCATCATATCTGGCTGGCTGTGTTACATCAATCTGGTACTCGATGCCATCGATGATATCAAAATTAAAGCTTGGAAACTCAGAATTAATCAGCTCTTGCTCCTCCTCTGCCGAAGGATCAATTTGCCGGAATTGACCGGCAGACCACTCAAGCCATTCCCGAATTTCTGCCCCACTCAGTCGAACGACATGCAGCGTATTCGGAAAATTGTACAGATCGGCGATATGTTTGATCGCTATCGTCCCTGCGGGAATATCGGTATAATACGCCGGACCATATCTGCCCCCTGTTTTAAAAGGAGCTGCTGCCGACAGAACGGGCAACCCCTCATACTCGCTCCCTTGTAGCTGCTGTTTCACATACCAAATTTGTGCATCATTCACAAGCTGAACCGAAGCATCATCCATCACCTGGGCAAAAAAGCTGTTCACTGCTACCGTCGTTCGACCTACAGGTGCACGAATATAATCCAGGGTTCCAGCATGTTCATCTGCTACCGCCTGCTGAATAGCAGTATCTGGTTGGACGAGTGCTTCCTTGCGTATCGGGTCATACACCGGGCGTACCTCGGCAGCAGATGCAGCCACTTGCCACTTTCCTCCAATAAGGGCCAGATCCAGATCAATGATACCCAGATGATCTCCCCAGAAGCCCGGCTCTACTGCTGGAATGCCATGAATGGTGCCCTGCTCTGCATTAACACCTGTCATACCTATAAACGAAGGGCCAGGAAATACTTTATGTGCATGACCAAACACAATGGCATCGATCCCTTCCACCCTGCTCAGATGCAGCACCGCATTTTCCATATTCGGGGTTTCGGGAATATCCTCAAAGCCTGCATGAGGCATAGCAATAATGAGGTCGGCTCCGGCCGACTGCATTTCTGGAATAAACCGTCTGGCGGTTTCCAGCATATCTTTGACGATAAGTTTTCCTTCCAACCATGCCTTGTCCCATTGCATAATTTGCGGAGGCACAAAGCCGATGACTCCCACCTTCAGCAGATGCTTACCGCCTGCTTCATCCTCTACCGTCTTATCCAGCAATAGATAAGGCGTGAAGTAGTTTTGTTCTTCCTCTCCCGCTATATAGATGTTGGCATTCACATAAGGAAACTGTGCTCCTCGAAGGCAAGTCTGCAAATATTCCAACCCATAGTTAAATTCATGATTACCAATACTGCCTGCCTCATACCCCAGCAGATTCATTGCTTTATAGACGGGATGCACCTCGCTTGGGTCCCGTTGGAGCCGCTGTACAGCATAATCTCCCATCGGATTCCCCTGAATCACATCTCCGTTATCCAGCAGCAGGTGATTGGGCACTTCTGCCCGAGCCGTGTGAATCAGACTAGCGGTTTGCGTCAGACCGTAATGCAGTGTTTCCTGATCTGTATAATAATCATAATTCCACAAGCTAACATGCAGATCGGTGGTAACCATAATGCGGAATTTCACCTTCACAGCACCTGCATATTCCCGCCCTGTCTTATCATTAACGTCCAAAATATCCAATCTTGTTCTCTCCCTCAGCTTCGGTCATAGAGCTTGAATAAGTCTAACAAAGCACTGTTAAGAGAATGTTAAAATAAGCAATTCGCTTAAGTACAGTCTACGGCCTCTAGCAAATGATAAATTTTACATCATTTTTACCAAAGTCAGGAGTGCTTTTTACCCTACCTGTGGGACTAGCTGTTAAGATTTGGTTTGTCACTGAATTTACAGGTTTTTTAAATTTTCGTTATTACGATGTTTAGGGGGAAATTATTTTGTTCAAAAAAGCACTGACCTTGTGCATGACCTTCACACTGGCAGCGGGTTTAGCCGCTTGTGGCTCAAATGCAAGCAATAACAACAGCGCCTCCACTCCGGGTACAGATGGCTCTAAAAACGAAAGCACAGCCTATGTTCCTAAGGAGTTAAAGGTACAATTCGTTCCTTCTCAAAATGCAGATACCCTCGAAGCCAAAGCTAAACCGCTCGAAAAACTGCTGGGGGACAAGCTCGGAATCCCGGTGAAAGTAACCGTATCTCCTGACTACAATACGATTGTGGAAGCCATGTCTTCCAAACAGGTAGATGTAGGGTTCCTTCCGCCTAATGCTTATGTACTGGCACATGATAATCGTAAAGCGGCCGACTTGCTCCTGCAAGCTCAACGCTATGGCATTGAAGATGCCACAGGCAAGGACACGACTGAAAAAGTAAACTTTTATAAAGCAATGATCGTGGTGAAAAAGGATTCTCCAATTCAAAGTCTGGCTGATCTGAAAGGCAAGAAGGTTGGCTGGCAAAATGTAACCTCCTCCGCAGGCTATGTGTACCCCGCAGCAGAGCTGAAAAAAGCTGGCGTGGACCCGGACACAGATGTGCAGGGTGTGACGATCAAAGGCCACGACGCTGCTATTCTGGCGCTGCTGAATGGTCAGGTTGATGCTGTCGCTGTCTTCCAGGATGCACGTAACACAGTGAAGAAGGAAATCCCGGACGTATTTGAAAAGACACGTGTCATTCATTACACAGCTAAAATTCCAAATGACACCGTCAGCGTACGTTCCGATATGGATCAAACGTGGAGAGACAAAATCGCCCAAGCCTTTATTGACATTGCCAACGATCCTGAGGGCGGCGAAATCATTAAAGAAATTTACACCCATGTAGGTTATGAAAAGGGCGACGATAAAAACTTCGATTCTGTGCGTGAATACGCCGAAGCTGTCGGCCAAGCGGTAAAGTAACAGGTACGAAACAGGCTTTACGAATGACAGGGCAGCACCGTCCATGTATTCATGGCGGTGTTGTTTTCATTCCACCCCATCAGGGAGAAAGTTGGGAGCATATGATCGAATTTCGAAACGTATCGAAAACATACCCGAACGGCACCAAAGGGTTGAATAATATTAATTTGACGATTCAGGAGGGAGAAATGGTCGTCATTGTCGGCTTATCCGGTGCGGGTAAGTCCACCCTGCTGCGTTCCATTAACCGACTGCATGACATCACGTCTGGCGACATCGTTGTAGGCGGCAGGTCTGTCACATCTGCCGGAGGCAGCGAGCTGCGGCGTATTCGCCGTGATATCGGCATGATCTTTCAAAGCTTTAATCTGGTTAAGCGTTCGACGGTGCTTCGCAACGTACTTTCCGGCCGCGTTGGTTATCATTCGACGCTGCGGACCATTCTCGGTCTCTTCCCGAAGGAAGATATCGAGCTGGCACTAACGGCGCTAGAACGCGTGAATATCCGGGAAAAAGCTTACAGCCGAGCCGATGAGCTGTCCGGTGGCCAACAGCAGCGTGTATCCATCGCGCGTGCTCTGGCGCAGGAGGCTAAAATCATTCTGGCAGACGAGCCTGTCGCGTCGCTTGATCCACTGACCACCCGCCAGGTGATGGACGATCTCCAGCGAATCAACCGTGAAATGCAGATTACGACCATTGTCAATCTGCATTTCATTGATCTGGCGCGCGAATATGCAACACGGATCATCGGATTACGCGCTGGAGAGGTCGTCTTTGACGGCACACCGGAGGAAGCTACGGATGAAGCCTTTGCGGAGATCTACGGCCGGGCCATCAAGCATGATGAACTGCTGGGAGTGGGATCATGAAGCCCGACTCTACTGTCCAGCCGCTCTCTTCGACGCAACCGTCACCATCTGCTGGACCGCCCCAGCCAAGTAAGCCGCCCGCAGGGCCACCTTTGCCAGGACGCTACAAGCGTTACGCCACCTGGATGATTTTTATCGTGGTGCTGGTAGCCTGCTCCATTCATACAGATGCCACGCCTTACCAATTGATCGTTGGATTACCGGAAATGGGCAAATTGCTGGAGGAAATGTTTCCTCCAGACTGGAGTTACCTGCCTACCATCTGGAAACCGATGCTGGAAACGATCCAGATCGCTATTGTCGGCACGACACTGGGAGCCATATTAGCAATCCCTGTCGCGTTGCTGTGCGCCTATAATGTGATGCCGCGCAAGCTGATCTCGCTGCCGATGCGCACGATCCTGAATCTGGTACGGACGATTCCCGATTTGCTGTTTGCCTCGATCTTTGTGGCTGTATTCGGCATCGGACCGTTTGCAGGGATGCTTGCCCTGCTCTTCTTCTCCTTCGGAATCATAGCCAAGCTGACCTTTGAGGCGATTGAAGCCATTGATCCCGGACCACTGGAGGCTATGACTGCTGTTGGTGCAAGCCGCATTCAAGTTATCGCCTTTGGTGTGGTTCCGCAGGCATTGCCTTATTTTGTGTCGTACTTGCTGTATACCTTTGAGGTTAATGTGCGTGCAGCATCTGTTCTGGGGCTCGTTGGCGCTGGCGGCATCGGTCTGCTGCTTGACCGTTCCCTTGGGCTGTTCCGATATGACCGGGCAAGCATTATTATTCTACTGACCCTCGTCATCGTCCTTGCGATTGATTACGGCAGTAACCTGCTACGGAGGAAGTTATTATGAATGATCCTACGCTTCGCAGACCTATTGGCTCCCGCCTGCGCTTTTGGGCGTTAGCTATTCTGCTAATTATCATTTACATTTGGGCTTTTCGCGGGATGCAGTTTGAAGGATTACAGGGGACGGCCAAAAGCGTCTCTGTCGCGATATTGGGCGGTTTCCTTCATCCCGACTGGTCGTTTGTCTACATCCCTGAGGGGGAGGATTTGCTGCGTGGGTTGCTGGATACGCTGGTCATTTCAGTACTCGGAACCTTCGTGTCCGCATTTGTCTGCTTGCCGTTTGCCTTTTGGGCATCCAGCAATATGAGCCGTCTACGCCCTTTATCAGGTAGCGGGAAGTTTGTACTTAGTGTCATCCGGGTATTTCCCGAAATGATCGTCGCCATTCTATTCATTAAAGCCGTAGGTCCCGGCTCGTTTGCAGGTGTGCTTGCCCTCGGCATTCACTCCATTGGCATGCTGGCCAAGCTTTTCTCAGAAACGATTGAAAGTGTGGATCACGGGCCGCAGGAAGCTCTGATCGCGTGCGGTGCCAACCGTTGGCAGGTCATTTTCTTCGCCGTGCTGCCGCAGGTGATTCCACAGTTTCTTTCCTATTCGCTCTATCGTTTTGAAATTAACATCCGGTCCGCAACCACGCTCGGTCTGGTTGGTGCAGGTGGTATTGGTACTCCGCTGCTGTTTGCACTCCAAATGCGCAACTGGAACCGTGTAGGCGTCATTTTACTCGGCATTGTAGTCTTAATCATTTTGACGGATCTGGTATCCGGCTGGTTGCGCAAACGGATCGTGTAATTAAAAGTCTCTAAATCAACAAAAGCCTCTCCGGTGTAAAAGGGACCTGCTATGCTCCCATTCACTCGGAAGAGGCTTTTGCTGTTCAACAACTCCCAGCTAATTCATCTATGACCCGCCGGACTTCCTCTGCCGTATTGTAAAAATGCGGAGCCACACGGATAATATCCTTTCGTGCCGAAACAATCATATTTCGGCTCCGCAAACGCCTCTCTACCGCCGACACATCGGCTACTTCAACAGCGAGCAGACTTGGTAAAGTGCCTCCTCGATCAGGTATACGTATGTGTAGCCCCTTGCTTCGTCCATATTCAACAGAAAAGTCCAACAGTTCATTCATATAGGTCTGAATGTTCATGACCCCAATTTCCAACAGTAGCTTTAAGGCTGCATTAGCGGCAAAAATGCTAATGAAGGAAGGTAATCCTGTCTCAAAGCGGCGGGTTCCCGCCGCCGGAACCGGATGAGCAATATCAAACCGGGAGGCGGGCTCCTGTCCGAGCCAGCCCGTAAGACGGGGCTTGAAGCGTTCTACTCGGTCCTTGCTTATATAAAGAAAAGCCACGCCCGGTATCCCCAGCATATATTTGCGTGCTCCCGCGACCAGAATATCTATGCCCATCGCCTTTACATCCACCGGAATCATTCCTGCAGACTGATAGGCATCCACGAACAGTAACGCCTGATTTCGGTGAGCTATATGTGCAATGGATTTGAGATCTTGCTGAAATCCGTTGGTATAATTCACATGGGACACCATAATAAGCGCAGTATTCTCCGTAACATGCTCCTCATACTGCTCTATGGTTACTTCTCCCTCCGTAGAAGGGATACAGCAAATATGATCACGGAACATCTCCTGTGCCTGCCAGATGTGTCCTACCGTCGGAAAGTCGGTATCTGCATACACAATCCCTTCTTTTCCCGGTACATAAGGAAGGGCAGTAGCCACACCAGCAATCGCCTCAGAGGCTGAGGACATCACCGCAATTTCGTCAGGCTCCGCCCCGATGAGCTTGGCAAAATGCCCTCTGGCTTCTTCCAAACGTGCCATAGATAGGTCGCCGTTAAGACCGTGTTGCAGCAAGCTTCGATGATATTCCTCAATGGCAGCAGAAACCGGTCTCGATATCGCCCCCTGGGAACAGCTCCCTACATGGATATGTGAGGACAGCACCGGAAACAACTGACGGTAGGACTGAAACGGATGTTTCATATTTCCCTTCGCTCCTCTTGGGCACACCAACGTGCCTTGATATGATCATTTTATTATCCATATAAGCCACCTTAGAACAAGGGCCTCTCTTCCCATCTTCTCGCCGTTAACAGACGATAGACACAAAGAGAGGCCCTGTTGGATCATATACACAATTATTAATTAATGCACGCGTTTGCGTCCAAACCAGCTTTTAAGCACCAAGGTTGCCAAAGCAAGTAGCAGCAACAACGAGGCCACTGCAAAAGATGCCGAGAACTGATACTCGTTATACAAAATCTCCACATGCAGCGGAAGTGTATTTGTCTCTCCCCGAATATGTCCCGAGACGACGGACACTGCACCAAACTCGCCCATGGCTCTCGCATTACACAGAATAATGCCATACAGCAAACCCCACTTGATGTTCGGCAGCGTCACTTTCCAGAAAATGCGCCAGCCGCGCGCACCCAGCGTGACCGCCGCTTCCTCCTCCTGCTGCCCCTGATCTTCCATCAGCGGAATAAGCTCACGCGCCACAAAAGGAAATGTAATGAACAGCGTTGCCAAAATAATGCCCGGCAAAGCAAATATAATTTTAATATCATGCTCGTCCAGCCACGGCCCAAGCCAGCCCTGTGCGCCAAACACTAATACATACATCAGACCTCCGACGACAGGCGAGATCGCAAAGGGCAAATCAATCAAGGTGACCAGCACACCTTTGCCGCGAAAATGAAATTTTGTGATCAGCCAGGCGGCCGCTACACCAAATACCGTATTCAGCGGAACCGTTATCGCTGCCACCAGCAGCGTCAACCGTAATGCAGACATGGCATCCGGGTCCCGTAGCGCTTCAACGTATACACTCCATCCCTGCTTGAGCGCTTCGGTAAGCACGACAATTAGCGGCAATACCAACACCCAGAGCAAAGCTAAAAAAGCAGCACCAATTAGCGTCCACTTTACCCAAGGGGCTTCAGTTGTAACCCTATTGGGCGGTGCGGATGAAGGCACTGGTGCAGAAGCAAGCTCTTGCCCAGTTATCGCTTGTGACATGATGTATCCCTCCTTGAACACGGGGTTTAATGCGCAGGCCTCTGCTGTCTGCATGCTAACGTTAGACAGTTACATTAGACAATTACATTAGACTGCACGGCGCCGCGACCAGCGCTGAAAACTGTTAATCACGAATAACAACACGAATGAAATGACCAACAGCATCAACGCCACCGCCGTAGCTCCTGCGTAGTCATTTTGCTCTAACTTGGACATAATGAGCAGCGGAGCAATCTCGGTCTTCATCGGCATATTGCCAGAAATGAAGACGACAGAGCCGTACTCGCCAATGCCGCGGGCAAAGGCAAGCGCAAAACCCGTCAGCAGTGGCGGTACCAGTTCCGGCACAATAACGCTGCGGAAGGTACGCCATCTGCCCGCTCCCAGCGTAGCCGCCACCTCCTCCTCATCCTTGTCCAGCTCCTCCAGCACCGGCTGAACTGTCCGTACGACGAACGGAATGCCAATAAACATCAACGCGAGCGTAATCCCCGTCTGTGAGTATGCCATTTTCCACCCAAGCGGTTCGAATAGTGAGCCGATCCAGCCGTTCTGTGCATATAGAGCGGTCAACGCAACCCCTGCCACCGCCGTGGGCAAAGCAAAGGGCAGATCAATGACCGCATCAAAAACTCGTTTCCCCGGAAATTCATAACGCACCAGTACCCAGGCGATCAATAAACCGAGAAACAGATCGATCAGCGCCGCGGCTGCGGCACACAAAAAGCTCACCTTGTAGGAAGCCAGCACCCTGGCATCAGTCGCCACGTCCCAAAATTTCTCCCACGTCAGCCCGGTTGAATTCAGGAGCAGTGCTGATAATGGCACCAGCACCACCAGACTGAGATACAGTACACTATAACCCATTGTTAACCCGAATCCGGGAAGTACGCGTTTTCGGGTGGCTTGCATTTGACTCATGTTCTGTCCATCCCTCTCTGCATCCTTTGACTATGGCACTCGCGCCTACCGATCCACTCGCCTTTACACTCCACTTATGTTATGAACTACCAGGTACATAAATCTGGTCAAAAATACCCTTGTCACTAAAATGCTTTTGCTGTGTCTCTTTCCATGTCCCAAATACATCCTTCAAGGTTACGAGCTCCAGCTTAGGAAATTGATCCTTGAACTTTGCCGTCACACTCTCCAATGTTGGGCGATAATAATTTTCGGCAGCAATGGTCTGCCCTTCTTCACTGTACAAATATTTCAGGTACGCATCCGCCACCTCGCGTGTACTTTTTTTATCTACCACCTTATCGACTACCGCTACCGGAGGTTCAGCCACAATACTGATCGACGGATATACGATATCGAATTTATCCGCACCTAGCTCCTTCACAGAGAGCAGTGCTTCATTTTCCCAAGCGATCAGCACATCGCCAATTCCACGCTCTACGAAAGTCGTCGTCGCTCCACGTGCTCCGCTATCCAGTACCGGCACATGCTTATACAGCTCCTGTACAAACTGCTGGGCTTTGGCTTCATCGTTATTGTTCTTTTTGAGCGCATAGGCCCAGGCTGCAAGATAGTTCCAGCGGGCTCCGCCCGATGTTTTAGGGTTCGGTGTAATGACCTGCACATCGCCGCGGATCAAATCGTCCCAGTCCTTGATCCCCTTCGGGTTCCCTTTACGTACCAATAACACGATGGTTGATGTGTACGGGGAACTGTTATGCTCATATTTACTTTGCCATCCCTCTTTAACAAGCCCTTTTTCCTGTAACGCATCAATATCATAGCCCAGGGCCAGTGTAACCACATCTGCATCCAGTCCGTCCTGTACAGAGCGGCTTTGCTTGCCAGATCCTCCGTGGGATTGCTTGATCGTGACCTTCTGCCCTTTCTCCTTCTCCCAATGGGCGGCAAACACTTTATTATATGCTTCATACAACTCACGGGTCGGATCATAAGAAACATTGAGCAACTCCACTTCCTTGGAGCCAGAAGCAGAGCTACCATCCGCCTGCGTCCCTTCCTTGCTTGCCCCACAAGCACTTAGCATCATTGTTAAAACCAAAGATAGTCCGAGAATAAGCCGAATTTTGTGTTTCTTCTTCATCAAGACACCCCTCATTCTATGTAATTTGTAAATACACATTCATTTACGCCTGTTATTTACAGACACAATCAAAAAAAAGGGCGGAGAATTCCCTGATGCAGCCCTGATAGGTCAAACCTGTCGCGTGTACAGTGTCTGCCTGCTGTTCCTAGAGGTTCTCCGCCAGAATGGCGAGGTTATACTTTCATACTTTAATTCTTTAATTCCTACCTGTTTAATGAGTTATAGGGATATAATACGAGAGTTTATGAGGGATGTCAAACCTTTTTTTGGTACGGGATGATCTAATAATTTGCTTTCTTCAAGGGGGGGACAGTCAGAAACATTGTATACGTTTCCGACCGCCTAGAGGGCATGGGTACACGTGGAATACGACTTAGTTGGCTACCGTTTCAAGATTAATCGAAAAAACTCCAAATTGCTTCGGATTGTCCGTAGCTCTTCTCAGCCACAGCTCACCCGATCCCACCATAACTCCCTGGTAATTAACAAACAAATCATCTGTCTTTTGGTTCACTAGCGCCTCACGAATCGCGTCCGTAAAGATCTGATCATATTTAGCCAGAAAATCTTTCTTGTTCGGAATCGTTAGCGACTTTTCACTATCATTGACACGCAGAGGGTACAAAATATAATTGGCTACCTTTTCCTTGTCATTGTCGGCAACAGCCTTCTGCAACGCTTTGAATGTGTCCAAAAACGCTTTAGGATCTTGAATACCTGCTACCTCAAAAGGATTTTGAGATGCTTTGGGCGCTGCAGGAGAAGATGTATCTGATGAAGTAGCTGGGGCGGAAGGAGCTGACTTTTGCGCATTAGTACCGCTGTTTTCTGCACTCTTGCTCTCTTTAACTGCTTTGTCACTTTGGGCTGAACCGTTCTGATTGCCTCCAGCACTGTTCTCGATCATGCTTGTACTGCTTCCAGCATCACTCGGTTCAGCATTATTATCCTGGCCGCAGCCTGTAAGAGCTACAAATGTAAGTGTAAGTAAAATGGCTGTAAGTGACAGCCTCCGTGACATTTTGTGATTATCGGATTCATGTTTTTTGGGCACAACGGGTCATCCTTTCTGCTTTCTACTCTGACCTATTCTGTTCATTAAGTCTTCAACCGTTCTATTGTAACATAAGTAGACTAATGACCGCATGTCGTGCCCATTCCGGAAGTAGCTTACAGTGTAATATATGCGAAGGTTTTAACGCTTCCTCGTGATCCATCGTCCGTACTTACTTTCAAAATCAGCTCTTTCAAGGAGCCATTTGCAGCTTCATTCTACCCCTCTGGCTTGATAAACAGCAGATCGTGGCGTTCTCCCGGCTGCAACGTTCGGCTAGAAAACCCGCTCGTTGTGCCTTGCAAGTCTGATCCATTCGAACTGTTGAGCTTGTATCGTACGGGTTGCTTTCCTGTATTCTTGATACTGATGTACAGCTTACGCCCCTCTTCAAATCTAAATTCTGTTTGTCCTTGTCCTCCAAATTTCATCTCCTGATCATGTACGATACGCTTCGCTGCTTCTCCTTGCTTATTCTGCATGCTAAGCAGACCTGTCTGGTGCGTTACACCCGCCGTTGTTGTAGTATACGTGTTCGTCGAAACGCTCATATTGGCAAAAGCGACATAACCTACGATCACCCCCGCCACACCCATCCAAACCCATTTTTCCACCATTTCATATCCCTCCTACACAAAATATGCTGAAGCTACGTCGTATGAATTCAGTCGTCACCATGATTGCACAGATGGAACGGCTTATCTTCTATAAGAAAGCGATCCAGCCAGGTCATGGTATATATAAATTCGGGTGCCGATTCAATCAATCCGTTCACAATGTCCAAGGAACGCAGATTCCTCAGGTTTTGTATCTCAGGGGGAGTGTACGGATTCCACTATACGAGATATCCAGATACTCCAGTTGATGCAGCTCTCCGATTGCAGGAGGTACATTTCGGAATGCCAGTTCCTCCTTGGGGATCACCTTGTAGTCCGGTGCCGGGCGATCATAGCATCCACAACTGACTCTTAGGCTTTTGAGTCGGGATAACTTGGAAATGTCAGCAGGTAGCTCTTCCAAATCTGCTACTTGAATCGTCAGTGACTCCAATGATTCCAATTCAAACAATGCAGACGGTAGTGTTCGTATATCCTGTTCAAGGATAGTCAAATGCTTCAGAGAACGCAATTCTCTAATCCGTTCCGGGATCTCCGTCAAGCCAAACCGCATGAGCTCCACTCGATCCGGTTGATGCCGAATAGCATCGTTCAAAAACATATCTATATTGCCATAATGTTCAGGTTTGTGAATAAACACACCGGGGATAAGCTTTTCTAATTCATCTGCATCTTCTTTATCCATGTTCAATCTACCGATTCGTTCGTGAGCTATGTTAATGATCCAATCCTCTCCATCGGCATTCTGGAAACACAAATCTTCTGGTAGTTTCGGATGTACCCAGGAAAACAGACTGGACGCCGCTTGTTTTAATACTTTTCCAGCCTCAGGCGTGCATTGGTACCGGTAAAATGTTCCCGGTGTGTAGGCAATCGAATGATTCTCCCTTATTGGTGACTCCATTCTCATCCTCAGTTACCCACTTATGTACGCCTAGCATAAACGTATCTGCCCGTTCCATAGCATAATCAATCAGTCTTTCATAAGCTGTCCCACGAACATCGCTGTATAATCGGAACATGTCTCTCCTCCTCTGTGCTGTCCTGCGCCCTGACAATAAAAAAAAGCCAAACTCATAATCTATTATGAGTTTGGCTGTCATATTTTTCAAACTTGTTCAAAGGAATCCATACGATGGCTCTCTATCTAGATAAGCCGCAAATACAGCTTACATATTATTCTGTCACCGTTCCGTAGATCAGCACGGGGGCTTCCGCATGATCCGCAATACGGATGTTCGCGTAGATTTTCTCTATTACTTGGTCCACGTCTTCACGGTTCGCATGGATTGTAACCAGCGAATCGCCTTTTTGAACCGCATCGCCGACTTTTTTGTTCAGCATCAAGCCGACAGCCAAATCAATCTCGGATTCTTTGGTCGCACGACCTGCCCCTAGCAGCATCGCGGCAGTACCGATTTCGTCAGCTACGATTTCAGCTACCACGCCGTCCTGCTTTGCAGGTACTTCAATAAGATACTGCGCTTGTGGCAAGCGTTCTGGATGATCCACTACAGAAGCGTCGCCACCCTGGTTCGCAATAAACTCTTTGAATTTCTCCAGTGCTTTGCCGTTACGAATGACCTCTTTAAGCTTCTCTTCGGCGTTTTCGAGGGAGTCTGCTTTTCCGGCCAAAAATACCATCTGACTGCCCAAAGCCATACACAGCTCTTCCAGATCTTTGGGTCCTTCGCCGCGCAATGTATCGATCGCTTCTTTAACTTCCAGTGAGTTCCCGATAGCCAGCCCCAACGGTTGACTCATGTCGGAAATAACTGCCATGGTCTTGCGACCCACATTGTTCCCGATACTTACCATGGCATGTGCCAGCTCTTTGGCATCTTCTACTGTTTTCATGAATGCGCCCGCACCTGTCTTGACATCCAGTACGATGGCATCAGAGCCGGCAGCGATTTTCTTACTCATAATCGAGCTGGCAATCAACGGAATCGAATTTACCGTTGCTGTAACGTCACGCAAGGCATACAATTTTTTATCCGCAGGTGTCAGGTTGCCGCTTTGTCCGACGACCGCAATTTTGCTGCGATTCACCAAATCCACGAATTCATCCTTGGTGATTTCTACGTGAAAGCCTGCAATGGCCTCCAGCTTGTCGATCGTTCCGCCCGTATGACCGAGGCCGCGACCTGACATTTTCGCTACCGGAATGTCTAAGGCGGCTACAAGCGGAGCCAGTACCAGTGTTGTCGTATCACCCACACCGCCAGTGGAGTGCTTATCGACCTTTACACCTTCAATCGCGGACAAGTCAATCGTATCTCCTGAATGAACCATTGCCATGGTCAAATCAGCACGTTCCCGTTCGTTCATATCTTTGAAGAAGATAGACATCGCCAATGCACTGACCTGATAATCAGGAATTTCACCCTGAGTATAGCCTTGGATAATAAAGTTAATTTCCTCAGTGCTCAGTTCTTTTCCGTCACGTTTTTTTTCAATCAAGTCTACCATTCTCATATGTCATTTCTCCTCACTGTGCGTATGATCGTTTACAGAGATACTGCTGTATCCAGTGCAACTTCCATCATTTCTTTAAACGTGGTTTGCCGTTCCTCTGCTGTCGTTTCTTCGCCTGTCAGCAAGTGATCACTTACCGTCAGAATGGTCAGTGCGTTTACGCCAAACTTGGCTGCCAGCGTGTATAAAGCCGAAGTCTCCATCTCCACACCCAACACACCGTATTCCATCAACTTTTGTACCACTGATTTGTCATCACGGTAGAAGCTGTCTGAGCTGAATACGTTGCCGACATGCATGTTCAATCCTTTGGCAACCCCGCGATCATAAGCGCCCTTCAAGAGAGGGAAGCTGGCAATCGGGGAGAAATCGTAGCCGCCAAAGATATGGCGGTTCATGCCAGAATCTGTACAGGATGCCTGTGCCAAAATGACGTCACGAACGTGCACATGCTCCTTCATTCCGCCACATGTACCCACGCGGAACAAGTTTTTCACCCCATACTCGCTAATCAGTTCGTTGACATAAATACTGATGGAAGGCAACCCCATCCCGGTTCCCTGTACAGACAGGCGTTTGCCTTGGTACGTTCCCGTGAATCCGAGCATTCCGCGCACCTCGTTGTAGCAGGTCACGTCCTCCAGATATGTTTCAGCGATAAATTTCGCCCGTAGCGGATCTCCTGGCAGCAAAATTGTTTCTGCAATCTCTCCAGGTTTGGCTCCAATGTGTACACTCATGTTTTTATTCCTCCGTCCCATTTGTCCATGCTGATATCGTTACTCATTTCGTTATCAATAATCTTGACTGCCTTCGTTGCTGGCGTCTAGATTACTGAAGCTCTGCCAAAAAGCTAGTTCCATGCTCAGGTAGTTTTACACCAAAGTTATCCGCTACTGTCGCTCCAATATCCGCAAACGTCTTGCGAACTGCCAGTTCCTTGCCTCCAGCTGCAAAACGAGGGGAATAAGCCAGCAAAGGCACATATTCGCGGGTATGATCCGTTCCGCGATAGGTTGGGTCATTCCCATGATCCGCGGTGATGATCAACAGATCGTCATCGGTCATTTTGGCGAATACCTCGGGCAGACGGGCATCGTAATCGTCCAAGGCTTGACCATATCCCTGCGGATCACGACGATGACCGTATACAGCATCAAAGTCCACCAAATTCAAGAAGCTTAATCCGGTGAATTCCTCGTCCAGCGTAGCCACCAGCTTATCCATGCCATCCATGTTGGACACTGTGCGCACTGCCTTCGTTACACCCTCGCCGTCATAAATGTCAGAGATTTTACCCAAGGCGATTACATCCAGGCCTGCATCCTTCAGTTCATTCATTGTGGTGCGACCAAATGGCTTGAGCGCATAGTCATGTCGATTGGAGGTACGAGAGAAGTTCCCTGCCTCACCTATGAACGGACGGGCAATAATGCGACCCAGCATGTACGGATCTTCCAGCGTGATTTTACGGCAGAACTCACAGATCTCATAGAGCTCCTTCAAAGGTACAACTTCCTCATGCGCTGCAATTTGCAGTACTGAATCCGCTGAGGTATAGATGATGAGTGCGCCGGTTTTTACATGTTCTTCGCCCAGCTCATCAATGATTTCCGTGCCGCTGGCTGGCTTGTTGCCAATAACTTTGCGGCCTGTATGCTCCTCAATGCGCTGAATCAGTTCATCTGGAAACCCATCCGGGAATACGCGGAAAGGAACTGCAATATTTAAGCCCATGATTTCCCAATGACCTGTCATCGTATCTTTGCCATTGGAGGCTTCCTGCATTTTGGTGTAATACGCGAGTGGCTTATCGACCGCTGGTACACCTTCTATGGAACGAATGTTGGACAGACCGAGCTTACCCATATTCGGCATGTTCAGACCGCCGCGTTCGCGTGCAATATGACCAAGTGTATCTACATCATAATCATCAAACTGGGCAGCATCCGGTGCTTCGCCGATACCAACCGAGTCCATAACGACCAAGTGAATCCGTTTAAATTTAGACATTATAAAAATCCTTTCCTGACTCGCTGTTTTTTTTACAAAAACAACCCTGCAATCGTTGCCGACAGCACGCTAACCAGCGTCGCCCCGTACAACAGCTTCAGACCAAAACGGGCCACTACGTTTCCCTGTTTTTCATGTAGACCCTTCACAGCCCCGGAAATGATACCGATGGACGAGAAGTTTGCAAAGGATACGAGGAATACCGATACGATCCCGATCGTACGCTCGGACAAGCCTGTTTGCTTGGTCAGATCCAGCATGGCCACAAATTCGTTGGATACGAGCTTGGTAGCCATAATGCTGCCTGCCTGCACTGCCTCGTTCCACGGAATCCCCATAACAAAGGCAAACGGTGCAAACACATAGCCAAGCAGCGCCTGAAAGCTGATACCAAACAACCAGGAGAAAATACCGTTAACCATGGCAATCAGCGCCACAAAACCGATCAGCATCGCGGCTACCGTAATAGCAACCTTGAAACCATCCATAATATATTCCCCGAGCATTTCGAAGAAGGACTGCTTCTCTTCCTCTTGAACCTCCAGTAAATCGTCTTCCTTCTCAATCTTGTACGGATTAATAATGGAAGCGATAATAAAGCCGCCAAACAGGTTCAGCACCAATGCGGTAACCACATATTTGGGGTTCAACATTTGCATGTAGGCTCCCACAATCGACATGGACACCGTAGACATCGCAGATGCACACAATGTATACAGCCGGTGTTTTGGCAGCAGACCAATTTGTTTCTTAACGGAAATAAACACCTCGGATTGACCCAAGATAGCCGAAGCTACAGCGTTGTAGGATTCCAGTTTACCCATTCCGTTTACTTTGCTCAAGACAAGCCCGATATATTTAATAATAAAAGGAAGCACTTTTACATATTGTAAAATCCCAATCAGCGCGGATATGAACACGATTGGCAGCAGTACACCGATAAAGAACGGTGCTGCTCCTTCATTCGCAATTCCGCCAAAAACGAAGTTAATCCCTTCCATAGCATAACCAATCAGACTATTAAAACCTTTTGCAAAACCTTTAACTAGAATTTCACCAATCTCTGTATTCAGCAATACGAAAGCAAGCGCTGCTTGCAGAACAACCATAACTATCAGCGGACGATACCTGATTTTACGCTTGTCACTGCTGGCAACGTAAGTAAGTGCAAATACAACAAGCAATCCCACCAAAGCGATTACATATTTCATTTCAATTCCCCCTCATTACATTAAGCGCTTACATTGCCCACAAAAAGAATGCGCCCCAAAGAGGCATTCTTTTTTTATTTCCCCAGATCCGCAGGTCGAAAGGCACCCGGCAGTAATTGATCCACCGTCCACTCTTCCGTATTGCCATGAAGGTTTGTCAGATAAATTTTGGTATCTTGATGAGCAAATTCGGAAATGACCTGACGACAGGCCCCACATGGAGACACAGGCCCTTCCGTATCAGCTGCAACCGCAATCGAATCAATTTTTCGGCAGCCTTCGGATACCATTTTAAAAATCGCTGTCCGCTCTGCACAATTGCATAAGCCGTAGGAGGCATTTTCCACATTGCATCCGTGATAAATCGTGCCATCGCTTCCGAGAACCGCAGCACCCACTTGAAAATTCGAATACGGAACATATGCCTGATTACGCGCCTCAAGCGCTTTCTGAATCAATTGATCCTTCATTGCGAATCCCTCCATGACTTTAAAATAAACTTAATAGGAAGATGTAGATTGCTCGCCCTCGATGATTTTCACACCGGAACTTGCACCGATCCGACTTGCGCCAGCTTCTACTAATTTTTGCACATCCTCCAGGCTGCGTACGCCACCAGAAGCTTTGACACCAATATCAGGTCCTACTGTTTTGCGCATCAAGGCTACGTCTTCCACAGTAGCTCCACCTGTAGAGAAACCCGTCGAAGTTTTCACAAAATTCGCTCCAGCTTTGACGGACAGCTCACACGCCAGCACCTTCTCTTCGTCTGTCAGCAGGCAGGTTTCGATAATCACTTTGACCAGTGTACCCGCAGCCGCTTCCACAACCGCACGGATATCCTGCTCGACGAGCTGTACATCGCGCGCCTTCAAAGCGCCTATGTTAATAACCATATCAATTTCAGTTGCACCGTTAGCAATAGCATCTTTCGTTTCAAACGCTTTCGTTGCCGATGTATTGGCTCCCAGTGGAAACCCGATAACCGTACAGATAGCCACGTTTGTGCCTGCAAGCTGTTCAGCTGCATAAGCTACCCACGCCGGATTCACACATACGGAAGCAAACTGGTATTTTTTTGCCTCAGCAGTCAGTTTTGTAATTTCATCCTTCATCGCATCTGCTCGCAACAATGTATGGTCGATTAATGCTGCAATGTTCATATCTAAAAGCTCCTTCATTTAATAAATAGTGTGAAGAAAATGAATCGTTTATTTCTCTGTGATGAGATCATCATAGCACGGCTCTGAACATATGTAAAACACATTTTGAAATTATGTTCACGCTTGTACACAGGCCGTTCACCTACAATTCATGTTACCCTGTAGGCACACGCCGTAACCATGTTTAATTGAATTGAGACCAACATGTTCTATTGCAAAAGTGCTTGTGCCGTAAACTGGTCCGTCACCAAGATATTCGCATACTTGCCACGCAGTGATGCCCGAATGGCCTCTACTTTGCGCTGACCTCCAGCTACAAGGATGGACTTCTCCTTCTTTCGCAGCTCAGGTAAATCAATTCCAACGGTACGGCTGTTGATTTCCTGACTGCATATGTTGCCCTCATCGTCAAAAAAGCGCGAGCAAATATCGCCCTTGCCTATTTTTTGCAGCAGCTTCTGCTCTTCATGGTTAAAGTATCCTAATCGGAACAGCAGCGCATCCTCCTTGACCGTACCCACCGTAAACACCGCAATGTTCGCCTGCTTGCCAAGTTGAATGATACGCTGGATATGCCGATCCTTCTCGACCATTCTCTTAACAGCTTGACTGTCGAAAATCACAGGTAGTGGCAAATACCGAGCTATGGTGTTAAAGGCTTCTGCGAACAAATTTACGGTTTCCACGGCATAAGTGTTGACATGTGAATGGCTTACGCCTCCTTTGAGTTGAACCACCTCAACTCCCTTGACCTGCTTTTGCTGAAGATGAAGCGCCACCGCATGCATGGTTGTTCCCCATGTCACACCAATAATATCAGCATCCTGTACCGTTTCATGCAAATAATCGGCTGCTTTTTTGCTAATATGCTTCTTGATCTCCTGGTATTCATTTAATGGCGAATAACAGACCAGCACGGTATCCAGCCCGTATTTCTTTTTCACCTGCTCTCCGAGCGCGTCCATATCCTCCATCGGGTCCACAATACTGATCCGCACGTATCCCTGTTCCTTGGCAGCCTGAAGTAACCGCGATACTGTAGGACGTGAAACCCCAAGTCTGACCGCAATATCTTGCTGACTGTAATCGTTCAGATAGTATAATCTGGCTGCCTCGATACTTAATCGCTGCTTTTCATGATCCATTCTACCTCAACCCGCTTATCTTAAAATGTAGTGCCGTCGGACATAGCCTTAGCCCCAACACTATATATGTAGGGAAACTCGAAGCCACGCTTTGTCCGTTAGGCTGTTATTTTGGAAGATTTAACTGCTCGTTTGTGATATTCTGTGATTAACTAAAACCATTTTACCGCATCCTCCACTTTATCGTTCCATCTGTCAAAACGCAATAGTTAACCCAATTTACTGCTAGTTCACAACTTGTGATGGACTTATCTAAATATGTAAGGAGAATTGCTATGTCTGAATTTATTGTGTGCAGTCTGGCGGACAAGAAGTTCGCGTTAAACTTTCTGGAAGTAGAAGAAGTCATGAATGCCAAAAAAGGGACGCCGCTCCCCTTTTCCGAAGCATGGCATGAAGGAATGGTGACCATTCGTGGCGACGTATTTACAATCCTTAATCTACGCAAAAAACTGCTTCTTCCCGCATCAAGCGACTCCTCCGAGGACAAAATGATTTTGCTCAGTCGTGCGAAGATTGCACTGCTTGTCGATCAGGTGGAGGATACGGCATCTGCTGAAGACAGTCAGCTACAAAGCAACGAGGAAGAATGGCAACGCGAATTGTTTCCTACTGTGATGGAGCATCGGGGTGCTCTCATTCCGGTGATTGATATGGACGCTTTTCTCGCATCCACCAAAACGAACTAAATAAATACTCCCGAACCTTGAGCCAGCTTACCTCATCGTTCGGGAGTATTTTTCTTTATTGGAGTCCTTGCCCCTCTTTCATATGAACTAACGTGTTTAGCTGCTCCAGCAGCGTATTTCCGCCAGTCAGCGATATCGTACCAATCTTCTCGCAGATTTTTTCCATGAATTCCAGCTCTTTGAGACGATAGAGGGTGGCGTTTTCGTCCATCAGCTTGGCCGTATTGAGCAGACTACGAGTGGATGCCGTCTCTTCACGTCGTGTGATGAGGTTAGCTTGTGCCTTCTTCTCTGCCAATAGCACCGTATTCAGAATATCCTTGATATCCCCCGGCAAAATAATATCCTTCACCCCTGCTGACGTAAAAGTCACTCCATATTCGTCGCTCTGCTCATTTAGTCGAGTCAAGACATATTCCGCAATTTCCTGCTTCATTTTGAGCAAATCATCCAGCTTCATTGTGCCTACATATTCACGCAGCAGCAGTTGAAGCATAATGTACATTTGCTCCTCGTATGCTCTGAATTCCAACGCCCGCAGCGGGTCGATGATACGGTACTGACAGACGAAGTTAAGGCGCAGCGTGATTTTGTCCTCTGTCATGATTTCCTGACCCATCAGGTCCATCTGCTGCTGTCGCATATCTAGTGTTTTGATCTCTGTATTCACAGTGGACAACCAAAAATAATATTTGCCCGGTTTTAGTTCACCTTGCAGCACATTATCGTAATACAAAAAGCCCAATTCATGACTGGCCACCTGAAGGGCTTTCCAGAAGCCCGGTGTCTTGGACAAGAAGGCTTGCCCCAAAGCCTTATCAATTGCAGGCTGCCGTGTATCTGCACGAACAAAACGATGCTCCTTGAGCATGTTCCAAAATGCATATTTCCCTGCTGTCAGCAGTTCCACAAACCGATTGTCCTCATAATGCAACACATATTCATGGTCCTCTACATCAATGACAGTCAATTGCTCCAGCAATAGAGGATCTGTCAAAAACAAACGAATATCATGATCTGGTACAAAAAAGGAGTCGGATACATTTAAAATTTCAACGGCTTCCTGCTGAAATGTCTTCAATAGGTATGTCCCTGGGTGCAGCAACTTGTGATAGCTTCCTTTTTTGAACAGCAGTCCGCGCTCATCGGCTTTAATTGTTATCTTCTTAAACATCGTATCACTCCTAGTGTTAAAAATCCTCAACTTAAAAATGTACATTTTCCGCGTGTAGCGGCTCCACGTTCCATTTGATCTTCCGATCGCTGTTGCCCCTGAATTTTTGGATTTGATGAACCCCTTATAGGGTTAAAATTCAGGGACAAAGGCGAACGCTTCGCTTCTCCAGATTCAAACGGACCGCTCCGCTTATTCGCACGTTGAGTCAAAACACATTTTTAAAATGAGGATTTATTTTTATTTGTTGTAGCAGGGGGTGGACCCTTACAGAGCATCCCTCCGGTTGGAGGGCGGGGCCAAGCTTAAGGAAAAAGAAAGGGGCCGCCTGTTCCCGTGTTCCGGGGATGGAATTCACCAGCCCAACATCGACTGTGAATCCGTATTCCCGAAGCCTCGGGTCCTGTCGGCGCTTACTCTCTCCGGTATCCGCTGGCCGCATAGCCATCGCCCCGGTATCTGTCATCAAGACCAGACATGGGATGCTCTTATTGGGGTCTTTTCATTGTTTTATTCGATCATTCGAATACTCTACCAGAAGTCGCGTGGAAGGCGATTGGGAATCGAACCCTTAATGTTGGTGGATGCATCAGATTTACAGGATACCTGACCCGATCAGGGCAGGCACTGCGGGACCATTGGAAATCCTCGCCTCGGTAATATCTTCCTGCATCAGCCTTTATCATTATTACGCACCCTTGCATTCACGAACATGGCGAAAGTATTACGACCCCATAAAAAACAAAAAAAGACACGGAGGAAGCATAACTGCTTCCCTCGTGTCGTTCTCTTACCATTCACCTTATAGCTCTTTTTGACATTTTACCATGATAAATTTGAATGGAGGTTTACTTTCCATATTTTTATGTGGCTCAACAATTTCGGAAATTTCTATTAGTCCATATTTTCCGAATTCTTGTTTTATTGAGTCAAAATCATAAAAAAACATTTTTACCCCTTCCATGATCTCGAAATAGTCTTTATCCAGTTGCTTTCCCTTTCCATACATTGGAGCTTCTTTTGAAATCGTAGTAAAAATCATATATCCGTTTGGCTTTAGTTGACGATAGCAATCTCTAATAAACTTATCTCTCTCACGCTTATTCAACAAATGAATAAGTGCATAACAAAATATACCGTCATAAAGCTTGTTATCAAAAGGCATATCCGTTACGGAGCCATGAAAAACACTAATATTAAGCTCTTTTTGTCTCGCCAAATCAATCGCTGTTTTTGAAATCTCAATACCTGTTACATCTATTCCGTTATCAACAAAAACCTTGGCATTTCTACCATATCCAATACCAGGTATCAATATATCCTTAACGTTCTTTGCAAGAAAAAAGTCCTTTGTCAGGATTGCTGAGTCTGAAGGTTCAAAGCCCCACATCATTTGATTTTCTATAAAACTGGATTCCCAAAACTCTGTCATACCTGTATCTCCTTTGTATTCATTAAACCACGTACAGAATTGGGCGTATAGCTCAGCAGGGACTGCGATGATTTTTTTCACTGATGCGGGTATCAGTTTCACCCCATTAGACATTCACCCTATGAGTTATTCATCCCATTAACCATACTTTTGCTTTATTAAATCGGTATGCTTGCCTAAACCAATTGGTGTCGCTGCAATATAAGAAACGTCTTTCAGTTGAAGTCGATTCGCTTCGGCAGACGACGTTATCCACTTGATAGTAGAACGTGCTTCTTGTGATTTGCAGGACGTCGCACATGGCTGATACCGAGTATATATTCCGATTATTCTGGATGATAGCTACCTTCGTCCCATGATCAGCGCGGCTTTCTTTAAAATATCGTTCTCCATCCTCAGGCACTGAAGTTCTTTGCGTAAAGCTATGAGACCGTTTTCTTCTGATGAGCGATTGTCCTTCTCTTTGAACGAACCTGTCGCTTGAGCTTGCTTGATCCATCGATCTAAAGCCGAGGCCATGAGGTCACTCCTCCACAATCGTTGCTCTGGATTTTCCGTTTTCATATTAAAGAAAAAACCTAATATTCCGGGATGTTCTACGATGGAGGCAGCCGGGAGAACGTGACAGCCCCTGGAGATAAACCCCGTAGTAAAAACAGTTCTTCCACTGACCATGTTTGAGCTGGTTGAGGCGTTGACCTCGTATTACAAGCGAAGCTGTGGAGGAGAGCTGAACCCTCATCTTAGGGAGTATTACGATAGGAAAAAGAGCGAAGGGAAGCCTCATAAAGTAGCCGTGATTGCTTGCGCAACAAGTTACTACATCACGTCTACACTATGCTCAAGGGGCAACCCTACACTCTTTAGTTAAATAATTATCCATAAATTCTTATTTCGTTGAAAGTTATTTGGTATACTTTTTTCAGTATAGCAAAACTCAGGGCAATCCAGAAGTCTGACTTGACATACCATTAACTGTTCTTTAGCTAATGCCATCATCGTTACATTGGTGTCGCTAGCTTGTGCAACTTCTTCGGAAATGGAATTATTTGCAGAGCATCCTGCAACAAGAACAGGTCCTTAACAACATAACTATAGTCATTTTCTCCCTTTCCAGTATCAAAAAATGCTATATAGAGAACCATGGTAGTATTAAATTTTGCATCCCTCTGCTAGAGATTATCAATCGCTTCATTTCTTCAAAGGTTGTTTCTCTTTTGCAAAAATTTCACCTTTTAAAATTGCTTTAATTGTGTACAGCAAAAGTATTAAAACAAGAAGTGTTAAGAGACTTATAAGAATAAAAAATAATGGTTTAAAAAAGATTATCGTTGTTTGCTTAAAAATTAGAGCAGTTGCTATAGTGACCGAAGCGATAGGAAAAGAATAAGCCCACCATGAAAGATAAAATTTTATTTTATAAAACATTTTATACTGTGAGATTAAAAGAATGATAAGGAAAAGAGCAAAATAATATAATATCCTGGAAAAGTTATCAACAGTACCATTTAGGTTAACATATGATATAAAACCGACTGCAGGAGGCGCTATAAGTATAAAAAATGTTGGCAGTAGCTTTTCTGGTATTGGATGATGAAATATTATTCTGTATAAGAAAATAGTTAATAGTACAATCCAAAAAATAATCCCAATGCTAAAAAAGAACCAAGATAACTCAGGTGCAAAATGTCGAACTCCAGCTATTGGGACAATAATATTACCTACAATAGGTATGAACCATGAAGGGTTAAAATGATGTATTTCAAATTTACTTTGTTTAATCCATATAGATAAGACTGCAATGGTTGCAATAAAATGGAGTAGTGTTCCGATCATCCATAAATATTTTGATATTTCCATGTTTACTTCAAGAAATGCAATACTTAGAAGCAGAAAACTAATGCTTACGGTTGGAAAAAAGCTTAGCTGAACAGGATTGTTAAATTCCTCATTAACAGATGGCAGGAAGTAAACCAACTTAGTAAAATAGAGTAACAAAATACATAAAAAAATAAACGTAACAATAAACAGTATATACGTACTAAACGTATTCGTAACATCAAGAATACTTTCCGCACGCTGGAAGGCTATTGTAAGCCCTGTAAGGCCCATTACTATTGAAAAAAAAGAAATTGGAAATTCTCGAAGGAATGAATGCTTAACCACTGTTTAATACCCCCAAAGAATATTTAAGTCCTACGATTCACCATTGTCTAATAAAAATTCTTTATAAAGAATGAGCCAGACTGTAGGTGCAAAGCACTAGCTACGATAGATTGGCATGCTCCAAGTGCACACAGCAAGGTTTCAACTGGATTGATTCCTTTGTCAGTTCCACCCATATCCTCTGGCTCATCAATAAGAATTTTAAAACCTCTAGAATTAGTTTCTACTTGAAGACCTTCTGGTAATTTTTTTGCACTCGCTTTGAATGTAGTAAGCATTAATAAATCAATCTCCTTTTAATCTTGTGAAAATAATAACATTCTCTTTAAGAATAATCAATACTTAGCTAAGTAATTTTATTTACACATTTTTTATAACTCAACTTTCGCAACAAGAAATCGGCAAATAAGCCCTGATATAGTTGGGTAGAGCAGAGATCCAGTGTTGGAGTTGACTTTTAATCATGGCAGATAGTTTCTTACCGACTTGGTTGAAAATTTCATCCATCAATTCCATGAGATGTTGTAGATCGACTGCCCCGTCCAAGTTGCCGACTTCATCGCAAAGCAAATAAAACAGCCCGCCGAGCGTCCGTTAATCGGTACTTTGCCGATGCTGCCAAGCCAGTAGAATATAGCGGGAAAAGACGATCATTGTAGACTAATGAGCAGATCAAAAGAGCGGCCTTGAAACTCTTTTTGCAGACGCAGCAAGGACTTAGCGCATTTGAAAAAGACTTCAATGTCCCAACGAAGTGCGTAAATTTGAATGATTTCCGCTGCTTTTCCTGAACGCGCGGGGCAGCTTGGTAAAGGTCTTTGAGACAGAGCGGCTTGCCATGAACGAGATACCGCTTGTTATCGTTTTTTACCATGCCAATGACATAAAGGCCTCATTCTACAATTCTACCGATTAGTGGGGCATGCGTGACCAGCTATCCATAAGTACGTAGAGCGCAGAAACTCTGGAAGCAAGGGCCCGCTCTCTCTCAACACTTAGCGATTTTTTGTCTCCCTCCGGAGCTTCGCAGCGGTTTTCGATGAAAGATTTCCCTAAAGTGACTCCAGTAGTGAAACTTCATGGCTTTGAGAAGTCGGCCGACTTCACATAGGGACTTCGTGGTTGAAAGCTCCATCTTCATGAGTAGCAACAAGGCATACGCAATCAAGCAGATCCAGATTTGGTTCCAGACCGCCCGCTCCTGTTGACCATAAAAGCGAGTGAGCTTCAAATGCTGCTTGATCCAGCGGAAAAAGGTTTCGATTTTCCACCGATTGCGATACAGATCACTGAGTTCTTCGGCGGACAAATCAAACCGATTCGACAGAATACGGGTGTGTTTACCGCTTCCATCCGTCGTTTCGAGGAGTCTGAACAACACCTTCGTCTGCTTGTTGCCTTGACCGAGCTTGACTATGCGAGCCCTCTGTAACCTCAAACTCGTCCACGGATTCAACGATGGCATTGTCCCTAAGTCGGGTGACGAAAAAGATGCCGTCCATGCTGTATTGATTATATTTTCCTTAATCGAGATAACGAATAACGACCATTAACATTTATGGTATGTTTTACTAATATACATTGTGAATATTTGTTATGCAACGCTATTGAAATTTAATTGATCTTTGTGTTGCACAACGCCTTAAACTACTGAATGTACAATTGACTCAAGCACTTCTTAATTGTTATAGTCACTATAAAAATATATAGTGGACTGGTGATTATTACATGAAATATGAACCAAAAATCAAAAGAGAAACAATGTGTCCAATTGAATATGGGTTAGAAAAATTTGGTGGAAGGTGGAAATCAAGAATAATTTGCGTTTTATCGTCCACGAGTGTAATGCGCTACAATGAAATTAGAAAAGAACTCGGCAATATTACCGATGCTGTACTGGCCGCTATGCTAAAAGAGTTGCTAGCTGATGAGCTTATTAGTCGTAAGCAGTACAATGAAATCCCGCCAAAAGTAGAATATGCACTAACTGAAAAAGGGAAATCTGTTATTCCAACTTTACAAAGTATCTGTCGTTGGTCTCAGCAACAGACAAAAGGTGAATTGGATAAAAAATTGACACCCTGTAAAAGCTGCGACAGCTTAAACTCTGATTTTTATTAGTGACTCATAAATTTAATAATATATTTACCTAGCTAATTAACCTTTGATATGCTGCACTCGTGGAAGATATCCATCTAATAATATATTGGAGGTATAAAAAATGAGTGTAAAAGCTTATCTTGAAATCACAATGGTGATTGACAACAACAACCGTCCAGCAGCAGCAAAGGTTTATGCTGACTATCGTAGCCCATTCCTTAATGAGATTAAGGGGGCTGTATCAAAAGACTTGCTTATCCGCGATGAAGACGTTCAGGTACTGCATGGCTTCGATAGTGTGGAAAATGCAAGAGCCTATCTTGATAGTGAAATGTTCAAAAACGATGTGTTTGTCGGTCTGAAGCCATTATGGAGTGCTGATCCTGATGTTAAAATTTATTCCGTAGCTTAGATCATTTTGAAACAATAGAGTATAGCTAAAAGATGGCTCAGATGAGCAATGTCATGGACAATCATTTGTCATTCAGCTTCGCGACAATATTTCATTAAATAAGTTACTTATTTTAGTTATTCAACAGGCATGATTTAGTATATAAAAAAAGAGTTCTCCAGGCCTTTTAGCCCTTCAGATCCTCTGTTCTTTAAGTATTCGAAACTGAGTGACTTTACGGTGGGAAGTTGCGGAGCGGAGAGGTTGAATCTGGAGAAGCGGTAGCGTTCGCCTTTGCAGTGGGATTCTTACCTTTAAATATCTTATACAATCCGATGAATCCCACGGCAACAGCGATCGGAAGATCAACCCCTTCGCGGAGCCTTCTTCCCCCTCAATTGACTCATTTTCCTCGCTCAAAATACCCTTCTATTTTCCAGTCCACGCCAACCTGCGTCACGCTCAAGTCCTGCAATGCCACCGCGTCGCTCATCGCAGACACGCCCTCTCCCCCGAGAAAGCCCGGGGCGGAGCGCCCTCCAACCAGCTTCGGCGCTATATACAACACCAGCTTGTCTGCCAATCCTTGCTGCACGATCGAAGCGTTCACCTCGGCCCCGCCTTCCACGAATACCGATGACACCTCTGCCGCTCCCAGAATGTCCAGCATTTGCGGTAGGTTGACCCGATCACTATATTCATCCTGTGTCGGATATACCTTCACACCAAGCTGTTCCAGCTGGCTTCGCTTGCCTTCATCGTAAGTCCGCCCTGTGAATATCCAGGTAGGCGCCTCTCCATCTGTAATAACACGAGCATCCAATGGAATACGAAGCTTACTATCCAGAATGATACGAATCGGATTCCGTCCTTCTGGTAGACGAGTCGTAAGCTGAGGATTATCATGAATCACGGTCTGTACACCGACCAGGATGCCTACATGCTCGTGACGAAGACGATGCACATCCTCCCGTGCAGCCTCAGATGTGATCCACTTGCTTTCAGAGGTTCGCGTTGCAATTTTACCGTCCAGCGTTACTGCCGATTTGATCGTAATAAAAGGACGCTTGTTCACGATATACTGATTGAACACTTCATTCATACGGATGGATTCCTGCTCACATACTCCGACAATGACCTCAATGCCTGCATCTTTCAAAATCTGTACCCCTCTGCCGGAAACCAGCGGGTTCGGGTCCAGTGCTGCAATCACCACCCGACGAATGCCAGCCTTTACAATCGCTTCCGCGCACGGGCCTGTCCGGCCGTGATGGGAACATGGCTCCAGCGTTACATAGATCGTCGCTCCCTGAGCATGTTCCCCTGCCATACGCAATGCATGAATCTCGGCATGGGGCTCGCCAGGCTTCAAATGAGCGCCGATTCCAACGATACGGCCATTATTGACAATGACTGATCCAACGAGCGGATTCGGCTCTGTTTGCCCTTTGGCACTTCTGGCATTTTCCAGTGCCAGACGCATATATTTTTCGTGAGCGTTCATAGAACCTCCCTGAGATCGGAATCCCGCAAATGGCCGGATCGTTCTACTTTTGTATTCAAATACCGTTCATTATATTGCGACACATCGCCCCAGAGCGGCATACGCCCCGCCACATTCATACCTGACTTCTTCAAGGCATCCAGCTTTTTAGGGTTATTTGTAATCAGAGTTACTGGTTTTTGTCTCAAGTGCTGAAGCACACTAATGGCATCCGCATAATTGCGTGTATCATCTTCAAAACCCAACTGATGGTTGGCTTCGACGGTATCCATGCCTTCTTCTTGCAGAATATAAGCCATGGCTTTACTAAACAAACCGATCCCGCGACCTTCATGATTTGCTAGATAGAACAATGCACCTGTTCCATGTTCCACAATCATTTTCATCGACTGGTGGAGTTGAAATCCGCAGTCACAGCGCTTGCTACCAAAAATATCTCCAGTATGGCAAATACTATGCATGCGAACTAATGCATTATCTGACTGCTCAAGGTCACCGTACACCAATACACTTGATTGTTGTCCCTCCGCCAAATTCAGTGTGGACAATCGCTTCACAATCGTCTCAGCATTGGCATTCAGTAAGTCCTGACGATCTTCCTCATCCCGTACAGGCAACCAGCAATACCATTGAAAAACAATCGTTTCCCCTTCCAAATTAACTGGCAGCTTGATCGGTCCTACCAAAATCGTCGAAGATTGCTTTCCACGAATAGTTTGAATTTTATCGTTAAGTAGCGTAGCTACATCTTTTTGGTTCATCTCTCTGCACCATCCTTTATATAAACTTTATATATGAAATGTCCTGTATTTCTCAGGCTAATCGTTGTTGTCAGGGTGTTACATCATTGAACTATGTGTAAGAAATGTTCATGAAACGTGGATTCCATGGTCAGTTGACGCTCCTGAAGCTCGGTGACAGCCTGCCGTCGTCCGTCTGCGAAAGCCTTTAGATCTTCTGCGGTATATATCTGCTGGCGTAAACGAAGAAGCTCACTGGCCAGCACATCGGCATCCTTCAAAGCGGCGTTCAAGCCAAAAGCTCCCGTGGGTGTCATGGTATGCGCCGCATCTCCAATCAGGACCAGTCCGTTCTGTGCCCATGTGTCACTGCGGCTGCTGAAAATATCCAACGGTACGAAGTCCTTCCATGAACGAATGTGATCATGCACACTATGCTTCAAATCCGGAAAAGCCTCCGTAAACAATTGTATAAATGGTTCAAAAGATTGCTTAAACAGGGTGAGAAAACTGCCCTCCTCCACATTCCAGCCAATTTGAATATAGCCCTCAGCCTGTGAAAATAAAGCCAACTGGCCTCCGTTGACCAGTGCCAGACGAGTGACGGGCTCCCACCCGGCAGGTGCCGCGATTTTAGCCCATAGCAGATCATAGCCGTGGCGAATGTTCGTCACAGGCATCTGCGCCAGCTTGCGTACAGTCGAATAGCGTCCGTCTGCCCCCACAATCAAAGAACTGTGAATCGTAATCTCATGACCGTTCTTATCGCAGGCGGTCAAGCCCGTGTATCCCTGCTCGCTGTCACCTTCCAACGCAGTCACAGTTGTACCTGCTAGGCAACGGAAGGACTCGTAGGTGGACGCCTGTTTGAGCAGCGCCTCTAAAAATCGAGGTTGTGGAATATGCACTCCCACATTACCATGGATTGAAGCTGGCTCGACCGTTTTGATCTGCTGCTGATGCTGCCAATATTCGATTCTTGTGGAGGCGAGAATATGATCCTCATGAATTTGTTCGAGCAGCTTATGCTTTTGGATCACTTCCTGACCCTCATCGTTTAAAATTTCACCGCGGAAAGCCTTTCCGGGCACGCTCTGCCGCTCAATCAATATCGTCGAAACACCCTGCTCCGCCAGTAGACAGGATAACAAAGTCCCTGCGGGCCCCCCTCCAACTACGCACACTTCACATTCCAGCTTCATCCGACTTCCCCCTGCGCCCAAACCATAACCTCAACGATTAGTTCGTATCTGTTCATTTAATTACGTCATTAATAATATCAAATTATGTTCAAATTTTAAGTATTAATATCTTAAGCTCCGTAGCAAAGCTAACAAGTTACTTTATGTAACAAAGTATATTTATATCACACCATTTCGTCAAGTAATAAATTTATGTAAAGTAAAATCATTTACTTTTAACAGTGAATCGTTAATAATAGGAGCATGAGGTGATCACATGAACATTCCGCAGATGTGCCCACGGTTTGAAAAGGCTATGGAGCTACTGAGCAAGCGTTGGACGGTGTTGATCGTATTTCAACTAACGAATGGTCCGCAACGTTTCGTCGCTATTGAGAATTCAATTCCTAATTTAAGTGGAAAGGTCCTTTCGGACCGTTTGAAAGAGCTGGAGGAAGAAGGAATCATACAACGTATGGTTTATCCTGAGAAGCCTGTACGGATTGAATACTCCCTTACGGATAAGGGACGCGATTTAGCTCCTTTATTTGACCATATCGGTACTTGGGCTACACGCTGGATTGAGGTTCTACCAGCACTTGAACAGCAATGATTCATATTGAAGCAAAGAACGCCTTTGCCCTAGGTACAATTCGTACTTATCGTGCAAGGCGTTCTATTTTTCATATGACGGAGCGTTAAAGGTCCTTCTTAGATCGCATTCAGAATTTAAACGTTTCCCTCACTGCTGCGTTGCATTTCCTCACGGATCGATTGCACCCGTTTTTTCCCCCACTCATACATCATTTCCACAATCGGTAAAATCGTCATCCCCAGCGCAGTCATCGAATACTCCACCTTTGGGGGCACTTCGGGATACACTTCCCGGTGCACAATACCGTCCTCCATCAACTCCCGCAGTTGGTTGGTCAGCACTTTATGCGACAGCTTCGGAAACAACCTTTGCAGGTCACTGAACCGGTGCGGCCCTTCCACACCCAAATGCCATAAAATAACGACCTTCCATTTCCCGCTTAGCACAGATAGCGTTAGTTCCTTTTCGCAGTTGTAGTCTCCGTTTACAATTTTCTCCCGTATTTCGTCTCTCAGCGTATCAGACATATATCAATTAACTCCTTCTAAATCATCATGATCTTGCACATTAATAGTAACCTGCAGGTAACCTCCGTACTTGAAAGTGCATTCTTCACAGCCTGACGAAGCCACCCTACAATAGTAAATAACGTTACACATTCAAGGAGGAATAGAGTATGAGTAAAAAGGCTCTTTTTATTATACCCCCAGAGCGCTTTAATGAGGATGAATTGTTTAAACCAAAGGAAGCGCTAGAGCAAGCAGGTGTTACCGTGACACTAGCCAGTACAAAAACAGGCGAAATCGTGGGTGACTACAATGGTAAAGCGACGGCTGATCTTGTTTTTACAGACGCTGTACTGGCTGACTATGATCTGGTATCTGTAATCGGCGGATCAGGAACGAATGATCATCTGTGGAATAATGCAGATCTCCAAGCTCTGCTGAAACAAGCTCATAAGCAAAAGACTTTAGTGGGCGGCATCTGTGCAGGCTCTGTGGCCGTGGCTCAAACCGGACTGCTCTCTGGCAGAACAGCTACATGCTATCCAGTGGATGTACAAAAGGATCAACTCCAAGCGCATCAAGCCGAATATGTCGCTCAGCATGTCGTTGCGCATAGCGATATTATTACAGCCGATGGCCCAGATGGAGCTCAGGAGTTTGGTAGAGCCCTCGTTCAAGCTCTGCAATAAGCACATTCTCGAAGTTCAGATGGCACTTTAAACAGCACTCCAACAAGCCGCATCACGTCCTTTCTATTGTATGGGACCTGATGTGGCTTCTTTGTGTCATTTTCATGCTTAAGTGATTAATTTAATTGTATGGTCCTGGATTTTCGTGTTAGCTTTAAAGAATCGACGTTTAGCATAGGAGGCTTATATGCCGTGTTTATGAAAGGCAAAATCCATTTACATCAGGTAACGTCCGAATCGTTGCGACTGGGCGCCTTACTATCATTAGTAGGGGGCTTTTTGGACACATATACCTTTGTTGGAAGAGGCGGTGTTTTCGCCAACGCACAGACAGGCAATATCGTGCTGCTGGCTGTCAAGGTCATTCAGGGGCACTGGATTCAGGCGTTATCCTATATCCCGCCCCTGATCGCCTTTTCACTGGGCGTTTTTGTTGCTGAAGGGATTAAACGAAAATCAACCCACCGTTTAACTCCGGACTGGACCCGCGCTATTCTTTTACTGGAAATCGCAATTTTTTTCATCGTGGGACTGATTCCGCAAGGAGTTCCCAATACGGTAGTGGTGGTGATCGTCTCGTTCGTCGCTTCCGTACAAATGACTTCCTTCCGCAAGCTCATTGATGTGCCGTACACCTCCACGGTCAGCACCGGTAATCTCCGATCAGCTACAGAGGCTATGTATGTCGCCATAACGACCAAGGACACGAACGCTGCCATTCGAGCGATGCGCTATGGTGTCATCCTGGCAGCCTTCTTGCTAGGAGCTTTGCTGGGGGGATTTCTGACTTTGACGATTGGGGATAAAGCCATTTGGGGCGCTGTTGTTGCACTTATTTTTTCTTTCATTTTATTTACAGAAGAGGAAAAGTGGAAGCTGCCGCTTCGTCACTAATCCTCCATTACATTAGCCCTGAATGAACTGCCGCTGGGCCGTTTCAAAGAAATTCAAGAGGTTCTCGCGGGACGAAAATGCTGCCTGAGCAGACTGGTTGCTACCGCCCCCCTTGCCCTGAAACGCGCCCAGATTTTCCTTTAAATACGCTCCGCAGCTAACAGATTGGGTACCGTTATGTGCCAGAATGATTTTATTTTCGGCCGTTGTGGCAAATAAAACAAGCAAATCATGCTCAGCGGTCAACTTGGCAGCCAATTGCTGCATCTCCTGAATGGATTTTTGTTCAAACACATGAGCAAGAACATGCCCTTGTACAGCAGACAGCAACTCTTTCGCCTGGTACGATGCATTTTCCTCTTGTAGGAGCTCTACTTGCGCCTTGAGCTGCTTATGCTCCTGCTCCCACTTTTCGAATCGAGTCAAAATATCCTTTCGCCCAGTATTGAACTTCGCAGATAACACGTCCAAAATCCGAACACTATCATTAAAGTCGTGGAGTGCGCGAGCACCACATTTGAAATGGATTCTCGCCATCCCTTTTTGCTTTTCCCATTTCAAGCATTTAATCATTCCAATTTCCCCGGTCTGAGCCACATGTGTACCACCGCAAGCATTATATTCAATGCCTTCGATCTCAACAATCCGAATATTTTCCGTCACTTTAGGCATTTTCACAAGCGGAATGTCCTTCAATTGCTCATGGGTTACAAAATAGCTTTTTATGCTGCGGTTATTATAGATTTGCTGATTTACTTCCTGTTCGATTGCCGATAGCTGCGCAGATGTTACTTCCGAACAGTTGACATCGATTGTGGCGTACTCTTGTCCCAAATGAAAGCTTTCTGTACGCGCACCCAACAGCTCCAGGCAAACCGCTGACAGCAAATGCTGTCCGCTATGCTGCTGCATATGATCAAATCTGCGCTCCCAATCCAATTGGCAGGCCACTTTTCCCTCGTTCGGCAAACGTTCTACCTGATGCCAAATGTCCCCATCCTCCAGAACAACATCTAATACACGGATGCCCTGAATCGTTCCTGTATCACACGGCTGACCTCCGCCATGCGGATAAAAGGCCGTTTCCTCAAGCATAACAAAAAATGCCCCGTCTCTTTCCATGCTCTGTGTAATATGAGTGTCCCACTCCGTCAAATTTGGAGCGGTGTAATATAATTTTGTCGCCATTTCAGGTCCCTCACTTTTGGGTATCTTTGTCTTGTCTCGTCCGATAATCACTTATTATCAAGCACATCATTCTAAATATCAATGTAGTGAATAGCTCATTATGAAATGATTAACCATAGGTATAAGCCCAGCAGGGTAATAAAAAGTGTAGGAATAGTTAAGACGATGCCTGTTTTGAAATAAGTGCCCCAAGAAATTTTTACGTTTTTGGAACGAAGTACATGTAGCCACAACAATGTGGCTAATGAACCGATTGGAGTTATTTTTGGTCCAAGATCCGACCCAATGACGTTAGCATAAATCAGTGCCTCTTTGACCATACTGGTTGCATGAGTGGCATTAATGGCAAGTGCATCAATCATGACCGTGGGCAAGTTATTCATACTCGACGAGATAATCGCCGCAATAAAACCCATGGCCATGGTGGCTACAAACATACCTTGATCAGCAGCCGCTTGAATCACATGGGACAGCAGATCCGTCAAACCGGCATTACGCAGACCATACACCACCACATACATCCCGATAGAGAAAAATACGATGGCCCATGGAGCTCCCTTGATGACTTCTTTCATGGGTACCACAGGGCTTCTTCTAGCCATCAGCAAGAAAAGGATGGCAATGATACCAGCCACCACCGAGACGGGAATGTCAAAAAATTCGCATGCAAAGTAGCCAACCAACAATATTGTGAGAACGACCCAGGACATACGGAACATCTTTGGATCTTTTATCGCATTTGCAGGCGTGATTAACTGTGTCGCATCAAACGTTTTAGGAATTTTTTTGCGAAAAAAGAGATACAGTACCACGATACTAGCTGCTAAGGAAAACAGATTTGGTACAATCATACGACTCGCATATTCCATAAAACTGATTCCAAAGAAATCGGCTGACACAATATTAACGAGGTTGCTGACTACAAGCGGAAGCGATGTCGTATCTGCAATAAATCCGCTCGCTATGATAAAAGGAAATACCATTTTCTCATCCAATTTCAGTGCCCGAACCATCGCCAGTACAATTGGTGTCAAAATTAAAGCCGCGCCGTCATTGGCAAAAAAGGCAGCAACTACGGCACCCAGCAGGCTCACATAGACAAACATCCGGGTTCCGCTTCCACGGGCTAGCCGTGCCATGTGAAGTGCTGCCCATTCGAAGAAACCAATTTTATCAAGGACTAATGAAATCAGTATAATGGCGACAAAAGCTAGTGTTGCATTCCAGACCATTCGAGTAACTTCCCAAACATCATGCAAATCCACTACCCCCACCAGCAAGGCGAGTATGGCACCGCCGCACGCAGACCACCCAATGGACAGATGTTTAGGCTGCCAGATGACCAATACTAAAGTGACTAAGAATATAATGCATGCCAAAAAAATCAATGTTCTAAAAACCTCCATTACATTACCTTATAAATATATACTTATATAAAAACCGTTTATCCCTTGAGAAAGATAAACGGAACAGTCTTTAGCATGAACAGGCTGAGGAATCCGGCCCACAAAATGCAATCGGCTACAAACCTAGTTGATCCAAGGTGTGACCCCTTTCGATTATATAACTAATGCTTACATACTAATAGTGCTCAATTTTAATATCAAGAACGCTCAATCCTTATTTGTTCACCAATTGCAGAATCCAATCTTTTATATCTACAATTCGCAGAGTTTTGGGCCGTGTATTCGTTCCAGAAATAATTAGTGGAACAAGGGAATCTTTTTCGTGCAGCGATCCATGGGCTCCCCCTCCGATGTGAGTAGGGGAACTTTCGCTGACGAGTTCGTATCCCGGTTGGACCGTGACGACAACATATCTTCCCTCATGCGAATTCATTGCCCCGTGTAGCCTCGCCAAAATATCTGGATATTTTCCATATTTGATCCGGTTATTATTTACCGTAATATCCACAAGGTCCTCTTCGCCCGATAATGTCCACGATTGTCCATATTCATCCATATACTTTCCACCGGGACGATAAGAAAACAATTTACCCTTTTTGCCTTTTGTAACATGAATATGGTTTGTACCATCTTTCATAGCAATAATGTCGAGCTTGTTCTCCTTTTGTAAAGACTTCACCACATCGGATAACTCTACGTTATCGTTTATTGCATAGATATAGGCCATCCGTTCATTAGCGGCAATCACGATCTGGTCATCACTTCTTACGGGTTGATTTAATTTTGCAATACGGTAATGGCTTAAAAGAGACCTTAAATCAACAGTCGCTGCCTGTCGATCATCATATACAGCGCTTTGCGCACTGTCGCCCATGACAATCCATATCGCACTGTTTACAGCCTCTTCCCACGAACCGTATGCGTTCAACACAGTTTGCAGTGCTTGGTCCGCTTTTTCAATTCCCTTTAGTTGAGTTGGACCCTTTCTATGCGCCAAATTATCATTCTCTGGGAAGTAGGCGATAGTTACATCTGGAAGTTTTTTCTGGCTGATTAAAAAAGCGGTATCCTTTGCGGAAAATTCGTTGTTCATCCCAAATTTTTTCCACACAGGAGTGTTCCAGCTATTTTTCGGATTCAATTGTGCCAGAGCTGCATAGGATAACCATTTAGGTCCTGTGACTATCATTTTTTCTGGTACTCTACTGCTATTCGCTATGAAGTCAGGCACTTTGAGGGCATGTTTCGTTCTTCCTCTAAAAACAATAGCATTGATGGACGCGGATTCTTTCCCTTTGTCAGCCAATTCCTCATGGATGGTTTTCGTTTTTTTGTTCAGGTGAACTTGGTTTAATTGGTAAATGGCATCTAAAAAAACTTGCAGTTGGTCTATCTTTATGGCTTCCTTGGCACCATTTCCGTAGAAAATCATACGTTTCCTTGAGTCGCTGTACCACACAAGTCCGGGCACATGATGTTGGTCTGCATACGTCCCCGTTAATAAGGTACTGTCGATGGTCACAGACATCGTGGGAAATGAACTCACTACATGTGGGAAATATTGCCCTTGATGAAGGAGATATTGCATTGCCGGAGCACGGCCTTCTTGAATCGCATCCTGCAAAGGCTTATCCATTAAAGAATCAATCATGATGAATATGACCGGTTTGGCCTTATTATTCACTGGGATATGGGACTTGATGCTTTGTTGATTTAGCTGTTGACTGGAGTCCGCCCTGCAACCGACGATTAGTAAACTTAAACTTAGCACTAGTACAATCGTGATTTTATACTTTATTCCCATTTGTGTATCCCTTTCTTTGAAAAACACAATTCCCTTGATTTTTTTATTTTTGCTTACACTAAAAAAAATTATTCCGAAATGAATTTTTTTAATCTAATATGCCAAATTACTTCTAGTGACTCGAATAATTAGAAAGCTGGTGAACTCCCATTAACATCCCGTTCTCACCTAGACTGTATCATTGGTTTGTCCGTCCAAAGTGGTTTACTAAAAAATATATCCATGATCATGTGCATTCCCATTTTTCCTTTGATAGCCAAACTGTACTGGATTTTGGCTGTGGTACTGGGGCAAATTGCTCCATGTTTAACCCGTTGTATTATGTTGGAATTGATCCTGACGCCCAACGAATTGATTATGCAAAGCGATTATATAGCCACCATGCATTTCAAGTATTTAATAGTAATAATTTACCATTTGATAATGAGTCGTTCGACTACATACTTATTATCGCTGTATTACACCACATTTCTTCGGATGAAATATCTAGCTACATGAAGGAATTCCAAAGAATCCTAAAGCCTAACGGAACCATTGTCATTATGGAACCATGTTTATCCAAGAAAAAACCGCTATGTAACTGGTTTATGAAATGGTACGACAACGGAGAGTATATTCGTAATGAAAAAGAATATATTCAATTGTTTAGAGATCAGGATTATGATTGTAGGGTCTTAAAACGATTCCGAAAATGTTTTTTATATCACGAGTTGTTTTTTTCAGTAAAACCAAAATCTTTAATGGGAGGGGAAAATAACAATGACTACTACAAGCATAAACGGATACTCGATGCACTATATTGATTCCGGTGAAGGAATGACCATCCTATTTATCCACCCTCCAGTACTCACAAGTTTAAATTTCACATACCAAATCCAAGGACTATCGCCCGATTTTCGAACTGTAGCTTTTGATATCAGAGGACACGGTAAAAGTCAGCCTTCCGAACAAACGGTTACTTACCCTCTCATCGCCCAGGATATTAAGCATTTGATGGATCGGTTGAGCTTAGATAAAGTATTTTTGTGTGGATATTCTACCGGTGGCTCGATAGTACTTGAATTCCTCCTGACTTATCCAGATCGGGCATGGGGAGGCATTGTTATTAGTGGAATGTCGGAAGTAAACGATTGGCGCCTAAGAAACAAAATTTCTTGGGGCACTGCTCTTTCCAAAATCGGCGCAGTCGGTACGATTGCGCTTTCGATTGCTTGGTCACAAACGAAACAGCTATCTTTGTTCCGTAAGTTATTCAACGATGCGAAGCAGAGCCATCCCGGGAATGTCGAACAATATTATCGTTACAGCTTGAAGTATAACTGTACCTCACGGCTCGGGGAAATCCATCTTCCTGTCCTGCTCGTTTATGGTGAAGAGGATAAACACTTTCATCCTTATGCCAACATATTGCATCAGCAATTACCGAAGAGTGAGCTTGTTTTCATTAAAAAAGCCGATCACCGCCTCCCTACGAAGGCCGCTGGAACATTGAATGAACTGATCAAGCAGTTCATAGATCGCTTTAGTGAAAATAACTTATAATATTTTATACAATGTAAATATACAAATTATGCTAAAGTCATATATAGTTTTGGTTGGATAGGTATGTAAGTTCTGCTTCTAAATCTAAAGGGGTGTAAAAATGAAATGCTAAAGCGTATTCAAAATCTTTTCTTTATCCCTAACTACCCGCTATTTATGATCTGTATGTTATTGCAAGGTATGGCTATTTCTATAAGCGCACCTTTTTTAGCTGTATATTTTACAAGTACACTTGGCGTATCTGTGGGAACCTTTGGTGTGTTTACAGCAGTAACTTTGATTTGTGGTATATGGATAAGCTCCCTTATTGCCAAACGCTCCGATACCGGATTAGATCGCAAACAAATTTTAGTGATTTGTACGTTATTTAATGCTGTAGCCTTTGCTGGATATCTTGTAATCCAAAATTTTTATGTACTTTTTATTTATATGACTGTCTTTACGGCAATTGGCGCCCCTGGGATGCCGCAGTTATTTGCCAGTGCACGTGAAGCGGTAGATCGCAGTAAATCTGCGGATCATGCCTTCGCGAATTCAACGCTTCGTTCTATGTTTTCTCTTGGCTTTATTACCGGGCCGCTCTTTGGTTCCTTCTTGATTGCACATACGGGCTTTAAAGGTATTTTTGTCGGTACGACCTCTATTTTTGTACTTATTGCCGTTCTTCTATTCTTTTTTATCAAGCAGCCTCCTGTTCAAGCTAAAAATAAGGATCAACTTTCACTTCATCACATTACATTACATAAAAATATTAAAATTCTGATTCCTTTTCTAGTTCTTACTCTGCTTTATACGTCTCACTGGATGAATAGTTTGAACATTTCCTTGTTCATCATCCACAATTTAAAAGGTGACACGAATGACGTTGCCCTAGTATCCAGTATTTGCGCAATCTTAGAGATACCCTTGATGCTCATGCTGGGCGTACTAGCGGCCAAATACTCCAACCGTTTGCTTATATTTTTAGGGGCTCTAACAGGCGTTGTCTATTATCTCCTCGTCCTTATGTCTACGGAGATGTGGCAGCTATTCGTGGGACAGCTTCTTCTAGCCTTCTTTGTTGCAGTGATATCAGCCATTGGTATCAGCTACATGCAGGATTTATTGCCATCTCTGCCCGGATATGCCTCGACACTGTATTCCAATGCGACAACAATCGGAAGACTGGCGGGGAGCTTGATGGGCGGATTGTTCGCTCAATGGATGGGTTATCGAAACTCCTATTGGGTATGCTTATTCCTGATCCTCTGTTGCCTTGGTCTGCTCGCGATTTCAAAAAAATTAGAGTTTCACAACTCGGCTGCTCTACAAGAAAGAAATCACAGTCTATAGGACAGCACCAATACAAAAAGCAGCACGTAATCTGGACGAGAACCTGAAGTCCGTTTACGTGCTGCTTTGTTATGCTATCATGCCATGCATGGTCCAGATTGGTTACATCAATAAGCCTCCGCACACGCACCCTATTTTTCTCGCATCCTATTTTCTTATAGTAGAGAAACGACTCATAATTGCATCAGCCGCATACGTATAGCCGCCAGCCTGACGTAGTGATTGGCCAATTACATGCGCCTGTTGTTTATAGATGGCTTGATTTAAAACCTCTACCAAAGCAGCTTTTAAGATAGCGGCTGTAAGCTCATTTTTATTCACAGCAATACCCGCTCCCAGCTCTTGTACCCGATTGGCCACGATCGGTTGATCCGATGTCATGGGAACCAGAACCATTGGCACGTTGTAATACAAGGCTTCGCTTGCACTGTTCATTCCCCCATGTGTAATAAAGGCATCTACACGCTGAAGCATTTCCAGCTGCGGAATATAGGGCTTGATCATAAAATTGTCCGGGATATTGTCTGCCAATAACTCCATCTCCGCATATTGGCCTGATGAAAGTACAAATTGCACAGGCAAATCGCGAAATGCTTCAAAGCAAAGCTTGTAAAACTCCAAATCTCTATTAAGAATAGTTCCCAATGATATATAAACAACCTGCGGATACAAAGCACGAAGCTGTTCGAACGGAAAAGAGGGTGCATCTTTACGAGGTACAATAGATGGACCTGCAAAAATATAACTATCATCCAGCTTTTCAGCTTGCGGTTGAAAATAACGGCTTGTATACACGACCTTTAGGATGTGGGAATGTGAATCGAGTTCATCAATAGCGGGGACGGAAACCTGAAACTCCTCAGCTAATTGATGTACTACTTTCATGGTGTCATCATAAAGCTCTCTCACTTTTATGTTATTATCATCCCAGCCTTGATCAGATCCCAGAGGCTCTACGAAAGCAAACGAACAGATCGTGCATACCGCAGGTATTCCCAGCCTCTCTGCTATAATTTTGCCTCCCCAACCCATCAAATAGTCATAAATTAAATAATCATACTCCTTATTTTCAATTTCTTTCATAACCTTTGGAATAATCGGTTGAATCAAACCTTTAACGATCATATTCACGAATTGATAATGATGTTTATATTCAGCCGGCTTTAATACAGGATTGTGAATAAATGCATCCGCACTAAATGGATAGGTGATCAGGTTTGCTCCCGTTTGTTGAATTCTCGTACCAAATTCCTCTGAACACACATAATCCACTTCTTCACCTCTGTCAACCAGCTGCTTCACTAATCCTAAGGACGGATTAACATGGCCTTCAGCAGGCGTGATCATAACCAACACACGTGCCATCCTACACCTCCAACATAATAATATGTTCAACTAAAAATAATTGTAGGTTTTTTCATGATGATTACGAACAAGATGTACATTAGCCTCGAGTTTATTACCACCTGTTATGCGTCTAAAAATACATCTCCTCTTCAATATATAAAATATTTACCATAAAAACAAATAGTTTCAATTTTAGATTATGTATGTACCACATCCAAGTTTGCTCACAAACACGACAGAAGCGGAGGAAACGCTTGAAGCGCATCCCCCGCTTATCTATTGAACATCAAATTTATAGACGCCAATTCCAATGATCTGTCCCGCTCAGAACAGCTTCAACAGTGTACTGGTTTGCTTCGTCAGCTGTAAGCTGTTTGGCCCAAGGTACACGCCCGCTACTTCCTGCACCTGGCCCAAAGTTGTCGAACTCTCCAAATCTTGCGGTCTGCTCATTGGATTCCTTACCCCAATTGTTCCAACCACCCGGCTTGATATGGTCATCCATATAGGTCTTCAAAAAAGTAACATGAGCGTAAGGACGCCATGGTCGCCCAAGATCCACCTTGCCTGTCAAGCCAGCTTCGGTTGTCAAACGACACTGAGTAAATACAAAACCTGGCTGGTTCTCTTCTGTTGAAGCTGCGGTTACGTATCCGGCACGCAGGCTGTGTATGATCGAATTATCAAACACAGCAGGTGCATTGCCAAATATAAAATCCACACTGCCACTGATGTAGCTGTCCTTAAAATACTGTCTGCCACGGTTTACGAGCAAAGTATCCTGTAGGCCGGTAATTTTGACATTATGATACTTGCCACGATCACCTTCGGCATATAACGCTACAGCCTGCACCTGCCCGGTCCCTTCTGTGTTGGCGACCGTCACATTTTCCATCACAAAATCAGGACTTTGCACACGCATGGTATAGCTGTTGCTCGTTCCTAATTCTTTCCCGTCCACTATGGTCTTGGCTGTATCATCAAAAGCAATGATCGTTTTGTCCCGATCTTCTCCGATAATGCTCAGATTTTTTTTGGAGGAATTCACCTTTATTTTTTCACGGTAGGTACCGTTTTTGAGATGGATAATAGTCCTTGTGTTGCTGTTGTCAGGGACTGCATCAATAGCTGCCTGGAGAGATGTATAGTCAGCAGGGCCATAGGTCGATACAACCACACTAGTGGGAGAGGTTCCTCCTGAGTCTGTTAGCTTGCGGACCTTAACATTGCTGAATTCCGACGTATTGTAATTCCATACATCGTTTTGTTGTTTGGATGCATCGGTAGCTAGCCCGAACAGTAAGGGTTGATTCTCTGGAAAGTCCACGACTGCTTCACCCACTTTCTCCCAATTTGTTAGACCATCGGCGGATATCCATCCGGTCAGCTTTTGCCCTTGTCTCACCAGACGAACCGAATATGGCGTTGTAATAAATGTTTCCATTGACGCGCGCTTGGTTTTACCATCTGTTTGATCACGACTAATAAGAGTCCCCTGTTTACCATATTTAACAAATGCTAAAGACATAAAGGCCATTTTTGATCCAGGCTTCAGTGATTCACGGATCATTACACCTGCTTCGGCATTATCGTCCACAGGAGTAATCTTCTCCACACGGGCTGTAATTTCACCGTCTCCCTCCCATTTCTGATAAGCATAATGGAAAAGATCAGCCTGACCGTCAATGTCTCCCGCCGATTTCAGTCGTATGCTGCTGCCGTTTGCATCTTCTTTTAATACCTGAGTATGCCCTTTGATATAGCCATCGTTGCCCTCAGAGCCAACCTCTTCGCTGAGCCAGCTTCCCGTTGCTACAGTCGTGTTGACGTGGATGGTAACAGGATTGGAAAATGTAGCAGTTCCCTTGCGGTCTGTCACCCGTGCAATAATGTAATGGGTGCCGTCCGTCACATGATTCCAACTGATTTGATAAGGCGCATTCTCTACTTTTCCAGCAAGTTTGCCGTCAATGATAAATTCAACGTGGGCAATGCCATCTTGGTCCTTGGCCGTTACAGTTATGGTCGCATCACGTCCGGCTTCCAAAATATCGTTATGCTTCAGCGAACGTCCGCCTTCATCCGACACCTGAACGACGGCCTCCGGATTATCTACCTCACTTCCATTGGACAGCTTCTCAATGAGATCATTTAAATAGACTTCCAGATTCGTATAGCCCTTGGCAAAATGAGCATACTCGCCTGTGCCGGCAAGCTCCTGACCGTTGCGGTCGTCTGCATTTTTGGGGTCCAGCCCATGTGCACGTTCCCATTCATCCGGCATGCCATCATGATCACTGTCAGTAAGCTCCGTGTTGGTTACGCTATAATCATCGTAAATCCATCCTGCCTCACGCGGGGAGTTGATAAACGCACCCGTTCCATTCTTCACATCATTCATAATGCGGGCGTCCACCGCATCTCTTCTTGGCAGCGTGGCTCCTGAACCAGCAAGCACCTCAGTGTATGCGGTCTGTGCATCTGTCGCTTGATATGGACCATACGCATCCGGTGAAATCCCGTTGTCGTATTCCCCTCTGACTTCAATCGGTTCTGCCAAACGAGTGGAAGGGTCAATAATCGATCCAATGGATGTTCCAAGCTGCCAGTTGTCCTTAGTAACCGATTCGTTGCCGTACATGTAGTTGCCACCAATAAACATGCGTGTTTTATATTTTTTACTTCCCACGTCTACAAAGATTTGACCGCGAACGTCCTTATATGTGTTGGGGCCATACTTATAATAGTTATTCAGCACATTATACGATCCTTCACCACCACCGTATGAAGAGAAAAATCCCCAGTTATAAATGACATTATTGGTCATTTCCACAGCGTCGATTTGTTTTTTATCGGTTGGGAAACGCGGGTTGCGGCTTGCATTGTGTGCCAACAAGTTATGATGATAGGTGGAATTTCGACCACCCCATATGCCGCCATAGCCGTGGCGACCTTTTTGGTGCGTGGTCATTAGCATACTTTCGGACGCAATGGACCATTGTACCGTCGTATTTACGTTATCGTACAGACTCAGCACCTCATCCACAGACCAGCTAAAGGAACAGTGATCAATCATAATGTTTTTATGATATCTGGATCCTAATGCGTCATCCTCGCTGGGGTAACGGTCGGTTAATCGAAAACGCAGGTAACGGAGAATGACGTTATCTGCATCAATCCCTGTCGTGTAATCGCTTACAGTTATACCATCGCCAGGAGCTGTCTGACCCGCAAGCGTCAGGTTGTTGCCCAGGATTTTAAGTGGCTCCTTAAGATGAATGGTTCCGCCCACCCGGAATACGACCGTCCGATTATCGGAGCTGACCGCTGCACGAAGAGATCCGGGGATCATCTGCTCACCTTTGCCGTAATCCTCCAGCGTGGTAACTTCGTAAACTTCACCTCCGCGTCCACCGGTAACATATTTACCGCCACCTTCAGCCCCCGGAAACGCCGGAATATTCGTCGCTATTTTTTCGACTTTTGCCATCTCTGTCCCGACCGCAGTCTCTGCTTGAATCAGTGGTGGGCACAAGGTCAACAACAATGAACCCACAACCACATTACATAGCACCTTTCTCCATGTACGCTGCTTGCTCATATTCTGTTTCCTCCCTAAGATTTTCTTTCACACCAGCGCATACTTTTATAAAAGAATGATCCGAGACGTTCAGAAGTGTTTTCACCTCCTTTCATCAATCTTTTCTGCTTTTACCGTTGGCAGGTGTCATATATACTATGGATATATGAATGCGCTTACTTATCTTAATTTGCAAAGGAAGAAGCACATGAATGAAATGAAGGAAGACAAATATGTCATCGGAGAACAACAATTCTCCATTCATCACATCTACCGTACCGGCTTCACAGTTATGCCCAGACCTCATGTTCATGAGAACTATGAGCTGTATTTTTTGCTGCAGGGCGAACGCATCTACTTTATGAACGGCAAGGTATACACCGCTCGCAAGGGCGATCTGATATTCATCCTCCCCCATGACTTGCACTCTACCGCCAGCACGCAATTGGAGGAAACAGAACGCATTTTGATTCATTTTTCTCCGACGTTTCTCCCACTGCAGGATCGTGACATTCTGGATCTACCGCCGTATCAGCAATCCGCGTTGCTTCGCTTACCGGCTAGAGAACAAGTCGAAGTTGAACGACTGTTCCTGCAAATGAATAGCGAATGTAGGAACAAGCAGCCTCTGCATGACCGTTGTGTACAGCATTTGCTGCTGGAAATGCTTATCCTGGTACACCGATCGGAAGCAGCCGAGCGTAGTGAACTTATTTCATCTCATCCCATGCATCAGAAAATCACAGAAATTTCGTCTTTTATTCAGGATCATTTCAATGAGCCGTTAACTCTCGAACAAGTGGCCGCCTGCTTTTTTATTAGTCCAGCTTACCTAAGCCGCATCTTTCTAAAATTGACTGGCTTTCATTTCAGCGAATACATCCGCGTCGTGAGGGTTAGGGCCGCTCAAACCAGACTGCGAACCACCAAAGACAAAATCCAGAGCATTGCGGAGGATGTCGGCTTCGGTCATGCCTCCCATTTTAATAAAATCTTTAAAAAAATAACCGGGCTCTCCCCTCTTCAATACCGTAAACAGGTTCGATAGGTATTCAGTGTAAATAATTAGGCGCTAATTTTATACATTCGCTCTTGTCTTGTTTTTCCATTTTTATATCTGCTTGCTCTTTCATGGAACTAAAGACGAGCCGCCTGGATTAGGTAATTTACACGACAAAAAAGCCATACTTCGCTGCAATGTGTGCAACGAGGTATGGCCTATTCCATCATTCATTTTACCTCTTCAAGATGATACTCATCGTTTATCCGTGACCTTTATTGTAATGCTTTGATATCCTGAAGCAGCATTTCAATATTTTCTTTCTTTGTGGCCCAACTGGTGCAGAATCGAACAGCAGTATGTGTATCATCAACCTTTTCCCAAAAGGAGTAAGTATATTTTTCACTCAACGCCTGTAATATACGATCCGATATAATCGGAAACTGCTGATTGGTTGTAGAATGATATAGGAAAGAAAATCCTTGCTCGGATAATCCTTTTTGCAGCAACATGGCCATATCTATGGCGTGTTTGGAAATCTCAAAGTATAAACCGTCCTCAAACAGCGTTTCAAACTGAATGCCCAGCATTCTGCCCTTAGCCAGCAGTCCTCCTTTTTGCTTGATCATATATCTAAAGTCTTTTTTCAAAGCATCATTTAGGATAACGACGGCTTCTCCCATCATTGCTCCAATTTTAGTGCCGCCAATATAAAACACATCGCACAGCTTTGCTATATCTGCTAATGATACATCGCTATCCTCTGCAACCAAACCATAGCCTAAGCGGGCTCCATCTATAAACAGCGGTAAACCATATTCACGACAGACTTTACTTAACACTTCCAGCTCCGATCGGCTATAGATCGTTCCATTCTCGGTCGGTTGAGAAATATAAACCATCCCGGGTTGTACACAGTGCTCAGGTGCAGAATCACTCCAGTGAGCGTCGTATAGTTCCTTTACCTGCTCACCCCGGATTTTCCCATCCTCGCTTGGCAAGGTCAGTACTTTATGTCCAATAGCCTCAATTGCTCCGGTCTCATGCACAGCAATATGTCCAGAAGTTGCCGCAATCACACCTTGATGCGGACGCAAAATCGAAGAAATGACCGTTGTATTGGTCTGTGTACCTCCAACCAAAAAGTGTACATCCACATTTTCGGAGTCACACGCCTTTTTAATATAAGCTCTGGCTTTTTCACAATGATCGTCCATACCATAGCCTGGCGTTTGTTCCTCATTCGTTTCCAGTAGTCGCTGTAATATACGTTCATGGGCACCTTCGGTATAGTCGCATTCAAATCGTATCATTCTGTATCCTCTCCGAAATATCCAATTTCTTCTGAATTAACAACATAGAAGCATGTAATTCTTCAATCTCTATTTCTGAAAGTCCTTGAACTAATCTTAGAATTTGCTCATCAGACCTTTCATTCAATTGGTTGTAGAACGTTTTTCCTTTAGGTGTCAGACGAATTAGATTTGTTCTATTATCCACCGTTGAATTTTCCTTAACAAGAAAGCCCTCTTTGCAAAATTTAGCAATGATCCTGCTCATATAGCTGCGATCAATTTTAAGAGATTCGACCAGCGTATTCGCAATACATGGCTCGATCAACCCGATCTCTATAATGACACGTGCCTCGGTAAAGGAATATCCGCTATCCAGCACATGTCTATCTAAAACACCAAGTAAATTCGTATAGAACCGATTAAAACGCCTCATATCCGCTATGATATTAGCATCTATATTGACCATAACTCCCCCTATTTAGTGGACTTTTGCAACAATTATAGTAATGATATTTGTTGACTATGTCAACAAATAAAAAGATCGTACATGAAGACCTTCGCCTCATGTACGATCCGTATTCTAAAAGAAATATTGAAGTATATTGTTTTCTGTATTTACCTACAAGGTCAATGAGCTATCGGTGTTTATAGACTTTTCCTGCTTCTGCTTCCGCTTCAGCTTCAGATGAGCTACGACCATATACAGCGTCGGAACGACAAACAAGGTTAAAATGGTCGAAAAGATCAGGCCAAAGATAATCGTCGTTGCCAACGGTTTGAAGAGAATTTCTCCTATGGTGGCGATAGGGATCATCCCCACAATCGCAGTTAGCGAAGTAAGCAAGATCGGACGGAAACGGGCAGAACATGCCATAAGGATCGCGTCTGTCAGTTCAGCTCCTTCACGCCGCGCATCTTCAATAAACTCTATCAACACAATACCGTTACGCACAACGATACCAGCCAGTGAAATGATCCCCATAATACTCATGAATCCAATTGGCATGCCTGAAATAAAGCTTCCAAGAATTCCGCCTGCCGCTGCCAGATACACAGTGGTCATAATAATAAGCGGTGTGGAGACGGAGTAAAACTGCATCGTGATCAAGAGCAGGATGAGAAAAACAACGATAATGGCTAGTTTGCCCAAATCTGTAAAAATATCAGATTGCGCGGATGTTTCTCCTCCCATCTCCCAGGTGTAGCCTGGTTCAAACTGTGTATGGGTTAGTTGGCTACGGATGTCATTAGTGAGTTCTGTAGCTGTACGCCCATTCGCATTGGCTGAAATCGTTACCGTCCGTTCCAAATCATAGCGGTGGATTTGCTGAATGGAAAAGTCCGGTTTCATCGTGACTAACTGGGATAATGGAATTTGCTCTTTTGCCGCATTGGTTACACTTAATTGTTGGAACAATACCTCAGGATCATCGTTTGGTTTATTCATGTAGATATTTATATCCAGCAATTCCTTACCTGTATCAAAATTCGTTACATTGACCCCGTCACCCATTAACAGCAGAGTACGCGTCAAATTGGAATAGCTAACCCGATATTTATCCAAGGCTTGTGGGTAGACTTGGAAATTCAGATTATAGCTTTGCATCCCCATATTATCGGTCACGTCTACAGCTCCGGGGGTACCCGCAACCATTTCTTTGACTTTAGCTGTCATGTTTTGCAGTTTATCAATGTCTTCTCCCTTCATCCGGATAGACACCGCACTGCCGACCGGGATACCTAATTGAGGAACCCGAATGCTGATCAATGCAGATGGATATTTGGCTTGCAACGTATGAGTCCAGCTATCCACTGTTTTCTGGAGATCGAATAGCCCCTCTTTTCCAACGACAGCAAGTTGACCATTGACCGCTCCCCCGGAGCCGTGACCGCCTGCAACATCGCTGTACATCTGAGGCGCTCCTCCACCTGCCGTTGCCGACAGCCGCTCTGTTTCTGGTTGTTTTTTGACCCACATCCCAATCTCGTTAATTACCTGATTGGTTGCCTGTAACGATGTTCCTTCCGGCATCGTTACGCTGATCGTGGCATCCGCCTGATCGGATTCTGGGAATAATTGAATGGGAACAACCGCAAGTAATCCATAAGCTGCCGTACCAATCATAAGACCAATCATCGCTGTTAAAAGCGGGCGTTGTAGTATTCTTGGCATCCAGTTTTTAGAGTACACATTGGATAGAGACTGGATTTGATGACCCAGAAGCCCGGGCGGCTTAACTGCTTGGTTACTCTGTTTCCCTTTACGGCGTTGATCATACCATTGGCGGAAAATAGGAATAATTGTTAACGACATAATCATGGAAGCTAGCATCGTTAACGAAATAACGGTAGGGATCGGTTTAATAAAGTCTCCGATATTACCCGGCAGAAATAACAACGGAGCAAATGCTGCAACCGTAGCTAGCGTAGCTGTAATGATCGATAAGGATACCTCTTTGGTTCCTTTAATAGCTGCCTCCGTAGCATTTTCCCCAAATTCAGAGCGTCGGCGTTCAATGTTGTCATTGACCACGACGGCATCATCAACCAATATCCCTAGCACGATAATGAGTCCGATGACTGAAATTTGATTCAGCGTAGTTCCTGTCATGGGCAAGAAAATAAAGCCGATGGCGATGGAAACAGGAATGGCCAACGCCACAAATGCAGAAGTTAGCAAATTCAAGCCTAAAGTACATATCACAATGACCGATAAAATAGCGATAATCATCTCTTTGGTCAGGTTTCCAAATATTTCACTCACTCGATCATTTTGTGCAAAAAGCAGCTCAAAATGTACATTCTTCGGCAAACTGCTCGCAAGTTGATTGATTTTGGCTGTTGTTGCTTTGGATACCGTTGGCACATCTGTTCCTATATCTCCGCTTACACTGATCGAAATAGCAGGCTTGGTATTCACATACGTATAACTAGCTGCTTTTTTAAAAACAAGTGAGGCAGTACCTATATCCTTCAGAGATATCGGAAATCCATCGTCATTGCTTGAAATCTGGACGTTATTTAGAATCGATGGATCCGTTGAGGCATTCACCGTCAGCTGATAAGTACGCTCATTGAAATCCATACTTCCTGTAGGCACTCTATCATTCTCATCCTTGATCGCTTGAACAACCTGCTCCCAGGAGATGTTATATTGTTGCATCTTTTGCGTGTCTAAGCTAACTCGTACCTCTTGCTCAGGTATTCCTTGAATATTAACCTGCGAAATACCGGGGACTGTTTTTAATTGATCTTTCCATTTGTTCATTAATTCATTTAATGAGTATAAATCCTCAACCTTATCAGAGGTGATCGCATATGAACCAATGAAAGAGCTAGTCATGCTATCATTGATTATAGGCTGCATCGCATCGTCTGGAAGCTCGGATTGTGCATCCTGCACCTTCGTACGAAGATCAGCCCATACTTTTGTCGGATCCGCATCATTCAAAGCTTCTATGATAATACTGGATTGGCCTTTCGATGAAGTAGAGGAAATCGTTTTGACACCTTGTACAGCTTTAATTTTCTGTTCCATGACCTTAGTAATGGTTTGCTCGATTCTTTCAGGTGAGGCACCCGGATAGATGGTTGTAACACTGGCTGACATAGGAATAACATCAGGCTGCTCCTGTTTGGGCAACGATGTAAAATTAAAGAGCCCTAGCAGTATGCACATACCAAAGAAAATGAGCGTAATTTTCTGTTTTTTAACGATATATTTAATCATTCGGATGACTCCTCCGATTTCCCAAGCACATCATTCCCAATTAAATCGCCATTAAACAAGGTTCCTGCTCCTTGTGTAACAATTTGATCGCCTGCCTGTAGTCCGGAGAGAACTTCGAATTGATTATTCGTTACTTTTCCCACTTTAATTGTGGTTTTAACGGCCTTACCATTCACAGCTTTAAAAATATAAGGATCACTTCCCGTGCTAATCACGGATTCTACAGGCACTAACAGGGCTTCCGCTTGATTCACACTTTTAGATGCGCTGATGACTTGTCCAGGTTTCCAATCCAGTTCAGGGTTAGGCAGGCTGACTTCCACATTAATACTGCCCGTTTTCGCATTCGTTGATGGGTAGATCTGAGTAACGGTCCCTGTTCTAATCTCATTGTAGAGTGATATATTTACTTTTTGGTTTTTCTTCCATGATAAGATTTCGCTATCCGGTACGGGAAGAAGTACTTTTAAGGTCTTGATATTCCCGACAATGAATGCCTCACTTCCACTGGAGCCCAGTTGACCATCGGCTACTTTTTTTTCAATGACTACGCCAGCGATCGGGGAGGTTAAAGTAGCTTTTTTAAGTGACAAGGATGACTGTTCATAAGCAGCCAATGCATCCTCGTAGGTAGCCTGCGCCTGAGCTTTACTGGCTAGCCCTTGCTGTTTCGTAGCCATAGCGGTCTCCAGCCCTGCTCTGGCCTGCTCTACACCAGCTGAAGCCTGGGCACGTTGTTCCTGTGAGGCTCCCGCAAGCAAGAGAGACAACTGCTCTTGTGCGTCACTTAAACTTTTTTGTGCATTCGTTAATTCCAGCTGTGCATTCTCATTTTCCGACAATGATGCTGCACCTGCCTGGAACAGACTTTGCGTCCGTGCGGCATCCGCTTTTTTCTTATTGTAAGCATTGGTGGCCGCAGTAACCGCATTTTGTGACTGTGCAATTTCCTGCTTTTTGGCGCCATTGTTCAATTCCTGCAATTTCGATTGGGCCGCATCGACCTGGGATTGTGAACTATGAATACCCGCCTGTGCCGATTGAACAGAAGCCTCCGCTTGGCTAAGACCGGCTTTTGCCTTTTCCATGGTTGCCTTGGCCCGATCCAGCTGCAGCTGGTAGGCAGATGTATCTAACTTCGCAAGGACGCTCCCTTTTTCTACGGAGTCCCCTACCTCAACCATAGTGTTCAATATACGTCCATCCGCTTCAAAGGAAACACTAGCTTCATTACTTGCCTGCAATGTTCCCGCCAGATTAAAATCATTGGCCAAAGGTTTCATTACAAGCTTCTCTACTTTTACCGGATGACTTGCTTGTGTTACAGAGTTCTCCGTTGCACTGGAGCAACCGGAAGCTACTATAGCTAATGCAATCCCCGTAATCATGATCCTGATTCCTTTTTTCTTCAACTTCATGTCATCCTCCCTGATTCTCTCTTCTAAAGGTGCTATCAGCAACCCGTGGGTCATGTAAACTTTTTTCATTTCTTTTTTTATGTTATAACAATGAACAAACAAAAAAATCGTACAAAGGGGCAAGCACCTTATGTACGACTGGGCAATGAAAAACATCTATTCAGTTAACATCTCTAAAGCTGTAAAATCCCACGTTCCAACGAAACAGCAACGGCTTCAGATCTGGAATCAACACCAAGCTTGTTATAAATATTCGTTAAATGCGCTTTGACGGTACGCTCGGAAATCCCCATATCAAATGCTATTTCCTTGCTTTTAAAACCGTGTGCAACAGACTTTAATATATGCCTTTCCTTATCAGTAAGAACTAAGCTGCTCTCGCGGGATTCTAGCTTGGCTTCTTTCTTATTCGTTGCAGCGAACACCCTTGCTGTTATTTCTGGCTGAAGCAACGTTTCACCCCTTAGCGCTGACTCAATCGTGCGAAACAGGTTTTCCCGGCTGGTATCTTTCAATAAATATCCTTTTGCCCCCAAAGAAAGTCCCTTAATCATTAAATCATCTTCGTTATAGGTAGTCAGGATAATGACAGGTGTTTCATTTTGTTTTTCTCTGAGGGCTTTCATTGTTTCCAAACCACTCATTTGTGGCATATATAAATCTAGCAATATGACATCCGGTTGAAGCTCCTCGATCAGTTTAAGAGCAGTTGCACCTTCTCCGGCCTCACCAATAACTTCATAGCTGTCATTGGTCTCCAACACCAGCTTTAACCCTTCTCTAACGACCCAATGATCGTCGACGATTAAAATCTTGTATTTCATGATAGGTCTCCTTTAGTAAGAGGCGCCTCTATTTTTATAGCTGTACCTGCTTGCAATATACTGTTGATATTTATGTTTCCACCCAGCATCCGTACACGTTCATGGATCCCTATTATTCCGTAATGTCCTGTTTGCTTGGCAATAATATCTGTATCAAATCCTTTTCCATCATCACGAATCTCAATTTCAATCTTACCTTCGTTATCCAAAATATTAATCCATACGGTATTCGCGTGTGAATGCTTGGCTACATTGGTTAAACATTCGCTTATAATAAATAGTCCATGCTCGAACAGCAGTCTGGGGACTGAAGCTTTAATTTTGATGTTGCGTATGACACGAATGCTCGTAGCCATTGTAAATCGCTGTATTTCTTCCTCCACTGCTTCTGCAAAATCAACTTCCGAGATCGTTTTCGAACGCAGATTGTCTATGGCTCGCCTTGAATCAGACAATGTCCTCCGTACTTGTGACATCGATTGTTGGACAATCTCTTGGGCTCTTTGCGTACTTCCTTTGCTCAGATGAGCGTCAATGGCTTCCAGCTGCATGATTAGCCCAGCAAGCCCTTGAGCCAGCGTATCATGCAGATCACGGGCCATGCGTTGTCGTTCATTGGCAATTGTAAGTTCTTCCACCTTTTGATGTGCGATTTCAAGCTCTTTCAGAACATTTTGTGTGCGGATTCGTGCCTTGACTTGTTTGAGAAAAAGAACCGCATAAGCAACTATAACAACGACAATTAGAAAAAATAGCGGGATGAACAGCACAAATTGCCTGCCGTCATTGTGAGAGACCACAGCCACACAAAAAAGAACGTAGGAGATCAAAAATACAAGAATGACCTTGAGCGGCTTATAATAAATACCTATACTCTGACCCACCAAAACGGGCATTAAACCCACTAGTACTATGGAGAAACTTTCAGGTAGAAGAAATGCACTTGCAAAGATCAAGCCCCCTTGTATCACAAAATAAGCCCATGAAAAATATTTTGCCACTCGATGAGCATGCAGGTACAAGAGGATGTGCAATATGATAATTATAGTGAACAAAGAACTTTGCAGCAGATTTAAACCACCGAACAAATGTTGAAGAATGACAGACTCACTATAAATTATAAAAACCCATATGATCGTTAATATTTTTGAAATATCCTTGTTCTCAACTTCACCTTCACTTTTACTCTCACTTGTTTCCGGATTTAGATTTTGAACCTGAACATTAGATGCATCGTTCATAATTCCCTCCTACAATTCTGAATTCAGCTTTTCAACTTATTAAGATATGCCGCTATGACGGCCTGGTCCATTTCGTTTGAACAAAAATCATTTATATATCATTTTACAAAAAAACGAAAGGAAAAAAACGTACACATGGGCAGTTTCACTTGTACGTTTGGGCATTGAGTACTTTTTGTTCGATACTATCCATTATGGCGTCATATAAAAAGCACGCAGCAGGTTATCCTGTGCGCGCTTGACCACTCTCTATTCTTCTTCCAACTCATCTGGCACATCATATTTATTGATATGTGAAGTCATTGCTGCAACAGCTTCGCTGGCATCCGTGGTGGCCGGTACTTCTCTGACCACATCATCCGTCTGATCCCGAAAATTCAAACGATCTGCCTCGATCTCTTTCTGTTGATTCGGTTTCATTTTTCATGTCGCTCCTTTCTATTCAAGGGTCTGATCTCGTTCTGTTAACGCGTACAAAGGCACTTCCCGTTCCTCTTCCGGGTTATTCAGCGCATAGATTCGTGCCGTCTCACGCTGTTCATTCACATGCTGAATATAGATGGGTAACCCATCGCACAACACATTTGCCATGATGGGAGAGGACGCTATTTCTTGTGCTCTTTGAACATTCATTTTAGAAAAAACCTCCCTTGCTAAATAGCGTTCGTCTTTACTATGCACGAGGTAAATATTTGTTATACACATTTCATGTCAACAAGCCCTTGTCCTTATTGTTTAGAATTGTGTTGGCGAATTTTTATGAAAGGATATCATTTGAAAAAATAAATATTATTGTTATTATGGATTGAGAGATTCAGTTAAAACTGCATCTTAAATGAAAGAGAAGGAAAGGAGCAAGGATGGATGTTAAACGTATTAATGGTTAATTTTCCGGCAGAAGGACATGTAAACCCCACGCTTGGGATCACGCAAGCCTTTGCAGCACGAGGGGACCAGGTTCATTACATTACAACTGAGAAATACAAGAATAGACTCGAAGCAGTTGGAGCGAAGGTTCACCTGCATCCTGATCTGGTCAGGACTGCTTCCATTGATACCAACACTCCGGCAGGACTGAACGCATTTTTGAATATTCATATCCAGACTTCGATGGACATCTTAGCCATCACCCAGGAGCTGTCCGAGCGTATTCAATTTGACTTGGTGTTCTATGATCGATTCGGAGCTGGTGAATTAGTAAGAGATTATTTGAATATTCCAGGCATTTCTTCATCCCCATCTTTTCTCATTTCAAATCATCTGATGGCTGCCAATCTCTTCCGCTCCGACGCTAAAGTACCGTTTCAGCCTGATGAACAAGTCACGACTTCACTGCATCTCATGAAAGAAAGATTCGGTGTTGCTCCCAAAGAAATGGTTCAATTTATGAACAATTCAGGGGCTTTGAATGTTGTGTATACGAGCAGATATTTTCAACCGAATGGTGAACAATTTGGGGATGAGCATCTTTTTATTGGTCCCAGCTTTCCGGAGCGTAAAGGAGAAAATTCATTCCCGCTGGACAGACTACAGGATAAAAAGGTTTTGTATATTTCGATGGGAACTGTTCTGGACCACACTGAAGACTTTTTTAACACCTGCATTGAGGCTTTTTCCGATTTTGAAGGCATCGTCGTGATTGCAGCTGGCGAGAAAGCTGACTTTACGAAAATTAACCCGGCCCCTGAGCACTTTATGATCTCGTCTTATGTTCCTCAATTGGAGGTATTACGTCATTCAGATGTATTTATTACTCATGGTGGAATGAACAGCGTGAATGAAGGAATTCACTTTAATGTACCCTTGGTCGTGCTGCCTCAGGACAAGGATCAGCCCATGGTCGCGCAACGGTTAACGGAACTTCAAGCTGGCTATCGAATAACTAAGGATCAAATCAATACACAAACGTTAAGAGATGGCGTACATGAGGTCATGTCAAACGCAGCGTATAAAGAGGGCGTACAAAAAATAAATGACAGCTTCCAGCAATCCGGCGGTACCAAAGAAGCTCTCGCAAAAATTGATGCTTATCTTGATGCTTATCTGCAACATAAGCGCGCCTAAAATCACACGAGCAAAATGGCCACAAAAAACAGGAATCTGACCATCCACGGTCAGGTTCCTGTTTGTGGTGCGATTCTATGCGAGGATATCCCACTTCTGGAACGAGACAATCGTACATTTTCCGCTCGCAAACGCATGAATACCTGTTGATTCCTTTCCGGGATACACTCTTCCGGTGAGAACATATTCACCGTCGCCGATGAATATTTCCACAGAGCTCTTATCGACGAAGATCCGCAGCTCTAGACGTCCCTCTTGTAAGCCTAAGGGCACTCTTCTCTCTCCGCCCGGTCCGATACCTGCACGCTCACGGTTAAAACGGAACAGACCGTCATCGGGACGATACGAGAGTACAGTCTCCTCTTCGCCGCCCACCCGCAGCTTCAAGCCGAATTCATCAGTGTTACCAGCCTCGAACTCAAATACCGCCTTCAGTTCGTAGCTATCTCCGAACGTCTCCATGATCTGCTCGCCTGTCAGCAAGATATCCCGCTGTTCGAACAGATTGGATCGGTAATTTTCCACCTCTTCAAGCGGACGGAACAGCAATCTGTCGTGGTTGATCACCGCTTCCCGCGGAAGACTCATCGCACCAGCCCAGTGGTGTCCCTGCTGGGTTGGCATCTCCGACTCCCACATATCCATCCATCCGATGATGATACGCCGCCCTTTATCGTCCAAGGTTGACTGCGGGGCATAGAAATCGAATCCGTGATCTACCTGAGCATACTGCTCTGCCCTAAATGTTCCAGCCTCCGCATTGAAATCACCTATACCGTACATGGTGGAATGCAGATTACGGTATGCTTCTCCCTGAGCAGGCATGCGCTGTGGAGACAGCATGAATACGTGCCGACCGCCAAGCGGGAACAAATCCGGACACTCCCAATTATCGCCGTAGCGTCCGTCACTCACAGCCAGCACATTGACATACGTCCAGTTTCTCAGGTCTTCAGATCTGTAAAGCAGTACAAGCCCGTTCCCTTGGGCATCATTAGAGCCAAGAACGACGTAGTATTGATCTTCGTGCCTGAACACCTTAGGATCACGGAAATCTTTGCGGCTGACCCTGTCCGGTATGGCGTCATAACCGATGACCGGATTGCCCTCCCACTTTTCGAATGTCACCCCGTCTTCCGATACTGCAATTCCCTGTGACTGCTTGTAATCCTGATCCTTGTCAGGCCCGGTTACAACATGTCCGGTATACATCAGGACAAGCTTACCGTCCTGCTCAACCGCACTGCCGGAGAAGCAGCCGTCCCGGTCGAACTCACCGTCCGGAGCCAAAGCGACCGGCAGATAGTCCCACTTCATAAGATCGCGGCTGACTGCGTGTCCCCAGTGCATCGGTCCCCACACCGATTTATACGGGTAATGTTGATAGAACAAGTGATACTGCCCGTTATATTGAATGAAACCGTTCGGGTCATTCATCCAGCCAAATTCAGCCATTAAATGGTAGTTCAGCCGATAATCCGGCCGCAGCCTATGCCTGGATTGGGAAATAAATTGATCTGCATTCTCTCTCGTATACACTCTAGTATGTTTGATAAGGCATCCTACTCCTACAGTTATTTAATCGAACCTTGCATAACACCCTGAATAATATATTTTTGGGCGAACAAATAGATGATAATGATCGGAAGTATCGTCAGTACCAAACTTGCCATCAATGGACCATAGTCCACTGTATAGGTCCCATAAAAGTTGTACGTGGACAACGGAAGTGTCCTCTGCTCAGGATCAACCAGAATGAGGGAAGGCAGCAGAAAATCATTCCAGATCCACAGTACATTGAGAATAGAAATAGTGGCCGTCGTGGGCATCAATACCGGAAACACGATCCTGAAGAATGTCTGAATCCGTGTGCAGCCGTCAATTAGCGCCGCTTCCTCCAGTTCCTTCGGAATACTCTTTACGAATCCATGATAAATGAAAACAGCCAGCGAGCTGCCAAAACCGATATACATGTAAATCAGCGACCACTTGCTGTTCAGTAGATCAAGTGAGCCGTAAATTTTCACCAATGGAATCATGATGGCCTGGAATGGGATGATCATGGAAGCTACCATCAGCATAAATGTATATTGGTTGAACTTGGTGTTGTTTCTGACAAAATAATGAGCCGTCATCGCCGCGAACAGTGAGATGAACAAGACACTTAACACCGTTATAACCAATGAGTTGGTGAAGGCAGCGATATAATTCATTTTATCGAATGCATTCATATAGTTGCTCATATCAAAACTCTCTGGAAGCGATAACGGATTCGAAGTGATGGCCATATTTTCCTTGAACGAATTGATCAGCAGAAAGACGAACGGTACGATGAACAATATGAGTATAACGGTCAGCACAATGAATTTGATCATGGAGGAAGCGATTCTTTTGCTTGCCATTACGCCTCCACCTCCAACTTCTTGCTAAAATAAACCTGAAGCAGAGTGATGAGAGCAACCATCAGGAACAGCACGAATGCTTCTGCCTGTCCCACACCATAATCACGGGAAAGGAATGCCTTTTCATACACATGCATCGACACCATTTGAGTACTACTGAACGGTCCGCCTTTCGTGAGCGCGAGGTTGACGTCATAGACCATAAACCCACGCTGCAGGGACAAAAATATACATACGATGAAAGAAGGAACCATCAAGGGCAGCACCATTTTCCGCAGTCTGGTCCAGCTGTTCGCCCCATCAATGCTTGCAGCCTCCATAATATCATTCGGTACACCCGTCAATCCTGCAATATAAATGACCATCATGTAACCCGCGTTCTGCCACACGGTTACAATCACGAGTGTCCAGAACGCTTTGTCAGGATCAGCCAGCCAAGTCGTGCTGAGCGCCTGAATGTCGGCATGTTGTCCCAAATAGACAAGCACGTTGTTGAAGATAAACTGCCATATAAAACCGAGTACAATGCCGCCGACAAGGTTGGGCAGGAAAAATCCTGCCCGGAAAATGCTCTGTCCTTTTAACCCTTTAGTCAGCACATAAGCCAGCATAAAAGCGATAACATTGATAAGAACAACGGTATAAAATACATATTTGAGCGTCAAGGCGAACGATTTCCAAAACTCAATATCCCGAAAAACGGCCAGATAGTTTTGGATGCCAACCAGCGATAGTGTCGTGGAAATACCATCCCAGTTTGTGAACGTCAAATAAATGCCGTACAAGAATGGAATGATCATTACCGTTATGAAGGCAAACAAGGTTGGCCCGGTGAACAGCAGCCGTGTCCGTAGCCGGTTCCATACTCCTTTTTCCGCAATCATGGTGATCCCTCTCTTTGTTTCGGATTTCTCTCTCTATTTCCGGGTAATTTGACAATAAGCCTTATTTTACGGTTTTCCAGTAGTCTTCGATTTCCTTAGCCAGTGTTGCGCGATCGCCCTGTTTCGCCAGATATTTTTGCATGGAAGATCCTAGCTTAGACCAGTGGTCGGCAGGCAGCAAGCTCATCGACTGCTCTGACTTGCCTTTTGCAATATAATCCTGGATGGATTTGCCAAGTGGATCGGCCGCAGGCAGTGTAATATTTTTGAACGCCGGGATAATGTTCGCTTTGTTTACGAGGAAATCCTGACCTTTCGCATCATAAACGATCCAGTTCAGGAACTTCTTCGCTGCCTCTTGTTGTTCCGGCGTACTCTTCTCCTTGTCAATGACAATACGTTTGGAAACAGCGGATGAAATCTCCTGATTGCCGTAGTCATCGGCATTGTTGCTGATGGGTACAGGCAAGAAACCATATTCTTTGTTAGCGGTATCAAAACCGCTGATTTGCGGCCATGCCCAGTTGCCCATGAACCAAATGCCAACCTCGCCTTTGCCGAGCAACTCCGGTCCACGCTCATAAGCACCTGCCAGTGGGGAAGCCTGATCGATATTGTATTTCATCATGACGTCGAATGTATCCATAAGTCCGTTAAATACTGGATTGGTAGCCAAGTTAGCCTGGCCCGCTTTCAGTGATGCTATGAATTTGTCCACTTCAGCCATGTCTTTGTTCTGGCCTGCATAAGCAAGTGGCAAATAATGAGCACCTAGGGACCAGTCCATTGGCGAAATCACCAATGCTTTCTTCCCGGATGCCTCGATTTGTTGAAACAGTTTTTCAAGGTCATTTCGAGTTTTAATTGTGGTGGGATCGAAGCTTCCGCCTACCGCTTTATCAACAACCGCTTTGTTATAAATGAATCCGTAGCCTTCAACAGCCAGCGGAAACGCGTAATTTTTACCGTCAACCGTCGTAGCTGTGGTAGCGTTTTCAACAATGTCCTTATTCCACTTCTCTCCGCTTAAGTCGAGGATACGGTCCTTGAATTTCTCCACATCACCTGTATCTAGCATGGTCATGGTTGGCGGGTTTCCGGATGCATACAATGCAGAGGCACGCTCAAAAGGCGAGCCACCGGTCGGAACCGGCTGGATTTCAACAGTGATGCCGGGATTATCTTTCTGGAACGCCTTGGCGGCATCCTCCAGTTGTGAAAGGATTTCACCTTTAGAGTTCAAAAGTGTAATTTTCACATTTCCCGCATCCGCTGATCCCCCTCCAGAAGCCGAATTACTTCCTCCTCCGGAGCCGCCACATGCAGACACCACCATAACCAAAAGAAGCAGCATTACCATCCATTGAACTCTTTTGAATTTCCTCACTGTTGTCATCCCCCTATTTCTATAATGGCTGCTGTACTCTTAAATAAAACGCTTACAAACGGATTATATGTCAAAGATTCAATCTCTGTCAATCGTTTGACATGTTAAACCTTTAACATTCTTTTAAAAAAAATCTGTTCCCCTTGTTAGAGGAACAGATTTCATTCAGGTCGTTGCACGTTCAATCAGTTCAACAGGCAGCCGATTAACAGGCTGTACCTGCTCTCCCTCTGCCTGTCTACGAATCAGCTCGACCGCCAGTCTACCGATCTCTGCAATTGGCTGTCTTACCGATGTAAGTTCAGGCGTCAGCCAGGAAGCAGCGCTTACGTCATCAAAGCCTACAATACGCACATTCTCCGGCACATGCCGTCCGGCGCGGATATATTCTTTCAATGCAAAAGCGGCAATAATATCGCTTGTAGCAAACACCCCATCCACATCCGGATGTTCATGAACGAGTTTGGAGATCATTCGCTCGTACTCCTTTTGGTCGAACACATTCAAGTCCGTTTGAACGATCACATGCTCGATACTATGCCTGTCCACAACATCTTTGAATGCTTTAGTCCGCTCATTGGACAGCATGTTCAGCTCCAGATTTCCACATATATGTGCAATTTTCCGGCACCCTTTGCGAATGAGCAGCTCCGTGGCCAGCTCGCCTCCGCGATAATTGTCCGAAGATATGTACGGAATATACGGGTCAATCTGCCTGTCAAATGTCACAATCGGTGAATTCAAATGTCGGTACTCTTCTACCTCCAGGGTATGACTCCCCATAATGATGCCGTCTACCCGGTTTCGTTTCAACATATCGATATACACTTTTTCCTTCACGGGATCCATATGTGAATTGCAGAGTAGAACCTTGCACCCCTGCTGATAGGCATAGTACTCCACCTGATTAGCAAGCTCACTAAAGAAAGGATGCGAGACATTGGGAATAATAAGGCCGATAATATTGGACTGCTTGCGTAGCAGGGATCGTGCTATTTCATTCGGTTGATAATTAAGCTCTTCCATTGCATCGAACACTTTTTTGCGTGTAGTTTCGCTGATATAGCCCCGGTTATTCATTACACGGGATACTGTAGTGACCGACACGCCCGCTTTTAACGCCACATCGTGAATTGTTGCCATATGAACCTCTTCCCGAACAAAATACATACATATAAACTATACCCTCTCCTCACCATTTCGACAACCTTGGGTATTATGTTAACTCATACATAAAACAGCGACAGCCGTGGACGAGAACTCGTCCTCAACTGTCGCTGTTTCATTAACTACCGTATCCCTTTAGTCTCCGTAACAATCCCAACACCATTCCCTTACATTGCCAGACATATCGCAAATTCCTAACTCGTTGGGTTTTCGTATACAGTTTCCAGATAAGTATTTGTCTCCGGCGTTATTTCCTTGTTTATGTTGTAATACGGTTTTAAGCCCTCATCCTGCTTTCCCCGTGAAGAAATGCCAATCGCTCCCGTTCGTTGAACAGTTTGCAGTTGAGTGGTTACCACACCGTTACGTTAGAGCTCCCACTACTCTGATATCCTTCTGTTGCTAACACCTGGTAAGACCAGTTGTTCCCCAGATGCATTCCTTTGCTCGCCCATGCCTTCACGTGATTGCTGAAAGTGATCGTGGAGTTGCCCCCGGTCGGTCTCTTCGTCTGTCGAACACTCCAGTACTGAATAAACGTCGTTTTTTGGCCTTCAATGGAAGGTGCGTCGTATCGCATTGTTGTGTAGATGTCATATGTGCCCCCATCACTGGTCACTGTACCTTTATACGTTCCGGTAGGTCGATAAGTACCCCAACTATCAACGACGTAATATTCGATGAGTGCGTTTCTCGTCCATCCGTAGAGAGCCAAATATCCATTACCGGACGGCGCCCAGACACCGGCATTGTAGTTAATCGTTCTGTTGGGCGATCCAGTAGTCCAGCCTTTGCCGACAACAAAATTCCCGGTATCCTTCCATGTTACGCTGTAATTACCGCCTGATCCATTAACAGCATTGACCGTCCCGCCGCCATCGGTCCAATTTTGCCAGTAGTCTGTCGCTGCACTTGAGGTTGTTGCAAACACTCCAAAACTCATGGAAGCTGCAAGAACTACCGTTAACATTTTCTTACTAAACTTAAACATACTTTACCTCCTACAATTTTTATATTTGCATTCTACACCTGCTTGTCGGTCGATTCTCTGTTGCAGTGCATCACTCATGTGAACCATATTCCGTGTTTCCTTACTTTCACCTCCTTTATATGTAAAATTATATAATAATAGTGATCACACAACCACTTGGCAAATTAAATATTAAACTTTACTATGTTTAGATTTCCCTAAGTTTTAAAATAGTGCAGCGCCAGCGTAGCGGCTCATGATGTGTGCATGCCATCTTGGATTTGGCCCACAGTTCTTTCGCTCCGTGGGCTACATGAAGCGAACGACAGGAATATAGAGTTCTTTGGCCGCGGGCCCTCACTCTGCGTAAACGCTCTAGTTATCTGCGCGAGTAGCAGTGCATTTTAAACCACAACTTGAAAAAATTTAGGTTTTTAAAAATTATATTTAGAGCTTTAAGTTTGCTATAGCGTACGCCTTTTTCCCTTTCATTTGGAAAAAAACACCCGGCAGGATGTGTACCGAGGGAAATACGGCATACACCCAAACCGGGTAAGGGATTAGAAAATAATATCAATGGCCTCTAGCACATCTTGCTCCTGTTCGGATTGCCCGTTCAGGGAAATATCCTTCAACAGCACCGAAGGCTGTTCGCAAATTTGGGTGATGATCACGAGCAGGTCCTGAGCGAAATTGTCGATCAGATTGCACGTAAACAACTTGGTTGCATATTCAAACTGCCCGTTCATTCCCTCATCCAGCAACGAAATGACCAAGGTAAGATCAAATTGGGAAACCGTATGAGTTTCCGGATAAGATTCGATCTTGATATCCCCAAAGCTTTGAACGTTATCTTCCTTGGTTTCCAGAACAAACATGACATCGAATACAGGATTACGGCTTTGATCTCGCGGCGCATGCAGCTTTTTCACAAGCTCCTCGAACGGATAATCCTGGTGGTCGTAGGCCCCCAGCATCGTTTCTTTGACTTCGTTCAAGTAAGCGAGGAACGTCTTCTCCCCGGACGGATAATGGCGAATCGCCAAAGTGTTGACAAACATTCCGATGAGCGGCTCCAGGTCGGCATGTGTGCGGCCCGAAGCCGGCGTGCCTACAATGAAGTCTTCTTGTCCCGAGTACTTGCTGAGCAGGATTGAATAGGCCGCCAATAACACCATATAAAGGGTGGCACCGTTCTCATCGGCGATGCGCTGCAAGCTGTCGGTCATCTGCTTGTCGATGCTGAAAGGCAGCACATCTCCCTCAAAGCTACGAGCGGCAGGTCTGACAAAATCCGTAGGCAGTTCAAGCGTCGGCAGTTCGCCTTCCAGCACGTCCAGCCAGTAGGCTTCCTGACGTTTCAGCCGCTCTTTTACAGGTTCGGACTGCTGCCAAGCGGCGAATTCCTTGTATTGAATCCGAAGCGGTTCCAGAGTCTCGCCGTTATACAGGCGCAGCAGCTCTTCGACGAAGATGCCCATCGACATGCCATCCGTGACGATATGATGAATGTCCAGCATGAGCAGATGCCGTTCCGCTTCCCATTCGACTAAGCCCACACGTAGCAGCGGCGGCCGCTCCAAATCAAAGACGCGCACAAAGCCGTCTACGATGCTCTTCGTTTCACTTTCCGTCGCTTTCGTATACTCGACGGCAAACTTCAAGTCCGGATAAATCCGTTGTACCGGTTCGCCGTCGACCATTTCGAAGCCGGTTCGCAAAATTTCGTGACGAGCTATCAATCCTTTGAGCGCCGCCTCGAATTGATTCCGTTCCAAGCGCCCGACGAGAACCGTCATGCCGGACATGTTGTAGCTAAGCTCGGCGCCTTCCATCTGCTGCTGGATGTACAGCCGTTTTTGCACGGAGGAAAGCGGATAGTAATCCCTCTTATCCAGAACCGGAATGGAGAGGTGTTCCTGCCGCTCCAATTGGCTGATCGCTTCGGCCATCGCTTCGATGGTCGAGTGCCGGAACACATCGCGCAGCGGCAGGTCCACGCTCAGCTCCTTGTGCACCTTGCTGACCAGCGTCGTCGCCCGCAGGGAGTGCCCGCCGAGGTCGAAGAAGTTGTCCGTCACGCCAATCGTGACCGACCCGAGCACGTCCTGCCAGATGGCGACCAGTTTCGCCTCCAGTTCGGTGCGCGGCGCCACATATTCGCGGCCTGCGCTTGCTCCCCCTTCCGGCGCCGGCAGCACCTTCCGGTCGATCTTTCCGTTCGGCGTCAGAGGCAGGCGCTCCATCTCCACGAAGTACGACGGGATCATGTACCCCGGCAGCTCGCTGGCAATCGCCCGCTTCAGGTCCAACGCCGTCAAGCCTTCTTCCGCTGTATAATAAGCGCACAAAGCTTTCTGACCTTGTTGATCTTCCCTGACGACGACGACCGCTTCCTTCACGCCACCTACACTCAGCAGCTTCGCCTCGACTTCGCCCGTCTCAATCCGGTACCCCCGGATTTTCGCCTGGTTGTCGATCCGGCCGATGAAGTCCACGTTCCCGTCCTCCATCCACCGCGCCAAGTCTCCCGTGCGGTACAGCCGCTCGCCCGCGGCGAACGGACTGTCTACGAACTTCTCTTCCGTCAGCTCCGGACGGTTCAAGTACCCGCGCGCCACCCCGACTCCGCCGATGACCAGCTCGCCCAGCACCCCGACCGGCACCGGATTCAGGTGCGCGTCCACGATGTAGAATCTCGCATTCAGCCACGCTTTGCCGATCGGCACATTGCCTGTCTGCGGCAGCTTCGTCAGTTCCTCGTCGTAGAAGCTGGAGTCGATCGCCGCTTCCGTCACGCCGTATGCGTTGATGATCCGGAACAACGAGCCGAAGCGTTCCTGCAAGGTCCGGTAATCCGCCACGCTGCAGCTGTCCGAGCTCGTGATTAACAGCTCCATCCAGCTCATATCCAGTTGCTGCTCGTGCACGTACTCCAGGAACGGCACGATCAGCGCCGGCGTCGATTCGAAGATGGTGACCCGCTCCCGCTCAATCCAGTGGTGCAGACGAGACGGATCGATCCGGTCGTCCTTCGGCACAATCACCATCGTGCCTCCGTTGTACAGCGTCCGCGCGATATCTCCCACGAACACGTCAAACGAGAAGCTTGCGAGCTGCAGCAGCCGCACCGGGAACTGATCCAACCGGTATTCCCGCCGGTAGCCCGCCGCCGTGTTCACCAGGCTGTGGTGCTCGATCATCACGCCCTTCGGCTTGCCCGTCGTTCCCGACGTATAAATCACGTACGCCAGATCCTCCGGACGGGCTTCATGGAAGCTGTCGGTGCCGACATGCTGATGGCTCTCATCGCCGTCGTCCACAGCATCCGTCAGCTTGCTGGAGACCATGCCCGAGCCAATCGGCGCATTCGCCCGCTCCTCGCTGTACGACGCTTCGTCGTCCAGGTACAGCACCGCCGCCAGCGCCAGCTCCTCTTCGCCAAGCCAGGCTTCAGCACGCTCTCGCAGCACCGTTTGCGTCAGCAGTACCTTCGCTCCGCTGTCTTCGAGCATGAACCGCACGCGCTCCGCCGGATAATCCGGGTCCAGCGGCACATACGCCCCGCCCGCTTTCCACACGGCCAGCACGGCCACCAGCAAGTCCACCGAACGCTCGGCGAGAATGCCGACGATCTTCTCCCGGCCGATGCCGCTTGCGCGCAGCGTAGCCGCCAAGCGGTTCGCCCGCTCGTTCAGCTCCGCATACGTCAGCCGGTCGTTCTCGTACACGACGGCTGCCTCTTCCGGCGTGCGCTCCACCTGTTCCTCGAACAGCCGGTGGAACGCGGCCGCAGGAGTCGCTTCCGGCTGCGCCGGGTTAAACGCGCCGAGAATCTGCTCTTTTTCCGCCGGTGTCAAAATGCCCAGCTCGGCAATAGTCGCGGACGGGTTGCGGAGAATGGATTCGAGCAGCTGCAAGTAGTGAGCGGCCAATTTCTCCACCGTTTCGGTTTTATAAAGAGCAGTGGCGTATTCAAACAGATATTCCAAGCCTTCCTCGATCTCCGTGACGTCCAAGCTGAGATCGAATTTAGAAACAATTTCTTCGCTGGCATACGTCGACAAATGGAGTCCGGAAAGCTGGATTTCCAAATTCTCTGTATTCTGCAAAGCAAACATTGTATCGAACAACGGATTGCGGCTTAAATCGCGAGCTACGTTTACCTTATCCACCAGTTCCTCAAACGGATAATTCTGATGTTCAAAAGCGCCCAGCGTCGTCTCCTTGATTTCCTTCAAGTAGTCAAGGAACGTTTTACCGGCAGCCGGATAACTGCGGATGGCCAGAGTATTGACGAACATCCCGATCAGCGGCTGAACATCGCTGTGATTTCTTCCCGCAATCGGCGTACCGACCACCACGTCTTCTTGCCCTGTATACTTATGCAATAATATTGTATAACCAGCAAGCAGAACCATGTAAAGCGTTGCGCCGTTCTCGGCTGCAAGCCGTTTCAGACCCTCGCTTTTCTCGCTATCCATAAACAATTGCAGCGTGCGGCCCTCGTAGCTCTGCATAGACGGGCGCGGATAGTCCGTCGGCAATTCCAAAACCGGCAGCTCTCCGCGGAACATGTCGAGCCAGTAGGCTTCCTGCTTGGCAAGCTGAGCTTTCTGCTCGTCCGATTGCTGCCATACCGCATAATCTTTGTATTGAATGCGGAGCGGCTCCAACTGTTCCCCGCTGTACAAGCGGACGAACTCTTCGATCAGTACGTCAATCGAAACGCCGTCGGATACGATATGATGCGTATCGAACATTAGAATGTGCCGGTCCGGCGCCAGTTCGGCAAGGCCTACCCGCAGAAGTGGCGGCTTCGCTAGATCAAACGGACGAACGAATTGGCGCACCGTTTCTTCCGCCTGCTCCCCGCTGATCTGCACATATTCCACCTGGAAGGCGGCTTCTTCGTAAATTCGCTGAACCGCTTCGCCTTTTACCATCTCAAAGCCGGTACGCAGCGTTTCATGACGAGCTACGAGCCCGCGGAACGCTTCTTCAAACCGCTGCCGGTCGAGCTCTCCTTCGAGCAACATAGCTCCCGGTATGTTGTAGCTCAGCTCGGCTCCTTCCAGCTGGTTCAAGATATAGAGACGTTTCTGAGCGGAAGAGAGCGGATAATACTCGCTAGGTTCCGCAGCCGGAATAGCCGTGAACGAGCCGATCTCCAGCTGCTCCATAGCCGCGGCCATTTCCTCAACCGTCGAGTAGCGGAATACGTCGCGAAGCGGGAATTCAACGCCTAGCTCCTTATGCATTTTGCTGACAAGCGTCGTCGCCCGCAGGGAGTGTCCGCCGAGGTCGAAGAAGTTGTCCGTTACGCCTACCGCCTTCTCCCGAACAAGCACATCCTGCCAAATGGCGGCCAGCTTCGCCTCCAGTTCGGTGCGCGGCGCCACGTATTCGCGGCTTCCGCCTGCTCCCCCTTCCGGTGCCGGCAGCGCCTTCCGGTCGATCTTTCCGTTCGGCGTCAGAGGCAGGTGCTCCAGCTCCACGAAGTACGACGGGATCATGTACCCCGGCAGCTCGCTGGCAATCGCCCGCTTCAGGTCCGCCGCCGTCAAGCCTTCTTCCGCTGTATAATAAGCGCACAAAGCTTTCTGACCTTCTTGATCTTCCCTGACGACGACGACCGCTTCCTTCACGCCACCTACACTCAGCAGCTTCGCCTCGACTTCGCCCGTCTCGATCCGGTACCCCCGGATTTTCGCCTGGTTGTCGATCCGGCCGATGAAGTCCACGTTGCCGTCTTCCATCCACCGCGCCAAGTCTCCCGTGCGGTACAGCCGCTCGCCCGCGGCGAACGGGCTATCTACGAACTTCTCTTCCGTCAGCTCCGGACGGTTCAAGTACCCGCGCGCTACCCCGACTCCGCCGATGACCAGCTCGCCTAGCACCCCAATCGGCACCGGGTTCAGATGCGCGTCCACGATGTAGAATTTCGCATTCAGCCACGCTTTGCCGATCGGCACATTACCTGTCTGCGGTAGCTTCGTCAGCGGCTCGTCGTAGAAGCTGGAGTCGATCGCCGCTTCCGTCACTCCGTATGCGTTGATGATCCGGAACAACGAGCCGAAGCGTTCCTGCAAGGTCCGGTAATCCGCCACGCTGCAGCTGTCCGAACTCGTGATCAACAGCTCCATCCAGCTCATATCCAGTTGCTGCTCGTGCACGTACTCTAAGAACGGCACGATCAGCGCCGGCGTTGATTCGAAAATGGTGACCCGCTCTCGCTCCATCCAGTAGTGCAGACGAGACGGATCGATCCGGTCGTCCTTCGGCACAATCACCATCGTGCCTCCGTTGTACAGCGTCCGCGCGATATCTCCCACGAACACGTCGAACGAGAAGCTTGCGAGCTGCAGCAGCCGCACCGGGAACTGATCCAACTGGTATTCCCGCCGGTAGCCCGCCGCTGTGTTCACCAGGCTACAGTGCTCGATCATCACGCCCTTCGGCTTGCCCGTCGTTCCCGACGTATAGATCACGTACGCCAGATCCTCCGGACGGGCTTCATGGAAGCTGTCGGTGCCAACATCCTGATGGCTCTCATCGCCGTCGTCCACAGCATCCGTCAGCTTGCCGGAGACCATGCCCGAGCCAATCGGCGCATTCGCCCGCTCCTCACTGTACGACGCTTCGTCGTCCAGGTACAGCACCGCCGCCAGCGCCAGCTCCTCTTCGCCGAGCCAGGCTTCGGCGCGCTCTCGCAGCGGCGTTTGCGTCAGCAGCACCTTCGCTCCGCTGTCTTCGAGCATGAACCGCACGCGCTCCGCCGGATAATCCGGGTCGAGCGGCACATACGCCCCGCCCGCTTTCCAGACGGCCAGCACGGCCACCAGCAAGTCCACCGAACGCTCGGCGAGAATGCCGACGATCGACTCCCGGCCGATGCCGCTTGCGCGCAGCGTAGCCGCCAAGCGGTTTGCCCGCTCGTTCAGCTCCGCATACGTCAGCCGGTCGTTCTCGTACACGACGGCCGCCTCTTCCGGCGTGCGCTCCGCCTGTTCCTCAAACAGCCGGTGGAACGCGGCCGCAGGAGCCGCTTCCGGCTGCGCCGGATTAAACGCGCCAAGAATTTCCTCTTTTTCCGCCGGTGTCAAAAGCTCCAACTGATTCACGCGGATGTTCGGGTTAGCCGCAACCTTCTCCAGTGCTTGGGCAAAATGACCGTGGATCAGCCTGATGTCTTCCTCTCTGAACGTCAGCGCATTGTACGTAAACCGCAGCAAAATATGCTCTTCCGGAATGACGGTAATGTCCAGGTCGTAGTTCGTTTGCTCCGGCGACTGGATATTAGCGATTTTCAGCGCTTCTTGGTCTCCGCCGACGACCTGCTCAATCTGTTCTTCCATCGGATAATTTTCAAAGACCATGATATGGTTGATCAAGTCTCGCTTTTGCTCGCTCAGCGACTGAATTTCGAACAGCGGGAACGTTTCGTAAGCTCCCGATGCCAGCGCTTGATCCTGGGTTTTTCTCAAGATATCGGCTACCGTCTCCTCGGCTTTGCCTTGAATACGGACCGGGATCGTATTAATAAACAGGCCGATCATGCTTTCGATGCCCGGAATTTCCGCTGGACGCCCGGATACGACGGAGCCGAATACGACATCCTCGCTGTTGTTGTATACCTGCAAAACCAGTCCCCATACGGTCTGCATGAACGTATTGAGCGTCACCTGCTGCTGGCGCGCCACCCGCTCGATTTGCCCGGTCAGTTCCTTGCTGAGTTCCACATCGATTTCAGCCGCTTCAAAATGGCCCTGCTTCAGCTGCGTTTTCTTCTGGGGCAGCTTGGTCTGCTGATCGTAACCCGCCAAATACTCGGACCAGTAACGCGAAGCTTTCGCGGCATCTTGAGCTTCCAGCCATTCGATATACCGGGAGTACGAGGTAACCGGAGGAAGCTCCAGCGTCTGCTTCTCCTGGAACGCGAAGTAGGTGTCGAACACTTCCTTGATCATGAAGGACATGCACCAGCCGTCCATCAAAATGTGATGGTGACTCCAGATCACATGGTAGGACTCGTCGCCCGTGCGCAAAACTGTCACGCGCATAAGAGAGCCTCGGGCCAAATCGAACCTGTTCGCTTTATCCGCGCTGACGTAATCGGCTATCGTCTTCTCCGGGTCTTCATCGCTTACCGAGCGAATATCTTCGAAGTACACTTCACACTTCCGCTCGCGAAATACCACTTGAATCGGCTCGTCTCTCCAGCCGGTAATAAAGTTGGTCCGCAGCGCCTCATTCCGCTGCACCAGCGTATCCAATCCTTGGGTGAAGGCTTCGACATTCAGGCTTCCGTACAGATCGAAGGTCACCTGTTCGAAGTAAGCTTCCGAATCGGCATCCAGCAGACTGTGGAACAACATCCCTTTTTGCAGCGGAGTCAGGGTGTATACATTCTCCAGTTCGCCGAGCGCCGCCGTATGTTCGGCCAGCCGCTCCAGTTCCTCCACTGTCACATCTTGAAGCAGTACGTCGCTAGGCGTAAGCTCCGGCCGCTCTTTCGATACGCAATGGCTGATGACTTCACGCAAGCTCGAATGAAGCAGGGTGCCCAGGCGCTCTACCGTTTCCCGTTTATATTGGGTTTCCCCATAACGGATCGTGAGTTCCTGCACTCCTTCCGACACCATACCGTTGATATCGAGGACATAATCCATCACTGCATTCGGACTTGAATCGGAGCCCGGGCTGAACGGAGACGGCCGCGAGCCGCTGCTTTCGTAATCCTGGTCGAACTGACCCAAATAGTTAAAGCTGATCTCCGGCTCCAAAGCGAAGCGCTCGCCGTCACGCGGCGCCGACAAATAACGCAGGATGCCGTAGCCGATTCCTTTGTTCGGAATGCGGCGCAAGCTTTCTTTAACGTGTTTCACCTGATGACCGAGCGCCTGGGCGTGACCCGGCTCTAGAACGACAGGGAATTGGCTTGTAAACCAGCCTACCGTGCGCGTAATGTCCACATCCGGCAAAATATCTTCCCGGCCGTGGCCTTCGAGATTCACCAGCACGCGTTCCCGGCCGCTCCAAGCTTGTATCGCGAGGCCAAGCGCGGCAAGCAGCAAATCGTTCATTTCCGTATGGTAAGCACGGTGTGCCTGCTTCAGCAGCTGTTCGGTTTCCTCCGCCGTCCAGCGAACGGTCACGAGCCCGCTGTCCTTCAGCTTGGATCTGCCTTGTTCAAAATCTTTCGGAAGCGGCTCATAGGTCAATTGCTCGATATGCTGCCAATACTCTCTCTCGCTTTCCATCGCCGGACCGTTCGCATAATCAGCGATCTGTTTCGCCCACGTTTGGAATGAATCCGTTTTGAGCGGCAGACGGATCGGCTGCCCTTGCAGCGCCTGCTCATAGCCGGCAGCAAAATCCTCAAGCAGAATCCGCCAGGATACGCCGTCTACGACCAAGTGATGGATCGCGATGAGTAGGTGGTCGCCGTCGTCGCAGCGGAACAAGCCGAGCTTCACCAGCGGACCGTTTTCCAGATCGATGCTCGCTTGAATGTCATTTGCCTTAGCCTCTACCGCTTCTTTCACGTCGCCGACTCCCTTGAAATCGACAACTTCCAGATCGAACAGCGCTTCGTTCTCCCCGGCGCCGCGGTTCCAGGCGGTATAGCCGTTCTCGGTTTGGCGGTAAACCGTACGGAGAGCATCGTGATGCACGACAAGCTGACGCACCGCTTGGCGTAAAGCTTCTTCATCAAAGCCTTGCTTGGAGAACTGCATGAACGCCTGGTTGCTGTGATGCACGTCGGCCGGATTTTGTTCAAAGAACCAGCGCTGAATCGGGGTCAAGATGACCTCTCCCGTCACTTCGGCCTGGCTTGCCGTTCTCTCCGCCGTTTGCAGCTGCAAACTAAGGGCGGAAATCGTCGGGTAATGGAACAAATCTTTCATGACCAGCTTGTACCCCGTTTGCAAAAGACGGGACGATACCTGCAAGGCCTTGATCGAATCGCCGCCGAGCGCAAAGAAATTGTCCATCGTGCCGACCTGATCTACGCCCAGCACCGACTGCCAGACCAACGCAAGTGCTTGCTCGGCAGGAGTACGAGGCGCCGTGTATGCAGCCTCGGCACGAATGCTTCCTTCCGGTACAGGCAGCGCTTTACGGTCGATCTTCCCGTTCGGCGTAAGCGGCAATTGATCCAGGCTCATGATGCGCGAAGGCACCATATGGGAAGGCAGCGCGGCGTCCAGATGGGCCACAAGCCCTTCCAGATCGAAGCTGGAATCCGCTACGACATACCCGCACAAATATTTCTGCCCCCGCTCGTCTGTCCGGTCGATGACAAGCGCTTGACGCACGCCGGCAAAGTTTTTCATGGCCGCTTCAATTTCACCAAGCTCGATCCGATAGCCGCGAATTTTCACCTGGTTGTCGATCCGGCCGATGAAGTCCACGTTGCCGTCCGGCATCCAGCGCGCCAGGTCGCCCGTCCGGTACAGCCGCTCCCCAGCGGCGAACGGGCTGTCTACGAATTTCTCCGCCGTCAAATCCGGGCGGTTCAAGTAACCGCGGGCCACACCCGCTCCGCCGATAACCAGCTCGCCCAACACCCCGATCGGCACCGGCTTCAGATTCGCATCCACGATGTAGAACTTGGCGTTCAGCCACGCTTTGCCGATCGGCACGCTACCCGTCTTCGGCAGCTTCTTCAGCGGCTCGTCATAGAAGCTGGAGTCAATCGCCGCTTCCGTTACGCCGTAGCTGTTAATAATACGGAACTGCGAGCCGAAGCGCTCCTGCAAGGTGCGGTAATCCGCTACGCTGCACGCATCCGAGCTTGTGATCAGCAGCTGCATCGAGCTGAGGTCCAGACCCTCGGCATGCACATGCTCCATGAACGGCACGATCAGCGCCGGAGTCGATTCGAACACCGTCACGGCGTAGTCACGAATCCAGCCGTAGAGGCGGGTTGGATCAATCCGGTCGTCCTTCGGCACGATGACCATGGTGCCCCCGTTGTACAGCGTCCGCGCAATGTCGCCGACGAACACGTCGAACGAGAAGCTGGCGAGCTGCAGCAGCCGGATCGGGAACTGATCCAGGCGGTATTCCCGCCGGTAGCCCGCCGCCGTGTTCACCAGGCTGCGGTGCTCGATCATCACGCCCTTCGGCTTGCCCGTCGTTCCTGACGTATAGATCACGTAAGCCAAATCGCGCGGCTTGTTCACATTCGCCGGATTCGATGCGAGATCCGCCGCTAGTACGTTCTTCTCGGCTTTTGCCGTGGCGGACGTTTCGGCAGAAGCCGTTTCCGCTTGCGCCAAAGCCTCCGCCTCTGCGCCTGCTTCGCCCAAAGCTTGTACGCCCACAGCCGCTTCCGCCGCTCCGAGGCTGTACGTCGCGGCGTCGTCAAGCGCAAGCACCGTTTGCAGCACTAGAGCTCCGTCGTTGCACCAAGCTTCCGCCTGCTCCAGCAGGCGGGTCTGCGTGAGCAGCACCGACGCCCCGCTGTCCGCGAGCATATACTCGATCCGCTCCGCCGGATAGTCCGGGTCGAGCGGCACATAAGCGCCACCCGCTTTCCATACGGCGAGCACCCCGATCAACAGCTCCGCCGAACGGCCGGCCAGAATGCCGACCACCTGCTCCCGCTTCACCCCGCGCTCCCGCAGTGCATACGCCAGACGATTCGCTTTGGCGTTCAGCTCCGCATACGTCAGCTTGCTGTCTTCGTAGACAACCGCCAGCGCTCCCGGAGTGCGCTCCGCCTGCTCCTCGAACAGCTCGTGGAACGTTCTCTCTCTCCACGACTCATCCGCTTCCAAACCTGTACCCTTTGCGGCGGGTTGCTTCGCAAGAGCCGAAGACGACACGTCAAACCCGACCAGCAAATCATGCTTTTCGCTGTCCGTCAAGATATCCAAATCCGAAATCCGCGCATCCGGCTGAGCCAGGATCGACGCCAAAAGCTGCTCGTAATGACCCGCCAGCCGTACCATCGTTTCCTGTCTAAACAACGAGGTAGCGTACTCGATCTTGCAAACCAGCTCGTTATCGGCTTCCACGATATCAAGGCTAAGATCAAACTTTGCCGTCTTTTCCTCGATGTCGAACAGCGACCATTGCAAGCCTTCCAGGGTTAAATCCAAGCTTTCGTGCTTTTGCAAAGAAAACATGGTGTCAAACAGAGGATTCCGGCTTAAATCCCGGCTCACCTGAAGAGCTTCCACCAGCTCCTCGAACGGATAGTCCTGGTGCTCGTAAGCTCCAAGCGTCGTTTCCTTCACTTCCTGCAAGTAATCCAGGAACGTCCGCTCCGCCGCCGGACCAAAGCGAAGGGCCAGCGTATTGACGAACATGCCGATAATCGGCTGCAGGTCGGCGTGAGAACGGGCGGCAATCGGAGTGCCGACCACTATATCTTCCTGTCCCGCGTATTTATGAAGCAATACGGAGTACGCAGCCAGCAGAAGCATGTAGAGCGTCGCTCCAGAATCGCCGGCAAGCCGTTTCAGAGCTTCGCTTTTCTCCGCATCCAGCGTAAACGTGAGCGTTTGACCGTCAAACTGCTGAACGGCTGGGCGGGAGAAGTCGAGAGGCAGCTCAAGAACCGGAAGCTCGGAGCTGAATACCCCACGCCAGTATTCCTCCTGCCGTTTGATGCGCTGGCGCTGCTCCTCGGATTGCTGCCAAACGGCGTAATCCTTGTATTGAATCCGCAGCTCCGGCAATTCCTCCCCATTGTAAAGCCGCACGAATTCGCGCAGCAGCACGTCCATGGAAAGGCCGTCGGAACCAATATGATGAATATCCAGCGCGAGCAGAAATTTCTCTTTCTCCAGTTCGATCAGCAGGGCGCGCAGCAAAGGCGGCTGGGTCAAATCAAAAGGCTGAATGAAGCCTTCAAGAATGGCCGCAACCTGATCTTCGCTTGCTTGAAGCTTCTCGACTTTGAAAGCTACGAGCGGATGAATACGCTGAACCGGCTCCCCATTCACGATTTCAAAACCGGTGCGCAGCATATCGTGCCGGGCCACCAAAGTAGTCAGCGCCTTTTCCACTTTGGCCTCGTTCAAAGCCCCTTCCAATTGCAAGGCGCTTGGGAGGTTGTAATTCAGCTCCGAGCCATCCAGCTGGTGCAGGACGTACAGCCTTTTTTGCGCGGAGGAAACCGGATAGTACGCTTTCTCTTCCGCTTTCGGAATCGAGCTGTGCCGCGTTTCTTCCAAGCTGGCAATAGCCCCGGCCATCGACTCTACCGTCATACAGCGGAACACATCGCGCAACGGAAGTTCGACGTTCATTTCCTTCCGAATCTTGCTGACAAGGTTCGTCGCCCGCAAGGAGTGGCCGCCGAGCTCGAAGAAATTGTCCAAGACTCCAATGCCGGAGTAGCCCAGCACTTCCTCCCAGATCTTCACAAGCTGGGACTCCGTCCGGTTACGCGGCGCTACGTATTCGACGCCCGTTTGTAAGCCACCTTGCGGCTCCGGCAGCGCTTTGCGGTCCACTTTGCCGTTGGTCGTCAGCGGCATGCGCTCCAACTGCACGAAGTACGAAGGGATCATGTACCCCGGCATTCCCTGGGCCAGCGAGGTTCTCATTTCACTGACCGTCAGCGTCCGGTCCGCCACAAAGTAGGCGACAAGCGCCTTCTCTCCCCCGCCGTCCTGACGGGCGAGCACCACCGCTTCTTCCACGCCCTCGACGTTCAGAAGCTGCGTCTCGATTTCGTCCAACTCGATCCGATACCCGCGGATTTTCACCTGATGATCGATCCGGCCCAGGTATTCGATGTTGCCGTCCGGCAGCCAAGCTGCCAAGTCGCCCGAGCGGTACAGCTTCTCCCCCTCCGCAAACGGGGAATCGACGAACTTCTCCGCCGTCAGATCCGGACGGTTCAGGTATCCTCTCGCAAGGCCTTCCCCGGCCACGTACATTTCGCCCGCTACACCGATCGGCACAGGGCGGCGGTTTTCATCAAGGACGTACACCCTCAGCGTCGGGATCGGCTTGCCGATATTGCTCTTCGCCGCCTCCATTTCGACCCACGTGATTTCCTTATACGTCACGTGAACCGTCGTCTCGGTAATGCCGTACATATTGATCAGCTTTGTCTCCGGGTACTTCGTCTTGAAGCCCTTGAGCAGCAGCGGACTCAGCGCTTCGCCCCCGAAGATGACGTTGCGAATCCGCAGATCGTACGGATGGTCCGCCAAGACCTCACGCAGCAGCTGGTAGAAGTACGTTGGCGTCTGGTTCAAAATCGTGACCTGTTCGCGGCCCAGCAGCGCCAGGAAATCGGCCGGATTTTTCGCCGTGAGCGGCGGTACGATGACCAGCTTGCCTCCGTACAGCAGCGCTCCGTACATTTCCCAGACGGAGAAATCGAAGCAGAACGAGTGGAACAGCGTCCACGTGTCGGACGGCCCAAAGTCGAACAGGTTCTTGTCGTTGAACAGGAGCCGCACGACGTTCTTATGCTCGATCAGTGTTCCTTTCGGTCTGCCGGTCGTTCCCGACGTGTAGATGACATAGGCCAGGTTGCCCGGCCCGGAAATCGGCTCCAGGTTCGAAGCGTCCAGCGCATCGGCGGAGTCCGCCCCTCTGTCGCCCCAAACGAAATCGTCCAATTCGAGGCGCGTTCCTGCGAAGTCGGTCTTCTCGTGCAGATGCTTTTGAATCAGCAATAACGGCGCGCCCGAATCCTCGATCATGAAGCGGATACGCTCCTCCGGGTAGTCGGGATCGACAGGCACGTATGCTCCGCCCGCTTTGAGAATCGCCAGAATGCCGACGACCATATCGAGCGAGCGTTCGGCCAGAATCGCTACCAGTTGGTCCGCTTCTACTCCCGTCTCCCGCAGCTTCCGCGCAAGGCGGTTGGATCGCTCGTTCAGCTCGCGGTAGGTCAGCTGCCGCTCGTTCATGACGGCGGCTACGTTGTCCGGGTAAAGCTCCGCCTGCTCTTCGAACAAGCCGTGAATCGTCTGCTGCCGCGGGTAGTCCGCCTCCGAATCGTTGAAACCGCCCACCAACTCGCGGATTTCCTCCTCTGTGAGCATTTCCAGCGAGGCAATATCCCCGTCCGGCGCTGCTGCGATGGTTTCCAGCAGCTTGTCATAATGTCTGGCGAACCGCTCCGCGGTCTCCTGTTTATACAAAGCCGTAGCGTAATCCAACCGGCATTCGAGCTGACCGTCCAGCTCCGAAATGTCCAGGAGCAGCTCGAACTTGGATGTTCGGTTTTCCAGCGGATAAAACGATTGCTCCAGCCCCTCGATGACAATTTGCTCGTTTTCCGTATTTTGCAGGGCGAAGAACGTATCAAAGAGCGGATTCCGGCCGGTCGCGCGTGGAATGTGAAGACTTTCCACCAAGTCTTCGAACAAATAATTTGGGTGTTCGAAAGCCCCGAGCGTGATGTCCTTGATTTCTTCCAGGTACGAAAGGTACGGCTTGGAACGCTCCGGACGGCTGCGAATGGCCAGCGTGTTGACAAACATCCCCACGATCGGCTGCACTTCTTCCTGCGTTCTTCCGGCAATCGGCGTTCCGACAATCAGATCTTCCTGACCCGAATATTTATGCATAAGGATGGAGTAAGCCGACAGCAGCACCATATACAGGGTCGTCCCCGTCCGCGCCGCCAGCTCTTTCAGCTTCTCCGTCCGCTCTTTCCCGATATAAAACTTCACGGTCCGGCCGTCAAAGCTTTGTACCGCAGGCCGCGGGAAGTCCGTTGGCAGCTCCAATACCGGCAGCTCGCCCGACAGCTGTTCCAGCCAGTATTCCTTCTGCGGCTGAAGCATCTGCCCGTAAGCTTCGGAATGCTGCCAAACGGCATAATCTTTGTATTGAATGCGTATCGGGGCCAGCTCCTCGCCCCGATACAGGCGGCTGAACTCATCGAAGAGCAGCGCTGTCGAAATGCCGTCCGAGACGATATGGTGCATATCGAACAGCAGAATGTGGCGATCCTCGGCGACTTCGATCAGGCCGATGCGGAGAAGTGGCGGCTTGGTTACATCAAACGGGTGATAGTAAGCTTCCACCACTTGGTCCACTTCCCGCTCGCTCGCCTGGAAATAGTCGACAGCAAACTCAACCTCATCATAGATGCGCTGAACAAGCTCGCCTTGAACCTGCTCGATCCCGGTACGCAGCGTCTCATGGCGCTGAATCAGCGCCCGGAACGCGTGCTCGACGCGCGTGCAGTCCAGCTTGCCTTCGAGAAGAAGCGCCGCCGACATATTGTAGCTGCGCTCGGCCCCGTCAAGCTGGCGCAGGATGTACAGACGCTTTTGCTCGGATGAAACCGGATAGTACTCAGCCTCAGCCGCCTTTGTAATCTCATACGTCTCCTGCTGCCTTAAACCGCCGATTCTTTGGGCCAGCTGTTCGATCGTGGTGTAGCGGAAAACTTCCCGCAGCGGAACCTCGACTTGCAGCTCTTTCCGAATCTTGGAAACCAGCGTGGAGGCCCGCAAGGAATGACCACCTAAGTCAAAGAAATCGTCTTGGACTCCAACTCGCGCAATACCCAGCACCTGCTGCCAAATGAGAGCAAGTCTTGTTTCAAGCGTTGTGCGAGGAGCCACATACTCACGGCCTGCTTCTACCTCCCCGGTCGGTTCAGGCAGCGCTTTACGGTCAATTTTGCCGTTCGGCGTGAGCGGAAGCTTATCAAGAGACACCAACCGGGCCGGGACCATATGGGCCGGCAGCTCTTGCTTCAATTGGGACAGCAGATCGCTCAGCTGCAAGGAAGCATCCGCCACCACGTAGCCGCACAAATACTTTTGCCCCTGCTCATCCGTACGGTCGGTCACCACAGCCTGCTTGACGCCCGGGAAACGCAGCAGGGCCGTTTCAATTTCGCCGAGTTCGATCCGGAACCCGCGAATTTTCACCTGATAGTCGATCCGGCCGATGAAGTCGACGTTGCCGTCTTCCAGCCAGCGGGCCAAATCGCCTGTCCGGTACAGACGTTCGCCCGGCACAAACGGGCTGTCCACAAACTTCTCGGCGGTTAGGTCCGGACGGTTCCAGTACCCGCGCGCCACCCCGGCGCCGCCGATGACAAGCTCGCCCGGAACCCCTACAGGAACCGGCTTTAATGCGGCATCGACAATGTAAAACCGGGCATTCAGCCAAGCTTTGCCGATCGGCACATGACCTGACGGCGGCAGCTTATCCAGAGGCTCACCGTAAAAACTGCTGTCAATGGCCGCTTCGGTAACGCCATAGCTGTTGATGATGCGGAATTGTCCGCCGAATCTTTCCTGCAGCAATCGGTAATCGGTGACACTGCAAGCATCCGAGCTGGTAATCAGCAACTGCATAGAGCTAACGTCCAGCCCTTCTTCATAAATATGCTGCATGAACGGCAGGATGAGCGCAGGCGTCGATTCGAATACCGTAATGTTTTGGTCCCGAATCCAGCCGTATAAGAGGTTCGGATCAAGCCGGTCATCCTTCGGCACAATCACCATCGTGCCTCCGTTATACAGCGTCCGCGCGATGTCTCCGACGAACACGTCAAACGAGAAGCTGGCCAGCTGCAGCAGCCGCACCGGAAACTGATCCAACCGGTACTCGCGACGGTACGCATCCGCCGTATTCACGAGACTACCGTGCTCGATCATGACGCCTTTCGGGCGTCCCGTCGTACCCGAGGTGTAAATCACATAAGCCAAGTCTTGCGGGGCGCTGCCGGCAGATTCAAATTCCACGGCTAAGGCATCCCCGTTATAAATCTGTTCATCGTCCATGGCATAGACAGCTTGAAGCTTCAGCCGGTCATCGGCCAACCAACCTCTGGCCCGCTCCAACAGATGACGCTGCGTAAGCAGCACCGATGCATCGCTATCGCTGAGCATGTACTCAATCCGCTCCGCCGGATAATCGGGGTCCAGCGGTACATAGGCTCCGCCGGCTTTCCAAACGGCGAGCACTCCGACCAGCAGTTCCACCGAACGCTCCGCCCAGATCCCCGTAATCGTCTCCCTTCCCACGCCCTGTTCGCGAAGGAGAGAAGCCAGCCGCTCGGCGCGTTCGTTCAATTCGCCGTAGGTCAGCTGTTTGTCCATGTAGACGACTGCCGGATGATCTGGAATTTCCCGGGCAAACTTTTCAACATACCGATGAAACGCTTCTCCCTCGCTAAGCCCTGCAACCGGCGGGTTAAAAACGTTGAGAATGCGGTGTCTCTCCTCATCGCTCAGCAGAGAAATCTCGCGTACCGGCAGTTCGGGAGTCTGAAGAAACTGGTCCAGAACGGTTACATACTGTTCCATAATCCGATCAATCTCGGCCGTCTCGAACAGGCCGGTACGATAGGAAGCATGGAGAATTACATGGCCTTCATTCAACATATGATCGAAGCGCAGCAGCAAATCGTCCATCTCGTGCCTAGCGAAGTGAGCCTCCAGGCGTACCTTGATTTCTTCGTACTCCACGATTTTCAAAGGCAGATATTCTAGAGACGTACGGAACAGCCCCGAAAGATCGTTGCGGCCGTGTTGTTCGCGTAAATCCTGGATCAATTGGTTATAAGGGTATTTCTGATACCGCAGATCCGCCGTATTTTCCTTGGAAACCGTTTGGATCAAGGAAAGCACGTGCTTGTCTGGATTCAGACGAATCCGCGTAGCCACGGTGCTGACGAACATGCCGATCGTTTCTTTTTCCTTCTTGCTGGTGCGATTGGCGAAAACCGTGCCGACCGGAACATCGGTGCTGTCGGTCAGCTTGTACAATAAGACGTACATAGCGGACAGAAATAACGTATATAAGCTGACCTGATATTGTTCGCTGAAGGCCAGAATGCGTTCATACCGGGAACCGTCCAAAGTGATGGCCAGTTTATTGGATTCGCTGCCGATCGAGAATGGCGGATACGATTTAATGCCGGTTGTTTCAGGCAAAGTGTTGTACTTCGTCAGCCAGTATTCCTTGCCTTTTTGATAACGCTGCGATTGCTCATATTCACGCTCCGCAGAAATATAATCCAGATAGGAAGGGGCCTGGCAACTGCTGTAGGTGCCTTTGCGCAGTTCCAGGTATTTTTCCATCACCGCATGCAGCAAAGCATTGACGGACAAGCCGTCGGCGATAATATGATTTACCGTCAAATTGAGCCATACTTGGCCGTTCGCAAAATGGATAATCGTAAATTGGTGGAGGTGTTCGTCGAACACGCTGACCGGTTTTTCGCTTACTTCTTTCACCCAAGCATAGAATTGTTCGGTTGTGCCTATTTCGAGGCGGCTTATCCTAGCTTGGACATTCTCCGGCTCTTCGAACCACTGCGTTGGATTTTGCAAATCCCCGCTAATGCGGATTCGGAAAACGTCATAGGTTTTGACGATCTCTGCCGCCGCTTGCTCCAGAAGCTGTGCGTTGATCTCGCCCGTAATCTGGTAGGTCGCGGAAAGCATCGTGATGGACGTTCCCGGATTCATAATTTCCATGAACCATATTCGGCGCTGGGCTTGCGTTAATCCATATTTCTCGTTGGTATTCTCTCTCACATCGACACACTCCCGGTTTAGAGATTCTTTATAGATAGGCTTTGTACCTAGATGTCACTTAGTCACTCTTAGAAGAACCGCGCAGGCCACTCCCGGAACGGCTCCTTCGGACTCTTCCTCCTTTTTCGTGTCTACGTTTTCTGGTAACTACCGGTTATAAAGTAATACCTTGGATTACTAAAAGACTCTGTCGCATTCGCAAGCAGGAAGCCGCCCGCCGTAAAGCGGGTCTAGCCGTACAGCCGGGCGTAATAACCCCCGAGCGCCAGCAGGTCCTGATGGCGGCCCCGCTCGACGACCGTCCCTTGGTTCATGACGGTAATTAAATCCGCATGTTCCACGGTGCTGAGGCGGTGGGCGATCAGAATGGTGGTGCGCCCCTTCATCAATACGTTCAGGGCTTGCTGTACCCAATGCTGGGATTCGTTATCCAGTGCGGAAGTCGCTTCGTCCAGAAGCAGAATCGGGGCGTTTTTGAGAATCGCCCGGGCGATCGCAATTCGCTGCCTTTGTCCGCCCGACAACGACGCTCCTCTCTCCCCCACCGGCGTTTTATACTGTTCAGGAAGTTCCTGAATGAAATGGTGAGCGTACGCTGCTTTGGCCGCTTCGATCACTTCTTCATCCGTTGCATCCGGGTTGCCGTAGCGGATGTTTTCCTCAATCGTGCCGGTAAACAAGAACGGCTCCTGCGGAACGTATGCAATCTGCCTGCGGATTTCGTCCAGCGTGTAATGGCCGAACGGTTTGCCTTGGAGCAGGATTTCTCCGCTGTCCACAGGATAAAAGCCGAGCAGCAGCTTGATCAGCGTACTTTTGCCGCTGCCGCTGGCCCCCACGATAGCGGCGACCTGGCCGGGAAACACCTGCATGGAGATGTCGACAAGCACCTTTTTATCCGCCTGATAGGAAAATTCCACATCGCGAAACTCCACCGCAGCCTCCGACACGAGCTCGCTGTGAGGAGATCCCAAACGATCCGGTTCCTCTTCCTCTCTTAGTACCTCTTGAATCCGGTGAGCGCCCGCGAGCGAATTTTGGGTCATCGACAGAACCATCCCCAAGTTCAACAAGGCGTGCGTCAGATTCACTTGCAGAACCGCCAGGGCGGCGACACTTCCCATTCCCATCAGTCCGTAGGCATAAAGAAGACTGCCGATGACGATGATGCCGCAGAACGTGACGTAGCTGATAAAATGATTCACCGCAGCCTGCATACCGTTCTTCTGCGCGGTTTGCCGAAGCGTCTGCGTCATTTGTTCGTTCAACGCCTCGTACTGGCCGTAAATCGTGCGGATGCGGAACAGCTTCACAATTTGAATGCCGCCCATAAAATCTTTGAATTTTTCGGTCATTTTACCGAGCGTTTGCAAGCCTTGTTCGGACAAAGCGCGAATATCCCGCGCAAATTTCAGACTGACCACGGAGGACAGCAGCAGAATGACGCAGGATACGCCGGCAAACCGCCAATCGATCAACACCATGGAGACAATGGAGCCGATGCAAAAGACAACTTGAAGCAGCAAAACGAAGTAAACCTGCGAGAATGTAAACTCAACGGTCGTTACGTCGTTGTTCACCCGCGACAGCAAGTCCCCATGGTGCGTCTGCTCCAGGAATCTCGGCCGCACCCGGCACAGCTTGTCATAAAGACGTTCGCGGATATTCAGCACAGTCAGCTCGACACAGCGCTGGTATAAGTAAATGAACCAGGGAGAAATCACATTTTCCAGGAACAAGGCCGCGCCCAAAATAATAAAGGCTTCCACCATCAGGGACGTATCTCGGGACACGGCGAAATCAACCAAGTTATGTACGACCAAGCTGAAGGCGATCAGGAACAATGTCTGGGTGAGCGCCGTCACGGCCAGGCCAATGGCGTACTGGGTTTTGCGCTTGCGGTTCATAAACATCAACAAGTAGCCGAGTTCTTTCACTTGCGAGAGCCATCCGCCCTTTTTCATGTGTACGCCACCTCCCTGCGTTCGGCAGACTCGGTAAATTCCTGATAGTACGACTGAGCGTACAGTCCCTTCATCTTCAGCAATTGTTCATGAGTGCCCTTTTCAACAATACTCCCCTGTTCCATGACCCAAATTTCATCGGCGTTTTGTACTGTAGAAAGCCGGTGGGCAATAACCATTGTCGTTCTCTGCTTCATCAATACGCCCAGCGCTTCCTGAACCGCGCTTTCCGACTCCGGATCAAGAGCCGACGTTGGCTCGTCCAGCAGCAGAACGGGAGCATCTTTCAGAAAAGCCCGGGCCATTGCAATGCGCTGGCGCTGCCCGCCGGACAAAAAGCCTCCGCGCTCTCCGACATATGTCTGGTAGCCGTCGGGAAGCTGCATAATGAAGGAATGCGCCTGAGCGGCTTTGGCGGCTTCGATAATCTCGTCCATCGACGCTACTTCCCGCCCGTAGCCGATATTTTCAGCGATCGTGCCGCTAAACAAATATGAATCCTGGGTTACCACGGAAAAATGCGACCGAAGCTGCTCCGGATCGGCGCCGTGGATCAGGCTGCCGAACACGCGGATCTCGCCCTGGTCCTCCGGAAGCGGATAAAAGCCGCATACAAGCTTAAACACCGTGCTCTTCCCTCCGCCGCTCGCTCCGACAAGCGCGATCGTCTTCCCTTCCGGCACCGAGAAGCTAACATTCCGTAGGATCGGGGAGCTCTCCTCATACCCGAAGGTTACGTTCTGAAACTCGATGGGGGCGGCGCTCGCTTTCGGAAGCGAACGGCCATTTTCCGTTTCGGTCGGCTGCTCGACGATTTCAGAGACCCTTCTCAGGGCACCAGCCATTTCGAACGTCCGCGTGATGAGCTCGGGAATATGCTCCAGCGGCTCCAGACACAGATTCAGCAAGTACAGGAAGGCGATCAGCTCTCCCGCGCCTAGCTGCCCTTTGTAGATCAAATAGCTTCCGTAACTGACGGCGAAAATGATCGGGCTGATCATCAGCGTCGAAAGCAGCGGGTTGACCCAGGCTTCCCGCTTTTTCACGGCCAGCTTTTTTTGGGCTGTCAATTGCAGCAGCACTTGGTAGGAGCGAGATAACATGCCGGATAGCAGGTAGCTTTTTACAATAGGCATACCCCCAAGCGTATCCTGGAGGTTGACGTTCATTCGCCCCATGTTCGCCTGGGCTTCCTCCGTCAACCGCTCCAACTGCTTGCCGATCCATTGGGAAACCAGCAGCGCTACAGGAAATAACAGCAGGCTGTACAGCATCAGCTCCCATTGGAGGTAGATCAAATAAGCGAAACAGCCGATGAACAACAGCGGATGATAAAACCACTGGGCGAGGTCCCGAATCATAAACTGCTGGATGAGCTGCAGGTCGTTGTTGATCCGCGACAATACGTCGCCAGAGTGCTGCTTTTCCAAATAGGAGACCGGGAGTTTGCCGATATGACGCATGACATGGTTGCGGATATCCTGCACCGCAGAGGCGCTGCTTCGCTCCACGCCGAAGCTCATGAAAAACTTCGCCGGCACACCGATCAAGATGACCACAAAGACCGCGTACACGATTTGCAGAACGATTGGCCCCGCCCCCTTCTCGGCCTGGGTGGTCAGCTGCTCGATCAAACTTCCCGTCCATATCTCAATAACGGCGGCGACAATCGCGGACAAGACACCGACGATCATCCAGCCTTTGTGACGGCTTACATAGGACATCAGCCAGCGGAACGCTTTCCAGGCGGCGTAAGCGGTTTGGCGTTTGGAAGGCGCCGCTGTGCCTTGTTCTAGAACAGACGGCTGGCGGTCAGCTTCCATGCAGTACCCCGGCCTCCGCTTCGATCTGCCGCTTGACTTGCTCTAAGATGTCCCGGATGACGACGGCCGTTTCTTCCACGCGCGCGAGTTCCAGCAATTCCTCGTGCGCGCCCTCCAGCCGGTAATCAGCATAAGCTTGCGTCGTTGCCCCCCGCCAGGAAGGCAATTGGTGCTCCAGGCGGAACGCTTCGCTGTCCTTCGCAATCAGTTCATAAATCCTGGCCGGGATCGTGCCGGAATTAATAAGCTGCGCTTCGTACGCCAAGGTCGCTTTGACCTTCCGATGAACCCGCTCCCGCACGAGCGGGTTGCTCATTAATTCCTTCTCTTCTTCGTCGAAATCCGCAAGCATTTCTTCAAGCTCTTTCTCCGACGTTTCAGAAGGCGTCAGCGCGTCCTTAATCCACGAGTCCACCATGAGCACGTCCGTTACGGAATACCCTCTTTTCTCCATCGTTTTGGCTACCTCGAACGTCAGGTTGCCTCCGAAGCAGTAGCCGAGCAGCACGTAAGGTCCTTCCGACTGGATGCGGACGATCTCGTCCACATAACGGTTCAGCATGGCCTCGTAATCGACGGCATCGTCGATAAAATCAATGCCGTAGAGCACGAACCGGCCGTCGAGCCTGCTTGCGAGCTCTCGGTAACCGATGCCGAAGCCGCTGCCCGGAGGGAAGCAGAACACGTTCAGATCTCCTGCTTTATTCAGCTTAATGAAGGAGTCTCCCCCTTTATCCAGGCCGAGATCCGACTCGCCGAAAGCCATGGCTTCAACTGTTACATTGTGGAATTGGCGGTTCAGAGGTATCTCGATGCCCGTTTCATCGTAAACGGCTTGAACGAGCCTCATCAGACTTAACGAATTGCCACCCAACTCAAAAAAGTTATCCTTTACGCCGACCTGCGGAACGCCAAGCGTATCCTGCCAGACGCGGGCGATCTTCATTTCGAGCAGCGTTCTCGGTGCGACATATTCCGCTCCTCCAGCCGCGGCTTCCTCCGGCGCGGGCAGCGCTTTGCGGTCGATTTTCCCGTTCGGGGTCAGCGGCATCCGCGAAAGCTGCACGAGGTGCGAAGGAATCATATACCCCGGAAGCTGCTTGGCGAGCTCCTCCTTGAGTTCATTCGCCGCCAGCCTCGTTTCCGCGACGTAATAAACGACAAGCTGCTTATGGCCGTTCGCGTCGTCGCGGTCGAGCACCTTGGCTTCTTGCACGGCGGCGATCTTCAGCAGCTGCGTCTCGATTTCGTCCAGCTCGATCCGGTACCCGCGGATTTTCACCTGATGATCGATCCGGCCCAGGTATTCGATGTTGCCGTCCGGCAGCCAAGCCGCCAAGTCGCCCGAGCGGTACAGCTTCTCCCCCTCCGCAAACGGGGAATCGACGAACTTCTCCGCCGTCAGATCCGGACGGTTCAGGTATCCTCTCGCAAGGCCTTCCCCGGCCACGTACATTTCGCCCGCTACGCCAATCGGCACAGGGCGGCGGTTTTCATCCAGGACGTACACCCTCAGCGTCGGAATCGGCTTGCCGATATTGCTCTTCGCCGCCTCCATTTCGACCCACGTGATTTCCTTATACGTCACGTGAACCGTCGTCTCGGTAATGCCGTACATATTGATCAGCTTTGTCTCCGGGTACTTCGTCTTGAAGCCCTTGAGCAGCAGCGGACTCAGCGCTTCGCCCCCGAAGATGACGTTGCGAATCCGCAGATCGTACGGATGGTCCGCCAAGACCTTACGCAGCAGCTGATAGAAGTACGTTGGTGTCTGGTTCAAAATCGTGACCTGTTCGCGGCCCAGCAGCGCCAGGAAATCGGCCGGATTTTTCGCCGTGAGCGGCGGTACGATGACCAGCTTGCCTCCGTACAGCAGCGCTCCGTACATTTCCCAGACGGAGAAATCGAAGCAGAACGAGTGGAACAGCGTCCACGTGTCGGACGGCCCGAAGTCGAACAGGTTCTTGTCGTTGAACAGGAGCCGCACGACGTTCTTATGCTCGATCAGCGTTCCTTTCGGTCTGCCGGTCGTTCCCGACGTGTAGATGACATAGGCCAGGTTGCCCGGTCCGGAAATCGGCTCCAGGTTCGAAGCGTCCAGCGCATCGGCGGAGTCCGCCCCTCTGTCGCCCCAAACGAAATCGTCCAATTCAAGGCGCGTTCCTGCGAAGTCGGTCTTCTCGTGCAGATGCTTTTGAATCAGCAATAACGGCGCGCCCGAATCCTCGATCATGAAGCGGATGCGCTCCTCCGGGTAGTCGGGATCGACAGGCACGTATGCTCCGCCCGCTTTGAGAATCGCCAGAATGCCGACAACCATATCAAGCGAGCGTTCAGCCAGAATCGCTACCAGCTGGTCCGCTTCTACTCCCGTCTCCCGCAGCTTCCGTGCAAGGCGGTTGGATCGCTCGTTCAGCTCGCGGTAGGTCAGCTGCCGCTCGTTCATGACGGCGGCCACGTTGTCCGGGTAAAGCTCCGCCTGTTCTTCGAACAAGCCGTAAATCGTTTTCCCCCGCTCGAACTCGGTTTCGGTGTCATTAAATCGCTTCAGCAGCGTCTCCCTCTCGTCTGGGGACAGCACATCGGCTTGTCCGAGCTCCAGATCCGGCTGAAATAAAAGCACGGACAGCAGCCGAACAAGATGGTCGGCCGCCTGTTCCACAAATGCCCGCTCGTACCGCTGCCCATCAAAGCTTATTTCCAGCTCGATGGAGTGGTTTTGGCGGTCGAAGCGAAAAACCGTATCGGCCGCCACCCGGTTAACCAGCGGTTCCGGATGAATCGGGGCGAAGGATGTGACGGTGTTGACGACCGGGAGGCCGTCCCCCGTATAGTCCAGATGGAGCGGCTCCACCATTTTCCGAAAAGGCAGGTGCTGATGCTCCAGCGCCTCGCCGATGGAGGCTTTGATGCCCCCGAGCAGCGTTTTCAGCGTAGTCTGGCGGCTTACGGACGTCTTGATCACCAAGATGTCATGCGGCGGCGGAGTCCCGTCGGGGTCTGCGCTATAAGAAGGCATACCGATCAGCACTTGGTCCCGCCCGGTATATTTGAACAGCAGGCTTTTTACTCCTGCCAAAACAATCATGTACAAAGCCAAATCCGAACCGTTGGCGAGGCAAATGATTCTCTCCGAGAGTTCGCTCGGCAGAGTACGATGAAGCAAGCCCGGCTCGGCCGCAGCTTCCCCGTCGGCGGATAATTTGGAGGATTGACTGTAGGGAAGGAAGCTCAGGCTGTCATCGGCGTCAAACTTGCCGCTCCAGTATCGTTCTTCCTTTTCAAACAAAGATTTCATTCGTATCTCCCCTAAAAATGAAGTGACCGCATGCCCCGGCGCAGGTCCGAAAAAGCTTGCTTTCGGCCTGCGCGTTTACGGGCTTGGACGTTGTTCGCCGTCTTCCTTGGGATGCGCGCCGCTTTCATTTGACGGCGGAGGCGCGCTTGTAGGATTAGAACGCGAATTCGATCGTATCGACGGCACTTTTTGCGCCTGCCGCCGGTTTATGACATTCAATCCGGCTTAGCTCGAGTTGTGGATTTTCCGCAATTTGAGACAGTACCCGCAGGTAATCCTCGGTCAAGGTGCGGATCATCGCTTTTTTGAACAGCTTGGTGGCGTAGAAGAAGCCCCCGCTCAGCGCCCCGTTGTTTTCATACATAAACAGCGTCAGATCGAACTTCGCTTCTTCCAAATGGTCAAGCTCGTAAGTCTTCAGGCTGACCCCTTCCAGCTCGGCGTCTCGTTCTTCGATATTTTGCAAGTCGAAAACGGCATCGAACAGCGGAAAGCGGCCCGGCTCCCGCTTCACATTCAAACGCTCCACCAGCTCCTCGAATGGATAATCCTGGTTCTCGAAAGCACCCAAAGCCGTTTCCTTTACTTCTTCCAGGTAGGACAAGAACGTTTTGTCGCCCGACGGACGATTGCGGATCGCCAGCGTATTGACAAACATCCCGATGACCGGTTCCAAATCGGCGTTCGTTCTTCCCGCCACCGGGGTGCCCACGACCAAGTCCTCCTGCCCGCTGTACTTGGACAGCAGCACGGTATAAGCCGCAAGCAGCACCATGAACAGCGTGCTTTCACGCTCGGCCGCCAATTCGTGCAGCCGCGCAGAGAGAGAAGCTTCGACGTCGAACTCCAGATGCGCGCCTTCGTAACTGCGAGCCGCAGACCGTTCGTAGTCCATCGGCAGGTCCGCCGTCGGCAGCTCGCCTTCGAAGGTTTGCAGCCAGTAAGCTTCCTGCTGCCCGATCCGCTCTCGGTGGGCCTTCGACTGCTGCCAAACGGCATAATCCTTGTATTGAATGCGCAGTGGCGGCAGTTCTTCCCCGGCGTAGAAACTCGAGAACTCATCGATCACAATCGCCATTGATACGCCGTCGGACACCATATGGTGCATGTCGAAAAGGAGAATATGCAAGTTCGGCTCCAGTTCGATGACCCCGGCGCGCAGCAGCGGCGGCTTGCCGAGATCAAACGGACGAACGAAGCTGCGGACGATCTGCTCGATTTGAGCCGCATCCTCTTTATCCGCTTGATGATGCTCGATAGCAAAATCGACCTGCGGGTAAATCCGCTGAACCGCTTCGCCCTTCACGATTTCAAAACCGGTGCGCAGCGATTCATGCCGTGTTATCAATTTCCGCAAGGCGGCTTCCAACCGGTCTAAATCAAACTCGCCTTCCACCTGCACCAACTCCGGCATGTTGTAAAGCTGATCCGCTCCATCCAGCGTGTGCTGAATGAACAGCCGTTTCTGCGCGGAGGACAGAGGGTAGTACTCTCTCTCCTCCGCTTGAGGAATGGCCTCATGCTCCCGCCGTTCCATCCGGGCGATCGCCTCGGCCATCGCCGCAATCGTCGAGTGACGGAATACGTCGCGCAGCGGCAGGTTGACGTTTAATTCCTTAAATACCTTGCCCGCCAGCTTCGTCGCTCGCAGGGAGTGGCCGCCGATGTCGAAGAAGTTGTCGTGAACGCCAATCTCCTTCGCAAGCCCCAGCACCTCCTGCCAAATCGCCGCCAGCTTCGTTTCCAGCTCATTGCGCGGTGCGACGTACTCCGTTCCGCTTCCCGCTTCCCCTTCCGGCGCCGGCAGCGCCTTCCGGTCAATCTTTCCGTTCGGCGTCAGAGGCAGGCGCTCCAGCTCCACGAAGTACGACGGGATCATGTAGCCCGGCAGCTCCTGCGCCAGCGCGCTGCGCAAATCGTTCACCGCCAGCTCCGCTCCGGTATCCGGCGTGTAATACGCGCATAGCGCCTTCTGCCCGTTCGCGTCACTTCGAACCAGCACCACCGCTTCGCGCACGCCTTCCGCCCGCAGCAGCTGCGACTCGATCTCGCCCGTCTCGATCCGGTACCCCCGGATTTTCGCCTGGTTGTCGATCCGGCCGATGAAGTCCACGTTCCCGTCCTCCATCCACCGCGCCAAGTCTCCCGTGCGGTACAACCGCTCGCCCGCGGCGAACGGGCTGTCTACGAACTTCTCTTCCGTCAGCTCCGGACGGTTCAAGTACCCGCGCGCCACTCCGACTCCGCCGATGACCAGCTCGCCCAGCACCCCGACCGGCACCGGATTCAGGTGCGCGTCCACGATGTAGAATTTCGCATTCAGCCACGCTTTACCGATCGGCACATTGCCTGTCTGCGGCAGCTTCGCCAGCTCCTCTTCGTAGAAGCTGGAATCGATCGCCGCTTCCGTCACGCCGTATGCGTTGATGATCCGGAACAACGAGCCGAAGCGTTCCTGCAAGGTCCGGTAATCCGCCACGCTGCAGCTGTCCGAGCTCGTGATCAACAGCTCCAACCGACTCATATCCAGCCCCTGCTCGTGCACGTACTCCAGGAACGGCACGATCAGCGCCGGCGTCGATTCGAAGATGGTGACCCGTTCCCGCTCAATCCAGTGGTGCAGACGAGACGGATCGATCCGGTCGTCCTTCGGCACGATCACCATCGTGCCTCCGTTGTACAGCGTCCGAGCGATATCTCCCACGAACACGTCGAACGAGAAGCTTGCAAGCTGCAGCAGCCGCACCGGGAACTGATCCAACCGGTATTCCCGCCGGTAGCCCGCCGCCGTGTTCACCAGGCTGCGGTGCTCGATCATCACGCCCTTCGGCTTGCCCGTCGTTCCCGACGTGTAGATCACGTACGCCAGGTCCTCTGGACGGGCTTCATGGAAGCTGTCGGCATTCGTCCGCTCCTCGCTGTACGACGCTTCGTCGTCCAGGTACAGCACCGCCGCCAGCGCCAGCTCCTCTTCGTCAAGCCAGGCTTCAGCACGCTCTCGCAGCGCCGTTTGCGTCAGCAGTACCTTCGCTCCGCTGTCTTCGAGCATGAACCGCACGCGGTCCGCCGGATAATCCGGGTCGAGCGGCACATACGCCCCGCCCGCTTTCCAGACGGCCAACACGGCCACCAGCAAGTCCACCGAACGCTCGGCGAGAATGCCGACGATCGTCTCCCGGCCGATGCCGCTTGCGCGCAGCGTGGCCGCCAAGCGGTTCGCCCGCTCGTTCAGCTCCGCATACGTCAGCCGCTCGTTCTCGTACACGACAGCTGCCGCTTCCGGCGTGCGTTCCGCCTGTTCCTCGAACAGCCGGTGGAACGCGGCCGCAGGAGCCGCTTCCAGCTGCGCCGGGTTAAACGCGCCGAGAATTTGTTCTTTTTCCTCTGCCGTCAGCAAGTTCAGCTCGGCAATCTTCGCATCCGGACGGCTTACGATCGTTACGAGCAGCTGCTCGTAATGTTTCGCCAGCCGTTCGATCGTCTCCCTTTTGTAGAGAGCCGTCGCATATTCGAAGCTGTAATCCAAGCCGCCGTTCTCCTCGCCCACATCCAAGCTGATATCAAACTTCGCGGTATCCAATGCGCTCGGATAAGGAATCAGGCTAAGCCCTTCCAGCTCAAATTCCTCGTTCTCCGTATTCTGCATCGTAAACAGCGTGTCGAAGAGTGGATTGCGGCTTAAATCACGGGTGACTTGCACCTTGTCCACCAATTCTTCGAACGGATAGTTTTGATGCTCGAAGGCGTGGAGGGTTGTTTCTTTGACTTCGTTCATGTATGACAGGAATGTCTTCTCCGAAGCCGGATAACTGCGGATAGCCAGCGTGTTTAAGAAAATCCCGATCAACGGCTGCACATCTCCATGATTCCTTCCGGCAATCGGCGTACCGACGATCACGTCTTCCTGACCTGAATATTTATGCAGAAGGACGTTATACGCCGCAAGCAGCACCATAAACAGCGTCGTGCCCGTTTCCGAGGCCAGCTGCTTTAGGCCGTCGGTTTTCGAAGCGTCGAAGAAAAACTCCAGCGTTTGGCCTTCGTAGCTCTGCACGGACGGACGCGGATAATCGGTCGGCATTTCCAGCACCGGCAGCTCGCCTTGGAACATGTCCAGCCAGTACGCCTCCTGACGCTGAAGCCGTTCCTTCTGCTCCTGCGAATGCTGCCAAACGGTGTAGTCTTTGTACTGAATGCGCAGAGGCTCCAATTGCTCGCCGCCGTACAAGCGGACGAATTCTTCAACAAAGATTTCCATCGAGACGCCATCGGAAATAATATGATGCATGTCGTACATTAGAATATGGCGTTCTGGAGCCAGCTCGACAAGTCCTACCCTCAGCAGCGGAGGCTTCGCCAAGTCAAACGGACGGACGAAACGGCGAACCATCTCTTCGGCCTCTTGCTCATCCACTCGATAGAACTCCACGGCAAAATTCACGTCTTGGTAAATCCGCTGCGATGCTTCGCCATCCACCATTTCGAACCCGGTGCGCAGCGTTTCATGCCGCGCCACGAGCTTACGGAACGCTTCTTCGAACCTTGCCCGGTCCAAAGCACCCTCCAGCAGCATCGCTTCCGGCATGTTGTAGCTAAGCTCCGCGCCTTCCAGTTGATTCAGGATAAAGAGACGTTTTTGAGCAAAAGATTGCGGGTACACCTCTCGGTCATCCGCCACCGGAATGGCAACGAATGTCTGCTCATCCAGCCTGGAAATGGCGGCCGTCATGCTCTCGATGGTGGAATGGCGGAACACGTCGCGCAGCGGCAGATCCACGTTCAACTCTTTATGAATCTTGCTGACCAGCGTCGTCGCCCGCAGGGAGTGGCCGCCGATGTCGAAGAAGTTGTCGTGAACGCCAATCTCCTTCGCAAGCCCCAGCACCTCCTGCCAAATCGCTGCCAGCTTCGTTTCCAGCTCATTGCGCGGTGCGACGTACTCCGTTCCGCTTCCCGCTTCCCCTTCCGGCGCCGGCAGCGCCTTCCGGTCAATCTTTCCGTTCGGCGTCAGAGGCAGGCGCTCCAGCTCCACGAAGTACGACGGGATCATGTACCCCGGCAGCTCCTGCGCCAGCGCGCTGCGCAGATCGTTCACTGCCAGCTCCGCTCCGGTATCCGGCGTGTAATACGCGCATAGCGCCTTCTGCCCGTTCGCGTCACTTCGAACCAGCACCACCGCTTCGCGCACGCCTTCCACCCGCAGCAACTGCGCCTCGATCTCGCCCGTCTCGATCCGGTAGCCCCGGATTTTCGCCTGGTTGTCGATCCGGCCGATGAAGTCCACATTCCCGTCCTCCATCCACCGCGCCAAGTCTCCCGTGCGGTACAGCCGCTCGCCCGCGGCGAACGGGCTGTCTACGAACTTCTCTTCTGTCAGTTCCGGACGGTTCAAGTACCCGCGCGCTACCCCGACTCCGCCGATGACCAGCTCGCCCAGCACCCCGACCGGCACCGGATTCAGGTGCGCATCCACGATGTAGAATTTCGCATTCAGCCACGCTTTGCCGATCGGCACATTACCTGTCTGCGGCAGCTTCGCCAGCTCCTCGTCGTAGAAGCTGGAATCGATCGCCGCTTCCGTCACACCGTATGCGTTGATAATCCGGAACAACGAGCCGAAGCGTTCCTGCAAGGTGCGATAATCCGCCACGCTGCAGCTGTCCGAGCTCGTGATCAACAGCTCCATCCAGCTCATATCCAGCCGCTGCTCGTGCACGTACTCCAGGAACGGCACGATCAGCGCCGGCGTCGATTCGAAGATGGTGACCCGCTCCCGCTCCATCCAGTGATGCAGACGAGATGGATCGATCCGGTCGTCCTTCGGCACAATCACCATCGTACCTCCGTTGTACAGCGTCCGCGCGATATCTCCCACGAACACGTCGAACGAGAAGCTGGCGAGCTGCAGCAGCCGCACCGGGAACTGACCCAACCGGTATTCCCGCCGGTAGCCCGCCGCCGTGTTCACCAGGCTGCGGTGCTCGATCATCACGCCCTTCGGCTTGCCCGTCGTTCCCGACGTGTAGATCACGTACGCCAGATCCTCCGGACGGGCTTCATGGAAGCTGTCGGTGCCAACATGCTGATGGCTCTCATCGCCGTCGTCCACAGCATCCGTCAGCTTGCCGGAGACTATGCCGGAGCCAATCGGCGTATTCGTCCGCTCCTCGCTGTACGACGCTTCGTCATCCAGGTACAGCACCGCCGCCAGCGCCAGCTCCTCTTCGCCGAGCCAGTCTTCGGCACGCTCTCGCAGCGCCGTTTGCGTCAGCAGTACCTTCGCTCCGCTGTCTTCGAGCATGAACCGCACGCGCTCCGCCGGATAATCCGGGTCCAGCGGCACATACGCCCCGCCCGCTTTCCAGACGGCCAGCACGGCCACCAGCAAGTCCACCGAACGCTCGGCGAGAATGCCGACGATCTTCTCCCGGCCGATGCCGCTTGCGCGCAGCGTAGCCGCCAAGCGGTTCGCCCGCTCGTTCAGCTCCGCATACGTCAGCCGGTCGTTCTCGTACACGACGGCCGCCTCTTCCGGCGTGCGCTCCGCCTGTTCCTCAAACAGCCGGTGGATCGCGGCCGCAGGAGCCGCTTCCGGCTGTGCCGGGTTGAACGCGCCGAGAATTTGTTCTTTTTCCTCTGCCGTCAGCAAGTTCAGCTCGGCAATCTTCGCATCTGGACGGCTTACGATCGCCGCAAGCAAATGTCCGAAATGAGTCGACAGCCGCCGGATCGTGCTTTCTTTATAAAGAGCCGTTGCGAATTCAAAGCTGCACTCCAGGCCGCCGTTTTCTTCCGTAACATCCACACTCAGGTCGAACTTGGCCGTGCCGTATTCGCTAGGGTACGGGGACAATTTCAGCCCTTCCAGCTCAAACTCTTTATCCTCCAAGTTTTGCAGGGAGAACATCGTGTCAAACAGCGGGTTGCGGCTCAAATCCCGGCTGACCTGCACTTTATCGACGAGCTCTTCGAACGGATAATTCTGATGCTCGTAAGCGCCTAAGGTCGTTTCTTTCACTTCTTCCAGATACGACAGGAAGGTCTTCTCCGAAGCCGGATAATTGCGGAGCGCCAGCGTATTGACGAACATTCCGATCAAAGGCTGCGTGTCTCCGTGCGTTCTGCCCGCAATCGACGTTCCGACGATCAAATCGTCCTGACCTGTGTATTTATGCAAAAGCACGGTATATGCCGCAAGCAGCACCATATACAGCGTCGTTCCTCTTTGAGCGGCCAGCTGCTTCAAGCCTTCGTTCGTTGCCTCGTCCACGAAGGACGTCAGCGTTTGTCCCTCAAAGCTCTGCACGGCAGGACGCGGATAGTCCGTCGGCATTTCCAGAACCGGAAGCTCGCCGCGGTAACGATCCAGCCAGTAAGCTTCCTCGCGTTTCAACTGCACTTTTTGCTCGTCCGACTGCTGCCATACCGCATAGTCCTTGTATTGAATGCGCAAAGGCTCTAATGATTCGCCGCCGTACAGACGAACGAGTTCCTCGACTAACACGTCCATCGAAACCCCGTCGGAGACGATATGGTGCATGTCGAACATCAGCAAATAACGTTCGGCTGCCAGCTCTACGAGTTCCGCCCGCAGCAGCGGAGGCTTCGCCAAGTCGAAAGGCCGGATGAAGGTCTGCACAACTTCGGGCGCTTCTTCCTCGCTCGCATGACGGTACTCAACGGCAAAGTCGACGCTCTCGTAAATGCGCTGTACAGCTTCGCCTTGTACGATCTCAAAGCCAGTTCGTAGCGTTTCGTGCCGTGCGATCAGTCCGTGGAAAGCCTTCTCCAGCAGGCTCCGGTCAATCGATCCTTCCAGCAGCAGCACGCCCGGCATGTTGTAGCTCTGATCGGCCCCTTCCAGCTGATTCAGGATAAACAGCCGCTTCTGAGCTGAGGAAAGCGGATAATATGCTCTTGCGCCTGCCAGCGGAATCGACGAGAACGACTGCTCTCCGATCCGGGAGATGGCCAGAGCCATCTCTTCGATCGTCGAGTAGCGAAATACGTCGCGCAGAGGCAGCTCGACGTTCAGCTCCTGATGCACCTTGCTCACCAGTGTCGTCGCCCGCAGGGAATGGCCGCCCAGGTCGAAGAAGTTGTCATGAACCCCGATGTGCTCCAATCCGAGCACGCTTTTCCAAATTCCGGCCAAACTGGCTTCCAGCGGAGTCCGAGGTGGAGTACGTCCTTCGCCCGGCTGCAAGCTCTCCTCCGGCGCCGGAAGGGACCGGCGGTCGACCTTGCCGTTTGCCGTCAGCGGGAGCCGCTCCAACTGGATCAGGTACGCCGGGATCATGTAGGTCGGCAGTTCCTGGGAAAGCGCGCTCTTCAGCTCGGCCGCCGGAAGCTCGCGGTCCGCTTCATAATAGGCGCAAAGCTGCTTCTCGCCGGAGGCGTTTTCCCTCGCGAATACCGTCGTTTTCCGAATTCCCTCCACTTTCTGAAGCTGAGCTTCGATCTCGCCCAGCTCAATGCGGAAGCCGCGGATTTTCACTTGGTCATCCGTCCGTCCTACGTATTCGATCGTGCCGTCCGGCAGCCATTTCGCCAAATCCCCCGTCCGGTACATGCGCTCTCCCGGCACAAACGGATTGTCCACAAATTTCTCCGCCGTCAGCTCCGGCCGGTTATTGTAGCCCCGTACCAAGCCTTCTCCGCCGACGCAAAGCTCCCCGGCCACGCCGATCGGCAGAAGCTTATTCCGGCTGTCGACGATATACACCGTCGTATTGCTGATCGGCCGTCCGATGGGTACGGTAACCGCCGACTCATCGACGAAGTCGACCGGAAGGTACGTGGTATAAACCGTGCTTTCCGACGGGCCGTACAGATGGTTGAGCCTGCCCGGTCCGATATGGGCGAGCGCTTTACGCACATGGCCGACCGACACGCGCTCTCCTCCGAACAAAATCGCCCGGACATCCCGCAGGCAGTCGACGTTCACATCTACAAGGATGTTGAAGAAAGCCGTCGTAATCAGCATGACCGAGATGCGCTCGCGCTGGATGAGATCCGCCAGCCGGCCGATTTCCAGCAAAGTCTCGCGAAGAACCAGCACCAGCCGCGCCCCGTTGGTCAAAGCGCCGAAAATATCGAAAATCGCTCCGTCGAACGAATAGCTCGAAAGCTGGAGGACATGATCCCGCTCGGTGATGTCGATATAATTCGTATTTCGCACGATCCGCACGATGTTGCGGTGCGAAACAAGGTTGCCTTTCGGCTTGCCCGTCGTACCTGACGTATAGATGACGCAAGCCAGATCTGTCGCTTCGGTGCCTGGATTTAGATTTGTGCCGTCCTCGTGATAGAAGGCCTCGTCATCCAGTAAGATCACGGAGTCTGAACCCGCCAGGCTCTCGCGCAAGCGGCTTTGCGTCAGCATGACCTGCGCTCCCGCATCCTCGATCAAGAAACGGATACGCTCCTCGGGATATTCCGGGTCAATCGGTACGTAAGCCGCTCCGGCTTTGTGTGCCGCCAGCATGCCCACCACCATTTCAATGGAACGCTCAGCCATAATGGCGACCAGACGGCCTTTGGATATCCCGTGGCTACGCAAGGTACGGGCAAGGCGGTTGACGCGTTCGTTCAGCTCGCGGTAGGTCAGCTCTTGCTCATTCAAGGAGATGGCGGCTGCATCCGGGATGCGCTCCGCCTGCTCTTCGAACAATTGAATGAGCGTCTTCCCGCGCGGAAATTCCGTGATGGTGTCGTTAAAACGTCCGAGAAGGTCGGTTTTTTCCGCCTCCGTCACAAGTTCCAGCTCGCCCACTGTAATTTCCGGGTTATCCGTCACCTGCTCCAGCAGATGGACGAGATGCCCCTTGAGCCGCTCGATGCTGTCTTTATCGAACACTTCGGCGTTAAAGTCGAACCGAATTTCGATCTCGACTCCCGGCACCACGGTCACGTTGAAGTTATAGTTCGTCTGCTCCTCCATCTGAACGTCAGCGATCGTCAGGTCGCCGTGCTGCTGGTCGCCCGCCTGCTCCATCTGCTCGTCCACCGGATAGTTCTCGAAAGCGATGATATGGTTGATTAGGTTCTGCTTTTGCACGCTGCGGGCTTGAATTTCATACAGCGGATAGTAATCATAACGCCCGGACTCCAGCGCCCGCTCTTGGAGCTTCGCCATCAGGTCGGCGAACACAGTGTCCGCTTCGCTCGTGACGCGGACCGGCACCGTATTGATGAACAGTCCGATCATGGATTCGATGCCCGGGATTTCCGCCGGTCTTCCAGCCACGACGCTGCCGAATACGGCATCGTTTGTCCCGTTATATTTTTGCAACATCACGCCCCAAGCGGCTTGCAGCAGCGTATTGACCGTAACCAGGCGCTGTTTCGCCACCTGGTCCATCCGCTCGCTCAAGTCTTTGCCCAGCTCGGCGGTGACGTGATCAGCCGTAAATCTGCCGTTCGGCGCCGGTTCCTTTTGTCCCGGGAGTACGGTTTGCCCTTCATAACCTGCCAGGAATGCCGTCCAATAGCCGGATGCCGCCTGATCGTCCTGTTTCTCCAACCATTCGATATAGGCACCATAATCCGATCCCTTATCTCCCGCTGGCTGCTTGCCGGATGCCAAGGCCGAGTACGTCTCAAACAGCTCCTGCGTCAGCTGCGGTAGGCACCAGCCGTCCATCAAAATATGCTGGAAACTCCACAGCACATGATAGCTTTGCTCTTCGGTGCGCAGGATCGTAACCCGAACGAGCGCGTCATGTTCCAGGTCGAAGCCGCGAAGCTTGTCATCCTCGGCTTTTTTATCCAAGTACGCTTGTTTCTCGTCCGACTGCAAATGAAGCAGCTCTTCATATTCAAAGCCGACCGGCTTGTCGCGGTATATGATTTGCAGCGGCTCGCCCGCTGGTCCTTTCACAAAATTCGCCCGTAGCACCAGATGACGTTTCGCAAGCTCCGTCCAGCTCCTCTCGAAAAGCTGGACGTCGAGCGCTCCCCGCATCGTAAACTGCGTCTGCTCGAAGTAAGCTGCCGTTTGCTGGTCAAGCGCACTGTGGAACCACATGCCCTTCTGCATCGGCGTAAGCGAGTAAATATTTTCGATTTCCCCGAGATGGCCCGAGCGCTGGGCGATTTGCTCCAATTCCGCGATGGTCAAGCCTTTAAATTGCACGTCGCTCGGCGTCAATTCGGTGTTTTCTTTGCCTGCGCAGTGGGTAATGAGCTCTCGAAGACTTTGCTCAAGCCGCTGAGCGAAGGCTTCCATCGTTTCCTTGTGATACTGCTTCCGGCTGTAGCTGAGATCGAGCGATAAAGCGCCTTCCAGCACCATGCCGTTGATATCCAGCACAAAGCTGCGGGCCTGCCGGTCGCTGGCCGGGCTGCCGCTGGAATAAGAAGATATGCCGATCTCGTCCTGATTGACATCATCGTCGAACTGGCCGAGGTAGTTAAAATTAATTTCCGGCTCTGAGCCCCAAACAAAGCCATCCTCCGATTTGGAGAGATAGCGGCATACGCCGTACCCAAGCCCCTTGTTCGGAATGCGGCGCAAGCTTTCCTTGACCTGTTTAATCTGATAGGCCAAATCCCGGTCGGTTTCCGGCTCCAGGACGACCGGAAACTTGGTCGTAAACCAGCCGACTGTGCGCGTGATGTCGATATCCGTTCCGATCGATTCGCGTCCGTGTCCTTCGAGATTGATCCGCACCCGTTCGTGTCCCGTCCACTTGCGAACGGCTATGCCGAGCGCCGTTACCAAAATATCGTTCATTTCGGTGTTGTAGGCCCGGTGAACCCGCTTCAGCAGCAGCTCCGTTTCTTCGGGAGTCAAACGGACGAACAGCGATTCGCTGTCCTGCTGCGTCGTAACGTCCGCCTCCAGATCCTTCGGCAAGGCCGGAACCGCAATTTGTTCCACGGCCTGCCAATAGGCCCGTTCCTTCGCCATCTCCGGGCTTTGCGCGTAAGCGGCCAGCTGCTCGGACCAAGTGCGGTACGCATCCGTTTTCGCTGGGAAACGAATTTCCTCGCTTTTGCCGGCCTGCTCGTAACCCAGAGCGAAATCCTCCATCAAAATGCGCCAAGACACGCCGTCCACCACGGCATGATGAACCGCGAGCAGCAAATGATCGCCGTCCGCGCACCGGAACAGTCCCGCCTTCACGAGGGCCCCGTTCTCCAGATCGATGCCCGCTTGAATGTCCGTTGCCTTCGCTTCCACAGCCTGCGCGGTATTCTCCGCATCCTTGAAGTCGAACACGTCCAGCGTGAACAGCCCGCCTTCCTGAATCGCGCGGGTCCGCGCACTAAACCCTTGTTCTGTCTTGCGGAACACCATCCGCAAGGCGTCATGATGCTCGGCCAGCTTTTGCAGCACCTGACGCACCGTCTCTTCGTCGAAGCGTTCCTTCCGGTACAACATCACCGACTGGTTGAAATGATGCGGGGCCGCAAAAGAGCTCTCGAAAAACCAATGCTGAATCGGCGTCAGCGCCGTTTCACCCGTTATTTCGCCTTGATCGATGGTACGTCCGATCGGTTTCACATGCAGGCTGAGCTGTGAGATAGTCGGATATTTGAACAAATCCCGGATTTCCAGCTTGTACCCGGCTTGATGAAGCCGCGAAGATACTTGAATGGACTTGATTGAGTCTCCGCCCAGCTCGAAGAAATGATCCGTTACCCCAACGCGATCGGCGTTCAATACCGCCTGCCACACATCGGCAAGCGTCCGCTCGGCTTCATTGCGGGGAGCTACGTACGCGCCGCCGGTCAGCGCGTTTCCTTCCGGAGCGGGCAAAGCCTTGCGGTCGATTTTGTCGTTCGGCGTGAGCGGCATCCGCGGAAGCTGAACAAAATGCGCCGGAATCATGTAATTTGGCAATTTTTGCGCCAGCGCGCTTCTCAGTTCGCCGAGCGTAAGCGGGCGGCCCGCGACCAGGTAAGCGCACAGTTCTTGCCCGTTTTTGCCTTCCCGCGCGATTACGATCGTCTCCTGCACGGAGTCGATCTTCAGAAGCTGCTCTTCAATCTCGCCGATCTCGATCCGGAATCCACGGATTTTCACCTGATGGTCAATCCGGCCCAAGTACTCAATATTTCCGTCCGGCAGCCAGCGGGCCAAGTCGCCCGTCCGGTACAGTCTCTCTCCGGGCTCAAACGGGTGTTCGATGAATTTCTCCGCCGTCAGATCCGGCCGGTTCCAATATCCCCGGGCGAGGCCGACGCCCGCGATGCACAATTCCCCTTCCACTCCGATAGGCGCCAGTTGATTCTGTGCGCCCAGTATATACAAGCGATGGTTCCAGATCGGACGTCCGATCGGTATCGCTCTGCGTTCGGTGTCATACGTAGACGCCGCCCACACGGATGTGGCGATCGAGGCTTCCGTCGGACCGTACGCGTTATAGTACTGTACCTTGTCTTTCCACTGCTGCACGAATTCGGCTGAAACGGCGGAGCCCGCCGTGATGAGCCTACTCAGACTCGGCAGGCGGTCTGAATTCAAATAAGCCGCATAAGTTGGCGGCAAAGTGGCGATCGTAATTGCATGCTCGTTCATGAAACGTTCGAACAGCTGATCATCCAAAATCGTCTCGGTTGACGGTATATATAAGGTCGCCCCGAAATATAGAGCGTTGAACATCTCCCAGCACGACGCATCGAATGATAGGCTGGCGAATTGCAGCACTCGATCCTGTTCGGTCGTGTGAAGCGTATGGGCAAACGTCAGTTTCAGGCTGACCAGCCCGCGATGCTCCAGCATGACCCCTTTGGGTTTGCCCGTCGTACCTGATGTATAGATGACATAAGCCAGATCATTCGGACCGCTGGCCGGATCCAGGTTCGAGCCATCGTCGCTGTAGGCCTGCTCGTCATCCAGCGCCACCACGGTCCCTTCGAACGGCACCTGCTGCTGCAGCTCCCTTTGCGTCAGCAGCAGCTGCGCGTTCGAGTTCTCCAGAATGTAGCGGATGCGTTCTTCCGGGTATTCCGGGTCGATCGGCACGTAGGCACCGCCAGCTTTCAGAACCGCCAGAATGCCAACGACCGTCTCCAGCGATCTCCTGGCCATCAAGCCTACCAGCTGATTGGGCAGCACGCCGACCGATCGCAGCGTCCGCGCCAGCCGGTTCGCCCGTTCGTTCAGCTCCGCGTACGAAAGCCGGCGCCCCTCAAAGACAACCGCCGTCGCTTCGGGCACCCGCTTCGCCTGCTCCTCCACGAGCTGATGAATCGTCCGATCACGGGGATAGTCCTTCTCGGTATCGTTAAAGCTTTGCAGCAATTGAAATTTCTCGTCCTCCGACAGCATGTCCGCCCGCACAATGTCCAGATCCAACTCGTGAAGCCCCACGGCCAGCAGGCGATTCAGATGGCCGACGACCCGCGTCATGAACTCGGAGTCATATAAGTGCTCGTTATATGACAGCGCTAGCTGTATCGTCCCGCCGGTTAAGCTAAATTCAAAGGAACAATCCGTGACCACGTTTTGCCCGATTTCGTCCAGATGCAGCTCCTTAAGGGATACTAGCGTATGGACGACGGGTATCCCGTCTGCATATTGCAGGTCCAGCTTCTCTGTCATTTTCAAGAACGGAATATGTTGATGCTGAATCGCTTCCGGCAAGGAAGTCCTCAGCTCGCTCAGAAGCGTTTTAAAAGTCGCATCCGCCGAAAGCGAGTTTTTCAAAATGGCCGTATGATTAACGGATCGGCGCGTCTCCGTCGGTTTCCGTACAACCGGCATGCCGACCAGAATGTCAGAAGCGCCCGTATATTTATGCAAGAGCGACTGAACACCTGCGAGCAAAATCATAAAAGTGGCCAGCGGAGCGCCCTTGCTCATTTGAAGGACGCGCTGCGCCACTTCCTCCGAAAGCGAACCGCCGACGGTTGTCATAATGGGCTCCAGGGAGCTTGGAGCTTTGCTGTAAGGCAGCCGCGTCAAGGTATAATCGTCGCTACCGAATTTTTCGTTCCAAAACAACGTTTCTTTTTCAAAAGCCATCTGGATCGTTCCCCTCTCTTCATCGGTAAAAGCAATCCGGCGGAGCATATGCCGCAGCAACGCTTCAGCCTCGCTCCCCGCCTTTTCAAACATGTGACAATAATGTCAATGGCTTTCGCCAGGTCACCGCTTTGTTTGCCCGGTTGATCGCATGCGGCAATCCTCTGCCTAGCAGCTGTCCCGCTCGGCTCCTATGCGTGAAAGACAACTAAGAGCATCGTTCTACGCAAGAGATGCGGTGCTTCCGGCTCCGCTGCTTCATATGCTTGCTGCGGACGAGCCGCCCGAAAACGGGCTTTGGTTTAACATTGGGTTCGGAATTGGATTTGGGGGTGGACAAGGGATGTTCCTCCCATCGATGTAAGGCTTGCTGTAGGGTTACGGCCGGCCAGCAGGAAGTCGGCCGTACCTCCGGATTCGGCACCGGAGCTGCCTTTGTCGAAGCCTATGTTTAAGGGATATTGATACACTCTATGTACGATTTGTGTATTCCCCCGTCTGGTGTGGATAAGTAAAGATACGGCTGCGGGGTAGTGAGCTTTTCCTTGCGATTAGATGTGACGATGGGTCTGCATGAGGCTCAAAGAATGCTCCGTATGGCATGAACGGGACAGCCTTTGTATTGGAAGTAAATTACATATTTTCAAAAATGCTCACGCGCTTCATCCTCCATCGGAATTGGGATAAGGTTGGCTTCATCCTTTCTGAGCCTTCTGACGTCATGGAGCATACATATTCTCGGCTGTCACTTTCCACAATTGTCGGTCTCCGCATGCCTGCTTGCTGGGTAGCCAGTGGATTGGTCTCTCGCGCACAGCTTGGATAGATATAAAAACCATCTAATTCTATTTTCTATCATAATTGGAAAGGTAACCTAGGTAGAATTATATCAAAATTTCCAAGAATGTATAGTAAAACTTTAGTTAAATTTGGTCTGTCCAACATAAAGTGTTAATATTTTGCCTAAAAAAAACGAATGGAAAAGAAACGCTGGGAATGGTTTGCCATCAATCGAGGAATTCGACGCGTGTCGACATTCAGGCGGGGTGCCGGCCGATTTGGGAGATCTTCCCTGGAGACATTCTCTGCCGGTGCTCCGAATCCTTGCGCTTTGCGATCTATTTTCTAAAATAATCATGGATTGTAGAGTAGGCTGTATTAGATGAGTCATATCCACTACCAATAGCGATTCGCTATTAAATATTTCACGATTTGCATGCAGTACCCACTTGGTAAACCAAATAATTCATCTTGTTCTCTTGTAACTTTCGCAAGTGGTTTTTCACTTTGTTGAATAGCACAATAGAGATTATCTTCGAGACTATTTATATGATGATTTGACAATTTATCGTTGTTTTTAGCATTATGAAGCCATTCGACATTCCTAACCAAATTGTAGTTTATCTGTCTTTCCGTAATAAGTGCCCACTCTATCTTTTGGTCTTTAAAGAACTCTTTTTCAATCTGTAATTTCTCTACAACTCGTTTTGTCAACTTGTTAGAAGGTTTGATAGAATGTGCAATAAATTTTATACTTTCTTCTTGTTTTACTGTAAGTAACATATCTGTAGTCATAATGATGGGAAGCTTATTCTTGGGGTCAGTTGGATGTTTAATGTCTAACTTTTGTGCAATATAGAGGGTTTTATCTAGAGGTAATAAAGGAAATTGTTCGCGAATATCAATCACTTGCTCTGACCACTCCATTTAGTAATGATGTGCCAATTCAAAGTGTTCAGACAAATAATGGTGAAGTCGACCACTTTTCCAACCAAGAATTCGAGTAACTATCCCTATTGAAGGTACATCATGATAGTCAACCAAGGTTTATATTCCGAAAAGTGGCCTTGACCTCTTCCTTCTTTGATTTTCCGTTGAATAGATGCTATAGAGCTACTTGATCGAATTTTGCTCATTATTCACCTTCTTTTTAGAACTACTAAATCAGAGTAAAGTTCAGTTATCTTTTTCTACTCCTAAGATATATTTTAGTTTTACTTCAAAATACAAATGTAGAATATAACAACTCACAGCTTTATACAATAGCAAAGTAATATTTCTTAGATATATTTTACTTCGTAGCCTATTCATAGGCTACTCGTAGGGTACAGTAGAGCATGAATAAGCTATAATATGGGCTATAAGTAGGTATAATTAGTAAGCAGATGGGTCGGGTAAAACCTATTTGATTTAATAGAGATGAATTCATGAATACTTTGGAACAGAGATGTAAAAATTTGAGTCTAATCCATAAATAGACACAAAAAGAAATTTGTAATAAGATCGGGGTAACTAAACAGGTTGTTTCTAATTGGGAGTGAAACGTAGCACGGCCTAAAATTAATCATTTAATATCTTTAGCAAAGGTTTTTGACGTTACAACTGATTATTTACTTTGTATTGCTAATCGAATGACGTTCCCCTACTGTGTGGGCTCAATTGCTACAGGCGTATCTCCAAAGATTAACCACTCTATATGGGAATTGAAGTTTTCTTTAATTGCTATAAGTATATCAAGAGAGGGTCTGTATTTATCTTATTCCAGCTCACTCAACGTTCCTTGAGAAATTCCAATTATATTTGCAAACTTTATTTGATTTAAGTTGTTTGTTTTTCTAATAGTTCGAATTCGTTAGCCTATTGTAGACATAATTGCCTTCCTAAGCTAAAAAGATCCCGATATATCATCGGGATCTTTCTTGATGTTTGTAAAATGACTAGTTCCACACTTTTTTATCACCAGACATTTGTTTACAGACAATAAAGTTGTGTACCTAACTCCATTTTTTTGTAATAAACCATCCATAAAACAGAAGCCGCCCTTAAAGGTTGTTTGGAACTTCCTTTGAGGGCGGCTATTGTGCATCTACCTATGTTAAATCTCTAAGAGTTACAGCATTCCAACACAAACGGATTGCACTACTAACGCTCTCACTGCTTAACTCGAAGATTCCATGTAGATGGGCCTTCAGCATATAAACAAATGTCCCAAGTTCGATAACCCGATTCCAACCAAATTCAAACTTTTCACGAATCGTCGTGCCCTTAAGCAAGCCTTCTCGCACATTATTACAAATTATTGATGTAGTTGAGATGGACTCACTTTTTGAATTTGAACAAGTATATCAAACGTTTTACCTAATGATATATCAACAGTTTTTGGTATACCAGGGCCTTCTTTAGTTATTCCAGCGAAAATTTGATGTTGTTCGTTTAACCAAGTTTTTGTCACTCCGTTCGCCTTACGTAAATCAATAAAAAATTGATCTTTTTTGACCTGTCCAAAAATGTAATTATAACTGTTTGGATCATCTGATTTTAATATTCCATATGGGCCAAATTTACCATCATTATTATAAACATTATATTGTCCTTTATAAACTGATGTTCCAATAGATACATACCGTTTTCCATAATATTCTGCTAAATGCTGCCCAGCTACTTTAGGGTATATAAATGGAATCATATTTGTTTTCGAAACGTGTCCATTATGTCCCCAAACTATGGTTTTCCCTAAATGTTCTTCAGTCCACTTCGCATTTTCATACATTGCAATATCATGTTTCAAATAAAAATCCGATGGTTTATCAGGGGATGTTCCTCCTAACATTGTAGTAAACTGTTCAATAATACGAGCATTTTGTTTTATCCATGCGAATTCTTTGGATTTTCCGTTTAGATAACTTTTATTTTGTTCTAATAAAGCACTGATTTGTTTAGCATCTGATATATACTTTTCTTTTTCTTCTTTCGTAAGGCTCTCAAAAGTATTCATATCCTTTGTTACAGGAATAAGACCTTTTATCTTCTCTTCTACTCTAGGCACAAGATCTGAATTGTTTCTTTTTATATATTCTCTTATATTATTATAAACATTCTCGTTTACTGATTGAATATCCATCCCAATGATACGCACTTTAGATTTATGTTTTGGATTAGCATTATATTGTCGAATCCAACTAAGTAGATCTAACATTTCTTTTGTGTTAAATTCAGGTGATAGATGTTGGCTTGGGTTTCCCTTACCAGTAAGAACATATCGATCAAGCTCCAAAGCTCTGTCCCATCCCTCTTCTAAAACTAAGTTGGTGAATCCCTTTTCAGATACTAAATAATTAACAATGCGTTGTTTCATTGTAAAAATTTCATGAGCCCCATGCGTAGCTTCACCTAAACCTACAATTGAAGCTGAATCTACCATATTCTTAAGTGGTTTTAAATCATTAAAAGATGCAGTTGGATTAGTTGTTTTTAAAGGCTTTGCATGCATTTCTAACCATTCCGCTATTTGACTTGTATTGTAGGGAGCTGTAACAGAAACTCCTGTTTTCGAGTCTGCATAAGTACTTCCTACAAAATTAGTCAGTATTATAGCAGAAACACCAAGTGCAATAATCATTTTCTTTTTCATAAAACCCTCCTAAAATACTTATTTGTTAGTTTTTTGACATGCTCTAAGGACCAGGGGATACTTCAAGACCCTAGTTTGATGGCGACGTGGCGGGACCTCATGCCTATCAACTTAAGAACTTGCTTTATTCAAATTTTTTTAGAGTAAGTTGTTTTTTGAACCAGAAAGGCATATTTTTAACTATAAAAACTATGACAAAATTTATCCGGTTTTCCTTTTTGCCTACTTGCTAAATTCAGCAAGTAAAATATTTTTAAATGGATCAGGACTATCAGCTTTAAGGCTGTTCAAATTGACGGCCAATGTATGCTTGCCTCCAAGTGTGCCACCAGCAAAAGTGGTAAACCCTAGAACGCTACCTTTGTGTCCCCATATCGAGACACCGTTTGGAAGCTTAGTTTCAAAGATCCCAAGACCATATCCGGTTCCTTCTCTATCTGTAGGAACTGTAGTAAGCATTTGTTTTAGTTGCTGTTCCTTCAGTAATTTACCACTGAGTAAGTAAGAGAAGAATTTGTTTAAATCGTCAGCAGTAGAAATCATATCTCCATCCGAGCTACCTGGGTTAATATAAGTAACGTCTTTTAGCTCACTTGCTCCGTCTAGTTGGAAATAGCCACGGGCATGCTTGGTGCCTGGAATCACACTTGAATTGCCCGGTAGGAATGTATTTGACAAATCAAGCGGTTCAATAATCCGATTTTCAACCTCTTCCGCATAGCTGTTTCCAGTTACTTTTTCAATAAGGATCCCCAGTATTACGTATCCTGTGTTTGAATAAGACCAACCCTTTCCTGGGGCAAAGTCTGGGGGAAGAGAAATCCCCATCTTTACGAATTCTTCAGCCGTATACGATTTTTTTGTATCCGTATAATCAAAGTCTTTTGAATTTACATAGTCAGCGATACCACTTGTATGATTCAATATCTGCCGGATAGTAATTTGGTTACCATCATATCCGTTTCCTTGAATGACACCAGGCAACCATTTTTCAATGGGGTCGTCTAGATTCAAGCGGTTCTCTTCAGATAATTGAAGTAGAACTGTTGCAATGAATGTCTTCGTCACACTGCCAATGCGAAAACGAAAATCTGTTTTCATCGGTTTCTTGGCTCTCAGATCCGCTATCCCAGCAGCATAACTCCATGTTTTTCCACTCTTATAAATTTCAGCAAGTATCCCAGGGTATCCAAGTTGTAGTGTATCCCGCATTGCTTGCTTAGCAGAAGTACAATCTCGTTGGGTACTTGTTTGTAACAAACTAGATACATTTTGAGTGGGCTCTGCTTTTACAATTGAGGTTGGTGTTGTGTATAACAGAGAACTTCCAATCATTAAAAGAACTAAACCTGTAGATGTAATTTGACAATGCTTTTTCATAAAGATATTCTTCTCCTCTATTCATATTGTATCGGTAATTATCTGCTGTTTTAGGGCAAGAGTGGATTTGCAATTATCTTTACTCATTATTATTTTCACAAACGCTATTGTGTCCTACCAAACGGTAAATTCCTTTTTTTCCACATGTATGTTAACCCTAGAAATTACTTATTTTCCTTAAAACACTCTTGTTACTGGTTTGTTTTTCATAAATAGGTCAAACCTGTTTCCCCTTTCACGCCTCGTTAAATTTTTATCATACACAATGAAAATCCCCTCCTCATTTATTGTTAATGTGTTAAAACTACCTCTGTGATTCTAAGTGTTTTTCTGTCACATACGGTAGTGTCAAAATGTCACGCTATATAAATCCTAATATTGTTCGGAGTTAATAACTCAATTCAGATGTCGCTGTCAGTGAAGCTGGTGATTTGGCTGTGTTGAGTTATAATTTATACAATTACGTAGCAGGAGAAGATGGACAAGAAAAACTTCAAAAATGTTGGAATACTACTGAAGTTTTTCGCTTAATTAATGGCGAATGGCGTGTCACAAGAAAGATATTAACGGAGATGATTGAATCTCCACCAGATTTCCTTCAAATCCAAACAAGAAGTCCTCTGGTGGTTAGAGACCTCGATATACTATTAGAATTGCAACAACGTTGTGAATTATTAGTTTCTATGACTATTGAAACAGACCGAGAAGATGTAAAGCGACTTTTTGCACCTTTAGCTCCAGGGATCAACCAGCGCTTAAAGGCTCTTAGAAATGTCCATGCAGCAGGAATTAATACACAGGCATTCATTTCTCCTCTTTTGCCCTTCACGCCAGATTTACCCAAAAGATTACAGAGGATTGTTGATCGAATATATATTGATTCGCTGAACATTTGGAGATGGTTTAAAGGGGAAGCGATCCGTGCAATTGGGTATGCCTTTGTTGTTTCAACGAAATGGGTTTTCTAAATGGTATCAGCCTGATATTCATTTAAAAACGAACAACTATTTTAATAAATATTTTGACGAAAAGATTATATTCTTATCTTCTAGTAGAGAGTATCCTCTAAAAGGGGAAATATGTATAATTAATTAATCTACAGGAAATCGGACAGTCATATCCTCTACTCCAATCTGGACGTTAATTCTATCAGTTACATTCTTATACATACAAAAAGAGCAGCCTGTTTAGCTGCTCTTTTTGTATGTATAAGATATTGAGTTTTCATCAGTTGAATTTCCTAATAGTTTCAACGCTTCACGTAGATGCGAAGTCCCATTACGGGACGGGAAAAGGAGCTACGATTTATCGGTTCGTGAGCGACCAATTTTTCATTTTCTACACGAAAGTCATCAATATGAACACTCGGGATGCCGTACACGTCATCGTCGATTTGCTCCACCATGGAACGGACTTGGCCATCGAGGTGCATTATACGGATACAGCCGGTTAAACCAACAAGTCTTTGGTTTAACGCATTTGCTCGGATTTCGCTAACAGGAAAGGATTCAAAAACTTTTGACTTGTTATGCAATTTATATTCGCTCTGATTGAAACCTAAGCAGTCACCCTCTGAATTTAATAAAAACCCGATGATACGTGCTCATCGGGCTTTTTATTAAATACTTATCAAGAAGAGATATTCTTGTTATCCGTCATTAATAATTAGTATACAACTTTATTGTCTGTACGCAACATTAATGTCGGATGATAAAAAAGTATGGAACCAATTTTGTTGATTTTATAGGGTTTGTTGCGGCATTTGAAACAGGCGAAAAATAAAAAGTTTGGAACCGCCTAAAATTTCCATACAAAAAAATTGGAAACCGACTCCCAAATACGGTCTTCCGCTTAGTTTATTCCATAATCCGCTGGTTCGCTTACATCATTATAAAGTTTAAACCCACAATTAGTACAAACTGTCTTACCCAATTTAAAGTAATGCTCTCCCTTATTAAGTTGTGAGGAGAAGAATATTTTATATCAGGATAAAGAAAAAGAGTGTCATTTCTGCATACAAAACAAGTTTTTTTGATTTATTTTGAATATCGTATATTTGCCTTATTAAATCTTCTTCATAAATTTGTTGTAGAAGATTGCCGACTGGTTTTTGATATGCTTGACGAAGATTGCGACAAGCTCGTCCATATTGTCAGAGCCATGTTCAAGCACATTCTCCCGCCGTATAAGAACTATGTCGTATCTAAAGGAGATGCTTCATTGATTCACTCTGCCTACCGCTACGGCGGTAGGTTCTTGCTGCTCTCCACTTCCATCATAAGATATATGCTTCCTGTTCATCGTAGCCGAGGCGGGGGATGGAATCAGTGTAGCAATAAACAAGCAACTACGAAACTCTCAAGAGATATCATGCAGAACGACAAACGCCCGATGTGTTAGCCCAAACTTTTGAATGCAGTCTTTTACAGGATGATATAAACGATTTCTCCTTTCGAGATATTTCGCCTTATATGGTAGACACTCTATAGGTAGGAATCACACACAGAAGCATAGGGCGATTATTTAATCTTGAATATGTCACATCGGAATAACATATCAATTCAATCTTAGCAGGGGTAAGAATAATCGAATTTGCTTGGCTTCGTTATCTACCGCCCGCTTAATCCAAGGAACATATCATCAAGTGGTTAGGTAGAATCATCTTACATAATTTTCTACACTGGCAAAGTAAAGATTACCTCAAGTGGATCTTTACCTGCGAAAAAATCTTCATACAATTTTCTAACTTCCATCGAATCTAATTCTTTTTCTTGCTTATTGATTAACCTATCCAACTCTTCTAAAATACTTACTTCCTTTGATGACAGCACCTTTGACTTAATAAGCGTATCTTTCATATTGGGAAGTAACCCTCTTGGCCAGCAATCCTCATACACACCTCTGTATGAATCGTATAAGAACGTGATCTGACTTATTCCCGCATATTTCCGAACGTGTGGATGCACTAATAATAAAAATTGAGCGATAATTCCAGAACGCTGGATTAAATAATAAGCCTCTTGTATTTCCTTCATCAAGTAAGATTTGGCTTCTACAGAATTAGCAAGAAAATTGATGTACATTTTTGAGAGTACGTTTATTAAGTGTTCTTTCTCTAAATTCTCTTCCAACTTCTTAATTATTTCTTTTTCACTAATTCCCGCTTGTATAAACCCTATTAAACAAGCTGACATTCCTTTCACATTAACAGCTTTTTCAGCTACACATAACATATATTTATCAAAGATTTCCTTGAGGTAGTTTTCACTAAATGTGTAAATGTCTAAACATTCAATGATTGTTTCTATTACTGAAGCTTGATCATACTTATCTTCTATACGCGGGAGAAGGTCTATCAAATGTTCAACAAATTCTTCTCCGTAATATTCTAGCAAGCTAGGATTATATTTTACTTTTTCTAGTAGAGCAAAAAACGTTTGATATTCTTTTGTATCATTATTTTGTGTTAGATATTTGAATAGCTCATTAATATATTTAACTTTCTCGTCCACTAGACTTTCTCCCTTTCTATTGTTAGTGTTACTTAATTTAACTTTTTACACGACTTTATATCAGATTAATGGCAATAAAAAAACAATTCTACCATAGAAAAACTTAGTGCCATTGTACTACATTCCACTCAATACCTTCGGAAGTTTGCCTATAAATAATTTGCATTACGCCATTGTTTCCATATTCATCTCTTATATATACAGAATTCCATCCTGCATAATTCTGCCCATTGCGTCTACTATCAAGAACATGATCGTTTAATGCCTTTAGACGCGCTCTAGCACTTTCGTCACCCCGAGCTTGCGCTGAAATATCATCAAGAATTTGATTAGCTAAATTTCTCTCATGTTTAGTTAAATGGCGACTTTCAGGTTTTCCTGATACGCCGCCTATTATTGGAATTTTTTAGAAAAAAAATATCCGAAAATAAATAATTATAAATATGATTCACCTAAAGAATATGCCCAACACTTCGAACACATAGAATCAGATTCCACACTGGATTTTGTCTTTTTTTTTTTCGAGATTTACGTGAGTAAAGCGAATTACAAAAGGAAGAACCACTATTAATTATTCGTTAAAAACAGTAGGCACTGTGTGTTAAGAGATGAGTCACTGAAGAGTTAACCTTGGAGTTTCCAACTGAAGCACTTACGGATGAAGTCGCTTTTCATCTCCAAGTTGCTCGGTACGATAGGGTGTCTTCAAGAAAGAATGAGATGAAAAAAAAGCTTGATTCGGATGGCAGCCATCAAAGACGTTAAAAACGGGAGGTAAAGTGAAGAAAAACAACATCATAACAAAATGTCATAACTATATAAATCTCAACAAAAAAATGCCAGACAACAAGTATTTCATTTGAAGAAACAATCTTCCTTGCCGATCCTAAAACTATCCCCTTACATCAGGAATGATCTGTACAGATGGAAACAGTGATTTCTTATAAAATAAATGCCAGACAGGCCTTAACCTATTTGGCACTTATTTTTGTGATACACTTCCAAGGTTCTAGAAGCCGGCTCAAATTAGCACTCGTAGAATTAGATGTCTATTCCTTAGGAGTAGCTTAGCCCCTCTTATTTCAAGAAGATTTGATCAGTTGTACCTTTTAATTTTAAGCTTTTCTGATTTTGTGTAAATAATAATAAAACTGATGCTTGTTCTGAGTAATCTCCCAATATAGTTGCGCTTATTCATATACCCTCTATCCCCTACTCTTTCTCATTAATTCATAGTTAGTAGAAGGCTTATTTGAAATATTGTCTGCTACAATATTATTTGTATCAATTGCTAAAACGCTTTTCATAGCTTCATTCGTAAATTTAGTGAGTTCTGGAAATACTCTTGGATTAACGATTTGAGCAGCTTGTAACCTTCCCTTAAAAGATTGCAATTCTGGAATTCCTAACTGTTGCCCACCTTTAAGCACTGAAAAGGAATCACGTTTAATTCTATTCTGCAGTGAATTACTTACTAAGAGAGTATGATCCTTAGATAACACAACTCCTGTAATTGGTTTGTTTTTATTTTTAGAGTAATATCTCATTTTGCGATAGCTCGGCTTATGTCCGTACTTTCTTAGAAGAATGTCGACACCATTCCGCAACTGATCTTTGCTAAAAGGTGTTTCTTTGGAAAAAGTCATATCGTCTACATATAAGGTAAATATACATCCATGCCCTTCATGAGCAAGAGCTTGGATCTCATGAAACATATTTCGGTATGCATAATAAGCTGTTAGTTGACTTGCCGGGCTTCCCGTCGGAATCGCCCCATTATATGTTAATATATTTGTCAGGATTCTGCGGTATCATTTGACATCATCATTTCATCTCGCCAGAAAAGATATACATATTCTCGGATAGTATTTCCATAGAAGCTACGAATATCTATAGTTAAAACATACTTTGATTTCTGATGCGTTTTTGCATTGTCTATGTAACTTTTGCCTCGTTCACCCGAAATAAGCCAAGACGGTCTTTCCAATCTACTTAACAACTGAAGAACACGTTTTTGCACCCTTTTCAAATCATCATTGGGTGCAGTGATCAAACGATCTTTCTTCCCTTCCTGCTTATGATTAAAAGTACGATATTTTATCATAGCTTCAATTTGTTTTAACTGACTAACTTCAAGATTTAGGTACTTTGCTAGCTTATTCTTACTTTTCAATTTATAAAAAACACATTGATTAAAGTCATACTTTTTTATCATCTTGGCCATCTGAATCTACCTCATTTTTTGACATTAACTCAATAAATTTAATCATCATCTTCTTTACAAAATCTTCAGTGCAATTTTTCCGTACTGCATCATCATGATCTTCAGAAAGAAGTATTAGAGTCGATACTTTCATGTCAAAAACAGCTGCATATTTCTCAAGCAGATCTAATGGAGGTTTTTTCTTATTATTCTCAATTTCGGATAAATAACTTGAAGAAATTCCAAGTTTCTCACTCAAAACGCTTGCCTTATACCCATAGATCAATCTTGTTCTTTTAAGGATTTCTCCAATCATAGTATTGATCCACCTTTCACAATCAATAAACATAAAATTAAAATTAGGTAGGCTCCCCATTTTAACTCGACTACTTCAGAAGATCACGGAAAACCACAATAAGCCTGACAATTGTAAGAATCCCCTCTAAAATCTTGAATGGATACTTAAAGATCAATAACTTAATTGAGGAGCGATGTTTCTCTTTCCGTGAAACTCTAGACTGTACTTCGATGGGGTAGTCCTTCGTGGACAGTGAATTTTTCTGCATTTGCAGTCTCCTTTCGGAACTAAGAAAGATTTTGGACTTAGTTCCCTCCCTGAAAGAAAGAAGGTGCACGAAGGATACCTACCTAATTCCTTTCGCACCGCGTGCAATCCCTAGCGCGCGGTGTAATGATCGGTTTGCCGCCTGTTGGCGTTCAGCGCCATCCGACGCCGTGCGACCCTCATTAGGTAGAATACAAGTTTGTATTCCGCGAGTAATTAAACTCCAATTTGTGGAAGATGACCATGGGTAATAGAAAAATCTACTAAACCTCTCACTGCACTAATAGTCTATCATTAGAAATAATATCCTGTAAAGATTTTTTTCGCAAATAGCGAATATTTTTTCGCATATATGATTTTAGTTAGCTATGAGCAGAGTTAGGCGACCTTAGAATAAATTGGAAGTTTTACTCGCGGTGAGTTGTAACTTTTGATATGGTTCTTCATGCATCCTAAGATAGTTGAATGAGAGCCGTCGTGTTCCTCCCTAATATTCTTGTAGGGATAAATCACTTAAATTCGTTTAAAACTACCTACCAGTATATTCTATGAATACACAAATAGGCCGTCTAAAGTTAGATGACCCATTTGCTAAACAGTTTTATACTGACGATCTAATATTATTATAGTATTTTATATCGACAAAAATCCATTATGTTGTAAATATCCCAAATATTTATTACTCATTTCTCGGTTTAAGTGAGGCTTGGTACTTTTTCCTTCGTTCATATGCAGCTTCAAGCATCAAAGCTATACGTATGCAATAATATATAAGCCTAAACTTTTTCAGGCTAGGGGAAATAAACTTTCATAGGAGTTATTTTTCATACGTACACAGTTAAATAATCACTCAGGTATTTTAGGTAATACAGGTCTTGCATCCTCCAAATTAAACCAAGTCTCAATATGCAGACAAAGCGGCTCAATATCCTCGATTGCTAACTCACATATGCAGTTATATCTATCTTCTAAAATTTTTTTAACGTTATAATGCTCGTGAAATTCATCTGTAGACTTTGCCATGTACACTTCAGTAGGTTCAATAATATAATTTTTATTCTTTGTATCTTTACTCACATACATAATCCAACCAAGGCTTCCTTTAAATGATCTTATACATTCTTTCAATTGATTATATATTTCCTCGCCGTTAGAAAACCTAAAGAAGAATCCTGGTGGTAATTTATATATATCATCCTCAAAATACATAACAGTTCTAACCCATTCGAAAGACCCAAGTTTTGAAATAGTATAAGCCAATTTTTCATTCTTTCTTATTTCTGACGAATGTTTAAAATAAAAGCTTTTCCGTTGCATTACCCTCGCCTCTATTCCAATTTTTCTGTAGTGACTTCGATATTCCCGCCATTGGACTGTTTCAGTTTTTCAAGATAGGCATCCTTAGGAATCGGCACTTCACTGTATCGTGGATCGTAAATATACTTGCCATCTGAATAAACCGTATGATAGTCAAAATCAACCTTCGATCCATATTCAGTTACCTCTATCTGCCCGAATTTTTCGGACGATCTAATAGTTAGCACTTCACCTTTTCCACCCGCTGCTTGTGCTAAATCATCTGCTATTTCAGAACAGTCATAGTTAAGATTCTCTCTATATTTTGCTGCGTTTTCTGACATCACTTTGGTTACAGAATGATTACCTACACTTTTATGACTTCCCTCATTTTTGGGAGTTTCCCCTGTTAGTTCGCTTGACTTTTCTCCTCTCTCCTCAGGAGTGTGATCATCCTTCTTATGTGACCCTCCTAGTGAAGCACCGTCATCTTTGGAATGTTTCTTTCCTTTCTTTCCTTTCCTTCCAACCACAAACGCAAATGCTGCTTCTACTAACAGATGGGCATTTTCTTGCTTGGAGCTGTTTTTTGCTTTTTCATAAACAGTATCTGGTTGCGTTATGACTTTAACAATTTTATCTGCTACGTCTTGTTTTCCTTTGAAGTTATCAATCACCATTTGACGAATATCCAGATTAGGGAAGTTACGTATTCGCTCCCATGTCGCCTCTACATATTCATGAGTAGAGTTTTTGATTTCATTGAACACAATCCGCTCAGTCTCATCCAGGTCTTTCATAAAAGGACTTTCCCTAAACGGCCCATATTCTTTTCTATAATCGTCAATCGAATTCAGAAAATCAATCAAATATTTCTTCTGTTCCGTCGTGTATCCTTTCATGTCATCCCGATACTTGGAACTCATTAAAGCTCTGTCACTAAATCGAAAATGGTTGTCTGTCTGCCGCTGATGTTCCATTAAAGCGATTATATCTGTGGAGAGGTCCTGATTATTATAATAAGCATCCAGCGCCTTTTCAAACTGTTGATCCACGTTTCTTTGATCCCAGCGTTCCCGTATATCAAGGGGAATTTCGCTATAGGCTTGTACGGAAGCTTGATTGACTCCCTTTACATAGTTGATGAAGTCATGTATGGATTGTACTTCTCCATATCCCCTGGCACTCGTCCATACCTTACCGAGGAAATCCATCGTCGCATGCCGTTCACGCGTTCTTTGTTCCTCCGCATGCGCATGCAAGGTTTGGGCAACAACCTTGGCGCTCTTCCCCAACACCACTCCCCAACCATGGGAAGGTACGCTGGCAATCATGGAAAATCCGGCTGCCGCATATTTAACTATGGATGACGGTCCGGAGGAAGCGACCTCGGAACGAATTGAAGCTATTTTTTGACTTGCTGCTTTCGGTATGGCTCCCAATACGGGAATCGACGCAGCCACATCACATACTTTCTGAGCTAATCCCAATACGCCATCCAGTAGACTAGCCTTCGGTGAACTGGGAGTGTTTACAGCCGACTTAACGACTCCACCATCTTTCGACGTAACGCTTGAATTGGAGCTTCCTCCTGTACTGCTGCTTGCTGCACTTTTCGCCGCCTGCGCCTCTGCATAGGCTTTTACAGACATTAATGGGGGCTCCCAAATCGGTGCTAAATCAGCAACAAAAACCGGTCTTTTAACCGTGCCTTCCAGCTGTACTTTAGCGGACCGTATATCCGTTTCTCCATCCAACACCAAGCTGCTGCTGCCCGCTTTGAAATAAATAGCCTCGGCAGCTTGAATATTCAGCTCCCCATCTGCATGCAAAGAGAGCATCTTCCCTGCCGACAATGACAACTCATGCTCACTGACGACCTGAACACCCGATGCATTCAATTGAATATGAACCTGCTCCGACTTGGCCGTCATCTTCAATTCACTGGCACTTAGCTTGATGTTCTTGTCATGAGGTGTCCCCCAATACTTGGTGGCTGGGTCAGCGAGCTTCGGCGAGTTTCTCCCTTGTCGTATGGAGCTTGCCGCATATCCGTCCGCCTCCTGCTCTGTAGGGAACCGGACGGATACCCTATCTCCTCGTTCCGGCATGACATACCAACCACTGTTCCCTTCGGCTGTATAACTGCTGGCATATGGAAACCACCACGCCGTTTCCCGATCCTGCTTCTCATCCACTGTAAGGTGAACACGTATTCGGCCTGACTGGATCTCTAATACATGCCCTTCCAGTGAGGCTCCGGTGAGGTTCGAGCACAAAATCTCTGTTTGATGAATTCCCTGTTCGTGAATCAGTTCATACTCGTGTAGCAGCACTCCTTTTTGCAATTCAGAAGTGACTTGCGCTACCATCCATTGCTCGCCATTCCAATCCGTCAGATCCCCAAGCCGGGCAAGCTTTTCACTCTGCAGCAAGTAGCTAAATTTTGTTTTGCTGTTGGGATCAAAACTGCGCCGAGTACGGTAAACGGGATGCTTCATTTCAACGTATTGTCCCTCCGGCATACCCAACCAGAATTTGGGCCCGTTTAGTGAAATTTCCGGGACCAGCACAGCTCCAAATCGGGAAGCGATCCGTTTGAGAAAGGCCCAATCCGTCTCCTGATACTGTAAAGTAAATGCATGCAGGGTAGCACCGTTTGTTACGTTATCAATAACATCGGCCTGGCTGTACTTCTGTATGATTTGCTTGATCAAATTTCCGTAGGGCATTAAAGTATCCTGATAAGAACGAGTTACAGGTGTGATATCCAACTGAATTGTATGAGATACGGCTTCAAGCTCCACATAATAGATGCCACGCACCATCCGTGTTTCTGCATGGACCAGTAAACCATGGAACAAAATGCGTTCAGGCTGATCATTTTCTGTTTTGGTACGGATAATGACCGGTTCGTTATCCTGATCCTGTTCTATGTAATGATCTCTCTGTTCCTCATCTATCCATCCACTGATCTTTAACCGGGCGTGGTCATTTAGTTTTCGTTCGATACGCAGTTCGCTTATCGTTTGAAGAGGATATGGACCTGTACATTCCAACTCCGTATACGTTAACATCGTTTGTGTGTGATTCAACTTGTACCTCCTTACTCCAGCGTCTGGCCATCGTCTGTAATCCGAATCATTCCCCCGTATAGGCACGCATTCGAGCATTGATCCAGCAAGGCTGGTTCTCCCTCCACAAGCACATCACTTTTGCCGCCGATCCAGGGTCCGGTGATGAGCGGAACACAGTTCGCTTTTTTCACCCCGTAGATATCCACCATGTCACTGCTTTTGACCGCTGGGTTAGCTGGGCAGGAGCAACGACCGAAATTGCTGATATTGGTTCCTGGCAAGTAATCTCCAACGTTCATTTGCGCTTTCTCTTTTACATATACTCCGTGACTGAACGGACGTTTGAGACGTGTCGGCTGCGTACCAAAACTGCAGCTCAAGATGGCCCCGGCAACTACGTATCCTTGCTTACTTCCCCGTCCAGCCTGAATAGGTTCCTCTTCCGAATGAGACTTTTTTGCCATTCTTCCTTTCCCCCTTCCCCATGTCCTTTCTTAGTTTGTTTTTACTTCACTGCCCAGAACATTGGTTATTCCACCCAGCGATACGGTACTGCCTTTGCTCGTCATTTGAATTTCATCCCCGGCCGTGATTTTCACTTTACTGCCGGAATGAATAGAGATATTCCCTCCTGCTGAAAACTGAATCTGTTTATCGCTTACAATGTGAATTCCATTTTTCTCATTTAGCTGGATATACATCGTCCCCTCTTTACTGGTGATGACAATTTCATCAGGGGTTAATTTGATTTCCTTGCCGTGGGCGGTACGAAACAATTTGATGTCAGGGTGTGCAAGAGCATGTTGTCCCGTACTCTGATTCTTTTCGCGCAAAGATGTACTTGCCATGCCCTCTTCCTCGCGATGGGCAGGGAAATAGAGCAGCACGGTATCCCCGAGCTCAGGCATTACATACCATCCGCTATGGCCCTCCGCAGTATAAGGAGAAACATAGGTGAACCAGTGAGCCTTTGCAGGGTCCTGTGTGGCATCGATATGTAAATGCAGTTTGATACGATCCCGCTCTACCTGAATGACTTTACCTGGTAAAGACAGACCGATAAGCTGCTCGTTAAACACCTCTTGGTGTCTCAATCCCTTGTGGGAAGTCAGGGTATACACGTGCTGCATCATTCCTTTTTGCATATGAGTGTCTACCTTGTACACATACAGATTTTTACCCTTAAAGGTAACGGTGCTGCCGAGCTCCAATACCTGCTTTGCCTCAACCCGGTAATCAATAAAATCATGCTCGTTTACATGTGCTGTATCATTGCCGTTAAAATAACGATAATCTCCAACTCGCTTGCTGACGGTATAATGATAATTGGTTAAGTCCAGTCCAGACTGGGTTTCCTCGACTCCAAAATAGCACTTCGGCACATCAAATACCGACGCAGGCGTGAGTGAAGTATGGTAACGCGAAGCGATCCGCTTGAGGAACTCCCAATCGGTTTCACGATATTGGACTGCTATACGGCCTAAAGTCGCTCCCCCTGTAGCCGAATCAATGATATCAAAACCGGGATAATCTGCACCTACAGCTCGCAGCAATTCCTCAACCTTCATATTTTTATCTTGAAAGGACCTGTTCTTTTTACGAATATCCAGCTTATACGTGTGTGATATTGCCTCGACCTCCAGGTAATACACATCTCTTACCACTTTGACTTCCATATGGAGCACCGTTCCGTTAAATAGCGGTGTTGGAGTGCCTGCCTCATCCAGCTGCGACACGCAAACCGGCGAATCGGCTTCGATCAACTGGACATAACTGTCCTGTAATTCTTCAGGTAAAATGGCGGTAAAAGAGAGCCGGGTGTGCTCATTCAGTCGCTTGGTCATATGGAGTTCCTGAATGCTAACCAATTCAAATGGCGTAATTTGCAGCCGATCATATGTAATGTGGGTTAATGTCATAAGGGTTGATTTTCCTTTCGCTCAGACTCGATTTTCAACGTTAGCAGCATACTGCGGGCTATTGGCTGCCAGGTCGCCATTTCTTCATCCGTACAGTTAAAAGTACACATGAGCGCACGTCCTTCCAGCACCGTAAAAAAGGATAAATTATACACACGCGCATTCCATACTGGTGTCATAAATTCACAGTATCCAATCTGACACTCTTCGTTCTCCAGCACTTCATGGCCAAACCATTCAGTCAACTTCTGGGTTTGTTTTACCACCTGAGCCATCTCATCCGTAAAGTTTTCCAACTCTTCGGTTTGTAATGGACTCTCGGTATGCTTGAAGGTTAAGTTAATCGTGCCTGTGTCATTGGTAAAAATAAAATCCGGACGATGATGAGAGGGATATTTTAATCGTTGCTCGTGCATGGGCATATCCCGAAAGCTCTTTGGCATTGTTATACTGATGCGTTCATCCAGCAAATGTCGCTGAGCAAAAATAAATCTTTCCCCACCGAGTTGCATAAATGTTTGTAAGGGCTGTCCAAACGGTTCCTTCCCGTGAGCGTGATTCACTCCTTCATCCTGAATTAAAGATTGATCATTTTCGGTATTTTCTGCTGTTACTGTGTGTAGCAACGAAACAATTTTCTTATCCAGATGTTCCATATATCATCCACTCCCATCTTTATTACTGCATGGCGACTTCCTGAAAGGTGATGCCACTTGTCCCTCTCCGCAACAGACTTTCCGCCAATGCCAGATTGACCAACGTGTAGGTTTCACGCAACCCTTGAACTTGCAATAGAGATTTCCCCTTGGTACGTTCTCGATCTACGACCAGCTTCATCAATGTTCCTCCGGGACGAAATTGGCTTTGCTCACCCAAACAATCCACTAAAGGGGGTTGAATCATCCAATACAACTTTTGCTGCGAACGTTCCATATCCCGAAGCAAAGCCATGCGGCTGAACAAGCCCGGCACAAAGACCTGTAATAATTCATGCACAGCATCAGATACCATCATCCTGGAACCCATTAGAATATCAGGGTAAACCGTATAATCGTGACCATTAACCTTAAACTGCGCAGCATAAGATGCTGGCCAGTTCGTCCAGTCATTTAGGTCCATCATCTCTGCATTTGCCTCTTCATCCCACACGGGTACAGCAGCATACAACATCCGATCATCGTGCTGACAAAGGAAATACTCCACTATGCCACGTCCCTTCCATTCCGTTTGTCCCACATTGTGTTATCCAAATTAAGTTAGACTCTGAATGGCTGGATGCATACCTAAACTAAACCGGCTTCCATCCAGCACCGCTCCTTTGAAGCAGGCTCCCTCAAACGCTGCCCCCATGAAGTCAGCCCCCTGCAATATGGCCCCGGTGAAATCTGCATCCTTCAAATAGGCTCCCTGAAATTGGGCTCCTGTAAGATCCGCTCCTGCAAAACTTACGGGTTGAAAACCGGGTCTTTCCCATCGTTTAGACTGGTAAATTCCAGATACAGCTATTGCATCCCGGAAAGATGCTCCCTTTAAGTTGGCTTGTTCAAAACGGGCTTCCTGAATCAAACAACCGCTAAAATCCGCTTCTTGTAAACAGGCTTTATTCCAACGGGAACCAATCAAATTTCCTCCTGTAAAAACACTATTGTTAAAAGAACTTTCACTCAAATCGGCATATTGCAGACGTATTCCCTCATAATCTCCTCGGGATCCGTCAATTCCCCGAAAAACTTCATGTATGTAGTCATATGGCTTCTTTTCCTCAAGCCAATCTTTCATCACCGTCGAATCTTTGACACGCACATCCCGTTTATAAACGATTTCACTTTGGTCCCAATATTCTCCGACTCTCAGCTCGAACACATCTTCCAACTGTATTTCATGAGCAAACTGTATTGCATCCAACCATTCTTCTGTGATACTAAAACGCGCAAAAGCAATGATATATTGGTGAATATGTATTGCCGCGCGCAATTTCATCCTTTGAATATCATCCAAGCCGATTCTTCCACCATATTTCTTAGCGTGCTTACTTAATTCCGTCTCCCACTCGTCCAAATAGCGAAAGGCCCATTCTGCATCATAGGTATCCCGGCAAGGATGGCGATCCATAAACCACGTCTTGTCCATGGCCTCCACCAAATAGGTCGCCCTTCCGTTTACCAAATCGGTACGAAGCATGGAGTAAGATATATATCCCAACGCCTGTTTGGTGCCTTCATACTGCATCTGCTTGGCTTTCCCGAGTATTTGCTCTAGTGAATTGCGAAATGTCTTGGCTAAGGTATACTTATGATTTTGAAAATGGGCTTCCAATGCAAATAACATTTGATGCTTTAGGGGTTCATAGATCTCATTTGCAAAATGTCGAAGAACCTCTTCACGATTCACATCCTATCTCCTTTCTCGCAACTGAATTTACAATGTTGTGCAATATCCAGTTATTCTAAAATATAAATTTTATATAAATGATATGTGAAATCATAATTTTCAAGGGTATATTTAACAGTAAATCATTCTTATGTATGTATCGGACAGATTAGCGATTTTGTTTACAGAAAGAACCATAGTACGTGTTATTTTCAATATTAGCTCCAAATACATATTGCTACATAACTAACTTAACAAGATTATTTTAACTAGGGAGATAGAGCAATCAACATTATTGAAATAATAATTTAAACTAAGGAACCTGAAGTTCATATGCATTTTACGAATAAATCAAATTCATATATACCCTGTAAGAGTGTCTTCAAAAGTCCATTTTCTTTATAACAACAAAACAGTTAAAGAAAAACGAGCCTTTAGAATCGCTTCTAAGGCTCGTTTTGTGCTTAGTGAGACATATTTGTAATAGTTCCTTTTAAAATCACTAAACCATAAATGATAACTGTACTTCACCAATTAACATCTTTTTGATTTCCATAGCTATAGTTTCAGCCATCAACGGCGGTACAGCATTACCTATCTGTGTAAATACAGCTGTGCGTGGTCCCTCAAAATAAAAATTATCAGGAAACGACTGAAGGCTCGCTGCCTCTCTGACAGATATTGATCTGGACTGGTTAATATCCGGATGTATATAATAATGCCCGTCCTTGGCTATATGAGCCACTACTGTATGTGAATAGGGTAGATCTCTTGCAACAACCTTGAATCGATCCAGAAAAGCCTTAAGATTATTATGCGTTCTTAATCTTTCTGGGAGATCTGTGTACTTCAAACGCTTTTTTTCTCGATTCCAAAGGTCTATTGCAATATTGTATATTTCAAGATCACTCTCATTATGCATTCTGGTTAAGTGCTGTGTTAATATATCCTCTTCATTTCTAATATTAGTATCCCTAAGGTATGGTGTTGGTTCTTTAACATATTCATTCAATTGTTCACCTGGTGCAAGTGGATGCAGGTCCGAAAAGATATCTTCGACTAATGCAAGCTGTTCGATTTGGGTAAAACGCGGATATTCGTATCCCAACTCCCTGTTCCATCCTATTAATATAACTCTCTTTCTCTTTTGTAACACTCCGTAATGAGAAGCATCCAAGGTTTTATGTTTGATTTCATATCCGATTTCTCTCATTAAATCTTGAATACCCCTATAATAGGATCCTCCGCCAGCATTTAAAATTCCAGGTACATTTTCAAACACAAAAATATCAGGCTGATATTTGGCCAGAAATTTCACATACTGTTTATAGAGATAGTCCCTCGGATCATTCTCCTTCTTCTGTGGATCTCTGGCTCCTCCAACAAGCGAATAAGCCTGACAGGGCGGACCGCCAACCAAAACATCAATTTTTTGAGTCTGGCCGGTATTAAAGGGAAAGGACGATCTCCTATGAATAAAAAACGGAAGATAACTTTAGAAAAACGGATTGAAATTGCACAATATACCCTCGCTAATGGTCTAGACTATCAGAAAGCGATGGAGGAATTTGGTGTGTCTTGTCTGCAAGTATATGAATAGGTTCGGAAATATCAAGCGTCTCCAAGACATCGGAGGCGTTAAAAGCCTGTAGAAGGAACTAGGCGAGCAGGAACGACTCAAGCTGCGGATCAAAGAACTGGAAGCACGAAATGAATATCTGGAGATAGAGAATGTCTTCGCAAAAAAGTGGGCAGGGATCAAGCGACGAAAACCACGCTAACCCTAGTTCGACATGTAGAACGGGATCAAGCGATACAAGAACTACATGATGAAAAAGGTTACACTATTGCGACGTTATGTGCGTTAACTGATGTAGCTCGATCTGCCTATTACAAGTGGTTAAAGTGGACACCTTCTGCCAGAGAACGTGAAATACACATGTTGGCTAAAGAAGTGAAGGGCCGTTATGACAAGCGAACTGGCATTCTAGGCTATCGCCAAATGCGCACCCAACTCAATCGAGGCTTAACCAGACGTACAATAAAAAGTGCTTCTACAAAATCTGCTGGTTTATCCCTATCATGTAATTGCAATTTTCCGTTTATAATGTTGGGATAATCATAGTCTTAACCCTAGAGTTAACTCGAAACATAGTGGATAATGATTTTTAGCTCACTCTAGTCACTGTCTACACTGCAAATTTACGAATAAATGATTCTGGATGGCTTAATATGTAGCTTTTTGCAACTGCAGAGTATTCACTTTCAGGGTTAGCTAAGTTCCTTAATTCTCTGCATTTTTCTTGCATTTCTTCACGGACAAGCGGATTATTATTATAATTGTCTTGTTGATAAATGCTTACTATGCGGTCAGCGATGCGTTTGCAAGTTGTGCGAATTTCCTTTCTTGCCTTAACCAATTTTTCAGAATCAAGTCCATATATTTTTGCAGAAAGATACACTCTGATAGCGCACCAAGACTCTATATCTGAACAAGCTGGGCATACCTTTCCGTCTTCGTTGAAGTCAATCCAAGTCACATCATCTTTGTTTGTTGGGTCTATTAGAACTGGCACTTCGTTTCCTATTTCATTTGTTTTTAAAGCAATTGGTGACCCTTCGCGCAATGGGAATCTCACACCTTTTTTGGAATTTGGAGTAGAACCCATTAAGCGGTAATTTTGAGGGTCAAAGGCAAGCCACCAATAAGCTTGTGAACTTGCAATTGTTTTTATTTTATAAGGATGTGTAGTATTTGTAACCTTATTTTTGGGTCTGAAATGATCCATGGTATACGCCGAAACATCCTCTTTTGCTTCCGTATACCAGCATTTGTAATGCGATAATTTTTCAAATTCAAATTTTAATTTTGTCCAATATGCGCTATTGTCATCAATAAATTGTTTGCGATCTTTTTCGGGTGTGACCAACAACTCAGCCGTAAGCCTTGCCCCCTCATCGAGCAAGCTTTGGTCGAGATTAAGCTTTGACATATCAATATATATCACGCCTGCTCCTCCTTCAATAACTCACTTAAAATTTCATCAGTTATTTTCATTAATTCATCTCTATCAGATTCCGTGAGCGGTTTCGTTTGATATTCAGGTCTTAAATATAATCGCTCAATAAATTTGTCGTAGAGTGGATCTTGAGTAGTTCTTGAAAAACCCAATTTTGTAAGCTTGCCTTCCAGTTCAAGGTATAAATCTTCTTCTTCCTGTGTCCTATCTTGCTTATATTGTAATTGTCGTTTTCTGTCTAAGTCTTTTTGCGTCTTATGATCAAGCGCAGTCATCTGCCCGAATATTTCACTTGTGAGCACACCAGCGATACCAAGGCCTCTGGGGTCAATATCCGGATTTTTCACATAAGTTCCGGTCTCGTTGCGTTCAAAAATCAACACAGATTCTTTTGTCAGACCGCTAATCACTATGGGATCATGTGTTGAAATAATAAATTGACTATTGTCTGCTTTTCCACAATATTTTTCGATCAAATCCAGATAGTCAAACTTCCATGCTGGGTTGAGATGCGTGTCCGGCTCGTCCAGCAAAAACAGTGTATCCTGTTCTTTTGTGAATTTGATTAATCCGATAACGGTTAGTAGCTGTTTTTCGCCCTCGCTCATTTCATTGAAAGTTATAACTGTGCAATCAGACTTTTTCATTTTAATATGAATGTCTTCAATTAAATCTGATAGATACATACTTTCCAGATGCTTGAAAAATTCGGTGTTCTCGCTGAAGTTTTTAGCAAACGCCAAGAGTTGATCTTGATCTTTTAAAAACAAATAGGTGAATTCTCTTTTGCTGGAGGAACGTCCTTGCTTTACAGTTACCTTTTCTTTAAGCGGAGCCAATGCGAAAGGATAGAGCATATCTAAAAAACTGCGCACTACACCACGGGCACCCCAAAACTCAGATTTTCGGTGTCCCTTCCCTTTTCTCCATTCTGGTTCTTTGAGTATAAATAAAACCGATTCAAGACCGAAAACATCCAAATATTTATTTAATAGACCGTCATCTTGGGTCTCTTTCGATAACTCATCAATTAGCGAGAAAAACGCAAGCAAAACAAATTGGCTGTGAATCAGGCGTGCATAAAACATTCTTCTAAGTGCACGATCATCATCATCCAAAAGCCTGCGATAAAAGATCTCCTCATGCTTATCGAAATGGCTTTCCAGTCTGCGACTTGTACCGGAATAATAAGCAAACACATTTCGTGGCAGATGAACACTTCTCCCACGGTAAAATGCGGTTTTCGTTACTTCTTCCTCGTCAACGAAAAACCTTTTTTTATCTTTGTTGCTGACGATTTTTATTTTTTTTCCACCACATTGGTATTCAATGGTATAGGAAAACTCAACAGTTATATCCTCCAAATCAAGGTCCCGGAAAATGATGGATAGTGCCTCAATTAAATTAGATTTACCGCTTCCGTTTTGCCCGATAAGCACAGAAATACTTTGCGTTTCATCAATGTCAATGCTAAAATTCTGCAGATTTTTGAATTTATCAATACTAAGCTTGTCTACCCTCATTGTTTACCTCCAGATAATTCTCTTCCCCCTCACGGCGTTCTATCACCGCACCGGTATCAACCAATTTTTTAAGTTCCGCATAAAAATCATCAATATCCTTTATGCCTGTTTGAGCCTTTAATTTTTCGGGCGTAAGGCTCTTATGTTCGCTCAATGCTTCTAAAATCGTCTTTGGCATTTTGCTATCCTCCAGTACCAGTACACTTTTTTTCTTTTCTATTGATGGTACAGTGTTTATTTTGTCCAAAAGTATGGATTTTAATAGTTCTTTCGCACTTTCTTCCTCGGGGTTGTTTGTGGCTAGCTCGCCACGGAAAGCACGAGCGAGGATTACTTTTTTCATAAGGTCAATTTTCTCAATCACGTTAGAGTGCTCTTTTGCCTTTTGCTCTTTTTCAATAATGCTTTCAAGGATACGGACAATTTCGCTTTGTTCTTCTGGTGTCGGGATAGGTAACATGTATTCGTGAAGCAAACCTGTGCTAATGCTTTCAACAGTTGTTCCGCTTTTGCTACAGCTGTCCCGTATTGATTTTTCATTTGCAATGCAAGCCCAAAAAATATACTCTTGAGATACATTTTGAGGAACCAAAGCTTTAATATCTTGATTAACAGTTACAGGACATTTTGTCATTGCTATTGGTAAAATTCTTCGCAAAATTCCGCTTCGTACAACAAACAATATTGCATTATCAGCAATCAGCTTTGCGGAGGAACTTTCAATTGCAGCTTCTGTGATATGATCTATTGTGTCGACTATAATGTTGCTTTTCATATCTTTCGGGGTTACCCATAGAACAGTCCCATCGTCCCAATATTCAGCAATGGATGTTGTAGGTGTTCCACCACCAAACCACTCACCACATTTTCCGAGTTTGCGTTTTTCCCAACTATCTAAACTCACGCAGTTTTCTTCCCGCCATTTTTTTGTTAGCTCTCCTGTGAAAGCCTTATGCAAAATAACGGCTTTGTGTTTTTCATAGCTGTCAAGGGCAGTTTGTGCTTTTTCCTTTGCCTCGTCCAGTTTGGACAACAGGCTTTCAATGCGGTTGACAATGCGCTGTTGTTCGGCAACGGGTGGGAGGGGGAACGCATACTCTTTTAATTTGCTTATGCTTGTTCTTGCACGTATAATACCTTGGGTATTTTCTTGCACTTGATTTCTAAAAAAGGTGCAATTTATTCCGCGTACTAAAAATTGAGTAGATACCACTCGAGTAGGGACCATTTTAATCGCATCAGATGATAACACATACATTTGTTCGTTATTTGGTACTATAATTGCTCTACCTGCAGGCATCATTTTTGCAATTACGATATCACCAGAAGAAACAATACTCTTTGCGATCGTGTAGGCATGGTTGAAAGTTGTATACTTTGTGTTTTCTTCTCGCCAACCATCTTCACCTATATTGCTAAGCTGGATGATTCTTGCCTCTTTTTCTTCGGTATAATGTTCAGATTTCAAATTGCTTCCAAATGGTCCATCAGCCATATCATGAGTTAAACTACCAAATTTAACCCACATCCAGTTCTCCGGTACCTGATACGGCTGCTCCCAATCGGGTACAAGGGCGTTTTGCAGTATTTCCTCCGGTGAAAGGCTTCCTTTTTTCTTCGCCATCAGCATTCACCCCCAAGGGATTTCAGCTCCTTCACCACGCTCATAATTAAATCCACCGCTTCTTCCAGCTGTGCAATAATTTCTTCTCCGCTTTCGATTGGGTCTTGTAAATCTTCATAATCCAACACGCTACCATCACGAATTAACCCCAAATCCAGGCTGTTGTTTTTCTGCGCTATTTCCTCACGGGTAAAGCTACTCCAGCGCTCATCTTTTACCGCATCTCTGTCTTCTGCTTGATACGCCTTTACAAAATTATCAAAATGCTCCACCTTTAGCGGCGTTGTTTTGCCAAAGGAGGGCATATTAGTTCTCATATCGTAAAAGTAAATCTTTTGGGTATTGCCTTTTTCGATAATTCCACGGTTAAAAAACAGCACATTGGTTTTGACACCCTGCGCATAGAAAATACCGGTGGGCAGACGCAGAATAGTGTGCAGATTGCATTTGTTCATTAGGTCTTCACGGATTTTGGCGCCATCGCCGTCAGCAAACAGCACATTATCCGGTAAAACCACAGCCGCACGGGCTTTGCCATCTTTTTTCAAGCAGCGGTAGATGTGCTGCAAGAAGTTTAGCTGCTTATTTGAGGTTGCGTAAGAAAAATCATCACGCTTGGCACGCTCACCACCCTGTTTTGTTCCAAATGGTGGATTGGATAGCACAACATCTATCTCTTTGATGGCTTTTCCTGCATTGGATAACGTGTCATCGCATATGATGTCACTTTCAATACCGTGAATCATGGCATTCATCAGCGCAAGGCGGTGGGTGTCAGACACAAGTTCACAGCCAGTAAACGCATGAAATCTTTGAAAATAATATACTTCTGGAGATAACGTGTTTTTATCCACATGATCAAATACATACTTATTCGCCGCTATCATAAATCCGAATGTACCGCAGGCAGGGTCATTACATTTTTCGCCTACTTGCGGCTTAACCAGAGACACCATTACGTCAATCAGCGGACGTGGGGTAAAATACTGACCAGCTCCAGATTTTTTCTCGTTGGCATTTTTTTCGAGTAAGCCCTCATACAAATCGCCAAAGCCGTCTTTTTCAACATTAAACCAGTCCAACTTGTCCATGCTGGATATAATCTTTTTCAGATTTTTGGGTTCACCAATATTGCTACGTGCATCATGGTAAATATCACGGATATGCCCTTTGCAATAATCGCCAAAGCGACGCAGCATGGCGTTGTAGTATGGTTTTAACTCTGCCTCGGACAACGCCGCAAGTTTATCCCAAGAATACTGGGCTATTTCTTCTTTTTCTGCAAGCTCTGCTTTTTCTTTGTTGGTAAGCTGATCTTTTTTGGAATCCTTGTTTTTTTCTGCTACTTTTAGCTTCTTGCGAAGCTCTGCAAGACCAACTATGTTTTCCGCAATATTATCTTCCTGTCCAGTCTCTTTCATCATCTTAAGAAAGAGAATATAGGTAAGCTCTGTTACATACTGGTGATAGGTGATACCGTCATCACGCAATACATTGCAAAGATTCCAAAGCTTTTGTACAATTTCTGTGTTTCCCATTATGCTACCTTTCTCCCGTCATCACAGGGATGTTTATTTATCTCTGCAATGTACTCTATTAAAGTCTGTACGAAAACCTATTTAAGCCATAAGCGAATCGAAAGCAGAATCAAAAAATCCTTAACATATTCGCCGTTTTTTCATAGCGAGTAGCTAAGCCTCAATAGTTTTTGCTTTGTTGAAAAAGTATTCGACATATAGCGAGCGTTTTACCCACCGATTGCGTTTGCTTGGGATAATCGGAATAGCGCTCGGCTTTACAAAAGCTCCAAAATGGCATTAATATCGTGGGCGCGATTTGTTAACATTTTCCTAGGCAGAACACCAGTTCATGAAGCAGACGGTATCTGGTGACGGAATCGTTATCTTGCCCTGGTGTCAACTCGAAACGTAGTGGCTATCCCAGGAATACCATCGCATGAACTTTGGTGGTTAATCCTCCGTATGAGCGTTTGATGGCATGTTTGTACTGCCCCTTTTACGCTCGCTTTATGTTGATGGACGCAGACGATCGCAGCATCGACCATAACTTGCTCCCAACCAGTTCGACAACAATATGATTTGGCACTTTAATCCATTTTTTTTCTTTTTGTGCCGCCATAAGAAGCTGTAAGCGGAAGACTAAGAGCCTTAATAATTCGGAAAAATCGCCATGTCGCTCCCGTTCGAGAAACCCAAAGCACGGTATTGATCATCTGACGTCGATCTTTTGGCAGGTGTCCTCCTTGTTTTTTCATACTGGAGGCATCAGGGATCAAGCATATTCCATTCTTCGTCATTCAACTCGTATCTTCGTCTCATGCTCCTTATTTTACTATATTTCTAGGAGTTGTACAGTTTGCATACAGGCTCTAGTAATAATTAACACGAGACAGCTGTCTCGTGTTTTGGTAAGGACTGAATTTGGATATACCAAGAGGCGCCCCCGACATTTCTATTGACTCTTCTTGCAAGCTACATTGTCGAGTTTCAGCCAATCCCAAAAAGTCTCAAGGGTAATTTCCCCGCGTAGAATGCATGCAATTCAGCTTCGCCAACTCGGGCCACTGATAGAACGCCGTTTCCGTTGTCTTCCCATAACGAACTCAGGCAAAACGCCTTTTAAATTCCCGCGCATAAGCGTGGTCGGGCTAGCATTCTTGCCTTTCCTCTGTTTGAGTGCACCAATTCCTTGCAGGTTTTAGCAGAAACGGCAAACGGACATTCACAATAATCAGTATTTTTGTTTCGGCTTAGCGAAAAGTAGTGATCAAAATTTTTGCATATCCGAAGAAGCAGCTTATACAGACAGTTTGCCATCGGAAACAGTATTCGATACTTTGATCTTAGTAGGTTTGCAAAAGTCCCTCCTACCAAACTGTGGCTTAAACATCCAAATGAAAAACATGCAGGGCATGGAGACTGTTGTCTCCCTTAACGGAACGAAGCATGATCAGGGAGTCGTAGGTTGATGCTCGGATTGAGGGTGCAAAACTCCGTCTGGCCTGGAATTGGGCCAGAATCCGAGGTATTACTGCCTTGAATTCTGTAATCCGCTTGAGTTGCTGGATGCCGGGTCCCATCGGTATGGATCCCCTGATGGCACGAACGATATGGCCGGGTGTCAAGGTAAGGGCCTAGAAAGACAAGAAAATTGCCACCCGGACTGAGGAAGTCTCCGAGACACACGTCGTTAAGTAACTTACTGAGCATACTTAATTTCACTCTAACAATTTATTTCTCTTGGACAATCAGTTCTATTTATTATATCGTTTTAATTTCAAATTTATTATTTCTCCAATTTCTTGTTTATCTTCTAGGTTTAGCTTTCGTAAATTTGAAACCAGGCTTAGTTCAAACTCATTTACCTGAATATGAAATAATCCTATGTTAGAATTCACAGGCCTCTCAAGTAGCAGCCATTCTAAATCAATATCAAAATTTAGTTTTAAAGCAATTATAGTTTCAACGGATGGCCTGTATTTATCTTTTTCCAATTCACTTAATGTACCTTGAGAAACGCCAATAATTGAAGAAAATTCAGTCTGATTAAGCTTATTCATTTTTCGTATAATTTTTATCTTTTCTCCCAAAGTTTTCATTAATCCACCCACAATCAATAAAATACAAACAGTCCCGATCAAGAATTTTCCATCGGGACTGTTTAAGTTTTGAATATCAAGATTTTTATAGATGAATTTTATAATTGTTAGGCACAAAAGAATATATTGTCATTAAATACACTTATAAGCAAATAAAGATCAATTTCTAGATTCATAATTAATAATAATCGATCACAAGTTGCTATAAATTAGAACACAACTTTATTGTCTATTTCTCGATTTGTACACAACTTTATTGTTTTGTACACAACTTTATTGTCCGTAGACAAATCGGGCTTTTGTTAAGATACTCTTTATTCTACAGTAACACTTTTCGCCAGGTTACGTGGTTTATCAACATCATGACCCAGTGCAAGCGATGCATAGTAGGCTAACAATTGGAGAGCTATAACTGAAATGGCAGCCGACAGAATCGGAAGTGTTTTTGGAATTGCAAATACTTGATCCACGGATTTCAGTAGCTCAACAGCGTGCTCTTCATACGTGATTGCAAGCACGTCACCGCCACGAGCTTTGACTTCCTTAATGTTGCTCACGGTTTTTTCCAACACGGATTCCTGAGTTACCAAAGCGATAACTGGAATCCCCTCTTCGATCAATGCCAGTGTACCATGCTTCAACTCACCCGCAGCATATGCCTCGGAATGAATGTAGGAGATTTCCTTGAGTTTCAGGGAACCTTCCTGTACTACAGCATAGTCCTGACCACGACCAATAAAGAACAGGTGCTTGTTGCTAGCGATTTGCTCAGCATAGGCTTTGATCGCATCTGCTTTACTCAACATCTCTTCTACTTGCTCTGGCAGTGATTCCATAGCAGCCAGCACATGAGCTACTTGCTCATCCGTTTGTGTGCCGCGTACTTGAGCCAGATACAGACCCAACAGATAAAACGCAATCAACTGGGAAGAATACGCTTTGGTGGAGGCTACGGCAATTTCCGGTCCTGCCAGTGTAACCAACACATCATCTGCATCACGGGCGATGGAACTACCAACTACGTTTGTAATCGCCAGTACATGCGCTCCGTTTGCTTGTGCTTCACGCAGTGCTGCCAAGGTATCAGCAGTTTCACCGGATTGACTCACCACAATCACCAATGTCTCAGGTGTTACGATAGGAGAACGGTAGCGATACTCGGAAGCTACATCGTTTTCTACCGGAATACGAGCCAGACTTTCAATAACCGTACGACCAATCAAACCAGCATTATAAGCTGTACCACACGCTACAATTTGAATGTTGCGGATATTTTTAATTTGTTCTTCTGTCAGCTTCAGCTCTGGAAGAACAACCTTTTTAGTGTCTTTATCGATACGGCCCAACATTGTATCACGGTAAGCCTTAGGCTGTTCGTGAATTTCTTTCAACATGAAATGCTCATATCCGCCTTTTTCCGCTGTCACAGCATCCCATTCGACATGAATCATTTCCCGAGAAATAAATTGGCCTTCGATTGTCATTAATTCGACAGCATCACTAGTCAGAACAGCCATTTCGCCATCGTTCAAAATAAATACATTGCGTGTATATTTCAGAATAGCCGGAATGTCGGAACCGATAAAGTTCTCGCCTTCTCCCACACCAATAACCAGCGGGCTGGCTTGGCGAACAGCTACCAGCTTATTAGGCTCGTGCTCGGTCAGCACTCCCAGTGCAAAAGCACCGCGCATAAAGGTAATTGCTTTTTGTACTGCTTTAACAATATCTCCTTCATACTCACGCGCTACCAGATGGGAAATAACTTCTGTGTCCGTTTCGGAAATAAAGGTATGACCTTCGCCGATCAGCTGTTCCTTCAGTTCCAGATAGTTCTCAATAATTCCGTTGTGAACTACAGAAAACTTTTGGCTCTCATCCAAATGTGGATGGGAGTTTTCATCAGAAGGTTTACCGTGTGTTGCCCAACGTGTATGTCCGATGCCTGCATGGCCTACCAACGGTGTACCATCCAGTTTAGCTTCCAGATTCGCCAGACGACCTTTTGCCTTGGCTACTTGCAGTCCTGAATCTGTAAACACGGCAATACCCGCAGAATCATACCCGCGATACTCCAGCTTCTTCAGTCCGTCAATCAATACCTCTTGCGTATTCTGATTACCAATATATCCTACAATGCCACACATATTCGTTATCCTCCCGATCATCATTTCACAAGACGACTCATCACAGGACTAACGTGTGCGGTAGATTGTGGAATAAAGTTCATTCATCTATGAAGTTGTCAATGATAACTATAGAATTTACAGGCATCTCTTCACGAATGTAACGAAATTCCCAAACCGCGCACGCCAATGATGATGGCCGCACATTCATGAAATGAATCTTATAATTTAGGTTATAAAATAATTTGGGCATCTACCGGTGCGTTGTGTAAACAGTTGCCTGTTCATTTTCCGCTGCCGGTTTACGGGTTGATGCTTCACCGGAAGGTCCCCGCCGAATGTTTCGAACACCTTCACCTCGTCAGCTTGCTTTGTCGTGAACCGATGCGAGCAATATCATCTCAACGGAATCTATTGCTTCTCCACCAAGTTCCCCCGCACAAAATCAAGCTCTGGCGCTTGTATTACGTTACCTCACAACCCTCGCTTTCTCTATTTGAGTCACAACATCCCTATATTATATTCAGCAGAGCATCATTTGGCAATGACACTTTATTCATAATTACACCCTAAAGGCGTTAAATCCTTAGTGAATAACCGTAAATGCGGTTGCCTGCTTATGTTAACAGGCAACCTACGTTTACAAAATTTTAAACTAATTCTTTTTTCACGACATCTACGATCTGTCCGACGAATTGCTCCAGCTCATCTTTGTCCGGGCCTTCGGCCATTACACGAATAAGCGACTCTGTACCTGAAGCACGGACCAATACACGCCCATTATCGCCCAATTGTTGTTCCACCTGCTCAATGGCTTCTGCAATCGCAGGATTCCCCTCGTAATTGCGTTTGTCCTGCACACGTACATTCACAAGCACTTGCGGATATTGTTTCATAAGCGATTTTAGCTCGCTCATCTTCTTGCCGGAAGCTTTCAGGGTATCTACCAACTGAATCCCCGTCAGCATGCCATCACCTGTCGTATTGTGGTCTAGGAAAATAACATGACCAGACTGCTCACCGCCCAGATTAAATCCACCCCGACGCATTTCTTCCATCACATAACGGTCTCCGACCGCAGTTTTTGCAGTCTTGAGAGCCAGCTTTTCAGTAGCTTTATAAAAACCGATATTACTCATTACTGTCGATACAATGGTGCTGTCCTTGAGTTTTCCAGCGCGGTTCATTGCATCCCCGCAAATACAGAGAATGTAGTCTCCATCTACCTCTTCCCCGTTCTCATCAATTGCGATCAGGCGATCAGCATCGCCGTCAAAGGCAAGCCCAATATCCGCTTTCAAGCGGCGCACTTCCTCTTTCAGCTTTTCAGGATGAGTCGAGCCACAATGATCATTGATATTCAATCCGTTTGGCTCCGCTCCGATCGTGTGCACTTCAGCTCCCAAATCCGCAAAAAGCTTCGGCGCCAGCTCATAAGCTGCTCCGTTTGCACAGTCCAATACAATTTTTAGACCTTCAAAAGAATGACTAATTGTTGTTTTCAAAAACTCCAGATAATCGTAGCGGGAATGCTCGTCTACAACAACCGTGCCCAACCCGTTGCCAATCGGACGAGGCAATTGGTCTTCTTTTGCATCCATAAGCTCTTCAATTTTCAATTCCGTTTCATCGGTTAATTTAAACCCATCGCCGCCAAAAAACTTAATCCCGTTGTCCTCAACAGGATTGTGAGATGCTGAGATCATTACACCAGCGTCCGCTTTCAATTGCCGTGTGAGATATGCCACCCCAGGCGTCGAAACAATACCTAGGCGAACCACATTAGCCCCAATGGACAACAACCCGGCTACCAGTGCCGATTCCAACATCAGCCCGGATATTCGTGTATCCATACCAATCACAACTGTCGGTTTCTCTACATTACCTGCTAAGACATATCCGCCGCAGCGGCCAATGCTATATGCCAGTTCGGCTGTTAGTTCCTGATTAGCAATGCCTCGTACACCATCTGTACCAAAATATTTCCCCATGTAAAATGACTCCCTTTTTTTGTCTAATAAATCTTGATCATTTACTACAGATAAAACATGTTATGGCTGACTGTTCTCCGAGGTTCCATTCGCAGAAGATTCTGCGCCGTTATGAGGATTTGTTTTATCCTCCGCAGCTGCGTTGTCCCCGGTATTAGCGTCAGAGTTGCCACCTTGATTGCCCTGCCCCTCCTGTGGCCTCTCCTGCCCCTTATCACCACTACCAGAGGGGTTTGATTCATTCTCACTATTCGGATTCGTTACAGCAGGCGTAGAAGGGCTCTCAATGTTTACCGTTGCCTTTAGTTGGCCGGCATTCCCGGCTTGTGTAATGTATTTAGGCAAGCCTACTTTCAAAGTAACCTCGTGTTGACCAGCCGAGAGGCCACTTACATTTGCCACCAAACTAACGTCATCATTGGTTAAATTGTTTACCAAATCCTGAGGACCCTTCACAGTAACATCCATCGTCTTGCCTGTGGGCGCTATGACAGTCGCATTAGCTCCATCTCCTGCACCTTGTAAAACGATTGGGATGCCTGACAGCGTCCGTTCCGTATCTGTAACTTCATTGGAAGGAACGACAGTCACCTGAATTTGTATTGACCCTGGCTCGATTTTATCAGAACCTGAGGGAGCTGCCAAATTAGCTTGAACCGTACGGGTCCCCGCTTCCGTAAATTGACTCAGATCGAGTGTAACCGTGACATAAGAGCTGAGGCTGCTTAATACATCCTGTGATGCATATACCGCTGCTTCCTTCACGTTTGCGTTTACTTTAGAAAGCGCCAATCCGTCTGGCAGCTCTCCGGAATAGACTATCTTGACAGGCACAGACTTCGCCTGCTGAGTGACTGGGATTTCAACGGACACCGTGGATGGCTCAATGACCGCACCTGTGAGTTCCTGTCCCTTTTTGTTATAAGCTTTCAGTTTTACACGTTTCTGTTCAAACTTTTCTGAAATGCCATCCGTATTAACAGCCCCTTGCACCGCAGTAACGGTATTCAACTGGCTTTTGGGTAAAGTAACCTTTACCGTTTGAGGAGCAATCACAGGCTTGCCGAGCTGTAGCCCCGCATCTGGACTACCCTTAGATACTATAGATACATTAAATGATTTCGTTTGTTTTTCCTCAATTGTTACTGTAACACGGTTAGGAGTCATCGATACCAATTCCACCCCATCCGGCAAATCCGGTTCAAGTGACAATGTTTTAGTACCTGCTCCTAAGCCGCTTAAGTTTAGTTTTGCCTGATAATTATCCGCGAAAAAAGTAGTCAGGACAGAGCGCTGTCCTCTGACCTCCATCTTTACATGATCCGTGTCCATAGTAGACAGCACATATTTTGAATCATCCAGACCACTGGCCTGAATGGCCACATTATCAATTATTTTATTATTATAAGAAACGGTCAACGTAGACGAAGGTGTACCTGTATCCAGATGAACCATTCCCCACAGCATTATAGCAACCGCAAGCGCCAATATCTTGGAAATCGTATTATTGTTAATCCATTTGTCCATCATGAATTTCCACGGCCTCCCCTCCGATTCCAGAATGAGCCGCGTTTTTCCTTCAGTGACGGTGTTGGCCGCAACTCCTCATACAGCTTGGAGATTAGGGATTCTTCCTTAATGTCTCGTACGACCTGACCATTGATAGCCAACGAAATTTGCCCTGTTTCCTCCGATACCACGACAGTTACGGCATCAGTTACCTCACTCACGCCAATTGCAGCCCGATGACGGGTTCCCAACTCCTTGCTAATGAAGGGATTTTCCGATAATGGCAAATAGCAGGCCGCAGAAGCAATCTGTTTATTTTGTATAATCACCGCACCATCATGCAAAGGCGTATTGGGAATGAAGATGTTAATTAGCAGTTCAGAACTAACTACGGCCTGTGTCTTGATACCAGACTCCGTATATTCATTCAGCCCTGTCTCTCGCTCGAATACGACCAATGCTCCTATTTTTCTACGTGATAAATAATTCAGCGCCTTAATCATTTCTCCAATTAACTTATTGATTTCTTCATCATCTACTGACGAACGCCCAAATAATTTACCACGTCCCAGCTGCTCTAGAGCACGACGCAACTCAGGTTGAAAAATAATAAAAATAGCCACTACACCAAAGGTGAACATCTGATTCATCAACCACTTGAGCGTGTACAAATCAAACCAGGTACTAACCGCCCAAATAACGACCAGGAACAGAATTCCTTTTAACAATTGAACTGCTCGCGTTCCGCGAACAAGTAAAATAAGCTGATACATAATATAGGTTACGATTAAAATGTCGATAATATCTTTAATGGACTCTTTCCAAGTCAGGTCCGCAAAATAATCCAACATGCGCATGCCCCCGCAATTTTCTGTAGTGAGTGGGTGTAATATGTACACAGTATGCTCTCTCTATCTAGGTTATAACGATCAGGCTCACGTTGCAAGCTGTGCGACAAAAGAATCACCAAAATCAGTAAAATACAGTACGATTCGCCAGATTCATATACAAAAAAACGCCTTTTCCAGCGGAAAAAGGCGCTCGATATCGTTCTTGCCATTCAAGCTTCTTTTATGGAGAAGACGGTCCCCCGAACAAATCGGTAACCTTGTACCAAATCCAGTCCAAGGTTTGATCGATACTTTTAACCTGTCCTGCAATATGGGCGGTTGAAGCTTGATAGTAAGAGCCGTCAATCACAGTAAGATTTCCTTCCACATCACCGTATACACGGGCCTCACCATTTTGTACTGTTAAATCTCCGGCAATGGATTTCCCTTCAGGTACAATTACAGTATCGCCCTGAATAACAACTTGATCTAGATTGCTTCCTTTGACTACCAATTGATGGTCCGTGCTAGAAAAGCTGGCCATACTTGAGCATATCACAATAAGGAAGAAGGCGGCAGCTGTTACAGCGGGATGCCTCTTCACCCAAGTTAGCATAGGCACCGCAGGCTGTCTTTTATGCGGCGGCAAAGCATTCATAATGCGAAATGTCAGCTCATCCGATACACACGGCACTTGATGATAGCGTGTACCGTAAAGCATCGCATCCGTCCGCTCCAGCTCTTTAAAACGCATGCGGCATTCCGGGCAGTCTAACAAGTGTTGTTCCAACTCATGTTTGTCCTGCTCAGACAGGTCGCCATCTAGATAGTCATGCATAAAAGAGACGGCTTGTTTGCAATCCATATGAGCCAATCCTTTCTAATATTCTTCCGTGTTTCTCAACATAACATGCTCCGGCTTAGAAACTTTGCTCATCTTACATACGTTACAATGAGCATTATGTTTCATAAAAACATCTACGCAGGCTCTTTTCCTAGAATGTATGCACATCATTTATAGCTTGTGCTCCAATTTTTTGCGTAGAAAATCCCGTCCCCTGTGTACTCTTGTCTTAATTGTGGTAACTGGGAGATTGAGTACATCGCTAATTTCCTGCAAGGAAAGCTCCTGCAAGTACCGTAAAACCATAATCGTCTTGTATTTATCCGGAAGGCTGTCAATGGCGTCATGAATTAAAGCTTGCGTTTCCGACAACAGCGTGCTCCCTTCAGGGGTAAGCTCTTCACTAGCAAGCATGGCGTACCCATCAACACCTTCTTGATCATTCATTTCAGCATCAAGTGAGTATGTAGGTTTTCTCCTTCGCAGACGATCAATGCACAGATTTGTAGCAATCCGATAAATCCAGGTTGAGAATTTCTGTCCATGGTCATACTTTTCTAAGTTGCGATACACACGCAAAAAAGTCTCCTGCACCAAATCCTCCGCCTCATGACGATTACCTAGCATCCGGTAGGAAAGATGAAAAATCCGATCTTTATATAACTCGACTAACTCCGCAAAAGCTCGCTGATCACCTTTTTGCACCAGCCTAACCAAGCGGCTTTCCATATTATCCACTCTATACTCCCCCAGACTTGCTGATGGGTTACTTATTATATGTTTATGATTATTCATCGTAGTTTAATTTTATCCAGAAATCAACTGAAGTATGGACACAAGTAACAAACTCGTGCGTCATTACTATAAACACAGCACAATCGGGCACTCCATGAGTACCCGATTGCCTGTATCATACAGCCAAACTATATCAGCCTGTGTTTCTCAAGCCTGCGGCAATTCCGTTAATCGTCAACAGTACCTCACGCAGCATTTCAGCATCATCACCGTTCTGATTACGCAACTCGCGCAGCTCACTTAGCAATTGAACCTGCAAATAACTTAACGGATCGACATAAGGATTACGCAACCGGATAGATTCCTGAATAACAGGTACATCGTCCAAAATCTCGGATTGTCCGGTTATTTTCAAAATCAACTCAGATGTCAGCTTGAACTCTGCAGAAATCTGTCCAAATATACGTTGTCGTGCTTCTTCATTATCCGACATCCCAGCGTACTCCTCTGCAATCAGCAAATCCGCTTTAGCGATTGCCATTTGCAGTGTATCAATAAGCGACCGGAAGAAAGCAGAGTCTCTAAACATCGTTTGCAGCACTTTAAGGTTATCTTCATTGTTTTGATAGTAGCTTTGCAAACCAGTTCCTGCCGCATACCAAGCGGGTAGCAAGTAACGACTTTGTGTCCACGCAAAAACCCACGGAATGGCGCGCAAGTCCTCAAAACGTTCGCTATTCTTACGCTTGGACGGGCGAGATCCAATATTCAGCTCGCCTACCTCAGGCAACGGTGTAGATTCTTTGAAGAAACTGAAGAAATCCGGGTCTCGGAAAATTAAATCTTGATACTTCTCCAGTGATACCTCGGAAATACGGGCAATAATCTCCTCCCAGCTTTCCTCGAACACTTCTTTCTTTCCCGAGCGATGATAGGCAGCAGCCGTAATTAACGCCGATGTCGCCTGCTCTAAGCTCCGATATGCAATCCCCTTGAGCGAATAGCGGGATGATAGCACTTCGCCTTGCTCCGTAATCTTAATTCCTCCACCAATGGTATGAGGAGGCTGAGCCAGAATACTGCGATTAAGTGGCATTCCTCCACGCCCCAGCGCTCCTCCACGTCCGTGGAAAAACTTCACTTTTGCGCCATACTCGTTTACTACTTCCGTAATGCTATTCATAGCGACCCGAAGTTCCCAGTTCGCTGTAACCACACCGCCATCCTTATTACTATCCGAGTAGCCAAGCATGATCTCCTGAAGCTCATCCATGGCGGCTACAGATTGTCGATATACAGGCAGGTTCATCAATCTTCTCATAATGTCAGGTGCAGCGTGCAAATCATCTATCGTTTCGAACAAAGGAACGGATTGCAGCGTACAGATGACAGTGCCATCCTTCTCGATGCGGAACAGGCCCACCTCTTTGGCTAATACCATGACCTCAAGCAAATCACTGGCCCCTTGGGTCATACTGATCAAGTAGCTTGTAATGGACTGCTTGCCAAATTCCTCCTGAGCCAAATAAATCGTACGATATACATCAAGACATTCCTGTGTGCTATCGCTATATTTTAGATACGGCGAAGTAATCGGACGCGGTTCATTCAGCAGCTGTTCCAGCAGATCTATTTTTTCTTCCTCTGACAGCTTACTGTAATCTGACACAATATTCATTTTAGAAAGAATTTCAGTCATCGCATTTTCATGTTCCTGACTATGCTGACGCACATCCAGCGTAGCCGTATGAAACCCGAATAGCTCTACCTGACGAATCATCTTTTGGATATACGTGTCTGCCACATAATCAGCAAAATGATGGCGCAAGCTGTTGTCAATAACATTCAGGTCTGCAATAAGTTCTTCCGCGGAGCTGTAGCGCTCCTTGGTACCCTGTTTGCTTTCATCCAAAACGTTATTCACCTTAGCAATCATATATGCCAGTTTGATGCGATAAGGCTCTTTTTCGTTATGCCATACTTCCATTTTTTTAAGTGTAATGTGGGCGCGATCTTCTTCAATAGAAGCCAACAAATCATCAGAAACTCGCACAATGCTGGTACTGAAGCTCAAGTAACCCATGAGTTCTTTCAGCGTGTGCTGATATTCTCTCAAAGCCAACTTGCGCTGCATACGTAATGTTTCCCAAGTCACATGAGATGTAACAGATGGATTCCCGTCTCGATCTCCACCGATCCAAGAACCAAATCTCAAATAAGTTGGAATGTGCCATTTTTGCTCAGGATAATATTTGACCAAACATCGTTCCAGTTCTTGGTATACATCCGGCAATACATGAAACAAGGTCTCATGAAAATAATACATTCCATTTCTTACTTCATCTAATACAGTTGGCTTTCGATCACGTAGCTCATCGGTCTGCCACAATGTAATTACTTCATTAAGCAGATTTTCCCGTACCTGTTCTCGCTCACGCAAGGTAAGCATCGGATTATCCAGCAGCATGACGTCTTCGGAAATACGTTTGTGGATATCCAGGATTACTCGTCGTGTTGCTTCTGTAGGATGTGCAGTCATGACCAGCTCCAAAGAGAGTTCATTCAGCATGTTGCTAACGTCCTCTGCGGAGAAGCCTCCTTGTTTAAGCTCCTGAACGGAACTTTCGATAGAACCGGGTTGAACCTCTTCACCAGCGGAATGCTCATAATCCCGCTTACGACGAATACGATGGTTCTGCTCAGCGATATTCACCAACTGAAAGTAAATCGCAAACGCGCGAATAACCTGGTGACGAATATCCGTATCCAGTCCACTGACCATTTGTTTGAAATTCTCGTATAACTCCGGCTGATACCCGGCACGTAACGATTTACTTGCCTCACGTATTTTCTCCACGATATCCAAAAGTTCGTTGCCACCCTGATGAACCAAAACCTCACCAAGAATATTTCCTAGAAAACGAACGTCCCGCCGTAGCAGATTGTTGGATTGGTTTTTGTTAGCGGTTAACGTAAGCTCAGTCATGCTTTTCCCCCCATCTGATCTGTTCCACACCTATTCAGTTGTAGCAAAGGTACGTATACACACGAAATTTGACACTTTCTTAACATCATACAATAAAAACGTATGAAAAGCTGCAAAATTTACAGGAAAAAATCATGCTTTTGAAATACTTTTTTGGAGAATATATTGGTTATATATACATAATAATGAAATTTAAAAATTAAACCTGATTTTATAACTATTGATGTGCGAAACTTTATGCACAGTCTCTTTTAAAAGGTGCGTTTTCAAAGGTACAAATTCTTGTGTCATGGTGTGTATATGTTTATTATTTGTTGACAAAGTGAAATTTATTGCGCTCTATCCACAAAGATATACACAAAAAAGCCATAATCTCAGTATTCTAAATCTGTTTATTCATTAATTTCTACGTGTTACCCACATAAATAAAGAAGAGTGTGCACAACAAAAGGAGCAGATGTAAAGTTATCACCATGAATTTCGCAACATAATAATTATAGGATTCCTATTTTCAATGGATTTGATCACGAATTTAGCCTTACTACAGGAAAAAGGGGGCCATAAGAGGGGAAATCCGGGTCTAGGTGATAAAAGCCTATATAGGATATGCACAAGTCATCCCCAACCGTGCATGACAAGAGGCATCATTTAATGCTCTATATACATAGAAGTTAATGTATTGTGGACAAAATAAAAAGAAGCCTTTCGGCTTCTAGGTAATCGGTAAGCGGGTGATGGGAATCGAACCCACGCTATCAGCTTGGAAGGCTGAAGTTCTACCATTGAACTACACCCGCAAATCAGTATCGGGATGACACGATTTGAACATGCGACCCCCTGGTCCCAAACCAGGTGCTCTACCAAGCTGAGCTACATCCCGATATTATATTATTTTAGAAAGATGGCGCGCCCTGAGAGATTCGAACTCCCGGCCTTTTGATTCGTAGTCAAACGCTCTATCCAGCTGAGCTAAGGGCGCAAATATGGAGCGGACGACGGGAATCGAACCCGCGACCCTCGCCTTGGCAAGGCGATGCTCTACCGCTGAGCCACGTCCGCAAAAACAGGATGCGCGTGGAGGGACTTGAACCCCCACGTCAAAGACGCTAGATCCTAAGTCTAGTGCGTCTGCCAATTCCGCCACACGCGCATGTAATACAATGGTGAGCCATGAAGGACTCGAACCTTCGACACCCTGATTAAAAGTCAGGTGCTCTACCAACTGAGCTAATGGCTCTTAATGGCTGGGGATATAGGATTTGAACCTATGCATGACGGAGTCAAAGTCCGTTGCCTTACCGCTTGGCTAATCCCCAATATGCATATGATTCACAATTCCCCTATATTTCATCCATGTAAGAGAATAAAATATGGTGGAGGCTGAGGGGATCGAACCCCCGACCCTCTGCTTGTAAGGCAGATGCTCTCCCAGCTGAGCTAAGCCTCCATACTATCCTATGACCCGTAGGGGATTCGAACCCCTGTTACCTCCGTGAAAGGGAGGTGTCTTAACCCCTTGACCAACGGGCCATCCTGTAACAAGCTCTCAACCGGGATCGAACCGGTGACCTCATCCTTACCATGGATGCACTCTACCTACTGAGCTATGAGAGCAAATGGCTCCCCGAACAGGACTCGAACCTGTGACAACTCGATTAACAGTCGAGTGCTCTACCAACTGAGCTATCAGGGAATAATAATTATAAAACTCGCTTGGCGGCGTCCTACTCTCCCAGGACCCTGCGGTCCAAGTACCATCGGCGCTGGAGGGCTTAACGGTCGTGTTCGGGATGGGTACGTGTGGAACCCCTCCGCTATCGCCACCAAACATGAATTTGCCTCGCAAATTCTACATTCAAGGTTACACCCTGAAAACTGAATCCGAAACTTATTGCGCCTTATCTTTAGGATAAGCCCTCGACCGATTAGTATTGGTCAGCTCCATGCATTACTGCACTTCCACCCCCAACCTATCTACCTCGTCGTCTTCAAGGGGTCTTACATACTGGGAAATCTCATCTTGAGGGGGGCTTCACGCTTAGATGCTTTCAGCGCTTATCCCTTCCGTACATAGCTACCCAGCGGTGCTCCTGGCGGAACAACTGGTACACCAGCGGTACGTCCATCCCGGTCCTCTCGTACTAAGGACAGCTCCTCTCAAATTTCCTACGCCCACGACAGATAGGGACCGAACTGTCTCACGACGTTCTGAACCCAGCTCGCGTACCGCTTTAATGGGCGAACAGCCCAACCCTTGGGACCTACTTCAGCCCCAGGATGCGATGAGCCGACATCGAGGTGCCAAACCTCCCCGTCGATGTGGACTCTTGGGGGAGATAAGCCTGTTATCCCCAGGGTAGCTTTTATCCGTTGAGCGATGGCCCTTCCATGCGGTACCACCGGATCACTAAGCCCGACTTTCGTCCCTGCTCGACTTGTAGGTCTCGCAGTCAAGCTCCCTTCTGCCTTTGCACTCTTCGAATGATTTCCAACCATTCTGAGGGAACCTTGGGGCGCCTCCGTTACTCTTTAGGAGGCGACCGCCCCAGTCAAACTGCCCACCTGACACTGTCCTCGCACCGGATCACGGTACCAAGTTAGAACCTAGATACGATCAGGGTGGTATCCCAAGGATGCCTCCCTTCAAGCTGGCGCTCAAAGTTCTACGGCTCCCACCTATCCTGTACAGATCGTACCCAAATTCAATATCAAGCTGCAGTAAAGCTCCATGGGGTCTTTCCGTCTTGTCGCGGGTAACCTGCATCTTCACAGGTATTAAAATTTCACCGGATCTCTCGTTGAGACAGCGCCCAAGTCGTTACGCCATTCGTGCGGGTCAGAATTTACCTGACAAGGAATTTCGCTACCTTAGGACCGTTATAGTTACGGCCGCCGTTTACTGGGGCTTCGGTTCATAGCTTCGCTCTTGCGAGCTTACCACTCCCCTTAACCTTCCAGCACCGGGCAGGCGTCAGCCCGTATACTTCGCCTTGCGGCTTCGCACAGACCTGTGTTTTTGCTAAACAGTCGCTTGGGCCTTTTCACTGCGGCCCCCTCGGGCTATTCACCCTACCGAGGCACCCCTTCTCCCGAAGTTACGGGGTCATTTTGCCGAGTTCCTTAACGAGAGTTCTTCCGCGCGCCTTAGAATTCTCTTCTCGCCTACCTGTGTCGGTTTGCGGTACGGGCACCTTCTCCTGGCTAGAGGCTTTTCTTGGCAGTCTGAGATCATGACCTTCGCTACTATAATTTTCGCTCCCCATCACAGCCCAGCCTTAACGATGTGCGGATTTGCCTACACATCAGCCTCACTGCTTAGACGGACATCCATCAGTCCGCGTCACTACCCTACTGCGTCACCCCATCGCTCATCACGGATTACGGTGGTACAGGAATTTCTACCTGTTGTCCTTCGACTACGCCTATCGGCCTCGCCTTAGGTCCCGACTTACCCTGAGCGGACGAACCTTCCTCAGGAACCCTTAGGCTTTCGGCGGATCTGATTCTCACAGATCTTTTCGTTACTCATACCGGCATTCTCACTTGAATGCAGTCCAGCGCTCCTTCCGGTACACCTTCAACCCGCATTCAACGCTCCCCTACCCCTGATGCAAGCATCAAGCCATAGCTTCGGTGGTGTGTTTAGCCCCGTTACATTTTCGGCGCAGAGTCACTCGACCAGTGAGCTATTACGCACTCTTTCAATGGTGGCTGCTTCTAAGCCAACATCCTGGTTGTCTGTGCAACTCCACATCCTTTCCCACTTAACACACACTTGGGGACCTTAGCTGATGGTCTGGGCTGTTTCCCTTTCGACAATGGATCTTAGCACTCACTGTCTGACTCCCGGAACTAAATCTATGGCATTCGGAGTTTGACTGAGCTTGGTAACCCTTGCGGGCCCCGCACCCAATCAGTGCTCTACCTCCACGATTCTTTTTTCCGAGGCTAGCCCTAAAGCTATTTCGGGGAGAACCAGCTATCTCCGGGTTCGATTGGAATTTCTCCGCTACCCCCACCTCATCCCCGCATTTTTCAACATGCGTGGGTTCGGGCCTCCAGTGCGTGTTACCGCACCTTCACCCTGGACAGGGGTAGATCACCCGGTTTCGGGTCTACGTCCACGTACTCAAGTCGCCCTATTCAGACTCGCTTTCGCTGCGGCTTCAGCTCTTCACCTTAACCTTGCACGGGAACGTAACTCGCCGGTTCATTCTACAAAAGGCACGCCATCACCCATAGATCGGGCTCTGACTTCTTGTAAGCACACGGTTTCAGGATCTATTTCACTCCCCTTCCGGGGTGCTTTTCACCTTTCCCTCACGGTACTGCTTCACTATCGGTCGCCAGGGAGTATTTAGCCTTGGCAGATGGTCCTGCCGGATTCATACGGGGTTTCACGTGCCCCGCACTACTCGGGATCCGTCTCGGAGGGAACAAGTTTTGAACTACAGGGCTTTTACCTTCTCTGGCGGGCCTTTCCAGACCTCTTCATCTAACCGGTTCCTTTGTAACTCCATATGAGACGTCCCACAACCCCAAGGAGCAAGCTCCTTGGTTTGGGCTAATCCGCGTTCGCTCGCCGCTACTGACGGAATCACTATTGTTTTCTCTTCCTCAGGGTACTTAGATGTTTCAGTTCCCCTGGTCTGCCTCTCACTCACCTATGAATTCAGTGAGTAGTGACTGTCGATGAAGACAGCCGGGTTTCCCCATTCGGACATCCCCGGATCAAAGCTTGCTTACAGCTCCCCGAGGCTTTATCGTTGTTCGCCACGTCCTTCGTCGGCTCCTGGCGCCTAGGCATCCTCCGTGTGCTCTTTGTAGCTTAACCTAGTATCTACAATGTAAATACGATTTGCTACCTTTATTTCACTTGTTTACACAAGATCAGCTTAAAGGAATATTCTAAAACGCAATTTCGTTTCGGTATCCAGTTTTCAAGGTGCAATAATAAATCTTTTTGGTGGAGCCAAGCGGGATCGAACCGCTGACCTCCTGCGTGCAAGGCAGGCGCTCTCCCAGCTGAGCTATGGCCCCAAAAGAAAATATAAAGTTTATGGTGGGCCCTAGTGGACTCGAACCACCGACCTCACCCTTATCAGGGGTGCGCTCTAACCAGCTGAGCTAAGGGCCCATAATAAACCACCAAAATTTTTTTTCTTTAGTGGTTGCGCTTGGCGGCGTCCTACTCTCCCAGGACCCTGCGGTCCAAGTACCATCGGCGCTGGAGGGCTTAACGGTCGTGTTCGGGATGGGTACGTGTGGAACCCCTCCGCTATCGCCACCAAACGCTTGAGAGTTTGAGCTCTCAAAACTGAGCAACGAGTGAGTAACAGGCCTAAACCTGAGCTTGAAACTTACGCTTCATATTTGAATGTTTCCATTGCAGGAAACGATTCTCCATAGAAAGGAGGTGATCCAGCCGCACCTTCCGATACGGCTACCTTGTTACGACTTCACCCCAATCATCTACCCCACCTTCGGCGGCTGGCTCCTTGCGGTTACCTCACCGACTTCGGGTGTTGTAAACTCTCGTGGTGTGACGGGCGGTGTGTACAAGACCCGGGAACGTATTCACCGCGGCATGCTGATCCGCGATTACTAGCAATTCCGACTTCATGTAGGCGAGTTGCAGCCTACAATCCGAACTGAGACCGGCTTTTCTAGGATTGGCTCCACCTCGCGGCTTCGCTTCCCGTTGTACCGGCCATTGTAGTACGTGTGTAGCCCAGGTCATAAGGGGCATGATGATTTGACGTCATCCCCACCTTCCTCCGGTTTGTCACCGGCAGTCTGCTTAGAGTGCCCAGCTTGACCTGCTGGCAACTAAGCATAAGGGTTGCGCTCGTTGCGGGACTTAACCCAACATCTCACGACACGAGCTGACGACAACCATGCACCACCTGTCTCCTCTGTCCCGAAGGAAAGGCCTATCTCTAGACCGGTCAGAGGGATGTCAAGACCTGGTAAGGTTCTTCGCGTTGCTTCGAATTAAACCACATACTCCACTGCTTGTGCGGGTCCCCGTCAATTCCTTTGAGTTTCAGTCTTGCGACCGTACTCCCCAGGCGGAATGCTTAATGTGTTAACTTCGGCACCAAGGGTATCGAAACCCCTAACACCTAGCATTCATCGTTTACGGCGTGGACTACCAGGGTATCTAATCCTGTTTGCTCCCCACGCTTTCGCGCCTCAGCGTCAGTTACAGCCCAGAGAGTCGCCTTCGCCACTGGTGTTCCTCCACATCTCTACGCATTTCACCGCTACACGTGGAATTCCACTCTCCTCTTCTGCACTCAAGCTCCCCAGTTTCCAGTGCGACCCGAAGTTGAGCCTCGGGATTAAACACCAGACTTAAAGAGCCGCCTGCGCGCGCTTTACGCCCAATAATTCCGGACAACGCTTGCCCCCTACGTATTACCGCGGCTGCTGGCACGTAGTTAGCCGGGGCTTTCTTCTCAGGTACCGTCACTCTTGTAGCAGTTACTCTACAAGACGTTCTTCCCTGGCAACAGAGCTTTACGATCCGAAAACCTTCATCACTCACGCGGCGTTGCTCCGTCAGGCTTTCGCCCATTGCGGAAGATTCCCTACTGCTGCCTCCCGTAGGAGTCTGGGCCGTGTCTCAGTCCCAGTGTGGCCGATCACCCTCTCAGGTCGGCTACGCATCGTCACCTTGGTAGGCCTTTACCCCACCAACTAGCTAATGCGCCGCAGGCCCATCCACAAGTGACAGATTGCTCCGCCTTTCCTCCTTCTCCCATGCAGGAAAAGGATGTATCGGGTATTAGCTACCGTTTCCGGTAGTTATCCCTGTCTTGTGGGCAGGTTGCCTACGTGTTACTCACCCGTCCGCCGCTAGGTTATGTAGAAGCAAGCTTCTACATAACCCCGCTCGACTTGCATGTATTAGGCACGCCGCCAGCGTTCGTCCTGAGCCAGGATCAAACTCTCCATTAAAGACCAACCGAAGTTAGTTATAGAAAGAGCGATTAGCTCATTTTGAAACTGACGAGATAAAATATCTCTTGTTTGATTTTGCGAACAAAATCAATTTACTCACTCGTTGTTCAGTTTTCAAAGATCAAACCTTCGTTATATCTCACTTTGTTTCACCACCGCATCTCAGCGGCGACTTTTATAATATATCATCTCTTTTTGAATTTTGCAAGAGTTTTTTTAATTCTTTTTTCGAGCAAATCCTTCAAAAAGGAACGAAAATTAATTTAACATGAATATTGAATAGAGTCAATACTTTTTTTGATATCAGAAAGTATATTTACTTCCTGATATCTCGGTCTGATATAGTTCTTCTTTATCTTATCATTGTTTGGTTTGCGGGACACGGCCTCTCCGTGCATATTTGGATAGTTCCTTAGCGGGTGCAAAACGGGCATACATGCGGAAAACTGTTTTATATCGAAGTGCTATAGCATAACGGATATCCTGGTCCAATCGGGTATCGCTCATATCAAGCAGCATTTCATCTAGTTCCTTACGAAGAACATAGTCAAGTTCCTTGCATTCTTTTTCGTTAAACAGCATTCCCAACATATGACCATACTCCCTTATCAGCAGATTATATAGTACTTATATTTGCCCAATTAATCGTTCCAAACTTTACCTGTTTTTAAACTCAACTGCTAAGGTTTCAAACTTACTCCAAGTAATCTTTAATGTTTTTCTTTACGCTCTCCCCTTTGTTATGTTCAATTTTCGGGAAATATATAAATAATTGGCCATATTATTTTAATGCGACAATAAACGATAAGTTATGCCGCTCTCAATCGCAGCTGCTATAAACAGAAAGATGACAGACCATATTGACACGGTCAACGTTTGTTTCAAAAAAACCTCCCACGATGGGCCAGTACCTTTGCGTTTTAGTCCTATGCTTGTACCTAGGGTAGATATTATATTGACTCCAAACTTCAATCCGAAGGCACAGGCGATAATTAAAACAGGCAATTCAATCACACCATGAGGCAATAATCCTTTTACGACAATTTCATACATACTTCTTCCCATATCTGTCTGCAGGTGTACTACGAAACCTAAAACCATTCCGTTCACAATCAAAAATATAAACGGAACGATTCCAAAAAGAGCCCCGGTATATATAACCAGCACGCATTTAATTGCATTATTGAAAAAGATAAACACAAAAAAACTCCATTGTGGATGCTCAGAGTTCTGCAATCGTTGCGCCACTCCCCCCAGTCCCTCCATTTGTTGTGCCAACATAGCCTGAATAACACCTGTACTTAACCATCCCACTACAATACTTGCGCAGAAAAAAAGTGCAGCGATCAAAATTAGCCGTCTTGTCGTGCGTAAATCATAAAAAAATACTTTTAGTCCCATTTGTTGATGCCTCCTATTGGTCCAATGGAATAATTGACAACCCCTGGCATAGCTTTAAGTAAACAAGCACTTCTAGGATGAAAGGGGCATTAACCATGAATTCTTTTTTCTATGTATTGAACGGCAAAAAAATCAAACGATTCTTGATCGTAATGGCAGCGGCCATCTTTACTGCTGGAGTCATTTATGTAGAAACCGATAATGTTACGGTCTTTTCCGAGGAAGCGCCAACTGCCATTTACAGTGTACCAACGGATAAAAAGCTGATCGCTCTCACCTTCGACATTAGCTGGGGGGATAAGCGTACTGCTCCCATTTTAAAAGTTCTCGAAGATAAAAAAGTGACCAAGTCCACCTTTTTTCTTTCTGCCCCTTGGAGCAAAACACATCCAGAACTCGTGAATCAAATTAAAGAAAGCGGATTTGAGATTGGCAGTCATGGCCATAAACACGAAAATTATAGCAGCTTAAGCGATGAAGAGATTCGTAAACAGATTTCAACGGCTCATACCACATTAACCGAGCTGACTGGACAATCCCCGAAGTTAATCCGCATGCCTAATGGTGACTTTGACAAAAGGGTACTTCAAGTTGCCAGCACTTTAGGCTACAAAACCATTCAATGGGATACTGACTCCCTGGACTGGAAAAACCCTGGTACGCAGGTCATCATCGACCGTGTTATAAATAAAGCTCATCCCGGTGATATCGTCCTTCTTCATGCCAGTGATTCTTGCAAACAAACTCATGAAGCGTTGCCCATCATTATCGACAAGTTGCGGGCACAAGGCTATGAATTCGTGACTGTATCCGAACTGCTTCAACAGGGTACAGTAAAAGGTAAAGAGGTTCGCGATCAAGCTCTGGGTCTTTAAGGAGTTATTTTACATCGTTCTCAGCTAAAAACCAAAAACAACTCGACATATTTCTCCCCAATCATCCGCATACTATCCACATTCATGATAAAGGAGGAATACGGCCATGAATTGGACTCGTTTGCGATTTGTTAGCATGGTATGCGTGCTGGGCGTTGCACTGAGCGGCTGCGGCTCGGATCAGGGTTCTGCACCTCCCCAGACCAGTTATAAAGAGATGAAAACGATGGTTGTCGATATCTTGAAAAGTGATGATGGAAAAAAAGCCGTAGAAGAAGCTTTAACCGGGGAAAAAGAGGGGCAATCCGGTCAAAGTGGTGGAGGAGGTGGAGCTGGGGGCAGCATGGGAATGAAAATGCTTATGCCCACGCAATCCGCTGAACAGATGAAAATCGCAGTAAAAGATACTTTAATCTCACCCGAATATAAAAAAGAAATCGAAAAAATTATGACTGATCCGCGTTTTGCCGGAGAATTTGCCAAAGCCATCAACAGTCAAAGCAAACAGCTTCATATGCAGCTTATAAAAGACCCTTCTTACCAAAAATCAATTGAAGCGATGCTAAAATCGCCTGAACTAACCAAGATGTACATGGACTTAACTAAAACTCCCGAATATCGCAAACAATCTATGACAGTCATGCATGATGCTATGCAGAATCCGATTTTTCGGCTTGAGGTCATGAATTTACTCAAAACTGTCGTTCAAGAAGAACTTCAACCTAAGGTTGAGAAAAAAGGCGGAGAGCAAGGTGGATCTGGGGATCAAAAACAAGATGGTGGTGGAGGTGAAGGAGAACAAGGCGGTAGTGAAGGAGGGCAAGGAGGAGGTCAGTAAAAAAAAGGCTGGTTCAACAACCAGCCTTTTTTATTATTTAGATTCCATGTGCAACCTCGTAATTTGGGCGGCTATATCATCATAAATAGCTCCTGTCGCCGACTCCGATTTATATACTGATGGAGAAAAATCAGCTTCTGACGGATGATTATCTGGGATACCCAGCGGAATTTGCGCCAAAAGTTTCGTATGAAGTGTATCTGCCAACATCGCCCCGCCTCCCCGTCCAAAAACATAGTCTTTTTCTCCCGTGGAGGACACATAATAGGACATGTTCTCCACCACGCCTATGACCTTATGATCCGTTTGAAGGGCCATTGCCCCTGCACGTGCAGCTACAAAAGCTGCCGTCGCATGCGGAGTAGTGACAATGATTTCTTCACTCTGCGGGATCATTTGATGTACGTCAAGCGCTACATCACCAGTACCTGGCGGTAAATCAAGTATCATATAATCCAGCTTGCCCCATTCGACATCACTAAAAAACTGTCTAAGCATTCTTCCCAGCATGGGACCTCTCCAAATAACCGGATTGTTTTCTCTAACAAAGAAGCCCATGGACATGATCTTGATACCAAATCGTTCCACTGGCTGAATGATACCATCTTCGACAGAAGGTACATCCTCTACCCCGATCATATCCGGCACACTGAATCCATAGATATCAGCATCAATTAATCCCACTCGCTTACCCTGTCTGGCTAGAGCTGCAGCCAAATTCACAGCTACTGTCGATTTCCCGACACCACCTTTTCCGCTTGCAATGGCAATAAATCGTACACCAGATGCTGGGTTAAGTAGCTCATGTTCTTCCATACCGACAGCATGTCCTTTGGTCAATACCGGATCAGCTACCTCCTCGGTATCCTCTCCATTTTGAATAGCTGACTTTTCAGACTCAGATGCCTCACGAATACGAATATGGACGTGACTTAATCCTGCCTTTTCTAACGTCTGCCGGATTTCCCGATCCAGTTCTGTCCGCGTCTCTTCCTGGCTATCCAGGGCAATAGCAGTCAATGATACCCGATCCTCTTTAACAACCACATCCCGAATAAAATGGAGATCAACCAAACGGCGTCCCGTTTGAGGCTCTCGCACTTGCTGAAGTAGCTCTATAACTTGCTCTCTCGATTGCATGAATAATCAGCACCTCTGCTTTATTGATTTACGTAGTGGTAAACACTTACAGTATACCACTATCTGACTTCAGGTGCTGATGAGGTTCCCTTTTCCCCGGCACTGTAACGCAAAATCCCTTTATATATGGATGCAGCCACTTGTCTTTGATAGTTCTCGTCACTCAGTCGTCTGGCTTCCTCTGGATGGGACAAAAATCCGACTTCTACAAGAGCTGCCGGCATTTTGAGTGCTTTTAATAAATAGACCGTGTTTACGGTCTTAGCCACTCTGTCCGTATTTTCCAAGTTGCGCTTGATTTCTTCCTGAATTAAGGACGCCAAATTCTCGTTATCTGCATGATTAGGTACGAAAAAGGTCTGGGCTCCACTCCAACGGCTCGACGGGATACTGTTCATATGAATACTTAAAAAGAGGTCCGCTTTCTTCTCCTCAATCATACGTACCCGTTGCTTTAAATCCTCCGTTTTTCTTCTGGAGTAGCCTTTTGTTTCTTGCTGCGCCAGATCACGATCATCCTCACGTGTCATGACGACAACAGCTCCTGCTTGCTGCAAATAATCCCGCAAATAAAAAGCGATCGCCAAATTAATATCCTTTTCAATGACCCCCTCTTTGCTAACCGCTCCTCCATCAGGCCCTCCGTGTCCGGCATCTATAGCAATTACCTTACCAGTAAGCGGTAGACTCCAATGAATCCACGCTCTCGAAGCAGGTATCTCATACAATGTCAGCATGATAAATAGAACAGCGAGACAACAGCCTACCAGCACTTTTTGCAGCGTCCGATAGCGAATCCACAGTGTGACCTCTTTTTTACGATTGTTTTTTTGCATAACAAAACGCCTCCGTCCTATACAGATACTAATAATCTATATGGGACGAGGCGTGTAGTTAGTACAACTCAGGCATGAACATATTCTTTCATACCTTCAATCAGCACTTGAGCGACCTCAGGTCGTGTAAATTCAGGTGGCGGACAAACCCCGGAGCGCAACAATTCCCTCACTTTGGTGCCGGAGAGCGTCAAATGGTGCTCCTTAGGATGTGGGCATGTTTTGCTTGAGGCCATATTTCCACATTGGGTGCAGTAAAAGCTGTGTTCAAAAAACAACGGGGTAATCCCCAGCTCTTCAGGTGTAAAGTGCTTGAAAATTTCCTGCGCTTCATAGGTACCGTAATAATCCCCTACACCGGCATGATCTCTTCCGACAATAAAATGGGTGCAACCAAAGTTCTTTCGCACAATAGCATGGAAAATGGCCTCTCTAGGACCAGCGTATCGCATGGCGGCAGGAAAGACCCCCAGTAAGGCTCGATCAGCCGGATAATAGTTGTCCAGCAACACCAGATAGCTCTTCATACGCACATTTGCTGGAACGTCATCTGACTTGGTCTCTCCAACGAGCGGATTTAGAAATAAAGCATCCACAATTTCCATCGCGCTTTTTTGGATGTACTCATGTGCCCGGTGTACCGGATTTCGTGTTTGAAAACCGACCACTGTCTTCCATCCCTTTTCAGCAAAAAGGCTACGTGTCTGTGCTGGCGTGTAATAAAATTCGCTAAATTGTGTAGGTTCTGGTCGATTCAGCACTTGCACCGTTCCACCTACATAGGTAGCAGGTCGATCTAACAATTTGTTTACGCCAGGATGGGCCGGGTCATCCGTCTTGAATACACATCTGGCTTCCTCTGCCTGGTCAACCTGATAAATACTCTCAATATCAAGTACAGCATAGATGATACCATCTGTTTCCCCCACCAAAGCCACCTGTTGACCTAGTTTCAGTTCACTGGTTATGGTTTCTACTACTGCAAGAGTAATGGGAATACTCCAGACTGTACCATCAGCAAGACGCATATCCGTTACCACCGAACGATAATCCGACTCATTCATAAATCCCGTCAATGGAGAGAAGGCACCTATTCCAATCAAATCCAGATCAGAAATCGTCCATGGGTTTACAGGGATAGGAAACAATTCACCTGCAGCCTGCAAGAGTGCTTCTTGCTCCGGTCCTGTAATATTTCTGTCAACGAGCGTTCCGCCATGCGGAAGAATTGCAGTCATAATGCACTTCCTTTCTATATCATAAATAAAGTCTCAGCGCTACCTATATACCATTTTATTGATGGAGCCCACACTCCGTTTTCTCATTCCCTGACCAACGACCAGCACGTGGATCTTCACCTGGCAGGACTTCACGTGTGCATTGCTCACAGCCAATACTGGGGAAATTACGGTCATGCAATGGATTATACAATACTTCATGAGTGCGAATATAGTTCCATACGTCCTCGGAAGTCCAGCTCGCCAAGGGGTTAAATTTAACGAGGCCAAACTTTTCATCATACTCTACCTTTTTTGCATTCGCACGCGTAGGAGCCTGATCGCGACGGATACCGGTAATCCATGCATCGTATTGAGACAGAATGCGTGTCAGCGGCTCAACCTTGCGGATACCACAGCATGCATTAGGATTTGATTTCCACAGCTCCTCTCCATGCTCCGCTGCTTGCTCTTCTGGAGTCATTAAGGGAGAAACTCTAACAAAATCCAAATTGTATCTAGCTTTCATCTGATCTCGCGTATCGTAAGTTTCTTGAAAATGAAAGTCGGTATCTAAATAAAAAATATCGGTAGAAGGGCTAATTCTTTGAAGCATATCTACTAGTACTACATCTTCTGCTCCGAAGCTACAAGCAAAGGTAAGGTTGGGAAATGTATGAACTGCATACTTGATAATTTCTTCCGGCGTAGCCTCTTCCAGTTCACTTGCCTTGACTCTAATCAACGCTTCTTTCTCCAATAAATTCATTATCAATGCGCCTCCATATGAAGATTCATAAATAAGTGATGCTCCAAAGCCGACTAAACTAATAAGATTAAGTACAGTATAAAACTTTCATATCCATTGTCAATCCAAGCAAAATCGTCATACTGTAAACATTTATTCTCTCGCATGATGCAGGAACGTTGTTCTGTCAGCATTCTTTAACGCTCTCCTGCATATCCAATCAAGTTCATTGGCTTTATATAAAATATTCTTATATCATACGTTTGAAAATTGTCCTTAGGTTGCTTCATAACTAAAAGTAACTATTTATAGCAGAGGGTATGCCTGAACGTAAATATTTTAGGTCAATGAAGATGCTTTCTCTACTCCACCAGTGCCAAAGATATATCCGCTACGCGGTTGCCATCGTATTCCTGACTAGATTTGATTATTATGATCAGATGAAAATAGCTGAGGATAAAAGCGTCGTTCCATAGATCCATGATTATCCTTGAATTTGTACAAGGAGATATATTTAGGGATCGAACATCTTATTTTCATTTTCATTCAAAGATGAAGCGTACGTGGCCGGCATCAACTCAAGGTAAACCAGCTCTGACACTAATCGTACTTTTATTAAGGAATATTAAAAAGAAATGGCACCCAAATCGCTAATAAGCCTCTATCCACTCCTATAGCGCTCACAGCAGCCCTTCAAGAGGAATTAATACATTGGGGCACAAATAAGCCCTTAACGTAACTGGAGCCCTATTATAGGCTCGTTCTCAATGGTTATAAAAACTCCTCATCATCGCTGCAATACGGTAGCCGAGGAGATGGGCAGTAGTAGGCTAGAGATTGCTCTACAGCTAGTACGCATAAGCTAAACGATGTATCCCTTGCTGTATCCTGGACGTCACCAAAACAGCTACACAGGATAGAATAGCCATTGCTCAACCAGAAGATATATAAGCTTTTATCAAATTGGGAAAACAAAAAAATTCTCTGATCTTTTTAATTAGTCACAGGTTGTGAACATTACAGGATAAACCGTGTTAAAATAGCAAACTATATTTGTGCATAACTATACCTACTTTAGTAACATCGTGGATAACTTACGTATTCCAGACAGTATATGCGCTTATTTATGTATCGCAGAGCAGATGAAGCAATAAAACTCTAGTGCAGATCCATTTATCCACATGTGGTTAATGAGCAGCAAATAATCTAAATAAAAAAGAACCCTTTCCATAAGGAAAAGGTTCTTCTGTATTCGAAATATTAACGTTTCGAGAACTGTGGTGCACGACGAGCGGCTTTGAGACCGTACTTTTTACGTTCTTTCATACGTGGGTCACGAGTCAAGAATCCTGCTTTTTTCAAAGCTGGACGGAATTCTGGGTCTGCTTTCAACAGAGCACGGGAAATACCGTGACGGATTGCGCCTGCTTGACCAGAGATACCACCACCATGAGCGATAACGAGTACGTCATAGCTGCCAAGTGTTTCTGTCAGATTCAGTGGTTGTTTTACGATCAGTTTGAGAGTTTCCAAACCGAAATATTCATTAATATCACGCTTATTGATGACAATGCGTCCTTCACCCGGTACGAGACGAACACGAGCTACCGAATGTTTACGACGACCTGTCCCATAGTATTGTACTTGTGCCATGAAACTGTCCTCCCTTTTAATTATCCGCGAAGTTCGTAAACTTCAGGTTTTTGTGCTGCATGTGGATGTTCTGTACCTCTGTAAGCTTTAAGTCTCAGCTTCATTTTGTCGCCTTGACGAGTTTTAGGAAGCATACCGTGAACAGCCAATTCCAACATACGTTCAGGTTTGTTCTTAACCATATCTTGTGCAACTGTTACTTTCAGACCACCTGGGTGCAGGGAGTGACGATAGTATTTCTTGTTCTCCATTTTTTTACCGGTCAATACGATTTTCTCCGCATTGATTACAACAACAAAATCACCTGTGTCCACATGTGGTGTAAACTGTGGCTTGTGTTTGCCGCGAATCAACGCAGCCGCTTCGCTTGCCAGACGGCCGAGCGTTTTGCCTTCGGCATCAATGATGTGCCAGTTGCGCTCAACTTCATTTGGCTTCGCCATATACGTAGTACGCATGAAAAGTATCCTCCTTAAGTTCGTTAACAGAAATCATCATTTATCTTCGTTCGTTAAGTTGCTGCATTATTGATGGATTAGATGTTGCTATAAAGTGATTATCTTAATTGGGGCTGTGGGAAAGCCATTAAGAAAACACAACTTTTATATTACAGGATAACCATCAATTCTGCAAGGGAAAAATCAATGTTTTTTGATGTTTTCTTCGTACTCTACATTCCAGAGCGTTAAAGCATGTCCAACGGCAGTAGGTCCGGCCTTTGAACGGTTTTTTGCTTCCAAAATGGAAGGAATATCATCCGGCGATTTTTTGCCTTCTCCCACTTCCAGCAAAGTCCCCATTATAATCCGGACCATGTGCTGCAAAAATCCGCTACCTGTAATATACGTATGAATAATTCCCTGATCATCCGACCCTGGACGCGAAAAGGAATGGTCTACCGTTATATAGGCTTCGTAAATAGTGCGAACATGGTTCGTCTTTTGGGAACGTCGAGATGCGAACGAAGTATAGTCAAAGGTGCCCACTAAATGAGCCAACCCCTTTTCCATCGCTCTTACATCCAGACTCGTTGGATGATGGGCCTGTGTACGACGGTGAAAGATGTCTGGAAACCGGTTCGCATTAATACTGTACCGATACGTCTTCCGCTTCGCCATGCGGCGTGCATGAAAGGACAGTGGCACCTCTCTCGCATCCGTAACGATGATATCACGAGGCAGCCAGGCATTAAGTGCCAGACACCAGCGATGTATCGGAATCGGCGATTCAGTATGAAAATTGAATACCTGCCCGTATGCATGCACACCTGCATCTGTCCGTCCTGAGCCCGTAATTTTCAGACGTTCGCCCGTCAATGAGTATATAGCATTTTCAAGGCAGTCCTGAATAGTGTTGCCACTAGGCTGCGTCTGAAAGCCATCATAGTGGGTTCCATCATAGTTCACCTTCATGCACAAGTTCCGCATGCTTCTCACACCTTTGTAGGGGTATTCTCTGGCCTTACAGGAAATAACCGAACATAACAAAGGAGAAGCCCCTCAAGGACTCCTCCAAGAGAAAAAAAGGGTTGTTCAGAATCAAGCCGATTCTGTCCACCCTTCCCTCATCTTCGCCTGTTTACGCGCGGTCAACCAATTCCAGATATACCATTGGAGCGGCGTCGCCACGACGAGGTCCCAGTTTCAGGATACGAGTGTATCCACCTGGACGCTCATTGTAACGTGTAGCCAATTCGCTAAACAGCTTTTGGATTGCATCCTGCTCACCATCCAAAGTTTCACGGCGAACGAACGCAGCCACTTGACGACGTGCGTGCAGATCTCCTTTTTTCGCTTTGGTGATCAGTTTTTCAGCAATAGAACGAACTTCTTTCGCTTTAGCCTCAGTAGTTTGGATACGCTCATACAAGAACAGATCGGTTACCAAATCACGAAACAAAGCTTTACGGGCACTAGAATTACGGCCCAATTTTTGGTATGCCATGTAGTTTCCCCTCCTTCACAAAAACGTTGCTGTGCTATTCTTCCGTACGAAGTCCTAAACCAAGTTCCTCGAGCTTCTCTTGTACTTCTTCCAAAGATTTGCGACCCAAGTTACGGACCTTCATCATATCTTCTTCAGATTTAGTCGTGAGTTCTTGTACCGTATTGATACCAGCGCGCTTAAGGCAGTTATAGGAACGGACGGAGAGATCCAGCTCTTCGATCGTCATTTCAAGAACTTTTTCTTTTTTGTCTTCTTCTTTTTCGACCATAATTTCTGCATCTTTTGCTTCATCCGTGAGACCCACGAATAGCATCACATGCTCGGTCAAAATTTTGGCTCCAAGGCTCACAGCTTCTTCAGGACGAATAGTTCCGTCAGTCCAAACCTCAAGTGTCAGCTTGTCATAATTCGTAACCTGGCCGACACGCGTATTTTCTACGCCGTAGTTCACGCGTGCAATCGGAGTGTAGATGGAGTCGACGGGAATGACGCCGATCGGCTGGTCATCACGTTTATTCCGATCCTGCTTAACGTAACCGCGACCGCGATTGGCAAAAATACGCATGTGAAGTCTCGAACCCGGTCCGAGCGTTGCAATGTGAAGATCCGGATTAAGAATTTCCACATCACTATCCGCACGGATATCACCTGCCGTTACAACTCCTTCGCCTTCCGCATCGATTTCGAGTACTTTCTCTTCATCTGAGTGGATTTTAAGCGATAAAGCTTTCAAGTTCAGAATGATCTCCGTTACGTCTTCCTTCACACCGGGAACCGTTGCAAACTCGTGCAGAACCCCATCGATCTGAACCGATGTGACTGCTGCCCCCGGTAACGAGGATAACAGAATACGGCGAAGCGAGTTCCCAAGCGTCGTACCGTATCCGCGTTCCAGCGGTTCTACTACGAATTTTCCATAGGTGCCATCATCATTGACGTCAACCGTCTCAATTTTCGGCTTTTCGATTTCTATCACTGCAATATCCCTCCTTCAAAACGTCGCTCCTATATGAAACATTCACCTTATCCATAGTCTATCATGCAGTATACCTAAACATCCATTCTTGGCAGTTTGTGCCGGATCTATACTACACTCAGAGGAGAAATCTCATTAGACGCGACGACGTTTTGGAGGACGGCATCCGTTATGAGGTACCGGAGTTACGTCTTTGATCAGGTTAACTTCCAGACCAGCAGCTTGCAAAGAGCGGATTGCTGCTTCGCGACCTGCACCAGGTCCTTTAACCATGACTTCGACTGTCTTCATGCCGTGTTCCATAGCAGCTTTAGCAGCAGTTTCTGCGGCCATTTGCGCTGCGAATGGAGTAGATTTACGGGAACCACGGAATCCCATGCCGCCTGAGCTGGCCCAAGAGATTGCGTTACCGTGTGGATCTGTGATCGTAACGATCGTGTTGTTGAACGTGGAACGGATGTGTGCCACACCACTCTCGATATTTTTACGGTCACGGCGTTTTGTGCGTACAACTTTTTTCGGTTTAGCCATTGAATGTTATCCTCCCTTCTTATTTCTTCTTGTTCGCTACAGTCCGACGAGGACCTTTACGGGTACGAGCATTAGTTTTAGTACGTTGTCCGCGAACAGGCAATCCACGACGGTGACGAACACCACGGTAGCAGCCAATCTCAGTCAGACGTTTAATATTCAAGGAAATTTCACGACGCAGATCGCCTTCTACTTTAACTTCTTTGTCGATCGTTTCACGTAATTTGCTCACTTCATCTTCAGTCAAATCACGAACACGCGTGTTTGCACTGATGCCTGTTTCCTTCAAAATTTTCTGAGAAGTCGTCTTACCGATTCCGAAAATGTAAGTCAAGGCGATCTCAACGCGTTTGTCACGTGGCAAATCCACACCAGCTATACGAGCCATTTTACGCTACACCCCCTTCTATTAACCTTGTTTTTGTTTGTGTTTCGGATTTTCGCAAATAACCATTACATTCCCTTTGCGGCGAATGACTTTGCATTTCTCGCAAATAGGTTTTACAGAAGGTCTTACCTTCATGTTGATTACCTCCTCCAAGCTTTACCCTGGTAAAACTCGCTTCGTGAACATTCACATCGTTTTGCCGAGCAAAACAAGTTTTTTTAAATGACATACGTTTAATAAAAACCTGCATGAATTACTTGCGGTACGTTATACGGCCTTTGGTTAAATCGTAAGGCGATAACTGTACAACCACCTTGTCGCCTGTCAAAATACGGATAAAGTGCATCCGCAGCTTTCCGGAAACATGAGCAAGAATTTGATGACCGTTCTCCAGCTCTACCTTGAACGTAGCGTTCGGCAGTGGCTCGATTACCGTACCTTCAACCTCAATGACATCTTCTTTGGCCAAAGTCAGTCTCCTTTCTCTTCAGCTTGGTATTCGGACGAGTCCAGGAAAGTTTTCACTGCATGCCGCAGTTTTCCGTTCGTCACCCGACCGCTTTCGTTTAAACTATTTACAATCTCGCTACTAATCTTTGGCTGAGGCACCAAATGAAGAACATTTTTCTTCTTCGCTTGATCAAACTTTCGTTTATCCCCATCCGCAATATACACAAACCTGCTATCTGCTATTGAAACGACAACCGCAATCTGTCCGGCACCTCTGCCTTTCAGAATCTTCACCAGCTGACCGATTTGCAGGTTTCCTTGCTGATTCATTCCAATCACCTACGCACTCAGTTTCGTGAAAATGTCCATGTCGTCCGCTTCGTCCGTCACCAATTGCTCATAAGGAGCACAAGAGATTACGTTCATCGTAACGACCGTCCAGTTGTCTTCTAGCGTCCCTACAAGGTGAGTACCTATTGGAATCATTGATTCAATAGCCAGCACAATGCCGGTTTTCAGTCTCGGTCCCTGCTCGGAAATACCACGGTTTGGATTCTCAATATATTGCCGAATGGCATGCGACATTGTAAACTGGCGAGTTTTTGTAAGGACATCGCCTTTGTTTAACTTGCGTTTGCCGGGAAATCCGTGCACCAGTTGTTCGTTGACTGAAGCGCAAATGCTAGCAGGAAAACCGTTATAACCTTTAAAAGACGGCACAGCTCCCTGACTGCGAATATACCGATCAGCTAAATGATCAAGTTCACCGGTCGTAATACCGGGCTCGATGTGTCCTGCTAAGAAATGACTCGTTGCCGAATTCATTTTCCTAGCTTTCCTCATAAAGCTTGATTCCGTCCCCGACTTGCAAATGATCATTACAGCTAACCCCGCAACAAGGACACGATATTTTGGGAAACCACATCAATATCCTGTTCTCCGTCAATATGACGCAGAAGATTCTGGTTCTCATAAAACGTGAGGAGTGGTGCTGTTTTATTACTATATTCGTCAAGTCGTGTTCTTACGCTATCTTCGTTATCGTCAGGACGCTGATAGAGTTCACCACCGTCTTTATCGCAAATGCCTTCAACCTTAGGAGGATTAAAGACAATATGATAGCTAGCTCCGCAGCTTTTACAAACTCGCCGTCCTGTGATTCGTGCCAACAAGTTGTCACGATCCACTTTCAGGTTGATGACATCATCCAGCTTCGTGTTCAAACGACCCAAAATTTGATCCAAGGCTTCAGCTTGAGCTAAAGTTCTTGGAAAACCGTCTAGCAAGAAACCTTTCTTGCAATCCGGCTGCTGTAGTCGTTCTTCAACGATACCGATTGTTACATCATCCGGAACAAGTTCACCCTTGTCAATATACTCTTTGGCTTTAATGCCAATAGGTGTTCCCTGTTTCATCGCTAGGCGAAACGCATCACCTGTCGAGATATGAGGAATGCCGAACTCCTTCACAATGACATCTGCTTGTGTACCTTTACCAGCCCCCGGAGGGCCCATGATCAAAATATTCACAATCTGTCACTCCTCAAGACGACCCCTACACAAGAAACAGCACAAAAGGTGCCGGTAAGCATGCGAACATCCTATGCCGGTACCTATTGCCTATTTGTTGATGAAGCCTTTGTAATGGCGTTTGATCAGTTGGCTTTCGATTTGCTTCATCGTATCCAATGCTACACCAATAATGATGAGCAATGAAGTACCGCCAATTTGCACGGAACGAGGCAAGCCCGAAAGCGAACCGAAGAATACCGGCAAAACGGATATGACTGCCAGGAACAAAGCTCCTGTCATTGTCAAACGTGACATTACTCGTGTCAAGTATTTCTCAGTAGCTTTACCTGGGCGAATACCCGGGATATAACCGCCGTTTTTCTTCATGTTGTCGGCCATTTGCTGCGGATTCATCTGTACAAAGGTATAGAAGAATGTGAAACCGATAATCATTACGACATACAAAACCATGCCCAGCGGCTTGTCATAATACAAGTAAGTGGTAATCCACTTAGCCCAAGCATGATCTGCCCAGAAACTCGCAATAATTGTCGGGAATTGCAGCAATGATACCGCAAAGATTACCGGAATAACGCCTGCCGCATTTATTTTCATCGGAATATGCGTATTCTGGCCACCGTACATCTTGTTGCCAACTACACGTTTAGCGTATTGTACTGGAATTTTCCGAATACCTTGTTGGATGTAGATAACACCCACAATAATCAGAACAACCACCAAGGCAATGATAATTGCCTTCAGGATATTCATAAACAGCTGATCTGCTTGAATAAACTGAGATTCTACAATCGTCCGAATATGTCTTGGAATACCTGCCGCGATCCCTGCAAAGATTACAATAGAGATACCATTACCGATTCCCTTTTCGGTAATTTGCTCACCGAGCCACATAAGGAACGTAGTCCCTGCTGTAAGCACAATGGCAATAACCAGATAATCGGCAAAAGTAGCACCTGGAATCATTGCTGCACCGTACAGTCGATTGAAACCAATCGACGTTCCGAATGCTTGGATTAAGCCCAGTATTACAGTACCATACCGTGTAATTTGAGCCAATTTCTTTTTACCATGCTCTCCTTGTTTAGCCCATTCCGCAAGTTTCGGAATCACGTCCATTGACAGCAACTGTACAATGATGGACGCTGTAATATATGGCATAATCCCGAGGGCGAAGATCGAAAACTGATACAATGCGCCCCCTGAGAAGGTGTTAAGGAGTCCAAACAACTCGCTTCCTGCCTGATCCTGAGAAGTAAAGACTTGCTTATTCACACCGGGAACCGGCACGAAGGAGCCAATACGATATACAAAGAGTATAAACAGGGTAAACAGGATTCGGGTTCTAAGATCCTCAACCCGCCATATATTTTTCAGGGTCTTGAACATTAGATCACCTCGGTTTTACCGCCGGCAGCTTCAATTTTCTCTACCGCAGATTGAGAGAACTTGTTCGCTTTAACTGTCAATTTCACAGTGATTTCACCGTTACCCAGAATTTTAATTCCGGATTTCGCGTTCTTCACAATACCATTGTTCAGCAAAAACTCAGGGCTTACTTCTGTACCCGCTGCAAAACTGTTCAAATCTTCGATATTCAAAACCGCATACTCTTTACGAGTAGGATTTACGAAACCGCGTTTAGGCAAGCGACGATACAGTGGGTTTTGACCACCCTCGAAGCCCGGACGTACACCACCGCCGGAACGAGCGTTTTGACCCTTATGACCACGACCAGAAGTTTTACCCGTACCGCTACTAGGACCACGACCCAAACGCTTACGTTCTTTGCGGGAGCCTGGAGCTGGGGAAAGCTCATGTAACTTCATCGTTCGTTGCACCTCCTTGATTATTGTTAAAATACTTTATTTCTTAAGCCTCGATTTCTTTAACAGAAACCAAATGGCTAACTTGATTAATCATCCCGCGAATCGCTGCATTGTCGGGTTGAACTACTTTATGGTTGATTTTACGCAAGCCGAGCGTTTTAACAGTCGTTCTCTGAGTACCAGGACGGCCGATCAACGAACGAACGAGGGTAATTTCTAATTTCGCCATGATATTCCCTCCTTAGCCCAGCAGCTCTTCGATGGATTTGCCGCGCAATTTAGCAACATCTTCAGCGCGTTTCAAGCGGGACAAACCTTCCAAAGTCGCATTGACCATATTCATGGAATTCGAAGAACCCAAAGATTTTGTCAAGATATCACCTACACCAGCAAGTTCCAGAACAGCACGAACTGGACCACCAGCGATAACCCCAGTACCTTCCGATGCCGGTTTCAACAGAACCCGGCCAGCACCGAACTTACCTGTAACAAGGTGAGGAATTGTTGTGCCTACGAGTGGAACGTGAACCAGGTTTTTCTTAGCATCTTCAATACCTTTGCGAATCGCATCAGGTACTTCGCCCGCTTTACCGATTCCAGCGCCTACCCAGCCGTTGCCGTCGCCCACTACTACCAGAGCACTGAAGCTAAAACGGCGTCCGCCTTTGACAACTTTAGCTACACGATTAATATTTACTACTCTTTCAGTCAGTTCCAAAGTATTCGGATCTACACGCAAGTCGTTAACCTCCTTTTGAGAAATGTCTTAGAATTCAAGGCCTGCTTCGCGAGCTGCATCAGCCAAAGCTTGAATCCGTCCATGATACAAGTATCCACCACGATCAAATACGATGTTAGCATGGCCTTTTTCTTTCGCACGTTTAGCAACGAGTTCGCCAACCTTACGAGCTGCTTCTACACTACCACCGTTTTTGATTTCGCTGCTCAGCTCTTTATCCATAGTGGATGCAGAAACCAATGTTACACCAGCAACATCATCAATCAGTTGTGCGTAGATATGCTTGGAAGAGCGGAATACGTTCAAACGAGGACGTACAGCCGTACCTTCGATTTTCTTACGTACACGCAGATGTCTTCTGACACGCGCTTTATTTTTATCTTGTTTTGTAATCATCTCAAGTTTTCACTCCCTTCAGTTTGCCTTTTAAAACTTTATACTAAGACGCACTGGGTAAAAAAGAAGTACAAGTCTTTCCAGTAGAAAGACCGCACAAAAGTCGGTAAGAAACTTATTTCTTCTTACCGGCTTTACCTTCTTTACGGATGATGCGCTCGCCTTCGTATTTAATCCCTTTACCTTTGTACGGTTCAGGTTCACGAACGGAACGGATTTTAGCAGCATAGGCACCTACGCGCTCTTTATCAATTCCGCGAACGATGATTTTAGTGTTCGAAGGAACTTCGAATTCGATGCCCGCTTCCGGTGAAATTTCAACCGGATGAGAGTATCCAACGTTCAGAACGATTTTATCTCCGGATTTGCTTGCACGATATCCGACCCCAACCAGCTCCAGAGATTTTGAAAAGCCTTCAGTTACACCACTTACCATGTTATTAACAACGCTGCGGGTTGTTCCATGCAAAGAGCGGTGAAGCTTGTTGTCCGAAGGACGAACTACATTAATTTCATTATTTTCCACAGTAACGGACATGTCTTTATGAAGCTCACGAGTCAATGTTCCTTTAGGACCTTTAACTGTGATCACTGTGTTGTTCAAAGTCACGTCAACACCACTTGGTACTGTGATTGGTTTACGACCAATACGGGACATATCTGTTGCACCTCCTATCTTTTAAACGTTAAATTACCAAACGTAGCAAACCACTTCTCCGCCGGCTTTGGACTGACGTGCTTCTTTGTCGGTCATGATACCTTTGGATGTTGAAATGATTGCGATCCCGAGTCCACCCAGTACGCGTGGAATCTCATTGCTCTTCGTGTAAACGCGAAGACCTGGTTTACTGATTCTTTTCAAACCTGTGATAACACGCTCGTTGTTCGCACCGTATTTCAAGAAAATACGGATGATCCCTTGTTTGCTATCTTCAACAAATTCCGCATCACGAATGAATCCTTCACGTTTCAGGATGTCGGCGATTTGTTTTTTCATTGTAGATGCAGGCATTTCTACTGTTTCGTGGCGAACAGTGTTCGCGTTACGAATACGAGTAAGCATATCTGCAATTGGATCAGACATAGTCATTGTGTATAAACCTCCTTCCCAAACAGGACTTTTTACCAGCTTGCTTTTTTCACGCCAGGAATCTGGCCTTTATAAGCTAATTCACGGAAGCAAATTCTGCAGATCTTAAACTTTTGCAGCACCGAATGTGGACGACCACAACGTTCGCAACGAGTATAAGCACGAACTTTAAACTTTGGTGCGCGTTGTTGTTTGACTTTCATTGAAGTTTTTGCCACTTAGCCTGACACCTCCTAAATAGTTTCGGAGAACAGGGTGTCTTTAAATCAGACGCCCGAAACGTTATGCCAACATTATTTCGCGAAAGGCATGCCCAGCTGAGTCAGAAGCTCACGGGACTCTTCGTCAGTCTTGGCAGTCGTTACGATAACGATATCCATACCACGAACTTTATCAACTTGATCGTACTCGATTTCCGGGAAGATCAACTGTTCTTTCAAACCAAGCGTGTAGTTACCACGTCCGTCGAAAGCTTTTGTTGATACGCCATGGAAGTCACGTACGCGAGGGAGAGTGATGTTGAACAATTTGTCCAAGAAATAATACATACGCTCGCCACGAAGTGTTACCTTTACACCGATCGGCATGTTTTCACGCAATTTAAAACCTGCAATAGATTTTTTTGCGCGAGTGATAACTGGTTTTTGACCAGCGATCAGCTGCATGTCGTTGAGAGCCGAATCAAGTACTTTGGAGTTTTGGACTGCGTCGCCAACACCCATGTTGATTACAACTTTCTCGATTTTAGGCACTTGCATCACTGTTGTATAGTTGAACTTCTGCATCAAAGCAGGAGTGATTTCTTTCAAGAAACGTTCTTTCATTCTTGTTGTTGCCATGAATCATAGTCCTCCTTTCTTCAAAAAATAATTAGTCGATCACTTCGCCTGAACGTTTTGCAATACGCACTTTTTTTCCGTTGTCCAAAACCTTGTAACCCACACGAGTTACTTTTCCGCTCTTCGGATCAATGTGCATAACGTTGGAAACGTGAATCGGAGCTTCTTTCTCGATGATGCCGCCTTGTGGATTCAACTGATTAGGCTTTTGGTGTTTCTTAATCATGTTAACACCTTCCACAAGCACACGGTTTTGACGAGGGTAAGCAGCGATAACGCGACCTTTTTTACCTTTATCTTTACCTGTAATCACCAGAACAGTGTCGTCTTTTTTGACGTGCAGCTTGTTGTTATGGGATTCCAGAACTTTTTTCACTTTTGGCATTTCGTACACCTCCTACGGGCACATTTTAAGGTGAATTTAGATCACTTCCGGAGCCAAGGAAACGATTTTCATGAAGTCTTTATCACGAAGTTCGCGAGCAACTGGTCCGAAAATACGAGTACCGCGTGGGCTCTTGTCTTCTTTAACGACCACTGCTGCGTTCTCATCAAATCCGATGTAGGAACCGTCTTTACGGCGGATAGAACGTTTAGTACGAACGACAACCGCTCTTACTACATCACCCTTTTTGACAACGCCGCCTGGTGTTGCTTGTTTTACGGAACAAACGATCAGGTCACCAATTTGAGCTGTACGACGTCCCGTACCACCGAGCACACGGATACACATCAGTTCCTTCGCGCCGGAATTGTCAGCCACAGTCAAACGTGTAAATGGTTGAATCATTTATTTATCCTCCTTTCGGAAAAACTACACTACATTAGATTATAACAGCTTTTTCAACGATTTCGACCAGTCTCCAGTTTTTGTCTTTGGACAAAGGACGAGTTTCCATGATTTTAACAGTATCACCGATTTGTGCAGTGTTGTTTTCATCATGAGCTTTGAATTTTTTAGTCACTTTAATGCGTTTATGGTAGAGATCATGTTTTTTGTAAGTTTCTACAGCAATCACAATCGTTTTATCCATTTTGTCGCTGACTACTTTACCGACTAATACTTTACGGGCATTACGTTCGCTCATTGTTGGCCTCCTTCCTAATTACAGGCGGAATTTCCACCCGGTCTAATATCTTAGCTAATCCCAAGTTCTCTTTCACGGATCACAGTTTTAGCACGAGCAATTTCCTTACGCACAGCACCGATCCGAGTCGGGTTATCAAGCTGACCGGTAGCGAGTTGAAAACGAAGGTTGAAAAGTTCTTCTTTAAAACCAGAGATCTTTTGTTCGATTTCAGCAGTGGTAAGGTTGCGGAATTCACTAGCCTTCATTTGCTTCACCACCCAATTCTTCACGTTTCACAAACTTAGTTTTGATTGGCAGTTTGTGAGCGGCAAGACGCATTGCTTCACGAGCAATCTCTTCCGGTACACCAGCAAGTTCAAACATGATCTTACCTGGTTTCACTACTGCAACCCATTTTTCTACGTTACCTTTACCACTACCCATACGAACCTCAAGAGGCTTTTGAGTAATTGGTTTGTCAGGGAAAATTTTAATCCAAACCTTACCACCACGTTTGATGTAACGAGTCATCGCAATACGAGCAGCTTCGATTTGACGGTTAGTGATCCATGCTGGTTCAGTAGCTTGCAAACCGTACTCACCAAAGTTCAGTGTAGTACCGCCTTTTGCACGACCCTTCATGTGACCACGTTGTTGTTTACGATGTTTTACGCGTTTAGGTACCAACATGATTAGTTGCCTCCTTCCTGAGGAGCTTGTTTCTTAGCTGGAGGAAGAACCTCTCCACGATAGATCCATACTTTTACGCCAAGACGGCCATAAGTAGTATGAGCTTCTGCTGTACCGTAGTCGATGTCAGCACGAAGTGTATGCAGTGGAACAGTTCCTTCGCTGTATCCTTCGGAACGAGCGATTTCGGCACCGCCAAGACGTCCGCCTACTTGAGTTTTAATTCCTTTTGCACCGGAACGCATAGTTCTTTGAATTGCTTGTTTCAACGCACGACGGAAAGAAACACGACGTTCCAATTGTTGTGCAATGCTTTCAGCAACAAGAATTGCATCCAGTTCAGGATTTTTAATTTCAGAGATATTGATGTGTACCTTTTTACCGCCTGCGATTTTAGTGATTTCATTACGCAGATTTTCAACTTCGGAACCACCCTTACCGATAACCATACCTGGTTTCGCAGTGTGAATCGTTACGTTGACACGGTTAGCTGCTCTCTCGATTTCAACACGGGATACAGCGGAGTCTTTCAATCTTTTCTTCAGATGCTCACGAATCTTAACGTCTTCCAGCAAAAGATCACCGAAATCTTTGCCTGCATACCATTTGGATTCCCAATCACGGATAATACCGATTCGGAGTCCGACGGGATTTACCTTTTGGCCCACACGTTTTCCCTCCTTATTTTTCAGATACCACCAGAGTAATATGACTGGTGCGTTTATTGATGCGGCTTGCACGACCCATTGCACGCGGGCGGAATCGTTTCATTGTAGGACCTTGGTTTACAAAAACCTCAGACACTACCAATTTATTTACGTCCATAGAGTAGTTGTGATCTGCGTTCGCGATAGCAGAATTCAACAATTTCTCAACGACTGGAGAAGCGGATTTCGGAGTGTGACGAAGAATTGCAATCGCCTCACCTACCTGCTTGCCACGAATCAAATCGATAACAAGTTTCACTTTGCGAGCGGAAATCCGCACGGATTTAGCATGTGCTTTTGCTTCCATTGAGTTACCTCCTCTCAAACACTACGCTGTGTTGATTATCTTCTTGTTTTCTTATCGTCATCCGTATGGCCTTTGTACGTACGCGTTGGAGCGAATTCGCCCAATTTGTGTCCAACCATATCTTCCGTTACGTATACAGGCACGTGTTTACGACCATCATATACACCAAACGTGTGTCCGATAAATTGCGGGAAAATCGTAGAGCGACGGGACCAAGTTTTGATCACGACTTTTTTGTCAGACTCGTTCAAAACCTCTACTTTTTTCAACAGGTAACCATCAATAAATGGTCCTTTTTTGAGACTGCGACCCATTTGTGAATCCTCCCTTCGTTAAAACGTAGTCGTTCTTTAATATGTTAACGTGCGACTTAAGCGCACGTTTTATTACTTAGTACGACGACGAACGATGTACTTATCAGATGCTTTGCCTTTTTTACGTGTCTTGTAACCAAGGGTTGGTTTACCCCATGGAGACATTGGAGATTTACGTCCGATTGGAGCGCGACCTTCACCACCACCGTGTGGGTGATCGTTAGGGTTCATAACAACACCGCGAACTTCAGGACGTTGTCCCAACCAACGACTACGACCAGCTTTACCGATTTTAACAAGTTCGTGGTCTTCGTTACCAACAGATCCAATTGTAGCACGGCAAACTTTCAGAATGCGACGCACTTCACCAGAGGTCAAACGAATTGTAACATACTTCTCTTCTTTACCAAGAAGTTGGGCTTCCGTACCAGCAGCACGAACAAGTTGGCCACCTTTACCCGGTTTCAATTCGATATTGTGGATAACCGTACCTACTGGAATATTTTCCAATGGCAAGGAGTTACCGATTTTAATATCGGAGTCCGGACCGGATACCACTATATCTCCTACTTTCAGACCTTTAGGAGCGATGATGTAACGTTTTTCACCATCCACATAGTGGATAAGTGCGATGTTGGACGTACGGTTTGGATCATATTCGATCGTAGCAACGCGGCCCGGTATTCCATCTTTGTTACGTTTGAAGTCAATAATACGGTATTTACGTTTGTGTCCGCCGCCATGATGACGAACTGTAATTTTACCTTGGTTATTACGTCCAGCTTGCTTGCTCAGAGGTGCCAGCAACGATTTCTCGGGCTGATTTGTTGTGATCTCCTCGAAAGTAGATACAGACATTGCACGTCTGGCCGGGGACGTCGGTTTATACTTTTTAATTGGCACTGAGTTTCCCTCCTTACTTTACAGATTCAATTATACTGTTTCAAAAAACTCAAGCGGCTTACTGTCTTTGCTCAGCGTTACGAACGCTTTCTTCCACTCGCTCGTATAGCCGGAATGACGACCGTAGCGTTTTGGTTTCGCAGGCACACGAAGTGTATTAACGTTACTTACTTTCACGTTAAAAATCGCTTCGATTGCTTTTTTAACTTCGACTTTATTGGAACGAATGTCAACTTCGAAAACATATTTCAAGTCATTCATCATACCAGCCGTACGTTCGGTGATAATCGGACGTTTGATAATATCACGAGGATCCTTCATTACGCGAGCACCTCCTCTACCTTCTGAACTGCTTCCTTCGTAATGATCAGTTTGTCGTGTCCGAGCACATCAAGAACATTAATGCCGTCTGCGGCTACAAACTTCACACCAGGAATATTACGAGCGGACAGTGCTACATTGTCATCATAGCTAGGAGCTACAATCAATGCTTTACGATCAGCTTTAAGGTTATTCAAAATGGCTGCGAATTCTTTCGTTTTAGGTCCGTTCAGTGTAAGAGCGTCCAATACGATGATTTCATTCTCAATCACTTTGGATGACAGTGCCGATTTGATCGCCAGACGACGAACTTTTTTAGGCAATTTGTAAGCATAGCTGCGTGGAGTCGGACCGAATACAGTACCGCCACCAACCCATTGTGGTGCACGAATTGAACCTTGACGAGCGCGACCAGTACCTTTTTGTTTCCAAGGTTTACGTCCGCCGCCACGTACTTCAGAACGTCCTTTTACTTTGTGAGTACCTTGACGCAGGGAAGCCAATTGCATAACAACAGCGTCATGAAGAACGTGTTTATTCGGTTCGATACCGAACACTGCATCGTTCAATTCAATTTCGCCAACTTGGCTGCCACTAATATTAAATAGTGCTACTTTTGGCATTTTGTGTTCCTCCTTTCCTCAGTTGATTATTTTTTCACCGTTTCTAATACTTTAACGAAGCTGTTTTTAGGTCCTGGAATGGAACCTTTCACGAGCAATACATTACGTTCTGTATCGATCTTAACAACTTCAAGGCGTTGAATCGTTACCGTTTCATGCCCCATGTGTCCTGGCAAGTGTTTACCTTTAGGAACGCGGTTAGCTTGAATGGAACCCATAGAACCTGGACCTCTGTGGTAACGCGAGCCGTGTGCCATTGGTCCGCGGCTTTGTCCCCAACGTTTGATAACGCCGGCAAAACCTTTACCTTTAGAAATACCTGTTACGTCAACGAATTCGCCTTCTGTGAAGACATCAGCCTTCAGTTCTTGGCCAACCTCGTACGCAGCAAGGTCGATGCCACGAAGTTCACGAACGTAGCGCTTAGGTGCAGTATTTGCTTTTTTAGCATGCCCTGCTTCAGGTTTGTTGGATCTTTTTTCTTTTTTATCAGAGAATCCGAGTTGGATAGCTTCGTATCCATCGTTTTCCAGATCTTTCTTTTGCAGAACAACACAAGGACCAGCTTCGATAACCGTAACAGCAAGTACGTTACCTTCAGGGGTAAACACTTGAGTCATTCCGAGTTTTTTTCCTAAGATACCTTTCATGTTGACACCTCTTTTCTTTTCCTGATTACATATTACAATTTAATTTCGATATCTACACCGGACGGCAGGTCCAAGCGCATCAAGGCATCCACAGTTTGTGGAGTCGGATTAACAATGTCGATCAAACGCTTGTGTGTGCGCATTTCGAATTGTTCCCGAGAATCCTTGTACTTGTGTACCGCACGGAGAATAGTAATGATTTGTTTTTCAGTTGGCAGCGGGATTGGTCCGGAAACACCTGCACCCGAACGTTTAGCTGTTTCAACAATTTTCTCAGCGGATTGATCAAGAATTCTGTGATCGTAAGCTTTCAAACGAATACGAATTTTTTGCTTTGCCATTTTAGTCCCTCCTTCTATCGCCCAATTTGGTATCGGACATACTCCGTGAAAATTTTCCGACAGCCCTCCCATGGCAAAGGGGCCGGGTGTGTCAGTAACCTCTCACATCATCGCACAGTCACAAACAACATTAGTTATTATATCGAATACTTCTGCCTATTGCAAGCAAAAACGTAAAAAAACAATGCATCTTATTTTCAAAGATAACAATTGTGCTCGTAGCTTGCAATTTTCCTCAAGAGAAAAGCCCCCGCACCATGGCAGGGGCTCGTTTTACTTCGTTCCAATACGATGTTACTCGTTCCAGTACAATGTTGCTATATTCAAGGCCCGTAGCCTTATTATTTGGAGATTGTTGCTACAGCGCCTGCACCAACTGTACGTCCACCTTCACGAATGGAGAACTTAGTTCCTTCTTCAATCGCGATTGGGCTGATCAGTTGAACAGTAACCGTAATGTTATCACCAGGCATTACCATTTCGGAACCTTCTGGCAGAGTAATGATACCAGTTACGTCAGTTGTACGGAAGTAGAACTGTGGACGGTAACCAGTGAAGAAAGGTTTGTGACGTCCGCCTTCTTCTTTAGTCAAAACGTAGATTTGAGCAGAGAATTCTGTATGTGGGTTAACAGAACCTGGTTTAGCCAATACTTGGCCACGCTCGATTTGTGCACGATCTACACCGCGAAGCAGTGCGCCGATGTTGTCACCAGCTTGAGCGGAGTCAAGCAATTTACGGAACATTTCTACGCCTGTTACTACGGATTTACGGGATTCTTCTTGAATACCGATGATTTCGATTTCGTCGCCCACTTTAACAGTACCACGCTCTACACGGCCTGTAGCAACTGTACCACGACCAGTGATGGAGAATACGTCCTCGACAGGCATAAGGAAAGGCTTGTCAGTGTCGCGTTCTGGAGTTGGGATGTAAGTGTCGATTGTTTCGAACATTTCAACGATTTTCTTAGCCCAGTCGCCATCTGGGTTTTGCAGTGCTTCACGAGCGGAACCACGAGTGATTGGAGTGTCGTCGCCTGGGAAGTCATACTCGCTCAGCAAGTCGCGAACTTCCATTTCAACCAATTCCAGCAACTCTTCGTCTTCAACCATGTCGCATTTGTTCAGGAATACAACGATGTATGGAACACCTACTTGACGGGACAAGAGGATGTGTTCGCGAGTTTGCGGCATAGGACCGTCAGCTGCGGATACAACCAGAATCGCTCCGTCCATTTGTGCAGCGCCAGTGATCATGTTTTTAACATAGTCGGCGTGACCTGGGCAGTCAACGTGTGCATAGTGACGGTTAGGTGTTTCGTATTCCACGTGTGCAGTGGAGATTGTGATACCGCGTTCGCGCTCTTCTGGAGCTTTATCGATTTGATCGAATGCTACAGCAGCACCACCGTAAGTTTTGGAAAGTACAGTTGTGATTGCAGCAGTCAAAGTTGTTTTACCATGATCGACGTGACCAATTGTACCGATATTAACGTGCGGTTTGTTACGTTCAAACTTAGCCTTTGCCATTTGAACAATTCCTCCTCAATAACATGTTTTATTTTTAGGCTGTCGGAAACCTTTTGGAATAACCTAGAGTATCCGATCAGCTAATACACTGTATTACTCGCCGCCTTTGGTTTTGGCAACGATCTCTTCAGCAATGCTCTTCGGAACTTCTTCATAGTGATGAAGCTCCATGGAGAACACACCGCGTCCTTGTGTACCGGAGCGAAGTGTAGTGGAATATCCAAACATTTCGGACAATGGAACCATTGCACGAATAATTTGGGCACCACCACGGGAATCCATACCTTCAATCCGACCACGACGGGAGTTCAGCATACCCATTACGTCACCCATGTATTCCTCTGGAACCGTTACTTCAACTTTCATAATCGGCTCAAGCAATACAGGTTTACATTTGTCTTTCGCTGCTTTCAGCGCCATTGAACCGGCAATTTTAAATGCCATTTCATTGGAATCGACATCATGGTATGATCCATCCACAATTGTAGCTTTAACGTCCACAAGCGGGAAGCCTGCAAGGACACCGTTTTTCATTTGCTCTTCAATACCAGCAAGTGCAGGTCCGATGTATTCTCTTGGAACAGAGCCACCGACAACCTTGCTTTCAAACTGGCTACCAGTACCTGCTTCGAGTGGTTCGAACTCAACCCATACGTGACCATATTGACCACGACCACCGGATTGACGAACAAACTTACCTTCAACACGTGCTGGAGCACGGAATGTTTCACGGTATGCTACCTGTGGTTTACCAACATTGGTTTCCACTTTGAACTCACGACGCATACGGTCAATGATAATGTCCAAGTGAAGCTCACCCATACCTGCCAAGATAGTTTGGCCAGTTTCTTCGTTAGTAGAAGCACGAAGAGTTGGATCTTCTTCGGTCAACTTACCGAGTGCAACTGCCATCTTGTCTTGGTCAGCTTTGGTTTTAGGCTCAACCGCGATTTCGATAACCGGATCAGGAAAGTTCATAGATTCGAGAATAACAGGATTCTTCTCATCACACAGTGTATCACCTGTACCTGTATCTTTCAAACCTACGGCTGCCGCAATGTCACCGGAGTAAACTTCAGTGATTTCTTGACGGCTATTCGCGTGCATTTGAAGAATACGCCCGATACGTTCACGTTTGCCTTTTGTTGCATTCAATACGTAAGAACCGGATTGAAGAACACCGGAATATACGCGGAAGAATGTCAATTTACCAACGTAAGGGTCCGTCATAATTTTGAAGGCCAATGCGGAGAAAGGCTCTTCATCAGAAGAATGACGTTCAACTTCCGTTCCATCTTCCAGATGACCTTGAATACTTGGTACATCAATAGGAGCTGGCAGGTAATCAACAACAGCGTCCAGCATCAACTGAACACCTTTGTTACGGTAAGAAGATCCACAGATAACTGGGAAGATCTTAACTTCTACAACACCTTTGCGGAGAGCGGCTTTAATTTCTTCAACCGTGATCTCTTCGCCTTCAAGGTATTTCATAGTCAAATCTTCATCCAGTTCAGCAACCTTCTCAATCAATTCGTTGCGGAGTTCTTCGACTTTGTCTTTGTATTCCGCAGGAATTTCGGTTTCTTCGATATTTTGGCCAAGGTCATCTTTGTACATATAAGCCTTTTGTCCAACGATATCGATGATACCTAAAAAGTCATTTTCTGCACCGATTGGAAGTTGAATAGCAACTGCGTTCGCTTGAAGGCGATCACGCATATCTGCTACAACGTTCAAGAAGTCGGCACCAATAATGTCCATCTTGTTTACATATGCGATCCGTGGAACGCCATAGCGATCAGCCTGTCTCCATACAGTTTCAGACTGAGGCTCAACGCCTTCTTTCGCACTGAAAACACCAACTGCTCCGTCCAATACACGAAGGGAACGTTCAACTTCAACAGTGAAGTCAACGTGCCCCGGGGTGTCGATGATATTGACGCGGTGACCTTTCCAGGCAGCGGTCGTCGCAGCGGAAGTAATCGTGATTCCGCGCTCTTGTTCTTGTTCCATCCAGTCCATTGTCGCAGCACCTTCGTGAACTTCACCGATTTTGTGCGTACGGCCTGTGTAGAACAAGATCCGCTCTGTTGTTGTGGTTTTACCCGCGTCAATATGAGCCATGATCCCGATATTACGTGTATTTTTCAAGGAGAACTCTCTTGCCATGAAATGGGTCTCCCTTCAAAATTGAAGTTATTTTTTTGAGCTGAATCCTACCAACGATAGTGAGCAAACGCTTTGTTTGCTTCAGCCATTTTGTGCGTATCTTCACGTTTCTTCACGGAAGCGCCTGTGTTGTTGGAAGCATCGATAATCTCAGCCGCCAAACGCTCTTCCATAGTTTTCTCGCCGCGGTTGCGGGAGTAGTTTACGAGCCAACGTAATCCCAGGGACGTACGTCTTTCTGGTTTTACCTCGATTGGTACTTGGTAGTTGGCACCGCCGACACGGCGTGCTTTAACTTCCAGGACTGGCATGATATTCTTGATAGCTGCTTCAAATACTTCCATCGGGTCATTACCCGTACGTTCTTGGATAAGCTTGAACGCATTATACAGAATGCTTTGAGCAACGCCTCGTTTTCCGTCGAGCATGATGCGGTTGATCAAGCGAGTAACCAACTTGCTGTTGTATACCGGATCTGGCAACACGTCTCTTTTGGTAACTGGACCTTTGCGTGGCATGGATATCCCCCTTTCTTACATGTTAAACCTGCATATGCGGTTTATATTCATTAGGATTTTTTAGCTTTAGGGCGTTTTGCGCCGTATTTGGAACGAGCTTGCATGCGGTTGTTTACGCCTGCAGTATCCAAGGCACCGCGAACGATGTGGTAACGTACACCCGGAAGGTCTTTTACACGACCACCGCGAATCAGCACTACGCTGTGTTCTTGAAGGTTATGTCCAATACCTGGAATGTAAGCAGTCACCTCTACACGGTTCGTCAAGCGAACACGGGCATATTTACGAAGTGCGGAGTTCGGTTTTTTCGGAGTCATAGTACCTACACGAGTGCACACTCCGCGTTTTTGCGGGGCACTGATGTCGGTAGCTTCACGTTTCAAGGCATTAAAACCTTTTTGCAAAGCCGGTGATTTCGATTTCTCGATTTTGGCTTGACGTCCTTTACGAACCAGTTGGTTAATAGTTGGCATGTTGGTTGCCACCCCCTTCCTCAATTTTTGCTGTTACTTTATAAACCTTATCTAAGCCCACAGACCCAGGCGGTTCATAAAAGAACAAATGAAAAGTCTTTGCCGCCAAGAATAACGATTCCCTAGACAAAAACGTTCCTTACCCTATTGTTTTACGATAGCAGCCATCGCGGCTCCCACTTCAATCCCGCATGCAGCTCCGAGATTTTTCATTGTATCTACGAGAGTCACTTTGACCCCGTGCTTATTGCACAAATCAATGATGTTGGAAGTGAAACGCTGATCTGCATCTTCTGCCACATATACTTCCGAGGCGAAGCCCAATTCTACCATACGAATGGTTTGTTTGGTACCGATTTTGACATGAGCATCTTGCAGTCCCTGTTCTTTAGACATATCTCATTCCTCCGAAAAGACCCAATAGCATATAGGCTGCTCACGCACCTTTGCTATATTAGCATTGACTATGAACAATGTCAAGACAATTATCAACTATAATCTATTTAAACAAAGTAATACGTTACATTTTTATAAGAAGCACCGGAGCACCGTTGCTACAACCTTTACCAAAGCTTATATCTACGGTGTTCCGGGCTTATCATACTTTTTTTATATTACTACTCAGCTGAAATGGGTTCGAGCTCCTCAGATGAGGATTGCCCCTCTTCAGGCTGGGCAAATTTCACGCTACGGTAACGGTTCATACCTGTTCCCGCAGGGATCAATTTACCGATAATTACATTCTCTTTCAATCCAAGCAACTGATCGACTTTTCCTTTGATAGCTGCATCTGTCAGGACACGAGTAGTTTCCTGGAAGGAAGCTGCTGACAAGAAGGAGTCAGTTTCCAAAGACGCCTTGGTGATACCAAGAAGAACTGGTTTGGCCACCGCTGGTTCTTGACCGCTGAGAATCGCTATCTTGTTTGCATTTTCATACTCATGCACATCAACAAATGAACCAGGAAGCAGTGTCGTGTCGCCCGCATCAATGATACGAATTTTACGCAACATTTGACGAATCATAACTTCTACGTGCTTGTCGTTGATTTCTACACCCTGGTTCCGGTATACACGTTGAACTTCCTGAAGGATATAGTTCTGCACCCCGCGAATACCTTTTATACGCAGCATTTCTTTAGGGTCAATCGAACCATCCGTCAGTTCGTCCCCGGCTTCCACAGTCATGCCTTCGCTTACGCGTAGACGTGAACCATAAGTGACCGAATAGGTTTTTGTTTCAGCTTCACCCTGAATGTCGATTTCGCGACGGTCTTTCCCTTCACGAACCTCTTTAACTACACCATCAATTTCACTGATGGTTGCCTGACCTTTAGGATTACGCGCTTCAAAAAGCTCCTGGATACGAGGCAAACCTTGGGTGATATCGTCGCCCGCTACACCACCTGTGTGGAACGTACGCATAGTGAGCTGTGTCCCTGGTTCACCGATGGATTGAGCCGCGATAATACCAACCGCTTCACCAATCTCAACGTGCTTGCCAGTAGCCAGATTACGGCCGTAACATTTTTTGCAGACGCCATGTTTAGCACGGCAGCTTAGTACGGAACGAATTTGAACTTTATCCACACCAGCTTTAACGATCGCTTCAGCTTTGTTGGAGTCAATCAGTTCGTTGCGTCTAGCCAAGATTTCACCCGTTTCAGGATGACGTACGGTTTCGAAGCAATAGCGACCTTCCAGACGATCGTACAGGTCCTCAATGACTTCTTTACCGTCCTGGATGCGACTTACTGTAAAGCCTTTATCCGTTCCGCAGTCATCTTCGCGCACGATAACATCCTGCGCCACATCAACGAGACGACGAGTTAGGTAACCAGAGTCAGCCGTACGTAAGGCTGTATCCGCCAAACCTTTACGCGCTCCGTGAGTGGAGATAAAGTACTCAAGTACTGTCAGACCTTCACGGAAGTTCGATTTGATTGGGAGCTCGATAATACGACCAGATGGATTCGCCATCAGTCCACGCATACCGCCAAGCTGGGTAATCTGTGATTTGTTACCACGCGCTTTAGAGTCAACCATCATCATGATAGAGTTGTAGCGATCCATGGATTTCATCAAAATGTCTGTAATATCGTCTTTAGCCTTAGACCAAATATCAATAATCCGGTCATAGCGTTCCTCGTTCGTAATCAGACCACGACGGTACTGATTGGTCACGACTTGTGCTTTATCATCAGATGCCTTAAGAATATCCTGTTTCTCTTGAGGTACAACTACGTCTGCCACAGCAACCGTCACACCTGCACGAGTAGAATACGTAAAGCCAAGCTGTTTGATCTTATCCAAAATCACGGCGGTTTCTGTCGTATGGTAAATCTCAAAGCAACGGGCGATGATATTACCAAGGTAATCCTTGCCCACTCCACCAGCTTGCGGAGCGTTCTGGATGGCTTCAGTAAGATTTACACCTTTCTCGTAAACAAAGAACTCTTCAGCAGTACCATAGAGCAGGTTGGCACGAGTAGCGTCATTGATATACGGGAAGCTTGCTGGGAAAATCTCATTAAAGATAATTTTACCCACGGTTGTAATCAACATCGCATCCTGCTGCTTCTCTGTAAAGCTCGTTTTATTCAAAGCTTTAACCGGAATAGCTACACGAGCATGAAGACCCGCTGTTCCGCGTTGGTAAGCTGAGATAGCCTCATTCGGGTTGCGAAGGATCATGTTACTTCCTTCTTCTTCCTTGTTGTCCATTGTCAAATAGAATGAGCCAAGGACCATATCCTGGGAAGGAGTAACAACAGGCTTGCCGTCTTTCGGATTCAAAATGTTGCCGGATGCCAGCATGAGCAAACGAGCTTCCGCTTGAGCCTCTGCAGACAGCGGAACGTGAACCGCCATTTGGTCACCGTCAAAGTCAGCATTGTATGCCGTACATACGAGCGGATGCAAACGAATCGCACGACCTTCAACCAAGATCGGTTCAAACGCTTGAATACCTAGTCTATGCAGCGTAGGGGCACGGTTTAGAAGAACCGGATGCTCCTTGATTACTTCTTCGAGTACATCCCACACTTCAGCACTCACACGCTCTACTTTACGCTTCGCGCTCTTAATGTTGTGTGCCAAACCTTTGTTAACAAGCTCTTTCATAACAAAAGGCTTGAACAGCTCCAGCGCCATTTCTTTCGGCAGACCACATTGGTACATCTTCAAGTACGGGCCTACTACGATAACGGAACGACCGGAATAGTCAACACGTTTCCCGAGCAAGTTTTGACGGAAACGTCCTTGTTTACCTTTCAGCATATGGCTGAGGGATTTCAAAGGACGATTACCCGGACCTGTAACAGGACGACCACGACGACCATTATCAATCAGAGCATCAACAGCTTCCTGCAGCATCCGTTTTTCATTTTGCACGATAATATCTGGCGCACCCAAATCTAACAAGCGTTTCAGACGGTTATTACGGTTAATAACACGACGATACAGATCATTAAGGTCAGAAGTAGCAAAACGTCCACCGTCCAGCTGTACCATTGGACGAAGCTCAGGAGGAATAACAGGCAGTACGTCCATGATCATCCAATCCGGTTGGTTACCAGAGTTACGGAATGCCTCAATAACTTCAAGGCGTTTGATCGCACGGTTTCGACGTTGCCCTTGAGCTGTACGTAGCTCTTCTTTCAAGAATTCTAATTCTTTGTCTATATCTAAATCTTGAAGAAGCTTTTTAACCGCTTCAGCACCCATTCCCGCCTGGAATCCGTAGCCATATTTCTCACGATAGCTGCGGTATTCTTTCTCGGACAGGAGTTGCTTTTTCTCCAAAGGCGTATCTCCTGGATCGGTTACAACATAAGATGCGAAGTAAATGATCTCTTCCAAAGATCTTGGAGACATATCAAGAGCAAGACCCATACGACTCGGAATGCCTTTGAAGTACCAAATGTGCGATACAGGAGCAGCCAACTCAATGTGGCCCATACGCTCACGGCGAACCTTAGCGCGAGTAACTTCTACTCCACAGCGGTCACAGACAACACCTTTATAGCGTACACGTTTGTACTTACCACAGTGACATTCCCAATCTTTCGTAGGTCCGAAAATTTTCTCGCAAAATAGTCCTTCTTTTTCCGGTTTAAGCGTACGATAGTTAATCGTCTCCGGTTTTTTGACTTCTCCGCGGGACCAAGAACGAATCTTTTCGGGGGAAGCAAGCCCGATTTTCATATATTCGAAATTGTTAACGTCCAACAAGGAGCAACCCTCCTTAACCAAATCCTGAGTTTTTAGGTTTGATACCGCCCGGCAGCACCGGGCGGTATCAAGAAGCCTGATCCATCCAAAAATGGATCAAAGCATATAACAAAGCTGATATGAGTCAGTCAGCAGTCAATCTACTCTACGCCAACCTCAGAGCCTTCCAGATTCAAACTCAGCTTATCGCCAGTTGTGTCATCTTCATCATCAAGCTCTCTCATTTCGATCTCTTGTTCGTCTTCAGACAGAATCTTCACGTCCATACCCAAGCTTTGCAGCTCTTTGATCAAGACCTTGAATGATTCAGGAACACCTGGTTCAGGGACATTTTCACCTTTGACGATGGATTCGTAAGTTTTAACACGTCCAACCACATCATCGGATTTCACAGTCAAAATTTCCTGAAGCGTGTACGCTGCACCGTAAGCTTCCAGTGCCCATACTTCCATCTCCCCGAAGCGCTGACCACCGAATTGGGCTTTACCACCCAATGGCTGTTGCGTAACGAGAGAGTAAGGACCTGTAGAACGGGCATGGATCTTATCGTCTACCATGTGCGCCAGTTTGATCATGTGCATGACACCGACAGTAACTTCACGTTCAAAACGATCACCTGTACGTCCATCATACAACACCGTTTTACCATTGCGTTGCATACCCGCTTCTTCCATCGTATCAAATACGTCATATTCCTTGGCACCATCGAATACTGGAGTTGCCACATGGATACCAAGACGCATTGCAGCCATACCCAGATGCACTTCAAGCACCTGTCCGATGTTCATCCGGGAAGGTACGCCCAGCGGGTTCAGTACGACTTGTACTGGGGTGCCATCCGGCAAGAATGGCATATCTTCTTCAGGCAGAATACGGGCAACGACACCCTTGTTACCGTGACGTCCAGCCATTTTATCGCCTTCGGAAATTTTACGTTTTTGAGCAATGTATACGCGCACCAGCTGGTTTACACCCGGTGGCAGCTCATCGCCATTTTCACGTGTAAATACTTTAACATCTACAACGATCCCGTCAGTTCCGTGAGGAACTCTCAAGGAAGTATCACGAACCTCGCGCGCCTTCTCACCGAAGATCGCATGCAATAGACGTTCTTCAGCTGTCAACTCAGTCACACCCTTAGGTGTTACTTTACCAACAAGAATGTCACCTGCGGCGATTTCCGCACCGATGCGAATGATGCCGCGTTCATCTAAATTGCGAAGCGCTTCTTCACCAACATTCGGAATATCACGAGTGATTTCTTCTGGTCCAAGCTTCGTATCACGAGCTTCAGATTCGTATTCCTCGATATGGATCGAGGTATATACATCCTCTTTAACCAGCTTCTCGCTCAGCAAGATCGCATCCTCGTAGTTATAACCTTCCCAAGTCATGAACGCTACGACAACGTTACGTCCCAGTGCCAACTCACCCATCTCGGTGGAAGGACCATCGGCAAGAATATCGCCAACCTTGACAATATCGCCTCTGTTCACAATCGGACGCTGATTAATGCATGTTCCTTGGTTAGAACGCATAAATTTGTGTAATTTATACTTAACAATATCGCCTTTTACTTCAGTACCGTCTACCTTTTCAATACGACGCAGCCAAATTTCGTTAGCCGAAGAACGTTCAATTACCCCGTTGTACTTGGAGACAACGCAAACACCAGAATCTTTTGCAGACTTATGTTCCATCCCTGTTCCTACCAAAGGCGCTTTCGGAATCAGCAGTGGCACAGCCTGCCGCTGCATGTTGGAACCCATCAGTGCGCGGTTCGAGTCATCATTCTCCAGGAACGGAATCAGTGCAGTTGCGACCGATACGACCTGTTTAGGCGATACGTCCATGTAATCAACACGGCTACTTGCCATTGGAATAATGTTATCAGACTGCTTGTTATAGCGGACAATAACGATTTCATCCTTAAAGGTGTTTTCTTCTGTTAGTTCCGCATTTGCCTGAGCAACGATGTAGTTATCTTCCTCATCAGCAGTCAGGTAATCAATCTGGTCTGTAACTTTTCCGGTTTTCGGATCTACCCAACGATAAGGAGCTTCGATAAATCCATACTCATTAATACGTGCGAAAGTGGACAAAGAGTTGATCAAACCAATGTTCGGTCCCTCTGGTGTCTCAATAGGACACATACGGCCGTAGTGACTTGGATGGACGTCACGTACTTCCATGCCCGCGCGTTCGCGCGTCAAACCGCCGGGTCCGAGTGCAGACAGACGACGTTTGTGCGTTAATTCAGCAAGCGGGTTTGTCTGATCCATAAACTGAGACAGCTGGGAGCTACCAAAGAACTCTTTAATCGACGCAATGACCGGACGTATGTTAATCAGCGCCTGTGGCGTGATTACATTAGCATCCTGAATCGACATTCTTTCGCGCACCACGCGTTCCATACGGGACAAACCGATCCGGAACTGATTTTGAAGCAACTCACCTACAGAACGCAAACGACGGTTACCCAAATGGTCAATGTCGTCCGTACTTCCGATTCCGTGAAGCAAGTTAATAAAATAACTGATGGAGGAAATAATATCGGCAGGCGTAATGTTCTTAACCGATTTATCGATATTCCCATTGGCAATCAGTTTTACCACTTTACCGTCTTCAATTGGCGAGAATACATCAATCGTTTGAAGCGGAATATCGTTGCTTTCTAAAACACCACTAGCAACATGATACGTACGGTGTCCAACCGACTCTTCCAGTTGAGCCAAAATCTCGTCCAACAGGCGGCGGTCTACCATTTGCCCTGCTTCAGCAATGATTTCACCAGTTGTCGTATCAATCAGGGTCTCAGCAAGCCGTTGGTTGAACAGACGGTTTTTGATGTGAAGCTTTTTATTGATTTTGTAACGGCCTACGTTGGCCAGATCATAACGTTTTGGATCAAAGAAACGTGCAACAAGCAAGCTCTTTGCGTTATCCAATGTAGGCGGCTCACCCGGACGAAGACGCTCATAAATTTCGATCAGCGCTTTCTCCGTGGAATCCGTGTTGTCTTTATCAAGTGTGTTGCGGATATATTCGTCATTGCCGAGCAAATCCAGAATCTCAGCATCAGTGCCAAAGCCAAGCGCACGCAGCAACACCGTAACCGGAATTTTACGGGTACGGTCAATCCGGACATAGATAATATCCTTCGCATCCATCTCCAGTTCGAGCCAAGCCCCCCGGTTAGGAATTACCGTTGCGGTGTATGTTGTTTTCGCATTCTTGTCGACTTTTGTGCTGAAATAGACGCTGGGAGAGCGAACCAACTGGCTGACAATAACCCGTTCCGCACCGTTAATAATAAACGTACCCGTTTCAGTCATCAGCGGGAAGTCTCCCATGAATACTTCCTGCTCTTTCACTTCCCCGGTTTCTTTATTAATAAGCCGGACTTTTACCCGAAGCGGTGCTGCATACGTAACGTCGCGTTCCTTTGCGTCGTCAACGGTATATTTGGGTTCTCCGAGAGAGTAATCGATAAACTCCAGAATCAGATTTCCTGTGAAATCTTGAATTGGAGAAATATCCCGAAACATTTCCCGTAATCCTTCCTCCAAAAACCAATCATAGGATTTTTGTTGGATCTCAATCAGGTTGGGAACCTCGAGTACCTCATTAATACGTGCATAACTGCGCCGAGTGCGTCGACCATATTGAACAAGATGTCCTGCCAACTTAAACTCACCCCTCATGTCTACTCACTTTAAAAATACATTGCGAACCTCTGTTTGTGACCTTATAATAAGACACATACAGAAGATTCGATCTTACAAATACAGAAAAGCCCTTACTCGAATGCATTCGAAAAAAGAGCGACGTATCTGCGGAATCCTCTTGCCGGAAGATCTTCATCACTTGTAGATTTGCCCAAAATGGTTATATTATACGTAATAGGTATAAATACTATACCCTGCTACGCATAAATCTATTGACATTTCAACAAACTAAAGCCATGGAGGGCATCCTAATACTGACATTTTATAATGATATCACAGACCAGGATTCAAGTCAATGGTCCTATTGCATTTTTCTAAAAGTTTTTTCTGCCTTCAGAATCCGATAACCTTTATCCTTCGTAACTTCCTCCACATAACCGAAAAGGCTCTCTATTTTAGCGCTCGCCGAAGGAGCACCCTGTTTTTTCTGGATGACGACCCACAAAGCTCCACCCTCGTTTAAATGCTCATATGCAAGTTCAAAAATGGTGTGCACCGTTTCCTTCCCTGCACGTATAGGAGGATTCGTCAAGATCACGTCAAAACGTTCGTGTTGCACTTCTGCAAACAAATCACTTTGCTTAATGGTGACATTTTTAATCCCATTACGCTCCGCATTCTCTACCGCTAATTGAACGGCTCGCTCGTTAATATCAACCATTGTAACGTGTCCGTCTGGGACAAGCGTTGCCGCCGTCAAACCAATCGGTCCGTAACCACATCCTACATCCAATACCGAGGCATTTGTAGGAAGTTGCATAGCTTCGATCAGCACTCGACTCCCATAATCAATTCCCTGCTTTGAAAAAACGCCTGAATCGCTGGCAAATCGATAGGAACGTCCACGTAGCACTGTTTCTAAACTTCGTCGTTCATGCGCCGTCTCTGGCCGTTTGGAGTAATAATGATCAGCCATTCACGCCCACCTCTTTCGGTTATACGGTCGTACTAACATCATAGCCTTTAGAATAATATCTCAGACCTGTTCATAATACCGTTTTACAGCAACAAACCCCTTGAAGATCACCTCAAGGGGTTTGTTTTAATTCATTGTCTGCTAGAGAGCAGTCAATTATTTTACTTCTACAGAAGCGCCTGCTTCTTCCAATTTTGCTTTAACGGATTCAGCTTCTTCTTTTGCAACTTTTTCTTTCAGTGGTTTTGGAGCGTTGTCAACCAGTTCTTTTGCTTCTTTCAGGCCAAGACCTGTGATTTCGCGAACTGCTTTGATAACGTTGATTTTGGAAGCGCCAGCGCTTGTCAAGATTACGTCGAACTCGGATTGCTCAGCTTCTGCTGCGCCACCTGCTGCGCCACCTGCTACAGCTACTGGAGCTGCTGCAGTTACGCCGAATTCTTCTTCGATTGCTTTCACGAGATCGTTCAGTTCCAATACGGACATACCTTTAATCGCTTCCAAGATTTGCTCTTTACTCATGGTTGAACCTCCATTTAAATTCGTATTTTTTTTGTTCTTAACTGCTATACAGCAGGTTTAAATCCCAACTTATGCACTTTGCTCTTCTTTTTCTGCAACAGCTTTAACTGCAAGCGCGAAGTTGCGCATAGGAGCTTGAAGCACGCTGAGGAGCATGGAAAGGAGACCTTCGCGAGATGGCAGTTCTGCCAGCGCTTTGATTTCCTCAACACCGATCACACGACCTTCTACAACTGCACCTTTCAGTTCCAATGCATTGTTTTTCTTAGCGAAATCGTTCAAGATTTTAGCTGCAGACACTGCATCATCTTTACCGAACGCGATTGCAGTAGGACCTGTCAATACTGCGTCCAGTTCAGTCAATCCTGCTTCCGCAGTTGCACGGCGGAGCAGTGTGTTTTTCAGCACTTGAAATTCGATTCCGGCTTCGCGAAGCTGCTTACGCAGCTCAGTTACTTGGGCAACATTCAGACCGCGATAGTCTGCAACTACAGTTGTTACGCTCTCGCGCAATTTTGCAGCTACAACTTCAACAGCTTCTTGTTTTGCTTGAATCACCTTTGCATTTGCCAAACTGTACACCTCCTGATCAATTTATCTACTTTGTTCGAAACACCCATTCTGGTGATCTACCAAAGTCGTTTTCATGAGCATGAAAAAAGCCTCCGTAGAGTACGAAGGCTTGATAAATCTACATGGACGGGACAAGCCCGTCACATGAAACGTTCTATCATAACACCTCGGTAGGAAATTAAGCCCGAAGGCACCTACTGTCTACGGTAAGCATATTCAACTTTAACGGTCAGTCACAATGACTCACAACTTTTACAGAATAACAAATTCAATTGAACCTGTCAATAAAAATATTATCTGTAAACAGATGCGTTCACACGTGCACTTGGTCCCATAGTCGAAGAAATAGCGATGTTTTTCAGGTATACACCTTTAGCAGCCGCTGGCTTCGCACGGTTCAAGGCTTCAATCAAGGCTTTAAGGTTTTCGTTCAGTTGTTCAGCACTGAAAGAAGCTTTGCCGATTGGTGCGTGAATTTGACCTGCTTTGTCGAGACGGTATTCGATTTTACCGGCTTTAATTTCTTGAACAGCCTTGGCAACATCGAAAGTAACTGTGCCTGCTTTAGGGTTAGGCATCAAACCTTTACCACCGAGCAAACGACCCAGTTTACCAACCTCACTCATCATATCAGGTGTCGCAACGCAGACGTCGAATTCGAACCAGCCTTGTTGGATTTTGTTGATCATATCTTGATCGCCAACAAAATCAGCGCCAGCCGCTTCCGCTTCTTTCACTTTGTCACCTTTTGCAAATACCAGAACACGTTGTGTTTTACCCGTACCATGTGGCAGGACAACAACACCACGAACAGCCTGGTCTTGTTTACGGGAATCTACGCCCAGACGAACTGCAGCTTCAACGGTTTCGTCGAATTTAGCAGTTGCAGCCTTTTTCACCAATTCAACGGCTTCCAAAGGCTCATAAGTTGCTTCGCTGTCAATCAGCTTAGCAGCTTCCAGGTACTTCTTACCATGTTTAGCCATTATCTTTTCCTCCTTATGTGGTATTAGCGGATATTCCTCCCACACTTACCGGACAGTCAAACTGCCGGCACACGTAGATTAATAAAATTAATCTACGATGGTGATACCCATGCTGCGAGCAGTACCTTCAACCATACGCATTGCCGATTCTACGGAAGCTGCGTTAAGGTCAGGCATTTTTTGCTCTGCAATTTGACGAACAGCAGCGCGATTTACAGTTGCAACTTTCGCTTTATTCGGTTCACCGGAACCTTTTTCGATTTTAGCAGCAACTTTCAACAGAACAGCAGCCGGTGGAGTTTTGGTGATGAACGTAAAAGAACGATCCTCAAATACCGAAATTTCAACCGGAATAATCAGGCCTGCTTGATCAGCAGTACGAGCATTGAATTCTTTACAGAATGCCATAATGTTGACACCTGCTTGACCCAAAGCTGGACCTACTGGAGGCGCTGGATTAGCTTTCCCTGCAGGAATCTGCAGTTTTACCATTTTAATTACCTTTTTTGCCATGGATGACACCTCCTTGACTCAATAGTGGTAGACGGACCTATTGATCCTCCCACAAGAAACCTGTAAGAAAAATCTATATTTTCTCCACTTGAGTATAATCCAACTCAAGCGGGGTTTCCCGTCCAAACATGTTGACGTGAACCTTAAGCTTGCTCTTCTCAACCAAAATTTCTTCCACGGAGCCCACAAAATTCGCAAAAGGACCAACTTTAATTCGCACGGATTCCTTAACATCGAATTCAATCTTCGGTTTCGGCTCTACCATGCCCATATGCTTCAGAATCTGTTCAACTTCTTCCGGAAGCAATGGCGTCGGTTTGGAACCCGAGCCTGTCGACCCTACAAATCCCGTAACACCTGGTGTGTTGCGTACAACATACCAAGAATCATCGGTTTGGACCATTTCGACCAAGACATAACCAGGGTAGACTTTACGCATAACGGTTTTTTTCTTACCGTCCTTGGTTACCAGTTCTTCTTCCATAGGAACAAGAACACGGAATATCTTGTCTTCCATGCCCATGGACTCAACGCGTTTTTCCAAATTGGCTTTGACTTTGTTCTCATACCCTGAATAGGTATGAACGACGTACCATCTTTTTTCCATATCAAGCCACCTGGAACCCTTCCTAGATAATCGCTTCGATCACAGCGGAAATGCCGATATCGAGAACCCAAAAATAAATCGTGACGAACGCAATCGTCCCTATGACAATCAGCGTATAGTTGGTCAGTTCTTTACGATTGGGCCAGCGAACTTTCTTGAGTTCAGCCCAGCTTTCAGAGAAAAAGGAAAACAGAGACTTGAAACTGCGTTTCACGCCGACTACACCTCCAAAAACTATCTGGTTTCCCGATGAGAAGTCTGTTCGTTACAGGACTTACAGAATTTCTTCATCTCCATGCGGTCGGGGTGATTACGCTTGTTTTTCGTCGTTGTGTAATTTCTTTGTTTGCAATTTGTACAAGCCAAAGTAATAATTACCCGCATGATGTGCACCTCCCGAAGACATCCAACACCGGAAGTCTCATAATTGATCCTAAAAAAAACCGCGAATTTAGGCCTACCTAAAACACTTTATCACACGGGGTTTTCCATGTCAACGAATGTTTGCATACATTTCGCAGTCTCGGTTGTGGTGCATTTTTACATCTGCCCATCCTTTAAAGCTGTTCTCTGAAATACTGCTTCAAAATCAAAGCGATATCTATTATTCATCTTTTTTAGTATAAATCATTTACAACACTTATAAACCTGCACACCTTACCCAAAACGAATAAAAAAAGACTCAAACTCGAGCCTTTTCCATGTCAGCCTCTACTTTCAACTATCCCTTACTTCCAGATACTTTTCAAGTTTACGCTTGACCCGTTGCAGCGCGTTATCAATGGATTTAACATGGCGGTCAAGATCCTCTGCAATCTCCTGATACGAACGTCCGTCCAGATACAACATAAGTACCTTGCGTTCTAGCTCGCTCAGAATCTCGGACATTTTGTCCTCAAGACCCACAAACTCTTCCTGATTGATAATCAGCTCTTCAGGGTCACTTACTTGTGTTCCACAAATCACATCGAGCAACGTCCGGTCTGACTCTTCATCATAGATGGGCTTGTCCAGAGATACGTAAGAGTTCAGAGGAATGTGCTTTTGTCGTGTAGCCGTCTTAATTGCCGTAATAATCTGTCGTGTAATGCACAACTCGGCGAAAGCCTTAAACGAAGCAAGCTTGTCTCCCTTAAAATCACGAATGGACTTGTAGAGACCAATCATGCCCTCCTGAATAATATCCTCGCGATCAGCACCAATCAGGAAGTAGGATCTGGCCTTGGCCCGCACAAAGTTCCGGTACTTGTTAATCAGAAACTCCAGCGCTTCCCCATCACCTTCATGGACTGCTCCGACAATGTCTTCATCATTTTTGTAATCAAACTTTGACAACATGATATCTTTGAGGTCCACACTCACTAACAATCCCTCCGGCTGCAACGCAAGGTACCCGTTACTCTCTCAAATATACGACAAGTATACGCGATGTAACCTGATACCGTCAACCACAACAACCTAAAAAAGAAGAGCGCTAACAAAATTGTCAATGGTTTCAAAATGGAGGGTGTACCAATTATTGGATCATTCTCTTCTCCATCGTTCGAACAGCTTTCGAAGCTCCGGACTCAGCTTGGCATCCAACGAGTTGCGGGACAATTTGGCGTTATCCTGCTGAATTCGCTTCTGGACTTCCCTTTCAGATTCCTCAATCTCGATCAGCAATTCTCGTGCCGATACTCTGAGTGCTCCTTGGCCAAAAGCAACATGCTGCTCTACCTGATCACTTGTCGCTACGTAAATGCTTCTTCTCTTGCTGCTCAGCTCCCGAACCAATCGTTCGATGCATTCGTCGGCTGTCTCTTTTTCTCTCGTAAAATAAATCTGGACTTTGCTCTGGGCAAAGGTTTTACCTAATCCTGGCACCCTGTAAGCATCAAACACGACGATGACTCTTCTGCCCGAATACGCCTGATGATCCGCCAGTCGTTCAAGAAGTCTGTCCCTCGCTTCCTGCATACCAGATTGTACCAGTGCGGAAAGTTCGGGCCAGGCTCCAATCATGTTGTAACCGTCCACAAGCAGAACATCCCGCGTGTCAGCCATATCGTTAGCTCCGTGCCTGTCGTCCGCGCAAGACTTCGTACATGACGACACCTGCAGCTACAGAAGCATTGAGAGAATTGATTTGTCCCGCCATCGGCAGCTTGACAAGTACATCACATTTCTCACGGATCAAACGGCCCATTCCTTTATTTTCGTTACCAATGACAATCGCTACAGGACCGGTGAATACCCCATTCCCAAAGACGGGATCGGTTGCTGTAACATCCGTGCCAACTACCCATACACCTTCTTCTTTAAGACGGTCAATGGTTTGCCCCAGATTGCTCACCCGTGCCACTGGAACGTACTCCACAGCACCCGCCGATGTTTTAGACACCGTTACAGTTACAGCTGCTGAACGCCTTTTTGGCACTATAATACCGTGTGCTCCAGTGCAATCCGCCGTACGAAGGATGGAGCCCAAGTTATGAGGATCTTCAATTTCATCCAGCAAAATCAAAAACGGCTCTTCTCCTTTAGCACGAGCACTAGCAAGCAAGTCTTCCACTTCAGCGTAGGCAAAAGGTGCTGCTTGCGCAACCACTCCCTGATGCTGAATGCCTGGAACCATTTGATCGAGCTTACGCTTGTCTACCTGCAAAACAATGATTCCTGCTTTTTTCGCCTCAGCTGTAATCGGCAATGTCAAATGCTTTTGTGCATTATCCGCAATCCAAATTTTATTTATCGTCCTGCCTGAACGCAGCGCCTCTGTTACCGAATGCTTACCGGCAATCCATTCTTCTTCCATCTCTAGCTTCCTCCCGGAAAACGGTTGATATTCAATTCATCCAATCCGTCTCCAATTTATGATTTTTCGGTATTTTCCATTTGTGCAATTCCGTACGTAATCAACTCTGTCAATCTGTCCAAATGTCCATCACAATACAGATAACCAATCAATCCTTCCAGTGCTGTGGCGTGTCGATACTCAAGCACATCAGCATTTTTGGGCAGGCTCCCTGACTTGGCATTTCTTCCTTGTCGGACAATGTCACGCTCGTCATCCGTCAGCACTGTTTCTAGCAACCCCAACATACGACTCTGTGCCTTGGCAGAGACTAGCTTTGTAGCTCGTCGATGTAAATGATTGGGACGCAAGTTGGGGTGTGTCAACAGATATTGCCGGACAGCCACCTCATACACTGCATCACCAATGTAAGCTAACGCAATAGGGGGCATCAAGCGAGCCGGCTTGGACGCAGGATACGGAAACCAGTTTCCTGCGCCTTTCACAGCTACTGAATTCAGTGGCTTATCACTCATTTCCGCCGCCACCGCATCCCCTGTGCCGTATCTTCAAGCACAATGCCTTTAGTAGCTAACAAATCGCGAATTTCGTCAGCTCTACCCCAGTTTTTAGTTTTACGAGCTTCGACACGTTCTGCAATTAACTGCTCAACTTCGCCATCCAGCAGTTCTTCACTCGGTTCTGAATAAATGCGAAGCACCGTATTCATCGAATGGAAGGTATGCAGCACCGCTTGCAATTCCGCCTGATTGACAACATCACGCTGCAACAAAAGATTGGCTTCGCTGACCCATTCGAACACCGCAGTAATCGCATCAGGCGTATTGAAATCATCATCCATTTTTTCACCAAATTGCTGCAATATCCCGTCAAGCTTCATTTGCAGCTCAGCCGATACTTCTTCATTACCTTTCAATGCAATGGCTAAACGATGCTTTACATTGGCGACTGCATTGGCAATCCGTTCGACACTATTCTCCGCCTGACTCATCGTCTCTTGGTTGTAGTTCAAAGGATTGCGGTAATGTGTCGACAGCATAAAATAACGTAAAGCCTCGGGCTTGTGACGAGCACGCAGATCTTTAACCAAAATACCGTTACCGAGTGATTTCGACATTTTTTCATTATCTATGCGAATATATCCGTTATGCATCCAGTAGCGAGATAATGGTTTACCCGTAATCACTTCAGATTGTGCACATTCACATTCATGATGCGGAAATTGCAGATCCTGTCCGCCTCCATGAATATCCAGCGTATCCCCCAAATAGTGACGAGCCATAGCAGAGCATTCGATATGCCAGCCTGGGCGTCCATCTCCCCAAGGACTTGACCAGTAAATTTCTCCCGGTTTCGCTGCTTTCCAGAGTACAAAATCCTCGGCATTCTCCTTGCGTTCATCCACATTGATGCGAATCCCAAACTGGAGCTCCTCCAAATTTTGACCTGACAGCTGTCCGTAGTCTTTAAACTTTTTGGTTCGGTAGAAGACATCACCATCATTCTCATAGGCATAGCCTTTGTCTACCAGATCCTTGATAAAATCAATAATCAGATCCATGCTCTCAGTTACACGAGGATTTATGCTGGCAGCAGGAACATTCAATCCTGCCAAATCCTCATGATAGGCAGCAATAAACTTCTCAGCAACTGCCGGAACCTCCATATTAAGTTCCCGAGCTTTGCGGATCAACTTGTCATCGACATCCGTAAAATTCACCACATAGTTTACATCATAGCCCACATACTCCAAGTAGCTGCGTACCACATCAAACACAATTACAGGCCGTGCATTACCAATATGAATGTAATCATACACTGTAGGACCACATACATACATTTTAACCTTTCCAGGCTCCAGTGGCACAAAAGGCTCCCGGCTCCTCGTCATTGTATTATAAATTTGAAGCGACATCGTTATGTTCCTCCCTCATGAAAATTATCCTTGTAATTTATTCTCTTGGGTCACCTGATGTTTCTGAGCAGATTGCTCCTCCTTCAAATCAGACAATTCTGCTCGCAATCGTTCTATTTCCATTTGAAGAGACCGTATAGAATCGACGACCGGATCAGGCAACTGGTGACTAAGTCGATCTGGACGTCTGCCATCCTGTCTGACCACTCGCCCTGGGATGCCCACTACCGTACTGTTTGGCGGAACTTCTTTTAGCACAACCGAGTTGGAGCCAATGTTGGATTGCGCCCCAATCGTAAATGAACCCAATATTTTCGCACCCGAGCCTATAACGACATTATTCCCAATGGTGGGGTGGCGCTTCCCTTTCTCTTTTCCAGTCCCTCCAAGAGTAACCCCCTGATATAACACGACATCGTCGCCAATTTCACAGGTTTCGCCAATGACAACACCCATGCCGTGATCAATGAACAGCCGATCTCCGATACGAGCGCCAGGATGAATTTCAATTCCTGTCATAAACCTCGATACCTGGGATATAACACGGGCTAGAGTACACCACTTTCGCAAATAAAACCAATGTGCGATTCGGTGTGCCCAAAGGGCATGAACGCCAGAATACGTAAAAATGACTTCCAGCTTACTCCGGGCGGCCGGATCATTATCCAAAACAGTTTGAATATCGGATTTGAAATGCCTGAACATGTCGCCCTCCTCTTCCCTCCATATCCTCGCCGCATCACACTTCAGATTTCGCCAATTTTCGTAGTCACTAGCACGCTTCGACAATTTTCAATCTACAGCGAGTCTGAATCTGATAAAAATGAAAAAGCGTCTCCGCAGCCTAGGCTGCAGAGACGCATATACGTGGTCCCACTCTGCTTCGAACATATCTGCTACAAAAAAAGCAGAAAAGTCCGTCTTTGGCGTCCTGTAACGGGAACGAATCGGCAAGCCCTTGCCGCATTAGCATTGTAGGCTAACGAGGGTTCGGGCGCACGGCTCCCAGGCGCATTTCCTCCGCAGGTCATCTAGACGGTTCTCAGCCTGGGGTTTCCCCTCGACCGTCCTCTCTGGTAGATGCCCTTATGCAGTGTACTTCTCCTGTTCGCAGCCTTTACACGTAAGTATCAATCCATATCAATGGAGTCATTATAGCGAAAAGACAACAAATTGACAAGAAATATCAGCCTTTAATTTGTGCCTTAAGACGATCCAACACCTTGTCACGTCCAAGTAAATAGATGGTCTCGTTCAGATCCCGTCCATGAGTTTGACCTGTAAGGGCCACACGAATCGGCATGAACAGCTGTTTCCCCTTAAAACCAGTTTCCTTTTGGACTTCCTTGATCAGCTTGGCCATTTGTGGAGCTGTAAATTCCTCGCTCGTTTCAACCTTACCTGCAAAGGCTCTAAGTACATCAGGAACCTGCTCTTCGGCCAGAACAGCCGCCGCATCAGCATCCAACTCCAGATGCGAACGGAAAAACAACTCAGACAACGTCACAATATCAGACGCTGAAGTCATTTGTTCTTGGTATAAGCGGACAAGAGCTTTAGCCCAATCCTGTTGTTCCGTCGATAATTCATTCGGCAACAGCCCTGCTGCCTGCAAATGTGGAATAGCCATGCTGGCAATCCGCTCAGGATCAGCTTTTTTAATATAATGATTATTCAAATAAGCAAGCTTGTTTGTATCAAATACAGCTGGGCTTTTGGACAAACGATTAGGATCGAAAATCGAAATCAGTTGTTCCCGATCATAGATCTCTTCCTCGCCTTCCGGAGACCAGCCCAACAGTGCAATAAAGTTGAATATAGCTTCCGGCAGATAGCCCAGCTTATCGTACTGCTCCATGAACTGAATAATGGATTCATTTCGTTTGCTGAGCTTTTTGTGATCCTCGCCTACGATCAGCGTCATATGACCAAAGCGTGGAGGCTCCCAGCCGAGAGCTTCAAAAATCATCAACTGCCGCGGTGTATTAGATACATGATCTTCGCCCCGTAGTACATGCGATATTTTCATCAAATAGTCGTCAACCGCTACGGCGAAGTTATATGTCGGAATACCGTCTTTTTTGACGATAACAAAATCGCCGCTTTCCTTGGAATTGAACGTAATTTGACCTTTAACCATATCATCAAACGTATATTCACGATCTTCTGGTACGCGAAAACGAATACTTGGTACACGGCCCTCGGCTTCAAAAGCTTGGCACTGTTCTTCTGTTAAATCACGATGTTTGCCTGAATAACGTGGAGTCTCCCCACGCGCCATCTGTTCTTCACGCTCACGTTCGAGCTCTTCTTCCGTGCAATAACAGCGGTATGCCAAACCACGATCCAGCAAATCCTGCCAGTATTTTTTGTAGATATCCAAGCGTTCGGTCTGGCGATAAGGTCCAAACTCGCCGCCCACGTCTATACTTTCATCCCAGTCCATGCCTAACCATTTCAAATATTTAAGCTGGCTTTCTTCTCCACCTTCAATATTGCGTTTCACATCTGTGTCTTCGATGCGAATAATAAATTTCCCGCCTTGATTGCGGGCAAACAAATAATTAAATAATGCTGTTCTGGCATTGCCAATATGCAGATGCCCTGTAGGACTTGGTGCATAGCGTACACGAACTTCCGTGCTCATATAATCTCCTCCAAATAGAATTACTCAAGATGATAGCATTTACTTGATTAGACAGACAACCGATTGAGCTGCGATGCCTTCGCTCCGCCCAGTAAACCCGAGCTGCTCCGTCGTCGTCGCCTTGACATTTACCTGGGACGACTCCTCTGCTTCCAGCACCCGGGCGATGATTTCATTCATCTGCGGAATGTATGATGCCATCTTGGGCTTCTGCGCAATGATCGTAGAATCAATATTCCCCAAGCGATATCCCCGCTCTTTAGCCAGCCCCCACACATGCTCCAGTAGCTTCAGGCTATCAGCGTCCTTAAATTCAGGGTCGTTATCCGGAAAATGCTTTCCGATGTCTCCCAAGCCAAGCGCGCCCAGGATGGCATCGCTAATGGCATGCAGCAGCACGTCTGCATCGGAATGGCCCAGCAAACCTTTTTCATACGGAATATGTACGCCTCCGATGATGCATGGCCTTCCTTCCACCAGCTGGTGGACGTCAAATCCTTGCCCTATTCTGATCATTTGATATCCTCTCCCTCTGTCTTTACCCATAACTCCGCCATCTCCAAATCCTCAGGCGTAGTAATTTTGATGTTTTTATAGCTGCCTTGGACGACAGTAACTGGAATGCCTAGCCGCTCCACCAGCATAGAATCATCTGTCCCCAAAAATCCTGACTGCTCCGCTTCCTCATAGGCCCGCAGCAGATCGGAAAGACGAAAAGTCTGTGGCGTTTGAATACTCCACAGACTTCGGCGATCCGGCGTTGCTGTAATGATACCATCCCCGTTCACTTGCTTGATTGTATCCTTTACAGGTACTGCCGCTACAGAAGCACCAGTACGCTGGGCAGCCTCCAGGCATGAACGTACAAGCTCAGATTGAATCAGTGGACGCACACCATCATGCACCATCACCCAATCTGTTTGCAAGTGGCGCAAACCGCGATAAACCGAATGCTGGCGCTCACTGCCACCAGCCACCACTCGTACATTTTTACCAATCTTGTATTGATGAACCCAGTCTCTGCAACGTTCCACATCTCCAGCTCCAGTAACCATCACCATTTCATCCACTTCAGGCATTGCTGCGAATATTTCAAGTGTATGTATGAAGATGGGCTTGTCTCGCAAAAGCAGAAATTGCTTGCTCTCCTGCGTTCCCATACGGGAGCCGCGCCCGGCCGCCACAATCACGACTCCTACCTGATTGTTCATTCAAATAACTCCTGCCCTGATCGCACTTGGACGATCCGTATGATAACACATCTACTTCATCATACCTCGTTTATTGAGCTTTTTCCAATAATTTCGGTTTAGCAAAGATCATGCGACCCGCAGAGGTCTGAAGTACACTTGTGACCAGCACTTCCATGAGAGAGCCAATATAGTCACGCCCACCCTCCACAACAATCATCGTACCATCATCCAGATAAGCTACCCCCTGCCCATGCTCCTTGCCGTCTTTGATAATCTGCACCATAATCTCCTCACCGGGCAGTACGACAGGCTTCACTGCATTCGCCAAATCATTAATGTTCAGCACAGACACACCTTGAAGTTCGCATACTTTATTCAGGTTAAAATCATTAGTTACAACTTTACCCTGCAACACTTTTGCAAGCTTAACCAGCTTACTGTCGACCTCTGAAATTTCCTCAAAATCCCCCTCATAAATGAGCACATTCACATCTAGCTCTTTTTGGATTTTATTCAAAATATCCAGACCTCGCCGCCCACGATTACGCTTAAGTAAATCTGAAGAATCTGCGATATGCTGAAGCTCCTCCAGCACAAATTCAGGAATCACAATGGTTCCTTCAATAAACCCTGTTTTGCAGATATCCGCAATACGCCCATCTATAATGACGCTGGTGTCCAAAATTTTATGTTCCTCCAGCTTGCGTTCTTCTACATCCGCTCCCCGACCAAAAAAACCTGAGTTCCAAAAGGATGACAGCTCGTCCCGTTTTTCTAGCCCTACCATCAATCCCACATACCCGCATACCAAGGTAACTGCAGTCTGGATAAGTAGACCAGGTGCCCCCAATCCTGAAAAGAGTGGGTAAACTGCCAAGGAAAGGATCAGCCCCACTGCTAACCCCATCACACCTGCCATCATCTCATTCATCGGAATTCGTACCAAGCCTTCAATACCCTGCTGCAATCGATTCGCCACGGACGCCCCTGCGAATGAGCAGCCAGCCATAAATAGCACTGCTCCCGCTAACATCCAAACAGCCATTCCTGGTAAAGAACCATCACTCAACCATTGTGGCATCCACGATACGATGCCTCCTATCCGCTGGTATAACGTATAGCCAAACCACGCGCCGCACAATCCTGTAAAAGTTAAAATAGCCTTTCTCCACATTGAGTCTCTATACCTCCTTTATTTTCTTTTCAATAGTCTGCTATTTATTCGATACATAGCACTTCCCTTACCAGTATGATCCATTTCTCGCATAACTAACCCTGTGTTTTCACTTTTTATGCATAAAAAAAGCATTTATCTCCCTGAATGAATCAAGGAAATAAATGCTTCTTCTAGTTCTTGTCTGACACTAACGTTGCGAATGACGATATTGGTCGTCCTGTTCTTCTTGATTAGAACGATCTCGTTCCCGTCCACGTCTGCGTGATAGCTTCCGAATGTTCAGCTTCATACCGTACAATGCATATAGCACCAATGGTACAAAAATCAGCTTCGACAGCTGATCAGGAAATTTAACGGCCAGAAACACCGCTGCAATTACGACCCATGGAGCAATCCAGATCGCTTTTTTCGGAAGACCGACCTTTTTGAAATTCGGATATCTCATGGAGCTAACCATCAAATAAGAGACCAGCAACATGGCAATCGACATGTATAACAAAGAAATCTCGTTATGGAATAAGGACAAAGTGGCTAATACGCCACCTGCTGCCGGAATGGGCAAACCTGTGAAATAACCTGGTACACCGGGACGTACGTTAAAACGAGCCAAACGCAATGCTCCGCACATCGGAAAAATGGCTGTAACCGTCCAAGCGAGAGCCGAATTCGCATCATGAAAAGCAACAATGTACATAATAACTGCGGGAGCAACACCAAAAGATATCATATCTGATAAGGAGTCCAGTTCTTTACCGAATTCGCTCTGGGCATTCAGAGCCCGGGCCATCCTTCCATCCAGTCCGTCCAACAACATGGCGACAATAACCATAATAGCGGCAAGGCTGTATTTTCCGTCTACGGCCAATAAAATGGCGATCATTCCGAGAAACAAGTTACCCAAGGTACACATGTTCGGAATTGATTTGGTAATCATCTCTTCACCTCAATGTATGAATTGTTCCATTATAATCCTTTCACTGTATTACATTTACATTTGTCTGTCAATGAAAACTTGTTCCTGCAAACGTTTAAGCCCTTCTTTAATCGTACGTGCACGAACCTCTCCTATGCCATCTACTTCATCTAGTTCTTCAATCGTTGCTGTCATGACATGTGGAAAACACCCAAATCGTTCTACCAGATTATGAATAATTACATTTGGCAAACGAGGTATTTTGTTCAGCACCCGATATCCTCGTGCAGCAATATATTCTTCTGATGTCGCTGCTGAAGAAGGGTAGCCTAATAAACGTACAATATGATTTACATCCAGTAATTCGTCGTCCGTAGAACGTTTGAGTCCCAATATAATTTCACGAATCTTCTCGTCGCTGTCGTCTTTGGCATAATCCTTATACAGCAACCAAGCTTCTTCCTCGATATTGCTGACAAGCTCCTCCATCTGCATGCTAATCAGCCTGCCCTCATTTCCGAGCTCGTTAATAAATCGTTTGATCTCCATTTTGATGCGCAGCACCATTTCGATCCGTTGAATGACATTAACAACCTCTGGCATGGTAACCAGCTCTTCGAATTCAGAAGCAGTTAAATTCGTTGAGGCTTGCCCCAATACGGATCTATATTTTTCCAGCGTCTGAATGGCCTGATTAGCTTTCGTTAAAATAACCCCGATTTCCTTGAGCGCATACCGTAAAGTCCCCTGATACAACGTAATAATATTACGACGCTGGGAAATAGACACAACCAGTTTGCCAGTCTGCTTCGCAACTCGTTCCGCCGTGCGATGCCGAATCCCTGTTTCTATGGACGAAATGGAGGAATCGGGAATCAATTGCGTATTGGCATATAAAATTCGTTTTAAATCCTCGCTCAATATGATTGCGCCGTCCATTTTAGCCAGCTCATACAAATAGTTCGGTGAAAAATCACAATTAATAGAGAAACCGCCATCCACGACTTCCATTACTTCCGGGCTATAGCCAACGACCAGAAGAGCACCCGTTTTGGCACGCAAAACGTTTTCCAATCCGTCGCGAAAGGGAGTTCCCGGTGCCACAAGCCGCAGCAAATCGTTCATTTTATCCAGTTGGCTCGCTTCCTTCATTCTCAATGCCCCCTAATCTAATGCGGCTGCCAGTGCATCTGCCACCGTTCCAACTCCTATAATTTGTATCCCTTTCGGATGTGTCCAGCCCTTTAAGCTTTTCTCGGGCATGATCACCCGTTTGAAACCTAACTTCTCCGCTTCTCGCACTCGCTGTTCTGCTCGGGATACAGCCCGCACCTCGCCTGTCAGTCCTACTTCACCAAAAATCACATCGTACGGCTTGGTAGGAGCATCCCTAAAGCTGGAAGCAATGCTCACCGCTATAGCTAAATCCACCGCTGGTTCATCCAGCTTTACGCCTCCAGCAACGTTGAGATAAGCGTCCTGGTTTTGCAAAAACATGCCCATCCGCTTTTCTAGGACGGCAATGATTAATCCCATCCGATGATGGTCGATCCCCGTACCCATTCGGCGTGGAGATGGGAAATGTGTAGCTGCAATTAGTGCTTGCAGTTCAACCAATACAGGTCGGGTTCCCTCCATACTGGCAACGACGGTGGAACCTGCCACCCCCAGTGGCCGTTCGGACAAGAAAAGTTCAGAAGGATTCGCCACCTCACGCAAACCACTTTCGGCCATTTCAAAAATACCAATTTCATTTGTAGAACCAAAGCGATTCTTAACCGCACGCAACAGCCGATACGTATGATGACGCTCTCCTTCAAAATAAAGTACACAATCGACCATATGCTCCAACAAACGCGGACCTGCAATAGCGCCTTCCTTGGTCACATGCCCTACCAGTACTGTAGCAATACCTAATCCTTTGGCAATCCGCATAAATCGTGAAGTACACTCGCGCACCTGTGCTACACTACCAGGCGCACTTGTCACCTCAGGTAAATATACAGTCTGTATCGAGTCGATGACCAAAAACTCTGGCTTCAAGCTGTCCACTGCTTCTTCAATCGTCTCCAAATTCGTCTCACATAATACGTACAGACTGGGAGACAAGGCACCGAGGCGATCTGCACGTAGCTTTGTTTGGCGGACGGATTCCTCACCAGACACGTACAGAACCTTTAAACCAGTTAAAGCCAGCTCATTAGAGGTTTGCAGCATAAGCGTAGACTTGCCGATCCCCGGATCACCACCCACCAGAACAAGTGAACCTGGCACCACACCTCCACCAAGTACACGATTTAATTCACCAATTCCCGTCAAAATTCGTGTTTCTTTGCCACTTTCCACTTCAATAATAGGAAGCGGTTTGTCTTTTGTGCTATGAGTAAGAAGGGAAGATCCCATTCCTTGAGTTTTTACAACGCTTTCCGTTTCTTCGACCATGGAATTCCATGCCTGGCATCCAGGGCATTTTCCGTACCATTTAGGCGATTCATAGCCACATTCCGTACAGGAAAATTTAGTTTTCACTTTAGCCATACTTTATTCCCTGGCTCCTTCTTGACGACGATGATGTCAAATTTATTCTTCACACAGCACCTGAAAGAGCTGTAACAATAAAAGTTTACCATTGAAGCTTGGCGGACGTAAAGCAGTATCACAAACTTTCCCAAAGCTTTTAGCCTACCCATTCAAGGTATTCAATACACAAAAAGGGTGCCTTCGCAATAGCTTTCCAGCCTGCGAGACACCCTTTTCTAATGTTTTATTTACTAAACTGCTTTAGGACTTCGCGGATACATTATCCTTTTTCGTTACTGTCAATGCGCCGTTCTCTTCATCAATGTAGAGAGAGTCGCCTTTAGAAATGTTTCCAGTCAACAGTTCCTCGGACAGGCGATCTTCAATATGCTTCTGGATTGCACGACGCAATGGACGCGCACCATACGCTGGATCGAAGCCTTCCTTAGCAAGGAAATTCTTAGCCTTGTCTGTCAACTCAAAGTCCACCTCATACTCATTCAGACGCTTACGCAGCTCCTCAGACATGAGTGAAACAATTTCGGCAATATGTTTTTCTTCGAGAGAATGGAAAACGATAATTTCATCTATCCGGTTCAAGAACTCAGGACGGAAGCTTTTCTTCAGTTCATCCATCACTTTGCCCTTCATGTTATCGTAATCCGCCCCAGCGTCCACAACAGCTGTAAAGCCAAGCGTGGAGTTGCGTTTGATTGCCTGCGCACCAACGTTGGAAGTTAGGATGATGAGTGTGTTACGGAAGTCAACAACACGACCTTTGGAATCCGTCAGACGTCCATCCTCCAACACTTGCAGCAGAATATTGAATACTTCTGGGTGTGCCTTTTCAATTTCATCCAGCAGCACAACAGAGTAAGGCTTACGACGTACCTTCTCAGTCAGTTGACCGCCTTCTTCATATCCAACGTACCCTGGAGGCGCTCCTACCAGACGGGATGTGGAGTGCTTCTCCATATATTCGGACATATCAATACGGATAACCGCATTTTCATCACCAAACATAGATTCAGCCAAGGCGCGTGCCAGCTCTGTTTTACCAACCCCAGTTGGACCGAGGAAAATAAAGGAGCCAATTGGACGCTTCGGATCTTTCAGACCGGCGCGTGCCCGGCGAATCGCCCGGCTTACTGCCTTAACAGCTTCGTCCTGCCCAATCACCCGTTCATGTAACAGTTGCTCCATATTCAGCAAACGATGTGTTTCTTCTTCTTTTAGCTTGCTGACTGGGACACCAGTCCAGATGGCAACAACCTGAGCGATATCCTCTGGTGTAACTTCGGAATCTGTACGCCCCTGTTGTTCTTTCCATTGGTTTTTAGTGACATCCAGCTCTTCACGAATCTTTTGCTCTGTATCGCGTAGCGCAGCTGCCTTTTCAAACTCCTGACTTTGTACCGCTGAATCTTTTTCCTTGCGGATATCTTCCAGACGGTTTTCCAGCTGTTTCAGGTTTGGCGGTACTGTATAGGAATTCAGCCTTACCTTGGAGCCTGCTTCATCAATAAGGTCAATAGCCTTATCCGGTAGGAAGCGATCAGTAATATAACGATCTGACAATCTTACTGCAGCTTCAATAGCCTCATCCGTGATTTTTACACGGTGATGCGCTTCGTAACGGTCGCGCAGACCATACAAGATTTGGATTGCTTCTTCTGGAGAAGGTTGATCCACTGTAATAGGTTGGAAACGACGCTCCAAAGCAGCATCTTTTTCAATATATTTGCGATATTCATCCAGCGTAGTAGCACCGATACATTGCAGCTCGCCACGTGCCAGAGCAGGTTTCAGGATGTTGGACGCATCAATTGCGCCTTCCGCTCCACCAGCACCAATCAGCGTATGCAGCTCATCAATGAACAGTACGATATTTCCGGCTTGACGAATCTCGTCCATAATCTTCTTCAAGCGATCCTCAAATTCACCACGATACTTAGTACCTGCTACGACAGAGCCCATATCGAGTGTCATTACGCGTTTGTCGCGCAACGTTTCAGGAATCTCATTCGCTATGATTTTTTGTGCCAATCCTTCGGCAATCGCTGTTTTACCTACCCCAGGTTCACCGATCAAAACAGGATTGTTCTTTGTACGGCGGCTGAGCACTTGAATAACGCGCTCAATTTCCTTGCTGCGCCCAATAACGGGGTCCAGGTTATTTTCCTTCGCAGAAGCTGTCAGATCGCGTGCCAGACTGTCCAGGGTTGGCGTGCTGACATTAGCTGGAGCACCGTGATGGCTGGAAACTGCCTCGCTGCTGCCGAGCAATTGAAGCACTTGCTGACGCGCTTTGTTCAAACTGATACCCAGGTTGTTCAGAACACGTGCTGCCACGCCTTCACCTTCACGAATAAGACCTAGCAAAATATGCTCGGTACCTACATAGGTATGACCCAATTTACGTGCTTCATCCATAGACAGCTCAATGACTTTTTTGGCACGTGGAGTATAGGCAATGTTCGTCGGTTGCTCTTGACCGCGTCCAATCAGTGTTTCCACTTCATCCTGGATTTTCTCCAGTCCCAGCCCTAAACCGATTAAGGCTTTCGCTGCTATTCCTTCGCCTTCACGAATGAGTCCTAGCAAAATGTGCTCTGTGCCAATGTTGTTGTGTCCCAATCGAACAGCTTCTTCCTGGGCCAAGGCAAGCACTTTCTGTGCACGTTCCGTAAATCTTCCAAACATCATATATCCTGCACCTCCACAATGTGTATTTCAGATCATTCTATATATTAAAGGGTTGTGCCTAATTTTTGCCGGATCAGCTTCGCCCGGTACATATCGCGCTCACCGGTATTCATTTTATCCCCAAAGCTTTTTTGCAGAAAGCCAGGTTGCGTCATCACATTAAGCTCATTCATCGCTGCAATGGAAGGACGCTCCAAAATCCCTAAATCTACACCGAGACGTACATCGGACAGCCGCTGTGCAGCCTCCTTGGAATCCAAAACTGCTGCATATGACAAAATACCGAATGAACGCATCACCCGATCTGTAATCCGCAGCATGGATTCATTCATCAATCGTTCTCTGGCAGAACGTTCGTGCTCTATAATTTGCAGCACCACGCCATGCAGATTCTCGATAATTTCCGCTTCGGTTTGTCCCAGGGTAATCTGATTAGATACCTGAAACAAATTTCCAACTGCTTCACTGCCTTCACCATAAATGCCGCGAACCGTAAGACCTACCTGTGAAACAGCGGACAATATACGATTGATTTGATGAGTCATAACTAATGCGGGCAAATGCATCATCACCGAAGCTCGCATACCTGTGCCGACATTCGTCGGACAACTGGTCAGAAACCCCCTCCGATCATCAAATGCATAATCAACATGAGCTTCAAATGCATCATCAATGACCATAGCGCGTTCCCAGGCTTCTCTCACCTGACATCCCGGATATAAGCACTGAATACGCAGATGATCCTCTTCATTTATCATAACACTAACTGATTCATCATCACTAATCAACACAGCACCGTTGCGAGATTCGTTCGCCAAATTAGGACTAATTAAGTGCTTCTCAACCAGTACCTGCTTGTCGATCTCATCCAACTCGGATATTTTCAAGGTATGAAAAGTACCAAAACGACGCAAATCATCATACTGAAGGATATCCGTTAAGCGTTGAAGCACTTCTTCCGACTGCTGATTGGTAGCAAGCATGGGAAAAGGCAAATGCTGCAAGTTACGCGCAATTCTTACCCGGCTGCTAATGACAATCTCCGAATCCGCAGCATCACCACGCATCCAATCACTTAGCGGCTTTTCCGTAAATCGGATATTGGGCATCACGCATTCCCTCCTACTCTTCACAAACTTTACTCTTCAGTCATTTCTTTTTCAAGCTTTCTGATTTGATCCCTAAGCTCAGCAGCTGATTCGAATTCTTCCTGTACAATGTGTTGTTGCATCTCTTTTTTTAAATCATCAATTTGCCGTTTAACCTTTAATCGGCCTCCAGTACGGACCGGAACTTTCCCAACATGACTCGTACTACCATGCACACGCTTGAACAGAGGGTCCAGACGACTATCAAAATATTGATAGCATGATGGACATCCAAAACGTCCTAGCTTACTAAACTGTGTATAAGTCATACCGCAATCCTTGCATTGCAGATTTTGGGGAACAGTGTGACCTGAAGACTGGCTCTTTGTGCTGGAGTCAAAATCCAACATCCCCGACAACAAGCTATGAATCGAAAAGCCATTAGGTGTTCCAGGGATCATCTCCCCTTTTTCCTTCGCACATGTCTCACAAATATGAAACTCTGTCTTTTCGCCATTCACAATTTTGGTGAAATGCAAAGTTGCCGGCCGCATATTACATTCTTGGCACAGCATAAAAGCACCTCCTTCAACGTCAGGATTTTTACAAATCCCTACATCTGAATTGCAAATCTCTATTCACTGGTTAATGGATACTAGCTATTTGGCCGCCAGCAACGAGATCAGCATAGCCTTAAGCAATCTTGCTCGCAGTTGGTCACGATAGGGAAGCTTTAGCAATAATGTATCTCTTGATAAAGCAGCCTTCATTAGACCAGCTTCCCTTTTGCTTAAAAAATGAGCTTCCTCTAACTGATAAATCAGTCCTTCTGCTGCCGATTGGCTAATTTCCTCCCCGATGCTCTGATGAAGGTGTGTATGGATCGCATGTTGTGCAGGTAATTGAATTCGCTGAATTCGAATGTAGCCTCCACCACCGCGTTTACTTTCCACCACATAACCTTTTTCCAGCGTAAACCGGGTACTAATTACATAATTAATTTGCGACGGTACGCAGGAAAAGCGGTCAGCCAGATCATTACGCTGAATCTCCACTAAGCCTTGGGGACTTTCCAGCAGCATGCTCTTCAAATATTGTTCAATAATGTCGGAAACATTGCGCATTTCATCATCCTCCACTAACGGAAACGCAAGAATTCAAATACATTTCACGCTCCACAGAGTCCGCCGTATATTGAACTTAACCAAACGGTATAGTCACGAATCTAAGCTGTATTCAGGCTATTGCCTGTTCTACATTCATTGGAATTGTACCGTTTTGTTTCTAGTGTGACCTTTATTTGCGATAAATCATACACTTCTCTTCTGTCCATAAGAAGCAGCTCCTAACTATACGCAAATCAGGTCGTTATTTTTTACTTTTTTGCTGTCAAATTGTTATATACGGCCAATCCAACAACATAATACTTTTGTGGAATCACACTGATTCCAATTGACTTTGACTTTCTTTGACTATATTCGTATTATAGCACAAATTTCATTTTTGCCAAGGGGTCAATACCATTTTTCGCAATCTAATTATGTTTTATACCATATTACAAAAAACTCTTCCCATTATGGAAAGAGCTTTGAGTAATTATGATAAACCACATCCTATTTGGTTAAAAAAAGTTGGACATTAAGAAATTGGACCTTTATCAGAAAAAATCCAATAAGAACGTTTGTTTTATTGGTATTACACGTTTAAGTGCAGCCACAGACTTACTGCTTCCTTCAATACGCCCCCAATTAGACAGGTTATCAGCTTGCTGGTAGCCGAGCATTAAAGTTGTTAATGACTGAATCCCCAGTTTCAAGTCAGCTGCTAAGGCGTTGTCAGATAAATTGCTTGTATCCACTCTTGCCAGATGTCCTTGCCCCTCCGTAGTAATTGTTAATCTCCATACTCCTTCATTCCAAGGGGCATACCGATCTGTCAGATGTAAGGTCAAACTTGTTTCTTCTCCAATCTGCTCAAAAGGATATCTCTCTACAAAAGCAACTGCATCCACAATACGCCCCATAAAATAAGGCACCGTTTCCTGTTGAATTCGCGGATCATCGAGTAAAAAGGGCAGGTTGTCATCTGCTGGAACGTAAATAAATTTACCTTGGGTTATCATTGAGTCATGATTTGCAAAATAAGTCCACAAAGCCCGACGTGCCGTCTCATTTTCATATACCAACTCATCACAATTTAACTGTTTATCTTCTATTTTGTATAGTGCATATCCCTGAGGATTGCCTGCATCCGTGTAATATACTACAGTTCGATAATTTTCATTTAAAATCCGTTCCTGCCACCATTCCTTATCTCGTACCAGCGTACCATTGTAACGTGAAGCATACGATTGATACACTTGGTCCAATTCTGAAATATTTTTGATATCCCGTTTGACTATACCTTCTGTTTTAAGTTTAGCAGGGAATTTATCAATTGGAATGACGTACTTTTTGTACTCCGTATATGTTTCCCATCCAAATTTACGATAAAAGGCAAATGAGAATGGATGCAGAAAAGAAAGGCTTTGTCCTGCAGTCTTCATCTCTTCAAGCGCATGCGTCAACAAACGTGAAACCATACCCCCGCGACGCTTTTCCGGCCACGTTGCCACACCAGCAATGCCCCCCATATCAAAAACCTGACCATGTATGTATACTTGTAGCGGCAGCAAAGTCAGTTTAGCATTCAATTCGTGCCCGTCGAAGATTCCCCATGTTTGTTCTGGTTTGAATTTCTTCTTAGCTTTCTCCAGATCCTCCGGGGGCATTGTAAACTGAAAAGCATACTGGGATAATTCAATAGCTGCTTCAAATTCCTCACGTTGTAATTGCCTGATCTTCATAACTTCGTCACCTCGCTCGTATACTTGGACCTTTTAAAAAAATACGCACTTAGAGTGTCGCAAAGCATCTTCTCTCTGTCAACCTTAGAAGCAGGTGTCCATCCACAAAATACATAAAAAAAAGGATGATAACCTGCTAAGGTTATCATCCTTTTTCACTTTTGCTTGGCGGCGTCCTACTCTCCCAGGACCCTGCGGTCCAAGTACCATCGGCGCTGGAGGGCTTAACGGTCGTGTTCGGGATGGGTACGTGTGGAACCCCTCCGCTATCGCCACCAAACATGAATTTGCCTCGCAAATTCTACATTCAAGGTTACACCCTGAAAACTGAATCCGAAACTTATTGCGCCTTATCTTTAGGATAAGCCCTCGACCGATTAGTATTGGTCAGCTCCATGCATTACTGCACTTCCACCCCCAACCTATCTACCTCGTCGTCTTCAAGGGGTCTTACATACTGGGAAATCTCATCTTGAGGGGGGCTTCACGCTTAGATGCTTTCAGCGCTTATCCCTTCCGTACATAGCTACCCAGCGGTGCTCCTGGCGGAACAACTGGTACACCAGCGGTACGTCCATCCCGGTCCTCTCGTACTAAGGACAGCTCCTCTCAAATTTCCTACGCCCACGACAGATAGGGACCGAACTGTCTCACGACGTTCTGAACCCAGCTCGCGTACCGCTTTAATGGGCGAACAGCCCAACCCTTGGGACCTACTTCAGCCCCAGGATGCGATGAGCCGACATCGAGGTGCCAAACCTCCCCGTCGATGTGGACTCTTGGGGGAGATAAGCCTGTTATCCCCAGGGTAGCTTTTATCCGTTGAGCGATGGCCCTTCCATGCGGTACCACCGGATCACTAAGCCCGACTTTCGTCCCTGCTCGACTTGTAGGTCTCGCAGTCAAGCTCCCTTCTGCCTTTGCACTCTTCGAATGATTTCCAACCATTCTGAGGGAACCTTGGGGCGCCTCCGTTACTCTTTAGGAGGCGACCGCCCCAGTCAAACTGCCCACCTGACACTGTCCTCGTACCGGATCACGGTACCAAGTTAGAACCTAGATACGATCAGGGTGGTATCCCAAGGATGCCTCCTCTCAAGCTGGCGCTCAAGATTCAACGGCTCCCACCTATCCTGTACAGATCGTACCCAAATTCAATATCAAGCTGCAGTAAAGCTCCATGGGGTCTTTCCGTCTTGTCGCGGGTAACCTGCATCTTCACAGGTATTAAAATTTCACCGGATCTCTCGTTGAGACAGCGCCCAAGTCGTTACGCCATTCGTGCGGGTCAGAATTTACCTGACAAGGAATTTCGCTACCTTAGGACCGTTATAGTTACGGCCGCCGTTTACTGGGGCTTCGGTTCATAGCTTCGCTCCGAAGAGCTTACCACTCCCCTTAACCTTCCAGCACCGGGCAGGCGTCAGCCCGTATACTTCGCCTTGCGGCTTCGCACAGACCTGTGTTTTTGCTAAACAGTCGCTTGGGCCTTTTCACTGCGGCCCCCTCGGGCTATTCACCCTACCGAGGCA
>NZ_CP034141.1:5222500-5823661 GCF_003856555.1 Paenibacillus sp. M-152
CAGTGACTCCCGCCAGCTCTACCGGTTCTACCCTAGCCAGTGGAGTGATCTTCCCGGTTCTTCCTACATTCCACTCGACCGAGTTAAGCACCGTAGTCGTTTCCTCTGCTTCGAACTTATATGCCACCGCCCAGCGTGGGAATTTATCGGTATATCCGAGAACCTCACGTGTGCGCATATCTGTAATTTTCAATACTGCCCCATCAATAAGATAATCCAAACCGGCACGGGATTCTTCAATCTCAATTAACTGCTCCATTACATCATCAAAATTATCAAAGTAAGTTAGGTATGGGTTTACCTTGAAATGATTTTCACGCAGGAAGGTCATCATCTCCTGGTGGCTGTTAAACTGAATACGGTCCGCATAGCCTACATTATAGAAAAATGCATTCAAACGCCGCTCTGCTGTTACTTTGGGATTCAAGTTACGCAAAGCCCCTGCTGCGGCATTTCGTGCATTTTTAAGAGGCTCTACGGCCTTCTCATTATAATTGGACAGTACGGAGAGATTCATGATCCCTTCACCCTGCACCTCAATAGTTCCATTTTGATAAGGAATTTTAAGTGGCACGGATTTAATCGTCTTTACCTGTGCCAGTATCCCCTCACCTACCACACCATTACCACGGGTAGAAGCCTGCACCAGTTGTCCATCCGTGTACGTCAGGTTCAGTGTCAGTCCATCAAATTTTAGTTCTATCGCATAGCCTGGAGATGGCAAAGGTTGCTCCGGGTTCTTGGTATTGTAATCATTGACCAGCTTCACGACACGCGCGTTCCATGCACGCAGCTGCTCCATATTCTGAGCTTTATCAAGGCTCCATAATGGAGCGAGGTGGCGATGCGGTGTGAAGCCCTTGAGTATCTCCCCGCCCACACGCTGTGTTGGCGAATCTGGCAGAACAAGACCGCTTGTTTGTTCAAGCGCTACCAGTTCGTCATAAAGCACATCATATTCTTTGTCGCTGATCTGGGGGTCATCCAATGTATAGTAGTGATAGTTATATGTGTTCAGTTCAGCAACAAGCTGCTCCATCCTGTGCATTGGGTTCATGCAGGCGTATCCCTCCGGGAACTTCATTAGGGCAGAGACCTAAGCCAAGCTGCCCTATGAGGTTCGAGATTTAATGAAATTTGAGATTTGAGATTTACTCTACTTTTGTAATCGGCGCAAATCCAGCCAACAGTCGCTTAACCCCTACCGGAGCAGGGAAAGCAATCTGAAGTTCCATATCATTGCCCGTCCCTTTTACAGCTACAATGGTTCCAATTCCCCATTTGCCATGCTGTACCTTGTCTCCGGCAGCAAAAATGGATGGACCTCCTGCCGAAGCAGTCGAAGTTGGTTTTGCGGGCGAGGAAGTGGTCACTGTTACGCGGGGCGACGCGGAGGCAGACGAGCCACTACGGCTCATCGTATCAAACGAGCGCTCTCCACCAAAGTTGCTGCCACTGCTTTTGCCCAGTCCGCGACCACCATAAGATCCTCCTACATTGCCTGAACGACGGTAGCGGTCACGCTTGATGATCGTATCTTCTTTTAACTCATCCGGAATCTCTTCGAGAAAGCGGGAAGGCGGGTTAGCTGTGGTACGTCCAAACAGAGTGCGCATCTGTGCGCATGTGAGGAACAACTGCTCCTCAGCACGGGTAATCCCGACGTACGCCAATCTGCGCTCTTCCTCCAGCTCTTCATTATCCAAAAAGGCCCTGCTGTGAGGGAATACTCCCTCCTCCATACCGACAATAAATACGATGGGAAACTCCAGTCCTTTGGCGCTATGCATGGTCATCAATACAACCGCATCGCTTTGCTCTTCTTCATCGTCATTCATAGAATCAATATCGGCAATTAGCGCAAGGTCGGTCAAGAAGGAGACGAGTGACTTGTCTTCCGCTCCTTTTTCAAATTCCATGGTTACCGACAGGAACTCATCAATATTCTCCAAACGTGAGCGTGACTCGAGTGTATTCTCGTTTTGCAGTTCTAATCGATATTGGGTGGTTTCCAGCATTTTTTCGGTCAGCTCAGTAACTGACAGATAATCCACCATCCGACTTAAACCCTCGATCATATCGTAAAACTCTACAAGCGCATTGCGCGTGCGTCCAGCAAAGCCTAAGTCATCTACCACTTGAAGTACACGGAAAATTGAAACGCCACGTTCCGCTGCAGCTGCCTGCAATTTGCCGACCGTTGTGTCGCCGATGCTTCGTTTCGGCACATTAATGATTCGGATCAAGCTGATATCGTCGTCAGGATTGGACAGTAGGCGAAGATACGCCAGTAAATCCTTAATCTCTTTACGATCATAGAACTTGATTCCGCCCACGATTTGGTAAGGAATATCCGATTTAATCAAAATTTCCTCGACTACCCGAGACTGGGCATTCGTACGGTACAAAATAGCATGATGGCTATAGGTTTTGCCCGCCTTAATATTCTTATGAATTTCTGAGGCGATAAAGTAGCCTTCGTCATGTTCGGAGTCAGCACGATAAACCTTAATCTTGGCACCGCCTTCTTTGTCGGTCCATAGTTTTTTCGGCTTACGGCCTGTATTTTGGCCAATGACTTCGTTAGCCGCATTAAGAATATTCGAAGTTGAGCGATAGTTCTGCTCCAACAAAATAGTACGTGCTTCTGGGTAATCCTCTTCAAAGTTCAAAATGTTGCTAATATCCGCCCCCCGCCACCGATAGATGGATTGGTCGCTGTCACCTACAACGCATAGCCGGTGATGCTTGTCAGCCAGCATTTTGCACAGCATGTACTGCGCACGGTTCGTATCCTGATATTCATCAACATGAATGTATTGAAATTTCTTTTGGTAGAAATCAAGCACCTCAGGCACTTCTTTAAAGAGCTGAATCGTTGCCATGATCAGATCATCAAAATCAAGAGAGTTGTTATTTTTGAGCCGTTGTTGATACTTGGTATATACCTTCGCCACAATTCCTTCAAAATAATCGCCAATCTTGCGCTCATACATTTCGGGAGTGACCAATTCATTTTTAGCCGTACTCATCATAGACTGAACCGCTTTGGGTTCAAACTTCTTAGTATCTATATTCAAGTCCTTCATGCAGCTCCGAATGACAGACAATTGATCCGTAGAATCCAAGATGCTGAAATTGGAGGTAAAGCCGATCCGCTCAATATCCCGGCGTAAAATACGCACACACATGGAGTGAAAGGTGGATACCCACACATCTCTCCCCTGCGGGCCAATTAGCTTGGATACGCGATCCTGCATTTCACGCGCGGCCTTATTCGTAAAGGTAATCGCCAAAATCCCCCATGGAGCCGTCTTGCGGGTCGCAATGAGGTAAGCTATTCGGTGCGTCAACACCCGCGTCTTACCACTGCCTGCGCCAGCCATAATCAGCAGCGGACCATCTACAGCCTCCACGGCCTGACGCTGAGGCTGATTAAGGCGCGCTACCGCCTCGTGTATATCTATTGATTGCATGCGTGCATGCTCCTTTCTCTAAGCCTTCATAAAATTCACGATCTATACTTCCAATTTCACAGCTACCGTCTCCAGCGCTTTCGCCAAATTACGATAAATAATGTTCCCTACTACAATGGTGTCACAAACAGCTGCTGCTTGTAACGCGGTAGATTTATCCACGATCCCTCCTCCGTATAGGACACGAGATCGCTCCATACCACGATGTATTTGTTGTACCAGCTCCATATCTCCAAAGACACCGCTATATTCCACATATACAATCGGTAGATTCATAAGCTTGTCAGCAATCTGTGCATATGAAGCGGCAGCAGAAGCACTCAGCGAAGTATCCGCACTGGTAAGCTTAGCGACGGTGGAATCACCGTTCAAAACAATATATCCTTCCGTCACAAGCAAATCCCAAGGGATCATATAACCAAATTGCTCAATCGCACGTTGGTGCTGGCCCATGATCCAATTACTGTCACTGGTATTCAGCACCATGGGAATCATATATAGATCAAACCCCGGCACCACAGCTTCGAGATCGGATACCTCAAGCACACATGGCACCTCATAACGCCGAACCCGTGACAGCAAATCCACCGTATTTTCATACGTTACGCCCGATGAACCGCCTACCATAATGGCGTCCGTACCAGACATACACACGGCATCAAGCGCTTCATCATTCAGTTCCTTGTCAGGATCAAGCTTAAATACATGCCTCCATGATTGAATTGAATCTGCCAACACACATTCCTCCAGCATCCATTGCTTTTATCATCATCCAGACGAGCCGAATTTTAATATCCAAAAGCGTTCTATGCTAAGTCTATGACAGTGCTTAAAAGGTGTCAATGTTCGTATCAAATGGGAACACCGAGTTCAGACAGCTTATGGTCTCAGCGCATACAACCAACTGCCTCTACTAAGTTCTTTTTCCGTTAAAACGTCTGTATAGAAACCTCTTACACCCATCTGTTCGTACTCAGTAGCATCCTTCAACTCGTTAATCGTATTTACATAGCACACTGCCCCTGCCTGACGCAAACTTTCAACTAAGGCACCACTCACGCGATTTTCCGGTAAAGTTACTGCCGTTATATCATGTTGTTGAACAAATTGAATGATCTGGTCATCCGTATCTTCTGTAGCATAGAGCGTATAAATAATGGATGTATAAGGATAGATACTCCGCAATGTTTGCAGCATTTTCTCATTATAAATTTGAGGGACAATACGAGATAAAAGTTCGGGATTTTTCTCCTGAGCCTGACGGGTCAGTTGCGCAAACAACCGTTTGATTTGGGCAGAGTCCTGCTCTTTCGTATCGGTCACAATATAGGCATCCGGGTACTTTTCCAATAAATCCAATACATCCTTCCAATCTAGTGGAGTATAGGAACCGTGTATAGGGGTGTTTTTAAATTGATGATAGCTCCAGGGCTTTCCGCCCTGCTCTGTAGCAACTGCGTATTCCTGTTGCATTTGTTTTGTAAAGGATTCTGTCCATTCATGGCGTGCCACCAAATGTTCATCCGAAGTAAACATCAGGTCGACCTCGAATACACGGCTGCCTTTTTTATAATTTTCTACAAACGCTTCACGCGCATTGGTATAAGCCAAACCATCAACAGCTCCCATGGCATGCGTAATTACGCGGTGTGTGGTAAAGCCAGTATGTTCTTCTGTAGATTGTCCTTTATAAGCCAGTAAAAATGTACCGATTAACATTAAAAGAATAACCGCAGCAATCACTCGTTTCATAGGGTGTCACATCCTTTTCGTACAGGTCAATACCCTACATACACCTACTCAAAACAGCTCTATATCAGCTGAACTAAAAAATGTACATATAAGTAGGAAAAATAGTTAAGTAGGCAAAATAGTGCTGAACTGGTGAAGCGCGTATTCATTGGCCTTATTATTGAAATCTCGGGACGTTGGCTATGGAAGTGTAATAGACACAAAAATACCCTCCGGCTAAGCCGAAGGGTGCTCTGAATTAATAAGCGTTTTTGAAGCCGTTACGGATTGTACGAAAAATAATTTTAATATCGAATAATAGCGACCAGTTCTCAATATAGAAGATGTCGTGCTTAATCCGTTCCTCAATAGATGTATCTCCACGTAAACCGTTACTCTGTGCCCAACCTGTAATTCCAGGACGAACATGATGCTTCACCATGTATTTTGGAATTTCCTCACGGAATTGATCCACATAATAGGGCCGTTCCGGACGTGGGCCAACGACACTCATATCACCTAACAGTACGTTGAAAAACTGTGGCAGCTCATCAAGACTCGTTTTACGAATAAAAGTACCAAAACGTGTGCGTCTTGGGTCATTAGCAGTCGTCCAGCCCGTATCTTCAGTTCCAGGTGGCAGTACCCTCATCGAACGAAATTTGTACATCCGGAAGGTGCGACGATTCAAGCCTACCCGCTCCTGCTTAAAAATAATGGGGCCTCTCGATGTGACCTTCACACCAATCGCCACGGCCAGCATAATCGGAGAGGTCAGAATAATGGCGAATAAAGAAAATAAAATATCAAACAGACGCTTAAACAATCGATTCCCTGCTACATCCAGTGGAATATCTCGTACATTGATCATCGGCATACCTGCAAAGTTGTCAAAGTAAGGTCGTGCCGGCAAATAATCGAAGAAATCGGGAATAATAAGCGTGCGCACTCCAGCCTTTTCACACATGTTGATAATCTTGGGATACTTATCATGAGCATCCAGCGGCAGCGCCAGAATGACCTCATCAATCATCAGGCGTGACAGCGTTGCCTCCAACTGATCTAATCCTCCAAGAATCGGGCGAAAATGAGCTTCTTCCTCTTCGTTCCAATGCCGTTTATCATCCAGAAATCCCACTACTTCATAACCTAAATCAGGATACTGTCCAAGATTATGATAAAATCGTTGGCCCAAAGAACCCGCTCCAAGTATGAGCATGAATTGCTTATTGTATCCTTTTTGACGGAGGACTTTAAGAACTTGCTTCAAAAAATATCGATAAAACAAAATAATCAGCACATTACCAACCATATAGATCGCCAGGTAGGACCGCGAGATGTCGATTTGCTTTACGAAAAACATTACACTCAACAGCACAAACAGGCCAACAATGTGAATCTGGGTAACGCGAAACACGTCATCTGCAAATCTCTTTTTGCGTTTTGGTGAATAGAGTGAGAATAACATTCCCAGCACTACGGCAATCAGACCGTATATTAAGCTCCAACCTCCATATACTTGAATAGGAAGTGGCTCTTTATAAGTGATCCATTCACTTTCAAATTTGAAAAACCAAGCGATCAGAAAGGATAACTGAATGACCGCGAAATCCGCCACAATATATAATTGGGTTAAAAAACGCTGATTTCTGCGTATCATGCTTTCACCTCAGTACGAGATTGTTCCCCGCCGTCCGGCTTAACCGGTGCAGACAACTTATTTTTAAGAAAAGCCATTCCAAACTTCACCGTAATTCCGGCATATACAGCCATGTTGGTGATCCAGCTGTATTGCTGCTTATAATGCTTACGATGAAATACCCACATAGCTCTATGAAACTCATAAATAATTTTCAAAGGGCGACGGCGAGCACTGCCTCCTTTGATATGAATAATATATGTGCGTGGGTAGTAGTAAATGCCCCAACCAGCTTGTTTAATCCGGTAACACCAGTCTATGTCCTCACCATACATAAAAAAGGTTTCGTCCAATCCGCCGACCTGGTCAATCGTCTCCCGACGCACCAGCATAAAAGCCCCAACCAGTACATCCACAGGATACTCATCATCCGGGCTTAGATGCCCAAGCTGATATTGGTTGTACTTCGGGTTATCCGGGTAACGCTTCGACCAGCCGAATGCATAGTAAAAAGAGGCGGACGGCGTTGGAAACCCTCGCTTACAAGCCTTGTCTAGCGAGCCATCCGGCAGGATGACCTTACAGCCCGATGCCCCCATCTCCGGATGCGTATCCATAAACTGAATCATTGTATCCAGCGTATACGGCTGCACCAACGTATCGGAGTTCAATAGCAATACATAACGCCCGCTAGCTACTTCCATCCCCTGATTGTTCGCCTTGGCAAACCCTGTATTATCCTTATTAGCTATCAATGTAATATCCGGGTACGCAGCACGAATAGCCTCAACAGACCCGTCACTGGAGTGATTATCGATAACAATCACTTCATATCGATACTGCGTCTTTGACGCATACACTGACTGCAAACAATCCAGCGTCAATCGACACGTATTATAGTTGACGACCAGTATGCTTACATCCATATTTAAAACGCTCCTGACAAATTCAGTAATCTATTCTACTATCGCCTATTATAGCATACCGTGCAGGCCACGGGGCGCAAAAAAGCACATAACTTGTAACCTTGCATAGTTAGTAGAATTTCACAAAATTCGATTCCAGTCGCTCCAAAGTGCAAATATAGACAAACGAAACCATTTCGATCTATATATTGTTCATTGGAAGTCGTTTATTAGATTTTTGTAAAATCCTCGGTTGAGGTCTAAATTTCATCGTGGTAAGATATACATGGAAAAAGGGCTGGTGCCAGCCAGCCCCGCGCAACCAACGCTCCAAGAGCGGACGGTTTTAGAACAATCAGGCCGAAAATAGACCCTTCCTTGCGGGGGCGGTCTATTTTCGTTTGTTAAACTCTAACAGTGTGACGATTAACGCCCCGAACGTCAGCATTAAACTGAGCGCCTCAAACACTGTCACAGGCTTCACCCCCCTCCTCGGGAGAGTTAGCCGACCGCCCTTGCCAGCTCTATCGGTTGCACGTTTCAATTATACTATATATTTCCAAAAAGGAACACGCATTCGATGGGTTTTAGAGGAATATTCTAAGAATTAAGACGGGAATTTATTATATGAAGACAGCTTTTATTATAATAGCTCGTGTGTTAGACCCTAGAGCATCTCTTAAGGAATACAAAGAACCCTGAATAAAGGTAGAATGAGGATTATATATACTACGGGCAAACCGTTACATTTTGTGTTACTAGCGGCCAAAATCATGTTTGTAATCTGATACGAGATGGCTAAAAGCAAAAAGGCTGGCCAGAATCACCTGTTTAACGTATCAAAAATAGAACACGATCTTAAATCCATTTCATAAAAAAATTCAATCCAACCGAAGTAATCTTGGTAAGACTCAGTATAATTTTGACTAGTAGCCTCTGAGCACCGTGATGGAATGTTTCTTTACAAAATTAAACATGATCGTCGAAAGACTGCACCGTATAAAAACTTAGCATGTACGCCTAAAACTTTTTTGATGTTAGCTTCGATCATGGTTTAGGTGGTTCTAGTTTGAAGACAAGTTACCTTCATGTATTTAAATTTATTTGTAATAAGCTTACACCTAACAATAGGGTGTAGAAAGCTCATTATAAAATGTACTACAATCAAAAAATGAACCCCTAAGAGAAATTACTTCGTCGCTATTCTATTCTTAATGGCTTAAAGGCTGAATTATAGAAAAATAATCAATACTGCTCAGTAATACGTTAATAGGAGCGGATTGCCGATGTGGACCTCGTTAAGCGGTAAGCCACTTTGATCATATGCATGTTCAAAGTGGCTTTACCGTTGGAAGAACCATGGAAGCTAACTCATATTTCGTTTGATCATCAGGATCCGGTTTAACCCCCGAATAACGGATACTGCACCTCTTATTCGATGGATTTTCTAGAAGTACTTGAATTTGCTCCGAAATTCGTCGTTTCATTGTCTACACCTTGATTTGTATCGGCTTGGCAGTGCCGTGTTTTATTGCATTCATGTACTCATAGGGCGACATATCATAGATGCTGCCATGCATACGATCATGGTTATAGTTAGTTATGGATAAAGGCCGTGACTACTTCATACACCTGTTGGTAGCTCTCAAATTCATATCGCTGGCAGCACTCCAAAATCGCGTGGAACGACTCGATATGAGCGTTCTTATTGGACGTCTTTGATGGGATGCGCTCATGAATCATTTTGAAATGCTCACAGGCATCTGCCAACCGATGACTGATGAACTGTGGTCCATTGTCGGAACGGAGCACAGGCCGAAGGGTATTGTCAAGGAGTCGGCGCTTCATTAGCACCTCCTGTGTGATCTGAACAAGATCCTTAGCTTTACAGGACAAGCCGAGTTGGTACGTCACAACAGCTCGGTCAAACACGTCGATAATGATCATGAGAAAGGAGAACTGCCGTTCGCCAGCAATCCATCCGTACTCCACATCCGTTTCCTACACTTCATTGGAGCCCGTAATGATTCGGTTAGTCGCCAGCTCTCCGGGTGTTTGATCTTTAAGCTGCCGTTGCATAGGTAGTAGACTTTAGTGTGGGTTCGTTTTTTTTAACAAGTCACGGAGGATTTCCCTCTCTAGCGCCTGCTCGGCGTAAAGCTGTTCCAACTTCTCGTGTTCCTTCTCCATAGCTGCATAATCGGATGCAGATAGAATGAAAGCTGGCTGCTTCATTGCACAGTCATCCAATTGATCAAGATCTTTACACCTAAGCCGTTTTCTCCCATCTCAGAAGCATCTTCGGACCGAGATCATACTGCCCAGCAAGTGCTGTCATTTTACCCTCTCTTTGCCCTCGGGTTCAACCATCTTCTTAAAATTCAGATCGTATCGTTTCCTCTCCATTGCTATCCCCTCCGATTGATTGTATTGTATCGGAACAAGTGGTATGCTGTCCAAGTTCATTTGCGGGCTAAATAGGACCAAGCTTGGCACTTGCACCTGGACTTTGAGCGAGGAGCTGTATTTGCATGTCCCTTGTATGGCACCGAATGCAGGGCCTATGACAGCGATATGAAGCACTGGCCGCATTGGGACTTCTGGGAGTGTAAAACCTTCATACATGCCAGAATGCCACGGGTGAATTGTACCTCGTGCAACAAAGTGACCCAAGTGTACCAGACCCCTCTTGCATTTTACGTTGTTGTTTAAAACCCGGGCTATGTGCTTGATGGCAGAAATGCTGGTAAACATTGCTGCCCGTGAACTAGGGGAACACGATACCCGCATTGGAGAATTTTCCACTATTACGTGATAAAGCCATGTCAGAGCTGATGTTTCGACCGAAGACGCATCGCCATCGATAAACCTCCTCCAGGCGTGGTCACCGCTACATCAAGCCTGTTTATGTTAACGGAACCTTAGGCCGGATGACGTCATGAGAAGTCAGCAAGAGACGAACCCAAATCGACGGGCGATACAAAACCAAAATTTTCCTTGAGTGGTCCGAGGTTAGCATGGATGCACCCCACCTAGAAGCTCGGGATCACAACCAGCAAAGAAGGGAACGGAAACCGACGCACTGCCTACGTAGCTTCCAAAATCGAGATCCCAATATTAACCTCGCATTTTAGGAAAACAAATTAAAATACATTCACCTAATTATAGGTAATAAAAGGTGTAATATTTACTGAATGTAGTTGACCGATTTCTCTTTATCCTATATTTTCAGATACAGGGGGAGAAACTATGAGACAAAAATGGATTGATATTGTAAGAAGTATTTTAATTATTCTAGTGGTATTCGGGCATTCAGCATTCATACAGTATTACTCAAACTGGCATGCAGTTATCTATTGGTTTCATATGCCAGCATTTTTCTTTCTTAGCGGATATGTATTTAAACCTAAGGAAAGTTATACTCGGCAAGCTAAACTCATTACCAAAAGATTGCTTATCCCGTATGTTATTATTGTTGTAGTGATAACATTTTATCGGTATATGCTTACGCCGATGTCCCCGGATATTTGGGATGAACTCTGGAATATCGTTTTGGGTGGCAGATTTATCGATGGTTTTTATGCTCCAGTATGGTTTATTACTTGCCTATGGGCTACACAATTGATCTATACTGCTGTGCTAAAGTTACCTAAGGGTTATATGTGGTTATTAATCCTAGTTATGTTTACGACAGCACATTTCCAACCAAGTTCATGGAAGTTACCTGGAAGTATTGACCTTAGTTTATATGCAATTCTATTTTATGCATTAGGACACCAGATAAAATGGATTGTTAACTGGTATTGTTGCACACTGGGAGCATTATCCTTCTTGTTTTTCTACTATTTAGCTAGACAACAATCAATTTCTTTTGCACTTGATATGAAGCAGCATGTATTGAATGGTAAGTTTGATTTACTTATTCCATTAAGCGGAATACTAATGATTATTGGAATAGGAAAAGTTCTTGAAAGAATCACCTTCGGCGATATATTTGTTCCAATTGGTAAAGAAAGTTTAATCATTATGTACCTACACTTAATAACTGCACTGGAGTTATATCGATTGGGTGCATACACTAATATTTTTTTGTTTGTATTCCTTGGAATTGGTTTACCTATGATTATAAACTCTATTATGCAATTTACCATTAGGGCGATAATGATCATAAAAAAAACAGCGCTCGCAAATTTCTAAAAACACTTTAAGGTTGGATGACCAAAGATTTATCTAATTCAATTTCTTGTTGGACAGTCAAAAGTCCCCATCCTTAAAAGCCAGAGAATCACCACGAGTTCATACAGTTTAGAGCAAATAATCGTGTCATGGAAAACGCGGACTACAAGCAAACAGGTAGAAAAATAGATTTGCGTAAGCCATCACCGTGGCTTCGGGTGCAATAACTTTGGACGGCGTTCGTAGTAGTGGAAGAATAGACTCGGAACATGGTGGAGTAGCGTACCGCGATCAATTGCAACAGACTCATGGCAATGCACTATACATGACATACCCCTCGATGCCTGTCTTAACCCATTCGCAGAATGTTCACCTTGTCTTTCTCATCGGTGACGCGCTAAAGCGGATGGACTTCTCCCTTCTTCAAGTATCGGTTCAATTTCGGCATGGATTTGCTCCAGAAATGGTAGCTGAACCCGCTAATGGCCTGCTTCTTTTCGCGAAAGATGTGCTCGATCTTGAAACGCTACCGTACAAGTTGATGATGTCCGCCGGTGTAAGCTTCAGATTAATATTCTCCAATATGGACAACTGCCCTGGTACTGAACCAGAACAAAGCGCAGCTCCTTGTATAGCCCTTATCCCCACAGAAGATCCAGAGAGTAATCGCTCACCGTTTCTTCCTTGCCGTACATCTTCATCGTGGCAGATTGAAACGCAGTTATAGGAGTGTGGAACATAGTCTTCAGCTTAAGTACAGCGTCCTTTTTCCGAGGTCTCTGAATAACTTATAGTTCCGAATTATTATCTTTAGCAACATTCAAAAAAGACGAAGCCCTTCTAATTATTAGGAAGAAAGCATCGTCTTTTTTTGGATATGACGGGTCTCGATTCCCTATAAAACTAATCTGTGAGTTTTAAAATTCGCTTTAAACTCACTGCAAACTTCACCATGGCTCCTTGGCCTTCCATATCTAGGGGCCCATTGGATGACGCTACAACATATCCATGCCTGTGTTTTAATTCGCTGTTTTGAGCTTCAATTTTGTATCGCTCTTTCGATCTCTTTTTGAAGAACTCCCCTTCTTGGAAATCGCTTACTCTGTATGTTTCGTAGATCTAATACTCGCCGCACAACTATTAACTTTCAACCCCTTTTTATAACAGACACCTTTCAATGGACATCTTTTGCATTTCTCAATATCAAAGTAGTACATATCCGTTTGGTTTGTGCCTACACATTTCTTTCCTTTCCGAGCCTTACGAATCGCCAGAGACCTGCCTTACAGACATATATGCCTGCTTCTTTATTAAACTCAAATCCGTCTTCTTTTCTTCGGGCCCCTTGATTAACCATTGGATTTAGCTTATCAACTAAATGAACTTCGTTCTTTTTACTGTACAGTAGATTGTCTTTTCTAAAAGAGCGGTATCCCAAATGACTATCAAATTTCAGCATGATTTTTTTCAATAAGAGACTGTAGTTCCTCCCCATCATTTTTCACCAGTCGTTATTATAACTGCTGTAATAATCGTTCTTCCGAGATTTTCAAATGCTCCATGAGAATGCCTACCGCGCCAAAGAGATGCCCGAAGAGTTAATCGGATTTAGAAGAGTTTTCCGATTCCTGTGCAAATTCTTGCCTTCAGGCATACGGCGGGCCTGTTTGACCCAGTCACCGATGAGTACACTGCTCCTTGCTCATAGTGGAGGGAAGCCCAATCGCCTGATAATCTGAATCCAGGTCTTCCGAAGGGGCTTCAGCGACATGCGAAGGAACGAAAAGAATGGTTTAGCATTTCGTAGCAAACTGGGTGCAGCAAGAGATTTCGGATGATAGAAGTCGTTCCCAACTAGTCGGAACGCAGCATCTTGCACACGATGATGACAATAAACCACTGAAAAGAAGCCTCTTGGGAAAAGTAGGAACGAAATACACGCAACCAGAATCCAACTATTTGAGTTTATGGTAGGTTAACTTCTGTAACTCTTTAAGCGATTGTCTCCTTGGTATGAGAACCAAAGGATGCCTTGCAATTGCTTTGAAAGAGATACTTTTATTAGGAACTTTTCAGCGTCCAGGATCGAAGTAATCACTACTTTCGCCGTAAATTATCTCTAACTCTATATCTGCTGGTCGATCCGGCCACCAATACTTGAGAATTTCCTTTGTTACTTACCAGAGGAACAAATCCAAATTAAGTACAGAATAATATTTGCGGGGAGTAGTGACTTTATAATTTACCCAATATGAAAACTAATTTATATATGAGGTTGTCCAGCAGCGACTGTCTATAAAAAGGCGATCGGAAAATATATTGCACACGAGTAAACAAGCCGCTCTGATAATTCTGCAGAAAGCAGTCGAGGTCTGTATATAACTGGCGAGGCAAGTCTTGTCCATATAATTGAATAAACTGCCGAGCTTGCTTACTTAAAATGTAGCGGTTTTTACCTTTAACAAACCTACTTAACCTTTTCTTCCATTTGCTTACCCAACCATCCGTCGAACCTCCAAGCACATTGTTTTGATGCTGACGATATAGAATAGAAGGTTTAGGATCGAAAACAACCTCTCCGAAAGAGGATACACATAAATAAATCCACCAGTCATGCATAATAATGTTTTTCAAAGAAGCTGGTATTCTCTTTTTCACAAGCTGAAGTGTTTCTTTATTGATCACCATGGTACAGCCTACACATACATTTTCAATGAGAGCATTATAAAAGGATAAAGGTCGGGCTAGATCTGCTGGCCATACCTTGAGAGGTTCCAAAGTTTGAGAGACCATTTGCGTAGCAGAACAATACATCAGCGGTTGCTCCCCATCCTTTTCCTTAAGTAAAGTTATAGCCTGACTAAGCTTATTCGGCATCCACACATCATCTTGATCGCAAAAGGCGTAAAATTTGAAATTCTCAGAGGTTTTTTGTATCAGATCAAAAAAGCTCGCAATAACCCCTACATTGCTCTCAGGGTATAAAATAATCTGTTGAGGATAACGCTGCTTCAATGCATTCAGCTTGGCAACCGTGTCATCTGTTGAGCCATCATCACGAATTATAATCTGAATATTTACGTCTTTCTGATTTATCAGGCTTTCTACTTGCTCATCTAAATAGGCTGCTCCATTATATGTAGATAACAAAATTTGCACATTGGGCCTTTTCAGAATGATACCCTCCTTATAGCTCCATATATGGCGAACTGTATACATTATAATACTCATTGGGCTTGACCGACATATGTCTTCACATCATAAAATCTCCCAATCATAACATGATGGGAGATCAATGTAAATATATTCCATCTCTACTTGCTTGGACTTTCCACAAACTCTTTCAGAAAATCCTGCAGCCCTTCACGCCAATTGCGCAAATCATTCAACCCATTTGTTCGGATCGCAATATGCTCCATAACCGAATTACGCGGGCGTGCTGCGGGTCTGGGGAATTGTTCCGTACTACATGGGTCCAGTTTCGCTGTAATCTTGACACCTAATATTTCTGCCGCATCCTGAAAAATTGCTTGCGTAAACTCATACCAGGTGCAAGAATCACTATTGGATGCATGATATACGCCATACTTCTCAGTTTGAACCAATACTGCCAAAAAGCGAGCCAAGTCCACAGTATAGGTAGGTGAGCCTTTCTGGTCGTTCACGACCTGAAGGTGCGGCTTTTCCTGCCCAAGCTTCAGCATCGTTTTAACAAAATTGTTCCCGTGTAATCCATACACCCAAGATGTGCGAACAATAAAGTACCTAGAGGAAAGTGTTTGGGTCAATACCTCTCCCGCCCGTTTGGACTTTCCGTAGATACTCTGCGGATTGGTATTATCATACTCATGATATGGCTGCTTCGCTGTTCCATCGAAGACATAATCCGTGCTGATATATACCAGCTTGGCTCCGGCTTTCTCCGCGGCCAGTGCCATATTGCGTGTCCCCGCAGCATTGACCTGATAAGCTCCGTCAATGTCGGACTCGGCTGCATCCACTGCCGTATATGCTGCACAATGGATGACAGCGTCAGGTTGATACTGTCCCACGATCTTTACTGCTTGCTCCAAATTCGTTATATCCAGCTGTCCCCGATCGCATCCAAGAACATCATGTCCTTGTCCCTGAAAAACGTTAACTACATCTTTGCCAAGTTGACCGGATGCTCCAGTAACCAGTACCTTCATCTTACACATCCCCTAAGTGGGAACCGTACTGCTTAGCATAATATTGCTGGTAATCGCCTGATTGAATACGAGTCCACCAATCTTTGTTATCCAAGTACCAACGGATTGTTTCTTTAATGCCCGTTTCAAAAGAATGCTTTGGCTTCCAGCCCAGCTCATTCATAGTCTTCGTTGGATCAATGCCATAACGGCGGTCATGACCTGGCCGATCCTGTACATACGAAATTAGAGATTCGGGCTTGCCCAGCTCCTCCAATACCGTTTTGACGATGTGTACATTTGTCCGCTCGTTATTTCCACCGATATTGTATACTTCACCAAGCTTACCCTGATGAATGACCAGATCAATTGCACTGCAATGATCCTCTACATACAACCAATCGCGAATGTTCAAACCATCCCCGTACACAGGCAGCTGCTGGTCATTCAGCGCACGTGAGATCATCAGCGGAATCAGCTTTTCCGGAAACTGATATGGGCCATAGTTGTTGGAACAACGTGTGATATTCACTGGTAGACCAAAGGTCTCGTGATATGCACGAACCAATAAATCGCCGCCTGCCTTTGACGCAGAGTATGGGCTATTGGGCTGGAGTGGAGTTTCCTCCGTAAACAAGCCTGTTTCACCCAGAGTGCCATACACCTCGTCTGTTGATACCTGTACAAACTTGGTTATTTTGTACTTTTTTGCAGCGTCCAGTAGTACCTGCGTACCCAATACGTTTGTTTTTACAAACACTTCGGGTTCCAAAATGCTCCGATCTACATGCGATTCAGCCGCAAAGTTCACCACTACATCAATTCCCTGCTGCATCAGCTGGTCAATTGTTTGTGTGTCGGTAATATCCACTTTGACAAAGCTATGTTTAGGGTGATTTTCGATGGATTTCAAATTCTCCAGATTGCCTGCATACGTGAGTGCATCCACATTCACAATTTCGTAATCTGGGTGTTGCTTTAACATGTATAATACAAAGTTGCTGCCAATAAATCCGGCCCCGCCGGTGACAAGAAGTTTCATACAGTCCTCCTAAATCATGCTCTAATACATATAAGATATGCTTTATTGAACTAATAAGAAACAAAAATGGTTTTTTATTAGTTTAACTGTGTATATAGCTGAGGTTAAATCCTCTAATCAAAATTAATGTCTGCATCAGCCAGTACCGGATGCTTCTGATCCTTCTCTGAAAGAATAGCATGAGAAGTCGGCCAGTCAATCCCTAGTGCAGGATCATTCCACAGAATTCCACGATCATTTTCAGGTGAATAATATTCGTCTACCTTATACAGTACCTGGGTATTGGGAACAAGCGTACAGAATCCATGAGCAAAACCTTTAGGCACCAGTAACTGACGTCTATTATGCTCGCTTAAAATCACCCCAACCCATTGACCGAATGTTGGAGAACTTTTACGAATATCTAAAATAATATCGTAGATGGCTCCTGAAATCACACGAATAAGTTTTGTCTGCGCTTTTGGATTAAGCTGGTAATGCAATCCGCGAATCACACCAGTTTCTACAGATAAGGACTGATTATCCTGAATAAAAGCATGATTAATACCATTATCTTTCATGACCTGCTCATTGTAACTTTCCATAAAGAAACCACGGTGATCACCATGAACCACGGGTTCAATGATTTTGGCTCCTTTTAGTTTCAGAGGAATTACTTTCATGAATATGTATCCTCCCTTCAATTATAATTATTATAGCTTTAATTTCCCAAATTCGTCGCCAAAGATGATATCTTTAGCTAGTTCATTAGCACGTGCAAGAGATGGATGGGTTCCAGCATCAGTCCACCAGCCTTGAAGGACATCGTATGTCAAAGTCCCATTAGCAATATATGCATTGTTAACATCAGTAATCTCTAGTTCTCCACGCGCGGAAGGTTTGAGCGTTTTTACAATTTCAAATACATTATGATCAAACATATAAATACCAGTTACGGCAAAATTACTTTTAGGATTTTTAGGTTTTTCTTCAATAGAAACAATTCGTTCTCCTTCCAGCTCAGCCACGCCAAAACGATGAGGGTCTTGGACTTGTTGAAGCAATATCTTGGCCCCAGTGGTTTGGTGGCGGAAATTGCCCACAAAAGGCGCAATATCATCTTCAAATACATTGTCTCCTAAAATTACAACCATTTGATCATCGCCCACAAATTGTTCAGCCAAGTCAAGAGCTTGTGCGATTCCACCAGCTTCATCTTGTACTTTATAAGTGAACGTCACGCCCATATCGCGACCGCTACCAAGAAGGTTAACAACATCCCCCATATGCTCTTTACCTGTAACAATAAGGATATCTTGAATGTCAGCTTGCTTGAGTTTGCATACAGAATGGAAAATCATTGGATACTTACCAACGGGTAATAAATGCTTATTTGTTACTTTGGTTAAGGGGTATAGGCGAGAGCCTGTACCTCCTGCTAGAATTATTCCTTTCATACCAATTCTCCCTTTATAGTCACATACTTTTAACAACTTTACCTTTAATTTCGTCCCAAACGGAACAAAATCTTATTACATCTTCCTCAATAAGCTCCGGACCTTTTTGTATTTCTATAATTTCCAAGTCACTCTTAGCAAATATACTGTGTTTTTGCCCCGGACTAATTTTGACACTATCGCCTGTTTTTAATGAACTTATGCAGTTATCAATAACTAACTCGCCAATCCCACTGATAATATTCCAAATCTCCGTACGTTTAGTATGCATCTGATAGCTCAAATTTTGTCCTTTTTTTATGCGGATTTTCTTTGTAAGCACCTCATCTCCATCTTCATTATTAATATTATAATCGAGTATTCTAAACCATCCCCATCTTCTTTCCTCATACATTGGACGATTGTTCAGATTTTTAATAGAGTTCTTCAACTGTGGCGTTATTGCTACATCTGAAACCAAAATACCATCAGGACTAGCTACCACAACAACATCGTTCAATCCTAAAACTACAACAGGTATGTCTAACTCATTAATCAGATTGACTTGTTGACAATCGGAAACGATGCCCTTACCCAATTGTTTAGAATCCATCTCTTCAACCAGAGAATCCCACGTTCCCAAATCTTTCCACTTCCCTTTATAAGGGAGGACATGAAGTACTTTTTCTTTTTCCAAAACTTCAAAGTCAAAACTAATTTTTTGAAGGTTGCTATATTTCTCAACCATTTCATCAAATTGAACTGGAAGGCCTCTGTTTTCCATAATTCCTGCTAAATACTTGAGTTTAAAAGCGAAAATCCCACAATTCCATAAAGCTGATTGGTCAATCAACTCCTTAGCTCTTTCAACAGGTGGTTTTTCTATAAAACAATCAACTTCCTGTAATGAGGAAACGTTTATAGAATTAACCTTTGGAAGAATATAACCATATTTCTCAGTAGGAACAAGTGGTTTAACACCCAACAGAGCAATATTTAGTTCTTCTTCATCCATTATCTTTTCCAATTGAAAAATTTGCCGAAAGAAATCATCTTCTACATATAAATCTACAGGCAAAACAACAACAACTTCATCAGGACTCTCGTTTGTTTGAGATAATAAATATGAAGCAGAAAGAGCTATGGCTGGAAATGTATCTTTTCGTTCAGGTTCTATAATTAAAGGTGGGCAATCATTAAGTTGAGACTGTATCATCTCTACTTGAGATTTGCTAGTCGTAATAAATGTGGACGAATCTAAAGACACATTTCTAATCTGTCTCCAAACACGTTGTACCATAGACTCATCATTCCCGTGTTCATCCTTTAAAATTTTCAAGAATTGCTTTGAACGCGAATCATTCGAAAGCGGCCACAATCTAGTACCGGAGCCACCTGAAAGCAAAATTAATTTCATTTTATTACCTCATTTTTTTCTTTAGCCAATAGGAAGGAGATATTTTTATAACAGCAAATAATGCCTTCAGCTTCGCTTTTTTTAGGCTTGTTTTTTGTTTTGTAAAAAAGATCTCTTTAATCACATGAGCAACATACCAAATAAATTGTTTAGCAAATATTTTAAACTTGAAATTTTTAGATATAAACAGCAGCTTATTGCGATAGACATGGAATACAAAAAATGGCGACCATTCTTGGCTACTCCCTGTATGTACATGTCTAACTAGTGCTGTTGGACAAAATAATAATTGCAAACCTTGTTTCTTTACTCTATATGATAAATCAGTATCTTCATAGTACATAAAAAACTTACTGTCAAACCCGCCTATTTCAATAAATAAATCACGTCTTATCATCATTGCGGCTCCACAACAGGAATCAATTTCTCTGGCTTTATCGTATTGTCCCTGGTCTTCTTCACAAAAGCCCTGATCAAAACCATTAAAACCTTCATCGACTCCAGAACCTGCATTTTGGATCAATGTTACTTTATTATTACTGATGAAATCTTCATCTAAGAGAATTTTTTCGTGAAGAGAATAGCTATTCTCACCTATAATTATAAAATCAGTAGTTTGATCGTGTTCTTTTATTATTTGTAAATCAATACTATATTCTGACAACCCATGAATTAGTGGTAAGTAAAAAACAGTATGACCAAAGCAAGTTAATTCATTATCCATGTACAATAAGTTTTTTGTGAATTTCACATCGACTTTTTGACTAACATCATTTATCTGTACATTACTAGATATTATAATTTTGTCTTGGGTTTTAACTTGAACTTTGATAAAATCATAAAAAAATATTAGCTTCGAGGCTACCATACCAATATTTTTCTGACTACTAAAAAAGGTGTACATTTCGAGAAGCCAGTTTTTCTCTACCGCCGTATCATTATTAAGAAAAACAATATATTCACCTTCCGAATGTTTAACCCCATAATTGTTACCACCAGCAAATCCCAAATTCTTTTTCGTTTCTAAAATCTTCAAATTGGGAAAAACTTCACGATAGCTTTCTGTTAAAAATTGAATGGAATCATCAGTAGAATTGTTGTCAACAAAGACTATTTCGTAAGTAAGACCAGCTGAATCCATTTTAGAAAGAGAATCGAACAGATTTTTTATATACTTTTTCCCGTTAAAGTTAACAATAACAATTGAAATTTTATAAGACATCAAAAATCTCCCTATTCTTTTCATAGAAAGTTTCTACTGAAAAATCCTTTGCTCTCTTGGATGCGTTAAGAGCAATAGCCTCTCGTTTCTCCGAGTTGCTAATTAACTCCTGAGTGTATTCCAGTAACTCTTCCTCGGAATTCCATAAATACCCATCCTTTTGTTGATTAACAATTTCTGTTTGTCCCCCTTTATTTATGACAATCGGAACAACACCTTTGCTCATTGCCTCTACAGTAGTTATACCAAAATGCTCCATTTTCTCAGGGAAACGATCACTCTCTTCATTAAATCCCGTTGCATGCCAAAAAAGCTTAGCTCGATCATAGAGATTATTTACTTCAGATAAATCACTATTAATGTACAGATAGATGGGATATCCTTGGATTTTCTCCTTTATTTCAGCCACATACTCTATATCAACAGGGTTATTAGATAATGCTCCAACTATGTGCAGTTCCCATCCTTGGAGTTTATGAATATTCTTTACAAAAAAGTCAACTAAGAAATCCTGTTTCTTATTATGAGCCCCTACAAAAAAACGGCCTACAGATAAAATAATATTTTCTTTTTTTTCAAACTCAATTTCATTTATTTCATTTTCTAAAAACACAGGAGGATATATAGTGACATTTTTCTTTCCAGTTCTCCAATAGTGTTGAAGCCAATGGTTTGTAAATTTAGAATTACTTATAAAATAATTGTAGCTATTCTTAAAACGAAAATTCAACCATTCGGCAAATAAATTATGTGGGAATTTATTGAAACTAAATTTCTGAGGCGGAAACATACAAGAGTATAAGTTTCTTTTCGCTCTGCCTATATGTTTGCTTAGAAACATGAAATTTAAAAATAAGTCATACTTACTTGTAATCTCTTCTATAATTTTTTTATTTTTATAGTGTTCTATTAATGACCCAGGTGCCTTCAAATCCAATTTTAAAATTTTAGTTCTATCCAAATGAATTCCAAAACGATTATTTAATTCATTTATGGTAGGGTAATTCTCCGAATGAATGTTAACTTCGTTATAATTATGAACCAATATATCAATTTCAACATCGTTATAATAGGATTCGATGAATTTACAAAAATAAGCCATATGCTTCTCCCCTCCTCCCAGAGTAGGATAATAGGGGTTTAATACAAGCACTTTCTTAGTCATTCATCTTCTTCCTTCCTTCGTGCATCATTAAAAATTTGTTTTTTTAGTTCCACAAATTCATACTTTAACTGATGATAATCATGTTGAAGATTTTTTAACAAATCAGACAATCTTCCGTTTTCTAAAACAACCTCATGGTTATGCTTTTGCAAATGAGTATATGAAAGATTATTTTCATTGAATTTCTTCGTCATTTCATGAAGCGACAAATTCAAATGATTTATTTGTAACCTAAATTCATGATTTTGTTCACTGAGCTCATTAATTTGAATATTTTTTACTGCGACTTGTTCATTTAATAAATCCAACTCTTGATTCTTTAGAGCTAGCTCTTCCGAGCTTTGCTGAGCAACTCTATCTTTTTCATTTATTAAAAATTGATTTTCTGCAATTAAATGCTTAGTCCTTTTGAAAATCGCTCTTCTTTTAAGGCTGTGATTTAATAATTCAGTAATATTTTGGTCAATTTTAAGGTTAATTTCGTAATGCTGTTTTTTTAATAAGTCATACTTAAGTTGCAAATGACTAAACTGTTTTTTTATGTTTTCTGACTCCGATTTCAAATGAGCTTCTTGACTTTTATAATTATCTAGCTCAATCATTCTATTATTTAAAGTATTATTGCTGTTTTCTAGTTTAATTAATAGCAAACTTTTTTCACTATTCAAAGAATTAATTTTATCTTCATATTCACTTAGCAAGTGTAGTTGGTTAATTGTTTGACTCTCACTCTTTTTGTTTTCATCTAAAACGTTATTTAAAGTTTCAATTTTTTTCGTATATTGATCACCAATATTATAGAAACGATTTTTACCAAGCACATACTCCTGGAATGCCATCTCCATTTTTTGATATTGGGTAATCTCATTAATTTGAAATTCTTCAAATAGATCATCTAATTTCAGAAAAGAATTTAAATATTCGCCATACTTCCAAAACAATCTTGACAAACTCCTATAGATTATAAAATTCAAAGGAATTGATGTGTGAATTATCCATTCGTAATCAATGACAGTAAAAACAGATCCATCAAAAAAAACATTGTCAAAGGTTAAATCAATATTTGCTTCAGCCATACACACTACATCTGAAAAGTTTGGTTCAAATCCGAATATATCTATAAATAATTCCGTGGGTTTAAAAATTTCTTGGTACGTAATATCAAAAGTTTTCAAATAATCAATATAATCTCTAATATATCTTAATAAATCAGGGATGTTTTTTTTTGAAATTGCATCTAGCATATGTTCATCTAAAGATTTTCCAGGAGCGAATTCAAATGTAATAGCACTATCATCTTTTAAAGATGCCTCAGCAGTGTTTATATGTGGATAGCGTTCACTCATAAACACGTAATTGTCATAGATTTGCTTGATATGAGCTTTACTGTCTGTTGTTAGAGCTTCCTTTTGGACATAGTTAATTTCCGTGTTATCTGTTAATATACTTGTTTTAAGTTGAAACCTCGGCAGGCGGTTACGGTTGTATTTGGTATATATAATTTTCATTTGGCAGCCCCCTCATGATTTTCAGTAAAAACTAAGAATGAGTTGGCAAAAAGGTCAAAATAACCATTTTGTATAATATTATTAAATACTAAATATTCCTCAAAACAAACAATTTGCTTAGTATCATAACTTGGAGTTACTTTATCAAGTTCTCCTACTTTTGGTAAACAACTATCGGAAAAAATTTGTGTAGGAAGCTTATAATCCGGCATAGGATAATAAAATTGTGAATTCTGAAATCCTGCTGTTCCAAGTAAATTGATTAGATCGGTCTTGCCAAAGGTTTTAACACCTTTATTAGAAATATACCCTTCTAAACCTTCAAATTGAATTCCTGTATGATCTTCTTTCCTTCCAGCCCAATACTTTAAACCCAGTTTATTTTCAATAGCAATAATTAATACACCACCAGGTTTTAGCAATTCTTTTATACTCTTCAAAAAATCCAGATAAGGTTCAGCAGTCTTCGTGAATTTCCCAGCATACTCTAAAACTCCAATTAAAGTTATATAGTCGAACTTCTCATCGAATTGAACCTCATTTAGATTTCCAACTATAATTTCGAGATTTTTCTTATCACTATTGCGATAGGCATTTATTTCTGCCCTCTTCTTAGAAAGTTCTACAGCCACAACTCTTTCATTTTTATCACATATTACCCCAGTAATACCACCGCAACCTGCCCCAATTTCTAATACAGAACTTCCTTCTTTAAAAGGGTACCAATCGAGCAAATTATAGCGATAAGGCGATAAATGATACAAAACAGGCCATCTATCATCTTTACTTAGGATCTCATGAACATTAAAATCCCCCTTCACCATTTCTAAAATTTCATTTTCTATATCACCGTCACTATATAAATCCTCACCATGATAGTATTCATAATTCATTAATACATTTCCAATTTTTGTTTTCATAGGGTTTCCCTCTATTATTCATTTTTAAACAACTGAATTTGCGACTCTAAATCATATAAACCAACTATATTTTTAAAGATAGAGGCCTCAAAGGAAAGGACATCATACAAACGGTGATAGACTACTAATTCATCGTTCTGAAAGCCAGTGCAGCCCAAAGAAAGAGTATAATATCCACTTTGAAGTTTAAAACTTTGCGTGAATGTCACAATTATCTCTTCACCTGGTTTTATATCTGGTGTCAATACATTTTCAAACATTGTATTAGTTCCACAAATTTCATTTCCCTTTAGGTCTTTAACTGTAAATGCAAAGATAGGTTGATCTAATTTTGTATGGAATCTAACTTTCATCTTAATTACGATCGGCTCATCGCTGATAATTTTAGATGCAGGAATACCTTCTAGATCAAAAATACCGAAATCTATGATTTCAGCCAGTTTGTCTCCATACTCAAGTAATGTTTTGTTTACAGAAAAGCTCTTTTTCCACTCGCCTGCTTTAGTAAGGCTAGTTTGTTTATTTACTTTTAACTCCTCACTTATATCATATAGATTAACCAGTATTTTCTTATATACATCTACCATTTCTTTCGGGGTTCCCTCAGCAACATTTTCTCCATTATGAATTACTGCTGCTCTATTACAATATTTTAATATTGTATCCATTGAATGAGTAACAAATATAATAGTTTTACCTTGATCTATAAACTCATTAATTCTTCTAAAACACTTCGTCTGGAAGGCAACATCCCCGACAGACAACGCTTCATCGATAATTAAAATATCCGGATCAACATTTATTGCAACAGCAAATGCTAACCTAGCAAACATCCCGCTAGAATATGTTTTAACAGGTTGATGAATAAAATCATCAATATCAGCAAAACTTAAAATATCATCCATACGCAAATCCATTTCGTCCTTGGAAAACCCCATAATTCGACCGTTAAAATATATATTCTCCAAGCCTGTTAATTCAGGGTTAAAACCCGCTCCCAATTCGAGGAGCGCTGCAATCTTACCATTAACTAGAATATCGCCTTCACTCGGTTTCAGTACCCCAGTGATCATTTTTAGTAATGTTGACTTACCCGCCCCATTTTTGCCCAATATTCCAATGCACTCACCTTTGTTAATAGTAAGCGAGAGGTTTTTCAAAGCATAAAATTCTTTATGCCTTTTCCCCTTCATTGGGACTACTGCTTCCACTAAGCGATCTGTATTCTTCTCATATAGCTTGTAAATTTTAGAAACATTATTCACACTTATAACTGGGTATGGAGAAAGTAATTCTTGCACGTTACTGGACATCTCCGTAACCTCCTTAATTTTAAATGACATCAGCAAAATGAGGTCGCAATTTTTTAAACAAGTAGTTACCAATTATTAACAAAATAATAGTTATAAGCCAAAAGTAAAGTGTTTGCTGAGGGCGTTCCCAGAACCAATAATGATACAAAAATATTCCTCGATAGCCCTCAGTAATGTAATAAAGAGGGTTTAGTTTAATTAAAAATTGATATTTTTCTGGAACAACAGTCAGGGAGTAAAAAATTGGAGTCAGCCAAAAACCGAATTGTAGAATCATAGAAACTACTTGGCCTACATCCTTCAAGAAAATAACTAGTGAAGAGGTAATCCAAGAAAGACCCAATAATAAGGCAATCATACAGATCAAGAAGTATGGAATTTGTAAGTAATAAATATCTGGTTGAAATCCGTAAATAGAAAATAATACAAATAAAAAGACCAAAAAAAACAAATGTACAAACAATGAAGAATAAATCTTAACAATAGGTAAGATTTGAACCTTAAAGATAACCTTTTTCACCAAAAAGCTATTCTCTGTTATTGAATTGGTAGCTGTTTGAAGTGCGTCAGCAAAAAAATTCCATGGTATTAAGGCTACAGAAAACCATAATATAAAAGGAAAATCATTCATAGGTCTTTGTTTAAAACCTACTTGGAAAACAAACCAAAAAATCAGCAAGCTAATTAATGGTTGAATAAATGCCCAAGCAATTCCCAGATATGATCCAACATATTTTTTTTTAAAGTCGTCTTTGGACATATCAAAAATAAATTTTTGTTGTTTTAAAAAACGCAATAAAACTGATTGCACAACTACTCGCCAACTTTCCTAATTAAATTATAGATTTAAAATAAGTCGTTTTTACTTCGTGTGAAATCGGGTTACTAGTTATAACAATATAATGTATGCTAAAATATTGACGTATCTACAAGAAAAGGAGATTGTAAACCTTGTCGAATCCAGTATACGGGAAACAGGCCAAAACGTCGACCCGTGACGATAAAAGGCCGGCTATATTTTGGGTGTTAATTGTTGGCATGATTTTGTTCTTAGCTTGGGCCCCCTTCCAGGCTGCACTTTTTAATGGTCAAATGCTCGACTTTGAGAAGCCTCTGTATTGGGCTTTGATCATCAGCACGATTCTATTAATTTTAGGAATCGTAACCTATTATAAAAAATTCAAGCTAGAAGAGCAAAGGGATTGGCTAGTTGTACTAGTATTACTGCTTCCTCTGACCTATGTGCTTTCACTGACGTCAGCAGCTTCGCATTACCTGGCCATGAATATGGTGGTGGTACAATGCATATATGCTGCCCTGTTTATCATTTCAATCTATCTACTCCAGGGTCGTTTAGGCAATAAGATTATTCACAACCTGATTATGACTGTTGCTTATATCATCGTTGGTTTTGGCTTCATTAACTGGTTCGGACAGTGGGTGCTTGCCGGCAAGATGGTAGGCTGGTTTAGCCAATATGTGTATCATGACCGTTATACCAATGCAGTCATGACAGATACGAATGGTCTCCGGCTGACATCGGTGTTCCAATATGCGAATACATATGCGGCCTTTCTAATGGCTTTCCTATTCGCTGCCGTTTTCTGTCTGATGAAATCAAAACTATGGTATGGCAAGGCTATTCATGGCTTCATGTTGGTGCCTATTCTGGTCTCGCTATTTCTGACTTTGTCACGGGGCGGTCTGGTTATGCTGCCTGTCGTGTTCGTGCTGCTCTTGCTTTTCCTTAAACCTGCACGCCAAATTATATGGATTTTACATTGCGCCACTGCTGGTGTAGCGTCAATTTCTATTTTGGCCCCGATTACAAATATGGGATTACAACTCAATAAGACCTACAACGGTGGAGAGGCGGCCAAAGGATGGGGATTACTTATTGGAGTTTCCCTGGCTGTAGCTGTCGTACTGTGGCTTGTTGAACGTTATCTGGCACCAAAGCTGGAGAATGCTCTCAAAGGGTGGAGTTCACGAAAGTTATCCAACCTGTGGTTGCCTGTCGGATCAGTTGTGGTGATTGGCTTGTTGGCTTTTCTGTTTATTGGAACTGGCTTGCGCAGCGTACTGCCGGAGAACGTACAGGTTCGGTTGGAAAATATCAATTTCCGCCAGCATAGTGTGCTGGAACGACTTGTATTCTATCAGGATGCTGCCAAATCGATTAAAGATCACCCTATTATTGGGGGCGGTGGTGGCGGATGGGCTACCTTGTACGAAAGGTACCAGGATTATCCTTATAGCAGCCGCCAGGCCCATAACTTTTTCATGCAGTACCTGGTTGAAGTAGGCATCTTCGGTTTTGTAATTTTAATGTCATTCATCATATATATTTTCTACAAATATATTCGCAGCTATATTAGACAAAATGATGAGGAACGGGATTCTCACTTCCTATATCTCATTTTGGCACTCTCGATCTTACTTCATAGCTTGCTGGACTTTAATCTGAGTTACGTGTTTATGGGCGTACTGGTATTTATGAGTCTTGGTGGTATGGCCGCTGCTATGGACAGCAAACCGCTTAAACGCCTGTCCATGAGTGCTTCTGCATTTCGAATCATGTATAGTGCAGCCATCGGCATTCTAAGCATTGTGTTGCTTTTTGCAGGTCTCCGCTTCGTGCAATCGGCCAATGCTGCTACATATGCCAAACAGATTATGGCGGTAAGCACATCATTCGAGGAAATTCAAAGTGCGATTAATAAGGATCTTGAACTTCGTCCTACACATCCGGATTCGGTTATAAGTTTGGCTGCACTGTACAAGAATGTGTATGATCAAACGAAAAAAGAGGAATTTTATAACGCTGCAATAGAAGTACTAAATACAGGTCTGAAGGCAGAACCGTATAATAAAATCATGTTAAACTCCAAAGTTAACCTTTTACGAGCAAAAGGTGAGAACGAGCAAGCCTTCAGTATTTTGGAAAATAACATTTCCAACTTTAACTGGGACAATGACTGGTACAATATGTTGATTACCCAAGCTTACACTGTTGGCATTAAGGCACGTGAGCAAAAAGACATCACCAAAGAACAGAAGTTTTTCCAAGCAGGTCTTGCTGCTTATCAGCAGGTTTTGGATAGGGTAGCCCATATTAAGACGCTTCCACCTGAAATTGAGTTGCCACGTACTTTTGAAGTAACTCCAGGTATTGCACTCAGTACTGGCAAAATTGAGTTCATGTCAGGTAAGCCTGCTGAGGCTGCAAGCATCCTCAAAAACGGCTTGAAGGACGACTTAAGCGATGCTACGAATCGTGAGGTTGCTCGCTATTACGTTGCTGCCCTACAGCAGCAGGGACAAGATGACAAAGCTTTGTACGATAAGCTGATTAAGGCTGATCCGAAGGAAAAAGAGCAAATTGCTCAGTTGAAATCGGAGAAATAGTTAATAAAAAGAGACTATCAGATGACGTTATATCATCCGGTAGTCTCTTTCTTATATTAAGGAAGCATAGTTGGGTTTAGCGAGATCTTTATTTTTGTTGGTCAATCTCTTCAATAACCTGTCTCATATAAGCCAGTACTTCATCCTTAATCTCATTATGCTGTAGAGCATAATGAATGGTCGTTTCAATGAATCCTAGCTTCTCGCCAACGTCGTGACGATTACCATCAAATTCATAGGCTAGGATCGGACTCTTTTCTCCCAGTTTGGACAATGCATCCGTTAACTGAATCTCCCCGCCTACACCTGCAGATTGCTGACCCAGGATATCGAAAATATCAGGTGTCAGGATATAACGTCCCATGATCGCCAAATTGGATTTAGCTTCTTCCTTCTTTGGCTTTTCTACCAATCGTTCCGCCTCAGAGATTTTGGAAGTAAGTGCGTGGCCTTCAACAATCCCGTAACGATGTACCTCGTTCCAATCGACTTGTTTTACACCTACAACGGAACGCTGATACTCATCGAACACGTCAATCATCTGTTTGAGGCATGGATTCTCAGATTCAACGATGTCATCCCCTAAAAGAACAGCAAAAGGTTCGTCACCAATAAACTTACGAGCACACCATATGGCATGTCCCAACCCTTTAGGTTCCTTTTGACGAATATAGTGGATATCTGCCATCTCTGATGGTTTGCGCACTTCATTGAGCAGGTTCCATTTTTCCTTTGAGGTCAAATTATGCTCTAGCTCGAAGGAATAGTCAAAATGATCCTCTATCGCTCTTTTGCCTTTACCAGTAACGATAATAATATCTTCAATACCAGATGCAACAGCTTCTTCAATGATATATTGAATTGTTGGTTTGTCTACAATGGGAAGCATCTCTTTAGGCATCGCTTTCGTCGCAGGAAGGAACCGGGTTCCTAATCCCGCAGCAGGAATAATTGCTTTACGGATTTTCATAGGTAAAACTCCTTTGTCTTCAATATAACGGATAGAAATACTGTCTATGATTATAACAGGTAGATGGATAAATTTAATAGGTTAAAGAAGAAGACATCTTCCCTTAATGAGAACATGTCTTCAATCTCTACTTACTATATGATTAGATTATGCTTCTAAAATCTATTTGGCTCCTGAACAAATATACAGTTGTTTATTTCACCAGTTGCCCACGTGTAACCCCTAACTGATTCGTCGCTTTCAGCGTCTTCCATACTTGTGTTCCGCTGATTTCACCGCGCAAGGCACGGTTGTAGAGATCAATAACCTCATGAACTTGCTCTGGTGTCTCCTCCAAAAATTCCACGCGGTAACGGGATACGCCTAATTCTAGGAAGTTAGACAGGTATTCCGCGCCTGATTGCTCAATCGCGTTATACACTGTATTACGGCATCCTTCGTCCACGCGAACCGGGTGAGACATCCCAATACGATCACGCAGGGATGCGCGATGATCCTCACACGGACGACCACAGTTGGTGTAGTCTGTGCCTTCACTCATAAAGGTACAATATACACAGTGTTCGGTATGGAACATCGGCAAATGCTGCTGGATGACGATCTCCAGCTTGTCGGTACGTGTACGTCCCAGCATATCGACCATCTGTTGGATGTTCAGGTCATACGACGGTGTTACCAGGTCACAGCCGGAATCCAGGAATAGATCAGCCGCTTTATGGTTGGCGATATTTAGCGAGAAGTCGCCAATCAATTGCGGATGATGTGCATCCGGGTTCTCCAAGCGATGACGCATGTAAAAATACAAGGCTCCCGGATTGCGTACCAGCACAGCATCCGGTTTCAGGCGCAGGATATTGTTGTGATATCCGTTTTCGCCCGGCATGTGAATACGCGGAGTCACCAACGCAATTCGGCGCCCAGCGCCGTGCACAGCCTCTACAGCTGCCGGGAATTGCTTGATGAACTCGAAGTCGGCGTAGATGAACTCCACGCCGGCCTCAAGCGCAGCCTCCACCTGAGGGAGACTGCGGCACAGCGCGGTCAGCTCTGCCTGACCGCGTGCCACAGACGATGCCGGAGCCGAGGCATCGCCATACACCTCTACCGCCCGTTTCGTGTATACGGGTGGTTTGGGGCGTTCGCCCGCGAGCAGTTCCACCGCCTGACGGCGGATGCTGTTCAGCTCGCGCATGGGCACGATGACGTCTCCATGCAGATGGACGTCCAGCTCTTCCAGCTGGAACACTGTTCCGCCCAGTCGGCCGAATTGCTCTTCGAGCAGTTCGTGCGTCATCGGACGCTTCTGGGCGATTTCAAGCTCCAGCTCGGAGTCCACGCGGACCGTTGTGCCCTTCTGCACGTCGGTCCACCATGTCGACAGTGGCTGTCCTGGGGAGCCGCTGACCCGCACATGTACCGGGAAAACTCGGTACGGCTTTTCGGTTTCGTACGACTGGCGCAGACGCTTGTCCAGCGCCGGGTCGTTGGTCTTCCAAATACGGTCGCCTACGTGCACACGGCGCAGATCCACATCATTGCGTCCTGCTACGATGTCAACGATCCAGCCTTCTCCGGCTTCGCCTTCAATCTTCACACCCTTGCGGCGGATATCGTATACACGTCCGCCTTCTTCTTTTTGCGTAGGATCTCCTGCATCAAATACAATACCATCGCCACGCTTGAGCGGGGCATCGATGCGGCATACTACCCCATCACGAAGGATTTGTTCCACTCGGCCCAGGTACACGCCCCGGCTTTTCGGGAACGTACCGTCCACCAGCTTTTTGTTATTCGTTCCTTCCAGAAAACCGTGCGTAAAGCCGCGTGAAAAGCTCTGCTGCAGCTCGCGGATATCTTCTTTGCTCGTCTTGGACGTATCGCCATCAAAATACTTGTCAATGGCCTTTCGATATTTGCTAACCACATTCGCTACATATTCAGGCGTTTTCAGTCGCCCTTCAATTTTAAAGGAAACCACCCCGGCATCAATCAGTTCTGGCATCAAATCAATGGCTGCCAAATCCTTGGGGGATAGCAGGTATGTCACATCGGCCATCGGCTTTTGCTCTCCATCCACCATCAAATCGTAAGGCAAACGGCATGCCTGTGCACATTCACCACGGTTTGCAGAGCGTCCGCCCCACATTTCTGAAGTCAGGCATTGGCCTGAATAAGATACGCATAACGCTCCATGCACGAATACTTCCATCGGAAGTCTCGCTTGATCGCCAATTTTTTGAATCTGTTTTAGATTATTTTCACGACCCAGCACAACCCGTTCCATGTTGTACGGCTTTGTGAATTCTACAGCCTCCGGCGAGGTGATCGTCATTTGGGTAGAACCATGGATCGGGAAATCCGGTGAAATGTCGCGGATCATTTTCACCAAACCCATATCCTGAACAATTAGGGCATCGACTCCGGCATCAATACAGGCATCAACCAGCTCTTTAGCGTCCTCCAGCTCGTTTTCAAATACCAGTATATTGAATGTCAAAAAGCCCTTAACCCCGTAGCTATGCAAAAAGGCCATAATTTCGGGCAGTTCATCCATGCGAAAATTATTCGCCCGTGCTCGTGCGTTGAACTTTTCCACCCCAAAAAAGATCGCATCGGCTCCGTTCGCTACCGCCGCGCGCATACAGTCCCAGTCACCTGCGGGTGCCAGAAGCTCGACATCTTCTCTTCGTACTGCTGATTTCATTATTGCCCTCCCTATATGCTGAAAACGAATGACCCCTCATTGAATCTCGCTGTTTTCAGGGCAGCTATGCTGCTTACTTGGTCATCTCAAGAACGTTCCATCCACTCATTCCAAAGCTGGTTATGTTCAGTCAGGGGATTGGAAACTTACTAAGAATCATATTATTAAGTCCTATCTGTCTCTATCATCTTGTCCGATCATTCACACACCGAACCATCGGTCCTCCGCATGAATCGCATCCAACTCAAAAAATCCGCATCACAAACATCTGCGGCAGAAATCATTCTTATCTTGTAACTAATCTAGTGTACCAGACTGCGCCCCAAGCTTCTACACTTTCCAAGCGATTCCTTTAAAAATATAATACTAAAAGCACAAAAACACCTCCAATCCCGGTCAGCGGTGCTTTGGAGGTGCGTCATCATATCATTAACTAAGCAAACCTATACTTCGCAAGCATTTCTCCCCAGGGTGATATTCCTTCCTCCCTGAAACCAGATTTTCTGTATAGCTTTCTAGCTAGTTCATTGTCTGGTTTATATCCAATCATGATAACATCAGTCCTATCACTGGCTTTCCTGATTTCGTCGATAACCAGCAACATTGCATGGTAACCATGACCTCGACCTTGAAATCTTTCGTCAATCATAAATCGGTAAACCCAGTAGTTTCCGTCATCCGGGTCTAAACCAAACATCGTAAAGCCAATCAATACGTCATCATTATAAATTGCTTTAGATAAAAATCCATCTAAGAACTGACATTCGGCAATTGAGTAAAGGTTAGATACCATAAACCTTTGTTGCTCAGGGTTCGGTTGAAGTTCAGCACATTCTTCCCAATTACTTTTGTCGACTGCCTTTAGCGTAATTATGTTCGGATTCCTCCTATACATTTAGTCCGACATCTTCGCTCTCCCCTGCTTACTTCACTCTTTAAAAGATTGGGGATATTTGGCGGGCGCCAGCGAAGCGGGCCATTTGAATCCGAAGAAGCGCCAGCGTTCGCCTTTGACCCGGGATTCTTACTATTAAATCCTTATATAATCCAAGAATCCCGGGTCAACAGCGATCGTAGGATCAAATGGCACGCGTAGCGTCTTCCCACATAACTCACTAATCTTTTACCCACACCCTCTACTTCACAAAATGAAACGAATTCAGCGTCGAATCTAGTGCATTAGACTGTGCCGCTGTGTTGTTCGCATCGTTTAATGTTGTTGTCACGGTGTAGGTTTTGCCGTTATGCTCCAAAACGATTTGGCGACCTGTATAACCGATACCTTCCTCTACACGGTGGAATGTAAAGGACACTGCTGGAACTCCAGCAAACGTTACGTCCTTCACTTCCTCTACTTTGAGGTTTTTATAGTTCTTGGCTTGCTTATCATAGAAGTCCTTATGCTGAGACACCGTTAATTCAAAGGATTGGTCGTTGTCGATTTTGATGGAAAAACGTCCTCCGGTAAATTGATACTCTATATCTCCCAATTCAAATTGATCGCTAACCGCGGTCCAATAGCGTGGGATATTCACTGTATATTCATATGCTTTAGACGTCTTTTTAATCGTTTTCGTTTTGTCCGCCAGGTAGTCATCCTCTTCCAATTGTCCAAAGTTATTTGCTACCGTTTGAAAATCAATTTGAAGCGAGGAGATGATCGCGTTGAACTGGTCATTTCCCTTGCTTACTTTTTCAGGCACTGCATATTCAGCCAGGTAGCGGTATCCATTTTGCTGAATCAGCACATTGTACTCTTTGACCCATTCATCTCCAAAATTATAGCGGTACTCCTGCACTAATCCCTGAACGCCTGCAACTTCCAGCGGATATGTCTTTTGTGCCTCATAAGCAGTTGACACAAATGAATCGCTCAGCCATTTTTGCAGCTGCTGACCCCAGTTCTCCAATTTTCCATCCGTAGGAGCTGAGGTGACTTTCATGTTGAAGCTTGATCCGTCATTGCTTTCATATTGCATTCGCTGGTCGTCCATTTTCCAGCCTGCCGGTATTTTGAGTGACACACCATAGTCTGGGTTCCCGGCCTCGCGTGTGCCTCCGACAACAGTGGACAAGTCTTTAATACTTTTATCCTGTGCGTTAAAAGAGGTTTTAAAGGAGTTCAGCAGTCCGGCATACTGGGCCAGATCTTTATAGTTCGTTGCTTTAGCATCGGAAAAATATATTACATACAGTCGTCCATTGTCATAGTACTGACGATTTTCCCATAGTACGCCGTCCCCATCCTTCGTAATAACACGAGCATAAGGCACTTTCGCTTTCGGGAAGGATTTTCGATCCACCACAGTTTCTCCTGTTTCCTTAGCTGCCTGCACCAATTGTTGCAGCAGATCGTCTGCATTCAATGGAACCGGTTGTATTGCTGTGTGTACTTCCATATAGTATGCACTGTTCTCGTCCATAAATGTGGAAATGCTCTCATCTCCACCTCCCTGACCGATGACGAGTCCTGTTGGATAGTTCATGGACCAATCGTAGTAACTGTTCCCGATCTGCGTCTTGCCCTCATCATTATCAATGTTCGGTGTTTCTTCAGCTACCGTACCCACCTCTTCTTGGGCTTGCATCCGAATGATGATTCCTGCGCCATTCTTCTCCATCTTACCGCCAAGCCCTTCTGCTACTTGACGCAAAGGCACCATGAGGATCCCTGATGACATTTCTGGCGGAGCCGGAAGTGTTACCTTGTGGCCCCTCACCCAGGCTGTACGACTACCAATTGTCAGCGATACGACGTGAGTGCCGCTGGTGATCTTGACCACATTATCTTCAGCTAGGCGAATTTTGCTGTTAAATGCCTTTTTAAACACACCAGCCGGAACCATCAGTGCACCACTTTTGGAATAGGGCTTCGTAATATTCGCATTTTGACCGTTCACGATGGCTGTATTGTTGCCACTTTGCAGCCGCAATTCCAATATGTTTTTATCTTGATCTGCTGCAACTGCTGGTAAAGCGGTAAGCAGAAGGGACAATGCGACAGCGCCGACCCCCAGCTTACGCATCATTTTTCTTTGCATATGCTTCACAGTAAATCTCCCTTTAGCTTTATTTTATAGATTCATGAGCCGTTATCGTTCATTTTCCCGTAGCTGAATCTGATGCTTCTTTCGAAGGCGCTATGCCATCATCTACAGTAACTCCTGATTCATTCGAATCCTCAAGATCTTCTCCAGACTGAATGGAATCATAAATTTCACCATTATCCTGTGTCAGTACCAGCTTGCGCTTTACAATATCACCGTCCGATTGCATAAGTACACTCACCGTTTGCCCTGGTTGATAGTTTTTAAGCAGCTCATTGACATCAATGGCAGAGGCTACACGCTTGCCGTTAATACTATACAGCTCATCGCCTTCCTTGATTTTGGCCTGTACGGCATTGGCTGAAGTGATTTTCGTGACTTTCAAAGGATCCTCGGTAGGCAATCCGACGATAGCTGACCAGCTCTCTTCGAGCCCTAAGCCAAGACTAGCACGCCGAACCTCGCCATATTTGAAAAATTGATTGATGACATATTTCACTGTATCTGCCGGAATCGAAAAACCCATATTTTCAATTCCGACCGCTGAGAATTTCATTGTATTAATCCCGATGACCTCGCCCTTGAGGTTGACCAGCGGACCACCGCTGTTACCAGGGTTGATCGCGGTATCACTTTGGATCAGACGATAAGCAGCGTTGACACCACGGTTCAGCCCGCTAACAACACCTGAGGTTGCCGAGTTACGAAGTGAGAAAGAGATCGGCGTACCGATAGCCACTACCTGCTCGCCTACCTGTAAACTGTTCGTAGAAGCTGCAAAGGTAGCAGGCTTAAGGCCGCTTGCCTTAATTTTAATCAACGCCAAATCACTGATCGGATCGCTGTAGCTGTCGATGATTCCGTAAGATTTTCCGTCCGAGGTTACAACTACGGCATCACCTAATCCTTCGATAACATGCGCATTAGTAACAATCCATCCATCTGCCCGAATGATGACACCCGTGCCGTGAGCCAGGTTGTATCGGTCTCCCCCTGCTACGGTCTCTCCTGTCGCTGAACGGCCAATGATACCGACTACAGAAGGAGAAACATTTTTAACGACCTGTGGCACACGATCGGCCGATAACGTATATGTACCATTTGCGCTGTTATACGCGCCGTTGGTTCCTAATGCTTTATTCATATCACTTACGTTAACATAGACCCCACCATTAATGACCTTGGCCTTTAACGCAGTTCCACTGCTGGCTGCACCTGCCGTTCCAGAAACACATAGAGCGCTGCCCAAAGCCAACACAGCCACCCTTTTCCCCATCTTACGCATATACTCACCATTCCCTCTCCAACATGACCCTGTTCTATCAGTTAGTCCAAATCTACCATAGAGGGGACACGCATACAATCGCTTTAAGCCCTATCTTTTTCTAAAAAAGGACCGTTTGCTGCATCCCTACTCTCTCATACTATTTATATTATAAATTTTCCAAATCCTTATATCAAAAAAATAAGCAAAAACAATAAAAAATCGTTATACCTTTTAGACCATTCCTTCGTTTACGGGCGTAACCAACTATGATACCATCAGATTATATCTTAGTTATATTGTCGGAAATAAAAATAAAATCGTGAGTTCTATATCTAACATCTCAAGTATAAATAAGACACCTGAAGGAGGTTAAAAGGATGGCCTATGAACCAATCTGGAACGCTCATCCCGATAAGCTTAACAAGTTTGAGTTAGTCAAGCTGGAAAAAGACGGTCTCGACGTTATACGTACTATCATCGAAAGCTATGCGCACAAAGGCTATGACTCGATCTCTGCGGACGATATGGACCGATTCAAATGGGCTGGGGTTTACCAGCAAAAACCCAAGGATGGCCATTTCATGATGCGCGTCCGCATCAACACAGGGATCATGACTTCAGCCCAGGCACGTGCCTTAGCGGACATCTCTGCGTTGTATGGGCGTGGTCTCGTAGATGTCACCACCCGTCAGGCGATTCAATTTCACTGGCTGACCGTTGAAAGCTTGCCGGATATTTTCGAACGATTGGAAAAGGTCGGTTTGTATTCCTTTGAAGCCTGTGGGGACTGCCCGCGTACCATTGTCGGCAATCCGCTGGCTGGCATTGATCCTAATGAACTGGTGGATACTCAGGAGATTGTAGATGAAGTAAACCGCTTTTTCTTATTAAATCGTGACTTTTCCAATCTTCCGCGCAAATACAAAATGTCCATCTCCAGTAATACCTACAACAATGCACAGGCTGAAATTAACGACCTGTCCTTCACACCGGCAACCAAGATCCTTGACGGAAAAGAAGTGGTTGGTTTCCATGTGATGGTTGGCGGTGGATTATCTGCCAAGCCGCATTTGGCACATCCGCTGGACTTGTTTGTCCGTCCTGAGGAAGTGCTGAAGGTTGCTATTGCTGTCACAACCATCTTCCGTGATTACGGCTATCGGGAAAAACGTCACCATGCCCGTCTGAAATTCCTCATTGCCGATTGGGGCCCGGACAAATTTCTAGCCAAGCTTACCGAGTACACTGGCGAAATGCCAGGACGAGGTGAAGATAAAACCATTGGGTGGCAAGCCGCCTATTTTGACGGTATACATCCCCAAGCCCAAGAAGGTCTGAACTATGTCGGTCTGAACGTACCTGTCGGTCGCCTCAGTGCTGACGAGTTGCACGAACTGGCCGACCTGGCTGATCGCTACGGCGATGGACAGATTCGTACCACGATGTCGCAAAATATTTTGCTGAGCGGTGTGCCGGATGACCAAGTAGATGAGCTACTGAAAGCTCCTGTGCTGCAACGCCTGACACCACAGCCCAAGCATTTTATGAGCCGTACGGTATCGTGCACAGGAAATGAATTTTGCAATCTGGCGATTGTGGAAACGAAAAAGCGAGCGGTTGACGTTGCCGAGTATTTGGATCAGCACGTACAATTGGATGAAAAGGTGCGCATCCATTTCATCGGCTGCCCGAATTCCTGCGGTCAAAAGCATATTGCGGATATTGGACTGCAAGGCTCGCTCCTTAAGACACCTGAAGGCATGGTTGACGCGTTCGACATCGCTGTTGGCGGGGCGCTTGGAGCTGGTGCCCAGTTCAACAAGACACTCAAAGGCCGCGTACGTGGGGACCAGGTTGGTCCTGTATTGGCAGAGCTTATTCTGTTCTACAAAGAAAATAGGATTGCTGGCGAAAGCTTTTATGCGTATGTACAGCGTGTAGGCATTCCGTCTTTCCAGGAAAAGCTGTCCGCCATTTTACAGTCCAGCCACGTTGCATCCTAGACATTAAGTCCATTAACAGCCTGCTTGTATTTTATATACAAGCAGGCTGTTTCTTATGCCATAAACCAGCGCCATACCTACTTCCTACTTCTTCGATTGAATAAAAAAGACACCGGATTACTCCGGTATCAATATTTTCGCAAAATCGAGTACTATTGGCTTATGAGCGCCTGTTGTAGATGTCACCACCGCGTAGCCTGAAGGTATCTTATATATCAATCCCGTATCATATCGGATGCCGAAGGAGTTATCTTCCTTATAATGAGTCTTCGTTTCCCATACCTTCGTACCGTTTCCTTTTAAGCCTGTGATAGTGATGCCATGCATCTTCGTGGTTTTACCCAGTGGGTCATATTGATCACTGAACTGGACGTACAACTGCTCCTCGGGCAGATATACCCGGTCAGCCGCGTAGTCCTCTGTGTTACTAAACAATTGCAGACCATTACTTAACACCTGGGTGCGTTTGCTGTTTCCTTTAAGCCCTGTTACAGCAATATGACCGCTAGACAACTCATGTACCGCGGCAATTTCTTTACCTGATCCTAAGTCCAGATGGACATCACGGATATTGCGACCATACACATCGGCTTGTACCCCCACGGGACCATCTGAGCTGTTCAATAGCGCATAATATCCATTGTGATTGCCGACCAGCCAACCCGAGGTCACTCCGTTTGTCGTTCGATTCCATTGTATATCGCCAGTTTCAGTGTATTTGAGTACAGTGAAGGACTGCTCCGCAGGGTTCAGCGAGGACACCAGAAAACTGCCATCCTCTAGCGGCTCCAATCCTACCTGAGAATTCTGCCCATAGGATATCAAACCGTCAGTGGATAACGTTTTGGACCACAGGGGGTTTCCATCCGCATCCAATCGTGAAGCCTGCACATCTCGCATTCCGTTCGGTTGGGTATAATCAAGCAGAAACAGCAAGCCACCATCCGACGTCTCCCGCTGGACTCCCCTGCTACTTGTTCCCGGCTGTACGCTCAGGTCTTGCTGGTGTTTCCATACTGTCTCCAGAGAACTATCCAGCTTGCCATACGTGACGTGTACTACACTGGCTTCTGTATCGTCTTCGACGTTCAGCATTAAGAACCCGCCCTTTGCAGCGGGCTGAATGTAATTGTGAGCGCTCTCGGAATCCTTAATACTGCCAATCGCTGCACTAGTTTCGATCTCGGCTTGTTTGGGCGCATACGCCTCGGACACCTCGGATGCATAGGCCGGTACAGCACTATAACCCAACAACCATGCCGCTAAAGCGACTCCTGCTGCCCATGAGTATACACGTGTACGTAGAACTCTACTTTGCTTAATCTTCAAACGTTCCAGCTCCCTTCATGACTTCCTCAGAGATGTGATATAAACCTTAGATGCAATTTAACTATAAACGGTCGCTTCAACTAGTAATGGTTGTCACGTGGGCACGGAACTTCGTATGATGCTAGATAATCATAAGTTATATATTAACCTCTTCAAGCCCGAGCCTAAACATCCAAAACTCTAAAATGTAGAGATTACTCAGAGACTTTCTATCGAAGAATATACCTATAGATTTATTATTCCAGCGCTTGGTAAACTATGTGTCACATGCTTTAACGCAGGAATTTAATAAAAGTTTTCTTTTTTTACAAAAAAAATAAACCCTGCCAACGGGAAGGCACAAATACGCTAATTTGTATTCTGCCTTCCTGTCTGTGCAGGGCTTTCACAACGTACGTTAAAACTGTGTCTATAGATCGACGGTCTGAAGCGCGTGACTGCGCTGTGTATCCCGTTCAAGGATCGGCTTTAAGTATCGGCCTGTATAGGATTCCTCTACTTTTACAAGTTGTTCTGGTGTCCCGGTAGCCAAGATCGTTCCACCGCCGCTTCCGCCTTCGGGCCCCAGATCAATCAGGAAATCGGCTGTTTTAATTACATCTAGATTATGCTCAATAACCAGTACGGTTTCGCCTGAATCGACCAAACGATGCAACACAGTCAATAATCGGTCAATATCATGAACATGCAAACCGGTTGTCGGCTCATCCAAAATATAAATGGTTTTGCCTGTGCTGCGACGATACAATTCGGAAGCCAGCTTCACACGCTGTGCTTCACCACCAGACAAGGTAGTCGCTGGTTGACCCAGCTTGATATACCCCAAACCTACATCCATCAGCGTCTGAATCTTGCGATGAATCTTCGGGATATTTTCAAAAAATGCTGTCGCATCCTCTACCGTCATCTCCAGCACATCAGCAATACTCTTCCCTTTATACTTAACCTCAAGGGTCTCCCGATTATAGCGTTTGCCTTTGCACACTTCGCATGGTACGTACACATCAGGCAAAAAGTGCATCTCAATCTTGATGATCCCGTCGCCTCTGCAAGATTCACATCGGCCTCCCTTAACGTTAAAGCTAAACCGGCCTTTCTTGTAGCCTCGAACCTTAGCCTCGTTCGTCTGCGAGAATAAGTCACGGATATCATCGAACACACCTGTATAAGTTGCAGGATTGGAACGCGGGGTACGGCCGATTGGCGATTGATCGATCTCAACAACCTTTTCGATATGCTCTAGCCCGCGAATTTCTTTATGTTGACCTGGGCGTACTCTCGCACGGTTCAGATCACGCGCCAACGTTTTGTACAAAATTTCGTTGACCAGCGTCGATTTTCCAGACCCGGATACGCCAGTGACAGCCGTGAAAACACCCAATGGAATTTTGACATTCACATTTTTGAGATTGTTCTCCTTGGCTCCGCGAATCTCCAGCCACTTATCCGCAGGCTTGCGCCGCTCGGTATTGACCGGAATAAACTTGCGACCGCTCAAATATTGCCCGGTCAGGGAATTCGGATCTTCCATAACTTCCTGTGGAGTCCCCTGCGACATGATCATCCCGCCATGGATTCCGGCTCCTGGCCCAATGTCAATGATATAGTCTGCCGCCATCATCGTATCTTCGTCATGCTCCACCACGATCAGCGTATTGCCCAGATTCCGCATATGTTCCAAAGCACTAATCAGACGATCATTATCGCGCTGATGCAGCCCAATACTTGGCTCGTCCAAAATATAAAGCACGCCCATCAGACTAGACCCGATCTGTGTCGCCAATCGGATACGTTGTGCCTCCCCGCCGGACAATGTACCTGCTGCACGGCTTAAAGTCAGGTATTCCAGACCAACGTTCACAAGGAATCCCAGTCGGCTGTTAATTTCCTTTAAAATGAGGTTGGCGATCGATTGCTCTTTCTCACTCAACTCCAGTGTATGGAAAAAGTGAGAAGCCTCCCCGACAGACAAAGCTGTCACATAAGCGATATTGCGCTCTTGAATGGTTACCGACAGGCTTTCTTTTTTCAGTCGGTGCCCCTTACAGGTGTTACATGGCTTTGCACTCATAAAGCCTTCAATAAATTCACGTATTCCCTCAGAAGCGGTATCACGGTAACGACGCTCCAAATTCGGGATAATGCCTTCAAAGGTCACATAGGCTTCCTTACGTTGACCAAAATCATTTTCATAGCGGAAACGGATCTTCTGGTCACCTGTTCCGTGCAAAATAAGATTCATTTGTTCTGACGTCAATTGGCTTACAGGAATATCCTGCGGAATACCGTAGTGTTCGCATACGGACTGTAAAAATTGAGGATAATAAGTGGAAGTTCCTCCACTCCATGCCTGGAACGCCCCATCTTCTACACTTTTTTCTGGATCGGGTATGAGCAGATCAGGGTCAACGACCATTTTGACTCCTAACCCATCACAATCTGGACAAGCGCCGAACGGACTATTAAAAGAAAACATCCGTGGAGATAGCTCATCTATGCTAAAACCGCAAATCGGACACGCAAAGTTGGAGCTAAATCGCAACTCCTCTTGCCCTATAATATCTACAAGCAACTGTCCGCCTGAAAGATTCAGTGCCGTCTCAATAGAGTCGGACAGACGCGCACGTACATCTTCCTTGACTACGATCCGGTCTACGACCACTTCAATCGAGTGCTTCTTGTTCTTCTCCAGTTCAATCTTCTCGGACAATTCACGCAGTTCGCCATTCACACGTACCCGTACAAAGCCCTGCTTGGCTATATCAGTGAACAGTGTTTTATGCTCACCTTTGCGACCGGAGACCAATGGAGCCAGGATTTGCAGCCGCGTCTTTTCAGGATACTGCAAAATGCGGTCTACCATCTGTTCGACGGTCTGTGAAGTGATTTCAATGCCATGTTCAGGACAATGAGGATGACCTACTCGGGCAAATAACAACCGCAAGTAATCATAGATTTCTGTAACTGTTCCGACCGTAGAACGAGGATTCCGACTTGTCGTTTTTTGGTCAATGGAAATGGCTGGAGACAGGCCGTCAATCGAATCGACGTCCGGTTTCTCCATTTGCCCGAGGAATTGACGGGCATACGCAGATAATGATTCCACATACCGCCGCTGTCCTTCTGCATAGATCGTATCGAAAGCCAGTGATGATTTACCTGAGCCGCTAAGCCCCGTCAGGACGACGAACTTGTCCCGTGGAATCGTCACGTCAATATTTTTGAGATTATGCGCGCGTGCGCCTTTGATGATGATGCTTTCATTCGCCAAATGTTTCATCTCCTTAGCCGTAATTCACGTCATCCTATATCGCATTAGATTATCCGATGGAAGTGATATATCGCAAAGAGAACGACCACATCGGCCGTCCTCACTATTTCTTAAAAGCAATCAAACATTTTATTATCAATATGTTTTGCTTATAGCTTATTCCCAATGTTTAATCAGCCCGCAACTCCAGCAAAGCATCACGCAACTCGGCGGCCCGTTCGAATTGTAGATTCTTGGCCGCGTCCTTCATTTCTGCTTCTAGGCGCTGAATGAGGGATTGACGCTCCTTCTTGGAAAGTTTACCCGTCTCATTAGGAAGGTAATCATTCTTGGACTCTGCCGTCTTGGTTGCTTCAATGACATCACGAATCTTTTTACGGATGGTTTGCGGGGTAATTCCATGTTCTTCATTGTATTGAATTTGAATCGCACGGCGACGTTCCGTCTCCTTGATCGCTTTATCCATAGAATCGGTAATCTTATCGCCATACATAATAACACGTCCGTCACTATTCCGTGCTGCCCGCCCGATCGTCTGAATCAGAGAGCGCTCAGAACGCAGGAAGCCTTCTTTGTCCGCATCCAAAATCGCAACCAGCGATACTTCCGGCAAATCGAGACCTTCCCGCAACAGGTTGATCCCGATCAGCACATCGAAGGTTCCCAGACGAAGATCCCGCAAAATGGCCATCCGCTCCAAAGTCTTAATCTCAGAGTGCATATATCGAACTTTGATGCCCACTTCTTTTAAGTAGTCAGTCAAATCTTCAGCCATTTTCTTCGTGAGTGTGGTGACCAGTACCCGTTCTTCACGTTCTATGCGCTGCCGTATTTCATTAATGAGATCGTCAATCTGCCCTTTACTCGGACGCACCTCAATAATAGGATCAAGGAGACCGGTAGGACGGATAATCTGCTGCACCATCGTATCGCATTTTTCCATCTCATACGGGCCTGGAGTAGCCGATACATAGATAATCTGATTCACTTTGTCCTCGAACTCTTCGAACTTCAGCGGACGGTTATCCAAGGCAGATGGCAAACGAAAACCATGTTCAACCAGCACATTTTTACGCGCTTGGTCCCCGTTATACATCGCACGAATCTGCGGCAATGTAACATGAGATTCGTCGATGACGATCAGCATATCATCTGGAAAGTAATCCAAAAGAGTATATGGTGTCGCTCCGCGCTCGCGGAATGTCAGTGGACCCGAGTAGTTTTCGACACCGGAACAAAAGCCAACCTCTCTCATCATCTCGATATCATAGCGGGTACGTTGCTCCAAACGTTGCGCCTCTAACAGCTTCCCTTGTTCCTTCAGCTCTGCTAACCGCTCTTCTAGCTCACGTTCAATGTTAACCAATGCTACCCTCATCGTATCCTCATGAGTAACAAAGTGAGACGCCGGGAAAATAGCGATATGTTCACGTTCACCGATCAATTCACCTGTAAGCACATTAATCTCAGTAATTCGTTCAATTTCATCTCCGAACAATTCTACCCGTATTGCATTTTCTCCATGGGAAGCCGGGAATATCTCAACAACATCCCCCCGTACACGGAAAGTACCCCGCACGAAGTTGATATCGTTCCGCTGATATTGAATATCGACCAGGCGGGACAAAATCTGATTGCGGGGTTTCTCCATGCCGACTCTAAGCGAGAGCAGCAAGCTTGAATATTCTTTCGGGGAACCCAAACCATAAATGCAAGAGACACTCGCTACAATAATAACGTCACGACGCTCAAACAGAGAGCTTGTGGCTGAGTGGCGAAGTTTATCAATCTCCTCATTGATGCTGGAATCCTTCTCAATATACGTATCGGAAGAAGGGATGTACGCTTCCGGTTGGTAGTAATCATAGTAGCTGACAAAATAATCAACTGAGTTGTTTGGGAAAAATTCTTTAAACTCACTTGCCAGTTGAGCAGCCAAGGTCTTGTTATGCGCAATAACCAGTGTAGGCCGATTCAGCTTGGCAATGGTTTGAGCGATGGTATACGTCTTACCTGTTCCCGTAGCACCCAACAGAGTTTGATGCTTCTTTCCTTCTGCAATTCCTTCTACCAATTCAAAAATGGCCTGGGGTTGATCGCCTTGAGGTTGGAATTCCGACTGAATTTCAAAAGTCTTATCGCTAACAACGATATCACTCATTGCCCTGCATCACCCTTATCGTCTAAAATGGAAACATCATGTTTTTACACCAATCGAGCTTTAACGTCTTTACCTGTAATTCTATGTCGATATTTCCCGAGCAATGATACTTGGGAAATATGGTTGAATAAGAATGTTTGTTCCCGTATTATACCTCTTTCTTACCGCGGATGCAAACGATAAGTCTTGAATAGGAGTGAATTGAATTTTGGATATCACCATCGTATTGGGCATCATCGCCGGAATCATAGCATTAATCGGTGGCTTCTTGTGGGAAGGCGGAGAATTCACAGGGCTGCTTCAAGGTACATCAGCTCTGATCGTATTCGGCGGAACTTTCGCCGCCGTTGTGATCAGCTACCCTGCCTCCAAGCTGAAGACTATACCCACCGCTCTGCGGATGGCTTTTAGTCGTGAGGACAATCCAACGGAGCAATATATAGAAGATTTGGTTTCCATGGCAGCCACCTCCCGCCGATCCGGTGTGCTTGCGCTAGAACGTATATCATCAGAGCATCCGAATGCATTTTTGCGGGAAGGTCTTCAACTAGTCATTGACGGCACTGAACAGGAACAGATCAAGCAAATTTTAGAACTAGAGTTAGATGCTATTGGGCACAAACATGAAGGGTACGCCAAAATATTTGAATCGGCAGGCGGCTATGCCCCTACGATGGGGATTATCGGTACGGTCATGGGTCTGATCCATGTACTTGGCAGCCTAACCGAGCCTACTGCGCTCGGACCGTCGATTGCTGTAGCTTTTATCGCAACATTATACGGCGTTGCTAGCGCCAATCTGATCTTTCTGCCCATCGCGTCCAAAATAAGAGCAGCCAGTGAAAGTGAAATTATTACGATGGATTTGCTGCTGCAAGGTATCCTGGCTATCCAAAACGGAGAGAACCCTAAGCTTGTACGCAAGAAGTTGGAGTTTTTTATCCGCTCAGAGCAAAATATAGATCGCAAACCACCTCGTCGCTCACGTACAGAGAGCGCTACTCCAAAGGAGGACTTCCATGAGAGCGCGCGCTAAGCGCCGTGGGCGTCAAGGTGGCGGCGGAGACCAACGAGATCGTTGGATGATTACCTATGCCGATCTGATCACCCTACTGCTCATTTTTTTCGTCGTGATGTATGCCATGAGCAGTCTGGATGCTAAGAAATACGACGTCGTTGTTCAATCCCTCCAGGATACGTTCCACAAGGGAGATTCTATTTTGGAACAAGGCTCGGGCATTACAGGAACTGCCGATCGTTATACCAGCAAGAATCCACCCGCGACGAAGCAACCGGCCTCTAATAAAAAAGAAGCGGGATCAACCAAGCTCACCGAGCGTGAACAAGCATTTCGCAAGCAGGAAAAAGAGCTGCAAAACCTAATGGGTGTCATTCAGGAATATATTACAGACAACAAGCTACAAAACCAGATTTTCGTATCCGATCAACCGCGTGGCATTGTCATTACGCTGAATGACCGCTTTCTATTCGACCAAGGCAGAGCGGCACTCAAGCAGGGTTCTGCAAACACGTTATCCAAATTAGCCAGTCTATTTCGAGATTTGAAAACACCGATTAGCATTGAAGGTCATACGGACAACATTCCATTCACGCGTTCCTCTAACTCGTCGACCTACAAGGACAACTGGGAGCTTTCCGGCGCTCGGGCACTGTCTGTACTCCGGTTTTTTATCGACCGAGAGCAGTTATCCCCATCAGGCTTCCAGTATGCGGGTTATGCAGATACCCGTCCGGTTGGTGACAATAGCACCGAAGCAGGACGACAAAAAAACCGCCGTGTCGAAATCACTGTGCTGCGCCAGCTGCAGCAGTAAAATCCAAAAACCTCCCGAGTCACGCAATAACGTGAATGGGGAGGTTTTTTTAAGATGTATCATCATGTTACGTGGCTTCCGCTCTGATGTAGACGCAGAACAATAAACTGTACGAACAACGTGGATAAGGGCGGCGTACAAGATGCAATAGAGATTATTTTGTTTATGCTATATCTCACTATGTATTAGAAGCCAAGGTGAAGTTAGGTTTTATCTTGTCATGATGCTTGATGTTAGTAAGATAGGACGAGCTCGTGTTGCTTTTCTTGTATCTGTGAACTTTGAAGTACGCTCTGTTGTCTACGATAGCTATATTTCCAGTCGCTGTACTTATTAAGGAGCCGATCCAACTCCATAGACTTGGTCAACACCCGTCGATCCTTCAATCCCACCTCTTTCGCCAAATCATTTAATTCTTTTCGCTTTTCTTCGATGCACTCCTCCAATTGTTGCCATTTCACATCAATAAACCTCCTGTTCGGTGTGGTATTTACATTAGTTTACAAGCTGATACCTTCCCTACAGGTTAAAAATATAATAAAACCCATTTCATCCCTTTAACAGGATGCATCAAAAAACCAGCCTTACCAAGACTGGTTTTTTAATAAGTCCATTTAGTTGGAAGATTTCCTTAGTTTCAATTAGAAACGAAGAGCATTATTGCAGTTTTATCCTCCTCTACCGTGACTTGAAACTGTAATCTGTGAACCATTACCAATTGTAATATTATGAAAAGAAGACAGAATCCCAATATTACTGACTACTATTAGAGAAAGCAAAAGTGAAAGAAAAACCTTCTTCATCTTTGCACACCCCCTTAATAATAGATTTATAAATTTCAATTTGTACTTCGTCACATAAAGCTCTATGATTTTCGAAAAAAACCATACTCTGGGCAAAACTCTCTACATTTTTAAGAAAGAATGATGTCTGTATACATTGTAAAATAGCATTTATTGCATCCTTGTATCTCTTACTTCGCCTATAATAAATGGCTAATTGAAAATTAAAATTATAATAATCATCCATAAATATTACATCTTGAGTATTCTTGAAAATATCAATATATTTGATGAATTGATCTAAAATACTATCAACTGAAAAAAAATTCTTATTAGCCGATTCCAAAATATTCACAAGACCCGGTAATATCTCATCATTATTGTTCTCTAATAGGTTTACATATTGGGGGAGCACAGATGTATCTCCTAATAGTAAATCAAGTGTATAAGAGTTCCCTCTAGACCATACCTTAAACTTTTCCACTTCTCTTTTTCCAACGGTGTCTAAACCATTAAACCAACTTAGATCAGCATACTCAGAAACAATTTTTTTGGCATTCTTATAATCCCCAATTTTTTGTAATGCATAAGCTTTCATTAGTAATCCTTGTCCATAATATACTACTAAGTGTCGTTCAGTTTTTATCGGTACATAATTCCTGTTTTTCCGAGCTCTTCTTTTATTTTCCTCTTCATAAATAATTTTAGATTGTTCCCAAAGCTCATCACTGTGCGTAATTGTTTCTTGCCATTTATGTAGTGAGGAATATATATTTGTTAGGTGCAATAATCCGTCTAATTGATGACACTCTGGCAACCGAAAACGAAAAGGCTCAAATTGAATAGCTGCCTTTAAATTTATTTCAGTATTCTCACCAATTTTTGCACGAAATAATTTATAATGACTGATCGCCAAACGTTCTGAGTGCTGATACTTTTCATTTTCAATGACACATTCATAGAAAGGAATTGCCTCCTGTAGCTTTCCTCCATCGTATAGCTCCTCTGCCAAAGCAAAGATTGTGGGGATGTGATTAAGATCCTCCATTAAGCGTGAAAGCACTTTCTCCACGCATTGCAGGTTTCCTACTTCAACACAACGTATAAGGAACGGCTTAACCCTTTTCCAATGTGGTCTTCCATCATAAAAACATTCATCCACATACAGGTCATACAACCAGTCTTCTGGATAATTAAGCGCTTTAGTGATCAAGTCCATTTGTCGTACGGAGATAGGCTTAGGCGGATTCCCGTTAAGCATTGCACTAAAAATGCCCCGATTAAGACCCGTAGCTTGTCCAAAACTATTAAAAGTATAGCCACCAAGTTTTAATTCTTTCTCAATTTCCGAACGAATCGTGGTTGCATTTTCCAATAAAAACACCCCCGGCGTATTCAGATGATTTTAAAAATCACCCTCCTCGACAATCAATTACAATATACTAGAAATTATATGAATAAATTGGATGATGGTCAACCCTTTATTCTACACCATTTCAATATATTATGGAATTTAATGTGTATAAAAATCCTCACAGAGAATTACACTAAATTTTTTCAAACAATTTAGCACGATAAATTAAAAGAGCTATGTGATCTTCTACTCTAGGTAGAGAAACATTGCCCTTTTGCTCTAAGAGGTCATTTGCTTCGTATTATATTCCACTGCTTTTATCGCTTTTTCATATTCTGTCCGTTGTTCTTCAGTCGAATGATCCTTATATTTCTCAAACAATAGCGTGATGGACTTGATATAATAAGTCTTATCGTTCAACTGAGAGGATGCTTTTAAACTAATCAGCATATTGTTTATTGCCTCGGTGTAGCTTCCCTTATTAAAAAAGTATCGACTAAGTTCAAGAAAAAAACGAGAATATGTCAGCAGACTGTTGTTGGTATGATAATACGAAATATCTGTACGTAGCTCCCTAAATTTATTAATATTCTCTGCAAAAAGGTCCAAAGTATCGTCTACTGAGTAGCTGTAATTATTTGCCGATTCTATAATGGTTAATAGGCCTAGTAATATTTCCTGAGGATTATTCCTCATAAGTTCAACATAGGCAGGCAGACTATCCTTATCCCCCATCAGAATTTGTAGATTCAACCGATTGGCTTTCCCCCATACTTCGAATTTCTGTGCTTCTATCATTCCTACCTCATCCAGACCTTCAAACCTAGTTAAGTTTTCATAGTAAGGTATGAACTTCATAGCTGCTTCATATAGTCCTTGTTTTTCTAAGGCGTTTCCCTGCATTAAATAGGCTTGACCATAATAAACGATTAGATGTCTTTCTGTATTGAGACGTGTAACTTCACGATCTTTCGCCCTCGCTTGAGCCTGGTCCCAAAGAATACCTGTGACTAATACCTCAAGTTCTTTCGCATAATGTATAGCCGTATCATAATCATAAAATTGGAAATTTATATTGGTCAATTTCAACAAAGCGTCCAGTTGATAATTCTCGGGGAGATTCTTTGGAAACGGTGCAAACTTTATAGCTGCTTGCCGATTATTATCCAAATCAGTATTTAGAGAATAACAAAACAAACGATACTGGCAAATTGCCAGCCGCTCCGAGTGATAATACCTTTCGTTCTCTATCACACACTCGTAAAAAGGAACCGCCTCATTTTCCTTCCCCTCTTTATGCAGTTCTTCTGCAAACTCAAATACCGTCGACACATAGGACAAGTCTTCTGTTAATCTCACCAATACCTTTTGAATACAATCCTTCCTTCCTAAATCCACACAGCGTAATAAAAAAGGCTTGATCCGTTTCCAGTGCCCTTTCCCATCGTAAAAACATTCATCTATGTATAACTCATACAACCAGCCTTCGGGATACCCCAATGCCTTGGTAATCAGATCCATCTGCCGAACCGAGATTGGCTTGGGTGGATTACTGTTCAGCATGGTGCTAAATGTCCCACGGTTAATTCCAGATATTTTACTGAAGCTGCTAAATGTATAGCCTCTCTGCTTGAGTTCGGTCTCTATCTTCGAGCGGATCGTAGGTGTGTGTTTCATCTCAATCCCCCTCTTAATTTAAAAAATATATTTTTCGTCTTTTCTAACATTATGAGGTAATTTTATCCTATGATTTCTTTAACCTGAATATAAAAGCCAAAATACGTCTCCTTCATTATCCGTTTTAGGTTATAGAGGTTCTATACAAAAAAATGAGCAGATGGAATACAATCCCCTGCTCATTTCAGCAATGTTATTTATATAAGTTTAAAATGGCGGGATCTCCCCATCGGCGCAAAAAATCGGTTGATTGCACATGTCACCGCACATCAAACATTTATTTAATTAGCTGTCGGTTCGGTTCCCCAAACAAGTACGCCGTTATGATACAAGGTAGCTTTCATATGATCAGCATATGAGGTTTGTGTGCCTTTATAGGAGTAATCGTCACCTTCGTTATAATTTGACCAGTCTGTTTTATGAATACGGGTTTGGATTTCGCCCGTGCTTCCTCCAGGTGCTAACACGCCTGCGTCCGAGTTGAAGCTGACTTCCAAATAATAATCGGCACCAGTTGCAGGCTTCTCCATTTTAACCAGTTTACCGTTCAGCTTCGAGCAGCTCAGCGTCGCATAGTCGCAGTTGAAAGTCTGCTCACGGTCACCGTCGATCGTGTAGTAGTAACGAATTTTCAACTCGTTGAGCGGTACGGGGGTTGTGCCTTGGTTTACAATTTGGAAATGCGGATTCAGGTGATTGTCGTTCACCTTGGTATCCGCTGTGCGATACTGGAGCAGCAGTCCTGTTGTTGGCTGCTGAGTATCCGCTTTTGGCGCTGCGCTAGCCGTGTTCGACAGCGTCTGTCCTGCATCGTTCTTCGCTACGACTTGGTAGTAGTACGTCGTGTCTGCCGTTACAGCTGTGTCAGTGTAGCTACTGCCATATACATCACTCACTACAGTGGCGAACGCGCCGTTTTCAGCCGTCGAACGCTTCACTTCATAGCTTTTTGCATTCGCCGATGCTGTCCAGCTTAGCGATACTTTCGCCGTTTCGCCCGCGGCGTTCAGCGTGAAGCTGCCCGGTACTGACGGCTGCTCGGTAATGCCATACGTTTTTAAGTTCGTTGGAAGCTCATCAAGCGTAATAACGTTCGGATGATTATACACTTTTTTCAGATGCTCAAGGCTGTTTTGTTTACCGTCTCTCAGGAAATCCCCATACCATGTAGCGAACCAGCTCCAATGGGCTTGATACGCCTTCATTAGATCAGGGTCTGGGATCGGTCCGTTTTCGCTCATGGCAACTAACTTTTTGTCCTTGCCCAATGTAACAAGGTCTTCGTATTTTGCAATTTGCGGGCTGTAATCACCTGCTTGCGGATAAGAATCAAAACTCAAAATATCCACATACTCGTCTCCCGGATACCAGTCTGGAGCAACAGAATTCCATACCCATATCAGATTGTTCAATTTGTGCACATTCGTCAATCGGTCGTGCATTAAAATATACAATTTTTTAACAGGCTCAGGGCCTTTGGCGCCCCACCAGAACCATTTGCCTTCTGCTTCGTGCAAAGGACGGAACAGGACAGGAACCTTCGCATCCTGCAGCTTCTTTAATTGCGCTGCGATCACATCGATGTCGCGAATGAGTAATTTATAATCCTCGGACTCTGGATGGCTCATCGCATATTCTATATCGAATGTGGTCGAATCGGCATAGAAGCCTCTCCACCATTCTTTTCCCTGCGTATCGATCAGACCTTTCGGCGCGTTCCAGTGCCATGCAAAGGTAACGATGCCCCCTTGCTTATCCCATGCAATCGCCTTTTCTGCCTCTGTAGAACTAAGACCATGCTCTGCTCTGCTTGGCGAATAGTCGATCAGATCGAGCGCTGCAATCGCCGGCTTTTTACCTACATTAGCTTGAAGCCAATCAATTTCGTTTATTTCCTCTTGACCAGAGAGCATATTCTTCCCGTATTGATCAACCAGGTAGTTCATCAATGCTTTTGCTTCTACCGTCGCATTCGGATTAGTGAGCGTTTTGGTTACCGCATGGGGTGGGCGATCAGCAGCAGGCTCCAGCCTGACATAGTCGATATCGTACCAGCCCCAGCCTGTTTCAAAACCGATCGTATTCGCGCCTGCATTCAACAGAAGCTTGCCTCCGGAAGTTTCTTTGAAATCAGCCGTTTTCCCGAGCACCAGTTCTCCAAACGCTTTGCCGTTTAATGAGAAATTCGTGCGTTTGTCATCATGAGGAGAACGATAGCCGATTGTAAGATTGTACAGACCTGCCGTGGGAGCCTGGATCGTCATCGTTAGAGAATCCCCTGCATTGTGAAAATTCGTTACATAACCAGTACCGGAGTAGCCAGTTCCACTGGATTCTACAATGGTTCCCTTCAGCGTGCCGTCTTCAGCTTCATAGCGAACCGGATCGTTTACAGACACCTTCGGAACCGCTTTCAAAATATTAGATTCGCTCGTTCCCTTATTTGTCTTGGCGGTTACTTTGTAATAGTATGAAGAGCCGTTCGTTAAGTTAGTATCCGTATAAGACGTTTCGATCAAGTTGGATGCTACAGTAGTAAAAGGGCCGTTTTCATCCGTTGCCCGCTGTACACTGTAGCCCACAACTCCGTTGGAAGCGTCCCAGGACAAATGGACTTGCCCATCGCCTGCCTCTGCTTTCAGCTTAAAGCCCTCAGGATTTTCCACTGGGGGCACAGACGTATCTTTACCGGCAGTCAGCACGATATGATAAGCCGTCAAAGGCGGTACGGTATAAGTAAAACGGTTGCCTGAAATTTGCGTGATTGGCGCTGCTTCTTTAATTTGCGAGCTAGTTTTATCAAAGCCCCATACTTTACCGGAGCCGTAAGTCGTCTCGCCAGAAAGATCAAATTGGGCGTCGAATGCGCTGTCTATGCTTTTATTCATGACTACGAGGTGCAGTTCCTTGTCGGATGCATTCGCTATGGAAGCATGCACTGAGCTGTTGACAATATCCGACGTTTGCGCACTAACACTGGTGTTACCAAAAGTAGAGCTTTTTCCGTCATAATTGCGGTAAAGCTTGTAAGCGGCACTAACGTAGTTGTTGGCACCATCCTGTAACTTCCAGTAGTTTGCCATATAGACATCATTTTTGCCTAAAATGCCGAGCACATCGGTCATCGCGATCCCGCCGGAAATATCATTTTCGCCGCCATAGCTATACTCGGTCATTGCCAGCTTGGTTCCTGGATAATATTTATCCACCGACTGCTTCAATCGAGGCAGTATAGGCAAAAATTCGCTGTTCCATTGGGCGATCCAGCTATCTTCCTTATAGGTCGGGTCCCACAAAGTACGAGGTGCCTGCATTCTGGCTTTCTTCGTTTCGTCATTGCCTACCTCATTCGTAATTCGTATGCCTCCGCCCATCGCTTCGGGATACCAGTGCACATCGAAGACATCCAGCAATCTCTTGCCTTCGGCTTGCGAACTGAGGCGCATTTGATCCAGGTAATAGTCCACAAACCAGCTATAGCTGCCTTTTACAGAGTCCCAATCAGGTGCGGTTTGCAGATCTTTATAAGCGCCAAAACCGTAAAGAACCGGCCCAAAAATTTCTGCACCCGCGTCAACCGCCTTCACAGCTTTGGATAAGCTTACTGACCGGTCTACCAACTCTTTCGCCCCAACCTTTTCGCCATGAATACGCGGATGTGTATGCGACCAGAGAGCGGGTTCATTGTCGAGTGCATATCCTTTCACACCCGTCTTTGTTGAAGCAGCGCCATACTTGTTCACTAAAAAATGGACGAACTCATCCGCATAGACCCGATTGTCATTCAGATCAGGCTGTAGCTGAAACGGTGCATTTTTGGCATTGATGACCTGATTCCAACGAGCGGAAGGGGCTTTTTCGCTTTCCTGCACACTGCCGTTTCCATCCTTGGCCACGTAGCCGGCCATCGGCAACGTAACTAAAGAATAAGCGCCTAGCTTCAGCGATTGATCATGAAACGAAGTCGTCACCGCTCCCGGTTTTTCGCATTCTGCTCCTGTCAGGCCACCGTTATTACATAAAAAGTTATCGCTGGATTGCTGCCAGTCACTTCCTGCATTGGACATATTGTTTTCCCAGTTGTATCCGGTCATTCGATTGCCACCAAGTCGTCTGGCAGCCATATTTTCATCGCCTGCCAAATCCTGATTCGTACCGTATATATAAGGACTAATAGGCTTACGATCCTTGGATGTATCTACTTTAATGGTAATAGTTTTTGCCGTTTGACCGTGAACTACAGTTGGAGCTGGTAGAGCCCCTCCTACTATCATTGTGCATGCCATGACGACAGGCAGCCATTTGGAACGTTTGAACAAAAGATTACTACTATTTTTCGCCCTCATACCACTTTCCTCCTTTACATTTGAAAAGAGCAGCACCCCATACGAGTGCCGCTCCATCAGGCTTTAAGGCTCCTGATTCCTAACGAGTTAATCTTCCGGTACAGCGTCTCGAAGCTCCAGGTATTCGGTTGATTACACTCTCCTCTCCGTCCGAAATTCAGAATTGCTCGGATCTTCAAATGTTGTAATACAGCTTTGCTATACGTTCTACCGACCAAATCTTCATATCGAACCATTTATGGGACGTAATGTCCATATACTTAGATTATTCCATATATCCATATAGCAGAACATTGACTAGAGTTAACTTATTAAATAACTTTATAGCCTGAGTATAGAAAAAAGCCCCTTAGTCAAGGGGCTTTTTTATCTCTACCGTACTTTATCCTTTTGAATAAGCTCATAGTAAATTCGTGCAGGCTCGGCATCTCCAGTAGATAAAATGTATTCTGCTAAAGGTGCACACAGCTTTTGGAGATAGAAGGAGTACAGCAGTTCAGCCGTGTCAAAATGAATGTTCAACACTCGTTTCATCAGTTCTTCAAATTTGTTATAATCCAGTTCTTCCGGGCTAATATCAAACGGGTATTCTGGAAAGGTTTGTTTTTGAATCTCAACAAATTGTTCCTTAAGTTTCGGTTGATTGCCTGATCGTGCAGCCGAAAAATTCATCATAAAAAAAGATACAAAATCTGTTTCACGGTCGCTTAACCCATAATACTCACACCAGCGCATGAACATCAGCGGTTTTACCATATATAAATCTCCTTTAACAAAAGTTCAGATTTATTATGAATCCTACAAAAATCTAACAGGTTCCAACTTATGTAATATATAGGTTAAGCCCCATTTTAAAATATGATTCCTTAAAACAATTTTGCTATTTAACATATCCATTCTCTTATATTTCCATAAAAGTAGGCAACAAAAAAGACCGTTTCAACATCTTAATGATGCTGACCTAGTCTTCTCATAATCATCCGCATATGGATATTCGTATTTATTCTAATCTCCTACATAGCTGAAGGGTCACAGGCTGCAAGTGAAAACATAGGCTGGCGGAACATTATAGTTTACCTTTTTAATCTGGATATCTGCAAAAAAAGTACGGAAGAAATTGTGCTTAACCTTGCTGTACTGGAACGTAATAAACTTGCCCTCCTGGCCTAGTACCTCGGCCGTTTGTCCCAAAATAAGGCTGGATAACGCAGCGGGTAAGCTGGTAAAAGGGAGCCCCGATACGATATAATCCACCTTCGAGACATGATACTGTTTCATATACCGCGCTACATGCTCGGCCGATCCATGAATAATGTGTACCCTTTCCAAGTGTCCGTATTTGCTTTGTAATGTTTTATAAAACGATTCATTAGCTTCAATCACTAACAGTAACGTTTCTGGACGCTTGTTCAAAATCAACTCCTGCGTAAACACACCGGTCCCTGCCCCATATTCAATAATGCATGAGGCTTTATCAAAGTAAATCGGTGTGGCAATTTGCTTGGCCAGCTGTCTTGAACTGGGTATAACAGCGCCTACGCTGCGTGGGTGCCTGATGTACTCTCGAATAAAGTGAATCGCGTTCATCTTTTCCTCTCCCTGCTTGACACACATGATAGGCATTCGGTTCATCAAAGGTTTCCATTACATATTCATTGTATACCGATGAGAATATTGATTTCAAGCAGGCTACTGTCGCCATATACAAAAGAGGATAGCCTTATTCGATTCTAATCAAATAATGACTACCCTCTTGTTGTAATATCTATTGGTCCATGGTGTCCAAATGCGTACTCTCTGCCTTGGATGCTTGTTCCGCTTTACGTCGTCGTGCGCCTATGTGCATGGCCACAATTCGGTAGATGGAGGCCGGTTGTATGGATACGGCCCAGCCTGCATGTTCATCCGGTGCAAGCACGACCCCTAGCTGGTGATGATCGCCATCGTACATGCCTCGCTGTACAAACTTGCTCTCACCTTGCAGATTGCGTACCTCCAGCTTACAAAAAGCAGAGTTGATCCGCAAGGCCTGGTGCAGCTCGGCACGGCTGTTCACAACCATGCCATTCACACGATAAATGGCCTCGCCTGGTAGTATGCCCATGGCTGTCGCCGGGCTATCTGGCAGCACAGCGAGAACACGCATCCCTTGCTCTGGATGTACAAACATCGGGCTAAGACGGCTTTCCTCTATATTTCCGTACCAAATCAGCGTCTCATGGGCCAGGAAGGAAAATAACGCTGCCAGCAAGATTAGCGGACTCCACCAGGCCGCTAACAGGCTTAGCAGAAGCAAAGCCACACTGTACAGGAGCAATCGGTTCGAAGTGAGTACTGCCTTCTGTCGTGGTAGCTGGCCGAGCGTCACACTGCTAAAGCCCATCAGGACTGGCAGAGCTACTAGCATATACCCCGTTCCGGCATCGCCGCCGAACAAAGGTGTCCAGGGAAGCATGAATCCTCCCTGAGCGGGTACCAGCAACAGCAACGGAATGGGCCATAGATCTTCCATACGATAGCCACCGACCAATCTTCCCCGTTTGCCCTCAACAAACAGTGGCGTAGCTGCCTTTCCTCCTTGCCAGCGAACCAACAGCGCTTCAGCCACATGCAGCACAGCAACGAGCACTAAGAGTGCTGGAATATCCAATCCGCGGATAGCTGCTACCGATGTCCCGAGCGCTCCCCCAGGCTGCCAGCCACTGGCTACGTTTAGAAAAAATTGAACTACACCTAGCAGACCTACCGAATAAGCAAGACACAGGTAACGGACGCGTACCAGCATAAGCAATAATGTGGCTATCCACAGGCACACGATGGAAGTCGGGTTCAGATGCATGCTGACGAACATTCCTAGAGCGGATAGTGCCATCCCGGCAAGCAAGCCGCTCCATACGACACGCCAGGTCTCTGCAGCCCAGCTATGAATTCTAGTATGAAATAGCTTGCGCTCTAGTAGCATTTGCCGACGATAGCCAAGCGCGACAATGAGTATCGAGATATAATAAAACGGCTGCAAAAGCAGATACAAGCAAGCATTCAAGACGCTCCATCCCCATTGTAATGCCCATTCCAAGTCCATTCACACTCCTTATGCCCCTGGCCCGCTATATAGCGGATCACGTACATTTCATATCCATTTATTCTATATGAAATTGCCAACGTAGGGAAGACAAACCGACAGACTGCAAATAAATCCCAATAACAAAGGAGGCTGTTTCCAGCCCCCTTGTTGTAGCCTCACTATTATTTCGCTGCGCTTGTCTTCATTTCCTTCCGAATCTCTTCAATCCCCTGCTTGAGTTGATTATCATTTTTCGGATCGCGAATTTTTTCAATCAGCTTGGCTTCCATTGCTGCTGCTGTCTTGGCATCAATGATGCCGTTAGTCGTCAGCTTCGCCTCTTTTTGGAAAGCCATAACAGAACTTTCAGTCACTTTGTCAAAATAGCCGTCCTCACGACCTGGTTTGTAGCCCAAGCCTTGCAGAATGATTTGTGCATTTTTTACATCACTGCTATTCATATTGTATTTCAAGGATTTTTCCTTGTTCAGCGGCGCTGCCGTGAAGTATTCAGGCTGATCCACCGCGATATCCGGCTTAATCCCTTTTTTATGAATCCATGTTCCGTTTGGCGTTAGCCACTTGGCAATCGTGATTTTGAGCAGGCTACCGTCACCCATTTGCTTGTCATAGCTGGTTTGTACAGTACCTTTACCAAAGGAGTTTTCCCCGATCAACACTGCGCCAGCGGATTGCTGGAGAGCACCTGCCAGAATTTCGGACGCACTTGCGCTACCTTTGTTCATGAGCAAAGTCACCGGATAATTTTTGCGCGAACCTTTGGATTTTTCTTCCTCACGTTTCTGATTTTTATCTTCAACTTGTACAATCGTTTTGCCGGAAGGTACAAATTGCTCTGCAATATTAATAACGACAGAAAGCACTCCACCCGGGTTATTACGCACGTCAATGACGAGTCCTTTAAGCCCTTGTTTTTCCAGCTTGGCTAACTCTTCCTTGAAGCGTTCTGCCGTATTTAAGGAGAACTGGGTGATCGTAATGACACCTACACCGTCGTTTTCCATATGAGCCGTTACAGTTTCCATATCAATGTTGTCACGGGTAATCGTGTATTCAAGTGGATCCGGAGAACCGTTACGCTGAATTTTGACTTTTGCCTGACTGCCCTTTGGTCCACGAATTTTGGAAACGGCCTTGTTCAGATCCAATCCGTCCAGGGTTTCACCGTTAACAGACAATATAATATCCTTAGCGCGTAGACCCGCCTTTTCAGCCGGAGAGCCTTTAATTGGTGTGACTACGACTACTTTCCCATTTTCAGCTGCTACTTCGGCTCCAATCCCGGTAAAGGAGCCTTCTATGGATTGCTCGAACTGCTGTGCAGTTTCTTTACCCATATAAGAGGAATACGGGTCGCCAAGCGACTCCATCATCCCATTGATGGCGCCATCCACCAGCTTGGTGCGGTCCACATCCTGATAGTATTGTCCCTGAATTAAGTCCATCGCTGTCTCAATTTTGCGAATATCACTTCTGGAGGAGGAACTACTCCCTGTTACACTCGCCAGCAGTCCTTCGCCCAGAGCGCTGTTCCCAACTGTGGTTGTTCCAGTATAAGCAAAAGTGAGCAGACTGCCGCCAAGCAGCCCGATCACCATCAAGAGTACCGCTGTACTTTTTTTCAACATCTAATCGTCCACCGCCTTCTCTTTATCTTGTATCCTATTTCCTCACAACGCATCCATTCACGAAGTATACGTCTAGCTTGTACGGAATATGTTAATTGTATCCTACTCTGTGTTTCAATGCACATGTTCTTCATTGGATATGAACCATTAAAGCAAAACCCTATCTACAACCGGATTGGTTACAAATAGGGCTTACCTTATCTATTATAAATAGTTCATCGGATTTACAGGTTTGTTATTCTCGCGCACTTCAAAATGACAGTGAGGTCCAGTGGAATTCCCCGTCGAACCCACTTCCGCAATTTTTTGACCGCGTTTCACCGTTTGCCCCGTATGAACCACCGTACCACCGTTGCGAATATGTCCGTATAGAGTCCATAGTCCGTCTCCGTGATCAATGACAACCGTGTTCCCATACCCGCTCCACCATTCAGCAACAATGACAACACCGTCTTCGGCTGCATGAATATCGGTTCCCTGCGGAGCCGCCAGATCAATACCTGTGTGGCCTTTAAGCTTGCCGGTTATCGGATGTACCCGCATGCCAAAAGTAGATGAGAGTCGGTAATGGGCTACAGGCGTAGCCAAAGTACCTGATCCGCCTGTATACGTACTGGCTGCCGTATGACTGGAATTCGAGGCGGCGCCTGAGGATGAAGATGCATATCGCTTAGCTGCAGCTGCACGTGCAGCCGCTCTAGCGCGTGCTGCTTTGGCAGCCTGCTCCGCTCTGAGCTTGTTCTTCTCCTGCACCAGCGCCACACGTTTGTTCGCGAGGGCTACCAGCATATCGTTTTGCTCTTCACTGATTTCATCGGATTCAGCAATATCATGATCGTAGTTGGCAATCAGTCTTTGCTTCTCTTTTTCCTTCGAATTCAATTGAGCTTTGGCGTCCTGCTTGAGTGCATACAACTTCTTAGCATTTTTATATTCCGTGTCGAGCTGCTTCTTCTTGCTAACGACCAGAGCCTTGTCCTTTTTATGCTCGTCCAACAGAATTTGATCCTGCTCCACGATCGTTTTCAGAGAATCCACCCGGCTGAGAAAATCACTAAAGCTGGTTGAGGACATAAGCACGTCCATATAGGATACCGTTCCATCCGTATACATGAGACGCACACGAGTTTCCAGCATTTTTTCCCGCGAATTGATGCGATCAATCGCTTCGGCTAAATCTTTTTTAGTCGCACGCAGATTATCTTCCGTTTGATCGATCTGAACCGCTACACGAGTCAGCTGATCACTGACGCTATTAATTTGAGCAAGTACCGTTTTCAGGTTTTGCACGGTTTTATTTTTATAATGCTGAGCATACTGTTTATCTTGAGCAGCCTTTTGCTGCTGTTGCTTCGCAGATTTGGCTTGCTTTTCTAATTGGTTCAGTTGCGAATTGATTTCACTTACGCTTTTGGCATATCCGTCAGAAGGCTGGATTAGCAATGCAGCTACCAACGTAGCAGCCAACACAGATCCTATTTTTTTCAACTTGCACTCCCCATCCTTTATCGCAAAATAACACCGGGCTTCCCCGTTCTATTAAATCGACCACGACGTTCCACCAAATGCTTCTTAGACTTTCAAGAACTTGCGCATGGACAGGGTACTGCCAATAATTCCGACCAGCATCCCCAAAATAACCAGCAGTGCACTCAGCTGAATCCAAATGCCTTCAAGCGGCATAAGCTTCAACATATTGAGAGCGATATCTCCTTGAACGGCTGTCAGCAAACGCTGATAGCCTGTAAATAAAATTCCTACAGTAATAAGAGAACCAATAAGACCAATAAGCGCGCCTTCGATAAAAAACGGCCATCGTATGAAAAAGTTGGTCGCACCGACCAGCTTCATAATGCTGATTTCTCTGCGTCGTGCCAATATCGTTACTCGAATGGTATTCGAGATTAAGAACATAGACATGATCGCCAGTCCGGCGACAAATATAAAACCAACATTGCGGATCAGCTTGGTAATGGTAAAGAGCGTCTCTACAGTGCCTTTTCCGTAACGAACCTTTAAGATCGGTTTTTCAGGATGCAATGTATTCAGCTTCTCAATTTTCTCAGCCACAAATGGAACCGTCGTTGGTTCAATAACCTCTACCACGATTTTGTCCGGCAGTGGATTGCTGTCCTTGTCAAAGCCCTCTAGCAGATCCTTGCCACTGTCTCCCAAATCTTTGCGCAGCTCCTCCAAACCTTGAGCTTTCGTCACAAAGGTAGTTTTGCTGATTTCCGGCATTGCCGCGATTTCTTTTTGCAGCGTTTCACGCATGCTCTGATCGACATTGAGCTCCAGAAACACGTTAACTTCCACCTGACTATCTGCTTGATCAGCCAAGGAGTTGACGTTAAGCACCAGCATGATAAAAACGCCCAATATGAGCAGTGACACAATAATTGAGGTGACGGATGCTACGGACATCCAGCCATTGCGGAATATGTTTTTGAAACCTTCCCGCATATGACGCAAGAAGGTATTAAAAGTCATATCCGTACTCCCCTCTTACCTGGTCTCTTACGATATTGCCATTTTCGATCGCAATGACGCGTTTACGCATGGAGTTCACGATGTCCTTATTGTGTGTCGCCATCACAATGGTCGTGCCCCGAAAATTAATTTCATCCAGCAGTTGCATGATCTCCCACGATGTTTCGGGGTCCAGATTCCCCGTCGGTTCATCAGCAATGATGACCGAGGGATTGTTCACGATGGCCCGTGCAATCGCTACACGCTGTTGCTCCCCACCAGAAAGCTGGGCAGGCTCACGATTCATTTTTTCTTTCAAGCCAACCAATTCGAGCACTTCTGGAACCCGCTTGCGGATCAGCTTCTTGGGAGCCTCTATAACTTCCATAGCAAATGCCACATTCTCATAGGCTGTCAAACGCGGCAAAAGCCGGAAATCCTGAAAAATGACTCCGATGTTACGACGAACGTAGGGAATTTTGCGCTGCTTGAGCTTCCCGATATTAAAACCATTGACTGAAATTTGTCCCTTGGTCGGTACTTCTTCTCTATAAATAAGCTTCATAAAAGTCGATTTACCCGCTCCAGACGGGCCGACTACGTATACGAATTCATTACGGTCAATTCTGACCGATACTCCTTGAAGTGCGTGGGTCCCGTTCGTATAGGTCTTCCACACATCCTGCATTTCAATCACTCGATCACTTCCCGCTGCTTAATCATATTACGTATAACCTAGTATCCATTCGACATATTCCATGCATTTCCTTTAAAAACTTCTGTATTTCATCATACCGTTTATCATTGTAACAAATTTGTTACCTAAATAGTACCGAAAGTTTTCTGCTTTTGGCACATATATATGAATATTGTGGCACACGAAACGCTATCAAGCTTATCAGACAGGAGACATCTGCATTATGAAAAAAATTCATTTATCTGTCATTTGGATATGGTCCGGTGTTCTGGCGCTGGCCGTGCTGTGGGGAGGACTTCATCTGTACGCCGACAGACAAACGCTACCAGAGGGAGTGCGAGTCGGAGGAGTCAACGTAGGCGGTATGTATAAAGCGGATGCTCTTCGGCTGGTGGAGAAAAAACTGGATGCATTGAAGCAACGTCCTCTGCTCCTCACGGACAGTGACAGCAGTGCACAGGATATAAAGCTAACACTCGCGGAAGCAGGGATTAGTTATAAAGCGGACGCATTCCGAAATGCGGTGAAGGCACTAAGCGCGAAGCATCTATGGACTCGCGTACAGACACGTTTTAGCTTTGAGAAGGAGTGGTCTATCACACCTTTCCAGCAAGAGAAGATCTTGAAATCCAAATTTGGAGCTGATTGGGAGGAGCAACGATACGGCATGCCTGTCAATGCGGTGCGTCAGATCGATGCAAACGATCAGGTTCGTTATATTCCGGAGCGCTCTGCCCGGCGCCTGGATTGGCCCAAACTGGACGTCGTAATGAACCAGGCACTCCCCAAGGATTTTACGGCTTCTGAGGAGCCGATCCGGGTGGAATTACCGTTCTACCAGCTGGAGCCGAAAATTACAGTCGACAGTCTGCGCAGCGAAGGTATAGAGCGAAAAATCACCCAGTTTTCCACCAGTCTCGGCAGCAGTTCGGAAGGACGTGTGTATAACGTTAATTCAGCGGCAAGCACCGTCGATGGTTTAATTCTCAAACCGGGTGACATATTCGACTACGGCCAGGTGATTGCCAAGGCTGAACGCACCCATGGCTTTCGTGAGGCTCCCGTGATCGTAAATGGACGGCTGGAGTCCGGCATTGGCGGTGGGATTTGTCAGGTATCCAGCACGGTGTATAATGCAGCGCTACGAGTCGGCTTGGACATTGTCGAACGCCGCAACCATTCCTTGCCAGTCAGCTACTTACCCAAAGGTCAGGATGCGACTTTTGCTACAGGGTCCATTAATTTTCGTTTTAGAAATAATACCGGCAAACATTTACTCCTTCGCGCTGTGGTCCAAAATCGAACGCTTACTATCAAAATTTTTGGTACATTCCCATCCAATATTTCATATGAACTTGAATCTCACACCGTTCGCGTACTGCCTATACCGGTAAAAAGAATACGTAATGACTCCCTATCTCCCGGCTTCTATCAAGTCATTCGACAGGGCAAAGAAGGGTATGTGGTAGAAACATTTCGAATAAAAAAGGTAGATGGAAAACCCGTCGAGCGCACCCGAATCAGCCGCGATACGTACCGAGCCCAGCAGCGCATTATAGCTAGTTATGGCGGTAGCACATCGTCTGAGCCACAAACACGCGAACTGGAGAAACCTATTGTGGAAGATGGCATAAGCGAATAAACGAAAAAATCCCCCTTCACTACTGGCTGGATTGGTTCCAGACAGAGTGAAAGGGGTTTTTTTTATTTCTAAATTACTCGCTGCGTTTACTCAAAACCGAAATTTCTACAGGCTCACTTTCATGGCCGTCTGTATCTTTAGCTTTGATCACCAGTCTAACTGTCGCTTTTTGAGTAAGCACACTGATGCTAAATGTGCCGTCATCTTTGGCTACTGCACTGCCGATAGGCAGATCGTTGGAATAGGCAGTTACTGTGGAACCAGCTTTAGCTGTCCCTGTAATTGTACCTTCACCATCATGCACATCGTTGACTTTCAGTGTACTCGAAGCAGCATTCGAAGTAGCATCCGCGTCAGCGGAAGTGTCAGCATTGCTGTCTGTAGTCGTATCCGTAGTTGTGTTGGTATCAGTGCTTGTATCTGTTGTTGTAGAGTTGTCTGTAGTAGTCGCAGACGTGCTATCTGTGCTAGTACTTGTGCTGCTATCTTCTGTTTCAGTTCCAGAAGTAGTCGACGTATTACCGTAAGTGGAATCTGTCACGTTACCGTACGTGGAATTCGTTACCGTTCCACCAGGAGTCGTCGTCAGATTATCGACAGAGCTCAGGTTGTACCCGGATGCAGCATCCAGAATAGCAACCGCCTCTGCACGAGTCAGCGGCTTCAGCGGCTGGAATTTACCATCCGGATAACCGTTGATGATTTTTTGCTCCGCAGCTGCCGCTACACTTTTCTTCGCCCAAGATCCGATTTTGTCGGAGTCAATGAATTTAGTAACATCTGCTGCGTTACCCGCAGTCAGTCCAATAGCTTTGCCAATGATCGCAGCTGCTTCCTGACGAGTTACCTTACCATTTGGTTTGAGCTTGTTATCTGCATAGCCGCTTATGTAGCCTGCATTCACGGCACTTGTCAGTTCGTTGTATGCCCAGTGGGATGCCGGAACATCTGTGAACGTTCTGCTTCCATTACCGTTTACCTTCACACCGCCTGCATACGTTACGTCTGTCACTGCTGGAAGTTCCTGCGTGAACGTTCCCAAGCTGCGGTTCAGAAGAACGATAAATTCTGCGCGTGTGATCGCCGCATCCGGTTTTACCGCTCCATTCAATTGCCCTGTAGCTGACCAGCGTTGCACCTGATCTCCTGCCCAATGGCCACTTGTAGTTTGAGGAGCAGCTGCCGCTGCGCTGAATGCGCTAAGAATAAGACCTGTGCTCAGTACACCTGTAATTGTGTTCCTTAACTTTTTCCCCATGCTATAAATTCCTCCCTCAGATTGGATTCATCAATCTTTTTTAAACACTTTACCAGAAATCAAACCCAAATAACCCCTAAATTAAAAAAATCGTCCCATATAACCATACCCCCTCCTAATGTAGGATAAAAAAGAAACAGGACTTAATACCTAGCCATTCACTTGGATATGTATATTTGGACAGGTCACAATATACTGGATGAATAATCAGTTGTATGCTGGAAAAGGTCAATGAGGTCACATCCCCTTAGGAAAAGAGGTTTTCTTATGGCTCTTATTCAATGTCAGTTTTATTCGGAAGTTCTTGGTCTGAGCACATCCATGAATGTTATTCTTCCGCAGGCAACCCGATCACAGATTGGAATGGAGGGCAAGCAAGGAGTAGGGCCACATCCGACACTGTATTTATTGCATGGCCTGTCAGACGATGATTCAACCTGGCTGCGTCGAACCTCCATTGAGCGCTATGTCGCCTCCATGGGCCTAGCGGTCGTCATGCCTCAGGTACATCGGAGTTTCTATACGAATATGGAGCAAGGAGCAGCTTATTGGACTTTTATCAGTGAAGAATTGCCAGCTTTGGCACGTTCATTTTTCCCTCTGTCCGACAAGCGTGAAGACAATTTTGTAGCCGGGCTTTCTATGGGTGGTTACGGCGCCTTCAAACTGGCACTTCAGCATCCAGAGCGCTTTGCAGCCGCTGCCAGTCTTTCGGGGGTTATGGATTTACACGCATCACGCACCGATCCTAAGCAAAGTGCTATGAGTCCAGCGGAATGGCTTAACATTTTCGGGCCAGATGAAATACGCGGAACAGATCACGACTTGCTGGAGCTGCTACAACGTCATACCACCGCGGGGACCTCACTCCCCCGACTCTACCAATGCTGCGGTACGGAAGATTTCTTATATAAGGGAAATCAGACTTTTCGTGAAACATGCACCTCTCTTGGAGTTCCGCTGACCTACGAAGAAGGTCCTGGAGCTCATGAATGGGGATATTGGGACGCTAAAATCCAGGACGTACTGGCGTGGCTACCGCTTAAAGGACACTAAAACAGGCAAAAAAATCCCCGGAGCCTTCCTCCTCGCACCATACGAAGGGAATAGGCTCCGGGGATTGTTGTTATGCCCATCAGGGATTTGTCGTTGTCTCCGTCGTTGGAGATCCATTAGTTAGTGCCTTAGGCAGTACTTTATACAAGCGCCACTCGCCGTTAAACTCACGTTCAAGCTGAACCCATGGGGCACCATGCTCATATAAATTCGGATATACCATATTAATCTTACTCAGCGGCATGCCTGACATAATCTTAGGTACAAGGATATAGTCCACATGATTCTCCTGCGGATAACTTAATGCCTTATTGAACGCATAATCACTGGTGATCAGAAAACGTTTGGAATATTGGCTGTAGACGATCATTGTGTAGGCTGAAGCTGAATCAGTCATAATGGTAGACTTCGGCAGATGCTCATCCAGCCAAACGGCAATCTTACGATCTGATTCCTGTCTCACATAGTTCACATTCCCTGTACGTGTGAGAAAGCTATTCTCATCCGGTGCAATATCCGGGCGAGTCAACGCATAGGAGAGTAATCCAGCGGTAAGTAGCAGACTGACGGACACTAGACCAAAGGCCGCCCTCCGCCATCGTCCCTGAAGCTGGCTCAACTCATAAGGCAACCAGGCTACGGTAATTGGGAATACATACATAAAGTAACGAAACCACCCGTACGAGGATTGTCTCATCATAAGTAAAAATTGCAAGCCGGGCACAGACAGGAACAATAACAAAATAATCAGGGTTCCCCACCGGAATAAGCGTCCACTCAACAGACGGATGAACAGAATAGAAAACAATGGTACAGAGTACCAGATGGTTTTGGAAGCAATAAACTTCAAGGCTACCAGTGGATTGGAGAAAATTTCTACAAATTTATCATCATTCAGCAACTCTGCCGATTGGGCCGTGTTCGAATACTCTGAATTCAGGAAATAAAAGGCATTCCCCATAATGAGATAGTTAAAGAAAATCCACAACAGCCCGGAAAAGACCACAGGAAGCAAAAGAAGTAACCAGGTTGCCTCGACTTTATGCAGCTTTTCCCGCAGGGCCAGCTCGCGTCTACCCAAGTTGCGATGAAGAAATAAGATCGCCAAGACTACGCCAACAGCCATTGCCACGCCTAGAGGCACCGCTTCATAACGAGTCCAGAACGCCATGGCAAGCGCTAATCCAGAAACAATCAGACTTGCCGTCATGCGGTCCTTGAGCCACAGCGCAAATTCAATCACTGTCATCATAATAAAATATATGTATAACGAATCGCTCAGACCGTTGGCACCAAACAGTAAAATAAACGGATTCAGTGCATACAACAAAGCCAGCAGCAAGCTCATCCTAGAGCTAAGCCCTGTTCTGACACCTGCCCGATATAGCAGCATTGCGGTCAAAGCAGAAAAGGTAGCACTCAGAATAACAGCAGCCAATCCATAGGAGGCTAATGCCGGAAAGATTGGATACAGCAATAGAATTACCATTTCCAGAAGACTGGGTAGTGGATTCCAGATAAATCCGATGGCGCCCAAATGCGGGTCGCGGCTGTACAGCACATAAAATGCGTTAGCTACGCGACTGAGCGCGTCTGTGTGCATATATCCCAGAACATAGCTAAAATAGATGCCAGCAGACAGCTCCAATGCAAGTATAAACACAAACAGACCTATAGCCATCCATCTGCTTGCAGACATTTTTCGAAAGGACATTCCTCTCGTTCCCCCTCAAACTTCTTGCGGCGGTGCAGCTGTAGGGAAATTACGCCCGACAGCTGTATCCTTTCCTCCGCTACGATGCACTAACATACAATAAAATTATTGCAGTTCTTCATGCTCTATCTTGTACAATCGCCACTCCCCGTCAAAGTCATGCACCAACGAGGCCCATGGCGCCCCCTTTTCAAACAAATCAGGATAGTTCCGGTTCACCTGATCCAGCGGTACCCCTTCTACCAAGCGCGTAACCAAAACATAATCCACCTTGGAGGCGGGCAGATCCGTTAAAGATTTTCCAAAATCATAATCACTCGTGATCATAAACTTCTTCGGAATTTTACTGCTCAAAATGATCGGATAGGCCGTATAAGAATCAGTCAAAATGAGAGATGAGCCATAATGTTCATCCAGCCATGACCCTATTTTCCGTTCAACAATTTGCCGAGTATAGCTTTCATTACCACTATGCGTCAGATAGCTATGCTCATCCGCCGCAATTGCGGGGTTCGTCAGTGCGTAGGATAACAAGCCTACTGTTACCAACATTCCTGCCGTTACCAGTGAGATTCCGATCCCCCGCATTTTCCCCTTCAACAGACTAAGCTCATACGGCAGCCAAGCAACCGTAATTGGGAATACATACATAAAATATCGGAACCAGCCAAACGAAGAATGCTTAAGCATCAGTAAAAGCTGAAGCCCGGGTACCGATAAAAAGATAGCCAGCAGCGTTAACGTGCTCCAACTCCACAGACGTTTGTCCAATAGGCGTATAAGCAAAATGGCAATTAACGGAGCCGCATACCATAAGGTTCGTTGCCCGACAAACTTTAGCATCAGTACAGGATGAGCAAACATTTCCACAAAGCGTTGATCCTCCAGCAAAGCCGCTGATTGTGTGGAATTGGAATACTGCGAACGTAAAAAGTAAAGCGGGTCGCCCATGATAATCCAGTTAAAAAAGAGCCACAGTAAACCCGAAAAGACAAGCGGCAGCAACAATAGAAGCCATGTCGCTTCTACCTTGTACAGGCGCTCTTTTAAAGACAATTGCGTTCTAACGCTCTCTCTGTTTGTACGCCACCGATGCAGAGAAAAAATCGTCAGTAATACGCCCAAAGCCAGCGCAACCCCCAGGGGAACTGCTTCATAGCGAACCCAAAATGCCAATGCAAGCGCAAAACCGGATACGATCAAATTCGCCGCCTTGCGATCCTTAAGCCACATACAGAATCGACTCACTGTCAGCAGTATAAAAAAGATATATGGCGAGTCACTCAAGCCGTTGAAGCCAAACAGAAACATAAACGGATTCAGTGAAAATAACAGCGCAATCAGCAAACTGGTTGCACCGTGAAGCCCTAGTTCTTTTCCCGTCCCGTACAATAATGCTGCACTCGCCCCAGCAAACAGGCTGCTCACAATCACTGCTGCCAGCCCATGGGAAGCGAGTGCGGGAAACAAAGGATAGAACAACAGCACAATGAGTTCCATCAAACTCGGTAGCGGATTCCACACAAACCCAATAGCACCCAAATGTGGGTCACGACTATAGAGTACATAAAATGCATTAGCTACTCGACTGAGCGCATCGGTATGCATATAGCCAAGATGCCATGCAAAATAAACACCCACGGCTAATTCTAGAGCAGCAATACAAGCAAACAATGACAACAACTTTCCATGTTTCCTTACGATCATGAAACCTCTTTCTGACGCTGTTGCGGAACGGAGAAGATCCAATAGCGGTTCCAGATATAATTATGAACTGGCACGATGATGGTAGTTAAGACTTCACCGATCAGATATGACCAACCAATCCAGTGAATGGTTACGTACATCAGAGCGGCATTCAGGAGCAAGCCGCAGGTACAGACCAATAAATATTTAAGAAACTGAGTGCGGCTTCCTTCGCCGGTAGGCTCGAACGTCCAGTTACGATTCAGCACATACGAAACGAGCAGCGTAACGATAAAACCTATGGTAGTAGCCGTTACTGCAGGTATTGCAAACAACTCCACCAGCAGCACAAGCACACCGACGTGAATGCCTGTACCCAGCAGTCCGACAATACCGTATTTAATGATTGGATACTTTAGATACGAACGTCTGATCATGTTGATTAAACTCCCTATCCACCCACAATCGGTCAGCATTCGCCCGTTTGTCTGCAATTAGATAACGGGGTCTGGCTTTGACTTCGTGATATATGGCGGCAATATATTCTCCTACCACTCCAATCGACAGCATGAGTACACTACCGATAATCAAAAGCAGTAAAATGACAGTGGTAAACCCGGTCACAGCATCACCCGTTATTTTGTGCATTAAGGTTTGAATCCCCAACACGACCGAAATCAGCATGAAAATGAGACCCATTAAACTCACTACCCGCAAAGGTACCGTCGAGAACGAAACGATCGCTTCCGCGGCCAATCGAAGCAGCCCTAACGGACTCCAGCGGCTTGGACCCTCTTCTCGTGGAGCCACCCGGAATGTAATCTGGGTTTTACGAAAACCGAGCCAGGCGGTCATCCCGCGAAAAAACGGCATACGCTCTGGCATCGCCATCCAGGCATCCACCACTCGTCGATCCAGCAGCTTATAATCGGAGGCATCTTTGAGATTAAAGCCCGTCAAGCGATTCAAAGTCGCGTAGAACAAAGAAGCTCCGAGCTTTTTGCCTACAGACTCTTCTCCCCGAAATTCTTTCACACATTCAACTAAATCATAACCTTCGTTCTGCCACAAACGCACCATTTCCCCGATCATTTCAGGAGGATGCTGCAAATCACCGTCCATGACAATGATCGCATCGCCAGAAGCATTTTCCAAACCTGCGCACAACGCCAGCTCCTTACCAAAATTCCGACTCAGCCGGAGTGCGAGCAAAGAGGGCATACGACGGGACAATTCGGACAACTTGAGCCACGTATCATCTTTGGAACCATCATCTACAATAATGAGCTCATAACGTGAGGTGACAACAGACAGCACCCCATCAATCACCTTAAGAGAACGTTCGAGGTGTGAGCCTTCATTGTACATAGGAATGACGACGGATAAAAAAGGGTTTTTTGTCTCCATTCTTGCTCCTTCTTTCTTCATATTCAGGAGGACTGTGCCGGGGCATCATCCAAGTCATGCATATCGGTCAGACCATGCGTTGTTTTCTCCCAATAGAACGGCTTGGTTATAAGCTGCCAAGCTGCTTTTATCGCAGCTATACTCATAAGTACCCAATATAACGGTGAGAGTAGCCCATATTTGACCATCGCGTATGAAAATGTTCGTTCACCGCGCTCTTCCAGCTCACCGATGACCCAATACATGCCAGCCACATTACTGAATACGAACAGAAAGTTACCGATATAAAATTCCGCGCTGGCTAGGTAGTACACATAACCCGGGAACAGCTTGGGAATAAAGGACAACTCCCAGCCAAACCATAAAATAAGCAAGCCCCAAAAAATCGGGTTCAGCAACGGCAACATCGGAGTCGCCAGAATCATTACCTGAAAACCGAAAAAGCCCTTCCAGCCCACTTCGCGCACCAGCTTAACCGGATTACGCATATGAACCAGCCATGTCTGCATATATCCCTTGATCCAACGTGAACGCTGACGAATCCAGTTGCCCACGCGGCTGTTCGCTTCCTCCCATGTGCGGGAATCAACAATGGCCGTTTTGTAACCACCTTTATACAGACGAATGCCCAGATCGGCATCCTCGGTTACATTGTAGGGGTCCCACGCATTAATATCTTTTAATACAGATACCCGAAAATGATTGGACGTACCGCCCAACGGAATAGGGGTATCTAACTGCATAATTCCTGGCAGCAGCAATTCGAACCACATACTGTATTCTTGTGTGAACCAGCGGGTCAGCAAATTTTGTGTACTGTTAAAATAATTGAGCTTCGCTTGAATACACGCATAATTCTCAGGGAGTGAATCAAACGCTGCAATGACTTTTTTAAGTTGGTCAGCATCGGGACGATCCTCAGCATCGTAAATGACGACAAACTCGCCGCGGGCGCGAATAAGTCCATAATTACATGCCTTCGGCTTGGTTTTCGGCAAGCCATCAGGCACGACCAGTGTCGTGTAATAGGCAGGCAGCTTCATTTCACGCAGCAGCTCAATCGTCTCAATGTCGTCCTCTTCAATCAGCAGCCGTACATCCAGCTTGGACTTTGGATAATCCAGCTGCTCCAAATTCCGCAACAACATCGGAAGCACGCCCGCTTCCTTATACATCGGGACAAGAATCGTATAGATCGGCAGTCTTTTTTCATCCATGGCGTCTACCTCTTCCTTCGTGAAGCGAAGCTGCGCCCCACGCCGGGAACCGAGATAGATAATTCCAAATTTGAAAAGCGTCATCGCAAAATAAAAAAGCTGGATCATCATATTAATGATCAGCACTGTCTTCCAGCTGTTCCAGAAGAGGCCGAGCAATGTGATCATTCCCATGGCTGCAAACACCCAGAGCTGTCCCTTGGTAAAGGTGGTCCGCGCCGAATTGTGCGGTTCTTTTTCCAACAACCCGGTTGTGCTTTCCTGCATCATTTCCTCGCCGTAGATTTTACCCCAGAGCTGCTCCATCTCTTCCTTTGTTGCAAGCACTTGCTCTACCGGCATACCCAGAATTTCCTCCAGCTTCAAGCGTCGCTCTTCTGGTAATGGATCACTGACCGCTACAATATAGCGGTTCATATATTGATGGATGACGACCACGCCATAAGCCATTGCCACTTGCTCGGGTAGCTTGTACGCCGCATCCAGCGCCAGCTCCTCACCAATACGCCCGATTCGGTTCTGGGTAGCAATCGCGCGGTACAAATCCGCAGGCTCCAGCATTTGCAATGATAGCAAGATGTCGCCGAGCAGCCCGCCGCTCTTCGCCTGGAACTCGAGCGCTCGCTCTAGCTGCTCTGGTGTAATATAGCCGGAACGAACCAGCATGTCGCCCAGTCTCTCCTTGGATTCATCACCGTCAATTTGCTCTTGTAGCTGCTCAGCTGTAATGAAACCCATCTCTACAAGAATATCGCCCAGTCTACCACCGTAACGCTTCTGGTTGCGGATAGCATCTGTCAGCTGATCCCGGGTAATCATCCCGTTCTCCACCAGCTGATCTCCCAGACGGGCCTTGCCGTTTCGTCCGGTCTGCGTTCCTGCTGCCGCCTCTCCGCCTTCTGCACCAGGAATACTGGAAGCAAGACCCATGGCTGCTCCTGCCGCTGCCTGTTCCTGTCCAGATGCATACTGGACTTGCGCCTCCTGCATCTGTCCATCCTGTATTCCTTCATCCAGCAATTGTTCCACAGCTGCTGCTGTATCATTGGCATTCTGTATAGCCTGAATACGAAGTTCTGTATCCCGAAGTCGTCGTTCCAACTCTTCGATGTGAAAATCAAGCTTGTACAGTATCGGGGCCTGCTCTGCACGCTGAGCCTCTAGCTGTTGTTGCAGTTGTTCGATTCGCTGACGCTCTTCTTTTATTCTTCTCTTGGTTTGGCGAATTGAAACTCCTCCAACCTGCCACCTAAGCTTGTCACCCATGAATTCCCGCCCTTTCAATCCAGCGCCGCTCTTCCGCAAGCGCATCTGCAAGCAGCTGCTTTAACTCGGTATCCCGCTGCTTTTTCCGCTCCAGCGCCGCATGGAAAAGCTCCCGCTCCTCACGTAGCAACCTCTCTGCCTGGATTCGCTCCTCATGCAATGAGGATACCAATCCATCGGCGTCAGAAGCGCGATAACCGATCCAAGCGCTCTTTAGCTGACGCGTCGTTCGTTTAGTTCTCATAATACCTCCCTGGATCGTCCCGACTCTGCCTTTGCTATGTCGCTACTTCAATATTTTTACTGGCTTTCTTCCAAAACCAGGACACACCTGCTTTCTCATTCAAGCCCTTCATTTACACATTTATGCAATTTCTCTGGTCAAAAAAACCAATAAAAACTTGAAAATGGTTTATCGCATATGCTTCTTGTTCTATCGAATTGGTAATTCAATGAAAAACTTAGTGCTATTCTACCATAATCCTAGTAGGTGTAGTATACAAAAATGTAAATTCTAGAAACTTTCACACTAATGTATAGATAGGTATATAGAACTAGATATTAAACATCTTGGGCGATATTCTTCCAATAAATCTATGTAGTTTATGATTATTCTGATCATAAATCATTCAAATACCTCAGAAAACACAAAAGACACCGCGAACGGTGCCTTTGAAAACATAGATGGCAAATATTCTTAAAATCTGATTTTACACAGCATCCCGTTGCTGTGCAAGAGAATAATTCTTTCTGTATGGATTATTTTTTTGGCTTATGATTTTCATACCATGTTGACGTGTTCACTAGAAGCTGTTCACTGCGTCCAATGGCTGCCTGCACCTGACCGGTGGCGGTTCCGCCATACACATTCCGAGCATTGACTACCGCTTCTGGTTGAAGCACCTCATAAATGCGCTCGTCGAACAGATCCGAAAACTGCTGGAATTCATCCAGTTTCAAATCAAGCAGATATTTGCCCTGCTGGATGCAATACAGCACCGTTTTGCCGATAACCTCATGGGCCTGACGGAACGGAAGCCCCTTGCCGACCAGGAAGTCCGCAATATCCGTTGCGTTGGAGAAATCCTGATTGACCGCTTGACGCATCCGGTCCTTGTTCACCTTCATCGTGGCGATCATTGGAGCGAACAATTGCAAGGCTCCCTCCAGCGTAGCAACCGTATCGAACATCCCTTCCTTGTCCTCCTGCATGTCCTTGTTGTATGCCAGCGGCAAGGACTTCAGTACGGTCAGCAGACCGACGAGGTTTCCATAGACACGCCCGGTTTTGCCACGTACTAGCTCCGGTACATCCGGATTTTTCTTCTGTGGCATAATGCTGCTGCCTGTACAGAAAGCATCATCCAGTTCGACAAAACCAAATTCTGTGCTGCTCCATAGCACCAGTTCTTCGCTTAGACGGGACAAATGCGTCATAATCAGCGAGGCCCCGGCCAGAAACTCTACGATAAAGTCCCGATCACTGACAGCGTCCAGGCTATTTTCATAGACGCCATCAAACCCAAGCTGCTCAGCTACAAAATGACGATCGATCGGGAAAGTGGTTCCAGCCAGAGCGCCAGCGCCCAGCGGCAACACATTGATGCGTTTGTAGCTGTCCTTGAGTCGGTCAATATCACGCTCCAGCATAGACACATACGCCAGCAAATGATGCGCGAACAAAATAGGCTGCGCACGCTGCAAGTGTGTGTATCCAGGTACAATTGTGTCCAGATTGTCCTTGGCCTGCCCAATTAATGCAACTTGTACATCATGCAGCATACCCACCAGTGATACGACACGTCCGCGCAAATACAAGTGCATATCTGTTGCTACCTGATCGTTACGACTGCGTCCAGTGTGCAGCTTACCGCCGACCGGGCCAATGACTTCGATCAGTTTTTTTTCGATATTCATGTGAATATCCTCATCCGAAACGGAAAATTCAATTTCCCCACGGCGGATACGCTCCAGAACGGTGTGCAGTCCTCCCTTGATCGTGTTCGCATCCTCCTGCGGAATAATACCGCATTTGCCCAGCATGGCCACATGAGCCAAACTGCCTTGAATATCTTCTTCCGCCAACGCCTGATCAAACCCAATAGAAGCCGTATATTCCTCTACCAGCTTGTTCGTTTGCTTTGTAAACCGTCCGCCCCATAGCTTACTCATTGCATGATCCCCTCTCTGCAATAACAAGCCGCCCTCGTCGTTTGGACAAGAACGGCCCGCATTCCGTACATTTTTTTAGATTACATCTTATTTATGATTTTGTGTTACGCCCGCGTTGACCTTCAAACGCAAAGCATTCAAGCGGATAAAGCCTGTAGCATCGCCTTGATCGTAGGCTTGTGTCGGATCAGCTTCCATGGTCGCAATGTCTGGGTTGTACAAGCTAACCGGACTTTTAACGCCTGCACCAATAATATTGCCCTTATACAGCTTCACGCGCACCGTACCACTGACATTTTTCTGGCTCTCATGAACCAGAGCCTGTAAAGCGACACGTTCCGGCGCGAACCAGAATCCATTGTACACCAAGGTAGCATAACGGGTAATCAGGCTATCACGCAGATTCATAACCTCGCGATCCATGGTGATCGATTCCATTTTGCGATGAGCAGTGAACAGGATTGTACCGCCTGGCGTCTCATAGACTCCGCGGCTCTTCATACCCACAAAACGGTTCTCAACCATATCTACACGTCCGATCCCGTGCTTGCCGCCCAGTTCATTCAGTTTTTCCATCACTTGCAGCGGAGTTAACTGTTCACCGTTCAAAGCAACGCAGTTGCCTGCTTTAAATTCCAGCTCCAAGTATTCTGCTTCATCAGGCGCGTCCTCAGGCGCGTTGCTGAGCAAGAACATTTCTTTATTTTCAGGAGCGCTCGGATCAAACCAAGGGTCCTCCAGCACGCCGCTTTCATAACTGATATGCAGCAGGTTGCGGTCCATGGAGTACGGTTTGGCTGCAGAAGCGGTTACCGGAATACCGTGTTTTTCTGCATAGGCAATCATTTCTGCCCGACCCGGGAACTGATTGCGGAACTCTTCCAGCCGCCAAGGTGCAATGACTTGGATGTCCGGCGTTAACGCCGCCGCGTTCAGCTCGAAGCGCACCTGATCGTTACCTTTGCCTGTTGCCCCGTGAGCAATGGCTGTTGCTCCCTCGGCAATCGCAATATCGACCATCCGCTTAGCGATCAATGGACGTGCAATACTCGTACCGAGCAAATATTGCCCTTCATATAAAGCACCTGCCTGAAACATCGGATAAATAAAATCCTTGGCGAATTCATCACGCAGATCATCGATGTACACTTTGGAAGCTCCCGTAGCGAGTGCCTTTTCCTCCAAACCGTCCAGTTCTTCCTTTTGTCCGATATCTGCAGTGAATGCGATAATTTCAGCATCATATGTTTCCTTGAGCCATTTCAGAATGACCGACGTATCCAGACCGCCGGAATATGCGAGTACGATTTTTTCTTTTGCCATTATTGAAGTCCTCCCCGAATGCTTATACCTCTATCTTCTTTACGATCAACCTTATCCCATTAAAGCAACTAGCAACGCTTTTTGTGCATGCAGACGATTTTCCGCTTCATCAAAAATGACCGAATTGGGACCATCGATTACTCCCGCACTCACTTCTTCCCCACGATGTGCAGGTAGACAGTGCAAGAATAAATAATCTGGCTTAGCGAGCTTAACCAGCTCCTCATTCACCTGGAAGTCGGCAAAAGCAAGCTCACGCTCCTTTTGCTCTTCCTCAAAACCCATGCTTGCCCACACATCTGTGTAGATCGCATCAGCATCTTTTACTGCTTCCTGCGGACTTTGAGTGATCACAATTTCACTACCTGTCTGCTTGGCAATCTCCCGGGAAACTGCGATCACACTCGGGTCAGGCTCGTATCCAGCTGGACTTGCAATGGAGACATGCACTCCGAGCTTGGCTCCACCAATCAAGAGGGAATGCGCCATATTGTTGCCGTCTCCGATATAAGCCAGTTTGAGCCCTTTTAGCTTACCCTTTTGCTCATACAAGGTTTGATAATCAGCCAGTACCTGACACGGATGCGCCAAATCGCTCAAGCCATTGATTACCGGAACGGATGCATAACGGGCCAACTCTACGACATTATCGTGCCCGAAGGTACGAATCATAATGCCATCCAGATAACGTGACATGACTTGGGCCATGTCGCTAATCGGTTCACCGCGTCCCAGTTGAATATCATTTTTGCTGAGGAAAAGGGCATGCCCACCCAATTGATACATTCCGACTTCAAAGGATACCCGTGTGCGTGTGGAAGACTTTTCGAAAATCAGTCCAAGTGTTTTCCCCTTCAGCGGCTGATAAGCTTCTCCGTTTTTGTGTTTACGCTTAATTTCAATGGCGAGATCAATTAAATACTGGATTTCCTCTGGCGAGTAGTCGTCCAGTTCTAGAAAGTCCCGTCCTTTCAAATTCACCTGTTGCAATGCGCCGCCCTGACTCATGCGTTCCTCTCCTTTTACACTCTAATCTCGGATGCTTCTGGCTCTACACTAAGCTACGTGCTCCCGAATCAATTCAGCAATCCATGTTACAGCCTGATCTATTTCGTCTTGCGTTACATACAGGTTAGGCAACAGGCGAATCACGTTCGGTCCTGCTGTAATGAACAGAATGCCCTTCTTCTGTCCTGCCAAAACAAGCTCTGCTACCGGCTCCGCACACTCAATCCCGACCATCAGACCTTTTCCGCGGATATCCTGGACAAAAGGAATATCTTTAAGCTGTTTTTGCAGACTATGAAAGAGATAATCTCCCATTTCGGCAGCGCGTTCTGGCAGCTTGTCATCAATAATCGTTTCAATGGTTGCTTGAACTGCTGCCATGGCAAGCGGTGTACCCCCGAAGGTAGAACCATGACTGCCCGCTGTGAACGCTTCACGCAAATATTCTTTGCCTAGCATTGCACCGACCGAAAAGCCACTGCCCAATCCTTTCGCCAATGTAAAAATATCCGGTTCTATTCCATAATGCTCAAAGGCAAACAGCTTACCTGTCCGTCCCATACCTGTTTGCACCTCGTCAATGATCAGCAGCAATCCATGCTCGTGGCACAGCTTGGTAATCACGTCTACGAAAGCAGGGTCTACCGGATACATGCCACCTTCGGCCTGCACCATTTCCAGCATAATTGCCGCTGTATTCTCATTGATAGCTGCTTCGAGCGCAGCCTGATCATGAAGCGGAACGCTTTTGAATCCGGCGGGAAGCGGTAAAAAACCTTCTTTCACTTTGTCCTGACCCGTAGCAGTCAAGGTTGCCAGCGTCCGTCCGTGAAAGGATTGCGTGAACGTAATGATTTCATAGCGACCGGTCTGCTTCACCTTCTGGTGGTAACGACGCGCCAGCTTAATGGCAGCTTCGTTCGCTTCAGCTCCGCTGTTGCAGAAGAACACGGCATCTGCGCTGCTATTGGCTGTCAGCAAGGCCGCGGCCCGTTCCTGCCCGGGAATATGAAACAGATTGGATACATGCCACAGTTCATCGATCTGTTTTTTCAAACGCTCCGCTACAGCTTGAGGCGCATGGCCTAGATTGGTAACGGCAATACCTGACATGAAATCCAGATAACGTTTGCCCTGATCATCCCACAGCCAGCTTCCTTGTCCTTTCACCAGTGTAAGCGGGTATCTTGCGTAGTTTGGAAAAAGAGAGCTATCTGCCTGCACTTTTGCCGCCCCCTTTTCCGCTTGCGCTCCGCTTCCATTCGTACTTGGCATTTCCTCGCTCACCAGCGTATTCGGTTCCTTACTCATATCGTTCACGCCCCTTTATCGTTTGGTTATATAGGTTGAGCATATATCGCAATTACTGCATACGCACAATGCGTGTTCCAATCGATTCTCCACCCAGCACACGGCTGAGTACCTGCGGTTCGCTGCCGTCCACAATGACGACTTCCTTCACTTTACCGTGAATGCAGGCAATAGCCGCTCTCACTTTCGGAATCATACCACCGTAGATTTCACCTGTACTGATCATATCTTCAATTTCCTGTATGGTAATTGACTCCATAACCTTCTTTTCTACACCATTCTTTTTCAATATACCGGGTACATCCGTCACAACAATCATTCGACTGACGCCGAGATGAGAAGCCACCGCGCCCGCCGCTGTATCGGCATTAATGTTGTAACGCTGACCGGATCGATCAATGCCAATAGGCGCAATAACTGGCATATAGTCCATATCCAGCACACCGGTAATAATCGAAGCTTGAACATGTGTTACCTCTCCAACCCAGCCGACCTCTGCGGCATTCGTCACAGGCTTCGCTTCAATTAAATAGCCATCACTGCCTGACAAACCCAGCGCTCGCCCTCCGTGCATCCCTATTCTGCGAACAATCTGCTTGTTAATGCTGCCTGCCAGCACCATTTCCACGACATCCAGCACGGGTTCAGTCGTTTTACGCAATCCATGAATGAACTCCGTTTCGATTCCCAGCTTCGCCAAATTGTCAGAGATCGCAGGCCCACCGCCATGTACAATGACTGGTTGAAGGCCTTCCGACTGCAGACGGGCCAAGTCGTCAAAAAAGGAATCAGGCAACGCAGCCAGCGTACTTCCTCCGCATTTCATCACAAAATTACGACGTGCCACTCCCGCATGTTTCGCTTGATCCGCGTGTCCCACTGCCGATTGCATATCATCTCTCCTTTTCTCCTCTGCACAATTTTGTGCGATTTTCAAATGATGCCGAAGCTATATTCGCTCGCTTCTTCTATTAACTATTAAATATCCATCCGTAATTAAATCGGGTATCTATGTCCGATAAGCCGCATTAATCCGCACATAATCATAGGTTAGGTCACAGCCCCATGCTGTAGCGGTCCCATTCCCGTGATGCAAATCAACAATAATTTGCACCGTATCTCCACGTAAATAGGAAAGCGCCTCGGCTTCATCAAAAGCTACTGGACTTGATTGGCTTAGCACGATAATATCCCCCAGGCGAATGTCTACCGTATCCGGATTCACCGGTTCTCCGGCACGTCCGACGGCTGCAATAATCCGTCCCCAGTTGGCGTCTGCGCCAAAAACGGCTGACTTCACCAGACTGGACCCGATCACAGTCTTGGCTATCGCCTGGGCAGATGCATCGCTTATCGCTCCGCTTACAGACACCTCTACCAGCTTCGTAGCACCTTCTCCATCACGGGCAATCGCCTTCGCCAGCTCACGGCAGATATAAGTGAATGCCTCGGCAAAAGCCTCCCAATCGGGATGGTCTGTGTGCAACTCGCTGTTGCCTGCCAGCCCGCTCGCCATAGCGATCAGCATATCGTTCGTGCTTGTATCCCCATCGACTGTGATCATATTAAAGCTGGTATCCGTGGCCTGCTTTAATAGTTGATGAAGGGCCGTCTGTCCGATGACTGCATCACAAGTTATGAAAGCGAGCATGGTTGCCATATTCGGATGAATCATACCCGATCCCTTTGCTGCCCCGGCGATGTGCACAGTCACACCATCCACTTCAACTGACACGCACGCTTCCTTTTTAACCAAATCCGTTGTCAGAATGGCTTGGCTAAATTGCTCCGCCCCATCGCTTGCCTCGCTCATCCGCTCAGGTAGTGACGATATACCGCCAAGCACACGATCCATTTTCAGATGCTCGCCAATTACACCAGTCGAGGCAACGGCTACATCGCTCTCCGCCACACCCAGCTGATGAGCAGCGGCCGAACGCATAGCGTAAGCATCCTGCTCCCCTTGCTGTCCCGTACAGGCATTGGCGTTCCCGCTGTTCACTACTATCGCCTGCAATCGACCGTCTGTCAGGCTCTCGCGAGTCACCTTCAGCGGTGCAGCCTGAAACACATTGGTGGTATACACCGCAGCAGCTGTCGCCTCTACCTCACAGCGAATCGCGCCGATATCGTTGCGATTCGTATTTTTTAATCCACAGTGCAATCCCCCAGCTGTAAAGCCACGGGGAGTTACGATGTTGCCCTCATGTACTACTGTAAAGCCTACTTTGCCCATAATTATGTGCCCTCGTTCGCAACATATAGGAGGCATGACAGCTGGACGCTTGCGTTCTCCAACTCGCTGTCGTCCCCGTAGCCTGTTGCGTTTACGTGCTACTTACGGATATACCGGTATGAAGCCCAGTCCGAGGTTCTCCTCCCATCCCATCATCAAATTTAAATTCTGAATCGCCTGTCCGGCGGCACCCTTCACAACATTATCAATGACAGAAATAATGGTAAGACGCCCGGTACGAGCATCTGCTGCAAAACCGATGTCGCAGTAGTTTGAACCAAATACTTCTTTCGTTGCCGGCCATATACCTTCGCCACGTACACGGACAAAAGGATGACCTTTATAATAATCCCGGTATAACCCGATGAGATCCTGATCCGTATGATCACCTTTCAACGTGACATAGATTGTACTCATAATTCCTCGCGTCATAGGCACAAGCTGTGTCGTAAACGTAATCGTAACATCCTCGCCCGCAACATCACCCAGTACCTGCTCGATCTCTGGGATATGCTGGTGCTTATTGACCTTATAAGCCTTAAAGTTTTCATTCATCTCCGCATAATGCGAAACAAGACTTGTTCCCCGACCGGAGCCAGATACCCCGGATTTGGCATCCACAATCAGTGACCGATGGTCGATCCACCCCGCCTCCAAGGCAGGAATAATTCCTAATAGTGTTGCCGTTGGATAGCAGCCTGGATTCGAAATGAAAGAAACTCCAGCAAGCTTTTCTGCATACACCTCGCTGAGTCCGTATACTGCTTGCTTGAGATACTCAGGTGAAGCCGCAGGCTTTTTATACCAAGCTTCATACACTTCCCCGCTTCGGAGCCTAAAGTCCCCGGAAAGGTCAATCACCTTCAGTCCGGCATCCAGAAGCTGTGGCACTAACTGGGTACTAACGCCTGATGGCGTAGCTGTGAAAACCAGATCAGCCTTGGCAGCAATTTCATGGATATCGACACCGTCCAAATCCTGCATTACAATATCCGTCAGATGTGGAAACCCATCACTAATCGGGACACCCGCGCTGGACGAAGAAATAACAGATACAATCTCCACCTGCGGATGATGAACCAAAAATCGAATCAGCTCCACCCCACCATATCCAGTGGAACCGACAATTGCCACTTTTAGCTTACTGCTCACAGACCTTCCTCCATTCCGTCCCTATGAAATATGTATTATTATACGACTCTATTCATATAAATACAACACCTCATGTCATGTTATTCTTCCAAATTTAAAATATGCATTCTTGCCCATTCTTTTGACCGACAAGCTGTACAGGCTATTAACTGAGGAAACCAAAAAAGACAGCCCCCCTTGTGAATCCAGTCTGCTATTTTGCATAAAAAAAAACATCGTTCCTTTTATATATTATCTTGTATATTGGTATTCATCCGGATTATCCATTTGCTGCACTTATGTATTCGTTGAACATTGAATAGGGTAAAAAGAGTGAGTATGTACAAAAATAAACCTATACGTTAGGAGTGTTACACATCGAAACCTATACAGCGAATATAGTGATAGATGCTAAAGCCAAATTAGGCGAGGGTCCTAGTTGGGATCACCAGTCTCAACGTTTATTTTGGGTCGATATTGAAGGCTTTCAATTGCACATCTACGATCCATCTACAGGCACAGATCGTACCATAGATGTAGGCGAACATATTAGTGCAGTTGTACCTTATCTTAAAAATAAAGTAATCGTAGCCATGATCAGCGGTCTATACTGTTTGGATATAGAGACAGGGACCAAAGTATTGATCCACGATCCTGAGGAAGGTCGGCCAGGAAATCGATTTAATGATGGTAAATGCGATCCTGCAGGACGGTTTTTGGCTGGAACAATGAGTTTAAATGGCGAACGCGCGCAAGGAGCATTGTATAGTCTGAGCACAAAAGGAAATGTCTCCTTACTGATTGATAATGCTTCCACATCTAATGGCTTAGCCTGGAGCTCAGATTACCGTACCATGTATTATATTGATACTCCGACCTTAGAAGTGGTCTCCTTCGATTACGATGTGACACAAGGTACTATTAGGAATAAGCAATTGGTAGCTAGATTGGATGAAAGTGAAGGATATCCCGATGGCATGACCATCGATGCAGAGGGCATGTTGTGGATCGCGCGTTGGGGCGGTAAACGTGTATCTCGTATCCATCCTGTTCAGGGAGAAGTGATTGCTGAGGTGTTACTTCCAGTCAATCGTGTGACTTCGTGCGCTTTTGGTGGTGAACATCTGGATGAGTTGTATATCACAACTGCTCAAGATGACGATAATACCAGCCAACCACTAGCAGGTGGTTTATTTATGGTCAAAACCGGGGTAAAAGGAGTACCCACCTCATATTTTAATCAAGGACAACCGGCAAATTGGCTTGATCTATTACTAAAAAGGAATTGATAAAGCGGTTCTGAAAAGAGAAGAGCCCACTACATCAGTGAGCTCTTCTATATTGATTCAGTTAAGAGCAAGCGTTCAGAAGGTCACATTAAGTTAGCCTTCCCTTTTGAACCCTTCACCCAATACTTCACGTGTGTTACTAATAATCACAAAAGCTTCCGGGTCTACCAAGCGGACGAGCGTTTTGAGGCGGGTTACCTCATTTTGCCCGACTACAACCATAAGTACAGGACGTTCTTCGTTCGTGTAACCCCCCCGTCCTGCAAGCTCTGTCAAACCCCGATCCAAATCCTGTAAAATCGTTTGCGTAATTTTTTCCTTTTGATTAGATATGATATAAGCTACTTTGGAGTAGCCCAGCCCCATTTCTACAGCATCAATGACTTTGCCGGTTACAAACAAGCCAATCAATGCATACAGGGCCCGCTCCGGCGATAGGGCGAAACCAGCTAGCGTGATTACCGTGCCATCCATGAGCATGACACAAAGAGAAAGGCTAAAACCGGTATACTTTTGAATAATCTGCGCCAAAATAGCCAGTCCACCCGTCGAGCCTCTGCCCCGAAACACAGTGCCCAAACCCAATCCTACTCCGATTCCACCATACAGCGAAGCCAGCAACGGATTGGTTGTCGGTACTGCCCAATCCTTCGTCACATAAACGAATAGTGGCAGCATGATGCTTCCCAGCAGGGAACGCAAGCCATACTTTTTTCCTAACAGCAGTACTCCTGCTATAAATAACGGAATATTCATTCCCCACTGCGTATAGGCCGGTTCCAGGCCAAACAGGTCCTCACCCAAGATAGACAAGCCAGATACACCCCCGGATGCAATCCGGTTGGGCAGCAAGAACATGTTAAAGGTCAGCGCTGTAATAAAGGAGCCGAGTATAATCAGCAGGACATCGGTCACGTTACGCGCTGGTCCACTGGCGGCAATCAGAGGCTTACGCCTTCTTCGGCGGGCAGCGGGAGGATTCAATTGAGACATCATTCATGTTCTCCTTTAATAAAAAATACCGTCACACAAAAATTCCTACAGGCCGCAGGCACATGGACTGCGGTTCTGTAGGAAAACGTACAGGCAATTATTCTGCGTCCAGCTTAATTTGGCTGCGCAGGTAACCATCGATGAACGGATCGAGATCGCCATCCATAACAGCCCCTACATTGCCAGTTTCCACACTGGTACGATGATCCTTAACCATGCTGTATGGATGGAACACGTAGGAGCGAATTTGGCTACCCCATGCAATGTCGGACTGTTCACCACGGATTTCGTCCAATTGCTGCTGTTGTTCTTCAATCTTGCGCTCGTAGAGCTTGGAACGAAGCATAGTCATCGCACGTTCACGGTTTTTGATCTGGGAACGTTCATTTTGACAAGTCACGACAATACCAGTAGGCAAATGCGTAATCCGAACAGCTGAGTCGGTCGTATTAATATGCTGACCACCTGCACCGCTGGCCCGGTACGTATCAATTTTAAGATCTTCCGTGCGGATTTCAATATCCACATCATCCGCAATTTCCGGTACCACATCACAAGACACGAACGATGTATGTCGACGACCAGAGGAATCAAATGGAGAAATGCGAACAAGCCGATGTACGCCTTTCTCCGCCTTGAGATAACCGTAGGCATTGTAGCCTTTGATCAACAGGGTTACGCTCTTAATTCCCGCTTCATCACCTGCCAGATAATCCAGGGTCTCCACCTTGAAGCCTCGTTTTTCTCCCCAGCGTGTATACATACGCAGCAGCATTTGACCCCAGTCCTGGGACTCGGTACCGCCTGCCCCCGGGTGCAGCTCCAGAATAGCATTAAGTTTGTCATAGGGCTGATTTAAAAGCAATTGCAGCTCAAATTCCTCCAGCTTGCTCAGCAGGGATTTGATACTGTTTTCAACTTCTCCAACCAGCGCTTCATCGCCTTCCTCTTCAGCCAGTTCAACCATCATACCTGCGTCTTCATATTCCTGACGCAACTGTTCATAGCTGTCCACAGAAGACTTCACAGCATTCATTTCAGCAATTACGCCTTGGGCCTTTTCGTTATCGTCCCAAAAATCAGGCGCTGCCATCTTTTCCTCAAAGTTCGCGATCATTTCCTGTTTGAGATCTAAGTCAAAGAGACCCCCTAAGGTTTGTTAGTTTCTTGCCTATTTCTCGTAAATCATGTTTTACACTTGGATCAATCATGATGTCATTCTCCTTTTAATATAGGGTTAGGGGGAATAAAAGCGTTGTGAGTTACGGCTGGTGGGTAGGCGCTGCGCGAATGATTTGATCTTACGATCGCTGTTGCAGCGAGATGCCCTGATTAAAATAACACATTCAAAGGTTGGCATCTCACTGCAAAGGCGAACGCTGGCGCTTCTCCAGATTCAAATCCTCCGCTTCGCTCCCAACCGCCGTAAAGTCAAACCACTTTTAAATAACAGGCTCTGGTATGTGAGCCAGATCAACTGCGGAATTGACTGACAAGCAAGCAGGGAACTGCTTACTTGTCATAATTGTTTTAAAAGTACTAGGAGAGCACAGTCATCGCCATATTCAACCTGACCATAACCTGACCATCTCACAGAAGAGCTATATTGAATACATCAGCATCGTCCCCTGATGGCACAAAATGGCCGACGGTCAGTGGTTGAACTGCCGCCTGCCATTATATGCATTGCAGGGGATAGTGTATATCAAGATCTATCCCTTAATTTCAATCCGTTATTTTCTACGCGGACGCGAAGGAGCGGATTTCTTTTTAGGAGCCGCAGGTTCGCCACTCGTAGAGATTTTATCTTCATCAACGACAGCCTGACGCTCTTGGTTGGATTCGATTTGTGCTTTCATGATGTATGTCGCAACTTCCTCTTGGATGCTGGCGATCATAGCATGGAACATTTCGAAACCTTCAAATTGGTATTCACGCAATGGATCAGTACCACCATAAGCACGCAAGTGAATACCTTGACGCAATTGATCCATAGCATCAATATGATCCATCCATTTGCTGTCAACTGCACGCAGTACGATAACCTTCTCGAACTCACGTACCATTTCTTCGCCGATCATCTCTTCACGGCTGTGGTATCTGTTGGTAACTTTCTCGAAGATCATATCGACCATCTCTTCTTTTTCCTTACCCCACAGATCGTCGCGCGAAAGTGTGTTTTCCTCAAGCAGATTGTTGTTCACATACTCTGCTACTTCATCCAGTTCCCAGTTTTCAGGGATATCATCACCACAGTGAGCTTCCACTACACGCTCAATGACAGGCTTGATCATGTCGAACACAATTTCCTTGATGTTCTCTGATTCCAGCACCTCACGGCGTTGTTTGTAAATAATAGCACGTTGCTGATTCATCACGTCATCATATTGGAGAACGACTTTACGCTGATCAAAGTTATTCCCTTCGACACGTTTTTGAGCTGATTCGATAGCACGTGAAATCATACGGCTCTCGATAGGTTGATCTTCCTCAAAGCCCAAGCGCTCCATCATATTCAGTACGTTGTCTGCACCAAAACGCTTCATTAACTCATCGCCCAGCGATAAGTAAAATTGCGTGGAGCCTGGATCGCCCTGACGTCCTGCACGTCCGCGAAGCTGATTATCAATACGACGGGATTCATGACGTTCTGTACCGATGATGTGCAAACCACCGAGTTCTGCAACGCCTTCGCCCAGTACGATGTCAGTACCACGTCCAGCCATGTTAGTAGCGATGGTAACCGCGCCAGCTTCACCTGCACGAGAAATAATCTCAGCTTCTTCGGCATGATACTTGGCGTTAAGCACTTTATGACGAACGCCTTTGCGTTTCAACATTTCAGAAAGAAGCTCGGAGTTTTCAATAGAAACCGTACCTACCAATATCGGTTGGTTCTTTTTGTTACGCTCCAGGATTTCGTCTACCACAGCATGGAATTTACCTTTCACGCTCTTGTATACTACGTCAGGCATATCTACACGCTGGTTAGGCTTATTCGTCGGAATTTGGAGCACTTCCAGACCGTAGATTTTTTTGAATTCTTCTTCTTCTGTTTTCGCTGTACCCGTCATCCCCGCCAATTTGCGGTACATACGGAAATAGTTTTGGAATGTAATTGTCGCCAGTGTCATGCTTTCGTTTTGGACAATGATGTTTTCCTTCGCTTCAATAGCTTGGTGCAAACCATCACTGTAACGACGTCCAGCCATCAGACGACCTGTAAACTCATCGACAATCAGAACCTCACCATCAGCCACGACATAGTCCACATCCAAACGCATAATAGCGTTAGCTTTCAAGGCTTGTACGATGTGGTGATTGATTGTAACACTTTCCTGATCGTACAGGTTTTCAAGACCAAAGAAATTTTCAGCCTTGGATACGCCGTTTTCGGTCAAAGCAACTGACTTCACCTTAATATCCAGCGTGTAATCTTCTTCAACGTTCAGGCTCTTTACAAAACGATCAGCGGCAAAATACAGCTCGGTCGATTTTTGAGCTTGTCCTGAAATGATCAATGGTGTACGAGCTTCATCGACGAGAATGGAATCCACTTCATCAATGATACAGAAGTACAACGGACGCTGTACCATCTGTTCTTTGTAAAGCACCATATTATCGCGCAGATAATCGAAGCCGAACTCATTGTTTGTACCATACGTAATATCACAAGCATAAGCTTCCTGTTTGGCAGCATGATCCATATTGGCCAGGTTCAGACCTACGGTCATTCCCAAGAAATTGTAAATTTGACCCATTTCTCCGCTGTCACGTTGTGCCAAATAGTCATTGACTGTAACCACGTGCACACCTTTACCCAACAGAGCGTTCAAATAAACCGGCAGTGTTCCCACCAGTGTTTTACCTTCACCGGTTTTCATTTCGGCGATTTTTCCTTCGTGCAACGCAATACCGCCGAGCATCTGTACGTCATAGTGACGTTTGCCCAGCACCCGCTTGGACGCTTCACGAACCGTTGCAAAAGCTTCCGGCAGCACTTCTTCAGCCGTAGCACCTTGTTCAATCCGCTCTCTAAACTCCGCCGTCTTGGCTTTCAGTTCCTCATCCGAGAGCTTCTCAAAATCAGGCTCTATTTTATTGATCAGTTCAACCGTCTTCATTAAACGTTTGACGTCACGTTCATTTGTATCCCCAAAAATTTTTTTGACAATTCCTAGCATGGTTTACCCCTTTCGCGCAAAACAATTAATAGAATCAATTTCACAATAAGAAAGGGTCCATGATGAAATTGATTCCCGATATGTTTGACAGGCCCGGCTATACCAGCCCATCGTGCGATGTTCTTTGCATAAATTGTAACAGTTTGTAGGACATGCCGCAACACAAGCAGCCTGCAGATTTGCATCCGGTTAAAGATACCAAAACAATTGACGCACGAAATACACAATTGGTTACATCGATCTAAGTTTAAATTTCCATTCATGTTTACAATAAACATATAAAAGAGCCCTATCCCGCCAGGTTCGCAAGGATAAGGCTCGTGTTATTATCATTTTCCTGATATCCATGAAGCATGCTTCAATCAAAAAGTTCTATTCATTTTAAAATGCAATAAGTTCTTGCTTTACAGGCTATTCCCGTTCGATCAGACCGTATTTACCATCATTGCGTTTGTAAACTACGTTAACTTCTTCATTATCAATGTTAGCAAATACGAAGAAATTATGTCCAATCATGTTCATTTGCAGAATAGCTTCTTCCACATCCATAGGTTTCAATAAGAAACGCTTGGTGCGGACGACTTCCAGCTCATCCAATTCTGCATCCTCATCTTCAGCAACAGCCACACCACCAGCCGGATCTTCCACAAAAAGGGTTTTTAAACTGCCTTCCTGCCGGAATTTTCGGTTTAATTTGGTCTTGTGCTTGCGAATTTGCCGTTCTAGCTTGTCTACCACGGCATCAATGGATGCATACATGTCATCGCTTTCGTCTTCGGCACGGAGTACAAGCCCCGGCAAAGGAATGGTTACTTCTACAGTGTGCAAATCTCTGGTTGTGCTTAACGTTACACTTCCATCAGACGTCGGGGGTGCATCGAAATACTTTTCAAGTCTGCTGAATTTCTTTTCAACGTAGTCCTTCAAAGCGTCGGTAACCTCGATCTGTTGACCTCGTACTGTTAAGTTCATAGGGCACGCCTCCTTTGCCTCTTCAGTATAACACATATGTTAACGCCAAGTAAAAAAGGAGATCAACATTTCGAAGATTTTTTACAATTTTCCTCATGATTCGACAAAACACTTCCCATAACGCCATTCTATGAAAAGGGTCATGTTTAAATTCAGCTCGCATACATATGTGAATAATGAAGAGATATTTAAAAAGTTACTCTGCTGGTGTCATGACAAATCAACTATTTCGAGTTCATGCTATGTATTTTATCGACTGGGGAGGGAGTTATTTGTCAGACTGAATCCGGTATAGAACCTATGCTAAAAGCAAGACCTGACTATCATGCAGGCAATTTATACGAAAGGATCATTACACCCAGCCCAGCTGGCTCTTCCCCTGCAAAAATCCTAAGACAGCTAATTGGGGAGAGATGGAAAGTAGGAAGTTAATCCATGGCTTTTATTCAGCGTTATGCAACGAACCAGACCGGGGCTATTACCTTTATAGGAAATACACTCGGGCTGGCACGTTCTGCTTCGGCGGGGGTGCCAGGTACAGTGACCAGCATTGGCGCTTTCATCACAACCAATACAGCCTCTCGCTTCGGCACATATCCATTCGGCACGACTTCTGCTTTTGCCAGTAACTCATCGACGGCATTCCTTGTGCTCCCTGCGGGCAGTACCGTGCTATATGCTGAACTTATTTGGGGAGGAAGCTATGCCAACGGCAATACCAATGTATTGTCCAGCGCCAGCAATCCGATCACATTTCAGACGCCTGCTTTATCTACTACAGTCAGTCCCGAATCTGCAACATCGATCAACGTCACCAGTCTCAGTACCTATGTGTGAACCGCAAATGTAACAAATTTGGTCATTCAAGGCGGCGCAGGGGCATATACGGTCGGAAATGTGACGGGCACCATCACGGTTCCCGATTCTACCAACACCAATCACGCTGGATGGACGCTGGCAGTGGTGTACAATAACCCGTCTCTCTCCTTCCGTAACCTATCGCTGCGTGTAGGTGGTGAAGGAGTCAGCAGCGCTACTGGCTCGGTCAACGTGGTAATAAGCGGGTTTGCCACGCCTGTACAGGGGACTTTGCGCGGCAGGGCGTTAATTAGCGCCCAAGAGGGTGACGTAGATATCACCGGGGATCGTGCGTTGTTTGGACCTACCACATCCAACTTAACTGCGCTGTCTGGGCCCAACAATTTTTCGACTAATTTTTTTGCGTCCCAAATTAACGGGGATGACGGCACATTGGTCACGACGGGGACCTTCGGTACCACTAATACAGTTAATGTCGCTGTGTCTGCACCTAATATTCAGGTGACTAAAACATCCAGTCTGGCAGCTGCTGTAGTTGGAGATACGATCAGATATACACTAAGCATTACGAATAACGGTGTGGATTCCGTCACAGATACCGTTGTGACCGATACAATCCCAGCAGGTACTTCCTTCGTTCCGGGTAGTGTCCTTATCGACGGTGTACCTTTCCCTAACGCCTCGCCAACTGCTGGAATTGCCATTGGAAATGTCGCACCTGGAAATACATTTATCGTGAGTTTCCAAACTTCTGTCCAAAGCTTGCCGCAAACATCTCCACAGACCATAAGGAGGCCCAAGCAGGGGAAAACCTGACCTACACGGTACTCCATAATAACTTTGGCAACATTGCTTCAGAAGTTATTTTTCAAAATTTTGTCCCTGCCGGAACCCTTTACATTCCTGACAGCCTCCAGTTGAACGCTCAAACGTTTGCAGAAGCCAACCCTGCTGTCGGAGTTAGTCTTGGATCTGTGGAACCTGGTCAGTCATTGACCCTGAATTATCAAGTAACCGTATCCGAGACGCCTCCATCTGGCTACATCGAAAATCAAGCTGCCTTTACCTACTCATTTACATTGCCTGGAGGAAGAATCGTACCGGGCACATTGACTACAAATACCGTGACGATCCCAGTGGTATTCCCACTGCTCGAATTGGTGAAACAGGTGAACACCTATGACGCCTCTGTAGGAGACACACTTACCTTCACCATTCAGATTACAAATAAAGGAGGAATCTCAGCGCAGTATCCATTGTTCACCGACCCATTGCCGCATGGACTTGTTTATGTACCCAACAGCCTGACTATCCAAGATAAAACGCAGCCAGGCGCTAATCCTGGCACTGGTATCACACTCCCGGATATTGCACCAGGGGAGACGCTTACGCTTACTCTCCAGGCACAAATTCGTGAAGCACCTACAGATGGAACATTCAGCAACCAGGCCACCATCGAATATAGCTCACGTCGTAGTGGTGGAGAGACCCTGAAGGAAACCATCCAAACTAATACCATAGATTTGACTGTCATCGCAGCTATTCCTAAACTTACACTTAGCTCCAGCGCTTTGCGTGTCGCGCAAGAAGATACCCTGTCCTTTACACTCCAGGTGGAAAACATCGGAAATACTCCATTGGAAGAGCTATTGCTCACAGCACCATTCTCAGCCGAAGATTTCCTTGTACTGAGAACCGTCACCGTGAACTCAGTGCCGCTTCCGCATCCTAATTTGCTCCAAGGTATCCCATTAGGCCAGCTTGATCCTGACCACAAAGCCGTTATCGTCTTCTCATTCGATATCGAATCTGCACTCCGCGCGTATCTGATCGCCCAGGCCATTCTGCGCTATCAATTCCGTTATCCAGACGGAGGCGTAGAGAAACAATCTGCCTCCTCCAATACCATTTTTGTAGAGATGGCTGGCTTTGACGGTTCTCTAGAGTAAAGCATTTTGTTATACTGAGCTCCTTACCCGGTGGTAAGGGGCTTTTTATGTATTTAGAAAACATAAAAAAGCCCTGAAATATATTCCAGGGCAGTTGCTAGCGCGTTATCCATTGCTAACCATCTTACCAATTATGTAGGTCGGCTATGCCGGGGATGATTATAATTTGGTTACGTTAGCGGCTTGTGGTCCACGTGCGCCTTCGACGATGTCGAACTCCACGTCTTGTCCTTCTTCAAGTGTTTTGAAGCCTTCTGTTTGAATTGCGGAAAAATGTACAAATACGTCGCCGCCGTCAGCCGTTTCGATGAAACCATAACCTTTTTCTGCGTTAAACCATTTTACTTTACCTTGCATGCACTAACATTCCCTTCGTCATCAAATGAAGTGAAGCTCTCGCCCACATTTTTGACTATACCACCCAAAGTTATCCATTGTCAATTGGAATTGATAATGTTTTCATACATTTATTTGCCATCAATATTCTCCTGCTAATACAGTTGAATATCGTTACAATGAATTCTTAATGATTGTATAGAGGTTATAATATAGTAATAACCCGCTTCCCTGTATGCTGAAACAGGTGAAACGGGTTAGGGAAAATATTTTTATTTTCGGCGATCCATCAAAATGGCATCAGAAGAATAGGCGGTTTCGTAGGCATTGCGCTGAACTTTGGCCACGTTACGCTGTTGGAGCCAGTCGGCTGCTTCTCCTTTTAAGAAATTCATTCTGCTTATGATGGCAGTATCATTACTTAAAAGATTCTTTATACGATCGGTCTGTCCTACGTCTGCAGCACTTAGCTTAAGAAGTTCCTCTAGTTCATTCACTAGCAACTGACGACTTTCAACAAATCTCACCATCTCTTCATAAGATGTTACATTCAGTCGATTCATTAAATCAGCAGTAAGGTTCTCCAGTTGACCGATAAGCTCATCCATGGTTGGATCCTATCGCTGTATCCGCAGCGCCAGCCGTCAACTTACTTGCCTGTACCCAGGTTTCGCGTAATTCGGTGAGATATCCTAGAGCTTCATTGGCTGGATCTGCACTTTTTTTTATGTTGGCTTGAATTAAAAGATAATTCATGTATTCGTAGAGAGCAAATAAGCTTTTAGAAATATCGTAGGAGTGATCCAATGTCGACATAAGCTCACTAATGATGGTCTGTGCTTTACCAAGGTTTAGGTTAACCTTTTGATAGTCCTTAGAGTCTAAAGCAACCAGCCCCGCCTTAACAAAGCGAATGGCTCCATCATATAACATAACTACAAGTTGAGAAGGAGTAGAGGTTTGAACCGAAGACTGCCGATATTTTTCATAAGGAGATGTAATCAATCCACTCACCCTTTACTTTCTATTGTAAAAAACTTGTCAGACTGGACGACTGGGATTGGTATTTATTCATAGCTTCTTCCATGGCTGAGAATTGTTTGTAATAGCGTGTTTCCATATCACTAAGTCGGCTTTTCATGTCAGAAATTCGTTTATTGTAATCCGCAAGCTGCTTGCCCATAATACTTTCTGTTTTAAATATACTATTTACATCAGAACTATACTTGGATGTACCTGCCTTCTTAGCTAGTAAGTCCAATGTTCCGTTCATTTCGTCACTGATTTTACTGTATATCCCTGGAGTAGCGCCGTCTGCACTACCCTGAAAAATATTCATGACTTTTTGAGGGTCGCTCTGTAAAGCAACCTTGAGCTTCTCCTCATTGATATATATTTTCCCATTTTCATAGTATTGTCCAGTTGTAATGCCTATTGCGCTTAGATCACCGAGACTTCCTGTAATCACTGAACGCATCGAGGAGACTGCAGAGGATAGGATATTATCGTTTTTGAGAAGGCCACTTTTAGCCTTTTGTTCCCAAAGTGTAATATCATTCTCTTTCATGTCTTTCTTTTGTTCATCTGTAAGTGGCTGATAATCACGGTATTTTTCCTCTTTGACTTTCTTACTAAAGGTGTTGAGTAAGTCATTGTAATTTTGAACGAAATTTTTGATCGTATCTAGCGCTTTAGCTGGATCTGTTTGAGTTTGAATTCTCGCAAGATCTGTAGATGTGTTCGTTGATAAAAGGGTGAGCGTGATACCATTGACAGTAAGAGAATTGTTATTAGTGGTAAATTCCTTAAAACTTGAACCACCGTCCGTACTAATTTTTACTGTTCCTGCTGTAGCGTTTTGTATTGTACCCATGCCCAATAATGTTTTCAAAGTACCTGAACCATCTGTAAGATTCGTTCCATAATCTTTTGATGTGATGGAAAATTTACCCGATACTTCATCAAAACTCGCATTAACCTTCATATCGGCATCCGTACTAATTGTATTAATAACGTTAGCTATAGTTTTATCGCTAGAAAAGGTTAAAGATTTCCCATTAATGGTGACTGTATAATCTGCAGCACCTGTACTGGTGGATAGATCTCCAATTTTTGTTGTTAGCGTAGCATCTGTACTAGAGCTAGTCAATTTACTCTCACTTGTCATATTCGATTTCTGCGCAAGGCTTGTAACTTGTACAGCCATCGCCGCACCGCTCGCATTAGCATTTGCGTCTGCTTTGATTGCGGTCGTATTTCCCGATACAACCGCCTGTTGTGTATTCATCGCTGGTGATAACTTAAACTCCGAAAGCTTAGTTCTGAAATCAACAATTTTGCTGTTTAACTCTCTATAGCTGTCCCGTGTCCATTCCAAGATTTGTTTCTGTTGATTCAACTTGTTTAATGGTGCTTTTTTGGCAGTCATTAAATTTGTGACCATACTGTCAATATCCATCCCCGAAAATCCGTTAATACGCATTATATAATTACCTCCTTACACTTTTTGGTCTACTAGGATTCCTGCTATTTCCATCATCTTAGCTACTAGGTCCAATGTTTTTTCTGGGGGAATTTCACGTATCAATTCACCTGTATCTTTATTAAGGACCTTCACCATAATTTGGTGTGTCTTTTCATGTACGCTAACTTCTAATGTTGTAGAAGGGCCTTGTAGAGCCTTAACTGCTCGATCTATTGCCTTAATTAGCTGTTCCTCACCAAGTGACACTGACAGCCCTTGTTTTTCATGCTTTGTTAATTCAAAATCGGTCTTAATAGTTTGTATTACCGCACCACTATTAGTATTGTGAGAACCAGTGTACTCACTCTTTAAATTACCACCTTTCACTCCATCCACTGTGGTACTTGTCGAAACAGAGAACTGCAGATTCATCTGACAACCTCCGATACATGTTTTTATAATATATATCGGCTAAACGACCAATGAACTGAATAGAGTATAAATCTGTAGATTATAAATTTCGATCCCAAGGATGGTAAGCAGTTATCTGCATAACTCTTTATCAATCATTCTGGACAACTTATCCCTGCCATTAATGTTTAGGTGAGAAGCATCATAAAAATCCTTCTCTTCAAAATTACGACTCCTAAAGTAGTCTAATAGCTTAAAGTCATATTCTTCCTTCATCTCTCTAATAATCGAATGAAACTCTCTTTCTAGCTTAGGGGAAAACGCGTCACTATAACACTTTGCTACAGGACATACAACAAATACAGGCGTGATATTATTCTTTTGCAGCATATTAAGATACTGTTTAAGTATTGCTTTATTCTCTTCTACAGTTTTCGGATAATTTTTGTTGCTATCTTTTTCTGCTAAAACGGTAGCATTGAGTTTATCATCATTAGACATTTTTCGACTTCTAAGAATAGTATTTTCTTTTTCTTTGCTTTCTTTAAAAGCCTCGAAAACTTTTGTTGTTATATCATCTAGCAATAACTTCTTACTAAGAGTTTCAAACTGATCATAGTCTTGTTTAGCTTTCTTCTCTTCATGATAGTTATGCATTGTTTGAAAGATCGGATAATACATGCGTGAACGATCTTTATAGATACTTAAAGATAGGTCAAAATGAAAACTATAATAACTAAGCCCAATAATAAAATTGCTTATTGTTTTATTAGGGTTAAAGTAATTAAGTATCCACTCCGCAATCTTATAGTCATAAAAAAGATCTTGACTAGATAAAGCCATATTTTTATAGTTCTCGCCCAATAACTCTGTATTAATTCCTACCTCATGGTATGAAATACCTGTAACTATACCAGTTATGTCATTCTGGTTCTCAGTTATGCTGTTAATATTTTTATGATACTCATATAGATAATAATTATTTAAGGCACCCACCAAATCAATAATTTTGCTGGCGTCGAGCGAACTAAGTAAGCTGTTTGCTTCAAGCTTAACAATATAATCATATTCAAGAAACTTGATCTCATTAAGACCTATGATCTTAGTATTTCTTATAAATGTCCCAGCATATTGTCCACTAGAATCGACGATTGCCTCAACTGTGCATTTGTTTGGATCAGTAAGAAGATAAGCAAACTCTGTTAAAGTGTTAACTCCAAAAATTATCACTTTATACTTCCTGCTCAACCCACCCTGACCTTTATTATCTGTTTGTAACAAAGAGGCTTCCAGAGGAGACTCTTTATTCTCTATATTTAACTTGGAACAGAGTTCACTAACCAATTCATTTAGATTTCCTATATAATCTGGATAGAAATATGAATTATCTATTGTAAGAAAATATTCGCAAATAGCAGCCGCTCTATCTCTAGCTCCTAGTCCATAAAGCACTCTAGAAAGCAAGTACCAAAGTTCCATGTTCATCTTGTGAATTTCCAAAGTAGATGTTAGAAGTTCAAATGCATTTGAGTACATTTCCAACTCAATGTAACATAAAGTAATCCAACGTATGCACACTGGATACTCTATCGATTCTTTACTAGTGACAGACAAAACATCTTTTAAAAACCTCAATACTTCCACATACTTTTTATGCTCAAATAAGGCCGCCACTGTTTTGTACTTAGTATTTGTTAAATTAGGATTTTTACTTTCAATTAATATTTTTTCAGGAAACCCCTTCTCTAGATAGTTCCTTCTTTTATAGAACAGCTCCCAAGAAATATTACTTATTCCTTGAACGGTTGAATATTCTACAGGCCTCCAAATCTCGCTTGCTTTCGTAGTGCCTAGAAGGTGGTTAATACAAAGTAATTCCTCATTAGAAAGTTGATCCTTATCTTCACAAATTATATCCCATTCATTGTTTACTTGGATTTGCACCCCATGAGCAGCTACACTTTTATAAAAATATAATAATTCGGATAATATTGTATCCCAGCTAAATGAATTTGCAGTATCGATACCATTTTTTTTCAACTTTCTATATAATTCCTCATCATTTAACAAACGTATAACCTGATCGGTAATCCCCTGTATATCACGAACATTAGTCACCAAGCTATTATGCTCATTAACCGCGTATTCCATAACACCGTTACTATCAGTTACTACTACTGGTGTACCACAAGCCATGGCCTCTAACGGTGGAAGGGAAAAAGACTCATAGTGCGATCCTGACACATAAACATAAGCATCTCGATAGAGTTCCGCAATTTTGGTTTGCGGAGGATTAATATATACTTGTCCATAAGGCTGTAATGGCTCATTCGGAGTTATCCAAACAAAATCAAGATCGTAACCTCTATCAACGATATTTTTATGCACCTGCTTTAATTCATCAATACCTTTAAACTCTACCCTATCACTACCAACGACAATCATTTTTCTAGCTTCCAAAGAGTTAGAGGACTTCTCATAAAATACATTTCTATTGAGAGCATTGTGAAATACCTTTGGTCTACGTTTGTACTTGCTCTCTATAATCCTTGATACACGCTCTGATACTGTCGTTATATATGCAGGCAGCGCAAAGAGATGATTTAAGGTGATTGACAATTCTTCGCTCACATCCGTGAATAAGTGAAAATCTCCCTGCTCAAAATAAACAACTGGTGCAATACATGCATCGACACAGACATTAATTTGATCCCAATAAGTTGCGACTATAACGTCACAATCAGGTATAAACTGAGCTATATTAACTTGAAAGGGTATCTTAATATAATTGACATCAATAGGAAACCAATCAGGTTTAGGGAAATGAGAAATAATGGAGATCTGGGTTCCCAGCCTTTTCAGTCCATTTGCGTGTTCAAGTATTATCTTATTCCCCCCGCAAACATTAACGTGCCCTATCACATAAACAATATGAATGTTTTGTTTAGGCTCTTTAGGGACAAGTCTTTGAGTCTCAGCATATGCGAGGCGCTTCATTCTGGTTCTATATTCTTCAGATCTAGCTTCACTAATAATTTGACTTAACATAGCTGAACTCCTCTCAAGTGTAAAACTAAAATTTCAGCAAAACCTTAAGGATTCACCCAATCTGAGAATCTAAATTTCTTTTTAATTTCTGCTTTAATCACTCCCATGCCTTCAGAGTCATTCAGTGCCTCGTACAAGTTAAAACATCTTTCATAAGACGAATATTCGGGTTTCAATTCCAATAGCCTAGAATAGAATAATTGCGCATCCTGTAAGTAGCCAGATTTAAGACAAACATCGCCCAGTAAACGCACTAACAATGAGTTTCTAGGTTGTCTTTCAAAGCATTTAGAAAGCACATCTATCGCTACTTCATTGAAGCCATAATTCACTAAAACTTCGCCCAATCTAATATTTATGTCAATATCTGACTTGAGGATCATTGTCGAGACTCTCTCAAAAACGTCAAATTCCTGTAAGCTTATTAAATGGGTTATTACTTTCATAATAATATCTTCTATTCTAGTAGTTATCACAGGTTTCTTACCATTCTCGCCATCCATTAAGAAAGTGCATAAGGTTTTTTGCTCTTTACTACTAAGATTAAGAAGCGGTTGAATTAATTGAAATAGTTTCTGATCATTTTGTATGGTCGCAAGCACAAGGACGTCCAATGCGTTTTCTTCACCAACTGATATTTGCTCCCAACAGTGCTTAGACTCTTCATATTTTTTATCAAACAGCAGAGCAACTGCTCTGATCTTATCTTCAACTGTCAAATTGTAACTATTCAAATATTCATTAAGAAGCGGATGACGCAAAGAATACATAGACTCCATGAGCCAGCGTAATTCTTCTACATTTGATATATTGTAAATATTGTTTATATTTTGCTTTACGTCCTCGAAAGGAATATTGCCTTTCAAAATGATCTCAAAGTAATGATTCAGACCAGGTACAAACAGCTTTTTTTCTTGAATAACTTTAATGATCTCGTCATAACTTTTTGCCAGCTCACCTTTTTTATAATAAAGCAGGGATAGATAATAGTGAGCTCCGTAACCCCCAGCTCCCTCAGTTACAGTTATCCCCTTATCACCCATCACTATGCATTTTCGAAATGTAAGTTCAGCATCTTTAAAATAACCAGCTTCAAAATAAATTTTACCTTGTGCATAACGCAAATCCACTGTATTTGGAAATATCTCAACTGCATCTTCTAAAACTCTCAAACCTTCCTCATGTTTGTCCAAATAGCTCAGGCATGTTGCTATTCTAGTTAAAAGTTCTGGAGTATAAGATTTATCCTTACTGAGTGGGTATGATCTTTGATAGTACTCTATCGCCTTTTTATAGTTGCCCAAGGAGTAGTATACATTCCCTGTGTTAAACAAATTGTAGCCATTTGGATTTTCAGCGACTTCTTTTAACATAATAGGCAGGTTTCTGGATAGCTTATCTTTTTCCGCTAAGGTTTCATTCATATAACCGGTATGGAGAATAACAAAGTCCGCCATTTCATTTGAATACTCATAATTCTCGTTCATAGTATCTAAATGCTCGTGCAGACGATTTTTATATTTCAACTGTGGTTTATTTACAAACAATCGAATTGCAGTATGTGTATGCGCCCAACCAAAAGATAGCAAATTTCTAATTCTTATTAGGTAATAATCCTTACCTGACCCGACAACTGTTTTTAAGTCCGCATTCGACTCCAAATACTCATCTGCATCCAGTACTAGAATGTAATCAGATTCGGCATATTCTAATGAACGATTACGGGCTGCTGCGAAATCATCGGCCCAATGGTAAGAATATACTTTCTCTGTATATTTCCTTGCAATTTCCATCGTTGAATCTGTTGAGCCAGTATCTATTATGATAATTTCGTCAACTTTGTTTTCAACACTGCTTAAACATCTATCTAACACTTTCTCTTCATTTTTCACGATCATGCACAAAGAAATAGTTTTGTTCATGGTAAAACTCCTTTTTTAGTAAGTGCGTTATACAACTTTTATCGGCTGTTTCTTAAGTCTTCATTAGCTTTGAAAAAGGAGTTCTCACTAACAAAAAAAGGAATCCCATAAGAGGGATTCCTTTTTGACGCCAGTAAAAATTAACGAAGCAATTGCAGAACACCTTGAGGCTGTTGGTTAGCTTGAGCCAACATAGCTTGAGCAGCTTGTGCAAGAATGTTGTTCTTCGTTTGGTTCATCATTTCTTTCGCCATATCTACATCGCGAATACGGGATTCAGCTGCAGACAGGTTTTCGGAAGAAGTGTTCAGGTTGTTGATTGTGTGTTCCAGACGGTTTTGGTTCGCACCCAGTTTCGCACGCTCACCAGAAACTGTTTCGATTGCGGCGTTGATTGTGGAGATAGCTGCGTCGGCTGCAGTTTGAGTAGAGATATCGATACCGCTTGTAGCAGATTGTGCAACACCCAGAGTACTAGCATCCATAGAACCAATGGACAAGCTAATGTTTTGACTTGTGTTAGCACCGATATGGAATACTACACCAGAAGCAGAACCATCCAACAATTTCTTAGTGTTGAATTCAGTAGTGCTGGAGATTCTTGTGATCTCTTTGGAGAGTTCATCAACCTCTTTTTGAAGAGCGCCGCGGTCTACAGTAGTGTTAGTATCGTTAGCGGATTGAACAGACAATTCACGCATACGTTGAAGGATACTGTGTGTTTCGTTCAATGCACCCTCAGCTGTTTGGATCAAGGAGATACCATCTTGAGCGTTCTTAGAAGCCATATCCAAACCACGGATTTGACCGCGCATTTTTTCGGAAATTGCCAAACCAGCAGCATCGTCACCAGCACGGTTGATACGCAAACCGGAAGACAGTTTCTCGATAGCTTTGTTAGTGTTGCCTGTGTTGACAGCCAGCTGACGGTGAGTGTTCATTGCAGCGATATTGTGATTGATAATCATTTTAAATTTCCTCCCTGAAGGTAAATGTCCCACATCCATGTGGTTTATTGCTGTTACAGCTATCCGTTGAAGTCGGCCGCCCCTCCGCAATAGCTTGTACTATATATATCGACATTCTCGTCGAACTTTTAATAGCATTTTAGGATTTTTTTTATTTTCCGTTGTTTTTATTTATCATCTTGCGCAAAGCATCCAAATTTGGCTGCGTATGGGCAGCAGATTCACGGTTGGACTCTTGAATGGATAAATAGATTTCTTTGCGAAAGATGTCCATCTGTTTGGGTGCTGAAATCCCTATACGGACGATGTCCCCCTCTACTCCGAGTACCATGACCTCAATGTGATCCTGAATGATAATAGACTCGCCTTTTTTACGCGAAAGCACCAGCATACTTATTCACCTTCCTTTGAACGGATGGTTTCGTCTTCCTTAATAGGTTGCAGTGAATGCTTGGTTAGATACGAAGACTGGTACAAAACAACCTGCTTGGCTTGCCTATTATCGGGATTGAATACCAAAGGTGCCAATAGATTGATCGTTGAGTTCTCTACCTGCTCATGTAATGTTAGTATGCTGCGAACAACTAAATTAGATTCAATCCCCAGTTCTTCCGCTTCACTATCCGGGAGTTCGAACTCGTATTCAGGATAAAATATAAAAGGGTCAACTAGGACAAAAGATAGTTCTTTCTGCTGAAGGGACTGGAGATAGTAAAAGGGTGCCTCATCTTGATCGAGCAACACAAATTCAGTCGTCTCCTCAAATCCTGGAACTCCTTTTTCAAAACGATATATTTCTTTATCATTAACTTCAATGTCACCCCAAATAGATGTGGATATAATCACTATTATTCCTCCAATATTCAATTAGATCTATACGTTTTATTAAAAAAAGGCTATAGACGGCTTGAACAACCTCTATAACCTTAACTTATTTTACATCATGACATCAATTCCAGGCGGAATATAGGCCACAGATGGATATTGCTGCATATAAATCTCCAGTTTCCCCCGAGTATACTCAATCTCTGGACGATTAACGGTCACATGCATTTCCGATACAGCAGGTGTATATGTAATATCAGGTGCACGTGTTTCAACATGAATATCGACATTATCCATAGATGCCGGACCCCTAAATTCAGGAAGCACATGCGTTTCTGTATCCTCTCCATAAACATTGGCTACAGTATTACCAGGAATGTGAATCGCCGCCATTCGGTTGCCTTGCTCCACTTTATGCGCAATAGCTTGTAAAAATATCTGCGGCAATCCGGAATAAATTCGATTATTCATCTCAAGGTAATTGCCACCATTATAGGCAGAGAAGGCCGCACTTTGATCTATGGTTAGCTGTGGCTGATACTGGTGAATTTCCAGTTGAGCACGTCGTGTTTTTAATTCCATATCAGCCGAGGGCTGTCGAATCGAATACTGCCCAGGGTCTGCGTCAATATGCAGGATAGCCGGAGTTTGCCGGATCTGAAGCATCGGAATAATGGGCATCTCTCCCCCTCCTTAGACTACCTTAAGAAATCAACTAATGATGCGGATATGATCTTCGCTCCTGCTGACAAAGAAGCATTGTAAATATTCTCTTGGATCTTGGAATTCATTAAAAGCTCAGCGTAATCTGCATCTTCCGTTTTAGATTGCAAATCCGTTAAGTTTACCTCGAGATCACTCAAACGGCTCTGCATTAGCTCAACACGATTAGATTTAGCACCCATTTCCGACCGAACTTTTAGCATTTTTTCCACACGTGAATCAATATTAGCTAGTTGATCCCCACTTGTTTTAATATCACCACTTGCCAGAGCTGAAGAAAGCTGATTAAAAATAGTAAACAAATTGTCGGCATCCGCACTTGTTCCTACAACTTCATTACCAGTAACATTAATGGGTAAAGCTACATTTTCCCCTACTATAAAATTAACATTCCCAGTGTCCGTCACAATAGACGCTGCTCCAGAGATATCATGCGTATTATCTGCATTTAGAGGAAGGTCGTAAGGCTTCTTGTCATAGGTCTGACCATTGAATATATATTTTCCGTTCAACTGGCTGTTCACAACATCAATCATTTGTTCCTTAAGCTGACCGATTTCTTTGTTAATGCTGTCCAACGCTGATTGTGGATTAGTTCCCGTAGAGGCCTGCACTGTAAGTTCACGTACTCTTTGCATAATTTGGCCAGCCTGATCCATGACCGTATCATTAAAATCAAGCCAAGACACTGCGCTGTCCACATTCCGCTGGTATTGTTCATTTGAAGACAGTTCAGATCGGTACCTTAAGGAATACGTAATGCCTACAGGATCATCAGAGGGTTTGTTCAACTTACGTCCAGTCGACATCTGGTTCTGCGTATTATTCATACGCTCAGAATTTCGATTTAAATTAAGCAAAAGCTGTGAGCTTAGCATATTGTTAGTAACGCGCATAGTTATATCCCTCCGTAATTAAATATCCAGCTGTATATAAACATCAGATATTTAATCCCAATTCTTATCTTCCCACTACACCTGTGGAGTTAATTAATTTATCTAATAATTGATCGAATGTGGTCATAAACCGAGCAGCGGCACTGTAGGCATGCTGAAACTTAATCATATTGGACATTTCTTCATCCAGTGAAACACCGCTCACAGATTGGCGCATAGTTTCTACTTGAGATACGAGAGCTGTCGAGTTTTGTGTCTGTCTTGTAGCCTCTTGAGCCTCTATCCCCAACTGACCAACCATAGAACTGAAGAAGCTATCAATAGTAGCTGTATTCCCCGTAGAAACTGAAGTGAAATTGCTTAATTTCAAATTGGACATCAAGGATGCCAATGTATTATTACCCTTAACCAATTCCTCAGAAGGAGCAGTGCCTGTTACCCGAAGGGATGCTGCAATAGCGTTAGGATTATCTACTATAGCAGTGTTTAACGTGATATTGCCTGCTGTTATTGTCCCACCATTATTTGAAGTTACAAAAAAAGGTTTACCTGCAACCATATTACCGTTAGCATCTTTATCTTCTTGGGTATAACCCAGTTGATGCAAACCATTAAGACCTTTAACTGTAACTGTTAAATCCGATTGAAGTGTTCGGCTGGTCCCTGTGTAAGTCACTCCATTCAGTACAGTACCTTCTGGCAAAACTGAGCCTTTAGGTAGCGTTACAGTAATATTACCTGTCGCCAATGTGTTGGCGAGGTTATCCATTTGGGCTGTGTAATCAGCTACAAATCGATCCCTTGAGAAAATCATTCCATGCACTTCGCCACCTTGTAAATCATTAGAGGCAAAAGCTGCTTGTAAAAAAGCGCCGTTAATTCCAGTAGTCGGTTCAAATCCAGTTACTAATGCTTGACCACCCATATTAACATTGTAGCCTTGATCGGTATCAGTCACCGTTACATTAACGATTTTTGAGATTTTATCGACAATCAAATCACGTTGGTCACGTAGATCGTTAGCGTTATCGCCCAAACCTTCAATTTTAGTAATCGATTGGTTCAAATCAGCTATGGAGTTTACATAACTTTGTAGCTCACTAGACTTAGCCTCCACATTAGAAGTTAAGTCCGCAGATAAATTATTCAACTGTTTACTCATATGATTCATTGCATCAGTCAAAGCAAGTGCATTTTCTTTAACAATAGTTCGTGCAGTCACACTTTCTGGGTCTTTACTTAAGTCAGACCAAGATTTATAAAAGTTATCTAGAACTTTCCGAATCCCTGTATCGGACGGCTCATTTATAATCTGTTGTAGTTTATCAAGCGTATTACTACGGATTGTCCAACTACCCAGTTCGGTATTTTCTCCGCGATACTGGCTATCCAAGAACTTTTCGCGAATACGTTCAATAGCGTCAAATTCAACACCTGTTCCCAATTGACCAGGTACATTAGAACGGTTAATACCGTAAGCCTCCATGGGGATGGAAGCCTTCATTTTGACCGTCTGCCGTGTGTAGCCTTCCGTGTTAGCGTTAGCTATGTTGTGTCCTGTTGTATTTAAAGCTGCTGTTTGTGTAAAAAGACTTCTTTTAGCTGTTTCTATGGAATGAAATGTGGATGGCACTCTATTTTCCTCCTCGGCTCAAGCCTTAGTGTCGAACAATCCAGGTCGTGCGTGTTGATTACTCTTCTGATCAGGATGCATATAAGTCATTTCCTGATTAGGACGTCCTACAAGTAGATCCAAAGAGTAATCAATAAACACCAACGATTGCTCGATGAGTTTTTGATTGATTTCATTAATTTCCTTTAATTCCGAAAGAGTGTGGGATAAGCGGCTCTGGACACTGAGGAGTTTGTTCTTATCTTCTGGATCAAAGACAAGGCGCGCCAGCTCGGTTATAGTCAAATTAAGCTGAGACTTAATACCACGTTCACGAAGAAGCTCATACGAAACCTCCATACGAGCTTCTTCCAACTGTTCTACTTGTTTAAGGAGTCTGGATTCCTGGTTCAAATGCTGTACCAGACTATCCATATTATTTTCCATGACAATCTTTTTTTTGCTTTTCGCCAGTTCTAATAAAATAAGATGCTTTTGATCTAGCTGTTCCAGCACACCAATCAAACGCTCTAAAGGCATATCCTTCACCTAGCTTTCGGAAGACTGCTTAAAGAAAGGTAACAGCTTCTCTGCAATTTTATCAGCATCCACACGATAGGTTCCAGAAGCTACTTGCTGCTTAAGCTCCTGAATTTTCTTTACGCGGTCTGCATCACTGCTGCGGTTCAGCATTTCCATTGCTTCTGGAGAAATGGAAACCTCGTCCTTGCGGCGGGATTTCTTTTGCTCCTCCTGGCGTCCTGTTTCAATATTTCGCTGATATGGATTAATAGCTCCGATGCGGTTGGTCTCGTTAATTTTCATAACTTCCACCTTCCTTAGTTATTTGATATGGTCAGAATGTATCAGACGACATAGCGTCGAACATGGTTCGTATTATGCCTTACTTCTTTATTTTGTGCATGGTTGCTAAAATAAAAAAACCGATAAGCTCTATAAAGATTATCGGCGGTATTTGAAACTTTTTGAATAGCTGAATGCGTATTTAATTCCCCTGTACTAGTTTCCGCGAAGTTTATCCATCGCGCTGTAGGTACCTGAGCCCATATTATTACTTTGATCCTGATTACTACTTTCGCGTATGGCCTGATTCAGGTCTTTAGTAAGACGTGTTCGACAAGAATCGCACATATGCCCATCACGAATCGGTATCCCGCATACCTCGCAAGGATACGTCATATTGGGCGCATTAGCAATGGAAATACGTCCCTCACGTATAAATGTCGTGATTTGTTTAACAGAGACACCTGTAGCTTCCGAAAGCTCATGCATATGAATACCTTTATTTTCACGTATATGTTTGACACAGTGCTCGTATTCAACCTCAATTTCTTTAATACAGTTCTGGCAAATCCCTCTGACATTCTTAACAAACAACTTTCCACAGCGAGGACAGTTATCCAAATTCATCCTCTGTAGCGCCCCTTTCCAAGTTCCGGTCTTTAATTACTATTATCCTTACATTAACTTATAGTGAAGAGCCTCGTCTAGCAAATATTCCAAATTTTTTTTTTAGTTTTAACACAATTCTACATTTCGTTCGTTATCATAGTAAAAGTTATAAGAGAGGAAGATTAAACGGGTAAAATCTTTCCCATCTCTATGCACATTAATATGCAACAACATAAAGTGTAGAGGCAAATAAGTCCTTCTAATCCAGCCTATTACATGTGAGTATTTATCGTCAAACATCCCTCCGTACTTTAGATAAAAAAATAAAATAAGCACCATTCCTGTTATTCTCGGGAATAGCGCTTCATTATCATTAAATAGCTATATATGAATATGGTTAAAATGTAGAAATAAAATGAGGGAAAAACCGGGCGAAACAATCCTCAGAAGAATTCATGTTCACCTGTGCCCCGATGCATCAAGAAAATGCTATAAATCCGGGGGATCGGCGTCCATACGAATGCTCCGCACATGGAGTGTGGGTATTCATAAATCTCATACACCTAACATCATTTCAACTTATAACCTATCTGAAATTAAGCAAGATGTACCATTGGAAATTTGCAGCCCAAAAAAACAAGCGATTTTACAAATAATTATTCAAAAAAGCATTGTTTTAATAGAGGCCTTCCCGTATACTATAGTCAAACGCTTGGTTTAATAAATACATTTTATAAAACAGTTTATAATGTTAATTATTTATTTGTATTTGTTTGTGGTACTTGCAGTTCTTGACCAACTTTTACCAAGTTATTGATTTTAACCAGTTCTTCAACAGTTACACCGTATTTTTCAGCAATAGAAGCCAGTGTGTCGCCTTCTTGAACATTTACAGTGATAGTTTTTACAGTTGTTGCTGGTGTTTCAGTTGTAGTTGTTGCTGGTTTTGTAGTTTTTGTTTGGTTGTTGTTCTCAGTTGTCGATTGAGCAGGTGTTGTAGTTGCTTCGTTCTCAGTAGTTTCAGTTTTAAAGAACTTAGCTTCAAATGCTTTTTGTGCCGCTTCTTGTTGTTCTCTCATGATTTGGTCTTCCAATTGTTGTTTTTCGTAATCTGAACCGGATTTTGCCATTACTTGACCTGTTGCAAGTGGACTCAACAAAGATACTGCACCTAAGCTAACAGCCAGCATGCTAGAAAATGCTACTTTTTTCATTACGTTTTTCATGATTTTATTCTCTCCTCTTTTTAACTTTAAATTTTAATTAACTGCTTTACTACTGAGCGAGACACTCCCAATGTCCGCTCTTTTGTCGTTAGCTAAAAATCACTTATTACCAATCATGTTAGCTATCAACAGAAAGAAATTGTACTCCTCTTTTCCAAAAAAATCAACCTCTAAATTGAAATATTCTGATTTCATCCCTCACTTCCTAACTTTTTGTTCGTCTCTATATTTTTATTATATACCTCTCTCTAGCTTGTTGTCAAATTCTGCTGATTGTACGGATTAAAAGGCTTATGCTCTATCATTTAATCCTTCTTTCAAAAGAATTATAACCTTTTTTTCATAGTTTCAAGCACAAAATTATGGAATATAATAGGAATTCAGACTCATGATCTCGCTAAGGTCAGGCAAAAGATAGCCAAATGCACTCCTTGTTCTAATGCCTTTTCTCTCAAAACACGTGCACACGCCTGCAATGTACTCCCCGTTGTATAAATATCATCTACAAGCAAAATTGTAACGGAATGCATATGCTCCATAGCACGTTGAGATCCAGCTTTTAAAATAAAAGAATCCATCAAACTCACCATATTGGGGATAACGGAAAATGCATTATTCATTGTATTCATGCGTTCATTTTTCGATTTAAAGCTTTGTTTGCCTGTATCTTGCGGGCGAACAAGCAAAGGTAGGAAGGGGAGCTTATTTCGCTTTGCAATCTCTTCTGCCAAAATTTCAGCCTGATTGAAGCCTCGCTCCGTCAGCCTCTCTTCACTTACCGGGACACAGGTCACTATATCTACATCCCACAAAGATCGCTTGAAACGATCACAATCATGACCTGCAAACTCATGTCTCATCGCCTGATAGGCTCGGTTCATGATCTCGCCCAGCAGGGGACCAAACTTTTCATTGCCACGATATTTGAACTGCCCAATCCATTCTCTCACCATCGGCGTATAGCTGGTCGCACTCCGATTGCATATATAGTAACGCGCTAATCGGTCGGGCCTGACGCAATCCGGACAAAACGTCGGACGTCCACAATGTACACAACGAATGTTGTAAATCCAAGGAATTTGAATCGAACAATGAGTACAAAGCCCAGTAAATTCGGAAAAATGACCTGCGAGCTTGCCACAAGCAACACATGTTTGCGACTGACGATGGAATAACCAATTCAAAAACAGACGGGTTCTTGGAATCATCCCCATACCAAAATGCACCTTTCCTGGTAGTTTACGTACCAACATTGTTTCAGGTTTCACATTTCCAAAAAAACTTTTTTTATTTAATGCATTTAGTGCTTCGTCAATTTCAGATATCCTTTTTTCCGAGCCAGTGCATTCATGCGTTTAATCTGCTTAATCGCTCTCTTTTGACCGCTAGTCCATTGAGGGGATATAAAAATAACATTACCACATGGATCATCCTTAGATCTTCCCGCGCGACCAGCCATTTGGACAAGGGATGCTTCATCAAAAAGACTGCTGTCCGCGTCTAGTATATACACATCACTTCGTGGAACAGTCACACCCCGTTCCAAAATAGTGGTTGTGACCAGCACACGTATTTCAGTAGCTCGAAACAAACGCACCTTAGCGGTTCGTTCTTCATCCTGCGATGAAGTGCCGGCAATAGGGATATCAGGCAATTGTCTAATCAGCAGTTTCACAAGACCTTGAATATGTGAGATTCGTGTCACAAACAGAAAGACCTGCGCCCCTCGTTGAATGGATATGTATAGGTGCTGAATAAATGAAGCAGGAAGCTGGTCTTTTTGCAGCCAATGATGTACTGAAGCAGTCCCCAAACGAATGGGGACAGGTAGGGGATGACGATGAAAACGAACGGGAACCTTGGCATGTGGCAGTTGACCACGTGCAGCCTCTTTCTGCAAAGGACGCGGCGGCGTCGCAGACAAAAAAATAAATTTCCCTTCCTGCTTGCATACTGCTTGGGTAGCAAAGGCAAGCATTGGATCATTGTGATAAGGAAATGCATCAATCTCGTCAATTACAACCAAATCAAAGGCCTGGCGATAACGCAACAGCTGATGTGTTGTTGCCAGTGTCAGTTGTCCCCTTTGCCACCGTTCTGCACTCCCTCCATAAAGTGTCACCATACTAACTTGAGGAAAGGCAACTGCCAATCGAGGTGCCAACTCCAATACCACATCTCGGCGTGGTGTTGCTACAAGCGCTGTCCCTCCGCGCTCCAACACATGCTGTAAAAGCGGAAACATCATTTCCGTCTTGCCTGCGCCAGTCACGGCCCAGAGCAGAAAACGTTCGAACGCAGAATCAGGTAATTGCCGGCCAGCAACCCCCCAAGCACACTCGCCAGATCTGGGCGAGGACTGCTTGTAGCCGGCAAGAGTGCTGCCATGCGCAGCGGCAGCACCTAATTCCTGGCGCACACGCATGCTGCGCCGGAATAATTCGCGTGCTCGTTGCCATTGGCCTTCCGGGCGGGAGCATTTTCGCACCCTGCGGGGTGGTGCGGCCAAAAAACTCAGCGCTACTTCGGCGGCAGCACGTTGTGCAGGACTCAGCCCCCAGCGGTCGAGGTTCTCCGCCAGCGCTGCCTCTGCCGTGCGCGGCATGGCAGGTTTCGCTGTACCGCGCAGCAGCAGTGAGCACTCACGGCTGCGCCCAAGCGTGAGACATGTCTCGCAGTAGGCGCAGGCCTTACGGCCGCACGATGCGCAGCTTGTGCGGTGTACCTTTCCACTGCCACAACGGTTGCAGCGGAGTTCATGTCTACGCGCGGCAGACCAGCGCGCGCGTGGTGCTGGAGCCAGACCAGCAGCAAAGCTGAGTCGGCCTTGCAGATATGCAAGTTGCGCAGCTGAACGCCAAGTATGCTCCAAATCCGGGGCTGCCTCTGCTAGCAGTGCTTCAGCTTCAGGTACGAGCAACTGGCGTCCTGCCAACAAATGAGTCAGCTCGTTCGCTTGTCCTGTTAAACCTTCCATATCCAATCCATCTACTCCCGTAGCGAGCTTCCTGTTTTGAATAGAACGTACAGTTCCTATTGTTTCCCGTCCCTCATTCCCATGTTTAGTGCGAGAAATCCACCCTTGTTGACGGTCCCAAATGCATATATTTTCTACTCCTCCAGATAAGATTCGTTCTCCATTAGAAGACTCAAGAACCAGTTCATTCTTTAGCTGTGAAAGAATATAAGCCCACCATTGCCGATCCCCCCACCGCTCCATTTCTGCTAATCCCCTAAATCTTCCACACAGGCTTACTCCCCAAGACAAGGGAAGCTCGTCTCCTAATAACACCCACCTTTCGACAGCATTCCCCTGGTCCTTACCTTGGCGCAACCACCATGTCATATCTACTCGAATATCCACAGATAATCGGAGATTCCATTTCCCTTTATACCTGACTGCATATACTGCAATTTTCATGTTCAATCTCTCCTTTCATTCATTTTTTCTAGTGCTTATCACCCCAGAAAACAGCAAAAAAGCACACTTCCATGGCTGTTAGCCTGAAGTGTGCTTCACATCAAACAGATTTCAACGAAATCCCTATTGTCTTGCATATGCAACTGTCTATAAATATTTATATCTGATTTTAACCACGATGTCCACAGATCCCTGTCACTAAGGAACAAGTGGGGCGCCCGCCAACGGGTTTGCTGTTCTAAGATCAATAACAACCTGTTTTTCACCGCCTGACTTCGGCAAAACCGGGTTCCCCGGTGAAAAACGACATGAGATGACTGAAACATCCATATGACTATAGCGCACCAGCCGGGTCAGAATCGGTAGCGTATCGTCTATAGATTCATCATCCAGTACCGTTACATGTAGCGGCCTCCGGTGTAGCCAGGCAAGGATACTCAATGAACGCATCACCCATTCCACACGATCTCCATCATTGGATGTAATCACAATGTAGCGAGTCGCACGATGATCCAGCGATGTCGTGTGTGCATCTTCGCCATTGTGATAAGCCTGAACCGCCTGTCGTATATACATGAGATGCACGACTGCAGCTCCCACACCGTATATAAGCAATATCCAAACCAAGTGAGCCGTCACGAGGGTTCCACCTCCTCCTATAGCGACAATATATGCCGTATAACAGGAAGAGGTGTCACGGTTATGTACTGGACTTCCATACGAGCGGATATCTCGCTCTAAAAGAAAGGCGGTACAGCATTCATATCTAGGCAGCTGCATCGTCTAATGCATGAAAAGACTACACTTTACAGCGTAACCCACCCATATTTGATGGAGTTAATAACTGCTTGTGTACGGTCATCAACTTCCATTTTTTGTAAAATGCTACTAACATGGTTTTTGACTGTTTTCTCACTAATGAATAAATATTCACCAATCATCTTATTGCTCTTGCCCTCAGCCATCAGACGCAACACTTCTGCTTCACGGCGGGTCAGCGGATTATTTTCACCTGCGACAAACTTCACGCCTGCTTCCTTAGTATGACCTTCCGCCATAGCCCCTGTTTCATTCAGGTAAGTCATCCGACGGAGCTGCTGAATAAGCTTACCCGTTACCTTCGGATGAATGAATGCATATCCTTCATGTACTGAACGAATAGCATTAATGAGGGATTCGGCCTCCATATCTTTTAACAGATAGCCATTGGCCCCCTTGCGCAACGTCTCGAATACATAGCTTTCATCATCATGAATAGATAAAATGATCACTTTGACGTCCGGAAACATCTCACGTAGTTTTTCAGTTGCCTCTACACCATTTTCAATTGGCATATTAATGTCCATCAGAACAATATCCGGTTTCTCGACGTTGCAGAATTCCAACACTTGAATGCCATCGCCACATTCTCCGATGACCTCAATGTCGTCCTCCATATTCAAAATACGTTTAAGTCCTTCACGGAACAACTGATGGTCGTCCGCTAAGAGAACTTTAATGGGTGCATTACTCATTTCCTGATTTTCCATGTTGTTACTCCTTTCCCTTTTCCACGTTGGTTGGGATATGAATCACTATCTTGGTGCCTTGATTCTCAGCTGATTCGATCTCCATTCTCCCCTCGAGCAGTTCAACCCTTTCCCGCATACCAATCAGACCAAAATGCCCATGGTCCTTGCTTTTTTGCTGAAAAAGCTCTGGCTTAAAGCCCAGACCATTATCCTGCACAACAATTTTTACAAGCTGTGCCTGGTAGGTAATCTCAACAAGCACATAGGTAGGGTAAGCATGCTTGGCAGCGTTAGTCAAAGCTTCCTGGATCAGACGGTAAATGGCTGCTTCCATCGCGGAAGAGAGACGGTGTTCCTTGCCCCTTGTTTCAAAAAGCGCTCTAATCTTTGTTTTTTCTTCAAAATCCTGCACATATTTCCGGAGCGTCGGAATAAGCCCCAGGTCATCCAGAGCCATGGGACGCAAGTTGAAAATGACCTTTCGCATTTCCTCAAGACTGGAGCGAACTTGTTTCTTCAAGTCTACTATTTCGTCCTGAACCATCTTAAATTCCTGCTTGGCGATCATTCTTTCCACAATTTCCGTCCTAAGCACTAGATGCGCAAGGAGTTGCGCAGGTCCATCGTGAATTTCACGGGATATGCGCTTACGCTCCTCTTCCTGAGCCAAAATAATTTTCAGACCAATAAACTGCCGATTTTTGGCCGATTCAATGATCCGCGTCACTTGCCCCAATTCACCCGATAAATATTCCAGCACGACCCCCATCTGCGAACCGATAGTTTCGGCCCGCTCAACAGAAGCCTCGACACTTTTGGCCCGCTTTTGAAGATCATCTCTTCTAGCTTTGAGATACATTTCCTTCTCGCGAAAAATCATCACATCGAGTTGAAGCTGTGTTGCCTTCTCATAAGCCTGCTTGATATCCTCTTCCGAGTAGCGGACGAAATCACGACTGACCTCAGTCAACCGAATTCGGGACCGCCGATAGTTCATTTCCAGCTGGTCCACTTTTTCGATCGTTTCTGCCGTTTCCTTCAATACGCTCTGGAGCTCTTGATTTAACGTGACCAGCTCGGTCCGGGCCGTGTCCAATATTTCGAACATCTGATATTTGCTGTTCTCCATCACCTGGATGGCATTTTTAATGACTCGGTCTATGATATCGGCTTGAAAGTCCACAAATGTTCTACTCCAATCCTAGCATTTCAAGTATATATCATACCATATCATGACTGGAGGGTGATGGTCTTCGTTTCTTGTTCCCATTTTACAGTCATTCCTAACTGTTCAGACACAAGTCTTAATGGGACTAAAGTCCTTCCTCCTAGTACAATAGGTGCAACTTCAGAGCTCTTACGCTTTCCGTTTAGAATCAGTTCTTTTTTTCCTACAGTCAAATCCATCAGCACACCACCGCGCATAATGGTGATCCGTTGATCGCCCGCATTCCATTTGGCTTGCCCGCCAAATGCGTCCAACACATACTTGATTGGAACATACGTCGACCCATTGCGAGTCATCGGAGCTGCATCAATCGTTGTTGGCGTTCCATTTACCGTCATCGATTTTTGACCGATCGTCATCTGAGCTGTTCCCTTTTTAAGTCCTTCTGTGCCGACTGTTCCTGGTGTATTAAAAGAGATATTATCAAAAGCGACCTTACCTGACTTAGCACGCTCATCCTGACCTTCGGCTACATTGACCACATAGAGACGTTTCAGCTTCGCCGGATACGAAATATTCAAACCGCTCATATCTGCGTTAATCGTTTTCCAGCCGTTCCAGTCGATCACTTTGGCAAGATCAATATATGCAGTTTTGCCTTGAGCATCTTCCAGCTCCGCACGTAGCCAGTTCAGACTCTTATCTCCTTTGACATCAATCGAGATGGATGTAGCTGCCTGCTCCAGCGTCTTGCCGGATGTGCCGTTTAATTGAGCGTAAGCATACATTTTACCACTGCCGTTCGTCATGACATAGCTTAGCTCCAGCACTTTGGAATTGGCATGGTCTCCATCCCCTTGTACAACTGCCGCTGTACCGGTAACACCTTCCGCATTTGAAGTAAAATCAACCGGATACGAAACATTTTCGAAGTTTTCCCAGTTATTTGTACTTGCCCCCCCAGCAGACAGGAAGACAACCGCACTGAAACCATCGTAGCGACCAATGGCATAGCCTGTTTTCACACCCACATCCACTGTATTTACCGTAAGCTGATTGTCCTTAACGCTTCCCTTAAAGCCGATGAACTCCCATTTGAGCGCATCTGATGTAATGCTGACACTCTGTCCATCTTTCGTCTTGGCCGTTATCGGTACTGCGATTTTTGCTCCTGCAGTAAGCGAGCCTGTCCCACTTCCTGCAGTAAGTGATGAAATTTCATCTGCCCCAAGCACGGTGACCTTGGTTGTCGCACTGGCTGAACCACTGGATGCTGTTAAGGTAGCAGTTCCCGGTTTGGCCCCCTTCACAACACCGCCGCTCACGGACACAACAGCAGGGTTGCCGGACTTCCACGTCACTTGAACTTTCGAGGTATCAAATGGATTGTAGTAGTTGTCGTAGCCTTTGAAGGAGTAGCTTCCGGTTTGACCAATCAGCAGCGTTTTATTGCCCTTGATGGTAAAGCCTTTGAGCGTTCCTTTAGGAGCAGTGGTATATACCCCCACTCCATTTACGATGCTACGTTGCTCTGTACCATATTCTGTATTGAATGTAAGCCCCGCTGTCGTATCTCCCAAATCACGAGTGACCATAGTGGTAGAGCCGCCACCATCAAGGTTCATCCCCTTCCAGACACCGATATCTTTCATCAGTGTTTGCAGCTCGCTCAGGGATACACCAACGCTGTTCCCATTCTTCTCAACGGCAATGACATATGCGTATCGTTTGTCACGGGAATATCCCAAAGCCGTACGCGCACGTGTCCCGCCAATACTTGTTGTACTTCGGGAGAACGAGGTCTTCTGTCCGTCATTTACTAATATGGTATGTCCACCGATCATCATCTGAAGGTTGGAAGGATCTACTTCGCTCCCTGTCGATTTGACGCGAAGGTGATAGTTCGTTTCTACGGTCTGTCCCACAGTCAGATGCGCTTTGGCATATTCAGCTGCTTTACCGTGTGTACGTAAAATATAGCCATCCTGCGGAACAGTCATATTCAATGTAGCATTTTCGGAGACTTGCGTAACCACGCCATTTTGTACCAATATTTCTGTAGGCGTTGTCGAACTGTTTTTAGGTCGCTCAATCGCTTTCCAAGCAGATGTATAAATATACATAGCATTGGAGTGACTGTAGCTGCTCCCACTCGTCTCTGGCGAGTACGAAGCCTTGTTCATCCCTGCCAAGGAGAAGGAAGACCCATCCCCAGCTTTTACTGTACCTTCGAAAGTAAATTGCTCAACCATCGGCGAGCCATCCTTCGTAACAGCAAAGGCATACATCCCTGTTAAATCAGAGGGTGTAGACATCAGCACGCCCTTGGATACCTGTCCACCGATCGGTGCTCCCTCACTAGAGGTATTAAAATAATCCCCGTTCACTCCAGCAACCGCACCGGTCTCTTTTGCCATACCGCCTGTGCTCTGACGGGTCGTAAACTGTCCGTTCTTCCCTGTCATGACATCCAGCTTTACGTACGGATTTTGCAGGTCTACTCGAATGATATCAGCCAGCGCTGTTCCTTTAGACCCTTTAAAGCGATATTTCAATAATGTTGCGCCCGAAGTAATAATCTCTTCACCCAATTTTACCGTTGAACCGGAGGCAGCACTCGCGATTGGAGCAGATATCCAATTGTTTAACGGGATTAGAACCCCAGTTCCAGCAACCGGACCGACCCATAATACTCCTGCCAGCGTTAATACAGCCCATCTTTTAGCGATTCCTTTGCCATCTACTTTCACTTTGCTGTGTTTTCTATTACTTAAAAACATTTGGATAATAGCTCCCATCTTCTTTTTATTCAAACGGTTTAATCCGCACATGTACTCTACCAATAAACAAAAAAATCCTCTTATGTTAATAGACTTATTATAAAGGCAAAAGTTCCGAAATCCCGCCAACTAATTCATAAAATCCAAAACAGTGAATTGACGAATACAATATTGGCGCACTATAATACACATGAACTTATGAGTTCAATTTAAACCAGTAAGTTTAAACAGAAACTTATGACCCTATTGGAAGGATGGATAATAATCATGAATAAACAACGGGCCATCATCATACTCACCTTATCACTGAGCCTCGCCATCGCTGGATGCTCTACCGGAAAAAAAGATGCTACTTCAGGTTCATCCGCACAGCCGACCGTTGTGCGCACTACAGTCGTCAAAAACACACCACTCCATACCGCCTATGACTTGTCAGGTACCCTTCAGGCCTATGAGGAACGTACACTAGCCTTTCAAAACGGAGGTACCGTCGCTAGCGCAGAAATCACGACTGGAACTCTTGTCCAAAAAGGTACAACCATTGCCCGTCTCGATGACGCCGACTACAGGCTACAGGTTGCACAGGCTACAGCCTCTATCCAAGAAGCTCTAGCCGGTATAGATAACGCACAGGCTAACTTACAGGCAGCTACCTCTGCGATTCAATCTGCCGATGCTGGTATTGCGAATGCTCGTGCAAATGTTAGCAAGGTCAACAAGGGTGCGCGCGCTCAGGAAAAACAGCAAGCTCAAACCACTGTCGATAAGGCACAAAGCGCCTATAACAAGGCCAAGACGGATAGCGAGCGGACACAAAAGCTGTTCGAGGCGGGTGCAGCTACCGCGTCGGATAACGAGAACGCCCGCCTGAACGCTACCACTGCTCTTCAAAATCTGGAGCAAGCAAAAGCTTCCTTATCTCTTTTGCTGGAAGGAGCCACAGTCGAAGAGCATCAATCTGTCCAAGCTTCCTTTCAGGATGCGATTGCAGGTAAAACTAAAGCTCTTGCAGCCAGCGAACAGGCTGAGGCTTCCCAAAAACAAGCGCGTGCCAACTACGAAAAGGCGCTTGTTGCCAAGGGCCAGGCAGAGCTGGCACTGTCACGCACCCGTTTAACTTCTCCTGTGAACGGCGTAATCCTAGACAAAATCGTGAATACAGGTGATTTGGTCGCGTCGGGCCAAGCCGTCTATCGCATAGGCTCCATCGACCGTCTTAAAGTACTCCTTCCCGTACCAGACAGTGAAATTAAGGATTGGAAAAAGGGACAACAGGTAAAGGTGGCGCTCTATGAAGAAACTCGTCAGGGTACGGTGTCCAACGTCTATCCTTCAACCAGCACCGATACAGGGAGGGTTAACGTAGAGATTGTCATTGCCAATCCACAGCGAGACTGGTTACCCGGCCAGGTCATCAAAGCTGCGCATCAGGTGACAGACAAGAATGGTATTCTTGTGCCTGCTGAAGCAGTCATCAATACGGGAAGCAAGCCTTTTATTTTCAAAGATGTTCAAGGAAAAGCAGTTAGAACCCCTGTGGAGCTTGGCAATCAGGTTGTAGATAATCAATTGCAAATTGTATCCGGGCTTCGTGAAGGAGAACGTATTGTCATTAAAGGGGCAGAATCCCTATTTGATGGAAATGCGATTCAGTCGGAGGAAGGCGGACGTCCATGATTGAGTACATCGTAAAAAAACGAAAAATTACGTTGCTGTTTTTTGTCATGCTGATTGTAGTTGGAACTTTTGGTTTTTTCCAGTTACCACAGCAGGAAATGCCCGATGTGACCATACAGAATGCTACGGTCACAACCGTCTATCCCGGCGCTTCACCACAAAAAGTAGAACAAACCGTAACTAAAGAGCTGGAGAAACGCATCAAGGAGGTTGAAGGTGTTAAAACGATTAATTCGACTTCTGGGAACGGATTCTCTTCTATTTTAATCGAATCCAAAAATGGAGTCGATCCTCAAACGGTTTGGGATAATATGCGTAAAAAAGTGCAGGATGCACAAGCTGATCTTCCTCAAGGCGCTGAAGTGCCTGTTATAAATGACAAGCTAACCAGCTCGTTTATCGGCTCTTATGCCCTGACCGCCGACTCATCTGCCCCACTGTATAAACTAAATGATTTGACCACCACCTGGAAAGATCAACTTAATATAATTTCCGGCGTATCCAGTGTCAAATTCAATGGTCTTCCCGATCAGGAAGTACGTATCCATATCGACAACCAAAAGCTTCAGCAATATCAATTGTCGTGGGGACAAGTGGCACAAGCGATCCAGTCTCAGATTGATCGGGTTCCTACTGGTAATATTGAATACAACGGACGAACCTATCAACTCGTTGTTCGTGAGACCGAAAAAGCTGACGAATTAAATCAGGTCATCTTGACACGTACAAAAGAAGGTAACCCTGTTTATTTAAGAGATATCGGCACAACTGAGCTGGCACATCCTGAGGTAGAATATTTCGCTTACGTAGAGGGTAAACCGGCCATTACACTAAGTATTGGGGCGGAAACAGGCACAGACATCCCTTCTATGAGCGCAAAGGTCAATAGCAAGCTCAAAGAGCTGGAGAAAACACTCCCTGCGGGTGTTCACTTACAGACTCTCTTTGCACAAAAGGATCAGGTAAGCCATATCTTTGACGACTTAAAGCGTGAAACGATTCTGGCCATTGCAGCGGTTATTCTTGTTTGTATGTTGGGCTTGAATTTACTCACCTCAGCTTTTGTCGCGCTGGCAATCCCTATTTCGGTTTCGATTGCCGTTATCTTTTTACCTATGTTCGGCATTACTCTAAATCAGATTTCCGTTGTCGGTCTGATCATTGTACTCGGCATACTCGTGGATGACGCTGTAGTGGTAAACGATAATATTGAGCGCAGACTTACGGAATTAGGAGAGCCACCCTCCGTTGCAGCTATAAAAGGTACCAAAGAGGTCATGCTATCTATTTTGATTGCAACATTGGCCACGATCTCTGCCTTTGCTCCATTGTTGTTTCTGCCCGGAAATGTAGGTGCCTTTATTAGACCTATTCCCACCATTGTTTCTCTGGCCATGTTAGCTTCTATGATCATGTCTCTCACGATCATCCCTATTTTTCGAGAGTGGTATGAGAAACGCAGACAGACTCGTCACCCTCAGAGGAAATCTAAACCAGTAGGCTTGCTCGGTCAGCAGATTCACTCTTTAAACAAGCTTTATTCACAAAAGCTGATGCCTAAAGTCATTCAGCGTCCCTTGCTGACGGCTATGGTTGGACTCATGCTTGGAACAGCCGCTTATGGATTAGTTCCCTTTACATCGGTTGAGCTTTTCCCTGAATCTGAAGATCCTCATGTTGCATTAAATGTAAAAATGCCTGTAGGCACTTCCATTGCGGAAACCGACCAGGTCGTTAAAGATCTTGCAGGCTGGATTAAGAAGCAACCCGAAACTTCCAAGGTCGTTTACAGTGCAGGTGGGACTGCCCCCCAACTGTTTAGTGACATTAATAGTGCGGGTGGAACTATCAGTTATAACGAAACCGTAGGTCAGATTGCTGTTGTCGGAAAAGAGAACGTATTCGATCTCAATTCGACAGTTGATGCTTGGGAACAACATGTTAAGAAATCCTACCCTGGCGTTACGGTTACCATGTATGTTCCCCGTCTTGGGATTCCAGTAGGTAAACCCGTTTCTATTCGTATCTCAGGTCAGGATCTGAATGAACTGCAAACCCTTGCCCAAAAAGCAAAGGAGCAGATCGCGACAGTTGAGGGCACAACGGGCATCGTAGATGACATAGGAATTGAACGATATGCCCTCGAGCTTGAGGTCAACAAACAAGCCATGGATCAGTATCTAGTAAGCTACACAGATTTGACTCGTACCCTTCTTCTGTTAAAAGAAGGAGCTCAAGTCAGTCAATTCGATACGGGAAGTAGTCTGGTAGATATCAAAATGTATTTGAATCACAGTAACGAGGAGCCAAGTAAGCTTTTCCAACAATTAAGTGTAGTGAATGCAGCTGGCAAGCAAATTCCATTAAACCAGCTTGTACAGATTAAACCGTCATTTGCTATTCAGCAAATCAAGCATTACAATATGGAGCGGACGATTACGGTCGAAGCTGACTTGAATGGAAGAACTGCAAGTGAAGCCATGGTAGATGTGGAAGGCAAACTGGCACAAATGAAGTTCCCCGAAGGCTATAAATGGGAGGTAGGCGGTGAAACATCCGATCAGTCCACCATATTCGGAGATTTAGGGAAGCTGGCGATTGTTGTAGTCTTACTCATTTTACTCTTGATCACGATGCAGTTTTATTCACTCTCCATTCCTATTATTATTATGACGACCGTGTACCTAGCAGCTGCCGGCGGGATTATTGGTATTTTTCTAACTGGTATGCCCATCGGTTTTATGAGTATCATGGGAATTATCGCACTTGCGGGTATTGTGGTACGGAACGGGATTGTCTTAATTGAATTTATCGAGGATGCAAGACATGAAGGAGTGGAGTTAAGGGAAGCCGTAATACAAGCCGCCGCTGCTCGCTTCAGACCGATTTTGTTGACTTCCCTGGCTGCCATTGTAGGTATGATTCCATTAGCACTATTAGGGAGCCTGCTCTTTAAGCCACTGGCGTTCACCGTCATTTTCGGTTTGTTATTTTCAACCTTGTTAACTTTGTTTGTGGTGCCGTCCTTGTATATGATCATGGCCAAGTACAAGATGCACCGGCAACTCAAAAAACAGCAGCACACAGTTATTACACGTGACCAACCTTTGTAATGTATGAAGTATCGAATTCCGCATGCTGTCGAGTTGGTTCCTGGAGGGAGTATGTATGGAAAGTAAAAAAAATGATATTTTACAGGCGGCCATTCGGCTGTTCTCCAGAAAAGGCTATTATTCAACATCTGTTGAAGAAATCGCTAAAGAAAGTGGAATGGCAAAAGCATCCTTCTATAAATATTTTCAAGGGAAAGAAGAATTGCCTTTGGAAATGTGTGTCATTCTGGAAAACAATATTGAACAAGACATCCGAGCTCTCTACAGTAAACCTGACCTATCTAAACACGATAAGCTGCACGGTTTTATTGTACTCTACTTGAAAAATCTTGTTGAAAACAAAGTGTATCTCATGATGGATCTTCCTGAGCCTTCCATGCTTATTTTTCAAAATGAACAACTCAATGGTGCGTTTGAACAGCATGAATACAAATTATACAAATGGGTTCGCGACTGCCTGATTGATATTTTTGGACCAGGCATTGAAGATCATGCATGGGATATAACCTTTGTGCTGAAAAGCATTGTGTTTGAATATATTCGCTTCTTTGCCGATCGGATGAATGATGAAACGATTGAGCATCTAACACAGTTTATCATCTTCTTATCCAGTTCCTTGGCAACCAGCCTGAGCAGTGCTGATCCCGCTCCACATTTGTTTTGGAGCAAGAAAGGCTGGTTACCCGAGAGCGCTTTAAGTAATCCCTTTGACCAAGGTCGTCAAATTAACGGCCTTCTCCACTCCCTGGAAGACAGTATACTGCTGTCTTCGTGGAGCTCAGAGGAGAAACAGGAGTGTCAGCAAATTTACGCTCAATTAAAGGAAGAGGCTCTGAAATCGAACCCTCAGAAAGGTCTCTTAAAAGCTCTTTTTGCGTATTTGGAGCAATATAAGGAAGTACAGAAGGTATGTCATTTACTCAGAAATTTATTGGGTCTCGCACCGATATCCGAATAGTGGAGCGAAATTAAGTACACCGTGGCAAGTTCATAGTTAATAGCAAAGTATATCAAAAAAAGACTGTCTCATGCATAGCATGAACAGTCTTTTTAGGTTAATGCGTTATTCTGATGACCTACGAGGATTATAACCCCGCTTGCTCTCTCAGAATTTCCGCTTTATCTACACTCTCCCACGGTACATCCAGATCTGTGCGTCCAAAGTGGCCGTAGGCAGCTGTTTGCTTGTAGATTGGACGACGCAGATCCAACATGCGAATGATGCCTGCTGGGCGAAGGTCGAAGTTATTTCGGATCAATTCAACGAGTTTTTCATCACTGACTTTCCCTGTGCCGTATGTATCGACGTTAATCGAAACAGGCGTAGCTACACCGATGGCATAAGCAAGCTGTATTTCAACCTTGTCAGCCAATCCAGCTGCCACAAGGTTTTTCGCTACATAACGAGCAGCATAAGCAGCAGAACGGTCTACTTTAGTTGGATCTTTACCCGAAAATGCTCCCCCGCCATGACGTGCATAACCACCGTACGTATCCACAATAATTTTACGGCCTGTCAGACCTGCATCCCCTTGAGGACCACCGATTACAAAGCGTCCTGTCGGATTAATGTAGTACTTGGTTTGCTCATCCAGCAATTCGGCAGGAACCACTGGCAAAATAACCTTTTCTTTGATATCTGCTTGAATTTGCTCCAAAGTAGTATCTTCTGCATGCTGCGTAGAAACCACAATGGCATCAATACGGACAGGTTTGCCGTTTTCATATTCTACCGTTACTTGAGTTTTACCATCTGGACGAAGGTAATTCAGTGTTCCCTCCTTACGCACTTCAGACAAGCGTCGTGCAATACGGTGAGACATAGCGATAGGAAGAGGCATTAGCTCAGGTGTTTCGTTCGTAGCAAAACCGAACATTAATCCTTGGTCCCCAGCCCCAATGTTTTCTGTTTCCTTATCTACTTCAGCAGGATCACGGCTTTCCAGGGCAGCATTAACCCCTTGAGCAATGTCTGGCGACTGTTCATTCAAAGAAGTCAATACAGCGCAAGTATTATAGTCAAAACCGTATTTTGCACGTGTATAACCAATTTCCTTAATCGTATTACGAACAATGGATGGAATATCCACGTATTCCGATTTGGAGCTGATTTCACCAATGACGAGAACGAGACCGGTAGCTACCGATACTTCACATGCTACCCGTGCATTAGGGTCATTAGCCAAAAAGGCGTCCAATACAGCATCGGATATCTGATCACAAATTTTATCCGGATGGCCTTCTGTTACAGACTCGGACGTGAACAAATGACGACCTTTTACAGACATGAATTTCAACCTCCCATAATTAAAATACATGAGGATTTTTAATAAATCCTAACATGGCATGGCATTATTCAGTTACCTCCAACCCAACAAATGACGGAAGATATCTTTTACACCTGATTAACAAAAAATGAACCTTTTCCGGTAGGAAAAGGTTGCGTACAAGCCTCAAATGCCATGATATCCTATTTAAAACAAGGTGTCAATTCATGTCATCCAAATAACAAAATTCGAAAATGAAGTGAGTTTACATGCGAACCATTTTGATCCACATGTAAATAGCTCCAGTTGTATACCTACTATTTGTTTAAAATCTGTATCAATAATTACAATTTATAATGTACCAAATTCAGATAAGCTACGTTCAGCGGATTGTATCAATCTTTTAGTAATCTCTCCACCAACGGAGCCATTTTGTCTTGAAGTTAAATCGCGCCACGCTACATTTTGACTCCTCGTAAACTCTCCTAATTCTGCAGCAAATTCACTGTCAGCATTCGGAGGTATATGTGCATATTGAGGATTATAAACAGGTAACCCAAACTCGGCAGCAATTTCATACTTCAAATCATCTAACCTGGCACGGCTTTCGGGAATTAATCGTCTTTGACCTCTTGACGCCATTGTACGCACCCTCCACTCAATGAATTAGTTTTCATGAAGTTAGTGTGCAGTGTTTAAAGTCAACTTAGCCAAGAACAATTTGCTATCCCAAACAGGATTTAAGAAAAAGAGTACCTTAAAAAGAGATAGACCCCAGTTATTGAACAGTATAGCCGCCACGTACCATAACGACTAAGCCATACTTTTGGCCTTCTTTTACTTGAATACCTCTTCCTTCTCTAGGAAACGATAATAAATGATTTTTTTCGACAGCCTGGTTATGAACAATTTCAGTTCCAGAAGTAATATCAATAGCACCACTGGCATCCATGCTATACACAACAGCATTTCCATTACGTAAAATAAATTCTGCTCCAGCTTTAGCAATTAGTTTCTGACCAGGCTTTACATCAACAACCTTCAAAGCCTCTGTCTGCTCCACCGTTGAACTTTTAGTTGCATTAGAGGTTCCTGAAGACGTGGTTGTATTAGAAGTAGTGGTGTTTGTTGCTGGAGCAGTCGAACTAGTTGTCTTACTACTAGTACTACTTGCACTTCCCCCACCTTTGATGGCTTGAGCAATTTTTTGATCAACATAGCTTTTGGTTACGACTGGATCATCAGCTGTTCCAGGTTGTCCAGAACTGGAGGCTCCATTGACTGAATTGTTCATCAAAGAGCCAGCCACAATTCCTCCTCCAAGTAAAACAACAGCCAACGATACTTTATAGCGTGATTTCATGAAGACCTCCTACTGCAGGTTATAACAAGTATAGGTAAGCTTAAATTATTGCGCACTTGCTCCAGCGGAACCTTGCATAGCCCATGGCTTATTGAAAGCCAGCTTCAAAGTATCAATACTTGAAACAATATCTTCCGCTTGTTGTTCAGCGGTAGTCACTTTCAAATTAGCCTCGTAAACCTGAAGCTCTGTAGCCAATCCAACATCAAATTGCTTTTTAGCCATATCAGCCGCACTTCTTGCACTCACCAAACCGGCTTGAATCTGTGAGTACTGACTTTCCAATGCTTTGATGTTGTTATAAATTGTTCTCACAGCTTCTTCCAATTGTCTCTTTGTGCCTTCTGTAGCATACTGAGCCTTTTCAACATTAAGTTGTTCAGCTTCATAAGGGGTATTTCCTGGAGTGCTAAAGTTATAAAGCTTCAAACTCAGTTCAGCCAAATCCACTTTTTGCTCACTCAACCAAATGGCAGTGCTGCTAGTGAGTACTTGGCTTACTTTTGTCTCTACATTATCTTTAAATTCAGAATATACAGGCTTATCCTTCAATTCATAACGTTGCTCTGGTTTGTAGCCAATCAATTGATTTAAAGATACATATGCACTATCCAAATCTTTTTTAGCTTTATCCAAAGCTGCTTGATTTTGAGTCAACTGATTGGTCGCTTGGGTAACTTCATAATCACTCGACATTTGATTATCTCTCTTGATTTGCGCAACTTTAAGTTTTCGCTCTGCATCTTCGATATTCAAAGCAGCCAGCTTAACGGCATTTTGCTTTTGAAGGAGCTTATTGTAAAGATCTTTTACATTATATTCAATACTTTCTTTGGTCATTTCCAGATTCTTTTTGGTAGCCTCATAATTAAGGTTCGTTTGGGCATAACCTTTGTAAGCTTTATCTTGACCCTCATTACCTGCTTCTGCTGGAACAAAGTCAATATTTTTGCCTGTCTCTTTTAAAATTTTTCCTGCCTGATCAATACTCACTTCTCCTGTTTTCACTGAAGTACTATCAGCAATAGCCAGTTTGACTGCATCGTCATAGGTCAAGGAGTCATTATAGTAAGTATCATAAGTAACTTTGGTCACAGGAGCTGCAAGTGGCTTACTAGACAAGCTATTGGTGTCAGTAGCACTACCACTACCTTGATTCGAAATGGTCACTGTTCGTGTAGTCTGATCCCAATTTACTTTGGCGCCTAATGATTGGCTCACAAAACGTAAAGGAACGAGTACTTGACCCTTTTGAATTTGAGTTGCTGCATCGAGCTGTACCGGCTTACTGTTTTTATAAGCAAGTTTGGAGCCAATATTTAAAGTTAATGTATCGTCATTTTTAGATGCTGTTACTTTTTTAGCCTTGCTGTCCCACTCCACTTGCGCTCCCAAGCTTTCAAAAACACCACGAAGAGGCACCAAGGTTGTATTTTGACTGACTATCGGAGACTGTGTATATTGCTGAGTCACACCGTTAATAATAACCTTTATATCACCTGACTGAGCTCCTGCAAGATTAGCAAACGCAGAACTAAGAACCAATGTGGATAGTAATGCCACTCCAAAACGTTTCATAATTTCTCTCCTTTGTCAATAAGACTAATAAAAGAAAAGGGCTCCAAAAAGGAACCCTCTTCTCATCTAATTCAGTTAACTCAAAAGAGTTGCTCTTAAATTAGTTGTTGTTTTCAACAGTTACTGTTTTAGCAGTTGCATCATAGTTGATGGATGCATCCAGCGCTCTGCTCACCCAGAAGATAGGCAGTACAGTACGGTTTTTGTTAGTTACAGCTTTAACGTCCATACGAATCACAGAACCGTTAACAGTCAACAGGTTAGTGTTCAGTTTGATTTGAGCAACGCGGTCACCTTTAATCAGGGTAACTGTGGAAGTTGCTTTGTCAAACAGGATGTTTTGTGGGGATACACCCAAAGCTTCAGCTGCATAACGTACTGGCAAGTAAGTGCGTCCGTTTTGAGCATAAGCAGCTACATCAGCTGTTTTAGATTCGCCGTTCACAGTGTAGGAAGTGCTTCCCAGTGTGAAGACAGCTTTAGTTTTAGTAGCACCTGGAGCTGGAGTTCCAACAGTTGCGATTGCTACTTCAGCAGCTGCAGTGTTGTTGTCTTTCCAGTTTTGAGTGTTGTCAGTTGCGCCTCTGTATGCAGTGTAAGAAACTGCGCTACCTTTCAGCTTAGCAACGATGTCACCTTGAGCTACAGTACGGTCAACAGTTAGCTTAGGAGCAGAGATTGTAATTGTACTTGGAGTAGCGGATTCGCTGTCGATGTAGAAGCTCAAACGGCCTTTATTGCTTTCGCCGTAAGTATCAGTAGATACGCTCTTCACTTTAACGTCACCAGCTGTAACTTTTACTTCTGGAGTAGAAGCAAAACGTACGCCTGTTGGCAATTCCAAGATTACTTCACGGCTACCATCTTTCTTAACGAAAGCTTCTTTAGCAGCTTCAGTGATTGTGATATCGCCAACTTGTTGATCGCCCAGACCGATTGTCAGGGTTGGTTTGGAAGCAGCAGCCAGAGTAACTGCTTGTTTCACAGTTGCAACCTTAACATTACCGCTCAGACCTTGGCTACCAGCAACTTCAACGTTCAGATCACCGGAGAAACCTGGTTGCGTAGCAACTTCAACGTTTTTCAGTTTCAAAGTACCAGCATCAGTTGTGCTATTAGGGTTGTTGAAAGTCAGTTTCAAAGTACGTTTGTCAGAGTCAGTGTAGGATACCTCTGCTCCACCCAATCCGTTAGTATTTTCCATAGAACCAGCAAAGCTGTTTCCTGGGTTGTTACTCTTGAAAGTTTCTTGCCAACGAGCACCTTCAGGCAGGCGCAAAGTTACAGTACGTCCTTTTACAAAGGATTTAGCAACAGTTTCTTTAATTACGATGTCGCCAATTTTTTGTTCGTCATGTCCAGCAAGAATAGTTGTTGGGGTAGCTACAGTAACACCACCACCGATTTCGCCATAGTTACCAACAACAAGAGAGCTAACATCAGTTGTTGCATTACCAGAAACGCTAACAGTAACATCGCCTTGTTTAGCATTTGTTTCATCATCTACATGGAATTTAACTGGCAATTGGAAAGAATTTTGTTTGGAGCTTTTCACAGTATCTTTCAATCTTACAGTAAGAGTATCATCAAGTGGGTTAGCCTCAATGTCAGCAGCTTTTATATCACCAAAAAGAATTGCAGCTGTACCAGCAGCATCCCATTTAAAACCACTTGGCAATTTCAACTTGATATAGTTACTACCTGTCAAAGAACCTGCAGTTTCTTCTTTAATTTTCAATGTTGCAGTGAAGTTATCTTCACTGGAAACTGTATCGTTTGCAGCAAGAGAAACTTGACCGGAAGAAACAACGTTTGCGATTGTAATTTCACCACTAGTCAAACCACTATTGGAAGCAGCATCAATAGCTGCTTTAACTGGACCGTTACTTGGACCAGCTACATTAATTCTACTGAAGTTTAAGAAGAGAGTAATATCATCACTGATATTAGTGTCACCAGTAAAACTAATTTTAGCGGAGTTTACGTTAACTGGTTTACCATTAGTGTCATAATTGTTGATGATTGGAGCAACTGTAATACCAGTGTCCTTATTTCCATCAAAGTCAGCGTATACACCCAAACCATAGGTAGCATCACTTACAGAACCAATTTGAGTATCACCTTTTTTTGTACCTATAACATCAGCAATTTTAGCAACATCACTACTGTTAAAGTAGAAACCTTTAGGCAAAGTAACAGTAAAAGAAGAACCATCTTTTACAGAAGCTTTGCTCACTGTGATTTTCACTCTGCCATCAAGATTAGCAAAATTCTCAGCGCTACCACTAATAGTAGGAGTGTTAATAGTTGTGAAGCTAGAAGATGCATGGATAGCAGTTGGTGCAGTCAATGCTGCGATTGGAGCTGCTACACCAGCAACCAATGTTGCTGTTGCCAGCACGTTGATCATTTTTTTGTTAAACTTTGTCATAACCTTTTTTTCTCCTCCTTGAATATAAACAGAAATATTATTTTTGTCTTTTTGTCGGATCTTGTCACTCATCAGTCGTTACACCTCCTTTCCGAGCTTTATGAGAACCCTTATAAAATGATATCTGTGACAATATCACAGAAGCTTGGAATCTAGTTGAAAGAAAGCGTCCATTTATGACGTACTCCAGTATTATACAATGTGATAACAATGCAGTAAAGATTTTTTTTAGCGAATTTTGTCTTTACGCTTTTGTACCCCTTTGTTTCATACTCACCCAATTAGACGTAGCATGGGTCCAAAAAGTTGCGTCTGTTTCAAAAAAAAAATTATTTTATTTTTTTTGATTATGTATTCCGCTTTCCACAGTCATAATTATACTATTGAACCTGTTCCTCCGTCATCCTACAACTTTTACCTTCTCAACCTTAAATGTACAGGGGTATTTTCTGTACATTAATTGAGGTCTTTAATGGAGTATATTCGTAACGAATAATCCATAGAATACATAAAGTACATAAAGTACATAAAGACTATAGATTCCTTAAAAATCTAATACTCTAATACACTTTAAATAGTAGAAATGACGGAGAACAGCAATATAATGTAAATATAACGAAACAAATTATTTTACTACATTAATCTTCGCGCCATCTGAAAGCAAACTTACGCCCTTAACGACGACATTTTGTCCCTCAGTGAGCCCCTTGGTGACCTCAACCTGTTTGGCACTTTCCTGGCCTGTCTGCACTTCTACCCTCTTAGCAACAGTACCCTCCACTACATATGCATACTTCTTCCCTGCCTGCTCTGTAATGGCGTCCTGCGATACTAAAATGTTTTTAGGAGCTTCTGACTTCATATATACAGTTACAACCATCCCTGATTTTAATTCACCAGAACCATTTGGAACCGAAATCTCGACAGGATATGCCTTGAGGTCATTATCCATTACGGGATTGACGGCAGTCACTCTAGCTTCTATGCGCTTGTTCAATGAGTCCACACCTACAGTTACAGACGAACCTACCTGCATCTTCAGAAGCTCTGATTCAGAAACGTTGACTTTAGCAATGATAGGATTGGTATTTGCAATTGTAACAACTGCAGATTGCGCACTAACCATTTGTCCTTGGACTCCTGTTACTACCGATATCGTGCCGGAAATCGGAGCTTTGACTACAGCATCCACCAATTGGCTACGTGCTGTGTCTAAACTCGCTTTAGCTTGATTTACAGAAGCACGTGCTACGTCTATGCCCGTTTTTTGTTGTGCAAGACGCAATGATTTCTGGGCATTATTATATGTGGTTTGCGCACTTTCCTTAGATGTTTGTGCATTGTGCAGTGCAACCTGTGCATTCTCCACAGCAGTTTGAGCCTTTCTATACGCTATTTGGGACTGTTCTAACTCGGATTGAGATAGAGCGCCCGCACTAAACAACTGTTGGTTGCGATTAAGCGTATTTTGAGCATCACGCACGGAATTCTGAGCATCGATCAGACTGGTCTGAGCTTGTGTAATGGAGTTATCTTGCTGTACAAGCGCACTTTTGGCTTGATCCACACTGGACTCGGCCTGTTGCACAGATTGTGCTGCGCCTGACTCAGCCTGTTTTAAGTTGGCCAAGGCAACCTGGTACGATTCCTGAGATTGCTTAATCGAGTCCTGAATATCCTTTTGGTCTATAGTAAACAATGTGTCGCCTTTGTTTACTTTTTGCCCCACTGTAAGATTGATACTTTGAATTTTTCCGCTAATTTTCGGAGATACTTGAGCCGTCTCTTTCGGAGCAAAGCTTCCAATAATACCTGTTGAGTCGTTAATACTGCCTTTAGCCGCTTTTGCCACTTGGACTGGGATCGCCTTCTGCACTGAAGCTGGCGCAGCGGGGGCCTCCCCCCCACCACAGCCGGCTAATGCAACTGATAAAAGCAAAGTTGTGGCAATCAGAGCACTTTTTTTATTCATTATGTTTCTCCACCTCACCTTATATATGAACACTTTTTTGCAGTTTCGCTTCTTTTTTCAGTTGTCTCTTTTCTTGTCTTTTCAGTTTGCGATTTTTACGTTTTTGAATGATATTGTCCAAAATAACATAAACAACCGGAATAAGAATCAGCGTGACCAAAGCTGCGAAGGATAACCCGAATACAACAACAACCGCCATAGGAGCTTGCGTCTCATTACCGTCACCTTTAGCAAATGCCATAGGGATCAAAGCAAGCACGGTAGCCAACGTTGTCATCAAAATCGGACGCAACCGCTCAGATGCGCCATGAATAATAGCTTCATCTCGATCTTCGCCTTCTTTTCGAAGCTGAATAATGAAATCAATCATGACAATTGCATTATTTACAACCAAGCCAACGAGCATGATGTAACCGGTAAAAGCCGAAACACTGAGGCTCGCTCCCGTTACCACTAGGCCGATAAGTACACCAATTAACGTAGGCGGAATCGAAAACATAATAACAAACGGTGTGAGCAGAGATTCAAACTGTCCTGCCATAACCATATAAATCAGAACTACAGATAGCAGAATAGCTATCCCTAAGTTTATAAAAGACTCCATCATTTGTTCAGATTGCCCGCCACCCGTATCTGCACTATAGCCTTCTGGGAAGTGAGTACTCTTCAAAAGAGCATCTATTTTCTGTTTGACGGTTAGAATGTCCCCTGATCCATCAATGTCAGCAGAAATCTGTACTTGACGTGTCTGATCTTCACGGGTGACACTATCCGGTACAGCGCGTTTATCAATACTTGCTACCGAAGATAAAGGCACATCAATCCCTTGTGAAGTGGTAATACGTAATGCTTTCAAATAGGACCAGTCATGTCGATCCTGCTCAGGCAGAGAGATTTTCACATCGATTTGATCATCACCTGTGCGATAGCTTGTTGCAACAGATCCATTAAAGGAAGTATTTACAGCAGATAAAATTTGGGTTGCTGATAAGCCATATTGACTAGCAAGTTCTCGATTAACGGTAATCTCATATTCTTCGCGAACCGCATTCAAAGAACTTTTTACATTGACCGTTCCCGGTATGCTCTTTACGCCGGCAACGAGATTGTCGGAAAGTTCCCTCAAGACGTCCATATCATCGCCTTTTAGGTTAATATTAACCGCCGCTCCAGTCGAAAGGCCTGTTGCAGACTCCAGTGTAATCTCTGCATCCGGAATACTATCGAATTTCTTGCGAAGGCCTTCAACTACAGCGTCTGTTGGCTGATGCCCATCCTTCAGCGCAACACTTAGTTCTGCCGAATTGGATGGAGTTGCCCCTGAATAACCAGAAAGACCACCAGCACCAACAGTCACTGTCATTTTGTCCAGATCAGGAACTTTCAGAATTTCTTTCTCTATACCTTGAACAACTCTTTCAGTCTCCTCTAGAACTGTTCCATTAGGAAGTTTCACTTTCACTGAGAATTCCCCAGTGTCGGATTCAGGAATAAATTCAGCCTTAACCATAGAAATCAGAGACCCAGCTGCCACAAACATTAATACAGTAATGATTAAAACAGATTTTCGATGATTAATTCCCCACTTCAGTACACGGCGATAACCACCCTTAAATTTCTCAAATCCGATATTAAACCACACAATAGGGTTAATACCTTTATAAGTACCTGAAGAATATATGGATTCATCCGGTACTGTAGGCATCCAACGCGAGCCAAGCATTGGCACAATCATAAGGGATACCAGCAAGGCTGCTATATGGGAGAAGATAACAGTTAATGCCAACGGTTTAAACATAACTCCTGCAATTCCGTCAACAAAAACAACCGGTAAAAATACTACAATCTGTGCAAGTGCAGATGCCATAACCGCATTGCCCACTTGCTTGGAGCCATCAATTGCCCCTTGTAGCATACTTTTCCCTTCATGTCGCTGCCTAAAAATATTTTCAATGATAACAACGGCAAAGTCGACAAATGATCCTAACCCTAGAAGCAAACCGCTCAATGAAATAACATTAATGGTTTGTCCAGTGAAATACATCATCATAAACGTTGCTACGAAGGAAATTGGAATAACGATCGCAGCAATAATAGTAGAACGTATACTGTTCAAAAATAATAGCAACACAATAGCTGCGATAATAAGCCCCAATATAGCATGTTCTATTAGTGAGTGTACGGAGTCTCTAATAGGCTTGGAAGCATCAGTTACCATCTCCAATTGTGTTCCAGGAGGCAGGTCCTTCCGTATCGAATCCAAACTTTCCTTCACAGAATTAGCGATTGAAAGAGTATTTCCACCAGTAGCCTTAGTAACAGAAATATTAATACTTGGCTTCCCATTATAGGTAGAAATAGTGGTGACTTCTTCTACGGAGTCTTCAACTGTCGCGATATCCTTCAATTTCACGCTTCCCTTACCTACAGGGATTGGCGTTTCGCCCATTTCTGAAACAGCTTTATATTCACCTTGAACGCGAAGTTGAATTTGTGTATTACCACGATATACAGAACCCGCAGAGCCAGCAACATTATTAGCCGATAGGGCCTGTCGAATTTGATCCAGCGTAATGCCATAGCTTTGAAGCTTGGCCTGATCTACAGTGATCTTTACGAGTCGTTCTTGACCACCTGACATGTTGGCTGCAGCTACTCCCGCAATTCTTTCAAGCCGCGGCTCGATAATATCTTCAGCAATAGGCTTCAGCTTGTTAATATCCTGGTCTCCTGTAAAAGCGAGGGTAATAACTGGCGTTGCATTGAGGTCCACTTTTAGAACACGCGGCGAATTTGCCGTGTCTGGGAGAGATCCTCTAACGGTATCAACTTTATCCCTCATGTCGAGGGTTGCTTGGTTCATATCTACTCCCCAGTTAAATTGAATCATGACCATAGATGATCCTTCTGAAGACTCGGACGTGATTGTATCCACGTTCTCGATAGAAGCCAGACTCTTTTCAATAGGTTTAGTAACCAATTCCTCAACCTCAGTAGGCGTTGCGTTTGGAATACTGGTCACCACTGCAGCGTAAGGTAGCTTCATATCTGGCATATACTCGACAGGAAGCCTTAACGCAAATATACCGCCCCCGATTAACAAAGCAACAATTAACATAAATACTGTTACAGGACGGCGTATTGAAAACTGAGACATCTCATCACTCCCCACTCACTTCTCTATGTAATATTTAAGCACACACATCCTCTACTACGATGAAATAGGCGTAAAGTTTCAGATAAATGCGCAAAAAAAACATATGCAAAAATAATAAACACATTTTGAGATAAATTCTTAAAAAAAAGAAATTAATACACCCATTTAAGGCAAAGCTAAATAAAAAATGCCGTAATGCTTCTCCAAAGTTTTCATCTCATTGATATTATGGCATAGGCCCGTAATTCCAGTCAAATAGCTGATTTATAAAAAACATCCCTCTCATGTATATGAAAGGGAATTTCCATTTCTCATGGAGGGATGTTTGATAATTTCAGGTTTTTGAATGATTAAATTTTAGGAAGCAGTTTTTTATCAGCCATAACTTTAGCTACAATAATTGCTGCATCTCCGCGCAAGGTCAAGGATGTAGGGTTAAACATATATCCTTTTTTCAGATCACTTGCGTCTACAGGCGACCCTGTGATAAAGCCTTTCTTAGCAATAGCCAATACAGATGCTTGTGCGTAGTAATCGATCTTGTCCGCATCTTTAAAGGTCTTGGACAGATTTTTCATGATCTTGTCATGATCTGTTTCCAGCTTCAAATTCAATGCCTTGGCGATAATGACTGCTGCATCTTGACGTGTGATTACATCTTCCGGCATAAAGATTCTTGGTTGCGAACCTTTGACAATACCGGCACGCGCAGCTGTTTCAATATAACGATAATCGTAGAGCGCATCTGCGGATATCGTATTTGGAATAGACACGTCGTCGAAATGCTTCGCTCCACTGAAATTAAGCGGAATTTGCAGACCTTTGACAATCATCGACGTGAATTCGCCTCTTTTAATGTAGCTGTCAGGTCCAAAGCTATTAATTGGATCCATTGGGTTCATGACACCTTTGGCCAAGATAGCTTCGATATAATCTCTAGCGTATTTGTGCTTAATGACATCACTATACGTTTCCCCAACCTTAGCGACTACATAGTATCCGAAACGGTCAAATGGTACTTTAATGGTATGTTTCTTCGGATCCACCACACCACCAATGTTCTGCCAATCCTTCAAATCAGGATCAAAAAAGAACACTGTCATTTGTTTCCCTGCATCCTGAGCAATACTGCTATCATACGTCAGCGTCAATGTAGCACGCTTGGAAGGTACTAGCTCGTTAGATGGGTCACGCCAGTAGAAGTTTTTGATCTTGCTACTGTCATTTTGCGATTTGTTAGCCAATTGATATGGATCAGCACCATACGTTACCGGATCGTAAGCATCTGTTTTGATATCATCTGCTGTACCTGGGTCAATCCAGAATACTGGACTGGACTTGGTAAAGCGACTTGGGAAATCTCTGTTGAAGTATCTACTTCCATCTGCAATCAAGCTCTGCATATCGGACAATGCTTTTTCAGTTTCAAATTCATGACGGTCCACCACACCATCCTCGCTATTTGCGATCGCAAAGTACAAAGTGTGGCCAGAGAAAACCTGGTTTTTGAATTGCTGCGGTTGATCGTAATCCCGACGAATCAGGCTCGTTCCCTTCGCGAACGCAAGTGTAAGATTACCATCAAACACTTTGTGCGATGTTTTCATCGCTTCCATGTACTGCTCGCCAGGAATATTAGTAGGCACATATTTAACAGTAATGGTTTGTTTTAATTTTTCCTTACCTACTGTAACCACTACATCAATTTTATTATCTTTGTTGGCTTTTAGACCTGTAACGATGGCTTTGTAGGTTGATGGGTAATCAACAGTACCATCGTAATCAGAATCAAAACCTTCTTGAACTGCTTTTTCCTTACCTACCATAACACTATCTGCATTACCTGCGTTCACAACAACTTGCACAAAGTTTTGATTCACGATTCTTTTTTCAGGAAGCGGACGCAAGATATCAAAAGATGTGGATTGACCGGATACTTGCAGTCGGAAAGTAGCAAACGGTCCGCTCTTGCCGCTGTTGTACAAGGTAATGTTATAAGCTACTGGCGTTCCATCTTGCGAAATAGTTTGGTTTTTCAATACAAAACTGAAATACTTTTTGTCCGGATGGTAGTATACGAGCAGGTCTTTCAAATCTTTGCTTGTAAACTTATCCGTAGTAGCACCAGAGTTGTATGCAGTTTTGGCATCTTCCGCTGAGAAGAACTCGTTATTCAGCGTCCAGTTTACCTCACTGTCGTCCGAACCTTTAATTTCTAAAATGTATTGATCTTTATTGGCAATATCACTTAACGAACCACTCACCTGATCCGCTTTACCCAAATCAGCAAGACTGAAAGTACCAAAGATATTGATATTTTTCAGCGATGTATTGTAGTTAGTGTCATCTACTTTTGTGAAGTTTGCATCTTTTGATTTCGGTGCAATTTCGCTATATTTCGGCGTATTGCTCAGACCGCTAACGGGTGTAAAAGGAATAATACCTTGTGTGTTTGGAACAGGAATTACTGGAATATTCGTTTGTGTAAAGTTTACTTTTACCGTATTGCTATACTCGATGCCTGGCTTGAACACAAACTTGATTTCATTATTTCCGTTTGCCAGTGCGTTGGCAGCCGCTGTTTCCGAGGAAGCAGCCAGCTTAAAGTTCGCTCCTGTGCCATCAAGATCAACTAGTACGTTGTTCACATACAAGAATACATTTCGGTTACTACCAGTGTAGTGAATATCCGCAGCATTACTCACGTCCAGCAATTTACCTTTAAAATAACCTAATTGATTCAGTTTGTACGTATTTAAGTTTGCACTCGATGTATTCAACGGAATTTGTTGACCATCATAAATGGTATCGTATTTCATGAATGGACCCTGCAATAAATTAACAGTTGCCTTAATCAATTTACTTGAGTCACCATTCAGGTAAAAATTCAGTACGTTTTGTCCTTCTTTAGGCAAAGTATCTACGTAAGCAACAATTTTTTTCACTTGTGTTGACTTACCATTAATTGTCCGAATCACATCTTGGGGTGAACCCACGGTATGAACCGATACACCAGAAAGCTCGTTAATTGAGCTAGGCGTACCATTAACAATGATAAATTCCATACCTACAGGTACAGATGGAGCATCTGTAGTTTTGTTCTTCATAGAACTACCTGTTAATTTCATAGCTTCATCTATGGCAGCTGCTTGATCAGACCCGCTACCCTTGATTCTATTCAACAGCTGATTATTAAGATCCGGGAGAAAGTTCACGTCATCAATATAAGGCTGTGTGCTGCTACGCAATGTAAATTGAACCGCAGATGCATTGGAACTCGTTCCATTTGCAAAACCTACACTCAGAGATGCACGAATCAAGTGGTCGGTTACGATGCCATCAGGCACTGTTACCTGGAACGGATATAATTTGTAACCAGTAGATGTAACAACATTTGCTGTATCAATCGTAGCATCAATTCCATTGGTATCACCAATTGCGCTACCGTTATTGCTTACGTCCGTAAATCTAGCATTAATTTTGCTCACTACTGGATCAGTTGCTCCGGAAGGAACCAGAACATTACCTTTCAAAACCACACCGCTTGTAGACGATACAGTAAAGTCAGGGGAAGTCGTCAGATCAGCAGACACATTGCCGTCCTTATTCAAAGTCAAATCGGAAAATTCAGGTTTACCCGTATAAATCGTGATTTCACGCGTAACCGTAAGAGCCTGAGTTCCGTTACCCACTTTAATCGTCACTATATTTTTACCCGGGCTGAGTACAACACTTCCTGTTAGCTTATAGCTGGTATAGGAGTTAACAGTATACGTATTGCTACTTTTTGTAGAAGTAAGCGTTACACTGTCAGCATTAGGCGCCGTACCTTGAATGACTACTTTCACATCATCCGTACCGCTATTTCGTGCGTCTGTCAGTACCGCCGTTTGATTCTCTACTAACTGCTGGGTTTCACCATTCAGTGTGGCAGACAGATCATACAGCTTGGGTCCATCCTGATACTCAATGTAAATGGAGTCCTTCATTTCAGCCGAATTTTGACTGCTTTGGAATGTAATTCGGTTCAAACCAGGAAACAGTTTAATGTCTGAAATTTGAATCGTAGAGCCATTGACCGTAATTCCGCCCTTTTGACTCTCATTTTTATTAACTACGTTAAGGTTTGTTCCATTTTTAGAGAGTTGGAATACACTATACGATATAGTACTTCCATTCACTCCGTTAATCGTACCGTTAACTGTAACACGGTCAGTGTTTACCATTCTGGCCGAATCCGCATCATATTTTTCATTTGGAAAAATGAAATAAGTTCCTGTCGCAGCATGAGCCGTACCTACCAGGGCCGCCGGCACCAAGCCAATGATGAGACCAACCGTCAGCAACATGGATAGCAATCGTTTCAAATCATTGTCCTCCTTTGATTCTGTCGCACCTTGGGGTACGTAATCATTCATTACTTTTTTTATCGGTAGCAAACATACAAAAAATTAGTAAATTCTCAAAAAAGGAGGGAGTTTTTTTACAGCAAACATCAAAAAAGCCTTCAAACCTGCGGTATACCGCTAAGCTTGAAGGCTTACATTTAAATTAAAATTATAATTTCGATCGCGTCTGGGAATCTGGTTTAGCCAACAACCGAATTAGTGTGTTAAGAACAGGACGTTTGGTTTTGCCAACGAGACCAATAACTTCTGCTCCGATCTGTAGGAAGAACATCATGATGCATATCACGACAAAGGTGACCCAGTTTGCTTCATTAAGCGCAGCCGACGATTGGATAACGGCTAATATACCGAAAAATACAGCAATACCGTAGATAATCAACACCGTCTGTCTGTGACTGAAGCCTAGTTCGCGCAAGCAGTGATGCAAATGGCCTTTATCCGGTGAGAATATCGGTTTTTTCTGCAGCTTGCGACGAATAATAGCAAAGAATGTATCTGACAAAGGCACACCGATAATAATCAATGGCGTAATAAATGATACGATAGCAATTTGCTTGAAACCAAGCATTGAAAGCATAGCTAGAGAGAAACCTAAAAATAAGGACCCTGTATCACCCATAAATATTTTTGCAGGATGAAAGTTAAAAAATAAGAATCCGATAATACTACCTAACAGCACAAGGCAAAGCATCGCCACCATGTAATTGCCCATTAGTAGTGACATCACAGCGATAGTTCCAATCGCAATTCCTGAGACACCTGCAGCTAGTCCATCCAGACCGTCAATCAAATTGATAGCATTGGTCACACCTACGATCCAAAATATCGTTAGTGGAATGGAAATCCAGCTTTCTAAAGAAGAGTATGCATCCTGAAAAGGTACATTTACAAAATCCACACGAATATCAAAAGCAAACACGACCATACATGCCACGGCAATTTGAGCCAAAAATTTCAATTTTGCATTAAGATCAAAACGATCATCGAGAGCACCAATCAATGTAATCAGCGTACCGCCAATCAGAAAGGCTGCAATAAAGTTAATATCCCGCGAGGACAGCATTCCATCAGGCACACAAGGTAACATCGCCAATAAGGACAACAGAAATGCCAAGAAAATCCCCAGACCGCCAAGACGCGGCATAATTCGGGTATGTACTTTTCGGGCATTCGGCACATCGACGGCTCCAACCTTCACAGCGAATTTCTTGACAAGCGGCGTAAGTAACAGCGCAAGTCCCAGTGCCATGATGAAACCAATAATATAGATCAATAACATTTGATCATTCGACCCCCAATTTTAAAGCAATGCCTTTTCAGATGTAACCGCATTGAATTATACTCTGATCAAAAATAAATACCAAGCCTCATATTCTGGCAAATTAGCGGGTTTTAAAGGCAGATTCAAGCTATTTATCACACTTTTGTGACGTTTTCTTTTTCACGCATCACTTTCACTGCGAATTTCGGCAACGCAAGCATTCTTTTGTAACGACTAGGCTCTTTTAGGAGTCTATATAACCACTCAGCTCGTAGCTTTTGAAACAGTTTAGGTGCGCGTTTTGTTTTTCCTGATATAACATCGAAACTACCGCCGACCCCCATCATCACCGGCACGCCCAGTTGTTCCTTATATTTACCAATCCAAGGTTCCTGCGTATCCGCTCCACGCGCTACAAACAACAAATCAGGGTTCGCTTCACGAATAGCCCTAATCACCGCTTCATCCTCGTTAGGACCAAAAAAACCATCGCGCTTGCCACAAACCGTAATTCCAGGATAAAGCTCCTGTACCCGCTGAGCGGTCGCTTGAATCACTTCAGGCGTTGATCCAAGTAAATAAACTTTCCAATGATAGTTTTCTCCAGCTGCGAGCAATTCATGTAACAAGTCAAAACCTGCCACCCTCTCGGGTACAGGATGTCCAACATAGTTTGCTGCCCAGACCACACCAGTTCCATCTGGAACAATCAACTCTGCCTGTTTCATCACATTCATATACACTGGATCTTCCAATGCAGCCATGACCATAATCGGATTGGCAGTGATCACTTGATGGGGGCGGCGAGACTTCACCGCCTGAATTAATACATTTAATGTACCTTTCATATTAAGCCTTGATACCTGAACACCGAAAATCGGGACGGTAGGCACACTCGTAACCTTATCAACTGTCACTGTATCCATCATCCTTTGCGACACAAGTAATTAACGATATGCTGTGCTGGTAAGCGAGCCTCACTTTTTAACAAAGCAATTGCTGCCCCTTGGCTCTCGATCCATTGACTACGCTGATCCAGCAGCCGCATAGACTCGTTAGCCAGCCTTTGCCCATCCAGTGCATCTGTAGTACCTACAGGCTGGCTACCAACACGGCTGAGGAAATGATCAATTTTGGGATCGTAAGATATACCCAACGGGGGCACTTGATGGGACGCTGCATAGATTAAGCTGTGCAGCCTCATCCCGATCATCAAACTGCATCTGCTGACCTCCAAAAGCATCTGTTGAGGATCGGTAACTTGGTCACACATGCTGACAAGGCTCCCTGTCCCCCTAATATCCCCCAACAAATCCATTACCATCCTTGAAGCCTGTACGTCGTCAGGTAAATGGAATGGTAAGAAACGCAAGTGAACACGGCGTTCCTCAGCTAATCTTTTTAAGCCATCTGCAATAGCCGTTAAATCGCGTTGTTCCTTATCCCAGTAGCGTACAGACACGCCAACGACTGGGAGTTTATCCCCATCAGCCTCAGTTGCAGCATCATGCAGCTCGGAACCGGAGGGCAAAGGAAGCCCCATTACAGGATCAGGAACAACCTCGACAACCGGACGTTTCAGTTTCATGGTACTCAGCAAAGCAGCAGATTGCTCATCTCTGACGGAAACATATTCACAGCGTTGAAATACAGATCGGATCATAGGATAAAATATCTTCCGTTGTACTGGGCCCATGCCCTGAGCGTATACAAACGTTGGCTTTCCAGCCCATTGAGCCAGTTTCAGAATCGCCAGATAATACGGAATGCTTTTAGGGCTTGTAGCATCCTGGAGCAGACTCCCGCCGCCACTAATGAGCCCGTCACTGTTTTTAATCGCTCTCCGCACTTCCCCCAGGCTCATACGCGGAACAGCTTCTACTCCGTACATTTTCTGTGTCCAAGCAGGGTCAGAAGATAGAACAACAGGCTTGACCGTAATCCCCGCCTGACGGCTTTCCTCTTCTAAAGCAGTCAAAATCGACTTGAGCACCGCTTCATCCCCACTATTGCGAAACCCGTAATAACCCGAGATTATTATCGTTTTAGCTGTGGTGACCATTTCTTCCAACATCCTTCCAGCACTTGCCACACGACAATTGCGATGATTCCCAGCACCAATCCAAGTCCCAATCCCAACAGCCCACGACTAAGCGAGAGTGCAGCTGGAGAGTGAATGTGAGCAAAGGTATCGACCATCGAGGCTTGACCAATAGCAGCTATGATCAGCAAATAGATTGCTTTGCGATATTTCAAAGCCAGGAATGCCCCTGCAATAAACAGTGGATGAGCCATTAAGAATTCCTTATTGCGCGGACGTACACCAAACGCATTCTCCAGGAAGTTACGGAAAACCAGCTCGGTGTTCGACACCGTACCTGCGTTTCCAGTACGAGTCAAATAGTAGTAGCCTGCCGCGGCGATAACAGCCAGTGCAATAACCCACAATACAGTAATCGGCATACGTAACAGTTTGGAGATTTCCTCCCGTATAGAAACGCCACGATAAAAGAAAATATAAATCGCCGCCAAGAAGATCGGCAGAATGTGAAGCAAGCTTACACCTCTAAATTGGTTTAACACCAGGCTGTAGGCAATGCTGTTCAACAGCGCAATAACAAAAGGCACTGCAGCCAGCGACAAGATCGCTGTCTGTACGTACAGTATAAGCGTGCGAGTCAATCGTTGACCTACAGAAAGTTCAGGCCCCTGTTCACGTTTAATTCTGATCGTACGCACTGCAATGATCATTGCAACTGTAGGTCCGCTAATCGCTGCAAGCAGCGCCAAACCTTGTTCCATCAGGCTGGAGTTCAAAACATAAAGCCCAGCAGAACCAACCAAACCGAGTGCAAATGCCAGCAAAGTCAATGCCGGAACAAAATAGGACACCATTATGGAGAAGAAAGCTAGTGCACCCAGTACGACGATCATTTTGAGATAGCGCTGAATGGAGGAATCGACCACTTGGAACGGTTCAGCTTGTCCAAGTTCAAACCCTTTTTTCTCCATTCGTTGCACAGCGTTGCCCGGTTTGTCTAAGCTGTGAATCAGGTTGTCAACCGAGTCTTTCACCTTGGCCTCAGCAACACTGCGGCTAGGCGCGGTATTCAGATACAACATGCGAATATTCCGATCCTTGGTGGCGAGTGCAAAACGATCGGCCAACGTTTCCACATCGAGTGTTGAATCTTTATCACTTAGTGAGTATAGACGCACAACATTATAGTGGATATCGTAAGCGAGCTTATTGAAGCCTGCCTGCGGTTTCTTTAAGTTTTCGATAGCAGCTAGGCCGATATCGTATTTGTTCAGCAATTTAGCAAATGCCGCTAAGCTATGCTCTTTCTCGTTATCAGTAAAGCCTTTGACTGAATCCCCTTCAAACAAAATGCGCTTTACACCATTTTGCTGAAAGGAAGCCAGCATCTCTTCTGTCAACTCCTGTTTATAGGGAAGGCTGTCACTCATGCGTGGAACAATAAAAAATCCTTTGCTACGAAGCTGCTTCATAGCAATCGGGTCAGGCTGCATAGGCTTGAGATACGCATCCTCTGGGGATGTTTCCACAACAAGCCCTTCCTGTCCCTGATAACTCCACGGCTTTACATTGATGCCTAGACTTGTAAAGGTACGTAAAATTAACGGCTTTAGTGCTTCGGCATTTTCTTTGTCAGCGAATACCATGTACGTATAATTCTCATTTGCAGGTGAAAGACGTTTTTCCAGATCCGCAACATTCTGAGTCGTATAAGTTACAATGCGGCCCGCTTTACGGAAATCATCCAACGTACTTTCATACATCGCCATGCTGTTTACACCAGCCTGTTGTAAGCGGTCAAGCTGCTCATTCAGATAATCCTGCGGATGAGCCTGATACGAAGCCGCCTCCGTCAAATCTCGGTAATCGAATACAATCTCTACTTTTTTACTCGAGGATTCTGTCTTTACACGATCGGCGATGACTGGAATGGAAGCCAGCAAGCCAACCGCGACCAGAATCCACAACCATTTTCGAGAAGCTGTATTCCAATACTGCCATTTCTGATACACCAAAGAACCTCCTTAATATTCGGGATTTTGCAAAATTCAATGCTGCCCACCTTGCCATTCTACTCTTGAGTAGGCCACTCATTGAATTTTGCAAAATCCTCCGTTGCCGGAATAAGCCTATTTTTCCAAAGCCTCTTCCAGGTTATTCTGCAATACAGAGAAATGACCTCCACGGCGTACTGCCCTTTGCCGTGAGAGGTCACCGATTACTTATTCCATATCTAATTACCTTAACCTATTCTATTATAAAGGGAATTTTCTCAAGCGTCTACGCGAGCCATAACAGCATCGACCAGCTGACCGATTCTTTGCTCCGCGTCTGCCAGCGAGGAACCACGTACTGCAAAGTATACTTTGATTTTAGGCTCTGTGCCCGAAGGTCGCAGGCAGAACCAAGAACCGTCCTCCAATAAAAACTTGAGTACGTTTTCCTGCGGAAGTCCGTCCAAGCCTTGCGAGTAGTCCAGTACTTTGTCTACCTTCACACCTGCAATCTCTTGAGGTGCGTTGCTGCGCCAATCCGTCATTTTGCTCTGGATTTGCTCCACTCCATCCTTACCCTTGAGTGTACGAGACTCCAGCTTTTCAAGGAAGTAGCCAAACTGCTCGTATAGCTCTTGTAAAACATCATAGAGCGTCTTGCCTTGCGTGCTGTAATAAGCAGCAGCTTCGGCGATCAGCATGGCCGCCAAGACAGCATCCTTGTCACGTGCGTAATTTCCTGCCAGATAGCCGTAGCTCTCTTCATAGCCAAACAGGTAGGTATACTCGCCAGTTTGGTCAAACTGGTTCATTTTCTCGCCAATATACTTGAAGCCGGTTAGCGTGTTAAACACTGTTGCTCCAAAATGTTCGGCAATGACTGCACCCATTTCGCTAGTTACGATGGTTTTGATAACCGCACCATTATTCGGAAGCTTACCAGTTTCTTTTAGCTGATTCAGCAAGTAGTAAACCATAATTGCGCCGGACTGATTACCAGACAATACCACATATTCGCCATCACGGTTTTTCACAACTGCCCCCATACGGTCAGCATCAGGGTCTGTTCCGATCAACAGATCTGCACCAATTTTCTCACCCCGCGCAATGGCCAGCTTGAACGCATCACGTTCTTCCGGATTAGGCGACTTAACGGTCGAAAATTCTGCATCTGGCTGCTCTTGCTCAGGCACAATATGCACCTGTTCAAAACCGATTTTCTCCAGTACACGACGAACAGGTATATTTCCAGTGCCATGAAGAGGTGTAAATACAACTTTAAAGTTCTTGCCTGGTCCAGCTGCAATCAGTTCTCGGTTCACACTCACACCGGCTACCGTATCCACAAACGCTTCATCTTCCTCTTCTCCAAGCCAAATCAACAATCCCTGTGCCTCTGCTTCTTCACGTGTCAGACTTTTGATGTCAGCAAAAGAAGGAACCTCACGAATATAGCCAATCACCTTTTCAGCCTGATCTGGAACAAGCTGACCACCTTCATTATTGTATACCTTGTAACCATTATACTCGGGAGGATTGTGACTCGCCGTGACAACAATTCCTCCACTGGCTCCTAAATGACGTACACTAAACGAAAGCTGTGGCGTTGGACGCAAGGAAGGGAACAACTTAGCTACGATACCATTGCCCGCCAGCACCAAAGCTGCATCCAAAGCAAACTCGGGCGAAAAATGACGCGAATCATGTGCAATGACAACCGAAGGTTTGCCTTCTTTGCCAGCATGCTGCTCTAAAATATAGCGAGCGAGCCCTTGAGTCGCACGTCCGATCACATAACGATTCATCCGGTTACTGCCTGCCCCAATCACTCCACGTAGACCGCCTGTACCGAATTCCAGTTCTTTGTAAAAGCGATCCTCTAGTTCCTGGTCGTTGCCTTGCAATGCGCGCAACTCCTGTTTGGTTTCTTCATCAATATAAGGGTCTTGCAGCCAGCTCTCAATGCCTTCTAATGCTTTTTTACTCAACTGCGTCATACGGAATTTCCCCTCTCCATTTTTGGGTTGTCAAAACAGGATCTCTATGTACACATGCACTCGGTTCAGACATCGTGCTTATGTCGGCAGGGCTTGTCTATTGAGGTGGGTCTGATAAAGCAAACATAATCTCGCCCTCAGCTACTACTGTGTCGCCCACTTTCGCCGTAGCTTTCCCTTTACCAAAAGCACCTTTGGAACGAGTGATTTCCACTTCAAGTGTCAGCGTATCCCCAGGGACTACCTGTCCACGGAAACGGAACCCGTCCAACCCTGCCAAAAAGCCGATTTTGCCGCGATTGCTCTCTAGGTGCAGTAATGCGACTGCTCCGACTTGAGCCAACGCTTCAGTGATCAATACACCAGGCATAACAGGATAACCCGGAAAATGTCCAATGAAATGGGGCTCAGTCATCGTTACATTTTTAATGCCTACTGCTCTTTTACCTTCCTCCAGTTCAATAATACGGTCCACCAACAAAAATGGCGGTCGATGCGGAATAATCTCCTGAATTTGATTAACATCCAATTGCAATTTGTCCATTTACCTTAATAACTCCTCTCGCTTGCAGATTTGACTCTGTTCAGCCAGAGTTACTGCAAGCATAATATTACCCCGCTAACGCTGTATAAAAACAGCTCATCACGGCAACAATGTTAGATATCCTTCACCTACTGCAGAAGTGAAGGTTGAGATAAGGGGCTTTTTCCGCCGGTTACGCAACAGAGGCGAGAAGAAGCCCTTTTGCTCGTGCTTGGTTTTACCCCGTAGTGTTATAAACTCCCCATCATTATACATTCATCAGATGCAAAAAGAAAATTATGCGGAAGTACCATATTTGTTGCTCCTATTATGGGGGTGAAGCGAAGTTTCCTTTGAGCCAAGGGGGACAGGCTGCGCGATTTATTTGATCTTCCGATCGCTGTTGCCCCTTAATTTTCTCATTCTACAAAAGCCTGTAAGGTTAAAATTTAGGGGCAAAGGCGAACGCTACCGCTTCTCCAGATTCAAATAAACCTCTCCGCCTAGTTACTTTTGCTCAAAAAGAAGACTCGCTTCAATAATACTCGCTTGTCGTGAAGGGCAAACAAAACAAACGAAGGCCTCTGAACGGCCTCAATTGGTTGCAATCCATACTCGCTACACTGGAGGGTTCTGCGGTGAAAACATAATAAAACCCTGCGCCACTGGCACAGGGTTTGTTTTTTTATTTACTACCCACAAAATAGCGGGTTGATTTACCTTTACAAAAGTGGACAATGGCGGGTAGCAGCGGAACGAAGGATTTGAATCTGGAGAAGCGTAAGTGTTCGCCTTTGCAACGGGATTTTTACATCTAAATCTTAATAATATGAAAATTCCGTTGCAACAGCGATCGTAAGATCAAATCATTCGCGGAGCGACCTTCTCCCACCACAGTCACTTTTTTAAAAATAAATCAAGGCGCAAATATAAGATCAATGACATGCTGCCAGGTTTTCCATTCAAATACGCCTGCCAGCCCTTGCTTACCTACAATTACATATCCTGCAATTAAGCCGCCTAACAGCGAGAACAGGAGCAGCAACGGAACTACGAAATAACGAGCAGTACGCCAGCGGGATTTAGTCTTTTCAGGCACCGGACGGGAATCAGATTGTTCTTCCTTCATCACCAAATCCTTAAGCCCTCAAATTATTGGCCAGGTTCATCATCGTATCGCTAGAGGTTAATGCCCGTGCCGCCATTTGATACATCCGCTGGACTTGCATCATATCCGTCATTTCGCCCGCTAAATCCACATTAGACTCCTCAAGATAACCGGAACGCACAGATACGTCCGTTGGAACAGCACCTGCCACCCCTGCTGCCCCGAATACATCGGCTTCTGTCACACCATTTGCTAACACAAACAGGTTATCATCCCGCTGTTGCAATCCTTCTGGACGCTGTACATCCATTAGCTTAATTCGCTGACCAACTGTCGGAGCGCCAGTTCCATTAGCACGAATCAGCAATTCGCCATCGGAGTTAATAGCTACTTTGGAACCCGCTGGCGCAGTCACAGGAATATCGTTATTATCCAGCACAGAATAACCTTCCGCAGTGGTCAACATCATCGTCTCATTATCATTCGGATCAGGAATAAAATGGAAGCTGCCGTCACGCGTCCAAGCTTTTTGCCCATTTCCCTGGATTTCAAACAAGGCATTCCCCTGGATCGCCAGATCCGTAGGAAGTCCTGTCTCCTTGAGTGGGCCTTGCTCCATATTTTTCATAATTGCGGTCGTTTTGACTCCGTAGCCCAAATTATAGCCGAGCGGCATCGCCCGTCCATTTTGGAGATACGTTGAAGGCTGTTGCTGCACATTAGCCAATACATCTTCAAAGGAACCTTGTTTACTCTTATAACCAACCGTATTGACATTGGCGATATTATCGGCAATTAAATCCAAACGCTGCTGCACACTGGCCATAGACACCATTGCGCCAATCATGGAGTTGTTCATCACTTACCCCCTGTTATACACGGCCTACTTCGTTAACGGCCTTGTCCAAGCTTTTATCATAAAATTGAATAACCTTCTGATTCGCTTCATACGCTCTTAACGCAGCCATCATGTCCACCATCGACTGAGCAGCATCTACATTAGATACTTCCAGATAGCCCTGGCGAACAGATACAGTATCATTACCGGTCATCATTCTAGCTGTAGCACCATCCGTATCATTCAGGCGGAAATTACCGTTGCCCTCACGAACGAGCTGGTACGGCCGATCAATAACACTAATTCCAAGCGTCGTTCCGAGCAACTGGTTGGATTGGCTGTCCACCAATTGACCCCGTTCATTTACTTTAAGCGCTGAGACAGACCCCGTCAATTGAATTGGGTTTCCATTCGTATCCAACACTGCTGAACCAGTCGACGAAAGCAATGCTCCCGTTCCATTTACTTGGAAATGCCCATCACGTGTATAGCGGACATTACCATTATTGTCCCGTACCGTAAAAAACGCTTCTGGACGATAGGTGACTTCACCGTTAGCATTGATGAATTTTCCAGCCTGATCAAAAGCCATAGGTCGACCAGTAGCCGGGTCGTTCACATTAATATTGGACTGTAACGCAAAATCCGTAGTTTGTCCACTATCCTTCAACGCTCCCTGAATGTAAGGAGAGAGGCTTTCCTCAGCAAAAACGCCAGTATTGAGCTTGCCGACCGTACGGTCCGGGTTATCAGGGTTTCCCCCCGTCATGGAAATAAGCATTTCGGGGAATGAGCGTTGAACGCTATTCTCCTGTTTATATCCCGTGGTATTCATATTAGCAATATTTTGCGTCACAGTGTCATGACGTCGTTGTTGTGTCATCATTCCGGCGGCCGCAGTATATAAACCTCTCAACATGTATCGTGCACCCCAATCCTATACTCTGCTCATCAATTATATGCTCGCATGGAGGCACTAAAGCCAAAATGCTAGGCAACCTGCCTGACCGCACACGAGTCTCTTATAGTCACTATCGGCAGATTAGAACTTTTTCTTAACCACATGATCCAAATTATCCAGCATAATTCCTGTACCTTTAACGACACAATGCATCGGATCTTCAGCAACCAGCACTGGAACACGCAATTCTTCAGCAAGCAGCTCGTCCAAACCGCTAAGCAACGCACCACCGCCAGTCAAAATGACACCACGGTCAATAATATCGGCTGATAGCTCCGGTGGGGTCTGCTCCAGTACAAACTTAGCTGCAGCTACAATCGCTGACACGGGATCTCTCAGCGCATCCTGCACTTCTTCCGCGGAAATACTTAACGTCTTGGGCAATCCGGATACCATATCCCGTCCACGGATGTCCATCTCAGCACGTCGTCCGCTCGGATGCACGGTTCCGATAGCAATCTTGATATCCTCAGCCGTACGTTCCCCGATGAGAAGCTTGTACTTCGTTTTTACATATTTCATGATGGCTGTATCAAATTTGTCCCCTGCCATTTTAATAGAAGAAGCTGTTACAACATCTCCCATAGAGAGGACTGCAACGTCTGTTGTTCCGCCACCGATATCTACGACCATGTTGCCGCTAGGCTCAAAGATATCCATTCCGGCCCCGATGGCAGCCGCTTTTGGCTCTTCCTCCAAAAATACTTCTTTCGCCCCGCTACGCTCCGCCGCTTCACGAATCGCTTTTTGCTCCACTGAGGTAATGTTCGTCGGCGCACAAATCAAAATACGAGGGTGGCTGTACCAGCTTTTTCCCCCTACCCGATTAATAAAATATTTCAACATCGCTTCTGTTACTTCAAAATCGGCGATGACACCATCACGCAATGGACGGATGGCTATGATATTACCAGGAGTACGTCCTACCATACGGCGCGCTTCTTCTCCGACAGCCAGAACTCTTTTTGTATCGCTTTCTATCGCAACAACGGAAGGTTCGTCAAGAACAACCCCCTTACCTTTGACGTGGATAAGCACGTTGGCCGTACCGAGGTCGATACCGATATCATTACTGAACATATTAAAAAGGCCCCCAAAGTGATATTTTAAAAAGCTAAGATTCGACAAGAAGCGGCAAATATATGTATAAACCTACGGTTACATGTCATTTTTCGTCTTGTACCATCTTTTAACATATCATACTTCAGGGGGTTGATTCAATGGCTTTGCCAGCCAATTCACTATATATTTTTAGGACTTGCCGGAAACAAGAATTCCCCTTCTTTTCCCACTCGTTTTTTTGTACTTAATTTTCGTCGCTTCCCCCCCCCGCAGATGGCGGATGGATTTATGGTATTCGAGAATGTGCTTCACCTGATCGGCAAGATCCGGGTTAATTTCAGGCAGCCGTTCGGTCAGATCTTTATGCACCGTGCTCTTGGAGACACCAAATTCCTTGGCAATCGTACGGACCGTATTCCTTGTTTCCACGATACAGCGACCGATTTTGATGGTCCGTTCCTTGATGTAATCGTGCACGCTCCCGCCTCCCTACTGTGGATAGTTTGGTACATTATATGAGGAGCGTGCCTATATATTCGCGGTTTGGTGGGAAGACATGCTTCGGAAGGCCTATTTATTTGGCAAAAGCAGCTTATGTTTACCTCATGCGCTAAAACTACACAAGAAAAAAGCAGGGAATTTGAATTCCCCGCTGTGTATGCAAAGCTATGATCCATTTATTTTTTAGGAAGCAGACCTGCTGGATTCACCGGCTTGTCATCCTGGTACACTTCAAAATGCAGATGTGTTTTCAAATCCTTTTCAAGCTCGTTGCGCCCTGCTGAAGCAATCACATCATTTTGTTTCACTTGATCGCCTTCTTTTACTTTCAGATCGCTCAAGCTTTGGTACACTGTTTTGAGATTATTATCATGCGTGATTTCTACGACGTTACCTACCAGCGGATGTTGTTCCACACGAGATACTTTTCCACTCAGAGCGGCTCTCACTTCAAACGCCTGATCGTCGGACCGAGAAAGGTCAATCCCCGTATTAGCGGTAAATGTTTTATCGTACTCTACCATAGCTGCCGCTTGCTCATCAGCTGTCGCGTTTTCGTCAAAGAAAGGCTTTACGACCTGCACTGCGCTAGCATCTGCCACCGGCCATGCGATATTTTCTGACTGAGCAACAACCTCCACACTTTCTGGTTGTTGTTCGTTAACATCGGTACTCACTGCGCTTGTGCTTTGTAACGATGGACTAGCTGGGTCAGGTTTGAAAGACTTCTGGCTAGCATCCTGATAGACCCACACTAAGGTTAGTATAATGGCTGCTGCGGCAATGTAGGCTGCCGGGTATGCCCACCTTTTGGACAACAGCTTTTTCCACGAAGACGGCCGTGAAGCTCTTCCACCCTGAAAGGTTTTGGGTGTATCTTCATGATTTTGGTTCTGGTTTTTATTTTGTTCACTCATTTGCTCATCACCTCAGTAACCAGTGTTACCGGGCGCAACTCTTTTATACTTCAAAGTTACGAAAAATTTACTAACTTAGAATACGAGAGGCATTCGCAAAAGAAATGCCAGTATAATAGTGAAGAAGAATCTGAGTGGCGGTATGACCTTCCTTGGCCATTCCATTGGCTCCCCACTGGCTCATACCGACGCCATGGCCATACCCATAGGTTGTTATTGCAATCCGGTCCCCTTCGGTCTTCCACGTAAATTCAGCCGATCGCAGCCCTAGTTTGTTACGAATCTCCGGCCCCGTAAAGACCAAGCCTCCCACCTCAATCTTCTTGATGCGATGCCCTTCTGTCTTGGAGAGTATACGAATCTCTGGCATACTCCCACCTCCAGTAGAAGCAGTGACCGCAGCACGACTCAATCCCAATCTATCGAACACGCTCTGACGGCTCAGTGTGACGGTTTCTGTAAAACGGGGGGCCAGCTGCTTGTCCCATGGACTAGACACACTTCGTAAATAGGGCACGGCCTTCGCCCATACATCCTCTGAATTTTCAGTATAGCCGTTGCTGGTAGAAAAAAAAGAAGCTGTAATGGGTTTACCCTCATATACCATGATTGTATCCTTAGTCTCGCGCACAGCCTGGCGAATTTTTGCCAGATCTGCGGATTTACCAGAACGCTCCCATTCTCTAGTAAGTTTAGCTTTGGAGATGTAAGCCTGGTGTTTAACGGTATCTGTCACATCTGCGCCCGCCGGGGCGCCGCTGGTGTCATCAGCCAACAAACGCCGGGTAATGAACGTACGCGCGGCGATAGCCTGTGCTTTCAATGCCTCTTCCTCAAAGCTGGGCGGCATTTCAGCTGCTACTACGCCGACAATGTATTGCTCCAAAGGTAATGTCTCCGTCCGGCCAGTAGACGTGACGTACACCCGCACGTCCGGCTCTACCACGACCGGAACGCTACGCGCTGGAGCAGCGGGTACGGCCGGTATCGGCGGGACACCCGGCAGGCGCGTGACGGGTGCCTCGCTCTTTGCCGTCGTATTAGACTGCGCGGGTGCGGCTGTGCGGCTCCCAGTCGGCAAAGGCTGCGCCGCCTGGCGAGGCCATGCCATGAGTGCGGGCACAGCCATGGCAAGCACCAGCACCCCTGCCATGGCGGCAAATGGCAGCCATGGGCGGCGGCTGCCCCAACGCGGAGCTCGCCCGGCTGCAGGTCGCAGATGCGGCTGCGGTCCCCGCCGCCTGCTTGCGTCGTATGTGTTACCGGGCGATGTTCCAGCCTCAGGAAGCATCGTACCGACAGTGTGAGTAGTGGAAGTCAACGCTGTGGTACGCCGATTGGTCTTGGCGATAGTCGGAAATGCACCTGTTGATTCTGCATGCTGCTGCATACGTTTATTTTTCTGCAACGAAGTTGCTATAGAGCCAGAGCTTTCCTCCGCAAGTGAGACCTGGCGATGTTCCTGAGGATGATGAATTGGTATACGGATGCGAACCTGTGAATCTTTCATAGGCTGAAACCTCCATCAAAGGGCTAAGTGTCCGGCTGAAAGTACAGATATACTCCAGCAGATATTTTCAATCATATGAGGTCGTCCACTTTGATAGAACCGTTTTAAGAGAACTGAAAGAATGAAAAAGACAAGCAGCAAAAACACAAAAAAACCAAGCCCTTTCGGACTTGGTTCTAATTGTTCAAGTTTATACCTATGCCAATAAGTTAAAGGTTAGGCGAGGGAAGGCTGAATCTTCTTGAACAGATTCCCCGGCGTTTCTTCTGCCACAACACGCTCTGTGCTAGCCGAATGATCCAGTTTGGATTCATCTACAGTCACTCTGTAAATATCCGCTCCCAATCCAGTCAGTTTCTCAGCCAAATGAACGTAACCACGATCGATGTGATGAACGCCAGATACCTCCGTTGTACCTTCTGCAATAAGTCCAGTCAGAATTAACGCCGCACCTGCACGCAAATCTGTCGAGGTTACTTTCGCACCCGTCAGCTTAGCATTGCCAGTTACAATCGCCGAACGACCTTCGACTTTAATTTCTGCATTCATGAGATGAAACTCATCCACATGCATGAAACGATTTTCAAACACAGTTTCCGTAATGATGCTCGTTCCTTCAGCGGCAAGTTGAAGTGCCATCATCTGAGACTGCATATCGGTTGGAAACCCAGGATAAGGCAGCGTTTTAACATCAACGGCCTTTAGCGGCTTATCCGCAATGACACGAATACCATTTTCATCGGGTTGAATCGTTACACCCATTTCTTCCATCTTGGATATAACCGGTCCCAAATGATCGGATATTGCGCCTTCTACATATACGTTCCCGCCTGTGATCGCAGCAGCAACCATATAAGTACCTGCTTCTACCCGGTCGGGAATGACCGTATGTTTTACTCCATGCAGCTTCTCGACGCCTTCTATACGAATTACGCCTGTGCCCGCACCGCGTACTTTGGCTCCCATGCCATTCAGGAAGTTGGCGAGATCAACGATCTCAGGTTCCTTAGCAGCATTCTCAATGGTAGTTACGCCCTCAGCAAGAGTAGCGGCCATCATAATATTCTCGGTTGCTCCTACGCTGGCTACATCCAAATAAACTTTAGCTCCGCGCAGACGACCGTTACTTTTAGCTTCAATAAAGCCCTGGCCCAAGCTTATCTCGGCGCCCAACGCTTCGAACCCCTTCAAATGCTGATCAATAGGTCTTGTTCCAATTGCGCATCCGCCTGGAAGCGAGATTCTTGTACGTCCCAAACGTGTAAGCAATGGCCCCATAACCAAAAATGATGCGCGCATTTTCCTAACCCACTCGTAAGGGGCTTCACAGGAAATTATCTTCCGCGCGTCAACACGAATGACCTCGTCTTGGTATGTAACGCCTGCTCCTAAGGACTCCAGCACTTTGTTAATGGTCATCACATCGTCTAGAGGAGGTGCATCCATAATAACACTTTCTCCTTCTTCTCCTAACAGAGAAGCGGCGATGATCGGCAGAACTGAGTTTTTGGCTCCGCTGACTTTGACACTCCCGGTCAATCTGTTGCCACCGCGGACGATAAATTTGCTCATCTATGGTTCCCTCCGCGCGTCATTTCCCTTTTCCATTCTGGAAAAAAGAACATATTCCGCTATTTTCATGCCTTGCTTTTTCATTACATAAAAAAACAAGATTTTATTAATACCCTAACTGCCATCATACCACTGATTAAAACAAGTATACAAGCGTTTTTTACACTTGACGACCACCTGCGTTCTAACGGATTCAGGCTGTTATACATGTACGGTGCTTTTGTTTACCATTGTTAACAATATGGCATGATGTTATTCGACAATTCCTGCACATACAGAGTCATAAAGTCATATAACCCGCTTACTTCATGTTAAAACAAATTCTACAGCATCTGGCTCCAAGAGATGTAGCTCAATAAGAAACCAGAAACCAACTGTCCCAAAATAATAGCAAGAAACAAGTGCAGCAATCTGCCCTGCGGTCCTTTGGGTTGCCGGATTAGTAAATCCAGCTTTAAGCTTTGCAAAGCCCACCAAGCTAACGCTATACAGATGAGCGATACGATCATAGAGATCAGCGCGGTCATACTCGCCGATTGACTTAACTGTTCAGCCAACTGCTGCTTCCCGTTCATTCGTAATCCCTCCCATCTGCGTCACAGACTTCTTTATAATACTCGGCAAGCGCCTAATATGCTAGTGCTATTTCTGTTTCCAGTACATTTATTTCGACAAAATGTGAATAATCACTTCTGTTTCGCGAATTTAAAAGGTACTAAATACCTAGCTATCAACCTAGAAATAGGACTATACTTTTGGAAAAGACAGCTAAAAAAGGGCTCGATCACAGTGATCGAAGGAAGCAAAGGCGTCACTTTACCTTCTGCAGGCATTCTTGGGCAGAAGTTATGAAGTGGTCTCTTTGTCATTCCATCCGTATACTATGCCGAACCCTTTTTAAATTCCACTCAAAATCCAATATTAATTCTTATTGGTTCTGATACTTGTGGCATTCAATCGGTTAAGCGCCCGTTGCAGAGCGACTTCTGCCCGATGATGGTCTATCTGTTCCTGCTTGCTCTGGAGCCGCAGTTCTGCCCGCTCCCTTGCCGCACGGGCACGTTCCACATCAATATCTTCGGAACGTTCCGCACTCTCAGCCAAAATGACCACTTTGTCTTTGCGGACCTCAATAAAGCCCCCATTGACCGCAATCACTTCGGTTTGACCACCGATTTTAATGTGAACCGGTGCAATCTTCAAGGGAGTGACCAAGGGAAGGTGTCCTGGTAAAATCCCAAGATCGCCTTCCGAGCCGCGAACACTGATGCTGTTTACCTGTTCTGCATAGACCAGGCGCTCCGGCGTCACAATCTCTAGTAAATAGGTGCTCACTTGAATCCCTCCTGGAAGCTGTCCACAGACAGCTCACTTCGTAAGGCTCGGCTATTCTCTGCCTGTATGTTTACAACGTTTTAGCTTTTTCAACTGCTTCTTCAATGGCTCCTACAAAAAGGAAGGCCGCTTCTGGAAGGTTGTCATGCTTGCCCTCCAAAATTTCTTTGAAGCTACGCACCGTTTCTTTAACCGGTACATATTTACCCGGGAAGCCGTTAAATGCCTCAGCAACGTGGAAAGGTTGTGAAAGGAAACGCTGGATTTTACGGGCACGTGCTACCAGCATTTTATCTTCTTCACTCAACTCGTCCATACCCAGGATCGCAATAATATCCTGAAGCTCATTGTAGCGGGCCAAAATTTGTTTTACCCCTTGCGCTACATTGTAATGCTCTTCACCCACAACGTCTGGAGACAAAATACGGGAGCTCGATGCGAGTGGATCAACCGCCGGGTAAATACCCATTTCGGAAATTTTACGTTCCAGATTCGTTGTAGCATCCAAGTGAGCGAACGTTGTAGCAGGAGCCGGGTCCGTATAGTCATCCGCAGGCACGTAGATCGCCTGAATGGAAGTAACGGAACCTTTTTTAGTAGAAGTGATCCGTTCTTGCAATTGACCCATCTCAGTTGCCAGCGTAGGCTGGTAACCTACTGCAGAAGGCATACGTCCCAACAGGGCAGAAACCTCAGAGCCTGCTTGGGTAAAGCGGAAAATGTTATCAATAAAGAGCAACACATCACGGCCTTCTTGGTCACGGAAATATTCCGCCATCGTTAGACCTGTGAGGGCAACACGCAAACGTGCACCTGGGGGCTCGTTCATTTGTCCGAACACCATCGCTGTTTTGTTGATAACGCCGGAATCTCTCATTTCATGGTACAAGTCATTTCCTTCACGTGTGCGTTCACCAACACCCGCAAATACAGAAATACCACCATGCTCCTGAGCGATATTGTTAATCAGTTCTTGAATGGTTACGGTTTTACCTACACCAGCACCACCAAACAATCCGACTTTACCGCCCTTGGCATAAGGAGCCAGCAAGTCGATAACTTTAATACCAGTTTCGAGCATCTCTGCTTGAGTTGTCAGTTCTTCGAAAGAAGGCGCTTGACGGTGAATCGGATTTCTAGCCGCTTCACTCATATCAGCACCATTGTCAATTGGCGTTCCAAGCACGTTAAATACACGTCCAAGAGTAGCTTCGCCGACAGGTACAGAGATAGGCGCTCCCAGATCTATTGCTTCAGCTCCACGAACCAAACCATCTGTGGAAGACATGGCAATACAACGCACACGGTTGTCACCTAGATGTTTTGAAGCTTCGAGCGTCAGGTCAATTTTGACTCCGCTCTCCAGCACAGTCCCAATATGAATAGCATTCAGAATTTCCGGAAGCTGTCCACGTTCAAACTCAACGTCGACAACCGGACCCATGATGCTCACTACGCGTCCTTTGTTCATCTTTTGGTTTCCCTCCTACAAGCTTGCACAGCCGCAAATCTGAACCATTCTGATTTGTTTTGCGCCCGCAGTTTATCATAATAGTGTAGACCCTGTTATCAAATAGTCGCAAGCCAGTCGTATTAAGACTGAGCGTTAGCCCCTGCGACAATTTCCGTAATTTCCTGGGTAATAGCCGCTTGACGAGCACGGTTATAGGTCAAGGAAAGCTCTCCAATCAACTTGGTAGCATTCTTCGTAGCAGCTCCCATCGCCGTCATTTTCGCTCCCAGTTCACTTGCTTTACCATCCAGTAAAGCGCCGTAAATGAGCGTTTCCGCATAACGGGGCAGCAATACTTCAAGCACTCCCTCTGGTGAAGGTTCATACTCATAATTAATTGAGGATGAAGCTGTAGCTGAATCCGGTGTTGCCATCGGCAACAACCGATCAACTGTTGGAATTTGAGTCAATGCGTTAACAAAGCGGTTATAGCATAGATAAAGCTCATCAAATTCTTTAAGTTCAAAGCCTTGTACGGCTTTGCTAGCAATCGTTTTGATATCTGAAAATGCAGGTGTATCTGATAGATCTGTTACCGATTCTGCAATAGGGAATTCACGACGTCTGAAATAATCCCGTCCTTTTCGCCCAATGATGAAAATCACGAATTCATCCTGTGAACGGTGACGTTCAGCAATCGTCTGCGTAACCTGTCGCAGAATATTAGCGTTATAACCACCAGCCAGACCACGATCAGATGTAATGATGAGATAAGCCGTCTTTTTAACCGGACGACTCTCCAGCATTGGATGCTTGATGTTATTCGCTCCAGAGGCAATACTACTCACAACTTCTTTGAGCTTTTCCGAGTAAGGTCGAGCCGACTCTGCTTTCTCTTGAGCTCTTCTCAGTTTGGAGGCAGCGACCATTTCCATCGCTTTCGTAATCTGCTTCGAACTCTGCACACTTTTAATCTGACGTTTAATGTCGCGCATACCTTTTGCCATGATTTCACCACCTTCAAGCTTTGGCCAAACCAAAGCTAACTTCATAAGATTAAAATCCAGACGCACATATGTTAAAGGGCCTGTTATTGAGAGTAAAACATGCCAAGGAAGCCACAACCCAGAGGGTACGCTTCCTTAGGACATCTTTCATCATAAACAGGCAAATTCCAATATAATTAAACCGACGTGGCGAATGATTTTTTGAATTTCTCGATAGCTGCCTTCAAAGCTGCTTCATTATCAGCAACCAAGTCTTTCGTGTCGCGGATTGATTGAAGCACATCCTGATGATCGGACTCCATGAAAGACAGGAAGTCTTTTTCGAAACGTTTTACATCCGCTACAGGGATATCATCGAGGAAGCCTTTTACAGCAGTATACAAGCTCACTACTTGTTGCTCTACAGCAAGCGGTTGGTTAACACCTTGTTTCAAAATTTCCATCATGCGTGCACCGCGATCGAGACGGGCTTTAGTGGATTTATCCAAGTCGGACCCAAATTGGGAGAACGCTTGAAGCTCGCGATATTGAGCAAGATCCAGACGCAGGGAACCTGCAACCTTTTTCATCGCTTTAATCTGAGCGGAGCCACCTACACGAGATACGGAAATACCTACGTTGATCGCCGGACGTTGCCCTGCATAGAACAAGTCAGCTTCCAGGAAGATCTGTCCATCCGTGATGGAGATAACGTTAGTTGGAATATATGCAGAAACGTCGGAAGCCTGTGTCTCGATGAATGGCAATGCGGTAAGTGATCCGCCACCGAGCTCATCATTCAGCTTCGCTGCACGTTCCAGCAAGCGAGAGTGCAGGTAGAAAACGTCACCCGGATATGCTTCACGACCCGGTGGACGGCGCAGCAACAGGGAAAGTTCCCGGTAAGCAGACGCTTGTTTAGTCAAGTCATCATAAACAACGAGGACGTGCTCGCCTTTGTACATAAAGTACTCACCCATGGCACAGCCAGAGTAAGGAGCAATGTACAGCAATGGTGATGGTTCGGAAGCAGATGCCGTAACGACAATCGTGTATTCCAGCGCACCATGACGACGCAATGTTTCAACAACTTGAGCAACCGTGGATTGTTTTTGACCAATAGCAACATAAATACATTTCATTCCGTTGCCTTTTTGGTTCAAAATAGCATCGATTGCGATAGAAGTTTTACCTGTTTGACGGTCACCGATAATCAACTCACGTTGACCACGACCAATCGGTACCATCGCATCAATAGCTTTAATTCCTGTCTGCATAGGCTCATGTACCGATTTACGGGCCATAACGCCTGGAGCCTGACTTTCAACCGGACGGAATTCTGTTGTAGCAATCGGTCCTTTACCGTCTACTGGTTGCCCCAGCGGGTTAACTACACGCCCGATCATTGCTTCGCCTACAGGGACTTGCATGATCTGGCCTGTACGTTTTACTTGACCACCTTCACGAATGTCGGAGAATTGACCCAAAATAACAACACCGACATTGCTTTCTTCCACGTTGAGCGCCAAGCCCAATACGCCAGTGTCGAATTCGACCAATTCACCGGCCATAACTTTTTCCAGTCCGTAGACGCGGGCAATACCGTCGCCGACTTCAACAACAGTGCCGACTTCAACGACCTCGATATCATTTTTATATTGTTCAATCTGACTTTTAATCAATGAACTGATTTCCTCAGGTTTGATACTCAAGTGTGTTCACCCCTATCTTCTATACTCGTCTGTTAAAGGATTTCTCGAGACGATCCAGCTTGCCGGCCAGACTGCCGTCGTACAGTGTATCGCCGATAACCACTTTCAATCCGCCCAGCAGACTCGGGTCCACTATATTTTCCACACGGATTGTTTTATGTTCACGGGTTCCGAATTCCTCGGCTACCGCTGTTTTTTCCTGCTCACTTAAAGCATAAGTCGAATACACCTTAGCATGGGCAATTCCCAACTTGTATTCCTGAATATCGAGATATCCGGCCAAGAGAGATTCGAACAAATCTGCTCTACTGCGCTGAATCAGCAGCTTAATCGTGTTAATCAGCGACGCAGACAACTTGCCTTCAAAATTGCTAGCCAGAACCTGAAGCTTGACTGCTTCCGTAATGTTAGGAGAATTAATGAATTTACGGATCTCAGCATCCCCCGATACAGCTTCTACAAAAGCACGTAGCTCCTGTTCGGTTTCCATAATGGTTTGCTCCTGCTCTGCTACTTCATACAAAGCTTTCGCATACCGTTTGGCAACTACTGTATCTCGGCTCATGCTTTGCCTCCTACCTCTTTAAGGTATTGGTCGACAAGCTCTCCCTGGACTTGGTCTTCCTTGATTTCCTTTTGAATCAGTTTGGAAGCAATTTGTACCGAAGCTTTACCCACTTCGCTGCGTAGTTCGGCAACTGCCTTATTACGCTCGCTTGTGATTTCACGAACAGCTTCGTCTTTCAGGCGGACAGCTTCGTCTTTAGCCTGAATAATAATTTGTTCCGCTTGCTTGTTACCTGTTTGTTTTGACTGTTCTATAATATCGTAGGCTTCCTTACGCGCCTGTTGGAGAGCCTGCTTTTGCTCCTCAACATAAGCAGTAGCCTGTTCACGCGTTTGTGCCGCCTCATTCATTTGCTGTAACACGAGTTGACGCCGCTTTTCCATAACGGAAAAGAGAGGGCCAAATGCATAGCGCGTCAGTAACCAGTACAAGATCAAAAATGCAATGATAGTGAAAACGATACTTGTCCAATTTAAACTCAATTGAAGTCACTCCTTTCCGGTGAACGTCGGTTCTGGATCTTTCATGTTCCAACGAACAAAGAAGGCGCGGATGGCTGTGCCTTCCCCGCCAAACCTTGCTTAGTTCAATTCATTAAGCCTTAGCGTAAAAAATAAATGCCAGAACGACACCGATAATAGGTAGGGCTTCGACCAGACCTACACCGATAAACATAATAGTTTGTAAGGTGGACTTCGCCTCTGGCTGACGAGCGATACCTTCAACTGTTTTACTTACGATCAGACCGTTACCAATACCTGCGCCAAGCGCACCCAAACCTACTGCGATAGCTGCTGCTATTAATGCCCAAGCTCCCATTTTAAAAATCCTCCTTAGAGATGTGTATTTGTATTGTACATGTATTTGCAGTTAAGCGCGAAGCGTACTCCTGAACTTAACTAAAAACCTGAAACATAATTCACCTAATGTTCTTCTTCATGTGTGTCAATTGCCTGTGATATATATACGAACGTCAAAATGGTGAAGACGAACGCCTGAATGCTACCGACAAAAATACTGAATCCCTGCCAAACTACGAGCCCCAATACGGAAGCAACCATACCTCCCACACCAAGTGCTGTCATTTTCAGCAGAACACTAATCAAAACTTCGCCGGCAAAAATATTACCGAATAGACGCATACCGTGTGTCAATAGTTTTGAAAACTGTTCAATCAAGTTAATTGGCAAAAAGAACGGAAATGGCTGAACGTAATGCTTGAAGTAAGCTTTGGTATTACGGAAGATTCCCAGGAAATGAACCAGGACAAAGATCATCAATGCCAGTCCAATGGACACCCCTGCATCTGCGGTAGGTGATTTCCACCAGCTGATACCTACATGGGCAGCTTCGCCCGGGTGAGACGCCTGTGCTTGTTCCAGTGCTTCTTTGACTGGAATGATTTCATGTCCAAATACTTGGGCACTTTGCACATTATCGAATTCAGTCACAATTCCGAACGGTAAACCCAGCATATTGCCCACGAAAATGAACATGATCAGCGTCATCCCCAAGGAGAGGAAGGGCTTCCCTTTTTTCAAATCCATTGTGCTGGAAATCAGTCCTTGAACGAATTCTACGACCCATTCCATAAAATTTTGCAGTTTGCTCGGATTGTCCACAGACAAATTGCGTGTTGCAGCAAATGCTAGTCCAAATACAATCGCGCAAGTCACAAAAAGCATAATAATGACGGACAAGTCAATGTTAAACCCGCCCAATTCGATAATCGGTGATTCATGCAACATGTTTTCTCACCCCTTTCTCAGTTGAGCCATTATTTTTCCTGTAGCGTGAATATGATGCCTATAATTAAAAGAAGAAATTGTCCAGTTACCAGGCTTGCCATTACAGCGATCTCATGGAAATAGGCTGGGAACTCCATAGCCAGCACCACTGCCAAAATAGAGGTCGCCAATCGAACGCCAAAGCCAATCCCCACCTTTTTCTTCTTTCCTTCACCGGCAGCCGCACTCGCAACCTGTCGAATCTTGTAGGCCATATATAGCACATTTAGACAGCTTACTCCCGTTCCCAGAATGATTCCGTGAGCAATGTCACGATGTTGGGGCATGAAGGCGGAGACCAGGAAACACAGAGCCATAATCATAAGCGCTACGATCCATAACATCTTTTGCATTCGGGTCATCTCATTCATTTGTCCCTCAGTACCTTTCCGATCACAAGGGCAATACTCAATGCGCCTACAACCAAGCCTGCGAGAACGCTTACGCCAGTCCAGATTCCAGATCCACCAAGTTTGGCATCAAGCCATTTCCCGGCATAGAAACCACCCAGTGTGCATATCGTCAAATCAATGCCGATCGCGCTCACCAGTCCTATAGCCTTAAAGGCATTTCCGGTGTTGTTTCGGTTGTTGTTTTGCTTGGAAGGTTTGACCACTTTTCTCATGTCACCCCTGCAATTCCAGTCCATTTTACTTAAATATAAGATGCTTTGTCAATTGAGATATTTTAGCGCCCTAAAGTATAAAAATCAGTCGACAAAGCATCTAAAAATGCTGTATCCCTTGGTAACCGTACAGTTTAACTGTATGCTTACCTTGTAAAGATTAATGATTACGAACGAACGCCTTTTGTGAACATTGTGTGAAATTCTTCAGGACGTTCTGTTTGAACACCATAATGGTGCAAAATCGCATTGACAATTCTTATAGATGCTTGTCCATCACCGTAAGGATTCGCTGCCTGACTCATAGACTCATACAATGCGGAATCTGTCAAAAGAGCCTTGGTCCGACTGTACACGTTCTCTTCACTTGTACCCACCAGTTCCAAGGTACCCGCTTCAATCCCTTCCGGTCTTTCGGTCGTATCACGCAGCACCAGCACAGGTACTCCGAACGAAGGCGCTTCTTCCTGAAGACCACCAGAATCCGTAAGAATCAGATGCGTGTGCGGATAAAAATTGTGCAGATCCACTACATCCAGCGGATCAATCAGCTTAATACGCGGATGGTTGCCCAAAATTTCAAATGCAGGTTCCTTCACGGCCGGGCTCGGATGAACCGGGTAAACAATAGCAATATCCTCTAACTCGTCTGCGATCCGCTTAACCGCGTTAAAAATCTGACGGTGCGGTTCCCCTTGGGACTCCCGACGATGTGCTGTCATGAGAATTAGGCGTTTGCCCTGAGCCCAGTCCAGTACAGGGTGCTCGTAGTCCTGGCGAACTGTATACTGAAACACATCCGTAACTGTATTGCCTGTTACATATATTCGCGATTCAGGCTTATTTTCCTTCCGCAAATTTCCAGCTGACAAAGAAGTAGGCGAGAAATGCAGATCGGACAGCACACCTGTGAGCTGACGATTCATTTCCTCAGGATATGGAGAAAGCTTGTTCCATGTCCGCAAACCTGCTTCCACATGCCCTACTTCAATTTGTTGCATAAAGGCTGCATAGCTAGCCAGGAAAGTCGTCAGCGTATCGCCGTGAACCAACACAATATCAGGCTTCGCCTCACGCAATACGGGCTCCAGACCTTGAAGTACACGTATGGAAATTTCATTGAGTGTCTGGCGATCCTTCATTACATCCAGATCATAGTCAGGGTGAATATTAAAAACTTCCAGAACCTGATCAAGCATCTGGCGATGTTGAGCTGTAACGCATACCACGGACTCGATATGCTCCGGATGGCGCTGAAGCTCCAAAATGAGAGGAGCCATCTTAATCGCTTCCGGACGCACACCGAAAATTGTCATCACTTTGATTTTAGACATTTTCTGTTGAACCCCTTTTCATAATAAACATCTGCTTCCCAGATCATTCCGTTCTTCAGATAGATGATCTGTCTTAGCGTCCATAGATTGTGCCAAACCGCTAAAAGCAGTCTACTTGGTTCCGTACAAGCGGTCTCCTGCATCTCCAAGACCCGGAATGATGTAGCCATGATCATCCAAACGCTCGTCTAGTGCAGCGACATAAATGTCTACATCAGGATGCGCATCCTGCACAGCTTTCACTCCTTCAGGAGCGGCAATCAGATTCATCATTTTAATTTGAGTACAGCCTCTCTTTTTCAACACATCAATCGCTGCGATCGCCGACCCGCCCGTTGCAAGCATTGGATCAATTACGATCAATTCACGTTCAGTTACATCCGTAGGCAGCTTCGTATAATATTCTACAGGTTGCAATGTCTCAGGATCACGGAACAACCCCACATGTCCTACTTTTGCTGCCGGCAAAAGTTTTACGACACCATCCAGCATACCCAAGCCTGCACGCAAAATCGGAATAAGCCCCAGCATACGACCAGAAATCACTTTACCTTCGGTTTCAGCAACTGGAGTCTGCACCGTAATGCTCTCCAGCGGGATATCCCTTGTAATTTCATAAGCCATCAAAGTTGCTACTTCATCAACCAATTCACGGAAATCTTTCGTGTTGGTCCGCACATCGCGAATAAATGTAAGTTTGTGTTGGATCAAAGGGTGATCGCAAACCACCAGTTTTGCCATAATATATTCCCTCCGGTATTATCGTCACGTTCTTCCGCACCAGCATATCGAACATCCTGATTCGAAAGGATCTATGTAACCTATTTGTACAAACCAAATAAGCACAGATGCAATGCGTGCCTGTAAATCCTGTTTATTATAACATTCCCTTGGTTGATTTAACACCTGCCACCGCAACCTTTTGTCAAGGGAAAGATATGACAAGTAAAATGCTTGGCAAGGCCCATTTACGTGTGACTTTTGTCATATAAAATCATATCAAAAAGGCTTTGACGGCCCTTGACCGTCAAAGCCTACCAGCTCTAAACTTCCTGCCTGAGATATAGCCTCTGCCACCCCATGCAATTTCTTTATCTATACTTCAGATTGTCCCACGCTCCCTGAAATTGCTGAAGCATTTCGTCCTTCGTAATAACCCCTGCAATATAGGCTTGTATACTACTGCTTAAATCCTGATTCAGTCCCTTCGGGAAGCGCTGGAAGTTCCAGCTCCATATCTTGCCTTCCTTCACGTGCCGAGATATTTCCGCACCCAAATCACCTGTGGTCTCGTCACTGGACGTGATACTTTTGAAGGCAGGAACGAACTTAAACTCCTTGGTGATATAATGTTTGCCTGTTTCTGATGTAACCAGCCAATTGAGAAATTCCTTTGCCTCCTGCTTCACAGGAGAATTTTTATTGATCACCCAGTTTGAGGCCACTCCCACAGCCAGTTTGTCTCCAGTAGAGGAATCATTGTCTATGGGGCTTGGAAGAATACCCAAATTCAAGTTAGGATTAATTCCATCTATTTGCGGCTGCGTCCAGTTCCCCTGGTGCATCATAGCGGCCTTACCTGTCGAAAACAGTGTCACTTGTGTGTTGTAGTCCGTTGTGAGCGGATTGGGGTTTCCATATTTTAAAGTCAGGTCAAGCAACTTCACCCACTGATCGAACACGGGATTACCAGGGATGCGAGCAGTTCCTTTGTTTAAATCCGCAACGTAACTCTCCGGGTTCGACTGTCTGGCAAAGGGGATATTGATAAAGTGATTTCCCAGAACCCACCACTCTGCATAGCCGTTAGCAAAAGGGATAATCCCTGCTGCTTTCAGTCGCTTGGCTGCTTCCTCCAATTCATCTAACGTCTGAGGTAGTTTGGTTATACCCGCTTTTTTGAACAAATCCTTGTTGTAGACAAAACCGAATCCCTCCAGGTTCATAGGCTGTCCATAAATCTTACCGTTAACCGTCATGGGCTTACGGGCGAAATCGTCCAAGTCCTTCACCCATGGCTGATCCGACAAATCCTCTAGGTACTCAAACCACGTATCGCGATCTTGATAACCCTCATTTGTGAAAATGTCCGGCTGATCGCCTGATGCGAACTTAGCCTTCAACGAAGCACCGTAATCTGTACCCCCACCAACAGATTGGATATCCAGCTTGATGCCAGGGTGCGTTTTTTCATATTCAGCCTTCAGCTTGTTCAACGGTTCCGAAATCTCCACTTTGAATTGATAAATGTGTATCGTTTTGGTCCCACTCTGTTGAGCCTTCGTATTACCACAACCTGCAAGCATACATGTAAGCAGCAACATCAGGGAGATGACAAGCAGCACTGTCTTTTTCATCCGATATCCCTCCCATCAGCCTTTAACCGCTCCGGACGCAATGCCGGAAACGATGTATTTTTGCATCACCAGAAAAAACACAACGATTGGCGTGATTCCAAGTACCAGTGCGGGCAACGCCAAGTCCCATTGCTTGGTATATTGACCAAACAGCATATAGGTCGCAATCGGAATCGTACGCAGCTCAGGATCATTCAAAATGAGCGAAGGCAGCAAGTAATCATTCCAGATCCATAACGTATTCAAAATAAGTACGGTCACGAACATAGGGAGCAGCAGTGGACAAACGATGCGAAAGAACACCCCGTAACGAGAAGAACCGTCCACTCTCGCCGCCTGCTCAACCTCAATAGGTACCGTTTTAATAAAGCCATGAAACAGAAAAACTGATAAAGGCGCTCCAAAACCCAGATAGCACAAAATTAGTCCTGGTATGCTGTTGTTCAGACTCAATACGTTGGACACTTCCATAAGCGGCAACATAATCGATTGAAAAGGCACGACCATCGCAGCCACAAGCAGTCCGAACAGGAACCGATTAAAAAGAGTGTCATGCCGAACCATTTGGTAGGCGGCCATCGAGCTGATCAGCAGCAAAAACGCATTGCTGACGATGGTGACGATCAGTGAATTCCCCAGTGCTGTGGGAAAGTTTATTTTATTCCAGGCGTTAGCATAGTTTTCAAAACGGAAGGTTGTCGGCCACGAAGCGGAATGGGCCAAAATGTCTCCAAAAGATTTAACGGAGTTCACGAGCAAAAAATAGAACGGAACTAGAAAGATCAACCCAACCACAATAAGCAATATTTCAGCTACCCATGTGCTTAAACGATAGTTCGATGTTTTTTCCATTACATTTCGACCTCCTTTTTCTTCGTGAGACGTACCTGAATGCTGGTAATGATCGCAACGACCACAAAGAAAATCATAGCCTTGGCAGTTCCCAATCCAAGTCGATTATTTGTAAACGCTTCATTATATATGTCCAACGCTACAGACTCAGTCGCCTTGAATGGCCCACCCTTTGTTAAAGCCAAATTCAACTCAAATACTTTAAAGGACCAGGATATCGCTAGGAACAAGCAGACGGTCACTGCTGGCATAATAAGCGGCACCACGATATGACGCAAAATCTGTCTTCGACTCGCACCGTCAATTTGGGCCGATTCAATAAGGGCGTGCGGAACATTATTTAGAGAGGATATGTAAATAACCATGAGATAACCTGCGTATTGCCAAACAAACACAATGACAGTTCCCCAAAAAGCAGTAGGCCCATCACCCAACCACGGTAGTTTGAAAAAGGATAGCCCTGTCGCCTCTCCCACCGCCGAAAAACCGCGTACAAATATAAATTGCCAGATGAAGCCGAGCAGCAAGCCGCCGATCATATTAGGCATAAAAAATACAGTTCGCAGTGCATTGCGGGTACGCAATGGCTTTGTAAGCGCATAGGCCAGGAAAAAGCCCACCAGGTTAGTTAAAATGACACCACATACGGTAAAACGGACCGTAAACCAAAAAGCATTACGGAAATCTGGATCATCTCTAAAAATATGAATGTAATTCCCTAGCCCGAGCCATCGGACATGTTCAGATACGCCATCCCAGTTCGTCATGGAATAATACAGCCCCAGCAGGAACGGAATGACCATAATTAAGACGAAAAACAACGCCATCGGTCCCACAAATACGAGCTGCTGCAATAATTGCGCGGATTTTCTTTGGCTCATTGCAATCACTCCTTTGTCGTAGATCATGAAGGAAAACGCGCGTAATCCTGACTGTAATCGCTTATTACCCAAAAATGTAAGTTTCGAGTCATCTGGACACAAAAAAGGCTGTTCCCCCTCCGCTAACGAAAGGAAAACAGCCTTATCATATAAGATTAAAAGGAATGACGATGAATTAGTATTGGGTTCCTGGATAGATTGGGAACTTGTCTGTCAACTCGCCAACCGCTTGGCTTGCTTTGGACAATACAGTATCATCTTTTGGATTTTTAAGAGTATCAGCAATGATTTTACCGATTTTAACCATAGCCTCTTCATCCATACCACGAGAAGTTGCAGCAGGTGTACCAATACGGATCCCGCTAGTAACAAACGGACTCGTTGGGTCAAAAGGAATGGCGTTTTTGTTGACCGTGATACCCACGGAATCCAATACATGCTCCGCTTCTTTACCTGTGATATTCAAATTGCGTGTGTCCAACAGCATCAGGTGATTATCCGTACCACCAGATACAATGTTAATCCCCTCTGCCAGCAGTGTTTCAGCCAGCACCTGTGCGTTGCGAACTACGTTTTGCGCATAGGTTTTGAATGATGGCTGGAGCGCTTCACCCAAAGCAACTGCTTTGGATGCGATCACGTGCATCAGTGGTCCTCCTTGAGTACCAGGGAAGATAGCTTTATCAATCGCTTGCGCCCACGCTTTGCGAGTCAGAATTAGACCCCCACGCGGACCACGTAGCGTTTTGTGTGTCGTTGTTGTCACAAATTGGGCATGAGGAACTGGACTAGGGTGAATCCCTGCTGCCACGAGACCTGCGATATGTGCCATATCCACCATGAACAAAGCACCTACATCATTAGCAATGGAAGCAAAAGCTTCAAAATCAATAGTACGCGGATATGCACTTGCACCAGCTACGATCAGACGAGGGCGGTGCTTGAAGGCTGCTTTGCGCACTTCATCGTAGTCGATACGGAAGTTGTCTTCACGTACACCATAAGCAGCAAAGTTATACAACAAACCGGAGGCATTAACCGGGCTTCCGTGTGTTAAGTGGCCGCCATGCGCCAGATTCATACCCAGCACAGTATCTCCAGGTTGAAGAGCTGCCAGATATACCGCCATGTTAGCTTGTGCTCCAGAGTGAGGCTGCACGTTCGCATGCTCGGCGCCGAATAATTCTTTCGCGCGGTCACGTGCAATATCTTCGACGATATCTACATGCTCACAGCCACCATAGTAGCGTTTGTTCGGATAACCTTCAGCATATTTATTGGTAAGCACGGAGCCCATGGCTTCCATTACTGCTTCACTGACGATATTCTCGGATGCGATCAGCTCGATATTGTGGCGTTGCCGTTTCAGTTCAAGCCCCATTGCTTCCATCACTGCCGGGTCACTTTTACGCAGATGTTCCATCATGATTGATTACTCCCTCTCCATGGTCAAATTGTTGGGTATACAAGCAAATGCCTGTTCCTCTGTTGGGTACCTCATCATTAATGCAAAAAAGATCAGTACTAACATGCCGACATGACAAATGCTAATCGCAGTTTCCGCCGGCTTCTTGTTCCAGACTGTACACTGCCCGTTGTCCGCCAATAAGTGGAGGACGAGTGAACGCAGCTGTCACACGTGCTTCACCAATCCAGCGAAGGCTTGGGCGAAACGGAACGGCAATTGGGCGCAGATGCATGCCAATCAGCGTTTCGCCGATGTCTATCCCGGCATGAGCCTGCACGTTCGCCGCCAGACATGCATCATCCATAGAGCGATAGGCAACGGTAGCCATAGAGCCTCCTGCTGTACGAATAGGAACAGCCGCAACCTCCATCAGTCCTAATCGCTCCAGTAGAGAACGCTCAACGACCAGTGCTCGGTTCAAGTGCTCACAGCATTGAAACGCCACATCAAAGCCATACTCTCTGCGAACGGATTCTACTCCAGACAGCACTTGCTGAGCCACATCGAGCGCTCCTGCTGTGCCGATCCGACTTCCAGCCACTTCACTCGTGCTTGCGCCAATAACCAGCAGGCGACCAGCTTTGAGACTGGCCGCTTCTGCAATTTCCCGCACGACAGAAGCGGTCTGTGCTTCGAGTGAAATCTCATGATCCAATTGTTCTACCATTGGAACCTCCTTTGGTTGAACAGCCTCTCAGAGACTAGGCACGGTTTCATGCCCCAAGTTCAACACACTCTCTCCTGATCACAATCTGACTATATTATAGCCGATGTTTCAGATTTCGAGCAGAAAAAATGGAAGAACAAGAAGGCAGCAGAAGATCTGCTGTAGCTTGTATACGAAAAAAGAGCAGTCCACACCTATGTGGAATTGCTCTTTTGCCCAGGCGACCGGCCGTATATCCGATGCTCCATCGTGGTTGATCCCACTTTTGTCGCCAGTTACACCGGATTCTCATTTTTCCACCTTATCTTAACGGATTAATCGTCGAAAATCAACAGATTCCGTACAAAATAGAGGAACGGTACCGATTTTATTCGGAAGAATCTTTTAGCTTGTCCAACAACTTATGCAAAGCCGTACGGATTTCTGCCGCTGTGACATCGTAGTCCTCACGCGAACCACCAAATGGATCTGAGATATCGAAGCCCGGAATCCGTTGGTGTAATTCAATCATTCGTTCACGCTCCTGCGTCGATAGCTCTTGTCCGAGTGAAGCCATCAACTGCTGTGAAGCATACAAGCCATCTAACTCCTGTACGTCATTCAGCACTGCGTCCCGGTCCTCCACATATTCCTTCAGCGTAAATACTTTGCCTGCCGTTTGGGGGAACCGCTGTACGACATGCTGTTTATGTCCTTGTGTCAAGGTTAAGATCAGATGTGCCCACTCGGCAAGCCCGTCGCTTAAAGGAGTTGAAGTGATCTGATCGGATATATCGTGATCACGCAGAACCGCCTCTGCATGTCGGGATATCGGCGTGCCGTCCATCGCAGCTACTCCAGCGGAACGCACGTCCAGTTCCAGACCATGCTCAGCAGCCAGCTTACGCAGCATTCCCTCAGCCATTGGACTGCGACAGGTGTTCCCTGTGCATACAAATAAAATATTCTTCAACGTCTTCACCCCCCGTATGTTGAAAATATATAAACAGAGGATTACTCAAATCCTGTATTTATTTTACACTGTCTACGTTAAAATCAAAACATAAACATAAAGCCGAATGCCAGCAAAATAGCACCGCCCACTGCTTCTCCATAATCCCCAAGATTACGGCTGACCTTGCGCCCCAGTAACAGCCCCAGCATCGCCATCGCTCCCCCGCAAAAACCAAAGGCCAGAACAGTCAGCACCAGGTCACTCTGGAACATTCCCAGTGACACTCCCACAGAAAATGAGTCAATGCTCACCCCAAGCGCAAACAGCAAAAGACCCAAAGGCGACCGATGATCCAAAACGTGTACGCCGTCCCCCTTGAAGGAATTATATACCATATGCCCGCCCAAAAGGATGAGTAATCCCCCTGCGAAGTAGGTCGTCACATGGCCTAATAAAGAACTCATATAATGGCCTGTGAACATTCCCAGCAATGGCATCAGGATGTGAAAAAAACCAATCACAGTGCTGATGCGCAGCACGTCTCGCAGGCGTATCCCCTTCATACCGATCCCTACGCCCAGCGATAGCGCATCCATCCCTAGCGCTACCGCCATGATCAGAATCGTTACAACCTGCCCAGCATCGGCAGAGGCTGCCAGCATACTCCATCCCTCCATTATCCGTCTGTTCTTGTACACGTTATGCGGACAAGGGGCAAATCAGTACAAGCAGGCACTGAAAATACCCAAAACAGAGATAAGGAGCGAGGAGAAATTAAAATAAGAGACTCAATTCTTTACAGAAGCTACAGACGGATGATTCGATGACCTGCCGCTTTAAGCAGTCGATTCATGACGGCGTCTCCCAATCCTTTCGGCGGACAGGCTTCCGCCAAAATGTAGGTGACGCCGTCCTCATCGCAGCGGCGCAGTACGCTGTATAGGCGCTGCGCCGCCTCATGAAGCGCGTCCAGCTTGCCCAGCGTGTAGACTCGTTCTCCGGCGTAGCTGGCGGCATGGTCGTCGAACGCGAGCACCGCCGTGCGCTCCCCGCGCGCGGTAGCCTCCGCCAACGCGGTGCGAATCCAGCCCGTCACTTCACCAGACGACGGGCCTTGTACCACACTCAAGCGCCCTCGTGGCGCATAGTGCGTATACTTCATGCCCGGCGAGCGTGGCGCCAGGCTATCGGCGTCCTGCCCGGGTGTGTCAGCCAGCGCCGGGTCCAGTACGACAGAGCGAGCAACCGTAGCGAGCTGTTCAGCAGTCACACCGCCTGGGCGCAGAATGGTGACGGTTCCGTCGTCACCGACTTGTACTACCGTGGACTCCAGCCCCACGCCCGTGGGACCTCCGTCCAAAATGCCGCCGATGCGGCCCTCCAGGTCCTCCAGCACATGCTGTGCTAGGGTCGGACTAGGTCTTCCCGAGCGGTTGGCGCTTGGTGCAGCCAGCGGACAACCAGCTTCTGCGATTAAGCGTAGCGCTATCGGATGATCCGGCATGCGCACACCGACCGTGTCCAGTCCTGCGGTCACACGCGATGAAAGTGCCTGCGACACTACTGGCAGTACGAGAGTCAGCGGTCCTGGCCAAAATGTATTCATCAGCGCTCGGGCTGTATCGTTTATTTCCGCTACCATGCCTTTTAATTGAGCAGCATCGGAAATATGTACAATGAGCGGATTATCGGACGGACGCCCTTTAGCAGCGAATACCGCCTCTACCGCTTTAGTGCTGCGCGCATCGGCCCCCAGTCCGTACACGGTTTCCGTAGGAAAGGCTACCGTCTCTCCAGCCTGGAGAAGTACGGCGGCCTCCCGTATGCCCTTTTCCGCAGTGATTAGAGCCTGTCCAGCTGAAAGCTCGTCAGGATCATCCCCGTCTGTGTTGTTCACAGAACCAACGGGAGCCGCTTTTTCCACCTCAAAAGACGAGGTAGCAGGTATAGTCGTGTCCTCATCAGGAACCAGACATCTTACATCCCACCAGTGTGTGTGAGAAGGCTGTAATGCCTGCTCCTGCCCTGCTCTCTCTTTTTTCACAAAACCTGCGTGCAAGTCATGCATTTGGTTCACTTTATCGCTCATATCAGATCATCCCATATCTTATTGTCATACAGGCCATTTCATTGCCCTGATCTCCAAAAACCCACTTTAACAAATCAGATCAATTTGGCTCTGCTATCTGCATATCTATCGTAAGTTCCATTATAACATATGGGGAAACTTACACTCGTTGTTCTCTTTTCCATAGCTCTAACGAGACGTTTAGGCAAACAAACCACTCACCCAGCTCCACAGACCCGTAAGGGCATCCCACAGGAAAAAACGTACTTCCGGCTCTTTGTCAGCAGCATTCGTTCGATTGTCTTCATGACTTGTTTTTGCCGATACAGTTTGTGCTGCTGCTTCACCGCTACCTGCATCAATAAAGCACAACGGCGGGAACAGCACACACCACCAATTTTGTCCTTTCCCTTGCCCCAGTGTAACTCGAAGCGCCTCATAATTCCCTGCTGGGTAAACAAGGCCACCGTACATTTTCGTCGGAAAAGGTACACTTGCCAGTTCCACCTGATGATCATACGCTATACCGCGTCGAGCCAGTTCCGCACCTACCAAGCGATCAATTTCAGGCAAATGTGCATCAATCAACACTCTGGCTTGATTTAGGCTTTGTGGATTATCCAGCTCACCCACCCACGCATTCATCTGCTGCACAATGGCATCCCGTATTTCGCGCTTAACCAACTGATCCTCTGGACGATCCGAATTAGCCAAAATGCGCAGTCGGATGGAATCGTGCGGAATTACCTTCAACCCTGTGGTGGCCACTCCAGACGCTAAAGTCCCTCTTGCTCCCGTGGTCATCGCAGCGTCCGTTTTTTGACCTTCCCAAGACATCATTAATATCGATATACAAAAGAGTATCATTGCAGCTTGCTTCATCCAACTTCTCATTTTCGTCCCCCCAAACCCAAACTCTATCATGTCTATCAGTCTGTCCGGTTTGGGAGAGTTTAAACCTATGAATCTCGTAAAAAATTCAGGCTATTGCAAGCTTGATCGTCACCTAGGAATATAAAAAAGCCCAGATTTCACAATCTGGACTCTTTCGTCGCACCGTTTCAACTCGCACAAATAACCATCAATATTTAGTCACAATCCGCCTGTACTAGGCTTTTTTCGCCTTCGTCAAGCTTACTCTGGAAGGCTGCGGCAGGTCATCCTCTAACTCCTGGCCATGCACCTTAATACTCATAACCAAGCCAATACTAGCCATGTTAATAAGCAACGAGGTACCGCCATAGCTTATGAATGGAAGCGTAATCCCTGTAAGTGGCATAATGCCCAGAAACGCACCAATGTTCTCAAAAATCTGATACAGCAACATGGACACAATCCCGACAATTATATACGGGCCAGCCCGATCCCGACATTCCAGCGAAATCAGGATCATTCGGTGAATCAAAATAAAATATAGCAATAGTAGCATTGAAGAGCCTACAAACCCAAACTCCTCTGCTACAACTACAAAAATAGAATCCGCATACGTATAGGGAACACGCCCGGACTGTACCGAGGTTCCTTGCAAAAAGCCCTTGCCCATCATCCCGCCAGAAGCTATTGCCAGTTTGGCATTTTTCGTATGATAAGATGCCTTCGCGGTTGCTTCTTCCGGTACCAGCCAAGGGTCCAAACGCTCTACCCAGTGACTACGGCCAATACCTTTCATAAAGGAATCAATCTCATCGTGAAACGAGATATACGCTTTGATCCCTCCACCAACGGCGACTGCAAATACGATAAATCCGATTAGCGCATGGGATGCCTTCACATTACCAATCCATAGCATACCAATGACGATGACAATGTAACCGAGCGCATTACCCAAGTCATTTTGTGCCATGACCATGGCAAACGGGACAAAGCTCACCAGAGCAACTGGAAGAACATCTTGAATAAAATACAGCTTGCTCTTGCGCTTTTTAATCAGCATATACGCCAAAAAAATGATAAGAACCAGCTTGAATACCTCGGCAGGCTGAAGATTTAAGCCACCAATTTTCAAAAAGCCTTGAGAGTTATTAACCGTCCCGCCAAAAAAGCCGAGAATCAACAGGAATATCCCGCCTCCATATACATACAAGGCTTTTTTAATGAATATCCGAAAATCGACTATCGCTAAACCCAAGATCGCTACAAAGCCCAATATATAATACCCGATCATCTTCTGGTAGTCGTTGCCGTGCTCTGCCAAGTTCGTAGGACCCCTACCAGCACTGTATACCGTTATGATACTAATCGCCATGAGCAAAACCAGAATAAAAATAACCGGACCATCAATTTTTTTCAATTTCTGAAGCATGATTTCCCCCTGAGCCGTTTCTCGGTCATACTCCTCTTATTCTAAAGGAAAGACTCGCAAAAAGAAAATGCAGCACTACTCCGAGACGCCTAGGACATGTCGCTCGATCCCCGCAAGGTCAGGAATGATTAGAATGTTCTTCCAATGACCTGCCTGTTCCAGCAGGCCAGCCACGTCTCTGGCCTGTCCCATCCCCAGCTCAAACCCGATTAGCCGGGGTGGGGCCTGAAGGAGCCCCAGCTGCTCCAGCATTGCCCGATACGGGCCAAGCCCGTCAGGACCTCCATCCAGCGCCATCCGCGGCTCATGGTCGCGCACCTCCGGCTGCAAGCCAGCGATGTCAGCAGCTGGAATATATGGCGGGTTGGACACGAGGATGTCCACCACTGTTCCCGTAAACGGCGCCAGTAGATCGCCCTCGCGGAATTCTACGGCTGCGCCGTTTGCGGCAGCGTTCTGGGCCGCCATTTCGAGCGCAGCGGCAGAAATATCCCCCGCCGCCACGTGCCAGCGCGGCCGCTCAGCCGCCAGTGTCACGGCAATCGCGCCGCTGCCCGTACCGATGTCGAGCGCGTGCGGAGCACCGCTCGGCCACAGCCGGTCGCCGTGCTGGAGTATCGCCTCGACGAGCAGTTCCGTCTCGGGGCGCGGAATCAGCACCGACGGTGAAACCGCGAACGGGCGGCCGTAAAATTCCTGCTGTCCGATAATATACTGCGCCGGTTCACCCGCAGCTTTGCGGGCGATGATCCGTTCCCATGTGTCCTTGACGGAGGAAGGGAACGGATCGCCCAGAGCGGCGTAAAACCTCGTACCTTCCAGTCCAAGCACATGTTCCAGCAGCAAGCGGGCATTATGCTGCGGCTCCAACACGCCGCAACTTCCTAAAAAAGAAGAAGCCTCAACTAAGGCTTCTCTGACACTCATGTTCCGTTCCGGCGGCATCCGATACACACAATCGCGTTCGTTCCCCAAAACTTAAACCTCTTGTTCCATCAAATCAGCCTGCTCTGCAATCGTGAGTGCTGATACGATTTCTTCGATCTCTCCGTTCATCACCTGGTCCAGCTTGTGCATGGTTAAACCAATGCGATGATCCGTTACACGGCTTTGCGGGAAGTTGTAAGTACGTATACGCTCACTGCGGTCTCCAGTACCTACTTTGCTCTTACGCTCGCCTGCATATTTGGCTTCCTCTTCCTGGCGCATCATATCCGAAATACGGGCACGTAAAACTTGCAGCGCCTTCTCCTTGTTGGAGTTTTGGGACTTGCCGTCCTGGCAGGTTGCCACAATACCTGTTGGCATATGCGTTACACGCACCGCCGACTTGGTTGTATTAACGGACTGACCGCCCGCACCGCTGGAGCAGAAAGTATCCACGCGGATATCCTTGTCTAAAATTTCGATATCCACTTCCTCTGCCTCAGGCATCACGGACACCGTGGAGGTAGACGTATGAATACGTCCGCCAGATTCAGTTGTCGGAATCCGCTGTACACGGTGCGCGCCACTTTCGAATTTCATTTTGCTGTATGCACCGCGTCCGTTAATCATGAAAATAACCTCTTTAAAGCCTCCAAGGTCATTCATGTTTGCATCCATCAGCTCTACACGCCAGCCTTGGGTATCTGCATAACGCGTGTACATCCGGTACAAGTCCGCTGCAAACAGCGCGGCCTCGTCCCCACCCGCAGCACCACGAATTTCGATAATAACGTTCTTATCATCGTTCGGGTCCTTCGGCAGCAGCAAAATACGAATTTTCTCGTCCAGCTCCCGCTTACGGGCACTCAGCTCTTCAATCTCCATTTTGACCATTTCACGCATCTCGTCGTCCAGCTTTTCTGCCTGCATGGCTTTAGCAGCGTCCAGCTCCTCAACGACAGTTTTATATTCGGTATATGCTTCATAAGCAGGCTGTAAATCAGACTGTTCTTTGGAATAATCTCTAAGTTTTTTGCTATCGTTCGCCACATCCGGATCGCAGAGCAGTTCGCTCAGTTTATCGTAGCGGTCCGCCAATGATTGCAATCGGTCCAACAAGCGATTCACCTCTTCAGTTAAATTAATATGAAACCAGCTTTAAATTCACTGGCTACAGCTCTTTATTATAACAACTATTCGATTAATTAGCTACATAAAATACTTGCTAATTTAGGATTTTGCAAAAATCCGCAAATCAATTGAAGTCGAATAAACAAAATCTCGCTAAAGAGTTGAATAACAAACTCTCAACTAATAAAAGAAATGCGAATCAAATATAAAAAGCCGCCGCCCGGGACAGGCAGCGACTACGTAATTGGTACATGCAGGCAACACATATATCATTACTTAATATGTTTGTATATAAACTCTGTTTGTTATACGCCGAGATGCATACTAAACATTAAAACGGAAATGCATTACGTCTCCGTCCTGCACCACATATTCCTTGCCTTCCAAACGAAGCTGACCACGTTCCTTGGCCCCGTTCATAGATCCAGCAGCGACCAAATCATCATAGGATACAACCTCAGCGCGAATAAATCCGCGTTCAAAATCCGAGTGGATTACGCCCGCAGCGCCAGGTGCTTTTGTTCCTTTGTGAATAGTCCATGCGCGTACTTCCTGCACACCTGCTGTGAAATACGTATACAGTCCCAACAAGCGGTAAGCTGCTTTGATCAGACGGTTCAGACCGGATTCAGCCAGCCCCAGCTCCTCAAGGAACATTGCCTTGTCTTCGCCTTCCAGCTCAGCAATTTCAGCCTCTACTTTGGCGCTGATCGGTACCACTTCAGCATTTTCCGCCACTGCAAATTCACGTACCTTTTGCACATATGGATTGCTATCAGCTTCCGTTACACCATCTTCGCTGACATTAGCCGCGTACAATACAGGCTTCATTGTAAGCAAATGAAGGTCGCGTATAATCAACTTTTCGTCTTCTGACAATTCTACGCTACGTGCAGGTTTGTCAGCATACAGCGATTCCTTGATCCGTTCCAGTACTTCAACCTCTTGGGCATACTGCTTGTTGCCGCCCTTCATGTTTTTGCGGGAACGTTCAATGCGCTTGTCTACACTTTCGATATCCGCCAGAATCAATTCCAGATTAATCGTCTGAATATCGCTGATCGGATCAATTTTGCCGTCCACATGGGTAATATTCTCATCTTCAAAGCAGCGTACCACATGAACAATGGCATCTACTTCACGAATATGAGCCAAAAACTTGTTGCCCAAACCCTCGCCTTTGCTGGCACCTCGTACAAGTCCTGCAATATCAACAAATTCAAAAGCCGTTGGTACCGTTTTGTTCGGTACTACCAGTTCAGTCAGCTTATCCAGCCGCTCGTCCGGTACTTCAACGACCCCTACATTAGGGTCAATTGTACAAAATGGATAGTTTGCGGATTCCGCCCCCGCCTGCGTTATTGCGTTAAACAGTGTTGATTTGCCCACGTTCGGCAGACCTACGATCCCCGCTTTTAAAGCCATAATCAGAACAACTCCCGTTTATATAAAATATGCGTTATACCATCTGTTAGTTTACCAACCCACATTATATAGGAGAACCTATACATGCGGCAAGCATATGACTGTGAATTTAGGGTTTTGCTGCATCCCTATTTAGATTTCTTTATTTAGATTTCCTTGCTCATCTGGATATCCGTAACCCGATAACCAGACTTGCGATATACATGTAAAGCCCGCTCATTATGCCCAAATACATGCAGACCGATGCGAACCGCACCCAGCCTCCGAGCTTCTTGTTCCAACGCCTGCATCGTCAACGTACCCAGGCCTTGCCCCTGATATGAATCGTAAACGAGAATATCCAGCAAAAAAGCTTCTTTGCCTTGCGCACTTTCTGTAATGTTGAACCATATATATCCCGCTTCCTCGGGGCACTGCCCCGCACTACCCGAATACTCAAGCATGTACAGGTGAGCGTGGGGTGTATCCAGTCTTTGCGGCAAAAATGTTGCAAAGCTTTCCTTTGCCCGTTCCGGTGCCTCTTCCACCGTCCACGCGCCTGCCTGGATTTTCTCCTCCGCATAATCCGCGAGTGAGCGTTGCTCAAAGCGTTCATACTGCTCTGCGTTCATCGGAACCAACTTAATGAACCCACTCATCCGTTCGCCTTCTTTCTTAGTCTGGTCGTGTCTTTAAGACCTTCGATCCCAGCAACTCCGATGCCAAACATGACTGTGCGCAATTCCAGCTCTACTTGCTCCAATCGCGCTTCCAACGCCTCGCTGGAGGTGACCGCCGAGCCAAGCAAAGAGCGACCGAAGCCTGCCATGTCGGCGCCCAAAGCAAGTGCCTTCGCAGCATCGACACCGTTTTTCAGTCCACCGCTACCGATCAGAGTGCCATTAGGCTGGGCTGCTCTAACCTCCACGATACAATCAGCGGTCGAATTGCCCCAATCCGCAAACGCCTCCGCCGCTGCACGGCGCACAGGATCAGGATTACGAAATTTCTCCACTTGGCTCCAGCTTGTCCCGCCTGCACCAGCGACATCAATAAAAGCGGCGCCTGCATCATATAATCTCGATGCCGTCTCACCATCTATGCCCCAGCCTACTTCCTTCACGCCTACTGGCACCGAAAGACGATGACACAACTCTTCGATGCGCTCAAGTAGCCCGCTGAAATCCAAATTCCCTTCAGGTTGGAATATCTCCTGCAATCCGTTCAAATGCAGCACCAACATATCCGCTCCGGCAATTTCCACTGCACGTTGGCAATCATCCACGCCAAATCCGTAGTTCAGCTGCACTGCACCCAGATTAGCAAGGATCGGGATGCTGGGTGCCAGACGGCGAACCGCAAAAGTTGAGGCCAATTCTTCTTTTTCCACCGCAGCTCGTACCGAGCCGACACCCAGCGCCCAGCCACGTCTCTCTGCTGTCTCTGCTAATCGCTCATTAATCGCTCCTGTCTCGGCGCTGCCGCCTGTCATCGAACTGATGAGCAGCGGTGTCCGTACAGTACGTCCCATAAATTTGGTATCCAGACGCACCTCGTCAAAGTGTAGCTCCGGCAATGCGCAATGCTTAAAGCTATATCGCTCCAGCCCACTGGTGATACCATGTCCGGCCACATCTTCTTGCAGACAAAGGCGGACATGCTCAATCTTCCGTTCACCTGTCTGTGCGGCAGGTAACAAAGAGCCGGATCTGTTCGAGCCGTCAGGTGATCCTTTTTTATTTTCTGTATTACTCATCTATGTTCCACCTCATCCAAAGTCACTCTGTTTACTCCATCAGGTTCGTGAAGCACAAATAAGACCGTTCCCGAACACGGTAACCGATCTATTTATCGTCTCATATATCAAATATCTAAGCCCTTAAAGCACTATTTTAAGATATTTTCATTGTATCATGGATGGAAAAATATATACATGACTGTGAACATTTTTTCTTGCCTATGGGATGAAAAGCAGCACCTGCTTAAGATGCAGCTTTTCTACAAAATGCCCCTGCGAAAGCGGGACCCCAATCATAGCAGGATAAAGGTCATCACAACCTCCTTTAGCTCTTCATCGAATCAGGTATAGGTGTAATATTTTCTTGTGGCTCCTTCGTCCGCCCATGTCCAAATTTGAAAACGAGAATACCGCCAATAATGACGATTACACCGATCAACTTATTGAAGGTAAACGGAATCTTTTCTAATCCCAGCCATCCTAACGAATCCCACAACAGAGCGGTACCTAATTGTGCCGTCAATACGATGGAAATCGCATAGGTTGGGCCCAGTCGCTTCATTCCTTGCACCAGACAGAACACAACGCCAACACCAATCATGCCACTGAACCAATACCATAGCTGCATATGATGTAAAACAAATGTATTTTTCCCTTCAAAAATAAGACTCCCGAGCAAGGAAGCCAAGAAGCCCGTTCCCAGTACCAATGTCGTTGTGGCCCATGAACCTGTCCGCTCATTCACCTTATTATTGAATATCGTTTGCAGACTGACCAAAGCACCTGCGATAACTGCCAATATGAGCCCTAATAACATGTTTACCTCTCCCTTGATAGTCCCTTTATTGTGCTGCTCTACTTCAAAGCACTATGATTGCAACGATTCATAAATATTATGGCCTGCAAGTTCACTCAAACCTTTTCTGTCCTTAATGACAATATAGCCTTTTGCCCGTTCAACCAATCCCTCTTCAATCATTTTGCGAATGACACGGTTAAGGTGTCTGTAACTGGTTCCGATCAAATTCGCCACATCCACCAGACTGGATGCCCGTAGTTCCTCATGAAAGGCAGAATTGGATTCGTCAAAAGAAACAGATAGCAGGTAGCTCGCCAGCCTGACTTCCACCGGATACATAAGGTTGAAACTGGAGAAATCAGAGTCCAGACAAAACTTTCGCGTGACAATATCCAAAAGAAATTGCAGCAAAGGAGCATAATCTCTGCCGTACTTATTCATCCATTGGTGATGGACACCAATCACATAGATCGGCGACACTGCCTCTACTGTATTGATGACGTGACTATTACGAATATATTCAACATCTCCTATGACCTCGATCGGGGTTTTGAAGCAAAGGATCAGAGTCTTCCCTTCTGTAGAGCTGGTAAAAATTTTGACCTTGCCCTGCACCAGAATATACAGATGTTCAATGGCGTCTCCCTGCGAACAGAGTTTTTCCCCTTGCTCCAAACGATACAGCGACAAATAGGGATGTAGTGGCTCGTAGAGTATGGATTCCAACTGATGCAGATGCAAAAAATACTTTAGCTGCTCTTGATCCTGTATTTCCCTCATTCCTCAGTTCACCTTCAATTCTACGTTCTAAGCTTTTTCTATAATAAAGTTTTATTTTAGAGCTTTAGAATAATGACACCCGCGATCATCATACCAATACCTATAAATTGTGGCAGCTTCATCTTTTGCTTCACGATGCCAAACCATCCCTTGATGTCTACCAGAAATGTTAAGCATAACTGAGCAATCAACAGCGCCGAGATCGTGAACGTAACCCCAATATGTTGAATGGCGGTGACTTCACTAAATATAATGATAGCCGCAAAAGCACCACCCCAAAGATACATCGGCTTTACCTGTTTCATTTCAGACACACGGCCATCCTTTGTAAACATCCAAACTAATGCAGCCAAAATAAAACCTATTAGCTGAGTAACGGCAGCCGCCTGCCATGTCCCGATATCCTGACTAATCCGTGTATTCGCTACCCCCTGTAGCGTAATACAAGCGCCTCCCAGAAAAGCAAACAAGATTCCTCTCATAAATCGTTATTCTCCCCATGTAAATGACTTTTGTATCTATTTAAGTATAGGTCAGCCTGCCTATAAAGGACATATGTCCTCAATTAATTAATAAAACGTTCTCCATTTCATTCTGTTCAGCATTCCGCTTCAATCCTGTGGACTTGCGGTAATAATTAAACAGTATCTATTTCATAATCTGCATGTTCGGACACGATAAGATGAATGCAGCATTTAATTAAGGAGCTGATCGTCGTATGACTAAACAAAATCCGCTGCATTCTGTGCCGGAATATCAAAGAAAAACCGTGCACAAGGGCCGTGCTCTTAAAATCGCTATTCTGCTGCTTATCCTCTGGCTGATTGGCGTCATGCTGTATCAGACTCATAAACCCTTGCCTCCGTTCGTCTCTTATGAAAGTCAGGAGTATTCAACAAACGAGGTAAACTTTTGGACGGATTTGACCTACCCTACTGGGGTTGGAAGCACTGTACAACATGAAGGGCAAATTTTGAATCGTATGCTCGGCATCATTGATGAAGCCCAGCAATTTATCGTCATTGACCTGTTTCTGTTCAACGATTATAAGCATAAAGGCCAGCATTTCCCCGAAGTTAGCGCACAAATGACTAATCATCTTATCGCCAAAAAGAAAGCTTATCCTGAGATGCCTATCTTTTTCATTACAGATGAAGTCAATACCAACTATAATTCTGCTCCCAATCCTTTGTTGGAGAATATGAAGCAAGTAGGAATTCAGGTCGTACAGACCGATGTAGACCCGTTGCGGGACTCCACGCCTATCTATTCAGCGGTGTGGCGTACCTTTTTCCAGTGGTTCGGGCAGCATGGCACAGGCTGGATTCCCAATCTGATGGCCAGTGACGGACCTGACGTTACGGCTCGCTCTTATTTAAAGCTGTTAAACGTCAAGGCCAATCACCGAAAATTGGTTGCCAACGAGCAAACTGCTCTCATTTCTACAGGTAATGTTCACGATGCAAGTGCCTATCATTCCAATGTTGCCCTAGAAGTGAAGGGACCGATCATCGGAGATATTTTACAAACAGAGCAGGCGGTATTGGACTTCTCGGGCGGAGGGCAACTTCCTGTCTACACACCTCAAGCAGAGCCCCTAGTCCCATCAGGTAAGGACAGCTACCGGATCAAATATCTCACTGAAGGCAAAGTGTATGCCTCCGTTCTGAATGGCATTAAGCAGACGAAGCAAGGTGACAGCATTCATATGGGCATGTTTTATTTGGCTGATCGCAAAATATTGAATAGCCTGCTGGATGCCTCGGCACGCGGCGTAAACATCCAATTGCTGCTAGACCCCAATGAAAACGCGTTCGGGCAGGAAAAAATAGGCATCCCTAATCGTCCTGTTGCCCAAGAGTTGTCCGATAAATCGGATGGAAACATTCAAATTCGTTGGTATCATACTACCCATGAGCAATTCCATACGAAGCTGATTTATATTGCCAAGGCACAAGGAGAGCATTTGATTTGGGGGGGCTCTACCAATTTGACTCCCCGTAATTTGGATGATTTAAATCTGGAGAATGAACTGTGGGTGGCCGCTCCGGCGGACAGCAAGCTGACCCGACAGGTGGCGGCCTATTTTGATAAGCTGTGGAATAACCGGGGAGCTGAATACAGTCTGGATCTGGCGGCTTACGAGGATCATTCAACATTTTGGAAAGATATTGTATACCGTCTCCAGGATATTTTGGGCTTTACTACATTTTGACTATAGGATCTGCTACCTTATCCACAGCTCTTCATTTGTGCATTACAGCAGCGGTGAAAGCAGCCGAGCCAGCGATTCCATCAAACGTTTGAACAGACGTTTTTTCATGAATTCCTCGCGTACGATCAAACTGGCATTCTGCAAATCTCGCTCATAGTCGGTCACCATCTGCTGCACACTGTGTGTTTGAATCAACAGAGCGTTCACTTCAAAATTCAGATGGAAGCTGCGCATATCCATATTGGCTGTCCCAATAGTCGCAACTTCCCCGTCAATAATGAGAAGCTTGGAGTGAAGAAATCCTTTTTCATATTCATATACCTTGACTCCCACCTCCAGCAACGATTGGAAATACGAGTGGGATGCGAGAAAAGGCAGCCATTTATCCGGTTTCGCGGGAAATAGAATACGCACATCCAACCCGGATAGAGCAGCCATCCGTAAAGCAGTCAGGATATCTTCATCCGGGATAAAATAAGGAGTGGCAATCCAGACGGATTTTCGAGCGGATGTGATCATGGAGAAGAATAGATTTTTAAGCACTCTCCGCTCATTGTCTGGTCCGCTGGCAATAATCTGTACGCCGCCATCCGTGATCGGTTCAATATCGGGAGACAGATATTCGCTATCCAGTACCGATTCACCCGTCATATGAAGCCAATCCTGTAAAAATATAAGTTGCAACGTCCGCACAGCTTCGCCCTTCACAATCATATGCGTGTCACGCCAAAAGCCGTAGGCTTTGTTGCGGCTGAGATACTCATCTCCCACATTTAGGCCACCGATTAATCCAATATTACCGTCGATAACTACAATTTTACGGTGATTACGGTAGTTTACCCGACTGGAGAAGAACAAAATCCGAGCGCCTCCGTATGCAACAACCTCTACTCCTGCATCTTTCATTTCCTTCAAAAATGCCTTCGATAACTGAATACTACCGACTGCATCGTACATAAACCGAACCTTAACACCCGCTTTAGCCTTTTCAATCAAAATTTTCTGAATGCTGGTACCGATATCATCCGAGCGGAAAATGTAATATTCCATATGGATATGATGCTGCGCCTTGCGCAGTTCTTCGAGCAGCGTGGAGAAGGTTTCCTCTCCATTATTCAGAATCTGGGTTTCTGTCGCAAAATAAATCGGGGAGCGGGCCAATCTCCGGGCCAGGCGCATTAACTGCTGCTGCTCATCTGTAAAGCAGGTCAGATCTCGTTTGACCCGCAAAGCATCCTTTTCGATACGCTCATACGCCTGTTGGTCACGCAATGCCTTTTTGTCATACTTGCGGCGCTTGAATACATTTTGCCCAAATAAAAAATAAAGAGGAAGTCCAACGACTGGCAACAACGCCAGCAGCAAAATCCATGACATGGTGGTGGAAGGATTACGATTCTCCGTGAAAATAATCAGACTTATGGAAATAACCGTCAGAGTAGAGAAAATACTGATGACAGTTCCTTCATTTTTACCGATGTAATTAAACAAGCCAAAATAATAAATAATAAACACCATAGCCGCGATCAATACGGCCAGTAAGCTTCGCCTCATAACTAACCTCACTTCCAATGGACTGCATTTGAACAGATATTCCTCATTATATTGTACATGAGCCCCTTATTTCTTCCCACTTTTTTATTTAAATGTTGAATAAAAAAATCCAGAGTACATAACGAAATGTCGATGGGTTGACACTTACTTTTTTTCATGTGAAAATAAACTAACGAACGTTAGGTAGGTGATGATAATGGGAATGGAAGAGATTCGAAAGGCCGCTCTTTTCCAATTTGCCGCCAATGGGTATGAGGGAGCATCCTTGAGCAGTATTGCCGCCGAGGTTGGAATCCGAAAACCGTCTATATATGCGCATTTTCAGGGTAAGGAGGATTTGTTTTTGCAGGTGGCAAGTTACGCGTTTCAAGAGCAGAATTTACGTATTTTTGAATACTTTACGGAACGCAAAGAACAGTCGCTGGAGCATACACTGCATAATTTCTTGTTCTGGATGGAACAGGAATATGAGGGCAACAACTCAGCCAAGTTTATGCTTCGTTTTTCCTTTTTTCCACCTGTATCTTTATATAACGAGGTACTGAATATTGTGAATCCTTTCCTGGAACAAATGGAGCGAAAATTAACTCGTCGCCTCCGAAATGTACGGGATCGGGAACCCTTTGGACATATGAAGCCAGCGGATGTGGCTTTAGCCTACATGACGCTGGTGGATGGAATCATGGTAGAGCTGCTGTACAGCGGAAGCACCAACTACCACCGAAGGCTAAACGCTGCATGGCCTATTTTTTGGCGTGGAATTACGTTAACTTCACCTCGTGAAAGGTGAAGTTAATGTAATTGTAAAATTATACTAAATTGAGGAGAAATTCATCATGAATCGCAGTTGGATTTACGTTTTTGTTGGAGGCCTGATTGAGGTCGTATGGGTATCAGGCTTGAAGCATGCAGATTCTGTACTCACCTGGGCTGTAACTGTGCTGGCTGTGGTGGCCAGCTTTTATTTAATCATGAAGGCTGCAAAGCGTCTGCCTGTAGGCACGGTGTATGCTGTATTTACCGGATTGGGCACAGGGGGAACCGTCGTAGGTGAAATGCTGCTATTCGGGGAGCCGTTTCAATGGTCCAAAACACTGTTAATCGCCCTTTTGCTAGCGGGTGTGATCGGCTTGAAGTTAGTTACCGATCGTGATGCTCAGGAAGGGAGCGGTGCATAATGGCTTGGATTGCATTGGTTATCGCGGGATGCTCGGAAGTGCTTGGAGTCATCGGCATGAAGGGAGTTACGGTCGGCAAAGGGTGGAAGGCTTTAGCACTTATGATCTTATCCTTTATTCTTAGCTTCTCTCTGCTCAGCTACGCCATGAATAGTTTGCCTATGGGAACTTCCTATGCCGTATGGACAGGCATTGGGACCGTCGGCAGTACGATTACAGGCATGTTCCTGTATGGCGAGCAAAAAAGCGTACTGCGTGTTTTGTTCATCGCCATGATTCTTGCCGCAGCATTGGGCTTAAAGCTGATTTCTTAAGGAGTGATGCCTTGTGATTACCACCGTAACACTTAACGCGGCAGTAGATAAAATCTACACGGTTGCAGGCTTTGGATTGAATGCCGTCCACCGCATTGAAGGCGGCCTGACGGTGCCAGGCGGCAAGGGCGTGAATGCCGCTCGTGTCATTCGCACACTAGGTCAGCCTGTACGAGCGACCGGATTTGTGGCCGGACACACCGGACGGCTGCTCATCGACGGCTTGAGCGCGGAAGGCGTAAACGCCGATTTCATCGAAACGGCACACGGGGAAACCCGTCTCGCCATAACCGTGCTCGACCCGGCTGCCCGCACGCAGACCGAGCTAATTGAGAGCGGCCCGACCGTGGGGCCGTTTGAACTAGCCGCGCTGCGGCGCAAAATCGCGACCCTTGCCGAGGATTCGGCTTGGGTCGTTCTCTCCGGCAGCCTGCCACCCGGCTGCCCGCCCAATCTATATGCCGAGCTGTGCACGCTGGCGAAGTCGCGCGGCGCGCGGGTGGCGCTGGACGCGAGCGGCGAGGCGCTGCGCTTGGGGCTGCGCGGAAAGCCCGACCTCGTGAAGCCTAACGAGGACGAGGCCGCCCGCTTCGCGGGAATCGACGCAGCGCGCCCAGATGCCGCTGAAGCGGCAGCATCGCAGCTGCTGGAAGCAGGAGCGCAGCTGGCCGTCATCTCGCTCGGCGCGCGCGGGGCGCTGGCGGTAACGCGCGATGCGCGCTACCGTGTGAGCCTGCCGGAGGCGGACATTGTCAGCGCACTCGGCAGCGGTGACGCCATGGTCGCCGGAATGGTTACCGGCGCGGCGGCGGGGCTGGATCTCCCTGCCATGCTGCGGCAGGGAGCGGCCTGCGGCACAGCGGCGGCTCTGCACGCCATGGCCGGCAAGATCGAGCTCCAGGACGTGGAGCGTCTGGAGCAGGGAATTACGGTGACGCTGGTGTAATTCAGCGTCACTTTTTTCATCCAACCATTCACCTAATTTAATGTCACGAATAACAGCTTTACTGAATGTTTTGTTCCAAATATGCGTTTCTCTGCTGACCTACAACAAAACCCTGTTTTCCAGTATATTTTTCATACAAATATGCGATTTCGAGGGGCCCAGCTTAACTAGAGAATCCTGAAACTCTGCAATTTCCTCTACAGACGAACTTTGTACCTTAATGAGATAATTAAATTCCCCACTGATGCGGAATAAATCGGTAACTTCCTTCGCCGCCTTACAAAAATCAATCAGCTCTTGGCAATGTTCTGTCTTTACCAGAATAAACGTTGTTGTCCCCCGATTCAGTTCCCGTAAATTAAATACAGCATTATATCCAGAAATAATCCCTCGTTCTTCAAGCTTGGTCATTCTTTCTTTAACGGACGGCTGTGACATTGAAATTTCTTTACTGATTTGGGAAATCGTTATTCGGGCATCATGCTGTAGCAATTTCATGATTTTGTGGTCTATATCGTCCATCTGATGCTGCATATCAAGCACCTCCTGATCGAATTTAAAAAGTAATGCTTTTCATCCAAATTAGCTTTTATTTAATAACTAATATCGTATAAAAATCTTATTTTAAATATATATGTAGCACATAATAATTCATATAATAAGGTTATCGAGGATATTGATTTTGATATGTCTCTATTGAGCAATAAGTAGTCCAAGTAGCTATTGAAAAGATCCACTTCCCTGGAAAGTGGATCTTTTTTGTATTCCATTCCTCTGCGCCTTATTCCCTATGGAAAAATTAAACTATTCGTAAGTATATCCGATATATTGTTTATCGCTTGGTTAAAGGAGTAGATTATCATTTCAATTGATTTCAATGTGTACTGGTTTCATTTTAGCTCCGATCTGCTCATGCCGTTGTTTAGCTTGATCGGTCTGTTGTTCATCTATTTTGGATTCAAAACGATCCGTCGCCATCGTTATCGTAAACGCCACTGGGTCCGTACCAAAGGGCAAATCGTTGACGCGCATATCGAAGTAGATATCGATGTCGTTCCCTTTGACCGTGATGATCCGGTAGATACCAGCTACACCCGCCGATTAAAGGTACGCTTCTATACAGCTTCAGGTGAAGTCGTGGAATTCTGGAATCCTTATAGTACCAATCTCAGCCTTAACCGGGTTGGCAGCAAGACTAAGGTATTATACAATCCGGCTAACCCTCGGGACGCCCGAATTGCAGGCGGCGTAAATGGTGCAGGCTGCCTGGCCTTTATGTTGTTTTTGATTGGTGTCCCCTTTGCTTTGAGCGGGGTATTCGCTTTATTGAAGTTTTTCTTCTAACAAGGATCGGGTCACATACTGGTCATAAAATTTATCGCCATATAAATGGCCAGACCCAAAATAATCAGTGCCGATATTTTGTTGAGCACAGTACCAAACTTTCCTTCTGAATCCATACGTCCTACAAGGCGTCCCGCCGTTGCCAGACCCACAAACCATATCCACGATACTGACACAGCGGCCAGACCGAAGGCCCAACGTTCCACGCCGTTATATTGCAGGGAGCTGGTTCCAATTACACCAACCGTGTCGAGTATAGCATGTGGATTCAGTAGTGATACCGAGGCGGCAAAAATCATCTGGCGTTTCGGCAGCATCGGCTGACTTTCTCCCGAGGAAGCAGCCTTCGATCTCCAAAGAGTCCAAGCCATATACAGCAAGAACAAACAGCCCGCCGCATAAAGCACATTCGTGAGCCATAGAAATTGCTGCAAAACAAGGGACACACCTCCGACAGCAAGCGTGATCAGAATGGTGTCACAGACACCCGCTGTAATGACAGCAGGCAGTGCATTGCGAAACCGCGACTGGGACGCCCCCTGATTAAACACAAATACATTTTGTACCCCTAAAGGCAAAATCAATCCCAATGCCAATAAAACGGCATGTATAATAGCTTCCAGCATGTTATGTACTCCCCCAAATTCATTGCTTAATATTCTCTAAATGCTTCTAATCCTTCCGGAACTGCTCTAACACAAACTTGTAATCCTGAGGATTATTCATGTTGAACACGGCATTGTGCCATATATTCTCAGTCACTCCCGGCATATCCGCTATGGTTGCATACCGAACATTCAACGTTTCCAACCATTCGGTGAGACGAAGCCGTTTATTCCGCAAACGTTCCTCAGCAGATGGCAATACGCTCCGATGATACACTCCCAGCAAAGGGTGCATACGTCCGGCCACAGAAGCAATTACCGCTTGCAGTGGTGATTCCGCTGCTCCTTTGGATGCCGCCCACTTCTCAGTTAAAACAAGCAAGGCTTGCAGCACTTCCAGCTGTACAAAAGGCATATCACAGGCCACGACTATTCCCCATTCCGTAGTAGATGCAGATAATCCTGCATGAATACCACTCAAGGGCCCCATACCCGGATAGATATCAGATACAGCTTCCATACTGTCCTGTTCATATCCTTGATCGTCACGGGTGACTACTATCACCCGTTGGGTCGCCTGCTGCAATGTAATATATGTCCGTTCAAGCATAGTAGCTCCTTCAATCTCTAGCAGAGCCTTATCCTGTCCCATTCGGCTGGAACGTCCTCCTGCGATGATAATACCAGTCACTTCCATTAAAAACTCCTCCTTTTTTTAAAAAACAATCACATATATGCATATGGAATTTTGGACAAAATTGAAATTTACATAATTGTAATTTTATTGGTTTGTTAACCCTTTCAACACATGATACATTGGAATAAAGAACATTCCCACAGATCGACATCGGTGCGTAGTTCTCTATCGGGCTAAGAAAGGAATGGCTTGTCTTGCAAAAGAGAGAAATTCAAGAGACTCCCCTATATTCCCTAAAGCTATATAACTTTTTTCTATATGGAGCTATGGTCATCTTTTCCAGCTTCTTCCCGTTGTATTTGCAAGATATTGGTATGGACAAGCTGGAAATCGGGAGTCTGATGGCCATCGGACCTTTTGTATCTGTATTCGCGAACCCTTTTTGGGGATATACAAGCGACCGGAGCCGAAATCTCCGACGTATTCTACTATTTATGATTATAGGTACACTGTTACTGCTACAAGCTTTATTTCATGTTCACACGTATGTCATGATTTATGTGTCGATGATTGGCTTTTACTTTTTTCAAAGTCCGTTATTTGCCCAAAGCAATACCCTGATTCTCAGTTATATTGAGGGCACAGACCGGAAATTTGGTTCATTTCGCATATGGGGTTCCTTCGGTTGGGCTGTGACTGCGGCAGTTGCCGGCATCGTTGTTGACCACACAGGAGTATCCAGTATATCCACCATCTTTACGATACTTCTTCTGGCTGCATTGATCTGCACTTTGGCAATTCCACCACTGAAAAGCACTGTGGAGACGGCAACCATTCATTTACGTGGCTTTGGCAGTATTTTATTAAACGGATACTTTATATCCTTCATTTTGTTAGGCATCCTTGTATCGATTCCTAATTCAATCAACGGCGCCTTTATGTCCTTGTACATCACCGAACTGGGTGGGTCCAAGCTGATGCTTGGTTTTGCCGTTTTTATGTCATCGGTATTTGAAATTATTGTCTTTTTAATGTTTGATCGCTTCTTGAAGAAAAAAATGACCGTGATGGTCGGCTGTTTGGCACTCGTCAGTTTGCTGTTTGCCTTACGTTGGGAACTCATGGCGCTGGCTACAGATCCGATTCAGATCGTGTTCATTCAAGCACTTCATTGCGTCACCTTCGGTGGATATTTCTATGTAGGCACCCAGTTGACCGTCCTGTTCACGCCTGCAGCATATCGATCATCCGGACAGGCCGTATATACCTTGACCTGGAGTGGTATATCCGGTATCGTAGCAGGTTTTGCGGGAGGTTGGCTATTCCAGAACTTCGGTGGTGAAATGATGTACCATGCAGGTGTCTTCTTCGCCCTGCTTGGCTCCGCGGGATTTGCTATCATGTGGTATATGCTGTACAAGAACGGTTACCAGCCAGGACATGGCGGCGAGCACAAACCAATAGATGAAGCACCACAACGACAATAGAGTGTCTTCACGTCAATGGTCATGTTCTGAAGAACGGGTATGCGTAAAATAAAGGAGTCTGCCGTTGGCAGACTCCTTTTTCACTTGGCCGCACGAAGCAACCATCCGTCCCACTTTTCCAACATCTTATTGCTTAGGCAATTGGAAAGAGCTTTTCAATGATACCACACGGTTAAATACAGGCTCACCCGGTTTGGAAAGCTTCGGATCTACACTGAAATAACCATGACGGAAAAATTGGAACTTGTCCTGCGATTGTGCTTCTTTCATATTCCGCTCCACATAGCCATGAGCAATTTCCAAAGAGTTCGGATTTAATTGATCAAGGAATGTTTTTTCCGATCCATCCTCTTCCAGCACTTCTGGTTCCTCTGCGTTAATCAATGGCTCATACAAACGGAATTCGGCCGGAACAGCCTGAGTAGCCTCTACCCAATGGATTGTCCCTTTCACTTTACGTCCCGTAAAGCCTGATCCGCTCTTGGTTTCTATATCGTAGGTACAGTGAATCTCCGTTACATTACCTTCCGCATCCTTAATGACATCGTTGCATTTAATGAAGTAAGCATGCTTGAGACGCACTTCATTACCAGGGAATAAACGGAAGTATTTGCTCGGCGGATTCTCCATGAAGTCCTCACGCTCGATATAAATTTCACGAGAAAACGGAATTTGGCGTGTTCCAAGTTCCGGATTTTCTGTATTGTTCTCCGCCTCCAGCATTTCCACTTGTCCTTCAGGATAGTTCGTAATGACCACTTTCAGCGGATCTATAACTGCCATCGTACGGGGTGCCTTAAGCTTCAGATCCTCACGTGCAAAATGCTCCAGCACCTGCAAATCAATGACTCCGTAGGCTTTGGAAATGCCTGTTTCATATACAAAACTGCGAATGGCCTCTGGCGTATAGCCGCGACGACGCAAACCAGAAATGGTCGGCATCCGCGGATCGTCCCAGCCGTCTACGTGTTTTTCATCAACCAGAAGCTTGAGCTTACGTTTGCTGGTTACCGTTTGAGCTAGATTTAGCCGTCCAAATTCATATTGATGAGGTACGTTTTCCATCTCGCATTCAGCTACAACCCAATCGTACAGTGGGCGTTGATCTTCGAACTCCAGCGAACAAAGCGAATGCGTTACGCCCTCAATTGCATCTTCCAGCGGATGAGCATAGGAATACATCGGATAGATACACCAGGTATCGCCTGTATTGTGATGGGCTGTGTGTGAAATGCGGTAAATAACCGGGTCACGCAAATTGATGTTTGGCGAAGCCATATCAATCTTGGCACGCAGCACCTTTTCACCATTCTGGTATTTGCCTGCACGCATCTCTTCAAACAGCTTCAAATTGTCTTCCACGCTGCGATCCCGATAGGGGCTGTTTTGTCCCGGTTCTGTCAGTGTTCCGCGTGTTTCACGAATTTGGTCCGCGCTTTGGTCATCTACGTAGGCTTTCCCCTTTTGAATCAGCAGGATAGCACGCTTGTACATCTCTTCAAAGTAATTGGAGGCAAAATGTTTTTCCTCCCATTCATAACCAAGCCACTTCACGTCCTCCTGAATGGAGTTAACGTATTCCGTGTCTTCCTTCGCCGGATTGGTGTCATCAAAACGCAGGTTCGTGCGTCCTCCGAATTCATCTCCCAACGAGAAATTGATCCAGATGGCTTTAGCATGTCCAATATGCAAATATCCGTTTGGTTCAGGTGGAAAGCGTGTAACAACTTCCTTTACCTTACCCGTACGTAAATCCTCTTCAATAACATTTTTAATAAAATTGGGGGGAGTAATCGGCTTCTCCACGCTAATCAACCTTTCTTCCGTATAATCTGTGTATAACCTGTTCCCTTAAATATACCCTTTCACACCGCATAACTCAATAAAATGAAAATCGGGATGCTCTCTTCAGCAAAAAAAGATGCAAGTTATGAAAAAGAGTTAACATTTTCGGCAAATAAATTCGTTATAGTGTATATATCTTTTATTTTACCGGAAAAGGAGACCCACCCGTGTTTAAGCTGTTGATCGTCATCCTGCTGTCTATGCTGCTGTCCTCTTCCGTTATGACTTCCGATCATCCTTCTTCAAGCATGGTGACCGAAACTGCATTATCTCATGCGCTGGCTAGCGCACCAGAAGACTCAACTGTCCGCCTATACGCCGTGAGCCCTTCCCAGGGACTCTTTCATTCAGCCGTACTGGAAATCGGCCAGCAGCGCCGCACATTCCAGTGGTCGGGCTCGGCGGATATTTCCACCGCACCACAGTTATTTTACAGAGATGTAAACGAAGATGGGATCCGTGAAGCCGTTGTAATTCTCACACGTGCCTCGGGAACGGGTGTGGAATTGCAGGAGTTGCATATTGTTAACGTACAAACAATGGAGGAATATGCAGTTGAATCAGCAGCAAATGCTGTATCTCAGCGAGTACATAGCTCCGTGGAGCTACGTGACCACAACCGCCAGGTGCATATCGCTGTTATGATTGACGGTACTACACACACGATGGACCCCAAAGCGTCCGTATTTTATGATGATCCAGCCCAATTTACAAAGCATCTCGATTTTAGCTCTGTTGTAATGTATGACGCCGAACAGTTCCCACTGCATGCCACAGTGTCTGGTAGCGTATCGCCAAGCGAATTTGTAGGGGATTTGGATCTGAAATATGTATATGAGCAGGGGCGGTTCCGGGTGGGACCTATAAAATTTGAAGCTTCCTCTCCCTTTTGACGACTCTCGCAGAATAAGGTAGCATGGGATTAAATGCTAGACTGGCTGGTTTAGCGATTTTCCGAGTGAAAGAGGGGATTAATCATGTTTACATATGCGTTGGACGAACGCACAGTCCTTCGGCCGCTCACCAAGGAGCATGTGCAGCCTCTGTTTGAGCTGATCGAAATGTCCCGTGACCGCCTGCGTCAATGGCTTCCATGGGTAGACTCCACCACGGAAATCAGCCATACAGAGCAGTTCGTGCAAGGCGCCTTGAAACAAGCCGCAGAGAACGGTAGCCTGACCGCTGGAATTTGGATAGACAACGAGCTCGCTGGCATCATCAGCTACCATGAGATCAATTGGGCCCACCGGTCGGTTAGCATCGGATACTGGCTTGGGCACGGTTACGAAGGACAGGGTCTCATGACCAGTGCCTGCCGCGTATTCGTCGAATATGCGTTGATGGAGTTGGACTTGCATCGGGTCGAAATCCGTTGTGCAACGACGAACCGCCGCAGCCGCGGTATTCCAGAACGCCTGGGCTTTGTGCTCGAAGGCATTGTACGCGAAGCAGAGTTGCTGCCAGATGGCTATATGAACCACGCAGTGTATGGTATGCTCCAGAATGAATGGAAGCAACTTCGATAACATAGTACTGCACAACAACGCCGCAGGCCTGATCAGGTCTGCGGCGTTGTTGGTTATGAGCTGGACATCACATCCGAAATGTTGCTGCCTGTCTGTAGCCTCCGGTCTATTTTAAGAAATAGGCCATTAGAACATCATCCACGAATTGGCCTGCGATATAAAACTCCTCATGCAGGCGCCCTTCAATTGCAAAACCGCACTTTTCATAAAACATAAGGGCTTCCGTGTTACAGGAGAGTACACGCAAACTTAACTTGCGTATGCCCTCCGCAGCTGCAATCTCCTTCATGGAGTTCATGAGCGCCGTCCCAATACCTTTGCGATGATAGTCTGGACGTACAGCTATATTTATTTCGAGTACATGACAATTACTAGCCAACAGCGTTGGAGGACGAAATCCAATATACCCGCAGAGCACTTCCTGTTCGATGGCGACCAGTTGAGAGCCTGGAGGCGTATTGCGCAGAAACTCTCCGCGCGACTTCCATGACAGCGAAGCAGGAGCCGTGCGTTCATTCCATACCAGTTCATCCAGCGCAATCAGATCAGGAGCATCCTTCATCTCCGAATGACGTATCGTCAAGGGTTGACTTGTAAACAATTCCTTTCAATCCTTCCTGTGAAGGCTTTCCTGAAGCAATAACTGCAACCAGCTGTCACCTATTGTACCATAATAAAAGCTCATTACTGAACTTTTATTGGGACTTAAGGACTGGGAACATCCACCTAAGAAGGAGTAGTATCCAAATTATCCAAATCATGCCGAAAACGGTTCGACCAGCTATGCAGAATGAAAAACAGAATGGATAATACGGCTACGCCTAATGCCAGCCAAAGTGTGGGCGGTAACCCACCGCCATCATATAACTTCCCCATAATATAAGGTCCCATCACCCGTCCGGCTGCGCCAATGCCCCCTACAAGTCCAATGTAAAAAGGTGCACCCCGACCTCCATGATCAGACAGGAATGCTGGAACCGCAGGTGCGATCAGCATTTCTCCCAGAGTCGCCAGTACCATAGCGAATATCATCCCAGTATAGTTCTGTGTGCCCAGTATGACAATATAAGCTGCCAAATAAAATCCTCCAGCCCATGTCATTTGTGCCGAAGCGTGATGAGCGTACAGCCGTTTGATCCAGAAAATAATAGGTTGTGCGGCAAAAATAAGAATACCATTCAACGTCCATAGTAGCCCATACATCGTTTTAGGCAAGCCCTGCTCAATAATATAGGGAGAGACTCCCGTATTCCAGATCGAATTACCGAACCACAAAAAAAGTGAACCTAACCCCACAAAGAGATACAGCCTGGTATCACGAAACAGCAATCGAGCTGGTATTTCTTCTCTTTTCATCACAGACTTGCTGAGCTGAACTTCCCCCTCTTCCCGATCTACCCTGCTTAGATACGACCAGAAGAATCCGGCAAATACCGCAGAAGTCACCCCGTTCATGACAAAGCTGAGCTGATAGGAAAGGTCGGCCAGAACGCCGCTCAGTCCCGTTCCGAGTGCCACCCCAATATTGTTCGCGACATAAATGATATTAAACAGCTCTCCACGTCGGTCAGAAAAACGAAAACCTACAAAGGCCTGAATCGCAGGCACAGATACCACATTAAAAAAGCCGATAAAGCCCATCATGATGACAAAAGCTACCCAATGACCACTGGTAAATGGAAGCGAGAGAAGTCCCAACGCATTCATGGCCAGTGAGCCGACAATCAGTTTCTTGGCTCCAATACGATGATAAAGGGCTCCGCCCAGCACTTGACCAAAAATCCCGCCTAAAGACTGCACTAAAATCGCAATCCCCGCATCTCCCATACTACGGTTTAGTTCGTCGAATACATACATGCTAACGAGCGGCCACATGAGGGAACTTCCAGCGGAATTAATCAGGCTGGCAATGAGAAATACTTTTACTTCTTTCGGATAAGACTCCAACCATTTCATATGTTTTGCTTCTCCTTTTGCACCTGACGCCATTAAAGGCATATTCTCATTGGCGCTTCACATTCACCACCGTTGAGAAAAAAGTAGCCCCCTGCCCCATATCCGACAGCCGGTCAGAGGTTAACGCATTGGCACGCTGTCTGCGTCCTTTGCCTTTCCACCATAATCCTTGGCTAATCACCGTGCCGGGCAGCATCAGATCGGTGACCTTGGCTTTCAATTCATACATTCCCCTGTCATTCCAGACGGTAACCGGATCACCATCTGCGATGTCTCTTGCCTGAGCATCCTCCGGGTGGATTTGCAGCAAAGGCTCCCGCTCCAATCGCTGATGCTTGGGCAAATTAGCAAATGTAGAATTCAAAAAATTATGGTTTGGCGGTGAAACAAACATCAATGGAAAACGGTCATCCGCTTGCGGCCGATGCTCTCCGTCATACCCTTCGATCAGTGGTACATAGGAGGGCAATGCAGGCAGACCTGCTTGTTTCATTTTTTCCGAATACAACTCAATCTTGCCTGAAGGCGTAGTTAGACGCTCCAAATAAGTAGCCTTTGGCGTCATATCAAGCTTTACAAAAGGCGACTTTTTTAAGGCATCCAAGGTTACACCATTGAGATAAGGGTTCGTTGGATTATCAAGCGCGCCTGCGATCATATCCTCTTCACTTTCTGTAAAGGCAGCTTCATCAAAGCCCATTGCCTGTCCGAGCAGGCTAAATAGCTCATAATTGCTTTTGCTTTCCCCAAGCGGATCAATGACGGGCTTCTGCATCTGGATATAGTGGTGCCAGTACGATTTGTATAAGTCTGTTCCTTCAAAAGAAGACGCAGCAGGCAGCACAATATCTGCATAGCAGGCCGTATCGGTAAGGAATAGGTCATGAACAACCGTAAACAGATCCTCTCGTTCAAATCCCTCCGTCACCCGTTCCGAATCGGGTGCTACAACTACCGGGTTACTACAATATACAAATAACGCCTTAATCGGTTGTTCCTTCTGTAGCAGCGCCTCTCCAATCCGGTTCATGTTGATCACCCGGGCATCCGGGTTCTGTCGCAGATCAGGACGCTCCAGATGGGCGCTGTTAATCTTGGCATAAGCACCATTGGAGCGCGAAGCTCCCCCGCCGTGTTTCAACCATTGTCCAGTGAGTGCAGGCAAGCATGTAACTGCACGTACGTTCATACCGCCATTATCATGATGCTGAAGCCCATTTCCGATATTGATATAGGCCGCTCGCGCCTTCCCGTACATTTCCGCCAAACGGATAATATCCTCTTCCGGCACGCCGGTGATCCGCGACACCCGTTCTGGTGTATAATTCTTAACATGCTCGCGCAGTTCCTCGTGACCTACGGTATAGCGACGTAAAAATTCGTCGTCTGTCAGCCCCTGATCAAACAGCACATGCATAACCCCCAGCGCAAGCGCCGTATCCGTTCCCGGATATAAGGGAATGAACCAATCCGCCCATTGCGCCGTCCGGTTGCGATGAACATCAATAACGACCACCTTAGCACCTTTTTTACGTGCTTTCTCAGCCAATACGACCTGATGCATGTTGGTGCTGATGACGTTTCCGCCCCATACAATAATGAGCTCTGCATCCTCTGTGTCCTCCGGGCTTGTGCCGCCCTTAAATCCCATAACGGATGCCCAGCCTTCATTCCCAGCCACACTGCAAATCGTCTGATCCAGTTGGCTTGAACCCAGCGCATTGAAAAAGCGACGATCCATTCCATCCACACTCAATACACCCATATTGCCATAGAAGCTGTAGGGGAGAATGGATTCCGGTCCATCCGTACGTATCAGCTCCTTGAACCGACCTGTAATGGTATCGACCGCCTCCTCCCAGCTAATTCGTTCAAACTTCCCTTCCCCTTTGGCGCCTACACGCTTCAACGGATAAAGCACCCGATCCGGATCATATACTCGCTCGGTCATATTCCGTACTTTGTTGCATATAGCCCCTTTGGTAATGGGATGATCCGGATTACCAGTCACCTTGACTATCTTTCCATTTTCCTTGTGAAGCAGGAGCCCACACGTATCCGGGCAATCCAACGGGCATACGGCCGGAAAAATACCGTTCTGCTGCTCCGTCATCCGCTGTCCTCTGTGTAAGTTGTGTTGAAGTGTGGCCTCAAGAGGCGCGCTATTGCGATGATCCATGGTGTTAATGCTCCTTTCCGTTACCGTTTCCAAAAATTACACTGTTCTTATCATATCTACAGCTTTGGCCTATGGCAAGAGAAGGATTTTACCACACAGCATCTCTCCAAAATATATAAAAATCCGCCTGCTGTTTAGAGCAAAACGGATTTTAAAAATCATAATTATTTTTTTATCATCCTGTTTCATCATTACATACCCAGGGTAAAAGAGATCAAGGCATTATGGACGAGAGCACACTCATCCTCCATGCCAAATCATGGACCACTCCCAAAAAAATCCGCCATGACAGGTTTCGTTCCCCCGGGCCCGTCATGGCGGATTTGCTTTGTTCATTGCTTCATAAAGTAACGTGATTATGCATGATCACTCAACGGATTGGATGCAACGGAAGGAGTAATTTGAGATTCATTCACGGAATGTGTGTTGGTTTGAGTTTTTTTCAGATAGGCCAGCCAGTAGGCTCCAGCCACAAACAGACTGCCTCCTACCAAATTCCCCAACCAGACCGGAATGAAATTCATAACATACGCTGCCCACGAAAAATGACCTGCAAAAATAGCCGCCGGAATGAGAAACATATTGGCTACAACGTGCTGAAATCCGATAGCAACAAAGGCCATGGTCGGGAACCAAATTCCCATAATTTTGCCGCCGATGGAGTCTGTGCTATAAGCCATCCATACAGCCAGTGCTACGAGCCAGTTACATCCTATACCTGATATAAAAGACTGCAAAAAGCTTTCATGCAGCTTATGCCCTGCCATATCCACCACTTTATCCAGGTAAGGACCCGTTTCGGTCAAGCCCAGAACATGCCCGAAGAAAAATGCAACAAATAATGCACCTGCAAAATTACTGAGCGTAATAATCGCCAAATTACGAAGCATGGCTCCTGTCTTAATTCGTCCTGCCCATCTCGCCAAAGGCACTGCCATCATATTACCGGTCAGCAATTCCCCACCAGCGATCAAAACTAACACCAGACCTACAGGGAACACCGCAGCTCCAATAAAGGTAGCAATGCTTCCCCATTCTTTAGGTGCACTTGCAATAACGCGTATATCCAGCAAAAACCCGAGTGCAATAAATGCACCTGCCAAAAATCCCAATACTACCGCCACAGTCCACGGGTTGTTCGCCTTGGCCACTCCTGTTTCCACCGTCTTTTCGGCAATTTGCCCCGGTTTATAGCTTGCCATCTGCCCCCGCTCCTTTAATATCTTTTAAACAAAATATTCTTCTTTTATATTTTATTTAAAATCAGTGATTTTGTTTGTGAAAAAAATCACTTTCTAAAGTATAAAAAACAGCCCTTGGATAAAGGACTGTTTTTCTATTTTATTACATCTACTGCGCTACTACGCGCTTTACATTTAATTGTATTCTTCCTTTTCAACAGCTCTCAAGAACCAAAGAACCCCGCCCAAACCGACGGCTGCAACAACTACAAGAAAAAGGATATAAAACAAATCCATTATAAAGTCTCCCCCTAATCCTTATGCTCTCTATATTGTACTATAAGGATTCATCCGTACGCTTCAGATTGTTGACAAACTTATGAACAATGTCACAGACAAATCGAATTATACAGTAACTGGGTTCCGTTCGGATATTGTAGGCAATGCTTGCAAACCTGCCGCGTTCAGGAAATTCCAAGGCTTGTTATAGTGCGGCTGGAAGAAGAAATCGACAAAAGCCAACTGGTCAATGATCATATGATTTTGAATGGCTACAGACAGCGTGTTAATGGATTGCGTCAAATCGACCTTCGACATAATTTGTGCCCCAACAATTCTCCGTGTCTCCTGCTCATATACAACCTTCAGCAATACCTTTTCAGAGGTTGGCATAAACTCAGGACGGTAGCTATCCTCAATGGTTACAGCTTCTACAGTCATCCCCTCGTCGGTTGCTGCGGCTTCTGTCATTCCTGTTCCCGCAATATTATCTTCGTAAATTTTGATACCTGAGGTTCCTTGTGTTCCCATGTAGGCAATGGTCGGCTGTACCAGATTGCGTGCCACCAGCGTCCCCATTCGAACCGCATTCGTCGCCAATGGGATATAAGCTGTTTTGCCAGTCGGATTATAACGAATTGCACAACTGTCGCCTGCTGCAAACACATCCGGGCAGCTACTTTGCATATAATTGTCCACAATGATCGCACCGTTAGGCAACATATCTACCTGACCTTTGAGCAGATCCGTTTGAGGTCGGAAACCGATACAGAGTATAACAAGCTCTGTTTCATACTCTCCTTTGGAGGTCACGACCTTACTTACTTTACCGTTAGTCCCCTCAAAACGACTTACTGTCTCGCCAAGTACCAGCTTAATGCCATGTTCTCTCAGGGAATTCTCAATCCGGTCTGTATACTCATGGTCTAAATACTTATTCAATATACGATCAGCACTGTCGATCAGCGTTACGTTCTTACCGTTCATTTGAAAAGCTTCTACCAGTTCAACACCAATGTATCCAGCTCCGACGACTGTAATGTTCTGTACGTGCTGGGCTTTCTCAATGATTTCATTCGAATGATTATAGTTTTTGCAGAGCAAAATATGATCAAGTTCAATGCCTTCCAGCTTCGGAATAATTGGCCACGATCCAGTAGTCACAATCAATTTATCAAATGTGTCCGTAAATTCCTCACCTGTTTGGAGATTACGTGCATGCAGCGTTTTGCCGGCTGTATCCACACTCGTTACCTCATGAAGCATCTTGGTCACTACACCCATATCAGCCAGTTGATCTGGGGACGAATAAAACAATCCGTGCGGATCTTTGACGACACCACCTACGTACAGTGCAATACCACAAGATAAAAATGAAATATTGTCATTACGCTCATAAACCGTAATTTCGGCATCTGGATAACATTTAGCTGTGTTGACTATGGCTGCTGTACCTGCGTGTGTACATCCGATAACTGCTACTTTCATGTTGAATTCCTCCTTGGTGTGTGGGCATAAAATGTATAATAATTGTGAATACTTTCACTTAGGTAACTCGTTACTTCTTGTGATTTATTTCACTTCATGCGCTTATTATAGTGTGATATTTTTCACATTACAATAGCTTTTTATGATATTCACAGTTTGTCCACATTTAAAAAGGTAAGGATGTCTGAGATCAGCCGTTTGCTGAAATCTTTTTTTGCTCCATTCAGTTTTCCCTGTCTGCCCCCTGATTATGCCCTTGGAACAGACTTTCCACACGATGCGTCAATTCTTAGGTAAATGCTCATTTAGAGAATAAAAAAAGGTCTGTTTCCCCTGAGACAGGCAGAAATCAGACCTTGTTTATACATATACTTTGGAATTACACGAAGCTATTATAACAACTGCTCAATGGCAGCTTTCATCGCTTCCGGTGACTCCTTAGGCTCAAAACGCCCCACAGGCACACCTTCACGATTCACAATGAATTTCGTAAAATTCCACTGAATTGTACCATCTTCCTGTTCTCCAGGCTGCTGCTTCTTCAAATATTCAAACAGAGCTGCTGTATCCGGTCCGTTCACATCCACTTTGGCGAATACCGGGAAATTAACCCCGTAATTCAATTGGCAAAATTCAGCCGCTTCCTCGCTGCTGCCCGGCTCCTGACCGCCAAATTGGTTGCAAGGGAAGCCTAAAACAACGAGTCCCCGATCCTTATATTCGTCATAAAGCTTCTGCAAATCCCCATATTGCGGGGTAAGTCCGCACTTACTGGCGGTATTCGCAATAACCAGCACTTTACCTGTGTAAGTTTCCAGAGAAACCTCCTGATTGGCTGGTGTTACGGCATTATATGAATAGACAGACATACAGCATCCTCCTTCATGTCGCTTGGTTTAGGTTCTTAACCTATTTTACCCAAAACGTGACGGACATGCCAATATCCACAGACCCTTTACCGCTGATGCTGCCACTTGATGACCCTCTAACCTCTTGCTGCTACTTGTGGTCTAGCATCACGCCGCTCGGCAACAGAACCCACCGTTTGCTTCTCTTCTATATTCATTCCCTTTACTGCTTGGCTTACCGCAGGCTGACCAGCCAAAGCATACGGAAGACAGAGTGGTACCCCTGTACGAGGATCAGTAACAATATCCGCCTCGATCCCGAACACCTCACGCAGCACATCGGGGGTCATAACCTCAGTCGGGGCTCCTACCGCCTTCGCTTTCCCTTTTTTGATCGCAATCATATGCTGAGCATACCGGGCTGCATGGTTCAAGTCATGCACGACCATAACAATAGTGCGTTCTGCCGAAGTATTCAGATACTCTAACAGATGCAGCACTTCCAGTTGATGCGCCATATCTAAAAATGTAGTCGGCTCATCCAAAAACAATATATCCGTATCTTGCGCAAGCGCCATAGCAATCCAGGCACGCTGACGCTGACCACCAGAAAGCTGATCAATCGGACGATCGTGAAATTCGCTCATTCCCGTTACTTGTATTGCCCACTCTACCATTTTGCGATCTTCCGCTTTCATGGAACCAAAACCTTTTTGATAGGGGAAACGTCCGTAAGATACCAGTTCCGTCACGGTCAACCCTTCCGGCGCAGTCGGATTCTGCGGCAAAATAGCCAACTGCTTGGCTACCTCCCGGGTGGATTGCTTATGAATGGATTTACCATCCAACAGAACGCTACCGCCTTTAGGATTCATGATGCGAGCCATCGTTTTCAGAATGGTCGACTTACCAGAGCCATTTGCACCCACCAATGCTGTGATTTTCCCTTGCGGTATTTCTACGTTCAGATCTTCTACTATCAATCGATCTTCATAAGCAATATCCAGATTTGCCGTTTTCAGACGAAACATTTGGAATCATTCCTTTCCCTAATCCAATATATATAGTCACGGGCTTAACGCACGACATTCATCAAAACTTCATTCTATCTTTATATAATAAAGATATTGATAATCATTATCAAGTGTTAACTGGCATATTCCTTCTAATTTACAATGCGTAACGTTCAATATTTCCTCAAAAATCAAAAAAAGATCACAGCCCTAAAGCTGTGATCTTTTAATTCTGGCCATTCGCATTAAGCCTGTACAGAGGACAGTCCAAATGCCTCAGCCATGAGGCGTATAGATTTCATTTTGGCATCAAAGTCGTGAATGATGCTCGCAACCATGATCTCCTGTGCATTATAGTCCTTGCATAATTGCTCAAGCTGACGCTTGACCTGTTCGGGTGAACCGACCACCATACGCTTGCGATTCTCACGAATGCGCATCCGGTCATATGGCGTATACGGATACGCAAGCGCCTTTTCGACGGAAGGTGTTCCTGCGGTACGCGTGCCCTGTTCTAAAAGCACCAGGGACAAGTCCATGCTGGATGCCAAACGATTGGCCTCCTCTTCGGTATCCGCGCAGATCGCAAATACGGCAACAAGCGAACGCGGTTGCTCACTATGCTGGGAAGGCTGGAAGCTTTCCTGATATCCCTTCATAGCACCTGTGCCGCCTTCACCATTAATAAACTGCGCGAACGCAAAGCCTACGCCACGCTCGGCGGCCAGACCGGCGCTATCACCGCTGGAGCCAAGCAGCCACATTTCCGGCACGGTCTCTACGAGCGGCATCGCCTGTAGCGAACCGAAGCGATGCTGGTTTCCTGTGCTATCGTGCAAATAGGCTAGCAGATCATCTAGCTGCTCGGGGTACAGATCAACGCCGCCCCGCATTTTCCCCTCCTGCAAAGCTCTGGTAGCAATCGGCATTCCTCCGGGTGCTCGCCCCAGACCCAGATCAATGCGTCCTGGATACAATCCCTCCAGTACCCGGAAGTTTTCCGCTACTTTATAAGCGCTATAATGAGGCAGCATCACACCACCCGACCCCACTCGAATGGTAGAGGTACGGGCGGCCAGGTGTGAAATCAATACCTCCGGGCTGGAGCCTGCAAGGTTAGAGGCTGCATGATGCTCGGATACCCAGAAGCGATGATAACCCAGGCGTTCCGCCTCTATAGCAAGCTCAGCAGTCTTTTGTAATGCCTGTGCATGCGTCATGCCTTCCGATACCGGAGATTGGTCAAGAATGCTGAGTTTTATCATAAAAAGTCTGACCTTTCTATTTTGGAATACGAATAGGCATTAATTATAGCACGTAAAGCCACAGTTAACCAAGAGGGGCAAAATAGCAGATTTACCGCACCAATTAGCCATGTTTACTTTTTATAGAGACTTGCTTTTTACTTTACTTTATCTGCTTCATAAAGATGTGAACGCTTTTGAAAAAAACTAAACAGATGGGTCACGATTACTTTCAAGACGGCATAACCTGGAACAGCCAGTACAATTCCTACCACACCAAACAAATTGCCAGCTGTCAAAATAACAAAGATAATCGTGATCGGATGTACTCGAAGAGATTTACCCATAATTTGTGGTGAAATAAATTTACCCTCAATAAGCTGGACGACTGTCCATACGATAACCATTTTGAGCAACATGATCGGTGAGGTAACAATAGCTACGATTAACGCGGGTGTAATGGCAATTACAGGACCTAAGTAGGGAACCACGCTCGTAAAGGACGCAATGACCGCAAGCGTTAAAGAGTAGTCCAATCCAATAATCAGATAACCAATATACAGCAGCACTCCAATACAGAAGCTGACAATAATCTGTCCACGAATGTACGAGCTGACCTGATGATTCATTTCGGTCATGATACGATCTGTCTCTTTACGAAACATAGGTGGAAGCATTTTTAGAATCCACTGCGGCAGCTTGTGTCCATCTTTCAGCAAATAGAACAGAATGAACGGAACCGTAGCGATCGCAAGCACAGTTTCCGTAATCACACCCAAAAAGCTTCCCACACCCGTCCATGCATTATTGATAAAGCCAGATAACTTTTCAGAAGCTTTGGAGGCCAGTTCAGATGGATCTATTTGAATGGTGTTCTGGAACTGGTTGACAAAGTTACTGCCAATCAGTCGCTCAAACTGTTGTTTGACTTGCTCGGTATAGGCAGGAACATTTTGGATAAGGCCCTGTATCTGATCACGGATCACAGGTACCACCGATGTAACCACAATAGCGATAATCCCTATAATGAGCAAAAACAGGACAACAATGGAGTATACCCGCTTTACCTTATTCCGCTCCAGTACATCTACCAACGGATTGAGCAGATAGTACAATACACCGGACAAAATGACCGGGAGAATGATCGTTTTCAGCAACACGATGACAGGCGTAAATATGTATGAAATTTTGGTAAGCACTAAGATATTCAAGCCGATCAGCAGCAATACCAACAGGAATAACACAAACTTATTGTTCAGAAAAAACTTCTTAAACCGGTCTTTCCATGCCGGAGTTATCTCCACATGACATTCCCCTTCTCTTTAGACAGATGAGTATACGTTCTTCATAATTACGATATATTTTTGCAACAAAATATACAAGGTTATACCCAAATAAACACAAAAGCAAACAAAGTTGTACGTTATTGTACGAACTTCGCTTGCTTTAAATAGTTATGGAGTATCATTTGTCGTGGTGGCAGCCTCCACCGTCGTAGTCACCGGTTTGTTTTCTTGTTCAAAAAGATTCTGTATGAATCGCTTGAGCTTCCGCTCGTCCACACCCAACACCTGTGCGCCCTTGATGGTTTCCCCGCGCACCAGTTCGTTTGGCGGGATTTGCTGCTTCGCTACTGTTTTAGCATCGATATTAAAACCCAATGAAGCCAACTGCAGCATTTCCGTTGTACTTAGATTCGTTTCAATATAAGGAGAAATGCTATTTAAAATACTTGGCAGTTTAATGAGCGACGAGGTCGATTGTATTTTACTGCCCAGTTCGGTAATGAATTTGCGCTGTCGCTCCGTACGTGTAAAATCCGAAGTCGCATCATGACGGAAACGTACATATTGCAGTGCTGTTTTGCCGTCCATGTGCTGCATTCCCTTTTTCAAGTCAATATCAAACTGGTGTTTGTCTGCCTTGGACGTATAATGCATATCTTTTTCGACATCCAGGTCAATACCACCTACAGAATCAACCAACGCAATGAAACCATTAAAATCAGTATATACATAATATTGAATCGGTATCCCCAGAAGGTCGCTCACAGTCTGTCTGGTCAAATCAGGCCCACCGTAGGAAAAGGCTGCATTCAATCGACTTTCCCCATGACCCGGGATCTTGACGTACGTATCACGAAGAATCGACATCAGGGTGGCCTTTTTCGTAACCGGATCAACAGAAGCAACCATAACCGAGTCAGAGCGCCCTGAATCTTCTCCACGAGAATCGCCGCCAAGCAGCAGAATATTCACTCTCTCTGTTCCATCCCATTTTGGTGGGAGTGATACCTCTACAGGTTGTACATTGGTTGATGTTTGGGTTTGCGGTTTAAATTTCGAGTCCTGGCCGGAAGCAACCGAAATTTGATTCGTAAAATGATATATAGAATAAGCATAATATCCGCCCACTAAAAGGACTGTAGCAGTCACAGAAATACCTAGCCATTTTAAAAATTTTCGCATATTTTCGGGTAACCTCGCTTTTATTCATCATCGTTCGGCTTTTAAAAGCATACCCTTCCGGCAAGTTATCTGTCAATTCGAGGCGTTTGTTCTAGGGGCGTTATTCGTATCGGTTACACCTTATCTTCAGGTTCTTTTTGTGTTGATTTTACAGCATGGAGGTCGTCTGCATACCACGGATTCAAATGGACAAGCACCTCATAAACCCGTGGCTCCCGCTGCATGACGGCCCTCTTGATCAGCCGGATAATATCGTGTCCCTGCTGAATCGTCAAAAAGGCATCCACTGAAGCTCGGATATCTACAATAATATAATGACCGTGCTCACGGGCACGGATACGGTCAATACGCTGAACCTCGGCTACACTCAGTGCGGCTGCTGCGTAGCTTTCGATTTCCTCGGTTGCAATAGCCTTCTCCATGAGCACATCTATGGATTCGCGGCCCATTTCCCACGCCAATTTCAGAACCAGCAACGCCACTACAAACCCCGCAATGGGGTCGCCGTAAGATAAAATCGGAATATCCCAGTGTTCCCCGATCAGTCCTAATCCGATGCCCAGTACAGCGGCTCCAGAGGCATACACATCAGCGAGGTGATCTTTTCCCGTCGCAATGAGGCCCTGACTATTGGCCGCTCTGCCAATACGAATTGTGTAGATATACAGCCACTGTTTCCAGAGCAAGGAAATAATGGCTGCCACTAAGGCTAGTATATGCTCCTGTGGCATCGGTTCGAACAGCGCAGCAATGGAATGATAGCCGATAAATATACCTGCCCCGAACAATATGACCGCCACCACACTAGCACCAATGACTTCTGCCTTGCCGTGACCATAAGGATGATCCTCATCCGGAGGCTGGCTGGATATTCTCATCGCTCCCAGTGCGGTTGCAGAAGCAATCACGTCCCCGGCGTTATGCACACCATCGGCCACCAGCACCTTACTGTTGAACATGAGTCCTGCGATGATTTTGATGCCGGTTAAGAGGATGTTGCTAATCAGGCTGATCCATGCTGAGACCATGGCACGCTTGCCCATATCCTGTTCCTGCATGATGTATAACCCCTCCAAATTATCTTTTAAAAATGCCCTACCCGCTATTCGGTTATCTCAAGGCATCTTTCGTTGCTCTTTATCTTATGATGCTATTCTTGCAGCGGCATAGTTGAAGATTACAATAGCCCCGGAAGATGAGCCTCCCCGGGGCTATTATGATAACCATAGTAGAGCATTCTATGAGAATACCCCCATTTTATCTACCTGGACCGTCCGCGTCGGCCTCCTTGACCTTGACCACCACGCGGACCACCTTTGGCTTGTCCACCGCGTCCACCTTGGCCTCCACGTGCGGAACCGCCGCCGTTGCGGTCATACCCGCCGCGTCCGCTGCTTTGTCCTGCCGAGCGGCCTTGACCTTCGCGTGCAGAACTACCGCTGCTGCGATCATACCCGCCGCGTCCGCTGCTTTGCCCCGCCGAGCGGCCTTGACCTCCGCGTGTGGAACCGCCGTTGCTGCGATCGCGATCATATCCGCCGCGTTCACTACTGCTCCGGTTGGAGCGACGCTCGCCGCTTGCGCCGTCACGACGACCGGACTGTTCGCGGCCGCTACGGCGTCCACCGCCAGCATCGTTGCCGCCAAAGGAACGGCGGTCGTTTCTGCCTGAGCGGTCGTTTCTACCCTGCCGCTCAGCCGTATCGGGAGCAGGTCTACGCTGCCCGCCGCCCTCACTGCTGGTGAATGTGACACCAGCAACTCTTTGGATGTTCCGAAGCTCCGGAACATCCCTCGGCGTGGCGAGCGTCACCGCAACGCCTTTGCCTCCGGCACGACCGGTACGCCCGATGCGGTGGATGTAGCTTTCGGCATCCTGCGGCATGTCATAGTTGAAGACATGCGTGACGCCTTCTACATCCAAGCCGCGTGCGGCTACATCTGTCGCTACGAGCAATTGAAGTTTCGCCTCACGGAACGCCTTCATCACTTGCTCCCGCTTGTTCTGGGACAAGTCCCCGTGCAGCTCACCGCTCTCGAACCCCATCTCCTGGAGCTCCTCATTCAGTTTGGAAGCCCGACGCTTAGTACGGCAGAAAATAACAGCCAAATACGGACGATCCGTATTCAGCATATCTACCAATGCCTGTTGCTTACCACGGTCTGTTGTTTGTACAACGACCTGACGGATTTGGCTCACTGGAACGGAAGAAGCCGATTTCACTTTGACATCAACGGGTTCGTTCATATAGACACGAGCCAGCTTACGAATACCTGCTGGCATCGTAGCGGAAAACAGCATTGTTTGTCTCCGGTAAGGAACCTCCTGCAGAATCGTCTCCACATCGTTCAAGAAGCCCATATGCAACATTTGGTCAGCCTCATCCAGGACCAGCATTTTAATACCGCCTAGATCGAGCGTGCCACGTCTCAGGTGATCCAGCAGTCGCCCAGGTGTACCAATAATCAGTTGTGCGCCGCCTTTTAGTTTACGAAGCTGACGCTCCACGTCCTGTCCTCCGTAAACAGCTAGTAGAGATAAACTCGGCTCCGCAGCAGCCAAGCATTTTGCTTCCTCTGTAATCTGGAGTGCCAATTCACGCGTAGGTGCAATCACAAGCGCCTGCGGGTGCCGCTTGTCCAAATTCAGCTTTTGTAAAATCGGTAGTAAAAACGCAAGCGTCTTCCCTGTCCCCGTATGTGCCTCGGCAATCACATCCTGACCTTCCATCAACAGTGGAATGGACTCCTGCTGTACAGGTGTTGGCGCTGAGATGCCCTGCTCTTTCAAGGCTTCTACCCAATGTTGCTCCACGCCTAATGCTGTAAAATTCTTCAAGTTGTATTCACTTCCCTTATCTGTATTCAATATGTGTCACGTAAAATAGGTTCATGTGCCATATGACATCTATCGTTCCATAGTTCAGAATTCCCATTTTTGTATCGGTTCTCATTCTCCCCTTTTCAGGAAGGGAGCATATCCGTTATCGTTGAATCTGTTCATGTAACTCAACATACGGCCGCAAGGCGGCTCAGGCCGTTCCATATATGACTTTCCTAGTATACGCGAAGTTGAACTGGTTTCCAAACGATTTTAACGAATAACGCAAAAGGTGAATTCAATCACCATGTCATATATTATGGTAGGAGAATTGGTAATTCATGAATAAAGGATGGATGCTTGTGGTTAACAATCTACATTATAATTTCATAATGACAGGTTCCTTATCGGAGAAGCACACTTTGTTTGCCGAAGAGTGCTTTACTAACCTGTTCGATTGTTTTGAAACGCTCCTGAACATATCAGGAATCCGCAATACCCGTGTGTCTGTCTATCAATCCAAGAAAGCCAAACACGGTAAGATCCGCTGGGACAAGCAGGAGTTGCTCCGCATTGTAACCGATAATGAATTGACTCCATTGATGCTGGTTATCGAGGCTCCCAGTATCAAATCGTCCTATAACAAAGGGACAACGCCGGAAGTCTACATTCTTTTGTCCAATGACCCTATGGGTCAATCCCCCAACAATTGCGGGATGCTTGTTTCGATCCGTCAGGACATTTATGAACGTATCGACCAAACAATCGTCGAAGACGTTATGATGCAGCTGAGCCAGTGGATAAAGGCAACCAAACTGTTACACAGCTCGCGCAACTTTTATGCTAGTAGTAAAGCACGTGCCATTATGGATATTCTTCCATTTATGCTCGAAAAGAATACTCCGGATATGAAGTATGTTTTTCAATCGTGGACTCCGTATCCTTTACCACACACTTAAACAATCCGTCATCCCATTAACCCTAGGAGGCTGCAATTTATGCAAATTCAAGTTCAAAAGGCTGAAAAAAAAGAAAACGAATATCTCATTCATTATCAAGCGGGAGGAGCTCTGCCGTTCGTTCCGCATGATGTTGTTCTGATCCATGGCAAACAGTATTTTATAGGTACGATTTTGAAGGTAGAGTCGGAACAGGTCCATATCCGTATCAATCCAGAATATGAAGACCAACTGACAGGGTCCATCGGACTGGAACTGGCTTTCTCTCCAACCGTTTCTATTCAAGGTGCAGACAGCATTGTAGAAAAGCTCGGCTATTTTCCACCTTTTCACTATGACCGAATCACGGCTGCCAATATGACGAAAGACCAGATTACACTGACAATTGAGCTATCCCCCGCTAGCGTGCTGGTTCCTAAATCACCGGATCTGGAACCTTCGGCTGAGGCACCAGTGATCCCTGAGGCTCCAGCCAAAGATATTCCACGCTATGCAGTGACTTTTACATTTCTGGAAACCAAAGAGCATGTATTAACCCCTGTAGAAACAGAAAATATCATCTTGCAGCTCGATTTCCGCTATGAAGAAGCAGACATGGTCGTTGACATCGATGCCTTGTCAGGGCTGTCAGGCAGCTTTCTGTGCAGAGGTATCCGTGCAGAGATTACGGAACTTCATGAATAAACAAGAAGCCCGTGAGCTGTTGCACTGTCATTCTTTTATTCATGATGATCTGGAGCATCCCAAAATGCGAAGCGGATTTCTAGGGATGCTTCGTCCCTTCCAGGGAGAACTGATCGAGGATAATTTTCATGAGCTCATGACTATCATTGAAGTTCTGGCAGATGAGTTGGAGAAACCGTCCGTAGAACGGGAGCTTATATCCGCTCTGTGGGGGATTTGCCAATATACACGGGCATGGGCGTTGCATCCTGATGGTATGCTGCAGCGAAATCACCTGCTGACCGTAGAGCAGATTAGTACGCTTGACGATTGGATTGATACAATTTCCTATGCGGTTATGGTGCTGCTAGAGGGTGGCGGAACGGAAGAAGCTTTATCGAACTACAGACAACGAGAGTAGGTAATACACAATGTCAAAAAGTAATCTGGCTAAGAAATGAGGGGGGTATATGTCCATACAAACTGATGATGACGGAAAAACGTTCTTATCTATTTTCCCTACACTATCGTATGAAGATCAATTGGTCTCATTACGCGAATTAACAGCTATACCCCAGCCCATGGGGGACACCATCGCATTCCTTTTGCAGCTTGTGCAGCAATCATCTGAGGATGATCTGCTTCGTATAGAAGCGCTGAAGGTCATCGGGCTATATGCGGATCAGAGCCAGCAGCCGATGATCATGCGAGGAATTCGCGAGCTGCTGTCCAAGCCTGATGAAGATGATGATGTACGGAACGCAGCTTTACAAACTTTGGCATGGATGCCTTGTTCAGAAGCAGAGCTACATATAGCTTTGGACTTAATCCGCAGTGATACATATATCTTAGTCAAGGGGGCCGCTTTTGCACTGCTCCGCGCACATAAAGCCCACCCTTTCGCACAACATGCGCTGAAGCAATTATTGCAACATGAGGAATTCGGTGCATCTGCCCAGCGTGAGCTGTCCACATAATCGACAACCAAAGGAGAATCACTCTACTTATGCGTGTAAGAATATTTATATTCATATTGATTATCGGAATTATTTGTGTGCCTGCCTATTTCATTATGAGCAGCTTTGGATTATTCCAAAATGAGAAGGTGCTTGTACATTACAAGCTGGCCCTTGAGGTAAAGGGTAAAAAATATGATGCCTGGCCTTTAATCAGCAGTTATACCGCAATAGATAAAAATGGGGACCATCGTCAGCTCTACTATCAGGCAGAGGGCTCAGGCATAGAGTATCTGTTTCAGCTAGCCTATGGACAGTATGAACTCAAGCCCTCCAAAGAAAATCCTTTTCTGGATGGGGGAATCCACTATACCATGGACCATCCTGAGTATGTACGTGAGGAAAAACAGTATGAGAACGCCAACGACTATACGGAGTTAACCCATTATTACAACCAACAGGAACAGGTTATTTATACTTACAATCCTGATGCCAGCCTCGACAAAACCTACGTGCGCTCTATCATCACCGCTGGAATGACTCGCACCACTGGTAATTCAAGTAGGCCGGTGAAGGATGATTATATTAATATCAGTAAGCTGTTTAAGGACAAGCTCGGAGTAAATGTGAAGGTAGATGTGGATGAGGACAACAAAATCGTTACCCTGTCCATGTCATAATAAAACGAAAAGAAAGGAAGACGCTATAAATGACAGAAACACAGCATACTAAATTAGGGCCTGCTTATTTGGAGGATTGGGTTGTACCCGAAAACCCGGAGGCATGGGTTGAACAAGAATGGACAGGTAAGCTCCGTTCACAGGCCGGAAATACGAAATTCCACATTTTTTACTATGGAGAATTCATGGATGAGTTGATCGCTGTAACAGAGTTTGCGCCCCAGCTCATTATTGCAGAAGATGCAGTCACAGGTGAGCAGATCGTCATTTTTGATGGAACTCGCCATGGTTACGATGCACTACTGTGTGAAGTATATACAGAAGAACAGCAGAACAATCGCACTCCCCTGCTACCTTATCTGGACGATGACGGTGAGGATACCTTTGAGGTGACCGTGACTGCTTTTTATAATGTTGATTGGGATGACGAGTTTGCAGATGATGTGGACGAGAACGGACAGCTGGAGATGATCAGCGGCGAACGGTGTGATTTTGAAGAGGCCAAGCGAAACGGTTTTGATGCGATTAGCATTACAATTACCAGCGCTAAAGGTCTAAAAACAGAGATCCTTCAGGAAGAGCTGGCCTGACGATGGTATTTAAGAGAATCAAACATCAGGAAGGCGATATTTTTGTTATCCCTCTGCATGACGGCCGATTTGCGGTATGTCAGGTGATCTGCGCACTGTATGGTCGATTCAAAAAAGCGTTCTCCTTTGGTGTTCTATCCATAGGTCAGAATCAAGCGTACGAGGGTGAAGCTACATATCTCTCATTCACAGATTACCGGGGCAGGTTCGAGGTTATATTCACCGCCACCCAAAATCTGACGAAGGGAGTATGGCCCATTATCGATCATCGCCTTCTATCTGAGGAACAACAGCAGCTAAAATATTTTAATTGCGCGGGCCATCTGTATTACGGAGATGAATATGTACGCAACCTGGAACTAAAAGAATATAATCAATATCCTGTAATGGGCGTGGCTGGATATGAACTGGTACAGCAATATTTAGCCCAAGCATAAAGAACAAAAAGAATAGCAACTTAAAGAGCCACCTTAAAGTTCGAAAACCAGGGTGGCTCTTTAACGATTTAAAAGGGTTCAAATGTATAAGGGAATGGTGTACGATGTGTTCCCAAAATCGACTTTACGCGTTCTCTATCCAGCAGCGCTTCGACGAAGCTATACAAATCCGGGGCTGCATACCGAAAGTTGCCCCATGTGCGCAGATTCAAAGCATAAATCGGGAATTCCCCCCGTTTATCAGGCGATTGAATATCCCAGACCAGCAGGTCATCCTCTTCACTGGAAGCGAAGGGAACGGCATGTTCCAATAATTCCGGGAAACCATCTGGCTCCAACGCCGCTTCTTGTAAGACCTCCTCCGATTCCAGTACATCATCAAACCAAGCTCGCCAGTCATGGTAACGATGAAGCCATGAATCCGGATGATCCCCGAGAGGAATATGGATGTTCCATACGCCACATAACCGCCCGTAGCCAAGAGTCTTGACGTAATCTATATAGGAAGGCGGAAAGCCCCTACCATTTTCAAAACGATGCTCTATAAGAAATTCTTCATCATAATAAGCCTGAATCTGCAAACGTTGCAGCCCTGTAAAAATACTCATGCTCGCCCTCTCCTTTTGCACATCCTATTCGCCTTTTCACCCTTCGGCACATTGAAAAGGCCATTTTCAAGTGTTAAAATGGGAATAAGATGTATATTCTAAAAAAGAGTGAAGATGCGTCAACATCCTCACTCTTTGGTAACAGCCGCTTTTAAGGGCGGTGGCTGCAAGTTCACGGTATTCGAAATAGACCGGTTCCTACCACGGGCGGTCTATTTCTTTTTATGGAAGGAAAGAATCAGGGCCTCACCTCCTTTACAGGAGACTAGCCGACCGCCCATCTAAGCCATTCTGTTGTTAAGGAATATTATAACATACGATATATAAAAAGTACGTTTTTACGCTCTTTCCGAAAAGGAGGAACGAACATGGAGCAAAAACGCTTCAAAGATGAATATGGATATAAATATGACTTTGCCGCCGTGATCTGGAGAGGAGAACAGGTAGCTGTTCACTGTCCTCGCTGTCAGGGCCAAGCTTTTATTTCCAAATCAAAAGAAGACTGTTATTACGCTGTTCGCTGCTCTCATTGTTACTACACATTTCAGCAGCCAGAATCGTATAAATTCTATGCACGCGGTGTATGCAGCCATTGCGAGCGATATTTTAATATTGAAATCCATGATGACCGAACGGTTACTCATAAAAATACGAATATACACTGTCCGCACTGTGAGACACGTAATCAAGTTCCGGTGCATCGTATGCAGTCACGTGAATGGCATACGGACGTGATCCAAAATGGGAAAGATCCTATTTTCCAGCTCCAGCTGTATTTCCTTGATTACTATCGTGGGAAACCGGTGTGGGCTCTTAACCGGATACACCTGAATTATTTGCTCTCCTATATCTCTGCCGAGTTGCGGGAAAAACCCACATCCGGTATGATGCGCACGGCTTCCCATTCCATTCCAAAGTACATTAAGGATGCGAAAAATCGCCAGGCCATCTTAAAAATATTACAAAAACTACAGCATAAACAAGCGTCTAAGGGTGAGCATTCCAAACATGAGTATACAAACTTTTGACAGCCTAGAAGCACTGGTCCAGGCCGTCTGTCAGACCACCACGTGCAATCTCGGCTGGAGATAGCGACTGTACAGATGTTATTGAAGTACTGCGCCGCAGTGGAAGCGAGCCGGATGTTCAACGCATTGCGCAGGGACTGCAATATGATCATGAATACGATGCTTTTATGGAATAAGCGTCTCCAGTATCTCTTTTACCTCAGGGACAGCCTGCTTCAGGCTGTTTTTTAGTTTCTTTGCACCACCCCATATACGATAAACGATCATCTCTTGTTCGTAGTCTTCCAACTTCTCAAGTACATCTACTAGCGCCTTCGCCTGTTCTGCACTTTCAATGCCAGCCGATTTCAGAGGTTTGGCAGAATCATTACCTGCCAAAAGAATCCTCGCCCATACGGGAATCGTATCCGGTGTCAGTCCATGTGCCTCAGCAAACACAGCGGCGTAACCGTCCTGCACCGACTGGTGCTCACTATCCACTAGCTTCATATAACGACTCACTAACGGAAAATATTCCATTCCTTTAAGTCCTAATCCCATCACCGCATAGGTTCCCGGCATTGCTGACTTCTCCCCCGGCTCTACATCGTTGTACCACTTGAATTCTTCCATCACAGTCTCGGCATATTCCGCCAGCAACGGGTGCAGCGAAGGGTATTCAAGTGCATTGGCAAAGAAACGATGTAATGCAGATTTGGCTAACTTGGGTACGGGTAGATAGTTTTTCACTTTGCTTTTGAACTTCATCCCATATTCCTTAGTAAAGCCTTTTCGTAATATATCACATAGATATACGAGTGCTTCTCTATAGCTCTCTTCTTCCTCAGAACGAATCTGAACCTCCAGTGTTTGCAAAATATCATTCGCTTGGCAGGTGACTCGTTCACTTGTATATGACGCTGGAATGCTACCTGATCCACTCTTAAGCCACTCGGCTGCCTGATTTGAACCCAGTTGTGCAGCAATCTCCAAATAACTCTGCCGTGCATCGGCATCGGTCGAACCCACACGCATCGCGGTGAGCAGGAACATCTCCATGGCGGGGGCAGGAATATCTGAAGGAAGAATATCGGGCCTCACCGTATACTCCAGCCCGTAGTTTTTTTCCCGATCTGCGTATTTGGCCAAAAATTCATCTTCAGCCCAATGCATTAAGCCTCTGCTCAGCTGATGCCTCCATGCTTCTTCTCGCTTACGGCTAACCTGCACTTTTGCATCCATTCGATTCAACAGCTCATTCACCCGCTGGGCGTCTATAGGGTACAAATGAGGATCAAGCAAGTGCCTTACTAAGAAAAAATCGTCCTCTTCCTTCGGGATAGCTTTACTGGCAGGGTCAAGCTTTTGCTCCACAAACTGTTCGATAGTGGCTAACAGATGCTGCCGCTTATCTTCGTTCAACAGCGAGAATGTAAAATGACTGGCCTTATTCTCCAAGACCACCTCTAGATGAAATTCCAGCCGATAACGAAAAAACATAGGACTAAATTCTTCTGAATTATACAGGGCCGCTATCCGTTCTTTGAACACAGGCATCCATTCATCCTGCACCTGCTGGAGCGTCACTCCTTCCGTAAAACCAGGAATATCCATATCTGGTCTACGATGATCCCAATCAAACGGTTCGTAGGTATCCACCCATAACCCGTCGCTCTTACAGGTAACTTTTAAGTATTCATGAATCCCTTCGTGAAGGACGCTTTTGGTCTTGAATTCCGCGATGCGTTTTTGCTCAGAAGCGTATCTCTGGTCAATCTCCTCAAAAATTGGATCTATGTAGGCCTGTACCCCCGATGTCATACGATGTGCTCCCCTTTCATACCCTCACAAATTGTAGTTCTTACATAATTGAGATAGACTAATATTTAACTATTTTATTTCCTAATTATAGCATATCTCTCATTTACATTTGGACTCCATCCCTATAGATAGAGTGCCAGAAAGCAGGTGTATTCTACATGTATTGGGTTTCCACACAGCACACGCCAGTAGCTGCCGATGAACTGACAAATTTCGAACATACCTATGGCATAACTTTACCAATTCCCTATGCTTCATTTCTCACCCAATACGGGCCAGGTACCTATTGCGGCCTGCTGGTGATTGAACGACCTGATCCTCAACTTTTGCAATCCTATGCGGATTACGAACTGTGGACGCATAATGATAACTGTCCGATCACCGCGCAACAGCTGGGCGAGTGCGTGTTCATCGGCAGCTCCATAGATGGTGATTTTCTAGCGGTGCATCCTCAGGTCGAAGGCTTGCTTTGGCTACCGCGACATTCGGAGGTCATTACTATGAAGCCATTAGATGTTCAAGCCCCATTTATAGATACACTAGAGCATATACTACGGGATGAATTCGGAAGAATAGAGCCATTCCCCCGTTATTTCGAGCCTGTCAGTCTGGATAGAGTTGCAACATTTCTACAATTTAATCCACCGGAGACGGCGGAAGCTTACGGTTCAGCCAATCCGAACGATCAAGCCTTGCAAGTAGCTCCAGCATCTATACAGGTATTGGCTCAGCGTTTTAAACAGCATTTTGACATAAATCTATGGATTGAAAACGAGCATATCTGTTTGGCTTTTCTTCAGTCTCTTGGCGGATACGTACGTTTCAATTATGCATATGGACGCGAAGTGGCGATCATTTATGAATCTAAAGCGATAGCACTTCATGATGAAGTTCTATCATTCCTGCAAAAAGAACATTGCCAGGTTGTAGAGTAAGAGGAGGACGAATACAAATGAGAGTACATTTTACACATATCTTAGAAAAGCTCGGAGGGATCGCTGAGCGCCTGAGACAAGGTGGGATGCCTGACGTAGTATACCAATGGACGAAGGGGATTTCCGAAGAGGAACTGACTGAGTTGGAGGAACGGCTGCAAATCCCTTTGCCTGCCTCCCTGTCTGAATTGATAAAGCGGTGTGGCAGCTTACATTTGCTATGGTGCCTCCCTCAACACTGTATTGTAGCCGATGAACCGGCTTGTTCATATGAAAGCAGTAATGGCCTTAAACAAAAACCGAATATCCTTGACGATATTACAGGAGAATTTGGCTGGAATCATGAGTATATAAGCTATTTTACATCCTATGGAGAAAACACCGACTCAGCAGCGGACGAACAACGATATCTAATTTTAAACTATAACGGTGCCGGTGATCCGATCCTGCTTGATAGAGCGACATCCGCAACAGAGCCAGCAGTGTTCTGTTATGAGCATGAGTTGGACCGGTTCATGCTGCTCGCAGAAAGTCTACCTACCTATATAGAAACCATGCTTACCTTACACGGGTTATGGCTGTGGGATTGGTCTAACGTGTCAGATGAGCTTGGTATTCAACTAGACAGCCCACCGCTGCAGTTGTGGCAGCGCTGGTTGAACACGTTCTGTACGATGAAGCTGGAGGATGCCGCCTGGTCGCTGGAAACACTGATCCATTACACCACCATGCATGGCGCAGATCATCCTGCTGTACTGCAGGCTTTTCAGGCCTATGATCCAAAGGATATTTTTCTTGCCTGGGAGCAGCGCATTCAGCGTAACCCGGCCCAATTCGCTACATGGGCATTTTTTATTGGGGAGACCGCAGGTATTGGGGCTGCTGACTGGGTTCGCTCCTTATGGGAGCCGGACACGGATATCACGCAAGCATGGAATTCATCCGCTTCAAATAACATACATGCTGAGAGAGCATTTGTCTCGACACGTGCCTATCTATCCGCCCGCTGTCTGCCCGAACAGGAAGGATTAGAAAATGTTTATAATGATCTGATGCAGCATACGGCAAAGGATGGAAAATTAGAAGGATACACCGTTAGCGGGCAGTTACAGCATTTTCATTCACCGCAGGTCATTGACTGGATGCGGGATAAGGTCAATCATCCGGTCGATGGCTGGGCAGTACTTTTCGCCTACTCTCGTCCTACAGCTGAGCAGGTGATTGAATGGCTATCCAGTAGCGAGCTTCATCAGAAAATTGTAACCGAGGCGCTGGATATCATGATTCAGCGCGATCTTCTGCCCGGTCTAGAAGCAGACGTTTGGGCTAGCATCTCAAACCTGCTTCATGCTTCTTTACAACTCGTGATGCTCAAAAAAGATAAACGTCGCATTGAAGCCGTGCTGGAGCAGCTTTCAGATTTGAAACTTCGTTAACACAGGAGCCGGCGTATGCAGACTTGCCTGTACGGGGTGGGAGCACAAAAAAATGAGCCGCTGCATCAGCGGCTTAATCCTCGAAAAAAAGTATCTATAGTAAATGAAATCAATTCATTATTTGCTTTGGCCATAGGAAGCTCAAAATTCAGGAGAAGAGAAGTTAGTCCGTGTAACATACTCCATACGGATCTAGCCATCAGGTGCTCATCCCCTTGAATGATGCCCCCTTCCTCCATAGCGACTTTGAGTCCGCCCTCAAGCAACTCAAACCCTTTAAAACTCCCACTGTCTATAAGGCTAACCGAGCTTACAGATTCAAGGTTGCTGATAAACAGGATGTTGTAGTATTCGGGATTAGCCATGCCAAAACGGACATAAGCATCGGACACTGTTTTCAGTGTGTCCAGAGCGTTCAGTCCGGCTGCCTGTGCTTCATCCACGCGCTGCTGAAGAGCCTTCAGGAACAAAGCATTCCCTTCTAACAGCAGTTCACGGACAACTGCTTCCTTATTGGAAAAATAATGATAAATTGTTGTTGGTGAATATTCGATCTGATCCGCAATTTTACGCATAGAGACTTCAGCATACCCTTGGTTCAAGAAGAGCGATCGGGCGGCCTCAATGATTTTGCGGCGAATCTCACTGCTTTCACGTTCTCGGCGTTTGATATGTTTCATGAATAGAAATACGTGCCCTTTCTGCCTATCTCAATTTGGCGGTGATACGATCAGCTTCCATTATACCCGAGTTCATAGCTCCTTGAAACCCGCCCCCAGGCTGTGTCCAGGCCCCTACCAATGACAGACGGTTCACTGCTGATTTGTGCTTCAGTCTGTGTATACCGGACTGCCGCACCGTTTGCGCAAAGCCGTAAACAGCCCCGCCGGGATTAGCGGTATACCGCTGCATTGTGCGTGGTGTGCCCAACTCTGCCACTACCACTTTACTGCTAAAACCAGGGTATAGCTGTTCAAGGCGTTCCAGTATCTGCTGTTTTACTGCTTCTTTTTTGGCTTTATATTCGGGACGTGCGCTAGGCCAGTTCTCCAATCTGTCCAAAAATGTAACGGTGATGACACCCTTTCCCGCTTCATTGAGTGTAGGGTCCATGGCGTTATAATTTGTGAGCATCCAGTTGCCTTTCGTATACTGGCCGCTCATCATGACTTCATAATCCGTCTCCGAATCCGGCTCGTTACATAGGATTAAGTCTTCTTCGGTGATCCCAAGCTCGCGAGGCTCGCATGATAGCCCTAGGTATAGCTGAGTAAGAGATGTGCCAGTCTCCATTTTGGTGACAGCCTCCAGCTCACGACGGGCGGCATTATGATTTTCCAGCAGACGACCATAGGTATGATGAGGACTGATACCAGACACAACCCAGTTGGCTTTATATACATCCCCTTTGTTCAGACGTACACCAGCTGCTTTACCGCGTTCAAGTATGATTTCAGACACCTGACTGCGTAGGTGAACTTCTCCTCCAGCTGATTGAATAGCTTCGACCAGCGCATTGGACAAGGCCTGTGCACCTCCCTGAATGTAATACGTCCCCTCCAGATGATAGCCCATCCAAGGAATAAAAAAATACAAGGCCGCAAGCCGCTTCGGGGGCAAACCATAATAAGCCCATAGGGCGGTGAAAAATTCCGTGAATCGGTCAGACAAGCCAAACTGGCTTACAGCCTCCCAGGTAGTCATTTGCGTCCAGCGGAAGAAGGTGCCTGCTTTGAGCAGGCCCGCCATCTTACGCCAGGAAGTACGGGAAGAAAAAGCAGAAAAGCCTGCCTCAAAACGGCGAATACCTGCGAAAAGCTTGTCAATGGCTGCTGTCTCAGCAGGAAACATGCCTTTGAGGAGCTGCGTGTACTCCCGCACATCAGATGGGATATCAATGGTCTGTCCTTCCCAGCGAATGGAGTAAGGATGCTTTTTGCGTAGAGGAACGATTTGCTGGTCCACATGGCAGTCCTTTAACATCCGGCCGAAGCTGCCTTCTTCGAGTCCGCCGACGCCGTGCAAGGAGACATCAAAGGTATATCCCTTTCTTGTGAATTCAGTAGCAAAGCCGCCAGCCAAAGTATGACTTTCAAACACAGCTGTCCGGTAACCCAACGCAGAAAGTCTGGCCGCACAAGACAAACCACCCAGCCCGGCACCAATGACAATAACATCATATTGGTTCATGATTTCATCTCCCTTGTTAACGTCGTTATATAAGTTAACAGTGTTAAGTTAGGGAGATTATATACTACCGTATCTCCGTTGAAAAGCTCTATTTTCTTGTTTCCTGCTATAGAACAATGAGCACAATCTTCATATTGCTCAGCACAAGTCACTCATTTGATTTTAGTAGTCTCCCGTTGCGAAGGTAAATATATATTATAAAAACATCCAGAATTGTAGCGCTTTCACTTGTCAGATTCCAAGGAGGATGCTATTCTTCAAGTGGGATTGTTACTGAAAAGGCAAAACCCGAGTACACTTGTGTACCCGGAGTTTGCCTTTTTTTGATTTGTATGAGTTCCACAGCATACAGTCAAGCATCCTGAGCATATAGTAAGCGCTTTAAAAAAACACCAAAGGAGATTATCTTATGCAAAAAAGACGTTTCGCCCTTGTTCTACTATCTTTCGTGCTCTTGCTTACGATCTTTTATCCATCCTCCAGCTCTGCCGCGGCAGCAGCCGATGTTCCAGCACCACAGGCTACTCTGCTTACTCAAGTACAGCCTCTGGGTGAGGTTGTTTCTGCCGTTGTACTGAAATACAGCACCAATATTGACGGAGCATCCCTGTCCACATCCAGCTTTCAGGTTCAATCTGTACTCAATGATGTATACACGGACAGAACCGTGACCGGCGTATATACCAACGATACTGGCGCCATCACCAACCGCAGTACTCATGGCAAATATGTCGTGATCGAGCTGGATGCGCAGGACAAAAATGCAAGCACTCTCACTTACGATTCCACAAGCGCAGTCAACCGCATCAATCCATTGAACTATTACATTAGCCAAAAGAAAGATATTGCAACTTCAAAGAAAACAGTCATTCCAGCTTCTACACAGACTGTAAAAGCAACCGATAAAGTGACACCCATTGTAGACGATTTCCAAAAAAACACCTTTGAAAATAAAGATGGCTTCAAACTGAACTACTTTACATTTGAACCTAAAGTAGAGCCTGGCAAAACCTACCCATTGGTTGTATTCCTACACGGAAACGGCGAACGTGGTGATGGAAATGGAGTCAACCTGTTAGCAAATGCTGGTGCTGTCACTTGGGCTTCTCCTGAGCAGCAAGCCAAACACCCATCCTTCGTCATCGCTCCTCAAAGCCCAATTGACTTGGAGCATAAATTTATTTGGGCAGATGAACCACGCAACAGCGCTGTTGCCGATTTGGTACGTGAAACGGCCTTGAAATATCCGATCGACACCAACCGCATCTATATCTTAGGTATTTCTCAAGGTGCCATGGGGACATGGAGATTGTTAGAAAAAAATCTTGATCTGTTCGCTGCGGGCGTGCCGATTGCCGGTCTGACCAACTATGAAAAAGCTGTTAACATGTATGCTCCTGTTGACCCTGCACACGTTGAAGTGTTGAAAAATGTTCCGATTTGGGCCTTCCATGCTGCAGACGATACGACAGTAAGTCCTAAGAACTCGCAGGAAATGGTCGCTGCCATTAAAGCACAGAACGGAAACCTCATTCATTTCACTGAATACGAAGCAGGGATTATCAAACCTACAGGACACTTCTCCTGGGTTCCGGCTCTACAAAATCAGGATATGATTGAATGGCTATTTGCACAAAAGAAATAAAAAAAGGGCACCTGCCTTCCTGTGTACCACCATCAGGAAAGCAGGTGCAATATCAAAACGAGGAGACTAAAAATTTTGACACTGGTATTGCATTTGCAGTTAACTTGAAGCTTGTTACTTCGCGCGCTTCGCAGCTTTGATCGTTCTCAAAGCCCGTCTGCGCGTTACCTTGTTCGGACTGCTGAGCTGTCTTCTGGCAGTAGCCACATCCGTTTTAGCCATGTGTAAAGCACCATCCTATTCACTTAGGCTCATATTGGGAGTCTGCGCCTAAAGACTTAAATGATAATGAGAATCATAATCATTTAAAATTATATAATGAAATCTATGAGCATGCAAGAGATTTTGGGGAAGTATTATCTTGATAAGAAGTTGTCAAAGCTCCCTTTTCCCCAAATTAAAGAAGCGTTGGGACAGCAAGCCCAACGCTTCTTTATGCTTAATAAGTAACTTATACGATGATTAATTAACCTTTCCGCCCTCTACAACCAATTGATCCGTAAAGCCTTCTCCGTAAACGGAGGTCAGTGTATCCTTATAGGCTTGATGGACAAAATTCTCCTTGCCCAACGTAGCCAGTTCGTTGTTGATCCAGTCCAACAGTTCCTTATTTCCCTTCGCTACTGCGGGAGCAATCGTATCTTGACCACCGAAGGCTGGAATGCTTACGGTGAAGCCGGGATTGGCCTTGGCCCAAGCGATCAGCTCTGTATTATCATTCGCAATGGCGGCACCGCGTTTGTCTTTGAGAGCTGAAAAGATTTCGGTGTACTGGTCGAATTTGAGCAGCTTGATGTCAGGATAATTTTTTGTGAAATAAGTTTCAGCCGTCGTTCCCTTGGCAACAATCAGCTTTTGATCCGAACCCTTCAATTGGTCGATCGTGGTGATTGGAGCGCTGTCGGGTGACACAATACCAAAGGATAATTTCATATACGGGTTAGCAAAATCGACTTTTTCTTTACGCTCATCGGTCACAGTAAAGTTAGCCATGATGATATCTACCTTGTTCGACTCCAAATAGGCAACCCGGCTGGCGGCATCCACCAGAACGAATTCCACCTTGGACTCGTCGCCCAAGAGATCTTTGGCAAATCGTTTCGCGATATACACATCAAAGCCCTGATTCTTCCCTTCAGAATCCACGTAGCCAAAAGGCGGCTTATCCGCAAAAACACCGATTCTAATCTTGCCATTCTTTTTAATGTCCTCAATTGAGGCGAATTTAGCCGAACCCGAACTACCATTGGTGTTTCCAGCTCCTGCACATCCTGCCAAGCCGATGAGCAGCAAGCTCAGAGCCAGTAATAACGTTGTGAACTTCATTCCTTTTCTCATCTGTATTCATCCCCCTGTTTATATCGTTTCGTACTGAAATATATCCAGAAAGTGCTGAGCACGCTCTGTTTCCGGTTGGGTAAAAAATTGCTGTGGTGTAGTCATTTCACATATCTGTCCTTGATCCATAAAAACGATACGATCTCCTACCGACTTGGCAAATCCCATTTCATGCGTCACGATAATCATCGTCATCCCCTGTTGGGCCAGCTCCCGCATGACATCCAGCACCTCTCGGACCATTTCCGGGTCCAAGGATGCGGTGACTTCATCAAAAAGCATAATTTCAGGGTTCATACACAGGGCGCGCACAATCGCAATCCGTTGCTTTTGCCCGCCTGATAATTGTCTCGGATACGCATCCTTGCGATCCAGCAGACCGACTCGCTCCAATAGCTGCTCCGCTTGCGCAAGTGCCTCCTGCTTGTTTCTCCGCTGAACTTTAAGCGGACCAAGCAATATATTTTCCAAGACCGTCATATGCGGAAACAGCTCATAGTTTTGGAACACCATTCCGATATGCTGCCGCACCTCACGCCAATTCACTTTTGTATCCGTTAGATCCTGTCCTCTGTAACGGATATCTCCGCCCTGGACCGGCTCCAGACCATTGAGACATCGAAGAAGCGTACTTTTTCCACATCCTGAAGGACCGAGAATGACCACGACTTCCCCTTTCCTTACGTCCAGACTAATCTGCTGCAGCACTTTTCGGTCGCCGAAGCTTTTGTCCAGCCCTCGAATTTCCAATAAAACCTCCACAGCCTCTCCCATGACACCACCCCATCCTGCTAATTTTGCCATCTGCGTTCAAATCTTTTGGAAAGTCTGGATAACGGATAACATACAAGAAAATACAATATAAAAATAAAACCATACACCCAAAAGGATGCCGAAGGCGCTTTGATTACACCTAGCTCAATAATCTGCTGTCCAACCTTCACCACTTCCACTACACCGATCAGCACCACTAATGATGTGGTTTTGATCATCCGTGTCGCCAGATTAATAGAACCCGGAAGCATTCGGCGCACCGCTTGGGGAATGAGCACATGACGGTATAATTGCCAATAGGTCAGCCCCAGTGCCTGCCCGGACTCCACCTGATGCTTGGGCAGTGATTCCAGCGCACCACGAACAATATCACCAATCTCGGCTGCTCCCCACAGGCTGAATACGATAACTGCTGTCAATTCCCCGCTGATATTCACATTCAGCAAAGGTGTAAATCCAAAATACACGACATACAACCATACCAAAATCGGAATAATGCGGAATGTCTCCAAATAGAATCTCAGCACAAATCGAATCGATCTTGATTTTAAGGTGCGCAGCAGACCCATCAGAATGCCTAGCAGCGTACCAATAATAATGGAAAGTAATGCAATCTCCAGTGTAACGAGCAATCCCCCTAATAGACGCTCGAAATTCGATCCCTCAAACAGCACATTAATCCCCGAACTCAGCATATCGCACCTTCCTTTCCACCCACGTCAGCAGCATCGACAAAGGTAAAAGCAGAATGAGATATGCCAATACCAGCAGAATCAACGATTCTGTCGTTTTGTAGTACATGCCGATCAGGTCTTTGGCCACATTCATCAGATCCAGTAAGGCAATGGCACCCACAATGGAGGTCTCCTTGAGTAGAAAGATCGCATTCGCTCCCAAGGATGGAATACTGATGCTAAATGCTTGCGGCAAAATAACATATCTCGCCAGTTGTATTTTGGACAGTCCGAGGCTCAACCCGGATTCCGTTTGGGTTTTACTCACGGCTTCAATTCCACCGCGGAACGCCTCAGCCATATAGCCCCCGCCCAAAAAGGTCATCCCCACAATGGCACACGTCATTTCGCTCATGTGCAGACCAATTTTCGTAAACCCGTAATACAGAAAATATAACTGTACAAGCAACGGCGTATTTCGGGAAAGCTCGATATAGGCTACAATAATTCCGCTAATTCCTTTCACCCTGTAATACAGCACTATGCTGCACAACAAACCGACAACTAGTGAAAACAGAATAGCAAAAAAGGCAATCTTTAACGTCAGCCACATGGCTTCTCCATACAGAGGCAAGCTTTCTACAATAAAATCCCAGTCTAAGTTCATATGTACATACCTTTCAATTTTCAATTATTCCTATGTACTTGCTATGCTTAATAACAACGATTGTATTCCTGCCCATTTATTACGTCAATACTTTGATGAAAATTTGTCATATTTATCTATGATTAAGAAAGAAAACCGTTATTTTTTTCAGAAATAAATAAAAAAAAGCCCAAAATGGATAAGTTCCATTTCAGACTTTGCTTTATGCTATATGATTCATCACATGATCGGCTCTGTAACTACAGGACCACCGAGCTTCTCCACAATTAAACGGCTTTCCTCATTTAACCCTTGCAGGGTAATAGTTTTACCTGAGTTTCTGTATTTTTGCAGCACCTTGCCAATGGCAGTAACCGCCGAGTGATCCCACACATGTGAATGGCTAAAGTCGACTACAACTCGCTCCGGATCATGTGAAGGCTCAAAATGATCGACAAAATGAGTCGTTGAGGCGAAAAACATCGGCCCTCTGACATGGTACACCTTTGCTTCATGATCCTCAGTCGTACTGATACGGATTTTAGCCATTTTCCAGCCAAAATGCAGGGCACTCAACAGTACACCTACGATCACACCCTTGGACAAATCATGCGTAGCCACCACGATAATGACCGTGATTACCATAATAAACGTATCTGCTTTGGGTACCTTGGCGATGTTTCGGAGTGACTTCCAATCTACGGTTCCGATACACACCATGAACATGACTCCCACCAATGCGCCCATAGGCACTTCCTTTACAACACCACCAAGCACGAGCAGCAGAAAGGCCAAGAACACCCCAGCCGTGAAAGTGGATAGACGTCCTCTTCCGCCTGAGCTGACATTAATGACGGATTGTCCAATCATAGCACAGCCACCCATGCCCCCAAAAAAGCCATTTACAAAGTTGGCAATCCCTTGCCCACGGGCTTCCCGGTTTTTATTGCTTTTCGTTTCGGTCATTTCATCCAAAATACTGGCTGTCAGCAGTGATTCCAGCAGTCCAACTAGCGCCATCGTAAAGGAATACGGCAGCAAAATCCGCAACGTGTGCCACGACCACTCAATTTGCGGCAGATGGAATGAAGGCAGCGAGCTGGTTAGCGTACCGATATCTCCTACCGTTTTGACATTCAATCCAAATACATACGTAATGATCGTCATGATAATAATTGCTGTCAATGGAGCGGGAACGCTTTTCACAAACCTCGGTAAAATATACACAATGAGCAATGTTCCCGCTACCATCGCGTACATGATCCAATTCGCTCCATGAAAGTGGGTGAGCTGCGCCATAAAGACGAGGATCGCCAGCGCATTCACAAACCCGGTCATGACCGGCTGCGAAATAAAGCTTATAAAGCGACCTATTTTCAAAACACCCAGCAGCACCTGAATGATCCCAGCCAAAATAGTAGCTGCAAATAAATATTCCACGCCATAATCCTTGACCAGACCCACAACCAGTACAGCTACAGCCCCGGTTGCTGCCGAGATCATCGCCGGACGTCCGCCTGCAAAAGAAATGACAATGGCCATCGAGATGGAGGCATACAGTCCGACCATGGGGTTGACACCTGCAATGATTGAGAAGGCAATCGCCTCCGGAATCAATGCCAGCGCCACGGTCATGCCCGCAAGTATATCAGCCCGGATATTACCGAACCATTGTTGTTTAAGATTCATACTGTTTCGTTCCAGCCTCCTATATTCACAGAGAACAGCATCTTGACCTGCAACCCGATATTGCTTTGGGCATCCGTCCAGCGGTCAATCGCCAAGGCTCTCCTATCATTCAGCTCGTCTCTCTCAAACGAACCCGTTCCGTTACATCCAGTCCATCATTATAACGCAAGGGAATTGTAGAGACGAATGAGCTAAAAGGCTGTTTACAGAAAGAAAACATCTATTTACTTGAAATATCGCCCGTTTTCTTTATCTGGTTCGTTTTCTTATATTTAAAATTTTTTCGCAATTGCTGCACAAGCTCCGATAGGGATTCAGCAATCTCAGAGTCTGCATAGTGCTGGAGCAAGCTCTCAAAATCAGGGAGCGCTTGCTTTAGTAGCCGACAGCTCCAGTCATAATAGCTCCAAAAAGCTACCGGATCATAGCCACGTGCTTCTTCCTCTTCCCACTCCAGTTCATCTTCTTCTGGATCACTGTCTGCCGGCCATAAATATTTCTCATCTAGCAGCATGGTCAAGGATTCCACAGACTCCTGTGAGTCCGCTTGTAGATTTTCTATGTCCAATGCTTGAACAACCGTATGGTACAACTCCAACTCACTCAGCGTGATATCCTCCGGTCTTCTCGCATGCATATTCCGCAATAAAAATAGTAGCGCCCATGGGGTAACCTGCCACAATGTACCTTGATGTTCTATCAGATCAGCGATGGCTGCATACTCCTCATTGGATATCAAATGCGGCAAGTCCGTCCCCCTACCATAAGGAGTAGTCAGGCGGTGCCACGGTACATCTGTAATTTCAAGAGTATTCATTAAGGCTGTGTTCATCTTATGAGTATCCATGACGCCTCCTTTGTAGTCGGTATCTAGAATCTTCCTGATTTAAAAATAGAATATAGTAAAAAGGCAACCATTAAGAGTGCTACGACAAAACCAATTTCAATCGCAGGTACGTTCCACAGCATGGTCGCCTGATGGTTTAATGATGAACCGATAATCAGTCCGACCATAATGATGCTGAACGCCAACAGCACAATACTGAATGACAAGCGATTACTGATCTGATCCAGCTTGCGCAAAAGCTGTTCCAGCTCTGGTACGGTAACTTCCAGTTTGAGCTTACCCTTGCTGATAATTGAGGTCAGATGCCTCGTCTGTCTCGGCAGTTCCATCAGTGTCTCCACCAGCTCGGTCGCACCACCCAACAGCTTGCCCCGAATCCGACGACCGCTGAAGCGTTCCTTCAGCAGCTTGTTGCCAAAAGGCTCGGCCAAAGCAATAATACTGAGATCGGGGTCCAAATGCTCTACGACCCCTTCCAGTGTCAGCAGCGCTTTGCCAAGCAGCAGGACATCCGATGGCAAACCAATCCGATGGCGCTGTGCTGCGCCAAACAGGTCGTTCAAGGCATCGCCAATACTGACCTGTGAGAAAGGAACATCCGAGTAATCTTCGCGTATTTTGTCCAGATCAGCTCGCAGCGCATTCAGGTCAGCATCCGGGTCGACCAGCCCCAGTCGTTCGATGGCCCGAACCATAGCATCGGTATTTTTGCGCATCAGGGCGATCATGAGGGAAGCGAGATGATTCTTCATCTCTTCGCTCAGCCTACCCGCCATGCCAAAATCCAAGTAGGCGAGACTTCCATTTCTCAGGACGAGCAAATTGCCCGGATGGGGATCGGCATGAAAAAAGCCCTCTATAAAAATTTGATGCAGCATGCTGTTGACCAGCCGCTGCGCCAGTTCTTTCAAGTTGTAACCACGGTGTAATAACTCTTCACGACTCCCCAAGTGAGTCCCGTCCAGAAACTCCATGGTCAGTATACGTGAGGAGGTATGATCCCAGTATATTTTCGGAATATAGATATGTGGGTCCTGCTCAAATTGGAGCGCAATCTTCTCTGTGTTACGGGCTTCATGGTTGTAATCCAGCTCCTGAATGAGCGATCTCCCCAGCTCTTCCACCATCTGGCGAAGCTGATAACGCTCCACCCATTCCCAGCGCTTGGCTGCCATTGCGGTCAGTTCCCGTAAAATGTCCAAATCCCGCCAGATGATGCGATTAACGCCTGGGCGCTGGATTTTAATGGCAACCATTTCACCGCTGTGCAGCTTGCCCAGGTGCACTTGCCCGATCGAAGCAGCCGCCAGCGGATCATCGTCAAAACGAACCAGTATGTTCTCTAATGACGTATCCAGCTCCTGTTCCAGAATGCCCCGCGCTGTTTCAGGCGAAAAAGGCGGTACCTGATCCTGGAGCTTGACCAGTTCGCGAATAATAGGCTCTGGCAGCAGGTCAGCACGTGTACTTGCCAACTGTCCAAGCTTGATGAATGCAGGCCCCAGGTCCTCCAGCACAAGCCGAATCCGTTCACCTAGCGTTTTCGACTCGGGGGTTTCTCTCGTCAGCCACTTGCGGGGCAGGGATAGCAGCTGGAACAGTCCCATTTCTTCCACCATATAACCAAAGCCATGACGCGCCAGCGCCATGGCAATTTCCCGGTAACGACCGGCGTGCTTCATGCGAACGGCCATTTTAATCCAACCGGTTCGCTTCTTCAGCGTCACTCGAACCCGTAAGCGCCGCCTTTTCTTTTTCCAGCTCCGCTACCTGTTTTTCCAACAATGCCACACGCTGCTCCAAACTTGTGACATCATTTTCGGTAGGTACTTCCAGTTCCTGCAAAATGCGGCTAACCTGCTCGCGGATCATGGTTTTGAATTGTCCCTGCTCCTCTGCTCCTCGTTCTATCAGACGATCGACCAGCGCTTTGGATTCCGAGGGCGCAAGTTCTCCCCGATTTACAAGATCCTCGACGGCTTTCTCCACCTTTTCTTTGCTGACAACGGTGAGGCCCCACCCCAATGAGATGGCTTTTTTGAACAAATCGCTCATAATATATCCTCCCCTACCTGTGATTACCTATAGTATAACCTGAAAAGGGGAGCCGCATAAAGCTCGCAGCTCCCCTCCCATAATGGTTGGAATGAATGATTATACTTAACCCGGAAAGCGTCCGGCCCACTTAGCAGCCTGAAGCAGCAGCTTACGGTATCCCTCGTGCTGGAAACTTGGCTGATTATGTCCAGGCATCAGGTAGACGACCCGGCCCAAGCCATAGGACAATGACCATGCAGCCGGCCACCACTGACCTTCATACTCGTATTCCATCAACAGTGTTTTTTCGGTGAATGGGTCAAAATCAAAACGATACGGCTCCTCCTGAATCTCGAACGGCTCGATCCCTTCCATAATTGGATGATCCGGCTCTGTTACCTTGAAGGAAAGCTGCTCCGCTGCCGGATGCCGCAGGAAGCGCGCTCCCATGAGCTGTGCTATTTCATAACGTCCTTGCAATGTGATTCCGTTATGCAGCACAAGCAGTCCACCTCCGCCGCTGACGTAGGACAGCAGTCCTGCTGTTTGTTGAGGAGACAGAACCTCCTTACGGCTATCACAATACGAGATGCATAGATCGAATGAGGCTAGATTTTCCTTGAGCAGCATTTTACGATTTTCACTGCATTGTACCGTCATCCAATCTTGTAAAATATGGCTAATCTCTTCGTCCACCCCTTGTAGCGGATGAAACTCTGGATATGAATAATCTCCTAGCAGCAATGCTTTTCTTTTTTCCATCATAAATCCTCCTTGCCTGACTTGTATATAAGGACTTTAAAGGCGGGTCCCGTGCCAACGGTCTCTTGTTTGTGGGGTCAAAAAGCTCTAAAAAATTCCTTTGGCCCTCATCTTTTTCCCATAACACCGCCATCGTTGTCCAAGCTACGGCATATATAAATAATTCTACAGACGGCCTATTAAATCCTTTAGCAGAAGATTATAGCATATATGTTCGCTCGGAATAAACTAATTATAAATTTATAAACATGAACGCTGGCGATTCCGCCCGTTTATGGTATACTCGTAAGAAAAAAAGTGCGTCCATGCGCTATTAGCAATGAGGGGCCGCTTTTCGTAAGAAATCTATGCTTGCGGTTATAGAATTGATAAGAATTGCCTCAAAGCTTATACATTCTATAAATCTTAAAACACTGGGGAGGTTGCATGAATGAAAAGGACTGGAATGACCCGGCCCTTGGACAGCTTGGGACGAATTGTGCTTCCTAAAGAGTTGCGCATGACGATGGAGATTGACATCGGCGATCCATTAGAGTTTTTTATTGAAGGCCAAACACTCATGCTCCGTAAGTACAAATCAACCAATTGTATATTTTGCGGTTCGGTTGATACCAACACCTATTTTAAAGATCAGTTTATCTGCGATGCATGTGCCACCTCTATGAAGACAGAAGATTTACTTCCGGTCACAGCGACTGAAACCCAGTCACCTCCACTGAAGCAAAACATGCATATGAAAAAGATTTATCAGCGCACGGATGTTATTTTGGAGAAAATGAGAGAGCTTATGGAAGAACATCCGGCATCTTCACAAAAACAACTCGCTTCCATGCTTGGCGTGAGTCAGGGAAGGATTTCCCAACTGAAAAAGCTTATGTAGGCGAATCGTCCAAAAAACAATGTATACGCTTCCATGTTATGTAAGATTTAATTCACTTTATTTAGAACAGCCGGACCCTTATAGGGATCCGGCTTTTTTGTGTTTTAGTGGTAAGCCCGACATTTTTCAACCCAGCGTGCTGCTGCCTTGGGTAGAGAAGCGAGATGAATGTGTGTGTAGGCTGCCAAAAGGTTCCCTTTGGCATAACCTTCACTCTGAAGCCCGCGCATCCCCTTGGTTTGATAGGCAAAGGGATAGGGGGCGGCAGATTCATCATAGCTCATGACCGAATAATGAAATTCATGTCCACGAATCGTCTCTCCAGCCTCCAGCAGCAAGCAATCTTGCAATGCGGTTGCTTCCCGGTATCCCAATGCAGCCCGCTTCTCCTGCATGCGAACGTCCGAAGGGATAACCCCGGCCATGTGATGGGCGTGGCCCGCACGATCCGTAAGCGTCCGGGCCAGTACCATATAACCACCGCACTCCGCGAATACAGGTATATCCTGGCTCACTGCGTTGCGGATATCTTGCAGAAAGCCTGTATTGGCAGCGATATCTGCCGCAAACTCCTCAGGAAAGCCGCCACCCAGATATAGGCCGTTGGCGTGCTCAGGGACGCGTTCTCCCGCCAGCGGACTAAAATAGACGATCTCTGCTCCCGCATGGCGCAGCAAATCCATATTTTCCGGGTAGTAAAAATTGAACGCCGCATCTCTGGCGACAGCAATGACGGGACGTTCTCCAGTCTCGGCTTCATGCCCTGCTGTTGGAAGCCGATCCGGAGGAAATAATGGGTGCTCGGGCAGCCTGAGCGGCGGAGCCGAATCCGCTAATGCCCGAAGTGCATCCAGATCCGTACCCGCGCGAATCAGCTCTGCCGCCCGTTGGAAAAGCGGCTCCAGCTCGCCGCGTTCTACAGCAGGCACCAGGCCCAGATGACGCTCGGGAATATCCAGCCCGTCATCGCGCTTTAACCAGCCGAGCACAGGAATGCCGCACTCTTGCTCGATCGCCTTTTTGACAATGCCGTAATGCCCCTGGCTACCGCAGCGATTCACGATTACGCCCACAATGCGCAGCTTGGGCTCCAAGCGCTGAAAGCCGAGCACAATAGCGGCCGCGCTGCGGGCCATGCTGCGCACGTCGACGACCAGCAATACCGGGCTATCCGTCAGTATGGCAATTTCGGTGGTCGACCCGATATTGCTGAGCGGGTCCTTGCCGTCATATAGCCCCATGACGCCTTCAATCACGCAGAGATCTGCACCTTCGGATGCGCGGATAAAGGTTTCACGCACCGTATCCGGTGAGGTCATCCAGGAGTCGAGATTACGGGAAGGCGTTCCGGTCGCGGCCGTATGATAGGTCGGATCAATATAATCCGGACCACACTTAAATCCCTGCACTCGCAAGCCGCTGTCGGCGAACGCCTTCATCAGCCCGAGCGTCACCGTTGTTTTGCCCGCACCACTGCCCGTACCGGCAACAACGATACGACTTCTGCGTGCTGCGGCAGAATCAGGCTGTACAGCCTGCTTCATATCGTCAGTCATAGGAAACCCGCGCTACAGACAACGTCATATTGCCGCTTTTTTTCTTCTCCAGCAGCCAATGGTCTGCACCGGAGGACAACAGGGCCGCTGGTTCGCTAACTCCATATGCGCCGGTATATTTGAAGACGGTATCCGACGGATTGGGAAGCTGCACTGTGTTCAGCTCTGACGGAGTGTACGTCACCAGCTCCCAGCCGTATTTGGCGCAGAGGGCAAGCAAACCTCCTTCATCCTTTTTCAGATCAATCGTAGCAATATTCCGTACGCTTTTTACAGACAAACGCAGCTCTTGCAAGGTGTCCAGCACACCAGCCTCCAGCTCCTCCAAAGCAGTTCCCCGGTTGCAGCCAATGCCAATCACCAAGCTTTTGGGACGGTACAGCACGCCATTTGAAAGAAACCTCTTTTCTTCCTCAGACTCCAACAAGCGGTCGCTCACGACCAACACGGCGTTGAACGGTTCTTGTAACGCTTCTGCCATCGAGGCATATACCTTGATATGCGCAGGTACAGGCTTGTCATAACGCCACCAGTTCCGTTCGCCTGTCTCTTGTATGAAGGCAACAGGCTCTTCGTTCACAACAGCGGCGCTTACAGGAGTAGCCTTATCGAAGCTATCGACTACCCAGCCCAATTCCCGACCCAACATGTCCACCGGAATCGTCCCCTGCACATCCGATGCAGTCGTGATTACCGCACGTGCGCCCAGTACAGCAGCTACATGACGGGTCAATTCATTCGCACCGCCCAAATGCCCAGACAGTACGCTAATAACATGTTCTCCGCGATCATCAATGACGACCACGGCGGGGTCTACCTTTTTATCCACCAAAATCGGTGCAATCATACGAACCACCGCACCGAGGGAAATAAATAAAATAATACCGTTATATTGTTTGAATAAATCCGGCAAAATCAGCTTGACCGAACCTTCGAACAATTGAATGCCACGCTCCTGCTCGTCACCACGTTCAAACTTGGACATGTAATACACGTCCGTACCCGGAAAGCTGGCTCCCAAATTGCGGACCATTTCGACTCCATGCTTCGTGATCGCCACAGCGGCAAATGGATTACTCACCAGGCTTCACTCCCTTCCGGTAGCCGTGGGTGAATGACTTATCATACAGCTTGGAACGATGTGCGTCCTTGTCCACTAGCCCCGGGTCGAGCGCCCAACCTGCCAAAATCATGGCATGCATCGTAATGCCCGCTGCGCGCAGATCGGCTGGCAATTGGGCAAGCGTAGTACGCACGATCTTTTGGTCCGGCCAGGTTGCGCGCTGCACAACTGCTACAGGCGTGTCCTCGCTCCAGCCAGCCGCCAGAAACTCAACGACTACCTTCTTCGCCAGCGTTGCACTGAGGAACAGCGCCACTGTACAGTGATGAGATGCCAGATCACGCAGTTTTTCTCGATCCGGTACAGGTGTACGGCCTTCGGCACGCGTCAGAATGACCGTCTGCGTCAAGTCAGGCACCGTTAGCTCTGCACCCAGCACGGCCGCAGAAGCAAAGACCGAGCTGACGCCGGGTACGATTTCGTAGGCTACGCCGCGCTGCTTCAGCAGCACCATTTGCTCCAAAATCGCACCGTATACTGCTGGATCACCTGTATGTACGCGGGCTACACTGCGCCCCGCCTGCACAGCCTCGCTCATAATCTCAACCTGCCGTTCCAGATCCATGCCTGAACTCTGCAGTACCTGTGCCTCGGGCTTGGCCGTAGCAATCAGCTCATCGTTCACAAGTGAATCCGTGTATAACACCACATCTGCCGTGCGCAGAATCCGTGAGCCTTTGACCGTAATCAACTCCGGGTCGCCAGGACCTGCTCCTACGATATATACTTTTGGCTCCAACGTCATTTGCTCACCACCATTAAACTCAAATATTCAAGTTCCTGTCCGCGCAACTCACGGGCGTTACGCCATACCATTTCATAAGGTGAAGTGACTTTGGTAATGACAGATGCACGATCCCCGAGGTTGAGCTCGTCCAGTACATCCAAAATCAAATCCAGTACCTTGGCAACCTTGATAAATACAACCGTATCGTGATTCTCAATGGCCCGCTTCATCGCTTCCCGCTCATCCGTAGCCGGAATAATACCGACCTGCTGATCTCCGTCTGCCAAAGGCAATTCCAGGGCTGCCGCTGCTCCCAATACAGAAGAGATGCCCGGAATAGATACAATCGGCACCTCAGGATGAAGATCCTTCATCAGACGCGCCAAGTGAATAAAGGTACTGTACAGATTAGGGTCTCCCTCTGTGACAAAGGCTACATCCTTTCCTTGACTCAGAGCCTCCCAACAAGCAACCACCGTTTTGTTCCACTCCCGCTCCAGTACAACCGGGTCCTTGGTCATTGGAAAAATGAGTCCCAACATCTCCTTTTCCTCTGGGTTAACGTATAATTCCACAATCTCGTGAGCATACGATTTGCCTCCCCGGCGTTTCTTCGGATAAGCCACAACTGCACATTCCTGAATCATGCGGTACGCCTTGACCGTAATCAGCTCGGGATCACCCGGCCCCACACCTACGCCGTAAAGTGTTCCTGTTGCCGCCGTATTCATGCTGTCTCTCCCCCTCTTGATTTACCAGCTTACTCCCCTGTTGCTCCGTCAGCCACGTCCACCGACGGCTGCCCTGTAATGACATATATCGGATTGAGTCCGTCAAAACGGGTCATATTCAAAATCGGCTTGCTACGTGCTGTTTGCAGTAACGTCACCGAGGTTTCGAGTCCTGCTGCTTGCATCGCCTTCATACCGTCATGCAGCGTCTCAATGGTTGCAGCATTCACTACAATTCGTCCATCCTTACGCAGACGCGAAGCACACAGACGAATCAGTTCTGCCAGTTCTCCACCGCTCCCGCCAATAAACACGGCATCCGGGTCTGGCAGCTCGTCCAACCCGGCTGGTGCTTTGGCATGGATCACTGGAAAATCAGTGCGGAACTTGATCTTGTTCGCTTCCACATTGGCCAAATCGCCTTCGTTCTTTTCAATGGCGAATACCTGCCCGTACTTGGCCAGCCGGGCACATTCCACAGCTACAGAACCTGAGCCTGCGCCGATGTCCCATACGATGCTTCGCTCGGTCAGTCGCAGCTCAGACAAGCTGAATACGCGCACTTCACGCTTCGTGATCAATCCTTTTTCCGGCTTGCGCTGGTGAAATTCCGCATCCTCGAAGCCAAATCCCCGGCGAATCGCCGGTACGTCTTCCCCCTTACGGCGGCGTAAAACAACCACGTTCAGGGGTTGGAAGGTTCCCTGCGACATCTCCTCCAGCGTATAATGCCGATATACCTCATCCGGTCCTCCCAAATGCTCGCCGACAAAGGCATCATATTCCGTCATGCCAAAATGCAGCAGATAAGCGGCAACCGCGGCGGGATGATTGCGGTCGTCCGTCAGCAGCGCGATCTTGTTCTGTCCGTCGATCCGCTGCGCTAGTCCGGTCATCGGACGACCGTGTACACTTTCCAACACCGCATCCTGCCAGCTTTCACCAAGACGCGCAAACGCCAGTTGAACCGAGCTGAGATGTGGTAAAATATCCAGATGCTCAGCCCCCAGCTTGGCGGACAAATAGCCTGCAATGCCAAAAAAAAGCGGATCTCCTGACGCAAGCACGACAATATCCTTGTGCTCACGCAACCGTCCCAATTCTTCCACCACGGTGGATAAGCCGCTCTTTAATGTTCGTTTTTCTCCTGCGGCTGCCTCAAAAAAGGCTAGCTGGCGCTCACCACCAACCAGCAGGTCGGCACGCTCAATTTGTTCCAGCGTCTCCTGCGACAGACCTGCCGTTCCATTTTCACCGATACCAATGACACGAATCACTCTACTCACCGACTCTCGCCCTCCCCAGCACGTTCCCTTTCATCGTTACCAGTACCATTTCTACGGTGATTCCACCACCTGCATGCTCCAGGCAATGCTGACACCCATAGGTACATAACTTTTCAAAAAAGCTCAGCGCATTCGCTTCGGTCATCATATCCGCTACCTGCGTAGCTGTATTCGCCTCAGCTACTGCCGTTGCAAGCGACTCGTCCACACCTGCCTCACGCGCAACCTCGGCTAAAAATCCAAAATCCACCGGAGCGCTCTTGGAGTGAACCATCATGACGCCCTGAGCAATCTTCGACAGCTTGCCAGGCATACCGACGAGAATAATTTTTTTCATTCCTAATCGTTTACCATGCTTGACTGCAAAGCCGACGAAGTCTCCCATTTGAATAAAGGCTTCTTCCGTCAGCTGATCATACATTTGCATTGCATATTTTTCACTGCTGCCGCCTGTGGTTAGGACAATTTCCCCGCAGTTCATCGCTTGTGCAACCGATATAGCCTGCACCACGCTGGCTTTATAAGCAGACGTGGAAAACGGAACAACCACACCGCGTGTACCTAGTATGGAAATACCGCCAAGAATGCCAAGCCGTCCGTTCAGCGTTTTCTTGGCGATTTCTTCACCGTCCGGCACACTGATAACGACACGGACACCTTTGGCCGATCCGTGCTCCTCAAGCACGCCAGATACGGCTTCCGTAATCATCCGGCGCGGCACTGGATTGATCGCTGCTTCCCCGACAGGCACAGGCAGACCTGGCTTCGTTACCCGCCCTACTCCGACGCCGCCGTCCAGCTCAATACCCGGCTCCTCCCGCCAGCTAACAGAGGCGCTAATTCTCGCCTGATGCGTGGCATCCGGGTCATCGCCACCGTCCTTGATCGTCGTGCAGGAAGCTTCGTCCGCATCCAACACAGGCTCGATCAGCTCAAACGCATGATCGAAGCCCGCGGGCAGCGATATCACCGCTTCCTTCGGCGGAATGCCCGTAATGAGCAGTTGTACCGCTCCTTTGGCTACTGCAGCCGCACAAGCCCCCGTCGTAAAGCCTGACCGCATCGGCTTGTCCGGCGCGGGAGCTTCACCACTTTTCATCCGTTTGGGCCTGTCGGCGGACGCCGCTTCCTTTTCCATGCCAATTCCTCCTTAACCTCTTCTGCTGATCATGCTCTAATTCATTTCATGATACAGCAAACGGACAACCGCGCCTAGCGGACAGCCATTAAGGAGATCGCATTCAATGCCGCTACGACAATCGTACTGCCGCCCTTGCGTCCAATATTCGTAATGAACGGAATATCCAGCTTGCGCAGCTCGTCCTTGGATTCTGCCGCCGATACAAAACCTACGGGCATACCAATCACCAGTCCGGGCTTAGCCGCTCCTTCTTTCACCAAACGAATCAGCTCCAGCAACGCTGTAGGCGCATTGCCAATCGCATAGATTCCACCTTCGCCCGCCTGAATCGCTTTGCGCATGGAAATAATGGCGCGCGTCGTGTTCAGCCTTTTGGCTTCTTCCATCACGTCCGGGTCAGATATGTACACATGAACATCCCCGCCAAATTGACGGATGCGATCCTTGCTCAGCCCCGCCTGAATCATCTGCACATCTGCCACCACCGGCTGCCCTGCGCGAATAGCTGCAATTCCGGCTTCAATGGCTTTCGGATGAAATACCATGCTGCGGCCCAACTCAAAATCAGCAGATGCATGAATGACACGCTGTACAACGGGATATTGCTCTGCTGTAAATGGATGCTCTCCCAATTCCTCTGTGATCATCGCGAAGCTTTTACCCTCAATCTCCTGCGGCTGTACCGTTAGCGGTTTAAAATCTGTTTTAAAGTCCATGGTATCGACCACTCCCTTATGGAAAATTAGTTTAGGAAAAATAACTGCTCGTGTATTGAAATAACAGATATTTCTATTAAAACACGTATTTTAAGATGACTATATTTTAGATACATGCCAGCCGTCGTTCTGGATTAACTGAACCTGTAGGAACTTGACTCAACTCAAATTGAAATCTTCCCAGTTGCTGTGCGCAGTGCATCAATTACTCCGTCGAAATGATCAAATACCGTTCCAAATTCCACTTCCGGTCTGGAAATTAAAATGACGTGGATACCCAGGTCCAGAGCAGATTGAACCTTCTCATCCACTGCTCCTGTGCGTCCGCTTTCCTTGGTGACCATCACGGTCGTACCAAAGTGCTTGTACAATGCTTCGTTCAGCTCACGGGAAAAGGGTCCCTGCATAGCAATAATATTTTTTTGCTCCATCCCCAGTTCTCCACATTTCTCCATATTGTCCAGACGCGGCAGCATACGTGCAACCAGACGAATCTCCGGATCTCCGAGTAAATGCTTGGTGAACGTGCCGAGCGTCTTACTGCCCGTCGTAAGCATGACAGAGCCTTTGAGTTGCTTCGCTTCTAATGCCGCTTCTTCATAGGAAGGAACGATATGGAGCAACGGATGATTGTCATACACTAGTCCCGTTCGCTCGTAGCGGATATAAGGAACCCCCGACTCGCGAGCGGCTGCCATCGCATTCGCATGTGCTTCCTCTGCAAAAGGATGACTGGCATCAACAACAGCCTTTATCCCCTTCTCCCGAATCATTGCACCCATTTCGTCGGCTGTCATTCGGCCTGTACGTACGTCCAGTCCTGCTTCGGACAAGCTGGCCGCCGCGCTTTCGGTTACGACCGAAGTCAATACATTAAAGCCAATGTCACGAATTTGCAGCGCCAATTCCCGTGCATCGCTCGTTCCACACAGCATGAAAATCATGAGCCATTCACCTGCCCGGTTACGTTCACTACAGACGGCGTATGTGAATGATCGTGATCATGGTCATTATGGCTGTGAGCATGGACATGATCGTGAGCGTGGTGATGTGTATGGTGCTCGTGATGATGATCATGATCGTGATGATGGTCGTGATCATGATCATGGTGGTGATGGTGGTCGTGGTCATGGTCGTGGTGATGATGGTGATGCTCCTGCGCTTCCAGACGAAACTGGCAGTTATCACAATTAGCCGTAACCTTACCGAATAAGCCTTCGTTAGCTCGCTCCAGCACCAGCTCAACCAATTGAGGATGGAAGCCAAAATATCCGCCCATTTCCACTTGTAATGCAGGGTGAGCCTCAGCAAATTCCTGGGTCATTTCTTCGATGCGCTTAATCAGCACCCCCGTGAACAGAAAATACGGAAGCACGATAATCTTTTTGGCACCCAATCGTACGCAACGCTCCAGACCATCGGGAAAGGAAGGCTGCGTCACACCGATAAAGCTGCTTTCTATCCATGTATAAGAAAGCTTCTCCCACAGCATACGGGTGATTTTGAAAAAGTCACTGTTCGCATCTGGATCGCTACTTCCGCGTCCTAATACAAGTACCGCTGTTTCTTCGTTGGATACCTCGGCAGATGCCTCCACCGCGCTATGCATCCCCGCTGGAACGGCAACTGGACGGGTCTCTTTCAAGCGGTCCAGCAGTATGCTAACGATTTTCTCGTGAACGCCAATCGGGCGTCCGTATACAAATTCCACCTGCGGATATTTTGCCTTTGCCCGATCAATAGCCATCGGGATATCAATTTTGGCGTGCACTGCTGCGAACAAAATAATCGGAATAAGAACGACACGTGTCGCCCCTTTCTCCACACACGCCTGTACTCCTTCGGCAATACTAGGGCGTGCCAACTCTAGGAAACAGGTCTCTACACACGTACCTGGCGCCCGATCTGCCACCGCCTGTGCAAATTCCAGTAGTTCCTGATTACCCTCTGGGTCCCGACTTCCATGTCCAACCAACAATATTGCATCCACTGCTGTTTGTTCCTCCTCATTTATAGGGATAGTCTACATACGCCCTATTTTATATATATGCTTGTATCCGGTTCATCAAGCCTACCAACCTATTAATCACCACAAACCGCGTTCACTTCTACTGTTGCCGGTGAATCTTCATGCCGGAAACCCGCAACGATGCCTACACGTTTGAAAAACTTATGAAAACGCTCGTTCGGATGCCCTTTTTCCTTGTATTCAGCGATAATATTCTCCACGATGTCCGTAATCTGATCACCTGGAATCCCTTCCGCTACGGGCTGAGCGGCATGAGCATTACGGCCAAATTTTTTGCCGCCGAGGAAAAGATCATATCCTCCCTTGCGGTAGACAATTCCGATATCCTCCAGCACCGCTCCATAGCAGGCCATGCCGCATCCGTTCAAAGCAATGCTCGTTTCCTTGGGTGCCTGTAATCCGCCGAGTACAACCTGTAGGTGCTCAGCCACAGGCACAGCGTCATCTTTCTCCATATTGCAGAAGTCGCACGCCTTGACCTTAAACACATCGCCGAGCGGCATGACAATGAATCGTTCATCCCGCAGCCGACCGACCAGTTCCTCAGGGTCTAGGCACGGCACGCGCAGCACGATCTGATGATCTGGCGTGTATTCCAGCTCGCCATCATCACCCGCTACCTCGGCGAGCAGTGCCATCTGCCGAGCAGTGAACTTCTTGTTTCCCACGCCAGGGGAAACCCCCACCTCAAACAGCGCAGGCTTGCCAAAGCCGCCTGACGCCTTCGCAGCCGCAGCTCCTGCTCCGGCCCCTGCTGCCGTTCCAACGGCGCTCTGGGCGGTAGGCGCTTGCCCGCTCCAGCGAGCGTTGGCTTCGCCTGGCAGCTTGCCGCCAACAGCAAGACGACCGAGCGCCTCTGCTGCCAGCGATGCTGGGGTCGCCCCGGTTTGCTTCGCAGGCGGCACCTGTACAGCAGCCATCGCTTGCGGGCGTGCCTGCGTGGCAACCGCAGCACCGCTCGCAGAAGGCCCGGTAGGCGCAGTCAGAGCTCCGCCTCCCTGCGGTGCATCCAGCGCGCGATCCTCTTGCGCGCCCAGCGACCACGGCTCCGCTTCCGTGCGAAGCCGCTGATGCGGTTTGAGCACCTGTTCGGTCGCGTCCAGCGTGTATTTACGCTGATAGCCGCGTGGAGTCACGATTAAGCCGTCATACACTGTCGTCGAGGAATTGCCGATGATTACGGTCGTCAGCATCCCGATATCATGGTTCAGCATATCTTCCAGCGTCGTCACAATAACCTGCTGACGTTCACGATAAGCACTCTTCACCAGCCCAACCGGAGTCTGCGGATCACGGTAACGAAGCAAAATGGACTGCGTCTCCACAATCTGGCGGGTACGCCGACCACTACGCGGGTTGTATAATGCAATCACAAAATCAGCCGAAGCCGCAGCTTCTACACGCTTCACGATTGTTTCCCACGGGGTCAGATGATCACTCAGACTGATCGTGCAAGCATCATGCATAACTGGCGCTCCCAACAACGAAGCACAGGATTGAATAGCCGAGATCCCCGGCACAACCTCCACCTCAACCCCGTCCTCGCGACGCCAGCCTTTTTGCATCAGCACTTCGTACACCAGACCTGCCATGCCATAGACCCCAGCATCTCCACTGGAAATGACGGCTACCTTCTTGCCCATCTCTGCTTGGCGAACCGCCTCCTGCGCACGGCTCACTTCCTCTGTCATCCCTGTGCGTACAATCTCCTGTCCGTTCAACAACGGACGGATCAAATCAACGTAGGTATTGTAGCCGATAATGACCTCACTTTCGGCCAGCGCATCCAACGCACGTTTTGTGATATGTTCCATATCTCCTGGTCCAAATCCAATCACCAGCAATTTTCCTAATGGGCTCATCGTGCTCCTCCTATCATCCTTTTCAGGGCAGCTATACTATCTATTTCAATAATTTGTGGCATCCTGTAACTCGAAAAAACCCCATCCTGCCCGGATGGGGTTCCTATGTACGTATCTCTCTCATCAGACGAAACAGCGTAAGAGGACAGTCTTGTCTTCCTCCAATCTGCCGTTGTTTTCCATCTGTTTTGTTTGCGCTTCAAACGCTGCTACACGTTCATATCCACGCAAACCTGTAACCAACATGGAAAAAGCAACGTGTGCCTGATTTCCTGATTTCGTACACCCATCCTCTCCGCGAAGGTTAACGGTGCATACAGATCAAGGTAGGTCTCCTGGCTTGGCATCAACGGATTCTTTCGTCTTCCCCGTTTTGTACGAGTGACCATTTAAAAGAATCCTCTTCCTTACAGTGGCGGGACCGCTCGGGACTTGCACCCGATTCCCTGTTACCCTTTGCTCAACCGCAAAGGCACCTTGTCTGTCCGCTATTTGATTATGGGTCTTATCATAACCTTGCCTCAATCAGTTGTGCAAGCACGAAAAAAGCTTTATTTCAAGTTCTCTGCCTTATTTTTCAGCATATGCAGCAATTCATCCGGGTCCGCAGAGATACTCAGTAGTGCTGGATGATCAGCTCCGGTAAACCCTTCCTGCACGCTATGACGTACCATTTCTATCAACGGGTCAAAATATCCATTCACATTCAGCAGCCCAATGGGCTTGCGATGTATGCCGATTTGCGCCCAGCACAATACCTCGAACAGCTCCTCAAAGGTTCCCAAGCCACCCGGAAGGGCTATAAACGCATCGGCCATCTCGCTCATCGCCGCTTTACGTTCATGCATGCTTGCTACCTCAATAAACTCGGTAACTCCCCGATGAATGATCTCTGCATCGAATAATAGGGTGGGCATAATGCCGGTGACCTGACCGTCACCCGCCAGTAGTTCATCCGCCACCTTACCCATCAGCCCCCTGCTGGAGCCACCATAAATTAGACGGATATGCTGGCGAGCCATAGCTTCACCCAGCTTGCCTGCGGCCTCAACATATACCGATGAATGTCCAGGTCTGGACCCTGCAAATACACAAATAGAATTCATAAACGTCTCAGCTCCTGTCCTCAATATCATGCATCGAAACTTATTCATTATATTAGATAAATATTTTCGCTATAACAAAAAACTTTGTCGATGCATGTCCAACAAAAAAAGATAAAGACCTCGTAGGCCCTTATCTCTATTTTACGCTTTATTAGTAAATATAAGTTCATTTTAGCTTACTGCATTATCATTTCTAGCTCATTTCAAATGACCGTTCACGCTTTTCAGACCACAGCCATGCACCGAATCACTATGTTCAAAATATTTGCCCAGCTCCACCATCATCGCACCCATGCGCTCTTCAGTTGGAAACACGATTCGTTCAATCCCTTCTTCCAAAATGGATTGTGCGGTCACCTTGCCCACCGATACAGCAATTACATCTTCACGAAAAGCTTCCAGTAAATCCTCAAATCGATTTTGCTCTCTGGCATATTGGGCCAAAAATCGGATTTGCGGGCCACTCGTGAACGTAACGGCATCAATCGTACGGTTTATAACATCATCTAGTAACGCCTGCAATTTTGCTTCTGCAGGTGGGATATGCTTATAAGGAAGTACTTGGCGGGTCACTGCGCCCTGCTCATCCAGCCACTCTACCAACCGGGGGGCCGGGTCTCCATGCAGTTGCAACAGCACTTCCTTCCCCTTCAGATCATATGGGGCAAAGGCCCGTGTCAATCCGATCAAACTTCCGTCCTCGTCCCGTACTGCTGGCGTAAAGCCACGCTTTTTGAGTCCATTGACCGTCTTGTAGCCCCGTGCTGCAATGTTGGAGGATTGCAGCAGCTCTATAATCTGCTCGGCCACGCCCATATCCTCCGCCATATCGAACAGAGCATCCAGTCCCATACCGGTCGTGAAGATGTACCAGTCCGGAGGGTTCTTCACCCATGATACAACAGCGTTGCGCAGCTCGATATCATCTAGAAAAACAGTCCCCTGGGCCGGACGCTCTACTGGCTCGCCCCCCATCTTCATAACTAGCAGTGCCATTTCTTCTGCTTTACGGGGACCGGCAAGAGCGACTCTCTTACCTGCCATGCGTTGTGCCATGCTGTTGCCTCCCTTGTAGAAGTCATATTTCTTTCTACCAAGTATACAATCAGAGAGGCAAAACACAAATAAGAATTACTTTTTCGATAAATATAGTAATCTTATAAGTGGGTGTGTCCTGTTTCGCTTTCCTGCTGGCCTTCTTTCTGATCACTTCTATCCCTCTCCCTACCAGAAGAGGACTTATCATCGTTGCCACTCCCTTTAAATTTGGGCCGTAGCAACATCCACAGCAAGAAGGGCATGAATACAAAAAAAATGACCATCACCGCAGTCCATTCCCGGCTAAAATCATAAATTTGTACGATATTGGAGAACAGCATAAACGAACAGACATAACCTAACAAACCTACGGGCCAAACCATCAGACTCCCCCAGACATGGGCAAACATACGCTTTACCGCCAAACTGGTAACGTACAGATCAACTCCAATCTTCGTAAGAAAGGTGGGTACGGTCAGTGCTGCCACGAACAAGTCGAACCGATCCAGGAAGTCCGTTAGCTGCAACTGACGCACCAGTTCATACGATGGATAAAACAGTCGTGACAAGATAGGAACTCCAATCACTAACTCCGACAGCAACACCAGCATGATCAGAATAGCGGTTCCGAGTAAATGCCCAAACCATGCACTACGTCCATTATAGCTCTTCCCAGAAATCACAAAGGGAACGATCATGATATCGGCCATATATCCGAGCATGCGCCAGCTACCCTTGATCACTCCATCTACCTCCGGATGTAAATAGGGTCTCAGCATTGAAAAATCCATATTACCTCCAAAAAAAAGCGGCATAGTCAACAGCGTCACAATCAACAACGGGACAAAAATCTCGGTCATATTGATGAGTGTACTCATTCCACCTTTAACCATAAATACCATAGTCAATAGCACAATAAGAGATACGACCACAATCGGAGTCAGCGGCAAAAGCACCACCTCCACCAGATCGGTAATAATCCTCAAATCCCGCGCAAAAATGATCAGGAATAAAATAAGGTAAATTGCAAGCAGTAAACGCCCCAGCACAGGGTGAGAGCTTACCATCGCCTGCATCAGATCCTGATCAGGAAAGCGCCGCTTGAGTCTCAACATCGCCCAAATCGGCAAGCATAGCACAATAGCCGCAATTACACAGGTCCAGTAGGCATGCTGATTCGCGTGATCTGCTGCCTGCGCTGGAGCATGTATAAGAGTAATACCGACCTCCATTAATATACCAAGCAGCACAATTTGTCTGGTTGTGAACTGTTTCATGCAGGTACATCCTCCTTTTTCCCGCAGGCATCCATTACACGATTTACAACGCGGTGGGGAGCCACATGTCAATAAATCGGGTCAGCCAAGTAGCCACATAAACAGTGCTCTTCGTCGATGTGCCGTAAATCCAGATACCAATGCTAATGACATACAGTACGCGGGAGACCCAGCGATTGACGGCAGGTGCATTGCTAATACGTTTACGGTCAATCAGATACATGAAGAGCATAGCCAGCAATAAAGGTAATAGAAATACTTTATTCATTCTGGATTTGCTCCTTTTTGACCCCGAATGGTTTGGTGACCGCACCGATATTCTCAATATGGACGACCGGATCTATGGTGACCTCCACCTTGGGATACAATTGCTCCCACTGAGGTTTAATCCGTTTCCACTCATCCGGGTGATTCGTAATTATAGCCCGGCCCAAGCCAAGCACGTCTGAATGATACTTTTGCTGGATTTCCTTGACGGCCTCTCCCAGCTCCCTCTTGATTTCCTCGACCGTCTGCTGCTCCAGCCACTTCAAATTTTCCTCTCTGGAAATATCGAAGCTCGTCTCATTTTCCTTCACATTCCCATTGCAGTTCATATGAATAGTCATTCGAATTTCGTTCCCCCGAATAAAGGGCTTGATATGGACTTTATTTTCGATGAGATGCACAGATATGTAACCTCTACCTTTGGGAGGGGGGATAAAAATTTCTGTTTCCTTGGCTTGCTCCATACCCAACAGTAGAAACCGGCTGAGGTGATTATCAATAACCCCTGTTAACCTGTCTTGTCGAAAGACAGCCAGTCCATCGACCTGAATATTTGTCTTCTTGTCTTTAAGACTATCAGGCCCATTCTTCACCAGAGACATTACCGGCACTACCGGATCAATGCCTTCCAGCAGGACGGAATTCATCAGCAATTTAACGGAACGAGGGTTCTTCATATAGGAAAAGTTGAGCTCACGCACCATTTCTGCTGGATATTGCTCAATCGGAGCATCTGCCTGAAGCATTTCCATCGCTGACCCCTTTGTGATAACAACAAGGGAAGACAGGCGGTTCTGCGGAATACGTGCAATGACATCCATCATTTTGTTAATCCCTTCTCGTGCCAGCGTCTCCCCGAGCAGCAGCACCCGTCGATGAGAATAATTCAGCGTCCGCGAAACCTCTCGCTGTTCCTCAGTACTTGCTCCCCGAAAGCTTGGACCTGTTTTGGACTCCAGGTAGTAGGACTTCGTACCACTTGTACCTCCCCCTCCTCCTGTGCTGCCCGAAGATCCGAGCTGTCCGGGCAGAGCAATTTGCATCGTTACCCGGTATTGATCGCCTTCCTTATCAAGCCCGGTACCCATCACAAAGGCCACATCATTCACTTCACGACGATCCCAACATCCTCCCAAAAGAACAGAACAAAGCAGTAGACAACAGAGTACAGCTACTTTACGCATTTGCTGTGTATTCGATGTGGGCTTCATCACCATCCCTCCTCGGTTTTAGGCGATCCATTCATCTCTTTCTTCGCTCGTTTGTTGTTGTCTTTACCAATCCATGAAGGACGTTTGGTCATTTTCCACCAAGGTGCACGGACGATAATATCCTTTTGATCCATATGGTTGTACGGGCTATATCCACTCATATAAGGGACACCAAACGATGTTAGCTTGGTTAGATGCGTAGCAATCAGCGTTGTCGCAATAATGATGCCAAACAATCCAAATAAACCAGCCATCAGCATGATTGGAAATCGCAGCAGACGAACCGTAATGGCAAAATTAAAACGCGGTATGGTAAACGAGGCAATACCTGTGAGCGACACAACAATGACTATAGGCGCCGATACGATCCCTGCCTGTACTGCGGCCTGCCCAATAACGAGCGCACCCAGGATACTGACGGCCTGACCGACCGTTTTGGGGAGACGAATCCCAGCTTCTCGCAACGCCTCAAAGGAAATCTCCATCATCAACGCTTCCACCAGTGCTGGAAAAGGGATGGATTCCCGAGCCGCCGCAATACTCAAGATGAGCGTCGTCGGCAGCATGTCATGATGATAGGTTGTCACCGCTACATATAATGCTGGCAGAAAGAGAGCCATGATGAGAAAAAGAAACCGAATCCAGCGCACCATATTACTGATGAAGAAGCGCTCGTAATAATCTTCGCTCGCTTGCATCATTTGCCACATCGTGACTGGTCCAATCAGGGCAAAAGGCGTTCCGTCCACAAAAATGGCAAAACGCCCTTCCAGTAATTGCGCGGTGACGGTATCCGGACGTTCAGTGTATTCCATTTGCGGAAACGGCGAATATGGGTGATCTTCGATCAGTTCCTCAATATATCCAGTCTCTAGAACACCATCAATTTCAATATCGCTGAGGCGCTTTTTAACATCCTCCACCAGCTTCGGATCTATGATCCCTTCAACATAGGTAAGGACGACACTCGTTTGAGTTTCTGTTCCGAGGGTCATGCTATGCATCTTGAGCTTGGAGGTCTTCAGCTTGAATCGTAGCAGTGCCGTATTCACGCGAAGTGTTTCAGTGAAGCCCTCACGCGGCCCGCGAATAACAGCCTCGGTCTGCGGTTCCTCCACACCACGGCGGACGCCTCCCTTGGCGCTGAAAATATAAGCACGAGCCGTTCCATCTACGAACAGAGCGGCATTACCGTCCAGTATCGCTGCCGATACCTGCTTCCATTCATCCATCGTTTTGGTCTGGGACATGGAAATACGAGTCTCATCCAGCGGCTCCAATTTGCCGTTCACTTCAGGGTCCTTGAGCATCATGCCCAAGATGACAGGCCGCAGGATATGATCCTGCAAATCTTCTGATTTTACCGTACCTTCGAAATATGCCAACAACCCTTTTCGTTCAGGGGAAATCATGAGCTCTCGGTAGACGATATCAGAGCATTCCTTGAAAATATCACGCAATGCGACCCTATTGTCTTCCAGACTGCTGCGCAGTGGCTCTTCTAGCCATGAAGACTCCGGTAGCCCTTTAGGCACACGAGAAGAATTTCGTGTTTTGCGCTCACCGGTTGGAATCGCTCTCCGGCTCCACGGTAGCTTTGGCAACTTGGGAAAGCGCCCTTTCTTCATCGTTAGTCCCCCCTTTACGAATAAACCGATCAGGTAATATGAGATATAGGATGTACCAGCCTGCAAAGGATTATGTATCCAATGAACTCACCATCTTGAACACATAGCAAAAAGACCCTGCAATGATGCAGAGCCTTCGAAAATCGATTATACATTCGAACATTTATGATTAAGAAGATTTAGTCTCCCCAATACTCCTCGGGATGGTATTCAATCTCAGAACCAGCTTCAAACGTAAGCTCACCGATCTGAGCATGATATTGCACACTTTCCGGGGTGACGTAATACCAATGCTTTACCACGGGTCCACCGTCTGCGGGCGTTACAAAGCGAAATACGTTCAGCTCCTCGCTGAAACGCACAATCGCCTCCGCTGCCTCACGCGGCAACTCTTGAAGTGTGAAGCGAAACACGCCGTCCGCCAATTCCAAACGACAATCAAAACGCTGCTTGCGGCTGTCTGCAAAGCTTCGCCCCGTGACAGCATGCTTGATCAGCCACGTTTCCTGCTGCGCCATTGTGCGCACCTCCTTTTAGGGCAAATCAATCAGCATATAAAAAACAGAATCTTCTGCCTTCAGTGATAGCTTCGGCTCCTCCTCTATACGAGCAGAATCACGCCCTTGCAGAAGATATTCACCGTTCACACGCAGTGAGCCCTCGATGACGAACAAGAACACGCGCCGACCCTCGGCCTGTGTGAATTCGACTTGTTCCCCGGGCTGAAGTTTGCTTAAATAAATCGTTAAATCCTGATTGATTGAAGCTATTTCACCCTCCGTGCCTGGTACACGCTTTCCAGCAACAACAGGCAGAAGCTGACCGTGCAGACGCTCCGTATTGAACGCTGTAGTCTCATAGGAAGGTTGCAATCCTCTCGTGTGCGGACTAAACCACAATTGCAGCAGACTGACATCCTCGGTTTGCGAAGCGTTGTGCTCCGTATGAATGATGCCATGGCCCGCTGACATTCGCTGAATGCCTCCAAAACGGGTCACCGCCACATGTCCACGGTTGTCTTCATGACGCAGTTCCCCATACAGTACAATGGAGACAATCTCCATATCGCTGTGCGGATGCGCCCCAAAGCCCCGGCCCGGTGTGATGACATCGTCATTACAGACACGCATAGGACCAAACGCTGTATTGTTCTCATCCTGATACTCCGCGAATGAAAAGCTGTGGCTCCCCCGCAGCCATCCCTTATCGAAGCTGAATCGGGAAGCAGCCGGATATATTGTAAACATAATAGCCCTCCTTCAGGATGAACAATGAGATCAAATCCCTCTCATTGTACCCGAGCCCAAGCGATAAAGCTACGCTTCTGTCTGAGTGGTAATTTCATCTATAAAAGACTGCAAGGTACTGGTAACGAAGGCCTCCTTACGGCGGATAAACACCGTTGTCACTTCATTGTAAGGCTCTGGGATGGCATGACCGCACACAAGACCTTGAGCCACCAGCCCGCTGATCGAGGATTCGGGAAAAACGGTCATTCCAATGCCTGCTGCTACACTGCCGATAATCGTCTCAAATGTCCCAAACTCCATGATCCGCTTGGGGATAATCCCCTCCATTTTGAGCCAGGTTTCCAGTCTTCCCCGATATCCGCAGCCTTTTTTATATACCAGGAGCGGACGAGTTGCAAAATCGTCAACCGAAAAGTCACTTCCTTGAGATACGAGGACCAGCTTTTCCTGAAATACATCAAACTGTTCAATGAGCGGATGCTTGACCGGTCCGGTTACAAAGGCTCCATCCAGTCGCATTTCTGCAACCTCCTGCACCAGTGATTCCGTAACCCCTGCCTTAAGGGACAATTCGACATCCGGGTACTTACTGTAGTAAGCATGCAAAATGGCCGGAAGGGCAATGACAGTCTCCACGATACCAATCTCCAGTACCCCTGAAGGTGCGGAGGTGTTCTGAAACGCATGCTTCATTTCCTCAAATTGCGATAAAATGCTTTTCGTATATTGCAGCAGACGCTTACCCTCAGCATTGAGGATCATCCCCCGCTTATGTCTATAAAATAAAGGTGTCTGCAGTTCCTTTTCCAGTAGCTTGATTCTGGCCGTTACATTGGACTGGACGTAGCTAAGCTCGGCTGCAGCCTTGCTGACACTGCCATGTGCAGCCACCGTCTGGAAAATGTTTAAATCGTTCAGATCCACTACTGTTCCCCCTTATTGTGAAGGGCAAGGGCCACCAAAATTGACGCGCCTTGTCACTTATCATCATTTTAAATGATCATAATGTTTATTTTCAATCATTTTACCAACAGCTTCCTATCCTTTATGATGTGTCCATAAGATATGTCCGCTGAGACCGGCAAGGAGGAGCTTTTGTACACCATGAACAAACAGATCATGACCGGATCTTTATTATGCCTGATCGCCAGTATGTCCTGGGGGGCGATGTTTCCGGTTTCGCACATTGCATTACAGCATATTAATCCACTGTACTTTTCATTTTTGCGCTATTTATCGGTTACACTCATATTAATTGTGCTATTGTGGCTCAAAGAGGGACGGACTGCATTTCGCTTTGAGGGCAAAGGCAAGGTGTTGTTGTTCTTCGGAACTATGGGATTTACCATTTATAATATGGCCGTTTTCCAGGGACAGCACGCGATGGGGGCAGCAGGTACCCTTGTTGCTGCCATTATGGAAGTGCTAATGCCGATGATCTCCATTGCGATGGTGTGGGTCATGACCCGTAAAATGCCTCCAAAATATACATTAATCAGCATGTTGATTGCGCTGGCTGGAGCATTACTGGTTATCACGAACGGCAAATGGACCTTTTTCATGCTTGCCGGACAACATCTATTGGCGCTGCTGCTTATTTTCGTAGGTGTCGTCGGATGGGTCGTATATTCCATGGGAGGCAGTCATTTTGCAGGGTGGTCTACTCTTCGATATTCAACCTTGACCTGCCTGCTTGGAACTCTGGTCTCTTTTGTAGTCGTGACCTTTGCCTCTGCTTTCAACTGGATTACAGTGCCGGATTGGCAACACGTATGGTCAGTCAAATATGAAATGAGCTTTATGATCCTGCTTCCAGGGCTAGCAGCCTTGCTGAGCTGGAATGCCGGAATCCGCAAGCTGTCTCCGCTGAACGGAATTCTATTTATTAATTTTGTACCGATTACCACGCTGGCACTTATGTATTTCCAAGGCTATACCATTAGCCGTTATGAACTGTATGGGACTGTACTGGTCATTTTCGCACTGATTCTGAACAATATGTTTCAGAGAAGTTCTCTGCGTCCGTCCAACAGCTCACGGGGTGCCCGTTTCCGTCTGAATCGCCGCAAGTCGTTCAACGGTGACTTCTAACCCTGCGAACCAAAAGGTTTAATAAAACATAAAAAAGCGCCTGGATACGGAAGGGACTGACCCCCGTTTGTGAGACAGGGATCAAAACACCTTCCAAGTTTAAGCAGCCAGTTGTCGGAAATGAACCGGCGACTGGTTGTTTAGTTTTGTTTGAATGCGAATTGAGTTATAGTAAAGGATGTACTCTCGAACGGTCTGCTCGACGATTGCCGTCGTCGTACAGGTTAAACCTTCGAGGTAGAACGTTTCAGACTTTAGTGTGGAATGAAACGATTCGATGGGGGCATTATCAGCAGGCGTTCCCTTACGGGACATGCTCATGGTAATGCCTTTTCCTTTTACAGCTTCCTGGTAGGCCAAGGATGTGTAGACGCTGCCTTGATCGCTATGAAGTATTGCACCTGGTAGAGATGGCAACTGACGAAGGGTATCGAGCACAAATGCGGTATCCTGCTTGTCAGCTATACTGTATGCCACAATCTCTCCGTTAAACAAGTCTAAAATACTCGACAGATACAACATTCTTCCTCCAAATGGCAAATACGTAATGTCCGTTACAAGTTTTTGCATAGGCGTATCTGCTTCAAACTGTCGCTTTAGCAGATGCTCCGCGATATGAATGGGTTGCCCAGTAGGTTTCCGTTTCTTCGCTTTGACACGACATTGCAGCCCTTCACGCTGCATAATCCGTTGCACGCGTTTGTGGTTTACCATATACTCCCTCCGAAGCAAGGCGGTGATTTTCCGGTATCCATAACGATATTTATGCTGGATACAGAGTTCGCGGATTTTCTCTACCAAGTGATCCTCAAGTTTGCTCGCATACTCCGCCTTCCAGCGATAGTACGTGGCGCGAGGGATTCCTATCCATGCACAAGCTTGCTTCACACTCACTTCCCCTCGGATCGACTCTATCCACTCCATTACGATCTTTGACGATACCTCCTCTCCAGTACGCTGTACTTTTTTAGCAACTCTAGTTGTTGTCTCAAAAACCTGTTCTCAGCCTGGACCTTCTCTAATTCCGAAGTGTATTCGGGCCCTTTACCGTAGCTGTATTGTTTACCTACAGGCTGCTCTAAACGGTTCTGCTCGCCATTACGGTACCATCTCATCCAAGTTTCCACTTGTGTCTTGTTTCGTATGTTTAATTGCTCCATGATTTCTTTGACCGGTATACCAGCAATTCTCATTTCAATCGCCTTCATTTTAACTTCTAATGGATAACTGACTCTTGTTGCCAACGAAAAAACACCTCCAAGGTTGTCTCCATATCTTACGACATGGTTGCATTCTCTTGAAGGTGTTTTGATTTGTCTCACGTTAAGGGGTCAGTCCCGAATATAACCTCCGGTATCCGGGCGCTTTTTACCATTTATGAGTTCTCTTCAATCTGGAAACGTCCAACCAGTTCGCGCAGTTCCTCTGCCATTTGACTGAGGTCTGCTGTGGATGAAGCAATTTCCTCGATGGAAGCAAGCTGTTGCTCAGCCGCTGCTGAGATCGACTCGGTGTTGCTCGCTGCCTCGTCCGAAATATGGGAAATATCGCTCATAATATCCACGACACCTACAGTCCCCCGTGCCATTTCCTGAGTCACTCCGGTAATTTCATGGATATGCCCCATCGCGCGTTCAACGGCCTGACTGATTTCCGCAAAGGAATGCTCCGATGTGGTTACCGAATCAATACCTTCCGTCACCCGTACCCGTGCTTGTTGCATCGCGCCTAAAGCATGGTTCATATCCACCTGCATCGCTTCAATGCGCTCCGAGATCAAGGTAGCCGATTTGGCGGATTCTTCAGCCAGCTTGCGTACCTCTGTAGCAACCACGGCAAATCCTTTACCATGGTCCCCAGCCCGTGCCGCCTCAATGGATGCATTCAGTGCCAACAGATTGGTCTGTTTGGCGATACCAGATATAACACTGATAATATTCACGATTTCACCTGAACGCTCACTCAGGGAGTCCATAGCGTGTCCAAGATCATGAACAGTCTCGTCGATATCATGCATTTTCTGTACAGCCTGCGTAGCAGCCTTGCTGCCTTCCTGTGCCGACTCGGCATTCATCTTCACATGTTCAGATACACCCACCATGCGCTCAGATACATCCGCTGCTTGCTGAGCCAGTCCCTCCATACTCACAGAGCCATGCTTGACGCTTTGCAGCTGACGTTCGCTGCCTACAGCTACTTCCTGAATAGCAATAGTAACATGCTCAATGGCTTGGGTCGTCTGATCTGCACCCGCAGCCAGCTCCTCCGCTGAAGAACTTACCCGATCAGTTGTTTCGCGTACGCTTCGAATCATCGTACGCAAACTATCCACCATGGTTTGAAAGTGAGCAGACAGTTCGCCTACCTCATCTGTTTTTCCCGTTTCCAAATCGCCCGTCAAATCTCCTTCACTGATTCGTTCTGCTGATTTTTGCAACTTACGGATCGGAACCAGAACAGAACGGGTAATCAGGAAAATCGCGATAAGCGCAATCACCAACGAGGCAGCCAGCACAATAATGGTTACATAACGCATGGCAGCGGTGGCATCGCTAATCTCGGATTGATAGAAGGTACCCGCAATTTTCCAGCCGGTATCCTCATTCGTTACATAGGTCAAATATTTTTCCTGACCTTCATACATATAGTTAAAGTTCCCGCTCGGCGCAGTGTACAGCCTATCAAGAGAATTATCCTGAGGTAATGAACCCGCTTTAGCCGTAGGATGGACTACGAATTTCTTCGTGTGATCCAGAATGACGATATACCCCTCCTGGCCCACTTTAATGGAGGCAAGTTTACGTACACTTTCCAGATTCAGAGAGACCCCGATCACGCCAGACTGGTCGGAAAGCGTCCGAGATACGATGACTACAGGAATGCCTGATGAATTGATGATAACAGGGGTGATCACTACCTTGCCCGGTTGCTTCATCGCTTCGATGTACCATGGTCGTGTGCGAGGGTCAAATGTTCCTTCGTCCTTTTTGGGCACTCCACGGATCATCAGCCCCTTCGGTGTTCCCACGAAAATATCCTTCGCGTCTTCGTGCAAGCCTATGTATTGGATCAGCTTGGGCTGAATCAAGGGACTGTTTGGCCCATCAATCATCGAACCGTCGAGACGTTCCGCCAGATATCGCACATCTTTAATTTTACTGGAGATTGCATATTCAATCACAGAGTTAGCTGTCGTTACCCCCTGATTTGCACTGCTGTGCAGCTGTTTCTCCATCGCATTATATGATGATCTATAAGTTGCAATGGAAATGCTTAAACTCGGAATCAGCAAAACAAGTAAAAAACCTAAAATCAACTTGTTCCTGAGTGTCCATATGGTCTTTCTCTTTCGCGTTATTGCCATGTATCTTTCTTCCCCTTTGCTTAAAAAGCGATATATTTGTATTACATTCAATGTTAGTTATATCGGTTGAAAGCAGCAAATGATTTACAAGAAAATTTCACAAAGGAGCAAAACAAAAACCGCGCCCTATGAGACTAAGGACGCGGTTATATGAATATTTAGACCTGTACGTTACTATTTTCAGCCTTTTTACGGCCAAACAACTGATCAACCGCCAGAAAGCGTCCACCGACAAGGGCTTGCTGAAGACTGGTAAACAAAATCAGGAGATCAAATTCAATCGAGCCAAAAGGCTGTCCTTTTTTAGCAGTGAGCAATACACCGATCATCACGATGGTCAATGCTGCTCCAGCCAGTCGTGTTCCAATACCCAGAACCAGTGCAATGCCTCCAACCAGCTCAACCGTAGCGACCACAGGGGCCATCCAGCCAGGAAGTCCGAGGCTCTGGAAGAAGCCGGAGGTTCCGTCTAGTCCCTGAAACTTCTGTGCACCGTGAACGATAAAAATAACTCCTGTAAAAATTCGTACCAATAACAATCCAATATTCGCAAGCGTTTGATTCATAAGCTCATCTCCTTTTAGGTTGTATACGGATTAGATAATTAACACTACAAAATGTAGTGTTGTGCGTATCAAGAATCGGTAGCGCACAAGGCGCCACCTTTTATAATACATCTTGCCAAACTAGATTAACGCCAATGCAAACATAAGCGTGAGCATGACGAGTACATAGCCTGAAAACATAATCGAACGCCAAGGCATCTGAATGATCGGCTTTTGTTGAGGGTCTAGAATGCGTGAGATACGATAATTAATGGACGTTTCTGCAAAAGAGGAACAAGCGGCGGAGTTTACCAGACGGGCATTAGCAGGTGTCATACTCAGAAGCTTGAGCAATGCGCTCCCAATCCCAACCGGTGAACCGGCTCGATGAATCGCCTCGTTGTCCGCCAAGATTTCACGGGCCGTCTTGTAATGGTTGGTAATATGACGTAGCACCGGCAAGTAAAACAGCTGTGTAGCGCACATTTGCAGGAACCAGGTCTTCAATGGATCATAATGTTTCATATGATACGCTTCATGATATATAACCGCTTCTTCCTCATGCTTGTCCAGTAAGGACAATAGTGCAGAGGACAATACAATACGCGGCTTCCATAACCCCATGGTGAAGGCAGCAGGCTTGGCATAATCAATGACCCAAATCCGATCAGTCCCGAGTTCACGATATCGCTCACCCAGTGCTTCGGTCAACGGCAGGTCGCGCATTCGGTGCAGTCTGCGGAAAGCCGCCCTGGTAGCCATGCACTGTCTGACTGCTTCTCCTCCGGCGATACCGAAGGTTACAAAAACCAGTCCGCTGAGCGCATCCACCATGTAGCCGATTCCGTAGTGCTGCAACAAACTTCTGCAAATTTGAAACACGTTAAAATTCAATTTCCAGCCGAAAACATGCTGCCCGGCGTACATCCCCATCTGCATTAGGGCAAAACCCGAAATCAAGGCGCCTGCTGTAAACAGTAATTTAGAACGTGTTTTCCACATCGTCTACATATCCTTTTTCCATTGTTTAATTTTTTGTTCCAAACGTTCGATCAAAATCGGATCAGCTACTTCCAGAGCATCAATCATATGATTGACAGCAAGCGGACCAAATTCATCCACCAGTTCGTGACTCAGCTCTTTGGATTGCTCATCCATAAACTCTTCTCTGCTTAAGACAGGACGGTATAAGGACGTTCTCCCGCGTATACTTTTGCTCAAAATCCCCTTTTCCACTAAACGATTCATCACGGTCATTACCGTATTGAAGTTAAAGTCCCGATCCCCCTCCAATGCGGTCTGCACTTCTTTGATACTCCGATCCGAAGTGGACCATAAAATATCCATGATTTTGGCTTCCAGAGGCCCAAAAAATCGGTTAAGTCCGGTTTCGCCAGCTTTAAAATTCAGTCGTTTCATAAGAAGCACCTCACACTACCGATTGTAGTGTATGTATCCTGATAAAGTCAACTGTCACACCTAGTGTCAACTTTAGGTTCGTATATAAAAACCGCCGAATGGTCTCCATCCGGCGGAAATTCATCGATATTCATAACCTTCCGTTTAATCTGCCAATCTGTATCCTACACCTCTTACGGTAGCGATATATTCAGGCTCCGCAGGTCGATCGTCCAGCTTCTTGCGCAAACTTTTGACATGCACATCCACAACATTGCTGCCGCCAACAAAATCAGTTTCCCAGATATCATGCATCATTTGCTCGCGCGAGATCACTTTTCCTTGAGAATCTATCAGCTTCAACAGCAAATCGTATTCCGTTTTGGTCAGATTCAATGGATTCTCTTCCTTATATACCAACATTTTATCACGATCAATCCAGATGTCCTTGAACACCGTACGACGGCTGGTCTGCGCTGCCTGGCGGGAAATCACCGGATGACGCACAATCATCCGCTCGATGTCATGCACCATTTGGTTGGATGCCAGTGGCCATACCAGTACCTCTTCCGAAGGAAGCAGCTCATGCGCACGTACAGACATCCGATCCTGAACTACATACATGACTGGTGTATCTTTCATGTATTCATGGTCAAGGTCATTGCGGATATTCAGCAATTCACGCCGTGGATCGGTGGCGGTCAAATCGTAAATCAAGAGGTCGCTCCCCAAATGACGCTGCACTTCAGGCTCCCAGCGATGGAAGACCATCACGTCAAAACACGCATCTGACAACGTACGCACCACACCATGGACTACACCCGGTACGGAACTGATCAGAATGATGCGACGTGTGGTCGGACAATACAAAGGTTCATTAGAAGGAACGGTCTGCACCGCAGGTGTAGACGGGGCAGACAACATCGATGTCCAACTGCCCTTCACGCGTCTAGGCATGTCAGCCACTTTAATACGATTCGTTACTTGATTCGCTTGCTTTGACATTCCTTACACACTCCTCCGAATACGACATGGGCATGGGCAATGGTATATCCCGTTTCATGCGCAACCGTATCAATCCAATCGTGTGGGACTTCACTCATCACTTCATCTACTCGGCCGCATACCTGACAAATAATATGCTGATGATCGTCCATTCGACCGTCATAACGACTAGCAGCTTCTCCTAGTTTCAGCTCACGGATTAATTCCTTATCCGTTAAATAACGTAATGAATTATAGACCGTTCCATAGGCCAGATTATATCCGCGCTCCATTAGCCGATTCATAACATCGGCAGCAGTAGGATGATCGTGGGCCTCACGAACCACATCATATACCGCTTGGCGCTGCGAAGTTAAATTTAGAGTTCTCATACCGCATCTCCCTTAATCAACGCAGATTATATTTATTATAAACTTATAATCACAATAAAAATTAATTTAGAATAAGTATAAATCTTAATTTATTTCAAGTCAATGAGATCGGATAAATTGTGCCGCTTTGCAACACAATGTATACATAGAGTACATGCTTAGCCTATTTACAATCGGAGGGATAGTTTATGAAGATACTGTGGATATTCACGCTTTTCATGCTACTCATGCTCGGAACAAGTATATCGATAAAATGGATTTTTGGTGTTCATCATCCTTGGGAACCTATTACATTGGCTTTTCTCACAATGCGACCATCAGAATACATCGTTCTGGTAGGAATGCTCATGGTGCTTCTTATAAATGTGGGCAAAAAGCCAATAGGAAACGCATTTCGCTTCCTTTTCTCGCAATGGTCACGTTTCCTTAAAGTTTCTACTTCCTCTTCTCCTCCGCAAGAGAGCCATCAGAAAGAACAAACAAGGGATAACGTAAACAAATAATGAATGAAAGAACAAGGCACCCTTACGACCGCATTTCCCAAAATAAAATGGAACATCAAAATGAGCATTTGACCGATACCGATGTTTTCTTGTCGGCAAGATGATGACTATTGAGATATTTTACCCTCTTTTTTATTTCAGGTCTTTCTCAGCCACGACACGATTAGCAGCAAGATAGGAAAAAACACGGCAAATATCGGAAACAGCCATTTCAGCACTAACTCGCCTGTTTGAAGGTGATCTTGATAGTTCAGTGCCATCAATACACAAGAGACTAACATGATCAGACCAAATGGCAGGATCAGTTTATGGTAAGGTATTCTCAATACATCCTCTGCGGCTTTAACCGCGGCATAATAGAAAATCAAAATTTTAAAAAAATCAAAAATAATAACGCTCATCACGCCGATGACATCGACTCTGTCGATAAAATCAGATATTTCGACCTTACTGATCATCGTGAGTAGCGGGTAAGTCGCCCGTTTGAACACATCCTCTCCCAGTGCAAGCACATTGGACAGTGTAATAATAGACAGGAGCAGCCCTCCCAGCAATATAGCGGAAATCCCTATCCCATTGGCACGGTATTCCTTTTTTAATGTAGGGAGAATCATCGCAAACGTAACCATCTCGCCGTACGGTAGCATCACGGCTTGCGAATAAACAACTTGCCATATCGGCTGCCAGCCATGCTCGGCTATGGGCAATATATTGCCCATATCTACAATGCCTGCCAACAAAATTAATATATTCGTAGCAAGGCCCAGCAGCAGTAGCAAAATCAACATGATGATGGCCGTCCGGCCTGCAACCTCGATTCCCAAATACACCACATACATGACAAGTACAACCATTAAACCACAGATGACTGTCAACGGCGTATGCTGAAGTGTCCGGTCGGCAATCAAGATCCCCGTGTCCCGAAGATCCCGTGCTCCGCCGTAAAGAAAAAACACGATATATAAAAAAGCAAGCGTACTCCCTGCTTTCTTCCCCAAAAGGGTTCTGCAGTACTGTGTCATTAGCAAGTTGGGAAAGCGTCGGTGAAGGCTGCCATAGCATACAAAAAGCATTGCCCCCAAAACCGTGGAAATGAGGATGGCGATCCATGCATCCTTGCCCGCATTCCTTCCGGGAATAGACATCATGGATGTGCCCATCTCAAACAACACCATAAGAGAGATCATCTCTTTTGCACCTATCTGCACCTTTTTTTTCATGGCCTTCCCTCCTTGTTCTATTTTCACTAGTCTGATTCTCCCTTGGAATATGGGTTAGTCCGCGACTGAGTGTGTTTCAGTACAGAAGTCACTTGAACACGAACGGTGCTTCCCGCAAAATAATGGCTCCAGTCAGAAGAGAGTCTTTTCCATTGTTTGGGATAGCTCCTCTCCAGCGCAAGTCCAAAGCCTATTACATCGCTGCGGGTACGCTGAACCTCCCTGACTGTTGAAGTGATCATTTTTTTCGTCTCCTCTGTCCATTGCTCCTGCAATCTTTTCATCGCCTCCGGACTTTGTAAGTTAATCGAGCACTCGGCCTCCTGTATTGCCCCGGTCTGTTTTAAGTTAATCACAAAAATAGGCTCTCCTTGCTCCATCCGAGTGTGTATATTGGTTGCAGAAAACAAGGTTTCGATGCCAATGGTTTCCCTATTCTTCCCGCAGCTCAGTGTTGTTTGGGCACTTTTCACCTTGTTGTTGATCATAGACAGTCCAATGGCCCGGTCATCGTCCAACCAGCGGACAAGCCGATCCTTTTTGAACACCCCCATTCCGTTAATGTGAACAATAGCTTTCGGTAAAATATTGTCCACATTGCTCTTGCTTGGGGCCTGCTCCAAATTCCCATTGACCCCTATGCCCGTCAGCACAGGACCGCCACCCTTATGAGACAGGCTGCGAATGACATCGTCGATAGTCACCGCGTAATCCCCGGCATACAAACGCTCCGATGTTTCCAGCTTTCCTGAAATATCATTCGCGGGAATACGGCCGATCGCGGTCATGATTGCCAGTACATCCTTCCCAGTATTACCACGTACCACCAGCATTTTCACCGGCAGTCGGATTTCTGTAGACCTTTCCAAAAAATCCATCGTATCGCCGATTCCAGCCCGTGCCAGCTTTTCACCAATAACGACCAGTTTGGTATGCGCCATAGAAATGACCCGCGGAACCCTTTGTGAGGCTCTGCGGAGCGCTTGAAACAGACTTCTGCCCTTTTCCCGATACAAAACGACAGGGGTATCTCCTCTCGCTTTGGCTCCAGCGATTTCATCTGCCACGATCACTTGCAGGGAGACCTCATATTCTGACTCCCCCACCATATCAATTCCTATCCCCGCTACTACTGCTCTCTGGTTTAACTCCACAGAATCCCAGCAACCAGATAACAATGGAGCGAACAGTAACAGGACTAAACACAGTCTCCCTATTCTTCCCTTAAAGGTTACTGCACTTTGTTCATTCCTCTTCCCCTGATACACCCTGATTGCCCCCCTCCTGCATCGGTGTGGTTTTATCAGAAGAGGAAATCCCGCTTCCATCCTTCATTCGTTTCTGATTTTTAGACGTAATGCTTTTAGGACGTTTCTTCATCATCCAGAATGGGAGTCGCAATACGGCATCCTTTTGACTCTCCAGCACAAAAGGACTGAAAGGCGCCATGTAGGGCACCCCGAACGAACTCAGACTGTTCATATGAGCGATTAGTGCAATCAGCCCCAATGTAATGCCGTATAGGCCCATGGACGCAGACAGTATCATGAAAATAAATCGGCACAATCTCCCGGCCACTGCCATGTTATAGGCTGGGATCGCGAAACTAGCTATCCCTGTCAGGGCTACTACAATCGTGAGCAGCGGGGTGACAATTCCGGCTTCCACGGCCGCTTGTCCCAACACAAGCGCTCCTATAACGGATACCGTTTGACCACCCGCACGCGGCATTCGAATACCCGCCTCACGCAAAATCTCAAAGGTGACCTCCAGAATTAACGCCTCTAGAAATGCCGGAAAAGGAACGGATTCCCGCTGAGCCAATATGCTGATCAGCAGTGGAGTCGGTATCATTTCATAATGATACGTTGTTAAGGCAATGTAGAGAGAAGGCCCCAGAATAAGAATAATGAAGCTGATATATCTAATGAGGCGGACCACCGTCGCCATATCGTAACGCTCTTCATAATCCGAAGAATTCTGAAAAAATTGGGCAAATATTGTGGGCATCACCAATACAAACGGATTTCCGTCTATAATGAGCGCCACTCGGCCCTCCATAATATTGCTGCTGATGGTGTCGGGTCTTTCCGTGTTAAAGATCGTCGGAAATGGAGTGAAATGATTTTCCTGTATCATCTCCTCAACCATGCCAGACTCAAAAATTGCGTCAATATTGATGCTTTCTACCCGTTTACGAACCTCATCTACGACGCGTGGATTTGCAATATTCTTCATGTACAGCATGGCCACATTTGTGAGGGACGTGCTTCCCACTTGGAACATCTCAAGTGTAAGATCGGAGCTTTTAATCCGGCGCCGAACCAGAGAAATATTCGTGAACAGGGATTCCACAAAACCATCTTTTGGTCCTCTGACGACTGTCTGGGTGGTTGGCTCACTGACCGCGCGTGTCTCTCCTCCACGCGTACCGCACGCAATCGCTTTTTCACAGCCTTCTAATAGGATGATCGTGTCCCCCATTAGTAGTTGTTTCATCATGGAACTCCAATCATCGCAATCCTTCACTTCTCCCAGCGTAAGCGCGTGACTCTGTATTTTTGTGTACAGCGCTTCTGCGCTCTCGACCTCAGCAGCCACTTCAGCAGATGGGCTGCTAAGCATGGATTTCATGATGAGTTCATTCACCGTATCCGTCTTGGCCATACTATCCAGAAACACAATAGCGGCGGGAACATCCTCTCTAATCCCCACTTTAAAGCGGCGAATCAGAAAGTCCGGGCTATCTGACGTCAATTCCTTAATTTGCTGCAGATTAGTTTCCAAGCAAGTCTCTATTTTTAAAAAGCGCGGAGAATTTCCATTCTTCTTATCCACACCCGATTTTCTATTATGTTTGCGATAGGGATAGCGAATCATGAGCAAACCTCATCTCCAAAATGGTAGCAGTACACTACCTATTTCCTAATTAATGTATCTTTGGAGTATGCTCAATCTATTCCCAGTTATGCACCAAGCACATGATCGAAACATTATAAGTCAACCTAACGTAATAAATTTTAATAAATTTTTCTTTTTTAAGCCTAATGTCAGTTCTTTTTGATAAAATGAAGGAATATGCCTCTCGGGAGGGTTATCATCTTGTTTAGTACGTTTTTTGTAAATACCTGTATCCTTGTCACCTTTTTGTACATAACCGGCCTTATTTCACAAAGGTATAAAATCCGTCTACACACCTTAACGCATAAGGTGCATTGGATCGGAGGCGCTCTTTTCGGTTGCTATGGCATTGTTATCATGTACTACTCTATTCCAGTAGGATTTAATACCATTGCTGATCTTCGTCATCTGGCTATCGTAGCTACCGCAACATATATTGGCGGCCCGGCTGCGCTCATGGCAACGCTTTTTATATGTCTAGGCAGACTTTTGCTGTTTGGTATCAACAATCAAGCTATCGTAGGCGCCGTTTTTATGCTGCTTGCCGGTCTGGGGTGCGCTATACTGTCACATTTGTCCTGGTCACGTTTACCCAAGCTGATGATTATGAATGTTTTTGCTTTGGGCATTATATTCTGTCCCCTTATGATTAATTTGAAAAATCTCGATGATGTTCTGCACGTGTATCCGCTCCAATTCTTCATTTCGATGGTCGGCGGATGTCTTCTGTACCTCATTGCTGAATCTATCAATACCTCCAATGAGCTATTACTCCGTCTGGAGCGTACCTCCTATACGGACCATCTCACCAATTTAAGCAACAGAAGGCAGCTTGAATTTTCATTGGAAGAGGAGCTTCCCCAAGCCCGTCAACGGCATGAGCACTTATCTGTACTGGTGTTGGATATTGACCACTTCAAGGAAGTAAACGATACCTACGGACATGCTGCAGGCGATGCCGTGCTGCGTCAGCTTGGACAGATTTTAATGGAAAAGTGCCGTGCTAATGATGTAGTCACCCGCAGCGGGGGAGAAGAATTCACCGTACTCTTGCCGAATTGTGCTTTTCGGCAAGCACTACGCATAGCTAATCAGATTCTTAGCGGAGTAAATCAGTATGAGTTTGTTTTAGCGGACGGGCTTATTCTTAAAGTCACCGTGTCCATTGGCGTGACCACCTTCCCTGGTACAGGAGAAGATATATCCGGAGCAGCCCTGCTGGAACAGGCAGACAAAGCACTATACGAAGCTAAAAAAGCAGGACGTAACCGGGTTTGCTCATATGAAATATAAATTGAGGCATGACCCTTACACGGAAATAGCCGATACAACCCTCTCTTGAGGATCGTATCGGCTATTATCCTTTTAAATGAAAAGATGTTACTCCCTTTGGGAAGATGACTTGGCATCCTTATCTTCAGTATGATTGCAATTCCCTACCACAAGCGATGTACGCTTGGCGAGCGAAGCAAGCGTATGAGATTCCCATACCTCCAGCATACGACGTTCACTCTCAGCTAAAATCTCAGATACGGCTATCGCCAACTCCCCGCAAAAAGGGTTCGTCTCCGGTTCATGCATCATACCCGGGAATATGGGATCACATATTTCAATGGCATGGTATATATCAGCAAGTGTAATATGATCCGCCGAACGGGTAAGCACATAACCTCCCTCGCGCCCTTCACGTGCTGCAATCAAATCTGCCTGCACAAGCCGCGTCAGCACTCTGCGCACCAAAGTAACTTCGCAATCAATGGAGCGGGCAATAGAACCGCTGGCACAAAGCTCCCCGTGTTTTTCCAAATAGACAAGCGCCTTTAACGCAATTCCAAGCCATTTGGGCGTTGCGGTGCGTAGTCTTTTTTCACTATTCAAATGAGATGACACCCCTAAGCTGTAGAAACTTCGATGAATGCATTGTACGTGATGTCAGATGTAAGTTCAAGCCTGAAAGCCGGAACCCTCTGGATCCCTAGCTCCCAAAGTAAAATGACCCAGTCGCACTTCCCCACTGAGCGACAGATATACATCACGGATGCCGGAGGCTGATTGTACCTTTTCCGAGAGTGTCACCCATGCTTGTGCCCCTCCTGTATTGCCCACGTTGATGCGCGACACAGCAGGGCTGTCCGGCGCATTCAAATGCAACTCGATTGCTGCATCACTGCTGTTGCCTGACACGCGGCACTGGAGCTCGACCACACTCACTGTATTCATGTCTACGCCATGAAAGGCGATCCAACCGGAACGTTGCGGTGAACGGGGACGTACACAGGCCTCCTTTTGCTCCTTGCTTTCATCCAGCAGGATGTCGAAGCAATCATCAAAGTTTTCAGCTCGAATCCTTGGTCCAGCTTGTCGTGGTGGAATAACTTCACCCCGAACGTACACAGGATGCTCCAATCGAATATCTGCTGAGGAGGCGCCTGCCAGCAGGGTATATTCACCTGATTCCACGCAATAGCCATCCCGTGTTACATCCCAAATCGCCCAATCTTTCACTCGAACCGTAAAAGTAATTGTTCGCGTCTCACCTGGCTCCAAGCGAATGCGTTGAAATCCACACAACGTCTTCAATGGGCGTTTTACGCGCGAAGCTTCAGAGCGTACATATAGCTGTACAACCTCTTCACCAGCAGATTCGCCCCGGTTCGTCACATCAACCCACGCCTGGAGAGTATCCGCAGCGTCAAGTGTAGCCATAGATTTAACATTATCCTTATGGGCGTCTGTATGCAGATCACTATACTCAAATGGCGAATACGTTAGCCCGTGTCCAAATGGATATAACGGTTCACCTTCAAAATATTGATAGGTACGGCCGCTGCGAATGATATCATAATCCTTGATATCACCCAATTGATCCTCGCTCTGAACCCAGGTCATATTGAGACGCCCTGCCGGTGCATAATCTCCAAACAATACATCCGCTATAGCTGTACCATGCTCCTGTCCCGCATGAGATGTGTATATGATCGCTGGAATATGCTCTTGAAGCCAAGGAATCGCAAATGGATAACTACCCGTCAGTACCACAATCGTATTCGGATTGACACGATATACTTCCTCGATAAGTCGTTGCTGGGAAGCAGCCAGTTCCAAGCCTGGGCGATCATTCTCTTCCTTTCCGTTAATAAGCGGGTGATTTCCAACGAATACAATCGCTGTATCTGCCGCTTGCGCAGCGGCTATCGCTTCCGCTAAGCCATCCGATACCGTCTCTATACGGAAAGTCGTATGGTTGAAGTCTGAGGCGTTAGGTGCAGGACTTGCGGATTCCATCACCTTTAATAAGCCCTCCGTTCCTGCGATCACTGGCTTACCGTTCCATGTGGTCCACAGATGCTCTCCTTGTTCCACAGGAGTCAGTCCAAAGACCTCTTTAACATACCAGCCATACGCTTCATCAGCTGTCACACGAAGCGTCTCCTCATCGCTCGTCACATAGGTACCCAGATGTTCATCATGCAGCGTCACGCTACCATAGCCCCAATCTGTTATGGTCAATACCGTTGGCTCTCCATTCTGGGACAGGCGCATATCGCCTGAAGAATTAACTGTGAGCTTCGCGCCATCAGTCGCCGCCGTCAAGGTCACACGATCTTTGGCATCGGAGTACACGACACGTTCTTCCGCGCTCCCGCTTTCCAGCTTGGCACGAATCGCCTCCAGCGGTGTAACCCGGTAAGGCAGCGTACCGGAATACCAATCGCGGAACACCTCATTGCCATGCGAACCAATGACCGCTACTTTGCCGCACTGGGCAGGGTTTAATGGCAGAAGTTCTTGCTCATTTTTGAGCAGTACGATCTGCTCCCTCGCCGCACGCAACGACAATTCACGAGCTTGCTCTGTCATTAAAGCCTCCTCACCGATGGAGGCATAGGGATTGTCTGCCGCCGGATCAAATTCCCCCAAACGAAAACGAACACGGAACGTATGGAACAATGCCCGATCCAAGTCCTCTTCTTGTAGAGAGCCCTGCTCCAAAGCTTCTCGAATTGCCTGCTTGGAGAGCTCCGCATCATCCGTAATGCTGTCAATTCCTGCGCGAATAGATTCAGCCACGCCCGGCGTATGGGAATCGTAATATTGATGGTCGTTTACAATCCCCATAACATCACCCGCATCACTTACGACAAAGCCGTCCATTCCCCATTCGCCTCTGACAATATCGTTAACACCATGGTACAACGTGGCAGGCGTTCCGTTAATCAAGTTGTAGGAAGTCATCATCGACTGGGCTCCGCCTTCCGTAAAAGGCTTCTCAAAAGCTCTTAGATAATATTCCCGCAGGTTTCGGGGGTCTATGCTGGAGGAGCCGGCTCCCCGGTCCACTTCATTATTGTTACCGAGAAAATGTTTCAGTGTCGCAACCGCTTTCAAGTATACCGGATGATCACCCTGTATCCCCTTGACTAACTCCTTCGACAATTCTCCCGTCAAATACGGGTCTTCGCCGTAGGCTTCCTCGTTACGTCCCCATCTTGGGTCACGCTCCATATCCACTGTAGGTGCCCACAGGGTCAGACCGTTCAATTTTGGGTTACGACGATAGTAGACACGCGCCTCATCTGCAATAACAGAGCCGATCTGCCGCATTAACTCCGTATCCCAAGTACAGGCCAATCCCACAGGCTGAGGAAATGAAGTTGCCTCCCCCAACCAGGCGATCCCGTGTGCCGCTTCCGTACCGTGCTTGTAAGCTGCAACTCCCAAACGGTCAATGGCCGGCTGGTATTGCAGCATAGATTCGATCTTTTCCTCTAAGGTTAGTCGCGACACGAGATCCCGTACACGCTCGTCCAGGTGAATCTTCGGATCTTGAAATAAATATTCGATACCCGTTGTTTCATGACTCAAATCCGTCATCTCCTTAGCTTCATTAAGATGATAAAAAATCCTTTCACGAAAGCGCTTTAATATATCATAGCGGAAAAGGAGTACACCGGCAACAATACCGAAATCATCCTAAATTGGATGAAAGTCAGACTGCGGCATACGAGAAAAAAAGTTACATTTTCCCTTTCATATATAAAGCTAAAAATGATATTTTTTGGTATAATCAGGATATATCATTGAAGGAGGAAGCGCTGATGAAAAATACCGGAATGACACGGCCTCTGGACCAGTTGGGGCGAATCGTACTCCCAAAGGAAATGCGTACCACAATGGATATCAATATCGGTGATTCGCTTGAATTCTTCGTAGATGAAGAAGGATTTGTATTAAGGAAATACACGGGTGTCTCCTGCAAATTTTGCGGCGCAGTGGATCATTTAACTTATTTTCGGGACAGCTTTATTTGCGCTGATTGCATTCAGTTATTAAAGAACGATGAACATGTACATGCCACAAGCAATGATGCCATCCAGGCTCAAGAACGCACCAAACCGATCCAAGCCAACACAACCTGGCAGCCCAAGCAATCCAGAGTACAGCAAGGTGAAATGGTAAAAAAGCTCCGCAAGCTGATTCAGGAACATCCGAACCTGCCACAAAAAGTGTATGCAGAAATGCTCGATATTTCCCAAGGCCGTGTGTCCCAACTGAAAAAGCTGCTCTAAACCTTCTAAAAGTTTATTTCCCAATATCATATACGATGTACTTGCAAACCTACTTATTTCGTTGCAACTGCGGTGGCCAGGTATAGAGTAAGGCGCATATCTGTGGATGTGTCTCTTATTCTATACCTGGCCTTTTTGTGCTTCCTGCTCCCATCAATGTGACAATAGTCACATACTCTCCATGTCTACGTATATACAATATATAGATCGAAACAATTGGTTATCACTAGATATCATCAATATGTTGTTTTTGTGAAAAATATATATTTTTTACTATATGGAGGGTTTTACGATGAAGGTGCTGGAGGAACATCAATTATACGACATCGGCGAGCGAGTCATTGGGGCACAAGATCTGGACATGCTGCGGGAGAATGCAAATTTAAATGGAGAATCGTTCAGTGGCAAAATGAGCAAGCTTGGCTCGGAATATGCCAAATGGTATGCGCGCTTGCGTGTACTTCCGCCTGAATTGACAGACGCCATTGACCACGGGTATGTATATGTTCACGATTTGGACCAATATGCGCTCGGAACTACAAATTGTATCTTTATCCCATTTGGTCGTTTGCTACAAGACGGTTTCAATACAGGCAATGGCTCTGTACGCACACCGCAAACAATTATGTCTGCGATGGCACTGGTCGCCATCATATTTCAGTCTCAACAAAATAGCCAATTTGGTGGTGTCTCTGCCAATAAAATAGATTGGGACCTTGCTCCATACGTTGCTCGTTCCTTCCGCAAGCATCTGCGCAAAGGACTCCGGCTGTTCGAGGAAGAGCTAGACTCCCGTTGGTCTGACGAAGAACTGCATCTAGCCAATACCCACTTGCAAGAAATCTGTCCTCGTTCATACTCATTCGCACGCGAAGAGACAGAGACAGAAACCCGGCAGGCCGCTGAATCGCTCATTCATAACCTGAACACGATGAGCAGTCGGGCAGGGGGGCAAATTCCGTTCACTTCACTGAATTACGGGATGTGTACGTCTGCTGAAGGTCGACTTGTTTCGCAATCACTGCTGGAAGCCACAATTCGCGGACTCGGCAGCGGGGAAACTCCTATTTTTCCACAACATATTTTCCAATGTAAAAAAGGAGTCAACCAGGCAGAGGGCGATATCAACTATGACTTGTTCTTAAAGGCGGTAGAGTGCTCCAGCAAGCGGATGTATCCTAATTTTGTGAATGTGGATGCTACCTTCAACCTGCCCTATTACCGCGCAGATGACCCCGATACCATCATTGCCACGATGGGCTGCCGTACCCGCACCATTTCTGACCGTTTCGGCAGAAACCGCCAGAGCGGCAAGGGTAATCTCTCATTTAATACCATTAATCTGGTACGGCTCGGGATTGAATACGGTATTTGCACAGGCAAGCGTCTGACACCTGACCGTGATCGCTTTGACGCGAGATTGGAAGAGGTTATGCGAATTGCAGTAGACGGTCTAATCCATCGCTATCATATCCAGACCAGCCAGCCAGCCAAAGCCTCGGACTTTATGATGCGCGAAGGGGTATGGGAAGGCGGAAAAGAACTGGCACCTGATGAGAAGGTGGGAAACGTCCTCAAGCACGGTACACTTTCGATTGGTTTTATCGGGCTGGCTGAGTGCATGAAAGCATTATATGGAAAGCACCACGGGGAAGATGATGCTGTATACCGTGAAGCACAGCGAATCATCACTTCCATGCGCATGTATTGTGATCGAATGAGTGAGCACTACAATCTAAATATTACACTGTTCGCGACGCCTGCCGAAGGTCTGTCGGGCAAGTTCACATTGCTGGATCAACGTGACTTCGGAGTTATTCCTGAAGTAAATGACCGGGAATATTACACGAATTCCTTTCATATTCCGGTGTATTACAAGCTTCCCGCTGCACGTAAAATCAGCTTGGAGGCTCCGTTCCATAATCTATGTAATGCGGGTGCAATTTCATACATTGAGCTGGACGGTAATGCACGGAATAACCCGGATGCATTTCTTAAAATTGTTCAGTACGCACTTCAACAGAACATCGGCTACTTTTCCATCAACCATCCGGTAGATCGTTGTACGGAATGCGGCTATGAAGGGATTATCGGGACAAGCTGTCCTCAATGCGGCACAGATGAGGAACACACGCACTTTCAGCGTTTACGTCGGGTAACCGGATATCTGACAGGAGATTATACCGTTCGTTTTAATGCTGCCAAGCAAGCCGAAGTCCGCGACCGGGTGAAGCATAAGTGAATTTGTGCGGCTATATTCCGGAATCTCTGAATGAAGGATACGGCCTGCGCACCGTTGTATTCATTAGCGGTTGCCGCCATGCCTGTCCCGGCTGTTTTAATCCAACTTCGTGGAATTTCCGCGCAGGGGAGCCATTCACGCCTGAGCGTCAACAGGAGGTTATCCGTGATATCATGGATAATCCGCTGTTGGACGGACTGACTCTCTGCGGGGGAGACCCCTTTTTCTCAGCAGCAGAATGCTCGCAATTTGTACGTGACTTCCGCGCGGCTTGTCCCGACCGAACCGTATGGGCCTATACAGGCTTTGTTTACGAGGATCTGCTCATGGATCCGGAACGACAGGAGCTAGCTCTTTTGTGTGACGTGATTGTAGATGGCCGTTTTGTTGAACAGCAAAAAGATCTGACCCTCCCCTTTCGGGGCAGCCGTAATCAGCGCCTGGTAGATGTCAAAGCCAGTACTCGAGCAGGTTACACCGTTTCATTGACTTAAAGGCGATGTTCTACTTAGCAAGATGCTATACAAAAGACAAGTCCCCCACGATGGGTTGGGATTGTCTTTTTTGCATATAACTAACAGATTCCACTCCAGTTTCTATTACTGTTTCTATTGCACATCCTGTGAGTTTCACTTATGATGGTGAACAAGTATACGAGTGCATAATTATTCGTCATACCTTAATCGCATAGCCTGGAAATAGGTGTCTGTTCTATTCAGATCAGACTTAAAAGGGAAGCCGGTGCAAATCCGGGACGGTCCCGCCACTGTAAACGGGGAATGTTCAGCTACTCATACACCCACTGGTCCAAAGACCGGGAAGGGATGCTGAACGTCATGATCCGCAAGTCAGGAGACCTGCCTATTTTAACAACATCGCAGTACCTACGGAAGATAGGGAGGTGTTAAGAGCAGTCGCCGTATTTTTGAATTTTAATCGCGGAGGCATTCTTTCCCCTATTCATTTTTAGCCTTGGGGACAGAATGCCTTTTTTGGTACGTAAAAATAAACTGGCTACCAGTTAGGAGGAAACCTACATGTCCATTAACGAACGATCTGCATTGTCGGGTTTGATTAGCAGTAATCTGGGTTATCCGCGTATTGGTGGGAACCGGGAATGGAAGAAAGCACTGGAGCGCTTCTGGCAGGGTAGTATTGACGAAAGCGAACTGCATAGTGAGATGAAAAGATTGCGTCTGGAGCATCTGAGCAAGCAACGTGACAAAGGGATTGATCGCATTCCTGTCGGAGACTTCTCCTATTACGATCACGTGCTGGATACATCCGTGATGTTTGGTCTCGTCCCCGAACGCTTCAACTATCGTTTTACAGGTCCAGTTCCTCTATCTGTGTATTTCGGGATCGCACGTGGGCAGAAGGGAGCTACTGCCAGTGAAATGACCAAATGGATGAATACCAATTACCACTACATCGTTCCCGAATTGGCGAACGCGGCTCCGGTGCTCACTGAAAACAAACCATTACTAGCTTATCGTGAAGCAAAGCAGGAGCTAGGCATTGAAGGTAAACCGGTTCTCATCGGTCCCTATTCATTTGTTGTTTTATCCAAAGGCTATGATCGTAAGGATCTCGCTTCTATTATACGAACCTTCCAGCCTTTATACGCCCGAGTCTTGTCAGAGCTAGCAGCAGAAGGCGTTCAATGGGTCCAAATCGATGAACCTGTCCTGACCACCTCATTCCCGGCAGAGGATCTGGAGATTATTCAGGAGGTCTATGAAGCTTTGACCCAAGCTGCACCCTCGTTGAACATCATGCTGCAAACCTACTTTGGCAGCCTGGACCATTATGAGCGTCTGACTGAACTTCCGGTACAGGGACTGGGTCTTGATTTTGTATACGATGATGGCGAAAATCTTCAGCATATATGCCAGCATGGCTTCCCTAAAGGGAAAACGCTGGGTGCTGGTGTCATTGACGGACGCAATATCTGGCGCAGCGACCTGAATGCCGTGGCTGCACTGTTGGACCAGTTAGCAGAACAGACCACTGCCGCACAGCTTATCGTACAGCCATCGTGCAGTCTGCTGCATGTGCCGGTCAGTCTGGACGCAGAGCATAAGCTGGACCAAGAACTGGTGCATGCACTAGCCTTTGCCGATGAAAAGCTGGATGAAATCGCAGGCTTGACGGCTGCACTTGGCAAGCACGATCCATCCGCACTTGCCAAGCTTGAGCAAAGTTCGGATGCGGTAGCCCGCTTCAACCGCTCCGCGGCAAGGGTACAGACAGCTGCCGATTTGGCCGACCTGCTGGCAAAAGAGCCACTGTCACGCAGCGTTCCTTTCGCCGAGCGCCGGGTGATTCAGCAAAATAGGCTGAAGTTGCCCCCACTACCTACGACGACCATCGGCAGCTTCCCGCAAACTGCTGAGGTCCGCAAGGCCCGTCTGCACTATCGCAAAGGAGAATGGTCTGCCGAGCAATATCGGACATTCATCCAACAGCAGATCAAGGAATGGATTGATATCCAAGAGGACATTGGCATAGATGTGCTTGTACATGGGGAATTTGAACGGACCGACATGGTTGAATTTTTTGGCGAAAAGCTGAAAGGCTTTGCTTTTACACAAAACGGGTGGGTGCAGTCCTACGGCTCCCGCTGTGTTAAACCGCCGATCATTTACGGAGATGTGTCGTTCGATCAACCTATGACCGTGGAAGAGACGGCATTTGCTCAGTCGTTAACCTCCAAGCCAGTTAAAGGGATGCTTACAGGCCCTGTGACCATTTTGAACTGGTCCTTTGAACGTAATGATATTCCACGCAGGCAAGTAGCTTTGCAGTTAGCTCTGGCATTACGGGCAGAGGTAGAGGCACTCGAACAAGCGGGTATTAGCATGATTCAGGTGGATGAACCCGCAATTCGTGAAGGGCTTCCGTTGAAAAAAGAACAACAGCAGGCCTATCTGGATTGGGCAGTTCAAGCCTTCCTTGTGACCACGGCCACCGCTCAGCCTGCGACCCAAATCCATACACACATGTGCTATTCCGAATTCCAGGATATGATCCAGTCCATTTCAGACATGGATGCCGACGTGATTTCTATTGAAACCTCTCGTAGCCACGGAGAACTGATTGTTAGCTTTGAGGATCAGGTTTACGACAAAGGCATCGGTCTGGGTGTATACGATATCCACAGTCCGCGCATTCCTGATGTATCAGAAATGCTAAGCATGATTCAGCGTGCCTTGCGCGTACTGCCATCAGATTTGTTCTGGGTTAATCCAGACTGTGGGCTGAAAACCCGTACCAAGGAAGAATCTGTTGCCGCATTGCGGCAAATGGTACAGGCGGCTCAAGCAGCCCGTGCCGTGCTGTCTGTATCCAACTAATATATTTATCATATCCAATCGCGTCATCATGTCCACCATATCCTATTCCCTTTCGGTCTTTCTATTAGAGACCGGAAGGGGGTTTTATTTATTCCAAGTCATATAATGTATATGCACCTTGAATATGCTCGATTTTCATCTGCTTCAGATGTACACCTAAGCCATGCTCTCGATCCCAGGAACAACTAAAATTCAAATATAGTTCATCCTTTTCCGATGAGTCGGAAATCAGTATAGATATAAGCTGCATTCGATCCAGCAATTGCTCTGGTCGCTCCACATAAGGCGCATATTCATTAGGGTCCTCTCCCCATGAGCTGTATGCCTTCCGATACTTTTCCACTATGTCTACATAATAATGGTGTATGGACTCCAACACTTGAGGATGGATCTCTGACGAACATGCCATATACGTCTCCCATGTCTTTTTTTGCAGCTCTGTAGGTTCTTCTATAATCTGTGCCTGTTCTTCAGAGTCGGCTCCCACGATAAATTCAGCTTCTACCTCCGATGGCTGCCCGCAAAAATCAAGATGTACCACACCACGTAGTACAACCTCCTCCGACACATCCCAAGTCTCATCATCCTGTTCCAATTCCCTATACCAGTGTTTCCAGTCCATCCTTTATCCACCTCTTCATCATAGGTAATCTTTAACTCTATTGAACACCTTACAATCTATCATTTTAATGAATGAAATTAAAGTAACATCCTATGGGGCCACCCAGCCAGAAATCGAGAATTTTCCAAATGAAACTACTTTATTCTACAAGATTCGCTATTCATGTAAGCCTTAAAGAAAGAAAACCAGCCCATTTTGACCCGAAGATTTTATTATTAAAAATTTAGTACCTTGCATTAATCAGTACATGATGTTAAATTATACCTGACTACTGATTTATAATCAGTACCCGTGACAAATTATGCACAAACACACGTTTCTTCCCCTTATTCCGAACGACACCTATGAATTATGATTACATCAGGAAGGGAGCATCGCTCGTGAATGTGAACATCCAATTCAAAAAAGGGGTACTGGAACTATGCGTTCTAGTTCTAATTGGACGTAGAGACCGCTATGGCTACGAATTGGCTCAAGCCGTCTCCCGTCATATTGAAGTAGCAGAGGGAGCCCTATATCCACTGCTTCGCCGTCTGGTATCAGAGGGATACTGCACGACGTATTTACAGGAATCGACCGAGGGTCCGCCCCGTAAATATTATCGGCTAACCGATACCGGTAGCCATTATACAAGACTACTTACACGGGAATGGAATGATTTTGTCCATCATGTCGCAAGCCTACTGGAGGAAGGAAATTCCGATGAATAGAAAACAGTTTCTTACAGAGGTGGAACAGCGTCTTTCTCCTCTCCCTGCAGAGGTACGCCATGAGCTGCTTAGTGATTTGAGCCAGCATTTTGACTACGGGTTGGTTAATGGCAAAAGCGAAAGTGAGATTGCCCATGAGCTGGGTAACCCAGAAGATATTGCTCGAGAAGCGTTGGATGTTCCCAATGCAGGCTGGAACGCTTCTCCTCCGCTTCGCCAGGGCAGCTTTGCACGCAATATTTTTACTTTCCTAGGGCTGTTGTTTCTCAATTTGCTAATCTCCATCCCGATTATGGCTACCCTATGGGCAGTATGGGCTTCATTGGCTGTGGTATCGATCAGCTTCATTGTAGCCCCCCTTCTCGCTGTTACTGATTATGCGCTAAACAGCACCTTTTACCCGGCCAAATTCTTTTTCTCTATCACGTTGACGGGTATAGGTCTATTGCTGCTGCCTGGAGTACGTTACCTCTTACTCCTTATGGTCAAGAGCACAGTACGATACTGGAAATGGAATCAGATTACCCTGAGGGGAGCTTACTAAAAACATGAATAAAAAGTGGTTTATTGCAGCAGGTCTGTGCATTGTCATCGGTGCAGCCGGAATGGTGGCCTACGGTGCTCCATGGAATCAACAAGTAATGAAAGAAACAACAGCTATAAATAAAAAGTGGACATTCACACGTGGTCAGCTACAAAACCTGAAAGTGGACAGTTCTGATGATGTTTCTATTTTGTTCACTCCTGGCTCTGGCGACCAAGGTACGATACGCATCAGCGGAGAAGTTCAAACAAAAGTAGCCGACCAAATTCATAATGCCCAAATTGAGAACGGTAAACTTACCATTCAATCGGAGCCGGCCCCTTCCTTGTCATTCTTTTCGATCACTCCTGATTTGGATCAAACGATTACCGTAGAGATGCCCTCTGGCGAAACACTAACTGGCCTACAGGTAGATGCACATTCAGGGAATGTAAAACTTCAAGATGCCTCTGTGAAGAATACTTCTATCACCGTTACTTCAGGCACTGCCGAGATTACAAACCTCCGGAGTACCCACCTGATCGCAAATCTAACGTCCGGTAACTTTATAGCCAGTCAGCTTACTGCAGATATGGAGCTAAAGCTTACTTCAGGAGATGTCACCATCCACGATTATAGCGGTAATGGTCTTCTCTCCCTAACCTCAGGGGAGACAAATATTACACAACGTGCCGTAGCCAACTTGGAAGTGAATGCTGATTCTGGTGACGTGAAGATTAAGCAAGCTCCCGATTTTAAAGGTGTTTATAATGTCCGCTCTGACTCTGGGAGTATCAATACTCCCGAATCTGTTCCCGGCGCCGCGAGCGTGATCAAGGTTGAAACCACATCAGGGGATATTGATATTTCCAAATAGGAGACCACTACATAATGCCTCATCGGGTCGAAGTTTGGTTCAAGGGGTTCAACCTAGTATAATGAAACCATGTGCTCAGATGCACAACCACGTTATATAGTGATAAGGAGGAGACTGGATGGAACTTAAGAACAAAACAGCCATTATTACAGGAGCCAGCAAAGGAATCGGTAAGGCAATTGCCGAAACCTTGGCCAAGGAAGGCGTTAATCTGGGGTTAATCTCACGCACATTGACCGACCTACAAAAGCTGCAGGATTCACTGGGGAGTACATACGGTGTGAAAGTGGTGAGTGCTGTTGCGGATATATCCGATCGCACACAGGCCGCTACCGCTGTAGCTTCACTGGAGCATGAACTGGGTGCCGTCGATATTTTGATCAACAATGCAGGCATCGCCACCTTCGGCACAGTCGCAGATATGGACCCCGAAGAGTGGGAACGTATTATTCGCGTAAACCTGATGGGAACCTATTATGTGACACACGCCGCTCTTCCAAGCATGCTGGCGCAACAGAGCGGAAATATTATTAACATTTCCTCCACAGCAGGAGAACGAGGTTTTGCAACAGGCTCTGCATATTGCGCATCCAAATTTGCTTTGATGGGATTCACGGAAGCACTGATGCAGGAAGTTCGCAAATCCAACATTCGGGTTACCGCGCTGACACCAAGCACGGTCAATACAGAATTGGCTGTAAATGCGGGGTTGCCTATTGGCGACGAGGACCGCATGCTTCAGCCGCAGGATTTGGCCGATCTGACGTTAGCTGCATTGAAGCTGCCGCCACGGGTTCAATTAAAAGTAGCCGGCATTTGGACAACCAACCCACAGTAATTCGACATGACATCTTAGATTCATTGGCTGCACCAAGCTCCGGCAGACGTAATTGTTCGTCATGCCGGAGCTTTTTTTAGGATAGCTATACCAAAACAAACTTTAATATAAGCGCTTTGTACTTCCAGCATACATAACATACAATTCCTGCAACCATAAGCGCATTCCAAGAAAGGGGAAAAATGATGAAGAACACAGGAATGACACGACCACTAGACCATTTGGGACGTATTGTGCTACCCAAAGAACTGCGCACTTCTATGAATATTAATATTGGAGATGCCCTCGATTTTTTTATTACACCAGAGGGACTGATGATTCGCAAATATACGGGGGTTTCTTGTTATTTTTGTGGCGCCGTTGATCATTTAAGCTATTTCAGAGATCATCTGATCTGCAAGAGTTGTATTGAAAACCTGAAGAGCGATAATCCCTCCAGTCATTTGAGTGAAGCACGTCCTGTCCAGCCGAAGAAAAGAAGAAGCTACAGAAATCAGAATGAGCTCCTGAATAAACTAAAGCAGCTCATGGAGGAATACCCTAATGTCTCTCAAAAAGAATTAGCCGAAATGCTGGAATTGTCTCAAGGTCGTGTGTCACAGCTTAAAAAGCTGCTCCTTTGATTCTGTCTTTCCACCTCGTTTGTTAAAAACAAATAAAAAAAGAGCCTAACGGCTCTTGGATCATTCATCATTACGCAATGTCAGACTGCTCCATAATCGGGACTCGATAGGCAAGCAGGGACTCGTCTATTACGGCAGAGATAAACGTTGCTTCTATTTCAGGCACCAGTCTAAGCGCATAGTTCCATGCGTTTTCCTCAATTTGCAGCGCAAGCCGTTGCCGGGTCCCGATCCTGTTCTCTTGCTCCATCGCATCGGAGAGGCCCTCTAATTCAGTATCGGCGGCGTGCCCGATCTCATGCGCAAGCACAACCGTAAAATACTCCTCAACCCGATCTGCGCTGCCGAACATCTGTAAACATTGTGTTTCGATAACATCCGTATACATGGTAATGGCGTGAGCATGCATGGCATATTTGCCCCCAATCAGCCGTCCACCAGGAAAACGTTTCTCCAGCTTAACTGTTACGCCTATAGCAGCTCGTTCCAAAAGCTCAGCGACAATGCGCTCTGCCTGATTTCTCTCCAACTTAGCTTCGCTCCTCAAACCAAGATATATAAAGTTATATTTACGATATAACTTATGAAATTATGAATGTACTCATACAATACACAGTACGATATTATACCTTTTTACAAAGGAGAATACCATGCCAGAAGATTATTATATCGGCTGGGGAACGCTTGCCCTTATTAATGCCGGCTTGGCACAGTCCAAAAATCGGAGGAGGCTTAACTGGTTTGTGCTCTCACTACTCATAGGGCCGATCGCGACCCTATTGATCGTTGTATGGGATAACCGGAGTCCAGATCCAACAATTAGTCTCCCGTTAGGTTATCCAGAATGAAAAGGACAGCCTTGCGGCTTCTGCGGCAGCGCTGCATCTGTTGTTGGTTTAGCCTGTCTCGTCATATATGGCTTTTCCTGAACTCCGAAATTCGGCTTCACAAGCCGATTATCGTAAGAACTATGAAAAATATGCGTGGTTGCTGGTGACAACGGTGGGATCAGCCACGTCCAATTACCTGTCAGCGCGCGACCAGCCTTGGCTTCCCGTTCCTCAAACAACTTGAATTGTGCTGCTGCGGTATGATGATCGACAATGCTGACCCCCGCTTTTTTAAAAGAATGCAGCACAGCAATGTTCAACTCTACCAGCGCCCGATCACGCCATAGCGTTGTTTCACTCGTCGTATCCAGCCCCATCAGTTTTGCCACCTGTGGCAACATATTATAGCGGAAGGTATCCGCAAAATTACGGGCACCGATTTCTGTCCCCATATACCAGCCGTTAAATGGAGCTGCTGTATAGATGATACCGCCAATCTCCAGCGTCATATCTGAAATCATAGGCACAGCATACCAGCGCAATCCCAGAGAGGCTATATACGAGAGTTCCGGATGCTCAATGGGCACCTCCATCACCAAATGTTCAGGAATATCAAAGAGCTTGGGAGGTTGGCCTCCCGCTTCCACAACTAGCGGCAATATATCAAAAGCAGTCATTGCTCCTTGCCACCCCAAATCCCTACAAGCATTCGTAAAATCCACCGAGATCGGATCCCCGATGACCCCTTGATCCGTTTCATATCCAGCATAACGAATGAGTTGATGGTTCCAAATGCGAATATTCGACTGGCCCGGCTGGGAGGCGCGAAATACAGTAAGCGTAGGCTTAATTTTACCGCCATTCGTCCCTATGCGGATATGCTCCAATAGCTCGTGAACTACTTGCGTCGCATCTGACGCTCCCCGTGCATCCCTGACCAAAAGCTTGTCCCAAAACAAGCGACCGATACAACGATTGCTATTCCGCCAAGCCATAAGTGCCCCGTGTTCCAGCTCTTCGTAAGTATGATCGTACGTTCCAATAGTCTCTATGTCGTGACGAATATCAAGAAGCCGGGCTTCCGCATCATCGCGGCTTCGGCCCAGCTCCTCATAACATGTATATATAAACTGCTCCGCTTCATGCAAAAGCTGTTGTTTCGCTTCCACAACCTACACCCCATCCCGGTAGCTCACTTCCTTATGAGCCTATGGTCTTCCATGCCTATTCGTCATTATACTCCAGCGGCAGGCTGGAACCAACGGAATGTATAGCTTGTTCACCTGATCTCCATATCCGTGGAAATCACTCCCGGAAATTTATCCTAAATATGCGGTAAGCATCCAGATATGTTTATCCATTTCTTCTCTCAAGCCATTCAGAAGATCCTCTGTTGCTTTGTCCTGTGCCGCTTCTGCTGCTTCCATACCATTAGCCAATTCAACAGTAATCGTTTTAAAATCAGCTACAACGGCCTTCACCATATCTTCGGCTGTCTGCTCGCCTGCGGACTCCTGAATAGCTGACAGTTGCAAATGCTCCTTCAAGGTCGCAGCAGGACGACCGCCAATAGCCAACAAACGTTCAGCAATCGTATCCAGATTAGCTGTTGCTTCATTATAAAGCTCCTCGAATTTAGCATGCAGTGTGAAGAATTTAGGTCCTTTTACATACCAGTGAAAATAATGCAGCTTTGTGTACAGTACAGACCAGGTAGCCACGTGACGGTTTAAAGCCTTGTGAAGTTCTTGAATAGCCTCTTGTGTAGGTGCGTTCGTATGATTTAATGTACTCATGTGTAAAATCCCCTCTCGTTATTATCATTAATATAGTTGGAGTGATACTCGCTAGCAGTAGTGTCTGATTTTCTTCTAAATCCCATGCGTGAAACCAAAAAATATTCAGCAATTAATTTAGACTTAATCTAAATCCTGTTTTAATTATAACACTATCTATGTGTTTTGCAAGACCTTATTATGGTTAAATCATGAAGATTACGTGAATTGATCGACAGGCAAACGCTTCATACAAATTCGCAACCCACCTCAATAATCTAAACACAGCAAAAAAAGAGCCGCCCCGTAAAAGGGTCGACTCTTTTTTTATTCTTGCATTTCCGAAGGGTTTACAATCAAGGGTACAACTTTGCCTGCGTTTACATCAATCAAGCCGTGATCGGTAATTTTCAAAGCCGGGCTGACTGGCAAAGAATGAGTACTCAGCGACATGATTGGATTGTAATGGCGATAGCCTAGCGACAGTAAGGCTGAACGCAGTTCCTTTACGTGGGCAGCAACCATTTCTAGCGGTCCCTCTGTTAAAATTCCGCCCACTGTTAACGGTAAATGGGACAGCACCTTGCCATTTTCAACTACACAAAAGCCCCCTTGGCTGGATAGAACCGTATTCGCAGCCAAAATCATATCTTGCTTGTTATGCCCCACGACCAGCAAGTTATGGTTATCGTGCGAATAGGTGGTTGCCACGGCTCCACGTTTAATCGTATCTCCCCCGATCAAACCGTAAGCACGGTTGCCGTTCTTGCCATACCGCTCAAACGTAGCAATGAGTCCATGTTCACCATGTTCCCATACCAGTTCACCCTGCTCTACTTGGGCAGGTGCAATTCGTTCGCTTGTAAAAGTTGATCCATCCTTGACCATCATAATACGGCATTGATGTGTGCCATCAGCTACATCCAACTTCACAGTAAAATCCTGCTCTGTGAGTGGATTGAGCTTTACACTTTGATAAAAGTGGGCAGGGAACTGGCACTTTACCTGTGCCTGATGATATTCCTCAAATTTATCAAATACCTTATGACCGTCCTTATAGACTTGCTCCACATCAAACTGCTCCAGATCCGATAGTAGCACAAAGTCAGCTATTTTCCCTGGCGCAATTGTCCCGCGATCATGCATGCGCATCCGGGCAGCAGGAGTAAACGTAGCTGCATAAATCGCATCCTCAGGCTTCATGCCCATTCCGATCGCTTTACTTACAATATGGTTCAGATGTCCCCGCTCTACGAAAGAATCCGGCATTACATCATCCGTTACGAAGCAAAAATGTTGTGCAACGTCCTCCTGAATGAGATAGTCCATCACCTCAGGGGTCATGGATTTTTCCTGGATCTCAATAAACATCCCGGCGGCCATTCTTGCCTTCATACCTTCAATGCTTTGGTGGGTATGGTCTGAGCCTATTCCTGCATAGATCAACTGATGCAGATCCAGATCAAGCAACTGCGGCGTATGGCCTTCAATGATCAGCTCTGGGTAGTGCTCACGAACATGGCGTAAGATGCGGTTCGTCTTGCTCTCCGGATCACGAATGACATCTACATAATTCATAATTTCACCCAGGCAGATCATCTCACCCGTTTGCAACAAAGTATCAATCTCGGGGATGTCAATCTCGCCCCCTGAGGTTTCCAATGGTGTCGCTGGGACAGAGCTAGGAATCCCGTAAAACATATCAGCCACGCAATCTTTGCTGGCCTCCATCATTTCCTGAATACCTTCCAATCCGAAAACATTCGCCATTTCGTGCGGTTCCGGTACAATCGTCGTGACCCCATTGCGAATGAGTCCATAGGAAAAGGTTGCTGGTGTCACCATTGTACTTTCGATATGCAAATGGATATCGATCAGGCCGGGAATCATATATTTCCCGTGCCCCTCCACAATTTCAGCAGCCTCGAAAGATTCCAGACCACGCTGACCGATATACATAAACTTGCCTTCAAGTATAGCAACATTGCCTACCTCGAACGTCTTGTAGTAACTGTTATACACCTTAACTTGTAAAATCATTTTGTCTGCACGCATGATGTATCTCCTTCATCGAACCCGCTGATTATTGGACCAGCACCATTTTGTCTGCCGGAAAATGCAGGGTAACCCGTTGACCACTCAAGTAAGGCGTATCCATTTCCTGATTAGCCGTAAAGTTTCCCTTCGCTGTCTCTACCACATACTGATAGCTGCGCCCTAGGTAAGTACTTACCTTAATGACACCAGAAAGCTCATTTTCTCCTGTCTCGTTGCCTTCTGTTCGAATGACCAAATCATCCGGGCGAATAGCGCCTTGGCGAGCCCCTGGCTGGACTGTGCCCTGATTACGCACTACGCTAAACGAAAGGTCGCTTGTATTCAGTCGAATACGTTCTCCTTCTTCAGTGCGCTCGTCAAAGCTTAGAAAATTATTAAACCCAATAAAGCGGGCAACAAATTCGGTCGTCGGATATTTAAAAATGGTCGATGGAGCGTCTAATTGCTCGATGTTCCCCTTATTCATAATCGCAACCTGGTCAGAAATCGAAAAACATTCCTCCTGATCGTGCGATACATACACGGTGGTGATACCTAGCTCCTGTTGAATACGGCGGATTTCTACGCGCATATTTACACGCAGGTTAGCATCCAAGTTACTCAGAGGTTCATCAAACAGCAGCAGATCAGGTTCAATTACAAGCGCTCGCGCAATCGCGACACGTTGACGCTGCCCGCCTGATAATTCGCCAGGGAAACGTTTTTCGAATCCCCCCAAGCTAACCGTATCCAGCATAGTCATAACGCGTCGTTTCACATCATCTTCTTTTACTTTACGTAACCGCAAACCAAAGGCAACATTATCAAAAACCGACAAGTGCGGGAAAAGCGCATAACTTTGGAATACAAAACCGAAGTTCCGTTTATTCACTGGAACCCGGGTATAATCCTTATCACCAAACAAAAATGTTCCTTGTTTAGCTTCGAGAAATCCTGCAATAAGACGAAGTGTAGTCGTTTTGCCACAACCACTCGGTCCGAGCAACGAAAGCAATTGCCCTCGTTCGAGCTGCAAATCGAAATCCTGCAAGATCAGTTGGTTGTCATAAGCGACCGAAACGCGATCCAGAGTAAGCAGTGCCATAAGGTTGAAGCCTCCATTACCTTTTAGTGAAGTAAGACAATCCCATCAGTCGTTCAATCAAGAACATCAGGATACCCGTTAAAATCATCAGCATAACCGAAATCGCTGCAATCGTCGGATCAAAATAATTTTCGACGTAAGTCAGCATTTGAATAGGCAGGGTGCTGAAGCCCGGTCCTGTCATGAAGACGGAAATGTCGACATTGTTGAATGATTCCAGAAAGGCAATCAGGATAGCCGCAATAATGCCTGAGCGGATGTTGGGTAGAACCACCTTGAAAAAGGTTTCCAGCCGTCCAGCTCCCAAACTAAGCGCTGCTTCCTCAATCGCAAAATCAAAGTTAGACAAGCTGGATGCAATGACTCTAATAATGAACGGCAGCATAATCACCGTATGTCCGATCAAAAGTCCAGCGTATACCGGTAAATGGTACACAATGATCAGATAACGCAGCAGTGTAAATCCAAGCACAATACCCGGTATAAGCAACGGGGAAAGGAACAAGGCATTCAGTGCATCCTTACCGCGAAACGAAAACCGACTAAGCGCATAAGCGGCTGGCATACCGATTAACAACGCCAGGATATTGCCCAGCAGAGAGACGACAATCGACGTTTTGAACGTGGACATAAACAAATCCACTTCAAAAATATTTTCATACCAGCGCAAGGAAAAGCCCTGCGGAGGAAATTTTAATACCGTGCCCGGCTCGAAAGAAGTGACCGATATGATCAACAGCGGACCGAGCAGAAAGATGAAGACCAGCAGGCTAAAGAAGCCTAGTCCGTAATGTTTCTCCCGCATATCCACCTACCCCTTCGGATTGAGTTTATGGGCCGCCTTATTTAAGAGACCGACCACGATAAATGTAATAGCAATCATAATTGTTGCGATAACAGAGGCTAAAAACCAGTCGTTAAGCGTCATCGCATTTTGGTACAAAAATGTAGCGATAACCCGCTGTTTCCCTCCCAGCAGTGCTGGGGTCGTATAAGCTGTCAGGCTGCCTACGAAAACAAGAATGCTTCCAATGATCAGACCCGGAACAGACAGCGGGAATACAATTTTACGAAATGCGCTGAATCTGGAGGCTCCAAGACTCTGAGCAGCATGGACAAGATCACCGTCAATATTTTCAAGCACACCAATCAATGAAATAATCATCAGCGGTAAAAACAAATGGACCAGACCAATAATCATCGCTGCCGGAGTGTACAAAATATTTAGCGGCTCATCCACGAGTCCTAAACTCATTAGCACGTTGTTTAATAACCCCTTGCGACCCAAAATGACCATCCAGCTGAATGACCGCACCACCGGACTCGTCAACAAGGGAAAGATAGCCAGCGCCAGCAAAATCCCTTTACGACGCGGGGCCTTTTGTGAAATATAATAAGCCGTCGGAAAACCGAGCAATACGCACACGAGGGTCGTTACGACACTGACCTCCAGCGTAGTCAGCAATATTTTCAGAAAATAAGGGTCCTTGAAGAAATGGAGATAGCCTTCTAGGGTGAATGAGCTGTTCTGTACGAAGGTCGAACCGATCGTCAACACAATCGGAATGACCATGAACACCGCCAGAAAGAGCAAACCTGGCAGCAGCAGCCAATACAAGTATGTTTTCTTCATGGGTAGCTCCTTGCGGTTATCAAAATGTTATTCCTTGTTCAGCACCTGGATAAACAGCTCCAGAAAAGCTTCACTGTCCACCTGCTCGCACACATTCATATTGGGACTATGATTGAGACGGTTCTGCACATCTCCTACCGTTTGTCCGTCACATATGCGACTGGAGGTTTCCACGTCCACATATAACAGCGAGGTATCTACTAACCTCGAATTCAATGCCACACCTACGGCAAGCGGGTCATGAAGCGCACACGCTTTTACGCCGTTGCGTTCTTCATAACGCTTGGTATACACGGCCGTGCTTTCAGCTACATAATTACGAATCTCTGGACGGGTCAGACGAGCAACATGATCCGCAGTCAGCAATGCCTTACGTGTTACATCCAGACCAACCTGTATCAATCGACTAAATCCAGCGTGAAATACGATCCGTGCGGCTTCAGGATCAGCGTACATGTTATACTCCGCTACAGGTGTAATATTGCCGCACCCGTGAATAACACCGCCCATAAAAATAACCTCATGAACGTGATCCGTCAGATCGGGACACTTCAGCAACGCCAACGCCAGATTGGTGAGCGGTCCGGTGCAAACCAGCGTTATTTCCCCCGAGTGAGCCATCACGGTCTCAATGATGATATCCGGTGCAAAACCTTCGGATGCAGAGATGGCTGGGACTATTCCACTCAATGCACCTCCGATGCCGTCTTCTCCATGAACACGGTGCTCGTGCAGGCCTTTTCGTATTAATGGAGCCTCTGCCCCCCGATAGACCGGAATATCCGGTCTTTCCAGCAGGTTGAGGATTTTGCATGTATTCAGTGTTGCTTGTTTAAGTGAAACATTCCCGCATACCGTAGTAATCGCTTGGATATCCAGCTGACCACTTTTGGCCGCAAGTAAAATACCCAACGCATCATCAATGCCTGTATCTACATCTAATATGATCTTTTTCATTATTGTGCAACTTCCCGGTTCCAGCGATCTGTCCATGCCTTGATATGATCGTTAACGAATTTCATATCCAGCTTGGTCAGCTTATTCACTACATCTGCACCGTACGTAATTCCCTCTGTATCCGCACCGGACAGTACCACCTGCGTGTTCACCGGAGAATCAACCTTTGCTTTGGCGGATTTTTCTTGAACTTCCTTGCTCAGCTGCCAGTTGATAAACTCCTCAGCCAGCTCCTTCTGGTCGGAGCCTTTCACTACATTAATCGTGTTCATGACTGCATAAGCACCCTCACTAGGAGCTACGAATTTCGCCCCTGGCACAGCTGCCTGCAAATCTTTGAAGTACATTTCCATAATCGGACCGCCCGCAATTTCCTGCTGGCTAAACATGTTTACGAACTCGGACGTTTTACTATAAAACTTAACAATATTTGGACTCAGTTCCTTCAGCTTCCCAAAGGCTTGGTCTTCATTAAATTCCTTGCTACCCGCTACCTTGGAAGCCGCGTCTACCATCATCGGGCCAGCCGTTGCCGTAATATTCGGCAGAGTCACGTTTCCTTTGAATTCAGTGCCCCACAGGTCGGCCCAGGAGGTTACATCTTTTTTCACCAGCTCTGGATTATAGGCAATACCAAGGCGTCCGACTGTATAAGCAGGGCCATATTCCTCACCCAGTGGTGCTTTGGCAATATCATAAATTTGGTTCAAGTTCGGCACTTTACTGCGATCCAACTTCTCGAATAGCCCCTGTTGAATTCCCTGTTGGGCATAATAATCAGACAGATAAATCAGATCGACATCAGTGCTGCCTTGACTGATTTTGTTCAATCGTTCCGCATTATTTCCGATTTCTACAACAATATCAACGTTATGTTCCTTTTCAAAAGGCTCGTACACTTCTTTATTAAAAAAGTCCTCGGAGAAGCCCCATGTGGAAATAACTAGTTTCTTTTTCCCATCAGCTGAGCCATCTTTTCCATCTGTCTGACCACTAGTAGCATTGCTGCCGCAACCTGCCAGTACCACAGATGCCAAGGTCACAGCCATAAATCCTTTAAACCACTTTTTCATATGAAACTCCCCCTGTTTTTTTATTCTGCACACCTTATGACACAAAAAAGAAAAGTACTCTTGTAAAACAAGAATACTTTTCTTCGTAAACAAAGAATAAGTTGATCCCGCTGCGCGTTATAACAGGTTCTCCCCTCAGATAGATCCGAAGCGAAAAGCCGAATATCCAATTTTATTAGGACTCTTTCAGTATGATGTTCGTAATGGCCCACTGCGTTGCTGAATCATAGTCGCGCAGTAAAGCTTCTATATCGAGCTCCATATCCTCAATCAGCTTCTCGCGAAGTCTCTTCTTATACAGCATGGACATTCGGAAATCCACTTCCAGCTTCAAGCCGGGGGCTTCCACTTCCAATGCCGCCGAGCGTGGAGAACGCCGGTGCTTCGCTACAAAGGTAACAATGTTGTTCTCAACGGTGGCCCGCAACAGCGTGGTCCCGAAGCCGAACAGTTCCTTTGAAACTTCATTGTAAATCTGGCACATCCGCTTTTTGCTTTCGTTACTGTCGAGCAGCGTCATGAACCCACCCTCATCAGCATATTACGTACAATCAATCTTTTAACACGATAGATTATACATAAATATACGCTAAATAGCAAACAAAAATCCCTGATTCAATAACGTATATCGCGAAAAAGCGAACAATATGTCGAAGTTTGTAACTTTGCGACATTTTTATACTTACTGATCTCAAAAATCTCGGTTTAGATCCATCCTACCAAAGGGCCGATAACAACGAAAGGAAACAATTTACTATTTCCATTGATCAGATGAAACTTCATTAACTGTAGCTCGTACAACAATGCTCCAAAATAACAGCAACCTTAAGATGCAGACTTCAAGATTACTATCGCCGCATTCCGTGAGATATTTTTTCCTTCTACTATATATGTAGTATATATGTAGTTTTTATGTACACACAATTAAACCGTACCCCGCAGAAGTCTCCTAGCGATAGTACGGTTCTTGTAAGTTATGTAGCTGGCCACAACAGCATAAAGTTAGCTATGATATACGCCTGTCACCATTGTGCTGCTCGTTTACGCTTTTCTTCCCGTCGATCAGCTTCTTCCATTTTGCGAATATAACGTTTCAACTGCTCTTTATGCTCATCCAACTCGTGGATCCGTAATGTGGTTCCTTGGAGAAACGCCTCCATTTTGCGTGTTAATTCAGCAGCCGATTCGCCTCGCCAGTCTTGCAGACGACCATATATATTTTTCATCTGTTGCTCCTGATGCTGAAGTCTTTGCCTTAGCTGCTCGCACTGCTGTACAGCTCTCCGCAGATCCCCCAGGCTCAAAGATATTCTGCTCATCTCTTTCGCCTCCCGTTGTGTTCTTCCAGCTGCTCATTCTTATTGATCCACCATCGTAAATTCCTGGCCCTTACGATCGATATACTCTGCTATCTCTGTGATCGACTCCTGATACCAGCGATTAATTCGATCCAGTGTCGCCGTAGCACTATGCGCAAGCGGGGTCAAAGACTGGCTTTCACTTGTCCCGATATGAGCCTGAAATAACTGAATGGACGCACGGGTATCACTGGAAAATCCATGTAAGCTAGAACGCATCTGATTTGCCGCATGCTTTAGCTCTTCGGGTGTTAATTGAATTGTGCCCCCATTTTTGTTGCCTACAAAATAAGCTCCACCATTAGCGCGGTCATTTTGGCCTGCTCCCATCAAATTCACACCGAGTGCATTAGCAGCAAACTGCCCGAAGGCACCTAATTGTCCCTCGTAGCGTTCGATCAAATTGCCCATGACTTGCTTAAGCTCTGCCTGTGCGGCCAGCATTTGCTCGTACGCCTGCACCCGCGGATTACCTTCTACCAATTGTCCGTCCATAGTGTACAGCGGATTGCTGATATTGCCGTTTTCATCAAATGTGAAATGCTCCATGCTATGCGTTGCTTCTCCAAATACTGAATTATAGAACTTCGTAATCGGATCTTGCTGCATCATAGGCAACGTAATTGGGATATAGACAATGGGAGACCATTTGGGTCCCAAAAAAAAGTCAGCCCACTTATTTTCCCTTTTGACTGGTAATGAAACAGGAACAGTGATTTTGGCTTCATTAGCTGTCTTATAATCATTGTCTATAAAGTAGGTTGCACCCACATGTGGCTGTGCATCATTAACTCCCGAACCAATAGTATCTTTCGGATTGACATAAGCGACATTCGTCTTTCGAAAATCGCCATTTTCCACCTTCTTTTGAAGATCATCCGGCAATAGATGTACAATGCTTGGTGGATTATAACTGACGGATGACAGTCCGTTCCGCACCGCCACATATTCTGCCTCCGCTCCTCCCAGAGAATGGCCTGTGGTCGTTATTTCAGCAGAGGGATACTCTTTTTTTACAACATCATATAGATTTTGAGCTTGTGTAAATTGATTATTCTGATATTTTTCCTCATATTGAAGAAATGCAGTTTGCACTTGTGGTGGGAGTTTGGCCACCTCTTCCTTATTATTTTCATAATATTGATGGACTTCTTCCAACGTTTTCGCGCGTCCACCGACGACATCGCTAAAATCGGTTCCCCAGTCCATCGCCACGCTCCACTTGGGCCGATCCGGAGGTTCTGTACCCCTATAACCGATGATCACCTGATTGGTTTTTTCGTTATGGAATACGGTCGCATCGAATCCCGAACCGTTCGTGTCATGCAACATAGCTCCTTCGGGTTCAACAATCTTCCAATCAGGAAGGATTCTGCTTTTAGAATCTTTAGCAGTCAACTCCCGGTCATAAACTCTATCTGCAATGGTCCAATATGTTTTGTCGTTAATGTAGGTCAAGTTATTCCCACCTTGTCTATTGTGTAAATATATTATAGAGTTATGAAAAAGGTGATTACCAGAAAAGGAGAATTGTAACTTGAACAGAAAAATCCCACTGATTCTGGCACTTATTTTAATTGTTATGTATTTAGGAGGTTGTTCCAGCTTGTCCGACAAAGAGAAGAAAGAATTAGTAGATGTCGCTACTCCCATCGGCGTGGAGTTTATTAAAGAACACTATAATGCAGATTTTATACTAAAGGATTATACTGTGGATGATCCTGCTGTCCACTCAAGAATATATCTGTATGGGTACATTAAAGGTCACGAAGACAGCAAAATTACTATTTATTACAGTTATAAAACCAAAGAAGTAATCGACGTCTCTGGACCAGATTGGTTTATCGACAGCGAAGTTCCCAAATACAAGACCCCTTCTTCCTGAGAAGGGCTATTATAAATTTCACCGTCTAATTTTTCCCAAATTAAGAAGTAGTATAATTATAGTGCATCCTATTTACGAGCGATATAGCCGGGAGGAAAAATAAGTATAAAGTCATTGGATTCAGTATTTCTGGTCATAGTACATAGCTTAGGCGGAATAGGTCTTTGTAACTGTATGTTAGGAGAAAATTGCATAGATGAACAAATAAGGCTCCTTAGGAGCCTTATTCCCTCGTTGCCTGACACATTTACCGTTTTTCACTTTGGGTGCGAGGCTGATTTATATGAATAAAAGGATATTCGCCTTTGCTTATTTTACGTTTCCATTCTTGGACCATATCTTCCTGGGTCGACGGTTTCTCATGCACGATTGCTCCTGTAGTTACTTTAGCCATGCTCCCCCCCCTCTCTTGGTGGTTTTATTTACTGCGTCTTTATCTTTTCTCCAGTCATTTTAATGTTTCCGTCCATTTCAACCAAACTCGTTTTACATTTTAAACCGATGGCATCTTTGGCTGTGACTTGTATTGTGTTACCCGCATTGAGTACTAGGTTTCCATCAGCCTTAACACGGATGTCCTTTTTACTCCGCAATTCGATGCCGTGGTCATCTAGCAGTCGAATCACCACTTCATCGTCGTTCCCCGTGATTAAAATTTCATTTTTCTCAAAAATAATGGCTTTGCGGTACTTGGTCATAAAGATCTTCGTGGACGGGTCCTGAATAAAGTCGCCCCCTTTGGATCTCTTGCGGATTGAATGAGTAACAATGGCGTCCTTTTCTTTAGCGGTCGGAAAGTAAATGTCTACAAAGTCAAACAACTCCGGCATACAGTACCATCCTGTATTTCCTTCCGATGTATAAAATGTAGCCGTTGGGAAAGCGTAGGTTTCCTTGACATTCGGCTTGACCTTATCCATTTCATAAAAGAAAACCTTCACGTGGTCCTGCTCGATTCCAATAACCTTCGATTTTAACGAGATACCACGAATGCTTTCATTTACAATCAAATCCTGCTTCATTCCATCCAATGTAGTCAGTACATATTCATGCCACAAAGCACTATGGCGTATAAACGCAACCGATTGCAGGACGTATAATGCTTTCCCTTTAAATTTAACCTCCGCCCCAATTTGCAGTAGGGCATCTCTAGCCCCTGTCGTTTGCACTTTATAATATAAAAGGTTGTCATCCTTGCTAGCTCCTGGTTTGGTTTTTCTGGTCATGGAGTAATTATACTGCCTGAGCTCATCCTGATTGACGCCATCCGGTAATCCAAAATAAAACTGAGGTTTTTCACCAACCGGATCAGGTATTAGTCCCCAACCGAGCCGAGACGCTATACGTTTCAGAAACAACCAGTCCGTCTCATCAAATTGCATCGTAAATTCCTGTAAAAGTTGATCCTTCAACCGACTCGTACAATTGGCTTTGGGATAGGATTTGAGCACGTGTTCAAGCAATGCTTGCAGCTTCATCTTTACATTTTGAAAAGATTTTCTATGAGGTATTTCATCCATCTGGCTTGTATAGGATAGAGCTTCGACGACCAGATAGGCTACATTGGATACCATCTTGATTCTGAACTGCGTGACTGGCCCTCGAAATAGCACACTCTGGTTATGATCGTCATTCATATATGAAACAACTAACTTCGCCCCTGCCTCCATATGATCTGTATATTCTTCCATTTGAGCACCCGTTAATACACCTGTCAAAATGACCTTCACATGCTCATTCATTTTCTGTACAACTTTAACTTTCGGATTTTTAAGAGATAAAACTGTTCCATTATACTTGATGATTGGATATCCCATGTTACCGCTCCTTTTTGTCGGTTAGTTTACGTTTATCCGTTGTTTGCTTACGTATTGAATGACATCTTTAATGGTTCTATTATGTCCCTGATCGTTAAGAGTCTCATCTAATGCAGGGATTGTGGTAAAAGTTTTATTTTTTTTCTGAAAATAGATACCTGCTATTGGAAATGGTTTTGCACCATCTGGTCCAGTGCCCGTTTCATAATAAGCAATAATGATAATGTCTTTTAAACCATCCTTATTTACATCCCTAAAGGCTGCCGCTTCTATGCCCTCATCAGCATACCACCATTCATTTCCATACATATCTGGAAATGAATATACAACTCGCTCCTGGTCATCTAATAGAAAAAAGTAGTTTTTGGGGATTTCATCTTTCTTTGCTTGAGTCGATACAAACCGTACTTTCCCAAAGCCCTCAAGAGTAGTTTGAAAAGACTGCTCCTCGTTAATGGTATACTTATCTGTGTTTAGTTTTTTGATATTACTATATACGTTGTTACGCGTTATAGAACTTTGCATCGGTTTAGTTAAGGTTGCAGTCTCTTGAGGAATAGCTGAATATAATCCCCTAGCCTTTAGCCCATTTAAAAAGCTGGATATAACAATTATGAAGATAAACACTCTATACATGCACCTGCCCCCTTGAGCTCTTCATTTAAACATATATATTAACTATTCTTATACAAGTCAGTATTTGATTTTAGCTTTTTTGTGTAATCATCTACTTTTGCTGGTCCGTTATATCCACGTACAAAGCGTCTTAAATCATTTGTTTGTAAAGAACTAAGTAGATTTTTAGAGTTTTTTATATATCTGGAGAACCCTTTTATCTGCTCTTCATGCCCAGAACTGAATGCCAGAAACATATCTTTAGCAGAACTGTATCCCGCCATTTTATAATTAGAGCCCAATATTTGCCCCAATCCCATACTTATAGAAGTATAAGCTTTTTTTTCATTCTGAGTGATGGCAAAATTCAGAGTAGCATATTCACTGCTCTGATTAGTGTGCACTTCTTTCCACTTCATTTCAACACTTTCTCGATATCTATGCTCCTTCCAACGTTTTTTTGGTTTATCTAAAAATGTAAACAATGAAGTTGGATGCTCTACAAAATGATGCACTTCAAATCTTATTACTAACTTGCCATTTCTAAAACCTGAGCCTCCTGATTCAACAAGAATAACGGCTCCAAGTAAGTTAGGATCGACGTTTAACTCTGCTCCTAGTTTTTTAATAACGTCACCATACTTCTTTTTGAATTCAGCAACAGATCCAAAACTGCTTTTATCACCTTTTCCTGTTTCAATCCCGTCCGTTTTTGGCGTATTTGGAGGTTTAACTTCTTCTTTCTTCTTAGTATCATCAGATGGTGGTGATGCTTTAGTACTCGTATCGATCAAACCCAACTTCTCTCGTATAGCCCGTCCCGCTTTCTCAGCAGCTAACTTCTCCATGATATCTCCACTTGCCTCTGCAGTCATCCAACGAACGGTTTCTTTTTGCATTTGCTCTTGAGCCCATTTGGGGAACGTAGCTATTTCACGTAATTTGCTTCGCAGCCCCTCTGCCAGCTTTTGCGCTTTACGCATACCAACCTCGTCACCATTGGCTTGAGCAATATACCAATCTTCTTTGTATTTACGCATCCAGGTTTGGGCCCAGTCGGGGTAATTTAGTTTTTGTTTTTTCTGTTCTGCTGCAAGATCAAATGCCTGTGCTTTCCTCTGTGCATTAGCAGTTGTTAAAGCTTTCAACATAGGAGTTGCACCAAACGTTGGCTCTTTCCATTTCATATGTCTTCTCCTTTTTTACGAATACTAAAAGAATCGTATCTCTGACATGCAGGTATCGTGATATTTGCTTCCTCGCTCTACGTCCTCAATCGTTATTTTCACGAAAGAGGTATGAATGGGGTTATCAAGAAACTGGTTGCTTATAAAATCATTATCTATCATCATGGTCTGCCCGTTTGAAAACTCCAGTTTCATTCGTTTAACTCTATTATTTGCTCGGAAAGCTTTGGATGACTTAGCTAAACCATTAATAAGTTCAAACCCCTTCAGTTCTTGCATAGAGCCGAAATCAATTTTGATCCACTCCCCGATCCCGTCTCTCTTAACTCCTTCGCACCAGGCTGTGCTCGCATCTCCATCCATGATATTACGGGCAGCATAGGAGTTCCCTGCCTGATCTGGAAGTGTAGATGAAGCAACAATTTTCTGTGCCGGAATGCTTTTCCGATATTTCATCAAATCCGTTGTAGTTTGTATCCATTGTGTAGGGGACACGTTATAGCCTATCCTGTGGAACACATTGGAGTATTCTATAGGCAGATCTGTTTGGATGTCTCGTTGTTGCATTTCACCCTTCGAGTTCAAATAAGCAACCCTGTGGTTATCCGAGGTTATAACAGGAGAGTTTGTGGCTTTCATTAATAACCTCTTCTCTCCTGTTCTGATATTGAGCAAATACGTCTTATCAAGATCGTAAGAAGAGAGCAGTAGAGTATCGTTATAAAGCCACTGTTCAATCTGTATGCCGTCTAATCCTGACTTAATTTGTTGGATTAGCTTGTTCTTGGACAAGTCATAGATCAATATATTATGGTTACTATCTACAAGGGCAAATTGGTTACTGTCAGGTGAGAACACGGGAAGAACGAGATAGTGGCCATCGTTTAAATGTCCTAATGCTTTCGTTTTTTGCATCTGATTTATATAATAAAAAAAGGCAGCATCCTCTGTGTAAACACACTTCCGAAAGTCAGGAGACATAACGGCGTAGTCCCTATTCGGCACCTGAAATTCAGTTATTTTCTTTGTGGTAGACAGATCAAAGATTTTAATGATTAAATAATCCAAATCCTGCGATTCTCTACATAAAGCGATATGTTTGCCATCATCCGAGAAACCAGCCAGATACAACTCATTTTCAGGATACGTTTCACCTTCACTTGCATGTAATTTACCTATAATGTCGTCTAAATCAATATAGGTATTGCCTGTAGGATCATCCATGTCAGCTGAAAAATCCATAGGCATGTTTCCATTTTCCGCTTCAAACAACAACCAATTTATGGGCCTTTTTGCTGGAGGAAGTTTCTTGGGCTGAGAGACAGAAGCATGAGTGTTCTTCCGCTCCTGTACTACTTTTTAGCCCTCATTCGATTGTATACACCCGCATAGCATGGAAAAGATCATGACGAATAACGCAATTTTACTTATCCATACCGCAGTTTTATTTCGCTTTCTACTGCTCATCACAATAACTTCAGCTCACCTATACAAGTATTGGGGAAATCCGTGCCATTTTTGACTTCTAGAATGGTAACTTTAACGAAAGATGTCCGTATAGGTTCATCGAACTTGAAGCGGGTGTCATTATTCTCAAGCACCACAGATTGTCCATCCGAAAAATCAAGTTTCATTTTTTGGATTGCATTTATGTCTAAATACTTATTGTTAACTCGTATAATACCGTCAACCATCTCCAAACCTCTGACCTCTTGAATTGAACCCAAATCTATAGTTACTGTTTCTCCTATTCCGCCTTCCTTCGTTCCTTCACACCAAGGGGTTAAATTATTATCGTCCGTTAAATTGTTCACATTAAAAGAATAGTTACTCTGATTAGGAAGTGTGGAAGAGGCCGTAACCTTTTTCACTTTGACCTTGTTGCTATATTTCATATAATTGGTTTTTGTTTCGATCCACTGTATTGGAACTACCCAGGTTCCTTCACCACTTACAATGGACGAAATATCTTCTTTTTTCCCACTAGCTACAGCAATCATGAACATTTTTACAACCTCATCATCTGCCAGAACCAATTTTTTTTGATCTGGGGATAAAATAAAATCGCCCTCATTTTTAGTTATAAACTGTACTTTTCCAGTGTGTATATCTAGTGAATAAATATCGTTTATGAAAGTATTATCTTTTTTATAAGTGGTATAAATAAGTCGGTTCTCCTGATCCCATTGCATAATACTCGAGACATCAGTGCCTGCAAGCAGAAGCTTCGTACCACTATCACCAGATAGATCAAGCATTACGATCCCTGTCTGATCATCAACAAAACATAACTTGGTGTTATCCGGTGAAAACACTCCCTGAGCAATATTACTAACATCAGCTTTGCCTTTGTTAGTCTTCAATTCTTTAGTTCTTTTACTTATTGCATCATATAAATACAAACGTCCGTCCATTACGTATAGATATTTGCTTAAATCAGAAGAGATCACAGGATATTGAGCCGTTGGCGGCAATTTAAACTCTCGTTCTTTTTTTCCCGCGTCCAGATCGTACACTTCAATAATGAGCATCTCCTCTGGTTGCTCCCCATAAACATCTCTGATAATCGACATACGACTGCCGTCACTTGTTATTTCCCCAACATATACTTGTGAGCCACGATATTTTAGACGTTCTTCCCGAGTTTGCATGGTGTCAATCAGGTCGTCGATACGGATATTAGTTTCTCCAGTAGGATCATCTAAATTGGTTAAGAATTGGACTCGATCTTCTACGCCTTCTTGACCATTTAAAAGCCAACTTGCCTTCTTTTCAGTCCCCCTTGTAGCATCCTGATTTACCTTAACTTCATTACTTGATGGTATATTGGGGGGCTGCGAAGACGTAGCAGTGTCCCCTCCTGTGTTTGCGGTACATGCAGATATCAGCACTGAAAAAACAATAATTAAAACTCCTTTTATATAACGCATGATTTCTCCTCTCCGTTAAACTCTCAACAAAATCCTTTTGCAAGATCAAATGCCTGTGCTTTCCTGTGTGCATTAGCGGTTGTTAAAGCTTTCAACATAGGTGTTGCACCAAACGTTGGCTCTTTCCATTTCATATGTCTTCTCCTTTGTTAGAAATGCTAGAAAAGTCGTAGATCAGATATACATGTATCCTGATATTTCGTTCCACGTTCAACCGATAAAATAGTAAGTTTAATAAATGAGGTATAAATGGGTTCTTTAAAATTTGGGCCTGCGTTAAATTCATTTAATACCAGAGAGGAACCGTCTGAGAATTGCAACTTTAGTTTCTGAACTCGATTGTTTTCCCGATAACTTTTTTCAGACTTAGCATATCCATTAATAATTTGGATGCCATTTACCTTTTGTAAAGAGCCCAGATCTAATACAATTGTTTCTCCTTCCCCGTTGCCCTTCACGCCTTCACACCATGCAGTAGCTTTATTCCCATCCACCAGATTTTTGGCATCATAAGACTGGCTACCTTCACTTGATAGAGTGGATGAAGCCTTGATTTGATGCACTTTTATTTCACTTTCATATTTAGAAAAGTCATTAGCGGTATAAAACCACTGCACAGGTGTTACCATATTTCCATCAATTGTAGTGATGGGTGCAACCTTACTTTCAAAGCCTGTGTTTATATTCAGTTTATAATTGGACGGTGAGTCTAATTTTTCAAACCATAACTTCGACCCATCGCGAGACATTAAAGGTCGCTCCATCCCTTTGCCTAAAAAGCGCTTCTCTCCATTACTTACATTTAACAGGTACGTTTTAGTTACTGACATAGAATCAAAGGAATAGATTATTTTATCTTTCTGAACCCATTGGTTAACTATCGCCATGCCAGAATCTATATGGATTTTCTTAAAGATTTTATAATTTGATATATCAAGAATGACAATATTCTGCTGGCTGTCGGTAAAACAAAATTGGGTACTATCCGGTGAAAATTGTCCTTGATAAATATCATCTATATCTATAGAACTTGCATCTAATTGAATAGCTGTTGATTGATTAGTTAACGTGTCATATATATACGCTCTATCCTTATCCTCATATAAATACTTAGTTAAATCAGGGGAAATTACTGGGCGGTTATAAGGTAGCCTGAATTCATTTGCTTTCTTACCCGAATCTAGATCATAAATCTGTATTATTAATTTCGCTTCTTCAAATAAATCTAATACGAATGCGATTTGACTCCCATCTTCTTGAATTCTCCCTACCTCTACATAGGAATTTCGATATTTCTCTTTATCCTTCTTTGACTGTAGGAGACTAACCAGTTTCTCGGCACTTAAGAACCGTTTGACTTTTGCCCCTTCCAGCTGAACTAAATATGTTACAGGATCTTCTTTGCCTTCTTCTTCCGTTAAAACCCACTCATTCTTTTCATTCTCTTTAGCAAGTTCCTCTTTATCACTTTTATTAGATAATGCCACCGTTTCTGAAACTACACCTTCCGTTTTCGAAGAAAAGGAATTGGGGCCTTTTGCAGAAGCATTACATGCTGATAATACTATTAAAAAAATAATGACTAATATGTTTTGGAATATCTTCACTTAGATCCTATCCCTCCGATCAAGAATAGCTAGGCCTTTTATAGGATTAGGTTTTTCGTTCAATGAATTTTTCACCACGCCTACTGAACTCAGAAATTTTATATACTCGTCTTTATGGATCGTTATACAAGCTGTCGAAGTCGGCCTACCTTTAGTATCCGTATTATAGCCTTTGTGTATATTTACCCCCTCTGCTATGGTATCCTTTTTTTGGTTTCCTTTGGTTGCCGGAACTGCTGCGCCATCCCGAATACGCAAAGCAGGATAGGAACGCTGATGCAATCCTCCTACAAACTCATACACTCCATCTTTAACCGTCTTATCCTTGCTCTCATAATCAGGAAGTGTGCTGGTATTTTTGCTTGTGTACTTAATCTCACCGTCTATCACCACAATAGCCATCGCTCCATACCGACCTTCTGGATGATCCAACTGTTTGTGACTATAAGAACCATCTCCTTCAAAGAAAAACACAAGGGGTGCGTTACGGTTCGAGGACAATTTCTTTTTAATAATGCTGTTATTCGTGTAATCGTTTATTCTGTACAGAGCTCGAGCCTGATTACCTTTTATGCCCTTACTGCTTATATATTTCTCAATCTTTTTCACCGCCACCAATCCATCTTTATAATCCTCAGGATCTAATGGCTTTGGTTCCTCCTTCGGCGGCTTTTCAGGAGTAGTCGGTGGCTTCTTGCCCGGTTCCGTTTTCGTTGTTTTAGTTGTTATCGTTGTTGTCGTTGCTGGAACTGTTGGCGCTGCAGCCTTATTCACCTTAGGCCATGGAAGAATCCCATTGGCTACTTGATGCAGGTATACGGCCAGCACATCACGATCATATCTCTTATTTTCCAGGCCATATTTTTTCGCAAAATCATGCAGTGCAGCGTTAAGTTCCTTATCCCAATCGCCTGTAGTTGGTAGCTTGTACGAGAAGCTGTCTGGATACTTCTTGGCAAGCTTGTTCAAATTATCTCTGGCAAGCAGGCTGTTCACACCATACTTACTACGCAGGGCAGCCTCTTCCTTAGCAATAGCCTTTTGATCGGCGATGGTCAGCTTATGGGCCGCATCTGCGTATTGTCCGGACAGCTCCTCCAGCCGATTCGCATCCTGATAGGATTTGGCTGAATGCCCACGAATCAGCTCGTTGATTAGCACGTTGTCACGCAGTTGGTTGGCGAGAAGATGCATCTGCTTTTGCTTAGCTTTATCGTTGGCGCTGTGTGCTTCCCACCACTGGGACGTGTTTTCGTGCATTTGCGCTCTGGCCCAGGCAGGCATACGATCTATTTCTGCCACCTGTTGACGCAACTGCTTGGCCTTGGCTGCTGCTTCCTTGGCCCCCTTTTTATCCCCTGCTGCCACGGCTTTGTAGTAGTCCGTTTTATATTGCAAAAGCAAATTCTGCACCCATTGCGGATACCCTTTTCCCTTCAATTCTTGAACCAGGGATCTATAGGCTTTTAGTTCGGCATCAGGCACCTGACTTTTCATAAACTTACTAGCCTTGATATGAAGTGTTCCATCGGTTCGGATATAGCTGGTTTTGCATGTTAGAGATATTTCACGCGTAGCGTTCATTTGTACTTTTTTGCCGTGCAGCACCAGGTCTGTATCGGCGTGAAAGGTGAGATCATGATGACTATACACGTGAATACCGGATGCAGGGTTTAAGCGTACAAGTATTTTTTCTTTCTGGGTGGAGAGGGCTAATTCCTTATCATCGAATCTCGCCACTTTTTGTGTTTTGGTATGAAACAGCTTTCTTGACGGCTGGCTGATTTCATCTCCTTTGTAGTCTCTCTTACGTAGGGATTGAACTACACGAGCTTCCTTTTCATTGTTGGATGGAAAATACAAATGGACATGATCCCCCAGCTCAGGCATGCAATGCCAACCGATCCCAGCACCGGTATACATGGTGGGATAAGAGAACCAGCACCCTTCGACTTTGGGCTGCATAGAATCCACGGACAAGTGAAGTTTAACAGATTCGTTTTCACTATTTAAATCAATAACTTTCCCTTCAATAGAGGTACCTTTAATAAACTGATTATGTATAACCTCCCTCGGAATACCCTCTTCTGGAACGAGAACATAGTCATAGGTCATAATACCTTGCTTCATCTCTGCATGAACCTGATCAATAACCCAATGTTTTCGTCGAAACAAGACTACATCTCCAAGTTCAAAACGTTTCGTATCCTCCACTTCAGCATATGTATACCGAGGGCCTGACTTTGTTTTTTGGAGGGAAAAGTTAATGCTGCGTAGTTCACCTTTCACCTGTTCTTTCGAGGTACCTAACCATAATCTCGGGTATACGGATGTAATCTCGGCAATCAACCCGGAGTGTAGATGAGAGGCCATTCTTTTCAGAAACTCCCAATCACTCTCCCCATACTGAATAGTAAAGCCGCCGAGCTTTTGATCGCTGTCTGTCAGGTCAATAAAATCGCCATGTGGATAGGTATCTATAAGTTCCCGAAACAATTGATAATACGTCAAGTTCCCGTTTTGAAAAGAACGATTTTTCCGTTGTCGATCCAGTATATATGTAAAAGAGGCCGCCTCTATGTACATGTGATATACACCATTTTTGAATCCAATGCTAATATTGGTGACGATTCCTTTAAAAATGCTCACTGTCCCTTGATTCTCATCTATCTCGTATACCTCTAGCACATCTTCATCATGCGCTAAACCATCATACTTAGCATGGTCCTCATCCGGTATGAGAGCAGTGAGGTACACTTTGCCGTGCTCATTTACCTTCTGTGTCAATGTAATATCCAGCAGCCGGACGATTTCATACGGTGCATTTACTCTAATATTGCCATAAGTCAGCACAGTTCCAGCTAGTCCCATCTTCTTCCCCCCGTTTGCTCTTCACGTGATGCAAATCCCCGTAAGCTGTTAGCTATTCCTGCCCATCTGTCATGAATGAAATTTTGCCGCACCACATGCATAAATTCGTAGAGCAGCTCATCAGGGCAGGAGATTGATCTACGTATACATCTCTTTTTCCATTCAACCAAGGCATAGATACACTCGGTTTGCAGGGCTGAGGAATGATTTTTCCAGAATTACCTTTGTTAGCAGAAGAAACAACAGGATTATGCATACTATGGCACATTCCGAAAGAAGAGATATGCGTCTGCGGGTGAAAATCCTGAATATTTCCTTGCAACTTATCACCAATACTAATCCCTCTATTAGCTGAAACACTAAACCTGCCCGAATGACTTCCATAGGTACACTGTATCTGTGCTCCATCTACTACATAGCTCTCACTCATTCTCAGACTCCCCTTTATATAAACGGCCTCTCTGTTTCGACCTTATGTAATTTCATCCCTGTCAGATTAAACCTCAACATGCATTCAGCTACATCTAAATCTACAATGATATGCTGATCGGCTTGCTGAACCCTGAAAATCTTATGATGCTCCACTGCATATGCATCTAAAACGATTTTCCTTAATGTGCCGTCTCTATGATATTCACTAAGTGGTGATAAACACCTCAAGCTAGGCGGATGAGTCAGCCAATACCTCGTTTGCTGCATTCGTTGCATATCGGCAAAAACAACCAACTTCCAGCTTAACCCAGCTTGATATATATCAAATATCTCCTTTAGTTGTTCAGAAACGATGGGTACTGGATGCTCTATAAAATCAATATAGTCCGCATCGCCTGATACATAAAATTGCAAAATAGACTCTTCATCAGTACACGATGAGCTGTCTGCCCATTCCAATAGCTGCCTGCGATTCATTTCTATTGGATATGTATACTCTGTAATACGATTATCCTGTTGAATCATGTAGTACTCCATAAACCGTTGAATACACCGCCTCACTGATTCCTTTATACTCTCCTATTCTTATTTCCAAATCGTTCTCGCATTTCAACGCCTCGAATTCAGGAAGTTGTACAGCCTGCTGCATAGCGTCCTTGGCTAATTTCAGAATATACTGATGAAATTCCCACGCAGCCTGAAGTACAAATCGCTCGACATCCGGCTGAATAACCTTATTCATATAAGGTTTTCGAAGCCGACTCAATTCATCCTCCAGTTCTGCCAACAGTCCGAACGCCCAGCCTGCATCATAGGTTCCACGATAAGGTAGAGGATCAAAGTACCAGTTCACCCCATAGACCTCAATGACATAGTTATAAATGCGCTCCCGTAGATACGTACGCCTCATAGAATAGGTAATGTATCCGATTGTTGTCTTGTCCGCTTCTGCAGAATTGGCTTGTAAGCAAATCGATTGAAAAGATTGGATAAAAGAGAAGATAAGTTCCTCTTTTCTATGCTCATACAAGACCGCTACCTGATATAATTTCTCATGCAACATATCTTCCGCATAGGTCTTATGGAAGTGATCTAGGGCTTCCCGTCTATTCATAATCCCACCTCTGAACCTATTATATAGAATATTCACATGATATTACTGGTTCCATTCTCCTATTTTATTACACAATTTTCATATCATGAGATTACATATGAATTTATGAAAACAGAATGAAAATAATCATATTTTTTCGTGAATGTGTAATATACAAACAAAAATCTTCCCAGAAAGGCTAGCATTCGGCCTACGACATGAAGTTTTGTGCAAACGAATAGGTAATTGGAAGTAGTTAGACTCAGGTTTATAACGAAATAATGATGTATAATTAAGGATACGCTCCAACAATACATTCGAGGAACAGGAATGGGGTACACAAACTATTAGAGTTTTGATCACCACCACTTTGCATCAAGATTGGAGACATATGACTACTTCACCTACAGGTTTTTATAATAGTATTCAAGAGGCTACCGCACATGTCATTGATGTGTTGAGTGATATTCTACATGTTAATACCATTTTTATTGCCTCTAATGACGGGGTTACCAATGTAATTGTAGATTCATTTAACCGGGAAGAAGTGCTGGTTCGTAATGGAGAGGAGCTTCCTTTTGAGCTTAGCTATTGCAGTCTGGTGCTGAACCATTCCGCGGATCACCTCACCATTTCGGAAACGTCTATTCATCCGCAAACACGTGATTTAGATGTGACTAAAACCATTGGAAATCACTCATTTACGGGAATACCCATACGTATGAAAAATGGCCAGGGGTATGGAACCATTTGTATTTTGGATGCGCCATCTGCACAATTGACTGAAACAGAAATGAAGGCTCTCAAGGCTATGGCTGTATTTCTGGGTTATGTGGTTGAACTGGAAAAAGACAAGATCGATGCAGAAGCTTCTTCCATGAGCAAGCTGGATTTGATTTCTTCCCTGAGTAACAAAATTCGTTTTTCGCTCACTGAAATATGGGGAGCTACGGATCTAATGATGACCACGGAGTTAACAGAGGAACAACAGCAATATATGAGTATTATGGAAGCTAGCAGTCGCTCGCTTATGATGCTGTTGAATAATATTCTGGATTACAGCAAAATTGAATCCGGGCAAATCGATGACATTGAAGATCCATTTGATCTGAGAACGATGATGGAAAATGTGTTGAGCTTGTACACAGAGGTAGCTGCGCAACGGAATTTGGAATTGAGGTTGGATTGGAATCTTGCAAGCTCGCCTATTTTTATCGGGGATGAGGCTAAAATTCGCCGTATGCTGATCAATTTGGTAGATAATGCAGTGAAATTTACAAGCACAGGATCAGTCACCTTATCTGCAAATACCCAGTTCGTGACCAATGCGCCTGAGGCTGAATTGGAAGTAAGGGTAAAGGATACGGGGATTGGTATATCTCCAAATAAACTAAAAATGTGGCTGGAGCATGACTTCGGGCCCTCTCCCTCCTATGGCAATCCCGGCTTGGGTTGGCAGATTACCAAACAGCTGTTGAAACGAATGAATGGTACAATGACAGGGGTTAGCGAACCTGGTAACGGGACGGAGATAACGCTCCAATTTACCCTAAAAACATATCAGGAGTCAGCCTGAACAAACGGTAGGCTTGCAATCATGTGGGGCCAATTACAGTAATAAAACCCGTGACGGATAACGTCACGGGTTTTGCTATGAATACGCACTAGGCAGTGTGATCACTTTATGCCACACATTTGTACACAGTTGGGTTTAGTAACGTTTGGGAGCAGCCTGCTTGGCCAAATCCGCCATATACGTAAAGAAAGCTTCCGGGTCTGTATCATATACCAGATTCACAGGGCGTCCATCCGCCTGTTCCACCGTTCTGCCCTGACTTGGGCCTTCTGCAATAACGCTGCAATGCACCGTCTTTTTCTTGACAATGTCCGGGCGTCCTACGGATGCAGTGGTCAGTACATCCCACAGGTAGTAGGTAGAGTTCGTCTCGCTGTACACGAGCGGAGGACATCCAGCGTAGCAATTGCCCAGGAAATCAACGCCTTCATATCGGCGCTCGGCAGCCCAACGATTGCGTACGGCTGGAGTTAACGGCACTTTGCTTGTGCTTTCCAGCGCCACCAGATCAATCGTGATGCCGCTTTGCCACACCCGATAGGCCGCTTCCGGGTCCCAGAACACATTCCACTCTGCGGTACCGTCATGCTCCGGCTCCTCCACATTCCCTTTTTCAAAGGTGCCGCCCATCCATACCAGCTTTTCAATCTTGGCTTCAATATCCGGTGCTTCATCCAGCGCCCGTGCCAGATCGGTTAGCGGTCCAGTGAATAGCAACAGCGTTTTACCTTCAGCTCCGCGTACCTTTTCGATCAGATGCTGATGAGCTGGCAGAGATGAAAGCGGCGCTTCCATTCGTCCCGATTCATTCAGCACAGGTAATGCATCTACATAGAATGAATGTAAACGCCAAGCGGCAGGGAACGGATTTTTACCGCGTGAATTAGACTTGGCGACTTCAACAGGCCCTTTATTTTGTCCAAAACGATCAATAATTTTTCGGCTGGCATCCGTCGCCGGCTCCAGGTAACCATCTGCTGGAATAACCGATACTCCGGTCAAATGAACTTGCTCCATCTGAAGCAGCATAAACAGGGATACTAAATCATCCACGCCACCATCATGATTAAAATAAACGTTTGTCTGACTCATCTGTCTCTTCCTTCCTTTATCCCCGTAAAACAGGCTTGTTCTTATCAGCAACCATCCTTCATTATGCCTGATCGCTTCACAGGAGTAAATGTGCGATAGCGCCTGAATGAGGGATTTTTTTGTTTGCTCCGTGCTTAATCAAGGTAGAAATGTGTGTAATAACAGGGTAGAATCATGGGTCCTAATCGGAAGCGTAGGAAGGAGAGATGCATATGACAGCCCGAACCATAGAAGAGTTGGAGCAGATCCGCAAAGAGTGCAAATCCATGGTAACGAGAAGGGCTGCAGCTTCGGGAGGAGCTGTATTGGTCCCGATTCCGGGGGCTGACGTTCTTGCTGATGTCGGCATTTTGATGCAGCTGCTGCCTGCCATTAATGAAAAATTCGGATTATCTGAGCAGCAGCTAGATGGTCTGGATGCAGAAACCAAGTCGATGGTGTATGGCTTTATCACTTCAATTGGCAGCAAGCTGATCGGGCGACTCATCACCCGAGAAGCCATCGTGAAGATTTTGCAGAAAATGGGCATTCGCATCGCCACCAAGCAGGTTAGCAAGTTTGTCCCTCTACTGGGGCAAGGACTAGCCGCAGCGATTGGCTTTACTGCGATGCGGACCATTGGCAATCGGCATATCGATGAGTGCTACGAAGTGGCTAAACGCCTGCTGGAGCAGCAAACTGCCGCAGATACGGCACGCAACTGGACGGTACCACAGCAACCTCTAGATCCTGTAGGTGTCGATAAGTTACCAAATCAGAATCCAGAAGCAGCGATTCCGCTACTGCCGGCATCCCATAAAGATTAATCTTTCAGATTTAGTATTCCTCCAATTCTCCAGCACGGGGTAACACAGGTCGAGACAGCTCCTGTATCTCCGTGCTTTTAACCATCTATCTTGGCACCATAAGAGCGGGCCACTGCTACTGCCAGTTCGATATCCAACTTGGCTCCGGTAATGTCCAGATCTTTAAAATTCACGCCATCCATCTTCGCACCGCGCAGGTCGGTTCCTTGAAGGTGGGCTTTGTGCAGCCTTACCCGGGTAAGATCCGCCTCGCGCAAATCTGCCTTTTCCAGATGGCATTCGGATAAATCAGCTTCCTTGAATCGTATTTTTCGCAAATCCTGTTTTCTTAAATCTGCATGACGCAAATTCGTATAAGACCAGTCTCCGCCCGTAATCGTGATACCATCCATATTCGCCCCCGCAAAGTCTGAACCTACCAGCTTACAGTTATCAAACCGGACTACAAACAGATTCGCGCTGGTGAATAGACAATTGGTAAAAGCGGACTCCTTGTAGTGAGATGCATTCAGAATGGCTCCGGTAAAATCACAGTCCACAAAAGTACAGTCTTCCACAAGGGACTCATTCATCTCCACACCCCGAAAACGACATCGGGTAAACTCGCAATTTCTCCACTCGCCTTCTCTGGCATCCATTGAGCCAAAATCACGGCCTTCATAGACCTCATCTGTATAAAAGAACATATTTCCCTCTCCTATTCCTTATTCCCGACATCAGGGATTCAGCTTTTCGGCAAGGACCGCTCAAAACCGCCTTTCATTTTCCCCAGTAAACCCTTCATCATCTTATGATCCTGTGGCGTAAACTCAGACATGCATGACCGAATCAGCTTTGTATAATAAGGAACTATTTTGCTTAACAGTTCTCGTCCTGCCTCTTTTAATCCGACAGTCACCATCCGTCCGTCACTCTCGTGAGCCACACGTTCTATCATTCCATCTCGCTCCAAACCGTCGATCAGTCCCGTCATGGTCCCACGCGTGACATCCGCTTTTTCCGCTAACTCCGATGGTGTCATGCGATGCGGCGCATGGCAATGCAACAAGCTAAGAACGATAATCCGGCCCTGAGAAGCCCCCAGTTTGGTCAAATCTGTATCCATTTCTCTGAAAATACCGTTAGCCAAGCGCGCAAATGTCACAAATGTCTCTATATTATCTACTTCGGCATCCTCATGTCCAAAGCTACGCAGCACCCCGCGTATGGAATCATTATGAAAATTAAAATTCATAGTCCATCCATTCCTTCCTTAATCCCGCTTGTTCCGTCAAACGGTAGCTTTTCCACTCATCTGGCAGCAAAGAGGCATATGGCTCCTTGGCAAAACGATCATCTACCAGGACCAGCAGCCCCTCGTCATGCTCTGTGCGAATAAGTCTGCCACCTGCCTGAAGAACCTTGTTCATCCCCGGATATACATACGCATAGTTGAAACCATTTCGTCCCTGTTCCGAAAAATAATCCCGCAGCACATCCCGCTCCGCTCCAATTTGCGGCAAGCCGACGCCGACGACCACTACCCCGTTCAAGCGATCCCCAGGTAAATCGACACCTTCAGCAAAGACACCACCTAGTACGGCAAAGCCGAGCAGGGTGCGCTCTTGCCCAGGTTGGAAGGCCTCTAGGAACCGATCACGCTCCGGTTCGGTCATACCCGGACTTTGTATCAATGTATCTGCAGACACGTCCTGAAGCATGAACTCCTCGTATACCTCTCGCAGATACGGATAAGACGGGAAAAACACGAGGACGTTCCCCTTCCGCTCCGCAACCAATCCAGCCAGCATATCCGCAATCGCCCCTTTAGAACGCTCACGATCCCGATAACGGATGGAGAGCGGCAGCAGACGTACATCCCATTGCTCCTGATGGAAAGGGGAAGGGACCTGTAACGTATAGTCTTCCTCGCTTGCTCCAAGCATGTCCCGGTAATAAGCAAGCGGTGTCAACGTCGCCGAAAAATAAATAGTCGAGCGGTAGTTCTTTACAGCCTGTCCCAGCAAGTGCGAAGGGTCGAGGCAGAACAGTTTGATCCTCACCTCACTGCGCCCTGCTTCAATATAAGTAACGTAACGTTCATCGTATAAAGCAGCGATTCGCAGCATATTTTGGGCGGTAAAATACGTATCCAAAAGCAATGCGTAGGCCGTACTTTCACTGCTTGCGCGATTTGTACTGTTCCCCATCACCAGTTCACGTTCAGCGGCCTCCACAAAGGGCACCAATAACTCCAGCACCTCTTGCGGTGCTGCTGTTTCCACTGCTTTTCCTGTATCTGCATGCAGCTTGCGCAGCGTAATCATATGTGCGTTCACTGCACTCGCAGTCGTAGCAACCTCCGGGCTTAGCAACTTAAATTCTCTTTTCAGTTCCAAAAAAGAAGATTTCAGGATTTCCGCCGAAAACATGTCCCGACCGCGTTCCACCAGATTATGCGCCTCATCCACCAGCACAACACCTTTTCGCTTGTGCTCTTCCAGCAATCTCTTCAAAGAAATCCGTGGATCAAAAACATAATTATAATCACTGATTATACCATCCGAGGCATACGCCACATCTAGCGAAAATTCAAAGGGACATACCTTATGTTTGCGCGCATAATGCTCAATCACCGCCCGCGTCATTAACGTCTCATTCGCCAAAATATCGGATACTGCACCGTTGATCCGGTCGTAATAGCCCTCGCACATGCTGCATGATCCAGCATCACAATCATGTTCATCCTTAAAGCAAATTTTATCCTTCGCCGTCAACGTTACCACATGCATGTGCAGCCCTTGAGCCTGCATTCGGGCATAAGCTTCTTCAGCTGCTGCCCGAGTGGTGGTACGAGCCGTTACATAATATACTCGCCTAGCCAGCCCTTCGCCGATCGCCTTAATCGCAGGATACAAGGTGGATACCGTTTTACCGATACCTGTGGGCGCTTTGGCAAACAGGTTGACTCCTTCAGCAATCGTCTTGTACACTGAACCCGCTAAAGTTCGCTGACCTGAACGATACGTGTCAAAAGGAAAGTCCAATATGGCAATACTGGCATCCCTCTTCTCCGCATGTGCTCTCAGGAGGAATGCATACGGTGCATAACCAGCAATCATCTCCTGAGCGAAAGCTTCCAGTTCTGCAAAAGATAGCATCCGTCTGAAGCGGCGAATGTCTTCACTGTGTGCTTGTACATAAGTAAGTTGAATCTGCATGGAATGATGCTGCTCCTCACGAGCAATCATATAGGCATACAGAAATGCTTGTGCCCAGTGCACGGGTTGGCCGTCCCCCTGAATATCTTCGAGGGGCTGAGAGGTCGATTTAATTTCATCAACCGTCCATACACCGTCCAGCTCAATCAATCCGTCACAGCGGCCCTCAATGATAAACAACTCACCCTCATACGAAATTTCGGTACGTAAATGTACCTCTTTGCGATCATGCTCCTTGTAACTCTTCTGGATAGCCTGATGCACACGAGTTCCTTCCTGCATACTGCTATTCGAGCGAAAACCGCTCTGAATGCTGCCACTCCGATGCACATATTCCACAAGTGGACGCACCGAAATGTGAATTGGTTCCTTCATGCGATCACCCGTTCCGGTCATAGTCCTTACACTGTACCACGTAGATCAACGAAACGTAAGGGACATAAGAATCGTTTGTGGTCGATTGGTATTCATTCATATCTACTTTTTACCGAAATATAGAAACGAGGCCTTTTACTTTATTCCCAACATACTACAACTCACATTACAGCATAAAGGACAGGGACATGTTAAAAGAATTAATTAACAATTTTGCGTTATTAACAAGCTTCTTATTCTTTGGAAATTTATTATCCCGGAAATATGAACGTTACCTGACAAACCACGCACTCATTCATCAGGTAATGAACGGTTTAATGCTGGGCCTGTTTGGCATTCTGTTAATGATGACCGGTTTATGGATCCATGGGCACTTTGTGGTTGATCTGCGCCAATTGGCGATTATCATATCTGTTTATATAGGAGGAACGATATCCGGTTTGCTGACCACCCTGATCGTCATCTTGTATCGTATTTACATCACAGGGGGGTGGACGGACATTTCTCTGACTGCTACGGTCAATTGCTTCGTGACATTAGTCGTTTCACTTATCTTTATTCGAGAAAAAAAGCTAACACTCAGCAAATGGATGTCAGCCGTGCTTGGAGCTGTTGTTGTGTCGCTGTTATCTACTTTCTTTGTAGCTAATCCACCCAACTTAGAATCAATAATAATGATCACAACCGTGAAGATTCTTGGCGGCTTGTTCACTTATTTTATGATGTCCCATATCAAAAAAACAGAACGGGCTATTCACCTGCTGGAAGAGGCTGCGAACCGCGATCATTTAACCGGGCTATACAGTCCGCGTGCTTTTGATGCGCTGTTCGAAGAGGTACTTCATGCTTCCAAGACTACAAAAAAACCCTTTGGACTTGTGATGCTAGATATTGACCACTTTAAAAAAATTAATGATACGTATGGCCATTTGAACGGAGACGCCGTCTTAAGCCAACTGGGAATTTTGTTAAATCGGGAATCTACAACGAGAGCATACCCCTCCCGTAAAGGCGGAGAGGAATTCGCAATTCTACTCGGAGATTGTGATATCGAAAAGGCGGCAAGCTTTGCCGAGAAGATTCGAAAAGCTGTGGAAAATGAATGTTTTCTCTTGAATGACGGAACCATAATCTCCTTAACCGTATCCATCGGAGCAGGCAGCTCTCCTGCTATTGTATCGAGACGTTTATTGGAAAAGGCAGACGAAGCGTTATATGAAGCTAAACGATCAGGACGCAATCGGGTAGAGTTGGCAAAACCATAATTATTAGTCGCTAAATGTCAGGAAAGCTGGATTAATGTTAATAAAAAGTGGTAAAATGGAAATAACATCGTTATCAAAAAAACTGCTGCCGCTAGTGGAGACATGCCTTACAATCGACATGGGGGGTGGGCTTTGTGAACCTCGAACAATTGGAAAAACTCATGGAAAAAGAACGCCGTGAACTGAATCGCATGGCTGACTTACACGGATTAAGAGATGAACGTGTATTGGACAAATCCTCCAGGCTTGACCGTATTATGGACAAGTACCTTCACACCAAGCGCGCAATAAACCAAACACACTCATAGAAGCAAGCTACTTCGCTGCCCCTCAGGGCAGCTTTTTTATGATGTAAGCCACATCCGTCCTTCTCACCGACGACTTCCGCCATATTCTGTCCGCAACAATCGCTGTGTGAAAGATATCCACTCTCTGGCAGCAAAGGACAGATAACGATCGTTCCGCCAGATCATCCCCAAATGCCAAGGAATGACAGGGTCTACCAATGGAAGAACACGCAAGCGTTCGGAATCCAAATCCCGGCATATCGCCTCCGGCAATAACGCTACTCCCAGGTTGGCAGCAACCATTTCGCTGATCAAATCCCATTGAGAGCTTTCATAGACTACACGCGGCTGAAAGCCAGCACGAACACATTCGGCAATGATACGGTCGTGTAGCGTAAAATCCTCACGGAACAGCACAAACGCCTCCTCTGCTAACGCAGATAGTGGCACCTCCTTGCAGTCGGCCAATGCATGCGTCGGATGAACGAGCAAATTCAGCTTTTCTTCCACAAATAGAAATGTCTCGAACATATCTCCAACCGGAGGCAGCACAATCACCCCGATATCCAGTGCCCCAGCTTCTACGTCCTGCTCCACTTTCTTCGCTCCATCCTCGAACAATTGAATGGTCACATCGGGAAAGGCCTTGTGGAACTCTCCAATGACACGCGGAAAAAAGCTCGATCCGACCATAGGAGGCAGACCAATGCGGATATGTCCTTTTTTCAGGTTCATCAAATCACTCAGCTCCGAGGACAGGCTCTGAAAGGACTTCACAATCGCTTGTGCTTGAAGCTCAATGACCTTGCCCGCATCCGTGAGTTCGATTCTTTTGCCAATCCGATCGAACAAAGTAACTCCCAGTTCTTCTTCCAGGCTTTTAATCGTCTTACTAATCGTCGGCTGAGTAATAAACATGCTCTGTGCTGCCTTCGTAAAGCTGCGTAACCGCGCGACTTCCAGAAAATATTGCAAATGTCGGATATCCAAAGCTATACCTCCTCCCATAGACAAACGGAATAGAATTCATTCTTTATATGCATTTTACTCATGAAAGCTTGTGATGTAAAATTTCATTACAGTTTGAAAATAACGGATCTCAAAGATAGGAGACTTTATATATGAAAAGCTTCATACGCGGTGTCCTTCAGATCGCCGTCCTGATGGCCTTTTCGCTCATCCTGAACGCGGTGGTCTCCTGGCTCCACCTGCCTATACCCGGTAGTATCGTCGGTATGCTAATTCTCTTTATTTTGCTGCAAACCCGTGTGGTCCGACTAAGCTGGATCGAGGTTGGCGCAAACTGGTTGCTGGCCGAGTTGCTATTATTCTTTATTCCCTCCGCTGTTGGCGTTATGAATTATTGGCCGATGCTGGAACACGATGGCATGAGCATTATGCTGGTCGTGCTGCTCGGCACCTTTCTGGTGATGGCCTGCACAGGTATGATCGCCAGTCTGCTTGGTAAACGAAAGGAGCATAAATCATCATGACCGGTCTTCTATGTATTGTATTGACACTTGCTATTTACTGGATGGCCAAACGCATGTACCGCACATTGCCCAAGGTGTATTTGTCCCCATTGCTCATTACACCTGTGGTTATCATTTTGATTTTGACGTTGACGGGTGTGAACTACCGTTCTTATAATTCAGGCGCTCATTTTCTATCCATGCTGCTACAGCCAGCTACGATTGCATTTGCTGTCCCTTTGTACCGATATTTCCCTGTGTTAAAAAAACACGCGGCCCAAATCGTGCTTAGCGTGTTATCTGGATCTGTCGTAGCCGTGCTGTCCTCCATGGCGCTCGCCAAGTGGATGCACCTGGACTCCTCGCTGCTGAGCAGCCTGATTCCTCGCTCGATTACGACACCTATTGCGATGAATGTATCGCAAACGATTGGCGGTAACCCGACAGTCACGGCGGTATTCGTTATTCTGACCGGATTGAGCGGTCTTATTATCGGCCCGATGATCGTCAAACTGTTCCGTATCGAAAATGAAGTTTCACGCGGGGTATTGCTCGGTACCGGTGCTCATGGTACGGGTACTTCCAAAGCATTCGAATTCAGTTCGCTGACAGGCACGATTTCCAGCATCTCGATGGTGCTCGCCGCTCTCTTTACCTTGGCGGCTGCGCCCTTCCTGTTCCACTTGATGCTGTAAGCCATCTGTATACAAAGAAGCAGCGATTCTCTTATGAATAGAGGATCGCTGCTTTTGTTTTGTAGGCCCCTTTTTCGCTGAAAGCAGTGATGCGAACGAAACAATTGTAGAGAAGCGGAGCGGTCAAGGATACGCATCCTTAAGCTATATCAGATGACTTTAATGGCGCCGGGTTCGGCTTCTATCTCTACAGGTGTCACAGCTTCATACAGGTAAGCATCCAGCTCAGTCGTATATTGGAGTTCTTGCTCGGCGCTCCAGCCTGCGTATTCGGACATCCATGCAATGACAGCCTGTTTCCAGCGCTTCACCTCGTCAATTTGGAAGAACAATGCTCCAGTGCGACGTATGAAAAAATCAGACGGTGTCACCGTCATTTCCTGTTCCATCGCGTACAGAAGCGGAACACGCAATTCCACAGGTAGCGCCGCTTCCGTCTCGGTGGAGTTCTTCATGCTCTGTGTCGCTATAGCAAACAGTCGCTCCACATTTGAACCATAGCGAACAGCCCATGCTCTGGCGGTCTCCGGCGGCAGACCGAGCGCAGCGCCCGCTATGGCTTGCTTGCTCACGAAAGCGTCCCAACCCGCCGAGCCGCCTACACTGCCGCCCGAAATGGGGATATGCCTTGTGCGGCATGCCCGAAAGCTCTGCCCATGCAAGCGGCCTAATTCACGTACCGCACGATCCACGACGAGTTCGGACATTTTCCGGTAACCTGTCAGCTTGCCGCCTGCGATCGTGATCAGACCTGAACGGGATTCCCAGATTTCGTCCTTACGTGAGATTTCTGAAGGGCTTTTACCGTCTTCATAAATGAGCGGCCGTACCCCTGCCCAACTGGATTCCACGTCTGTAACCGTCAGCTTCACATCCGGGAACATCCCGTTGATCGCTTGAAGCACATACGCCCGGTCTTCGGCGGTCATCCGGGGATGCGCCGTATCCCCCTCATACACCGTATCGGTCGTACCTGCATAGGTTTTGCCGTCACGCGGGATCGCGAATACCATGCGTCCATCCGGTGTATCGAAGTACACTGCCTGTTGAAGCGGGAAGCGCCCAGCATCGAATACCAAGTGGATACCCTTCGTCAGGCGAAGCACCTTACCCTCTTTGGAGCGATCCATTTCCCGCAACGTATCTACCCATGGTCCGGCTGCGTTAATGACCAGCGAAGCCCTGATTTCGTATGGCTTTCCCGTTACCCGATCGGTTACACTGGCGCCGCTTATTCGTCCGCTGTCATACAGCAGCTTGTCAGCCTTGGCATAGTTCACGGCCAGCGCCCCTCGTGTAACAGCTTCCTTCATCACCTCAATCGTTAGGCGAGCATCGTCTGTGCGGTACTCCACATAACTACCGCTTCCCCTCAGTCCTTCTCTCTTCAGCAAAGGCTCGCGCTCCAGCGTAGTCTGGATGTCCAGCATGCAGCGGCGCTCACTACGCTTCACGCCAGCGAGGAAATCATACACCAGTAGCCCGATAGAAGTGGTGAAAGCATTAAATGTGCCACCCTGGTGAAAAGGAAGCAGCATACGCTCCGGAATGGTCACATGAGGACCATTTTCGAATACGATGGCTCGTTCCTTCCCGACCTCGGCTACCATTTTAACCTCAAATTGCTTCAAATAACGAAGACCACCATGCACTAGCTTGGTAGAACGACTGGATGTACCTGCTGCAAAATCCTGCATTTCCACCAGAGCCGTTTTCAAACCACGATCCGCTGCGTCCAGTGCAATTCCCGCCCCTGTAATGCCGCCGCCAATAATTAAAATATCAAAATGCTCACGCCCCATACGCTCCAAAACGGCCGTTCTCTCCTGCGCAGCAAATCTCTGTTCTCCCATCATCTATCCCTCCAACTTTGTACATGTCTGCTATCAATCTGACACCGAATCATCAAAGGTACAAAAAAAGACCACGAACATCGCTGCGGCGGATGCCGAGCGGTTCATGGTCTCTCCAAGTCTCCTGACGAGTATTAACTTATCTATATCGTAGCATACACAGTACACGATGAAAAGGGTAATCTGCCTGTTGTCAGATGACTGCCTACTCTCGTAAAGTCACCTTTACTTGAACGACATTGCGGCATGGACCGCCTTTTTCCAGCCACCATATCGTTCAGCCCGCACATCTTCACTCATGGTTGGAGTAAAGGTTCGATCACTTTGAGCATACCCCCGGACTTCATCCAGACTGTCCCAAAATCCAACTGCCAGCCCTGCCAAATACGCTGCCCCTAGCGCCGTTGTCTCGTTCACAGCAGGTCGTTCCACAGGCAGATCCAGAATATCGCTCTGGAACTGCATCAGGAACTCGTTCATCACTGCGCCCCCATCTACACGCAATGAATGCACAGGTACACCCGAATCGCTCGCCATGGCGGTTAGAACATCTTTGGTCTGGTAGGCCAGCGATTCCAGTACCGCTCGGATAAAATGCTCCTTGGACGTTCCCCGTGTCAAGCCAAAGGTCGCGCCGCGCACGTCGCTATCCCAATACGGGCTGCCAAGCCCTACAAAAGCCGGGACAAAATATACCCCCTCCGTCGAGGTCACCCGCGCTGCATACGCTTCACTATCTTTGGCCTCGCGGAACATGCGCAATCCGTCACGCAGCCACTGAATAGAGACCCGGCTACAAAAATGCTGCCCTCTAACGCATACTTCACCTGACCGTTCAACCCCCATGCAATGGTCGTAATCAGTCCATGCTTCGATTCACAGGGTTCATCTCCGGTATTCATCAGCATAAAGCATCCCGTACCGTATGTATTTTTAATCATGCCTCTGTCAAAGCATCCCTGACCGAACAGAGCTGCCTGCTGATCGCCCGCCGCTCCGGCAATAGGAATTTCCTGTCCAAAAAAATGATAATCCACTGTATTCGCATATATTTCGGAGGACGATCTCACCTCCGGCAGCATAGACGCAGGAACACCGAGAATATCCAGCAGTTCCTCATCCCACTTCAGCTCATAAATGTTGTACATTAGCGTACGAGCAGCGTTGGAGTAGTCTGTTACATGCGCTTTACCGCCGGACAGTCTCCAGATCAGCCAGGTATCGATTGTACCAAACAACAGCTCTCCACGCTCCGCCTGGGCTCGCGCTCCTTCAACGTTGTCGAGTATCCATTTGACTTTGGTACCCGAAAAGTAGGGATCAATGAGTAGGCCTGTTTTGCTATGGAATGTTTGATCAAGCCCACGGCTTTTCAAGTCCTCGCAAATCCCGGCTGTTTGCCGTGACTGCCATACCAGCGCATGATATACAGGCAGGCCTGTATGTTTATCCCACACCACCACAGTTTCCCGTTGATTGGTAATACCAATTCCAGCAATTTGGCTGGCTTTCACACCTGATTCCGACAGACAGGAGGCGATGACGGCCAAAATAGAGCTCCATATTTCATTCGCGTTGTGCTCCACCCATCCCGGCTGGGGAAAATACTGCGGGAACTCCCGTTGTGCCTTGTACACTACTTTTCCCTGCCGGTTAAATAAGATGGCCCGCGAACTGGTTGTGCCCTGATCCAAGGCAAGAATGTACTGCTCCGTCATTTTCCAATCTCCTTGCTTATTATGTAGGTTGCCCACTTGATTCAAAAAAAGCTATCGCTTATAGTGCTCAAACAGTTGTTTATTGGAGGTCGTAACCGCTGCAGCTCCCGCTGCCAACGCCGCTTCCACATCCTCAGGGGTACGAATAAGTCCGCCGGCCAAAATAGGAATACCCGTACGTTCACTGACCTCCGCAATCATCGGCGGCACAACACCGGGCAGCACCTCAATATAATCGGGGCGCGTTTTTTCCACCAGTGCGTAGCTTTTTTCCAGCGCAATCGTATCCAGCAGGAACACTCGCTGTACAGCAAGAATCCCCTTTTTTTTAGCAGTTGCAATCACCCCGGAACGGGTCGAGATAATCCCAAATGGCTTAATTTCCTGACACAAATACTCAGCGGCATACTCGTCATTCTTCAAACCTTGCACCAGGTCGGCATGCAGAAGCATCTGCTTATTGCGGCTCCGTGCCATCTGATATAGGTTGCGCAACTGCGCTACATGCGTATCCAGAAAAACAGCATACTCATAAGAGCTGTCCAAAATATCCTCCAACTGCTTCATGTGCTTAGCTGCAGGTAAAATGCGTTGTCCCTGAAATGGCATGGATATCCCCCTTAGGCCGAAGTCGGTCAAACTCGTTCAAATTTTATATTATCACTCTGTTCGACGAACGTGAAGCGGTCTCATAAGAATCCCCCTTCATACTCCATATGTTCCTTTATTTATAAACCGCGAACTCCCCATATGCCAATTGTGCGCTCGACTACTCCCACCTCTTTTACTTCCCTACCACAAAAACATTGAGATATTGCGTTTTTTTTGTACTTTTTGATCATCCATATGTCTATTACTTTTTCAGAAAATTCGCATAGATTGATATTAATCTTTCAAAGAATGGAGTGAATTGAATGGGTTTTTATGTTCGTAATAGTACGTCTAACCCTATTTCAGTTGCTGTTGGATACTATGATTCTGGTTGTAGTCCTATCACCTATGCTAAGAGAGGCTGGTACCGTATAGAACCCGGTAGACGCGCATTTCTTGTAGCTGGGTCAGCCGCAAACCAAACGTTTTATGTCTACGGACATGACAGTTTCGGTAATTGGTGGGGTGGTGATTTCTACACAGATGTTCCTAGAGAGGCTTTCACAAGATGCTGGATAGCAGGTTGCCAAGGCCAGGGCTGTAGAAATGTGGGGTTCGATGAGATCAATGTTGGCAATTTCGAAAACTACACACTAAACCTTGTAGATAGTACCCAAGGTGCATCTAAGTCAAGACGTACTCTAGTAGCGAAAAAAAGAAAAACCAATTTTAAATTAGGGAAGTTCAGCTTTATAAAATCACCTGGAAGAGTAGGTAAACTAGGCAAGACTAGAAAACCACTATATGGTAAACGCAAATAGAATGATATAAACAGAATCAAAAGAAGCCTCCCAGCCATGAGCTGGGAGGTGCTTCCTTACATACTAAATGTGTATTCCTTCACTCGTCATAAAACTAGCCCTCAAACCCTTGGCGCAGCCACGAGGTAGCCAGCATTATTGCACCGCGCTTGGCCGCGGTTTCCGACAATGGGTTCAGCATCACGAAGTCGTGTATGATGCCCTGAAAGCGCGCAGCGGTTACATCTACCCCAGCTTCACGCAACTTGTTCGCATAGGCCTCCCCTTCATCACGCAACACATCGGCCTCGCCTGTAATAACCAGCGCACGCGGTAGCCCTTTGAGCTGGTCAGTGGTAGCACGTAACGGAGACGCCGTGATCTGCGCCCGTTCGTTAGGATCTGTCGTATATTGATCCCAGAACCATTGCATCCCTTCGCGGCTCAGGAAATATCCTGTGGCGAACTCATGGTACGACTCCGTATCAAAAGAAGCGTCCGTCACTGGATAGAACAGCAACTGCTGCCGAATGGTAGGACCACTGCGTTCTTTGGCCAGCAGAGTTACAGCTGCAGTCATGTTACCACCGACACTATCTCCGGCGATCGTCAGCGTATCGGGCTTCAGCCCATGCTCGCGCCCATGCTGTGCCACCCATTGAACGACCGCGTAAATTTCCTCAATCGCCGTCGGATATTTGGCTTCAGGCGACAAGCTGTATTCCGGGAATACAACGGCTGCCTGTGAGCCTACCGCCAGTTCACGAATCAGACGGTCATGCGTATGAGCATTACCGAATACCCAGCCTGCCCCGTGGATATATACAATGACCGGGAGATCGCCTGTCACCTGTTGTGGACGAACAATTTTGACCTTCACCTCACCGCCAGGGCCACCTGGAATCGACAGGTCCTCCAGGTCTGCGGCAGGTTTATCTGCTGGACCGGATTGAACTTCATTGACCGTTTCACGTCCTTTTTCAGGACCCAAATCATACAGAAACGGAGGCTTGGCATTATCGTCTGCAAATTTTTGCGCTGCGGGCTCCAGCTGTACTTTTTTACTCATATCGTTTCACTCTTCCTTTCTGATCTGCGGTCTACATGTATTCAATATGGTTTACATTTACTTATTCAGTATCATCTTATATTTAAACGAGTTCCTCTCTTTCCAATCGGAGGACTCTATCTTGCCCAACAGAAGAGCTTGACTTTTAATTTGTATTGTAACTATAATAGTTACATATTAAAGTTCAAATATGAACATCATGCAACGCATGAATCAAGCAATTAAATCATCCAAATCATTTTTAGGAGGCTATTCTATTATGAAAATTGCAGTTATTGGTGCAGGCGGTAAAGCAGGAAGTAATATCGTAAAAGAAGCATTAGACAGAGGGCATGAAGTAACCGCCATCGTGCGTGACCCGGCTAAAGTCACGGACAATCGTGCTGCTGTAGTACAAAAAGACGTTTTTGACCTGAAAACAGATGATCTGAAGGGTTTTGACGTCGTTGTTAATGCTTTTGCCGCTCCGTTTGGACAAGAGCATCTGCATGTAGATGCAGGTAATGTATTGATTGAGGCTCTCCGCAATGTATCCGGTACTCGCCTGATTGTTGTAGGTGGTGCAGGCAGCTTGTTTACGGATGAATCCCAGACACTCTTGGTAAAGGATACTCCTGACTTCCCTGATTTTGTATATCCAACAGCTCATAACCAAGGGAAAAACCTGGAAATTCTACGCGGTACCAGTGACCTAAACTGGACTTTCATTAGTCCTTCTGCAGAATTTGCTCTCGGCAAACGTACAGGCTCTTACCAAGTGGGCAAAGACACCCTGCTGGTTAATTCCAAAGGTGCAAGCTATGTCAGCTATGAAGATTATGCTGTTGCCGTAGTAGACGAAATTGAAAAACCACAACATCTGAATCAACGCTTCACTGTCGTATCCGAGTCCTAATTCTGCAGCTGAACCGAACATTCCAACATAAAAAGACCCTTCGGTTACACTTTCCATCCTGCTTGGAAAATGAACCAGAAGGGTCTTATTGTATGTCTAGTCTGTCCAACCTCTTACTTCTCAATCTGGCTTACAGTCTTGCGATCACTAAAACATAGCTTAAGAATTGGAGGTGCAGCCAACGTCGTCAAAATAACGGCAATGATAACTGAGGTAAAATACTGCTGTGCCAGCAGACCCGTTTGCAACCCGGTGGCTGCGATAATAAGTGCAACTTCGCCGCGAGATATCATGCCAGAACCAATCGCAAGCGAGGAACGGGTATTAAAACCTGTCAGCCGCGCGCCGATGCCTCCTCCGACTAACTTCGTCACCAGCGCTATCAATGTCAAAACAACAACAAACCCAAGCTGCTGCCCCACTCCCTCAAAAGATACATTTAAGCCAATGCTGACAAAAAATACAGGAACAAAGATGGAATAAGCGATGGGCTCTACCTTTTCTTCTACGACATGCTTAAAACTTGTTTGCGAAATGGCAATCCCGGCAGCAAAAGCTCCGATAATACCCGCCATACCCATCAAATCTGCAAAATATGCAAAACCGAAGCAAATAACCATAGCAGCAGTAATCACAGCTTCTGTCACTTTGAGGGGGGCAAGTATTTTCATAATCCATGGAACAACGAACCAGCCACCCAGAATAGCCCCCACGAAGAAGATCAGCTTCTTGCCAACAAGAAGTCCCAGCGAGGTTTGCCCACCCATGCCGAATATACTCATCACTACCGCAAGCAGCACTACGACAAGCACATCATCCAGTACGGCTGCACCTAAAATGGTCGAGCCTTCTCGAGTATTCAGCTTGTTCATATCCTTGAGCACCTGCACTGTAATGCTTACGGAAGTAGCGCTCAAGACAATCCCCAAAAACCATCCTTCATGTACTGAAAATCCAAAGGCTTCACCGACTGCAAAACCACAGAGCAACGGCAAAATAATCCCCCCGACCGCCACTGCTACCGCAGGCTTCCAGTTGCGCCGAAGCTGATCCAGATCCGTCTCCAGCCCGGCAATGAACATCAACAGCAACACGCCGATTTCAGACATATCATGAATCAGAGAATCATTTTGCACCCATCCCAAAACTGCCGGGCCCAGTACGATACCAGCGATCAGCTTCCCCAATACCGCTGGTTGACCGAGCTTAACCGATAGATGACCGGCTACTTTTGTAAACAACAGAATCAACAGAAGATACAATATAAATTGCATAGGTTAATAACCTCCTTTTATTTAATCCTTGACCTCATTTGCGCATCATCTACAACATTAAAGAAAACGGATAATCATAAAATGCAGAACAATCGTCCAAAATATGTGTCTGACCTTAAAGAGACCAACAACTCGCAAAATAAAAAGGGAAACCCGAATACAGCACAGGTTCCCCTAAAAAGACATAAAGGAGCCTTGGTGACAGGCTCCTCCGGTAATTCATATATTCATTTGATGTTGTCGGTTATCCTTGCGCAAACAAGTAACTTTATCTTTTAATTATATCTCTTCTGCAAACCCGTGTAAACGTATTGAATCAATTTTCTGCTTGTTACACATATCTGTTGCGATATTCATGCTGCAGCATACTCATCAAAATCGAATCGTGGTATTGGTGATTGTAAAATAAAGCATCCCGCTGCACACCTTCACGCTTAAAGCCTACTTTTTCATAGCAGCGGATGGCCTTTTCATTAAAATCAAATACATTCAGCTCAATCCGATGCAGGTTACAAATGCCGAACCCATAGTCCAGCATTAACACAAGCGCTTCGGTGCCGTAGCCTTTGCCTTGATCCCCCTGCTCATTGATCGCAATACGGATGTTGGCGCTGCGATTCAGGCTATCCATATCCTGTAATGCAATATCGCCGATGACACGATCATCCTCCTGAAGTGCAATGAGAAGCAGCAAGCTTGAGGAATCCTGCCCTTTACCTTCAATGTAACGGGCAATTTGCTCTTTGGTAAAGCTTCGCTGTGTGCCCGTCAGTCTCCGCACTTCCCGATGGAACAATGTATTATAGTATAGCTCGGTGTCCTCCACGTTAATGGGACGCAAGTACACCCGCGAGCCTTCAAGTAGTCGTGCCACTGGCGTTGTAGATGAAGAATTTTGAATCAACATGATCTCTCCTATGCTAAAAATATAAATTGCTAGAATGGAAGCAAACGATTACGCTAGATCAACATTTTGTTCAGTAGAAGGGGTAGGATTAGCGAGAGACTCGCGCCAAATTACGGATTGAAGCAGTAGTCCTGCCAAACCTAGGATTCCTACAGTCATTCCGATCCAGACAAAAGCCGTCCCCGCCCCTGCTATTCGGATCAATACTCCCCCAGCAAGCGGCGAAATGACCATGATCGCTCCAATCACGGTACTTTGGATACCAAAGACGCGCCCCACCATATCAGCAGGGGTTTTGGCTTGTAATATGTAATTCTGGGTGATAATGTACAGGCCGTTCCCCACACCTAGCATGGCCCCGATCGTAAGCAGAACAGGGAGTCCTGTCCCGGGTTGCGCCCAGCCCAAAGCGGCAATAGCTCCGCCAACCAGCACATACCCTCCACCGAGCCCCCAGCCTGCGCTTATACGATTCAAGCGATTAAGCACAAGCATGCAGCCGACGGCGCCAGCACCTATAGCTGAAACCAGCCAACCGAGCAGCGATTCGTTGCCCGGAGCGAGCACTCGCAGCAATGTAGGGAACTGGTAGTCGATCATAAGAATGGCGATCAAACCGAACAGGCCGAATATGAGCGTATGCAAAAGCATTCGACTGCGCCAGAGGAACGCCCAGCCCTCCCGCCACTGGCTGAAAAAACGGGATGCGTGAGCAGGCCCTCCCTGCATCTTGGCATCATCTGCCTCATCCGCTGTAAGCGATGCCGACTTCCTTAGCTGCGCGTCAGCACCAGCAACCGCTTGCTGGTCTGTGGTAGCCAGCGTCGGGCCGATGCCACGCAGCGGCCAGAGCAGCAGGCCAGAGCAGAGGCGCAGCAGTGCATTCAGGATAATGCATGCTTGCGGAGACAGCACAGTCAGGGTCATGGCGCCCAGCAAGGGTCCCGCCACTTTGGAGGCCTGATTGACCAGCCCATTCAGTGAGGTTGCACGGAACAGGTCGCCACTGGCGACTACTGTACGGGTCAAGCCTTGCTGTGAAGGCATTTGGAATACGCCAGCCGCCGCGCGCAAACCAAGCAAAGGCAACAGCCACGCCGGACCTGGGACGGCGAGAATCGCCAGCGTCAATAAGGCGATAGCTGCATCGCAGATGATCATCAGTCGGGCCTTATGCACCCGATCGGCTAACGTGCCTGCAATGGAACCGAGTAGTAGACCCGGTAGTGCCATGACTACCGGAATCAGCGCAATCAGCATGGGATCGGCTTCCCAGCGGTAAGCAACAAGCACCTGAATGGCGATAGCATCAAACCAATCGCCAAAGGAAGCAGCCGTATGGGCCGCAAACATTCGCCGAAAACGACCGTTACGCCAAATGCTGAGCGTGGATTGCAATTCTTTATTTTCCTTCATTTCTACTCACCCTGCTCTCATTTTCTGCTTCTTTAGCAATAAGAACATTCTAGCGGGCCTATATCAGAGGAAAATCAGACAGCTAAAAAAAGTCAGGCCCCAGAAAGGATCTGCTCCAGCCAGCGTCTTAGCGCCGGACGATGCAATGTTAAATTATTGTCCCGATCAAGCCGATTATATTGAGCCGCGTATTTCTCTTCCAACATGGGATAAGAGCCACAGAGCTTCAAAAAACCGCGAATTTGGCAAACCGCCTTGATTTTTAGCAGTTCCTGTTTCGCCATATCAAGGGTAACTAGCCCCTCATCCATGAGCCGCTCGGCGTTGTCCACATCTCCAGTACGCAGCAGCATAAGTCCGCGCATCATGCGATAACGACCCAGTTCACGCAAATACGGAGCTTTCGACAGCATGCCTTCCAGACGATCAGAAAGTTCAGCAGCCTTTTCCATGTGATTGGCAACCAGATGCATGTACATCTCCATGAGCGCAACCGGCATCACAAATTTATCGAGATCATCCCGCTCCATTACCATTAAGGTCAGTGGTAGACCTTCCTGTGCACGTTCAGGTTGTCCATTTTCCACATAAGCCTCCAGGATATTGAGGATGCGTAATTCGCGCTCTTGGTCACTGGACAGCAATCCACTGACAAGCGCACGCTCACATAGAGCAAGCCCCTCATCCGTTACCCCTGCTGTGCCCGTATATAGCAGCAGCATCCAATACAAACGGTCCGCGGGTGCAAAATCCTCCTGCTTCAAGAACCAAGCCACATCTGCCTGTACAAAACGGGTATACATTTGATAAAAGGAGGACATTTGAAAACCCATCTGCTCCTGCTGGGCAGCCAGTGCTACGATGGAATTTCCCTGTCCCAACAGCTGGTATTTGCGGAATAGTCCATGTACGGCGTCTTGCACCTCCTGATCGTGCAAGGACGGATGGTTCTGTTGCTGCACGTCAGTCAGGGTCAAGCTGTAGCCATACCCTCTAACCGTATGAATACGAAGTTCAGTCCATGCCTTAAGTTTTTTGCGCAATCTGTAGATATGATCATCCACGGTACGCTCCACTGGATATTCCAGCGGCCACACACGATCCAGCAGTTGTTCCCGGGTGAACACCTGATTCCGGTTATCGTATAGAAAGCGCAACAACGCAAACTCTTTAGCCAACAACATAACACGATCTGCATTATAGACCACGCTATAGCCATCTGCATCAAATTGCAGCCTGATCATCCACCTCGCCTCCGACATATCGTTTCTTGGCTGCACCCAGGCCTGTAAACATGAGCAGCACACTCAGGCACAAGAGTAAAAGCAGCGGAATTGTCCAGCCTTGTGTCGCATCATGCAAATAACCGAATAGTGTCGGTCCTGTCGCTGCCAGCAAATAACCAAAGGATTGCGCCATACCTGACAGCTCTGCGGCCTGCTGCGGTGTCCGGGTCCGCAAATTAAAGAACATCATGACTAGCGGGAAAGCAAAACCACCTGCTATTCCAATACAAATAACCCAAACCACACTCCACTGTGTAGCCCCGAGCAGAAATCCACCCAGACCGATAAAATACAGCACTGCCATAATCAGAACCAATAGCCGCTGATCCTTCACTCGCGCTGCCCAAATAGGAACAATAAAAGTAAATGGCATTTGTGAAAATTGCAGCACAGACAGCATCCATCCCGCAGTCTCTGAATTCATTCCCTGTCCGCTCATCATTTCGGGAAACCAGGCAGCAGGAACATAGAACAGGGCAGATTGCAGCCCCATAAACAGCGTCACCTTCCAAGCCAAAGACGATTTATACACATTCACTGTTCGGGCAGACACCGCTGCTTGATTAGCCGTTCGGCGCACCTTAAGAAGCTGGGGCACCCAGAGTAAAATACCTACGACGCCAATAATCGCCCAAATCCCTAAAGCACCGCGCCAGCCCATTCCTCCATTCAGAGCCAGCGGTATACTCAGACCGGATGCTGTTGCAGCGACCACATTCATGGATACGGAATATACGCCGGTCATCAGTCCGCTGTTGCGGGGGAACTCCTCTTTGATTAGGCTGGGCAGCAAAACATTGCATACAGCAATAGCCAGTCCCAGCATCGCAGTCCCGACAAATAATGCAGTCACTCCTAGCGTCGAGCGCACCACAATACCTGTGGTCAACAGCAGCAAGGCTGCAAAAATAATAAGGGAAGACCCGAAGCGGCGCGACAGTTTGGCTACAAAAGGCGACAACAGTGCAAAAGCAAGCAGCGGTAATGTCGTTAACAGACCACTTAGTGTATTCGAAATATGCAAAGAATCCTTAATCAAACCGATAAGAGGTCCTACCGAAGTAATCGAGGCGCGCAGATTGGCACCCACCAGGATGATCCCTGCGGCAAGCACCCAAGGCCCTGCATGCCACAAAGATTTGTATACCAAAGCTCGTTGGTGTTGCTGTGAACTCATCTCTCCATTCTCCAATCCATTCTGTATTATGCTCAAAGGCTCCAACCAAGTGTAACGGCTGGAGCCTAGGCAATTTTTATCTCATTAAATTATAAAGGCATTCGTGTCATATGCATAGGACAGATCGACACAGCGTCCTCAATCTCAAGTTCAGCTTATCGCTTCATCAAACAAATAAAAGCTGCCTGAAAGGATGATTTCCTTTTGAGGCAGCTTTCAGTTCATCACTTCGATGTGAGTAGCGCTGCTTAACGTACCAGCCAGCCGCCATCCACCGCCAAGATATGACCGTTCATGTAGTCCGAACCCTGACTGGCGAGGAAAACAACAACTCCCATCAGATCAGACGGATCACCCCAACGACCAGCAGGAATACGCGACAATATTTCTTGATTGCGATTTTCATCCGCACGAATTGGAGCTGTGTTCGCCGTAGCAATATAACCAGGGGCAATCGCATTAATCTGAACGTTATGAACCGCCAGCTCGTTTGCAAATGCCTTGGTCAAGCCAGCCACTGCGTGCTTACTTGCTGTATATGGCGGAACGAACTTGCCGCCTTGGAAAGCAAGCATAGAAGCGACATTAATAATCTTTCCGCTTTTTTGCTCTACCATTATCTTCGCCACTTCCTGGCTCAAATGGTATACAGCATTCAGATTGATTTCCATAACAGCGTCCCAATCTTCATCTTTATACTCCAGCAAAGGAGCGCGGCGGATCGTACCCGCATTATTAACAAGGATATCAATTTTGCCAAATTCCTTGACGCACTCTTCTACAAGTTTTTTAATGGATGCTTTTTCAGTCAGGTCAGCCTGGTAAAAGGCAAACTTTACACCCGTTGGCTCCAGCAGAAGTCTTGTTTCTTCATAATCATCATTGTTAGCTACAATGAACAGGTTTGCGCCTGCTTTGGCTAAAGCCACGGAATATCCTTGACCTAATCCACTGTTGCCCCCTGTTACAATCGCCGTTTTACCTTTTAGACTGAAAAAATCCAACGAAAAATTGTCCAGACCCATGCCTACGCCTCCATCACAAATTAGTATAAAAACCTATATTTCCTGAAGCCTACAACGCTGCACGTACTTCTTTATATTTAGCTACATAACGCGCTGCATTTTCTGTGATCAAGTCGTAGCGACCTTCCTTGGCTGGAGCCGTCAAATTGCCTCCAATTCCCACAGCCACACATCCGTTACGCAGCCAGGTTTCCATATTATCCAGATCAACGCCACCCGTTGGCATAATCTGCACGTGAGGCATTGGTCCTCTCACGGCCTTAACAAAGTCCGCCCCCATCGTATTGCCCGGGAACAACTTCACGACATCACTGCCCAATTTCATGGCTTCCTTGATCTCATTCAGCGTCATACAGCCAGGCATATAAGGAATCGCGTACAAATTGCATAGCTTCGCTGTTTCTTCTTCAAAAGAAGGACTCACAACAAATTCTGCTCCGGCCAGAATAGCAATTCTCGCCGTCAGTGACTCCAGTACAGTTCCTGCACCTATAACGGCCCGGTCCTTAAATTCGTCTCTCAATCTTCGAATGACCTGATCCGCATCCGGTGTGGTAAACGTAAGCTCAATATTATCCAAGCCGCCTTCAATACAGGCTTTGGACATTTGATACGCTTCCTCCGCTGTGTTTCCCCGAATGACTGCGACAACACCAACCGAAGTGATATGTTCCAAAACTTTCTTTTTCGTCATGTTCCTGATCCTTTCCACGAATGGGATGACCATGGTTCCTCAGCCGCTTGCAGGTCTACGCTCCAATGCAATGACCGGATTAACGCAGCTCGCTCATGGCTACCTGATCCATGTCCTTGTATGTTTTATTTTCACCGGCCATGCCCCAAATGAAGGTATAGCTACCCGTAGCCGCACCGCAGTGGATAGACCAAGGTGGGGAAATAACGGCTTCATCATTTTTCATGACCAGATGGCGCGTTTCGTTCGGCTCACCCATCAGGTGGAACATTCTGGCGTTCTCATCCAGCTCAAAGTAGAAATACACTTCCATGCGACGGTCATGAACATGTGTTGGCATAGAGTTCCACACACTGCCGTTCTCTAATGTGGTCATACCCATAACCAGTTGGCAACTTTGAATGCCTTCATCATGGATAAAGCGACGTAACGTGCGGTTATTGGCTGTTTCCTGCGAACCCAAACTTTCAGACGGCACATCGGCAAAGGACTGCTTCGTCGTCGGATACGTGGTATGAGCCAAGGCTGAAACGATATAGAACTTCGCAGGTTTCCCACTGGAATCGCTTTCAAAGATCAACTCCTTGGCACCTTTACCTACGTAAAGACAGTCTTTTGTGGCCAGCTCGTAAGTTTCACCATCCACCTTGACCGTACCACTGCCGCCGACATTAAAAACACCCAGTTCACGGCGCTCCAGGAAAGTTTCCGCTTTGATTTGATCGTTACCTTCCAGTGCAACAGATTTATTCACGGGGTGAATGCCCCCGATAATGACACGATCTTCATGCGTATAGACCAGCTTTACTTCCTCAGGTACAAAAAGCTCCTGGATCAGATAGTGCTGACGCAACTCTTCAGTCGTAAAATGCTTGGCATGTTCGGGATGAGTTGAATAACGCATTTCCATAAAAACATTCCTCCTGTTTAGATAAACTTTTTTATCAACGGAATTGTTATAAAAGCGGTTTCTAACTCTACTTCTTAGCTAGAATTGTAATAATTATCTAAGAGGGTGTCAACCCAAAACTTCATCAATCCTAGAAAAATCCTTATATTCGCGAATTTTTACATACTTTTTACCTTTTGATAAACAAGAACATATTTTTTTATCTATTTTAACCAAAAAGTTTTTAGCAAATATATCAACTTACTCATTGTGAAAAACCGATTTATGTGATAATTTCATTTTATTCAAGTGGTGCATACGCTTACAGATTAAGTTTACTAAACATAAGGAGGAATTCAAATGACCGCAACATTGGATGCTGTTACCTTCGGAGAACCCATGGCCATGTTTTACGCCAATGAAGCAGGCTCTCTGGATGAGGTGCGTTCATTCACCAAAGCGCTAGCCGGGGCGGAGACGAATGTTTCGGCCGGTTTGTCGCGTTTGGGACTACGAGCCGGACTCGTGACCAAACTCGGCGAGGATACGTTCGGCAAGTTCATTGCCGATGCACTGCGTCAGGAGAAGATTGACACCCAAAATGTCATGTTTACCAAAGACCACTCTACCGGGATGCTGATTAAATCCAAAGTTACCAGCGGCGACCCTGAGGTCGAATATTTTCGCAGGCATTCCGCCGCTTCCACACTGAGCATTGCTGATTTTAACGAAGCTTACTTTGCCGGGGCTCGCCACCTGCACTTTACAGGTATTTCTGTCGCACTTTCCCCTGAATGCCGCGACTTCGCCCGACATGCAAAGCAGTTTATGAAAAAGGCAGGCAAAACCGTATCCTTCGATCCCAACCTCAGACCCAAGTTATGGCCTGACACACAAACCATGGTGGAGGCGATTAACGAAGCATCCGAGGGTTGCGACTGGCTGCTGCCAGGCATTCATGAAGGTAAAATATTAACAGGCTATACTTCGCCTGAAGACATCGCTTCGTTCTACCTCGATCGCGGCACCTCGCTGGTGATCATCAAGTTGGGAACCGAAGGCGCCTATTACAAATCCGCAGATGCAGAGGGATATGTCAAGCGTTTCCGCGTAGATCATGTCGTGGATACCGTCGGCGCAGGTGACGGCTTTGCCGCAGGTGTTATCAGCGCACTGCTGGAAGGATTACCCCTGGCTGAAGCAGTCAAGCGCGGTAATGCGCTTGGTGCGCTGGCTGTCATGTCAGCCGGAGACATGGACGGCTATCCGACGCGAGCCGAATTGGAATCTTTTTTGCTCAGCGCCAGCACCAATTAGTTTGGGTTTATTCCCCGCATAACCTTCACCGCTATGAGCGCAAGCTCAACAAGGCCGAATCCTAAGTCAGCCTTAACTTCCAATAGCCCGTATTCGCATTTGTACGACCTGAGCAGCATACGCATACTTAGGTCGTACAAAGGAATACGGGCTATTTTTATATATATGACATATACTCGTTTACAGCGTTTTGACGGATTCTCCTCGATGGATATCCGGCACAAATCGGTAAATAATCGGAACCGACTCGCCGCCTTCCTCAATGCTGGACAGCAGCGTTTTTGCCGCCTGCTTCCCCATATCCGCAATCGGTTGTGTAATGGTCGTAATGGGCGGATTGTAAATATGGGCAAACTCCGCATCGTCAATCCCAATAACGGACAGCTCTGCCGGAATACGGATGCGGCGGGCATTCACATACTTCAACACCTCAGCCAACACGATATCATTCCCGGCCAATAGTGCAGTCGGCGGCTCCGGCAGTTGGAACAGTTCCTTCAGTGTCTGCTGGATTTCTTCTCTCGGCACACTGTGCATATACTCTTCACGAAATGGCAAGCCATGCTCCTCCAGCGCCTTCTTATATCCGCTGAGCCGCTCCACTCGTGGAGTAATCCGATTCAAGCCAAGGGGCAAGGTAATCAACGCAATTCGTTCATGCTTGTGAGCCACAAGTTCCTGAATCGCCAGCTTAATCGCCATTTCGTTATCCAGCAGCAGGCTGCGTGTATTGACACCGTCCACCAGGCGGTCCAAAAACACCAATGGATATTTTTCCCGAATGAGCTGGTTGTAAATGTCCGCATGCTTTCCTGTCGGGAAGATGATTAAGCCGTCCACTTGGCGGGCCTTGAGCATCTCAATATACTGACTTTCCTTGTCAGGGTTTTCATCGGCGTTGCAAATGATCACCTGAATGCCAAAGCGCTGCAATTCCTCCTCAATCGCACGGATAGACTGAATCGACAGCGTATAATCAATGTTGGCCACAATGACTCCCACCATAAACGTCCGGTTTTGCTTCAAGCTGCGGGCCAGCCCGTTAGGCTGATAGTTCAGCTCCTGAATAACCTCGGCGATCCGGTCCTTGGTTTGGTCGCTCATATATTTATATCGTTTGTTCAGAAATTGCGAGACCGTGCTTTTAGACACTCCCGCCTTCTGGGCAACATCTTCAATCGTCGGCTTCTTCATCGGTACACTCCTTGTCTTTCATGTACTGCGTTAGTGCAACAAAAGTATATCTTTCTTTTAGTAAATTTACCATACTTCTATTTATGAATGCCATTATGATATATTCTGAGCTTAAAACTTACCTGTGCTGCCACTCCGCCTACTCCGTTTTACATATACAGTTTTTGGTCCTCTGCTATTTCCTCTCTATGCAGGAAAAAGAGGTAGTTCAAGATGTTCTCTTGAACTACCTCCACGTATACAACTCTATCAAAAAGCTAGGTTCCAGTTAACCCGAATAACTACTTGGATTAGTGTGCCGGAACAGGCGTTGCAGGTTGATCCGGTGTATCGTGCTCGACCAGCGAATGCTTTTCCCATAACCGGCTTCTCCAGCGGGCATACATGATGACAGCACGAGTCCATTCATCAGCAGCAATCGCCAGCCACACACCAGCGAGTCCCATATCCAGCTTGAATACCAGCAGATAACCCAGCGGCAAGCTCATGCAGACCATGGAGATCAGGCCCATAAAGACTGGGAACTTGGCATCTCCAGCAGCACGCAACGAGTTAATAATGACGATATTCGTCGTCCGGCCAGTTTCCAGCAGAATGCTAAGTAAAATAACCTGTGCACCCAAACGAATAATCTCAGGGTTTTCCGTAAACAAACCGAGCAGGGGTACACGGAAAAAGATAACTATCGCATCAATGATCACAGTCACGAGCAGCGCCCATTTCACACTGCTCAATACACGTTTATAAGCCGTATCCTTCTCCCTGGCTCCCACGAGCCTCCCCACTACAATAGCCGTTCCCATACCAACTGCCATACTGAACAAATAAATATAGCTCGAAATATTATTGGCATATTGACGTGTCGCCATCGCTTCAGCGCCCAGATAAGTCACATACAGTGTAAATATGAGCTGACAAGACTGATACATGATGGACTCCAGCGCGGATGGTACACCAATACGCAATATTTTTGTGATAAATTTTCTGGATAAATGGACGTAATATTTCCACTCGACACGGACCTCAGTTACCCGGTACATCAGCCAGAAGAAGATCAAGAGACAAATAAAGCGGCTACCTACTGTAGAAATAGCAGCACCTTCTACACCGAGTGCAGGCATTCCCCAATGCCCCAAAATCAAAACATAGTTGCCGACCACGTGGATCACGTTCATAAAAACCGATACATACATCGTTTCTTTGGTAAAACCGTGCGTACGAATGGTCGCCGCCAGCGAGTTAATCAATGCCTGAAGGAAAATGGCCCCCCCGACGATACTCATATAGGATTCCGCGTAAGTCAGAATATCCCCCTGGACATTCAGCCATTGCAACATATGAGTACCAAACACAAGAAAAATCACGCTTAGCAAAAGACCTACCATTAAATTCAGAGTAATGGCCGTACCCGTCACCTGAGCCGCTTCGACAAGTTTCTTAGAACCGATATATTGAGCTACGACGATAGCAGCGCCGTTGCCGATAACCTCCAGTACAAGGATAGCGATTGAAATAATTTGATTGGACGCGCCCACACCCGACACTGCATTATCAGATACAGAACTGAGCATGAATGTATCGACGCTTCCCATTAGCATAAACAGGAACAATTCAAGGAAAATAGGCCATGTCAAACGGAACAAATTCAGTTCCTTGGCTTCGGACAATACCGAACCATTTTTTAGTGCTCTGGTTGTCATTCATTCACCTTTCTTCATAGAATATTTAATGATCAAAGGGTATGTTAGCACAGTCATTCTGAAAATACATCCCGTTTACGTAAAATGATTTGAAAAATACGTAAGAATTCATTTATCACCTTCTTTATATTTGATTATCGAACTTTATTGAAACAAGCTGTTGCAAGAATATAGCCATAATCCGGTCCGCTCGATGTCTTGATGAGCTAAAGGGTATAATAGATTAAGAGCTTGTGAGCATTGCCGCTGACAGGACGTGCAGATTGTTGTATGCTTCCCAAGCATAATTTGTAATTTAGAAATGGATTATATAGGTCATTCATAGACTTAAACGGTAATAAAGGAGGCTTTTACAGATGACTCAATCATTTCAAGCCCTTGTCGTCGATCAGACGCAGGACGGAGAGGTTCAAGCAGAAGTACGTTCTTTGGAAACTGACAGTTTACCTGCTGGAGAAGTATTGATTCGTGTCGCTTATTCCAGCATCAATTATAAAGACGGGCTTGCCGCCCGCAAGGATGGCAATATTGTCAAATCCTATCCGTTCGTACCCGGCATAGATTGTTCGGGAACCGTCGTTTCTTCCGAGGATAGCCGTTTTAGCGAAGGACAAGCGGTACTCGTTACCGGGTACGGGCTGGGTGTGTCTCAATTCGGAGGATTCAGCCAATATGCGCGCGTGCCTGCGGACTGGGTGGTTCCACTTCCCGACGGACTCACGCTGAGAGAGGCGATGATTTTTGGGACAGCCGGATTCACCGCAGCCCTGTCGTTATATCGGCTGGAGCAAAACGACGTTGCGCCGGAGAAGGGTAAGGTGCTCGTCACCGGTGCGACGGGTGGCGTAGGCGGTGCAGCCATTTCCTTGCTGCACAAGAGGGGCTACCATGTCGTAGCCAGCAGTGGCAAAGTCGAATCCCATGATTACCTCAAGGCGCTCGGAGCAGCCGATGTTATTTCGCGTGAGGAGGTTTACGACGGTGCCGAGAGCATTCGACCGCTAGCCAAGCAGCTTTGGCAAGCGGCTGTAGACCCTGTAGGCGGAAAGCCGCTCGCTTCGCTGCTCAGCCAGATCGCCTACAACGGCTCTGTTGCCGTGAGCGGCCTGACGGCAGGCACCAAGCTGCCTACGACGGTGCTGCCGTTTATTTTGCGCGGCGTAAATCTACTGGGCATAGACTCTGTCTTCTGCCCCTATGACACCCGCGTAGCGATCTGGAAGCACATCGGCAGTGATTGGAAGCCGGAACAGCTAGAACAGCTCGTTGAGCGCGAAATTGGCTTGGCTGACCTGCCAAGCGCGCTCGAAGACATCCTAGCAGCCCGCTCACAGGGTAGAACGATTGTACGGCTGGCTGATTAAGCGGAAGGTTGTCCACAAGCTATCCGTTGACGGGTTTTTGCGCGAAGGTGTGTTCATCCCGTAGGGTCGTAGCAATGAAACATATAAGAAGCCTGTAAATCTGCAGTTTTGAGATTTACAGGCTTCTTTTTTTGTGTGGTACATTGGAGAAAAAGTGGACACATTCGAAGCGGACGATTTATTTTCATAACCAAATGAACCTTTTGTGAACTCCAATTGTTGTATAGATAAACTGCACGAGAAAGGAGAGCCATCATTGCAAAGTAATCGAGAGTTGTTTGATCTGTATCAACGGGATGTGTACCGAACCTGCTACTACATGGTCCATAACGCCTCGGATGCAGAGGATTTAACACAGGAAGTGTTTATAACCTTGTTTCGCAGCAATCGTGAGCACATCGAGCAACTAAAAGCCTGGATTATGAAAGTTACGGTCAATCATTGTCTGAACCATCTTAAACGCCGAAAAAGCCTGCATCTGAAAGTATCGGCCAATCCCCATCTTTTTACTGGAACAGAAAACAAGCCTGTGGACAGGCAGGTGGAGGAACGCGAGTCGGCTGAGGAATGGGCTGTTTATATGAATCGCCTACCGGCCAAAATCCGCGCTGTGCTGACACTTCGCTATATGCATGATTTCACGCTGGCAGAAATATCCAAACTGCTGGAAATTCCGCTGGGAACCGTCAAATCCAGGACACACAAAGGGCTAAAGTTAATGGAACAAATACTGCGGGAGGCTGGCGCACAGATTCCCGAGCTGGAAGGAGAGAACTATGAACAACGTAGAAAAGGCATTGAAGCACAAGTTAAATGATGATTCGAAAATGGCCTATCCTGACTTCGATGAGATGTGGAACCGGATGGAACAGACAGGGCATACTGCCCCTACGCTAACCGACACTTTCGATTCATTCACTCCGCACCGACATAGAAATTGGCGCAAAATAGCTATCGCTGCTTCCCTGAGCGCACTTCTCGTTGCCGTTCCCGTCTATGCCGCCATCCATTATAACTGGGACAATCTGCTGCACGGAAGAAGTGGAATTGAGACGGCTTTAGCTCAAAACCTTGGACAGCCTTTAGAACAGTCTGTCACCAGAGACGGGATAAAGCTGACGTTGCATACCGCTATTGTCGATGAGAACCGGACCGTGATTCTGTACAGCTTGGAGGTCGGAAAACGGGCAGACAACGAGTTTTGGAATGTCAAAGGCGTATCACTTAAAAATGCTGCGGGGAAAAGCAGCGAAGGGGAGTATAGCTTTCAGCAATGGGACGAGAAAAATCAACGCTATAACGGTTACTTTGAAAGTGATTGGACACCGCAGCAAGAAACAGAGAACGCGCGGCTGGCCGTAGATCATATAGAGCTCACCAGCGTTCAGGAACTGGATTTGCCGCTCGATATCAAATCACCTCAGACGCAGACTTTCAAACTGGATCGTAACGGCTTACAAAATATGAAGGTACAAGTATTTGAACAAGGTAAGGACAAGCTGATGCTGTCCTCAGCAATTACCTTCGATTCGTCCATACCAAAGGAATGGGACAATCCGCAAATTATTGCCTACAAAGATGGGAAGCCTGTGAATCCTCAATCTGGAGGGACATTTGGTACACCCGGTGAGAACGGAGAATACACAGCCCAGCAGTATTTTACTAAAGAGGATATACCAGAAGGGCAAACTACTTTTAAACTGCAATATGCACAAACCGAGAAAAGTATACATGAGCCCCTAAATTTTGACCTGCAGTTAAGCAAGAAGAAAATGGAGAGCGGTACAATAAAAAGCGTGCTGAATACCCCATTAGAGAACGGCAATCCGAATTTTATGCTGGAACAAATGATTGTCACACCGACACAAATCCGTGTCAAGATCAGAAGCAAGGAGAAATTCGCCATGTTACCTTATCAAAAATATTTTCTTTCTGTGAACGGTACAACGTTAGAGGGTAGCCGTTGGTCTTTACCTGATCAGGAACACGATCTGAACACGATCCGTTTTGAAAGACCGGCCAATCTTGTGATTACCAAGGACACTCCCATTACTTTTACAGGCAAATACAAGGTTACGACCCATTCGGATGACAAAACGCCACAGCGTTTAGCTGATATTTCTGAGCAAAAACAGACGCTAACGACGCAAATCGGTGGCTATCCTGTGAAGTGGACCTACTACAAACAGGGATCGGACTTGTTCGTAGAAACCGAAAGTGAGGACACTCACTTTGGGGGGATTAACCAGACGCATATTGGCCTGGGGAAAGAAAGGATTATTGGCAAGCCGATCACGGCCAACTTCGCCGGAGATGGCAATAATAAGGCAGTGGATGTCTACAAGAACTTCAAGGGAAAGGAAGCTTCTATTTATATGTTCTACTATACAACAGACGACCCGGAAGCAGAGACGACCGTACCCTTGCAGCCACTGACAAGCAACAGCAAAGTATCTAAATAACAATGCTATAAAAAGAGGGTTCTCTATACCTGTGTGATTCACAGTATAGGAACCCCCTTTTTTATTTGTCTAACAAGGCACAGTCTGCGTGAAGCTGTTGTAACTCCGCTTTACTTCACAGAACCTTGCGTAACACCATTGATAATCCATTTTTGTGCAATCAGGTAGACAATAATCATCGGCAGCAAGGCCATCAGGTACGAGGCAAAGGCCAGATTAAAATCCGTATTGAACTGTCCCTGAAATACATACTGAACGAGCGGCAGTGTATATTGCTCCGCATCGCTGATAATAATGAGCGGCAGTAAAAAGTCATTATATGTGGACAGACAAGTGAGGATCCCCACCGTAGCACTAATCGGCGCCATCAGCGGAAATATAATGCGCCAAAATGTCCCCCATGTCGTCGCGCCATCTACCGTAGCTGCCTCTTCCAATGCCACTGGAATCGAGCGAATATAACCAACATACACGAAGACATTAAACGCCAAGCCATATACCGTATGCAGCACGATAAGACCCAACAGATTGGTCATATGGAGGCCCGAGGCCAGCTTCACAATCGGCAGCATGATGATCGGGAACGGAATAAACATGGCGCTCACAAAGTAAAAATATAACCCCTTGAAGAAACGCCGCTGCATATTACGAGCAATGGCATAAGCAACCATGGAATTGGTGAGCAAAGTGAGGATAACTGTCGATGTTGTCACCATCACACTATTCTGAAAAGCACTGAAAAAATTGGTCATTTCCACTGCACGACTAAAATTTTCCCAATGCAGCTCCGTCGGAAAGGCAAAGGCGGAATGCGCCATCTGCTCGGGATTTTTAAGGGCAATCGTCACCGTCATATAGAGGGGAAACAGGATAAATATTGTCCCCAACGCGACCAGAATCAGCACAGGCCAGTTGGTACGTCTGCTTGTTTTCATCAGTTGTCCATCTCCCTTCTCTGGAGGAATCGCAGCTGTAAGATGGAAATGATCGCGATCACAATAAAGTAAATCACAGAGTTAGCCGACTGATATGCAAATTCCCCACCTCTAAAGCCCCCGGTGTATATCAGATGGGAAATCGACTGCGTGGCCCGTCCCGGTCCTCCGTTCGTCAAGGCCACGATCTGATCAAATACCATCAGGGAATTTTTCATCGCCAATACCATATTGATCGTAAAAAACGGAGCAATCAACGGAAAGGTAATGCTCCAGAATTCACGCCATTTACCTGCACCGTCCAGATTGGATGCCTCATACAGACTGGTCGGAATCGTTTGTAGCCCTGCCAGATAGAGAATCGTATTAAAGGCAATGCCCTGCCATACGGCTACGATGACCACTCCTACCCAAGCCAACTGCTCACTGCCTAAGATGTTTGTCGATAATGAACTGATGCCTAAGTTCTGTCCCCAGATCGTAAACACGTTCGAGAACAGGTAATTGAATATGTAACCTACGATCAACACGCTTAAAATATTAGGTAAGAAATAAATCCCGCGAAAGAAATTACGGAAACGTATTTTAGCGTTCAGCCCCATGGCAATCAGCAAGCTGAGAATATTAATCGCAATGGTAACCACAATCGCAAATTTGAAAGTAAACCAGTAAGCATTGCCCACATTGTCGTCCTGAAACAAATTAATATAGTTCTTAAACCCGACAAAGTGATACTGATGGCCAAATCCATTCCAATTGGTAAGCGAGTAATAAAATCCCTGCAAGGCAGGTAAGGTCAAAAATATAAAAAACAATAGCACCGCCGGCACCGTCATCCAGTAAAAAGTCGTTAGTCGCTTATTCATGTCTCGTCCTCCTCCCCTATCGGCGGTTAGCTACCTTATTCCACTCCCGGTCGAGCTTGGCTAGATAGGCATCGATGTCTCCGTTTTGCAGGAACGCCTGTACAATTGAATTCAATTGGACCGCTTTGGGAATATAATGATCGGCAAAATCAATGACACGGCCTGATTTAAAATACGGCAGCAGCTCTGCCACACTCGGGTCATCCTGCGTGACTCCCTTCACCGCTGAAAACAACGTTTGTTCCGTAATGTATTGCTTGCTGTTCTCCGGTTTTAATAAGAAGGCAATGAACTCCTCCGCCTCCTTTTTATGCGGCGTGCTTTCCGAAACAGCTAAAAGCGTATCTATACCAGACACCAGCTTGACCGCCTTTGCGTCATTCCCTGAGGGTAACGGGAAAAATCCGAGTTCCACTTTCGGGTTAGCTTTGCGAATTTCAGATATAGCCCACGAGCCCTGAATGTACATCAGTCCCTGCCCGTTAGCGAAAGCACGATTACCGTCAGCATAGTTTTTGCCAAAATTATCACTATGTCCGTATTTCAGTAGCTCCAGCTGCTTTTCCGCAACCTCGCGGTACTTGTCCTGAAAGGTGACCTGATTCTCACGCCGTTGCAGGAAAAAATCAATGCCCACCAAATTCGGACCCAGTGCATTAAAAGGAAGGTTCGTTTGCCAATCATCTTTATATGTAAAATAAAATGGGATTTTACCAGCAGCCTTGATCTTTTGCGCCGTTGCAATCAGTTCATCCCACGTTTTGGGCACCTGTAATCCCATTTCTTTAAAAAGTGTCTTGTTATACATCACACCATTCGCATTCGCAGCATAAGGAATTCCATACACAGGATCGACCCCGGTCACATCCTTAAGCATTTTGAGGTAAATCGGGTCCACCGTACGTGGCAATTCTGAATTTGCGAGATCCGTAAAAATACCGCTCTGTGCCAAAATGGAGTAGGTATCCGTGGCCCCAAGTCCCACAATGTCAGGTACATCGTTTTTGACAACCCGGGTCAATAACACCGTTTCTGCCTCTGGCGGATTGACCTGTGTCACTTCAATACCGGGATGTTCCTGATTGAATTGAGCGATCAGCTTATCGAACGAACCCTTGGCCTCCGGCTTGTTTTGGAAAAACTCAATTTGTACCTTGCCTGAATTGTCACTCCTATTGCATGCGCTTACAATGATCACTAGCAGCAGGATCGCCGCTAGTGTAGACAGTCTTTTGACCCCATTCCACATGCTCATACCTCCTTTTCCCCTATGTCAATCTATGCGGGACTAGACAATTAATACCCGTCCCTTGCAGAAAAGAAACGATACACCGGATGCAATTACCGCCACGAAGTCCAACACCGTTCGTATAAAAAAAGATCCAGCTAACCTTCAAACGGTCGCTTGGATCTTTTCTATTTGTATAGTGTCAACTGCAAAATCTATGTTAAAAAATTCGTTTTTGCCACCGTACACAACTAATAATAATGCACACCACCGACATTCCCACTGTACACACCCAAAATTCAAATGAATTTTGGACCCTTAGAGCAAGTAATATTTCCCGAAACGGGTCCATTAACATAATGAGCGGTCTAGACAATTTAAAGAGAAATGCAGATAAAACCAGAATTGATAAATAAGCAAACAGGGGTCGAGATATAAATAAGCATACGGCACTGCTCAACATGAGCTTCACCAAACAAACGATAAACAGTATGAGATAAAATGCGAGTATGTAGGTTATGGCATCAGATGAGGTAGAAGGTGTTGATGCACCATATTTTAAGAAAGTAGAGCTATGCGGGAAAAGAAACCATCCTGCAATCACGCTTATAAACAAACCTGTCCCAACGAAAATGACCGTCGTGACCGATAGTGCGAGCATCTTGGCAAGCCAAAACTGCAAACGACGGTACGGACGCAACATGTAGAGCCTATACGCCCCTGAATAAAGATCACCACTCAACTGATCCACATACAGGATAGGCAACATCGCCAAAGTTAGAAATAAAGCAACCTCACTCATCATCAGCCATGGCAGGTTTAAATTGTTGACGAGCATGGTTCCTTCACCAAAACGGAAGATCTTTGTTCCCGTCATTTTATAACTCCATATAATCGCTACAATTATTAATATATAGGCTACGTACAACGAATAAGTGGACTTCCGCTTCCAAATTCGTTCCATTTCACTGTGCCAAATTCCCAGCATCAAGCAATCCCCCTAACACAAATAATCATCGGCTACAAAGCGGCGATATGCCCCCCATGTAAACAAGACAAGATATACACTTACAACGGTAATGATGGCCCCGTTCACAGATAAACTTCCGATTAAAGAATTATTCAATCCCGTATGCTGCAGATATGGAATAATCATAAATGTGACCACATCATATAGGTATGGAACATGAGAAACAAAGGATGCCAATTTTAGATACAGCGGATCAAATAACAGAGAAGCCAAATTGTATACCATGCAAATACCAATAGCATATGTAACACTCTTGCTATACATAGCAAAAAAGCAATACAAGGAACTTATAGCTAATAGAGAAGCAAATGCCCAGCCATAGTATTCAAGGATGCGCAGCAATCGAACTCCAGACAGACCTATATCACTTAAATCATATGAAAATTTCCATACTTCAGCGATCACCTGTGAGGATAAGGCATATATAATGAGAAGAAGTAAGATAGAAACATTCAAAACCAGCAGCTTGCTCCAAAAAATCTGACCACGGGTAAATCGACGCATGAATAATAGCCGCAGCCGTCCACTTTGAAATTCCTCAGTAAACACAGCAGCAGCTAAAGCAGCCACAGCACTGTTGCAAAATAAATATAAATTCTCCTGCAGACTGGTGACGATAAAATTCTGGTGTAGCACCTCTATTGGAACATTCCGAGTACGCAAATAGTATAATCCTGTCGAATAGGCTAGCACAGGTGTGCATAAAACCATAAGCCAGAACCACTTTCGCTTCCACAATCGTTCGAATTCACTGTGTATCAATCGCTTCATAATCCCATTAACCCCATAAAGGCATCCTCCAGACGTTGGCCTTCCTTTATCAGCTGATCAGTAGGCCCCTGCCAAACTAGCCTGCCCTCTTTAATTACGATAAGTTCATCGCACATCTGTTGCAATTCGTCCAGCAGATGACTGGAGATAAAAAAGGCATAATTGGCCGAGTTACGCAAACCAAGCACAATATCACGCAGTTCTCTCATCCCCATGGGATCAAGACCATTAGACGGTTCATCCAACAACAAAAGCTCCGGAGTACCCAGCATGGACTGTGCAATACCTAGTCTTTGCTTCATTCCAAGCGAATAGGTCTTTACCTTGTCGTCGCCCCGCGTTTCTAATCTCACCTTTGTAAGCAACTCTTCGATATGTGCCTCCCGATCTGAGGATGCAATTTCAGAGTGCAGCCGTGATAAATTACGTAAAACCTGCCTGCCTGTCATATAATCAAAAAAGACTGGAGATTCAATAATGGCCCCCACCTTGGACAGCGCTTTTTCCCGGTCCGTATGTACATTATATGAAGCTATCTGTACAGAGCCGCTGGTTGGCTTCATTAATCCAGTCATAATACGCATCATTGTTGTTTTGCCCGCTCCATTGGGTCCGATGAATCCATAAATCTTCCCTTTCTGAAGCTTGAATGAAATATTATTTAATAAATTTCTTTTCCCCATTTTTTTTGTTACCTGATTGACCTCCAGCAAGAAGTCCGACATATCGTTCCCTCCATCGTATAATTGATAGGCATGATATTAATATGGATAAGCCCATTTAATATTGGTTAACATCGCGTGCACAAATTAGAAAGTATCATATGTTGCGAAATGTAAACGAATTACTTTATATGTAAAATAAAAATATAAAAAATCATTAATACCAATTTATTTTAATATATGGTTATTCTTTTTCCAATCTCTCATTCTCTTTACCATACAAAAATAGCCCCTCAGTAGGCGTACTACCTCAGGGCTATCCTTTATAAAATATACGTTTTCCTATCTTCAGCAACCAGCCTATCACTTACTCTAGTTCAATCCACTCGCCGAGCAACGTGTCCAGCTCCGCTTGCAGCTGCTCACGCGCATCCCACAGCTCCGCCATGCGCGCCGTGTCACTACTAGTACCGAGCAGCTCCAGCTCGGCATCTGTCGCCGCCAATTCTGCTTCCTTGGCGGCAATCGCCCGCTCCAAGCGCTCGCGGGACGCAGCGGGCGAGCGGGATGGCTTCGCGGCCTTCGCTCCGCGTGCCCCACCCTTGGCATCGGGCGCCCCCAAGCGACCTGCCGACCCGGAGCGAGCACGGCTCGCATCGGCTCCGGTGGTCGCTCCTGTCCGCGAAGCCGTTCCCGCATCATTGCTTGCTGCGCCAGCAGGCGTAGCTAGGCCCGAGCCTGAGCCGCCACCAGATGCGGTTCTACTTGCAGATGCCGATCGTCCCCCTGCATCCGCCTCATGTTGCAAGCGAGCGTTTTCCAGCTCCCGCTTCTTCGCGCGGTATTCATCGAAGCCGCCCAGATAAAAGGACAGCTTCCCGTTCTCCAGCTCCCACACGCGCCCAGCCAGCTTGTTCACAAAGTAGCGGTCATGGGAAATTGCCAGCACCGTTCCCGTGTAGGTGTCCAGCGCTTCCTCCAAGGCCTCGCGAGAGTCGATGTCCAAATGGTTCGTCGGCTCATCCAGCACCAGCAAATTCGGCTTTTTCATGACCAGCAGCGCCAGCCTTAAGCGGGACCACTCTCCACCGGACAGCATGCTCACAGGCTTAAACACATCGGCGCCGTAAAATAAATACTTGGCCAGCTGCCCGCGCGCCTCGCCTTCTTCCAGTCCTGCTTCCTCCTTAAAATAAGCAAGCACCGTTGCCCGGCTATCCCGTTCTCTCTCTTGTTGCGCCAAATATCCGTACTCGACGCGCGCGCCCCATTGGACCGTGCCTGTATCTGCGCTTTCCTGACCAAGCAACAGCTTGAGCAGCGTCGTTTTACCTGCGCCGTTATCGCCTAACAAAGCTACCTTTTCACCGAATTCTAGGCTCCCTGTAGCCCCGTTTAATATCTGACGTTCTCCATAGGCTTTGGCGATTTCTTCAAACTGAAGCACCCGGCGACCGGAACGATCCTCCAGTTTTAAGTTAAACTCTGCTCCCTGCGGGTCCAGTACAGGCCGCTTCACCAGTTCCATGCGCTCCAGCGCCTTGCGGATTGAGGCTGCCTTTTTGAAGAACTTTTCGTTGTCGCCATTGCGCCCCCACTCTTCCAAACGCCGAATGGCTTCCTTCATCTTTTTGATTCGCTTTTGCTGTTCCTTATAATCCTCAAATTGCAGCAGCAAACGTTCTTCCTTTTCCTTAACGTAGCCGCTGTAATTCGTATAGTACGTAAAGGCCTCGCCATCCTCCAGTTCGATCATCTTGCCAGCAACTCGATCCAGAAAATAGCGGTCATGGGATACAACCACACAGGCCCCGGTGTAGCTCTGCAAAAATTGCTCTAGCCATTCCAGCCCTTTCAAATCCAGATGGTTGGTTGGCTCATCCAGCAGCAACAAATCTGGCCGTCCAATGAGCTGTGATGCCAGCGCTATTTTGGTTTTCTCTCCGCCCGAGAGTGAACCGAAGTTGCGCGTATACATAGCTTTCGGAATACGCAGCCCATCCGCTACCTGATCTATATTGGCATCCATTTCATAGCCGCCGTTACGCTCAAACCGCTCTTGGAGAGAAGCATACATTTGCAGTAGCTTTTCCAACATCCCCGGGTTCGCTGCCACAATCGGATCTGACATTTCCCGTTCGAGCGTGCTCATCTGATTACGGCAATCCTTCAGCTCACGATAGGCGTAAGCCAGCGTTTCGTATACGGTGAAGTTTTCAAACTCCGCCGGGATTTGCGGCAAGTAGCCGATTTTCGTATCTTTGGCAATGACAAGCTGCCCTTCATCCGGGCGGGACAAGCGTGCAATCAGGCGTAAAAGGGTGGTTTTACCGCTTCCGTTGCGGCCGATGAGCCCCACCTTTTCTCCCTTATGGATATCAAACGTTGCTCCATCTAAAACCAGATTGGCAGCGTGGTATTTTTTCAATTGTTGACCATTTACAATATACATGTTCAGGCTCTCCTTTATTTAGGAAGACCCTTACCCAGGTAACACAAAAAGAGCCGCAGGAGCAAGCCCGCGACTCTTCGGAAGATACTGCAATCCGTTCGAGTTAAGGTAGGCGTCTTCTCGCGATGTTTACAACCGTATGATTAAAATTGGACAGACTTCTCCCGTTGTATGGAAAAGCATGAACAATGCCAGCCATAGCAATCGGCAGCTGGCTAATACGGTTGTTCAGCATCTCGTGATTCACCTACCTCACCCCCTTCTTCATAATTGGAAGTAGTATAACATGTTTTTTCGAATAATAAAAGGGAGAAATATCCTACTGGGCTATGAAACGGAGTGGTGTCCTCCGACTGTCTGCGATGTTCCAGCTCTGGTAATTGAAAACACGCCGCAGACAAAAGCAACAATCACAAATGCCCCGCCCACCCAGGCGTTTGTGGCAACAGAAGTACTATTCTCAATCACTACCCCTCCCAAGGCAGAACCGAGGGCGATCCCGACCTGGAGTGCAGAGAAATTAAAGCTTTGCTGAATACTGCCTGATTCGGGTGCATTTTCAATAAGATAACTTTGCATTGGGGGCGACAAGGCCCAGCTCAGGATTCCCCAGATGATCAGAAGCGGCACAAACACATACATCGAGTGAATCGAGAACGGCAGCAGGAACATCACAGCGATAAACACACCTACCACAATGAGAATACTTTTCGCTGTGCCGAATCGGTCGGCCAAAGAACCGCCAATAAAACCTCCACTCACTGCCGCTAGCCCAAAGACGAAATAGGCCACACTCACCCACGAGGCGTTCAAGCCCATCAGGTTTTCCAAAAACGGAGTGAAATAAGCATATAACGTGTAGTGTCCCGCCAGTGTTAGCGTTGTTACCAGATGGGCGCTGATTACTTTAACATTTTTCAAGGACTTCAACTGCTCACGCATAGGCACAACATGTTCCGTTGGAATCCGTTCCATAAACAAGTTCATGATGATCATAGAAACTACGGTCAACAAGGCAATAATCAGAAATAGCACCCGCCAGCCAAACGCATTTCCAATCAGCACCCCGGCTGGGATGCCTAGCACGATAGAGGAGCTGACCCCCATGGAGATTACACCGAGAACGCGGGCCTGATAAGCTTTGGACACCACTTTAACCGCAATGGTTAGTGACAATGTCACGATCAACGACCCACTTGCAGCAGTAACGATACGAGATATAAACAACACAGCATAGTTCGGACTCCAGAAAGCCAGCAGACTTCCCAGGATAAAGATAAACATCGACCACAAATACAGTCGTTTTCGTTCAATTTTGGCGGTCAACGCCAACAAAGTCGGCCCGGCAATAGCGTACACAAGCGCATAGATCATGATAAGCTGTCCTGCCGTGCTTACAGAGACATTCAAATCCTGTGCAATCTGGGGCAGCACGCCACCAATAATCAACTCCACCAGACCTACCGTAAAGGTCGCAATGGTTAAAATAACTACTTTGAAGTTCATTACATTAGCTCCTTTGCTGTCATGTAATTCCCTCGCATCACGCAAAAAAATCCTGACCACAAGAAATGTACAAGACGTACACTTTTTGTAATCAGGATTTATCGGTTCCTGGTAGAGACCCTCAAACCATATTATTGAGGTTATACAAATGGGGCATTCATTTATTACGCTTCACGAAGGTTATAGCTATTACTATAAAGGAGCCTTTAGCTAAGTTCAACCCCTACAGCCGCAAAAATTCGCTCATGGCACGATCCGACAGATAGGGTAAATACTCATGACCATATTCGTGATACACAAGCAATTCCTTGTCCGATACGATTTTATTGTACACTGCGAACTGTGTGGAAGGTGGGCAAATCACATCGGATAGCCCTGTCACGAATAGCACCCGCCCTCGAATACGGTCTGCTAAATGTTGAATGTCGATGTAGCCTAAGCGGTAAAACACTTCGCTCTCACGTACATGATTGGGATCAAACCAGCGAAAATAATAAACCAGTTCCTCATAGGCCGATGTCGTTGCATCCAGCGCCCAAGCTCTTTTATAATCCGACAGGAACGGATATACCGGTACCGCCACACGGACACGCGGCTCCAATGCAGCACAGGCAACCGTTAGTGCCCCGCCTTGGGAGCAGCCAAATGCACCGATCCGTTCAGGGTCAACCTGCTCCATAGACATTAGAATTCGCACCGTCTGTACCGTATCCAAAAATACGTTGCGGTAATACAACCGATCCGGGTCCGGGTCGTCAATCCCGCGGATAATATGGCCGCGAACCGTCGTTCCCTGAACCTGCAAATTGTCCTCGGACAGTCCGCCTTGCCCTCGGCAATCCATAGCCAGCACAGTGAATCCGTGTGCCGCATAGCTCACCTTGTCGAACCAGTCGCCACTATCGCAGGAATACCCATGGAACATCGCCAAGGCTGGACCTTGTTCCGTAAGATGCTTGGGACGAGCCAACTTCCCATGTACCCTTGCCCCGCCCACTCCAGTAAAATACAGATGGTAACACTCCACCAGCGGAGAGACAAAATCGGCAGGCTCCAGTGTATATTCAAGTGGCTGTCGTTCCAGTTCTTGCAGCGCCCGTTCCCAATACTTATCAAAATCCTGCGGCTTCGGATTACTTCCCATATAGGATTGTAGCTGCTGTAAAGACATATCCTCCGGCATGTAAATTCCCTCCTACATCCGGCCTGACTCACGGTCATCTGCGACTACTTCATCCGTTGCGATGACATACTCCATAATGTCAGATACTGTCGTGTATGCGATACCTACATACGTATCAGCGGCTCCATAATAAATTGCAATTCTTCCGGTGTCCGCATCATGCAGTGTAGCACACGGGAACACCACATTCGGCACAAAGCCACGCTCTTCGTACCATTCCTCCGGGGTCAACACGAAATTGGAGGAACGATATTTAATTTTGGACGGATCATCCAGATCAAGAACGGCTACGCCCATGCTGTATACCAATCCATTGCACGTGCCTGTCACCCCGTGGTAGAACATCAGCCAGCCCTCAGTCGTCTCAATCGGTGCTGGTCCACCGCCAATCTTCACCGATTGCCACCAGCCCTGACCGCCCTTGCTCATTACATGACGGTGCTTGCCCCAATAGACCAAGTCAGGACTTTCGCTAAGGAAAATATCCCCAAATGGCGTATGACCACTGTCGCTCGGACGGGATAGCAACATAAAGTTTCCATTTAGCTTGCGAGGTAACAGCACTCCGTTGCGATTAAACGGCAAGAACGGATTTTCCAATCGCACAAAGCTTTTGAAATCCTTCGTTTGTGCGATCCCCAGCGCTGCTCCATAAAAATCTGTGCACCAGATGATATAATACGTATCTTCCACTCGAACCAGACGCGGGTCGTAAGCATAATTAGGCTGATACTCATTCCCTTCCTCATCGACCAAATGCAGACGCTCTGTCTCAATGTCCCAAGCCAGCCCATCGTCACTCCAGCCGAGATGCAAATGCGGACGTCCATTAATCGTTTCAGCACGAAATATTCCTACAAACCGTCCTTCATACGGAGCTACTGCACTGTTGAAAATACGGGCAATGCCGGGTACCGGATTCCGTCCAATGACCGGGTTTTCAGTATGCCTCCACACCGGAGCCTCGCTACCTTCGGGCTTATCCTGCCACGGCATTTTCGACAGGCTATCTCCTACAATTCGTACGTTACCTACATCCAAATCCACATTCAATTTACTCATACTTGACTCTCCTCTCACCTAAACACTTTATTTTTTTGATCTTTCTATTTGACTGAACCCTGTGCAAATCCGTTATAGATATACTTTTGTAATGATAAAAACGCAACCAGCGTCGGAATAATCGCAATGATGATGCCTGCACTAATGACCTCCCATTGCGATCCGTATGGCCCTTTAAACTTAAACAGTGCCGTCGATATAACCTGAAGACTTGTTTTGGGCATATACAGGAACGGGGTGTAAAAATCATTGTAAATATTAACACCCTTGATGATGATTACCGTCACAATGGCAGGCTTCAGCAGCGGCAAAATAATGCGCCAGTAGATGGTCAGATAGGAAGCCCCATCCAACATGGCCGACTCATCCAGCGCCACTGCGATGGAATCCAGAAACTGAAGGAAAATATACACCGCAATAATATCGGTTCCCAAATACAGTAAAATAGCTGCCCAAGGTGTGTTAAACAGTTCCAGTTTGTTAATGATCTGGAATGTCGATACCTGTGTCGTCACCCCCGGAATGAGCGTGGCGAGCAAGAACGCACCCAGCATGAGACTTTTACCTTTAAATTTAAAACGATTCAAAATATACGCGATCATAGAACCGGTCAACGTAGCCCCGATGATGGAGATCAGCAAAATAAAGGCTGTGTTCAAAAATCCGGTTAGCATATTTCCATCCACAAAGGCTTTGGCGTAGTTCGCCCAGTTCAGCCAGTTCACCGGGGGAGTCAGAGGACTGCTTGCCGCATATTCAGCCTTCGTCTTCAAAGATGCAAACAAAATCACAACAATCGGCAGTAGAGCAATGAACGCACCTAGCAATAGCGCGGCATACTTGATGCTGTTTGCCAGCAATCTTTTTAGCTTATACATGATTAGTCCTCCTCCCCCCGAATCAGCAACCGCTGAAGCAAAGTAACAGCAATTACGATCAACAGCAGAACAACCGCCATCGCCGAGGCCAAACCAACCTTGCTGTATTTGAATGCCACATCAATCGTCTGAATGACGAACGTTTTACTACCGTTGGAGCCACCGGTCATAATGTAAGGAATATCGAATGCACTGATCGCACCGCTAATTGCCAGGATCAGGTTCAGCTGCAAAATTCGCTTGATGGTCGGCAAAATTATAGAGCGGAACTGATGCCAGCGGTTGGCTCCGTCGATATCGGCTGCTTCATACAGATCACTGGATATAGAAGAAATCGCACCTAGAAACACAATAAAGTTAAAGCCCATGTATCTCCAGATCGACGTACCTGCCAGCGAAATATTAATAATCTCCGGGTTGCCCAGCCACAGCTTGACATACGAACCCAGCCCCACTGCCTGAAGCAGAGTATCGAGGGTACCGTCCGGTTTAAAAAAGAATAGAAAAATAAAACCAATCGCCACCCCGTTCATCAGGGAAGGAAAGAACAAAATGCCTTTAAAGAAATTTTTAAACCAGGTTTGAAAGCTGAGAATGGTTGCAAAATAAAGGGCCAAACCCATCTGTACAAACGTGGCTACAAAGTAATACAGACTGACCTTAAACACCGAGAAATACTCGGGGTCGGTAAAGATTTTGATATAGTTTTCAAAGCCCACATATTCCAGACGCTTACTATAGCCGTTCCAGTCCGAAAAGCTGTATTTAAACATATTGATCACCGGCAAGTATGCAAAAGTGACCAGCAGCGCCAGCGGAATAAATGAAAAGGCAACAATAATCGCTAATCTTTGTTTGGAGTAGCTGAGATTCGAAAATTTAAACATGCTGCACCTCCTGGCTATCCGTCCATCAACTGCCACGTCAATCTCTTCTTATGGTCAGTTCAGATGGCTATTTCGCTTCCTTGGCTGCCACTTCAGCACGCGCCTTCACCCATGCATCGTTCAGATCCTTCATAATGGTGTCATACGATTCCGGGCGATTACCCACCGCTGCCTCAATAATGCGTTTCTTGAAATCAGGCTGCCACAAGCCGATTTCTCCCATTTTATCGATTTTATCGACAATTCCTTCCTGCCCCTTGGGAGACGGAGTCAGCGCTTCAAAAGCAACGCCCTCATTCTCGTACTGCTTCAAAATGGCAGGCATTGCGGCACCCTTCAGCGGACTAATGCTGCCTGCCTGCTCTACGGCATAGTTGGACTTTTCGGTAAACCAATCCACCCAGGCACGGGCCGCCTCTTTATTTTCACTGTTTACGTTAATAGCGAGGTTAAAGTCACCTGCCAGCGGTACAAGTACCTTGGAGGCATTCGTCGGGAAAGGCATAAAACCGATATCATCCTTGTTAGAAGCTACGCTTTTGATCTGATCAATCGCCCAAGAGCCAAGCACCATCGTACCGATTTTGCCTTGTGCAAGATCCGCCTTGGAGGTCTCCCAATCCGTAGTCGTTGGATCTTTTTCAATCAGACCATTTTTAGCCGCATCGTACAGGACCTTGTAGAGCTCATAGTGGGGCTGACCCTTCGTGAAATTATCATCCGAATTCGGTTGTGTCACATTCACGTATTCCTTCGTACCCGCTACTGTCGCCAGGCTAGACTCCCACTGGGTCAGTGCCCAACCAGAGGCATAGTTCGTAAACAGCGGCACTGCCTTGGTTTTGTCCTTAATTTGCTGTAACGCTTTCAGGAATTGATCCGGTGTTTTAGGAATTTGTGTGATCCCTGCTTCCTTGAACACTTTTTTGTTATAAATCACGCCAGAGTAAACCATCGCAATCGGAATACCGTAGCTGTTACCATCCACTGTACGTTCTTCAATGCCGGTATACTTGTTTTTCATCTCGTCATAAGTACCTAGTGGCTCAAAAAAATTAGGAAGCTCCTCAATCGGAATGCTGCCAGGAATCAGCAACACATCTCCGTAATCCCGGGTTCCCATCCGAATTTTAATTTGACCATCATAATCGGCCAATGCCTGAAAATTGACCTTCACGTTCGGATAAAGTTTGTTAAATTCCTTGGCGTAATCCTGAAATACGGTATCCACAATATCTGTCCGCTGTGTGATCACCGTAATTTCCCCTTCCGGACCCTTCGGATCAGAACCGGCAGCTGGCGCATCCTTCTTTGAGCTACAGCCAGTAAACAGTCCCGCTATCAAAAGCACGGATAGTAATGACATCAAAACCTTGGACAACTTCATGAGACGACCCCTCCTGTTGTTTTTAATAAGGTTATCGTTAAACTAACAAAATCATTTTATTATGTTAGCGCTTACTGTGTCAATTACAATATTTTTTTGTAAAATATCGTGGTCCTCTTCTTGTAAAAAACACGAATCTAGCATGGTTGACAGTTTATAAACACCTAGATATGATACTTCTGTAAGGTTAACGATAAACTAATAAATAATTTTCCGAAGGAGGCTTTGTCTCTTGGAAACACTAGTACACGAAATTAGACAGGAATGGAAGGAACACATACTCCCATTCTGGTTAGGCTTGAAAGATGAAGCGCATGGCGGATTTTATGGAGAGGTAGACGTGGATCTGCACATCCATAAACAAGCGGACAAAGGTGGCATCGCCACTGCGCGACTACTTTGGTCTTTCTCAGCAGCAGCCCGTGTAACTGGGGAACGCGCCTATGCAGACGCGGCACGACATGCCTTTACATTTCTGCAAGATCACCTGCTTGACCCGTTACATGGAGGAATGTACTGGATGGTGAACTACACCGGGCAGCCTGTGGATACGTGCAAGCATGTATATGCGCAGGCATTCGCCATCTATGCGTTGGCAGAATATGCACGAGCTACGGATGACCCGAATGCATTACCACTGGCAATGGAACTGTTTCACCTTGTGGAGCAGAAAGGATATGATCCTGCTCTACAGGCATACGGTGAACAATATGATCGTTCGTGGAACGCGCAGCCTAATGAGCTACTCAGCGAAAATGGAGTTACCGCGCATATTACCATGAATACGCATATTCATGTTTTGGAAGCGTATACCCAATTGCTACGTGCCTACCCAAACGAAGAGGTTCGGGATGCACTGAAGAACGTGCTGGACATTTTATACCATCGTGTTTACGATGCTTCCGCCCGGCGCTTGGGAGTGTTCTTCGATCGCGAATGGCGCTCACTGCTCGATCTGACCTCATATGGTCACGACATCGAAGCCAGCTGGTTGATGGAGGACGCAATGAATGTACTGGGTTATCATCCATCTGAGTATGTGAACATGGTGGTGGATATTGCCGGCGCGGTAGCTGAGCGGGCTATTCAGCCAGACGGATCGCTCATCAACGAGCGGGAGGGAGAGCGGGTAGACACTTCACGTATCTGGTGGGTACAGGCCGAAGCAATGGTTGGTTTTTACAATGCGTTTCAGCGGACACAGGATGAACGATTTTTGCACATTGTGCGAAATCTATGGACCTATACCCGGCAATATATCATCGATCCGCGCGCCGGAGGCGAATGGTTCTGGTCAGTTCAAACCGACGGTAAGCCTGATGCGAGAGAGATTGCAGGTCCTTGGAAGTGCCCATATCATAACAGCCGATTTTGCATCGAAATGCTGGAAAGGATGGAAAAACAATGATTCATAGCAAATACAATGAGCTGCTGTTGCAGCAAGAAGAACTGATTACGCGCCCCAATGAGGTTAAAACCTCCTTTTACAATGGTATCTATGAACGCTACCTCTATCCGGTGCTCACACGCCATCATGTTCCCATTCACTGGCGGTTTGACCTGGATGCACAAACCAACCCCTTTTTCATGGAACGACTGGGTGTGAACGCGGCATTGAATCCTGGAGCGATCTATCATGAAGGAAAATACATTCTTGTTTCACGCACCGAGGGACTGGATCGAAAGTCGTTTTTTGCCTTGGCAGAGAGCGATAACGGCATTGATCAGTTTCGGTTCATTGACGCTCCCTTAGTATGGGATGATATCGACCCGGATGAAACCAATATGTACGATATGCGGCTGGTGAAGCATGAGGACGGCTGGATTTACGGTATTTATTGCTCGGAGAAAAAGGACCCTGACGCGCCAGCCCACGATACCTCCAGCGCTGTCGCTCAGGCTGGACTGGTCCGCACTCGAGATCTCCGCACATGGACCCGGCTTCCCAACATCACTACCCAGTCCCCGCAGCAACGCAACGTTGTCCTGCACCCCGAATTTGTGGACGGTCAATATGCCTTCTATACTCGTCCCCAAGATGGGTTTATTTCCACAGGCTCAGGCGGAGGCATTGCGTTCGGTCTCTGCAAAGATATTACGCAGCCCGTGATTGAACATGAGACAGTGATTGACGAGCGCTACTATCATACGGTATACGAAGTCAAGAACGGGCAAGGTCCTGCTCCGATCAAAACGAGTCGCGGCTGGATTCATATCGCTCACGGGGTACGCAATACAGCCGCCGGGCTGCGATATGTGCTGTATACCTTTGCCACCAGTCTGGAAGACCCTACGCGCGTCATTGCCAAGCCTGGCGGGCATTTTCTAGCTCCTTATGATGAGGAACGCGTGGGTGATGTTTCGAATGTTATTTTCTGCAATGGGGCAGTCGTTAATGAACGAGATGAAGTCTTCATATACTACGCGTCCAGTGATACCCGTATCCACGTAGCGACGACCACCATTCCCCGTCTAGAAGACTACACCTTCAATACACCGTCCGACCCATTGCGTTCTCTTGGCAGCGCCGCTATCCGCCGTGAGCTGATCCATCGCAATGAAGCGCTATTGCAAGCAAGCAACCGTCCTTCCCAGCAGATCTAAGCCGTAAGCTTTATCCTGCTTGTGGAACCATGTATACTATCCATAGAACAACTGTTACCCGCAGGCTAATTGTTGTTCTATGGGCAGCTATGGCTGCCAGTCCTTGTATCTTTACAGAGCAGCTGCACCGCTAAGCTAATTGAATTTCTACAAGCGGATAAGCTATCCATATTCACCCCAGCATTTTGCAACTCTTATCTGGATGTAGGCAAAATGCTTATCTTTTTAAAATTGGAAGGCGGAACAGGAATGAAGAGCAACGTAACGATGCGGGATATTGCAGATAAGCTGGGAATAAGCAGCGTGACCGTGTCGAAGGCGCTCAATGACAAGGATGGGGTTAGCGAGGAGCTAAAAGAACGTATTAAAACGCTCGCGGGCGAAATGGGTTATCGTTTCAATACCGTTGCCAAGTCCATGAAGGAAGGGCTCACCTATAACATTGGTGTTGTCATCCCTGAACGTTTTACCGGTCCTGGCCAATCGTTTTATCTGCATATTTACCAGCAAATTTCACGAGCACTGGAGCCATACGGCTACTACGGGATCCTTCACATCCTCCATCGCGAGGACGAAGAACAGCTTAATCTGCCACGTATCTATTACGACCGTAAGGTGGACGGCTTCATTCTTCTGGGCCAGGTGAGCAAGCCATATATTGAGCTGGTACAAACCATGGACCAACCTAAAATGTTTCTCGACTTTTATGATGAGCATGCCGATATCGACTCTGTGGTGACGGATAATTTTTACGGAGCCTATGAGCTGACCAACTACTTGATCGCCCAGGGGCACCGGGATATTGCTTATGTGGGAAATATCTATTCCACCAGTAGTATTCAGGATCGTTTCCTCGGCTACTATAAATCCTTGCTGGAGCACAGGTTGCCCCTCCGTAACGAGTGGGTACTTAGTGACCGGGACGACGAAGGGTCCTATGTTGAAATGGAGCTACCTCAGCCACTACCGACCGCCTTTGTATGCAACTGCGATCAGGTTGCTCACAATCTGGTGCACCAGCTGATTGGTCTGGGATACCGCGTACCCGAGGATTGCTCTGTAGTCGGCTTTGATAACGATGTATACGCCACGCTTATTGTTCCGCAACTGACCACGGTCGGAGTAGACATTGAGCAAATGGCACGTACCGCGGTGGATTCAATGATGAAAAAAATAAGCCATCCCGGCAGTCGTTTTGGTCGAGTTCTTGTACAGGGTCATATTGTATATCGTGATTCCGTGCAGCCCCTTGAGAGATCATGATCAGTGAATATTCCACAACCAAAAGCCGCTCAGCATGTCGCTGGAGCGGCTTTTGACGTTTAGAATCTTTGCAGCGTAATCATAGGCTTACCTTCAATTAAGAGCGCTGGGCGACAAAGGAATTGCCCGTCCGATTGAGAATCGGCAGCATCCGCATTTCCTGTCCCATCGTGGCTTGGCAAAGTGGACAAGCTGGCTCGCTCAAAAAGGTAAAATCCGTTCTCATCCATCCGTTGCAACCCTCGTTGGTACACGACCAAATAGCCGTATTTTCCTCTGGAATGATTTCCGGGGCCTGGCGTCTGTACATCTATATCCCCCCTTGGTTGTTATAGGGGAACATCCCCTGTCGGCATACTGTTAATTCCCTCCTGTGCGGGTATTAATATGCTCCAACCTACGGAAAATATGCGTATTTTACCAAAATCCTTATTTGCGGATAGCCTTGGTCCAGAAACCGCCGTGAAATTGCTTTGGCTCCACTGTAATGACAAAAGCCTTGGGGTCCAGCTCCAGAATGGATTGATACAGCTTATTCTGGTTTTTTCGCTTGGCCAATATCTCCATCACCAAACGTTCTCCATCACGTCCACTGCCCAGCCAGGCTGTAACGCCGTAGCCTTTGTCTCGCAGCGCATTGGCAATCCCTCCATTGATTTCATTACTGATCACCTTCACGGTGACATAACCGAGCGCTATTTTTTCCTCAATCCATGCCCCAATAAGAATACCTACTGCGTAGCCGATGGCGTATACCGCAAGACTTGCCACTTGATCCAGATATCTAAGCACGACATTCAAGCCCAACACATAGACCGTAACTTCCACGGTGCTAATGAGTGCAGCAATGTACTTCTGTCCTTTCAGCGTCAAAATCATACGTAGTGTATACGCCGATACATAAATAAGTTGAATAACGAGAATAAACAATAAAATTTTGAGCATACGCTCACTCCTTATTTCACGATCTAGTTAACCCCGTCTCCAACATTATGCCCCTGTCTGTGATCTACAGCCTTACGTTTCGTATTACCCTCGCTCGGGTAATGAGTAACTACAGCATGCTGAAAGAAAGTTTGATTATATGAGGAGGGCTATACCATGAAGGATAACGGAATTAGCGATAAAATCAAAGGTAATGTAAATAAAGCTAAAGGCGAAATCAAGGATCAAATCGGGAACGCTACAGATAATAAGTCACTTCAAGCCGAAGGTAAATTGGATAAAGCCAAAGGCCATCTTCAGGAAACAGCAGGCAAACTGAAGGACCACAAATAATCCAACTTTTGATACCCTAACGCACTGTACTCCAAACAAGTCCGCTGTCTTGTACAGCGGACTGTTCTATTTTGTTCGGTTACTTTTGGAAAAATATTTACGCAAACAGGGCAACTTTTACAGTCGCTTTTGCGTCTAACTAATATAAGCACAACCAATAACAACCCTTCCAACCTGTTGGATTTTGTATGTATTAATGTTACTCTAGTCTATGTATCAAGCTATAATTCTTAAATAAAGGGGTAGACCAACGAATGAAATCATTGAAGTCCATGAAGAAACCAGTCATCATCACTGCCGTGTCGGCCTTGGCCATCTCCGGGGCTCTGTTCAGCCAATCTACATATGCTGCACAAGTAACTAAGCCGATCCAAGCAGTATATAACAATATTAAAATTATCTATAACGGAACCGAGGTTGCCTCGGATGCTAAAACAGAACCATTTCTGCTGGATGGCGTGACCTATATCCCGCTGAAGTTGGCAGGTACCGCTTTGGATAAAAAAGTAACATGGGATGGCACAAACAAACGCGTAGTCATTGCTGACAACGGCGTTCCTATTGATCAATCTACAGTTACAGCACTGAACAATCAGATTACAACGCTGACTCAAGAACTGAACACAGCAAAAGCAGCGAACACAACGAAAGATGCTACCATTGCTCAATTGCAAAAAGACAATCAGACGCTGAAAGATGAAGCGAGCAAAAATAGTTCAGACTCTTTGAAAGATCTCCAACGTAAGCTGAATGATGATCACCGGGATGACTACAACACCAACTCGGATATCACGCTGGATGGTAACAAAAAGGATATTTCAGTGACCATCGAAATGACGAAATCCAGATGGACTGACCTAACCAGCAGCAGAAAGGAAACCTTCCTTGAAGACATCGGTGAAGATATTTTGAAAGAGTATAAAGATGCCGATATAGAGGGTACGGTTAAAAACTCTAGTAATAGAGATAAAATGGCAACCTTTACAATCAACAGCAGAGGCAAGGTTTCTTTGAGGGATGTAGCTTCATCCTTCGATGCAAACACGATCCAACGTGATTTGTTCAACAGATATAGCAACTACGCCGGAGTCGGCTTTGATTTCAGTGTAAGAGGCGACAGTAGTACAGCTGACGTGGATGTTTATGTAGGTTTGGATGACTGGAATAAACTCTCAAGTTTGCAAAGAAGCAACCTGACAGATGGCGTTATTGATTTCCTTAAAAACAGAGAGTCCATTGACAGAATCAATGGAACTGTACGCAACAAGGACAACCGCAACCTAATTACTAACTTCTAAGTATACAAAAGCGACAAAGGCTTTTAGCCCTTGTCGCTTTTTTTATGATGTACAAACATCCTACATTCAATTATTGAATCATTCTGCCTACAGAAGTAATGTATTTTATATAATCACTATCCGCATTAGTTGTACCGATATTTTTTGTATAAACCAAATGACCTGCGCTGGTTATTTTGACTTTGTGAAATGAACCGGGTTTAGAATAAGGATCTACACTATAGGTCCCTTTGCTGTACACAATCATAGGATTAAAGTCAATTTGCTTGAAGACGGGCGATAAGTCGCTCTTATACGTAGCATGAATATTCAATACACCCTGCTTTTGATCCCAGTTAAAAGAAGTAAGATCAAATGCATTTGCATCAATGACTTGGGCCAAGTCTTGTCCCTTAAACCTCATAAAAACTGGACTTTCCGTAAAGCTATCATGTCTTAGCTTCAATAAGCCACGCTTGGAATCCCACTCCATCTGCGCATCTGTATCTTTCAACAAAATGGAAACTGATAAAAACATCGCGTTGCTTTTCATGATGGGGACTGTGTCCATTGTCACCGGCTCACCGTTAACCGATATTTCGGGTGATCCGATCGTAGCCGTTACATTACGGCCTAGCAAATCAACAGAAGCCGTTTTGTTCGCTGCATTATAAGTTACTTTGCCGCCCAGTATATCTTCAGCAGCTTGAAGCGGTATAAGCAGTCTGCCCTTCGTATCCATAAAAGGTGATGCAGGATAGGTGTATAAAACGTAATGATTATTTACCTTCAGGTGTATAGGGGTCTGAGCTTGGGCTGATGTCGAATTCGAGTGTACAGTAGCAACACTAAATAAAATTATAAGGCATACTAGCAACCTGATTTTCATAATACCCTCCTTTATTGATAAACAGCTCACAAATATAACTGTTTTTTTCATATATAACGTACCTCCACCAATACATATAGTCAACCATAATTTATAATCTCTACCTAATTATAGAATATGGCACCTTCTCTACAGTCATTTAATTCATAAATACATTAATAATATTTATAAACATAAAGGTATTTTAGCGATGAAAGCAGAATGTATCACTGTATTCCAATTTTGAAAGGGGTAAATGTATATGATGAGAAGTTTTATTAAGCGTAGAGCCAGGTCTAGCATTGCATTAACAATGACTTTATTATTGGCAATTGCAGCCGTACCTTCAGGTACAATGGATGCCGCCGAAGCTGATCCGAACCAGAATAATAAGCAGAATGTGCCGACCTTCTCTAATGTATCGGTTCATGATCCTTCGATTGTCAAAGACGGTGACACTTATTATGTGTTTGGGTCGCATATCTCCGCAGCGAAATCCAAAGATCTCACAAACTGGACTTCTTCTGCAAACGGTTACACAACGCCTGGGAATACCCTTTACGGAGATTTGTCGAAGAATCTGGCCGGATCTTTCGCTTGGGCGGGCGAGAATGATGCGGATAGCAAGGGAGGATTCTCAGTATGGGCGCCGGATGTATTTTGGAATGAGCATTATGTCAATAAGGATGGCTCAAAAGGGGCCTATATGATTTATTATAGTGCCTCCTCCACCTATATACGTTCCGCGATCGGTATTGCCGTTGCACCCAACATTGAAGGCCCCTATCAATATGTGGATACTATTGTGAACACTGGTTTTACAAAGGAGACTGCATTCGATAAAGATAGCAAAGTGGATAAAAAGTGGACAAATACGCCGATTTCTCAACTCATTAATGAAGGCAAGCTGAAGGGGCCTAGAGCAGGATGGTTTAACGCCGATGGTTCTTATGCGAATCGGGTGTTCCCGAATGCAATTGATGCAGCAGTCTTTTATGATACAGACGGGCGCTTATGGATGACGTACGGGTCATGGTCCGGAGGAATATTTTTGCTGGAGCTGGATAAAGCAACTGGCAAACCGATCTATCCAGGCCAAGATGGAACTACAGAGGATGGCCGTCTGATTGATCGTTACTTTGGCACCAAGATCGCAGGTGGATACGGTGAGTCCGGGGAAGGTCCATATATTGAATACAACTCAAAGACAGGTTACTACTATCTGTATGTAACCTATGGCGGACTTGCGTCAGACGGTGGGTATAACATGAGGTTATTCCGTTCCAAGAGTCCGACAGGACCTTATAAGGATGCCAAAGGACAGAATGCTGTGCTTCCAGCAAACACCAAAAATGTAGCCTATGGCAACAAACTAATGGGTAACTTCTTGTTCGATAGCAAAATAGGCGATCCAGGTACAGGTGTGGGCTACGGCTATGTATCTCCTGGGCATAACTCGGTATACACCGATCCTGCTACCGGACAAATGTTTGTTGTCTTTCATACCCGATTCCCTCAGCAAGGGGAGACTCATGAGCTGCGTGTACACCAAATGTTCATGAATCAGGATGACTGGCCTGTTGTAGCTCCTTACCGTTACGGCGGCGAGACGCTTACAAAGCTGGATAAGAAGCAATTCATTGGTGATTATCAATATATTAACCATGGCAGTGATTCTTCGGCGACGATCAAAAATACACAGTTCATTCAGCTGAGAGCAGACCATACGATTAAAGGCGATGTGCAAGGAACATGGCGCAAGTCGGGGGATGCGAATGTCCAACTAACACTGGATGGTGCTGTATATGATGGAGTGTTCTTAAGACAATGGGACCAGGTTACAAATCAATACATCCTTGCGTTTACAGTTCTATCGAATAAAGGTGAAATGGCCTGGGGCAGTAAGCTCCCTGATATGACGGATACGACAGTCGTTGACAGTGTATATCGTGAATTAGATCTTGGCGATACGAACCGGGTGACGGCTAATCTGACGCTTCCGAAGGAAGGCAGTCGGCAATCATCCATTACCTGGAAAACTTCAGACCCAGGCATCATTTCCGATACTGGTGAAATCAAGCGCCCCGGGATCGGAGAAAAGTCTGTATCCGCCACTTTGACAGCTACCATTACCAAAGGGGACAGCAGTCGGGACAAAGCTTTTAACATTACGGTAGCTCCTTATGAGAAGGCAACATTGACTGCTTCATACCCATTTGAAAATAATCTAAAGGATCAGAATGAGGCTTTTGCCAATGGTAAGGTTATTGGTGACCGAATCGATCGTCAGGGAGGTAGTATATCCTACGCTGAAGGCGTAAGAGGCCAAGCTGTAGTCCTTGATGGACAGTCAGGTATTGCTCTGCCTGAAGGACTCATATCCAGTTCAGCCTATTCTGTGTCACTGTGGGTGAAACCTAGCGAATTGACTGTGCATACACCAACTTTTTTTGGAGCTATGGATAGCAACCACTGGGTTAGCCTTCTGCCCAGAGGACCTGAGAAGGATAACACCATGGTCTGGTCCGGCAGCTCAACTTGGTATACCGGCAGTACTGGCCTGAAGATCAAAACCAATGAATGGACACACCTTGCCTTTACTGTAGATCATGGAGTGCTAGAGGTGTATGTGAATGGGAAAATTCAGTTTACCGGGTCAGGGTTTCCGGATGTCTTTACCTCTAAATCTGGAACATTCAGCTTAGGGGTCAACTGGTGGGACCCTGCATTCAAAGGTTCTATGGATGAGCTGAGTATTTTTGAAGGCGCGCTCCCTCCTGCACAGGTGGAAGAGTTAGCCCAGATGAAGTGAATTAAAACTATCTGTGAATGGTGAGCATCACTAGTGTCAAAGAATGAAAAAAGAGAGCGCTGAACAGCGCTCTCTTTTAATAAACCATATAGATATTAGTAGGCCAATGCAAAAAGTCCTTTGATGTGGGACAAGTAACGGATGTTACTGCCTTCTTTCATCAAAGTAGCTACAGCGCCTTTCAGTTGGGTGCCATTCGCGCCTACAGTACCGATCGCGTCTGTTCTTCCCAAGCTGCCCAGTGTACCGGAGAACACTGGCGTAAAGCGTTCCATTTTCGCTCCGTTGAAATAAGCGAAGATGTTGTAACCAACTAATTCGCCCATTTGCCAAGCCAACTGTGCAGTTGGAGGGTATGGACGCTCGCCTTCACCTGGGAACACTACTGCGCTGTCGCCAGCGAGGAAGATGTCTTCGTGGGAAGTCGATTGCAGTGCGCCATTCACAGTTGCGCGACCACGGTTTACTTCGATACCGGATGCGCCAACCAGTGCATTACCTTGTACGCCGCCTGTCCAGATCAGTGTGTTCGTTTTGATCGAACGTCCGTCTTTCAGGAGAACTTCGTCAGCTTTCATTTCTGTAATCGGAACACCCGCTACGATTTGAACGCCACGTTTTTCAAGACTTGTTACTGCACGATCAACCAATGGTTGAGGGAAGCCTGCCAAAATAGATGGTCCAGCTTCTACGCAATACAAGTTGATATCTTCGTAGTTGATGCCTTTTTCACGGCAAACTGCAGGCAGTTTGTCAGCATATTCGCCCACCAGCTCAACACCAGTCAGACCGCCACCACCGATAACGATTGTAGCGTCGGCTTTGTTACCCGATTGCTTGTAAGCATCCAGACGAGCTTCCACATGTGCGCGGATGCGATTAGCTTCTGCTACTGATTTCAGCGTGAAGCTATGCTCTTGCAGCCCTGGAATACCGAAGTATGCCGTTTCACTGCCCAGGGAAATAACGAGAGCGTCATAGCTCAACGTAGCACCACTGGCCAGGGTTACTTTCTTATCGTCCGGCTTGATTTCGGAAACTGTATCCACTTTCAGGATAATATCTTTGTTGCGCAGCAGTTTTTCCAAAGGAAGCGCCACGGCTTTTTCGGCAATAGTACCTGCCGCCAAACGGTGCAGTTCCGTAATAATTTGGTGCGACGCAAAGCGGTTTACCACTGTAATGGTTGCTTGGCTAGCGTCCATATGCTGGCGTGCTGTAAGAGCGGCCAGCAATCCGCCGTATCCGCCGCCCAAGATCAAAATTTGCTTCGACATGTCCATCCTCCGTTCTCGATCAGGTAATTATTTGCTTTCGCGTTGGCGCTCATTCAGAATATCCAGGAAAGCCTGGCTGAAACGCAGCGTTTTTTGTACATTAGGATCTTTAAGCATTTTGAGCAGGCCAAACAGACCTACACTGCCGTCCGTAGTTTGTACACGGTCATTTGCTTCAATTGCAGCAGAAGCCAATCCTTTAGCCGAATCTGTAACAGGCTTCACAAACTCTCCCATGGAGTTTTTCATATCTCCGATAAAGACAGGGTCAGTTGCCAGACTGCGTGCTACATCATAAGCATCGGTCATAAAAGTAACCATCTCAGTCAACTTTGGCAGATTCTCTACCAGTACGGTCAGCGATTGCTGAACCTCCGGTTTCATCAATTGGTCCAATACATCCCGAGACTCTTTGGTAGCTTCTTGTGTTACGGCCACCTCTTGTTGGTTTTCAGACATGCGTGAACGTCCTCCTTTACTGTGAAAATAGAAGTCCATTCCTTTCTCGTAACCTGTATCATAAACTCTAGCAATAAAACGTTCAATGAATTCGCCCTTAAACATGCAAGAAGCACAGCTTAAACCGGCCTATACCCTAAAGGGCAAGACTGATGATCGCAGATGCCAATTGTATATTGCTTGGACGTTATTCTGTTGTTGTTACTGCTGCGGAATATCTCACGAAGCGCTCCCTCGTGACTACAACAGGACGAAACGGAACCCTATACCTCTATATTACACCTTTCACAACCCAATCGTCGAAGAAATTTTAAATTTGCACAAATTTCTGCAAATTTTTTATTGTTATTTTAGATAAAAATTAGAATAAGCACGATTTTTGTCTAATTTTACCTTAAAAAAAGGGGCATTTTATACTAGAGATGGGTAATAGAGAGAGTGAGTTTCTGTTCATTAATATGAAAACCAATACAAAACATATTCCTACGGAGGGTTGAACGATGGCTAAAACATTTGCAGATATGGTTCAAGAAGCGAGGCAGCACGTTCAGGGCATTACTTCACAGGAGGCACGTCAGCGAATTGAATCAAATCCGGATACATTCGTTATCGACGTACAGGATTCTCATGATGCAGGTGCTTGCGGCCTGATTCGCGGAAGCGCCAATATTTCGCTAGGCATGCTGCCCATCCGCGCTGACCTGGGCGTTCCACAAGATTTGCGTGATGAACGCTTACGTGACCGCAACCGCCCGATTATCACCACCTGCGGGGCAGGCGGACAAGCCGCACTGGCAGCTTATATACTCCAACAGATGGGCTTTACCGATGTGGCCTTTATCGAAGGCGGTACAACAGCCTGGAAGGAATCCGGCTTTGAAGTAGAACTGTACTAAGGGAATGTTGCCGACTCCCCAGGAATCTCCTAGGTACGTAAGGTGTCCTCAGAAGCATCGGGAGGTTCACAATCATTCGGAATCAGAATCGGCAATGGCACACCAGACTCGATGAATTCCTCTACATCACGGGCAGCTTTAACTTGATTGCACTCATTGCAGGCGCATACACAATTTACTGGCGTGGTGTGTCCACCTTTAGCCCGAGGAAGTAAATGATCAATCGTGTCACCATAGCCACCGCAAAAAAAGCAGGTATAGCGGTCACGTTTAAGCACATATTGGCGGAATTCCTTGTTGCTATAAAGTCTGCGGACCGTGTACGGATTTACAATCACTGCCATGCGTTCTCTGACCAGAGTCATCGCCAAATCAAGCTCAATCTCCTGATGCCAGCGTCTCCCTTGGTCGGTTTTGCCTCTTAGCCGAATCATGCCATTGCGATTAAGCCGCAACGCACGGGTATCCGCAGGCTTCAGCCTGCTAAGCAAATGGCGAACCCGTTGCCGATGGCGCTCACGCGCTTTGTCCGTGACGGGCTTCCTACGGGGGCGTTGAGAATCATTAGAAGGCTGCGCGGACGCTTCCAGACGATACGCAGCCGTATCTGCTACGGAGCTATGCCGCTCCACAGGAGCAGCCAAGGGCTTCGTCTCCTCATGGGAAGGAGCGGACGTAACCACCCGTTCTTGCGGGGCTAACCCCCGGCAGGAACGGCAAGGACCACGCCGGGAATAAGGCCCAGCCCGGCGACCGGTTCTGCGCTGAAAGTCCGTTAATGGTTTTGTCTCCTGACAATACGTACATTTTTTCATCAGCGGTTCTCTCGCTTCATCCTTATCCTGCTGCAGGTCTGTCACGTTCATCCCTCCTTCCCTCTCTTGGTCGAGCTTATGGTTTGCCTGAAATCCGAACTATTGCTAAGTTAGATTCATTTTACCGTTTTCACGTTTCCTTTTCTAGCCATCGAGTCGTTGTGATCACTCAATGTATAACAAATTTTAATGATTTAGCATACGCTATACAGCGATCCATGTTCTTCATCAACATCATATTGGCCATCAGACGTTTAGCCCCCCTCACTTGGTGGGTAACTTGTTATATATGAAGGAGGGACGCACATGAAAAGGAACCATACGATGATGCAATTTTTCGAGTGGAATGTCAAAGCTGACGGTTCTCACTGGAAAAAGCTTGCCCGCCTGGCACCGGAACTGAAGGCCAAAGGAATTGACGCGATATGGATTCCACCTGTCACCAAAGGCCAATCTCCTGAGGATACGGGTTACGGCGTCTATGACCTTTACGATCTGGGCGAATTTGACCAAAAAGGTGCAGTGCGCACCAAATACGGAACCAGGGAAGACCTGCTGGAAGCTGTCGCATCCTGCGTTCGCCACGGCGTAGCCGTCTATGTCGATCTGGTCATGAACCATAAGGCTGGTGCGGATGAAACCGAAGTATTCAAAGTCGTCGAGGTCAACCCGGATAATCGTAATGAGGTCATTTCCGAGCCCTTTGATATCGAAGGCTGGACTAAATTTACATTCCCCGGCCGACAAGGTAAGTATTCCACATTTCAATGGAACTTCGAACATTTTAATGGAACGGATTACGATGCAAGTCAGGACCGGACAGGAATCTATCGTATTTTAGGTAAAAACAAAAACTGGAGCGATAATGTAGATGATGAATTCGGCAATTATGATTATTTAATGTTCGCCAATATTGACTATAATCATCAGGATGTGCGCAAGGAAATGATCCGCTGGGGCAAATGGCTGGTGGATACTCTACAATGCAACGGATTCCGTCTGGATGCGATCAAGCATATTAATCATGAATTTGTACGAGAGTTTGCTACAGAAATGATTAAAAAGCGTGGGCAGGATTTTTATATGGTAGGCGAATTTTGGAAACCGGATCTAGAATCTTGCCAAAAGTTTCTGGATACCATCGATTATAAAATCGACCTGTTTGACGTATCCCTCCACTACAAACTACATAGCGCTTCCTTGGGTGGTAAGGATTTCGATTTAAGCACCATTTTCGAGGATACGCTGGTTCATACCCATCCCCTGAACTCGGTTACTTTTGTCGATAATCATGATTCCCAGCCGCACGAAGCGCTCGAATCTTGGGTAGAGGACTGGTTTAAGCCCAGTGCCTATGCACTCATCCTACTGCGCAAAGATGGTTATCCCTGCGTATTCTACGGTGATTACTACGGTATCCAGGGACAAACGCCTGTGGAAGGCAAGCAGGCTGAGCTAGACCCGCTCCTATATGCCCGATACCACAAAGCTTATGGTGAGCAAAAAGATTATTTTGATGATCCCCATACGATTGGATGGGTTCGTCAGGGCATTCCTGAGCTACACGGCTCTGGATGTGCTGTGGTGATCACTAACGCAAATGACGGGGAAAAGCGCATGTTCGTGGGTAAACAACGTGCAGGAGAAAAATGGACCGATTTGACCGGGCATCACGATCATACCATAAAGATCGAACAGGATGGCTATGGCATATTTCCCGTTCGTGCCGGCAGTGTATCGGTATGGGCACTTCCTACTGAGGAAGACAGCCTGGATGCAGAGGATACTGCGAACGCTTAATGTATATCAACACAAAGAGGACAGGATGCAAGAAGGCGCCCTGTCCTCTTTGTTGTATGGAAAGTCATTCCGTCACCTTGCTTTGGTTGGCCACAGCCTGTTTCTTTGCCTCTACATGACTCGGATCACCAAGATAGAAGCGCCGAATAGGATCGATATGCTCATCCAGCTCATACACCAGTGGAATGCCTGTCGGAATGTTTAAATCCAGCAGAGTAGCTTCATCCAAATTCTCCATGTACTTGATCAAGGCCCGTAAAGTATTACCGTGTGCGGAAATGATAACCCGGTCCTTTTTAAGAATCAACGGCACGATCCGTTGCTTCCAAAACCCACCAACCCGATGCACCGTGTCTTCCAGACTTTCCCCGAGCGGAAGCTCCTCTGGCTTAATATGGCGATAACGCTCTTCCCGATGTGGACTCCGTTCATCCTGCGCATCCAACATAGGAGGTCGCACCGTCAAGCTACGCCGCCAAATATGAACCTGTTCCTCGCCGTATTGCACGGCGGAATCCAGCTTGCTGAGCCCCTGAAGCGCACCATAGTGGCGTTCATTCAGCTTCCATGACTTCTGCACGGGTATCCACAGATGATCCAGCTCATCCAAGATATGATACAACGTGCGGATAGAACGTTTTAGCACAGAAGCAAATGCCAAGTCAAACGTATACCCAGCCTCCTTGAGGATACGTCCTGCCTCGATAGCCTCATGAGTTCCCTGCTCAGTCAGATCGACATCCGTCCAGCCTGTGAACAAGTTTTGTCGGTTATACACGCTTTCTCCGTGCCTCACCAGCACCACCTGATACATATACCTCACTCCTCACCTGTCTATCCTCTATGTTTTACCCAACTTCTATGTATTTAACGTAAAATGCATTTTTTAAACCGCTTCTTGCATACAAAAAGGACGACATTCAGCCGTCCTTCTTTTCGTCCTACTTGAACCATATGAAATAGTCGCAGACCTTAGTCCCTATTGCTAAGCTTAGCTAACAAATCCAATATTCGTACATATAGCCACACTAACGTTACCAGCAATGCAAAGGCGCCATACCATTCCATATATTTGGGTGCACCTTGATCAGCTTGTTCCTCAACGAAATTAAAATCTACGAGCAGATTCAAAGCGGCAATGATGACGATAAATAAACTAATACCAATACCCACCCAGCCCGTTTCATGGATGTACGGAACATTCATACCGAAAAAATTCAAAATAAAATCAACCAACGTCACTAGAAAAATCGCCATCGTACATAGGACAACAAATGAGATAAAGCCACGTGTCACCTTGATGATTCGTTGTGTATACATAAAGAGCATCAAGAACAAGATACCCACTGTCAGCAAAATGGCATTAACTACAATTCCAGGGTACTCATATTCCATAAAAGCGGAAACGCCACCCAAAGCAAAGCCACTCAGAATCGCATATACAGGAGAGAGCAATGGAGCCGTTTTGGGAAAAAAGGATATCGAAAGTGCTATGCCTGCCATCCCAATAAAGCCTGCCGTCATCAACGATAGCACCTCTATGGTTCCTTGATAGGTCATATACCAGGTAATACTGGCAGAGACGATGAGCAGGACTAGCAGAAGCAACGTTTTGTTCACCGTTCCTCCGATAGTCATACGTTGTTCGCTAGCTTCTCTTTCATCTTCACGCAAAAAGATGTCATCACGTAAAACCGGGTTGCTAAAGCTCATACAGGGTACTCCTTTTCGATGTGTTATTTACGATGCCATATGTATATATCGGTACAACCTGAGAAAAGTTTCAGAAAATTTCAAACAATAAAAAAACTCTAACCTTGCTTTTCAGCAAAGCTAGAGTTAGAGGGTCAAGTCGTTACAGATTAAAAATCAGCAGTAGCAATTTGGATGCTACCTGTTACTGCTCCAACTGGAGTAGCTTGGAGAGCAGCTACCAGCAGCAAGGCAACTTCTAACGTCAGACTATTGCCCGCCGGAATAGTATAAGTGATCACAGGAGCATTGACACGGGTAACCACAAGATCCACCGGATTGGCACCGAAATTATTAACGGTAATTGTAGCATTACTACCGCCTCTCAGGTTTTCAAAAAAGGACTTACCTACACCAGCAGCAAGATTGTAAATTTGCGAAGGTAAAAGGATCGCCATAGAATTCACCTCCCTTGCGTTTGATAGTGTATTCTATGCTTCCAATCTATGAACGTAACGTTAAGTGACTCAGTAATAAGACACAATTTAAAAGACTCATAGATTAACATTTCTCTATATGTGCTACAAACAACCTGTCATTCTGAAAGGTTAAACCATTTTTTTTATATCGTAAGCCTAATCATGATAAAATACGTACCATAATGAAAAAGACCCAAGGAGGATAACCACATGAAACAGGAACTGATTGACCGCCTGACTACATATGTTCAGGTAGATACCCAATCCGACGAAAGCAGCCACACATGCCCCACCACACCCGGACAGCTCACATTGGGCAACCTCCTGGTAGACGAACTGAAAGCCATCGGTATGACAGACGTAACCATTGATGATCATGGTTATGTGATGGCAACCCTTCCCTCCAATACGGATAAAGAAGTGCCCGTCATTGGTTTTCTGGCACACCTCGATACGGCTACTGAGCTAACTGGCGCAGGAGTAAAGCCACAGTTGACGGAGAACTATGATGGAGGCGATATCACGCTGAATGCCTCGCTTGGTGTAGTCCTTTCTCCACGTGAGTTTCCCGAATTGACTCAATATAAAGGCCACACCCTGATCACAACAGATGGCACCACCCTGCTCGGTGCAGACAACAAAGCCGGTATCGCAGAAATCATGACAGCGATTCACTATCTGATTGATCATCCAGAAATTCAACATGGCAAAATTCGTGTTGCTTTTACACCGGATGAAGAGATTGGAAGAGGACCTGAGCGCTTTGATGTAGCCGCCTTTGGCGCTGAATATGCTTATACGGTAGACGGCGGACCGCTCGGAGAGCTGGAGTATGAGAGCTTCAACGCCGCGGCTGCTCATATTACCATTCATGGTGTGAATGTACATCCCGGTACGGCTAAAAACAAAATGATCCACGCTGCCAAAATCGCTATGGAGCTGCACAGTAGATTACCTGTGAATGAAGCCCCGGAATATACAGATGGGTACGATGGCTTCTATCATCTGTTGGAGTCTACTGGCACAGCAGAACAAGCCAAACTATACTATATTATCCGCGATTTTGATCGTGAGAGCTTTGAGAACCGGAAAGCTTATTTGACAAATATCGTAAAAGAGCTCCAGGCTGCCTATGGAGACAACCGTATTACGCTGGAGCTGAGAGACCAGTATTACAACATGAAAGAGAAAATTGAGCCTGTCAAGCATATCGTCGATATCGCTCATGAAGCAATGACGAAGCTGAATATTGAACCCATTATCAAGCCGATTCGTGGAGGCACAGACGGTTCACAGCTGTCTTACATGGGACTGCCTACACCGAATATTTTCACAGGCGGGGAGAACTACCACGGTAAGTACGAGTATGTGTCGGTGGATAACATGGTGCTTGCAACCAAGGTTATTGTGGGGATTGCACAATTGTTCGAGCAGCGTGGCAAGTAAGCCGCTTATACACAGCACTGACACGTTCAAATTAAATCGGAAGGCATATCGTTTCTATTATGAAACGATATGCCTTTTTTTCTGAATTTTCTTTAAATTCTCAATACTTTTATAACTTTTATCCGTCTTTAGACCGACAATTATATAGGACTATAAAAAATATATTTAGTAAAGAAAGGTAGGCAATCCACTTGAATACAATAGATGCATTAATTGCAGCCATTCCCTACATACAACAGATTATGCGGGAGAAAGTAACCCTTGCTCTTTTCGACCGTACTCACGTTCTGGCTTATACCCAATCAGAGGATATGAATCTTGGCTTTGAAACCGGCTCGGAGCTGCTTGAGGACTACAAAAATTTCGCCATGCTTAAAAATGGATGCGAGGCCAGCTTGACCCACATTCCGGCTGAATTGCTGGGATATCCTCTCGATATGATCAGTATTCCTGTGTTTGATGATAATGGGAACGTCATTGCAGCGTTTGCCGCTTCCTATAATTTGACCAACAGAAATCAGCTGGATCAAATCGTATCTGAAAACCACTCCATTACCGAGCAGCTCATTGAAATGGTGCAGCATGTAACAGCACATTCAGAGGAGCTACAAGCTACCAGTGAACACATTTTGAAGAACACCCAATTTGCCGTACAAAACTCGGGTAAAATTAATCAGGTCGCTGTATTTATCAAGGAAATTTCCGATCAAACCAACCTGCTTGGATTGAATGCCGCGATTGAAGCCGCACGTGTCGGAGAAGCAGGGGCAGGCTTTGGTGTCGTTGCTCAAGAAGTACGCAAGCTATCTGTAGAGTCCAAAAAGGCGACAGTCGATATTGAGGGAGCCCTTAAGGATGTACAGAACTCCATTCGTCAGATGGAGCAGGAAATAGAGCAAATTGTTGCTTCTTCTCAAGAGCAGGCGACTCTGGTAGGCTCTTTCACCGAAGTCATGGAGCGTATGCGAAAGGCGAGCGAAACGATGCAACATCTGGCCGATAACCTGACTTCCTATATTGTAAAATAACTAATATTGTTTATTGGCATGAGAAAGGGGAGCGCACTAACCCGCAAATGGCGTAAAAGTGCGCTCCCCTTATTTACAAAATCCCTACTGGGTCTAACAATCCAAATCTAAACTCAAGCAGTATAAGAAAAAACACCATGATTCGAAGGATACACGGGGTCTAACTGTCCCAATGTATTTCCTACCGGAAGAGCAACACTAAGAAACGCTAAGACCATAGTTATCGAGCTTAATGCCTTTTTCATTATGAAGCCCCCTTAATAAAATGGTTTGGTATTGCTCTTGCTGCGACAGGGTTGCCAAATCTCGATAAGTCTCGAACAGTGCAACCAGTGTCCTAAAATCAGTATTGGCTTCTACACCAATAGAGAATTGCAGAGAAACAAGGATATAATTCAAGGCAACGATGTACTGTTTCTTTTTCAACTGGTAAATAGCTAATTGGTTGACCAGTTTTAAATAATATACGCGGTTGGCTCTATCTTCATAACCTTCAAATATCTCAATATCATCGGCAAACTCGTTCAGCAGGTCGTCAATGTCCCAATTGTTCAAGTTAGCTGCTTCAGCAATACCAACCAATCCCGGGAGTAGCTCCTCGTCATTGTCGTGAAGAAACTGAACATATTCTGGTAAAAGTTCCTTCTTCCCCGAAAGTAAATCAATCGTATATAAATTGGCCTTGGCGAGAAAACGGAATCTCTCTACTTCTTCGTGACCGCTTTGATCCAGCCCCATAAACCAACCCATTTCGCTATACTTCATAATATAATCTCTGGCTTCCTCATACTGGCCCATATTCTGATAATAAATCGATTTCGCTAGATAGCTGTAAGCATAATAAAACACCAGCGGGTATTTGGCGTTCAATGTCTCGTACTTGCCGTCTGCAGCATTTCTCAGTTGGGTGTGATACAGGCTTTCAGCCAACGAATGCAGATAATCCGCAACCTTGTTCGCTTCATCCCAATCATTACACGTATAGCTGATTCTAAACAACTCGCAAGCTTTATCGAGCGCGTGGCTGTCCGACAACAAATAAATAGCTTCCCTTTGGTTCAGGACCTCTTCCACTAAACCCCGCCTCCCTATCCTGAAAATTAAAGTCACCCCTAGCCTAGTGGCTATTCTTCAGGGTAGTTATGCTGTTAGACTCCCTTTTTTTGCATACCAGTATATTACAAATATAGTCAAAACCTAACTTGAAGTCAATTCAATTATCGGTACATTCATACTTTTGCAACCTGACATGGATGTGTATATTTTACTGGTTACGAATAGATGATTTTCATTATCGAAATAATGCTAAAGAAGACAAAATATTGGCTCTCATATGGGTGGTTTTCATGGTCTATAGTATCGTCAGGGTAACTACGTTACGAATTAGTGCGTACTTTTCAACCGAATACCGGGGCCTTACAATCAAACCTGTGCATGAAAACAAAGTATAAGTACGACTCAACAAAGCATGTACCTATTCACCAAAATACAAATTCACTTAAGGAGTGAAGTTAATAACATGGAACTTCAATTGGCTTTAGACTTGGTAGATATCCCGCAAGGTATCGCATTGGTAAAAGAAGTAGAATCGTATATTGATATCGTAGAAATCGGTACGCCGATTGTCATCAATGAAGGACTTCATGCTGTAAAAGCAATGAAAGAAGCATTTCCCAATCTAAAAGTACTGGCTGACCTGAAAGTTATGGACGCAGGGGGCTATGAAGTGCTAAAAGCTTCCGAGGCTGGTGCAGATATCGTGACGATTTTGGCTGTAGCTGAAGATGCAACGATCAAAGGTGCTGTAGAAGAAGCTAAGAAACAAGGCGGCAAAAAAATCCTGGTGGACATGATCGGTGTTAAAAACCTGGAGCAACGTGCAAAAGAAATCGACGCTTTAGGCGTTGACTACATCTGTGTGCATACAGGCTACGATCTGCAAGCGGAAGGTCAAAGTCCGTTCGAAGCACTGCAAACCGTCAAAAAAGTCGTAAAAAACTCCAAAACAGCCGTAGCTGGCGGCATCAAGCTGAGTACATTGGCTGAAGTGGTAAAAGCTCAACCGGATCTGGTTATCGTAGGCGGCGGTATCACTGGCGAAGACGACAAAAAGGCTGTAGCTTCGCAAATGCAGCAGCTCATCAAACAAGGTTAATCCAATGGAAACCTCTCAATATTTATCTGAGGTCATCAAGGAACTGCAATTCGTTCCACAGCTAATCAGCGATACCGAATCAGAACAGTTGATCCACTCCATCGCTGCTGCGAATAAGGTATTCGTAGCAGGAGCGGGGCGCTCAGGGTTCATGATTCGCTCGCTGGCCATGCGGTTGATGCATATGGGGGTTCAAGCTTACGTAGTTGGGGAAACCGTAACCCCTGGCTTGAGCGAGGGAGATCTGCTGATTATCGGTTCAGGCTCTGGTGAAACCAAAAGCTTAGTCTCCATGGCAGACAAAGCGAAGAAACTCGGGGCCTCACTGGCGCTGCTTACCACTTCCCCCGAGTCCACCATCGGCAAACTGGCCGATATCATCGTCAAGCTGCCCGGCGCACCCAAGGACCCGTCCAACAAGGATTACCAGACCATTCAGCCCATGGGCTCACTGTTTGAGCAAACCCTGCTGCTGTATGGAGATGCGTTAGTGCTCAGCACGATGGAACTACGCAAGCTGACCTCTGAATCCATGTATGGTCAACACGCCAACTTGGAATAAAACTGCTTGTTCCTTTGCGATAACAAAGCAGGCTGCTTACATGTCCGAGCATGTAAGCAGCCTGCTTTTTTTTGTATTAAATGAGGTGATTCTCTTGTCTGCACAAGTTTGGATATTCATTCTGAAGCATGGGCTCTTTCATCCGTTCAAATGGACCATACGGGCTATTGGCCCGATACACGAGCGTACGATGATCACGCCCCGTGCCGCCACAGGCGCACAGCAGGTAATAACGACTGCCGATGTGATACAGATGCGGCCCTTCGGTCCATACGCCGCCATCTCCATGAGCAATAGCCACAGGCTCGGTCAATGCCTGGCCTGTAGCAATATCCAGTTCGTACTGAATAATATGCGACTCGGCATCTGCCCCGGATTGTACGGTAACATACACTTTCCCGTCGTCATCAAATAGCAGGGACGGATCTATATTTCCGTAAGGAATACGGATCGGATCAGACCAAGGTCCCACAGGGTTCACAGACGTAATATAAAAATTGTCTATCCCCATCACATCTGTCGTAATCAGGTAGAATACACCCTGATGATAGCGCAATGTGGGCGCATATATACCTTCTGAGCTCTTCCGTGTGGACAAATCAATCTGACTGCGCCGATTTAATGCATGCCCGATCTGCCGCCAATCGGTCAGGTTTCGGCTATGAAAAATCGGCAACCCCGGCATGTATTCAAATGAGCTTGTCGCCATGTAATAATCCTCTCCGACACGTATCACGCTCGGATCAGGATAAAATCCGGGGGCAACCGGATTCGTATAGCGCAAGGTAGCCATAGCTTCAGCTCTCCTTTTGAACAGCTCTACTCCTCTGTCTCAAATCATTTATTCGTTACTCCCTGCTGGTAGCGGCGGCACTTTGGATGGATCCACCAGCGCCCAATATGCATATTTGGCCTTTAACCGTTCATCGAACAGCAGCGGCTTATCCAACCGGGCAATCGGGAACGTACTGAGCCACGTATTGCCATCATCTGTCCCCCAAATGGTCACATTGCTGATATGGTCCTGCTGTCGTGTAAACATATCGAACAGCGCCTGATAACGATGAGCCTGCCGAATCAGCATGGCTTCAGGGATCGTTTCGTAGCGATCCGTATCATTAGAGTAAAGGCCCATATCCAGCTCCGTGATCTGATTATCCAGCCCAAGTGAAGCAAACTTTTCGATGGATTGCTCAATTTCGGCTATGGCAGGAAACTCCAAGCGGATATGCGATTGGTGACCTATGCCGTCAATAGGTACGCCTTTGGCAAGCAAATCACGCACCAGATTGTACAGAAAATCGCGTTTCTTCGGTTCATGGGTATTGTAATCGTTAATGAACAATCGCGCGTTCGGCCCTGCCACTTCCCTCGTGACACGGAACGCTTTTTCAATATAATCGGTTCCTGTAATCTGATACCACTTGCTGCGGCGCATGCCGTCCGGCTGATCAGGATCAATGACCTCATTTACCACATCCCAATCGGTAATGACATTTTTATACCGGGCCGCAACGGCGCGAATATGCGTCTCCAGGCGGTCCAGCAAAAGCTTTTTATTCTCAGCAGTCGGCGTCATCGGCTGTCCATTTTTGTCCTTAAACATCCAATCTCCAGTCTGGTTATGCCACACCAACGTATGGAAACGAATTCCCAATCCGTGCTGTCTGGCAAATTGCACAATTTGGTCTGCTTCCTCCCAATGAAACTGCCCCTCAGATGGTTGCAAGGAGACAGGCTTCATCGCATTCCCTGCAACGACGCTGTTAAAATGCTTCTGTACTAGTTCTCCGTAAGCCCCTTCGGTCTGGAAAGCCTCAATCGCTGTGCCGATGCTGAACTGTCCCTGATATAATCCATGCAAAGCAGGTATGTCCTTTTCAATCGCCAGCGGCGGCACCAGCGACAATTCGAAATCATCCATATAAAAGGAAGACGTCCCTTCTGGCGATTCCAGGTACATAGAAACGGTATCTGCATCATGTGCGAGCGTATACGTACCAGACAAATGCACCCATCCCCCTGTCGTGACAGCCGTATCGCCTACAACCGTTTCATATGCACTTTGGCCTTGGTAATCACGCTGTGCACTGAGCCTCACCTTAGCAGGCTGCTCACCCGGAGCCAGCTTCACCCAGGCACTGACCGTATATCGGTTGCCTTTTTGCATTGTGGCAGTCACGTCCAGCTTGGGTCCGGCATATGCCTTTTGTCTGCCCGTTGTCAGCAGACTGTATGAGCCGGTCCGTGCATCGGCATTCGAGACCTGCACGGTCTCGTCTCCCAAGCGGGATACCCATCCTTGGGCTGTACCGTCTTCGAATCCGGATACGATCCCACTTGTAGGATTTGTTGGTGTTACTGAAACCTGCCTGATTTCCACCTCATCCACATAGTAAGCCTGAGCAGAATTCGAGTTCTCCACATACAGCTTCAATGCATTCATCTCCCCGGTAAAAGTATATCTCCCCTGGAGTTTGATCCACGATGTATCTGTTGTCTCCGTCTGAGCTAGGGTCTTCCATGCTGTAGTCCCGCCTGTCGGCTGCTGCTCCATCGTAAACTTAAGCACGCTTGGAATTGCAGCATTGCCGTCCAGTTTCACATATCCGCTAATTTCATACTCCACATCCGGCAGCAACAGTGGCTTCACATCTAACTCTGCTCCATTCCAAGCCGCCGTACGAGCGGTTGCCTTCAGACTGTGCGTACCGCCATATGCCGCTTCCGTGACGGATGCAATTTGGGTATAAGCTCCCCGTGGCTTCCAGCCGTCACTGTTTCCTTGCTCAAATCCATACGCTCCAATGATCTTCCCTACCGATAGCACCGTGTTCGAAACCGACGGAGAATGTTCCACAGATGGAGCTGCTCTCGCTACAGATATTCCCCACCATCCGATAGGCGATAACAACAGCACTCCAGCCAGCACCAGACAAAAAGGCGTATACCAACCTGACCGCAAAGCAATCCCTCCTGCACTCAAATTTTTGAATTCGTATTTGGCACCCTTGGATTTCAGTTACTTGCGGATTAAAAGTGGCTCCTAGAATAAATGTAAAATATCTACTATCCTTTCACGCCTCCCAAGGTCATACCCTTCACAAAGTATTTTTGTAAAAACGGATAGACTAAAATAATAGGAACTGAGGCGACAATCGTCATCGTGGCACGAATAGAGGTAGGCGTAACCGCCTTCGCCAGATTTTCTGACCCTGAAAACTGGCTGGCATAATCCTGAGCGTTAACGGACGTATTGGAATTTTGCAAAATTTTCATCAGCTCATATTGGAGTGTGCTCCACTGCTCATACGACGAATTGTACAAAAATACATCGAACCATGAATTCCATTGCGAGACCGCCGTGAACAACGACACCGTTGCCAGCACCGGCACACACAGTGGCAAAACGATACGCATAAAAGTAGCAAACTCCCCAGCACCGTCAATACGCGCCGACTCCAAAATCCCCTCTGGCAAGCCCTCAATAAAGGAGCGAATGACTATGACATTAAACACCCCGATTAACCCCGGTACGATGTACACCCAAAAGGTTCCCAGCATCCCAAGCTCACGAATTAAGAGAAAATTGGGGATCAAGCCACCGCTAAAATACATCGTCAAAATAAAGGCAATCGAAACAAATTTGCGCAGCACATATTCCGGCCGGCTGATCGTATACGCCACCATCGCGCAGCAAAACACCGAGGTCACTGTACCCGCGACCGTACGTAATACAGAAATCAACGTAGCATGGAAAATCGTCGCTTCCTTGAATACAAATTCATAATTACTCCACGTGAATTCACGCGGCCACAAATAAATTCCACCCCGAATGGAGTCATTCGCTTCATTTAATGAAACCGCCAACGTATTTAAAAATGGATACAGCGTGAACACCATTAGGCACAGCATAAACACAACATTGCACGCATCAAAAATCCGATCCGAGGGCGCCCGAAATCGCCCATGTACGGCCTTCCCTTTGCCCATGACTTCCTCTCCTTTCTAAAACATCGCCTAGCCCAGCACTTAAATCCGATTGATTATTCTTATCTTGTTGGTGCTGTTGCTTGGAACAGTCATTTTGAGTGTTTATATCAGTGGCAATTGGAGTGAATTATGTGGATTATTATTAGTAATATAAGAAGTCATATTTTAGCTGTTTGATGGGGTCTTGTTGAGGTCCGCGAAGCGGCCTGTTAAAAATCCACAGACTTGCACCTGTAGTATGCATAAGCACGCACTCCTGCTATCGCCTCGAATAGCCCATTCCCAAAGACATCCTCTAATGGCGATAGCGAAGCTGAGCCAACCATCATGACGCAGTTATTACAAGGAGGCGCGAGTCACGCGCCTTTCTTAAGCTCTTCCCTGCCACTACCCTCAGTTCTTAAAAAAAGTGACTTTACGGCGGGTAGTAGCGGAGCGGGCGGAATTGTTCTGAAGAAGCGGAGCGTTCGGAAGAACAATCTGCACGCGAAGCGACAACGAGCCCTCCCCAGAAACTCACTCTTTTTTTAGAACAACCTCTCCTCCCCTAACCGCTTCGCAATATAATTGGCGCTAAACAACAGTATGAAGCTAACCACCGTTTTGAACATTCCGGCAGCAATGGAAAGCGAAAAGTTCCCCATCTGGATACCATATTTCAGTACGAAAATATCCAAATTTTCCGAGTAATCCACGTTCATGCCGTTGCCCAGTAAATATTGAGGTTCAAAGCCTGATTCGAGCAGGTTGCCAATGTTCATAATGAGCAGGATGATAAATACAGGCTTTAATCCTGGTAATGTCACATGCCAAATCCGCTGAAACCGTCCTGCTCCGTCTATCTCGGCCGCTTCATACTGCGAGGGATCAATCATGGTCATCGCGGCCAAATAAATGATGGTATTCCAGCCGACATTTTTCCATACCTCCGACGCACCGAGAATACCCCAAAAGTAGCTTCCCTCACCTAACCACAGAATAGGTTCCTTAATCAGCCCAAGCCACATCAGCACCTCATTGATGATACCGCCGTCCGCAGACAGTGCAGTACTAATGATGCTGGCCGCGACCACCCAAGAAATAAAGTGTGGCAAATAGCTGATCGTCTGAACCACCCGTTTAAATACGAGCTGGCGAAGCTCATTCAGCAAAATCGCCAATGCTATAGCGGTGACAAAGCCCAGCACCAGGTTAATAAAGCTCATCGCCAGCGTATTGCGCATCACCCGCAGAAAGTGTTCATCCTGAAACAGAAAACGGAAATGCTTCAACCCGACCCAATGCTGGTCAAGCAGCTTGCGGGCAGGCTTAAAATCCTGGAAAGCAATCGTCCAGCCCCACAGAGGTAAATATTTAAAAATAAACAGCCAGATTAAAAAAGGGACGGACATCCATACGAGTGCACGCTGCTGGTTCAGCTTGTGTATAAATCCCCTAAAGCCGGTTCGCCGTGAGGACGGCAAACGACCCGAGGAGGTCGTAACAGGTGGCGGTGACGTGTAGCTCATAGCTGCTTCCTCCTTTATTTTTTCCCGACCGTCTTGACTTTTTTGGCAACCTCCTTCGTGATCAGTTCCTCAAAAGCCTTCACATCCAGCTTGTTAAACTCGGTGGTGTATTCATTCCAAATGGCATCAAACTGTGCCGGTGCAGACAGCACCAAGCGCGGGAAATATTTGCGCTGCAGGTCTCCTTTTTTTTGCTGAAAGATCTGCGCTGGTGAGCCTTGGGCAACCTGAATGCTCCAGGCTGGGAACCATGGACGTTCGTCAGGTGCGGAAAACATCTGCGAGAAGGACTCTACACCGTTTGCTTTTAGCAGCTTTTTATCACCTTCGGTATACGACATACGCGCAACCTCAGGCTGCCGTCCGGGGCTAGCCGAGTTGCCGTCGGGCAAGGAAGAACCGTTACCGTATCGCGGCCAGCTGTATTCAAAATATTTGAACCCAAATGAGTCACGGAACGCATCCTCACCCGTCTTTTTAATTTGCTCCTTGGTCCGATAAAAGCGCCCATTTTTATCTACATCATAGGTTTCACCTTTGATCCCCCAGTTGGATAACACTTGGTTTTCGTCGGTCAGCAGATTGTTGAAAAATTTGATAATACGTACCGGGTCCTTGGCACTGACTGTAATTCCAATGCCTCGGTTATTAACAAATGACGACGGATCAAGATACTGATCCTTTATATTCCGGTCGTATACAACAGGCAGCCCTACATATTCCAGATCATCATTACCCGATCGCTTGGAAGCCTCCTGCAGGTTATTTAGAGCCTGCCCTGCCTGCCAGCGGTAATCGAAAAAGCCCAGCACCTTGCCCGAGGTCAGCTTCGCCAAATATTGATCGTAATTGTCCACAAAGGACGATTTATCGAACAGGCCCTCTGCGTTAAGCTGATTTAGCTCTTTCAGGTACCGTTTAGTGATGTCCTTATCTCCATAATCCGTCGCCTGGTGTGTTTTCATATCAATAATTGTGCCGCCATCGTTGGGATAGCCTGCCAGATGCATCGGCGCATTCGTAAGCGCATAAAACCTATCCTGCGTGGTTAGCGCCAAGTACCCGGTTAATCCCTCGTCTGCATGCTTTTTCGTATAGTTCCGAATCAGAGCCAAGTACTCATCTAACGTTTTTATTTTTGGATATCCCGCCTCCTTCAACACTCTGCGCTGTATCCAAAAAGCTCCCTGCTCTATGTTAGGAGCAGACAAATAATCGCCGACCACCGCGCTAAACGGCAGGAAATAGATATTCCCATCCTCCGCTTTCATCAGGTTGTAGTAGGGTCCGTATACACGCTTGATATTTGGTCCATATTTGTCGATCAAATCATTCAGGGGAATGAAAGCCCCGGCATCCAGCAGTTTATCAATCGTCCCATCCGGTACAATTACGTCCGGATAATCGTTGCTTGCAATAAACGTGCCAATCTTCGTATTCGAATCCCCTACCAAATGCTCCAGCTTCCAGTTCACGCCGGTCTGATCTTCCAAAACTTTTCCGATCCGCGTTTCATTGGTATTAATGTCTCTTCCCGCCGTGGCATTAAAATACGTGAACGTGACCTTCTCCTTGCTATCTCCCGACGCAGGCTCCTTATCCGAGCTCCCTGAGCAAGCAGTGATCATAGATGCCATCATAACCATTACCAGACTGATGATTCCGAACCTTTTGCTTGTCATGCCAGACCTTCCCCTTTCGGCCTCTTTTGTCGATTGTGTGTGAATATCATGCGCACGCCCCTTGAACAACGAGAATCCCGCGCACCCTAAATTGTAAGCACTTTCATTTTATAAAATGCCGTTCAGTTTGTTCACCTGTCAATCTAAAGGTGTTACTTAGAAAACTATAGGTGAAGGTCCTTCAAAGCAAATGGACGCCAATCCAGCATCGGCGTCCATGACAAAACAAATTAGTAATAACGTATTTTCCCTTCTTTGATATAAATCGTTTCATCACATGCATCTGCGACTTGCTGGTCATGTGTTACGACTACAATAGTTTTCCCCTGTATATTTAAATCCTTGAAAATACCCAAAATATTCTGTTCAGAGTGTTCGTCAAGGGAACCTGTCGGTTCGTCAGCCAGTATAATTTCTGGTTCTTGAACAAGAGCTCTTGCTATCGCCACCCGCTGCATTTCACCACCAGACAACATATCAACAGAATGAAAACCTAACTTTTCTAACTCTAATGCTTCTAAAACATCTTCCACCATATGACTTATCTTTGCTTTAGGGTATTTACTATATTTTAGGGGTAAAGCCACATTATCGAACACATTTTTGGTATCAATCAGAGCATAATTTTGTAAAATAAATCCTATTTTTTCTCTTCTGAAATCTGCTAATTGATTTAGAGTTTTAGTAGTCAGATCTTCTTGCTCATACATGTAAGTCCCACTGTCCGGTTTGTCTAATCCAGCAATTATATTTAGCAAAGTGGATTTTCCTGAACCGCTCCTACCCATAATTGCTGTCATAGAGCCCCTTTTAATACTCAAATCCACACCCTTTAATACTTCCAAAACCCTCTCCCCCACCTTAAAAGCTTTGTGAAGATTATTTATTGTAATCATTAAAACCAATCACTCCATTCGTTTTAAAAACATACTAACCTGCAACTTCCTCGTCTTGTAGTAAAGTAGAAGTGTAGACAACGCGAATATAATTAGCATACTCAGCAATATCGTGATGAAGTAACTACCCATTTTAAAGTTAATAAGATAAGTATACAGAAATAGACTAATTAAACCTGGAACTATCACCAAAAATGCTATCTCTGCAATAAAATAGAAAAGTATATTCATTATCGTTGCTCCAGAGATCAAGTGAATAGATAAGTTTTTCATATTTTTTTCTAATTTAGTTACCATTAAAATCGAAATGCTGAGAATACACACCACAAATATAGTTATAGTTATAACACTGAGTACCATGATATTCTCGTGTAGCGCTGAAAAAATAAAATTTAATGGTGGGCTGTTTGCTCCAAGAACTTGGGTATCATAAAAACCAGTCTTTTTTTGGGCTTCTTCTACCTTGCTCCTTACAAAGTACTCGGTTTCCGAACTCCAAATGTCCCCATTTATCATTTGGAGATAGTGTTTCTGTTGAAAGTTAAAGTCTTCCTTAGTATCTGGGACACTTGTAAACTGTTGTGCGGGCATAATAATATACCGATCAAGATATATTTCCGGGTTATTAGCATTAAAAACAAGTGAATCCTTTTTAACAAACCCTTTTACATAAAACTCAAAATCTTTTAACAAATATTTCCCTTTTAAAATATCTCCTACTTTATATAGTTGCTTATATTCTGCTCCTAGGAGTACAGGAATGCTTGTATGACCCACATGATTAAAATCATGTGCGGTCAAGTTCTCCCCCTCATCTGTTTCAATGGAAAACTGATCTAGTCCTTGTTTATTAATTTGTAAAGCTTTTATAGAAACATAAGGGCCTTTGTTATTGATAGTAAAGACATTCGGTTCAAATCCTTGTTCATAATCCTGTGAAAATTTTGCCTTGTCCGCTCCTTCAAAATGAATGAGGTCAACAGGCTGCGTAAAAATGTAGATATACTTCTCACCTATATGTTTCTCTACATAATTATAAAAATTTTTAATTTTGGTTAAGAACATCGGTTGATTCATAAGTTCTTTTAATTCATCACTATTCGTTAGAGTGTCTGATAACTGGAAACTGTCTTGTGCCCCTAAGGCTGCTGTTTTACTTGATTTCGTAACTAAATGATTAAAATTCAAAAATAAAACAGTAACTAAAAAAAACAAAATAGTAATTTGAAGGAGAATAAATATCGTTGTACTTTTGTTCTTTTGTACGCTTTCTAAAACTTCACTGTATACCATTCTCATTTAAACTTAAGTCCTTTCCTGATCTACCTATCCTTTTGACAGTAACGGATATGGAAAGATAAGAAGATAAGAGAATTAATACGTAGCCTATAAGCAGATATTGTACGTACAGTTCAATATTTTCTATTGAAGCCCCAGCGATCAAAAATAAGAAAAGGCTTATTGTACACATAAGCAAATAAGACAGGGAGACGGCTACATAATATCGTTTGGAAAATTTCACTATCGCTTTCTCTGACTTAATTCCCATAATCCATAACCAAGTTATTTCAGTTTTCTTTTTATCGTACCAATTCATAGTAAATATAACACTGGAGCAAACCAACAACAGAAATACAGTAATTATGATCGTATTACGATATATGTCTATGCCCACATATCTCTGTGCTCCAGCATCACCGCGGTCAAATACATTCACCTTAGCGCTTAAGTTTTCAAAAATTAAATATCCATTTTTGATAACAGAGGACACTGCGGGAGAATTTAGTACATAGATATTATTTAGGTGAGTTTGTTGACCAAGGGCATCCAAGTTTAGTAGCACCGTTGTATCCAGAGTTGATGGATAGGCCGCCCCCATAGAACCTATGACTTCAAATTTTTTTCCTTGGAACAGATAATACCGTCTCCCGTCAAGAGACGTAAGTGCTGATTCAGCAATATGTTGTCCAATTACAGCATACCTATGATCACTATAAAAATCGTCCTCATTAAAAAATCTCCCTGCAACAATTGGTGGCTTATATGTATCCTCTTTATAATAAAGAGCTCGCACATTCATTTCCCCAGTTTCAAGCTCCTTGAATATGGTAAATGGGTACGTAGTTCGGAGCTTACGCCAGTCCAATTCGTGAGCAGAATTTTGATCTACCATAAAGAATAAACTATTTTCTTGGTAAAGACCTCTGGACAAGGAGTCTAATTCTTTTTGTTGTACCATGTAATAACTCACAGAGATCATAATCATACTCAATAAAAAATACAGTACGAATATTGGTATTAGTCCATTTCCGGAAATTTCCTTCAGCTTACTTTTCATTTCAAATACCTCTCGTAATAAAAGGTGAAATTGTTAAAGAAATAACAATCTCACCTTCTTTAATTTTTAATTATTCTTGGCTACCGCCGTAAAAAGTTCTCGCTACAAGAATAGCTTCACCATAACCAGTGACAGCCCTGGTACGATCCCACCCCCATTGTCTGTCGCTATCAAGACGTACACTTCCTGCCCAAGTTAATTGTGCTCTGGAATAGTGGTATTCACCCTCCCACTTTGTTATAGCAACTGCTCTTTCTAAATCTGAATTTCCTGGCTTAGCTTCCGTATAACCTTGGTGATCTGGAACACTTTTCGCAGCACGTAAGGAAAGCTCTTGACGAGAATTATTATTAGAAAAATTACCCTTCCCTTCAATCCAACCTCCTTCAATGGTACTAGAAGCATAAGCAGAGGCGGAAATTGAACCAATAATAGCAACAACCGCTAAGGACTTAATTAACTTTTTAGTAAACTTCATACTCTTCCTCCAATAAAAAATTAGTTATATTTGAAAGCTGGCCAGCTATTCAAAACTTCGTTAGTGTTAAGATATCCTAGACTATTTCTTCTTATTATTGATTTTTAGTATATATTCATATTTACCATATAATAGAAGGGGAGTATATAGCGAAAAATGAAATTTTTTGTAGAAAAATGATTTATTTAGGTTTTTTACACTTTTGAAGGTTTTACACCCGATCCGCAGGAATCATTATACGAATCTCCGTACCTTCGCCGGGTGCACTGCGAATGGCGAGCTCAAAGCGTTTCCCGTAGTAAAGTTTTAGACGATAGATGACATTTTGCAGACCTATACGCTCACCCATTTCTTCCTGCCTTTGCATGTAACCATATAAGCGATGCACCTGTTCCACAGACATGCCAACCCCATCATCCCGAACCGTTAGAATCAGTCGTCCTTCCTCATGCTCAAAAAGAATCTCAATGCGTCCCCCATGCTTTAGCGGCTCAATGCCGTGGATACTTGCATTTTCAACCAGCGTCAGTACGACCATTTTGGGAATCAGATTGTCCAAGTCTTCAGAGCGCGCCTGTACATCGTACTGTATTCGCTCACCAAAGCGATATTGTTGGATTTCCAGAAAACAACGGATCAACTCCAACTCGTCCCGCAAAGTAACTCGATCCTTGTTCCACACCAGCGAATTGCGGAAAATCCGTGCCATGTTATGAATAATGCGGGCTGTCTCATCCTCATGCTTCATCAGGCTTCGCATGCGAATCGTCTCCAGCGCATTGAACAGAAAATGGGGGTTGATCTGGCTGTGAAGTGCATTCAGCTGGGCATGTCTACGCTGAATCTCCAGATTTTTTCGCTGAATATCGGCCATATAAACATCGTTAATCAGTCGTTTGATTCTCAGCGTCATCCGATTAAATTCACCTGTTAGCTGTCCGATTTCATCACTCGACTCCATACCTGGAATGAGTTCAAAATGCTGATTTTTCACCTTTTTCACATGTTTCAAAATGCGATGAAGCCGCACGTTCAGCGAACGTGTAATCCAAATAATGATCAAGGTGGGCAGCAGCATATTCACACAGGTTAACAAGAGCGCAAAATTGCGAGGTTCCTGCATTTCATACAGCACTTCATCCCTTGATACTGCGGCCACAATGCTCCAGCCGTTCAGATTATTTGTAAGCACATAACTGGTCTTGAACTCCATGGTGTTCTCGGGCAGCTTGAGGGTTCTATAGGCAACACTTTTATGGTTTATATCCACCTTGGGATCATTTGTGTATTCAATTTCTCCCCGTTCGTTAAGCAGGAAGAGACTCCCCTGTAAATTCAGGTTATTGAAAATCTCCCGAATGGACGACATTCGCAGCTCTATTTTTAGTATTTTTTCACGACCACTTGGGGAATAAAAGTAGTTCATCCGTCGAATCAGGCTGAAGGGGTGTGTCTGCTCGTCGGTACTGTCGTCGGTACGGACAAATATAGGCTTGGACTGGCGTCCAGGCGGGATTTGGGTATACCAGGGGAAGCCTTTGACCTTCTCATCTATAAAGCTGATTCCCCCGGAATTCAGCAGCGTTGAATTATCAGTGTAGATCGTAATTCCACCTACGGATTGGTACACAGGGCTGTAAGTATTGTTTAAGATACGCCGTAAATAAGAGTCATAAACAGCAATATAGTCAGCAGGGTGGGGATATGTTTCTTCCAACACCTCATTGAGTCGATAATCGGTATAAAAGATAGACGAGATTTCCATCGCATCTTCAAATTCCCGGTGAAATTCAATTTTAATTTGTTCCAGTGCGCGCGTAATATCCTGAATACGCTGTTCCTTCACATTTTGCGAGGTAACATGGTAAAAGATCAGATTGGTCAGCACTATAGGTGTAAAAACACAGAGGAAATAAAGCAGCAGCATTTTATCTCGCAGCCGTATATGATCCAGGATAGTTCTCAGCCTCTTCATTCGCCGGACCTCTCTGGCTCGTACCCAACACTCAGGCTATTGCGGTATTCACTTGGCGTGACGTGCGCCAGCTTTTCAAACTGAGTCACAAAATAGTCTGAACTGCCGAATCCCACGCGCTCCGCAATTTCATATATACGCAGATCCGTCTGCCGTAGCAGGCGTTTCGCCTCCTGAATGCGTAATTTCAGCAGGAATTCGTTAAAGTACACACCGTATGTTTTTCTGAACAATTGACCGAGGTATACCGGATTCATGTAAAAGCGGGCCGCAATACTTTTCAGACTTATATTCTCGTCAGCATGCTGCTCAATGTAAGCACGGATATGCTGGATTCCTCCCTGCTGACATTCCTTGCGCAGCGTCCCAATATATTTTCCACTTTCCTCGGCAAAGGCTGTAAACAATCGCTGGAGTTCACCCAGCGACAGATTCATATCCTGCCAGTTGATCATCGGTTCCAGCGACTGAATTGAGCGCTCATTTCCCTGCATGTTTTGAATGACCCGCACGATACTAAGAACGCATTGATGCAGACTCATTTTCATAGCCTCAGGAGCATAATGCTCTTCCCGAAAGCTGCTAAATAAATAACCTATAGTCGCACGCAGCTCTTCCAATTGGAGTTCCTCGACCTGCTCTGTCAAGCCATCCAGCACGTCCTGACGAATGGTCCTATAGTCGAGGGGTGGCATTTCTCCCTGCAGATAGACAACAATACCACTATGGTCATGAATGTATTTATGGAGAACTGCCTCCTTTGCACTGGCATAGGACTGCTGGATATCCCGCAACTGATTCACAGGACTTCCCGCATAAACGAACACCCGACTTCCCAACCGGTCTTTTAGTGACTCCATCCCCTCTATCTCCTGTTGTAGCGCTTTCATAAAAACTTCCACCTTGGCTTCAAAACACTCTAAAAAGAAGTCCGGTACGATAAGACCAATCCGGTTACGATGCTCATGGACATAGAGAGGGTACTTGCTGCCCATTAAACGATGAAGCGCTTGCTCTATAAGTTCCCTGAACTGGAAAAGTGATAGCATGACGCCATCGTCACCGGAGTGCCAAGGATGCTGATCGTTCAGCTCGACGAGTACATAGTACATATACGTGGCTTCTCCAAGCCGCAACTGTTGCTCCCAATGTGTCACCACTGCATCATTCACTGGGTTTATCATCATCGTCTCTAGCAGCCCGCCTGTAAGGTGGTTCTGATATCGCTGCGCGTTCTGTTGTTCACGGTGCAATCTTTCACTCAGCTTGCGCAGTGTAGCCGAAAAGTCCTCATCATCAACCGGCTTAAGTATAAAATCATGAACTCCATAGCGGAGTGCCTGCTGCGCATAAGCAAAATCACTGTAGCCGCTCATGATAATAAAAGCAGGATGTTGGGTACTCCGTTCGAGTACAGATCGAATCAGCTCTAATCCATCCAGCACAGGCATACGAATATCGGTAATGATCAGGTCTGGGTGAAGACGACTGATTAGCTCCAGCGCATCCTCACCGTTATCAGCTTCACCCACGATTTCAAAGCCACAGATTTCCCAATCGACAAGTTGAATCAGCCCTTTGCGGGTGAAAATTTCATCATCCACTACAATGGCTCGATGCAGCTTCATAACCTGCTTCCTCCTTTCGATGAAACGTCATTTTATTGGGGTTAACTACTTCACGAGCCTTGCACGATATTCCAGCTGGAGAAAAATGGCCTTTAAAACGTATTGTGGCACTTCGGAAGCTATTTGTACAGACGGGATTTCATCATAAGGTCGCTCCAAAGCGTGAAAACTATTGCCTCCAGCTTCTTCCTCACTGAACACAACCGTGACCTACTGTGGCTTAGACATTCAGCGCTGTCACAGGTACAGTAATCCCGCTAGACAGCCGGTTTATAGCGTATTCCGGGGTGTGACTCTCCAATACAAAAGCCGCCTGGTCTAAATGACCAAGCGGCTTTTGTATGTTTGGACTGCAGCTCCTCTTCTTGCAATTTCTATACTTTATATATTTTGTGCATAGCTTTCACTTGGCGTTTTGGTCAACACCACATGCAGGCTGGAATTCGCTTCCGCACTACCACGATAGGAAAAGTGCTCATCTCCGGTAATATGGATCATATCCCCTTGGACAACTTCCGTTTCTTCACCATTTACAGTTACAGTACCGCTTCCTTCCAGAACAAGCAAATATACATTCGCTCCTGGATGATTATGTGTTGGCAGCTCAGCATTAGGGGTGAAGTTGAGAATAAAAATGACATTGTCGGCTTCCTTATGCACAATTCGTTTTGTAAATGCAGCTTCTTTATATTCCTGAAATTGAATGAGGTTTGATTTTTTCATGTAGATTCACTCTCCTGTTTGTAATTGGATTGGGCCTATATAGTCTTATTGTATTTGATTATTACGCTCGTCTTGTGATTGCGATCACAAACATAAATTTAAGTCATAAATACTTTGAAATATTCAAAAATTTGATTTCAATCATCTTTTTCATCATCACATCCAACTAAAATCGAATTGTGTCAGACAAACCAAAAAAGCAGGAGGTTATTCCTATGAAACCAGGATTTAAGCTGGCAAAGGATATTTATTGGGTAGGAAAAATTGATAATCGTGAGGTCCCCTTTCATCGTCTTCTACTATCAAAGGGTACAACATATAATGCATATCTGCTGAAAACAGGAAAACCAACTATTGTAGATACCGTAGATATGGCGTTCGGCAGAGAATTTGCAGAAGCTGTAGCGGAATTAATCGACCCGTTGGATATTCAATATATAATCGTCAATCACACGGAACCGGATCACTCCGGCGGGTTAGCGGCACTTGCTTCCAAGGCAGCAAACGCCACAATTGTCTGCACGGAGATTGCCGTTCCGGAAATTCAGCAGATGTACAAGCTCCAGCATCGGAATTTCCTCGTCATCAAGGATGGGGATCAACTCGATATTGGAGGCAAGACGCTGCTGTTCAAGGAAACACCTTATCTCCATACAGAAGAAACTATGATTACGTATTGCATCGAAGACAAAATCTTGTTCCCTTGCGATATTTTCAGCACACACGTGGCTGTAGAGCATCTATTTGCCGATGAGGCCGACTTTGATATCACCGAGGATTTTATCGGATATTATCAGGCTATCATTCATCCTCATCGCAGATATGTGCGTACATTAATCGAAGCTGTATCTGACTTGGATATTGAGATGATTGCTCCTTCCCACGGCTTCGCGATCCGACATGATATTGCCAAATTTATTGATTTGTACGCATCGATGAGTACCGAAACCAAGGATGATAAAAAAGTAGCGATTGTTTATGCCACCTTAAAAAATAATACTAAAAAAATGGCAAACATCCTGAGAGATTGCTTTTTGGAGAACCAAATCAAGGTGGAGCTATGGGATGTAGATAAAGCAGATGAAACCGAGATATTAAATAGTATTACCTCAGCGGATGCTGTTTTCGTCGGCAGCTCTACCAAATATGCCGACATGACAGGCAAATTGGAAGATCTGCTGCAAAAAATGCAAAAGATGAATTTGGAAGGTAAGCTTGCTGCCGCCTTTGGTTCCTACGGCTGGAGTGGTGAAGCCATTGAAGTCGTACAGGATTACTTGAACGGTACTAATATGAAAGTCCAGAGCACTTCAGATGTAATCAAGTCAACGGGTATGACGCATGTGGAATTCCCAGTACGCATTCGCTTCTCTCCTACAGAAGTTGAAAAAGTGAAAAAAATTAAAAATGCTGCTGAATTTGTCTCAGATCTGCTGCTTAGTGTTATTTGAGCACAGGAAGCTTAGAGGGAATAGGAGAGATGCCGAATGGATAACCAACATTACGTTATCATCGGAGGGGGCGTGGCCGCTGTCAACGCGGCAAAAGCGATTAGAGATCATGATGAGCTAGCAGAAATTTCTATTTACGGGGAAGAGTCCTCCCTTCCATATAACAGAGTCAAGCTTTCGAAGGCACTATTCACTGACTTGCACAGCGACAAAATCCTGATTAAAAAGGAAAAGTGGTTTGCCAGTCAACGGATTCATGTGTATTCCGGCGTAAAGATCACGGCAATACACGCAGAGGACTGCACCATCGAAACAGCCAACGGGCAAACCGTTGCTTACGACAAGCTGCTGCTGTGTACAGGAGCCCACAACCGTAAGCTTGTGCTGGACGGGGCTTCACTAAGGAACGTTCACAATATTCGTTTTCGACAAGATGCAGACAGACTTAAAACGGAATTGCGACAAGGAGACCGGATATGTATCATCGGCGGTGGTATTCAGGGTGTAGAAACCGCCTGGTCCTTTCAGCAAGCCGGATATGCCGTTACCATTCTGGAAGCTTCGCAACGGCTCATGCCCCGCCAGCTAGATGAAAAGGCATCCGCTATTTTGACTCGCCGAGTTATCGAACAGGGTACCCAGGTATGCCTTGGACAAGGCGTAAAGCGTATTACAGGCACAGATCATGTAGAGGGCGTAGAACTGCAGGGCGGCACTGTTATTCCCTGCGAACATGTCGTGTACTCTATCGGAATTGTACCTAATACGGAGCTTGCTCGCCAAATCGGCCTTGATATTGGACAAGGCATTCTGGTGAATGCGCAGATGGAGACCAGCTCTGCCCATATATATGCGGCAGGTGATGTAGCCGAGTTCCACAATAGAGTAGATGGATTATGGGAAAGTGCTATGGAGCAAGGGAAAATAGCAGGCACTAATATGGCGGGTACCTCCACAGCTTACCAGCGTCCTCTTCCTGTCACCCTGTCCAACAGCTATGAAAGCCCCTTGTTTTCCATCGGTCTGGTAGACGAACAAGTCTGTGACACCAGCCTGACCCGTGAAAATCAAGTTTCTTATACACGTATGTTCATACAAAACGGCTCTATCTGCGGTGTGATCGGCTTTGGGGATGCTCTCGCTTCACTTCCATATAAAGCAGCCATTATCCAAGGACTCAGTCCGGATGCACCAGAGCTTACAAAAATTTTGGATGACAAGGAGAACTAAAGATGAAAAAATATGTATGTCAGCCCTGTGGATACGTTTATGATCCTGCTATGGGTGACCCTGATGAAGACGTTATGCCAGGTACAGCGTTCGAAGACCTTCCGGAAGACTGGGTTTGTCCAGTCTGCGGTGAGGATCAAAGCCATTTTGCCCCTATAGATGATGCAGAATAACAAGAACACGCTATACTTTCTAGTTTCCGGTTGATGAATGGAGTGAATGAATGTGAATGAGATGTCCTGCCCCTGCCAGTGCGAACAGGAGCCCTGTGCCCGCAAAGTGCCTATCTTTTCCTCTTTGTCCTGCGAAGATTTGTGTAAGGTTAGCTCTATGATCCGGCACCGAAAATATCAGAAAGGTGAGGCCTTGATTGTCGAGGAACAGGCTTCCGACACGCTGTACATCATTAAAAGCGGGCATGTTAAGCTGCTGAAGATGACACCTCAGGGCAAAGAACAAATTCTGCACATTCTGACAACTGGCGATTTTTTTGGTGAGTTGAATATATTTAATAACGACGAGTTGAGCAATTTTAGTGCGTACGCCTTAAAGGATACTGATATTTGTATGCTCACCAAAGATGATATGGAGGAGTTGATCCGCAACAATCCCGATATCTCTTTGAGGCTGCTCAAAACGATTACCAAACGCTTGGCACATACCGAAAACCTGGCTCAAAGCCTGGCTACCAAAGACCCGGAAATTCGTATCGCCTACATGATTCTCGAACTCGGCCACAAATACGGCAAGCCGGACGGCTCCTATATTAAAATAAATCTCCCCCTTTCACGCGAAGAGATGGCTAATTATGTGGGTGTCACACGTGAAACGATCAGCCGAAAATTCGGAAAGTTTGAACAGCTGGGGATTATTCATATCAAGGGTACACGTGAGATTACCATCCGCGATGTACAGAAACTGAACGAATATATGGATTGATATATACCAGGTTACTCTGGCATGAGGATAAAAAACCGCTTCTTTAACTTATGGATTGTAGTTGATTCATCAACCACTTCCATGTTGTTAAAGGGCGGTTTCTTTTATTCTGTGCATTTGGCTATTAGCTATTCTGTAAAATAACAATAGAAACCGTAAACCTGTTTTTGCGTAGTAATACAAAGTTTATAAGCCTGAAATCAAGCCAAGATTTCTGTGTCTTCATACTCTTTATAAAATAAGCAAAATGGGGAGGAATAGATATGGCGGATCATCAAACCAGCAAGGATATTTTTCGAGAATGTTGCTCTAGGATTGCTGCAGCCTGTGAGCCTTGCGGATTCAAATACTATAAATCCAGGCGAAGCATGGTCAAGCACGTGGACCCCTTTACGGCCGAGGTGCGTTTTTCGAGTAATGCTTTCAATGTGGCCGGCAGCTATTTGGAGTTTAATGTAAATTGCCAAATCATGAATACGCAAAGCGGAAAAGTATATTGGGCTATCAGCTTGAGCAGCTTCCGGAACAAAGGCAAGGTATGGAATCTGGCCAAGGAAACGTCTCGGGAGAAGGAATTGGCGGAAATTATCACATTGATTCGAGACAAGGTCGTTCCTTTGGTGGACAAGTATGGTGCTAATCTCGACGAGGTGCTTGAACAAGCCATCTTGACCGGATGGTTTTTGCCACAGTCGAATCCCATGGAATTCTATGTGCTGGACGTTTTGGATCTGGTGGTTGATTTCGGATCGCCGGTACAGGTAACCGAATGTGCGCACCGATACATCCGTCATTTATCGGAGGAAATGCAGAACACCTTCAGGAAAGATTATGAAGCCTATCAAAGGGATGAACAAGCTGCCAGCACGATAGCATTCCGCAAATTGATCCCTCTTATGGTGGAGAGAAACATTTCCTTGCCGCAGTGAAATGAAAAGGTATTGGCGCGCCGTATTGAGAACGTGCCTTCATCGCTGGAAGATGGGCGATCACCTGTGTGGTGACCGCCCATCACTCATTCTGCGGATAAAGGAGCTATATTGGTGGCCTTGGGAAGCGCAGCCTGAATTGTAGCCGGCCTGGAGCAATCCCACACTACTTTGACCAAATACCCAAACAACAAAACATTGAGCAATGATGTCACACACAAAATAATACCGTAATGATCCTGAGAATTGGAGCTATAGAAAATATCAAAGGTGTTCAGGAAAATCGTAAGACTGAATCCACCCGCAAGCCACAAAAATCTGCGATCTTTCAAATACAGGTACGCCAGTACAGCTAACGCCGCCGCAGGGAACAGATACCGTTCATGCATGCTGGAAGCGAAGGTAAATACACCTGCAATGAGTACCAGTGCAGCTGCTGCTGCAAATTGTGGTTTCCGACTACGGATATACATCCACCATGTAAACAGAGTCACCAGCACAATGCAGATCATCCCCCATGTATGGTAACTGAACAGGAACAGCGTTGTAGTGTCCTGCGTATAATTGCCACCAATTAGTGCGAAGAAGTTATACGCGTTCACCGAAGCATATGGATATTCGCCAACTGTCCCCTTGTATAAATCAAGCAGCCATAGCGGCTCCTGCCCCCATGAAAATGGCAATATGACCAGAATGGTTGTCACAACGGCACCACCAACGGACAACAGCCAAGGCTGTATTTTGCGCTGTCTCAGCAGCTCGAAGAACAGAACCGGCCCATAAATAATCCCCTGTGGCTTCATCAATACCGCTATCGTAAACAGTACAGCGGACCAGCCGATCCGGTTTTCCACCAGCAGCACAATCATGCCCACAATCAGCATGGTAAAAAATGAATCTACCTGCCCCCAGAAGGTTGAATTAATAAATACAGCTGGGTTAAACACATAGAATATAGCCAATCCGAGGCTCACTCCATAGCCGACCCGTTTGCTTGCCAACCGGTACAGCATGTACGCTGTCACGATATCAGCTAAAATATTCGGAAGCCGCAGCAATACGGACATATAAGGACTGAAAGCATCCGTAGAGCCGATTTTACCGATCACATATAAAATATAAATATAGAACGGGGGATAATCACTGGAACCATTCGTGTAAAAGCCTGACAAGCTATCCGCTGCTGTCGTAGCCCAGTTTCGGAATAGCATTAAATCCATGTGGCCCGAGATCCATGGGGCGATCGCCATTCTTAAAAAGAATCCCACACCCAGCACAGTCCACAGCATCAGTCCCCGGTTACGTTCCCCGAGCTTCCATTCTTGAGCCCGAAAACGATACGCAATAAACACGAACGCACCGAAGAACAAAGCAGCGAAAAACGCCATCGGAGTAGCATAAGCAGATGAAGAATTTCCATTTCTTCCCCCACCCATACCACCGCCAGGACCGCCCATACCCATTCCAGATCCGTTACCAGACATGCCACCGGGGCCTCTGTGCTGCCCGTCTCTAGCAACACCACTGCCGCCCGAGGCAGACGTATCATTCCCGGCCGTTGTACCTTTGTCACCCGATGTCGACGAATTCTCACTAGAGGAGTTGGTCGTCTGGCCCGTCGTCCCCTGATTCTTGCTGTCAGAGCTGCTCGCCGCATCCGTAGATGTTGGGGGAGAATTCTGCTGATCTTGTCCTACACTTCCTGTTCCCAGGTTCCCTGCGGTCTGACCGTCAGAGGGACGTTGCCCCGGCCCTCCCATGCCTCCGCCTGCTCCCCCTCCGAACCCGCCGGATGGTCCCTGCCTAACAGCCGCAGACTGAGACGCGGAACTACCTGAATAACTCCATAACGAAACGATACTAACGGCAGCACACAATATGAGACTTAATAGAAGTATATATTTCAGACCGTTCGCTCTCCAAACGTTCAAATCCGATGCACCTCTCTCTGTTTCTATTTTCCTCATATTGTATCTGCCTTAGCTTAGGACTTTGTGAGTTCTGGCTGAATGTTGGCTGAATACAGAATCATCGCACTGAACATTACTGCTCCATCTCCATAATCGCCCTTTCTAGCTGAGATTGTGGATGCTTCAGCATGTTGCCATGACCGGCTGCTAATAGAGACGGATTGTAAGATGCCAGTTTTTTGGCGCTTTGCAGCGAAATTTCCTTGTTCCATGTAGCTAGTGCTGGAAAAGGAAACAGTGGCTTGAGCCTTCCCGCTACCGCAACACCACCCCGAGTCTGGAAGGCATCGCCTGCAATCAATGCATGGGTACGGGTATCCAAAAATCCCATCGAGCCCGGCGTATGTCCCGATGCGCTGATCGCCAGCAGCGAACCCACGTTATCTCCATCCTCCAGTAAAACGTCAGGCTGGGTAAGGATATTCTTCGGCACGCTGCCCCGAATAGGAGTGTCTGGTTCGCCTGCCTCCAACGATACATCACCCTTCAGTAGCCGAGCATCCCGCCTTGAAATGAATACTTGCGCCTCAGGATACTTTGCCTTCAGCTTATCCAACGCACCCACATGATCTCCATGCGCATGGGTAAGTACAATTCGTATAATCGGCTGCCCAATCCGCGCCGCAGCCTGTTCAATACGCTGAGCACTGTATGGCAATCCGGCATCGATCAGGGTAAGCCCCTCTTTCTCCTCCACCAAATAACAGTTCACTGGGAACAGCCGGGGCATAAACGTTAATTGATACACATGCTGCACCTGAACGATACGCATTTTATCTCATCTCCTTGTCTTGATCATAAACTAATTGTATTAGTATTATAAATAATATAATTAGTTTTAAGCAAATTTTTTCGTAAATACCTGTCGAACGTTATACAAAAAGCAAAAAGCAGACCCGAAATCCTGCCTTCGGGTCTGCTTTTATCCATATTTATGCATATGTCTTTCAATTCATCAGCTCTACCGGATGGCCTCAGCAATAGGCGTACTGCCGGACACCAAATCAATCGCTCGATGATACGTCTGCTTTTCCTCTAGTGCTGCTACCACTGTTGCCGCTACATCTTCACGTGAGATAGTATGGCTGGTGAGATCTTCACCGGTAGCAACCTTGCCAGTACCCGCATCATCTGTCAACCCGCCGGGACGAAGAATCGTGTAATCCAGATTGCTCGCTTCCAGCAAGCGATCTGCATAATGCTTTGCCACATAATATGGCTTAATCGATTCGGGCCATTGCTCTCGGTTCTCCGCATATAGAGCACTGACCATAATGAAGCGCCGGATACCCGCTTGTTCAGCTGCTTCCATCGCCTTGACTGCTCCATCAAGGTCGATGAGCAGCGTTTTATCCGCTCCTGTGTTGCCACCGGAGCCTGCCGTAAACACGACAGCGTCGCTGCCTTGTATAGCTGCGGCAATTTCACCTACCGTCCCTTCAAGGTCAGCTACTACCGTTTCTGCACCCAAACGTTCAAGCGCTTCGGCCTGATCCGGTTTGCGGATCAGTGCCTTTACGCGATGCGACTCATGTTGCCCTAGTAGGCGAACGAGATGTCTGCCTACTTTTCCATTGGCACCAATCACCAGTACGTTCACTCATATCCCCTCCTGTATTCACGGTCTCTCGCTTACAGTATACTGAATATATTTTACCCTTTGAGTCCAGGACGCAATCATATGGGCTATATCAGATTGAACTCAGTTTTTATCTGAATGCTCTCCCTCTCGCTTTTGCTGTAACACGCGAAGACCTGCGCAAAAGGTGTCCATCATCACTTCAATACTCTGATCCACATCCACAGGTAAACCAAAGCCACCCTTTTGTTCAAGTGAGGCAAAACCATGAAGAAGACTACGGAATCCCCTCGCTGCATGAATGCAATCCGCTTCGTTGAAACCATAGCCACTGGACAGCACAGTAATGACAAGTTCCGCTACGCGATCCGCTGCATGTCTCAGCTCGGTATCATTTCGGTCGGTTGCATACAGCATCGATTCATACAAACCAGGCCGCTCGCGCGCATACTGCATATACGCTCTCCCCATAGCAATCAGCGCCTCTTCGCCTGCTCTGCCTACGGCTGCGCTCATCAATGCTTCCTCTAGCTTTTCGAGGCTATGTAATGCCAGCGCTTGACGCAATCCGTTCAATCCGTCCACATGGTTGTACAAAGATGGAGGGCGAATATGTAGCTTTTGCGCCAATGTAGTGAGCGTGACCTCTCCCATCCCTCGTTCATTGGCAACATCCTCGGCAGCCTCCAGGATATCTTGTAGCTTTACTCCATTTCTAGGTGACATCATCCGGTCCCCTTTCGTTAAATTCCTATGTAAGGTTAATTTCGTATACATATACAGACTAAATTCTTATTTCATCTTAACTAATCCCGTTAGTTTATACAAAGAAAGTACCGTTTGCAACAGCTCCATACACTAACTCTTTTTTAGAAGAAGAGCCGTTAGGATATTACTGCTATAATACAAAGAGATTATAAGCAGATTTGATATCTTTTCCGATTCCCTGCAAAGGAGCTAGCTATATCTATGGAACCCAATCCACTTCCAGCTATTGAGTTTAATCGTGTCACTAAATATTTCACCGGGTCGGGACAACAACGTGCTGTCCTGAACGGAGTTACGGCAAAGGTCCCGCGCGGAAAAATCACGACACTGGTCGGTCCGTCAGGATCTGGTAAAAGCACACTGCTTTCACTATGCAATCTTTTGCTAGCATCGGATGAAGGAGAAATCAACGTCCTCGGCAAGCCTATAACCGAGTGGGAAATCCCTGAACTAAGACGGAAGGTAGCATTGGTTTTTCAAGATGCCCCCATGCTACAGGGGACGGTCCTCTACAATCTCCAGACTGTAGAGCGGCTGCATGGCAAGGTACTGGAAGATCCGGTTGGCCTGTTAGAGCGCGTAGGACTTACCCGTGACCTGCTGGAGCAAAAGGCGCAGGAGCTGTCCGGCGGACAAAGACAGCGCTTGGCCCTGGCGCGGACGCTCGCGAACCGTCCGGATATTTTACTACTGGATGAGATTACTTCTGCACTGGACCCCGCCTCAGTCAAAGAGGTCGAGGAACTGCTGCTTCAAATGAACAAAGAAGAGGGAACAACGATGATCTGGATTACGCACCATATGGAACAAGCCCGCAGGGTAGGCCACGAAACATGGCTGATGATCGACGGAAGACTGGTAGAACAAGCGGATACGGAAACGTTTTTTAACGCTCCACAACATAGTGAAACCCGCAAGTTTGTAGCAGGAGAATGGGTATGACGATTGTTGCCTTGATTCTCTCTCTTGGTTTTGTATTTATCGCCATCGTCATGTCCAAGTCCTTCAAACTCGGTCTGGACCGAGATATTATTATTGCCACGATCAGAGCATCCGTTCAGCTACTGGTGATTGGATATGTATTGCATTTGATTTTTGGGATGCAAAGCTACGGATTTATTGTGTTATTCATTCTGCTCATGATCACTGTAGCTTCTCAAAATGTTGCGCGCAAAGGACGTTTTATTCCCCAGCTTATGTGGAAGTCATTTCTGACGTTGCTGTGTGTGGAAATCGTTACACAGGCATTTCTAATTGGCCTGCATATCATTCCGGCGACAGCCCGGTACATGATTCCGATTAGCGGCATGATCATTGGCAACTCCATGATTTTGTCCAGTCTGCTGGTATCGCGGCTCAAGTCGGAAGTCCTGCTGCGCAAGCCTGAAATCATGCTTATTCTTGCGTTGGGAGGAACACCGAGACAAGCCATCTTCCCTATACTGAAGAATTGTATACGTTCCAGTATGATTCCAACCATTGAGGGGCAGAAAACACTTGGGCTTGTCCAGCTTCCCGGCATGATGACCGGACAAATCATTGCAGGCGCCAATCCAATTGTCGCCGTGCGTTTGCAATTGCTCATCGTATTCACTACCATGACCTCTGCCATTTTGACCAGCGTGCTGCTCAGCCTGTTCATTTACCCGACATTATTTACCCGCCAGCAACAACTGCGTACAGAGTCCTGGGAAGTCTGATAGAGACGGGTATACCCAGTTATTTACCAACCATTTTCCATTTATCAAAATTAAATAGACATGTTTAATTCCTGACACGAGGGTTAATAGATACACGTAGACGCTTTACTAAAATTCGATGAGGAGTGATTGAACATGGCTAACAACAACCAAAATGGCAAAATGAGTCGCGAAGAGGCAGGACGTTTAGGTGGAGAAGCTACTGCTAAAAATCACGACAAAGAATTTTACCAAGAGATCGGCGAAAAAGGTGGCGAGGCCACTTCCAAAAGTCATGGCAAGGACTTCTATCAGGAGATTGGTGAAAAAGGCGGCGAAGCCACTTCCAAAAACCATGGCAAGGAGTTCTATCAGGAAATCGGTCGCAAGGGCGGTGAAGCCCGTGGCAATTCAGACCAAAGTGATAGCGACGGGAAAATGAGCAGAGAAGAAGCAGGCCGCAAAGGCGGCGAGGCCCGCGCCCGTCAGCGTAAAAATAACTAACGATAGATCAGGATGCATTGTCGATGCATTTGCAATGTAAAGGCACCGACTGCATAGAATGCGAAGTAAGTGAATGTTTATGTTATAGAAGCCTATCTGCCGGTGTTCCGGTAGGTAGGCTTTTTGTGTGAAAGTTAATTTCATCAAAAGGCTACTTTCATCATCCGAACATACGTCATACAATATACATCATCATACATATTTTATTACAAATGAAAGAATGGAATAGTCAGATTCTTTTCTCATGTCATCTTACTTATTGCGAACAAAACAAATAACGCAGCCCTTGAATTGAGCACCATGTAACAGACTAATAGGATGCAACTCAAATCAAATATTCCTGCATTCCGGCTGTTAAGATGGAGTCGAAAGGAGGGAACCCTCGTGTACGAATGGAACGAAATGGTCCAGCTTATGATTGATTGGATTGATAATAATCTGACCTCAGCGCCATCGTTGTTGAGAATGTCCGACCAGTTGGGCTATTCCCCTTATTACTGTACAAAGCAATTTCATTCTCTGACAGGAATGACATTAAGGGATTATGTGTGGATGCGCAGGATTAGCCGGGCAGCTCTTGAACTCCGGGATAGCAATGTCCGCATCCTCGATGTTGCCATAAAGTATGGGTTTTCTTCACAGGAAGCTTTTACACGAGCATTTGTAAAAGCATTTGAGGTAACTCCGGCTGTATACCAGAAGGAGCCGAGACCTATTCCACTAGCCATTCGCGTTGAGGTGTTCTCTCCTTATCATTACCATTTGAAGGAGCGGGATAAGATGGTTAAAGAGCATTTGCAAGAAGCCGAAGTCAAAATTGAGCATATACCAGCACACAAATTTATTGGTCTCTGGGATATTTCTTCTCGAAATTACGGCGATTTCTGGAGAAATGGTCATAATTGTGATGAAATTTGCGGAACCCTGGAAAGCATGTCTCACCTCAAGCTTCCCGGACAATTGGGCCAAACGGCAGGCTGGTTCTATCAGAATGGTCAGAAGGGCTACCTCTATGGAATACCGGTTGCTGCTGACTACGCCGGAGAGATTCCCGCAGGAATGAAGTGCCGGGACATCCCCGAATCAGATTACCTGGTTTTTTTCCACCCACCCTTCAATTATTTAAAAAACAACGGAGACGTTATGAGAACGGTGGAGGAGAAAGCTTGGAACTTTGATCCTAGCAGCCTGGGGTATGAATGGGATGAGGAAACAAAGCAGGATTATCAACGGCATTTTCCTGAGGGATACGGCTACGCGGTGTTGCGCCCTGTGAGAAAAGTGTAGAGCAGAAGAATCCCAAGAAGCCGCTGCGATCAGAATGCTATTAATCGTCTCGCGGCTTCTTTTTTGAAAATGGAATGGAGGTATAGGCAATGAAGTCCTTTCGCTTTTGGTTGGTCCTAGTCTCATGTATAGTTATTGCTGTAAATCTTACGGGATATGACGACTATAATATACTTTTGGCTATGATTAGCCCGTTGGTTTGGATGTATGAATTTTTTCAATTTGTGCGCAAAGCACATATCCCCATATCCCTTGTTTACTTCACTACAATAGGTTTCTGGTATCTCATAGGGTATGTTATCGATCGTTTGATTAGAAAATTGAAACTCGCTAAAAATAAATAAGCTGTACAAACACGGTACATACCTCATTCCTTATTTTGAGCAATGGGGTACAATACAGATCATATATGTCCATGAAGTAATGCAATATCATTCTCCGTGTACATCATGCTGTATCTTTATGGATCTAATTAAAGATAGGACTGTATTTTTTTAAGAATATTTTGACCATTTGTAGTAAACAAAATATATGTCTTTGAATTGGTTTTAATTACAATTCTGTCCGTTGTTGCATAAGGAGTACCTATTCTTATTGCATCTTTCTCTTGTCCAGCATAAGTATTATCGAACGAAACATCTTCAATATCCTCAAGAGATACTTCTATCCTAGATAACTGCCAAGTAATAACTAAATTATTACTCTCCTTTTTTATATCGATTCCCAACATGCTGTTTCCTCCTATAAGTTTTTTCAACACAAATTGTAAAACGAAATGCGACCTTTGCTGGAGTATTACTCCGATAAATACGATGATTTTTTTGCATCCCGCTACATCTCCTGTAAAAAGAAAACCAGTCCAACACATTGTAAGTGTGTATTGGACTGGTGGATATGCACACGTCAGCTTCCAGCAATTAGATCAGCGTATAACCGCCACCTGGGAACAGCACGCTTCCGGTGGTGAACTTGTTAGTCATCAGGTACAACACAGTATTGCGATTTCCTCATTATACCTCACTCGCCATATCACAACTATTTTATAATCATATATATTTTTATTCGGATGAGCTTTCAGGGGCTACGCTCTTACGGTAGGATGTCGGCGACTGGCCAGACCAGCGTTTGAATTGCCTACTAAAATGTGCAATATCCCCATAGCCTAGCAGATCGGCTATTTGCTGCACCGACCATTGCGGATCAGCCAGCAGCAGCTTGGCCTCATGCAAGACAAGCTCGGATAGATACACACGCGGAGATACGCCAAAAACACTACGGAATACGCGATTACAATGGGACACGCTAATACCCAGCTCGGATGAAATCCCCTCGATCCCATCCTGTTTTTCCAACGAGCCGGCCTGTCTATAAGACAGATTGACTCTGCCCTGAAGACGACTAGCAATCTGATGAGCAAGCTCTGCCTGCACATATCCACGTCCCGGCAGATGAGCAGCTTCACTGGATACAGCCTCCCACAACGTTGCGAACAGTTCAAATACAGCAGATTGAATCCGCATACGTTTTGCCACCGAGTCACCATTTATCCCCATGTCATCCAGGGCAGAAAGATCAAGCAGCTTGCCCAGCGCTGGCTCCATCTGCCTTGCCACCGTACCATCCGCAGGAAAAAGCACTTGCTCCAAACGGCTCAGTAGCGAAAGAAACAATTTATCATCAATGTCGAAATGCATGCAAAAATACGTAAATCCCTCCCCGTTACTACAGCTGGAGTGCACAATTCCCGGGCGCAAAAGCATCAGATCACCCTGTCGCTGAATATAGCTGCGACCATCCACAACCATGATCTGTTCTCCCGCAAGCACGATGTTAATTTCATATTGCGGATGTTCATGTGGTGAATAACTCCAGTCTCTTCCGACACTTCGTGTATGAATGGCAAATAGATTGACCGTAGTTCGCACATCGGGAAAAAAGAATTCCTCTCCGGCGACCGTAAGGTCTGGATCATGGGGACTCTTCGGTAAACGTGGTGACGACATATTCTCCCTCCTGGCTCATTTACATCGATATCCTCCAGTATATCGTTTTCAGCGCGATTTGGATAAATAGTGGAGCGATTTGACAATGGTTCCTCGGCACATGTCATGCTAGGCTCTAATTGAAGTTAGTCAACGTTACATTTTATCATGAAAGGGGTTTCAATATATGTCGAAAAATATATTTTATAACACGCAGCATGCACCTATCGGTTCATTCTCCAGCTTTACACTTGGGTTTAAGGGTAATCGCGGCGGACTCGGCCTGGAGCTGGGCAAGCCTGCCGATGAAAATGTATACATCGGACTGCAATCCAGGGATGGCGGATCCTATGAGGCGCTTCCCTTTTTCGCATCCACACAGGACGAAAGTACCCGCTACGATGTGGAGAAAAAGGATAAAAAAACGGAGCCTCTGCTCGTTGCCTTTGCCGATCAGGACATCACCCGTGAGTTAAAAGCAGGAACAGATACATGGCAGGCAGGCGATTTGACGTTCCGGCTGTACTCTCCCGTTCGCCCGGTGCCCGAGCCGGGAATTGCCGGCATAGATGAGCTGCGGGCAGCGTTAGTTCCGGCTGTATTTGCCGAGCTGACGATCGATAATACAGAGGGTGCTGCTGCACGGAGAGCCTTTTTCGGCTATCAGGGCAGTGATCCGTATAGCGGCATACGTATTATAGGGGAAGATCCACGCAGGGACATTATGGATTCTCCTCAATTGGAGGGAAGACTCACAGGCATCGGTCAAGGACGAAGTACAGCTATTGTGACCAACAGCAGTGAAGCCATACCTGCCAGCGGATTTGCAATGGAGAAGCTGCTCGGGGAGACCATGGCCGATAACTTATCCTTTGGCCTGGGCACAACGGGTGCGCTCCTGATGGACGTTCCCGCAGGAGAGAAGCGCACGTATTCCTTCGCCATATGCTTTTATCGCGGCGGCATTGTGACAACAGGCATCGAAGCATCGTATTACTATACCCGGCTGTTCAAGGATATTGAAGACGTGGGAAGCTATGCGTTGAAGCATTTTACCGACCTGACTGCAGCTTGTATTCAGGGGAATGACTGGATCGAATCGGCGAACTTGAGTCCGGATCAGGAATTTATGCTCGCTCAGGCGATTCACAGCTATTACGGCAGCACCCAATTGCTCAGTCAGCAAGAGGATGGCGAACCGATCTGGATTGTGAACGAAGGCGAGTACCGGATGATGAATACACTCGATCTGACGGCGGATCAGCTTTATTATGAATTGATTTTGAATCCATGGACGGTACGCAACGAACTAGAATGGTTTGTCCAAAGGTACAGCTATCGGGATGAGGTTCGCTTCCCGGGAGAGGAACAATCCTATCCGGGGGGGATCACGTTTACGCATGATATGGGCGTGGCCAATGTGTTCTCCCGGCAGGGGTACTCCTGTTATGAACTGGCAGGGATTGACGACTGCTTCTCTTACATGAGCCACGAAGAACTGGTGAACTGGCTTTGCTGCGCCACGGTATATATCGAGCAGACACAGGATCAGTTATTTACGACACGTATGCTGCCTGTCTTGTGCGACTGCTTCGAAAGCATGCTGCGGCGGGATCATCCAGATCCGGCACAACGAAACGGCTTAATGGGCCTGGATAGCTCAAGAACCCAGGGGGGCGCAGAAATTACGACTTACGATAGTCTAGATGTATCCTTGGGTCAGTCCCGCAATAACATTTATTTAGGCAGCAAATGCTGGGCGGTATATGTTGCGCTGGAAAAGATATTTGCCTCAAAGGGGCTTAACTCCCTTTCACAGGAAGCTGGCTCACAGGCAGACAAATGCGCAGCATCGATCACCGCTCACATGACAGACAAGGGCTATATCCCTGCAGTCATTAAGGAAGGCAACGACTCACAGATTATTCCTGCCATTGAAGGGCTAATCTTCCCCTATTTTACAGGATGCGAGGATGCGCTTGAGCCTGATGGGCGGTTCGGTGGATATATCCAAGCACTTCGACGCCATTTGCAAACCGTACTGGTACCAGGAGTTTGTCTATTTGAAGACGGAGGCTGGAAGCTATCCTCGACCAGTAACAACTCCTGGTTGAGCAAAATCTATCTGTCTCAGTTTATTGCCCGTGAGCTGCTGGAACTGCCTTGGCAGGAAACTGGGCAGGCGGCTGACGCAGCCCATGTTTCATGGCTCCTCCATCCTGAAGAATCCTATTGGTGCTGGAGCGACCAAATGCTCTCCGGCATTGCCCACGGCAGCAAATATTACCCACGCGGGGTTACCGCTATTTTGTGGCTGTATGAAGGCAAAGGGAATCGGTTTACCCTCCCTCAGCATATGAGTCAAGATGAGAAGCAGCATGTCTAAGACAAACGAACCCTCACTCGCCCAAAGGAGGTTCAAATAATATGAGCAAGCGTATGGATATGCCTAAAGGGAGCGGCTATGACGCTTGGCTACACTACCACCGCGATCGTCTTATACAAAAAATGCCTGCTTGGTGCAGGGTCATCGTGGTTCATGACACAGATGATGAAGTGCTTCAGACAGCTGCGAGTGAGCTTCAGCAAGGATTGGCCTCTATGTTTGGACAGCAGCCAAAGATGAGTACCATTCCTGTCCATGTACCATTCGTTGCGCTGGGTACGTTCCAAGATCATTCATGTATTGCAGAACGATTTAGTGCAGAGGAACAGGCAGAAGTGAGCGCAGAAGGCTATCGAATTCGCGGGGTAGAGGCTAAGAAACTGGCTGATTCAACTGGTCAAGATCACGATGATATCAAAGGACAGTGCGTTATAATTGCGGGTCAGACCTCCAAAGGGGTATTATATGGAGTCTTTCACTTGCTGCGCTACTTGCAAGGAGGACTAGACGGGAAGCTGAAGCCCACTGCCAAGGAATCATTGCATGCTCCCAGTTTAGACCTATTGTCCAATCCAGCTAATCCGATACGCATGATCAATCACTGGGATAACATGGATGGTAGTGTTGAACGTGGATATGCCGGCGCATCTATTTTCTACAACAACAATGCCTTTACTACAAATATGGGGCGCCTTCGAGACTATGCCCGTCTACTTGCTTCTGTAGGCATTCAGGCGTTATCCATTAACAATGTAAATGTCCATCAGGTAGAAACCGAGCTGATAACAGATCGTTTTTTACCTGATGTAGCCAAAGTAGCTGCCATCTTTCGCGCCTATGGTATCCAAATCTACTTGAGCATTAACTATGCCAGCCCGATTCAGCTCGGCGGATTAACTACAGCCGATCCTCTAGACCCCGATGTCGCTGAATGGTGGAAGACCAAAGCACAGGAGGTTTACGCAGCCGTTCCCGATCTGGGTGGTTTTGTGGTCAAGGCCGATTCTGAAAATCGGCCCGGACCCTTCAGCTATGGACGCCACCACGCCGATGGAGCCAATATGCTGGCGGATGCACTACGGCCCTATGGCGGACGTGTGATTTGGCGTTGCTTTGTCTACGACTGCAAACAGGACTGGCGTGACCGCAAGACGGATCGGGCTCGCGCGGCCTTTGACCATTTTAAACCGCTGGATGGACTGTTCCGGGATAATGTCATTTTACAGATTAAAAATGGCCCTATGGATTTTCAGGTGCGAGAGCCTGTCTCCCCTCTGTTCGGCGCGCTGGAAGCCACTCAGGTACTGCTGGAATTCCAAATTGCACAGGAGTATACCGGACAACAAAGGCATCTATGTTACCTGGTTCCGCAATGGAAGGAAGTGCTCAATTTTGACACCTATGTACAGGGGAAAGGCTCCACCATCAAACGTATCGTGAGTGGCGCTTTGCATAGCAACAGCGAATCTGGTTCTCATCACAGGAAGGCTACTGTCCATGCAGGCAGCGGCAGTTTCCAGGAGGAGCCAACGAATCATGTTCCCAAGGGCACGAACTTTGGAATAGCCGCTGTTTCCAATATTGGTGCAGACACCAATTGGACCGGACATTTGCTCGCCCAGTCCAATCTTTACGGCTACGGCCGGTTGGCATGGGACCCGGATCTATCCACAGATGAAATCGCGGATGAATGGGTTCGGCTAACATTTAGCAATCAAGGCAAGGACTACGGCGATCCTGAGTTGATTCCTACTATTAAGCAAATGCTGCTCGATTCTTGGAATATCTATGAGTCCTATACCGCCCCTCTGGGGGTCGGCTGGATGGTCAGTCCCAATCACCACTATGGGCCGGATGTTGATGGATATGAATATTCGATGTGGGGCACCTACCATTTTGCCGATTGCTGGGGGATCGGGGTAGATCGGACGACTGCAACTGGAACGGGCTATGCAGGACAATATTTTCCTCCTGTTGCCGAAATCTACGAATCTACAGACACCTGTCCGGATGAGCTGCTCTTATTCTTTCACCATGTTCCTTATACGCACGTGCTCCACTCCGGCCAAACGGTCATACAGCATATTTATGATACTCATTTTGAAGGTGCCGAACGTGCGGCCCATCTCCAAGCAACATGGATTAGTCTGCGGGAGCATCTAAATGAATTGATCTATGAACAGGTGCTGACGCGGCTGCAGCATCAGGCTGAGCACGCCAAGGAATGGCGGGATCGGATCAATACGTATTTTTATCGCAAAAGTGGTATTCCCGACGAAAAAAATCGCCCTATCTATTAAGCAGATAGCCTCATGCGTTGCTTGCATACACACTGGGTTTTGCCTCCCCTTTCACGGGAATACCATAAAAGACACACGTCTTAATCAGACCTGTGTCTTTTTTCGCATGGTCTAATTTATGCACACGGTTGCTAACGCAAAATGTCATATTTGTCCACCCTGAGTGTGCAATAAATTCTTCTTTTTTATGCAACCGCTTGCTTTATACTATTTTTGTAGACGTTTACAAAATGTTGTCGAATTAGACTATGCTTTGGGGAGGATGATCGGTTTGACCTTGTATCGAAGTCTATGGAAAAAAGGGTGTATGCTTCTATTAAGCCTTGTGCTGTCTCTGACCGCCTTCATTGGCTCACCCTCTAATACGGCGAGCGCTGCGGTTGCAGATGATTTTCAAGCTTCCGTTATGGGACCGCTGGCGAAAATCAATGACTGGGGTTCCTTTAAAAAGCAGCTACAAACGTTGAAAAACAATGGCGTATATGCCATCACTACCGACGTCTGGTGGGGCTATGTGGAGAGCGCAGGAGATAACCAGTTCGATTGGAGTTACTACAAAACCTATGCAAATGCCGTGAAAGAAGCGGGACTGAAGTGGGTTCCTATCATCTCAACGCATAAGTGTGGAGGAAATGTAGGAGATGACTGCAACATCCCACTGCCAAGCTGGCTGTCGAGCAAGGGCAGTGCAGATGAAATGCAGTTCAAGGACGAAAGCGGCTATGCCAATAGTGAAGCCCTTTCCCCATTGTGGAGCGGAATCGGTAAACAATATGACGAGCTGTATGCCTCATTCGCTGAAAACTTTGCCGGGTATAAAAGTATCATTCCCAAAATTTATTTGAGCGGCGGTCCTTCCGGGGAATTGCGCTATCCGTCCTACTATCCAGCAGCAGGATGGAGCTACCCGGGACGAGGCAAGTTCCAAGCTTATACTGAAACAGCCAAAAATGCATTCCGCACAGCTATGAATGACAAGTACGGATCATTGGACAAGATTAATGCTGCTTGGGGCACCAAGCTTACCAGCCTTAGCCAAATCAATCCACCGACTGATGGGGATGGATTTTACACGAACGGCGGGTATAACTCCGTGTATGGAAAGGATTTTCTGTCGTGGTACCAAAGTGTGCTTGAGAAGCATCTAGGTGTCATCGGAGCAGCTGCCCACAAAAACTTCGATTCTGTGTTTGGTGTCCGGATCGGGGCCAAAATTTCCGGTCTGCACTGGCAAATGAACAATCCTGCCATGCCGCACGGCACAGAACAAGCGGGTGGATATTATGATTACAACCGTCTCATTCAGAAATTCAAGGATGCCGATCTAGACTTGACATTTACTTGCCTAGAGATGAGTGACAGTGGCACAGCACCGAATTATTCGCTGCCGTCCACCCTGGTTGATACCGTCTCCTCCATCGCGAATGCCAAGGGTGTTCGCCTGAATGGTGAAAATGCACTTCCGACAGGCGGTAGCGGCTTCCAAAAAATCGAGGAGAAAATCACGAAGTTCGGTTATCACGGGTTTACGTTATTACGCATCAACAATCTCGTCAACAATGATGGCTCACCAACCGGTGAGTTGAGTGGATTCAAACAATATATCATCAGCAAAGCCAAGCCTGACAATAATGGCGGTACAGGCAACAAAGTAACGATATACTATAAAAAAGGCTTCAACTCGCCTTACATTCACTACCGTCCGGCTGGTGGTAGCTGGACTGCTGCACCTGGTGTGAAAATGCAGGATGCCGAAATTAGCGGCTATGCTAAAATTACCGTCGATATCGGTTCTGCCTCCCAATTGGAAGCCGCTTTTAACGACGGCAATAACAACTGGGACAGCAACAACACCAAAAACTACTCCTTCAGCACGGGCACTTCTACGTACACGCCCGGTAATAGTGGCAATGCAGGAACGATCACTCCAGGCGCTCCATCGGGTGCGAATCCCGGGGATGGCGGCGGTACAACTAACAAAGTAACGGTATACTACAAAAAAGGCTTCAACTCACCTTACATTCACTACCGTCCGGCTGGTGGTAGCTGGACTGCTGCACCTGGTGTGAAAATGCAGGATGCCGAAATTAGCGGCTATGCTAAAATTACCGTCGATATCGGTTCTGCCTCCCAATTGGAAGCTGCTTTTAATGACGGCAATAACAACTGGGACAGCAACAATACTAAAAACTACCTTTTCAGCACTGGAACTTCTACCTACACACCCGGCTTGAACGGAGCTGCAGGATCTATCCGAACGGGGGCACCTTCAGGAAGTGCCGTCAGCGTAGTGACTTCCACCTACGCAACCGACCTCAACGAAGTGGCAGGACCTATCCAAACCGAAAAACTTTCGGGTGTATCCTTAAACGTAAGCACTTCTACCTACACACCCAATGTTAACGGAGTTGAAGTAACTGCTCAAACGGAGGCGCTTTCGAGCGCCTTCACCTCTATAGATCCGGGTACCCTCTCCAAGCCAACTCCCCTTGGCACAGACTGGAGCAAACAGAGCATTTATTTTATCATGACAGACCGTTTCAGCAACGGAGATACATCCAACGATAACTACGGTGGCTTCAATTCCAACAACAGCGATCAACGCAAGTGGCACGGTGGCGATTTTCAAGGTATTATTGATAAACTCGATTACATTAAAAATATGGGGTTTACCGCAATCTGGATTACCCCGGTAACGATGCAAAAGAGTGAATACGCTTACCACGGCTATCATACGTATGATTTTTATGCGGTTGACGGGCATCTCGGAACAATGGACAAGTTCCAAGAGCTGGTTCGCAAGGCACATGACAAAAATATTGCTGTGATGCTAGACGTAGTAGTGAATCACACAGGTGATTTTCAGCCGGGGAACGGGTTCGCCAAGGCTCCTTTTGACAAAGCAGATTGGTACCATCACAATGGTGACATTACAGGGGGGGACTACAACTCCAACAACCAATGGAAAATTGAAAACGGTGATGTGGCTGGACTGGATGACCTAAATCATGAAAACCCCGCTACCGCAAATGAGCTTAAAAACTGGATCAAATGGCTGCTTAATGAGACAGGCATTGACGGACTGCGGTTGGATACCGCCAAGCATGTACCGAAGGGTTTTCTAAAGGATTTTGACCAAGCCGCCAATACCTTCACCATGGGTGAAATTTTCCATGGCGACCCTGCTTATGTGGGGGATTATACCCGATATCTCGATGCCGCATTAGATTTTCCGATGTATTATACAATCAAGGACGTATTCGGACACGATCAATCCATGAGAAAAATCAAGGAGCGCTACTCCGATGATCGTTACTATCGCGATGCCCAGACCAACGGTGTATTTATCGACAATCATGATGTAAAACGTTTCCTGAATGACGCCTCCGGCAAGCCGGGTGCTAACTATGACAAATGGCCACAGCTCAAAACTGCTTTGGGCTTTACTCTGACGTCACGCGGAATTCCAATTATCTACCAAGGCACAGAGCAAGGCTATAGTGGTGGAGATGATCCCGCCAATCGGGAGAATATGAATTTCAACGCCAACCATGACCTGTATCAGTACATCGCTAAGCTGAACTCTGTGCGCAACAACCACCCTGCTCTGCAAAACGGCAGCCAAAAGGAAAAATGGGTGGACGACTCCTTTTACAGTTTTCAGCGCTCTAAAAATGGCGACGAGGCCATTGTATTTATCAACAACTCCTGGAATAGTCAAACCCGCACGATTGGCAACTTCGATAATCTGTCCAACGGAACCCGCCTGACCAACCAGCTAAGCAACGACTCCGTTCAGATTAACAACGGTTCGATCACTGTGACTCTTGCTCCAAAGGAAGTTAAAATTTTCACCAAGTAAACAGCGGCATTCAGTTACATTGGTTATTCAGATGTGCTAAAATATTTTATAGAAGGATACACTAAAAAAGAGCAAGGATGCTGGTAACATCCCTACTCTTTGGCAACAGCCGCTTTGAAGAGCGGTCGGCTGAAAAGGGCTAGCTATTAGAAATAGACCGTGTTCCCCTCTCCAGGGCGGTCTATTTCTTTTTGTTTTGGTTCAGCGCAATAACAATGGTAACGATTAATCCGATCAACGCTACTAGTAGCGTGCCGAACATCATCATTAATGTCAGAGCATCTTTAACCTCCACAGGCATCACCTCCCTTCCGGGAGACTTAGCCGACCGCCCACCTAAGCCATTCTGTTGTTACTGGAATTATAGCACGTAAATCCGTCCTTAAGCGACAACATTTTACAGCTTCATCCAGCTAATCTTATATGGACACTCATCGTTCTTTGCTGCTTACACATTCTACTGTGTCTCTATACGGGTATAGCTTCTCAACGCCAAAAAAAGTCCCAGCACAAAAATGAAACAAATACTGATGAGCCCTCCAGAGACATTCGTGTATGTTCTCCCAAGCGTGCCATGCGGAGAAAACAATACGGGTACGGTCCATGGATAAAAGGTATTCCCCGGTGTATTAACCAAAACAAAGTTTAAACACATAACCGTACACATTCCCATAATAGCAGGCACAAATTTTTTCCAGCGAATGGCGAAGAACGTGATGGTCGGAATGAGCATAGCATGCATAATAATCATTTTAGTGAAGATTCCAAGCTGATACATAACGATTTCAAAGGTTAGCGATCTGGTCGTAATTAACATACCCAATAGAGCAGATAGTACAAATGCCAACAACAGGCTAACAGCGATATACATGTAAATAACGAGCAACTTACTGAAGTAAATCCGAGTTCGTCGAACCGGGTTTGCGAACAGGGCAATATGGGTCTTCTCTTGATATTCTCTCGCATAGATATAGCAGGTCAAAATGTAGTAACTCATATACCCAGTTATTAAATTAATGGAGGATACCAAATCCATAAAGTAATCATTCCACCCGTTACGCTCCAAGGAAAACTTGGGACTTACAGCGAAAGTACTAAAAGTTAAAGATACGGTTATAATTAAGATAAACACACTTAGAAAAAGAATTTTGGTTCCTTTCAGCTTCAAGCATTCTGCTTTGAACAGGGCAAGCATATTAACCCTCCTTTCAAAAAATTCTCCATTAGTCTTTTCTTTGATATGTCCATATAGATAGAAACAATCCAAGAAGAAAAGTTAAGGATAAACTCAACCACGCTATGAGAGTATTGACGTGTATGATCGCACTTCCTTCATTGGGCGACAAAAGATAGGGCACAATCCAAGGGTACCATTCACTTTTGTATATAAAATTCAAAAATATAGCAGTACAAACTACGAGCACAACCACCATGATGCTCTTCCAACGTATAGCAAAAAAAGAGGCGATCGGGATTAACATCACATGCATCACACACATTTTAGCAAATACTTGGATTTGGTATACCCAGATAGCCATCGTTAAAGGTCGATCTGTAATGCACATGCCTAATAAGGCGGATAAAAACAGAACGAAAAATAAGGATACAATAATAAATCCATAAACAACGGTCAATTTACTAAAATAAAATTTAACCCTAGTGACAGGCGTGGTAAACATAAACAGATGCGTATTTTCCTGATACTCTCTTGCAAAAATATAACCAGTTAAAATGTAATAGCTGATAAATCCAGCTGCGACATTGACGAAGAGAACTATGCCCTCGAAATAGTAGGTCCAACCCCTTTTATCAATTGAATATCTATAAAAAACAGCGCTTAAAGCGAATTCCAACAGGACAACAGCCAACAATATTATAAAACTTAACAACAAAACTTTAGAGCCTTTAAGCTTAATAAGTTCAGCTCTAATCACGTCGCCCACCCTCTCCTGAAATGAGAGCCAAAAAATATTCCTCTAGCGTCTGCTTTGTGGTGTGTATCTCATAGACTGAAAACTGATGATCTATTAACTGCTTATTTAACGCAGCTGTATTCTCAATCTGACTATGAATTCTTAGTTGTTGTGGGGATATCACATTAGATTGAAGCTGCTTTATGTGCTCTTGTAGAAACGCTTGTACTGCTTTTGCATCCTCTACCTTTAGATCTGTATATTGCTCAAAACCTTCCTCCAACTGACTCAGTCGATCTTCCGCTAACAGTTTTCCATTATGTATAATCCCGATGTGTGTAGCTAACTGCTGAATTTCGCTCAAGATGTGGCTGGAGATAAGAATCGTTTTTCCATCTTCCTCGCACAACTTCTTTAATAGCTGACGAATTTCCTTAATTCCTGACGGGTCTAGTCCGTTCGTCGGTTCATCTAATATAAGCAACTCAGGATCATGAACAAGTGCCCTGGCAATTCCTAATCGTTGCTTCATTCCTAGGGAAAAATCCTTAAACTTCTTCTTCCCCGTATGCTCTAACCCCACCGTAGTTAAGGTTCGTTCAATTCTCCCATCATCCTTCACCCCCATGTACGTACAGCAGATTCTCAGATTATCTCGTGCACTCAGATTTTCGTATAAACCTGGTGTTTCGATAATGGTACCTATTTTTGAGAAAATAGAAGGATAGCTTTTCTCCAACCGCTCGCCAAATAAAAAAACCTCCCCATTTGTAGGCTCAACCAGCCTCATCAGCATGCGGATGGTTGTCGTCTTTCCAGCTCCATTTTCACCTAGAAAACCGTAGATACTGCCCTGTTCTACATGTAAGGAAATATCGTCTACAGCTATCGACATCCCAAACTGTTTGCGAAGCTTTTTTGTTTCTATAACATACTGCATTTTTTTCTTCCTCCTACTCCTATACACACCAAATATAATTATTATACAGACTGTACTATCCACAAAATGTAAAAACAATCACATTTATTCATTTGCCAATCATTATCCCGATAAAACAAAACAGGCACCCGACGAAGCGTACACTTCGTTGCAGGTGCCTGTTTATATATAAACAACGTGGGATTACTTAGGCCTCAGTAGCCACGTTGATATTGTTTAGGTACGGAAGGCTTTTCGCCACGCAGCGCCACCGCTGCATGAATCGCCCAATAAGGATCTCGCAGCAATCCGCGTCCCACAGCGACCAGATCGGCATCCTCATTGCCGATTACAGACTGCGCCAAGGCTGGGTCATCCAGTATACCGACGGCGATTACTGGGATGTTTAGCGCCTCGCGGATTTGGCGAGCAAACGGCACTTGGTAGCCCGGATAGTTGCCTGGCTTTCTGGCTCCAGCCGGGCCTTCTCCACCCGAGCTGACATGGATCACGTCCACGCCCGCAGCCTGATATGCTCGGCTCAGCTCAATGGCATGATCCACATCGTATCCACCATCTACATATTCCACCGCGCTGATGCGGAAGATTAACGGCATACCCGCAGGCATTTCCTTGCGTACAGCCTGGATAACCTCAACGCCGAAACGGGATAAATCCTTACCATACTCGTCATCCCGCTTGTTCGTAACTGGCGAATGGAATTGGTGAATCAGGTAACCATGTGCACCGTGAAGCTCAATCGTATCCACGCCCGCTTGAACCGCCCGGCGGGCAGCATCTGCGAATTTTTGCACCATGCCACGCACTTCCTCCGTGGTCAGTGCGCGCGGCTGTTTATAATTCGCATCCGGATATGCAATGGCCGAAGGAGCCACCGGCTCCGCTGCGTCCTCAGCTTTACGGCCTGCATGAGCAATTTGAATGCCCACCTTGGCCCCGTGCGCATGAATACCGTCGACCAGCTTTTTATAAGCCGGGACATGCTCGTCTGACCAAAGTCCCAAATCATAATCCGTAATCCGTCCATCCGGTTCCACGTCCGTCATTTCTATAATAATCAGACCCGTGCCTCCGATAGCTCTGCTCAGGTAGTGAACATGATGCCAATCATTCGGAATTCCGTCCTTGGCCGTCACCGAGTATTGGCACATTGGGGCCATGACCACACGATTTTTTAACTCCAAATCTTTGAGTGTATACGGTGTAAACAACGAAGTCTTCAAAACGCTCATCTCCTTTTTTTCATCTCTACCACATAACTAAAAAATGCGTTCCAAATTACACGGTCTATTATAAGCATAATCGGCACGGTCCAAACGAAACAAAGAGATTCCCCCAACCGGGGTATCCCTTCGTATTTGCACTGTGCAGTCATTATGTATATCGTAAAGTTGTATATATTGCACACAATCTATTATCCACAACTCAATAACTTTTTGCAAGTAAATATTTAAATATTATTAAATATTTTTTTGTCTGCATTTTTGACGGCTCTTAGCAATAACACAAAAAGACGCCCGTAAGGGCGCCTCTGTGAAAACTAGTCTTATTGCGCTGAGCCTAATTGAACCCATGCCTTCTCAATCTCTGCAACCGCCTGATCCTTGTTCATGTTGCCGCTAATATAAGCTTGCATCAGCTCGCCAAACTTTTGGTGGAATGTATCCAGCGAGTAGTTGACAGACAGATCACCAGACTTCGACGTTTTCAAAATGCTTTCCATTTCCTTAGGCATTTCCAGATCAGGAAGCGGTGCATCCTTAATTGGAGGAATCACCTTCGCTACCTGGGAGAACCAGTTCTTACCGTATTCCGAAGTGTACAGCCAGTTGAAGAATTCAATTGTTTCCTTCGATACTTCGGAATCCTTATTGATACGCAGCGCCTGATCTGCACCGGTAATGATGACCGATTGATCCGCTTTGTCACTCACCGGATATCCCATGATGCCAATCTTGAGATCAGGGTTAATTTTCTTGATCGCTTCCTCATCCCACGCACCTTTACCCGTCATAAATGCAGCTTTTCCAGATGCAAAATCACTTACTCCCGCATTGCTGTCCCGTTCCAGCGGCTTATCTGTGCCATGTTTCACCGTCAAATCAATGAAGCTAAAGAAGTTGTTGTACAGCACGGGGTAGTCCTTGATTTTTGCTTTACCTGCGATAAAATCACTAACGAGCTGCTTCGACTCCACGCCTGCATCCTGTGCGGCAGCATCTACATAGTGCATGAAGATGTGCTTCCATACCCACCACTCTTTATATGCGTTCGCAAATGGAGTAATGCCCTTCGCCTCCAGCTTGGTAACAGCATCCTGCATCTCTGCAATCGTCTTTGGCGGGGAGGTTATCCCAGCTTTGGTAAGCAAATCTTTGTTGTAAATCAACGAAAACAGGTTCCCCTTCACCGGGAGTCCGAGCACCTTGCCGTCACTGGAACTCATATTCGCCCGGACAGCATCCGTCATGGCTGCTGCCAGCGGTTCATTGGTCAGATCGGCGCTATAATCAGCATAGGTGTCGATGTCGCCTCCGGCTGTGGTCTGGAACACATCCGGTGTACTACCTGAAGCTATTTTTGACTTGAGAATTGTGTTGTAGTCTGCCTGCATGATCTCCAGATTGATCTTCACGTTAGGTTTGACCTTCTTATACTCCTCGATATACGCGTTAAAAGCATCGGTATACTCCGGTGAGGCTGTAAACATATTTATTGTAACCGTTTTCAAATCTTCTTTGCCGCCAGTGCTTTCTTTAGCCGCATCTGTGCCGCCGCTACCTCCACATCCGCTCAACAAACCGACCGTCAAAAGCAAACTGCCGGATAACGCCATCATCTTCTTTAACATGGATACTCCCCCATCTGTTTGTGATCAACGCCCATGCGCTCATTCTAAAAAATATGGTCCAATTTAAAAAGGCAGATTAGTGAAGCGTTAAGGGTAAAAAAGTGGTTTATTGCAGGCTCACGCGATACTCCGACGGTGACACCTGATAATAATTGCGAAAAGCCTTACTGAAATAGTTTTTATCCTTGTAACCGAGCATATCGGAAATTTCCTGAATTTTCAGACTGGAATCACCCAGCAGTTCCTTTGCCTTGTCCATTCTGACCTTCTGTACGTATTCGTGAATGCCGTAACCAAACTGCTGTTTGAACAATTTCATCAGATATTCCCGGCTCAAAAAATAGGTTTCGGCAAAAAATGAGATTTTGATATCTTCAAAATAGTAACGGTCGATATACCTTTTGATCTCTGTAATATCAAAGGGCTGGTTTCCCGCTTGTGCATGTTGGACCCCGGCAATGTAAAGCTCCAGCATGCGGTGTAATCTCTGACTATAGTCGGCAAAGCTCGTAAAATCAGCAGACAGATTGCCTTCAACCACGCGCCCCAGTTCTCCTAAGGTTTCCTCCTGATTAGACGCAGACACAGGCGTACCCAGCTCAATCGTTGCTTCTCTCAGTAAAAAATGGAACTCCCGCAGCAATCGGTCCGCATCCTGCAAACGGAAAACAGAGCCTGCTGCCAATTGCTTCAACAGATCGCTCAGTAGTACCTTTGCCCGGTTTGCTTGACCGGTCTGAGCATCCTTTTGGATCGACAACAGTCGATCCGTCCATGGCACTTCCTCTGACGCACCCACTTGCCGGGGCACCGTATGGAGAATAGATTCTCCTTCCAACTTCAACACATCCGTGCTGTGAATGAGCGTCTTGGCATCCCTATAAGCAGAAGCCAACTCCACCACGTCTGTACAGAGCTTGCCCACGCCGGCTACTACCACCATATTGAACAGCCCATGCAGGTTCGCAACCGCCTTCTGTGCCACCTGTGCCAGTAGGAGGGACATATGTTCTTGTTGTCCTGAGGCCAGGGTACAGATAGAAACGACCTCACGCTCTCTTCGCGGATGGGGGAAGCTAAAACAACGCAACCGTTCATCTGATGTCTGCGCTAATACATTCGTTACAGCAAAATCCATCAGATCGGCATCACCATGAAAACGTGTCCTGCGAATCTCATCCCTGTTCAGCAGCCGCAGCACGATCACGCCAAAGCGGTTCTCCTGCTGATCTGCTCCAATCAATGGCAGCAACGCGGTATTGGCCTGCTTTTTAAAGCTACCGTCCAAAATGGACATATAGAGCTTTTCTTTCAGCTTCGGTAGTGACATATTTAGCGTAATGCTCTGATTAATGAACTCGTCTTGGCTTTGCTTACGGCTTTCCAGAATGTCCACCGCCTTGCGCAGTGCCTGATTCAGATCCTGGCGGTTGATAGGTTTAAGCAGATAATCTACCACCCGCGATTGAATCGCTTGTCGTGTAAATTCAAAGTCGTTGTAGCCACTAATGACAATCGTCAGCAGATGGGGATACGCCTTCTCGATAACACGAAGAAATTCGATGCCATTCATCTCCGGCATTTTCATATCGACCATCACCACATCGATAGGGTGCTGACCCAGCAGCTCCATTCCCAACTTTCCATTCGTCGCCTCATAAATATGTTCGATACCCAGACGATCCCAGTCTCCAACAATACGAATGGCTTCGCGTAACGGTTCTTCATCGTCAATAATCAATACGTTATACATGGCTGACTCCTCCCCGGGGAATTTGCATTCTCATTTCTGTTCCTGTTTCATCCGTAAGTATGAATAACCCTGCCTGATCTCCATACAAAAGCTTCAACCGTGTGTTCAGATTTTTCAGGCCAATATGCTCGCTCTCCCGGTCTTCCCATTTTTCATCGAACGAATCCAGCACTACTTTCAGCTTGTCCTCTGAAATTCCAGGTCCGTTGTCCCTGACTGCAATTGTAGCGTCTGTAGCACCTGATTCGGCCGAAATGACGATCAGAATGTCGCTTGATACTTTTTCCAGCGCATGCTTGATAGAGTTTTCTACCAACGTCTGCACGGATAACCTCGGAATCGGCAGCTCCATCAGCGTGTCCTCCCATACCACTTCGACTCGAAGTCTCGCCCCGAATCTTGCCTTTTGCAGACCTATATACCGTTCAATATGCCTGAGCTCCTCGCGGGCAGCTACAATATCCTTGCCGTTGATGGAATAGCGCAGAGTTTGGGCCAATGCATCGACCATATCCGCCATGTCGAACATCTCCCGCTTTAATGCCTGTGTGGATATGGCTTGTAAGGCATTATACAGAAAATGGGGATTAATCTCAGCCTCCAGCGCCTTGAGTATGGCATTCTTTTCGACCAGCTTCATACGATAGCGCTCATTAATAAGTTCTTCGGTTCTTTGGACCATTTCGTTAAAATGCAGCGACAAATAGGCAATCTCATCGTGCCCCTTCACAGGAGCCCTTGCCTCAAAATCTCCGGTGCTGAACCGTTTCATCTGGGTAGATAGCTTATGTAAAGGTCGGGTAATCGCGTTCGAGGTCAATGTCACCAAAATAATAGACACACCTAAAAATAAAGCCCCGATGACATAACTCCAATTCCGTGTGGTCGTAGCGGCTTCATAAATTTGGCGGTATGGAATCGGCTTGATGAGCTGCCACCCGTCCTTTTGGCCTGCATCATAAACGACCAAATACTCCTGGTTGCTGTTGCTGTCTGACCACGTTACTTGTCCGCTTCCTCCCTCTCCGATCTGAGCCAATACTCCAGAATCACGCATTCGTTCATACAGCGGAAGACTGTTCACATAAAAGGGAACCCGTTCGGGGCTGATCAGCATCAGTTGGTCCCCTTTACCCAGTGGAATATTCCGCATGATTTCATCTACGGCGCTCGTGTTGTAATAAAAGGACAACACTGCCTGCGGGTGACGGGATGCAATCGATCTCAGCACTCGATGGTAAGCCATAAAGCTGGCTTGCGGCGCCACATAGCCCATATCAGAGCGGGATTCCACAAAGGATTGAAATGATTCGTTTGCAGTGCTGGCCATCGCCTCTTTATACCAGGGAAGCTTGGGAAGATCCGTGTTTATTCCTTTGCGTACCGTTATGTTATACGTCTCCCTAGTCACTACGTAGTATTGATGGCGGTCCGCCACATATAGATAGATCGCTTCCAGATCATTGCGGGAATAAAACATGTTGCGCAAGTAATTTTCAATGACCATTCGTGCAGCATAGTCCCGATTCTCATTAGCAATCGCGTTCATGATATCGTTATAGCGAAGCTGTGGCAGAGCCAGCTGCTGCATCCCCTCCAAGTAATCCTCCAAATTCTGATTGACCAGCAGCAGATTATTCGTCGTGCTGGCGATGCTATGGTTGACCGACTCCTTTTCAATCATCTGATAGGAAATAATCGTGAGTGAGCCCACCACCAGAATAATCACCGACGTAAAAAGCAGAATGAGCTTGTTCACTAATTTTTGCGTAATCCGCTTCCACATGGATCGAAGAATTGTCCCTACACGCCCTGACATCATGATAACCGCTCCTTTTGAAAGCGTACACATTTTTACCCACAACTGTTTTCTTAAATCCATTGGTCCGGCCCTAGGGGCTATCCTATACTTTCATTATATCTTAAACAGCTTGGAGCGAAAGACCGGAAAATGCTGAGAAAAAGAGGTGCGTTATGCTGAAAAAAAGGGGAACATGGGGCGACAAGGGCAGCAAGCTGGAATTTGGTTTATTCACATTGCCCGTAATCTTGTGCATTACAATTGCATTTTATATTCCGTTTTTGATGACGATACGCTATTCCCTGACCAAGTGGAACGGTATATCCAAACATCCGAAATTCGTGGGTCTAGATAACTTCAAGCAAATCCTGCTCGGAGACGCTAACTTTGCACATGCAGCCTGGTTTACAATCAAATACGCCATTTTGTACATTGTGCTGGTAAACGTGCTGGCCATTTTGCTGGCACTCGTCCTCGACATGAAGCTCAAAAGCTCGGCCTGGCTACGCGCGGCTTTCTTTATACCTTATATCCTCAGCCTCGTTATTGTCGGCTTTATATGGAAATTCATCTTTATGCAAGGCTTTGAGTCACTGGACCACAGTACAGGCTGGGGCATCTTCCAGCTCAGTTGGCTAGGCGAGGAAGGGCTCGCGTTTATTTCCATTTTGGCGGTATCCATCTGGCAATCCATTGGCTTTTACATGGTCATTTATATTGCAGGTTTGCAATCTGTACCTGAGGATCTAAAAGAGGCTGCCATCGTTGACGGAGCAGGGCCGATCCGGAGATTTTTCAGTATTATTTTGCCAATGCTCGCACCCTCGATTACGATCTCGGTCTTCATGGCACTGACCAACTCGATCAAGGTGTTTGACGTCATTTTATCTCTGACTGGCGGTGGACCAGGAGGTACGACATACAGCATTGCGTATGATATTTACCGAGATACGTTCCAGAACAATCTGTATGGCTACGGAACAGCCAAAGCCTTGATTTTATTCGTTGCAGTACTGATCATTACGATTATTCAATTGTCTATTTTCAAACGCAGGGAGGTTGAAGCCTGATGCAACGCAGCCGTACAGGACGTATTTTGCTGGAAGCGGGCATGATTGTATTATCGCTGTTATTTTTGTACCCGCTGTTTCTCGCCATTAACAATTCGTTCAAAAGCTTCGCTGAGGTCATGACCGACGTCATTGCGCTGCCCAAGCAGCTTTCGCTGGATAACTACGTATACGTATGGAAGTTCATTGACTATCCTCGTTTATTTCTGAATAACACGATTATCACCGTCGTCGGCCTGGCAGGTATCGTACTGATATCCTCCATCGCGGCCTACAAGCTGGCAAGAACCAAAAGCAAATGGAGCTCCGTGATTTACATGCTATGCATTATGCCGATGCTGATCCCGTTTCAGTCCATCATGCTCACTGTCCTGCGACTGGCAAAAGACTTGAATTTGGCAGACAGCACTTGGGGACTTGGCCTGCTATACTGGGGTTTCGGAGCCCCGCTGGCAGTGTTTATCTATCACGGCTTCGTGAAAGGCATTCCGGTCGAGATTGACGAAAGCGCCAAGATTGATGGAGCCTCAGGCTTTCGGCTTTTCTTTTCCGTCATCTTTCCTCTGCTGAAATCGGTCACCGCCACTATTGTTATTATCGACGTGATGTGGATATGGAACGATTTTCTACTTCCACTTCTCATGGTTAACGGCTCACCCAGCACCAAAACACTTACGCTGGCTGCCTATACCTTCGTTGGGCAATATACATCAGACTGGCAATATGCCATGACCGCGATGGTAATGGCTGTGCTGCCCTCCATTATCGTATTTATCTTTCTACAAAAATACATTGTTAAGGGCGTAGTGGCCGGGGCCGTCAAAGGTTGAGGCAATTACATCATTACAGATGACCCAAAGAGGACTTGCGTAAAGTTTACGCAAGTCCTCTTGTCTTCGTGATGTCCATGCCCGTACTCTGACATTATTTATGCTTAACCCATTGCGCGCTATCCATCGGCCAAAAAATCACATCCGCACGTCCAACAATGTCCTTGATGGAAACAAAACCAATAGCACGACTATCTCTACTATTATTGCGGTGGTCACCCATCACAAAAATATACCCCTCAGGAACCTTGGAATCGGTTATAGTTCCGTTTGGAAAGTCCACATTATTATATAATTCTCCCTTGGCGTGAGCATCTTGGATAGCTCCTTGAATGTATGGCTCCTCTACTTTCTTACCGTTCACATAAAGATGATCACCTTGATACTGAATGGTATCTCCAGCCACTCCAATAACACGCTTAATAAAGTCCTTTTGTTCCTTTTTTACATGGAATACAACAACCTCGCTTGCCTTGGGGTCACGAAAATCGTAAATCACCTTATTCACGACCACTCGTTCATCTGTTTTGAAATTCGGTTCCATGGATGCTCCCTCAACAATAAATGGCGCAAATAACAGCCAACGTATAATGAACACGAGCACAATGGCTGCAATAATTGCCTTAAGCCAATCGATCATCTCATTGTTCATTCGCGGTCGCTTTTCCTGCAATGGTTCGGAAGTTGAACTCGTCAAATGCTTCCCGCTCTCCATGCGCTAAACCCACCTTTTCTCCCAGTTTTCATTTCTATTATATGTATAATGTTTAAGTATAATCAAATTTTCCCAGCTTGGCAAAACCATATTTTTAGTTGAAACAAAAGTGTGAACTTTTTTTCACAATATCAAAAAAACAACAAAAAACTGTTGATGCAAACGTTAACATATATTACACTGTGCATATACTTCTTAGAGCGTTTTGGACTTATGATAGATCAATCTGTCCCCCAGGAGGTGTCCTGTTTTTTAATGGAAAGACAGCATGATCCACTTTTATATGTGCTATCTTCTTTTAAAATATGAGCTCAGATAAGGAGGAATTTACATGTTTAAACGGAATGATCGTTCAAAAAACGGCTTTAACGCTCTAAGACTCGGTGTTTCTTTTGTTCTTGCTTCTTCTTGCCTTATTGGAACCGCTTACGCAGATGTTCCATCCAACAACCTCCCCTCTACCACACTCACAGAGGAGGCCGTCAGTGCAACCGATTCAGCAGCTGCTTCCACCACGTTAGCGGCAGGTGATTTGTATGTAGCTCCTAATGGTAACGTGTCCAATCCAGGCACGATATCTAGTCCTACCACCCTCGAAGCAGCACTGACACAAATTGCTCCTGGTAAAACCATCTACCTGCGCGGTGGTAACTACGCCTACTCTTCAACGATTACAATTCAGCGTGGAAATAACGGCAGTAACGGCTCACTCAAGGGGTTAGTCGCTTACGGTAGCGAAAAGCCTGTACTTGATTTTTCTGCTCAGGCCTTTGGTTCAGCCAATCGGGGACTTCAGCTTAACGGAGACTTCTGGCTGGTCAAAGGTCTTGAAGTCAAAGGTGCCGGAGATAACGGTATCTATATCGGCGGCAGTAATAACCGAATTGAAAATGTGGAAACCCACCACAATCGGGACACCGGACTTCAACTCGGGCGTTATTCCCCTAACGCTTCCACCAGTGAGTGGCCTGCGAACAATTTGATCTTGAATTCCTACTCTCACGATAATGCCGATCCCGATAATGGTGAGGATGCCGATGGCTTCGCAGCCAAACTGACTGTAGGATCAGGCAATGTGTTCGATAACTGCTTGGCAGCGTACAACGTAGACGATGGCTGGGATCTGTACAGCAAAACGGAAACAGGCCCTATCGGTGCCGTAACCATTTTGAACAGTGTGGCCCATCACAACGGGCAAACCTCTGATGGAACGTCTACTGCGAACAGTGACGGCAACGGCTTTAAGCTGGGTGGAGACAAAATCAAAGTCAACCATATTGTAAAAAACAGTATTGCTTTCCAGAACAAAAAACACGGATTCACCTACAATAGCAACCCTGGCACAATTACTTTGACCAACAATACTTCATGGGACAATGGACAAAGCAATTTCGCCTTTGACAAGGGTGAACACGTGTTCATTAACAATCTCTCTTTTGAAGGAACAGCAAGTGATAAAACAAGTGGCACAGATCAAGATAACTCAAATGTTTGGTGGAAAAACAAAAAAACGACGAATGCCAAAGGTCTCGCAGCCAGTGCAGACGACTTTGTCAGTCTCGTGCCTTCCATCACTCGAGGCGCAGACGGTTCCATCCAGCTGGGTGATTTCCTTAAGCTGGCCAAAGGAAGCGATCTGATTGGCTCGGGTACTCCGAGCGGAAATATAGGGGCACGGTAAAAGCTCTACCTAATCAGGACGCCTGGCCCATCTACCAACCTAGACAATTCTGCATAATATAGCGACCGGTGATTGTCCTCATAACCAGACAAAATATGAGGTGAACAGATCATGGAACGAAAAATCACACTGAAACATACACTTGCCTATGGAAGCGGTAACATGCTGGGAAGTGGCGCACTTGCTATTAGCGGTGCATGGTTAATGTACTTTTATACAACCTTTTGCGGACTGTCTCCTGTTCAGGCCGCAGCCATTTTCTCTGTTGCCAGCATCATAGATGCGGTCAGCAATCCGATCATGGGCTTTATCAGCGATAACTTTCACCGAACCCGCTTAGGCCGTAAATTCGGCAGACGCCGTTTTTTCATCATGATGGGTATCCCGCTGATGCTCGTGTATCCGATGCTTTGGATAGATGGGCTGGGCTTCTGGTATTACCTGAGTACGTACGTGCTGTTTGAACTGGTGTACACCTCTGTCATGGTGCCGTATGAAGCACTAGCGTCTGAGATGACCCGAGACTTCGGCGCACGCTCCAGATTGACTGGATGGAAGGCCATGTTTGGTAAAATCGCCAATTTTGCTGCCGCTTTTATCCCTGGTCGCTTTATTGCTGCTTACGGCAAAGACTCTCCATTGCCTTTCTTGTATACCGGTCTCGTTTTTGCAGCAATTCTGCTGATTGCCATGGCTTTCTTGTACAAAAACTCCTGGGAACGTCCAAGTGAAGAACTGCAAAAGGAACTGGAAGGTGAAGCTCCGCTTTCCTTTATAGATTCCATGAAAAAGTTGTTTATCGACATTTCCTCCACTTTTCGGGTCAAGACGTTCCGTCATCATCTCGGGATGTACCTGGGCGGATTTTCAGCCGAGTGGCTGTTTACTTCAGCTTTTACGTACTTTATTGTTTTCTCCTTGTTCCAAAGCTCGGAGATGGTATCCAATCTGAACAGCTTTAACTCTGTCATTCAACTAATTTCTACCTATTTCTTCATCCAATTCTGTGTGCGTAAAGGGTTTCGTATGCCTTTCATCGCCGCACTCGTCGTCGTTTGCTTTAGCGTAGCAGGTTATGGCCTGCTCTATATGACGGGAGCCTCTAATACAATGATGTGGCTATATGTCATCACACTGTTCATGGGACTTGGTACGGGTGGCGTCTACTACATCCCTTGGAATCAATACACGTTCCTTGCCGATGTGGATGAAGCGTTAACTGGTCGTCGCCGTGAAGGTATTTATGCGGGTATGATGACTTTTGCCGGAAAAATGGTGCGGGCCGTTGTCGTTTTCATTCTCGGCTGGGTGTTACAGAACTTTGGCTTTGTATCCGGAGCTGAAAGTCAGCCAGTCTCTGCTCAGCACGCTATCTTTTATGTACTCGTGGTGGGTACGATCGTTCTCGCGATCATCGGGATGATTGCTTCTGTCGTAATGAAGCTGGATATTGACAGCCACAAGAAGCTAATCGCCGAGATTGACCGCCTCAAAAACGGCGGCTCGATGAAATCAGCCAAGCCAGAGGCTCGCAAAGTGTTCGAACAGCTGACAGGCTTCAGCTACGAGCGGTGCTGGGGCAACAACAATGTGGGCTTCAAGAGCAGACCCGTTGACCCTAAGACACACACTCCGTCTATGTAATCAGCAATAACAATTACAGATTAAACTTTACTGAAGAGGTGACTGTATCATGGCAAATTCAACTTCGCAACCAACAACCAATCCTACAAAAACAGAATCCTGGGCTGTACGTATGAGCGAATCCGTGCTTAAACGGAGTCCAGAACGTTATGAGAAATGGGAATATGACCATGGCGTGATTTACAGAGGTCTGGAATGGGTTGGCGAACTGACAGGTGATCCCAAGTATATGGAATATATAAAAAAACATATGGATCACTTTGTTGACGAAAATGGCGTGATTCAGCGCTATAAAGTAGATGAGTACAATATTGACCACGTAAATAACGGTAAGCTGCTCTTCACTCTGTATCGTGCCACAGGAGATGAACGCTATAAAAAGGCAGCCTTCCAATTACGCAGTCAGTTGGAAAAACATCCACGCACAAGCGAGGGCGCATTCTGGCATAAGCAAATTTATCCGTATCAAATTTGGCTTGACGGCTTGTACATGGGTGCCCCGTTCTATGCTGAATTTATTCGCGAATTCGGAGATCCATCAGAGTTTGACGATGTGACCCTGCAATTCAAGCTATGCTACAAGCATACGCGTGATCCTGAAACGGGTCTGCTCTATCACGCTTGGGATGAGAAGCTGGAGCAGCCTTGGTGCAACCCGGAAACAGGCTGTTCCAAAAATTTCTGGGGCCGCTCAATGGGCTGGTTTGTCATGGCACTCGTCGACGTGCTGGACTACATCCCAGAAGATCATGCAGATCGTCCCGTCTTGATCGATATGCTGAACGAAACACTGGAGGCCTTGCTGAAAGTGCGTGATAAGGAAAGCGGCGTCTTTTATCAGGTGCTCAATCTGGGCCATGTGAAAGGCAACTATCTGGAAGCATCTGCTTCCTGCATGATTCTATATGCTATTGCCAAAGGTGTTCGCAAAGGCTATCTGCCAGAGCATTATCGTCAAGAGGCGGAAATCATCCGTAAAGGTATTATTGATGAGTTTATCACGATTACTGAAGAAGGACTTGTGAATCTGAACAAAACAGTACAAGTAAGCGGTCTGGGAGGTAAGGATCGCCGGGATGGTACCTTCGCTTACTATATCAGTGAGCCGATTATAACTAACGATCCCAAAGGTATTGGCGCTTTCATTCAGGCGATGGGAGAAGCGGAGCGCATCTAAACGATGCGGACTATATACTCTTAGATAGCACAAAGGACGGTGGCGATCAGCCCCGTCCTTTCCTCATTTATGCCTATCTTACTTACTTCATAACCTTAAATTCATATCCCTGTTTCTTCAGATATTCTATGATTTGCGGCAATGCTTTGGCCGTTTCTTCTTTACCATAGGTGTCATGCATGAGTATGATTGCTTTTTCTCGACCTTTGACTGACCTTATAAACTGGTTGATTAGTGCCGGTGCTTTCTTGGATCTTCCCTCTGCATCCTTCGTTAATACATTCCAGTCCACCTGATGGTAATCCTTTTGACGCAAAACCTTATCCAGAGCAGCCATTCCCTGTGGATCTCTTCTGTTCCATGTCATGTGGCCCCCAGGGAAGCGGATCATTCTGGTGGAGAATTCTGGCCCCAGAATGCTTTTTAGAACCTGATTGTTCTTCTCGATCTCCTGCATAACATGATCCGTATTTACTCGTCTGTTCGGATATAAATATTTATAATTATGTGAGTACGTATGGTTTCCTATCGCGTGACCCTCTTTGACAATTCTTTTGATAAGGTTCCTGGTGTGCTCATTTTCATTGGCTTCTTTACCTACAATAAAAAAGGTTGCCTTGACCTTCTGCTTTTTCAGAATATCTAATATCTGAGGTGTGACCGTCACGGATGGTCCGTCATCAAAGGATAAGTAGGCCACTTTTTTACCATCAGCTCCATCGGGCATTTGCCCTAGCATTTGCTGATTTAAATATTTTTCGACAAAGGCACCGTCTTCTACATCGGGATCATTTTTTGGAGAGGCCGCTTTACCCTTTGCCCCTGCGCTGTCTTTAACATTTGATGAGCTGGAATCCGTTTTTTTAGCAAGCTCCTGGGTCGGCGCGTGTGGCTTGCTATCCGAAACCTTTATCGCAATAAAAGTAATACAGCCTGCCACAAATAATATAATAGCAATCAGTATCAGCCTTCTTCTGTTCCTCTTCAAGCGGTGCTCACTTGTTCTACTATGTGAATAACCCTTTTCCATTAGATTATGTACCTCCACACCAAAATAAGAAAAACCACCGGAGCAGGGTGAATGGGCACCTTACAACGAACATTGCAAAACTCTGAGGTTTAGCCAATGAAAGTTTAAGGGTGCACTTCAACCAGGGGACGCACAACCTACTCCCGGTGGTTTCTTATCTTGCATTTGCATAATTTATGAATATCATTGCGGCTCTGCTCATTAAGATTGCTTCGTTAGGGCCTCAGCCAGCAAAGATGCATAGGCTTTAGCGCCTTTAGGTTTTAAATGTACTCCATCATGCTCAAAATATGAGTTTTTACCAGAACTTGCTGCATACCAGTCAATCATTGTAATTCGCGGATCTTGGGATGCAGCTTCGGCTAGATGCTTGTTCACAATGCTCTCCCAGGGCCGTGGTACACGGGTATTCACAAGTATAATACGCTTCGTATCCTTCAGGCTGGCGAGCAGATCAGATAACTGGTCCTTGGTAAAAGCGCCGTTCGTACCCAGTTCAATAATCACCGTCTTACCCAGCTGTCCGTTTTGTCTCAGTTGCTCCAGTACAGCAGGCGCTTCCGTCATTTGACGGCCGATCCGTCCATCCACAACGGCCCCCGGGAAGTATTCCTCAATGTACGACTGTACATCGAGCATGACAGAGTCTCCAATGGCGGTCACGCTCGAACCATCGCCTGTCATAGACTTAGCCTGTTTGGATGTAGTCGAAGGTTCCGTCTTCGTCGTAACGCCATCCGCAGTACCAGCCTTGACTGTCGTGTTTTTAGGCGTCTGGGCTTGAGACGGAGCTTTACTGTCCTGGACTCCTTGTGGCTTGATGGCTGTAGGCTCCTTGGAAGCTACGGACACCGTTCCGTGAAGCGGCGGCATCGCCTTTGCCTTTGCAATTGGCTGCTCATCACTAGATGCTGCCTGCAACGTTGCGTCAGGAGATACCACGTACAGGTGAACTGTACCCACACCAATACCTATACAAAACATTGCTGTTGCGGTTGTAGAGATCCATCTCCACCGCACCTGTCGACGAACCGCTGAACGAATTCCTGCAATCCAGTGCCGGAATCCATCGTGCCGAATCGGTTCCTCGACATATTTAAACGAGAGAGACGCCAGCAGTATGGTAGCTAGCAATTGTATAACGATACGCATCACATGCACACCATCGGTGTCCACCTGAGGTGTAGTTAGCGTGATAACTGGAAAATGCCATAGATACAGTCCGTAGGAACGGGCGCCTATCCAGCGTAGCGGCTTGCGTCCAAGCAGGCGACCGAGATGGCTCACTGGGTGTGCCAACGCTGCGACCACAATAGCAGTGACCACAGCAATCCCCAGCAAGCCGCCGCGGTACAGAGATGGATCATATTCATTCGAGGCCCACGCCCAGTGGCATAGCAGCAGCAAGCTGATTGCACCGATGCCATCGAGAAGCAGGCGCGCCTTCGCAGAAGCATGCTCTTTCAGCTTGCCGCTTGGCCATACCAAGGCCAGCGCCGCACCAATCAGTAGAGCAAAGCCACGTGTATCCGTTCCATAATATACCCGGCTCGGATCGCTTCCCGGTACGTAAATCACGGCCATGAGGAGCGCGGATATTAACGCCAGACAAATCACCCATCCGGCCAGTACAATACGCTTGGGCATGTACTTTAGCCCAAGCGCCAGCAGTAAAGGCCACAGGATATAAAACTGCTCCTCCACCGCAAGCGACCACAGATGCCCAAGCGGAGAAGGAGGGCCGAAACTTTCAAAATACGAAACCTGATGGAAAATAAACCACCAATTGCTCATATACACCAATGCGGCAGGTACATCTCCGCGCAAGGCCGTAAGCCGTGACGGATCGAAAAGCAACGAGCACAGGACAATGACAGCCACAACCGTCAGCATGGCAGGCAGCAACCTTCTGGCACGACGCACCCAGAAATCTTTCATTTTAAAACTATGATATGTATCCCACTGACTGACTAGAATATCTGTAATCAGATACCCCGACAAAGTAAAAAAGACGCCTACACCCAACAAACCACCCGGCAACCAATCCGGATTCAGATGATACACAATGACTGCGATGACCGCCAGTGCTCTTAGTCCATCCAAACCTGGCATATAACGACGTTGTGACGACAACCGATTAGACTTCATTTCAGCAGCCGTCCTTCTTGCAAATTCGAACTCTCTGTCTGTTTCAATGCTCTTCTGCCCTTTCCCTCTCCTGCACATCGTCTGTGCGATGCCCTGTAGCCTTTTCATTCATTATATAAAACTTCATAATCGTAATGATTTCATTGAAGTTAAAATTAATGACAATGTTTTTATTATATCATTCCTTTCCACAGTTAGGTAACTGCTGATAGATATACAAAAAAAGGCATCTCTTCCCTTAGGAAGAAAATACCTTTTTTTAAAATTCGTATCTATTAAAATTTGATGATCCCTGAAGTATGAAGGAATACCAACAACATCAGGATCGGTGCAACATAGCGAAGGCCGAACAACCATACACGGAACCAGATAGGCTTGAGATTGGCATGCTCGCCAGCAGTTTTCCAGTAGTACCCTGTGAATATAACTATCAGTAAGCCACCGAGTGGCAAGAAGATGTTGGACGCTGTGAAGTCAACAAAGTCAAAGAAGGATTTGTCGCCCACCTTTAACTCTGGAACCAACCCCATAGACAATGCAGAAGGGACACCCAGCAACAGACACAGGATCGATACGATGACAACCGAGCGAACCCGGCCCCAACGGAACCGCTCCATAACATAAGCTACGGGTACCTCCAGCAGGGATACCATAGAGCCTAATGCTGCAACCGCCAGCAATACGAAGAACAAACCGCCGAAGAAAGCTCCGAAAGGCATGGCAGAGAATGCAGCCGGTAAAGCAATAAAGACCAAAGACGGTCCTTGGGCAGGGTTAATACCAAAGGAGAAGGTTGTAGGGAAAATGATCATACCTGCGATAAACGCATAAATTAAATCCCCGCCACCAACTGCCAGCATGGCTCCACCCAGCGATTGTCGACGATCCACATAAGCACCATATGTGACCATGATCCCCATCCCCAGTGAGAGGGAGAAGAAGGCATGTCCCAAAGCAACCAATGCAGACTCTATACTTAACTTAGAAAAATCAGGATTCAAAAAGAAGGATACACCCGCACCAGAACCTGGCAACATGAGAGCGTTAATCATCAGCACGAGCAACAGGATGACCTTAGCAGGAATCAAAATTTTATTGAACTTTTCAATTCCGTTCGATACCCCTAGGGTAACCACGACTGCTGTAAATGCAAAAACAATTAACAACCACACCAACGGTGCATAGCCGGAAGAAAATGAAGCGAACTGGCCAGCAAAATCATTATTAGAAAACAGACTTCCGCTAAATGCCTCTACAGCATAATGCAGTGTCCATCCTCCTACAATGGCATAGAACGACAAAATAACAAACGGCACGATAACAAACATAATGCTCATCTTGCCCCAAATTGGATGTCCGCCTACTTTCACCATTGCAGAGGCAGCACTTCCTCGACCTGCACGGCCAAGCGCAAGCTCTGCTAAAAGCACAGGCAAACCAACAAGCAACAAGCAGACAATAAACAACAAGAAAAATGCAGCTCCGCCATATTGTCCGGTAATATACGGAAATTTCCAGATGTTACCTAGTCCTGCCGCACTCCCGATCGCTGCCAAAATGAATCCAGCCGACGAGAAGCGTTCATTCTTATCAGACAGGTTATTCTTCCCCTTGCCCAAATTCATGGTATCCCCCTCATTCTCTCTACTTACGCATAAACTTGAGCATGCGTACATAAATAATTTTTTCTCATTATAGCGTAAGTAGGATGTAAGGTCATGCATAATTTTTCACTATTACCGGATTTATTTTCATAATGTTCGGTATCTACACAATACAACAAAAAACTACATTTTTTCTTCAGTATCCTTCTTAATAATGGTCTCTCCCATACGATTGGATACTTTTTGGTAAATATACGAAATGGCCAGCAATACAACCCCAAAAGAGAAATAGGCTACAATAGTACTTCCTGACGTTAACAAATGTAGATCGTACAAAAGCAGCTTACCTGTCGATAGCAGGGTCAAACCCAATCCAAATCGGCGGATGTAGACCACTCGTTTGAGGAAGCCGTATACAATATACAAAATAGCCAGCAGCAGATACACCAGACTGAACACAAGACCTGCGTCTCCCAGACGGAACTGAACTCCGAGAAAAGCGGTAATGATACCCAACAAATATACTCCCATAATGACCGGATACAGCCCATTACTTCTATACTGTCGAGTCATCAGTGCGTTTAGGAAGTCCCTGCTGCTGAAGAATACCAGTACATTAAAGGCTGCCAGTACAATTAACGCCACGTAATCAGCAGCCGTATTCTGCGCGTAATCCTCATGCAAGGTTGGAATCGCTACGGTAACCACCAATGCCAGCGCGTAGCCTATGATGTACAATGCCAAGCTATAGTATTTAATCACCCGATCGTACAACAGCCTCACTTTAGGCAGGAAATAAGCTAACACCAGGGATACGCAGGTGAACAACAATACCTTGTACAAGGTGTAATGTGCAAACTCATCGGATACGACGATGTTATACCAATGACCAGCTTCATACAAAAGATAGAGGTACACGTTCACCAAAGCTACATATTTAAATCCTTGCATGATATGCATTTCGTACAAGCGATTGTTTTTGAAAGCATTCGGACGGCTAAATTCAATCGCATAAAAGACAGTAACGATCAACATTCCCAATGTAATGAGCGTATATTTGAGCCCAAAATAATCCGTCTCAAAGCCTGATAACAGATATATAGGGAAATCGATGAAAAAGAATGCGCCCAGACACAGTCCTAGAATGCCCCAGCCTGCACGCTCTAATTCCTTCAAGCGATAGCGATGTCCATATAATGTGAGGAGCACTGCCTCGATTAACCAGCCCATGGACAACCATCTGACTCCAAACTGGAACGGAATCATGAGAATGGCAAAGGTCAATGATGTCGCATAAAATAGTATTTTGGTTTGTTTCTCCTCTGGAATATATCGACGAACCCATTGGCCCAAGCCCCCATACACCAAGCAAAAGACGAGTGCCAGCAATCCTTTGTAATCATCCAGGCCTGCATCACCGAACAGAGAATACAGAACGGAACAGCTCACGACTGTATTCAGAGCCAACAGGGAGAAATCCAGCCATGATAGTTTTGTTTTGAATCGGAACGGCACCCACAGTGTCATCCCGAGATACATTGCAAATGTAATGATTGCATACAGCATGCTGGCTATGGTGCTGTCTGATAACCACGTGAGTACAACCATTAATGGGGTATTGAGTAGAAAGCTGATATATTGCACGATGACCCACCGTTTGCGGAAGGATACGAGCAGGATCAACAGGTTCAGCAGGAATAGATAACCCATCGCAATATACACGGCGTTTCCTTCCAACCCGTTTGCAGCCATATAGGAAAACAACGGGAGATATCCTCCTACTAAACCGAAGGAACATATCGTTCGAGACTCATATCTTAATGACAACAGCACAGCGGTCACCGTAACTAGAACGGACAAGCCTATGCCTGTATACATTCCTATGATTTCTAGCAAAAAGTAGCTATAAAATATGGACCCGTACAGTACAGAAATACCGCCGCCCAAAATACCAAGAGCAAAGGTCTGCTTCTGCTTGCGATACAACCACTCGCCGCCGCCCAGCATTAGCGCTCCTAGCAAAAAGAAGGCAACGCCCTTCATATTTCCTGTAAACCAGTTTGAGTATGAGTATTTAAAAGCGGCTCCCACACCCAAGATAATGAGCAAAATCCCTAGCTTGTTAATCCAGTTCAATCCCAGCATCATTTCAAACTGATTCTGCTTCATACGCTTCTGCATCGTTTCTTCGCTGATCTCTTCTTCCCCGAGTTGATGGAGCTCGTGTGCCGTCTGATGAAGCAATTTGCGCTCTGCCTCCTGAAACCGCCTGCGTTGCTCCATGATCCGTTCACGAATCTCCTCTGAGAATAGTCTCAGTCTAGCGACGATCTCGTCCTGATCCTCTTTAAGCTCATGAGTGGTTTGCTGAATAAGCTGGTCCACCCGGTTTTTAGCCCCATACTCAATGGATGTCAGCCGATTTTCCCCTTCTGCGGTTCTGGAAGCAAAATAGGTCTCCAGCTTTTCCCGCGAAATGCGAATCATATTCGCCTTTTCGCTCAGCATTTGCTCTGTCAGCGCAGTACGCAGCTTTCCATTTTCCTGCTCAATATGTCGTACCCGCTCTTCCAAATGAATGCAGCGAGCCTGATAATCCTCGAACTTTTTTTGCAGCACCTCATTCTCCAGAATGATATCTGAAGCTTCGTAATCTGCAATTAATGTTTGATACTCCTTGAGCAGCTTATTCTGTTCTTGGCGGATCGTATGTAAACGATCTTTAAAATCCTCCATGTTCTCCTCCATCGCTGTTCGTTTTGGTAATCAATACATTTTACATGAAATTAAAATAGCATTATAGAGACTATAGCCCATTTTGGACGCTGAATTGAGGCTATTACTTAAATATTCTTCCAGTTTCATCATCGCAGATGAAGCAGAATAGATATACATAAGAAATAAAGCCTACCTTTCCTCTTCGCAAACATGAAATCCGAATTATTTACACTGTGTATTTATTTTTATTGGAAAGATCATGTTGAAAAACGGAAGTAATCCAATGTACAGACTCACGCCCTTGATTAACTTGCCAAAAATCCGTATACTAACAAAAAAGCAAACGACATTATGCCTATGAAGAGCATCCAACTCGGAGGCGTTTACGCCAAGGATTATACGTTAGTGTACGATATGGCGATATGTTCCTAAGTAAACCGGACCCGCCCGTTAAAGCGCAGCAAAGTGGATTGGAGAGTCATGACATCAGTCATGCTGTCCGGTCAATTTGGGTGGCACCGCGAGATCAAAGCGCTCCTCGTCCCATGTGGATGAGGGCGCTTTTTGTATTTTTATCCGAAGAAGGAGTGCGGTGTCATGTTGGATATCAAATGGATCAGAGAGCATCAAGAGCAAGTTCAGAGAGCAGCAGACGACAAAGGAATACAGGTATCGGTCGCAGAACTGTTAACCCTGGATGATCGGAGAAAGCAGTTGCTTCAGGAAGTAGAACAGCTTCGTCAGACACGCAATCAGTGCAGTCAGGATATTGGGGCACTGATTCATGCCGGAAAGAATGAACAGGCGGAACGGGCTAAGCGGCAGGTTAAAGAAATTAACGGACGACTAGATCTTATGGAAGTTCCGCAACAGGAAGTAGAGGAACAGTTTCAACAGCTTTTGCTTCTGATGCCTAATATCGTATCGCCAGATACGCCATGGGGAAGAACGGATGAAGATAATGTAGAATTGGAGCGGGTCGGGACGATACCCGAATTCGGATTTGAACCCAAGGATCACATGACGCTCGGCCAGCTTCACAACCTGATCGACGTGCATCGCGGTGTCAAAACAGCCGGTACCCGTAACTACTATCTGACGGGGGCTGGGGTGGCGTTGCACCGGGCTGTGCAGCAGCTTGCTGTTGATCTGCTAAGCGAACGAGGATTTCAGCTGCTGGACGTTCCATTAATGGTACGCTCCGAGGCAATGCGCAGCACTGGCTTTTTCCCGCTTGGATTGGATCAGACGTACCGTATCGCAGGGGAGGATCAATGGCTTGTAGGCACCTCGGAAGTTCCGCTGGTCTCGTATTACAGCGGAGAAATTGTGGACGTTACAGACCCGATTCGGCTGGCGGCGGTATCCGTATGCTTCCGCAACGAGGTCGGCTCGGCCGGAAGGGACGTTCACGGACTGTATCGTGTGCACCAGTTTGCCAAGGTGGAGCAGGTCATCATCTGTGAGGCGAGCTTGGACGCTTCAGAGCAGATGTTTCAGGAAATTACGCGTAATGCGGAAGATCTGCTTCAACTGTTGGAGCTGCCTTACCGCAAGATGGCTGTCTGTACAGGCGATATGTCGCAAAAAACCTACAAGCAGGTGGACATTGAGACATGGATGCCTAGTCGACAGGCTTACGGCGAAACACACTCGTCGTCCCAGCTGCTTGATTTTCAGGCGCGTCGTTCCAACATCCGGTACCGTAACTTGGACGGCAAGCTTCAATATTGTTACACACTCAACAATACAGCGGTCGCTTCGCCTCGGATCTTGATCCCGCTGCTAGAGCATCACCAACAAGAGGACGGTTCGATCCACATTCCAGAAGCTTTACGCCAGTATATGCCGCAGCATATGGATTTTTTGCGTGTGCCCACGTCATGAAAATATGGGCACACTCTGAAGAAGCGTAGAGACAAATGAGTAGGATTTCCTCACAGTAATAAACACAAAAAAGACGAAGGACAACGATCCTTCGTCTTTTTTAATGTCTCACTGCGCTTCTGCTTCCCATGCACTGGCAGGACCAAAAAATTCATAGTGGATATCCGATGCAGGGATATTCCACTCCTTCAACAGGCCGTATACCGATTGCATGAATCCCACAGGGCCGCAAAAGTAATATTGGGCATTACGTTCCGGTATTACGGATTGCAGCCAAGCCAGATCCAAACGTCCTTCCTTGTGAAAAGCCTGGGCTAGACGATCCTGCTCGGTTGGTCTGCTGTAGCACCACCGAACGGCCGCCTGTGCATGTGTGGCGACCAGCTTTTCCACCTCATTACGCAGAGCATGGTTATCTCCGTTGACCGCTGCGTGGACAAAGGTGACGGGCCGATCTGGAGCAGACTTCACCAAGGAAGCCAACATACTGACCATCGGGGTTAGCCCGACTCCACCGCTAATCAATACAACAGGTCTGCGATCTGTCTGATCCAGCGTAAAATCACCCGCAGGTGCAGACACCCGCAGCACATCGCCCTCCTGCACCTGCTCATGCAGATACACAGATACTTTACCCGCTGGGCGAGACCCGACGGCGTCCTCGCGTTTTACGGATATCCGGTAGTAAGGTTGGCCCGGTGCATCGGAAAGGCTATACTGACGGATGTGGGTGTTATGTTCACCCGGGATCTGCATCTGCAGACTGATATATTGCCCAGGCTCGAATGCAGGCAGCACCTGTCCATCCTGCGGCACCAGATAAAAGGACGTAATCTGGTCGCTTTCCTTAACCTTTTTCTGCACAACAAAGTTCTTGAAGTCTGACCAGCCTCCCTGCTGCTGTTCAGCGTTCTTGTACATTTCAGCTTCCACATCTATAAATACATTCGCAATCACACCATAGGCTTCGGCCCATGCGTTGATGATCTCATCTGTTGCTGCATCCCCTAGCACGTCCTTGATCGCAGCGAGCAGATATTTCCCGACGATAGGATAATGCTCTGGCTTAATCCCCAAACTACGATGCTTATGTGCAATCTGACGTACCACCGGAAGAATTTCCTCCAGACGGTCAATGTGCTGTGCAGCCGCATATACAGCATTGGCCAACGCACCTTGTTGACGTCCTTGCTTCTGATTCGCGTGATTAAATATATTGAGAAGCTCGGGATGGGCCTCGAACATCATCTGGTAAAAACGCTTGGTGATCGTAGTTCCGTGTACCTCCAAAACAGGTACAGTCGATTTAATCGTTGCAATGGTTTGCTCACTTAACATCGTAGTATCCCTCTTCTCTCCAAAATAAGATGAACAATAGTTGTTATTAACATAGTTCCCTTTTGTTAACCCTCAATTAAAGCAAGTATACCCACATAAAGCAATCGTTTATGTGATTCCAGTCACTTTAAATTTGAAATAATTCATGAACGTGTCAATGACAAAGCGCACAATCACAAACAATTCTGATATAAGTGACGAGCTTCCCTATATACCTATTTCGTATGTAATGATCAAATTTGTTCTTTCTTCTAACAGCAGTTTACCATTCTAAAGACTTCAATTTATTCCACTTGTAAACGCTTCCAATTAAGATAAAATCAAAGATGAGGTGCCGGACAAGCCCTTCTGGCCCATCCTATCCGTGTTAAAGGAGGCAGATGATATCGTGAAGTGGATCAGCAACAGCAAATCGTTAGCCGCATGGATTTGTATTATACTCGCAGTGGTCGGTGCAGGTCTTCAACCTGATGCGGTACATGCCAATACTACAGGCGTTACGCAAGCAACCTATGGGAGCGAGATGAACCCATCGCTGAAAGGTGTAGACGCCGCTAATACAGAACTGTCCTTGAGTGCAATAGCAAGCACAGCCATTACGAACGGAACAGATTGGAAAGACACCGCAGGTAACCCGATTCAGGCAAACAGCGGCAATATCCTAAAAGTAGGCTCCACTTATTATTGGTACGGCGAGCATGCTGAGAACTGGAAATTTGAAAAAGTGAACGTATACACCTCAACAGATTTGAAAAATTGGTCCTTCCGCAGTAGTATTCTCACCAAAGATTCCGCCCCTGAGTTGAATTCGAGCAAAATTGAGCGTCCCAAAGTCATTTACAACAAATCCACCGGAAAATATGTACTATGGGCACATTATGAAAATGGCACAGACTACTCACTCGGTCGCGTAGCTGTTGCCACCAGCGATACACCCGACGGGAATTTCACTTACCAAGGCAGCTTCCGCCCGCTGAATTATGAGTCTCGTGATATGACGGTATTTACGGATACTGACGGTAGCGGCTACCTCATTACAGCTTCCCGTAAAAACGGCGGCGCCAACGATACGATGGCGATCTTCAAGCTGACGGCCGATTATACAGGCGTGCAGTTGTTCGTTGGCTGGATTTTTGAAAATGGCTATCGTGAAGCCCCCGCTGTTGTGAAAAAGAACAACACCTACTACCTGTTTACCTCACAGGCATCCGGCTGGTATCCGAATCAGGGTGCTTATGCAACCGCCAGCTCCATGACTGGAAGCTGGTCTGCTTTGTCGCCTTTCGGCGATCCGGCGGCTTATGGCTCACAAATCCACTCCATCGCCACAATTACAGGCAACGCTGGAACCAGCTACATCTATATGGGCGACCGCTGGAACCCGCTCAATCTGAGCGATCACAAATTTATTTGGTTGCCACTGACCTTGAATGATGCTAATAAAACGGCAACCCTCAATTGGTACAGTAGTTGGGATTTGGATGCTGCCACAGGCACAGTCATCCTGCCTTCTCTTGTGAATCACGCGCAAGGCAAAACAGCAACTGCCAGCTCAGCCGCCTCCGCTTCTCCGGCTTCACTGGCGAACGATGGTAACCCTCAAACTTCATGGAAGGCTACATCTGCATCCTGGCCTGCATGGTGGCAGGTCGATTTGGGCAGTACCAAGACGATTAGCGAAGTGGATATTTCATGGTTTATGTACAAAGGATCTGAGGCATATTACAAGTATAAAATCGAATATAGTACGGATGGTGTTCATTATTCCACCATTGACCGCACAAGCAATACCACATATGGCTTTACCAGTGACAAAGTTAACTTCCAAGCCCGTTACGTGCGCATCAATCTTGTTAATGCGGTGTTATTTAATAATCCAAACAACTGGTACACCCCAACGGTGCATGAAGTCAGGTTGCTTGGTCATTAACTTGCTTCATTAAAAAAGAACAGGCAGGAGAATCCCATATTAGATAGGCTTCTTCTGCCATGTTTGCTTTACCACCTGTTTCGTACTCATTCGCTCAACGTATCCGATTTACTGTGGTAAACACAAATTTATCATACCGATGCCGTGAGAATGAGTATTCAAACGGTATACCCGTATCCAGATAACCTACCTGCTCAATTTCTAAAACCGGATCATCCGCACCACAATCCAAATGTTCCCAATCTAGCTCGGTCGACTTGGACGCACGGATGGTACGATGTGAACTGACAATATTAAGGCCCAGCTCCTCCTTAATATGTTTGTACACTGAGCCGTGCAACACCTGCTCGGTAATACCGCTGATCAGCTTGGTAGGCATGTATGTGCGCTCTATCACATACGGCTCTCCTTCTACAATACGCAGACGGACTACATGATACACAGGAGAATTGGCATCAATAAATAGATGCGCCGCTACCTCTTCAGATGGAAATTGAACGTCAAAGGCTATGATTTTACTTTTGATTTCTTTCCCGCGCAGTACGTTGGTCAGCCCCAGCATTTCATTCACAACGACATTAACCGGACCATTGTAGACCGATTTGACGATAAAGGTTCCGTGTCCTCTTTTACGATTCAACAGCCCTTCCGACACCAATGTATCCAATGCCCTCTTAATCGTCATCCGACTTACCCGGAACTCACTGGCCAGTGAAATTTCATCGGGGATCGGATCATCACTGCTATAGGTCTTATCTATAATACGCTTCTTGACCTCTTGTGCAATCCGTTGGTATTTATTCATCTGTCTACCACCTGTACTAAAATTTGTTTTATGTCAGCATTTTACCAAAAACATCGGTAGCGCTGGTTCTTTTGGTTCTGCAGGCGGGGACATCGAGGTATTATGGTATAAGTAAGTATACCGAACAATATACTTTCTCACCAGCAGTATACAGGGGAACTTGGCTCGGTGATAAAAAAAGGTGGTCCAGAGGACCACCCACCACCTTAGAATCCGTTATTTTCGATCACTTGCTTGAACCAGTGCCCACTCTGTTTAACGGATCTTTTGCCTTCGTTCTGAAGGTCGACAGATACGAAGCCATAGCGATTTTTATAAGCGTTCGTCCAGGACCAGTTGTCCATAAATGTCCATAAGTGATAACCTTTTACATTTGATCCTTCTGAGATGGCACGTTGGACCCATTTGAGATGCTCACGGATAAAATCAATGCGATAGTCATCATGGATCATGCCGTTCTCATCCCTGAATTTTTCCTCGCCTTGAACACCCATTCCGTTTTCTGATATGAAGCATTCAATGTTTCCATAATTCTCCCTGACATTGGTCAGAATGTCGTAAATGCCCTTCTCATAAATCTCCCAGCCTCGCATCTCATTCATCTTACGACCAGGCATGGCGTAATAATCGAAGAATCGTTCCGGCACAAAAGGCGCATCTGGATTCGGAAGACTTTCGCGAGCCTTGACTCTGCGCGGCTGATAATAGTTAATCCCCAGCAGGTCCACAGTGCCTTGACGTATAATCTCCCGGTCTCCGTCTTCCATGTTTGGTACGAATCCCTCTTGGCGTAACAACTCCACGAGCAAAGGATTAAATTCTCCCGTCACAGATGGGTCTAAAAAGGAACGGTTAAAGAACGCGTCGCATATTTCAGCAGCCTGCACGTCTGCCGGGTGCTGGCTACGCGGATAAGTTGGCGTCAGGTTCAAAATAATACCAATTTTTCCCTTGTAACCGCCTTCTCTGTAAGCCTTAATGGCACTCGCGCTCGATAGCAGGGTATGATATCCCACCTGTACAGCTTTCCCGAAATCCACTTCATTTGGATAGTGGAAATCGTACAGATAGCCGCCTTCCACCGGGACAATCGGCTCGTTATGTGTAAACCATTTGGCTACACGATCCCCGAATAGCTCAAAGCAAGTGTTAGTGTAATCCACGTAAGCTTCGACCGTCTCCCGGTTTACCCAGCCTCCTTTTTCCTGTAAAGCCATCGGCAAATCAAAATGATACAGGTTCACAAACGGCTCAATCCCCGCCTCATGCAACTCTGCAATGACGGCATTATAGAATTGAACCGCCTTCTGGTTCAATTCACCTCTTCCTGCTGGAAACAGGCGTGACCAGGAAATGGAGAACCGGAAGGAGTTATGGCCAAGCTCTTTCATGAGTGCAATATCTTCTTTGTAACGAGTATAGAAGCGGGATGTATCGCCAGGTCCCACCCCGTCATAAAAACGGTTTGGCTCCTGTTCAAACCAATAATCCCAGATGTTCGGTCCTTTGCCGTCTCCCTCCACGGTTCCTTCTGTCTGGGTAGCCGAGGCTGATGACCCCCACCAGAAGTCGGATGGAAAACGGTATTGAATGGCTTGCTGCTCTGTATCTTTCATTTCGGTATGATTCACAGCTCTACTCCTCTCTCTTTTGCAATGAATAAGCCGCTAGTTCAGGCTCATTCACACTACATTCCAACAGTTTGATCCTTACCTGCAATGGCTGCTTGGTTAATCTCCTCTTCCTGCTCTTTACGGACGTTCATTCGATCAATAAATTTCAGGAATGGGAACCAAATGACAAAAACGACAGCCATATTAAACAACTGCAGTACGCCTCCCATTAGAGATCCCGTAGCCATCATTCCACTAAAGAACAACGGCATCGTCCAAGGGACCTGTATTCCGTTAGGCGGTGGTACAAGCCCGGTGGACATCGCGAAGTAAGTAATCAGCGTAACGATCATTGGAGCAATGACCCATGGGACAAAAATAAGCGGATTCATCACAATCGGCAAACCGAAAATGACGGGTTCATTGACATTGAATAGGCCTGGTCCAATGGCCAACTTACTGACCTGCTTCAATTGCTTGCTCTTTAGGAAGATCAGAATCGTGAGCACGACTGCCAGTGTCATACCTGTACCACCGATACCTACGGTATAAATATCCACAAACTGCTTGGTGATAATATGCGGCAGTTCTGCTCCTTTGGAGTACGCTTCGTAGTTTTCAAGTGCCAGCGTATTCCAGATCGGTTCCATGACTGAGTTGATAATAATCTGACCATGAAGCCCAAAGAACCATAAAAGCTGAACAAAGAAAATAGCAATTAATGTAGGTATAATACCACTGCCCAAATGCACCAGAGGTGCCTGTACAGCATGATAAATCAGATCATGCAGGTTATTATGAAGAGTCAGTGTAACTACAACATTAATGATCAAAAATATGCCCAATGTGATACACGCCGGAAGCAAAGCGGCAAACGATTTGGCAACAGCTGGCGGAACGCCTGGAGGCATTTTAATAACAATGTTCCGCTGTGTCACTCTTCGATAAATTTCAGCAGCTATAAAAGCAACGATCATGCCAAGGAACATGCCTTTGGCCCCAATTCGATCCAACGGAATGACACCAGCAATCGTGGCACCGCTTTCTTGTGTCAGCACAAACGGGGTGAGCATCAAAAAGCTGACCAACGCGATCATGCCGCCGAATATGGGCTCGACCTTATAACTTCGGGATAAATAATAGCCGATCCCGACAACTACGAATAAGGTCATGATGTTCAGGGTGGCACTCGGCGCAATGTTCAGCAGACTGTTAAAAGTCGCATAATTACCGTCGCCCATCCACCCTTTGAGAAACGGCAGATTGATAATAACGACAATGATGGAGCCAAAAACTGTTAATGGAAATGACAACATAAATGCATCACGCAGTACAGTAAGATAGCGGTTGTTGTTCAGTTTACCGGCAATAGGTATCAGTATCCGGCTTAATTTTTCAAACAAAGCCTATTCCTCCCCGCGAAGTGACTTGCATCAATAGGGTTGCAAGCATTTCATGTCCCAAAATTCACAATTTTACAGGTCCTGCTATAAACTTCTGGATTTGAACAGCTCCAGTAGTTCTTTAACCAGATCCTTCATGGTAACCGTGGACATCAGATGATCCTCGGCATGCATCAGAAGGAGCGAGAAGGGAGTTTGAGTACCTCCCGCTTCCTTCTTAACCATTTGAAAATGGATATCATGTGCAGCACGTAAATCTTGCTTGGCTTCTTTGAGCAGTTCGTCCGCACCTTCTACATTTTCATTTCGATATTCAGTCAGCGCTTGAATTACTTTACTGCGAGCGCTTCCACTGTGAAGAATAAGTTGGAAACTAATTTGCTCTTCCGTCAGTTCAGCTATATTGATCTTATCCATTTTTGCGTTCCACCAGCTTTACGGCCTGTTCATAGGCTTTCTTACCGTCAACCATTCCGTAGGCCATCATGTCGATCACTTCTACATGAATACCATATTGAGATGCTTCCTTTTCCAGTTGTCCTTTAAGAAAACTCATTTGCGGGCCAATCAATACCGCGTCAGCCTTAGCCATATCTTCTGCCGCCTGATCTTGACCTACTGCCCAAATTTCAGCCTCATCTCCAATGGACTTAGCATATTCCTGCATCTTGGTAACCAGCAAACTTGTAGACATACCTGAGCTGCACGCCAGTAAAATTCTCTTCATGATTATTCCTTCCCTTCAAGGTCTGATTGGATGATAACTACTAGAAAACGTTTACAGCGTAATTATAAATCCGCTTTTCGAATTTGTCTATACATTTAACATATATGTATAGACTTTTTTTAAAATGACACATTTTCTTCTTTTTTTGAAAAATGAACTGATATTATCTTAAATCTCTCAATAATAATCGATTCTCACTATAAGAGATGTGCGAGGGCTTAGCGAGCAGCGGCATCAAGCACTTCAGGATTGCACGCAGATATATGAGGAAGCACCCAGAACGCTACGTTGCTGCGGTACTACCAGAGCTTCGCTTTGAGGATGAACAGAGTTTAATATCGTGCTGTCTGCCCATTTTCTGTTTATGTATAGTGATCGACTCGACTATGAGTTTCATAAAAATACGGTACACGAACTGCTACGAGTGGCTTCAGAGGAAGTCCGCATTTTTCCTCTGACCGATTTAACAGGCACTCGTTACGATCTGCTAGATCGTTTGATTCTTGAGCTGGAGGCAGAAGGCTTACGGGTGACGGAGGCCAAGGTCCCGTATGAGTTTATGCGTAACGGCAACTCTCTGTTGAGCATCCGAAAGATGTAGGTCAGGTTTAGAGCTTTCACACACTGAAAATTAGAAAAAATTTGAATATCAAGAAACATTCCTACATTTTTATCGTCTATATTATGGAAGGCCTTACGTATGAGGGCAGAATTCTTTGAAGCCCGAAGTTAAAATCAACTCACAAAGGAGCTTATGCATGTTGAAAAAGTTAGGATTAGCTGCATTGATTCTGGTGACTAGCCTCTCCGTTATGGGAACAGGTTGGGCCGCATCCAGTACAACAACCATTGAAGTCTCTAAAACCGCTGTAGATTACAACATTGCTCGTCCTTCAAGCGATGGTGCTTTCCATGATGGCTTATTGGCCGCTGAAACATCTACCGGAAACCTTGTGTATTACAATACCAAAGGACAAAAAGCCTTCTCTCTTCCCGCCGAGCTTAAACCTATTGGTGATTTTCAAGAGCAACGAGCTGTAGTCAAAAATACAAAAACCAATCTCTATGGATACATTAATACCAAAGGGACACTGGTTATTCCTTGCCAATATACCGAAGCCAATGTCTTTTCCGAAGGCAAAGCCAAGGTCACAATAGCAGACACCAAAGAAAATGCAATTATAGATCGAACGGGAAAAATCCTTTCTCATTTTAAAGAAAATGTGGATTCAGAATATGTATTTACAGACGGTCTGGCTCTTGCCTATGCCCCTAACACTGGGAAGGTTGGTTTTGTGAATGCTTCCGGTAAACTAGCGATTCCTTATCAATATAAATACAGCCGTAGTTTCTCGAATGGCTTGGCTATTGTTCAAAATAGCAAGGGGCTATACGGTTATATCAATACGGCAGGCAAAGAAGTCATTCCACCTCAATACAAATCCGGCGGAGACTTCTCGGAAGGATTGGCCCCAGTACAAAATGCCAAGGGTAAATGGGGATTCATCAATAAACAGGGAAAAGTCGTGATTCCCTTTAAATTTACGGATGCACAGGATTTTAGCGAGGGTCTGGCCAGTGTGAAAAATGCGAAAAATGAAGTTGGGTTTATTGATAAAACCGGAACATTGGTCATTAAATATCAACAAAAATATGACGTTACATCTCCATTCAAGGAAGGCATTGCTTTAGTCGGTAAACAAGCAAACTCATCCGTTTCGGACGGAAAATTCGGTTACATCAATCGCCAAGGTCAACTGCTGACCAAGCTTGAATACAGATCGGAATCTTCTTCCTTCTCTAATGGTTATGCTGTTGCTTTTATCAAGCCAGGCAAAGCCTTCATTGTATCTAAACATTCTGTTTCAAAATAAAAAACAACCCTGGAGGCAGATCGAATGGATCTGCTTCCAGGGTTGTTTAGATTGCCAATATCTCAAACCACTTAGTCGTGTGTATAGAATTTTACGCCAGGCAGATCAGCTGCCACCCAAGAATAATTAATAGTATTACTGTTGTAATTTTTGGTCCCCGCCTGAGCGATCTGTACTTCCTTCAAGATCGTAATCGATGATCCCTTCGGTCTGACGACTACGACATGACCATGTCCGTCCGCTTTTTTGATCCCAATCGTAGGGTACCCGAGATTTGCTCTTTTTTGAGCATCCTGAAAAGTTACAGAGGACCAGCCTGGCGCCTTTTTATTCAGTAAAGCATCAGCCATTTGATTGGCTAAGCCACCTGGCAAGGAAGCCGACATCGCAGCCATCACATCTTGCGCGAAAATATTACATTTTGTTCCACCTACTGGTGAATACTTTTTGTTCGTTTCTACCTTAAAGCCATCGATTACAGATGCGTATGTGCTTGCACTTCTAGCCATTGAAAATTCCCCCTGAATATAAGTTGTAGAGGAAATGACGGAGTCGCTTGAACATCTGAATGGCTCCACATTCAATTGATGTTGGCTTCAATTCCCTCTCAACTATTAGGGTGATTTCCGGCTTACTTTAACAACGCAATACCACAGAAAATGAACTCTTTTTATATTTCCTATTCAGATTCCATTTACAGTGATAACCAGGGCTTTTGCTTGATTAATCATCACTTAGTTGAAGACTTTCTTCACTGATTACGGTTGGAACGATAAGCTCAGGAGTAGTCGCAGGCTTAGCGGGTGTAAAATAGTCTGCAACCCCCACCATTACAGCAATGCCAATAAACAGCACGATCCAATTACGATTCTTTTTCATCACCTGTACCTCTCATTCTTCACTGCGCCCGTTCAGCCACTTGAACCAGTGGAGCAAATGACTGAATCGGTATTCATGCTGGGAAGCATACGTCCATACCTCTGGCTCTTCACCAGGTTCCCTCCAGACGAGCATGGAAAAGTGACCTTCTTTCTCGCTTGCAACCGACAGCAGCGAAAGACGATCATCCCCGAATCGGTAAGGCGCCGATTCTACCCAGTAATTTCGCATATCGCTGATCCAGCTGCGAAAATGCTGTGTACCTGCGATTCGCAGCACTTCATCAGGAAGGAGCAGATGCTCATGGATGTCCTTCCAATCCCCTGCATATTGGTACCGCGCTGCCAACATTGGACTGAGCGGTCTCACTTTGCCTAGAGCCAACGTAGGGATGCAGGTGACGGGAACGACCGGGCCAATACGCTGGATAGCATAAGCACGGGCTTCCTCCTCACTCATCCCGTAGGACATAGCCTCCACGAGAAAATCATTCCGCCTTACACCAAATTGATACTGATACTGTGACATTTCATCCTGTAGCTCCAATACCATATCCTGTGTCGTATCTGTTCCGATCATTCCCAAACACCTCTCATTCCAAAATATAGTCGTGCAATTCCTGTTGCGCTCGATACTTAGCCCAATTGAATTCTGGCCAATTCGATTCTTCTCTCGTCATGCTCATCAAGCGGGTTTGTAAAAACTCATCCAGCGCTCCATGTTCCTTACGGCTAAAATCAATCAGCAGTGGAATCGCGTCCGCTGACAGCTCACTCAAATATTCCTTGTCTATCACCGATGTTGTACGATACCGTTCGAGATTATTTTCAGCTATCCGTACATCAATGCCCACATAGTTCACGACGACATAGGCGATTAGAGCGAGTACAATATAATATTTCGCCAGCGGAAGCTGGCGGACATGAATGCGCACAGCTGCAACGAGCAGCAACAGGCCTAGAAAAATCATAAATGCGTGTACCAGATAGCGGATATACGTATAGCCGTATGCTTCTTCGTACATGACCAGCCGGGTATATCCCGAGTACAGCATCACACCCGAACAACCAACGAGTATGTACAGCAGGCCGCTGTTCAATGTTTGTACTATACCTGAGCCGAATTCAGTCCACTTCAATACACTGATCATCAGCACAAAGTTGATACCTGTTACCATAACCAGCTCCCCGAATCCTCTTCTCGCATATTCAGCATACGAGGTTCCTTCTGGCAAAGCCCCTTCCCATGCACCAAACAGATATCCGAACTGCAGCACGACGAACACAACATACACCAGATTCATGACAATCAGCACTGTAGCGGTAATGACAGGATCAAACTTGATCGCGACCGGCTCGTGGTAAGGTACTGCTACTGCTGGCTGAGCCTCTCTCTCCGTATTCCGCGGAGCAGGCTGTACAAATCCCCACAAGTAACAGAAAAAACAGAAGGTAAAAAAGCAGGTCCAAATCAGCCGCGGCAAACCACTCCCAAAGGTCAATGTACCAATCCATGCGGGTATGCCTGATAACAACTCTTCGAACATCCCGTCTGCCGAAGCCAGCAGAGATATAATAATGAGTAGCAACGGCAAGGCAATAAGTAGACCGATTATCACTTTACCCAATACACGCTTACGCTCATCCTTTACATTCCGAAAGGCTGCCGTCTTAAACATCCGAAACGGGGTCACGATATGGCGAAAATTTTGATAAAACCAATGGCTTAGCGCCTGACCGATAATACCGACTTCCGACCAGCCATGCCTTTTTTCCCCGAACAGCAACACCATATGCACGCTAATCAGAGCAGCTATAGCCAGGGCATTTAACACATAGAAGATCGGGTTATCGAACAGCACATATGTCAGTGCCAGCATCATAATGACCACGAACAGCAGACGTCCTATCCATGAAAGGGGCTGGCAACGATCTCGATTAAAGGAATACATATACACGTAAAATACAATAACAAAAATAGGCATAGACACGCCCAGCCCATGTCCGAAGAACAGATATTGATGAACCAGCGCCAACACAATGGCGCCAGCAAAGGCGGACAACAACGACGCTTTCGGCAAAGACGATCCACTCATCTTGTCATGCATGGTAAATACCTCCACAACTATGCTTTATAACCCTTATTGTAGATGATAAAATAAGAAGATAAAGAGAAATTAATTGAAATAAAATTTCCTATTTTATAAAAGCAGTTACGCTTTTACTCAAGCATAGGGGAAACGGAGCATTCCTGAATGAAACTTCACGCCCAATTTTTACGGCTTCACTCCCACGCAGCTGACGACAGGGACGAGAACTATACCATAGAGACTACACTGGATGAGCTGGCGGCTATTTTTGACTGCACCCACCGCAACGCCTTGATGATCATTCAGAAAATGGAGCAGCACGACTGGATACAATGGACTCCCCGCCGAGGCAGAGGCCGCCGTTCCAGTCTACGCTTCCTCATTCAGCCGGAAGACATTGCCGTGCAATCCATGATGCAAGCCATAGACCGCCATGATATCAAACGCGCACTGGATGAAATCCGAGCTCATTCACGCTCCTCCACCATGCAGGAGCATTTACAAGGCTGGCTGCTGAATTATTTCGGGCATCACGCAGAGGTGCGCAGTGATCAGCAGCAGATCGACACGCTGCGTCTGCCTATTCGCCAGCAGCTCTATACGCTGGACCCGTTGTACTTGAACTGGCTCGCCGAGTCCTTCGTATCCAGCCATGTTTTTGACGGGCTGGCCCGCCGGGCGAACGAGAGCGGCGAGATTTTGCCCGGACTGGCGCACGCTTGGGAAGTGGACACTACTCGTACGCAGTGGACTTTTTTCCTGCGTAAAGAAGTGCTGTTTCATAACGGCAAAATACTGACCGCAGAAGACGTCGTTTATACCTTTGAGCGACTGAACCGGGCGCCGGGAAGGAGACTTTACCATTTTATCGTCCGGCAAATTCAGCACGTTCAGGCGTTGAGTCCGACGATGGTACGCTTTGTACTAAAGGAGCCGAACGAGCTATTTCTATCCTTCCTGTGTACCAGCCGGGCTGCAATTGTACCGCGTGAGCTTAATCAGGTGGGTGAAGCCGCATTTGGCGTCCGTCCTATCGGTACAGGGGCCTTCAAGGTCACGGAAATGAACGAAAGCCTGTGCCTACTTGAGGCTTTTGCACCTTATTTTCAAGGTCGTGCTCATCTAGATCGGGTGGAAATCGTCCAACTCCCGTGGGCAACTAAGCTGGAATCGTCGGATATGGAAGACACCGCTTCCTCTTTTCACATTATTCATAATCCTATCCTGGCAAGAGACACGGATACCGCATGGAGCCAGATTCACTCGGCAGCTTCGGTGCGCAAATTTATCACATGTAACACACACAAGGACGGACCGCTGCGCAACCCGGAAATACGTGCTCGGATTGTAGCATGTCTGGATCATCGCCCCCTTCCTTCAGCAGTGGATTCATCTAACGCTAACGATTCATGTGAACCACTGGCGGCGTTGCAAATTGCCACCATTCCTGAGTATAGAGCGGATGCAGAACGGGTCGCGGCCCAGCTCGAATCCTGTGGATATACCTGTAACATCGTGGCCGCATCCATGAATGAATTTAAAAGTTCATCGATTCGTATGGAGTCAGACTTAATCATCTTTTCTCTGTTTCGTGACCGTGATGAGCAATTGCGCCTGTTTGATCTGTATCTTAATGTATCCGGACATGTGGAGCCGCATAGCCGCGTGGATATCGAAAGACTGCTGCGCGAAATTGCACGGGAAGCTGATCATACCGTCAGAGCGCAGCAATTTGAACATATCGAAACTCGGCTCATGGATGAGCACCAGCTGCATATCTTATATGAAAAGCCCGTTCAAACGGCATATCTTCCTACTGTACGCGGCGTATCCTTTAACAGCCAGGGCTGGGTGGATCTGCGTCATGTATGGTTTCCGCCTGCCCAGCTCCCAACTCCTCTCACTTGACGGCAAGGACGCTCCTTCAAATGCACTTCCAAATAAAAAAGGTATCCTCTTCTTCATAAGAGAATACCTTTTTTAATGTTATCGAGACCCTCTATGCGGATGGTTCAGGAGATGACAATGCCCATCCCCCCAGCCCATGACTGTGGACATCGCTAGGGTCTTCTATAGGAGGGGTGACGGGTGGAAAATGCAATAGGATAAAAACATTAAATGCGAGCAGAGAAAAAACGATCTTTTTTATCATGGATGTACTCTACCTCTCCAATGTACTCTACCTCTCCAAGTAAGTTTTTATACTCCTCTTTGTCCTCAGAAGTGGCAGTATGCCGATACTTTTCAAATAGTCCTACACATTTGATGGTGACAGGATTACCATTCAGCACGACGGAATAGGAAAGGCTCTCGAGCAGGAATTTCATACCTTTGGAATAACGATGTTTGTTGAGATCGTAACAAGCCATCTCTGCCAAAAATCGTGCATAGAGAGATGCTGACATTTGCTCGGTATAGGTGCCTACCTTGGCATGCTGATCTGCAAATGCCTCAATTTGTTTTTCAAAGTGCTGCAGTACATGATCTACATTAAAATCATAACGGTTGGCCGCTACCATTATCTTATGTAACCCAACCAGAATTTCGCCCTCATTTTTTTCCAAATAATCTACATACTGTGGAATTACATCCAAGCTGCCGGACATCAACTGATACAAATACCCGTTGGCCTCAGCCCAGTTGCTACAAAGAGCCTTCAGACGCCGAGCTTCTTCCGTATCCTCTTGCACCCAGCTCAAATCCGAATACAGGGATACATATTCCAGCGCTTTCTGATAATCCCCGCGCTCATCCCACACCCCGGCACGCAGCACATAAGAGTATACAATATACATAAATAAAGGACCCTTAGGTTCCCTGCCACGCTCTGATTTTCTGGTATTTCCGTATTTTTGCTCGTATTGTACTTTGGCTTTTTGAGCCATTTTTTCAGCAAACCATTCTACTTTATCCCAACGCCGCAAGGAAGCATACGTATTAGCCAAGTCTCTTAAGGCATCTAATTGGTCTGCTTCGCCCAATCGCTCCACAAAGCTTTCAAAATGTGTAGCTGCCCATAAATTCTCATCCTGATCATCGCCAACGGTAATCGTAAATAAACGGTATTGGCAGAGCGCCAGCCGCTCCGAATGTTGATACTTCTCACTTTCCGCGACATTCTTATAAATAATGGCCGCAGCCTCAAACCTACCTTCGCTGAACAATTCCTCCGCTGTCTCAAATAAAGCCGGGGCGTATATGAGATAGTCCATCATAAACTCCACGACTTGCTTAATACAATCCAATTTATTCAGCTCTGCACAGCGATGCAAAAAGGGACGAACCCGTCGCCAATTCGGTGCCGTATTCCGTATAAATTCATCAATGTATAGCTCATAGAGGCTCCCTTCTTCAAGCCCCATGCCTGCAGCAATCCGATCCAGCAACAGCATCGCAATTGGCCGGTTACCGTTGATTATGGCACTGATCGTACCTGCATTAATACCTGTCTTCTCCCCAAACTTACTAATCGTAATTCCTTCTCGTCTGATGTACTGCTCCAGCTCTGCGCGAATAGTGGTTGTTTCCTTCAAATCAGGCACCCCCAGGGATAACTTGCATGATTTCAATACAAAAAAAGAAAATTCCCGTGAATATTCCCTTAATTATACAAAAGAAAGCCCACTTAGCCAACTGCATAAGTACATTTATATCAAAAAATTCAATAATTCTCCGAATTGCCGTATACTACAGGAGGCGAGCTGAACAGCTACACCCAATCGGTCGCAGGAAAGGATACGACAAATGGACAACACCCCAACTATAGAACAACAAATTGCACAATGGATGGTCGCGCAGATCCGTGAAGTGGGCACTTTGAAACAAGAAGATGCCATTGCATATGTACGCTCTGAATATGGAGAGCAGTATGTGTTTATAAGCGAACATGGTCATGTCTCTTTGGAAAAAGAAATCAAAAAGGCATTTCGCAAGCTACATGGTGGCCGAATCGCCTGGGATCGTGATGCATTCCTCTGGGCCTGGACTTAACAAGCAAAAGCATCTGCTATCGGCAGATGTTTTTTTGATGATTTAACCGTAGATCCTCTGGAGTCGGCTAATTTCCTCCTTCACAAACTGTCGGAGTATTGCAGGCTCCACGATTTCAACCCGGCCGATCCAATCCATCGCATCGCGGCAAGCCGCTTCATAGCTATACATGTTAACGGTTACAATGAAGTGACTGCCCTCCTGCACAGACTGAATGATTTCCATCCTTTTCGCTAATATTCCAGCTTGCTTCTTAGTCGTTCGGATCAGAACAGGATAGTATTCTTTCTCTCTACAAAGCTGCTTAAACGCGCTTTCTTGCCTCATCCAATAATGTTCCAGCGAGAAATCTCTAGGAACCTCGAAGACTTCGGCAGACGGCTGAATCTCCATAATTCGCTCACACTTAAAGGTCCGAACCTCCTGCCCGACTTCACAAAAGGCAATAAGATACCAATCTCCCTTTTTCACCACAAGTCCATAGGGATGTACATCGCGAGAAGAACAAGAGCCGTCAGCTTTCTCATACTGAATAGTTACTTTATAGGACCCCCACACTGCCGCTCTCACGGCTTCCAGGCAAGGAATCGCTACACGTTCCGTCCACCACGGTGTATCATCAAAATAAAACCGCGCTTTGGCTTTTTGAATATCGGACTGATATGGGGCCGGCATCGTCTGTTCCAGTTTGAGCAAAGTATTCTTTAACTTCAAACCCGATTCTGTGGACCCGCCCGTATAAATGCCCATCCCCGTTAAATACAACTGAATGACATCCCCGCCATTCAACTGTTTCAGATTCGCTGTATAACCGTCCATTAAATAAATTCCGCCCTTCGGGCCGGATGCGGTAACAATCGGAACTCCGGCTTCAGCCAGAAGGTCGATATCCCTGTAAATGGAGCGTACAGAGGTTTCCAATGCCAACGCCAATTCCCTGGCCTTCATTCTCCCTCTAGATTCGATACATAATAAAATCGCGATTAAACGATGCAGTCTCACAATCATACCTCCACAATAGATGGTTAACCCGAAATGAAAAGATGATGCAAAGATTGTTGACACCCTGTTGGCAACAATAGGTGTGTATCATAGAAGTAAAGGGGTGTAATGGATGATGAATATTGGAATTTTGGGGACGGGATTCGGCGCGTATCACGCCTCACTGTTAAACAACCATCCCAAGGTAAACAGACTCATTGTATTTGGAAGGAACGAAACCAAGCTGCAAAAATTGAAAGAGGAGCTAAACGTAGAAGTCACACAAAATATAGAGGATATTCTGCTGGATCCGGACGTGGATATCGTCGATCTATGCCTGCCCTCCCACCTGCATAGGTCACATGCCATTGATGCGCTAAAGCACGGGAAGCATGTATTTTGTGAAACACCGGTTTGCTTTCATCTCGAAGACGCTCTTCTTATGCAACAAGCTGAGAAGCAATATGGCAAAAAAATTCTGGTCAACCAGTTCATTAAGTTTGATCCTGCCTATACCTATCTGTACGAGGCTTATCGCCAACAAAAATACGGAAAACTCATTTCCTTGTCCTTGAAAAGAGAAACCCCTCCCTTGTGGGGAGACCTTGGACTAAGCTCCATCCCTACGCAGTTCATGATTCATGAACTGGATTTATTCACCTGGCTATGGGGTCCCTGTGATCCATATACAGTGTGGGGCACAGAGGTAGTCCATCCCGAACAGGCACAGGTTCGGGCTTACTATCAGCATCGGGATGCCTTCACAGAAGTCATCGCTTCTTCCCATATGCCGAAAAGCTATCCTTTCACGGTAGCCTATGAGGCTTATTTTGAAAAAGCCAAACTGGTATTTCATGAGAGTGACGAAAACGATCCTATACCCACCGCATTATTTGAGTATACCGCATCAGGACAGCAAAAAATCAATCTCGAGTCTGCCAATCCATACGAAAAAAGTTGGGATCATGCACTTGAATGCTTTGGCGGACATGCGGAATGCCTCATTCCCCTGGAGTCGGCCGTACAAGCACTGGAAATGGCCATTGAGATTAAAAACAGGCTGGAACAGGCTCGGCGTTAGCCGGTATGTAGCTGGCACCTACGGAAATCAGCTTCCTATCAGGAAGCTGTATCCGCAGGCAAGGACACTTCGTCCGCGTAGTTCGTTGCCATAATCTTGGCTACCCCGGCCGGGTCTGTCGTCTGTCCCAACGCCCACATCATTTTCGTCACCAGCGCTTCCGTTGTCATGTCATAGCCCGGAATAACACCCTTCTCCAGTACCTTCTGACCTACCTCATAGATCGTCAGGTCCCCGCCCTCATAAGGACATTGAGTTGTGACGACAATACTCATACCGTCCTTCATCAGCTCCTCAATTTTGCTAATGAGGCTTCTTTCTTTAAAAGGCACGCCCCCCATACCAAAGCCCTCAATGACGATACCTTTATAGCCCAAACTCCGAATAGCATCAAAAATCGCGGGATTCGTACCTGGAATCAGCCTGAGCAGAAATACTTCAGCAGCATACCCGTCATTGTATGGGTGACGAACGGTATCACGATTTGCAAATATACCCTCCGTATAGACCACCTTGCCGTTCTCCACGAGACCTATGTACGGATAGTTAATACTCTCAAAAGCGTTATAGCTGCGTGTTCTGATTTTCGAGCTGCGACTACCGTTGATAATTTTGCCATTAAACACGACAAAAACCCCTGCCACCTCGCCACATGCGGTCAGGAATGAGTCAATTACATTTTTTTTGGAATCACTGTGCTCCGCCAATATGGATACCTGCGAACCTGTCACAACGACGGGTTTGTCTACAGTGCCCAACATGAAGCTCAGGGCTGAAGCTGTGTAAGCCATCGTATCCGTGCCATGGGCAATAACAATACCGTCGTATTGATCGAGCGAACGATGTACCATCCGAGCGATGGAAGCCCAATCCTCTGGTTGTGTATTGGTGCTATCAATGCTCATCAGATTGCAGGCATCAATCTCGCAAATTTCCTGAAGCTCCGGAATTTCAGCCAAAATATTTTCAGCCGATTGGGTTGGAGTCAGACCGTTTTCCTGATAGGAGGAGGAAATTGTCCCTCCGGTATTAATGAACAGAACCTTTTTCATTTGCCAATGTTCCTTCCCGATTACAACTTCACTTTATTGTTCTTAGAATTTATCATGAATAAGGGTGATTAGCTACTTTGCAACGGAAAATAATTTCGAATGTAAAGCTAAAAAAGCACGGCAAAACAAGCGCCGACTTTCCTGCCTCCCGCGACTTGTTTAGCGTGCTTTTTACGATAGTTGCAATGAATCTACAGCACTGCACATACCTTTAACCCATTCACGTACTTTTATGGCGATGCTGGCTGGTCCTGTAACGTTCTTTGCCCCAAAGCTTTGCCCAGGAATTGCCGTGTCCGTTCTTCCTTCGGATGATTGAAAAACTGCTCCACCGGCCCCTGTTCTACAATCGCACCATGCTCCATCAGCACGACCCGATTCGCTACATCCCTCGCAAAACCAAGCTCATGCGTGACAATAATCATCGTATTGCCTTCACTCGCCACCTTTTGAATCACGGACAGTACTTCATCCACCAGCTCAGGATCAAGTGAGGAGGTCGGCTCATCGAACAACAACACCTGCGGATTCAGCGCCAAAGCGCGGGCAATCGCAACACGCTGCTGCTGTCCACCCGAAAGCTGGGCAGGATAATAGGTCATACGATCCTTTAACCCGACCTTTTCCAAAATGCCCTCACTGATCTCCCTTGCCTGCTTGCGATCCATCTTTTTCACACTGGTCAGACCCATCATCACATTGTGGAGTGCATTCAAATTTTTAAACAGCTGATATTGCTGAAATACCATTGCCGTTGCCATCCGCAATCCGAGAATGTCCTTTTTTCCTGCCTTGGCCGCATCTACCTTCAGACCGTCAATTTCAATGATACCGCTGGTTGGCTGTTCCAAAAAATTAATGCTACGCAGCAGTGTAGACTTCCCCGATCCGCTTGGTCCCAGGATGACCACGACTTCTCCCTTGCCCACCGTCAGGTCTATGCCCTTTAACACATGATGCTGCCCAAAATGCTTATGAATTTGATGAAGTTGGATCATGCCCTTATTCACTTCTTTCGTATATTCGGATACGCTTCTCCAGCACAACAAGCCCGCGCTCAATAATGATGCACACCAACCAGTAGATCAAAGACACCGCAACATAGACCTCAAAAAAAGCCAACGCTCGCGCGCCCATAATTTTGGCCTGTCCCATCATATCGACGACACCAATCATAAAAATAAAAGATGTATCCTTCACTGTACTGATCAGTGTGTTTCCCAAATTGGGCAAAGCCACCGTTAGCGCCTGCGGCAATACAATTTTGAGCATAATCTGTGTTTGGCTCATGCCGATGGAATTGGCAGCTTCAAATTGTCCCCGATCGACTGAATGAATCGCTGCCCGGAATGTCTCCGACAAATATCCTCCAAGGTTCAACGAAAATGAAAGCAACGCAAACAGCTCGGGCGGAATGACATAGACATTAAATTGCTGTAAGAAGCCATACTCGCTCTGAAAATAATACAAAAACTTGGGTATTCCGTAATATACGAGAAACAGCTGCACAATGAGCGGTGTTCCCCGGATGTACGAGACATACAACGTAGACAAGGGCGCCAAGACAGGCACCTTGTATATCCGGATTAAGGCCGTAGCCAACCCGATGATCGCACCCAGCAGCATGGAGACAAACGCAATCCATAATGTAACAGGGAGATACTCCACGATCTGGGGAAGGCTTTTCAGCATATAATCTAAATCAAACAGCTTTTCCATAGGAACCCCACTCTACTTTTTACATTGTTATTACTGAGGAATAAATTCTCCGCCTGTCCACTGTTCAGACAATTTTTTCAGTGTTCCGTCCGCTTTAAGTTCTTTAATAATCGGGTCGATTTTAGCTTTCAACTCCTCACCCTGCTTATCCTTTTTGAACACCAGATTGATATTATCGCTTTGCACAGGCTCGCCCACAGCTTCCACCTGCAAGCCTTCCTTCTTGATCGTTGCTGCGGCCATCACTGGATCATTCACATAAGCATCCACTCGGCCATTTTGCACGTCTTGGAGGTTATCGGACGAAGTGCCTGTATCGTTATATTTTAAAATAATTTTGTTCCCGTTCTTCGCATTATACTGCTCTAGCAACTGCGTATAGGAATCCCCTACCGAGGCGGCTACCTTCTTGCCTTCCAAATCCTTGAGAGAATGGATATCCGTTCTACCCTTTTTCACAATAATAACCGACTGAGCGGAGAAATAGGACTCATCCGAGAACAGATACTTCTTCTCACGCTCCGGATTTTTGGCAACTTCATCTGCGATGATCTGAACTTTATTCGCATCCAGCGCAAGGAATATCGCATCCCAGCCCGAAGGTACAAATTCAATCTTATAGCCGTCCAGCTTCTTATCGATCTCCTTGACTACTTCCACATCGTATCCGGTCAGCTCGTTTTTATCATTCGTAAAAGCAAACGGCGGGTAGTCATTTTGTGTCCCCACATAGAGTACCTTATCCCCTGATGCCACTTCCTTCGAGGAACATCCACTCAAAGCACCCGTTAATAACACAAGAGATAGGCCAATCGCTGCTACTAAAGCAGATTTCTTCATAAGTGATATCCCCTTTTGAAATCCAAGTAATTTACTATGATTTTATATTATAACGAGTTATTCAAATAATACAACTAGCAAATTTCATTTCGATTATCTAACCAGATATTGCACAAAAAAAGACCCTTGCGGGTCAGTTGTTATTCATGAAGTGGAAGACGGTCTGCAGGGTGCTCCGGCAAAATGGACGAAATTAAACGTTGCACAGCCGGGTGAGCAGATTCAAAAATCTGATCTTTCTTATCACAGTGCTCGATTAATCTCCCCTGTTCCATCACAGCAATGCCATCACAGACGGCGTAAGCCGCTCGAATATCATGCGTGATAAACAGATATGACAATCCAAATGAAGTTTTCAGCTCTTCCAACAGGGATAAAATGCGCATCTGATGAACCATATCCAGACTGCTGACGGACTCATCCAGCACGATCAGCTTGGGTCTGAGCGCAATCGCCCGTGCAATATTAATCCGCTGTAATTGTCCACCGCTGAATTGGTGCGGATATTTATTCCGATCCTCTGGCTTGAGACCCACCCGCTCCAGCAGGCCTTCTACCGTTCTTTTTTGTTCCTGCACTGATAACCGCTCGTAATTATCCAAAGGCTCTCCGACAATCTGTCCGGCGGTCATGCGAGGGTTTACAGCAGAATAGCAGTCCTGGAATACAACCTGCATATCCCGTCGCAATCCCCTGCGTACTTGAGGACTTCCATTATAGATGTCCTGCCCCTGAAACAGTACCTGACCCTCCTGCGGCTTCTCCAGCCCCAGAATAACCTTGCCCAGCGTGCTCTTCCCCGCTCCGCTGGTTCCCAGCAGTCCCAGACAAAATCCGCTCTCTATGGTAAGCGACACATCAGTGAGCACAGGGAGACGTGATTCGGAGCGGCCCAGCCATTTGCGCTTTCTATAGCTATGAGTTACTTCCTTCACTTGCAGCACACGCATTCGCTCCCCTTTTGAAAGTATCCAACAGGTAACTAATCGCCCTACTGATTTATGCCCTGAAGGGACAACTTAGGTCTGGCCTGCAGCAGCATTTTCGTATATTCATGCTTTGGCTGGTCGAACAACTGAAAAACCTCTGCCTGCTCAACAATACGTCCCCGCTGCATCACTGCCACTTCATCCGCCATTTGGGAGATGACACCCAGATCATGCGAGATCAGCAAAATAGACGTGTCATATTCCGTACGCAAGCGATCCAACTCTCTCAGCACCTGTAGCTGATTAACCACATCGAGTGCCGTTGTCGGTTCATCCGCAATAACCACTGCTGGCCGCAGGCACATGGAAATGGCGATCATGACCCGTTGCAGCATCCCGCCACTCAACTGAAACGAATAACGTTTCATCAGCTTGGCTGGATCAGGCAGATTCATATTTTCCAGAGCCGTTATGGCAAGATCGCGAGCCTGTTGTTTGGTTAATCCGGTATGCGTGCGGATCGTTTCCATAAACTGATCCCCAATCGTATACACTGGCGTAAAAGCTCTCATCGGATTTTGCATAATAAAAGCGATTTCCTTGCCCCGAATGCGGCGCATCTCCTCAGCTGCCATTCCGTTCAACTCACGACCGTTCAGACGGACACTGCCTTCCACATCCATCGTCTGACGATCCAGTAACTGGAGAAGCGCGTTACAGGTTACTGTTTTGCCGCTCCCACTCTCGCCGACAAGACCTAGAATCTGCCCCTTTTTCAGTTCAAAATGGGTAGGTTCTAGTAGAGATACCGCCCCTGCATCAGTTTTGAGCTTTACCTGCAAGCCGCTGACCTCCAGCACCTGCGTCTTGGCCGTGTCATTCATCGTTGTCCCCACTCCTGTTTTACTGACGTTTGGCAATCCCGTATCGGTCGGACAGCGTCTCCCCCAATATATTGAAGGCCATTACCACCACCAGAATCATGATACCCGGATAAATCATTAATTCAGGATGACTGCGGATGTATCCCGTTCCCTCATGAATCATGGCTCCCCATTCAGGAGTCGGCGGCTGGATACCTAGACCAAGGAATGACAACGCGGAGATATCCATAATCGCCCAGCCCATCTCCAGCGTACCAATGACCACAATCGGCCGCAGCACATTTGGAATGATGTGCCGCCGGATAATGGCCCCTGAGGAGGAGCCGCTAATCCTTGCGGCCGCTATAAAATTCTGCTCTTTCAGACTGACGACCATATTGCGGCACATTCGGGCATAGTACACCCACTGCACCAGCATCAAGGCAAACAGCACCTGCATGAGACCCGGCCCAAAAATACCGACAATGCCGAGCACAAGCACCAAGTTGGGAAACGCCATAATGCCTTCGCAAAACCGCATCAGTACACTATCGACCCAACCGCCCAAATAACCTGCAATTGATCCGATTACAACACCGATGCTTAGCGAGGACAGGAAAATTAATGTCGCAAAGCCGAGCGAAATTCGTGCTCCATACAGCAGCCGGGATAGATTACACCGACCCAGATGATCCGTTCCCAGCCAATACTCTTTTGAAGGACCTTCCAGCTTATGCAGTAAATTGACCTTAACGGGATCATGGGGAGCCAGCCACGGAGCCAGCGCCATTATGATAAAAAGGGCTACCAGCACGACAGAGCAAACCACGATTACCTTTTGATCCTTAAACATTTTACGCAACCTTATCATCACTGCTCTGCTCGTCCCTTCGAGGAAATTCGGGGGTCCATATACAACTGCACCAGATCAACGAGCAAATTGCATACGATGAACAGGCATGCCGCCAGAAACACATAGCATTGTATGACGGGAATATCCCGGTTAAAAATGGCCTCCACAAAATAACGGCCAAACCCAGGCCATGAAAACACCTGCTCCACAATAATCGTTCCGGTCAGCAACTTGCCCAGATTCATGCCCATACTTGTTATTAGCGGAGTCATAGCCATTTTGAGTATGTGCTTGAGCATAATCACCCGCTCGCGTATTCCCCTGGTTCTGGCATACTGTACATACGTTTCCTGAAACTGTTCCAGCACACTGGATCGCAACAGGCGCGTATATAAAGCAATCAGAACCAGCGACAGAGTCAACGTCGGTAACACCAGATGCTGCCACGTTCCCCGACCCTCTACAGGTAGCCAGTCCAATCGGACAGAGAAAAAGAAGATTAACAAATATCCCAGCCAGAACTGGGGAATAGACGCTCCGAAATACGAAATCCCCCGACTCAGCATGTCGATCCAGCCATTTTTACGCATCGCCGCCAATACACCTAACGGGATGCTCACCAGTATAGATAGTGCCATGCTGCTTAAGGCCAGCTCAACAGTGGCAGGCAATCGAGCCTTCACCTCATCCCACACGGGCTTGTTGGTCAGATACGAAGTACCAAAGTCCAACCGACTGATTCTTTGAATTGTATGCATATACTGTGTCAGCAATGGCTGATCCAGTCCGAACTCATGTCTTTTCTGCTCCAGAACTTCCGGGGTAGGATAAATATGAGCAGCCGTCAAATAAGCTTCAGCGGGATCAACCGGTGAAATGTGAATGAGTGCAAAGGTAACGAGGGTGGCAAAGAGAACAATAGGAATGACCGCTACCATTCGCTTCCCGATATAGCTAATCATAAGTTGTCCTCCTATCCTGTAAATTAACGTTACCTCACCGTTTCAGTTACTTTCCAATTTCAATTCCCTCAAATGGATTTTCATCCCGATTAGCTGGGAAAACAAAGTTAGTAATCTTTTTCTGATACACTGCCGTTTTCTTAATATACGAAATAGGCACAATGGCAGATTGCTCTTGGAGCGTCTTCAAAATCGAAGCATACAGTTCTTGACGCTTGGTTTTATCTGTCGATGAAAGTGCTTCGTGTACTTGCTGATCCAGATCCTTCTTCATGGGAAGGGCGCTCAACACCTCAGAAATTCCGAAGCTCTTCTTGGCAATAACATTAATAAAGGAATGCGGATCATAAGGCGCACCATAGTTGTACCAGAAATACAGATCAAACTGGTTGGATCTAAGCCGCTTGATTTGAACCGTCAGCTCCAGTCCGGTCAGATTCACTTTGACACCCAGCTCTCCCCATTCGGCCTGAATGGTTTCAGCCATCGCCTTTTGGATCGGATCGGTCTTGTCGAAAATCAGCTCAAAATCCAGCTGTTGTCCGTCTTTCTCCCGTACTGTGCCGCCTGCGGGCAGCTTCCAGCCAGCCTCTTCCAACAATGCTTTGGATTTTTCCACATCATAGCCTATTGGCTGTAAGTCCACATTTGTATATGGGTAGTTTTTGGATAAAACCGTATCCGCTGTTTCCTCCAGCCCTGAGGTTACGCCTTCCACCATCGCCTGCTTGTTAAATCCATGCTGGAGTGCCAGACGTACCCGAAGGTCTGCCAGCTTGGGATTGGACGAGTTGAGCAACAGGCTTCTTGTGCCAACAGGCTCGGACAGCGTAGTAACATACTGATTCGTGTCGCGAAGCTGTTTGAAAGCATCCAGGCTAATAACACCCTCTCCATAAATCAGATCCAGGTCGCCTTTTTCAAAGGCCATTACACGTGTTTCACCATCGGGAATAATTTTGACCGTAATTTTGTCCACCTTCGGTGCAGTACCCCAATAATTCGGATTACGCTTAAAGGTTGCATACTCATCCTGCTTGTATTCATCCAGCATCCAAGGTCCTGTACCTACAGGTTTCTTAATTCCTTTGGACGTATCTCCATCATCCGGGAACCCGGCTTCACCCAAAAACCGGAACGGGCGAACGACAGACAGATCCTGAAGAACCGGGTAGTATGGCTCTTTGAGCGTCATTCGGAACGTACTGTCATCTACAGCTTCAGTTTTGTCGAGAACGCCTACTATACCAAGCCAACTATGCGTTTTCTCATTTTTCATAATAGCGTCAAAGTTCTTTTTGACAATCGCCGCATTAAATAGCGTTCCATCGGAAAATTTCACACCTTTACGCAGCTTAAACGTATATGTTTTGCCGTCCTTGGATATGGTCCAAGATTCAGCCAAAGCAGGCTCCAGCTTGCCTCCTTGCTTGTAGCTGACTAACGGCTCATAAATCATGGATTGTGCAAAAAGTTGGGAAGGGTTGTATACGTGAGGATTCATTGTACCAATATCCCGTGGCCACGATAGCGTGATCGACTTTTCATTGGCAGCTCCGTTAGTAGAGGTGGATGCAGGTGTGTTCTCCTGCTTCGCGCAGCCCAGAATAACGGATAATAAGAGGAGTGTCACCAACATAAGGGTGGCAGTCTTGCGGTGTCGAACGGACATCAATGTATTTCCCCTTTTCTATATATGTGATAATGATTATCATAATCATATTTAGAATAGGTACCACATTATATTTTGTCAACAATATTCGGCAAGCAGAGCTATTATTTATTTTGAATTTGTATAATATTAAATTTATGGATTAATCCCCCAATGTTTGAAATAGGGCACGCGTGTATTCATGCTTCAATAGTTCTTCATCCCAATCCTCAAATATTTCCACGATCTCTCCCTGAACCATGACGGCAACACGATCACAGAACGTACGGGTGGACTGAAGATCATGGGTGATAAAAAGATAGGACAGCTGGCGTTCGAGCTGCATTCTTTTGAGCATGTCTAGCACGGAGGACTGGGTTGACGTATCCAAATTGGCGACCGATTCATCGAACAGGATGATTTCTGGTTCAACCGCCAACGCCCGAGCAATGCACACCCGCTGTTTTTGTCCACCGCTTAGCTGTGCAGGGTATTTTCCCAGACTGTCAGCCTCCAACCCTACCGATTCCAGTAAGGAAAGGCAGATATCCAGCGCCCTTACCTTTCGCTTAGGAAAATAGTTACGGATCGGCTCCATCAAAATATCTTGAATGGTCATACGGGGATGCAGTGAAGAGGCCGAGTCCTGCGCAACCAACTGGATTCGTTTGTACAGATGAATATCCTTCATCCTTCTAGTATGTATGGGCCGGTGATCCAGCCAGATTTCCCCCGAGGTCAACGACTCCAGCCCCAGAATACACTGTGCCAGCGTACTTTTGCCACTTCCGCTTTCTCCAACCAATCCAAGGCATTCTCCCTGTCGTAATTCCAGACTCACTTTCTGTATAGCCTGCTGCTCACTCTGTCTCGTGTTGAACCAGCCTTTTCTCCGTCTGCGGACAGGGTAAGCTTTGGTGACGTTCTTCAATTCCAGTATCACGGTTGCATCCTTCCTTCCGGGGTCATCTCCAGCACCCGATCTGCTATGCGGCTTATCCCCTGACGATCATGTGAAATTAACAAAATCGTGAGATCGAAATCTTCCCTCAACTGTAGAAGCAAGGCCAGAACCTTGTCGCGGTTAATAACATCCAGCGCTGTAGTAGGCTCGTCGGCAATAAAGAGGCGCGGACCAGAGCTTAACATTGCAGCCAGCAGTACCCTTTGGCACATACCTCCGCTTAGTTCAAAAGGATATGATGACAGAATATGCTCAGGATCGGCAAAACCGACCTTGCGGAGCAGAGAACACAAATAGGCTTCCTGCCCTGGAATAGTACGGCCTCCAGCCAGCTCTGTGACACGATTTAGCATCAGCCGCATCCGTGACAGCACACCCTGGGGCTGCGATGCAGTGTGGGACGGGGCAGCATCAGCTTGCCCCAGCTCCTTCTGGGCGCGCATCAGGCGCCCCCCGTTCAGTCTAAGCGTATCCGTCAGCTGGGCGCGGACGGTACGGATCGGATTCAGCCCGCTCAGCGATTGCTGAATGAGCAGGGCAATTTCCTCACGGCGCAGTCTTTGCCAGCGCTGTTCATGGAACTGGATAATGTCTTCCCCGTTATAGTAAATGCACCCTTGCGTAACAACAACACCCGGGTCCAGCATACCCGCGATTGCGTGTGCGGTCAGGCTTTTGCCGCATCCACTTGGCCCAGTCAAGGCTACAATTTCCCCTGGGTAGACGGAAAAGTTCACATCCCGTAATAGCGGTTTGCTTTCGCTTCCGCTGGCTCTTACACCTGTACGGCAAATCTCCAAATGTTCCACGTGTAACAACGGCTTTTGCATGTATGCTTGTTCTATCGTATTCTTCCACACCATGACTGGTCGCTCCCCCACTATTTCGCCGCCTCCTTTTCCGAAAAATGATCACCCAGAAGCTGGCAGGCAAGCACAAACAGCATAATCGCCAAACCCGGGAAGATCATAACATGCGGAGCCACCTGAAAATACGAGGTTGCATCATGTAGCATCACACCCCACTCTGGCTTGGGCGGCTGTACACCCAATCCAAGAAAGGAGAGCCCAGCGATCATTAACACCACGTGTCCGATATCCCATACCGCATAAACCAACAATTGCGGCCATACTTGTGGCAATACATAACGTCTTAGTATGCGCACGTGTGAATTACCGGACAAACGGGCATACCGTACATAGTCCTCCTGGCAAGCTTTTTGAACCAAACTACGGATATAGCGGACATAGCCCGCCCACCGTACCGCAATAATCGCTAGGGCCATGTTGGCGAAACCCGGCCCCAAAATACCCACAATCGCTACCGTTAAAATAATATCAGGAAAAGCCAGTACGCCGTCGATTCCCCGCATAATCAACTGATCCACGCGCCCTCGCACATAACCAATGAGCAAGCCTGTGGGCAGACTGATACACAGCGTAGCTACCGTAATCGCACAAGCGATTAGCACACTCGTCCGAATCCCGTAAATGAGCCGTGACAGCACATCCCGACCCAGATGATCCGTACCAAAAGGATATTTCCGACTGGGTGGTGCCAAACGGTTCAGAAGGTCCACATGCAGAGGATCATGAGGGGCGGCCCATGGAGCCAGCAATCCGAGCAGCACGATCAGGCCAAACAGTGCGCCCCCTGTCAGCAAGCTTCCTCTAAAGGAAAGCCGTATCTTTTTCATTTTCAGCTTCCCCCTTAACGCAAACGCAGCCTTGGATCTATCACCGTCTGGACCACATCCACCAAACACTGAACACCTACAATTAAAAATGCAGCAAACATAACATATCCCTGAATCACCGGGTAATCCCGCTGCGTAATTGCATCTATAAAATACTTGCCCAACCCTGGCCATGAAAAAATGGTCTCTACGATGACGTTACCTGCCAGCATAAATGATAGATTCGTACCTAACAGCGTAATCATTGGCAGAACGGCATGTTTAAATAGCTCAAAAAAGAGAATATGCATACGGGAAAAACCGCGAGCCCTCGCTGCCTTCACAAAATTGCGGTCACTCAGCTCCAGCATTTGAGCGCGCAATACACGAGCTTGCACCGTTCCCAATCCTGCACCAAGCGTCAGCGCTGGGAGTACTAAATGTGTCCAGTCCTCCCTTCCCATGGATGGGAGCCAGCCCAAGCGAACGGAAAATAGATAGATTAGCAGAAAACCAAGCCAAAAAGAAGGGATCGACGATCCTAGCAAAGCGAACAGCCTGCCCAGACGATCTAGTGGACCGCTGACTTTTAGCGAGGCAGCCAGCCCCATCCCAAGCGTAAGCACCGTCATGACGGCAAAGCCCGCCAAAGCTAGCTCCACCGTAGCGGGCAGTCTGCTCCACAGTTCGTTTAGCACCGACTCCTTGGACACATATGAGGTTCCCCAATGTCCCGTGAACACATCCCGCAGCCAGTTCACATATTGAATATGAAGCGGCTCATTCAAGCCCAGTTCGTTTCGCAGCGCGGTCAGCGCCTCCCCAGAAGCAGGAACATTATGCGCGGTGAGCAAAATGAGGGCAGGGTCACCAGGGGCCAGCCTCATCAGTACAAAAGTCAGCGTGGATACAACGAATACAATGATGGGCAGCTGCGCCACACGTTCCAGTATAAAACGAATCATAGGATACGTAGCTCGTTATTCCGCAATATCGGATTGCGCTGTAATGTAGTAATACTCGATCGGATGCGGCGTAAAGCCCTCTACCCCTTTTTTCACGCCAAACACATTGTCAGGGTGTACAATGAACGACTGCGGCAAGTCTGTATTGATAATATCCAGTGCTTGCAGTGTTACCGCATTACGCTGTGTGGTATCGTTTGCCAACTTCAGGCTGTGAAGAATATCCTCCAGCGGTTTGGAAGCATAACGGCTTACATTAGCTTCACTTGTAGAGGAGTAGAACATGTCCATAAAATACTGCGGTTCCCCTGTATGGGCCGTGAGCATGCTGTACATAGCAAAATCCCAATCGTTTTTGGTCAACGCCTCGTCGATATTTTCCACCTTGCGAATCTTGACCTGGATTCCCTCATTCAGCAACTGGCTCTGAATAACCTCAGCCATGACGGATAGCTCCGGACGCTGAGGGAAGGTCAGCAGCGTAACCTCGAATGGCTTGCCCTGCTTGGACCATGTGCCTTGGGCATCCTTTTGCCAGCCATCCTTCGTCAACAACTGCTCTGCCGTTCCGTTCAATGCTTTGCGCTCAATCTTACCGAAGGGAAGGATACTCGGAAACGGGCTGCTTGCTTCCGTACCGTAGCCCCTCATGACGGCGCTCACAATGGATGCGCGCGGAATCAGACTGTCCACCACCTTACGGTTGGCCGCATCCTTGAACACAGACGATTCCATGTTGTACACAATCATATGGGTACGCAAGGACGGAGCCGACAGCACTTGTAGCTTGTCGTTCTTTTTTAATACCTCTGCGTTATCTACCGGAATATCCGTCGCTACATCCACCTCACCGGATTGCAACGCCATCAGGCGCGAATTACCGTCCGTAATGAATTTCATCGTTGCTTCAGCCAGTCGTGCCTTTTCGCCCCAATATCCATCATAACGCTCTACGACCAAGGATTGATCCTTGTTAAAGGCTTTGATTTTAAAAGCACCTGTCATTGCAGGGTAGCTCTGCTCATCTTTCATGGATGCCACATCCAGCACGATTGTTGACGGATCAGCCAGATTGGATGCCAGCGCTGCATTCGGTTGGTTTGTCGTGATTTTCAGCGTCAGCGGGCCATTTACATCAATGGACTTCACATCCAGTAAATCCTTCGCCAGGTGACTTTTCTCGATAGAGCGCAGCAAAGATGCTTTTACGCTTACTGCATCCATACTCTTTCCATCATGAAAAGTGACCTTATCCTGCAAGCTGAACGTCCACACGTTAGGACTGTCGTGCTTCCATTCCTTGGCTAGCCAAGCCACAGGCTCCAACTTTTCATTCAAACGAATGAGTGTCTCACCGGCACCGGAACGCATCACATCCCAGCTATTGTCTCCATGCGGATCGACGCCTGACGGTTTCCACGTATACGCCATCACCAGCTTTTTACCTGCTGGAGTCTGTTGTGCAGGAGTATTCTCACCCTTGCCTGAGCTATCCTCCGTCTTCGTGGCTGTGCCGCATCCCGAAAGAGCCATAACTGCCATCAGCAGCAGCAATCCTGTACATATGAACCATGAACGCCTATTACGATTGCCTATCATCCCACATTTCCTCCTCTATCTTGTAAAATATCGTATAAACCTAACGCAAAACGCGAAAAAAGCATTCCCAACCACTTGACCAGCAGTCAGAAATGCTTTCATTATAAAATGTCAAAACTCACCTCAAAGCCAACTCCAAAAACATAGAAGGGATCAGATCGGTTTCAGACATTCCGTATGCAGCACGCCTAACCACCTCCCCAGCATCCCGTGGGTCTGACAGTGATGTCAAAACAGGCAGGTCTCCTGACTCCAGGCTTATCTTTCAGGCCTTCCCGGTTCCTCACAGTTCCAGTGGCTATTCTGAAAGCTCCAGCAGTACCCTGCTGATGCCTGTATACAGTGGCGGGTCCGTGTCGGAATCTACCGAACTTCCCTTTTAAGTGAACACGCTCAACAACTATCTACATCGTCTCAACAAAACCTCGTATATAGAGTTGTCCGGCTCACACCTGTTTTCTTCCTTTATTCCTTTTTATTACGAATTAGGATTATCTTATTTTGTTGCTACTGGCTTGTCAACAAATGCAGCGTAATATTTTAAATTTGAATGATACGATTAGAATCAAGGCTGTGACTATTCATTGCATGCACGCAATTCACGTGCTAAAATTAGGTATAGAGATATCCACCGTATCCGTATACTAAAAAGAGCCTTCGCCGCGCCAACGGCAAAGACTCCTAGGATTTGAAAGGCTGTGGATCACCACGGCGCGCTAAATGCTTAGCTAAACCCACCGTTAGGCGCCTAACCTAATCAAGCGGTGGGTTTTCGCTTGTTCCGAAATTTCCGACGCAGCCAGCGATAAAGTTTACGAATACTAAACACCAGGCTTAGTAACGTAACCATCCAACGCAACACATCGTAGCACGACACAAGTGTGACCATCGGCTTCACCCCCTTTCGGGAAGCTGCACCGTGGTCCGAAAACATCCACCACTATAACCCGCTCTTGGTAACCCCATGCCAAACAGCCGGAAAAGAGGCTACGTCCTCTTTCCGGCTATTTTGGTTTATTTCCTATTCATCAAACCTTCTGTGGAACCTCCGAGACATTTACACCTTTGACCGATTCACCCTGTTTTCTTGCCAAAACGATGTTCAAGACAATTGCCGTAATCGAGCCCGATACAATACCATTTTGCAGCAGCATTTTGGCAAAGCTAGGCAGTTGGTCAAACATTTGCGGCAGAACAGCTGAGCCTAGGCCTACAGCAATACTGCATGCTGCGATCAGCAGATTGCTTTCCTTCCGCAGATCTACTTCTGACAAAATAGACATACCTGATGCAGCAACCGAGCCAAACATGACGATCATTGCCCCGCCCAGCACAGCGTTAGGAATCACTGTCGTCAGGGCAGCCAGCTTAGGCAGCAAACCGAGAACGACCATGATGCCGCCCGCAGCAAAAATAACGTTACGCGATTTGACGCGAGTTAGCGAGATCAGACCCACATTTTGCGAGAAGGCCGTGTAAGGGAACGCATTAAAAATACCGCCCAGCATAATCGCGAGCCCCTCCGAACGAAGTCCATTGACGATTTGCTTTTGTTCCACCTTCTGATCAATCGCTTTACCTACTGCCAGATAAACCCCCGTAGACTCGACCATGCTGACAATATTGACGATAATCATCGTGCATACCGCCATAATGCTGAATTCTGGCTTGCCAAAATAAAACGGCTGCGCAATACTCACCCATGAAGCATCCGCTACGGGAGCAAAATGCACCATTCCCATCGCATAGGCGACCACAGTACCTGCGAACAGACCAATAAGTACGGAAATCGAGCGTAAAAAGCCCTTAGCTACTCGATTGACAAGCAGAATAACCAGTAGTGTAACCAGTGCCAGCAGTAAATTACGCGGCTGTCCAAAATCCGCGCTGCCCTGACCACCCGCTACATTGTTCATCGCCACCGGAATAAGGGATAGACCGATAATCGTAACAACCGAGCCGGTAACCACTGTTGGGAAAAAGCGTAACAGTTTGCCATATAGCGGTGCCGCAAGCACCACAAATATACCGGACAAAATGATGGCACCGTACGCTGTCGCCAGATTTGAGGTCGAAGCAATTGCGATAATGGGTCCTACTGCCGTAAACGTACAGCCCAAAATGACAGGCAATCTACTTCCAAAAAAGCGTGTGCCCATAATCTGTAATAATGTAGCAATCCCGCAAGTGAATAAATCAGCAGCCACTAGATAGGCCATCTGGGCTGGCGTCAGGTGAAGTGCTCCCCCTACAATCAGAGGAACAGCAATGGCTCCGGCGTACATCGCCATGACATGCTGGAAGCCCAGCGCAAATAATTTTTGTTTACTTAACATCCCACATTCTCCTTAACGGGAGGAATCACCATGCCAGCTTCCTCTATAAAATGGACTTCGCCCGGTGCCATGGAAGCGATACGCGCAAGAGAACGTACGGCAATGCCCCTTTGCTCCAACAACCCGCGGCCTTCCTGAAAGCTCTTTTCAATTACACAGCCGACTCCGGCCAGTTCCGCTCCTGCTTCCTTCACAATATCCGTAAGTCCGACCAAAGCTGCACCAGTAGCCAAGAAATCATCCACGATCAGTACATGGTCGCTAGCATCGAGATATTTTTGGGAAATGCTCACCTGATAGGTTTCCTGCCGAGTGAATGAATGAACCTCTGCGAAGTATACCTGTTCATTCAGCGTGATCGCCTTCTTTTTCTTCGCATAAATGAACGGTACCCCCAAGGCAATAGCAGTAGCCATCGCAAATTGAATACCACTAGCTTCAATGGTAAGTACCTTGGTAATCGGAGCATTGCCGAACAGGCGTGCGAACTCCTTGCCAATCTCCAATGCTAATGCTGTATCCACCTGATGATTCAAAAATGAATCTACCTTTAACACCGTATCGGATAAAATCTGTCCCTCTTGACGAATACGTTCTTCCAAAGCTTTCATTATGCGAATATCGCTCCTCTGTACTTTAAAATAGAATAAAACCTGCGAAAACCAAAAAAGGACAAGCTCCCTTGAGTCGTTTCTCAAGTGAAGCCTGTCCTTGGGGTCGTAATCCCTGACGGATTGGCGCACAAATAAAATGCCCGCATTCATCCGAAGCTGATGCGCTATCACTCATAGTCGGACGATTACAGTGGTCATCCGGTAGAAACTTTTGGGCCATATCCCCAATATTATACGAGTCATATGAAATTGATATCTTGTATACTACACCCTCTGGCGGGCGGTTTCAAGACTATTTTTCATACAAACAGCGGCATTTGGAGAACCTTCCACAATTTGAATATCGCAGCAACACACCGATCCCTGTTTGAGGTATATATATAGTAGAAAACAGATATTAAAAAACGAAAAACAACACAAAACAATATTTGTTTTTAATTTCAAAGGTAAAACCAAGATTTTTACTTCCGTTTTTGTTGACTACACAGACAAACGGAAGTAGTATGGAATTAGTTAAGAAACAAAAGGCAGACTTTCAGGCTGCCAGGACTTCACCATGCAAGGAGATTAGATATGAACAACTATCTTGCTGTTGATATTGGAGCTTCAAGCGGAAGACTCGTGAGTGCAACCCTACAAGGTGAACAAATTCACTTGCAAGAGCTTCATCGTTTCAACAACTCCTTTACTGAGAGGCACGGGCACAATTACTGGAACATAGACAATTTATTTGATGAGATCATTCAAGGACTGCAAAAAGCTAAGCAAAATGGAATTGAATCCTGTACGCTCGGCATTGATACATGGGCTGTAGATTACGTGTTACTTCATAAGGAAGGTCATCGCATCCATGAGGTGTACGCATACCGCGATGCACGCACTCTCCATACCCCCGATAAGCTGCACCAGCTCATCAGCCGAGAAGATGTATATGAGAAAACGGGCATCCAGGAACTAAACTTTAATACCTTGTATCAGTTGTTCGTCCATGATCGGGAACAACTCGCCCAGGCAGATAAAATATTGATGGTTCCCGATTATCTGTACTATCGCTTGACTGGCATTATGGTCAATGAAATGACCAATGCATCCACGATGCAGCTTCTCAACGTGAACACCCGAGAATTTGATGAGGATCTGCTCTCCCTGCTCCAGCTTCGGCGCAATCAATTTTCGGAGCTGGCTGAGCCTGGACGCGTTCTGGGCTCCATCTTGCCGGAGCTTGTTCGGAAGTACGATCTTCCCGACTGTCAGCTCATCCTTGTGCCTACGCACGATACCGCCTCAGCGGTTGCAGGTGTTCCATCATCGCGGGAAGAGTCTTGGGCTTATATTAGCAGTGGAACATGGTCGCTACTGGGTATGGAACGATCCCAACCCTTGAATACCAAGACAGCTATGCAGGCGAACTACACCAATGAGTGGGGCGCTTACGATACGTACCGTTTTTTGAAAAATATTATGGGCTTATGGATGATTCAGGAGGTTAGAAGAGAGGGAGGCTCTGCACATAGTTTTGCTGAATTGGCCGAATTGGCTTCAGCAGAGACACCATTTGTCAGTCTCGCCCTCTGCAACCAGTCCTCATTCTTAAATCCAGATAGTATGACCCTTGAGATTCAGAGGTTCTGTGAAGAAACCGGGCAGCCTATCCCGCACACACCTGGCGCGCTTGCCCGCTGTATTTTCGATAGTCTGGCCTTAAGCTACCGAGACGCTTTACATGAACTACAACATTTAACGGACGAAACGATTACCAGATTGTACATTGTCGGCGGAGGCGCTAACAACGAATTACTATGTCAGCTAACAGCCGACTTTTTAGAAATCGAGGTTCAGGCAGGACCTTCCGAATCGACGGCCATCGGCAATATTGTCGTGCAATTAATCAGCTCTGGTGCTCTTGGAGATCTGAAAGCTGCTGGCCGAACCATAGCTAACTCCTTCCCGACTCGGCTATATGAGCCGCAATCAGTGGAAGGCATGAAAGAACTTCTGGATCGCTGGGAACGCCTCAAAATACAAGCAACATCCCCTACTCACATATCTCAATAAAGGAGTAAAGTCATGAACGAAGCCATTGAAGCGAGTTATAACGAAGCGAAAAAGCTGTATGCCCGCCACGGTATTCAGGTGGATGACGTTTTACGGAAGCTCTCACAAATTAAAATATCACTACACTGCTGGCAGGGAGACGATGTGCAGGGTTTCCTGTTCAAAGATAAACAGCTTAGCGGGGGAATTGCCGTAACAGGCAGCTACCCAGGTAGAGCAGGCACGCCTAATGAGCTGCGTCAGGATTTAGAAAAAGCTCTATCGCTCATCCCCGGTAAACACAAGGTTAATCTGCATGCGATCTATGCGGATACTACAGAACAAGTAGATTTGGATCAACTGGAGCCACGCCACTTTCAGAACTGGGTAGACTGGGCCAAACAGCAAGGGCTTGGACTTGATTTTAATCCGACCCTGTTCTCCCACCCCAAAGCGGAGGATGGCTTCACACTAAGTCACAAGGATCCGGATATTCGCGATTTCTGGATCACACACTGTAAAAAATCACGCAGGATTGCAGAACATTTCGGTAAAGAACTCGGTCAGCCATGTGTCACAAACCACTGGATGCCGGATGGTTACAAGGATACCCCGGTGGATCGCTTGGCTCCAAGAGAACGTCTGCGGGACGCTCTGGACGAGATTTTCAGTGAGGAAATTAGTCAAGATTACAACATCGATGCAGTTGAAAGTAAACTGTTCGGCATCGGTTCGGAAAGCTATGTCGTCGGCTCTCATGAGTTCTATATGGGTTACGCCCTGACACGGGGTAAATCTATCTGTCTCGATTCCGGTCACTTCCACCCGACAGAAGTTATTTCGAACAAACTGTCCTCTGTGCTGATGTTTACCGATCAATTATTGCTCCATGTCAGCAGACCTGTTCGTTGGGATAGCGATCATGTCGTGACGATGGACGACGAATTGCTGGACATTGCCCGTGAGCTGGTTCGCGGTGAGCTGCTCTCCCGCACTCATATCGGCCTTGATTTCTTTGATGGAAGCATTAACCATGTGGCTGCTTGGGTCATTGGAACACGCAATACCATCAAAGCGCTGCTTCGCGCCATGCTGGAACCGATTGAGGAACTGAAAAAAGCCGAAGAGGAAAGAGACTTCACGACACGCCTTGCCTTGGCCGAAGAGTTTAAATTCTATCCGTTTGGGGCTGTATGGGATTACTATTGCGCTCAAAACGGCGTTCCCGTTCGTGAGGAATGGCTAACCGAAGCTAAAAACTATGAACACCAGGTCCTGCTGAAACGATAAACTACTGCACTGATAATTTTATATTTATATCATCCAAAGGGAGAGATCATCCATGACTACTGTGCTGGAGAATCAAAAAGAACGAAAATCAGGACTGGATATCCCATTTGTTCGCGAGATGGCGGAAATTACGCAAAACATGTGGAAATTCGGCTGGGATGAACGCAATGGAGGCAATGTAAGTTATATTCTGGATGAGGCCGAGGTTGCCAAATATATTGATATTCAAAAAGTCATTCGAACGATTAAACCCGCTTTCCCAGTGAATGAACTGGCAGGCAAATATTTTATCGTCACTGGATCAGGCAAGTACTTCAAAAACGTTATTGCCGATCCGGAAGCCAATTTAGGAGTCCTGCGTGTATCCCAAGATGGTGAGCAGTTAGAAATTTTGTGGGGCCTCAAGCATGACGCGGTTCCTACCAGCGAATTGCCATCTCATTTTATGAGCCACATTGAACGCTTGAAGGTCGATCCTAACCATCGGGTTGTGATCCATAATCATGCCACTCATGTCATTGCCATGACCTTTATTCATAGTTTGGACGAAAACCAATTCACCAAAACGCTGTGGGAAATGTGTACCGAATGTATCGTAGTCTTTCCAGACGGTATCGGTGTAATCCCTTGGATGGTGCCAGGCTCCAGCGAAATCGGCCGCGAAACAGCGAAAAAAATGAAGGATCATCACGCTGTATTATGGCCTCATCACGGCATTTTCGGAACAGGTAGCTCCATTGATGAAGCGTTTGGCCTGATTGAAACGATTGAAAAAGCAGCACAAATTTATATGCTGATTGCTCAGCATGAGATCAAGCAACGGATTACAGATCAGGAATTGGCCGATCTGGCTAAAGCCTTTAATGTTACCCCAAAAGAAGGAATCCTGAACGTATAGACATAGGCTAATCGTATAGCACCGAACTCATAAAGCTCCACGGCTCGTCTCTTACCAGCCATGGAGCCTTTATCATGCATATCTGAATGCTACTGGATTCGAATGTTTTACCCATGACACGATCCGACAGCAGGTATAAACAGTATCCTCTATAAAGCGATTTAATTTTATAACCCCAAATTCCAATGAATTAACTTGTAATTACACTTTCCTTTATATACAATAAAATCAAAATTCCCTTATCTCCACCAAAGGAGAGGTGACAATATGAGAAGAACAAAGAATGAAGATCACTTCGACATCGTGGAAGACCATTATTTCACAACAACCGAACTAGAAAAATCCAGTGCTATTTGGCCGGTCAGACTGGGTATGGATATTTCGAAAACAAGCTGTCATGTCGGCCCCAAGGCTGTCCCTTATTTTTATTTTATTTTTGTACTTGAAGGGCAGGCTGAGTTCATTTATAAGGAAAAGAAGTATCGTGTCCAAAAGTCTGATTTATTCTGTTCCCCCCCCCATCTTGCCCATGAATATTACACCAACCAAGAGCACCCGTTACAAAAGGTATGGATTGCCTTTGAGGGACCAAAATCACTGGCGCTACTCGAGCGGATCGGGATTACCCCCTCTAAGCCATTTATAGCTAACGCAGTGAGCGAGGACATCCTCGAGCTGATCTCCAACCTATTTTCCATCGTCAACGACCACAACAGACAGGGCAGCGATCTGGCCCGCTTAATTACACTACACCAGATCTTCGAGGAGTTGTCCCGCAACACATCTGGCGCTCTGCGCAACTCTGTATGCTCTGATTATTGGCTCCAGCAGGGGAAAGATTACATCGAAATGCATTATTGTGACCGTGTTACAATCGAGCAAATTGCTGAGCATGTAGGTGTGGATCGTGCGCATTTTTCACGTAAATTCCATTCCACCTTTCTCATATCCCCCGCCAAGTATTTGCAAACTCTCAAGATTAACGAAGCCAAAAGATTGCTGGAACAAACTACTTACAATTTGTCGATTATCGCCCAATCCATCGGATATACCGATATGTCCACCTTTTCCAAAGCATTTAAGAAAACAGCAGGAATCCCACCCCGAGAGTATCGCTTCCGGCATCAGTCCCGGCAAGAGATCCGCACTGCCAACGCTTAGTCGGAATCCAGTAATGATACAGGAGAACCACCATCATACGGCGGCTCTCCCTTTTTTATGACCTGATCCTAATTTGTACTTGGTTCTGAGCGCTATCAACGCTATAATAAGCATCAAACCAACAGGAAAGGTACGTGAATTCCATGCTGCGATTCAATGCTATACGTACAGGTTATCTGCTGGGCATCTCACTGATACTGGCTGCGATTATTTATTTTTTCGCCTCCAATTGGGGCGGACTGGATCGAACAGTCAAAATCGTGCTAGCTGTTGCGCTTATTGTTTTGTTTTATGGCTTATCTTTTGTATTTGCACGTATACGTGCTGTTCCCGGGCAACAAGCTTTTCTGTCCAATATATTTCTGGTGGCTGGCTGTGTAGCCTTCGGCGTTTCCGTGGCGTTGCTCGGTCAAATTTACAACTCCCATGCGGACAGCTACGGGTTGTTTTTCATTTGGTCAGTGCCGGCTTTACTGCTTAGCTGGATTACTCGCTACAATCCTTTATATATGCTGTCTTATGTACTGATTCATTTAGGGGTATGGCTTTACTTCTATCCAACGATGCAAAGCCCGTCTTATAGCCAACTGGAATCGTTGTCCATCGCTGGAGTGTTCGCAATATTCAATCTGATGCTATTTCTATTGACGTTCCTTCATCGTATACATTCGGCTCCACTACAATATATGAGCTTTACTGTTCTCCATATAGCTATGTTGGCGATGACCAACTCCTTTGCATTCGATGGATATGGCCTAATCATGAATATACCGCATATCGCTGTGATTGCTTTAGGATTTTATATATTTATCAAGGTTCGGCTGAATAAAACGTTACTGACCTTGAATGCATTGGCGCTCTCGGCGTTTGCTGTCTTTAAATTTATAGAGCTGGCAGAGGCGTACTCTTCATCACTATTCTTTGTTTTCGGGTTGATTTTTGTGGCACTGTTATTGACGGGTAACGTATGGTTTTTCCGTTATTTAAATCGTTTGGGAAAACCATCCCCGGATGAGACAGTCGTCCCTGAGGAACATAGCAGTGAGTGGATCACCAAAACCGTATCTCGCATAATCAAAGTGGTTGGAGTGCTGATTGGCAGTATATCTCTCATCGGACTGATTATGATTAGCACGAACGTAAATCACACCGAATATGTACTGCTGGGCGTGTCTTTGTTGCTGATGATTACGATGATCGTCATACCAGAGTCCAAGCTGGATTCTGTAATCCGTTATACGCTGCTGACCATCAGCTATATTACCGGCCTGGCGGCCATTCTATGGTCAGATCAGACGCTACTTTCGGTATTATTTCTGATCGTTTCCATCGCCGGATGGTTTCGCTCCAAGGGGAAAAGGCAGCGATTTTTTGCCTATACTTTTGTAAACCTGAATATGGCAACTGTTTTGTTTCAACAGTATCAAGAGTGGGATGGCTGGAACTGGACCTATAAGTTCATCATCTTCGCCCTGTTCGCTCTCAATGCCGTCTTATATGGGCTAAGCTACTTTAGACCCAAGACAGAGCTAAAAGGACATCTTCGGGATAGTTCATTATTCTTCAGCTTATTGTTCCTGTTTTGGACGACGTTTTTCGAGGATGTCATTCCACACTCTTATATGTTCATGAACATTTTTTATTTTGTTATCGTTACATGGATGGTCTTTGCCTTTATCCGTCACAAACAAAAATTGGAGGCTATTACAAGCGTCGTATTCTGGTTTATTTTTATCGGCTTCAAATACTATGATTTATTGTGGACGCTGCTCTATAAATCTTTTACACTGGCGCTACTGGGAATCATTGTACTGGGAATTACCTGGTGGTTCGATCGACGAATGGCCCATAGCGGCAAAACAGCATTCGATGCCGACCACCGCAGCTTTAGCTTTATGCGCTTAAGCCCGTTACTCATTGCCATTGTCATTGTGCTACAGCTAGGAATTATCGGCTATCAGACGGCGAGAAGTGAAGCCCTGCTCGCCACAGGTGCCTCCGTTAAGCTCAAGCTGGCTCCTATAGACCCGCGCTCCCTGTTGCAGGGCGATTATGTGGCACTGAATTACGATATTTCTACCCCTCCTTCCAAGAACCCTCTTCAGGAGAAGGATTGGAACCGAGGCAAGGTTAAAGTCGTTCTCACACCAGATAGCCAAGGAGTATACATCGCTGATCGTCTATATCAAGATGGTGAGAAACTTGCCCATCATGAAATTGTTCTCAATGGACAATGGAATGGTTCTCGTATTCTGTACGGTATTGAGAATTATTTCATTCCTGAAGGAACCGGACGTACTGTTGAACAGAACGCTCATTACGCCTATATTCGGGTCAGCCGCAATGGAGACGCACTGCTGGAACGTTTGGTGGAAAGCTGACCTGGATTGGCAAAGAGGTAGAGAGGTAGAGAGGTAGAGGTATTGAACAAAGCGGGGCTTTAAAAATTTATTTGTACAAAAAGCAGGCTGAACCAGGTTGCTCCATTGCTGGAGCATAACTTGGTTCAGCCTGCTTGTTCTTTTGCGGCAATGAGGAAAACTCCATGATACCTTTCCCTAAAGCTTATCCTCGTTTATCTCTCTCGACCATGCTACGATTTCTTTAATATCCTGCGGCTGAGTCCGACAACAGCCACCAATCATACGCGCTCCTGCTTCATACCACTGCCGGGCACTCTGTCCGAACGTTTCTGTACAAGTATGGCCCTGCCATGTCTTGGTGACCGGGTCATATTCCTCCCCCAGATTGGGATATACCACCACCGGCTTGTCCGTATGGCTGTGTATTTCGTGAATAAGAGATGGAATGAATTTGGGCAACGTGCAATTGATCCCTACCGCAGCCACCTGCTCATGCTCATTCAGCCACTTTGCACATGCGGCGACAGACTCGCCATTACTGATATGCTGCTCATCCTTTGCACTAAAGCTGATCCAGGCATACGTACCGGGGAATTCCTTCAGCAAGCGGGCAATAGCCTTGGCTTCCACCAGGCAGGGTATCGTTTCACAGGCTAAAATGTCTGCTCCCGCCTCGATCAGAGCTTTCATGCGCGGCCTGTGAAACTCCATAAGCTGCTCTTCGCTCAGCTTGTAATCACCGCGATACTCTGAACCATCAGCGAGAAACGCTCCATAGGGTCCGACAGAGGCCGCAACCAGCGGCTTGGGACGATGCTGCTGACTTGCAGTAGCCGTCACATCGGCCCAAAACTCATCTCGTGCCTGTAAAGCAATCTGCACCGATGACTGAATCAGCTTCAACGCCTCATTTTCGCTTAGCCCTCGTTGAACGTAGCCTTCCACAGTGGCCTGATAGCTCGCCGTAATTGCACAGTCTGCCCCAGCCTCAAAGTAATCTTGATGTACACGCTTGATCGAATCCGGATGTTCATAGAGTATTTTGGCCGACCATAAGCTATCGTTCAGATCATGCCCATGACGTTCCAATTCAGTCGCCATTGCGCCGTCCAGCACGATCAGCTGAAATTTGTTCACTATACGTTGTATCGGATTCATGCGGCCCCTCCTGCTTGTCTAATCTATTTAACCCACTGACTAGGTTGGATTTAATTTTTTATATTATAGCATGTATGTTGATGAGCACCTTACATTTACATCCTGATGTGACGTATAAATTTTTTAAATTAGTTTCATAAGTTAAATTAATTAGATATTGTTCTTTTTTTCACAAAGTTTTTTTACTATAAAGGTGCAAACCAAACACTTTGGCCAAAAGATCAGGGAATTGCATTGTCACATTTTGCATCGGCATTTATGTGAAAAAAGGTACAAGAGAGGGTTTTATCTATGTCTTTACTAGAAATGATTACAGCGACCTTAACAGATAACAGTATTGTCAGTTCTATCGCTTCTACCGTTTTTATTATCCTGCTCGGCTTCTTTTGCCGCAAGAAGGGGATTTTTACCGCAGCCGTAGGAAAGATGCTATCTAAGGTTGTTCTCACTGTGGCTCTACCAGCACTAGCCTTTAATTCTTTCATGCAGGATATCAATCCTACAATATTAAAACAGGGCATGAATGTTTTAATATGGGGGATTCTCATTTATATCATTCTCATCTTTATCTCCAAGCCGTTCTTCCTGAGCTACAACAAGGATAAGCAGGATGTTTTGCGGGTACTAACCATTTTCGGTTCTACTACTTTTTTCGGAATTCCCATTGTCGGTGCCATTTACGGTCCTACTGGAGTGATGTACAGTTCCATTTTTAATATAGGCTACCGCATTTTCTTATATTCTTATGGCTATATCAAAATGAGCGGCTTAAAAATGGAGCTTAAAAATCTCAAAACTATGTTTTTGAATCCGATTGTTATTGCGACTTTTATAGGCTTGTTTGTTTGGTTGTTCCAGGGTTATTTACCACAAATGAGTGTGGCTACAGAGGATGGGACCATTCAGCAGTTTGCTTTTCTAAGAATTGATCAAACCGCTGTCTGGTTGTTCAAGCCCATGACCTACCTTGCCGGACTAGCTTCACCATTGGCCTGGTTATCGATTGGTTCAACTTTGGGTGAAATCAGCTTCAAGTCGGCAGCTACAGACAAGACATCATGGTATTACAGCCTTGTTAAAGTTTGGCTGGTACCTATTGTGAACATCGTTTTGCTGGCTTTGTTGACTATATCTCATATTCTGTCGGTCGATACTGTCGCTTTATCTACCATTGTCATTATGATGGCTACTCCTACAGCTACCGTAGCCGCAGCCTATGCCATCAGTTTTGATAAGGAAGCTGTACTAACTTCCAACGCATCGCTTCTATCAACTATCACTTCCGTCGTCATGATTCCGGTGTGGATTATTACGCTCAATGTCATCGATAAAATTGGAATTTTCTAAATCAGGGGGAAAACAACATGTTAAAAATCATCTGCTATGGTGCCCGTTCATATGAGAAGCCCTATTTCCATGAGCTTAATAAATATAACTTCCAGCTAACGCTGGTAGAAGAGCTGCTGACCTCCAGCAATGCAGAACTGGCCCAGCATCACGATGCTGTTTTGTTAAGAGGAAACTGTGCTGCCAATCGGGAAAATCTCGCAAAATTCAATCAGTACGGCATTCAATATATTTTCACCAGAACCGTCGGAATCAACCATATTGATTTGGATGCCTGCAGCGAATTTGGAATGAAGGTCGCACGTGTGCCATCCTACTCTCCGAATGCCATTGCAGAGCTTTCCTTAACGCTTGCTATGATGCTGCTCCGTCACACCGCTTATATGACTACCAAAAGCTCTTTCAAAAATTTTATTGTGGACGAGCATACGTTCAGCAAAGAGATTCACAATTGTAAAGTTGGGATTATCGGGGTCGGTCGCATCGGCCTGACGGAAGCCAAATTATTTAAAGGATTAGGAGCTTCTGTTATCGGCTATGATGTGTACCAATCGGAGGCTGCCAAGGCCGTCATTCCATTCACAACCTTGGATGAACTACTGGCAGAGAGTGATATCGTCAGTGTGCATGTTCCTTACCTGCCGGGACAGAACGACCAAATGATTAATGCCAGCTTTTTAGCAAAAATGAAAAAAGGGTCTATTCTCATCAATACCTCACGTGGGGAATTACAAGATAACCAAGCCATTCTGGATGCTTTGCTCAGCAATCATTTGGAAGGGTTCGGAACAGATGTCTTTCCTAAAGAGGAAGAACTATTCTTCAAAGCATTTGACCCATGGCAAATGCTCCCGGACCCAACGATCCAGAAGCTTGTGGAGCTGTATCCAAGAGTGTTGGTCACACCTCATGCCGGCTCGAATACCGTTACTGCGTTATCCAACATGATTGAAACCAGCTACGAAAACTTCCATGATATCATTACAACTCATTCTTCGGACAATCTGGTCCCACTTCCTGTTCTCGCTATGAAATAGGGTAGGAAGCTTGGCACACTCATTGGACAGTAAAGAACCGCTATCTCCAGATCATACTGGAAATGGCGGTTCTTTTATATCCGAATTGATCTGATAGAGCATTAGCGGCCTTCCAACCTTGTGGTATTCTATCGATTCAATCAGGAAGCCATCGTCTACCAGGAACTGAATATATTTTTTGACTGTAATACGGGACAAGTCCACTTCTCTGGCTAATGTTTCAACCGAAAAAGGTCCGTCCAGCTCTTGGATACTCTTCAGTATGGTAGTCATGGTCAATTTGGACAAGTTTTTAGACAGATTTTTCGATAGATTTGGGGAAAGTTGTTCAGCAGGTTTTTTCTTTTCTACACCCATAGGCTCTTCTTTATTAAAATATTGATCAATGACAGCTTGATTAATTCCGTTCCCTTCCTCCATCACCGTGGCCAAACGCTGGATTTTCTCAACAGCCAGCTTAAAGCGTTCGAATGTAAAAGGCTTAATTAGGTAGTCTGCCACTCCATAGAAAACAGCTTCCTTTACCGTTTGGATATCTTTTGCAGCCGTAATTAAAATAACCGAAGCATGGTACTGCTGCTCCTGCATATGGGATAACAAGGTTAATCCACTTTTCCCGGGTAAATAAACGTCCAGCAATACCAGATCAGGTGTGAACTTCTGGAGACAATCCTGTGCCTTCTGGACAGTATCTGCTTTACATACCACATCCAAGTTGTCCATACGCTCAATAAACTGTTGATTGAGCTCAGCAACCATAGGATCATCCTCAACAATGAGTACCTTCATTCACTCGTCACCTCCAATGTACAGGGCAACTCTACATAGATACTTGTTCCCAGACCAGGTTGGCTGTCAATCTCAATGATGCCCTGGTGATTGTCCACCATGGTTTTAACCAGATTCAAACCGTACCCCCTGTCCTCTCCTTTGGTTGAGAAGCCATGCTCGAATATTCTTTGTTGCATTTCAGAGTCAATTCCCATACCATTATCCTTCACTTTCAAAATGAACACATTTCCCTCACACTCATAATTCAATTTCAATTCAATTTTGCCGGGTTGCCTTTTTTGTAAAATGGAGTCTATCGCGTTGTCAAAAAAATTGCCCAATATGTGTATGACATCATGAACAATGTCCTGCATCTCTAGATTGGATACATTCGAGCTTTCTTCCAGTAACACTGAAATATTCTGCTCGCGTGCTTCGTTGATTTTCCCCATAATAAAACCTGCTAAAGCCGGAACCTTAATCCTCTCTGTTAGAAAGCCTACTTCATTTTGATACCGGTGATTTAGCTGCTGAATATACTGACTGACTTCTTCATATTTCCTCATCTCAATCAGTCCGGAGATCACGTGCATTTTGTTCATAAACTCATGCGTCTGTCCGCGAAGAGAGTTAATATAATATTTTGTGCCACTCAACTGATTGCTAAGATGAATCATCTCGGATTGGTCGCGCAGTGTAGCAACTGCCCCAAAAAACTCATTTTCTACATGTATAGGGGTTACTGTCGCAATGACTTCTATACCATTCACATAAAACGAGCGGTCCTTGATCTTCTTCTTACTATCAAACACTTTCTTGAAGAGCGCGTTATAAAAGTTGGTATCGATCTGCTCGCCAATCGGGGCTTTTCTGTCTTGATTCGCCAGTTGGTACTTGGCCTGAGCTTCCTTGTTCATAAGCATAATTTTCTTGTCAGCCGAAATGGCTATAATTCCTTCAGCGACCTCGTTTTCAATAATTACTTTTTCACGTAATCGTGTTGCTATCTCTTGTGGTTCCAGCCCAAATAAGATCGTTTTGATTTTTTGTGCCAGAATGATCGCGCCCAGAACTCCACTAAAGAGTCCCAGCATCAGTCCTCCAAAAATGGTATACTGCGCCTGCATCAAATCATGATTTAGCGTTCTCATGGTCAGTCCTACACATACAATGCCAATGACCTCTTTCTGTTGATTAAATATCGGCGTAAAATAACGGTAGCCTTGGCCTAAAACACCGATATTTTCAGAAAAATGTCCCTGACCGGATAGTGTTTTTCTGGCATCGTCCAAATCAGAGAACGGCTTGCCAATCATGGTTTCATTCGGATGGGATAGCCGAATTAAATCGTGGTTCAGTATGACTACAAAATCCACATTAACGTTATGCATTACTCCAAGCGAATAGTCTTGGATCTGCTTCACAGGGACTCCCTGCTCAACATTACGAATAACATCGTTGTCACTGGCAACCACCTTGGCAATACCTGAAAGTTTTTCCTTCGTATTATCAAAATGCTTGTTAATCACGAAATTACGAATGAGAAGCAAGGATATAATCAAGGAAATAATAATAACTAAAACAACCAAAATAATAATCATGAATTGTAGCGAAACTTTGAATTGTCTTCTCGGTTTCAACTTACCTTTTAACCGCAACCCTATCACCCAGCTTCTTTATCAAGCTCTCCAATGGGAAGAAGAGCCTATCTTGCCCCTATAATCCCTTTTTATTCGACATTGTTTGACAAAATCCCTTCTTATTTTACAAGCTTTACGCGTCCCATTAGTGGATAACGCAGCCTTTATCTGAAATAAAACAATATGCTGAATAAGGAAAGGTCAATTCTCCATAATAAGGACGTATACCTGACGAAAGGGAGGATAACGGATGATTGACAATCTCGAGAGCAATTACGACTGCGCTCATGCAGGAGAAGACCTTCATCAACTCAAGCAGGAGCTCGCTACGCTTCAGGCACAAGGTGCCAATGACCAGGCATCCAAGGAAGCCATTCACCGGCTGGAAAATCAAATTTCGTTCATCTTGAACAAATGCGATATTAACCATTAGTCAAGTCTGGCTGGTTCGGTAAAATAAAATACAAAACCGGCTTGCCTTAGAAGACAAGCCGGTTTTGTATGCTCAAGTTTATACACATATGAGTGCTAAATTTACAAAATTCCTCGTATCTCATCCAACGACTGCACCTTTTCCTGCTGCATCCATTGTTCTAGTCCATATACCAACTCAGCTCCTGCATGTAAATGGACAAAATTATACGTTCCCACCTGAATGGCGGCGGCCCCTGCCATGGTGAATTCAATAATGTCCTCCACAGAGCTGATCCCGCCCATCCCGATCACGGGAATGGATACCGCCTGCGCCACCTGGTGAACCATGCGCAAGGCAATCGGCTTGATTGCCGGTCCGGAAAGGCCTGCATACGTGTTGGCAAACACACTGCGGCGCCGGCGTATATCTATTTTCATTGCAGAAAATGTATTGATCAGCGAAACGCCGTCGGCGCCTTCTTCCTCGCACATAATCGCCATCTGCGTGATGTTCTCTGCATTTGGAGACAGCTTGACAACTAGCGGAAGCGCCGTCACATTGCGCACCTGACGCACCACCTCCCGCGCTACCTCTGTCTGGATACCAAATTGCATTCCACCCTGCTTCACATTGGGGCATGAAATGTTCAATTCCAGCATGTCGACGCCTCTGCGGTTCATTGTACGGCGTTTTTGCGCGTTTTCCGTAATCATAGCTACGGCCTGTACGTATTCCTCCAGATTGGAGCCGCCCACATTGGCAATAACAGCCGTATTCCAGCGAGTCATGTCATCCAGTTCATCCTTCAAAAAAGCCGCCACACCCGGATTTTCCAATCCTACACTATTCAGCATACCGGATGCTGTCTCATGTATTCGTTGCCCCGTATTCCCCGCCTTCGGATGAAGGGTTAGTCCCTTGCCGACGATGCCCCCGAGTAGCTCAGGAGAATAGAATTCCGCATACTCACGCCCGAACCCAAACGTACCGGATGCCATGATAATCGGGTTTTTGAACGGTACACCTGCTATATTACACGCCATGGAGATCATCGAACTCCACCTCCTCCACCGGGAATACAGGCCCTTCCTTACATACCCTCCGATTGCCTCCACGGGTACGCATGGTGCAGCCCAAACATGCGCCAATGCCACAGGCCATATGTCTTTCTGTTGAAATATATAAGCGGGACGCTGTACCCGCCGTTTTCAGCGCGAGTGCTTGCAACATCGGAGTTGGCCCGCAGGAAAACATATTCGTATAGCAAGCCGGATCGACCTGCTCGACGATGCTCCCCCCTACCTTGACCTCTACAGATGCTGCCGCAGCCTCGAACGCTTCAACCCCGAAGGCCTGCTGTGCAAATCCCAGATAAACGTCTGCATGCGGGTAATATTTTGCAGCCAATAACAATGGTGCTGTACCCATGCCACCGCCGATTAAAGCCAAACTGCCCTTAACCTGCGGAAACCCGTTTCCAAAGGGTCCTTCCAATTGAATCTCCTGACCAGGCTGTAATTGGGAAAATAGATGGGTCCCCTCTCCAACAACCCGATACAAAAAGGAAATGCTCTCTTCCCCAATATCATAAATGCTGATGGGTCTGGGCAGCAGTGGGTAACCATTCCCGCTGCGCAGCATGTAGAACTGACCCATCTTCCCCTTAAATTTCCCCTCTATCTTCATCACATAAATGCCCGGAACGAGCGCCACATTTGAAATTACGTTAGCCATATAACCCCTCCACTAACCACTCACTATAACGTAAAAGCAGCAACTATTACGTGACTATTTTCACATTTATAGTTGACGTTTTGTTCGATGGCTCATGTATACAAAAAGCGTACTCCTGTTAGAGAGTACGCTCGTATATTTTAACTAATAGCTTCGCGCTCCGCATTGCGGCTGCTATTGGCATCCTTGCGAATTTGCTTGCTGCGCAGCTGTCCGCAGGCTGCATCAATGTCGACTCCGTGCTCCAGCCGAACACTACAGCTAATACCTTGTTTTTTCAGAACATCATAGAAGCCAGTAATCGATTCCGACTCACTCCGCTGGTATTGACTATGCTCATCCACCGGATTGTATGGAATCAGGTTCACGTTCGCCAGATTGCGACGATGGCCCACCAGCTCAGCCAGTTCGAGCGCATGCTCCTTACCGTCATTAACATCCTTCAGCAAGATGTACTCCAGCGTAATCCGACGATTGGTTTTGTCCAAGTAATAATCAATTGCCTGCATGAGCTTCTCAATCGGGATCGCCCGGTTGATCTTCATAATGCGGGTACGAATCTCATTATTCGGAGCGTGGAGGGAGATCGCAAGATTGACGTGCAGATCGGAATCAGCAAATTCAATGATTTTATCGGCAAGGCCACTTGTGGACACGGTAATATGCCGCGGCCCAATCGCCAGCCCTTTATGATCCTTAATGACCCGAATAAAATCGGACAGGTTCACAAAGTTATCAAACGGTTCGCCAATTCCCATTACCACAACGTGACTGACCCGGTCGCCCGGACGTTCCTGGTCCAGATACAGCTGCACCTTCATAATTTGTCCTACGATTTCACCACTGGAAAGGTCACGGCTCTTCTTCAACAGCCCACTTGCACAGAAGCTACATCCAATGTTGCATCCCACCTGCGTCGTCACACATACGGATAATCCAAACTTATGCCGCATTAATACCGTCTCAATCAAATTACCATCCTGCAAACGGAACAAAAACTTGACTGTCCCGTCTGCTGATTGTTGCTTCACGTGTTCTTCCAGGGTTTCAATAGAGAAGTGCTCTGCCAACAGGCGAGTACAATTCTCATGAACCTCTGTCATCGCCGCAAAATCAGTAATCCGTTTCCGATACAATGCGTCCCATACCTGCAATGCCCGAGATTTTTTATGTCCATGCTCCATGAGCCATGCTGTCAATTGGTCTAGCGTTAATCCATAAATGGATTCCTTTTTCATGTTCGATCCTCTTTTCAAACGTTAAAATTCGTATTTCTATATATAAACCCTAGCCATCACGACTCGTCTCAACTATCATTGCATCATAGCATGTTTGAGCGCTCTGCGCTATTCAAACACTTCTTGTATTGTCCCAAATTTTAATTATGAACACAAGGGGCAGGCTGATGATATCCTGTTCGACAAAAGCACGCAAAGACAGGATGACGGACACCGTGAATGATATGATTACAACCAAGGAAGGTGATGTGGTTGGAATGGTTGCTTCGGATCAAGAACGCACTCGATCTAATGGAAGAAAGAATGCAGCAGCCCCTCGATATTGATGAAATTGCAAAGGCGGCCTACTCGTCGCCCTTTCATTTTCAACGGATGTTTTATATGCTAACTGGCGTTACGGTAGCAGAATATGTGCGCAAACGTCGATTGACCCTGGCTGCTCAGGAATTGAGTCTTTCTACCACCAAAGTACTGGATGTTGCGTTCAAGTACGGATATGATTCCCCCGAATCTTTTTCTAAAGCGTTCCGAAAGGTACACGGTATTTCTCCCTCTGAGGCCAGAAACCCGGGAGTGAACCTGAAAGCCTTTCCACGCATCACCTTCCATCTATCACTGAAGGGAGATCAGGAAATGGATTATAAAATTGTAGAGAAGGCGGCCTTTACGGTCATTGGGAAGTCCATTCAAGTTACTACTAAGAACGGTGAAAACCTTCGGGAAATCCCAAAATTCTGGGATCAACTTAACGCAGATGGCACATCGGATCGCATTCATGCCTTGGGGACAGGCGATGATATCCTCGGTATATGTCTGGACATGAAGCACGGTGAAGAAACGTTTAGCTACCTTATCGCCGCAGAGGGCAGTGAAGACGTAGCAGCCTCGAACGGATTAGAAGCCAGAACCATCCCGGCTGCAACCTGGGCCGTGTTTACATCCATCGGCCCTATGCCTCACTCGATCCAGAAGGTATGGCAAAGAATTTACCAGGAATGGTTCCCTGCCAGCAACTATGAGCACTCAGGCGGGCCTGAGCTAGAAGTATATACCATGGGAGATACTCATGCTGAGGAATACCGAAGTGAAGTATGGATTCCGATTACGAAAAAATAAACAAACGAACCGGCTGCCTATTGCAGTCGGTTTGATATCGTATGCTCACGACAATTGCCCAAGCTCCTGCTTTAACACAGAATATAGCCTTGAGCTTGCCAGCTTCAGCGGTGCCTCGTTTGCTTTACAAAGAAGACCAAAGGTCATATCGATCAAGCTGCCGCTTAATTGCCTCAATGCTGTTCCTGCCGGGACAGGATGGACTAGAATTTGGGGCACAAGGGCAATCCCTAATTCACATTCCACATAAGATTTTAGAGCCGTCATGCTGCCAATTTCCATCGTGTCTAACGTAGTTATTCCATGTTCCTTCATGACCATTTCAAGTTTGCGCCGATAAGGACAGATGGACGACGTAATAAGTAGGCGATGCCCCTGTAAATCTGCGGGTCCAATGCACTCCTTTTCTGCAAGAGGGTGATGTTCAGGCATCAAAACTACAAAATTCTCCTTAAATAAAGGTTCAAAATATAGCTCTGTACCCAAATCCGGGGCAGAGCATAATGCGATGTCCACATCCCCTTGGAGTATACGCTCGCTTAATGTAGGTGTATTCCCAAACTCAACAGAAACCCGAATGTGAGGGTAATGGTTTAAGAACCGCTTTAAAATTTCGGGTAGTCGGTAACTAGCGGTCGGTTCAGTCACTCCTATACGAATGTCACCTGCGGTTCCCCTTTGCAGGTTCTCCATATTTTCCTGCAGTTGCTCCATGTCTTTTACAATGGGCAAACTTTGCTCATAAAACATCCTGCCCGCTTCAGTTAACTTTATTTTCTTGCCCCGCTCAATTAGTTGAACTCCTAGATCGGATTCCAGCTTCTGTATTTGCATCGTCACAGTCGATTGCGCATAATTCAACGCTTCCGCCGCACGCATAAAACTCCCGTAATTCACAATCATCTGAAATGTTTTGAGTGCTTTAATATCCATTCTCCTACTCCCAAGTCGCTTGTTTAATTCAAGTTTATTGAATTACAAGTTCAGTTAATTCAATTATACAAAATATAATACATCCTCTACAATGATCCATAACAGATTGTATTACTTTTCTCACACAACACTAACGAGTTGGCTAAGGAGCGGATATACATGGATTTACATCAAAAAGTAGCCCTAGTTACAGGCGGCGGTACAGGAATTGGGAGAGCGATATGTATAGAATTAGCAGATCGAAAGGCTACTGTAGTCGTAAACTATTCCCGTTCTAAAGACGATGCAGAGGAAACCGTACGTATGATACTTGAACAGGGAGGAAGTGCAATTGCATTACAGGCAGATGTTTCCCAAGATCGGGAAGTACGGGATATGGTCGAGCAGATTGTTCAGCAATACGGCACGGTTGATGTATTGGTGAATAACGCCAGCATTACACATCATATTCTGATGGAAGATCTAGAAGCCGTTACGGAAGAGGTGTGGAATGATCTCTTGGATGTCAATGTGAAAGGCATGTTTTACTGTGCCAGAGCCGTAGCTCCTAGTATGAAGCATAGTCAACAAGGAGCTATCGTCAATCTGGGAAGTATAGCTGGACAAACAGGGCTAGGTTCCTCACTACCCTATGCAGTATCCAAAGCAGCCGTCCACGGGCTGACCAAATCGTTAGCACGATCCCTGGCACCTGATATTCGAGTCAATTGCATCGTACCAGGAGCGGTGGCGACAAGATGGTGGGCAGGTAGGGAAGAACAAATGAAACAATTGGCTCCTCATCTGCTGCTACAGCGCATTTCCACACCTGAGGATATTGCCAGCATGGTCTGCTCTGCCCTGGAACAGGAAGCCATGACAGGCCAGATCATTACGGTAGACAGCGGACAAACGCTATAAAGGTACTGAGCTTCTGGGTAAAAAAACAAGCCGCCTTCTCAGACAGAAGGCGGCTGTTGAGCTATCGAATACCGTCGTTAACTACGTTTTTGCCTAATGGCATCCCCATACTTGTACCTTTCACGAATCTAACAAATAAATAGCGAACAAGCGGCCCTACAATGCAGAGCTGTAGAGGAAAAGCAAACGCAAAATTCTTAACAACTAAAGATAAGTAATTTTTAAATAATGAGCCTTCTGAAAGACTATTAAAAAAGTAAGCCGTCCCCAAACCATAAAGTGACATACAGAGAACCATGCCAATGACCATACAACATGAAAGGGATAGAATTACAAATAGCTTTTTGGATTTGTCGTACGGTAATGAGAAGGCTATTTTCTTTGCTACTGGACCGACAATACATAATTCCAATACGAAAGCAGTGATAAAACATAAAATAAATTGAAGAAGCATTGCCTTTAGAGACATGGTGCCAATCAAGCCATTTGTATATAGATTATACAATGTCATGAATACGACCATCCCCAAGCACATCATTAAACCAAAATAAAAATTTTCTTTCTTCGTTGTTGGCAATTCCATCATCCCTTCTTTTGCTTTGCTAATTATATAAATAGTCGAAACTATCACATAAGTGAACATTTTGTGAACAATTCGATAGACACTCTCTTTTAGAACACAAAAAAGGCATCGTTCATCTTAACGATACCTTGAAATGTTGCCGTTCTGATATTAGAGTGCTGCTTTAAAACACTTTATCCTAATGATGATGAATACGACGTTTGTTTCTCAAAATGTTGCGAATCATCTTATGATTAGGGAGCTGCCTGAATAACATATGTCCGGGATGCGGATTGGCCTCGATAATCCAGATTTGGCCACTCTTCTCAACAGCAAGATCAATGCCCAGCTCGCGAACCGGATGATTTTTGTCAATCGTGTCGGCAATAATTCTAGAAAGCTCGATGATCTGGTCCAAAATCTCTTTCATTTTTGCTCTGTCATTTTTAAAAACCCTTAAAAGCACTTTGGACAACGGCGCCGCATGTCCTCCCTTCCGATAGTTGGTAACGACCTTTCGAGGTGCAGCGACACGACCGGTTACCCCTGAGATAACCCATTCCGAGTCTGGCTTCTGCATATACACTCTGGCATCAAAAATCGAACCTTTGTATTTGGCTAACTTGAGTCCTTGCTGTACCAAATAACGACGATGAGGTCTTCGGTAGCTTCTAATTGCTCTTCTTACGGCGTGGGATCTAACGACTCTGCGACTGGAGCCGCAACGAACTTCATATCTCCTCCCTACCTTTTTCGCGCGTATGATGCCGGTTCCCCCACTCCCATAATTAGGCTTGATGAAGACTGTGCGATAGGTATCCAGCATCCGTAAAGTCCTTGCATTCGTAATCCAGCGGGTTTCGGGCAAGTGCGAGCGTAAAATGGGATGTTGTCGCATTTCCTTGTATTGAATCATCTTTCCAATGGGCACGAATATCCCTCGATTCTGTTGGGTTTTTGCACACACTACATGAATATGCATCTATATTCTATCTTGGTAACGGCGAATGCCACAGTTTGCTATGTAAGAAGCGAATCTCCTATTTCCTATGTCGAGTCTTCTTTGATTTCAAAAGATAGATGGACAATGTATCTTTACATGACGGGGTTATTGTAAATTCCTATAAAGTTGATTCCAATAATATATTAGACCAATAGCAATTCTGGATATACGATGTGTATAAAATAACGTGAGGAGGAATGTTAACGTGTCTGTTTATGATTTTCAAGCAACCTTAATTAACGGGAAACCGATTGAATTCTCAAACTATAGAGGTAAGGTTCTCCTTATTGTAAACACTGCCAGCATGTGTAGCTTCTCCAGTCAATTCTCTGATCTGCAAAAGCTCTATGAAAGACGGAGGGAACAAGGTTTTGAAATCCTTGCGTTTCCTTGTAACCAATTCAATGAAAAAGAGCCGGGTAGCAATTCGGAGGTTCAGGCATTCTGCCAAAATAACCATGGATTAACCTTCCCACTATTTGAGAAGACGGATGTAAGAGGTTTATCTGCTCATCCTTTATTTCAATATCTGACCCAACAGTCACCTTTTCAAGGCTTTGATACCCAGACCAAAGACGGTCAATGGATGGACGATTTCTTACGGGATAAATATCCAGAAATATACGTCGGCGACGGTATCAAGTGGAATTTTTCCAAATTCCTGATTAATCGCGATGGCCATGTAAAAGGCAGATTTGAAGTAACAACAGCGCCCTGTGCTATTGATCCTGTCATCGAATCGCTATTGTAGTTTTTCTGGTCACTTCTTTGGATTCTTTTAAAAAAATGAGTATCAAATGACAAAAACTAATATTTGTCATTTGATACTCATTGTGTTATCCTGACTTCAAGGAGGTGACTCACACGGTAAGTTAACCGTGTCTCTATGGAAAAATCCTCAGATATACTGACCAAGGAACAGATTCTCATTGCTACAGAAGACACACTTAGGCGTTTTGGTGTAGCTAAAAGCTCCGTGACGGATGTTGCCAAAGTATTAGGAGTAAGTCACGGCACCATTTACCGACACTTTAAAAGTAAAGCCGAGCTTCTTGAAGGCGTGACCGAAAAATGGCTAAATGAAAAGATAATCGATCCGTTAACGGAGATATGTCAGGATTCATCTGTGCTAGGAATACCGCACTTAAAACGATATATTCAGACCTTGATCGAGCTTAAGCAGTATTATGCCCGCGATGACGAGGAAATGTTCGGGATGTATACTCGGGTCACCGAGCAAGCCGCGGATTTAATCGACCAGCATATCGCCCACATTGTGGGTCAGCTCGCTGACATTATTGCACGCGGGGGCATCACAGCGGATCAGCCGACCCAACTGGCGCGTACGCTTTTCTATGCCACAGCCCGTTTCCATCATCCCGCACATGCTTACGAATGGAAGAGTCCGACAATTGATCAGGAGTTTTCAGATGTGTGGATGCTTTTAGAAAAAGGGATCTCTTAAAAATATATAGAAAGAAGGCTGAGCACATATGAAGCATTTGGATGGGAAAATAGCAATTATCACTGGCTCATCCAGGGGAATTGGACGTGCCATTGCTGAGCAGCTGGCTGATCTAGGTGCTACTGTAGTTGTCAATTATGCCAACAGTCCGGATAGAGCTAAAGAAGTTGTAGCAGGCATTATTCAAAAAGGCGGAAAAGCCAAAGCTCTTCACGCTGATCTGAGCAAGATGAGCGATATTGAAGCCTTATTTACCAATACGATTGCTGAATTCGGCAAAGTAGATATTCTGGTTAACAACGCCGGGCTGATGATTACCAAACCCCTGGCTGAGGTGACCGAAGCTGATTTTGACCAACAATTCGCGCTGAATGTAAAAGGTACCTTCTTTGCCTGTCAGCAAGCGATGAAATACATGGAGAACTACGGAAGAATTGTAAACCTGTCCACATCCGTGATCGGACAAATGTTTCCGGCCTATAGCGTATACGCGGGTACGAAAGGCGCGGTGGAGCAATTTACCCGTCAGCTAGCCAAGGAGTTCGGAAGCAGGCAAATTACGATCAATGCCGTGGCTCCCGGCCCTGTCAACACAGAGCTTTTTCAAGCAGGAAAAACAGAGCAGCAGATCGAAGGCATGAAGAAAATGAATGCTATGGGTCGTCTCGGTGAACCGGAAGATATCGCTGATGTGATTGAGTTTCTGGTCAGCGCTAAATCGCAGTGGGTTACCGGACAGACCATCCGCGTCAATGGCGGGTTCATCTAAAAGCTGGAATACATGAAATGGAGGCTATACACGTTCATGATATTACACAAAGGCGAGACCTTATTTCGACAAGGGGAAACTGGCCCTTTATATCACTTAAAAAGCGGCCTGTTAAAAATTATCCGAGTCCATGAAGACGGCTCGCAAATTTTAGTTAATGTAATTGTGCCCGATGAAATCATCCCGCACCACTCCCTCATCAGTCCCAATCCCTATTATGGTACCGCGATGGCGCTGGTCACCTCAGAGATTGAGGTTCTGTCGCAAAAAGAATGGTACCTGAAGCTGGAGCAGGACCCGGCTCAATGTCGAGCCATCGCTTTGCAGCTACAGGATAAGCTGCGCATGATGCAGCAACGAATTGACCAGCTCACAGAGGTATCGCCTGCCGAGAAGCTTCGGAAGCTTCAACGCTGGTTCCACTCCTACATCGCACCCGCTACGTTAACAGACGTACTGACGCAGGAGGAAATCGGGCAGTTCATCGGGCTACGTCGGGAGACGATCAACCGGCTATTGCGTGCTTCAAGCGCTCCATCTGCAAAAGATGGTGACGATAATGCATCTCGATGAGTCTAAACCACTCTCCCGCATTCAACGCGCCAAATCCGGGATGAGGAGAAGTAGACGACCCTGTTGATTTCTCAACGGTCGGCTCAATCTCTCTCATTTTACGGATCACCACATTCAATCCTTCTGCAATCTCTTCTTTGCTCGTCGGTTGGGGGGGAGTATACTGCGGAGATGGTGGGACTTGGATACGTATGGGTGGATAGCTTCCCAAGTTAAATGCGGCTGTGCCCGCCTCCGTTTTAGTCCCTTTTTCCCCATTAGACTGTAGACAAAGATCTATGTTCCTAAGATGCATATAAAGAGCAGAGTTCACCAAATGAAGATACATTTGTCCAAGCGACCATTGTCCCTCCTGCGGTGTGTACTGCAATTGCTCCAGGCTAAAGCTGTCCAATTCAAGAAGATAGTGCTGTACCGTTTCTTCAAAACGCTGTAATGTTTCGCTTGTATTCATATAGTAAATGCCCCTCTCTATCAAAGTAGCTTTACTATACAAGAATGCTACTGACAGCATTATGTCAGTAGCATTTCAACATTTTTTCCACTTCCGTACGGACACGCTCGCGAAGCGATTCAGGCTCCAGCACCACCACGTCTGCACCCCATCCAAGTATCCATGATAGTAATTCCTCTGGCTGTCTGACGCGAAAGAGTACATGCAGTCCATCTGCATGTTCTTCCATGGACTCCATGTAAAAATGGTTCGCTTCCTTCACTTTATCTACAATATTCGAATTGGCTTGTATGCGGACATTTACATGGCGGTCATCGGGTTGTTTATAATCCTGCAAATTAAAATCACTAGGCAACTGATAACCGTCCTCCAGCATGATCAGATCGTTCATACGCGACAAACGGAAATGGCGCAGCTGTTGCCGCAATTCGCATTGTCCAATCAAAACCCACGAACCATGCAGCAGTACAAGACCATAAGGAGCGACCACACGCACACTTTGGCGATTCCCGTCAGCCTCTGGCATTTTTTTGGAGTAACCAAACCGAACCTTCTGTTTAGCCAATACAGCGATGCGCAGCGTTTCCAAATAGGCTTTCTCTGTATGGTTTGTTCCTTTACCCACCGCCAGCAGTCTGATAGTCGTTCGCACCTGGGCAACTTCCCTGCGAACGCTCTCTGGTAAAATAGCTTCGATTTTTCTGCGTGAAGTTTGCGCCTTCATGCCATAGTCTGTATCAAATTTTTGTTCGACAAAATCTGTTCCGATTAGCAGCGCTACAGCCTCTTCTACAGTAAAGCTTACAGGAGGCAGGAAGTATCCCTCCATCAAAGAATATCCAATACCCGGTGCTCCTACAATCGGTACGCCCGATTCGCTGAGAGCCTGAATATCCCGATAGATCGTTCTCACACTCGTTTCGAAAATCGCCGCTAAATCCTCGGCCCGTATAATATCCTTACGTTGTAACTCTAGCAAGATAGCCAGCAAGCGGTCGGTTTTGTTCATACTATATCGCCCCGTCCTTGAGAGGATCTAAATGCACGAATTTAAAAGAGCAATAAGGGCAGTGCACGACTGCGGCTTATTGCTCTTTTTTTATAAAGTAGCTGCTTGTTGCTTTGTTACTTATAAAACACTTTTTCAACGTTATATTTAGCCTTTTGCGAATTGATGATGTAGGTTTCATAAATTTCACGATCTACCGCATCTTCCACAATACAGACCTCAATAATCGCCACTTCGTTCCGATTAGCCTTGATCGGCGATACGTTATCTTCAAAATGCTTTTTGATTCTGGGTCTTAACTTTCTTGCTTTACCAACGAACAGTAATTCCTCCTGTGCATTGTAGAACATAAAGATACCAGCCTTATCTCTAGGAATCAGGTGGAAATCTGTAAATCCATAAATATGGCTGAGCTCAGGGTTAACCTGTTTGGTAATTGTGATATCCGGAGTTGGAATCGTTATATTAATCACTATGTCACTTCCTCATTCTATATAGGTGTAAATATTACCACAAAGATGAAGGTAACACCATTCCATAAATTCTTGCCCCATTACTAACAGATCGGGAGGAATTTTATGATTTCCCTACTATGCGGAGTAGGTTGGTTTCCGTTACAATATGTCAGTGTGATTCTGGCATCGGCAGATTGACACGTACCTAAATATTATTGGAGGCTTCTATTTTTTCATGCAAAATGAATCTCATTCTAACGTAAAAATCATAACGGCCGATCCGAGCGCGATCGGCCTGTTTGGCTTGGCCATTGTAACGCTTGTAGCTTCATCCCAAAAGCTTGGTCTCACCGAGGGCTTGAGCTTTATTATTCCTTGGGCTATCTTCCTGGGTGCCTTTGCACAGCTGTTTGCCTGCATTCAGGATGCGAAGCATAACAACACCTTTGGCATGACGGCATTTGGCGCTTACGCCTTCTTCTGGTTAGCCGTAGCTAGTAGCTGGATGATTAAAATGGGCGTATTCGGCTCAGAGCTGGCATCAGCGGTGGATGGTAGGCAGCTCGGCGTTGCCTTTGCCGGCTATCTCATCTTTACGCTCTTCATGACCATTGGAGCCATGGAGACGCACAAGGTTCTATTTTTTATTTTTGTGTTGATTGATTTTCTGTTCCTCGGCCTTAGCTTCGATGCATTCGGCATCGCCCCAGAGGTGTTCCACACCATCGCTGCTTATGCTGAAATGGGCATTGGTCTACTCTCGCTGTACGGTACAGGAGCTGCTGTTCTGAATGCACATTTTGGCCGTACATTCCTGCCTGTAGGACGTCCTTTCGGCATCTTCAAACCACGTCCTTAGCTGCATATGTATGCCCCCCAAAGCCACCTTTCGCGCCGATCCGCGTTAAGACAGCTTTGGGGATATAAGGCTGGAATTACTCGGCTTGCTACTAGATGCTGCTTATTAAAGTTAACTTGAAGTCAAGTGCTGCCTTGGATCGCTGTATCTGAACTAAACTGCCAAGTATAATATTGGTATAATAACAAAGTGAAAGGGGATGATATGGTTGAGAAAACGGCTGAACAATGGAGTTAATTGCACGCCGACTAAAGGCTGTCCGGTGGAAGTAACCTTGAGCATTATCGGCGGAAAGTGGAAAGGAATCATTCTGTACGAATTGCTGGGTGGAACTAAGCGGTTTCAAGAACTGCGGCGGGCACTTCCCACGGCCACTCAAAAAATGCTGACCCTCCAACTACGAGAGTTAGAAGCAGACAATCTCATTCACCGTGAAGTTCATCACCTTGTTCCGCCTAAAGTGGAATACTCGCTAACCCCGCTCGGAGCTTCGCTTGAGTCAATACTCACCCAAATGAAGGCTTGGGGAGAACGGTTTCAGGCCGAGCATCATCTCTCCGACTTTTCAAACCTGAAATAACGAACCGGTGTAATAAATGAAACTGAGGATAAAAAAAGTGCCTAATTTACAATCTCCGCGTGTCGGATTAAGCTAAAGATGCTCGCCGGCGAAATCCTAGGACGTATGATCACCGTCCGACATACAGAGGAGAATGGATATGAGCGCATATGTTATCGTAGATATAAAAGTAGAGGAAGAAGCTGTTTTCAAACAATACGCAGAGCTAGCAGATGCGCTGCTGCAGGAAGTTCCGGGATTCCGCAACCTTACGCTAGATCCACAGCCCGAGACACTGGAAGGCACATGGAAGCCGTCAATAGTCGTAGTTCACGAATTCCCGACTTACGAGGCTGCCAAGCAGTTCTATTATTCCGATGACTACGCGCCCTTAATTAAGCTGCGTCAATCAGGAACTCAAGCTAACGTTATTCTGGTTAACGGAAGAGCATAAACTTCTGTTCTGCTACTTTTCATATACTAGGACAATTCGCACTCGAATTAGGTAACTAGCTTGTTTTATTTCATACTCTTTAAATAAAACAAACTCCTACGTCCTATTAAGAACGTAGGAGTTTGTAATACAACGTAAAGAATGTAACCGCAACCAATATATCAACCGCCTCCGCCAGCATCTTGTTCTCCCCCACATGAAGGTAACACCATTCCATAAAATTATAGAGTGTCCCCTGCGACAGGCTTCATCGTTTTTTCCGCCATTCTGTCGAGTGTCCAGACTAGTACCCCCACGGCAAGAGTGGCGATGACCGCCATAATTACTGTTCCGCCTACATGTAGCAGCAGCACGGGAACCCACAGCAGTCCAAGTATACGATGGATGGTTCGCATCCACTTGTTACGTACTTTATTAATATAGAAGCCGTACCCGGAGATTGCCACTATAATAGCAAAGGCTGCTAGGCCGGAGTAGGTTTTGTGATCTTGAAGTTTGGTAATCAGGAAATAGACGCCATGAACGGCAATAAGAATCAAGGTCGCCCAACCCAGCAGTTTATGCAAGGAGTGAAACAACTTTCCGGCCTTTCGAACCAACATTGACGGCGATCTCAGTTTCTTCTTAAACCAGAACCAACAGAAAGAGGCCGCCCCAAGAAAAACGGAGATCGTGCCCAAGGTATTAAATATTTCCCCGTTTCCCCCACCACCTTTTCCGTCGGGACGTCCGCCCATGTGCCCTGCTACATTGCCGCCTCCCGGAGGTCGCATGCCAGGCTTGCCGCCGGAAACCGAGGACATGTAGTAATAGTAGATTACGAGTAGAGCCGCTACCGTAACTGCGATGATTGCCGGAATCCAAACCGTCTTTTTCATCTTTGTTTTCATTGTTATGCATTCCTCCCCGGGAAAATTGCCTTGATTGTACCCGGTCAAGCTGAAAACAAGATGAAAGCTGGCTGAAAGTATCCCTTTTTTGGGTATATAAAATCATACAAGGATAACAATGTATACAATAATTGTAATCAAAGGGGTGCTTGTGAAAATGAAACAAGACGAGTGTCGTACGACCTTCCCGCAATTTCCAGAATCGTATTGGTTAGCTTCAACTGACGTCCCCAATTTCCCCAAGCTTAATGAAGATATTCAGGTGGATGTTGCTATTGTAGGTGCGGGGATCACCGGTATTACCACTGCTTATTTACTTTCTAAAAAAGGACTAAACGTCGCAGTCGTTGACGCAGGGCGGATACTTCATGGAACAACGGGCCATACCACCGCCAAAATTACCGCACAACATGATTTGATCTATAGCGAGTTCCTCTCGCATTTTGGTAAAGAGAAAACCCAACTCTATTATGAAGCTAACCGCGATGCTCTTGAATTCATCAGACAAACGGTAGAAGAGTATCATATCGATTGTCAATTCACAGAAGAAGATGCCTACGTTTATACATGTGCGGATACGCATGTGGAAAAAATCAACGACGAATATAAAGCTTACAAGGAACTTGGCATCCCGGGAAGTTATGTCGAACAAACGCCTCTGCCCTTTTCAACTAAAGCAGCTATTATGATGGAAAACCAAGCTCAGTTTAATCCGATTCCTTTCTTAAGGTATCTAGCCAATCAAGTCATCCGGCAAGGCGGGAAGATTTATGAACAGACCACCGTTGTGGGTGTGGATAAAGGAACCCCCTCTATTATTAATACAAGCGACGGGCACAAGATTACCTGCAACTATGTCGTATCCTCCTCTCATTTTCCGTTCAATGATCCAAACAGTCTTTATTTTGCGCGATTGCATGCCGAGCGGTCTTATGTACTAGCGGTCAAGACGGACAAAACCTATCCGGGTGGTATGTACATAAGTGCGGAAACCCCCAAACGTTCGCTTCGCTCTGTACTAATAAACGGTGAACCGATGGTCATCGTCGGTGGCGAAGGCCACAAAACGGGTCAAGGAATCTGCACATTTCAATACTATGAAGCTTTAGAAAAGTTTGCAGAGCAAACATTTGGATTAAAGGAAATCGTCTATCGCTGGTCGGCACAGGACCTGTACTCGTTAGACAAGCTCCCTTATATCGGGCAGGAATTATCCGATGTTTCTAACATCTTCGTTGCTACGGGTTATAGAAAATGGGGGATGACGACAAGTGTCGCGGCAGCTTTATTAAATACGAATCTGATAACCAGAAAGGAAAGCCCGTATCAGGATCTTTTCTCCCCTTCAAGATTTCATGCAGACCCTGACATTAAAACATTTGTAACTCAAAATGCGAATGTGGCGAAGCACTTAATTGCTGGTAAGCTGGAAATCAGCTATAAAAAAGCCGAAGAACTCCAGCAAGACGAAGGGGCAGTCGTCCGGGTAAACGGCAAAAGGGCGGGCGCATATCGAGATCCACAAGGAGCACTGCACCTGGTGGACACAACGTGCACCCATATGGGCTGTGAAGTTGACTGGAACGAGGCCGAAAGAACATGGGATTGCCCATGTCATGGCTCACGCTTTTCATATCAAGGCGAAGTAATTGAAGGACCCGCTAAAAAAGCACTTGGCAAGGTTGAAGCCGAATAGCACGATCCTTTCGGAATAAACCTAGTTATGCTGGACAACATACCTTTGAGAATCATAAAAGAAAGGTGAGCCTATGATAAGCCAACAGCCTACATTAGCGGCGCATGAGTCCCTAGAGATCCATGAAGTGCTTAACTTCAAAACGTTATGTTTAGCAAAGTCCAAATTAATGCAGGGCTTAGTATTCGATCAAGAGCTAAAGGATTTAATGGAAAAAGATGTTCAGCAATCTATTCAAGCTATTGCCGATTTGCAAGCAATCTATGCTAAAGCACCGTTTCAAGCGCCTGTTCCTGACTTCCGCCCAACACCAATTTTAAATTGAGGTGAATGATGTGACACCTAACCAGACCCAGTCCGCTAAAATGGATTATGTGGACCCAAAAAACTCATTAAATATGCCCGAAATGGCAGACACGACCCTTGCAATGGATTTTCTGGTTCGCGTCAAGGAAGGGGTTCGGAACACAGCAATAGCTTTGACAGAAACTGTCTCTACCGATGCCAGAACCCTATTACGTAATCAACTGCATCAAGGCATTGCGCTTCATCAGGAAATTACCGATCTTATGGTACGAAAAAAATGGTTTCATCCCTATGATCTGCAAAAGCAATATCAATTGGATCAACTGTCAGCCAATAAGACGGTGGACATCAGTAAAATGAAACTGTTCCCAGACGATACCACCCGCAAAGGTATGTTTGATCGCACGCCGGACGAACATATGGGAGGAAACCAGGCATGAAAGCAGTGACCTACCAAGGTATCAAAAACGTTGTGGTTAAAGATGTTCCGGACCCGAGTATTCAAAAAGCCGATGATGCGATTATTAGACTGACAACAACCGCTATTTGTGGTTCAGATCTGCATCTCATTCATGGAATAATTCCGAATCTACAAGAGGATTATGTAATTGGGCATGAGCCGATGGGGGTTGTAGAAGAAGTCGGCAGCGGCGTAACCAAATTGAAAAAGGGAGACCGCGTGATCATTCCGTTCAACATCGCGTGCGGTGAATGCTTTTATTGTAAAAACCAATTGGAAAGCCAATGTGATCATTCGAATGAGCATGGAGAAATGGGCGGTTTCTTCGGCTACTCCGGGACAACTGGTGGATATCCAGGTGGACAAGCTGAATATTTGCGTGTGCCTTTTGCCAACTTTACTCACTTCAAAATTCCGGAGAGTTGTGAACATCCTGACGAGAAGCTTTGCCTGATTGCTGATGCCATGACTACTGCATTCTGGAGCGTCGATAATGCCGGAGTGAAGGATGGGGATACCGTCGTTATTATCGGCTGTGGACCGGTAGGTCTGTTAGCGCAAAAGTTCGCCTGGTTCAAAGGGGCTAAACGAGTCATTGCGGCAGACTATCTCGATTATCGTCTGCAACACGCGAAGCGCACCAATCACGTGGAGATCGTGAATGTGGAATCGCAAGAAAACGTCGGCAACTACCTCAAGGAAATAACCAAAGGAGGCGCGGACGTAGTTATTGACTGCTCCGGCATGAGCGGCAAAATGTCTCCGCTGGAGTCCTTGGCTTCCGGACTTAAGCTTCACGGTGGAGCTTTAGGAGGATTGGTCATAGCTACACAGGCTGTCCGCAAAGGCGGCACCATTCAAGTTACCGGGGTATACGGCGGTCGATATAACGGTTTTCCTCTGGGAGACATTTTTCAGCGAAATGTTAATTTGCGTACTGGACAGGCTCCTGTGATTCACTATATGCCTTATATGTATGAGCTGATCGATACGGGGAAGGTTGACCCTGGGGACGTTGTCACACACGTTATTCCGCTAAGCGATGCCAAACGGGGGTATGAAATTTTCGATACCAGACAAGACAATTGCATCAAAGTTGTACTTAAACCTTAACTATCTATTGGACTGGAGGCAAATGTCGTATGGTGTATGGCCTGCACGAAACACTTGAAGTCCATGAATTGTCAGCATTCAAAACAGTGTGCCTTACCAAATCTAAAACAATGCAAGCATTGATCTCAGATCCGGTCCTCAAAGCTATATTGCAAAAGGATGTTGACCTAACAACACGGCAATTGCAAGAGTTGGGTAACATTTTAAATCAAGCCTCGTCATCACAGGAGGTAAAACAATGAACATACTCTTGGAGCATTTGACCGGACTAAATATTTTAACCGACCAAGTGATTGCTGCCGATTTCTTAAACACCGCCAAAAGCGGTGTGAGAAATTACGCCATGGCTGTAACGGAAGCGGGAACTCCAGAAATTAAGGCTATGCTTATAAAACAACTGGATGAAGCTATTGATATGCATGAGCAAATTTCAACGTATATGATCGAACGCGGCTGGTATCACCCATGGAACGTAAACGAGCAGCTGTCGATGGATCTGCAAAATATCAACACTGCATTACAAGCTCCTGTTTTGTAAAACGATGCCTTCGGCATTATACGAAGCACGTTCTTGCATATATATAAAGTCCCCAAAGCCGTCCGTCGCGCTGATTGGCGTTAAAGACGACTTTGGGGGTTATTTCGTGGTCCTCATTACTCCGCTTGCCAATTTGGCATACGCTCTGCCGGGTAACGAAGGCCCGCTGCCATTCCTTTGGGGATGATTGCGTTAATAGTCTCCATTTCCTCTGCGGACAAGCCCACATTCACTGCTCCTGCATTTTCCTCTAAATACGTGACCCGTTTAGTACCGGGAATCGGTACAATTCCCTCTTGCGCAAGCAGCCAGGCCAAAGCAAGCTGAGAAGGCTTAACTCCTTTTCGAGCCGCAAGATCTTTAACATGCTGCACGAGATCCAGATTCTTCTGGAAATTCTCAGGCTGAAAACGCGGCACCGTGCGACGGAAATCATCTTCTGCAAAATCATCAAACTTCTGAATTTGCCCGCTCAAAAAGCCGCGGCCCAGTGGACTGTAGGCCACAAATTCGATGCCCAGCTCCTTACATGTGGGTATAACCTCATCTTCCGCTTCCCGGCTCCATAAGGAGTATTCTGTTTGCAACGCTGTAATCGGGTGTACCTTGTGAGCACGTCTGATCAGTGCAGGAGACGCTTCGGATAGCCCCAGATAGCGGACTTTTCCCGCTTGAACCAGATCACTCATCGCCCCTACTGTTTCTTCAATAGGCACATTCGGGTCAACACGGTGCTGATAGTACAAATCAATGACATCTACACCCAATCTTTGCAGGCTGCGATCACATGCCTGTTTTACATATTCAGGACGACCGCTGACACCCAGGAATCCCCCATCCTCTCCGCGCATAATGGAGAATTTGGTAGCCAACACTACCTCATCCCGGTAGCTGCGCAGGACTTGACTGATCAGTTTTTCATTTTTCCCCACACCGTACACATCGGCTGTATCCCAGAAGTTGATCCCCAACTCCAACGCACGATGAAGCGTTTTGATCGATTCCTGATCATCCAACTCACCATAATACTCGGACATTCCCATGCAGCCCAGACCCAGTGCAGATACTTGAAGCTCGCTGTTACCCAGTTGTTTCTTTTTCAATTCTATCACTCCCAAATTGTCAGAATAGTTACGTATTTCCTAATCACCACGTCACACCCAGTATGTTACTACTTAAAGTTAACTTTAAGTCAAGTGGTTTCTTGTATATGATGTTTCAAATTTTTTTAGAAAAATTTGATTTCCGGGTTGTAAAAGACAGCTGTAAATTTCCTATATATATGAGAAACGAATTATCGCGCGAGATTCTGTTTCAAAATCATCTAATTGGAGGTTTCCCATGCCAGCAAACTACTCTTACACCAAAACGTCTGATGGTTTCCATGTGATCATTACGCCAGCTTCGAATATCCAAAATAAAAATATTCGAAGCCGGATCACACAGCAAACCGATTACGGGATTAATGGGGGCTTCTTTTACCCTATCAGCACCACAAAACCACCGACTCAAGGTTTATCCATTGCGGTGACACCTAATAACACTCACGATATTAAGGCAAATGCCAAAGAGAATAGTCGAGGTACTGCATTTATTTTTACGGAAAGCAACAAAACAAAAATAGGGATTACCCGTACTTCAAGTGTGACGGATCTCAAAAAACAAATGGGAACGGCCATTAAGTACAAATCCATTATTAGCGGCGGTAGTCTATCATTGAAGAATGAGGAAGAAGTATGGCTCAAGGAGCTGAAAGAGATTGAAAATTTCGATCTGAACGGAACCTTGCGATACACCGAATCCATCGGACGGACAGGCTTGGGCTTCAAAGTCGTCAATAACATTTGGCAGGTCTACCTGGTTGTTCATGAAAATGCGACGCTGAAACAACTTCGCAACTATTTTATCAAGCAGGATTGCTTCGAAGCCATTCTTCTGGATGGTGGAGGCTCGTCCGGCATTCAGGTCAAAAATTCTGCAGGCACTATGGTCAAATATGAGCAAACGCGTTATATCTACAACATGGTGAAACTTATTAACATCACCTAAGCCTTATGACGTGCTTCCATAGGAGTGAGGAGGCCTTACTGGCCTCCTCTACAAATCATCCAGCACGACCACTTCCAATGCTAGGAAAACAGGTGTTGCAGGGTACACATAGGAGACTTCAATGGATTGCCCCACCTGTAATTCTGCCGGACGGATTAATTGCCTCCGCTGACCATCCATCTGCTTATAAATATGTGTGTCTGGAACGGATATATAGACCGATTGGATAGGCTTCTCCGTTGGATCTTCACTTTGAGGTAGTTCTTGAGCAAATTGAACCGGCTGTTCAAATCGGATCAAATAATCCATGCTGGGGGCTGCCAATGGTTGTTCGATCTCTTTATCCATTTTTTCGATGCTTTTAATTTTAGCACGCCCCGTGTATACCGTTGTGCTTTCCAGGCGTTCTAAATCAAAAATGGATTGAGCCACCACTTCATTTGTATGAGGTTGTTTAACTGGCGACGCCGATTCCGTTTTAGAACATGCCGACAATAAGGCTGATACAAGTAAGACTAGGACAAAAACTCCTTTTTTCATCAGTGATCCTCCCTAATCTGGTTTATCATTTGCGACTTACTAATAAGACGTGACAGGAACAATTTGGTTGCTTTCATCATGTATTCATCCATTACTATTTCGAAAGGTGTGTAGTTTATATGTTAAAAAAACTCGCTCTAACCGCTCTTGCCGCATCAACACTTCTAGTGGGGAGCTCCATTACGGCAAGCGCCGATTCTGCCGTGAATTACGACCATTTGCTTTCAGCAGGGACCACTAACGCTTACTTGGCTATGGAAGATGGATCTTCATTTTACGCAACGGGAAGTAACGGCAATGGCAAGCTCGGCGTGGGCGCTGGCGGAGGGAATAATAAAACAAGCCCGATGCAAGCAGATGTATCTGACATCGCTATGATTGATGCTGGTGATTTGCACTCAACCTTGCTCAAAAAAGACGGAACGATCTGGTCTTGGGGTTTTGCAAGTTACGGCGAACTAGGAACAGGGAACAAGCGGGATACGGCAAGAGTCCCTGTTAAAAACAAATATATTGATAATGTTAAGGAAGTGAGAGCAGGAGGTCAATTTACACTTGCCCTCAAAAATGACGGTACGGTGTGGGCTTATGGAGAAAACAACTTTGGGCAACTGGGCATTGGCACCAAAGGAGTTTCCGCCTTTTCCGTTAAGCCTGTCCAAGTACAAGGCTTAGAAGATATTGTAGCCATTGACGCTGGTGACAGTTTTGGCGCAGCTCTAGACAAAAATAATCAGTTATGGGTATGGGGGCGTGGTTATGATGGCGCTCTGGGACAGGACGATAAAGAAAACCAGCTTACCCCTGTTCAATACCGAATTGATGATATCAAAACCTTTACCGCTGGAGCTGACCGTATTTATGTATTAACGAACAGCGGGGAAGTATACGCTTCGGGTAGCAATACTTCTGGTAAGCTGGGGGATGGAACCTCTACCTTTAGAAGATCACCTGTATTGATCAACATTTCCGACGTAAATAGACTGAAGGCAGGCAAAACCCAAACTTTCGCGCTGAAAAATGACGGAACTCTTTGGGGTTGGGGAACTAATAATGAAGGACAGGTAGGTGACGGGACCGATGTATTTTCTGTTAAAGTCCCATCCCAAGTTGTAGATGACACAAACACGCCACTAACCGATGTAGTAGCATTCAGTGCAGCAGGAACCCACTCCCATGCTTTGACAGCCGATGGGACGGTCTGGTCCTGGGGATTTAATAGAAATGGTGAACTGGGAATTGGCAATACCAAGCAACAAAATGCAGCCACTAAAACCAACTTCCCGAATCCATTTTCAAAATAAGCATAGCTCTTCCGTGCTTCTCAATCTAAAAGAAGCCAAAGTAGCAGTTCAATCAACTGCTGCTTTGGCTCTTTAATTTTACTTAGGAGCTGCTTATTACAAATAAGCCTATGATTATGTATGAACAGAAGCGCTTCACAGCTTCTGAAAGATAGTAAGGAAATTCTTTTACAGAGCTAAAGCCTCTTCCGTAATCTTTTTGATATCAATGGATGAAGGCGTTTCTTCCTTTACCATATCTGGTAGGATATTTTCCAAAAAATATTCAACGCATTTCAATTTAATATTTTTGATTTTTACAAGCGCATTGCGATACATCACGATAAATTCTTTTTCCGTATTTCCCCGCTGAAGCTCGGCAAATGCTTCATACACCTGATCCATTTTATCCGCTACTTCTAAAATTAAACCTTCAACAGAATCATCTTTACCTTCTCTTAGCTGTTTGCGGAAAATCGCTTTAAAATCCTCGGGAATATTCTCTTCAATAAAATACTCAATCATACCTTCTTCGACCTGCTGGATTAATAGTCGGAGTTCCTTGGAGGAATGCTTAACAGGCGTTTTAATATCTCCAATAAAAATTTCCCCATAATCATGACTGCTAGTAATCTCGTATAGCTTTTTCCAGTCAATGCAGACACCGTTTCTCTCTTCAATATCAGCTAGCGTTTTGGCATATTGTACTACTTTCCAGGAATGAGCCGATACACTATGTTCCTCAAATTTAAACTTGCCCGGACAACGGATAATTCTTTCCAACTCATTTAGCGATCGAAAATAGGTGTGAATCCCCATCCATGCATCCATCCTTTTAACGGTATGAGATTGTAGATATAAACCAACTATAAACCTCAACTATTAACAGCAGATTATCGCAATATCAAGTTGATTCAACCCCATATAGCACATAAACAAATTTTGCTATACACTTTATATAAAAAAATTAAAAAGTGGTGAAATCGTTGTTTAAAATCTTGCTGATTGAAGATGATGAAACTTTGTTCCATGAAATAAAGGACAGGTTAACTCAATGGGCCTATGATGTGTACGGTATACAGGATTTTAGTAAAGTCATTCAAGAATTCACAACGATAAAGCCTGATCTGGTCGTGATTGATATTCAATTGCCGAAATTTGATGGTTTTCATTGGTGTCGAATGATTCGATCCCACTCTAACGTCCCGATCATCTTCTTATCATCGCGGGATCACCCTACGGATATGGTGATGTCGATGCAGCTTGGAGCGGATGATTTTATCCAAAAACCCTTCCATTTTGACGTACTGATTGCAAAAATACAGGCCACACTTCGCCGTGTATACAATTACAATACAGAACCTGTTTCCCTGAAAACATGGCGTGGAGCGACGGTCGATTATGAAAAAAATGTAGTAGCCAATGAGGCTGGCTCCATCGAATTAACCAAGAACGAGATTTTTATTTTGAAGCTGCTGATTGAACAAAAAAATAAAATTGTCGCACGAGAGGAATTAATTAAAAGCCTCTGGGATGATGAACGTTTTGTCAGCGACAATACCCTGACCGTCAACTTGAACCGCCTGCGTAAAAAATTGGACGAGCTGGATTTGGGCCGTTTCATTGAAACGAAAGTGGGGCAAGGCTACATGGCTACAGAAGAGGCACCTGCCTATGATTAAAAAATATCTGAGGGAAAGGTTGAGCTGGATTCTACTGTTTGTGTGTCAGCAATTCCTGATCCTGTTCATCGCTTATGTGGATGCAGCAATTCCATTAATGCCGATCCTTTATATCGTCTTCTTATCTATGATGATTTTCTTGGTTTTTTTAATCATTCGCTATCTCAAAGAAACTAAATTCTATACCACATTAGAAGAATGGGAGAGCCCTCTAGAACTAACAGGTATAGGCGAACCAGAGAGTCCGTTTGAGCAAATCATTGAACAAAAAATCACTGACCAGACCGAACGGTTACAACAGATCATCTCGCAAAATCAACTAACACTTGAACATGAAAAAGATGAACTACTATCCTGGATTCATGAGGTAAAAACACCTTTAACCACCATGCATTTGATGATTGAGCGGTTGGACGACAAGTCCCTAAAAGCTCAGTTAACCTATGAATGGCTACGAATTCACTTACTGCTGGATCAACAGCTCCATCACAAACGCATATCTTTTATTGAAAATGATCTATATGTCGAGCAAGTGGATTTAAAATCTCTGGTTTTTAAAGAAATCAAAGCATTACAGTCATGGTGCATCCAAAAAGGGATCGGTTTTGACATCCGACTTGAGCAAATGGAAGTGCTAAGTGATGCCAAATGGCTGGCTTTTATCATCAGACAGCTCTTAACCAATGCCATCAAATATAGCGATGCCAGCGATATTATCATTCACAGCTATGAACAAAGGGATCGAATACAGCTTGAGGTCCAAGACTTTGGGCGCGGTATTGATCCGAAGGATATACCTCGTATTTTCGAGAAAGGTTTTACATCCACGACCCAACATTCTGATCATACTTCGACGGGCATGGGGTTATATTTAACAAAAAAGGCAGCGCAGTCCCTGCTCATACATATAGATGTGCACTCCAAACCGAACATGGGTACTACCTTCACTTTAATTTTCCCCAAACGAAATGATTTCGTAAGTATGCTGAGCATGTGACAGAGATGTCACATGCTTTTATATACTGTTCGCCCAATCAAAGGAAAATCATCGGTACGATTTTTATAATAAGGCTACAAGAACAATAAGGAGTGCATCGAAGTGAATATTTTAGAAGCCCATAAGATTCACAAAAGCTATGGTAATAAGCTAAATATGCAGGAGGTTTTGAAGGGAATAGATATCGTTATTGAAGAAGGTGAATTTGTCAGTATTATGGGAGCCTCCGGTTCAGGTAAAACCACACTGCTAAATGTCCTCTCCTCCATTGATAAAGTGAGCCACGGTTCCATTAAGATCAATGATATCGAAATGACGAAAATGAAAGAAAAGCAACTGGCTGAATTCCGCAAAAAGCATTTAGGCTTTATTTTTCAGGAGTATAATCTGCTGGATACGCTCACCGTGAAGGAAAACATCCTCTTGCCTCTATCTATCACCAAAACGCCTAAAAAAGAGGCTAACCGAAGATTTCAGGAAGTCGCTACAGAACTGGGGATTTATGAGCTCAAGGACAAATACCCCAATGAAATCTCGGGCGGGCAGAAACAGCGTACATCTGCGGCTAGAGCGTTTATTCATGAGCCTACTATTATTTTTGCCGATGAACCTACGGGTGCGCTTGATTCGAAGTCGGCATCCGATTTATTAAACAAGCTGGGTCAGCTGAACCAAAAGCGCAAGGCAACGATTATTATGGTCACGCACGATCCGGTTGCAGCCAGCCATTGCAGCCGCGTTATTTTTATTAAGGATGGGCAAATGTATACGCAGCTTCATAAAGGCGTGCAGGAGAGACAAAGCTTCTTCCAGGATATCATGAAAACCCAAGCGGTCTTAGGCGGGGTTCAACATGAACATTAATCTACTCATTCTAAAAAATCTGAAAAAAAATCTGAGCAATTATTATCTCTATGTTTTTGCTCTCATTTTCAGTGTTGCGCTCTATTTCTCCTTCGTCACATTACAGTACGATCCCTCCATGGACGAAGTGAAGGGTTCTGTTAAAGGTGCAGCCTCCATACGGGCAGCTTCTGTTTTACTGGTCGCTATTGTCTGCATTTTCCTTATGTATGCTAATAATATTTTTATAAAAAGACGCAGTAAAGAAATTGGCTTATTTCAATTGATTGGAATGACTAAAAACAAAATTTTTCGCATTCTAAGTGCTGAAAACTTAATTTTATACTTCGGTTCGCTTTTCGTCGGAATAGGGGTTGGATTCTCCTTTTCCAAACTAGTGATCATGATCTTATTTAAGACGACGGGTGTCGAAGCCATTGCCACTCTATATTTCTCTAACCAAGCACTGACTCAAACACTCATCGTTTTTGTTGTCATCTACTTACTGATCATGGTCATGAATTATTCTTTTATCAAAAGACAAAGTATTTTGTCTTTGTTCCGAGTGACCTCAACCACCGAAGGGAAAATCAAGAAAATAACGATCTTTGAGATGATCATCGGGATCATTGGCATCTCGCTTATCGCCTTAGGTTACTATGTTTCCTCCAGATTATTTGGTGGAGATTTTACATCCTTAAATGAACTATTTATGGCGATGGTGTTTATTTTGGGCTCTGTCATCATCGGGACATTTCTTTTTTATAAAGGATCCATCCGCTTTATTTCCAATATCATCAGAAAAAGCAAAGGCGGATATTTAAACATCCATGAGGTGCTGTCCCTCTCATCCATTATGTTCCGCATGAAATCCAATGCTTTGTTGTTAACCATTATTACGACAGTATCGGCACTTGCTATCGGTTTACTATCCTTAAGCTATATCGCCTATTATTCTGCGGATCAAGCAGCTGAGGACAATGTACCTTCCCATTTTGCCATGACGAATGTGCCGGATGCGGAGAAATTCAAAGCGTTACTTCATGAACATGATATAAAGTATCGAGAAAAGAAAATTGAAGTCATTCAAGTCAGTGTGAAGACAGCACAAATTATGGAGACTCCTATGGAACCATTAAATGATGGTACGGATTCCATGACACTGCCTGTCATTAGCGACCAATCTGTGGAGGGTACGGATGTATCTCCAGGCCAAACGGTTTTAACGGGCTATAATGATATGTTACAGAAATTCATGTCCTTGAAAGACTTTGGACCCTTGGATTTGAAGGGAAAAACAGAAGTCATACCTCAACAATATGTGGGTCTAAAAAGGGATTATGTCATTCCTTACTATTTTACAGCCGGGGGGCTACCCACTGCCATTGTAGATGAAACCATCTTTGAGCGGTTAAAAAAAGACGTAAATCCTAAGATTCAGAAGAAGTCATCCCCATATATTGGAATTGATATACTAAATGAAGCACAGATCAAAGAGGCCGATCGACTGTTTGCAGCTGCGAATTTTAACGATCAACAAACATCACAGCTTGAAATGAGCAGCAATCAGAAGAGAAATATGGGAGTGATCATGTTTGTTGTTGGCTTTTTGGGACTGACCTTTCTCATTACATCAGGCTGTATCCTTTATTTTAAGCAGATGGATGAGAGCGAAGACGAAAAGGCCAATTATACTGTATTGAGAAAGTTAGGCTTCACCCAAAGTGACCTGCTGCGAGGCATTAAAATAAAACAACTCTTTAACTTCGGCATTCCGTTAGTGATTGGCCTATCACACAGCTATTTCGCCGTCCAATCCGGCTGGTTCTTGTTTGGAACCGAAGTTTGGATGCCTATGATCATCGTAATGGTACTATACACTGCCCTATATTCCATTTTTGGAGTGCTATCCATTCTGTATTATAAAAAGGTCATTAAAGCAGCTTTATAATCAGTTATACGCCCAAAAGTCTCTGGCAAGAAAGTGCCAGGGGTTTTTCCAAATATTTGAGCATTTTCGTTCCTGCGTGTACAATAAAATAACTATTATCGTAACCCCAAAGGGGGAGAGCCTATTTTATTATTACTCATCAATGGCATCGGCATTATAGCGAATATTATACTCGGTTCCTCTGTAGGGGTGGCTATTATCGTAGGAATCGTCTTTTTCCTGATTGGCTTCCCTGAGTTTAAAAAATCGCCCAAACTCACGAAAAAGGCTAAAAAAGATATCACTTATATTATGTCAACATTATTAACGCTTGTGATATTCGTAGTTATCGTTTCTTGGAATATTCATACTTCAGGTGACCTGTTTCTTGAAGGTCCGCTAATACCGCAGATGAAGCTTCATTGGGGGCAAAAGGTATTGATATTGGGGTTGGTAGAAGGTCTATGGGCTGTCATCAGTCTAAAATGGCTGTTGCCCATCTTTTTTGATCCGCTGGATCTCAGTAAGAAGCAAATCCTTGTTTTAGTGAGCGGGATTGCACTTAGTATGATTTCAGGCATCTATGCGATGCTTGAAGCAAGTTAAAAAGTCTCGCCCTTCTCTGTTAAGGAACAGGAAGAGCGAGACTTTGTTATTGATGGCTTCCCTCTAGAGAGGCTCGTGTGAATGCTTAGCGCAAAGGCTCAAATCCCTCTGCTTGCTTCAGAATCTGCTCAATTTCCGCGCAGGTCTCCGGTTGCAGCGTCACCTCGACTGCTTTCACATTTTCTTCGATTTGTGCCGGTTTGGTAGCCCCAATCAGTGCAGCGCTGATACCCGGTTCTCTCAGAATCCAGGCAAGTGCGAGTTGTGACAGGGTGACACCCAAATCCTTTGCCAGCTTGTCCAGTTCCTGAACGCAGTTGAGAACGGTATCGTTCATGTAACTGCTGATGACACTATTGACAGAGGCATCAGCCCCGCGACTCCCCGTCGGTATAGGTTGTCCCGGTTTGTATTTACCCGTGAGGATGCCTTGGGCTAGAGGTGAAAATACAATTTGGCCGAGGCCTATCTGCCCGGATACGGGAAGAACCTCATGCTCGATATAACGCTCGAACATATTATAGATCGGCTGATTGGCAATCAGCGGCCGCAGATTCAGCCTTTTTCCGATACCATAGGCATCCGTGAGCTGGGCGGCACTCCATTCACTGACCGCAGCATACAAGATCTTGCCTTGAGCCTGAAGATCATCTAGCGCCCGCAGTGTCTCTTCCAACGGAGTATCTGGATCATAACGATGGCAGAAGTACATGTCGATATAATCCGTGCGGAGCCGCTTCAAACTCGCCTCACATTGCTCCATAATATGCTTGCGTGACAGCCCCCTGTCATTGGGACCGGAATCCATAGGAAAGAATACCTTAGTAGAAAGCACATAGCTCTCTCTCCGATAAGGCTTCAATGCGGCTCCCATAGCCTTCTCGCCTTCTCCACGGTTATACGCGTTCGCGGTATCAAAAAAATTAATCCCAAGTTCAAAGGCCTTGGCAATACAGGTATGAGCTGCTTCCTGTTCGGCGGCCGTACCGTACGTTAACCAGCTCCCCAGTCCGATTTCACTAATTTTAAGACCGCTGTTGCCTACATTTCTATATCTCATATCTACTCCTTCTTTCATAAGAAGCTTGCATTTTTATATATCTTAACATGTAAACCCTTTCATTAAAACAAATAATAAAGGACTCTTGGAGTTACATGAAGGACATCTACCACCCTACTTGTTAGGGCAGTAGATGTTTGTCACCTCATCATTTCAAATCATACCTACTCCATGCTTCCTTCAGGGAAAAGCGCATCATATGCAGGACAAGGCAGTTTGTCGAGAAACTCCTGAAGCTGCTTCGGCTTATTTTTGTAAATATCCTTTAAGGATGTTCCGTTATAGATATTACCGATGACTACAGGATGGCATAGTTCACAGATTAGGATGTCCCCGTTCCCGTGAAGATGAAGCTGTTTTTTACCATCAACACAGTTGGAAAAGTATACCCCCGGTTGCTCCTTGAAGCCCAGCGCCTCAGCAAAACGGTCCATACAGGTAAAATACAACACAGTATCGTCTTTTTTATGCGCAATCAGGTCATGAACGGAACGGACAAGTGCTTCCTTGGTGGAGATCGCGTTCCAATTCGTATGATCCATCACGATGCTGTTTTGGATTTCATGGATGCGTACACCGAGTTCGTAAACCTTTTCACTGATCGCTGGCATGTTGTTCTGCGTCTCTTCAAATAACAATGTCTCCAGCACCGTTTCCAGCTTGGCTTCGGTACACAAACGGATATTTTGAATGATTTTCTCATACATACGAGGGTGAACATGATAATAGGCTGCATATTTATCGGCATCCGTGAAGTTAAAGGAGATATGAATATTGGAAAGCCCTGCGTCACGCAGTTTCTCAATTCGTTCAGGGCTAAGCAAGCTCGCATTGGTATTAAGCTGGGTTGCAATTCCCTTGCTCGAACAGTGAGCCACGATGTCCAGACAATCGTCATACTTTAAGGTTACTTCGCCCCCGGAAAGTCGCACACGTTTTAACGTTGGAATGTCATCAATAATACCTATGACCTCTTTGCTGCTGATGCATTGTCCGTCGTTCCGCTGATATGCGCAGCAGTAATCACACTTGAAGTTGCAATTAGAGGTGACCCCGACTTCCAGTCCCTCCAGCTCGTAGATGCCCGGCTTTTCCAGTTCAAGTGCTTTATATTTGTTCTCTATACTCAATTTCTTATAATCCTCCCGATCTCAGGCTTGTGTCTTGAATTCCCTTGAGATTATACAGAATGGGATGGGTTTGTAGATATGACATTGGTAACGGCAGGAGTTTTAGAGTCTATTCTCATCACATATTGACATGTGGTATTGAATATCCCCAAAAAACATCCAAATTAGTGCAACAAAAAGGAAACTTATTCCGTCTCTTTATAATGTGCAAATAATAATACTAATGAGGAGGATTTTTAAAGAAATGAAAAAATTGTACAAAGCAATCTCTACAGCAGCACTTGCAGGAATCATCGGCGCTCTTCCGGTAATACCGACTCATGTCTATGCAGCAAGCTCTTCTGTCAAGAGCACTACCACAAGCTCATCTACTGTAAATGCATCTACACCATCAGACAGTACAGTTATTAAAAATGCTCAAAAGAAATTACAGGAGATTACAGGTAAGAAACTGGAGCTCGTTTACAAGCAAGCTTCAGGAAATGAAATCGAATTAAGTGTTAAAGGGCAAGGATTTGATCAAGTTTCTACCGATAAAAATGGGAATATAACGGATGCCCATGTCGAAGTAGGTAATCGCACATTCATGATTAAAAATAACAAGTTAGATCATACCGTAGAGGACGTTGACACGAGCAAGGCAGACAAGACAGCTCTGAAAGCGGCAGAAGGCGTGTTTGGAGCTCTTGACGGAGTAACCAAAGGAAACCTGAAGCACATCTCCCTGATTGCGAAGGGAAATAAAAAGGTTTTTGAATTTATGTTCCAAAACGGTGATAAGGAAAGCCCTGTTTGGATTCAGGTCGAAAAGGGCTCCAATCAAGTGATGTCGATCAATACCAGAATTCTCGCAGACAAGCTTTTCGGAAAAGACAAAGCAGAAGTCGATAAAGTAGAGCAAAAACTGAAATCATTCTCAGAAGATCAAATTCTGGAACTGGCCCAAAAACAGGCTAAAGAACTGCTAAACGTTGATCTGACCGGATATAAAGTGATTAAGAATACGCAAATGCACGGCAGAGTCACTTTTGAAAAAGATCATTCACCTAAGCTGAGTGGAGACTTTAATTCAAAAGGTCAGTTTTACTCCCTTAAGGTAGAATATTGATTCTTAACTGGTGTAAGTGCCTCCACTACAATTGTGATCAATATGTGAACTGGGCATAGTTCTCATTTCCAAATCCATACTGAATATATCTGTTGGTAATGGAGGCGGAAGATCGTGAACAAAAGGATGAATCTGCTTATGTTCAGCGGCGATTATGATAAAGCAATGGCTGGACTGATTTTGGCCAATACAGCTCGGGAGTTGGATGTCGAGGTTACAATGTTTTTTGCATTCTGGGGATTATCATTGGTTCGTGATCCCGATAAAATGACGCTTGAGGACAAGACCATTTACGAGAAACTTATGGATTTGGTGACTCCCAAAGGACCTGAAGCCTTGCCGTTGTCCCATATGAATTTTAGCGGTCTGGGCAAGTTGATGCTGACGGAAATGCTGGAAGACAATGAAGCACCGAAGCTGATCCATTTCCTGAAGGGAGCCCGGAAGAAAAACGTCAAATTCTATGCCTGCAAGCTATCGGTGGATATTATGGGTTTTAAACCGGAAGAATTCATCCCTGAACTGGAAATTATCGAGGCCAAAACGTATCTAAAAGACGCCCTCGAGTCGGACATGCAGCTTTTTATCTAATATATACTCATGCCTTATCCTGCTATTGGATGAGGCTTTTTAATTTGACTAAATGATGACATTCGCCTAATTATTTTAACCTATCCTCGCCTACCTACGTACCCTAAGAAGACAGAACGACTTGGGAGGCGCCGTATGCTCATGGCTCGAATCGGAAGTAGTAACTGTAGGTATCAGCCTTCTAACGAGGCTCATTTCCAAAAGTATCGCGAGAATACAATCGGTTATCACCAGACCTTTGAATCTCCATATGGGCTTAAAAAGCTGATTTATGCGGATTGGGCAGCCAGCGGTCGTCTGTATGGACCCATCGAGTCGAAAATAGCTAATGAATTAGGTCCATTTGTGGCGAACACGCATACGGAGTCTAATTTGACAGGTACTCTGATGACCCAAGCCTATGAAAAAGCAAAACAAATCATTAAGAACCACGTTCATGCCAACGAACATGATATCATTCTATTCGCCGGGTCTGGGATGACAGGTGCGGTGAATAAGCTTCAGCGACTATTAGGATTAAAAATACATGAAAAATTAAAGCCCCTCTACCCCATCGCCGAAAAAGACCGCCCCGTTATTTTTGTTACACACATGGAGCATCATTCCAATCATATTTCCTGGGCAGAAACCATTGGAGACGTTGTGTGTCTCCCTCCGGGCCCCGGAGGGATGGTCGATCCAGCGCATCTCGAACGACTGCTGCATCAATTTCGGCATCGCCCGATCAAGATTGGCGCTTTTACCGCCTGCTCCAATGTTACAGGGTTCGAAGTGCCAATTCACCAACTATCCCGCAAAATGCATGAACATGGTGGCGTATGTTTCGTTGATTTTTCGGCAAGCGCACCTTATGCGGAGATCGACATGCATCCTACAGATCCCCTTGAGAAACTGGACGGGATTGTATTTTCTCCTCACAAATTTCTTGGTGGCCCCGGCACAAGCGGCGTTCTCATTATGGATTCGCGGCTGTGTCTCCATTGTGCTCCCGATCAGCCCGGAGGCGGCACGGTAAGTTGGACCAATCCTTGGGGTGGATACGAGTATAAAGATAGTATTGAGGCCCGCGAGGATGGAGGCACTCCTCCTTTTCTACAGGCTGTTCGAACCGCGCTCTGTATTCAGTTGAAGGAACAAATGGGATACAACCGCATGTGGGAGCGTAAAAAGGAGCTGACCTCATTATTGCTAAAAGGCTTGAGCATCATACCAGGTCTACACATTTTGGGAGGGAGCAGCCAAGATCGGCTGGGAATCGTTTCTTTCGTTGTTGGTCATATTCACTATAACCTGATTGTAAAACTACTCAATGATCGATTTGGCATTCAGGCCCGGGGCGGCTGTTCATGTGCAGGCCCCTATGGACATTATTTGCTGGGCATCGACCAGCAAGCATCTAAGCAAATGACAGACCTGATTCATGCGGGAAACTTATCTCGAAAGCCGGGCTGGGTGCGTCTGTCGCTTCATCCCATGATGACCAATCAGGAAGTCTCCTATATTGTCTCTTCCATACGGGCTATCGTGGAAAACATAACAACCTGGCAAAAAGATTATACCTATCAACCGGAATCGAACGAGTGGCGATCTATGAATGAACATAACAAAATGGACATCAGCAAATGGTTCAACTTTAGCAATTAAGAGACTCTTGTCCGTTTCCTTCTTTCAAAATACTCATAAGCTACACTGTAAGATTACTATATGAGGAAAGAAGGGGCGACAATGGGTCTCAATTTTCGCAACAGCACCAATGCGGCTATCTTTGTAGTTTTTGCCTATCCAGACTTCAGCTGTACTCCTGTTAACTACTCCAAAGCAGGCTGGTATCGCGTAAACCCCGGTCAAACTATTCAAGTATGGAGCGGCTTCGCCGGAGGTAATACGTTTTTCTATTACGCCGAGGATGATTTTGGACGTACATGGCAGGGTTCATACTTCACTCAAGTTCCTGAGAATGCCTTCGATTGGTGCTGGGATACAGGCTGTACCACTTGTAGAAACGTGGGACTGCGGAGAATTGCGGTTAGCCCGTTCGTCTTGAACTATACTATCGACTTTATAAGAAGCAGCAGTCAAAGAAAACCTGCCTCAACCACACTCCGCATGACGCTGCCTTCCAAAGCAACCCAAGGGAAACCTATCTTGCGCAGAGTTCCTGCCAGACCTAAGAGATTACAACAAGGGAAGCCTCAATTACAGAAACGCATCACTCATAAAAAACGGACAAAATAAAGAATAATCTGAACAGATTAATTAGAAACAATACAGACTATTTAGAACCAAAAAGGAGCGACCTCCTTACACGGTCTGCTCCTTTCTCTTTTCTCTATACTGAGGTCAATCGGCTTATTTGCTCTCGGATTCCCACTTGGATATCTCTTCACGCACCCGTGGCGCTACCTCTGTTCCCAATAACTCAATAGCTCTCATGACATCATCATGCAGCATCGTGCCGACGGGCACATGCAACAGAAAACGTGTAATGCCTACCTGTTTACGGAGATGAATGATTTTCTTGGCAACTGTATCGGGATCGCCTACATACAATGCTCCTTCAAAGCTGCGCGCGGCATCGAAGCTAGAACGAGTATAAGGACCCCAACCGCGTTCACGCCCAAGCACATTCATGCTCTGCTGAGTGGAAGGGAAAAACTTTTCCGCTGCAAGCTCGGTGGTCTCCGCGATAAAACCATGCGAGTGGGATGCAACTGGAAGCAGCGATGCATCATGACCTGCGTGCTTAGCTGCCTTTTTGTACAACTCCACCAATGGTGCAAACTGCATAGGGCTGCCTCCGATAATGGCAAGCACCAACGGCAATCCAAGCAAGCCCGCACGAACCACAGATTCCTGATTGCCTCCACTCCCGATCCATACAGGCAAAGGATTTTGCACCGGACGCGGATACACGCCTAAATTGTTGATCGCAGGCCGATGTCCGCCTTTCCAGGTGACTTTCTCAGACTCCCGTATTTTCAAAAGAAGTTCCAGCTTTTCATCAAACAACTCATCGTAGTTATCCAGGTCATATCCAAACAACGGGAACGATTCGATAAAGGAACCTCGACCTGCCATAATTTCAGCTCGTCCGTTCGAAATACCGTCCAGCGTAGCAAAGTCCTGAAACACACGCACTGGATCATCCGATGAAAGCACCGTAACCGCACTGGTTAGGCGAATTCGTTGGGTCTGTGCCGCAGCAGCAGCCAGTATAACAGCCGGAGCAGATGCCGCATAATCTTTACGATGATGCTCTCCCACGCCGTACACATCCAGTCCTACTTGATCAGCAAGTACAATTTCCTCGACCACTTCACGTATCCGTTGTGCGTGACTGATAACCTCATTGGTTTGGGGATCCGGTGTTGTTTCTACAAACGTACTTATACCTATCTCCACTTGTCTTACCCCCTATTGTATGTTTCATTTTTCATTCGGTTGCTTTCGAAGCAATCATTTTAAAAACCGATATCTTTATATTGAACCTTTTTTATATCTTTTTCAAGCTCTCCTTTTCTGAGTTTGAAAATCAGGCGAGAGAAGTGCCGAGATCTGCGCAGGAAAAGCAGTCTCTTTGTCGAATTATGGTATGGAGTAAATAAGATTTCCATCCCCACACCATGAAAACAACAAGGAGGCGCATACATTTATGGCTTTTGTTATTAATAATTTAAAGGATAACAGCAATGTTGCCATCACTGACCAATTAGGTGGATTTACGGTACTGGAATACATAACAGATTTGAGTTGCACCTCGGTTGCGGCTGCGAAAGACAATTACTATATGAGCAAAAGTAACATGCGCCGCAAGCAGCTCATGATCGAAATCAATAATAGTGAGATTATGATGAGGGCTGGTGCCATGCAATATACTGTAGGTAGCATGGAAATGACTACCGGTGTAAAAGGCGTCGGAGGCTTAATGCGAAACTTGGTATCCGGTGCTGTAACAGGGACAGGTGCCATTAAGCCGCACTATAAAGGCACGGGAACCATCATGCTGGAGCCTACCTATCAATATATTTGGCTTATTGATGTCGATAATGATGACATTGCCATCGAAGACGGATTGTTTTTAGCTTGCGACACCACACTGGACATATCCGTAGTTGCACGTAGTAATCTTTCCTCTGCTGCACTGGGCGGAGAAGGGTTATTTAATTTAAGCGCCCGTGGAAAAGGAGTGCTGGCACTTCAAGCGCCGATCCCTTCTGATGAAGCGGTCGTTATAGAATTGCAAAATGATGTGCTTAAGGTGGATGGCAACTTTGCCCTTATGTGGTCCAACACCCTACAGTTTACCGTCGAAAAATCGGGGAAAACCAAAATGGGCTCGGCCGCTTCCGGCGAAGGGCTGGTTAATGTATACAGGGGAACAGGAACCGTGTGGCTGGCACCACTATGACATCTATGTGGGTATGAACATTGAAAGTCCAATGATGCCCAATGCTAATAAAAAAGGAGAAGCCTCGGCTTCTCCTTTTTATCCTCATGGAACTGAACAGTTTCTCTGCTATATACTTTAATTCTTTTTAACAAACTCCGATTTTAGCTTCATTGCTCCAAAACCATCAATTTTGCAATCAATATCGTGGTCGCCTTCCACCAGACGGATGTTTTTTACTTTGGTGCCAATTTTCAAGACGGAAGAGCTTCCCTTCACTTTAAGGTCTTTGATGACAGTTACAGAGTCACCATTCTTCAGAATGTTACCATTCGCATCTTTGACGACTTTTACGTCTTCACTGCTTTCAGTTTCTGACTCGGCAGACCACTCATGGGCGCATTCCGGGCAAATGAACAGACTACGGTCCTCATAAGTATACTCTGAATTACACTCAGGACAATTTGGCAAATTAGACATGGTATTATGTACTCCATTCATTTTTATTTCTATTCCAAGCTACCTTGGAGTTCCCTACAAGTATATTGGATAATCAGTCGCGGTTCCAGTTATGAATGTAACTAAAACAGATGCTAACCTTCCTAGGCAGCACCCGTTTTGTACGACACGTTTATTATGCTTGGATTTGCTTGACCAGTTCACTAATTCCTTGCTTAAGCGGCGTCAGGGGACGCTTCAACAGCTTCTCAAAATCGTTGCTTACAACATCCAAAGCTCCTTCACGAATCGCTTGTTGAATGCCTACCACAATAGGGATGGCACCTTCCGGTACTCCCGCACCGAGCATGATCTCGGCATACGCAGCATCGTCTACCTGCTGTACAGGAACGTCCTTACCCAGGACCTCAGCAAGTATCGCTGCCAACTCTTCTTGGGTAATCGGCTTACCAGAGAGCTCGTAGATTGTATTCTCATGTCCTTCGCCAGACAACACGGCTGCAGCCGCTTGCGCGTAATCAGCGCGGGCAGCCCAACCTACTCTACCGGACCCTGCTGAGGTTAACCATGGAGCTCCCGCGAGTACGGATTGGATCGTGCCTGCTTCATTCTCAAGATACCAATTATTACGCAAGAAGGAGTAAGGAATACCTGACTCACGAATGAACTCCTCCGTAATACGATGTACGGGTGCAAGGAATAGAGTGCTGTCAGCGGCATTGGCCGCACTGGTATACGCGATGAAGCCTACTCCCGCACGCACAGCAGCATCAACAGCCGCTTTATGCTGACGAATTCTAGTATCATTATCCCCGTCTGCGGATATAATCAACAATCGATCTACACCAGCAAATGCCTGATCCAGCGTTTCTGGCTTGTCAAAATCGCCATAACGAACGTCAACGCCTCGATTACGTAACCCCTCTGCTTTTTCCGGATTTCTTACGCTAACAATAAGGTCTTTTGCCGGGACGGATGCAAGCAATGTATCTACCACAATGGAACCCAGTTGCCCCGTTGCTCCTGTTAATGCAATTTTCATACGAAATCCTCCATTCAGTTTTTATTTACTTTTATATAGTAACTAAAAATATGATACATGTCTAATTTAGAGTCTAAAGGTATGCTTTTTAGCACATACTAGAATCCTGTACTGCCCCCAGTCCGTTCTATTAGTTGGCCACATCTATGAGATGCTAAAAATAATATAAAATAGCCCACCAGTAACTTGGTAGGCTATTTTATATTTAGTATTTTCATTATGAGAATAAGTCTAGTAACGGCTGCCAAACACATTTGAACTAACAGCATCGATACGAGCAAAATCCTCAGGGGTAAGTTGAATATCAACGGCCTTGATATTATCCTCCAAATACTTACGACGTTTCGTTCCAGGTATCGGCAATGTACCTCTTTCAATTGTCCATGCGATTGCTAATTGAGGTACCGTACAGTTCTTTTCTTTAGCAATTTCGGCTAGTCTATCAACGATACTAATATTTTCCTTGAAGTTATCGCCCTGGTAACGTGCCAATGAATTGCGTATATCGTCTGCTTGCAAGTTTTCATTAATATGACGTTCCCCAGTAATAAATCCTCTGCTTAAAGGACTATATGCTACAAGAGTAATCCCTAATTCTTTTGCAGTGGGCACAACTTCCTCTTCAATGTCTCGAGTCCAGATAGAATATTCCGATTGAATTGCAGAAATAGGATGCACTTCATACGCTTTGCGAATAGTAGCTGGATTAATAACAGACGCATTTATTCCGTTAGATAGGCCAAGATAACGTACTTTTCCGGCTTTCACTAATTCAGCCATTGCACCAACTGTTTCCTCAATTGGAACATTAGGATCCACCGTATGTTGATAATACAGGTCTATATGATCAAGTCCAAGACGTCGTAGGCTTTCATCAATTGCTTTCTTTACATAGTCAGGGTGTCCACCGATGAATTCCCAATTGGGACCATATGAAAACTTAGTAGCAACGATCGCCTGATCTCTTCGTCCCTTCAATGCTTTTCCTAACAGTTCCTCGTTATGACCGTTACCATACGCATCAGCCGTATCAAGCAAAGTCACCCCGAGATCAAGCGCCCGATGAATCGTTTTGGTAGACTCTTCATCATCTATAGCTCCATAAATACCAGGGGACATGCCCATCATACCCAAGCCAATAGAAGAAACTATGACATCACTACGTCCAAGTTTCTGTGTTTTCATTTTAGGCACCTCATTCTTATAAGTTCTTCACTTCATGTACAGATTAGCATACAAAAAATACAAAGTAAACAAAATAATTATTTATTGTTTACTTTGTATTCCGTTTGTATGCTGCTGTTCTAATTCAGGTTATAATAGATGCAGGAGGGACTTCACTTGAATAACTATATGCAAGATAAAAAACATGAAAAAAAGACCAAGCTTATTAACAAGCTACTGCCCTATCTACGAAAAAACGGACTTCAGTCTATTCGGATGGATGAGATTTCTAAAGTAATGGAGATCAGTCGAGCCACCTTATATAAGTATTTCGCAACTAAAGAAGAAATTGTACAGTTCATCGTAGACGGATTTATTGAATACCTGAAAGACTTGACTTATAGTTCTTTGGATTCCAGTCAAAGCTTTGGTACTCGTTTCTTGAAGATATTTGAACAGACTATTTCTCTTGCCGTTTATTTTTCAGACACTCTTCTTCAGGATATTGAAACCAGTTATCCAGATTTGTTTGATCGCTTTGACAAAACTATGAGAGAGCGCGAAGACAAAATACTAGCTTTTTATAAAGAAGGCATACAAGAAGGTTTTTTCAATGAAATTAACGGCAGACTGCTAATTAAGCAAGATGAAATTCTAAGGGACTTGTTTGATATTAAATACCTCATGACCAATCAATTTACGGTTCAACAAGTTTTATACGATTATTTTCAGTTAAAAAAACTTCAGTTGTTTAAGCCGGAAAAACTTGTAGTGATTGACGATAAAATGATAATGCCAGTACTAGAATACTTGACTCAAAAAATCTCCAAAAACATTCTTTAACCTTTATAATTTTCTAAAAACAAAGAGGCTCTTCAAACTGACAGAAGCTTCGTAAAAGAATTCGCTTTCTTTACGTTTGTTTGTTCGACTTCTTAAAAACGAAAAGAAGCTGCTCAATAAGCAGCTTCTTTTCGTTTAGATCGAATCACTTATCCATAATCCCCGCTTATTAGTGTATTCCAAACTTTCTGTATAGCTTTACGAAAAATGTTTGTAATTTCATGCTTTTCGGGTAAGGGTTGGTAACCCAGACTTTCCCCAAAGAGAGGAATATGTATATGAAGAAAGCTATGATCATTGTAAATCCCTCTTCTGGCAAAGAGGAATCCCTCCAACATGTCAGAAACGTAGAAGAAATTCTACGTGAGCAAGGATACGCCGTTACAGTCGAAGAGACGGCACAAGAACTTGATGCCACCCGTTTTTGCGTCACTGCATGTCAGGAAGCTTATGATCTAGTCATTTCCCTCGGTGGAGATGGCACGCTTCACGAAACCATTAATGGTTTCATGGATCAAGCCCATCGTCCAAAACTAGGGGTCATCCCGCTTGGGACCGTCAATGATTTTGCCCGTGCCTTACAAATTCCGCTAAGTCCTGAACTGGCGATCCGTACACTCACTTCTGCTCGCGTGAAAGTCGTAGATATGGGTCTCTTAAACGGTCGAATGTTTGCCAATGTTGTTGCCACTGGCTCGCTTGCCGAATCACTATCCGCTGTGTCGTCAGACGATAAATCCATGTTTGGTACATTTGCCTACTTTAAAGAAGGTTTGAAAGAACTTATCAACCATCCTGCCCATCCGCTTATCGTCCGCTATGATGACAAGACTTGGGAAGGCGAATCCCCACTCTTTTTTGCTGCTTTAACCAACTCAGTTGGCGGATTTGAGAAACTGGCACCCGGGGCGGCTGTTGATGATGGCCTGCTTCACTGCTTCATTTTCAAAAACCTTAATATATTGAACACGGTGACGGCCAGCATAAGCTTATTTTTAGGCAACCTGAAAGATCATAGTGATATCGTTTACTTTACTGCAAAGCATGTAAGTGTCAGCTCTGCAGAACCGGTCAGTACGAATGTAGATGGTGAGGAAGGACCCTCTTTGCCTATCGAGCTTGGTATTCTGGCGCGTCACATCGAGGTAATTGTGCCTGAGGAGTCTGAGTAATACGGTGCTTATCCTCAGGCTTGAGGCTCATAATCGCTCAATTTCCCCTCGTAGATCAGATGGAATCGGTCACTTTGCCGAAAATCGTCTGGTGTAATAAGGGCGGGCAACTTGTTCCATATTTTGATGCCGGATCGCTGTAAAATTTCCGCGACAAATTGCGAACAAAAATAAGAATTACTGAACTCGACTGGTTCTTTGAGTGCAACGCCAATTAATCCCAGTAAGTTATACATATATTTTTGCCGACTTCGGATAAATACATGTAAAACTCTCTTCATTTTCTCGACTTCACGGTCGGTTACTTGAAGCTCGTAGATGACACATGTTGTATTCGGAAATCTGCTGTATGTACCTGTCTTAATATCCTCTTTCACGAAACCACCATCCAGAGGGTTACTGGGGGTCTTTCTCCCGAAGCTGTATAACTCCGAAAGTTCTCGGTTGAAGGAAATGGAGGCGTGATTGTATGGTGCTCTTGTATAGCTTTTAATGACTCTCGTCAGAAACGTTCCCGTATTCGTAAGCAAGATAAAAACCGATTGATCAGCTACCATTTACGAAACTTCCCCTTATCAAGTTTGAATTATTCCTTCATAATAACATAGGACCCCCTTCAGGGAATCCTATTTCGCTATAAGTTGGTGAGTCGCAATGGACAGTTCGTTATTAACGTTAACCCTCATTTGTATAGCCTTATTAATCATCCATCTAATTTATATAGTGGTAGTCAAAACACAGCCAAACAAAGACTATGCAGCTATTGGACTTCGCATTAAGACCTGGTGGGGCATGTTCTTTATCTTTTGCCTGGCAACACTTTTCAATCCGATCGTTTCACTGCTTTCCTTGATGGTGCTTACTTTCTTTGCGCTAAAAGAATACTTCTCCATGATTAGATCCAGAAAAGCTGACCGCAGGTTGTTTTTATGGGCATACTTGGCGATTCCTGTACAGTTTTATTGGATTTATATCGGGTGGTATGGGATGTTTATCGTCTTTATCCCTATCTATGTATTCTTGCTGCTACCGCTCCCGCGATTGATCAATAAAGGAACCGTTGGTTTCCTACGTAGTGTCAGCTCGACTCAATGGGGACTCATGCTGATGGTTTTTGGACTGAGTCACCTGGCTTATTTTCAGTTTGCTACGCCGCAATACGGAGCAAAACTTGTACTTTTTCTAGTGGTACTGACACAGCTCAATGATGTCGCACATTATCTGGTATCACTCTATTTCGGCAAGCGGAAAATCGTCCCGACATCCAATCCCAATATAACTTGGGAAGGCTTTGCATTTGCTTTTCCCGTAACCATAGCGGCTTCGTATCTAATCTATCCGTACCTGACGCCGTTTGATCTGAAATTTGGGATTATTTTCGGTATGTTGATTAGCTTGAGCGGTTTCTTCGGGAGCTTAACGGTTTCCGTGCTGAAGCGAGATTTATTAATCGGCGATGATAATAAGTTCGATGCTTTGAAAAAAAGCTACTTAAGCCGGGTAGATAGCTTGACCTACACCTCGCCCGTCTTTTTTCACGTGATTCGTTATTTTTTCGACTTTATGTAACAATATGTTTTTCTTCATCGCTCCACGATACTCTGCTTGCTTCTCACCGTTTTCATTTTGGTTAGCCGGGGTAAGTACTACTGTACCGCAAGCAGTCCTTATCCTAGAAAACAATCTTGAGGAGGCGTTAGAAATGGCAGAGCATAATCATGTTGTGAATAAGGAAGGCGAAGTGGCCTTGAACAAGGTAGATGACGCGTTAAATCGGATAGACGACAGCAAAAAGGATGACATCTTGGGCAGCTTTGATTCATTCAAAAGTTATTTGAGCGACAAAATTGAAATGGCTCAAAAAATCGGCTTGAATGAAGAAGTGATGGCAAAAGCAGCTGAGAAGATCGCAGGCTATCTGGCAGCCAAGGAAGAACCGCGCAATAGCGAGGAGAAGCTTCTTCAGGAATTGTGGAAGGTAGGGGACAAAGAGCAGCAGCACGCGCTTGCCCACATGCTAGTACGTGTGGCTCAATCCTCGTAGAAATATTTAATTTATGAAAAACAATATTTTACTATAAAAGAGCAGTCTATCCTTAGATGAGGATAGACTGCTCTTGCGTTTACTATCGTTGCAGCGCGTTCCGCTAATGATTACAATATGTTCTGCTTAGCGCATGGAATTAATGCACCTGAGTCAGTAATTGATATGCATCTTCCTTGGTCGTAACCGCCAGAAGCGCTTCTCTAAAATGGTCGTCCATCAGCTTACGAGATAGCATTTGTAGCACCTTCAGATGGGCATTGTCCTTACTATTACGCGGAACAGCAATCATGAAGATCAGTTTCGCTTCACTTCCATCCATACTTTTCCAGTCCACTCCGCTCCGCTTCACCCCAAAGACCACGCTTGGCTTCAGAACAGCTTCCGATTTACCGTGAGGAATGGCAATATTCATTCCAATGCCTGTGGAGCTTTCCTTCTCTCGGTCCAATATAGCCTGTTTAAAACCACTGGCAGAACTTACGGCTCCATTTCTCTCAAGTGCTCCGATCATTTCATCAATCACGGCATCCTGTGTCGTTCCTTCCAGATCCAGATTAATCAGATCCATCGTTACAATATCTGTCAACTTCTCAATGTGAATGGCTTGCGAAGATACTTCGGGCTCGTTATTTGCAATCGCTGAAGCTGATGACTCGGCGGCAGTCGTAGTCATCGTAGATTGTTCCGTTACTGCGGCAGAATTTCCAGATGTCTCTTCTCCAGCAACAGCCGGATTTGCAGTTGCAATATCCCTTTTCAGCAGACTCACCAGGATAACTGAGACGGCTGCGCCGACAATAACAGCAATGAAGAACATGAACACATTGTCCACTGCACCAAGAATGGCTACAATCGGTCCACCATGAGCTACCTTATCTCCTACATTTCCCAACATCGCAATGACTGAACCGACCATAGATCCTGCCATGATACTAGGAATAACACGCAATGGATCTTGTGCAGCGAAGGGAATCGCTCCTTCAGTAATACCGAATAATCCCATCGTGAATGTAGCTTTTCCGGCTTCGCGTTCTGCTGGTGCAAATTTACGCTTGTTGATCATTGCTGCAAGTCCCATTCCAATCGGTGGAATACAAATCGCAACGGCGATCGGTCCCATAATTTCGTAATTTCCTTCACCAATCATGGCCGAGCCGAATAAAAATGCTACTTTATTGACTGGACCACCCATATCGAAGGAGATCATCGCACCTAAAATCAGTGCCAATAGAATTGAACTTGTACCTTGCATACCTGCAAGCCAACCCGTCAAAGCTTCAAACAATTGTGCGACTGGAGAACCGATTATAAAGACAAAGATTAATCCTACAATTAAAGATGACAACACAGGGATAATAATAATAGGCATGATCGGCTGTAACGCTCGCCCAACCTTCATTTTCCGAATACCCAGTGCAACATAACCCGCCAGGAAACCAGCGATAATTCCGCCGATAAATCCGGCTCCCGCCTCACTTCCATAAAAACTGCCGTTCGCAGCAATGAATCCGCCAACCATACCCGGTGCAAGCCCCGGTCTATCCGCAATACTCATCGCGATGAATCCAGCGAGGATTGGTATCATAAAGGTAAACGAAGCCGAACCGATATCCTGAACCGTCTTCCAAAATGAACCGTCCGGTATAACCAGACCGCCTGGTGTCTTCTCACCGCCAATCGTCAACGCAATGGCAATGAGCAATCCCCCAATGACAATAAAGGGCACCATATAGGATACACCATTCATCAAGTGGCGGTAGATAGGATTCTGCTTCGGTTTATTCTCCTGTGAGCTAGCTTCGGAGGCACGTGACTCTGCCTGGTACACAGGCACATTCCCCTTCATCACCCGCTGGATCAATTCTTCCGGACGGCGAATCCCATCTTGTACTCCAACGACCAGCAATTTCTTGCCGACGAAGCGGTCTTTGACCACCGTCTTATCCGCTGCAATAATAATGCCATCCGCTTCACGGATCTCCTGCTCCGTTAGTTGATTTTCTACTCCAATGGAGCCTTGTGTCTCGACCTTCATCTCGATACCCAGTTTGGCTGCTGCCTTTTGCAGATTCTCAGCTGCCATATACGTATGTGCAATTCCGTTAGGACATGAGGTTATCGCTAATATCTTCATAGTCATTCCCCTTCTCTCTGATGTTTCCGCTTACATTGATAGTATAACCGCCTTTTTTGCTGTTATCGGGCGAACTTTTTACCGGAACTTTCGGAAAAATAGAATAATACGGACAAAAAAACAGGACTTATAGATAAGTCCTGCTCCTAAGCACGGCTTTTAATTTTAGTTTATCCCTTTAGCTTCCCTAATAGTCTCATCGCATCGGTCTCCTTAGATAAAGCATGAACTAGAGCTGGCTGCTCACTGATTAGGGACAATTCCTTAAATAACTGCCGCATTTCTTCCCGCCCATCCTGTTTTACCGCAAGCAAGAACACAAGCTCTACTTTCTCGGTTCCCCAAGTAAGTGGCTTCTTTAAAGTAGCGACTACAATGGAGGACTGCCTTATCCACTCTGAGCCGCCATGCGGGATGGCTATGCCTCCCCCAATCGTCGTAGCCGACATTTTTTCTCGTGCCAATACGCTGTCCACATATCCTGTCTCCACATATCCTTTGTCCTCCAGTATTTGCGCCAGCTTGGAAATCAATTGTTCCGGACGCTGCACTTCTTGCTGGGGAAATACTAAAAAAGGTGTTGTGTACTTAAAAAATACAGATTCATCTGCGACTCTAGGTTCCGGCTCATCCATTCGTCTGATCACTTGTTCCAGTTGACGCTCATCCTTGGCATCCAGCAATGGAGAGACGAGAATGTGCGGAACGCTCAGCTCTGGAAGAGCTACGGTTGTAATGATGAGATCCACCTCCTGGGTTGCCAGATAGTCCTGGACTTCTGCCTTAGAAAGGGTTGTCTCCACATGTACAGCCGGAAACTTACGTTCCACCTTTGTGCGCAGTAGCTGGGACATACCGATACCCATGTGACACACGATGATGGCTCTCTGAGGATGACTCTCTTTCTGGTGAAGTCGCTCCACAGAAGCCTGAAAATGTAGCGTTAAATACGCCGCTTCCTCCTCAGGGAACGATAACCGGACCGAATCCCCTACCTCTTCCAGCGTAATAATAACCCGGTCGAACATGTAAGGATACATCTTCTTAATCTCAGTCAGCATAGGATTGGACACCGTCAAACCATATTGAAGCCGGTTCAGGGTCGTATATAAATGGACCTTCAACCCTTTCAGCAACATCTTATCCTTGGAAAAGTCAATCATATTCAGCTCCGACATCCGCCGGACTAACTGCTCAATCAGCTTAGGCAAAAGCGGATGGCTGTCTGCCAGATCGCTTTGTTTGCCCTTTCTATCCTCTTGCTGGTAACGGAACTTTCCGCCCAGCAAATGCAGGGTTAGATAGGCCGTTTCTTCCTTGGAAAAAGGTACGGAAAACAGCTTTTGCAGCTGCCGTAAAAACGAAGTAGCCCATGTAAATTCGGCCTTCTCCTGCAAAAAGGCAATGTCTTTCTCGGAGAGAGAGATGGGCTGTCCCAGCTTGGTTCGTTTGACCATTAAGAGAATATGGAGCATTAAACCCTCAAAAGCTTCATCAGTAAAGCTGAGTTCATGATGCTTTTGAAATGCTTTTAATTCATAATTGATGGTTGCAATCTCGTGCGGCTCAAACTGCTTGCGCATCATCTGTCCTGTTAACTCAGGACTATCAATCAGCTGATTCATCCGCGCCAAAGCGATCCGCTTGTTTTTCTCTGTGCCTTGAATGGTCAAGCCTACGCGCTGCTTGGTAACCAAGGCAAGATCAAAGCTGTGCAGCCAGTCATCAATCTTTTCCATATCTCTACGGATCACCGTCTTGTTCACATAATACTGGGAGGCCAGATCTTGTATCGTTACAGGCTTGGCATCCATCAAGAGCCGATAGGCGAGATGCAACACCCTCTCCTCATCCGATTCATGCTGGGCTGTACTCTCGCCTGCATACAGGCGGTGGAATAAATCAGCCTGCTCCACTTCACTTATCTCCAAATAAATACCGCGTCCCGGTCTTCTCACCAGATTAGCATCGGAGTGCTTGACTAGGTATTCTTCAATTACTTTTAGATCGTTTCGAATCGTCTTTTCTGAGCAATCCGTTTGATCGGCCAAATCCTGCACTAACCACAGTCGGTTCGATTCAGTTAACAACTTGCGGAAAATTTCTACTTGCCTTTTGTTCATTCCAATCTCCTATCTTCCAAAATAAAGAATGTTCAGGCATATCGGGCAATAATTCGTTGGTTTTGTGTTGACTTTAAGTATACTCCAAGTAGTACATTTAAAGCATGGTGGCCGCCAAATTTAAGAATGATGAAAAGAGGATTGCTCATGAATATTGGAAAAACAGTGCTTATTACGGGGGCCAACAAAGGAATCGGATATGAAACGGCCAAGCAATTGGGGGACATAGGTTTTACAGTTCTGATTGGCTCACGGAATGAGCAGAGTGGCCGGGAAGCGGTGGCTAAGTTGGCTAATGAGGGAGTAGAAGCCCGATTGATTTTGTTAGACGTGACGAATCAAAGTACGATTGATTCCGCAGTCCATCAGATCAAACAAGAATTCAGTTCCCTTGATGTACTAATCAACAATGCTGGAGTATCTCTTGGGGGGGCCACTCCTCCAAGTCAATTCCCTTTAACCGATTTAAAAGAAACGTATGAAACCAACTTTTTCGGTTTGGTCGCGGTGACTCAAGCCTTACTTCCTTTATTGAAAAAATCTCCACGCGGCAGAATTGTTAACTTATCAAGTGGCCTTGGTTCGTTAACCTATAATAGCGATCCTGAGCACGAGCATGCCCAATTTAATTTACTTGCCTACAATAGCAGCAAAGCAGCGGTTAATATGCTAACCGTCACACTTGCCAAGGAATTCAAGGACTCACCTCTCAAAATTAATTCGGCTGACCCCGGCTTTACCGCCACCGACTTAAACGGCTTTACAGGACCGGGTTCGGTACAACAAGCCGCTGCTATCGTTGTTCGTTTAGCAACTTTACACGATGATGGGCCGACAGGAGGGTTTTTCGATGCGAGTGGAGAAGTACCTTGGTAATTGTTACAATTAAGGAGTGGAATACTTTGCAGGAAATTCCAGAGACCGTAACCTCTATTAGTCAAGCTGCTGAACTAACAGGTTTAACAGAGGATACCATACGTTACTATGAGCGAATTGGCTTGCTACCTTATGCAGAACGAAAGGCTAACGGACACAGGTTTTACAGTAGAGATCAGATTCTAGGGATTATCTTTCTAACCCGATTAAAAGCTACTGGGATGACCATAGAAGAAATGAAACATTATCAAGAACTTTCGATGCAAGGTAACAGCACCATCCCGATCAGACATTCCTTACTTGAAAAACATAGTCATAAGATTCAAGGAGAAATCTCCAGACTGATGGAAACCCAAAAAATTATTGAATATAAACTCAATCATTATCGTGACCTCTCTACCAACCCTGATCTTACCGACACTAATTGCAACCCTACAACGAAGGAAAACTTATAATAATAACCCCTTTTCAAAGGGGTTATTTCCATTTTAACCAGGAGATTGATGGAGCCCCCGTAATACCCTACAATCGAAATATAACCTAAGTTTCTAGGGGGAGTAACAGTGATCACCTATTTGAGATGCAATGAAGTCAGCATGGAGCACATTTTCCAGGCATTTTCGCTCGGATTCTCAGACTATTCCATTCGCCTGACCATAGAACAGGACGATTTCGCGGCACGTCTTTTCGGTCCAGAGGGTAATTCACGGAGCCACTCTTTCCTTGCCATGGATGAAGATCAGCCAATCGGCTTGATTCTCGGCGGTATCCGGCAGTTTGACGGGCGCCAGACCATGCGTTGCGGTACGCTATGCATCGGTCCAGCTTACCGTGGCCAGGGTATTAGCAACAGGTTGCTCGAATTGCATAAACAAACGGCCATCTCCGCGGGCTGCCAGCAGCTATGGCTCGAAGTCATCAGAGATAATCACCGAGCTGTCCAATTCTATAAAAAGCACGGCTATCAGGCACGCTATACGCTAAAATATTATAACGCTATGCTCCCATCGGTCTCTCCCGCTCCTTCATCTTCGTACACTCTTAAAAAACTTATGTTTGATGATGTCGCAGATTTCCGTACAACCCTCACCGACTGTCACATCCATTGGCAAAGTGACACACCTTATTACGCCAACAGCACACAAGAAGTTTTTCTCGGCATCTATGCAGTCGATCAAACCCGACTCGGCATGATTGCTATGGGTGCTCAAGGTAAAATCAACTTTCTTTGGGTCGATCCCAAACATCGAAACCAAGGCCTTGGACGTACCCTACTTCATAAAGCGGCAGAAACCCAAAAGGCCGAGAAGGTATATATCTGCCTGTCCGACAATAACTCTCTTGAAGGCTTTATCCAAAAGGTAGGCTTCTCTAAGGACCCTATTGAGCAGTATGAAATGTGTATACCCCTTCATAGATAATGGTTCACCACATTTAAATCAAAAAGAAGGTTAATCATGTGTACAATGATCAACCTTCTTACTGTCCATATTCCCCTGTTTGATCCAACTATATCTTTCATTTCTGATACCGTTTGATATATTCTGATTTAACGAGTGCGCACATGCAAAGATCATCATATTTCCCGGACGTAAATTCATACTGGGACAGGATTCCTTCCTGCCGAAAGCCTGCTTTTTCAAGCAAACGCAAGGATTGTGTATTCTCCGGCTCTACTAGTGCCTGAATGCGGTTCAAGAGGAGGGTATTAAACCCATAGTCGATTACAGCTGCAAGTACCTCTGACATTAACCCTTGGCCCCAATAGGCTCTGGACAATTCATAACCCATTTCTGCCCGGTGATGACGTTGATCCCAGTTATGAAATCCGCAAGAACCGATGATTTTACCGTCCTTCGTTTGAAGAGCCCAGCGAATTCCCTGATCTGTCTCAAAAATCCGATCATACCAACGGATCTCTTCCAGTGCCTCTTCTTCAGACTCAAATGGGCTCAGTCCATAAAACTTCATCACCTGCTCATCTGAAAAGTATTCCAACATGTCCTTGCTGTCCGTCGCTACCATTTTTCGTAATACAAGACGTTCGGTTGTTATAACCGGAAACTCACCTTTCATATTCTCACCCCTGTCCCCTTGTTCACTTTCGCCAGCTTTCCATTCATACCTACGCCTCCTAAGTTCAATATTCGATGATCATTACTTTCTTCTTCCAATTATAAAGTAATTGAAAGAATACCTCTAAAGGGATATTTATAATTAGTTCTTTGTTTATAGAATGTTTTCCTAAACATGGATGATAAAAAGACCGTTATATAAGGAGTGTGTCTTAAATTATGGAATATTAAAATGAGGTGTACGATTTGGAAGACCAGCACATATCACAGAATTCACAGGCAACAGCAAGAGAGAGGTACATTCGGCATGGGCAAAACTATGGAGAAACAAACAGAATGGCCGAAATATCAAAAACCTACGGTTCGTCTATTTTGTTTAGACGTTGGGGAGCAACGATTTTTGATTTCATATTTTTTATAATCGGTTATATTTGTTTTTTTATCTCGGTCATTCAGGTAACAGACAGATGGTTGTTGCCTTTAGCGATTGCTTCCCGTTGCATTCTGATTATAGCTTTCTTCTGCTATTATTTGCTTTTGGAAGGTTACACAGGCTATACGCTTGGCAAATTCGTTTTTCGTATTAAGGTGGTTAACGGAGAAGGAAACCCTCCTGGTTTTCTTAAATCACTCATTCGCACGCTGCTCAGGTTAATAGATACCAATCCATTGCTAATGGGTTCACTACCTGCTGGTATCAGCGTGTTAGTAACTGCATCAAGACAACGAATTGGTGATTTAGCCGCAGGTACATATGTGGTAAAGGTACGGGATTTAGAGCCGATTAGCAAAAAGGTAATGAGATGGTCGCTCTTTATATTTTTTACCGCAATGGTGATTTTGGGAGCCTCGTTTGTAAATGCTATTTTTGTACTGGCAAACAGTTACGAGTCCAATGAAGCTCCGATAAGCAAGCAGGAACAGAGCTATGTAAGTAGAGATGGAAGATTTCAAATCTCAGCCCCGTTAGACTGGTCAACAGACCCGGACTGGGAAGGAAAAGCAGATATTGCGATATTTAATCCCTACATTCAAAAGTCTGTTATCGTACGATCCAATTCGAAGGAGAAATTGGGTAATGTAACGCGCCAGTACTACACAAAGAAAATCCAAAACAATATAACCAAAGAGTTTAATCTCTCTACGGTAGGACCTTCATCCAACACCACGATTCAAGGATATCCTGCCACTCAGTTCACGATTAAAGGACAGAAAGATGTAGACCGTTATGTCACCCATGTAGCTATTATTGAAACTGAAAATAATTTCTATCAGATCATCGGTTATACACCTGCATCAAAATATAGCCGTTTAAAGAAAGAACTTCATGACATTACCTATAGCTTTCGTGAGGTTCGACCATAGGCAACATGACTAGCAATGAGAGAATACGACGCAAAAAAACAGGCGCTCCTTGGAGCCCTGTTTTTTTGCATACAACTACTCTTGATATCTATGATAAAATAGGCTGACACGTTCAGCGCCCTGCTCTATTATATTGTTCAGATGCACAACGAATTGAAAACCCTTTCAAAAATGCGATATAGTAAAACACCTTACATCACTAGATAAAGGAGGAGTCCTGATTTGTTTCCGCTCTCCGAAAGACAAGCCCAAGACATCGTAGACAAAATGATGAAGGATATTCCATACAACATCAATATTATGAATGAACGAGGCATCATCATTGGCAGCGGCGAGAGTGAACGAATCGGAACCATTCACCAGGGGGCTGTTCAGGCGCTCGAAACCGAGAAAATGATTGAAGTGTGGCAGGACGGACATTACGAGAAAAAGGGAACCAATGAACCAATTGTCATTCATCATGAGCTAGTCGGTGTCATTGGTATTTCAGGCAATCCTGACGAAGTGCGTCCTTTTTGCAATATTGTTAAAACTACGGTGTCTCTTCTGATTGAACAGCGCATTTCCTTGGAGCATTTGGCCCACGAGGCCAACCGTAAAAAATCCGTACTGGAAATGCTGTTAAATCATCAGGGAGCCTACACCCAAAAAATAAAAAAAGAAGCTGCTCAATATCACATTGATTTGCTTCTCAAAACTTCGGCTGTATATGTAAAGCATCTTCCTTCAGATCCTGCTCATTTGGCCGAGTTATCCAATATATTGATGCAGCACCCATCCTTTCGGATGGAGGAAGACAGTTATCTCATCCTGATACAAAATCAGGAACCAACCGCCAAACTGTTGGAACCACTTGTACGCAGCCATCCCGATGTGCTGCTTGCCATCAGCAGACAAGAACACAGCATTGCCAATGTTTATATGCAAGCCAAGTCCGCTATGAATGTTTTACTAGCACTGCGTCCGCCTGTGCAGATCGTTTCTTTTGTTGAAGTCGAATTTCTGGTCAAATTAAGCCAAACCAACCTGACCAACACGATTCATCTGGTTAGCAAGCTGGAAGATACCGTGGATTTGCTGGATACGCTGCGAAGCTTTATTAACCATAACGGCAGTGTCTCCTTCACCGCAGATGAATTAAACATTCACCGAAATACACTGCAATACCGCCTGAAGCGCATCCATACCTTAACTGGCAAAGATCCCCGGAATCTCCTTCAGCTTTTTGAGCTTACGCACGGCTTATTGGCGTTGTATCAATAAACTGCCGGATCACTCGAGAATCCGTTCATTTCTCATTGAATTGAAGTACTCTTGCGATATTCTCGCACGTACGCTCTACATTTTGCGGTCCTTCGGCCAGCAGCTTACCCAGCTCCGAGGCTCCCGGCACGATGCCAAACACTGCATCTATTCCTTCCTTGTACAGCGTGTCGATCCCTTCCCCGATATAACCTGCGACCGCAATGACCTTTTTGCCGGATTGTTTGGCTGCCTGAGCTACTCCGTACGGAGTTTTACCGAATTTGGTCTGAAAATCAATGCCGCCTTCCCCCGTCAATACGATATCGGCCGTGGCTAGCTTCTGCTTTAAGCCAGTGTATTCAATCACGATTTCAATGCCTTTTTGCAGCGTCGCCTGAGTAAAAATCAATAAGCCCGCACCCAAGCCACCTGCTGCACCTGCGCCCGGAAGATCGCGTACATCCTTGCCCAGCTGCTGCTTCACCACATCCGCATAATGGGCAAGATTGGCATCCAATTGCTGCACCATTTCTGGCGTTGCCCCTTTTTGCGGGCCGAATACACGGGATGCCCCATGCTCTCCGCAGAGCGGATTTGTCACATCACAGGCTACAATCAATTGCACCTGCTGCAAGCGGTCATCCAGTGATGAAATATCAATACTGGCCAGCTCGCCCAGACTGCCGCCGCCGCGTGGAAGAGGATTGCCTGCTGCATCCAGAAATCTAGCGCCCAGCGCTTCTGCCATACCTGTACCGCCATCATTCGTGGCACTTCCGCCAATGCCAATGATAATTTTTCGAATTCCCTGGTTCAGACACTCCCGAATTAACTCGCCTGTACCATAGGTTGTTGTCTTTAACGGGTTTTTGTTGTCCTTATTAACCAGATGGATTCCGCTGGCAGATGCCATCTCGATTGCCGCAGTGGTGCCGTCTCCCAGCAAGCCGTATGCCGCATTTACAGGTTCTCCAAGCGGTCCGGTCACCTCCATGTAACGAAGCTGTCCGCCTGTCGCATCCACCAGTGATTGTACCGTTCCTTCACCGCCGTCTGCCATCGGAACGTGGACATAATGGGCTGTAGGATAGACCTTGCGCAGCCCTTTCTCCATTGCGATGCACACTTCCTTTGCCGTCATGCTTTCTTTAAAAGAGTCCGGTGCCAGTACAAATGTTTTCTCTCTCATTTTGTCACCCCATCGTGAATATTAAAGTATAAATCCATATATGATTGTTGCTACAATCGCCATAGTTCCGCCCACAATAGCCTCATAAGGGATCAATCCCATCCGTTGTTTAATGCTCATTTTCATGCTGTCTGCCGTAACGTGAAAATAGTTGCCCTGTGGTAAGGAATCAATGACGGTAGCTCCTGTATGCACCATTACAGCGGCGGCTAACGGGGCAGTCCCCATGTTCAAAATGGCTTCCCCAAACGAGCCAGTCGCCAAAATAACGCCCGTCGAGGTCGACGCTGTGGCAGCCGCCATCAGAATCCCTGCAAGCGGTGCCAAAAATGTGCCAGAAACTCCCGAAGCTTCAATCAAGCCAACTACCTGAGCAGATAAATTGGAGGCAGAGATCAGACCCGCAATCCCGCCTGCACCGATCAAGATAAGCACGGTTGCCGTCATTTTATTCAAACCGGAAGCCGAATACTTCAGAATATTGCGCCCTTGTCCCATGGCCAGCATACCCACAATCCCGGCAATCGGCAGAATGTACATTGCGTCGACCTTGAAATTCGACAGTGCTTCAATGCCAGAGATGGAACCAATCGGGTTAATCATCAGCAAAATAACGGCTACCACCGGAGCTACAATCGCCCGTCCCAATGCCGGGTACTTCGACGTATCGACATCACTATCCATAATATCCTGTTCGGATACCTTCACGCCCTTGTTTTTTAACATAGACGCCACCAGAACAGTCATGATTAATCCGCATATCGCGGGCACCACACCCGCCAACATCACGTGGCTTAAATCCAGATTAAACCCGCGTGCTGCCGCAATCGTATTGGGATTTGGAGAGATAATATTTCCCGCCTTTCCGCCTCCAGACAAGGCCAGCAGGAGAGCCAGCTTGGAAATCCCCATTTTGTTCCCAACCGACAAAGCAATAGGTGCCACGATTAGCACTGCGACGGGAATAAATACGCCTACTGCTGTAATAATCATCGTCGCTAACGCTAGGGCAAGGATCGCTTTACTGCCGCCAAACTTCTTTACAATAGTCTGTGCAATTGTCTCCGCTGCCCCAGACTCCATCATCACGCCTGCTAATACACCGGCCGCGAGCACACGAATGACCGTCCCCATCACACTTTGCGTACCACTAATTAACACGCTGATCGTTTGCTCCAGATTGGCTCCGCCCAATAAAGCGCCTACAATAGCTCCCAAAAATAAGGCGTAAACCGGATTCAGCTTTCTCAATATCAAAATAATTGCAATAGCCAGCCCTGCCAGAGCTCCTATCCAACTGATCGTTAACCCTTCCATCTGTCTAACCCCCCGGGCAATTTTTGATTACGCTTTCATTATATCGATTGCAGAGTGTGAATTATATTGAAGAACAGACGAAATTGATTGTGCATTTGCACAAAAAAACCGAACTGGCTTACAAAAATAATCTAATGAATACGCTTGCAAATTTAAAATTTTAGATTATAATACTTGTATACAAGTATACTTGATTGATGAGAAGGTGAATTTATGGTTCAATCCAGTGAATTCCTATATCCCTCCAAATGGCTTCTAAAAGCCTCTGCTGGTGATCGTGTAACATCCGAGCTTAGAATGCGCATCATTTCTGGTGCAATTGAAAGCGGTACCATATTATCTGAAAATAAATTGGCTGCTGATTTTGCTGTAAGTCGCTCACCTATTCGTGAAGCGTTAAAAATACTGGCTTCCGAAAATATCATCCGCTTAGAAAGAATGGGTGCCGTTGTTATGGGGCTATCAGAGAAAGAAATAGAAGAAATTTATGATGTTCGTCTACTTATAGAATCCTTCGTATTTGAACGTCTTATAAAGATGGACACTCATGATTTAGCAAAGGAACTTAGTAAAATACTCGAAATGATGAAAGTCGCGGTCAAATACAGTGATGCCGATGAATTTTCATATCAAGATGTCTTGTTCCATGAAACGATTATTCGTGCAGTTAATCATTCATACATCCTGATGATCTGGAATAATTTAAAGCCCGTGATGGAAAGCCTTATTCTGTTGTCGATGCGTATGCGTTTCAAAGAAAAGTATGAAGACTTTACGCGGATTGTAAAAAATCATGAGATTTATATTGAAGCAATCCAGGCAAAAGATAGAGACCTTATGATTAAGTCTTTACATGTAAACTTTGATGATGTTCAAGGTAAAGTAGAAGACTTATGGATGTCCCAACAATTGCTGTCTAAAGGAGCCGTGCCACAAAATGACTAACTATATGTTAGGTATAGATATCGGAACCACCAGTACGAAAGCCGTTTTATTTAGTGAAAAAGGCGAAGTCATCCAACAAGAAAATATTGGGTACCCGCTTTATACACCGGATATAGCGACAGCTGAACAAAACCCCGAGGAGATTTTTCAGGCAGTCCTACAAGCGACTTCCAATATCATGAAACATCACTCACAAAAAAAGCTATCGTTTGTTTCATTTAGCAGTGCCATGCATAGTGTCATTGCAATGGATGAACACGACCGGCCACTTACACCTTGTATCACTTGGGCAGATAATCGCAGCGAAGCGTGGGCACATCAAATAAAAGATGAGTTGAACGGCCAAGAAGTCTATAGACGAACAGGAACACCCATTCATCCCATGTCACCCTTAACTAAAATAGCTTGGATTGTGAATGACCTTCCTGAAATCGCTATCAAGGTTAAAAAATATATCGGAATTAAAGAATATATTTTCAAAAAGCTCTTTGATCTATATGTTGTTGATTATTCCCTGGCTTCAGCCATGGGCATGATGAATCTCGAAAAGCTGGATTGGGATGAAGAGGCCTTAAAAATTGCGGGGATAACCCGTTCCCAACTATCTGAGCTCGTACCCACAACCAAAATATTTACCGACTGTAATTCAGTTTTAGCAAAAGAGATGGGGATCGATCCACAAACACCATTTGTCATTGGAGCCAGCGATGGGGTTCTCTCTAATCTAGGTGTCAATGCGATACGAAAAGGCGAAGTTGCCGTCACCATTGGGACAAGCGGTGCCATTCGAACCATCATAGACAAGCCACAAACAGACGAAAAGGGAAGAATATTTTGTTATGCGTTAACGGAAAAGCACTGGGTCATTGGCGGGCCGGTAAATAATGGCGGGATGGTCCTTCGCTGGATTCGTGACGAGCTTGCCTCATCAGAAGTAGAAACAGCGAAGCGACTAGGAATTGATCCATATGATGTGTTAACTAAAATTGCTGAACGCGTAAGGCCAGGATCTGATGGATTGTTATTCCACCCCTACCTCGCTGGTGAACGTGCACCCTTATGGAATCCAGACGTACGTGGCTCATTCTTCGGTTTAACGATGTCACATAAAAAGGAACATATGATTCGCGCAGCCTTAGAAGGAGTCATTTACAATTTATACACCGTATTTTTGGCCTTAACCGAATGCATGGACGGGCCCGTGACCCGAATCCAAGCTACAGGAGGCTTCGCAAGGTCAGATGTTTGGCGGCAGATGATGTCTGATATATTCGCATCTGAAGTCGTCGTTCCGGAAAGCTACGAAAGTTCTTGTCTAGGAGCTTGTATTTTAGGCTTGTACGCCACCGGAAAAATCCAATCATTTGAAGTCGTCTCTGAAATGATTGGCAGTACCAACAAACATGCACCCAAAGAAGAAGCAACCAAGGAATATAGGAAGCTGCTGCCGATTTTCATTAACCTATCCAGAGTATTGGAAGACGATTATACACGGATTGCCAATTATCAAAGAAGCTTAATTAAACACTAAAAGGATAAATACAGGGGGTAATTACAATGCCATTAGTCGTTGTAGCGATTGGAATTTTAGCATTACTCGTTTTAATCATGGGCTTCAAATTAAATACCTTTATTTCCCTAATCATTGTATCGTTCGGCGTGGCCCTAGCCCTTGGAATGCCCTTAGAGGAAATTGTCAAAACCATTGAAGCCGGATTAGGCGGAACACTAGGCCACTTAGCGTTAATCTTTGGACTTGGGGCGATGTTAGGGAAGTTGATCGCTGATTCTGGGGGGGCCCAAAGAATTGCCATGACCCTCGTTGACAAATTTGGTGAAAAAAATATTCAATGGGCGGTCGTAGCCGCTTCATTCATTATCGGAATTGCGTTATTTTTTGAAGTAGGATTAGTATTGTTAATTCCAATCGTATTTGCCATTTCAAAAGAATTAAAGGTTTCTATCTTATATCTCGGTATTCCGATGGTCGCTGCTTTGTCCGTCACACACGGTTTCTTACCACCACATCCAGGACCAACCGTGATTGCTGGTGAATATGGCGCGAACCTTGGTGAGGTTTTACTTTATGGCTTCATTATTGCTATCCCAACCGTTATTTTGGCTGGTCCTGTATTTACGAAGCTTGCCAAAAAACTCGTACCTGCTTCATTTACGAAAACCGGTAACATTGCCTCTTTAGGTGAACAGAAAGTATTTAAGTCTGAGGAAACTCCTGGATTCGGAATCAGTGTATTTACTGCAATGCTTCCTGTCATTTTAATGTCGATTGCTACGATTATTACTTTGCTTCAAAAAACAATGGGATTTGAGGATAATAGTTTACTGGCAGCGATCCGTTTTATTGGTGATGCATCAACATCCATGTTGATTTCCTTGCTGGTTGCCGTCTACACCATGGGAATCGCAAGAAAAATTCCAATCAAAGATGTAATGGCATCTTGTACAACTGCTATTACTCATATTGGGATGATGCTCTTGATCATTGGGGGAGGCGGAGCCTTCAAACAAGTACTCATTAATGGCGGCGTAGGTGACTATGTAGCCGATTTATTCAATGGAACTACATTATCACCAATTCTGCTAGCCTGGATCATCGCTGCAATCTTACGTATTTCCCTGGGTTCTGCGACTGTTGCAGCCTTAACAACCGCTGGTTTAGTAATTCCGATGTTAGGACAATCTGACGTTAATCTTGCTTTAGTCGTGCTTGCCACGGGAGCGGGTAGCTTAATAGCTTCACATGTTAACGATGCCGGGTTCTGGATGTTTAAAGAGTATTTTGGTTTAAGCATGAAAGAAACCTTTGCCACATGGACATTGCTTGAGACCATTATTTCTGTAGCCGGATTAGGATTCATCTTAATACTAAGTTTATTCGTATAAACCATGATTTCAGGGCGGTAGATCCCCCACCTATCTTTCTTAGAATCTCTAAGTCGATAAGTGAGGATCTACCGCCTCTTTACAAACTGGAGTGATATTATACTTTTTCATTTTTGGACGATTGAACTGGTTGCTTCTGTTGTTCCTTTGGCCTCACCATGTCCTGCACCAAATAGGTTCAATACCACCACGCCAATAACAATTAAAGCAATCCCTACGATACTCCCTGTATTGATTTTCTCCTTCCAAATCAATACTGAAATCACCGTTGTAGCAACAGCCCCCACCCCTGACCAAATGGCATACGTCATATTAAGAGGAAGTGTCTTGAGGGTTAGTGAAATAAAGAAGAAAGAGATTACAAACGCGACAATCGTGAATAGAGTCGGATACAGTCTCGTAAAACCTTCTGAAGCTTTAAGCATTGAAGTACCAATAAGCTCACTAGCAATAGAGATTGCCAAGAAAAAATAAGCCATCATTCATTCTCCTTTATATATGTCTTTAATTCTTCTATAATTTTTTGCTTCAATTCTTCATTGGGAAGAGCGAGTCCGAACATTTCGGCAAACCACAAACCGTCTATAGCTAATCGGACAATCGTAGAACGAACCGGATTTAATTCGTCGTTTTCGATTTTATTTTGGATATTCGCATACTCATCCTGAAGCAGCTTGAGCATTTGAGGGTTCGTAAATTGTGCTGCCGAGAGAGCGGTATACAGGTCACTTGCATCCTGATCCCCGGAAAATGACGTATTCATATAAGCACGAGTCCATCTACCTTGGGAATGTGTATCGTTTTCTGCCCTTTCATTAAATTCGGTGATAAAGCTGGTCGATAGCTGTTCAACCATCCCCAGAATCAATTCATCTTTATTCGGAAAATGGTAAAGCAATCCTCCCTTACTTACTCCCGCTTTCTTAGCCACCGCTTCTAACGTTAATTTTTCTACTCCTTCTTCTTGTACAATTATAGAAGCCGCTTTAAGGATTAATTCTCTTTTTAATGTTTTTTTAGTTGTATTCATTCTGATCACCACCCATTTTACTATACCGTCCAGACGGTTTTATTTCAATCAAAAGATACGTTTAAGCTAAATAAAAAGAAGCCTTGGGCGTGTAACATTTCAGCCAAGACTTCTTCAAATAAACAACTACCCAGCCCGGATATTTAGCAAAAGTCCGCATCTGTTGGGTTTTAAGTGCCACCTATAGCTTATCTCTTCAGATACTGTCTCAGCCATTGGAGCGCAGGACGTTCCGTGCCGTTAGAGTTCAGCAGATGTGTACCATCTTTCCAAGTTTGTCCTTGGATATACCCCCAAAGCGTAACTCCCTTCACTGAGGGGTTTTGCCAAAGGACTGGAAACTTCTCTTTGTATCTGGCAAGTTGAGTATTATCATCCCCAGTTATATCCAGTTCCGACACATAGATCGGTAACCCGGTCGCCGACAGCTTATTTAGTACAGTATTCATCGTGTTGACTGAGACGTTGTCCATACTGAAATGGTGGCATTGAATGCCAATACCGTCAATCAGGCCTCTACTCTTGAGCTGATTAATAATATTGACATATTGGTCGGCTAAAGAAGGGTCGTTGATAATACCATAATCATTTATATGCAGTTTGGCATTCGGGAAAGCTTGTCTAGCCTGTTGAAACGACCATATGACCCAATCCCATCCGGTCGACCCGTCACCACCAATGGCATTGCGGTAGGACGGCTTCTGATGCAACGGCTCATTCACCACATCTACAAACGCCGCATTCGGATAGCGCTGACCTGCTGCTTTAATCCACTGAGTCACTTCCGCTTTCTGATCAGCAGCCGACAGTCCTTTAACCCATCCTGGCTCCTGGGCACCCCATACCAACGTATGGAACTTGAACGGGAAACCATTGCTACGGGCATAATTGTAGGCGGTATCCGCCTGCGACCAGTTCATGTTGTTACGACTGCCTTCAACCGATTCCCACTTAGTCGAGTTCTCCGGCGTCACTTGATTCCAGTATGTCCCGTAACTAGGAGGGACACTGCCCGCAATGATATTCCCCAGAAATTTGCTTCCATTTGCCAGGCCAGCATCAGCCTGGTTGACCAGAACAGATGATAACAACACACCCGCCAACGCCAAACTGCTCACCAGCTTGCCCACTTTAGTTCTTAACATAAAATCTCCTCCTCACACGTATAATTTGATAATACTCTTACTCAATAATTTAAGCGCTTACATTTCCAATTATAAGAATGAATAGTTGTTTTCTGCTACATGTGAAAGTATAGATTTTACCCGAAAAATCTTACATCATTGCAGAACAGCCACAACACGAATCCCAAACAACTCTGAAACGAAAAGAAAAGGCTGCTGCGAAAAGTGATATACCCCCTTCACAGTAGTAGGTTTTATTATTCAACCTGTCTATCTTCTTGGGAGCATATCACCTGAAGACCGCTCCTTAATTATTTAAGGATTAAGCGCTCTTGCAATCGCGTCTACATAACTTTGGCTGGCGCGTTGACTTACTTCTGCTTGAGGAACCATCCCTTCAAAATTGTGGAATGTGCCGGGATACAGATGAAATTCGACGTCAACGCCCGCTTGGGCAAGGCGTGCCACATATTCGATCGTCTCATCTCGGAATAGATCGAGCTGCCCTACGCACGTGTAGGTCGGCGGCAGACCAGCCAAGCTTTCTGCTCTCGACGGCACCGCATATGGGGAAACCTCGCTATCTTCGGTACGATTACCCAAGTACATGTTCCAGGCCGTCAAGTTGTTCTTCCGGCTCCATGGTGCATTATCGGCCGTAATTTCATGACTTGATGCCGTAACATTGCGGTCGTCGATCATCGGATATAGCGGCATTTGGAAGATAAGGGCTGGTCCGCCTTTGTCACGAGCCATTAAAGCAAGTGCTGCGGTTAGACCGCCACCCCCGCTTGCACCAGCAATTGCGACCCGGTCCAAGTCGATGCCCAGCAGCTCAGCTTCATCGGTCATCCACGTCAAAGCGGCATAACAGTCATCGATGGCAGCTGGGTAGGGGTGCTCGGGAGCAAGTCGATAATCGACCGATACGACGACGCAATTAGCCGCCTGCACGAAGCGTTCGCACAAAGCATCGTCCATATCAGGATGCCCCATTACATAGCCTCCCCCGTGAATCCACAGCATGGCCGGAAGCTTAACGTCAGTTCGCTGGGCAGGTTCGTAGATTTTGACTAATATCTCGCCTGCAACGCTCGGAATCATCCGGCTTGTCGTGCGTACGTGTTCCGACTGCTCAATAGGCGGACTCGACAAATAACTTCTGCTCAGTTCTAAATTCTCCTCCAGTTGGAAACCGGGGAATTGTGCAATTACTGACCTTAGTTCTGGTAATAAACGATTTTCAAAATCCATGCGAATCACTCCTATGTTAGGTTATTTTATAGTCTTTTTTCCGTCTCCGCTTCCCACTTGGCTATTTCCTTCCGCACTCGGGGTGCTACCTCTGTTCCAAGTAGCTCAATGGCTCTCATCACCTCGGCATGCGGCATCGTGCTTAACGGAACATACAGCATAAAGCGTGTAACACCTACATGCTTGCGAAGATGAATGATCTTCTGAGCAACCGTCTCGGGATCGCCAACATACAGCGCACCTTCAAAGCTGCGCGCGGCATCATAGCTGGAACGATCATAATGCGCCCAGCCTCGCTCCCTGCCCAATCTATTCATACCTGCCATCGTAGAAGGGAAATATGTATCTGCCGCTTGCTCATTATTCTCTCCGACAAATCCTATCGAGTGCGACCCAACTCTAAGCTGCGATTCATCATGACCAGCGTGCGCTGCTGCTTTCTTATAAAGCTGGACAAGCGGTGCAAAATTTATCGGGTTTCCTCCAATGATCGCCAGCATCAAGGGCAGTCCTAACAGACCTGCACGAATAGCAGAATCCTGCCTTCCCCCGCTGCCTACCCATATTGGTAAAGGGTTCTGAACTGGCCGTGGATACACGCCCAAATTGTTAATGGCTGGCCGATGTCCGCCCTTCCAGATTACCTTTTCGGACTCCCGTATTTTAAGGAGAAGTTCCAAATGTTGTTCAAACAGCTCATCATAGTCATCCAAGTCATAGCCGAACAGAGGAAAAGACTCAATAAAAGAACCCCGACCCGCCATAATCTCGGCACGTCCATTTGAAATACCATCCAGCGTAGCAAAGTCCTGAAAAACGCGCACCGGATCAGCTGAAGAAAGCACCGTCACTGCACTGGTTAGCCGAATCCGTTGTGTCTGCGCTGCAGCCGCGGACAGCACCATTGCTGGTGAAGATGCCGAATAATCCTTTCGATGATGCTCACCTACACCAAACACATCAAGTCCCACTTGATCAGCAAGGATAATTTCCTCGACAACTTCACGCAACCGCTGTGCGTGACTTATCACTTCGCCTGTCTGAACATCAGGCTTTGTCTCTACAAACGAGGTAATACCTATCTCCATGGTCTATCTCTCCCGTTCTAATAGCTTTCTTTGTGTGCCAATTGAATAACAATAAAATATCATACCAAACGGTATGTTATTTTCCCTAGTAAATATAACTCACAAAAAAGAATACTGTCAACAATCATAGTAAATCCACTTTGATTATTCTTTCATATGCACCTCCTCTTTTCGGGAAAGACCAACCTTCATTTGACAATTTTAAGGACTAATTATAAGATAATAACGTACCAATTGGTAATAAAATGAATGTCACTGAACATTATAATCAGATACATGGAGCCATTAAGAATAAAATCATGAGTAACGAGAGGTATTGTTATGGGACGAATCCGCGAATTTGACGAAGAGAAAGTTTTAGATGCAGCTATGCAAATATTTTGGGAAAAGGGATATGAAGCCACCTCATTAAGTGATTTAACTTCCAGAATGGAAATTCAACGCCCCAGTATATATTCCACTTTTGGGGGCAAAAAAGAATTGTTCGAAGCCGCGCTACGCAAATACACGATGTCCCGTGCTTCTTTAATCCGAACCAAACTTCAAAGCATTCCATCTGTAAAAGAAGCATTTCGTACTTTTTTTGAGGGTGTGGTTGAAGAGGAGTATGCGGAAAATCCTAGAAAAGGATGCTTTTGCATTAATACAATGGTTGAACTTGCGCCCCATGATGAGAAGTTTGAAATTCTTACAAGGGAGCATCAAATGTACCTGGCGGTCATTTTTCAAGAAACCATTGAACGAGGTATACAATCAGGTGAGCTTGAGATCGGACTAGATGCGAAGGCTGTATCACAGGCATTAGTTGTATCGTTAATTGGTCTGACCGTCATGATAAAGTCTCGTCCAGAGCGATCATTTATTGATAATACAATAGAAGTAACACTGACACTGCTTAAGTAATTTGGAATGGATTCATTTTAGCGGATACCAATCTCTATACGACAGTTTAAAGGGCACCCAGTCGGGTGCCCTTTGTGTGTAACACATGTTTTCACATATGCCGAGATAAAACATGCGTTACAATTCCGGATAAGGATGGAGGTTTTATTAATGTCCGCGATGTTTTTCCTTCGCTTTTTTCTCCTTTAATTCCCTTATCCGTGCCTTCATAGATTCCCTTTGCTGTTTAGAGTAGGTACGTTTCTCCAACTTGCGCTTCTCATACTCTAACTTTAAAGCCTCTTGTGCGTTGGAAGAGACTCCCTTCCGCCTTAATTCATACGCTGCCTGCCTTGCTAGCCGCTTCGGATTGACCTTCTTCGTTTCAGACCACTTTATAGCCACCTCTTGTGAAAGCCGACTAACAAGTTCCCACATTTCCTCACGGATAAAATGGAGAATTTCTTCGTCTTTAGGCTCTGTCCCAAAAATGTACCTAGCTGCCTTCAATTTCCCCTGGTCCTGCTCCTCCACGACTCCAACCCAATACTGTCCATCATGATAAATCGTAAGCTTCATTTGAATCCCCCTCATTTTAAATCGAAACGATGGACATCCCGAGGGGGGAAGGTTACTGACATGGCACTCTTGCAATTATAGAGTCTTCCATGCGCCTGGACTACCAACCAGACTGTGTTTTTTCGTCTCAGAAAAAGTATAGTTGCCTTACTGGAAAACAGCAAGTTAATCGCTGATATGTATTAGAGTGTAGCTGGAATAGAGTATACTGGTTGAGTATAAGTTCGATACACGATGACATGATATATGTAATGGTACTTAAATACAGCGCAGAAGAGGTTGAGAATGAGTCAAAAGCATTTTGCAGATTACCCATTAAGTGAAGAAATTGTGAGGGCTCTGGATAGCCTGGGCTATGAGACGCCAACAGAAATTCAAACGGAGGTTATTCCCGTTGCGCTTGAGAAGAAGGATCTTGTGGCCAAATCGCAAACAGGCAGCGGCAAAACAGCAGCATATGGTATTCCACTGTGTGAGCTAGTAGATTGGAATGAGAATAAACCCCAAGCTTTAATTCTGACACCAACCCGTGAACTCGCATTACAGGTTACTGAAGACATCACGAATATCGGACGCTTTAAGCGGATAAAAGCAACGGCTCTTTATGGGAAACATCCTTTTCATATACAAAAGGCCGAGCTAAAACAAAGAACACATGTGGCTGTAGGTACGCCCGGACGTGTACTAGATCATATTGAACGAGGCACACTATCCTTAAATCGAATTGCCTATCTCGTGATTGATGAAGCTGACGAGATGCTGAATATGGGCTTTATCGAGCAGGTTCAGTCGATTATTCAGGCACTGCCTAATGACCGAGTTACGATGTTATTTTCCGCTACTTTTCCCGAAGATGTAGCCAAACTGTCACGTAAATATATGAACGATCCTGTGGAAATTGAGATCAAGGCGACAGGTGTAACCACAGCCACGATTGATCACTCTCTTATTCAGGTGCGGGAGGCGGACAAGCTGGCTCTGCTACAGGATCTGCTCATTGTTGAGAACCCTGACAGCTGCATCATTTTCTGTCGTACGCAGGAGCATGTAGATACACTATTCAGAGCATTGGCTGACCTCGAATATCCATGTGATCGCATCCATGGCGGCATGGAGCAAGATGAGCGATTTGAGGTAATGAACGCATTCAGAAGGGGACAATTCCGTTACTTGATCGCAACTGATGTAGCCGCCAGAGGGATTGATATCACGAATATCACCCATGTCATCAACTACGATATTCCCCTTGAAAAAGAAAGCTATGTTCATCGTACAGGACGTACAGGACGTGCTGGCAAAACAGGGAAAGCCATTACTCTAATCACTCCTAAAGATAGCAAACGTTTAGCTGATATCGAAGCATACATTGGATTTGTAATTCCGCAAATAAAGGCTCCCTCAGAAGGGGCTGTTGATCTTCACAGAAAAGATTTCGAGCGGAAACTACATGTAAAAACTGTACTCAAAAACGACAAACGCGAGCAATTAAACCAACAAATTATGAAGCTCAATTTTAATGGCGGTAAGAAGAAAAAACTTAGAGCTGTCGACTTTGTGGGCACCATCGCTAAGCTGGATGGGGTAACGGCAGATGATATCGGGATCATTACGATTCTGGATAATGTGACAGATGTTGAGATTCTGAATGGCAAGGGCCCACTGGTGCTTGAGATTATGAAGAATACTACCGTAAAGGGCAAGCTTTTAAAGGTACGCAAAGGTCATAAGTAGAAGGTACGCTGTATAAAAAAGAGTGAGGCAATCCCGTTCAGTACGGCCGATGGCTTTCGTAAGCTATACAGGCGGGATGGCCGAGTTCATCTCTTGCTCCTCTAATTCATCTTTCCATTTATCGATATTATAAATCACTTTGAATTTCTCTTTTAACTGAGTAACATCTTCAACTGGCACATAGCTGTCCAATTCCATATGGAAGTCCGAAACATCTTTTTTTTGGTTATACATCTCTTTTAAAATATCAATGATTGTGGAAAGTATAGATTTAAATGATAATTTACAATTATCTTCGTCCTCGTCGAGTATACATAGATTTTCTACCCCACTAAAAAAGGAATTTCCTTTAAAATATAGCTTGTTACAGGTCATATGGACCTGCATCAATGGTTCGCATATTTGCCAATCTGCCTCAAGCATAGCGGTTTCGAGCGATGCATGTGCTCCATTAATGTAATAATAATCTCGATAAAAACACATTGAACAAGAGGCCTTCATTATTTTAATTTTTGAATCTACAGCAGGATACCCTAATACAAAACCTTCAGCTAATAATTTCTTGGAGAAGTAATCCAACGATTTTACAAATAATTGGTATCCAAGCTCCTTACCTTCCTCATCGTCTTTATGACAGCAATAATGAATAATATCTTCTTTCACTTGTTTATTTTCATATTGATATCCCATTCCAGCCTCTAAATGATCAATATGAATTTCAACTCCTGCAAATAAGTCATTTAAACTTGTTATTCTGGAATGATTGCCTTTTAAATTTATATTCAAGTCAGCAGTACATTCTCTATAGAGTATACAGGTGTCTTTGATATCCAGTTTAATGTCTTGTCTTTTCATAAAATCAGCGATTTTCTTTAGATGCAAATAATCCGTTCCTATAAAAACTATTTTCTTATATTCAATAGTCCCAGCATCAGATTGATTAAAATGAACAGCAATACAAACGTCCTCATCGTATGCTTTCAATGTCTCAGTACTTGCAATAATCCTACTTCGTAGCGCAGCTTGTCGAGGAAATGGCATGGTTAATCCAATATATTTTGATTCTAAGTTAGGTAGCAGCTTCATTTGATCATGAAGGTAAAGCATCACATTATCAAAATTATATTTCTTAGCATTTTCATTCATTAGAAACTGTGTCCTCTCCTATTTATTTACGAGATGGGCCTACTATTACTGGAATATCTTAATTTCATTTTACCATCCCCTCACTTCCACAATATACCTTTAACTCTATAAAACTAACCACGTGGGTGATAATTGTTCTGCTTTATCGTATTCTCTTAGAGAGTTGATAGAACACTTAAAAAAATTTAGACAAAGTGTCCCTTTCGGTCATCTTCGTTTGTTATACAGATATAATTTTCTTTTTGATCAGAGGGGGTGCCTACATCTTTGAATGAGGAAATCGAATACAGAATCAAACAAGTTCAAGCTGGCGAGATCCAGGATTACGCCTACATTGTAAAGGAGTATCAGCGTCAGATTTTTGTGTACTGCTGGAGGCTATTAGGAAGTGAGCAGGAGGCGGGAGAGGCTGTGCAGGATATTTTCGTCAATGCTTTTGAGAAAATTAGCAGGTACAAGCCGACAGTGGGCTTCTCCTCCTGGCTGTATAAAATGGCCTATCATCGCTGCCTGAACCTGATTCGCAGGAAGAATCTACAGCGCAAATTTAAACTTAGCCTGTTCACCTCAACTAACATGATTTCAGACAGTGCAGCGCAGGTTATGGAACGTCAGCTTTTCAGTGAACCGCTGAGCCGAGCGTTGGACCAACTGAGCGCGGAGGAGCGTAACCTGCTGGTGCTGCGCATTTTTGAAGAGAGAACGTTTGGAGAAATCGGGGAAATCATGAACAAAAGCGAGGAAGCTATCAAGAAAAAATACGGCAGAACAAAAACAAAGCTCAAAAAAATAATGGAGCCCCTAAAGGAGGACCACAAATGCGTGAGTTACAAGACAGAACTCAAAAACAAAGCCTGAAATACACCGATCTGCAAGACAGGGGATTCAAAAACATGGACAAGCTAACCGAGCCAGAGAATGCCTTAAAAATCCAGGCTTTTGACGTCTCTGACAAAGTGATGGAACAGGTCTACCAAAAGGCGACGCCCAAAAAGGGGAATATAGGAAAAATCCATTTCCAGCCTCGCATCACCGTCCCTATCATGATTTTGCTTTTTGTAGTAGGGGCCTCTGTGACCGGTTACGCAGCTTCACAATATCTTGAATTCCGCAACAGTAAGGGCGACGTTGTATTAAATACCGCCAAAACACCTGCCGAAACGGACGCCTCCAAAACGTATTCCTCCACCTACACACGGTGGAACGAAGAGGTGAAGAACCGTTTGCAACCAGGAGAGTATGCCGCTTATTACGTCAAAGACGATTCTATGAATCAAAACAACCTATCTAATCTGGCCCTGTTTGCGTACAAACCGGCTGAACTTTCAAGTTTCAACAGCTTACAAGATGAAATCAAGCGAACTGAGGCTCCATTATTCAGCAATCCCACTCATCTACCGGATGGCTATCAGTTTGAATTCGGATACGTCTATCCAATCGCTGCATATCCTGGGATGATGGATAAAAAGGAATATCGAGCTTTAACCGATAAACTGATGCAACAGTCCAAAGCTGCACCGAAGGGTGAAAATCTATTTATTCAAAAGCTGAGCTGGAACAAGTCAGACTCCTCCTTTGCCCGATATGCGAGAGGAAACGACTATGTAAACATTACCGTCACCAAATACACTCCTGAAGTCACAAAGACAACCATCATGCAAAATGAACAGGATTCGGCTGAGCAATTGACAATCAAAGGAACCAAGGCCTATTACATCAGGGCAAGTGAAGCAAGCAGGCCCTTGGAAGCAGGAAAAAATCGACTGGGATGGATCGATGAAAAAAGACATTTACACTACAACATATCCGATAACCAGGACAGCCCGCTGACCAAAGATGATTTGGTTAAAATAGCTGAGGATTTGCTTAATGCTTCATCGTAATAGATGTTACAGAAAGGTTTTGAAGAGAGACTATCCTGTACTAAGGACGGTCTCTCTTTGAGCAACGTTTTCGTACCTATTTCTCCCGTAACATTACGGCGTATACCACAATCTTTTAACTTCTATTAACTCCTGACCGTTGAACTTCATTCTGTATACATCTGGTTTGGATGTGTGTAGTAGAAATTTTAAGTCGTACTGCTTGTCATAATACCCCATCATTAAAGCCATTACAGCCCCATGAGTGCCTAATGCAACTTTCTGTCCTCGATAGATTTTTAACAATTCTTTTAGAACTGCTATACTTCGGTTCTGACAAACCGTATTAGACTCTCCTCCCTGTAAAGCAAAGTTTGGATCAGAAAATGACTTATCTAACAAAGGAAATAATTCCGCATCGGGCATTCGGTGGTCTTCATTCAAAAAGATCCTTTCTTTAAGATCTTCGAATACCAAAACTTCTTGTCCTGAACGCCGAGCCAGCTCTTGAATGGTGAGAATTGCTCGTTGATATGGACTTGAAACGAAAACCTCGATCCCTTCTCCCTTCAATAATTCAGTTATTCGATAAGCATCTGATTTACCTTTATCCGTTAAACCTCTTGTTCTTTCATTTCCTTCCGTCTTTGGTGACTCGCCATGTCTCACCATGTAAATGAAAGTTTCCAAAATAGCCTCCTTAAAGGATATCGTTTTGTTCTCGTAATTCCTGAAACCTCCCATTAATTATAATTCTTGAGCAAATCTTTCGTTATGACCAATCAGTCTGCACTCACCATACACGAATTGATAATTGCTGTTACGATGTCATATAAATCTTTTTCTTTCAATAAATAAAGCTTTACCACGGAAGCTGATCATCCATGTAATAGAATCCGCCTGTTGGACCCTCTTCCGGCAGGGTTGCCAGTCGGATCGCCGTTTTTGCTCCATCCTCCACCGACAGCTCCGCCTTTTCCCCACCCATTTGCGTTTTGACTAAGCCGGGGTGTACGGAATTGACCTTCAGATGTGTCCCGCTATTTTTTTGCGCCCAGTAGGCCGTCAGCATATTCAAAGCTGCTTTAGATGCCGCATAAGCCGGGGTAGCAAGACGCTGCACCCGTTCATTGGTCAACTGGAACTGAATCGAGCCTATAGCGCTGCTTTGGTTGACGATTCTGCCTGCTTTGCTCTTTAGCAGTAACGGCAACAGTGCTTCTGTAATCAAATAGGGTGCGAACGTGTTCACCTCAAAAGTATCTCTGAAAGCATCCCCGTCATAACCCGCTTTTTCTGCCAAAATGCCCGCATTGTTGACCAATATGTCCAGCCGTCCGTAAGTATCTTCGATGAATTGGGCCAATTCTGCGATATGTGCAGAATTCGTCACCTCGAGCTTCACGCCGACTGCCTGAATGCCTTCTTGCAACAACCCGGCGGCGGCTTCATCTGCTGCTGTTTTGGTACGTGCAGCGACTAATACCGTTATACCTTGCTGCCCCAGTTGTCTAGCAACCTCCAGTCCGATTCCTTTGCTTGCTCCGGTAATTAATGCGATTTTATTTGTCATGATTCATTTCCTCCTCGATTTTTATTTATTGATTGTGATCAAATCAGACGTTTGGACATGACGCACGGTCGCCAGATGCTGGACATATGCAGCCTGGCTCGCGGTAATCTGCTCATCCGTCACATGGTTCGCATTATGGATAGCAAAAGGCGGCAGATAGTGGGCACTCACATAGTTGGCCAGCGCCTCCATCGGCTTCGCGATGTCCCGAATCGTGAACAGGTTGTAGCCGCCGGGCTGATACGAGGCTGCAGTTCCTGCCGTCGAGATGGCGATGCCAATTTCCTTGCCCTTCAAGTGCTCCCCGCCGGGTCCAAAAGCCCAGCCGAATGCCAACACTTCATCGAACCACTGCTTCAACAAAGGCGGCGTACTATACCAATAGAGCGGATACTGGAAAATGATTCGATCATGGCTGTCCAGCAAAGCTTGTTCATGGGTCTTATCAATCTTCTGATCAGGATAGGCTTCATACAACACATGTACGGTCGTTTCAGGCTGCTGCCTCATGGTTTCCGTCCAGGCCCGATTAACTCGGGAGCTTTGCAAATCCGGGTGGGCAACGATGATTAATGTTTTCATACTAACTCTCCTTTGTTATTTCAAAGTTTATGAGAACGATCGTTCTAAAACCATGAAAAAAATTTGTTTTCGGTTATCGTCTATGTCTCTAAAATGCGTAGGTTTAACTCAGCTATCCGTTGCAGCTTTTCTTTCGGAACAGAAGTCCGCACCATAACCCTTAGTCCCGTTAAGGCATTTTGCAGATACTCAGCCAATTCCTTCGCTTCGTATTGCTGTGTAAATTCGCCGTTTTGCTGTCCCCACGTTACGATTTCTGCAAGCAGTTCCTCCGATTTTGCAAAGGCCTTTGTCGCTACCGCATCAATCTCCTCATCCCGTATCGCTAATTCGACAGCCGAATTCACGAACATACAGCCGGGAGGTACGTCCTCTTCACCGTTAATGATGAAGTCAAAAATGAACTGAAGTGCCTGCTTAGCCGTCCGAGATTGCTTGACCCCTGTCGCCCACCTACCGTTAATACGCTCTCCGAATCGGTCCATCACTTTGAGGAACAAGGTGTGCTTGTCGGTAAAGGTATCATAGATACTTCTTCGGTGAATCCCCATATGTTCGACGAGATCATTCATCGAGGTTTTCTCATACCCTTGCTCCCAGAACAGCTTCATGGCCTTTTCCAGAACAACGTTTTCTTCAAATTCTTTGCTCCTGGCCATTGTATCTACCCCCTGACCACTTAGAATATCTTTGGATTAATTTGCATGACCTTTTGGAAACGATCGTTCTACATTGGTCATCGCATATGTTTTTCTTCTCTGTCTGGCTTTATCCTAACATATTGGGAACGATCGGTAAAGAATTATTTATTTTTCCCTTTATAACCCGTTCCATAATTACTGCAGTCACTATAGCAGATACCGATAAACACAGAAGCATTACAAAGTTTTGCACTCGTAAACAATCATTTTAGCGGTGGAGAATTCCCCACCGCTTCAGATTGTTACTTATGCGACTTGAACACGTATCGTAAGATTACTGTGCAAATATTATAATAATTTGGATGATCGATTTACTAGCCATGTAAAATTAATGATGCAGCGGTTCTTTTTCTCCCAGACCCAGCACTTCTGTTGTGGTATTATAAATTTCTTGGTAAAGCTCTGGGTTTTCCGCTAGCGACAACCCATAAGAAGGAATCATCTCTTTTATTTTTGGTTCCCACTCTTCCATATGCTGTGGGAAGCATTTCTCTAATACCTCCAGCATAACGTGAACAGCAGTAGAAGCACCCGGAGAAGCCCCAAGCAATGCAGCTACCGATCCATCGGCGGCACTAACCACTTCCGTACCAAATTGAAGGGTTCCTTTACCGCCCTCTGTATCTTTGATCACCTGCACACGTTGGCCTGCTACCACGATCTCCCAGTCCTCGATTTTGGCGTTGGGAATAAACTCGCGTAGTTCCTCCAAACGCTTTTCATTCGATAACATCACTTGCTGGATCAGGTATTTGGTCAATGCCATCTCTTTTGCCCCTGCCGCCAACATCGTAATGAGGTTATTGGGTTTTACGGAACCAATCAGGTCCAAGTTTGAACCCGTTTTCAAGAACTTTGGTGAGAAGCCGGCAAATGGTCCAAACAGCAGTGCTTTTTGGTTACCAATGTATCTTGTATCCAGATGCGGGACAGACATGGGAGGAGCACCAACCTTCGCTTTACCGTATACTTTTGCATGATGTTGGGCGACCACTTTAGGATTGTTACATACCATAAATAGTCCACTTACCGGGAATCCCCCGATATATTTGGACTCAGGAATGCCGGTTCTTTGCAGTAAAGGTAGACTTCCGCCGCCACCACCGATAAAAACGAATTTGGCAGTATGATATTCGATTTTTCCGTTATCCAGATTATGCACTTTGACTCTCCACGAGCCGTCGCTCGCACGTTTAATATCCTTTACACTATGCTTGTATTTAATCTCGACATTTTTGCTTTTTAAATGGTCAAACAACATGCGTGTTAAAGCACCAAAGTTGACATCTGTTCCAGAGTCGATTTTGGTTGCCGCAATCGGTTCATTCAATGTACGACCTTCCATAATCAGCGGAATCCATTCCTTTAGCTTTTCAGGGTCATCGGAAAATTCCATTCCTTGAAACAGGGAAACACTTGAAAGCGCTTTAAAGCGCTTTTTTAAAAAAGATACGTTTTTCTCACCCATTACCAAACTCATATGGGGTATTGGCCTGATAAAGTCCTGTGGATTACGAATCAAATTACTGTTGACAAGAAAAGACCAAAACTGTCTTGAGAGCTGAAACTGTTCGTTGATATTAACCGCTTTACGAATATCTATAGATCCGTCTGATTTTTCGGATGTGTAGTTCAGCTCGCACAGTGCAGCATGACCCGTGCCTGCATTATTCCATTCGTTAGAGCTTTCTTCTCCTGCACTTGCCAGTTTCTCAAACACTTTAATTTCCCATTCCGGTGCTAACTCTTTCAGCAATGATCCCAGAGTCGCGCTCATGACCCCGGCACCAATTAAGATAACGTCTGTATTTTTCTGAATACTATTCATAAAAACCTTCCTTATCTCTTATATTTGCAAAAAAGAGCAGGCCCTCCTGCTTAACTGACTCAAGAAGCAAGGCTCCACTCAGGAACATACCTTTTCTATCTCCATTATAACTTAAATATAATCATTTAAAAATTATATCTACTTTTATCTGATAATTATAAATCATTTCTGCTAAAAAGTGAGAATTTTCTTTGCGAAAATAAGAATTGAACTCAGTTTTTTTATAAGAAACCTAGCTGATTTTGTTACTCCCGTGGATTACAGCTTCCCAATAATTAAATCAACAGTTTATGTATATGAATAACCAGGAATTGTTATGTAGGATTTCAAGAATTAACACGTGATTCATCTAGAGCCCGTACGCCAACTGTACAATGCGTAGAAATCAAGTAAAATAAGGGACATGAGGCGAAGATACCCCATGACCTGGACTATTTTTGAAACATTTTTTTTGTCAGGTAAGAACGGCTTCCGGACTGAAATGCTAAAGAAGCAGAATCCGCAATGAATCTGCCATCCTTGTAGGAATGGAGACTAGAGTGCTATGAGGAGAATAGTAGTTAGTGGAAATACGTATTTGTGGAATTATAGAACGGTCAGAGATATTTACTGTAGATCCAAGTTGACTATTATTTCTGAAAATAAAGATATAAAATTTATAATTCTGTTTACTACTAAAGATACAATTGTCACTGGTAGCCCTTTGAATGATGGATTACGGGTGATGAAAGAGGATAAACAATATTCTATTAATCTTAACCAACCTAAGTATGTTGCTGAAGTGTTGCAGTATATACTTGGTATGGAGTTAGATGTGACAGTGAAGAAAGTGCATGAGCTAAATGGTAATGAATTGTTGGTTAGTATGGGGTATCAGGATGTGACCGGGCTTTTGATATAAACTAAGCCCGCTCTACATCCAGAACTTGTTGTCATTTATGATACGGTTCCGTATACACCAACTGGTTTCTCTCTGAATCCCAGCGCCATGCTAAATCACCTTGCAGCCACAAGCCGCCATACCACTCGTCTATTCCCTTCATCTTCACCCAGTCATGTGCCCCCGCCGTTATATTTCTCCCTACTTCCGTTAATGCAACAACGCATTGGTCAAAGGATGGAGTTGTTTTCTTTTGATGATCAGGAAATGAGTGGGGCCCTTGAATCTCTAATAGTGCATGTGGTTGTTCCGACATATTCCTTAAACGATACCAAAATTCCAAATCACCCATTCCTAGACCACTCATTCGGTTCCCGATCTGCTTAAACAGCTCTTGTGGAGAATTCACTCCTTGCTGGACGAGTTCCAGGGTTGTCTGCTCTACGATGCCCAGCCCATTCATGGTGGAAGGTAGACGAGATAGGTGCAGTTCAAGTGCCACATGAGCAAAAGGCAGGGCAAATGTATCTTCACGTAAAATGTCAACATGCCGCGTTATATCCGGGGAAGTATATGCCTCCCAGATTTTTTTGCCCGTCTCAAGCTCCTGCTGACCGATCTGCTGCCACGTGCCTGACAATTTTTCTAACTGCTTCGTTGTAAGCTGTCCTAAGCCCCTAAACGGATCAATACCGGGGTAGTTGCCGATACACAGCAAGCTCAGTTTGGTTTGACCTAGGGTCTGCGTCGAAAACCAGTGCAACAAGTAGCTTAGCATCAGCTGGTCGAACAAATCGTGCTCGAACCATAGCACGACTTCGTCATACTTATGAAAGTTATGCAGAACCTGCTCCTGAGTCTTGCAATTGGACACATAGTCTTCCCCTGGGATACCGAGAGTTTTCTCTAAATATTCCACTCTAGCTGCTCTCGATGAGTGCTCGCTCATTTCAAGGGAAACCGGACCTACCGGATACACTTCTCTCCAGACCAAGATATCCCCACGAATGGTCCCTTTCCTCAGCTTGTCACCGACATGATCTCCGTTAACTATATGTAGCACCGACTCTCCTCCTTCATAAATATCGTTAAACATGGATACAAAGTCGGTGACAAGTAGTGAAGCTCTCAGCTTATTGCGGGCATCAAACAACCGTTTTTTCAGCACAGATGGAGATACGCTTAGATAGCTTGATATTTCACCGATTGAGTACCCTTGAAAATAGTACAGCTGAACCGCCAGTTTTAACTTGTCAGATAAACCCTCGACGGATTGATGAAGCTTTTGATGCCATTCCCTTCTCTCTGCGATGAGTTCCACTTCATATTTCTCCACATCCATTACTATAGTTTCGGCCAACGGCATCATCGTGGGCCTCTTCCGGCGCAAAAGACGATGACATTGACGTTCGACAATGATCTTGAACCATCCAGGGAACGCCTCTGCTTCCTGTAATTTATGGAGATTGGCAAAAGCCTCAGCGAACGCCTCCTGAACTGTATCCTCTACCAGACTCCAGTCCCCCAACCTCGTATATGCTACTGAAAAAGCCATCCCACTGAAATGCTGCACGATCTGCTTCCAAGCATTTTGATCGCCTAGCCGAGCTTCCTCAATCCAACACTGCACCTCTTGCACCTCCTCTGTATGCAAATTCTATATATAAGTGCCGGTATTGCTGCAAATGGTTACTTTGTTTGATTGAAGTTGCGAAAAACCTATAGCAAGTTTAGAGCCATCCCTTATAGGATGGCCCTCTCTAATTAAACTATCGTTTCCCGTAATTATAAATACTTCATCATGATGTTTGAAACGGTCTGTTGTTGATTCCCCCAATCATAATCGGAGTTATCCAGTATAAAGGATTGAAAAGGAAGTTGCTCAATAATGTGCAATTCTAGCTCTCGTCGATACTCAAGGAACTGAATATATCCTTCGTACCCGTGCAGCCCTTTATTCTTTCCATAATTCTGCTCTGTATGGTACCAAATCACAAAATCCAGCCACTCTGGAGACCTCATCGTTTTCACTCGCTCAATCGTCTCACGGACACTAGGTTGCTTCAAATAAAACAAAATTGGATTTAGGTCTTGAATTTGCTCCGCAATCTGTAATACATGCTGAACAAATCGATCATTTCCAGCATCGTGTCGAGCGAGTAATGCACACCCTGGATTCTGTAAAAAACAGCATTCGAGTATGATTAGCTTTTCCTTTTCTCGCTGTTCTTTAGCAAAGGAACCCCAACGTTGAATCATCAACTCGCAAAATTTTTCTACAGGTATTCCATCGTAAATCTCATAACGCTGGATTTCCTCATACAGGCTTGCGGGAATTCCATTTTGAGCTGATTGCTGCGCAAGTGCATATGCGATTAAAGAGTCGTTACCGTGCAAAGATACAAACGGATCAATGTAATGAAACACATCGGAATAGCTAGACCGTAGTCTATCAAGTTCTTCGTTCGGCACACATGCAACCGATTCATAATCAGCGGGATGTCGTAAGTTCCCTTCTAAAAATAATTCCGTTTCTATTTGATGCAGGTTTAACATGTCATGTATGTATCTAGATAATGTGGATTTGCCAGAGCCAGGTATGCCTTCAACGATAACCAATTTCGTTTTCGTAGCTGGTAAATTCGTCATAGTATCACGCCCTTATGAATTAAAAATCCTCTGACGAGCAATAAAAAAGCATTGGGTCTTGAGGACTGACCCAATGCTTTTATCGATGAACTATAATTATTTAATTATTACGTATTCCAGGTTAACCAGTTTTGCATAAGTAACAATTTGGTCTGTGGTTAGATTCAAGGAAACCACGGTATGGTGACCGCCACCGTTCTCAATCCATGCTTTAACTCCATCTTGGAAGTTTGGCTTCACGTTCCACAGTACACGAGCCACTGGAAGTTTTGGAGCAGGAACTGTTGGTTCAAATGCAGTAACCTCATTGATCAGCAGTTTATAATGGGTGCCAAAATCAGCCATGGAAACAACTACACCGTCTCCTGCCTTACCGTCAAATACCAGACGGGCTGGATCTTCACGATCGCCGATACCTAACGGAGACACAATGATTTTAGGCTTGTTGCTTGCCAACGTTGGGTCAACTTCAAGCATATGGGATTGAAGGATCGATTCCTGACCCGCTGCTAATTCATAGGTGTAGTCTTCCATAAAGCCAGTGGATTGGTTATGGCTCATGACTTTAAGCAGACGATCGAGCGCTGCAGTCTTCCAGTCTCCTTCACCCGCGAAGCCGTATCCTTGTGCCATCAAACGTTGAACGGCAAGACCAGGAAGCTGTTTCATACCATAAAGGTCTTCAAAGTTCGTAGTGAAGGCAGTATAGCCGCCATCATCCAGGAATCGCTTAATAGCAATTTCATAGCTTGCTTGCACTTTTACGCTGGATTCCCAAGCTTCCTTGCTGTAAGTACCATAATCAAATTCATAGAGTTTGGCGTATTCCGCGAACAAAGCATCAATTTCTTCTTCCTTCACAGCATTGACGTACTGAACAAGGTCGCCAATTCCGAAGTAATCAACAGTCCATCCAAATTGGATTTGGGCTTCAACCTTATCGCCTTCCGTAACACCAACGTTACGCATGTTGTCGCCGAAGCGGGCAACTTTGATATTGAAGCTTTCGTTATAAGCAACCGCTACATCCATCCACTCTGCGATTTGCTTTTGCACTTCTGCACGTTCCCAGTAACCTACAACCACTTTATTCTGTTTCTTCAAGCGGGCGTTGATAAATCCATATTCACGGTCACCATGAGCTGCCTGATTGAGGTTCATGAAGTCCATATCAATCGTAGCCCAAGGAATGCTTTCATTATACTGTGTAGCCAAATGAAGCAGCGGCTTTTGCAGCAATTTAGTACCACGAATCCACATTTTTGCAGGTGAGAAGGTATGCATCCACGTGATGACACCAGCAACCTCGTCGCGATAGTTGACTTCTTTCATAAGGCTAGTGATTTTGTCTGCACTAACTGCCAGATCCTGCAATACAAGCGGATAAGGCAGAACGCCGCTCTTATTTAGGGCATCGGTCATTTCTTGTGCGTGTGCTTTGACTTCTGCTAATGCTTCTTCTCCATACAGATGTTGTGAACCTACGACAAACCAGAACTGTTTTGTACCTACTGTTGACATAACATTCATCCTCTTTTCTTCGTTTGTTAGTTTAGTTGGTCTTATTTTTGGCCGTAGTAAGCGTCTTTCCCATGTTTGCGTAAATAGTGTTTATCCAGAATGCGCTGCGGCAATTCTTCGGCAAAATGATTTAATTCCCGTGCGAATAAGTTCATTTTCGAAACTTCTTCCAACACGACGCTATTCATAACTGCGGATTTCGCATCTTTCCCCCAAGTGAAGGGAGCGTGACCCTTAAGCAGGACACCCGGCACTGCTAAAATATCCAGCCCGCGCTGCTCAAAAGTTTCGATGATGACACGGCCGGTTTCGGCTTCGTAGCCACGATCAATCTCCTCTTGTGTCAGGAAACGAGCACAGGGAACAGAACCATAGAAGGTGTCTGCATGAGTAGTCCCCATTACAGGTACATCCAGGCCCGCTTGGGCCCAAATCGTCGCCCAAGTCGAATGCGTATGCACAATACCGCCGATCTCTGCGTAGTGCTTGTAAAGTACGGCATGAGTCGGTGTATCCGATGAAGGTCTCATCTCTCCTTCAACAACATTGCCGTCAAAATCAACAACTACCATATCGCTAGGTTTCATCGTGTCATAACTAACACCACTCGGTTTAATAACGAATAAGCTGCGTTCACGATCAACCGCGCTGACGTTACCCCAGGTGTATTTCACGAGTCCATGTTTAGGCAAATCCAGATTGGCTTGAAATACTTCTTCTTTCAGCTGCTCTAACACGTCAATTCCTCCAGTTTTCCACTAGATTATCTACAGCAGCCTGCTCAATCGCCAGGCCTTGTGTGTAGCGTTCTAGGAATGTTTCGAATCCCTTAACATCGGAACGGTCAGGATGAATTTCTTGTCCCTCAACATCTCTGAATACTTTTTGGTCGAGGAAGTCTTCCAGACTTTCTTGTTGATCCTTGTTCATCATGTAAGAAGCCAGAATAGCCATACCCCACGCTCCGCCTTCTCCAGCTGTTGCCATCACTGATACCGGAACATCCATGGCTGCCGCAACAATCTTTTGTCCGACGATAGGGGTTTTAAATAGACCACCGTGAGCTAGAATGCTGTCAATTGCGACGTTTTCTTTCTTTGTCAGAATATCCATCCCGATTTTCAGAGCAGCAAACGCAGTGAACAGATGAGTGCGCATGAAATTGGCCAAATTGAAACGGCTCTCAGGGGAGCGGACAAACAATGGCCGGCCTTTCTCTATTCCGGTGATATTCTCTCCTGACAAATAGCCGTAGCTAAGTAAGCCGCCGCCATCTGGGTCTGCTTCCAAAGCCTTGTTCAGCAACACACTGAATAATTGATTCGGGTCTGCCTTTTGCCCCATGGCCTCATAAAATTCACGGAACAAGCCCAGCCAAGCATTGAGATCACTTGAGCAGTTATTGGCATGAACCATTCCGACCGGATTCCCGTTCGGTGTAGTCACCAGATCAATTTCCGGATATACCGCCGAAAGATCCTTCTCTAATACAATCATGGCAAAAACTGAGGTTCCCACAGACACGTTGCCAGTACGTTTTCTCACACTATTCGTAGCGACCATTCCTGTTCCCGCATCACCTTCTGGAGGACAAAGCGGAATACCTGGTTGTAAATCGCCGGATTTATCTAAGATTTTGGCTCCAGCTGCGGTTAGTACACCTGCCTGCTCGCCCGAGATATGAACTTTAGGAATAATGTCTTGTAATTTCCAATCGTAGCCTTTGGCTGCAATGAGTTCATCAAACTGCTTAACCATCGACTCGTTATAATCATGTGTAGTCTCATCAATTGGGAAAATACCCGAAGCGTCTCCGATACCAATTGCTTTGTTGCCAGTCAGCAGCCAGTGAATATATCCAGCCAACGTCGTCATAAAATCAATATGAGGAACGTGTTGTTCTTCGTTCAATATCGCTTGATACAAGTGAGCAATACTCCATCGCTCAGGAATGTTGAATTGGAATTTATCAGTTAAAGCTTTTGCTGCAGCCCCGGTTGTCGCATTCCGCCAAGTCCGGAACGGAACAAGCAACTCACCCTTGCTGTCAAAAGCCATATATCCGTGCATCATTGCAGAGAATCCTATAGAACCAACCGTATGAAGGGTGACTCCATATTTTTGTTCAACCTCTTGTTTCATTTCACTATAAGCCTCTTGCAGACCCGTAATGATAGTCTCTAAGTTGTACGTCCAATATCCGTCTACCAAGAGGTTTTCCCACTCATAGCTTCCAGATGCGATTGTTTCAAAACGATGATCAATCAGCACTGCCTTGATACGTGTGGATCCAAATTCGATACCAAGTGAGGTTTCTCCCTTAGTAATCGCTTGTTTAATGTCTTGATCCATGCTCACGTTACTCCTCTCTCTGAACAACTGTTATAACTGCAATAATCAAAGAAGGCGCTTTCTTTTGTTTACAGCCTTAGTATATTTTTTGTGCGTACATTTGTCAACACTAAAACATAGTTATGCCTACAAATAGTATGATGAACCGAGTATTTTTCTATTTTATCTTTAGTATTTATACAGATAGGACAATAGATTATAATAAACTCATAATTATGCTAAAATATGTACATACAAATATTATGGATGCATCAATTAGTATTAGAACAACTTGGAAAGAAGGAATAAAGTGAAACCAAAGTATCAGGTTATCCTTGAGGATATAAAAAGCAACATTCTTTCAGGAGCATACAGCGTAGGAGAACAAATTCCAACGGAATTGGCTTTGCAGGATAAGTATAAAGTTAGTCGCCAGACGGTTCGCAAGGCTATTTTAGAACTATCCAACGAAGGTTTTTTAAGAAGTGAAAAAGGATCGGGCACCTATGTCAGCAACCAATTCCGATCAAAAACCGGTGGGAATTCCAGTAATAAAACCATTGGAGTCATCACGACCTACATCTCTGATTACATCTTTCCCTCTATTATTCGCGGAATTGAGGCCAGATTAAATGAAGATAATTATTCATTACTATTAGCGAGCACCAATAATGATGTCGCACAGGAAAAGAAAGCTTTGGAGATGATGTTGTCCTTTGGTGTAGACGGTTTGATCATTGAGCCTACGAAGAGCAATCTATATAATCCCAATATCGCTTACTACCTGACGTTCAAGGAACAGGATGTTCCATTCATCATGATTAATGCTTATTATGAAGAGTTGGAAGTGCCTTTCTTTTGCCTCGATGACGTACAATCCAGCTATCTGGCAACCAAAGAATTGATCGCTAACGGACACACACAGATCGGCATCATTGCCAAAATGGACGATTTACAAGGAAAGTATCGAATGAAGGGCTATATCAAAGCGCTTGGAGAAGCCAAATTACGGTTTCACCCAGAGCAAGTGCTCTCATTCTATACAGAGACAAAGCAGGACCTATCCACCAACTTGAAGAAATTCCTGACCGAACAAAGAGACGATTTAACCGCAATTGTCTGCTATAACGACGAGGTCGGATTAGAAGTTGTACATGTATGCAGACAACTTGGAATATCCGTTCCCGAAGATTTGTCCATTATTGGTCAAGATAATTCCTATATTTCCAAAAATGCGAACATCAAACTCACGACATTGACACACCCACAGGAACAAATGGGCCGTGATGCCGCCGATTGGGTAATTAAGAAACTGCAAGGGAAAAAGGATCTAAGCAACAACACCTATTACCAGCCCGTGTTAATCGAAGGAGAGACAGTAAAGAAGAAACTGAATTGAAGGGGTTCATAGCCCCTTTAAACCTAGTGCCTAATTGTCATATGACACTTTGGAGTGATTTGGTATGGTGGGTGACGAAATGTAACTTGTTGGTATGACAAATCCTTTGCCATACTGGGTTTTGCCGGACGCATAAGGCAAAAATACATTTCAAGGAGAAACCATTCATGGAAAAAATGATTTACACCATTCTCGCGGTTCTACTATTATCTACTACGATAACTACCGCATGTATGGCACCCAACGGCGCGTCAGTTGCCGCACCCGTTAACATACCAGTTGCATCTGAAAAGGCTAGCTTGGAGGGGCCGCGAGATGCCAAGGAACTAGAAGCTTTTGCAGATGGTGTTTTTGCGGACAAGATGAAAAAGTTTAATACCGTGGGTTCTAATTTTGTGGTCGTCGCAGGTGGGAAAGTGATACTAAGCAAAGGTTACGGGTATGCCGACAAAGGCAAAAAAATCCCTGTTGATAAAAATACCGTTTTTCAAATCGGCTCTGTTACAAAGTCATTCACTGCATTGGCAGCTATGCAGTTGGTTGATAAAGGAAAAATGGATTTAAAACACGATATCCAAGAGTATTTAGGAGGAATAAAGGTTCCGAATAAAACAGGAAAAAAACTGACGATGTTTGATCTACTTACATATTCAAGTGGATTTGATGAACCAGATATTCTCATGGAGATGCATCCAGAATACGCGGACAAATATTTTCCAATGAAGAAGTACATTGCATCAAATATGCCAACTGTGGTCAGGCCCCCAGGAGAAGCGTACACTTATGACAATTTTGGTTTCATGCTAGCGGGATATGCAGTAGCAAACGTAACGGGTATGTCATATTCCAAATATATGGAAAAGAATATTTTCAAACCGTTAGGCATGAATTCGACGAGTGTGCGGTTTACCCCCCAATTGTTAAGCAGAATGGCTGCTCACTATGGACCAACAGGTGAACTGATTCCCTTGGACGGGTTTAAACCAACGGAAAAACCTGAAGGCGGTATCGTTTCAACCGCAGATGACATGGCAAAGTACCTCATTATGCACCTGAACAAAGGCAAGTACAAAGGTAAAGAAGTGGTGAGCCCAAAGAGCATAGAGCAAATGCACACATACCAATTATTCCCTGACAAGGAGTTCCCGGTTACAACAATTGGATTCGAAGGCTACTTCAAAGAGAAGATGAATAATCAGCATGTGATTCTAAAAGGAGGGAATGTTACAGGGCATTCTTCCTTGATTGTTATTCTGCCTGAGAAGAATACAGCGATGTACATGTCCTACAATAACGACTCCATGATGAGTCTTGACGTGTATGAAGAATTTATGAATCATTATTATCCGAGAAAATCGGAGGTTCCAAAGTCAACCTACGCGACATTAAGTGAGCAGCAGGCCCAAGACTACGTGGGATTATACCAAAACACGCGTATCGCTGCCTTAAGGACGAAGGTTTCGTATTCGGACGGGAAATTAATAATGGAGACAGGAACATCAGGCAAACATACACTAAAAATGATCCACCCTTTATTATTTGAAGATGAATCAGGTAATAAATTGACGTTTAATAAAAATGAAGCAGGCCATATTGCATATTTGTATTACATGCAGCTCCCAGACCTCGTTGCTTATGCGCAAAAAGTAAACATTGATTCACCATTTTCTGATGTACCTGCGGATAGTAAATATATTTCATATATAAACAACCTTAATGCTTTGGAAGTCATGAGCGGAAAGTCAGCCAACCTCTTCGATCCGAAAGGAACGATGACTCAGGGAGAATTCTCAGAAGTGCTACTGCGCGCCCACGGGTGGTATAAACAACCTTTCATGATTGAACCGAATAAGAAGCAGATGATAGCGGGACTACGTAATTATCAGCCTAATTCTCCTATCACTAGACAAATGGCGGCGGTAATGATCCAGAACCTGAAACAGGTTGAGCCTGGAATTAAGGTTAAATTGAGTGGCGAAACGGATGCTTGGGCAGTTAAAGCAGTCACAGCTTTGGTTTCCCAAGGTATCATGGACCCGAATACCAAGATCAATGTAGACGGCTCCATAGACTTCCGCTCCAAACAGCTTTTGAAGCGTCAAGAAGCCAGTGCCTTGTTGGATCAAGCATTTAATTACTATACGTTGCCAATCAGTCACTAATTCAAAAGATTAAATAGAAAAAGTAAAATAATACTCCTAATATACAAAAACGCTACTGACAACGGAACATCAGTAGCGTTTTACATTTTTCGGATTCCTCGTAAATCCGATTTCGGAATGTTCAGGCTCTGCCACGCCATAATTAAATCAAAGGTGAGTCGCAGGTGCCGATCATCTTTTAACCAACATATAGTGAGGGGGAAAATAATGAAAAGCCAATTGAGAAATATTACGGTTGACGGTTATGCATTCGTTTATTGGTATACAGGCGGGTCTAGCTTCATCTTAAACCTATCTCCGAAAGAAAATAAAAACATCAAGATTACGTTAATCTTCCAGGCAGACCCTCCTGAAGAAGAGCCTCACACTTCTTGGTCCTTTTATGACATTCCAGCACAAATTAATGGAATGGAAACTGTTATTCATCTGGGTAAACCCAAGCATATCGCTGAAATCATCTCTTACTTGATAGCAAAACGACAAGAGCTTTGGATTCAGGGGAGACCTCAAGTTCTGGATCATGCCTGGGATTTACTAAAAGAAATGGGTTATTGCGAGTTTAAGCCAATCTGGATTAGACAGTGGTAGTCGTAATGGCTTGTGGACTAGCCCCCTCTGACCACCCAAAGGGAGCTTAAAGTCCACAGGTTAACGATTATTCGTTATTCGGCGTGGTCGGACTAGCCGAGGGCATCAAGCCTTTAACGGCGCCGAGAAATGGGCGAATGGACTTGATCATACCGTAGCCCATCTTCACAACAGGGACAAATTTCTGGATCATACCGAACAGCCGTAGGCCGCCGCCGAGCATACCTCCAAGCCCTCCTGCGCCCGCAGTGGCACCGCCAAGTCCACCAAGTCCGCCGAACAGCGAGCCCATCATCGGTAGGAATGCCGACACCTTGGCATCCGGCTTGCGGGAGCGCGAACGGCCAGATGGTTTGCGTGCGCCGCTTCTCCGGTTGCCGAGACGGACGCCTGGGGCATGCGCACCAGCTCTACGTTTGAGAGATCGGGAATCTTGCTTCCCGGAAGAAGCACGTGGGGGAGCTCCAGTACTCGCAAGTACCAACCCGCCACGATTAACGTCAGTGATGTAGCCGACGTAAGTCTCTCCGTTGTGCAGGGTGACACAGACCGGACGGCCTTGAAACTTCTTAGCCCGTGCACGCATCTCTTTGGATTGTGCCATGGAAGTTCACCTCGCTCACTGATTATAATTCAGTTTACGCCAGGGGCGGGCTGCCTGCTTGTGCGAATGGGGCATATGCACGCCGAAAATCGTTGGATGGGCTCACCGCCGTTCAAGTCCTCCTAAAGGTCCCCACGCTATATCAAGAGAATTGCCAAAAACCTGCTACTGGATGTTGTATCTCAGTCGTCCCCATTTTGGCGAAAATATATAGTGATCCAAAACCAAAAGGATAATTGTAATCCTCCTGAAGCAACGTTTCGGGGTAGCCATCTTCATCTACCTGAAATAAAAAAGAGAGTGATTCCTCCTTCAGCTTCGTAAAATAATAGTCTTCATTTTGAATAAGTCTCGGGTTTCCGCCTACTTTGATTAAAAAAGACTGATCCATCGATTTTTCGTCATGGCTTAGCTCCCCGTTTGAAATTGCATGCTTTGTAAGACCTGGGTTAGTAAACATATCTTTGACGCTTTCAGTCGAAATGGGATGCTCAATCACCTTGATCGAGCAATTAGGATAAATGTTATTTTCCAAATACTCCTCATAGTCTTCAGGGATGAAGACCGAAATCATACTCTCAGGTTTAAAGGGATGGACGAGACTCAAGTAAAAAACATATTTTTGGTTACCTTCGTGAATGAGGTCTTCTTGATCATCAAAAAATTCAGGTGCATTCCCACCGATCCAGCCTGCACTATGTTCGTTCAATAGGGCCGATCCCGCATAATAAAGAATACAATTTGTTCTCTCAACTAAAATATTCTTTTGGTTTTCATTAGGCATTTTACAACTCTCCCTCAAGAAACTTAACGAGGTGCTTAAATGCGAATACCCTTACTCTGCCGCTTCCGCCAGCCATGCTTGCATAGCCGGAGACTCCGCCCGATTCAAACGTAGGGCGATTTCGGTATTGATCTCATCTGGCGGCATAACCTCGACAAGGACGCATACAGACTCTCGCGGTTGATTCAAGGCAAATACGCCTTCATCATCGAGCCTTTTCATCGCTAGCTCCATGGCCTTCAGCCTCGAATCAAATTCACGATTCCATTCGTCAGCTTCAAGTTCCGCAATGGAAGGACGCTCCATAAACAATTGTTTAACATCATCGAAGTTCTCATCTCTAAAACAACAATAAGGTGAATCGGCATAGGACCATTTGATGAGTTCCGCAATCGTTGATTCCGGTGTGTCGCTTTCTTCTCCTTGCCTGGCCGCTTCTCTCTCCAAGGCCTCCCATGACCAGGCGGAGATACTTGGCGCATGTCCCTCTCCAGTCGTAAATAGCGTGCAGTAATAGTAACGTTCGCCATTTTCAAACAGAGTGCGAAAGGACGTCCTAGCCACATCGGCAATCTCTGCCGTCAGCGCCTCTATCTCTTGCGTCGGTTTCATGACATTCGCCCCTTAGCCCCATAAAATATATATCTTATTTCCATTATAAAAATTGTTTGTCCTAAATCTACCTACTTCTTGCCTGAATCCTGGAAATAAGCGCTTAAAAACAGAGTTGGAGAAAAAAATGAAAAAGGGGCTGGCACAACCAGCCTCTCTCCTTTAATATTCTCGTCAATCTATATATCCTGCTTGAGCTAAATCTCTTTCCACTTCTCCTTCAAAGCTTTCAAATCTTCTACGAAGAACCTAAGTAGATTGGGTCGTCTTCTTACTGCAAGCGGGTGATAGGTGAAACTGATGGGCGTACCCTGTAACTCATACCAGGTGTCTCGTAACTCCTTGACACTGGCACCCTCCTTATTAGAGAATATGGCTTCCACTACGACATTACCAAATCCAAATAATACAAGCGGCTGCTTCTGAAAGAGCTGCAACTGTAGATGAGGGAGACACGCGGCTCTAGCCTCGGGTTTATTATAGGCACGCATCGGTCGGCATTTTAGCAAATAGGTGACATAAACATCATTTACGTCTATCCCAGCCTCTCTCATGCCGTATTGTAGTGTTTCTCGGGTACCGCATAAAAACGAATTTCCTTCCCGATCCTCCCGGGCTCCGGGATTATCCAGAATCATCATAAGTGGAGCTTTCGGATTTCCTTCACCCCAGATGACACGATTCCGCTGCTTGGATAGCTCGCAAATTTCACAATGCTCTATACCATCGGGTGCTTGTTCTTCAGGTAAAATTACATAGGGATGATCCATTTCCTTGTCGTGTAGCCCCTTCCTTTCACACACAATGAATCTATTATGCCCACCTCAAGCAAAAACTTGCCTAAGGTTCAGCATAACGGGTCCATCGGAAAAAGTAAGGGCACCTAAACTGGATCAAAAGAAGCGTAAAAAAATCGCGTCCTCCAGAGGAGAACGCGATATAAACCAGCTTGACTCCGTATTTCAACATCGTCATTTAAGCTTTCGAGCGACCACCGCTAACCGACCGTTTTCGGTCGAGTACTCACACGTAGACAGTACAATAAGCTTGTCGCCATAACGAGGGGTCACACCCGTTTCATATAGAGCAAGTTTTTGGATGTTCTGAACATACGAATCGAACTCGGCGGGCGTACTTACTTTCTCAATCTGGTAGTATTTAAATACATCATCTGATTTGCGATAAACCTGTGACAGAATAACGGCAACAACCTCATACTCTTCCTTTTCATAAAGTGTACTGAACTGGAACGTAGCATGCTCCTTATAGAAGCTTTCTTGCTTATACTTCATCAAATCTTTGAACATCCAGCCGTTTTTCATATGATGTCCGTGAATCAGTAAAATATCGGAACCGTTGATCCGGCTGTGCTCGTCCAAAAAGGGGAGACCGAGTTTGCTCTTCTTTTTATCGAAATCATGATTGAGATAGTACTGCTCATCTTGTGGATTCTGCATAACCGGGTACTCAATTCGGGTGCCGTTAATCTTCAGCCAACCGACGATGTCCGGGTTTCTCTCGTAAAGCTCTCGAAATTCGGGAAGCATGACCGGCTCATTCGCTTTCGTAATCAAAGGGGAGGGGATCGCCTCCCCTCCTCCTTTGTCCGATTGTTCCTCCCAAACTTTTGCTAACTCTTCGATTTTCACTTGATCGGCATAACCCCACAGGAAAATTCTCGCTATATTGGCGAGAGAGAATACCAACACAAGGAAGGAAACGGCGATAAGAACTTTTTTAGTTTTACTCATTTTCTTACCGCCTTTCCGGTTACTGAACATGCTTTTTCTTCTTGCTGCTGAGTAAACAGAATCCAAGCGTAATCAAGGATATCAGCGCCAAAACCATATAGAAGATTGGCGATGGACTGCTATCCCCTGTTTTCGGAGCATCGTCCAGCTCGTAATCGCCATTGGCGACTTCATTGTCGACGCTACCGCTTGCGTTGTTGCCTTTGTTGATTTCGTTGTTCACGTTGCCTGCTCCGTTATTAACGTTGCTTGCTCCGTTGTCGACGTTGCTTGCTCCACTGTTAACGTTGCTTGCTCCGTTGTTCACGTTGCCCGCTCCGTTGTCGACGTTGCTTGCTCCGTTGTTCACGTTGCCCGCTCCGTTGTCGACGTTGCTTGCTCCGTTGTTCACGTTGCTTGCTCCGTTGTTCACGTTGCTTGCTCCGTTGTTCACGTTGCTTGCTCCGTTGTTCACGTTGCTTGCCCCGTTGTTCACGTTGTCTGCTCCGTCGTCGCTGTTATCGGTACCGCTACTGCCACTGCCGGACCCAGTTCCGCCGCCACTGCCGCCACCTCCGCCGCTAGAACTTATCGGCTTCAACTGTATATCGTGGCGTACGATGTCGCTTCCGACCGAGATAGTTGGGCTTGTGTACGCATCATACCCGGCTTTGGTTACAACCAGATAGTAATCCGTGTTCGGGAATACCATGTATGCATATGCGCCGTTTACGTCACTGTTCTGACTTGGGCTGGCGTTATCATTCGGTGCAAAGCCCGGAATCGCTGGCAGCGTTACTTTCGTGCCCGGCACGATGCCGCTCGCTGTGTTTCCTGGCGTATCAGCATAATATAGCGTCACTTCAGCGCCTTCAATCACCATGCCGGTTGTTGCATCCGTAATGATGCCATACGGGTCAACGAGCCCCTGGGAAATATTCAATTCCCCGTTGGCCTTCACATCCAGATCCGCTTGAAGGACCGTTAATTCTTGACCTGGCGCCACTTCGTAGCGCACTTCCATTTTGTAAGTCTTCGCGGCTAAACCGTCCGCTGAGAAGACGCCGTTCGACTCTAGGTTGAACGCTTTGGGAGCGCCATTCTTATCCACTACATACTGGTTGCTGGCATCCCGCAAGTAGATGTGCATCTTGCCAGCGAGCTTGCTGTCCAGCAGCGAAGTCTGCCCTTCAGGCTGCTTCAGAAGCACAATACCTACCGCCGTAATATCAGCCGGAACGGTCTCGTCCGTCACACTGCTGTCCACATTTGCTTTTTGCGTGAACTCGACAGGCACATCCTTTCCGCCTACCGGATACCACTTCGTAAATGTGATCGTGTAGTCGGTAGCTGCCTCGGCAATGACCGAATACTCACCCTTCTCATTCGTCTGAATCGTCTGCTTCTCGCCTGTCTTCAGATTGGTCACTGTGATGGACGCATTCGGAATGACTTCTCTTGTGTTGTTGTCACGGAGCACGCCTTCCAGAACTGGAAGCTGGCGGGTATTCACAAAGCGTGCTTCAGCCGCGCTTTTCACCGGAATGGTACCCGTGCGAATGAGACTAGCAGGATCTGTCACATAGCCGTCGTCCGTGTAATTATCTTCGGTCACCGTATATTGGAGATACGTAGGAAGTCCTTCCACAATGAAGAGTTCCTCATCTTTAAGCTCAAAGGTATCCCCGCTTTTGATGGTGCCCTTACTACCGTCCGACTTCTCATAGGAGTAGGAGCCGTTTGCTCCCTCGCCTGTGAAGGTGACCTTGTACTTGAACGCCTTCGTTTTGTTACCGCCATTACCTTGAACCTTGTTGCTGATTAGCAGGCTCCCCGTCATGACTCGCATGTTCTTGAATGGGGCAACTTCATCTTTACCCTTCATGACTCCGGTATAGTACCGCTCCCCAGGAGTAGTCATGTATTCATCGGTTGTGTAGTCTTTCTGGGTAACTGTGTAAGTTAGATTCTTAGGCAGGTCCAAAACATCCAGTGTCTCTCCATCCTTGAGCCGAAGGGTACCGCCGGACTTGATCGAACCTTTGTCGCCGTCCGACTTCACGTAAGAGTAGCTTTCATCCTTACCTGCACCCGCAAAGCTGACGGTGTATTCGAACTCTTTTGCCTTGTCGCCGCCGTTGCCCATGACCGTATTGCTGATGGTCAGCTTGTTGACAACCCGTTCATTAACAAAGTCCGCCTTGTGGTCGCCTTTATTCACAATTGTCCCGGACCATTCTCTCGTCTCCGGATCAGTCGTGTAGCCGTCAACGGTCGTATAATCGCCCTCGGTTACGGTATAAACCAGACCCGCAGGCAATATCGGCAGCATCGCAGTTTGTCCGTGCTTGAGGGTAATCTTGTCACCGCTTTTGATCTTGCCATACGTATTATCTGGCTTCTTATAGGTGTACTCTCCGTCCTTGCCTTCGCCGTTGAAGGTCACGGTGTACTCAAACTCTTTGTCCGGGTCGCTGCCGTTGCCTTCCACCTTATTGCTGATGGTCAGCTTGCCTTCGGCCGGTGTAGGAACGATCAGCGGATTGTTCGATTCCACCTTCTGTCCATCAACAAGGACAGGCTTGCCGGGCGCATCGATGACACGTACCCGGTATATCGTAGTCGTAGGCAAGTAAGTGAGGAGATCAATATATGTCTGTTTGAGCAAATAATCCCCTGGCACCTGAATAATGAAATTCGTTTTGCCGTCCGTGCCCGTCATTTTTTCCACCATTACATTATTTTCTTTATCCCTGGCCGGTGTACCGTCAGGATTGAGCAACTGAAACTTTACATCCTTCAGCGGTGTTGTACCGTCGGGACCGACCTTCTTGAGGAAGAGCAGGCCGTTTTCATTGGCACTTCCCGCTACATCGTTCGCGTCCAGCATAATACTGCTCTGCGCTCCGATCGGCGGAAGGGAATCATCACCCATCAGCTTGATGGAATTCCCAGCCGTTCCCGGCTGCATGCCCTGGGATTCGGTCTGGTAAACGATCTGATAAAACTTGTTCGGATCGACAAAATCAAACCTAAGCGTCGACCCCCCGGTTGCCGGGTCTGTGCCTGCGGTGACTTTCACCTCACTATTCGGATCCGCAAGATTCAGCGGTCCTCCATCACGCTCCAAAGTGCCATCCGGCTTCAACTTGCCGGGATAGACAGCGATGTCGGAAGGTTCGAGAGATAGGCCACCCTCCGCATTTTGGCGCAGCTTCAGACCTTTGGCGAGAGTATCCAGCAAATAAACGCCCGGCTTCATCTCGAACGGAGGCGTGTAATTTACCGTCCATTCCTGTACCCCAGAAACAGGCTTTCGCGCCGTCTTGCTCAGAGACTGCACAGGCACAATGATTCTGTGAGCTTCGGTAGCACTATACGGCTTGTCTCCCCACTTCATGGAGAACACAGCCTGATTCTCCCCGGCGTTATTATTGCCTAGCTTGTAATTGGCAAGCGCGGCATTGGTTGGACGCGCCTTCACCAGAATGACGTAGGGACTCTCCAGCTTGGAGAAGGTGAAGGTTCCTTCATTGTCATCCTTGGTAAAGCTCACCACATGCTGAGGCGTACCCGGCGCAATGACTGAAACGGCCTGTGCATATCTACCACTTCCGCCTTTACTATCGGTTCTATAGCCGGTACCACCTTTATAAAGTCTATAAGCCTCGCCCGGAGCATAATCTACAAACTCCCAGCCTTCCGGCAATACATCCACCAGCTTGATGTCGCTGGCTACACGGGTGCCGCCATCCTTGGCCATCTCCTCCGTATTGAAGCCTGGCATGTTCACCGCCAGCCGGAAGGTGACCGTTCTATCCTTGCGGTCATAGCCTGCCAGGATGTAATTGTCAGGACGGGAGTTGTCCATATACCAATTCGGGTCGCTGGCCACGGGCGTTCTTTTCCATATGCTGTCGCTCCATTGGCCTGAATAGTTTCGGTTCCAATCGGCTGCAACCCCCTCTAAACCCGCCGTGTTCGCATACAGCATCTCCTTGTTCAGCATCCGCACAAGGTTCGAGGTGTTGGCTTCGGCGCGACTCACATAATCGTCACCGTCGAAGAGCAGTCCCCGGTTGCTCCATGTGTTTCCAGCGTTATCCTGGCGGAACAGGTTATCCGGATTGGTAGTGACAGACTCAAAGGAAACGCTCCCTGGTACATCTCCTTTGTACCCGGTAACTTTGATAAGGTCCGCCACCCGCTCGCCGTTCACCGTCAAGGGGATCACTTCACCATTCAACCCATTGCTCACAGTCAACGTATTCTCGCGGTATTTTTGCCAAAGCTGCTTGGTGTCGATCTGGCTCTTGATTGCTTCTAGAGTTGTCGACGTTACCTTAGGATTGGCATCCAGATTATTCAGTACATCGAGAGAATCGCCGTGAACCAGCAAGTCATAGACGACTGGAGCATCCAGATTGTACTGCAGCGTCAAGTTTATCGTCCACTTGGTGCCTGCGACGTTGTGCAGCGCGGTGGTTGTGGTCGCACTTTTCGTGAAGGCATGTGCGCCAATTCTAACCTGTGCAGTGTCCACAACGGCAGCAGGAGCGACCCAGCCGGTTGCATCGTTGTTCTGGATGGCAGTTCCTCCATCCTTCACATCCAATTCCCAGTTTGCGCGCGCTTTGTAATCGAAGATTGACTTGCTGCTGTCTGTCACCTTCGTCACAACTGTCATATAGAGGGGCCCGTCCAGATTCCCGCCGATGGCGGTTCCGATCTCGTACTCCCCTGCGGCGTTACGGGTAATTGGGGTATCCGTACCGCTGTCCCCATTCTTATAGGTTGCGGAAACAAACTCCGTCCCGTCGGGCAGGACGTCTGTAATCTTAGCGTTCTGCAAGCCGGTTCTGGACAGTACACCGTTATTGTTAATCCTTTTGTTGACCTCAACCGTCCACGTGATGAGCGTATCGTTTCCACTCTTGCCCGGCTTGCCGCTCGCCGCAATCCAGTTGGGGCGTATAGCAATCCGATGGGTATTTGATGAAGCCTTCACATCGGTAGCGTCACCCAAAAGCTTTGCGGTATTATCAATGCGGTTCCATCCATACTGATCAGCAAAATTTCCATTCTTTTCGTAGTAATAACTATTCTTAGGAATCCACGTTTTGAAAGTAATAGTCGCCGTGCTTTTGACGTTATCTACAGTGGATGCATCTGGGAACTTATAGAAAAGTGTGCGATCAGCAGAATAATCAGGATCTGCCGCATTTCCATCCACAGTGAAGGACCCAGGCACATATACACCGACGTTCGCAAGCTCATCAGAGAAAGTCAACCCGTCCAGCCGCATGGGGATGGTCTTATCGTCCGTGTCAGTTGCAGTTACTACCGCTCGCCACGTAATGGTACCCTCTTGAAAAGAAGGGCTGTTAATCCCACTGTCATAGCCGCCGTTGCTTAAGGAGCTTACAGTAATGGTATACTCGGGCACCAAATCCGAGTTTTTAAACTTATAGCCATCTCCGAAAATGGTCGTATCCCCGCCACCGCCAGGGGTCTGATCTGCTGCTCTAGCAGCAGCGGAAAAGCCGATTTTGACGTCGCGTCTACTGCCGTCATATACCCCTGCGCCATCAAACGTAATTTTGATTGAATCGGCAAAAAATTGGACGGTAGCAATTTTCAGTCCGCCCTGATTGATTGGCATAGGAGCTGTAGGCGCCAAATTCACACCAGGGAAGTAGGTTGCCTTATCCAGGACGGCATAATCCCCCTGCTGAATCACACTTTCGGGCGGAGCATTGAGATCGTCGCCCTTGGTCGGCACAGCGATACTATCCAGTTCAAGGGTAAAATTCTCCCGGCCGTTAATCTCGCCCCCTGCCGGAACCACAGCTTCAGGGTTACCCTGCTTCACTGTAAGCTTGAACGTCGGATTGGCGTTCGCCAGCACCGCCGTTTTGTCCGTCAGATTTGCCGTCAACGCCGCGAAAGTGAGCAGCGGAGCGTACACCGCCTCAGTTGCCGACGACGGTTGGTCTGGCGCGCCGTACACCGCCTCAGATACCGAAGGCGATTCAGCCGCATTCTGCGAGCCGGATTCGTCATCCGCATATGCAGCAGCAGGGAATACCACTGTCTGCAAGACAAGCAAAACTGCCAGGCAGAAAGATAGCATAGTTTTACCTAAACTGCTTTTTTGTTTCAATACGAAAATCTCCTCCATTTCTAAAATTTTTTTTGGGAGCGGCCAGTAACTTTTCCCTCTCATCTTTGGTCATCTTTCGCTGTTTACAACAGAAAGTTACCAAATTCGCCATATTTATATGGCGTGTCCGACCATTATAATATAGAGACCTAGACAAATTCTAAACAATTGCCAGACTTTAGACCCGATTTGATACAAGTCTAAGGAACTATACATAGTAAGCTAGACATGGATTCCTCCCTTCTTTATTTCTCATATTACCTCCCTCTGATGCTGCATCCACCAGTACTATGAGATTTTTAATAGACTGCGTATGGTAAGATTGACCATTCTTATTTATCGGATTTTTATTAATTAAAATTTAATATTTTTAAGTTCAAGGATCCTTTCATTGGCTAAAAGTAATACTCTTGACCTAAGAGTCCTCATTCAAAAAATCTGTAAATAAAACATAAATATATTTATCATATACAAACTATGTAATCTTCCTTCTAAGTTGGTAAGTGTATTAGGAAATTACTTTTTCACATACCAAAGGAGTCTAAAATCGCTTGCGAAAGTTCAACTTTTTCGGCGTCTCTTAGGAACGGTTCAGCTTATCGTCGCTATCAGCGAAATTGCTAAAGGAGCTGCCGTCGACAGCTCCTTGTTTTAATTCGATCTGGTGTGCGTATTGTTATTTTCTGACCTGTTTACCCACCGGAATACTCTGAGCAAAACGAAACACATTATGAGGATCTTACTTTCGTTTCACCTGCTTCAATCTGCCAAAGTTCTCGCCATAATACGCCTTGGGCCAGTTCTTAATCTGCAGATCGGGGAAATTCACATAATCCCCTTTAACAAAGGGACGCAACGCTCTGCGGAACCTTTCCACCCACTGAATATTCCGCTCCTGCTCCTCGTTGTTTCTCCAGCGGGCTGACAGTTCGTAGATTATCTCAGCCTTCCGATGAGGATAGGCCGTTGCAGTAGGCGATACTCGACTTACCGCGCTTCTTGCACCACCTAGCTCTGACTCCACACGCTAGAATGCCGGTTGGGTGCTTTGGCTAAAAAGTCGCGTATAATCCGTACTCCTTCAGGCGGCAAAGGTTGGAATCCGTAGGCCCCGGTTATTTTAAACTTTGGTTCTAAATTCAGGTCCGATTCGGCAAAAAAATGGGTTGCTTCAATAAAAGGTACTGTCTTCACCATCACCTTCACCGGAGTGCCTGCTCGCAAGAGCGGTCTAATCAATCGACGCAGCTCCTCTGCACCGCCAAGCAATTGCCCGGTAGATACAATGGTTTCCCACCTGCTTTGCAGCCACCTCAATGGTTGAGGTTAAGCTTGGAAATTTGGAAAAGCGCCTATTGAACTCCATTCTGGCCGTATTGTATGACGGATTACCCGGAAGTACGATCCTTCCGGTTAATCGTGTACGTTTCTTTTGCAACTTTTGTGCCATCTACTTTACACCATCCCCGCTCATGACATAAGCCTTTCTCATCAGCTTATTTCTATGTAGGGACACCTGTCCTAGTAACGGCAACTGCCCAGTTTATATTGTAAAAGTAGCACAGTATTAGATGTACTACTCACGATAATTTCTTAATTGCTTAGTTTCCTAATAAAGATCATTCAGGGTTCTAATTCAAGGTGCATCTTGGCTTCCGCCTCATCCCATGGCACCGAGTAACCCGCCCCTTTGGCGCAAAAGATGGAGGAGGAGGTATACAGTGGGTCTGCCCCTTTATAGTAGCCCATCCGTTCTATGACTTCCTCCGTATTATGGCAGCGGTCATAGCCACTGAACACGCAGCGAATACTGCCTCGTCCATGCGTAAAGGATGCGAATTCGGCACTGTAGTTCATGAAAGTCGATACAGGCACCCTGCCCGTGATCACCGCTTGCGTTCCGATTGTCTGCGGCGGATTAAAAATACCTGAAGCACGCTGAATATCGGACAGTACTCTGCCCATTTCATCGATAGTGACTTTGATTTTGAAATCGTAATAAGGCTCCAGCAGCACGTTGTCCACCTTCTCCAGACCCTGCCGTAGTGCTCGAAAGGCAGCCTCACGAAAATCGCCGCCATGGGTATGTTCTTTATGCGCGCGGCCCTTCAGAAGCGTAATGTTCACGTCGGTGACCGGCATGCCGGTCAGCAGTCCGTGATGCTCCCGTTCGTAGAGATGATTCCGAATCAGATTCTGATAGCTGACATTCAGATCATCGGCATGACATCTGCTATCGAACATGATGCCGCTGCCCCTTTCTCCCGGTTCAATCAGCAAATGCACTTCCGCATAATGCCTGAGCGGTTCAAAGTGGCCGTACCCTTTTACAGCCGATTGAATCGTTTCCTTATACAAGATTTCCGGTTGTCCAAAAGAGATAGCCAAGCCAAACCGCTCTCTAACAAGCTGCTCCAGCACTTCCAGTTGAATCAATCCCATGACGCGGATAGAAATCTCCTGCAATTTTTCATCCCAAACGACGTTTAGAGACGGCTCCTCCGCCTCCAACGTGCGAAAAACACCGAGCACCTTCTGTACATGTATCGAATTGTCGAATAATACCTTCGATTGTAACGTCGGCTCCGAATCGTAAGCTAACTTGTCTGATATCGACCCCAGGCCTTGTCCGGCCTCGGCGGCAGACAATCCGGTAACCGCAAACAAATCGCCGGCTTCTACTTGTTCCACCGGCTGCGATTTAAGTCCGTTAAACAAGAAGAGCCGCGTAATTTTTTCGTCATACTGAACCCCGCCGCTCTCGTAACTAAGCTGTTCTCTCACCTTCAGCCGACCACCCAGCGCCTTAATGAATGTGAGTCTCGCTCCACCTGCATCGTGCCGAATTTTATAAACCCGCCCCTGGAACGAAGCATTCTCATCATAAGTGGTTGTCGCCAGCAGATGCAGTTGATCCAGAAATTCAATGACGCCTGTATCCTGAAGCGCAGAGCCGTAAGCACAGGGGAAGAGAAGACCCGCCGCTATCATCCTCTGCAAAGCCTCCAGCCAGAAGCCGGAATCCTCTCTCCCCTCCAGGAATGCTTCCAGCAGGGCTTCGTCCCGCTCCGCCATGGCCTCCCGCAGCGGCTCGCCGACTATGCCGTCAGCGAAGCTCTGTGTAATGCAATATACTTCCCCCGTCAATTGCTGACGGATATCCGCCTCGGTTCTGCCTGCATCCGCGCCGATCCGATCTGTCTTGTTGATAAAGAAGAACGTCGGAATCCGATGGTTGCGCAGCAACTGCCAGACCGTCTCCGTATGACCCTGGACACCTTCAACTGCGCTTACAATCAGGATGGCATAATCAATGACCTGAATCGCCCGCTCCATCTCCGGGGAGAAATCGACGTGTCCGGGCGTGTCTATTATGTAATAGCTATCTCCCTTATATTCTATTACCGCCTGATCTGCGAACACCGTAATACCTCTTGCCCGCTCGATGTCGTGGCTGTCCAGAAACGTATCCTGATGATCCACCCGCCCCCGCGACCGGATACTGTTCGTATGGTACAGCAGCTGTTCCGCAAAGGTTGTCTTACCTGCATCCACATGGGCGAACAGGCCAATCGTTAGTCGCTTCATAGAACCCCACTTTCAACGCTTCTTGTTGATACTGCTCATTTTATTAAAGCATAGAAATCGGGAGAGTGGGTAGGAGTTGGTTTTGAGATAGGGTCTTTTTTCATAGACGGAAGATAAAAATAACGAATTGCATTTATACTGAACGATTTCTCCAGATTAAAATATAATTAATATACTATTAAAGGAAACTACCCTTCGAATCTACTCCAACTTGGAGAACTTCGCCTAACCATCATTCCCGACCTTATTATTGTTATAGTCGTCAATAATTGACATCGTTTTATTTGCCACTTCACTACCGAGTGAGGCATACAATTTCTTATCGCCAATCACATAAAATTCTTCTTTAGCTCGCGTCGCTGCAACATTCATCATATTGGGATCAGAGACAGCCCATCTTGCTGCCCCACTGCTATCAGAATCCGCGCCAAGAACAAAGTAGACGACCTTGGCTTCTTTCCCTTGAAAAGTATGAACTGTACCAATATTCGTTGTCTTCCCGTTTTCTCGTTTTGTGAATTTAATTTCGTCTAAAATCTGAACAAGCTTATAAGCCACATTTCTAAATGGGGTGATCACATAGATTTCATCCGCTAAATCCGGATCTTCCTGCAAACGTTTATCAATCATTTTTTTCAATAAATCTATTGATTCAGGTTCCTCAGCGACACCTCTGTAGGTCCCAGTCTACTTTTTCTCTTCTTGTAAGGCGGCTGCCCCGCCTATTAAACAGGGAATCTCAATATCATCAATGTCCATCATCTTATCTTTCTCTGCATCATAATATTCCCCGAATAAAAACAATGACTCATTTTTCCTATTCAATAAATAGGGGATAATTTTTTCACAAAATTCTGTAACACTTTTAAACATACACTCTGGAGCAATCCCCGATTCATCGATAACCAACAATTCCTTGTGTTCAATACGAGTAGGGTTACGATTTAAATGATACAGTTGAAAAGAAGTACCCTCACGATACGCTTTATAAATTGGAACTTCTATGGTTTCCATGAAATCTCCATCCGTATAATTCAAAGTAAACTTTACGGTCATCTCTATTCTCCTTTCAACAAACCTCATCATTGTTATAGTCGTCGCTGCTTTTCAACTTCTTGGACTCAGCTTATCGAAGATTTCGTGATTCATAAAAACGATCTATCATTTGCTTTATTTTCATCGGAGTTCTCAACGAAACTTGCTTCCCATCTTCATCAAAGGTCAAATGCCCCTTAAATGCTTCTGGCATATCCTGATATTGTTTCTCGACTTGTTGATATACCTTTTCAAAACAGGAATACCCGTATTTTTTAATTAGAAGAGGAAACCCGAAAGCAGACCTTAGAAACTCATATTCATAGTAGTTATAAGGAGTAGTCTCCGGCCTCTTTATCAAGATCTTAAGAAAATGGTCCGTGACCTTTTCGATCTCTTCTTCTGGCGCATACTGTACTAATCCATGGATCGCGAGCAGCCTCATATCCAAATATCGTTCTTTTTTATAGGCTTTCTGAAAGAAATCCTTCAGTTCCAAATTCCTGCACCGGATTAAACCATACAGAATCTTATTTCGTAGGGCAATATTCTTCATTTTAAAATACAGTTGCTCTATCAGACCTACTTCATCTGTGGTTAAAAGCTCATAGGCTACATCACTTATTACGCAGCTAAACTTAGGATCATTTTCGCGAAGGGGGGCAGTCGTTAGGTACTTAATCGATTCCTTGTGAAGCTGTTGTTTATCATTTGGCATCTCTATCATCCTTTCTTCTAAATTATATCAAGCCATTTAAAATACTACATGCCATGCATGGCCCCTTTGAAAATAGTACTCACATAAACTAGAACGCACTTTCAATCTATGAATAGGCTTAAAAATTTGGTAGACTCTTCATATGATTGCCTGAAGTCAAAGACTGTGTCGAGCGCATTCGCTTCATATTCCCGCCTGATCATGGAGAAGAATTTACAGATCATATCATTTGGGCGATAGGCTATTTATCGGCAATACTGGACGCCACCATTTTTGATGAAAGCCAACAAACGATCATTGGCTAAAACTCCTTAATCCAATAGAACAGGAGAGATCACTTTGCAGCTCTCAGATTCCACTTATTCCGCAATTAGGGCTCTATGTAAACAAGGCGATGACTTAGTGAAGGCAGGCGATCTTGATGCCGCCAAGCAAAATTATATTGCCGCCCTCCGTTTATTGCCTGAAAATCATCAAGAATGGGAGGCCGCTACTTGGATATATGTAGCTATTGGGGATGTCCACTATCGTATGAAGAATTACGATAAGGCCTTCAAGTGCTTTTTTAATGCCGTACAGTGTCCGAAGGGGTTGGGTAATCCGTATATTCACCTTCGGCTGGGGCAATTATATTATGAACAGGAAAACTTTGAAAAGGCGGTTGACGAGTTAACCCGGGCTTACATGGGCGCCGGTATTGAGATTTTTATGGAAGACGACCCAAAATATCTTGAGTTTTTGGAGACAAACATAGAGATTTGAAATTTCAGACTACGCAAGAGCTGATTACGGTACTTTTATATTTTTTCACCTTCAAACCATTCCATAATATTATTTTCGAATTCAACGGCGAAATCAAAAAAACTCACTCTCCATCGCTTTGGTAAAATTTCGCAGGTGCACGAATAAACATCCTGTATGCCATCCGGTGCAGACCTGTTGTATAAAAGTTCTGGTTAGCTATCGTATCCATTATTCTTCTGAACGGAGTTTCGCCCTATCGTTCTCTGGCTCTTTGCAAGGCGCTGTCAACAGCGGCTGGCGTCATTTCTAACGATTTCTACAATCTGTTTGGAGTCATGAATAAAAGGATAGTTAAGGCTGGTCAATGTGCCCTAACTGTCTTTTTACTAACTAAACCAAACTGTTACTGAAAATCCACCAACTAAGTATGTTATGTTCGTTTTTAGTAAGGTTGGCGGAGGCGTTGGGAGTCGACCCCCTGTCCGAAGATTAGGTCCCAAGTTTCGCATTATTTGTGATACGGTTCACCGTATCGGGTCTAACGGCAAATAAAAAGGGTCTCTTTACAGTGTCTCGCTTAAACAACCACTTTAGAGCAATCCTGTGAGTCATTAATCCGAACGATGAGACGACCGTTACGTTTGCTAGGTCCATGCGCTGACGATTTTAGCCATATCCCCAACTCACCCACTTGAATTTTTTTACAAATTGGAATCACACTAACATCACGATGTTCGTTCATTATTCCATCCCCGCTAAAGAAAGGTCACCTGCCAAAATGGAATAACTTCAACGGACGTGGCAAATGCTGAATTATCGATTAACCGCAGAAAGAAGTTTTCTCATTCTTTCAATTGTTGGGGTATCCAAAGGAATATTAACTGTAACCTGGAGGTCAACGGAGTCCATAGCCTGGAAGGAAAGATGACCAAAACGAAGGGAACCGACAACAGGATGATTAAGCAGC